>CAVUSR010000019.1:0-136262 GCA_963744185.1 uncultured Acidobacteriota bacterium | reverse complement strand
GTTGCATGGCGGTTTACGGGAATCGAGGTAAAAGCCTCTGCGACATTGGGGAGTAACGACGTGCGAGGACTCAGAGCGCTGGCCGACGACGTGGGGAGCAATTGGGTGCGCGGCGTGGTGCTCTATGCCGGCAAGGATCTTTCACGGCGATAACACGGGTTCAAATCCCGTCGAGGACGCCAATAAAGAATCAGCGACATACGGCTCGTTTCGCCGAAACTTCGTAGGCACAAAAAGGCACAACTTTCTCCAGGCGCTTGGCCTCCTTACCGCCTAAGATTTCGACCGAAATGCGTCCGGGTCGTCGCAGACGTTGTGCTTCTATGATTCCGACGAACACACTCTGCGCCAATACCGCGCACTAGGCTAGCGACTCTGCTTTGCGCTGCCCTCTTGTGTTCTGTGATGGCCTGCGTGTAGGTATCGAGGGTAACCCGACAGGACGCATGCCGGAGCAACTCCTGGGCGACTTTGATGTCGGCCGCGTTCCTGTCGCTATCCCATTTGGTGCCGACCTCCGCGCCTCGCGAATTCGATTTCTAATCAGCGACTGGTACCAGTACGGCTTTTGGCCCTTACTGTAGGGACTCGCGAAGACCCAGTCGCTTGCGGCCTTGTAGTTGGTGTGAGCCCGCCAGGTGCGGAGCGTTCTCGCGAGGAGTGGATCGAGCGGAACTGGTTTCTGCGAAGCCTCGGTCTTGCACGGGCCGACAACTTGCAGGACGATGGAGCGCGTCACGCGGATCTCATTCCTGATGAAGTCGATATCCGTCCACTTGAGGCCGAAGAGTTCGCTCGCTCGCAATCCAGTGACGACATCGAGCAGGACCATCGTTCGCTCCCGGATATCGAGGGCGCCGAGTAGCGATCGGACTTCTGAGATTTCGAGTACCGCAGGGATCTTCTTCCGCTTGGCGCTCTGGCGTACCCATTGAACTGGATTGCGGTCGAGCAGTTCATGGCGTAAGCCGTGATTGAAAAGCACGCTCATCACGTTGCGGATCTTTGCACAAGTCGAACGCGCCAAGGGAAGTGATCGGAGCCAAAGCTCGATCTCGCCTGCACGAATACGCATCAGTGTGTAGCTACCCCATCGCGGAATGATCCACCTCCGTAGGTAGCCGCGGTATCCCAACTTCGTGGAGTGGGTTTTCCACTTATTGTTAGGGGTGAGCTCCCGCTGGCAATAATGATCCGCTAACTGCGACAGGGTAACGGGCTTTCCCTTGCCAACAGCGTTGGACAAGTTGATGTCCCGACGCAAAGCACTGGTTGCGCGCGCCACCGCTTCTTTGTCCCTGAATTGGATGACAGACCCGACCACCATTCTGCGGTGCTTGCGCTTTCCATCCGGGCCGGGCTCTCGCCATCGATATTCCCAAACGTCGGGACCGCGCCGACGCTCGCTTCGCATGATGCTGCCGTTCTGCATGGGCTCAACCTCCGACTCCATTTTTGCTCGGGCCACAGGGTCAGTCTCTGCTTCACGGGCACAATTCAGGCACAAATCCTGGTGCCTCACCGCGACGGGGAACCTTTGAAATCGAGAGGTTTGGTGTGTCTTACTGCTTTCCTGCGGCGAAACGATGCTTGCGGCCGTGGGCGAGGGACGCGTTTGCCGCAGGCATCTTGAATCGGGGAAGGTGGGGTAGAGGGGTGCGGGGAGAGGGGGCGCGTCTCCCCGCGGATACTCGCGAACCTTGCGTCCGCGCAGCGCTCATATCGTCTTCCTGCGGAATCCCTGCACCCGGGCGCGTGGCGCGCTAGCAAGTGGATCTGAACGCGAACTTTTGAGAGAATTCTGGAACTATGTCTCGATGAGCGCCTAGGCTTCATTGCAACAGTTGACGGTCCCTACAAGCGGGCGACTGGACAGAATACGGCATGACAGGAGGAGCGCGGCACACTGCTTTGCCGACGAAATCAAATCTGCGCTGTGCCTCCATCGACGAAGAGCTCGATACCATTTACAAAGCTCGCGTCGTCAGAAGCCAGGAAGGTTGCCGCTCCGGCAATCTCTTCCGGCCGGCCCATCGTGCCGCGCGGAATAGCCGCCGTCAACGCCCTCTTGCCTTCATCCCCGAAGAAATCGAGGGCTGGTGTATCGATGGTTCCGGGGCTCAACACATTTACGCGAATGCCTCGGTCCTTCAACTCCACCAGCCATGTGCGCGCGAACGATCGCACTGCGGCTTTGCTTGCCGAGTAGACGCCAAAGCGTGGGAACCCCTTCACGCTCGCAATCGACCCATTCAGAATGATCGACCTGTTGTTGTTGAACAGCGGCAGCGCCTTCTGCACGGTGAATAGCATACCACGCACGTTAGTGTTGAAGGTCGTATCGAAGTGCTCTTCCGTCACCTCCTCCAGGGAGGCAAAGCTGCCCTCGCCGGCGCTCGCGAATAGGATGTCGATCTTGCCCTTTTCCTTCTTCGCCGCCTCGTACAGTCGATCCAGATCTGCGAGCTTCGAGGAGTCCGCCTGCACGCCGGTCACGTTGTTGCCGATTTCGTTCACGGCATTATCCAGACGCTCTTTGTTACGTCCCGTGATGAAGACATATGCGCCCTCATCGACATCCGTTTCGCTGTGGCCAGCGCCATCCCAGAGGTCGCCGCCGTAATTACCGCCACTTTCCCGTCGAGCTTGCCCATTTTGAGTCCCTCTCCGCGCGTTCCAGGTAGAACATCTCGCGCCTTCAAGCATCTGATAGGCGCGAGTGCAAATAGGATTCACCAGTTCGGGTATCTCGAATAATTAGAGTTTCAGGCAGTCTGGTCCTGGATACCCGGCTAAGACCCGGGCCATCGAAGTCTAGCACCCTCAATTTTGGGAATCACGCGCGGTCTTCAATGAACCGAGATACTTCGCGCGACTTAATCGGGCGATGAAAAAATTGAATAACCACGCGTGCCATAGGCTGAACATGACGTAGATGAATTAGTCTGCAGCCTTGGAGAGTGCTGCGGCTGTCCGCTGATCTGTGATCAACACATCAATCAACTTGCCCCTTAATGCGCCTCGAATCGCGTGCATTTTCTGCACTCCGCCCGCAACGCCGACCACTCGCTTACAAGCTCGGAGCCTCTCCAGATCGATCCCTATGACCCTCCTCATCAATGGCGATTTGATCGGCTGTCCTTCCGAGTTGTAGAAGCGGAAGCATATATCGCCTACAGACCCTAGGCGTTGCAACTCGGCTCGCTCATCGCGCGAGAAGATGTTGCCGCTCACGGCAAGCATTCTTGAAGGCTCCAACGAACCGATACCTACCAGAGCGATGTCCAGCTTATCAAACAAGGCTGACGCTTCCTGTACGACTGGGTCCCGTGAGAGGACGCGCTGCGCTTCGGCCGAGCCAACGACGGCAGGAGATTGTAATAGCACGGGCTTCGCACCGATGCTGGCTGCGAGTCTTTGCGCAAGATGAATGGCATGAAACTCACTTCCCACGTTTCCAACCCCGCCCAGAATTTGAACTACCTTGCCGTCTGCGCAGTAGTCGCCAGGGTGCAGAGCATCTACCATCGCAAATAGTGAACGGCTCCATGAGGATATGCCGATGACCTTACCAGGTTTAAGCGTCGTTTCCAAAAAGTATGCGAGAGCTGTGCCAAGATCCCGGACCATTGCATCACCGTCCGCGGGGCAATCAACTACAACCGCATCCTTCAATTCGAATCGTGAGGTCAGTTGGTCTTCCAAATCGGCAAATGTGCCGGGAGGAGTGGCGATGCTAAATCGCACAAGGTTCAGACTCCTCGCTTTCTTCAACATCCGGGATATGGTCGACTGATGCAGCTGGAGTTTCTCGGTGATTGCCTGTTGATTTAGTTCCTGGATGTAGTACATCCGCGCAACTTTAGCCATCAGGCGAAGTTCATCGACGCGAGCCATAGCTTTCCATCCTGAGAACAATGCAGAAGGTATTCAACCGGTAATCGGTTGATGTGCATTCACGGAAGCGCTGGAAGTCCGCATGGACGCTCGTGGTGATAAATCTGCCATCCCATGTAGCGGCCGAGCGCTTCGGAGACCACGGCCGCCGAATGACTGCGGTTCATCGCCGCGTGATGCTCAAACCCATTCTGACAGACGACGTGCATTAAGGATGAGAGCGCAGGCACGCGAACCACGGCCCGCGTGCCAAACGTATCCAGCGGATCGTCGGTGAACTCCCCTTCGCCGACGTAGGCTTTGATCCTGCCGCTTGCATCGTCCGTGCTGATTCTGCCGAAAGTCAGCGGCCCGCTCCCTGTACGGCCTTCCATCGCCCCGAAGGTGTTCTCTTCTCCGAGAGTTGTTCCGAGGATGGGGGCGGTCGCAATTCGCACTTCGGGGACAAAGTCTTTCGCCCAGTTTCCGCAGTGGAACAGTACGCATTTGTCCGAATCATCGCCGTAGTTGTTGTTCCAGTCGACTAGCGCGCTTGGTCGTCCGCTTGCCAGTTGCAGCGCGTACATGCTCACCACGCCTGCAATGTCGACTTCGCACGCTGACGGCAGCATCTGTTCACTCATCATCGACATGATCGTGCAGACATTCACTCCATAGTTCTTTTGCAGCGAACTCCAGCACTGTATAGCGGTCGCCGAAATCCCGAGTGACTGCATCCAGTCGTCGACAACCAATGCGAATTTTGCCATCTTGAGGATCGCCTCATCCGGAACCTTTGAGGCATCCGCGTATCCACGAATCTGCTCAACCCTATGCTTCACGCGTCTATCGCTGTCCGAAAGTTTGACGGCGTTTCCAAACACTTCAGACAGATCAATGGTACTCACGGAGATTCCTGAGGCTTCTAGCAGCTTCTCGCTATATCGAGTCGTATTGAAGGCGTTCGGGCGTGCCCCGATGGCTCCGATCCGAACTCGCGAGAGCCCGCGAATTACGCGGCAGACGGCTACAAACTGCTCCAAATCTTCGCGGAACCTCGAGTTCAGAATGGAAACCGTATGATCGCGCGTAAGCGAAAACTTGGATCCGTACTGACGGAGGTTGTTGCAGGCCGAGATCTTCCCGCAAAACGCATCACGGCGCCGATTCAGTCCAAACTGATCGAGATCGTCTGGACACGCCTGCACAAGGATCGGCACACGTACGTCCCCCAGGCGAATCGAGTCGGCAATGCCCTTTTCATCTCCGAAGTTTGGGAGGCAAACGAGGATTCCGTCTATGCGGTCGCGATTGGAGCGCAGCAGGTCTCCGCATTTCTGTGCGTCAGCCCAGGTCTCCACCGCGCCAAGTTTTGTGTCCTGCTCCGCAAGCCACACGGGCTCGATGGAGAGTTCGCCAAAGATCTTCTTCAGGTCCCGGCGTGCTTCCCCGATCAGAACATCAGGGAAAAAGTCGCGATTGCCCAGGATTACACCCAGAGTTGTCATAGTACTTCACCTTACCTTCTCGAAATCGTGGAAATCATCTGCGTTGTGTCGAGTAACCAAATCGCATGGGATAATCTGCTCTTCTGGTTTATGCGTGGAACCGGTCCTGAGATAATCGTCCGCTTCGTCGACGGCCAGACGCGAAATGAGAACGGCAGGCTGAAGAGCCGTTGCACGCAGCTCGCCCGCGCGTATCGATGCAACCGCGTCCGGGCTTCCGTCAAATCCCGAGATCACAATGCCGCTCCGCCCCGAAGATTTGACGGCAGCCAGTGCGCCAAGCGCCATCGTATCGTTCCCCGAAATGATGCCCTTTATATCTTGATGAGCCTGGAGAATCGTTTCTGTTTTCTGGAACGCTTCGGCCTGCGACCAGTTGGCGGATTGTGCCGCAACGCGTACAAGATCCGGATGGCGGTCGAGAACAGAATGAAACCCCGAGGTTCGGACCTGGGCGTTGGTATCGGACTCTCGGCCAAGCAGCTCCACGTAGGGTCCGCCTGAAGATCCGAGTGCCTCGACGAAATCCTCTGCTACGATGATCGATCCTTGGTGATTGTCCGCGATGATCTGAGCCTTCGCGATCCCAGTCGCATTGATAGCCCGATCGATCAGAAAACAGGGGATGCCCGCCTTTGTGGCGCGCCGCACCGCGGCAACGGAGGAGTCGGCGCCGGCGTTATCGAGGATAATCGCAGCCGCATTCGAAGCGATGGCCGCATCAATCAGGTTATCTTGCCGATACGCGTCGTCGTCGTGCGCGTCGACGAGAACGCGATACCCGAGAGAGACAGCCCGCACCGCTGCTGCGTCAGCTTCAGCTTTGAAGAACGGATTGTCCTGCGAAGGCACGATTACTACGATCAGCTTCTTTGAAGTATCCGGCCTGTGACATGCAGAGAATGACAGGGCCAAAAGGACAGCCGCTCCCGTGCACCAATTCCGGAGGGTCTGGATCACTCGCCTGCTCCCTCATCGGTCCGCAGCAGAAGCGGGAGGAACCGCGCCTGGATAGTTGTCTGCAATTGATCGATAGCAACCGCGAGAATAATGACCGCTCCTTTGATAACCATCTGCCAGAACTGAGATACTCCGAGCATCACCAGGCCATCAGAGAGAACTCCGATCACGCATGCTCCGAGAAGCGATCCCGTAATCGACCCTCGCCCTCCCATCAGCGACGTCCCACCCAGCACGACCGCCGCGATGGCATTCAGTTCAAAGCTGTCGCCTGTCGCTGGATGCGCTGCTTCCAGTTGTGAGGCGATGATCAGGCCAACTAAAGCCGCACAAAACGCAGCAAAAACGTACGTGAAAAGCTTCACCAGTGGTACGCGGATACCCGCCAGTCGAGCTGCACGCTCATTTCCGCCTACGGCGTAGATATGACGGCCGAGTGGCGTCTTGCGTGCGATGACCAGAGCTACGGCGAAGAGCACGAGCATGATCCAGACCGGCATCGGCATGCCGAACAGAAACGTTTGTCCCAGAGCAGGAAACCCCGTATTCCCGTGAGCGGGGTCGACTCCAAGATTCGGGAAGGTTTTGCCATTGGAAATCAGCAGCGCGGTGCCGCGCGCTACATAGAGCGTCCCCAGAGTGGCGATGAATGGAGCAACGCCGGCCTTGGAGACAAGCCAGCCATTCAACAGCCCCACCAGCAGCGAGATTGCGATCGCCATCAGCACGCAAAGCGTAACAGGGAGAAAGTGGCACGAACCGCCGACCTCAATCCCCTGGGTAAGCAGATACCCCACCAGCATTCCCGCCAGTCCAGCAACGGACCCGACTGACAGATCGATTCCTCCCGTCAACACGACAAACGTCATTCCAATCGCAAGAATGGCAGCGATGGCTACGTGCTTGGTGAGAATCTGAAAATTATTCGCCGTAAAAAACGCCGGCGCCAGCGATGAGAAGAGAACAAGCAGCGCAACCAGCACGACGACTGCGCGTGCTTTGAATAAAAGGAGGAGAGCGCGGACGCCCGAACGGGTGGCGCGAATCGATGGTCGGGTTGCAGCAGTCGTTGCTGTCATAGAGAGACTCTCCCTGGTTGCTCCGTTGAGGCCGAGGCGATTACCGGGCTGGCTGCAACGAAAAGACCTTCATCGGTCAGTCCTTTGCGTTCGAGCGTCGCGGCAATCCGCCCCTGACACAGAACAACCGCTCTGTCGGCGAGAGCCTGTATCTCCTCGATTTCGGAAGAGGTGAAAAGGATGCCGATCCCCTCCGAGGCGAGGCGTCTGAGAATCGCATAGATTTCCGCTTTCGCTCCCACATCCACCCCGCGTGTAGGCTCGTCGAGCAACAGCAGCTTCGGGGAGCACATCAGACAGCGGGCGATGATGACCTTCTGCTGATTGCCTCCTGAGAGAGCGGTGACCGGCAGTTCGAGATCAGACACGCGAATGTTCAGATCCTTTACGAGCTGCAACGCTCTCGCGGTCTCGTTAGTCTTGTCCAAAAGCATCCCGCCGGCGCCCGCCAGCGCAATGTTCTCCCGAACCGAGAGATCCGGTACAAGAGCGTCACGTTGGCGATCCTCAGGAACAAGGTGAATACCAGCCCTGACGGCATCCCTCGCTGATTTCACTCGCAGTTTCTTTTCCCGGAGCCGAATTGTACCGGACCGAATTCCGCGGGCGCCCGCGATTGCCTCGAGCAACTCAGTGCGGCCGGCTCCAAGCAGACCATAGATACCAAGAACCTCTCCCTCGAACAAAGAGAAACTAACATCCTGTACCGGCGTGCCTTGTGTAGCGGAATCCGAGTCGGGCGCAACGGTCAGTTCTGCCACACTCAGCAAGGTCGAGGGCTGGCCCGGGGTCGACAGCGGGGCATCAGGCTTTGAAACATCGCGTCCTGACATTCGCGCCACAATCCACTGGCGGTCAACCTCCGCACGAGATGCTTCACCGACCACACGTCCGGACCGCAGCACGGTGAAACGGTCGCCAAGATGAAGAAGCTCATTCAGCCTGTGCGAGATATAAATAATAGTCACACCGGCCCTCTTGAGTTCGGCGATCACTTCGAAGAGTGATTCCGCTTCTGCGTTCGAAAGCGCAGAGGTCGGCTCATCGAGAATCAGGATCTTCGCCTTCTGCTCGAGCGCGCGTGCCAGTTCAACAATCTGGCGGCTGCCCAGCGATAGTCTCCCGGTAAGCGTGCGCACATCCATCGGGCTGCGGAGGTGCCGCAATGCTTCAGAGGCGCGCATTTCTTCGAGAGATCGATGCACCAGTGCTACGGCCCGCGTCAGTTCGCGTCCGGCAAAGATATTGTCAGCCAGATCGAGATTCGGCAGCACGGAGAGTTCCTGGTGCACGATCGCAATGCCGTGGCGCGTTGCCTCTCTGGGAGATCGCAGCCTGATCTCCAGACCTTCAAGGACGAGACGGCCCTCATCCTGCTGCTCCACTCCGGCGAGAATTCGCATAAGCGTGGACTTCCCGGCCCCGTTTTCCCCGATCAGAACATTTACCTGGTTGCGATACACTCGAAAATCTACTCGATCCAACGCGATCGTTCCCGGGTATCTTCGGGTAATCGCATGAGCTTCGAGGATGATGTCACGTGACGTCATATCACTGCGCACTCTTGGCTCCGCTCCGCACTTTTGCAACCGCGTATTTCCATCCGTCGTACAGGGCCTTGCGTTTACCTTCCCTCATTCGAGGCTCAAACCGATCCGCATTCTGCCCGATAGCCTCGAGCTCCTCAAGCGATTTCCACCAACCTAACTTGAGTCCCGCGAGCCACGCGGCCCCCATCGCAGATAGCTCCTCATTACTGGAACGAAGTACGGGGCGGCCGAGAATGTCTGCCTGGAACTGCATCAGGAATGGGTTTCGCGTAGCTCCGCCGTCCGCGAGCAGTTCTGGGAACTCCACGCCTGCCACCGACTGCATTGCGAAGAATACATCGGCAACTTGATATGCGATGGCGTCCAGAGCTGCGCGCGCCATATGAGCCGGTGTGTGATGGCGGCACAGCCCGGTGATTGCGCCTCTCGCGTTGGCATCCCAATGCGGTGCACCGAGACCAAGCATGGCCGGCACAAAATAGATGCCGGCTGCATCTTCGACGCTAGATGCCAGTTCCGCGATGGAGGCAGCCGGGGATGCCAGCTTTAGAAACTCCCCCAGCCACTGCACAGCTGAGCCAGTCATGGGAATGTTGCCTTCCAGCGCAAACTGTGTCTGCCCCTTGGCGGACCACGCGATGGTTCGCGCCAGAAATGCAGTGTCACCAGGGAGCGCCGAAGTAAGGGCCATCAGAGAGGATCCGGTTCCATACGTGGCCTTCACTGAACCGGGCTTGAAATGGCCGTGCCCGAACATCGCAGCATGAGAGTCACCGATTGCTGCCAATATGGGCACGCCGTTCAGGCCCGGCACATTTCTGCAGCTTCCGAAGACGGCGGCCGACGTTCTCAACGCCGCCATTGCTTCAAGTGGGATTTCGAACATCCGAAGAAGATCCGGATCCCATTCACGTTTCTCCAGGTTCAGTAGCCCGGTCCTTGACGCGTTCGTCAGGTCGGTGAGATGAGTTTCTGTGCCGCTGAAACGGCTGATCAACCAGGAGTCGACGGTGCCGAAGCGCAGATCCGATTCTTCTCTTGCTTTCTGCACTGCGGGGCTGTTCTCAGCCAGCCAGGCCCACTTCCCCGCGGAAACAAGAGAAGCCAGCGGAAGCCCTGTTCTGTCTCGAAAGAGCTCAGCTTTGGAGGAGAGTCGATTACAGATGGGGGCGGAACGACCGCACTGCCAGCTCACGGCATGCGCAAGCGGCTCGCCGGTCGAAGCGCTCCATGCGATTGCAGTCTCTCTCTGGTTTGAGATCGCAACTGCCTCGATGCGTTCGCCAATCTGAGATACATGTTGAACCGCTGCCGCAATGACTGACAAAATCGACTTCCACAGTGCAGTCGGATCCTGCTCAGCGAATCCGTCTGCGGTGGTAATAACCGCCACAGAGGATGAAATTCGAAAGACCGGCGAGCCGGAGCGGTCGACAAGCAGGGCCTTGGTGTTTGTCGTGCCCTGATCGATTGTGAGAATCAGCCCGGCAGGCATCTATCCCCTCTCACTCATCAATTCCATCACCGCATCGCGCATACCCGCTGCCGTCAGATTGAAGTGCTCCAGCAGAAACTCGGCGGAGCCTGTGGGAGCGAAGACGTCCTGCAGCCCCAAAATCCGCATTGGCGTCGGATGGCGCAGAGCGAGGACTTCGGCCACCGCGCTGCCCAGACCTCCCGCAGCAAGGCCTTCCTCGGCGGTGACAATCCCTTTTGTGGTACGCGCCGCATCGAGAATCGCGGCGTCATCCAGCGGCTTAATCGTGCTCATATTCAGCACGCGTGCTGATTTTCCTTCTTCCTCCAGCAAGTGGGCTGCCTCAAGCGCACGACCCACCAGAACCCCATTGGTAATGATCGTCACGTCCGTGCCCTCGCGGAGCACCACTGCTTTCCCGAGCCTGAATTCATAGTCGTCGCGATGAACCCTCGGCACCGGAATGCGGCTGATGCGAAGGAACATCGGCCCTTGGTGATGCAGCGAGTAGCGCATGACCGCGGCGGTCTCCACATCGTCTGCCGGAACGATGACCGTGAGATTTGGCAGGATTCGTGTCCATGCGATGTCTTCAATGGAATGATGCGTGGGACCCAGTTGCCCATACGCCATTCCGGAAGACATCCCGCAGATTCGTACGTTCGCCTTCGAGTAGGCAAGATCGACCTTCACCTGCTCCATCGCGCGTGCCGTCAGAAAACACGATGCCCCGCAGAGGTACGGAACCATGCCACCATTGGCCAGCCCGTTCCCGACTCCGACCATGTTTTGCTCGGCAATGCCGACATTGATGAAGCGCGAAGGATACTTCGCCTTGAAATCCTTCATTTTTGCTGAGGAGAGCGAATCGTTGATCACCACGCACACCCGGACGTCCCGCTCAGCCATCTCTTCCAGCGCTTTGGCGTATGCATCGCGGCAGTCAACCAGTTGCGGCCTTTGCGATTCCCATTTCTGTGTAATCACCGGGCTTACCATGCTGCCTCCATACCCAGTTCTCGCCTGGCGATCTCCAATTGTTCACCGGTTGGAACACCGTGGTGCCATGCCGGCTTGTTTTCAGCGAAGGAAACACCCTTGCCCTTGATCGTCTTGGCAATAAAGCATGTCGGCTTGCCACTCTCAATCGGCACGGAACCGAAAGCTTGGTGGAGAGCCGCATGATCGTGCCCGTCCAGCTCCTTCACGGCAAACCCAAATGCCGCCCAGCGATCGGCCAAGGGTTCCATCCGGATCGTACTCTCCGTAAAATCACCCTGCTGAATTCCGTTGCGATCAACGATAACGACCAGATTGTCAAGCTTGTACTGCTGGGCGCACATAGCCGCTTCCCAATTTGAACCCTCTTGCAGTTCCCCGTCGCCCACCAGCACGAACACGCGCCACGCTTCGCTTCGCATGCGTGCTGCCAGTGCCATTCCCACTCCAATGGGCAGTCCATGGCCTAACGGTCCTGTATTCGCCTCCACTCCGGGCAACTTGTTTCTGTCCGGGTGTCCGTTGAGCATTGAGAGCGGGTCCATGAACGTCTTCAGCTGCTCTATGGGAAAGAAACCCCGAAATGCCAGGGTTGAATAGAATGCACCGGAGCAATGCCCCTTCGACATGACAAATCGATCTCTCTGCTCCCAGCGAGGCTCCTTAGGATTTATATTCAGAATCTGGCCGACATACAGGGTGGCAAGGATATCTGCCGACGACAGGTCACCACCAGTGTGACCGAGCTTCGCGTGGTGCGTCATCAACATCGCGCCCAGTCTAATCCGATTCGACATCTCTCGAAGCCGAACTGCCATTTCCGGAGTGCAGCGTATTGGTTCACGGGTATTGGTGGTCATGATTTGTCTACCTAACTTCTACACAGATTCGACATCCACGTCAACAGATACTTGCGTATGTGCATATTTATGCGCGCCTTAGAATTCAGTAATCAAGCGCGCGAGAATGAGATCTTGTAGGCTTGGTTTGCGGAACGAATCTCCACACCCTATCCAACATCTCGTACACTGAGGACCGCTGAAAATGCCAAAACGCGACGCCTCAGGGTTTCAGCCACAAATTAGCGAATAAGGACCATTCTCATTTCTGCGCAACAGGTATCTTCTCCAACTCTCGAATGAGTCCTGCAGGATCGCCGTGGTTGAACGTTCCGCCCATAGACATGATCTGCTCGACTGTCATAGCTCGAACCCATCCGAACGAAGGAAGCGATGGCAGGTACTTCTTGACCAGCTCACTTGTTTGCGGATTTTCGAGCAGTTCACCGATGGTGTATTCCTGGGAATAGTGCGGATTCGGCACCTGAATTGCGACTGCAACCGGAGGCTTTTCGATGGTTGGATCTTTAAGAAACATCGCGATGAGTGTCTGAATTGGCGCGGCCTCGGTTGCGTTGGGTTCTTCAACTCGCACAAACCGCAGCAAGCACGGCGCCATGGGAGGGTCGAAAGCCTGGAGACCCCCGCTCGTGTAGCCCAGAGCGTAAACCTTCATCAGCCATGGATCGATCAAGTCAACCTTATAATGGGAGTTGTCCCCAAGCTCGATCTCCACGTGCTGGTTATAGACGGTGCTCTTAATCCTGAGCAGATAGTAGGTGTCCTTTTCTGCCAAAACCGTGCCGCCGCTCACGATTCCATGATCAGGCACGACGTCCTGAAAAGGCCCTTCAGTCATAATCTCCTTCAAAAAGTTCAGCCGCGCGGAGCTTTCGCCAACCAGTTCGCCCCCAGCTGCCCACCATAGAACTCCGTTCGGGTGAACATAGGTTTCGCCGTGCGATCCGTACCCACCCTCCATGGTGATATCCCAGTGACGACTGACCTCTTCAGCACCAGACAGATTGCCCCATCCCTGTCCGTTGTTGCCTTCATATCCATACTCATCCACGACTGTCGGCTTGCCGTATATCGCCCTCGCGCCGAGAAGCCGCCTACCGGGATGGCCCGTGCCATCCTGAATGATGTCGTGCGTTATCCAAGGCTTGCTATGGTCATACCACACAATCGCATTGTGAATGCCGCGCAGATGATGATATGGATCGCTCGCCTCGAGCGTCCTGAACATTCGATCCCAATCCTTGACCTTGAGCCCGCTGGTCATCTTTGGATCGAACAGATCGTACTCGTTGGCCATTGTCCACCAGACGTTATGAAACGCTGCCAATCTGGCCGCGACATAGCGAATATACGCGTCGTCATGATCTGCATCCATCGCAGCGAAGCCGAGATGGTCATATGGATGGAAGAGGATAACGTCGGCCTCGATCCCCATCCTTTCGAGTTCGGCAATTCGCCGCTCTACCGCCCGAAAAAATGCGGGATCGAAGCGATCCAGATCGAATGTGTGTGGACCTGTCTGAACGTAAGGATAGATCGCCGGTTCTTCGCGGTTGAAGATGTACCACTTGGGAAACAATCCGAAGCGAACCTTAGTAAACGGACTTTGGCTCAGCGTATCCAAGGTCTGACGTTGGAGGGTTTCATCTCGGTTCAGCCAGTTGTAGAGAGTCGTCCCAAGCAGGAAATAGGGCGTTCCGTCGCTGTAGGAGAAATGATAGGTCTTTGCAACATGTACCGGCCCATGATTGGACTTTTCCTGCGCTGTTACTTCAAACATCCCCGACTGGCCATTCATCTCAGAATCACTCGAAGTCGTCTCAAACCTGCAGCGTCCAACCTGCTCAGGCATGAACCGCACCTTCCAAGCTGAGTCGCCATCGTAGAAGCCCGCCACATCCACCTGCTCACCCGCGCAGGTGAATCTCGCAGAGACACTCACTTCTTTGAATGGATTTGCGTACTGTCGTGAAGAATGGAACCCTATCTCCTGAATTCCCCATCGCTGAACGGTCCGAGCATATGTCGACTGGCTGGACGCGGGAACGGCGGGTATAAGTAGAACGCACGCCGAGTACAGAAAGGTCATCGCTGACTTACTCGTCTTCATCACCACTCCTGGAATATAGATTTGTGCCGCCGCCCCTCATTTCACAACCACGCGTACCTTCCCGAAATTGGGAATGCGAGTAAACGATGAACTTGCGTCACCGTCTCTTTGTGATGCGGCAAGGAGCACTGGGAAGTACGTGTCGGGTTTTGAGAACACATGGGTGATCTTCACGGTTACTTGATGACGGGATTGGTCTGAGTTCGATTTCCCGATCTCCTGAATACTTGAAAAGGTCCCATCCCCCTCGAAATCCCATGCCGCGGAAACTATCTTACCGGTGTTGGGCGGTACTTCGATGACAGCCGTGAAGGTCACCGGCGTCCCGCTGTGAACTTCAGCACGCGCCCCACCATTTACCTTTACGATCACTACGGGCTGAATACCTTTGCGCTCGGCTGCCGTTGCCGGCACTTCCACCTGGCCGTCTTTCATCTTGTAATTGGTGCTCGGCGGAGGTGGGACATCCTTCTCCACCCAGACGCTCAGGTCCCGAAGTGCCTGATAGAGATCTGGTATGTAGCTGACGGTGTGCGTTGTGTCGCCTTGACGAGCCCCATCGCCGTGCAGGGCATGCTCGACGTACCAGAGGCGGAAGCTGTCGTCGATGCGATCACCGAGAGCCTCTTTCACCTTTGAACGGTACCAATCCGCTTGCCATGGCAGCGCGTCCTGATCCATCATGCTTTCTACGATGATCATCTTCCCTTTAAATTTTCCGGACTGGACAGAACCTGCGCCTGTAACCATCGGGCCAATCAACATGGGCCGCTGTGGCTCAAGAGGTTTGCCATCCGGGCCACGGAACTGGTCCCACACGTAGTAATCCGGTCCAGGGACTTGGTGACGGTGATAATACTGCATGGCCAAAAAGTCAGAATTGTCGAGAACTACTTGGTCACCTGGCTTAAGAGCTTTGACGTCGCTGGAATTGTCGGCCCCGAAAGGATTACGGGCAATGAAAACTGTATTCCCGCTGACTTTGCCGACAGGCAGCTCCTTGCCTGCGGGCGCTCCCGTCTTGACAACTACAAATGCTCCTTCCAGGTCCTGCGATGGAACGCTTTCCATCTGAATTCCTATCATCTGGGAATCTTTGATAGCGTCCTTTGCCGCGTCTACCCCGCCGAAAGACCTTTGGGGTCCCGTATTACCTGGGGATACAACTTTGACCACGGTAGTGGAGTGCTGGACTCTAGTCCTTGTGAGCGAGGGCTTGGGATTCATGCCTTCGTAGCCAGGAACAGTCCAGAAGTCCTTGAAGTAACCGGGGTCCATCAATTTGACCAACGGGAATAAAACCGGGAAAGCTCCCTCGCCAATCGTCTTGTAATTGAACCAGGCGGCGGGCGGAAAACCCATTTTCGTCACTTCGCGAAGAGCATCCTGCTCCTCGGCGCTCAAATTCTGATAGACGTTGCCGCTTCCACCCGGCTCTGTTGCATCCACGACCGAAGCGAACTTATCCTTCAAAACGCGCATTGCAAGAATGCGGACGGTGAACACGTTAGGAATGGCCATTGGCGACCCGCAGACGAACGGTACAGCGCCTTCCCAAGCCGTGGTGTTCTCGAATCCGCTAAGCGTTTTAAAGCATCCTCCGCTCCCACCGAAAGCATAACCATAAGGCCGATTCCCGCCATACATCTGTTCGGCAATGATCCTCGAATACTCTGCGGCCGCTGCATTAACGCGGTATCCGGGGATCGTCTGATCTCCTGCGATCGCTCCTGGGCCCCCTTCGTTGGTTAAGACGAAATATGCGCCACTGCTTAACGAGAACAGCATGTGCTGCAGTAATTCTCCACTCCCCACCACAGCGTTGTTTGCATCGAGCGTTTCACCTGCGGGAGCCGGTGTGACGTGCTGGAAGAATCGGCCCTTGTACTGTTCCTTTGGGGGGAAGTAAAAGGCGAAGCGCGCCTCGGTCCCCTTGAATCCGCCATGAACATAGCGGTGACGAACTGGAGCGTCGCGCATCTCGTCAATATCGACGTAAGGCTCCCTGAACATTGGGTCGGCAGCAGCGTCAGCGCCCTTCGTCTCTGCTGTGGGCTGCTGCTGGGATCCGGCCATTGGTGCTCCGGTCCCCATTAGCAAAGCGAGTGTGAGCAGGTGTGCGATTGTCGAGTGAGACGGTGCCGAACGAACTCGCATGAAATCTCCATTGAAGGTGGACGATGAGTGAAGCAGACCGAACTCGCAGGTTCGGATCCGGTCTGGTACTTTGTCCGGTTGCGTTAGAACGTGATCTTGCCCGAGAACTGCATAATGCGCGGGTCACGGGCGCCGCCTGTCACTCCGAAGGTAGTGCTGTTCAGGTCCCCATTGGGAGCAAGGAAATTCGGATGATTGAAGACGTTAAACGCCTCCGCTCGGAATGTGAAGCGGATTCGCTCTGTGCCCAGGGGGAACGTCTTCATCACGGCTGGATCGATGTGAACATAGCCGGGTCCGCGGATGCTGTTTCGTTGCACATTGCCATATGTACCTGGCGCGTTCGGTTGAAACGCATCCTTATTCAACTTCCCGTTCACAAACACTGGCGTGGGAGTGGGGTTCCAGTCGGCCCGGTCCAGACCCAGCCCCGTCTGCGAGTTATTCGCAGAATCGGTGATGCTGTAGGGCTGTCCGGCATCGGCTACGACAAGACCGCTCACCACCCATGAGCTCCCAGCCATCCGGACAAATGCGTTGCTGCCCTTCAGGTCAGGCGAGTTCCAGACCGCCGTGGTGCGAAAGGTGACATTCTGGTCGAAGTCGCAGCGGCCATACTGGGCATGCGGGAGATAGGCCCCGTTTGCAGTGGAGTTGTCACCGATCCCCGTTGCTCCGAACACGCCTGACGTGCTCGGAGGAAGTGATCCATCGTCCAGACACTTTGACCAGTTGAAGGCCGAGACGAGATCGAGTCCGCCCTTGCCACGACGGCGGTAGGTCGCATTCAGACCGTTGTAGTTGGAGCCGGAATTGCTCACCAGGGTCAGCAACTGCCCGATGCCTTCAGATCCATAGGGCCGAGTGGACCCGGGCTTTGCCGGATCACCGTTGTAGACCGGCAGATTGGCATCGTAGCTTTGTGCAATGTTGAGGCCCTGGACTCCTACGTACGCGAGTTCCATGCTGTCAGACGCCGTGAATGCGTGCTGCAGGGACAAGCTCCACTGGTTGACCGTTGCCGGCCGGAAATCCCGGTCGATCGCCGACGGAGAGAATCCGATGGCTTGCGCCTGGGCGAAGCTCACATCCGAAGGCGGTTGATAGTTGGCATCGGTGAATCCTCCCGCGAAGGGATCCGCCAATCCCTGCGAGCCCCAGGGATTATCGACAGTGACTACACTCACGGGCTTGATCTGAAGGAAGCTGCGAACGAAGGGCGGCGCGGAGAATCCCAGCAGGCTGACCAACTGGAACTGGGTGGAGTACATACCCCATCCTGCACGCAGCGCAGTATTGCCATCGCGATCAAGTCTGTACGCGACACCCACGCGGGGCTGAATGAGATCGTATTTGGAGGTGGTTCCCCCAGAACTGCATCCGGAGTCACCCGGATAGATCAGGCCCGCCGGCGCATTGGTGAAGACCTTTGATTGCTGCCCCGGGTTCCAGCAGTCGATGTGGTCCTTGGCAGGGGCGTAAGGCAGGTATGGATCCCACCGGATCCCGCCGGTGAGCGTTAGGCGGGTGTTAACGTGGTACTTGTCTTCCAGGTACAAGCCAAACAGATTGCCATTGATTTTTGAGAAGTTGCCATCGGACTGCAGCCACTCGAATGGCCGCCCCAGGATGAGGTCGGCATAACCGTTGTTATCGAGCGGACCGTAACCGGTAAACAGGCTATTGAGCCCAACGAAAACAAACGCGAGGTTCTGCCCTGTGTAGTTCGTCTGGTTCAGACCCACCACACGAGCATCAGCTCCGAATGACAGTTCGTGCTTCTTGAATGGGTGCATGACGTCCGCACTGTAGTCCCAACTGGTGCGAACGTTGTCGCCGTAACTGTTCGCGGATACGAAGAGCCCGCCGAGTGCGTAAAACGTGGGAAGCGCCGGATAAACGCCATCATGAACGTTGGTAGCACCCAGTTTGGTCAGGCTGAGGTCTGCAAGGCTGGGAGCTGGGCCACCGCGGTTGTCGACCTTCATATAGGAGGCCCGTGCGTCGACAACCCACGAGCCACCTTTCGATGACCAGGTGTCGCCGAGCGCGATGTCATTCCAGAATCCGGAGTTGAATCCCTGGGCGGTCAGCGCGTTCTTTCCGCTGGTCGTCAAATTCGTCGAGGTCATGTCATCGGCCGGAGTATTTGTATGGTCCGTGAAATGCCGGGCGAACAGCCTATGCTGCCCAAGGTTGTAGTCGATCTTCCCCACCCATTGCGGGTTGTTGGTCTTATTAGGAGAAGTCGAATTGTAGTATGCCTCCACGCCGCCAATCGAGTAGTTCGGCGGGGGAATGTACTTCATCAGATTCGCTATGACCGGGTTAACCGGCAGTTGTACAACCTGGCCGGTGACAACGCTTTTGAACTGACCAGCCCGCATATTCTCTTCGGCGGTATTCAGTCCGACGTAGGCGTTGATCAGATTCTGAGAACGTATGAGGGTCTGCTGGTATGAGCCAAAAGCAAAAAGCTTGTTTTTGAGGATTGGGCCGCCCGCCGCGAACCCGAACTGGTTGCGCTTCAGAGTATCGGGCGCAGTGGAGAAGTAACTCTGAGCGTTAAAGAAGCCGTTGCGCAGATACTCGAAGACTGATCCGTGAATCTGGTTGGTGCCGGATTTTGTGACGATGTTGACTGCGCCACCCGGTGCAGAAACATAGCGCGACCCGTGAGAACCGGACACGACGGAAAATTCCTGGGTCGCGTCGGGGTTCGGGAAGGGACCACCGATCACGGAGTAGGGATCAACGTTGCCGGCGCCATCGAGGGAGAAGTAGGTCCCTCCAGGGCGAACACCGTTGGTCGTCGGAGCGCTCTCATTACTGAGGGCTCCGCCTGCCACTGTGCTGTTCGGGTTTGTGCCCTTCGGATTCAAGGCAGCGTCGGTGATTCCCGGGGCCGTGTACATCAAGGCGGCAGGGTTACGGCCATTCAGCGGCAGGCTCGAGACAACATTCTCTTCGACAACGGACTGGATGGTGCTGTTCGTGCTTTCCACCGCCGGTACTTCCGCCGTGACTACCACATCCTGAGTCTGAGCGCCCACATTCAGCGTGACCGGAATAGTACCAACCTGCCCCACTGTAAGCACAATTCCGACCTGCTCATATTTCGAGAAACCCTCTTTCGAAACTCGAAGTACGTAAGGGCCGACGGGAATCGAAGACACTCTGAAGGAACCATCAGGCCCGGATAGAGTCTCCGTTGCGAAGTTCGTCTGCGTTTGGACCACCATCACCTTCGCACCTGGGATCAGTGCCCCCGTGTTGTCCGTCACGGTTCCGTTCAGCGTTGCGGTCGACACCTGCGCTTGTCCCGGCATCCCGAACAAGATGCCCAATGCGCTGAACATTACGAGCGCCCCCAGTTTTCCCATCCCCCATGAACCGAAACCCCGCAGAATCGTCGTAAACATCTCGCCCTCCTCTTGATGACTTTCTGCCTCCAGAAAAGCGGCATGTCGGTGTGCCACATCTAGCGGCATCTTGCGCATAATGTGGCATAGACTGCCATTGCGAAGAAAAATATACTTGACGGTTTATTTCGCTGTCAACATTAAGTGTTGATTGTGCATATTTATGCTGAGAAAAGTGCTAAGGGAGGCTGGTGCCGTGCCGATCAGTAGACCCGCCGTTTATTACGATGCGGGCACACCGGTCCGATTTGGGGGTCAGACGGTTCCGATCAGATTTTCTCTAAGATGTTGGGACACCGTTCGAGTGTTTGCGCTTGGTCACTTTCGCTGCGGCGGCAGAAGAACCGGAGTCGCAAACAGCCGGGTAAGCCTTGTCAATACGTTCTTCAGGGCTGTTGAAGTGTCTTTTGCCTCACCGACGAACCAGGAACTCCGCGCTAGATCCCCGACCATGAGAGTCATCAGAGCCAGCATTCTAGGCTCCAGGCTGTACTTGCTCGCAGTTTTGCTTCGGGCTGCATATGCTTCCGAAAGAAGATTCTCGACTTCCACCAGCGCGGCCTTGTTAGCTTGCCTCACCGCAAGGCTTTGTGCGGCGATCTCCATGATCTGTTGGATCCGCGTCTCCGACTTCGAGAAGTTGAGGCCTACTACGCACACCTCGCGAATGACTTCAAGAGCAGGTGCTTCTGCTGGACACGCGCGAACTGCGGCAACCAGCGCGTCTCCGAAAGCGGCGATTCTGAAGGCGAGGAGATCATCCTTAGCCGGAAAATATCGAAAGAAAGAGCGCTGAGAGATGCCGGCGGCCTCCGCGATCTGCTCAATGGTGGTTTCATTGAAACCGTTCTGAATGAACAGATCGATAGCAGCATCGAAGATTGCTTCTCGTACCAGTTCCTGCTTTCGCGTTCTCAAGCTCATCTTCATGTAGTCGCCTTCTCCAGTTCCCGGAATCTGCGGCTTCTGCCTATTTTAGCGTAAAGTGACAGGATGCCTCTTCCACCTATTCGGTTCCGCTTCCATTTGGATCAGAATGTGTTGGCGTCCGGGGGAGGTTGAGTGCGGCGTAATGAATTGCTTCTAGAACCACTTCCTGCTTTCGAGTTTTCAGGTCTTTGGCCACGATGGAACCACCTGGCGAGTTTCAACGGGCAAAACAGAATGGAATGATCTGCCAGATGCGGGACGATGTGCAACGCCGCAGTCTCCAGCCGAGCGCGCAACCTGCTCCGACGCGATCTTAGCCGGTAGACGGTTCCGGAATGGCGTTCCCTAGGGAAACACCGTGGATGCCTATTCTTCCGAGAAGGTGAGGACCTTTGGTGGGCCGGGAATTCCTTGGATCACATCTGTTTGGAGAATGATCTGCAGATTTCTCTTTGAGTGGCTTATCGGGATGGATGCGGTCAGGTTTTGAAGTTGCGGATCCGTAATGAATTTTCCTGCTGCTTCCGTGCCATAAGCATAGAGTCCCCCAATAATGAACATTACTTTTCCGGTTTCAGAGTTTTCAATGCGCGTAACCAGCGCATAGTCCGTCATTGTCTTCCCATTCGTCAGTATTCTTTGCGAATCGGCCTCGGTTATCGAAGGCACACTCCATGCTCTACTGGATGGGTTTTGACGATCGCGGATGTAGATCAATTGATGAGCGAGGTCCATGGCTAAGCTGAATCGAAGTGATCGAGCAAATCGCATGCTCCACTCGTTATTAAAAAGCCCGATCAGAACAGTTGGGGAACCCTGAAGGTCGGAAAAGGATGTTGTCCTGTCCTGACGGAAACTAGCCGGCTTTCCTTGTTCGGCGAGAAAAGACGAGATCCGAGCCATTGCAACGGCATCCGTTATGGGCATGGTCGGATACTCACGGACTGGAGTCTGGGGAGCCGGGAGACTAGCCGCATCCGGAACCGATGCGGCGGAATCTTGGGGGGTACTGCCAATCACGAAAAGCAACGAACCGTGTTCCTGAATTGCAGGTTTCCAAAAGAGTATTGCGGGATTGTCTTTGTATCGCGGGACGAACAACCCTGCCGAAAGGAGGACAGCACCAGCGAGGACGGCAAGGACCATTTGGGTGCGTTTTCGGGTGTTTATACCCGAATGAATCTTCGACGATGCCGGACCTTCGGGCTGAGAAGGAAATTGTGCACCCTGATCCTTGTCGGAGATACGGTCCAGGTCTGGAATTGTGAATTGAGGAACATAGGACCCCGCGGGTATTTCAATTCGGAGCTCCGCCCGATGCGCCTTGTCGCCATAATAGACGGCGAGTCGCTTTCTTAACTCACTGGCAGCTGTCCGCACAATGTGATCAGTGCTGGTGTCATAATCGTGATCGCGATCAAACACTTCGATGCCAATCGTGCGCTCTTTCAATCGGTCGGCCGAGCCATTCAACGTTTGGTCAACTGCATATTGCAGGAAGGCAACCAGCCGCTTGCTTGAACGAATTGACTGGTGATTCACCAGAAAATCGAGCTGAGCTCGGATCATCTCCTCGGCAGGCTGGGTACGCTTTTCGGATTCCGCTCTGGTCAACATCGCGCTTCTCACAACCGACCTTTTATGCCGGTTCTGCCCGGCTCCATTGTCGAGGTCCCCGCCTCCTCTGCACTTACCAAAATTCGCTAACAGGCCGCGACCGCGGATTTTTCGTCGAGCGACGATTCCTGGGACCGTTTGGGGTCACTTGATCTCCGCTGTAACGAGCTCGCAATTCGTCCGCAAGCGTACGATTTGGAAATCAGGGATGTCAACAACGTCCAATATGCATATTTATTCGCATTCGACGTTGAGATGATAAGTAGCCACCTTTTCATAGAGTTGTTGGGAGTCCTGACCGTCAGGAAGCCGTCTCTGTCATGTAGTCGTTTGACAAAACACCTACAAATCTGAAGTGCTCCACTCTGCACCTCAGGGGGCGAAATCGGCGACGATGTCAGCCGTGACCCCCACGGACATGGAGACGAAAAGACATGTTTGCAAGGCTACGATCTCTCTTGTGAGTCCTTGGCTTTCATGGCGTTTATTGCACAGGCGAGGACAATCTAAAATGAAACGAAGAAACCCCTGCATCATCTTCCGGGTACTCTCGTTTACGGCCCTTTTTGCTTCAACCCTGGCCGGATCGTTCGCAGAAGCACGTGAGATCTTCGTTGCGAAGACTGGCTTGGATACAAACGTCGGCGATGCTGCTCATCCATTTCTTACCATTCAGCATGCCGCAGATGTGGCCTACGCCGGGGATACAATTACGGTTCATGCAGGCGTCTATCGGGAGAGAGTCGATCCGCCACGGGGTGGAAGATCGGAGACTCAGCGGATAATCTATCGGGCCGCCCCCGGCGAGGACGTGAGGATCGTCGGTTCGGAACACGTTGTGGCGCAATGGAAGCTCAAGGGCGCGTCTTGGCAAGTCACATTGCCGAAGAGCTTTTTTGGATCTCTAAATCCGTTTGCAACGCTTGTCCGTAATCCGAATTTTGTGCACGCAGATAACAACGACGGGTGGGGCTGGCTGCGCTATGGACGTTGGGTACATTTGGGTGACGTCTACATCAATGGACAAGGGCTGACGGAGCAGGAAACGGATGCCGGATTGTCCAAGCCACAGACTTGGCGAGCAGACGTCGATCCAGAGGGCGCTACAACCATCAAAGCCAATTTTGGCGTTCTCGACCCGAATATCGGGTGGGTCGAAGTCAACGTTCGTCCAACCCTGTTCTATCCAAGTACACCTGGCCTCAGCTACATCTCTGTACGCGGGTTCACCATGATGAATGCCGCGACTCGTTGGACGCCGCCTAGTGTCGAGCAACTCGGGGCCATTGGCCCGAACGGTGGGAATCACTGGATCATCGAAGACAATACCATCCTGTATTCCAGAGCGGTGGGCATATCGTTGGGGATACCTTCGGGGCCGGCGGATCAGGCAGAATCAGGCCACCATATTGTTCGCGACAACGTAATCATGCGTTGCGGCCAGGCGGGGATTGTTGGTGAATCCTGGAATAGTAATTCGATCATTGACCGCAATGACATCGAGGATACGAATTACCGGCTTGAATTCGGAGGCGCTGAAACGGGAGGAATCAAGTTCCACCGGGCCCACAATACGGTTATTGAGAATAATTTCATCCGCGGCGTCGGTACGATCGATCGGGAAGTTGCTAATGGCGATGCGATCTGGCTTGATAACGGGAATTCAGGGGACACGATTCGCAATAATGTAGTCACTGGGGCAATGGGCAATTCGATTCTGATGGAAGCGAATTGGGTTGGTTCGAATGTCATTGAGAACAATATCGTCGTCGGCGGCCGAGCGGCGACCTACTCATCGCAAGATACACGCTGGAAATATAATCTCTTCTACGATTGTCCAGGGTACTGGGTCAATCAGGTTGATCTGAATAGGCCCTCCATCGCGGGTGCCACGTGGACCAGGAATCTCTTCATTCGCGGCGACATGGCGGGCAGCCCTGATGCAAAGCAGGACAATCTATATCTTGGCGTGGCCAATGCTCGCGACGAAGACCCTGGCGGGATCAGGGAGCCTCTTGATCCGCATTTCGTATTCGATATGAATGATGCGGGCGTGACCGCCACGTTCGTGATCGATCCTGCAACATATGGACGACTGAAGGATAGACCAGGTGAGGATCTAGATTTTTACGGTCACCCCAGAAGCAAGGATAACTTCGGATTCGGGCCCTTTGCGCATGTCACCGCGGGCAAGAATGTCATGCCCTTGTTCCGCTATAGCCCGCGGCGCCTTTCCGCTATCGAGATCCTGAATGCTGATGGAGTTCAAACCTGTCTCTAAATCATGCTGTTCGGAATTTACGGCGCCTAAAGTTCATGACCCACGCACTAAACCACGGTACCAACCGGTAGGCGCAAGGTAGTTCAAAGCCCGCGCAGCGGCCACCAAGGTTTCTGGCTGACGGAGTTGGAGGCCGTGAATCGTATCCGGTGCGGCCGCACTCGATGGTCGCGGCCAGGCGACCTTTGCCGAGCAGCACGTCCTACGCCGGAATCAGGATTGACGATGTCCGCCAAGATTCGGCCTGACTTCGCCCTAAGATAGACATGGTCCCACGCATGATTCACCAGAAAACCGAGCTGCCTGCGATCATCTCCTGCCAGTCATGAACAGAACTTCTCCACGCTTTGCCATCGCGTCTGTACCGAGCGCCTGACCTGCTTGAGACTGCGAAAAGGATTCGGCGAGCGGTCCTACAAGGTGGGACGTTATGACGGTAGAACGACGGCTCACGCGCCGTAAACTTGTCGCCAACGACGTCAATGTTGAAATGGCATGCATATTCATGCAACATCTGAGGCCATCATCAAGTGCTTATTTTTCATAAGCGTGCTTGAGTTCTGACATGTCAGGAGGCCGTCCCTGTCTACGCATTGTTGATCGCAGTCGATAGAGATTGTCCTGAATGCGAGACGTCCAGCGCCCGGGTTCACAGGGCGTCGCGATTTCGGGAGGCCTGAAATGATTTCAGTTAAACTGCAAGGAAACTCAAGTGGAAGCCTGCGGGGGACGAAACGACTCGGGCTCTTCCGCGCGGCGACATTCATCGTGGTGCTCTTAACGGGTGTCCTGTCTTATACTCGGATCGACCAGGCTCAGGGATTTTACGGTTCAATTGCCGGCACCGTGACCGACAATACTGGCGCTCTTGTACCCGGAACAACTGTCGATCTGAAGAACTCCGGTACAGGGGTCAACACACAAACCACCACCAACGGCGCAGGCGCCTACACGTTCCCGAATCTTCAGCCGGGCATGTACCAATTGACATTCACGAAATCCGGATTCAAAACCACGACCCGAGGATCGATTGACGTTCAGGTTGCTTCCAATCTGAGAGTTGACATCGCGCTCCCGGTGGGGAGCGCCACCGAAACAGCAGAGGTAATCGCCGAGACCCCCATTCTGCAAACCCAGGACGCGTCACTCGGAAACACGATCGAAGGGCGCGCCGTGACCGACATGCCATTGAATGGCCGCAATGTCTATGCGCTGGTCTCACTGGTCCCCGGAGCGGTGCCCCAGGCCGGCACCACGCAAGCTCCCGTGAGCCTTTTCGCGGCCGCCAATTTCCAGATTGGGGGCGGGGGAGCAAACCAGAGCTCCTCAACTTTTGACGGCGCTCCATTGAACGTCAACTATCTGCATGAAACGGCGCTCGTCCCCTCGCAGGATGCGGTTCAGGAGTTCAAGGTACAGACCAATAACCTTGGCCCAGAGTATGGAAATTTTCTCGGTGGCGTGATGAACATGACCTCCAAGAGCGGCGGCGATAGCTTTCACGGGACTGCCTATGAATTCATCCGCAATAAGGTACTGAACGCAAATACATGGTTCAATAACAATTTTGGAACGCCGAGGCCCGCGTTCACACAAAACCAGTACGGCGCCACGGTAGGCGGCCCCATTCATCCAAAAACAACCTTCTTCTTTTTCTCATGGGAGGGTCTGGGGCTGCGCCAAGGCATAAGCTTCACGTCCACCCAGCCGACATCCGCAGAATTAGGCGGCGACTTTTCCGCGTTGCTGCCGACCCCGATCGTCAACCCCGCCACCGGCAAGCAATTCATGGGCTGCAATGGAAACCAGCCGAACGTGATCTGTGAGAATTCGTCGAATCAGGCTGGCTTTACGATGGTGAATTCACTTTACGTACCTGCCAACAGGCCCGGGCTTGTCAACAACTACTCCGCGAACGCCGCCTCGGGCGCCAATTTCAACCAATATAACAGCAGGGTCGATCAAGTCATCAGCGGCAAACAGCGGGTGTTTGCCCGGTACACAAACTGGAACATTCACGGCCTCGCAGAAGATCCGAGTGGCGGACGCCAGTCCTACTTCGGCGGAACAGATCCGTCGACCAACATGACGAACCAAATCGTACTAGGCGATACCTATGTTTTCAACCCTTCGACAGTTGGAGATGTGCGGATATCCTTCTTGAGAAATAGCCAACGCGCGATTCCAGGAAGTCTCGGATACGACCTATCCAAGAATTTAGGATGGCCTTCGTCGACGACACAGAATATTTTCTACCCGACAAAGCCCTTCGGAATCATCATCGGTTATTGGGGGCTTGCAGGAAATCCTTCCCAAGTCGTAATTGATCACAACAACATCTTCACCATCGACCCGAGCATGACCAAGACCCTCGGTAAGCACACCCTGAATTTCGGTGCAGACCTCAGGAAGTACACCTTCGATTATGTACAATCATCGTTCGGGTCGGGGCTGTTTCTCTTTTCCGGTCAATACTCCGGCAATGCGGTAGCCGACGCTCTGTTGGGCGACCCATTCGTTGACGAATTAGTGAATCCGACCAAGCCGGCCGGCAGGCAGAACTACCAGGGCTACTATTTCGGCGATGTCTGGAATGTGAACAATCGGCTTACCTTGAACCTCGGTGTCCGGTGGGAGATTCACGGACCGTGGACCGAACGCCATGACCGGCTATCCGTGTTTCAGCCGAACGCTCAGAATCCCATTGCGTCTGGATATAAGGGGGCTCTCGCATATGTGAATAGCCCTACCAGAAGTGAAAGGGGAAGCGCGGACATCCATTACAATCTGTTTGCCCCGCGGATCGGCGCCTCGTATCGCGTCTCCAACAAGGCTGTTTTCAGAGCCGGGTTCGGCATTTTCTACGCGCCGAACGACATGTCCTTCGCGCTCGAGCCGGTCAACGACTTCGTCAGCGCGGCTACGACGACCGTTAATCCGACGCCGCTGATTAACGCCGGCACATTTAACTTCGACAATCCTTTCCCGAATGGCGTGCTCACACCGATCGGGAGGTCAACCAACGCCGCCCTCAATGCGGCCGGCCTAGGCCAGACCTTTAACGCTGCGATTCCCAATGAAAAGTATCCATACGTAGTGCAGTTCAACGCCGCAGTTGAGCAGGAACTGGATGCGAGAACCAGCGTACAGATAGCCTTCGCCGGCTCTCAGGCCAGCCATCTCGTCCCTCCCTCGGGTGACGGTGACATGGACAATCCCTTGCCGGATAGCGCTTTAGCGCAAGGAGATGCACTCCTCAATCCAGTCGCGAATCCCTTCGCCAACCTTCTTACAAATAGCCCACTGGCTGGCCCCACAATCCCGGCAGGACAATTGCTTAGGAGGTATCCGGAGTTTTATAACATCACCGACTCGGCATCCTATGACCGCAGCAGCAAGTACGATGCCCTGCAGGCCAGTGTTCAGCATGGGTTCTCGCACGGTGGTACGATCCTGGGCGCCTACACCTGGGGCAAGATCATAGGAAACGCGGATAATACGACCGGCTACTTCCTGGATTCCACCGGAGCCAACGGTAGCAACACATACTCACCACAAGACCCGAATAATCTCCATGCGGAGCGCTCCATTTCCTTTTTCAACGTGCGGCAGAGATTTGTTGCCAGCTACGTTCTCGATTTGCCCTTCGGCAAGGGCCAAAGGTTCCTTCACGATGCCAGCGGCGTCGAGAACGCGGTTGTAGGGGGATGGGGTGTTAACGGAATTACGAGCTTCCAGACAGGATTTCCGATCAGCATAGCCTACAACGGGGCGACAAATATCTCAACTTACTTCGGCGGTGGACAACCCAGGCCCAACTATACTCCAGGCTGCAATAAGTCGATTAAAGGTTCGGCCCAGTCTCGACTCAATGAGTGGTTCAACACAGCGTGCTTCACGGCGCCTGCGCCTTGGGGCTACGGCGACGAGCCGCGAGCCGATTCAACCCTTCTGAACGATGGCGTAGCTAACTACGACTTTGCAGCTTTCAAAACGACCCACATTACGGAAAGGATTGCTCTCGAGTTCCGCAGTGAAATGTTCAACCTTTTCAATCGCACACAGTTTTCCGCGCCAAACTCCCAATTAAACAGCGGTTCGTTTGGTATAGTAAGTGGCCAAAGCAACAACCCACGGCTCGTCCAGTTTGCCCTACGGCTAAACTACTGAGCGCAGATTCGAAATTCTTTGGCACCGTTGAGGGATGCTGAGAAACCGCAAACATACGAACCGGTGTGCGCTTCTATCGGTAACAGAGAATGTCCGACACAAGCGTCTCCGTCAACGCCGAGCGGTTCGAGCATAGGAATCTTGAACTCGATAGGCAAGGAACGGAGCCATGTCCAAATCTCATGTCGTTGTCCTGAGCCTCGTATGCGCTCTCAGCACCTGCGCCGCTGCATCGCAAGTGACCCACACGCCACTCTACCGCAACGCCAACGCACCGATTCCCGACCGGGTACGCGACCTGCTGGGCCGGATGACTCTCGAAGAGAAGGTGGCACAGCTTGAATCGGGCCTGAACGCGCCCTTGTTTGCTGGTGTCACTCCACCCTCGATTTTTGAAGGAGATCATCTTAACGAGTTGCTTGCTCAAAAGCTGCTTAGCAACGGTCTCGGCACGTACTCCTTTCTGGATGAGTTTACGAGCCTTGTAGATGGACCCGAACCGCCTCGCACGGGGGCTCACCACCGCAATCTGCTCCAGGCATGGGTATTAACGAATACGCGGCTCGGAATCCCGATCATGTTCCATGGAGAGGCTCTTCATGGAGCAGTGGTCAAAGGCGCCACATCCTTCCCGCAGGCGGTTGCCTTAGGCAGCACGTGGGACCCGGATCTTATTCAGAAGATGTTCTCATCCGTGGCGCTGGAGTCTCGTGCACTCGGCAACACGCTCGTACTCGGACCGGTTTTCGATCTGAGCCGAGATCCGCGATACGGACGAGTCGAGGAGATGTATTCGGAGGATCCGTACCTGGTCGCGCAGATCGGCGTTGCCGCAGTTCGGGGACTTCAGGGCGATGGCGACGTCCTCGATCAGAACCACGTCTTCGCAACCGCGAAGCACTTCGTCCATGGGCAGCCGGAGAACGGAACTAACGCGGGCCCAAGCGATTTTTCGGAACGTACACTCCGCAGCGTCTTTCTTTATCCGTTTGAGGCGGCGGTAAAGAAAGCGCATATCGAAGCAGTCATGCCTTCATACAACGAAACTCAAGGCGGGATCCCATCGAATGGCAATCCGTGGCTCCTAAAGCATGTATTGCGGAACGAATGGAGATTTGAGGGGCTCACGGTATCGGACTATACGGCGATCGACGAACTCGCCACTTTGCACCACGTTGCGCCGGACATCCCAGCAGCGGGAATTCTTGCCTTCAAATCGGGTGTTGACATGGAACTGCCCGCGCCTTCAGCATTTCCAACCCTTGTTGCTGCCGTTCGCGACGGAAAGATCTCTGAAAGAGATCTCGATGCCGCGGTCGGACGCGTTCTGAACGCTAAATTCCTTGCTGGGCTCTTCGAGCGGCCTTACGTGGATGAGGCTGCAGCGGCCACCCAAGTCGGCAACAAAGAACGTGCTGCTCTCGCCCGCCGGGTCGCCGACGAAGCGATTGTTTTGTTAAAGAACGAAGGCAATATCCTCCCGCTTGACGCAACGAAGATAAAGTCTCTGGCGATCATCGGCCCGAATGCGAACAAGGTGCGAATTGGCAGCTATGCCGGGATCCCACCTTACTACGTTACGATTATGGACGCCATTCAAAGGAGAGTGGCTCCAGGAACCAGAATCCTCTACGCTGAAGGCTGCAGGATTTCGGAACCTGATTCAGCGCCGAACTCCAACGCATACCTGCCCTACAAGGCCCCCAGCGAGGCTAAAGACCGATCACTTATAGACGAGGCAGTCGAGGTGGCAAAATCTGCTGATGTCATTGTTCTCGCATTGGGAGGCAATGAAGCAGTATCACGGGAATCAACAGGAAGTCCAATTTTTGGAGACTCCGATACACTTGATCTCCCGGGCCGGCAGGACGAACTCGTCGAGAAAATTGCCAGACTCGGTAAGCCCACGGTCGCAGTTCTGTTGAACGGGAAGGCTTATGCGATCGAGGCGCTTACGCGACAGATCCCTGCGATAGTTGAGGGATGGTATCTGGGCCAGGAAACAGGGAATGCCATTGCTGACGTTGTTTTCGGCGACGTCAATCCAGCCGGGCACCTTCCCGTTACGATCGCACGCAACGTGGGCCAGCTTCCGGTGTACTACTACAAGACTCCTGCCGCTCGCAGAGGATATGTATTCGACAGCAACACGCCGCTATTCCCGTTCGGTTTCGGATTGAGCTACACCACGTTCACCTTCGGTGTGCCCACATTGGACAGCCAACGGATTTCGCCGCCGGAAACTGCCCACGTCGCCGTCACGGTAAAAAATACCGGGGCCCGTGCCGGTGATGAAGTGGTTCAGATGTATATCCATCATGAGTTAAGCAGCATAGTTCAACCGGTAGAGATTTTGCGCGGGTTCAAACGCATTCACCTGGAGCCTGGCAGTTCCGCCACGGTCAGATTCGAGGTCGGTCCAGAACAGTTGTGCATCCTGAATTCGGAAATGAAGAAGACAGTGGAGTCTGGCTCCGTTGATATATTGATCGGTCCGAGTTCAGATGAAACCTCTAAGGTCCGATTGGTAGTATCCGAGTAAGCTGCGCATTCGTAATCCTTTGGAAAGCGTGGAGCGGATGGCAGCAAAGCAGTATATCCAACGGCTACGCCCGGTCGACGGGACACCAGATGTGGTTAAGGGGGTGTCGGTCAAAGGTACCGATAGACGGGCATGTTGCCAACTTTCTGGAGAGAAGGGACCGATCAGGCCAATGCGAAACCGTGCAGTCTCTGCGCAGCCTTTTCGTCGAAGGTGAGGGTCGCGGAGCACACCCGCCAAATTCCCAGTGATCCTACTTGATCATGTAGCGCGCGCCGCGCCCTTGGCCGAGGTGCTGCAGATATTGCTGTTCGGCTAATCTCTTCACATGTACTTTGATGGTGTTGCGGTTGGCGCCGGTGGATTCTTCGATTTCCTTGACGGTGATCTCCCCGCGCGTCTTCACCAATTCCAGGATCTGGCGGGAAAGCGCGGGCAGGGATGCGCGTAGCGCCTGCTCCTCCTTAACTTTTTCCGCAAGATTGTCCTTCTGTTTCGCCATCGTCTTCAGGAAGAACACCAGCCAGGGCTCCCAGTTCTGCTCTTCCTTGCGGATGGTTTGCTGCGTGCGGCGCAGCGCGAGGTAATAGCTGTCCTTGTTGCGCTCAATGATGCTCTCCATCGAGCTGTAGGGAACATAGCCATATCCCGCGCGCAGCAGCAGCAACGTTGTCAGCACGCGCGAGAGCCTGCCGTTGCCGTCCTTGAACGGATGGATCGCCAAGAAAACGACGATGAAGACCCCGATCAGGATCAGGGGATGCTGGGTTTCCTCTTCGATGGACCGGTTGAACCAGCTCACCAGTTCCCTCATCCAGCCCGCAGTTTCAAACGGCGTTGCGGTCTCGAACACCACGCCCAGGCTTTTGCCGTCTGGTCCAATGGCCTGGACATCATTGGGAACTTTCTTGTATTCCCCACGATGATCCAGATCTTTGGCGCTGTATTTCAAGAGCACGCCGTGCAGCTGTTTGATGTGGTTCTCAGTGGTCGTGATCGACTCATAGCCGTCAAAGATAATGTCCATCGCATCAGCATAGCCCGCCACTTCCTGCTCATCCCGGCTAGCAAACGATTCGCTCCGCAGACCGGAGAGGAGCTTTTCAACCTCGGCATCGCTCAGTCTTGCGCCTTCGAGCGCGTGGACGACCCCACGCTCTCAATGGTGGCGTTCCGCCGCAGGCTCGTCAGCCTTTCAGGGGCGAGTGTCTCGATGACCGTCCAGCGACCCTTAAACTCGTCGATTTCGGCAATGAGTTTAAGAATTTCCGGCGTGATGGTGATGTTCTTGATTTCGGGCATGTCCGATATCCATTTTCACCCATTTATAGCCGATTCGTAGCCGATATCCATTTTTACCCATTTTCACCCGTTTTGCTCTCTTTTCGAGGTTCTTTTCGACCTGATCAGCCCATCGATATCCCGGCAGATAGGATCCTGACCGTAGCCGAAGTCAAATCTGTGGGACGGCTCGGTCCGAGCTCAAAGACATTTGGAATCTCTCCAACCCAAGTTGAGCGTTAAAGACCAAATTTAGGGCATGCTGGGTGTCCTGCATTATTGCTGGCTTTTCGAATACGCAGGAAACTGGAGGTGGAGCTCGAGATCAGGTAATGATGCTGACATCGGTTTGTCCGTAGGAATAGAATCGCTCCAGTCTTTGCAGGCGTCCGCAGGAACACCACGGCCTCATCAGGACGCAGACTGAATGGGCGAAAACGAGAAATTCAGCACAGCCATATATAGTTTTTCAGCACACTGCTAGGGCCGTTCCCTTTTGTCAGCGCGTTCCGTCGCAAAATCGAGTGGGCCACCTCTGCCTCTGTGACGCGCCGTCCTCATCCTCTCTAAAGTCCTTTTGAGGACACCGCATGCACTAATCCTGCCACCTAACCCTGAAAGCCGATTCCGAGCGCTGGCGAAACTCCCTGTGAAGCCGGCGAAGATGTTGCCATGAAAGCCACGGAACTCTCATGTCCTTGCCAATAGGCTTCAACTTTTGCGTCAAAACCTCCGACGGATCAAGAGGCCGACCTTCGCTGGACGCGAAAACGAAATCCTCCGGATCAGTGAAGTCTGCTCGAGACATGAGCCTTCGCAGGACTGGAAGGAGGGGAGTCGCAATCTCATAGTTTGCTTCTCTTTTCTTAGCTACCTCGATCAACCGTCCGCGTGCCCATTCCTCCCGTACGGCGACGGTCAAGGGCGGGACAACTTCGTTGTCCGAACTGACTATCTGCTGGTCGGAAAAGTTGACGCGTTTCCAACGAAGGCCGCAAATCTCGGCACCGGTCATCCCGGTGACGATTGCAATGAGCACCATCTCCTTTTCCGGATAACCCATCAGATTAATAAGGCGAGCCATGGCTGCGCGCGAAAGGGTTGGCAATTGGATTCGGTCCACTTTGGGCAACTGAACCGGGCGCGCAGGATTTTCGCCACTGAAGCACATTTCCTTCTTGGCATGAGAGAAGATGGTACTCACCACGTTTCGAATGTGGGCAGCGGTCTGGGCCGAATATCCTCGGGTGAGCGCCGCTGAAGTTAGATCCCGGACGGAGTCTGGTCGGACATCGCGTAGCGGGACATGACCGAGATACGGCCAATCCTTAGCCGATCTGAGTCGCGACTTACGCTTTCCAATATCGACCTGGAAGAGCCGATCCACCTCTTCTGGATCAACCACATGTTTGAGCATCGATTGGTAATGTTTTCGTCCGAAGAAGCCCTTATGTGCCACATACTCTGGAATGAACTTGCGTTCAACGAACTCAGAGACCGTCATGGACGATTGTTGCGCAATTCGGCGATGCCGAAGGCGAGATCGGAGAATCGTGGGGACCATCTCCTGGGCCTCGCTCCTGGTAAGTCCCTTTGGCCCGGTTGCGATGCCGACCCAGATGGGATCTGGTCCCGGGCTCTCCATCAGGCGAGGCTTCGATTGGAGGGCGTCAGACTTTTGCATCACATCGCGCAAACGTAGTTTCCAGAACCCATCATCGAGGTATAGCTCTCGATTCTTTGGGAGGTCGGCCTCCATTTCTGGTCCAACATCGAAAGGCGAACTGCGGACGAGTTGTTCCTCGTAGATTCTCATGACAGACCTTGCCTCTCCTTGAAACTGCTCGAGTGGGCGACTACGATAGTGAAGCCTCTGATAACCTAGCCGGCATTTGGATAAGAATCCGCTCTCGATTCCAAGCAACTGACGAATTACCACATGTGAACTGGCAGTACCTTTTCATATTCTTTGTACAATTGGCGGCCAAACTCGGATCTCAGACGGGCGTGGGTTCTATGAAACACACGCCAGGAGAGCCAAGGCATTTCACACGATTGTCCGATTGACTTCAGCCGGCGTTTGGCGATGTTCCCGGGATAAACGGGAGTTCCAGTTCGAGACGCCAAAACGAAGTCCTGAGACTTCGTGAAATGTGCAGTGCACTTCAGGCCACGCAAGATGGAACAGAGCAGTTCTGGCACCGGAAGAAACTTCCTGCGAGCTCCCACTACGGGTCGGAACTCGCCGCGGTACCACTGATTCCTGACAGCGATCGATTTTGCAGGTATCCAATCCTCCCGAACTGGTTGAGCGTCGCCGGTTAAGTTGACGTATTGCCACTGAAGTCCGGAGATCTCCGCCAGGTCCATCTCGGTCAGTAGTGCAAAAAGAGCGATGGCCCTCTCGGGATATCGCATCAGCCCCATGACTTCCTTTAACTGCGCCAAGGTCAGGACATGTTTGTCACGGTGCACCACGGCAGGCAGGGACACTAGGGCGGCGGGATTCCTGCCTGTAAATCGACAGGCTCTATTGGCGTGGGAATAGATGGCGCGGATGACATTGCGGATATGGGTGACGGTCTGGGAGGAGTATCCCGATGCCCATGCGGTCGATGTAATGTGTTGAACTATTTCTTCGCTTATGTCGCAGAGACGCAGGGAATCCATGTAAGGCCAGCCGGCAATTGCATTGCGCTTGGGAATTCTTCTCCCCGAAGTATCGGGAGATGAGTCCCCGTCTTCAGAAAGCAATATGTACTTGAGGATCTCGCGGAAATGCGCGCGACCCGCCGACTTCTTTTTATCGACAAATTCCGGAATGAACCTCTGCCGCACGAAGTCTGCGAGACTCATCCACGCGACCCCGCTCTGAAGCTCATCGCCTGAGTGCCAATAGTTATTAGCTTGAGGAGTAAGTGAGGATATCAGGGGTGGACGGCTGGATATGTCGGCCTCGTTGAACCGACGTGCCTGGACGGGATTTGAAGATGTAAGTAACCCGCTGTTAGATGAAGCGACATTGCGAGAGCGCTCGAAATATCCAGACTGGTAGAGAACATCTGATTCAACGAGTGTTGCCAAACTGTCCATAGGACTCCTATCGATCTTCAGCGAGCCGCCAGTGCTCGCTTGACGTCAGTGCCATCGATGCTCAAGTCGTTTTGGGAAAATGTTACGGGAGCTTAAGAGTATTGCAAGGTTCGGCGGGGCGCACCTTAAGAGTTTCTGAAGTTTTACTTAAGGAAGCCTGAAGATGGGCCAGGGAATGGAAAGAGGAAGCGGCAGGACAGTGCATTTGATAGGGCATAAGTGACTTATTAGCCAGAGCCTGCGCGACGTTGGTTTGTGTAGGCAGACGCGGAATGTTCGCCGTATCTAATCAGCCATCGACTTACAAATACCTCTGCTGACGCCTGAGCTTTAAGGACTAGTTATCGGCCTGTAACTACAACGGCGTTGTTATCCGCAATCGAGCAGTAGCAAACATTCACGACTAGTCACTCTCCTGTTTGCAAGAGGTCGCGAAATGCAATTCTCCCCGAAAAGTGACAGCCAAACCATAGTTACTTGCGCTCGGGCACATAAATAACCTCGTGCGGAGACGACTGTGGTCTTCATTCGAGCGGAGGAGACCGAGCGCCAGGAACTGATGCTGGGTCGTTACCGACGAGGAGGAAGCGAATGTCGAGGAGAAATGCCGGCGCAGGCCTGTCTCTGGCCGTGTTGATCTTGGTTTCGGCCGTATGCGCAACCGCACAATCGTTCAGGGTTCAATGCCCCACCAGCACAATTACGCACCCTAGCACATTGAACAACAACAACGCGGAACCGACCTACAGCGGCCCCACCTCGCTTACGACCAACGGCAGCGGCTACATGGTTCCGACGGCCAACGTGAATGGTGCGATCAAGTGCCAGCAGGTTTCAGGCGGTGACGGTTACTCGACCATGGCGAACGGGACGCAAACGTTCATGTTCGCCTTCGGTCCGCTGTCGGGTCTGGCGGATATTGCCGCGGGTCATCCCGGCACGGAGTTCCCCAGCGTCTTCAATACTCAGTATCCGGGAGTTCTCCTTCCAGGCGACCCCGCCACCACAGACGGAATGGTGGCCAACGTGTGGCCGACAGCGGCTAACCCAACATCACCGTTTAGCTATAACGGCGCGGTGGGTCTGGTGCCGGACATTGTCAACCTGGTCTCTATCTACGACATCGCCGAAGCTCCGGCGCCCTCTCACGAGGTAGTAGTTCAAACAAATTCTCCTCTCGGTCTGCAAGTCGGGGATACGGTGAATATTTGCGGAACGGGCACGTACACAGCAGGAACGGTGCTCTCGGCCCCCTGCGGTCCCACTCCGGTGACGACGGCGCACCCCTCGAACCTCAATGGCTACGACGGCACATGGCCAATCACCGGGCTTGGCCTTCCAACTCCCCTGCCGAGTACGGTTACCAACTACGGCTTCCCTCTGCCGTACAATTTCACGTTCAACGTGACGCCTACCGGGCTCGCGGACATTAACGAATCTCAGACCGCGACCGCCGCGACCGCCCCCATCATCAACGGGCACGTGGATCCGCGCCAGATCATGGACGTCGGCGTGATGAACGGAAACATCCCGGCTCCGCTGATTGCGTTTGATGAGGACGACGAGATGTTCCTCACCCTTACCAATGTCGGCATGATCATGCGCCCCGATTTGTTCGAGCAGCACACCATCCACTTCCACGGCTATCCGAATGCTTCATCGGTGTATGACGGCGTGCCGGATGCTTCGGTGGCGATTAACATCGGCGGCAGCTTTACGTATTACTATCTTTCCCCCGACGCAGGCACATATTTCTGGCATTGCCACATTACGCCTCCCGAGCACCTGCAGATGGGCATGGTCGGGCAACTTTATGTTCGGCCGCGGCAGAACCGGCTTGCTCCGGGCACGGTTCTCTATACCGCTCTTCAACAGCAAAACTCAACAGCGGGCGCGATTGTCAACGGCCAGGTTGCTACCGATGCGCTACGCATCGCCTGCAACCCTGCCGCGGATATTCTGTGCAGCGCGGTAACACCGGCCGTCAACACGGGCGCCACGCAAGGTACCGACAAGCTTGGCGCGCCGCAAAAGTACACCTACAACGACGGCGACGGTTCAACGGCCTATGACGTCGAGTATCCGCTGCAGATTCACGGTTTCGATCCCAACTTCCATTTTGTCGGCATGACCTTCAACCCCGAGGCGTTTGCCGACATGAAGAGCAAGTTCTTCCTGCTGAACGGGCGCAGTTATCCCGATACGGTGACGGCTGGCCCGATGGGCACTCAGTCATCGGACGGCCGAGTGCACTACTCGCAGCCGCTGCCTGCCATTATCAACATTCCTGCCGGCGGCAAAGCTCTTCTGCGCATCGCGGACCTGGCCGTGGACGAGTACGCAACCCTGGCGAGCCTGGGCATTCCGATGAAGGAAGTAGGTTTCAACGCCAAGCTGCTGCGCGATCAGCAAGGAAACAACATGGAGTTCTACACCAACTCCATCACGCTCGGCGGCGGCGAGTCGCTCGACGTGATCCTGGACGCCAGTGACGCCGGCTGCGGATCGAGCGGTTGCGCGGCAACGTTGTATCCGGCGGGAAGCACCTTCTACCTCTTCACGCCGCAGCTTGATCACCTTTCCAACGATCAGGAGAACTTCGGTGGACTGATGACCGAGGTTCACATCTGCAACAACGTGACCGGCGGTGACACCTTCGGAAACACCTGCAATTAGGAGAGCGGCAATGAGCGCAATGAACATGACAAAATCGATCTCGATTGTACGATCGCTTCTGGCGCTGACGCTGGGAGTGTTCACGGCGGCCGGGGCTCACGCAGCTGTTCCCGGAATCACGAGTACTAACGGTACTGCCGGGACCTTCAACTTGACGGCGCAGACTGCATTTCTCAACCAGCCGGACGGAAACCAGATCTACTCCTGGGGATACGGCTGCGTCTCTGGTTCCGCACCATCATTTGTCCCGGCGGCCATCACGACGGCTTCCTGCTCGACCATGCAAGTGCCCGGTCCGACGATGGTTGTTACCGAAGGCACGACGGTGACGGTAACGCTGACCAATGACCTTCCGACGGCGGCGGGCAATACGTCGATCCTGTTTCCCGGCTTCAACGTGACGGCGACGGGCGGGGTGGCGGGCCTGTTAACGACGGAAGCAGTGCCGGGCGGCAGCGTGACTTACACGTTTGTGGCCAACTCGCCGGGCACCCACTCTTACTACAGCGGAACGCAGAGCGATCTCCAGGTCGAAATGGGGCTGTATGGAGCTGTGGTTGTGCTTCCGTCCAGCGTCCCCGCCGCCTGCGCAGCCGGTCTGCCCTTAACGAATCCCGGCGCGAATGCGATAGCCAAATCAACCTGGGGCGAGCAGGATTTCCGGCTTGCGCCAGCCGCCTACGACAACGCCAAGACCTGCTATGACCGCGAGTACCTGTTCCAGTGGGCGGAGATGGATCCGCGGATCCACAACTCGGCGCTGGCACAGGTCACTTATTTGAGTTCGTGCACTGTCGGCAATCCGGGGTGCGGCGACCCTCTGGTTGTCGCGACTGAGCCATATCACCCGGCTTACTTCATCATCAATGGCCGCTCCATGCCCGACCTGATGGACGGCAATTACGAGAGCGAGTACCCGCACCAGCCCTATAACGGCAACCCGCATATGCATCCGGGCGAAATGACCTTGATCCGCACTATCGGCCAAGGACGCTGGCAACATCCATTCCACGAGCACGCCAACCACGTGCGCATCCTGGGTCGTGACGGAAACCTGCAACTCGCGCCGGACGGAACTGATCTCGCCGGACTGCTGATGTTCAACACGGACACCACCCCGGGAGAGGCATTCGACGGCATCTTCTACTTCACCGGCAGGGGGTTGAACTGGGACGCGTACGGGCATCGACCCAACCCCAACGCCCCGAATCCGGATTCGGACCCGCTGGCATCGCTTTCCTGCGTACCGGACGCCAACGGCTACAACACAGGGGCTCCCACTGCGGTCAATTACTTCGAGTGGTGCCAGGACCACGACAAGCCTCTCGAAGTGGCTCCTTTTGGTGATGTAGCCGCGGGCGGACCAGCGACGCTGCCTAATCCCAACATCTTTACTAACGGCCCGTGGTACGGCGGCACTCCCTACCTGGGACCGGATGCAACGCTGCGCGGCGGCGGCACGCAAGCCTGCGCGAGCGGTTCGACCAACACCTCGACCGCGACCGCGGCTAATGGATCCTCCCCGTGCAGTACGCTGCAGCCCTTCAATATACAAGCGAATCCAGCCAACGAGCGCGGATGGGCGTACATGTGGCACTCGCACAACGAGCGCGAGATCACCACGAATAACGTTTTCCCCGGCGGCATGCTGATGATGATGCTGGTTGACACCCGTGAATTCGTGATCGACGAATCCAAATAGCAAGGAGAACAGAAATGCGAATGACTCTCAAAGCGATTCTAAGAACTGCGGCACAGGGAGCGACTGTTCTCCTTCTGGGAGCGGCTGTGGCTGGCGCACAGCAGCAGATCAACCTGGCGGCCGGGCCGTCCACAGCGACCATGCCCGACGGATCAACCGTGCCGATGTGGGGATACTCCTGCGGCGCGGCGGTTACGAACTCGACCGCGACGTGCGCGGCTCTCAACCCGAAGGCCGACGCGGGCGGTTGGTCGCCGGTGGTGATTACTGTCCCCGACCGGCGCAACTGGCGGGCTGAGCATCAACCTGACTAATAACTTGTCGTTTAGTAATGGGAACACCGTGCCCACGTCGATCATGATCGTGGGACAGGTTGGCGGCGGACTTGGAAGTACGCGCACTACCACGCCGAGTCCCACTCACGACACCCAGGGCACGACCTGGCCGACACCAAACAGCGGCGCGACTTTCGTTCCTCCGCCACAGGGGCCGCGCGTGCAGTCGTTCGGCACGGAAGTGGCGGCGGGAACGACGACGTTGCTCCCCGCCTGGCCGCTGCTCAAGCCCGGCACCTATTTGCTTGAATCGGGTACTCACCCGTCCATCCAGGTTCCCATGGGCCTGTACGGAATCCTGGTGGTGACCGCTGCGCCTACGGCGACGGCTGGAGTGGAGACCGCCGCCTGGACTGCTTACCCCGGCGTGAACTACGACGCCGAAGTTCCGATGGCATTCGGGGAAATTGATCCGGTGCAGAACAAGACCGTGAACAGCGCGGTCAATACAGCAGGTTTCAGCGAGACCGCGGTCTGGTCCGGCGTGGCAGGCGCCTGCGGCGATCTTACCCCTGGCGCGGCGCAGACGTGCTATCCGCCCGCTGTCAACTACACGCCGCTTTACTACACCATCAACGGAGTGGCGTTCAGCCGATTCAACGCAAGCAATTCGCTGTTCCCGATTTCACCGGCCACTATCGCCCCGGCTTCAGGAACGGGATCCATTCTGGTGCGCATGGTGAATGCCGGATTGCGCATGCACGTTCCGTCGATCGTGGGATCGCAGGTTGCGGGCGCGACGGGAGGCACCAATCCCATTGTCACCGGGTTCAAGGTCATCGCTGAAGACGGCAATCCGCTTCCCGGCGTTCCCAAGGTTAAGAGCGAAGTATTCATGGCGGCGGGCAAGGTCTACGACGTCATGATCAATGGACAAGCGACATCGGGCACAACCATTGCTGCGTACGCGAACGCGCTTCCTATTTTTGACCGGGAGTTGAGCCTCTCGGCAAATGCGATTTCGCACGACGCCGGCATGCTGGCGTATATCGGCATCAACGGCTCCGGCATTGCTGCAGCGACCAACGGCACCGTCGGGGGCACCCCGGTAGCCAACCCAGATACCTACAATTCGCTGGTCGCAGGGGTCACGCTAACCGTCTTAGACCCATCGAAGGGCGTAATCGCCAATGACGTGAACGTCTACGGCGTAAAGCTCGTCACGCAGGCGACCAACGGTACAGTCTCCCTCAATTCAAATGGAACTTTTTCGTATGTTCCGAGCGGAACGGCCACTTCGGACTCTTTCGTTTACGCGTCGAATGGAGCGACCTCGTGCCAGGCTGATACCACCAAGCCCGGACCATGCGCCACTGTTACGCTGAGTCCGTCGAACATCACAGACAAGGGCATTACGTGTACTCCTCACACCTACAGCAGCACCAGCGGCGACAACGTAAACATCGCCACCTACCTGTCCATCAAGACGCCCGGCGTTTTGCAATACTGCAAAGACGCGGCGGGCCTGCCCATCACCGTGGATCCAGCAACGGTAACAGCCGCTGGATGGAATGTTCTCCCAGACGTGAATGGCGGATTCACCGCGATCGCGCCTTCGGCGGGTACTTACACGTTCTCCTTCCAGGCAAAGAATTCCCTGGGAACGCACAGCGCGGCGACGACCATGACCGTGGTTTTCCCTCCGGGAAGCGGCCTGACGGTCAACGTGCTGGACGGGCATGACAAAACCACCGTCATTAGCGACTATCGGTGGATCATCGAGGAAGACCGCTCCTTCTATATCAATCCGAACTGCACAACGAATGCCACTCCTCCGCCGGCGGGTTGCCCATCTAGTCTGGGCGTGGTTCCAACACTCGGCACCAACTTCCACACCAGCTACATGCCGTATGTGGCCCAGGGCTGCACGGGACCGCAATCTTGCGAGGGCGGCCAGACGGCTCTCAATCCAGCTACCGGTACGCACTCCCCTGTCGTGTGCGATGTGGGCAATGGAGCCTGCCGGCCTGATACCACAGGAAACGGCATGACCGCGGTCATGCCTGGCTCCGTGGCGCTCGATCCGACCAAGCGCTATTACATCTCCATTCTGCCCGGCGACGCGGCTAACCCATTTTCCTATGGTTATTCGGGCGGAGGTTGCCAGAATGGAAGCGCAAACGCGACTACCGGGGCCACATGCGGCCATGGCATGGGTGGAGCTCCGATTGCCGCTCCGTGCGCGGTGGGCGCTGTCGGCTGCTCGGCTTCATTTGCTCCCGTCACGGTACTGGCGCAACCCTCGCCTTACCCGCCGGGCAAATACTCGGTGATGGTCTTCGAAGATGACTTCCCATTGAACGGCGAGCAGGATACCGGTGGGGGAGTCGACGTTCTGTCGCCGATTGAACCCGGTCTGGGAGGCTTCCAGATTCACCTCTGGGATGCGATGGGCGAATTTGGCGATTTCACTGGCCAGATGACGTATGACATGTTCAACCAGCCGCTCACCAACAGCCTGGCGGGGACGAGAGACCCGAATAACGGGAACGACGCCTGCCCGATCGGAGTAAACGAGTTGAGCGCGACAAGCGGCGCGGACCCGACAACGCTCGCCGCCGATCCGACCGCAACCGGCATCACCGGCATGGTTGTGACTTGCCCCAAGTACGAATCAGATGGGGTAACGCTATCCCCACTTGCCGGACAGGCGGTCATTGCAAACCTGATGCCCGGACAATGGGCCGCAATCGCCACGCCTGGGGCTGACCGCATTGCCCGCGGGGAAGAGTGGCTCCAGACCAACACCCTGGACGGGCAGAAGGGACACGACGTTTTCACGAAGATCAGCGAGCCAAGCTACTTCCAAGAATACGGTCCGGCATCGTTCCACAATGTGATTGGCTTCGCCAATCCGAAGATCATCAATGATCGCAAACCTTACGTCTGCGGCGGCACGGATCCCAATCTCCCGCCTCCTACCGGCGGTTGGACTTGCAATAACACCATCATCGGCAAAGTCACCGGCGAACGCCTGAGCCGTCCGCCAGACGAGAGATTGTTCAGCAGCGGTTCGCACGACACCTTCTACTGGACCCAATGCTATGTGAGCTTCGGGGATCCGGATGGCGAAGACTTCGCATTCACCAAGTGCAACGGAGACGGCACGTTCACGCTCACGGGCCTACCCGCGGGCAATTGGAGAGTCACGGTCTTCGACCAGTGGAATGATCTGCTGGTGGACGGCCTTTCGACACCTGTCGCCATAACCGGCGGCGGACAAACCGTCAATCTCGGTGACATCGCCACGGTCCAATGGCAAGCCAACCTCTACACACGGACCTTTATCGACGACAACAAGGATGGTCTCTCGCAGGCGACTGAGTCGGGAATTCCATTCGCGAACGTTGCGGTCCGGTTGCGCGACGGCCAGCTTATGAACGGCCTGGTCACCGACTTCAACGGGACTGCCAACTTCAACGAGACGTTCCCGCTGTTCAACTGGTACACGGTCGAGACCGACGTGACCCGTTACAAGAACACCGGCACGCACGTGGTGTATGACGTAGGCGGCCCGGCCGATGGCACGTCCTCCTGCGGGGTTACCGGATATCCGCCTTGCGGCACATCCGCAATCGGCAAAAACCTGGCTAGCACCGCGGAAGTCATCTCGGTACCTACGAATCTGCGCGTGCCAGGCGCCATCTATTGCGCGGGTGCAGATTGCACGGGCAAATCGATTTTGAATGGCCCGGCCACGAGCGACCCACCCAGTTCCTGCACGACTTCCACGGGCACCCCTCCGATTACGACCTGCTCGACCATCCTTTCTTCCGGCCGCATCGATCCCCCGTGGGTCGGCGTCGAGGGCTGGCAGGGTTTCCCGGGGCAGAACAACTTCCTCGAGTTCGGCAAGGAGCCCTACGCCCCGGGCGAGAACGGCGGCATCAAGGGGCATGTGATCTATGCCTCGACGCGTCCGTTTGACGACCCGATGATGTTGGTACAGACACAGTGGGAGCCACTGGTCCCGCGCGTGACAATCAACCTTTACCAGGAGGGGGTCGCCTCTGACGGCGTGACTTCGACCCTGACCAAAGTGGACACCACGCAGACGAGCAGTTTTGACGATTACGCCCAGGGCTTCCGGGCCGATGGCGTTACGCCGAATATGAACTGCCCGGGACAAGGTGCGAGTTCCGGCGCCATTCCGGATTTGTTCTTCTTCTCGATCGCAAACCAGCCGAACTATCTCGACTTCTACAACAATGTTGAGCATGGCACGGCAGCCACGCCAACGGCGTTGCCGGGTCAGTCGCAGTTCAAGTGCTACGACGGCATGCACAACTGGAACCAGCTTCAGCCGGCTCCCTACGACGGCATGTACAAATTCCCCAGCGTTACTGCTGTTGATGCAAATGGCAAGCCGACTCTTGCCGGCACCAATTGCACGATCTGCACGGCCAATACCGCGGTTCCAACGACTGATTTGTATTACGGAGTTCCGCAACTGCCTGCAGGAAAGTATGTAGTGGAAGTAGTTCTGCCCCAAGGCTACGAACTGGTCAAGGAAGAGGACAAGAACATCCTCATCGGCGACGACTTCATTGCTCCGGTCACGCAGCAGTTTGGCGGTTTGGGCAACATCTTCATCATTCCCGACCAGGCCTCGGTGGCTTCTTCGCAGCAATATCCTGGGCCGGGCTATAACGCCAATAATGCCCAGAATCCCACCACCAGCCTCGGAACCTCACCCACGGAAGGCATTGTCCCAGGATTTATCCCTGAGCCCATCTGGCCATGCGTGGGCGAAATGCGTATTGTGCCCGACTACATCAGCCTTTACCCGCAATCGCACCAGGTAGCTCCATTTGCAGGAGCCTCCCGCCCGCTCTGCGACCGCAAGGAAGTGACACTGGGTGACCAGATGGGCGCGATTGCGAAGTTCTACATCTACACCTCTACGCACGTCGCAGGCAAGTTCACTGGCATCATCACCGACGACTACACGTCGGAATTCGATCCCTTCTCTCCGATGTTCGGCGAGAAATTCTCTCCGCCAGATCTGCCCGTCGCGATCAAGGATTGGGCAGGAAACGAGATCTCACGCGTGTATGCGGACCATTGGGGAGCGTTCGATGGCATGACGTACTCAACGTGGGAAGTAAACCCGCCGAACCCGACGGGCTATTCACCCTCGATGATGGTCTTCTGCATGAACGACCCTGGCCCGATTCTGGACCCGGCCGGCTCAGGCAAGATGATTACCGACCCGCTGTTTACTCCCGGCTACAGCCAGTTCTGCTATGAACTGCCGTTCATGCCCGGTGCTACCACGTATCTCGACACGCCGGTCGTGCCCACGTCAGCCTTTGCTGGCGCCGGGTACAACAACGTCGACTGCTCCTACCCCGATACCACTCCGGCCGTCGCTGAAGTGGATGGCGACGGAGTCGGACCCTGGGTGGGCGGCGCAGCGGGCTCGGGTGCGCTGGCATCCCTGACTCTCACGAGCGACGGTGCGAATTACACCAGCGCTCCAACGGTAACCATTGCGGGAAATGCCAAAGCGACAGCCACCATCTCCGCTTTGGTCAACACACTCACGTTGACCAACGCGGGATCGGGATACACTTCTGCTCCCACGGTTAGCTTCGTAGGGGGAGGCGGAAGCGGCGCGGCTGCGACTGCGACGATCAACGGCAAGATTGCTTCAGTGACCGTGTCGGCTGGCGGCTCCGGATACACCTCCGCACCCGTGGTTGGATTCACGGGTGGAGGCGGCACGGGCGCAACCGCGACAGCGACCGTCTCCGGTAAAGTCACCGGCGTAAACATCACGAGCGGAGGTACCGGCTATACAGGGACAGGTTTCAATCGTCCCACGGTAACGTTCGCGGCACCGGGCGGTTTGGGCAACGTGCGGGCAACGGGTACACCAGTTGTTGTTGGCGGCGTGATCACTGCCGTGACGATCACGAATCCTGGCTCCGGCTACACAGTGGCGCCTTCTGTCACGTTCGGCGGGACCCACACGGCGGGACACGCGGCCTCAGGGACGGCCTCTATCACAGAGGTCGTAACCAAGGTGACCGTAACGAATGCTGGTTCAGGTTTCACTAGCGTGCCTACAGTCACATTCACCGGTGGCGGCGGCACCGGTGCTGCCGCAACAGCCACCGTCAATTCGCCCATCACTTCTCTGAACCTGATCGCGGCGGGATCGGGCTACTCTTCTGCCCCCACGGTTGTGTTCACAGGAGGCGGAGGCAGCGGCGCTGCCGCAACGGATACGATCCTGGGAACAGTTGTTTCCCTCTCGCTTAACAATCCAGGGTCCGGCTACAGTACTGCCCCCGCGGTTTCGTTCTCCGGCGGCGGCGGCTCCGGAGCGGCGGCAACAGCAGGGCTCTCGACAAGCACCCTCACCATTACCGCGCTGGGCGACCAGATGGTGGCGAATAACGCTTACTCCGGGCCGTCGGCCACCACCGCTCCATACAACCAGAAAACCATCAAGCGGCACTATGGCTTTGGCACCACCGCAGGAACGGTGACCATCGGCGGAGTACCCGCTACGGTCGTCGGTACCTGGGGTGACCTATCTCTCACGGTCAAGGTGCCGGCCGGCGTGCCGAACTGCGCTGTGCAGCAACAGGCGCAGTACGGCGGCGCGACGGCGCAGTGCGGCCAACTGGTCGTCACGGCTGCCAGTGGGAAACAGTCCATCGACACCGTCAATATCACAGTTGGCGGCAAGGCTCCGACTCACGTTCCCGCGTCCGCTACCATCCAGGGTGCGATCGACGCCGCTGCACCGGGCGACCTGCTTATCGTGGACCCAACTTGCAACACCACGACGGGTGGAATTACGACTGCCGCCGCGTGCACCACTGCCGGAGTAAACAAGACCAACGCAACCCACAATGAGATGGTGATCATGTGGAAGCCCGTGCGGCTGCAAGGCGTCGGCTCGGCCACGAGCGTCATCAATGCGAATACTCAGCCCGCGGGCAAGATGGATCCATGGCGCCAGCGCGTCGTCTGCCTGTTTGGCTTGACCTTGCAAGGGACGCCCATCACCCCGACCAGTGCGTTCGACCCGTCCAATCAGGTTTCCTGCGGAAGCACCGGAGGCACGCCGTGGAATTACTTCACGCCGACCACCCCGACTGCCTCGGGAATCGTGAATGCCCAGGTCGATCCGCTGCCGGCAGAACCCATTCTCGGATGGGACGCTACGACTAACGGCAACCTGGCCCAGTTGTTGCAGGAGCCATCCCTGATGGGAGCCCTCGAGGGTGCGGGCATCACCGTGCTGGCCAAGGGAGTCAACTTCCCCTCGGCGGCAGCTCTTCAGAACGAGGGCTCGTTCCCAGCCGGAACCACTCTGCTCACCGGTACTGATGTGAGCTCGACTGGCTCCTATACCACGGGCGACTCCAATTCGGTTTGCCACACAAGTAGTCGCGTTACCACGAACCCGTTCCCCAGCAACTTCTCCTGCAACCCGTCCAGCATCGACGGCCTGGGAATCACCGACAGCTCCCAGGGCGGCGGCGGTATCTACATTCACGGTTGGGCGCATAACCTGCAAGTCGCCAACAACCACATCTTCAGCAACGCAGGGTCACTCTCCGGCGGCATCAACGTTGGTCAGGGCGAGTTTGCTCCGGAGATCCTTCAAGGTGCAGCCGCGGGTACAAATCCCCCGGGATCCTGCTACAGCGGCAACATTCCCAATAACCAGCAATTGCCGTATTGCGAAAACCTAAATGTCAACATTCACCACAACAACATCTCGCTGAACTCCTCGACCGGCGACGAACTGTTCTCCGGTACTCCGGCAGGCGCTGGCGGCATCAGCATCTGCACGGGCTCCGACTACTACAAGTTCAACTACAACTGGGTCTGCGGCAACCTGAGCAGTGGCGACGGCGGCGGTGTGGCTCACATGGGAATGAGCTACAGCGGCGACATCGAACACAACTCCATCCTCTTCAACCAGAGCCTGAACCCCACCGTCCCCGCCAACGGCGGCGGCTTGCTTGTGATGGGCACGCCCGATATCACGCCGGTTTGCGGAGCCACGACCGACCAGGATTGCGTTCCTATTCCCAGTACAGTTCTCCCCAGCGACGGCATAGGTCCCAACCTGGTCCTCAATGCCAACCTGATCATGGGGAACGCGGCGGAGTCCGGCAGCGGCGGTGGCCTGCGCCTGCAGAATGTCAACGGGTCCGACGTACTGTCGTTTCCGACAACTCCAGCTCAATGGTGGTCGCCCACGATTACCAACAACATCATCGCGGACAACGTAGCCGGCTGGGATGGCGCGGGGATCTCGATGCTGGACGCACTGAACGTCAACATCGCTCACAACACGGTGGTCGCCAACACGACCACGGCTTCGGCTGGAATCCTGTTCACGACCATTGGCGCTCCCCTGGCCAGCGCCGCGGGAACTGATTGCACGCAGTCTCCGACGACTTCCTGCCCTCAACCGTCGGGGCTCGTGACCATTCAGAACAGCGCCATTCTGGCGGCGAATCTACCGGCAACCGTCATTTGCCCCGCAAACCACTATGCGGGCTCCACAGCAACCAACGGCACGTGCAGGACCTTCTCCTACCCGTACCTGGCGAACAACATTTTCTGGGATAACAGCGCCTACTACATCGGCGTTGGTGCTCTCAGCGCGCAGTACCAGCAAAATGTCGTCTCGCTCTACAGCGCCTTCACCACGATGCTGGCGCCGACCCAGTCGACAACCGGCCAATGCGTTGCCACCAGCTTCTGGGAAATTGGTGCACGCGGTGACACCGGTCCGACCAATCACGGATCCGGAATCACTTTGGCGCCTACATACTCGGTGCTCTCCGATGCGTCGGACTACCCCGGGTTGAACAACCTGGCATCAAATCCGAACTTCAACACCCAGTACTGCAACGGATCGCGGACTCCTCCGGAATTTGGAGCGTCTGGATTTAGCGTGCCGCCGGGTATCTCCGATGCCTCCGTACCCAACCCCATCTTCAACCTGACGCCGGTGGCAACGGTTGACGAAGGCAACAATTGGATCAACCTGCGCTGGGGACCACTGACACTTACCAACCCGAGCGTAATGGGAGCCGATGGCAATTATGGCGGCGGACCTGCCCTGGGCAACTACGCTCTGGCTGCCGGTTCACCAGCCATCGACCACATCCCTTACTCCACCTTCACCGCTGTCGAAAACGTCGTCAAGGGGACTGAACTCTCCACCGACTTCTTCGGCAACAAACGGCCTGACACCAATGGAGCTAGCGTGGACGTCGGTGCGGTCGAGTATCAAGGGACAACGCCCGCGATACTCACTGTGACCCCGTCTTCGCTGGCCTTCCCCAACACGGCGGATGGAACAACGTCCAGTGCCCTGACGCTCACTCTGACCAACAGCGGCGGGGCTGGCGCGACCGGAATTGCAGTCGCCGTCACCGCTCCGTTCTCGCGCTCCGGCGGAACCTGCGGAACGACCTTGGCCGCGGGCACGCCCTGCACCATCACGATAGTGTTTGCCCCGACCACGGCCGTTGCCTACACCGGAACGGCTACCATCACCGCAAACGTGGCAGTCGCGAACTCGCCGGTATCACTTACCGGCACTGGAGTCGCGGGTACCGCTAGCGCAACCCTGACACCGACGTCCTGGACTGTCAGTCAGACGAGGAACTGCCCGGGCACGGGCCTCGGAGTCTTGGCCTGCACGTTTGATCCGTCTCAAACGTTCACCCTGAGAAACACCGGTACTGTTCCTCTAACAGGAGTGACGGCGGGAACTCTGGGAGGATCGGCGGGGAACGTCGCTAATTACGCCATCTCGGCCCTGCTTTCAACCTGCGGAAATGCAACGCACACAACTCTGGCTCCGAACGCTACTTGCACCGTGTACGTGCAGTTCAAGCCGCTAACCTCTCAGCCTGCCGGTCTCAAGCCCGCGACGGTCAGCGTCTCGGATTCGGCCGGAGTGCAAACCTCAACCCTGAACGGGACTGCTCAATAACACTGCGCCAAGTGTCTGAACGTGGATGCTGCTTGCGGACTTTCCGCAAGCAGCATCATTTTTCGTATAGGACTTGTTTGCACGGAACCGAAAAACGAAGTAGAGTTCTTCCCAACTCGATGTCACAGGAAGTAAAGATCCAGGAGGTAAATCGTAATCATGAGCATTCACCGAATCATGTATTTGGGTGTTGCCCTCGCCATCCCGCAGCTGGCAACGGCCACGCTGCCCATGCCGTCAGAGCATCTGGGGCAGGTCGAGGGCATTCTCGATTACTGCGGGAAAGTCAACCCGGAGGCAGCTTCAAAGTATAAGGAGCTCAAGAAGTTGATGGACGGAGATGCTTCCGCAAATGAACTGTCGGAGGCCCGAGCCAAGAAGGAATACAAGGACAGCTACAAGGACATCAGCGACCAATTTGCCAAGCTGTCAAAAGAAGGCGTGATCAAGCAATGTACCGCTTATCTCAAGTTTGCCAAGTAGTGTTCACTCGAAAGAAAGATAGCAATTTGATCGCGCAATTACTAAGAGGTTCAAGTCACTTGTTGGTCGGGACGTTCGTAATCGGCAGCGCACTTATGTCGACCGCATGGGCGCAAGCGTCTCAAACTCCAGCAACCAGTTCGGCCCCGGCCGCAAAAGCGGCAACGGCTGGAGCACCGTTTCGCAATCAGCCACCCCGGATCTGAACTCGAAAAGCCGCAATATTTGCATCCCTGTCGGGAATCGAGGCCCCCAGCGTGAAAGCGGTTGAGTCGGGAGTGATCATCTGGTTCAGGTATCATGTTCTGAACCCAGACAAAGCCAAAATGCTGAGCGACCAGAAATTCGAGCCTGTCCTTCAGTGTCCGGAAAAGGATGTCCAGCTGGTGATACCTTCCCTGGAAAAGGTCGGGGCAGCTGCGTCAGGCCCCACCCACCATCGAAGCCGGAAAATCGTACTGGATGGCATTCTCAAACAGCGGTCGGCCAGTGAAACCTAGGGACCGGGTCGACTTGTTCATTGGCACTTTTCACGCGCGAGGACTCATCGTCGAATAGGGTTGTGCCGCCCCGCCCCCTCGACGACACAGTTTGCCTGATGTTATGTGGAGATGAACCAATTCACCGTGGGTGCCTTGATCTTGAACTGTCTACTTAGATATCAAATCAAAACCAATCTTATTTCGAGGGAGAGTTCTTCTGAACAAATTGATCATTGCAGCTGGATTCATGTTGCTGTTCGCGGTGCCAGGGACGGCAGCTCTCCGCATGCTGCCATGCAGACTTCGACGCCTGCTTCCACCGGGCATCAGCCGAAGGGCGACTCTCTCCCTGATTTTGCCGGGTTGAATTAAATCTTCAAGGTGCTCACGCCCAAGCAACGCCGGCAAGTCCGACAGAGACTTCGAGCACGCAGGCCACTCAAAAACAATAAGTCACACTAGGTATGGGTCGCGACACGCCCTCGTAATGCCGGAAGCCGAATCGTCAAGATCAATCCTCCTTCAGGTCGGGAATGAAGCAGGATCACTCCGCCGTTCGCCTCCACAGCCCACTTTGCAATGGCCAAGCCTAATCCTGCGCCGCCGTCTTCCCGGTTACGCGCCTTGTCTATCCGGTAAAAGCGCTCGAACACATGCTGTCGCTCGCTCTCCTCGATTCCGGGCCCTTGGTCCTTCACGGACAGCTCGACCATCGGGAAGCCGTCACTCTCTTTGGGGGTCAGCTGCCAGTGGACGCGAATCTCGCTGTTAAGCGGGGAGTATTTGACGGCGTTATCGAGTAGATTCACCAGCGCCATGCGAAGATAGAATCGATCAGCCTCCACTTGCACATCGGAATCTTGGTCGAACACAATCGTCTGACTCTTTTCTTCCGCCAGGACACCCACAATTGAGACCGTTTCGTGCACGAGTCCTCCTAGAGAGAATGCCGTGCGCTTTAGTTTGATCTCTCCGGATTCCGCCTCCGCGATGGTCAGTAGAGTGTCGATCGTGGAACTCAGCCTAGTTACTTCCTCGAGCATGCTGCCAATGATGTCTTGATATTTCGCGGGATTCTGTTGGCACTGGAGGCCGACTTCACCCACCATACGCAGGGAGGCTAGTGGTGTCCTCAACTCGTGGGAGACATCGGATGTGAACTGCCTAAGCTTTACGAACGACTCCTCAAGCCGCTCCAACAAGCTGTTGAGCACCCGCGCCATGTGACCGAACTCGTCATTGGGGTTTTCAACCGGGATGCGGTCGCTCAGTCTCCGGGCCGTGATCCGCTCCGTCAAGCGAGCCATATCCTCAAGTGGATTCAAAGCCTTCCTTGCCATTCGATCACCGGTAATGACGGCTGCGAATAATGCCACCGGCATAGCGAAGATGAGATCGCCGAGAAATTCCAATAAGTGCCGCCGAAGCGGCTCGATGCTGTAGGCCACTCTCATGAAAAGCGGCCGTCCCTTGAGCAAATGGAGATGGCTGACAGTAAGCACTGGGGTACCATCCCTGAGCTTGATGTGACGGGCGAAATAACGAACCGTGAATTCGTCTTTTAACGGAGGTCCTCCGAGTTCCTGCCCGTTCAATTTCTCGTTACGGAACAGTACTTCGCCTCGCTCGTTCATGACTTCCATGAGCCGGTCGAGGATCAACCGTGATTCAGGATGGCCGTGGTAGTCATCGTGCAGCAAAAGTCGCCCATCAGCGGTGAAGTAGAGGAGGCCTTCGACGGTCTCCAGATCCTGCACCTCGGCATAATAGAGCTGAGCGCTCAGCTGCCAGTAATGCAGAAAGCATGCTCCGGATATGAATAGCCCCAACACAAGGGTAAAGATGGCGGTGTACCAGAGTGTCAGGCGGGTTCGAATCGATGTAGGGCGGAGGCGCACTTACGTGTCCTCCGGCTTGCGCAGGACGAAGCCGACACCACGCACTGTATGAAGAAGTTTTATCGGGAATGGGTCATCGATCTTACGCCGGATACGCGCAATGTGAACGTCGATAGCGTTGTCTAGCGTCGCGTGGCGAACCGGGGACTGCCACACGTCGCGCGCAATCATCTCCCGCGATACAACGGTGCCACGGTTCGCCAGTAGGTACTCTAGTAGTTCGAATTCTCTTGCCGTAAGCTCCAGGGAAGTGTTTCCTCGCACCGCTGAGTGCGCGCTTAACTCCATCCGCAGATCCGCCAACTGGAGAATGGAGGGGGCTTCCGGGGTTGGCCCTGCGATGGAGGGCATGAATGCGAGCCAGAAGTTCAGGAAATGCGAATGGTTTGACGAGGTAGTCATCCGCTCCCATTTCGAGCCCGCGTACCCGGTCGTCGAGGGACCCTTTCGATGTGAGGATCAGAACCGGGGTCCTTAGGCCATTCCTGCGCAGGGCGCGCAGAATTTCCAGGCCGCTCGAGCCCGGCAGCATCAAATCCAGGAGAATGACATCGAACGTGGATTCACGAATACATTTCATCCCGGGTTCGCCGGAATTTACGATCGTCGTCTTGTAACCGTTCTCATGCAGTCCGTCTGCTATCGCAACCGCCAGCTTCATCTCGTCTTCTACGATTAAAAGGCGCACCATGGTTCAGCAACGAATCTGAGGGTTGAAGAAAGCCGCCCCTCCACTGTAAAGGTCTAACAACAGGGGAATTCCCGGACGCATCGCCGGGAACACGTCGATCCAACTTGTGCCGCGATGAAATTCATTTTACGGGTTTCGACCATTCTACTGTAAATACTCAAAGAGGGGGACTTGAATCGCCACCGAGCGGAAAGCTCGGGCGCGGTGTAGCCATATCCCGATCCTGGGAGCAGATTGACAGGCTGGTCAGGATACACCCACATTGAGTGGCGCGGTCCCGACCCACCCACAGCATCAGCGACCAATCCTCTGCCTCCTCGAGAAAGAAGATGTAGTCGCCGGCGTTTTCTGAGGCGTTGTTCCTGAGTAGACACCCCTTCGAGGCTTCGACTCAGAGCCATGCACCATTGCGCCGTCGAATATCTCTCTGCTCGGCCTATGTATCGCGAAGGACATACCCCATCCCACGGAGCGTGCAGATCAGTGGCTTGTGACCAATCGCGTCCACTTTGGCGCGCAGCCGGCTCACGTGGACATCCACGATGTTTGTCTTGGGTTCGATATTAAGACCCCAGACTCGCTCAAGAATCATCGAGCGCGTGACCACCTTCCCGGCATTGCGGCAGAGAAACTCCAGGAGGGCAAATTCCTGTGACGTTAGCTGGATGGGCGTCCCCGAACGTGTAACTTCTCGTTGCAGCAGATTGAGTTCGAGATCAAGTACGCAAAGACGAGCACTCATGCTCGGGCCTGAACTGTGCCTCTTCAACAGATTTCTCAGCCGGGCTAGCAATTCAGCGAGCGAAAAAGGCTTCGTGAGATAGTCGTCGCCTCCTTGTTGCAGTCCTTTCACTCGTTCGTCCACTGAACGACGGGCCGAGAGAATCAGAACCGGTGCCGCGACCCCAATTTGTCGCAACTCCAGAATCAGCTGAAGGCCGTCCTTATCGGGCAAGCCGAGGTCAACCAGCAGTAAATCGTAGCTGGACTCGGCAGCTGCACTAACTGCGGCTGCGGCCGTACCAACCGCGTCCACCTGGTACCCTGCCTCCGCAAGAGAATGCTTCAGAAACCGCTGGATGTCGAGTTCGTCTTCAACCAATAGAAGTCGCATGGAGATTTATAGGGTACGTTCGAGGGTATCATTGTTCTTCAGAAATCTACCCATGCATTTGCATTTCAAGCGATCTTATTTTCGCCTTTACCGCAATAATCGTGGGAAGTCCCCAGCCCAGGAAGTCGCCGAGCTCAAGATGATCCGAGAGGCTTGCTTCAGCCGGGACCAGGGCCTTTGGAAGAGGCCGGTTTCTTGGCGCTGCCATGGTCAGCAGCCGCTGACGGAGCCGCGGAATTCGTTAATCGGCGCTGGCTGGACTACACTGGCCTAACGTCCGATGAGGCCCCCGGCTCGGGCTGGACAACGGCCATCCATCCCAACGATCTGCCTGGACTTCTCGATTACTGGAAAAGCATCTTAGCTTCCGGACAGCCGGGTGAACGCGAAGCACGCTTGCGCCGCTTCGACGGGGATTACCGCTGGTTTCTCTTCCGGGCGACTTCCTGCCGCGACTCCGGCGGAAGAGTTCCTGCCCGGGTATCTCGTAGCCTCTCGCTTGTGCCAACTCTTGGAAGCACGCAGAGCTGGATTAAGTTGATGATAATCATCCAAAAAGTGGTTGATTATCATCCGAAGCGCAGCCTATATTAAGTGGATGCTGCACCGGCATCTAATAGGCCCTCTCCAAGAGGCCCTCTCTGATACACCCGCCGTCCTATTGAACGGAGCCCGGCAAACGGGAAAGAGCACACTTGTCCAGTCTCCGGAGTTTGGCGAGAAGAGTCGCCAATACCTGACCTTTGACGATCCAGGTGTTCTCGCAGCCGCCAAGCGTGATCCCAACGGCTTCATCGCTGGCCTCCAGCTCCCCGTTACGTTGGATGAGGTCCAGCACGTTCCCGGGCTCTTCCCGGTGATCAAGGCCGCGATCGATCGCAAGCGCCGGCCCGGGGACTTCCTCCTGACCGGTTCAGCGAACGTGATGTTGCTGCCGAGACTCTCCCAGTCGCTGGCGGGGCGCATGGAGGTTCTGACTTTATGGCCGTTCTCTCAGGGAGAGATGCACAGCGTCAAGGAGAACCTCGTAGACACGCTCTTCTCCCGATCGACTGTGCACTGGACTGAACGAATGCCTTCTCTCTCCTGGGAAGATGCAGTGGAGATGATCGCAACCGGAGGATATCCGCCGGCTGTTGCCCGGTCCAGTGCCGCGCGCCGCGATGCCTGGTTTCAGTCCTACATCATGACCATTCTCCAACGGGACATCCGGGACATTGCCAATATCGCGGACAGCGCGGCAATTCCCCGCCTGCTTTCGGTTGTTGCGGCCCGCGCAGGGGGTTTGCTCAACTTTGCCGACCTATCACGCACAATGGCCCTGCCGCAGACGACACTGAAACGCTACTTTGCTCTGCTCGAGGGGACATTCCTAGTGAAACTGCTGCGTCCGTGGGCTCGGAATCTGGGCAAGCGTCTGATTCAGACTCCCAAGATTTACCTGAATGACACTGGCCTGTTGGCCCACACGCTCGGCACAACAGTGGATCGACTGAAATCAGAAGGAAATTTGGTTGGGGCCGCGCTTGAGAATTTCGTTCTGATGGAACTGTACAAGCAATGCGCCTGGAGCGCGACGCGCCCAGGAGTGTTTTATTGGCGGACTGCGTCCGGCCAGGAAGTTGACATCGTACTTGAGGATCGCTCTGGCAAGGTTACGGGAATCGAGGTAAAAGCCTCTGCGACATTGGGGAGTAACGACGTGCGAGGACTCAGAGCGCTGGCCGACGACGTGGGGAGCAATTGGGTGCGCGGCGTGGTGCTCTATGCCGGCAAGGATGTGATCCCGTTCGCCGCCAATCTGCATGCCGTTCCATTGAGCAGACTGTGGTCGCATTGAGCTTGCTTCTCGAGGCTTCGAGCGCGAACGAACTGAATCCGAGTCGACTGCTCGAAGTCAGGGTGCGAAGGCGGACATAGGTCACTCCGAGGAGTGAGATGACTGCTTGTAAGCGCCAGTTTGAGAAACGGGCCGCGGAGCAGTTGAGGAGCACTTAATGTGTCCGCTAATGTTGCTACGGTTCGTACCGATGCGTTCTGGTTCTCAGCAGTGCGTTAATGTCGTCCAAGGACCCCGGTCTTTCACGGCGGCAGTGTAGAGCCAGCACAACTGAACGAAACCTAACAGATATCGGCCAAGACGGCAAAAAGAATGGGTTGTCGTTTCGTTGCGACTACGTCGATGTCGGCTTCACCTTTGGCCACGGCTCGTGATTTCTGGGACCACTTCGGGACCACGAAAAGCTCCGTTGCAGCCGTTATAGTGCGTTCCAGCCGTTGTAGACCCCCATAAACCCTGCAATTGGGAGTTGCCCGCGCTTTCACGGCGATAACACGGGTTCAAATCCCGTCGGGGACGCCAATCAGAATCAGCAACTTGCCGCGACCTTCGCTGAACGTTTGACGGTGCAAAAAGCCACAATTCCGTGTCCCTTTTGCACCCTCCAATTGACGCTGTCACGCCGTTTCGACAATTTCGGCATCTTCTTCCAAGTCAGGATTGGAAAGAATAAGGTCAACACCGCAGCTCGCGCGGCGAGCTCTGTCGGTGCGACGGCTTTGGGTGTAAACATCCATTGTCGCCCGCAGGGTCGTCGAATGCCTTATAAGCTCCTGCATCACTTTGAATTCGGCCCCAAGACTCTCGAGCAGGGCGGAACAGAGTGCGCCGGAAAGTATGCCAACCGATGCGCTTCGGAATGTTGGGATCCGCGGCAACTAGCCGGATGTACTTGCGAAGGATCGAGGTTCCCCAATAAGGCCGTCTTTCTTTGTGCAACCGACTCGCAAATACCCGGTCGCCCACTCCTGTAAATTTGCAAGCCTTTTTCGAGGTCAACAGAGCCTTTCCAAGCGGTGGATGTAACCGAACTGGCTTCTGTGATGATTCGGTTCTGCATCGGCCAACAACGCCGAAAACGATCGAACGGTCCCGCTGAGTTTTGCGCGTTGGACATCAACATCACGCCCCCTTCACAAAAAGGCAGGACTTCGTGTGAATCGTAAGCTTGCCGTGTCCCGGGGCATGAGCCTCCACATTGACAGTGCGATAGTCCTGAACAGAAGCTCAAGTGGAGTGGTACGCAATCGTGCACTGGTTCCGTATCGTTAGCCGACTTTGTGGAGCGCCGTCTCGAATGACCTTGTTGGATCTTTGTTCATATCTCGGCCTCGGAGCGGCAGGAGCGGCGGGCCTCAACCTCCTGCTTGGCCTGCTGATCTCAATGCGCTACAGTCCAGTTCGGCAATGGCCTCATCGCAAACTCGATATCTTCGCATTCCACCGCTGGACGGCGTGGTGCACCATCGCCCTCACCTTGAGCCACCCGATCGTTCTCCTCTTTCTTAATAAGCCACGCTTTCGCGTCTTCGACATTTTGCTGCCCATCCAATCGCCGCTACAACCCGTAATCAATCTCGCCGGCGCTGGCGCGCTGTATCTCTTGCTTCTGGTCTTCCTCACGTCGATCCTGCGAACTCGCATCGGCCGTCCGCTGTGGCGTCGCCTGCACTACCTCGTTTTTCCCGCGGCCATCCTGCTCTTCATCCACAGCATCCTCACAGATCCCGACCTTAAAGACGGCCATCCCGACCTGCTCGACGGGGGCAAGGTGTTTCTCGAGATTCTCGCAGCTGTCTGCTTCCTCGCTGTTGCGGTTCGCATTCGTCTGCGAGGCCGGGGATTGCGCGCGAACGGCCGCCCGCAAGGCGGCAGTTGCTGCTTCCACTCGATCGGACGGGTGATGCAGAAGAATGCCGCCGTCCCCTCGAATCGCTTCGCGTCCACAGTGGTTCATCCGCCGCCAGGTTTCCAACGAAGGCGGGAACAGAGCCGCCAAGTATGGCGATCCCTTTTAGTCGCCACTGTATACTGCCCCCATCACGGCGAAGTTTCCCCGAGAGGTTCAACGATCATGACGCGAGTGTCGCGGACAGCATTTTGCGTGCTGGCATTCTGGATCGTACTGCTGTCCGGCTTAACCGCGGCAGCGCAGGTCGATCCTAACCTCTATCGTGGCCTCAAATGGCGGAACGTTGGGCCTTTCCACGGCGGACGCATCTCCTCGGTGACCGGTGTCATCGGCGATTCCGGCGTGTTCTATGCCGGTACCCCGCTGGGGGGCATTTGGAAAACCACCAGCGGCGGCGTCACCTGGTTTCCCGTCATGGATCAGGAGACCAGCGTTGACAGCGTAGGCGCCATCATGGTCGCACCCTCCAATTCCGATGTCGTTTATGCAGGCGCAGGCGACCCCATCGGCGGCAGCCTAGGCAATGGAATGTGGAAGTCGACCGATGCGGGCGCAACATGGCAGCACATCGGCCTCGAAGACACGGTGAAGATCGACAGCATCGTGGTCGATCCCGCCGATTACAACCTGGTGATCGTCTCTGCGCTTGGAGATACCGGCCATCACGGCGGAGGAGTCTACCGCTCCACCGATGGCGGCCAGACCTGGACCAATGTCCTGAAGCCTGCTAACTACGACGGCACACGCGATCTGCAAATTGCCTTCGATGACCCTAGTGTGATGCTTGCCGCCACGCAGGGAATTGGGGGCGCCGGCCCAGGCGGTAGCGGGGTAGCTGCTGGAGGCAATCGCCCCAAAGCCAAACCGCCTCAACTCTACAAATCAACCGACGAAGGAAAGACCTGGAACGAGATCAAGATCCCACCGTTCCCCGGTCGCATTGCGGTGGCGGTCGCCATGCATACCCAGGGCCAGCGCATGTATATCATCGGCAACAATATTGAAAACGGCTCAGGTCTTTACCGCTCCGACGACGGTGGCGCTACCTGGCAACACATGGCTGGAAAGGATCTGCGGATCAGCAATGGCCAGGGCGCCTATAGCTCGGGTGTCTTCGTCGACTCGCAGAACCCGGACATTCTCTACACGATGAGTACGGCCATGTACCGCTCAACCGACGGCGGAGTCACCTTTCAAGCTTTCAAAGGAGCGCCCGGCGGCGAGGATTACCACAAGCTCTGGATCGATCCCACCAATGGCCACCGCATGGTAGTCGGCTCCGACCAGGGTGCCAGCGTCACCCTCGATAACGGCCGCACGTGGAGCCTTTGGTACACCGAGGTCATCTCGCAGATTTATCACGTTGCCACCGATAGCCGGTATCCGTATCGGATCATGGGCGCACAGCAAGATACTGGCGCGGTCATGATCTCAAGCCGCGGCAACTGGGGCCAGGTCAATTTCACTGACTGGAGTCCGCTGCCATCGTCTGAATTCGGCGTCGATACACCCGATCCCAGGAATCCGGACATCATTTATGGCGTTGGCTACGGCCCGGGTGGGGGCGGCAGCGGCTTGATCAAAATTGATATGTCGTCGGCGCAGTGGGAGAATGTCGCTCCTAACTTTGGTTCCGATGCCATCAAGTATGTCGCCGGCCGCGACTTCCAGAAGAAGTTTGACCTCGCTTTCGATCCGAGTGCGCTCTACGTTGCCTACCAGTGCCTGCTGGTCTCGCGCGACGGCGCACACACCTTCACGGCCGCGAGTCCAGAGCTCACCACCCCCAAAGACAAGCCCCAGGTTGCCTGCGGTACGATCCCGCAGCCCCCGCCCCAACCGCCCGCACAACCGCCGCAGCCCTCGCCGACACCGCAGCCGACGGCCGGCGGTCCGCCTCCACCCGATCCCTCAATCACCGACTTCTCGATTTCCAAAGTCAAACGCGGCGTGGTTTGGACCGTAAGCACCAACGGCCAGATTTACAACACCATGGATCACGGCAAGACCTGGACTAATGTCACCAATATCGCCGAAATGCCACCCCATACCCAGTTCAATACCATCGAAGCCGGCGACGACGCCAACACCGCATTTGTAGCCGCACGGATTGCACCCGAGCGCGGGCAGACGCTCCCGCCAGATGAAAACCCCGACGTGCCCTTGATTTGGCGCACCACCGATGGAGGCAAGACTTGGACCGGCATCGTCAATGGCCTTCCGCGCGATGAACGCACCGGAAGTTGGGTCAATAGTCTGCGCGTTGATCCTCAACAGCCAGGCCTGCTCTTCGCGGGAACGGAATCGACCGTCTACGTCAGCTTCGACAATGGCGATCACTGGCAATCGCTGCGCCAGAACCTGCCCAGTACGTCCATCCGCGACCTGACTGTGCATACCGATACCCACCTGAACGATCTGGTGATCGCCACCTACGGCCGCGGATTCTGGGTGCTCGACGACATCACCCCCTTGCGCCAGATTGCCGCGAACGCCCAAGCCATAAGTTCCTCGCCCGTTTATTTCTTTCAGCCCGCCGAGGCCATTCGCACCCGCATCAACAGCAATTGGGATCAGCCCTTCTCCATCGAAGTTCCCCATGCGCCCAACGTGCCCTACGGGGCGATCGTGGATTATTACCTGAAAAAGGAACCAGCGGGGCCAATTCAACTTCAGGTCTTTGATTCGAGCGGCAATCTGGTCCGCACCATGACCAGCACTCTGCCTCCGCCCATCGACGGAGCGGAGTATCCCCATTACTGGCTTGCCGCGCCCGAGACGCGCGCCCTCAGCGCGCATGCCGGCTTGAATCGCGTCAACTGGAACCTGCAATATGAAGATCCGCCAGCCCTGCGACACGACCTGGAAAATGAGATGAACATGGTAGAGGGATCCACAACACCCGGTCCACATGGGCCGCAGGTGATTCCGGGGGTCTATCACTTGAAGCTGACTGTGGATGGCGAGGTCTACGCGCGCGACGTCACGGTCATCAACGATCCGCGTGTCGGCGAAAGCGCCGCGCTGCTCGCCAGTCTGCGCCAGCAGAGCAAGCTCACCTTGCTCTCCGTAAAAGGTATGGAGCAGAGCTACGAAGGTCATGAAGAAGTCAATGCGGTCAAGATCCAGCTTGACTCGATCAGGAAGGGCACCCTGCCTGCCGATCTGGACGCACAGGCCAAGGCACTGGATGCCGGCCTGACCAAAATCGGTGGAACTATGACCCCGGGAGGTTTTGGAGGCGGTGCTCGCCGCGTTGCTCCCGACCCAAAGGCGATCGAGTCGTTCATGAGTCTGAACAATGCTTACAACACGATGGTCAGCATGATGCAGGTTGGCCTCGACATGGCGCCTACCCCGACCCAGATCGCCACCTGGCAGAAAGATTGCACCGACCTCAACCACACCATCGCAGCTTGGAAAGACACGCAGAAGCAGATCGGCGACTTCAATTTACTGTTAGCCAGGAACAGCCTGCATGAAATCAATGTCGCTCCCATCAAATTGACGGCTGATACCTGCAGCTTTTCTATGCCCGAATCCACTTCGAAAGGTCAACGAGGGAAAGTACAGCCTTCGCACAAAGCTTTGTGAAGAGTGAAGCGCGCCAAACTCAAAGTCTGATCGAAAGACGTTGCTCAAGTTTGTCATTCGGATTTTTTGTTGGGTGGCCGACATCTTGAAGAAATCGCCGCCGACTATGTCCCGCGGGTTTATAGATGCTGTTGATCTCGAAGCCGGGATCGGCGGAATGTCCTCGGGAACGAGAGGCTTCTGGACGATGCGTGCGGCCTTAAGTCCGGCTCGTGGACTTCGAACATGGCGCCACGATCTTTCTCTGTTCTGGAGAGGTCGAAGGTGCAAACGATGACAAGCAACTGACTGATGGGTTGTAGAACATCGAGAGGGTTGCCGCGAACGGCAGCCCGTCGATTCCTGAGCGGGTTTCGCGCCGATCTCGAGAGCAGACAGAGCGGGCATCAATGTATTTGGAACAAACCAGTTGAGGACGGCCAGTACTCCTCACATCTTGTTCCGAACGCCTTTTCGCGGGAATGCCTTGGCGAGATAAGACTGAATCATGTTCAACTCGGCAGGAGTGGCCGGCGCACCTTTTGCAGACATGGTCTGCACCACGTTAGTCCATTCCTCCGAGGTGAGGCGTTGATTGACGACAACGTCCAGGGCGTGGCAGGTGGAGCAGGCGCGAATGGTGACGTCGCGGCCTGGTCCCGGAGGCAGCAGAGCGGTGTAGCGGCTGAATATCGCTTTCTTCTTTGGATCCTGGATTGTCGAAGCGAGTCCGGGTGTGGCGGCTGACGGCTGAGATGCCGTGGGATTCAGACTTGCCTGAACGACGTTGGGCCCTCCACTCGCGCCGTCATCGAGTGTGAATGCAATGAGCTCATCGCTGAGCAGGGGCGCACGCAGCAATCCTCCACCCGTTGACACGATTGCGATGTACTGCTTTCCATGCTCGTTGGTGTAGGTGATTGGAATGGATTCGGCGGATGCGGGCAGATGGTAGGTCCAAACTTCTCGGCCCGTTTTTGTGTCGAAGGCCCGGAAGCGAGCGTCGTCCGTGGCGCCGATAAATGCCAAGCCGCCGCCGGTGACGATAGGGCCGCCTAAGCCAGGACGGCCGGTGTGTTGTTTATTCTCGGGAAGATTGTCGGTGATACCAAGGACCGAGCGCCAGGCGATCTCGCCGCCATTCAGGTCGATCGCCACGAGTTCTCCCCAGGGCGGTTCGTTGCATGGAAGGTGTTTCTCGGGATTCCAGAAGCGCGCCGTTCCAGCGAACGGACCAGAATTGGTATAGCCACCAGTCTCATCGCGCACGATCCGCATCGGCTGGCCCAGATTGTTCACATTCACGATAAAGAGGCCGAGCGTCGGATCGAAGGCTCCGCCAGCGTAGTTCACGCCGCCATGCGTCCCGGGCAGATTAACCGAATATCGATTGAATGCCGGAGGTGTATAGGCGTCTTGCGCCAACAGCATGTGGTTATCGTCCACATAGGCTTTGCACCAGGCTGCGTGCTCCGGCAGGTCGTGATACAGCTGGACTCTCGTCTGGGCGAGCGGCTCTGGTGTCACGGGAAAGGGCTGCGTGGGGGAGGCATGCTCGCCGGGAACGTCACTGGGAGGCACGGGCTTTTCGACAACGGGGAATAGCGGCTTTCCTGTGACTCGATCGAGCACGAACAGGAGCCCGGTTTTGTTGACGACCACGACCGCGGGAATAGTTTTGCCATCGCGATGAACATCGACAAGAGCGGGGGGCGCCTCGGTGTCGTAGTCCCAGATATCGTGGTGGACGACCTGGAAGTACCAGAGCAATCGTCCAGTGGCAGCCTCTGCGGCGACGACGGACGTGCCGAAGAGGTTGTCGCCGGGCCGATCGACTCCGACGCGATCATAGTTCGGAGCTCCAAACGGCATGTAGACGATGCCCCGTTCCTGATCGACGGTCATGTAGCCCCAGACGTTCACGCCGGAGCGCTGCTGCCAGCTGCCACCACCCCACGTGTCGTGACCAGCTTCTCCCGGGCGTGGCACCGAGTGGAACGTCCACACCAGTTTTCCAGTGTGTACATCCCATGCGCGCGTATCTCCGGCGGGACCGAGTCCGCCGCCCACGCCTCCGCGCCCCTCTCCGGTCCCTGCGCCTGTGATTACGAGATTCTTGTAGATGACTGGCGGCGAGGGCAGGATGTATAGCTTGTCTGTGCCGGTGCTCATCACATCAGAGGTGCGAAGATTTACGGCTCCCTGGTTGCCGAAGGCGGTGTTGGCCTTCCCGGTTCCCGCACTAATCGAATATAGGAAGCCGTGATTGGTTCCGAAAAGGAGGGCCGGGCCGGTGGAGGCGTCACCGGGCCAATATGCGGCTCCACGCAGCGATGCCTGATCCGATCCGGGAATGACGAAGACCCATTTTTCTCTGCCTGTGGTTGAATCCAAAGCGACTACGCGGCTGTAGGGCGTCACAACGAACATGGTGTTTCCGACAACCAGCGGCTGGTCTTCAGAAAGGCGCCATGCGTTGTCAGGAGCGTTGCCCGCGGGGGTCCCGGGCTTCATGTGATAGATCCACGCGACTTTTAGATGAGAGACATTCGCAGGAGTAATTTGGGCCAGCGTTGAATAGCGCGTGGCGCCGGAATCGAGGTTAACCATCGGCCAGGATCCGGGTGCGCTCTGCGACGCGACAGGTTGAAGACGCGACCATGTGAACAGGGCGAGCAACAACAGAAAGCGCCCAAAGAGCGAAACGATGCCGGCGGATTCCTGAGTCATATCCTCCTCGAACTCAGCGAGCACGAGCAGTAGCGAAAAATAGTGCACCAATTCTAACGACAATTGAGCGCTGTTGGATAAGCTCACTTTTTCCTTATCTGACCGCCCGAATAAGGCCAATCTCCCTCGGCATCGAATTGAGGTGCATCGAAAAAGACTCAATAGGCCTTGTTCGATCCCTGTGAACATTTACTTTCTCGGGTATATTTCCCCTTTCACGGACCGAAGACGAGAACAACCGCCTCAGGGGGACGGGGAGATCACTCCCATGGTGTCTCAGCCGGGAAAAGTCCTCGGACACGCGAACTCTATTTCCAGCGAGAGACAACCGACCAGCGGCGCGGCCTTCCTCAACCAGCCCTCGGGACCGGCAATCGATTCGCAGGTCCGCGATTTGGCGCAGGGAATGGCACCTTTCTGCCCTATTGCATTGATCATGGGCAAGAGATCATTATTGTTGCGACTGGCCGCTGCTGTTGCGCTGGAGAGTGTGGGTACTAGCGTTGTCGACCCAACTAAAGCAGACACGAATCGTGTCTGCTTGTGAGCGTCAAGCCTGTCGCAGTCATTCTGATCAATGAATGTGCACCTTTGTGTACTTCAGATCAACGTTCAGTTGATCTTCCTCAACATACAGGCTCCAAGTCGGGCCTACGCTCAGTAACAGAATTGCCCGAGGGCATCTCCTCAATGCCTGTCCGCTACTTGACTGGGAGAGCAGCGGAAACTAAACCTCACTCGACACGGCTGTCAGGGAGTCGAGATGGATACGGGCCGTAGCGCATTTGAACAAAATCTAAAGATACGATGCGCGGGTCGATGACCCGCCATGGAACGGAGATGTGCCTGTGAGCCTGCTCGCATTGTTGTCCTTGCCTGCTCTACTGTCTTTGGGTTGCCTCATCGCAGCCCTTACCCTTAACACGATCCACTTGCGCCTCGAAGATGAAACGCCTGTTCCGAACGATGCGCAAACTAACTAGATTTGCTCTTTCTCGCCCGTAAAGGCGACGGAGACGATAAAGCAAGCCCTTCCAGGTGGAAATTGTTTTACCAGGTCGGGCTTGCAGTTTCTTTTGCGACCGAACCCATGCCAGACAGGGCTTATCTCCACACTTCTCCTCATGAACGCCGGATGAATTCCGCAACCGCGAATCCCAACCTTTCGTCTATACTGCAGCCACTACAGCCATGACGGCGTTTGTCTTTGCTGCCTGAGTTCATTACTTTTCAGGGGTTTGTGAAACACCACATGGAAGATATCCCATCCGGAGACCCCGTCAAAGGTGAAAGGGGAGATACGGGAGCGCTGACCGGCCTGGATTCAGGAACGGGGAGCGAGGCTGCGTCTCGGAACCCGGATGCGATTGTCGACGTCCGGCCGCTGCTGGACAACGAAGAAACAATCATTGCCCAAAGCGACCGGCGCAGAGGCGACGATCGTCACGGGTGGTGCAGAGCGGACTCAAATCCGGAGGAGCCCGGCGCCCGGCAGTGAAGGCGGCGTGTCTCAAGTAGTCCGGCTACAGATCGGCGCAGTCCTCGGCAACCGCTACGAGATTCTCCAACTGCTTGGCGAAGGCGGCATGGGCGCCGTGTACAAAGCGGCGGACCTTGAGGTGGATCGCATCGTCGCGCTGAAAGTCATCCGTCCTGAGATGGCCACGAATTCCGAGATCCTGGCGCGATTCAAACAGGAGCTGCTGCTCTCGTCGCGAGTCACCCACCGCAACGTGATCCGGATTTACGATCTCGGTGAAGCCGATGGTGTGAAGTTCATTACCATGGAGTTCATCGAGGGCAAGGATCTGCGTTCGATCCTTTACGAGAAGAAGAAGCTGCTGCCTGAGGAAGCCGTCGATGTGGCCGTGCAAGTCTGCCACGCGCTGGAAGCAGCGCATAGCGCGGGTATTATCCATCGCGATTTAAAGCCGCAGAACATCATGAAGGATGGCGCTGGGCGCGTGGTAGTGATGGACTTCGGATTGGCGCGTACGCTCAGCGGGGAGGGCATGACGCAGTCCGGGGTCATGATGGGGACTATGGAGTATATGTCCCCGGAGCAGGCGTTGGGCAAGAACCTCGATCAGCGCTCCGACATCTTTGCGCTGGGAGTGATTCTCTATGAACTGCTGTCGGGGGAACGCCCATTTGTCGCCGATAGCGTCCTGGCGAGCCTCATCAAGCGGACGCAGGAAGCTGCAGTCCCGGTCATGGAACGCAATGCCGCGATCCCCGGGGTGCTGGGCCAGATCGTGGACAAATGTTTGGAGCGCGACCTGAACGCGCGCTATCAAAATGTCGAGGAGATTCTTGACGATATTTCGAACTGGAGAGACGGAACGCTTTCCGGGTTCGCAAGAACGAAGTCGAAAGCAAAATCGCCTGCTCCGTCGCGCGTTCGGTTTTCGAGGGCGATGATTTCCGGCGCAGCAGCCCTGGTCATGCTGGCCGTGGGCGGATATCTGCTTCGCGGCCGACTCTTCCCCCCCTCGAGTGGGACCGCGCCCGTAGCTCCAGCGGTTTCACTAGCCATTCTGCCTTTCCGGAATGCATCTACCGATGCATCGCTCGACTGGCTTGGATCGAGCCTTGCCGACATGCTGACGACGGATGTGGGACAGTCGGCGAGCCTGCGTACGGTGAGTCCCAACGTCCTGCACCAGATCTTCACCGATCTACGCATCTCGACTGCCACGGTGCTGGATCCGGGAACGATCAGGCGGGTGGCGGACTTCAGCAGCGCCGATCGCCTGGTGTGGGGCCAGTACGCACGGTTCGGGAACACGATCCGGATCGACGCGACGTTGCAAGATACCAGAAATAATCGGAACATTTCGCTGAAGGCCGAAGCCCCGAGCGAGAAGGATATTCCCGCGGCTATCGATCAACTCGCGGAATCAGTGCGGCAGGCATTGTCGCTGCCGCCTGGCGTGATGAAGGAGTTGAAGGCCAGCGGCTTCCAACCAACATCGAACTCCGTAGATGCCTTGAAGGATTACAACCTGGGGTTGAGCCTGCAGGGCGACGGCAAGAACATGGATGCGCAGAAACAGTTCGATGCGGCCACAAAAGCGGATACAAACTTTGCGCTGGCATTTGCGCGGCTGGCACAAACTTACAGCGCCCTGGGCTACGACAGTGAAGCGGAGCGGGCGGCGCGCAAAGCTGTGTTGCTGAGTCAAGATCTGCCCGAGGCGGAGAAGTACCAGATTTCGGCAATCGAGTTGCAGGTGAATAAGCACTTCCCTGAGGCGATCAAAGCATACGAGAACCTGGCGCGTGTGCTGCCTGACAACTCCGACGTACGAGCGGCCCTGGCCCGGCTTTATGAGGATTCAGGGGACCTGGGGAAGGCCAAGGACTACTACCAAAAGATTCTAGCCACGAATTCCAAAGACATTGGCGCGACCATCGACCTCGGTCGCATTCAACTGAAGAGCGGAGACCCGCAAGGCAGCCTGGAGCCGCTGAACCACGCATACAGCCTGGCCGTGCAGATGGACAACCAGGAGCAGAAGGCGACCAGCCTGCACCTGACGGCGGTCGCCTACCGGATGCTGGACAAGCCCGGGGAAGTGCTGCGCAGCGAAGGTGAGGCGCTTACAATCTGGCGTCAGATCGGACAGCAGCGCGGGCTCGCTTTCAGCCTGAACGAGATGGCGCGAGCGCAGGCGTCGCTGGGCAATGCGAAGGAGGCGATGTCGAATTTCAACGAAGCCCTGCAGATCCGGCGCGACATCGGGGACAAGCGCGGACTGGGAGACACGCTGATCGACATGGGAAACCTTGCCGATGACCGCGGAGATCACGACGGGGCGCTCAAGAGCTACAAAGAGGCGCTGCAACTGGAGAGGGAGATCGGCAACGAGAGCATGCAGGCGGTGTGCCTGAACAACATCGGCAGCGTGTACTCGGAGAAGGGCCAATACGAGGATGCGCTCGCCTACCTGCAACAGGTGCTGCAACTCAGGGAGAAGTCGAAAAGCCCGCAGGACATTGTGGACGCGGAGCACAACCTGGGGCAGGCGCTGACCAGCATGGGCGAGTACGACCAGGCGATTGCTTACTACATGAAGGCTTTGGAACTGCGTCGTAGCATCAACGACACGAAGGGCGCGGCCCTGGAGTCGTACGGGCTGGGGGGTCTGTTCGATTACCAGGGACGTTTTGGCGCGGCCGTGCACAGCAAAGAAGAGGCGTTGAAGACGTACCGCGATCTGAAGGACCGGACGTTCTGGATGGCAGAGATCCTGGGCGGATACGGCGAGGGGCTGATTCTGGCCGGCCGTATGGACGAGGCGAAGGGCTCGCTGGAAGAGGCGCTGAGCCTGGCGCGGGAGTTGAAGAACGACGGGCTGGTAGCGCAGACGCTTGGCTTCGAAGGGGACGCGCTCTGGTACAAGGCCAACTACAGCGGGGCGCACGTGTTCTACGACCAGGCGCTGCAGGCGGCGATGCGCAGCAAGGAGTCGGAACGGATTTTGCTGGCGAAGATATCGATGGCCGAGACGGCCGTGCCTGAGAAGAGGGGCTCGTCGGCGATTCCTGCGTTACGCACGCTGATGCAACAGGCGGACGAAGCCGGCCTGAAATACTCGTCGGTGGAATGCGAACTTATGCTGGCCGAGGCCATGTTGCAGGCCCGCGACGCGACGCATGCGCGCCAGGAACTGGACCGCGCGCTGCTTCGGGCTGACAAACTGGGCCAGCAGGCGCTGAGTGCGCAAGCGCATTACCTCCTGGGAACCATTGCTCGCGCTGGGAAGGATAGCTCGGAAGCCAGGGACAACTTCCGATCGATGGTCAACGCGCTGGACACGATGACGAAGGAACCAGGCGCCGAGAATCTGCTGCAAAGGTCGGATCTGAAGCGGATGTATGAAGACGCGAGTGGCTGGTTGAAGACAGCGGGGAGCTAGTGGTATCGCACCCTCGCGACAGAAGGATGTCGCGAGGATGGGGCACTGAGTTCTGTGGAAGGTTCTAGAATTTGGCGCACTGCCCTAGTTTCAAAATCGCCGTGTTTCCTCCGCCGGTGATCGTACTGTCTGCAAGACAGGAGAGTGATCCCCCAATGTGATTGGAGAAGACCTGAGTCGGCTTCGCATTTGCGAGGTCGAGCAGGCTGCCGCCCACGGTGTTGTTGTAGATGGATGTGGTCGCATTGTTGCCGCTTACGTTCAGGCTGCCAGTGATTGTATTGCCGGCACACGAAGAGGTTCCTGATCCAATCACGACCGGGGTGCCGCTCTCCAGGACTTGCAAATCACCTCCGATCGAGGCGCCGCACACCGTGCTTTGCACCGTCGATTTGGGAGGTTCCAACACCGAGAAATTGCCCTTGATGGTGACGCCCGGGCCGACGGAGAATGTCCCTCCGTTGTCCTGGAAATTGCCACCCACGGAGGCCCCCGAGAGGACGAGTTTTCCGCCATTTTCGACGATATTGCCGGTGACTCCGCCGGCGACGAAGATGCAGGTCTGGCCTGTAGATACAGTCAGGTTGCCCTTGTAGGTGCCTTCATAAACTCCGTTGCACTTTCCGGAAGCGGGTACTGAGGCCGCCGCCGTCAGCGTGAAAGGTAAAGTGGCGGGCGAGCCCGCGGCGTTCTGCGCGCCGATGGTGATGGGGAAGATGCCGCTTACCGTCGCCGTCCCGCTGAGCGTGGCGGTGCCGTTCTTGTTGTCGACAAACGTGACGCCATTGGGTAGAGCGCCTGTCTCCGAGAAGGAGGGCACAGGGTAGCCCGTCGCACTGAAGATAACCGAAGATGCGGTGCCAACGGCGAACGTGGCGTTCGATGGACCGGAGATGACTGGTGGCGCTGTGACCGTGTAGGTGTTTACCACCTGGCTGGTATTGAGGGCGGAATCTTCGGCCTGTACGGTGAATGTGTGCACCCCCAGCGTGCTGGTATCGAACGGCGATCCGTTGGCAACGGAGGAGCCCGGCGTCTGAGTTGCGGTGCAGCTTGCCAAGGTCAAATAGGGCCCGGTGGGCGAGGTGGCGCCGGCGTTGAGCGGGGTGCAGGTGAAGGAGGCCGTGGTGGCTTGCCCTTGTGTGTACGTAGCGCCGCTGGCAGGTTGCGTGACGGCGATCGAGGGCGCCTCCCCGGGCGATGGATAGGTCTGGTAGGTCATGACCCAGCAGGAGGTGGTGCCACCGCTGCCTCCCTTGGCGCCCCCGCTAGTGTCGCCGAGAGAGAAGGACTCTATCTGGTTGCTTGTGAACGGATAGGTGGCGCCTGTGGGGTCGGGCGAGCAGGGATGGACGGCGTCTGGGCCTTCGCCCTTAAGGAATCCGACCGAGGGCAGGCCGTTTATCGAGGTGTAGTTGGGGAAGCCGAATGTAAAGGGCTGCGCGAACGGCGTGCCGCACTGCAGCGGCAGATTCTCAATGGGAGGAATCGGGGAGCAGTTGAAGCTGAAATCGGTGCCGAGGTCGGCATTGAATGGATTGCTCGTTGAGCCGCAGGATCCAGTGGGAGGGCAGGTGACCTCGAAGAGAACGGACGTATCGTTGCCCTGGCCGCCGCCATTCTGATAGACGAAGCACTGCGCGTTGGCAAAGAGTGGATTCTTGTTTACCAAAGCGTTGCAGGCGGTCTGGCTGATGGGAATGGCGGTGACGACCATCTGCAACGTTACGGGATTGGTAGTTGTGCTTTGTTCCTGGGCGGTGAAGTCGTAGCCGGTTGTCGGACTCCCAGCGGAGAAGCCGCCATCGATGTTGAACGTGGTAGGGGTGGTCTGGGTGGGGGATACGGTGCCGGTCTGGCTCTGAGCCGTCGGTGTGAAAGTCCAACTCACGATGTCCTGGTCGTCGTTGCCGCCGCCGGTGCCGGCGGTGAATCCTACGAAGGCACTGGTAGAGTTTGCGGAGCTGAAGATGCTGGACATGTTGAAGAGGACGCCCCCGGGAAACAGGTCGGTCCCATCGAGAATGACGTCAATGGTAGAGCAGGACTGGGTGCCGTTGCCGCATGTTGAGGCAGTGGAGGGAGTGTAGTTGACGGTCGCCACGTGGACGGCGCCGTCGGTCAGCGTGATTTTGCCGGTGAGATCAACGTGCTTGAGGGAGCATGTCGAGCTCACGTCAACGACGTTGGGGTTTACGCCGCAGGTCTGGATGGCAATGTCATCTCCACTGTTGGGGTCGGTTGGGAGCCCGTTATTGTAAGTGTTGAATTCGATGGCGATGCTGTTGCTGATGCCGGTCCCAGTAGCGCAACCGCTCGAACTGCTCCCGAAGCCCATGCCGCAACCGCCTGGTGCCAAAGCAGATAAGCTGCTGCTCTGGATGACGAAGGCGAATCCGTCGGCGTCATAGCTCGTTGTGCTTCCGACCTGAAAGGCAAAGGTGGTTGAGAAGCCGTTGGTGACCGTCTGCGGGGTGTTGTACCACGCTGAGGTGGCGAGCCCGCCCTGGGCGGGCGTCAGTCGCAGCACGATGGAGTTTGAAGACGACGATTGCCCAGCCGTGAAGGACGGCAGAGTGCCTCCATTTTCATTGAGCGAGAGGCAAGATTGGTTCGCGAGCCCGCTGAAATCAGGGGAAAAATCTGGAGAGGTGGTTGGGCACTGTGCGTAGGCATGTGCCAGTCCACCGGCCAAAATCAGGCCCATCACCGCGGCCACTCTAGATCCCGTAATCGCCATTATCACTCTCCTCAAGTCTCCTGCTTCATTGCCGGGGCGAAAGCCGAACAAGCGTGCAACTCGTTCGCACAAAGCGAGCAAGGATAGTCCGCAGAAAGGCGTTTAGTGGCCCGACACCCACCGGGTCTTGCCGAAGCAAGCTATCAAACTGCCATTGGGGAAATGGCACGGCCGATGGGGCTACTCCTGCCGAACAAAAGTGACTGAATTTAAGTCGTCGGCAAGTCTTAAGGAGCATCCCCATTATGAACGGCGAGCTTTCAACTTATTGACTGCGATTGATCTTGTCAAGAAACTAGATTAAACCGGACCCAATCCTGTCGTCGGTTACCCGGGACGATTCTGCACGTGGGAGTCTCGCCTGCGAGAAGGTATTTCGTGTAACTGCTAGAATCACTACCCGAAGCCCATGTCTGAAACACCCTCGCCAGTCCGCGCGTTCATTGAGGTCGCATTCTCCGATCGCCCGTCTCAGGTATTTCCGATCAGCGAGCTTCCGTTTTTTATTGGACGCGGTACGGAGAGCGGCAACCATGTGCCTATCGACGACATGCGTATCTCACGGAAATGCCTGGCGATCTCCGCGGGGCCGGCCGGGATGTTGATTGAGGATCGAGGGCAGCTGAATGGCGTATTCGTGAACGGCGAACTGATCAAGGCCCGGGCCCTGGCAGACGGCGACCGCATCCGCCTCGGAGCCGACAAAGGATGCGAGCTGATCTTTCGATTGCAGTCGGAAGTGCACTCGCAGGGGCGAGCGGAGACGAAGTTGCGCACCCTGATAGGCTCATGGGGCGGCAACTCGGCCGATGAACTCAAAGGGTTGCGGCTCCTTCTGGAAGCGACCCAACTGCTGCATTCGGAACTTCCGCTGGAATCCGTGTTGTCAACCATGCTCGATCACGCGATCGCCATTACGCGCGCCGATCGCGGCATGCTGCTGGAGCCGGATGCGACAGGTGTGATGAAGGTCAGGATCGCTCGCGGGAAGAATGGCGAGACTCTGCCTGCGGAAAAGATGAACCCAAGCCGGTCGGTGCTCGGGCGAGCCATCGAGCTTGAAACCGCTGTGATCAACGAGGATCTGAATCTGGCCGACCTGAATGTGCAGACGGCGCAGAGTGTGATGCTGCAATTGTTGCGATCGGCGGTGGTGATTCCTCTCTATTGCGTGCCGCACGGGCAGGATGGATCGTCCACCATGGTTGGGAGGAGGCAGCTGCTTGGCGCGGTCTATCTCGACTCCAAACGCACGGCCACCTTTTCGGCATTGGACCGGCAGATTCTCGATGCTCTCGGCTCGCAGGCTGCGAGCATCCTGGACAACGCGCGGCTCGTTGAACGCGAGAGGGAACGTCAGCGCCTTGAGCAGGAACTGAGCATCGCGCGGGTGATTCAGCAGGCGCTTGTGCCGCAAGGTCTGCAGGATTTCCCTCACCTTGCTCTTACGGGGATTCACCGGCCGTGCCACGAGGTAGGAGGCGACTATTTCGATGTGTTTCCGCTACCCGACGGGCGCGTCGCCATCCTGATTGCCGATGTGGCGGGCAAGGGTCTGGGAGCCGCTTTGCTCACAACCATGCTTCAAGGTGCGCTTTCCGGAATGACCCTCGGCGTTGACCCCGTGACGGTGTTCGATCACCTCAACCGTTTTCTGTGCGAACGTGCGTCCATTGGACGATACGCCACCATGTTCTTTGGGTTGCTGGGCCGAGATGGCACCCTCGAATATGTACGAGCCAGCCACCCATCACCCCTGCTGCTGCGTCGAGGAGAGGTCACAGAACTGTATTCCGGCGGATCATTCCCTGTGGGACTGATCGAGAGAGCGTCCTTCAAGGCGGCGCGCATTCAACTCGAACCGGACGACACGCTTCTCCTGTACTCCGATGGGGTGACCGAAGCCGAGGACAAGCAAAAGAATCTGTTTGGGACCCAGCGGTTGAAGGAAGCCCTCAGTCCTCATCAAGAATCCTCACTGGATGTTCTACAGGCTGGGATACTAAAGGCTGTTGAGCAGTTCGCTCAGGGAACCAGCCAGTCCGACGACATCACCTTGCTGGCCGTGCGATACCGGCTTCCGGTCGAAGATGTCAACGCCGGTGTAACACAGGGTTAATAACGGTTGCATACCATGAGCGAGGCTCGCCTACATGCCCAACCTCCCTTATGCTATCGATATGGAAAGGAACGCACGTATGACGGTCTCGACTGTGTCAATGGATGGGGACATCACCAGGGTCAATCTGGATGGGCGTCTGGATATTCAAGGTGCGGCCGCCATCGATCTGCGCATGAACGTGTTGGCAGGCAGCAGCAGGTTTCTCCTGCTTGACTTGAGCAAGGTTTCGTTTCTGGGTTCCATGGGACTTCGTTCCATCGTGCTGCCTGCGCAGGCGGCGAAGCGCCGCGGGGGCAAGATGGTGATCTTAGCTCCGGTTCCCATGGTGGAAGAGGTATTGAAGGCAAGCAACATCGATGAGATTATTCCCATCTTTCACGATCTAGATGCTGCGGTGGCTGCGCTGCGCTAAGGATGGTGACCGTGCGACAGTCGAGTCGTCCTCAGGCCCGCGCCCAGGGCGCGCGTGCCGGAGAGGCCCATGGACGAAGCGCAAGACCGGCTTGAACTGGACAGCCGGCTCAGTGAGTTGAGCCGGGTTCAGCCATGGGTGGAGGCGCTGGCGGACCGGCACGGTCTGGGCGAAGACACCCGGTTTGCCATCAATCTTTGCCTGGAAGAAGCCCTGGCTAATGTGGTTCTGCACGGGTATCGGAACGTGTCCGGGCATGCCATCGACATCCGCGCCTCGTACTCGGAGGGCGCTCTCTTCTTCACCGTCGAAGACGAAGCGCCGCCATTTGCTCCGGTTGATCCCGGCGAACGCACTCAAGCGGACCGGCCCCCCGACCTTGAATCGATGAATCCGGGCGGAAATGGAATCCACCTCATGTACCGTTTCGCGGGATCGGTGAGCTACGAAAGGCTCGCCGAGCGCAATCGTCTCACGATTGGCTTTCCCATTCCGGTGCGCGATGCTTCGTTTTGAATCCTCAGCGTACCCGGTAAAGAGTCATCGATTCCGCAGCTTCATCCACGTGCAACTTTGCTCCATCAATCTTGGGATCCGCGCCCGACGCAGGTGCCATGGGTGCAAATTCCTTACAACCCGAGAGCGCCGTGTCGTCCATGAGTAGGTCGATTGAACGGGTCTGCGCGGCTTTGTTCACGACGACGAGCACGCGCTCCCGAGAGTGATCGGTTGCACAGCCTGCCTCGTCTGGCGTGCGGACGAACGCAAAGACATCCTCGGTTGCGGCGAGATTTTGTTCGATACCCTGCTGCAGCACTTCGTGTGCGCGGCGCAATGCCAGCATGCCCGCGGTCCACGCAAATACTTCCTGCTCGACTGGAGTGCGGCCACTGGCGCTGAAGGCGTTGTGAGCGTCGCCGGCAAACCCGCCGGGAAAGTCGCGCCGGTTGTCGGGGTCATCGCCTCCCGCCATTGCGATCTCATCGCCGGAGTAGAGTTGCGGCGTCCCGCGAATAGTAGCAAGAATGCCGACGGCGAGTTTTAGCTTTGGCACCGATTCATTGGAAGCAGTGAAGAAGCGCTTGATGTCGTGATTGCCGAGAAAGGACACAAGGCGCTCAGGATGAGGATAAAGCGCATCCTGCCGAAGGATTTTTGCCAAATTCGAGAAGGGCTTGTCATCGATCAGTACGTTACGCAACGCGAAGTGAACCGGGAAATCGAAGGGAGTATCGAGGCCGGTGTCGATGCCGCGGCGCGAAACTCCGCCGGCGAAAAAAGAGGTGATCTCAGGGTCGCCGTTGAATACTTCGCCCACCGTGGTCAGGTGAGGATAGGCCGCGTGCAACTCGGCGTGGAAATCGCCCCAGAAGGCGCGCCCCACGTAAGGAAACGTGTCTAGCCGAATCCCGTCCAGGTTAGCTGTCTCGACCCACCACAAGGCATTCTGGATGAGGTACTGCGAAACAAGAGGATTTTCCTGATTCAGATCGGGCATGGCGTCGGTGAACCATCCTGTGGTGATGGCGCGCCAGGCCTGCGGAGGAGCGTGCGGGTCGACAAGTTGCGCGAAGTCGTACTGCGCCCGGATGTGTTGTTCCACTGTGCCATGGAACCAGTCGGGCGTGGGCGGGTCGCGCACCCAAGGGTGCTGAACGCCGAGATGATTGGGCACGAGATCGATGATCAGTTTCATGCCGCGTGCGTGCAAAGCATCTGACAACCGCCGATAGTCAGCGAGTGTGCCAAAGTGCGGATCCACGGCATAGAGATCGGTGGCCGCGTAGCCATGATAGGACTCCGGCATGGCGCCGTTTGACGCCACGGGCGTGGTCCATACCGCCGTTATACCCAGCTGTTGCAGGTAATCCAGGTGCCGCTCAATACCTGCGAAGTTGCCGCCATGCCATCCGCGCGGCTTGTCTCGCTCCAGATTTTGCGGGCCGTTGTCCGAGTCAGCGCGTGCGAAGCGATCGGTCATGATCAGGTAGAGAACATCGGCAGAATTGAATCCGCGGTGCGCGTTGGCGTCGGTTGATCGTGCAGCCAGCACAAACGGCCGTCGCGCCTGTCCCGAGTTGTTGCGCGCAATTATGGTGAGGGTTTGCGCCCGCGCACCCTTGAAGTGCAACCAAAGGAAGGCCCAATGGCCATTCTCCGACGTCTGTGTGCGCGCCACCTGAACGCCTTTGCCCGCGACAGTGATTTGCGAATGGTGGAGATTCTCGCCTCGAGCCAGTAGCAGGGGTTCGGGTAGTCCCAGCCACCAATTGGGCGGATCAATCTGGTCGATGCGAGGTGCCTGCGCGTGTGAAGCCTGAGACAGGCCCGCGCAAATGGCGGCGAGAAGCAGGAGGGTTATTCGGAAGCAGCCGCGACAAGGATTCATGCGATTGGGGTCACGCCCTTTTTGAGGAGCAGATTTCCGTACTTGCGTAACTCTCCTGTCATCACGATCGCGAAGGCGCCCCTGGCGCGATCGTAGAAGGCATGGCGCTCGAGTCGAATTGGAGGGGGAGCGGCCGGCGCGTGCTTGCTGATGATACGCATGTAATCCCCCTCCACGGCGGGATCGAGAGCGTCGCCTGCCACCACCTCCATCATTACCAGCGGGGTTGCGTAGGAATCGAGCTCAAAGAGAGGCAGAATGCCGTCGAGTAAATCGCGCACCGGGATCCCGTCGGCGCGCAACACCTTCGGCCCAAGTGAGTGACCCGGGAAATGCGCGTCGGCGAGCACAATCTCATCGCCATGACCCATCTGGTGGAGAATGAAAAGCAGTTCCGGCCCGACGAACTTCGAGATTCCCTTCAACATGCTGCTTGATTCCCCCTCTTCCGGCAGGACTGGTTGCGCTTCCTATCGAGCATACCCCCTCGCATTCGCCGGTTGCCTGACCCGGCCGCAGTGGAGTGATACGATTCGCTTTGGCTATTCTGCGTATGATGCGTTCTTCAATCGTTGTCGACCACGCAGCGAGAGCTTGCATGGCGAGAATCTCGCTGCTCCTGCTTGCCTGTCTGCTGGCGATCCAGCCGGCCCACAGCGGTCCGCCCTCGAGGCAACCTACTCTGGTCGTGGCTTACGTGTTTCCGCAAAGCACGGATTTGAAGCCAGGCCAGATTGATGTCCACGCCGTCACGCGCATCAACTACGCCTTCGCGAACATTCAGGACGGCCGCATTGTTCTGGGGCATCCGAACGACGCCGCCAATCTCACATTGCTGGCCACCCAGCGCAAGGAGAACCCATCGCTGACGATCCTCATGTCTGTAGGCGGCTGGTTATGGTCGGGGCAATTCTCCGATGCCGCACTGAATGAAGAGAGCCGGCAGCGTTTCATCGAGAGCGCAGTCGAGTTCCTCCGTCTCTATCAGCTCGACGGCCTCGACATCGACTGGGAATATCCGGGCATGCCCGGCGCCGGGCATCCGTTCCGCAGCGAGGACGGCCGCAACTTCACAATTCTGCTGCAAGAGCTCCGCAGTCGTTTCGATCAGGAAGCGAAGAACGGCAGGCGGCTGTATCTGACCATTGCCGCGGGCGCGTCAGACGATTACCTGGCCCACACAGAAATGGCCGAAGCACAGCGATTCCTGGACACCGTGAACCTGATGGCCTACGACTACTACGAGCCGGGCTCTGGTCCCACCACTGGCAATCACGCGCCGCTGTTTACTGATCCTGCAGACCCGCAAAAAGTCTCGGCCGACGCATCGGTCAAGGCGTTCGAGAGAGCCGGGGTTCCCGCGCGCAAGCTGGTCCTCGGGGTCCCGTTCTACGGTCACACGTGGGGCGAGGTGCCTGACATAAATCACGGCCTCTTTCAGCCCGGAAAGCCGATCCCGAACGCTTACGCTCCCTTCAGCTTGATTGAATCCAGCATGCTGAATCAGGGCTTCGTGCGTTACTGGGACGCCGCGTCTTCCGCGCCCTACCTTTATAGCGCGGAGAAACGTATCTTTGTGTCCTACGAGGACGTGGAGTCGCTCACAACAAAATGCCGTTACGTGCAAAATCACAAACTGGGCGGCATCATGTTCTGGCACTACGCGAACGATTCCAACGGAGAACTGCTCAAGTCAATTGACGCTGGCCTGCTGCGGAGTGCCTCCCCGAGGCTCGCCCGTCGATAATCGAACGAGGTGAAACTTTTCCCCGCAGGAGTCTCGAATATGACCGACACCGCTCCAGAAACGGCTGAGCTGTTCATCGAATTCTCGCGCCACAAACTGCTCGAGCAATATTGGCCGCGCCTTCGCGCCTGTGTCGAATCGCTCAGCGACGATCAGGTCTGGTGGCGCCCCAACGATTCCAGTAACAGCGTCGGCAACCTGATGCTGCACCTTAACGGCAACCTCACCCAATGGCTGATTGCGCCCTTCCAGAATCTCGAGGACACCCGTGACCGTCCCGCAGAATTCAACCGGAGGGACGGAATTGCCGCGGAGGCTCTTGTCGCCATGATGGAAGAGACCATGGCAAAGGCCGCTGCCGTTTTTGGTGCTCTGACTAAGTCGGACCTTCACGCGCACTTCGACATCCAGGGTTATCACGTGACTGGCCTGCACGCCGTGTACCAGGTCGTGGAGCATTTCGGCTTGCACTACGGGCAGATCGCCTACATTACCAAGTTGTTGCGCGATAGCGACCTGGGCTTTTACCGGGAACTCAGTGCCACCGGCCGCACCGCCCGTTCCGCCGGATCGATGCCATAGCCGCTCAACCCCGGAAAACAAGTCGCGGGCCCGCGGCGTGTATACCCGGGCCCGCAAGGCAGCAACTGCTGCAAGGGGAAACTGGAAGGACTACTGATCGTTTCCCTGAATGTTCTCGACCGCGGAGATCATGCCGAACAGGCCGTCCTGCTCGTGGTTCGATCCGGCGGAAAAATAGAGCGCCGTTGCCGATCCCGCATTGCCACCGTTGCCGAACGACAAACCCCACAAGCCGTCAATCGTTATGGGCTGGTTGGAGGCATTCTGGAGAGCGCCTTCGAATCGGCCGGTAACGGCATCGAATGCCAGGATCTCTCCACTGCCGAATTGGCCTACGAGAATGCAGTGGCTGAAGCTGCCGAAATCGCTGGGCGCCTCGGCGAGTCCCCACGGGGCGTTGAACCACGACCCGTGTTGCAGGTGATGGAGCAGCCTGCCGGTCGGGGAGTATACATTCACGTAGCCAAGGCCGGCGCCATCCACCTCGTCATGCTTGGCGGCGTCCTGCTGTGCGTAGGATACGTACAGATTGCCTCCGATGTTCTGGATATTGAAGGGGGCATACCCAGCCGGTATATCTTCATCTTCAAATCCGTCCTCCATGCGCACATTCTTGAAGTTCGTGTCGTAGACCTGCACCCGGCCTTTGCGGAAATCCGCCACGTAGAGGAAGCTCGTCGGGCCGCCGGAGGGAAGGTCGACCGTCGCAATGGTGGCGCCCTTGAAGACCGACCTCTCCTTCTCGTTCACCATGATCACCGCCTGGGTTGCGTTGACAGTGGGGTTCCAACCCGAAATCGTTCCGTCCTCGGTGACAAAGAGAAACACGCCAGGTTTTCCGGGCGCAACGTCGAATCCCGTGCCACCGTTGTAGACGGCGCCGGTGGGCGTTCCGGTGGTGCTGTTGCTGTCGGCCGGAGGAATAGTCACAACGAGAGACGAAATCTTGCCTGCTCCGTTGTAAAGAGTGGAAAGCCCGGGGCCGTTATCGGAGATCCACCACGGACTCCCCGAAGAGCGCGCCAGTCCCCAGGGGTTCACCAGGTTGGGGTCTGTAACGGCAGCGATGCCGGGCAGATCGGCCACAAGATTGGTCTGGGTATAGTGCTGGGTGCTTTGAGCTGCGGCAGAAGCGGCGCAAACGATCGCCGCACAATACAGGCTTCCTGCGGTTGATAGACGCACGGGACAGATCATGGAGACTCCTTTGAGATTTCGTCGGTTGAGGGCCGGACGTGGTGCGTCCTCAACCTAGTCGCCGCAGTCGCGCCAGTTGTCACCAATCTGTAAGCGAATTGTCTTTTGAATGTGAAGAACGGCGGCGCGTAAACTCGCCTCCCGGCTCCAATGCGACGTTGCAATGACGCGGCGAAGACTCTCGCATGACAACTTCGCGGGCCTGCCTCAGTACCTTGGAAGCCAGGGTTAGCCGGGCAAGACACGCCGCTAATAGACGGAGGGTTCGCGCGCGTCGTAGGCCTTGCCGTATTTGTTGGTATGGGAAGAAGGGGGATGCGGAGCTTGCGAGAGTCTGATCACCCCAAGATCGGCCTGGCCGGCGGCAATGCGGACCTTGCGCGAAAGGGTCTTCAGTTCTGCCGGGTCGGCGCCCTGCACCCACACTTGCAACAGGTATTCGTCCGCGGGAACGTCGGGAATGCGAAACGCGCCCTGCTTGTCTTCGACTGCGTAAAACGGAGTCGAGAGGGCGAGCACGACCGCGCTCATTTCGGGATGAATGTTGCAAAAGATGTAGGAGATGCCTTCCTTCCCGAACGTAACGCCCCGCGTCGAGCCGGCTTCATAGAGACCCAGGTCAAAGCGCCGTCCGTCGAACAGGGAAAAGACATTGTGGAAGAACGGATCGGCGTTGGGAAACTGGACAACGCTGCCAACCGGAACCACGAGCACGTGTGGAGAGAATTCTTTGTTCTTTTGCAACAGCGTGTATTGGCGGTTCCTGTCAGGAGCCGGCGTGTGACTGCTGTCGAGAGGCGTAAGCCAGATGACCGCAGGTGGTCTGTCTGTTGCATTCCGGGTCTCCCCCTTTGCATTGCGAGGCGGCACCTGGAAGCGCGCGCTGACGTCGAGCAACTCCTGTGAGCTCAGCCGACGCGTCGCAACGAACGCGAATATCAAGGCCGCGGAGACGAAGAAGGGAAGTGAGGCGATGCGCATTCTCAAAACCTGTAACCGGCTGCGACACCATAGACGTTCGATAGGGAAGGCGTCCCCGACGCAGGGGAGCTATCAATCCGTCTATATTCCACGGAGAACAAGGTGTACGCAGTTGGGCTGTAGATTACGTTGGACATGATGGTGGAATTGCGCGCCAGGTTCTGATAGAAACTGGGCCCAACCGGCAGGTAGGGACGCAGTTCGCCGGCAAAAGCATTGTCCAGTCCGTAAGCGGCGTTGAATTCCAAACGTTCCCCTGGGCGCACCTTCAGCTGCGTCCATCCTCCCACGTCATCGAGAGCGCTATAGCTGTCGTCTGCACCCTGGTACCGATAGACGTAATCCTTGAAAGCTCCCGCGCCGAGTCCCCCCAGCGCCGCACCTCGATACGCGTTGCCGCTAAGCTCCAGAAACTTGTAGACGGGAATTCGCCAATCGAGGGTAGCTGCCCAGGCATTGAATTTGAAGTCGCTTCCCTCGCGGTGAGGGCTGAAGTACCCTCCCACGCCTAGCTGCAGACCCGCCAGCCTGTCGCCGCGGCCATAGCTCACTCTCACCTCGCTGCCAGGCCGCCTGCTCTGTTCCGCAAGACTAGCCGCCGGGGCGGCGGTAGCGTTGGAACGGAACGAGGGAGGATCCGGAATGTCAGCAAGTGCGCCCTGAATCTGGATGCGAGAGCCCGCCTTTGCAACCCATGTGTACTCCGCCCCTGCCTGGGGCATCCAGCTCCAAAGATTGCCTGACCACGCGAGAGCGGGCTGCGCGATCGCGTTCAGTGATGCGGGCGCGACGGGGTTCAACATAGGGCGGTCCAATTCGACGAAGGCCCGTGCAGCCTCCCACGCCAACTCTGCGTGCGCCGTGCGGAATCGCGCGGTGCCGTTTCCGCTTTCGTACGTGCCCTGGCCGGCGTTGCCAAAAAAGTCCACGCGAAAGTCGGCCGCCGACTTCGCCCCAAACACTTGTGGCCCGCGCGCATCCAGTCCCACGACCGTCTGGCGCAGGGTCAATCCCGCCGCACCGGAGCCCTGCTCAGCGACCGTCGGTGATTGAATCACGTCGACTGCCGATGAGTTGGAAAATGCATTCATCAGAATCAGCCCCGTGATTTTTACCGGGAACCTGGATGCGCTTTCCACCTTAGTCTGCTCGTGGGTCGCAATTTCGCTTTGCTGCAACTCCTGTTGTTCCCGCAGGGCGCTCACCTGGGAGTCAAGGCTCTCCACGGTCTCTCGGGCATCCTGCTGACCGGAAGTCTGCGGCGACGATGACTGGACCCCGGCGATGTCGGCCTGCAACGCGACCACCTGCTTGCGCAGCTGATCAATCCTCTGCTGAGACTCCTTGAGCGCGGATTCTTCCTCCGACAGCAGTGCAACCAGCTTATCCACCTGTTGCTGCAGCGCCTCCGGCGTAGGCGCCGGATTGTCCCGCGCAGGCCCTGCGATGGCGAAGCTCGGCATGAGCAAAAGCAGGGCCATCGACGAGAAGGACTGTGATCGAATCACTGGAGAATTCCTCCCTGTTTATAGGACGAGTGTCACCGACCAGGCGCAACCCGCGCGCTTTTGCCGGCGAAGTCGCGTTGCAATGATAGTTCGAAGATGGTTTCGCCGGGCCTGCTGCTCACCAGGGTGACGGCGCCCCCGTGTTCCCTTGCCACGGCGTCAGCCAGGGTCAGGCCCAAGCCGGTTCCACTTTGCTTTCCATTACTCACAAAGGGCTGAAAAAGCGAGCCGCGAATATGTTCCGCCACGCCCGCGCCGGAATCGGTGATCCGCAGTTTGATCGTTTCTTCATCCACCTTGATCGCAAGGACCACATCGCGCGCACCCTCGGTACAGCGGGCAGATTGGCATGCGTTCAGCAGCAGGTTATAGATGGCACGCTGCATCTGTTTGGTGTCGACCAGGGCGGATGCGCCTGTCCGATCGTCGCAGTCCAACCGCAGTGTGACGCCTTCCGCTTCGGGGTGCGAACGAAGGAGCGAGATGGCCTTCTCTGCGATTTTGAGCACCGACCCGCGCTCGCGATGAAACGCCGCCCCCGTCTTGCTCAGGATCAGTAACGAGTCGAGTAGCTCGGTGGCCCCATCCACTGCTACTTGAATGTCATCCAGTAGCTCGTCTCGTTCGTCCGGCGAAAGGCGCGACGAGGAGAGGAACTCGGCGTTGGCGTAAACCGCTGCCAGGTAGTGCCGCAGATCGTGCGATACCGAACTTGCCATGCTGCCGATGGTTGCCAGGCGCTCCGCGTCCAGCAGGGCTCGATTCGTGGCTTGAATTTCGTCGCGCATGCGCGCGAACGCAGCGCTAAGCTCCTGAACTTCCCGCGGGCCGTTGCTGGGGAGCCGATGCGATGAGTCGCCCAGACCGAACGCGTGTACCCCCTGCGCCAGGCTCTCAAGGGGCTGCGTCACAATGCGGGATAAAACCATCATGAGAAGGGATCCGAGTACCAGGGCGCCCACGCCCAGCAACAGGACAAGCTGGTTGATCTCACGCGTAGCCCGATCCGCCTGTTCAAATGATTTCAAAACTACCAGGCGCAACTCGCTCAGCGATTCCCCCGAAAGGTCGGTCTCCGTCGCGAGAAACTTCTGGCCCCCAAGCGACACCTCGGAGATGCGGCCACCCGTTGCCGAGATCAGGGACGACACCTGCCGGGCTAGTTCCTGCTGGCGATTTGCCGGGAGAGTGCTTGCCAAAATGCTGCCGCCGGCAAAGAAGGCGGCGTCGTCGCCCGAGGCGCGGCTTATCAGCCCGATAACATCAGTGTCGATGCGGTAGCCGCTGATGAGATACCCGAGAAGCGTCCCGTGGATCTCATCTCCAAAATACAGCGGCCTCACGGAGACATCGAATAGCCTTCCGTCAGCAGCAACATAGTGCTGCATGGGGCGCGAGACGATCTGTTCAATTGCCTGTGAAAGCGCTGCGCTCGGCGGCGCCCCCTGCGTATACACGGTCAGTACGCGACCATGGCTCTCGGCCAAAGCAAAGAGATCGCTGCCCGCCGCTCTCCAAAGGCCAATGGCTCCATCAGCGATGGTGCGTTTGTCGCTCGTGGTCATGAGAGCTTTGAGGAAGGAATTATCCGCCAGCAGGGCATTCTCATGGATCAACGCGTCTCTTCGCTGCCGTTGCAGATTCTGGAATGTGATCAGGGAGTGCCCGAGGTCGGCGGAAAGATCCTCTTCCACGTGGCGGCGGACCCGGTCCCGAACGATGAGCAGACTGCCGCCCGTCACCGTCATCACAACGGCGATCAGCACGGAGATGAGAAGCACGCGGGTTCGGACACTGCGAAAAAAAGGCATCGGCTTCCTGCCCCTCAAGGGGCGAACTTGTAGCCGGCCCCATAAATCGTCTGCAGATGCCGGGGGTTCGCGGGATCCACCTCCAGCTTCTGCCGCAGCTTCAGTATCTGATTGTCCACGGTTCGGGTCGTGGGATAAGAGTTATAGCCCCACACATCGTTCAGAAGCTCATCCCGGCTAAGCACCCGATCCGGGTTCGCGGTGAAGAACCGCAGCAGCTTGAACTCGTGGGCGGTAAGGGTGATCGCTACGCCGGCTCTGCTCGCGGTCATCTTTAGAAAATCGATCTCGCAGGAGCCGAACCTGTAAGTCGCGGGAGCCTCGGTTTTGCGCCGGCGGCGGATACACGACTGCACGCGCGCCAGCAACTCGCGCGGGCTGAACGGCTTGGTGATGTAATCCTCCGCGCCCAGTTCCAGCAGCAAAACCTTGTCCACCACCTCGCTCACCGCGCTGAGAATCAATACCGGCGTATCGGGAGAAACACTCTTGATGCGCTTGCACACCTCGCGCCCCGACAATTGCGGCAAGATCAGGTCCAGCACCACCGCAGCCGGAGAGCAAGCCCGGAACGTGTCGAATCCGGCCTGGCCGTCCGAGGCCACTTCCGTCCGGTAACCCTGCTCGTGAAACAGGCGATGCAATACCTTCTGCATCCGCGAATCATCTTCTACGATCAGGATGGTCCCGTGATCTTCATTCATGCCCGCGTTCTCCATGCTCCGTATTCACTATCCCACTCTTAATGGTGCACCAGCTGTTTCAACGTTTGGCGCTTTGCGGTCAGAAGTGACATTGGAATGACAATTCGCGCCTGCAAGACTCGCACGGCCGCATCCTCAGCGAAATCTGACTCATAGAACCGTCGGAATGGGGCCTTGTCCCCCGCCGCCCGCTCGCGCAAGCATGAAATCTGGCCCTGGATGACAATTCCCGGTTCTCCAGCGTCCAACCTCCAGATTCAGCCGCATCCCGGGAGGTACTCGACCTCCCTGCCGGATGAGGGTACACTGAATTTGCTCACGGTTCTCCGCCGATTTCCCTCATGTTGCGGAACGTATTTATAGTATTCGGGCTCCTGGCTCTGGGCGTGACAGCATCCCTGTCCGCCTCAGCAGCAGACGTCGCGTCGCAGGTGCGGCTTGCGAAGACGCACAAACGCGGAGTAATTTCCCCCCATCACGCTGCCGGTGCCCATGTAGCCAAGCCAACAGCACGCAAGCAAGCGCCCAACTCTCCCCGCGCCTCACTCCAGCGCAAATCCCCTCACACGACCGTAGCCGGAAGTCGTTTCCATGGCAGAGTCGCCAGAACCCGGCACACCCCTTCAATCCGGCGCGTCGCGCCCGCTGTGACGGCAGCAGCTCCGGTGGCCGAGGCGGTTACCCTCCGGCGGCCGGCTCGTGTCTTTCCCGTCTCTCCGCTGATCGGTTCGTTCGATTCGCTGGCCCGGCAAAACGAAATGGCCGAATCGGAGGGACTTGAGCGAATCCTCGATGAAGACGATCTCGCCGACCGCATCGCACAAAAGTTGCTGGTGCCCGTGCCGGCGTCCTCGGCGCTCGTCGTGAATGGGAATTTGCCCGAAAACCACAAGTATTGCCGCCCCTGGACAGCCGACTTTCTTGCCGACCTGGCCAAGACCCACGCGGAGCGGTTCGGCCACCCTATCGAGGTCAGCTCCGCGGTCCGTACCGTCGAGTACCAGAAGCAGCTGATGCTCACCAATGGCAACGCCGCCGCCGCCGAGGGGGACGTCGTCAGTCCCCATCTCACCGGCGCGACCGTCGACGTGGCAAAGCACGGCATGAGCCGCGCCGAGCTGAACTGGATGCGCTCCTGGCTGCTGCCCCTGCAACTTGCCGGAACCATCGACGTGGAAGAAGAGTTCCGCCAGAAGTGCTTCCACATTACGGTGTACCGGAACTATGTTTCGCCTCCTCCGGCACCCGCCGACAAGCCTCACCGGCGGCGCGCGCTTCCCCGTACCCAGGTCGCTTCTCGCGACCTTTAGTCCAACTTCGCTCTGATTTCGCGCGAAAATCATGCCGCATCGGTTCGCGTTCAAGGTACAATCGCCTGCAAATGCACTGTCAGGCCGGCTTCCGCTCAATGGCTCCTTCTGAGAGCAGATCCGGAAGAATTGCGACCGCCCGCGAGGCATGGCGGTCTGCATGGGCAAGCGCTGCAAGCAGCACCAACCATACCTTGAGAGGCGGATATGAGTGACACCAGTGTTCAACCGACGGCGGAAGGGACTTCCGGCCTGTCGCAAATGGAGCGTGTGATCGACGCGTTCGCGGCGCCATCCAAGACTTTTACCGACATCAAGAATGGGCACACCAGCTGGTGGCTGCCTTTCCTGCTCTTCATCATTGTCGGCAGCGGCTTGTGGGCAACCGTGAACGCCAAGGTGGGTTGGCCCACCGTGGCGGAGAACGGTGTGAAGATGAGCCCCAAGGCAGCCGACGCGATGGATAAGTTGCCGCCCGAGCAGCGGGCCTCGCAGATGAAGGTGTCAGCGATGGTGCAGGAGGGCCTTTGGGCACTGGGGCCGGTCTGGGTGCTGGTAATGAACCTGATCGCGGCCGCGGTTCTTCTCGGAACAATTAACTTCGGATTTGGCGGAAAGGCCACCTTCGGCAAGGTGCTGGCAGTGACCTGGTACGCAGGCCTGCCGGGGTTGATTAAATTGCTGATCGGGATGATCGGCCTGTTCGCCGGTGTCGCTCCGGACGCATTCCTGCCGGGTAATCCCGCCGGAACGAACTTCGGCTACTACATGAATCCCCTCGAGGCGAACAAGATCCTCTTCGCTCTCGCCACAGCCATCGACCCCATTCAGATCTGGGTGCTGGTTTTGATCGCGATGGGATTGTCGACCGTTGCCGGCGTCAAGAAGAGCGCAGGGTACACGGCCGTCTTCGGCTGGTGGTTCCTGAGCCTGCTCATCACCGTAGGCGTGACCGCCGCGATGGGATAGGATCCCCGCAAATCGTCCAAAAACAAACGGCGCGCATCGCAGGATGCGCGCCGTTCGCATTTCTGATCACTGACCACTGATCACTGCATCTATTCCGTCCAGCGCCGCATGATCAGCGTGGCGTTAATTCCGCCGAACCCGAACGAGTTCGACAAAGCCACATCAAACGTGTGCGGAATTGCCTTGTTGGGAACGTAATCGAGTCTGCACTCCGGGTCGACGTTCTCAAGGTTGATGGTAGGCGGCAGGATCTGGTTCTGCAGAGCCAGCACCGTGATGCCCGCTTCGAGTCCGCCCGCGCCTCCCAGAAGGTGCCCGGTCATCGACTTGGTACCGCTCACCTTGAGTTCGCCGCTCAGGGCACGCTCACCGAAGACAAGCTCGATGGCGCGTGATTCGTTCCCGTCGCCCGCGGGGGTGGAGGTGGCGTGAGCATTCACATAGCCCACTTCCTCCGGCGTCAGGCCGGCATCCTTCAACGCCGCCCGCATGCTGCGTTGCGCCCCCTGGCCTTCGGGCGCAATCCCCGTCATGTGATAGGCGTCGGAACTCATGCCGTAGCCGATGATCTCGCCCAGGATCTTCGCGCCGCGCCGCTTTGCAAATTCCAGTTCTTCCAGGATCAGGATTCCCGCACCCTCGCCGATCACGAACCCGTCGCGATCTTTGTCGAAGGGACGGCTGGCCCGCTGCGGCTCGTCATTGCGCGTGGAAAGCGCGCGCATCGACGCGAATCCACCCACGGACAACGTGGTGACTGCGGCCTCCGATCCTCCCGCGATCATGGCGTCCGCGTCACCATGCAGGATCATGCGCACCGAATCGCCGATCGAGTTGGCGGAGGTGGCGCAGGCTGTCGCCGTTGCCGAAATCGGGCCCTTCGCCCCGTAGCGAATGCTGATTTGACCGGCAGCCATGTTGATGATCGTCGCCGGAATAAAAAACGGCGAGATCTTGCGCGGTCCGCCGGCCAGCAGGTTGGCGTGCTCGCGCTCGATGATCTCGAATCCCCCGATGCCGGAGCCGATAAAAACTCCTACCCGATCGGCGATCTCGGGTGTGATTTCCAGGCCCGACTGAACGAGCGCTTCCTGCGTCGCCGCGAAAGCGAAATGGATGAAGCGCCCCATCTTGCGCGCTTCCTTCTTGTCCACGAAATTGAGCGGGTCAAAGTTTTTGACCTCGCAGGCAAATGTGACCGGAAACCCTGTGGTGTCGAAGCCCTGAATGGGCGCCGCACCGCTGGCGCCCGCCACAAGCTGTTGCCACACTTCGGGGGCGGTGTTGCCCACACCGCATACCAGCCCCAGGCCGGTAATGACGACTCGACGATTCACCGGCTACTTGCCTTTCGCGGTCTTTTCGTTCTTCTCGATGTAATCGATGGCGTCCTTCACCGTCTTGATCTTTTCGGCATCCTCATCCGGAATCTCGAGATCGAACGCCTCTTCAAACTGCATCACCAGCTCAACCACATCGAGCGAGTCCGCACCCAGGTCTTCCTGGAAGCTGGCGCCGGGCGTTACCTCGGCTTCGTCCACTTGCAGTTGTTCCACAATGATCTGCTTTACCTTCTCTTCCACGGCCATGCGTGTGTCTCCTCGTAGGGTTGGAACTGCGGAATCCGGATGGGGTGAATGCTCAAGCTCCGCCTGCCTACAATACTGGCCCATGGCAGGGAAGCACAACCACGCCGAAGGAAAAAATCGCACGCGGCCCCGAAACTCCAAGTCTAACGGGCGGGTGGGGGCGTGTAAAGGCGCGTCTCCCATGAGGATGCGAGCGCGAGAACAAACCTCGGAGCGTACCAAATGAGGGAACGGCAAGAGATTAATTTCGGCCCTCAAATGCACAGCAAAAAGGCGTATATTAGGCGAAAAGGGTTTGAGGCTTTAGATGGATACTCTACTCGCCGTTCTGGCAGCCATTTCTGGCATCGTCGTGGGTTACCTGCTCCGCAACGCATTGGCCCGAGGGGAGAAGACCCAGGCCGACCGGCGGGCGAGCGACCTCGCCTTGGAATTCACAACCATGCGCGGAGAACTGGCTCGCGTACGAGAGCTTGCCGAGCGTCGAGCAGGGTTCGAATCGCTGTGCACAGAACGGGAAAAGGCCATTACCGGGTTGAACAACGAAACGGAGAGGCTGCGCGGAGATCTCGCGTCGAAAACCCAGGCCGAGATCCATTTCGCGGCGCGCATTCGGGAACTCGAAGCCGACCTGCGCAACGAACGCCAGAACATGACTGAGAAGGTGGCGCTCCTTGAAACCGCAAAACAATCCCTGGCAGCCCAGTTTGAAGCCCTTGCCGGCGATGTGCTTGAAAAGAAGTCGAAGTCGTTTGCCGAATCGAGCCAGAGGGATCTTGGATCCCTCCTCTCGCCGCTCCAGGTCCAGTTGAAAGAATTCCGTGACAAGGTGGAGCAGGCCCAGAGCGATTCAAAGGATGGAGTGACTACTCTCCGCACCCTGATCGGCAACCTCGGCACCATGAATCAGCAATTGTCCGAGGAGGCCCGTAACCTTTCAACGGCCCTGCGCGGCTCCGCCAAAACCCAGGGAGACTGGGGAGAGTTCATCCTCCGCGATCTGCTTGACAAGGCCGGGTTGCGCGAAGGCGAGGAGTACAAGTTCCAGCAGTCGTTCGCCGGACTCGAGTCCGAGCAAGGCGAGCGCACGCGGACGGTGCGCACCGATGTCGTGCTCTATCTTCCCGGCGGCCGCAATCTCGTCATCGACTCCAAGGTTTCGCTCAAGGCCTACACCGACTGCATGAACGCCACATCCGACGAAGCCCGCAAAGCCTCTCTCAAGCTCCACGTCGCGAGCGTGCGCGGCCATATCGCCGGTCTCGCCAAGGCGGGCTACCATCGCCTCTCCGATCTCGAGGCCCCCGATTTCGTGGTCATGTTCGTTCCCGTCGAGCCGGCCTTCCTCATGGCCCTGCAGGCAGACGCCGAGTTGTGGTCCGACGCCTACAAGCAAGGCATCCTGCTCGTCGGCCCCACCACGCTCCTCTACGTCATTCGCATCATCAACGTGCTGTGGCAGCAGGAAAACCAGGCGCGCAACGTGCGCGAAGTCATGGATCGCGGGACGGAACTCTATGAGAAATTCGTGGGATTCGTCACCGACATGGAGGTCCTGGGCGACAGCCTGCGCAAGAGCGACCAGCACTACACCAACGCCATGAAGAAGCTCGCCGACGGCCGCGGCAACCTCATCCGCCAGGTGGAAATGCTCAAGAAACTCGGCCTTCGCACCACCAAGTCGATTCCGAAGGCTCTCCTCGATCGCGCTGACGTCGACCAGGCCGAACTCGCTCTTGCCGCGGAAGCGGAGACCGAGGAGGGCTCGGGGATCTGATCATCGACGGGTGCCCACCCCTCGGCGCCGCGTCCGTCGCGCCGGAGGGTGGGAAGGCAGGCAACCGCACCTCAATCCCCGTTTCCGTCCGCGAAACAAACCGTTCCCTCGTACCGCAGCACGATCTCGTCGTTGGCCAGGTTTACCGCGCCCCAGGCGTAAACCTTCCCGGAAGCCTTGGCGAATCTGCCCGTTCCGCCCGTGATCACCGCGCCGTTGAGATAGCTGGCGGCGTAGAGACCCGAAACGGGGGTGGGGTAGGCGGTGGCGTCGGCCGGGTTGGTGAAAATGGTGTCGCCGGTGGCCGTGACCCAGGTGTGTTGATTGTGAAAGATGACCGTGCCGTTCGGGCCCTGCGTGACGTTGAGGACCGAAACCCCAACGGAGCCTGCAAGATCGCCGGTGGCCGTACCTGAGGTGGTGGTAGGATTGACGAAGTTTGTCGAGATACTTCCTCCCACCGTCCGGCAGTTGGCGGCGTGGGCAAGCAGGCTTGTCATCCCGAGCAGGCACACAACGAGTGTCCTCATCATTTTGAGCATTCTTCTCTCCTTTTGTTGATCGAGGTCCGCGCGAACGGGACATTGCCGGCCAAAACTTCTTTCCTCGAATGAACAAACTCTCTTCCTTCGCGAGAAGTTTCTTGTCCGTCGTGGACTGGCCTTCAGGGGATCGACCCTCGTTCGGTTGAGGGAATGTTGGCAGAGGGTCGGGCGGGAAGTCCTATGGAAACTCCAAGGTTTTTCCAATTTCCTCACGTGCACCCGGCGCACGCCGAACCGGGTCACATCCCGGCGCACTTTACATTCGGCGCATTTACCCTGGATGTCGACCGCCACGTCCTCACGCGCGCCGGCGAGCGAATCGCCTTGCCGCCTAAAGGCTTCGATCTGCTATGCCTGTTTTTGCGGAGCAACGGCGAAGTGCTCGAGAAGGAGCGCTTGATGCGGGCGTTGTGGCCCGATACCTTTGTCGAGGAAGCCAATCTCTCCAACCTGATTGCCTTGTTGAGACGAGCCCTGGGCGACTCTCCCGCACAGTCCGTCTACATCCACACCGTCCCCAAGATGGGTTACCAGTTTGTGGCGTCTGTGAATCCAGCTCAAAGCAAGCCCTCGCCTGATCCCGCTCCCGGCCTGCGAACTCCCTCCGCCATTCGCATCATTGTTTTTCCGTTCCGCATCAACGGACTCCTGGACGGGCAGGAGCACCTGGCTTATAGCCTTCCGGAGGCCGTCTCCAGTTCGCTTGCGGAACTCAATGCCTTCACCGTGCGATCGATGCAAATGGCCATGAGCTTTGATCCGGTGCGCTGGGACCCGAGATCCGTGGGCAAGGACGCGGAAGTGGAGTTCATTCTCGTGGGCGCGATTGCATCCTCGCTAACCGGGCTTTCCATTTCGACGCAATTGATCGCGACGCAGGACGGGACGCTGGTCTGGTCTCAACAGTGGGAGGTCCCTGCCGGAGAATTGGCCGCGGTCCATCATGCCGTAATTCACCATGTGGTGCGGCGCCTGGCGCGCGATGCCGTGGATTCGAGTCAGCCTCCTCTGCCTGCTGGCATGCCTGCCGACGTGGAGGCCTCACGGATGTACCTGCTGGCCAACCAGCTCACCACCAAGCGAGACCCGGAGAACTTTGCCCTGGCGCGCGATCTGTATGTGGCATGCGTGGAAAGGGATCCTGCGTTTGCGCCGGCCTGGGCCCGGCTGGGCCGTTGTTACCGCTGGTTCGAAAAATTCGGACCGGCCGATGCAACCACCGCGGGTAAAACGACGACGGCGTTCGAGCGCGCCTTCGCCCTCAACCCTGACCTGGTGCTGGCGCACAACCTGTACACCCCCATCGAGTCCGACGCGGGGCAGGCGGAGCGCGCCATGGTCCGGCTCCTGCGGCGGCTGCAGTCACATCGCACGTCACCCGAGTTGTTTGCGGGGCTTGTGCACGCCTGCCGCTACTGCGGCCAACTCGAGGCCTCGCTGGCGGCGCACAGCCGGGCCATGGAGCTGGACAGCCGCATCCGCACCAGCGTGGCGCACACCTGGTTCGCCCTCGGCGACTATGAGCGCGCTCTTTTCTGGTACGGCAACCGCGAAGGAGTTTACCTGGATCTGCTGATCCTTGCCTCGAGCGGCCGCGAACGGGAAGCCGCGGCTCTGCTCTCCACGCGGAATGAGCGATTCGGAATGATGCCGGACGCCATGAACTCCCTCGAAGCGTATTTGCAAGGCGATCGTGTCAGAGGCATCGAGGTCCTTCGAGGAGCGGCCCGGGACAAAAAGGTTGATCCCGAAGGGCTCTTCTATCTCGCCCGGCAGGCAGGCAGGTTCGAAGAGGTCGATCTGGCCAACCAGATTCTGGCGCAGTCGATCGACGGTGGGTACTGGCCAACGGCTGCACTGGAGCGCGATCCCTGGCTGGATCCGCTCCGCAAAACCAGCCAATTTCGCGAACTGCTTGCCACAGCCGCAGAGCTGGAGTCCCGGTCGCGGCGCGCCTTCCTGGCCGCGGGCGGCGATCAGATCCTTGCCGTGATACCACGGCTCGTGGACAAGCAGGGGGAAAACTCGCGTAAGGACCTGCCCGCCAGGCATTAGTCATTTCGCGCGTTTCAGCGTCATGTCCATGGGCGGCATCTGCCCGTCGTCGGACTTTACGCTGAGCTTGATCTCCTCGCCGGTGGCCGTGCCGATGTGGTGGATGGTCATTCCCTGGAAGCTGGTGTCAAAGGACAGTTTGTCGCCATCGATCTTGCCGTTGCTGATGTCAATGGGGTTGCCTTGTGGGCCGACCACCGAGCCCGTGACCTTGGTCCCGTCCTGCTTGAAGGTGAAGGTGATCTGCATGGATTCGCCGGACGGAGCCGCCATCTGCGTCGTCCACGATCCGGTCACGTCTGTCGCAGCGAATGCCGTTACCGCGGTCAGGGCAAGAATCAGGGCAGCGCATGCGCCCAGCAGCATTTTCATCAGGTTCCTCGCAGTCGCCTGCAGTCTTCCAAGCATACAGAAGGAAGTGGGGTGTCAGCACCGCCGATCGATGTCCCCGATGAGTTTGGTCTCCCGGCCGTCACTTGGCCGTAGATGTCGCCACTTCGAGAGCCCCTCGATCCCAGTGCGCGCAATTGGCGGCGGCTTCGTAGGTGTTCTGCAGGAACAAGAGCAGCGTGCCATCCGGGTCGGCCGAGCGCCTCATGTCTTCATACGGAAGCGCGAACTCGCCGAGGTTGCTATTGAAAGATCCCGCCGCCGGCGCGATCGAGTAATCCCGGTATCCCGGCGGCTCAGGATAGGCGTAGCTGTAGAACATGGCCTCGACCCCCGGTGCTCCCGGCCAGAATCCGCAACTGCTCACTTCGTGCGAATAAGCATCGCGGGTCACGCGGTCCGGCAGCCCCGGCATACTGGGATGTTCAGGGGCGGTGCGGCCGGAGAACCGCGTGCACGCCAGGTCCATCGCACCCCAAAACATATGAATCGGGCTCACTTTCCCCCGAAACCGCGCGCGGAAGACCGTGAATACCCGCGTCGTCTGCAGCACCACCTGCCAGAAGCGGTTTGCGAACTCCGGATCATAGGCGTGATGCTCTTCGTCCTTCTCAAATGGCGTCGGATTGGCAATCTCACAAGGCGTGGTCCGGATGCGGACAGGCATGCCGACGGCATCAAGGGAATTCATCACGCGCTGATAAAACGAAGCAACGCTCATCGGGTGCAAGGCAAAGGCAACCCCCGCGCCATCGTCGCTTTCCACCACCAGTTGGTGCTGCACAAAATCAAAGTCGATCTGCAGCATGCGGCTTCCATACGGCATGGGCGCCGTGGTGAGGCCACGAGTCGTGGGATAGAGCGTTACATTCCAGCAATGGTTGAGGTGGGGCACCAGGGCCATGCGGATTTTGCCCACCACCTGCATCCACAACTGCAACGTGGAAGCGGTGTCGCTCCAGGCGCTTTGGGGCAGGGCGGGCCAGACGTCCTGGGCGATCGCGGATAAAGCAGGACCATTCGCAGTCACAATGAGAAACCTCGCGGCGATTATCTTACTTCGCGTCGACGCCCTGTGCATCGTCGGCCGCCGCAATCTCCGCAAATCCTTGCCGCAGCCGCTTCCAGGTGTCATTCAGGTCTTCGGGAATGACCCGGGTTTCGCCCACCACCGTCATGAAATTCGTATCGCCCACCCAGCGTGGCATCGCGTGCAGATGCAGGTGTCCGGCAACCCCGGCGCCGGCGGCCTCGCCCAGGTTCAGCCCGAAGTTGAGGCCATGCGGCCGGTAGACCCGCTCCAGCACCCGCTCGGTTCGCTGGCTCAGATCGATCAACTCGTGGGCGGCGTCCCGGGAAAGCTTGGCCAGCCGGTCCAGGTGGGTGTAGGGCATCACCATGACGTGTCCCGACGTGTAGGGATAGGCGTTCAGGCTGATAAAGCAGTTCTTACCGCGCGCAACCAGACCGCCGGCGGCCTCGGCCTCCTCCCGATCCATGCCCGATTCAATGGCAAAATCGATGGAAGCAATGAGGTTGCAGAAGACACATCCTTTGTCTCCCGGCCAGCCGTCCAGCTTCTTGGGCACTCCCGGACGCACCTGCTGGTCGGCCGAAGTGATGTAGGAATAGCGCCAGGGTGTCCACAGAATTTCCATCGTCAACGCGCCGTCCGCCTAAGTATAGGGCCTGCTTCATCCAACCCATTGCATTGACTGGCGAAACTCAACACCTTATACTTAGAAGCGTAGCTTCCTGCGCGGATTCCAGCAGTGAGCTGCGGCCGCCCTTCAGCCAGCAGTTGCCTGCCGGGTGTTTTTCCCAAAGGAGACGAAGCGCAAACCGGCCCGGCAAAACCGGCTCGGTGCGTTGTCTCCGGAGAAACTCCACACGCACACGCAACCTCGAGGGACTTGGCAGATGGTGTCCTTCGCCTGGGGCGGGGAGCCACTTCCGGCAGTAGACTGCAGCCGGTGCATAGAATCCTGGAGCTATCAGTGATGGCAAACGTCCTCAATCCCGAAACCGAGAGCATAACCCTGAACACCGAACTGGAAACCCCAACCCTCGAGCCTGCGACGGAGCAAGAGCAGCCGTCGTTCGAATCCACGTCCAACCCCGAGACCGCCGAAGTTGTCACTCCCGCGCTGGACGCCGATGCCACAACCGAGCCTGTAGCCCTTGCCTCGCCGGCAGAAACACACGCCGCGCCTGAGCAGGCCGCCACAGCAGAAGTTCCGGCCGACCAGCACCCCGAAGAAGCGACGGCTCCCGAGACGCAACATGTTGCTCCCATCGAAGAGCAGCATATTGCTCCCATCGAAGAGCAGCACTCCGCTCCCGTCGTCGAGCAGCACACTGCTCCCGCCGTAGAGGAGAGTGCGCCCGCGCCGGTTGCCGAAAAGCGGCCTCACTACGCCGCCCCGCACGCAGGCGCCGAGCACGGCATGGAGTCGATGGATGACTTCTCCGCCGCTCTTGAGGCCTTCGAGCGCGAGCAGGCTGCTGAAGCCGCCGCTGTCGAAGCCTACGGCGACAAGATTGTTTCCGGCACCGTCATCAAGCAGACTGACAAGCACCTGGTGGTCGACGTGGGCTTGAAGTCCGAAGGCCTGGTGCCGCTTGAGCAGGTTGTCGATCACACCGGGGCCGTGAAGTTTACGGCCGGCGACGTGATCGAAGTTGTCATCGAGCGCGAAGAGCCCGAAGGCGGCTACCTGGTCAGCTATGAGAAGGCGCAGCGCCTCCGCGTCTGGGACGTGATCGAGAAGGCCGCCAACGAGAAGACGCCGGTGATGGGCACCATCGTGAGCCGCGTCAAGGGCGGCCTTACGGTTGACATCGGCATGAAGGCGTTTCTGCCTGGCTCGCAGCTGGAGATTCGCCCGGTGCGCAATCTCGATGGCTATCTCGGCCAGCAGATCGAAGTCCGCGTCATCAAGCTGAACAAGAAGCGCGGTAACGTGGTTGTGAGCCGCAAGGAAATCCTTGAGGAAGAGCAGAACGCCAAGCGCGGTCACACACTGGAGCAGTTGGGAGAGGGTGCGGTGCTCACCGGCACGGTCAAGAACCTGACCGACTACGGCGCGTTCGTCGACCTCGGCGGCATCGATGGCCTGCTGCACATCACCGACATGAGCTGGGGCCGCCTGACGCATCCGCGCGACCTGGTCAACGTCGGCGATGAAATTCAGGTTAAAGTTCTCAAGTTCGACAAAGACAAGCAGCGCGTCTCGCTCGGTTTCAAGCAGCTCACGCCCGATCCGTGGCTCGACGCCGCGGAGCGCTACCCGGTGGGTGCGCACGTCAAGGGCCGCGTTCTCTCGGTGACCGACTACGGCTCTTTTGTTGAGCTGGAGCAGGGCATCGAAGGCCTGGTTCATCTTTCCGAGATGACCTGGTCGAAGCGCCTCAAGCACCCCTCCAAGCTGGTCAAGCCCGGCGACGAGGTAGAGACCGTCGTTCTCAGCGTGAATCCGGCCGACCGCCGCATCTCGCTGGGCATGAAGCAGCTCATGGAGAACCCGTGGGAGCATCTCACGGAGCGCTACCCGGCCGGGACCATTGTTGAAGGCCGCGTGCGCAATCTCACCGACTTCGGCGCCTTCATCGAAATCGAAGATGGCATCGACGGCCTGGTGCACGTCTCCAACCTGAGCTGGACCAAGCGCGTCAAGCATCCTTCCGAAGTGGTGAAGAAGGGCGAGAAGGTGAAGGCAGTCGTTCTCGGCGTTGAGCCGCAGAACCGCCGCCTCAGCCTGGGCATCAAGCAGCTTCAGCCCGATGTGTGGGAGAGCTTCTTCGCTCAGCATCGCGTGGGCGACGTGGTGCACGGCAAGGTGCTGCGCACGGCTCAATTTGGCGCATTTGTTGAAATCGCCGAGGGCGTGGAGGGTCTTTGCCACGTGTCCGAGGCGGTAGGCGACGATGGTCATCCGGCCAAACTCGAGCAGAATGAAGAGCACGAGTTCAAGATCATCAAGATCAACGTGGAAGAGAAGAAGGTGGGTCTCAGCCTGCGTGCGATTGGGCAGGAAGCCAGTCGCGCAACGGTGGAGAGCTACAAGGCTGAAAACCAAAGCCACGGCGGCGGCGGCAAGAGCCAGGGCCACAAGCCGGTCTCCAGCTCGACCACGACTCTTGGCGACCTCATCAACTGGCGGAAGAACGAGCGCTAAGCTCGACTTTACGCGGACACGGCAAGACGGCCACCCTTCGGGGTGGCCGTCTTGCGTTACCGGCTACTCCACGCGAAGGGCAATTACCGGGTTGATGGAGGCCGCCTTCCTGGCCGGAACCACACTGGCCACCAGAGCGCAGAGGCCAAGCGCGACTACCGAGGCGCAAAGTACGCCGAGATCCCAGCCTTTTACCTGGTAGAGTTGCGCCGCTATGAGGCGGGCACATGCGATCGATGCGGGAATGCCGATGAGAAGACCAATGCCGATTTGCGCGAATGCGCCGCGCATCACGATCCCCACAACGCCCGCGCGGCTGGAGCCCATGGCGATGCGCACGCCGATCTCGCCGGTGCGTCGTTCGATGTTGTAGGCAGTTACGCCGTATAGTCCCACGGCTGCAAGCACCAGCGCGATGATGCCGAACAAACCGGTCATCTGGGCAACCGTGCGTTCCTGGTCGAGCTTGTCTGCCACCTGCTGTCCCATGCTGCGAATCTGCACCAGCGTGAGCATGGGATCGACCTCGGCAAACGCGCGTCGTACCTGGGGTTCCAGCCCGTCCACGGTGCCGCTGGTCTGGAGCACCACGCTCTCGATCAGGTGCGAGCGATCGTCGACCATCTGCCCCATCGAATCGTCGTAATGGACGCGCTGGGCCAGCGGCACAAAGAACAACGGAGTCCGCCAGTGGCCGCTCGGATCGGTGTAGTTGGCGGTGTGCACGATCCCGACAATCTGGAACGTCCGGCTGTACTTTACGTCCATGAATCCGAAATGAGTGCCGATGGGATCCTCGCCCTGCTTGAAGAATTTGCGCACGAACGATTCGTCCACTACGGCGATGTTCGGTGTGTCGGCGGTATCCTGCGCGGTGATGCTGCGGCCGCGCACAATGTGCTGGCCCATCGCTTCGAGATATCCCGGGCTGACTCGATCCCAGGAGGAAGCGACGCTGTCGTCGGTGACATTGGGCATCCCCTGCCCCTCACGCACGACCAGTTCCTCCCAGTTGTCGGAGAACGGTGTAAAGAGAGCCAGCGATGCGTTGCGCACGCCGGGGATGCGCTCCAGGCGCTCCTGCAGGGCTCGGTAAGTTGCGTCCAGCTTCTGCGGAGAATAGTCGGAGAACGGAGCGTTCACCGAGAGGTTCCAGCGGTGATCGGTCTCGAAGCCGAAGTCCTGGTTCTCCATCTTCTGAAGGCTGCGGGTGAGCAGGCCGGCTCCGCTTAGGAGCACGACAGAGAGCGTGGCCTGCAATACGACCAGGGCTTTCTGCGAGAAGGACGAGCTGTCCCGCGTGCTCCGGACGGCGCCTCGCAGGGCCTCGGCGGGTTGCGCGCGCGACGCCAGGACGGCGGGTGCGGTGCCGAACAGGAGGCCCGTCACAAGAGACACGCCAAACGCAAACGCGAGCACTGGAAGCGAGGGCCGGGCGTTGATGGGGACGAAATGCGCGCTATGAAAAGCGAGCGCCACAATGACCTTCACACCCACAAAGGCGACCACCACGCCGGCCGCGCCGCCAAGCACCGAGAGCACCACACTTTCTGTGAGCGACTGGCGAATGAGACGCTTGCGCGGAGCGCCCATGGCGAGCCGAAGCGAGGTCTGCGCGCGGCGCGCCGAAGCTCGGGCCAGCAGCAGGTTGGCGATGTTGGCGCACGCAATCAGCAGCACCAGGCCGCACACGGCGAAAAGAATGCGCAGGCTCTGTTCGTAGCCGGCTTTCATCTCCGCCACGCCGGAGCCTGCCGGAACAACATTGATGTTTTGTTTGGGAAGCATCGCCTTGATCTGGGAAAGAAACTGCGGAAACTCGCCTCCCAGGTCCGTGACCAGCCAACTACGCAGGATGGTGGTGAAGCGCGCGGCAGTTCCCGCGGTCGTCGCACCTGCCCGTAGACGCCCGATGATACGCAGCCAAGAATTCGGTTTATCCAGCAGCGTGCCGGTTCCCATCAGAAGGGGTTCCTGCTCGAGCGGGATGAACATCTCGGGTGGGTCGCTGCGCAGAGTCTCCCCGAAGAATCCCGGTGGCGTAACGCCAACGACCGTGAAGGCATGTCCGTTCAGGATCAGAACGGACCCGATCATCTTGGAATCAGTGCCGTATTCCTTCTGCCAGACGCGGTGGCTGAGCACAAGGGCAGGCGGCGCGGTTCTCCGGTCGTCGGCAGGCGTGAGGGTGCGCCCCACAAAGGCTTGAACGCCCAGGGTCGCGAAGTAGTTGCCGGAGACGAATTCTCCGCGAAGGGGCAGGGACGGCTCGCCGGTTTCTCCGCGCCGCACGCTGAACTGCGTCCGCCAGGCTTGGAATCCGGCCAGGTTTTCGAATTCGGGGCCGGCCGCTGCAAAGCGCTGATAGACGGCGTACGGAAACAGGCCCCAGCTGCTGTCATGCGGTCCGGTCTGGACGCAGCAGTCATTGTTGTCGCCGATGCGAACCAGGCGCCCCGGGTCGGCTACCGGCAGCGACTTCAGCATGACCGTGTCAATGATGGAGAAAATCGCCGTGGTTGCCCCGATTCCCAGCGCCAGGGTCAACATTGCTGTCAAAGTAAAGATCGGCGAAAGGCGCATCTGCCGCAGAGCGTATCGAATGTCCTGACCCAGCGTTCCCATGGAACACCCCCGCAAATTCAAATTGGGGAATGAACCATGTTACGCGCAAAACGGGGGGCGCGGTTCCTTCAAATGTGGATCGAAGTATATGAATCTGCGTGGTTTGTGATCCTAGTCACCAATCAAGGGTCGGATCGACCTGGCCAGCACGACAACGATCGCCAGAGATGTCAGCACGCAAATCAACGCGAACAAAAACGCGCTGGCGTAGCCGAATGCGCCAATGACCGTTCCGGCCGTGGGACCGACCAGGAAGAACGACACATCGGAGAATCCGGTGTAAACCCCGAGCGCCGTGCCGCGATTGCGCTCTGGAACCCGCTTGACCGCCTCCACGCCGATGGCCGGAAACACGAGCGAGAATCCGAATCCGGTAAGAGATGCCGCGGCCAGGGCGATCCACGGCGTATGCGCCAGCCAAAGCATCAACACACCCAGAGATTCCACGCTCAGGCAGGTAATGGCAACCGGAAATCCCCCAAATCTTTGGATCGCACGGATGAACAACAGGCGCGCGACAATGAATGTGATGCCGAAGGCTGTCAGGCAGAGTGCCGCCCCCTCCCAGCGGCGGCTGGCGTAGAAGAGCGTGACAAACGTGGCCAGAACGCTGTAGCCAACACCGCCCAGGGCGAGCCCGATTCCATGGGGAGCCACGCGCCCCAGAACGCTCTGGAACGGAAGGTGTTCCCCGGCAACCACGGGCACCGGACGTTTGCCCAACGCAAACACAACGCTGGCGCCGCAAACGGCCATGGTCAGTAGTCCCAGCGAGACGAGACCGAAGTGCGTCTCCAGCACCACACCGAGCGGAGCGCCCATTGCCATGGCGCCGTAGGTGCTGATGCCGTTATAGGAGATCACCTTGGCCGTGTTCTCCTGGCCGACGCTGCTGATGCCCCACAGCGTTGCTCCCGTCGATCCCAGGCTCTCGCCCACACCCAGCGCCAACCGGCTGGCGATCAGGCAGACGACGCTCAACCACGGCGTGCCGTGGAGCACAGCCGCAGCCAGCAGGAGCGCGCCGCTACCGGTGCACATCGCCATGCCCCAGATCACCGCGATCTTGGCGCCGGAATGGTCGGAGATGTGGCCGGCCCACGGCCGGCTCAGAAACGTGGCGATGTACTGGACGCTTATGACCAACCCGGCCAGGGCCGCGCTGAACCCCATGCGCAGGTGTACGTACGCCGGTAGGATGGCGAGCGGCAAACCGATCGCCAGATAGACCACGAACGTGAAGGAGGTGAACCCTACGATCTGGCCCGTGATTCCGTAGCGGCTTGGACGGACGGTTCGGTACGCAGGTGGGTCGGAGCAGGGAAATCTCCCCGCCAGACGAGATGGAATTGTGGTCGGAAACGGTCAAACTCCAGTATATCGAAGGTCAAATTCATTCCCTGCAGTCGGTGGTGTTTGAAGCGCACGTAAACTGGATAGGTGGGCTCCGCATTTCATATTGAAAATTTCGGCTGCCGCGCCGCCCGCGCCGACGGCGAGGCGGTAGGCGAGCGACTTCGCTCCGCGGGCCATTGCGACGAGCCGGCCGCGAAAGCCGATGTGGTGATTGTGAATACCTGCAGCGTGACAGCGGAGGCGGATCGCGCTGCCCGCGCCTTTATTCGACGTGCGCACCGGCTCAATCCCGAGGCGCGCATTCTCGTCACGGGATGTTACGCGCAGCGCGCGCCGGAGGAACTGGCCAACATTGCCGGCGTGTCCGCCGTGGTCGGCAACAGCCACAAGGCCCTGACTCCGCAGATTGCAATGGGTCTGGCAGCAGGGACCGGTCCGATGGCGCCTCCTCCGCCTGGCCTGGTGCCTGTCCGCAGCCTGTTAGCCGGATCCGCTATGGGAGCAACCCCGATCTGGGTCGACGACCGCTTCGCCCATTCGTTTCTCGAAGAGGCCCAACTCCTCCCTGGCGCCCAGACGCGGCCCAACCTCAAGATCCAGGAGGGTTGCGGTAACCGCTGCACGTTCTGCGTGATCCCGGAGACGCGCGGGCATTCACGCAGCCTGGGGGCAGAGTCCGTCCTTGCCCAGGTACGAAGGTTTGTGGCCGCCGGCGGGAACGAACTCGTGCTTTCGGGCATCAACCTCGGCCGGTGGGGCCGCGACCTGCCAGCCGGCGAAAACACGCGTCCGACCCTCTCGGGCATGGTCCGCCGCATCCTGGCGGAGACGGACCTTCCCCGCCTGCGGCTAAGCTCCATCGAACCAATGGACTGGGATGTCGGCCTTCTCGCCCTGATCCGGGAATATGCGGGAACGCGGCTGGCGCGTCACGCTCACCTCCCGCTCCAATCCGGCTCCGACTCCGTCCTGCGCCGGATGCACCGCCGCTATCGCCCCTGGCACTACGCCGAAAAGGTGGCGGCGCTGCTTCGATGCGGCCGGTCCGGATCTCACCCTGGGCGCCGACGTGATGGTGGGCTTTCCCGGGGAAACAGACAGCGAATTCGAGCAGACCTGCCAGCTTATCCGCGAGCTTCCTTTCGGCTATCTCCACCTGTTTCCATTCTCGCCGCGGCCCGGAACCCGGGGTTGGACAATGCATGCCGAGTCCGCGGTGCCGTCCGCTGTTGTCGACGAGCGGATGGCGGTTCTTATCACACTTGCTTGTGACAAGACCTCCGCCCATCGAAGACGATTCGTCGACCGAACTCTTGAGGCCATTACTTTGCACACGCCGGAACCGCTTCGAGTTCGCGCCCGAACTTCCGCCCTTACCGAGAACTACCTCCCGGTGGAGATCGAGGGAACGTGCGAGCCAAATCGATTAACTCGAATTCGCGTGATTGGAATCACGCCTGAGTCTGCCCTGCTGGCCTTGCCCGAAGCATGAACGCGTGAGTTCGCGGCGGCGATTCGCACGACGCCAACCAGATTCACGGCTCACTTTTACGCGGGGTTTATGCGCCTCAAAACTCGCCGCTTGGCATGTAAATGCTTTCATCCCAACCGGTCTTGACAGGCAAAGCAAACAAGTTCAGGATGAGGTTAATTGATGTGTGGGAAAGCGGTCCCCAATGGTATCAAGGGATCGAAATTCGCTCCCAACAGCCCTCATGAAGCCGCTTCCCAACTGATTTCTTTCCCCGGACTGACCTCACATTCATTCAAGACCGAGGTGAGCATATGGTTGTGACGGCGCATGAAAGCGGACGTGAAGTCCTGGGTTTGCGAGTGGGCGCAGCCAACGTTCGAAGGTACTTTCCTAAAGGGATGGGGGCAGTCGAGTTGCTTCTGGGAGATCTTCGGATTCAATGCAACTTGCCGCCGGATTTCTGGAATGGGCAACCGGAGATTCACGACCCCCGCCTGGGCGCATGGCTGAAATACAAGGTTGCCCGGGTACGTTCCGGCCGGAAGCCGGCGACTCTGGCGATGGAACAGGCCGGAACAAATGTGTTCATGGTGCGACCGGTGGTCTCCAGCCCAAAACGGCTGGCCCGGATTTCCGCAGCGTTCTGAGCACCTTGGAAGCCGCACGGCAAGCGCCTGCGGCCCAGCACGAAGCACGAGAACGACCTTTCAGCACGAGAACGTAACATACGGCAGTTTGCCGAGCGGCGAAGCCTCCCCGAATTCAGCCGGGCTCGCCGCGACCAATAAAAAAGGAGAAGTCGATGAAAGTCACTCGCACCCCGAACGAAATGGAAGCCAAGGCAGCTGAAGCCTTGAATGCTCTGCTTCACCAGGTTTCATCCATCAAGACCCGGGATATCAAGTTCCAGCCGGCTCGCCGCAAATCGGACATTCTGGCTGATATCGACGTGCTGGGCCGAAGCCACAAGTTAGTTTGCAATGTAGCCGACGGGCAGCCCGACGACGTGAAGCGTGCCCTGCAAAAGCTTCGCACTTGCGCGGACGGTAAGAAGAGCGATGCCACCACCGTGCTGATCGCGCCGTATCTTTCCCCGCAGGACCGCGAAATGTGCGCCAAGAATCGCATCGGATTCGTCGATCTGGAAGGCAATGCGCGACTGACGGTGGACGAGATATTCATCGGGAAGCGCTCCGTCCGCAACGTATCCGCTCCGCAGCACGATCACCGCTACACCGCATAGTTTGTTGCTGGCCTGTCTTCTCGCCGCCGGGGCAAACGCAACCAGAGCGATGCTATACTCATGGATGCGTTCGCTGCCGGCGGCGAAACCGTCTAGCGGGCAAGCCGGCACGAACCCCTTTTGGAGGAGCACCATCGCTTTCGATAAACGAGCTGCCAAGTCCTTTATTCGCATCAATGATCGTATTCGCGCGCGGGAAATCCGCGTTATCGATGAAAACGGCGAACAGCTGGGAATCCTGCCCCCGTTTGAGGCACTGAGAATCGCCCGCGAGCGCGGCCTCGACCTGGTGGAAGTCAGCCCCAACGCGGTCCCGCCCGTCTGCCGCATCCAGGATTATGGCCGTTACCTCTACGAGAAGGAAAAGAGCGAGCGCGCTGCCCGCAAAAAGCAGAAGGTCATCACCATCAAGGAAGTCAAGTTCTCGGTCACGGTCGATGAGCATGACTACCAGACCAAGAAAAACCAGGCGGTCCGTTTCCTGACCGAGGGCGACAAGGTCAAGGCCAGCCTTCGCTTCCGTGGCCGACAGATGGCCCACCGTGAACTGGGCTACAACATTATCAACCGGCTCATCCAGGACATCGGCGATGCCGGCATCGTCGAGTTCATGCCCCGCATGGAAGGCACCATCCTCCACGCCATCCTTGCTCCCAGCAAGAAGCAGGAGGCGCCCAAGCCCAAGCCGGCCGCGCCTGCCCAGCAGGCCAGCGCTCCCGTAGTCCAGTAAAGTAGTCCAGTAAACGGGCTCCAGCGCCATTTTGAAGGCCGCCATTTTGGCGGCCTTCGCGCTTTTCCGCATGTATTCTTACGCCATGCGTTTCAACCGCTTCCCTGCCGCCCGCCTGTATCTCTGTGCCGTGCTGACCCTGGCCTCGGCCGCTTGCATGGCCGAAGAGCCGCACTTCCCAACCAGCGAAGAGCTTCGCCACATAAAGGCCCTGGGCGGCCCGCAGCTCTCGCCCGACGGCAAGTTCATTCTCTTCTCTGTGACCGATGCTACGGCCGATGGCGCCAAGGTTCACATCTGGGTGGTCTCCTCCGCCGGTGGTGCGGACACTCTGCGCCAGCTTACGTTTTCACCGCCCAGTGACAAGCGCGGCGAACGCAATCCACAGTGGGCTCCGGACGGCAGCGCGATCCTCTTCGTTGCCAAGCGCGGTGAGCAAACCCAGTTGTTCCGCCTCGACATGCGCGGTGGTGAAGCCGCCCCCTACGACCTGAAGGTGCAGCCGGTGGTCGACGAGTCAAAACTGAAAAACGCCATTCCACCGCCCGGCGCAGAAAAGAAGGACACCGAGAATAAGGACACGGCAAAGAAGGACGCCGACAAGAAGCCGGACGAGAAGGCCTCCGATAAAGACAAGAAGCCCGACGAGCCCTTGCCGATCGATGTCAGTGGTTATGCACTCTCGCCGGATGGAAAGTGGCTGGCGGTGTGGGCCAACGATCCGGAAACGCCTGGCGAGAAGAAGCAGAAGGACGCCAAGGCGGACGCTTCCTGGGTCAATCACAACGCACACGGCACCCGCCTGTATCTCGCCGCGCTGAAGCCCGATGGTTCGCTCGATGGAGCACTGAAGCCGACCGGCATCGAGCCTGACGTGCACAGCGCCCTCTGGTCGCTCTCCGCAGACCGGCTCCTGGTGATTACCGACAAGCCCAACGACCAGTCTGATCTTGGTCCCGCCAACTCAGCCTGGCTCGTCGACGCTGCCAGCCCGCAGGCCGTACACAAAGTCGATGCAATTCCTGCCACGATCGGAGGCGCGGCGTGGTCTCCTGACGGCACTCGTATCGTCTTCAGCGCTCAGACGCCCGAGGACGCGCCACCGGGCTACGATGAACTCTTCGCGCTGTCGATGGACGACGCGAACGCCACTCCGGTGCGCCTGTCAACCCACTTTGCCGGCCAGTTGAACGCGGGAGCTTTGTACTTTCCTCCCGATGGATCGCTGGTCTCGCAGGCCGGCATCGGCACGCACACGTCGGTGGTGCGTCTGTCGCTCGACGGCAAAAAGCCGCCGGAAACGCTCGACCTCGGCGCTCCTGTGATTACCGGGCTCACGACCAACCGCAAGCAGACCGGCTGGGTGTGGCTTGCGGAGAGCGGCGGGCAGCCGGTCAAGCTCTGCACCGCGCCACGTCTTGGCGACCCCTGTACCTCGCTCCCCATTCCCGAACTCGCTCCCGCGAATCTCCGCAGTATCGAACCAGAACTCATCCACTGGACAAACGGCTCCATGACGATTGAAGGCTTGCTCTATCTGCCGCCGCAGGCCAAGGCCGGCAAGGTGCCGCTCGTCGTCGATGTGCACGGCGGCCCGTTCGGCGCGTTTGAAGACCGCAACGACCTCTTCGCCTCGTTCCTTGTCGGTCACGGCTGGGCGGTGTTGCGTCCCAACCCGCGCGGCTCCTCGAATTACGGAGTGAAATTTGCCGCGGCTAACAAGAACGACCTGGGTGGCGGCGACTACCAGGACATCATGGCTGGCGTGGACTACGTGCTCTCCAAATATCCGCTCGACGCTGCGAAGATGGCGCTGATGGGTTACAGCTACGGCGGCGAGATGGCAGGATTCGCGGAAGGCAAGACCGACCGGTTCAAGGCCATCATCTCGGGCGCGCCGGTGATCGACCAGTTCAGCGAGTACGGCACCGAGGGCGGCTCGTGGTACGACCGCTGGTACTTCGGCAAACCCTGGCAGCGGATGGAAGATGCATGGCGGCAGAGTCCGCTGGCCGGCGCTGCCCACGCCAAAACGCCGTTTCTGCTGATACAGGGGGAAAGCGATACCACCGATCCACTGGGCCAGGCGCAGGAGATGTACCGCGCCCTCCGCCAGGACGGAGTTCCGGTGGAACTGGTGACCTATCCGCGGGAAAATCATGGTCCGCTCGCGGGAGGCATCTTCGGCCGCCCGGTGCCGGAACCCTGGCACGGCTTCGATGGCCGCCAACGGATCATCGAGTTTCTCGAGAAGGCCTTCGGAACGGCTCCCTAGCCGCGACGGGCCGAAACCTGCAAAAAGACCTCGCAGGAGGAGGTGGCGGACTTGTGTGCTAGACTCCGTTCCGTCATGCGCACAACACTTCGCTGGTCGCCTGTTTTCCTGCTCGCCTTCGCATTTGTAACCGTTGTCAATTCACAACCGGGCGGCACGGCGCCGCACCTTGAAAAGCGCGGTGCCGTCACCCAGTTGATCGTCGATGGCAAACCGTTCCTCATCCTGGGCGGCGAACTGCACAACTCGTCCTCCTCGAGCCTCGACTACATGAAGCCGCTGTGGCCGAAGCTCGCGGCCATGGGGCTGAACACCGTTGTCACTCCACTCAGTTGGGAACTCGTGGAGCCCCGCGAGGGCACTTATGACTTCGCTCTGGTTGACGGACTGCTGGCGCAGGCCCGGGAAGCGCACGAACGCGTCGTGTTTCTCTGGCTCGCCAGCTGGAAAAACGGCATGTCGAGCTACGCGCCTGTCTGGGTGAAGCAGGACACCAAGCGCTTTCCGCGCGTGATCCAACATGGCAAGGAAGTGGAGATTCTCAGCCCCATGAGCTCGGCAACCCGAGACGCGGACGCGCGGGCGTACGCGGCTCTCATGCAGCACCTGAAGGAGGTAGACGTCCGCGATCACACCGTGATCATGATGCAGGTGGAGAACGAAGTGGGAGTGCTGGGCGACTCGCGCGACCGCTCGGACGCTGCCAATCGCGCCTTTTACTCCGCGGTGCCTGCGGAACTCACAAGTTACTTGCTGGCCCATCGCGACGCGCTCTATCCCCGGCTGCGCGAGCTGTGGGAGGCTAATGGCGCCAAGACGGCGGGGACGTGGGCGCAGGTCTTCGGCGACACGCCGCGGGGCGACGAAATCTTCATGGCCTGGCACTATGCGCGCTTCATCCAGGCCGTGGCCGCGAAGGGCAAAGCGGCCTATGAGATTCCCATGTACGTGAACACGTGGCTGGCGGAGGACGATTCCAAGCCGGGAAGCTTCCCCAGCGGGTGCCCCGAGCCCTGGGTCGTGGACGTGTGGCGCGCGGCCGGCACGGCACTCGATCTGTATGCTCCCGACCTGTACGCCAGCAATTTTGTAGAGTGGAGCCGCCGCTATCATCGCGCGGGCAATCCGCTCTTCATGCCCGAGACGCGTGGAGGAAAGGCCGGCGCCGCCAACGTATTTTATGCCCTGGGCGAGGAAGCAGGCATGGGTTTTTCCCCTTTCGCAATTGAAGACGATACCGATCCAAAGAGCGATCTTGCCGCAAGCTATGGGGAGCTGGCCGGCATCGCGCCAATGCTGGCTGAGCACCAGGTGACGGGTGACGTGCACGGCTTTGTGCTCGACAAGCAACACCCTTCGGTGGACTTCACGGTCAACGGCTATGCCCTCCATGTCACCCTCGACGAGATCTTCGGCCAGGGCACGGAGAGCGGCTATGGATTGATCATGGGAGACGGGCCTGATCGCTTTCTGGGAGCCGGAAAAGGGTTTCGCGTATTGTTTAGCCCAGCTAACGAAAACGACAAACCCGTCGGTATCGGAGCCATCGACGAAGGGGCCTTCGAGGACGGGAAGTGGGTTCCCGGACGGCGCCTGAACGGGGACGAGAATGACCAGGGGCAGGGGTGGCGGCTCGACTCGCGCAGCATTCACACCGAGAAAGTCAGCCTTTACCGCTTCGACTAACCCGGTGCCTCGGGCCGAGCTATAGGGATGGATGGACTCAATAACCCCGTAGCGGCAAAACCTTGCTTGCGCTATACTGATTGAAGCCTCATTGGGGCAGGGAAGTCCCTGTCTTAATGGGCTTTGCGAGAAGGCAAACAAGCCTCTCCCATACGAGAAAAACAATGCCCAAGTTGAAAACCCATTCGGGCGCGTCCAAGCGCTTCAAGAAGACCGGCACCGGCAAAATCGTACGGCGCCACACGAAGACGCGGCACATCCTTACGTCGAAGGGGCCAAAGACCAAGCGGAAGCTCGGAAAGTCCGTGATTGTGTCTGACGGCGACCACGCGAAGGTTGCGCGCATGATTCCCTACGCCTGACAAATCCGCGGGCTTCGCGGATTTTGGGCCTCCTGTGGAGAGGCCCCCGGCCCCAGAAATTGGAACGCCGAGAGTCGAAGGCTTGAACCGAGCGAGTGAAGAGGCTCTCCTGCCTCCAGCCGCGTAAACCACGTAACCCAATGGAGATACACCATGCCCCGCGTAAAACGTAGTACCAAGCGGAATGACCGCCGCAAAAAGATTCTGGAGAGGGCAAGCGGTTACTTCCTCACCAAATCCAAGCTTTATCAGGCTGCCCAGGAAGCCGTCGAGCGCGGCCTCAAGTTTGCGTACACCGGAAGAAAGCAGAAGAAGCGCCAGTTCCGCTCCCTGTGGATCGTGCGCATTTCTGCCGCCTGCAAGCTCAATGGAACCAGCTACTCCCAGTTCATCAACGGGCTCAAAAAGGCCGGCATCGGGCTGGATCGCAAGATCCTTTCCGACATCGCCGTGCACGACGCCGCCGGCTTTACCAAGCTGGTGGAGCAGGCGAAAGCCGCTCTCACCAGCGCCGCAGCCGCCTGAGCCAGAGTCCGCGCGTAGTCCCGAAACGGCCTGAAGCTCAGCTTCAGGCCGTTTTTCTTGCGCGTTTACCGGATGATCAACTCCCAAAATAAAAGCCCCGGAGGGGGTGGTCTCATGATGATCGACGAGATTCCCAATCTTTCCTCCTTCGACGATCTGTCGCTGGATCAAGCCTTTGCCGCCATCGAAAAGCAGGCGCGCGACGACGCTGCCGGGGTCGATGGCCCGGAGGCCGCGGAGGCCTTTCGGCTGCGCTGGACTGGTCGCAAGCAAGGCCGGCTCAACGACATTTCCAGCCGCTGGCTCAAAGCCGCTCCCGCTGAGGCAAAGAAGTCGGTAGGCGAGCGCTTCAAAACGCTCAAAGAGCTGGTCGAGGTCCTTTTGGATCAGGCTTCGGGATCCGGCCCAACCGACGCGGCGCTGGCGGCGGAAGCCATCGACATTACGCTACCGGGTACCCGTCGTCTCACCGGAGCCGAACATCCCATCACGCGCACGCTGAATGAGATTGTGGCCGTGTTCGCAGCGCTTGGGTATTCAGTAGGCGTGGGGCCCGAGGTCGAAACCGACTTTTACAACTTCGAGAGCATGAACTTCCCGCCCGGGCACCCGGCGCGCGACACCCAGGACACGCTGGTCATCGCGAACCAGGAGCGCCGTTCGCTGCGGGATCGACTCCTGCTGCGGACGCACACCTCGCCGGTGCAGATGCGCACCATGGAGCAGCAACCGCCTCCGGTGCGGATTGTGATTCCCGGAAAAGTCCATCGCAACGACGCCGCCGATGCCACGCACTCGCCCATCTTTCACCAGGTGGAGGGGCTTTGCGTCGACACCAATATCACCTTCAGCGACCTGAAGGGCACGCTTGACCACGCCATGAAGGCGCTGTTCGGCTCGGCGGTGAAGACGCGCTTCTTTCCGTCGTTCTTTCCCTTCACCGAGCCCTCGGCGGACGTGCAGATCAGCTGCATCTTCTGCGGTGGAACGGGCTGCCGCAAGTGCAAGCAGTCCGGGTGGATCGAATTGCTTGGCTGTGGCATGGTCGACCCTGCGGTATTCGCGTTTGCAGCAGAAAAGCAGCCTGCATACGACCCTAAAAAGATCTCCGGATTCGCCTTCGGCATGGGCGTGGAGCGCATTGCGATGATGAAGTACGGCATCAGCGAAATCGGCTCGCTTTACGCGGGCGATATGCGGTTTCTGGGGCAATTCGCATGAAGATACTCACGAAGTGGTTACGCGCTTACCTCCCTCGCTTGCCGGTCGACGACGCAAAGCTCGCCGAGGACCTCACACTTCGCGGCATCGCCGTCGAAGGCGTCTATGATCTCGGCGCGGGCAACGGATCGTTGTACGAGATGGACATCACCACCAACCGCGTCGACGCCATGAATCATTACGGCGTGGCGCGCGAGGCGGCAGCAATCTACGGCCTAACGTTGCCCTCGCTGGAATTCCCGTTGCCTGAGCCGCGTCCTGCCGCACAGCCTTTCTCGGTGCGCATTGAAGACGAAGCCGGCTGTGGCCGTTTCACCGCGCGCGTGCTCCGCGACATCACCATCGGAGAATCGCGCGACTGGTTCGCCGGAGCGGAGGTCGCCACTTACTTCGCCCTGCTCGAGCAGAAGAAGATTTCCAACGCCGTCGATGCCTCGAACTTCGCCTGGCTCGCGATGGGCCAGCCCACGCACGCATTCGACCTCGACAAGATCGAGGGAGGCATCGTCGTGCGCCGCGCGCGCAAGGGCGAGAAGCTCAAAACCCTCGATGGCGTGGAGCGCACACTGGATCCCGAAGACCTTGTCGTTGCCGACCACGTTAAGCCGCTCGGCCTGGCCGGCGTGATGGGTGGCTGGAATTCCATGATCACGCCGGACACCCAGCACGTGTTGGTCGAAGCCGCGTGGTTCGATCCCATGACAGTGCGGCGCACCGCGCGCCGCCACGGCCTGCACACCGACGCCAGCCATCGCTTCGAGCGCGGAGCCGACTTCAATGCCGGCCCTGTCGCCTCCGCGCTCGTCAGCAGCATCCTGCTGGCCAACGGTGGGTGGCTCGAGGGCGACCTCGTGGACGTGCGCACGCCCGCTGCCGAAGAGCGCACGGTGTACCGCTCTGCCGTCGCTCTCTCGCTCAGCGAGGTGCGGCGTATCCTCGGCAAGACGATCGATCCCGAGGGACTGACTGCGGCGACCGTCGAGAACGTTCTTTCAGCGCTTGGCTGCACGCTGGCCCATCAACGAGGATCGGAGCCCATGGTTTCTGCGCGCGGCGACGCGTCGTGGCTCGTCTCACTTCCTAGTTGGCGGCTCGACCTGGAACGCCAGATCGACCTCATTGAAGAAGTTGCGCGCGTCTACGGATACAACCGCTTTGCCAACACGCTACCAGCATTCGGCGAGGGCGTGCGCGCGCTGCCCTGGGCAGAGAGCGAGTCCGCAGTCCGGCGCACCATGCTGGCCGCCGGTTTCCACGAGGCCATCGGCAGCACCTTTTGTTCCGCGGCCGATGCGTCACTCACCGCGCCGCAGCCTGGGTTGGTCGTCCCGCTTGGCAATCCTCTCAGTGAAGAGGCTGGCGTACTGCGCCCGTCGCTCATTCCCGGCCTTCTCGCCATGATCGCAGGCAATCTGCATCGCGACGTGAACGACGTGCGCCTGTATGAACTGGGCACGGTCTTTACCGGCACGACCGAGAAAGTGGACGAACGCCCCGCGCTCGCATTTGGCGCAGCCGGCAGCGTCCCCGAACTGGGAGCGATGCATCCTCCTCGCGAAATTGATTTCCATGATGTGAAAGGCGCCGTTGAGCGAGTGCTCGCGTGCTTCCAGGCCGACACGATTTATTTCGACCGCTTTCCAGCCGAGGTTGGGCTCACGCCCGCGTGGCTCCATCCCTACCGTTCCGCGCGCATGGTGGTGGAGGGCATCACCGTGGGGTGGTTCGGCCAGCTGCATCCACGCGAAGCAACTGCCCGCAAGCTCAAGGACATCGTTTTGCTTGGAGAGGTTTATCTCGATCGCCTCTACAGGCTGCCGTTGCGCAAGCCCGCGGCGCGCGAAATCTCGCGCTTCCAGCCGGTGCGTCGAGACTTTTCGCTCATTCTCGATGAGAGCGTTTCGTGGCAGCGCATCGATCAAGCGATTGCAGCTCTGCGAATTCCCGAATTGGTGGAGTGGCGCGCGCGCGAAGTCTTCCGCGACGCAAAACTGGGCGCGCACGAGTACTCGCTGCTTCTCGGCGTCACTTTCCAGGCGCCGGACCGCACGCTGCGCGACGAGGAGTTGCTTGCTTTTCATACCAGCGTCATCAACGCGGTTGGCAAAGCAGGTGCACGCCTGCGCAGTTGATTTTTCCACCGCCGCCTCAGCGCTATACTGCAAGCTAGTGCGACAGCACGGAGGTTTTGTCGATGTCAGAGTTTTCCTGGGGGCCCGAGGTTGCCGAAGAGGCTCGGCCAGAACATCAGCCGGAAAGCGGAGCCGAGGAGCCGGGCACCCTGGCGCTGAGCGCCGATGAGTTTTCGGCGCTTGAAGAGCGCATTTTACGGGCGGTGAACCTGGTGAAGCGCGAGCGGCTTGCACGCTCGGCTGCTGAAGAACGTGCCACGCTCGCTGAAGCCAAAGTGTCGGAGCAGGCGCAATCCGCTGAGAATCTGCAGAGGGAGAACGAAAACCTGCAGAAGGATACAGAGAATTTGCATAAGGAACTGGAAACACTGCGCGCCGAGCGCGACCAGGTCCGGCAGCGCGTAGAACGGCTTCTGTCGCAACTCGACGCGCTGGAAGCTTGAGGTTGTCCATGGAAAATAGCCCCACCAACTACGTCACAGTTGAAATCTACGATCAGACCTATCATCTGTCTGGGCAGGATACGGATCATATTCGCTCGCTGGCGGCCCAGGTGGACGGCAAGATGCGCGCTGTGGCCGCCCAGGGCCGCACCGTAGACTCACTGCGGGTGGCGGTCCTCGCCGCTCTGAACCTTGCCGATGAGCTTTCGCAGACAGGAGGGGCGGTGAACTCCGTCCGTGCCGGGCATGCGCGCGCGTCGAGCCTCCGCGGGCTCTTGGATGAAGTGCTCGAAGAGGAAAGAAAAACCGGTTCGTAATCGTCCCGATCGGCGGTACACTTCTCGAAACCACAGTATTCATGTTGGCTTCGAAAGAAGATTCGCATGTACCGCTTTTCGGCTTTTGCTCGTTTTCGTTTCGCGGTTCTCTCCGCGCTGCTCCTGACCGCCGGATTCACCTCTCGTGCGGCGAACAACCCCGATGCTGCCAAGCCTGGCGAGCCGACCGACCCCAAAGCCTGCAAAACCTTTGCCGAAGCGCTGGACTGGCAGAAGAGCCGTCATTTTGGCGTCGCCCTCGATACCTTTCGCAAGGCCAACAAGCAGGACGGCGGACACTGCGCGGAGTGCCTGCGAAGAGCCTTCGATCTTGCCGTGAAGATCGGCGCCTACAAGGATGCGGAAGACGTGGCGCGCGACATGGCGGCCATGGCCTCGACCAATGAGGAAAAGGCGGTGGCGCACTTCCGCCTGGCTTCAGCGTTGCAGCGCGAAGGCCTGAATAACAAGAAAGACAGCAAATGCTATGCCGATAGCTGCGTGGAATTGAGAGCGGCCCTTGATGCCAAACCGGCTATGACCCTGGCGCACTATTCTCTGGGCGTATCGCTTGCGCACCTCAATCAGGACGACGAGGCGCGCCGCGAGTTCACCGCGTTCCTCGATCAGGACCGGCAGAATCCCGACTTGCACGAACGCGCGGCACGGTATGCAGAGAACGTAGAACTGGCACGTGCGCGGATGGCTCCGCCGTTTTCACTTGTTACCCTTGACGGCCGACATATATCCCTCGACGGGTTGGCGGGCAAAGTGGTACTCATCGATTTCTGGGCAACATGGTGCGGTCCATGCCGCGAAGCGCTGCCGCGCATCCAGAAGATTGCGGCAAAATTCGAAGGCCAGCCTTTCGTGGTGCTAAGTATCAGCCTGGATAAGGATGATGCCAAGTGGAGAGATTTCGTGGGCAAAAACGGAATGACCTGGTCGCAGTATCGGGATGGCGGCTCCGGCCAGATCGCCGCGCGATTCGGCGTCACGGCAATTCCCGCCACGTTCACCATTGATGCCGATGGCGTTCTTGAGGACCAGCACGTCGGGGACGCAAGTATTGAGGGCAAGATCAAGAAGCTTGTCGCGCGCGCGGCAGAGATGCCGGCGCGCAAGCCCCTGGAGACGGCGGACGACAAAACTCTGGCTGACCCAAACTGATCGCCGGCAGTGTGGCTCATGGAGCTATCCCGTTTCGGCACAGCGCGGGAAGAGATCTAGCACAATTCGGCATACCCGCACAAGACTTGCAATTCCGCGCGAGGACCCATACTATCCGCAATAGAAACCGGCCTGCAAAGCAGGTGGGTGATCAACGCTGGTTGAACCTACATTCATTGAACAGGAGCTCGACTCGACAATCGGTTCTGTGTGCCGTGTCCGCCAGTCCGGAATGCCTAATGAACCGCGGGGAGCTCCACCGTCTTAGGACGGGTTCACCGGCGCATCGCTTACGGCCCCGTGGGTCGGCTTCTCCTTTCTTTGCGCGCGTCCGCCGTCTTGGCGCATGACGTATTCTCGTCTCAGTGCATCCCGTTCTCTTCCACATCGGAGCAGTTCTCATCCCCAGCTATGGGGCCATGGCGGCTGTCGGCGTGCTGCTGGCACTTGTGCTTGCGCAGCGCAATGCGCGCGTCGTCGGCCTCTCGCCCGCGCACGTCTGGAATCTCTGTGTGGTCGGACTGTTTGCTGCGCTGGTAGGGTCTCGACTGCTTCTGGTTCTCATAAACTGGCGCGACCTGCAACGCCACCCGCTCTGGCTGCTTGGACTCGCCACCATTCATCACCCTTTGCTGGCCGCGGCCGGAGTTGCGATGGGCGCGGTCGCCGCGGGCATCTACGCGCGATCGCAACGCATGCCGCTGGCCAACAGCGCGGACGCGCTCGCGGCGCCGATCGCTCTCGGCCTGGCATGCGAACAGTTCGGTGCGCTTCTGGCGGGCTCGGGCTTCGGCAAAGGAGCGCAAGTGCCATGGGCTATCACGTACAGCGACCCGCTGGCATTCCGCTGGAGCGGTGCGCCACTGGGAATTGCCCTGCATCCGGTGCAAGGTTATGCTTCGCTTGGCTTTCTTACGCTGGCGATTCTGCTCACCGTCTGGCTTCCGGTGCGTAAACAGACCGGTGACGTAGCCGGTGTGGCGCTCATCGGCGCGGGCATCACGATCTTCTTTACGGAGTTTTGGCGCGATTGGGAGGGCCGCGGCGACATGCTGCGTGGCGCGCTCGACGGGCCCCAGTTGGTGGCGATCTTGTTCGTGCTTGCAGGAGCCCTTGTGCTGCGCGCTCGGAACCCGGCGCATGTCGAAATGGAACCGGTTGCAAGTGAACCGCGGGGCGACGCTTCGTCGCCCGAGGAGGCGCCCCATGGCTGAACTCCGTTCGATCCGTGTTCCCGCTGAGGCAGCCGGCCAGCGCCTCGACCAGTTTCTTGCCACGCAGATCGAGGGCGTGAGCCGGTCGCGCGTGCAATTGTTGCTTGAGCAGGGCGATGTGCTGGTTGACGGGGCGCGGCCGAAGGCCTCATTTAAAGTTCGTGGCGGAGAAACCATCAACATCACGGGCGAGCCGCACCCCGCGCCGCTGAAAGCCACGGCAGAGGATATTCCTCTGCACATCGTCTTCGAAGACAAGGATCTCGCGGTGGTCGACAAGCCCGCCGGGATGATGGTGCATGCCGGCTCGGGCCAGAATGAAGACGCGCGCAGCCGCGGAACGCTGGTCAACGCGCTGTTGTTTCATTTCAAATCGCTTTCCACCACGGGCGGTGATTTGCGCCCCGGCATCGTGCACCGGCTCGACAAGGACACCAGCGGTCTCATCATCGTGGCCAAGAACGACCGGGCCCACGCCGCCCTGGCGTCGATGTTCTCCGGCCGCGAGATCCGCAAAACCTATGTGGCGCTGGTGCAGGGCAATGTGGAGCGCGCCAAGGGCACCATCAACGCCTCGGTGGGCCGCGATCCGGTGCGGCGCACGCGGATGACCGCGCAGCCGCAGGAGAACGCGCGCGCTGCCGTCTCCCATTACGAGGTAGTCCGCCGCATCGCCACGCGCTTTGGCAAGTTCACCCTGGTCAGGGTTCGCATTGAAACCGGCCGTACGCACCAGATCCGGGTGCACATGGCGTCTATCGGACACCCCGTCGTCGGCGACACGCTTTACGGCGCATCCAGCCAGCTAACCGATCAGTTCGCGTCCCAGGCCGCCACGTCGCGGGCCGCCCGCCGCAACGTGGAACCGGAACGGCTGCGGCTGGGGAGGAACTTTCTGCACGCCGCCGATCTCGAGTTCACCCATCCCATCACGCGCAAGCCGCTTCAGCTGAATGCGCCTTTGCCTGCGGAACTCGAGGAGTTCCTCAGCAGGCTCGAGGGTGACAATGCGCAAAAAACCAAGTCAAAACCCGGAAGCCAAATCCGACGTTGATAAAATGAATCAGACATGATCAGACAGCCTTCCTTGCCGGCGGCCTCCCCTCGCCGGATGCACCGTTCCCTGGGCATCGCACTGGTTGCGGCCCTTTCGGCAGCGCTCGCCTGCGGGCAGCAACCTGCCCCTGCAACCCCGCCTGCTCAGCCTTCTGCGAATCCACCCGCCCAACAGCCGGCATCTAGTTCGGCGGGCCAGCAGCCAGGGGGAGCTCCGTCCGATCAGGCTCCGGAAACGGTCTTCCGGATTGGCGCCAACGAAGTCAACCTCATCTTCACCGTCACAAACAAGCACGCTCAGTACGTCCCGAACCTGCAGCTTCAAGACTTTGCGCTCCTTGACGACAACAAGGCGCCCGCCAAGGTCACCTCCTTCCATCAGCAGATCAACCTGCCGCTGCGCGTCGGCATTGTCATCGACGCCAGCACCTCCATCCGCACGCGCTTTGAGTTCGAGCAGCAATCGGCCATCGAATTCCTGCTGCAGGTTCTGAAGGCCCGCAGCGATCGCGCCTTCGTAATGGGCTTCGACGTCACGCCCACCGTCACCGCTGACTGGACCAATGACGTCGACAAATTGCAGACGGGCGTGAATCGTCTGCGCCCCGGCGGCGGCACTGCGATGTTCGATGCCGTCTACACGGCATGCCGCGACAAGCTCCTCGATACGGCGCGCGGCCAGGAGCCGGTGCGCAAAGCCATGATCCTCATCTCCGACGGCGATGACAACCAGAGCCGCGTGCACGTTGATGAGGCCATCAAGGAGTGCCAGCGGGCCGACACCATCATCTACGCCATCAGTACCAACTGGACTCCCAGCCGCGGCAAAGGCGACAAGGTACTTTACGACATGGCGGAAGCAACCGGCGGCCAGGTCCTTTTCCCGCCCTCGGTTGAAGAGATGAGCAACAGCTTCAAGGACATCGAACAGGAACTGCGCAGCCAGTATGCGCTCACATACGTCCCCGCCGATTTCAAGACGGACGGATCGTTCCGCCCCATTTACCTCTACTGCAATGACCGCCGCTACCAGGTGCGCGCCAAAAAGGGTTACTTCACGCCCAAGCAGTAGCGTTATTAGGATTCGCGTCCATCCATGCGCCTCGTCTGCGCATGGATGGACAGATCTTTGCAAGCTCCTCCCGTTCCGGTACGCCTTTCGGCCACTCCCTCCCAAATCGGTCACTCCGGAGATTCCATCGCCTCAACTCTCATCTCCGGCGCCTCTGCCGCGATGAAATAAGAGAGCGGTTCCAAACCGATGCGGCGAATCGATATAGGGGTATAGAGACCGCGCGTGCCGCCGGTAAGGAACCGCCCCTCGACCTCGGCAAGGTCGGCGGACAGGAGGACAGCGGTGATCCGGCAGGCCATCTCGTGCGACATTTGCGGAGCGGAGAAGAAACAGACCAATCACTGGTTTATTGCCAGCGAGCAGGCAGGCGAACTGCGCGTCAGCGGATGGAGTTCCCGCATCCGCCTGCGCGCGGGTACCAAGCACCTTTGCGGTCAGACCTGCCTTCACAAGCTCGTCGATGAGTTCATGGCCCGCACCATCGCCGGCCGCGCTGTTTCACCTGTAGCAGAGACCGCGCTTGCCACAGAATCCCAACCGCTCACCGACGCAAGCCTGACTTCGAAAGCAGCCTATTGCGAGCCTCAGCCCTCCAGGTCCGCTCTACCGGTGCCTCTTCGCCCTCTCCTTGCTGCGGCCGGCATCGTAGTGCCCATGCAGCCCAAGTCTCCGGTCGACGAACCGGGCCCCGCTCCCACTGCGCCGCACATTGATGATGTTCCAAACTTCACATCCCGCCGCTGGCGCGCCGAAGCCTGGGAGCGCGAGCGCGAACGCGAACTCCACGCGGTCGAGCGCCGCGGTGAGAACGCCGCACGCCACCGCAAGACGTTCTGAGCCGCTTTCTTCTCAGCTGTTCGAGCCCTTCGCAAGCAACGCCAGCAGTCCCGCTTCATCCAGCACAGGCACCTTCAGTTCGTGGGCCTTGTCGAGTTTGGAGCCGGCTTCCTCGCCCGCAACCACGTAATTGGTTTTTTTGCTCACTGATCCAGCCACTTTCCCGCCAGCGGACTCAATCCGCGCCTTTGCCTCTTCGCGTGTCAGATTCGGCAGTGTGCCCGTCAGCACAAACGTCAGCCCTGCGAGTTGCGCGCTGCGCTGTTTCTTATCGGCGGTCATGTTCACGCCCGCAGCCTTCAGCCGCTCAATCAATTCACGATTTGCCGGCCGCGCGAAGAAATCCGTGATCGCCTCCGAGATGCGTGGACCCACTTCCTCCACACGCTCCAGTTCCTCCGCGCTCGCATTCATGATGGCGTCCATCTCGCCAAACTCCTGCGCAATCGCCTCTGCGGTGCGCTCGCCCACAAAGCGGATTCCCAATCCCATCAGCGCGCGTGCTAATCCAGCTCCCCGGGACTTTTGAATCTGCTCAAGCAGTTTCCGGATTTCTACCGGCCCGAATACCCGCTGCTGCTTGACTTCCTCTTTTCCTTGCTTGCTTGTGTAGGTCACGGGGTTCGCCATATTGGCGAGCGTTTCCGAAGTCAGCGAATACAAATCTGCAACGCTCTTTACCAGCCCATGCGAAACCAATTCGGCCACGGACGCTTCTCCCAGGCCACCAATGTTCATCACTCCCCGGCTGCCCCAGTGTTCCAAGGCGCCGCGAAGCAGCGCCGGGCAGTCAAGGTTCACGCAGCGGTAGTCGGCCTCGCCCTCCTCGCGCACCGCAGCCTCGCCACACACTCCGCAATGCGTCGGGTACACAAATTTTTTCGTGCCTCGCGGATGCTCGGCGTCCTCCACAATCTCGGCGACCTTGGGAATCACATCGCCACCGCGCTCCACCTTCACCCAGTCGCCGATACGCAGGCCCATGCGCTCGATCCAGTCCGCGTTGTGCAGCGTGGCCCGGCTGATCGTCACCCCGCCCACGAACACCGGATTCAGCATGGCCGTAGGCGTGAGTTTTCCCGTCCGTCCGGTCGTGATCATGATGTCGTGCATCTGCGTGATCGCCTGCTCTGCCGAGAATTTGTAAGCGATCGCCCAGCGTGGCGCACGCCCGGTGTACCCCAGCCGCAGCCGCGTGTTCTGCGCGTCTACCTTGAACACCACGCCGTCGATGTCATAGCCCAACGTCGCACGCCGTTCTCCTGCACTTTGGACGAACTTCATCATCTCGTCGACCGTATGCACGCGTCCCCGGTGCGGATTCACGCGAAATCCCAAGGCTGTCAACGCATCAAGCGTTGCCTCCTGCCCCATGGGTAGATACTCGCCCTGGCTCAGCAGGAAATACGCGTACACATCCAGCCGCCGCTGCGCCACAATGCTCGGCTCCATGGTGCGCAGGGTCCCCGCCGCCGCGTTGCGCGGGTTCACGGCAGGCGGCAACCCCTGTGCCTCGCGTTCCTTGTTCATCTGCTCGAACGCCTTCTCCGGCATCACTCCTTCGCCGCGCACTTCAAAGTTGGCCGGAACTGCCGCCTTTTTGAGCCGCTCGGGCGCGATGCTTAACGGCACGCTGCGAATGGTGCGCACGCTGGTGGTCACGTCCTCGCCAATCTGCCCATCGCCGCGCGTCAGTCCGCGCACCAGTCGCGCCCCACCGTCCGCAGTCTCCTCGTAGTGCAGCGCCAGGCTCAACCCGTCCAGCTTCAACTCGCAGGTGTACTCGACGGGCAGGTTCCCGGCCAACTCGTGCACGCGCCGGTCCCAATCGCGGAGCTCTTCTTCGGAGTAGGCATTGTCGAGGCTGAGCATCGGCCGCGAGTGCCGCACTTTCTGGAATCCCTCCGCCGGCTTGCCGCCCACGCGTTGCGACGGAGAATCGGGAGTCAGCAACTCCGGATGATCCGCCTCGATGCGCTTCAGCTCATTCATCAGCTTGTCGAAGGCCGCATCGGAGATCTCCGGGGAGTCCATCACGTAGTACAGGTGCTCGTGGCGACGAATCTCTTCGCGCAGTTCTTCTGCGCGCTTTGCAGCCTCTTTCGGGGAATGCCCTTTACCGTCCATGGGACGGATTATAGGAGGTGAGACGGACAGGCTTCCCGGCAACGATTCCGTTTATCACGAGGCGCAAAATCAGCCCGATTTAGTATGGTGGTCACAACGCATGGAGCCCCTCACGCACTTTCTTACCGGTGCCTGCATCGGCCGCGCCGGCCTGAACCGCAAGACTGCCTGCGCCACGGTGGTTGCGGTGCTGGCCGCCGAGGCCGCCGATCTCGACATCCTGTGGGGCTTCGACGGCCCTGTCGAAGAGCTCAAGCGTCATCGCGGCATCACCCACACTTTTCTCGGCGCACCGTTTGTCGCTGCTGTCATCGTCGCCATCGTTGGCTTTTCGTACGCGTGGCTGGAGAGCCGCCGCACCCGGAAGCGCGCTGATTCCACGCCGCTGCCCGAACCATTACCGCCCAGGCCTCGCAAGCCGCCCCTCCGTTGGCTATGGCTCTACGCCACTGCCCTCATCGCCGCGCTCAGCCACATTCTCCTCGACTGGACCAACAACTACGGTGTCCGTCCGTTCTTCCCGTTCAATCCTCGCTGGTATGCCGGCAGCTTCATGTTCATCGCCGAGCCGGTGCTCTGGGCGCTATTTCTCCTCGCTCTGGTCATTCCCTGGCTCCTCGGTCTTGCAGACCGCGAAATCGGCGCCCGCCGCTCGGCCTTCCGCGGCCGCGGTTGGGCCATCTTCGCCTTGTTCGGGCTCGTGGTTCTCGGCTGCTGGCGCTGGGCCGAACACGCCCAGGCGCTCAACCTGATCGGCAACGCGCAAGTAACGACTTCGCCTGTATCGCGTTCCGCCGCGGAACCCTACCCCATCAATCCCTGGCGCTGGCACGCGATCGTCGAAACCCCCGGCTTCTATCAAACCGCCGAGGTCAACACCCGCACCGGGGCCGTAGACTCCGAGCCGAACCTCGACGTGCTCTACAAGCCTGCTTTCACTCCCGCTATCGAGGCTGCCAAGCGGACTCCCCTTGGACAGGCGTATCTCGACTGGGGAACCTGGGCCGTGGTCCGCGACGCGGGCCAGCAGCCGATCCCCGGTTCCGAGCCGCCGCGCCTTCCCCGCGGCCGCATCTGGACCTCGGTCGAGTTCAGCGATCTTCGCTTTGCATACGCATTCACGGGAGGGGAGTCCAAACGACCTCCGTCTGGACTCAGCGGCTGGGTTTACATTCTCGACGGCCACGAAGACGGCGGGGAGTTCATCGGTGGTCGCGAGCAGAAGTAACAGCCCCCTTAAACTGAAAAACTTTGTTCGTCCTGTGAAACAGGAAGTCCCTTGCTGAAAGCCCGAGTTGACCCATCCGGCTCTGACCCGCAGAATGAGAACAGCCCAACCGCATTCCTTGTTTGACCTTGGTCACGGGAAGACGACGGTAACCCTAATCTCCGAGGTCGTCATGCCTGCCTATCTGCTACTGCTTGTTGCCATCCTGAGCCGTCTCATGCCGCATGCCGGCTGGTTCAACTTCACTGCCGTAGGCGGGGCGTTGCTGTACTTTGGCGCACGGCGCTCGTGGCGCGAGATGCTCGCTCCCCTGGCTGCTTTCATGGCAATCGATTACGTCCTCACGGTGTTTGCTTATCACTACGATTTTCGCTGGCAGGACTACACTCCAACGTGGATCTGGTACGTGGCCGCGATGGCGCTGGGACATATCCTTCTCCGCGCCCGCACCAGCTTCGTTCGTTTCGGCGCCGCCGTGGTGCTCGGCCCCACGTCGTTCTTCCTCATCTCCAACTTTGCGGTGTGGTTTTCCAACAGCTGGTACCCCCGCACGCTTGCGGGCCTGGAAGCCTGCTACGTAGCTGGCCTGCCCTTCTACCGCAACGACCTGCTCTCCACCACGCTGGTCGCCGGTCTCGCATTCGGCATCCCGGTGCTCGTACGCCGTATGAATCACGCCGAGACGCCTGCAGTTTCCGCGCAGTAACCAGGCCGCTTGGGCCAGCCCAGGCGCATCAGGCCGCTAGCCGTTTCCGTCTCCGCCGGGTCCACCACCAAACCCCCCAGGCCAGTCCCAGCCCGAGAACCGCCAGCACTACCGGCACAGCATGATGGCCCACAATATTCACCGCGCCCGGCCCCAGCTTCAGCACCAGGATCGACAGCACCATCCACCGAATCATCCGGCCGACAAAGACAGCCAGCATGAAGGGCGCCACCCGCATCTCGAACACTCCGGCAGCAAAGACGAACAGCTTCCAGGGCGTCGGCGGCGGCAGCATCGACGGAATGGTCATGGCCAGGAATTCCTGCTTCTCAAACCGGGTGCGCAATTGCTCATACCGGGTCCGGTTAATGCGCTTCAGCAGAAACAGTTCGCCACCCGCGCGCCCCAGCCCATAGGGAAGCAGCCCACCCACCGACGACCCGGCGGCCGCCATTACGCAGTACATCCAGAAGCGGGTCGGATCATTCCAAACCCAGCCGGCGATGATGATGTCCATGGGAACCGGGATCGTCGAGGAATCGAGCAGGGCAACAGCGGCAGCCCCCCAGAAACCCAGTTTGAGGATGGCGGGCAGCAGGACCAGCTTCCACTTCGTCATCCAGCGTGCAATCAACTCCTTCAAACGTCGATCCCTTTCCGTCCCACCACGGTCTCCAAACCGCTCCCCAATCCGTCTATCAGAAAGACCATTCTACCTTGCGGTTGTCTCCGCCCCCGTTGGGTCAATCCCGCAGGCAGACAGCGCGAGCCACCCACTGCCGGGCCGGGTTGGCCCGATTCGAAAGGGATGAGAGAATGGAGGAAAGGACTCGGACCGGAGCAGGGGTGGGGTGTGTCCGCCGCTCGTTCCCGAAGAATCAATGCCTCTTAGCGTCGTCCCAACCAGTCTGAACGAGCCCAACGAGCCCCCGGTGGGGACTCCCGACCCCGGCCCGCCAGACCCGACTCCTTCCGAACCTCGCGAGGATCGCCCCCCCGTCGTCCGGGGCTCCCGCTGGATCGACTACGACACGCACGAACTGTTGGAGATGATCAGCGAGCTCGAAGACGAGCGCCGCTGGGCCCGCCTTCGAGAAGGCATTCTCTGGGCACTTCTCTTCCATATCCTGCTGATTTCAGCTGCCACCTGGATTCCGAAGTACGTCTTCCACGTCCCCCCGGTCATCGACCCCTTTGACGCTATCAAACAGCGTAAAGACCTGACATATCTTGACTTGCCCCCTGATCTCGTCAAAAAGCTGCAGCCCAAGGTATCTGTCAAGCCGGTTCCGCAACGGCCTCCGCAAATCGACAAAAAGACCCTCGAAGCGCTGAACAGGCCGGCTCCGCCGGTGCTGCCGCCAACGCCCCAGCCCAAGGTCGAACCTGCTCCTGAGCCTCAACAGCAACAACCCCCGACTCCCGTTCCACCCCGGCAACAGCCTCAGCTTGAATTGCCTCAGCCCAAGGCTGTTCCCGCGCGCCCCAGTTTTGCCCTGGGCTCGCAGAACCCTGCCGATCAGCTCCATGATGCCATGCGCGGCGCCGCACACTCCGGTTCCGGCGCCAATCAGCTCCCCTCCGGCGGTGGCCTGTCCATGCACCCCGGTGCGGGTACCGGCGGCGTCGAAATCCTCTCGGATCAGCAGGGCGTCGACTTCAGTTCCTGGATCCTGCGCTGGCATCGCGAAACCGAACGCACCTGGGACCCCCTGATTCCGGACGAAGTCAATCCACCCATCCTCAAATCCGGCGCAGTCGTGATCCGCTTCAAGGTTCTGCCCAATGGCCGCCTCATGGACGGCGGTATGGTGCTTGAGGGCCGCTCGGGCGACACCGCCCTCGACCGCGCTGCCTGGGGTGCTCTCACCGGCTCCAACTACCCCCCCCTCCCCCGTGAGTTCCACGGACCCTACCTGGAACTCCGTGCCGTCTTTATGTACAACATGAGGCCGCAGTAGCGGGTCCCGTGGCCCACCAGGCGTTCAGATCCTGCCGCCACGCATAACAACTCAGGAGCAGATGCCCAATATGTTGCCAACTATCGCACGAGTTGTGGCAGTCTGTTTCCTGGGAGGTCTGCCCGCTGCTCTCGTTGCGCAGCCTGATCAGGCCGCTAACGTTGGCTTCGATACCTACATTCACACCCTCGAAGCCCGCCTCGAGCAACAACATCGCACAGCGGACGGTTTTCTCGCCCCTGCCTCCGCCCCCCAGACCGACACGCACCATCGCAAGGGCGAGTTCCTGATCGAAAACCTGACTCCAGCCGCCGGTCCGCCGCTTCCCGGCGCTCTGCTCTTCCACTGGCGCTGCAGTACTTTCGTCAAGGGAGCGAGCGCTGCCGATTTCGAACGCCTCCTGCGCGATTACAACGACTATCCGAAGGTCTTCTCCCCTGAAGTGCTTCAGGCCTCGATCCTTTCCCGGGACGGCGATCATCTCCAGACCCACATGCGTGTCCGCCAGCACCACGTGATTACCGTGGTCCTCGACACCAACTACGACGTAACCGTTGGGCGCCTCGATTCCCAGCACGGATACAGCCTCTCCCGCAGTACTGAAATCTCCGAGATCGAGGGCGCCGGTACGCCAGCCGAGCACGCCCTCGCTCCCGCCCAGGCACACGGCTTTATGTGGCGGCTCAACACCTATTGGACTTGGGAAGAGCATGATGACGGTCTCTACCTGCAGATCGAATCAGTCTCGCTCACCCGATCCATTCCCAGCGGCCTGGGCTGGATGGTGCGCCCGTTCGTGGAAAGCATTCCCCGCGAATCGCTGGAATTTACTCTGCGCTCTGCCGCCAATGCGCTGCGCAAGGAGCCCGATGCACCCGAGCCATCGGATCAGCCTGCTCCAAAAAGCTGACAGCCGCCCTTACGCGGTAGCGTCCTCAGTGGGCCCCATCGGCAGTCCATGCTCCGGTAAGGGAGATTCCCCAGGCGGGTCCAGTGGCTTGGTTCCCTGCGGCAGGTGAATGCCGTCCTGGGCCAGCAGAGCCTCGTAAACCGGCATATGGCGCCAATAGCGCGCCAGCGCAAACGCGCTGATGTTCGCGATCATCAGTGGCAGAATCAGCCCGTAGCCGCCCGTCATCTCGAACACAATCAGGATCGAGGTCATGGGCGCCCGCACGATCCCGGCAAACACCGCGCCCATGCCGACCACCGCGAACGCCCCGATTGCGTCCTGCGAATGATGAAATACGGTCACGTCTATGTAGCCGACTGCGCCGCCCAGCATCCCGCCCATGAACAGCGAGGGGGCAAAGATGCCGCCCGAGCCGCCGCTGGAGTAGGAACAAACCGTGGCCAGCAGCTTCAAGAGGCAAAACACCGCCATCAGCAACACCGGAAGCGTTCCGGTGAGCGCCATGGTCAATGTCTTGTAAGGGTCGCCGGCGATTCCATTCAAGTGAAAAAACTCCAGCCCGACGACCGCCAGCGCTCCCGTTGCCGCCCCGCCAATGGCCGGATGGATCCACCTGGGAACAGCGGTCCACTGCTTGAACCTGGCCCGCAGCCAGAGCAAGGAATCGGTGAACGTGACCGAGACCACGGCCGCGAGCACTCCCAGCAGCGCATACCAGATGAGCGACGAGGCATTGCCCAACTCGTACTGCCGCGAAACGCGAAACACCGGGTTCGATCCCAGAATGGAGTGTTCCACCACCGCAGCCAGGGCCGCCGCCACAATCGCGCCCGCAAGCATGGTCTGGTCCAGGTTGCCGATCAATTCCTCGAGCGTGAACGTAATGGACGCAATGGGCGCGTTAAAGGCCGCGGCGATACCCGCCGCCATGCCGATGCTCGTCATGCGCCGTCGATATTGCGGACTGAGCCGCGCTGCACGCGCCAGCAGGCTACTCACGCCAGCGCAGATCTGGACGGTGGGCCCTTCCAGCCCGAGCGAGGCGCCGGATCCGATCTGAAACGCGCACAGGACGAATTTGCCGACCGTCTCCCTGAGGGAGATTAGCCCCGAACGCATTGCAAATGCGACCTTTACCTGGGGAATGCCGCTACCCGCTGCCGCCGGCGCCCAGAAGGTGAGCCCCACCCCGACAACAAGGCCGCCAATCGCGGGCGTGAGGATCGTCCAGAAGATCCAACTGTGCCCGGGCGCATGGTTGGCGGGCTCAATCAGCAACGACTCGAGCCATCCAATGGTCGCGTGGAACGCCACTGCGGCGAGCCCGCAGAGACCTCCCGCGAGGATGGTGAAGGCCAGAAGGCGCTGCTGTTCGTTGGGAAGCCTGAGAACCAACCACCCAAGAAAGCGCGACCAACTCGCGGCAATCCGGTCCAGATAATTCAATGCGTCTCGCGCCCTCTTGGGGAAACCCCTCTCTTCCAGTATAGGAGCGAGCCTGGCAACCGCGGTTTGTGCTTGCTGGCAAGGCATACAGCAAACCTCAAAGACGGCCAACCGCCTCGAATCCTCCGCAATGTCACCCGTTTGTCATTCCATTGTCACCCCTCGAAATATGTGCCCGTTGCCCTCCTATACTCCGACTCGAACGGTTCTGGGAGTTGGCTTTCGAGCCATTCCCGATCAAAGTTCTCAACCGGAGGTAATCATGCACAGCAATTCCCGCTGGGCCTCTCACGCGTCCATCACCTTCGTCGCGGCGGCTGTCACGATGCTGGGTTCCATGACCTGGCCCAATGCCGTCGCGCAATCGGGAAACGACTCCGACCGCGCAAACATCCTCATCTCCGACCAGTTCAACAATCGCGTCATCGAGGTTGACCCCGCGTCGCACAAGGTGGTCTGGACATTCGGCAATGGATCCGACCAACCCGGTCCTCACAGCGTGGTGGGCGTGAACGATGCCCAGCGCGTGGGACCGCTCACCCTAATTGCCGGCACCGGCACTCCGCCCGGCTTGCCCGGTTGCTCCGATACGGTCAATGGCTGCCCTGACAACCGTGTATTCCTTGTCGATCACGCCGGCACGATCGTGTGGCAATATGGCCAGGGTGGCGTGAGTGGTTCCGGCCCCAATCAGCTCAACACACCGGTCCAGGCTACGTTTGTCTCCAACTTTCCCGGGCATCCGGGGTTCCACGTACTCATCTCCGATCAGGCAAACGAGCGCGTCATCCTGGTCAGCGTTATTCACAACAGCATTGATTGGCAGTACGGTATGACTGGCGTTGCAGGCAACGGCACCGGCCAATTGAGCAACCCCAACAGCGCCGAGTTGCTTGAGAATGGCCACATTCTCATCGCCGACGAGAGCAACAACCGCGTCATCGAGATCACACCGGGCGGATCGATTGTGAAGACATTCACCGCCGGCGGGTCAGTGAACGGAGCGGCATTTGCCAGCCGCCTTCCCAACGGCGACACGCTCATCACCGACTCGGTCAACAATCGAATCGTTGAAGTTGACAATACCGACCACATCGTCTGGCAGTACGTGACAAACACCGGTGCGAACAGCAATCCAAACCCGCAGCCCACCCGCGGCATTCGCCTGCGCAACGGCAACACGCTCATCAGCGATCAGTTCAATAACCGCGTCATCGAAGTCACGCCCGGCGGCAAGATCGTCTTCCAGCAAGGGATGACCAACATCGGAGGGGACGGGCTCAACCAGCTCAATGGCCCGTATGACGCCAAGCAGATCGGCGACTACACCGGCCTCACGCCGCCCTTCGATTTTGATCCCGAATGAAGAGGATCTTTTTCGAATAAGCCGAAAGGCAGCGAGCTCCGCTTCAACCGCATTGGTTGATCCGTGCCGGACGCAGATGGCGGGTCCGGCACGGCATTTTTTTGCGTTCTTCTACGCGATTTTCATGGATTTTGTCCCAAAGGGGACCCGCTGCACTTCCGTGGCCGGGAGCAGAACCCGCAACTCCCACTGCTCCACCCCCAGTCCTGGAGGAAACTTTGACGGCTTTCCATGCTCGTCGAAATACTCCGGCCTGGACTGTTCAGCCCGGCGCAGCACAACGCCATCGAACCTCTCTCCCCCGGGCAAATACGTATAGCCGCGAAGTTCGAAATCGCCTGCCTTCGGCAGGGCGCTCAGTTTCCAAATGGAAACGCCGGAGCTGAATGTGCCCTTCTCAAACCCCAGAATGGCCTCCATCTCTTCGGGCGTCTTTCCGCAGACATTGCGCAAACAAGTGATGTACCCGCCGACCGAGTCGAGTTTTCCGCCGTTCTTGGTCTCCAGTTCGGTGACCCGGGTCATCGCCATCACCTTGACCGGCCAGAACTCGGGCCCCGAGTTCCATTTGTCGATCACCAGGGATTTCAACTTCGGCACGTCAAGGCCGGTCGTATCCATGACGGCATGATAGGGCTGGATTCTTGGGGATGCAACGCAAAATGCATCCGCTCAACTAACGGCTCCGTTCAGTTTCGTGTATAAACTCCGCCAGGTACTCCTTCCACACCGCAGCCTGCGTGTGCGTGCCGTGACCGTGTGTGGCGTCCGAAATCGGAATCAGGATGAACTTTCCGTGCGGAATCCGCTTCACCATCTCCTGCGCAATCCCCAACTCCGGCGGGTTGATAAAGTCATCGGCCGAGTTGATCCACAACACCGGCGCGGTAATCGTCCCGAGCTTCGGCGACGGGTCGTAATTGCGGCTGGCGTTCACGTAAAAGATCATGTCGTTCGCATCCGTGCTCGCCATGGTGCGTGCCAGGTACTTGTCGACATACTGCTCCGCAGCCTCGCGCGTCGGCTCCTGCTTCTGCATCACTAGCGGCGCCGATCCCATCACCAGCAGCAACTCATTGGCCGCGCGCAGCCCGTCCTGCGGCTCGGTCTTGTACTCCCCACCCATCCACGCAGGATCGAGCTTGATGTCCTGGATGATCATGTAGCGCATCATGCGGTTGCGTCCCGCAAGCTGCACCGGCAGGCAGGCGAACGGCGCCAGCGCATCCATGAACTGCGGATAGGTCTCACCCCACACAAAGCTCTGCATGCACCCCATCGACGTGCCCAGGATCAGCCGCAGGTGATCTACCTTCATCTCGTCCAGCATCATGCGCTGGCTGCGCACCATGTCGTCGTAGTCGTAAGCAGGGAAGTGCGCATGCATACCGTCCGAAGGTTTCGAACTCTGCCCGTGCCCGATGTCATCCGGCAAAATCAGAAAATACTTCTGAATGTCGAGCAATCCGCCGGGCACAAACAGCACGTCAGAGAACACCGGGTTCAGCAGCGAGTGCGCATTCCCGCCGGTCCCATGCAGCAGCAGGACGGCATTGTCCACGTGCCCCGCGGCATCGCGATGCGGCTCGCCCAGCGTCAGGTAGTGCAGCCTTAGTTCGGGCAGCGTTTCGCCCGATCCGAACTTGAAGTTCTTCAGCACCACCGTGCCGTCGTTGGCTGCCCACTTCGTCGGCGATTGAGCGCCCAGCGGGGCGGGGTTTGTCCCTCCCCAGGCGGCCATCCAGGCCAGAAGAATGGCGGCTCTCGCCATCCACGTTCTGCGCAGTTCCATCTTTGCCCTCCAGAGTCACCACTTAGCCTATCGACTTCGCGTCGGATTGCGCACGGCCGGACCCTTGCCGGTTGATGCGCCAGGGGTGCCACCCGCGGCAGGTCGCAGAGCCGGAAAGCAGCTTCCCTCAGAAGAGTCTCAGGATCAGCTTGACACCACGGCGAGAATCGTGAGAATGTTTCTCCGCTCCTCCGGGCTATTACTGCTGGCCTTCACGCGCAGCGATGCGCATGCTCGCAGTTTTCTTCGACACTTCACTTTCCCCAGATTCAGCATCGGGATTGCAATTAAACAGAGTTCGATTGGCGGTGCAATGTGGCGCGATTCGGGCGCGACTTTGCAAGCTGTCACCCTTTGCGTACGGTCGCTACCCCGGCGTGCTTGTCCGCCGGAGCGGTCAAACCCGCATTTGCGTTCCGGACGGCGTGACAAATACTGGCGCGACGATGGAAAGGAATGAGAAGACCATGAATTTCGATCCCACCCGGGTCAATGGACCATCCCGGCGCGGCTTCCTCGCTCAAGCCGGCGCCCTGGCTGCATTCAGTCTCTCCTTCTGGACGGGTGGCTGCGAAGGCTGCCTCAATCGAATCCGGCATCGTCCCACCCGGCGCAATATCGCCAACCTTGCCGCGACAGACCCCATTGTCGTTACCTACAAGAACGCGGTGGCGGCCATGAAAGCACTTCCCAGCTCCAATCCCATCAGCTGGGTGGCTCAGGCCAATATCCATAACAACAAATGCCCCCATGGATGCTGGTTCTTCCTGCCCTGGCACCGGGCCTACCTTCTCTACTTCGAGCGAATCTGCAGAAAACTGACCGGCGACTCCGATTTTGCGCTGCCGTATTGGAACTGGACCACCAGCCCTTCGATCCCGTCGCACTTCTGGGGCTCAGGCAATCCCCTCTTCGACTCGACGCGCCTGGTGGGGCCTACCGACCAGGCAGACCCTTCCTACATCGGCGCTCCGGTCATCGACAGCATCCTCGGCAATCCCAGCTTCACGCTGTTCGCCAGCGATAAGCCGCCCGGCGGCCTTCCCACTCACTTTGGGAGTGGATACGGCCAGTTGGAGGCCACCCCGCACAACAACATCCACGGCTGGATCGGCGGCGACATGGGGAACTTTCTGTCTCCCCTCGATCCCATCTTCTGGATGCATCACAACATGCTCGACTGCCTCTGGGTCGATTGGAATATCAACCTGAACAACCCCAATACCAACGATTCCTCCTGGACAGACTTCCACCTCAACGATTTTGTCGACGAGAACGGGAACCCCGTTTCCATCCCGGTCATTGACACCGTGCTCTATCCGATCTTCGTTTATCAGTTCGAACCCTGCTCGCCTAACGAGGCCAACCGAAGCCCAATCACGGGCGCGCAGCTGGAAAAATTCCTGCGTCAAGGCGCTCCGTCGGTGCTGACCTTCGGTTCTCCCCACGCCTCCGGCCCCGTTGCCGCCGAGGTGGCCAAACCCGTCAATGTGTCGATTCCTATCGATGCCTCGACATTGCAGAGTGTCCTCGGAGGCGACGCCCGCACTCGCCTGGTTTTGACCCTTGACGGGGTCGAAATGCCCTCCCCCAGTGATTTCTTCGTACGCGTCTTCCTCGACAAGAAGGACGCCTCCGCTCAGACTCCTGTTGACGACCCGCACTACGCTGGAAGCTTCGGCGTGTTTTCCGATCCGAAGGCCATGGCCAACATGACCGGCGATCATCGGCCCAAGTTCCTTGTCGACGTGACATCGACCGTACAGAAACTCAACCGCGCGGCAAGCATGAGCGTCGACCGTGTCGACTTGACCCTGATCGCGGTACCCTATAACCATCGCAGTCCAGGGCAACATGAGCTGGTTGTCAAGATTCAAAGCGTGGTTCTGGCCTCGGCGCACATCCAATGAGAGCCCGGGGCTATTCTCCCTGCGCCGGATGCTGGCCGTGGCAGGCTTCTCGTGCGCTATGCTCTTTGCAGCCGACCAACCACTCACGATGACCGATCAACACCGCTCCGTGTCGATGCCCATCGACGGCACGGATCTGGCCGCTGCTCCTCCCATCCTCGATGTTGACGTTACCGCCGTGTCCAATCCAAACCTGGTCCCCCTTGGCGTCGCGGTCTTCGTCGTGGCCGGTGACAGGAAGATTCCCCTGGGCAACTTCGCCTTCTACCCTCCCGACCATAAAGGTGTTTTTCACTTGAGCAGCAAGGCGGCCTTCGCACGTGTGGGCCGAAGTAAGGAAGCGCACCTGGTCTTCGAATTGCAAAAGTTGCGTGCCACCGCGGAGTGGAAGCCGGTTAGCGTCACCCTTTCGCCGCCCAAATGGCGCCGCGAGCCGCGCCAATGACTCTTCGCATCCTTTGAGCCCGGTTGACGGCTGGACTGCTCCTTTGTCGTCGAGCCGCCCAGGCACCCTGAAGTTTCGCGTGGTGAAGCATCGCGTTCGGCAAATCGTTCCCAAGGCATCGCGGGCCGCGCTAAAATGATCCCGGAAATCATGCGCGTCCGCACCCCCATTCCCGCCAGGTCCCCCCTCAGGCGGTTCCGCCGCGGCAAGCACGACCGTGGACGTTGAGCCCCGCGCTGATTAATCTATCTCCCGACGAATTCTCCAGCCCGGCCGGTTTCCTGAACGCGCGCCGCGTGCCGGAACGCCATCCTGAACTCAGGTTCCATCCGCCTTCGCGGATAGAAAGGTCTGTCCCCAAATGAACAGCTTCGCAAGCCGAGCCGCGCTCCAATCCGGCGGCAAATCCTACACGATCTTCCGGCTCCCCGCCCTCGACGCCAAAGGCTTCAATCTCAGCCGCCTCCCCTTCAGCCTGAAAATCCTGCTTGAAAACCTCCTCCGCCGCGAGGATGGCGTGAACGTGACCGCCGCCGACATCGAATTCCTCGCCAGGTGGGACGCCAAGGCCGAACCCAGCCGCGAAATCGCCTACATGCCGGCCCGCGTCCTCATGCAGGATTTCACCGGCGTCCCCGCCATCGTTGACCTCGCCGCCATGCGCGACGCCATCAAGACCCTCGGCGGCGACCCCAACCGCGTCAACCCCCTCATCCCCGCCGAACTGGTCATCGACCATACCGTTCAAGTGGACGAGTTCGGCACCCCTCAGGCCTACGACGCCAACTCGCTCCTCGAGTTCCAGCGCAACCGCGAGCGCTACGCCTTCCTCAAGTGGGGCCAGACCGGCTTCCGCAACTTCAGCGCAGTTCCCCCGGGCATGGGCATCTGCCACCAGGTCAACCTCGAGTACCTGGCCCGCGTCGTCTTCACCACCGACGCCAACGGCGAGCTGCAGGCCTACCCCGACACCCTCGTAGGCACCGATTCCCACACCACCATGATCAACGGCCTCGGGGTCCTTGGATGGGGCGTTGGCGGCATTGAAGCCGAAGCCGCGATGCTCGGGCAGGCCGTTTCCATGCTCGTCCCGCAGGTGGTCGGCTACAAGCTCACCGGCAAGCTGCGAGAGGGAGCCACCGCCACAGACTTGGTCCTCACGGTCACCCAGGCGCTGCGCAAGCTCGGCGTCGTCGGCAAATTCGTCGAGTTTTACGGCCCCGGCATCGCCGAGCTGCCTCTTGCCGACCGCGCCACCATCAGCAACATGGCCCCCGAATATGGCGCCACCTGCGGCATCTTTCCCGTCGACGCCGAAACCCTCCGCTACCTCCGCCTCACCGGCCGCAGCGAAGCTCAAATTGACCTT
>CAVUSR010000018.1:0-192800 GCA_963744185.1 uncultured Acidobacteriota bacterium | reverse complement strand
TTCGGGGTATCCCAGGTGTGAGAACCCAGACCTGGGGCAACCCCTATTGGTGGCTGGGTGAGGAAAGAGCAACGGCAAGAACAACCGCGGATCCTTCCCTGCGTTCAGGAAAACAGGAATTAAGGGTGGAGGCGAGAGGAAGGGAACAGGCCCCAGCCGTGGTGATGCCAGGAAGAGCGAGTCAATCTGAGGTTGTGAGCGAGAGACAGGCGGAAGGTCTATCCGTTTTGATGTTGCGAGGCGCCGTCGCAAGGGCAATGCCTGGACCACGCGGCGCCAAGGGAATGAAGTATGAGGGCATCTCCGAGGGTCAACGCGGAGGAATCGATGACGATTTTGTAGGCATAAACGACCTCGGTATTGAGGGTGATGCACCACGGTTCGTGGCGCACGACACCGTCGCAATGCTCACAGGCGGCCTGCGCACAGTAGCGGTTGCTGTGGAACCACGTTTTGGGAGCTTCGTCCGACATTCAGTAATCCTCGAAACGGCTGCGGGAAAGGACGCGAGTCCATGATTTCCCTTACCCGTCTTAGAGCGGTCGACGGGGCGGGCGAAACAGGTTGACTCGTATGCAAAATATTCCCATTGATTGGATCGCTGGTAAGTGATGTCGATCACGCCGAGCGCGGGTAAAGGTCGCAACGATCGGGCAATTTCAGCTTGAGGAAGGGCAGAGTGTTGCTGGGCCGACGGCACGTGCCATGGCGTGAGTTCGGGCGGGCGGAGTGGGGGGTCCGGGCGGATTGGCGGCACGCCCGGGTTGTTGAAGAACGATTCACGCGTGGTGGCGACGCGCTATTTCGGCATGGCAAAGACGGCCGGATCGACTGTCTTGTTCAGCTCCACTTTCTTGACCGCGATGGCGATTTCGAATTGCCCGCCGAGGTTGACATCGATGGCGTACGGAAGGGTGATGCCAAGATCCGCTTTGCGGTAGTCGGAAAGCCGGGTGGCGATGTCGACGTCCTGGTCCTGCATCTTGCCCCTGGTGGAGACAGAGGTAATCAGGAAGGTGGTCGCGTCGACCAGGTACGTGGCTTCAACGTTCTCTTTTGAGGTCAGCTTGATTTTGTACGCGTTGCCGTCTTTGCCGGTCAGCTCGACTTTGCTGCCCTTGGCGGCGTAGTCGTAGAGGGGGTCGGCGACGAAGATTTGGCCTTTGCCCGTGTTGTAGACGTCGTCGGGCATGGGGGTGGGTGTGGCCGCGCCGGCCATGGGATTGATGGTCCAGCCGCCCTTGTCGGTATAGCACTGCACGATCTTGGCGCCGTTGAACTCCATCTCGTTTTTGAAGCCGACGCCATCGAGGACCGTGGAGGTAGCGGGGGCCTCGGTCCCCATGATGGTGATGGAGCTCTGGGTCACCATCGATTTGACCTGGCTGATGGCGTCTTTTCCGCCGATGGCGGCTACATGCTTGCTGACAATTTCGTCAACGGCCGGCAGGGCTGGGGCAGCCGGAGAGGCCGGGGCAGCCGGCGGAGTGGGGGCCGTGGACGGGGCCTGTGCGTTCTGGGCAGCTAAAGAAACCGCAGATGCCAGTGTTGCAACGACCAAGATGCCATGGATCACATTCTTCATTTCGCCTGGTTCACCTTTCCTGCGCAGACAAAGCGCGGTCCTTCCTGCGGGACCAGTGTAGTCCAGAAGGCGCGTGCAGCTTTGTGATGTGTGACCAGTTGCGGCATCGGCTCACCGTGGATGAGCTTACGTCTCAGATCAAGTCGGTGCGGCCGGAGATGCCCAGCTCTTTGACGACCTTGCCTACGTCCTGGGAGTGGCCGCGCTTGGCGATCAGCAGGGCGTCTTCGGTGTCCACTATGACGAGATCGTGGACGCCGACCAGGGCTACGAACTTTTTGGGGCTGTAGACGTAGTTGTTGCCGGCTTCGAGGGCAAGATGGCCTTCGGACTCGGCCACGTTGCCATCGCCGTCGCCGCGCAGCCGCGACTCGAGCTGGTACTCGTAGAGCGAAGCCCAGGAGCCGAGATCGTTCCAGCTGAACTCGGCGGGGAGGCAGTAGAGGTGGGATAAGTGCTCGCCCTTGGCGGAGCGTGGCTCGAGGACGGCGTAGTCGACGGAGATGTTTTCGCACTTCGGGTAGAGGTCGCGGAAGACCTGGTCGAAGTCCGGGGTGCCGAAGGCGGCGGCAATCTTCTCGAGGAGCGGCGCAGTCTCAGGAAGGTGCTCGCGGACGGCGTTGGCGAGGGTGCGGGCCGACCAGAGGAAAATGCCCGAGTTCCAGTAGTAGTTGCCGGCGGCGAGGAACTCTTCGGCGCGATTCTGGTTGGGTTTCTCGGTGAAGCGGCGGACGTGGAGGGCCGAGTCGTCGGGGGTAAAGTCGCCGGTTTCGATGTAGCCGTAGCCGGTTTCGGCACGGGTCGGCTCGATGCCGAGGACCACCATGTTATCGCCGGCCGCGGCGGCGGCAATGCCCTTCTGCAGAGCCTTGAGGAAGCGGGGCTCGTCGGCGATGACGTGGTCCGACGGGAAGATGCCCAGCACGGCGTCGGGAGTATCGCGCTCGATGAGGAAGGCGGCCAGGCCGCAGGCGGGCGCGGTGTTGCGGGCCACGGGCTCCTGAATGATTTGCCCTTCGGGAACGCCCTTGAGCTGTTCGGCAATCTCGTGCGCCAGGTATTCGTTTGTAATGACCCACGTGCGTTCGGGCCTGGCGAGCGGTTTGAGGCGCTCGACGGTTTGCTGAATCATGGAGCGCTCGCCATCGAGCGCCAGCACTTGCTTGGCGCGGGCGCGCCGGGAGCGGGGCCAGAAGCGGGTTCCGCTGCCGCCGGCCAGTATCACAGGACGAAAATCAATGCGCTTCGACATGGAAAAGACATCGTACCCGAGAGACGCGGGGTTTGAACAGGAGAACGGTTACATTCATTCGACGATGGCCCGGTTAGCGAAGCTTCATCCGCTGAAAGCCATGGGTTTATCGATCACGCTCGTGTCGAGAACCGGACACGGCAGTTGCCGACGCGAGATGGGGTGGCGCATACCCCGAAACGGAGGGCGCCGCCTAAACGCCAAACTGGCGCAGATGATGATCGAGGTGCTTGTACATCAGGATGGCCCACTCCCCGGGGGTGAGGCGCCCGAAGAAGCTGTGCGAACTCCTGGCGCAGCCGGCCGGTCCGTTGGCAACAAACCGGTCGACCAGGGCGCGCAAGCGATCCTGTTCGGAGGCGAATTCCCGCTGGTCGGCAACCACGAGAGTCTTGGCGGTGGGCGAATTGCGGCGCATGGGGGCGTCGTCCTTGAGCACCATCGGCTTGATTATTTTTCCGATGATGCTGCCGACGAACATGCGCGGGGGCACGGTGTCGCCAACAGCCCACTCGACGGCGGCGGAGCAGTGGGCAAAGGCCTGGGCAGCATTCATCGCACCCCATTGGGGCTGGCTGTCAGGCTTGATTTGCGCGATGCGCGACCGCACTTCGGTCACGGTTGATGGTTCAAAGAGATTCTTCATCGGGAGGACCTCCTGCCGGTGAATCAGCCGTGGAGAATGGCTGGGATTTCGAACCGGGAGAGTGGGGACCATGGGGAAGCATGGTCCCCCTGAGAAGAACTACGCCAGTCCGGTGAGGAATTCCTTCATGCGGCGAACGCCCTCGTCGATGTTTTGCCGGGTGACGGGGTAGGAGAGCCGGATATGTTCGCCGGTGCCGAAGGCCTCGCCGGGAACGGCGACGACGTGGGCCTCGTGGAGCAGGCGCGTGGCCAACTGCGTTGCGGTCTGGATGCCCGACTTCCCGAGGTAAGCAGAGATGTTGGGGTAGACGTAGAAGGCGCCTTCGGGTTTGGTGCAGGTGACGCCGGGGATTTCGGCGAGTTTGGCCAGCATGTGGTCGCGGAGGCCGATGAACTCGGCGCGGAACTCTTCGACGCACTGCTGGCTGCCGGCCAGGGCGGCGATGGAGGCCTTCTGCACGATGCTGGTGGCGTTCGAGGTCTGCTGCGACTGGAGCTTGGAGAGGTTGGCGATGATGGCCTTGGGAGCCAGGGCAAAGCCGGCGCGCCAGCCGGTCATGGCGTAGGTCTTGGAGAGCGAGCCGAGGACGACCATGTGCTCCTTGGCCCAGGTGAAGGAGCCGGCGGAGACGGGCTTGCCCCCGTAGTTCAGGTAGACGTAGCACTCGTCGAGGAGGAGATAGATGCCGCGCTCGTGGGCAAGCCGGACGATCCGTTCGAGGTCCTCCGCGGAGACGATGGAGCCGGCGGGGTTCGACGGCGAATTGAGGATGATGGCCTTGGTACGGGGGGTGATGGCGGCTTCAATGGCGTCAGCGGTGATGCGGAAGTTCTCCGCCTCGCTGGTCTGCAGGTAGACGACCGTGCCGCCGGCGTACTGAATGATGTCCTTGAAGCTGACCCAGTAAGGGACAGGCAGGATGACCTCGTCGCCGTGATCGACGAGGATCTGGACGGCATTGAAGAGGGCGTGCTTTTCGCCGGTGGTGAAGATGGCCTCGTCGATGGAATAGTCGGAGCCGAAGTCGCAGGCATGGCGCTCGATGATGGCCCTGCGGACGTCTGGAGTGCCGGGAACGACGGTGTAGCGGGTGAAGTTCGCCTCGATGGCGGCGATAGCGGCGTCCTTGATGTGGCGGGGGGTGTTGAAGTGCGGCTCGCCGGCGCCAAAGTCGACCAGGTTGACGCCCTGGGCGCGCAATTTGGCGGCTTCGGCCGCCACGGCCATGGTTGCGGAGACTTCGATGCGGCCAATGCGGTCGGCAAACACCTTGGAAGGAGCGGCAATGGTGGTCATGGAACTATCTTTACAGATTTGCTGTCTTGGCGAAACATGCCATGTGAGCTGAATCACGCGGACTGGACTGAGACGGGGACGATCCGGACTATTTGAAGCGGATGTCGCTCTTTGGATGGACGACGGGCGCTGGAATTACCTTGGCCGTCTGATCCGGGGAAGGGTGGTCGACCTTGGAGGTACGGCCTTCGAGCTGCATGCGCCGGTGGGCTTCGGGCCAGGTGGGGAGAGACTCGTCGGGTTGGATCCAGTGGACCACGGCGGCTTCGTCGCACCAGTTGAGCAGCTTGCGCATGGCGGGGCCGTGGGGCTTCGCCAGCATGAACTTGCGCATGGAGGCTTCGGCATCCCAGGCCGTACACGTCCACCAGGTGTTGCGGGCTTCACGGAGGAGCTTGACGGCGAGTATGCCTTCAGCGGCCTTGGCCTGGCGGGCGCTGCGGATTGCGTCGTAGAGGAACGCGGGGAAGAATCTCCAGGATCGCACTCGCAGTCGGGTTACGGAGATAAAGGGCATGGGGCCTTCTGATCCGATGGTAAAGGGCGAGGGATGCGGGTCGAGGTCAGCGGCCGGAGCTGCCGAAGCCTTTTTCGGCGCGCGAGGAGTCCTCGAGGGTGTCAACCACTTGTACCAGGCCGGTGAGCACGGGCACGGGAATCATCTGGGCGATCTTTTCGCCGGCTTTGAGTTCGACGGGGGCGGTTCCGAGGTTGGTCATCAATACCAGAATCTCGCCGCGATAGCCGGCATCGATGACGCCGCCGGTGGTGGCGATGCCGCGGGCGGCCATGGAGGAACGGTCGCGGATGAGCAGGCCGAGAGGGGCGCCGTTCGCGGGGTGGCGGGCTTCGACAGCGATGCCGGTGCGGACGCGGGCGGTGGCCTGGGGCGCGAGCGCGACGGCCTCCACGGAGAAGACATCGTAGCCAAGGTCTTCGCCGGGGTGGGCAACGACGGGCTGGCGGGCGCCAGGGTCGAGGAGCTTGACGCGAAGCATATTTCTCGATGCTAGCAGCGCCGGATGGAGAAGGCGCTACGCGATGAGCGGGTTTGGGCCCAGGAGCTGCATGCCGTAGCGGGCGAAGAAGGCGGCGTCCTGGACGGGCGGGTTGGGGACGCCGGTGACGCGCAGAAACTCTTCCATCTGGCCAGCGGGGTTGAAGGCAATGATCATGCGGCCGGTCTTGCCGGAGACAGCGGAGAAGGTGTGGGGCACGCCGCGGGGGCCCAGGATGGAGTCGCCGGCGCGGAGCTGCTTGCGGCTGTCTCCAATCTGGAAGACGACTTCGCCTTCAATGATGTAGAACCACTCCTCCTGGTGAAGGTGCATGTGCAGAGGCGGGCCGCCCTGAACGAGGTTGGCGTGCTCAAGGACGAACAGGCCGCCGTTGGTTTCGCTGGGCAGCACTTTGAAGAGAATGGAGCTGAAGCCGCGGGAGTGGTGTTCGCCGAGCCGGTCTTCGCCGGCGGAAACGACGTGGGGCGCGGCGGGCGCGGGCGCGAGTTGGGCGAGAGCGAAGGACGGGAACTCGGTTGTGGGGATGAGGGCGGCAGCGGAGGCAAGGAAAGTGCGGCGCTTCATGGGTTCTCCGATCGTCAGGGGTCCGGTAGAGTTGGCACGCGAAGGGGACGACGTCAATTTACGCGACGGACTGTTGAAGGGCAATGACTTTCGACGGGACTCAGCGCGAAGCGATTTCAGATAGCGGGCTGGCAAGGACGCGCTGATAGCTTTCCCACACCTCGGCGGGGATGTCGACATGAGGCAGGAAGTTTTTGCCGCGCGGGCCGTAGCCGTTTTCGTCGTCGTGGAGGCGGGCGACCTCCCCGAGCAGAAGGCCCAGGTATCGGTCAAACGTCCATGTTGCCCTGGATTGGGAAGGGATGAGATGAGGAAGCCCCTCGTCGTGGCCGGTCTCGACAACTGGGATGAAGCTGGGATAGCTAAGGACTTGAGACTGCTGCCCGGCTTTCTCGGACTCGTGAAGCCAGGTCAGGACCGAACGCCGCTGCATGAGCGGATCCTGGAGGAGGATCACGGGGAGGTCTGCGAATCCGGCGTCGCGGAGAAGGCGCAGGCTGAAGCGGGCATTTTCACCGCCGTTCGTTGATTGCGATTCGACGCGGATGCGGTGGGCAGGGATCGAGAAGCCTCGCTGGGCGATGAGCGCATAAAGTTGGGCTTCGCCGAGGCGGGGGGTGGACTCAGTGAGGAAGGCATCGAAGTCGGACGCACGCAGGTTTTCAACCAGGAAGCGGGTGGCGTGGCCGATGCCGCCGGAGAAGACGAGGAGCGTATTGGAGAGGGCCTGGGCGAGCCGGCAGGCGGCGGTCAGGGTGGCGATTACCTGGTTGCCGAGGAGGACAACGACTTTGGCCTGCGACGATTCCGGTGCAGTGGACGCGAAGTCGTCGAGGGCAAGCCACGCGCTGAGGCGGTTGAGGTCGTCACAAAGCTGGGCGCACGCCGGATCGGGAATCACGCTTCGAGGATAGTGTAGTGCGGGGTCACCCCGGACCGGCTACCCGATGGGAACCAGTTTGGCGTCGGCGGGTTTCAGCGCCGGCTGATTGTTCAGGCGCATGGGCGAGGGGGTGACGCCGAGGGTGATGCGCTTGCGGGGGCCTTCGAAGCGGACGAGGAGATTGTCCTGGTCGAAGGTGATGGCGAAGTGCTGCATGGGGACGGAACCCATGTTGGCAAGCGGGAAGGCAGGATTGACTTCGACCCATGGCTGCTCAAAGGTGATGTCGCCAAGGCGGACGTTGGTAGCGAGGCGGCCCACCTTGATAGAGAAACGGCTGGAGAGGGACTGGCCGCGGGCGAAGACGGCGGGTTCGGCAGAGAAGCGCAGTCGGTAGGCGAGGTGCTCGGGCAGGCTGAGGCCGGCGCCGCCCGAGTCGAGGAGCGCACCGACCTGCATGCCGCCAATGGTGAGGTCCGCGATGGGCACCCCATTGGGCATGCGGAAGGGATGGACGGAGCGGTCGCCATCCGGCTTGAGTTCCCCGTTGGCGAGGGTGATGCGGTTCTGGGGGTAGTCGAGGGTGAGGAGGAGGCCTTTGAAGAGCGGGAACCCGAGCATGCCGTCGCAGGGGCCGTCGGAGCTGAGGAGGGGGTGCTCGACGGCCCGGATGGCGTGGAACTCAACGCCGGCGACGGAAAGAGTGTCAATGAGGCGGAGAGGGGCGGGCTGACCGCTTCGGCCGGAGGGGTCGTCGAGGCGTGTCTTGCCGGCTTCGGGAAGGTCGAGGAGTGAGGCGAGCTCAGGGGTGACGAAGGCGTCACCGCCGGTGCCGGTGTCGAGAATGAACCGGAAGGGGCCGTGGCCGTTGACCTTGACCATGACGTAGGGCTTGCCGCGAAGAACCTCCATCGGGGCGGAGTGGGGGCCGGTTTGCGCCGAGGCTGAAGACGTCGCCAAAGCGGCGAGAAGGGCGAGTGCGGTGGTGGCGTGGAAGGCCATGCCCCCTCCTTTCAGCCATCGGGGCGGTGGAGGTGCCGGAGCAAGCGGGGTCGACTTGCCCGATGATGGAGTGTACGCCGAAAGCAGGCAGGAAGGTCCATCGGATTTTGAGCGGTGATCCGGTCCGGTTGGCCGCTGGAGCCGAAAGGCTGGCCTCTACAATGAAGCGGTATGCCGACTACCGTACGTTCGCACGCGAAGATCAACCTCGGATTGGGGATAGGAGCGCCTCGGGCGGACGGGTTTCACGCTCTCACAACGGTGTACCAGACGCTGGAGTTGCACGACCTGGTAACCGTTTCGGCTACCCCCGCCGAGGGGCCAACATCGATGCGGATTACTTCGAACGATCGCCGGGTGCCGACGGACGCGCGGAATACTGCCTGGAAGATGGTGTCCCTGGCTTTGGACGAGTGGGTGGTCGCGGGCAGGGTTGAGATTCACATTGAGAAGAAGCTGCCGATTCAGGGAGGACTGGGAGCGGGGTCGGCGAACGCGGTGGCGGCACTGGTCGGACTGGAGCAGGAGCTGGGGAATAGGGAACAGGGAATAGGGGATAGAAAACCCGCATGGGGAGCGCGGCGGCTCGAGCTGGCCTCACGGGTGGGGTCGGATGTGCCCCTGTTTCTGATTGGCGGGACGGTGCTGGGGGTCGATCGTGGGCAGGAAGTGTATCCGCTGCCGGACATTGAGCCGACCTGGTGCGTGGTGGCAGCGCCGGCGGTGGGGGTTTCCACACCCCAGGCGTTTCGGGACTGGGACGCCTTGTGCCTCCACGAAGGTTTGACCGCCGAAGCAAGTGCCGGTAAACTAAATGAGTTGAGCCGCGCCTACGCCAGCGCCTTTGCGGGGGCGATTCCGGGAGAAGTCCCAGGGTCGTTTTCGAAGGCGAAGCGGGGAGCAGGCTCCTCCGGTGTCCTTCCCGTGGGGGAGGACCTGGCCGGACGCCAAGAGTCCGCGCTTGTCCGCACCGGGATCACGAGCTGGATCGGGAACGACTTCGAGCAAGTTGTGTTTCGCCAGCATCCTTCCCTTGCAGAAATCAAGCGCATACTCGCGGCTGAGGGCACGCCGGAGGCAGCTCTGCATGCCTCGCTGTCGGGGTCCGGTTCGGCACTCTTCGGGTTGTACCTGACCCGGGGAGATGCGGAAGCGGCTGCGGAACGGCTGCGGGCGGCGGGTGTGACGGGTTATCTGACGCGCACTCAGACTCGAAGCGAATACTGGGGCCAAATGCTTCTGCAATCGGGATGTTGACAATCGGCCGTTATGCGAGCGAGACTCGCGGCGGCTGCGGAAGCAAGCACGCGCGACCAGCCTTAACGTGGGGAAGTCGCAATGTTGGGCGATCGTCTAATGGTAGGACAGTGCCCTTTGGAGGCACTTGTCTAGGTTCGAATCCTAGTCGCCCAGCCACATTTAGGAAGCCGATAAGCAGCCAAAGCCAACCAGCTTGGAGGTACTCGGGAGATGGAAGTGGGATCGTTGACGGCCACGTTGGAAGACAAGCAGCAGCCGGAGTCGGCGAAGGATGCGGGAGCGAAGGAAGCGAACCAGCCTCCTGCGCCGGAGAGCAAAGGGCAGGGCGGCAAGCCGGCTCCCGAACGCAAGCGGACACGGAACCTCAGCGAGGACCGGCGGTTCAAGTTGTTCTCGGGTACGGCGAACAAGCCGCTGGCGGAAGCAATCGGGCGCCACATTGGCGTACCGGTGGGCGAGGCCAAGCTGCAGCGCTTTGCCGACGGCGAGGTGTACTTCCAGTTGCTGGAAAACGTGCGCGGCGTGGACGTGTTTGTGGTGCAGCCCACCTGTTATCCGGTCGACCAGCACCTGGTGGAGCTGCTGGTGATGATCGATGCGCTGAAGCGGGCTTCGGCGGCAAGGATCACGGTGGTGGTGCCGTATTACGGATATGCCCGGCAGGACAGGAAAGATCGGCCGCGCGTGGCGATTAGCGCCAAGCTCATTGCCGATCTGCTGACGACGGCGGGCGCGAATCGGGCTTTGTTTGTGGACTTGCATGCGGCGCAGATCCAGGGGTTCTTCAATATCCCGGTGGATCATCTGTTTGCCAGCCCGGTGCTGGTGAGCTATTTCAAGGAGCTGAACCTGCCCAACCTCACGGTGGTTTCACCTGACGCGGGCGGCGTGGAGAGGGCGCGGTTTTTCGCGCAGAAGATGGGAGTGCCGCTGGCCATTGTGGACAAGCGGCGCACCGACATCAACGTGGCCGAAGTGATGCACGTGGTGGGCGATGTACACGGCAAGACCTGCCTGATCATCGACGACATCATTGACACCGCAGGCACGCTGGTGAAGACGGTGGATGCTTTGTATGCAAGCGGCGCGGCCTCCGTGCACGCCTGCGCAAGCCACGCGGTGCTGTCGGGGCCGGCGATCGACCGCATTGCGGCATCGCGGCTGGAACAGGTAGTCGTGACGGATACGGTGCCGCTGCGCGAAGCAGGGCAGAAGCTGCCGAAGATCAAGGTGCTTTCGATTGCGGGCCTGCTGGGCGCCGCCATCGAAAGCATTCACATGGAGACCAGCGTGAGTACGCTGTTTTCGTAACAGTGGTCAGTGATCAGTGATCAGTGATCAGAACGAAGGCTTCGCTAGTGACAGGGAACGAGTCGGATTCGGTCGGAATAGCGTTTCTGACCACTGGACGCTGATCACTGATCACTGGCTTCACAAAGGGAGCGGAGCGATAAGGCTCGCTTAGTTCATGAGCTACAAGCTCATGGCGACAAGCTAACGGCTGCTTTTCCGTGCCCGAACGAGAAATGAGAGAGAGATGCCTGAAGTCGTCGTAGCCAAGCCCCGTGTGGGCAAGTTCAACAAGAATGCGGCCCGCCGCGTGCGAGTTGCCGGCAAGATTCCTGCGGTTCTGTATGGCGCCGGTCACGAGCCGGTCGCTGTCGAAGTGGATCCCAAGCAGATTTCCCGGATTCTTTTCTCCGAGACCGGCCACAACACCATCTTCGACGTCAGCCTGGGCACCGGCGACGCGGCCAAGGCCATGATCGTCGACTGGCAGCGTGAGCCGATCAAGGACATGCTGATCCACATCGACCTGAAACGGATTGCGCTGGACAAGTTGCTGACGGTGAGCGTGCGCGTGAAGCTGATGGGCATCCCGCTGGGCGTGAAGACCGCCGGCGGCATCCTGGACCAGGTGCTGCGCGAGGTGGAGATCGAGTGCCTGCCTGCGGACATTCCCAGCCACATCGATGTGGACGTGAGCGGCATGAACCTGTTCGACGTGATTCGCGTGAGCGACTTGCCGCACTCGGACAAGATCAAGTACCTGAATGCCGAGGATGCGACCGTGGCGCACGTCGTCGCCATTCGTGAAGAAGTGGCTCCGGTAGCGGAAGCGGAAGCAGTGGCGACTGCCGGCACGACAGCCGAGCCGGAAGTGGCCAAGAAGGGCAAGACCGATGCGCCCGACGCAGCGGCGGCCAAGAAGCCCGAAGGCGGAGCGAAAAAGTAAGTCTTGGCCGAAGCAAGTCAGTCCGGGGACCGGCAACGCTCCGGTCCATTCCTTGTGGTGGGCCTTGGCAATCCCGGCCCGGACTATTTCTGGACGCCGCATAACGCGGGGTTCATGGCGATTGACCGTATCGCCGGGCAAGAGGGCGTTACGGTGCAGAACCGGCGGTGCCGGGCGGTGACAGCAACGTGCCGGATAGCGGGGCGCGAAGTCATCCTGGCCAAGCCGGAGACGTTTATGAACCTGAGCGGCGCTTCGGTGGCCGCCCTGGTTCGAGAGTTCGAAGCGGACCCAACGCAGGACCTGCTGGTGATTTACGACGAGTTGGACCTGCCGCTGGGGACGATCAAGATCAAGGAGCGCGGTTCGCCGGCGGGGCACAACGGAGCCCGCAGCGTAACCGGGGCCTTGAGCAGTCAGGAGTGGCTGCGATTGCGCATCGGGGTAGGGCAGGATCTGCCTCCCGAGGCGATCGCGGCCGGGGCAAGCAGACGCGGAGGCAAGGATTACCTGCTTTCGCCGATGGGGAAACGCGATCTGACGGTGCTGGACGAGGTGTTGGACCGAGTAGCTACGGCGACTCGGCGCATCCTCGAAGCGGGACCGGCGGCAGCGATGAATGAGTTCAATCGTAAAGGCGAGTGATCAGTGGTCAGTGTTCAGTGGTCAGAGAAACGACCCCTGGTCGCATTCGCAGGCGGCAACAAATTGGCGAGCAGAATCAACAGCTTTTGCTGATCACTGTTCACTGATCACTGATCACTGCCGCTGGAGCGGCAAATGCCGCTCCAGCGGCGGAAAAGAGAAACCGGATGTCCCGTAGTTACGAGGTAATGTTCATTGTTCGACCCGATGCGGTCGAAGAGGATGTCGACAAGCTGATCGCCGGCTTTGCCACCACTGTCACCAATGGCGGGGGCACCGTGAAGTCGACCGAGAAGATGGGCCGGCGCAAGCTTGCCTACCTGGTGCGCAAGTTCAACGACGGCAACTACGTTCTGATGACCATCGAGGCCAACGGCGCGGTGGTTGCGGAGTTGGAGCGCCGCCTCCGCGTGTCCGAGCCGGTGATCAAGTTCATCACCGTGCGCATGGACGAGGAAGAGAAGCGCCTCGCGAAGGTGAAGGCCCTGCGCGCAACGCGCCGCAAGCTGAGCGCCGAGCCGCACCCGTCGCCCTCGCAGCCGCAGCCGGTAGCAGCGGCCCCTGCCCCCGCGGCCGAGCCCGCCGAAGCAGCCCAGGCCAGCGCGTAAATGCAGGGTAGGCATTCGGGGGTAGAGCGGAGTTTCGTTAGTCCCTCAGTCCCACAAGAGTTTTCCGGCCCGGCCGGACAAAGAGAGTAAAGAGGAAACGTCATGGCAGATGAAGTTCAAGGAAGAGCGCCCGAGTCAGGCGCATCGGCTCCACAAGAGCGTTCCAGCTCCGGGGCCTGGCCTCCGGCGGTCCTGGCGGCCCCGGCGGCCCGCGTCAGGGCGGACGCCCCAGCGGCGGTCCCGGCGGGCGCGGCAAGTTCTTCCGCCGCAAAAAGGTCTGCAAGTTCTGCACCGAGAAGATCGACGCGATTCCTTACCGCGACGTGCGGCTGTTGCAGGGCTTTGTGGCAGAACGCGGCAAGATTGTGCCGCGGCGGCTCACCGGCGTTTGCACCACGCACCAGCGTCGCCTGACCCGCGCCATCAAGCAGGCCCGGAACATCGCCCTGCTGCCCTTCGCAACCAGGCACTAAACGGCATCAAAACGCCTGTAAGTGATCCGCTCTTTGGGTGATGCGGATAACCGGCAGGCGGGCGACAAGGCCGCGAACACGGGTGTAGAATCTGCGCGGCGCAATACCCTGCCGGGTTCCGGTTCAAGCGACAAGAAGGTCCGAAGATCAACCACAGGGCGCGCGCGCAACACTGGAGATTTGAGATGGAAGTGATTCTGAAAGAAGATGTAGCCAACCTCGGCCACCGCGGAGACGTGGTGAAAGTGGCCGACGGCTACGGACGCAATTTCCTGCTGCCCCGCAAGCTGGCGCTGCAGGCCACCGTGGCGAACAAGGCTGTGATTGATCAGATGAAGGCCGCTGCCGCCCGCCGCTCCGCCACCGAGAAGGTTCAGGCGGAAGAACTGCTCAGCAAACTGCAACCCGTGGTGCTGACCTTTACCCGCAAGTCCGGCGATCATGGCCAGCTGTTTGGCTCCGTGACCTCGGCCGACATTGCCGCCGAGCTCGAGAGCAAAGGGTTCGACGTCGACCGCCGCAAGATCCAGCTGAACGAGCCCCTGAAGGCCCTCGGCAACTTTGAAGTTGCAATTCGCCTGCATCGCGAAGTGACCGCGCACCTCAAGGTAAAGGTGCTGGGCGACGCAGCCGAAGAAGCGCCCGCTGCCCCAGCCGCCGAAGAGCCGGTCGCGGAAGAAGCCGCCGCCGAGTAGCACCTGCGGTGCGGCCGACTGCGCCTTCGGCGCCGTCCGTGCCACGTCAAAAAGCAGAGCACACGCCGCCCCTCGGTTCGCCGAGGGGCGGTGGTGTTTTGGGACGTTCGCGACCAAGGCAAAATAGCGGATTACCCGCTCTGTCGGGAGGGCACGTCTCTCGCCAACGTGCCGGTTACCGCCTCAAGACGCTCACCGAGGAATATTGTCGGACCCAAAGATAGATAACCTGCGCCGCAAAGCGATCACGAAACACTTGCCGAGTCGGGTAGTAATCGGCCTCGATGATTGAGTCCTATAGCTCCGAGCCTGAATACGGCTCACAGCGTTCCCAAGCCGCGAAGACACCCATCGAGCATTGCCGAGTCAACAACCGTGGCATTAATCCTGTAGTGTCTTTTCTCTTCGCAAACCTGCTGGTCCTTGGAAAGAGGCGATTCGAGCAAATGAAGTCCATAGTCTTTTTCGATCCAGACGCTGAGCTTGATCAATCCATCGTTGCCATAGGCGATACGACTGTTGTGGCGTGATGTCGCAAACAAGGCGAATGTCGACGTTTCTTCGTCTGCCTGAGGCATCGACATCGCAACGAGGCCGGGAGTCGGAGACCTAGGAAACTAGCATCGCCAGCGGATGATTGCGGTCCGTGCGCATGGTGGGCACCGATGCCAGCAGACTGCGCGTGTAGTCATGCTGCGGGTGCAGGAGGACATCGCTCACCGAGCCCGTCTCGACGATTTGACCGGCGCGCATCACGGCTACGCGGTTCGCCACTTGTCCCACGACCGCAAGATCGTGCGAAATGAAAAGCATGGTGAGCCCGTAGTCGCGCTGAAGTTGGGCGAGCAGGGCAAGAATCTGCGCCTGCACGGTGACATCGAGCGCCGTGGTGGGCTCGTCGGCGATAAGAAGGCGCGGGCGGTTGATGAGCGCCATGGCAATGAGAATGCGCTGGCGCTGCCCGCCGGAGAACTGGTGCGGATAGTCGTTGTAGCGGCGGGCCGCCTCGGGGATGGCGACGGCCTCGAGCGCAGCGATAGCCTTTCGTTTGAGCTCGCGGCCTGAAGCAAGACCGTGGGCGGCTCCGCACTCGGCTACCTGGCGGCCGATGGTCATCACCGGGTTAAGAGCGGTCATAGGCTCCTGAAAGATCATGGCGATCTCGCGGCCCCGGATGCGGCGCAGCGTGTCCGACGAGGCATTGAGGAGATTGGTACCTTGCCCATCAGGACGGCGAAAAAGGATGCTGCCGCGGGTTTGGGCCGCTGGGCCGAGCAGGCCCATGATCGCCAGCGAGGTGGCGCTTTTGCCGGACCCGGACTCGCCCACAAGTCCCAGGACCTCGCCGTCGTTGATCTCGAAGCCGATGCCCCGCACCGCGTGCGACGCGCCGAAGTGGATATTGAGGTCGTCGACGTGAAGTAGCACGGCCATAGCGCCATCGTAGCGGATGGGCTGGCAGTTGTGCTGCAAGTGGCTTGGAATGTGTCGGCCACGGATGGACTGGATCGGAATCGGGCGATTTCGACAGAACCCGAAAGCAACAGTGGCGAAACCTTTCCCATCTTTACGTGTCGGTAGGGCAAGGAGGCTGGAGGATGAGGTTCAGGTCGTTTGCACTGGGGACACTGGGGTTGGCGTTTTGCGCTGTAGTGGCACCGGTTGGCATCAAAGCCTATGCAGCTGCGCCCCAAGGCGTACAGTGGACCATGCCGTGGGATCAGCCGCCCTCGGAGTTCCGTGAGATGGAGAAGCGCGGCTTTCACGACGGCGTGCAAGGCGCGATGAAGGACTACGATCATCACCGGTTCCCCGATGTCGAACGGCGGTCGGAGTATCGGCATCCTCACGTGGAGGCGAGTCTTCGCGATGACTATCGCAAGGGCTTTCGGCGCGGTTATGACGACGCCATGAAGCACCTGATGGCCAGCAACGGCCGGCACTCTTGATCGCCCGACTTTCCCAACCCCTTATTCCATTTGGATTTGTCTGATTTTCACTGAAATGCCTTGGCACTCAAGCAACGAAAGACATGCGCTCTCCCATCTGTTTGATCTGGAGCGCAAGGAGGTTCCAAGAATGAAAGTGAAGTATCTTGCTATTTCGGCACTTGCCATCGGATTGGCCACCTCGGCCGGATTGATGACTGCCAAAGCACATGCGGCGCCGCCGGCCCAACCCGCCGCGGGGCTGTACCAGGATCATCCCTGGGATGAGCCGCCCGGCGAATTCCGCGAGGTTCAGAAGAGGGGCTTCCACGAGGGAGTCGAGGCGGCACGCCGTGACTTTGAACACCATAGCCACAAGGACGCTGACGATCACGAGGCGTACCGCCATCCCCACGTAGAGCGCAGCCTTCGCGACGACTATCGTGAAGGATTCAGGCGTGGATATGAGGCGGCAATGCAGCACATGCGCGAAGAGCACCACGATCATGACTAACTTGTAGCCTGCCAACCAAGGCAACGAAGAGGGCCCGGCTACCAAAGCCGGGCTCTTTTCGTTGTGGTAGCGGACACTACTGGCCGGTCTGGAATCGCACCTCGGCGATCGCAGTCTGGTAAGAATAGCGGGCGTTCGCATAGCCGATTTCGGCTTGGGTCTGGGCCAACTGCGCCTGGGTGAGGTCGACAATGCCGCTGAGACCGACCTTGTAGCGGGCCTGGGCGAGTTCAAGGGCGGTGTTGGCCTGATCGAGCAATTGCTTTGAAACTCCGATGCGCTGGAAAGCCATCTGGGCGTTGAGCACCGTGGTGCGTACATCGCGCGCGATGCCTTCGCGCAGGTTGCGCACCTGCTCCGAGGCTGCCTGCGCGCGCAAGTCAGCTTCACGGGCTCGAGCCGTGAACTCGAATCCGTTGAAGATGGGGATGCTGACGTTGGCTCCAGCGGCGCCATACCAGGAAGATTGAATCTGGTCGGCCCGCACCGGGGTTCCGCCGCCGACCGCGAGGGCGGAGACGGTAGGGCGCGTGAGATCGTGTTCGGCGGAAGCGAACTGTTTGGCCGCGGTCCAGCGATCGGTGAGAGAGGCAAGGTCAGGCCGTGCGCGAAGGGCGAGCTGCACCAGATCCTCGATATTGGCTGGTGGTTGCTGCGGGTCGGCGGGGGTCTCGTCCACCAGATCGTACTGCTCGTTGGTCTCCGACCCGAGAATAGCGTTCAGCGCGGCCATTGCCGTCTGCGACGCGTTCTGTGCGTCAAGCTCGAGCAACTGCGCCTGTGAGACCTGCACATTGGCGAGGCTGAGATCCAGCGTCGAGCGGAGATTCTGGGACGTCAATGCGCCGATCTGCTGGCCGGTGGCTTGCCGGGTGGCGACGGTCTGTAGCGCCACCTTGAGAACCGATTGCGCGGTGAGGGCCTGGTAGAAGGCCTGGTCGACGGCGAGCGTGATGTCGTCGACGGTGGCGCGCTCGGTTTCGAGTTGCGCCCTGGAGTTCGATTGCGCGTTGCGGATGAGGTTGTGGGTGCGGCCGAAGTCGGTGATGAGCTGGCTTACGGTGAGGCCGGCTGCGGCGCGGTCATAAATGCTCGGGTTATTCAGGGCGCCGGCGGTGATGCGGCTGTTGTCGTGCGCGCCCACTGCGGTGAGATTCCCGACGGCATCGGGCAACTCGCTGGAGCGGGCCTCGCGAATGACCTGCGCCTGTGCAAGTTGTAGAAGATGCGCGACGCTGATGTTGGGATTGTGCTCGAGAGCCATGCGCTCGGCCTGCGCCAGCGTCAACCTGGGGCCGGTCTGCTGCGGAGACTGAGGCATCGTGGCCGGGGCTGGCTGTGCCTGTTGCGGTGCAGGTGATTGCGCCTGCATCGCGGGAGTGGCTTGTGCAACAGGCTGCGGTTCCGGAGAGTCGGGCAGAGCGGCCCGGTTTGCGTGTTGCGCGGAAACGAGGGCCGAGCCAAGGAGGAATGCTGCGGAGACAACATGCAATCTGCGAAGAGCGCTCATGCTGCTTCCTCCGTGCCGTGCAGCTTGTTCTCGTGGCGCCCGTGAATGGCGAGAAACACGGCGGGCACCAGGAACATGGTTACGACCACCGACAAACCGAGTCCTCCGATGATGGATCGCGCCAGGGGCGCATATTGCTCGCTGCCCGCTTCCAGGCCGAGCGCCATGGGGATCATGCCTAACAGCGTTGCGAGCGAGGTCATGAGGATAGGACGGAGACGCACCTTGCAGGCCTGCACCGTGGCCTCAAGCAGAGGCAAACCCTGGCGGTGAAGCACGTTGGAAAACTCCACAATAAGGATTGAGTTGGAGACCACGATTCCGGTCATCATGATGACGCCCATGAGCGACATGATGTTGAGCGTGCTTCCGGTGACCAGCAGGAAGATGACAACACCAGCGAGCCCCGGCGGAATTGCCATGAGAATGATGAGCGGATCGATGAACGACGTGAACTGCGCCATGAGGATGAGGTAGACAAGCAATACGGCGATGATGAGTCCGAGGCTAAAGTCGTGGAACGCCATGTTCATGCTGACGACCGCCCCGCGGACGTTGATGACCGTATTGCGATCATGCTGCGTGTCGGCCAAGAGCTTGTCGATCTGCTTGCCGACACTCTGCAGCGCTTCGCCCCGCGTGGCGACGTAGACGTCGATGACGCGGCGGATCTGGTTGTGATCGACTTCAGTCGGAGTATTGATCTGCCGGATATTGGCCACCGAGCCGAGCGTCACGTAGCCGTTTGGATCGTCGCCGCGCACCAGCGCCGCCTGCACGGGACCGGCTTGCCGCGCATCCTGCATCGGTCCGAAGCCCGGCGGCCGTTTGCCGTGCAGAGGAATGTTCTGTAGGTCTTCCATCGACATGTTGTTGATCCAGCGATTGGCGTACTGCACCGTAACCAGGTAGTTGTTGCCACTGTGCGGGTCGATCCAGTAGCTGGGCGCCACCATGCCGCTGGAGGTTAGCGCGGTTATGACGTCATCGACCACGTCCTTCGCGGTCAGTCCCACCATGCTGGCCCGCTGGCGATCGATGTTCAGCTCCAGGCCCGGATAGTCGATGCTCTGCGGGATGTAGACATTGCCGACGTTTGGCATGTTGTGAATCTTCGCGGCGAGTTGAGTAGCCAGCTCGAACGACTTGTCCATGTTCTGTGACTTGATCTGAATATCGATAGGGGCTGGCAGGCCCTGGTTGATCACGGAGTCTACAAGTCCGCCGGCCTGGTAGTAGGCGGAGATCTCCGGCATCTCGCGCGCGATTCTTCTCTGCACGCGGCGCATGTACTCGTAGCTGCCCACGCTGTGATCTTCCTTCAGGCTGGTCTGCACGAAGGCTGTGTCCATGGACGCATTGGTGGTGTAGATGGCGGACAGGTCGGGATACACGCCGATGTTGGAGACCACCATGTCGAGGTCGGCGGGTTTCACTTCGCTGCGGATAATGTTTTCGACCTTGGCGATGTAGTCGTTGCTGACTTCCAGCCGCGTGCCGGCGGGCATGCGCACGTCGATGATGAACTGACCAGGGTCAGTGCGTGGGAAGTAGGCGCGCCCGAGAAATGGAAACGTGACGAGGAGGATGACAACAACGGCGCCGAGAATCACGAGGGCAGTAAACAGGGGCCGTTTCATGGAGCGGTAGGCCAGTCGCTCGTACCAATCGAGCATCGCCTGAAACTTGCGGTTGAAGGCGCGATCGAATCGCGCGAAGAGGCCGAGCTTCCTGTTCGCGTGATTGCCCCCCTCATCGTGGACATTGATGAATTTGGCGCAGTAAAGCGGCACCACCGTCATGGCGAATAGATACGAGGCAAAGATGGAGAGTACGACGCCCAAGGCCAGCGGCGTGAAGATGTATCGGCTTACACCCGTGAAAAACGTGACGGGGAAGAACACGATGGAAGTGGTGAAGGTGGCAGCCAGCACCGCCATCGAGACTTCCTGGCCACCGGTTTCCGCTGCCACCGTTGCGGACTCGCCCATCTCCATGTGACGGAAGATGTTCTCGAGGACGATGACGCCGTTGTCGATCAAGCGCGAAAACACCAGCGCCAGGCCGCCAAGGACCATGGTGTTGATGGAGCCGCCGGTGTAGTTGGTGATCATGAGGCAAACGATCATGGACAAGGGCACCGACAGCAGCACGGCGACGGTGGCGCGCGGGCTGCCGAGAAAGACGAGAATCATGATTGCCGTCAGCAGCAGGCCGATGCCCGCTTCGCGCACCACGTTACTGATGGCCAGCTTGACGAACACCGATTGATCGAAGACGACCGCGGTCTTCAACGAGTCGGGAATGTCGACGAGCTTCTTGACCGCGGCCTTGATGCCGTCGACGATGGTGATGGTATTGCTGTTGCCGCCCTGCTTGAAGATGGGCACGTAGACGGAGCGCTGGCCGTCGATGCGGACGATGTTGTATTGCAGCGCGCCCGAGTCCACCGCCTTGCCCACATCGCCAACCAGCACCGATGAGTTGCCCACCGTTTTCAGGGGCATGGAGTTCATTGATTTTGCATCGGGGAACTGGCTGTTAGCGTAGATGTTGAAGTCCCTGGAGCCGATGCGCACGTCGCCCGCGGGCAGAATCAGGTTAGAGCTGTTCACCGACTGAACCACGTCGTTGAGGCTCAGATTGCGCGCTTCGAGCTTGAGCGGATCCACGAAGATTTGGATCTGCCGGTAGGTGCCTCCATAGGGTTGCGGGACCGAGGCGCCCTGCACGCTGGAGATCTGGTTGCGCACCTGGAACTGGGCGAGATCTTTAAGGCTGGTTTCGTTCAGCCCCTGGCCCTTGAGCGTGACCAGGCAGACGGGCTGCGTGGAGGCGTCCATGCCCAGAACGACGGGCGGCAGGGTGCCTGGGGGCAGGCGACGCAGGTCGGCCATGGCGAGGTTGGCGATGTTGCTGACCGCCACGTTGGGGTCGGTGCCGGGCTTGAAGTAGATCTTGATGAGGCTGACGCCGGTGAGAGAGCGCGATTCGCTGTGGTCGATGTTGGCGCCCAGGGTGAAGAAGCGTTCGAAGGTGTCGGTAATGTCAGATTCAATCTGCTCCGGCGGCATGCCGTTGTAGAAGGTGGCCACAACCACTACTGGCATGTCGATCTGCGGGAACAGGTCCACCGGCATGCTGAAGATGGTGAACGTGCCGACCAAGGCCACCACGAGGCAAAGCATGATGATGAAGTAGGGATATTTGAGAGCGAATTTCGGCATTAGCGTGCACCTCCGCCGGCCGGCCTCGCCGCGGGTGGCGTGGCGGGGTTCTTCCGTGCGCCCCCCTGGGGATCGGGCTCGTCCTCGCCCTTGAGGTCGATCATGCCGCCGGTCTCCTGCTGCGTTTCGGAAGCGGGCTGGTCCGCCACTTGCGGCTCGACCGCTTCGCCCTCCTGATACCGGTCCTGGCCGCCGATAATCACGCGGTCTCCGGCGTTCAGCCCGCTCTTGATTTCCGCGAGCTTCGACCCCTCAATGCCGACCTGAACCGGGCGCACGTGCACGTGATTCGTCCCATCGAGCACGTAAACCACCTGCTGCCTTCCCTGGAGCACGAGAGCTTCAAGGGGGATGGTGACCACGTTCTGAACGTGTGCCAGACGCAACATGGTGTTGGCGTACATTCCCGCGGTGAGGGAAAGGTCCTTATTGTCGACGTCGACTTCGGTTTCCATGGAGCGCGTTTCGAAATTCACATCGCGCGTAAAGCGCACGATCTTTCCGGTCAGGGAGCGATTGATCGCATCCACGCGCACCTGCAGCTGGTCGCCGTCATGAATGAAACGAATGTCGTCTTCGGGGACCGGGATGCGCAGGCGCAGCAGGGAGCTTTGCGAAAGGCGCACGATGGGCAGATCCTGGCTGTTGGAGTTGGTGCCGCCCTGGATCAGGGCGCCGGTGTCGGCATAGCGCCACACCACTACGCCGGAGATGGGCGCGACTACGTTGGTGTAGTCGTGCAGAGCCTGCACGCGCTGGTTATCAGCCTGTGCCGAGCCCATGTGCTGCTTGGCGGCGGCCATGGCTGCCTTGGCTCCATCCACCTGCGCCTCGGCTCCCAAGTCGGCGGCCTGGGCGTTGTCCAGCTCCTGCTGAGCGATGAGGCCGGGATGCCCCTGAGCCGCTTCCTTCAAACGCACATACTGCTGGTGGAGAGCGGAATATTCCGCCTCCGCGCGGCTGATCTCATGTTGCGCGCGCGTCATTTCTTCCTTGCTCTGGTCGACCTGGAAGACGGTCTGCTGCAGTTGCGCCCGCAACTCGGGCACTTCGAGGGTGGCGAGAGTCTGGCCCTGCTTGACGATGTCGCCGATGTCGACGTTGATTTGCTTCATGTATCCGCTGACTTTGGGGTGGACATCCACGACCTGGTAGGGCTGGAACTGGCCGGCGAGGGTGAGGACATGGCTGATGTCGCCTCGCTGGGCGACAGCCACGCGGGCGGAGGAGACTGACGCCGCCTTGGCGTCGGAAGCGTCCCCATTGGAGTGGCAGGCGGCCATGCCGAAGGCGGTCAGGATTGCGGCGGCGAAGAGGGCACCGCCTTTTGCTGACGTTGCCGCAATCCTGCAGAATTTGCTTTCCATAGCGAGAATTTGCTCCTGGTTTCGATGTTTCCGTTCCAGAGCGCGGGGGTAAAGCCGAACTGGCTGTCCCTGCGCGAAGAGAATTCCCGTGGCTATGCCCTCGATTGTCGGAAGGAAGCAAGCCACGCGACATAACCACCGGCTCAGCGATGGCTTCGGGCTCCGACTGATTGCTTTGGATGCGGGACCGGAAGCTGCGTGGTGCGGAATCGCCGAGATTGAGCGGGGCGAAGGAACGCTAGCAGCTTGGGGGAGGGCGGAAGAAAAGGGAAGGAAAGAACCGGGGAGAGCCGGGAACAGTGGACGAGCTGAAATGCCGCGGCAGGGTCGTGGCCCGTCGGGAGAGCAACGCAAATGCCAGAATGAACGCGACTTGGGGGAGCCACGCGATCGGAAAGGACGGGGCGTCAATGGGAGCGGCTACTCTTGGCGCATCTGGCGATTGCAGCTTCGCGGAGCTGATTTGGGCACTCGGGCTGCCTTCCGGACCGAACCAGGCCAATTTTGCCTCGACCGCAAAGAGGGCGGCGAGGAGGCACAAGAGCATCCCGAGTACTGTCAATTGCCAGCGCGCGGGCGAGTGCCTACGATGCATATTCTGAGTTTACCACCCACAGTGTGAGACGGATTTCGAGCGCAAATGGTGACTTAACGGGCTTCCGCAATGTCACCAACCTCGTTATAACGACGCGCCGCGTTCCATCCCACCACACTGGCCACGGCAGGTTCCCGGTCGCGCACATCGGCTCCGCGGCGTTGTTGGCCCGGGTTTTCGATCGGATCGGGCAGGATGCGGTTCGCAAGGCCCATTCCGATGGCGGTGATTTCCGGCGCAACCTGGGCAAATCTTCCGGCGAGTTCAGCCTGGGGCGTGATGAAGATTTCCGTCTCCCGGGCTAATACTGCCCGCACGATGCGCCGCGCCGCATTCCGGGCGCTGGCTGCCAATCCAGGGGTGGTTGCGGCGAGGCTGAACCACCGGTATTCGCGTTCGGCATCGCCGCTGAAGCGCGCGTTCAAATGGGATCCGGTTCGAAGCAAGCCGGGACACACCGTGAGGACATGAACACCTTTGCTGCGCATTTCGGCATGCAGGCCTTCGGAGAAGCCGACGGCCGCGAACTTGCTCGCCGTGTAGGGCAGCAGGTGCGGCACGGCGAGTTTGCCGCCGATGGAGGTGATGTTGACGATCGTGCCGCTGCCGCGCTTCAGCATTTCTGGCAAAACCGACATGGTGCAATTGAGCCCCGTAAAGAAGTTCGACTCCATTGCGTCGCGGAAGTCTTGCGTGGTCTGATTCTCAACCGGTCCAACAGTGATGACGCCGGCATTGTTGACCAGCACATCGATGGGGCCCCAGGCGTCCGTTACGCGGCGGAGGAGATCCTCGGCCTCTTGCTGGTTGCGAAGATCTGCGGGAATGGCAAGCATGTCCTGCGGCCCGGCCACGGCATCGATTTCGAGTAACAATTCGGAAGCGCGCTGCAAATCATGCGCGTCCCGTGCGGTGAGGACGATACGGGCACCCTGACGCCCGAATTCTTCTGCCAACGCCAGGCCCAGGCCGCGCGACGATCCGGTAATGACCACGGTCTTGCCGCGGAGGCGATTGGCGCGCTTGCGGCGGGTGGAGGCAGCGGTGGCCAGTACGGCAACCGCACCGAAAGCAGCAATCCCCAGCAGAGCCGCCCCGCCCGCTGTCGCGGCTTTGGCGAGCCGGCGAGTGCCACGCAGAAACTGCGGCAAGGGCTGGTGAATTTCGTCTGAATCGATGGACCTGTCAGCTCTACCCGGATAGGTACGCATATCAGGTCAGAGCCTTCTGGCTGAAACAAGGTTGTACGCGCCTGCAACAGGAGCGGTGCGGCCAGTCGCTTCAACAGGGCAAAAAGCAACCGGCGCGGCAGGAGCTGCCGCGCCGATGACGAGCGACGGATTCCCTTCATCGTTCGTGCGAGAAGTTCCAGCGCACGCCGCCGGCGTACGTCGGATGGTAGTACTCGCGCTGCACCACGTACTGCGTGCTGCCGTTGAAGAACCCGAAGACCTCGTTGTTCAGGTTGAGTCCGTACGCGTACACCTGGAAACCTGCCGGAAGCTGATAGCTGGCCTGCGTATCGAACTGGAAGTGCGAGTAAAGATAGTTGTCGCCGGCCGGCCCTTTCACACCAACCGAGTCAGCTCCGTCCTGCCACTGGTACTGGTAGATCATGGCATCGTCGTAGGTCATGCCGATGCGCATCGAGAAGCGCTTGGTATCGTAGGTGGGACTGATGTTCCACGTGTTGGGAGCATCGCGCAGGAGCGCAGGCTGGTCGGAACGGCCGGGAAGATCGCGAGCAAGCGAGGCTGTGTGGCTGTAGTTCGCGGAGATACCGGCGCCCCCGAGCACGCTGGGCAGGTACGCCATCCGCTGCTGGAATCCGATTTCAAATCCCTGTACGTAAGCGCTGCCGGCATTGATCGGTTCCGAAACCAGTACGTTCGTTCCCGCCGGAACGTGAGGGAACGTTGCCGTTGAATAAAACTGCTCGTAGGCAATTGGCTCGGTCAGGTCCTTGTAGAAGTATCCCGCCTGCAGCAGCCCTGTGTGGCTGAAGCTGCGCTCGTAGAGCAGGTCGTAGTTGTTTGCCTGTTCGGCCTTGAGATTGGGATTGCCAATGCTGATGGTGACGGGAGTCTGGTTCAAGGTGGGCTGGCTCACGGCCGCCGAGATGTCCTGCGGATCGGGACGGGCAACTCCGCGTCCGTAGACGAGGCGAACATCGGAGTCCTTGTCCAATGCGAAGCGGAGCGAGGCACTGGGCAGAATGTTGGTATAGTCGCCGCCGGCTTTGTAGGAGAGCGTACCTGCCGTCTCGTCAAAGCTGGTGGTGTCAACGTGCGTGGCTTCAATGCGAAGACCTGCGACCAGCCGAACGCGCCTCGCCAGATCGACGGTGTTCATCACATAACCGGCCGGAATGCGCTCGATCAGATCGTAGTTGTTCGAATTCACGCCGGGTCCGCCAACAAAGGCAAGCTGAGACTTGTTGCTTTCCACCCATCCCCTCAGTTTGCCCCAATCCGTGGTGGCCGGATAAGCCCCGAGGCTTTTGTAGGTGCTGTCGTAGTAGTTGGGATCGGAGAAGGTGCCGTACCACTCCGAATGCTGAGCGATGGGGATTGCGCCTGCCCCGTCGCAAGCAGAATCGGTGCAGTAGGACTCGTTGTAGGTGTCATCGAACTTGTGTGCGTTGCGGATCTTGGCGCCCAACTCGATGGTTCCGAAGTGGCTGCCGAAGTGATAGACGCGCGCATAGGAGCCGGAAGCCTGCAGATTCAGTTGCACGCTTTGACCGAACGTGGGGTAGTCAAACTCGCTGAAGCCGTAGTTGTTGCGATCGAAACCGTTGTCCGCCGGGGCGATCCCATTTCCCACGCAGCCGGCCCAACCAGGCCGGTTCACGCTGACCCCGGGAACATTCGTGCACGAAACGTTCGGGTCGCCCATCCACTGGAAGCTGGCACCGCCGCTACCGCTCAAGGAGCGGGACCGTGAGACGGACGCGCTCCACAAGATGGTGGAGGAATTGAAGATGTGGTGGCCCTGAAGCTCGAGGCTGCCAATCGCCATGTTGGGGCGGCGCCAGTCCTGGCTGTATTGCGGGGTTCCACCGTCGTTCATAGTGAACACCCACTTGTTGCCCCAGTTGCGGAAGGTGGAGAACAGTGTGCGCAGAGAGATGTTGGAGCCTTCATTGAACTTGTAATCCAGAGAACCTGTGGCGCCCCAACGGGTCCGGTTGTAGATGTAATCGCGGAAGTCCATGCTGTCGTAGTGCGGAGTTACCATTCCCGTCGTTGGTACGGGCTCAAGATCGTTGATGCCGCGGCCGTTGTAGTCGTACGTGCCACCAATCAGAACGCCAAGCTTTTTGTCCGCGAGAAACCGCTTGCCCACTGTGCCGCCGAGTTGATCGACCTCGCGGCCGCCAATGATCGGGGTGTATCCCCCTACTCCATAGAGTGCGATGGTCGGCGTGTCGCTGGCTGTCTTGGTCACCAGGTTCACCGATCCGCCAATGCCATCGGCGTCGATGTTGGCCTGCAGTGTCTTGTTGATTTCCACGGAGTCAACCAGGTCGGAAGCGATCGTATCCAGCTTGATCTGGCGAACGCCGCTTTCGGGCGAAGGGATGGTGACGCCGTCCACCATCACGTTGCTCAGGCGCGGTTCCGTTCCACGAATCTGTACGTATTTGCCCTCGCCCTCGTCGCGCTCGATGGAGACGGAGGGCATGCGCCCCAGGGCATCCGCGATGTTGGCGTTCGGCAGCGAGGTGATGACGTCAGCCGGCAGCACTTGCAGGATGTTCTCCGCTGCCAGCGTGCGATTGATCGCTTCCGCGTCGCCGTGCGGCCTTTCCGCGGTCACAATGACTTCATCGCTGGCCGAGGCTACTTTGAGCACAGCTTCGATCTGCGTGGTCTGTCCAGCGGCGAGAGTAACTTCCTTGGTATACGGCTCAAAGCCAACAAAAGAAACGGTGACCTTGTACGTACCTGGAGTGAGGCTGTTGAAGAAGAAAGCGCCCTGCCCGTTCGAGGCGGCAGGTTGCGCCGCGGGCTCCAGCGCGATGCGGGCGCCCTGCAGCAAAGCGCCGCTCGTATCTTTCACAGTCCCGGCGAGAGTGGCCTTCGAGTTCTGAGCGATGAGGACGCCGGTTGTTATGAGTGCAAACATCAGGAGAAAAGAGAGAAACACCCGTTCATTGCGCATTGCAGCCTCCAAAAACAGCAATTCGAGAAAACTTATCGACTTGCCCCAAGTGTGGGAGTGCTGTCTGAATGGGCTGTGAATGGAATGTGACAAACCGTTGAATTACCGGAGAGGTCGCGAACTTTTTAAGTCCTGCGAACATCGGGGCCCGCACGCTGCTGCGAACGCAGAACAACGACGGAACGCGGGACTCTGCGAGAGTGGGGTCGCCTGACATAAGGGCAGTAGAATGTGCGAATAGTGTCTTCTGGCTTCGATGCCGAATCGAAGCTCGAAACTCCCCTATTCTCCCGGAGGTCTCTTGTTGCGTCTTCGAACCTCGCTGGCGGTTTCTTGTATCGGGGCATTGACCTTTACTCTCCTGATGCGCGAGGCGACCGCGCAGGCCTCCGCTGCGAATTTGCAGGCGGTGGCCGGCGAATACACCGACGCGCAAGAGCCGGATACGCCTTACAGCTTTTACGCACAGGGGGGAAAGCTGGTAATGGAGTCCGAGCGGCGCGTGCCGACTGAACTCGCGACGATTTCCCCCACCGAATTTGGAATTCCCGGTTCGAAGACGACGCTGCGGTTCGCGATCGGTGCGTCAGGCAGGGCGACGGGCGTGTTCGACCCGGCCAATCCCTCCACTGTGTACGGCCGGACAGGCGAGCCCGTACATCATTCCTTTCACGACTACCAGCGCACCGAGGTGATGATCCCGATGCGCGATGGAATCAAGCTGCACGCGGTGATTCTGAAACCGGCCGACATTTCCGCCACGCTTCCGTTTCTGATCCAGCGCACGCCCTACGGCGTGGATGGCACCAATGGCGCGTCCTTTTTCGAGAGCCGGCCGGAGCTGGCCCGGGCGGGATACATCTACGTGGCGCAGGATATCCGCGGGCGCTATCGGAGCGAAGGACAGTTTGTAATGAGCCGGCCGATGGTTGACCATAAGGATCCCAAGGCGATTGATGAGAGCACCGACGCGTACGACACCGTGGAATGGCTGCTGAAGAATATTGCGGGGAACAATGGGCGGGCGGGCTTCATTGGAACCAGCTATCCGGGCTTTCTGGCGATGGCGGCGGGCATTGACCCGCACCCTGCAACCAAGGCGGTTTCACCGCAGGCGCCGATGATTGACGTCTGGGTGGGCGACGACTTCTTTCACAACGGGGCCTTTCGCCAGACCTATGGATACGACTATGTGCTGGGCCTGGAGTCGAATAACGAGCGGACGGATGTGACCTACGGCAAAGACAAGAATGGCAAGCCGGTCGACGGGTATGACTACTTTCTGGTACGTGGAAGTTTCGACCAGGATGTGAAGAAGTCAGGGACGAAGATGTTGCCTACCTGGAAGCTGTTTCTGGATCATCCTGCCTATGACATCACGTGGTCGTCGCGCGGTGTCGAGAACTGGCTCAAAGCGGTCCAAGTCCCCACGCTGACCGTGGGCGGCTATTACGACCAGGAGGATATGTGGGGCCCGCAAGAGGAATACAGCAAGCTGGAACCGCACGATTCGCAACATCAGAATTTTCTTGTGCTTGGGCCATGGTCGCACGGTTTCTGGCGGTCGTCTTCACGGAGTCTCGGAAACCTGAACTTCGGCGAGCCGGTGGGCAAGGAATTCCGTTCACAAATCGAAGCCAAGTTCTTCGCGCATTATCTTAAGGACGATCCGGGCAGCAATCCGAGCGGTTTTGACCTGGAAGACACGGCGAGTTTTCAGACCGGGTCGGATGCATGGAAGCGCTACGCAGCAGTTTCCGCCCGAAGGCTCGCAGCCGACGGCGCTACATCTTGAAGGTGACGGCAAGTTGAGCTGGAACGATCCCAAGGCCGCTGCCACGACCACTTACACGAGCGACCCGGCCAATCCCGTCCCTTACCGGCATCGTCCCATTCAACCCACCTACGGGGACGGATCGACGTGGTACAACTGGCTCACCGAGGATCAGAGCTTCGTAACCAACCGCAAGGACCTGGCGCTGTGGAAGCTGCCGCCGTTGAAGAAGGACATGGTGATTACGGGCGAGGTGCTCGCCGATGTGTTCGCTTCAACCAGCGGAACCGATACGGATCTGGTGGTCAAGCTGATCGATCAGTATCCCGACGACGACCCGGACCCCAAGATGCACGGGTACCAGTTAATGACCAACGAAGAGATCTTTCGCGGCCGGTATCTCGACGGTTTTGACAAGCCCCGGGCTCTGCGCGCCGGCGCGGTGCGTGAATACAAGTTCAGCCTCCACGATGTCGATCATGTCTTCAAGGCGGGACACACGGTGCTGGTGGAAATCCAGAGCACGTGGTTTCCGCTCTACGATCGCAACCCGCAGACATTCGTGCCGAACATCATGACGGCCAGGCCGGAGGACTATAAGCCCGCCACCATCACCATCTACTCCGACCCGGAGCATGACTCGAATCTGCAGATGCCGCTGATGAACACGTGTGACGTGATCGAGTGCTTCTAGACGGCATCGTTGACCCGTCGACGAGGGCAACCATTACAGCGAATTCCGGCGCGCGATATTTCCCAGGAACGTCGCGCTGGGCTTGATGGTGCGCTTCTGCGTTTTCAGGTCTACTGAGACAAGACCAAACTTAGGCGTGAAGCCGGACATCCATTCAAAGTTGTCCATCAGAGACCAGGCCACGTAGCCGCGTACGTCCACGCCATCGTCGATGGCACGCTTGAGTCCTTCCAGGGCGCGCCGGTAGTACTCGATTCGCCGCGTGTCATCCTCGGTGGCGATGCCGTTTTCCGTCACCAAGATGGGAACCTTGGCCTGCTGGCTGGCATAGCGCACCACATGTTCGACGCATTCCGGATAGAACTCCATGCCGTTCTGCGTTAACTCCGCTTCCTTCGGCGGTGGCAGATCCTTCTTGCCGACAAGGGAGCGCGAGTAGGTCTGCACCCCGAGGTAATCGCATTGACGGGCTACCTCTAGCCAGGGCGCATAGACATCGGCTCGCTTCTCTTCAAGGTGGTTATCTTCAGGGGCGGGCTGATCATCCTGCATGGCAAGATTGAAGCCGACCGGCATCGTCGGGCGGACCGATTTCATGGCTTCTCTGCCTTTGGCGTGCGCGGCCAGCAGTCCATCACGGGTCTTTTTTGGGTCGCCGAGGAAGAAATCGGAGAAATCGGGGGCATTCAATTGCTTGCTGACACTGCCTCGCGCGGCCTGCATCATCTCTCCAATGCTCATTCCGTTCGGGGCTCCGGGCAGGTTGAACCAGTTCAGCATCTGGGGAATGTCGGGTTCATTCATGGTCGACGCGTATCCAACCAAGTCACCCAGGTGCTTTGTAACCCTCTCGCAGTAGCGCGCATACAAGTCCACCGCCTTATCGCTCTGCCAGCCACCTTTCATCGCGAACCAACGCGGCAACGAAAAGTGGTAGTAGGTGAGCATGGTGTTCAGGTTGTGTTCATGACACGCCGCAAGCATGCGCCGGTAGTGGTCCAGTTCGGCGTTGGAAAAGAATCCCTCTTCGGGCTCGATGCGCGCCCATTCGACTGAGAAGCGGTAGGTATTGAACCCAAGATCGGCAAGCATGGTAATGTCCTGCGGATACAAGTGGTAATGATCGCAGGCGTCACCGGACGGCTCCTTGAACATCCCCTGCGGCAAGTGCTCCATGGCCCACAAATCACTGTTGGTGTTGTTGCCTTCCACCTGGTGCGCCGCGGTGGCACATCCCCAAAGGAAGTTGTCGGGGAACTTGCCATTCGCGGCAGGCGCCTTGCTTCCGGAGGCGGGCTGCGCGGTCGACAACTTTCCCATGGCTCCGACGAAGGTTGCCGCTGCACCGTACTGCAAGATTTTCCGCCGGGAAATGCTGTTCGTTCCTGCCTGAAACGCGGACCGCCGCTCGTCGTTCATCGTCCTCTCCGTTTTGAATGGGATGGTTGAATCAGAATTGCAAGTCACCTTCAAATCGCGGACCATCATACGTCAACCAGGGTGGGGCTTGGGTTCCAATTAAATCCGCGATAGAATAGAAGACGAAGTGGTTCTCCACCAGCCCATCCCGGCCCTCCTCTAGCGGCGCCCGCCGCCAAAGCTCGTTCCCTGCCCTTTTCCGCTTTCAATTCACGAGTTAAGAGCCCTGCCCGCGCAGGAGGAGTTTTGCGATGATCCTCGACCGTTTGGAACAGATGGAGCAGCGATACCAGGACTTGCAGGCGCAGTTTTCCCTGCCTGAGGTCCTCAACGACCACGAAAAATACCAAAAGACTGCCAAGCTGCTGCGCGAGATCGAGGAGCCGGTCGAAAAGTATCGCGAACTGAAGCAGGCGCGCCAGGGATTGGCCGACGCCAACGCGATGCTCTCGGAATCCGACTCCGACCTGCGCGCCATGGCGGAGGAGGAAATCGCCGTCCTCGCGCCGCGCGTTAACGCACTCGAAGAGGCCATCAAGGTCCTGCTGCTGCCCAAAGACAAGAACGACGAAAAGAACGTGATTCTGGAGATCCGTGCGGGGACTGGCGGCGACGAAGCGTCGCTGTTCGCGGCCGAGATCTTCCGCATGTATACCCGGTTCGCCGAGCAGCATCGCTGGAAGGTCGAAGTCCTGTCGATGTCCGAGTCCGGCGTGGGCGGGTACAAGGAAGTGATTGCGATTATTGAAGGCGATCGCGTCTACTCACAGCTCAAGTGGGAGAGCGGCGTGCATCGCGTGCAGCGCGTGCCAGCTACCGAAACACAAGGGCGCGTGCACACCTCCGCTGTCACCGTCGCCGTGCTGCCTGAAGCCGAAGACGTGGACATCAAGATCGAGGCGAAAGACATCCGGATCGACACGTTCTGTTCGTCGGGGCCGGGCGGCCAGTCGGTGAACACGACTTACTCGGCGGTGCGCATCACGCACATTCCCACTAATACGGTGGTCAGCTGCCAGGACGAAAAGTCGCAGATCAAGAATCGGGAAAAAGGTATGCGCGTGCTGCGCTCGCGGCTCTACGAGCAGGAGATGGAGAAGCAGAATGCGGAGCTCGCGCAGGCCCGCAAGCAGCAGGTGGGGTCGGGCGACCGCAGCGAGAAGATCCGCACCTATAACTTTCCGCAGAACCGGCTCACAGACCACCGCATCGGCCTTACGCTGCACCAGCTTGACCTCATCATGGAAGGGCGCCTGCAGCCCATCGTCGATGCGCTGATCGCCCATTACCAGGCGGAGCAGTTGAAGGCTGAAACCACGCAGGCGGCCTGATGCAGCTGGGCGAGTGTCTCGCGCACGGCGCGGTTCGCCTGAGAGCCGGTCCGCATCCCGACCGCGCGCGGCGCGATGCCGAGACGCTGCTGCTGCATCTCATCGGCAAGAACCGGGCGTGGCTTATTGCGCACGCAACGGACGAATTTGGCGGATGCACGGCGATCCGCTACGTCAGCCTGCTGGAAAGGCGTTTTGCCGGCGAGCCCATCCAGTACATCACGGGTGTGGCGGAGTTCTTCGGCCTCCCGTTTCGCGTCACGCGCGATGTGCTCATCCCGCGCCCCGAGACCGAGCACCTGGTGGAGAAGGCGATCGGGCTCGCGGCCGCGTTTTCCGCCCCGCACATCGTGGATGTAGGCGCCGGCTCCGGCGCCATCGCCATTGCATTGGCTCGCTCTTTGCCTCGTGCCGAGATCTCCTCCATCGATGTTTCGCCGGCTGCGCTCGAGGTTGCCCGCGAAAATGCCCGCCTGAATGGAGTCGCCGATCGAGTCCGATTCGTTGAGGGTGACCTGCTCGAACCGGTTCACGGCGAATCGTTCGACATGGTTGTCTCGAATCCCCCATACGTGCCGGATTCCGACCGCCCCACGCTGGCCGTCGAAGTTCGCGAATACGAGCCATCGCGCGCGCTTTTCGCCGGTCGGGATGGCCTCGACGTCTATCGCCGCCTGATTCCGGATGCCGCAGAAGTGCTGCGTCCGGGCGGTGTTATTGCGCTGGAGATCGGCTTCGGTCAAGCCTCCGCAGTCGCTAAACTCATGAAGACCGCGGGACTTGATCGGATCGAGAGCACTCCCGATCTGCAAGGCATTCCACGCGTCATGTCCGGGCAATGCCCGAAATCGCAGCAGGCTTGACACCATGCTCGCCACGTCTTTATGTTTGCGCAAGTCTCATGCAAGGCATCGAGGTCGGGATGAAGCCAAAGTCGCAGCTCATGTGTGTTCTTACCGACAGCCACTTCCTCATTCCTCTGGCTATCTTCGTGATCGGGCTCGCCATGCTGATCGCCGTGCACTAGGTGGTTGTCCTGATGATTTCCCGTAACCAGGAAATGACTCGCGCATGAGCATAAAGCCCACGACAACGCCGGGCATTCGCACTCGATCCAATCATGGGCTCGGCGTGTTGTGCGGGCTGGGCGCGGGTGTGTGGCTGGGTGCGGCAGAGGCGCCCACCAAGCTGGTGAACAGCGGCCTGTCGCCGTATGCTGTCTCGCTGTGCATGGTAGCCGGCGTCTTCGTGGCGCGATGGTCCCTGCCGACGCTGGTGAAAGGCACGCGCTCTGTCTTCACCGACCTCGCGCGTAACCGCCAGCTTATCCCGTTTGCGGTCCTGGCGGGGATGCTGTGGGCTGTCGCCAACACGCTCACCGTCTTCGCCATTCGCGATGTGGGGCTCGCCATCGCCTTCCCGCTCTGGAATACCAATTCGCTGGTCGGCATTCTCTGGGGGCGCCTTCTCTTCGGAGAGTTGAAGGGCGCCGGCGCAGCGAACGTCGCCAAGGTACTGCTGGGATCGATCGCGATTGTCGCGGCTGCGGTGATGCTGGGCTTCAGCACCATGCACCAGACCGGCTCGCAAGCTAATCATGCGTTGAACGGGATCCTGGCCGCCGTGGGAGCCAGCCTGCTGTGGGGCAGCATGTATATCCCCTATCGCAAGGCGTATTTGAGTGGAATGAACCCACTGTCGTTCGTCACCATCTTCACGATTGGCGAACTGGGCACCATGTTTGCACTTGTGCTGGTGTTCGATGGCGGCACGCACGCGGCCGTGTTTCATTCCCCCACGGTCGCCCCGATGTTGTTCTGGCTGTTTCTGGGTGGATTCGTGTGGGTCATCGGCGACCTCTTTCAGCAGTTCGCCACCAAGTATCTCGGCATTGGCCGCGGTATTCCGCTTTCGAACACCAATCAGCTCTGGGGCTTGGCCTGGGGCGCGCTCGTCTTCGGCGAACTGGCCCACGCCGACTCTACGCACCGCATGCTGGTCATTGCAGGGTCGCTGGCGATGATTGCCGGCGCCATTGCGGTGAGTTCGGCCATCGCCACCGAGCGCGAATCCGCCTCCACCGATGATGCGATCGATCGCGAATGTGACCGTTACGAGCTCGATCGCGAGCATGTGAAACGCTCGTTCGAGGGCAACCCACACGAAGCCGACAACAGCCGTGCCTGGTGGGATTGGCTCATTCTCCTCGGTACCGCAGCGGTGTTTGTCTGGCTTGGGCTCAAAGCTCGTGTTCCCTCCCTGGGCATGAATTACGCCTGGACAGCAGTCCTTGGCCTTGTCATGATCGCCAGCGCCGGAGCCTGCGCGTGGGCACTGTGGAAGACGACTCGCTTCTCCTGACCCCGATACAATGGACGATATGCCTGAAGTGCCGATGGTGGATCTGGTGGGAGTGGGCTTGAACGCCACCGACACGCTGATTCCACTCGCCGCGTTCCCGGAGCGCGGCTCCAAGCTCGAATACACAAACGCCACCGTCATGCCCGGCGGCCAGGCAGCCAGCACCGTGATTGCCTGTCAAACGTGGGGAATGCGCACGCGCTATGTCGGCAAGATAGGCGACGATGATGCCGGACGCCTGCATCGCAGCGAGTTCGCGCGCGCCGGAGTGGATGCGCGGCTTATCGAAGTGCCCGACGCAGCCAGCCCGCAATCGCTGATCCTCGTGGATGGCGGCGGCGAGCGAACCGTCTTGTGCCGCCGCGACGAACGCCTGCTATTGCGCCCCGAAGATCTAGATCGCGATTGGGTGGTGCAGGCGCGGGCTCTCCACGTGGATGGTTACGAAACAGCGGCGGCCATTACGGCCGCCCAGTGGGCGCGTGAAGCGGGCATCGCGGTCATTGCCGACCTCGACGAAACCTACCCTGGCGTCGAGGATTTAATCCGCAACGTCGATTACCTGATCGTGAGCCGCGACTTTCCCTGCCGTCTTACTGGTGAGCGCAACCTGCGGCAGGCTCTGCGTTCCATTCGCGATCGGTACGGCTGCCGATTGACCGCCGCGACGCTTGGCCAGGATGGCGTGGTTGCGTGGGACGGCGAACGCTATAATCTGCGTCCTGCGTACTGCGTGAATGTCGTTGATACGACCGGCGCAGGCGATGTCTTCCATGCGGGCTTTATCCACGCATTGATGCAGGGCTGGACCCTCGAGCGCCAGCTTGATTTCGCATGCGCTGCAGCAGCGTTGAACTGCACAGCTTCCGGCGCGCGAGGCGGAATACGAGACGTTGAAGAAGTGCATACGTTGATGGCGAGCACGCCGCGCTATGCCGAAGCCGTTCGTCTCTGATCACTGATTACTGGTGATTGCCTTCAGAATCCTGCCGGGCGCTCTCCCACCACGTTGAACGCAGCCTCGAGCGCCATGCCCGCCCGACACAGTGTTCCCTCATCGAACAATCGTCCGATGAGAGTGATCCCGTGGGGCACGCGGCGCGGTGGGTTGAATTTCGGTAACGGATGTTTGGGATCGGGCGCCCAGTCGCTGCGCGCTTCGGATACTTCCACGAACCCGGCCCGGAGAGTTAAGGATGGGTGGCCGGTATTGTTGGTGATCACCAGCATCTCGTCGCGCAACGACGGCACCAGCAGCAGATCCACCTGCGCCATCAGTCGTGCCATCTCCTGCGCCACCTTGCGGCGGAAACGATCGGTCTGCACAAAGTCGACCGCGGAGAGGAAACGCGACTGGCGGAACACATTGGGCCACGCATCCGGCACCTGCGCCTTCAATTCATCCAGTTTGTGACCGAGCACCAACTCATCGAACGCCGCCGCGGCCTCAGCGAACAGCATCAGGTTGAGCGAGTCGTACGGCCAGTCTGGAATGGACACTTCCACCAGTTCCATCCCGACTTTCCTCACAGTCTCCAGCGACGCGCGATCGACATCGGTAGCCGGGCTCTCCTTCATCCATCCCGGAAAGTAGCCCACCCGCAGCCCCTTCACGCTCGCGTTCGCTGCGAAGCTCAGCTTGCTCGGCACGCTGGCCAGGTCGGCGGGATCGGGACCGCTGATCGTGTTGAGGACCAATATCGTGTCTTCCACGCTCCGCGCCATCGGTCCCAGCTTGTCGAGCGACCAGCAAAGAGTCATCGCTCCGGTCCGCGCCACGCGTCCGTAAGTTGGACGCAGGCCGGTCACGCCGCAGCGCATCGACGGGCTCACGATGCTGCCGCCGGTTTCGCTGCCGATGGCAAATCCCACCAGTCCCGCAGCCGTTGCGGCACCAGGCCCCGCGCTCGAACCCGAAGAACCCTCCTCGAGCAGCCATGGATTCATCGTCTGTCCGCCAAACCAGATGTCGTTCAGCGCCAGTGCGCCCAGGCTGAGTTTTGCCACCAGCACAGCGCCCGCCGCGTTCAGCCGCGCCACCACCGCGCTGTCTTCCTTCGGAACCCGATTGCGATACGGCTCCGCACCATAGGTGGTGGAAATGCCGGCGGTATCCAGCAGATCCTTCGCGCCCCAGGGAATGCCATGCAGCGGCCCGCGATAGTTTCCCGCCGCAATCTCTTTGTCGGCCTTTCGCGCTTGTTCCAGCGCGTGCTCGCGCGTCAGCGTGATCACGCAATGAAGCCTGGGATCGAAGCGTTCGAGCCGGTGAAGATAGATCTCCGTGAGCCGCTCTGACGTGATCGCCCGCGACTCGATCCATCGCGAAAGCTGCGTCACGGGCGCAAAGGCGATCTCGTCTTCGCTAGTTGGCAGGGCCTTTGTCGATGTTTCGCTGCGCACGAACCGGCCATCGCCCTCCTGCAGCGAACTCACCGACGGTATCACCGGGTTCCACAGCGCGGCCGGCTGCAGGGAAGCTTCCAACTCTACCTTGCGGGGCCCCACGCGCAGTTCGTAGTTGGGAGCCATCTGCACGCGCCAGTTGCCGGCCGCCTGTTCGCGTTCTGCGGGCGTCATGGTGAACTGCACCAGCTTTTCCGCTTCGGCAAATGTGCCGGTAGAGACCTCAGGCCCCATCGCAGGCGAGGTTCCAAACGCGGTGGGCGCGCCCGGCGTGGCCTGCTGCTGGTTCTGTGCCGGAGCCTGCGCCTGCAACGACGATTCCAGCGCCGCACCAAGTGCAGCGAGCGAGCTGTAAGTCAGAAAATTCCGGCGCGATGCGGACATGGCCCTTCCTTATGAGGCGAAGCTTTCAAGCGACGTGTCGTGCGTGTGACTATCGCGCTACGCCCCCCGGAGGAACATGCTCCTCAAGATAGCGCGTCATGGTGCTGTAGTGATGGAAGGTGGTCCCTTTGCCTTCGCATAGACAGTGCGTCCGATTGGGATAATCCATAAAGTCGAACTGCTTGTCCAGCTCTATGAGGCGGTTGATGAGCAGTTCCGTCCCCTGGTAATGCACGTTGTCGTCGCCCGAACCGTGAAGGATCAGCAGATGTCCGGTGAGCCCGGCCGCAAAGTTGATGGGCGATCCGTCATGGTAGCCCTGCGTGTTCTGCTCGGGCAGTCCCATGTAGCGCTCCTGGTAGATGGTGTCGTAGTGGCTCTCGTCGGCTACAGGCGCCCCGGCAATTCCTGTGGAGTAGACACCCGGATACCGAAACATCATGTTGAGCGTGCTGGAACCTCCACCGCTATGCCCATAAATGGCCATGCGCGAGCTGTCGATATAACTATGCTCCTTGGCCAGCCATTGAATGGCCTGCGCCTGTTGTGCGGAAGAAAGCACGCCGACCGCGCCATAGATGCACTTGCGCCATTCCCGCCCCTTGGGCGATGGTGTTCCTTGGTTGTCGAAGCTGACAACGATGTACCCCTGCTCCGCGAGGATGGCGTGATAGAGGGCAAGGCCGCCCTGCCAGCTATCCCGCACCGTGGCCCCCGCGGGCTCACCATAGACATACGCGAGCACGGGGTATTTCTTGGCGGGGTCGAAATCGGGTGGCTTCATCATCATGCCATCGAGCGTGACGCCATTGGCTACCGGCACTTTGAAGAACTCTGGCTCGGCAGGCAGCAGGCCGCTCACCTTCTTGGCCAGATCCTCGTTGCTCACCAGCGTACGCAAAACCTTGTGGTCGGGAAGGCTCACCACCTCAAAGTTGGGCGGCGTAACAAACGTGCTCAACTGGTGCACGGCGAAGTGCGCGTTAGGCGCAATGTCGTAGCCGTTGTTGCCTGTCAGGTCAGCGGGAGTGACTCGCTCCGGCGTGCCGCTTCCATCGAGTCGCGCGCGGTAAAGATAGCGCCGTATCGGATCATCGGGCGACGCGATGAAGTAAAGCCAGCCGCCCTCGGCGTCCACCGCCTCCACGGAGATCACATCGGCTGCGAAGTTGGTAACCAGGTGCGGTTGGCCGGTAGCCCGATCGATGCGATACGCATGGCTCCAGCCGTCGCGCTCGCTCAGCCACAGCAGATCGGGCTCCTTCGCTCCGCCCTTGCCGATAAACGTAAGAGGCACCACGTCGACCCATGCCTTGTCTGAATCTTCAAAGAAGAGCTTCGCGTCGCCCGTCGCGGCTTCTGCAAGCATCAGTTGATTGTGCTGTTGCAGGCGGTCGAGATACTCCACCAGCACCTGCTTCGAATTGCCCGCCCACTCCATGCGCGCAATGTAGTGCTGCCGCGGGTCGCCTTCGAGCTTGATCCACACCGTGGGACCGCCGGCGGCTGGAACCACGCCGGCACGCACCGCGGAGTTCGTGGTGCCGGGCTGCGGGTATTTGTACTTGAACGTGGTGGGATATTCGCCGCCGGTATCGTTGATCAGCGTGTACTCGCCCACGCCCGACTGGTCGAATTGCCAATAGGCAATGGACTTGCCATCAGGGCTCCAGCGGAAGCAGTCCCGCAACTCGAGTTCTTCTTCATTCACCCAGTCGGACGTGCCGTTGATGATGTCGACGGATCCGTCGCTCGTAAGTTGGGTGATTTTTTCGCTCGCCAGGTCTTCGACGTAAAGGTTGTTCTGGCGCACCCACCCCACGCGCGTACTGTCGGGAGAGAACGTTGCAAACATCAGCGTCGACTCGGGCGCATCCCCGCCTAGCTTCTTGAGCGTGCCGGCCTCTTGATCAAACACCCAATAATCGCCGCGTGTATTACGCCGCCATACCTTCTTCGTATTGGTGAAGATGAGCAGCTTTTTGCGATCGTCGGACCACGAGTACTCGTCAATGTCGAGAGGCGCCTTCGCATCCTTCGGCGTGAGCTGTGCGGCGGAGATCAGCACGCTGCGCTTGCCGGTAGCCGAATCGTACGCCACGATATCCATGCCCTTGCCGCCCGCTGCCGGCTCTAGAATGGTGTAAATCTCCCCATCCTTCTGCCATGCCAGCTGTACCCCCTTCATCGGGTAGGCATGTTTGTTGAATACCGCATCGAGTTGATCATGCAGGTTCGGCTTGGCTGGCGTGTCTGCCGCGGCTGCCATCGCCACCGCAGGGGCGCACGTCATCACGGCGGCAAGAAAGCCCGCCAGGGCTTGTTTGGTGGTGTTGTACAAGAGCGAACCTCCGCAGAAACGGGCAGTGCACCGCCAACGGTGCGCGAGAAAGCATCCTTCTTCCGTGGCACCGATTATAAGCACCTCGCCCGGAAATCCTGCGCCCAACATGCGCAAACCGCCATTGCAAATCGGAAGGTTCGCAGCGTAAGATGGCGCACTGAAACCGTTTTCAGGAGAACCTCGTCATGCGTCTCGTCGCCTCCTTTTTCGCAGCATTCCTCGTTCTCGCATCGCTTTTCGCCGTGTCCCCGCAGACATCTCTCGCGCAACCCGCTCCGGAAGCGACGCAGATCGCATTAACGCCTCCCATGGGATGGAACAGCTGGAACTACTTCTCCGGGAAAGTGACGGACAAGGACATCCGCGACTCTGCCGACCAGATCGTCTCTACCGGCATGAAGGACGCGGGCTACATCTACGTCAACATCGACGATACCTGGCAAGGCAAGCGCGACGAGAATGGCGTGCTCCACGCCAACGAGAAGTTCCCCGACATGAAGGCGCTCGCCGACTACGTGCACTCCAGGGGCCTCAAGATCGGGATCTACTCTGGTCCCGGAACCCACACCTGCGCCAAGTACGAGGGATCGCTTGGCCATGAAGAGCAGGATGCCAAGATGTACGCCGAATGGGGCATCGATTATTTGAAATACGACCTGTGCAGCTTCATTCCCGACGTCATGCAAAAGCAGGCGCCCAACGACAAAGCCGAGCAGATGCGTCTCATGCATGAGGCCTACGTCAAGATGGGCAAGGCACTGAAGGCCACTGGCCGCCCCATCGTCTTCTCGCTTTGCCAATACGGCTGGGATGCGGTGTGGGAGTGGGCGCCGGCTCTGGGCGGCAACCTGTGGCGCACCACCGGCGACATTCAGGCGAACTGGAACTCGATGTATACGATTTTGAGCCAGCAGGAGGGGCTGGAGAGTTACGCCGGCCCCGGACACTGGAACGATCCGGACATGCTGGAGGTGGGGAACGGCAAGCTGACGCTGGCGGAGAACCGGTCGCACTTTTCCATGTGGGCCATGCTGTCCGCTCCGTTGCTGGCCGGGAACGACCTGCCCCACATGAAGCCGGAGATCAAGGACATTCTTACCAACCGCGATGTGATCGCCCTTGATCAGGACAAGCTCGGCAAGCAGGCCTCACGCATCTACAGCGAGGGCGAAGTGGACGTATGGGCCAAGCACCTCAGCGGCGGAGCGATGGCCATAGCAGTGCTCAATGCAGGCAGCGACCGCCTCTCGACTCATCCGTTCCGTCTGAATCTGGCCAAGCTGGGACTGCACGGCACGCAACAAGGCAAGGATCTCTGGACCGGCAAGTCCGTCGAACTCAAGGACAACATGCCCATCGAGCTGGGCAGTCACGACATCCTGCTGGTGAGGATTACCAACGCGAAATAGCGCGACTGGCCGGAGATAAACCAGCGCGGGCGGGTTCGACCCGCCGGATCTCAGGACTAATCCGCCCGCGCAAGGCACACGGAGAACCACCCCTTCTCGTCCGTCCAGGTCTCTTCGGGCGCGAACCCAGCTGCCCGTAGCATCGCTTCCGCCTGTCCGGGCTTGTATTTGTAGCTGTTCTCCGTGTGAATGGTTTCGCCGGCCTCAAACTCCAGACGCAGGTCGAGCGCCGGAATTTTCACCGTCTGCGGCAGCAGGTTGCCCAAATGCATCTCGATCCGCGAGCGCCAGCGGTTCCATACCGCGCGGTGCCGGAACGCTTCCGGATCGAAGTCCGCACCGAGCTCTCGATTGATGCGCGCCAGGATATTGCGGTTGAACGCGGCCGTCACGCCTGCCGCGTCGTCGTATGCGCGGAGAAGGGTGTCACGATCTTTCACCATGTCCACGCCCAGAAGGAGGGCATCACCAGGAAACAGCGCCGCCCGCACTGTCTCCAGCAGTCGTTGCGCCTCGTCCGGCTCGAAGTTTCCAATGCTTGAGCCAATGTAGAGCACCAGGCGCCGCTCGCCGGGGCAGGGCGCCTCGAGCGAAAAGTCCCGCGTATAGTCCAAAACCCGCGGGCACACCAGCACGCCCGGAATCTCATCCTCAATGCGCTCCTGGGCCTCGGTCAGCGCGCTTGCGGACACGTCTACCGGTTCGTAGATCACAGTATCCTGCCTGTCCACGGCGGCGCGCAGCAGCAGGCGGGTCTTGTCGCAGGATCCCGCGCCCAGCTCCACGATCCGAAGCGCCTCGCCCCCTGCCGCCCGTCGCACAATCTCCTCGGCCCGGTCGGCGAGGATGGCGCGCTCCGTGCGCGTGACGTAGTACTCGGGCAACTCCGTGATCTGGTCGAACAAACGCGAGCCCGCCGCGTCATAAAACAACCAGGAAGGCAGCCACTTGGGACGCGAAAGCAGTCCTTCACTGACGGCTGCGGCAATCTGCGAATCGATTTGAACGCTGCTGAGGGGAAGCGAAATTGTCGTCATGCAGGGACTTGGATGCAGCCGATCCTTATTGGAGTTACCAAATTGGTGCCAACAACCTGATTGGAGTTACCAACTTGCCAGTCGGATTCCGGAAAACTGCCAGCGTGTTTCAGGAGGGAAAAAGTTGCGGTAACTCGCCCGGATGTGAGCGCGCGGGGTCACGCACGATCCTCCGCGCAGTCCCATTTGCCCGCTCATGAACTTTCCGTTGTATTCCCCCAGCGATCCCGGCAGTGGCCGGAATCCCGGGATACCCGAGGTAGGCGCTCGACGTCCACTGCCAACAATCCCCAAAGAGCTGCCAGGGCCGCTTGAACGGTCCAGCAGGATTTTCAGGAAGCAGCGCCACCCTCTCCCGCGGGGGGCTCTGTTTCTGCGCTCTCCGCCAGTTCGCTGGCGGGTACAGGCATCAACCTGCCAGAGTCAAGCAGGTTGCCCGCGATCAGACGGCCTTCCGCCGCCGCCTCCCATTCGAATTCGGTCGGCAGCCGGTATCCGGCCCAGCGTGCGTAGGCGTCAGCCTCGTAATAGCTCAAATGGCTCACTGGAGCGTTTTTGCGCCGCGCAAGCGGCTGCTCGCCCCGCAGGGTGAAGATCGACCACTCGCCGCTGTCGCTGTTCCAGTAAAGAGGTGCGTGCCAGGAATTGTCCTGCACGGCATTCCAGCCATCGCTCAACCACAAATCGGGCCTGCGATAGCCGCCGTCCTCCATAAACTCCGCATACTCTCCGCAGGTCACAAGCCGCTCGGCCAGCGCGTAGGGCTCCAGCCAGACCTTGTGGCGCGGCAGCTCGTTATCGAAGCAGAATCCGTCGCCCGCATGGCCGGCCTCGTGCAATCCGCCCTCGAAGCGCAGAAAGTTCAGGGAATCCGAATGCCCCAGGTTGCGCTTCTGAGACTTGGGCTCCGGATCGGCAGGCAGGTAAACAGGCCGCAGCGGATTGACATAAAAAGCGTTCAGAATGTCGGTCAGGATCAGCTCCTGGTGCTGCTCCTCGTGATTTACGCCCAGCTCGATTCGCTCAAGAGCCTCTGCCGGTGGATTCGCTTCCAGGAGCCCATCGACCGCTTCATCCACGTGCGTCCGGAAGCGCAGGATCTCCTCGATGCCAGGGCGCGAGAACGACGACCGCAGCCGCTTTTCAGGAAACGCAGCAAACGTCTGGTAATAGCTGTTGAACAGCCACGCGAAATCCGGATTGAAAAGCCGGTAGCCGCGCTGAAACTCCCGCAGCACAAACGATTCGAAGAACCACGCCGTATGCGCCAGGTGCCACTTGGCGGGCGATGCCTCCGCGGTGGACTGCACCATCATGTCCTCGGGTGTCAGCGACTGACAGATGGCCACAGTACGCTGGCGGACGGAACGAAAGCGGGCGGCAAGCGCTGTATTGGCTGCCCGCGGGGTCGTCGTGCTCATCGGTTCAGGCTCCCTCGTGCGAAGAGTGTACTCCAGGTGCGTTGCGCAAGGACCCGATGAGGCAGCCCGTCCGCGTAATCATTTGAACCGGATCCCCATGGAACGAGAGAGGTTTCCCCCACCCCGATCATGCCATCCCCTTCAACCAGCGCCCGCTTCAAGGCCTTTTGATGCCGGTCTGTTTCATTGGTAGCGCAAAATACCAATTTGGTGGTTTAATTTCCCCTATACGATAGTCGCCCAATCCACGACCATCGGGACATTCCTCCACTGCAAAGGAGGGGGAATATGTCGACTTCAAAGGTTACCTCGTACCCCGTTGGGTGTTTGATTGCGGTGCTGCTGGTGGCACAATGCCTCCCCGCCGCGAGTCAGGTTTCTGCGGCCGTTCCACCCAAGGCGGTCACGTCCCCTCAATTCAAGCCCACTCCCGAGCAGGTTGGCGATTCGCTCATGGCGCACCAGCGCTATCAGGCCGCCATCGAGGCCTATAAAAACGCTCCGCAGGATTCCTCCGAGGCCTGGAACAAGATGGGGGTGGCCTATCAGCTCATGTTGAATACCGAGGATGCCGCCCGCTGTTACACCACCTCCCTTAAGCTGAATCCGAAGAATGCCGTCGCCATCAACAACATGGGCTCCATCTATATGTCCAGAAAAGAGTTTGGCAAGGCGGAGCGTTACTACCGCAAAGCCCTTAAACTCGATTCGCATTCGGCTCTATTCGAGAAAAACCTGGGTACGGCCCTGCTGGCCGAGCGCAAATACAAAAAAGGATGGGAATCCTACCAGGCCGCGTTGGCCATCGATCCAGGCATCTTCGATCACAGCACCAGCGTGCGCGTCGAGAATCCCGCGTCCATCCAGGACCGAGGCGCCATGAACTTTTACATGGCCAAGAGCTGCGCCCGCGCGGGCATGAACGAGCGCGCGGTTGATTATCTGCGCCTCGCCCTCAATGAAGGCTTCACGACTCCCAAAAAGATCCTTGCGGACTCGGAACTGGCTTCTCTTCGCTCCGTGCCGGCGTTCCAGCAGCTGCTGGCCTCCCAGGGGGTCTATCTGACCCCATCCACGCCTTCTCCCTCCGTAAGGCAATAGGGATTCGGCGTTCGTCCGACGGCCCTCCTTTAACGTCTATACTTCTGGGTGTGTCTTCCCCGGGAGATTCAATGAACGTTCGCCTTTTCACGGTATGCGCGCTCGGACTGGCGCTTGGCGCCGGCTGTCTCGCTCAAAATCCAACCGCACCCCCCGACTCGGCAGGTCAACCTGCCGGACAGGAAGGCCACCGCGGCGAGCGTGGCATGGGCCCGGGCGGCATGCCCGGGATGGGCCGCGGCATCATGGGCACAGTCACTGAAGCCACCGCCGACCACTTCCTGGTCAAGAATGCCGCCAACGAGATCTACACCGTCCATTACGGTGCCAACACCCGCATCATGAAGCAGCCGCCCGCGGCTCCCGGCGCAGCCGGCCAGGACCGTGGCCAGGAGCGCGGCCCTGACCGTCCCATGGGCGGCGGCGGGAATCCCCCCACGCCAATTAAGGCCACTGACATCAAGATTGGCGACGCCATCGCAGCGGGAGGCGAAACCGACGACGCAGCCAAGTCTGTCGGCGCCGTGTTCGTGCTCCTCCTCGACCCGGAACGCGCCCGTCAAATGCGCGAATTGCAAGCCAATTTCGGCAAAACCTGGCTCATGGGCAAGGTCACCGCCATCAACGAAACCAGGATTACCCTGCACAGCGGCGTCGATAGCGCCGACCACACCTTCTCGGCTGACGAAAATACCACCTTCCGCAAGCGCCGCGACCCCATCACCCTCGCCGACGTGCAGGTAGGAGACAACGTCCGCATCGAAGGCGCCATCAAGGACGGTCAGTTCGTCGCCACCACGGTCAACGTGATGATGCCCCCGGCGCAAGGCGGGCCAGCACGACGGCCGGCCAACGAGCCTCCACCGCAATAGGCGACCCGCAAAATTGTTATAATCGCCTACGATGGAATCGTTTCCTCGCCATCAATGTCTTATCTACCAGGGCCCCCCATCCAGGCAGCTCCCAGGCCTCGCCGCGGCGGCGCGCAGCATGCTGGAAAAGAACTACCGCTGCCTCTACCTCAACAGTCCTCCCATGGTCGCCGGAATGCGGTCCTACCTGGCCGCGCAGGGAGTCGACGTAGCTATCGAGGTGAAGAAGGGAAGCCTGGTTCTCTCTTCGGACCAGCAGCATCTGGACAACGGAAGTTTCGATGTGGACCGCATGCTGTCCGCGCTGGAAGAGGCTCTACAGCAAGCCTTAAAAGATGGCTACCAGGGACTTTGGGCGACCGGCGACATGACATGGGAGATGGGCCCGCAAAAGGACTTTTCCAAGCTCATGGAGTACGAATGGCGCCTGGAGCAATTCTTCCGTCAGAATCCCGGAATCAGCGGAATCTGTCAGTATCACGCCGACACACTGCCCAACGCCTCGGTCCTGGTCGGCCTGCAAGCACATGCATCCGTATTCATCAGCGAAACCCTCACCCTGATGAATCCGCACTACGTTTACCCGCCGCCGCACCCGCCTCGCCAAACCATCGACTACTCCGATCCCGGTTCCTGCAATTCCTTTCCCAGCCAGATGGACAGCAGCAATTAAAGTCGAGCTTTCCAGCCGTCGCCCTACCCGCCCATGAACATCCCGCCGTTTACATCCAGCACGTGGCCGGTAATGTAAGCCGCGGCGTCTGAAGCAAGGAACGCCACCGACTGCGCGATCTCGAGATCGGTTCCCGGCCTGCCCAGCGGGATCTGGGCCATCATCGCGGTGCGCTGTTTCTCGTCGAGCACCGCCGTCATCGGGGTCTCAATGTAACCCGGCGCGACTGCATTCACGGTGATGTTGCGCGAGGCCACCTCGCGCGCCAGGGACCGCGTCATGCCGATCAGTCCTGCTTTCGACGCCGCGTAATTCACCTGCCCCGCCTGGCCGGTGCGTCCCACCACGCTGGTGATGTTGATGATCCGTCCCCAGCGGTTGCGCAGCATCGCGCTCAACAGCGCCTGGGTCAACAGAAACGCCCCGGTCAGGTTAGTCTCCAGCACATCGTCCCAGTCCGGCCGCTTCATGCGCAGCACCAGCCCGTCGCGGGTAATTCCCGCGTTGTTCACCAGGATCTCCACCTTCCCCAGGTGCTCCAGAATCGACTTCGCCCCGGCGCTGATCGAATCCGCATTGGCCACATCCAGCCCAAACACCGCCGCCTTGCCGTCCGCCGCCACAATCTCGGCCGCAACTTCGGCAAGCTTTGCCTCGTTGCGCGCCGCCAGCGCCACGGTCGCCCCCGCCCGGGCCAGTTCCAGCGCACATGCCCGCCCAATCCCTTGCGACGCGCCCGTCACCAGCGCAATTCTTCCCTCAAGATTTGCCATCGTCCCACTTTCTCAGCCGGATCTCAAAGTGCCCCGGCGTTCCGAAGCCAATTATAAGAAGCTCAGGGGCCAGCCCTCGCAAGCAGTGGGAAATTGGCATTTGGCGGGGAGCGCGGTGGTGGGCCATCCCGGGCCCACCGAAACCTGGAAATACTCGCCGGGAAGCCGCTGCGATTGAACGGCCTTGTCCAAAACCGTCTCACTTCGAGTCGACCCGAAAACGCTGTCTGTACCTGCCGTCACAAGTCGCCCATAACTAGCTGATTCTGAAGATCAAATAAACATGCCAAAACCCAGGATTAATTCTTTCGGTTTGGTAGAATAGAAGTAAGAGAGAAGCTCAAACGCCCGCCTCGTGTGCGGGCGTTTTTCATTTGCAACATCAATCCAGCCCGAACAGGAGTACGACATGACCGAAGCCGCTGAAAGGCCATTCCCGCCGGTAGCTGACCACTGATCACTGAGGACAGGTGACACCCCCCACCCCCCCTATGTAGATCGCCGTTTCTTCGCCTCAAAGCTTTTCCCGTCTCCCTGTGATTCGAGTCACGGAGACTTGGATATCCGGCCCGATAGGCTCGATTCGGCGGACCCACTCCAAGTGCACCGCCGAGGAGACACCTGATGGCTTATGTTGTGACCGATGCCTGCGTAAAGGACTTTGTCTGCGTTGCGGAGTGCGCCACAAGCGCGATTGCGCCAACGGTTGGGGATCCCGCCGCCGGCACCGCTTCGCAGGTCTACATCAACCCCGACGAGTGCATTGATTGCGGCAACTGCGCCTCGATTTGCGCCCAGAACGCGATTTTCGCGGAAAACGATCTGCCTGCGGACAAGGCCGAGTTCGCAGAAAAGAATCGCGTTTATTTTCAGTAGATTAGGTTTTAGGTCCTGGTTTTTCCACTGACTGCTCGGGTGGCAGGGAGGCAGCCGGTTGTGCCGGCGGCGCAGCCGGCTGACCTTGAAAAGCTGCCGGCGCATCCTGCGGCGAAAGGAGCGTCACGGGCAGATTCAGCGTCTGCACCGTGTCCGGGTCGTCGCGCAGTTTGATGTAAAGGGTGCCGCTTACGGGGTGCGGCACTGCGAGTTGCGCGCCCGTAAAGTCGGCCGGAACCTCGGTGGGATTGCTGAAATCAGCCGACGCCGAAACCGACTCGACCAGAAACAGGTTCGATCCCATCAGCACGCACGACTTCGCCGTCGCGTGGGGACAATGCAGCTCCTTGAAGCCCGGCACGCGGACCAGGGTCCCCAGCGGCATCCAGTCGCCGGGAACCCCATCGGCCGAGACCGCCCGTGCCCGCAGCGGTCCGAAGGCCGAAGGGCCAAACCGCTTCAGCGGATCCACCACGCCGAGTGCGGTCCGCGCGTCCTCCAGCAGCAGGCTCCCATCTGCAAGCGAAAGTACGGTGCGGAAACTGCCGTCGGCGGCCGCAACCTCGACATCCTGGTTGCGGGGGAACTTTTGGGGTACCAGCGACTTGAGGAAGAAAACGAACTTGCCGGACAGGGGCAGATCGTCAGCGCTGCCCAGGTGCACGGGCGAAGGCGCCGTGTTGCCGTCGTCCTGCTCGCCTTTGCTGAGCAGCGTTACCTGGGGCCGCGGTGGTTCCACATGCACCGACACCTTCAATTCCCGGCCGTCGCGCAATTGCACCTTCGCGGAGTAGCTGGAATCCGCATCCAGATCGCTTGTCGATCCCTCGGTATTGAGCGTCAGCTGGTCGAAATCCTGCACGCGGGTCAGGGTCGCGGGGGTCCAGGTAATGTCGCTCAGGGTGGCCTTGGCGACCTCGTCGAGCCGCGTGCCTTTCAGGGTCGCCGATTTGTCTCCCACGCTGAGGGAAAGCCGATCGAGCGATGCCGCCTCGGCGTAGGCGTTCATGTCCAGCTTGTCCGGCTTTTCCACCCCATACTGATGAATCTGCACAGTCAATGGCCCCGGTGTCGCATTCTTCATCGGCATGGCCACTTCCAGCGCATCGGCTTTTGTGGCCTTCCAGGTTAAGGGCAACGGGTGGGCGCCTGCCAGGTCGACGCTGGAGACGCAAACCGAGCTGTCTCCCTGCAAATGAAGGGTGTCGTTGCGCCCCACGATCAGGGCGGACTCATCGTCGGCGGCGATCACCCACTTCTCCGACGCGGGCGAGGCAAGGTGAAAGCGCGGGCCCTCCCAATCGTCGAATCCCCACTTGCCGTGCAAAACGGCAGTCAACTCGCCATTTGGCAATTGGGGCATGGGGTTGACCGGCACCAACGCGCCCCGGGAGGCATCGGCCGTCACCGGAATATCGAAGGCGCCCTTCGAGGAATCAATATGCAGGCTGAGGTCATGCGCCAGGTCGGTGCCGAAAAGGAGCGGCGCGCCCTCGGCTCCGAATGCGAGACCCGGCTTTTGCGCGCACTGCAACTCGGTTGAGTTGCTAGGCCGCAACGGCGGAGCCTTCGACGGCCCCACCGGAGGCAGCGCCACCACCACCACCGACTTCGGATCGCGGAACGACGGCGGAACATTGAGGCGAAGGTTCAGCGTGTCCTTGGTAGGAAGCGCCAGTGCCGGAATGTATTGGAAGTGCGCGGTGTGCAGCGAGGCAAGAATCTTTGCCGTATCCACGATGGCGCCCACGTAAGGGCTGAACTGGCCAGCGCCGCCCATCGACGAATAACTGAGCTGGTTCATCAGGTCGCCGGTGGTTCCACTGGCGAGCTGACTCACCAGCGACTGCGCGTTGGCATCGTCGAGCACCATACCGTCGGTGTGCTGCGTCAGGCATGGCGCCTGCTGATCGGTGGGCTTGTCGAAGCACTGCTGATCGACCTTGATGCCTAGCGAACGGGCCGACAACTCCGTCCGCTCTTTCAGCGATTTCTGGTCAGTCTGGCTGGTGATTTTGACGTCGGCAAGGTAGGCGTCCAGCCGCATGCGATCCCAACTGGCTGCCTGCAGATCCTGCGCCGCCCGAACGAAGGCTCCCGGGCGGTCGTGCACCGCTTTGCGCAGGGTGGCAAAATCGCCGCCGGTTTCCGGAGCCAGGAAGACGAGGGCCTGCTGCGCCTCAGCGGGCACGGTTACGAAGACTCCTTCTTCGCGAGCCGCTTTTGTCCACGTCTCCACGCGGGTAAACCAGTCAAAAGGCGGGGGATTAGTGGCTCCCCGCAGAAAGGCCACCACCAGCACAAAGTGTGCCGACTGGCTCTCGGGAAGGTCGGGATGGATCCATAGCCGGTCGCCCGGCAACAGGTTGGCCGCCTGGCTGATGGGTAAGGTGACCGTACCCCGCTTGACGTGCACGTCTACCTTGGGACCGGCGAGGTCGAAGGCCGGATTATCCGCGTGCAGGAGGCCGGAAGCAAACAGAGTTCCAAAAAACAGCAACAGCAGCGGCTGAAAACGACGCATACCTTTATTGTACGAACATTGGCAAGCGAAGCAAACGCGCTTAAGGCTGTATGCTCAGGTGCAAAATCCGAAAATTTCGGAAAATCGTCTCATTCTGCAAAGTTTCTGAGCCGTTTTTCCCGTCTTCGATTACACTGGGTGGGGTTGGCCGTCCGAGACAAATAGGTAAAGCCTTTCTTTTTTTTCTGGTAATGTTCATCAAGCAATTGGAAGTGCAATTTCGGTGACTAAAGATCACCGTTGGCCTTGCTTTACACTCCCCGGGGCCGGGGAAATTAATCTGCGGGTCTGGCTGCGTGAACAGTCAGCTCCGCAACCTTAATACGCCGTGCTCCAAAACCAGGTCGCCAGGCCTGTTTGGGTGCATCGCTAGTTGGATGTAGTCGAGTTGCGGTAGACGGAGAAGAAAGTATGAAGTCAACAAAAGCTGCTCATGCCAGCATCGATGTAAGTAATATGAGTATCCCTGATGCGGAAGAAGTTATCGAAGAGGCTCTAGGCGAGCTTTCTTATTCTCAGGATCCTGGATTAGCCCGCGCGTTACGGTTTCTAGCACCTCCCGGGTACCAGGTGATTGTCGAGTTATGCAGTGAAAACGGGCGCAGCAAGCGGCGCAACGCATCGGCGGATTCCTGGTCACCGGAAGAAGACGAGGTTCGCATCTACTTCGAACGAGTGGATGGCGACGACCCGGGCCCTCGCAGTGTGCGCAGTTCGCCTCGTAACTCGGCTGAGCGCCACTCCGAACGCTTTGAGGACGACGATGCCCAGGATTCCTCCAATCCGGTCGACCTTGATAACCGGGTACGGGAGTTGTGCGGCGCCCTGGCCGAAGCTGAACGCGGCGGTCACGCATTCATCGCGCTCAAGTGGTTTCGTGATTCGTTTTTGCCGCGCAAAGCATTCCGCTGGAATCAGAATCCGGAGTCGCGTCAGGCGATCCTGGCGGAAGCGATCCAGCGTGGTGTTGTGCTCACCAGCAAAATCGCCAATCCCAAGACGCCCGCCTATCCCACCACGACCATTCGGCTCAATCGTGCTGAAGCTGGAATCCCTGAGGAAGCGCAGCGCTTCCATCCGGTGGCGGTGAACGGCGAAACATTGACCGCAGTGCTAGAAGAGGAACGGGGGGTTCTGTGAGTTGCTACTTCCTCGAGGCCACAGCCTTCGCGAAATTGTTCGTCCGCGAGCAGGGCACCGATGCCCTGATCAAGCTGATGGAAAGCGTCGAGGACAACCGCAAGCTCATTGCAGCCTCTACACCGCTTGAAGTCTATGCAGCCATCCGCCGCCGGGAACGTGCCGGCGGCATCAGCCGGGAAGACGCTGCAGCCGCGCTGGAGATTCTGCGCCTGGAGTCGGCCCGCACCGTGCAGGAACCGCTCAATCCCGCCGTGCTCGAGTGTGCGCGCCAGTTGCTCGACCGGCGGGCTTTGCGCTGGCCGGATGCCCTGCAGCTGAGCGCGGCGCTGGTGGCTCGCGACATGTTTCAGGGAACGGAGATCATCTTCGTCTCCTCGTCGCAGCATCTGCTCGATGCGGCCAAGGCAGAGAACCTCACGGTTGTGAATCCAACTCTCGTAGACTCCGTGATTGAGACGGAACCCGCCAAACAGGCGGAAACCGTCTAGTTCATTTCTTGCTTCACGAGTCTTTCCGGAACTGATTCGCCCGATCGAACTCTTCGCGCAGTCCCGGCGTGCGCAGATTCTCCCGCAGGTGCGCAAGCCGCTGCTCCAGCGCGAACAGCGCGCGCTCGATTGCTGCCGTATTGGTGAGGGCAATATCGCGCCACATGGAGTAAGGGCTCGCTCCCAGGCGCGTCATCTCCCGCAGCGCGCGCCCGCCCACGTCGCGCAGTTCCGGCGCATCGCCCACCTCGTCTTCGAGCAGCGCACTGAGTGCCGTGGCCGTGAACTGCGGCAGGTGACTCACCCACGCAACCATCTCGTCGTGACGTTCGGCGTCGATGTCGATCGCGCGCGCTCCGATCGCCTCCACCCATTCCCGCCAGGTCTTTATGAGCGCCGATGCGGCAGAAGAACGTTCCCATGTGGGAACATCGGTAAACAGCCACACCGCGCCGCTAAACAGGTTCGCATCGCCCAACTCCGCGCCGCCGCGCTCCTTGCCCGCCATGGGATGTCCGGGAAGAAATGCCGCGCTTTGCGAAGAGTTGAATAACCGTCCGGCCGCCTCGGTGATTTGCGCCTTGGTGCTGCCCACGTCGGTGACAAGGTGACCTGGTCCGAGAACAGGCGAGAGCTGTTCCATCAAATCCAGCGTGGCGTAAATTGGGATCGAGAGCAAAACAACCTGGCTCGCTTTCGCCGCCTCGATTGGGTCGGTTGCAATCGAATCAATCGCGCCCATTACGAGAGCGGTCTTTCCGCCTTCGGCACTTCGATTCCAACCCGTGATCGACCCGCGGTACCCCGCTGCGCGCAACGCCAGTCCCACCGATGTGCCCAGCAGGCCCGTTCCAAGAATGGCGATGCGCTCGATCATTGCTCAAGTGTAGCGGAGCTAGCGGAATTAGCCGCCCTGCACGCGTGTTAGCACCGCTCGTTCTTTCTAACCCGGCTAACTTTGCCGAGCAGCGCTCAAATCGTTCTCCCCACTGCGGTCGCAATCAGCCGCAGTTCGCCCATCAGCTTTTCGAGCTGATCGGGATACAGTGTCTGCGCCGCGTCCGAGGCGGCCTTGTCGGCATTGGGATGCACTTCCACGATGATGCCATCCGCACCCGCGGCCACTGCGGCGCGCGCCAGCGGGGCCACCATGTCGCGGCGCCCCGTCCCGTGCGACGGATCGGCGACGATGGGCAAGTGCGACAGCTTTTTCACCACCGGAATCGCCGAAATGTCCATGGTGTTGCGCGTCGCCGTCTCGTAGGTGCGAATGCCTCGCTCGCACAGAATCACGTCGTAGTTGCCGCCGGTGAGGATGTATTCGCTCGCCAGCAGCAGTTCCTCAATGGTGGCCGCGATGCCGCGCTTGAGCAGCACCGGCTTGCGGACGAGTCCCAGTTCGCGCAGCAGGTTGAAGTTCTGCATATTGCGCGCGCCCACCTGAAACAGATCCACAAACGGCAGCATGGGCTCAATCTGTGCGATTTCCATAACCTCGCTCACCACAAGTAATCCGTGCGCTTCCGCGGCGTCGCGCATCAGTTCGAGTCCCGGAATGCCCATCCCCTGAAACGCGTAGGGCGACGAACGCGGCTTGAACGCGCCGCCCCGCAAAAAGCTGCCGCCTGCGCCCTTCACGCGCCGCGCGGTCTCGAAGATTTGCTCGCGGTCTTCGATGGAGCACGGCCCCGCCATGACCACCATCTGATTGCCGCCCACGGTCACGCCGTTGCGAAATTCGACAATCGTTCCTTCCGGCCGCCAACCGCGTCCCGCCAGCTTGTAGGGCGAGCTGATGCGGTGCACATGCATCACGCCCGGCATCACTTCAAACTTGTTCAGGTCAACATTTGCCGTTGGTCCCACGCCCGCCAGGATGGTCTGCATCGCGCCCGTGGTGCGGTGCACGCCGACGCCGGCCTCCACCATGGCGTCGATTACCGCATCGATCTCTTCTTCGGTTGCCCTCTCCAGCATTGCTACGATCATTGCTTCTTTCCTGTCTCCGGCGCCGATGCGCCCGTGTCGTGCCCCGTGTCTTGCCCGGTCTCGTGAGCCGCCCCTGTCTCCCTCGCATGGCGTTCCGATGCCAGCTCATTGCGCTGGAGTGCGCGCATCACATCGATAATTCGCTCGTAGATGTGGGTGAGCTCGATGTCGGGCAAAGGTCCCTGGTTGGCCGCGCGCACGTTGGCGTAGATCACCTTCTCACGGCCCGGCTCGTACACCGGCAGCGACGTGGCGGCCTTCAGGTGTCCGATCAACTGCGCGGCCCGCGCTCGCTCATTCAGCAGTTCCACAAGCTGGCGGTCCAGGATGTCGATACGTTTCCGCAATTCTTCCAGCGTCATGCGTTCCTCGTGTTGCGTTTCCAAAAAACCGGATTGAGTCGCACGTTGCAAAGCTGGCCGTGCGCTCCCGCTCGCTGCCTCCGCTCGATGGGCCTAACCAAACCTCAGGGGCCAGGTCCACCCGAGAACAACTGCAAGCTACGAGCTACAGGCTGTCTTTCTCACCGGGCCGTCGCCGCTTCGTGCAGGCGAAGACCCTTGATAAATCGAGCCACTTCAGCAGCAGCCGTGTCAGGCGTGGAGCGCTCAATCAAATCGACGATCGCGCTGCCGATCACTGCCGCATCGGCGAACTCCGCGACCTGTGCCACGTGCTCCGCATTGGAGATACCGAATCCTACCGCGACCGGAAGCTTTTGCGCGCCTGCCGCGAACGATGCCCGAATGCGCTCGACCAGTGCCGCGGCGTCCGATGTCATCGACGCCTGTTTGCCGGTAATTCCGGTGCGTGAAATGGCGTAGACGAACCCCTTTGAATTCGCCGCAATCGCCGCCAGGCGGTCGTCGGTACTCGTCGGCGCGGCGAGAAACACCGGCGCCAGTCCAACGCGCTCCATCTCCGCCAAATACTCGCCGGCCTCTTCCACGATCAGATCCGTCACCAGCACGCCATCCGCGCCCGCAACCTTCGCGTCCTCGGCAAAGCGGGCCAACCCATAGCGCAAGATCGGATTCAGGTACGTGAAAATGATCAGTCCGGTCGAGGGCTTTGCCGCACGAATGTCGCGTGCAATCGCCAGCACATCGGCGAGCCTGGTGCCACGCGCAAGTGCTCGCTCGCTGGCCCGCTGAATGACCGGACCATCGGCTAGCGGATCGCTGAAGGGCACGCCCAGTTCGATCACGTCTGCGCCGGCGTCAATCGCGGCCACGGCAATGTCGCGCGTGGCATCGAGACTGGGGTCGCCCGCGGTTACGTACACCACCAGCCCCGGCTTGTGTTCGAAGCGTATCGGCATGCGAGTCCACTCTCCGCGCTCTAGGTTCCCTGCAGATGCAGTTCCCGGGCAAGTATGCCCATGTCCTTGTCGCCGCGTCCGGAGAGATTCACCACCAGTATTTCATGCGGCGTCATGGTCGGGGCTACTCGCATCGCTTCCGCAACCGCGTGCGCACTCTCGATCGCTGGAAGGATGCCCTCGGTCCGTGCCAGCTTCACCACCGCGTTCAACGCGCTTGCATCGTCCTGCGACGTGTATTCCGCACGGCCCGAGTCGTGCAGAGCCGCGTGCTCGGGGCCGATGGACGCATAATCCAGCCCAGCCGACACCGAATGTGTTCCGGCAATCTGCCCGTTCTCGTCCTGGAGCACATAGGAAAATGTGCCCTGCAGCACGCCCGGCGCGCCGCCCGCAAAGCGCGCTGCATGCTCGCCCAGCGCAGTTCCGCGCCCGCCGGCCTCCACGCCGATCAGCCGCACCTGCTTGTCGCCGAGGAACTCGTAGAACGCGCCAATAGCATTCGACCCGCCGCCCACGCAGGCGATCACCGCGGTTGGCAACCGGCCTTCCTTCTCGAGAATCTGCTGTTTCATTTCGAGGCTGATGCAGCGCTGAAAATCCCGCACCATGGTCGGATAGGGATGCGCGCCGAGCGCGCTGCCCAGGATGTAATACGTGCTTCGCACGTTGGTGACCCAATCGCGCATCGCCTCACTGATCGCGTCCTTCAGCGTCTTCGATCCGGACGATACGCCGCGAACCTCGGCGCCCAGCAGCCGCATGCGCAGCACGTTCAACTCCTGCCGCACCATGTCCACTTCGCCCATGTAGATGACGCACTCCAGGCCCAGCAGCGCGCAAACCGTGGCCGTGGCCACGCCGTGTTGTCCCGCGCCCGTTTCGGCGATGACGCGCTTTTTGCCCATGCGCTTCGCAAGCAATCCCTGGCCCAGCGCGTTGTTAATCTTGTGGGCGCCGGTGTGCAGCAGGTCCTCGCGCTTCAAATAGATCCTGGCGCCGCCCAGGTCTTCACTCAGCCGCCGGGCGAAATAGAGCGGCGTCGGCCGGCCCGCGTAGTCCTTGAGCAGGGAGCTCAATTCCGACTGGAAGGCGGCGTCGGCCTTCGCCATCTCGTACTCGTGTTCCAGTTCCACCAGGGCCGCCATCAGTGTCTCGGGCACGTAGCGCCCACCATAGATGCCGAAGCGGCCGGGCCGCGACTCTGAGGGTGCTGCGGGAAGAATGATCGATGCCATCGCGAGAGGCCTCCATGCGCATCCGCCCAACGAGAAAAGGGGATAACCTTTCAGTGTACTAGCGGCCTTCCCACCACCCGCTCAATCTCCTTCAGCCGCTCCTCGATCGATCCCGGCTTGACCCGTACCAGCTCATACCCCAGCTCGCGATACGTTACCTCATGAATCTGCTCAAACCGCAGCGCTTCCTCAAAGCTGATCCGCCGTGCCTCGGTCGGCGCCACAAATCCCAGGTTCTCCACAAAAAACACCCGCCGCGCGAAAGGGTGCTCATCCTCGATTCGCCGCAGTTCCTCCGCGAGGCGCGCAGTCACGGCAAACCCCAGATATCGCGCCAGCGCCAGGGTGCATACCGCGGAGCGATCATGAAACTGAATGGCTTCCTCAATATTCGCCGTACGCACCCGCCGCATTGTCTGCAAGTCCACGATCGCGTCAAGAAACGAAACATCCCGCCAGGGTTCGGCCACTCCGCGCGCCCGCTCCAACGCGATCACATCCGTAGCCGCCTCTTCCACCACGCCAAAGCCCATCAGCTCCAGCGCGCGCAGGATTGCCGTCTTCCCCGCGCCCGGCGCGCCGGTCAAAATGAACCTTCGCATCGCCTCGTACCCCAATTACCGAATGTCGATTGTTCCAGAGTATGACGGTGGATGCGAAGTCAAGCGAGTAAACTCGGATCTTCTCCCCGCGATACGTGAGCCTGAGCGGCCCGTGCTCGCGCAACGAACGCCCGCACCTTCTCCGCGTCCTTGCGCCCGGGGCTCGCCTCCACCCCCGAAGCCACGTCCACGCCCCAGGGCCGCAGCACCCGAATCGCCTCCGCCACGTTTTCAGGATTCAGGCCGCCTGCCGCTACCATTCTGGCCGCGATTCCGTTGCCGAACACCGTCCTCCGCGCTTCATGCCAATCGAACGGGATGCCCGTTCCGCCCGCGGCAGTTGCGGTTCGCGAATCCACTAGAACGCCGTCGGTGTTCGGGTCCGCCGCGTAGGCCGCAGTCTGCCTGGCCATTTCCGGCCCAAAATGCACCACCCGCAGAATCCGCAACCGGGAGCCGAACTCCGCACGCAAATTCGCAGCTGCCTCCGGCTCCGCATCAAAGTGCAACTGCACTCCGGTCAGTCCGCTCGCTCGCACCATTTCCGCGATGGCAATCGCCGGCGTATCCACAAACACGCCAATTTTTTCGACTGATCCTGGCAGGCCCGGCGCAATCGCCGCCACCTGTTCCAGCGTCACGCGACGCGGGCTGGGCGCAAACACGAATCCTACTGCGTCGGCACCCGCCTCAACCGCCAAACGCGCGTCCTCCAGGGAGGTGTTCGCGCAGATCTTCACCCACAAGCTCATCGTGTCATCGCTGCCCCGGCCAGCAACTCACGCAGCGCCGCTCCAGGATCGGCTTGCCGCATCAGGCTCTCGCCAATCAGAAACGCATCGAACCCCGCCGTTCTCAGCCGCGCCACGTCGTCGGCGGTCGCGATCCCGCTCTCGGTCACCCGCACTGCGCCGGCCGGAATTTGCCCCACCAGCTGCAACGACGTCTCCATGCGAACATCAAAGGTCTTCAGATCGCGGTTGTTCACGCCAATCGCATCGGCGCCTCTCTCGCCCAGCGCGTTCAGAACGCGGTCTAGCTCCTGAGCGGTATGCACTTCGACAAGCACATCAAGATCGACCTCATGTGCCGCGACGGCAAACTGCTTCATCTCGGCATCCGTGAGTGCCGCCGCAATCAGCAGGATTGCGTCGGCGGCATGGGCCCGCGCCTCCACAATTTGATAGGCATCTACGGTGAAGTCTTTGCGCAAGCACGGCAGCGCCACTCTAGATGAGGCCAATTCCAGGTTGCGCAGGCTGCCCTGGAAATACGGTTGATCGGTCAGCACCGAGAGCGCCGCCGCCCCGCCCGCCTCATACCGTGTTGCAATCCACTCCACGTCAAAGTCCGCCCGAATCAATCCTTTCGATGGTGAAGCCTTCTTGATCTCGGCAATCACCGCCGCCCCGTCGGCTGCGCACCGCCGGAGCGCCGCCGCCCACCCCCGCGGCTGGCGAAGTGCCGCTAGCCGCTCCAGCTCCGCCATGGGCACGCGTTCCCGCGCGGCGGCAACCGTCGCCCGCGTCGTCGCCAGGATGGAATCCAGTCGCGTTTCCATGAATCAACCCGACAAAGTGTGGTGGGCCCGGAGGGATTTGAACCCCCAACCAAGGGATTATGAGTCCCCTGCTCTAACCGTTGAGCTACAGGCCCTCACTGTCAGTAACCATTGTACATTGTTGATCTTACGCTCATCTATCTGCTGCCTTCCGCAATTTTCCTGAGACGCGGTGTGACGTCGGATGTCACTGGCCTTTTTGTTTCCTTCGCCAGTCTTACACAAAATCTCCAGACTTCAAGCATCGGAAACCGGCATGCGCTCGGTTCCAGTCCACTGTGGTTGGGCAGGAGTTCCCGATCCAATTCGTTTTACTCGGACGTAAAGCCCGCCAGTGTCGGGGTGGCCGGCTGGTTCGATCAAACGAATTGCCCTCGCGAGGTGCGAGGACCGACAGTATGCCGGCGCTTGGCAGCTCCGGCCCAGGCCAGGCCCCTCGTCCGGCCAGAATTCCATTTCTGTACTGGCGGAGTTCCACCAGGCTGCGGAAAAAGGTCCGGATTTGGGCGCAAAGCCCAAGATCATGCATCAGGGCTGAGGCCCCGTGCTGATTCTGCGGCTTTATGCCGGGGAGTCAATCCCCGGCCTACCGCCACCGAGCTTTTTCGCAGCCTGTTCGGAGACTTGAGTGCTTCCTTAGAACAGGAACTTCAAACCGACCTGGATATTTCGCGGATTGGTCGTGGATTTCTGGGTCACTTGTCCGAACGTGCCCGCTGTCGGAGTGAGCTGGAGGCCGCCTGATTGCCCAATCTGCGCCCAGTTGGGATGATTGAGGAAGTTGTAGGCATCGGCATTGAACTCGAACCCGGCTCTCTCGTTGATGGGGAATGTCTTCTTGAGAGCGATATTCCAATTCTGGAAGCCAGGCCCGTAGATGCTGTCCCGAACGCCTCTTTGCAGATTGAACGTGCCTGCTGCCGGCTGAGTGAAGATCGGGGTACCATCAGGGTTGGTCGTGGAGAAGTACTTATTGCTCTTTTGCCCGGGATATCCAGAGAACTGCTTGAGGATCTTCGGAGTTCCGTTCTTGACCCAGAACTGTCCCTCATTTGTATTGGTCCCGCAACCGAAGCTGCCGACTTCGCCAACGCCTGCGTAATCATTGCCAGTCCCGACGCCACAAGGTTGGCCGGTCTGGAACTGCGAACTGCCACTGAGTTGCCAGCCGCCGATGAGCTTACCAGCGAGCGTGTTCTGGTTGCGAAAGAACGGAAGGGCATAGAGGTAATTGATGACTACCATCGTGCGCGCGTCGTACTCCGATGGGCCCCAGAGGTTGGTGGTGTTGTAAGTGTCGGGAACAATGTCGCGATAGTTCGAACTGTCGTCCATGCTCCTCGACCATGTGTAGTTGATGCCGAACGCAAGGCTATTGGTAAAACGGCGGTTCCAGCCAGCTTGCAGGGAGTTGTATTTTGCCGCGCCGTTGCTCTGCTCCTGCTGAATGGCGGCAAAGCCAAGATAGGGACGAAGATAGTTCATGTTTTTGCCGGGATTTGCCTGCAGGGCGCCGGCGGTGGGTTGATTGATGTCGAAGACCCGCCAGTTATGCAACCCACGACCGCCGACGTACGCGAGGGTGAAGGTTGAGTTCAGGGGCAGCTCACGCTGGAAGGAAACGTTCCAGTTCCATCGGATCGGAGAGGTCAGGTTCTTGGCGAGTGAAGTGACTGTCAATGGGGGAGCGACGGTCGGGTTCAAGGCTACGCCGGGGTTATCCACCATTGAGGCGAAACTCCCAGCGACCGCCGCCACTGTAACGAACGGCTGGAAGGGCGGGTTGCCACCTGGGAAGATGTTGTCAAGCAGGCCCATGCGGGTGGCAAACTCGCCTGCTCCTGCGCGAAACACGGTCTTCGGGTCCACCTGGAAAGCAACGCCCAGACGCGGCTGCACGGTGGTCGCGATGTTCACGTAGCCTTTATTGAGGCTCGGGGCAAAGAGACCGGTGCAAGGGCCGCCATCGCAGGCCGTCGAATTTGGCCCAGATCCAATTACTCCGTGAGCCGCGGCCGAGCTTGGGAAGCTGCCGAAGCCAGGAATGACAACACCGTTGTAAGGATTTCCAGTACCAAGAGTTACGTTGCCAGTGGTCGGACTGACAACCGGGACGTTACTCTTGTCGTACGACGCCGGATCGAAGTAGGCGGAGTTGCCCCACTGCGGTTTATAAGGGGTCAGAGTGGTGACCCGAACGCCATAGTCGAGGTGTAACTTGGGCGTGATCTTCCACGAGTCTTGAATGAATTCCTCGTACATCTGCCCTGTCCAGCTCGTGTATGCCCTCGGTCCGATCTCGGTGTAGCTGTCAGCCAGGCCCAGAGCAAGATTGGCGATGCCGGCTCCGGTGGTGCCGTTCAGACCGCTGCGGTTATCGGTAAACACGAAGGACCCGTTTTGGTTGTTCGCGCCGCCCGGCACGGTCGAAACGTTGATCTGATCGTTATCGTTTTCGCCTTGATAGTTGATGTAGGCGCCGGCCTTGACGGTGTGATTTCCGAAGACCTTCGTCACGCTGTCGGTGAGGGTGTAGATGGGGCCTTGAGAGTGCGAAGGATAAGGACCGCCGGCGAGGCCGTAGAAATTCGGCACACTGACCGTAGGGATCTTGCCCGGCGCGGATTTGGCTCCCGGAATGATGTAGGGGAAGTCGATTCCCAGCGAGCTTCGGTTGAAGCCGGCCAGAGCTGTATTTACCGGGATATACACGCGGTCGATACTTACTGTGCCGCGCAGTTCATTGATGAGGCTGGGAGAAATGGTCCACGTCCATGCGAGAACGTTGGTTTGATTGGGGCGATTGAAGTACTTGCCAGTCAGGCCCGATCCCTGATCAAAGGGCTGGTACTCAAAATAGGTTGCATCCTGACGGCGGAACTCAAAGCGGTGGTTTGCACTCAGCAGGAAGTCAACGTTGATGATTTCTTTGCGCTGGTTGATGGGGTGGGCCGCCGTTCCGATCCAGTTTTGCGTGCCTGACAGGTAGCCGGGCGTAGGCGCGGGATATGCATTCAGAATTGCCAGTCCGTTAGGACTCAGAGGTCCGCCGGGGCCGGATGGGATTACGTTGTTGGGGTATTGAACGCAGCTTGCCGCGCCTTTGGTCGGGCAGGTTGTCGGGTCGTAGATCCTGGTTACGCCGGAGTACCAGGGGTTTGGACTCAGCAACTCGCTGAAGTCTCCCTGCCGCATGAGCAAAGTGGGTACGGCCTGAGTCTGAGTGTCGGTGAAGCGGTAACGGATCCATTCTTCGTTCACAAACCAGAAGAATTTCTGACGAAGCGGATCCGTCCAGCGAACTCCGGGAATCCAAACCGGACCGCCTGCGGTGAAGCCAAAGTCGTTGTAGCGGAAGGGCGGTGCAAAGCGCGTGGTTGCGCTTTGATTGCGCGTCCATGTGTTGGCGTTCATCGCGGAGTTTCTCAGATACTCATACGCGGATCCGTGAAAGTCTTTTCCGCCGCTCTTGGTTACGAGCCGCACCTGGCCACCCGCCGCACTGCCGTACTCCGCTTGATAGTCAGCGGTTAGCACCTGCATCTCCGCGGTCGCGTCGACACTGGCAACGCCAATGATCGCTCCGCTGCCGCGGGTGCGAACTGCGGGGGCGCCATCGAAAGTCACAAGCGTGTCCTGCGTGCGTGCTCCGTTAATCTGGAAAGGAACGCCGCCGCCGACAGCAAAGTTGAAGTCGCCAAGCGTAGAGCCGCTGCGAAGCCCCGAGAGCAGCGAGCCCATGTACAACGGATTGCGGCCATTCAGCTCCTGGTCGCTGATTTGTTGGCCGGAGACCTGGCTTTGCACTGATCCGGATTCGGTTTCCAGGACGGACGCGGTGGCCGTCACCTGGATGGTCTCGCTCGTCGCGCCGACGGCGAGGTCAGCATCCAGCGAGAGCGCCGTGCTGGCATTCAACTTATTGTGCGCGCTGCTGAAGGTCTTGAAGCCCTGTACCTCGGTGGTCATGCTATAAACCCCGGGCACCAGATTCGTAATGGTGTAGTGGCCCTGCAAATCGGATGTCGCCTTGTGTGATTCCCCGGTGCTCTCATCCACGACCGCTACCTGCGCGTTAGGTACCCCCGCCCCTGACTGATCTCTCACAAATCCACTGATCGTGCCCACATCAGATTGAGCGAATCCCTGAAATGGGAAGAAAAAGGCGAGGGATAGGACGGCGCAAAGGCACCGGATGCTTTGCAACTTGAGAGCTTTCTGCATTGGCGACTCCTTTCTGAATGAGAATGCCTGAAATGTGTCGGCTTGACTGCTTGTGGGGAATGCGCAGCGTGTGCGCGTGATCGGGCTACGACATCGCACAACTGTCTACGCGCTTCAGTATCGCGATGTCAATTCGAAAACCGAGTTAATTTCCTATAAAACAAGCAGTGAGCGAGATTTACGTTTCGCTGACCGAGGAATCCCGATGTGTCTCCCCCATCGTGGACTGGCGCTCGTGTCGGCCAGCCGCGCCGATGCGCCGCGCATCGGCGAAGATCCCCTTGTTCTCCGGCTGGAAGGTGCCCCGTTGCATTGCTTCTTGCGATTTCAGCTTCAGCGCATCGGCGGAGACAAACGAGGCTCGATGAGCCGTTCCAAAAGCTCTATAGCTGCAGCCGAATCTTGGACCTGGTCAGCAGCGCGGAAAGCCCGAGGATGATGGCCGTGAAGACCAGCGCCTTGATCACTCCCGGGGCTCCTGCATTCCAGTGGGAGTCGAGGAAAGTGATCCCAGCCGTCACAAAGAAGAAGTACCAGAGGTCGGGCAGAAGATAAGTCAGCAGGGTGTTGGAACCCGCCGAGCGCACCGGGAATGTCCAGCGGGTCCAGCGTTTCAAGTCGCAAAGCCAGAACAAGCCGATGAAGAGCAGGACGGCGGCTCCCACGCTGTACAGCGACCATGTGGGCGTGGCGCGAATCTTGGAGATACCGAGCGGGGTGAGTGCGGCGCCGGCAATCAGTGCCAGCACCGCGAAGCCGGCAGCCATGGTGAGGGAGAACCGCGGCGAGGACCGCTTGCCAGCACCGAGAAACAGATTGGAGGTGACGACGCCGGCCATCATAATGCAAGCCATGGCGCCGTTGCCGAATGGCCAGTAATAGAGGGGCAGGCGATTGGGAAACACGACGAGGCGACCCGTGGAACATGCGCAGAGCGCGACCAGCAGCACAAACCAGAGCGCGGGCGCCCATTTCCAGCGGCGCGTGAGCAGATAGAGAAACGCGACGGCGAGATACGTGTAGCCGATGAGGCCGAGGATCTCGGGATAGGAGGGATCGAGCCATGCGGTCTGGCCGCCATGCGTAGTCCTGCGGAAGAGCGCCAGCAAGACGGCGGCCCCCACCAGCCCCACCGTGCGAAGAACAGTGGCATAGGCGGGAAATCGCGACGAGCGAGGGTAGATGTTGAGATAAAGCATCATGCAAATCAGGCCGAGCAGGGCCCATAATCCGCCGCTCAACACCATCTTTGCAGGATCGGCCTTTTCGGCATTCGCCAGAATGAACCCGAGCGCCGAGAAGCCCCAGCACGCGCAACACGATGTGCAGGCACAGTGCAACCACCGAGGGATTGCGCTTGAGCCGCTGGGCGATCGCAAGGGGCATCGACAAACCGGCCGCGAAGAGGAAGAACGGGAAGACCATATCGACGTAGGTCATGCGGTCTTCCCACGCATGGGCGTGGTTGGTCCACCAGGGCAGGCCACGCACCTCGGCCACCTCATTCACAAAGATCATCACCGCCATGGTCACCCCGCGAAAGATGTCAATGGAGACCACGCGGGAGGTGGAAGTGCCTGATGCCTGGCTGGCGGGAGAGACTGCGGCTGTGGTCATTGAGCCTCTTTGCGGGCGGCGGGCGTCCGATGCAGCGCCTGGTTGACTGCCGCTAGCAGTTGACCGGAAGGATCACTCTCGTAGTCCCAGAACATAATGCCGGCCAGCCCACGAGCCAGCACATACTCGCCTTTGAGCGCCAGAGATTCGGGGTCTTCATAAGAGACGAACGTCTGGTTCACTGGGTCGTAGAGGTAGGGCGCGGAGGACACGGAATCCCAATAGCGTGTAAAGCCGGAGCTACCGATGGCGGCCGCGAGCGCTGCATAGGAGGCGTATCCTTGAGGCGCAGGCTGGCCGGGCTGATAAAGGCCATGGTTCAACTCGGGGACATGGCCCCACGTATGCCCGTAGAAAGGCACGCCCAGCAGAAGTTTGGCAGCAGGCACCCCGGCTCTTTCAAAACCATGAACAGAAGCGTCCGCGGAAATGTGCGCCGGGTCCAACGGATTCGTGAAGAGAGGCGCGTGGTGCCCTGTGATGCGGCTCGACGTGGGCTCGTAATAGTCGTATGCCATCAGGTTCACAGTATCCACGTACTTCTGGAGCTTGCTCAACTCAGTGTGCGCGATATACTCCTCTGACGCGCCCGCCGCAAACGTGAGAAACAGCCGGTGGCGGGTTTTCCTGGCATGCTTCCTGAATTGGTTGTGCAGGTTCTTGAGCAGCATGGTGAAGTTCTGCTTGTCTTGGGGGCGGAAGGGATGTCCGGCGCCAGGCATTCCTGGATACTCCCAGTCCACATCAAGACCGTCGAGATGATACTGGTCGAGGAAGTCCATGACGCTCTGGATAAAGACCCTGCGGCTGTGCCGGGTGAGCGCGATATCGGAGAAGTTGGTGGACCACAGCCATCCGCCGACAGAGACCAGAACCGTGAGAGACGGGTTGTCGTTCTTCAGCCCGGTCAGACAAGCGAAGTTCTCGGGATCGAAGCGATAGCCTGGGACCATGCGGCCGCCAGCAATGTTGGCGAAGGCGTAGTTGATGCGGGTGAGGCTGCGGGCATCGATCTGTCCCGGCTGCAAGAGCGTGTCCCTGGGAAAGATATAGGCGACCACCATCGCAGGGAGAGGCGGGCTGGACCACGCTAAGGGAGGGGCGACGATCGTCAGCAGCAAGGAAAGAATCGAAAATCGGAGCCTGATCATAGACTTTGTAAATAACACTATCAAAGTTACGAAGGATTTTTTAGACTTATTCCAGTTTTGAGTGCGGCGGTTAATGAAAGCGGCGGGGAATCGACTTGAAGCGGTGGGGACGATGAAGGCTACTTATATTCTGGGCAGGGCTTTCGCTGTCCTGGTGGGCGTGATTTGGGTGCAAGGCGCCTTTAGCCAGGTACGCGTTCTGGCCGACCAAGTCGGGTATGAATCCACGGCGGCGAAACAGGCGATTATTGCCGGAACCGCGCCGGATCGACCAGGGAAATTCGAGCTGGTCGACACGGATACCGCCAAAACGGTGTATGCCGGCGATCTGAAGCCGGCAGGGCAGGTGTTTGACTGGAAGGGTCGCACGTTCTGGATCGCAGATTTTTCCGGCTGGCGGCAGCCCGGGCATTATGCCGTACAGGTGCATACGGGAACGAGTGAGGCGCAGTCGTGCCCATTTGAGATCCAGGACGACATTCTGGAGCGCGATACGCTTTCCAATGTGATTTTCTATTTCAAGGGGCAGCGATCGAGCGGGCCATTCGACGAAGCTGACAGGCACCTGGCGGTGCCCGGCTCGCAAGGAATGTTTGTCGACGTTCACGGCGGCTGGTACGATGCGACGGGCGACTATGGCATTCATCTTTCCCACCAGAATCCGACATCTTATTTCAATCCGCAACAGACGCCGCTGGTGGTTTGGAGTCTGCTGTCGAGCTACAACCTGCTCAAAAGCCGAAACGACGACAATTTCAGCGAATACGAACGCCGGTTGCTGGACGAGGGCCTGTTCGGCGCGGATTTCCTGGTGCGGATCAAGCGGCCGGAGGGCTCATTCTTCGAGTCGATCACCGCGCCCGGACGGGAGAAGCTCGCCAAGGATCGCGAAATCGGGAACCCCAATTGGCGAACCCGCATCAAGACCAGCACATCGGAGTCCACTGAGTCGATTGCCCAGGCGGAGGGACCGCATGCATACGAGGCAAGCTTGCGCGCGGGTGGCGGAATGGCGATTGCGGCGCTGGCGCTGGCGAGCACGATGCCGGAAGAGGGCGAGTTTCCGCGCGCGCGCTATTTGAAGGCGGCCGAAGACGCGTTTCAGTTTCTTGAACATCACAATCGCGAATTGGTGAACGACGGAGTCGAGAACATCCTCGATGATTATTGCGCGCTGATGGCTGCAACAGAGCTGTACAAGGCCAGCCACGAGGAAACCTATCGTACAGCGGCCATGCAGCGTGCGCAGAGCCTGATGGCGCGTTTGATGAGTACGGGCGCATGGCGTGACTATTGGCGCGCGGATGCAGGGACGCGACCTTACTTCCATCCATCGGACGCGGGTTTGCCGGTTGTGAGCCTGCTGGACTACGCAGCCATCGCCTCACCGGCGGAGCGGCAAAGAGCGCTACAAGCCGTGGAGCGTTCGCTGCGCTTTGAACTGGCAGTCACAGCGGAAGTAAACAATCCCTTTGGCTACGCGCGTCAACTGGTGCGCACCAGGGATGGAAAACTGCGCACGGCGTTCTTCTTCCCGCACGACACGGAGGCCGCGCCATGGTGGCAGGGCGAGAATGCACGGCTGGGATCATTAGCTGCTGCAGCGCGTCTTGCGGCGCCGTATTTCGCGAATCAGCCGCAGTTCCAGATCGAGTTGCGCGCCTATGCATGGAACCAGTTGCACTGGATTCTGGGCCGCAACCCCTTCGACACCACCATGCTGATGGGAAGCGGGCACAACAATGCCGCGTATATGTTCTTCAAGTCGTATAAGTACACGAGCGCCCCGGGAGCTGTCTTGAACGGAATTACGTCAGCTCTGGATGACGAAGACGGCATCGCGTTCAACGAAGGATTTGCAGTTACCGGCAAGGATGAAGACTGGCGATGGACAGAGGAGTGGCTCCCCCATGCGGCGTGGTATCTCTACGCGATCAGCCTGCCGCATTAAGGCGAGGACTTGCCAGCCGAAATTCTCAGTGCGCCTCGGCTGCCGCGCGGTCCGTGGTTTTCACCAGCGTGAGCGCCGGACTTCCGTAGTTCGCGGTAAATACCTCACCGGACCGCTCGTCAACGATGACGGCATATGGATTCCGACCGGCTGCGAAGGTTCCGATCACACGATTGTTCTTACCGTCGATGGCCGTAACGCTATTGCCGTGGACATTCGCGACATAGACCACGTTCCGCCTCGAATCCACGGTCACCGCCTGCGGATGTTCGCCAACGGGAAGGGTGGCAATTGCCCCTTGGGTTCGGAGATCGATGACGCTCAGCGTCTGGTCGCCGTAATTGACGGCATAGAGCTTTTGCGCCGATGAATTCACCGCCACGGCGCATGGGATATGCCCCACCGGCATAGTGTGGGCGGCCAGCGTCTTCTCATCCAGGGACACGATCTCCGCGGTTCCCGTGTGGGCCAGGTAGAGAGAACCGGAGCTTTCGTCAAAGACGATGCCCCAAATGTGCGGCCCCACCTTGACCTTGCGCACCGCGCTCGTTGCGCCGTTCACGATGCGGACCTCCGGATCCTCGTACGTTGTCAGGAAGATGGTATTGGTGCGGGAGTCAATGGCAATTCCATCGGCGCCGCCAACGTTCAACCGTTGCGCCGTATCCGTCCGCACATCGATCACCGTCACGGCATTGCTGTAAGTGTTGGTTACGTAGACGCTGCCGGTGGCTTCGTTGACGGCGATCGCGTAGGGATGGGCCTCGCCCGGAATAGTCGCCACCACTGCATCAGACGCTCCGTCGATCACGCTGATGTTGCCGCTTCCCGTGTTTGCGACATAGACCTTGTTGGCCGCCCGGTCGATGGCGAGCGAAATGGGGTTGGCGCCCACCTTCACGCTCCGGGTCGTTCCCGAGCTGCTGCTCATCACCGTAACGGCGCCATTTGGCTCATCCACGGCATAGGCTTTATGGGTCGAAAGGTTCACCTCAGCGCCCATGCCGGTGATCAAGCGGCCGCGCGGGGCGCCGTTTGCACCTTGCGCAGTGGAAGCGGCGCCAACCAGGACCAGGCAGCACAGCGCGGTTGCTTGGAAAACTGCGCTCCACCTGAAGGAAACCGCGGGATCAAGAAATTCCTGACGTTGCATGTTGTGCCTAGCCTCGTGAGGGTTACTATATTATCAAACATTATAAAGTTCGGTGTCGAATTGGTCACCGAACGCGAAGGGACTCGACGATGCGGCACATGGGTGCTTTCTGTTTCCTGGTGGTGGCGCTGCTGGGCTGCGCCGGGTTCGGGCAGGAGCCAACGTTCCGCGCCATCGCGTTTTACTCGACCCATGTGGAACAGGACCACGTCGACTTCGCCCTGCAGGCGATCCCGTTCTTTGAGGCAACGGCCAAACGCGACGGCTTCGAGTTCAAGTCCACCTCCGACTGGAATGATATGAATCCGGCGGCACTCAAGCAGTACCAGGTGGTGCTGTGGCTGGACGATGCACCTTCCACCGCCGCCCAACGCAGGGCCTTTGAAGAGTACATGGAGCATGGTGGCGGATGGCTCGGCTTCCATATCGCAGGCTGGATGGACAGCCGTCAAGCGTGGCCGTGGTTTGCTGATTTTCTCGGTACGCTCTTCTACGGCAACAGTTGGCCGCCGCTGCCGGCCACCGTCACCGTCGACGATCCGAAGCACCCTGCAATGAAGGGAATTCCGGTGAGTTTTCTTTCGCCTGCAAATGAGTGGTACAGCTGGGATCCCGATCCGCGAAAAACACCGGGAGTCAAGGTGTTGATGACCCTCGCCCCATCAAATTACCCCATCGGATTCAAGGACACGCTGGAGGGCGGCGACATTCCTGTCACGTGGACCAACACCAAATACCGCATGCTCTACACGAACATGGGGCACGGCGACAAGATTTTTACCAATCCGCAACAAAACCGCTTTTTTGAAAGCGCGCTGCTCTGGCTGGGCACGCAGCCGGTTTCTTCCGCCGGAAGTGCGGTTCAGGCGCGATAGGTCGGTGCCGATTCCGACCGGCTGACGCGATGGTGTGAACAATGGATGCCGACTAGACAACGGAGAGGCAAAGGCTGTGGCTAACGGTCCAACAAGCAGAGCAAGTATTCAAAAGATGTACGTGTGGGCGCTGCTGGTGTTTGCGATCGCGCTGTGCATTTCAAGCGCGGTATTCGCTCAGGAAAAGGCGCCAAGGTTCCGCGTGGTGGCGATCGCGGAGGCAGGCGGGATTCACAAGCCGTTTGTGGATGCGGCCACGGAATGGTTGAATACGCTGGCCAAAAAGGACAACTTCACGGTCGACTACATTCAAAACACCGACAAGATCGACGACGCGTTTCTTTCGCGCTACCAGCTATTCATTCAATTGAACTATCCACCTTACAACTGGACACCCATCGCTTCCGCAGCCTTCGTGCGCTACATCGAGGAGGGCCGCGGTGGATGGATCGGATTTCATCATGCCACCCTGCTCGGCGAATTCGACGGTTTCAAGATGTGGCCGTGGTTCTCTGACTTCATGGGCGGCATTCGTTTCACGGGCTACATTCCGGGGTTTGCAGACGGGATGGTGACGGTGGAAGATCCTTCGCATCCGGCGATGAAAGGGGTCGCAACGCCCTTCCTGGTGCAGAAGGAAGAATGGTACACGTGGAGCCAGTCCCCCCGTCCCAACGTGCACGTGCTGGCCAGCGTGAATGAGAAAACTTACTCCCCGGACACCAAGACGAAAATGGGCGACCATCCCGTGATCTGGTCGAATGAGCACTACAAGGCCCGGAATATTTACATCTTCATGGGCCACCACCCCGAGCTTTTTCAGAATCAGTCCTTCGCAACCATCTTCAAGAACTCCATCTTCTGGGCCGCTCATCAACCGCAGAACCCGTAGTGAGACACAGACCGAGGGTGTGGGGCATCCCGGCTGGGCTTATTTCGACGCCCAATACTGGCTGAAGCCGATGTATTCGGCTGGGACAGCCGCCAGAATCTTGCGATGCAACTCCAGCAGATCGACCGAGCCCAGGCTGCTGTAGATAACCTTGCCGTCGGCGCCGATAAGGACGGTGTAAGGTACAGCCGACTGCCATGCTGGGTCGAAGGCCGCTTGCAACGCCGCCGTGTCGTCCGACGCGAAGACCAGGTTTCGGCTCGTTGCGTGTTTCTTCTCGAGAAAGCGCAACACGCTCGCCTTCTCCTCAGGCATGTTGGCGGAGACGGTCACCAATTCAAAATCCCTATCGCTGTACATGCGAAAGGTGTCCTGCAGGTCGGCGAACTCCGCCACGCACGACCCACACCAAGTGGCCCAAAAGCTGACCAGGGTGACATGCCCGGTGGCATTGGCCCGCAGCTTCTTCAGGCCCTCGGCGTCCACAGGTTCAACGGTTACTGGCTGCGCCTCGAGCTTTTGCTCGTAGGCGAGACGAAGCGCTTCTTTCTCCTGCCATTTGGTCGAGCACCCAAAGACCCCGGTGTGCGTTACGACCACAGGCTGGCCTGCCAGCAACGCCTCGATCGCGTCTTGCGCCTCATGGGTCTTGACCTGCTCGAAGCGATAATTATCGTCGATGCGGCCCTCGTAGCGAAGCCGGCGCTCCTTGTCGAAGATGAAGATGTGCGGAGTCGCCTGCGGCCCGTAGGCGTGCGTCACCGCCTGGGTGTCGCCGTCGTAAAGATAGGGATAGTGAAGGTGCTTGTAGGTGAAGCGGATCTTCATCTCGGGCAGCGTGTCGCTGATGTCGGAGCAGTCCAGCTCCTCGATGGTCAGGGCCTTGGGATCGTTGCCCTGGATGGCCACTACAGCCACGCCGCGCTTGCCGTACTCCTGATAAAGTCGTTCGATGCGCTGCTCGTACATCTGCGCAATGGGGCAGTGATTGCAGGTGAAGACTACCGCCAGCACCGGGCTGGCCGCATAGTCGCTCAGCTTATGCACCTTGCCGTCCACTCCAGGAAGTGCAAAGTCGGGCGCGGCCGAGTTGAGAGCCAGGATGGGATGAGCCGCTTGGCAGAAGGCACCTGCCGCCATGGTCATCGCAAGAATGAAAATCGACATGGTGCGCATTGGGAGATTCCTCCTTGGCATCTCTACGCGCCCGGGGATTTGGCTCCCCGAAAGCTTTATAACCTTGTATAAGAAAGAGCGAGTGCTGCCAAGCGAGAAATGCAACCCCTTTGCAACCGCCTCAGGCGGAGGGATGCGGAATCAGGATGGCGGGCAAAGTCTCGAGCGCCAGCGCGATCGATCCCCACAGCGCGGAACGGTCACCCATTGCGCTCGGTTTAATCTTGGTGACGGCGAATTCACTGCCTTCGAGCTGCTGACGCACGAAGTCGATCATCACCGGATGGCTGCCAACCTCGCCGCCAAGCAGGATCAGGCCGGGATTCAGAATCAAGGAAAAGTTGATCACGATGTCGGCTGCGATCTCCGCGCGCTGACGAATCAGTTTGGCGGCGCAACTCTCTCCTGCCCGCGCCAGGTCCAAGATAGCGGTGGCGTCGACCGGCTGTTGCGAATGCTTGGCGCCGTGCGGTGCTTTGCCGCAAGTTTCACGCCAGCTCTTGAGAATCCCGGAACTGGTCAGCACGGATTCCAATTCGCCGAACTCGTGAATGGCGGGAGCGCGCCGGGAAATCGACGGCAGCCGCAGGTAGCCAATCTCTCCCGCCGACCAGTGCGCGCCATGGTGAACCTTGCCTCCCAGAAAGATTCCTGCGCCCACGTTCGCGCCCAAATGAATCAGCACGAAATCGCGCTCCGAACGCGCTGCACCCCGGAATTGCTCACCGAGCGCCGCAAGGTTGATGTCGTTGTCCACCAAGACAGGGCAACTCACGACCTTGCTTAACATGGACCGCAGCGGCACAGAGCGCCAGCCTTGCAGCGTGCTGATCGACAGCACACTTCCTTCGTCCACATTGACGATGGCCGGCACGCCGACCACCGTGGCGAGCAGCTTTTCTGCGGACTTTCGCTGTTTCTTCAGCATCGCCCTCACTTCCTCACCAATGTAGGCGCAGATAGCGTCAGGAGCGGTGCGACGCTTGGAGAGCGCGACCGTCCGCACGGCGAGTTCGCTGCCGTTCAGGTCGGTGAGCAGGAAGGAGATAGCGGCAGCGGTGATTTCCACTCCCAGCAGGCACCCGCGCTCGGCTTTGAAGCGGATCAGGTCGGGGGGGCGGCCGCCGCTGGATTCGCCTTCTCCCAACGGCTCGACCAGGTTCGCAGCCAGAAGGTCTTTCACCACATTGGTGACGGTGGGCGCACTGAGGCCGGAGGCGCGCACCAAGTCAGCTCGCGAACAAGTGCCGCTTTCCCGCAGCAGCTTCAGGATGCCGTGAGCATTGGTGAACCGCAAAACAGACGGCCGGCCGATTGGGATTGTCTTCTTCTTCACTTCTTCACAGTACGATCAAGGAATCTTACGGTTACTATATGACACCTTATCCTGTACCGTCACCGGCTGGGGCGGGCCCTTGGTATGACGTTCTTGACTGGTCCTTGCTTTTCGTGAAGGTGTGTGAGAATACTTAAGAATCATTAGGAAGTATGGAATGACTGGACTGACAACCACGCAAGAGGCACGGTGGGTAGGGGGGGTCGCCCCACCATCGGAGCTGCTCGGCGCCACCGGAACCCAGATTCTGGAACTCGAATGCCGTGAACAGCCTGTACGACTGCGTCAGCTCCTCGATGCTTACCACAATGATGCGTCGATCCGCTCCGAATTGAAAACGTTTCGCGAACTTGCCGCCAGGCCGGGCGCCGTGCTGTTTGCCGGGATGGGCGCTTCTTTCTGTTCCGCTATCGCCGGCTCCATCCTGTTGCAATCTCACGGGAGGTTGTCGTTCACCTTGGATGCAGGCGAATGGTTGCACTATGCGCGCCCTATAAACAAGGACATCGCGCTTACCGTGCTGCTGACCACTTCGGGGGAGAGTGCGGAACTGGTCGAACTGATGCAAAGCCGAGGAGATCAGCCGCTTGGCCTGCTCTGCAACAACACCGCAAGCACGTGCTGGAAGCTGGGCAGCAACAACCTGCCAATCCTGGCGGGTCCCGAATACGGCAACGCTACCAAAACCTATACGAACGCCACCGCGGCGGCCATCATAATGGCTTCCGAGATGCTGGGAATTCCATGGGAGAAGGACGCCGAGGCTGCCGCGGACAGTTTTGCCACGGATCTGGAAGCGGCGTTTGCTCTGCGCGCCGAACTGGAGGCATTCTGCCGCGGCGCAGCCAATATCGAAGTTATAGGCCGTGGCGCGGCGTATGGGGGCGCCATCATGAGCGCGCTCTGCATCCGCGAGATGAGCGGTTTTCGCGCCGCCCCGCACACCGGTGCCGGGTTTAAGCACGGGCCCGTCCTCGACATCGACGGATCACACGTGGCCGTCATTTTTGCGCTGGGCCGCGCTGCCGCTCTGGGATTCAGGCTGGCCGAGGAGTGCAATCTGCGCGGAGGGAAGGTTGTGCTCATATCGACGGCGGAGCGCACGCCCTCTGCCTTGTTGTTTCCGGTGCGGATTGGCGAAGTCCCGGAACCGTGGGAAGGCATCACGTCCCTGCTGGTACCGCAGGCTCTTACGTTAGCGATGGTGGAGCGCACCGGATGCCGGTTGCCGCCCAGGTTTCAATACGGCGTGATGGAACAGTAAGTAGGATGAGCGTGTCTGAAGTGCAGGAGTCAGCCTTGGCAGCAACCGAAACGCCGCCACAAACGAGGGTTCGCCGGGGATTCTTGTGGCAGGTCTCGTTCATCGCCGGGCTGGGCGGAATCCTCTACGGATTCGATATGGGGGTCATCGCCGCCGCCCTCATTTATGTCCGCGAAGCCTTCGGCCTCTCTACCATCATGCAGGAACTCGTTGTCAGCGTGGTGCTTGTCGGAGCCATGGCCGGTGCGCTAAGCGGCGGTGTCATTGCAGACAAAGTTGGCCGCCGTGCGACGCTGGTCTGGGGTGGCGCTTTGTTTCTGGCCGGTTCCGTGCTCGCCTTGACCGCTCCCGGCGTCGTTTCGCTAATCGTAGCCCGCGCGCTCCTGGGCATCGCCATCGGCTTCACTTCCGTGACTGCGCCTGTGTATGTCTCAGAGCTGGCGCCACCGCAATCGCGTGGGATGCTCATCGGGCTATACCAGTTCGCGCTCACTGTGGGGATCGCACTGGCTGACCTGGTGGGCTATTGGCTCGCATCCCAACATGGCTGGCGATTGATGTTCGGCATCGGGGCCATTCCCGCGGCGATCTTTCTCGCGTGCATCCTCACCTTGCCGGAGAGCCCGCGCTGGCTGCTCGCGCAGGGCCGCGACCAGGAAGCCACAGCGGTGCTGGGCTCCTACACCGACGGCGCTGGAGTCCAGGTGCTGCTGGAAGACATCCGCGCCGGGCTGCAAGTCAGCGTGGAGCCGCGCTGGAGCGCTTTGTGGTCTCCAGCAGTTCGCAGATCGCTATTGATTGCGGTGGGATTCACTGTCCTGCAGCAGGCCACTGGCATTAACACCATCATTTACTACGGCCCCAAGATCTTCACCCTTGCGGGAATTACGTCGAGCGAGAATGCCATCCTTGCCACGCTGCTGGTGGCCATCACCAACGTACTTGCCACCGTCATCGCGCTTGTTCTGGTCGATCGGGTGGGCCGCAAGCCGCTGCTCTACTGCGGCGTGGGTGGAATGACCGCCTCATTGCTGCTGCTGGCCTATTCGTTCCATGCTCCGGCAGCCTTTGGCGCACCGCCGGGAATCGTCGCCACCGTCTGCCTCATGTCGTACATCACCTGTTTCGCCTTCAGCATGGGGCCGATCGCGTGGATCCTGGTCTCGGAGATCTTTCCGCTCCGGGTGCGGGGCAGAGGAGTGGCCGCTGCGTCCTTGGGCTCAGGTGCTTGTAACTTTGTTGTTTCTCTGACGTTTTTATCCCTGATTCACGCCGCGGGGAATTCTGCGACCTTCCTGGTCTACGCGGCATTCTGCATCATCACGTTGTTCTTTGTCCGGTTCATTATTCCCGAGACACGAGGACGCGAACTGGAGAGCATCAGCTCAGAGGCAAACGCAGTTGCGCAATAAAGACGCTGCCATTATGACCGATTCTTTTCCCCGGGCCGCATTACGGGCGAGCGGGAACACATCCGGCAACCACACCGGCGCGGGGCAGGCTCTGCCAGAATCCGGACCGAGCTACGTTGCCGGCGCCGACATCGGTGGAACGCACCTGCGCCTTGCATTGGCCGGGACTGATGGCACTATCTCCGCGCGTTGGTCTGCATCCACCACCGGGATTCGCAACGCTGAATCTGTAGTCGAACTTATCGGCGATGGGGTGCAGGCGATGCTGGACCAGGTTTCCGCACCTGCGGAGACGCTGAAGGCCATCGCGGCCGGAGCCCCTGGTGCTACCAACGTAGACGATGGAATCGTGGTTGCGACTTCGTACCTGATGGGGTGGCGCAATGTGCCCTTCCGTGCGTTGCTGGAAGAGGCGCTGCATGTTCCCGCGGCCGTCGACAACGATGTCAACCTCGCCGCCCTGGGTGAGGGATGGCTGGGCGCGGCAAAAGGCGTAAGCGACTTTGTGTTTGTGGGCATTGGGACGGGGGTCGGCGCTGGCATCGTCCTCGACGGCAAGCTTTTTCGCGGCGCTAACTGGAATGCGGGTGAGATCGGCTACATGCTCGTCCCGGGGACGCTCGAGACCAAACCCGAAATCGGCCAGCCGGGCTCGTTGGAAGAGATGATCGGGGGAGAAGGCATCCGTGCCCAGTGGCGCGCTCTTTGGAATGAAAGTGCGACGCGGTTACCCAGCAGTCTCCTCGCTACAGAAGTCTTCGACCATGCGCTGCAAGGCGACGCCCTGGCAGAGACTATTCTTCTTCAGGCTTCGCGGAAATTGTTTTACGCCATTTTCAACATGGGGTCGGTGCTGAATTGTCCCCTATTTGTGCTGGGCGGCGGAGTCGGATTGCATCCGGCGCTCCTCCGCGAAGTCAAGCGGCTGATTGCCGAATGGCAGATACACCCCCCTGTTCAGATTATGCAAAGCGCATTGGGCCCGGATGCGCAGCTCTTCGGCGCACTGCGCATGGCGTTCGATACCGCAGAGTTGAACGCCAAAGGCGTCACAGGATGACAATGAGGTCTGCGCCTGTCCGGGCTGGTCTGGCGGGATCGGGCGCCTTTACGTAGCCAAGGCGAGCGGCGCGTGGGCATCAGTGTCCGGACGCTACTCCGGTCACCTCGATACGTTTTTCCACATCGCCATCCTGCACAATGACGCCAACCCACGGCGTGCGGGCGTCGGCGACATGGGCGTGCCAGATGACTGCACGCTTGTGTCCCTGCTCGAGGAGTGCCTCCTGCTCTGCCGGTTCACTGAGTTGCAGGTTGTCCGCGCGAAACGCGAACCGGTGCGGCCCAGTGCCCTCCGCATCAAGCTGCACGATCACATCCTGCGGCCCCTGGTTCTGAACCCGAGCCGTCGTTTCAACAGTCATGCCCTTGCCCATATCCACCCGGTAAGAGCCTGCGGAGAGGACCGCGAGCGAAGTATGCTCCGCGCCGTGCCTCACCGTGTAGCGCCCCTGCGGAACCACGGCGCGAAAATGCCCCGGACTCCCTTCCCAAGCGGCTGCGAACACGTGCCCGGTTTTCTCATCGACAAGCTGCACAGGGCTCCGGCTGGCGGATTCTGCAACGCCTTCGACAACCGCGGGGCCGCTCAAGTCATGCATGAGCCATATCCATTCACCCACCGGCTGGGTCCAGACCTCTTTGTAGGTCCAACAGATCTGTGCTGGCCAATAAGGCGCGTCCGCAGTGCCCCTGGTTTCAATTCCCACCGGGATAGCCCCGACTATCTGCCCCGAACGGACACTGTACAAAGGGTTCCAGTCATAACCTTCGCCGTACATGATGCTGCTGGAGAAAGGGTTGCGGCCGACAATCCACTGCGCTTGTTTCTGTGCCAGATCTTCACCCTCCACGTCGCCGCGCAGTTGGCTGGCCACCGAGAGCGCCTTGGCCTCGGAGAGCAGAACACTGGAGTTGCCGCGAAAATCGAACCACACCGGGAAACGACGCAAGTAAGCATCCCCTCCCAACGGGATGCCACGCCGCATCTGGGCAAGGTATTCATCTCGATCTGCCTTGCGAAGGGGTGTCCAGGTCTTCGATTCAGGCAAGAAACGCACTTCACTCTCGCGGTATACCGCCGCGGGCAGCACGTCATAGGGAGCATTCACGGCAGAAACGGCTTCCTGATAATACCTGGCGTGCAGCACAATGGCGGAGTACCAGGTGATCCAGCGCGGATCGTCGGGTAGCGCTTCGCAAAGATGAGCCAATGCGACAACCGGCTGTTCCTCTTGACCGATGTGAAAGCGGTGGAAGATGTTCTGGCGCGAGGGGCCGGTATAAAAGAAGCCCGTCATGGGGATGCTCCACGGCTGCAGAGTGCGCTCCTGGGAAGCGAGGATCTTGTCAGCGAGCTGAACGGCCGCGTCGGCGTACGATCTGTCGCCGGTGGCCCGGTACAGGTCAATCGAGGCGATGACGCCAAAGGAGATGCGCTCAAGCTCGTCTTTCTGTCCGTAGACCTCCGACATGGAACCGGCGGTCTTCAAGCCTTCGATGGCGAAGCTCCAATCTTGCTTCGCCGTCGCAAGGCTGCGATTGGCAAGCTCCGCATCGGTATCTTTCAGCACGCGGGCGGCAAGCGCCTCCACCGCGGCGACACGAAAGTTCCATTCCGGATCGTTCACCGCTTCGCCGTGACGATCGTCGCCATCGCCCATGATGCCGTTGGTCCAGTAGCTGATCAATTGTCCGGTGCTGCGGAAGCCATCTCCGAAGCTGGTCTTCAGAACCCAGTCCAGGCCCCATTTCGCCTCTTCCCTCACGCGCTGCGCAAGGTCGGGATCCTGCTGCTGGCGGTCGAGCCGTTCGGCCAATTCAAAGAGTGCGTAGGCGATCCCGGGCGTGTTGCCCGTCGCTGTCAGATCGCCGGCATCGTGATACCCGCCATTCACAATGATCCGCCTGCCGTTGTGCGTGGTATAGGCGTCCTGGTGGCAGATGCCGTGAATGCCGGGGATCACGGTTCCGCAGCGTTCACTGTACAGAAAGTTCAGCGCCTTCAGGATGCTATCTCGCCACGCATCGTCGCCGATGCGGAAGGGTTGTGTGGCCACCGAACCGGCGCGCAAGAGATAACGCCCCGGCTTTTGCACCTCTGTGAAGTCGAGGACCTGGTAGCGACCCAGCGCGGTCTGTCTCTGCTCCACGGGTTTGGTCACCACAGTTGCCCCAGTCGAGGCATCCACCAGCGAAAACTCGCCGGCCTTGAGACCGCTGGCGACGGCGCTCTTGGACGATCCAGACATATAGCCGGAATGGCTGAATGCAATCCGATCCGGCGAAACATCCCAGCCCTCCACATGATCGGATGCAACAGTCTCGAGCGTGAGGTGATCGATGTAGAGCACCGTCTTGTCGCCGGGATCGGGGAACATCTTGGGCATTCCGTAGCCGATATCCAGAGCCGTTACCTTGTCGCGATCGAGAGGCGCGATCTCCCAGACCACGTGATTCCACCGGCGGTTCTCCAGAGGAATGGAGTCGTCACGGCCCTCATTTGTGGAGTCGGGCAGGAGGTGCGCCCCTTCGTTGTGCAACACCAGCGAGGCGGAGATGGCCGGCGCTCCGTCGATATCCGGGTAGATCCACACGGAGATGCGATTGAAGCCTCGCCAGTCCTCTGAAGGGAACTTGCGCGTGGCCATGAGGTCGGTCCAGTCGCCACTGCCATCGACCCGGCCGATGTTGAAAGTCGATCGGATCTCTAACGAGTGAAGGCCCTCCCTGACGTGCTCGGACGAAAGGCTCATCTCTCCTTCGCCCTTGAACGACCAGCCGCTTAAGTCTTCCATCTCATCCAGAAGGCGGGAGCTCAGAACTGGTTTGTTAAGCCAGCGGTATTGGGCTCCGTCGCGATCAGCAGGCTGCATGGGGACCGGCGGGTATGACCATTGAATGGCTTGCGTTGCGGCTGACTGAGCCAACAGAAAGCCCAGGCTGCCCACTGCCGCCAAGAGCCGCCGGGATCGCTTGCATGAAGCAACCAGGTTTAGCGCCATCCGTCTTTCGCCTCCGAGGCCAACGCGTGAACAAACTTTCGCTTTACATCGCGGCCCTTGAAACCAGTGCCGGCCATGCATGCAGCCTGGCCCCACGTAGCGCGGCGAGAATTCCGCAGATAATCCGATTTTCTCCGCACAAATTGCGCATCCTCTGGCGCGCATGATCGGTTGACCGAAATTTGATCTTGTGCTTGAGCAGACTTTCGTGTAATTTGCTTCCATCGCGGTTCATTCAAGGCAGCTCTCCCGAAATGGGCAGTCGCAAAAACTTTCTTTCTAACGATAACAAAGCAGACCCAAAAAGAAATGGATTCGCCGACCGCGAGGCTTGAAATTTGAGGAGGCATGTAATGAGTAGTTTTTCTGGGTTGTTCCGCTCGCTCCTTCTGTTTGCGGCTGTAGCCGGAATTTGTCATTCCGGCTGGAGTCAAGAAGTAACGGCTTCCATTACCGGCACAGTGACGGATCCAAGGGGCGCTGCTTTACCAGGAGCCACTGTGACAGCAACGTCACAAGAGCGCGGTCAGACTTACACTGCCCTGACGAATGACAGCGGTCTTTATCGGATCGCCCAACTTCCCGTTGGCACCTACGCCGTTAAAGTCGAGAAAAACGGATTCTCTTTGGCCTCCTACCCGGCATTTGTGCTTACGTTGAATCAAGTAGCCCGTGTCGACGTGGCGATGAAAGTCGGTCAGACAAACGAGACGGTAGAAGTAAGCGGGTCAGCGCCGGTCCTCGCAACAGAGACGACGCAGGTCGACACCGTCATCAACGCTGCAACCAACGACAATCTCCCGCTGGCTTCGCGCAATTACGTGCAGCTGACGCTGCTCGCGCCAGGCTCGGTTTCGACCGATCCGAGCAGTTTCAATAACGGTAACAACACCGGCGGTTACGGCGGCCGTCCGTTGATCAACGGGAATCGCGAGCAGGCAAATAACTTCATGCTTGACGGCATGGACAACAATCAGGTCTCGGATAATTTGCTTGGTTACACGCCCGCTCCGGATGCGATCCAGGAGTTCAACCTGATTACGAACAACGCACCGGCAGAGTTTGGCAATTTTGAAGGCGGAATCGTCAACGCGACAATCAAATCCGGCACCAATGCCTTTCACGGCGATGTTTGGGAATTCTTTCGCAACGATGTTCTAAACGCGAATAGCTGGTCGAATAAGCTGGTCAGTCCTGCGCTTCCGAAGGCTGCGCTGCGCTGGAATATGTTTGGCGGCACCGCCGGCGGACCCATTATCAGGAATAGACTTTTCTTCTTTGCCGACTTCCAGGATCAGCGATTTGATATCCCCAGTTCATCGGGTTTCAACACGGTCTTCACCACTGCTGAACGCGGCGGCGATTTTGGCGCTCTTTGCCAGGGCGGATTTTCGAATGGAGTCTGCACGGGCTCAGGTCAGTTATATAATCCATGCGCCTCTTTTACGGCGCCATGCACGCCCTCATCAACGCCGGCTGCGACGCGCCAACCGTTTCGAAACAACGTGATTCCGACCGCGATGATCAGCCCGGTCGCGGCTGCCTTATTTCAGTCAAAACTGTACCCGACTCCGATCAACTCTGCGCTGCAAAACAATGCAGTGAATACCAGTAATTCGGCCTTCAATGAGGAGCAGGGCGATCTGAAGATTGACTTTAAGGCCACTCAAAAAGACAACATCTCCTATCGCTTTACCAGGGCTTATCAAGACAATCCGTCCTTCAATTCGCAGGTACTGTTGTCGAATGGCGTCTCATCGACGCCGATTTACAACACGGTTGGAGACTGGACTCGCACGATCGGGAATAATCTGGTGAATGATGCCCGCGTCGGCTGGAGCCACATCACGCTGAATAGTGGCAACGCTTGGGCGTCCAGCGTTGGGCAGTTTGGCAACACGCTAGGCATTGGGAACGGCAATCCTTCAACTCTTCCGGGCTTGCTTTCGCTCACCTTCAGCAATACAGCCGTCACCAGCTTAGGGGCCTCCGAGCAGACCCAGAGCTTCGACGACCACGTCTGGCAATTCGAGGATGGGCTGAGTTGGAGCCACGGGCGGCATAACTTCAAGTTTGGCGGTCAGTTGTTCCGCCAGGTGATCAAGACCTTCTACGCCGGTAACAATGGGCAACTTGGCCTCATGGACTTCGACGGAAGGTTTACCAGTCCCGGTATTGGAGCGTCGGGTGGTGACGGTGGCGCCGATTTTGTCCTCGGCCTCGATTATCAATACGGTCGCGGAGTAAGTACCGGAAAAACCTGGCAGCAATCCAGCAATGTCATCGGGGCTTATGCGGAAGACACGTGGCGCCTCACAGACCGCTTAACCTTGAATCTCGGCCTGCGGTACGATACGCATACCCCCTGGGTGGAAGCCAACGACCAGCAAGCGAACTACAACATCGCTACCGGCAATATCGACCTCGCCGGCAAGAACGGCGCCAGTCGCGGTCTCTACGATGGCTTCTATGGAGGCAGGGACTTCCAGCCCCGCATTGGGTTCGCGTGGACTCCGGCGGCGTTGGGCGGGCGCACGGTGGTCCGCGGCGCCTTCACAATTTCGTCGTATCTGGAAGGTACCGGCACGAACCTTCGTTTGACACTCAATCCACCTTTCACTCCGGCAGAAATCAACGCCATCTATAACGGCACCGCGCTACCTCTGACCGATACAACGGATGGCATTGCGGGTTCGGCCTCGGCCGCCTCTTGCGCTGCGCCAGCCTATGCTTGCTACGCTCAGGCCTTTCTCCGGGTTTGGGATCCCAAAGTGCAGCCTGCCATCGCCGATCAATATAACGTGACGGTCCAACACCAGTTCGCAGGTAATACGACGGCGCAAGTCGGGTATGTCGGGCAGAGGGGAACTCACCTGATGGTGCCATTCGACTATGCGCAAAGACAGCTGCTGCCGAATTCGTCGTGCGGCACTCCGCCCTGCACGGCACCGAGCCCCTATTTCGCAGCCAACCCGACGCTCTACAGCGTTTTGGGCAACCCTTCTCAAGATGGCGAAGGCGCGACTGTTTCGGGCACCAAGTCCAATGGAAACATGAGATACAACTCATTGCAGGCCGTGCTTCAGAAAGAGATCAGTCACGGTCTGCAGTATCAGGTCTCGTATACCTTCTCCAAGTGCATGTCTGACAACACGGGGTATTACGGCGCGTGGAACAATGCCCTGAGTGCCTCAGCATATTGGCAGAACGTCTACGATCAGCGATCGGAGTGGGCGCCATGCTACTACGATGCCACGCACGTCCTTTCTGCGTATGCGGTTTACGACCTTCCCTTTGGGCGCGGAAAGGTGGTGGGGAAAGACGTCAATCGGGTCGTCAATGAAGTGATCGGAGGATGGGCGGTCAGCCCTATCGTTTCTTTCCGTACGGGCTGGCCATTGCCGGTTTATGGAGCCCAGGATGAGTCGGGTACCTTCGGGCGCGGAGCGCGAGCAGACTGCAACGGCCTCCCGTCGATTACGAAGACATCGATACCGGGAATAGGCGTTCAGTGGTTCACCAATACCGGGCAATTCACCAATCCCGCGGTTGGCACCTTCGGCAATTGCTCACCTCAACTCGATGGGCTGCGTTCACCCCATTACACCGACGTCGACATGAGTGTGCATAAGGACTTCCCCATCAGAGAGCGATTCCGGCTGCAGTTCCGAACCGACTTCATCAACGCTTTCAACCATGTCCAATTCAACGCACCCAACATGGGCTTGGGATCCACGATGGGACAGATTACCGGCTCCCAGCCCCCACGGAACATTCAGTTGGCGCTGAAACTCTACTACTAAAAACAGGACACGTATAATGATGCAGGTGAGCAACCTCGCCTGCATCATTTACGTTTCTTTTGAGAAAAGGATCTTCGAAATTCACTCTCGGATGTATAGATCCTTGGCGAAGGCCGCGGCAATTCCTGCCTTACTGGGTTGTTTCTGGCACGGGTCGATTCTGCTCGCTCAGCAATCCTCAGCTCCCAGTTCGCGACCTGTTCTCACTCCCGAGAAAGCAATCAGCCTGGCTGAGCAGGGTCGCTGCGGCGAAAGCATCTCCGCACTGAAACATGCAATGGCGGCGAGTGTTCCGGCTGAGGTGCGGAAACAGGCTGGCGTGCTCGGCGTACGCTGTTCCCTGGCCGTGGATGACCGTGATTCGACTGATGAATTCATCCGGCTGTTGACCACGCAATTTCGCAAGGATCCGGACGTTCTCTTTGTAATTGTCCACGCCTATTCCGACTTATCAACGCGGACAGCCCAGGATCTCGGTCGCGGTGCTCCGCAATCGATCGCCGCACATAAGTTGAACGCTGAAGCCCTCGAAATGCAGGGTAAGTGGGAACCCGCTCAGCTTGAGTACGAAGCGATAATCCAAAAAGACCCGAACGTTCGAGGCATCCACTTCTTGTTGGGCAGGCTGCTTCTCTCACGGCCCGATGGGGGAGCCGAAGCCGCGGAACGTGCCAAGCAAGAATTCCACAAGGAAATTGCGATCGATCCGAGTAATGCTGGAGCACACTACATTTTAGGAGAACTCGCGCGTAGGGATGAGAGATGCGAGGAGGCCCTTCCACAATTCTCCGAGGCGATCAAGTTCAATCCCAATTTTGCGGAAGCCTATCTCGGCGACGGACTTTGTCTGGTGAGTTTGAAGAAATATGAAGAGGCAGTTCCCCCACTGCGCATCGCGGAGCGCCTCACGCCGGGAAATCCGGAGGTCCACCACACGCTTGCAACGGCGCTGCAGAGATCCGGGCACAAAGAGGAGGCGGAAAAGGAATTCTCCATCCACCGCAGTCTCACCTCTGGACAGGGATCTGAAAGCCCACAATAGAGATAAGGCACAATACCCGCGCAGACTGAATACACGTGCGGCGTTGCACGCGTGCGGCAAATCTGATCCGGCCGGAGGCCCGTTTAATGGACCCGTGCAGGCCACTTGCTGAAATGAACCTCGTCGGAACTTGTCTTCCCGGCGTCGCTACTTCTTTACGAGTCTAAGCAATCCAAATCGTTCCGGCACATGAAAGCTGTCGCTCATCGGGGAGCGCCACGCAACCTCATGCCGCGCCGGAGCCGGCCCCTGGATCCGAAACAGGTTGATCCGAAACACATTGCCCTGCGCGGCCTGGCGATCATCGATGGCAGAATAGGGAATTTTCATCGCCCCATACCAAACATGGGCAGCCTTATCGATTCGCGCTGAAACCTGAAACCCAGAGTTCCACTTCCATCCATCCTCGTGATGCGATTTGCTGAGATCAATCTCCAAGTCAACCCACTCGCCCTGCGGAGAAATCTCAAACTCCTTGTAACGTCGGATATCCGTGAAATCAGCTCCGATGAAAACTTCCGCCACATCCCAGTTCCAAAGTTCGTTCGTCTCGGCCGACCGAATTGGATTTGGCTTCAGGTTGAGCTCTTCGTATGGACATACGAACAGGAAGTACAGATTCTTTGCCGTCCATCGTGTTCGAACTTCCGTCCGATACCTCGGGTCAGGCTTCCCATGGGCATCTGCGTCCAAATAGGCCGGTAATGAATTCTGCCAGAAGAGAGAAGCGGGATTCGTATCAAGGCTTGGATCCGAATCAGCCCAGTTGCTCTGAATGATCTGATCGTCCGCGAGCACTTCGCCAAAGCAAGTGAAGAGCACGGCGCAGACGCAGATGAATCCGATCATGGAGATTTTTGATCCCAGCATTCTTGCCCGCCTAGGGATTGCTCGACACTGCAAGCCGCGTCAAGTGATATGCCATCAGATGGTCCGGCGCAAAAAGGGCTTCTCGAAATTCTTTCTGCGCCTGCTGCTCATTGCCCACAGAGCTATCGAGCATCGCCTTATTGTAGAGCGACCAGGCGCTCCTCTCGCCATCATTGGTCGAGTGCTCGAGAATGTCGTGCAGTTTCTGTTTGGCTGCGCTTTCATTGAAATCGGGGAGTTCTTTGGATGCTTTCCACGACCAAACTGCGTTTTCAAGGCCAGATTGTTCGGAACTGTGTTCGAAGCTGGCTCGGCTTTTTTCCTGTACGCCGCAGACCTTGTACACATTCCCAATAAGATAGCTAAATCTGGCGGAGCCCACGAACGGCTCGAGACCATCACGCGTAAATGGCAGTTCTGATATCGGTTCGACAAGATGATCAAGAAGCCCAACTGCCTCCGCGCATCGTCCGCTTCGTGCGAATGAGGTGGCGCGTTGCACTTCTAGTTCGAGCCAGACTTCTCGCACATTGATACCGCCTTCTTGGCGGGGGAAAAAACGATTATGGAACAGTGATTCTGCCTTATCGAACTCTCCGGCCTCGACCAGGTTCAGAATCAATTCGTAAACGAGATCGGAAGGAATGTGGGCATGATCGGGATATCGTTCCAGGGCCGCCACACGTTCCTGCGGGGGGCGTCGCAGGATGCTCAGCGCCTGATCCATCCCGGTAAAGAGTTCGATATTGGCGGGATCCGCGCGCAGACCTTCCTGAAACACGCTCAACGCTTTGTCGGGGTCGTTCTCTTCGTGTAGTAATGCGCGTCCCAGACTGGCATGCAGGACCGGAATCTGCGGATTCAGAGAGCGGGCCTGCTCCCACTCAGAAAGAGCTTCTCGTGTCAGACCTCGCGAAAAGTACAGTGTTCCGAGTAAATAATGAGCGGTCGCATCCTGCCAATTGAGGCGAACAGCGGCCCGCAGAACTTCCACATCTTCTGGACGGTTTGGAAATACATAATTCGTTGGAAGGTGCGCGGCAGCATTGAAATCTGCTGAGGGAGATCGGTGGAGTTTCTCGCGACAATATGCCCGGAAGTAGGCCACCATTGGATGTTTGCCTGGAGCGAGCATCCCCGGTTCGGATTCATCGGGTAGAGGTAGGGGGTAATTGCGCGATAGGACATCGAGTGCCCGGGAATACATGCCCAGACGCATGTATTCAGACGCGACATTCAATACACGCTCGGCGTCATTACCAAGGTGTTGCAGATCCGGCTTGCCGATTTGCTCCAGCAGAAAATAGCGCTGCGGAAATCGCGCTAGCCATTCGTTAGCGAGACTCCAAGCCTTTTCCTTCTGTCCTTCAGCCTCCAAGACCGCCGACAACTCTTCTGCAGCGCGCGGATCATCCGGAGCAGAGCGTGCTGCCGATCGCAAATAAGATTCCGCCTGCTGCGGATCTCCCGCGCGGGCTGATAGTTCGGCCAAACGCACTCCCGCGGCCGCACGAAAACCCGGTAAACGCTGGGCGGCTTCGTAGGATTCGCGCGCCTTGCGATTCTGCCCCAGGCCTTCATAGGCAATCCCGAGGTAATAGGAAACTTCAGCATCGGTAGTATCCCGAGCAGCGACCGGCTCCAGAAGATTTTTGGCTTCTTCGTAGCGCAACAAACTCGCGCACAGGCGTCCTGCAGCTTTGCGCCCTTGCGTGCTCTCCGGAAATCGAGCGAGGGCATCGCGATAAGTTTGCAGGGCTACCAGGAGGCCGCCGTCGAGTTCCTCTTCGTTTCCCATTTGGAGCCAGTCATCCTCCGTGCGATGCCCTGGGTCTGGGATGTTGAAAGAAGGCTGTGGCCCGGACCGTATTTGTTCCGCCGGCGTCCAATCGTATTGGCCCTCGGTTTGCCGCAGAAGCAGAGGTCCTTTGCTGTCGTGGAGCTCAAATGTGTATTTCTGTTCGTCATCGGCAATTTCGAGTCGATGCGACCAAGTCTGCCGAGGACTGAGGTCAGTCTTCTGTTGAAAGACCTCGTGATCCCCGGCCAGAATGCGAAGCGTGGCCTGGGGAACTGCCCGATTCACGTTCAGCCCGATAACAAGCGACTGTTGCTGCCGATCCAGGTGGACGACTCCGGTTAGGTTGGCCCTGGAAATTCCGCCAATATCACGCACCGGCATCCAGAACTCCGAGAATCGGATGGTCTGTCGCGGTTCGAGAAAGGCATAGGTTTCCTGATTCCGGAAAAGCCCCGCCTGCACTTCGACGTAAGCGCTGTTGTTATCGGACAGGGCCGTCCGCCAGTCCAATCCATCTGGATCGGTGCCCCACGACCAGATCTTTTTCGCAGGAAGTTGCGCGTACTCCGCATAATGGACAACGCCCGTGTTGGTGTGCGGATTCCAAACGCCCATAAAGGGCTCGCGACTGCCATGCACGAACAGAGAGACAGGGCCACTCGTTTGATTCTTCACAATGCTCAGGTCGGCGCCGTCCTTCTCGATCGGCCAGGGCTCGACGTCTCGAAATCCATGGCTCGCCGTGAAACGCATTGGATACTGAATTCGCGAGTCATCCCAAACTTGCACGCCCGCGTTGTTCCACCAGTAGAAGCGATGCCGAACGTCGCTGCGATTGTTGAGGGTAACTCTCTCCTCGAGAACGGTGGAATGAGGCTGGAGCACGAGTTCCACCGACCATTGCATTCCGCACACGCGGTCGATATTGCCGACCTGAATGAATGCGCTACCGTCGCCCTTTTTTCCAAAGGCAAAATCAACTGGAGAAAGGCTCACCCAATTGTGGGAAACCGGAAAATTGAACTCGATGCCAAACGCGGCCCAAGCTCCCCGATAAGATATAGCCGCCTTCTTAATGGAAGGATTAGCGTAAAACATGGGCTGGCCGCTGATCTTGTCGATACACGTATAAAGATGGCCTCCGAGGTCGGGGAGCACCGAGCACTTCAGGTACTCATTCTCCAGAAAGAGAGCGCGCCAGGCATGATCGGTCCGTTGATTGGTCAAATTCGAGCGGAGTGTATATGGATAATTGAATCGGTCGTTCGCATATTGATCGAACGGTGGATTTGGATCGGGCGCTGCTTCTTCATAGGTGGGTAGTATTAGGGTGCCTTGCCACACCCGGACTTGAGCAGCGGCCTGGCATAAAGGAAGGAGCAGCAAGCCAGAGAGTAATTTTAGGCGCATCATCTTAGCAGTTGTGCTTGAGGCGCACCCAGCCATTATCTACGCCCAACAACAAGGGTGCCAGATTTATTCCAAGGGAAGACCCATATTTGACCGATCGGGTTTCTCCCCCTTCTCGTTGGCGTCGAGTTGAGGGCCTGGCGCCGAAAGACGGTCAACAGGAGCCTTTTCGCCCACGAAGAACATGTGCAAGGCGTGCGCGACCTTGTAAAGTCTAGCTATCTTTCTTGAACGGCTACGGTTAGTTTGCACTCCATTCACAAAGAGGAGAATTCATGCCAACGGATCGAACGGTTCTCCAGCCAAACTAGGGCACTGCAATTCAGCCTGGCCGCGGTTCTGTTTTAATTTGACACGGGAGACGGAGTCCCAACTGCCCATGCGAGCGCACTCTGAAGACGGCGCCGAATTTCGCTGTTCCGCAAAGGGTATTGGGTTCCCACATGCTCGATAGTGCCTTCCCTGAGCTAGGGAGACACGCTATACCCGTCAGAGGGATATCACTTTGAAGCACCGGATTGCGGAAACATCCCGGCACACGAACCATCTGAAGCGTTCCCTCATCATGCGTTTCTTAACCGTAATACCGGCCATCGGCCTGCTCGCCACGGTCGCGCTGACTCCCGCCTTGGTCACATCGAATGCCTCGGCACAGGCAGCGGGCAATTCGGGGACCATCCGGTTCGAGGACATTGCTGCCAAAGCAGGCCTGCGCTTCACGACTCAAAACTCCCCGACTGCAAACAAGAATCAGATAGAAACCATGGTTGCCGGAGTCGCGCTGATCGATTATGACGGAGACGGGTGGCTGGATATTTACCTGGTGAACGGCGCGGCCATACCTTCCCTGCAAAAGGAATCGCCGGCATACTGGAACCGTCTCTACAGAAACAATCACGACGGCACATTTACCGACGTCACCGAGCGTGCCGGGGTCGCCGGCGCGGGCTACGGAATGGGCGTTGCTGTGGGCGACTTTGACAACGACGGCAGGCCGGACATATTTCTTGCGAACGTCAACAGTAACCAGCTGTTTCACAACAACGGGGATGGTACATTCACAGACGTAACCGCGAAAGCTGGACTGAGCGGTGCCGAGATGAATGGCAGGAAAATGTGGTCTGTCGGCGCGGGCTGGTTCGACTACAACAACGATGGCTTGCTTGATCTGTTCGTGGTGAATTACTGCGGCTGGGAGGTAAACAAAGATCCGGTATGCCTGCTGAAGGACGGAGTGCGGGCCTACTGTCATCCCAGGAATTACACATCCCTTCATAACACCCTGTACCGTAACAATGGCGACGGGACCTTCACCGACGTTTCGCAGGAGACGGGGATCGCGTCGCATATGGGCAAGGGCATGAGTGTCTCCTTTGCAGACTATGACGGCGACGGATTTCTCGACGCCTTCGTGGCGAACGATACAACTCCGGCATTCCTCTTCCATAATCTTCAAGGCAAAAAATTCGAAGAAGTTGGTGCGCCGGCCGGCGTGGCGTACTCGCCGGAGGGGTTCACGCTTTCCGGGATGGGGTCGGATTTTCGGGATGTAAATAATGATGGATTGCCTGATATCTGGTACACGGCCGTGGAGCACCAGATGTTTCCCCTGTTGGTGAACGCCGGTGGCGGAGTTTTCGATGATGCAACTCACGCTAGAGGGCTGCAATCGACCAACGAGATGTCAGGATGGGGCAATGGCATTTTCGATTTTGATAATGACGGATGGAAGGATCTTTTTGTAGCGAGGGCCAATGTGCTTGATAACGTCAGCGAGTTGACCCCGAGTCGAAACTATCCGGAGCCTAATTCACTGTTCCGTAACCTGGGCAACGGAAAGTTCGCTGACGTAAGCGGCACGGCTGGACCCGATTTCCAACTTGCGGCTCCTCACCGCGGGGTTGCATTTGGCGACCTGTTCAACGACGGACGCATCGACGCTGTGGTGACGGTGCTTAATGGACCGGTCAAGCTTCTTCGCAATATTTCCAAAACCGGGAACCATTGGATCCTTTTGAAACTTGTGGGGACCAAAAGCAATCGCATGGGAATCGGGGCTCAAATTCACATTACAAGTGAAGATGGGCGCCAGCAGTGGAATGAAGTAACGACAGCGGTAGGTTACACCTCCTCGAGTGACAATCGGGTGCATTTTGGCCTGGGAGTTGCCCAGCGAATCAAGGATATTGAAATCCGCTGGCCAAGCGGGACCCGTCAGGTGTTAACCAGTATTGCCGCTGACCAGATTCTCACCATTGAGGAACCTCGGCACTAGCCGTCGGCGAGCCCACCGATCGGCGATCGGGTTTGGTCTGTGCCTTTGCAACGATAGTGGAGCGAAATCTGCGTCAATCGCGGCAAGCCTCCTTTCTTTGCGGCCTCATAGGCGCGAAGTCATGTGAAAGTGCGCGGCGTCGTGTAGGAGCAGCGACTTCAATCGTGCCCCGGGCGGCGAAGTCCTCGCTTCTGTAATCAACCATCCTTTTGCAGGATCATCAACCACGATATGGATGGATCCTGGTGGCCGACCGGCCGCGACTTACTTAAAATTCGGTCGGATAGTGGGAGACAATCGACCCATGAAGGCAGGAAGCAAACCCGTGGGTATGATGCAAATGCGTATTATCAATAACCTGGCTACTTACCGATGCAGAAGGTTAATTTACGTACGGACCACAATGTTTACAGGGTTTTCCACGTGATGAGCTGTCCATGGAGACTAGCTGGAGACTAATAATCCTTTATCTTGTCAGCTTCAGAGAGTCTTGCCCGGGCGAAGTCTATCACATGATGGCGTTCGCTGATGCGTCAAGTCCGTCCGCGCCAGCCCAATATAGTGTCGCAGGAATTCTGAATACGCGCGTAACCGAGGCGCAATCGGGAAGACTCTAGGCAACAGGCGAATGCCATCGTTTGCCGGAAACAGGATTCCGAAAACGGGTGGCCGCTATTCAGCAATCATGACCCGCGTTTTCAGCAAATCTTGATCGACACGATGCTGGAAGCTCCCTAGAGAATCGTGATCCGTTGGCATGGGGAGCACGATCAGGTTGTCTCTGGCTGACTGTTGGGCCAGGGGCGGCTGCGACTACGGTAACGAGCCAGAATAGCACCTGATAATGATCGTGTAGGCGCGTTTCGAATGCTCCGAGGTAAGGCCTCCTCCAATTCTTCGCTTGGGTCCTGGGACCAGGCGCCCCAGCTATGAGGACTCGGAACGATCATGCCCTGCAAACCCTAAAGATGTTGCGCGCGGACACCGAAAGCCGGTGCGGATCATATCCCGGAGCGGTTGTTGATCCGCCAATATCCTGCATTCGGCCAAACGGACCAGCATTTAATGCGATTGAAATGAAGGGTGTCCTAAATCTTTTTGGTTCAAGTGTTTGATTTATGCCCTTAATCAAGGGATTATGAGTCCGGTATCATCGCCATAAGTCTTTGATAATTAAGTAGAAAGGATCCGTAGTTGAGCGGAAGCCTAAATTCCTCCTTCTCAGTAATTTAGTGTAGGACTCCGTTAGATTCCGGTGTTTATGAATGTACCGCTACCGTACCGCGCTCCGCTCCGTCTGCTTGGCTGAGTGCTGGCCGTCTTGGCCAAGGCCATGCCGGGCACTGGTCAGGCAATTACACCGACTGCATTCACTTGAGTTCGGTTGCGGGCTAGGCGACATCATATCCTTTGCTGCGCTCGTCTTACCAGTTCCTCTTCTTCGCCTCAAGAACTTCGCTGAATAGCGGCTGGCCCAAGGGCGGCGGATTCCCGCTCGTCGCATCTGAGCTGTTCACTTGGTAGTAATCGATGCTCATCTTCGGACCATCGAGACGCAGTATCGCGTAGCAAGAATTGAAGACGGTACCGTTATGGTCCAGTTCAGTATTTGGAATCAGGGTCGGCGGCCTAGTGATGCCCGGCGGCAGCACAAGCTGTGGATCGGGTGTCCCCCTTTGCGCGAGGAAGTTAGGTATCGCACTCGCGCCTATGCAACGCCCCTTCGGAAGCGGTTGGTCTGAGCCATTCGCGTACGGCTCGAAGATGTAAAGCGCGTTCTCGTGTCCCCACAACCAAAGATCAATAAGGTCAAACACACCCCCAAATTGATCCACCAGGTGCGGGTTCACCGCCAACTGCCTGCCATTCGCGTTTCTCCCTACTCCGTGGAACGAGTAAAGTTGATGGTGCGACAGCACAACCGTCCCGCGACTGCCGCTCGGGTTGATGCTTCTGTCCACATTAGCGCCGTCATTCTTGATCTTGTCCCAGTGCCATGGAACCTCCTGGTCCACCAGTTTGGTCGGTCCTGGGCTGCCCCCGAAGGCCATCTGGCCCACATCCTCGTAAGCAGTGTCCAGGGCTAGGAACTGCCAGAAGTTGTTGCGGACAGCGAAATAGCTGTTGGGTTGCGGTTTGCCATGAGCACGGTTCAATCCCCTGATGAGGTCATAGTAGCCGCCGTTCGATCCCGCGTAGCGATCATGATTCCCGGCCAATGTGAACACCAGCGGTTTCATGTACCGGGCGTCGTCCGGCCACGTTTGGTCGATCAGGTCGGTAAAGTGCATCTTGCACTCCGATGGCAGTCCCGAATAGTAGATGTTGCCGAGGTGCAGCAGGACGTCTGGTTGGAAATTCCTGGCAATGTGCCGGAGAAGGATGAGGGCTGGATTTGTGCCGGTGCCCCAGTTGCCAATCAAGGCTATCGTCGCTTGATCGGGGAAGCACTTCTCCAGAACAAAGTCATCGATGCTCTGGTGATTGATGTACGGCTGCGCCTTGGCCGGAGGCCGATATTGGTCATACACGGCCAAACACTCAGCCCATCGGGGGTCGCACGTGCCTGCTGCGAATTCCTCTTTAAGGATCGCTGCCCTATCCGGATCGGTGACCGAATCGTACGCGATCTGCGTAGCCAATCGGGCACACTCCGTACGATTTGATTCCAGAGACGGAGGAGGCACGAAACTCTGGGGGTCATCCTCCGCGGTCGCTTCAAACTCCTCGCCCTTGGTGGAAAGAACGGATCTTCCCACGAAAGGCGCATCGAAGCCGCCGGTCATATCGAAATGACTCAACACCTGCACTGTGGCTTGCATTGCTGGATCGAGCGCGGTGACAGCGATTCCCCGAAACATAGAGTCCTGATTCTCTGGTAACCTTGAGAGCACTTCGTGCAGCGCCGACTGCCATACGGAAAGTGCCGGCGTACCGGAGCAATACAAAGGCACAGTTGCGCCTGAGAAGTGTTCGGGGATCGACTCCGGCGAGTCAGGTTCCTGAAGAAGGCCGACGAGAGATCGTCCCAGTTGCGCAAACGGCTGCGCCCATCGAGGGATTGCAAGCAAGCCCTTGGGATCGTAGACCAGAGCGCGGAAGTCAACCGGCTTGCCCCAGTAGCGCTCGATGTGCTGCTTCAGGGCCTTACTGATATCGCGGGCATCGGATCCGCGCAGCCCTCGTGACAGCTGCTTGGCCGCCAAGGGGTGAAATTGATATTCCACCCATTCATGGGGGACTGTTTCGACACTAGGCGTCGTGCGCTGGACAAGACCGCTTAGAAGGATCTCGGCCACTTGCGTGTGCGAGGAGGCGCGTCCCAGCTTGACCGCCTGTATCAGGCGCACGAGCGGAAGCGTGAAAGTTCCCTGCGAAAGATAAACAGCAAGCATCCTGGCTTCGCCTGAGCAGTTTCGTACGAATGCCTGGACAGCCTTATTCCAGTCTTCCGCGGTCCTGCGCTCTGGTGTGCTGCGCAGATGCCCTTCACGCTTACGGACGATGACAGCAGGCACGCGCTGACCGCCCCCCATCTGCATGCGCGCCCACCTCTCCATCCATGTAGGATCCAGAGGTAGTATCGGGACTCCGCCCGGGGTGCGCTTTAGCCAGAATGTAGAGGAATCCCTGGGGTCGTCATCCCACCAGCCTGGCAGTGCGTCGAGCATTGACGCCGACGCTCCGGGGGAATGGGTGCTCAGCGACAACTCAGGTTCGCCGAGTTGTACATGGGACCACAATCGCTCCGGAAGCATTTGGGTGATGGCGATGGAGCAGTAGCTACTCCAAACGGAGATCAATTCCGCCATCCTCCCATCCGTCCAGTGAGTCGCGCTGCCGTTGGTTGCGATGAAGATCAGGCGCCGGACGTTGGTTTGGGCTAAACTCACCGCCGGAAAGGGCACTCCATCGGGATTTAGAAGAACTGGAGTGCCCACTTTAGGCGCGGAGGCTGTGGCCTTCCACTCTAGCCGATAATGGCGGATATCGCGGAAGGCACCTGCCGTGCGCGTTACTTCTTCAAACTCGCGGATTGTTTCGAACCATACGTCCATGGACGGAACGGAATCCGTTACGAGGATAAGTTCGTACCAGCGCTCGAGCCGCGGCCTTAGCACGGGCATAAGCGTGTCTCGAGCGTCTGCCATGGCCTCCGCGGTGGCTTCTTCGTCTATTTCAAGGACCTTTGTGTTGCGAAAGGCTCGACGCAGAGGTCGCAGAGAACGGGTCAGCGGAAGCTTGTGTTCGAGTGCGGCGGCCGCCGGGATGCGCAGAGGGGATGCCGGAAGCGTCATTTTGACGCCCTCCGCCGCTGTGGCAGCGTAGACACCCTGTTTGTCGGACACTTCTGGCACCTGTGAAGCCTGCTTGTGTTTATCGATGCTGGCGGTGCCGATTGATGTTTGATAGCCCTCCTCAGATGCCTTATCCTCCGCAGCTTTCTGGCCGGTTTCGGGGCCACGCGGTAGCTGACTTTCTGTTGTTGGCTTTTTCCTATCGGCTTCGGGTTTCGGCGCACTGAGAGCGAATCCTGGCTGGAGAGCTAGCCAGATTGCATCCAGCATTCCGTTGACGCTCACATCCAAACCGATCCGCTGCATCCCATCTAGCAGCGTCGCAAGGGGGCGCAGGTCAGTGTCCCGCGTGCCGGTTTGGCCAGAGTCGCTCACGCGAGTCTTTCCAGTAGCATCGTACGCAACGCTTCGAGCTCTTCTTGAAGGAAGCTCTTTTCCGTGCCGTTGCGCATCCCTATGGTGAGAAATACCGCATTGAGAAGCTGATCAGTTGCCAGTTCCTTATTCCTGGCTTCCTTCAAAAAGGTATCAATGAGGTTCCTGACCTCCTCGTCGCGCCCTGTGAGGAACTGCTTTAAATGGGAATTAACGATGTTTGCCAAAGTGGTCGCATCGTCTGGAGCCTTGATTGCGAGGCGGATACAGCGACGCAGGAAAGGTGGAGGAAATTCGCGCTCGGCATTTGAAGTCATTACGACGAACGGAAACTGTCTGCATTCGAGATGTCCTTCCTGAACATCAACACTGCGGCCGAAGCCGTCTACAACGGTAGCGGTAGCCTTACTCTTTCCCAATCGCCGCAGTTCAGGAATGTCGTAGGCTCCCTCTTCGATCACGTTGAGGAGATCATTGGCCAAATCGAGATCTCCTTTGTCGATCTCGTCTATCAAGAGCGCCCGCGGCCAAGTCGTGCCCAGCATGGCCGTCCCTAACGGCCCCAACGTCAAATATTCTTCGATCGGCGGTTCATCTGCACCCGGCCGGCTCTTCTGAAGTCGGCCGATTGCATCGTAGTCGTAAATACCCGACCGAACGGTGCTGCGCGAGTTAATGTCCCATCGCAATACCGGTCCCATCATTAGTTCGTAGGCGACTTTAGATATGAGGGTTGATTTTCCACTTCCCGGCTTGCCGGTTAACAACAGCGGGCGGCGGAGATAAAGTGCCGCATTGACGGCCCAGACCATCGGAGGGTCGACGATAAACGGCTCCGCCTTTGCTCTGTCTCGTTCCAACATCGATGGTGGGAAATTTTCAGGCTCCGTGATTGGCGATGAGCGGCGCCAGGGTGGCAAGGGCAAGTCCGCCAGCCCCCTGTGCGATTCTTTGCCCTTCGCTCCGTCGAAGACCTTCCAGTCCTTCGGCGCTTTTTCGGTGTTAGCGATAGGCTCGGCTGTCATAGCTGGTCTGGTTCATCTCCTATCAGATGCTGGATACGTAGTACATCGGCATCGTTATCGTCCCAGAACAACGCGGTCTGGCGAGCCCACGATTCCGATTTTCGCGCGTGCAGGAACAATGCGGGAATCTTCGCGAGCAACTCGGGCACATTGAGAAGCTCACCAAGATACTTTTCAAGTTGAAAGGCGGAGATGCCAGCCGCGTCGGTCACTCGCACCGGCCAGCTTGCCAGGGACAAACCTCGCCGCAGCGCTGCCGTGAGGACTTTGTACAGACCCTCAGAGGCTTGCACCGGCGCCCCAAGGGCATCATTGATCAGAAGCATGCCTTCGATTCTAGCTAGTTCATCATTGATGGCTTCCCGACCAGAATCGGTCCAAGAGGGAGCCTTGATTATCGCGACTTTGTTGCACGGGCGTATCCTCAAGGCTTTAGTCTTCTGCTTCCAACCCTCAAGATCGTACTTGGCCGACCGTGTCAATCGCGCACGCGAGCGCAAGACGAATGAATGCAACTGCCCATACACGGCGAGATCGATTTCGTCCTCCGGGTCGAGGCGAATGGCATGCCAAGGAATTCCCATCAGGGGGGGATTTGCAAATACTTGCACGCTGAGCTCGCCTTCCGTACGGCGTGCCAGGGCGCTGGCCCATTCCAGAATAAAACGGGCTTCCTTTTCTATAGCTAGTTGGTCAATCAGATCCTGCGCATCCCAACTGCGTACGGTGGCGGTAAAGTTGGCGTCGGTCAACATGGCGTGGAGCGAAACAGGAAATCCATTGGGATTAAAAGATGTTTCATCGATTCGAATCGTAAGAACCAGATTCCTCGATTCTTTCTTCAGCTTTTCTCGTACGCTTTCGAGGGCGCCAGGTGGGACCACCTTCAGCCATTCGAGGATCGGTTTCGCATCGTTCTCGAACTTTTGGTGCAACCGCTCGAAGAACTCTATGATGCCGAGAGAACGATCCCCGAATTCCTCTTCTCGCTTCAACTCGAGCAACTCGCGAACCATATCCGTCAGAGTCGAAGCGGAAAGCACCTGCGGATCGGAGGTGATATCCCCCATGGTTCGCAGGTACACGGGGTGATAGCTCTCCAGGGGAATCCTGCAGTTCCAGAGTAACTGAAGGAGCCGTCGGCACTCTTCCGCGCGATTGCCTCGTTCGATACCGGCTTCAAACCGGGGAGACATAATTCGAACGCGCGGCAACTTCGAGTGATCTCGCGTTTCGGCGCTAATGGCTTTTTCGACGTCTTCGTAGAGTCGGCGTGGTTCATCCGGCCAGCCACGATCTTCCAGGTATTCGAACAGGATCCGGCTAAACAGGCTGCCACCCTCCTCGGCGGTGGCGGTGCTGCCCATCGCGACTGCACTCAATTCAACTTGGTCAGGCGCATATTCGACTGTCCAAGAAAACGGATTCCGGAAGGTCCTGATATTCAATGCTTCCGGAGAAAAGTACTCGGCGCACGCATCAACGATCAATCTTTGCCGGGTGAATCGGTGAAACAGGACACTGCGAAGCGAATCGCGGAACTCCTTCAGGAAGATGTAGGAAGGCTCGCAGAGTTCCATGCCTGCGCATAGCACGGCGTGGCCGTGTTCGGGGAACGCAAGTCCGTGACCCGACCAATAGAGCCAGAGTGTGCCTTCATCCTGAGCACCCGAGAGCGGCTCTTTGCGCCAAGCCTCCATAATGGCTGTGCGCACCGGATCGGGTCGAACCTTGATGCCGCGGGCGGCCGCCCCATCGAAAGCTTCCTGGAGTCGGGCCCGTTGCGCATCCGGCCATTCGCATTGATTCACGAACAGCAGAATGTTTCCCGCTGGGACCCGATTTTCTGAGAGCCACAATGCGAAGCGAAGCGCATCGAGCGCCGGGCCCTGCAAAGCTGGCGCCAGCCGCGATTCGTATTGCTCGATGCCAACAACCAATGCCCAATCTGCCATTAGATCACTTCATCATGTCCCTGATAGCCTTCCACGTCTCATCAAGCTTCCAATACGCGGAGTGGGCTTCCAGGGGCGGCAACATGGAGTCGACCTGCTTGTCTGCTTCAACACTGAACAGCCGATTGGCCCGATAGCTCAGGACATCATTCTCGTCGTAGAGATTCAGCCACTTGGGAAAGGCTTTCGGAAGCGGCGACCCTTTGCTCAGCGTTTGCAACGCCCCGAGTTCGTAGAGAAGCGGAGCCTGCGAGCCGGCAGTGATCAGGCCTTTGACCGAGGCGAGCCGGTCAGCGCCCTCACGGCGCTGCTCTACCATCAACTCGAAGCAGGCGATGCCGCCCAGACTGTGAGCCAGTATGAAGACATCGCCCGGGATGGATTCAATGTCCTTCCGAATCAATTCACGAATGTCTTTGCCCACCGACTGGTAAAGGAGAATATCTCCGATGGCGGGAGCAATCGCTCGGCTGGCGCCTGCGCGCAACGGTCGCAGAACGGTCTTGGTTCCCCACCCGAAAAACTTTCCAAAAAGGTCCTGCAGGCCCTTGACCACCTGATTCCAGTCGAACAGAAGGATTGATACGATTTTGCCGCCTATCCGCGGAGAGAGTGCGGTGGGCGGATCGCTACGGGCACCATCATGCATCATCTGCGCAACCACCGCCTCGGCAAAGACTCTCGCCACCGAAGCCGCCTCGGTTCCCGCAGTTGCGAAGGCCTGCCTTGGGAGATCCGTATCGACCACTTTCTTCCAAGCCGGCAAGAATAGGAATTCGATCTGATTATGCGTGAGAAACTCGTTGAGGGCGACGGGTTTGGAGAAGTCGTCGATGTACTTCGAAACCGTGGTTTCCCAAAGGGCCTGGCCCGCGGTTCTTTGGCCGAGGACCCGAGGGGGAGGCTGCGCGGCAGGGGTGCACCACAGGCGCAGATCAAACAAGGGGTCAATTTGCAGATATTCCCACCGGTAGGCCTGTGCTTCCTCTTCTGGATTCCGGACCGGGGGATCGGGCAGTGACAATCCATCAAAATCGACGCCGTAGACATCGCCCCACGGGCATGACGCCACAGCGCAAGGCAACCCAAACTCCGCCAGCTTTGACTCGATCTGCTTCAAAGTCTGGGCGTAGCCCACAGTCCGAACGCCAGTTCCATGTATAAAAAGCAACGTCGACTTGGCCATGGGGAGCTGTCACTTCCGCTAAATCATTCTGATTGCGTGGCGAGAACAGCCTAAATCCCGGGATGATTTTGTGCAACTTTCGTTCCACTCCCGGAAACTCGACGTCATCGATTCTGATTGACGGAGCCACCGACTTGATCGCCTGCGGTGGTGGTTGCTTCATTCGAATGTTCGCCACTGCACTGACTCGGCGGGACTCTTCGCGAGGTCGCGGAACAGCAGCGAGATCGTTCATCGTTTCAGGCGAACCGTACCAAACATCAGTCCCCGCCCCCAGGCAGAACGCCCATTGAGTGCTTCAACGAAAAGCCAGCCAGAACGCCGCAACCCCGGCCGGCTCGGGTTGGGAACCTTCATCTTGGCATCTCATCGAAGCGACTCCAGCCGAAGCGGAAGGGGCCCGCTGCCGAAAACACGACTGGGCGCGTCTTTAATAACAAGAGGGCGCGGATAACAAAGAATGCCCCCCAAACAGCTGCCTGGATGATTAAAAGGGATCCCAAATACGGTGCACTCACCTCACAGGCAGCTGGTAATAGTCGAAGCTCTCACGTCGTAGGAGATATGCCCACACCTTCCGGTGTCCCTCGTCCTGAGCGATTCCGTAGGAATAGTCAGGTCGATAACACTGAGGTTGAGTGTAATACACGGGATCATCCGTCAGGATTGCATGCAGACACATGGCAATGGATATACAGGTCAAAACATCGGGGTTGCGCCCGCGAAGCGAAAAACTGGCCTGACCATTCATTTGGACTCCTCTAAGCCATTGCCCCAAAGTGAGCAAGCAAGCTCACGCACATTAATCGGAGGATATGACTTGAGGGGAGCGAATACCTCATGCTTACCGAGATGGGCAAAGAGTGAGCCTTCCTGACTGAACGACGACATTTGCGTAAGAACATCGAATCGGAAGTCGCGCCGTTGGAACTTGCCCTTGCCGAGGTAGCCCCACTCGGCAAAGGTGATGGGCTGGCCGCCATGCATGCGCATCGTCATCGCGTCGCCGTGCACGAGGTTCTGCGACAGGACGTAGGAAGCGGCCCGATAAAGCTCATCGGTCTCGTTCAGATTCAGGTAGTCGGCAAAGATCTCAAGCATATTCGCGCGGCACTCAGCGATATTGTCCGCCAAGAGCTCAATCCCGTAGGTGCACATCAGACCGAGAAGCGCGTACTGCTTTTCCTCAAAGTCCGACTTGCCAAATTTGAGTTCGACCGCTGCAAGCTTTCGCTTGAGAATCCGGACGAGGAAGTTGCCACTCCCGCATGCTGGTTCCAAGAAGCGCGAGTCTATACGTTCGCTTTCCTCTTTAACGAGGTCCAGCATCGCCTCCACCATCCACGCGGGAGTGAATACTTCCCCATGGTCGGCGATGCGCTGCTTTGATTTAGTCAGATTCATAGAAAATCCGCTTCGTAGTACGGTTGAGGGACGGTTAGGCTCGAAGTGCCTGTTCGAGGTCGGCAGGAGTGATGGACGTCGTCTATGTCGCTGCTCCGTGAGTACCTTCTTGTTCACTTGAAGGCTCATCTAATGGGCTCCGTTCCTTCATTCAGAATGGCCAAATACTGCTCATAGACAAACAGCCTGTGCCGCTCCCGGCCCGTCACCTCTTGCAAAATGCCCAGATCGATCATGTGCATCAGCGACTTCGTAACAGTGGGCGCCGAGATACCGATCTTTTTGGCCGTAGTGGGAATCGGGACAATCGGATTTCGCTGCATGTGTTGAAACACGCGTAGCACAGAGGCCGCAGGGCGCCCTAAGCCTTCAATCTTCTTCTGATCCTGTTCGAACAGGGCAAGAATGCGACGAGCTGCGCTTGCAGCCTGATCGGCGGTATCTCGGACTCCAATCAGAAAGAAGTCAAGCCAGGCTTCCCAATCGCCCCTGGTGCGAACACGATCAAGGAGTTCGTAGTATGCAGTGCGATTGGTTTTGAAATAGAGGCTCAGGTAGAGTATCGGTTCCCGGAGGGCACCCTGGGCACAGAGGAGAAACGTGATCAGGAGGCGCCCGAGCCTACCGTTGCCATCCAGAAACGGGTGAATAGTTTCAAACTGAACGTGGACCAATCCGGCTTTGATGAGCAGCGGAAGTCCCGACTGCATTTCATGTAAGAAAAGCTCGAACTGCCCCAGGCACTCCTGAACAAGTTCCGGCGGCGGCGGTACGAACGCCGCATTACCGGGACGACTGCCACCGATCCAATTCTGGCTTCGTCTGAACTCACCTGGCTGTTTTCCGCTTCCTCGCCCCTTGGACAGGAGAATTTCGTGGATCTCCCGGATTAATCGCAATGACAGGGGAAATCCTGCACGCAGACGTTGCAACCCGTGATTCATGGCCGCGACGTAGTTCGAGACTTCCTGCACGTCTTCGATAGGCGCACCGGGAATCTCTTCATTTTCAAAGAGCAGCAGGTCCGATAGAGAGGATTGAGTTCCTTCGATTTGGGACGACAGTACGGCTTCCTTGCGAACGTACGTGTACAGCAAAAGGGACAGGTCTGGAAGCAGAGAGGCGAGCCCGTCGAGCCGGCCGACAGCCTGATTGGCCTGTTCCAGAAGCAGCTGCAACCTATCGAGCCGCACGGGCGGGATTGGGGGCAAGGGCGGCGGGACGAAGGCGCGAACCGTCTCGCCTTCGAAGACCTTGGCAACGTATCGGCCGAGGCGGGATTTGGCCGACAACTGGGACAAGAGGACCTTTCGTTGATCTGTTGTGTAACGAAAGGATACCGCTTCTTCCTTTAGCAAGGCAATAGACAACTAAAGGATACTCGCCAGAGCAATGAATATTGACGCCTCCATTTTCCTCGCCCGGCTGTGAACGAAGTCACTTTTCCACGCATATCAGGGGTACGATTCGCGCATATCAGGGGTATCGAGGCCGATCCGGCGCGCATGTCGGGGGTACGGCCCACGCATATTTTGGGTAGATCTCCTCTGCATGTCATTGCAATGCAGATGGTTAGCGACTTTCCCTGTAGGGTCCTGTATGCAGATTTCCCATAGCCAGCCTGTAGTCGGCCCGCGAAAAGTGGAAAACGCACTCAGATTGTCGAACTCCTGCCGTTCAGGATTTATGAAGGGGGCCGAGGACCTCCGCCTGCGGCTGGAAAGGTTGCCGTCATTCGCTGTCAGACGGCTGGCGTACATTCGACTCCGCCGAGGTTTTGGAATATGTCGAATTTGCCGATCGGCGAGGGAGAATCGATGGCGATTATATCCGCGAGTTCTACCAGTTGTGGTCTGCGGATCGGGGGTTTGCAATGCCAAGGGTGGCTTGCGTCGCACTATCGCCCCAGTTAAGGAACGCATCATTCGCATCCTCCTGTACCTCGCCCGGCACCATGGATGGGAATACGGAGTGGGATTTGACAGAGACAAAAAGAGGGTCTTTTAAGTCGATCCGCCCTTGGGACAGGTGAATTCTCACCTGACGCCCTACGAGGGCGCGGGCTATCCAACCTACACGGGGGTCTGGTCAGGAGCCCACAATTCCGGTGAGATTCTTGCTCAGTGAGTCGACTGTTTGCACGAGCCCATGCCCGAAGTGCGGGTAAACCGGTAGAGCCGAATCTCCCTGGATACGAGACGTAGGTTTCGGAACGCGCCAGTTCTCGTCGTTTTCAAACAGACGCCTTTCAGGCTTGACGACAAATGGAATCATCCGGCTGCGCATCCCGAGTGCAGATTGCCACGCCGGTTCTGCGGCGCGGGCCGGCGGGGGCCAGTCGAATTCCCTCGCCAGCGGTGGTGAGATGCCCGTGCAGATGACGAACGGACGAATGAAATCGCGAGAAGCGCATCTATCGATTGGCTCTGGTCTAGAGTTCCCATTCTCGATGCCGATTCTTACCACGCTGCCGTTCAACGGCAGAATTCCGATCGGACTCGGCCGCCTAGGGAAGCCGGAGATGGCGGTCGATTGAATTGGAGACTGTGAAGGGATTACGGCAGGCGTTTTCGATTCCGACCATGTTGCACCAGTGTTTCGCAAAGAGGCTGCAACGAAAAACGCGAATAGAGTGAAGTGCTATTGCCAAGTTGTCACAATCAATGGGTGTCGCGGAAAATCTGGTCAAGGTGTGAAATGGGCGAACAACACCGTGAACGATTAGGACGGGGATTTCGAGTCGTTCGTTCAGGAGCGGCTCCATACGTGGAATGAGGGTTCGAAACGGAAACAAGGAACTCAATCCGGCAATGCAATGGACCGAGTTGTTAAGCACGAACGAAATCCAAAAAAGCATTTGGCAATTTAGCCTGGGGTCCGTAAGGAAGTCGCAAAGTTCAGTTCCAGGGCAGACTTCAAACGTGAAGCATGGATTGTCTGAGTGGGTCTCTCGACGTTTAATTTGATGGGCAGATTTGGTTCGCGAGCATCCGGGCCGTGCGAATTGACGAGTTTGTCTGCGCTAACAGGGCTTGACGAGCGGAAATCGAGCGGCGTAGCCGGTCGATTTCCGCCATGGCAGAAACAGCAGATTTGGAGAGTGTCGGTTGCAGAGGGGTTTGGGGGTTAGTAACCATAATTTCAAGATTTAACGCCCGCTCTTCCCTAAGAGGCTAACATTATCATTAATAATATACTTATACGACAAAACAGATGCTGTGTACCCCTTGCGATTCTCCTCGGCAATTTCCGGACATTTTCCGGACATTTTCCGGATAAGTCGGAATCGCTATTTACCGGATTTGCGCGTCTCGGTAAGGGCTATTTTCCGGCTCCTGTGCGTTCCCAGCTAGCCGCGCTTCCCAAGACGGGTTATCAGACCTTCCGCTGCCAGTTGATACACTTCCCGTTTCCCTTTTGGCATTCCAGCTTAACCGTCCTATAAGGCTCCGACCTGCAACAGTGCGCCAAGTTGGTTGTCCCTCGGGGTCAACGTGAACGAACTCAACGTGAAGAATTCAGGCAGCCTAGTGGCCGCGAAAACCTTCATTACTTCTGCTAGGGAGCTTCCGGAAAGGAGGTCCTCCTGCCACAGCCAAGCTCTCGGTTGTGCAGAGGGTTCCGTCCTTCGCGCCATTTTGAGCACAGCGATCCTGTCGAGGATGGGACTGAACTGGGAGTGAAAGCGGTGCAGACTTTCATCTTCCACTAAAAAGACAATCAGGTGGAGCAGCTTCTCGGATGCAAGCCGTGAGCAAAGCTGTCGATACTCCGCCGCGCTCAGAGGTCGCAAATCAACAATGAAGCCAACACGAACCCACCCATTGTCGATTGGGAATCCCGCGATTGCGTCGTACGCAAAGTTGAATCTTGGAGACGGCAACTTCTCGTTCTCGACAGCGAGATTGGCCCCGAGTATCCAAAAGGAGGCCGGCATTCTGTCATTTAGCTCGAGGATGGCCCGATTCATAGCGATTATCTTGCGCGGTCGATTTGAGACTAAGCGCAAGCCCACGTCACCTGGATGCACACTCATCAAGTACGATATACCGCGTTTTGTCAACGCAAAGGCGCGCGTCTTCCGCCCATCGTGGGTGGCGACATCGCGGATGTATCCGTTCTCTATTAGCCGCCTGACCGCGTCCGCCACGGAGTTTCCTCGTGCCCGGATGCCGTAACACTCGGCGAACCGGCGCACGAGTTCCATGGTGCACCAGCAATGGCGAGCGAAAATGCGCAGCAATGCGCGCTCCTTCGGAGTCGGGCATGACCCAACTGGCGAGTCTGACGACGTTCGTATTCTGCTGACTTTCGTTGGCCTTTCGGTCATCGCACGATAACCTGCCATTGTCTTTCTGAACCCTCCGGGGTTACCCAAAGGGGCCGATGATCAATCAACTGAACTGCTGATTTCCCGCATCGGCGTGTTCAGGAGTTCACTTCTCGATTATCGGCGGTGGAGCAAGAGTTGTCGCGAAAAGGCGTCGAGCGCACAGAAAGCGCACGTTCTGCGGTTCAACAAAGCAGGCGAAGCGTCTCAGCTTTGTTCATCCTGTCCAAGGCAAGGCCGAGGAATTGCTTGAGTTCAGGCAGCGCTTCGCCCCGATTATGGCAAAGTCGTGCGGAATTACGACGAAGATCGTGGGGACTGACTTGTTCGATGCCGACGGATTGGCCAATGTGATGACCACATTCTGTACCGCCCCGTCGCTCAGATTCCTTAGGATCCGGCAGCCGCGGGAGACAACTGACGAAGCAGTCGCTCGGAGGAGATCCACGCCGCCGAGGTCCACTCGTCAATCGCAGAGTTGAACGCATTCGGCACCGCGACAGTTCGGCAACGGCTGGATTTCCCTGGCAGACCGATCAGCACCCAGCGACTTTTGCGAGGCTGGATCTTGGAGACTTTTCAAAGTGGCAGACTCGGATCGGCGCAGCGCGCAATGTGGGAGCAGGCTCAGGATCAGGTAGTCGCGCTTACCATTCATGGTACTTCGGTCCCGGGACGGCGAGCAAATCTCTGGTCTCGTAGGCGGTCTCCAATGTCCAAGGCGTTACGCCTTCGCGGCGGACCGGCACGCCGGTAATGCCCGCGTCCTCGACCGGATCCAGGATGCCGTTGTCACGAAGCTTCCAGGATTATGAGCCAGACTGCTGTATTTCGCAGCAGTGGGTTCCGATGTAATGCCTACGGTTGCCAAAATTGCTAACCCATCAAGAAAGATGGGTCGCTTACCCACAGATCCATAGTTTTGAAGCTATGCAGCAACCGGAAAGAGCGGCTCGATTGCGGGGGGGTATACATCCCGCCTCCGGCCATGAGCAGGTTCCTTCATACGACGCCACTCGGGGGCGATCTGCAGCCAATCGGCACGATGGTGTCGCGTGAGGGGGAAACTCCTGCCAAGTGGGCAGAGTTTCGACCGGCCCTCCTCACTCAAAAATGTCTAGAAGCATCTACAGTTCCCTCGGCCCGTTGCAGGACGTCTTCAAGCACTGTGAGTTCCGCGCGGACTGGTACGAGCAGGGTCCCGTGATGACCAAACGGGTAAGCGGGGACGTTCGTCAAGGTCACGGTTTCTGCAGTGTTCGACTGACGCACAGCTCAGCAAAGAAGCTGCGAGGCCCGTGGCAGCCGGAATGGTTGACCTAAAAAACCAACACACGCCGAGTGTGGATGTGGGGCTCACGTTGTTCGTTGATGTTTTGTGCCGACCACGCAGGAGCTTTGCGTGCCCGGACAAGAATACGATTCGCCAAGATTGCTTTGATCCATTTCCATGCACGTTGAACCGTTTTGATTGTGGAACTTAGTTTTTATTGTCGTCCTGCTTCTACGATGCCACGGCATTACCTTGGGCCGCTGATTGAAGCAGATCGTTCTTCAACAGAAGATCTGCGATCAGCCGTTTCAATCGGGTATTCTCGTCGCGCAAGAGCTTCAGTTCTGCGGTCTCGCTCATCGCGGTGGCCACCTTTGCTGCATCCTTGATTGCCGGTTGAAGTGTACGGTCGGAGCCACCACGGTTTCGAACGATCGGAGAGATCGCCTCACCTTTTTTCTCCTCCTTTTGCCGATCGGGTGTCAGAGAGCTTGCCATCGCCTTTTCAACAGGAGAAGTCTTGGACGAAGGTCTCGTCTCTCTTATGACACTGGACGATTGGGGAAGTCGTTTGGGCTCACGCTCGGCTGTGTGCCGATTCCGGATCCAGTCCTCCACCTCGTCTTCGTACCAGCCAACTGCGCGGGCCCCGAGTGAGACTTGATTGGGGAATCTCTCTTTCTTGATCAATTCGTACAGCATGGTTCGTTTGAGTCCCGTCCGACGCAAAACCTCCTCAACTCGAAGAATGGCCTTCGGATTAGGGTCCGCCGACATGCTGTGGAGGTCTAGCATCACCCTCATTGTCGGGGAAACAAAGGTTCGGCGGGTAGATCAGAAGTGCAAAACTTTTTCGGTACCCATCCTTTTCTGCTTCTACCCTGTTCTGGACAGGTGGATAGGCTTGTTCATTGCAAACCAAGTGGACCGAACGAAAATTGCGACAATCTACCGCCGGCCAAAATTGCCGATGATCACCTTCGATTCGGTGATGATGGAATCCACGTAGTCGGCCCACCACTGAAGCATTTTCCTCCGCTGTTTCGCGTACTCGGCGCGGTTGTAAATGCCTGCGATGCCGTCCTGTTCATGGCTTAGAGCCTTCTCAACCACGTCTTTGGACCAGCCATGCCCCGATCCATGCTCGTTGAGCAGGGTCGACGCCGTTCTTCTCTGATCGTGAATCGTGAAAGGCTCTATTTCGAACGTCAAGCCCTCGAGCGCCTTGTTCAGGGCGTTTGCCGCGAATGGCTGGTTCCGCTTGCCGCGCCCAGGCAGGACAAATCTTGATCCACCAGCCAGCGCCCTGAGTTCACGGAACATGGCGACAACCTGCCTGGACATGTAAACGACGTGCTCGTGCTCCTCGCCCTTCTTAGCTTTCACGTGCTCTTTCGGGATTGTCCATTCGCCGGTTTCAAAGTCGAGTTCGTCCCACGTCGCCAGCAGAAGCATCGATTTCCGAACCAGGGTCAAAAGGATGATATGCAAGGCCAATTTGAATTGGCGCCGGATGTTGCTTTGATAAACGGTCTGAAGGAATTCGCGAATCTCCTTAGGAGGTAGGTGGCGCTTCCGCCTCACAGCCTTGCCGATGTATTTTGTAGCCACCATTGCGGCCGGATTGATCAAGGCACAGTGCGTTTCGACGGCGTAGTCGTACATCCTCTTGATCGTGTTTCGCAAGCAGATCGCCGCCGCGGGATGGCCGCCGTCTCTCTTCGGATACACGATTGATTGGATATCCTGAGCCGTGATGTCCTTCAGGGGCCGATCTCCCAGAACTGGGTACAGATCCTTCTCCAGGTAACGGAGTTCACCGCTCGGATCCTTCCAATTCTTGGCGACCTGCTCGTCGTAATAACGCTGACCAAATTTTCTGACCGTCAGCACCTCCGAGTCTGTAGCACCTGCTTGCCGAAGCTTGCGTTTCTCTTCGGCGGGCGATCGTCCTTCCGCCACCTGGGAGGCAAGCGTGTCACGCATCTTCCGCGCGTTTTTCAGGGTCAGGTCCGGATAACGGCCGATGACAAGCTTTTCCTGTTTGCCATTGAATCGATACTTGAAAATCCAACTCATTGCACCACCAGGCGTTATGTCGAGGTATAACCCTCGTTCTACTCTCTTGGAGTACCTGCCAAGCGATGGCTCTAACGCGCTGATTTCCCTATCGGTTAACCCCATTTAGAGTCTCCAGATGAAAAGATAAGTATATGCCGGTTTTTGGAGACTTGCTGGAGACTCAAAAGCGTATGGCTGTCTTCGAACCTATTCGAACAGATCCGTACAATAACTAACCTATTTGCATATATTTATGAGAGTATTCCGATTCTCATCGGTCAAGCCCAAAGATGAGATTATTTTCCGATGCAGAAGGTGGAAAAGATTAGATTAAGGATGTCGTCAGACGTGGTTTGGCCGGTCAGCGAGTCGAGTGCCCAGAGAGCGCGATAGAGATCGAGCAGGATCATCTCGTGCGGGACATGGCTCGCATTGGCCTGGGCGGCATCGTGGATGGCCGAAAGAGCGGTGGTGACCGCCTGGTGATGGCGGAGGCTTGTGAGCATGCCTGGCTCGCTTGCCGCCCCACCCGAAGCGAGCGCGAGGATTCGTTCGCGCAAGAGGGGAATGCCTTCGCCCGTCAGCGCGGACGTTGTCACGACGGGAACCCCGTTCAAATCGACCTGGACTGCAACTGCCGGCGCAAGATCACTCTTGTTTACCGCGACAAGTGCGGGCCTGCGCTGCACTTCCGCCAGCAGGTTGCGTTCTTCGTCGTTCAGCGGCTGGGTGGCGTCCAGCACGATCAGCACCAGGGCAGCATCGGCGAGGGCCTCGCGGCTACGCACAATGCCCTTCTGCTCTGCCTCCTCGTGCGACTCACGCAGGCCCGCGGTGTCCACCAACTCCAAGGGAATTCCATCGAGCGAGATGCGTTCGCTCACGGTGTCGCGCGTGGTACCGGGAGTGGCCGTGACAATGGCGCGCTCGCGCTCGACGAGCCGATTGAAGAGCGAGCTTTTGCCCGCGTTTGGCCTGCCCACGATCGCCAGGGTTAATCCATCGTGTACGACGCGTCCTCGGGAAAACGAGGCTTCCAGCTTGACGAGGTGCGGCGTGAGGTCGTCAAGACGCGTGCCGATCTCCTCGCGAGAGGTAACGTCCACGTCGTCCTCACCGAAGTCGATGCCCGCCTCGAGCAGGGCGATCAGATCCACCAGCAACTGCTTTACAGGCGCGACACGACGGCTGAGTGCGCCGCCCATCTGGCTGGCGGCCTGGCGCGCCTGCGTGAGTGTTTGCGCCTCGATGAGATCCCGGACCGCTTCGGCCTGTGTCAAGTCGAGCCGCCCGCTAAGAAACGCGCGCTGCGTGAATTCTCCGGGTTCGGCAAGCCGTGCTCCGAGGTCGAGCGCGCGCCTCAGCAATAGATCGAGCACGACAGGCGAACCGTGCGCCGCAATCTCCACGAGATCGTCCGTCGTGTAGGAATTGGGCGCGGCGAAATATGTAACAACCGCCTCGTCGATGCGCGCTGAGGCGCTTGCGGGAGGATCTTCGGCCGCCGGCGCATCGAGCACGTCGGCCAGTCGAGCACGCCCGTGTTCCAGCGGCTGGCGAAGTTTGACGAGTCGCACAACAATGGAAGTGGCGAGCGGACCGCTAAGACGCACGATTCCGATTCCACCCCGGCCGGGCGGCGTGGAGATGGCTGCGATCGTGTCGGTCGCTGTCGAAGGTGTGGATGTCAGGAGATCGGAGTCTTCGGCCATGCAATGAAATCCATTGTAGGGAACCCCAGGGAATGATGCTGCGGGTCAACACCATTTTCCTGTTCGCACCGCATCTCAACCGACCCGGAACTGGACACTGGGCTTACGTGTACCCTTTGCAACTACAATAAGTGGTGCGCTAAAACCACTCAGCTTAAACGATTGCGCGTGCACGCAGGCATGAGTTAACTTAAGGGGCTCAATCACCCATGCAACCATCTTTCCGTTTTTATGCCAGGAATTCAAAGTTCGCCCTGTTGGACAGGTTCGGACATCTGCTGCAGAGCGCGCGGAGGCGTTACTTCCTAGTTTCTGCTTCCCTCTTGCTGTTTTGCCTGGCGAGCATGAGGGCGCAACAGGCTCCGGTCGTTGCCGAGTGGACTGGAGTGCTTGAGAACGCGGCGCATGCGCCGATCGCGGGCGCCACGATCCGACTGAACAGTGGCGCTAACTCCGCCGAGTCGGTGACCGCGAACGATGGGCGCTTTGCCATGCAAGGCGTTCCCATTGGCCGCTACCGGCTGACGATCCTGGCCAACGGCCGCACTCACGAATATGCGCAGCCCGTAGACGTGGCGCAGGGAACCCCGCCGGTCGCAATTGAGCTTTCCGATCGCGGCGAACTGTCGCTGGGGACACTCAAAAGCCAGGGCGGCACGGGAGGAGAAGCGCTTTCAAGCCAGGCCGTGAGCGAACTGCCGCTGAACAAGCGCGATTTCAGCCAGCTTCTTCTTCTGGCCGCGGGCACCATGACCGACGCCAACGGCGCAACCAACTTCACGCAGCAGTTTGCCATCAACGGGCAGCGCGGCGTGGAGGCGACGTTCGCCATGGATGGGGCCGACATCAGCGATCCGGAGATGGGCGGTTCGACCTTCTCCAACTTCAACGTCGATGCGGTGGAAGGGATTCAATCGAGTTCGGGCTGGATGCCGGCGGAAGTGGGGCGAGGCGCCGCAGGATTCACCAATATCCTCACACGTTCGGGATCCAGCGGATTCCATGGCTCGTTCTTCGAATTCGTGCGCAACTCCGCGTTCGACGCGCGCAACTACTTCGACCATCCCACTCCGGCGTATCCCGGGCGCATTCCGCCTTTCCGCCGCAACGAGTTCGGCTTCACCAATGGCGGCCCGGTCTATCTACCTCACATTTACAACGGGACCAGGCGCACGTTCTATTTCACGCAATACCAGGGCTTCCGGCAGGTGCTTGGAACTACGCAGGTGATGCCCGTACCCACCGCCGCCGAGCGCGCCGGCGTGGATTCGGTCAAGTATCCCGATGGATCGTTTGACACGCTGAATGTTCCGGTGGATCCCGGCATCGCCGCTGTTCTATCGCGCTATCCATTGCCCAACGACGTCACCGGAGCCTACGGCGCGCGAACTTACGCCACGGCATCGAAAGTGGATACGGACGCGAACCAGTTTTCGCTGCGAATCGACCACAAGCTGAGTGCGAAGGACCAATTCTTTGCGCGATTCAACATGGACAACCTCACCGGGCCAACCACGAATCCGGATCAAACTGCCATCGATCAAGCCTTCGGGGTCAGATACATTGACCGGCAGCGCAACATCGTAGGCACATGGACACGCACCGCATCATCACGGCTTACGTTCGAGTCCTCGATCAGTATCACGCGCTCCACGCCAGGCTTTCCGACGTTTGATTACACCGATCCGGCGGTGAAGTTCAATGACGGGATCTATGAACCCTTCAACGCCGCGGCGGGTACCGTCATGCAGGCCTACGGAAACCTCTTTCAGGGACGCGAGAACGTGAGCTACGTCAGGGGGAAACACGCGTTCAAGGCGGGCGCGGAAGTGCGGATCAATCGCGACACGACTTACTTTGGCGTAAGCCCCAACGGCGAGTACGACTTTGGGGGCGGCACCGCCTACGCGACTGAAGCCATTCCCTCGCAGAGCGGCACGCACGACGTGCATCCCGGCGACCCACTGCCCGACACGCTGTCTGCGCTTCTGTCGGGGAGTCCATTTGATTACACGGTCGCGCTCGCGCCGCCAGGCATCTCAAGCGGTCAACACATCGGTCCCGCAGCCATCAGCCGCAATAATGTGAGCGCCTACGTGCAGGACACGTGGAAGGTTACGCCGGTTTTCACGCTCGACTACGGCGTCCGCTGGGATCTCTATACGCCCATTACGGAGCGTGCGCACCGCACATCTTCGTTCCGGACGATCAACGGAACACAGCAGTTTGTGGTCAATCCTCAACCTGGTTATCAAACGGACTGGCATGCCTTCGAGCCGCGGGTTCAAGCATCCTGGCAGATCAGCCGCAACCTGCAGGCGCACGCCGGCGGCGGCGTCATGGCGATCATGCCGAATATCTGGCAGGATAATTTTCTTACCGGGTCGACGCCCTTTGCTGTCTATCCCCGGCTGCTTTCCGCTGCCGCCAATCCCATCCACTATGGATTCCAGATCACGCCTGATGAACTGCCGAAAACCTACACGCCTTCGGGCGCTGAAATCCCGATATCGAGCGGTACCAAATCCATTGCGCCCAACACGATTATGGATGTGGACCGCTACGAGAAGGACCTGGCAGCGTTGACCAAACCAAGTCAGGTAGTAAGCGCGTTGAACCTGAGCGGTATCGACTTGCACTTCAATAATGCGACCATGTTCACATGGACTGCGGGACTGGAACAGAAGCTGGGGAATCTCACGGCAGACGCAGCGTACGTGGGAACGGCGAGCGAGAAGCTGCCCCGATACAGTTTCCCCAATGCCTACCCGGGCGCTTATCCTGGCTTTGCACCGCACACGGAGTTCAACAGCGCGGGAGACGTCATTGGCGGTTTCGGCGTGGAAAATGTCATCGTTTCCGATGCTCACTCCTCGTATCATGCGCTGCAAATGTCGCTGTCTGGAACCACGGGGCACGGCGGCCCCGGCGTGCAAGCCAGCTATACGTGGAGCAAGTCGATCGACGATACCAGCCTGGTCCTGGGCGGGACTGGAGCGACCGGCGCCGCGGCGTCCGGCTTTTCGCAGAATCCCTTTGACACACATCCTGAGAAGGGTCCCTCTAACTTCGACGTCACCCATGGATTCGGATTGAGCCTTGCGCAGGACCTGCATCTGCAGCAGGCGCCCCTTCTAAACGCAGTGAGCAAGAGCGTGACCGGCGGATGGGAATTGCTCAGCATTTCCACCATCAGTTCCGGCTCGCCCTTTACCGTGTTTTCTGGAATTCAGCAGACCGGCTACGGCTCGAATGGCGTCGATCGCCCAGACCAGATTGCCAAGCCGAGTCTCTCCACGGCGCGCAAAGTGCGAGTGGACTATTTCGGTCACGGCGATCAGAACGCAACCGACTTCTTCTCGATTCCGATCCATGTCGCGGGCGGTAGCGGGCCGAACCAGGGCCGTTTCGGTACGCTGGGCCGTAACACGTTTCGCGGTCCAGCCTTTTACGACTTCGATTTTGCCCTGATCAAGGACACGCCTTTCGGTCACCGCCGAAGCGGAGCCGAGCGCGTCGATCTGCAGTTCCGGTCGGAGTTCTTCAACCTCTTCAACATCGTCGATATGGGCCTGCCGACCAACACGCTCAATGGCTCCGGCTTCGGCGAGATCAGCAGGACAGCGGGCAACTCGCGCCAGATCCAGTTTTCGCTCAAATTGATTTACTGAGTTTCACTTCAGCAGGTCGAGCGACATCGCCGTCATGGCCGTAACGCCGGTCGTGATGGTGGGCGCATACTCGGGAGCAAACAGCGGCGAATGCACGCCTGGCAGCGGCACATCGGTCTCTTTTGCATGTGCCAGCTTGCCGGGGTCGGAGGCTCCGAGGCGAAACATCACGCCGGGAATCTTTCCATCCAGCGTGAACTGCCCCACATCTTCAGAACCCATCACCGATTCGGCTTGCTCCACGTGCTCGGCGCCCAGCGTGGCTACGGCAACTTTGCGCAACCGCTCCGCGAGGGCGGGGTCATTGTAGGTGGCAGGCGTTATCTCCGATTGGCTCACCGTCACAATCGGCATACGATCCTGCGGCACGCCATAGCCCACCGCGATTCCCTCCGCAGTGCGCTTCACGGCCGCGATGATCTGGTCGCGCACCTTGTCGGAATATGTGCGCAGAGTCAGCCCCATCGTGACTTCCTCGCCGATAATGTTGCGTTTTGTTCCGCCGTGGATCATGCCGACGGTCAACACCGCGGGCTGCTGCGGATCCACCTGGCGCGCCCACGATGCTCTGCGCCAGCACCACGAACTCCGCCGCCATCAGGATCGGATCCTTGCTGTTCTGCGGTTGCGAGCCGTGCGCGCCCACCCCTCGCATCACCACGTCGATGCTGGTCGAACTCGCCAGCAGTGGGCCACCCTTTATCGCGATCGAGCCGGCAGGAGTGACCGAGTCATCGTGTTCGGAGACCACGAAGTCGGGCTGGCCGAAACGCTCGTACAACCTGTCCGAAAGCATCGCCCGCGCGCCGTCGATCGTCTCCTCCGAGGGCTGCCCGATCAGGATCAGCGTGCCGTGCCATCCTTCCTTGCGCGAGGCCATTTCGCGCGCAGTACCCAACAAGACCGTCATGTGGATATCGTGCCCGCAGGCGTGCATGACGCCCACATCCTGCCCCTGCGCATTGGTCGAGCGCACCGTCGATGCATAATCAAGCCCCGTCTTCTCCGCGACCGGCAACGCATCCATATCGCTGCGGATCAACAGCCGCGGGCCCTTTCCGTTCTCCAGCACCGCCACAATCCCATAAGCCTGCGCGCCGTCCTGGTATTTTCCCACGTGCTCCGTCACGGTGTAACCAGCCTTGCGCAGTTCGCTAGCCAGAAATGCCGCGGTCTTCTCCTCGTGGTGCGACAGCTCGGGATGCCGATGAAGTTGCTTGTATGTCTCGGTGAGCGAAGGAAGCTGTTGCTGCACCGAATTCGAAAGGCTGGGAGCATCCTGTGCAGCCATCGGCCATGTAACGAGGGCAACAGCTGAAATTGCGCCAAAACGCAGAAGCATGGGGTCAACCTCCAATGGAGAAAACGTATGCGCAGCCTACCACATCGTGGTTGCCGGCATTGTGCCGCTCCTCTTACGGGCGTCGAACATGCCCTATTGCCAACCCATAGGGAAAGGCGTATCTTGCTCCATATTGGTTTGCCATAGGGGGTAGAAATGGGCGGTAAAACGGACGTCTGGCAAGGCACCCTGGCGCTTATGGTCCTGCGCACGCTCGAGACAATGGGCCCGCAGCACGGCTATGGACTGGCGCGCCGCATCGAGCAGACCAGCGGCGACCACCTGGAACTGAACTACGGCACGCTCTACCCGGCCCTGCTGAAGCTCGAGCAAGAAGGCTACGTCCGCTCCAGCTGGGGAACGTCGGATAACAATCGCAGGGCAAAGTTCTACGAACTCACCAAGGCTGGCCGGCGCCGGGTGCGCAAGGCCGCGAAGGAATGGGAGAAGACCACAGCGATCCTGGCCCGCTTTCTGGCACGGCCCAAGGAGGCGTGATGCGAAGCCTTCGAGCTCTCGTGATGCGCATTCTGCGCAGCCGGAAAACAAGCGCCGACTTTGAAGCCGAGTTGCAGAGCCATATTGATATGCATACCGACGCGGGCGTCCGCGCAGGTCTCACTGCTGCGGAGGCTCGCCGGCTGGCAGTTCTCAGACTTGGGGGATCCGATCAAACGCGCCAAGCCTATCGCGAGCGCGCCTCGCTTCCCTGCCTTGAAATTCTGATCCACGACATTCGCTACGCGCTGCGCGGATTTCGCCGCAGCCCGGTATTTGCCATTACAGCGATCCTCACGCTCTCCCTCGGCATCGGCGCAACCACCGCCGTCTTCAGCGTGGTCGATCGCATCCTCTTCCGGGCCCTGCCCTTTGCGGATCCTGACCGCCTGGTTTCCGTTGGATTGACCGCGCCCATCATTCCTCAGGAGTTTGTGCTGGGCGCATGGTACTACCAGTGGCGCGACCATCCCTCGCCATTCAGCGCGCTGAGCTCGGAGGCGGGTGAATACCCATGCGATCTGACGGAGCACAATCCCGCCCATCTCAGTTGTGTGGGCGTCGAGGCAAGCTTTCTGACCACGCTCGGTGTATCCCCGATCCTGGGGCGCAATTTTCTGCCGGAAGAAGACCGCCCGAAAGGGCCTAAGGCAGCCCTCATTTCCTATGGGCTGTGGACCAGCCACTACGGCCGAGATCCAGGCGTTGTAAACCGCCTGATAGATATCGACGGCGCCCAGGTGCGTATCGTTGGGGTTTTGCCTCGCAACTTCGAAATGCCGGCGTTGGAGCATGCCGACCTGCTGGTACCGCAGGCGGTTGACGAAAGCACGGCGGGCGCGGACCGGGTCATGTTTGGCTTTGCGCGTCTCAAACCGGGCATCAGTCCGTCACAGGCCGCCGAGCAGCTCAGACCGCAACTCGACTACGCCCTGAGCAAGGTCCCCGCGCGTTTTCGAAGCGAGGTCCGCCTGCGCGTCCGCTCCGTTCGCGATCGTCAGATGCACGATGCCCGCCAGTCAGCATTGGTGTTGCTCGGCGCGGTTTTCGCCGTATTGGCGATTGCGTGCGCCAACGTCGGCAGCCTCCTGCTGATGCGTGCTTCAACCCGTGAGCGGGAGCAAGCGGTGCGCTCGGCGCTGGGCGCGAGCAGGCGCCGTTTGGCATGGCAGGCGCTTGTTGAGTCCCTCCTGCTTTCTGTGTTGGGGACCTTGGCAGGCGGCGTCATTGCGGAAGGCCTGTTGCGCCTGTTCGTCGCTATTGCGCCGTCGGGTATGCCGTTTCTGACAGGCGCACAACTTGATTTGCGGATCGCCGGATTCGCGGTCCTGGTCGGGCTGGTTTGCGGACTAGCATTCGGGCTGATTCCCGCCTTCGATCGACCACGATCGATAGCATTCGCGGCGCGGGAGCTGCCTGCCGGCGCAGGAGCCGTTATGCGGAAGGTTATTGCCGCGGCGCAAATTGCCGTCTCGATGGTGCTACTTGCCGGCGCGGCGCTATTGGTAAGAAGCTTTATGAACCTGCAGGCGCAACCCCTTGGCATCCAGACGCACGGCATAGTAACAGTGCGTGTTTCTCTTAACCGATACAGATACGCCACACCCGAATCGCGGATGCAATTCTTCCTCCAGGCGGAGGGGATGCTCCGGAAAGTGCCAGGTGTTTCAGAAGTGGGATTGAGCGACTCCGTGCCGCCCGGCGACGATCGTCGCGACCACATTTACAGCATCATGGAAGTCGCGGGGCGTGCGCCGATGACCGGCGCCACGGGCGGAATGGTGGCGTGGCGATGGGCAACACCCGACTACTTCAAAATCCTGGATATCCCTATTCTGCGCGGCCGAGGCTTCACCGAAGAACAGAGGACATCAAGCGAACATTTCATGATTCTGAGCAGTTCTTTGGCGTCGCGCCTGTTTGCGGGGCAGGATCCCATTGGGCAACACGTGAAGCCGGTACCGGGGGGACCCTGGTTCACTGTCCTGGGTGTCGCTGCAAATGTTAAAAACTCCGGATTGGGAGAAGAGGATGAACCCGAATACTATCAGTTGTGGCGCGCCTCAGCCGACGACTGGCAGCAGCCGCATTCTGCTGTCCTCCTGGTGAAGACCGCGCTCAACCCGCGGGACCTGGCGCCCTGGATCCGGACGCAAATTGGTGCAATCGACGCCACCGTGCCCCTGAATGTCCAGACTCTGAACGAGCGAGTAGGCAAGCTTGCGGATCGGCCACGGTTCGAGACCGCGCTATTAGGCTTCTTCGCCCTCACCGGCCTTGCCATGGCCCTGATTGGGCTGTATGGCGTGATGGCCTACCGCGCTGTGCAGCGCAGCCAGGAGATCGGCATACGCATGGCTCTGGGCGCCCAGCGGCCTGACATTCTGCGGCTCATTCTGTGGGAAGGAATGCGCCTGGTCTTGGTCGGAACAGCCGTTGGACTTGCGGCCGCGCTCGCGCTCTCCCGCGTGCTTAAGAGCCTGCTCTTCAGCATCGGGCCGCACGATCCGCTCAGCTTTATCGTCGTCACCGTGGCTCTGGCGACGGTGGCGCTTCTGGCCACATTGCTCCCGGCGCGACGCGCTGCTTCCGTCGATCCCATTGAAGCGCTGCGTGCGGAGTGAGACCTGGCCGCTCGCGTTCCATCTCCGCCCCCGCCCGCGAGCGGTCGGCCGCCCGTCCGCGATAGCCTGTGTATCAGGGTTTATGTTCCTGGAGCAGGTAATGCGGGCAAGTCATCTGGAGTTTCGTTTACGCCTGGCCATCATGGTGGCCATCATTGCGCTCGGTTTCTGGTCGCCGTGGATCGAGTTGTGGGGTATTGGCCGGCGCACGTCGCTGCTGGAGTGGTTTGCCCTCGAGATAAGCCGTCTGGGCCTGTTCAGCTTCACTGTAGCTACCCCCGTCGTCATTGTGTGCGCCACCGCTGTCGCCGCTCTCGCTGCGGTGTTGCGGATCTGGGGAACGGCGTGGCTCGGGGCCGGCGTTGTGAACAACCTGGAGATGAAAGCAGGAGCCGTGATGGCCGGCGGGCCGTTTCGCTACGTGCGCAATCCGTTGTACCTGGGAACCTGGTTGATGATCGCCGCCATGTCGTTTGCCATGCCGGTTACCGGCGCACTTTTTACGCTGGTGCTGCTCTCCTTCTTCCTGGTTCGCCTGATCCTCGGCGAGGAAGCCTTTCTTGAGCGCCAGCTGGGAGAGCCCTACAAGCTCTATCTTCGCAGCGTGCCGCGCCTCTTTCCGCGGCTGCGCAGCAACTTGCCCGCCGCGCACGATCATCCGCATCTGGGGTCGCGCCCTGCTCGCTGAAACCAATCCCATCGGGGTGTTTCTCATCCTCGCTGTCCTGTCGTGGCGCTACGAGAACATGCTGATGATCAAGGCGTTCCTGGTGTGCTTTGGCGTTTCGCTGGTGCTGCGCGCCTTCCTTCCGGCGAATGCGCCTGCGCTCGTCACCACTCGATAAACCGTCGTCCGGCACCGATCCTACTGAAACCGCCGCTTGCGCACTCCGAGATGCGTCCAATCGAAGCCGTTGGAGAACTTCAGGCCATAGCCCATCATGCGATCGACGCCGATATGGTTCGTCCAGATGAGCGCTAACGGCAACAGGACGTTGGCGTGCAGCAACAGCGCACTCACGGCCAGCGTGATGGGAAGGGTGTAAGTGTGCGCCGCGTTGTAGATGCGCGAACCGCGACACGAGCCTGCGAAATATCCCAGGATGGAGAGATCGGGTGCCAGCCACAGTGCCGCAAACAGCCACCAGCTTGCGCCGGTGCGTGCATACAGCACCGCCGAGACCACTCCCACTGCGAGGCCTTCGGCGCGTAGGAGTTGCGTAATCGGCGCAGGCAGCAATAAAGGGCTCGCGGAACTCTCTGAAATCGCAGGGGAGGCAGTCATAGTGAAATGGATGGTATCGCAGCCTATCGCAGTTCAAATTTTGTTGGTGGCGAAAGAAGGGGGGAGTGCTTGCGCTCTCCCCCACTTGAAGCCGGATGGTATTCGAGGAATCCTCTAGTTTTATCTACTTCTTTGCCGGCGCGATGACGTCCTTCGCTGCCTTGGCCACACGGAACTTCACGACCGTCTTGGCCTTGATCTTGATTGCCTGGCCGGTTTGCGGGTTGCGCCCGATGCGCGCCTTGCGCTCTGCCTTCACCAGGCGTCCGATTCCGGGAATTACGAAGACGCCGTTCTTCTTGGTTTCCTTGATGGCGGTTTCTGCCAGCAGGTCAAGGAAAGCCGCGGATTGTTTGTTGGTCAGTTCGAGCTTCTCGGCCATTTGCCGCGTAAGGGCCGTCTTAGTCAATCCAGTTGCCATTCTGATGTTCTCCTTCTGGGCGTGCCCTTGGGCAGCCGTTTGTTGCCGCGGTTACTGCCGGATGTTGAGCGCATCAGAGAGATCGAATGGGGGCAACTTGTATTCGAAAACCCTGTATCCATGCGGGTCCGGAGAACCCTGTCGTTGAAAACAATGCGGCTTGGGGGCATGTAAAGTCAAGGTGAAAAGCCCGTTTTCCACAGGTTTTTATGGGTTTTTGTGCCGATTTCGCCGATTTTCTTGGAAATTCGGCCATTCTCGCCCCTCTTTGCCCCTCAAACGTTCCACGTGGAACTATTCCGCACCTCCCTTTTGAGCGGTGCGCGGACGGCTCAATGAAGACCGAAAAGCACCTTCCTCTTCGGCTTCAGCGCCTCGGCAATCGGGGTGTTCAGGGCATCGACAACGGGCGCGGCCAGCTTGAAGTGGCGAATGACCGTGTTGGCGAGTTTCGGGTCAAGCGCGGTCTCGGCGGGCAGCGTCGCACTCAAGCCCCACTGCCGGCACCGCACCAGGTCCATTGCCGGGTGCTCGGCCGGAAAGCCCTTCGGCGGACGGGTCAGTGCATTCCCTTCGAATTCCTTGAACACCTTCCGAATTCCAGCCGACTGCAGGCTTTTGCGAAAGACCTCGTGGTTGTCGAGCAGCCAGTGCCGGATCGCCGCCAGCTGGTCCTTCTCCGGCATGTAGGCGCCGGCGGCAATCACCACCTCTTTCGCGCTCACATGGAAGTAATAACCCGCGCCGGAAGTCTTCTCAAGGCCCTGGTGCGACCACCACGCGGCCACATGCGTTTTGTACGGCCGCTTGTCGTTGGAAAAGCGCGTATCGCGGTAGATGCGGAACAGCGATTTTTCCGCCGGCCGCACGTGGTTCGGAGCAAACTCCATCATCGCGTCGGTAATTTTGCGGACGATCGAAAGCATCGGCTCCTTCAACTCGGCGTCAAAGGTAGCCTTGCGCGGCGTGAACCACTCGCGGTCGTTGTGGCGAGCCAGGTTGCGTAGAAACTTCAACGCTTCGGGTCGGAAGTACGGAACAGCGGCGGATGGAGAGGGTTTTGGCGAACGCGGCATACCAAGACGAGTTTACCGGATCACTTTCAGCGCACCGCGGAACAGCCCGTCGAAGTCGCCGGCCAGCGCCTTGTCCTTGCTGACCGCCTGCTCAATGGCCTTCTCCGCTGCCGGCCGCTGATAGCCAAGATTCACGAGCGCTGAGAGCACATCGTCAACGGCTGCTCCCTGTACGGCTGCGGGCGCGGGCGCTACGGCAAAGTCGTCCAGCTTGTCCTTGAGTTCCACCACAAGCCGCTCGGCCAATTTCTTGCCGACGCCCGGAATCCGCGTCAATTGTGCATGATCCTGTGCGCGTATGGCCTGCACGGTGCGTTCGCTCGACAGGCCGCTCAACATCTTGATGGCCAGCTTCGGCCCCACCCCGCTCACCGTAATCAGCCGCTCGAACAGCCGCTTCTCCTCGCGCTCCAGGAACCCGAACAGGGCAATGGCATCGTCACTCACTTGCGTATGGATGTGCAGAGATGCCTCCGCACCCACCACCGGCAGCGCGGTAAATGTGGGCACGCTGATGGTCACGTCGTATCCCACGCCGGCGGCCTCAACAATGGCCTGGCCGGGCTGCTTGTAAATGAGCTTGCCTCGGAGGTGAGCGATCATGCGGAGCCAGCCTTGCGATAGCAGATGCGAGCAACTACTGCGCCTATTGTATTGAGGGTTCCTCGCCGCTTGTGCCGGAAAGAGATGACGTCACTCAATCGACAATGCGCACGCAGCACTTGACGCAGCCGGATTACCGGCTATGCTGTTGTCCTCTCTGGAAGAGCATCGTTACGTGCATCTGTGCCCCGAGTCCGTCGATCCGCAGGCTGATTCCAAACACGAATTGACGGAAATCCATGGTCTCAACGCAACGGACAATCCGACAGCCCGAGGTCCTTCCAGATTCAATGGAGGATGATCCATGTCGTCCAACACGCCGACCGTTGACCAGACCGCGCAGACCGGGAGCTTCAGCAGCGAAGTCGCCTGTTGCCTTCGCTACCTCTATTACCTTCGCTTCAGCATTCTGCTCTGGGCGTTTCCCCTCGTCCTGTGGTGGGCAAACTGGCCCGCGAATGACCGCTCGCTGGTCAGCGGCGTCATCACGCCGGAGACCTGGGGCGAGTACCTCTGCGTCTTCTTTTTTCTGATCGCCGACAGCCTCGTAGCGCTGATGCTCGCTCGCATCGTCGTCATCAACGGCGAAAGCCGCTTCGGCGATTGTCCGCCCAAATTGCTTGCCCGGTTGCTGGCACACCCCAACACGGGGGAGGAGTGGTTTACGCTCCTTGTCTCCCAGGCGAATACGGTCGTTCTTACCATCTACTTCTTTGCGAACGGCGCCGACGAGGGTGTCGATCCTTCGCAGGTGGCCGTTGGCCTGGTCGCGGCCCTGGTCACCTCATTCCTCTTCTGGTATGCCGTTACCGCAATCTACTACCTCACCTATCGTCCCGATAATGATTCCGAAAAGCAAGCAGCCGCGAAGGAGAACAGGACAATAGCGCGCACGCTGATTTTGCCCCGCAGCCTCATCTTTCTCTCTCCTGATGGCAAAAAGCACGGTTTTGGCGACGTTCTGGAGGATGCCGACACGCCCCTCCCGACAGGATGGCTTGCGCGGCTTTTCCCCGTCACGGGATATCGCTGGCCTCCGAAGGGATCGCTCTTTGAAGGCCACTACTTCTCGCTCTTGTCAGCCACCGGCTTTTTTGCGCTTTATTGGTTCTTGTGGCCGCTGACCGCGCCCATTGCGGCTCATGCGGTTTCCACCGTGGCCCTTGCGCTTGAGGTGATCGGCGGCATCGCCGTCTACGTTCTCGTGTTGTCGGCAAAGGCGCCCGGAATCGGAACCGAGGAGGAGCAACAAAACAAGAAGACGCTACGCCTCTGGAAAGCGATTCTCGCCCTGCCGATCCTCGGATTCTCCATCGGCGTTCCGATCCTCTGCACGGAACTCGACGTGTCCCGGTTCCCGATCCTGGCCCTGGTGCTGATTCTCGTAATTTCCCTGGCCTGGCTGTTTGGGGCAGTTGCCTTCTACGCAGACCGCTATCGCATCCCCGTTCTCACCGTGTTCCTTGTCGCCATCATCATTCCCCGCCTCTTTCACTGGACGGGAGCGCGGGAAGAGCACTATCTCTCCATCGCCTTGAAGGACGCGCCGACGACTCTGCCCACCCCCGCCGAGATCCTCGATGCACGGATACGGCGCGAGCAGGAGTTGACGTCTCAGCAGAAGCAGCCGGCAAGCTCCATTCCCACCTTCTTTGTTGTCACCTCCACCGGCGGCGGCATCCACGCAGCGGGATGGACTACGGCGGTCCTGCAGCACCTCGAATCACAATTTGGCGACCACTTCCACGACCACGTTCTGCTTTTGAGCACGGTTTCGGGCGGCAGCGCCGGTCTTCTCACGTACTTGCGAGAGCTGCACGACGCGGGCAACGGAGAATCGCCCCAATGGTCGCGCATGGTGCCTGAAGCGGAATGTTCCAGCCTGGAGGCCATCGGCTGGGGCCTGGTATATTACGACGTCCCGAAAGCGATCGTGCCCTTTTTACCGACGCTGGTCAGTCCTTCCACCGGCGTTGACGATCTCAGATCAGGACCGTTGGGAATGGACCGCACCTGGTCGCTTCGCCGAGCCTTCGAGCGCAACCTCAATGACCCTCACTGCCGGCCTGCGGCAAATCCCGGATTGAAGGTTCCGAAGTCGGAGGTGGACGCGGCTCAAAGCCAGGCTGACGCCAGCTATGGGCAACTCACACTGGGAGAATTCAACGCGATGCAGTCTCCCTACCCCTATCCGGCGTTTTCAATGAACACCACCACCGTTGAGAACGGCAGCCGTTTCCTGCTTTCAAACTACAAGGTGACGCGCGATGCGGACATTGGTGTCCCCGCGCCCGCGGAGTCGTTCCTCGACGTTTACGGCAGCACCGGACTGGTGAGTTCACGGTATGCCGATCTGCCCCTGCAAACCGCTGCTCAAATGTCGGCGACATTCCCTTACGTGTCGTCCGCCGCCACCTTTCCGGCCGTTCCCGGCAAGCAGACCGTTCACTTTGTCGACGGCGGATACTACGACAACGACGGAACCGCGACCGCGCTCGAATTTCTTCGTTCCGCGCTCATCGGTTCAAGCGAGTTGAACTCAGCCACAGCTGGAAGCGCTGCATTGGCCGCGGGCAAGCAGCCGAGCAGCACCACGACTCCCCGCAAGGTTCGCATCCTATTGGTCGAGATTCGCAACAGCAAGGAGGCAAACGCGGGTCCCTTTCCTCTGGCTCTGAAAGACGACCCGGACAAAAAGTGCAAAGCCTGGAACCTCGGCGACCAGTTGACCGCGCCCTTGAAAGCCTTTTACGGCGGGGGCCACGGCAGCGTGACCGGCCGCAACCGCTCCATCCTGGCACTGCTTGAAGCCGCCTACAGCGATAAGCTCGTCCTTCGTCATTTCCTCATCACCGATGAGACCAACGGTTCCGATAACGTGTCGTGCCTTCCCGACAAGAGCCCGGCTACCGACCCTCTCAACTGGTCGCTGACGCCCCGACAACGCGGGGAAGTGGGTGCATCAGCGGAGATGTACGACGCCCGCTACGATCACATTCGGCGATGCTTCCTCGACGACGCCGTCTGCCCCAAAGGTGAGGAAGAGGTACCTCACTAAACCAACGGGCTCACAGAAGATTCATGCGCCGCGCCACGCGTTCCAATGTCTCGAGAGCCTGGTCGAGCTGCCCGCGGGTGTGTTCGCTGGTCATGATCAACCGGATGCGCGCCTTGCCCTCCGGCACCGTCGGAAACGCGATGCCCGTGCCCAGTACGCCCTCCTCGAAGAGCGCGCGGCTGAAGTCCATTGCCACGCGGCCTTCGCCGAGAATGATGGGCGTAATCGGCGTCTCGGTCGCGGGCGTGGTGACGCCGCCTACGTTGAAGCCCGCGCCCCGCAATTCGCCCTGAAAGTAGCGGGTATTGTCCCACAGCCGCTCGATGCGCTCCGGTTCCTGCTCCAGGATGTCAAACGCCGCGATGCACGTGGCCGCCACCGACGGGGGGTGCGACGTGGAGAAGAGAAACGGACGCGCGCGATGGTAGAGGTAATCGATCAGGTCGCGCGACCCGCAGACGTACCCGCCCAGTGCGCCGATCGCCTTTGAGAGGGTCCCCACCTGGACGTCGACGCGCCCGTGCATCCCGAAATGGTCCACGGAGCCGCGTCCATTGCGTCCCAGCACGCCGGACGCGTGCGCATCGTCGACCATCATGATGGCGCCGTACTTTTCAGCCAGCGCGGCGAGCTTGTCGACCGGCCCGATATCGCCGTCCATCGAGAACACGCCGTCGGTGATCACCAGCTTGCGGCCCGGCTCGCTGGCGACCTCCTGCAACAGCTCCTCGCAGTGCGCTGCATCTTTGTGGCGAAAAACCTTGATCCTGGCGCGCGAGAGACGCGCTCCATCGATGATGCTGGCGTGATTCAGTTCGTCGGAGAGGATGAAGTCTTCCTTCCCGAGAATCGCGCTTACCGTTCCGGCATTCGCGGCAAACCCGCTTTGGAACACGACGCAAGCTTCCACGTTTTTGAAGGCCGCAATCTTCTCCTCGAGCTCCATGTGGATGCGCATCGTTCCGGCGATGGTGCGGACCGCGCCTGAACCCACGCCCAGCTCGCGGGTGGCCTTCAGCGCCGCCTCAATCAACTTGGGATGGTTGGCCAAACCCAGGTAATTGTTGCTGGCCAAATTGATCACTTGCCGGCCGTCGTAATGACAAACCGGGGCCTGCTGATCGTCGAGCACCCGCAGCTTGAAGTGGGTGCCTTTGGCTTTCAGTTCGTCGAGCGCGGCGGTCAGGTGGGCAAGCTGGGGGCGGGTCGCAGTGGATGCCATGGTTACACCTCAAAGGACAAGAATAGCGCGCGGAGAGGCGGCCGGTTTTCAAGGTGCCTGGGGACGGAAGGAGACGCCGTCTCGGCAAACGGGAGTGCCTGGCATAGGAAAATTCGGCTTGAAACTGCCTCAAAAATGTGGATTATGTGATAGCTCTCATCTATGAAACAGGGATGTTTTCATAGCAGGAAGCTATTATTCCTCACAACGACTGATAGCTGTGAGCTATGGAAACAGTGGCTGATGATAGCTGCAGGCTATCGTTTTTCACCCCCTCTTGACACCCCTAGCTTTCTAGGCCTACAGTAGGCGACACCAAGGCTTCTAGGGGTTGCATCGCATGGCCAAGAACGATCTGCAGGGAACACTTGATCTGCTGGTACTGAAGACGCTGGCGACTGGCCCGCTGCACGGATATGGAATCGTCCTCCACATCCAGCGCGCCTCGGAAGAGCTGCTGCGGGTGGAGGAGGGATCCCTCTACCCCGCGCTTCACCGAATGGAGCAAAGTGGCTGGATCGCTTCCGAGTGGGGACTTACCGAAACCAATCGCAACGCCAAGTTTTACAAGATCACAGCGTCGGGGCGCCGCGAGCTCGATCGTGCGGAAGAGAGCTTCGACCAGCTGGTGAAGGGCGTGCGCGCGGTGTTGCGCTACGCCTGATTTTGGGCGCTACGCCTGACTTTGGGCACGAAGTCTGGGAAAGGAACGCAAATGTCCGCCTTTCGCCGCATCGCCAACCTGTTTCGCCGCTCGCGGCTCGACCGCGAGATTGCCGCCGAGATTCAAGCGCACATCGATCTGCGCACCGACGACAACGTTGCTCGCGGCATGGCGCCGGCGGATGCGCGACGAGAAGCTCTGCTCCGCTTCGGCAATCCGGACTTCCACGCGCGAACGCGTCACTGCAGCGGACTCGAACCTGAACGTCGAAAAACTCGTTCGCGATCTTCGTCTCACCTTGCGGCAACTTCGCAAATCTCCGGCGTTCGCGTTGACCGCCATCTTCACACTGGCCATCGGGATTGGTGGCGTCACTGCCGCGTATTCGGTGGTCGAGGCGGTGCTTCTGCGCCCCCTGCCGTTCTACCAGCCGGAGCGACTGGTGCGTCTGCACGAGGGAGTCGAACACCAGTTAGAGTCGGCAGACCTGCCGGCGCCCGACGTGATTCGTTTTTCCCGCGAAAACCGAGCCTTTCTTGCAGGTGGCCGGCTTTGTCGGCGCGCACTTCGAGTTGAGTGGCGCGGGCAAACCCTTTCAGGCACAAGCCGAGCGGATCACCGCGTCCTTGCTCCCATTGCTGGGTGCGCAGCCGACGCTGGGCCGGACGTTTACCGCGAGTGAAGACGACGGCTCGGCGACCGGTAGCGATCATCAGCAATGCGGTGTGGCGGGAGCGATTTCACTCGGACCGCAACGCAATCGGAGCCACCATCGACCTGGACCGCCGGCCCTACACCATCATTGGTGTGATGCCCGCGGACTTCGAGTTTCCACTCGACGCGGGAAGGCTGAGCCATCGCGATCTCTGGGTTCCCATGAGCTTCACGCCGGACGAAAAGCAGGATGAGACGGATAACTTCCAGTACGGAGCAATCGCCCGGTTGCGGCCGGGCGTGACGCTGGCGCAGGCGCGAGAGGATCTGCAGCGGATGGTGGCGGCCGTGGAGGCGGAGATTCCTCCGCAGTTTGGAATCCACCTCACAAGTAACGTGCGACTGCTGCAGGAAGAGACTGTGCACGAAACGCGGCCGTTGCTGATCGCCATTTGGGCGGCCTCCGGGCTCATTCTTCTGATCGCGTGCGCGAACCTTGCGAATCTTCTCCTGGTGCGGGCAGCGGGGCGGCAACGCGAATTCGGCGTGCGGGCGGCCTTGGGCGCGGCTCGCGCCACCATCATTCGCCAACTGCTGACGGAGAGCCTGGTGTTGAGCGGGGTCGGCGGCGCACTTGGAGTTGGGCTGGCGTTCGCGCTGGTGCGCGTGTCCGCGGTCGCCCTGCCCGACTCATTGCCACGCTCCAGCGAGATCGCGGTGCGCTGGCCTGTGCTGCTGCTGGCGCTGGTGCTGACTGGCATTACAGGAATGATTTGCGGACTGGCTCCGGCGTTGACCAGCATCAAGGCCGACGTGATTGACGCGTTGAAAGAAGGCGGGCGAGGCGCTGGTTCGGGCCGTTCGCAGCACCGGCTGCGCAGCACGCTTGCAGCGATGGAGATTGCCCTGGCCACGCTGTTGCTTGTGGCCTCCGGCCTGCTCCTGCGCAGCTTTGTGAAGATGCTCGATGTCGACCCGGGCTTTCATGCCGACCATGTGCTGACCGCTTCGCTGACGCTGCCAGAACAGGGATACCCGACCCAGCAGTCGGTCAACGCGTTCTACGGCCAACTGCTGGAGCGGGCGGCAGCGTTGCCCGGCGTGCGATCGGTGGGATCCGCGACGAATATTCCGATTATCGGGATTAATTCCGATCGTAACTTTATCCCTGTCGGCTACGCGCCGCGGAACGGCCGCAACTGGATCTCCGCTTCGAATTACTTTGTGCTCGGGGATTACTTTCACTCCATGCGGATTGCGCTGATCGAAGGACGCTTTCTGACCGCGGCAGACGATCGACCGGACGCGCCGCTGGTTGCGGTTGTAAGCCAATCGACGGCACGGCTGGCGTGGCCCGGCATCGATCCGATCGGCCGCCACTTCAGGATGGGTGGCGATCCGAAGAGCACGCGGCCTCTGATCACGGTTGTAGGCGTGGTGGGAGACGTGCGGCAGGGCCCGCTTGACCAGAGCGTGTATCCCCAGATGTACGAGCCATTCCTTCAAAGCCAACGGCAATTCGAACCGGCCGTACAGGGAAGCATCGGCGCGTATCGCTCGCTTCGCATGGTGATGAAAACGGCGGGGGATCCGGCATTGCTGCAGGCGAGCCTGGAGAAGACGGTGCATCAGCTCGATCCACTTCTGGCGGTCGCCGATGTGCACACCATGGAGTCGCTTGTTGCAGCGACGCAGACCTCGCGGCGATTCGATACCGGCACACTGGCGGCCTTTGCTGCAGTCGCGCTGGCCCTGGCGCTGCTTGGAATTTACGGTGTCATGGCACATTCGGTTGCGGAGTGCACGCGCGAGATTGCGATCCGTATGGCGCTGGGAGCAACGCGACGGGCAGTGTTGCAGCGAACTTTGCGCAATGCCCTGATGCTGGCTGGACTTGGGATTGCCGCAGGCCTTCTCGCGTCCGCGATATTCACGCGATTCCTGAGCAGCCTGCTCTATGGAGTGAAACCGCTGGACGCCGCAACACTAGCGGGCGCAGTCGCGCTGCTGCTTGCGTGTTCGGCACTGGCAGGATGGATACCCGCACGCCGCGCCGCGGGAATCGACCCCATGCAAGCACTGCGCGGGGAATGACGGAGAGATTCGAATGAAAGGCTTCCGCCGCATCGCCAACTTGTTTCGCCGCTCGCGGCTCGACCGCGAGATTGCCGCCGAGTTGCAGGCGCACATCGATCTGCGCACCGACGACAACATTGCCCGCGGCTTGAGCCCGGCGGAGGCCCGACGCGAGGCGCTGCTGCGCTTCGGCAATCCGACGTCAACGCGAGAGCGCGTTGCCGCGGCCGATGCCCACCTGACGATGGAAAGTTTATGGCGCGATCTTCGTTATGCGGCGCGCCAGTTGCGACGGTCTCCTGGCTTCGCGTTGACCGCGATTCTCACGCTGGCGGTGGGCATAGGGGCCAATGTCGTGGTCTTCGGCGTGCTCGACGCGCTCTTGTTCCGCCCTCTTCCCATAGCGGACCCCGCCCGGCTTTACGAAGTGATCCAGCGCAACCAGGGTGACGACAACCAATCGTATCCGGACTACGTCGACTACCGCGCCCGCAATACCGCCTTCACCGGCATGGCCACGTATCGCATCGGGATGGTGGGCGTGAGCAACGGCGGGTCCGCGAAGAAGAGCTGGGAGTACGAGGTGTCCGGCAATTACTTTGACCTGCTTGGCGTACAACCGGCTTTAGGTCGCACCTTCCACTCGAGCGATGAACACGGCCCCAACTCCGCTCCCTACATGGTGCTGAGCGATGCCTTCTGGCGCGCGCACTTCAACGCCGACCCGCGCGTGATCGGCATGTCCGTCGACCTGAACAAGCATCCGTACACCATCATCGGAGTCGCGCCGCCGACCTTCAATGGCACCGAAATATTTTTGTGGCCGGACTTCTGGGTGCCCATCGTGAATGCGCCGCAACTGGAGGGATATGACTTCCTGACCAAGCGCATGAATCACGGCATTTTTGTGCTCGGCAGGCTCAAGCCCGGGGTCACGCCGCAGCAGGGCACGGACAATCTGAACGCCGTGGCGCATCAGTTGCAACGGGAGAATCCGGCTTGGGACGACGGTCTGACCGCGCGACTTGTAAAGCCGGGGTTGATGGCGGATACACTCGGCGACCCGGCGCGGCCGTTTCTCATCGCCGTGATGGCCCTCGCGCTGCTGGTTCTACTGGCCGCGTGCGCCAATCTCGCCGGCATCTTTGCCGCGCGTTCGGCAGACCGCACGCGCGAACTTGCCATCCGGCTCTCCATCGGTTCACCGCGCACCCGGATTGTGCGGCAACTCCTCACCGAGGCCTTGCTGATCTCCATCCTGGGCGGCGCGCTTGGTACTTTTCTTGCCGTCGGCTTGTTGAGCGCGCTCAGCCGCTGGCAGCCGATCACCGATCTTCCCATCCACGTGACGGTGAATGCCGATGCGCGCGTTTTTCTGCTGGCGGTGGCGCTCTCGATCCTCGGCGGGCTTCTTCCGGGCCTGTTGCCCGCCCGGCAGGCGTGGCGGACGGACGCCATGCAGGCGATGAAGGCCGCCTCCTCAGCCGCCGGCAAACTGGGCCGCTTCAATTTGCGCGATCTCTTGCTCGGCTTGCAGATCGCCTTGTGTGCCCTTCTCGTAACGGCATCCCTGGTTGCGTTGCGCGGCATGCAGCGATCCCTCGCAGCGCCCGTGGGATTTGTTCCTCAAGGCGTGACACTGGCTGAGATGCAGATGAAGATGGCCGGCTACTCGGATGATGCCGCGTTCCCGGTGCAGCGCCGTGTCCTCGACGCCGTGGGCCAACTGCCGGGCGTGACCGCAGTGGGAACTGTTGACAGCCCGCCACTGCGAGCCGGCGGGAGCACCGGTCCGGTGTACCGCGAGGGCACGGCGGATCTCCGACCCACCAGCAGTGTGTTCGGGGCTCGCTACTTCACGGTCTCCCCGGGCTATCTGCAGGCAGCCGGCACGAGGCTCCTGGCGGGACGTGATTTCACCTGGCACGACGACGCGAACGCGCCGAAAGTGGCGCTCGTCAACCAGACATTCGCGCACCGGCTTTTCGGGGATGCGTCCGCCGTTGGGCGGCATTTCCTGACCGGCAGCAATACCCGGTACCAGGTCATTGGAGTGGTCGAGGATGGCAAGTACGTCTCCCTCACGGAAGATGCGACGGCAGCGATGTTCTTTCCTCTCACCCAAGGCACCGAAGGCGACACCACGCTGGTGGTGCGATCGCAACTGGGGCAGGCGGACACAGCCTCCGTCCTCCGCCACGAGCTAGCAGGAATCGACTCCAGCCTTCCGGTCACCATTCAAAGCTGGCCCGACGCCATGGCGCTGGTGCTCTTTCCTGCGCGGGTCGCGACGGCCGTTCTGGGAATCATGGGGCTGCTCGCGGCAATGTTGGCGGTCACCGGAGTCTTCGGCATGGCTGCCTATTCGGTCTCAAAGCGTATGCGGGAACTCGGCATACGCTCTGCCCTGGGCGCCCGCCGTGTGCAATTGATGCGCTCGGCACTCGGCAGGCCGATGACGGTGCTGTTGGGGGGCTCGGTTGCCGGGCTGTTGCTGGGAGTTTTAGCGAGCCGCCTGCTTGCCTCCGTGGTATACGAAGCCACGCCGCGCGATCCGCTGGTTCTCGCCAGTGCAGTGCTGGCCATGACGCTGATCGGACTGCTTGCCACCTGGATCCCGGCTCGCCGTGCCCTCCGCGTGAATCCAGCGCAGCTGTTGCGGGAGGAGTAAGGCTCGAATGACAACCCAGCCCCGGAAACGTCCAATTCGCATCGGGATGAGAGCTTGAGGCCGGTTGGCCGGTGGCTGCCTGCGCCGGATACAATGGTGACAAGCTGATCCATTCCGGCGAACGGCGATTTCTTTGGTTTCTGGAGCAGGTGCACGTGAGAGGTTTGAACTGCCGCGGAGTGCGGCTTGAGAGGTTTGCCGCATTGGGCATGGCGCTGGCGATGCCCGCACTGGCCGCGGCGAGTACGCAGGCCACGCAAACCAGGCTTTCGGCGGAAACCCACGATCTGAACGGCCGTACGCAGGCTGCACTGACAATTACGGTAGCGGGCGAGGACGGGCTCCCGGCCTCGGGCACCGTCACGATACAGGATGAGGGCAAACCGCTCGCAGGCGCCGCTCTGAATGCCGATGGAACCGTGCAGCTGACGCTGGGGCTGCTGCCTGGGTCTCACGGCCTGCGTGCCGTTTACGCGGGCGACGCCGCCCACACTCCGTCTGCTTCGGACCTCACCGCCGTCAGCGCACAGTCGGGTGCCACCCCTGATTTCAGTATTTCCGTCAATCCGGCCTCGTTGACCCTCACGGCCGGCCAATCTGGAAACGTCACGGCGAGTGTGACGCCCGTCAACGCCAGCGTGTTGACCGCCCCGATGTTTGTCACCCTGTCCTGCGGCGGAATGCCGGATCAGTCTTCCTGTTCGTTCACCCCGGAGAACGTGGAGATTCTCCCCAACGCGACTGCCGCCATTGCAAGCTCCCTGGTGATTACGACTCAGTCGACGGGAACGCGGGGCCTTGCGACGCCTCCGACCCGGACGGAACGCAATCCCGTGGCCTGGGCCGTACTGCTGCCGGGGGTGTTCTCGCTTGCAGGCGCTGGCTTTTGCCGCTCGCCGCCGCCGCTGGCTCAGCCGTCTGTCGCTCATCGCGCTGGTAGGTTTTGTCACGGTGCTCGGTGCGACAGCTTGCGCGCCGCGTTACAACTACTACAACCACGGGCCGCCTTATAACCTGCCGACGCCCGCGGGAAGCTACACGGTGACCATTTCCGCACAATCCAGCAACGGCGTGACCGCTACCACACACACCACGCCCTTCGCCCTCACCGTGAAGTAACCCCAGCGCGCCCAAGAGCGCGCCATGAACTTTGAAGACCAGAAGGCCGCAGACGGCGTCAATGTGAACGACGCCATCCGCGGCCTTCGTTGTGTCGTGATTGACTGCAACTACTCCCGAACAGATGCCCAGCGCACCCGTCAGAAGGAGCGCGTGACGCCCGCGATCACGGTGTAATCCGCAAAGGCGGCGTCGCCGTGGGTGTGGTTTTCCAGGTCGGTGACGCTGGTCTTGCGATTGCGCTCCATGGCCCAGGGGCCGCTGACGTTGATCATGGTGCGTCCGCGCTCGTACATCAGGCCGGGCTCAATCGAGATTACGTAACCGGGACGACGGAATCCGTTGCTCTTGCCAAATGCGTCGCGCACCGGCACGCCTTCCATCCGGCCGCCCACGCTCAATGCCAGGCCGCGCGCAAGTTTCACGCCGGTCACCGGCCGCGAGAAGCCGCCGCGCCACAGGTACTGGTCTGTGGCTGACACTACGCCTTCGCCGGGAGCCGGCCGAAACGTCAGCACGCCCGTGGTGTCCTGCGGGCTGAAAAGCCATGAGCCGGTGAAGTAGCCCGTGGTGCGCCACTTGATCTCGCGATACGCCTCAGTTGCCAGGGAGAAGCCCCAGGTGCCGTCGCCGGGCTGGATCGACTCGTCAAAGGGCTCCATGGTCGAGCTTCCATTCGAGCTGGTCTTCAGTCCCTTGGCATCGTTGATCCCCGTTGGCAGCTTCAACTGTGCGCTGATCGCCACGTTTCCGTGGCTCTCTGTCGGCGGCCGGAAGATCCAGGACTGCACGCCCATGGTGACATCGCCGATGCCGCCCGAGCGGTATATATTGAGCGGGCTGCTCTGACCGTGACGCGTAGCCTCCATGCCGGGGACGCTGGCCACAAAGCTCACGCGCGGTGTCAGCTGGTAATTCAAGTCAAGCTCGAAGAGGTTTACGTGGTTTACCACCGCGCTGTGCTGGAGCTGGCGCTGCACCTGGTACACGGTGCCGATGTAGTGTTTGTAAGAGTTGTAGACACGGTAGCCGGCGGTCACTGTCAGGCCATGTATCCAGTCGCCGGCCTCGAATCTGCGGGCAGCGTACTCCGAGGTTGCGTCAAGTCCCGAGATAACGGGCTGTGGCGAGTGGGCGGCGACGCAACCCTGCGCATGGGCACTTGGGGTCGGGTAGAAGAGCGTTACGGATAGAACAGCAGAGACAGCTGCTGCGAGCTTCATGGAGCTTTTCATAGGAACTGATCTCCTTGGGGAACCTGGTGCTGGCCTCATATGTCCAGACTGGCGGAAGCCGGTAGGGATGGACAATGCTCCAGAACGTAGCACCGTGTCAGTGATGTCGTCGTGAGATATCCGATGGACACGCGTCTCCACCCTTCGATGGAGAATGGACGGGAGGGCGGGAAGTATAGTCGTGCTGCGATGCCTCTCCTGCTGCGCCGAACCTGCGGCCTTTTCCTTGTGTGCGTGTTAGCGGTCGCTCCCATGGCGGCCAGGCGCGCTCCCGATTCGCCTCTCAAAAGCCTCGGCGGCCAAACGCGCAAACTTTCCGCGCTGCGCGGCAAAATTGTCGTGGTCAACTTCTGGGCCACGTGGTGCGGCCCATGCCAGGAAGAACTTCCCCGGCTGGCACGGATCGCGGAGAGCTACGCTGGAAAGCCCGTGGAGTTCGTGCTCATCTCCATCGACTCCCCCAAGGATCGGGCGAAGATTCCTGCTGTGCTCGAGCGCCTGCACGTCTCGCGCGAAAGCTGGGTCGGAGGCGATACCGATCTAATGGATCGTTTCGGGCTAGGCAACATTGTCCCCGGCACCGCCGTGATCGACGGTCACGGCGATGTAGTGGCTCGCATCATGGGCGAAGCCCGGGAAGAGGATGTGCGACGCGCGGTGGATTGGCTTTTGGACGGAAAGTCAGGGCCGCCGGCGCCGGAGCTGATCAAGCGGTATTGAGCGAAGTCCACACGGACCGGCACTTCGCCGGGACCGGGCGAGGTCACAGACACATCCCGCATTTCAACTCCGGGAGCCGCGTGTGTCTCCCGAAGCCGCGGCGTGATACAACGGTACGGTGCGCGCGCGCAACGCCGCCCGGCGGTTCAAGTGAAGATCAAGAAAATCGATTTTCTTCGCGCCCTTATGCTGGCATGCGTCGCATCCTCCAGGATTTCGGGGAGTGGGCAGACGGCAGATGAGGCGTGGCTGAAATACGACCTTGCGAGCCGGGCGCATCCCTGGAATGCCAATTGCCGTTAGGGCGCTTGGAGATAGCGGGGCCGAGCGGTCGGCTGTCAGTGAGTTGAACCGAAGCCTCGGTGACATGGCGGGACGCGACGCCTCCGGCCCGGGCCTTTCCGCCCGGGCGCAACTCTCGCTTGAGGGACAGACGGTAGTCGGCACCGTCGAAGAGATGCATAAAGCCTACCCAAACCTCCCCATCCCGACCGATCTCGGGGCTGAAGGCTACTGGATCTATGCGAACGGCGAGCATGGGGAGAAGTCACTGATCCTGATCGCCGGCGCGGATCTTCCCGGCGTTGTGTACGGAACATTCGCGTTTCTCCGCTACCCGGCCACACAAATGGAACTCCGTTACCAGAACCACCAAATGCGCAGCCGTCCCGCGATGCCTATCCGCTGGGTCGACGAATGGGACAACGCCGATGGTTCCATCGAACGCGGCTACGCAGGTCGCTCCATCTTTTTCGACTCCGGACAGGTGCGTGACGACCTTGCGCCGGCCGCCGAGTACGCGCGCTTACTCGCCTCAGTCGGCATCAACGGCTGCAACCTGAACAACGTGAACAACGCCGCGCCGTTTTTGCAGTCGGAGATGTTGAAAGGCGTGGCGCGTGTGGCGGATTCGATGCGGCCTTGGGGGGTGCGCGTCGCCCTCAGCGTGGACATCGCCAGCCCCCAGAAGATCGGCGGCCTTGCGACGTACGATCCTCTCGATCCGGCGGTGAAGACCTGGTGGACGGCGAAGACGGAAGAGATTTACAAGCTCATCCCCGACTTCGCCGGCTTTACGGTGAAGGCAGACTCAGAAGGCCAGCCAGGCCCTGCAAGCTATGGCCGCACGCCCGCCGACGCCGCTAACCTGCTGGCCAACGCACTCGCGCCGCACGGCGGAGTCGTACTCTACCGCGCATTTGTCTACAACCACCACCTCGATTGGAACGACCCCAAAGCCGACCGCGCGCGAGCCGCCTACGATATCTTCCATCCCCTCGATGGCAAGTTCGCCGCCAATGTCATCGTGCAGACCAAGGAAGGGCCCATCGACTTCCAGGCGCGCGAACCGGTGTCACCCCTTTTCGGCGGCCTCGAACACACCAGCCAGGCAATGGAGGTGCAGATCACACAGGAGTACACCGGCCAGCAGCGCCACCTGGTCTATCTCGCGCCGATGTGGAAGCAGGTCCTCGACTTCGACATGCGCGCGGAGAATCGCGCCACGCCGGTCAAGACGATTCTTGCCGGGGAGGCGTTTCATCGGCCGAGTGGCGGAATGATCGGCGTCGCCGGCATCGGGCAAGACAAGTGGCTCGGCTCGCCCCTGGCACTCGCTAACCTGTACGCATTCGGACGGCTGGCCTGGGACCCGAATCTCTCGCCCGAACAGATCGCCGAGGAATGGACGCGCCAGACGCTCGGCAATGACCCCGAAGTCGTGAGCACGGTGGTCAAGATGCTCATGCAGAGCTGGCCCGCGTATGAGCACTACACCGGCCCGCTGGGCATGCAGACGCTGACCGACATCACCGGCAGCCACTACGGTCCCAACATCGAGTCGAGCGAGAACAACGGCTGGGGCCAGTGGCACCGCGCCGATCACGAGGGCGTCGGTATGGATCGCTCCGTCGCCACCGGCACCGGCTTTGCAGGGCAGTACCCGCCGGAGGTTGCGAAGATTTACGAGAGCGTCGCCACCACGCCCGACGACCTCCTCACCTTCTTTCATCACGTGCCCTACACGCACAAGCTGCATATGGGGTCGACGGTGATCCAGTACATCTACGACAGCCATTACCTCGGCGCGGAGCAGGCAGCGGAACTCGGCAAAGAGTGGGCGGCGCTCAAGGACCGCATCGATCCGAAGATATTCGACGAAATGAATGCACGCCTCGAGTACCAGACCGGCCACGCCATCGTGTGGCGCGACGCCATTGTGCAGTACTTCTATAAGCTGAGTGGGATTCCCGATGAACACGGCCGCGCCGGCCACTATCCCGGTCGTCTCGAGGCGGAAGATGCACGCCTTAACGGCTATACCGTCATTGACGTGAAGCCGTGGGAGGACGCGTCAGGCGGCAAGGCTGTGACCTGCGATCAGGAGAAGTGCTCCGCCGAATGGACGTACAACGGAGAATCGGGACGCTTTGACATCGCCATTCAGTACTTCGATCTGCAAGGCGGCGATGCGCACTTCTCTTTGTTCGTGAATGGTCAGCCGAAAGCCACCTGGACCGCATCGGCACAATTGCCATCGCGCCGCCCGCATGGCGACAACTCTACGCGCTTCACTGCACGACTCATCGACCTCAAACCCGGCGATGTCCTCCGTGTTGAAGGCACGCCTGACAAATCCGATCCCGCCGCACTCGATTACGTTGAGGTCACCTCCCCACGCTAGCAGCTATCATGAGAACTCGATCAGCGAGGGTCATGAAGAGAATGAAGTCTTCCCCAGGTTCCATTTCCCGCCGCGGGTTCATCGGTGCTGTAGTGGCGTCCGCCGCGGGCGCGAAGCTGGCAATGGGTCAGAGCGCCAACCGCGAAGATTCCGTACCGTCGGCAATTGCCGCTTTGCCTGTGCTGTCCAGCCAGGCGCGCCCGTTCACAAACACGGAACGCCAGGCACGCATTGAGCGAGCCAAAGCCTTCATGGTTGCGCAGAAGATGGACGCCATCGTCCTTGCCAACAGTACTAGTTCGTCCGTCTATTTCGCCGACATGCGGCTCAATGGGGGCGAGCGGTTGTGGGCCCTCGTGCTCCCTGCGCGCAGCACACCCTTTCTCGTCTGCCCGGCATTTGAGGAAGGCCGTGCCCGCGAACTAATGGCCGCCGGCCCGCTCGGCAAGGATGCTGAAGTCCTCACCTGGAACGAGGACGAGAGCCCCTTTACGACTCTCGGCAAGGGACTCCGCGATCGCGGTCTCAGCACCGCAACCGTAGGCCTCGATGAAAATATGAAGTTCGTCTTCGCCGACGGCATTCGCGCCGCCAATCCGCATCTGAACCTCGTCAGCGCTTCGCCCGTCACCGCCGGCTGCCGCATGATCAAGGACGCGCACGAACTCGAGTGCATGCGTCTGGCCTGCCACGCCACGCTGCTCGTGTACCGAGCCGTCGCGCAATCCGTGCACCCGGGCATGACAAACACCGACGTGGAGCGCCTCGTCGACGCGGCCTACCGGCGCGTTGGCTTCCCCGGGGACGCCAGCCTCAACATCGACGAGTTCACCGCATTGCCCCATGGCTCGCGCCAGCCGCAGACGCTGCGCGAGGGCAGCATCCTGATGCTCGACGACGGCTGCCTGGTAGAAGGTTATAGCTCCGACATCACCCGCACCTTCGTGCTCGGCAAGCCCACGGCCAAAATGCATGCCGTCTTCGATCTTGTGCAGCGTGCGCAGACCGCCGCATTGCAAACCGCGCGCCCGGGTGTGCTTGCCGCGGAAGTAGATGCAGCAGCGCGCAAAGTAATCGTCGATGGAGGCTACGGCCCCGGCTTCCGTTCCTTCACGCATCGCGTCGGACACGGCATTGGCATGGACGGCCACGAGTGGCCCTACCTTGTGCGCAACGACATGTTCGGCTTCGACCTCGCGCCGCATCTCAAGCCCGGCATGACTTTCAGCGATGAGCCAGGTGTTTACATCAAAGGCGAGTTCGGCATCCGTCTCGAAGACGACATGGTCATCACCGACAGCGGAGCGGAGCTTTTAACTCCACAATGCCCGTCGCTTGAAGACCCGTTCGCCAACGTCAACTGACCTCACCGAATCGGCGCCGATTCGTCCAACCCACGGGATGGGAACGCCTGGCTCGCGCTGTAACATGGATGCGAGCCTTGGAGGATTAACCATGCGTATCACCGCTGCCGCTCTTCTGCTGGCAGCCATCGCGACTTGGGGATACGGAACGGTCGCCGCCCAAAACGGAACCCCATCGCAGCACGAAGCCATTCAAGTGCGCACGCTGACGCTGGTCTCCACTGACCTCGAGGACTCCAACCGCGAGCGCATCATCAACGCGTTCCAGGGCGGCACCTATGCTCCGGAAGAGTTGGCGGAACGCATTCGGCAGTCGTTGCGCGATGTGGGCTTTTACATGGCGAAGGTTGACGATCCGCAACTCACTGGAATCCGAGACGCAACGCAAGCGCCATCGGCTGACGTTTCCATCCACGTCGCTGCCGGCGCGCAATATCGGCTTACCGACATTCACTTTTCGGGCGCCACCGATTTTACAAAAAGCCCGCTCGTCTACACCCCGGAGCAGTTGCGAGCGCAGTTCCGTCTCGAGCCTGGGTCGCTGTTTAACGCGACGGCGATCGGTCAGGGACTCACGCGCATGCGCGACCTCTATCTCACCAGGGGATACGCCGACTTCGGCGCAATTCCCAAGCCTGAGATCGACGAGGCCCATCATACGATCGCTCTCACCATCGTGGTAGACAAGGGAAGGCCCTACTATTTCGGGCGCCTGATTCTGGATGGCGTGGAACCGCACGCAGGCGATGCGAATAACCTGCTCGGTGCGTGGTCGAGCCTGCAAAGCCGGCCGTTTGATCCAAAAGTACTCGCCGGCTGGCTCGCCAAGAATGCGCCATTCTGGCCCGACGCCGGCGAGCGAATGCAGCACATCGCAACCACGCCTAATCCGCAAACGCAGTTGATCGACGTCCAGCTCAAGCTGCCGTAGGAATCATTTCAATCTGACCGCCGGCAATCCCGCCAGCGCCATCGCAATCTCCTCCGCGGGATACTCGTAGTTCTCCAGCTTGCCCGCGTGATAGTCGATGTAAGCCTGCATATCGAAGTGCCCGTGCCCGCAGAGGTTGAAGAGAATGGTGCGCGCGCGGCCCTCTTCCTTTGCCACCAGCGCTTCGCGGATCGCACCCGCCACCGCATGGTTCGCTTCCGGCGCCGGAATAATGCCCTCGGCCCGCGCAAATTGCACACCCGCGGCAAATGCGTCGAGCTGCTGCACGCTCGTTGCCTCAATCAACCCCAGGTGCTTCACATGCGAAACCAGCGGCGCCATGCCGTGATAGCGCAAACCGCCCGCATGAATGCCCGGAGGAACAAATGTAGAACCGAGCGTGTGCATCTTCACCAGCGGCGTCAGGTGGCCTGTGTCGCCAAAGTCGTAGGTAAACTCACCCTTGGTGAGGCTGGGACACGCCGCCGGCTCCACGGCCACTACGCGCGCATGGGTCTGGCCCTTGATCTTGCGGCCAAGATACGGAAACACCAGCCCCGCGAAGTTCGAGCCGCCGCCCGTGCAGCCCACAAGCACATCCGGCTCATCGCCGGCCAAAGCCATCTGCTCCATCGCTTCGAGCCCGATCACCGTCTGGTGCAGCAGCACGTGATTCAGCACGCTGCCCAGAGCGTATTTCGTGTCGGGGTCCTTCGCCGCCACCTCCACGGCCTCGCTGATCGCGATCCCCAGCGAACCGTTCGTCTCGGGATTCTGCGCGAAGATGGCCCGGCCCGTATCCGTCTCCATGCTCGGACTTGCCGTGACACTGGCGCCAAAGGCCTCCATCAGCGCGCGCCGGTAGGGCTTCTGGTCATAGCTCACGCGCACCATGAAGACCTTGCACTCGAGGCCGAAGAACGCACACGCCATCGCCAGCGACGAGCCCCACTGTCCCGCGCCCGTCTCCGTCGCCAGGCGCTTCGTGCCTTCCACCTTGTTGTAGTAGGCCTGCGCCACCGCGGTGTTGGGCTTGTGCGAACCAGCAGGGCTCACGCCCTCGTACTTGTAGTAGATCTTCGCGGGCGTATCCAGCGCCTTCTCCAGGCGCCGCGCACGAAACAACGGCGAGGGCCGCCACTGTGCGTACACCTGGCGCACCGGGTCGGGAATTTCGATCTCCCGCTCCGTGCTCACCTCCTGCAGGATCAGCGCCATGGGAAACAACGGCGCCAAATCATCCGGCCCCACGGGCTGCAGCGTGCCCGGGTGCAGCGGCGGCGCCGGCGGCGCGGGCAAGTCAGCGGCAATGTTGTACCAGGCGCGTGGAATGCGGTCCTGCGGCAGGTTGTACTGAACGGTTTCCATGCCGTGCATTTTAGCAGCGCTGCGTGAACGCGGATTGTGGTTGCGGCTACATCAGCTGGAGGTCATTCGCAGCCCTTCACCATTCTCACCACCGGCAGCGCCTCCCCATTCCACAGCGGGACCGCGATGCGCTCCAGTTCCACATACCCCTTAAGCCGGTAGAGCGGAACGCCCGTCAGCGTTGACCCCATCTCGAATCTGCGAAAGCCCGCGGCCCGCGCCGCATCTTCCACGGTTGCCAGAATCAGCGACCCTAGCCCTCGACGCGCAAATGCCGGATGCACAAATATGGCCCGCACCTTGGCCGCATCGATTGCCGGGTCCAGCAGATCCGGCGCGCGCCCCGGTCCGCGGTCGGCGCCAAACAGCGTCTTGCGCTTCGACCATCCGCCGCAGCCCGCGAGTTCGTCGCCCGCTTCGGCCACGAAGTAAGTGCGATCGGCGATCAGCTGCGAGTCCAGTCCCAGCACCGTCCCCAGCGCACCTTCCATTTGTGCCTGCGTGTAGTCGTTCGCCTGCAACCCGCGTACCGATGCCTCAATCAACGCGTGGAGCGCAGCGACATCGTCCTCGGTCGCGAGCCGCAGATGGAATTCAGCAGACCTTGTCACTCAAAAGTCGTCTTTTCTGATCACTGACCACTGATCACTGTCCACTGTCTTTCGCCACTTCCACCAGCGTCGAATAGAACGTAGCCCCCGCGCCAATATCCGTGAGCCGCTCGCTGGTCAGCGCGTTCACATTCACGGCGTCGGGATTCAGCTTGGCCCAATCCAATCGGCCCGCCACCACGCCCGCCGGCAAGTCGCCGTTCCTCATCGCCGTCAGGTGAATCGATCCGCGATCGTTGAACACGCGCACCCGGTCTCCCTCGCTGATCCCGCGCGCCTCCGCGTCCAGCGGATGAATCTCCAGCTTCTGGCTGGTGCGCTTCTCCATCTTTCGGTGGCCATCAAGGTTCGCGAACGTGGAGTTCATGTAGTTGTCGTTCTTGCGGCTCAGAAACTCCAGCGGATAGCGCTTGGCGCCCTCGCTCCAGCGCGACTCCACCGGCGGCACAAAGGCCGGCAAGGGATCCAGTCCCTGCGCAGCCAGGGCCTCCGAGTAAAACTCGATCTTCCCTGAAGGCGTCGGAACCGCTCCACTCACAAACGGCTGAAACGGCTTCGCCTCCGGCTCGCGATGAAAGGCGAGCGGAACATGGCCCTTCTCCTCCAATTCCTCCATGGTGATGTGTTCCATCGCCGCATTGGTCGAGTGTCCGTCAGGCCCAATCGCCAGCGCCTGGCGGATGATCTGCTCCGGCGTGTCGCGGAAGCACTCCTCCTCGAATCCCATGCGCTGCGCCAGTTGCCCGAACAGCCACACGTTCGACCGCGCCTCGCCCGGCGGCTCAATCGCCTGCTGCGAGAGCTGCACAAAGTAGTGCCCGTAGGCGCCCTGGATATCGGTGTGCTCCAGAAACGTGGTTGCCGGCAGTATGTAGTCGGCGTAGTCCGTGGTGTCGGTGAAAAACAGGTCGTGCACCACGGTGAAGAGATCGTCTCGTTTGAGCCCCCGCACCACCGCATTGTGATTCGGCGCCACCGCCCCAGGGTTCGAGTTGTAGACAAACAGCGCATGAACCGCGGGCCCCTGCTCCTCGCGCTCCTCGCTCCTCGCTCCCTGATTCCTGGCTTGTCCCAACTCAGTCAGCGCGTGGCCGAGCGTCGACATATTCACCGTGCGTGCCAGGCGACCAAGCGGAGAATCCAGCGCCAGGTCCGGGCGCTCCACAGCCTTCGAGTCCCAGGCAAACGCGCCCGAGGTGGAGAGTTGCCCTCCGCCTCCGCGAACCTTCCATGCGCCCGTCAACGCGGGCAGCATCGCAATGGCGCGCACCGCGGTCCCACCGTTCTCCCCCCGCTGCACGCCGTAGTTCATGCGCAGCGCCGTCGGCTGCGTCGTCGCGTACTCGCGCGCCAGTTGTTCCACTTCGCCCGGCGTCATGCCTGTCCACGACGCCACCCGTTCCGGCGTGTAGTCGCGGACCCGCTCCGCCAGTTGCTCGAAACCATGCGTCATTGCGTCGATGTACGCACGATCCTCCAGTCCCTCACGCAGAATCACGTGCATCATGCCTAGCGCGAGCGCCGCATCGGTCCCCGGCCGGATGGCAATATGCCAGTCGGCCAGCGCCGCTGTGCGCGTTTTGTACGGATCGATCACGATCAGCCGCGCACCGTTGCGCCTCGCCTGCTCCACCATCGGCCACAGGTGAATGTTGTTGCCGTGAATGTTGCCGCCCCAGGCAAGAATCAGCTTGGCAAGCTTGAAGTCCTCGGTCGGCGTCCCCAGCTTCTTTCCATAAACCAGCTTCCACGCCTGGCCGCCTGCTTCGGCGCAAATGGTGCGATTAAGCTGACTCGCGCCCAGCCGATGAAAGAACCGCCGGTCCATCGAACCGTATCCCAGCACCCCGATCGTGCCCGCATAGCTGTAAGGCAGAATCGACTCCGGCCCATACCGCTCCGCCGTCTCCTTCAGCCGCGCCGCAATGCGCCTCCAGTGCCTCGTCCCAGCTCACGCGCTCAAATGCCTCGTGCTCCGCCCCGCGCGTCAATGGCCCTTTGGCCACTCCGGACTTCCGCTTCAACGGGTAGAGAATGCGATCCGGTGCGTACACCCGGTCAAGATACTTGGCCACTTTGCCGCACAGAAATCCATTGGTCACGGGCTGTGTGGGATCGCCCTGCACCTTGATCGCGCGGCCCGCGGCGTCGACCGTCACCAGCACGGCGCAGGAGTCCGGACAATCATGCGAACAGACCGTGTGCACAACGCGAAAGGGGGACTCAGCCAGGGCAGCGGACATGCACTCATTGTAAGCTGATCGCAGATTTCTTTGAGCCTGGGAGGTCACATCGTGCGTATCCCTCCGTTCGCGCTGATTCTGCTGGTTGTTGGCAATCACCCCCTCGCCGCTCAGGCAACGCCTGTCACCCCGCAGGTAACTGACCAAGTTGCAATCCGCGGCGCTGAGGCAACGCCTGCCCCACCGCAGGTGGCCGACGAAGCCGCCATTCGCGCCGCCCTCATCGCCCAGGTCGCGGCATGGAACGCCGCGAACATCCCCTCCTTCATGCAGGGCTACGAAGATTCCCCCGACACCACCTTCATCGGCGCCTCCATCGGCAAGGGATTCCGGCCGATCCTCGAGCGCTATCAGAAGTCCTACACGAACGCCGCGCAAATGGGGACCCTGACCTTCAACGATCTCGAATTCGCCTGCTCCCCACATCCTGCGGCAAGACGGAATTCGCCGTCGTCACGGGACGCTTCCACCTGCAGCGCAGCGAAAAAGGTGAGGCCAAGAAAGACGACGGCATCTTTTCGCTGGTGTGGCGCAAGGGCCCCCTGGGCTGGAAAATTCTCCTCGATCACACCAGCTAGCCAACCCGGAAGTGAGATTTCCTTTGCCTGCATTTCACAATTGCGCTACGCTCAGTCTTCTTCGTCCACAGGCCGGCTGATAGCGTTACGTTTCTCCTCATCGGGCCATCCTCACGAGCCGTCCACGTCTCATCGTGATTCACAGTCATCTCCAGGAGGCCCCATGTTGCAAATCCACCCACCGAATACCGGCAATTCGCCCTCTCCTACACCGCCATCCGCGGCGCGCCGGCGCGTCGGCATCGCCGCCTTTGCGGGGCTAACTGTCTTTCTTTGTTCCGGCGCCACCTCGCCGACTGCCTGCCCGAGCGGCAACATCGGACCCAGCAGCGGGGAAATCATAGGCGTAAGCGTCGCCGCCGTAGCCGTGATCGGTGTGGGGGTCGTGGTCGCGGTCGAAGTCAGCAAAAACCATCACACCCTGAACGGCTGCGTGGTCTCCGGTCCAGCCGGCATTGAGATCGTCACCAGCGACTCCAAACGATATTCCCTCGAAGGCAACGCCGCCAGCATCAAGGTTGGCGACCGCGTCAAGATTCACGGCTCGCGCGTCAAGAAAACCAAGGACACTGCCGGCGACCAGGTCTACCGGATCGATCAGCTCAAGAAGGATTACGGGCCGTGCCCCGCAAGCATGACCGCTCCGAGTCACACCGCCCCCTGAACCCGGCTCGTCCAGATGGACGCGTCCCCGTCTCAACAATCGCAACCACTCCTCTTTGGCGAAGTTCCTGCATCATAATGGGAGCGATGGCTTCCCCCGCCAACCCGCCTTCGCTCGTCCCTCCGTTCAACTCGCCGTTGCTCACACCCATCTACACCTTCCAGTGGTCCGAATTCCAGTTTCGTCTCCCTCTCGTTAGCGCAGCTGCGGTCGCCGTCTGCCTCTTTGCCGGGATCCTTGCCGGCCATCCGGGGGGCGGTCTCATTGCGGGCGGCGGCGCGTTCACGGTGGGGTTCGGCGCCAATCAGCGCATCGCCGACTCGCGGCTCATCCCCATGATTGCTGCCGTGCTGGCAACCTCCTCGGCAGCCCTGGCTGGCACCGTCGCCGGCCACCGCGATTACTGGCTGCTGGTCGCCGCCGGTGTCTCCGCTGTCATCTACGGCGTCCTCAGCACCCGCACTGCCGGCATGGCGTGGGTGGGACAGCAGGCATTCGTCGCCATGATCGTGGCTTCTGCGTTTCCTGCTGGAGCGCGCGGAGCCCTCGACCGCGCCGGCCTTATCGCGGCCGGTGGCATCGTTCAGCTCCTCTTCACCTCCGCGGGCCTGCGCCTCATGCCCGACCTCCGCAAAGACATCTTCACCTTCGCCAGTTCGGTCTTCAGTTCCGTTTATGAAGAAGACTGGGCGATCACGCGGCGACTGCGCCAGCTTCCCAATCTCCTGCCTACCCTCTCGCGCCACGAAGCATTCGGCTACTCGCTGCGGCTTCTGCTAACCGCGCTCGCGGCCACTGAAGTCTACCGCCGCCTCGGCGTGCAGTCCGGCTACTGGATCCCCATGACCGCGTTGCTCGTCCAACGCCCCGGATTCACCGACACTTTCTCGCGCACCGCAGGCCGCGTCATCGGCACGCTTGCCGGCGCCTGGTTGGGCAGCCTCTTCATTGCGCATGTCGTGCCGCGTCCTGAAGTCCTCGCCGCCATTGCCGCGGTCTTCGCATTTCTGGCCTTCGCCAACAACGCGGTCAACTACGCCCTGTTCAGCACCTGCCTCACCGGGTACATCGTCTTCCTGCTCTCGCTCAACGTGATTCCCGGCTCGGTCATTGCGCACCGGCGCGCCTGGTGCACCGCGCTCGGTGGCGGCATCGCCCTTCTCTTCCACGCCGACGCCCTTCTCCGGCTCCGAAGAAGAGAAGCCGATCAGCAGGCGGAGGAACGTGCGGCCTGAACGCTGTTTTCAACGCCGCCTGGCCCTGGCTCAAAATTGCTTGGCCACCGTTCCGAAGAACGCATTCGTGCCCACGCGCAGATCGCGCCCGTACGTCAGCACTACGCCCGTTCCCAACACCGTCAACTTGGCCTCAGCTCCCGTGCTCACCAACCAGGAGCGAGGCGCAAGCCCGCTGGCCGGAGCGCCCACGCGGCCCACGTCCAGCAGCGGACCCGCCCTCACACCGAAGAGCCCGTTGTCGTAAACGCGCCGGTAAAAGTCGTTGTTCGCCAGGAAATAGCTGTCCCCGAGCGGTGCGCTGCCCTTCTGTCCATCGCGTGTGCCGATCAGTCCGCGCAGCCAAAGATCGTTATCGCGCTCGACGCCCAGCATCCACAGCTCATCGAACGGCGCCGCGCCGAATGTCTTGCCGGCACGCACCTTCTGCTCCACCTCGTACACATCGCCCGTCGCTTGCGGGTACCAGTGCAAGCGTTCCGATCCCTGAAGCTTCTCGTACAGCCGCGCCGGCGCCGACCACAAGCGCGCCAGCTCCGAACTCGCACCTGTAGCCAGCCACAGCCGCCGCTCCGGCACATCCACCAGCCGATAGTCGATCGTGCTCACGCTCTTCGCCTGCCACCCGCCGCGCACCAGTTGCGGTGTCAGCGCAGACCCCAGCGTGATTCCGCTGAATGCGCGATGCGAGATCTCTCCGCCCGTCGACCACGTCAGGCGCCCGGTCTGAAACTCCGCAACCGTGCCCGCCAGCGTCTCGCGGCTCACACGCACCGCTCCCAAGCGTCGGCGCGTCTCCGGTGAACGATTGACGCACGGCCCATTTCTCATCCCGTTCATCCGTCGCGACCCGCCATCGCCATTGAGGCAGTTTGTGCCACGGAGCCGAAACCTCAATAAACGCGCGCCGTTTCTGCGCATCCCACCGCAGCAGCGATTCCACATTCATCGCCCCGCCGCCCACGTTGTAATAACTCGGATAGATGGTTTCGTACGGCGCGCCTCCAAACACCGCAAGCGCCGCTGCCCACCGTCCGCTCCCGAATCCATCTCTCTCGATCGCATGAAGCTCGGCCACAAACTTGCCATTATCCCTTGCGCGCAGTCCGATGTTGTACGAAGGAAAAATGCCCAGCCCGTTGAGCCGTGCTTCGGTTGCGGTGTATTCGCTCGCCTTCAGCAGTTGCGCCGGAGCGAACGCGAACGCTCGATCCACAACCAGCCTTTGCGCGCGAAGACTCGGAATCGAAACGCAGCTCTTCCACGTACGGTTTCTGCACGCGGTTCCAGTACTTCAGCGACGCGGGCACATTGCCCATCAGGTAGTAGACCGTGCCTGCAAAATTCAGCGCATATGCATCGTGTGGATCGATACGCAGGCCACGCCGCAGCCAGGCGACCGCCTCTGCATATCGCTTTTGCTGAAACTCAATGCCGGCCAGCTCGATTGCAAACCGCTTCTGCGCCGGGCACATGCGCCAGCCTTCCATCAACGCCGCACGCGCTTCATCCCACCGTTGCAAATGCCCGAGCGCCATGCCGAGTTCGAAGGCCTCGTCGCCGGAGCGCCGGCCTTCCGCCTTCGCCCCCCGCACCACCTCATTCCAGTCATGCGAACGGTAGGCCCGATCCGCAGGCGACTGGTCGCCACCGCTCGCAGCACACTGCGCAGGCGCCAGAGTGGACGAGACACTTGCACACAAAAAAACGATCAGCGCGATTGCGCTGACGCGGGCACAGCCAGAAGCAGCCAATTGTGAGTTGCGCTCCAGTCTTTCTCGAATCGGGCACGCTCCTCGGTCAGCAGCTTACGTTCCGCCGGATCGTTCATCATCACCAGAGCGCGATCCACATCAACACCGTCGATCACCACGTAATGCAGTTGCCGCTGATCCGCAGGCCGAATAGCCGCAATCAGAGGCCGGCCCTTGCTCAACTGCTGCTCCAGATCGCTCCAGTTGCCGTTGATAGCGAAGACGCGAAAGCCATGCGCGGTCAGATATTGTTGCATCGCGGAAGCCGTGATGCCGTGCTCCTTCCGCGAATACAAAGCGCGCTGGATCACTCCCACATCGCTGTCGTCCGTTACCTGCGCCTTCTGCTGCGCAGCCCAGTACTGCATCACCATCGCGATGGAAGCGGCCCCGCAACCCTCCGCTGGTTGATGCACGAAAGGCACATCGACCCACAAGGCGGCAGGCACCTGGGCAACAGCGCCTGCCCCTAGCAACACCACGAATGCCGCAATACCACCAATGCCCATCCGCACAAGCCGCGCGCCATCAGTGAACGATGGAGACAACGATGACGAGGATGATAACCAGGATAATGAGCGTAAGCAGCCCCACCCCAAGCACTCCGGCCGCGAAGTCGCTCTGTGCCTTGGTAACGCGTCCCGAAAGATTCGCCAGTTCTTCATCGCTCAGCGTTGGAATCGCGTTCCTCACCTGGACCGGGTCCACCTTCGCGTCGTGCATGGCCTTCTGCGCAACCGGCATGCTCAGCATGTTCGTCAGCGTGTCAATGTTCTTCTGCCGCGTTGTCGCAGAGGTCACCACCTGCTGATCGAGCGCCTGCGAACTCACGATGTGGTCCTGATCCACGGCTTGCGCATTCGCGTGCGCAGGGCACATCAACGATACCAACAATGCCAGCGGTGCAATTCCAAAAAGCAGAACCCTCAACCTGGGGAATCTGGATCGAACAGAAAGATGCATATCTCCTCCGGGATAATTGCGTTTCGTCGCTCGCCCCGTAGGATGATTCATGAAACTGCAAAGTTGTCCTCCTCGCGAAAACCATTCTTGTAAACTGATCCCGCCATGAATTGTCTGTTCTGCAAGATCGTCGATGGAACCATCCCCGCCAAGCTCATCTTTCAAGACGAAAAATGCATCGCGTTCGCCGACATCAACCCTCAGGCGCCCACCCATTTTCTAGTCGTGCCCCGGGAACACCTGGCGTCGCTTGCCCACAGCTCCGGCGAGCATGCAGCCCTGTTTGGCCACTTGCTCTCGGTCGTCGCCGATATCGCGCGCACGAAGGGATTGAGCAACGGCTATCGCGTAGTCATCAACACCGGCCCGGACGGTGGCCAGACCGTCGACCATCTCCACATCCACGTACTCGGCGGCCGGCACCACAGCTGGCCACCGGGATGAGAGAGCAGGGAACAGGGACTAGGGAATAGAAAGCAACTGCAGCCTCTGACTCCCTGGATCTAGTGTTAACCAGACGAACTTCTTAACAAAAGAAAAAGAGCACACCGCGAATGCGATGCGCTCTCAGGTTTTTCTATTCCCTGGTCCCTATTCCCTGCCTTCACAACGCCGGTTGCGGAATGTACTCTTCTTCCTCTTCCATTCCATAGCGGCGCAACAAGTTAGGCAGGCTCTGCGAAAACGCCGACCGCGGCATCACCGTGTCGCATCCGGCTTCCGTCGCCTTCATCTTCAAATCGCCCTGCAGGTGCGACAGAAACCCGATGATCGACGTCGCTTTCTTGAACTTCGTCTTGAACTTCGGAATCAGCGTCATCGGCTTGCCGTTCGCGTTGTTCAGATCGAACACCAGTAACCGCGGCCGCTCGGCTTCGGGCGCTTCCGTCAACCGTGTCACCACTTCCTTGTCGCCCTTCACAAACTCCACCTTCACGCCCAGTTTGCGCGCCGTCTCCTGGATCTTGGCCAGAAAGAACAGATCTTCAATGAAGCAGAAGATCCGTGTCGGCGCATCGTGTCGGACCGGAGCGGCCGCAACCGGCGACTGGTAGGTGTCTGGATAGTAATTGCTGTGGCCGTTGCTGGTGATCTGGATCGTCGACGCCGGACCGTCCGCAATATTGCCGTTCACGGCGCGATAGCTGTGGTCCATCGGGCCCACAAACTCGCGCGGGCCGCGCTGCTTGTTCTTGCGCTTGTTCTGCGGAGGACCGGAAATGCTGTTGCCCGGCCCCGGAGCGGGCGCGCCACCGCTGCCCTTCTGAAAGAACTTCTTTTTCTTTCGCCCCTGCCCACCCTGCCGCGGCGGCTGCTGGTGGCCGTGCGCCTTGGGAGGCGCTGCTTGCGCTTGTGGCGCCGCAATGGCTGGAGCGGCAGCCTGGCCCTGCTGCGGGGGTTGTCCCTGTTGCGCCTGGGGCGCTCCGCTGTGACTCGTCTTATTCTTGCGGCGGCGCCGGCGACGCCGATGCCCCTGAGGCTGGCCCTGGCCATTGGCCGGGCTTGGCCCCAGGTCTGTCTGGGGCTGGGTCGGTTCTGTTGTCATGCGTGCACTTCCTGGCACTTTACTGTTGGATGCATTGCTCTTCTGGATCAGCCGCGTCGTTCATTGGCGCTGCGTACCCCTCGGTGTGTCGTCGTGTCAGCTCGGGATGGGAATACGACAACCCGCTGTCCCCCTGTTGAGGGAACAGTCTCAATCGCAGCGTTTGCGGGAAACTCACCGCAATGGTTCACCTTTTCCGTCAAGAACACCTTCGCTGATTTATGACCATTCGGCGATCCCCCTTCCGGGGAATCCCATCCGCCAATTCGTGTCCCGGCTGGATGCGTCCCGACCCCGGTGGTCATATTTGGTCGTGCTCGACGCTCTCGGCCTTCAGGCACCCCGAGCGCGTCGCCGGATCTCGCAACAGGCCCATGCGGCGGTCTGCGTTGCTCGAGCTCCGCCCGTGTTTCCTCTTAGTGTTGCCTTTCCATGGGGAGATTTCGCCGGTCGCAGCCTGCTGCGACTCGCATGCGAATTTTCCTTGTCAGCGGCGAGCTCACTCTACCCCTCGCGGGGGCTCGCGTCAACCGCTGGATCAGCAAATCTGATACTACAGCGTGTAGGCCCCGGTTGCAAGTGACCACCGTGTGACACTTCCGGGGGATCCCGGGAAGTCACGTCCCCGCGCCGGTTTTCCCCAATTTCCTCCAGAAACACGAAGCGCCACTCGTTAGAGTGGCGCTTGGCGATTCCTGCGTGGTCACTGGCCTCCCAAATACTCCTGCACGACGATCTTGGGCCGTCGTTGCTAATGACAGGTTCCGGCTCGGCTTTCCGTTTCGGACCGCTCGTTGGCGGTGGCTCTCGCCGGTCCCCTGTTTTTTTGGGCTGGCCGGAATCGCTTCCTGCAGCCTCTACATCACTGGCACCCTCCATAATGCAATCCACGTGCCGTTTCCATCGATTCGCATTTTCAAACACTTAGAGGATTTACACCGCCGCGATCAACATATTCTGGAAGCGCAAATCATCGCTTTCTTCTGAAATTCATAGAGCTCACCGCTGACACACCGGGCAGTAGTGCGTGCTGCGCCCGGCCACAACTACTCGCCGGATCGGAGTTCCGCACCGCCGGCATGGTTCGCCTGTCCTCTGGTAGACGCAATGCTCCAGCTGAAAAAATCCCCGTACCCCTTCGGCATCCACGTAATCCGACACCGAAGATCCGCCCAGGCGGATCGCGTGTTCGAGCACCTCCACCAGCGCCGTCCGCAGCCGCTCCAGTTCCGCTCGCGTCAAACGACCCGCCGCTCTCCGCGGCCGTATCCCCGCCCGGAACAGCCCCTCGTCCGCGTAAATGTTGCCCACGCCGGTCAGTAGTTTCTGATTCAAAAGCGCTGCCTTGATGGCCAGGCGCCGCCCCCGAAACAGCGCCGCAAACTCATCGGCCCCAATGGCCAATGGCTCGGCGCCCGCTCCCGCAAAGCTTTCCGTCTTGTGCAGCTCCCGAAACTCCAGCCGCCCAAATCGCCTGCGGATCCACAAACCGCAGCTCCCGTCCGCTCTTGAGCCGCAGCCGCGCGTGGGTGTGAGCCGCCACCGGCGCGTCCGGCGTCGTCACCAGCAGCCGTCCCGTCATCCCCAGGTGAACGATCCACTGCAGCCTCTGGAACACCCTCACCCCCCGCCACCCTCCCGGTACGGTAAGTCCCGGAGAGCTCGCAGACGATATGCTTCCCGGTGCGGTGAACTCCCAGAAAGAACTTGCCTTCAAGGCCCTTGGCCTGGCGGCCCGGCGGCGTCTTGAAAGGCTCGCGGTGTGAACTGAACCAGGCTTCCACAACGCGATCGCCACGCACCCGCGCATCGACCCCGCGGGCGATGGTTTCCACCTCGGGAAGTTCCGGCATCGCTCTATTCTAAAGAATCAAACCGCGAAACCATTCCTGCCGAAGCACTGCGGTCATGACTCAGGGCGAGTCCTCCGCGTACGGGTCTTCCTCCGCGCTGATCGCATAGGCCACCCCCCAACGGCGCATGTACACCACGCCCAACATCAGTCCCAATCCGAAAACCCCCACCGAGCCATATTCAAGCAGCGAGAGCTGCCGGTGTTCTTCCTCGGTCTCATACACGACGATCCCGTGGATATTCCGCGGCGTCATGCGCATCTCCACGGGAATCGGTGTCCGGGGAAGGTTCTCCAGCCGTTGCGTCGACACGATAGCCGCCAACAGCAACCCTCCTAGCCCGGGTATAAGAAACAAAAGGGTAGCGAAGCGAAGCCCGCGAAGCTCGTCCGGATTCATCATGTCCATCCCCACCTCTGTCCACCATTTCGGCTGAAACTTGCCAAAAGAGAGACGCCAGTCCCAGCGATCGCCGATCCGTGCTGTTCAGCCGGCGGCATTCAAAATCAGGCTCTCTTCCGCACGCCATTGCAGAAGGACCCTTTCCAGGGGAGGAGATTTCAGATTATAGGGTCAACAAGCAGAGTCGGCTTGTGATACGCAACAGGTCAGGATATGCATCCCGAACAACCGTAACGCCTGAATAAACTGAAGTTATTCAGCTCTGATTACAAAACGGCCACTTGTCCCAAAGCGGGACAGTCGTCTGCTACTTTCGGTCGCCGGTATCCCGAATCCGGCTGGCCTCGAAGCTCACGATCTTCCATCCGCCCTTGCGGATCCCGCACGTACACCCGCGTATAGCGATAGCTGCCGGTAAGATCCCCTTCCGACGTGGTCCCCTTCACCTCGGCCCGCGAGGTCACCAGCGCTGTCTGACCGTAAAACCGCACCTTGCGGTCTGAGAAATCGATGGAGCTGAAATGCAGCGCCCCGCTCTTCAGGTTCGCCAGCGCCTGGTCCTTCGACTGCAGCGTGCCGTTGGCGGTGATGGCGATATAGTCGTCCGCCAGCAGGGCATCCATCGCCTGCACGTTGCGGTGCAGAATCGCGTCGCGCCAGTTTTGCTCGAGTTGATCGATCTCGTGTTTGCTCTCGTGCCGCTCGGCGCGGGGCATGCCCGGCTTGGGGGCTCTGCGCGACACCGGCCGCGAAGGACAGCAGTATAAGGAGCGCCTGCCTGCGGCAGCTCCGGATAGGATTCTTGACACAAGTTATGGGCATATGCGCGTATGGATGGTAGCCCCGTTTCAACGCGCCGGTCAACCACTCCTCCTTGGAAATATCGATCGGCTTCAACCCTTCGCACCGACCGGCTCCTGTTCCCTTCGCCTCTCTTTGGACTTCCCGACCGCTCGCAACGAAAGCGCCTGACATCCGTCAGACCGCTCGCTTAGACCAGAGCGACCAGGTCTTCCCGCGCCGCTCCCGCATCCTCTGGTAGAGGCCGCCCACCGCGTACTTCTTGAAGTGCTCCGACTCCCGATGCGCATCCGCGGCCGCCGCATCCCGATATTGCTCGTAGATCAGCACCGTGTCCGGCTCGCTCTCCACCCGGTGCGGAATGTAGCTGACGCATCCCGGCTCCTCCCGCGATGCCAGCGTCAGCGCGCGCAGTATCTCCGCCATCTCCTGCCGGTCATCCGGCGCAAACGTCATTCGAACCATAAAGCTGACCATCCCTGATTCCCTCTGTTTCCAAAGCCTTGGCGCTCGCCGGTCCCTCAGTCCTCAGTCCCCTCAGTCTGCGACGGCTTCCCCATCTCGTCGAGCGCCGCCGCAAACTCCGGCAGAACCATCGTCTGGTCCCGGTCCGGGCCCGGTGGAAACCATTCCGATCTTCGCGCCGCTCTCCCGCTCCTGAAAGCGCAGATACTCCTGCGCCGCCGCGGGCAGCTTTTCAAACTCCGTAATCCCCTCGGTCGACTCGCGCCAACCCTTCAGCGCTCGTGTACACCGGCTTGATCCGCTCCAGGCCGTGCACGTCCGCCGGAATCTCGTCCGTGAACTCGCCGTCGATCTCGTAGCCCACGCAGATCGGAATCTCCGCCAGCTCGTCCAGCACGTCCAGCTTGGTCACCACCAGCCACTCCGCGCCGTTCACCTGGTTCGAATAGCGCAGCAGCGGAATATCCAGCCATCCGCAGCGCCGCGGCCGCCCGTCACCGCGCCAAATTCGTTGCCGCGCACGCGCAGATGATCGCCCACTCGCACGTGAATCTCGGTCGGAAACGGCCCCTCGCCCACACGCGTCACATACGCCTTGGTCACCGCAATCACCGTCCCGATCGCCGTCGGCCCCACGCCCGTTCCCGTCGACGCGCCGCCCGCCGTCGCCGACGACGAAGTCACAAACGGATACGTCCCGTGGTCGATGTCCAGCATCGTCCCCTGCGCGCCTTCGAACATCACGCTGCCGCCCTCGGCCAGGATCGTTGTTCAGCAGCCGGCCCGTATCCGCCACAAACGGCCGCACCTGTTCCGCCGCCGCCGCATACTCGTCGAACATCTTCTCCGGGTCCAGCGGATCCGTCCCGTTCCAAACAACGCCCGCACAATCGCATTCTTCTCCGCGCACGCCGCCTCAATGTGCGTCTTCAACAGGTCCGGCCGCAGCAGATCCACCACCCGCAGTCCCGCCGCGCGCCATCTTGTCCTCGTACGCCGGCCCGATCCCGCGGCTCGTCGTCCCAATCTTCTGCCGCCCCGGCGCGCTCTCCGCCGCCAGCTCAATCATGCGGTGATAAGGCAAAATCACCTGCGCCCGATTCGACACAAACAGCCGCTCGTCCACGGCCACGCCCAGCATCGCGCAGCTTGGCCACTTCTTTCAGAAAGGCAATCGGGTCCAGCACCACGCCGTTGCCGATCACGCCCTTGCAGCCCGGCCGCAGCACGCCGCAGGGAATCAGCTGCAGCACAAACTTCTGCCCGCCGATGATGACCGTGTGCCCGGCGTTATGCCCGCCGGCATACCGCGCCACCGCGCTGAACCGCTCGCTCAGCACGTCCACAATCTTGCCCTTGCCCTCGTCGCCCCACTGGGCGCCCAGCACTACCGCCGTCTTCGCTCGCATCAAAGTCCGTTCCCGAAAAAATTTGTTCCCGTAACGAGAAAGCTTGTTCTCGTGATTAGTTTGTGTCTCTAGCGCTGTTTTCCTGAGCGGAGTTTGTCGCGCCTTTTGCGGCAAACGGAGTCGAAGGATCTGCGGACCGGAACCACACCCGCAACCCCCGCCCCACAGCCGGACGCAGCCGGCCCCGGCCACATCCTCAAAGATCATAAACCCCGCCTCCGCCCGCTACCCGTGAGCCATCTCACCCCTTCAGGTTTCCGGCTTGTGTGCCGATAGTTTCCGTTGAGTGTGCGAATCAAGTCTGTTGAAGAAAGAAGTGCGGCAATGCAACGCTCATCTGTTCTCCTTGCACTGGCGGCCCTCGGCCTGACCGCCGGCCTGACCGCCTGCGGCGGAAGCAATCACACCCCAGGGCTCACCAATCCCGCCCAGCCCCCGGCCACCGACAGCGTCTCCGGTACCGTCCGCTTCAAGGGAGCCCCCTTGCCCGGCGCTACCGTCACCGCCTGGCTCACCAACAACAACTCCATCGTGGGCACTGCAACTACCGACGCCAACGGCCAATACAGCTTCACCGGTCTACTCACGTCCGGAAGCCCGTCGCAGGTCTACCAGTTCTGGGCCATGAAGCCCGGATACGGCTTCTATCCCTCGGTGGCCAGCCCCGGCGAAGTCATTCGCTTCGACCACACCGGCAATTACCAGGGCAACGGCCTAACCGACATTGCGATCTACTTCACGGTCATCCAGCTCACCGGCACTCCCGGCCTGACTCTCCCCAACGCCGACTTCACTGCCTACGACGGCACCGTGCCGCTTGTGACGCTTCCTCGCACCGGGCAGACCGCCAGCTACGCCGACGGCGACGACGCCTCCGCCGCCCGGGGCGCCGCGTGGCCCGCCAGCCGCTTCACCAACAATCACGACGGCACCATTACCGACACCCTCACCGGCTTGACCTGGCTCGAAAACGCCGGCTGCTTCGCCCCCGCCTTATGGGCCACCGCCATCACAGAAGCCAACCAGCTCGCCAGCGGCGCCTGCGGCCTCACCGACGGATCGACCGCGGGACAATGGCGCCTGCCCAACGTCAACGAGCTCGAAAGCCTCGTCGACGTCTCTGCCAGCAATCCCGCCCTCCCCGCCGGCTATCCCTTCACCAACGTCTCCAACGCCATTTATTGGACCTCCACACAGCTACTTTGGCGGCCAGACCGGCTCGCCCACCGCCTGGGTCATCCGCATGGGCGACGGCCGCTATATGAATGACACCTTCGTCAACGTGAAAGCCACCAACACCAACGCCGTCTGGGCCGTCAAAGGTGCCGGCGGCGGCCTGCTCAAGCTCCAGGCTACTGGGTCCTATGTGCCCTTCGCCCCGGGCGACGACGGTACCCTTCAAACCGGTGTCCCCGCCACCTGGCCGCGCTACGTCGACAATCACGATGGCACGGTCACCGACACCGTCACCGGCCTGGTCTGGCTGAAGCAGGCCAACTGCATCCAGAGCTCCTGGACCAGCGCCCTCGCCTCCGTCCAGGCCCTCGCCTCCGGCCAATGCGGCCTGACCGACGGCTCCAGGCCCGGCGCCTGGCGCGTCCCCAACCGCACCGAGATGCAAAGCCTCTCCGACCGCGCCGAAAATAACCTCGGCGCCTTTTTCGGCCAGACCTACTACAACTTGGACGGCACTCTCTTCCAACCTGCCATCTTCTCCAACTTCGTGGAAAGCCAGTTCTACTGGACATCCTCGACCGACGCGGCCAACACCTCCGAAGCCTGGACCGTCTTCAGCTGCGACTTCGGCGTCTATGACATTTCCAAGGAGAACATCGGTTACACGCTCGCTGTCCGCTGAACAATACGGGCCGGAAGCTTCGCACCGGCCCACTCCTCCCCGCATCTTTCCCACGCGTGTTAACCACGGCCGCCCTCCTTCGTTATGAGTACAGAAGACCGCGCCGCGCTCTTCAACACGAGGGAACGAATCATGATCAACCGCCGCATCCTGCTGCCTTGCCTTATCGCCCTGATCGCCCTGCCGCTCGCCGTGCCCGCGCAGAAGCCGACGAAAGCCGTCGAGCCCGCCGCGCCGCCCACCTCCACGCTCCCCATCACCAACAAGGACGTGGCCAGCACCCAGCGCCAGCTCATCGAGCTCCTGCGCCTCAGCCCCACGCTCACCACGGTGGTTTCGCACGATCCCTCGCTGCTCGCCGACCAGGCTTATGTCTCGCGCAACAATCCCCAGCTCGCCGACTTCCTCGCCGCGCACCCTGAAGTCGGCCGCAACCCCGACTTCTACCTCTTCACCCACATGAACCCGCAGGACGGCAGCCCCGACGAGGCCCTCGAGCGCGCCGTGTGGCCCGAGGTCTACCGCATGCGCGCGCCGGAATCCGGGTTCACCGAGATAGCCCACGACTTCATCCCCTGGCTCGCCTTCGCCACCTTCCTCGCCGCCTTGACCTGGGCCATCCGCGTCTTCGTGGAGAACCGCCGCTGGTCCCGCATCTTCAAGCTGCAAAGCGAGGTCCACTCCCAACTCATTAACAAGTTCAGCTCCAGCCAGGAGCTCGCCGCCTACATGGAAACCGACGCCGGCAAGCGCTTCCTCGAAGCAGCGCCCATCCCCCTCTCCCTCGATTCCGGCCAGCCCGTCCCCAACGCCATCGCCCGCGTCCTCACCCCCATCCAGATCGGCACCGTCCTCATCCTGCTCGGCGTGGGCTTCCTGCTCCTCCGCCACATGGGCACCGAGTATGAAATCCCCATGCGCGTCCTCGGCGTCCTCATCCTGATGCCCGGCATCGGCTTCATCCTCTCCGCCGTCTTTACCTGGACGATCGCCACCCGCCTCGGCCTGATGCCGCCGCCCGCCGGCCACGCAAACTACGACCCGCGTGCCTGACCGCGATGGCTGTTTCATGAGCACTCTTGGTGCTGGGTGCCCCGGGTCCCTCGCACTTGGGCACCCGGGATACCAAGACCCCAACCCGGCACATCCCCTTGAAGCCGGCGCGCCCCAAATTCCTATTTTCGGGGATCCGGGAAAACACAAATTCATCACGATCAGAACCCGAGGCCCCGAAGACGCGTATCGTGAGAAAGCAAAGGCCCATGCCGCTCGAATCCGCCATCTCGCACCCGCTCACCGGCGAAGCAATCCCGCTCGCCTGTACGCACATGGATAGCGACACCTTCGCCGGCTTCTACGAGCGCTCCGCCCGTCCCCTCTGGGCCTATTTGGCCCGCGTCTCCGGCGATCCCTCCCTGGCCGATGATCTCCTCCAGGAAAGCTTCATCCGCTTCCTCGCCGCCGACGCGCCCACCGACGGCGAAGTCGCCTCCCGCCGCTACCTGTTCCGCATCGCCACCAACCTGCTGCGCGACCACTGGCGCCGCCCCCGACCCGCCTCTATCGAAGAAGTCCCCGAGGAACACTGCCGCACGGCCGACACCTCCGCCCGCTCCGATTCCTTCATCACTCTCGGCCCCGCTCTCAGCCAGCTCCGCCCCCGCGCCCGCCAGCTCCTGTGGCTCGCGTACGCCGAGGGCTACTCCCACTCGGAGATCGCCGCCATCACCGGCCTCGCCTCCGCCAGCATCCGGCTTCTGCTCTTCCGCGCCCGCCGCCAGATGGCCCGCCTCCTTCAGAATCCGAATCCAATCGACAGGAGGCCCAAATGACCTTCCGCACCTGCACCCGCGAAACAGAAATCAAGAGCCTTCTGGCCCGCGGCCACTGGCCCGCCGCCGCGACACCCGACCTCCGCAGCCACGCCGACACCTGTGCCGCCTGCGGGCAGCTCGTGCTTCTCACCCAGGCCTTCCGCAGCGACCGCGCTCAAGCCGCCGCCACCGCCCGCCTCGAAGCACCCGGCGTCCTCTGGTGGCGCGCCCAGCTTCGCCGCCGCAATGCGGCTATCGAACGCCTCCAGCGTCCCCTCATCGGCGCCCAGATCTTCGCCGTCGCCCTCAGCCTCATCGCCGCGGTTGTATTTCTGGCCTGGCAGTCCAAACAGGGCCTCGCCTGGCTCGCGGATCTGCCCCGCGCTCTCCACTTCGAAGCGCTGCTCCCCGAGCCTCTGCAAACCCCCCTGGGCCTGACCGCCCTCGTCGTAGCGGTCCTCGCCCTCATCGCCGTTCTCAGCGGCGCCCTGGCCTACGCCACCTCCGAAAAGCGCTGATTCCAGATCGGATACGCTTTTAGCATCAATAACCTCAGGGCTGTTTTCCTGAGCGAAGTTGGCGCGCAGCGTCAACGCAGTCGAAGGATCCGCGGCTGCCGTTGTTGTTGCCTTTTGCTGAGTCCAACCACCATCCCTCCGTGCCCCATCCTTGCGCCTCTTTCCAGGCGCAAGGATGGAACCACACTCCCTATTCCCTATGTTCCCTAGTCCCTAGCTCTCCTAGCTCCTAGTCTTCATCCCCTTCATCCGGCATATCGTCCGGCGCCTTCTGCACATCGATCTCCGGCCGTCCCGCGCCTTTCAGCACCTTGTTCAACTCCGGCAGATCCTTCGCCACAAAGTCCTTCCATCGCGGCAGCACCTCGTGCCCTTCCTGCTCCGCGTGAGCGGCAGCCTCCAGCAGCACCGCGGTCGGCGGTTCATCCGCCTGCTCCAGCTGTCCGTAAAGCTGACCCGCCTCACCCGCAACGCCATCCAGGCCCGGGCCACCTTTCTCGCCTTCGCCGCCGTTCACCAGCGCCTTCACCTTGGCCGCGAACGGCGCCAGCTCCTTGATCGCCGTATTCTCCGGCTTCGCCAACTGCTCCTGCACCGCGTGCGCCGCCAGATCCGCCCTGGCCATCGCATCCAGCAACCCAGCCATCTTCACCTGCTGGGCGTGCAGCGCCTCCAACTCGGCCGCCGAAGTGTGAATCCGCGGGTCCATCTTCACGGTCAGCGGCTCGGTCTCAGTCTTCCCGCCCGCCGTCAGCCGCACGGTGTACACGCCCGCCGTCACCAGAGGCCCCTGCGGCACCTTCGGCGTACGGTGCGCCACGGCTGAAATGGGATACGAATAGCGCCCTGCCATCGGCGTCGTCGCCCGCAAATTCCACACCCACCGGTGCATCCCCGCCGTCGCCGGAAGCGGCCCCTCGACCAGCGGCCAGTACATCGGAATCAGATCCGTCTTCATCTCCTCCGGCGCCGGCTTCACCGGGTCGTTGCTCGTGTATTTCCGGATCACCGCCCCGCCCTTGTCCAGAATTTCCAGCGTCACCGGCCCGCTCGCTCCCTGCCGGCAGCGCGAAATCCACAATCGCCCCATCCGGTGGATTCTCCCCTTGTGGCTCGTCTGGTGGCACCGGCGTATCCGTGTACTCATCGCGCCGCACCCGCCACGCCGCCGCCGGCTTGAACAGCATCGGCGCCTTGCCCGCCGCCGTCTCGCCCGTGCTAGCCAGCTCCCGCAGCGGAGCCACATCGTCCAGCACCCAGAACGACCTTCCATGCGTAGCCACTATCAAGGTCATCGTCATGCACCAGCAGATCCCGCATCGACGTATGCGGCAGGTTGTACTGCAGCGCCTTCCAGTGCGCCCCGTCATCGAACGAAGTCCACACCGCCTTCTCCGTCGCCGCAAACAACAGCCCCTTCTGCACCGGATCGGCGCGCACCGCGTCTACCGGGGCATCATCCGGCAGCCCCTCGTTGATCGCAGCCCACGTCTTCCCGCCATCGTGCGTCTTGAACGCCAGCGGCTTCAGATCGTCGATCCGGAACCGGTTCACCGCCACGTACGCCGTGTCATCGTCGAACCGCGACGCATCAATCTGCGCAATCTTGCTCCACGCCGTCACCCCCGGCGGCGTGATGTTATTCCAGTGCGCCCCGCCGTCGCGCGTAATCCACACCAGCCCGTCATCGGTTCCCGCCCAGATCGTCGTCTTGTTCTTGTACGACGCCGCCACCGCGTAAATCGCCCCCTTGCGCCTGGCCTGTTCCTCTGGCCTTCAGCGCCGGCAGCGTCGCCGGCTGCCCGGAATGCTCCTGGCTCAAGTCCGGGCTGATCGCCTCCCACGTGTGCCCGTAGTCGGTCGTCTTGAACAAATGATTGGTCGCGTAATACATGGTGTGCGGATCGAGCGGCGAAAACAGAATCGGCTCCGTCCGGTCCGCGCGATAGTCTTTCTTCCGCACCGGCAGCGGCGTCACGTTCTGCACTTCGCCCGTCACCATGTCGTAGCGCGACACCTCCGTCCGCCCCGCGCCCCACACAATCTCCGGATGCAGCGGGTCCGGCGCCGCATAGCCGTACTCGATAATTCCCGCCGGGTGCCACTCGCGATACGTAATCGCCCCGTCGTTCCCGCGCGTCGACGTGCACACCGACCCGCTCTCCTGCTGCCCCGCGCATACCTGGTAGGGGAACGTATTGGTCGCCGCCACGTGATACAGCTGCGCCGTCGGCTGGTTGTACCACGAGCTCCAGCTCTCCCCGCCGTTCACCGTCACCAGCGCGCCCTGGTCGCTCACCAGCAGAATGATCTTGGGGTTCACTGGATTGATCCACAGGTTCTGGTAATCATCCCCGCCCGGCGCGCCCCGCAGACTCACCCAGGTCTTTCCCCCGTCCTCAGACCGCTCGGTCACAATACTGGCCGAGTACACCCTGTCCGGGTCCTTGGGATCGACCAGCGGCACCGGCAGATCGCCGCCGCCAATCTTCATCGCCGGCCGCGGATCGTCGGTGATCTTCCGCCACGTCTCGCCCGCATCGTCGGAGCGATAAAACCCCAGCCCCGTCGCCCGCCCGTAGCCGCCCTCCCCCATGGTCGAGAGCGTCGCATACAGCCGCTGCGGATCGCTGGCCGCAACCGCCACGTTGATCTGGACGAGATTGTCCGGCAGCCCGGTCTTCAGCTGCTTCCACGTCGCGCCGCCGTCGGTCGACTTGAACAGCCCGCCGCCCGTGCCCTGGTATTGGTTCGCGTCTTCCCACGGGCCTAGAGTGTCCTCCCACAGCGACGCGTACACCGTTTGCGGGTCCTTCGGATCGAGCACCACATCCTCGCCGCCGATCCGGTCGCCCTTAAAGAGCACTTTGTCCCACGTCTTGCCGCCATCCTCCGAGCGGTAGATCCCGCGCTCCGCGTTCGGCCCATACGGATGCCCCAGCACCGCCGCAAACAGCTTGTTGGGATTGGTGGGATCCACCACCAGTGCGGGAATCTGTTGTCCCTCGCGCAGCCCCAGGTGCTCCCACGTCTTGCCGGCATCCGCCGAGCGGTAGATGCCGTCGCCCACCGACAAGTCCGGCCGGTGCAGCCCCTCGCCGCTGGCAACATAAATCACGTTGCTGTCCGACGGCGCCACCGCGATCGCGCCCACCGACTGCGTGTCCTGGCTATCGAAGATCGGGTTCCAGGTCCGCCCGAAGTCGGTCGACTTCCACACCCCGCCGTTCACCTGCCCGATGTAGAACAGGTTGGGCTGGTCCGGCACTCCGGTTGCCGCACGCGTCCGCCCCCCGCGAAACGGCCCGATCATCCGCCAGTGCATCTCCGGCATCATGCCGGAACCGCCCCCATCCTGGCCCTCCACGCGAGCAGCAGGAAGTACCATCGCCATCACGCCAACGCCAACCAGCAGAATCCGCAAGCCAACCAGTCGAGTCATAGCGCACATTGTAGGCGACCCGATCCGGTGCGCCATATCACAATGGTTTCACCCGCAGAGGAGCGTTGGCGCACTCGGGCGCCCGCGCGGTTTGAAGAACCCGCGGTTGCTCCTTCTCTTGCAGATGCCCGCTTAATAGATGATGTTCTTGAGAGGTTGCGGCCAGGTGTCCGGGTTGACTGCAATCCCCCCTGGAGTCAAGGCATTGATCTTGACGTGAGCAAACGAAATGCTGCTGCGGTTCATATTAAAGTGCAGGTGCAGTAGACCGGCGCAGTTCCCTGTGCCAACCTGCTTGATCGGTATCTCTTCACTCATCAAGTTCAGTCCCACGACATCAGGACCGGTTTGATACTGGGCCCGACCATCCCCATCCAGGTAGAGCGTCGGGGGGTTGCTGGTGAGTGCGGCCAGGATTGCCGGCCCATTGGGGGGCAACAAGCCCCCAATCACCGGCACATTCTTGTTGCTGTACCCTACCACCACCTGCAATTGAACGCCGCCATGTGCCATTTCTATCCCTCCGTAGCAACTGATCTCGTGTCGCGACACGAACCACTGCACTTGCGTTGCCGGTAATCTACCACGGGTTTTGCGTCGCCCACACCGGTACAACAGTGCTTCGTCCTTGCGATTGCTTTTTGTCGCAAGGACGGGAAATCAACAATCCACTTTTTCTGCGTAGGGGCACTTCCACCGCACCAAAAAAAACGGTCATGTCTTTTGCTTTCATTCGATTGCACCCCAAAAAGGGGGGAATTTGTGCTGACCGTGATTTGAATCACAAACAGTGAAAAGTGAAGAGTGAAAAGTGAACAGGGCGAAAGCCAAAGTGAATGAGTGAAGTAGTGAAAAAGACAGGGAATAGGCAGTAGGGGATAGAAAGGCCCTGCCGATCCGGGTTTGTGCGGTGCTTTCATCTTCTTCTCCTGACCTGCTTGCGCCATGAAAAAAGCCCGCTCGCTGGCGGGCTTTTGTTCGACTATTTCAAGTATGGCAGGTTCGAATAATTAATACTCAATTTCTGCAAAATAATTTTGCGCATGGAATCAGCGGTTTACGTCGTTTTTCCACAGGGTGGGGGCTTGACAACATTCTGGAGTGACACGAGCTGGGGCACAGCCAACGAGAGCGATCAAGTTCGGAGCTGAAACGAAGTTTGTGCGCGAGGGAAGCGCGATCTGCGTTTGAGCGAGTAGAATTCCCGTAATCCATTCTGGAGTCCCGAGTGAAACATCCCAGCGGTGCGCGGCTGCGCTTGTGGGTCTGTGTGTTTGTCTGGCTTCTACCCGGGCTTTCCGGGGTGGTAGTCGGCGCGCAGACCGGCAATCAGAACCGTAGAACGGAGGCTGGGAACGATCGGGATGTCGCACAGTCGCAGCCTGCGGGCGTTTTGCCGAAGGAGGCGGGTGCAAACGGGGAGCGGGGCGGGGCAAACCGGCAGGGAGCCCTCCAGACTGCGGCGCGAAATCGAATTGCGGAAGCCGTAGATTTCTCGCCGGTGCAGCCGCTGCCCAATCACCTTCCTTTGTGGGCCAATGCTCATAACGATCTCGGCCCGGCTGACTCCGATCTCTCCCTTACGATGGTTCTGTCGCGCTCGGCGGAGCAGGAGGCCGCGCTCGAAAAACTGCTGGCGGACCAAAAGAACCCCACTTCGCCGGAGTATCACCGGTGGTTGACGCCGGTGGAGATGGGGGAGCGATTTGGACTTTCGGACTCCGATTTGCGGGCAGTGAAGGGCTGGCTCGAAAGCCAGGGCCTGCGGGTGAAATGGATTGCGCCCAGCCGTACCTTTATTCGATTCGGGGGTCTGGCCCGAACGGTCGCACGGGCGTTCGGCACGGAGATCCACAATTACCGCGTCAACGGCGCCGACCGCATCTCAGTGTCCTCCGACCCTATGATTCCGAGCGCCTTAGCGCCCGTTGTCAAGTCGATCTTCGGCCTCTATACCATCGACGAGCGCCCCTTGCACGCCGTCACCGCGCCACAAACTGCGCGCCCCGGTATCACTCTCAGCGACGGCAGTCACTATATCGGTCCAGGGGATTTCGACAAGATTTACGATCGAAGCCCTCTCTACAACGGTTCTCAGCAAACCATCGCCATCGTGGGTCGTTCCCGCACTGACTTCGCGGACTTCACGAACTTCATGCAGCGCACGCAGTCGTCCTTCCAGTTGCCCACCGAGATTGTCCCCACATCACTCGGGGGAGTCGATCCCGGACCCGCGTTCACCGCCCCGCCCAGCCCAAACACCTCTATAGACGATCAGCTTGAGGCTACCCTCGACGTGATGCGCGCCGGGACTGTCGCCCCCGGTGCCAGCCTCCTCCTCGTCGCCGCCACGTCAGCCAGCGGCGGCATAGGCGTCGATACTCAGTACCTCGTCCAGACCACGCCGGTCCCCGCGCAAATCATCAACATCAGCTTCGGCGAATGCGAGGCCACCGCCGGTGCCTCCGGCGTCAACTACTGGGACACGCTGTTCCAGCAGGCCGCTGCCGAGGGCATATCCGTCTTCGTCGCTTCGGGCGACGCGGGCGCCTCCGGATGCGAATCGTATTTTTCAACCCCCAGCGCGACTCCCCCATCCATAAGCCCCAATTACATCTGCTCGTCGAGCTACGCCACCTGCGTGGGCGGCACCGAGTTCAATGACGCCTCTGACCCCGGCACTTACTGGGCTACCGGCTACAACTCCATCGAGTCCGCGCTCGGTTACATTCCCGAGGGAGGATGGAACGAGCCAACTAACGGCAATGGCGCGACGCAGCTCGCGTCCTCGGGCGGCGGTGTCAGCAGCATCATCGCGACGCCCAGCTGGCAGACGGGTACCGGCGTGCCCTCCGCTCGCACCGGGCGCTACACGCCCGACCTCTCCTTCTCCTCGTCGTGCCATGACGGCTACTTCGGTTGCCTGGCCGCGGCCGGCTCGGACTGCGTGCTCAGCAGCACCGGGTCGTACCGCTTCGAGTATTTCTGCGGAACCAGCACCGCCGCTCCCGACATGGCCGGCGTCGCCGCCTTGATCAACCAATCGCTGGGGTACGCCGTCGGCAACATGAACCCTGAAATCTACGCCATGGGGCAGAACCAGCCGACATCGTTCCATGACGCCACACCCGCGACCAGTGGTGTCGCAACCTGCGACATCAACACCCCCAGCATGTGCAACAACAGCATTCCCGGTCCCAGCGGACTCACTGGCGGGCAGGCTGGTTATGCCGTGACCACCGGGTACGACCTGGTGACGGGCTGGGGATCGCCCGACATTGGCGAGTTCCTGTACAACTTTGCCACCGCGCTGCCAGCACCGACGGTCACGCTCACTGCGTCACCCGCGACCATCGCCGCTGAAAAGGCGCTGACCATCACCGTGGTGGTGGCAGGCGCAACCGGACAGCCAACGCCCACAGGAACGATCAGCCTGACGTGGGGTGCCGTGACACCGTTGACGGCCACGCTGGCAAATGGCACCGCCACCTTCTCGATCCCAGCCGGTGTCCTGCCAGGAAGCTCCAGTGCCACCAATTTCTACGCCCGGTACACGCCCGATACGCCGAGCATCGCTGTCTATTCCCAGGCTACGGGGACCTGCCAGGTCAACATTACCCTTCTCACTCCCACCCTGACGACGACGTTTTCGCCCGCGGCCCCCACCACCGCGCAGAATGTGGTGGTCACCGTTACGGTGAATGGCGGAGCGGGAAATCCCACTCCCTCCGGGAGCATCGGGGTCGAATCCGTGACTCCACCGGGCGATAGCGGGCAACTGTCCGGGGGCACCGCTTCCGTTACCATCCCCGCCGGGACGCTTCCTCCCGGCTCGGACCTGTTCAGCATCTCGTATACCCCCGACTATGCCGGCGGGGAATACTACGCGGGCGCAAGCACTTCGGTCTACTTAACCGTCACCGGCGTTCCCAAGACCACCCCCACCCTCACTGTTACTCCGTCCCTGTCTGCCATCACCCTCGCCGATCCGTTGACACTGGCGGTCCAGGTGGCAGGGTCCGCGCCTGGCAGCCCCGCCGCCACCGGATCGGGCACAGTCACAGCCAACGGCCAGACGCTTTACTTTTCAGTCACCGCCGGCAAAGGGTCGGTCGCGTTGAATCCCGGCTGGCTTTCCGTGGGGTCCAACTCCCTCACCATCGTCTATTCCGGCGACAACAACTACAATCCCGCCACCACCCCCCTCTCGCTTGCGGTCAGCAAGGCTGTCCTGTCCATGACCGTCGCACCCAACCCGACCAGCGTCACCACGGCACAAAGCCTGCAGGCCATTGTGAATCTCACCGGCCTTGTCCCTCTGATTGCCCCCACGGGCACCGTGACACTCTCCAGCGGGGCTTATACATCCGCACCGCAAACGGTCAACTTCCCCACCAATATCATCGTTCCGGCGGGCGCGCTTCCCGCGGGGACCGATTCCCTGAACGTAAGTTACTCGGGTGACGGCAATTACGCGTCCGCCACCGCCACGGGGTCGGTGGTCGTTACCCTGCCGCCCCCCACATTCACGGTGAACGCGACCGCGGTGACGATTGCTGTGCCGGGAGCGACCACCGGAAACACTTCGACCATCACGGTGACGCCGGCGGGCGGATTCACGGGAAGCGTGGCATTGACGGCGACGATCACGTCGAGTCCCGCCGGGGCGCAGTATCTGCCGACCTTGAGCTTCGGAACGACCAGTCCGGTGAACGTGACGGGGACCGCCGCTGTGACAGCGACACTGACGGTGACGACGACGGCTGCAACCACCGGCGCGCTCGTGCCAGCTGCCCGGCCGGGCACGTCCTGGTTTCCGATTGGAGAGACCGCGCTCGCGGGTATTCTGCTGTTTGGTTTCAGGGCGCGGCGGCGAGGCTGGAGAATGATTGCCGGATGCTTCCTGCTGCTGGCGGCGTTAACGGGCGCCGTGACGGCCTGCGGTGGTGGCGGCGGGGGAAGCACCACACCGACACCGGTTCCGACGCCGGGCACCACCGCGGGAACCTACGTGGTGAGCGTGGTCGGGAACGCCGCGAACGCCGGCTCGGCAACATCTTTGAATGTGGTGGTGCAGTAAGGCTGAGGGCGAGTTAAGTTTTGATACGGCGGTTCACGGGGATATGGCTGTGGGAGTGCTTTCCCACCCTAACCCGCAAAGACGGCGGTTAGCGTGGGGCACGGGTCGTGATTCAAGCGAAGCTCTGCGAAAGCGTGCCTCAGGGGCTGAAGCCCACGTTGATTTTGCCTTGGGTTCAGCCGGGAATAAATTCCCGGCCTGCCGCAATACGTCCGCTTCTTAATGCCGCCCGGTTCTCAGTATCGCTGCAAAAAGTCGGGATCGACGGGATTCTCGAAGAGCGATGCGTCGCGGGTGACGATGGTCAGCCCCGAGGGGGTGACGAAGTAGCGGCGCTTGTCTTCGACCTGGTCGTAGCCGATCACCGTGCCTTCGGGAATGTGCACGTCGCGGTCGATAATGGCTCGCTTGATGCGGCAGTGGCGGCCGATGTTGACGTGGGAAAAGATGATGCTCTGGTCTACATCGGAGTAGGAGTTGACGCGCACGTCCTGCGAGACCACGGAGTTGGATACCGAGGCGCCGGAGATGATGACGCCGGCGGTGATGACGGAGTTGATGGCGGAACCGGTGCGGCCCGGCTCGCCAAAGACGAACTTGGCGGGCGGATACTGCCGGACGCGGGTGCGGATGGGCCAGTTGCGGTCGTACAGGTTGAACACCGGGGACACCGAGCACAGGTCCATGTTGGCGTCGTAATAGGCGTCGAGAGTGCCCACGTCGCGCCAGTAGAGCGCCTGCTGCTTGTTCTCGTCGACGAAGCTGTAGGCCATCATCTTTTTCTTGCCCAGCATCGCGGGCAGGATGTTGTGGCCGAAGTCGTGTTTGGAGTCAGGGTCTTCGGCGTCGGCGATCAGCGCCTTCAGCAGCACCTCGGTGTTGAAGATGTAAATGCCCATCGAGGCATCCACCATGTTGGGCGTGAAGGGAGACCGGAAGGTCGTCGAGGCCGGCTTTTCCTGGAAGCCCATGACCTCGCCCGTGGCGCCCACTTCGACCACGCCGAAGCGCGACACCTCGTCGGGGGGAATGGGCAGAGTGGCCAGCGTGACTTCGGCGTTGACCTCCTTGTGGTGCTCCAGCATCCGGCTGTAATCCATCTTGTAGATGTGGTCGCCGGAGAGGATGATCATGTGCTTGGGCTGCTCGCTGCCGATGGAGTAGATGTTCTGGTAGACGGCATCCGCGGTGCCCATGTACCAGTTGGCGCCGGTGCGCTGCATGGGGGGAAGCAGTTCGAAGAACTCGCCCAGTTCCTGGGCCACGATGCCGGTCCAGCCCTCGCGCACGTGGCGGTTGAGCGACAGCGCCTTGTACTGGGTGAGGATGAAGACTTTGCGCAGCCCGGAGTTGATGCAGTTGGAAAGCGTGATGTCGATGATGCGGTAGTGTCCGCCAAAGGGAACGGCTGGTTTGGCGCGATCGCGGGTAAGCGGAAAGAGCCGCTCACCGGCTCCACCCGCCAGTAAGACTCCGAGCGTGTCCTTCATGTCCGTATAGACCTGCCTTCGTTCTCTCTGATGTGCAATTCAGCCTGGCTGAGGTGGCGGTGCCGCTATCCGGTACCAGTTCTCACTTGGCGCGTACAGTTTCCACAAGGGCCCGAACGGCGAAGAATACCACAGCGCGATGAACCGTAAGTCTATTCACAGGCGCGACTGGTTGTCACCCGGATAGTAGATGGGATTTGGAGTCGTCGGGGTTCCAAAGTGAAAGACCAGGGCAAAAGCAGAACGCCGGGAGCAAGTCCCGGCGTATTCGAACCGAGGAGGGACCCGGTCTAACGCTTCTTTTTGAAGCGGTACTCGACGCCGACCGAGATGGCGGTGTTGATGTCAATCTGCTTGGTCTTGGCGCCGTAGTTAATGGAGTAGTCGGTGAGGATGGCATCGGGCGTAATGCGGAAGACCCACTGGGGCGAGCGGTTGAGGTCGATGTGGCCTCCCATGATGACCGCCGGAGCGATCTGGTTGTTGTAGAAGCCGACCACGGAGGGCGACTGGCCGCGCAGGTCCTTCTCAAACTGCCCGTAGGCGCCGCCGCCGAGTACGTGGGCGGTGAGAGCGCCGTGCTTGTTGTGGGGACCGAGCCACTCCGCGCCCCCCGCAAAGATGTATTGCGCCACGAATGGCCCGTTGATGGAGTAGGGATTGGGCGCCGCGCCGCTGGTGCCGAGATAGCCGCGGCCGGAGCCCTCGATGCCCCAGTGGCGGCTCAGCCAGAACGAGCCGCTGAGATCGAGGCCGCCGAGATTGGAGCCCTGCAGCAGATTCGGACCCGCCTTGATGTGGGCGTAGGCCATCCCGACCGATAGGTCGAAGCGGTTGTCGTAGTGGATGTTGGCCAACGGATCGATGGCGATGTAGGAGGGCGAGGGCTGCGGGGCGGTGGACTGCACCGTGGACGGGGTCTGGGAGGACGACTGGCCGGGCGAAGCCTGGGCATCAGAACGCGCGGTCGCACACAGGGAGAGCGCAGCAACGACAAGAGAAGCGGCAAAACTTACTGGGAAACGCATCGCCTTCAAGATTACAGGACCGCGCCGAAGGCGGACAACGCGATCGGCAGTTCAAATGGCTTACTGAACTGAGACGGGAGCGGCCACTTACGGTGAGCATGCCTGGATCAAGAGGTGTCAGGCGAGCCCGTTTCAAAGGAAGACGGTACGGGGTGCACTCAGGTTTGGTGACCAGTGACCAAACCGAACACGCGCAGGAAATTCTCGCCGCCTATCTTTCCAATCTCGTCCGCGGAGAAGCCCGTTTTTAACAGCGCGTCGACCGTGTCGTAGTAAAACCCGGCCGTTTGATCCTGCCATGCCAGATTGGTACGTTCGCCGACGCGCGGACCAGGGCGAGGTCCACCTTGAGGAGGACCGCCGGGACCAGGGCCCATGGGACCAGGACCCATGGGACGAGGGGTGGGCTGGGTAAGCTTGGTGTCCGTGCCGATGCAGACATGATCGACACCGATGACATCCACGAGTGCGCGGACATTTCGCGCATAGTCCAATGGCGTGTCAGCCAGGTGCGTCCAGACCCCGATCAGGCCTCCAGCGTTGGCAACCAGCCTGGCCTGCTCCTTGCCGATGAGTCTGGACCGCATCATTTGTGCCATGCGCGGATCGTTCCCCAACTGCGTGTCGAGTCCGGTATGGGAGATGATGACCGGCCGGGTCGTGGCTTTGAGCGCGGCTTCGGTAGTTTGCATATTGGCATGGGCGAGATCGATGAGGATGCCCAGCCGATCGCATTCCTTGATGACGGACGCACCAAATGAGGTCAATCCGCCGTAGCGCGGCGGATTGGTGTAGACGTCTCCCAGCGGCACGGAGGCGTCACTGTCGTGAAGCAGCCCCAAATGCCGCAAGCCACGCCCATAGGCTTCTTCTACGCGTTCAAGATGGCCTTGCAGAAAGTGGCCGCCTTCGACAGCCTGGATGACCGTTGGCTGGCCATTCTTATGAGCGGTGCGAACGTCAGCCGGAGTCAGGGAACGCTTCATGCCGTTGCGTTCCAACTGTCGATCCATGGACGCCAATCCCTTAAGAAAGCGATCGTAGGCATCGCCGGGTTGGTAGTCCGTGGCAAAGGTCATGCAGATTGCCGAGAGGCCCGATCGCTTCATCTCGCCTGCCAGGTCTATATCGGGTCCCGGGCATTTCAGCGGCGGTGAGGGGAACGTCGACGTGATTATGAGTGTCGATCCCGACCGTCCTGCTGACGATGTCGGCCACACGCGGATCGATCGTATCCGCTGCCCGGCCCAACCGGGCTGGAAGGAGTGCCGCAGCCCCCGCTGTCATGGCAATCGTGGAGAGAAACCGCCGCCTCGAGCCACTTGCCTGAAACTCCATCAAGGTCCCCCATCAAGTTGGTGTGCCGGAGAAGATTTAGCGGTGGGCTAATGTGTGAAACCCGATGTTGTAATCCCGTCTTCCATCAATCCGATGTTGTCCACCATGCGAAGACGTCCATCGAGGATTTTGAATACTTCGTTGATCTGCATCCTGCGCGGGCTGTCGCCGTAGTAAAGGATGGCATAGCCAATTACGACACCGCGCTCCGGGTCGATGAGCCCGATGCGTACTTCGGTTGACGGGCCCCATGGTTTTGGCCCGAGATTGCTCTCGTAACAGCCGATGTCGCCGCCATTGCTCTCTTCTACTCCATTCCGCGGGTTATGCGTCACCCGGTTTCCGCTGTGGTATCGGTCGCAGCGCGGATCATAGTCCGCCTGCACGGGCTGGTGATCCGTCAGTCCGTTGAAGTAGGTGGTGATGATGCGCTCCAACTGCTCGCGTGTGGCGCGCTCTTCAGGCGGCACAATGGTGTTGAAAATCGGGTCGTATGGAACCAGGTTCTTGAGGTTGACTCTCGGGCCGTCGTCAAAGTTGATCTCGACTTCGCTGATCTTGCCACCGGCCACCTTGAGCCGTGTGCCAATGTAGACGGGCTTTCCAGCCGAAGTCTCCGCCGCAACATGTTCAATCACATTTTCCAGAACCGGGTCGGCATAAACGCCCTCCGACAATATCTTCGTTACCCCAATCCACCGGCTATCGCCCAGTGCGATGGCTTTGGTGTTCTCGCGAATCTTTGCACCATCCGCAAGCTGGATTTTCTCCGGAGAGCGGGTGAGCATCGCGGCATTGAACTGTTTCGCCTCCTCAAGGAGGCAGGCGCGGTCGCAAGTTGCGGCGGATGCTGCGCCGCTTATTGTGAACATCGCTATCATTCCAAGTAAAAGGCTACAGAGTTTCATTCGAACTTCCCCTTGTCGTAAAACTTTCCGTCTCAGGCCGTCACGGCGATGAGTGCCACGATGAACTCTGCTTCACGCGCCGAACGCGCTGCGCGCGAAGGCCTCAAACGTCATCGGCTTTCTTCCTGTGATCGTTTCAAAGTCCTTAGAGACGCCTGCGGCAAGCCCCGCGCGCACGACGGAATAGAGCATGCCCAGGTAAGAGACGACGGGCTCCGGCATGCCTTGTGCGCGGGCTCCATCCAGCATTTGGCCTTCAGTGAGAGAGTGATACACAACCGTCCAACCGGAGGCCTGGCTGATGATCTTCGCGACCTCTGCGTGATCCAGTGCCGCAGGGCCGGTGAGGTCAAATTCCTTTCCGGTAAGCCGCCGCTTCAACGCCGCTGTGACAGCTGCGGCAATATCCTCGGCCGAAATGAAGCTGGTCTTGCCGTCGGCCGCCGCAAGGTAGATCGCATGCTGTTCGCGAATGCTGGATGCCAGAAAACCCGCGGAGAAGTTCTCCATAAAGAAGTTGGGGCGCAGGATCGTGTACGGAACGCCCGAGTCGATGACCAGGTGCTCAACGATACGCATCGGAGCCCGCTCGTTATGGTTCACACCGAAGGCCGAGATGAGAACGATGTGCTGGACGCCGGCTGCCTTGGCTGCCGTGACGACGGGGCCAAGCAGGGCTGGAGCATTCGCGTCGAGCGGCGGGGCCATCAATACCAGCGCCGCAATACCTTCAAGTGCGTGCGAAATCGTCGAAGAGTCGGCGTAATCGAGGTGAACCACCTCGGCTACCGGATCAGCCTTCGAAGGATCTCGGACTCCCTGACGTACAGTGAGACCCGCACCGGCTGCTGATTTGACGATTGCCCTGCCCAGAACTCCTGTAGCACCTGTGATCAAAACCCTTTGCATTTAAATCTCTCCCAAAGGTATCTTCAGAGTGTTGGGATATAAAAACAAGTAGGCACCTTCATGAGCGATAGTATCCTTTTGGAAACCACTCCCCCGTGGAACGTCTTCGACAGCCACTGTCCGACGCGCCAGGTCCTCGATCTCATTGCGGATAAATGGACCGTGCTGATCATTCGGCGTCTCGCTGACGGGACACTACGGTTTGCTCAATTGCGGCGATCGGTGGATGGAATATCGCAGAAAGTGTTGACCAATATATTGCGCAGCCTGGAGCGGGACGGCATCGTGACGCGCCGAATTTATGCCAGCGTTCCGCCGAAGGTGGAGTACTCGCTAACCACCCTGGGACGGTCCTTGTGCAATCTGGTCGAAGGCATTTGCGGTTGGGCCGAAGCCAATATTGAGCAGGTGCAGGCTGCGCGCGAGGTGTACGCTCACACTCCTCGCGAGGGTTCGACCCCGCAGTAACGCCCTTCAGAATTCCAGCAGGCGGCTTGGTGTTGAAGCGTTGGCTTCTGCGGCGCGAGCTCTCACGGATCGATCATTGGCTCTGGGATAAATCCCTCAGCGATCGTCGAGGGGCGTGGGTAAATTCCTGATTCGAGGTCGAAACTGCGCAAATCAACCTTGTTCCGCATTGTCGAGGCCCACTGGTTCAGGGCGAGCACGGTTCGGCCCAGCGGGCGTAAAGCAGGTAGCGCATGGCCTTGAGGATTTCAATCGCGCTGCCGGGGACCCCGGTGGCGACCGGCTCGAAGGGCGGAGCGGGGTGAACGCGCCAGTCGATGGGCATGTGAGAGAAGATGATCCCGGCGCGGGGTAAATGGCCGGGACCGGAGATAACCTCGGCCGAGCGCCACCCGTGAGCCTTCATGATGCGAGCGGAGTAGCAGGCATTGTGGATGGTGTCGTTCGCCTGCGGCTCGAGAAAGATGGAGGAAGCGGGAACCCCCTGGGCCTGGGCGACGCGCGCCATGACATTTGCCTGGATGTAAGGGCGGCCGTCGAGTCCGCCGGTGAGGATCATGCGCGGAGCGACGCCGCGCTCGTATTCGCGGACGGCTTCACTGACGCTCGAGAGAATGGCGGGGCTCGGGTTGCCGTCGCGATCGGCGGGAGCGCCGAGGACGATGAGCGTGTCGAAACGGGTGGCGGCGGTGTTGCCGGTGGGCGCGAAGGCGCGAGCGAGCGCGGCCCAGACGAAAGAGACGGCGAGGAAGCCGATCAACAGAAGCACGGACATGGCGCGCCAGCCAAGACGGCGGCGCTTGCGAATCGTCCTGCGCGGCGGGCGGGGACGGCGGCGGGCGGGCTGCCGGCGGATCTGATTGTGAGTGGATGGCAAGCGCAGTCTCCAGATTCCAATGTAGTGGGAAGGAGCGGGGAGGGCCAATCCGGCGCATTCAGGCGTCTCGCGAAGCCGATCCCATGGCGCGGCCCGCGCGCAATCCTTTCTTTTGATTCTTCGTCTATCCAGATACCATGCGCCTCCGTCACGCAGCCGTATGCGCCGTGTTGGGAGCGAGCCTTGCCGGTACAGCTCCACTGCTCGAAGCGCAACAATCCGAGGCGCCCGCTCCGTCTCAGAGTGCCCCGCCGCCCACCTTCACCGTCCAGGCTCAACTGGTGAATCTGCCCGTCGTTGTGCGCAACAAAAGCGGCGCTCTCGTGACCACGCTCGATAAGGGCGACTTTGAACTCGCAATCGACGGCCGTCAGCAGCCTATCCGTTACTTTGACCGCGACAATAATCTGCCTCTCACCCTCGGTCTGCTGGTCGACATCAGCGGTTCGGTGCGCAGCGCCCTCGACGACGAGCGCGCCGCGAGCGAGGTATTTCTCGATCAGATGGTGACATCCCCGGCTGGTCATCCGCCCGACCAGGCATTTCTGATCCAGTTTGCCCATGAGGTCGATCTCCTGCAGGACCTGACGCCCTCGGCTACCCGGCTGCGCACCGCTCTGCGCAAGGTGGGGGACGAAGACCGCGACGTTTCTCAGGATCACGGCAACTCCGGCGACGGCGGGTACGGTCGTCGACGCGGCTTTCACGGCGGCACCACGCTCTACGACGCCATTTATCTTGGCTCGAACGAGCTGATGCAGAAGCAGCAGGGCCGCAAGGCAATGGTCGTTCTCACCGACGGCGAGGATCGCGGGAGCAAGGAAACCCTGGACCATGCCATCGCCGCGGCCCAGCGCGCCGAAACCGTGATCTACGCCATTTACTTCAAAGGCGAGCAGCACGGGCATGGAGGACACGGCCACGGCGGCTTGGGAGGCCGAGGCGGATCCCCCGGCGGGGGTGGTCGCGGTGGCGACCAGCGTGTCGACGGCCGCAAGGTGCTGGCGCAGATCGCCAAAGAAACCGGAGGCCGCACGTTCGAGGTCTCCGGAAAGCAGACTTTTGCCGCCATCTACACCCAGATTGGCGAGGAACTACGCTCGCAGTACCGTCTCGGTTATGTCCCCGATGCGGGCGCGGCGGCCCAGGGCTTTCACCATGTTCAACTGGTGGCGGCCAGGGACAAAAAGCTCTCCATCCAGACCCGCGAAGGCTACTACGGGGGACAGTAGGCCGCCACGCCGCGTTATTCCAGCCTGGCGGGAACGTCCCAGGCGGAGAAGACGAATTCGCTCAACGCTTTGCGCTGGCGGGGACTGGTTTCCTGCTGGAGCATCTGGGGGATCGTAAGGGCGGAGGGCTCGCCCTGGTAGCCGAGGGCGATGACGGCGCCGAACTCGTATTCGTCGGGAACCGAAAAGACTGAGCGGGCGGAAGCACGGTCGAACCCGGCCATCTGGTGGGTGTGCAGCCCCAGGGCGGTGGCCTGGTAACAGAGCGTGGCGGCCGAAGCGCCCAGGTCGTAGAGGGCAACGACATTAGGCGAATTGTCGTGGGAGAACCTGGTCCTGGCGGCGCCGAGGATCAGCACTGCGGCGCTGCGGGCCCACGCCTGATTGAATGGCATGAGGACGGAGAGGATTTTCTGGTAGGTGTCGGAGCCGCGGGTGCCGACGAGGAAGCGCCACGGCTGCTCATTGTAGGAGGAGGCGGCCCAGCGTGCGGCTTCGAAGACGGTCTCAAGGTCGCTGGAGCTGACAGGGCGGTCGGAGAACGAACGGGGGCTCCAGCGGTGAAGGATCTCGGGCATCACGCCCTTGTTGGCGGGGGCCCGTTTCAACTGTTCGACTTCCGTGGCCGTCATGGTCATATTTTTGCCTGGCTCCTTGCGAGATGAAACTGCTTGCGGTTGGATTCCCCAAGGAAGGCTCGGGATTCCTGAAAGGGCCGGGAGCGGGGGTGGCCGGGGCCAGTCGATTTGTAACCAGCGGCGGGGCGGCTGAGTCCAATGAGGGTCATGGATCAGGAACTTAGTTTTGGTGTTTTGGAACCGGCCGACCGCAATGAGCGCCGCAATGAGCGGAGCCGGCGGGCTTTTATCTTTGGCGGAGCGGCGGCAGTGAGCGGGTTGGCGTTCTGGGGGTTGCGGCGGGCGACCGTGGCCGCGGCGCGACCGCTGGAGGCGAACGAAGGGCCGCGCGTGGTGACGGTGGTGCGCTTTTCGCCGGATGGCGAAGAGCTGGGACGGACCACGGGACCGCGGCTGGCGAAGGCCGACGACGAGTGGCGGCGGCTGTTGGGGCGCGATGCCTACTGGGTGATGCGGCATGCGGACACGGAGCGGCCGTTTACCGGGGCTCTGCTCGAGGAGGAGCGGCGCGGGGTGTTTGCGTGCGCGGGATGCGGGCTGGCGCTGTTCTCGTCGAAGGCGAAGTTCGACTCGGGGACGGGGTGGCCGAGCTTCTGGGAGCCGATTGCGCAGGAGAACGTGGTCGAGTCGCCGGACGGAAGCCTGATGGTGGTGCGGACCGCGGTGAGCTGCCGGTTGTGCGACGGGCACCTGGGACACGTGTTTACCGATGGGCCGCAGCCGACGGGGCTCCGGTATTGCATGAATTCGGTGGCGATGCAGTTCCAGCCGGCGAGCCGGGGGTGAAACCGCAGTCATGTCCGAAAATGGGCCACAACAACGGCGTCCGGGCGGAAGTTTTCAGGGTATGATTCCGATTCGGAGGTGGGGATGGATCGGGAGATCGAATCCGCTCCGAAAGTCAGGGAGCAGGAGCCGTCGATTGAGGAAACTGCGGGCGCCGGTGCCGGGAGTGACCGCATCAAGTGCCCGCTGTGCCAGTGGGTACCGGCCGCGCGCGACCACTGGACGTGCACCTGCCGGCACCAGTGGAACACCTTCGAGACCGGCGGCGTCTGTCCCAAATGCCTGTTGCAGTGGATGCACACCCAGTGCCGGCGCTGCCTGCAGTGGTCGGCGCACTCGGCTTGGTATCCCCCGGATTGAAGCGGGTTATTTGCCCTTGTAGTCCTTGAAGAGCTCGGGGAACTGGTGCTTGAGAGCCTCGACCTTGGGTCGGTCGCAAACCAGGATGTAGGGGTTGTCCGGGTTGTGGAGGGCGTAGTCCTGGTGATAGGACTCGGCGTCGTAGAAGCCCTTGAGTGGGGCGACCTGGGTGACGATCTTTTTGGAGAAGGCGTGCGCCGCGTCCAGCTGCGCAATGTAGGCCTGGGCGAGCCGGTGCTGGTCGTCATTCTCATAAAAAATGGCGGAGCGGTAGCTGGAACCGACGTCGGGACCCTGGCGATTGAGCTGGGTAGGGTCGTGGACGACGGAAAAGAAGATGCGCAGCAGCTGCCCGTAGGTGATGACGGAGGGGTCGTACACCACGCGGACGGACTCGGCGTGGCCCGTCGCCTCGGTGCCGACCTGGTAGTAGGAGGCAGTGTCGGCAGATCCGCCGGAATAGCCCGCAGTGGTATCGAGAACGCCCTTGACGCGCTCGAAGACGGACTGGACGCCCCAGAAACAGCCGCCTGCAAAGACGGCTTCCTGCCGGGACGGCGCAGGTGCGAGGGGAACGTCGGTGGTCGCGGCGGGGATGGCGTCGCGGCTGGCGGCGCTGACCTGGGTGTACACGCCGTATCCGCCGAGGATGAAGAGGACAACCAGGAGGATGAGGGGAAAACGCTGCACCATGGGCGACCTCTGCGGAGAATCTCCCCGCGCGCCGGTTTTGGACGGCCCCGGCATCTGTGAGATGTTAGCGAGGCCGAAAAGTTACCGCGTACGGCATGCAGGATGGGGCGGCCGCAGAAGAGTGGAGCGTTTTGAGCTCCTGCTCATCCCATCAGGACAGGCCATCGGACAAGGGCGGGAAAGACGGAGGGCAGTATGAGCAAGGTTCTGGTGACGGGGGGATCCGGATTCATAGGGAGTTTTTGCATTCTGCGACTGCTGGCGGCGGGGTTTGAGGTGCGCACGACCGTACGGAACCTGAATCGCGAGGACGAGGTGCGAGAGATGTTGCGCGTGGGCGGGATGGAGCCGGGGAACCGGCTGACGTTTGTCGCCGCCGACCTGGAGCGCGATACGGGCTGGAATGTTGCCGTGGCGGGATGCGAGTTCGTGCAGCACGTGGCATCGCCGTTCCCCGCCGGCGTGCCGAAGCACGAGGATGAGCTGATTGTGCCGGCGCGCGAGGGAGCGCTGCGTGTGCTGCGGGCAAGCCGGGATGCGGGCGTAAGGCGAGTGGTGCTGACGTCGTCGTTCGCGGCCATCGGGTATGGATCCGAGCCGCTGGACCGGCCGTTCGATGAGCGCGACTGGAGCGATCCGAATGCGGATATTGGAGCTTATGCAAAGTCGAAGACACTGGCGGAGCGGGCGGCGTGGGACTTCATCGAGCGCGAGGGCGGAGGGATGGAACTGTCGGTGGTGAACCCGGTGGGGGTCTTCGGGCCGGTGCTGGGGAAGGATTATTCGACCTCGATCCTGATTGTCAGCAAGCTTCTGGAGGGGTCAGTGCCGGGACTGCCGAAGATCTGGTTTGGAGCCGTGGATGTGCGCGATGTGGCGGAGATGCACCTGCTTGCGATGACCACCAAAGCGGCGGCGGGCGAGCGTTTTCTGGCGGTTGCGGGAGATTTTGTGGCGTTTGCAGAGATTGCGCGAATGCTGAAGAAGAATCTGGGGGCGGCGGCGAGCAAGGTGCCGGCGCGGGAGTTGCCCAACTTCGCGGTGCGGCTGGCGGCGCTGTTCGACCCGGCGATAAAACTGATTCTGCCGGAACTGGGGAAAAAGAAAAACGGCAGCAATGCCAAGGCGAAGGCGATGCTGGGGTGGAAGCCGCGCTCGAATGAAGAGGCGATTCTGGCGACCGCGCAGAGCCTGCTGAAACAAGGGGTCTGAGGGGCACCAGAACCGCGGGAAATCAACGCTAAATAGATTTTCCTGGGAAGGTAAATGTTACGGCCGGGATCAGCCCGCGGACGGGTGGGTATGCCCTGAATCTGGTGCGGATTCCCAACACGGAACCACATCGATAAATCCTGCGTATAAGGGACCATGGCGTGCGTTGGTACATTAAGCTGGAGCGTTGCGGGGCTGGGTGGCTGGACAGAGCCCGCGCGACGCGGACCAGATCCCGGAAAAGGGGTCGGCACGCGGCCGGTTGCGGCTCGCCAGGCCTACGCCGGCGAGGCCACAGGATCCGGCGGACGGGCCGGGGAGCAAGGCCGCCAGGCGGAGACCGCTCGCGGCGAGGCGGCCCGGCACAGCGAGACAGCTCGCCCGGGCGAGACCCGCGTGATGCGCGGGGAGGTGAGACCACTGGAAGTCGATTGGTCCCAAACTGTGCAACGTTGCATGGATGGCGACTCGGGCGCATGGGCCGAACTGGTCCGCACCCACCATCGGCGTGTCTATGGGCTCTGTTATCGTTTTACAGGTTCGCCGGCGGACGCCGAGGATCTGACGCAAGACGTGTTTCTCAAGATCTACTCGAACCTGGCCAGCTTTGACACCACGCGTGGCAGCCTCCAGGTGTGGATCACGACCATGACACGCAACCTGCTGGTGGATAATTTCCGCCGCACCAAAAATCAGCGGGCCACGGGATCACTTGACGACGGATGGGATCAAACAGAAGAACTGAAGCCGATTGACCGCCTGGTGTCGCATGGACCGTCACCCCACGAGATGGCGGCGCGCAAGGAACTGGAAAAAATGGTACAGGCGGCGTTGGCGCATGTATCCGTGGAGCTGCGCGAGGCCGTCATATTGAGAGATCTGCAGGATATGGACTATAAGGAAATCGCCCAGGTGCTGGGCATACCCGAGGGGACGGTCAAATCCCGCATCAGCAGGGGCCGGGCGGAACTGGCGCGGTTGCTGGAACGTAATCATCGGGAGGTGATGTAACATGGCCGACCGCATTCACATACCGGGTTCTCCTGCCTGCGGGCACTGGGAGACGCTGTTGGCCGATGCGCTGGATGGTCTGCTGCGAGCGGAAGATGAAGCGACGTTTTCAAGCCACATGGCAGGCTGCGCGGCGTGCACCAGTTTGTTTGAGGAAGCGCGGCGGGGCCGGGAGTGGCTGGAGTTTCTCTCGGCGGAACCAGAGGTGCCCGGCGGACTGCTGGACAAGATCCTGGCCCAGACGGGGCCGGGACAGACGGCGGGCTACGGACTGGTAAAAGAAGATGAGCTTCTGCCCGTAACGCCGGGCGGAATTCCGTTGGGCAAGGGCCGTCCGGTGACGGTGCCCGCGTGGCAGCGGCCAGGGTTCATGGGCTTTGTGCGGCGGTTTGCCGAGCCGCGCCTGATGATGACAGCGGCGATGGCGTTCTTCTCGATCGCCTTGACCTTGAACCTGACGGGTGTGAAGCTGAGCAGCTTGCGGCTTTCCGACCTGAAGCCCTCGGCGGTACGGTCGCTGGTGCAGCGGCGCCTGACGATGGCCTCGACGCCGATCATCCGCTACTACGACAATCTGCGCCTGGTGTATGAAGTGCAATCCCGGATGCGGGAACTGCGGCGCAATACGCAGGACAACAGCCAGCCGAAACAGAAGCAGCAGGGAGGGCCTGGCGAGTCAAAGCAGACCCCCAAAACAAAGGATGGAGGGTCCCGGGTGGACCCTCCCCAACAGTCGGTGAGCCCGGCGCTTATTAACCCGGACTACCTGGAGAGCCAACTCGAAATTGATGAACGGCCCGCGCATTCCGGCGGCTCCGCGAAAGCAATACGGGGAAGGAGCACAGAATGGATTGCGTAAATCACAGCGGTGTGACCGCTACGGCCTTCTGCCAGAATTGCGGCAAGGCTCTTTGCCCCAACTGTGTACGAAACGGCGCGGCAGGCCAGATTCTGTGCGAGCCGTGCTTCATGGCCTACCAGACGGCGCCGAACCCTTTTACCGTTCCCATGGGCGCCAGCGGCGCGCCGAACCCGGCCGCAGCTGCCGTGCTGGGACTGATTCCCGGCGTAGGCGCCATGTACAACGGACAGTTCTTCAAGGGACTGATCCACGTGGTGATCTTCGCCGTGCTCATCAGCATCACGGAGCACTACCCGATCTTCGGACTGTTTATCGCGGCATGGGTCCTCTATCAATCGTTTGAGGCTTTCCACACGGCCAAGGCGCGGCGGGATGGAACACCGCTTCCCGATCCTCTGGGATTGAACGAGGTGGGCAACTGGCTGAACCTGGGCGCGAAGCACACGCCGGGACAGCCGGGGGCGGGCAACTTCGGCGTAGGCGGACCGGGAATGCCGGGGAATCCGGGACCGGTGAGCGGCGGCTCGGGTGGTTACCAGGCGCCCTACACGGGTCCGTACCAGCCCCCTTACACAGGAACGTACCAGCCTCCCTATCCGCCTCCTCCGGGTTATGTCGACCCTGGAGTGCCGCCGATGCCACCCGTTCCTCCCGCCTACTGGCGGCGCAAGGAACCCATTGGGGCCATCGTGCTGATCGCCCTCGGACTGCTGTTCCTGATCGGGCAATGGAGCGGCGATGTTCTCAAGTACACCTGGCCGCTGTTGCTGATCGGGCTGGGCATCTGGCTGGTGATCCGCCAGATGGGTACAACGAAGGGGGGTCCACAATGAGCCGATACATCTTGATTCGCCGCCTGCGCGGCCCGGCTTTTCTGCTGCTGGTAGGCGTGATTGCACTGCTGAACCAGGCCGACGTTCTGAGCTGGGGACACGCATGGCCGCTGTTTCTGATCCTGGGCGGCGTGCTGCTGCTGGCTGAGCGCGCTGCGCTGGCCACCGAAGGCTATCCTCCCTATCCGGGCCAGGCGCCGGGTACGTACCCCGGGCCGTATGGGACGGCGCCCTACGCCGGAACAGCCAACCCAACTCCACCGGCTTCGACTGGCACATCGATTGTGCCGGCAGCGAATGAGGACTACGAACGGCGTGGAGGACAGTCATGAGCAGCGTACCTCCTTACACTCCTCCGGGGGGCGGCGCGCCGCCCCCTTACGACCCCAAGGTGCAATGGCGGGCCTATCGCGAGCAGCAAAAGGCGGCCTGGCGGGCGCAGCGGGACGCATGGAAGGCCCAGCGTCATGCCTGGAAGTCCGGCGGCGCATTCGACTACACCCCGCGCGTACCCTCGGTTGTCGGCCCCCTGATCCTGGTGGGCATCGGCATCATTGCTCTTCTCATGTACGCGGGCAAAATCGATTCCAGCGAGTTCTGGGCCTGGTACGGCAAGTGGTGGCCGCTGTTGCTCATCGGCGCCGGGCTGGCGATGCTGGCCGAATGGGCGCTCGACCTGAAGCGGCAAACGCCGGTGCGGCGCGGCGGCGGCTTTGTCGGCCTCCTGATTTTTCTGGCGGTCATCGGCGTGGTCTCCGCTTGGAGCCACAACAATTGGGACCAGATGCGTTCCGGCTGGGGCGAGCACGACGACTTCTTCAACATGTTCGGGCGGCCGCAGCACGACCAGGACCAGCAGGTGCTCAATACACAGGTTCCGCCCAACGCGGTGGTCTCGATTCAGAACCCGCGCGGCGATGTGAGCGTGACGGCCGGCGACGGCAACAACGTGGTGGTTGAAGCGCACGAGGTGGCCTACGCCAACTCCGATAACGAGGCGAAGAAGATCTTCTCCTCGGAATCGGCACACGTGACGGTGAGTGGAAGCACCGTCCTGGTGAAGTCGGAGGGTCACGACAGCGGGCGGCTTGATTTGCGCGTGACCGTGCCGAAGACTGCCCAGGTAACGACCACGGCGGGCCGCGGGGATGTGACGGCAGCCGGGCTTTCAAACGGCGTGAACATCACGGCGGCGCACGGCGACATTCACCTCAGCACCATTCAGGGATCGGTGCAGGTTCACTTCTCCACCGACAAGGGCGACTTCTCCGCGCACCAGATTGTCGGGGATGTGACTGCCGACGGACGCTGCAACGACCTGACGCTCTCTGAAATCAAGGGCAAGATCACGGTAAGCGGCGATCTGTTCGGCACGGTTCATATGGAGAACCTGACCGGGCCGGTGCACCTTCACACCTCGGTGACCGACATGCAGTTCGGCGAGTTGCCGGGCGACATGACCCTCGATCCGGAAGACCTGCGGGTGACGGAGGCGAAGGGCCTGGTGCGCGTGACCACGCACTCCAAGAATGTCGAGCTGACCCAGATTTACGGCGACACCTATGTGGAGGATCGGGACGGCAACATTTCCATCTCGCCGGCAGGGCCGTTCAACGTGCAGGCGACCAGCAGCAGCGGCAATGCCGATGTCGAGATCACATTGCCGCCCAATGCGGCAGCTACGGTTGAGGGGCGCACCCACAACGGGGACATTGTTTCGGACTTCCCGCTGACCATCAACGGCGATGAGAGCAAGACCGTGGAGGGCCGGATCGGATCGGGTAACGCGAAGATCAACGTAAGTACAGACGTGGGTGACGTGCGGATCAAGAAGGGATCGGGATTCCCGCCCGCTCCGCCGGCGGTTACGATGACTGCGCCGACACCGCCCGCCGCTCCCGGCGCGCCCCATCTGAAAGCCCCGAAAACGCCCCCTGCGGAGCCGGTAACGCAGTAAAAGACAGGGATCAGTGATCAGTGGACGGGATCAGTGATCAGTGATCAGTGATCAGAAGCGGCGAGGCCATTCAGCCTCGCCGCTTTTTTGCTTGAAGCATTTCCGATCCACTTAAGGCATCTCCGGAAGGGTGCAAGGTCCACGCCTCACCGCTTCCCTCGATGCATTTCCAGAAGGAGCAGGGGCCGTCGTCCGACACCGTGAATGCTCCGTCAATCCTGATCTCGGAAAAGGTTGTCGCGGCAACTAAAAATCGACCGTCCCCTTCTATGTAAATCGTAAGTCGATAGAAAGTATTTCATTGCCTTGGGGGTTTTCCCAGTGACATCGCAGCGTTGTTTTACCGCGGCGGCCGCGTGCCTGCTCGCGCCTTTCGCCCTGTCTCAAACTCCAGCCAACATGAGTCCCAACGTCGCTTCTCCCAGCGGCGCCGTGGCCCAGAACATCTATACCGTCGACCTCAACAACGACGGCGTGCTTGACCTGGTGCAGGACACGCTCAACCAGCCAAACGGCTTTACCGTAAGCATTGCCAACGGCGACGGCACCTTCAAGGCGCCCGTCTTTTACAGCGTCCCCGATACCAACACCGTAACGGATACCTCTCCCACTGCCATCGCTACCGGCGACTTCAACAAGGACGGGAATGCGGATGTAGTCGTTGCAGTCAGCGGCACCAACCAGCTTGAAGTCTTCCTCGGCAAAGGCGACGGCACCTTCCAGGCGCCCCAAACCATCTCGGTAAGTCTCCCCTCCGGCTACTACTTCGTGAGCGAAGCCATCGTCGCAGCGGATTTCAACCAGGACGGCAACGTCGACCTCGTCGCCGAAGCCTCCAGTAACGGCACCTGCTGCACCAATATCGTTTACGTTCTCGAGGGCAATGGAGCCGGCTCCTTCTCCAATCCCCGGGGCATCTACACCACCACGGGACAGCACATCGTGGACGGGATCGTCACCGGCGACTTCGATGGCGATGGCAAGCCGGACATCGCCCTCACGGATGACATCGGTTTCCAGGGGTCTTACTCCGGCACCACCCTCGCTGTTCTTTATGGAAACGGGGACTTCACCTTCGACCAGACCACTCCCTACATCGCCAGCGGCAGCTCCCGCCTCTTCATCGCGTCCGGTGACCTCAACGGCGACGGCAAGACCGATCTGTTCGGCCGGTTCGACTCGACCGGGCAGCAGCTCGCCGTATTTTATGCGGGCGCTTCCCGTACCTTCGCGAGCTACTTCATCGGCCTTCCCAGCGGCTACGGCATCGGCGACCCCTTCTACGCCCCCTTTTTTCCCCCACCCCTCACCGCCTCAATTTGTGATGGCCGACTTTAATGGCGACCAGAAGATGGATATCGCCGCCGCTGCCGCCGATTCCACCGGCGCGCCCGGAATGCATGTACGCCCTTGCCGGCGCCAACCCTGGCGAATTCACGTTCCAGGTCAGCCCCTTGCCGAACCCCGGCGGAGCCAGTCGTTCTACAGCAATCCGGTTGTCCTCGGAAAGAGTCAAGACACAAGGCCCAGTATCGCCATCAACCAGGCCACCAGCACCACCGCCAGCACTTCCAGCATCACCACCCAGCTCAACAGCACCAACGGCTACTGGGGCAACTGCACCTACCCCAAGACCGGCAACGGCCTTGGCGTCTGCTCCCCGGTGGCAGGTTCCAGCAGCTCGCCGGTCAACCTTTCCGCCACCGCCAACTCCTTCGGCCAGCTCCGCAAAATTGAGCTCTGGGTCGATGGCGCCAAGGTGAATGAGCAGCACAACACCTGGGGGCAACGCGCCTGGTACGCCTGGAGCGGCGTCTTCGGCGCCGGCACGCACAACGCCACCTTCTTCTCCGCCGATATCGACAACCGTCTCGCGCGCCTTGACTTCAGCTTCAACGTCGCCGGCAGCTCCACCTGCGCCGCTCCCGCCTCGGCCGGCGTCCACATCTGCGCCCCCGCCAGCAACGCCACCGTCTCCTCCCCGGTTCAGGTTTCGGCCGCCGCCACCATCGCCGGCACCCTCAACCGCATGGAGATCTGGGTCGATGGCGTGAAGAAATTCACCGAAACCACCAGCCTCAGCTTCAGCACCACGCTCACTCTCCCGGCCGGCAGCCACAGCTTCGCCGTCTACGCAGTCAATAATGCCGGAACCAAATACCTCACCGTGGTAAACGCAACTGTGAACTAAAAGAAACGGTACGCAGCAGAAACAATGATCAGTCGCGGCGAGGCCGAATGGCCTCGCTGCGAGCCCCCTGAAAACTCCTCCGTGGTGGTAGGCCGGGGATTCATCCCCGGCACTAAGGCATGCAGTCAGCGCGGGCCTTCAGGCCCTGAGGCATGCTCTCCGGGAATTCCACTCCGTTGTCGGCGTTTTTCAGCAAACCGGGCGAGGCCCAATGGCCTCCCCGCTTTTTCAGCCTGATGCGCGTTCGGAGGGAGCAGCGGCGCAACTCTCGCTTCGCGGACGATCAGAAGAGATAGGGCACCAGGGCAGCGGTCTGATGGGCGTAGCTGGCATACGTCTCCCCAAACTGGGAGCGCATCCACCGCTCCTCCAGCCGAAGCTTGGCCCAGAGCGCGAAGAAGATGAGCACAAAAACGATCAACCCGCGAACCTGCGAGATCGCAATCGCCATGCCCAGGAACCCTGCCAGAACCCCGGTGTAAATGGGGTGGCGGACCATCGCATAGGGACCGGTGATGATCAGCTCGTGGTCCTGCTTGATGGTGACCGAGCGGCTCCAGTTGCTGCCGAGATACCCGCGCGCCCAGACAGCGAAGAGCAAGCCGGCGACGGTGACGGCGGCTCCCAGCCAGAAGGGCCAAAGCCCCGCCGGCCAAAGCTGGACGTAAAGCCAGGGCAGCGGAATGCGCGTTGTCGACAGGAGAATGATCGCGATCATAAAGATGAGTACGCGCAGTATCCGCGACGCCATTGGCTCGAGACGCTCGGTGGCTTTGGTCTTCCCCGCTTTAATCTGCCAGTAGACAAAAAAGACGATCCAGACCACGGGAAAGAAAGCTTCGTAGAACCACAGCATGCGGGGCCTCCGGGAGCTGAAGGTGTTTACGCGGCCGCGCCCGGGGGAGTTCCGGGGCGAGGTCTCCTGGTCAGGTACAAAAGCGGGATTGTCACCCCCACCCGTGATCGCCGGCACGTGCCGCCGAGACGAGTTTGGCACATACTCCCTTCAGGTTCGCGGAACCCTGGGGAAGATTTGTCCCTCAAACGGTCCCGGGAGCCGGGAAGAATGAGGGCATACCCACCCCCCCTATGTAGCAAAGCGTTCGCCCCCATCAATCTAAGCAACTAGTTATACATCAATCAGTTGGCTTCGAGCCGTTCATCCGGGTTTCGCTTTTTGTATATCCGGGATCGTCAGGGCTCCAAAGCGAAGTCCGCGATCAGGGGAAGATGGTCGGAGGCAAAGAGGGCTTTGCGGCTCCGCCACCGCTTTGTGCTCACCAGGCGCAGGGGCGGCTCGTAGTAGCAGTGGTCGAGCGACAGCAGCGGCAGAATCCCAGGGAAAGTCCGCGGGAACCGGCCGGCATGCATGGGGCGAAGGGTCTGAAACTGGCTGCGGAGAAGACGGGTGGTGAGTCCGTGCGTCCACTCGTTGAAGTCTCCCAGCACGAGGCGCGGACCGCGCAGGCCGGGCTGGCACAGGACCTCGGAATTCATCAGCTTGCGCGCCTGAAAGCGCCGTTCCATGTGGCCGGTGCCGAGATGCACGTTGAACAGATGAACGAGACGTCCCGGCGCGACTTCGATTTCGGTCTGAAAGACACCGCGGGGCTCGCGGCGACGGCGAGAAAGATCGTGATTGCGCGTGGAGAGAATGGGAAAGCGCGACAGGGTTAGATTGCCATAGGCGCCGCCGCGGTACTCGCGATTGGAACCGAAGGCGCAGTGGTAGCCGGCGAGCGCGCGCTCGATCTCGCCGGCCTGGTTGTAGACAGGGCGGCCATCGAGCACGTTCATCACTTCCTGGAAGCAGAGGATGTCGGCGTCGAGCTCGCGCACCACCTCGATCACGCGCTCCGGCACAATGCGCAGGTCGTACCCGCGGGCCTTGTGGATGTTGTAGGTGGCGATGCGAAATTGGGAGTTCATCACTGCTGCCGTTCGATCACCCAGCCTAACAGTTCGGTTGCGCGTTCGGTTACAGGACGATGACGCCAGTCGTCGAGCGTCACGCGATGGCTTTGGCTGATGTCGTCGACCGTGTCGGCGGCCAGGCGCAGGGCCAGGGATCGATCGCGAACCGCGAGGTTCACCTCATCGTTGATGCCGAACGATCGATTATCGAAGTTGGTCGATCCTACGACCGCCCAAAGTTCGTCAACAACCAGGACCTTGGCGTGAATCATGGAGGGCTTGTACTCGTAGACTTCGGCTCCCGCCTTGAGGAGCTGTCCATAGCCGCCGCGGCTGGTGCTGCGGGTCAGCATGTGGTCGCTCTGGGTGCCGGGAACCAGGATCTGCACCTTGACTCCGCGTTCGACAGCGCGGCACAGTTCGTGCATCAGGGTCTTGTCGGGCAGGAAGTAGGGGGTGGTGATGGAGATGCTGCGTCGCGCCGACACCAGCAGAAGCTGCATGAGGATGCGGGCGCGCGTGGAACCGCCCACGGTGGGCGTGCTGTTGATGACCAGGGCGGTGGTGGGAGAAGGGCAATCGATTTCGGGGAAGTAGGCCCGGCCTGCAAGAAGTTCGCCGGAGGCCTGCAGCCAGTTTTCGGCGAAGGTGGCCTGGAGGTTGGGAACCGCATCGCCCTCGGCGCGAATGTAGGTGTCGCGCCACCGAGGCTTGCCCTTTTCTCCGGTCAGCCAGCAATCCGCCACTCCGGCGCCGCCGATGAAACCAATCTTGCCGTCAATGATCGCAAGCTCGCGGTGGGTGCGGTTGTCCATGCGGAGCACGTGGTACCAGGTGAGCCGGTTGTAGCGGGAAACCTTGCCGCCGGCCTCGAGCAAGGGGCGAAACAAGGACTTCGGCGCGCCCATGCTGCCGATGGCGTCGAGCATCATGTTGACCTGGACGCCGGCGCGCGCGCGATCCGCCATGGCTTCGATGTACTGGCGCGCGATCTCCCCTTTTTGAAAGATATAGGCTTCGAGGTTGATGCTGTACCGGGCAGATCGGAAGGCTTCGAGGATGGCGGGGTAGAAGTTGGGACCGTTGGTAAGCACTTCAAGCTTGCCGGTGCGATTGACCACGGCGTCGACCAGCGATTCGAGCAGATGCAGGTATTGAGGCGAGTCATTGGCGGGGAGATCGCTTTCGCCCTGGATCTGGTAATTCGGCATGGGTCCGAAGATGCCCGCGAGAATATACGCGGTGAGCAGGATCAGCGCCGCCGCACCCAGAATGACCCAGCCAGTGGATAACGTTATGGCCAGACAGAAAAACACGCGAGCCTCCCGATTGGGCCGATTGTAGATCGCCGGGGGACGGCCCGCGGCGGATTCCGGCTGTACGGGGGTCTTAGATGCTGGCGGTGGGAACGAAGCGGCTTGGAGGGACGGTCCTGAAAGCCGCGTCTTGCAGCGGCCTTCAGGACGTATGGGGCGGGTCTGTGCGTCGTTCTATATAGAGGCAGAGAACCTCGGCAACCTGGGACGATGTCGCTTGCAATTACTCGCCGCGGATCACGTGAACCGGCCGATCCTCAGTCTGACGCGATTTCTTGTCGAGCCTGGCGGTGATCATGGCGTTGTACTGGACGGACCGAAGCGTGTAGCCCGCATCGGTGGGATCGAAACGCAGGACGACTCCGGTGGCGCCTGGATCCGGATCGCCGGCGCCAATGAGCCAGGAGAAGCTTTCCTTCCCGCTCGGGGAGGTAAGGGTGACGATGCTTCCCCGGGTGTCACGCGTGACCGAGTACTCGCCGGCGGGCATGGCCTGACCAGCCACGGTGAAAGCGAACGGAACGTGGAGCACCGCGGCCGAGGCGGGCTGAGGCGTGAGAGCTGCTGCCGCCAGGAGTGCCGGCGCCAGAACGAGGGAGTGAAGGGAAAGCCGCATGTGAATTCCTCCTACGCAGCCCACACTACCCGTCTTCAAAAAGGAAGTTGTCAAGTTGTCGTCCAGAAACTGTCAAGCTTTTCAGGCCGGCGCTTCAGGCAAAATGCGGCATCCGGTTTTCGCATCAGCGTGGTGGTCGCGGCGATGAGAAGCTCGGATGCTTCGTTCGGTTTTGCGGGGTTTGAGGCAGATTCCGGAAAGCAGGCCTCAGGCATAAAAGCCCACATTGATTTTGCATGCTTCAATGCCGGGGATGAAAATCCCCGGCCTGCCGCACGTGGGAGTTTTTCAGCGAGACCCGGGATTTTTCAGGGAGCTGCAAAGTCTTGCCCTTTGGAAAGCGGACGTCTGTCACGGGCGGGTCAGGGGCGATTGGCAGCGGCCCCGCCGGCGGCCGTCATTACCTGGCGAAGTTGATGCTCGATGGGTACGCGCTCGTGCGGAGCGAGATTCCCGGCGATGCGCAGCGCATCGTGGAACAGATCTTCG
>CAVUSR010000017.1:0-239940 GCA_963744185.1 uncultured Acidobacteriota bacterium | reverse complement strand
CCACGACTCGACCGGAACCGAGTTCCAGCGGGACCCGCAGCGCAGATCAGCGGGGAATCTCCGATTACTGAATCTTGTCGGAGGCAGACAGAGGAATGACCACTTTTCGTACGGTTCCAATTTCGTCCGATAGTCTTCGATGGCGGACATCGCTGAAGACCAGCGAAATGTAAAAGCGGTCTGTCTCAACGCTGGCTGAATGCATTGGATGCTGAAGGCGATTAGTCCAGTCCTGGGTTTCGGCGCTGGCGAGCAGGATGCTTATTCCTGGATACGCAAGAGACCAGTCTGTGCCGAAAACATAGCCGTCAGGCTCTCCGGAAGCCTGCCACTTAGCGTAGTCCGTAAATTCATCTGTCCATGAGATGGGCCAGACTTTTTCCGCCACCCGCGTCTCGTACTTGAGATCGACCACATGCGTGAAGGTCAACTCATAGGTTCCGGGATCGTTGCATAAGCTGTCTTGGATTACGAACCTATAGTCTCGACCGTGAGGAGCGAAACCATGTTCCAGAACTCCGAAGTCATACTCGGAAAGTGCGCCATTCAGCAATTTAGTGAGCGGATTCTCAGCGCCATCGTCACCCATGTGTTTCTCCAAAACTTCTCGTCAGCACCCGGTCTGATGCCCCATTCTACCTTCGTGGCCGCTGTCCTTGAACGCGCCCCCGTTTACTTCCCGAACGCAGTGCAATGTCAATGCTGAGTCTGGTTGTGTTCGCCGAATGCGAATCAACTCTTGAACTCCGAGTGTGTCACCGCCTACTCGGACATTACACAATTTTTGGCCTGGACGAAATATCTCGGCAGGCTAGAGGAAAGGCCCGTGGCTAAAGCCAAATTCCTTTGAACCTTGTTTCAGGGGCCTGAAGGCCCCTGCTCCCTCCGTCGGTGGCCTGTCGATTGCGACAAATAACGAAGACGTCGCGAGTTGGCACCCTCGGTTTGGGCGGGAGTGCGCACCTACTCCTCGACACGTTCAATATGTTTTATCGCGGCGAACTGGAAACGCCGCGGCTGGCGGCGCTGCGCGGGCAGGAACTGGCCGCGGTGTGATCGGTGGCATCATAAGGCCAGACCACCGCGCTTCTCTCAATCTTCGAGCAAGGCCGCGCCGAAGCCGGATTCAGGACGGCATCGCCGAGGCGCGCCGAAATCAGCGCAACCGCGGCAACGGCAACAGACGGAAAAATGGATTCCAACATCGGTGTCTCCTGCACGTTCATAACGCCTTGAGCCCCAGGTCCCGCGCGGAGACCCGGGGAATGGATGCTCAGAGGGTGAATCCACCGGAGGCGTAGATCGCCTGGCCATTGATCCAGCCCGAGTCTTCCGAGGCCAGAAACGCGGCGGCGGTCGCGACGTCCTGCGGCTGGCCGATGCGGCCCAGCGGGGTGCGCGACTCGGCTACCTTCTGGAAGTCGCTGCCGATGAATCCCGCAGCATGCGTGCCCTCGGTCTCGATCATGCCGGGATTGAGAGAGTTCACGCGGATCTTTTTCGGTCCCAGTTCCTTCGCCAGCGCTGCCGTGATCGAATCCACCGCACCCTTGGTTGCGCTATAGACGGCCGCGCCCGGTACGCCATCCACAACGACGGAGCTGATGTTCACAATGCTGCCGCCATTGGGATTGAAGTGCGCCAGCGCTTCCTTCGTGGTGAGCAGAAGGCCGAGGACATTGACGTCGAATTGCCGGTGAAAGTGCTCCGGCGTGACGTTCTCGATCGGGCCGAATTCGTAGATGCCTGCGTTGTTCACCAGGATGTCGATGGGGCCCAACTCCTTCGCCACCGTCCGCACCAGCGGACCGATGGTGTCGGGGTCAGCAACATTTGCCTGCACGGCGAGGGCTTTGCCACCCGCGGCCTTGATCTCACTCACCAACTGGTCGGCACTCGCCTTGCTGCCGGAATAGTTCACTGCAACGGCCGCGCCGCGCGCAGCCAGTTCCCGAGCGATGCTCGCGCCAATTCCCTTCGATGCCCCGGTAACCAATGCGACTTTGCCATTGAGATTCTGCATTTCCCGCTCCATTCTCGGAATGTCTTTGCTTCGACATTTCGATAACTATCGAATTGATTAGCGGAGCGGGAATTGGATTCAGGATCAGCAAAAGTTTTTAGTGGACGGGCAGTTCTATTGGACCGGAGGAGGGGGGCAGCCGGCATTTTCCAGAAGGGAAAGCGTGGAACAAAGTGCCTCCAGCACGCCCGGCCGCAGCGACAGGAAGTGGAACTTGCCCTCGCGCCGGACGTCGATCAGCCCCGCGGTTTCGAGCTCCTTGATGTGGTGCGACAGCGTGGCAGCCGAGATCGGCATGGCGGAGAGCGCCTCCGAGCAGCCAAGGGGACAGCTGTTCTTCGCGATCCGCTCGAGCAACTCGAACCGACGCGGATCGGCCAGTGCCTTCAGCAGCGCCGTGCGGCGCGCGTTGGAGAGCCGCTTGCTTCTTGCCGTGCTGCTGAGCGCGGTTGTCATATCGAAGTGCCCATCTTATTGGATGCGGGCTGTAATTCGGGCAAGTTTTCGGCAGGTTTCTCCGCCGTTGCCAGCAGTGTTTGAAACTGCGGCCCTTCGGGTTCCCGATCCACAATCGCCACATCGATGTTCCCAAAGCCCGCCTTTTCGAGCATTGACTCGAGTTCCGCTTCCGCGAATCCCAGCCACTCGTCCGCGTACATCTCCCGTGCCTCTTCAAAGCGATGCTTGGCGAGATCGAGAATCACCAGGCGTCCGCCGGGCTTGAGGATGCGCGCCGCTTCTTCCAGGGCGCGCCTCGGATGCAGCGCATGATGCAGTGACTGGGAGAAGAAAGCGACATCGACCACCGCCGTGTCGATGGGCAGTTCCTCCATGTCACCGGCGCGGAACTCGATGTTCTCGACGCCATGGCGCGCTGCAAGATCGCGGCCCGCGTCCAGCATTTTCTCGCTCGCATCCACCGCGATCACGCTTAGGGCCCGGCGAGCGAGAAGCAGCGAGAAGCTCCCGTCGCCGGCCCCGAGGTCGGCCATGGCCAGTGGCGGCATCAACCGCAACAGCGCCTCGGCCAGGCTCTTCCAGCTCTTGCCGGGAACGTAGTCCTTCCCCAACCGTCCAGCCATGGAGTCGAAGAAGCTGCGCATGCGGTCCTGCCGCTTCTTCACCACGCGCCGCATCGCCGCCCGGTCCCCGGCCGCCTCCGGCGTCTCATTCTCGGCCCGGCTCAGCAGACCCTCCAGAAACTCGCGGCCGGCCGGATCTCCATCCTCGCTGAGCCGGTACAAATTGTTCTTGCCGGTCCGCCGATCTTCCACCAATCCCGCGTGCTTCAGCTGCGACAGGTGCGTGGAGATGGTGCTCTGCCCCATCGTCAGAATTTCCTGCAGTTCCGCGACCGAAAGCTCTTCGGCCTTTAGAAGCAGCAGGATACGGAGCCGGTTTGGCTCAGCCGCCGCACGCAGAATTTTCACAATAGACGCCATGGCTTCTCTTCTGGTATATATCAAGATATCACGATGCGTCGATATTAGCGCATCCCAGCTTCACCGCTTCCAAGGAGATTTGAATGGCCACCACCCTCGAAATCACGGCTGCCGACTATAAAGTCGCCGACATGTCCCTCGCTGACTGGGGACGCAAAGAGATTGCTATTGCCGAGCACGAGATGCCCGGCCTCATGGCCATCCGCAACAAATACGCTGCCGAGAAGCCGTTGGCCGGCGTGCGCGTCACCGGTTCGCTGCACATGACGATTCAGACCGCCGTGCTGATCGAGACTCTCACCAGCCTGGGCGCTGAAGTGCGCTGGGCAAGCTGCAACATCTTCTCCACGCAGGACCACGCGGCAGCCGCGATTGCCGCGACGGGCGTTCCGGTCTTCGCGTGGAAGGGCGAGTCGCTCGAAGAATACTGGGAATGCACCTACCAGGCCTTGAACCACAAGGGCGGCAAAGGCCCTGAGCTCGTGGTCGACGACGGCGGCGACGTGACCCTGCTGATCCACAAGGGCTACGAGCTTGAGAACGGCGACAAGTGGGTCGACAGCGCCTCTGAGAGCCACGAAGAGCAGGTCATCAAGGATTTGCTGAAGAAGGTTTACGCGGAAGACAAGCAGCACTGGCACAAGGTAGTGAAGGAATGGCGCGGCGTCTCCGAAGAGACGACGACCGGCGTTCACCGCCTCTACAAGATGCTCGAACAGGGCAAGCTGCTGGTACCCGCCATCAATGTCAACGATTCCGTGACCAAGTCGAAGTTCGACAACCTCTACGGCTGCCGCGAATCGCTGGCCGACGGCATCAAGCGCGCCACCGACGTGATGGTCGCCGGCAAGGTTGCGGTCATCTGCGGCTACGGCGACGTGGGCAAGGGCTGCGCGCACTCGCTGCGCGGCATGGGCGCCCGCTGCATCATCACCGAGATCGACCCGATCAACGCGCTGCAGGCCGCGATGGAAGGCTTTGAAGTCACCACCGTCGAAGACACACTCGGCCGCGGCGACATCTACGTCACCACCACCGGCAACGTCGACATCATCACGCTCGAGCACATGCTCAAGATGAAAGACCAGGCCATCGTCTGCAACATCGGCCATTTCGACAACGAGATCCAGATGGACCGCCTCAACACCCTCAAGGACGTCAAGAAGCTCAACATCAAGCCGCAGGTTGACTTCTACACGTTCCCCGACGGTCACGGCATCTTCGTGCTCGCCGAAGGCCGCCTTGTGAACCTCGGCTGCGCGACGGGCCATCCCAGCTTCGTAATGTCGAACAGCTTCGCCAACCAGACCCTGGCTCAGCTCGATCTTTGGAAGAACAAGGACACCTACAAGGTGGGCGTCTACGTTCTGCCCAAGAAGCTGGACGAGGAAGTGGCGCGCCTGCATCTCGAGAAGATCGGCGTCAAGCTCACCACGCTGACCAAGCGCCAGGCCGACTACATCGGCGTGTCGCCGGACGGCCCCTACAAGGCGGAGAACTACCGGTACTAGCGTTCAGTGGCCCGTGTTCAGTGATCAGAACACCGGCCGCCGATCCATCCTCCGTGCCCCATCCTGTCGCTTTCGTTCTGGCGACAGGGTGGGAAACCACAATCGCTCGATCCAGCTAAATCCGTCCTCGAGTTATTTTATGGATTCGCAGTTTCGGTTCTCGTTTGAACTGTTCCCTCCGCGCACGCCGGAAGCCGCGGCCAAGCTCCCCAACGTTCTCACCCAGCTGGCCGCCGCCAAGCCCGATTACTTCTCGGTCACCCACGGCGCCGGCGGCTCCGAGCAGGACGGCACTTACGAGACGCTGCTCACCGTGGTGAATCACACCGGGGTTGAAGTTGCGCCACACCTGACCTGCGTCGGCTCGACGCGCGCGCGCATCGCCGCTACATTGGACAAATATCGCGCCGCCGGCGTGAAGCGCATCGTTGCGCTGCGCGGCGATTTGCCCGTTACAGCGTATAGCCCCGCGGCACCCGGCGAATTCCATTACGCCAACGAACTCGTCTGCTTCATCCGCGAGACGCACGGCGACTACTTCCATATTGAGGTGGCCGCCTACCCGGAGATGCATCCGCAGGCGACCAATCCCGGCGCGGATTTCGAGCATTTCCGTCGCAAGGTGGAGTGCGGTGCCGACGGCGCCATCACCCAGCTGTTCTACAACGTCGCCAGCTACTTTGACTTCATGGAGCGCTGCGCCAAGGCCAACATCACCATCCCTATCACGCCGGGCATTATGCCGATCACGGGCCTCGCCAACATCGTGCGCTTCTGCGGCGGCTGTGGCGCCGACCTGCCGCGCTGGATCCGCCTGCGCCTCGAAGAATTGCAGGATGATAAGCCGGCCTTGCTCGATTTCGGGCTCAATGTGGTCACGCGGCTGTGCGAGACGCTCATCCGCAACGGCGCGCCGGGCCTGCATTTCTACACCATTAACCAGGCCGACCCCACGCTTCGAATCTGGGCCAATCTCGCGCTCACTACGAACGCGTGAGCTTCAGCGCGGCTTGGGTTCGCTCATCCCCGGCAAATTGATCGAGATCCATTCCTTCAACAAATCGATCGATGGAGCGAATGCTCTCAAGAATGCCAGTCAATGGCAGGCGATTCTCTTCAAAAGGCAAGAACCGCCTCGCGTTCCGCGCGCACGCGAACCGGCTCTCGCATACTGCTGGAGATGGCCAGATCCACTTGCGCCTGAAGCAGGTCACTCAACATGTTTTCAAGCCGCGCCATGGTGACCAGCGTACGGCGCCGGGCCGGATCGAGATCGGCCACGAGATCGATATCGGAACCAGCCGTTTCTTCTCCCCGAGCCACCGACCCGAACAGACGCAAGTGAACCACGCCGGCAGCTTTCAACTCCGGTTCGTGCTGCCGCAGCGTTTCGATGATTGACCCGCGATCCATACGTGAACTCTGACATATCCAGCCACCCGATTCAAGTGCGCCGGCCAATCGTTACAAAAGTCTAACCACTCCTGCTGATTTCCATCAGGCTCCGCAACACTTCGCCGATAGGCCTGTTTGCGGGCGCGTGAATTGCCGACCCGCAGGAGGCTTGAATGCGTCTTCGCCTTGCGGGTGCTCTGCTGATCGTGGCCGGAATTGCCGGTTGCGGCACAGCCAATCAACTGACCCCCTCGAATCCCGTCACCCCCGCCGCCACCAGGCACGTCTACAACGGCACCGCTTCGGTCGGCGATTTCCTCAACATCACCATCGACACAGGCGCCCTCACCATGACTTACGCGAACCTTTCCAACGGGCAGACCGGAACGGTTCCTTACACGGTGAATGCCGACGGCAGTTATACGCTGAATGATCCGACAGGCAATCTCACCGCCGCCTACGAAGTTCCCGGCTACGCTTTGCTGATCGAGGCCACAAAGGCCGGTGCGGACAAGAACACGCCCGCATTGATAACCGCGGTCGAAAGCGGTCCCATCTCGATGAGCACCTTTGCCAATCAAAGCTATAACTACATGCAGTTCCGCACCGCGGCAGGCGGACTCGAAGTCGGTTCTGTCACCTTGAGCGCGAGCAGCGGCCAGAACTCGTCTTACTGGCCCTACGGCAACCTCAATTCATCGGAAAACAACCCTTTCCACGGCAGCACCCTCGACTTCAGCCAGGTTGTCGAGGACTCGTCCGGAACTTTTATGAAGTCGCCTGACGGCGAACCCGGCGTATACGACTATGTCTTCGGTACCGCCAACGGCTTCTTCATCGTCGACACGCCCAACGGCTCCATCCTCGGATTGCCCAAGGCGTCCACGAAGGATTTCGATCCCGGCACAGCCGGCACCTACAACGCCATCTTCTACCAGAAGACCGGCGCGAGCACAGGCGCGGGCAATGTTGAAACCGGATCGCCGTCGCTCGGCAAAGCCACCATCGCTGTCTCCGCAACCGGCGCGGTTACGGTCACCGATCCGCAGGGCAACGTCGTCACCCAGGCCACTCTCACCCCCATCGCCGATGCAAGCTATCTCTACGGCAGCGCGGGCCAACTCACCGACCCCTGCAACGGCATGTTCACCTTCCGCGTCAAAACCGCAACTTCGCAACAGGATGTCTTCGTTACCTTCGTCAAGAATGCCGTCGTCTTTTCTACCTTCAGCGCCAGCCTGCCATGGTCTCCCGGCAACGGCACCTACGATTACCAGTACGGCGTCGGCCTGAAATAGGCTCACACAATCCGACTCGAAGAATCGCCTGAGGCGATCATCCGCCTCGGGCGCCTCTTTTGCCCGTCGGCCGCGCTATCTCGAACCGCGCTGGCACGCCTGTTATCGAGCCTTTCCGGAAGCGGGCCGGCGTCGGAACAGCCTCTCCATCCCCCGCCCGATGGCACTGTGCATCAACCGCATCTGCTCCGCCTTCAGCGCCGCATACGACTCCCGCACGTACACATCGAACTCCGGCGGCCAGCCTATCGTGGACCGCCGCTCGGTGTAGTCGCCCTCCGCCCACTTCGACAGCACGGCCTTGTATCCCACTACGTGGGTCACAAAATCCAGCAGGCATTGCGGCATCCGCTCCTCGACAATCAGGTACGCCTTCTCGATGATGATTTTCTCGCGAATGTCGTTCAGCGGCATGAAGATCGTGGTCACCCACAGCATCCACTCCTTCAACTCCGAGTCGAGCACAGGGTAACTCTGCTTCTTGCCGAGTTTGCCAAGCAGGGAACGATAGGCGATGTTGCCGGCCTCGGAGGCAACATACAGCGGTCCGTAGAACTCGTTGAGCCGTTTGTTCACCAACTCCAGCTTGTCGCGCCGCCGCGCCAGCATGTGAGCGCTGACGAACGTAAGCGCGTACCCAATGAACGCGACAATCACCGTGAGTATCGCGGCGTTTTGCAGAATGTTGGGAACCGACGAAAGGACCGAGAAATCCATAGGCCTGGCCTCGGCGATGAGTATACGCACGCTCGTCAGGCGGCGATTGTGATCCCCGTCAGATCAGCGGGCCGCCCGTGTCGTATTGGGCGACTTGCCGCCTTGTCCGCTACCGGGAATCACCTTGATCTCGAATAGCCGCGGCCACAGTTTGCCGGTCACAAACAGCCGGTCGTGCTCCGCATCGTAGGCGATTCCGTTCAGCACCGCCCCGGAATCGGTGCGCTCGCCTGCCGGCAACAGACCCGCGAGGTCAATCCACCCCAGCACCTTGCCGTTCGCCGGGGAAATACGCGCAATGCGATCCGAATACCAGACGTTGGCGTAAATCTCGCCTCTGACAAACTCCAACTCATTCAGTCGCGTCACTGGCCGTCCGTGGTCCTTCACCGTGACCTTGCGCAGCTCGTGAAATGTCGCCGGATCGAGAAACCGCAGATCCGCTGTGCCGTCACTGAGGATCAACTCCTTCGCATCCGCGGTCAGTCCCCAGCCTTCCCCCGCATAGGGCTCTGTGCGCAATCGGCGAAAGCTGAAGCGGTCGTAGACAAATGCGGTGTGCTCCTGCCAGGTGAGCTGGACAAGCGTGCTTCCCCAGGCCGCCAGGCCCTCGGCAAAATACTGCGCCGGTACGGGCAGCTCCTGCAGCACGCGGCCTGTCTCGATATCGACCATGCGCAGCGACGAGTGGCCCTTCAATCCGGTGCTTTCGTAGAGATGCCCATCGGCATAAATCAATCCCTGCGTAAAGGCGTGCGCGTCGTGCGGATAGCTGTGCACCACGCGGTATGTGTCCGCCGCGCGGGAAGGCAAAATCCCCGCCGCGAAAACAGCAAGCAGCAGGAGCAATGAGTTGCGAATGGGGAAGCGCATGCAGAGCGATTCTAACGGGAATGGAGGAGCGAGAGACTACCGAGCTGAAAGCAGACAGCTACAAGCTACCGGCTACAAGCTGTCTTATCAATCCACGTCCTTGGCGATCACCACGTTCACCGGCGGGTCGCTGGTGAGCTGGCTGTCGATGATCACGACCGTCCGTACCTCGCCTCCCGTCAACCCCAGCGCGCTCGAGGTGTACTTCGGCGTTGTCTGTCCTGTGGGCACAATCACCATCGTCACGGACTGGGACGCGAAGCTGACGTAACCGCAGGTCGCACCCACCGCGATGTCCGTGCACAATGGGATGGTATTCGCCATGGTGGTGCCGGCGGGAATCATGTACACATCCACAGCACCTGTACGCGGAGCCTGGTTGAGAAAACGGAATTCCGAATGCCCGCTTGCCGCCGGCATCTGAGCGTCTTCCAGCACCGTCACCGTGTACTCGGTGGGCGAGGCGCCGTTGTCGGTCAGGAACACGGAATGCTCCGCGCCCGCCTGCAGCGTCACATTTGTCGTAACCAGCGATGCGCCGCCCTGCGCTTGAGTCACGGCCACAGGCGCATTTTGCGAGGGCGTCACCGTGCCGTAGCCCGAAATATAGCCTTCGCCCACGTTGCCCGCGAAGAGGGTCTTTTCCACGTAGATATTGACCGCGGGCGCAATGTAGCTGGCGTCGATCACACGCACCAGGCTGGGTTGGGAGAACCCGGCAACGCTTTGACATCCGGAAAGGCCCATCGCAATCACCAGCGAAACGGCCGCCGCTGCCGCCAGACCGCGCAGCCTCATCGTGCCCCGCTTCGATCCGTCTCGATCCTTCCCGTCACCCGTCATCGGCATCCCAAACACGCGCCACGCACGCGCAAAATCGTGCGGACGCGGCTTTTCCTCATACTACAGGCTTGGCTTGCACCAATTTTACGACTTTCGGGGTACTCCGCGGATCGGGCATACAGTTTGGCACTTTGCGGTTCAAAGAAAACGCCGACAAGTCACATTCCGCCGTGAAGACGTCCGAAGTGTCGCGCCATCAGCACCGCCAGGACGGAGAAGCCCGCACCGACCGAGAGGGCATGCATGGTACTGCGCGGGTCAAAGCTCCCCACGTGGAGTACCAGGAAATAGGCTGCCAGCAGGTTGAACAAGCCCCAGACAACATTCACCACCGAGGATGAAAGTCCCTTGCCCGGCGGATGAGCAAACGGCGTTTGGAACGGCCGCCCAGAAATTCCGTTTACGAGATGCGGAATGCAGTTGGCGGCGAAAAGCCCGCCCAGGAAATAGGCTGAGTAGACAAACCAGTGCATGAGGACACCTTATCGCGGGTCAGGCCAACCGGCCGCCTACGCTGCTCCAAGATAAACAAACCTCGCCAGGAAGAGCGCTGCCAGCACGTAAAGCAGCCAGTCCTGCCTGCGCATTTTGCCGGTGACAAGGTGCAGCACGGCCCACGCAATAATCCCAAAGCCGAGGCCGTTCGCAATTGAATAGGTCAGAGGAATCAGCACCAGTGTCAGGAACGCGGGCACGGCCACCAGTGGATCGTGCCAGCGGATCTCGGTGATCGTAGCCAGCATCAGCGAGCCCACCAGGATGAGCGCAGGCGCTGTGGCCGCCGATGGCACGATGCCGATGAACGGCGCCGCCACGACGGCTGCCAGGAACAGCACGCCGGTCACGATTGCCGTGATGCCGCTGCGCCCGCCCGCGGCTACACCCGCCGTCGATTCCACGTAGCTCGTCACCGTTGACGTTCCAGTCAGCGACCCGAAGACCGTAGCCGTTGCATCGGCAAACAGAATGCGGTTCAACCGCGGAATCGAGTGATCCGCATCGATGAGACCCGCACGCTTGGTTACCGCGACCAGCGTTCCCAGGTTGTCGAACAGGTCCACGAAGAAGAACACGAAGATGATCTCGAGCAGCCCTTTGCTGAGGGCCCCGCGAATGTCCAGCTTGAATGCCGTGGCGCCCAACTCGCCGATGCCAAACGAGGCATGCGTCCAATGCACCTGGCCCATCGCCCATGCGGCTGCCGTCACGGTCAACACGCCGATCAGGATGGCGCCGCGCACCTTTTTCACTTCGAGGGCAACCATCAGGATGAGCCCAAGCAGCGCTAAGGCGGTCGTCGGGTTCTTCACGTTGCCCAGGCTGACCAATGTGTTGGGATCGCGCACCACAAGGCCGGCATGCTGAAAACCAATGAAGGCGATGAACAGCCCGATGCCGCTCGCCACCGCCGCGTAGAGCTCATGCGGGATCGCGCGCAGGATCATCTGCCGGATCCCGGCTCCGGTCAGCGCCAGGAAGATCACGCCGGAGAGGAACACGGCACCCAGCGCCGTCTGCCACGGAATGTGCATCTTGATGCAGACCGTGTAGGTGAAGTAGGCGTTGAGGCCCATGCCCGGCGCCAGGGCGATGGGATACCGCGCCACAATGCCCATCAGGATCGAGCCGAAAGCAGCCGACAGGCACGTGGCCGCGGTGGCCGCCGGCAGCGGCACGCCCGCATCCGCCAGAATGGCAGGATTGACCAGCACAATGTAGGCCATGGTCAGGAAAGTCGTGACGCCGGCAAGAATCTCCGTGCGCCAGTTAGTCCTCAAGTGGCCAAATTCGAAGTACGTTTCAATCCGCTTGATCATGAATGCACTTAGAAGATCACACTGCGGATCAGGACGGAATGAGTCGTCAGAGTCGAGAGATTCCGGGAATGGAGACGGTTCGTCCGTTCTTCGCCCTTGGAAATCTCATAATTAATTTATTTTCAAGTACTTATACGATTGATGAAGGCGAATAAACGGCGTATCTACATAGGGGGGGGGAGGGGGGTACATTTTCTGGGCGAAAAAGCCAGGAGCGGGCGATGCCCGAGAGATTGCGGATCGGATTGGGCTGCGATTCGTCGATTTCGCATAACGCACCAGATTCGAGTTTGGAGCAGAGAGGAAGCAAGTTCTGTGAGGGCGGTCACTTGGCGATGTTCATGCGCGCGGGTGCAGTGGCCGCCGAAGTCGGACCCTGGTGTAGGATTCCGGGATGCAGGAAAAGCGCATTCGAGTCTTCGTTCTGGCGATCGCGACAACGCTGGGGCTTGTTCCGGCGAACGCACAGCAGAGTCATTGGGCTTCGACGGATGATACGACCGCGAAATACATTGTCGAAATGGAACGCAAGTGGGCCGAGGGTGTCTGCGCCGATAACGGTGTCGTTGCCAGTCTGCTTGCCGACGACTTCCAGGGCACGTCTACGAGTGGTGCGCGCTTCACCAAGGCTGATGAATTGAGGGACGAAAAGAGCGCGCGCTCGGCTCGTGATTGCGGGCTTGGTGAGACCAGAGTGCGCTTCTTCGGGGACAGTATTGCCTTGGTTTATGGCAGCGAACATTACGTCGGCAAGGACAAGTCCCGACCAAACGCAAAAGTGTGCCAGGTCTGGACCGATACCTGGCTCCAGCGCGGCGGGAAGTGGCAGATCGTCGCCTCCCAGGATAATCGCTTGGAATGCAAGTAACAGGAGACGCCAGGCCAACGCGTTATTTCTTTGCCAGCGCCAGCATCAGCCCGAACAGCACCACGGGTATCAGCGCCAGACACGCATACAGCACGATTCGCTTGTCGATCCGGGCCAGGAGCGGCTTTTTGCTCCCGCGCCCGGGCGGTCGCCCGCGATCCATGACTCCTACCTGCTCCTGGTTTTCGAGGTCCAAGGCCATCTCGCTGGCGGTTGCGTAGCGGTTGCGCGGTTCCTTCTCCAGCGCCCGGAATACAATTTCTTCCAACTCCGGCGAAATCCCGGGATTGATGTCTCTTGGTGACGGCGGATCTTTTACCAACCGGTCGTTCATGACGGCCAGTGGATTGGGCCCCGTGAACGGCACCGTCCCGGTGAGCATCTCGTAAAACATGATGCCGAGCGCGTAGATGTCACTGCGCTGGTCGCCGCGCTTGCCCTGCACCTGCTCCGGCGAGATGTAATCGGGCGTGCCCAGCATCGACGTCACTCCCACGTGCGTAATACGGCGCGCATCCTCTTTCATGGCAATGCCGAAATCGATGATCTTGATGCGGTCCTGGGCGTCGATCATCACGTTTTCCGGCTTCAGGTCGCGATGCACGATGCCCCGCTTGTGCATCGCGTCCAGGGCGTCGCACAGTTCCAAAGCGATGCGGGTCGAGCGCTCGATCCCCAGCGGCCGCTCTTTATTCAGCACGTCGCGCAACAAGCGCCCGTCGACCCACTCCTGCACCATGTAGAGCCGGCTGCGCTCTTCGCCGTCCAGGGTCTTCACAATCCCCGGATGATCCAGGAGCTGGCCGATCTCCTGCTCGCGGCGGAACCGCTCCAGAAGCACCGGGTCGGCCTCCATTTCCGGCTTGGGAATTTTGACAGCCACTTGCCGCCCATCGCGAAGGTCCGTCGCCCGAAACAGCGTCCCCATGCCGCTTTGCGCGACAAGGTCGTCGAGTCGGTAGTGATCGAGAGTCGTGCCGGCGTCAATCATGTTCAGGGTGCCTTGCTCCATTCTTTCATGCCTGCGCATAAGAAAAACGCAGTCTTTCCCAGCGGCGCGGGTCTCCCAGCCAACCCGTAACCCCTTTCGTACCGTCCAATAGACCCGGTTTGTTGACAACGGTTCTATGATGGGAAGCGACACCCATGCGTTTCTGGAAAGCCTTAGCTCCTGGCCTTTCGATTGCCCTGGGACTTCTGACGGCTGGTTCCGCCGTCGCGTCCAGCAAGCACCCCACTCCGTCTCCGGCGCCTCTTCCACCGCAGGAGACAGGATTCCTGAACCGCGTCCTTGATCTGCACGGCTCCCGTTATCACTTCCAGGTTTACCTTCCTGAAGATTTCCGTCGCGACGACCACCGGCAGTGGCCAATCATTCTGTTCCTGCACGGGCGAGGGGAGCGCGGCGCCGAGGGCATGTGGCAGACTCAAATCGGGTTACCGCTGCAGGTCCGCGACCACCCCGAGCGCTGGCCGTTCATCATCGTGATGCCCCAGTGCACTTACCCTAACTTCTGGACGGACCCCGACATGCTCAAAATGGCCATGGCGGAGCTCGACCAGGAGACCACCGAGTTCCACGCCGACGCCACCCGCACCTACCTGACCGGCCTTTCGATGGGCGGCTATGGCGCCTGGGAACTCGCCAAGCAGGAACCCCGCCGGTGGGGAGCTATCGCCATCGTCGCCGGAGGCCCGTTCTGGAGCTACGCGCCGGAGCGCTGGCAACTGGCCGCCACGCTTCCCGGCGAATATGCCCGAGCCCTCGGACGCACGCCCGTCTGGCTCTTTCACGGCAGCGAAGACAACGTTGTTCCGTTCCGCGAAAGCGAGCTGATGTTCAATGCTCTCAAAGCCAACAACGGCCACGTGCGTCTGTGGGTTTACCAGGGCATGCACCACGACACGTGGACGCGCGCCTACAACGAGCCCGAGCTGCCCCGCTGGCTGCTGGCGCACCACCTCAACGCCGTGCCCGACACGCTGCCGTTCGCAGAGCGCATCGTGATGCCCTTGCACCCCACCCCCATCAAGCTCGCCGCCGCCACGCTGGACGCCATCTCCGGCGAATATCACGACGTCGCCGGCCACTTTGCCGCGACTCTCTTCCGCCAGGGCGACCAGCTCTACGAGAAGGACCCCCACGGCGAGATCACAGAGGTCGAAGCTGAATCGGCCAATTCGTTCTTTTACCCAAACGGGGGGGTCTTTACCCGCCTGACCATCGAGCACGACCCCGATGGCCACGTCACGGGCGTAGTCTTTCGCGACGACCGCCACGAAGAGCACTGGGAACGGAAACGCCCGGTGGTGGCCCACAAGGACGCGGCCCCCCGCCAGAACGCGCCGGCCATTCCCTGAGGGCCGCCATCGGCTGCATAATGTCCATCAGCCAGAAACGGCCGTAAGTCCCGCCGGGACATAAGCCTCGTGTCTGGAACCACGGCCCCTGTCGTTGCGTAATTCAACCCAGGATGAAACGCTCGTCACCCGGGAGGCAGAAATGTATTGCAGCGCATGTGGTCACGCACTTGTCCCGGGACAGCCGGCCTGCCCCCAATGCGGAGTTCCTGTGATGACGGCGACCGTTCCGCCGGTCCCCGGTTTTCAGTTCGAACTCACCAGTTACGCCAGCCGACTCCGCGCCCTCTCTGTGGTCTGGTACATCTTCGGAGGCCTCTACGGTGCGGTAGGGTTTATCGGGCTGGCATTTGCAGATGCCTGGCTCGCCGGCCGTTTCAACCACTGGATGCAAGGCCCCATGCCGATGCATATGTGGTTTGGCCCTGCCATGCTGCACTTTGCCTGGGTCTTCCTGGTGGCGCGAACCGCGCTGGCTCTCTTTGCGGGCTACGGCCTCATGCAGCGCGCCCCGTGGGGACGCGTCGTTGCGATTGTCGCCGCCTTCTTCAGCATCCTGAAGTTCCCGTTTGGAACCGCGCTGGCGATCTGGACCCTTGTCACGCTGATGGGCTACCGCAACACGACGCTCTACGACCATGTCGCCCAAGTGTGATCACGGATGAGCTTTGTGTCGCAAATAGTCTATGTGGGGCTCTGATCTGTCCTTAGATTGATTTTCTAATTCCCTGTCTTCGCCGCCTGGCGCGCCAGCTTTTCATCGTGTTTGCGCTTATAGTGACGCGCAATATCCGGCCAAAACTCGATGATTTCTGCTCCTACGATCCCTTCGACAGAGACTGTGATTCCGTCGCTCAGCGTACTGGCAACATCCCGCTCGGAGGGAGGATAGTACGCGCGCGCGATGGCGGCGCCAATCATGTTGCCGCCCACATTTGCGTAGTTCGGACCCCACTTGCCGTTGTCGCGCTTGCACCAGAACGTACTCGATGCCGCCCACAGAAAACGCGATGCGCGGCTTCCGGTTCCCTTCTGAAAGTAGCGGGGGTCCTCGCGAAGCACCACGGGCAGAACGGCGTTGCCGAAAAAATTACCGATAAAGGCGTCGGAGTATGCCGCGCCGTAGCGCTTGGCATATCCCTGGGCACCCTGTCCCCATTCGGGATAGCTGTCGTTCGCCTGGCCGATGCCGGAGACAACGCCGGCCAACAGAAAGGGCCACGGGTCGGTCGAGCTCCGGAAGAAAAGGCGAAATTTCTGGCCGGGGGAGAGAGGGACTGCATTCCGGTTCGTGGTCGTGTTGAACGTCGCCATGACGCCTGCCACGCGCTGATGCTCCTGTTGCCTGAGCTGCTCTTCGGCCTTTTCGCGCTGGATTTTCTCAATGGCGGCCCTGGCGGCCGGGTCTTGGGTGAGTGGGTTGTCCTGCGCGCCCGCAGGCTGAGAACTGCTTTGCGCCGAACTCTGGGGTGGCGTTGGGGAGCTTTGCGAGGAAGAGGACTGTTGCGTCTCCGACTCTGCAACCAACGCAACCGACTGCGCCTGCGGCGCGTCAGGCACTGCCGTCGGCGCATCGGGAACCGGGGTCGATTCCTGTTGCTGAGCAGAAAGTGGACGCACCGAGCCTGTAAGAACCAGACAGACGGCTAGCGCCCCAAGGAAAAGCCGAAAACGTAACAGCATCCAATCCCCTATGGTGGAATATGGTTCCCGATTTGCCGGAATCCAGCAACGGAGATGGGCCAAAAACGGGCTATCTATCTGAATCGTCTCATGACAACGCCGTTCGTCAATCCAGCGCGCTCCGGAGCGAGGTTAAATTACGCGCAAACTTGTTAGTTAGACGTAACTCCACGCTCCGAGGCTACATTTCTTAATCAGGCTGCATTGTGCCGGCTCTTCGCCTACGCCTGCAACGCCTTGCGGCTCTTGATTTCGTTCAGCAGCAACTCCACCTTGTCCTCATTCTCAAGGGCCTTGAACTTGTCCTCTAGCGATTCCGGAGCAAGAATCTCGGCCGTGGCGGCATTTTGGGCAGCGCTCAGCTGAACACGACTCTTCATGCGCTCCATGGTGTGATCCTGGTCAGATCCAACGATCTGCCGAACCTTGGCAGCCCGTCCCACCACCTTCGCGCGCCGATGCTCGGCCACCAGCATCTCGCAATGCGCGCGGGTTTCACTCAACTTCTGATCGAGCTTGCGCAGCGCCTGGCGGAGGTTATCAGCCTCATGCTTCTGGTCTTCAGCCTGCGTGGCAAAACCCTGTGTGAGTTGATCGTGGCTGAGGGCGCGTTCGATGGCCGCGCGCGCCAGGTCGTCGTGGCCCTTTTCCACGGCGAGTTCGGCCTTGCGGCGCCACTCCGCCGACTCTTTCTCGTGCTCGGCGCGCTTTTTCTCCAACAGGTGCTCGCCGGCGATGGCAATGGCCACCTGCGTCTTCACCTGCATGAGTTGATTTTCCATGTCGAGGACGATCTGCTTGAGCATCTTCTCGGGATCCTCGGCTTTGTCCACCATGTCGTTCAAATTCGCCCGCAACAGCGTGCTTACCCGGTCCAGTAAAGACATAAAACCTCCTTCGTACAGCTTTCAGCCAGTAGCTCTCCGCTATCAGCTGCTCTGCTCCCTTACCAAATCAACATTCTTGACCACTTCGCTCATTCATTCACGAATTCGGCATTCCACCCTTGCGACAGCGTTGTTGCAAAGGTGGAATTCAAAATCGCCGATCAGGAACCGATTTCCGGGCTCCCTATTTGCCGTCTTCCGCCTTTCCATTGGGCTTTGGCTTCATGCCCTGCACGTTGGCCATCAACTGCTTGATGTCCATGCCGCTGAGCGCTTCAAACAGCGCCGGTACCTGCGCAGCAATCTTCGTCATGTCGCCGGTAATCTTATGCACGCCGGCGGCATCGCCGTCGCCCGTCGACACAATCGTGATGTGGTCCACCTTGCTCAACGGTTCGGCCATGGCGCGCACCACGTCGGCCATGTTGGTCAGCAGCTTGTCGACGACCGCCGCCTGGTTCCACTGCTGGTAGGCCTCGGCCTTCACGTTCATGGCCTTGGCTTCCGCCTCGCCCTTCTGGAAGATGATGCTGGCTTCCGCTTCACCCTGGGTACGAATGGCGGCGGCGTGGCCTTCCGCTTCGGCGGTCAGGCGGTTCTTCTCAGCAGCCGCCATGTTTTCGATGCGCTGGCGTTCGATCTCCGCGCCTTTCAGCACCGTGGCGATGAGTTCCTTTTCGTGGCGCAGAATCTCGGCTTCCTGCACCTTGATCTGGCCTTCCTTCTCGACCTGCTGCACCTTCACCTGCTCGGCCGTGACCTGCTGCTGCATCACGTTGGTCTGCAGTTCGTAGGCCTTGTCGGCCTGCGCCTGCTGGCGGCGGCTCTGCTCGCTGTATTCCGCTTTCTTGATGTCGAGGTCGCGCTGCGCCTCTGCCTGGCGCGCCTGCGATGCGGTCTCGGCGATCACTCGATCCTGGTCAGCCTGCGCCTTGGCCACGGCGGCTTCGCGGGTTGCTGTCGCGCGCAGAATCGCCGTATCGCGCTCGGCCTCGGCGGTTGCCATCTCCGCATCGCGCTTGATGCGCGCCACGTCCGGCCGGCCCATGTTGGAGATGTACTCGTTCTTGTCGCGAACCTCCTTAATGGTGAACGAAATCACTTCGAGGCCCATCTTGCTCATGTCGTCGGCGCAGGTGGAGCGCATGCGATCGCCCACCATCTCCGGCTCTTTCACGATCTGTTCCACGGTAAGCTGGCCGATGATGCCTCTGAGGTGGCCTTCCATCACCAGGCGGATGAGGCCTTCGCGCTGTGGCGGGGTCTTGGTCAGAAACTGCTCTGCCGCTGTGAGGATGGAGGCCTGGTCGCTGCGGACCTTGATCTGGGCTACTGCTTCCACAGTCACCGCGACGCCCTGCTTGGTGTAGAGATCCTGTTGCGGCGCCACGTCGAAGCTCATCAGTTCCAGCGACAGCTCCCGGCAGTTCTCCACCATGGGGAAGATCACCGTGCCGTGCCCCTTGATGACGCGCGGCCCGCGGAACCCATAGACAATCAAAGCCTCATTGGGCCCCGCCTTGCGATACATCCTGGCCAGTATCCCCATCAAGAGGATCAAGAGCAATACAGAGATACCTACAAGCAACACCAATTCTGGTTTCATTTTGTCCCCGGCCCTTTCGCCCGGGAGCTTCACACGGTTGATGGTTATGAAACGGGGGAACGAGATACCGCGATGCGCAATCCATTACCATTGCCGGTGAGCCGTCAATCACGGGTTGCTGAGCGATGCTTCCTGCTCTCGGTTGCTTGTTCCCTGTTTCCGCTTCTGGGAAACATCTTGGCTACGAAACCCAGCAGGAAGATGCCTACCAGGATGGCCATGTCCGTTGTCAGCAAGGTCGTGTCAGTCATTGCGTGCCCGGTCCTTCGGCCGGGCGGGATGGTTGAAGAAAACAGTGAACAGTGGTCAGTGATCAGTGGTCAGAGTTCTGCGGCCGGTGGAGGCGCTGCTGTCGGCCTTGTCCGCGGCGGATTCCACCGGCCACTCGCCACTGGCGTCCTGCCACTTCCGCACATAAGCGATGCCCTTCTCATAGCGAACAACGAACACCTCTTCCTGTTTGTCGATGGGGACGCTGTCCTCGGAGCGGGCGGGCGCGGAGCGGAGCGCGCCCAGTTGTTGATAGACGATCTCGCCGGTTCCGGCCGGCCGAATGGACGATGAGACGCGCCCCACGGCACCTACAACTGCCGTCTCATCGGCGGTGAGTTCGTGCTCATGCGGCAACAGGAAACGGGTGAGAAACGCGAAGATGATCGCTCCCCCGGCCACGCCGCATACAGCCGCGAGCGCCAGCACAACTCCGGCCACAAAGCTGCCGTAGCGCGTCAGCAGGTATCCCGCCGCGCCAAACCAGCAGAGAAAGATCATGATGGAAAAGCCGTTCCACCAGGGCACGCCGGCCCCGCCGCTCTGCGATCCTCCACTTGTTGCGTGCGAAATGCCCGCAGTGTGTGGCAAATGCGTTGCGTGTGGAACGTGCACATGAGGAACATGGGGCACATGAACGTGACCGCCGAAGTGCCCCATGCCACCCAACAGCGTTACCAGGCTCAGCATCAATCCGGCCAAAAAGCAAATCAAATAGAACGTTTCCCAGGTCATGTTTCAGCTCCTAGCTCTAGCTCTTAGCTTCCAGCTTGCAGCCGGTAGCTTGTAGCTCGTAGCTTGTTGACCCTTCCCTAGTCCCTAGCCCCTTGTCCCTGTTCCCTTGCCTGCTTCTGCGGCCGCAGCACTTCGACAAGTCGCGGCGCAAGGCCGGGCGTATCGAGGATGGCTTCGAGCAGCAGCAGGCACTCGCGGGTATGTTCGTGGCGCGCCAGTGTGATCAGAGCCTGCTTCAGCTCCGGATCGCGGCGAAACCGCTCCGCTCCCGAAACCAGCCACAGGTCCAGCTTGTCTTCGAGGTTGCGCAGCTCACTTTGCAGCTCGGGCGAATAGCCCTCCGGGTCATCCACCAGGTAGCCGGGATGCACCTTGAAAAAGGCGGAGAGCGTTTGCCGCGTGGTGTTGGTAAGGTGAGGCCGGGCGCCGCTTTCGATCTGCGAGAGGTAGCTTTGGCTCAGTTTCGAACCGGTCTCGGCTTCGATGGCCCGCGCCACTTCAGGCTGGCTCATGGCGCGATTCATGCCCCGAAGGCTGCCTTCCACCTCGCGCAAATAGCGAATTTTTTCGCCCAACTTCATCGTGCTGCCCCTCGGGGCTCACCCGGATGACTCCCGCCGGGTTCGATTGTCGATCGAGGAGGCATCCGGCCATTTCTCTATCGCAATCTGCAATAACTATATTGCAGATTGCGATAGATGTCAAGCGCAATCCTGATCCGCACTCGAATTCCCATTTACCGTTTGAAAGGCGCGCCTGCGTAACGGTGCTCGCGGCTTTCGGGTCAGATCGATCTCTACCAGTTGATTTGCCGAAAGGATACGCTTGTGGAGCGTGGAAATTCATGAAAATCATGGTCGCTGCATCTAATAGCGCGAGGAGAAAGAATGGCCAACCCCATCGTTTATTTTGAGATTGCCGGCAAGGACAAGGCCGCGTTAGAGGACTTCTACAGCGCTGTGTTCGACTGGCAGGTGACGCCGGCGAACGATCAGTACTCCCACGTATCACCCGGCAGCGGCGTGAACGGGGGCATTGGCAAAAGCATGGACGGCGGGGCCGGCTATGTGACGTTCTATGTCGAGGTGGAGAGTATCGAGGACGCCCTGACGCGAGTCGAAGGCCGCGGCGGGCAGCGTGTGATGGGTCCGCAGCAGATGCCCGAACGGCCCGCTGATCGCTCTCTTCACGGATCCCGAAGGGCGGGTGGTCGGCATGGTCCAGGCCGGATCGATGCGCAAGGGCTGAGGTTATTTCCAGATTGGTTGGTCACGCGTCCATCATCCGTACCTTTCCATGCGTCTCAACTCGCACCACGCTCGCGGGCTAGAATCGTCGTGCGGAGGAGCAAGGAGCCGCGACGATGATCATTCTCGACAGCGAGCCCGTGGAAGTCGCGACCGGCTACGGTCCCATGCGCGTGCACATCTTTCGGCCGGCGGCACCGGGCAAGTACCCTGGCATCGTCTTCTACAGCGAAATCTTTCAGGTGACCGCGCCCATCCGCAGAACCGCGGCCATGATGGCGGGACACGGATATGTGGTAGCGGTGCCGGAGATCTATCACGAGTTTGAACCTGCCGGGACCGTGTTGGCGTACGATCAAGCCGGTTCCGATCGTGGCAACGTGCTGAAGACGACCAAGGAACTCGCCAGCTACGACGCCGATGCGCGCGCGGTGCTGGACCACCTGGCGGGGCGCCCCGATTGCACCGGGCGGCTGGGCGCCATGGGCATCTGCATCGGAGGACACCTGGCGTTCCGGGCAGCCATGAATCCCGACGTGCTGGGCGCGGTTTGCTTCTATGCCACCGACATTCACAAAGGCGGCCTGGGAAAGGGCATGAAGGACGATTCGCTGGAGCGCGCAAAAGACATCAAGGGCGAATTGCTGATGATCTGGGGCCGGCAGGATCCGCATATTCCGCTGGAGGGCCGCATGACGGTTCTGGCCCGATTGAACGCCGTGAATGCGAAATTCAGCTGGCACGAAGTGAACGGCGCACACGCGTTCCTGCGCGATGAGGGCGCACGCTACGACCCGGAACTGGCTTACCGGCTCTACGGACTGGCGTTTGACTTCTTTCATCGCCGGCTGGGGCTTGGCGATTTGCCGGCCCAGCCGGCGGGATCGGGAGAAACGAGACACTGAACGTCGTCGTGACCGAACCGGGTGGCTTACATCCCCGCATTGAAATCCGGCTTGCGCGCAAAGATGTAAGCCCTGCGGCTCTGGTGCTCGACTTCAGGCGCGTAGGGGCCCCTTTCGATTAGCTGCTCAACCCTGAGCCCCGCGGCTTCGATTTCGCTTTGGATTTGCTCCGGGCGGAAGAAGAAAAAGTCCATGGAGATGCTCCGTCCCCACAACTCGTTGACATGGACGGCTTCATCGCCCACGTGGAAAGCGAGCAGCAGCAACCCGCCAGGCTGGAGCACTCGCTGCATCTCCCGAAACACCTGCGGGTGAAGCTGGGGCGTGATATTCACAATCGAATAGAAGGCCACGATACCGGCCAGCGACCCGTCGTCCAGATCGAGAGCCAGCATATTCCCTTCCCTGAAGGGGATGTCCGGGTTGAGTTCCCGCGCTCGTTCCACCATCTGCGGAGAAAGATCGAGCCCAAATGCGCCGACGCCTGCGTCGCACAGGAAGCGCGCCACCTGGCCCGGGCCGCAGCCCATGTCGCACACCGAGCCATGTCCTGTAATCCCGGCTGCAAATCGGGTGAGAAGTTCCCGGTCGAGCGGCTTGTGCCGCAGTTCCCCAAAGAGATGGCGCGCATACTCATCGGCAATACGATCATAGTTATCGCGCACCGACGGGACCATGTCGCTCATACCGATTTTTTATCAGACGGCGGGAATGGCGGGCAGGGGAGCCAGCCATCCCCGATCTCCTGTAGACTCGACACGCGCTACGGGCCTGATTTCCCGATGCATGTGGCGCTGGAGTTCTGGTGACGCGATAGCAGTTTCGGAATTGGTGTAGGCCGAAAGCACACAGCCAAGTGGCGTTTTCACCAAGAAAACGACACCTTTTTATGCTCTCAAAAGGACAGACGTGAATTCCGAAACTGCCCTAGCGCTCGCGAACGCTGCCGCAACCGCCCGCCGCAGGATCGCGCGCCGGCTGCTTCCGTTTCTCTTCCTGATTTACATCACGGCGTTTATTGACCGCGTAAACGTGGGGTTCGCGGGACTCGAGATGACGCGCGAGCTCCATTTCTCCAACGAAGTGTTCGGATTCGGCGCGGGCATCTTCTTTTTCGGACTTTGCCTGTTGGAGATTCCCGGCGCCATGGTGGCGCACAGCCGCAGCGCGCGCAAATGGCTTGCGACCATCATGATCACGTGGGGCGCTCTGGCGTCGCTCACCGGCCTGGTCGAAACCGCGACCCAGTTCAATATCATCCGCTTCCTGCTCGGCGCGTGCGAGGGCGGCTTCTTCCCCGCCGTCATGGTCTATCTGACCCACTGGTTCCGGCAATCGGATCGCGCCAAGGCGGTGGCCCTGTTTATGACGGCGATCCCCGTCTCCAATCTTGCGGGCGGGCTGATCGCCGGCGTCCTGCTCAACCTGCACTGGTTCGGCGTTTCCGGCTGGCGCTGGCTTCTGATCGTGGAAGGCATTCCCGCGGTGATCGGGGGGATAGTGACGGTCTTTTATCTGACCGATCGGCCGAAGGACGCACGTTGGCTGAATGCGGAGGAGAGAGCGTGGATCGCCGGCGAACTGGAACGCGAGAAGGCTGCAGGAATTTCCGACGAGCCACGGGTCAGCCTGGCGCGCGCCTGTGCAAACTGGACGGCGGTATCCCTGGTGACGGGGTACTTCTTCATCAATATCACCGCGTACGGGCTCTTTCTGTGGCTCCCGAAGATCGTGCAAAGACTTGCCGATCTCACCATATGGCAGGTGAGCCTGCTGGCGTCTCTCCCGCACCTTTGCGCGATCCCGGTGATGTTCCTATCGGGTTGGAACGCGGACCGGACCGGACTCCACAAGCGGCACGCGTTCCTCGCCACAATGGTGGCTGCCGCAGGGCTGGGAATCAGCCAGTTGCCGGGCATGAGCACGGCGGTGGTTGTGATCGCCTTCTGCGTGGCAGAAATGGGACTGATGAGTTACTACCCGGGCTTCTGGTCGTTGCCCACCAAATTGCTGAGCCCGCGCGTTGCGGCCGCGGTTTGCGGGCTCATTACCCTGGCCAACATCGGGGGATTCGTGGGCCCGTACCTGATCGGGTTTCTGACCGACCTGACGGGAAGCCAGGTGGCCGGCGTCCTGGTGCTGGTGACGAGCGCAATCCTGGCCGGAGTCTCGCTGGTCGGCCTGCGAACGCCTTAATTGTACGAAAACGAGTGCGTGAGAGCGACGTTGCGGAAACCTGATTCACACCGCAGCAAAGTCGATGAAGCCGCGCTGCGGATCGGTGTTGATCAGCTTTACCGTAAGGCGATCTCCCACGTCGAGCCCCTGCGACCCGCGCACCAGCATACCTTCCACCTGGGGATCGAGGGCGCGTACGAACGTGCCGTGCTGGTTGACGCCCGTGACGATGGCGCGGAAGTTCTGGCCGATGCGCGGATGAAGGACAACGGCGGCGATGCGCTTTTGCATCTCGCGCTCCACTTTGCGAGCCGCGTCTTCCATCTGGGTGCAGCGCAGCGCGATGGTGTTCAAATCCGTCTCGGAGTAGGGCATGTCCGACTTGGCAAGCAAGGCTTTGAGGATGCGTTGCGCCACCATATCAGGAAAGCGCCGGTTGGGCGCGGTGGAGTGGGTGTAGTCTACGACCGCCAACCCAAAATGGCCGGGACCTTCCTCGTTGGGCTTGACCAGAATGTATTCCCCGGGGCCCAGGAGTTTGATGACCGCCAGGGAAAGGTCGGGGAAGTGGTCGGGATCCTTCTGCTTCTGCGCCAGCAGGAATTCGTTGAGCGCCTTGGAGTCTGGCTCGGGAGGAAGCGATCCACCCAGCCCGCTGGCAAGCTCAACGATGCGATCCCAGCGCTTGGGGGTGCGCACCACGCGGCGGAGTGAGGCGACTTTCGCGTCGTCAAACGTGCGAGCCATCACGCCGTTGGCCGCCACCATGAACTCTTCGATGAGTGAAGTGGCACGGTTCTTTTCAAGGCGCGCCAGGTTCACAACCTCTTTGCCTTCGAGCACGGGATGGGTTTCGACGGTTTCGAGGTCGAGTGCGCCGTGCTGGAAGCGGTTGCCGTTCAAGCGTTGCGCGGCCTCGTCCTGCAGCTTGAGTTGCGCGGCAAGCTGGGCGTCGCCCGCCACCTTGGCCGGCGCAGGGCCGCGACCCTCAAGCCACGCGCCCACACCGTTGTAGGCGAGCTGCGCGCGATTGCGCACGATGGCGCGATACACCTTGCCATCCGACGCCTCCCCCTGGGCGTCAACGCAGAATTCAATGACCACTGCAAACCGCTCTTCGTTCTCGTTGAGCGAAGTGATACCCTCGGAAAGCTCGGGCGGCAGCATGGGAAAAACCTTGATGCCGGTATAGACCGAGGTGGTCTCCCAGCGTGCTTGAGCGTCGATGATCGTGCCCTTGTGAACGCGGGAGTCGACGTCTGCCACGCCGACGAGCACGCGGATGCGCCCATCAGGCAGACGCTCGGCCCACTCGATCTGGTCAAGGTCTTTGGAGGTGTCGTTGTCGATGGAAGACCACAGCATGCTGCGCAAATCGCGGAGCATCGGGCCAAAGGATACGGATGCCGCGGGCGGCGCTTTGTCGGCCAGGATGGCGGCCAGTTCGGTGTCCGTGCCCTCGGGGAAATCGGGCTTGAAACCGTGCTCGATCATGGAGGCGTGCGCAGCGGAGATCAGATTGAAGTGCGCAGGCTGAGTTGCATGCATGGAATGACTGCTCCTGAGATGAAGGCAAAGGGTTATTGACCGCCGTGAGTGGGCTGATAGCCCGTCGAGCCCGGCGGCAGCACGTTGACCGTGAGGTAGATGCTGTGGCTGACAACGGTGTTATCCACGTAGGATGCCGCGGTGATCGTCAAGGTGGAGACGCCCAGAGGCGTGCCCGAGGATAGGGCTGCAGCGCTTCCGCTGACGCTCTGACAGCCTGTGACGAGCCCGCAGAACGACACCAGGAAAAGAACCAGCATGAGAACGCGGCGGCCGGACTCGGTAAGCAGTCGCGCACGCCGTCCGATCGGCAGCAGGAAGAAGAACAACGCAGCCAGCGCGGTACCGCCAGCAACGCGCGACCACGGAGACGGGCCAGCGTGAACCGCCGCGGTTGTACCCCCGGTGAGATAGGTCTGCACGGTGAAGGTGACGGTGCCGGTGGGCACAACCTGTTGCGGACTCGGAGAACAAGTCATATCGTCCTGGGTAGGAACGGCGCAGACCACGCTGATCTGGCCATTGAATCCCCCCAGACCCGTGACGACGAACGAGGCGGTGCCCGCGGTGCCCTTGACGATGTTCAGGTTGGTGGGGGAGTTTGTGCCGGACGGCGCGATGGAAAAGTCGAGCACGTTGATGGTGATGGAGTTCGATGTGCCGGCTGCGTAGAACAGGTCGCCCACGTAAACGGCCGTGAGCACATCCTGCCCGGCCGGCAGAGTGGCGTTGAGCAGCGTAGCCGTGGAGGTGTTGTTGAGCGAGGCCGACAGTGCCACTGTTCCGAGAACCTTGGTTCCGACGTAAAAGATGACATTGCCGGTGGGATTCTGTTCCGTCGTGCTGGCAGGGGCAATGGCCGGTGTGACCGTGGCGACGAGGGTCACGACCTGGCCCGGATTTGCTGAAGAGGGGCTGACGGTAAGAGTGACGGTGTCGGCGAATAATGCCGCAGTCAGGTCCACCGGGTTTGATGTACTGGCCGCCCAGTTGACGTCACCGGAATAAACGGCGGTGATCACGTGCGAAATGCCCGCGGACAGCGTGACGTTCGAGAGCGTAGCCGAATTCAGAGTGAGCAGCGCGGTGCCGAGCAGCGTGGTGCCGTCGTAGAACGAGACGGAGCCTGTAATTGTGTAAGTGGTCCCCGTAACCGGGTTGATGGGGCTGACGGTCGCGGTAAGGGTCTCGGCGGTGCCTGGGGTAAGTACTGCGGGCAGCGCGGTGAGCGCGGTAACCGTGGCGCCCTTGCCTACGGTGATTGAAACGGCGGGAGAAGTGGACGCGGTGTAGTTGGCGTCGCCGTTGTAGATGGCCTGCAGGTTGTGCGCGCCCCCGACGGTGGGAACAGTAAGCGAGAAGGTTGCGGTGGTAACGCCCGCGGTGGTGACCAGGCTGGCGGTTGAGTTGGCCAGGCCATCCACGTTGAGCGTGACCTTGCCACCGGGCGGCATGGTGCCGGCCGGCGGGATACCGACCCCCATGTTGACGGTGACGGTGATGACAGATCCAGCTGCGGGAGCGGTAGCAGAAGGCACAACCGTCATGGAGGTTGTGCTCTTCTGGCTGTTCACGGTGACCGGCGCCGAGCTGTTGCCGGCGTAGTTGGCGTCACCGCTGTAGACCGCCGTTATGTTGTTGCCGCCGAGGGCCAGTCCGCCTGTCAGGGTGAGAACCGCGTTCCCGCTGGAGTCGAGTGTCGTCGCGGCGCCCAGCGGAGTGGTGAGCAAGGTGTCATTGAACTGGATGCTTCCCGTAGGCGTAGGGCCCGAAGTCGCCGGCGAGACCGATGCGGTATACGTGATCTGGGCTGAGGGATTGTACGTGGCGTTGGCGGCCGTCGGCGCGATCGTGAGCACCACCATGGTGCCGGCGGTGCCTACGTCTGGGCGCGCCCAGACGCTGACAAGTTTCTCGGCATTGGGCGATCCGAGACCGGTGGCGAGATCGAAGCCCGGGCCGCGTCATAGCCGATGCGGCCCGAAGCATCGCAGCCGGGACTGCCTGCGGCGCAGTCCAAACGCGCTGTTCCCTGCGCGACGTCCTCAAACACGCCGTTCTGGCTGCGGAGACTGTAGAGTTGCGGGGCGAGATTCCCCTGCGCACCGTACTTCTGCGCCAGGAGCGCGGAGATGCCGCCGAAGATAGCCGCGGCCGCGGAACTGCCACCGCTGCGAACCAGAGTGCAGCCTGCGGTCGACGACGTCCCGCTGAAGCAGAAGGCAAGACCACGGCTGAATGCGGAGTCGCTGCCTGTCGGCAAACTCAGATCCGGAAGCAGGCGCCCTTGCGTAGTCGGCGAAATCGCCGGCTGCCACTGGGGTGTCGCGTGTAGTGCGCTGACACCGCCGCCGCCGGCGTAAGCTGCATCGGCATGACTGGCGGGGGACCAGGCGGCAAGATTCGAGGCAAGACTCGATCCATCGGCCGTCGCCATTGCAGCGGCGCCGACCGCCGTGTTCCAGGACGTGGAGGCCAGCCCGCTCACGGCATAGCCTGTGGTGACCGGAGTTGAACTGCCCGCGACATGGCAAGCCGACGCGCCGCTGTCGCCCGCCGCGGCGATCACGGAGATGCCCTGCGCCTCGGCCTGACGGTAAAGCGCCGAATAGAAGGCCTGGTGAGCTTCGCTCAGCGACGCCTCGCAGGCCGAGAAGCCGACCACCACGGTGTGTGCCGTGTTCTGGTCGATGGTGGATGCAAGAGACAAATCGACGCCATCTGTGGCCGGCGTTGTGGCGGCAGGGGCAATGAGGATTTGCGCGGCGGGAGCGGCTGCCCCGGCCCACGACGCCGCGAACTCGGCCGCAGCCTGATCCGCCGTAAGCCCGGGGTCGGCGCCGGCAGGGACAACATTGATCGGGTTCGCCGCGAGCCCGAAGGCGGAGCGAAATGCCGATACGTCCTCCGGCTGTATGTTGCTGCGCGCTACGATGGCGATGGTCTCGCCGGCTCCTTCGGTCCCCGACGCATGCAGCGTATCGAGATGAAGCATGGGCGCTGCCAAAGCCGGCGTCAGCGCCTCCGCATGCGCAATTGACGTCTGCGCCGCCAACTCCGCTACCGAGGAGGTCACAGGCTGCGGCGTGGTGAGGTCCGCCGCCGAGACCGCGCCATCAAGCGAAACCAGCCCATGAATCAGGGAGCGAAGCGCGCTCGGAACAGAGATGTTCGCGGCCAGTACGGGACGCGCTCCCGACCCGGTGGCGTAAAGGCGAACCGGAGCGTGAAACGCCGCTTCCACCTGCGCCGTAGTGCCGGAAAATTCAATCCAACCGCGTCCCGCGGGGAGCGGCGCGACCTCAAAACCTGCTTGCTGCAGCCACGAGACCACCGCGTTTACGTCTGTTGGGGAGTTGGCGTAGGCGCCGGCAAACTGTGCCGGAGTGAGCCATTGATGCCACCCGCACGAACCTTGGGCCTGTTGATTCGCGAGTTCGGCGTCCAGCGCCGCTTGCTGTGCTGGCGAAGATTCAAGCAGCAACAGCATGCGATCCAGACGCATTCCCGCGGGCGCGACGCCGAGGTCACTTGCCCCCTGTGGCACAGGCGGCTTACTGGCCGGCAAAACCGACAGATCGCCGGCGCGCCAGTCTCCACTGATGCGCGATGCCGCCACGGCCTCGGTCGCGGGCCGCGCGCACGGAGATGCGGCGTGTTGCGGAGACTGCGCAGCGGCTGCCGACCCCAGCGCCAACGCGAGCGCCAGGGCCGAGCCGAACCTATTCATCTGTCCCATGTACCTCTTTTGTACACCAACTCCTCGCGCGACAGTGGCTTGCGGTGTGCGCGCAGGGAGACAGCTTTATCTTCCAACATCGCGCGGTCGTTGACCCTCACCCGTTTGGGGTACAGGTTGCGGCTTTCGATGATTCGGCCCGATTGTACCGCGATCGCCATGCCGCAAAACCACCGGCAGCCCGTATTGAAAATGGTTCGTTCGCCGGTGGAAAGATCCCGGGGACCAAAAACACCAATGGCAGGAGGAGACAGGGATTCGATCCCTGCCTTCCTCCCGCCATATCTTGAAAGCCACTACTGCTGAATTCCGATGTCCGACAGAACCTTCGGCTTCGCCTCATCGACCGCCAGCAGATTGTGGCACGCGGCGCAGTCGTTGGTGATCGACGTTTTGGCGTCCGCCGTGGCGTGATCGCCGTCGTGGCAGCGGAAGCACCCCGGATAGCTCATGTGCCCGATGTGATTGGGATGCGTTCCCCACGTCACCTTCATCTCGGGAAAGACGTTGTGCGTGAAGATCGCCACCAGGCCATCGCCGGCCGTCTTGATGTCGGCAGTCTTGGCGGCATACACGTCAGGATGCTCGGTCCGGTAGAACGCCTCCAACTGAGCGGGAATCTTCGCCGCTGCCTCGTCTGTCGATGCGTAGGCACCCTTCAGCAGTTCCAGACCCTTTTTGTGAACCCAGGGCAGATCGGGGCTGACGGCACCCTCGGCCATGGCGCGATTCAACGCGTCTTCCGCGGTCTGCATGGTGTGGGCGGCGCGATTATGGCAGTCGATGCAGTCCATCACCCGGCGTTCGCCCTTGGGCATGGCTCCCTTGAGAGCCGAGGTAGTGAACACGGTCTTCGAACCGTCGGCATTGGTCTTTTCCACCCACGGAATCGTGGTGCGCGTGTCGTCGGTATCGATGTACTCGATGTGTCCCAGGTGCACGCCGTGAATCCCGGTAAGGTGCGACAGGGAATCGCGGCCGCCGAGGTGCAGCACCACGACGCTTTGCGTCTCGGTGTTCTTTTCGTCGTCGCCAAAGTTCGACTTCACCAGCAGCTTTTCACCGATGAACCGCGCGGGCGTGTGGCAGCCCTCGCAGATGTATCGCGCCGGGCGCAGGTTCCTCACCGGCGACGGAATGGGCGTGGGATAGGTTGGAATCAGTTTGGGCGCAATGCCGCTCATGGGACGCAGCGACACCTCCACCAGCTGCTTGGTGCCGTTCACCTTGGCCTGGAAGTAGGACGTTGCACCGGCGCCGATGTGGCAATCCACGCAGGCCACGTGCGAATGGGCCGACACCTGGTAGGCAGAGTACTCGGGATGCATCACGTGGCACGACTGACCGCAGAATTGCGGCGAATCCATGTAGGCCGCGCCGCGATAGCTGGCCACCGACACCACCAGCAGGTTCACAATCGTAGCAACCAGAACGATATCGAGGCCGTGTCGGAAGATACGGTCATTCAGATCGACCTTGGGAAATACGGCCGGAATCTTTCCCGCTTTCTGCAACTGCCGACGCCGTTGAAAGACGCCTACCGGAATAAGTGCCAGCCCCACGATGAACAATGCGGGAAGAATGAGAAAGAAGATAAGGCCCAGGTACGGGTTCTCGTTGGCGCGTCCGAACAGTTCGAACAGCCAGTACCCGATCATCGTTGCGCCGGACGCGGTTGTAATCGCGCCCCCCAGAAGGCTCAAGGGGTTGTTGCCGAAGAACAGCGCCGGCCGCACCCAGTGTTCGCGAAATCTTTCAAATAACGGCAAAGTGGACCCCCGTGGTCTTTGCAGAAAACTCCGGAATCAATTCCCCCGGAATGAATGGCCCGCCACATGGGCGGGCCTCAAACTGAAGTGAAACCTGCCCGCTCTATTTGAGTGTGCGGAAGTACGTGACTGCGTCCTTGATCTGCGCATCGGTCAGCTTGGGCGAAAACGGCTTCATCTTGCCTTTGCCCTTGGTGACGGAATCGATCTGTTCCTTCTCGGTCGTTTTGTACTCAGACGCCGGCTTGACGTCCATCATCTTGGCGATTCCGGCGTTCGGCGTCCCGGTGGCGCCGTGGCAGCTCTGGCAGTTGGCTTTATAAATCGCTTCTCCTGAATCGGCGAAGCCCACGGCACTGCCCAGAGAAACCACTACGGCCAGCACCACCTGCGAACGAAGTCCCTTTGTCATTTCAGCTCTCTCCTTGAGAATTCCGCAGCCGGCTCGCGCTTGATCTTCCGGCCTTGGCGATCATATCCAAACCGCGGTTTACCGACCCGAAAAACTGCGAGCCGGAAACATGTTCTTTGGCAACCCGCACTCGTCGCGAGGGTAGCCGGATCTACTTCAAAAAGGTGCGGAAGTGCGCCACCGCATCCTTGATCTGGGCGTCTGTCAACTTGTCTTTGAACGGCTGCATCTTGCCCATTCCATCTTGAGTCGCCTTGATCATCTCTGCCTCGCTGAGCTTTTTCACATCGGGGTCGGTGATGGGCTTCACTTTCATTGCCTTGCCCGCGGGCGAGTCCGCCAGGCCGGTGGCACCGTGGCACATCTGGCACTTGGATTTATACAGATCGGCTCCCTGTGAGAATGCTGTCGTCATGGTCGTGGCCATCACTGCCACAAGCGCCAGTCCAGTTCTGATTTTCATCGGCAATTTCCTTTCACTTTGCTCTGCTTCTAGATTTGTTCGTCAAACCTGAGGTCCCAGGATCAAAACTCGTAGTGCACTCCGAGGGTCAGGTTATTGGCATGGAATGAACGAGCCGCGGTCAGCCCGGAGGTCCCTTCGGTTCTGCCCGTCGGGAATGAGACCGATGCGCAAGGCACAACCGAGGCCGTCGTGGATACCGTCATGCTGCAGTACTGCGCGCCGGAAGCATTTCCTCCCTCGCCATATTGGTAGTTGTTGTATTCGCCCCTCCACGTCATGCGACGGCTGAGTTTCCAGGAAACATTCGCAAAGGGAGACTGGTACGTGGAGATCAGCGAACCTGCCACATCGCGTGCATCGTTGTAGAAGCGGTCGCCGTTCACCGCGCTGATGCGGTAACCAAAGTTGACGTGCACGTTGTCCGCGGGAGACATGTTGAGAGACATCGATCCGTATTGGGTCGGCGCGCTCATAAAGTCCTTGGCGAAGAAGTCCACCAGGTTGGTTCCGCCCCTGGCAAAGATCCCCGGACAAATATTCGGCTGGCCCGCGTTGTTCAACGTGGCCGCGCCCGGCAGCCCCGATGCGGCGCCGCTCGTGAAGCAGATGTTGGTCGCCGTGTACACATCGGTATAGGAGTAGCTGAGGTCGATTCCGTAGTGTTCGTTGGGCGCCAGCATCGCGTTCACGTTGGCCACCCGGCTGTAGTCGATATGGTTGAGGGGCCCGTAGTAGGTCGCCTGGCCTGCAGCTATCGCGTCGGCGTTGTTGAACGTGTTGTTGTGCCGCTCGCGATCGTTGTAGGCGCCGGAGATGGTCGCCCATGGCTTCGGCTTGAACATGGTGTGGATGCGGAACTGCTTCAATTGCCGCGGGCTGACGGCGGTGAACGCGTTGTCGGCGTACGCCACCTCGGCGCTGCCATTCACGCTCCAGTTATTGGTGATACGGACGGCCGCGCCCAGGATGCCGCCGTTCTCCGTAATCGAGACGGTTCCATTGACGGGATCGGCCAGCGCCAGCGGGATCGGTCCGCTATGAGGAGTGCCTTGCCCGATGTCGTGCAGCGAGTAGCGATAGGTGAGCGAGAGCGTGGTGCGGGGCGAGACTTCCCAACTTCCGGTCAGATTGTTGATCAGGAAACTCTGGCCGAAGAAGTTGGGCGTGAGATAGCCATTCACGCCGTGCGGAAGCGCCATCGAGTTGCCGCTCGTCAGCGGTCCACTGTAGGTAATGGTTTCATTGCCCGAGGAGGCCTTCGTATCCACAGGCGTCGAGAGCGTGGTGGCAATGGGCAGGTTGGAATAGCCTGGTTGCTGCACGCTGGAGTAGTTCACCTGCTCGGCGAGGCTCACCGTCTTTGTTGCCTGCCAGATAAACCCATAGTCGGCGCCCAAAACCGCCCGGTGGGCCCTGGCGTAACCGTTGTATGTGATCGAGCGGACTGCCCCCATGAGGCCTGTAACGCCCTCGTAATAGTTGGGCAGGTTCATGGTGGAATTGCTATAACGAACGTTCCCGTTCATTGTGACGTTTCTGAGGCTCGAGCTCTGCAGATGAACGATCCCCGTGGGAATCAGCACGGTAGAAGGCTGCGAACGCATGTAGGTGGATACCACCGAGCACGCCGGATTGATCACCGGCAACCCGTTGGGCATCTGCGCGGCCGTGAGGATGGTGTAGTTGCTCGAACTGGTGTACGCGGCGCCCATGCTCGTCGTGTTGCAGCCGCCAATTCCGTAAGGCGTCTGGCTGTCCCAGTTTCCAAGGGCGACTTTTCTTCCGTCTGCTTCCTGCACCACCAGCGTGCTGGGAGCCATGGTGAATTGAGAGTCAGACCGGTAGTGATCGGCCTGCGCTTCAAACGTCAACCTGGTTCCCGGCACCGGCTTCCATTCCACCGCTCCGGTGAATGCGTCGATACCGTTGCGCTGGTTTTCCCTGAGCAGCGCATCATACTTGGCGATCGTGTAGCTGGGGCTCAAGGTCGGCCCCTCGAAGGTATTGTGCGCGTACCCGATGCGATACGACACCGTCGCAAGCGGATACAGCGTGAGATTGGTGTCCGTCATCCGCCGCACTGAATTGAACAGAACCGGCGACTGCGGAATCACTCCCCAGTTCAGCGAGCCGGTCGGCGCCTTCGACGGCCCGATCGGAATCGAGCCCGGAACGATATTCGGGTTGCCCAGCAGGTCATAGTCGAAGTACTGCCGGTCGCGCCGGAAGATCCCCGAGAACTCGTAGAGCTTCCCCTTGAAGAAATCCAGCTTGCCGAAGCTGTAGGGGTCGCCGCCGAACCCCGACCCATACGCCTTCAGCGAATCGACGACCGCGTTCCTGGTGCCGGGCAGCGCATGCAGCTCAAAGGACTCGCCAAGTATTCGCGGTCCGGAGCCCACGTTCACCAGCGTGCTGTACATCGCCTGGCTGCCGTTAACATTCGTCATGTGCCCGCCCAGATCGATTGACTCGTGGGCGCTATATCCAGTGGGAATGGACATCGAGGCACCCACCTCTGGAATCGGGTTGCCGGGCGCCGGACTTTGGCCAACCACCATACCCGTCGTCATGAGAAGAATGGCGAACCCCAGACCCCCCGCAATGCGCTTCAAAGCTGCGGTCGAGGGCCGTTGATTGGGCAGCCAGACAAACCTGCCGATCATGTTCATAAGAAGCCTCACTTGATAAATCCTGCTCTGGTCCAAAACTTGCGCCGTCGATACCGGCACCCCACATGCGAAACGTTCGGAACTCACCGGATAAACGCCTGGCTGAGATTCGATCCGTGAATCATGGTGTGGCAGCTGATGCATGGCGTCGCACTCGCCGATCCCGCGTCCAGGCCATGAACCGAGCCATTGGCAACCGGGCTGTGGCACTGGTTGCACAGCGTGGCGATATTGCTCATATTCAGCAGCCGCGCATTCTGCGAGCCGTGCGGAGAATGGCAGCCAACGCAACCTTCCGCCCGTACTGCCGCATGCTCGAATACGAACGGCCCGCGCGTCTCCATGTGGCACTTGGTGCAGATCGCGTTCTGATCGGCCGTGGACTTGAGGTTGCTCTTGTTGAACGTCCCGTGCGGATCATGGCAGTCGGAGCATTGCGTCACGCCCTCATTCACCTTGTGGTGGAAGGGCATCGAGAACTGCGCCTTCTGATCACCGTGGCACTGGAAGCAAAGATTCGGCTGCGACGCCTTGAGCAACTCCGCCTTCTCCTCGCTCTTGTGAATGCTGTGGCAACTGATGCAGCTCACGTCCGCCTTGGCATGCGCAGAACGATCGAAGTTGGCATGCTGGCCCGCGTGGCAGCTCAGGCACTTCGCATCCAGTTCCTTGGTGCTCGCCTTGGCTGGATTGAAGATCTTCGTCGTGTCTCCGCCGCCATCCACGTGCGCCTTGCCCGCACCATGGCAGTTTTCGCACGTAATGCCGTTGTTGCCGTGCATCTGCGCCATCTTGGTGTGTGGATTATCCGCAAACCCTTTAGCTACTTCTTCGTGACAGGTGGCGCACGTCTCGGATCCGACGAAGTCCGAGGCTGCCGGCGACTTCACTTGCTTGTCGGCTGGCTTCTCGGCCGGAACTGCCAGCGCACAGGCGCTTAGGAACAGAACTCCCAGAATGAAAAGACAAATCCGCAGTCCAAACGTGTTCCCCGGAACTGCACCGCTGAGTTTCGTCGTCACTGGCCTACCTCTATGCATGAGAACCGCCTTGCTTGATGCCCATCGCTCTTCTGAACCGTTTGCTGACTTCAGAAGCGCCACCGTGCGGAGCATCACTTCATGCGCAGAGATTAAGGGTTGTTCATGCTTGGGGGCGGTGATGCTTATCACAACCAATGAGGAAAACAATCGTTACGTTCCACGCTGGATCACCGCCCCGAAAAGAACTCCCCCGATTCGAAGGACTTGCCCGCCACACGACTTTCTCCCGCGCGCCGAAGCTATCCCGCATACCCGTGAGCCCCATCACATTCATGCAACAAATCACGATGCACACTGTTTATGAGCGAATTCCGGGCAGGGCTCTAAATATGTTGCAGTTAACTTACTTTGAGCCCTTGCAAGGAACAAAAGCGCGAGTAACGCTTCGCCGGCGGGAGTGAACGCAACATGGCGGACGCAATAAACATTTCGATGCCCACACGGCACAAGCCGCTAAACCGGCAATCTCCGGTTGGCTGTGCATCGTGTTTGAATCGCCGACCTGGCTGGTTTTGTTCCCTGGGAAGCGCTGTTCTTGCCGATCTTGAGCTGGCCACCAGCACCATCTCGCTTCCCGCGCAGGCGCCGCTGTTCACGCAGGGCGAGGAAGCACGCTGCCTCTATCTCATCTGCAGCGGCTATCTCAAGCTGACAGCAGGCCAGAATAAAGAGCGCGAAATGATCGTCCGCGTGGCCGGCCCCGGTTCCATGCTCGGCCTCTATGCGGTTCTCTCGCATGGCGCTTACGAGGTCTCGGCCGAATCCCTCACCTCCGCCCAATTGCGGCCCGTCGAACGCGACCGTTTCCAGAACTTTCTGCGCGCGCACAAAGAGGCGCAAATGCGCGCCGTGCAATGCATTTGCCAGGAATATCGTTTCGCGTTACAAGATGCTTGCCGCATCGCGCTGGCCGAAACCGTCGCCGGCCGGCTCGGGCACCTGCTGCTGGAACTGGCCCATCAGATCGGCGAGCGCATCGACGGCGGGTTCCGATTCCCGCTGCTGCTCACCCACGAAGAGATGGCTTCCATGACCTGCACCACCCGCGAAACCGTGACCCGCACCCTGGGCCAGTTCCGCAAGGATGGCTGGATCACCATCGAAGACTCCCTCGTGAGCCTCAACAAGCCCGACGAGCTCCAGATGCTTCTCTGATCCCGATTCCCAAATGAGCCCTGCGATGGTCTCGTCCGCCGCCGCATTTCGACTGCTTCCGACGGGCTCATTTTCGCGTCAAAGAGCTATGATTGAGATATGCGAAATCTTCACTCGATGACGCCGAAAATCACCTGTTTCGCTGCTCTTCTCCTCCCCTGCTGCGCCGTCCCTGCCAACGCCGTCCTCGCCCAGAGCCCCGCGCCGGCAACCTCGCATCCCGTTTCTGCAGCCACCACCACCGACTCGCCCGAAGTCCACGATTTCCAGAAGATCGAGGACAACTGGTCCAGCGCCGTCAACATGCGCGATCAGTATGCGCTCGAACTCGTGCTCTCCCCGTTGTTCGTTGACATCTCCGCCAACGGCGACATCACCACGCGCAATCAGCAGCTCGCGCAGGTCATCAACGGAGAAGACAAAACCGTCCACCTCGATCAGCGCGTCATCACCGTGCGTTTGCTGGGCGACATCGCGGTAGCCAACGGCACCTACATCCTGCATCACAAGGCAGGTTCCGGCCAGGTCGATGAGAAAGGGATCTTCACCCATGTCTTCGAACGCCAGCACAACGGGTGGGTCTGCGTGAACTCGCAGCGCACCGTGCTTCGCGAAGACGGTCCCAACAAGGCAAAGAAGAAGTCCGACGCCGAGATGCCATTCCACATCCCGCTCTTCTCCAAGAGCGAGAAGAATCCGTAAAGCAACTTGTAGCCGGGAGCTTGTAGCCGGTAGCCTGGAGCCGGTAGCCCCTTCCGCGTTCACCGCGGCATCTAAGCACGAGCTACGAGCTACGAGCTACGAGCTACGAGCTACGAGCTACGAGCTACGGCTCGGCTACGGCTACGAGCTACGAGCTACGAGCTACGAGCTACGAGCTACGAGCTACGAGCTACGAGCTACGAGCTACGAGCTACAGGCCGCTCTTTTCGCCCCCTGCAACCGGATCGACACATGCACCAGGCTGAGCGCCGCCGGGGTGACACCGGGAATCCGGCTGGCCTGCCCGATCGTCAGCGGCCGCACCCGTTCCAGCTTCTCGCGCATCTCGCGGCTCAACCCGCTGATCGTCCCATACTCCATCCACTCCGGAATCGATACCGCCTCGGCCGCCTTCAGCTTCGCAATGGACTTCTTCTGCTGATCGAGATAGCCGGCAAACTTGATCTCCGTCTCCACCGCGCGCGCCTCGTTGCGCATCGTCGCTCGGGCCACGGGATCGTCCTCCGGTAAATCCACCAGGTGCGCCAGCAGCGGGTCTTTCGCCAACTCCTCACCCACTGCGCGCAACACCGGTTCAATCGTCACTTCGGGACGCTTCAGCATCTGCGCCCACGTTTGTCCCGCGGTCGCCGTCAGGTCCGCCAATCCCGCCGCATTCAGCCCGTCCACACCGGCCTTGCGCGTTACCAGGAACCGTTCCAGCGCCGCCATGCGCGCCTGCTTCTGTTCATACTCCGCCCACGCCGCGTCGCCGATCAGCCCCAGCCTGCGCCCGTGCGGCGTCAACCGGCGGTCTGCGTTATCAATCCGCAAATGCAGCCGGAACTCCGCCCGCGACGTGAACATGCGATACGGCTCGTTGGTCCCCTTCGAAATCAGGTCGTCGATCAGGATGCCTGTATATCCCTCGGTCCGATCCATCGTGAAGGGCGGCTCGCCTTTCAGCCACAGCGCCGCGTTGATCCCAGCCATGATCCCCTGGCACGCCGCTTCTTCATAACCGCTTGTTCCATTAATTTGCCCGGCCAGGTAAAGGCCTTCCATACTCTTTACGCGCAGCGTGCGATCCAGTTCCGTCGCGTCCACGCTGTCGTATTCGATGGCGTAACCAGGCCGCAGCATTTCGGCTTCGTCGAGCCCAGGGATCGAGCGCACAATCTGCCACTGCACCTCCATGGGCAGCGAAGTCGACATGCCGTTGACATACACTTCATGCGTGTTCAACCCCTCGGGCTCGAGGAAGAACTGGTGCTGCGTCTTGTCGGGAAACTTCACGATCTTGTCTTCGATCGACGGGCAGTAGCGCGGCCCGATTCCCTCAATCTGCCCCGAGTACATCGCCGAACGGTGCACATTTTCGCGAATCAGCCGCAGCGTCTCGGGCGTGGTGTACGCAATGTGGCAGCTCACCTGCGGCTGCACAATCTTCTTGGTCCGAAAGCTGAACGGCGTAGGATCCGCATCGCCCGGCTGCTCTTCGAACGTCTCCCACTTGATCGTCCGCCCGTCCAGTCGCGGCGGTGTCCCCGTCTTCAGCCGGCATGTCCGCAGCCCCAGCCGCCGCAGCGCTTCACCCAGCAACACCGAAGCCGGCTCGCCGCTCCGCCCCGCCGGATAGCGCTCCTCCCCGCAGTGAATCAGGCCATTCAAAAAGGTGCCGGTGGTGACGATCGTGGCGCCCGCCAACAGCTTTCGTCCATCCCTCAGCTTCAGCCCTCGCACCCGCCGCCGCGTCGGCCTGTTTGCTAGTCCCTCGTCCCTGGTACCTGTTCCGTCGCCTTTCTGATCACTGACCACTGAACACTGATCGCTCTCGTCGAAGACGAGATCCACGACTTCCGCCTGCCGGATATGCAGCCCCGCCTGGCCCTCCAGCACCTCCCGCATCTTCACGCGATAGAGCGCCTTGTCGCACTGCGCCCGCGGGCTCCACACCGCCGGCCCGCGCGACGTATTGAGAAGCCGGAACTGGATGCCCACCGCATCGGCCACCTCGCCCATGATGCCGCCCAGAGCGTCCACCTCGCGCACCAGGTGTCCTTTGGCCACCCCGCCTACCGCGGGATTGCAGCTCATTTGCGCTATCAGGTCCATATTCATGGTGATCAGCGCGGTCTTCAGCCCCATGCGCGCCGCGGCCATCGCCGCCTCGCAGCCGGCGTGTCCCGCACCCACCACCACCACATCGTATTGTTCGGTGAAAGCCATCCATTCTTATTGTACGGAGGCGTCGCCGTCAGTGACCATCGCGGGCGATCATCGCTTCCGCACTCCCGCCCTGCAAAACGTCTGCCGCTCCGCTCCGAATAGCCTCCCTGCGGCCACAAACTCCCGGCTTGAATCCGGGGGCAAGCTGCGTGACGCGACGACTTTCGCGGCGTTACTGATTCGTGCATCTATTTGATCCATGCTATGGAAAAACCATACGCGGGCAGGTACGATGCACACAAAGCCTGACCTGTCGTGCACCCCCAGGAGGGATAACGCATGGGTTCAATGGACCTTGACTGGGAGTCGCAGTCCGGCTCCCGTTCCCCGGATAATTTAGATCGTCACGCCACCCTTACGAACGACGCCGGTAAGCCTCAGTCAGCCGAGGAGTTAAAGGAAGAGGGCCGCAAGATTCGCCGCCTGCAGATGGTGGTGAATATGGTGATCCAGTGCATCGCCCAGGACCCGAATTTGGGGGTGGAAGAGGCCTCGGAGATGGTCGCCGACACCCGCCGGATGGCCCTCGGGATGTTTCCTGACAAGGAGTTGGCCTTTAACCTGATTTTCTGGCCGCGCCTCCAGCGCCTCATGCGCGAGCGTTATCGGATGCAGTAGCTGCGCGCCGGCCCAATAGCGCGAAACGGCAGTTTGGACGATAGATGGCGTCTATAATTCCCGGCCGCTTTGATAGCTGCAGGCTATTAATCCTCATAACGAACGATAGCTTGGCTGAATGAAAAAGGAGTTGATGATAGCTTTTGCCTATCATCGATTGGGCCGGTTTGGCCCTATTTCGCTTCGTTCGCGGAAAGACGAAAGGTGATGGTGCCCCAGAACAGGCGGGCCCGCATCTGCACCGGGAGGTGCCGCTCGTCGTCCGTGTACCAGATCCAGATATTACCCCGGTTCTTCACCACCCCCGCATCGGCGGTGGGCTGCACACGAACGGTCTTGAAGGTGCCGACGGGCGTCTTGATCTCTTCCTTGCCCTCGACCTTCATGGTCACCAGCACCGTATGCATGGCGTCGACCACCGGGAGAACGAAGCTCTTGCCGACCACCATCGGCTGGCTTGAGGCGTAGTAAATGCCGGTCAGCAGGTCGGTCAGGCAGCCCTGAATCGGCTGCTCCACGTGCTTGGCCTGGCCGTTGACCAGGTTCTTTTCGTCCAGGATGGACTTGGACTGGTCGTAATCCAGCTTGAGGGTCGAATTGATCTGGCGGCGGCCCTCCACCGTCTGCTTGTCGAACTCGTAGGTGCAGCCCTTGGTGCGATCGAAGCTGGACTGGAAGCGATCGTTGACGTGGAAGAGAAGGTTGATGGCGCCGGTGGTGTCGGCGTTGGCGCTCACCTTTTCACGGTCGCCCGCGGCCTCAAAGTGCAACACGGCGGTTCCGGCTGGGAATACACGCCAGTCAACCGTGTAGGTGAGTGTCTGCTTTTGCGGGAAACTGAATCCGGGCTGCGGCGGGGAAAGCGGCGAGGTTTGCTGGCTGGGGGCCGCAACGGAAAGAAACAGGGCACTGAGCCATATGAGGTTGGTCGTGCGCTTCTTCACCGTCAGGAGCGGCTCCTTGTGAGGCCACCCCGGCGACGAAGACCGAACGCTGGGGACCCCGGATTGGACGTGTAAGCCACGGGAGTCGTTCAATGCTGCCCGCGGAAGATGGCATTCAGAGCCGCCCGGAGAAAAACCAGGCTAAAGTACAGCAGCGCAACCCCCAATAAAGCATTGTACTCGCGGTGCTTGAGATAGAGCGGCATGAAAAACCGCCCGCGCCGTCCGGAATCGGAATTGGGCCCGGAGCCAGGGCTGGGGGCGGGCGTGAGGCGGGGAATCAGTCGCGGCACACGGCGGCAATACTCTCCGAACTCCGGAAAATTGGCGCGCAGGAACCGCTCCTCCGAGGCGATGACGGGGACGTAAATGGCCACAAACATAATGCAAAGGGCCAAGGCGACGGGCCAGCTCAGAAGCGCTACGGCGAAACCGCCGGCGATCAGAATCGAACCCAGGTAGAGCGGATTGCGCGTGAAGGCATAGGGACCGGTGGTGGTAAGTTCCTGATTCTTCTTGATGTAACCTGCGGAGTAGCCGCGCAGCCAGAGGCCGGGAATCACCAGCGCCAGGCTCCAGGCAACAGCACCCGGGACCGGCGCGCGCCTGCCGGCCTCGACCAGGTAGAGAGCGGCAGTGAGGAAGCCCAGGGGCACGCGGACGCGGCGGGCGACGCGCTGCCAGCGGGAAATCCAATCCTGGGGGGGGAGGGGGGTGGGGGTGCTCACCGGACAGCCTCCGGCACAAGAACCTCGTCCACGGCGGCCAGCACTTCTTCGGGCTGGATGGTGAGGAGGCCGGATTCGGGAGCCTCACGGCGGGAGTGGTCGCGCTGGCTGAAGGGGCTCCGGAGCACCTTGTAGCGGGTGCCATAGGGACCGTTGCGGGCGGGATCCGTGGGGCCGTAGATACCAACCACCGGGCGCCCGAGCGCACAGGCCAGGTGGAGCGGGCCGGTGTCGCCGGCAACCATGAGGGCCACGCGCCGGGTGAGCGCGATGAGCTGCGCCACGGAGCATGTGACCGGAGTCGCGGCCCCAGCCGCATTGACTCGAAGTGTTTCCGCCATCTTTTCTTCAGACGGACCAGCGTTCACGAGGACGCGGAAGCCTCTGCCGGCGAGGGCGAAGGCCACGGCCGCGTACCGTTCCAGGGGCCAGCGCTTTGCGCCCCAGCCGGCACCGGGGTTCAGGAGCGCGATGGGTTTCCCGGAGCCGTCGTCGAGGGTGTCGCACCAGGTTTCGGCCGCACGATCGACGGGCAAAAGCGGCTGCACCGGGGTAAGGGCATCTCCGGCAACGGCGGAGGCGAGTTCCACGTCCTGCTCGATCACGTGGACGCCCCGCGTGTCGATGCGCTCGGTAAAGAGCCAGCGGGCTGCCAACTCCCGTGGCCGGGATTCGCCGACGATGCGGCGCGCGCCGGAAAGACGAGCGAGGAACGCCGATCGAACCGCTCCCTGCAGGTCGAGAACGGCGTCGTATTGGCCGGCCCGCAGGTCGGCGCGTAAGTGGCTGATTTGACGAGTGGTTTGCGGGTGCAGGGGCTCTTTTCCCCAAGCCTTGGTCGGGGCGGGAAACACGCGATCCACCAAGGGTTGAACAGCATTGCGCTCGTCGCTTCCCTCTCCGTGACGAGCGGAGAGCAGGGCCATCCAGGCTGGCTCTACGACCCAATCGATGACCCAACCGGGGTGAGCCTGGCGTAACGCGGTCACAGCCGGAAGCGCGTGGAGGATGTCTCCCATGGCGCCCAGCCGGACGACAAGGAGGCGAAACTTGGACTGCGTGTGCAAGCTTCAATTTTCTCACAGGGGGAGAAGCGGAGTTAACGGGGCTGGCGGAATTCACAAGGGGCTTGCCGTGAGTGCGAGCCGGGCCGCAATCCAATCGAGGGCGGCGGGCTCGTTCTCGATTTCTGTGCGAAGGCGAACGGTGGCTATTGGAAGAGGGGATTTGAGACCTTGGAGGCGGACTTCGTCTTTTTCGGTAGTGAGAAAAGTGGTGGCTCCGGCGGCGCGCGCCAGATTCGCGAGGCGATCGAGATCGCGTGGCGTATAGCGATGGTGGTCGCGAAAGGTATGGCGTGCCGTCACTTCCAGCGCCGATGGCTCGAGGCCGGCGAAGAATTGATCCGGGCGCGCGATTCCGCAGAAGGCAAGAACCGGGGCGTCGATCGGCGGTATCTCCATGCGGCGATTGAGGCGCCAGACCGGGCCCTCCCATCCCCAGGCGCGCAATTGGGATTCGAGCTCGGGCTCAAGGGCAGGTATCGCGATCACGTGCGCTCGACGGATAGCCTCGAGCGATTCGCGGAGGTTGCCGGCCGGGAGCAGCCGGTCGTGCCAGTCGGCACGGTTCAGCAGCAGGATATCGATGTCGCGATGGAGTTGGCGATGCTGGAAGCCGTCATCGAGGATGTGCACCCTCTGCGCCACCTGCGATGGGGTTGGCGCGGCTGGCGTCGAATCGGGCGATTCGGCTTCGGCCAGGAGGCCGGCGTCGTAGCGTTGCCGCGCCACGTAAACCGGCACGCCGGCCTGGCGCGCGATCAGAAGCGGTTCGTCTCCGAACTCTTCGGCGGTGCCGTTGGGATCGACGCGTGCGGCCAATGTGCTGCGACGGCCATAACCCCGCGAGAGAACATCAACGGCGAGGCCGCGACGCTTGAGAGCGTGGGCGAGAGCGATCGCCAGGGGCGTCTTCCCTGCCCCTCCGGTGGAGAGATTGCCGATGCTGATGACGGGAAATCGCAACCGCTGGACCGGCTCGCGTCCGGAGGCCAAGCGGCGTTCGCGCTGGGCAAGACCGAGGCGGTAGAGCGGCGTGAGCGGTAGCAGCAGCCGGCGCAATCCGGATACCGAGTTCATGGCTGCCGCCCCGAGCCGCCGGGCCCGGATGACGGGAGCGTTCCGGGATCGAGCAGGGCCTTCACCGCGGTCAGGCATCGCGCCGTCGCGCCAGCCTGTTGCTCGAAGACCTGGCGGGCGCGGGCGCCGAGGGCCTGGGCGGCCGGCGGGTCGCGGAGTAGATCGAGAAGCGTGGCGGCTAACTGATCGGGCGTGACAATGCGGAGGGCGTCGTGAGCGAGCAGGTCCTCGGTGATGGCCCGAAAGTTGGTGTAGTGCGGGCCCATGACGATGGGCACGGCGAATTGCGCGGGTTCGAGCGGATTGTGTCCGCCCGCAGGCACCAGGCTGCCGCCGACGAACGCCACGGTAGCGAGGGAGTAGACCGAGGCCAGTTCGCCGATGGTGTCGAGGAGGACGATCTGGCCACCGCGCAACCGGCCCAGAGACTCGACGGGCCTCTCCTTCCATGTCGATCGGAGCGCCCAGGAAATCCCGGACGCTTCGAGCAGTGCGGCGACCGCCGGAAAACGCTCCGGATGGCGCGGAGCAAGGACCATGGCCAGCTGCGGGTCGGCGCGGAGCAGACGCGGCCACGCGGCCAGCAAGGCTGCTTCTTCCCCTTCCAGGGTGCTTCCCGCGACCAGAAAGCGAAGGTCCGCGCCAAGCTCGCGGAGCACCCGGGTCGCTTCCGACTCCTGGGGCGCGCGGACGTCGAACTTGAGGTTTCCGGCGACCGAGACTACTTCAGGGCGGCAGCCGATGGCCTTTAACCGCTCCGCGTCGAGGGCCGACTGCGCCAGAACGACGGCCAGCCGGGACAGCAGCGGCCGCCAGAGGCGTCGCAACCGCAGGTAGCGCGGCCAGGAGCGATCGGAGATGCGCGCGTTGACGACGGCTACGGGAATCGACCTCCGGAAGCAGCCGTTGAGAAGGTTGGGCCAGAACTCCGTCTCGGCAAGGATCAGCAGGTTTGGGCGCAGTGCGTTGAAGTAAGCGCGAGTGGCCCAAGGCACGTCCAACGGGCAGTAAAAGACGCGCTCGGTCCCGAAGCGCTGGCGGGCGAGCGCCTGCCCGGTGCGCGTGGTGGTGGAGACGAGGACTTTACGCTCCGGAATCTCGCGATCCAATTCGGCGACGAAGCGCGAAACGGCAAGGACTTCGCCCACGGAGACGGCGTGCACCCAGATGACGGGCGCACCGGCGGCGAACTTTCGCAACCTCTCCGGGACTTTGCCCAGTCGTTCGCGGAGCCCCTCGCGATATTTGTCGGTGGTCGCGATGCGCCAGAGAGACCAGGGGGCCGTCAAACCCAATGCCAGCAGCAGCGCGAAGTTATAGAAAAACACGATCATGCGATACGGATTGCGCCTTCCTGCGGTCTAACCCTCAAATGATACAGTCGTTCCCGATGACAGCCCTGCGACGTATCCGAATTCGAACCACCTGCCTGGCGGCGATTCAGACGGCCAGCGTCATGGCGCTACTGACGATGGGCTCAACGATGCCAGCGCCGGCCAGCGACCACACGCCTCCGGCGGTGCAACCGGCCACGTCGTTTGCCGCGGTCGAGGTGCACGACAAGGAAAACGTGGCCATCGCCGCGGAGCCCTACGACACCAAGCAGAAGGAGTCGATCTTCCGCGTCGACTACCTGGCGCACGGCGTGATGCCGGTGCGGCTGATCATCACCAACAACGGCAATCGGCCGATTTCATTGCGCGATGCGCGCATTCTCTTCCAGACCGCGGGCGGCGATCGGATCCAGGCGGCGGAGCCAGAGGACGTATTGCGGCTGATGACGCGCAAGGATCGGGAGGGCGGCAAGGTTCCGCTGCCGGGGCCGCTGCCGCCCATCAAGCTGAAGCCCAAGGGCAGCAACAAGGAGATCGAGGCCGACTTCAACACGTTTGAATATGGCGCGCTGGTGGTGGAGCCGCACACCACGCGCGCGGGATTTCTGTTCTATGACGTGTCGCAGCTGGACCACCCGCTCCAAGGGGCGAAGCTTCATCTGCACAAGTTGCGCGATGCGGATGGGAACGAGTTGTTCTACTTCGAGATCCCGTTCGACAAGTATCTGCAATCGAAGTCGGCGCAGATGAATTGAGAGCATGCAATGACACCGGGCAGATTCGCGCTGCTATCCTCTTGGCGTGGAGCAAACGTTATGCCGCTCGTGATTCTTGACGACCTGCCCGTCATCGAACGGCTGCCCGGGTGGCAGGGCCGCATTTTTCACTCCGAAACCATGACCGTAGCTCATTACGCGTTTGCGCGCGGCGCCTCGATTCACGAGCACTTTCATCCGCAGGAAGAAATGTACGAGGTGCTGGAGGGAGAGCTGGAGCTGACCATCGGCGGGGTTGCGGAGATTGTACAGCCCGGCGTTGCGGCTATCGTCCCGTCGAATGCGCGGCACTCCGTGAAGGCGTTGACTGATGGCCGGCTGCTGGTTGTGGATTCGCCGCGGCGCGCTGAATTCGTATCGGCGCATGCAGATGCCGGGCACGGCCCAGAATAGTCCCCTGTCAACTCCTGCTTTGCGTCTGGGAGAAGAGCTTCTCCAGCGCATCGCAAGCCGTCTTTGTGCCGTCCTCGTGCGACAGGAGGCGCATCACGCTCTCCGCGCGCCGGGCGAAGTTCGGCTCGTCCAGCATCTTGCGCAGCTTGCGCGCCACGCGGATCGGCGTGTAGTTTCCGCGCTGGATGGTGCGCGATACCTTGAGTCTCCGCATGCGGCGCGCGTTGTCCGGCTGATCGTGCGAGTAGGGCATGATCAGCATCGGCTTGCCGGCCCGCAAACACTGCGCGGTGGTGCCTACGCCGCCCTGGTGCACCACCAGCGACGCGCGCGAAAACAGCGCCGAGTAGGGCGCGTACTCGGCCACGCAGATCGAATCGGGCAGTTCCTGCCGCGGGCGATTGCGCTCGTCTTTGCCGATCAGCAGCACCGCGCGCACGCCCATCTTGATTGCCGCGCGCGCCGAGTAATCGAAGAAGCGGCCCGCCGCCAGCACCGCGGCTGATCCCAGCGTGAAGACGATCGGAGGCGGCCCGCCGTTGAGAAACTTGTCCAGGTGCGGCGGCAGCTCCGCGTTACCATTCTCCGCGTCGTAAAAGCAGAAGCCGGTAATCAGCGCATGCGCGGGCCAGTCGCGTTGCTCCACGCCGAGCACGCGGCTGAACAGAGCCAGCACCAGGTAGGGCGAGTGCTTGGCATCGAAGATAGGGTTGGCGCCGCGCGGCAGTCCCAGCTGACGGCGCAGCTCGTAGATGGGTTCCGGCCATTTGCGCGTTGCAAAGCGCGCCAGCCTGCGCATCGCGCGCCCCATGCCCGGCACCGCCCGGTCTGCCCGCGACAGCCGCCGGTAGGGCGGCAGCACCGGCGGGTCAAACGCGGAGAAGAAGGAAAGCGGCGCCAGCACATAACTGGCCCACGGAATACCGGTGACGTCGGCGACGATCGGCCCCGCGTAGTTCAACTCGCCCACCAGTAGCAGGTCGGCGCGTACCGGCTGCGTGGCCGCGTGCAGCAGGTCGTCGAATGTCTGGTGGAGCGACGGGAAGAGAAAGTCGCGCAGGCCGCGCTCCGTCCCTTTCTTCACGTCGTAGATCATCTCCACCAGGATCGTGTTTTTGGGGTCGATGTCGGGCCGGATGGGGTGAAACTCAATGCCCAGCGGCGCAATTTTCGTCGCGTACACTGCCGGCAGCGCCATCACCGGAACATGACCGCGCTGCTTCAACTCCACGGCGAGGGCGATCAGAGGGTGAATATCGCCGTACGTACCAATATTCGAGAGAACAATGCGCACAAAGAGGGGTCCCTGGTGGCCGTTGGCCTGCACGTTTGAGGCTAAAGCATCATGCTACACCGGTTCCGCAGTTATCCCGTGCGGAACGCACAATCGCTGAGTGGCGTTTTCATCAAGAAAGCGCCATCTCCCGCAATCGCTCGAAACGGCTACATTCGCTGCGGAACCGGTCTTGAGTCCTCGGGGCGGTTTCAAGCCAAAGCGAGCGGAATTCTGAAGCAAAACGCGCGACGTGCGATAGATTAGCAGCGATGCGACCTGCTCACAGCAAATCAGCCATCATCGCGCTTGCGGTTCTTGCCGCGGCCACGGCGTCGTTGCTGCACGAGGGGCTGGGACACGGCGTGACCGCGTGGCTGCGCGGCGACATGGTCACGGAGTTGACCAGCAACCACCTCAATGCGGTGCGCGACGATCGCCTCGTCGATGCAGGCGGAACTCTTGTGAATTTCATCGCGGGATTGCTCTGCGTCTTCGCGAGCCGCGCGGCAGCCCGGCGCGCCAACCTGCGCTACTTTCTCTGGATTCTCGCATCCCTGAACCTGCTGCTGGGCGCGGGCTACTTTCTCTTCTCCGGCGTGCTCGGACTCGGCGACTGGGCGCAGGTCATCGCCGGCCTTCCACACCAGGCCGCGCTTCGCACTTGCATGGCTGCCACCGGGGCCATGCTCTACGTCGTCTTCCTGCGCACGCTGGTGGTGGAACTGCACGCGTTTGCTCCCGATCGCAGCGCTTACAATACCGTGGGCCGTCTGCCGTATTACGCCGCCTGCCTGTTTATGTGCGCGGCCGGTGCGCTCGATCCCATGGGCATCAAGCTCTTCCTTCTCTCCACCGTTCCGGCGTTCTTCGGCGGCCTCTCCGGCCTGATGTGGGGCGACGTGTTTCTCCCGCGCACGCCCCAAAATGACGCGCTCGTCATTCATCGCAGCCCTGCGCTGGTCATCGCAGCGGCAATCCTTGGTTCGCATTCATCGCGATCATCGGCCGTGGAATTGAGTTCGCGCATTAGCTTGATCTCCTCAACACGCTCCCCGTTCCTTCATCCACCTTTAAGTCGCCTTTGGTATCCTGCCAGCGTTGTTATGGAGACAAGTTCATGCCCTGCACTTCGTACGTTTCTCGACTCGCCCGGCACTTTTTCGTCGCGGCCGCTATAACTGCCTTCCTGGCCCCGGCGTTGCTCGTCTCCGCACAGGGACCGTACAAAATCATCGATCAATGGAAAATCGGCGGCGAAGGCGGCTGGGACTACCTGCTCGCCGACTCCTCCGCGCATCGACTCTACGTGACGCACGGCGCGCGCGTTGAAGTGATCGACACGCAATCCGGCAAGCCCGTCGGCGCCATCACCGGCTTGCACGGCACTCACGGCGTCGCCCTCGACAATGCCGGCAAGTTCGGCTACATCTCCGATGGCGGCGGCAATGCCGTGGTCGTCTTCGACCGCTCCTCGCTTTCGACCGTCGCCACCATCCCGGTGGGCAAGAATCCGGATGGCATCGTCTTTGAGCCCGCAACGCAAACGGTGTGGGCTTTCAATGGCCGCAGCCAGGACGTCAGCGTGGTCGACGCGGCCACGCGCACAGTGGTCGCCACCATTGCACTTCCCGGCAAGCCCGAGTTTCCGGCCGTCGACGGCCAGGGCACCGTCTTCGACAACATCGAAGACAAGAACTCCATCGTCCGCCTCGACGCAAAAACCAAGACCCTCACCGCGACCTGGCCCATCGGCTGCGAGTCGCCCTCCGGCCTTGCATTCGACATCGCCGGCCATCGCCTGTTCTCGGTTTGCGACGGCAAAAAGATGGCTGTGACCGATTCAAATAGCGGCAAATCGCTCGCCCTGCCTCCTATCGGCGACGGTCCCGATGCCGCCGGCTATTCCCCTGAGCAGAAAGTCGCCTTCGCCTCCTGCGGGGAGGGGGTTCTCTCCGTCATCAACACCGCCGAGCCCAGTTTCGCCTCGATCCAAACGCTGCCCACGCAGAAAGGCGCCCGCACCATGGCCTACGATCCCGGCGCCGACCGCGTCTACCTGGTCACCGCGGAGTACGGTCCGCCGCCGGCCCCAACTGCCGAACGGCCGCACCCGCGCCCCAGCATCGTTCCCGGCAGCTTCGAGATCATCGTCGTCGGCCGCTAGCCGATCGATTCCCTGCCAAATCCGGTTCCGGGTCTAGATTTTGAGACCTGGGAACCGGTCCGGCGCCCGCATCTCCCACACTCCCTATGAAGCTAGCTCTTATCATCGTCGCCGCAATCATCCTGGCCGGCTCCTTCTTTGCCGACTACAAATGGAAGCAATGGATGGCCGCCCGCCGCCGCGACCACGAAGATCCGAAGCGCCCGAGCTAACACCCCGTGTCCAACTCCCTAGCCCCTAGCCCCTGGTCCTGTCCTGCGCCCCCTGTTTTCATTACAATTAACGCAAGGGAGCCGTCCAACCAACATGCTTCGTTTCATCGCTCTTGCTCATCGCGTACGCCTTTACGCCGGCCTGGCGCTCGTCGCCGCTTTCCTCTTCGCCGTCCCGGCGGCCCGCGCCCAGTTCGCGCCGCCGCCCCCTGGAACCCAGGTCCGCGACGCCACCGCCCTCAAGCCTCCCGCCGGCGCGCGCGTGGCCATTGTGGAGTGGGAAGACATGGAATGCCCCGACTGCGCCCGCGCCAATCCGCTGCTGCGCGAAGCCGCCGAAAAGTACCACATCCCCTGGGTGCGCCACGATTTCCCGCTCTCCTTCCATCCCTGGAGCTTCCAGTCTGCCGTCAATGCCCGCTGGTTCGACACCAAGAGCAAAAAGCTCGGCGACGACTACCGCGACGCCATCTTCGACGCTCAGACCTCGCTCGGCGAAGACCCGGCCAAGATGTCCGACTTCACCCAGAAATTCGCCTCCGATCACGGCCTGGCCTTCCCGTTCAGCGTCGATCCCCAAGGCAAATTCGCGGCTGAAGTCAAGGCCGACTACGCCCTCGGCCAGCGCGTCGGCATTGAGCACACCCCCACCATCTGGGTGGTCACGGATCACTCCAAGGGCGCTCCCTTCGTCGAAGTCGTCGACCGCACCAAGCTTTTCCAGCTCATCGACCAGGCCATCGCCGACACCCGCAGCGCGGCCCCAACCAAAACCGCGGCTCACAAATAGGGGAATTCAATCACCTTCGACCCGGGCTTCCGTATAATCGCTCGTGATGAAACCCTACCTTTTCGCGATCGCTCTCTGTGGGAGCCTGCTGGCCCATGCCCAGGCTCCCACCGCGCACCCCAAGGCCGCCGCCTCCAAAACCGCGGCCGCCGCTCCCCGCCCGTCTCTGACTAATCCCGCCTCGCTTCACGCCAAGGCCCCAGCGGTCTTCAAGGCAAAGTTCACCACTACCACCGGCGACTTCGTAGTCGAAGTGCATCGCGACTGGGCCCCTCTCGGCGCCGACCGCTTCTACAACCTGGTCAAGTATGGATACTTCACCAACGCGTCGTTCTTCCGCGTCGTGCCCGGCTTCGTAGTCCAGTTCGGACTCAATGCCAACCCTGCCCTCAACAAGGTCTGGCACGAGGCCACCATTCCTGACGACCCCGTCAAGCAGAGCAACAAGCGCGGCTATCTCGTCTTCGCCACCGCCGGCCCCAACACCCGCACAACGCAGCTCTTCATTAACTACGGAGACAACGCCCGCCTCGACGGCATGGGATTTGCCCCTTTCGGCACGGTCACGGAAGGCATGGAGATCGTGGACAAGATCTTCCCGGCCTACGGCGAAAAGCCCCGCCAGGACCTGATCATGGACCAGGGCGACGCCTACCTCAAGGCCAACTTCCCTGACATGGACAAGATCAAGCTGGCCCGCATTGTTCCCCCCGCCCCCGCGGCAGGAACCGCCAAGCCGGCCGCGAAAACGGCCTCCAAGCCCTCCGCCTCCAAGCCTGCCCCGAAATAGTCCCAAAACGCCAACGGCGCATCCCCAAGGATGCGCCGCTTCCTTTTCCGACCACTGATCACTGACCACTGTTCACTGTCGTTCCGATCTGCACCAGCCCCCCCGCTCCCGGGCTCGTCATCTCGGTCTGCGGCGCGCGCCAGTGGTCGATGTAGCTGATGCGGTGCACGCACCCGATGGTGCAATTCGGCGCGCAGCTCTTGGCCGTCAAAAACTCCCGCTTCACGTCCGCCGTCGTGTACTCGGCCAGCGGAACCCCCGGATACCCGCGCTGCTGGCTGCAATAGTGCACCAGCCCGTCCTCGCAAATGTACAGGTAGCGCGACCCCGCCCGGCAGCGCCAGTCGTTCGGCCGCCCCTCCGCAATCGCCGCCTGAAACTTGTCGAACTGCGCGTAGTTGGTCTTCCTGCGGTCCGTCATCTCAAAGTAGACCTTCGCCTCGTCGGGCTGCAGCGGCTTCAGTTGCCCGTCGCCGTCGTGAATAATCCCGATGGTCGACTCAAACCCCAGCTCCAGCGCCCGCTTCCCAATCACCAGCGCGTCATTGGGATCCTTGAAGCCCCCGCCCACCACCGAGTTGATGTTCACGTGGAACTCGGCATGGTCGGCCAGCATCTGCAGCTTCTTGTCCAGCACCTTCAGGCTCTTCTTCGAGATGTCGTCGGGCTCCAGGTTGTCGATCGAAATCTGCATGTGGTCGAGGCCCGCGCGGTTCAGCCGTTCGATTCGTTCCACGTTCAGCAGGTAGCCATTGGTAATCATCCCCGCAATCGCGCCGGTCTTCCGCATGCGCCGGATGATGTCGTCGAGCTGCGGATGCGTCAGCGGCTCGCCGCCGGAGATGCCGATCATCGCCGTCCCCAGGCGTCCCAGGTGGTCGATGCGCCGGTACATCTCTTCGAGCGGCACCGGCTCGGAAACCTTGTCGTACTCATTGCAATAGGCGCAGGAAAGGTTGCAGAACCGCGCCGGCACAATCTGCGCCAGCACGGGGTGCGCCGTGGAGGCCAGCGCCCGCGCCACCATCGCATACTCGCGCGCCTTGCGCCGAGCCGCAATCAGCCGCCCGCGCACTGTCGATCTCCGGGGAATTGCCATCTTTACTATTGAATCACATCGAGGAAAGACGTCCTGAATTCTTCGTCATTGTGAGTCTTCGGCAGTCGTGCTTGTTGAGGGACTTTGTTCGTCACGATCCCCCGCTCGCCCGCAACAAAGCCACAAACCCAGGCACGATACTGTTGTGGATGCTCAGCAGCCGCTGCATGCCGCCATGCCTTTCCGCCTGTTCGTTCAGCTTCCGAACCACGACCTCGGGAGCAAGGTGGTACTGGTGAACAAGAAACTCATCCGGGCTCTGTGCCACCACATCCCACGGCGCTAAAGCGGCGTCGGGGAAGTGCCTGAGATTCAGCGTGACAATCGTCTGCGCTCCGCTGCGCACGGCGGCAGCCAGCACATGCCGATCACCCAAATGGTTTTCCATCAGCGGAGTCAGCGCTTCGTACCCCGGCACCCACGCATCGCTAAAATACGTCCTGAGTTCTTGAATCAAGTGCGCAGTTTGTGCCGGGCTGAGACCGATCTTCGCTTCAAGCGTTCGCCTGGTCTCCTCGATAATCTCCTCTGACCAGCGCGGGAGGTACAACCTCGGCGGCTCCGCAATGCGCAAGAGGGTATCGCGCAGCGCCGCATTCACCAGCACACACGCGTCCAGGATGACTTGATATCCGGGCATCTATTCAGGTTCTGGAATCAGGACCTTATCGTACACCCCGGCTTCCTCTTCGATCTGTGCCATGCGATCGATGGCATCGAGCCGATCGCGATCGCGTCGTTGCTTGTAATCGAGCAGGTCCTTCAGATAGACCCGGCGGTGCGTGCCCGTCCTGTGAAACGGCAACTGCCCCCCCTCAAGCACCTTCACAAAGAACGGCCGCGAAACGCCCAGCAGATTTGCCGCCTCCTGCGTAGTCAGGTCTTGCAGAAAGGGAACGATCGATACCGCCTTGCCCTCCTGCATATTTTGCAGAATGCGCAGCAGCAGCGAGTGGACGGCGTCTGGTAATGGGAGCGCCGGCTCGCCACCCCTTCCCACGAGGTACGCTCGCCCCTCACGCTGCATCAGGCGATGCAGATCTTCCACTTGTTCCTTCTCGGCGCCGGGGATCATTACTGGATCCAGCTGCGTGGTCATAAGAACTCCGTCGGCCGAAGCCTCCTGACCATTATACGAAATAAACGAAATAAAAGAAACATCCGAACCACACTTTGCCAGCAACCTTACGATCTCCCCGACCCCGCGCGCCGTTCCGCCTCCATCAGGTTCGCGAGAATATCGTTGATTCGGGTCAGGTGGCCCTCGCCTTTCGAGCGCAGCCACTCCAGCACCTGCGGGTCCAGCCGCACGCTCACCGGCACCTTCCGCCGCACGTCGCGCAGGCGCACCATGCGGGCAAGCTGCTCCGGCGTTAGCCGCGGAATGTCCTCGTACTCCTCGTCAGGCAGATCGAGCCCGGCCGCCTGCGCCTCGCTCGCTTTGCGCACCGCTTCAACTTCGGCTTCAGTCCACTGCCTGTTCCTGATATCTTCTGACGTCATGCGGGTCAGCGCGCCGCGCGCTGATGATGCGGATAATCTCTTCGCCATCTTGATCCTCCCTGTAGCAGTGAATCACTAGCAGAACCACTCCCACTCCTGCGCGAATCGATACGCTGCCGAGTGCCTGCCATCGCTGTTCTCCATCTTCGTCAACAAGATCGAGTTCGATGATGCAGTTGGGATCATCCAAGGCCAACGTCGCCAGAGGAAACGAAATCCCGGCGTGCTTGCGCTGGTTCTCGTGGTTTTTTTTCGTTCATCCCACTCGTAACGCATTGCGTATATACAATTCTAGCATTAACTATGAATTACACATAAACACCCTGACACGCTGAGTGCCCGCACATGATTCGCTTCTTGTTCCCCTAGTGATTTACCTAGTAAAATGTATAGAATTGACCATACGAGCGCCGGTCCGCAGTGAAATCCTGAAACTGCATAGTCCCGTCTGCTTCAGGAATACCGGTGCGCGCGCGTCTTTGCCTGCAACCCTCCCGAAAGGAGGCAATGATGACGCTTGAACTTGATACGGCCTTCGACGTCGAATCTTTCCTGGCGAATGCGGGTCTGGGCCGCAGGATCGTCCACTTCAAACCCGCAGAGCATTTCTTTTCCCAGGGCGACCCCGCCGACGCCGTCTTTTACCTCCAGAAGGGCCGGGTCAAGCTCTCCGTGGTCTCCAAGACCGGCAAGGAAGCCACCATCACCCTGCTCGGCGCGCGCGATTTTGTGGGCGAGGAAGCTCTTGCCGGCACTGCCGGCCTGCGCCTGGCAACCGCCACCGCCCTCACCTCCTGCACGGTTCTCAAGATCATGCGCGAAGAGATGGTCCGCGTCATGCACGAAGAACACGCCTTCTCTGACCTGTTCCTCGCCTTTCTCCTTCAGCGCGGCATGCGCACCCAGGCCGACCTGGTCGACCAGCTCTTCAACTCCAGCGAGAAACGCCTGGCGCGCATCCTGCTGCTCATGGCCGAGTTCGGCAAGCCCGGCGAGCCCGAAACCCTGATTCCCGCCATTACGCAGGCAACGTTGGCTGAAATGATCGGCACGACCCGCTCCCGCGTCAGCTTCTTCATGAACCGCTTCCGCTCGCTCGGCTTCATTGAGTACAACGGCCGCATCCGCGTTCACAAATCGCTGCTGAACGTGATTCTCCACGACCATCTGCCCGACGATAGCAACTTCCGTCCGGAAATGCTGAACGGGACCGCCGGCGGCAAATCTTCAAAAAAAGCCGGAAAAGCGGTCAAAACTGCACAGTCAGCTCATTGAGCGGCGTTCCACACTCTGTCTACCGCCCCGGGAGATTGGAGTGAACAATGACCCCCAGGAAGGCCAATATACTCATTGCCGAAGACGATGCGTCGGTCCGCACATCCCTTGAGCAGGTATTCTCGATTCTCGGCTACTCCGTTCGTACCGTGACCAACGGCCTTCAGGCCGTGGCTGCGCTTCGCGAGCAGGTTCCGGACATTCTGCTGTGTGATCTCAACATGCCGGGCATGTCGGGCTATGAGTTGCTTTCCATCGTGAACCGCCGCTTCCCGGATATTCGCGCCGTGGCCATGAGCGGCGCCTTCCTTGGGGAAGTGGTTGCCGGCGGAGTTCCTGCCGATGCCTACTATCAGAAAGGCGACGGCATCCCGAGCTTGCTCAAAACCCTGGAGAGCGCCCAGGCCGATCGGTCCGACCGGCGCTCCGCGCGCATCCTCTGGATGCCGAAAATCGATGAGGACAGAAGCCGGCAGAATTCCATCCGGATCACGTGCCCGGAGTGCTTTCGCATCTTTCCGCAGGTGCTGACCGCCGCCCCCCGCCTGATCCTCAAGACCGTCTGCGTTCATTGCGGTGGCGCCATTGCGTTTGCGGTTGTGCCCACGTTCGACAACGTCTTTGCACCACCGTACCAGCCAACCCCGCAGTCCAAGCCCAACTAACAGCAACCACCGCCGGAGCAAACTTGAATAGCCGGAGGAGAGATTGCAGATCCACGCCAAAGTCGCGTGTCATCCGCATCCTCCTTGGCGCTTCCGCGTCTCTCCGCAATACCCACCACAGGACCGTACCCCAAAGTCCCCATCCGCTATACTTCTAGGACGCTCAAAGCGCGCGACTCGGCCCGCGCAACCTCTTTATATGGGACCTCCTGGGTCGATCCGGAAATCGTTCCCCAGAAAAAAGGTTGGACGATTGAGGATGACGATGACAATCAATATGCAGGCCAACCCGGAAGAGGCACCTCCCGAATCAACGCGCCTGGCCTCGACTCTCATCTACGGTTCCGGCGAGATGGCTGACCTCACCCGCGCCTTCGACTGGGCTCACAACCCTCTCGGGCCCGTCGATCAGTGGCCCGAGGCCCTTCTCACCCACGTCAACACCATCCTCTGCTCCCGCCATCCCATGTTCCTGTGGTGGGGTCCCGATCTCATCCAGTTCTACAACGACGCCTACCGCCCCAGCATCCGCGAGGACAAGCACCCCTCCGCGCTGGGCCAGAAAGGCCGCGAATGCTGGTCCGAAATCTGGCACATCATCGGGCCGCAGATCGACGCCGTCATGAGCCGCGGCGAGGCCAGCTGGCATGAAGACCAGCTCGTCCCCATCCTGCGCAACAACCAGCTCGAAGACGTCTACTGGACCTACGGCTATAGCCCCGTCCGCGACGCCGCCGGGCGCATTCGCGGCACCTTGGTGGTTTGCACCGAGACGACCGATACGATCCTCGCCCGACGGCAGTTGCAGCGGGAACTCCAGCGCCTGGCCGACCTCTTTCAGCAGGCCCCGGCCTTTTTTGCCGTACTCGACGGCCCCCGCCACGTCTTCGAATTGATCAATCCCCTCTACCAGGATTTGATCGGCCACCGCAATGTCGTCGGGCGGCCCGTCGCCGAAGCCGTCCCCGAAGCCGCGGGGCAGGGTTTCCTCGAAATTCTCGACAAGGTCTACCAGACCGGCGAACCCTTTGTCGGCCACAACATCCCCATCGAACTGGCGCGCCGCGGCTCCGAGCCTCACGAACTCCGCTACATCAACTTCGTCTATCAGCCTCGCCGCGACTCCTCCGGCAATGTCTCCGGGATCATCGTCCTCGGCGTCGACGTCACCGAAAGCCGCCGCACCGAGCAGCTGCTTGTGCAGTCAGAAAAGCTGGTCGCCGTCGGCCGCCTCGCCAGCTCCATCGCCCACGAGATCAACAATCCCCTTGAAGCCGTTACCAACCTGCTCTTTCTGGCCCAGGGCGCCAACACCGACTCCCGTGTCGGCGACCTGCTGTCAACCGCCGAAATCGAATTGCGCCGTGTCTCCAACATCGCCAGCCAGACCCTCCGCTTCCACCGCCAGTCCACTCATCCACGCAAGGTGACCGCGGCGGAACTTGTCGAAGCCACAATGCTTCTCTACCAGGGCCGGTTGCTCAACTGCCGCATCGAAATCGAATGCCGCCATCGCGCTTCGCGCTCCATCGCCTGCCTCGAAGGCGAAATTCGCCAGGTGCTCAGCAACCTGGTGGGTAACGCCATTGACGCCCTTCCCCACAATGGCCGCCTGCTGATCCGAACCCGCAACGCCACGCACTGTCCCACTGGCCGCAAGGGCGTGCTCTTCACCATCGCCGACAACGGCTCCGGCATGTCGCCCGAGACCCGCCGCCGCATGTTCGACGCCTTCTTCTCCACCAAGGGCGCCAGCGGCACCGGCCTCGGGTTGTGGGTGAGCCGCGAAATCATCGACCGCCACCAGGGCTCTCTCACCGTCAGGTCGCACCAGGGAGGCGCCCGCTCCGGCTCCGTCTTCCGCCTCTTCCTTCCCGAAGAAACCGTCTAGCGCTCAAGTTCCTCCTCACCCCGAAACCCGAAGTTCTCAACCGGCCCCACCGCCCAATCAGCCGGAGCGGAGCCGAAGGTATACTCCGTTCATCCGGTTCCCCGTGAGGCCTCCGATGAGAAAGCTTGCCCTGCTGCTCCTGCTCTCCCTCCCCCTCGCTGCCCCCGCGCAGAACGACAAGAAAGCCCCCACGGATCTGCGCGGCGTGCTCCTGGAGCAACTCCGCCAATCCCACAACCAGGAAGACTGGTATGTCCCCGCCTCCATCGCCGTCGACGGCCTCACTGCCGAGCAGGCGCAGTGGAAGCCCGCCGGCAAAGACGGCCACTCCGTCGGCCAGCTCGCCTACCACCTCTGGTATTGGGACCAGCGCTCCCTCATGCAGTTCAAAGGGGAGAAGCCGCCCGCGTTCGATGGCAACAACAACGAGACCTTCGACAAGTTCAGCCCCGCGGAGTGGGACGACCTGGTCAAAAAGCTCAACCAGGTTCTCGCCGACTGGGAAACCGCCGTGCAGTCTGCCGACGATGCCAGGCTCGCCGCCAACGCCTCGCTCATCGCCCACGTCGGCGCGCACAATGCCTACCACCTCGGCCAGATCCTCTACGTGCGCAAGCTCGAGGGCGCCTGGAATCCCGACAAGGGCGTGAAGTAAGCCACCTCTCTCAGCTCACCATCGCGGCCCGTGCCCTTCTCGGTTCCGCGCTCCGGGAACCATGAAGGGTAATCCCGCCCGGCGCTGCCTCGTGTTCTGCTGGATCCTATGCTGAGCCGTCGAAGCTTCCTCGCCGCCGCCACACTCGCATCTACCCGTCTTCTCCGTGCCGCGCCGGAACGGCTCGCCCGCCTGCACGCCGCTCTTGAAGAGCTGGAACGCGCCAACGGCGGCCGCCTCGGCGTGGCCGTATGGGATACAGCCAGCGGCGAGCGATCCGGCTATCGCGCCGACGAGCGCTTTCCCATGTGCAGCACATTCAAGTTCCTGCTCGTATCCGCCATCCTGCAGCGCATCGACCGGCACCAGGAAACGTTGGACCGCGACCTCCCCATCCCGCCCAAACCGCTGCTGTTCAACTCGCCGTTGACTGAACCGCACGCCGGCGGCGCCATGCCTGTCGCGTCGCTCTGTTCCGCCGCTCTCACCCGCAGCGACAACACCGCCGCCAATCTTCTCCTCGCCGCCATTGGCGGCCCCGCGGGCATCACCCGCTTTGCGCGCTCCATCGGCGACACCGTCACTCGGCTTGATCGCACGGAGACATCGCTGAACGAAGCGCTGGCCGGCGATCCGCGCGACACCACCGCGCCCGCGGCCATGGTCCGCGATCTGCAATCCATGTTGCTTGGGGATGTTCTGTCTCGGCCGCGTCGCGCCATCAACTTACGCAATGGATGGAAGCCAATACCACGGGGCTCGATCGCCTGCGAGCCGATTTCCCCAGCGGCTGGCGCGCGATCGACAAGACCGGCTCGAACGGCGTGCATACCAGCAATGACATCGCCGTGTTCTGGCCGCCGAACCGACCGCCCATCCTCATCGCCGCCTACATCACGCAATGCAACGGCCCCGAGAGCAAGCGAGCCGCCATGCTCAAGCAAATCGGCGGGCTGGTGCGCGAATCTCTCGCATAGCAGACCGTGAGAAACTCGACAGGAAGTTAGGCCCGGGATTATCTCCTGTGTCCGCAAGCAGAATCAACGAGCGCTTTATGGGCGTCGGAAGACGCATTCGGGGCGGTAGGCGGGGGACTCATCCCCGGCGAAACTGAAGCCATAATCAACGCGGGCTGGTAGGGGTGGGTTCAACCCATCCCTTTATCCCCTGAGGCATGCTTCTCGCCATTCGTTCCGCCAGCAACGAATATCCCGTCGTCTTACTTCTTCTTTGCAGCCCGCACCGCGGAGTTGGCCGCCACCGCCGCGCGGATCAATTCGCTGAAGGCCGCTTCGTCGATATGTTCCCCTTCGCGGATATCGATCGCGCGCCGCACGTTTCCTTCCAGGCTGGAATTGAAGAGCTTCTTTGGGTCCTGGAGAGAAGCTCCGCGCGCGAAGGTCAGCTTAACCACCTGCTTGTACGATTCCCCTGTGCAGACGATGCCGTCATGAGACCAGATCGGAGTGCCGGGCGACGCTGGCTTCGCCCATTTCCACTCCTCCTCAATCAAGGGGTCTGCCTCGTGAATGAGCTCGCGGACATGAGCGAGAGTCTCGCCTCGCCAATCCCCCAGTTCCTGAATCCGCCCGGTAATGTTGGCCGAAGCGGACTCGTCTTTAGGACTCACTGTCGTCTTCATGTCGTCTCCGATCTTCCGCGTGCCTGTCAGGCATACTCGGCGCCTTACCAGCGCTTCAGCTCCGTGATCTGAACGAGATTGCCGCAGGTATCGTTCACCATGGCGATCTTTGATGCGGTCACGTCGGTTGGCGGCATAGTGAACTCCGCGCCGTTTGCTTTCATCCGCTCGTAATCAGCCTGCAGGTCGTCGGTGAAAAACATGACGGCGGGCTGGTTTTGCTGGAAGATGGCCTGCTGGTAGGTTTTGGCCGCCGGATTGTTGTTGAGTGCCAACTGCAGCTCCGGGCCATCGGGGTCTTCGGTTGAAGCGACAGTGAGCCAGCGAAAGGGGCCATTGCTGAAATCCGCTTTTTTGGTGAAGCCCAGTACCTCGGTATAGAAGCGCAGGGCCTTCTCCTGGTCGTCGACGTACACACTCATCACTTTGATCTTCATCGGTTTCCTCGCATTCTCATGTTGCGGGCACTCCCGCGGTACGGCATCTTTCTCTTCGTTCGTGCTGCCGTTTCTTTCGTTCTGAAGGCCCCGTACCTTCTCGATGCATTCTTGCGGGTTAGGGAAACTTCCCTCTCTGTAACCGGCACCACTTGACAACTCACTGAAAAACTCGATCGGGTGGTAGGCCGGGGGATTCATCCCCGGCATTAACACACGCAGAATGAACGCGGGCTTTTAAGCCCTGAGGTATGCTTTTCGTGGATTTCGCTCAATCTCAGGCTTTTTTCAGCAAGCTGTTGAGTCGTGCCAAGAGAGCCCGGGAAGTGAGGTGGGCTTCTAGCTCCTGCGGGAGGCCAGGTCCCGTTCGATAACATCCGTCCGCGAACCGGAACCTGAGGAACCGATCCGGCGCCACAAGAAATACGAGAGCGCCCCGAAGACGCTTGTAGCTGCCGAGGGTCCCCACGATTGCGGGCCCTGGTGCAGCGAGAGGTGCGCGATCAGCGCCGAGACGAGGTTGATGGCAAAGCCCGCATAGGCCCACTCCTTGACCCGGGCAGGGACCATCGGGACCAACAGGGCGACCACACCGGCCAGCTTGGCCAATGATAGTTCGACCCGGAAGTAGCCGGCGGGGAATCCAAGGCGGGCGAAGGCCTCAGCCCCCTGCGGCAGCAGCTCATAGTAGGCGGTGAAACTCATCTCAAGGCAGAACAGCGCGGTGATAACCCAATAGGCGATGGCCACGGCTTTGAACTTGGTCTTGCCGCCAACCAGCGCCGGATTCTTCAGGGTCGCTTCCATCGGTCGTCTCCTCCTTGTCTTGCTCAACGTCCTGCTCAACGCACGACATGTTCAAAACCATAACCAAATGGTTATGGTTTGTCAAATTGATAATCCTGCTTTGCCATTTTCTCCGCTCCTCCGTACGAGCCGAGGCAGCCGACCCCCGACGCTGGGATCCGGGATGCACTCCCGTCCCCCAGTTCCCTGTCAGCCTGGACCGCCCCTGAAACCCGTAACAAACCTCGCCATGTCTGGATTTTCCAGTTGTGCTTTATGCCTGATTCCGGTATTCAGGGTTGAGGCTTTCAAGGAGTCCCACCCCATGCCCAAATTTGTCATCGAGCGCGAGATTCCCAACGTGGGCGATCTCACCGCCGACCAGCTCAAGGCCGTCTCCCAAACGTCGTGCGGCGTGCTCCGCAACCTCGGCCCCGAGATTCAGTGGGTCCACAGCTACGTGACCGACAACAAAATCTACTGCATCTACAACGCCCCCAGCGAAGACCTGATCCGCGAGCATGCCCAGCAGGGTGGCTTCCCCGCCAACATCGTCGCCAGGGTGCGCACCATCATCGACCCCACCACCAGTGAATAACCCCCGGACACTCCAGCACTGTTCACTGTTCACTGACCACTGACCACTGTCCACTCATCTCTCCTGTCAATAGGGCAAAATGGGAAACCGCGGCACGATGTGGGATCTAACCCGTAACCAGCAGAAAGCGCTGGACTTCCGCCAACCAACAAATTTCACTTTTTTGCGCTGCAATTAAGTATTAATTCGCGCAACCTGTCATCATGGATATAGCTAAGAAAAAGGCCCGCGATCGCCGCGGGCCTTTCGCATTTCAGGGAGCAAGCATGGGAGCCACGCATCAAATTCGTTCCGTCAGGACTTCGCGCACTTTTCACGTCTTCACTCTTTCACTGCATCGTTCCCTGACCACGGATCACTGCCTTTGTGATTTAAATCACGGTCAGCACAAAATCCCCCCTTTTTGGGGTGTAATCCAATGGTGGCAATCAACTTACCCGTTTTTTTTGAGATGTGTAAGCGCGCCTACGGCAATTCCTCATAAGTCACGTAAGCAAACCTTCGGGAATCGGGCGCCCATGAGTTTACATTCATCGTGCCCTGGCCCCCGGTCGCTTCCACCAAGGTCTTGAAGGTCTTTTCGACGTTGCCGCCGGAAATGGTTGCGAGTTTGAGCGTAATTTTGACGTTGCGGGGATTGTGGGTTGGGGTGCCGGCGGGGTAGCCGATGTAGACGAGCTTGCCGCCGTCCGGGCTAATGTGGGGAAACCAGTCCTCGAGATCATCATTGACCACGAGCTCGGCCCGGGCATCGTCGGGTCCGGCACCGGCGGCCGGGAAGCGCCACACAGCCTGCTTGCCGGAGCGGTCGGAGTTGATGTAAATCCACTTGCCGTCGGGGGAGTAGTCAGGGCCGTCGTCCTGGTGGGTATTCATCGTCAGGCGCATCTCGGGGCCTGCCGCGGCCGGGATGCCATAAATGTCGTACTGCCCGTCGCCGTGACGCTGGGCGACGAAGGCCAGGGTCTTGCCGTCGGGCGACCAGCCGTGGAAGTAGCTGGGGGTGTCCTGGGTCATGAGTTTAGGGTTGGCGCCGTTGGCGTCGGCGAGAAACACCTGCGAGTTTTTGGCGGGTGGCCGGGTGGCCGAGAAGGCAAGCTGTTTGCCGTCCGGCGAGATGGCCTTGTCGTTGTTGCAGCTGTAGTCGGACGGGATTGCGAGCTTCACGGGCGTGTCTGCCGAGCCATCGGACTTGAACGCGAGCTTGTAAATGGCGCCGCCGGAGTTGGAGATGAGGTATTTGCCGTCAGGCGACCAGTTGGGCGCCTCCCAGATGGCGTCGGCGGTGAAGATGAGCTGCGATTTGCCGGTGCGCAGGTCATAGACGTAGAGGTTGCTGCGGAGATGCTCGCGTGTTTGCGCGTGCAGGCCAGCGCAAAGTGCGATGAAGACGATTGCCGAGCTCAATCCAAGTGCGGTCCGGTGAATTTTCATTGCCCGATCCCCCTGGCTTCTGCGATGCGATGCGGATGCCGAACCCATGCTAAACCGCGACGGCAGGGGCGGGCAGTGAGGAGCGCGGATGGATGGGAGGCGCGGAGGGGTGTGGTTGCTGTTATTCTGAAGAAGCGCGCCCGTAGCTCAGCTGGATAGAGCGAACGCCTCCGGAGCGTTAGGTCGGGAGTTCGAATCTCTCCGGGCGCACCATCCTCCCAAATACTCTTCGGTTTCCCAACCATGTGAAATTGGATCGCATTAAGGCCATTCGGCCTGTTGCGAGGCCGGTGTTCAGAGTTGTTGGGGGGAACTGGAACGCAGCATCCTGGCCACCCAGTCCGCGTGGGGTAACGCGCTGGACGCGAGGTTTTTCAGTTCCCGCTCGATGCTGTACTCGACTCGCCGGATCGAGGGCGTATCGCCATCGAGGAGCAAGTAGGATGCGCGGGGATCGCCATCGAACGGCAGGCCGACACTCCCGGCGTTGATGAGGAGGGCAGGAGTTCCGCTCAGCTTGCGAACAAACGGAAGATGCGTATGGCCGAAGGCGACGACCGGCTGTCCAAGCGGACTGTACAGACGTTGAAGATCAAGGCTGGATGCGTTGGAGGGAGGGGCGTGCCAGCAACTCTCCGGAGTGGCGTGGACAGCTGCAAAGCCGGGCCGCGAGATTGACCTGGGCAATTCTCTCAGCCACGACAGGCGTTGAGGGCCTAGCAGGGAGCGAGTGGCGGCGGCCATTTCGCGGACGGCGTTCCAGAGCGCGGGCGGGGCTTGAGATTGAGCGGCAAAGTCCTCCAGGGCTTGCGGGCGACAGAGCATCTCATCGCCGTTGCCCATAACGCCTTGCCAGCCAAGATCCCGGATTCGATCGATGATCTCGAGAGGCGAGGAGCCACCGTCAGCCAAATCGCCGCCGTGGAAGACCAGGTCGGGCGCGACGTGATGAATGTCAGCCAGCACGGCTTCAAAGGCGCTGAGGTTGCCGTGAATGTCAGACAGGAAGGCGAGACGCATTTGGGCTCCGTGTTGATCATGCTGGCAGACGAAGCTCTTTCGCGAGTGACTAAATCCCCAGGAGCATGCCTCAGGGGCTAAAGCCCGCATTGATTCTGCCCGGTTTTTGCCCGGGATAAATCCCGGGCCTACCGCCCCGAACGAGTTTTTCCGGAGTCTGTAAAGCCCGCGTAAATTCCGCCAGCATTTTACCGGGGATGAATGCCGCCTACCGCCCCGAACGAGTTTTTCCGCAGCCTGTAAAGCCCGCGCAAATTCCGCCGGCATTTTACCGGGGATGAATGCCCGGCCTACCGCCCCGAACGAGTTTTTCCGCAGCCTGCTCTTCATTTCTTCGCATGATGCCGGCCCCGGGAGCGCACCTGCTCCATTGACTCGGCGAGAAGCATGAACACTTTCCAGTAGTGCATGTCTTCGTTTTCCCAGAGCCTGGATGCATTCCTGGTGGTAAGAATCTCTTCGCCAAAGTGCTGGTAGATGTATTCGGGGGGAAATTTGCCGGCCAGCATCAAGGCGCCGAGTTTTTCCAACTGCGCGGGATAACTGCGGAGCTCCTTGCCCTCTTCCGGGGAGATTTCGAGTGCGGGATTCTTCGCCAGCTTGTCGATGCGCTCCCAGCGATAGAGATGTTCTCCGCGGTTGAGTTCGGTGATGAAAGGCGCCAGCCCTTCGGCGCGCTTGACCATGGCCTCGTAGTTCGCCCGGTCTTCGGCCGCATCCTTGCGCTGATCTTCACGGGCTTTTCGTTTTTCTTCACGAATGTCGAGGATCATCTTCATGGCGGCGGCGCCCCAGCCGGATGCGCCGAGAACGGCGCCAATCCCGGTGGCAATCAAGTCCCAGGTGGTGAAGGTTCCCGAGATCAACATGCGCAACACTATAGCTCGAATGTCGGCCGCACCGGAAAGGCGAGCCTCGGGGGATAAAGAACCGGGGTGAAAACTCCGGCCAATGAGGGATGTTTTGAGACAAAGACAGCAAGTTAGCGCCGCTTCGCGGCATAGCGAGTCAGCAAGTCAGCCCGTTGATCCAGCCCCCACCAGCGGCGTTTAAACTGAAGGTTGGCCGCCGGGCTTTCATCCCGCGGTCAGGATAGGCAGAAATGCATTTTCATTTTCCATTTTCGGCTTTGTCGGTGCTTTGGACGCTGACGTTTGCGGCGCACCTGGTGCTGCTGGTGGTGTTGATGGGCCGGGACCGGGTGCGGCAGTTTCCCTGGTTTACGGCCAACATTGTGTTGGTGGCGTTCCGTCTGCTGACGAGCCGCCTGCTGTTCGGCCGCTTGCCGCAGATGACGATGGCCGAAGTGTTCATCATCATGGCGGCGGTGGGCGGATTCCTGAGCCTGATGGTGGTGGTGGAAGTGGCGCGGCGGGCTTTCCGCGGGGTGCGGCGCGCGAGCTGGATGATCGGCGCGCTGCTATTGATAGCGATTGGCGCGGCGGTGTTGCGCTACTGGGGTGGCTGGCCCGACTGGAAGACCCTGACTTCGGCGCCGCCGATGCAGCTTGTGCAACTGCTGGCGCAGAAGGCTATGCTGCTCGCCGATGTAGAGAACATCGCTCTGGGGCTGTTGATTGTGTTCGTGGGCCGGAGCGTGGGCGCGGGATTCCGCAGTAAAGCCCAGCAGGTGGCGATCGGGTTGATGACCGCTTCGCTGTCGCAGCTTTCGATCCAGTTTATCTGGGAGCGGATTGCGAAGACCGCGGTGGCGCACTCGCGGGAGGAGTACGAGCACGTTCTGGGCATTCGCGACCACCTTTTCAATACCAATAACGCGGTGTACATTGCCGTACTGGTGTGGTGGATTGTGTGTTTGTGGATCAACGAGAAGGGCAGGGACCAGGGACCAGAGACCGGGGACCAGGGAAGTGACGGCGAAGAGGAAGCGGTGGCGCCGGCGGGCGGAGCTTCCTTGCTGGGGTTGTCGACGCTGACGAGAGAACCGGAACTGCCGGCAGGGCCTGCGGAGGACGAGACGCCGAGCAGTGTTGATACTTCAGTGCATGGGCGGGAGTTGCCGCGGGGGCCGGAAGAAGGCTAGGGGCTAGGGGCTGCATTAGATGCCGGGTGCTTGCGCGGGCGGGCGGTGTGACGAGATGATTTGTCATCATGCTGGATGTTCATGCGCCGCACTCGCCGCTGCACGGGTCGAAGGAGTTCTTTCTTCACCTGTTCACCATTACCGTGGGATTGCTGATAGCGACACAGATTGAGAGCTGCGTGGAGTGGCGGCATCATGTGCACCTGGCGGAGGAGGCGCGGGCGTCGCTGCGAGTGGAGATTCAGCAGAATCTTGGAGACTTGAAGGCCGCATTGCCCGCCTTGCTGGCGTGGCGGAAGCAGGTCGCCGACGACCTGCAGGTGGTGCAGAACATCGAGGAACATCCCAATGATAAGGCGGCGCAGAACGCTAGCTTGCACATCGGGTCGCAAGGGATGCTGCTGCGGAACACCGCCTGGAGAACCGCTGAGTCAACGGGTGCGCTGGCCTACATGCCGTATGACGAGGCGCGCCGTTACGCGCAGATCTATGAGGCGCAGGAGCGGCTCTTACGATTGCAGGATGGGCCGGCCGAGGATGCGGCACGGGCAATGGGATTGGTTGCCAGCGGCGGTGATATGAAACGGATCACGGCGGAACAGGCCCGCGCGCTGGCGAATGAGTTTGGCCGGTCAGCGTTTCATTTGGCAGCCGGGACCGCTGTGTTGAAGGAGAATATTGAGGTGAACCAGGCCTTTCTGGAGGGACGCGAGCCGCAGGGGACTTTCTCGGAGACGGTGAAGTGATAAATGCAGGGACCAGGGATTAGGGTCAGGAGTGACGAGTGATAAGTGACAAAGAGCGCCTGCCGGGCGACTGGCAGGCGCTTTTTGTTGGTCCAGAATGTGCTGCTTTTTTCCTGTGATTTTGACTATTTTTGTGCGGTTAACAACGGTTTCGCCTTGACGGGGGCGGGCGGGTTGACCTGCGCGTTCAGGAAGTCGGTGAGGTCGTCGATGTCCTTTTGCGTGCCGGCCATGGGGGGCATGAAGCGGTGGTAAGGGGAGTCGGACTTGTAGTCGTGAAGCATGACGATGAAGTTGTGGATGCCGGCGCGATCGCGGCCATCCATGAGCTGGTGCATGGCGCGGTAGCCGTTCATGGTGTGGCAGGAGCCGCACTCGCCGCGGAAGATGGCTTCGCCGCGCGAGTAGCTTGATGGCTCGGCGCCGTCGCCATTCCAGACCCAGTTGGATTTGGCTAAATATCCCTCAGTGTTGATGCGGGCGACGGAGGGGACGCGGACGCCGTTGGAGTACATCCAGCGGCCGATGACGAAGGGTTTGCGCAGCATTTCGCGGGCATATTCGCCGGAGCCGGTGGCGATGAGGGCGAGCAGCAGGACGGCCACGGCATGGGAGAGGTTGAAGTCAACCGGATTGCGATAGGCGAGGTAGTAGGCTACGCCGACGATGGTGGCTGACGTGATGACGATGACCAGGGCGATGCGGGTGACGGTGGAGAAAGTGCCGCCGGCGATGGTGTCGATGCCAAGGGTGAGCAAAGCGCGCTGCGTTTCAGGAACCATGAAGAGGTACCACACGAGCAGGAAGGGCGTAGCGATGAAAGAGGGGATGAGCCACTTGACGCTCCAGCGGACCATGCTGGATTTGAGGGCGGGCTGCTTTTCGCCGTCGATGCGGCTGGAGGTGATGAGCGCCCAGATGCCGGCGAGCGAGGTGCAGACGCCGGTGCGGAGCAGCAGGCTTGGCCAGTAGGTGGGATTGAAGAAGGCGTTCCAGAATTTGCTGGCTTCGTGGCCGGTGCCGGCAACGCCGATCCAGGTATCGCCCGGCGTGAGCATGAAGGTGAGGATGCCGTTGATGATGATGAGGGTGCAGACCGAGGCCACCGCGTAGACCCAGCCGACCTTGAGATGGAGCCTGGGGTCGACGCGGTTCCAGGTGTAGTAGTAGACGGCGATGGTGGTGAGCTCGATCATGAAGAAGACCCACTCGATGGCCCAGCCGAAGACGAAGTTGTGAATGAGCGTGCTGGTGGCTTCAGGGTGAGTGAGTCCGATGGCGAACCAGATGCCGACGCCGGAGACGGTGCCGAAGACGCCGGTGATGATGAGGAAGAACTTGGAGTGGCGGACGAGTTGGGCGAGCCAGGCGTCGGCAACGGCGCTGGTCCTCCATGCGCATCGCCTTGCGTTCGGCCATTGGGAGAAACAATCCACCACCGACGGCGAATTGCGAAATCATCACGTGGTAAATCGCAATCATGTCCGATGACCCAACCTGAGCCAATGATGTGGAATGTCCCAAAACGGATAGTTCACTGCGAAGACTCCTAATTTCGACTTGTCGACTTCAGTGGTATCCCAGGTCTCAAAGGCGAGACCTGGGGCACCCAAGTTTGTGGTGGGTTCGCTGCGGAAAAGCAAAGGCAAGAACAACCGCAGATCCTTCGACTGCGTTGGTGCTTGCACCAACTTCGCTCAGGAAGACAGCCTTGATGGGGATGGGATGGTGCTATCCCAGTCCCCAAATGCGAGGGACCTGGGGACCCGTCCTTTGTTTTTGCTTTGGTTCACTTTTCACTCTTCACTTTTCACTCTTCACATTTCGCTCATTCAGCATTAGCGATGGTCCAGTAGCCGATGGCGGTGGTGGTGAGCAGCAGGATTACGGCGATGAGGCCGAAGTAGTGGGCGGTTCTTGCGCGGCGGCCAGATTCCTTGTTGCGGTCGTAGAAGGGAATCAGAATCCAGAGGCAGATACCGAGAGTGAAGAGCAGAAGGCCCGCAATCTCGCCCATCTCTCCTGGCATTACGCTGCCGAGGACCTTGAGCATTTGAAAGGGGCTCATGAAATACCACTCGGGGTGAATGCCGATGGGTGCGGGCGAGAGCGGGTCGAATTGCTTGCCGAGCGACCACGGGAAGACCGAGGCGAGCAGGGCCAGGACATTGAGGGAGATGAGCCACATGGCCAGGTCCTTGACAAGGAAGCCGGGCATGAACGCGATGCTCTTGCGGTCGCTGGGGTGCTTGGCTTCTTCGCTGGGCGGCAGGGCGTTGCCGTGGCGCTGGACGAGCCAGAGATGGAAGCCGAGGAGGGGAAGGAAGAGAGCGGGAAGCACCACGACATGAAGCGCGAAGAAGCGCTGGACCGTGAACTCGGTGACTTCAGCGCCGCCGCGGAGCATGGAGGCGATGGCCGGGCCGATGAAGGGGACGGCGTTGGGGATCTCGAGGCCAACCTTGGTGGCGAAATAGCTGAGTTCGTCCATGGGCAGCAGGTAGCCGGAGAAGCCGAAGACGGTGGCGAGGGCGAGCAGCGCCATGCCGCTCAGCCAGCCGAATTCGCGCGGGCTTCGATAGGCCTTCATGAAGTAAACCGAGAACATGTGCACGAAGATGGCGAAGAGCATGAGGTTGGCGGACCAGGAGTGGGCTGAGCGGATGAGCCATCCGAAGTGCATGACGAAGGTGATCTGGCGGACGGACTCGTAGGCTTCGGCGCCGGGGCGGTAGTAGACAAGCAGCAGGATGCCGGTGAAGCACTGGACGAGGAAGAGGAAGAGCGAGATGCCGCCCCAGTAGTACCAGAAGGACTGGGCGTGGACCGGGACGCGCTTGTGGCGCGCGAAGGCGGCGATTTCCGAGATGCCCAGGCGCTCGTCGACCCAGCCGTAGAGGGAGTTGGTGAGTTGCTTGGTGGTCATGTGATGCCTCAAAACAGTGGACAGTGAACAGTGGACAGTGGACGGCAACAGCGATGAACAGTGAACAGAAAAGCGCGCTAGCTGTTCGTTGTTTTAAGCTTTTTCAAAATGGAGAAGATCATCTTGCCGATTTCGTGCGACAGACCTTCGGCGTCGTCGAGTAATTGAGGATCTCCGCGGGCAAGTCTGCGAGCAATTTCGAGCTGTGTCTGCAATTCGAAAGTCGAGCCGCGCGCGATGCCTAGAAATTGACGGAACTCGCGTGTGTTCAACCGTCCCTGGCCTTCTGCGATGTTGCTGGGGATCGAAACTGCGCATCGTCGCAACTGGCTTGTGAGCCCGAACATTTCTTCGCGAGGGAAACCTTGCGTGAGGCGATAGATCACTACGGTCAATTCCATTGATCTTTGCCAAACGAGTAAATCGCGGAAGGTTTGGACTGACCTTGTGGGCGTTGACGTACTCATTCTCCTTGCCGCCTTTCCCTGTTCACTCTCCACTGCACACTGTTCACTGCCATCAGGCGCGTGAGACTTCTACGCCGGTGTCGTTGACGGCTACTTTGAAGAGCTTGAGCGGTTTGGGCGGGGGCCCGGAGACGTTGGCGCCGGTGCGGGGATCGTAAACACCGCCGTGGCAGGCGCAGTGGATGCGGTTCATCTGCGGCTCGTATTGCACCGTGCAACCGAGGTGGGTGCAGACGGCAGTGAGGGCGACCCAGGTGTTGTCAGCGTGGTGAATGAGCATGGCGGGGGCGACGCCGAACTTGAACATGAGGACGGAGCCGGCGGGGAGCTTTTGGGCGTCCTTGAGGGTGACTTCGGTGACGGCGGCGGCAGAGGAGGCCATTTCGGCGGGCGAGGCCAGGTAGCGGTAGACGGGGTAGCCGAGGGCGGTGACGTAACAGAGGCCGGCGGCACCTGCGGCAAGGAGAAAGCCGCGGCGGGTGGTGGCTTCGCCGGGGTGTTCCGTGGTTTTCAACTGGGGATCTTCGAGAACGATGTGGGTGGTCATCAGGCCGCTCCTTGAATAGGGTTCCGGGGAATCGGATTCGGGGCGATGGGGTCTTTGGCGCGGGCGACGACGGAAATGAGCCAGGCGACGACGCCGAGGCTGGCGACGAAGAGGAAGAGGAAGAGTCCGACGACGCTCCAGTTGGTGACGACTACGCGATCCCAGACGTCGTAGCCCTTGCTGAGGAGGGTGAGGTCGCGGACGGCGTCGCGATAGACGGTGAAGGTGATTTCGAGGAGCAGGGCGGCGAGTGCGCCGGCCCAACCGAGCCAGTTGGCAGTGATTTTGCGGAAGCCGGCGAGGGCAGCGATGACCAGGGCGAGGGCGACGAAGGCGAACCAGCCGTAGGCGGCGTATCCGTACCAGTGATAGAGGGGATGGGTCGCCAGGCCGGTCTTGACGACGTCGGGCTGGACGGCGAAGGCCCAGATGCCGCAGAGGCAGTAGAGGAGGCCGGAGACGACGGCGATTTTGCCGCCGGCGGAGGCAAGGAACTTCTTTTCCTGGGGGGCAAAGGCATTGCGGCCGGCCAGGTAGATCATCCACAGTCCGCCGAGGAAGAGGCCGCCGGCGAGCATGAGGAGCCAGCGGGGGGTGGTGGTGGGGTCGCCGGTGGGGAGATAGGCGCCTGCAGCGGAGGCGGAGTACATCTGGCGCCAGACTTCGGGGCGGAGCATCAGCGTCATATTGGTCGAGAGCAGGCGGGCGATGAAGCCGGCGAGGATCCAGGCGCTGAGGCCGGAGAGCCATGCGGAGCGGCCTGCCTCAAGCCGGGCGCTGAATCGGTAAAGCAGCCAGTAGGTGAGGGTGAGCAGGGCGATGATGGAGATCCACCAGGCGCCGATCAGGACGCTGGAGGTGTAGAGGGCGCGTCCGTAGAGGACCTGGGCGAAGAGCAGTGGGGGAACGCCGAGGTTGATGACGTAGGTCATGACCACGGTGAGGCGGCTGGCCAAGGCGCGGGCCGCGGTTTGCGAGGCCGGCGAGCCGCGAAAGAGGCTGAACACGACGGCGAGGAGCAGTCCGCCGAGGAGCATTTCCACGGCAACGAAGTGGAGCGACAGGGTGACGATATGAAGGAGTTTGAAGAGCCATATCGGCGCCGGTAGCGGGATGGGATCGACGGCTGGGAATGGTTGCATAAGGCTTGTAGAAACTTCCTTTCACTCTGCGGCTGGCGGGCGATGGCCAGGCATTGTGGAGTACTTTTCTCCAGATTTCTCGAATTCAAGGTAGCGAGTCAGGCAACCACGGGTCTGTGATTGTGAACACAAATGGTCGTGATTTCTCCGGGTTACACTCGGTGTTTTAGGATCTCCCGTTGATGGTCGCGAAACAGTGCGGGCAGCGGGGAGTGAGGAGTTTTGTGTGGAAGGCAAGATGAATTCGTCGATGCAGCTGACGCGCGCCGCGGACTACGGGGTGCGCGTGATGGTGGCCCTGGCAGGGATGCCGGAGGGCGAGCGTGTTTCGCTGCCGGAGTTGACGCGGGCCACGGGAGCGCCGGAGAGTTTTCTGTCGAAGGTTCTGCAGGCCCTGGCGCATGCGGGACAGATCACATCGCAGCGCGGGCAGGGTGGGGGATTCGAGATATCGGCGGAGGGGCGAAAAGCGTCGATCCGCGCGGTTGTCGAGGCCATCGATGGGCCCATCGTTCTGAACGTCTGCCTGGCGGAAGGAAAGAGCTGTAAGAGAAGCGCGTGGTGCCCTTCGCACCCGGTGTGGGTGCGGGCGCAGCAGGCGATGCTGGCGGTGCTGGAGAGTGCGCGCATCCAGGAACTGTCCGAACAGGGCGCGGTGAACGAGTTTGTTTTGGTAGCGAAAGGTTGCATGGCCCCGTTGATAGCAAGTTGCGTCGCGGACTGAGCCGGATCCCGAAGAAGAGTGAAAATACGAGCCCGCATGCCGCGGGAATCGCTGCGTGCATCCAACCCCACGAGGAGTGCGATGCGAATGCAGAAGCGGGCGATATTTCTGTTGATTCTGGCGGGTGCGGCAGCCGTAGGCAGCGGCTGCAAGAAAAACGCGGTCGATCAAGGGGCGTTCAAGTCGGCGCTGAATAACTATCTGAGCGCGAAGCAAACCTGCCTTTGGAGCGCCCCGATTAAATTCCCGGTGCAGGCCGACACGTCAAACGACGAACAAACCAAGGAATTCGACGCACTGACGGATGCCGGCATGTTGACGCGGAAGTCGGCGGAGAAGAAGCGTTTTCTGGTGGGATCGAAGCAGGTAAACGACTACGATCTGTCGGACCAGGGGCGCGCGAAGTGGACCGCGGACTCGAGCCAGCCGGGATACGGAAACTTTTGCTATGGGCACGCCGAGGTGACAGCGATTGATGGCTACACGCCCGCAGCGGACGACGCGACACAGTACACGGTGAACTATCACTATGCGACGAGCAATCTGCCGGCTTGGGCGAACTCCGCGGAGATGAAGACCGCATTTCCCAAGCTGAACGATGCGAGCGCTCCGCAGGCGGGGTCGGCCAACCTGGTGAAGAGCAATGACGGATGGATCGTGCAGAATGCGCAGCCGGCGGCGAGCGGGGCGACTGGGCAGTAGCGTCAGTGAACAGTGAAGAAGTGAAAAGTGAAAAGTGAAAAAGTGAAGAGGGGCGGCTGAGGAAGAGCGGCGTCTGAGGATGGAAGGTGGTTCTCGTTCTTTCGGACGATACTTTCGTCCACCCCGCCCCTTATACTGGCCTCCATGCCGATCGACCTTCGCAAAGCCACTGCCTGCGCGCTGATCGCGTGCCTTCCTCTTTTCGTTTCTGCGCAGGCAGCCAGCTCGGGAACGACTCCGCCATCGAAGAACGGGCAGCAGGTTACATCGCCGCATCCCATTCAGCTTGATGAACAGCATCGGCCGGTTACGGCGGGCGGATTTGTGAAGACCGGGCCGGTGGTGTTTGAGGACGCGAGCGAGAAGTCGGGGCTGGCGAAGTGGACCCACAAGATGGGTACGCCCACGAAGGACTACATCGTGGAGACGAAGGGATCGGGCGTGGGCCTGATTGACTACGACAACGATGGCTGGCTCGATATCTACCTGGTGAACGGATCGACGTTCAACGCAATGGACGGCAAGGAGACGCCGCCGCACGCGGCGCTGTTCCACAACAATCATGACGGGACGTTTACCGATGTGGCTGGGAAGGCCGGCGTGACCAACGATCGCTGGGGCTTTGGCGTGGCCATTGCGGACTACGACAACGACGGCTGGCCGGATATTTTTGTTTCGAACTGGGGCAAGAACCGGCTGTACCACAACAACCACAACGGGACGTTTACCGATGTGGCGGACAAGGCCGGAGTGGGTTTGGACGATCCGGCGGGGTGGCACACGGGCGCCACGTGGGGGGACTATGACGGCGACGGCAAGCTGGACCTGTTTGTGGCCGGGTACCTGCACTACGACCGGAAGCACATGCCGACGGCGGGCGATGCGGACGCGCCCAATGCGTTCTGCACGTTTCGCGGCGAGAAGGTGAGCTGCGGACCGCGGGGATTGAAGGGCGAGGGCGACCATCTTTTTCATAACAACGGCGACGGCACGTTTACGGATGTGAGCGAAAAAGCGGGCGTGGCGGACAAGCCGGGCTACTACGGGCTGGGCGCGGTGTTCGCCGACATCAACAATGACGGCAAGCCGGACCTGCTGGTGGGGAACGATTCGACGCCGAATTATCTCTATCTGAACAAGGGCGACGGGACGTTTGAGGATGTGAGCTATGCGTCGGGGTTTGCGCTGAACGAGGCGGGACGCGAGACGGCGTCGATGGGCATTGCGGTGGGCGATTACGAGAACAATGGGATGCTCGACGTGTTCGACACGACGTTCAGCGACGATTACAAGCCGCTGTATCACAACGAGGGCGACGCGAATCTTACCGACATCAGCTATCACCTGGGGATCGCGGAGATCTCGGTGCCATTCTTGAGCTGGGGCGACGCGTTCTTCGACTACGACAACGATGGGTGGAAGGATTTGATGATGTCGGACGGACACGTGTATCCACAGGCGGACAAGTATGCGTGGGGCACGAGCTGGGCGGAGCGCCCGATGCTGTTCCACAATCTGGAGGGCAAGAAGTTTGAGCCGGTGCCGGCCGTGGAAGGATCGGGGCTGGCGGTGGTGATTGCGGGGCGCGGCATGGCGGTGGGCGATCTATTTAACAACGGCAAGCTGGACGCGGTGATCAGCGTGATGGATGGGCACCCGGTGCTGCTGAAGAATGTAAGTAACGACAAAAATCACTGGCTAGAGCTGAAGCTGGTGGGTGCGACCGAAATCAACCACGGGAGCCCGCGGGATGCGGTGGGCGCGACGGTGTATCTGACGGCGAATGGGATGAAGCAGCGCGGCGATGTGATCAGCGGGGGAAGCTATCTGTCCAGCAATGATTTCAGGCCGCACTTTGGATTGGGGCAGGCGACCAGTGTGGATGCGATTGAGGTGCGCTGGCCGGACGGGAAGGTGGAACACTTTACCGTGCCGGGTGTGGATCGGATTGTGACGCTGACCGAGGGTAGCGGGAGGTAGGCGCGGCGAGATTGGTGGTATCCCATGTCTCAGAAACGAGACATGGGGCACCCGGCATTGGTGGCCGGGCAGGAAACCGAGTTGCAATGTGCTGCCGGGAAGTGTTTCAATCTTGTTATTGAAACAGGGGTGCTCCGATAGGCGGGGCTGAGAAATACCCTCGAACCCGATCCGGATAATACCGGCGTGGGAAGTTTCCGAAGCGAAGCGGCCTTCTTAGCGACATAGTTTTTCGGGCGTCTCTTGTTTCAGTTGGAAGCAAGAGGACTGTATGCCGAGAGCTGTTGCGTCTCTCCGACAATTTGAACTGCATGCGCGCGGGTGGTGGGCAACACAGCGCCGTGGCGCGATTTTGCGTGCCGCGGGGCGCGGGGGGTTGGCTGGAGTGGTTGCCGGCATGTTGGCGCTGCCGGTGGTTGCGCAGAATCAGACCGAGGCATCGTCGAATCCGCAACAGGCGACCCCCTTGCCGCGCGTGACGACGACGGTCGAGGTGCATGCGGACGCGAGGGATAACTACCTTCCGGAGAGTGTGACGGCGGGGACGCTGGACGGAGGGGCGCTCAAGGAGACGCCGGTCTCCGCGTCGGTGGTGACGCGCGGGCTGCTGAACGACCAGGCTGCGCGCGTGCTGAGCGATGTGGTGAAGAACGATGCGTCGATAGGCGAGGACTACGCGCCGGTGGGGTACTACGGCGATTTTGAGATTCGCGGATTTCCAATCGATCTTGCGACGGGTTTGCAGGTCAACGGGATGACGATTGCGGGCGAGCAGGATGTGCCGCTCGAGAACAAAGAGCGCGTCGAGTTTGTCAAAGGCATTGCGGGCGTGGAGAGCGGGATTGCGTCGGCGGGCGGGCTGATTGATTTTGTGACCAAGCGGCCGGCGGCGATCGAGGCGGTGGACTTGGCGACGGATCATCGCGGGGGCACCTTTGGGGCGGTGGACCTGGGACGTCTGTTGGGAAAGAAGAAGCAGTTTGGGGTTCGATTCAACGCAGCGGGCGAGGACATTCACACGTATGTGGAGGATGCGAACGGATGGCGCGCGATGGGGGCGGCCGCGGCGGATTGGTCGATTGATTCCGCGACCACGCTGCGTACCGACTTTGAATACCAGCACAAGGTGGAGCGTTCGGTAGCGGGGTATCAACTGCTGGGCGGGACGACTGTACCTGGGAATGTGTATCCCTCGGTTATGCTGGGCGATCAGCCCTGGTCGAAGCCGAACACGTTTGATGCGTTCAATGCCGGGGCGCGTTTGCAGCGCGCGTTGGGGCCAGCATGGACGGCGAGTTTGAGCGGGTCCTACAGCCATTCGCTGATCGACGATAACGTGATCTATCCGTACGGCGCCGCGTACGATGCCAACGGCAATGATCTTTGCCCTGACTCGCCGTACTGGTTCTTCTGCCCGGATGGAAGCTATTCGATCTACGACTACCGCAGCCCCGGGGAATTGCGCATTGACGCGGTTGGCGAGGCGCTGGCGGTGGGCCGTGTGAAGACCGGAGCGTTAACGCACAATCTGGCCTTCGGGGGATCGATGTTCGACCGCGCGGTGGATCTTTCGCCGAGCATCGTCTACACGTGGATCGGCGATGAGAATATCAACCAGCCGAACGTGATGGTGAGCCCGGAGAGCCCGTACCAGCAGGCGGGGCCATCGGTGCTGGCGGATTTTAATCGGCAGTCGTCGGGATTGATACAGGACCGCGTGCAGTTGCCGGGGCGCGTGACCCTGATGGCCGGCGGGCGTTATGCATCGGTGAAGGATTTCAACTACAGCGCATCACGGGGCGAGTGGCTGCCGCAGTACGCGGCCACGTTTGCGCCGGTTTCGTCGCTGATGTTGTATGCGAATTACGGAGTGCTGCTGTCGCTGGGGCCGCAGGCGCCGTTCTGGGTGACTAACGCCAATGCTTACCTGGCTCCGTTCTTCACGCGGCAGGCGGAGGTGGGGGCGAAGTTTGAGCCGGATCATCGCATCCTGCTGACGACGGCGTTTTTTCGGATGCGGGCGCCGTTCTTCTATCCCATGGGGCCGGATGACGCGGGCAACCTTACCTTTGTGTCGGAGGGACGCGAGACCCACGATGGCGTGGAGGTGAATGCGGAAGGCAAGGCGGCGAACTGGCTGCGATTGAGCGCGTCGGCGGCGGCGATTCGGGCGCAGTCGAGCGATACCGGGACGCCGGCATTCGACAACAAGCAGGTGATCAACGTGCCGCGGGTGCGGACGACGGTGTTTGCCGACGTGTTGGTACCGCATGCTCGCGGGCTGCACCTGATGCCGGGATGGAGCTATACGGGGCGCAAGGAAGCGACGCGCGACGATGCGGTGAGCGTGGCGGGGTACAACCTGTTCAACCTGGGTGCGCGATATACGCCGGGGGGCGAGCAGGGACACATGACGTTGCGACTCTACGCCGATAACATCGCGGACAAGCGCTACTGGAAGGACACAGGCGCGAGCTACGGCGACACGTTTATTCACCTGGGCGCGCCCACCACGGTGCGGCTGTCGGCGCACTACACATTCTGATGGGTAAAAAGAGGACGCATTGAGCACGACCACGAAAGCGCACGGACTGGATGGCACGCTGGTGGAACCGGACTGGCCGCCGTTGACACGCGCGGAAGTGGGCGCGGTGTTGTCCGGGATCCCGGGCGTGGCGGAGCCGTTCTCGATTCTGAGGGCAAGCCCGCGGCCGCTGTCGGCGGGCAGCGTGGTGAAAACGGGCGATGGACTGGTGTTTGTGAAGCGCCATGCACGCGCGGTCCGGGATGCGGAAGGACTGCGGGAAGAGCATCGCTTCATGGAGCATCTGCGGAGCTGCGGGGCAACGGTGCCGCGCGTGTTTGCAAATGCACAGGGAGAGACGGCAATCGAGATTGGTGACTGGACCTACGAGGTTCACGCCGTGCCGGCGGGCATCGACGCGTATGAGGAGGCGATTTCGTGGACGCCGTTTCGCTGCGCGGAGCATGCGCGCGCCGCGGGGCAGGCGATGGCCCGGTTGCACGATGCGGCGCGCGGGTTCGATGCGCCGGCAAGACGAGGGCGTGCGCTGGTGGCGGGGTTCACGATCTTTGCTGCGGAGGATGCGCGGGCAGCGTTTGACGTATATGTCAATGCGCGGCCGGCGCTCGGTGGGTACCTTGCGAAGCGCAACTGCGGTGAGGAGGCGCTGGAGTTGCTGGCGCCGTTTCATGCGGAGTTGTTGCCGCTGTTGCCGGCGCTGGACCCGCTATGGACGCACAACGATCTGCATCCCGTCGAATCTCTTTTGGAGCAATGCGGGGCGGGACGCCGAGGTAACGGCGCTGATTGATTTCGGACTATGCGACCGAACCAACGCGGTGCATGATCTGGCGCATGCGATCGAGCGCAGCATGGTGGATTGGCTGGCGCTGATCAATGATCCCGCGCACCCGCAGAATGTGGCGGTGCACTTCGATCACCTTTGGGCGCTGCTGGATGGATATGAATCCGTGCGGCCGCTGAGTGCGATTGAGGGGCGGGCGCTGGCGCCGATGCTGGCGCTCTGTCACGCGGAGTTCGCGCTGTCTGAGACCGATTATTTTTTGAGCGCGCTGGCATCGGAAGAAAAAGCCTGGTACGCGTGCGAAGGGTACCTGGTGCTGCATGCGCGCTGGTGGCGGGGCGTGGGAGCACGGCTACTGGAAGCTTTGCGGACATGGGCCGAGGCTCGCGAAGGCAGCGCAGGGGTGGTGCGGGAATGATTGTGACGTGGCTTTGGCACTACCTCGCGTCGAACTGGGTAGAGGTTACGGGCTGGAGCACCACCCTGGTGGGCATCTGGCTCACGACCCGGCGTAACCTGTGGTGCTGGCCCATCACGCTGGTTGCGGATGTGATCTACCTGGTCGTCTTTTATCGTGCGCAATTATTGTCAGACGCGCTACTGCAAGTGTTCTTTATCGTATTTACGATATATGGCTGGTGGAACTGGGCCAATGGCGTGCGCCAGGAAGGAGCGGTGCGCATCGCGCCGCTCCCGTTCCGCAATGCCGCGATCGCGATTCTCGCCGGCGTGGCAGGTACCTTTGTTCTGGCGTCAATTGCCATGCGGCTCCACGCTTCTCTGCCGTTTCTGGATGCAGCGCTGGCGAGCTTCAGCCTTGTTGCGAGCTGGTGGGATGCGCGCCGGCACATCGCGAACTGGTGGCTGTGGATCGTGGTGGATACCTTCTACGTGGTCGAGTATGTGCTCAAGAGCATGTGGTTTACCACGATCTTGTATGCGCTGCTTGTTGGGCTGGCCGTGCTGGGATTGCGGGACTGGCGGCGCGCGCCCGCTACAGCTCAAACAGCCAGCTGAACGACGTTTTGCAGCGGCTCGCCGTTCATGTAGCGGCGCAACTCGTCGGCGGCGACACGGAGCGAGCGCGGCGCAAACTCGGGGCTGGACCCCCCGATGTGGGGCGTGATGAGCAGGTTCGGACAGCGCCAAAGCGGATGTCCCTCCGGCAATGGCTCAGGGTCGGTGACATCGATGGCGGCGCGAATCTTTCCCGAGTTCAGCGCGCTGACCAGCGCATCTGTCTGCACGATGGGGCCGCGCGCCGCATTGACGAGGAGCGCTCCCTGGCGCATGCGGTCGAACTGAAGCGCGCCAATCAAGCCGCGTGACTCTTCGGTGAGGGGAAGAATCAGGACGATGACGTCGGCATTGGGCAACAGGGCGTCGAGTTCGCTGACCGGATGAACCAACGGTTCGGTCCGCGCCGTGCGGGCCACGCGGGTCACGTCCACGCGGAACGGCGCGAGCATGCGCTCGATCTCTTTGCCAATCGCGCCGTATCCCACCAGAAGGACCCTCTTGCCCGTGAGTTCTTCCAGCATGACGGGCGGATGAAGAGGGCGCCTGTCGCCGCTGAGATTTTCATATTCCGCAGTGGCTTCCTTGCGCCTGCGCCAGATGCCAGACCGCTGAATGTCGAGGAACAGCGGGAAATGCTTGAGCATGGCGAGGATCGCGGAGACGGTCCACTCTGCGGTGGAGATGTTATGCGCGCCGTGGGCATTGCAGATGGTGACGTGTGGTCCGACAGTGCCGGGGATCCATTCCGTGCCCGCCATCATCGACAACACGAGGCGAACACCCTGAAGGTGCGGCCAGACGCGTAGCGCGCGCGTCGAAAAAGGATCAGGAATCCAGACGTCCACGTCGACGGAATGATCCAAATCATCCGCCAACGGAATTAGTTCAATTCCCGCAGGCATCACACGCAGGAACGAGGCGTCCAGTTTGGCTGGATATCCGACACGGAGCATAGAGTTTTCCCGACTCAATGCTACACGGTGAGTGGAGGACGTCAGTAGTGGCTGTGGAAGATCTTGGAGTTGATGTCGGGCCAGAATTCCTTGATCAGATTGGCGAAACCGTCGAGACCGATCTGCGTGACCCAGCGCTGACCGGTTTTGGTCCAGGTCCGCTCCGGGCTGGGATAGTAGAAGGCCGAAATGCCGGCTGCGGCACCGTTGCCCACGATCTCAGAAATATTGATTGTCCTACCGCCGTGGTCCGTGCGGGTAATGGCGAGGCGAGAAAAAGTGTAGATGGTGCGCTTGGCAAATCCGCCGCGGCCCAGGGTGTAGTAGCGGGGATCTTCGCGGGTGGCGACGGGAACGAGGTATTCCGTCATCAGGTTGGCGTCGAATGTGTCAGCGAAACTGTGCCAGTAATAGCGCGCATAAGCCGGCGCACCATGGTGGAATTCAGGATAGGAGTCCTCAGCTTGCGCGATCCCCGAGAGGATGGCCACGTAAAGAAAGTTCGAATAGTCGAAGTTGTCATCCAGCATGAGCTTGAATTTGTCGTGCTTGGAGATGGGGGGAAGTTTCTCGTCGACGCTTACGGAACGGAAGTTTGGAATGATGCCCAGGATGCGCTTGGTCTGCTTGCCTTCCAGGGTAGGAACTGGAGGCGGCGGGTTCCTGTCTTGTCCCGGAAGCTGGGCCTGATCGGGTTTCGGAGCATCTTGAGAGGAAGAGCTGCTTTGGACGGATTGCTCCGCCTTGGGCGCATCCGGCAGAGCAGCTTGATCGGCGGGCACGGAAGCAGCCGGGATCGCGCGCTGCGCGGTGCACACACCAGCCGCCAGCAGAGCAAACAGCACGAGGGATGAATAAATGCGTTGCATGGCCAGTCCTAAGGGGTTTCTGCGATGATCCAGGGGAAGTCGGTCTAACCAAAGAGGGCCGCGTAAGTCCTTTTTGTTCTTTGCCCGGGTATTGGATGTTGGACCGTCCGTGCTGGTTGCGAAAATCCACAGGTGCGAGCGCCAGTCTGACCGCAAGATACGTGTTCTACGATTGAACGTCTATTGAACCAAAACGTGAGGGCGGTCACGGTGTGTCAGCGGAGACTTGCGAGATGCTTCAATGAGACGTGCGAAGAGCAATGAGCGACAAGACGGGAGTCAAGCCGGACAAAGCATCAGTCCAAATACCCCGCGCCGGGTGGTTGCGGGTGGTTCCGGATGGATTCTTTCCGCTCCTGACCGGGGAACGGAAAGGACTCCTGATTCATGCGGGAAGGACGGCTTTCGCAGCCTCACTTTGCTGGTTGCTGGCGCAACTGCTTGGATTGCATGACGGGTATTGGGGCGCGATCAGCGCGATTATCGTTTTGCAGTCGAATGTAGGGTCGACGATTCGAGCGTCGCGCGATCGGATACTCGGAACCATCATCGGGGCCGTGCTGGGATTCTCGTGCACGTTGTTCGGCCAACTCCCGTGGAACTACATTTTGGCGGTATTCCTCGCGGTGGTGGTGTGCGGCCTGCTCGGTTTCCGGAACAGCTCGCGACTGGCGGGCGTCACGGTGACAATTGTGATGCTGGTACAGTCCGGCTCGCACAAAAGTGTCGCGTTGGATCGCGTGATTCAGGTTGTGCTCGGAATTTTCGTCGCGGTCGCGGTCACGATGCTGGTATTTCCGAATCTGGAACGGAGCGCGACGCTTGAACCTGCCTCGGGTCTGCCTTCTCCAGGAGATGTTCGCGGAGAAGAAGAGGGATAGGCGTCCGGCGCCCGGCAAACTGGAAGCCGGGCGTAGGATAATGGGTTTCTTGAGCCCACCCGTTCCATCCTTGAGCCGCACAGCGTGGTTGAGCGTGACTGCGGAGCGCGTCCTGTGGGGCGGCGCTATCGCGATGTTTGCGGCCGGGGTGTTGGTTGGGGTAAATCCCGCTACCACGCTTGCCGGGATTGTATTGCGCTGGGTGGGCATCCTGTTATTTGTGCCGGTTGCTCTGCGGCGGCGGTCGCTCCTGGTGTGGACGTTTTTTGCGATGCTGGCGGGAGCGGTGCTGGGCGCCGATGCGCCGCACGCAGCAGGACAGATGAAGTTCATCGGCGACATCTTTTTGCGCCTGATTCGCATGATCGTGGCCCCGCTGATCTTCGGCGGCATTGTTACGGGCATTGCGGGCCATGGCGAGTTGAAGGGAGTGGGGCGGGTCGCGGTGAAATCCATCGTGTTCTTTGAATTAGTGACCACGATCGGGTTGATCATAGGGCTGATTGCGATCAATTTTTCGCAAGCGGGCGTGGGCGTGGCATTGCCGGCAGCGGCACAGGCGGCGGTGCCCGCGACCCATCCGGAAGGCTGGCAGCAGATCCTGTTGAACATTTTTCCGGAGAATATTGCGCAGGCCGTGGCGCAAAATCAAATACTGCAGGTTGCAGTGTTTGCCGTTCTCTTTGGGACAGCGCTGGCTACGATGCCGGAAGCGAAGCGGGGACCGCTGGTAACGGTGCTGCAGTCGCTCACGGATACGATGTTCCGCATGACCAGGATCATCATGCTGGTGGCCCCGCTGGCGGCGGGTGCGGCCATGGCCTACACGGTGGGCAGCATGGGACTGCTCTCGCTGCTGCCGCTGGTGAAGCTGGTGGGGACATATTACGGTGCGCTTGCGGTATTCATACTGCTGGTGCTGGTGCCGATTCTGCTGATTGGGCGAATTTCGGTGCGCGGGTTTGCGGCGGCGATTGCGGAGCCGGCGGCGATCGGGTTTGCGACGACAAGCTCAGAGGCCGCGCTCCCGCTGGCCATGGAGCGGATGGAGGAGTTTGGCGCGCCGCGATGGATTGTCTCGTTCGTGGTGCCCACCGGATACAGCTTCAACATGACGGGATCGAGCGTGTATTTGACCATGGCAGCGATCTTCGCCGCGCAGGCCGCGGGGATTCATCTTTCGCTGGGTGAGCAACTGGTGATGCTGGCGACACTGATGCTGACCAGCAAGGGCGTGGCGGGGGTGCCGCGGGCCACCCTCGTGGTGCTGATGGCCTCGGCCGCGTCGCTCCGCATCCCCACAGCGGCGATCCTGGTGCTGCTCGGCATCGATACGCTGATGGACATGGGACGCAGCGGCATGAACGTGATCGGCAACGGCATGGCGGCGGTGGTTGTCGCGCGCTGGGAAAACGAATTGAAGGAGCGGGCAGCGGGCGACTAGGGAACAGGCGGGCGCCCTTCTATTTCACGATTGGCATTCTTTGCTGGGAGTGCGGCGGGGCGGCGCGCAGGTACTGCTCCGGCCAGGTTACCGGCTCGCTCATCGCGGCAGCGGCATGGACGGCGAAGTAGGGATCGCGCAGCATTTCGCGAGCCAGCAACACCAGGTCCGCGTCGCCATCGGCTATGATGCGATTGGCCTGGGTGGCTTCGGTAATCATGCCCACCGCTGCAGTTTCAATCCCGGCCTCGTTTTTGATGCGCGCAGCAAACGGCACCTGGTAGCCAGGCGCAACGGGAATCTTTGCGTACGGCACGTTTCCGCCCGAGGAGCAATCGATGATATCCACGCCGAGTTCCCGCAGCAGTTTGGCAAGCTCGACGGAGTCGTCGATGGTCCAACCGCCGTCAACCCAATCGCTCGCGGAAATGCGCACGGAGAGCGGCAGGTGCTCCGGCCAGGCCTTGCGCACGGCTCGCGTCACCTCCAGCAGAAAGCGCACGCGGTTGTCGAAAGCTCCGCCGTATTCATCGGTACGCTGATTCGAAAGCGGCGACAGGAACTCGTGCAGCAGGTAGCCGTGAGCGGCATGAATCTCCAGGAGGTCAAATCCGGCGGCGTGCGCGCGGCGTGCGGCTGCGGCGAACGACCCAACAATGACATCGATGCCGGCTTTGTCCAGTGGCTCCGGAACGTTGTACTTCTCGCTGAAGGGCAAAGGGCTTGGTGCGACCGTGACCCAGCCGCCTTCTTCGTCGGTGAGAGGGTGGTCGCCTTTGAAAGGCACCGCGCGGCTGGCTTTGCGTCCGGCGTGCGCCAACTGAATGCCGGCACGCGCACCCTGCGCGTTTACGAAGTGCGCGATCCGCGCCAGCATGGGAATGTGCTCCTCTTTCCAGATGCCCATGTCCCCGGGAGTGATGCGCCCCTGGGGCGTGACGGCGGACGCCTCGACCATCACCAGGCCGGCGCCGCCAACCGCGCGGCTGCCCAGGTGGACCAAGTGCCAATCGTTGGCGAAGCCATCCCGGGAGGAATACTGGCACATGGGGGATACGCCAATCCGGTTCGGAAATGTGACGGATCGAAGCTGAAAAGGAGAAAAAAGCGGATGACTCATAAGCGATAGATGAACAGAGTGGGCGAGGCGATGCAAACGGGGGCTAGGGGCTAGGGACGAGCGGCTAGGGACCGGGGGCTAGGGCTAGACGCGCGTCCCATTGATGGTCAATGGGTGGCGATTGCTGCCTTCTTGAGGACGGCGGTGCCCTTTTCGTCCATGAGAATTGCGCCCTCCAGCTTGCGGAAGGCGTCTGCCTTGTCGGCTGGAATCTGCACCTGGCGGACGATGAAATCGCGCTCGTAGTGCAGCTTGTTTTCTTTGGCCGTGATGGTGGAGTGGTAGCTGGCAAACTCCTCATCCACATTAACCGGCTCAGGCGTTTCATCCACGACGAAACCTTCGGGCAACGTGATGTCGTAGCTGTCGTGCCAGCGGCCGGTGGCGTTCAAGTCAATGGGCAGCGTACGGGGCTTGTCATCGAACGGCACCGCAAAGGAGCCCAGCACGCGGGGCCTCACCAGCAACAGCGGTCCGGCGCTGTGGGCATATTGGCCGGCAGTGAGTTGATAATGGAATTCGAGCGGCTTGTTCAGGGCCGGCGCCTGCAGGAACTGGAATGAGTTCAGCACCACGCCGGGCAGGTCGTGCGCGATGTGCGTCTCCCAGTACGCGCGCCGCTCTTTTTCATCTGTGTATTTAAGGAAGGTACGGAGGTCCGCGCCCTCCGGCCCGGAATGGAAGGCGTCGATGGAGCCGGCGAGGGTGCCATCGGCAGCCAGCGTGAACTCGCCTTTGCGCTCGGTGCCATTGGCCTCAGGCGCCAAAACCGGCAGAGCAATCACCTGGCTGGATGCGCCCGCGGAAAGCAGGCCGTACCCGCCTTGCAGATACGATCCCAGGTTGCCAACGGGCGTGCGCTCATCGGTGGGATCGAAGATGAGGTATCTCTTGCCGTCTTTACCTGTCACAATGGCCTGCAGTCGCTCGTCGTTCACGTCCGCAGGGACTTCGATGGCGGTGATCATGTGATCGCCCATCAGGGACGGATCCTCGGGGTCGACTACCCCGCGGCGATGGTCGACCGGGACGTAATACGCCTTGATGCCCGCCACCTGCAGCATTGAGATCAGAAGCGTGGTCTTGTCTTTGCAGTCGCCGTAGCGATTGCGAAAGATGTCCGCGGCGTGATTGGCCTGGAGGCCGCCGATGCCGCGCATCACGATGAAGTAGCGGATGTCCTTCTGAATCGATTCGGTGATGCGCTCGAGCTTTGCGTAGAAGTCGGGCGCACCAGCGATGAGCTCCTTGACTTTGGCCGTGATCTCCGGCGATGGATCGGGCCGGTTCGCCTCGAGCTCTGTCACCCATTGACCGATGGCGCGCCATTGGCTCTCGGTGCCCGGGACCGCGGCCTGGCCCCACTGCACGCTCATGCGCGCCTCCAGAGCGGCTCGCTCGGGCGCCGAGGGAATGTCGCGCAATGTAAGCGCGGCCGTATCGTTGATCTCCCAGCGCCAGTGGTTCGGCGCTACCTCGACCGGCTTTACGGCTTCATGCCGATGCCACGACTCGGTATGCGCCCGCCCCTGGGGCAGATCGATCTCCAGTGCCTGAAACACGACGGGGATGCCGTTCTGGATGCTCCAGATCTTCTCCTGCAGGTAAGGCTCCATCCATTCCTCTGACTCGCAGATGATGGTAGCTCCCACGTCAACAGCGGGGGGGTGCGCGATTTTGACCTTGCGCGTCGAAAGCATGATGGGGACGCCGGTGTCGCCTTCCTCCATGAAGTCGGGATCCTGCGCCTGATACTGCCTTTCATCGGCTGCAATCGTCCACGCGCGGAAGTAGTTCACCTTTTCCGTCTCGTCGTAACTCACGGCACAGGTATTGCCGCGGCCCTGCGGCTTCAAAATACGGATCGCCTCGCGTTCCCGTTCCACCGCTCGGCCGTTGTTGTCGATGGACTCCACCAGCTCGTGGTAGAGAATCACCGCTGCGGCGTCCTTCGCGTAGTCCGGCGTATGGGTCTTCCATGCCTGCATGCCCCAGTCGGGAACGGGTTGGTTCTTGTTGAACCAGCTCGCGAAAGATGGCGTGCCCGTTCCCAAGATCACCGTTGCCAGCGCAAACGCCACGTGAGCCGAGTGCTTTGTCATATCAGTTTCCCCTGGCAACCGCAGCCCGCGTGAGCACCATCGGCTGTTGATCGGCGGTGGCAACTTTCTGATAGAAGTCGTGCAGGCCGCCATATTCCTTCGGATCCAGCATGGTGAAGTTGTACGCCATGGTGCGAATGACCTGGATTCCGTTAGCCGCGGGGGTACTCGCGATCTTGAGAGCGGCGTGATTGGGCCACGGCACATCGGTCGCCTGCGGGCCGCTTTCAATGCTGAATCCTTCGGGAAGATGGTACGTAACGTCGTCCTTCACCATCCGCGCGTATTCGACGTCGACCGGAATGGTGCGCTTGTCCTGGGCTACAAACGGATGGCGGGCGTGCGACTCGAAGAACACTCCCGGCAGGAAGACGCGCTTGCCGGTGGCCGTGGCGATGACCCCACTGACCTTGATTACGGCCACCAGGTTGACGTTGTAATCATCCAGCGCCAGGAAGTGGTCGAAGTCCGCCTGAACCCCGTCGGGCATGGACTCGCGCAGCGATTCGTTGAATCGCTTCGTCACTTCATCCTCGTCGTTTCTCAGCGCCATTTGCCGCCAGTGGAGCGCGTCCTGCCCGCTGAGAATGTAACGTATGGTTCCCTTGACGGTGCCATCGGTATCGACTTGCAAGTCGCCGATCCGCTGCGTCACGGACTGGGTGTACATCGGGGCGGCTGTCACCGCATAACCAGGGCCCTGGACCGACCCGCGCAGGCCCCCTGCCAGGGCGTGCTTCCAGTGGACGAGCCCGAAAGGGCACATCTTTTGCCCGGGGTCGAGAAAGACTTCCTTGTCGCCGATCTTGACGATGGCCAGGTAGTCATCGAGCTGGAAGGTGTCCAGGTAGGTGGAGTCAAAGATAGCGCGGTTGCGGTCGACCACTTGCATGGGCCACGCCTGCAACCCCGCGGCGCGAGCCAAAGCCACGAAAAGGAGGGCGAGGTCGTCGGATGTACCGCCTTTTTCGTTCCAGGCACTCTCCGCATTCTTGATCTGCTTGAGCTTTTCCTTCTTGCGCTCGGCCTCACTTTTTTCCCGGGTAAAGCTTGTGTTTTCGAGCTTCATCACCGCGTCATAAAGCTTGCGCGCTTTCTGCTCGTCGGTGTCGCCGGCGCTCACGATCTGCGCCGCGGCCTGCTGCAGCGTCCTTGTCGGCTCCGCGAAATGGTCGGCTTCCTTCAACCAGCGTTTGCCCTCCGACTGCCAGAATTCGGCTCCACTGCTGTACTGCGTGTAATAGAACTTCACCCTCCAGTTGAGGCTGTTCAGAGGCGGCATCCAGTCCTCAGACGGAATCGCAGGTACGTCCGTCACGTCGAACGAGTAGCGGCCTCGCGAATCCTGCATCACCTTGTCGTCTTTTCCCGCGCGCAGGGCGTACATCAAGCGGTTGAGCAGTTGGCCGCGGCTGTTGGTAATGCCGCCGTTATGCGAGGGGTTGAAGAAATAATGTGCTTTGTGCACGAAGTACGGCTGCATCACGTCCCAAGTGGGCGACGACACCCAGTCGTCGTCATAGCGCAGTTGCAGCCGGTACTCCAGGATGCTGCCCACCTCCACGCTGGGGAGCGTGAAAACCATGGTGTTCACCTGGAAGTTTGACGCCTTTACGTCCACCAGGTCAGAGGGCTTCGCGGTTAGCGGGATCACCGTGCCGTCGGCGTGAATCGTCCGGCCCCTGATGTCGGTGACTTTGAAGTTGCCGTGCTCATACGGAACCCGCACCGTGGCTAGCTCTTTGCCCTTTTCGGTCAGAACCTTGATTCGCGCGTACTCGCTGTGAAAATGGAGCGCATCATCGGCGGTCTCTTCGCGGTAGAGGTAGACGGCTGCCGCCCCCGGCGCCTTGGGGTCGGACGTCATTTGGAGTTCTTCCCGGGTCGGTTCCTGAAACTGTGCCCGGCCAAGGAACGGGGAGGCAAAGCAGAGAGAGACGGCAGCAAAGCGAGCAACGACACGAATCCGCATCGGAAGATCCTTCTGTGAAAAATACCCAGAGTATTCCGCGATTCTTCCCCAAATGAAGGACGGGAAGCAAGCTGGAAATCATGAGAACGCGAGATTTCTGCCGAAATGCTACGGGCAGGGAGTGAGCAGTCAGAAGCCGGAAACCTCTTCCAACATGCTCGTTACGAGGGACAGCGGCAACCCCACCACGTTGAAATAGCAGCCTTCGACTCGCGGAATCCATCGGGCTGCTCGGCCCTGGATCGCATAGGCTCCCGCTTTGTCCATGGGTTCGCCATCTGCAATGTAGTCATCAATTTCGCGGTCAGACAGGGTAAGAAACCGTACCGCCGTGACCTCGGCTGCCACCTCGATTCGGCGGGAGGTTGCTACGGCTACGCCGGTCAAGACCTGATGGGTGCGGCCTGAAAGCGTGCGCAGCATCCGTGCCGCATCGGCGGCGTCTTCGGGCTTTCCCAGGATATGCCCATCGAGAGTTACCGTGGTGTCTGCTCCCAGCACCACGAGGGCCTGGTCACCCAGGCTTTCGTCTCCGCGTTCTTTCACAGCGCCGCTTAGTTCGCGATACACCGCCTCCGCTTTTTCGCGCGCCAGCCTCGTCACGTAGGCGATGGGCTCCTCACCAGGCAGCGGGTCTTCCGGGATATGCGCGGGATGGACGGAGAACACGAAGCCGGCCTGGGTGAGCAACTCCCGGCGGCGCGGTGATGCGGAGGCAAGAACAAGCTTAGGCATATCGGCTGCTTTCAGCTTATCCTCGCCTCTGGCATATTGTTGTGCGTCTGTGCCCTGGAGTGTTCATGCCTTTCGCCGATCTTGTTCTCGCCCAGCGCCTTGAAGGAGCGGAGGGCTATGCGTGCACGCAGTTTGCGGCCGCTCGGAGTCGTATCTTTCCCGATTCGAGCTCAACCTGGGCCGAATGTGGCGGCGCGCTCGTGACCTTCGATGGCGTCGAGAGCCCCACCACGCAAAGCTTCGGCCTTGGCCTGTTTGAAGAACTCACCCACGCCGTGCTGGAAGAGGCGGAGGCTTTCTTCTTTACGCGGGGAACATCTGCCATGCACGAAGTAAGCCCGCTGGCCGGACCAGCCGCGCTGCAGCTTCTATGCGCCCGAGGCTACCTTCCGATCGAGGTCAGCAACGTCCTGTTCCGTTCGATTGAGAACCCGGGTGCTGCCTCGGAGAGCAACCTGCGCGTACGCGTGATTGGCGCCGAAGAGACGGCGCTCTGGGCGGACGTGAGCACCCGGGGATGGACACACGAGCACCCGGAACTGGAAGACTTCATGCGCCAGACCTGCCACCTCCTCGTGAACCGCGAGGGCAGCCCCTGCTTTCTCGGGGAAGTAGACGGACAGCCTGGGGCGGCCGCGGCGATGGTGATTCACAAGGGTGTGGCGCTGCTTGCCGGCGCGGCAACCTTGCCGGAAAAGCGCTGCCGCGGCCTGCAGGGCGCGCTTCTCGAAGCCCGGCTTGATTATGCTTACGAGCAGGGCTGCGATTTGGCGATGATGGTGACGGAAGCCGGGTCGAACTCTCAGCGCAACGCAGAGCGCAAGGGTTTTCGCATCGCCTACACGCGCATCAAGTGGCGCCGCGAGGTGCAGTAATCGAAGCGTGACGCAATCGGTCCATCTGCATCGATTTCGCTTCACAAGCGATGCAATATGTGACCTATACTGCGAAAAGAGGGTGGTGCTGCTGCTCGGATTGCGCACCTTCGTGGTGATAATGGCGGCTCAGACAACGACAAAACGTGCGGTCGGCTCACCGGGAATCCCCGATCGCCTGTACTTCAAAATTGGCGATGTTGCCCAAATCTGCGGCGTCGAAACGTATGTCCTGCGCTTCTGGGAGACGCAATTCCCCCAGTTGAAGCCCAACAAGAGTGGTACCGGCCAGCGGCTCTACCGCCGTCGCGAAGTAGAATTAGCGGTCGAGATCAAGCGGTTGGTGCACGGAGAGGGCTACACGATTGCAGGCGCGCGTCACGCGCTGGAGAGTGGACAGCGGCGCGGTGCGGAGCAAGCCGCTCCAGCGGCTCTGCCTGAACTGCTATCGACCCCGACACCTTCGCTTGCCTCACCGGTACCGCGTTCGGAGTCGGAGAAGGCCGCGATTCTGCGGGTCAAGTCCGAGTTGCGAGAGATTGCGGCCATGCTCACCGCAGCGCCGGCAGCGCGTCGGGACCGGCCGAAGCTGGTGCGGCCCAGGCCCGGGTCCGACAGCCTGTTTCCCATGTAGTTTTTTTGGACTTTGGGCGTATTCACATTGCCGCGCGAACCAGTCGGCGCACTGCCTCCGTCGTCACCCCGTAGACAATGTGCGCGGAGAACGGCGAAGCCAGCGAACTGAGGGGCGCGTCACCCGAAGAGCCGGAGAGCTGAAGCGCCGGGACGGCGATTATGTCGGCGCCCGTGAAGAGTGCTGAGGCGAACACGGTTCCGAAACCCGCGCGAGCGGCGGGCGCGTACTCGGTCGCGGCTCCATAGAGTGCCCCCATCAAAGTTCCAAAGGCGTAGTGCACAATCGGGCCGCCCTTCTGCTTCTGTTCGAGCGTCAGATGCCGGCCCCCGGTGACTGTGCTCACAATCGCGTCCGCGGCCTTCATCGTGGCGTCAATCTTTGGCTCATTGTCTTTAGGCTCGCTGTCGTTGTCGGGAACCGCGGGTTGCTGGTGCGCACTGCCGTCAAGGTGTTGGGCCACATGCTGGACCCCGGGACCGGCCTCTTCCATGAACACATTCATCACCCACGATGCGACCAGGCCGCCGATTGCCCCGGCGATGATCCCGCGGGTTACGGATTTATTGTCTGCCGACATAAGACTGCACTCCTTGAAAGACAGTGGATCGCTCCCAGCGAAAGGCGCAGGACGCGCGACCGATTTGTTGCCTGGGGAAGAGATGCGCCAAAGGAGTGCGGCGGTTATCCGTGCGGGAGGGATAGCCGCAGTGCCGGAGGCCTATTTTTCTGCGTAGAAGGTGTAGGTGGCCGTGTACGGAACCTGCACGGTCTTGCCCGCGTCCGGCGAAGCCTGGCAGCCGGAGGCCGGCGCAACCCCGCCGTGAGTCTCCGTACGTTGAATGAAGGCAACGGTGGCGAGAGTGCCGGAGGCGCTTCCCGCCTTGGCGCGCAGCAGGAGCCAGGGGATGGACGCCGCGTCCGGCGAGGGCCTGGTGGCCGCCAGTTCTCCTTTGACTTCGCCGCCATTGTTCAACTTCCAGGTAGGCCCGGCAAAATGGGTTCCAAGCACTTGGCCCGATGCATCCATCAACCTGGCATCCGGTCCTTTCAGCACCCATTTGATTGTGCCTGCCGCTTGGGTGCAGGTGTAGATCTGGACTCCGTCTCCCTTGGCCTGCAAGACCACGCGAGCGCCCTCTGGAGGCTCAATCGAGCCTGAAGGCTGCTGGGACGATAGAGACATTGCGGACATCGCGATCACGATCAGACTGATTCCCAAAGTGCGCATGGCCGGAGTCTAGCAGGGCCTCCAATTCAGATGATGAAAAAAACAGCATTGGACGGAGAACCCGCGATGGCGGCGAACGCGGGCGCGATAGCTTTGAGTGCCCTCCAAGGCAACTCGACGAGCACCGCATGGCGTGTTGTAACCTTATCCCTGTTCCGCTTCCCCATGCAGAACGACGCCACTGCGTGGGTTCGAAATGCTCGTTTCACAGAGCGGCGGAGGCGCTGCAAACGGAAATCAATGGGCACACTCTAATGAATCGTCGACGTTTTCTTTCCTCCGCGAGCCTGGCGTTGGCGGCGCATTCGCTGCGAGGACTTGCGCCGGCACAGGCGGGCACTGAGTCCGCCGGCAAAGCGGATTACACGCTGCGCATCGAGCCGTGCACGCTGGACATCGGACCGAACGTGACGGTGAAGACGGTGGCGTTCAATGGGAAGGTTCCCGGGCCGCTCTTGCGATTGCGCGAGGGCACACCGGTCACCATCGACGTGACCAATGCCAGCACCGACCCCGACCTCACGCACTGGCACGGGCTGGCGATCGATACCCTCAACGACGGCGCCATGGAAGAAGGCTCGCCGATGATTGCGCCGGGCAAAACCCATCGTTACAGCTTTACGCCCCGGCCCGCGGGCACGCGCTGGTACCACACCCACGCGGCGGCCTACGACAACCTGGCGCTTGGCACCTACAGCGGTCAATTCGGATTTCTGCTGATCGAAGGCAAGGGCGAGCCGGGGCACTATGACCAGGAGGTTAACCTGGCGATCCACCACTGGGAGCCTTCGTTTGTGCCCATGGTGGAGACGATGCGCGACCAGTCGTCAAACGCGCCGCTCACTGCCGGTTCCGATGTCGGTTACAAGTACGCCACCGTGAACGCGCACATGCTGGGCGCGGGCGAGCCCATTCGCGTGAAGCAGGGCCAGCGGGTGCTGATGCGTCTGCTGAACGCGAGCGCTACCGAGAACGTGGTGCTGGCGCTTCCGGGGCATAAGTTCACGATTATCGCCACGGACGGAAATCCGGTGCCGGTGCAGAAGAGCGTTGAAGTGCTGTCGCTCGCGGTTGCGGAGCGCATTGACGCGATTGTGGAAATGAACGCGCCGGGCGTCTGGGTTCTGGGATCCACCAAGGAGAAGGCGCGGCAGATGGGCCTGGGCATCGTGGTGGAGTATGCCGGACAGTCTGGGACGCCGGTGTGGAAAAATCCCGCGCCAGCCGAATGGGACTATGCGCAATTCGCGCACACCGCGCCCGCACCCACTCCCGACGAGACGTTCATGCTCACTTTCCGCGACATCGGGCAGCAGCAAGGGTCGAAGTTCGATACCTGGACCATTAACAACAAGTCGTGGCCCGATGTCGATCCTCTGATGGTGACGCAGGGCAAGCGCTATCGGATGGTATTTCGCAACGGCAGCGGCGATCAGCATCCGATCCATCTTCACCGGCACACGTTTGAGGTCACGAAAATTGGCGATCGCCAGATGAGCGGCCTGATGAAGGATACAGTGAACCTGATGCCGCTACAGACTGTGGAAGTGGACTTTATAGCCGACAATCCGGGAGACACGTTGCTGCACTGCCATCAGCAGCTGCACATGGATTTTGGATTCATGCAATTGATTAAATACACGTAGCAACGGGCGTGCGATCGAACGCGGATACGTTGAAGGAGTTGGGAGAGAGTGGATCGAATTCGACTCGCCTGGTGGGGTGCGGTAATTGGGGGTTGCGGGCTCGCTTTGTCCTGCGCACCCGGGGCTCTGACACAACAGAATCCGGTTGTGGGCGCGGAGACTTCGCCGCCGGTCAAGCAGCAGGCCCAGACAAAGAGTGACCCTGGCGCGCAATCCTACGCGAGGAACTGCGCAGTGTGCCACGGCGATGAGCGCGAAGGAAATCTTCCTGCGTTCCCGCCCCTGGTGGGCATCAAGCGCCGGATGAACGATGCCCAGCTCGCGGCGATGACACATACGGGCAAGGGCCGTATGCCGGGCTTTCCGCAAATTCAGGATGGGGAACTGACGGCCTTGCTGCAGTTTCTCGGCACTGCGGGACCGGTCGTGACCAGCGGCGGAAAGAAAACCGAACTCACTGGCCAGGCCGCGGCAGGAGAAGCCCTGTTTCATCAAAACTGCGCGTTCTGCCATGGCCGCGATGCAATGGGTGGCGAGACCGGCCCGGACCTGACGCAGTCGAAGCTTGTGCTGGGCGACAAGACCGGCGACAAGATTGCGCAGGTCGTGCGCGAAGGGCGCGTCGAACCCAAGATGCCGAGTTTCAACTTCTCCGGCGAGGAGATCGCGAGCCTGGTGGCCTTTATTCGTGCTCGCATCAAGGCAGCGGCCGACCATCCCGGTGGCCGGCGCGGCGTCTCGGTGGCCGACCTGCAGACGGGCAATGTCGAAAAGGGCAAGGCATACTTTAACGGTGCCGGCGGCTGCTCGAAGTGTCACTCCCCCACCGGGGATCTGGCGGGAGTGGCCACGCGTTATCAGGGACTGCAACTCGAAGAGCGGATGCTCTATCCGCGCGGCACTCGACCGAAGGTGACTGTGACGCTGCCTTCAGGCGAGAAAGTCGAAGGCATACTGGCCTACCAGGATGAGTTCACCATCGGGCTGCGCGACGCCCAGGGCACCTACCGTTCGTTCCGCACCGATCGCGTGCAGTTTGCCGTGGACGCGCGCGCCGAAGCGCACGTGGAGCAATTTCCCCGCTACACCGACGACGACATACACAACCTGATGGCGTACCTGCAGACATTGAAGTGAAAGAGCAGGCACTTGGATCTAGGGACTAGGGAGTTTCGAGCATTGCGAATTATGTTGAAGAAAGCGGGGTGGATCACCGCTGCCACGCTGTTTCTGGGTATCCAGGTTGCCCCGGCTCTTGCGCAGAATCTGACCAATGAACAGTTGCTGCATCCTCCCCCGGACTCCTGGCCGCTGTATCACGGGGACTACTCGGGGCGCCGCCACAGTGCCCTCAAGCAGATCACGCCGGAAAACGTAAACGAGCTATCACTGGCGTGGGCATTTCAGACGGAACAAAAGGCGGCAATCAAATCATCGCCGCTCCTCGTGGATGGCATCCTCTACTTCACGGTTCCCGACAATGTATGGGCGGTGGATGCGCGTTCCGGGCACATGTTGTGGCACTATAACCGTCCTGCCACGCAGGGCGATCACATTGGGCACCGCGGCGTGGCCATGTTCAAAGGCTGGCTTTACTTCACAACGCCCGACTGCCATCTGATCTCCCTGGATGCAAAGACTGGAACGGTCCGCTGGGACAAACTGATTGCCGATGTAAACCGCGGCTATTGGACGACCATGTCGCCGCTGATCGTCGACAACCACGTGATCGTCGGCGTTTCGGGCGACTTCGATAACCTGCCAGGTTACCTGCGCTCCTTCGAGGCCGAGTCGGGCGCGGTGCAGTGGGAGTGGTTGAGCACGCCGCCCGCGGGGACTCCGCATGCCACTACCGGCGGCATGACCTGGATGACCGGCACCTACGATCCGGAACTGCATCTGGTGTACTGGGGCACGGGCAACCCCACACCGGTGCTGAGTGGCGCCATCCGTCCCGGCGACAACCCGTGGACCTGCAGCATCGTGGCCATCAACCCCGACAATGGCCGGCTGGCGTGGGGGTTCCAGGTATCCCCGCACGACACGCACGACTGGGACGCCGTGGAGACCCCGGTGCTCGTCGACGGCGACTTCCACGGCCAGCCGCGCAAGATGCTGATGCAGGCATCGCGCAATGGCTATTTCTTTGTGCTGGACCGGACCAACGGCAAGAGCCTGCTGACGGCTCCCTATGGGCCGGTGAACTGGTCGAAGGGCATCGACGCACAGGGTCGGCCGATTCCGAATCCTGACAAGGAGCCGGCGCCGGATGGCCGCGTCATAGCACCCGATGAAGGCGGCCTGACGAACTATCGCGCCCCAAGCTTCGACCCCGTAACCGGCTTATTCATCGTGAACGCCCACCCGAGCTGGAGCGTGTACTTTGCCAAACCCGCAGACGGCAACTACGGATGGGCGGGTGCCGACTACGGCGTCTGGGGCAAGGGCGTAATTGAAGCCATCGACTATCAGACAGGCAAGATCCGCTGGACCCACGAGTTAGGGGATCGCGGTTCGGGCGCCGGTGTGTTGACCACGGACGCGGGTGTCACCATCACCGGAGACGCCGAAGGCAATCTGCTGGCCTTGAACACGGCCGATGGCAAGACGCTGTGGCACGCGGGGATGGGAGTGCCGATGCAGAGTTCCCCCATTACCTACGAACTGGACGGGCGGCAATTTGTGCTCACCAGCAGTGGCGGCGTGTTGTTTGCGTGGGCATTGCCGGAAAAGGCAGACGGGAATAGGGAATAGGGACTCGGGGCCAGTGTCTGGCGGAGATCAAAGCCGCGGAAATCCGCAGAGACTGAAATCGGCATTTCGCTATTCCCTACTGCCTACTCCCTATTCCCTTGCCTTTTCACCTTTTGCGAAGCCATCCCGCCACCAGCGCGGCCGCAAGAATTGCGGGGCAGAGAATGCAGACCCAGAGGTTGAACTCGGTGGTCAAGTCGCCCAGATGGCCGCCTGAGATGAAGTGATCGAACACCAGCCATCCCAGCGGCCCAAGAATGAGGAGCAGCATCAGGATTGCGGCCAGGGCCAGAGAGCGACTTCGATTCTGGTCGGCCTTCTGGTCCTTCATCACGCCCAGGGAAGCCATCACCACGCGACGGGTGCTTTGCGCTACCTCTCGATCGCGGTCGGCACTCCCCAATGGGTTAGCGCGGGTGGAGTTGGTTTCGTCCGCCGAACCGTTCCCGGTTACGGCAGTCATCCGGCAACCTCGGCTCGCCGGGCACTCTCTTCAAGCCGTGGCTTGATGGCGGCAAGGCCGCGATAGAGGCGGGACTTCACCGTCGAGAGGGGAGCGCGTGTAACCGATGCGATCTCCTGCAACGATAGTTCCTCATGGAAACGCAGAACCAAAACCTCGCGATACAACGTGTCCAACTCCAGCAGCGCCTCTCCGACGCGCTCGCGATCTTCGCCGCTGGCAAAGCGATCAAATGGACCCGGCTGCGCATCGGAGACTTCGAAGCTCATGGGGCGATCGTCGTCGCTCGATCCGTCGAAGAGTTCGTCCAGGCTCGCCAGGGTGCGCTTGCGCCGGTAATCGATCACCAGGTTGCGCGCGATGGTGAACAGCCAGGTGTCAAACCGCGCCTTGCCGTTGAACTGACCACCCCGCACGAGCACGCGCATCCAGACCTCCTGAAAGAGGTCTTCAGCCAGTTCGCGGCTGCCGGTGAGGTACAGCAGATACCGAAGCAGCCGGTGCTGGTAGCGGACAATCAGTTGATCGAGCAATCCGGCTTCCTGATGCTTGAGTCCGGCGGCGATGGCAAGGTTTTCCTGCCGTATCGCTTCCTGCTCCGCTGAGGCGGCCGTGGGAGAGACAAAGATCGACTTGACGCTGGCAATCGTACTCATCTTGTCCCATTAGACGATAAACTGTCCTTGGATTGCCGAAAAAGTCGCCCGCTTAACAATTCTTTACATTGAGATCGATGATCGGGCCAACTTTCGTTTCGCAACGCAAAGCGCGTCCTCGATTGCCTGCTGGGCACGGCACTCGCGCGCTCCTGCAGTCTGACGGTAGTAGATCCCCAGCAAGTGGTTGCGGCGCTTGATGGGCGTCATCGCCTTCCAGCCTGCCTCGGCGAGCGGCTGGCGCTGGAAGGCAGCGCGCAGAATCGGTGGCGGATCCTGCTCTCCCTCCATCGCCAGCAGCAGGGCCTCCGCCATCTGATCGGCGCGTTTCCGGCGGCTTTCAGCAGATTTTGGTTCAGCCACGTGGTTTGTGAATCCCTTCTGCATCGAAGGGCTGATGGAGTCGAAGTACTTGCGCAGTCCGCGGGCGCCCTTCAGAGCGCGTTCGAACTCAACCGGCATGTCGCAGGTGCGCTTTTCCAGATCGGGCTCGAGGACAAAGCGCGCGCGATCACCTGGACCGGCCTTCCCGCCGGCCTGCATCTTCTTGTTCACCAGCAGGACGTACGCCTTGCCTCCCTTTTCGGGCAACAGCGCAGTGCGGAAGACGAAGCCGTTGATTTCGCCACGCACGCGCCGGCCGTTGCGCTCCGGCCAGGCTTTCGCGATGTCGAACGGCACCCGGGCAATAACCCAATGCAGTTTGTCGCCGACAGCCTCGAGTACGGCAGTGAACGATTTTGGCTTGGAGGTGGTCATGAGCGCATTGCGAACAGTATGCCAGCGGTGATTCGTCGCGAACAAATGGAGAATACCCCGGCCCGTCGCCCCCGCCGACCTTTTAAACTTGAAGTCATGGAAATTCTCTACGGCGTCCACCCGGTCGAGGAAGCGCTTCGAGCCGGGCGGCGGCGTTTTGACCACGTCCTGGTAGCGCGCGAACGGCAGGATGTGCGCCTGGAAAAGCTGGTGGCCGAATGCCGCCAGGCTGGCGTGCGCGTCCGTCAGGAAACCCGCGAACAACTGACCCAGCTTGCCGGAACGGCAGGGCACCAGGGCGTAGTTGCCGTCGTGAAGCCACAGGAGTTTCTCGCCATCGAAGATCTGTTCGAGGCGCCCGGCAACGTCGATGGCGACAAGCGTGCCAGGCTCGTCCTTGCCCTGGACGGCGTGGAGGATCCGCAGAACCTGGGTGCGCTTTTGCGCGTAGCCGACGGAGCGGGCGTAGATGGCGTGGTGCTGACGGAGCGTCGCTCCGCCCCATTGAGCCCGGTAGCCGTGAAAGCAAGCGCCGGCGCCACTGAGCATCTGCGCATCGCGCGCGTTGTCAACCTGGTGCGCGCGCTCGAAGACCTGAAGCGGCAGAATCTCTGGATCATCGGTTTGGACGAACGCGGCGCCTCCGACTACGACCGTTTCGACTTCACCGGCGACTGCGTCCTGGTTCTGGGCCGCGAAGGCGCCGGATTGCACGATCTTGTCCGCAAGACCTGCGATCATCTTCTGCGGATTCCCATGGCCGGCGGCGTCAGTTCGCTGAATGTGTCCGCAGCCGGAGCCGTGGTGCTCTACGAGGCGTTTCGCCAGCGTCGGGCGGCAAAGCGCTCGAACGCAGGCGCTTCCGCCCGAGCCGGCAGCGCGTCCAAGCCTGTTAAGCAGAAAGGCCTCGGATCGTGAAATTCTCGCTGCTGACAGCGGCTGCGCTGGCTGTTTGTCTCGCCCCCTCGTTCGTTCTGCTCGCGCAGCAGGCGAACCCCCAGCCGCCTCAGAACACGCCCGCGACCTCTCCCAAGCCACAAACCGCGCCGCAGGCGCCGTTGGCCCCACCGCAGGTGGTCTTCTCTCGCTCCATCGACCAAAACGGCGAGACCACCACCAAGGCGGGACCGGCAGCCAATCCCAATATCCAGATGGTTGCGGCACCGGTAGCCACCGACGACGAACGCCAGTCCGTGACTTACACAGATTTCGACCTCGACGTGCATTTGCGGCCTGCGACCCGCCAGATGGCAGTACGCGCGCTCCTGACCGTCCGCAATGACGGCAAAGCGCCGCTGGCCCGCGTTCCGCTGCAAATCTCCTCGCAGCTCAATTGGGAGCGCGTCCTGGTCGCCGGCAAAGACGTAACCTTCCCGGTCGCCATCCTCAATTCGGACTCCGATCACACCGGCCAGCTTCACGAGGCCGCCGTTCCGCTCGCCGCGCCGCTCGCGCCCGGCGCGACCCTCCAACTCGACGTCACGTACTCCGGCACTATTCCCGCCAACGCGCAGCGTCTCCTGACTATCGGCACGCCGCAGGATGTGGCGCTGCACTCGGACTGGGACCAGATCGATACCGACTTCACTGGCCTTCGCGGTTTTGGCAACGTCGTCTGGTATCCGGTTTCGTCCGTTCCGGTGATCCTGGGCGACGGAGCGCGGCTCTTTGACGAAATGGGGGAGCATAAGCTGCGGCTGTCCGGGGCTGGGTTTCGGCTGCGTCTGACAATCGAGTTTCCCCACGGGCAGGCTCCCACCGTCGCTCTCGTCAACGGACACCCCGTGCAACTTGCCATAACCGATGCCGGCACCGGTGAATCCGAGGTCGCCAGCGTGGCCACAGCACAAACGGATCGCACCACCCTGGGCTTTGAGGCTCCCAGCCTCTTCGTTGCCCATCGCAAGCCACACCCGGGAACGAATCTCACCGCCTGGACCACGCCCGACAACGAAGTCAATGTCCAGTTCTGGACGCAGGCAGCTGACCGAGGTCACGCCGTTTCTGCAGGGATGGCTCGGCCAGCGCCCGCGCGCGCAACTCACACTCCTCGACCTTCCCGATCCCGGCGATGCGCCCTTCGAAACCGGTGCGCTGCTGGTTACCCGCCTGCGCGATGGCGACGGCGAGCAACTCAAGGGAGTGCTGGCCCATGCCCTCACCCATGCGTGGATGCAGTCTCCACGAGCTTGGCTCAGTGAAGGCGTGGCGCACTTTATGGGCACCCTCTGGATCGAAAAGCAGCAGGGCCGCGACAAGGCCCTCAGCGCGCTCGAAGCAGGCCGCCAGGCGCTCGCCCTCGCTGAGCCCGAAAGCCCCGGTTCGGGTAGCGGCCAGCCTCTTGACCAGGCCATCTCCCCGGTCTATTACCGCACCAAGGCAACCTACGTGCTCTGGATGCTGCGGGACGTCGCCGGCGACGCCACCCTCTCCGCCGCACTCCGCGCCTACGATCCTGCGAAAGATCTCGACAAAGCGGCGCGACCCAGTCAGTTCGAAACACTGCTGGAGCAGGCGGGAACCCGCCGCAGCCTGTCCTGGTTCTTCGCCGACTGGGTGGATGCCGACAAGGGCCTTCCCGACCTCACCGTGGAGAGCGCATTCCCCACCCCCGCGGAATCCGGCAACTGGCTTGTCGCGGTCAACCTGTCGAACGCGGGCTATGCCGAAGCAGAGGTGCCGGTGACGGTCCACAACGAAGCCGCTTCCGTAACCCAGCGTGTGCGCGTCCCCGGTCACGGAAAAGCCGTGCAGCGCATCCTGCTGCAGGGCAAACCGACGGAAGTGCAGGTGAACGACGGCACCGTTCCCGAAACCCAGGCCAGCGTCCACGTGGTAAAGCTTCAGGACGCCACGCCCACAAAGCAGTAATGCAGCTTGCAGCCGGTAGCTTGTAGCTGGAAGGCTAAAAGCTACAGGCTACAAGCTACCGGCTGTCTCTCTCCAACCAACGATGGATGCGCACCCCCTTCCCGCTCCCTAACATGACCCAACGATGCAAAGGTCTCCCCAACCTGGGCGGCAGCTGGGCGTGTGGTCCGCCACGGCCGTTGTCACCGGGGAAGCCATCTCGCTCGGCATTTTCCTCACCCCGGCGGGCATGGCCCGCTCGCTCGGCTCCCCTGCGCTGCTGGCTGCGGTGTGGTGCGCCATGGCGCTCATGACGCTGGCCGGCGCACTCTGCTTCACCGAGCTAGCCGTCCGCAACCCCCACGACGGCGGCGAGTACCTTTACCTGCGCCGCGGCTTCGGCCGCAACGTAGCCTTCCTCTACGGATGGATGGCGGCGATCGTCATGTACCCCGGGGTGGCAGCCGCTCTCTGCGTGGGCCTCGTTCCTTACATTCAGAACCTCGTCCCGCTTCCCGGCGTTTCGGCGCGCCTTCTGCCCGCGATCCTCCTCGTCATGTTCGGCGCCTTGAACTACTTCGGCACCCGTCTGGGCAGCAGCGTCATGAGCACTCTCAACTGGATCAAAGTCCCGCTGCTGCTCGGCCTGGTCGGATGGGCGCTCATTTCTCCGCATGCCTCCTTTGCGAACCTGGCATCCACCGTGCGTCCCCCCGCAGCCGACCCTCTCGCTGGCGCCATCGCGGGAGCCGCCGTCAACGCCTTCTTCTGCTTCGGCGGCTGGTGGGAAGCCGGCAAGATCGCCGGCCAGGTCCGCAATCCGAGCCGTACTCTTCCCATCGCGTTTACCGGCGGGGTCCTTATAGTCACGGCGTTGTATCTGCTGTTGAGCCTGGCTTTCGTCGCCGTCGTGCCCATGGGCCGCATCACCAGCGACACCGCCTTTGTGGCCCAATTCGGGGAGGCGCTCTTCGGTCCTGCCGGCGCCCGCGTGCTTTCCCTGTGCGTTCTGGTCTGCGTTCTGGGCGGATTGATGGTCCTCAGCATGGCCGTTCCCCGCGTGACCTACGCGCTCGCCCGCGAAGAAGCCGACACCGGACCGCTGGCCGCCTTCGCCCGCCTGCATCCTCGTTTCGGAACCCCCGCCAATGCCGTGCTGCTGCAAACCGGCATCGCGCTGCTGGTGTTGTTTCTCGGCGCCTTCGATCGCATTCTGGCGTTCATCATCTTCTCCGCCGTAGTTTTTCTCGCGCTCACGGCGGCCACATTGTTCACCACCATTACCCCAGTTCGCCGATGGTGGTATCCCGCCGCGCCCATCCTCTTTGTCGCCGCAAGCGCTGCTCTCGCGTTCCTGCTGCTGATGCACCAGCCGGGCCCCACGCTTGCCGGCGCCGCCATTGTGCTTGCCGGACTTCCCGCCCGCGCCCTGCTCGTGCGCAAAAACAAAAAGTCCACCACCGTTTCACCGGCCCTTGAAACCGAAACCTGAAGCCGGTGCACTTCTTCACCTTTTCACTTTTTCACCTATTCACCTTTTTTTCACTGACCACTGACCACAGGAGTTCCCATGCCTCACATCCCTCTCTCCCCCGACCTCCCCGGCATTCGCGGCGCCATGGCCTTTCGCCCCGAAACCGCGCGTCCCCTCAACGCGCTCGTCGAGGTGCTGCTCACCGGTCCCAGCACCCTCAGCCGCGGCGAGCGGGAGCTGATCGCCACCTACGTCTCCAGCCGCAACTGCACGCATTACTGCCACAGCATTCACGGAGCCATCGCCGCGGCCCACTTCGGCGGCAATGAGGCGCTCGTCAAGCAGGTAAAGACCGACTTCACGCAGGCCGACATCACTCCCAAGCTCAAAGCACTGCTCGTGATTGCTGGAAAGGTGCAGCAGGACGGCAAGCTCGTAACCAGTGCCGATGTCGAAACCGCGCGCCACGAGGGAGCCACCGATCTCGAGATCCACGACACCGTGCTGATCGCCGCGGCTTTCTGCATGTACAACCGCTACGTCGACGGCCTCGGCACCAACCAGCCCGACGACGAGGCGCTCTATCGCGAACGCGGCCGCCGTGTAGCCCGCGATGGCTACGTCACGGTGAGCGAAGAGTATCTCGCAGTCCACGCCCAGGCAGCCCACTCCTAGCATCTCAACTGTCCACTGTTCACTGTTCACTGTCCACTGTCCACTGGAGTTCCCATGTCCCACATCGCTCTTCCCGAAGGTCTTCCCGGCATCAGTGCCGGATTCGCGTTTCGTCCCGAGACGGCCAAGCCCATGCGCGAACTGGCGCACATCCTGCTTCACGAGCCATCCACGCTGGCCCCGGGCGAGCGCGAGCTGATCGCCACTTATGTCTCGTCGCGCAACAGCACTCAGTTTTGCGTTGCCAGCCACGGCGCCGCGGCTGCCAATCACCTGGGCGGCTCGGCCACGGTTGAAGCGGTGAAGACGGATTTCTCAGCGGCCCCCATCAGCGCGAAGCTGAAGTCGCTGCTGCACATCGCCGGCAAAGTGCAGCAGGATGGGAAGCTTGTGACCAGCGCCGACGTCGAAGCCGCCCGCCGCGAGGGCGCCACCGATCTTGAGATCCACGACACAGTGCTTATTGCCGCGGCTTTCTGCATGTATAACCGTTACGTCGACGGCCTCGGCACCTGGCAGCCCACCGATCCCGCCATGTACGCGCAGATGGGGAAGCACCTCGCAGAAGAAGGCTACCGCACGTCGTCGATCCGCCAACCCGTCGGGGAGCATGTCTAGTCGCTGACCGTCGGGCTCCCTGTTCCCCGTTCCTTATTCCCTGCTCTCCGCATTCCGCGCCCTCACCTTGAACCAGATCGGGGTTCCCTTGAACCCGAACGCCTCGCGGATCTGGTTCTCCAAAAATCGTTCGAAGGCAAAGTGCAGTTTGACATCGCGATCCGTGAACAGCACAAACGTCGGCGGCGCCACCGCGGCCTGGGTCATGTAGAAGATGCGGACCCGCTTCGCCATCGGCACCGGCGCGCGCTGGAAATCGATCTTGTCGAGGAAGCGATTCATCTGCCCGGTGGTCACGCGCTTGCGGCGCTCCGCGGCCACGGCGATGATCTCGTGCTGCACGCGCTCGATGCCCGTCCCCTGAAGCGCCGACAGAAAAATGACCGGCGCGTAACTCAGATACTTCAGCACGTTGCGGAGCTGGCGTTCGAAGATCTCGCGATCTGCCGGCGGCTTGCCGTCCGTGCGCCCCGTGGTCACAGCGTCCCACTTGTTCACCACAATGATCACGCTGCGTCCGCTCTCGTGCGCGTAGCCGCCGATGGTCGCGTCATTGGCCGTCACGCCCTCGACGGCGTCAATCACCAGCAACGCCACATCCGCCGCCTCCAGGTGCCGCCGCGCCATCACCACGCTTAGCTTCTCGGCCATCATGTGGGTCTTGCCCTTGCGGCGAATCCCCGCCGTGTCCACAAACCGAAGTTGCTGCCCCTCGAACTCCACCACCTCGTCCACCGCGTCGCGCGTGGTCCCCGCAATCGGCGAAACAATGGCCCGCGACGTTCCGGTCAGCGCGTTCAGCAGCGTGGATTTGCCCACATTCGGCCGCCCGATGATGGCGATCGACGTCTCGTGCTGCTCAAACTCGCCATGTGTCCGATGCAACTGCCGGTGCGGCTCGTCTTCTGCGCCGGGCTCGATCGGGCCGCCCTCGGAAATCTCATCCTCCTCCGCCAGTTCCTCTTCGGTCTCGGAAACCGTGTCCGCTGTGCTGGCTTCTTCGGTCACGTGTTCGGGTTCCGGAATCGCTTCGGAGATCGCGTCGAGCAGGTCTCCAATCCCCAGGCCGTGCTCGGAGCTCACCGGGTACACTTCGCGGATTCCCAGCTGCCGGAAGTTCTCCGCCGCCGCGGCCATGGCCTCGCCTTCCACCTTGTTCACCGCCAGAAACACAGGCTTGTGCCCGTGCAACAGCAGGCGCACGAGATCGTAATCGGGGCTGGCCAGCTCGGTACGCGCATCCACCACCAGCACCAGCGCGTCGGCTTCCTCCAGCGCAACCTTGGCCTGGTTGTAAATCTCGGTCGGAATCAACTCCGGGTCGTCAGGCACGATGCCGCCCGTGTCGACCACGCGGAATTCCCTCCCGGCCCATTCATAAGCCCCGTAAATGCGGTCCCGCGTGATCCCCGGCTCGTCCCCCACAATCGACCGCCGCGTCTTCGTCAGCCGGTTGAATAGCGTGGACTTGCCCACGTTGGGCCGGCCCACGATGGCCACCAGCGGCAGCGCTTCCGCGCCCGACGGCGCCGGGATCACCGATCTGCGATAGTTTGGCAAGGCTTTCTCCTGAGCCGCCCCAAGGTTTTGGCGACATCCTCACTCCATTATCCGCTGTGGCACCCGTCCGGCACGGCCGGCCGCAACCGGACCCGCGCCATCACTATGATGGAGAGAGCAGCCGCCCGATGCCCTTGACAGATGTCTCAACCCGCACCCTGCCCACCCTCCACGAGTTCTTCGCTCCGGGCGGGATCCTGGCGCGCTCCCCGCTCCCGTATGAATTCCGCCCCGGGCAGATGGAGATGGCCAAAGCCGTGGAGCGGGCCATGGCCGAACGCCGCCACCTGATCGTCGAGGCCGGCACCGGCACCGGCAAAACCCTCGCTTACCTGCTGCCTGCCCTCCGCACCGGTCAGCGCGTCATTATCTCCACTGGAACCAAGGCCTTACAGGATCAGCTCTACTTTCGCGACATCCCGTTCCTCGAGTCTCTGCTGGGCAGCCTCCGCGTCTGCATGATGAAGGGTCGGGCAAATTATCTTTGCCGGCACAAGCTGGTAGCCCTGCGCACCCAGCCCATCCTGTCCGGCCTCGAGGAGATCGACCAGTACCGCCAGATCGCCGAATGGGAACAGACCACCGAAACCGGCGATCGCGCCGAGATCTCCGGCCTGCCGGAATCAAGCGCCCTGTGGTCCAAGCTCGACGCCCGCAGCGACGCCTGCCTGGGACAGACCTGCCCCGACTACCAGCGCTGCTTCATCACCGAAATGCGCCGCACCGCGCTCGAGTCCGACATCATCATCGTCAACCACCATCTCTTCTTCGCCGACCTGGCCGTCAAGCGCGAAGCGGCGGGCGCGCCCGATGCGGGCATACTTCCCGAGGCCGCCGCGGTTGTCTTCGACGAAGCCCACGAGCTCGAAGAAGTGGCCTCCAGCTACTTCGGCCTGTCGGTCAGCAACGTCCGCTTTGAGGAGTTGGCCCGCGACACCGATGTCATGCTTCGCGGCAAGGAGGGCGCCGACAAGCTGCCCGCCATCACGCAGCAGCTTCGCGACCGTGCTCGCATGTTCTTCGCCGGCCTGCCCATGAGCGGCGACGGCCGCCAGCCCTTCGCCCAGCGCGAGGAGTTCCTCGAAACCGCCGGCGACCTCTACACCGGCGTCCGCGCTTCCCTCCGCCGCCTGGAAGACGAGATTGGCGCGCTCAAAGAAGTGGACGAAGCGCCCGGCCTGCGCAAACGCGTCGCCCGCCTCCGCTCCGAGCTCGAATTCCTGCTCGAATCAAACGCCAGCAACATCGTCTATTGGCTGGAGCGCCGTACCTTCGGCGGCAACGACCGTAGCAGTGATCGCAACCAGCGCGAATCCCGGATGGTACGTTCCCAGAGCCGCAACACCTTTTTGCAAGCCACACCCATCGATGTCTCGGAACTGCTCTCGGAAATGGTCTTCGAGACCATCCCCACCGTCATTCTGACCTCCGCCACGCTCACCGTCCAGGGCGGCTTCGAGCACATGCGCAAGCGCCTGGGCATGACCGAAGCGCGGGAGCTGGTGGTGCCCTCGCACTTCCGCTACGGCGAGCAGGCGCTGCTCTATCTGCCGCCCGAGATGCCCGATCCCCGCGAGCCCGACTTTCCCGCCGCCGCCGCCGAGTGCATCCGCCGCGTCCTCGACATCACCAGGGGCCGCGCCTTCTGCCTCTTCACCAGCTACAGCGCGATGCGCGACCTCTACGAGCGCCTGCTCCCGGTGCTCGACTACCCCATCCTTCTGCACGGCACCGCCCCGCGCAAAGCGTTGCTCGAGGAATTCCGCTCCACCCCCAACGCCGTCCTGTTCGGCACCTCGAGCTTCTGGCAGGGCGTCGACGTGCAGGGCGAAGCCTTGAGCTGCGTCATCATCGACCGCCTGCCCTTCGCCGTTCCCAACGACCCGGTCGTGCAGGCGCGCATGAAGGTGATCGAAGAAGCCGGCGGCAAGCCCTTCTTCGAGTACCAGGTGCCGGAGGCGGTGCTCACGCTCAAGCAGGGCTTCGGCCGGCTGATCCGCTCGCTCGAAGACCGCGGCGTCCTGGTCCTGCTCGACCCCCGCATCCGCCGCCAGCGCTACGGGCAGACGTTCCTCGCCAGCCTTCCCCCGTACCGCATGACCACGGCGATTGCGGATGTGGAGAAGTTCTTCGAAACCAAAGAGACTGATGGTCGATGAAGGATAAGCAAAATTCGTCGTCCGAAACGAAGTACCACGCGTGGTACACTCGAACCGAGGTGGCTTGAAGCGGGTTCCTGCAGTCTTTTATCGAACTGAGACGGGAAACGAGCCGGTTCGGGATTGGTTGAAGGCGTTGTCTGCCGAGGACCGGCGCTTGATTGGCGAAGACATTCGAACTGTCGAGTACGGTTGGCCAATTGGGATGCCGACCTGCAGGCCGATGGGCGATGGCGTTACATGAGGTGCGAACGAATCTCACGGGTGGCAGATTTGCTCGGGTGTTCTTTTACATCGACAGACACCAGCGAATGGTTCTACTGCGCGGGATTATGAAAAAAACGCGGAAAACCCCAACGTCCGACCTGCAATTGGCGCGCAGCAATAAATCCAAACACCAGCGAGGTGTCGAGTGAAACCAACCCAGGACTCTCGATTTGACCATACCGGATCAACGTTCGAAAGCTTTCTCGAAGAAGACGGCATTCTGGATGAAGTGGATGCCGTTGCAATCAAGCGCGTAATTGCCTGGCAGTTGTCGGAGGCAATGAAGACCGGAAAGATCAGCAAGAAGAAAATGGCGGAACGGATTGGCACCAGCCGCTCGCAACTTGACCGGCTTCTCGACCCGGAGAATGGATCTGTTCATCTTCAGACAATTGCGAAGGCTGCGCGCGCGGTTGGAAAGCGCCTGCGTATCGAAATGGTCGACGCCGCCTAGAGACATCAGTCTGATCCAGTGCGAACAAGTTCCCAAGACGTGCTTCTTATCATCGACGTGCAGAACGACTTCTGCCCCGGCGGGCAACTGGCCGTTGCGGGCGGCGACGCCATCGTCCCAATCATCCGGCACATCGCCGCGCTCTTCCCCCACATCATCCTCACCCAGGATTGGCACTCCCCCCACCATCAATCTTTTGCCTCGGCGCACCCCGGCAAGCACCCCTTCGAGCAGGTCGAATTAAGCTACGGCACCCAGACGCTCTGGCCCGACCACTGCGTCCAGGGCACGCCCGGGGCCGACTTCCACCCCGCACTCCAACTCACGCAAGCCGAACTCATCCTCCGCAAGGGCTTCCGCCCCCAGATCGACTCCTACTCCGCCTTCTTCGAAAACGACCGAACCACCGCCACCGGCCTCGGCGGCTACCTGCGGGGGCGCGGCTTCACCCGCGTCTTCCTTGCCGGCCTGGCCTACGATTACTGCGTCGGCTACTCCGCCCTCGACGCCCGCCGCCTCGGTTTCCCCGCAGTCATCCTTCGCGACGCCTGCCGCGCCATCGACCTGAACGGCTCCGTAGCCGAAATCGAGCGACAATTCGCAGCGGCCGGCGTCGACCTGATCGACTCCGCCGCCCTGTTCGCCTGAATCCCATGGACCTGCACATTCGCCACGCCACCCCTGACGATGCGGAGATCGTATCCCTGCTCGGCCGCATCACCTTCACCGAGACCTTCGGCCACCTCTTCTCCAATCACGCCGGAGACTTGCGCGTCTACCTCGACCGCACCTTTGCCGTCTCCAAAATCCGCGACAGCATCGGCGAGGCGGACAACCGCTACTGGCTCAGCCTCCTCGACGGCCTCCCCATCGGCTACGCCAAGTTGAAGTTCCCGTCTCCCAGCCCGCTGCTCCCCGGCCAAAACCCCGCCCAGTTGCAAAAGATCTATGTCCTGCGCGAGTTTCTCGCCCTGGGAATTGGCAAGGCTCTCCTCGGTGCCGTGCTTCACCACGCGGCGCAACGCGGCCTGCACACCCTCTGGCTCGACGTCCTCAAGCAAAACGCCCGCGCCATTCACTTCTATGAAAAACAGGGCTTCGTTCCCCTCGGCGACGACACCTACACCATCGGTGCGCAAACATTCCAGTTCCACTTGATGGCGTTTCGAGGGGTCGCTGGGTCAAACTAGCAGGAGCGCATGACCTCCGCCATGTCCCGCAACTTCTACATCCTCGCCGCCTCACTCGGGTTCTTCGCCCTGCTCTCGGCGGGTATGTCGCTCGTTCCCTCCAGCTTCCAGCCCGGTCTGCCGGCCAACGGCCAGCTGTGGCGCACCCTCTTCCTGGTGTTGCTGCTCTGCGCTCTCGTCTCGGCCCTCATCGGAGTCATGAGCCATCTCTTCGAACAGGTGGATCGCCGCAGCGAAGACGCGCGCCTGGCCGCCCGCCGCAAGAACCGCCGCCCTCCCTCCTAGCCCCGCGCTCACACGGTGGCAGGGCGCCGCCGCCAAAAGAACTAAAATCAAGACAGAGGGATACTTCCCGCACGCGAGCGGTCAGCCAATGTATGAACTCACTGTGGAGGCGGGCTTTTCATCGGGCCACTACCTCCGCAACTATCACGGCCGGTGTGAAAACCCCCACGGGCACAACTACAAGGTGCGCGTGACCCTGGTCGGCGCCGCGCTCGACGCCACCGGCCTGCTGCTCGACTTCAAGATGCTCAAGCAGGTCATGCGCCCGGTCATCGACCGCATCGATCACCAGATGCTCAATGACCTGGAGCCGTTCACCACCCTCAATCCCTCGGCGGAGAACATCGCACATTATTTTTACGAGCAGACAAACGAGCAGCTAGCCGGCATGACGTCAGGTCGCGTGCGCGTCAAAGACTGCACCATCTGGGAGACGGATACCACTTCGGCTACGTTTTACGAGTAGTCCGCCGCCGTGCCTGGGGCGCGCGACCTTTTCCGCAAATCAGCCTTCCGGCAGTTCCGCGCCTTCGCGCGGAGGCTCGCCTTTCCTGGGTGTATCAAGGAGTGCGAGCGCCTCAGGGCATCGCCGCGTTTTGCGCGCTCCTCGCAATCATCGATCGGGCACGCGGTCAGCAGCTCGTCCCCGCCTTGGCCAGCGCGTCTTTCAACCCCGCCATGCTCACGCGCGTTGAGGCCTCAGGCGTACCCGCACCGCGCCAATGCGTTTCCAGGCTGACGGCATGGCGGTAGCCATCGCGCTGAAGTGCTTTCAACTGGCCCACCCAGTCCACGATACCCTGTCCCACCGGCGCCCACTCCCATTTGCCTTCGGGTTTGCGTATGACGCTCTTGGCGTGACAGTGGCCGATGCGATGCTTGGGCAGCATCTCGTAGCCCTTCGGGTAGGGAACGGTGTCAGGGAAGGTAGCCGCATTACCCGGATCCCAGTTGAGCATGAAGTTCGGCTCGGTGATGGCCGCCAGGACCTCCGCCGCTTCCGAGCCCTTTGCCGTGTTGCACGCCATCTCGTTTTCGAGCACCAGCAGGACGTTGTCCTTGGCACAGCGACGCGCCGCCTGCCGAAGCTTGTCGTTGATGGCTGCGCGGTACGGCTTCGGGTCTTCCAGGCGCCAGAAATCAAAGCAGCGAATGCGGTCGGTGGAGAATGTCTTCGCCAGTTCGATGCAATGCTCCAGCAGCGCATCCTGCTTCTTGAAATCTTCGTCGGCGTGAAACTGGTCGCGGTGCTCGCTGAGCTTCGAGAGCGGCGCGCCCGGCCAGTCCACCTTGTAAAGCGGGCTGGCGATGTCGGTCACACGCAGGTTGTATTTGGCGAGGATTCGCTTGGCCTCAGCCAACTGGTTGGCGTCGAGCGCGGTCAAATTCTTGTTCCACATGCCGCGGATCTCGATCCACTCGAGGCCGAAGTCATGCGCGGCCACTGAGCAGGCGTGGTCGAAGTCCTGCGAGATTTCGTCGTTGATGACCGCAACACGGAACGGGCAGGATGCCGCTGCCGCGCGCAGGGTTCGGGCTGTGAAGGCAACCGTGGCCGCTGCTGCGGCTCCGGCAAGAAATTCGCGACGCGATGTCAACATGGATATCTCTTCTCTCGGGGCCGCTGCTACTTGCGCGCGTAGTTCTTGGTCACGCCAGTGCGGCTGTTCGTCACCGAGAACGACCCATCCGCGTTGGCGATGACCTTGAAGTAGGCGCCGTCTTCGGTAGCGCCCTTGGGATTAGCGATCAGGGCCTCAGGGCTGTTGTGCGCGGCGTCCGAGTCCTCCGCGGTATGGACCATGTAGAGATCCTCCAGGCCGGGGCTGTCGTGCACCGTCTGCCAGGCTTCGGGGCTGCCCGCCTTGTGCGCGCCGTTGTTCATGATGGCCACGCGGGGATGAATCGCGTCGACGATGGCGCGGGAGTTGGACAGGTTGAAACCGTGATGCGTTACGAGGTAGAGATCGATGGGCGGAATGGGATTGTTGGGGCACACCAGCGCGATCTCTTTCGCCTTGGTGAGGTCGCCGAGGTCGAGAAAGCGGAACTTGCCAAACGTGACCAGCACCCCGGCGGAGTAAGCGTTCTCGGTCGGGTCGGCTTCGGCCTTGGGCTCGCTGGCGCAGTATTGGTTGGGTTGGGGCTTGATGCCGGGAATGGCGTCGATATGATCGCCGTCGGCGGCCAGAACAATGGTGCTGAGCCCGGGAATATCAATCGTGTCGCCGGGGTGAACCGTGCGCCGCTGCTTTCCGGCGGTCACCTTTTGGTAGGCAGCAAAATCGTGCCGGGTGATGTCGGAGTCCTCGCGGTTGGAGCCGTGATCGAGAAACTCGCCGATGGGCACGCTCGCTGCCAGTTGCGTAACCCCGCCCACGTGGTCCACATGAAAGTGGGTGATGAGCAGGTGATCGATTTTCGTAATGCCGGCATCCTTCATCGCCGCCTGGATGCGTCCGGCGTCGCGGCCGTTGTTTCCCGGCCAACCGGTGTCGACCAGGAGCGAAGCGCCCGACGGCGCGACCAGCAGCGTCGCCTGACCGCCCTCCACATCAATCGAGTAGATAACCAGGTGCCCTGCCCCGGCTTTGGCGCCCTGCGCCATGGTCCGGGGCGTAACCGGCCACAGCAAGATGAATACAGTCGCCAGTATGAAAACAAAGAGCGGCCGGGCGAAGGGTTGAGGGCGGGTTTTCACAGCGAATCGCATTTGCCCAGAAGTGTAAACGACGGGGCTGCCTTCGGGCATTCGGCATCAGAAGCGAAACAGGTACGACGCCTTCACGAAGATCTGGCGGCCGTCGTTCAGGTAGAGCGGGGAGCGCGGCGGGACTGTGTTATTTGGATCGCAGGTACTGCTGGGCAGTCGATTGCATAGAGCGCGGTCGAGGTTTTGCAGATCGTTGTTGTAGCCGATGTACACCGCCGTGCCCGGATGCGGCAGCCAGGTGAGCAGCGCCTGGGTGCCAATCTGCTTCTTGCGCAACAGCGAAGTCTCCCTGGGATTGGCGAGAGTTGAATCGTACTCCACGATGACGCGGGCGGAGATGGCGCGCGTGAACTGGTAGTTGGCCTTGGTGCGAAACGTCTGGCTCTCGTAGACAAACGCGTTGTTGCTCACCGCAAAATCACGATCCAGCAGGTAAGTATTGTCCGTAGTGAGTTGCTTGAGCGGCTGCACCGAAAACAGAAACTGCACGTCCTGCTGATTCAGCAGGAAAGGCAGGCCGCCGGCCACAGGGTTGTAGTTGACATTGCCGCTTCGCAGAGCAACCAAATTAAGGTTCAACTGCGACCATGGCGCGCCCTTGAAAACGGCGCCGGCGAAGTTCTCCGTGAAGTTCTCATTGCGGGTCAGCAGTGTGCCGTCCTGCGGCCCCAGCGTATCGGAGTTCTGCCCGCCGATGGGCGCGACCACGATGGTGCGCGGCAGCAGAGCAAATACATCCACTGTCGTGTAGTGATACACACGATTGTCCTGGTGATCAAAGGCGATCCTCTGATCCGCTTCAACCCCATAGCTCTGAATTACGTTGTGTTTTGGAAACCACTGGTACGACGAATGGGTGTGATCGCTGCGGATGTTCGTGGTCTGGATAAAACCCACCTGGCTTTGAAATCCGGTGCTGAAGTCCTGGTATTCCGAGAACAGAAAGAACGAGTGCCCGGTGCGCTGCACTTGCACATCGAGCGCAGGCCCGGCGGCGTAACTAGGGGTTGGTCCGCTGTCGACCGTGCCGCGCGTCGAGCTTTCCACCCACTGTCCGTTCGCGGTCCACCGGTCGTTGAAGCGTGCCGTCAGGTCGATGCCGCCGATGCGGTTCCATCCCTGGCCGAACTCCTCATCGGTGTAGATGGCGCCGATGCTCGAGCCCTTGCCGAAGTCCTGTGAAACGCGTCCCACGGCAAACAGGGCGCGCTTGTGGTAGAGCGCATCGCCGGGCGCCGCGGTCTCGCCCGGCTCGCGGTCGTCGATCGCGAAGAAGCCGAGATTCGTGTTGCGGACCTTGCCGGTCATGCGAACCCCGTATTCGGGATGCACGATGTTGCGCGTATATACCAACTGGATCGGCGTGAGGAAGTAGTTGGCGTTCTCCAGAAAAAACGGCCGAAGCTCCGGAAAATAGACCGGGTAACGTTGATTCACGGTGAACTGCGGCTGGTCCGACTCCACGGTGCTGAAGTCGGGATTGATGGTGCCGTCGAAAACTAAGCTGTCTTTCAGGATTGCTTTGGCTTCCCCGCCGGCCGTGCCTTCAAGATGCCGCGAGCTGAAAAACGGGTTGAGCGGGATCGAGATTGATGAGCGTGCGCTCGTTCTGCGCCAGCACATACGGGTTCAGCTGGAAGTTGTGTGACCCCGTCAGGCCTTCCATCCCATGCAGGGTTCCTTCCTGCGGCAATACGCCGGAAATGTTCGCCGCCACACGCGGCCAGTAGTCCACTTCGCTGTTGCGGGGCAGGTTGCGGGAAAGCACCAGGCCCCAGTCGGAACTCGCCTGGCGAAAGCGTACGCTGCGAAACGGAAGCGCAATCAAGGCCATCCAGCCGTCTTTCGTTACCCGTCCCTCGGAGTCCCATACCTGGTCGTAACTGTAGTCGGGATTGTTGTTGTTTTCGCTCCACGCCGCATCGGCCTGCACGCCGGCGGAATTCACCGTGAACAGCACGCCCTTGCGCCGATCCTGAAACGGGTCCAGCAAAACCGAGACATTGTCGTCATTCAGAATGTTTTCGCGCCGCGCCAGGTGCCCGCGAATCTCTCCCGGCCGGTGGTCGAAACAGACAAAGACAAAATAAAGAGTGGTCCTGGTGTGGCCCATCCACACCTCTGTCTTCTCCGTCGCCGGTTCGCCGTCGCGCGGCGTGTTCTGGATGAAGTCCGTCACCTTGGCGAGCTGTTCGCGAAGCTCCGGCCGGGGCTGCATCGCGGAGAAGTCCGACAGGTGAATGGCGGCATGGAGCAGCGGCACCTTGACATCGATCGGGGCCTGCGGACGGGGAGGCTGCGCCGGAACAGCAGTCGGTTTGTTGGTCTGCGCGAATGTGGGAACAACGATTGTCGAGACGAAAAGAGCCCAGATAGTCGAACAACGAACCATGTCTTAACCTTACGCAACCGAACTGGCGTCGGTTCGTTGGACTGCCGCAGCCCTCAAAGAGGTAGGCTGCAACATTGCAGGTTGATGAATTCAGACGAGTTCCGCGGCTGTTAGAATGGAAGGTGCCGCATTGCGTGGCGAATCGAGGATTGGACCTCCCCGAATGCCAGACGGCCTGAATCAAAAGCCCGCGGCGCCTGAATCGACGATCTTACGGCACGTCCAGCCGAACCCAAGAGAAGGAAAACATTGCTCCTGTGAATCAGACGATACGCAATATCGCCATCATCGCTCACGTTGACCACGGCAAGACCACGCTCGTCGACGCCATGCTGCGCCAATCCGGCACATTCCGCGCCAACGAACAGGTCGCCGAGCGAGTGATGGACTCGAATGAGCTGGAGCGCGAGCGCGGCATCACCATCCTCGCCAAGAACACCGCCATCAACTTCGAGGGCGGCAAAATCAACATCGTCGACACGCCCGGCCACGCCGATTTCGGCGGCGAAGTGGAACGCGCCCTGAAAATGGTCGACGGCGTCATGCTTCTGGTTGACGCAGCCGAAGGCCCGCTTCCGCAGACGCGCTACGTGCTGGCCAAGGCCCTGGAAGCCAAATTGCCGCCGATCGTGGTGATCAACAAGATCGACCGCCCCGACGCCCGCCCCCAGGAAGTGCTGAACGAGATCTACGACTTGTTCATCGATCTCGATGCGGAAGAAGACCAGCTCGACTTCCCGGTCCTTTACGCCGTCGCCAAGCAGGGCACCGCTACGCTCGACCTCGCGCAACCGGGCGAGAGTCTGCAGCCGCTCTTCGAAACCATCGTGAAGACCATTCCCGCCGCCACCGGCAACTCGGAAGGCGCGCTGCAAATCCTGGTAACGAACCTCGACTACTCCGACTACTTCGGCCGCATTGCCATCTGCCGCGTCTTCCAGGGCACGCTGCATGCCGGCGACGACGTGCTCATCTCCAAGCGCAGCGGCCAGCTTGAAAAGACCAGGATCACCAAGCTTTTCACCTTCAACGGCCTCAAGCGTACCGAGACCACGGAAACCACGATGGGCGACATCATCGCCGTCGCAGGTGTCGAAGGCATCACCATCGGCGAGACCATCACCAGCGTCGAAAACCCCGCGCCGCTGCCGCTCATCGTCATTGACGAGCCCACGATCGCCATCCAGTTCAGCGTGAACAACTCGCCCGTTTGCCGGGCGCGAAGGCCAGTACGTCACCAGCCGCAACCTGCGCGAACGCCTCGAAAAAGAGCTGCTCACCAACGTCTCCATCCGCGTGGAAGAGACCGGCTCGCCCGACACCTTCAAGGTGCTGGGCCGCGGCGAACTGCAGCTTGCCATTCTCATCGAGATGATGCGCCGCGAAGGCTACGAGCTCATGGCCGGCCGCCCCGAAATCGTCACCAAAATGGTCGACGGCGTGCGCATGGAGCCGGTCGAGCACCTGACGATCGATGTTCCCGAGGAGCACACCGGCGTGGTGATCGAGAAGCTTGGACCGCGCAAAGGCGAGATGACCAAGATGCACAATCACGGCTCGGGCCGCGTGCGCATGGAGTTCCGCGTGCCCAGCCGCGGCCTGATCGGCCTGCGCAGCGAAATGCTCACCGAGACGCGCGGCACCATTGTGATGAACGCGCTCTTCGACGGCTACATTCCGTACCAGGGCGAGATTCCGCAGCGCCCCACCGGCGCGCTCATCGCCGATCGCCAGGGCCTCACCACGACGTACTCGCTCAACGGGCTGCAGGAGCGCGGCATCCTGTTTCTCGGCGCCGGCGTCGACGTCTACGAGGGCATGGTGGTGGGAGAACACTCCCGCGACAACGACCTCGATGTCAACGTGGTCCGCGAAAAGAAGCTCACCAACATGCGCGCTTCGAGCGCCGATGACGCCATCCGCCTGGTGCCCTACCGCACGCTCAATCTGGAGCAAGCCATTGAGTTCATCGCCGATGACGAGATGGTCGAGGTGACGCCGAAGTCGCTGCGGTTAAGGAAGAAGATTCTGCAAGCGAATCGGCGGCCCAAGAAGTACGAGAAGGCTGAAGCCTAGGGGAGGGGTGACCCCACCCCCCCTATGTAGTTAGCCGTTTCTTCGCCTCCAGCACCCGCTCCAGTGCCTCTTCCGCGGTCGCGCCAACTGAAGACAAATGCCCCATCTTCCGTCCCGCGCGCGCCTCGTGCTTCTCATACAAATGCAGCCGCACGCCTTGCACCGCCAGCGCCGCGGCAAAATTCGGATCGCCCGCCAGCCATACGTCCCCGAGCAGATTCACAATCGCGCACGGCGCAATCAGCGATGTATCACCGAGCGGCAGATTCAGCGCCGCCCGCACTGCCTGCTCAAACTGGCTGGTCACGCATCCGCGCTCGCTCTGGTGATAGCTGTTGTGCGGCCGCGGCGCCAGCTCGTTCACCAGCAGCTCGCCGCTCTTCGTAACAAACATCTCCACACACAGCAGTCCCTCGATGCCCATCTTCGCGATGATGTCGCGCGCAATCTCCTCGGCCCGCTCCTCAAGCTCTGGCGAGATGCCCGCCGGAAGCACGCTCCACGCCAATATCTGATTCTCGTGATGATTGCGCGCCGCCGGAAAACTCCGCACCTCGCCCGCAGAATTCCGCGCCGCCATCACGCTGATCTCGAAGTCCAGTTCCAGCGCCTGCTCCGCCACGCACGGCCTGCCGCCCAGGGCGTTCCACGCCTTCTGACTTTCCTCGGCATTTGTGGAATGGATCCGCACCTGCCCGCGGCCGTCATACCCGCCTCGACCGATCTTCAGGAAAACCTGCCCGCCCAGCGCCGCGACCGCATCGTGCAGCTCCGCCTCGCTGCGCACTACGCGAAACGGACCGACGGGAAACCCACGCTCCGCAAGCCACGGCTTCTGCAGCGTCTTGTCCTGGATGATGCGGATCGGCTCCACGCCCGGCCGCAGCGGCGCAATCGCGGCCACCCGCTCCAGCGCGTCCACGCCAATCTGCTCGATCTCGAGCGTCACCGCGTCCGCGCCCAAAGCCAGCTTCTGCGCAGCCGCCGTGTTGTTCCACGCGCCCACGATCGTCTCATCTGCCACGAAGCTTGCCGGGCATTTCGCTTCGGGATCCATCACCCGCACGTGATAACCCATGGTGCGAGCGGCCATGGCCATCATGCGGCCCAGCTGCCCGCCGCCAAGAATCGCAAGCGTTCCGCCAGGTGCGACGGCTCTATTCGAAAGGGTCAAGGGTGCGGAGAACCGTCAACCCGGCAGCTCCTCATCCAGTCTTTGTTCGAGCACTTCCTGCGTACGTGCCGCGCGCCATGCCGCCAGCCGGTCGTGCAGCGCCGCATCGGTGGTGGCCAGAATCTCCGCCGCAAGGATTGCCGCATTCGCCGCGCCTGATTTGCCAATCGCCAGCGTTCCCACCGGCACGCCCTTGGGCATCTGCACAATCGACAGCAGCGCGTCCAGCCCGTTCAACTGCGTGGCCGGAACAGGCACACCCAATACCGGCACCAGCGTCTTAGCGGCGAGCATGCCCGGCAGATGCGCCGCGCCGCCCGCTCCGGCAATAATCACGCGCAGCCCGCGTTCCCGCGCCGTCTCGGCATATTGGAAGAGCAAGTCCGGCGTGCGATGCGCGCTTACCACCTTTGCCTCATGCGCGATTCCGAGTGTCCGCAGCACTTCAACAGCCGCCGACATCACCTCGTAATCGCTCTTCGAGCCCATTACCACGCCCACCAGCGGCCGTTCGCTCATGTCGAAATTATACGAGGCTGTCTTGGGCACTCGATCACTGACCACTGAACACTGACCACTGTTTCTTCACCGTCGATGCCATGCCTCCACCGCCACCTCAATGACCGCGAACAGCACGCTCACCGCCGCCAGAAACCCTTTCGCCCGCGACCAGTTCTGCTCGTGGCTCTCCATGCGCCGCTCCAACTCCGCAATGCGCCCGCCATTGCCGTCGCCCATCAGTCCGTTCATCTGCGTCTTCAACACGCTCAAGTCGCTCAACACCTGTGCCTCGAATTCATTCATCATGCGCATCACGCGAACCTCGCTGACCTTGTCTCTCCCGGCCTCTTGACTGCTGCCGTCATGAGCCCAGCGGCAAATTGATAAACAGCGCCGCCGAAAACTCCGAATAATTTGGCGGCGTGGCTCCGTCGAACATCCGGATATAGAACCGGTCGTTCGCCGACAACCGTGGCAGCGTCAAATTAGCCTGTGACCCGCGCAGCAGCAGATCCGAATCCTCACCCGGCATGAACGCGTAATCGCGTCGCCGCACTTCAAATCCGCCACCACTCGGAGGAGTCACAGCGGGGCTGATCGTAACGGTGATCCCGTTCAACGCCGTCACCGCAACATCATTCAAGTTTGCGAGCACGGCAGGCGACGCCGCTGCCGGCAACCACGCATCAGCAGGAACCGTGGCGCTTGTCTTGATGGCCAGGTCATCGGCCCAGTCATTCGCAAACGCGATGGCATACTCCACGCACATCCGGCGTACTCGCGCGATAGGTCAATGTCACGCTGCGCACCACCACCTGCGCATTCACATTACACGAAGGCGCATTTAGCGCCAGCGCATCGCCCGGCCAAACGTCCGCGGCAAAGTCGAGGTTCGTGCCGCGATAGGTCCCGCTCCACAGTGCGCTCGCGCTCGCGGCCGCCTGCGCCAGGGTCGCCGCCGCGTTGCGGCAATCCGCCGAACTCCGCACCGGCGGCATTGTTACGGTTCCGATCCAGCTTGCCGTGGGAGCAGCCGTGTCCGCCAAAGCCTGCTGGCTCGCCGCATTCACCGCGCGCCCCACGCTGCGTTGCACTGTGCGATACCTTACCGCAATCTGCTCCCCCACCGGCGGAAGAAATCCAGCGTAGAAGGCCAGGCGCCCGGTGCGCTCCACGTGGCACTCCGCCGCCTGGGCGGCGGTTCCGAGTCGGCGCGTCACGGCACTTCCATTCGATGGCGTGGTGACCACCCAGCATGAACCAAGGCTGGTAAGGTGCAGCGCGCGCAAGGTGCCGTGCAGGTTCAAGCTGCTGGCCGCCACCACGCAGCACGACGCGGGAATGTTCCCCACCTCCCCGTCATAAAGTGTTACCGGCATGCCCGCCACGCCGTTCACAAACTCCTGGATCTCAAGCAGCAGCTTCGCCGGCGCCATCACCGTCTGCCCGCCGTTACTGATCTCCCCGCTATCGCCGCATGCAAGGTACGTCCCCAGTTGGCGTTCCATCTCCGCGCAATGCACACGCACACGAAGCGTGTATTCATTCGCGGCATTCAGGCTGTAGCTGCTCCCCGAGGCACAGCCCATCACGATCGGCTGCAGCGAGACGACACCCGTCCCCTGCTGCGCCGTTGCCTGGAATCCCGCCACGCACTCGGCCAGAGTTTGCGTTCCTGTGAAGAATCCTCCCACGATTCCGGTGCTCGCGTTGGCCAGTGTCAGGCCCTCGGCTTCCAGCAACAGCGTGCCGCCCATTTCGATAGGATCGAGCCAGGTCATCTCGGTTTGCCCGTCGACGCCGCTGCCTCCGTTCATCGTGAGCCCGCCGGCCGCTACGCTGAAGTAGTTCGAGCCTGCGGGAGCGCACCATGTCGCGTTGTTGATCCGCGGTCCGTCGAAAAGCTCGGAGATCAACGTTGTCTTCGCAGCCGGCGCGAAATACGGTTCCGCTGAAAGATTGAACTGTGTCGTGACTCCATCGCCGAGAAAATATTCGGTAACATACGCGGCCGGTTCGTGCTCGCCGCAAACCGTCACGTCGTTGGCCAGGGCGCGCTTCGTGCCGCCGGTCAAGGTGAGGTTCCCGAGTGTCAGGCTGCCGTCGCCCTCGTTCAAGGCGTGAATCGCGGTTGGAATCGCGGAGAGCGTGAGCGCTCCGCCCACCGCTCGATACGCAGCCCGCACCTGCGCCGCCGCTTGCCCTGCGCTCTTGCTGAACACGGCGCCCGGCGATCGGGCGCAAACTGGCCGACCGGCGTGTTGAGCGCCATCGCACTCGTTGACAGAGCACTCGATCCGGTATGACCCGCCAGCGTTGTCAGCAGGGCGCCCGCGCCAAGCCCGCTTATCCCCTTGCTGGGAGCCATCAGCGCCTGGTCAAGAAGAATCTCATCGCTCACCGCCTGCACCGCCAACCGATAACGCGGCCCATCGATCGCGAGCCCCGCATATTCCGGCATCGGCGTCGCCGCCACGTAGCCAGTAAAGTAGACCGTGCCATCGTCTCCCGTAATGGCAACGGACGTAAATCGCGTCGGCGCCGCAAGCGATCCGTCGCTCGGCAGGCTCAACGCGAACGCGCACGTCGATGGCTCATTCAGCTTGCGCGCAATCTCCAGCGGGCGTGCCCCATCCAACCCGACGCTATAATCCAGCCCCTCAATCAAGATCTTCATTCGTGCTCTCTCGTCTCTCTAGTCGGTAGCCCTTAGTCCCTGCTTTTTCACACCAGCGCGTTCTTGGCCGGCACAAAGCTCCGATAGCACACCACGCGCTCGCCATCGAGCGGATCGGTTACCGGCAATGCGACAAACTGCGCGTTCAGCGCAATGCGCTCCAGCTTTCCCTTGTCCTTGGCGGCAAGCGGCAATGCGGCCTCGTCGGCGCTTTTCATTGATTGCAACCGCGGATAGTGAAAGATGATCCGCTCGCCCAATCCGCCTTCCATCACGAACAGCCCCGACCACTCCTGGTAAAACGAGCCGCCCTCGCGATCCACAAATCCGCTCACCGCCTGCACCTTCGCGCCTGCCGCCGGCGCACCGCCCGGCAACGGCTCTGCTAGCGTGAGCCCGGTCGGCCCCGCCGCGGCCACCAGGGCCACGTTGAAGGTCACGCGGCGAATGTAATCGACATCCATGATCGCCTTGCGAACATAAGCGCCCGCTACCGGCGCGCCCACAAACCCCGTCTGCCCCGTGTAGTCGACATCCACCGCCACAATCTGCCCCGCCGCAAAGTGCGCTGCGTCCGCTGCAGCCAGCGCAATCGTGGTCGCCGTCGATCCGCTCTGCGGCACGACCGCCGGCGTCGCCGGCGCGCCCACAGCCGCGCTTGCCGCGCCGTTCGCCGGCGCCAGCACGTTCATATGCTGCGACCCTGTCGCCAGCGCCATGGTCAGCTTGGTCCAGCTTAGAAATTGCAATTCGACTTGCGCTTCCAGGCTTTCCCGCACCTGCGTCAGCGCGGCCGCTGGGATTCCCGAAGCAATCACCGCCGACTTGCTCCCTGCCTTGCGCGCAAACCCCTGAATAAACCCGAGACTGACCCACGGCGCAGGCGGCGCATCCAGCGGGAATCCCCCCTGCTGCGATGGATCGAACAACACCGGCGTTTGCGTAGCGCGATTCACCGGCGCAAAATACGCGCGCACGCGGCGCGTCACCGGCGCCCCGGCGGAAAACCAGTTGGCTGCCATTACTCCCCCTGTTCCTGATAGCTGAAGACCATCACTTTCACTGACCGGCTCAGCCGATCGCGCTGCGTCACGCACGGCGTAAACACCGGCTCATCCCAGAAGACCTGGGTGAGCATCTGCACCGTCGGCGTCACCGCGTAATTCATCTTCGGCGTGTGAAACGGCTGCAGCAGCGCCAGCACCTCCGCATCCATCGCGCTGAGTGCGCGCCCGCGATCGAGCCCGCCGAACGCCTGCGTGCCGCAGGTGCTGTAGAGAATCTCGCACTCTTCCGCAACCAGGCTCGACGCCAGGTCGACATCCACGCCCATGCCCAGCCATCGCAGCACGTACACATCGCCCGGCAATTGCGCAAACGGCGCCTCGGCCTCTTCCACCACCATCCCCGGCCGCACCGCGCCGCGCACCAAGATCGTCCGTTCCGGATTAAGCGCCGCCAGTCGATTGCGCAACGCCATGTAAAACGAATCTTTCGCATTCTGCATAAGAAACTCCAGTTGTCAGCGATCAGTGGTCAGTGATAAGAGGAGTTCAGTCGCGATCCATAACTGATCACTGAACACTAACCACTGATCCCTGGTTCACACTCCCTGCTGTCCCACTTCCCGCAGCAGCAGCCGGTACAGATACACCTGCCCGAACGCCTCATTCGAGGCGACCGATTCGATCAGGTAGTCCTGCCCCGCCACCGTCACCGCCAGCGTCATCGCGAACAGCGACTGCGCGGAGCCCACGTCCAGCGCGCTCACCTGTTCCTCCACGCTGGTGGCCGACACCAGCAACTCCCACTGCGACTGGCCGCCTTCCTGCCACCTGGGCCTCTGCTTCCGCATCGCCGCCGGGCTCAACACCACCTCGGCAAATGTGTTGGCCACCAGCCCCACTTCACTCATGCTGCCGTCCGTGCTGGTGGCGCTCACCCGCAGTTGCGCACTCGTCCCGCCCACACTGCGCAACAGCGCATCGGCCAGCATCTGCGGCGCTCCTGTTGGATTGCGCGGTGCCGTGTCGCTCATCGCTCACCCCACCCTGCTCGCCACGTAAGGACGCAGCCATTGCTTCACCGTCTCGTCCAGCAGCGAACTCGAGAAGTACTGCATCTGCATGGTGTCGATGCGCGTCCGGCTCGCGTTCAACGCCGGCGTGGCCTGCGCATTGCGCACAATCTGCGCGCACGCCGACTTCACATCGTCGCCAATCGTGTTCAGCCCTGCCGTGTAGGTCACGCTAATCTCGTTGAACGACATGCCGAACAGGTTCATCGGCAAAGTCAACTCGCCGGTCGTGGGATCGTAGTCCACTGTCGCCGGATCGATCGCGATCCACTGCCCCGGCAGCGAAAACGCCCACGCAATCTCGAACAAGGGCTCATTCGCGAGCTCGCCGCGGCGCGGTTTGGCATAGCGACCCTGCAGGCTCACAATCGCCGACGTCGCCGCCCCCAGCAGCCCAAGCGGCAGGTAGCTAAGCCGCACCGTCTGCGCATCGCGCACCAGGCGCAGGCGCTCCGTGTACTCCATCACATTCAAATCCGGCCGCCTGCAGTAGCTGTTGATCAGCGCCGTAGCGGCGGTAATCCAGTCCGCCGTGGTCGAGGCCGGCAATCCATAATTCGGGTAATCCGCTGGCTGCAGATACGCCATGTGTTCCTCCGAACAAAACAGTGATCAGTGCTCAGTGAACAGTGATCAGTTCCTCGTGGTCAGTCATCAAAGGGTCAACCAAAGCCAGCGGCCAGTGAACAGCAATCAGCAAGCGTCAGGCGACATCTCTGTCGGCCGCCGTTCTCTGATCACTGATCACTGACCACTGATCACTCGTCTCTACCGGTCGACCAGCACCTGGAAGTGCGCATAGTTCGCGCCCTTCACCACCACCGCGCCGAACTTCACTGCCACGTACTGCTGCGTCAGCGAGCCCGGTGTTCCCAGCTGGAAGATGCGCGGAGCCGGATCGCCCAGCCAGTGGTACTCGATCAGGTTTTCGGTCACGATGTAGGCCGGCAAAACTGCCGAACCGGAACCCGGTGTCCCCGTGTAACTGAGGCTCCAGTCCGGAATCAAGGGCAGGTCGCCGGCCTGCGTCGACAACATCTTCACCCGGAACCCGCCCGTGATCTGGTCCGAGTTCAACACCACGTTGAACTCCGACTTCATCTCGCGGTCAATCAGGTCCAGCAGCACCGGGTTGGCGTAGATCGCCGTCGGCCGCACGTGATAGCCGTTGCTGGCCACCATCTGCGCCACCGTCGACTTCAGCCCGTCCACAATCGACGCCGTGGTTCCGATCGTCGTCGTGTTGCCGCCCGCCGCAATCTGCGCCATCGCGCCCATGTACTGGGTCGTGGTGGGCGTGCTCAGGCTGGTGTCGTTGCCGTTCCACAACGCCACATCATGCTGCACCATCACGCCGCTCACCGTATCCGCCAGGTCCTTGGCCTGCAGATAGGCAAACTGTTGCTGCTGGTTGCCGAGTTCGATGTCGAACAGGTTGTAATTGATCTGCGCCACGATCGCTTTCAGCGGCACACTGCGCTCCACGCGCGTCGGGCTCACCGTGGGCGCCACGATCGAGCGCGGATTGACAAAGCCTGCCGCACCCGGCGTAGGCAGAGCCGTTTCTTCAAAGAAACGCGACGGATGACCCGTCGCCGGAACCTGCTTGATGCGCTGCCCGAACGGGCTCGAGCGACGGCAGATGTCGAAGATCTCGGTCTGGTACAGCGGAACTTCAACGGCTCCCGGCCCGATGAAATCGGCGGCGGCATGAATATCTGCAAACGATACGTTCATAAAGTTCTTTCTGCCTTGAAGGCAAGTTAGGCTTGGAAGAATAAAGCTGGTGGCATGAAGCCTGTAGCCAACGACGGCTAACTCCCGGCTACGGGCTGCTGACTACCGGCTAACATCTGTTGTCCCTTCCAAGCTGGATGAACTACCAAAACGCAAAATGGCTCCTCCCCACGGTTAGCGGGGTTGGCCGTTTAAGCGCTGTCAAAGATGTGTATGGCGTGGAAATAAGTGAAGGAAACTGGCTCGCCCGGCGGGTTCGCCGAAGAGCCACCGGAGTCAAGCAGCGACGAGACCGAAGCTACAAGCCACCGGCTACAAGCTGGGAGAGCTTCCCTTCAACCAATCGCTCCCGCCCGCAGCAGTTGGCTCTTTACCGCGATGCGCTGCTCCAGGCTCAGCCCTTTCAGCGCGTGATCCAGTTTTTGGACATCGATTGGCCCCTCGCTGATGCCATGCTTGGCCAGCATCTCGGTGGTGGCCGCCGGCATCGTCCTGCGCACCGGGACCACCGCGGGCCTCGCCGGGGCTGCGGCGCTCAGTTGTTCCCCCGCACTCCTCTCTTGTTGAGCAGTTCGCTCTGTTTCCTCAGCCAACTGCGCTCCAGCCGCCTTCAACTCTGCAATCTCCCGCTCCGCAGCTTCCAGCTTCTGCGCCAGTTCCTCTTCGCGGCGCGTCTGCTCCACCGTGGCGGAGATCTTTTCCACCTGCCCGCTCATCGCACTCTGGCGCTCCTCGAGCCACGCCAGCGTCCGTTCCAGCAGAGTGGCTGCAGTCTCCAGCCGCTCCACTAACTCGTGCTCTTTCGCTTCCATGGTTTTCCTTTCTTAGTTACAGGGACTAGGGACTAGGGGCTGCAAAACCGGCCCGCAATCGTCCCTGCTCCGCGGTTGCAAAGAAAAAGCCCTTCGCAGACACGCGAAGAGCTCGCCCCGGCACGAACGGCATTCCTAGTCCCTAGTCCCTAGCCCCTGCTTTTCCATCCGGAAACTCGTCTCCCGGTACGCCGCCTTCTCCCGCAGCAGAATCGCCGCCCCGGTAAATGTCACCCGCGTCAGCTTCCAGATCTCCGCTGCCATGTTCTCGACGCGCGCATCGGCAATCTCGTAGCTCATCCCCAGCGCCTGCGGGTCCTGAGCCTGAATCGCCTTCGCCACGTCGGGAAAGTCGCGCGCGTACAGATACCCGCGCACCACCAGCCGCTTGCCGCTCAGCGTAGCCTCGGTCAGCAGACCGATCTTGCGCCGCGCGTCGTGCCCATCCCATCCCGGCCGATAATCCACCGCCATCCCCAGCAACGACGGCAGCGCCTTCTCCGCCGCCTCGCGTGTCAGCAGCACGCGATGTCCGCGCGCTCCCGCCGGCGCCTTGTCGCTGGGCGCATTCACCACCGTTAAAACACCCTCGAACTCCACCCGGTTGGGGTGGCCCTCGACGGCCGGAAACCTCACTGCCATCGCTTCCAGTTGCATGTGCACTCCATTCGGGCCAGGTTCGACCCTCTTGTGATTTCCTTCAGCTCACCCAAAACACGCGAACCATGCCTGCTTTCCCCTTGGTTGCTCGCGCCCCACCGATCTCTGACACACTGATCACTGACCTGCACTGACCACTGTTCCTGGCATCGGCCCCAGCCCCCGCATCGCCCGCACCTCGTCCACCGTCAGCACCCCGGCCTGCAGCAGCTGCACCTGCACCGCCAGCTCCGTGTTCTCGTCGCGCGCGCTCAGGTCGTTGAACACGAACTCAAACCCGCGCCACCCAATGCACTTGGCGAAGAGGTCGCGCGTAATGTGCCCGGCAATCAGTTGCGCCAGCGGCGAAATCGCCCCGCGAAAGGCCTCGTCCGCCAATTCGGCGGCCGTGGACCGGTTCACATCGCTCTCCAGCCCCAGCAGCAACGGCGGCAAGCCAAACGCGTTCGCCACCATGCGGATCAGAAACTCCTGCCACGCCAGCCGCAGGTCGGCGTCCGTGCCCTGCGCAAAGCGCAGCACCTCCGGCTTCTGCTCCGTCGAGATCAACGGCACCCTGCCCGTCCCCTCGATCTCGTCCTGCCACCACCGGATCAGCCGGTCGTGCTGCGCCGGCGTGGCCTCGTTCAGCCACAGCGCATACTGCGCCACCGAGTTGGCCGCCAGCTTGCCCGCGAACCGGTGCGCGCTCAGGAACTGGTTCACCGTCTCGAACGCCACCTCGAGAGGCCCCAGCCCGAAGGGCGTAAAGCTGCGCGGGTTCATGCGGATGTACATCAGCTGGTCGTCGCGCAGGTCTATCGCGGCCGAATCCAGCTGCCCCGCCCTCACCTGCGCATAGCGAGGAATTTCCGGGTCTCCATCCCACTTGCCGTTGATGCGGATCGACGCCCCATCCACGGCCCACAGCATCGCCGGCCGCTCCGCGTCCCCAGTCGCCTCCATCTCGATGGCCCCGTAGCCTCCGGTCAGCGCATCCTCGATCGCCTGCTCGATCAGGGTGCGAAAGCTGTCCGACGGATTCGGCTCCTGCAATACCAGCCGCAATGCCCTCGCCCTGGCATCCATCTCGCTGCGTTCGCCCTGCGCGCAGCAGCGCACCTGCCAGTCCATCGCCGCCACGCGGTCCTTGATCACGTTGATGGCCCGCCGCACCACCGGCGTCTCCGCAAACCGCCGCAGGTTCACCGGCGTCGGCTTGGGCAGCAGCCTGCCCGCCGCCTGCACCGGACTCAAAATCGACGGCAGCGCCAGCGTCCTGCGCTCTCCCTCGCCCGCCGTCATCGCACCGGCACGCCCTGCGCCGCCGCCCCGTCCTAACATTCCCCGAATCTGTTCCCGAATCTTCACGCGCACACTCCTTCTCTCCAAAACAAAAGGCACAGCGCATTGCGCCGTGCCTTTTGTTTTCTAGTGGTCAGTGATCAGTGGTCAGTGATCAGTAAGAGACTTCTCCCCGCGAAGCATCTCAGCCTACCCCATCACTCGTTCACTTCTTCACTTCCTCGTTTCGGTTCTGATCACTGATCACTGACCACTGATCACTCCCGTACCAGCTCCCTCCGCGCCGTAGCCGCCACCCGCGCCATATCCGCGGTGGTCAGCACCCGGATCTGGTGCTCCTCCATGGTCTCCACCCCGAAGCGGTACATCTCCAGCCGCTCCGGCTCCTCGTCGCTGATCCCCAGCTTCGCCGCCGGCTCAATAATCGCCGTCAGTTCCAACCCCGCCTTCTCCACCCGTTCCACACCGGCCCGTAATCCCGCCGCCGAGAAGGCCAGCACCTTGGCCATCTCCACGCCCGGCTCCAGGCTCACCGCATGAAACATGCGGATGATTCCGTTCGGCCGATACCCCATGTCGATCCGCAGCGGATCCCCCGGCCGCGTATACTCCGCCGCCCGAATTCCCTTTCGCAGCAAATCCCACACCCCGGCCCTCTCGAACTCCCCGCGCATGCCCGCCTGGATCGCGGCCCGTCCCCGCAGCCGCGATACCTTCTCCCGCGGCGGCGGCTCCACGTACATCCGCATCAGTTCTTCCATCCCCGCCGGCAGGCTCTCGGCAAGATACGCCTTCGGCTCCGTCATCTGCACGCTCAATGAGAGCGACTCCTCCAGAATCCGCCGCAGCTTCCCGTCCGTCTCCTCCTCGAGCCTGCGCCGCAGCTCGCTCTCCATCCCTTCCAGCACCGCCGTGTCCGCCTCCGGATCGAGGCACCGCACCCGCCGCCAGTCGCGCGTGAAGCGCACATCCATCCGCCCGCCAACACCCTCTTCGCGCAGAATCACCCCGATGTGCACATACTCGTTCCGCACCGCATCCGGCACATACCGGAGCAGCTGAAACGTGCACTCGCGACGCTGGTGATCGTTCGCCATTGCTCTCTCAGTGGACAGTGGTCAGTGATCAGTGGTCAGTACACAGAAGCAAGTGAAGAAGTGAACAGTGAAAAAGTGAACAAGCGATCGGCGGTCGACCCGCGGTTTTCTACTCCCTAATCCCTGTTCCCTACCCACTGCCTTTCTGATCACTGACCACTGATCACTTTCCTTAATTCACCCTCCCGATCCTACCCCCATCTTCTCCCCCCCACTCACCCTTCCAATCTTTTTCCATCCTCCCGCCCCATTTCGGAAACGGCCTCCGATCCGACTCCCGAAACTCCCCAATCAAATCCCGAATCCGCCCCCGCCGCGCCAGCAGCTTCTCCACCAGCGCCTCCATCTCGGCAACGTCCCCGCCGTACCACTCCGGCGGCACCTCGTTGGCCGCCGCCCAGGCCACGTCCGCCGGCATCTCCTCCATCCGGCTCAACCACGGCTCGAACGAATCCCATCCCGTTATCCCCTCATACACCCGGTTCCTGAAGTAAATCCCCCGGAGGGGCGCATCCTCAAACCTCCAGTCCCCGGCATGAAAGCAGTATCCATAATCGATGAACACCGCCTTGTACCGCCGCTCCCGCTGCTTGCGCACAAACACCGCCTGCCGCCCGTTGGCATTCCCCGTCCACTTGTCCAGCGCCAGGATCCCCGCAAACTCCCCCGCATTCTTCAACTCCGCCAGCTCGCCCTCGGGCAGATAATCCACCACCTGCCCCGGCATCAGCCCTCCCACAAACCGCGAGCCGAACTGCAGTCCCGGCACACATCGCGCCCGCGTCCGTCCGTAATCCATCTCCAGCTCCGGCGTGTTCTCGATCAACCACGGCGACACCTCCACCAGCTCCGCGTGCGGCGCCGACAATCCCGCCGCCACCGCCAGCCGCGACGCCAGCAGCTCGTTCGCCAGCACCCTCACATGCTGCGGATTGTTCTGGAACTTCACCACGTACACGTGGCCGTCCGCGCCCAGCATCAGCTGCCCCTGAGCCCCGCCCCGCATCCGCCGGATATGCTGCACCGCCACAACCGCCAAACCGCCGCCCGCCTGTCCCGCTAAGTAGTCTGCATTCTACCGGCAGCAGCGAACAGTGCACAGTGTGCAGTGAACAGACGCAGTGAAACAGTGAAGAGTGAAAAGTGAATAAAGACACAGAACCAGCCCGCATCGGTTCGAAAGATCGACTCGCCGTCGCGTCCGCTCCTTTCACTTTTCACTCTTCACTTTTCACTCTACGCTCCACTGTCAGTGCCCACGGCCCCCTGGCCCCTCGTCTTCTTCCCCGCCAGCTCCTCCCGCACCCCCAGCGCCACCGCCATCGCCATCACCCGGTCGTCATGCGCCCCGTTCTGCGCCCCCGTGCTCCCATCCTTGTGCCGCACAAACGTCCGGCACTCCAGCAACAATTCCCGGCTCAAAAAGCAGCGCGGACACTCCACCAGCGCCGCCCCCAGCCGCCCCAGCATCGCCGGCCGGCTCAACACCGTCGTCAGCCAACCCGCCTGCCCCTGCTCCCGCCCGCCTTCGTAATAGATCCGGCCGTACTTGCACACCGTCTCCGCCAGCGCCAGCACGCCCGATCCATGATTGTTCCGCTCCACCGCCAGCCACGCCCCGTTGTACTCCCGCGCCAGCCCCGTCACCAGCTCCGCCAGCTCCAGTCCCCCCACGTGCCCCGCAAACTCCGCGCACTGCAGCCCCGTCTCCATCTCCACCACCTGGGCCGCCGAGTAATCCCCCTCACTCCCCCCGCCCGCCGGATCCACCGCGACCACGTAGCTCTTCCCCTCCAGCGGCGGCAGCCAAACCTGCAGCTCCCCATTCCGCCGCAGCGTCGCCGCCGCATGCGCCCCTGTCATCCGCGCCTCAATCGCCTCCAGCTCAAACACCGAATCCCCGCTGGCCAGAAAGCAGCTCTCCGCATCCTCGGCGTACTCCTGCCGCGCCAGCCCGCGAAAATTCGCCCGCGCCTGCCGCCGGAACCCGATCTGCTCCAGGTCCAGCCCCTCCCGCGCCATGAGCTCCCGCTCTTCTTCGCTCAGCGAAGACTCGTCAACGCCAGGAGCGCGGTAGCGCGACTCCAGCCACCAGGGAAAGAAATGCCGCACCATCCCCGTCTCGCCCGCCGTTCGCCACTCCTCGTAGAAACACCCCCCAACACCCTCCGGCGTCGACTCCAGAATCTCCTCCGCCCCCGGTGCCAGGCTGCGCCCGCAACCCCGCCAGAATCTCCGCCGGATTCTTCGGCCATCGCGCCAGCTCCGAGCAATGCAGATTCTGCACCGTCAACCCGCGCCCCGCATTGCGATCCCCCGCCGTCACCACCCGGTACTGCGAATCGATCGCCGGAAACACAATCTGCCGCGCATTGGCCCGCGACGTCTCCAGCGGCCCATCCCGCAGCTCCTCCGGCATCCACTCCAGAAAGCGGTGCACAATGCGAAAGATCTCCTCCGCAGACTCCCGCGTATGCGCCACCTGCAGCGTCAACGTCCCGGGGCGCGTAATCGTCTTCAGGAAAAACCGCGCCGCCGTCCACGTCGTCAGCCCCAGCTGCCGCGCCTTCAGCACAATGTTGCGCTGCTCCCGCCCCCGCTCAAACAGTCTCTGCACGCAGTTCGGCACCAGCGGCTCCGTCTTCCCCTCTCGCGTCCTCACCTTCAGCCAGGTCCGCGCCAGCGCCATCGCCACCGTGTCCCCGTGCAGGCTCACTGGACGCTCATCGAGCAGCCGTCCCAGCCCCTCCAGCTCTTCAATATTCAGGTCGCCCGGCGTCAGCAGCGCCGCCATCTGTCCGCCGTCATCTCCCGTTTTCTCCGTCATCTCCGCTTCCCTTCTCGCGCCATCTCCGGGGGTGCTCACATCACCCGGGGCGCCCCGCCCTACCTGCCAGGGCGGGAGGCCAAATTCCCGTCCCACTGACCCCAACAACCGCCGCCAGCAAAAAGGGCGGCTCGAAAGCCGCCCCGCTCCCCGCCGCTGTACCACTCCTACTGCATCTTTTCGAGCGTGCCCACGTAACGGACCGTGGGGGTTCCCGCCGCCGGTCCATTGCCGGAACTCACCGTAATACTCGTGCCGGCATCTGCGTAGAGCGTGTAGCACCCCTGCGTCAGACTCCACTGCGTATTGGTGTTCAAAGCGGCGCTGATGTAGGGCTGTCCATACCCGCTGTGGCCGTCTCCCGTCCAAAAAACCTGCCCGATAAAGTTTCCGTTGCTTGTTCCAGCGGCCGTCGTGGTCATATAACCGCAAACCCGGTACTCGCCCGCTCCGGTGGATGGCACCGCGTACGTGATGATGGTCCCGGGGGTGACGTTTGACGTGGAAACCACGGAACCCTTGGCGACCACGCAGGGGTACTGCTGGCAACCGGTAGGCAGCCCGGTCACGGTGTTCGCGGCCGTAATCATCTGGGCGCCCGCGGTGGTCAGGGTGCCGCTTCCCGAAATAGCCGCGCTGATGGTTCCATCCCCTGCGCACGTTGTTGTCACGCCGTCGCACTTTACCCCGCCAAGCGTTGCCGTTGTAGCAGGCACCAGCGTGCCGGCACATCCTGTCGTTGTAAAAGCGCCGTTCGTGCCGTTAGGACAAATCGGCGCGGTCGAAGGCGATGTCGCCACCGAGTCCGCCCGAAACGTGCCGTTGGTGCGCAGCACCCCGGCCGCATCGCGGCCCAGGCTGGTATCGGCGCCCCAGTAGAGCTTGTGCGCCGGGTTGATGGCCAGGATGCCGCCCCCACCCGGCATGTTGGGAGGAACAGCCCCGTGCATTAGCTGCGTGCGCCAGCGGAATACCTCAACGTCTGGGACTGACGCCGGAATATACATCATCCAGGGCATCCAGTAATCCAGCGTGTTAGTCGGGCCACAGCTACCGTTCAGTCGTATAACCTGCCCTGAACTGCCATCCGAACTGATGATCTTCGAGTAGCCGACAACCGGATGCCACCAATCGTCGATCATGCTCGAATCGTGTGCGCCGGAGTCGGTTTCGTTGTAATTATCCGCGACCCAGCCATTGCCACTTAGAGCGAAATGACTGCTGCCGTTCCCATCAACGATGAATGCCGCGCCGCTTGGCCCGCCCCCGGCTACTGCTCCGTGCGTTGGGGTATAGATCCAGCCTCCAAATAAAACATGATCCCCAACTGCCGGCGTCAATCCGGTTTGTGAGCCGAACACGATCTGACCGCTGGAAGCTCCTGTGAGTGCTCCCGCGGTGGTCGTGCCATCCGGGGCCAGTATCCCGGTGGTTACCGTGCAGGTACCACCTGTCCAGACAGCAGGGTTGGTCGTGATCGGGGCAGTGGCGGCAGGGATTACCGCCGGCTGCATCCCGGCCTGTTCGCCTCGAATCTCGCCGTCAATTGTCTTTCCGTCGTTGTGAGTGCCCCAGATTCCCCGCGCGAAATTCTGATCGAAGGTGGTCCCGGTCGAGCTGGTCCTGAGTTGACCCTGGAAGTAGTCGTTGACCATGCATTGCGTGATCGGAACGTAAGTCAGGTCAACTTCACCATTGCTGGACGGCGTAGTGTAGTTTACCCAGCATTGCGGGAACCCGTTGGGGTTGTCCTGCATGAGCGAGTTCTCGATCTTGATGGTCTGACTTACGCCATTCCAGTAGTTTGTAGGGTCGAAGACGACCGCGGCTCGCGCGTTCTGCTCGAAAATCGAGTTTTTTATGTTGAGCGAATTTCCGCCGTGATCCATCTTGATGCCGCCATTCAGAAACGTCGAGTGGTCGATAAACTCTGCGCCCGCGCCTCCGTACCCGGTGTTCCACTGCTGGCCGATGTGCATTGACCACGGCAGACACCCGGCATTGACCGAAATGCCATCGATCTTCTGAAACTGCGCGGGCGAATCCAGCGCAAAAGCCGTGATATTCCCGCTGCATCCGGTGTACTGCGTGACCCCGATATTCTCCAGTTTGCCAAGATACGTGCCGCCAAGATAGAGCGCCGTACCTTCCGCCGAGAATCCCAGGTCTTTCACCAGAACAGACGGAGCATTGTTCATCAGTGCGGTGCCGACAATACCGGTCTGAGCCGTTGCCAGGTGAGTTCGGAAGAACGTTGCGGTCGCTGTCGTCCCGGTCGTCGCCGTAATCTGCACGTTCTCAACCGTGTCTTCGTTAAGTCCCGTGACCGTGCCGCCGCCGGTTGTCGCGTTTGCCCCGGTTTGAATCCACGTCAGCGTGTTCTGCACGTAATCGCTTGCGGAAGCAAGAAAGTTGGTGCTATTGGAGTAGTTTGCGTTTGTATTCGTCCCATTGAAGCTGACATCGGCCATCCCCGCAACAGTTACCACCACCCCGGCTGGGATATGACACGAGCTCGGAAACACGGCGGTAACTCGGTTGTTCGTGCGCGTCACTGAAGTCGGCGTGCAAGTCAGGTAGTCCGACACGGTGATGACGGTTCCGGGATAGAGGCCGTTCATGTTCGAGGGCGTAAAAGTGTAGGACGAGCCGCCCCCATTCGGCATGTTGGGCAGTGAAGTGATGGCCGTGCCCAGAAGCCCCGTGCCGGTTCCGGTCAGCGGGTGCTCGGTAATGTTGGCGATCTCTCCCGCAACCTGGAACTGCGCGCCGCTGCCCGCGCCGCCCTTCCCGATAAGGTTCACTGGATATGTCCCGCTGGGGATCACGAACGTTGTGCCGACATGCAACTCCCCTTGGATAAACAGTGTGATCAGCCCGTGACTCCCCCAGGTGAAGGCGGTTGGATTTGCCCAGTAGCAAGGCGTCGGGCTGCCTGGAATCAATATCTCGCCACCTCCATTGGGGAGAGCGTTCACCGCCGCCTGCAATGCTGGTCCGATGTCCGTGACTCCGTCGCAGGTTGCGCCTCCCCCGAACGACGGATGGCGGACGTCCAGCAGGGGAAGGTCGCCGCTTATGGTCGTGCGAACCTTCGCGACTCCCGGGCACGTGACGTTTCCACCCGGAGTGGTTGTGCAGCCGTTCGCGGGGAGCGCGCCGTTTGCGGTGGACTGCGCAGTCGATGCCGCCGATCGCGCGGTTGCATCATTGGCCGATCCCGACAGTGCCGAGGCCGCCGCCGCGTTCGCGCTGCTTGCCTGCGCCTGGGCCGCCGTCGCCGCGGTGCTCGCCGCCGCAATTGAATTGTCCGTGTACTGCTTGGTCGCAGGATGGAGCGGCAAAGTCGGATCTGCGTAGAGCGTCATCATGCCCTGCATGGCCCCGCCGCTCAGCGCCAATCCGCCCAGAGTGGCCAGCGCTCCCGCAGCCGTAGTCGCCCCGGTCCCTCCCGATCCAACCGGAACCGCCGCCATTCCCGCCAGCGCCGTCCCGTTGCCCGGGTAATACGCGATCTGCCCCGTGCTTCCCGTGCCCACGTTGGCCGTTCCGCATGCCGCGCCCGTATTGCTCAGATACCCCGAGTTGTCGATCTGCACGCAGTTGTGACCGCTGCCCGCCGCCAGTCCCGGAAACTTGATGCCGGTCGCTCCATTGAAGCTCGCATACAAATTGCCGCTGCCGCCCCCGTAGATATTGAACGCCGAACCCGAACCAGGCTCGTAGTTCACCCGCACCGTACCGGTGTTGTTGGCCGCGTCAATGTACGTATCCCCGCTGTTGTTCGATTGGTACGCCTTGAAGCTGTCTACGTTGCCCACGGCCGAGTTCAGCGCCCAGTTATTGCTCGCGTCCTTCACCATGTACCACTGGCTGTTGCCGTTCCAGTCCTTGTAGACCACGCTCTCCTTCTGCGGCGCCGTCGCGCCCGCCCAGAGAAATGCATCGATCTCCGCATCGGCCTGGTTCTTGATCGTGCTCGAGCCGGTGAAGGTGGTGACTCCGCCTACCCGCAGGGTTCCGTTGAATTGCGCATTGCCCGCGTTGTCGACGGTGGCCACGGTCGCGCTGTTCGATCCCCCCGAGCCGAACACCACCCCGCCGCTCCCCGCGTTGTTCGACCCGTTCAGCACCACCGCCCCGGTGCCCGCTGCATTGATTACCGTCTGGTTGTTGCTGCTCGATTGCCCGGTGTTGTATTGCCCAATCGATAGCCGGTACACGTTGTTCAGCTCGTCCAGCACCTGGTAGTACTGCGCGCCCGCCGTGGCGTCGCTCAGCCCCATCGTCCACCGGTATCCCGAGTCGGTCTGGTAGCGATGCAGCAAGCCGCGCTCGTTCCCGCTTCCAATCCCCAGCCGGTAGTGATTGGTCAGCGTCGCATCCTGCTGGCTCCCGTACCAATCCCCGTTCAGCGCATTGAAGCTGCGGTGAAACGTGTCGAAGAAGCTGTTGCGCGTGCCGTTGTCGGTGAGCTTGCCGGTGAACATGGTTCCGCCGGTCATCCAGTTGTTGTAGGCGCTGCCCGCGTCCGCCACCACCTGGTAGCTCGAGTTCTCATTGCGCAGCCCCACGATGGTGTTGTTCTGCGCATTGGCCCCGAGATGCAATGCCGTCGCGCATCCTTCCACATCGCCGCCGGTAAAGGTGTTGCCGTCGCCCTGCGCCAGGTTGATCCCGGTTGTCCCCGCGATCGGGTTGCCATTCGCCGTTGGGCAATCGATGTGCAGCCGCACAAAGGTGCTGGCATTCACCCAATCCGTCGTCGCCCCATTCGTAACCTGGTGGCCGATCGCATTCACCGCGGTCTGAAACCCGGTGAGTTCGACATCCTGCAGCGTGCCGCCGGTGTAATTCCCCGTGCCGTCCAGGGTGATGCCGGTCTGATTTGCGTTCCCCAGAAGATACAGCCCTTCGAGGTGCAACTCCTGCGCGCGACCGATCGCAATCGCCTGCGCCGTTGCCGCCGTCGCGGAGGTGGTGTTGATGACCACGTTGTCGAGGTGGAACCCCAGCGTGTCGGTTGCGTAAGTGGGGTCGCCCACCTGGATCATTGCCCTGGTGCCGGAGTAGAGAAACACCGTGCCGCCCTGGTTGCCGCTGGCCGCCGAAGTGCCGCGCGAAGCGCAGCCGTGCAGGGTCGCATTCCGCGTCCCCGCCGTAATAACAATCTGGTTGCTGGTCGCGATCGTGGCGCAGGGAAGATCGATGGTGACATTTCCCGTGGCGATGGTGACATTCGATCCCATGGAGAGCGTGCCGGTGAAGTTGCGCGCGTCGCACGATCCGCCGTACGTTGCGTTCAAAGCGTTGATGCAGGCCTGCAGCTTGCTCCCGAAGTCGCTGCCCGCGAATTGATCGGCCTGGTAGGCAGCGCCAAGCTGCACCGCAGTCAGCGGTCCCGTTGCCGCGCCGCCGTTGATCGAAAGCGTCTGGCCGACCTGGTTGTCGACGTAATGCTTGGTGGCGGCCTGTGAAGGCATGCTGGGATCGCCGCCGAGATAGAGCGGCCCGGTCAAGGTTCCGCCTGAAGGTGTGATCTGGCTTTGCGCCATCTGCGCGATGGATTGATCGACGTAGGCCTTGTTGACGGCCTGCACGGCCTGGGCGGCGGGCATGACCTGCGCGCGAACCTGGGCAAGGGTGGCCTGCGATGCGGCGGGCACGACCCAGTATTCGGTGCTGGTGGTGCCGTCGCTGAGATGGTAGACCGCGGTGTAATAGAGGCCCGCGGGCGAGGCGCCGAGGTTGGGCGCGAGCTTTGCGCTGACAAATCCGTCGGAGCCGATGGTGACCGTGGTGCGACCGGCGGCGACGGCCTGGCTGGCGGCGGTGGTGAAGGCCGGCCAGCTCAACTGCAGGGTCCCCGACGCAGGCGCGCCGCCGGCTGTGTAGACCGTGCCCTGGACGGTGGTGGTACCGAAGGTCTGCGCCGCAGCCACGCCGGCGAGCGCCGCCTGCAGCGCGCAAAGCACGAGGAAGATGCCGCGAATTCCGACTTTGTGGTTGGTGTACTTCATTCCGCTCTCTTTTCCTTGGTTCTGTTTCACACCCGGTCGTTTCCGTAGTCTTTCATTCCTGACGGCAGACCCGCGTTAAGGCGGGTACCCCGAACCGTCGGGGTACCCGGGTTGCTGTTGCTGCTAGTTCAGGTAGGCGGAGTCGCCCGCTTTGTGGATGGAGGCGAAGGCATCTTCAGGCGCGACGACGGCGCCGGGCATTACGCCGGGCTCGTCGGAACACTTCGGTTCCTTCGACCACGCTTCGACGACACTGAGGACCTTTTCGACGGTCTCAATGTCCTTGACCCACTCGGCCCCTTCGGCCAGGTCGACCAGGAGACGCGTACTGCTGGCATTGCCCTTGATGGCCTCTTTGGCCAGGGCTTCGGCGATCTCCGCGCACTGTTTCTGCACCTGGTGGTCTGCTGCCTGGGTTAGCATCACCACGCCCTGGTTCGCGGGGCGCTTGTGATGGCTGTCTCTCTCGATGACTCGTGCGTTCCGTTTCTGACAACTATTCCGGTTCATACCGGATCTCCTTCCGGACTGTTTCTCCGTAGCTTCTGTGCGCGTCGCAAAAAAAAACGGTCATTCCTTGCGGAATGAGCCGTTTGCACCCCAAAAAGGGGGGATTTTGTGCTGACCGTGATTTAAATCACAATCCAGCACGCGGTATCGGAAAACATTCCCATGCCCGCCTCGCAAGGCACCAGTGGCTGCGGAGCCGTCCGTCTTGCATTCTTCGGGAAGACACACCTTCCCGGCGGGAGGAGCGCCTCATCCCGTCGTTTTTCTGCCCTGTTTTGAGCTGATATTTAAAGCTTACCAAGTTCGAATAATTAATACCTAATTTTGAAAAAAATATTTTCTGTTTGTTTTGTGCTGTTTACGCCGTTTTTCCACAGGAGGGGGGCTTGACAAGATTTTGGAGTGGCTCGGAAACGGCCTTTTTGGGCGGCTGGAATTCATTCAGATTTGGTCGAGGCATTTTTGGATCGGGTCTGCGGCGGTACCGGTCGATTCGGCTTTGAGCGAGTGGCCCGAAAAGCATGCCTCAGGGGCTAAAGCCCCGCCGATTTTGTGGCTCTTGATGCCGGGGATAAATCCCCGGCCTACCGCCCGGCCGGTGAAGCCCGTGCTGATTTTATGGCTCTTGATGCCGGGGATAAATCCCCGGCCTACCGCCCGGCCGCAGATCCCGGTCGGAAGCCCGTGCTGATTTTGTGGCTCTTGATGCCGGGGATAAATCCCCGGCCTACCGCCCGGCCGGTGAAGCCCGTGCTGATTTTATGGCTCTTGATGCCGGGGATAAATCCCCGGCACGCCGACAAGATTTTGGGGCGGCTCGGAAGCGGCCTTTTGGGGCGGGTGGAATTCATTCAGATTTGGTCGAGGCATTTTTGGATCGGGTCTGCGGCGGTACCGGTCGATTCGGCTTTGAGCGAGTGGCCCGAAAAGCATGCCTCAGGGGCTAAAGCCCCGCCGATTTTGTGGCTCTTGATGCCGGGGATAAATCCCCGGCCTACCACGCGGCCGGTGAAGCCCGTGCTGATTTTGTGGCTCTTGATGCCGGGGATAAATCCCCGGCCTACCACCCGATCTGGCGTTATGCCGGAGGTAAACCCGGGGCTGAAGCCCTCTTGGTTTTGTTGGCTCCATGCGGGGGTTGAAACCCCCGCCTCCCTCCGTACCGAGTTTTTCGCTGCCTGTAAAGCCAAGCGTGATTGGGCTTGGCTTTTGCCCGGGGATAAATTCCCGGCCTGGCACCCGATCGAAAGAAAGGTCAAATTTTCCTGTTGCTTTCCAAAAGGAAGCGTGCCATATTCCTGTTGGAAACCTAAAGGTCGATTTGCCCATGAAGGAAAAGCCGGACGTACTGCAGGGAACACTGGCGCTGATGGTGCTCAAGACACTCGATGTTCTGGGACCGCAGCACGGATGGGGGATTGCGCGGCGCATCGAGCAGATCAGCGGAGACCTTCTGGCTGTCAACCAGGGCACGCTGTATCCCTTGCTGCTCAAACTCGAGCAGGAAGGCTCGATTGCCTCCGAGTGGGGCGCTTCAGAGAACAACCGCCGGGCGCGGTTCTATCGGCTTACGGCCGCAGGGCGCAAGCAACTGCAGGCGGAGACCCGCGAATGGGAGCAAACCGCGGCCATCATCGCGCGCTTTTTCAAAGTGAAAGCGGAGGATTTGACGTGAGATTTCTGCGACGCTTGCTGACGAGACTATTGAATTTCGCGACTTGGCGGAGTGCGGACGAGCGCCTGCGGGAAGAGATCGCCGAGCATCTTGCGCTGCAGACGGAGGAGAACCTGCGCGCCGGCATGCCGCCCGTAGAGGCGCGCCGGCAGGCCTCACTCAAGCTTGGAGCGGCGCAGGCGATACGAGAGCACCACCACGCCGAGCACAGCATTCCCCTCATCGAGAATCTGCTCTTCGACCTGCGGTACGCGGTTCGCATGCTTTTGCGATCTCCTGGATTTTCTTTGATTGCGATCGCCACCATGGCGCTGGGCATTGGAGCCACCACCGCGATCTACAGCGTGATCGACGCCACGCTGCTGCACCCTTTGCCGTTCCCGAACCCCAGCGAACTGGTGCGCATCCAGGACGATCTTCCCGGCGTAGGCGCGCAGGGCGTGGGCATCTCCGTGCCTGAGTGGAGGGACCTCGAGAGTTCGGGAATATTCCAGTCCGCGGCGATCACCGGCACCGGCGCCAACGTGAACCTTACGGGCAGTGCGCAGCCCCTGCGTCTCAGCTTCAAGCAGGTCACGCCGAATTACTTCGCGGTGCTCGGTGCAGGCGCCGAGTTGGGCCGTACCTTCGATGCGAATGACGCCACGCCCGGCTACAACCTGGAGGTCGTGCTCAGCGACGGGCTGTGGAGGAGGGAATTTGGAGCCGACCCGCGCGTCCTGGGCAAAGCGGTGCGCCTGGACAACGACGTGTATCACGTGGTGGGGGTGATGCCGCGCGGCTTTCGCGATCAGGGCGCAACCAGCGACGAGCAGAGTGTGGAGCTGTGGCTGGGGGCCGGCTTTGCCGGTGTGCCGTTTCCGCCCCCGCTGCGCGATTCCCGTCTGCGCAGTCGTGTAGTCATCGGGCGTTTGAAGCCGGGACTCTCGATTGCGGCCGCGCAGGGGCATCTGGATGCGCTGGTGGAATCGCTGAAAAAGCAATATCCGGCGGAGTATCCGGCGCAGACCGCATGGACGGTGCGCCTGATTCCGCTGAGCGAAACCGTGGTGGGCAGCGTGCGGCAATCGCTCATTCTGCTGTTCGGCGCGGTGGGACTGGTCCTGCTGATCAGTTGCGTCAATGTCGCCAATCTCCTGCTCGCGAGGACCAGCGTGCGGAGCCGGGAGATCGCGGTTCGGCAGGCGATGGGAGCGCAAAGAACGCGCCTCATCCGCCAGCTTCTCACCGAGAGCCTGCTGCTGTTTCTGCTGGGCGGAATTGCCGGTTTTGCAATTCTGTTCTTCGCGGGGAAGTTCCTGCTGCGGTTGATTCCGGAGAGTCTGCCACACATGAACGACATATCGATCAACTGGGGCGTGCTGGGGTTTGCCCTGGCCGTGTCGGTGATAGCAGGAACGGTGTTTGGGCTCGCTCCGGCGTGGCTCATGAGCCGCCTTGATTTGACCGATACGCTGAGGCAGGAAGGACGCGGGGCTGGAGGTTCCAGGCAACGCTCGCGCGCCCGCCAGGTGCTGGTCGTCACAGAATTGGCGCTCTCCCTGGTGCTGATGGTCGCCGCGGGACTTCTGCTGCGCAGTTTCTGGGATCTCTTCGCGGTGCAGCCTGGGTTCAATCCCGACCGGGTGATGGCCATCGAGACGTGGCTGCCAGGGCCCAATGATCCCACGATGGATCCCTATCAAACCGCCACGCAGGAAGCGGTCCTGCTGCGCGAGATTCTTCGCCGGAGCCGAACCTTGCCGGGCGTAGAAGAAGCGGCGATCGGCGACGAGGACGCTCTTCCGCTGGGCCACAGCCATCCCGGCCGACTCCCGTTGCTGCGCGAAGGTATCGAGACGATGGACAATCAGGCTCCTGTGATCGAGAGTCCCATCGTATCGCCTGAATATTTCCACGTGTTGGGCATGCCGCTCCTGCGGGGGCGCATTTTCAGCGAGCAGGATATTGAAACTACGCCCCAGGTTGCAGTCATCAACCAGGCCGCGGCTCACGCCTACTGGCCGAATCAGGACCCGGTCGGAAAGCGCGTCCGTTTGCACCTGGATACCCGCGGGCTGGTGAGCACTGCCAAGCCGGCCTGGACCACGATCGTCGGCGTGATTGCGGACGCCCGCACGGAATCGTTGGCGGACGCGGTAGCTCCGCAGATTTACCGCAGCGCGTACCAGCGCCCGGCCAAAGACCTGGAAATCTTTCTTCGCGGGCAACTCGATCCGAGCGCCATATCGGAACAAGTGCGCACGCAGGTTCAGTCCATCGATGCGACGCTTCCCGTCTTCCATGCGGAGACCCTGGAGGACGTGGTCTCCGCATCACTTTCCGTGAGGCGATTCTCGATGGAGATGGTGGCCTTTTTCGCGGCCACGGCGTTGCTGCTGGCGGCGCTTGGAATCTACGGGACGATCTCCTATGTCGTGAATGAACAGCGACGCGAGATTGCCATTCGCCTGGCGCTGGGCGCTCAAAGAGAGGCGATTCTCAAGATGGTGCTGCGCCGGGGACTCGGCCTGGCCGCGGCCGGCGCCGGGCTGGGAGTGGCCGGGGCGCTGATCGTCTCTCACCTTATGGCCGGAATGCTCTACGGGGTGTCGCCGACCGATGTGCCCACGTTCGCGGGGGTGACGATTGTGCTGACCGGTGTGGCGCTGGCCGCCAGTTATATTCCGGCTCTGCGCGCCATGCGTCTCGATCCAATCACGACGCTGCACTCGGAATAAGTCGAGCAGCCCGAAAGGTCTCTCTTTTGCCGATGCGAACAATGCATGGGCTTGGTTTTGCCCGGGATTGGTTCCGCGCGCAATACGCGTAAAAGCATGCCTCAGGGGCTAAAGCCCCGCGTTGATTGGGCTTGGTTTGCCCGGGATAAATCCCGGGCCTACCGCCCGATCTGGCGTTATGCAGGAGCCTACCGTTCGATGTGGCGTTATGCAGGAGATAGGAGAGTCCGGGGCTGAAGCCCCTTCTGGTTTGGTTGACTCTATGCGGGGGTTGAAACCCCCGCCTCCCTCCGTATCGAGTTTTTTCGCAGCCTGTAAAGCCCCGCGTTGATTGGGCTTGGTTTGCCCGGGATAAATCCCGGGCCTACCACCCGATCTGGCGTTATGCAGGAGATAAGTCCGGGGCCTACCTCCCGATGTGACGTTATGCAGGAGATAAATCCGGGGCTGAAGCCCCTTCTGGTTTGGTTGACTCTATGCGGGTGTTGAAACCCCCGCCTCCCTCCGTATCGAGTTTTTTCGCAGCCTGTAAAGCCCCGCGTTGATCGGGCTTGGTTTGCCCGGGATAAATCCCGGGCCTACCACCCGATGTGGCGTTATGCAGGAGATAGGTCCGGGGCTGAAGCCCCTCTTGGTTTGGTTGACTCTATGCGGGGGTTGAAACCCCCGCCTCCCTCCGTATCGAGTTTTTCGCAGCCTGTAAAGCCCCGCGTTGATTGGGGCTTGGTTTGCCCGGGATAAATCCCGGGCCTACCACCCGATGTGGCGTTATGCAGGAGATAGGTCCGGGGCTGAAGCCCCTCTTGGTTTGGTTGACTCTATGCGGGGGTTGAAACCCCCGCCTCCCTCCGTATCGAGTTTTTTCGCAGCCTGTAAAGCCCAGCCTTGATTGGGCTTGGTTTTGCCCGGGATAAATCCCGGGCCTACCGCCCGATGTGGCGTTATGCAGGAGATAAATCCCGGGCCGACCGCCCGATGTGGCGTGATGCAGGAGATAAATTCGGGCTACCCGCCTGAGCGAGTGGTTCCGTAGCTGGGAGGCGGGTTGCGTTATCGGAACCGCCGCAGGCTTTCGACAGACGGGACGAAATAATAGGAGCCGGTCAGCGGCTGCGTGTAGCGGGTGAGCGCGTCGCGCGTGCCGGTGACGAGGCCGGCCATGCTCTCGAGCATTTTTGAAAGCCGATTCTGGTCCGCACTGAATCCGACAAATACGGTGCCGTGGTCTTCGACGTTGCCGTAGGGCATGTTGCGGCGAAAGATATTTCCAAACACATCCTGATCGGTGCGCGCGACGTGCGAGTCCGTTGGCTTGTTTTCGAGTTCGATGCTGTCGAGCTTGGTGCGTCCCATGATGCGCTCCTGCTGCTCGGTCGGCAGAGCCTCCCACTCAGTGACCCGGTGCTTCCACTTTTGCAGCAGCAGGATGGATCCGGCGGCGCCGGGTACGCCCGTGGGCAGCAGTGCGTCTGTGGGGGCGTCGAGCAGGGTTGGATTTTCCGAGCCATCGACGAAGCCGGTGAGATCGCGATCGTGGCGGTAAGACCAACTGGAGGTTTCCTCGCCCAGCGAGGCGAGTCCGGCAAGGTCATGGATGACGGACCGCGCCATATCGAAGATCACGTCATACGCGCTGCCGGACAGCCACACCAGCGCATCGTGCTGCGTGCAGGGCATGACGAATCCTTCGGTTCCGCGGATCTCCTTGTTGAAACCTTCCGCGCCTGGAGGTGCGTCGTCGGGAGCAAGGTCACGCCAGAGCTCCGGCCGAAAGCCAATGACGAAGTTGACGCCTCCCGTGGTGGTACGTGGTTCGCGGATAGAGGAGATGGTGGAGGCGAGTTCCTTGCGCTTCTTCGCGTCCAGAATGTCGAATTCCAGATAGGCATGAGAAGAGGTGCCGAGCGCGAAAATTCCAGCCTGAGGCGTGTGCATACGGGCATTATAGGGGGCACCGGGTCGCGCCAATTTTCATGAAAACCCGGTGGCGTGCATCTTTGGAATATCGAGGAAGAGCCGGCCCGGTCGGCGATCACGACTTTACAAGGAGCGCCAACGACAGGGCTGCAGTTCCTGGCACGACAGGTTGGCGCGGAGGGGCCGGAGCTGGTAAGGCGGTGGCTTGGATTGGATTGTGATTGAGGGCAGGAGGGCCGGCACAATTTTCATGTGATGGAGCTCACCGATCAGGGAAGCGGTGCATGCAATCGTCTACTGCATGGCCGACGACAGTTCAGCGGTGATGCAGGATCGACACGCCATCCATGCCGTTCAGGGTGGGGTATCCGCAAGCGCAGCGGTTCCCGCACCCGAGAATTGCCGGCGCGCGGTGACGCGGAAGATCACTCCGGAAGCGGGACATGCTCTGGAGATGTTGGGACACGCGATTGAATACCTGATCGACGAAATGAACCTGAGCCTGCTTCGAGGAATAGCGGAGCGCGAAATTGCAGGCAGAGCAGAAGCGATCAAGCGGTTAAAAACAGCCAACCTGGCGGTGTATTTCGACTGTCCGGCTATAGAGCCATCGAGAATGCGAACCGCAGCGGAGTGGTTACGCCACTACTGTTGAAACCGGCCAGTCGAAGTGCGGGTGGCGAGTTATGCTAGGCGAGTGAAACCGAGCGCGCAACATAGTCCTACGCTTCTTGTGCACGGCGGCGCCTGGGCGATTCCTGCCGACGCCGCGGAAGACCATCAAAACGGAGTGCGCAAGGCGCTGGAGGCCGGATACGCGGTGCTGGAGCGAGGAGGGCCGTCGCTGGAGGCGGTAGTGGCCGCGGTGACGGTGATGGAGGACGATCCAACGTTCGATGCCGGGCGGGGGAGCTTTCTGACCGCGGACGGGCGGGTGCAGCTGGATGCGCTGCTGATGGACGGCGGGCGGATGAAGGCTGGCGGGGTGGCATGCGTGGAGCGGCTGCGGAACCCGATCCAGGCGGCGCGGCTGGTGCTGGAAGAGAGCCCGCATGTGTATTTTGTGGGAACGGGAGCGGAGGCTTTCGCAGCGTCGCACGGGATGGAGCTGATCGATAACTCCGAGCTGGTTCTGGACCGGGAGCGGGAGCGGCTGAAGGCGGCAAAGGCGCGGGCGGCGGCGGGACTGGCGGACGAGACGTTTTCAGGACTGGAAGACGACAAGGGGCCGGAGACGGCGGTTGTTGTGATCGCGGAAGAGGAGAGGCGGGGATTAGGGGTCACGGTTCAGAGTCCGGAAGTCCGACCCCGGGGGCGAAACTCGGTGGACGATCCTACCGGGTGGTCGCACGATACGGTAGGTGCGGTGGCGCTGGATGCCTGGGGGAACCTGGCGGCGGGCACGTCGACCGGGGGAACGCTGAACAAGACGCCGGGACGGGTGGGGGACTCGTCACTGATCGGGTGCGGGTGCTACGCGGACAATTTGTCGGCCGCGGTGTCGCTGACGGGGTGGGGTGAGCCGATCATGAAGCTCGTACTGGGCAAGTGGGCGACGGACCGGGTGGCCACGGGGACCATGCCGGAGATGGCGGCGCGCGAGGCGATCTCGTATCTCTTCAACCGGATGGGCGGGCATGGAGGGATCATCCTGCTGGGACCGGACGGACGTTTTGGATTTGCGCACAACACGCCGGCCATGGCGTGGGGCGTGGCGACACGGGCGGGCATGCATACGGGGCTGAAGGAAGGGGCGAGGGAGTAGGTCAGTGGTCAGTGGTCAGTGGAGTGGTCAGTGGTCAGTGGTCAGTGGTCAGTGGTCAGTGGTCAGTGGTCAGTGAAAGATGGCGATCAGGCCTTTGAGGTTTCCCACCCTTGCGCCGGAAAAAAGGCGCAAGGGGCACGAGATTTTGTGGTGCCGCCCGTTTTCTGTCTCTATTCCTGTTCCCTGTTCCCTTCTCCACCCGTCCTTGGCCTATGCGTTAGGCTTGTGATTCATGGGGCGCATTCGAATCCTTTCTGACCAGGTGGCCAACCAGATTGCCGCGGGCGAGGTGGTGGACCGGCCGGCTTCGGTGGTGAAGGAACTGCTGGAGAATGCGCTGGACGCGGGGGCCCATCGTATCCGCGTCGAGGTGGAGGCAGGCGGACGCAAGCTGATCCGGATCGCCGACGATGGCTGCGGGATGAACCGCGATGACGCCCTGCTGGCCTTCGAGCGGCATGCCACCTCGAAGTTGAGGTCCGCCAATGACTTGCTTTCGATCGCGACGCTGGGGTTTCGCGGCGAGGCGTTGCCTTCGATTGCATCGGTCGCCCGGGTGACGCTGGAGACTGCGACAGGGCCAGAAGATGGAGCGACTGGGACGCGGATGGAGATTGCCGGGGGCAAGCTTCTGCACGTGGACGATGCGGCGCTGCCGCAGGGGACGACCATCGCGGTCGCGGACCTGTTTTTCAATACGCCGGCGAGAAGGAAGTTTTTGCGGGCTGAGTCGACGGAGCTGGCGCATGTGACGGCGCTGGTGACGCACTACGCGCTGGCGCATCCGGAGAAGCACTTCGAACTGATGTCGGCGAGCCACACGCTGGTTTCGGCGCCCCCGGTGACGCGGACGGCGGAGCGGATCTACCAGATTTTTGGGAAGGACACGCTGGAGCAGCTGCTGCCGGTGGCGGCCGAGGCTCCCCTGGAGCGGGCGGGGCTGCCGGAGCCGCCGCCCTGGAAGCGGGATCCGGAGGAGGCGCCCAAGGATCCGGGGCGGCTGCGGCTGGCGGGGTTCTATTCCAAGCCGGAGCTACAGAAGCTAAACCGGAATTCGATTTATATCTTTGTGAATAAGCGGCTTATCCGGGACCGGCTGCTGCTGCATGCCATCACCGAGGCGTATCGGAACGTGATTCCGCCGACCAGCTTTCCGGTAGTTCTGCTGTTTCTGGAGATGCCCCCGGAAGAGGTGGACGTGAATGTGCACCCGGCGAAGACCGAAGTGCGATTCCGGCAGGGCAGCCTGATTCACGATTTTGTGCGCGACAGTTTGCGAATGGCGCTGATGAAGTCACGGCCGGCGGCGGGGTTCCTGGCGGCATTGAATTCTGCTCCGCTGGCCAGCCCGTCGTTGATGCCGCCCGGGATTTCGCCGCTTCCGGGAGGGCCGGGTGCGAAGCCTGACCTGGAGCCTTCGCCGGAACCACCTGATTCGGAACCGATTACGGTCGAGTCGGCAATGGACGCGGAACGGTTCGAGCTGACCGCAATTCAGCCGGTCCCCACGCCGGTTCGTTTGCCGTTTGAGCCGGCGGGAACCCGGCCCGGCTCTTTCCGGGCGGGGACGTTTTCCGGGGCATTTGCCGGTGCGGACGGACTGGCGGCGGCGCTACTGCAGGGAGAGCTGCTTCAGCCGTCGCGGGGTTGCTCACCAAACCATGGGGAATCAGAGAGTTCGCTCGCTAACCCGGCGTTGGAGACAGCGCAGGTGGAGGCGGAGCAGGCGGCACAAACGCTGAACCACCTTGGGTCGCTAAGGGCGCTGGGGCAACTGCGGGAGTCGTTCATACTGGCGACCGGGGAGGACGGACTTTGGATTATCGACCAGCATGTGGCGCACGAGCGGGTTTTGTTCGAGAAGATCCTGCGCGCGCGGACGGTGGAGAAGGTACAGCGGCAACGGCTACTGATGCCGATGCTGGTGGAGCTTAAGCCGTGGCAGATGGTGGTATTTGCCCAGGTGGCAGGGGAGCTTGAACGTAACGGATTTGAGGTTGAGCCGTTCGGTCCGCAGACGCTGGCGGTAAAGGCCGCGCCGGTGGGGCTGGAGGGGGCGGCGATGGAGCGGGCGCTCACCGAGGTGATTGAGCAGGCGGGGAATGACGGGATGGAAAACTCTGAAAATGAGGGTCTTAGGGATCTTGGGAGACGGGTCGCCGCATCCATCGCATGCCACTCGGCCATCAAGGTGAACACGCCCCTTGACCCCGCACGTATGGAGTGGCTATTGTTGGAACTTGCAAAAACGGAACACCCAACGAGTTGCCCGCATGGACGTCCTATCGCTTTGCTGTATTCTTGGAGAGAGATCCAGCGGGCCTTCCACCGTATCTAACGCGTAGGGAAGGCGGCAACCCTCCCCCTCAGGGGAGCGGGAAGCCCGGCAAACAACGAACCAGGGAGACTGTCTCCCGGAGCCGAAGCACTCAACCCGATGCATTCCAGCAGCTCAACGGTTCCAACCGTGGCATGGGGATGCGTTCGATGAGCGCGGGGGTGAACGGCGACAGGTTTCAAGGTTTGACAACAGCCAGCCTGGAAGAGAGGTTCTTCTTTGACATTGGAGCAATTGGAAGCAGCGCGCGCCGAAAGGATGCGCCAAAACGGATACGGGGTTCTCACACTGGAAGAAGCCCGCACGTGGATAGAAGAGACGGGATTGTGCCTCTTTCTGCCGAAGCGGCAGTTTTCCACCGCACTCGCACCCAGTTTTGTTGAGGCCGTAGCCGGCCAGCGCAACGTTACTCCCGATACCCGGCAGACAGCGGCAGCCGAAGAGCTGCTTGTCCGCCTGGAATTGGATGGTGTCGTGGTCCGGCTCAACCTGCTCGGCCAGCCAGGCGAGCAGCCCGACTATGTGGTTGCAGCCTGGGTTTTGCCGTACGTGTATGCGTTGCGAGGGGACAGGGACTGGCGCCGCAGCCCGCAGCTTACTGGATCGAGGCAGGTTTCGCCGCTCGCGATCCAGGCATACAAGCATCTGGAAGCTTCCGATATGTCCATTGCGGAGCTGAAGCAGGCGCTGGGTCAGGGAGTATCGGAAGCGGCGGTTTTGCGCGCCATTACCGAACTCTGGCAACAGTTGCGCATTATTCCGGTGGTAGCGGCTCCGGGGAAGGCGGCGAAGTGGCAGTTGCTGCGTCACCGTTTCCAGAAGGCCATCGCCGAGGGTGCATCGACTTCGCAGGTGACGGCGATCTCGGTACTGGCCTCGATCTTCCTGCAGGCGGTGATTGCCGCCAGTATGGAAGAGGTAGAGATTTTCCTTTCGCCTTTGACCGCGCGCAGCAAGATCCGCGAAGTGATTCGGGGGCTGGTGGCGACGCGGCAGGTGCACACGCTGTCGATGGGACACGCGCCGCACTTTTATGTGGCGGGGACGCTGCCCGAATTCGCTCCGACGGTCAGCACTTATACCAGCTCGATTGGCTCGTCTTACTTCACGCCCGGACACGAAGAAGAGAGTGTGCCGGAACCGGCTCCGCTGGAATTGGCGGAGGAGGAGGAAGTTGCTCCTGCGCCGGAGATTCACGCTCACAGTAACGTGGTGCGCAGGGCGTCGACGAACGGCAAGCCTGCAGCTCCGCGGCCGCACTTCAGCCGTCCTGCTGCCCGCGACCGGAAGCCCGCTCAGTCGGGATCGAGCGCACGCCCGGCTCGCAGAAGTCCAGAGTCCCGCAATGGCGCATCGCGCCCGGGATCGTCGAGCCGCCCGGCTAATGCGCGCTGGGGAAGCAATGGAGCCAAGAGCGCGCACGGAACCGGACCGGTCCGCAACGGGAACGGGAATGGCAGCCATGCGACGGCCAAGGCAGCCGGGACGAACGGCAACGGCCACGGAGCACACGCGACTAGCGGGTCCAGACCAAACGGGTCTCGGCCGGCGAGCGGCTCACGGCCGACGAATGGTGCCAGACCCACAAATGGCGCCAGGACGGCCAAACCGGCGTCGGGTTCGTCGTGGAGCAACCACAATGGCGGACGTTCCGCGTCAGGGAAGGCGAGTTCGAACGGGCGCAACGGCTCGCTCAGCCGCGCTTCGGCGGCGCCGCGCAAGGACGCACGCGTGGAAGCGCGTGGCCCGCGCGGGGATCGCAAGCCGGCGATGGCGGCCGGCACGGCATCGCGCGGTAACAAGCGATTCGGCTTCACTGCAAAACCGGGTACGAAGAAACGCGGATGAGCGGGGAAGAAACCTCACCGGGCTCCGCTGCGCGGGCCCGCAGGATTATTGTGGCCATCGACGGGCCGGCAGGTGCGGGCAAAAGCACGATTGCCCGTCACCTGGCTCGTCACTTCGGACTTTTGAACCTGGAGACAGGAGCCATGTATCGCGCCTTCGCCCTGAAGGCGTTGCGGGACGAAGTTCCGCTGGATGACAGCGCTGCCCTGGAGAGGCTGGCGGCAGAGACAGCCATTCGCCTTGAACCGGGGGACACGGAGAACCGTGTCCTGCTCGACGGCGAGGACGTAACCGGATTGATTCGCAACCAGACGGTGACCGACGCAGCGTCGCGAGTGAGCGTGTTTCCCCCTATTCGGGCCTGGATGGTTCGGCTGCAGCAGGAGCTGGGTGCGGCGGGCGGGGTGGTGATGGAAGGCCGCGACATTGGAACCGTGGTGTTTCCGCACGCTGACGCAAAGATCTTTCTGGATGCTGCTCCCGAGGTACGGGGTATGCGGCGGTTCGATCAAATGGGTGCCAGCCCGGCGCAGCCGCCGGAGGACGTAATCCGCGATCTGCGAGAGCGGGATCAGCGGGACCGCAATCGCGCCGACTCGCCGTTGAAACCTGCGCCGGATGCGGTACTGCTGGACTCGACGAATATGAGCCTGGACGAAGCGGTGAAGGCGGCCGAGGAGATTGTCGCGGAAAGGCTGGCTGCGCACAGCGAATCGGGTCCCGAATAAGGCCTTCCCGGCGCACACCGAATCATGAGCCACTCAGAATGATTCCTGCCCTCTAATCTGCCGTCACCGGTCACGGTTGCATCCAAGCATTTAAATCCGCAGGCGAGGATTGACGGCAGTCTTCAAGCGAGGCACTGAGAATTGTGTCTAATCGAGGCTCGGCCGGTGTTGCATGACCGGCTGCATTTCAATATCTTTGCAGGCCAGCTTCTCGCAATGTGAATTGTGGCTGAGGAAATCAAAGGATTTGCGAATTTTTCATTGATCGGTCGCAGGGCACGTGTCACGATCAGGAACAAGATGGAGACGGTATTCCCAAAAGCCGTCCTTAAACGAATTCCTAACTCGCAGTGGCTCCCCAACTGCGGGCATAAGTATCAACAGACATAATCAGGACTTTTCATGGAAATTCGCTGCAAGGACTGCGGCTCTTCGCAATTCCGTCGCTCGCATCTTCGTCTGAGCGACTTGAAACGACTTGTCTTCCTGCGGTATCCGGTCCGATGTCTCTCGTGTTTTGGACGCACGTATACGTCAATTCCCGCGGCATTCTCAATCAGGCGCAGGCCCGTGAAGACAAACGCGAGTTAAGGCACCTTTGGGAGACTCACAATTTCGGCTCCGTTTTCAGACGGGTTGTGAAGTGGGGTTTTCGTGTTATGGCGCAGCGCGACGTTGTCTACCGCGGGGCGGCGCTGCCCATCCCGAAGAAAATGCTATAGGCTCGTAGGTAGATGGAAGCCACCTGCAATCGATGCCATCAAGGTGTCCCGGCGGAAAGCTGCTACTGCCCCACGTGCGGTTTGCCGCAGCTTGTGTACAGCAGCGAGGACGGGTCGGCGACGGCAACCGCGGAGCGCTGGACGGGCGCCGTTCAGGATGCGAGTACGGTGGAGTGGAAGCCGGCTTTGCGGGCGGCGATGCTGCTGGCCGTGCCCGCGGGGCTTCTTTCCTGCGGGGAATCGCCGGTCGCGCTGCTGTCGTTGTTTTGGACGGCCGCCGCGGCTGCGTGGGCTGTGACGCTTTACATGCGGAAACGGCGGCCGGGCTGGATCACGATGGGTGCAGGAGCCCGGATCGGCTTGGTGACGGGTTTGATGGCAGGATGGCTGGCTTTAGCCGCCAGCGGAGCCGCTCTTTATGCGATGCGCTTCCTGTTTGGCCATGGCAAGGATTTTGACGAGCCCTGGCAGGCCCTGGTGGCGCAAATGGCGCAACAGTGGCAGTCGATGAGCCCGGACGCCCAGACGGCAGCGACATTAAAGTGGTTCGCGGGCTGGCTGCTGTCGCCGGAGGGACGAGCCGGTTCGGTTCTGGGCGGGATGATGCTGCTGGAGTTGGCCCTGCTGGTGTTTGCCGCGGCCGGCGGAGCCATTGGGGCGCGGCTGACGGCGCGGTCGCGAAGGCCTGAGGCGTAGCAATCTTTTCAAATCAGCGCGCTTCTCTTCCATGCAGCTACGATCTTGTGCGAGGGCGAGTCTTTTCCAGCTTGCTGGCGGCAGCGCGTTTCTGGTCGGCGCGGCGCACGGATTTTGGCTGTTTGCCCGGCTTGGGGCGGCAGCTGCCCTTCTCTCCCGCGGATTTTCCCGGGGTAGATTCGAAGCCCGGCCAGCAGGTTTGTGCGGACGACGGCTTTTTGGCGGCTGGCTTTCCGGTGGAGCGATGAGCTGTTTTCCTGGTCGCATCAGGCATGAGCGGTGAGATGCGTTGCGGCATCCGCGAGAGAGTTGACGATCATCCTTGCATTTGGCGGGTTTTGAAGGCATGGAAAGATCGGGGGGAGAATTGCTATTTGACGCCTGGCGACGAGCCAGCGGCGAAACGAGCTGACCTCCCAACGTATTTCGCGGTTTGCGAAGCGGACAGGCGTTCTGGTTCCTCACGCAGAGTCTGGAACGATGAGCGCTCTCGAGCGCCGCGTAACTTGCTCCGACCCCGCTTCGCCTCGTATCATCCGTCGAGAGACAAGCTTCGAGAAACCGATGAGCGAAACTCAAACGAAATCTTCCCTGCGCGTGAAGGGCAGGCTGATGTCCGCCTCAGAGATTGAGCGCACGCTGGTGCGCCTGGCCCACGAAATTGTGGAGAAGAGCAACGGCTGCGAAGGCATGGTGCTGGTGGGAATCAAGCGCCGCGGCGTGCCGCTGGCAGACCGGCTGGCCAAGCTGATTTCCACGATCGAGAAATGCCCGGTGGAGAAGGGCATTCTGGACATTCAGTTCTATCGCGACGATCTGTCGACCGCGGATGTCCGGCCCATCGTAACGGCGGGAGCCATTGGCGCCGACATCGTGGGGAAAGACGTCATCCTTTGTGACGACGTGCTCTACACGGGACGGACGATCCGCGCGGCGCTCGACGCGCTGTTCGATCACGGCCGGCCGCGGCGCGTGCAGCTCGCGGTGCTGATCGATCGCGGACATCGCGAACTGCCGATCGAGGCGACGTACGTGGGAAAGCATGTGCCGACGAGCAGCCGCGAAATTATTGAAGTAAAGTTTCAGGAGGTTGACCAGGACGAGCAAGTGCTGCTCGTGGAACGCGGGGAATAGAACAGCCTGTAGCTTGCAGCCGGTAGCTTTAAGCTGCAGGCTGGAAGCTACGAGCCAACATTTGAAAGCTAATCGGATCCCAATGAGCCCGACCGCAAGCGCCGCACGTCGACCGTTCCATCCTCCGCAGTTGCCCCCCTCGCCGTTCCCTTACCACCCGGGCTCGCTGCTCTCGATACAAGACCTCAGTCTGGAATCGTTGAATCACATTCTTGCGCGTGCCACGGCGCTGACGAGCCAGGATCCGCTGACGCGCGACCGCATCCTGGCGAAGCGGCGCGTGGCGTTGCTGTTCTACGAGTCGTCGACCCGCACGCGCACCAGCTTTGAGTTGGCGGCGAAGGCGCTGGGCTGCGATACGACGCTGGTATCGAGCCTGAGCTCGAGCATTGAAAAGGGCGAGTCGCTGAAGGATACGGGGCTGACGATCCGCGCACTGGGCGCCGAGGCGATTATCCTGCGGCACAACTCGAGTGGCGCGCCGTGGCTTTTGGAAGAGTGCACGCGGCTGCCGGTGCTGAATGCGGGCGATGGGATGCACGAGCATCCCACGCAGGCGCTCCTGGACCTGCGCACGATTCTGGCGCGCGTGAAGCCGGGAGTCGTGGAGGTGGGGCCGGAAACGCTCGCGGGCGTAACGGTGACGATTACGGGGGACATTCTGCACAGCCGGGTGGCGCGCTCGAACATGCTGTTGCTGCCGCGTCTTGGAGCGAGAGTAGTTTTGTGCGGCCCGAAGGAATTGTTGCCGGAACTGGGTGCGGGCGCCGGTCCAGGAGTCTCGATTGAGCGCAACTTCGAGGCAGCGCTGCGGGAGTCGCAGGTGGTGATGATGCTGCGCATCCAGGCAGAGCGGCTGGCGGGTCTGCAGCTGGATCTGGAGGAGTACAAGGCGAACTACCAGCTCACCGGCGACCGGCTACGCACGCTGGCGCCGGAGGCGATCGTGATGCACCCCGGTCCGATCATTCGCGGGCTGGAACTGACAGCGGGCGTGGCCGACGGGGCGCAGTCGACGATTCTCGAACAGGTGAGCAACGGGGTGGCGATTCGCATGGCGGTGGTGGAACGGGCTCTGACTACCGGCACGAACGGAGGCCGCGCATGAGCACCGTGGTGATTCGCAATGGCCACCTGGTGGATCCGGGCGCGGGCGTCGACGCGGTGAAGGACATCCTGTTGAAGGACAACAAGGTGTTGGAGATTGCCGCGCCGGGGAAGCTGAAACAGTTGAATGGAGCGACGGATGTTACGTCGATCGATGCAGCCGGGCTGACAGTGGCGCCGGGACTGATCGATATTCACGTACATTTGCGCGAACCGGGGCAGGGCTACAAGGAGACGATTGCCACGGGGACGGCGGCGGCGGCGGCGGGTGGATTCACAGCGGTGGCGGCGATGCCGAATACGACGCCGGTGAACGACTCGGCGGAGATCACACGCTGGATGCAATCGCCGGAGCGGGGCGCGCAGGTGAGGGTGTTTCCGATTGCGGCTGCGACGCGGGGATCGAAGGGCGAGAACCTGAACGACTACGCAGCATTGAAGGCGGCCGGGGCGGTGGCAGTGACCGATGACGGGCATCCGATTCTGAAGGACTCGACGATGCGCGAGACACTGGCGGCGGCGGCGCGAGTGGGGTTGAGCGTAATTCAACATGCGGAGGACACGCGGCTAACGCAGGGCGCGAGCATGAATGCGGGCGCCACGGCGTTCAAGCTTGGGCTGCGCGGAATGGGAGTGGAGGCCGAAGCAGGCATCGTGGAGCGCGACATTCGGCTGATCACGGAGTTGCGCGACGCGCGCGCGCATTTGCACGTTGCGCACACATCGACCGCAGCGGCGATTGCGGCGGTGCGACAGGCGCGGCGCAATGGGCTAAGGGTTACATGCGAGGTGGCGCCGCATCATTTCCTGCTTACGGACGAGCACGTGGGGTACTACAACACGCACTTCAAGATGAATCCGCCGCTGCGTTCGGCTGCGGATCGCGATGCGATGATCGAGGCGATTCTTGACGGCGTGGTGGACGCGATTGCGACCGACCACGCGCCGCATGCGATGCACGAGAAGGAAGTGGAATTCGAGCGCGCGCCTAATGGCATAACGGGCCTGGAGACGGCGCTGGGGCTTTGCCTGCGCTATTTGCACGGCGACTTGAAGATGCCGCTGGGGCGGGTTCTGAGTTTGCTGAGTGCGCAGCCTGCTGCGGTGCTGGGGTTGAAGGGCCGGGGCACGCTGGCGGTGGGAAGCTGCGCCGATGCGGTGATCTTCGATCCGAAGGCGGAATGGGTTTACCGTGCGACGGAGGGCAAGTCGAAGGCAAAGAACACGCCCTTCGACGGTTGGACGATGCAGGGCAAGGTGCGCTGGACGGTGTGCGAAGGGCGCGTAGCTTACACCTCGGCCTGAACGCCAAGGGAAGGTGTATTCACGCCTGCCCGCAAACAATGAAGACGCCATCTACTTCCGCGGCGCTTTCATGTCCTGGCCACCCTGATGCAGAATGAGCGATGTGATGTTGCCCTTTGCGTCGGCGACGAACTCGATTTCAGCGGGAACGACGAGAGGGAAAAACCTGGTTGGCGTCGAAGCGTAGAGTTCCGTCTTTTGCTGCCCAGTGGCCTGGGCGGCTAGATGGCCGTTTTCCAGGGTAATCATCAAGTCGAAGCCAGGGCCGAGTTGATAGGTGCCGGTGTACTGCGCCAGGATCTTGGGGTCAACCTGAATGGCGGTGCGCACTTCGGGATGCCAGTCGGGCCATTTATATTCAGCGGCGACACTGTGCATGATTTCGTCGCCCAGTTGGCCACCCGCGTCGCCGCTGGTCATGACAAAAGCGCCTTCCCCGTTCTTTTCATACGCGGAGAAAATGTTGCGGAAGCCCTCGTTGGCGCCGCCGTGCGAGAAGTACCGATTGGATTCGGCGCCGCCGATCTGGAGGCCGAGGCCCCAGCTACCCATTCCCGGGGTCAGCATTTGCCGTGTCATGTCGGCGGAGAGCACGTGGTTGGCTTTGCCCTGGAGGGACTGCTCGACCTCGATGGCATACTTGGCGAGGTCGGTCGGCGTTGTCCAAAGGCCGGCGGCGGCCATCTCTGGATAGGTGTGGGCGCCACCCTCTACCGGCTTGCCATCTCCACGGTAGGGCGTGGCCGCGTTGTCGCGCAGAGCCTGCGGGAGCGGCTGCTCGTAAGTGCTGCGGGTCATGCCGATGGGGACGAGCACGGTATCGTGCAGCAACTTTGGGAACGGCTCCCTGGTTACGTCGATGAGGGCCTGTTGCATGATGGTGAAGCCGCCGCCGGAGTACTTCCAGCGGGCTCCAGGGGCGGCTTCGCTGCGAATGGGCGGGGTGTTGGCGGGTTTTTCGCCGTTGAGCACCTGCACCAGCGTGGGGATAGGTTCGTTGCTGGCGTAGCCGGGGAATCCGTGAACGGTGGTGCCGCCGGTGTGGGTGAGCAACGCGCGAAGGGTAACGGGTTTGCCGCCGGTGACCGGATCCGCGGGCAGCTTCCAACTGGTCAGATAGGTGTTGATGTCGGCGTCGAGGGAGAGCTTGCCCTGCTGGACAAGGCGAAGAGTCGCCATGGCCGCGACGGGCTTGCTGATGGAGCCCGCCTGAAACATGGTGTCGGCATTGACGGGTTCGCCACCGAGAGAACGGACGCCGAATCCGCGCGCCCACTCGATTTTTCCGTCATGAAGGACGGCGATGCTGACGCCGGGAACATTGAGTTCCTTCATGCGGTCCGCCAGCGTGTGGGTGGAGTGCTCTTCGCCCTGGATAACAACCGGGCCCGTCAGGCCGGAGATCACGCGATTGATCCGCTGCTCCACTTCGGGCGAAACGGGAGGCGTGTTTTGTGCGCTCGCCGGCCGAGCGGCGGAGCCGACCGAGAGTGTCAGGGCAATGGCAATGATGGCGGGTTTCGAACGGGTCATGGGAACCAATCCTCCGCGCAATCACCGTATCATGAGGCGGCGCAATGGACTCGTCGCCGGCCTGATGGGACGATCAGGCATCGGCAGGGAGGACGGTGTAACGGCGGCGCACGATATAGAGGAGAATTCCTGCGAGGGCCCAGCCCGTGCCGGCGAGCTTTGCCAGCGGGCCCAGGCTATACCAGAGAAGAGCGCAGGTGACGAGGCCGCCCGCCGAAAGCAGGATGGGGAACCACTGGGTGCGCAAGCCCGCACGAGTGCCGCGAAGGATGGACGCGAGATTGACCCCCATGAAGGCGAGCAGCGCTCCATAGTTGAGCAATTCCGTGCCGAGCTGATAGCTGAAGACCAGGGCGCCCACCAGGCAAATAGCACCGACGAGGATCACGTTGTTGCGGGGGATGCGGTTCCTCGGGCTGAGGGCAGCGAAGAATCGGCGGGGGAGTGCGCCGTCCTGCCCCATGGCGTAGAGCAGGCGCGCGGCGCCGAGTTGCGAGGCCATGCCGGAGCCGATGTTGGCCAGCAGCAGCGAACTATTGACGATGAGGAAGAGGATGGGGCCGCCCATGCGTCCGGAGACGTGGACATAGGCGGTATCGAGATCCGGGAAGGCGAGGCCGCGCGGCCAGACGAGTTGCGCGACGTAAACCTCAATGCTGGCGAGCACGCCCGTGATGAAGCAGGTGAGGACGATGGCGCGGGGCACGCTGTGTGCGGGATCCTTGGCTTCGTCGGTGAGGGTAGAGATGCCGTCGAATCCGATGTAAGTGAGGACCGCGATGGATGTGCCACGCATGAGTCCCGACATGTTGAAGGTGGCGGGATCGTAGAAGGGCGCGAAGAAGAAGCCAGCGCCGGGGTGCTGGAGATGGAGCAGCCACCGGATCGCCGCCACGAGTACGAGCACAATGACGAGCCCAAGCGCGGCGGCCATGCCGGCATTGATTCGGGCGGAGGTTTCGACGCCGTTGCAGTTGAGCAGGGTAAAGAAGACCGCGAAGAAGATGGCGAGGGCAAAGTAAGGCACGCCGGGCAGAAAGTTCATGACCGCGCGACTGCACCAGATAGTGCAGATGAGGGGGTTGAGCACGTAATCCATCACGAGGCACCAGCCGGTGATGTAGCCGAGGCTGGGATGGATTTCTTTGCCGACGTAGAGGAAGGCGGAACCCCCATGGGGATAAACGCGCGCCATGCGGCCGTAGCTGATGGAGGTGAAGAGCATGGCCACCATGGCGAGGAGAATTGCGGTGACCACGTGGCCGCGGGCTTCGTTGTAGATGACGCCGAAGCTGGGCATGGGCGCGGTGGGCTGGATGAGAATGATGCCGTAGAGAACAAGATCGCGGAAGCGCAGACTTCGCTTGAGGCCGATCGTTGCGATGGCGGGCTGTGGATCCGGCATCAGTTTCCTTGCGCCGTGCTCGATGCGGCCACGGGCGTGAGCGTGACGGGAGCCACGTTCCAGCCTTCGATGTGAATAGCAGGATCGGCGGGCGCGTCGTCGGGCAGTTCCGCGGTGAGCGTGATGGATTCACCGGGAGTGAGCTCGATCCAATTATCCGACCAGAACACGGGAGCGATGAGGCCGCCCGATTGGGTGCGTGCCGCCGCGCGAACCTGGAAGGCAAGCGCCTGATCGGAATTGTGCAGATGCAGATGGATCATGCTTCCGCGGGGCGTGTGCTCGATCTCTGCGGTGGAATCGAGGTGTGCGGGGGGCAGGTTGACCAGCGCGGTGAGGTCTTCATGGCGATCGGCCGGCGTGTGGGTGTATTCGGTGCGGTTCCAGTCGAAGCTGGTTAGCGCGTAGGGAACCCAATAGAAGTTACGACTGACAGTGCGGCCCGCGGCGTCAGTGAGCGCGAGGTCGATGAAGAAGACGCGGTCGGCGCCGGACAGGAGCGAGTCGGGGAGCGTGAAGACGCGCTGCGAGCTGTCGGCTGCGGCGTTGACGGTGGACTCGGCGCTGAAGAGTTCTTTCCAGCCGACGCTGTGCACATGAACGCTGGCGTGGAGGCCGGCCACTGGCGCGTAGGTGCTGTTGACGAGGACGATAGCGCGGTCATCGTAGGAGTACTGGATGTGAAGCGGCTCGCAGGCTTTTCTGGTTGCGTAATAACCGGCGCCGGCATCGAGGTAGTAGTCGTAGAGATGCCAGATCATCGAGGGCCAGGCGTTATTGAGCATCCACTGAATGACGCCGGTGGAGACATATTTGTTTTTGCTATAGGACTCGAACATGGCGCGTTCGGAGTCGTACTCCATGGTCTGCGCGATGCGCTCGTAATCGGCAGCCGAGTGCGGAGGAGCGTAGACGGCGGACATCGCTTCGTCAAAGACCTTGAGGGTGGTGAATTCCCCGCCGCCGTTGTGGAAATTCCAGTCTGCGGTTGGGGGCCAAGCATTGGGATCAGTGAGAAATTTCTCGCGGCTGGCGAGCGATGGAATGGCCGGGCCGGGGCTGGTCTCGGTGTTAAATCCGAAACCGCCGCCGTTGTGCTGGTCGATGTACCAGTAACTGGGCGCGACGTAGTCATACGGGCCGCTCATTTTGACGCCGCTGGGGCCCGCGCCGGCGGTATTGGTGGCGGACGCAGAGGCGAGCGTGGGGTTGGGCCAGTGCGTGTCCGCTTCAACCTTCAGATATGCGGCCTCAACGTTCGCCGGGGGCGCGTTGTCGCTTCCGTTCAGCCAAACCAGAATGCTGGCGTGAGAACGCAGGCGCAACAACTGCGCGCGAAGGGACGCTGTGGCGATGTTGAGGTCATCGGGCGTCCACGTCTTCCAGTCCTCCCAATGATCGCAGCAGCACCAGCCAGGCATGACGAGAATTCCCTGCTCGTCGGCGAGATGAAAGAACTCGTCGGTTTCGAGTTTGCCTTCGAGGCGGATGGTGTTGAGATGCATTTCGCGCACGAGGCGGAACTGATCGCGGAGGCGATGATCATCGGTGCGGAGGAGCATGTCCTGCGACCAGCCGGCGCCCCGAATCAAGATCGGCTTCCCATTAACACGGAACAGGCGGCTGCCGGCAGCCGTGAGTTCCGAGGTGATTTCGCGGAAGCCAAAGTCGACGCTTTGTTCGTCGGATTTGACGCCTTGCTCGACGAAGCTGACGGTGAGGCGCTCGAGGTGCGGTTCGCCCATTTGATACGGCCACCACGGCCTGGGATTGTGAACGTGCAGGGCGGGAAACTGCGCGGGCGAGAAGACGACCGTCTTGTCTTCATTGGGGCCGAGCTCGATTGGCTGATCGAAACGAATGCCGGCTGCCGTGCCTTCGACCACTCCCTTGATGGAACGGGACGCGCCGTTATGCAGTTCCACGTAAATGGTGAGGTCGGCGGTTGAGAGCGAAGAATCGAGGAAATGCGTGACGGCCATGGGCGAGCGCACGGTGACGGCACCGGTAGTAACAAGATTCACTTCGCCCCAGAGCCCCATGTCCTTGTCGGGCGGACAGGGGTTCCAATCGACCCAGTTGATGCCGAGGTCTTTTTCGGTTGGAGCGAAGGTCTCGACGGCGAGCACGTTGGTTGCGCCGGGCTTGAGGTAGTCCGTCACGTCGAAGTCGTATGTGCGATAAGCGCCGGCGACAGTCGATGAGTCGGCGATGCGATGGCCGTTAATCCAGACATCTCCGCGATAATTGATGCCGCCGAAGTGGATCCACGTGTGCTGATCGTGGCCGGCAGACGGGGGTGCGGTGAACTCGGTGCGATACCACCAGCCGCAACGATAAGGGCTGTCCTGAGGCATTGGCAATCTCGAGAAGTTGTGGCCAATGGGATAGCTGGTGCCGGGAATGTCGCGAAGGTTCATGCCGAAGTAGGGATCAGGAAAGATCTTGTTTGCGGCCTGTGCGGCCAGCACGGTGCTGGGCACCGACGTCTTGATCCAATCGTCGACTGCAAAGGATGGGGCGGAGATAGCTGCGCCGTCGGCCTTCACGCTGCAGGCGGATTGCAGTCGCCAGCCGTCGTGCAAGGGAGTACTGGTGGCCGCAGTTGCTGCGATCGGCAATGCAATTGAAGCCAGGAGGAAGGCGATCTTTTTCCGGCGCATACAAGATTTCCTCGGATCGTCACCCGTTCATTCGGCGGATGCCTGCCGATTCAAACGTTTGAATGAAGCATATCTTCCGGTTCCCGCCGATCGGATGTCAAGTTTGGGAGCGGCGATTGGATTTTGGCGTCGTGGTGATTACGGCCGGCGGCGCGGTCGACTTCCGGATCACCAATTCCGGGTTGGTCTGGTGCAGGCGCGCCTTTTCCGGTTTTCCAGGAATATTACGGATGGCATGCAGCACGCGCTCGGCGGCTTCAAGGCCCATCTCGCGCAGGGGCTGACGGATCGTGGTCATCGCGGGAGTGGCGACCTCTGCCGGGAGCACGTCGTCAAAGCCCATGACCGAGCAGTCCTGGGGTACGCGGAGTCCTGACTCGGAGAGACCGCGAACGACGCCGAGCGCGGTGAGATCGTCAAAGGCGAGCACTGCGGTGAACGGACATTTGGATGCGAGCATCTGCTTCGCGAAGCGGACTCCGCCCTCAAATCCGGAGGCGGGATCTGCGAGGCCGGGAAGCTCAAACACCAGGCGCGGGTCGAGCTGGATGCCACTTTGCGCCGCCACCTTGCGGATACCGGCCCAGCGCGGTTCGCTGTCGCACATTTCCTGCGGGCCGCGGATCACGGCGATGTGGCGATGGCCCAGTTCGACAAGATGACGTGTCGCCAGTGCGCCGCCGGCCTCGTTGTCGACGAGGATAGAGCTGATACCGCGGTCGACCAGGTCGCGGCCCACGATGAGGATCGGGACGTTGTTCTTGCGGATGTCGCCGAGGAGATTGGTCTCTTCAAAAACCCAACTTGCGATGACGATGACGCCTTCGGCGCGGCGCTCCAGGATCATGTGCAGATAGCTATCGAAGAGCTTGCGCTGCGTTTGCGCGTCCATGAGCAGCGGCAGGTAGCCGGCGGCGTGCACGCCGTCCTGGATACCGCGCATGATAGGGACGCAGAACGGATCAGAGAGATCAAAGACCAGGATGCCGATGGTTTGCGTGCTACGACGACGCAGACTGCGGGCGTAGGCGTCGGGATGATACCCGAGTTGCTGCGCGATGGTGCGGATGTGGGTGCGCGTGGTGGCAGCAACGTTCTGCGAAAGTGGCGCCTCGCTGAGCACAATGGAGACGGTCGAGACGGAGAAGCCGCTGGCACGGGCGATATCCAGCAGCGTGACGTGTCCAGACTTTCGTTGACTCACCAGTCACCCTCCCCGGCGCTTCCAACATGCCACATTTTTCGGTTTTCCGCTTGACAGCCCATACGGCTCACCCTATATTCGATCAACACCGGGTTCAAACGTTTGAATCAATATAATCCAGGAGGCCGCAGATGAAAACACAAAAATCAGGGGTTGCATTGTTCCTGCCTGTCTTCCTCTGTTTAACACTGCTCTTCCCGGGTGCGCGGACGCTGTTTTCCCAAGCGGGCCGTGGGGGGATCAGTGGGCTCGTTTCTGATGCGAGCGGGGCGATTGTGCCTGGCGCGACGGTGACGGCAAAAGACGCGGCAACGGGAGACACACTATCCACGGTGACTACGGCGGCAGGATTATATTCCTTCATCTCCCTCGCGCCCGGTAAGTACGAGGTAAGGGCAACGGCGGCAGGATTCGACACGATGCTCCAGCAAAACGTGACGGTGACCGTGGATCAGGTGACCACCGTGAACCTGGCGTTGAAGGTTGGATCAGTCAACCAGGTGGTCACGGTGACGGAGACAACAGAGCTGGTTGACACCAGTAACTCGACCGTCGGCCAACTCATCACGGCCGAGACAATCGACCGCGTCCCGCTACTTACCCGCAATGTATACGACCTGGTGCAATTGAGCGCCGGCGTGACGCCGGCAAACGGCACCCCGAACTCTTCCAGTTCCTACGCGATTGAAAACATCTCCAGTGGCCGTCCAGGAGTGGACGTATCGTCGTACACCGTAAACGGCGCGGTCGAGGGCTCGGTGTACTACATGATCGATGGAAGCCCTCTAGGCATCGCAGAGAACAACGCGGCGGCGATCATTCCGGCAATGGACCTCCCCGAAGATGACGTGGACGAGGTGCGCGTGGAGACGCAGAACACGCCTGCCTCGTATCAGAGCGGAGGAGCGGGGGTGATCAGTGTCGCCACCAAGTCAGGCGGGGATAAGTTTCACGGGGATGCGTTCGGCGTATTTCGTCCCGATGTGCTGGCCGCGAACGAATATTTCAACAAACAATACGATCTGCAGAACGGCCTGTCGAACGCCTCCCCCGCGTTTCATCGCTACCAGGAAGGCGGGGCAATCGGCGGACCAATTCTGCACAAGAAGTTGTTTTTCTTTGGCGACTACGAAGCCACGCAGCAACAACAATATGACGGATCGAACCGATTTGTAGTACCCACCACGGCAGAACGGACGGGCGATTTCTCGGCAGACCCCTTCAGCATTTACGACCCGACGCAGCCGGACATTGCGACAGGCTCACTGGCGGGAACGCGCCAGCCGTTTGCAAACAATATGATTACGAATCCGAATCCCGTGGCGCTGAAGTTTCTATCCGAGATGCCCAAGTGCAACTTGAGCAATGTGCCGGGCGTTCCCTGCGATCAACAATCCGACGACATCACGCCGAATTTCTTTCTGCCGGGCCTGGACCCGACAACCGCGCAGAAGTTCGATGTACGCATTGACTGGGCGAAGAGCGAAGCGCAACGCATCTTCGGGCGCTTCTCGTTTGATCGGCTATTTACTTCCACGTTCAATTCGTTCGGCAACATGTGGGACTTGAACTACGCGCAAAACGTGACGAATGGGCGCAACCTTCTGCTGGGCTATGATTACACGCTGAACCCCACCACGGTATTGCAGCTGCGGTACTCATTCACGCGCCATTACGAAAACCAGGGTGGCAGTCCGGGCCAAGTCGGGTTCGATATCACAAAGCTGGGTTTCCCTTCGTCGCTTGCGTCGGAGGAAGTCTATAAGCTTCTGCCATTCATGCTTTTCAATGACGCGGGCAGTGGCGTGGGTGGGACGGCGGATTACAACACATTCGTTTTTGCCAGTGAAAACAACGACGCCAACGCGAGCATCACCAAGGTGTGGGGCAAGCACGAGGTTTCGGCCGGGTTCGAATACATGAAACGGTTCCTGAATGTGGGGCAGCCGATTGCGCCGGCCGGTTCGTATGCTTTCGATTTTTCAGCGACCGATCAAACCACGAATTCGGCGGTGGGAGGCAGCGATTTTGCATCGTTCCTGGTTGGCATGGGAACGGAGCCCGGAACGGAGTCAAATAGCTATCCCAACTTCTCAAAGGACCTATTTGCAGCCGAGTCGAATCCCTACTACGCCGCATTTCTCCAGGACACATGGCGCCCGAATAAGGCTCTGACGATTACCGCGGGGTTACGCTGGGACATCTTTGGCGGCCGGACAGAGCGGCACAACCGGCTCGAATACTTCGATCCCAAGGCCGCTGCTACTGTGAGCGGCGTTTCCTACACGGGCGCCGAAGTATATGTGGACAAGAATAACCGCTCGCCCTTTGCCACCAACCTGACCAATCTTGGCCCGCGGCTTGGTCTCTCATGGCAGCCTTCCCCGCACGTGGTGTTCAGCGGGGGCGGAGGCTTTTATTACGGCCCCAGTCCGCAGATGGTGGGAAGCGCATCGCTCAACAGCGACGGCTTTGCGGCATATACCACGTGGAACGCCACGGCGTGGAATCAGGATCCCAATACCATTGCTTACGATTGCTCAAATGCCAACGTTTGCGGGGGCCAGGGGAACACGATCATGGTGAGCCCGGTCAACAATCCGTTTCCCAATGGGGTGGTCGAACCGATCTCGAATCCCACGGGTTTGGGCAACAACCTGGGCATCGCATTGAATACGATGCTCCACTCCCAGCGGACACCCACCACCTACAATTTCAATTTCGGATGGGAGATCGAGTTCCCGCACCAGACCGTTTTGAGCGCTGGTTACGTGGGAAGCCGGGGGCTGTTCCTCCCGCTGTCGTCGGTCGATTTGAACCAGCTCGACTTGGGGACAATCGCGAGTTATCAATCGAACCTGCTCAATACGTCGGTGAACAACCAGTGGGCGTCTATACAGGATCCCACCAACGCTAATTTCGGCTCGTCGACGGTGCCGCTATGGGTCTCGGTTCAGCCCTACCCGCAATTCGGCAACGGAAATTATGGAGCGGGTAACGGCGTAAACGTGCATGGCTACCCGGGTGGCGATTCCGACTACAGTTCATTGCAGACGAAACTGCAAAAGCGACTGACGAACCACTTCACCATGTTGAGCAGCTTTACCTGGGCCAAGCTGATTACAGATGACGGCAACCCACCATTAGGCTTTGTGGGATCGCACCTGGGCGCGCCGCAGGACTGGAAGGACATGCAGTTCGAGCACTCGGTGAGTCCGCAGGATGTCAAGTATCAGTTCACGGGATCCGCGTCGTACGACCTGCCGGTCGGCAGGGACCGGGCGGTGAACCTGAGTGGCATTGCCAATGCCGCGCTAGGCGGCTGGACGATGAACGGAATCTTCTACTGGAGCACGGGGATTCCTATCGCGTCTCCGGTTGTGGGAGCGGGCACATCCTACTTCAATCAGCGGCCCGATCTTTCCTGTGATCCCAGTCAGGGCGCACCGCACACGATCGCAACCTGGTTCAATCCAACCTGCTTCGTGAATCCATCGTCTCCGTTTGTGGCCGGAAACGCGCCCGCGTACCTCGATCACGTGCGCACCATGGGAGCGCAGAATCTGGACATATCGATCTACAAGACATTCTCGTTTGGAGAGTCAACACACCTGCGCTTTGAGGTGTCGTCTTACAACGTGACCAACCGCGCACAATTTGGCATGCCTAACGTGCCCAGTATAACCGCGGTTCAAACGCAACCTGCCGAAGCAGCCATTTTCGGGCAGATCACTTCAACGGTAAATTCGCCGCGACAGTTTCAATTCGGATCGAAGTTCACGTTTTAGTTTTGAGTGGGTTGCCCGATTCCGTTCCTTTGGCCAAGCGCTGAGCCGAATGTAGCTCAGCGCTTGGAATCTCTGAATGGGGATCGATGGAGGGCGCTCTGGAGGCGTGGAGTTCCTGGGGCAATCACCCTCCGCGGTTCCCAAGGACGGGTAAGCCTGATAAGGATGCGCTTTGCTGATCTCGTCCGCCGCTTCTGCTCGATTCTGCGGATTTTGGCAAAACTCTATTGCATCGGTACTCGCGAGTGGCCGGCTCGGTCGCCTTTTGCATCTGCCAATTGCAGCGGCCGGAACGCCTCAACAGGGAACGCCCTATTCTGTTGAAATGGCCTTTTTCAAAGCCAAATCTAGAGTTCCTCAGAAATGGGGCTTGGCTGGAAGGCTCAAACTTGCCGCCGCGCCATGACAGCGACATAGAATTGCTGAGATGGCTGTTGAGGTTGCACTCCCCCACACATCAGGAAAACCGAAAAAGAGGTGGCAATGAAAACGATATTGATGGCCGATCCTGTACGTTTTCCGACGATGACGAGCCAGGATCTGCGTGAAACGTTTTTGATCGATGGGCTCGATCAACCGGGCGGGATTCAGATGGCATATATCGATCTGGATCGCGCTGTAGTTGGGATGGCTAGTCCGACTACTACCCCGATCGTGTTGGCCACTTATCCTGAGCTTCGCGCGGCGTATTTTACAGAACGACGCGAGCTTGGCGTTTTGAATGTTGGCGGGGGATGCCTTGTTGATGTGGGCAGCACGTCTTTTCACGTTGAAAATCTGGATGTACTCTACATCGGAAGGGGGCACGAAGAGATCCGGTTCGAATCAAAGCAAAAGGACTCGCCCGCGATCCTGTACTTGTTGAGTTATCCGGCTCACTGCAGTTATCCAGTTACTCTCGTCAAGAGAGTCGAAGCTCAGCCGACGGAGTTGGGTGACGCGACCACCTGTAACCGGCGAACCGTCTACAAATACATCCATCGCGAGGGAGCCAGGAGCTGCCAGTTGGTAATGGGCGTTACACATTTGCACAAAGGAAGCGCATGGAATACGATGCCGGCCCACACGCACATGCGTCGCTCGGAGGTGTATTTCTACTTCGATATCCCCGATGGCGCTCGCGTATTCCATTTGATGGGGCCTGCCGATGAGACCCGGCACATCGTCATGAGCGACCACGAGTGCGTGGTTTCGCCCGGATGGTCGATCCACGCGGGCGTCGGCACCCAGGCATATAAATTCTGTTGGGGTATGGGTGGCGAGAACCAAGACTACGCGGACATGGACATCGTTCCGATCGAAGCAATGCGTTAGTTGCACGAATGACGAAAAAAATGATCCGTTCTTCGGTTCACTTCAGTGACGATCCGCAATCAGGAGAATGGCCTTATGGAGAAGTCGAAGTTAACACGGCGCAGCGTGTTGATGGGAACCGGTGCGTCCATGTTGGCGGTGGCTACCGGCAAACGCGCCGCGTTGGCCGTTTCGGCGCGAGATACTCAGCCCGGCACGCCGCCCTTACCGGGCGATGCCAACCGAATGGAGCGTATCCAGTGGTGGAAGGCGGCGCGATTTGGAATGTTCATCCACTTTGGGGTCTACTCGACGATTGGGCGGCATGAATGGGTCATGGAAGATGAAGGCATTCCAGTCTCCGAGTACGCGCCTTACGCAACGGCGTTTCAACCTCGGAGCGGATCACCACGCGAATGGGCCCGTGTTGCCAAGCAGGCAGGGATGAAATACATGGTTCTGACCACAAAGCACCACGAAGGGTTTTGTAATTTTGACACTCGTCTGACCGAATACTGTGCGACGAAGCAAGGCCCCCGGCGCGACGTGGTGCGAGAGTATGTCGAAGCCGCAAGAGCGGAGGGTCTGCGCGTAGGCTTTTACTATTCGCTAATGGACTGGCACCATCCGGATGGGGCTCGCTGCGCAAACGATGAAGAAGCGCGCAGAAGATTCGTTGCCTATACCCACGGCCTCATCCGCGAATTGATGACAAATTATGGAAAAATCGACATCCTCTGGTATGACGTGGCATGGCCGCTGGAAGCCGATGGATGGGAATCCATCAAGATGAACGAGATGGTCTTCCAACTCCAACCTGGGATTATTGTCAACAACCGCAACAAGCTTCCCGGCGATTTCTCCACGCCGGAGCAGCACATTACAGCCGAGACAGGTGGCCGGGCCTGGGAAGCTTGCATGACTCTCAATGACAGTTGGGGATATCAGGCAGCCGATGACAATTGGAAGAGCTCAAAGACAGTGATCCGCAATTTGATCAGTTGCGCTCGCGATTCAGGTAACTACCTCTTAAACATCGGTCCCGAAAAGGACGGGGCGATTCCCCAACCGTCCGTTCGCATCTTGCGCGAGGTTGGCAATTGGATGGCAGTGAACGGACATTCCATTTATGACTCCGATCCTTGCCAGGTGCGTCGATCCAACTATGCCAGTTTTACTCGGGTGGGCAACACCCTCTATATGCACGTCCACTTCTGGCCAGGAAGTTACGTTGCGATTTCAGGACTGATGACCAAGGTGAAGTCCGCAACCCTTGTGAAAACCGGCAAGGCGGTTCCATTCCAACAGGATGAGTTCCGTGTGCGTTTCACCGATCTGCCGGTTGAAGCTCCGGACTTCCCTGTTACCACGATTGCGATCGATTGTGAGTCAGAGCCGCACCAGGATACTGACTATGTGCGCAAGAACAAACCGCGGATGGGTGTTTAGGATTTCGAGCCAGTGTGGAGCAGCCCTTCTCTGATTAAAAGCCTGTAGGATCTTCTGCGGATGAACATCTGAACGTACAAGAGAGGATTGCCTGTTGACAACAGAAAGATTCAGCCTGAAAGGAAAGACGGCGCTGATCACGGGCTCGTCCCGTGGCCTTGGCGCGGGAATGGCCAGGGCATTGGCCGAGGCTGGAGCGAATGTGGCGATTCATGGTTCGCGTGCGATTCCGGAGTCCACTCATAGAATGCTGAGCGGGATGGGTGCAAACCATTTCTCGTTCGTTGGCGACGTGAGCGATGCCGCTCTTTGCGCGCGTTTGGTGGATGAGGTTGTAAGTCACTTTGGGCGCATTGATATTCTGGTGAACAACGCCGGAACCATTCGACGTGCTCCCGCGGTTGAGCACTCCGATGACGACTGGCAGGCAGTCATCGATACGAATCTCACCAGCGTCTTCCGACTCTCCAAGCACGCAGGGCGGCACATGTTGAAGCATGGTTCCGGCAAGATCATCAATATTGCTTCAATGTTGACGTTTCAGGGGGGAATTACCGTTCCGTCCTACGCCGCAGCCAAGGGCGGCGTTGGCCAGTTGACCAAGGCATTCGCTAATGAGTGGGCGGCGAAGGGGATCAACGTGAATGCCATAGCTCCAGGCTATATGGAAACAGACAACACCGAGGCATTGCGCTCAGATGCAAAGCGATCGGCGCAGATTCTTGAGCGAATTCCCGCGGGACGATGGGGCTGTCCAGATGATCTTGCCGGTGCTGTCATCTTCCTCGCATCGAGCGCCAGCGATTACGTGCACGGCCATGTTCTGGTCGTCGATGGCGGATGGTTGGGACGATAAGAAGTGTGACTGATCGCGTCACGGTTAACGGAAGGGATCTGGAGGTTTTTATGCGGTTCGTAGTTGCATCCGTCATGATGGGAGTGTTGGCGATCCGTATGGCTGGCGCACAGGCGCCCGGGGTCGACCACCTAACTCCGAGCGAACTTCTCGACAAAGCCCAGGCGCTCGAAGCGAAAGCACAGGCGGGCGATGGCTCGGCGAGTGTCAAGCTTAGCGAATACCCCAACCACTATACGATGATCTCACTTCGTCACAAGAACGGAGGAGCGGAGATTCATCAGGAGTTCTCCGACCTGTTTTTTGTCGTCAAGGGCACAGCGACACTTCTTTCCGGCGGCGACCTCGAGAATGGCAAATTAGCGAGCCCTGGGGAGATGCGAGGCACGGCTGTAAAGAACGGAACACCCACAGAACTTAACAAGGGGGACGTCGTTCACATTCCAGCTGGCGTGGCGCATCAACTGCTCGTCGCGGAGGGAGAAACGTTCGTCTATTTTGTTGTCAAAGTCAAGGAAAAGTAGCCTCGATTGAATGAGATATCAGCGTGTTTGTGCGGCCCGGCAGCAGCGCGCTCCCCGGCCAGATCGATCATCCTGATATCGGGGGCCCGCCAACCTTCGGATCAACGCATCTTCCCAACCGCCGCGATCGGCGAGCCGTCAAGTACCACCGTCTGCGCATCGAATAGAACATGACTTCCCTACCCTCCCCAGAAGCCGGCTCGAGCGCTGTCCGTCTGAACTACGAAGGTTCCGTCCATTTCGGGTTCGACAACACCTACGCGCGCCTGCCGGAGCGTTTCTATTTCCGCCTGAACCCGACCCCAGTTGCGCTTCCGCGCCTTGTGAAATTGAACACGGGGTTGGCGCGGCAACTTGGGTTGGATCCTGTCGCATTGTCGAGCGCGGATGGAGCCGGGATTCTGAGCGGCAACCGTGTGGCAGCAGGCTCCGAGCCCCTTGCCCAAGCATATGCCGGGCACCAATTTGGGCACTTTGTGCCCCAGCTCGGAGACGGCCGGGCTAATTTGCTCGGGGAGGTGATAGGAACGGACGGAAATCGCTACGATATCCAGCTCAAGGGCTCCGGCCGCACGCCCTTCTCGCGGGGAGGCGACGGCAGAGCGGCGCTTGGACCTGTATTGCGCGAGTACATTGTGAGCGAAGCGATGGCTGCGCTGGGTGTGCCGACTACGCGAGCACTGGCCGTCGTGATGACGGGCGAACAAGTTCTGCGTGAAACCGTGTTGCCTGGAGCCGTTCTGGCAAGGACCGCTTCCAGCCACATTCGCGTTGGCACCTTTGAATATTTCGCGGCTCGTCAAGACACGGAAGCGATCCGGAGGCTCGCGGACTACGCGATAAACCGTCACTATCCTGAGGCTGTGTCGGCGGGGCGGAGCTACCGCGCACTCCTGGACGGCGTGATCACCAGGCAGGCGAGGCTGATGGCGCAGTGGATGATGGTGGGGTTCGTCCATGGTGTGATGAACACCGACAACACGGCGATCTCTGGGGAAACCATCGACTACGGCCCTTGCGCGTTCATGGAGGCGTACGATCCGGCTACTGTATTCAGTTCGATCGACCGGCAGGGACGGTACGCATACGGAAATCAGCCGCGCGTTGCACTCTGGAACCTGACGAGGCTGGCAGAGGCATTGCTGCCCGTGCTTGAGTTGGAGGCGGGAAGCCAGGACGCGGCGCTTTCATCGGCGACGGAAGCGCTGGGATTGTTCGCTCCGCAGTATGAGGCGGCTTATCTCGAAGGGATGCGCCGGAAGCTTGGGCTTTCACGGCCGATGAAGACGATCTTGCGCTCGCTCAGGACCTGCTGGAACGAATGGCGAAAAACCGCGCGGACTTTACGCTGACGTTTCGCCGCTTGTGCGACGCCGCGCTGGGAACGGAAGGCGATGGACCAGTGCGGGACCTGTTCGCAATGTCAGGACCGTATGACGCGTGGGCTGTTCGGTGGCGACGTCGCATGGAAGGCGAGACGGTCTCTGCCGACGAGAGGGCCGCGGTGATGCGGAGGGCAAATCCCGCGTTCATTCCGCGCAATCATCGAGTTGAAGCGGCGCTGCGTGCCGCAGTCGAGCGAGAGGACTTCGAACCATTCGAGGAATTGCTGGATGTGTTGTTGCGGCCTTTCGAAGATCGGCCCGGATTCGAGTCTTACGCGGCGCCGGCTCGCGAAGAGGAGCGGGTGGTTGCCACATTCTGCGGAACCTAGCCACGCGACATTGGATGTGCGAAAGCGCGACTACGAGGTAGCCGCTTCAGGTAGTCGCGGACTTGTTGGGACTCCAGTTGATTACGTGATAAGTGGCGGGTGTGGTGCCCACGTTGCGGAAACCGTGCAGGCTGTTCGATGCATTGAACACCACCGAGCCGGGCCCCACCTTGATCCACTTGCCATCGGAGAGTGTCTCGCATTGACCTTCACGAATGATGATCAATTCTTCATTGACGTGGCGATGGGGAGGATGCGAGGTTTGGCCGGGATTCAGAGTTGTGACATGCATCTCCAACTGGTCGACGGTTGCGGTGGGAGCCTTACAGAGCGAGCGCACCTCGCCTGTAGCGGTCTTCACCGGCTTCATGTCTTCCCATTTGAAAACCGTGGGGCCCATGATTTGGCCAGCCTTCTCCGCGTCACGGGTAACGGCGGCGAGAGCCTCAACAGCGGACGGCATCGTAATCAATCCCGCAATGATGTCGCGACGTGAAATCAAGACTGCCTCCTTCTAAGTGAGTAAATAGGGCGCGCGATGCGGGCGCGAGATCATGCTGTCGGCTTCGTCGTCGTTCTTGAAGCGCTCCTTCACGGGGTCCCAGTACAGCTTGCGCTTGAGCACCATGGCCATGTCGTGAAGCAGGCAGGTGGAGCAGGCACGATGTCCGAGTTCGGCCGGAGAGATGGGTTGTTTCCGGCTGATGATGCACTCCAGCCAATTGCCGTGTTGCTCCTTGCTTTCGTACAGATGGATCTCATCGGGCCCGATGACGGACTTGATGATGGCGGGATCGCTGGAGGCGAGGGCGGTATTGTCATTCAGCTTGGCCACGGGATCGCTCTTGGTGACCTGCTCGTTGCCGCGCGAGACGAAGATCCATCCCTTCGAACCGTAGAACTTGATGCCGTTGGCGAAGTCGCCGCTGACTGTCATGTGCACGCCGTTGGCGTAGACTGCTTCGGTCTTGAACGGACCGTGTACGTCCCACAAGCCTTCTTTGGGGAACTCGGCAGTTCCCCACACCTCGACGGGGCCGGTATATTCGGTGTTCATGCCCCAATGTGCGCTGTCGATGTGGTGCGCACCCCATCCGGTAATCATGCCGGCGCCAAATTGGCGGCAGCGCAGCCATCCGGGCCGCCCATAACCTTGCAGCGGATGCACACGATCCACGGTGTAGTAGACATAGGGTGTCTCGCCAAGCCACATCTCATAGTTGAAGCCGGCGGGAACCGGCATCAGCGTCTTGTCGCCTCCGGGAGGGTCACCAGGCAATCCCACTTCCACGCGCTGTAACTCACCGATGCGGCCGTTGCGCACCAGTTCCGCAGCATAACGGAACTGCACGGTGGAGCGTTGCTGGGAACCGATCTGAAGGATACGGCCGGATGCCTGCACGGCGTTGCTCAGTGCGCGTCCTTCGGCGATGGTGAGCGATGCGGGCTTTTGCAGGTAGACGTCTTTGCCGGCGCGCACGGCGTCGATCCCGATGAGCGCGTGCCAGTGATCAGGCGTACTGATGACGACCGCATCGATGTCCTTGTTGGCGAGCAGATCGTGGTAGTTTGCGTAGCCGGTAACGCCGTCGTAGGGTTTGCCGGTCTTGTTGGTGTAGAAATCGTTGACGAGCTTCTTGCCCTCTTCCACGCGATGTGCGTCGAGATCGCAGACGGCAACAATGCGCGCGTTGTCGTATTGCAGGATTCCCGGCATGTCGTGCCCGCGAGAGATGCGGCCCACGCCGATGGCGCCCACGTTGATGCGCTTGCTGGGAGCGTATTGACCGAAGACGTACGACGGCACGACGGTCGGGAAATCCGATCGCCGCCGCCGTACCGAAACTTGTTTTCAGAAATCTGCGCCGTGAAGATTCCGCCCTTGCCGATCGCGCTCAATCGGTTTGTCCATCTCAGCCCTCCAGGGTTACGAGCTTGGCGTTCTTCTGTGCCTTGATGACGAGTTCCGCGGCCAGAAGGCACTGGTCCTGGTCCTGCGCGTTGTGGGTTCGATTCACGATATCGGCGACAAAGTCCGGACCAAAGGGAAGCGGCATCTGATTGCAATCGATATATCGTGCTTCCTTATTGTCGACGAGGAACAGGTTGTTACCCTGCTTCTTGACCGCAACGTCAATGTATTTGCGCACTTCGATGTAGCCGTCGGTGCCAAGGATGAAGAGGCGGCCATCGCCCCATGTTCCCAGGCCATCTGGCGTGAACCAGTCGAGGCGCACGTAGCCCAAACCGCGGTCGCCGCGCAACACCATATCGCCAAAATCCTGGAAGCGCGGATGATCGGGATGGCGCACATTCGCAATCTGCGATTCTGCCACTTCGGCCCGCTTCGAACCAGTGTAGTAGAGGAACTGATCTACCTGGTGCGAGCCGATATCGCACAGGATTCCGCCGTACTGGTCGGGATTCCAGAACCAGTCAGGCCGTCCGGTTCCCCCGCCCGCATCGCCACCTCTCCGCTGCACAATCTGGTGGGGCGCAATATTGATCGTCTGGATGACCTTGCCGATGGCTCCCTGTTGCACCAGCTTTCCCGCGTAGACCGCGGCTTTCACCTCCAGCCTTTCGGAATACATGATGGCGTAGATTCGCTTCGTCTCCGCGATGGTCTTGCGCACATCGGCAAGTTGCTCGAGAGTGGTGATGCCCGGCTTGTCGGAGAGATAGTCCTTGCCGTGCTTCATGACTTTGACGCCAAGCGGCGCGCGCTCGCTGGCGATTTGCGAGCTCAACACCAGTTGGATCGACGGATCATTGAGGATTTCTTCCTGCTGTCTTGACGACTTTCGCATCGGGAAAGCGCTTGGTAAATGTTGCAAGTTTGTCCGGCTCCTGACCCCACACGGCCACCAATTCGCCGCCCCCGCGTTGCACCGCGCCGACCATGCCGTAAATGTGGTCGTGGCTGATGCCGCAAACGGAGAACTTGATGTGATATCTGGGCGGCTCTTGGGATTGCTCGGGAACCACCGCGTCTTCAATAACATGGACGGGGTTGCCATCCGCGGCCAATGCTTTCTGCGAGAATCCCCCCATCATTGCGACGGACCCCATCATGCTGGCGTGCTTGAGGAAGTCGCGACGACCAGTAGCTTTCTTGTTCATTTTTTCTCCAGAGTTCCGCGAACTGTCCATTCTTGCACGCTGCACTGGGCGAGATTGTTTTCGAAGTATGGAGTGTTTTGCGGGTACCCTGCGAATGAGCGCCCGCATTTCCTAGTAGACGCGAATTTATTCTTCCAAAAGCACCCCTGTCAAGAGACTCATGTCCCGCCATTGTAAATATGCATACCTGTTCGCGGATTCGCAGGCTCCGCATGCACGGCGGGTGCAATCTTGACACGTGCTCGAAGAGGCAATAAACTTCGGGCCGTGTATTAAATGCAACCAACCGACTAATGCACCTGGGAGGAACAAATGAAGCGCAACTCTTCGGTTGCTGAAGGCGGCGGCGTTCGCTCTCCCGCTTCTGTGGCCTCGAGACGGGCCGGTGCCCGTCTTCTTCATGACGACCGTCTGTTCCCCGCGGACGCGGCTACACGTCGGGTAGCCCGCCGACTCTACGCGCAGATCAAAGATCTCCCCATCGTCAGTCCGCATGGTCACACACAGGCTGCCTGGTTCGCGCGCAATCAGCACTTCCCTGATCCCGTTTCACTCTTTGTTCAACCTGACCATTACGTGTTTCGCATGCTTTACAGCCGGGGGATTTCGCTTGAAGACCTGGAAATCGGGAAGACGCAAGTTTCGAACCCGCACAAGGTCTGGCGGATTTTCGCGAACCACTATTATCTGTTCCGCGGCACGCCAACGAGATTATGGCTGGATTACGCATTCCAGGAACTGTTTGGGCTGACCGAACGTCTGAACGGTAAGAACGCAGAGCACTATTACGAAGTCATCGAAGATCGGCTGCGGAGTCCGGCGTTTCTTCCACGCACCCTCTACGAAAGATTCAGGATCGAAGTGCTGGCCACAACGGACTCGCCACTTGAATCGCTTGCGGACCATGCGGCGATCCGTTCGTCCGGATGGGTTGGTCGCATCCTGCCGACGTTTCGGCCCGACTGCGTTGTTGATCCTGAATCGGTCGGATTCCGGAAGAATATTCAACGGCTTGGCGAAATGACAGGCGAGGACATAGGCGCCTGGCCTGGTTATCTGAAAGCACTTGCGGCTCGGAGGGCATTTTTCAAGACGGTGGGCTGCACGGCCACTGATCATGGCCACCCCACTGCCCGGACAGCGGACCTGAGCAAGGAGGAAGCTTCGGTTCTCTATCGCAAAGTGTTGGCCGGAGAGGCCGGCAAGGAACAACAAGAGTTGTTTCGCGCGCAGATGCTGACTGAAATGGCGCGCATGAGTATCGAAGATGGGTTGGTGATGCAAATTCATCCCGGGTCGGTGCGCAATCACAACGCCCAACTCTACGCGCGTTACGGACGCGACGTGGGCGCGGACATACCGGCCCCGGCAAGCTTTGTAGAGGCGCTGCGTCCGCTGCTAAATCGCGTTGGCAATCATCCCAGCTTGCATATCATCCTATTCACCCTGGACGAGAGTACGTATAGTCGCGAACTGGCGCCGCTGGCCGGACATTATCCCTGCCTGCTGCTGGGCCCACCCTGGTGGTTCCACGACAGCCCTGAAGGGATGCGCAGGTTTCGCGAGCTTGCCACCGAGACGGCCGGGTTCTATAACTCCGTGGGTTTCAACGACGATACGCGTGCATTCCTTTCGATCCCCGCCCGCCATGATGTCGCGAGGCGCATCGATGCGGCTTTTCTGGCGAGGCTCGTCGCGGAACACCGAATGGATGAAGACGAAGCCGTCGAAGTAGCGCACGAGCTGACGGTTGGCCTGGTTCGGAAGGCCTACAAGCTCGAGCACGCTTGATGCGGTAATCTCGAAGCCAACTAGAGTTCGACCGGCGGGATCGGCACCGCTCTGCCTTCGGCGCAGGACGTGTAGATGCTGCGCACCAGTTGCAACGCGCGGAATCCGTCGCGGCCGGAACAAGCAGGCTGCTTGTTCGACTTGCAGGACTCGCCGAAGTCGCGGAATTGACGCTCGAACGGGAGAACAGAAATCGCCATCGGATCGGATGCTCCCGATGCGCGCTGCTCAGAGAGGGGAGCAGGATCGCCGGTATCGGCGTGCACGTCCCATGTGGTGAGTTGATCTCCGGTGATGATCGCAGTGCCCTTGGTGCCGTGGATCTCAATGCGCTCGGGATACCCGGGCCAAAAGGAGGTGGACGCCTGGATCACGCCAAGCGCGCCGCTTGAAAAGCGAAGTGTTGCATTGACCATGTCTTCCGATTCGATTGTGTGTGTGGCGCCTAATCGCCAGGATCCGAAAACCTCGTCGACCGCACCGATGAGATACAGCAGTAAGTCCAGCTGATGGATGGCCTGGCTGATGAGTGCTCCCCCGCCTTCGCCTGCCCAGGTTCCCTTAAGAGGCCGCGCATAGTATTCGGCGGTGCGGTACCACTTGACGTATGCGTCTGCCTGGAGGATGCGGCCGAGACGTCCTTGGCTGAGGGCCTGCTTCAAGAAAAGTACTGAGTCGTCGAAGCGATGCTGGCTGACAACGCCCAATTGAATGCTGCCATGTCGGGCGATTTCGATCATGCGCGCTGCCGTTTCGAGGTCGAGGGCCATCGGTTTTTGAACCAGGATGTGCCGGCCGTTTGCCGCGCACATTTCGACAGCCTGAAGCCGATAGCTGGGCAACGTGCAGAGGTCGACGAAATCCACCAATGGATGAGCGCAAAGTTGTTCTGCGCTGGAGACAAACTCAGCCCCGAACGTTTCCGCAAACGCCTTACCCTTTGCGGGGGTGTGATCGGTACAGGCGACGACCTGATAATCAATGTTCCGATAGGCCAGCGCATGCTTGCCCGCGATGGCTCCTGTCCCAATGATGCCGACCCTCATGTCCGCTCCGGATGGCCAAACCGCTGACGCAGCCCAGTATTCTGCTGTAATTGTCTGGCACGTCGAAAGAACTCGCCCGACAGTTTATTCCAAGCGCTAGAAGTTCAACTTCAGGCTGAGTTGCAAAATGCGAGGCGGGTCAGCACTCGTGATCTGGCCGAAAAGTGAGCTATTGAGGGCGGCAGTCGGTCCCAGAAGGTTGGGATGGTTCAGGCAGTTAAAGCACTCCGATCGGAATTCGAGTTGCATGGTCTCAGGGAGCGGGAAGAACCGTGACACGGCCGCATCGAAATCTGCATACGTCGGGCCGACCAGGGAGTTCGGCTTGGTGTCGCCGTATGTACCCGGCGCATTCTTCTGGAAGGATGCCGGATTGAGCCAGAATTTTCGCGGCTGACCGTGCACGTAGGGATCGCCGACCAAGTTCGGGCGATCGACGTTGACCCCGGTGAGCGAAGCGTCGGTGCCGGTGGTGGGTGTGACGCGCGTGCCCGAGGAAACGGAAACGATGGGCGCAACCTGCCACCCGCCCAACAGGCCGCGCTTGAGCGCACTGCCGCCCTTCAACTCGCTTCTCGCCACCATGGACGTGACAAAGTTGTTGCGCACGTCTTCTCCGCAGTTGCTGCGGTCGGCGCCAGGGTCGGCCGGATTCTGGAAGGTGTTGCCACCCAGATCGCCCACATCCGTTCCACCGGTGATGCAATGCGACCAGGTGTAATTGCTGAGCAGTTCGAAGTAGTGGGCGAAGCGATGCTGCAGCGTGAGCAGCAGGCCGTCGTAGACACTGCTGGAGCCGTCGTACATCACGCTAACCTCGGAGTAGTACGCGCCCCCTGATGGATTGGCCAGTGAGGTCACGCGCCGCGCATTGGTGTTCCCCGTACTCGAACAGGCTTTTCCGGTACCAGGGGAAACGGTGAGTGCGCCGCAACTTCCCGCACCGGTCCAATTGCCGGGAATGTAGACCGCTGGGTTCTCTTCGTTTCCAGACGGAATGTGCACCACGTGGTTCCCGAGATAAGCAGCGCTCACTTCCCAGCTCGTGCCGAGCTGCTTTTCGAGCGTCAGGTTCCAGGTCTGCGTGTAGCTCGGCTTCATGTTCACAGGGAACAGAAAATAGGAGCCCGCTGTCGGGAAGAACGCTGTCGCCTTGGGTGGCGGGTAGGGTTGAGGGAACGGGTTCCCACCGGGGTAAGCGACATATGGATTCGACAATGAACCAGCCGGCGGATTGATGGTGATCGCATCTCCGTACGGCGCGTTGTTTTCAAAGCGGTCTTCCATGTAGAGAATCGGCTGCGAGAAACCCACCGTGTACGAGGCGCGAATGCTCTCTCGCCCCTTGCCGCGTGGATCCCATGCTAAGCCAAAGCGAGGTTCAAAGTGATCCCAATGGCTATTGATGTAGCCCTTGGGGATTCCAGGATCGCCTGTGAATAGTAGCCCCGGCGGGGCGGTTGGGAAGATTTTCGACGTCTGTCCGGCCATGAATGCCGACATCGAAAAGCTGTTTCCGCGGCCCGCAGTTTCTACCTCGGGCAAATCCGACTCCCAACGAACGCCGGCGTTAACGGTCAGTCGCGGAGTCACCTGGTAGCTGTCCTGCCCGTAAAACCCGACGAGGTTCTTTGCGAAGGTGCTGCCTGTATCGTTCCCCTGGTAAAGACTAAAGAGGTCGCCAAGCAGGAAGTCCGCCAAGGGGTCGCCGGTGAACGACCCGTTGAAAGAGAACTGCCCATTTGCATTATTTGTGCCCTGCAGGTTGAGATGCTGGTGAATGTAATTTCCACCAAATGCAAGGTGATGCTTTCCCTTGGTCCAGAAGACATCGTCCACCACGTTTTCCTGGTTGGTGGTCACCTGGTAGGTTTCGCACGTGCCGCAGGACAGCGTGAAATCTCCGGAGACTGCCATGTAGATGTAGTTAGGAACCGGCGTGGCCACGTTGATGCCGACAGTCTTGGGGTTGATGAGGCTCGAAACCTGGCCGCGAGTGATGAAACTGCGCGTACCCGACAGACGGAACGAGTTCACCAGGTTGGACGTCATCGAGTAAGTGTGGCCAAGGGTCAACGACTGCTCCTGGTCGTTGAGTTGCGGATTGGATGTGTTCAGCAGGTTGTTGTTGAAGAAGCCCGGCTGAGAATAGTGCGTAAGGTAGTAGCGGCCGAAGACGGTCTGTTTGGGACTCTTGTTCCAGTCCACACGACCAATAAACTGATGCTCCGTGTTGGGATTGGGCGGCCCAAACAGATAGTGACCGTTGGCCGCGGTCGCAACAGGGAGATAACCCGTCACAAGTTGCAGTGCTGACTGGTTATACAGCGCCGGGTTGATGGTGTTGTTAGTGAAGGGCGCCTTCAAGGTTTTGGTTCCCTCAAATGCAGTCCAGTCACCGTTCAACACAGCCTGTGTCGGCAGGATATAAGTGGTGCTGTTGGATTGCTGGTGAACGATCGTGCCCTGGTAGCCACCGAAGAAGAACAGCTTGTCCTTGACGATGGGACCGCCAAATGTGCCACCGAACTGGTTTCGCTTCAAGGTGTCTTTGGTGGAGAAGTAGTTCAGGGCGTTGAAGGAGTTGTTTCGCAGGAAATCAAACGCCGTGCCGTGGAATGCGTTGCCTCCGGATCGTGTGACGATATTCACCACCGATCCGGGGTGGAAACCGTACTGCGCCGAAAGACCCGACGTCTGCACGCTGAATTCCTGAATTGCATCCGGGAATGGGAACGGCAGGTTTACGTTTGAGAACGAGTCGGTATTGTCAGCACCATCCATAAGGTAATCAGTTTGCGTGCCCTGGCTGCCGGCAACCGAATAGGTCACTTCGCTGGGGTAGTTTTTCGAGCCGACGTTGTCTCCCGAAGGCGCCACAGTGGCTGCGCCGGTCAGCAAGATCAATTGCGTGGCCTGCCGGCCGTTTAGGGGAATGTCAACCATTCGCTGTTGATCGATGACCTGCGATACGGACTGGTCTTCTGTCTGCACCATCGAAGCTTCGGAGTCCACCTGGACCGTTTGCGTGACGCCGCCCACCTGCAATTTCACGTCGAGGCGCAGGTTGTTGCCCACCTGGATGACAATGCCCGACTGGCTGAACGTACTGAAGCCAGTCGCAGTCACCGTGAGTTGGTAGTTCCCGACGGGAAGGCTGGGCAGATTGTAACCACCGTCCGCACCGCTGTTTACGACGCGATGAAGTCCCGACTCCGCCTGAACCGCCTCGACGGAGGCGTTAGGAACGGCTGAACCGTTTACATCGAGAATCGTGCCTTGAATCTGGCCGCTTCCGACGGCCTGCGCGTGAGCCGGCGATTCACTTGCCAACGCAAAGAGGCATGCCACGATCATCGACAGGGCGTGAAGGCGCGCCTTCTTTCGGCGAAGCAATCCAAGGTGGAGATTCAACGTAGACCGATTGGGGATCATCGGGACCCTCCGATTCTTTTGTGCGCGAAGTATATACGGGCCGGAAGGTGAGTTGTCAAACGGCAAATTAGGCCGCATTAGACCGCAGTTTGGGTAAAGAGTCCGGCCAGGAAGTGGGCAGGAGAGACTTTTACGCAGCCGAAAGATCGGGTGAAACGATTTTCTCAACCCTTTTTCATTCCTCTAGATTCACAGCGGATCTCGTATAATGGCGCAAAATGCCTCAGTTCTGAGTATTATTGTCTGCACGGCAGATCCAAGACCTGCCAGCTAAGTCGAAAAGGGAGAATTGAAAATTGCTCTCAGGAACGCCTAGAGGCTCAATGCGGTTTGCTTAGCGCCTGGCCAGGGTTGGAGTCAACTTCATGACTCGAACAATATAGTTCTCACTTGCCCGAATCGGATTTCGTTTTCTTTGCGAGGCATCGCGGACACCGCAGAGGAGTTATTTGTGTACCGAACCAACCAGAACAGCATGCGGTGGGTAGTTTGCGGATTGTTGTTTCTGGTTACATGCGTCAATTACATGGACCGCTCGGCGCTCGGCTTGGTGGAACCAATGCTGAAGCATGTGCTCGGCGGCGAAAGCGATCCTGCGCTGTATAACCGACACTACAGCGAGATCGTCACCTGCTTTATCGTTGCCTATGGTCTTGGCTTTCTCATCTTCGGGCGGCTGGTCGATCGCATTGGCGCGAAGAAAGGCTTAGCGCTGGCGATCCTGGTGTGGGCCTTCGCCTCGATCAGCCACGCATTCATGCGCAGCGTCGCGGGGTTTGGAATTGCCCGGTTCGCGCTGGGAATGGGCGAGTCCGGCAACTTCCCGGCTGCACTCAAGGCGACTGCGGACTGGTTCCCCGTTGAGGAACGGGCTTTGGCCACCGGCATCTTCAATTCCGGAACGAGTGCCGCATCGTTGCTTTCTCCGTTCTTCATCCCGTGGGTCGCCGTGCGTTACGGATGGCAGGCCGCGTTCCTCGCCACCGGCAGTCTCAGTCTACTGTGGCTTGCGCTGTGGCTAGCGTTTCCCTATCGCCGTCTGCTTGACGAGCAACATTCTGGCCAGTCCTCGCAGTTCGTTGCATCGACATCGTCTTCCCGGTCAATGCGCTCTCTGCTTGGCAAACGCGGCACATGGAACTTTGCCCTGTCGAAGGCTCTCACCGACGGTGTGTGGTGGTTTTATTTGTTCTGGCTGCCTAAGTATCTGCACGAGCGCTTTCATGTAGACATGAGCCACCTCGGGTTGCCGCTCATCATTATTTACGTGGGCGCAACGGCGGGAAGCATTGGTGGAGGGTGGCTTGCTGGATACGCGATCAAGTACGGTCTTTCCCCGCGAAAGGGCCGAAGATTTGCGATGCTTGTGTGCGCTCTCTGCACCACGGCGGTGGTTGTCGTCCCGTTTACCCGCGAATTATGGCAGGCAATCGCTGTCCTTTGCCTCGCCACTGCTGCCCACCAGGGATGGTCTTCGAATCTTCTGTCCACCCCTTCCGATATGTTCGCAACGGGCTCGGTAGGGACGGTCGTCGGAATTGGGGGTGCCATTGGGTCGCTGGGCAGTTCGATCTTCACAGCCTTGGTCGGGGCAATGTGGACGAATCACTCGCTTCTGATCTTCTTGATTGCCGGATCAGCATACCTGGTCGCGATGGCTGCGTTTCAATTGCGAATTCCCGCATCGCAAACGGACGCAATCGTATCCGTGGGTACACTCTAAGCCCAGTTTCCCCGGATGCCTTTCCTCCATAGCTGACTTTACCTATTTTGGGATTACAGTCGTGTCCTCTATCGGCCCGAATTCGGTGCTGCGAAACAGCTTCTTGTGCAGCACAAGCGCGGCAGCGCCGCGCAGGCGGGCGACATCGCCGTCAACCGCAGCCACAACGCGCGGGATGCGCGACGTGAATGACTTGGCGATCAGATGGCTCTCGATCATCGGCCACATTCGCGACCACAGCGCGGTGCAGTCACCGACGATAATGATCACGTCAGGCGCCAGGCCTGCCACCAGCATGGACAAGCCGCGCGCCAGGCAGGTTGTCATGCGGTCAATCGCGCGGAGCGCTCGGATGTCCCCCGCGATCGCCAAGTCAAGCAGTTGCTGGAACGACGACAGCGTATTTTCCGGCACGAGTTCCTGATAGTAGCGAAGTGCCGCGCGATTGGAGGCGAAGGTCTCCCAACAACCCACATTCCCACATCCGCACAGCGGCCCGGACTCTTCGAATGGCATATGCCCGAACTCGCCGGCCATGCCTCCACTCCCGCGTACCAGGCGGCCGTCGACGAGCAAGCCCGTCCCCAGACCCTCGGAAACAGAGACGGTCATGATGTTCGAGGCGCCACGAAAGTCACCAAACCACCGTTCCGCAAAAAGGCTGGCGTTCGCCGCGTTGTCCATCTCCATGGGAGGACCGAGAATCTTCTGCAACTGCTCATACGTTTCGATCTGTCCCCAGGGCGCATTAGGCGAAAAGAGAATGCGATGCGTATGCTGATCCACGCGCCCGGAGACACTCACTCCCACTCCGTCGAAAAGTCGGCCGCGACATGCGGTGCGCATCGCACGCGCCGCCTTGGCGAGTTGTTGGATAGCCTTGGTAGCTTCCATCCTGAGATCGCGGTTCCCTGAAAAGACAAGGCTTTCGCGATTGAGGATATTCCCGTTGATGTCTACCAGGGCAAGGTTGGCCTTCCCGGGCCGCAGGTCAATCCCCAGTGTCACGTGTTTGTCATTAAGGGTAACGAAGGTGGGGCGCCGCCCGCGTGGCAGGCGTCCCAGTGTTCCAGGCAGCACCCAGCCTTCGTCGATGAGCTGCCCGATAATGACCGACACGGTGCTGGCCTGCAGGCCAGTTAGACGAGCCAGGTCAGCTCGGCTCACCGGCTGATGACGATGAATCGTATGCAGGATGATGTCCCGATTGATTTCGCGAGCGGTCTCGCTGGATGCGACGCCTCTCATCGGTCGAGCATCGTTACTCGTCACGGACATTCCTGAGTTCCTGTCGCAATGGCTCGCCTGCCTTGGTTTTTCTTGTACGCACTCTATCACAGAGCGCATTACGCAGATTCACCCACAGCCGGCTGATGCCGGGGGCGAAAGGCTCTCGTTTGCCGTGTTTGCGCTGTTCTACGAAGCGGATGTGAGGGCCACGACTGCTTGGAGAAGGTCTTCGCGCTCGGCGACCGGCTCTGAGGAGGCTCCTGCTGGAGTTGCCAATTGTTGCGTGGGCCGACATCTCCTATTCGTGCACGAAAGAGTACTGCGGCCACGCATGACTTCAGCGCATTTTCCCCGGGTCAGACCGACGTGGTTCTGTGAGCTTTGGTCTCAGAATTTGCACGCAATACAAGGAAGACGGGTCTCGCACGCCAAGACTCGGACGCTTATTAGTCTACTTAAATGATTGTGGGGAACTTACCGGAGGTTCTGGCGGAGAGAGGGGGATTCGAACCCCCGATAGAGCTTTTGACCCTATAACGGTTTAGCAAACCGCCGCCTTCAGCCACTCGGCCATCTCTCCAATGGTCTGTGTCGGATTATACCGGATGTCCGGTTGGGGATGCTCCTGGTCTGATCTTTTTCGCTCGTCGCGCCTGGACCTCCCGACTCCCCCAAAGCCAAACTTTCTTGGTTCGCATGCAGAAATCCTATAGATTCACAAGCATGCGCTTCAATTCCAACGGGGATGCCGGACTCCGCGCTGTTGCCGCCGCGACTGACCACCGCAGCCCACGGATCGAAGCCGCCCGCTCCAGCCTTCCTGCGAGGAAGATGCGATTTCTGCCGCTGATTGCGGCCACATTTTTCATGGTGTCGGGCGGACCGTACGCAATTGAAGACATCCTCGGCGGGGCGGGATACGGACGTGCCATCGTAATCCTTCTCCTGTTGCCGGTTTTCTGGAGCACGCCCACGGCGCTCATGATCGGCGAACTGGCCAGTGCGATTCCCGCCGATGGCGGATTTTACGTCTGGGTACGGCGCGCGATGGGGCCGTTCTGGGGGTTTCAGGAGGGGTGGCTCTCCCTGACAGCCAGCATATTCGACATGGCCATTTACCCGGCATTTGTAGTGAGCTACCTGGGCAAATTCAATCCCAGTCTCACCGCGGGCTGGCGCGGATACCTCTGGTCGCTTGCCGTGGTGGCGCTTTGCTGCATGTGGAACCTGCGCGGCGCGCCGGCCGTGGGCGACGGGTCGGTGGGAATGTCAGTGTTGCTGCTAGCCCCCTTCGGGGTGTTTGTTGCGCTCGGGTTCTGGCACGGCTTCAGGTTGCATCCGGCGGTGCAGTGGAGCGGACCGGCCTCGGGCTCAGCACTCTCAACTGCAATCCTTGTAGCGATGTGGAACTACATGGGATGGGATAACGCCTCAACCGTAGCCGAGGAGGTGCACGATCCGCAGCGCACCTATCCTCGCGCCATGATCGCCGCCACCGCGATTGTGGCGATCACCTACATTTTGCCCCTGGCCGCCATGGCCTTCGCCGGCCTTTCAGTCGGCAGTTTTGACACCGGTGATTGGACCACTGCCGCTCACGCCCTGGGCGGTCCGCTGCTCGGCGCGGCCATTGCCGCCGGGGGCGTGATCACCGGCGTGGGCATGTTCAATGCGCTGGTCATGAGCTACTCTCGACTGCCCATGGCGATGGCGGAAGACGGCATGCTGCCGCGGGTGTTTTCCACCCGCAATGCGCGCGGCGTTCCGTGGATCAGCGTGCTTTTCTGCGGCCTTGCGTGGGCCCTGGCGCTCAAATTGCCGTTTGAAAAGCTGATCAGCATCGACCTGGTTCTGTACGGATCGAGCCTGGTGCTGGAGTTCGTTGCACTAGTCGTGCTGCGATATCGCGAGCCCCAACTAGCGCGGCCTTTCAAAGCCGGCAGCATGCCCTTGGCCGTCGCGCTAGGCGCCGGTCCCACTCTGCTGATCGGCTACGCTCTGTATGCTTCGCGATCGGACGAGGTCGTGTTGGGCGGCAGACACGTATCGGCGTTGTTCTTTTCGCTGGCGATCGCACTGCTTGGTCCCGTCCTGTACCGATTCGCACGGCCTTCGGCGGGAAGGATTGCCTCGGGCGATTGAAACAGTAAAAGAGGCGGCGAGCCTTCCACTCGCCACCTCCCTGCCGGCCTCGATTCATTGAGGGTTCAGGCCTATACTGTCGCCTCGAGATTGACCCGGCTCGCAATCTCGGTCAGCACTGCGTCCGCGTTCTCCTCTTCGGCTTCAATTGATTCCAGAAGCGCTGCATCCTGATCCAGGCCCAGGATCTCCGCCCAGCGGCGCAGCGTTCCATAAACCGCAATTTCGTGATGCTCCACCTCCTGGGCTGCCGCAATCAGAGCGATGTCACGCACCGTTGTATTGGTTGCGTCCTTGATCACGGCAGAGGCTTCGGCCGTCAGTCCATTAATTACCTTGCAGGTCTCCGTGGCCGCTTCGCCAATGTGGGTGCGCAGCAGGCTCTCCACGGTCGATACGTGCCCTTGCGTCTCGTCCAGGTGAGTGCGAAACGCGTCGCTCAGCTCGGTATCGGTGGAGTTCTCAATCAGGTCGGGCAGCGCTTTGGTGATCTTCTGTTCCATGTCGAGCGCCTTTTTCAGGTTGTTGATGTAGAGCGTGCGTAAATCTTCGATATGCGCTGAGAACAGCTTCATGGGTGATTCCTCCGGATATGTGTTGAGTGGTTCGCAATTACGGCGATCACCGGCGAATGGGCCGATCGATGGCCCGCGACCGCGGGACGGTACGCCGTTCAGCTACTAGGAGAGGCAATCATTCCTGGTGGTTGCCCGCGAGTTGGAACGCAGGCGGCTTTACATACGCGGTGACGAAAACTGGCTTGCAATGAAAAACGGGACCGCCGACAGGCGATCCCGAAGTCCTGGTTTTGAATTGCCTATTTTGCTACTTTCACCTTGGTTTCGACGGGTCGGACGTCGGTCTTTTTGGCCTTGTTCTCCTCGAATTGCTTCGCCGCGAGAATCACGTGATCGCGTGCGTACGCCGCGTCGTGCCACCCTTTGATCTCCACGCGCTTGCCTTCCAGATCCTTGTAGATCGAGAAGAAATGCGTGATCTCTTTCAGCATGTGCGGGTAGATGTCGGTGTAGTTCCACACGTTCGTATACCGCGGATTGTTCTTGCCCACCGCCAGCACCTTTTCGTCGAGCACGCCCTGGTCCAGCATTTCCAGCAGCCCAATCGGCCGCACCTCCTGCACACATCCTGAAAAGGTGGGGGCCGGCACAAGCACCAGCACATCCAGCGGATCGCCGTCATCGCTCAGCGTTGAAGGAATAAAGCCGTAATCACCTGGGTAGTGCACCGGCGAATGCAGATTGCGGTCCAGCTTGAAGACATGCAGTTGCTTGTCATATTCGAACTTGTTGGTGCCGTCCTTGGGAATTTCGATGACGGCCCGAAACACCTCGGGCGAACGATCGCCAATGGGCAGCTCCAGATAATTAACCATTACAATTGCTCCTCTGCTTGATTCAGTGCGTGGGACACCAACACGTTGGATGCGAGGCCCGCGCATCCAACGTGTTGGCGCAAAATTGGGCCCTGGGGCCCGGCAGGACGCCGCCGAACCGCGGCGTCAGATGGGGAAAACGTGCCCGCCGGCAGGAAACGTGCCTGAAATCCGCCCACTAGGCGATTCCGTCGCCTTCGGGTGCCTCCCGCCGAACTACTATAATCACGGATGATGAAGGCTCATGTCTACGTTACGCTGAAGACTTCGGTTCTGGATCCGCAGGGACAGACCATCCACAACGCCTTGCGGAAGATCGGCTTCGCCCAGGTGGAGGCGGTTCGCCAAGGCAAGTATTTTGCACTTTCCCTCGCCGATGGCCTGGGGCCTGCGGATGCCAAAACCCAGGTTGAACGCATCGCCCGCGAGGTGCTCACTAACCCGGTGATCGAAGAGTTCACGTACCGCATTGAGGATTAACGGGCCTCCGACGCGTCTCTCACAGCTGGACGCCTCATTCTTTCCACCAGCCCGTAGTGAAGGGGGTGGGAGAGCAGACTTCCGGTCGACTAACCCGTTTCTGTTCATATCTCCCTATAACTCCGTCGCATAAAATCATTGCATGTGCGGAATCGTCGGGTACGTCGGCAAGAAGAAGGTAGTCCCTGTCATTCTCGAAGGCCTCAGGCGCCTGGAATATCGCGGCTACGATTCCGCGGGCATCGCCGTGGGCAGCCCCTCGAGTGCCTTGCTCCAGGTCTGTCGGGCGCCCGGCAAACTCGTCCATCTCGAAGACGTGCTGCGCGACCATCCGCTCGACGGCACCTTCGGCATCGGCCACACCCGCTGGGCCACCCACGGCCGGCCCACGGAAGAGAATGCCCACCCCCACCGCGATTGCACCGGCCGCATCGTCGTCGTCCACAACGGCATCGTCGAGAATTATCTCGAACTGAAGCGCGAACTTATCCAACAGGGCCACAAGTTCGTTACTGAAACCGACACCGAGATCATTGCCCATCTGCTTGAGCAAGTTCAAAAGGACGCGGAAGCATCGGGCCAGCCCGTTCTCCTTGAGGATGCCGTCCGCCGCGCCGTCAAACGCCTCACCGGCGCATTCGCCCTCGGCATCCTCTCCTCCGCCGAGCCCGACAAGATCATTGCCGCGCGCTCCGGACCGCCCGTCGTCATCGGCGTTGGCGAAGGCGAATATTTCGTCGCCTCTGACGTTCCCGGCATCCTGCACCACACGCGCAATATCTACTTCCTCGCCGACGGCGACATGGCCATCCTCACGCCCGACGGCGTCACTCTCACCGACTTCGAAGGCCGTCCCATCCAGCGCGAGCTCACCCGCATCCAGTGGGATCCCATTCAGGCCGAAAAGGGCGGCTTCAAGCACTTCATGCTCAAAGAAATCTGGGAGCAGCCCCGGGCCATCCGCGACACCACCCTCGGCCGTTTTTCGCTCGACTCCGGCAAAGTCTTCCTCGGCGAGATGAAAATCGACGACGAGGAACTGGCCGCTGCGTCCAGCATTAACATCGCCGCGTGCGGCACCAGCTGGCACTCCGCCCTCGCCGGCAAGTACATGATCGAGCGCCTCGCCCGCCTACCCGTCGATGTCGACTACGCCAGCGAATACCGCTATCGCAACCCCATCCCCGATCGCAATGCCCTGGGCCTGCTCATCACCCAATCCGGTGAAACCGCCGACACCTTGGCCGCACAGCGCGAGATGATCGCGCTCGGATCCAAGACAGTCGCCATCTGCAACGTAGTCGGCGCCATGGTGGCCCGCGAAGCCCACGGCGCCATCTACACCCACGCCGGCCCCGAGATCGGCGTTGCCTCCACCAAGGCATTTACCGCGCAGCTCACCGCGCTGTTCCTGCTCGCCCTCAAGCTCGGTCAGCTCCGCGGCCGCCTTGACACCGCACGCTCCGTCGCCTTGATGGAGGAGTTGAGCCGCGTGCCCGCCAAGATCGAAGACGTGCTCAAGTCCTGCTCTCCGCAGTGCGAGCATCTTGCCGCCGGCTTCGCCAACGCGCGCGACTTTCTGTATCTTGGCCGTGGCATTCACTTCCCCATCGCGCTTGAAGGCGCGCTCAAGCTGAAAGAGATCTCCTACATCCACGCCGAGGGCTATCCCGCCGGCGAGATGAAGCATGGTCCCAATGCGCTTATCGACGAAACGCTGCCTGTAGTCGTTCTGGCCACACGCGATGAGACCGACCCCGCCTCCAAGCTGCGCTATGAGAAGACTCTGTCCAACATCCAGGAGGTCACGGCGCGTTCTGGCCGCGTGATCGCCATTGCCACCCAGGGAGACACTACCATTGGCGACCTGGTTGAGCACGTGATCCACATTCCGCCCGTGATCGAGATGCTTTCGCCGATCGTGGAAATCGTGCCGCTGCAACTGCTGGCCTACTACATCGCCGTCCGCCGCGGCTGCGATGTCGACCAGCCGAGGAACCTGGCCAAGTCGGTCACGGTCGAGTAGATCGGTTCATTTGGCGATGCTGCTGCTCCTGCCCCGGCGTGGATAGACACTCGCTGCGAATCATTCATCACTGAAAGTAATTGAAGCTCGACGCCATCGAACCGCATGTCAGGTATTCTTGCGCCGTTCAATGATTAACCGGTCACGCGTTTCGCACTGATGTATGTCCAGGCACACGGGAACAAGACGCCGAACCTCAGGCTGCTTTCTGCCAGAAGGCCGGTGATTGCCGCAGTAAACCCTATCGTGTCCGCCCTAGTAGACGAGGGAAGATTGAGCCCGGTTCCATTGATGGGGGGCGGTTTCGATAAGGCCGTTTGGAGTAAGTCGCTGGCGCGACGGACGCGGTGATCAGGCTATGGGGTTTCAGTGAGCGTACACGACGAAATCCGTTTCGCGGGTCGGGTCACGCCAATAGAAAAGGCTAGCCGTTCGGCCGACGCGCCGTTCGCGGTCCGAAGTTGGGCCAAAGCAAATGTTTCCCATACGGCTCCCACGGCGGGTGATTGCCCGAAGCGCCTCTACGGAGCGAATGTTCAGAAGTGCGCAAAGCAGACCTATGTCTGCGATTTAGAGTTTGGGACTTTTGACGACAGACTTCGTTCGACTCGAGAATCATGGTCCAAGCAAAATGACTTGGCCGGAGGCTTCCAGGATGGACAGCCATTGATTCGCCGTCGATGGTGCAATACCGATATCCCGAGTCACTTGAACCCTAGCGATAAGTCTTGTCCATTTCCGCCGCGGGTGAAAAGGTCAACAAACTCTACTCAATACCCAATGGTGAACCGTTCGCCGCAGTGCTCAGGGCGCTCCAGTTCATCGACAGCAGCGATGGCGTAGTCTTCCATGGAAATCCGACTGTTACCGTTGGCGTCTGCGATCAAATCATCCTTGCCGAGACGAAATTTCCCTGTCCTCTCGCCCGGCTCGAAGAGCCCCGCTGGAGCAAAGTAGGTCCAGTTCACGTCGCTTGCTTCAAGGTCCTGGCGAACTTGTTCGTGAGCCTTTGCGATCGGCAGAGCAAAATCGGGAAGGTGGCCACTTGCGATTGCCGTTACACCAGGTGCAACGAACAGACCACCGGCTCCTCCAACGACCAACAACCGCTGCTTGTTTGTCTTGACCGCTTGTGTGATGCGCTTCGTTGTGCCGATGATCTGGTCGTTATCGTCCACAGGCGGCCGGTACGCACTCACGACGGCATCCACACCTTCTAAGACTTCCGCCAATTGAGCGGCGTCGCTTAAGTTACTAATTGCCACCTCGAGTCCGTTTTCTACGGCAACGTTGCTTACCGAGCGAACGATCGCTCGAACATTGTGGCCACGTCTCAGCAATTCCGTCGTGATCCTCGACCCTGCGTTGCCCGTTGCTCCGATGACTGCAACTTTCATGATCTAACCTCCGTTTCGGATTTGCGATCTCTCGTATTCACAACACCGAATGCTCCAACGATCAAAAGATAATCGCCGATTCGAGAACCGTCACACGAATCACCTAGGAATCAGTAAGGGCAGCACGAAATACGATCGTTTGTCCGATTCCTTGGCCCGCGCCTGTGACCAACGCTACGCGCCCTTCGTGGGTTCTTTGTTGAGGTTTTCATCTGCGATGCTCCTCAGCCGCTCGGCTAAGAATTCTCCTACCCGAAGCGTGCCGCTTATGCGCTAGCGACGGCTGCTTCGATATTCGAGAGCACGCCGAGTTGCGCGAAGATCACCGTTCCCGAGGGGTAGCAATCGAACGACTGGATCTTGCCGTTCACGAGACGGAAGACGTCACAGCACGGCGCGTCCATCCGCCTGCCCGTTGGCGGAAGTATCCCCATAGGCGTTGGCAGAGGCCCCTTGTGCGTACCCTGAAGAGCGAGTTCCACGACCACCACGTCGCCAAAGCTGAAGAATCGGTAGAGTTCGCGATGCATATCCGGAAATGCCTTGGCATAGACCTCGACCGTCTTACCCACGCCGGTGGGTCCGTCGGGCCCGCGGTACGTGACGCCGATCGACATGTCGGTAAACGTCCCGTCGGGCGTGAAGGACTCGACCCAACCCTTGACGTCCACCTTTTCGGCCAGTTCGTACGCTCTACGGATGATTTGTTCGTTATTCATTTGAGTGCCCTTCCTGTTTGATCTGCCACAATCACATTTCGCGAACGAGAGTTTCTAGACGCGGAAAAAGGTGCGCCGCATTGCGCCCGAGGATGTCGGCTCTCTCCCGATCATTTAGCTCCGTGCTTTGCAGGATCCGTTGTTTCGAACCGATGGCCAGGTCTCGGCGCAGATAAGGAAAATCCGTGCCATACAGAACCTGGTCAATTCCCGCTACGTCGCGCAGCATGCGGAGCACAGGATTGCTTGCGGCCAGAGCCGTGTCCCAATAGATTCGGCGGAACATGTCCGCAGCCGTGCCTCGCTCCTCGCCGCCTGGGATGAAACCCATCTTGTCGACGATCTCAAATCGCGCGGCAAGGTATGGGATCGATCCTCCAGCATGAGAAAAGATGTACTTCACGTTTGGCGTGCGCGCGAACCTTCCCGTGTAATGCATCTGCGCCACAGCTCGATTCGTGTCTGTCGTGAAATCGATCAGATTGTCGGGTAGGCCCAGTGAATGGGCAACTGTATCCGGTGAAGGATTCGGATGCACATAGACGACGGCTTTGCGACGGTCAAGTTCTTCGAAGACGGGCTGCAAGACAGGGTCTCCAAGGTACACGCCGTTGGAATTGGTGAAGAGAACAAAGCCATCGAGTTCCAGATCGTCGAGTGCGTATGACAACTCCTCCAAGGACGCATCGACATCCGGCAAGGGGAGGCAGGCGAAACCTCCAAACCGGTCCGGTCGTGACCGCACCAGTTCAGCTAGAAATTCGTTGCAGCGGATCGACAATGCGTGAGCTTTGGCGTTATCCCCGGTGTGTACCCCAGGCGTACTTAGCGAGACCACAGCGACGTCGATGCCGGCGTCATCCATCAACGAGATACTTGTTTCCTTGGACCAGCGAAGCGGCGCAAGCCCCCCGACAGGAGCGTGTACGTTCTCCGTCTCCTGCCAGAAAAAGTCGGGCAAAAAATGGTGATGAGTGTCGATTGTCATCATTTCGCGCTCTGGAACACTACTTTCCGCCGAGAATCAGCTTTGCGGCGCGGCCAGCGATCATATGGGTCGGCGCGTTGGTCGGCCCGGTAATGATCCGAGGCATAACCGACGCGTCAGCTACGCGCAAGCCCTCAAGACCACGCACGCGCAGTTCTGGATCGACCACAGCCAGTTCATCTACGCCCATTTTGCATGTGCCAACTGCATGTCCGAAGCTTGCCGAGGCCAGCCGGGCAAGTTCCCGAATATCGTCGGCCGTTGCTTTGGGGCCGGGCATCACTTCGGTCTCGCGCACGCTGTCAAAGGCATGCTGATTTCCAAGTTCACGCGCGGCTTCGATGGCACGAACGATGGCCGCAAAATCGTGATCTGTGCCGAGATAGTTGCCATCGATCACAGGGGCGTCCTGATAGTTTTTACTGGCCAAACCGACGGTGCCTCGGCTCGTCGGCTGCACAAGAGCCGGGGCGATCGTGAACGCGTCCGCCGGAGGCGCACCAAAGCGCGCTGCCGCTTCGGGTGTTACGGCCGGCAGTTGTTCGAGGACAAGATTGATGTCGGTATCGTTGGAAGGACCACTCGACAGGTAAGCCTCTGCCTCGACGGCGTTACTGTCGGCCGGCCGATCCGGCATTTTTCCTTTGTACTTGAACACGACGCCGGACACGAGCACATGGTCCTGTAGATTCTCGCCAACGCCGGGCAAGTTCTCGACGACATCGATGCCTAGGCTGCGGAGCGCCTTCGCTTCCCCGACGCCTGAGAGCATCAGAAGCTTCGGGCTATTGATGGCGCCCGCAGCAAGAATCACTTCCTTTTCGGCAGCGACATCCTTTACGGCGCCGTCGGTCGTGATCTTGACCCCCGAGCAACGAGTACCTGTAAGGTTCAGCTTCACGACGCTTGGGATTCTCGATGGTTGTGGCGGCGGTGGAGGTTCAACACCGTCTCCGAATCAAAACCTGGGGACAACTCCAGGCAGCTACACAATCACTGTGACGGGAACCGGCAACGACTCGACGCAGGCCACAGCCAACGCCACCATTGCGCTGACCGTCAAATGAGCTGGAACCGGTCAGGATCAAGACCGCGCCCAATCGAGCCGCCGGTTCGCGCGGGAATAAACTACCCGCGTGATCGTAAGTTGTTCGGCCAAGTTTAAGTCGCCGAAGTGTACACGCACCAGGTTGTCGGTCTGGCCGGTCACGCGTGGCTGAATCGATGCAGATGTTTCCAGTTCCTCAAAACAGACTGTAAGCTGCTGCCCTGTTCTCCACTGGCCGGTCAGGAGGAGCGCCATTCCAGTAGAGGAAGCGTTTTGCGAGAATCCATTGACGGTAGTCCCTTCGACCATGACTCGCACCGCAATGCGCGGCAATGCTCACCGCGCCGCGCCGTTGCCGGCGCTCGTAACACACCGCCCTCGGCCGGCTCTGCAACGGTGCAATCCCCTGCACGTAACCGAGCAGCTGGATGGTGAACGAATACACTTCCGCCGCCAGCAGCAGGATCAATCGGCCTTGGTTGCCGCGCCACACTCCAATCGCGTCCAAGACCCCTCTCTCGTTGCAGGCGCATTATCCCATGTCTCGGTTGACTTTCGATGGGCCAGTTCTTAGAGTCTAATCATCTAACGCAGCGCAGTTGATGCAGAGGCCACCTTAGCTGAATTGCCGAAAGGGGTTTTCACCATGAACCGCATGATGCTTAGCGCGACAGGTCCCAGGTCGGGGAACAACTCAGCCGATAAGAAAATCCACGGACTTCTACTTTTCTCCGTTCTCTGCGTTCTCGCCCTCATGAACTCTCCGGAGATCTATAGCCAGGCCACCGGAAGTTTTTCTGGCAATGTCCTCGACAAATCAGGTTCGATTATCCCGGGAGCTACGGTGGTCGCTACCTCTCAGGGAACCGGGCTTTCCCGCGACGTGAAGACTGATTCTTCAGGACACTATCTCATACCCCTGCTTCCGGTTGGAACCTACACGCTTCGCGTCGATGCGCCAGGCTTTCAGAGCGCTGAGTCGAAAGATCTGAAGCTTCAGATTGATGAAGCCCGGGAGCTCGATTTCACAATCGTGCCCGCCACTGTGGTGACAACCGTGGCAGTTTCTGGCGAAGCCGTAGCGGTGGAGACAGGCAGTCCGTCCCTCGGCCAGGTCATCACGTCGCAGGAGGTTTCGCAGCTCCCCTTGAACGGCCGCGATTTCGTCCAACTCGCCACGCTGACGGCGGGCGCGACGGCGGAGACCAACCCCAACAGCTTTTTCACCTCCGGCAGCGACAGCGAGGTCGCCGCGCGGGGCTCCTTCTCGCTATCGGTCGGCGGCTCCCGCCCCAATAGCACAGACTGGCTCCTCGACGGCGTCGACAATAACGAACTCACAGCCGGCGGCATCGGTATCTTTTCGTCTATCGACGACATTCAGGAATTCAAGGTGCTCACGTATACCTACTCCGCCGAATACGGCACGCGCGCCGGCCCCACGGTGCTCGTCACCAGCAAGTCAGGGACCAACGATTTTCACGGCTCGCTGTTTGAGTTTGTACGCAATACTGATCTCGATGCCAAAAGCTACTTTGCCCAAGCCGCGGAGAAATTCAATTTGAACCAGTTCGGGGGATCGGTCGGCGGGCCCTTTCGCAGGAACAAGACCTTTTTCTTCGTCGATGGCGAACAAAAGTACCAGCGCCACGGGATTGCGTTTGAAGGCCTCGTGCCCTCTTTGGCCATGCGCTCCGGCGATTTCTCAAGCGACGCGTTCGGTAACCCAGTTTCCAGCCTCGCGATCGTCAATCCGAATATGATCGGCGCGTCCACAAGCCCGTCCACTTATCCCAATGTCTACTTTCAGTGCGATGGTTCCGGGAATCCTCTGCCCGCCAATCCCGATGGAAGCCAGCCCCAAGGCACCCCGTGCAACAAGATTCCTTCCGGCCTGATTAACAACATCGGACAGGCCATGATGAACGTTTACCCCGCGCCCAACGCCAACGCCGGCAACGCCACTGCCAGTTTCAACTACGTCAACGAGCCGGTGCGCAGTTTGGATGAAACCAAGTTCGATGTCCGCCTCGACCAGACAATCTCCGACAAGGACAGCCTTTTCGGCCGTTTCAGCTATGACCAGGCTTTCTCCTTTGTCCCCGGCGGCGCGCCTGGCCTCGCCGAGTCCAACGCCTTCGGCAGCAATGAGCGCATCATTAATCACGCGCGCAATATCGCCCTCGGCGAAACCCATGTATTCTCTTCCAACCTTCTGAACCAGGCCAGCCTCGGTTACAACCGCATCTTCGATTACATCGCGTCGCAAGGCAACGGGACCTGTGCCTCGGCCACCATCGTTCCCGGGGGCATTCCCAACGCCAACCTCGGATGCCCAGCCAGCAAGTGCCTTCCCGGCGCCTACAGTTGCGGATTGGTTTCCACCATAGTGGCTGGCGGGTACTGGGCCGTCGGCGATCGCGGCTACTCCCCCTTCCAGGGCGGAACCAATATCTTCTCCTTCAAGGACTCCCTCGACCTCATCCATCGCAAGCACGACTTCAAGCTAGGCCTCGACTTCCGCGACAACCAGATGAACGTGGGCACCGAGGCCTTTCAGGACGGCTTCTGGATCATCGGCAACGGGGGTAACTTCACGGGACTTAGCAGCGCGAACATCGGTGGCAATGCAGAAGCCGACTTCCTGCTCGGCATCACCGGACTTGCTATCCACGATCAGACGTTCGATGGTTCCGTAACGGGCCGCCGCTGGAAGATTTACCGCCCCTTCGTCGAAGACAATTGGAGGGTATCAACCGCTCTCACCCTCAATCTCGGCTTGGCCTGGGACATGACCACCCCCATCACGGAAGTCAGCGGACGCCTCGCTAATTACGTGCCGGCAACAGGACAGCTTTTGATCGCCAACAAGAATGGTGTGAGCGCCTCGGCGGGCGTCAAGATGGATTGGACGGCTCTCGAACCCCGCATCGGCGCCACGTGGAAGGTTCTCGGCAGCGAGAAAACAGTGCTGCGCGCCGGCTACGCTCTCTACCACGACTCCGCGTGGAGCCAGGGCGCGCAGGGTCTGTGGCAGAACCCGCCCTTCCTCGGCGAGTCGGACGCCTTCGCCTCCGCCGGCTGCGCCTTTGCAACTTCATATTGCGCCACCATCCTCGGCAAAACACCTTCCGCCATCAGTCTCTCCAGCGGATTTCAGCCCATCGCTTCGCCGCCAACCGCTTCCACCTTTACGGGCTCCTTCTATACCGAACCCACCAACCTGAAGCTCGGCCGAGTCCAGCAATTCAACGTGAACGTGGAGCGCCAACTGGTCGGCAACCTCGTTCTCACCGCCGGCTATGCCGGGTCGCGCGGCACCCACATCCTGGTGGCCGGTAATGATCTCAACACCGCAAGCCCGTCTGCCTGCGGCTCGGTAGGCGGATACACGCTCGGTTGCAATTCCGATGGGTCTGCGTACGTGCCGCCCTACGGTACCTTTGACACCATCTCTCTGTTCGGTGATGTGGGCAAAACCAACTACGACTCATTCCAACTCAAGGCGGAGACCAAGACATCAAAGTACGGCCTTTATGCTCTGTTTGCCTACACGTACTCCAAAACTTACGACAATGGACTGTCCGATGGCCTTGGCTCCGAGTTGAGCGCTCCCTACTTCCCGCTCCCCAACTGGCAACACCTTGACTGGGCCCTATCGCAGATCAATCTCGATAACAGCTTTACTGGCAGTGTGATTTATGACTTGCCCTTCGGACGCGGAAAGCAGGTCGGCAACAGTTGGAACGAAGTGGCAGACTCTATTCTCGGCAACTGGCAGTTGACCCTGATTGAAAGAATCTCTTCGGGATTTCCCGTCCCCTTGATCGACAGCAACAATCAGTCTGGCTCGTTCTTCCAGAACGGAGGCAATGGAAACAACTGGAACCGGCCTAACCAGATGGCCAGTTGCGACGCTTATAACGCGGACCACGGCAAACTGCAGTGGATCAACGCATCCTGCTTTGCCGCACCCACTCCCGGCGAATTGGGCAATGCATCGCGCGTCCCAGTCGTCGGCCCCGACTTCGTGAACTCCGACTTTTCCGTCATCAAGCAGTTCGCGCTGCACGAAAACATGGGCTTGAACTTCCGCGCTGAGTTCTTCAATCTCTTCAATCACCCGCAATTCGGTTCGCCTGTGAACGACATCAGCGCGTCCGGGTTTGGCGGCGTGAACTCCACTGTAAACAATCCTCGCCTCGTACAACTGGCCCTCAAACTGTCCTTTTGAAACGCGGTATTGAGCATCGAAAATTCAAGATGGCCGAAAGGCTATCGTGGTTCGTCGGCGATTCCCCCTGTGACAATGCCGTTGTCGCTTACCGCGGATTCCATCGCGGGAACCAGAATAATCCTGCGACTGTCCTGTGATCGGGCCCCGTCGAATCGCCCGACCCCCGAATTCGCGGAGCCTGAGGAAACGCTGTAAGCTCGACTCGAAGAGTTTATTTCCATGATTGTGTCCGGATGCCGGATAGGGGGTTGCTCATGGGCCTACTGAAGCTTGCGGCCACAATCGGCTGCTTTGGCGGTCTGCTTCCGGCATTAGGCCAACAGCCCTTGCAAACCCTGCTGGTTGGCGTCGACCACCGCACCGTCACCAGCCTCGACGGGGACTGGCACTACCTTGTGGACCAGGCTCCTGGACGCGCGCTCTACACCTCCTCAGGTCAGATTAACGACCGGTCTTATGCGCTGAACGAGCATCCTAACATCGTCGGGAGACACAACCAGGAATACGATTTCTCCACCGCGCCCACGCTCAAAGTGCCGGGCGACTGGAACACACAGGTGCCGCAACTGTTCAATTACGAAGGCGTGCTTTGGTACGAGCGCGACTTCGATGCCCAACCCAAGCCGGGCATGCGCACCTTCCTCCACATTGGCGCGGCCAACTATCGCTCGCACGTGTGGGTGAATCAGAAACGGGTTTGCGACCACGAGGGTGGTTACACACCCTTCGACTGCGAAGTCACCGCGGTTCTGCATCCCGGGTCCAACTTCGTTGTCATCGCTGTCGATGCCACTCGCCTCGTGGACGGCATCCCGTCGGTCGGCATCGACTGGTTTAACTACGGTGGCCTGACTCGCGATGTATTTCTTGTAACTGTGCCTGGCAGCTTCATCGACAACTACGATGTGCACCTCGCCCATGGCTCCGGCTTCGATCCGCAGAACAAGGAGATCACCGGCTATGTCCACGTGCTCGATGCTGCCCCCGGAACATCCGTGACCATCGATATTCCCGAAGCAGGAGCGAGAACCACCGTCCGCACCGACGAGGACGGCAATGCGCCGTTCAGCGTGAAGGCCGCAAGCCTTACGCTCTGGTCGACCGAGACTCCGAAGCTCTACAAAGTTCACCTCACGGCCGGAAACGATTCTTTGACCGATGAAATCGGCTTCCGCGATATTCGCGTCGATGGCACCCGCATCCTCTTGAATGGCAAGGCCATCTTTCTGCAAGGCGCGAACATGCACGCCGAGGCGCCAGTTCGCGGGGGCCGCGCCTACTCACAGGAAGATGCCGACACGATCATCGGCTACCTCAAGGATCTTCACGCCAACTTCGTCCGCCTCGCGCATTATCCGCATGACGAGCGCATGGAGCGCGCCGCCGACAAGGCCGGCATCATGATCTGGTCAGAGATCCCCAACTGGCAGAACATCTCTTTCGACAAGCCCGAGGTCTACGCCAAGGCCGTGGCCATGCTCAAGGAGATGATCCGGCGCGATCGCAACAAGGCCTCGGTAATCCTATGGTCGGTCTCGAACGAGACACCCAACAATCCCACGCGCACCAAGTTCCTCACCGACCTCGCCAACGAAGCACGCCGGCTCGATCCCACTCGCCTCATCACCTCGGCCATCATCGGGCCACGTCCGAACGGCATGGAAATGGTGAACAATGACCCGCTTTGCGATGCGCTCGATGTCATCGGCCAGAACGAATACGTTGGATGGTATGAGATGACACCCGCCGACGCCGACAAAATTCATTGGACATTTCCGCAGAAGCCCGTTCTCATGAGCGAATTCGGTGCGGAAGCCAAATATGGCAACCACGGAGCAGGCGATCAGCGTTGGACTGAAGAGCAGCAGGTCAACGTCTTCGAGCACCAGTTCGTGATGCTGCGAAAAATCCCTCAACTCCGCGGCGCCATTCCCTGGATCCTCATGGACTTCCGATCCCCCACGCGCAATATTCCCAGGCTGCAGGACGGTTACAACCGCAAGGGGCTCATTTCGGAAGATGGGAAAAAGAAGCAGGCCTTCGCTCTTTTCCAAAAGACCTACGAGGAACATTCTCTGGGCAAGGCTGAATGAACGAGCAGCCCCGACTACCCTCTTTCACGACATGAGATTCGGTTCCGCTTTTCCTCGGCTCCCCCGTGTAACCTGAACGAGGACCACTCATGACGGAAAAGAAAACGCTCCCGCCAAAAGTACTTGTTCATGTTGCTGAAACGCTGAATCTTCCCCTCCGCGGCGTCAACTCCGTCATCGAACTCCTCGACGACGGCGGCACCGTTCCCTTCATCGCGCGCTATCGCAAGGAAGCCACGGGCAACCTGGACGAAGTGCAGATCCGTGCCATTGAAGAAAAGCTCGCGTACTTCCGCGAATTGCTCGATCGCCGCGCCACAATTCTCGCCTCCATCGCCGAGCAGGGCAAGCTTACCGACGAGTTGAAAACGCGCATAGAAGCCGCCCTCGACAAGAGCGAACTCGAAGACCTTTATCTGCCTTACAAGCCCAAGCGGCGCACCAAGGCCACCATCGCGCGCGAAAAAGGATTAGAGCCGCTGGCGCAGTACCTCTGGGCACAGAAGTCGATGGCCGAGCCGCTTTCCGTGTTGGCTCTGCGATTCGTCAACCTTGACCTCGGCGTGGCTACGGTAGAAGAGGCCCTCGAGGGCGCGCGCCACATTGTTGCCGAGTGGATCAGCGAGGATGCCAGCCTCCGCAAGGCTCTTCGCAAGCTTATGTTCGACGAGGGCGTGGTCACGAGCCGCAAGGCAATCGATGCGGTTGACGAGCAGGACAAATTCAAAATGTATTACGAGTACAGCGAGCCGGTGAAGTCCATCCCCTCGCATCGTATGCTCGCCATCCGCCGCGGCGAGAACGAAAACGTCCTCTACTTCCTCGTCGATCTCGAGACGGAGCGCGCCCTTGCGATTGTGCGACAGCACGTGATGAAGCAGCCGGGTGACTGGACACGCGAGTTGGAACTTTCCGTGGACGACGCGTGGAAGCGACTGCTCAATTCATCGATCCAGGGAGAAATCCGGCTTGAGCTCAAGCGCCGTTCCGATACGGAAGCCATCGCCGTCTTCCGCGACAATCTCTACAACGTGCTGCTCGCTGCCCCGGCTGGCCCCATCTCCGTACTCGGCATCGATCCCGGCCTGCGCACCGGCTGCAAGGTTGCAGTGGTGGACGAGACAGGCAAGCTGCTGGCGCACGATGTCTTCTATCTGCACACATCCAAGCGAGGCGATGCCGAAGCGGCGCCCAAGCTCGAAGCGCTGCTGCGACAGCACAATGTGCGTGCCATCGCCATCGGGAACGGGACGGCATCGCGCGAAACGGACACCTTTGTTCGCGGCTTTCTGCGCGACAAGGGAATCCAGCACATCTTCTCCGTCACGGTGAGCGAGTCGGGCGCCAGCGTGTACTCGGCATCCGATATAGCGCGCCAGGAGTTTCCTGATCTCGATCTCACGGTGCGCGGCGCCATCTCCATCGCCCGCCGGCTCCAGGACCCGCTCTCGGAGCTCGTCAAGGTCGATCCGAAATCCATCGGCGTTGGACAGTATCAACACGACGTGGACCAGCGCCAGCTCGCCGAGTCGCTCGAGAAGGTTGTCGAAAGCTGCGTCAACCGCGTCGGGGTAGATCTCAACACCTCATCGTGGACCCTCCTGCGTCACGTCGCCGGCATCAGCGAGCGTACCGCACTGAACGTCGTCGCCTGGCGTAACGAGAAGGGCAGCTTCCGCTCTCGTGCGCAGTTGCTCCAGGTTCCGGGCATTGGACCAAAAACGTTCGAGCAGGCAGCAGGCTTTTTGCGCATTCGCAACGGCGATAATCCGCTGGACTCGACCGCAGTTCACCCCGAGTCCTATTCGGTGGTCGAGCAGATCGCGGCTCTGCTCCACACGCCGGTACCCGACCTGATCAAAAGGCCCGAGGCCCTCGAAAAAGTCGACCGCAGCAAGCTGTCAGTGGGAGCCTTCACGCTCGATGACATTCTCGCTGAACTGCGCAAGCCGGGCCGCGACCCGCGCGACAAGTTTGTCGCACCCAGCTTCCACGAGGATGTGCGCGAGATCGCCGATGTCAGAGTGGGCATGATGCTCGAAGGCGTGGTCACCAATGTGACGAAGTTCGGTGCCTTCGTCGACATCGGCGTGCATCAGGATGGCCTGGTCCACATCAGCGAGTTGTCGAATCGCTTCATCAAAGACCCATCGGAGGCGGTAAAAACGGGACAAATCGTAAAGGTGATGGTGCTGAGCGTCGATGAGAAGGCAAAACGCATCGCGCTCTCCATCAAGGCACTCACCGCGACGGCGCGTCCCGCAAAGTCAGCGCCAAAGCAGCAACCAAAGGTCGAGGACCAACTCGCAGCGTTGTCGAATAAATGGCGAGTCCGCACCTGAACAGGACGGAACTCACCGGCCACATTCATCAAAACGCCGAACTGAACAGCGCAACTGCGGGAGGGCGCCTCGAAAGGCACACCTTTACGCGCCGATTCCTCGCCCGAACGGATCCGCCGGATCGAAGAGCAGCGTCGCTTCCGCGGTAATGAACGCCTCGCCCGTGATCGATGGAATCAAACTACCATTTTCGATGCGCACGCGTCCCTCGAACACGGTGTCCAGAATGCCTTCCTGGCGCCACGCCTCGCCCGGCGCGAGTTTGCCGTCCGTCACCAGGCAGGCCATCTTCGCGCTTGTCCCCGTGCCGCAAGGGGACCGATCGTACGCCTTCCCGGGACACAGAACGAAATTGCGGCTGTGGTTCGCCGCATCGCGTGGTTTCCCGAATAGCTCGATGTGATCAATCTCCGCCCCGTTCGCTCCCGTCACACCCGTGTCTGCAAGCTGACACCGGATCGCCCATGCGAATTCTGTCAACCGGTCGACGTTGTCCAGGCTGAGCCGCTCATCGCTCTCCACCAGGAAGAACCAGTTACCACCCCACGCCACGTCCCCTACTACCCTCCCATAGCCCGGCACATCCAGCGGCACCGCGGTCTTGTACCGATACGAAGGAACGTTTTCGACGGTGACCGAATTTGCCGCTTCCAGGTGCACTTTCACCACACCAACGGGGGTCTGAATCGCGTGAATGCCCGGCGCAATGCGCCCCATGTGCGCAAGCGTCACCGCCAGGCCGATGGTGCCGTGGCCGCACATTCCCAGGTAGCCCGCATTGTTGAAGAAAATCACCGCCGCGGCGCAGTCCGGCGTGTCCGGCTCGAGAATCCACGCCCCTACCAGTACATCCGAGCCACGCGGTTCGCACAGAATCGCGCGCCTCAACTCATCGTGATCTCTTCGCAGCAAATCCATTCGCATCGCCAGCGTTCCAGAGCCGAGGTCCGCGGCGCCGGAGAGAACGCATCGCGTCGGCTCTCCCGCTGTATGCGAATCAACAATTCCAATTCTGCGCAACAAATGGGAGTCGGGTTTCATGGCGCGTTTCGTCATCACGTTTCTTGCGAAGTATACCGGACCCGCTACAATCGGAATCGCTCAGGCTCAATGCGCTCAAGGCCGTCGTTGGTTCTTTGCGATCAGTGCAGGCGAGAAATGCGGGCTTGAGTTGACCACCAATCCAAATCGAGCGAAGTGAGAATGTAGCCGGAATGAGCGCAACCCTCGAGGTCACCGAAGCCGGTGCCCGCCCCGCAGAAATTGCCTGCCGCATGGTCTGCGACCTGTCACGGCCGCGCAACCTAAAAGCTATGCCCCTGCAGAACAGCGCCGTGCGACCATCGCATATTCCGGCACGGGTGGACATCCGTGCCGCCGGGCCAGCTTAGTAGACTTCAGGAGATCCGATGGAAGTTCTTTCGAAGCGTCTTGCCGGTTCCATGCTGATCAGCGCGTGTATTGGTCTCGCTGTCCTCGCCTCCGCGCAAACCGCGCCGCAGGCCACCAAGCCCGACAACGCCGAGAAACCGGCAGATAACCCCAAGCCCCACATTCGTCCCAACGACGCTGGCTCGTCCATCCCCACGCGTGCCGAAATGCTGCGAGGCGCCTACGGCCCCTTTCGCGCCAACAACGACCTGCTCTACTACCACCTCGACATTCGCGTCGACCCCGAGAAGAAATACATCAGCGGCAAAAACACCATCCGCTTCCGCATGCTCAAGGACGGCACGCGCATCCAGCTCGACCTGACCGAATCGCTCACCATCGACAAGATTCTCCTCGACGACACACCCGCCGAAGGTGCAACACCCCTCAAGTTCGATCGCGACGGCAGCGCGGTCTTCGTCAACTTCCCCGGCACGCTCCACGCAGGCCAGGTCTATTCAATCGACTTTTACTACTCCGGCAATCCCCCCGAAACCGGCCGCTTCGGCGGCATCACCTTCAAGCAGGATCCCTCAGGCCATGTCTGGATCAATACCGCCTGCGAGGAAAGTGGCGCGAGTGTCTGGTGGCCCAACAAGGACCAGTGGCGCGACGAAGTCGAAAGCATGGACATCAGCGTCGCCATTCCCAGCAATCTCGTCGACGTTTCCAACGGCAAATTCGTCGGCAAGACCGATCTCGGCGACGGCTATACGCGCTGGGACTGGCGCGTGCACTACCCCATCAACAACTACGACGTGTCTCTGAACATCGGCAACTACGTCCACTTCTCCGATCAGCTTGACGATCTTCCGCTCGATTTCTACGTGCTCCCTGAAGACCTCGAGAAAGCGAAGGTCCAGTTTGCTCAGGCAAAAGGCATGATCGAGGCCTACCAGCATTACTTCGGCCCCTATCCCTTCGCGAAAGACGGCTACAAGCTCATCGAGGCTCCCTACTCGGGGATGGAACACCAGAGCGCCGTCACCTACGGAAACCTGTTCAAAAATGGCTACCTCGATCACGACTGGACCGGCGTCGGTATCAGCCCGCGATTCGACTTCATCATCATTCACGAGAGCGGCCACGAGTGGTTCGGCAACAGCATCACCGCGCTCGACCACGCGGACATGTGGATCCATGAAGGCTGGACCACCTACCTCGAAAGCCTTTACGTTGAATACCGCTGGGGCAAAGCCGACGCCATCAAATATCTGAGCGGCTATCGGCCCAAGATCCATAATCTTCGCGCCGTGGTGGCCGAACGCGGCGTCAACGCCAACCCGACCGAGGACCAGTACTTCAAATGCGCCCTCATGCTCAATACCTTGCGCAGCGTAATCGATAACGATACAAAATGGTTCGCGCTGCTGCACGCCTTCTACCAGCGGTACAAGTACCAGAACATCGAGACTGAAGATGTGGTCACCTTCTTCAACCAGAGCACTGGCATGAATCTCACGCCCATCTTCAACCAGTACCTGCGCCACCCTGCCATTCCGCGCCTCGAGTTGCTCTTCGGCGAAGCCCCCGGCATGGTCCTGTACAAGTGGGCCGCCGACGAAGAGGACTTCGCCATGCCCGTACGAGTCGGCACCCCCGACCACTGGCAGATCATTCATCCCACCACGAAATGGCAGTCGATGCAGTCCTCCGTCAGCCAGGACGACTTTCAAGCCGCCACCGACCTCTACTACGTCAACGTCAATAAGCAGTAGAGCCGATGCCAGGCCGGCGAGTGGGCCGACTCAGGCAGACTTCGTAAAATCGGATGGGGGCGCTGCGCGTTTGCATCGCGCGTCTTCATCTGCGCGGACGCCTCGAAACGCAAATCGAAATCGAGTGCTGGCCTTCTGGGAAAAGAAACAGGGCGGCCTGATGCGTTTCGTCTGCGAAGGACGTGGCGCTCAGAAGCCTGACGGAATATGTCTGTGGCTTGTGCTGCCGCTGCGGATGGAAACGAAGTGAACGAACCCATTGAATAATTTGCACAGAACCCCCCTGGGGGATTTGCTGAAACTAGCAGTTGCTCGTAGTCCTGTACAGCAACTGGAGCAAGGGGCCATATAGGTTCAAGGCCCGTGGCTAGAGATCTTGAATGCTGCTGAAGAACGAATTCTGATACGCCCGCGTCTTCTCCACAATCTGTCGGTTCAGATCCTTCAGTGACCGCCGGTTGATTGAAACCTTGTCGGCGCGCGCTTTGAAAGTCGCATGCGCATCGCGCCACTTGAAGAACAGAATTTGCGTGATCGTCTGTTTCGCTTCCATCAGGCACGCCAGCAGAGACACAAAAACTTCGCCGTCCTTGTCCGTTTCCACCAGGCCGATCTGGAATCGGCCGATCTGCGCCCTCTGCGCTTCGCGGCTCCAGATCCGCATCCACGAGCTCTTCGGATCCATGCCCTTCAGCGCCTTCACAGTCGCCGCAAGTACCAGCAACGTTGCCGGCGACGGGCCCAGCGCCGCCGTCATCACCTCCATGATCTTTTCGTGCACCTCCGCGGCGTTGCCGGTTGACGTGTAATCGTCGAACATCTTCTCCTGCACGACCCATCCGGCGTTCTTCAGCACCTCGGAGTACATCTTGAACCAGCCCAGCGGATCCTTCTCGATATCCACCCGCTTGTCGGCCACAAGCTGCGCCAGAAGCGCCGAGTCCGAGATCGCCCTTCGCACCTCCTCGTCCACACCCTTCGCGAACGAGAAGACGCCCGACCCCACCACCTGCGCCTGCTCCTTGGCTTTGTTGAACACGTCGCCAGCCTCCGTAGCCGCGTCCATCTCCACAATGGGACGCGGAATCCCGCTCAAGTCCAGCGCCGCTATGTACGCTCTCTGCTTCTCGATATCCATGACCACGCTCCACACCTCCCCTTCGGCGCAATGACCGGCTGCTCGGCTTCCTGCGCAAATTACGTTGAGAATTCGCCCGCCGGAATTGTAGTATGGTGCCCCAGGCGATTCCACCCTTCTCTTCGCCTTACTGGCGCAAATCACTCATGCAGTCACGGGGAGGAACCCGGTGAACGGCCAGCCACCAAAACGAATGGCTTCTCTGGCCATCGGCATCAGCACCGCCCAACCGCTCCCCTACATGCGGGGCGCTATCCACGGGGCTACCGAATTTCACAATTGGGCGAGTTCGGTCGGGTACGAGTCCGAATTACTGACCGACGTAGACGACCTGCCCGTCACGATTCCCAGGCTCAGGCAGAGGCTGGAGGAAGTGCTGACCCGCGCCCCCGACACCACTCCCTCCGAACCCATCTACCGCCTGGTTCTTTACTTCGCCGGACACGGAATCATTCGGGACGCCGGTGCCGCCCTGTGGCTGCTTTCCGACTGGTTCACCGAAGGGAAGGCCGTCGACGTTGAACAACTCAAACGGCGCATCGCCCGCTACGGCGTCTCGCAGATCTCCGTCTTCGCCGACGCCTGCAAGAAGTTCCCCGAGAACATCGATACTGGCGATCTGGATGAGGACTCCGTTTTGGGGATGGGGCCGGTCCGCCCCGTTTATCCGCCCTATATCGACACCTTCGATGCCGTGCAGGACGGCTATCCCGCGCTCATGATCCCGGGCCAATCGGAAGCCGAAGACCGCTGCCTGTTCTCCGGCGTCCTCATGGAAGGGTTGTGGGGATCGCCGTCAGCGCTCTCGGCGCAGGTGACCGGAAAGGTGACAAGTCACAGCCTCAGCGACTTTTTGCGCGCGGAAGTGCCCAAGCGCGCAGCCACCTACGAACGCAAACTCTTCCCCAACACCCAGCCGATGTTTCCGCCGGACTCAGCAGTGTATTTCTGCGACCTTCAGCCACCCCCGCCTCCCCCCAGCTTCCGGCCTTGGCCCGATCCCAGCCTTGTACTCGGAACCGCGCACCCGCCCTCCGTCCAGCCCGATACCGCCAAGCCCGGACTTGGCAATTTGGTCGGCGGAATCATCGGCGCCCTCGTCGGCAGCGTCTCAGGCTTTCAGGCAGTAACGGAGATGCCTTCCTCCTCCGTCACCGATGTCATCCGGGGTTGGAACAGGGCTCGCAAGGACGCCGATCCGGCTGCGCCTTCCTCCACACCTCCTGCGCCACCCAGGCCCGATCCCGGCGAGATCCTCCAGCAAAAAATCTCAACCCAGCAGGTGCCCACACACTTCGAAACCGGGTCCGGTTTCGCCGTCGAAGGAGCGCTCATCCGCACCGTCTGGACCCCGCCCGGCAATATAGCGGGAACCGGGGGCCGCCCCGACTGGTGGCACGTGGGCGATGCAAACCGGGGATGGCTTCAGAAACCCGCTCCCGTCCTGATTGAACTCTCGGATGGCCAGTTCCTCGCCTTGACGGCACTCCCCGCCTTCATCGCCTCCCTGGTGTGCAACGAGCGCGGAGCCCAGGCCCTGATCTATCGCGCGATTTACGAGGACAAGGACACCTCCGGTATCGCCGCGAATGCCCTGGCGCAAATGGAATCCGGCGCCCTGCGGGCCAATGCCGTACTCGATCTCTCCGTCGAACTCCGACAACTCAAGCACACCGATCCTACCTTGGGCGTGATCAGTGCCTACCTCTACGACTCTGTCGGCGACCTCGACAACATCCGCCGTATGGCCTATTACTACGTCCAGCACGGGCAAGCCATCCCTTATGACATTGCCTTGCTCGCCCAGATCCCGTCATGGCGCAACCCCGATGGCCTCCTCGAGGTGGCGATCCCCCAGGTCGAAGCCCGTGACCCGCGCACCGACGTAGAGAGGCAAAACGATTGGACCTGGACCATGACCCCGGCCACCAATGGCATCGTCGGAGGCTTCTGGCCGTGGATGCGCCAGGGTTGGACATTCCTGGAGGATCCTACCGACGTCGAGATGGGGCTCGTGGACCCACGCATCGCCGCTCTCCGGCCTCACCTGACTTCCGCCCGTTTCACCACTTTAACCGCCGACGGTGGCCAGCGGCTTGCCGCGATTCTGGGCCTCATTCCCCAGATCCCCTGACGAGTGCGGCGCGGCGATTCGAAAGGTTGCCCAAGGCCGCCGATGACCGAAAGACAGGGCTTTTTCACGATTGCCGGCCGCTCGAACACCACTTGCGGTATGATTGCGTCTATAGAATGAGCGGTCTTTTCCCCCTCAAGGGGACCGTACGGTGGTGTCTGTGTCTCGATTTTTCCAACGTTTAGCTTTCGTTTTGGGGGCGGCGGTGTTCGCCGCGCTCGGTCTGGGATTCGCCCTCGGCGAGTTCGGGTGGTTTGGCGTGCACGCCGGTGCCGAACAGGATGGCGCTTACCGCCAAATCGGGGTCTACCAGCAGGTGCTCCGTCGCATCCAGAGCGACTACGTCACCGTTCCTGACGTCAACAGCGTGACAGCCGGGGCGCTGCACGGCCTGCTCGAGTCCCTCGATGCGGACTCCAGCTACCTTTCGCCCACTGAATACAAGATCTACAAGGATCGGCCCGCCACCGGCGTCGCCCAGGTTGGACTCACCGTCTCCAAGCGCTTCGGCTATGCCACCGTGGTCAGCGTGGTGCCTGGCTCGCCCGCCGATCACGAAAAGATCACCGACGGCGATGTCATTGAATCCATTGGCGACCAGTCCACCCGCGAGCTCTCCCTGGCGGTCATCCGCCTCATGCTCGAAGGCAAACCCGGATCGACCGTCACCGTCACCATGGTCCGCCCCCGCAAGTCCGACCCTGACAAGGTGACCCTCACCCGCGCCATCGTCGCCACTCCGGCTCTGGCCGATCAGCAGTACGAGAATGGTTCCATCCTCTATCTGAAGCCCGGCACCATTACCAAGGCGCGCGTCGACGAAATCGCCTCGAAAATCAAGGCCAACAAGACCCGCAAGGTGTTGCTCGACCTGCGTGATGCTGCCGGCGGTGACGAGGACGAAGGCCTGCGCCTGGCCAACCTCTTCGTTAACCAGGGCACCCTGGCAATGCTCGAAGGTCAAAAGTACCCCAAGCAGACCTTCGCCGCCGACCCCACCAAATGTCTCACCTCCGCCCCGGTGGTCGTCCTCGTGAATCGCGGTACCTATGGAGCCGCCGAGCTCACCGCCGCAGCCATTGAGTCCGCCAAGCGCGGCGACGTCGTCGGCGAGCGCACCTTCGGCGAGGGTTCCGTCCAGAAAACCATCGACCTGCCCGACGGCGCGGCCCTGTTACTGACCGTCGCAAAGTACGAGGCTGCCGACGGCAAGAAGATCCAGGACGAAGCAGTCGCCCCCACCGTTCAGGTCGGCCAGATCACCGACGACGACCTCAGCGACGAGAACCCTCCTGCCAAGGAAGATGCTCCGCTGAACAAGGCGCTAGAGCTGCTGAAGGCCAAGAACAGCTAAGCTGCACAATCTAAACCCTCGAGAGCGGCGTGAGATCTCAATCTCACGCCGCTCTTGCTTTGTGCTCGCCTTAAGGCCGACGGCCTGACCTTTCCCCGCTTGGTACCCCTGCTTCCAAATCACATCCCGGAAAACCACACCCATGCTACCCTCAAAAGCAGGCATTCCTTACCTACGCAAGCGCAAGAAATGCCATGAGGCTTGACCCCGCTTGGGCGCCCCCATTCAACCTGTCGATTCCAGTGGTTTAGGCCGGAGCCATCGGCTCAAGCCTGAGGCCCCGCCTCGCCCACGCCGCAAGCTGGCGGGGAAGCCCATCCTCGTCCTGCTGGTGATTCTCTCCATCATCACGGGATCACTCGCCGGCCTCACGCTCGTCTACTCGGCCAATCTCCCGCAGATGGACGATCTCGAGCGCTATCGCCCCTCCACGATGACCGACCTTTACGATCAGAAAGGCCGCGTCTTCGGGTCTTTTGCCCTCCAGCGCCGCATCGTCGTCAACTACGGCGACTTTGCCCCGGTCCTGCGCCAGGCCGTCATCTCCATTGAAGACAAGGACTTCGAGTCGCACGGCGGCATCAACTTCTTCCGCATCGGCGGCGCGCTCTGGCACGATCTCCGCAGCCACGGCCGCGCCCAGGGGGCCTCCACCCTCACCATGCAGCTGGCCCGCAACCTCTTCCTCTCCGCCGACCGCACCGCAGTCCGCAAGCTCCAGGAAGCCTACCTGGCCATCCAAATTGAGCGCACCTTCACCAAGGAGCAGATCTTCACCCTCTACGGCAATCAGATCTACCTCGGCAGCGGCATGTATGGCTTCGAGGCCGCCTCCGAGTTCTACTTCAGCAAGCACGCCAAAGACCTCACCCTGACCGAGGCGGCGCTCCTCGCCGGCCTGCCCAAGGCGCCCGCAGCCTACTCGCCCCTCCTCAATCCCGACAAGGCCTTGCGGCGCCGCAACCTCGTGCTCATGGAGATGGAGTCCGACGGCGCCATCACCCACGCCGAGGCAGCGCGCGCATTGCAAACCGGCCTCGACCTCCACATCGCCCAGCCCGAGGGCTCCGTCGCCCCCTGGTTCCAGGAAGAGGTCCGCCGCGAGCTCGAGAAGCGCTTCGGCTCAGAAGAAGTTCACGAGGCCGGCCTCCGCGTCGAGACCACGCTCGACCTCGACCTCCAGCTCACCGCCAACAAGGCGGTCACCGACGGCGTCGCCGCCTACGAACGCCGCCACGGCTGGAAGGGCCGCATCCAGAATGTCTACCACGACGGCTTCTCCCTCGACGACTACCGTCACCCCGACTGGGCGCTCAAGGCTCACCCCGGCGACTACGTCCACGTGCTCGTGACGCGCGTGGAACCCATGGAGATTTTCGCCCGCATGGGATCCGACGACGTCGTGCTGTGAACAAGATGACTGGAAGTGGACGGGCCAGCGCTTCGCCGATTCCTTCGTAAAACCTGGCGACGTGCTCTACGTGCACCTCACCGACGAGATGGAAGGCACCTCCCGCCGCGCCACACTCGAACAGGATTCCGGCGCTCAGGGCGCCATGATGGCCATCGATAACACCAACGGCGACGTGCTCGCCATGGTTGGAGGCCGCGATTACGCTCTCTCCCAGTTCAACCGCGCCACCCAGGCCGAGCGTCAGACTGGCTCCAGCTTCAAGCCCTACGTCTACACCGCCGCGGTCGAGAACGGCTCCAGGCCCGACGACCTGATCGTCGATGGGCCCGTCAACTTCGGCGGCTACACGCCCCACAACTACGAGAACGACTACAAGGGCACGATGACTCTCATCAACGCCTTTGCCGAGTCGCGCAACATTCCCGCGCTCAAGCTCGCGGCAACCGTCGGCATTCACAAGGTCATCGACCTCGCCCATCGCTTCGGCGTCACCTCCAATATTCCCGCCTACCTGCCCGTCGCCCTCGGAGCCGCCGAAATCACCCTCCAGGAACAGGTAGCTTCCTACTCCGTCTTTCCCAATGATGGCATCCGCGTGCAGCCGCGCCTCATCCGCAAAGTCTCCAACGCCGACGGCATCACTCTTTGGGAAGATCCGCCGGAAGTGAAGGAGGTCATCAGCCAGCAGACCGCGCGCACCATGATGACTTTCCTGCAGGCAGTAACCGCGCACGGCACCGGCGCGGCCGCCTCGCAGCTCAACCATCCGCTCGGCGGCAAAACCGGCACCACCAGCGACTACACCGATGCGTGGTTTCTGGGCTTCTCGCCTTCCATCACCTGCGGCGTCTGGGTGGGCTTCGACAGCCGCGAATCGCTCGGCGAAAAAGAGACCGGCGCCAAGGCCGCGCTGCCTATCTGGATGACCATCATGAAACAGGCCATCGCCGGCAAGGACACCGAGCATTTCCTGGGCGACGACGGCGCCGAAAAGAAGCCGATGCTGCAGGCCAGCCTGGCTCCGCCGGTGAAGCCCGGAATGCCCACCAAGTCCGCGGAGCCCATCGTCCCTACCCAGAAGCCAAAAGCCTCGGGATCGCCGCACGCCCCGCTTCCCACTCCACCGGTTCACACCATCATCGCCACCGCGCCGGACGGAACGAAGTCCATCATCCCGGTCAAGCCGTTCAGGACGATCCCGCCGTCGAAGGCAAACGCACCGGCGATCGTAAAGAAGCCCGCAGCCCCATAAACTCTCCATGCCCCGTCCTTGCGCCTTTTTTCTGGCGTAAAGGCGGGATACCATCAGGCCCAATCACTTTGCGCAAGTCTGAACCAGCCGGAAATACCGCTTCGCCTGCTCCACGTCCTTGAGTATCTGGCCCTTCAACTCGTCCACGGTCGGATACTTCTCCTCATCCCGGAGCCGATGCAGAAACTCGAGTTCCAGCGGCGTAGTCTCATCCATCCCCACCGGCTCAAAATCCAGAATGTGCGTCTCCAGCGCAAACCCCGCGTCCTCAAAAGTCGGCCGGTTCCCGAGGCTCGATACCGCCTGAAAGCACCTTTTCCCAACAGTCAGCCGCGTCACATAAATCCCGAACGCCGGCAGCAAGCCCTCGCACTCCGCAAAGTTGATCGTCGGCACCAGCAGCTTCGATCCAACCCCCCGGTCGCGCTTCTGCGTCGACCACACCGCGAACGGCCGCCCCAGCATCCAGCGCGCGCGCTTCATATCGCCGGCAGCCACCAGCATGCGGGTCGCGGAGCTCGATACCTCCAGCCCGTGCACGCGCACCGCCTCATGCACCGCGACGTGAAACCCGAATTCTTTGCCAAACTGCTTCAGCTCGTTGACGCCCGCCTCGGCCTTGTAGCCGAAACGAAAATTCCCGCCCTCATGCAGCCCGTGCACCTGCATCGCATCCACCAGCACGGTCTGCACAAACTCCCTCGCCGAAAGCCGCGCCAGCGCAGCATCAAAGCGCAGCACCACGATCGCGTCAACCCCGGTCTCCGCCAGCAGGCGCAGCCGATGCTCCATCGGTGTCAGCAGCCCTGGCGCAGCGTCGGGGCGCAAAAACATGTCGGGGTGCGGATCGAAGGTCACCGCAACGGCGAGCATCTCGCGCAGGCGCGCCTCCGCCACTACGGCCCTGAGAATCTGCTGATGTCCCCGATGAACGCCATCGAAGTTTCCAATCGCAGCCACGGACGCGCCAAATCCCGCCGCGAGTTCTTCGACACCGCGATAGACCGGGATCATGCCCTTGCGCTCATTCCGCCACCCTGAGGAGCGTCGGCCGGATCGGGCAGCGTCACAGCAACCTCCAGCCCGTCATAGCCCATCGCGATCCCGGCGGGCAGGAGCCGGTTCGTCTCTTCGTGCCCCAGTTCGTGCGCAATATGCGTGAGCCATGTCTGCCTCGCTCCAATGCGCGAGGCCCACCCAATCGCCTGCTCCACGGTCGCGTGGCTGGGATGCGGCTTATGCCGCAGCGCCGGAAGCACCAGGGTATCCAAGCCTTCCAGCAGCGCGAAGCTCGACTCCGGAATTGCGCTCACATCGGTGAGATATGCCATGTTGCCGAATCGAAACCCCGACACGTCCATCGTCCCGTGAACCACCGGAACCCGCACAAACTCCACCTCGTGGACCCGCGTCCGATCCTCCAGCGGCCGAATCTCCACCCGCGCCCGATTCACATAAGTTGCCGACGGCGCAAACGTGTAATCGTAGATCCGCTCCAGCACCTCCGCGGTTTCCCGCGATGCATACAGCGGAATCGGCCCTCCATTTCGGAATGCCACAAAGCTCAGCGGCCGCAGATCGTCCATCCCGAAGATGTGGTCCGCATGCGAGTGGGTATAGAGAACCGCGTCCACGTGAGTGAGATGGGCGCGGAGCGCCTGCTCACGGAAATCCGGCCCCGTGTCGATCACCACCACGCGCTCGCGTCCGCCAACCGTCCAACGCAGCGCTACCGAAGGCCGCAATCGCCTGTCATGCGGATCATCCGACGTGCACACCGCGCACCCGCAACCCAGCGTCGGCACCCCCATCGAGGTCCCCGTCCCCAGGAATGCGAGCTTTCCCTGCATCCGCCTCTAACGCTTGCCCGGCTTGGTTGGTGGCACCGGCGGAACACCCGGCATGGTAATCATGTTGGTCAGTTCGAGAAAGGCCATCCGCGCCTCAAACAGCACCGACTGCAGCATGCGATCCTCCGCCGAAGTCAGGTTGCCCCTGGTCTTCTCCGCCAGCACTCCTAAAAGATCGATCGTCTGCTTGGCGCCCAGGATATCCACCCTCGGCCGCTGCCCCTCTTGCGTTCCTGCGCCCATCTGGATCATCGCCGACACGTAAAACTGCTGCACAAGCTGCTCGAACGTCACCGGCGGCTGCGGCCCGGCGCCCGGGTTCTGCGCCCGAACCAGGTCTTCGAGCCGCTGCGCCGACGCATCGTAAGCCGACTTCTGTTCCCTGCTCTCCTCGGCCGTCGGCGGCGGCAGAGCCGAATAACCCGCTTCGTCCTCGGCCGGTTCCGGCTCCGACGTCACCAATTGTGGTCCGCGCGAAGGCTCCGGCTCGGCAATCCGAATCGGTTCGGCCGGCTCCGCGGTCGCCGCCGGCGCCTGCGACTCCGTCGGCGGCGCCTCCCGCTCTTCTTCGTCAGCCTTGTATTTGCGGCGATCGATTACTTCAAACTTCGGCGTATCGCTCATGTCTTCTAATCCTTGCTTCTTCAATCTCTCACTAAAACGACGGCGGACCCGCCAGCAACCTCGCCGTGCCCGTCGCGTTCCCGACTCCGTAACTCAGCGGTTGATTCTTCACCTCGGCCTCGCCCCTCACCATGCCCAGCGCAAAGCGCCTCGTTCCACCAGCCAGAGGAAGCTCCGCCGCACTCGTCACATTCCCCACAACCGCACCTTCCAGCTTCAACTCCGCACTGGCCACCGGCAAAGCGCCATCCACTTCGAGCGCCCGCAAATGGCGGTGCACGTTCCCCCGCGACCGGATCCGCTCCACAATCTCCTGCCCCAGGTAGCAGCCCTTGCTGAAGTGCAGCGCCCGCATCTGCGAAGTCTCCTGCGGCAGGTCGCGCTCCATCATGTCGATTCCGTACAGCGGAATCCCCTCCGCCACCCGGAACGCCTCCACCGCCGCCGCTCCCACCGGAACCGCCCCCCCGGTGATGAAAAACTTCCACATCTTGGCCATCGAGTGCGTTGAAGTCCAGATCTCGTAGTGCTCGGCCGCCACGCCATAGTCCCGGCGCACCCGCAGGCTCATCCCGTTGAACTCCGCCCGCGCATGCATCATCGGCTCGGGATGCACTGGAAGTCCCAGCCTCGCCAGCACTTCGCCCGCCTTCGGACCCGTCAGCCCCAGCGCCGTCTCACGCTCCCGCGTCGCCAGTTCCACGTCGTCCATGATGATGAATCGATCGAAATGCGTCAGCAGCCTGTCCAGCTGATCGGCGGCAATCTCCAGTTCCAGCGCGTCCCCACTCCGCCAGACGGTCAGATCACCCTGGATCCGCCCCTGCGCATTCAGCACCAGGTTCCATGCCCCGGCATTGCCCACCAGGTCGTTTACCGTATTGGTCACCATGCCGCTCAGCCACCGGAACCGATCTGCACCCTTCACCTGCACCCGGCGCAGCCATCCCAGGTCGTGGACCGCCGCCCCCAGCGCCAAAGCCTCTGTTTCTGTCGAACGCGCGTCCAACTCTACGGGGGTGATTACCCCGCGATAAACTGTCGTTTCCGGCTGGTTTTCTCCGGATGCAAGCCACGCGGCGAGTGGAGTGGCAATAGGGGAAGCGGCAAGGGCAATATCGGCCATGGAAAGTCCGGGTGGCTTGGGAACGCTCAAATCCGAGCTTGTCCCGGTCCACCGCACACTAATTATAGCCTTCGAAGGTAGATACGCAGGTCAAGGCCCGGTGATTCAAAAGTCTAAGGAGAACAGATGATAGAGCAGTTCAACGCGGCACGCGCCACGCGCACCAATCGGTCCCGCCTCTCGATGGCGCGCGCGCTCCTGGCCGTCACTCTGGCCAGTGCAACCTGCCTCGGCGCTATCGCCACATCCGCCCAGCAGGTTCCCGCCCCCAATCCCCAGGCCCCTCCGCCGCAGGTCACCCCGGGCGCCGGCAGCGCCGACAAATCCAAGGGCGCCGAAACCCGCATCACCCCTGAGGAGGCCAAGGAGCTCTTCGCCCTCGTCGACCAGCTCATGCAGTTCTCCGCCACCGAAACCGGCCTCCCCATCAAGAGCAGCGTCAAGCGCCAGCTCACCAGCCGCGGTGAGGTCGAAAGCTACCTGAAAGAAAAATTCGATGAAGACGAAGGCGCCAAGCGCCTGCAGCGTGGCGAAATCGTACTCAAAAAATTTGGCCTCCTCGATCACGACTTCGACCTCAAGCCCTTCCTCCTCGCCCTGCTCAAGGAACAGATCGAGGCCTACTACGACTCCAAGACCAAGACCGTCAACATGCTCGACTGGATCAGCGTCGACGAGCAGAAGCCCGTCCTCGCCCACGAGCTCACCCACGCCCTCCAGGACCAGCATGTCGACCTCGAAAAGTGGAGCGACCAGACACCCTCCGACCCATCCACCAACTACCGGGATGACATCGACCACCTCGCCAAGGACGAGATGGACACCGCCCGCGAAGCCGTAGCCGAGGGCCAGGCCACCGCCGTCATGATGGACAACATCCTCAAGCCCATGGGCAAAAGCCTCCTCAAGGATCCCGAGGTCGTCGAGTACATCAAGAATCAGATGACCGGCTCTGACAACTCACCCGTCATGGCGCGTGCCCCGCTCCTGCTCTCCGAGTCGCTCCTCTTCCCCTATCGCGAAGGCCTCAGCTTCGAGCAGGACCTGTGGATGGATCAGGGACAGAAGGCCGCCTTCGCCGGCGCTCTCGACCGCCCGCCCAGCTCCACCTGGGAGATCATCAACCCGCGCGAATTTGAAAAAGCGAAAATCCCTGTCGTGCCCCTGATGCCCGACATCCACCCGCTCCTCGACAAACAGTACAAACCCTACGACATCGGCCAGGTCGGCGAACTCGATCTGCACATCCTCGCGCAGCTCTTTGGCGGCGACAACGCCGCGCGCGACCTCACCCCCGCGTGGGACGGCGGCATCTACTGGGCCGGCCAGTTGCGCAACGCCACACCCTCCGAGCAGGCCACCACCAAGTCCATCGCCTTCTTCTATCTCTCCGCGTGGAAGAGCGAAGCCTCGGCCCAGGCCTTCGCCAAGCTCTACACCAACTCGCTCGGCCGCAAATACTCCGGCCTGCATTCCGACGAAAACGCATCGCACTCGGCTCACACCGACGCACAAGCCGGCAACGTCGAGCAGGTCTTCACCACCGACGAAGGCCCGGTCGTCATCACCATCCGCGGCAAACAGGTCTTCGTAGCCGAGAGCTTCGAACTCCCCGTCGCCAGAAAGCTGACGGCCCTGATCCTCGACGCCCAGGGCAGCGGCGAACTGAAGCAAGCCTCGTCCACTTCGCCTTCGTCTCTCGCCAGCCAGTCCGCAACCATCCCCGTCCCGTCCGCGACCCTGAGTGGCGGGTTCGTCCATCTCTTCGCCACCAGCGGCGTCATGAAGTCCGCCGTCGATGCCTCTATAAAAGCCGCCGCGTCCGCCCGCTCGCATTAATTGCGGTTGAGCCGGCGCCCATCCGCCCGATACCATGTCCTCGCACCTTCATCCCTCTGCGAGGACAAACATGTCGGAAACAGAAAACGTCGCGGTCATCGGCCGCTTCGTCGAAGAAGTCATTAACCAGGGCCGCCTCGAAGCCTGCGATCAGATCGTCGAAGAAAACTTCATCGAGCTCGACCCGCTCCCCGGCCAATCCCAGGGACGCCAGGGACTCAAAGACGTCATCGCCATGATGCGCGCCGGATTCCCTGACATGCACTGGGTCATCGACGAGTCCATCGCCTCCGGCGACAAGGTCGTCACCCGCTTCACCTGGACCGGCACCCAGCGTGGAAGCTTCCTCGGTATCCCCGCCACCGGCAGGCCCGTCACCGTCAAAGGCGTCGTCATCGACCGCCTCGCCCAGGGCAAAATGGCCGACAGCCGCATCCTCATGGACACGTTCGCCATGATGCAGCAACTCGGCGTCATCCCCGCCCCGGGCTCCTGAACCCTACTCCCTGTTCCTACTGCCTTATCCCTGTTCCCTTCAAGAACCCCTGCAGTTCCAGCCACTCCGCGAACCGGTCGATCCATCCATCGGTCGGCAGATTCTGCTTGTGCATCCCGAACCCGTGCCCGCCCTTCGCGTACATGTGGAGTTCCGCCGGCTTCTTTGCCCCCGTCCATCGCATGGTACAAATCGATGCTCGCCGGCGCCAGTCCCAGCGAATCATCGGTCGCCGCCGCAATGAACATCGGCGGCGCATCCGCCGGCACCGGAACATCCTTCGGCGGTCCGGTCCCGTAAATCGGCGCTGCAAATGCAGGCCGCCCCTCCGGCGCATAGCGAAAAGCCACGCTCGCAGTCACCATGCCTCCCGCCGAGAACCCGATGATGCCCACGCGATCCGGCGCAACTCCATACTCAGCCGCATGCTGCCGAACGTAGACCACCGCCGCCAGGCCATCGGCCACAGCCAGCGGCACCTCCGTCTTCATCATTTCGCCGAATTTCTGCTGGTCTTTATAGAGATCCGTAAACTCTTGCGTGGCGTCTTCGCCGGTGTGCGCCAACCGGTACTTCAACACGAATGCCGTCATGCCCCGCGCCACCAGGTATTTCGCCACATCGTTGCCTTCGCTGTTGATCGAAAGCGCCATGAATCCGCCGCCCGGGCAAATCACGATCGCACTGCCATTGCCCGTCCCCGCGGATGGCTTGAACACCGTCAGCGTCGGCTTGGTCACGTTCGTCACCACCTCGGTGTTCCAGACCTTCGAGAAGTAAGCCTTCTCCGCATAGTCCGCCGCAGGCGACCCCGGTGCCGGCCCCGGATAGAGCGCAATTACGTCCTGCGCAGCCGCCACGCCGGAAAGACAAACCACCGCAAACAGCAATCGAAGCCATTGTTTTTTCATAGCCCCGCAGTCTACTAGGATCGCCCTGTACCCCAGTAGTGCAATTCGCAAGGCAAATCTTTCCAGACGAGCGCCCCCCAGCGGGACACCAACTTTTCCGATTCCTTATCCCCGCTTTTCCAGCCCCGATTTTTCCCTGCCCTTATCATCCCGGCAACTGCGGCGCCAGCTTCTGCACCGCCGGCGTGTCCGCGCCCAGCCAGTCCGCGTGCCGCGCTGTCGTATCGAAGTGGGACGTCGTCTTGAACAGCTCGTACTGGCCCTTGCTCGCCGCCTGCTCGGTCTTGGTCAGCAACGCCGCGACGCTCGCTTCATCGAGAAGCTTGAACTGCTTCACCGCCGCAAAGGCCTGCTCCAGAATCTCCGGCTTTTCAATCCCCGTGATCTGCACGCTCACCGGCACATTCAGCGAGTAGTTCAGGCAATCCATCGGCTGCACCACGCCGCTCTTCAAAATGATCTGATCGCCAAAGCACTTCATGCCCAGCACCGCGATCTTCCTCTTCATCGCCTCGGGCACCACCAGCTGCGCGAAGCTGCGGAAGTGCGCGTCCATCACGTTGATCGGCATCTGCACCGTGTCGAAATGGAACCCATGCTTGTCCGCCATCTCCAGCATGTAGAGGTGCACGTGCGGATCCTTGTGCCCCGTGAACCCGATGAAGCGCACCTTGCCCGCCTTCTGCGCCGCTAATACGGCCTCTTGCGCTCCGCCCTCGGCGAAGATCCGATCCGGATCGTCAAAGCGGATCACCTCGTGATGCTGCAGCAGGTCGATGTGATCCACCTGCAGGCGCCGCAACGAGTCCTCGATCTGGTTGGTGGCCACCTCCTTCGTGCGCCCGTCAATCTTGGTCATCACGAATGCCTTGTCGCGGTACCCGCCCTGCTTCAGAGCCTTGCCCACCCGCATCTCGCTGCGGCCTTCGTTGTAGTCCCACGAGTTGTCGAGAAAGTTGATCCCGCGCTCCAGCGCCTGGTGGATCAGCTTGATGGCATCGTCTTCCTCCACCGTAGCCAGTCCCAGGTGCGCGCCGCCCATCCCGATGAGCGACACGTCCACCCCGGTCGCTCCCAGCGGCCGGTACAGCATTTCGCCCTTCATCGTGCCGGGGTGAGTCACCCGCGGAATGGCGGCTGCGGCGCCCTGGGGCGAAGAGGCGGTGCGCGCCCCTGGAAGCGTCATCGGCTCTTCGGTCTGCGCGTGAGCAACGTTAAGAGTGGTGGCGGCAAGCGCGGCGGCTGTATGAGTCATAAATTGGCGTCTCTGCATGGGAAGGGTCGTTCCGGATCCGCTTTGCGGTCCGTGAAGAATTTCTGATGCGATCAACGATTGCAGAGAGGTCCGGCACCGCACCCGTGCGCCGGAAGCAAGCAGCACATGAAAGTGAATCGATTGATTCGTTGACGTCGCCACAAAGCGGCCAGATCTTATGTCGCTTACCGGACATTACTTTAAGGAACTTTATGATTTTCTTATGTGCCTTCGTCCTCTGTTCCCTCAGCCCAGCCCCGGTCCCTGGTCCCTAGTCCCTGACAACCAGGTATTCATCCAGCAGCACTGCCACCAGCACCGCCGTCGGCACCGACACCAGCGCTCCTACGACCCCCGCCACCGCCGAACCGATCAGCAACGCAACGATGATGGCCAGTCCCGGTAGATCGACGCTTGATTTCATGATGCGGGGCGTCAAAAACGAGTTCTCGAGATTGATGTAGATGAGGTAGAAGATCCCCACTCCCAGCACCCGGCCCCAGGAATCGAACGCGGCCACCAGCAGCGCCAGCCCGATGCAGATTGCCGCGCCAATCACGGGAATGATGTTGAGCAGCCCGGTGAGAAATCCCAGCGCGTAGGCATAGCGCACATGCAGCGAGACATAGGTGACGGTGCTTGCCAGCCCCAGAATCAGCATCAGGCTTCCCTGCCCGATCAGCCATTTGCCCATCCGCCCCTTGGCCCGGATCAGCGCTCCATCCAGCCGCTCCCGTGGCCCGTGGGGGAAAAACGACAACACCCAGCGGTAAGCCACATCGCCTTCCAGCTCGAAATAGATGGTCAGAATCAGTCCCATTGCGAGCGTAAACAACGCATTGGCCCAGTTCTTGATGGAGAGCAGCACGTAGGCGGCGCTGTTTCCCAGGGTCCCCGTAATGCGGTCCGTCAGGTCGTCGGGATTGAGCTGGCTGGCGAAGGGCAACCGGCGAACCTTGTCGAGCAGCGGGGGCAGGCGTTGCGGCGCCTCCTTGGCGAAGTCGTGCAGGTCACTCACCACCGGCGGCACGGCCAGGAAGGCAAAGACAACAATCCCGCCCAGCACCACGCACAGCAATACAAAGATGGCCGCGCGCTTGAACGGCTGGAAGCGCCCGATGCGCAGCGCCGCAATGAACGTCACCATCGGCTGCAGCACCACCGCAAACAGCGCGCTCACATACAGCAACAGGAGCACGTCGCGCAGCAGCCATGCCAGGTAGCAGGCGAAGGCGACGGCGAAAAAGAACACGATATAGCTCCGGGCCGTGCGCCGCGACCTGGCTTCCCTGGGGGTCGTTCCTATCAAATCCGTTTCTGGTTGGATTACTCGCCTCCGCTCAAAATGGAGCCCACAATCCCGCCGAGAAGTCCGGCGCCCGCCGCCGTCGGCGTTTCGCGGCGTCCGCTCGGCAGATACTCCGAGATTTGATGCGCAAGTCTCGAAATTGGTAGTGTTTGCAGCCACACCGTTCCGGGACCCATGAGCTGCGCCAGGAAGATTCCATCGCCGCCGAAGATCATGTTCTTGATGCCTGGCACCATGGTGATCTGGAACGAAACCGTCGACATGAACGCGCCCACGTGCCCGGGATGCACGCGCAGCACCTCACCCGGCTGGAGATCCTTGCGGATCAGCTCGCCGGAGAGCTCGATCCAAGCCGTCCCGAACCCACTCACCTTCTGGAGGATGAAGCCGTCCCCGCCGAAGATGCCGGCGCCCAGCGACTGCTGGAAGCCGAGGCTCAGAGCCACTTGCGGCGTGGCGCAGAGGAACCCGTGGCGGTGCACCATGTACTCATAACCCTGGCCCACCTGTACGGGGACAATGTGGCCGGGAACCTTGGTGGCAAACGCCACCTCGCCGGGATATTGCCAGGCGCGGTACTCGGTCATGAAGATGCTGCCGCCGCCCACCACGCGTTTGAAGACGCCGAGCAGGCCCCCGCCTCCGCCCATTTGCGTATGGGTTGTCATCTGAATGGACTGGGTCATCCACGAAAGCTCGCCGCTTTCGGAGAAGACGCTTTCGTTGGGGTCAAGCTGAACTTCGAGCACCGGCATGGTCGTGCCTTGAATGCGGGTCTGCATGGATGGCCTCCTGGCTGGCAACAGTGTACACAGGGTCGTTAGCGAGACTGCTATTTGCACCGGATCTGGTTCAAAACGCACTTCCGCACATCAATAAAAAAAAGGTCATGTTGATTGGAATGATGACATTACACCCAAAAAAGGGGGGATTTTGTGCTGACCGTGATTTGGATCACGAAACAGTGAAAAGTGAAGAGTGAAGAAGTGAATGAGTGAAAAAGTGAAAAAGACGGGGACACGGAATAGGGCGACCTTGCGAAGTCGAGTTTAAGCGGCGCTCTCATCTTTTTCTGTTGACCTTCTTTCCAAATGAAAAAGCCCGCTCGCGGGCGGGCTTTTGTTCAACTGTTTTAAGTATGGCAGATTCGAATAATTAATACCTGATTTTGGAAAATATATTTTGCGTTTAGAATCAGCAAATTAAATCGTTTTTCCACAGGCGGGGGGCTTGACAAGATTTGGAGGTGAGCCGAATCACAGGGGCAGGCTCTCGATTTTTTCCTCAGGTCGATCGGGCCAGCATGAAGGGTGGCGAACGCATCGAACAACAATATGAAGCGAGCCCTGTTCTGCACTTGTGTACTGCTTTCCCTGACCGCCTGCACTCCCGAGAGGCGCAGCCCCGACGCCATCCGCGAAGACACCGCCAAGGCCACCTCCGAAGCCACGCGCGACGCCAAGGCTGTCGCACAGGGCGTGGTGGAGGGCTTGAAGGACGGCGGGAGCGTGAACGTCAACACGGCTTCGGCGGACAAGCTCCAGAGCCTGCCGGGGATCGATCAGGATACGGCGATCCGCATCATCAACAACCGCCCCTACGGCGACGCGTACGAGATGGTGAAGAAGCACGCGGTCTCGAAGGCCGAATACGACAAGATTGCGGGCAAGGTGACGGCGAAGTGAGGCGTCCGCCCCTCGTGCAGGTAGTGGTCGAACCGGGTCTCCGATGAGCCGCTGCCCGGATTGCTGGTTCGGCCCGGCGCGCCGTCACTCGCGATTGCGGGATGCTATTCCCCCGTGGCCGAATTGGGGGAGAAACCACGCGCCGCTGCCGTTGGGCGGCTGCAGGACGTCGCGTTTACGCGGCCTCGGTGCGGCCACGACGCAGCGCGCCGTTGTACTTGCGTGAGAATGCGCAGGGCAAGCTGCCGGTGGTGTTTCTGCCTCAGGCGGTCACTATCGCGACTGGTCGCTCCCACTCAGACGTGTGGCAGTGTGCTGCGTGCGGGCTGATCCGGACGGATCGTTTTCCTATTGGGTGGACGCGGAGGAGGCGCCTGCGGAACGATGTGGGGATTTTCTGTTGAAGGACCTTCCGGCGCCAGGGAGTCTTCTCTCACCCTTGCGCGATGTGCTATGCGAGAAGGTGCACCGGGCCTCTCATTTCCTCGACGCACGCAGAACGTATGCCGTTGTTCCCCCTTCTTGACTCAGGCGCAGAAGGAGAGATAATTGCGGGCATTCAGTTCCTGCGCCGGGGAGGGACGAGCGATGGAGTCAGCACGGGATGCTCTGCAAAGGGCGAAAAAGCTAGGGCTGGATGCCGAGATCGTGAGTTCTCCCAGTGGCATGAGAATCTGCCAGCACGACCAGATCGAACGCGCTCCGGGTCAGGTGATTATCGACGCGACCACGCTGCTCTCCGCTGGACGGACGCTGCCGGTGATCGTGGAGCGCGGTCTGGGTTACGCGCAGGAGAACTGCGCCAAGGACGAGCTCAACGGGACGCTGAACCTGATTCAGGCGCTGGTGATCCATGACCACGTTTGGGTGGATGCCCTCACGGTTGCGCGGAGCGCGATGAGCGCGTCGGTAGCGTCGGCGCTCGCTCCCTTTTTGAGCGGGTTCCTGGTCGACCGCGGTTTCTACCAAAAGGTCTACAAAGACATTCACGGACTGCGCGGAACGCTGTTCCAGGAGTTCACCGCGAATCACGATTTTGACCTGGTAATGGTTGAGGGTTTGGAGCGGCAGTACATTCACCCGTCGGATGTGGTATCCCCGCCCCCAGACTGCAGGAGTTCTACGGCCATTCTGTTCGAGTACGACGAGGGGCGCCGTCATACGATGATGCCGGAGATTCCGTGGGAATTGGCCGACAGTAACACAGGAGTGGCCAGAACCTTTTTTTATGTGGCGATCTCTTCGCACCTGGAGCATCCGTACATGCCGCATCCCGACCGGTCGGCGCTGCTCGGCCAGATTCTCTCAGACACGTCGAGCCGGGCGCCAGTGAACCTGGCAGCGCAGGTTGTGAAGAACTTTGATGCGGCGGTGTTGAAGCCGTGGCGCGAATGGAGCGATTCGTTTCCCCTGGAAAATGTTCCGCCGGTGGCGCAGCACGTTCTGGAGAATTGCCGGAGCGAGGCGGAGCTCGTGTCTCGCCTGGAGGCAGCGCGGCAGAAGGCCGTTGAATTCAGAAAGTGGTGCGGCGAACTCGAGGAGGCTTTCCGCAAGGGCAGGCCTGGGGTGGCGAAGCTGCAACAGATGAAGAAGATGTTCGACGCGGCCGTGGAGAAGTGGAAGATGGATGTGAACGAGGGCTCGAAATACGTGACACGCAAGGTCTCGTTTCCGATCGTGGAGAAGTTTGTGAAGGTGGAGAACGTGAACTGGGAGATAAAGGACCCGGTGCTGTGGCCGGGCTACAAGCCGTTGTTGTTTCTAACCAGCTTGTATCACGAGGCGTACGGCCGGGGGTTGAAGGTGCCGGTGGTCAGCATCAAGCCCGAGGAGGCCGAGGCGCATTTCGGCTGGCTTGCGCTTTTCGCCGGACAGAATATGCCTTCCTCCAGCGCGGTCACGCGACGAAAGTTGGACTGGAAGCCGACGGGGCCGGGCCTGATCGCGGACCTGGACGGCATGGACTACTCGCAAGCCTGAATCAACAGGTCTTTCGCGAAGAGCGGGCGGGGTGGGGTTCGAGGTATCCACCTGAACGGCAGAAACAAAGACGTCGTCAGGATGGGACACTCTCGGTTTGTGGTGAGTCGGCTTCCTTAAAAGCAAAGGCAAGAACAACCGCGGATCCTTCGACTTCGCTCAGGAAAACACCGTGGGTGGGGTTCGCAAGGACGTCGTCAGGATGGGACACTCTCGGTTTGTGGTGAGTCGGCTTCCTTAAAAGCAAAGGCAAGAACAACCGCGGATCCTTCGACTTCGCTCAGGAAAACACTGTGGGTGGGGTTCGAGGTATCCACCTGAACGGCAGAAACAAAGACGTCGTCAGGATGGGACACTCTCGGTTTGTGGTGAGTCGGCTTCCTTAAAAGCAAAGGCAAGAACAACCGCGGATCCTTCGACTTCGCTCAGGAAAACACCGTGGGTGGGGTTCGCCGGTTATCCCACCCGAACGACAGAAACAAAGACGTCGTCAGGATGGGACACTCTCGGTTTGTGGTGAGTCGGCCTTCCTTAAAAGCAAAGGCAAGAACAACCGCGGATCCTTCGACTTCGCTCAGGAAAACACCGTGGGTGGGGTTCGTGGTATCCAACGTCCCCAACTGCGAGGGACCCGGGGCACCCTGCTTTCGTGCTGATTCTGGCTCCGATTTGCTCATTCGACGATCTGGAGGCTGGTTTCGGCGGTGGCCAGCGAGCTGCCGCCTACCCAGATTTTGTATTGGGTGGGTTCGACTACCTGCTTCACATCTACGTTGTAAAAGTTGAGCTCGTCGAAGCCGAGCGGGAATTCGACGTGCCTGCTTTCGCCGGGGGCGAGGGTGACGCGGGTGAAGCCTTTGAGCTCGCGGAGGGGCTGCTCGACGCTGGTGTTGGTGTTGCGAAGGTAGAGCTGGACGACCTCAGTGCCGGAGACCGCGCCGGTGTTGCGAACGTCGACGCCGACCTTCACCAACGACTCGTGGCCGGCGTTCATGGCTTCCTTAAGGGGGATGGTGGAGCGGCTGACGGTGGGCGTGGAGTAGGCGAAGCGGGTGTAACTGAGGCCCCAGCCGAAGGGGTAGAGGGCGGAGTTTTCTTCGTCGACGTAGCGGGAGAGGTACTTTTCAACGCTGTCGGCGGGCATGTGACTGAGGTCGGCGGTGCCGGCGGGTCGGCCGGTGGGGAGCTGCGCGTAGTAGAGGGGCTCCTGGCCGACGGCGCGGGGGAGTGAGGAGGGGAGTTTGCCGGAGGGGTTGACGTCGCCGAAGAGGATGTCGGCGAGGGCGTGTCCGCCTTCAAAGCCGGGGGACCATCCTTCAAGGATAGCGGGGACGTGGTTGGCGGCCCACTTGATTTCGAGGGGGCGGCCGGCGAGGACGATGAGGACAACGGGTTTGCCGGTGGCGACGACGGCTTCAAGGAGCTGCTGCTGGGCGCCGGTAAAGCCGAGGTGGACGCGGCTGCCGGCTTCGCCTTCCATGAAACCGGCTGGTTCGCCGAGGGCAACGAGGGCGATGTCGGCCTTTTTGGCGGAGTCGACGGCCGCTGCGATGGCGGCGGTCTCGTCGGCAACGGGTTGCGGGCCGCCGTTTTTCGACCAGATCTCGGCGTCGCGGCCGTCGAGCAGGCCGCAGCCCTGGGCGTAGAGAACGTGGTCGGCGCCGAGGCGTTCTTCGAGCGCTTTGCGGAGGGTGATGACGTATTTGGGGTCGCCGGCGGCCCATGCGCCGAGGAGGTCCGCCTGATTGTCGGCCATGGGACCGAGGAGGGCGACGGTTTTGCCGGGCTTCATGGGGAGGAGATTGCCGGCGGCTTCGACGGGCTCGTTCTTGAGCAGGACGATGGTTTCGTCGGCGACCTTGCGGGTGAGAGCGCGCTTTTCGGGGGTGGGCTCGTAGGCGGGGGAATCCTGCGTGAAGGGGTGGTCGAAGAGGCCGAGGGCGTATTTGACTCTCAGAATGCGGCGGGCGGCTTCGTCGATGACGGACTCGGGGATTTTGCCGGAGCGGACCTGGGCGGCGAGGGTGGTGCCGAAGAGATTGCCTTCCATGTCCATGTCGAGGCCGGCGGTGACGGCCTTGCGGGCGACGGTGGGGCCATCGCCGATGGAGTGGTTAATGAGCTCTCCGACGGCGCCCCAGTCGGAGACGACGAAGCCGTTAAAGCCCCATTCCTTGCGGAGAATCTGGTTAAGGGTGTGGGGATTGGCGGTGGCGGGCACGCCATTGATGGAGTTGAAGGAGGACATGAGGGTGGCGGCGCCCTCCTCAACCGCGGCCTGGTAGGGCTTGAGGTAGACCTGGCGGAGGGTGATCTCGGACATGTCGGTGAGGTTGTAGTCGCGGCCGGCCACCGCCGCACCATAAGCCGCGTAGTGCTTGACGGAGACGGCTGCGGAGTCGGGCTTGGAGAGGTCGCCTTGCTGATAGCCGCGGACCCAGGCGCGGGCCATGGCGGAGGAGAGGTAGGGGTCTTCGCCGTTGGACTCAATGATGCGGCCCCAGCGGGGGTCGCGGGCGATGTCGACCATGGGGGAGAAGACCCAGGGGACGCCGTCGATGCGGGCTTCCTGCGCGCCGGTGCGGGCGACGATCTCGGCCATAGCGGGATCGAAGCTGGCGGCGACGGCGAGGGGGATGGGGAACGTCGTGTGGTGGCCGTGGATGACGTCGAGGCCGAAGAGGATGGGGATGTGGAGCCGCGACTGCTCCATGGCGATGTGCTGATAGTGATTGGTGGCCGCGGCGCCGACGACGTTGAGGAAGGAACCGACCTGACCCTTGGCAACCATGTCCTCAAAGCGGGAGTTTTTGCCGGCGGCGCCGGGGCCGGTGGCGAAACCGGCGGAGAATTGGACGAGCTGGCCGATCTTTTCCTCGAGCGTCATCTTCTTGAGAAGGGCGTCGACTTTCTTGTTCATTTGGGGATCGGCCAATTGGGTGTTAGAAACGTGCGGGGTTTGCGCAGTGGCAAAGACGCAGAATAGGAGTGCGATCACTATGCTTTCAAAGGGCCTGCGAGCGGCGCGAAGGGCAAAGGGTCTCATGACCCGGCCATGATAAACCGTTCGAGGTGCGGCCGGCAGTGCGGGCCCTTGGATGTTGGGTGAGAAAGCAGAGTGTCGTAGAACACTGCGGAAATTGCTTGTGCTGGGGCAGAATTCCTTCATACTGGGGACATACCAAAATTAATGGAGTTGGGAATGAGTGCTCTCTCTGCCTTCATTCTGTTGGCCGTGGTGTCGGGGGACCCTTCGGTCGAACGCGTGAAACCGCCTACCGCGCCGGTGACCAAGCCGGCGCTGATGGAGGTTCCGAAAGGCCCGAACGGGCTCACCTTATACAACGCGGGCGGCGACGCAGTGGCAAAGTGCGATAAGAAGGATGATGCATTTGGCAACTGCAAGCTGGAACCGGGCTACACGCTGGACGATCTGATGAATGCGTGGGTCCATGCGTACGAGGAACTGACCAAATAAATTACGCACAAGTTACAGGGGCTCGCCGGACAGACAGCAAGCGGCGCGCTTAGACTTTGATGCGCATAGATTGAATTGTGTAAAGGGCGGCCATAATTGGCGCGAGCCCGTACTCGAAAGCAGGCGGATGCTCTACTCTTGCTTTGAGGTATGGCGCGCTTTCTCCGGATACTCCGCAAGACTCTATTGGCTGCACTCGATCACGACGTGTTCAACACGGCGAAGGCGGCGGCATACTCGGGGATGCTGTGTTTTTTTCCCGCAGTACTGGTGGTGACGTCGCTGCTGGCGCGGGTGCCCGAGGGGTCGACGCTGATGGGCGAGATGCGCAACACCTTCGATCAGTTTCTTCCCGCGGGATCGGTCATGCTTCTGCAGGATTCCATCCTGACCGAACGCATGCGGTCGACCCAGTTGCTGACTTCAGCAGCTTCTCTGGCAGTGTTTGCGGGACTGGGTGTGATGCTGTCGCTGATGGAGGGATTTCGGCGCGCGTACCGGGAACGGCGGGACGCCTGGGGTTTCTGGGACAAGCGGATGCGGGCGCTGCTGCTGGTGCCGATCGTACTGCTTCCTCTATGGCTGGCAAGCCTGCTGCTGGTGTTCGGTCATGGCATTGAAGTGTGGATGATAGCCAATGCGGATCATGAACTGCGGCACGTGGTGATCTTCTTCTGGCGAATGGTGCGCTGGGGGGTGTCGGTGCTGACCAGCGTGACCGTGCTGTCGGCGCTGTATCACTTCGGCACGCGGCGCAAGGAACACTGGGGATGGGTGCTGCCGGGGGCGGTCGCCGCTGCACTGCTCTGGTTTCCTTCCACGCTGGCGTTCGGCTGGTACGTGACGCGGGTGGCGGACTACTCGCGGTTTTATGGGTCATTTGCGGCGGGAATCGCGACGCTGGTGTGGCTGTACCTGACGTCGTTCAGCGCGCTGCTGGGGGCGGAGTTAAACGGCAACATGATGCAGTTGCGCCAGGAGCGGATGGCGGCAAACCTTTCACAGGGATGACGGCAAGGTCTATGGCGGGCGCGAGATTCTCAATGCGCATTCGCGGAAGCCTCGTAATGGGGAGCGACGGTTCTGACCGGGACCCCAATGTACAATGAAGCCAGCCGCACACCTAAATTCCTCATCCCCGAACAAACACCCTTGGGAGCATTTTCAAATGCCGTTTGCTGAACACAGCCTGACCGAGTCTGCCACGCAACGCCGCGCAAAGATTGTTGCCACACTCGGCCCGGCATCGAACACCGAGCCCACGTTTCGCGACCTGGTACGCGCGGGCGTGGACGTGGTGCGCCTGAATTTTTCGCATGGTTCGCACGAAGAGAAGCTTGGTCTCATCCAGATGATTCGCAAGGTGAGCCGCGAGGAGCGTAAGCCTCTTTGCATTCTTGGAGATCTGCAGGGGCCGAAGATCCGCACCTCGAAGTTGAAAGATCACCAGCCGGTGATGCTGAAGGCGGGCGGGCGCATCACGATTACCCCGCGCGAAGTGCCGGGCACGGCATCGCTGGTGGGGACGACCTTCAAGACGCTGGCTGAAAACGTAGAGCAGGGCTCGCGCATTCTTCTGTCGGATGGATTGATTGAGTTGCGCGTGCACGAAGTGGATGGCGGCGATGTTATCTGCGAAATTGTGAACGGTGGGATGCTGGGTGAGAACAAGGGCATCAACCTGCCGGGGATTCCGGTGCGGGTGCCTTCGCTGACGGAGAAGGACGACGCGGATCTTGAATTTGCGTTGAAAAATGGCGTCGATGCGATTGCGGTTTCGTTTGTGCGAACGGCGGAGGATGTTCGCCTGGTGCGCAACCGCGTTTCGGCGTACGGCAGCGACACGTGGATCATTGCGAAGCTGGAGAAGCCGCAGGCGATCGAGCAACTCGATCACATTCTGCTGGTAGCGGATGGCATCATGGTGGCGCGCGGCGACCTGGGTGTGGAGGTTCCGCCGGAGCGCGTGCCGGCGATTCAGAAGCACATCATCCGCAAGGCGAGCGAGTACCGCAAGCCGGTGATCACGGCAACGCAGATGCTGGAGTCGATGATCGAGAATCCGCGGCCGACGCGCGCCGAGGCATCGGACGTGGCGAATGCGGTGTACGACGGCACCGACGCGGTGATGCTTTCGGGCGAATCGGCAGTAGGCAAGTACCCGATTGAAGCGGTATCGATGATGAGCCGCATTGTGCAGGAAGCAGAGCGCACGATGAAGGAGCAGGCGGTGTACCAGGCGCACGTGCAGAAGACGCACCTGTCGATTGCGGAGACGATCTGCGAGGCGACAGCGCATGCGGCGGAAGACCTGGACCTGCGCGGCATTGCGCTGTTTACGGAATCGGGAACCACGGCGCGGCAGCTTTCGAAGTATCATCCGCCAACGCCGATTTTCGCGCTAAGCCCGGTGGAGATCACGATCAATCGGTTGAACCTGCTGTGGGGAACGGTGCCGATCCGCTGTCCGAAGGTGAATTCGACCGAAGCCCTGGTCGAGCTGGCGGAAAATCTGCTGGTGCAGGGGGGATACGTGCGGCCGCGCGAGATTATCGCGATTGTGGCGGGTACGCGCACGAAATCCGGCTCGACCAATTTCCTGCGGCTGCACGTGCTGGGGGAACACGGCTCGGACACGCGGTTCCTTTCGACGCACGTGGAAGAAGCGCCGGTGGAAGAGGCGCGGTCGAAGAGGCCCGCGCCGGCAAGACCCGTAAAACCAGTGGTACCCCCGCGAAAGAAATAGCACGCCTACCGACTATCTGCCGAGACGCCGCTCCGCGAGAGCGGCGTTTTCGCTTTTCCGACGCCAAAATGATGGGACGCACGAGGAACTAAACGGCGGATAACCGTCCTGTAACAAGACGGCATCGGAGGGTGATTAGAAGCGCATTCAACAATCCGGTGGCGAGTTTTGGTTCGCCGTCCGCTGCGCTTCACCGAGGAGCAAATCAACGATGAAAAACGGGAAGCACCAGGTTTCTTCAGGAGCACCTTCAAAACCTGCGAAGGCCTCTCCTTCCGGTCAGCCGACTCCGTTGCGCGAGACTGAGCCGGGCGTTTACACCCGCTCTTATGCCGCACCCTTTGACCCCAAGAACGCCGAGACTCCTGTCAAAGCGCACAGCAGGCCGGTGCATGACCGGCGGGCATTGCTGTTCAGAAAAGAGCCATAGCACCCGGCGAGCCGCGAACGATGGTGGAGGGTCGCAAACCGAGCATCCGCTCGCAACCGGCAGTTTAAGGGAGAAGCTGAGGCTATGGACAATTCGAGAATTGGGATGGAGGAACTGAAGGAACTGGCGGGATTCTGGTCTGAAAATGGAGACGCGCTTTCGCTCTATTTTCAGGTGCGGACGCACAGGGAGAATACGCACCGCGATGACCTCATCGTGGCCAAGGAGACGATCCAGCAGGCATTAGGAAAGTTGCGCAGCAAGAGTCCGAGTAAAAGCCTTGTGGATCAGACCGACGTCCAGCGGATGCTTGATGCGGTCACGACGATCGAGGGCAACCGCGGGCGAGCGAAGGTGATCTTTGCCTGTCACCGGCGAAACCTGTGGAGGGAGTTCGACGTGCCTGGAGACTTCGACGCGCACCTCGATGTGGGGAACGCACTCACGCTGGCCCCCATGTTGGCGCAACAGCAGGCGCGGAGGCGTTATTGCATCGCGCTGGCGGACCGCAACCGGGCGCGACTGCTGTTGCTGGAGGCGCGACAAATCTCCGAACACAGCCAGGTGCTGGATGAGGACAAGGAGAAGATCCGGACTACGGGAGCGCGCAAGTCAGGTCACCTGGAGCGCAAGAAGGAAAAACAGGCGCGCGAACATTTTGCCTTTCTTGCCGAACATTTGCTGCACTTCCACGAGCACAAGGATTATGACTACCTGATAGTTGGCTGCCGCGACGAGATGTGGCCGGAGATCGAAGCGGAGCTGCATCCCGATTTGAAGCGCATCCTGGTGGGGCGGTTCCTGGTCGACCCGGGACTTGCAACTGCCGAGGAGATTCGGGAAAAGGCCCAGGAGATTGTGGACCAGAAGGACGGCAAGGACGAGGCCGAGCTGGTGGAGAAGACGGCCGGCGCCGCAGCCGCCAAGGGCCTGGGAGCCGTTGGATTGAGAGCCGTGATCGATGCCCTGGAAAAGGGCGAGGTGCGCACCCTTCTGTGGCCCGAGGGAGACTTGCAGAGCATGCACAGCGCTTCGCTTTGCGAGAACTGCGGGCATCTCGAAGCCGAGGAGCTGCCGACCTGCGAACTATGCGGAAGGCACATGCGCCGATTTGCGCATGCTGACGAGGCTTTGCTGCGGCATACGCTGGGACGGGGCATCGAAGTGCGGAGGCTGCACCGGTTAAGGCTGCCGCCGCCGCATGAGGTTGCCGCATTGTTGCGGTACCGGGTGGAGAGCCCGGAGCATGCGATGGCGAGTTAGGACGGTTCGCGTCCTGGCTGTCTCCTACTTCTGAGGGATCCCGCCCTTGCGGCAAAAAAAGCCGCAAGGACGGGGCACGGACTGAGGAAGTGCCTCGGTTCGTTCCGGGGAATCGTGCGTCTGGTCAAAGAAGGCGTCGCCGGGAGGGTGGATAATCTCAGGAGACCTCCGGGGAGAAGGATGCCGTTGAGCCGCAAAATCTGTTTTTTGTTCAGTATCGCTTTGCTGGTGTTGGCAGCGCCCTGGGCGCGCGCGCAGCTGCAGGCAAGTTTCCGCCTGGAGAAAGATGCGGTAATGGCCCGGGGGAAGTGGAATCCCTCAGACGCGAAGGGGGACGAAGTGCGCCCGCACATGCCCCTGGTGGAGATTCACTGTTTCAAGATTGATAACTTCTGCATGCAGGCGACAGCAAGCGTGCATGGCGTGGAACCGTCTCTGGCGGTGGTGTATTACCAGGTCATTCACTGGGACAAGAAGGGCATACTCGCCGAGAATGAGGACTTCAGCTGCACGAGCAATCAACTCACAATCGACTTCAAGGACAGCACCGTAACTGCCACGGACTTACCCCGAAAAAAGGGGAAGAAGGCGACTGAGGCCGCCTGCAAGACGCTGCCGCAGTCGATCAGCTACAACCTGATTGGCGAGTTTGCCGAGGTGTCGGAGAAACAGACGGACGCATCCCCGGCGCAGTGACGGTGCGCCGGGAATGCGTCGAGGCTACTTTGCGGCCAACTGGCGCAGAACGTACTGCAGGATTCCGCCGTGCTCGTAGTACTCGATCTCTTGCGGCGTGTCGATGCGGACTTTGGCGGAGAGCGTCTTCTTTTTGCCGTCTGGATCCGTTGCAACCACTTCAAGCGTGCGGCCGTCGGCGAACTTTGACTTGAGAAGGCCGGTCAGGCCGGCGAAGTCGTAGACCTCTTCGCCCGTGAGCCCGAGTGATTCCGCGGTTTGGCCCTCTTCAAATTGCAGGGGCAGGATGCCCATGCCGACGAGGTTGGAGCGGTGGATGCGCTCGAAGCTCTCGGCGATGACGGCGCGGACCCCAAGGAGATTTGGCCCCTTGGCGGCCCAGTCGCGCGAGGAGCCGGAGCCGTATTCCTTCCCGGCCAGGATGACCAGCGGGACGTGGCGCTCGGCGTACTTCACGCTGGCGTCGAAGATGGACATCGGCTCGCCTTCAGGGAGCAGGCGGGTGACGCCGCCTTCGGTGCCGGGGGCGAGCTTGTTGCGCAGGCGGACGTTGGCGAAGGTGCCGCGCACCATGACCTCATGATTGCCGCGGCGCGAGCCGTATGAGTTGAAGTCGGCCGGCTTCACCCCGTGTTCGGCGAGGTACTTGCCCGCCGGGCCGCTGGCCTTGATGTTGCCGGCAGGCGAGATGTGGTCGGTGGTCACGGAGTCACCGAGGACGGCAAAACGCGCGCACCGAGGATGTCGCTGATGGGCGCTGGGGTTTTGGTGATGCCGTCGAAGTAGGGCGCCTGACGGATGTATGTGGAGTCAGGCTCCCACTGGTAGACGTCGCCGGTGGGGAAGCTGAGGCCCTGCCAGCTGGCGTCGCCGTCGCTGACGGTGGCGTATTCCTTGCGGAAGCTTTCGCTGGAGAGGCCTTTCTCGATGGCCGCGGCCACTTCGGCTTGCGAGGGCCAGATGTCCCTGAGGTAGACGGGCTGGCCGGCTTGGTCGGTGCCGAGAGGGTCGGTGTCGAAGTTGTGGCCGATTTTTCCGGCGAGGGCGTAGGCGACGACCAGCGGCGGCGACATGAGGTAGTTGGCGCGGACGTCGACGTTGACGCGGCCCTCGAAGTTGCGATTACCAGAGAGGACGCTGACGGCAACCAGGCCGTGCTCGTCGATGGATTTGGAGACGTCAGACGGCAGCGGGCCGGAGTTGCCGATGCAGGTGGTGCAGCCGTATCCGACGACGTTGAAGCGCAGCTTTTCGAGGTAGGGCAGAAGGCCGGATTTCTGATAGTAGTCGGTGACGACGCGGGAGCCGGGGGCGAGCGAGGTCTTGACCCATGGAGGCACGGTGAGGCCCTTTTCGACGGCCTTTTTGGCGAGGATGCCGGCGGCGACCATGACGGAGGGGTTGGAGGTGTTGGTGCAGCTGGTGATGGCGGCGATCACGACGGAACCGTGGTCGAGGTACTGGTCGGGATCGACGTTGAAGCGCTCTTTGACGGTGGTGGTGACGTGCATGGGCGCGATGGAGGCGAGGGCGGACGAGGTGGAGGGGCCTTCGTTCTCCTCGCGGGCGATGGCGACGGATGTGTCCGTGACGGAGGCGCGCTGCCATGCAGCCGCGGTGCGGGTTCCGAGCGGCTTTGCCGTTGGCGCAAGCAGGCTGGGAAGCTGCTGCTGGAAGCTGGCGGCGGCGTCCTTGAGCAGGACGCGGTCCTGCGGGCGTTTGGGGCCGGCGACGCTGGGCTCGACGGTGGCGAGGTCGAGCGAGAGGGTGGCGGTGTATTCGGCCTCAGGCGCCTCGGGCGTGTGGAAGAGGCCCTGCTCCTTGTAGTAGGCGGCGACA
>CAVUSR010000016.1:0-76850 GCA_963744185.1 uncultured Acidobacteriota bacterium | reverse complement strand
TGGAGTGACCGGCACCGATGCGCTGATCGTGGGTTAGGCTGTGAGTTCAGAAGGACGCACAGTTCAGAGCCACAAGCGGAAGGGAGCCGGTCATGAAGGAAAAGTTACGATTTTTGGGTCTGGATGTCCATGCCGAGACGATCGCCGTAGCAGTTGCTGAGCCGGATGGCGAGGTACGGAGCCTAGGTACGATTCCGAACCGTGCCGAGTCGATCCGCAAGATGATCAAGAAGCTTGGTCCAGCAGAGAAGTTGAGAGCCTGTTATGAAGCAGGTCCGACGGGCTATGTCGTGTATTGGCAGCTGGCGGAGTTGGGCATTCAGTGCGAGGTTGTGGCCCCCACGCTGGTGCCGGTCAAGGCGGGTGATCGGGTAAAGACGGATCGACGGGACGCTGAGAAGTTGGCACGTTGCTATCGCTCCGGAGATCTGACGGCGGTATGGGTTCCGGATGAAGGTTCGGAGGCTCTGCGGGATCTGGTACGTGCTCGCGAAGCAGCCAAGCAGGATCAGATGCGAGCGCGGCATCGGTTGAGTAAGTTTCTGCTGCGCTCAGGCCAGCGTCCACCCACCGGGGTGAGACCATGGACGCGCCCTTATCTGATCTGGGTTGCGCAGCTGCGTTTCACACAGATCGCTCAGGAGGCCACGCGGCAGGATTATCTGCACGAGGTCGAGCACATGCGGGAACGGGTGGCGCGTCTGGAGCAAGCCATCATGGAGGCCGTGAAGCTGGCCTCGCCCGCGTTACAACAAGTCATCAACGATCTACAGGCGCTGCGCGGTATCGCAGATATCTCGGCTGTGACCATCGCGGCCGAGCTGGGCCAAGTATCCCGCTTCGGCAGTGCTCGGCAGCTGATGGGGTATTGCGGCGCGGTGCCCAGCGAAGACTCCAGTGGCAAGCGAATCAGACGCGGAGGCATCACTAAAACCGGCAACGCACACTTGCGACGAATCGTTGGCGAAGCAGCATGGAGCTATCGCCGTCCACCAGGTATCTGGTATGGATTGCGCAGACGGCAAGAGAGCATTTCGGAAGAGGTCAAGGAGATTGCATGGAAGGCTCAACACCGCCTGCATAAGCGCTATATGAAGCTGGGTGCGGCCGGCAAGCCCCAGGGAAAGATCATTACTGCAGTTGCTCGTGAATTGCTGGGATTCATCTGGGCTATTGGAACCAGAGCAGAGACGACCGTCAGCCAGCGAGCTGCAGCCTGACAGGAACAAAAGCAAAAACTTTCCAAATAAGGAAAAAGCAAAAACGTTCCTTGATGAAACGCGCCATCCAACTCGAGCACAGAGCCAGCAGCAGCCGGAGCAAGCACGAAGGAGAATCCTCGCTTGGCCTATGCGACAGGCTCGACCGGACTCGCGATAACAGTCAGAGGCAGCTCCCGACGGATCATGATTATGCGGTTCCGACCCGCGAATATCAGACTGATCAATCGTCGCTTAAACCTGCCCAGGCTGCTGCTCGCTCTGTCCTCGGGGAAAAGCAAAAACAACGACAACGACAAAAACAACCCCATCGACTCCGCACGGTTGACAGGGTCACTCCATATCAGGCCGAGTCGCTCATCGACCACGCTGCGGCGAACGAGGAGTGTATTCGCCGCATTTTGCGCGTAGATTATTGCTTGAAGTTGCGGTGAATAGCGAGTATATTCTCTGCAAATGGTGCGGAGAATAAAACGCAGTGCCTACATCCACGAACGTCAAGAATGGCCGGCTTTTAGCTGGGATTTCGAACGTATTTCCGGGCGCCTCGTTGAGGTGCGACACCGGCAAGGGCGTCTGATTGGCCGCATGGAGGGGCTCGGGTTCCAGCTCCGGACGGAAGCTGTATTGGACACCTTGACCGAAGATGTCCTCAAGTCGAGCGAGATTGAAGGGGAGAAGCTCGACAGGGACCAGGTGCGCTCTTCGATCGCACGCCGGCTCGGGATCGACATCGGCGGGCTGACACCTGCGGATCGCAACGTCGAAGGTGTGGTCGAAATGATGTTGGACGCAACGCAGCACTACGACCAGCCGCTCACAGCGCAACGCTTGTTCGATTGGCACGCAGCGTTGTTTCCGACCGGCCGCAGCGGAATGTCGAGGATCAATGTAGGCGCCTGGCGAGATGACAAAAAGGGGCCGATGCAGGTTGTCTCCGGCCCAATCGGGAAGGAGCGGGTTCATTATGAAGCTCCAGTCGCCGCCCGCCTTCGCGCGGAAATGAAGAAGTTCCTTGACTGGTTTGAAAAAGAAAGCTCGACCGACTTTGTGCTCAAGGCGGGCGTGGCGCATCTGTGGTTCGTGACCATCCACCCGTTCGACGATGGCAACGGGCGCATTGCGCGCGCCATCGCTGATATGGTTCTGGCGCGCTCGGAACGTAGTCCGCAGCGCTTCTACAGCATGTCAGCGCAGATTCAACAGGAGCGGAAATCTTATTACGAGATTCTCGAAGCGACGCAAAAGGGCAATCTCGACGTTACGCGCTGGCTTGAATGGTTTCTCGTGTGCTTGGGGCGTGCCTTTGAGCGGGCGGAAAGCATACTTGCCGCGGTGCTCAATAAGGCCCGCTTCTGGGATCGCTTTGCTGCAACAGAACTCAACGAACGGCAACGGAGCATGATCAACCGGCTACTGAACGGCTTTGAAGGTAAGCTGACGTCTTCGAAATGGGCAAAGTTGGAGAAGTGTTCGCAGGATACGGCTCTGCGAGACATCGAGGATCTAATCGGGAAGGGCATCCTGACGAGAGATTCAGCGGGGGGAAGGAGTACATCTTACTCGCTCGCAGGAGGTCGTTAGGGACGCTATGCACTCGCAGCACAGGACTTCCGCTAAAGTCGTCTCAGGTGATCGGACAACTCAGGAGTTCCGACCAATCTGCAGCCCACGATACGCTTGTAGATGATGTGGAGACTATTGAACATGATGGTCGAACTGCGCCCGTTCGAGGAGGACCGTTACAAACGCCTCCTTGAATTGGCACAAGGCCGATTTGATTCGGTCATCACAGACCCTGAAGCGCGTGTACTCGTGCATTCCGTGGCAGGTTACCCATTACCCACTCCGTCAGATGCAGAACCTCGCCTGCCTGTCCGGTCCGAGTTTCTTCGCTGGCTGCTAACTGACCTCGAGGCGGCACAGTACGTCGATCCCAAGGGCATCCGGATTTGGTCTGCACTTGTTTCTGATCCTCTGGACCTTCAGGGCTGTACTATTCCTCACCATGTTTACATCCTTGGTTCCGTGTTTCAGGCGGAACTCGCGATGTTTGCGAGTGACGTAAAAGGGCTGTTCATTCTCGGGGGAGCATTGAACAAGGGCCTACTGGCCGACAGCATTAATGTCCGTGGCCCGGTATTCATTAAGGGAGTAAAGGTTGGCGGTACGGTGCACCTGGTTGGTGCGGACATAGGCAGAAACCTTGACATGACCGCAACAGAGATCAAAGCGACCGGGACCGCATTAGCACTCGATGGCGCGAAGATAAGGGGCAGCGCGTTCCTTCACAACCGTTTCCACTCTTCTGGTGAAGTGAGGATGCTCAACACTCGGATCAGCGGAGATCTGGGCTTTAATGGAGCTACTCTCTCCGCGTCCGACAGAGCATTGTCCCTCGATAAGATCGCCGTCGAGGGCAATGTCTCCTTCGCAAGATGGGTCCAACCAGACGGGTCAGTGGATGCGTTTCACTCCGAGGGCTCTGTCAATCTTCTGGCAGCTCGTATTGAGGGAGATCTCGACTGCGAGGGTGCCGACTTCGCGGCCACAGGAATATCGCTGAATCTTGCAACCGCCAAGGTCCGCGGCCACGTTTATCTCCGCAACGGTCTCCAGTCTCGGGGGACGCTTCATCTGCATAGTGCGGAGATCGGCAACAGCATCGACTTGAGCGGTGCAACACTCACGGAAGCGACGACGGCAGTCAGCTTGGAAGCAGCTACAATTCATGGAACGGTTTCGATTTGCGATCCGTTCTCAAGCTTTGGTCGCATCGAAACTCAAAGTTCGCACATTGAAGGTAATCTCGTCTGCGACGATTGCACTCTTGCTGCCCTTTACTGCGCAAATATGACGCTCAAGGGTGATCTCCAATGGACGGGCATTCGGAAGCCACACAAGACTTCGCTCTGGTTAAACGGCGCCACTATCAAAAGCCTGCGTGACGAGCGCGCGAGCTGGCCAAAGCCAGGTGATTTACACCTCGATGGCCTTCGGTATGAAGAGCTGATTTTACACACCCCTCGAACTGACGCCGAACGCAAGATTAATAGCTTAGGTCCCGAGTACGCCCTGAAGATCGAAGACCGAATCACATGGCTTCTGCTGCAGCCGGCATCCGACCAGTCCGAGCCCCAACCGTGGATGCAGTTAGCTGCGCTGCTTAAGGCCAAGGGTGACGACGAAGGTGCCAAGCAAATCGCTTTTGAACTCCGGCGTGTTAAGGCGAAATCTTCCGGCATAGTCATGCAGGCCTGGAAAGTTGCCTTTGCCAAATTACAGCAACAACCGCTGTGGATCCTCGTTCCCATCATCCTGACGACGTTGCTTGCCACGGGTCTCTTTGGGATCGCGGGTGCAAAAGGTGCGATGGCACCAACGAACAAAGACGCATATGTTGCGTGGTCTACGGGCTCCCATTTGGATACGAGCTATCCGAAGTTCGATCCGCTCATATACTCACTGGAAAATGATCTTCCTCTGGTGAAGCTTGGTTTTGATGACAAGTGGGCGCCGGATCAAAACTACAGAGCGAAAGATCCTGTGGTCTGCTACGCGGTCCTTCGTTGGGCCCGTGTGATTCTCGTTCTTTTCGGTTGGTTTCAAGCCACGGTGCTTGCGGCAGCCATTGGCAGCCGATTCAAGAATTGATCAGTGACCACCAAGAGACAGCATTCACAGCAGTCGAGGATCGACGGAGGATACAACCGGCGGCCCGATCTGAATTTTAGAGAAGTGCAAATGGTTCGGATTCAAAATGTAATTGCGTTCTTCAGGAACAATCACGCTGGGCACAGCCAAAACTGGATCTTTTGCGGTCAACACCCACGCGTCTCCGAGACTCTGACTGGAAGCTGTTGGTGGCTCTGAATTCCATCCCGCCGGCAGGCTCGAGATGAGTAGTTCCTCCAGCAGAACCTCGTCGAACGAAACGGTATACAAATAGAATGGCGTGCTGATCGCTGCGCTTCCCATGCCTGCACCGCCCTTTATATGAACAAGGACCTCAAGTATTGAAAGAGAGCGATGCGCAGCGGTGTAAACGACGGCAACGCCCCTGCTGTTCCACCTGCCGCCCCAGTCCTTCGCACCTTGTCCCGAGAACGCTTTTGCCGGATTGGGTTCTTTCGAGATCCGGTACGCCTGGATCAAGAGAAAACTCCGTCGGCAATGCGTCCGATCAGAGCGCGAACCTCACGGCCGCCGAACTCGGTTCGAGCGTAGTCGATAGGAGTTGCATTTCCCAAGCCGATGGCTGGCGCCACAAGCCACCCACGCGTGCGTGCTTCGTCCCCGTCGAAAAGGTCCAGGGCCGCATCCCAGATTTCTGCCAGGCGCAACAACTTTTCGGACTCGCGCCGGTCGAGAACTCCTGCCTCGCGCCTGCGAGCGAATGTTCTCTCGGGAATGTCCAAGTAGTTCGCTAGTTGTTGCTGGTTGAATCCGGTTGCTCCCAAAAATCTCTTGACGGAGTTCCAGGAGAGCCCGGCACTCGCCGCCTTGATGAGCGCAGGAACGTCCATGCTCTTCAGCCCGAGCGTTGCTCCAATTCGCGGTCTCCCTTTGGGAGCTTGGGACGAGACGAATGCTGCAACGGATTTGTTTGCCACTGCCATATTCACATTCTAATCTCGAACCGCCAAAATGGCATATCGTTTTAACAAAAGTGGCAGAGTGGATAGTAAATCGACCAGGAGATTCCTTCAGTGCTCGAAACATGGAAACTCTCACCAAATTTAAGCAGCTTTTTACTATCCATTTTTACTATCCACATGCACAAAATCATCAAAAATGGTGCAAAACTTGCCACACCTGCGCACGTCTGACAGGGGCTTCGCTGCTGTGTGTATATCATTGATTTTTATCGATTTATTTGGATTGAAAGAGGGTTAACTGAAGGAAAGCCGCAGGAATCAAGGGTGAAGCTGACGTTCTACCACTGAACTACTCCCGCAACCTATTTGCTCGCAACCACTTGAACCGCTCTATTGGATTGCAAACGACACAAAACTCAAACCGGTCACATCTTCAGTACCGCTCGAAGAGCGGAGAGATGAAAGATCACTCCTGAACAGCGCCAGTAAGGAACTCTTCGTTTGTCGTTCCCAAGATTCGCCTGGGAGCTCCGCTTCTATACTACGGCCCCGGACGGCAAACGTAAACTTAAGCTACAAACGTGGGATTCATTCAAGTACCGCACCGAGCCGGGTGTCCGGAAGGTCGTTGGGGGCAAGCTCTCAGCGCTCAACGCTGGCACGCTCTGCGGCAAACTGGCCGCCTTGCTCCGCGCCATAATTGACTTTACGTGCCTGAGGACTTCCTGACGCCCGGCCATCCCACGCAGGCGACAAACAAGAGCCTAACGGGCCCCCACCACGCCGTGCTGTGGGAGTAGACCCCGATTGACCGCAACCCAATGGAGTTGACCTGACCAATTTCCCTATCATTGTTTGATAACGGTGCCGTCGCGGAGGCGAATCTCTCCCCAGCCGCCGTTCAGTGGACTCGCAGTGAACGGCGCCTTCGCGGCTTCCTTCTCGTCGATCTCGATACCCCAGCCCGGCTTTTCGCTCACCCATAAATAGCCGTCGCGCATCTCCGGACAGCCCTGAAAGATCGCCTGGGTCCGCTCGTTGAAGGGCGAGTACTCCTGAATTCCAAAGTTATAACTTACCAAGTCAAGCGTTACGTTGGCCATGTGCCCGACAGGGGAAACATCGCCCGGCCCGTGCCACGCGGTCTTCACTCCAAACTGTTCGGCGAGAATTGCGATCTTGCGCGCGGGGCTGAATCCACCCGCTTGCGAGACATGCACGCGGATGTAGTCGATCAGGTGCTCGGTAATGAGCGGCTGCCATTCATGGGGGTTGTTGAAAAGCTCGCCCATGGCGATCGGCGTGGCGCAGTTTTCTCGGATCTGGCGGAAGTAGCCGAGGTCCTCGGGCGAAAGCGGGTCTTCCAGGAAGAACACGCGGAACGGCTCGGCTGCTTTGCAGAATTGCACCGCGAGATTCGGCGTAAGGCGCTCGTGCATGTCGTGGAGCAGCTCGACTTCGTCGCCCAGTTCGCGGCGGCATACTTCGAGAAGCTTCAAGGCGCGACGGAATTGGGCCGCGGGATCGAAGAGCGGCTTGTCGTGGAGGGCCTGCGGACGGCCGTTTTCCTTGTGCTGCGATCCGTAGCCCGCCATTCCCGGCAGACCCACCTGCACGCGAACATGGCGCCATCCCTGCTCCATATACTTCCTGGCATTGGCGACCACTTCGTCAAATTCCGCGCCGCTAGCATGAGCGTAGGTGTCGGCGGCTTCCCTGCACTTGCCGCCGGCGAGCTGATAGACGGGCATCCCGGCCTGGCGGCCCTTGATGTCCCACAGCGCCTGGTCGATGCCACTGATTGCGTTGTTCAACACCGGCCCGTTCTTCCAGTACGAACTGTCGTAGCAAGATTGCCAGATGTCTTCGATGCGATCGGTGCTCTTGCCGAGCAGAAAGGGTTTGAGATACTTCTCCACCGCGGGCTTCACCAGGTCGGCGCGCTGGGTGAAGGTCGCGCAGCCATACCCGTAGAGGCCGTCCTGATCGGTGGTGATCTTCACGACCGTCAGGCGCACGCCCTGCGGCTCGCATTCGATGACGCTGATGTCCTTGATTCGAGGCGCGGGCATCGCGCGCGTCGCTTGGGCTGCTTGCTGCTGGGCATGAATGAAGCGGGGCGCGAGCGCGAAAGTACCAGCTGCGGCTGCGCTTTTCAGAAAATTGCGACGGGCGATGGACATGCTCGGACCTCTTTTGCGAGTTGGGTAAGTCAACTCGCTCACAAAGAGGCAATTCTATCGCCGCCGCATGGAACCTCGCATACGCAAAAGACAATACACTACGTGGTCAACTGCGTCAGGGTCGGAAATTTGTATCGTGCTTTCATAATCGGCGTGCCGACGACCTCGATTCGACTGAGATCACGCGTGCCCACACCGAGCCCTTCAGCCAGGCGCAGCGTGCTGTCACACTTCTCGAAGGGAGGCGTGCCGCGATCGGCCATGGGATCGAAACCCATGACGGCGGTCGCCACCGCGTCAGTGCATACGCAGTTCATGCCAGCGAGGAGCAGCCCGGGGTGAATCGGCTGATGGATCGTGTTCTTTCCCTGGTTGGGCAATTCACCGCCGGTCATGGTGTAGATGCCGTCGATGATCGCGAGGTGGATGGGACGCGAGGCCACCAGGTCTGCCGTAATGCGGGGAACGCGGAAGGAAGGGTCCTTCGATTCGACCACGGGCTGGGGGGCGCTCTTGGGCGGCACGCGCGAACCCGAATGCATGGGAGCGCGAAATCCGACGGGCACGATGCCGGGCTCATCCTCCGGCGCCTCCTGGCTGTAGATGGTGCAGGGTGTGATGCCGAAGCAGTTCTTCATGGAGAGCGTGACGCCCGCGGTGCGGTGTTCCTTCAGCTTCGCCAGGGAGACAAATACATCGGTGTCCCGGTAGGAGTGGTTCAGGTCGTAACCGGCGTACATGAGGCCGCCGCCTGGAACCATGAAGCGCGCATAGCTTTTACCGCTGCCCAGAAAGTTGGTGTTCTCAAATTCCACCCGCGTGGCCGCGCCGGCGAAGTCCTTCGGCTGCCATCCCGCGGAGATCATGAACTCCTCCAGCGGCTTGGTACCCGCCGGCGCACTTTCCAGCAGCCGGATACGCGTTGCGCCCGCTTTGCCCAGCAGCGCAACCAGCGACCCGATGACCTGGGGATGAACCCAGTGTGTCATCTGGTTGGGCATGGAGTTGAGCTTGTCGCTGGGGGGGCCGGTCATGTTGAGCTTGATGGCGACGGTCTTGCCGCGCACCAGCGGAGCCAGCCCGCCGAGCTGATCGAACATGGCGGCGAGGACATCACGCACCTGGCGGTTGTATTCCGGACACACTCCAATGGCGACGCGGCTGGCCGGGGCCGGTACAGCCGACAGCAGCGCCGGGCCAGCTACGCAAGCGCCGACAGCCATGCCCGCGGCCCCAAGAAAATCTCTCCGGGAATAATTCGGCTTCATTTGAGGCGACCTCCTCCACGAATCCTATGTCTAGTATGAGCCCGAAAGGTGCCGGCGGGAGCGAATTCGAGAACCCGGAAATTCCGAAAGCGGGTCCAATCTCAGGGCTTGGTGGAATTGGGCGGGATTTCCCGGCACCTCGGCGGACGCCGGACCGGCTATATTCACGAGTGAGGATTGGTTGGGTCATTGAAACGTGGAATCCAAATCCGAAGCTTTCTGGTTCTGTGGCTTTTTGTGTTAAGTGCCGTTGGTTTTATGGATCGGACCAATATCTCGATCGCCGGTCCAGCGATACAGAGCGAGTTGCGGCTGGACGACGTTCACCTGGGATGGGTGTTCAGTTCGTTCCTGATCGGGTATGCCGCGTTTCAGGTAGTGGGCGGCTGGCTGGCTTACCGTTTTGGACCGCGGCTGGTGCTTGCGGCGGGCGTATTGTGGTGGGGACTGTTTACGGCTCTGACAACCATCGCGCATTCACGGCTCGTCCACGCGCTGCTGATTCTGGTGCTGATCCGGTTTTCGCTCGGCGCCGGAGAAGCCGTCATCTACCCCGCCTCGAACCAGTTTGTAGCCCGATGGATTCCGGTGGCCGAACGAGGGCGCGCGAACGGCTGGATCTTTGCCGGCGTTGGCGCGGGCGCGGGCCTCAGCATCCCGCTGCTTACCTGGATTATCGGCCATTACGGCTGGCGGGCCTCGTTCTGGTTCAGCGCCGCCGCAGGGCTGGTGGCGGGCCTGGCCTGGTATGCCTTAGCGCGCGATGTGCCGGAAGAGCATCCCCGCGTTTCGGCAGTCGAGTTGGCGCATATTCAGGCCACGCGCTCCACCACGGGGATTCGCCACGCGGACGCGCTGGGCTCGTGGAAAGCCGAGATCCTGAACCGCAATGTGGTGGCGCTGACGTTGAGTTATTTTGCCTTTGGCTATGTGGCCTGGATTTTTTTCAGCTGGTTCTTCATCTATATGGCCCAGGTGCGGGGCTTGAACCTCAAGGCCAGCGCGCTGGTTTCAATGACCCCGTTTATCGCCATGACCGTCTGCTGCCTGGCGGGCGGTTTTATCAGCGACCGACTCACCAAGAAGATCGGCCTGCGTTGGGGACGCGGCGGGATTGCGGCCGTCTCATTTCTGCTCACCGCCGTGTTTCTGGTTGTTGGCTCCCGGGTTCAAGGTCCGTATGCGGCGAGCATGATCCTCGCCGGAGGGGCGGGCGCGCTCTATCTTTCGCAGAGCTCCTTCTGGGCCGTGAGTGCCGATATTGCCGGCGCGCGCTCGGGCGTCGTTTCGGGAGTGATGAACATGGGCTGCCAGATCGGAGGGGCAGTGACGGCCTCGCTCACTCCCTACATCGCGAGCCGCATGGGGTGGGTCGCGGCCTTTGTGTTCGCGGCAGCGCTGGCGGCGATGGGAGGGGCAATGTGGTCGCTGGTGGATCCCAAACGGCCGGCCACGTCATGTTCGAACACGCCGGCCGCCGATGTGGATGTTACCTCCGCTATGGCCGGGCTGGGTGGCGGACGGGCGAGTTGAAACATTATCGGCCTGATAGGAGCAAGCCGAGACGACAGCCAGGCGGTCGAGGCACGTCTTGTGTGGCCTAATTGCGAGGAACAACTATCAGGCTGTGCGCTCGTCCATGCGCAACGGCATGCGGCGAAGGCGTTTGCCCGTGGCCGCAAAGATTGCGTTTGCAATTGCGGGGCCTGTCAGCCACACCGCGGCTTCCCCTAGCCCGTGCGGATCGTCGTGGCTATCGACGAAGTACGTTTCGATCGCCGGCGCCTCTGGGATGCGGAGCACCGAGTAGTCATCGAAGTTTTGTTGTTCGGCGCCGCCGTCGCGGATCGTGATCGCTTCTTTCAGGACCGCACTCAGGGTGAAGAGCATTCCTCCTTCGAGTTGCGAACGGGCGCCATTCGGATTTACCACCTGGCCGCAGTCCACGCCCATGACCAGGCGATCAACGCGAATATTGTCTCGATCCACCGTGACTTCGGCCACTTCGGCCAGGTAGGCGTAGGTGGTTGTGCAAGCAATCCCGCGGCCCCGATTCGGACCCAGAGGCTTATTCCATCCTGACTTCTCGGCCACCAGATCCAGCACCGTCACAAGCCGCTTCGGGTCCGGCGTGGGCCGGTCGTCGTCCGCCGCTTTTGGCTGCGGAATGGGAGGCAGTTGCAACAGTCTCCTGCGAAATTCATACGGATCCTGCCCCGCGGCGTGCGCCAACTCGTCGATGAAGCACTCCACCATGAAGCCGTTAAACGAATTCTCCACCGACCTCCACCAAGCGCGGGGCACGGCGCTGGTGATCGGCGTAAACGCGGTGCGAATATGCGGAACCGGGTACGGAATGGGCGGAGGCAATTCGTCGCCACTGGGTTTGTATTCTCCCGGCGCGCTCCAGAACTCCGCAATCGCCGTGTCCGCAACATGATCAGACCACGCCGTGACGTTGCCCTGCGCATCCAGCACACCCCGCATGCGGTGCATTCCCGCCGGCCGGTAGTAGTCGTGCGTCATGTCGTCTTCGCGCGTCCACACTAGTTGCACCGGCGTGGAAACATGGCGGGCAATTTGCGCCGCCTCGGTCGGGAAGTCATATTGATACCGCCGCCCGAATCCACCCCCCATGAACGTGGTGTGTACGGTGATGTCTTTCTCCGGCAGCTGCAGTTCCTTCGCTACTGTGCCGCGCATCGCGTCCGCACCCTGCGATGGCGCCCACACTTCGCACTTCCCATCGCCCAGATGGATCGTGATATTCATCGGCTCCATCGTCGCGTGTGCCAGGAACGGAAATTCATACAAGGCCTCTACGCGTTTCGCCGCAGGCAAGCTATCCAGGTCATCGCCTTTCGGATCGGACGTCCACACTGGCGGCTTCGCCAGCGCCTGTTTCATTTGCGCGCGCAGCGTCTCCGTGCTCTCCCCGTGGTTCGGGCCATGATTCCAGGTGATGTCGAGCGCCTTTCTGCCCTGCATCGCGGCCCAGGTCGACTTGGCCACCACAACCACGCCTCCGGCCGTATAGACACGGTGCCCACGCGCCGGTATCTCGAAGACCTGCAGCACGCCCGGAACCGCCAGCGCCTTCTTCTCATCGAACTTCGCCGGCGATCCACCGAACGTGGGACACCGCGCGATGACCGCGTACACCATTCCCGGAACCCGCACATCGAGCCCGAAGCACGTAGCGCCCGTGCATTTGTCCGGAATGTCAAGATGCTGTGTGTCCTTTCCAATCAGCGCAAACTTAGACGGATCCTTGAGCTTCACCGTCTTGGCGTCCGGACACGGCGCGGCGCACGCTTCAGGCACCAGTTCTCCATACGTCAGCTTGCGCCCTGTAGCAGCGTGTAACACGTATCCTTTTGCCGTCGTGCATTCCGCTTCCGGGACCTTCCACGTGCGTACCGCCGCAGCCATCATCGCGGTACGCACCTGCGCCCCGGCGCGCCGCAGCGGCAGATAATTGCTTCTCACGCTGCCGCTTCCCCCCGTGCCCAATGAGAACTCCGACTGCACCACCGTCACGCGTTCCCAGTCCAGGTCCGCTTCCTCGGCCAGCAGCATGGGCAGCGCGGTGAACACTCCCTGCCCCATCTCCGACTGCGCCAGCACCAGTTCCGCGCTGTTGTCGGGCTTGATGTGAATCCACGCATTGAACGGATTGCCTTTGTCCGATACCGTTCCGGGCGTGTCCTGCGCCGCCGCCCGCAGCGTGAATCCAATCACGAATGTCCCGCCGGCGAACGCAGCCGACGTGCCCAGGAATCTCCGCCGGCTGATATTCACGACTTCATCTCCTCCGCCGCCCTGTGAATGGCCCTGCGAATACGGAAGTATGTAGCGCAACGGCAGATGTTCCCGGCCATCGCATCATCAATCTGGTCATCGGTAGGGTGGGGAGTGCCGGCCAGCAGCGCGGCGGCCGACATGATCTGCCCCGACTGGCAATAGCCGCATTGTGGCACTTGCTCCGCGATCCAGGCCTTTTGCGCCGCATGGAGCGTTTTCTCGCCAAGCCCTTCGATGGTTACGATCTTCTGCCCTGCTGCCACGGAAACAGGAGTCAGGCAGGAGCGCTCGGCCTTGCCGTTCAGGTGCACGGTACACGCGCCGCACATGCCAATCCCGCAGCCGTACTTGGTTCCCGTGAACTGGAGAAGATCGCGCAAGACCCACAGAAGGGGCATCTCGGAGTCAGCGTCAACGGTGCGCGACCGGCCGTTGACCTGGAGTGTGTACTGGGGCATACGCGACCTCGAGTCCAGCCTCGGGCCTGAACTCGGAAATTGCGACCAGTATGCAGGGAATAGATGCTACCGTGCAGCCAAGAGCGCCGAATCTCCATCGGCGATTCCTTAGTTGCGAGTCGCAGCCAGCAGACTTTGCCAGCCCACCTTGCTCATCCGCAACCGGTGGCCGCTGTGCAGGACAATTGCGCTCTCGCTCCGTCCCTCGCGAACAATCTCCCGAACGTGATTGAGGTTGACGATGGCGGAGCGATGGACGCGCACAAATCGAGCCGGGTCGAGAGAGGCGGCCAGTTGCTTGATCGGTTCCCGCAGCAGAAAACTCTTGCTCCCCACGTGCAGGCAGGAGTAGTAATCGGCTGCTTCAATCCACTCCACGTCCTCCACCGGAACAAGAACGTCTTTCGTCCCGTTGTGGACCAGGAAGCGCTGCGGATACTTCATCGGCGGCGGCAAACTCTGAGTGACGTAGTCAAAAAACGATTTCATCTGCTCCTGCGCAATCAGGGCCGACTTCGCGGCGATGCGTTCCTTCACTCGTGCCAGCGTGTCCTGCAGCCGCTCGGGCTCGATTGGTTTGGTCAGGTAGTCCATTGCATGAACTTCAAACGCCTTCAACGCATAGTGATTATGTGCCGTCACAAACACTGTGACAGGCATGTGCGATGAGCCGATTTGCTCGATGACGTCAAATCCATTGCTGCCCGGCATCTGGATATCAAGGAAAAGAACGTCGACCGAATCCGCGCGAAGGGCTTGCACAACTTCGCGACCGCTGCGGCATTCGGCCGTGATCACAATGTCCTCATCGCCGCAGAGAAGCAGGCGCAGCCGCTCGCGTGCGAGTGGTTCGTCATCAGCGATCATCGCCTTCAGCTTCATCCGGCGCACTCGTAGGGGATCTCGATGGCGACCTCGAACCCACCGGCCTTCGCCGCGCCCGCTTGCAGGCTGTGTTCCCGAGGATAGAAGTAGGAAAGCCGCTCCCGTGTGTTTCGAAGGCCAATTCCGCTCCCTGGGGTCGCAACGGTCTTTCCAGGGCCGCTGTCGCGGACCGCAATGCGCAGCCGGTTCCCCTCGCGTCGCGCCGTCGCTTCAACCGTCCCGTCGCCTTCGCAGTTTGCGATTCCGTGGCGGATGGCGTTTTCAACAATGGGTTGGAGCAAGAAACACGGCACCAGGCTGTGAAGGGCGCCAGGATCCACTTTGATATGGACGTGGAGCCGATCGGCAAACCGAACCTGCTCGATCGCCAGGTAGTTCTCCACCATTTCGAGCTCCTGGGATAATGGGATTTTCTCCGGGGTTTCCCGCTCTAGCGTCCGTTTGAGAATCGCATTCAGGTGGCCCAGCATCTCCGCGGCCTCGCGCTGTCGGCCTAACTCAACCAGGGTTGTGATCGCATTCAAGGTGTTGAACAGGAAGTGCGGCTCCAACTGCATCTGCAGTGCCTTCAGTTGTGCCGCGGCGAGCTGACGCTGCAACTCGGCTGCACCAAGGGCGTCGCGTTGCGCACGTATCTGCGATTGAATCGAGCCGATAAGGCCCAGGATGAACCCATAGATCAAAATCTCCATGCCGAAGCGATTCAAATTGATTGGCCCTGTGAGTATTTTGAAGATGGGTGCCTGGACCTTCCATTCTTCAATGAAGATTCCGAGGCTTGCGAGAAGCATCAAATGCACAATCCCGGCCACGCTGGCGATCAGCACGTGCAAGGCCATGTTCCTCCGGGAAAGTTTGAGAAGCGAAGATCCGCCCGGGCCGATGTGCCAAAGGATGGAGGCGGTGACTCCCCACCATCCCCACAGAACGAGACCGTAGATCAGCGAAGGGACATGCGTAATTGAGTGGCACTCGATGGCTGTTCCCAACGAGAGAACGAGCGTCGCCGCTGCAAAGATCAGGGGCCCGCTCGAGAAGATGCGGCCCAGCGGGTGCTGTGGCGATTCCGAGGAGCGCACCAGAGGAGATCCGGAATGAGCCGGGGCAACGGTGAGAGAAGTCATTCTGTTCCTCGCGACGGATGCGTGTATCTGGAACCGAACTACCGCGATTGTAAATCGAAATCGTTCGGGTCAGGTTACACCCAGAACCTTCCGCTAACGGGCGATAATCCGGCAGAGCGGGCAACTTTGCAGGGAACGGTCTTGATGAGGCAGCGACCCGGAGGCTTGATCAGAGGATAGGTTGCTCTGCAGGCTTTGCAATAGTCTGTGCTTTCCAAGCAATAGCCGTGCCCCTCAAACCCGTCACTCGGGATGACTGGTTCGTCCGGTGTCGGTCGAGCACCTGGCCAACGATAGAGGTTCTTCTTTGATCGATTCTATTCCTCGGCCTTCTCGTAGCACTGACGTGTCGGAATACAGCGCGCGAGATGAACGTAATTGTGATCAGGACCGGCGGGGCCCATCGTGCGCACGCACCAGTAGCTCGAAGCTGTTTGGATACCAGCAACCCACAATTCGGGGTTCTCCGGTATCGAGCCATAGGGATTCTTGGTTCGGAGGCATTGGCAAGGCTGCGGCTTCGTGTCAGACGTATTCATCGTTACCCTCCTAACCCGCCGCGCTCGGGTCGCGGTCCATTTGTCCGGCAGCGAGCAGAATGGTGCGGTAGATCGCAATCGGAAAAAGCTCGGCTTTGTACCCGTTCATCGAGAGGGGCTGCACGTTCGTCATTGCGGCCTTGCCTGCCGCGCGTGCCGTTTCTTCCGTGACGGGCTTGCCGGTTAGGAGCGCTTCTGCTTCTGACGAGCGACGCACCACCGGCGACGCCGCGCCCATCGTAATCACGGCCCGGCGGCAGATGTTCCCGTCCATCTCCAGAACCACTCCCGCATCGGCAATCGCCCAGTCGAAGCTCTCCTTTTCGCCGTATTTCTGATAAGCGGAGCGCGTTCCCAGCGCGGGTTTCGGAATCATGATTGCCGTAAGCAACTCGTCAGGCTCGATTACCGTGAACTTCGTCGGATTGGCATCGGGCTGCACATAGAAATCTTTGATCGCCACCGTTCGTTTGCCCTTCTTCGCCGACTCCACTTCGACCGTAGCGTTCAAAGCAAGCAGCGCCACGGCTGCCGAGGATGGAGCCACAGCAGGGCAGGTGCCGTAGTCCATGATGGCGTGGTACTGATTGAGCCCGGTGAACGCGAAGCAGAACTCCTTGCCCTTGCGGATACATTGGAAGTCTGCCGAACGGTAGTACCAGCATTGAACAGGCTGCAAAAGATTCCCGCCCACAGTCGCCATGTTGCGGATATGAGGTGTTGCCGCGTGCCCGCAGGCATCTGAAAGAATCTGATATTTCTCGCGAATGAGGGCGTGATCATTGATCTCACCCAGCGTGGTGAGCGCGCCGATGCTGACACCGCTCTCCGTCTCGCGTATTCCCCGCAGCGAGGAAACGTTGCGGATATTCACAAGTTTCGATGGCTGAATGGTTCCGTTCTTCATCCGTCCGAGAAGATCGACGCCACCAGCTTTGATGACCGCACCGTCCTTTAACTGCGACAATGCGGCGTCTACGGTTGTGCAATCGGCGAGAGCGAAACTGTTCATGCCAAACTCCTCCCACCCGCGGGCTGATTTAGCGCGGCCAGGACCACCGCGGGCGTCATCGGCGTCTGGCGAATTCGCACGCCGAGCGCGTTGTAAACCGCATTGCCGATGGCTGCCCCAACGGAGACGATGCCGGCTGCCTCGCCAATTCCCGATGCATCGGTAGAGCTCTGACCGATATACGCCTCCACCAGCCGCACTTCAATCTCAGGCGTTTCGCGGGAACCGGTGATCTTGTACTGCTCCAGGTTCGGATTCACCATCAGGCCATAATCCGGATCGATCAGGCGATTTTCAAAAAGCGTGTAAGAGATCCCCTGAAGGACACCGCCGTTGATCTGACTCATTACCTGGGCGGGATTCATCGGGCGTCCGCAGTCGTGCACAGAAAGAATGCGTTTGACGTGAATGCGTCCGACTTCCGCGTCAACCTCGACCTCCGCAACGTCTACCCCGCCGTAGGTCAAATACTTGCTTCGATCGTAGTCGGGAACGCGTTTGGATTGCACCGCGATCTGATCTGTCTTCATTTTGGCCGCTGCACGTTTGAAGCTGATGGGCGGCATCTTCCCGGCCTTGCTGTGAACCTCTCCATCTACCAGCTCCAGATCGCTGCCGGTCGTGCCGAATGCGGGGGCAATCTCCTCCAGAAATTTCTGCGAAGCCTGCCATGCGGCATCGCGGACGGCAGGCGTCAGGGAAAGCGTGGTCATGCTGCCGCCGGAGCTCGGACCGACCGGATAGTTCGTATCTCCCACCTTCACCGAAATCTTCTCCGGTGGCACTCCAAACTGTTCGGCCATGATCTGGGCCATCACCGTCTTGATGCCGGAACCGATGTCCTGCACCGCCGAAAGCACTTCGATTGATCCATCCTTGTGAACCCGTACTTCCGCCGCGGAGTCCATATTCACAAAGCGATACCAAACCGACTGCGCGAAGCCCACACCGCGTTTCATCGGACCGCGATCGGCGTTGGCCATCGGATTTCGCGATTTCCAGATCGCGCTCTCGCGAACCATCTGGCGCTCAACCTTGCGTACCGGATGCGGATCGATTCGTTCGCGCAACTCGAGTGGATCGAGATTGAGTTTCACCGCAAGTTCATCGATCGCCTGCTCCAGCGCGAATGCACCCTGCGGATGTCCTGGCGCCCTCATCGCCGCACCCGGACCCGCGTTTGTGAAGACGTCATTCTCCTCGGTGTGGAGCGACGCGTACTTGTAGAGATTGGCAGCCGGACCTGCACATCCCGCCCCGGTTCCGCACCCCGCCGTGCCGTAACTCACCAGGTGAACGGCCGTAAGCGTGCCATCCTTCTTCGCACCAATCCGCAGCACCTGGTCTGAACTTGGGCGATTCCCGACCGAGAGGTGTTCCTCTTCGCGGTCCAGCATCAGGCGAACCGGCGCTCCCGACTTTTTTGAGAGTGCCGCCGCAACGACACCGGGATTCCCGGCCCCAAACTTCGCCCCGAATCCTCCACCCATGAACTCGGTAATCACGCGAATCTGTGTCATGGGGATCTTGAAAAACGCGGCAAGTTCCTCGCGCACGCTTGAGACCGCCTGGGTCGAAGCCCACACCGTCAACATCTCCGGTTTCCAATCCGCAACCACTCCATGCGTCTCCAGGGCCGAGTGCGTCTGCACCTGGGTCACGTAGCGCCCCTCGACAACTACCTCGGCGTCATGCATGCCCTGCTCAACATCGGCAACCTTGCGAATCGAAGGCCCGTGCACATTGCCTGTCTGCGGCACGTCATGCGGTCCTCCGCCGCCTCCGGCGCTCCCCGCCTGGTCCGCGGCGCCGGGATAGACCAGTGGCGCGTCAGCCGCGCGCGCCCTGTCAAGATCCACAACGAAGGGAAGCGAGTCGTATTTCACTTTCACCAGCGCTGCCGCTTCCTCCGCTGCATAAGGGCTTACGGCTGCAACGGCGGCCACGGGCTGCCCAGCGTAGCGCACCACCGGGTAATTGGTCTGCTCCAGCGATGGATCGCGCAAAGAAGCGTTGCCCAGAACGTGCTCGATCACGTGAACTGCGCGAACCCCGGGATGGTGCTCCGCCGCGGAGGTGTCGATCGAGACGACCTTTGCATGCGGCACATTGGCGTTCACCAGCTTTGCGTAGAGCATGCCGGGGAGTTGCACATCAGACGTATAACGTGCGCGGCCCGTGACCTTGGCGTAGCCATCCCACCGCTCAGGAGATTTTCCGACATGCTTCAGATCCTTGTTGATCGGCCAGACTGGAGGCTCCGTGACCGGCACCTCGCGCGGTTCCTCGTGCAGCGTGTAGTCGGGTACGCCCACCGGCACATTCACCGTCTTTTTGTCGGATTTTCCACTGGACGCGGCGGGTGCTTCCTGGAGCATCGAGTCCTCATTTACATGAGCGGGCATGTTGTCCTCCGTTAAGCGCTGCGCGTGTTCCCAGCCGCCTCGAGCGTGGCGGCAAAGATCCGAGGATACGTCCCGCAACGACACAGGTTGCCCGAAATCGCGTGGCGCACGTCTGACTCAGTGGGATGGGAATTCTTTTCGAGCAGTGCCGCACAACTCATCACCATACCCGGTGTGCAGAATCCACACTGCATCGCGTCGTGCTTCACAAATGCAGCCTGCAGCGGATGAGGCTCGCTGCCCGCGGAGAGCCCTTCGATGGTGGTGACTTCATGGCCAACGGCGTCCACGGCCAAGGTCATGCAACTGTTCACCGGCATCTTGTCGAACCAGACGGTACAGCCTGAGCAGGCACCACGGTCGCAAATGATCTTCGTGCCGGTCATTCCGAGATGGATGCGCAAGGCCTCGGCCAAAGTCGTGCGCGGCTCGATCTCCACGCTGTGCTCTTTGCCGTTGATTTTGAGCCGAACGGGAACTGGACCGGGACCCAACTCCGTCACACCCGGGTTCGTTGCGGCTTCGGTCTCACGACTGAACGCCTGAACTCCATCGAGCAGAGCGCTTCCTGCGGCAGTCAGTCCGGCACCCTTCAGAAAGCCCCTGCGGCTGATGCCCTGGTTTTCAGCTGGATTTTCCGGTGACGAGTTTCGCGATTTTATGGGATCGGTCATTGGCTCCTCCTGCGGGCTTGCGAGCGGCCAATCAAATCAAACTTAGGCACATCGTTGGGACAAAAAACCGCTAACGCAAAAACTATACGCTCCCAAAATGACGACCGAATATCATGGAAGCCGGTAAGACATTTTCGCGAAAAGTAAGACGTGTATTAGCCGCCTTACTGCACGGTCCCCTGTGGCCGCAGCCGCCGCAGGTCCAATGCGCACTCCACGGCATTTTGCGCGTAAAGCCTCAGGTTGTCGGAGGCGGCCCAAAGCCAGAAACGTGCCGTCCGCGACGGGTTCCGGCCCTCCTGAATGGGACGCAGGCGTACCAGCACGTCGTTCTGCCCGGTAGCCGCCAGGTTTGAGGGGGAATCTGTATCCTCCAGGACCAGGTCGATCCGCGATCCGCTGAGAGCTTCTTCCAACGTAGTCACTTCGACCGCGCGCTCCAACTCCAGGGCAATCGAAAAAGTGTGGCCGTGAAACACCGGGGCGGCAATGGCCTGCAACGCCAGAGACGGCCACCGGCCACCGCCCAGCGCCTCGTAATGGCGGCGGATTCGGGCCTCCAGCCCGATCAGGCTGGGTTGTGCGCTCTCCCCAAGCCCGGAGAGCAGGTTGTAGGCCGCCTGCGCGTCGTAAATCGCCCGCGGAAGGGTTTGGAAGCTCAACAGGCTCACCGTCTGCTGGTGCAACTCATCCATTGCCCCGCGGCCGAACTCACTGGCAGGCGCAAGCAGTGTGACCGCCGCAAAGCGCACCGGCGCGGCATCCTGCACCCGCTCCAGCAATAAGGCGAGCGCCAGCGCGGCAGGGTGCGCCGGAACCACCGCCGGCGTGAACAGATCGGCAGTGCCCTCGCCCGAGCCCAGCCACGGCGCACGGATCAAGACGCCCGGCTCCTGGTCCAGAGCCCCGGAAAGATCCAGAACCGTCGATCCCGCGCGTAACGCGTCTTTCCAGTGACGCCGCGTCAAAATCTCCGAACCGCAGAAAAAGCTGAAGTCCACCTTCTCGAACGAATCCGACAACACCGGCTGGACAAACGTGATCTCGTCCCCCACCTGGTCAAGCTGACCCTGCGCCTGCTCGTCGTCGAGCAGCGTGAACGTCGCATCCGCCAGCGGCGACTCGGAGATGGCGTCCTTCAATTCCTTACCCAGCAAACTTGAGGCGCCGGCAATCGCGATCTTGTACACGGAGGTCCTTTAGACAGAAGGTTAGGAGTGCCCAAGGGGGTCGGAGGGTTCCAGTGCCACGTTGGGCCGTTGCCGTCGACGGCGCGACCACGAATAGGCCGCTCGCGCCCAGATGCCCGAGAACATGTACAACAGCGCTCCGGCAAACAGCACGACCTGCGAAAACCGAATGATCAGAAAGAGCGCAATCGCCATCAGCAGCAGGATCTGGAAGGGATGCCGGCGCGAGAAATTGATCTCTTTCCCCGACCAGAACCGCCAGGTGCTCACCATCAGAAATCCGCAGGTGCCCACCAGCAGCAGCCACGCGATGGCAAACCACCATGCCTGCACCGGGTACCCGTAGCACAGGTGTACCGCGGCCGCCAGCAATCCCGCCGCCGCCGGAATCGGCATTCCCACAAAGTACTTGCGATCGGGCCTCCCCGGGTTGCGCGGCACGGGATTGTGGCTGATATTGAACCGCGCCAGCCTTGACGCCCCACCGATGAGAAACAGGAAGCAGAGGAACCCGCCAATGTGAACAAGGTCCAGCCGCAACTCGTCGTTAATCGACTCCGGAAGAAAATGAAATCCCCAAACGTACGCCAGCAGGCTCGGCGCCACACCAAAGGTGATCACATCCGCCAGCGAATCGAGTTCCTTCCCGAACTCGCTGGTGGTGTTGGTCATGCGCGCAATGCGGCCGTCAAGCGAGTCGAACGGGATGGCGAACAGAATCGCCATGGCCGCCCAGTCCAGGTTGCTGCGCACGTCGCCGCGACCGCCGATGGCCGCAAACAGCCGCGTAATCGCGAAGTAGCCGGCGCCAATGTTGCCCACCGTGAACAGCGAAGGCAGCAAATACATCCCGCGATGCAGCCGCGCGCGTTTCTGCGCCCGTGTTCGGGGCTCGCCGTTCAACGGCGATCTCCTTCTTCGCTTCCCTGGCCTGCGCTCGCGCTGTCGGCGCGGTACCGCGTACGCTCGGTGGCTGCGCCCGTTCCAGCCGTCATCATCGCGATCACGCTCGCTCCGCCCTTGACGCGGTCGCCCACCTTCACCTGGAACTCCGCCTCGGCCGGCATCACAATGTCGGTCCGCGAGCCAAACTTGATCAGGCCAACGCGCTGGCCTCGCTTTACCTGGTCCCCTACCTTCATGGGGAATACGATGCGCCGCGCCAGCAACCCGGCAATCTGCTTGAACGTGATCTCGATTCCCTCGCCCTGCAGGGTCACGATATTGCGCTCGTTCTGCTCCGCGCACGCAGGGTTCATGGCGTTCATGTACTTGCCCTTGTAATAGCGGATCTCGCGCAGCTCTCCGGCAATCGGGGCGCGATTCACGTGCACGTCAAACACGCTCAAGAAAATGCTGATGCGCTTGCGGGGACCTTCCGGCGTGGAGATGGAAACCGCCTCGGTGACGAGGCCGTCGGCTGGCGACACGATCAGCCCGGGGTCAGCCGGAATCGGCCGTTCGGGGTCGCGAAAGAACCAGAGAAAAAACGCCGCCAACAGCACGGGTGGAATGGCCCATAGCCAGCTTCCCGTTGCCCATCCTGCCAACGCCGCTACCGCCAGCAAACTTAAACCGTAAATGTAACCGTCACGAACCATTGTCCCCAACGATTATACGGTTTGCAGGTTTGCCGCGGGGCGCACTCCGCTTGCAGGGTATCGACGTATGCGCCGCTCCGTCCTTTGCTCAGTCTGGCCTTCCGTCAGCCAGGCTGCGATCCGATTGTCTCTACGCCATCACGACAGTACGGCGTTCCAGAGCGTAAATCAGATCCTTGGCGTGGAGTTTCAGCTTCTTCAACCGCACCTCTTCGAGTTGTTCATCGTCGGAGAGATAGGGTTTCTGAATCAGTTCTTCCAACCGCTGAGCGTAGCGACGGTGTTCGGCGTGCAGGCGGTTTAGTTCTTCGCTCAGCGGATCGTGAATCTCTTCCATAGGCGCCTCCCTCGGTGTGTCGTGTTCATCGAACATTAAGATATAGCTCCGATGAGAGAGAATCCGCAAGTGGCACTCGGCACGAAAGTTATGGGTACCTGTGGATTTCGTAGTTACCTTGAGGGCAGGTGTGTTGCAAGTCACATGGACACCGGTATTTGCGCTCAGATCAATTTACTTTGCGCGGGTGGCAATAATTCCCCGCATCAGAACCGCATCGTCCCCCGTATCGGCGTAGTACGCCTTTCGCGCAGCATAAGTCATCAGGCCGTGGGCCCGATAGAACGCCTGGGCACCCCGGTTGGAAGCGCGTACTTCCAGCAGGATTTCCGTGATTTCGAGTGACGCGAGCCGGCGAAACAGCGCCTCAAGCAGCGCACTTCCCCCTCCGCACCGGGCAAGAGATCGGGCCATGGCGATGGTCTCCAGTTCGGCTTGCGGTGGAATGAGCGAAGCGATCGCGAAGCCGCCGACAGCGCCGGCATGCTCGGCAACCAGGGCGATACGCAGGGGAGCTGCCGCGGCATCAAGAGCCGCTTCGTAGGCCGGGCGCGGCCAGTGGGGCGCGTCGTCGAGGCTGGCGGCAATCGACATCACCGCCTCGATGTCGGCCAGCCCCATGGGGCGGATGCGGAATTCAGTCATGCGCGGGGTGCGGCAGCGGAAACGGGATCGCCGAATATTTCGGCGTCGGACCGTCGCAGGTAGTGGCCGTCCAGCAAGGCGATGTCCGCAAACTGGCGCGATTGCACCAGCGCAGCAGCCAGGAGTAGCGCGTCCGCCGCGGTCGGCGCGGGCACCGATCGCAACTCTGTCGAGGGCCAGCCGGCGGCGAGGTAGGCGCTCGCCGCGGCGTCGCAGACCGCAATTTCGGCTGGCGCACTTAGTGTCGTCAGTTCGGAGGCGCCGGCCAGCAATTCCTTTCCGTTGAGGCGGAGAAAGATTTCGTGCCGATGAGCATCGAGGGCCGCATTGGGAATACCGGATTTGGACGCCAGAACCTCCAGCCGCGAAACCGCAACCACCGGGATTCCGGCCCCCTCCGCCAACCCTTTCGCCGCACTCAAACCCACACGCACGCCGGTGAAGCTGCCGGGGCCATTCACTACGACAATGCAGCCGACCTCGCCCAAAGCCACGCCGTGCCGGCTCAAAACCTCGCCCACTGCGGCCACAAGCGTGGCTGAATAAGTGCGCCCCTCAAGCTCGATCTGCGCAAGAATCTCAACCGCACCGCCGCTCATCGAGCCCAGCGCCACCGATCCCGAGGGACCGCACGTGTCGATGCCCAGCGCCAGCAAGGCCGATCGCGCTTCCGCATTGGTTGAGCTATCCGGCATCACCTCAATAGGATGACACAGAGCGATTTCAGGCAAAACGTTGTTGCCGGCGTTTGATTCGATCCGTTGCGGCTCCCGCGCTTCCTGCCTGGGCGTCAACCCGCATTTGTTGTCCCGCCGCTTCGACCGCGACCGCCGATTCCGGTAATCTGAGTGAGGTACCCCATACCAACACTTCCACTCGCGCGACACAGGAGCAGGCTTGGCGGCTGCGGCGGCGACACTCAGCTTTCATGAAACCTGGCGCCCTCGCGCCAACCCGTGGTTGATCGCCATCACGGTCACTCTCGCCACGTTCATGGAGGCGCTCGATACCTCCATTGCCAATGTTGCCATGCCGCACATCGGGGGATCCCTCTCCGCCAGCCGCGACGAGGCCACCTGGGTGCTGACCAGCTACCTGGTCGCCAATGCCGTGGTGCTCCCCATCAGCGGATGGATCGCCAACCGCATCGGACGCAAGCGCTTCTACATGAGCTGCGTCACGCTGTTCACCATGACCTCGCTGCTCTGCGGCCTGGCGCCTTCACTCGGCGTTCTGGTGTTCTTCCGGGTTCTGCAGGGCGCGGCAGGCGGAGGCCTTCAACCCAGCGAGCAGTCCATCCTGGCCGATACCTTTCCGCCCGAGAAGCGCAGCATGGCCTTCGCTGTGTACGGCATGGCGGTGGTGCTGGCCCCGGTGCTGGGACCCACCGTGGGCGGCTGGATTGTCGACAACTACAGCTGGCGCTGGATCTTCTTCATCAACATTCCCGTCGGCCTTCTTTCGCTGTACATGACCAACCGCGTCGTCGAAGATCCACCGTATCTCGCCGCCATCCGCAAAAAGCGCGAGAGCATCGATTACTGGGGGCTCGGTTTGCTGGTAGTGACCATCGCGGCGCTGCAAACCATGCTCGACAAGGGCCAGGAAGACGACTGGTTCAGCTCGCGCTTCATCATCACGTGCTTCGTTGTCTCGGCCATCGGCCTGTCCATCTTCATCTGGCGACAGCTTCACGTGGAACACCCGATTTTGGACCTGCGCCTCTTCAAGCGGCGAAACGTGAGCACCACCATGTTCGTCATGTTCATGGTGGGCGTCTCGCTTTACTCCTCCACCGTGCTGATTCCGCAGTTTCTGCAGGAGATCATGGGCTACTCCGCGGAGCAGGCCGGCATGGCGGTGTCTTCCGGCGGGCTTGCACTCATGTTTCTGTTTCCGGTGGCGGGTGCCCTGGCGCCCAAGTTTGATCCCCGATGGCTGGTCGCCATGGGCTTTTGCATCACCACGTTCGGCCTTTACCGCATGACCGGCCTCGACCTTAACGTCAACTTCGGCCTCGCGGTAAGCTGGCGCGTGGTCATTGCCCTGGGCCTGCCCTTCCTCTTCATTCCCATCAACACTCTCTGTTACGCCGGCATTCCCCAGGAGAAGTACAACGAGGTCAGCGGCCTCTCGGCGCTCATGCGCAATCTTGGCGGCAGCGTCGGCATCAGCTTTGTCACCACCCTTTTGTCGCGCCTGACGCAAAAGCACATGGCCATGCTGGCGGCTCACACCACGCCCGGCAACGGGCCGTTTGAAGCCACGCGTTCCGGCATCGCGGGAGCGCTGCAACAGCGGATGGGAGGATCGAGCGGCGACGCGATCTACCGCGCGGGTGCCCAAATCTACGGCATGACGCAGCTTCAGGCGCGCCTGCTCTCGTATGTGGATGTGATCTGGGTAATGGTGGCGCTGACCGCAATCCTGATACCGCTGCCCTTTGTGATGCGAAGGCCGCCCAAGACGGCGAAAGCGGTTATGGCGCACTAGACGTCGCGAGGGCGAAGAAAAGGCGATCTACATAGGGGGGGTGGGGGGTGGGGTCGTCTCACAGCCTCCGGGCAGCAAGCCGGGAGATGCAAATCCGGTGCATCCTCGAACCTCATTGCGCTCCTCCTTGTCGTTCCTGATCAAAGCAAAAGGCCCGCGAAAATCGCGGGCCTCCCTCGTTATTTTGGGCTTCTATTTCAAGTATGGCAGGTTCGAAGAATTAATCCCCAATTTTGGAATATTTATTTTGCTTTTGTTTTCAGCGATTTAAATTGTTTTTCCACAGGCAGGGGTATTGACAGCTTTAGAGGGGGGATCCCAGCGGGGCCGAATCTGATGAGTGAGAGAGGCAAAAAAGCGCGCCCGCCCTCAACCCGACCGCTCGGCCTGACTCAAGAGGCCCAAAATCTGCCGTTGCTGTTCCTTTGCCTCCGGTAAACCCGTGCCTCCGCGGCCCGTATTCTGTTGCGCCAGCAACATGGGTGTCGAGCCATTGCCATTGGGGCGCGACGGGTCGGCGCCGAGTTGAATCAAAGTCCGCACGGCCGCGGCACAGCGCGTTCGCACCGCGATATGGAGTGGAGTTACGCCGCGCTTGTCCACCGCATTCGGGTCAGCACCGGCTTCTACGAGAAACGTAATCGTTGCTGATTGAGCAGTGGGGTTCCAGTGAGGAGAATTCGGGCCACCGGCGGCCGCCGCGTGCAGCGGCTCATATCCAAAGCGATTACGGGCGCGCACATTCGCGCCGGCCGCAAGGAGGGTGCGCGCGATGTCCGGTGCGTAGGCCGCGGCGGCGAAGTGCAACGCCGTGTCGCCCGCTACGATGTAACGCATAACGGCATCAATGAACGACTGCTTCGCGGCGCTGCGCGTTGCGCCGGTCTCGAAAGATGCCGTGGCTAATTGCGGCGACGCAGCGAGCAGCGCGGTGACGGTGGCGACGTCGCTTGAGACGATGGCCGCCACCAGCGCGCGAAGGGCTTGATCCGAGTTCATCGCCGTCTCGACCATGGAACCTCCGAGAAGAAGCGGGATGAGGGATGTTTTGATACAAAGACTGCAAGTCAGCCCGTTGATTCAGTCTTTACGCAGAGAGTAAAGTCCCGCCTGTTCCGGGCCGTTTAGCACTGCTCTAGACCTTGGCCAGCGCCTGGTCCAGATCGGCGATGAGATCTTCCTTGTCCTCGATTCCGATGGAGAGCCGGATGCGGCCTTCGCTGATGCCCATTTCCTCGCGCTCTTCCGCCGAGACGGATCCGTGGGTAGTGGTAGCCGAGTGCGAAGCCAGAGATTCCACGCCGCCGAGCGACTCGGCGTTGAGGAAAATCTTGATGGCTCCAAGGAAGTGCGCCGCGTTTTCCCTCGAGCCGATGTCGAAGCTCATCATGGAGCCGAAGCCCCTCTGCTGCTTGACCGCGAGATCGTATTGGGGGTGGCTCTTGAGGCCGGGATACGCGAGCTTCGAGACCTTGGGATGCTGAGCAAGGAACTCGGCGACGGCGCGGCCGTTTTCTTCGTGCTGCCGGATGCGCAAGGGCATGGTCCGGATACCGCGCAGCACCAGGTAGCACTCGAACGGCGAGAGGATGCCGCCGGCCGCGCGCTGTACGAAGCAGAAGCGCTCCTTGTGCTCGGGCGTCGAGCCGATGAGCGCGCCGCCGATGCCATCGGAGTGTCCGTTCAGATACTTGGTGGTCGAGTGCATCACGATATCGGCGCCGAGGGCCAGCGGACTTTGCAGAACCGGCGACATGAAGGTGTTGTCGACGCTGACTTCAATGCCCTTGGCGTGCGCGACTTCGGCGATGGCGGCAATGTCGCTCAGGACCATGAGCGGATTGCTGGGCGTCTCGATATGCACCAGCCTGGTGTTCGGCTTGATGGCTGCGGCAACAGCTTTCACGCAGGCGGTATCGACGTACTCGATCTCGATGCCGTAGTGACGGACCACTTGATTGAAGAGGCGCGCGGTCCCGCCGTAGACGTCTTTCGAGCAGATCAGATGGTCGCCGCTGCGCAGCATGGCAACCAGGCCGGAGATCGCCGCCATTCCGCTGGTAAAGGCGTGGCCGCTATGGCCGCCTTCAAGGGCTGCAAGGGCAGACTCGAGCCGGTCGCGCGTGGGGTTGCCGGCGCGGGAGTAATCCCAGCCGCGGTCGGTGCCCACGCCGGTCAGTTCAAAAGTCGAGGAGAGATACAAGGGCACATTCACGGCGCCCGTGAGGGGATCGGGATGCTGGCCGGCGTGCACGGCAAGAGTGTCGTACTTGTATTGAGACATGAAAAAGGCAAGCTCCTGGCTCTTAGCTTCTAGCTACTAGCTTACCGTGGGGGATTGCAGGGATTTGCCGGTTCGTACCAAATTCCGGCTAAGCCGGCTTCTTAGGCGCCTGGGTGAGCAGGTTTTTGATGGAGTCGGCCCCGAACCCGAGAGCCACGACGGCGATGGTTCCGGCGAGGAAATCGAGTTTGCGGAGCTGGTCGAGCGCGCCGGCCTCGATGCCGGCCAGGGCCACGCCAAAGGCGAGCATGAAGCGGACGATCTCCACCCACACGCGCGACCGGCCCGGTCGCTTGCGCGGATCCAGCTTGATCTTCTCGCGGATGCGGGCGCGGATTGAAACGTCGTCCGGCTTCTGGACGGTGAGCGATATCCAGGTGGTAAAGCCGCGCCTCTGCCGTCGCCGCTTCTCCTTCCATTTTCTCCACTTCCGCATCAACCACGACTCGTGCTGCTTTTCCTGCCTGGCCTGATGATGTTCGGAGGGTTTGTGAGCCGCGCTCTTCTCCACCTCGTCGGGGTCCCAACCAAACGCGATCTCGGGCTCGTTTCCGACGAAATAGTGGCAGACCTTCGATCCCTCTTCGAACATGTCGCCGGGGAATTCCCAGCGGAAGCTCAGGCAGTTGACGGCGGCGGCATTTTTGAATCGCGGATTGTCGAAGGCCACGGAGAAGTAGATGGGCAGGTAGGGCCGGGCGCGCTGCGTATCAAAGACGATCTTGGCGACCGGCTTTTTGTCGACTTCGCGCTTCCACAGTCCCTCGATGATGTCTTCCTCGTAGATGTTTTCGCGCATCTCCTGCACCAGGATGCGGGCCTGGCGCAGCGACTTCCAGGAGAGGGTGGCGAGCAATTCGATCAGACGGCACTCCCGCGCCATCAGCCGCTCGCACATGTCCTTGCCGGCGTTGGGGCACTCCTTGGTGCCGCCTTTGGCGATGCAGGCACGCACCATGGCGTAATCCAGGATGATGTGGCCGGCGGCGATGGCATGGTCGATGGAAAAGAGCATGGGTGGAACGATGTTGGTGGGATCATCGAAGGGATAGCCGAAGAATCGGAAGATGCCGGGTAGAGCGGTCTCGAGGTCAGGATATAAATCCTTGGGAAACACCGCCAGCCGCGTCTTCAGCTCCTTGAAGTTGGCGGCCACGCGCTTGGCTTGCTGGGCGCTGTCCGCCAGCGCATCCATCTCCGTGTCAGCCTTGCCGATCAGGTTGTTGGCCTCGTTCAGCACCTCGTCGGGCAGGGTGAAGGAGTGGAGCTGTTCGCAGGCGGCCTGCAGAACCTGGTCGACGAGGTCGGTTGCGGAGGGGGGAGCGGTCCCCGCAATGTCCTCAAACCGTTTGCGCAGTTCGTCGATGCGCTCAGCGATGGTGAGGCGCTGGTCGAGACGGCTGATATCCACGCAGACCGCATCGATTTTTTCGGCGATAGAGAGCGAATACCAGGTGGCCTCCTTGAGCGCGAATTCGATCTTCTTGCGCTCCAGGCGCAGCAGCACGCGCACGTAGGAGTCGACGCGGTAGGTGACGCTGCTGGTTCGGTCGGCGAGCCGGGAAAGCTGCTTTTCATAGGCGATGCGCCTGAGCATGTTGGGCAGGATGGAGTTGGCCAGCAGCGACAGGATGCCTCCTATAAGGAGGAAGAACATGACATAGATTGCAAACAGCGTTTCGGTGGTCTCGAGGCCGAGACGATTCATGTGGAGACTCACCTGGATGGGGTGCAGATCGAAGAGCCTGGGATCGACCCCCGAAAACGTGTGGGGGCGCAGCAACAACACGCCAGTCTTGCCGGCGGGACGGAAGAAGTCTACGGGCGAATAAACATCGGATGTGGGCGTGAGCACGATGCGCGACTGGGCGCCGGGAGGGAGGATGGTGATTCCGTTGCCCTCCTGCGTGCCGCCCACCAGGAACCGCCACTCCAGGGAAAGGTAGTCTTTACCGCTGTTTTTGAGTGGGATGACGGAGGAGCGTTGATAGGTGAAGTCCAGCGGCTGATCGGGAGCGCCGCGGCCGTCGAGCGACACGTTCAGCGGCGTGTCCACCGCGACGGCCCGCAGGGTGCCCAGCAGGTCCCCACCGTTGAACAGAGGGGCTTCGACGCTGAGGGCTCCCGACATGCCGCCGATCTCGAGTGCGACTTCGACGGACTGGCCGGGCGCGAGGGTGGCGGGCAGATCGCCGCCGGATTCGAGGGAGAAAGTTGCCTTCGGCTGCTCGACGCGGGTGCGAGACGTTTCATCGAGAAAAGTGCCCGTGCTCAGTTTGAGCGGTTGTGGCGTTTTGCCGGTATTGGTCAGCTTCAGCTGCGCGGCGCCGTTGCTGCTGCGCACCACCACGGCCTGAGAGGCGACAAGCTTGATCTGGGCTGCAGCCGTGGCGCCTGCCAGAAACAGGCAAAGCGGTGCAAGGCAGGCCGCGATTGCGGCAAACCGGAGGTGCCCTCGATGGAGGTAAACGCGACTGGCCTGCATGGCCATGGGGATCCGCTCCTGTGACTGATCGTGCGCGCGGCCGGTCGGACGTATCAGTCGATTCAGTCGGCACGGGGAAGGGACGGCAAGAACGGCAATCGTCAACAAACGGGAAACAGCTGTTGAATCAACAGGATTGTACGCGGAGGAGGGCTTGGGAGGCGACTTTATTCCGGCTGGGACGGAGCAGATTTTTTGGGTTTGCGCACCACCGGGAAATATCCGGTACGGGTCCGGACATTGAGTTTGCCCATTCCCTTGGCTTCGGCGCTCACCTGCACGCGCCGGAAGCCCGGCTCGGTGCTCGGCTTGGTGGAGTGATAGACGATTGTGTACTGGCTGCGAATGTCGCGCGCCACTTCAGCTGCGATCTGGTCTACCTGTTCGAGCGATTTGGGGAAGAAAGCGATGCCGCCGGTTTCGGTGGAGAGCATTTCCAAAGCACGGCGGGCGTGCCGAACCTCGGAGCGGCTCATCTCGTCGCCAAAGAGCAGGCCAATGGAGTAGATGACGGGCCCGGAGAGTTGCTGGACGCGGCGGATGGTCTGTTCCAGATTAAGGGTGGAGGCGTTGTCTTCGCCGTCGGTGATGAGCACCAGGACCTGCTTGGGGCGCTTGGCATCGATGGCCAGCTTGTCTGCCGAGGCCACAACGGCGTCGTAAAGCGCCGTTCCGCCGCGCGATTCAATGTGGCTCAGGCCCTCGCGCAGTTTGTTCACGTTGGAGGTGAACTCCTGGTCGATGAACGCCTCGTCGGAGAAGTTGACCACGAAAGCCTCATCCTGCGGGTTCGAGGCTTCGATCAGGTCGAGCGCACTTTTGTTCACCGCCGGACGCTTCTTCGACATGGAGCCGGAGTTATCGACCACCAGCGCGATGGAGACGGGGAGGTCGGAGTGCTGGAAGCTGATGATGGTCTGCTTGACACCGTCTTCCAAGACCTGGAAGTCGTCTTTGGTGAGGGTCTGCACCAGGTGACCGCGGTCATCGAGGATGGTGGCGTTCAGCACCACCTCTTCGACGTCGGTATGCAGAACGAACCCGCCGCCCTCTTTCTGAATGGTTTCGCGCGACGGCGCGGGAGCATTGCCGTCGGGCGAACGCACCGGGTCGCGGTCCACGGTCAGCGGCGGCTGCTGCCCGGTTGCCGCCGGCTTGGAGGTTTGTTGCGCTGATAACGAAAGCGACGCTCCGGCGAGAAAGATCGCGAGGAGTACGTTATTGCAATGGCGCATAGTAGCCGGTGCGTGCATGAACGGTAAGCGGCGGCAACCCCTGAGGTGGATTCAACTTAACCTTAACTTTACGCCACTTGCCGTCGCGGCGCATCTCTTTGGGGGTGTATCCGATCACATACTGGTTGCGCAACTCGGTAGAGATCTTTTCGGCGATGTCGCTCATCTCGCTCAAGTCGTCGACGCGGAACATGCGGCCGCCGGTTTCTTCGCAGAGTTCGTTCAAAAGGAGCGGGCCGGTCCGTTCCTCGGGAGTTGCGGCATAGGCATCAAAGATGCCGATCGAGTAGATTTCCACGTCGGATTCGCGCACCTGCGAGCGGACCTCGCCCTCGGTATACCGGGAGCGGTTATCGCCACCGTCGGAGACCACCAGCAGGGCCTTGCGTTCGTGGCGTGCGTCCTTCATTTTGGCCACGCCGTAGTAGATGGCATCGAGAAGCGCGGTGCGATGGCCGCTACGCACCGTGGCCAGCCGCGCCTGGATGTCCTCCACCGAGGCGGTGAAGTCCTCGATGAGTTCGGGCCGGTCATTGAAGCCGATAACGAAGAACTCATCTTGCGGATTGGCGGTCTTGATGAATTGCAGAATCGATTCGCGCGCGCGCATGAGTTTGGAACTCATGGAGCCGGAGAGGTCGAAAATGATGCCGATCGATACCGGCGCATCCTCGCTGGCAAAGGTCTTGATTCGCTGCTCTCCGCTGTTCTCAAAGATCTTGAAGTCGTCCTGCTCCAGACCGGTTACCAGGCGGTTCATGGGATCGGTCACGGTAATGGGAACCAGCACCATGTCCACGTTCATGCGAATCAGGCTGCCGGGACGAACCTTGCCGGCGGCATCACCCGAGGCTATGGCGGGAGCTTCGGTGCCTTTGGGTTCGCTGGGGGTCGCGGTGGTGGCTGACGGCGGCGGTACATGCACCGTATTCAGCGGATCGTCCTGGGCGCGCGCGGCCGACGGCGGGAGAAGCACCGCCAAACCGAGCAGGCAAACGCACCCCGCCACCCGAGTAAGAGGCCCGCATCGATTGAAGTTCGAGGGCAGAATAGACGTCTTCATACCGCTGCACCAATAAGTAGTGAGTGATGGTAGCACGACGGACGCGGGTCGCGTTCGAGATTCCCCTCCCGGCTTTCATCCCGTGATAGCGCAACAGATTGGCGGGTACCGATGCTGGGATACAATCGAGGCTGGAACCTGAAGCGGTTCTCTCGCATAGAGAATGGAATCGGTGCAGTCGCCGCCTTATTCACCCGGAGCAAGTCTTTCCGCATGGCCAACATCTATCCCTTCCGAGCCTGGAGATATAACTCCAGCACTGTCCGGTTGGACACCGTTGTGACACAACCGTATGACAAAATCTCCCCGGCCATGCAGCAGGCTTACTACCAAAGCAGCCCGTACAACCTGGTCCGCATCATCCTCGGTCTGCCTGAACTCTTCGATGCCGAACGGGGAGAAAGCGTATATTCTCGCGCGGCCCGCGACTTCCAATCCTGGCGCGAGCAGGGAGTCCTGGTGCAGGAGAAGACTCCGTGTGTGTTTGCTTACTCCCAGCGCTTCGCAGTGCCTGGCTCTGGCGCCCAAAGAGAACGTCGCGGATTCATCGCACTTGGAAAACTGCACGAGTACGCCGACGGCGTAGTCTTCCGTCATGAACAGACGCTCTCCAAGCCAAAAAGTGATCGACTGAATCTGCTAAAAGCCACTCGGGCCCACTTTGGACAGATTTTCATGCTTTACTCTGATCCGGCGGGAAGCGTGGATAAGGTGCTGTACGACGGAAGCGGAACGGCGGACGCCGAAGTCACCGACGAATATGGCGTTTTGCACCGAGTGTGGCGCATCAGCGATCCGTCCGTCATCCGCCTGCTGGTGAGCGCCATGGCCGACAAGAAGCTGATTATCGCCGATGGGCACCATCGCTATGAGACCGCGCTCGCCTACTCGAAGGAGCATGCTCATGCCGGGGCACCCGAAGTCCGAGTCGAGCGTGAACCAGTTGCCGCACCCGCCTTTTCCCGAGGCGGCGGTGATGATGACGTTTGTGAACATGGATTCGGAGGGGCTGGTGATTCTCCCCACACATCGCGTGGTTCACGGCCTGCCCGGCTTCGATCCGGCTGGATTCGCCAAGGCCGCCGAGGAATTCTTTACCGTCTCAGAATTGCCGGCCACGGATTCCTGTGCGTGTCTCGAATTGCTTCGCAGTCAGGAGGGTACCGCATTTGTGGGCGTAACCCAAGCCGGCGCGCTGCTGCTGCGGTCGAAACCGGAGGCCGCGGCCGCTGTTCTGACCGAAATGCCGGAGAGGCAGCGCCGCCTGGACCTGAGCCAGTTGCACTCGATTGTGCTCGAACGTCTGCTGGGCCTCGACGCCGAGAAGGTGCGCGAACAGACCAACATCCGCTACCTGCGCGATGCTGCCGAAGCCGTTGACCAGGTTCGTCGCGGCGAAGCAAACATCGCTTTTTTGACCAATGCAGTCACGCTGGAGCAGTTGAAGGAAGTGGCCTTCGCCGGTGAAGTAATGCCGCAGAAGTCGACTGATTTTTATCCCAAATTGTTGAGCGGTCTCACCATTTATGCAATGGAGTAAGAGCGGAACCCGCGTGCCGTGGGCTGCCGCTGGTCTGTTGGCTGCGTGCGGAGTTGCACGGGCTGTGTCCGCGCAGCAGGCGCCTCCCCCGCCTCCCGCTCCGGCAGCGCGTTTCGTAGTGGTGATCGACGCGGCGCACGGCGGCGACGACACGGGCGGCCACCTGAACGACGGGCAGCTTGAAAAGGCTGCAACCCTCGCTTTCAGCGTGCGTCTGCGTTCGCTGCTCAGCGCCCGCGGGATCCAGGTAGTGACAACCCGCGAAGCCGACCAGTCATTGAATCCCGACCAGCGCGCCGAGATCGCCAACCGCGCCAGGGCCCAGGCGTGCCTCAGCCTCCACGTTGCGGAAACGGGCTCGGGCGTCCATCTCTTTGCGTCGTCGCTCACGCCCATGATCCCGACCCGCTTTATGCCCTGGAAGACGGCGCAATCGGGCTGGGTGACGCGTAGCCTGGGACTTGCCGGCGTGCTGAACTCGGCTCTCAATCACGCGGGAACCCCGGTGACCCTGGGACGGACGGCCCTGCCCGCGATCGACAGCATGGCCTGCCCCGCGGTAGCGATCGAGCTGGCGCCGGAGCGAGATGCCGATAAGAAGACGAAATCCGAGCCCGATGATGCCAACTACCAGGCCCAGATAGCGGCCACACTCGCCGGAGCCATTCTGGAATGGCGGACGGAGGCACGCCAGCCATGATCTCCCGTGCGCAGACCATTCTGCTGGTGCTGCTGGTGCTCGCATCCCTGATCATGGGCGGGGTGCTGTTCCGCATGAAGGAACGGGCGCATGAGCGCATGCTGGCCGGGCAGGATTCGGCACCCACGCAGGCGCCCGCAGTGGCCGCACCGGAGCAAGCCACGCTGATGGTGGCCGACGACGACGACAATTCGCTGCGCGGGCAGGTTTATTCGCTGCCGTTGCCGGCCGACCCCGGAGCACGCGCCCGCGCGGTGCTCGGCAAGCTGCTCGACCTGTATGCTGCGCAGGACTCGAACCATGCGATTGCCGGCGGCGCGACTTCTGTCGCACAGGTCTTTCTGTTGCCTGCGGAGGGTGTCACCGCATCCAGAGCCGCCGACAAGGACGATACGGGGCCTGAACTCGCGGTGGTCAATCTTAAGGCCAGCTTCGCCGCCTCGCATCCGTCGGGCCTGGAAACTGAAACTCTCACCGTGCTGTCGATCTGCGGAACGCTGCACGCCAACCTGCCACGGGTTACGCAGGTGCGATTCCTGGTAGACGGCGAGGTTCGCCCATCGCTGGCCGGGCACGCCGACCTGACTCGCACCTATCTGACTTCGGACGCTGTCCCCGCGGACCTTTCTCATCCATGAAAAGCAATCCTGTCATCGGCGTCTTCGACTCCGGCTTCGGTGGGCTCACGGTGCTGCGCGCGCTGCTGGATCACATTCCGCACGCCCGCTATGCCTTTCTCGGCGATACCGCGCGCCTGCCTTACGGATCCAAATCACGACGCACGATCGCCCGCTACGCCGCGGAAAGCGCGCAGTTCCTGGTACGCGAACAAGGCGCCGAGTACCTGGTGATCGCCTGTAACACCGCCAGCGCACTGGCCCTCGATGCTATCCAGGACGCGGTGCCGGTCCCGGTGCTGGGGGTGATCGAACCCGGCGCGGCCAGCGCGCTTGCCGCTTCGCTATCCGGAGACGTGCTAGTGATCGCCACCGATGCCACGGTACAAAGCCACGCGTATGCGGCCGAATGTCGCAAACGCGGCCTGCGCGCTCTGGAGAAGGCCTGCCCGCTGCTGGTGCCGCTGGTGGAGGAGGGTTGGACGCAGCACCCGGTGACCGCCGAGGTGTTTCGCATCTACCTCGACGAGTTGCTGCACCAGGCCGCCGACGAAGGCATGTCACCCGACACGCTGGTTTTGGGCTGCACGCACTACCCGCTGCTGCGGCCCATGATTGCGAAGGCGGTGCCGGCGGGCATGCGGGTGATCGACTCCGCTGAAGCTACGGCGGAAGCTGCCGTCGTGCTCTTTCGCCAGGAGAGCCAAAAAGGCGAGGCGGAGGGTCAGGGCATCCGCTGCTTTGCTACCGATTCTGTGGAGAAGTTCGAGCGCCTGGGCTCGCGCTTTCTGGAACGGCCAGTGGGGCACGTTGAGTTAATCGATCTGGGCGGATGAAGTGCCGCGGCAGAAACGCGCTATAGTCCGGCTGATATTCTAAAAAGCGGTGCGGCCGCAGTTGAATTCCCTGTTTCAGGACCTGGAGGAACAAAAGAAGAATGATCGATTTGGCGGGTAAGACGGCCGTTGTCTTCGGGCTGGCCAACAAGCGTTCCATCGCCTGGGGCATCGCGCAGAAGTTGCACGCGGCCGGCGCTACGCTGGCCATCTGCTACCAGAACGAGCGCATGAAGCTCGAGGCCGAGGGACTGATCGCCGATCTGCCGGGCGCCTCCGGCTTTCAGTGCGATGTGTCGATCGACCAGGAGATTGATGCGCTGTTTTCCGCGCTCAAAGAGAAGTACGGGAAGCTCGATGTCCTCGTTCATGCAGTAGCATTCGCGCCTGCAGCCGACCTTAAGGGCGAATTCGTGAACACCAGCCGCGACGGATTTCGCGTCGCCATGGACGTGAGTGTCTACTCGCTCATCGCCGTCAGCCGCGGAGCCGCACCGCTGATGACCGAAGGCGGCAGCATTATGACGCTCACCTACTACGCCGCCGAGAAGGTAGTGCCGAACTACAACCTGATGGCGATAGCCAAGGCGGGCCTGGAGTGCGCGACGCGCTACCTGGCCGCGGGTCTGGGACCGAAGAACATCCGCGTGAACGCCATCTCCGCCGGGCCCATTAAGACGCTGGCCGCGCGCGGCGTGGGAGACCTGAGCGAGATGATGCGGGCCCACTCCGAGCGCGCTCCGCTGCACCGCAACGTAGATCAGCTGGAAGTGGGAGGGGCAGCGCTGTTTTTGGCCAGCGATCTGTCGAGCGCCATCACCGGCGAGACGCTGTACGTGGATTGCGGCTACAACATCATGGGGTTCTGACGAAATTCCTCCTTCCTCTCATCCCCTGTGCCTGCGCCGACTTTGTTCGGCCGACGACCCCGCATTCGGCGACCTGGCAAGGATTTACATCGAGTCGCACGAGCCAGGCGAGCGCAAGAGCCTGGAACGACTCGCGGCCATGGTTCCGGATCCGCGGCTACTCGTTCCTGCTCGCGACGGAGTCGGATCTTGTGTTGGGATACGCGATCGTGCGCGCACTCGACGATTCAGACGCCGCCCTGCTCGAATACATGGCGGTGGCCCCCGATCGAAGGAGCCAGGGGATCGGGCAGCAGTTGTTCACGGAGGCCGCGAACCTCGCCGCAGGTTCCTCGAAGTTTCTGCTGGTCGAAGTGGATTCCGACAAGCTGCGAAACGACGATCAGGCAGATCGAATACGCCGCAAAATGTTTTATCGCAGACTCGGGTGCAAGGAAATCGAAGGCCTTGACTACATCATGCCGCCGGTATCAACCGTTCTTCCCGGTGCGATGGATGTGCTGATTCACGGGCGCCAGCTTCCACCGCACATTGAGCGAGCGCGGATTCGGCGCTGGCTGGAGTGTTGCTACGTGGAGGTCTATGGCCTCTCCGCAAGCGACCCGCGCATTGAGACGATGGTGAGCGGACTCCCCGCGAACGTGCGGTTGATCTAGCGCTTCTTACATCGCCAGGATTTCGCTCCATATCGCAGGCTCGATGGGCAATCCGAGCCGGCGGTTTTCCTCGCGGATATACAGCGTCTGCTCGCCGGGATAGCGTACCGGCTTGCCTTCCTCCGTGGGGCGGCAGGCATGCAGCGATTCGACCACCTCATCGGCAATGCGCTCGAGCGCGGGTTCCTCTCCCAGCGCCAACGGATTCATGGCGACAAACATCTGGGACAGGCCGGTCTCGCGCAGGGGATCGGGCAAAATGCTGTGTGTAGGGTTACCGAGAGACATCATGGAGGCCACCATGTCCAGCACAACAGCAAGCCCTGAGCCCTTCCAGTAACCCACCGGCAACAGTCGCTCGGTGGCTTCAATCGCGGTTGGATCGCGCGTGAGATGGCCCTCGGCGTCGAAGCCTCCATCCACAGGCAGCAAGGCGCCCTTTTTTCGATAGCTCTCCAGCGCACCGTAAGAAAACTGCGACATGGCCATATCGAGAACTACATGCCCCCTGGCGCGCGGAACGGCAATCACCAGCGGGTTGTTGCCGATGCAGGGTTCGGTTCCACCCCATGGCGGAACGTTGGGCATAGTGTTCGTCCAGCACATGCCGATCATTCCCGCATCAGCCGCCTGCCAGCCGTAGGTTCCTCCCCGCATCCAGTGATTGGTGTTGCCCATCGCCACGCAGCCGATGCCGTGCTCGACGGCCAGTGCCAGAGCGCGCGCCATCGCCGCCCGCGCATTCAGATTTCCCGGACCGCGCCGGCCATCCCAGCGCTCCAGGGCGGCGAACCGTCCTGCCACTTGCGGCTCGGCAGCCGGATCGACGCTGCCGTTCCGCACCATCGCCACGAAGCGCGGAAAGCGGTTGACGCCGTGCGAGTACACACCGTCGCAGGTGGTTTCAGCAAATAGTTGCGCACACAGTTCCGCGCGAGGTTGTGAAAAACCAAGCTTGCGCAGAATATCCGCGAGCCGTTGGCGCACTGCTTCGAAGGACAGACGATTCATCACTCTACTTGTGATAATTCGGATATGCCGGGCGTTGCACCTCAACCTGGGGATGCTTCGCGAGTTGATCCAGAGCCAGCGAAACCGCCTTTTCCAGTTGCGGATCGTGGCCTTCGCTCACTGCCTTCGGATCTTGTTCCACCACGTAATCCGGATCGACGCCGTGGTTCTCCACATCCCATTCCCCCTTGGGCGAAAAGAACGCAACGCTCGGCGAGGTCACATGGCCGCCATCCATCAGCACCGGTATCTCTGAGATACCCACCAGGCCGCCCCACGTGCGCTTGCCCACCAGCGGTCCAAGCTTCGCCTGCTTGAAGAGCCAAGGGAGAGCATCACCGCCCGAGCCTGAAAATTCGTTGGCGATCATTACCTTGGGCCCATAAACAGCGGCATTCGGTGTGTGCTCGATGGTGCCATAACGCGGCGCCCAGTACGACTCAATATGCCGCCCCAGCACTTCGACAAAGTAGTCCGCCACCTGGCCGCCGGCATTGAAGCGCTCGTCGATGACCGCCCCCTGCTTCTCGGTCTGCGCAAAATAATAGCGGTTGAAGTTGGTGAAGCCGCCCCCGCCCGTATCCGGAAGATACACATAGGCCAGCTTGCCGTCGGAGAGCTTGTCTACAATTTTTTGATTTGCTTCGATCCAGTCGATATTGCGCAGCGCGGCCTCGCTCGCAATGGGAATCACGGAGATGTCGCGGGCATTCTTGCCATCGGCAGCGCCAATGCGCAAGCTCACCACGTGCCCCGCCGTACCTTCGAGCGGCTGCTGAATGTCACCCTCCGCCGTGATCTCCTGCCCGTTGATGTCAAGAATGCAGTCGCCGGTCTGCACGTTGAGTCCGGGTTGCGCCAGCGGAGCCTTGTCGCGCGGGTTGAACACGCCGCCCGTGTAGATCTTCGCGATGCAGTAGTGATTGTCTTTGATCTCGTAGTCCGCGCCCAGCAGGCCCCCCGGCACTTTCTTGGCCTCGGGAATTTCGCCGCCGGTGCCGCGCAGGTGGCCGACCGAAAATGCGCTCAACATCTCCTGGAAGATGTAATTCAAATCCGCGCGCGAAGCGATCGAATCCACGTACGGCTCAAAGTGACGCTCTTCAGCGACGGTGTCAGTGCCGTGGAAGTTGGGGTCGTAGAAGAACGCGCGCTCGATGCGCCACACCTCGTGGTACATCTGCGCCCACTCCTGGTGTGGAACCACCTTCATCTTCAATTCCGCAAACGAGAGGCTTCCATCGCCAGGTTTCACCGGGGCCGTTGAAGGAACGATGACCCACGAGGGCGGTCCGCCGCCACCGGGCCCCATCTCTTCTTCCGATCCGGCGTGACTCAGCGCCAGCAGCATCTTTTCGCCGCTCGCAGAGAGTTCGAATCCGACCACGTGCTCCGCCAGCTTCTCGGTCTTGCGATCCTCCGGATTCCACCGGCTGAGCGACCCTCCGCGATCTCCGAATCGACCTGAGACAGGCCTTTCCACGAAATAAATGCTCCCCTTCAGGCCTGCACTCAACGACTCATAGAAGGTTGCCGGCAGGGGCAGAGCCACGATCCGCGATTGAATTCCTTCCAGATCGATTTTTACCGGCTTCACGGGAGCCTTCGCAGCATGCGTTTTTTCGTCGCCTGTGCTCTCCTTGGCGTCTTTGTTGTCGCCCTTGTCGCTCTCGCCCTTCTTTGCTTCCGTTTTTCCTTCCGCCTTGCTCTCCGCCTCGGACTTCTCATCCTCGAGTTCAGGCGCAATCGGCGATGCCGTGCTCGCTGCCAGCGTGAGCGCATAAATGTTCGAGGTCACCTGGTAAAGGTCGCTGGTCATGTCCAGCCCATCTGACGTAGCGCCCGCGTTGGTACTGGTGAGGAAGTAGAGATACTTTCCGTCGCGGTCGAACGCCGGCTCGGTCGACTCGCCCATCTCGCTCGTCACCTGCGTCGACTGTCCCGAATCCACCGAGTACAAGAAAATCGAATGCAGATGGTTCGGCATGGAGCGCGGATACGCAATCCACTTCGAATCCGGCGACCAGGCGATGTCGAAGTTCTGATTTGAAAATCCGCCGTAGACGTTCTTGTCTCCCACCGGTCGTCAGCTTGCCGCTGGCGAGGTCAAGCAGATAAATGTTCAGCCGGTTGTCGTGGAATGCGATCTTCTTCGAATCCGGCGACCACTTCAAATCGAAGTAATAGGCGGGCTCTTTGGCCAGCGGAAACTTCTTTACCGCTCGCGCCGCCCGCTACCGTGTTTCCCGTCTGCGGCGCAACATGCAGTTCATACACGCCGGACTCATCGGACAGATAAGCAATCGACTGCCCGTCCGGGGACCACGCCGGCTCGCGCTCCATGGCGCCGGGCGGTGTTGGTAATGTCGCGCGTGGGGCCGTGCTTCACCGCTACGGTAAAGATGTCGCCGTGCGCTTCGACAACTGCGCGGATACCGTTCGGTGAGATTCTGACATGCTCAACTTGCGCGGCAACGCTCTCCACGTGCGCCCGTACTTCGGGAAGGTCGGCGTCGATCTCGATGGGAACCACATGGCTCGCGCCCGTAGAAGTGTCGTAGAGATAGATCTCACCCAGTCGGTCGTACACCAGCGTGTTGCCTTCGCCGGCCAGCGTGCGAATATCCGCGCCCTCGTTCGCCAGCGCCTGCGTGACCGTCTTCTTCACCGGGTCGTATTTGAAGATGGTGGTGTGCCCGTTGCGCATGGAGAGGAAGAAGATCCGTCCGCCTGCGTAAACCGGGCTGAAGTCCGACGCGGTCTCGTGGGGAATCTCGAACGAGTCCAACCCGGGCAGCGTCGTTACCCAGATGGTGCTGGCGCGTCCGCCGTGATAGTTTCCCCACGCGACGTACGAGACGTAATCGAACCCGAACGCCGGCGGCAGCGGCGAATAGGCAATAGCCTTGCCGTCCGGCGCAAACGACCCCTGGTAAGCCATGGGCAGCGGCAGCGGCTTGGCGATTCCCCCTTTTGCGGGAACGGTGTAGAGCTGCGTGTAGCGGCTCTGCGAGATCCGCGTGGAGCGGAAGACAATCTCCTTGCTATCCGGCGTCCACCCTACCGCGAAATCCGCCGCCGGATGATAGGTCACGCGGAATGGAATGCCGCCCGTCGCGGGAATCGTAAACACGTCGGTGTTGCCGTCGTACTCTCCGGTGAAGGCGATCGTGGTTCCGTCCGGCGAAAATACCGGCGCCGTCTCAATCCCCACTCCCGTGGTGAGCCGGGTCGCCCTCCCACCCGCGCGCGGCACCGTCCACAAATCACCTGCATATCCGAAGCAGACAAGGTCCTTGCTGAGGGCCGGGCGCTGAAAGATGTGCGGAGTCGCGGCGGCTCGCGCTGCGGGCGAATTCGCGATGGGTCCGACAGAGGCGAAAACCAGAACCAGGCAGGAGAATACCGAGAGATGGGACGGGCGCAAAGGGGCCTCCGGGCTGACGCAGCATAGATTGACCCCAATCTTAACGCAGGCTGCGCAAAATACCCGCGCGCTACTCCTTCAGCGTGACTGTGATTTTGCGTGCGTCGCCGCCCGCGGACGAAATAACAATTTCCCCTGTGGCGCGCTTCTTGATGCTCTTGAACTTTTCCCCCCACTCCACCAGCACCAGCGCATCCGGGGTGAGCAGTTCCTCCAACCCAAGTGTTTCCAATTGGCGTTCGCCCTCGAGCCGGTAAACGTCAAGATGGAACAGCTTCACGGGTTTCCCGTCCCGGGTGCCATCGTACTCGTGCAGCAGCGTAAACGTGGGGCTGGTCACCTCGTCGGGATCGGCGGCATCGAGCGCCTGCGCGATGCCTTTTACCAGCGTGGTCTTCCCGGTGCCCAGGTCGCCGCGCAGGATCAACAGTTGCGGCGGCTTGAGCAATGCCGCCAGCTTCCGGCCCACCTCAATGGTGTCCGCGCCGCTCTTGGTGGTGAATTCATGGATCCGGCCTTCCGCGACAGGGGCATCCTTGCTCATTCCGCTTCCTCACGGGAGCGCTTCGCGGCTGAGATCTCCGCCGGCATCCCCTGCAACCAAACATAACCGTTCTCACTGCGGCTGCGAAAGCGAAATGCCCGAGAAAATTGCGACAGGCTGTCGGTCGCCAGCAGAGTGTGCTCGTCCATCTCCCGCACTGCCATATCGGCAGCCAGCCCATGCAAAAACACGGCCGCCTCCACCGCACGCCCTGCATCTTCTTTGAATTGCGCCAACAACCCCGCCACCACGCCGGTCAACAGATCGCCGCTTCCGCCTTTCGCCATCCCGGGGTTGCCGGTGGTATTCACCGCGATGCGACCGTCAGGATGCGCGATGAGTGTGCGTGACCCCTTAAGTACCAACGTAACCCGGTTCTGCATCGCAAAGTTTCTCGCGACATTGAGCCGGTCAGCTTGCACGTCTGCCGTCTTCATTCCCGCCAGCCGCCCCATCTCCCCGGGATGCGGCGTCAACACCACCGTGCGTCCAGTCTTCGTGAGTTCTGCCAAAAAATTCGACTTGGGCGAAGGTCGCGGCGGCAAGATTGTTCAGCCCATCGGCGTCGATCACCACCGGCATCGTGGTTCCAGACAAGAGCCTCGTCTGGAACCTGCGCACATCGCCGCTCTGCCCCATGCCGGGACCGATCGCCAGTACGGTGATTCCCTTCGTCAATGTCGCCAGACCCTCGGAATCCAGATTCTCCTCGCGGATTTCTCCGGCTTCGTTTGCATTTAGCGGCCAGGTCATCAGTTCCGGCGTGATGCTTGAGACGACGCTCAGCGCCGGCGCCGGTACCGCCGCCGTCACCAATCCCGCGCCGGCCCGCATCGCTGCCAGCGAGGTCATGCTGGGAGCGCCGCCCTTGCCTCCCGCCGCCCCGAAGGTCCCGCCAACCACCAGCACGTGCCCAAAGCTGCCCTTGTTCGCGTCGGCTTTGCGCGGCGCATGCAGCAATCCCTGCGCCGACCCGGCCCACTCAATTCCCAACTCCGAAATGATCGCTTCGTCGGGCGACCCGATGGGCGCCACCACCACCGGCTGATTCCAGCGCCGCGTGAGTTCGCCGAAGACATGCGCCGGCTTGGGCGCCGTAAACGTGATCACCGCATCCGCAGGAAAGACCGGATTCCCCGGTCGCGCTCCGGTCTCATCCGCCGGCCACCCCGAGGGCAGATCGACCGCAAGCACCGGAGCGCCGCTCTTTTGCACCCAATCCAGTGCGGCCAGGGCCAACCCTTTCATCGGCGGTTTGAATCCAGTCCCGAGCACCGCATCAATCAGAAGATCCGCCTGCAACGCGTCATCGTAGCGAGCAAAGTTCGCATCCGCTTCGACAACCTCAATCCGGCACGACCCCGCGGCCTGCAATTCTCCCCATGCCGCTGCCGCATCGCCCTTGAGTCCATCCGGAGAGCCGAGAAGGAGCACCGTCACCGCCAGACCACCCTCGGCAAGCATCCGCGCCGTCATCATGCCATCGCCGCCGTTGTTGCCCCGTCCGCAAAGCACCGTAGCCCGCGTCGCCTGTGGGAACTGCTCGCGCGCAAATCCCGCAATCGAGCGCGCCGCGTTGCGCATCAAATCGACGGAACCAACACCGAACCGCTCGCTGGTGGCACGGTCGCAAGCCTGCATCTCGGCAGCAGAAAGAATTCGCATCGCTTCCAATGGTAGCGGGAGAACCCCTACTCGGCATGATGACCGATTTCACCGAACTCAGCGACGACAACTTTGGAGTATGCAGGCTATGACTCACACTGGACCTACCGCACTTGCCGCTAGCCAAGCCAAATCCAATTCAATCTTCGATCTGCAAGCTTTGGCCGCCAAGTTTCCGCCCACCGCGGACACCATGTTGCTTGACATCCGTTTGACCGACGAGCCATCGGCCAGTTCGCGTCTGTTTCGCATCTACCGGCCCGCGCCGGCCCACTTTCACAAGACCTGTGACGAATACCTCCAGGTCATCTCGGGTCGCGGCAAGTTCGTGGTTGACGCTGGCGATCCGGTCGAACTCGGCCCCGGCCAACTGCTCTTTTTCCGCCGCAATGTAGTGCACAGCATCCCGGAAGTCATTGAGGGCCCGCTGGTGGTCTTTTCGGTCGACACGCCCCGTCGCGATCCCGCCGACGTCACCTTTGTCGATCCTCGCTACGGCACGGCTGCTGACTTCATCCGCACCATCAAGCCGTAGCAACCCAGGTCCGAGTGATTACTGGACGCCGCGAAACGTCTGTACCAGCAGCCACGCATTCAGCCCCGCGATGATGACGGCCACACTCCACGCCGTCGCCTTAAGCCATGGCGCATTCACAAACTCGCCCATGCGCTTGCGGCTGTTGGTAAAGATCACGAGCGGCACCACCGCAAAACTCAACTGCAGTGACAGAATCACCTGGCTCAGGATCAAAAGCTTCTCGGTTCCCTGCTCCCCGTTGATGGCCACCACCAGGATCGTCGGAATGATCGCGATGGACCGCGTGATGAGGCGCCGCAGCCACGGCGCTACCTTCATCTGCACGAAGCCCTCCATCACCACCTGCCCGGCCAGCGTCCCGGTGATCGACGAGTTCTGGCCCGACGCCAGCAGCGCGATCGCGAACAGCGTGCTCGCAAACCCCGCGCCCACCAGCGGGCTCAGCAGCTTGTAGGCATCCTCGATCGCCGCCACTTCGAAGTGTCCGCTGCGATGAAACACCGCCGCCGCCACGATCAGGATCGCGGCGTTCACAAACAGCGCAATGGTCAACGCTCCCGCCGAGTCGATGTTGGCCATCCTCACCGCCTCGCGCTTGCCCTCCGGCGTGCGCGCGTAACGGCGGCTCTGCACAATCGACGAATGCAGGTACAGGTTATGCGGCATCACCGTTGCGCCCAGCATCGAGATGGCGATGTAGAGCATTGCCGGATTGGTCAGAATTCTGGTCGAAGGAACAAAAAGCCCGCCCAGTACCAAGCCGTACTCCGGCCGCGACAGAATCATCTGCACGCAGAACAAGCCAAAGATGGTCGCGATCAGCACGATCACCACCGCTTCAACGGTGCGGAAGCCCCACCGGCCCAGCAGCAGAATCAGCAACACATCCAGACCGGTGATCAGCACTCCCCACATCAAAGGGATGTGAAAGAGCAGGTTGAGCGCAATCGCCGAGCCGATCACCTCCGCCAGGTCGCAGGCGGCAATCGCGATCTCCGCCATGATCCAGAGCGTGATACTGCCCCAGCGCCCGGTGCTCTCCCGGCAAAGTTGGGCAAGGTCGCGCTCCGTGGCCACGCCCAGCTTCAGGCTCAAACTCTGCAGCAGGATCGCCATCAGGTTCGAGGCCATGATCACGAACAGAAGCGTGTAACCGAACTGCGATCCACCTGCGATGTCGGTGGCCCAGTTGCCGGGGTCCATGTATCCCACCGAGATCAGGAAACCGGGCCCCAGAAAACCCAGAAGGCGCTTCCAGTAAAAAGGCGAGCGCGAGAGGCGCACGCTCGAATAGACCTCGGGCAGCGAAGGCTGGGTCGTGACCTCGGGAATGGGCTGGTATTCGGTGGCCATAGTCTCGGGGAGAGGCCAGGAGCTTCTCTAGCTCAGTATGACACAACTTAGTTAATCATGGTTAATATCTGAATATTACTTTTAGATTACAACTTCACATTGCCCGTAGCCAAACCGCCTCCGCCGCCGGCCGTCCCAGGATGGAGTTACCCGCAGGTAGCTCAATCGAGACGGTTTGATCGTAATTCTGACTGAGAACCCGAAAGCTCTTTCCCGGCCCAATGCCGTTTCGATGCAGAAACAGCAGCAACTGAGGGTCGCGCTCCTGCAGACTGGCCACAACGTAACGTTTTCCGGCCGAAGCCTCCGACAGCGGCAATTCGCCGCGCTCCTTACGCACTGCAGGGCTCTCCGGCAGCACGGCGTTGCCATGAGGACAAGCGCCATCGCCCAGCCGCTCCTTCAGCTTGGCCTCAAACGCAGGCGAAATCGCATGCTCCAGCCGCTCTGCCTCTTCGTGAATTTCGTACCACTCCATGCCGAAGATCTCGCTCAGCATGCGCTCCACCAGGTGATGCCGCAGCGCCGTATGATACGCGGTCTCCCGTCCCTTTTCGGTAAGCCGGACAATCCCGTCCTCGCCCACGGTCACGTAGCCATCGCGTTTTAGACGCTTCAGCGCCATGGTCACCGCCGGCGCCGATACCTCAAGCCAGTGGGACAAGGTGGCAGGAATCACCTGCCGCCCCTCGGCCTCGGCCTCCAGCACAGCCTTCAGGTAGTTCTCTTTGGAGACATGGATCGAATCTTTCATGGTGTGTGCAATCAGTTTAATGCGAATGCGCTGCAGGAGGGGTACCCGCGCCTTGCTATCGCAGCGCGTCGATCGGGTTCACTCTGGTGGCCCGGCGCGCGGGAAGGTAACTTGCCAGCAGCGCCACCGCCACCAGCACCAGCGGGGCGGCGATAAACGTCACCAGGTCGTGTCCGCCCGTCTTGTAGAGCATGCTGGCCATGAGTTTGACCAGCAGCAGGGCCGCAACCAGGCCCAGGCAAACACCCGTCAGCGCCAGCACGAATCCCTGCCGCAGCACGACTCCCAGGATGTGCGCCCGGTCCGCCCCCATGGCCATGCGCACGCCGAACTCCTGCCGCCGCTGCGCCACAGAAAACGACAACACGCCGTAGATGCCGATGACCGCGAGCACCAGTGCCAGCCCGGCAAACGCTCCCACCAGCGCCAACAGGAATCGAGGCTGAGCGCGCGCCGTATCCATCAGGTCCTCGACGGTCTGCACATCGGTGAGCGGTTGATCGGGATCGACCGCCGCAATCTGCGTGCGCACCGCCGAAATGACACTTTGCGGGGAACCCTCCGTGCGCAGAACCAAAACCATGTTTTCCCAGGGCAATTGTGGAAACGGCAAATAGAGCTGCGGCTGCGTGTCCGCCTCCAGCCCCTTGTTCTTCACGTCCGCCGCTACGCCCACTACCTGCGCCGGCACGGGCCGCCGGCCCACCACCACATGCTGATCGAGCGGGTTGGCGTTGGGCCAGTACTGGCGCGCGAAACTCTCGTTGACAATCACCACCGGCGCCGATTGCGGCTGGTCCGCACTGTTGAACGCGCGCCCCCCACGCAGAGCAACCCTCATCACGTCGAACCATCCGGGACTGATCGCCTCAATGTCGACGAACGGCCGCTGCGCCAAAGGCACATCCGGCTGGCCCTGCGGCAACACCGGCGTCACCCTGACCCACGCCAGCGGGCGAGCGGCGGAGATGGCCGCGTTGCGCACGCCGGGTACCGCTGCAACCCGCCGCAGCACTTCATCAAAGAACGCAATCTGCTGTTCCGGCTTTCCGTACTTCAGCGTGGAGAGGGAAACCCCCACGGTGAGCACGTTGTGTGCCTCGAATCCAGGATCGACCGCGAGCAGGCGCACAAAGCTGCGCACCAGCAGGCCCGCGCCGATTAACAGCAGCAGCGAAAGTGCTATCTGCCCCACCACCAGCGCATCGCGCGCCTTCACCCGGGCGCGTCCCGCTGAGGTTCCGCGCCCCTCTTCGCGGAGCGTCGCGTTCACATCCACACCCGCCAGCTGCAGGGCCGGAACCGCTCCGAACAAAACCCCCGCGATGACCGACACGCTGAGCGTAAACAACAACACGCGCGCATCCATTGCGACGGGAATGCCCTGCGGCAGTTGCGCCGCGCCCCACAATGCCAGCGCGCGCGTCGCACCCCAGCCCAACGCGATACCGAAGACCGCGGCGACCAGCGCCAGCAGCACGCTCTCGGTCAGCAGTTGCCCGATGATCGCCTTTCGGCTGGCGCCCATTGCCGCCCGTACCGCAACCTCGCGCCGGCGAGCCATGGCGCGCGACAGCAGCAGGCTGGCCACGTTGCCGCAGGCAATCAGCAGCACCACGCCCACCGCCGCCATCAGCATGACCATCTTGCTGCGCAATTCCCCCACCACCAGGTCGCGCAGCGGCCTCGCCCTCATCCCGATGTTCGGATCCGCATCCGGCATGGTGGCGTTCTGTTCGCGGTATTGCTGATTGAGCACGGCGAGTTCGGTGTCGGCCTGCTGCACGTGTGTTCCCGCGCGGAGTCGTGCCACCAGGTTCAGGTAGCCGACCCCCTGGCGCAACCGCGCCGTGGGCATGAGCGAATACTCAAAGTAGCGCGGCGTCCAGAGCTCCGCCTTGCCCACGAACGGAAACTGCACGTTAGCGGGCAGCACCCCGATAACCGTCGAGGCCGTCGCATCCAGCTTCACCGTTTGGCCCAGAATGCCGGGGTCGGCATGGTAGCGCGCGCGCCATAACGCGTCACTCAGCATCACCACCGGCTTGCCCTCCGGCCGCCCCTCCTCCGCGGTAAAGTCACGTCCCAGCGCCGGCTGCACGCCCAGCAACGAAAAAAAGTTCGGAGACACGCGCCCCACCGCGATCTGCACCGGATCACCGCTCCCCGTAAGGTTCAGATCGTCGTTGGCCCACACCGCCATTCCCTCGAACGAACGGCTGCGGTCGCGCACCATCTCATAGCGCACCAGGTTCAGGCCGCGATCCTGCGTCTGGTCCCGCACCTCCACGCTCACCAGCTGCGCCGGATCGCGATACGGAAACGGCTTCAGCAGCAAAGCGTTGGTCACCGTGAAGATAGCGGAGTTGGCGCCGATGCCCAGCGCCAGCGTAAGCACAGCCGCCGCGATGAGTCCGGGGTTGTTGGCCATCATGCGAAGCGCGAAGCGGAGGTTGCGCCACAGGGTCTGCATGCGGTGAGCATAGCCGTTTTGCGGCATGCTGCGAAAGCCAACGCGCCCAGCGGTCGCGCCAACCGTCTAAGCTGGCAGAAACACCGGCCCCGAGGTCCGCCCGCCTTGATTAAGCGATCGATCCTGACGGCATGCGCCACCCTCACCCTGGCGCCCTGGCAACTCGCCGCGCAGGCCTCTGGCCCCCAGAACTCGGTCCTCACCACCCAGACGACAGTCGTCGTCGTGCCGGCGCTGGTCCGCACGCACACCGGCGCTCTCGTCTACACCCTCAAGGCCGAGGACTTCAAGCTCACCGACGATGGCGTTCCGCAGGCCCTGACGCTGGAGCATGAAACCGGAGGCGAGCCACTGGCGCTGGTGGTGCTCGTCGAAATCGGCGGCGCCGGCGCGCGCGCGTTTATGAAGTACGACACCATCGCTCCACCGCTCGGTCCCATGCTGGCGCATATCGTTGGCAATGTCCCGCGCCAGGTCGCAGTGGTCACCTTCGACAGCCATCCGGAACTCATTCAGAACTTCACAGCCGACCTCGACGAAGCCGCTGACGCCCTGCGCAGCCTGCAACCGGGTTGCACCCGCCAGGAGCACTACGACAACTGCACCGGCCCAAACCCCATCCACAACAAGCCGCTCGGCGACAATGGCGCGGCCATCCTGGACAGTCTCGAGTACGCGGTCGACATGCTGCGCTCCGTGCCGGGAGGTTACCGCCGCGCCATCCTGATGGTGAGTGAAACCCTCGACCGCGGCAGCGAAACTACCATCGCGCAGGCCGTCCGCGACCTGACCGATACCAATACCACCATTTACAGCATCGGCTTCTCGACTGCGAAGTCAGAAGCCATCGATTACGCTCGTCGCCAGTTGCCACTCTCCCCCGACAGCAGAACGAAACTGGGCTGGCTGGCGCTGCACAATCCTCATCCCAACCCGCCCCACGGCTGCATGGGCAAGGACCCCAATCCATTCCCCGACGATCCCCACAGCAAATGGTCGCAGGCCTACGATTGTCTTGCCCAACTCGCACCGCCCCTCGGCTTCGCGAAGATGGCCGCCATCGCCACCGTCGACGGCCTGCAAACGAATGTCCCCGAAACCGTCGCTCACCTCACCGGCGGCGAGTACTTCAAGCTGGGCAACGAGAAGAACCTCGAGCACGACCTGGCCACCATCGCCAACCACCTGCCCAATCGCTACATCCTCAGCTTCCATCCGCAGTCACCGCATACCGGACCTCATGCCATCGCTGTAAGCCTTCCCAACTACGAAGGCCTCGCGGTCACCGCGCGCACCACGTACTGGGCGGAACCGGTAGCGCCATCGCAAACCAGCCCCGCGCAACCATAAATTCCTTTCGCGGACTGCATCACTTCGCCGAACCAGCTCCCGTCGCCAGGTCCCACTCCAGCGTGGCGCGATGCAGCAGGGCCTCTCGATCCTCATCGAGAATCCAGCCCTCGTTCACCAGCGCATCCAACGCGGCCGTGTAGCGCTTCAAATACTCCTCCCGATTCGCATAGCGCTCCGCGATCGAGGGCCTTGGATCTCCGCTGGCCTTGCGTTCCTCTGCCGTCTTTGCAAACGGCACATACGAAGCCTCGAAGGACACGCGCTGATCCGGCGCGCCAATCGAAGGATCGCGCAGGTTCCAAGCGGTGTACGTCGCCAGCGGCACCGTGATCTCCGGCAGGCGCACCCCGTCGCGCTCGTTGCCGTCTCCGTCCACCTGCGGCACCATCACCGGAAAAGCCGGCCCCACTTTCGGCGGCTGCACAGTCAGAATTCGCTTCTCCTGCCAGCCCGCACCGAAGTCCAGCCGGAACGCTTCACTCGCCTCATGGGGACGATTCAATCCCGGAATCGCCGGCAGTCCGGAGTTCGCCAACAGCGCATATTCCTTCAACGGCACCAGCGTCCCATCGTCGATGCGCGGATAGCGGCTCGCCGGCGGCAGCGTTCCATTGCGCACCCACGCATCCATGTTGCGAATCATCGCCCGCCAGAAATATTTGATAGGCAGCGGCGACTGCGGCTTCTGCCCCATCAAATCGCCTGCGCCTTTCGCCGGCGGAAACGGCCCGCTGAAGTGCTGCAGCCCGGTGAAGTGGTAGATCCGCACATCGGGCGATATCGGCACATCCTGCTTCGCGTCCGCCGACGTGTGAATCAACGCCGCTGCCCTTCCCCAATATTCGAATGAAGTATTCGAGAAGAAGATCTTTGGCACCACGTTCTCCGCCGTGGCCTTGTCGAGCAGCCCGCCGCTCGCCCCCGTCAGCGGATCGCGTTCCGGCAGATCAGTGAATGGAAAGATGTCAGTTGGGAAAAAATACCGACGACGTAGGCTGCGCGTCGCGCGAAGGCTGCGCAAACCGGTAGTTGAAGCTGCCGCGCCCCGCGCCCGCCACGTGCGCCAGCACGCCATCGAGCGCCATGCGCCCTTCTTCATCGGCATTAAATCCCTCGTAGAGAAAGTCGCGCAAAAAGCGCCCGTTCTGCGAGATCCCTTCTCCATACACGCGCTGAGCCGGCGTAATGGCATCTGCAGCGTGTTTCGCATATGAAGCAAAATCGCGTACCGCCGCAAAACTTCCGCCCGCCACCACCGGGTCCGCAACGGCGTATACGTATTCGTAGATCTTCCCTGGCTGAAATCCGCCATCCAAATGAATGAACCGGTCGCTGGGCGTAAGCTTGCCATCCACCGTATGTGCGAACTGCCACTGCGATCGCGGAATCGTTGTGCGTGGGCTCGTTCGCGAGTCTCGCACCGTCAGCACATTGCGGGCGTCGTCGCGCTTCGCAACCGGGTACTCCGACCCTCCGATATTGCCCAGAATGAGATGGCCGAGCGGTATCTCATCCATCGGCTTGGCCAGCATGACATCGCCGCGCAACAGGCCCGTGATGGTCTTGCCATGATCCTTCGCTATCGGCGCAAAGAACTGCAGCGCATCCGCCCCCGCCGCGTCCCATTGCCACCCCAGCGCCACCACCGTAAAACCGTTGCGCAGCAGCCAGGCGTCGCCCGCATCATTGGCCGCGTTCCAGTCGCCACCATCCACCAGCGCAACAATACGGCTGCGCCCGCGGTTCGGATTCTCCAGGATCATTGAACCGTTGCCCTTGTGCGCGTCCACCGGGCGCAGCGCCATGAAGTCGGCCGAGAACTCCACCTCTCCGTCCTTCAGATTCACAGCGTTTTCGAGATCGACAATCCCTCGATTGTGCGGATTCGCAATCGGCAGCGAAAAATAAACCCGTCCAACAATGCGCTCGTACTTTCCTGCCGAGCCAAATTCCTTGCCGTTGAGCACCGGAACGCGCGACGCCACTTCCACCCGCGTCACGCGCGCAGAAGCGGGCCGCGCCATCCCGGTCAAAACAATCAGAAAAAGAATCCGAAGCAATCGCATGGCCCGCAGCATATCACCCCGCTCTCAGCTCACCGGCCAAAGCAAAGGGCCGGCTCTCGCCGGCCCTTCTGTTCACTGTTCACTGTCCACCGTTCACTGTTTTACCCGCACCTTCGGCTCAACCGACAACCCCGGCCGCAGCTGGTGATTCGGATCCTCGTGCTGCAAGTCGGTAAAGTCAATGCGCACCGGAACACGCTGCACCACCTTCACGTAGTTGCCGGTGGCATTCTCCGGCGGGAAGAGCGACAGCACAGAACCCGTCGCGCCGCCAACCTCCGTGATCTTGCCGTGGTAGGTCTTTCCCGTGGCATCCACTGAAATCTCCACCGTCTGCTGCCGGTCCATATGCTTCAGCTGCGTCTCTTTGAAGTTTGCCGTTACCCAGATGTTCTGGAGCGAAACCAGGGTCAGCAGATTCTGGCCCGACGCCACATTCTGGTTTACCTCCACGCTTTTGCGCGTGATGATGCCATCCTCCGGCGCCACAATCTTGGTATAGCTCAAGTTCAGCTGCGCCTGGTCAAGTTGCGCCTGGGCCTGCTGCACCTGCGCCTGCGCCTGGCGTGCCTTGGCGTTCTGCTCGGCTACCTGCTGCGGACCGGTCTGCGCATACTTGTACGACGCCTCCGACGCTGCCTCCTGCTGGCGCGCCACGCGCACCCCATCGGCCGCCGCCGCCGCACTGGCCTGCGCGTCCTGTACCGCCGCCGCGGCTGAGGCTGCAGCGGCAACCGCCGCGTCATACTGCTGCTTGCTGATCACGTCCTTTTCCACCAGCGGCTTGTAGCGTTCCAGATCTGCCTGCGCCTTGGCGTTGTTCGCCTGCGCCTGCGTTACGCGCGCCTGCGCCGCCTGCAACTGTCCCTGCGCCTGCTGCACCTGCGCATGCGAGCCGCTCAATTGTGCTCCCGCTGAAGTCAGATTGGCGCCGGTGTTCACCGTAAGCAGCGGTACCGCCACGCCCGCCGCCGCCGCGTTGGCCTGCGCGCTCGCCAGGGCAGCCTTGGCATTCTCCACCGCGACCTGGTAGTCGCGCGGATCCAACTCGGCAATCAGGTCGCCCGCCTTCACTACCTGGTTCTCTTCCACATACACCTTGTGCACCTGGCCCTGAATGCGCGAGCTGATCTGGATCAGGTGCCCGCTGATTTGCGCGTCGTCGGTGTCCTCGTAAAACGTGGAGTGCCACCAGAACGCCAGAGCGGCCACCGCAATCACTGCAATCACGACGATGATGATGCCTCTGCGGCGCGACCGCGGCTGCACGACCTCGGTATCAGGCTCCGCCGGAGCGGGGGTTGTCGTTGTTTCCGCCACGTTCACTTCCCTCCCAGATAGCTCTTGTAATTCTCTGCCGCTCCCAGCGCCCGCGCCAGACTCAGTTTGGCCACGTTGTGCCGGTACAGGCTGTCTACGTACTGCTCATTGGCCTGCGCCACGCTCTGCTCCGCCTGGCTTACCGCCAGGTTGTCGCTCACGCCGGCCGCGTAACTCTGTTGCGACTCACTCAGCGCCTCTTTGGCCAGTTCCACGCTCGATCGCGTCACTTCCACCTGCTTTTGCGCCGATTCCAGATCCAGCAGCGCGTCGCGGATATCGGCGTCCACCTGCGCATTCGCGTCACTCAATTCCGCCCGCTGCGTATCCAGTTGCGACTGCGCCTGTTCCGCTTCGCCCCGCAAGGCAAATTCCTTGAACACCGGCACGCTGAAATTCGCAGACGCATCCACCGTCCCATGCGAGTGGCGCACGTTCACGCCAATGTCGCCATAGTCCACGTTCGCCGCCAACGTCGGGTACCGGTCCGCCGTCGCAGCCTTACGCTGATCTTCCGCCGCCTTGGTCTGTTCCACCATGGCCTGCAGATCTTTCCGATTCAGATGCGCCTGCTTGATGGCCGTATCCACATCCACCTGGTCGAAAGCCGCATACGGCGCCTTGTCCACCAGGTTGATTTTCTGCGCCAGCGGCATTCCGATCGTTCTCTGCAGGGCCAGCCGGTCCTTATCCAGCGCATTCTGCGCCACAATTAACTGCTGCTGCAACGACTGATAGTCGACCCGCGCCCGCAATTCATCCAGCAGCGGAGCCGTCCCCGCCTGGTGGTTTGCCACCGCCTGGTCCAGCGAAACTTTCGCCGTTTTCACCTGGGCATCCACACTCGCCACCCTGGTTTCATCCGCCACTACCAGCAGGTAGGCATTTCCCACTGTCAGAATCACCATGTCCCGCGCATCCTGGGCACTCAACTGCGCCGCCTTGAAGTCGTGCTTCGACGCCAGGTACGCCCGAAGCGACTTCACATCCACGAGCGACCAGGCCATGCTGGCGCGAATATCGGTGTATCCGAACGGGCCCACAATGGTCGGAAATCCTGGAATCCGAAGGCCTTCCGCCGCCAGGTCCACCTGCATCACCGCTTCCTTCACGCTGGCTTCCACATCCGGCAAAAGCGCCTGCAACTGGCTCAGACGCTGCGCCTTGGCCGCCGCGGTCTGGGTTCCGCTCAAAATCACCCCTAGATTGTTCCGCAACCCGCGCTGAATCGCCTCGTCGAGCGTCAAATCAATGGTCTGGGCAGTCGCTTCCCCTTGAGGGACGCTCCCCTGAAAACTCGAGGAATTCACCTGCGCCGCTGTCGGTGCGGCCGCTCCGGCGGGAAGCGAAGGCTGGCTTGACTGATTTTGTCCGCCCGATTGCGCGATCAGCCTACTGCCGCCCGCTCCCAACAGGCCCGCCAGCAAGACCACGCCGATTTGACGCGCCTGGGCACAGGGACCGCTTGTCTTCTTGCTTGCATACAGAAAAGGCATCAATGATTTCGACCTGATTTCAACCTGTGCGAAGGGCGTTCGCGCTAAGGTGCAGATGGCGTTCGCCGTAAAATCGTTAGCTGGTTAAATGGATGCGCGCACGAAGCGGCAAGGTTCTAAATCTAGTGTATCGAACGCCACGGGGGTGGCGCCGTATTTAACGGTTCGGTCGCAGGCAACCGGGCGAGGAACAATCGCCTTGCGTCCTCGCCTTCCGGATCCCCGCCTTTACTGCCCCGTCACGCCTGCATGCAGCAGTTGCGACGCCAGCGAGCAAAGGCCCTGGCGGAACACCTCGCGAACGCTCTCCGGATCCCATTCAGCCGCCAGCGGCCCCCCGTTCGCCTCCAGCAATCCCGCCGTCTCCCGCGGCGTAAAGCCGGCGACCGCCCGCAGCACAAAAATCGTTCGCATCGCGGTGGGCAAACTCTCCAGCCAGTTCCTCATTCGATCCCGGTCCGGCCCGGCCATCATTCGTTCCAATTCATCGCCCGAGACGCCCGCGGCATCCAGATCGTCGTCCCCAATGCAGGTCTGCGCCCGCTCAAGCCCCTCAGGCGCCGCCAGGGCCCCCGGATCGCGCCTCACAATTAACGCAATGGCGGCCTCCGCCAGCGCCCGCCGGCTGTTCGTGCGCGCGAGTTCCGGCTCCGTGCCCGTCGAAACCTCGGTGTTTGCCACCGCCGACTCCACCAGCGCGATGCTGTCTTCCCCTTCGCCCACCAGCATCGACGCCAAGCTGTAAAGGCCGGCGGCAATCATGTCGAACATCTCGTCCATGCCTGCCAGTTCCCGCTCCACCGTCGCCTCGTCCTTGGGCTGCCCATCCAGCATTCCATGCAATTTCCGGGCAAACTCCGCGGCCTCCGGCGGCAGGGGCTGCGATGCGTCCAGGCGGGTGGCCGGGTTTTTTTCGTCGGTCATGGGACAGGCTCCTTTAAAGAATTCGGGGCACTTCTCACTGATCCCATCCTCAACCCGCCGGGCGCAAGCGGTCAATCCGACGCCGGCCGTACTGGACAACAAAGTTGCGAACCGGAGTCCTCTCACACGGCGCTCGACGGACCCAGCGCCGGGCGATTCCAAACGAAAGGGGCGCGGACACAAAGTCCACGCCCAAGCCCCAGGTACCAGCGTTTAAAAGTGGTGTGAAAGCCCCACAACGACCGTGTAATCGGCGAAGAAGGCATCGCCGTTCGTCGTATGGCTTCGAATCTCGGGCACACTCGGCGGACGATCCCGGTACAGCGCCCATGGCCCGTTCACGCTCAGCGTGTCGCGCTTGTAGTTGAACATCACCCCCGGGTCCAGCGACAGAATGAATCCCGGCCGTCGAAACCCGTCGCTGTTGCCCAGCAGGTCGCGCACCGGCACCCCCTCGCCTCGCACGCCCAGGCTCATCGCCAGTCCCCGCACCTTGGGGACGCCCTGCGACAACCCGCCCCGGAACAAGTACTGATCCGTCGCGGACATGACGCCCTGCCCCGGCTGGCTCCGGAACGTCGCCACGCCCGTCGTGTCGGCGGGGCTGAAGAGGTAGTTTCCCTGCCCGTACGCCGACGCACTCCGCCACAAACGCTTGTAGCCCTGCGTTCCCAGGCTGAACGCCCACGTCCCGTCGCCTGGCTGCATCGACTGATCCGCCGTGGCCTTGATCATCTGCCCCTTGTACAGAGCCGTGCCCGTCGCATTGTTGATGCCCGTCGGCATCTTCAGCTGCGCGTTCACCGCCACGTTTCCACCGTTTTCCGTCGGCGGCCGGAACAGCCACGCCTGGGCGCCGATCGTCACATCGCCCAGACCGCTCACCTGGAAGATCCCCTGGGGTGGGTAAATCTGGTTGCGCGTCCCGTTGTAGACAGGAATGTCCGCAATCAGGCTCCACCGGTGCGACACCTGGTACTCCAATCCAATATCGAAAATGTTCTGGTGGTTCTCCACCGCCGTCGGCCGCGGAATCTCCTGGCTGCCCACAAAATACTTGTTCGAATTGAACACCCGGTAGCCAATGTCCAGCGTCAGGTTGTGATACCACTTCGACGAAACCTCGCCACCCTGGTCGCTCTTGACCAACTCATCAAACGTGCGTTGATTGCTATGCGCCGCCACGCAGCCCTGCGCCGCCACGCCCCGCGCACCCAGCACCAGCCCCGCCGCCGCAAGCAGCAGCGCCATCTTCCTGGCATGTTGCATCTGTGACCTCCCAAAATGTCGAACAAGAAGTAGTGATTTAAATCACATTGTTGGAACCTGCCAAAGCTATCGATTCCCCCTCCTGCTGTCCTCCACACTTCGGTGGACCCCGCCTCACACCAATCACCCCTCAAGACCCATCCCGCTGGTCCTATTTCCCTATTCCCCATTCCCTTTTCCCTGCCCTTCTCTTTTTCCCCATCCCTTAACACTCTTCCAGCCACTCATCCTGTAACCATGAATCTGGTCGGCTAATTCCCCGCCCCGGCGTGCCCCTTTTTGACCCGCCGCGGGCCCAACGCTGTAGACTGCCAACACGGCGTACGAAACAGAACACTCGAAATGCCAAAAGCCGCACAAAAACAACGCCTCTTCAACGGTCGCGATGCATCCTGGATGCAGTTCAATCGCCGCGTCCTCGAAGAAGCGGAAGACCCCACCAATCCCCTCCTCGAGCGGGTCAAGTTTCTCGCCATCACCTGCTCCAACCTCGACGAGTACGTCGAAATCCGCCAGGCCGGCCTCATGCAGCGCATTGAAGACGGCTACCGCGAGACCGGCTACGACGGCCTCCGCCCCGACGAATCCCTCGACGCCCTCACCCAGGACATCCACTCCTTCGTCGACGCCCAGTACGCCTGCTGGAACAACAGCCTGCTCCCCGAAATGCGCAAGCAGGGCGTCCGCCTCCTCGAGTGGAGCGAACTCGACGAAGACGCCCAGGCCTTCGCCCAGAATTATTTCCAGCGCGAAGTCGATCCCCTCCTCACCCCCATCTCCATCGACCCCGCGCACCCATTTCCCCGCGTCCTCAACAAAGCCCTCTGCCTCGCCATTCTGCTCCGCGCCAAGCGACGCAGCTCCGGGCCGCAGGTCCTGGGCGTCGTCACCATTCCCCGAGCCCTGTCCCGTTTCGTTCGCCTGCCCACCACCGACGGCAAATTCGACTACCTGCTCCTCCAGGACCTCATCGCCAAAAACCTGGGCGGCATGTACCGCGGCTACGAGGTCCTCGCCTACACCGCCTTCCGCGTAACCCGCAACTCCAACCTCTACTTCGAAGAGGAAGAAGCGCGCTCGCTCCTTGAAACCATCCGCGTCGAGCTCCACAACCGCCGCAAGGGCGACGCCGTGCGCCTCGAAATCGAATCCGGCGCCCACCCCGAAATCATCGAGCGCCTGCGCGTCAACTTCGAGCTCGAAGAAGACCAGGTCTTCCGCGGCGACGGCCCCGTCAATCTCTCCCGCGTCATGTTTTTCTACTCTGACGTGGCCCGCCCCGACCTCAAGTTCCCGCCCTTCACCCCCCGCCCCCTCACCCTCAGCCGCAAGGCCGCCAATATCTTTGAGGACCTCCGCACCCGCGACATCCTCCTCCACCACCCCTACGACTCCTACGATCCGGTGGTGAACTTCATCGAGCTCGGCGCACACGACGACGCCGTCGTCAGCATCAAGCAGACCCTCTACCGCACCTCGCAAGACTCGCCCATGTTCCAGGCCATCACCGAGGCCGCGGCCACCAAGGAGGCCACCCTCGTCGTCGAGCTCATGGCCCGCTTCGACGAAGCCTCCAACATCCGCTGGGCGCGCAACATGGAAGATGCCGGCGTGCAGGTCTTCCACGGCGTCGTCGGCCTCAAGACCCACTGCAAGCTCGCCCTTCTCGTCCGCCGCGATGAAGACGGCGTCACCCGCCGCTACTGCCACCTCGGCACCGGCAATTACAACCCCGTCACCGCCCGCTTCTACACCGACCTGAGCCTGCTCACCTCCGACCCGCAAATCACCGAGCGGGTGCACATGGTCTTCAACTACCTCACCGCCCACGCCGAGGTCGACGACTACAGCCCCCTGCTCGTCGCGCCCCTCACCATGGCCGAAAGCTTCCTCCGCCTCATTCGCCGCGAAATGGAGCATGCCCGCGCCGGCCGCCCCGCCCACATCATCGCCAAGATGAATGCCCTCCTCGAGCCCAGCGTCATTGAAGCCCTCTACGGCGCCTCCCAGGCCGGCGTCGAAGTCGACCTCATCATCCGCGGCATCTCCATCCTTCGGCCCGGCGTCCCCGGCCTGTCAGATCGGATAAGAGTGCGCTCCATCGTCGGCCGCTTCCTCGAGCACTCCCGCATCTTCCACTTCGCCAATGGCGGCGACGACGAAATCTACATCGGCTCCGCCGACTGGATGCCCCGCAACCTCTTCGAACGCTGCGAAGTCGTCTTCCCCGTCCGCGACCCCATCGCCAAGGCCCGCATCCACGAAGAAATCCTGCCCGCCCTGCTGGCCGACACGCTCAAAGCCCGCATCCAGCAACCCGACGGCACCTACCTCCGCGCCCACAAGCTCCACAAGGATGCCGCACCGTTCGGAAGCCAGGACTTCCTCATGCAGTTGGCCGAAGGCAAGGCCGGTCTCGACGCCCTCCCCAAATCCGTGCCGCGCGCCACGGCAAATCCCGCTCCGAAGCGGCGTCCCCGCCCAACCCCAAGCCGCCAGCCCAAAAAGCCCGCACACGCCGCCGACTAGACCTTAAGCAGAATTTGCAGGCTGCGGCAAGGCTCGTTTGCGCGGCAGGCCGGGATTTATCCCCGGTATAACGCAAGCCAAAATCAACACATGGGTGCCCCACCTGACAACATCTTTGGTTCCGTCGTTAAGGGCGGATACCATGAACCACAAAGGACGAAATCGCGAGGTCAGAGAACTAGCATGAACGCGAACAAACGCCCGCTCTCCATCTGGGTCCTGTCCGGTCTCTTCATCGCCGTCGGCGCCGGCGGCTTTGCGGTGCACTTTCGCGAACTACTGGCCTCTCAGCAGGACGCAATCTGGATCGAGCTGACCGAGTTTCTCGCCGTCCTCACCGGAGTCTTCATGCTTCTCGGCAAAAACTGGGCACGCTGGCTCGCCCTCGCCTGGATGGCCTTTCACGTAGCCGTCAGCTTCCCCGTGCTACAGCAGGTTGCCATGCACTTTCTAATCCTGGCCCTCATGGCGTGGCTTCTCTTTCGCCCCGACGCTCGCCAGTATTTCCAGAAAAACAGACCCTGACCAAGCCTGATTCGTCTGAACCCCAATTTCGCCAATTGCCAACCCGCCATCTTCTTTGAGGCAAGGTTTGCAGGCTTGTTGACAGCCCTATACTTCTAGGGATACTGTGGGCGATACCAAGATGTAAAGGGGTAGAGGATGGCACGAAACGATCTCCAGGGAAGTCTCGACCTGCTCGTACTCAAGACCCTCGCGCAGAGAACCAGGCTGCACGGGTACGGAATTGTCTTGCATATTCAGAGAGCATCGGACGAGATGCTGCAAGTCGAAGAGGGGTCGATCTACCCCGCGCTGCACCGCATGGAGCAAAGCGGCTGGATCCGTGCCGAGTGGGCGCTCACGGAGACCAATCGGAAGGCGAAGTATTACCAGCTGACAGCCGCGGGACGGAAACAGTTGCAGGAAGCCGAAGAAAGTTTTGAGCAGCTTGTGAAGGGCGTGCGCGCCATGTTGCGCTACGCCTGAGGAGGCATCGGATGGCCCTGTTGCGCCGGATTGGAAACCTGTTTCACCGCTCCCGCCTTGACCGCGAGATCGACGACGAACTCCAGGCCCATCTCGAGATGCGCATCGAGGACAACATCGCGGCCGGCATGACGCCGCAAGCCGCCCGGCGCGCCGCTCTCCTAAAATTCGGCAATCCGACGGCGACCAAAGAACATGCCGTCACGGCGGATGCCAGCCTCGCCCTGGACAGCCTCTGGCGCGACATTCGATATGCGCTGCGGCAGTTGCGGAAGGCGCCTGTATTTTCTGTCACCACGGTGCTCACGCTTGCACTGGGAATTGGCGCCACCACCGCGATCTTCAGCGCCATGAACGCCGTGCTGTTGCGCCTGCTGCCGGTCGCAAATCCCAGGGAGCTGTTTTTTCTCCACTTGCCGGATGACCAGCCCTACGGTGCACACAGCACGGGCGACTCCGAAACTTCGTTCTCCCTTCCTGTCTTCAAAACCCTGCGTCAGAGCCGCCGCGCGTTTGCTGACGTAATGGCCTTCGCGCCTCTCAGCGGAGGCAAAGTTGCCGTTCGATTCGGCGATGGCCGGCCGGAACAGGCAGCCGGCGATATGGTGAGCGGGAACTTCTTTTCCGGGCTCGGCGTTCGAACGGCCGCAGGCCGTACGCTTTCGATGGCCGATGAAGACGCGAATGCCCCCGTGGCGGTTCTCAGTTATGGCTATTGGACCGTCCGCTTTTCGCGGGATCCGGGCGTTGTTGGCCAAACCATCTATATCAAGGGAATTCCATTCACCATCGTCGGCATCGCGGCGGAAGGTTTTCCGGGCCTCGAGCAGGCCGAATCGACCGATTTGTGGATCCCGCTGCAACGTCGGGCCGAGCTAGATCCGTGGGGCAATCCGCTGAACCATACCCTCTACGGTTCGCCGGACTGGTGGTGCCTGCGTCTGCTGGCGCGGCTTGCACCCGGCGTTTCCGCAACGCAGGCCATTGCGGAAGCCAACCCGTCTTTCCAGGCGGAGGCGTACGCGCGGCTCGCCGCCCCCGACGCGGCGCATCACCGCATCAGGCTTACAGCAGTCGCCGCACGAGGCGTGGTGGGACTGGGCGATTTCTACGACTACGGCCAACGCATCAAGATGCTCATGGCGCTGGTGACGCTGGTGCTCGTGATCGCCTGCAGCAACGTCGCCATGTTGATCATTGCGCGCAATGCGGCACGTCAGCGCGACTTCAGCCTGCGCATGGCGCTGGGCGCCACCAGAGGCACACTGCTGCGGCAGCTTCTTGTCGAGAGCGGCATTCTGGTCGCTTTGGGCTCCATGGCCGGTTGGCTCTTTGCGCTGATTGCCACCCACGCGCTGGCAAACTGGGCTCAGCTTGACATGAGCCTGGCCCCCGACTGGAAGGCGTTGCTCTTCACCAGCGCCGTGTCCGTGATTGCCGCTCTCGTGTTTGCGCTGGCGCCCATGCGCACCGCGACCAATGCTCCCGTTACCAGCGCGCTACGCACGTCGACGGCAACCGCTCATCAGTCCGGGCACGGAGCGAACACTGTGCTCGCCGTTCAAATTGCGCTGTGCTTCACGCTGTTGACCTCGGCCGGCCTGCTGCTCCGGACCCTGCTCAACTACGAGCACACCAATCTCGGCATGCAGACGCAGGGATTGCTGGTCTTCGGCATTACCCCTCAAAAACAAACAACCAACGAAGCGAGGTTCGGGTTTTATCGAACGCTTCTTGAAAGGATGCGGGCTCTGCCCGGCGTGGAGGCGGCAACCTTTGTCGGAAATCGCCTGGGGAGCGGATGGAGCAGCAACGACGAGCCCACCGTGGATGGGGTTACCTATTCCTTCAGCCAGGTGCCGCTGCGCACCAATATCGTTGGCCCTGACTATTTGCACGTGCTCGGAATTCCGCTGCTCGCAGGCCGCGACATCCGCGAATCGGATACCGCTACCTCGCAGCGCGTGGCGGTGGTGAATGAGACATTCGTGAAAAAGCTGCTCCCCAATACCAATCCTCTCGGCCATCAACTCGGCGACCTGAAGAAGGACCATTACACGATTGTGGGTGTGGCCGGAGACAGCAAGTACCGCAGCGTGGATGAAGCGCCCCGGGCCATGGCCTATTATCCCTACACCCAGGCTGAAGATGCTCGCGTCCACATTGCAGGTGGAGTTGCGCACCACCGGCAGCCCCCTGGCCATGTTGCCGACCGTGGAGCAAGCTGTTCATCAGATGGATCCGGACCTGCCGCTCGAAAAGCCGATGACCCAGATGTCGGTTTTTGAGGACTCCTATGCGCAGCAACGCCTCTTCTCCCGGCTGGCCATGTTCTTTGCCCTCCTCGCGGCGCTGCTGGTCGGAATCGGTCTCTATGGAACGCTCTCCTATCGCATCAGCCGCAAGTCGGCGGAGATTGGAATACGCATGGCGCTCGGCGCCCAGCGGCGACAGGTTCTCTCCATGGTCCTCAGCGAAACGTTCCGGCTTGCGGGGGTAGGCATCGCCGGAGGAATTCCCCTGGCGTTGATTGCGGGCCACTTCATGAGTTCGATGCTGTACCAGTTGAAGCCCGATGACAAGCTGAGCCTTGTTGCTGCGTTGCTGGGCATTGTCGCCGTAAGTCTCGCCGCCAGCTTCAACCCCGCCCGGCGGGCAAGCTCGATCGATCCAGCGCAAGCCTTGCGCAGCCAATAAAGCGGTCATGTCCGGGGTTCACATGCTGGTGCCAACGTTGCCGCCATTCATTTCGTTCGACTTGTCAGCATGGCATTGACGGCAAAATTGCGCCGATTGATTGCCGGTCCCCGGTTCGTTTTCTGGATCATATGGCGCCCGTAAGAAGTACTTCGTCGGCAACCAGGGCCTCAGGAGAGTATGTTTCCTGCCAGAATACGCTTCCCGCAGGGCTCTTGCGGATGAAAGCCCTGATAATACGGGGGTTCGGCAGGTCTTTGCAGAAGGGGTCGAAGTAGGAATATCACGAACCCGCCGTGGCCCCGTCCGAGCGTCTTTTAAAACGTGTCAATAGGGCATTCTGGGACATCGTTTCATAATGTGAATCTTGTGCCGCAACTATATTGAATATCAACCTCTTGCAGGAGGCAATTATTTTCACTCTTTTGCCCCTCCGTTAAGTATTAATTCGCGGAAGCTGTCACACTATATACAGAGTCGAAAAAAGAGCCCCTCCCGGACGCCATCCGGAGGGGCTTTTCACTTGCCAACGAATCCGCTGTCGTCTAGTCGACCACTGACCACTGACCACTGACCACTGACCACTGTTTCGTGATCCAAATCACGGTCAGCACAAATTCCCCCCTTTTCGGGGCCTAACCTGCTGATTGCGAAGGAATAGTCCGTTTTTTTTTGCGCATGTGAGTGTCTCTACGGGAAAACAGCAGTCTTCAAATCCCCGTAGGAGCGGGCTTGTCCGTCAGCCGTTCCGCCACGCTCTTTGCCTGGGTAAACAGGTAGAGATAATCCGGGCCGCCGGCCTTCGAGTCGGTTCCGCTCATGTTGAACCCGCCAAACGGGTGCGCCCCCACCATGGCGCCCGTGCACTTGCGGTTGAAGTACAGGTTCCCGACGTGGAATTCGCGCCGGGCGATGTCGAGCCGTTCGCGGTCCGAGGTGTAGAGCGCGCCGGTCAGACCGTACTCGGTGTTGTTGGCCACCTTCAGCCCCTCGTCGAAGTTGTCCACTTTGATGAGGGCCAGCACCGGCCCGAAGATCTCCTCCTGGGCAATGACCGCGTCGGGTGCGATATCGGCAAAGACCGTCGGTTCAAGGTAGAAGCCGCCCTCGGGCGTCTCGACCGCCTTGCCGCCGGCCACCAGCCGCCCTTCGCGCTTGCCCGACTCGATGTAGCCGAGCATGGTCTCGAGAGCGCCCTTGTTGATCACCGGGCCCATGGGGGGATTCGTGACCGGGTCGCCCACCGTCCACTCCGCCACCTTCTCGCGGACGCGCTCCACAAACATGTCGTAGATCGGAGCCTCAATAATGGCGCGGGAGCAGGCGGAACACTTCTGGCCGCTGAAGCCGAAGGCGGAGGCCACGACGCCGTCAACGGCCGCGTCAAGGTCGGCGTCGGCGCAGACGAGGATGGAGTCCTTGCCGCCCATCTCGAGGATGGTGCGCTTGATCCAGACCTGGTTGGGCTTGGTTTTGGCGGCCCGTTCGTGGATGTCCAGGCCTACTGACTTGGAGCCGGTGAAGGCGATGAAGCGGGTCTTGGGGTGTTCGACAATGGCGTTGCCGAACGTGGCGCCGGAGCCGGGACAGAAATTGACCACGCCGCCGGGCATTCCCGCCTCTTCGAGCACCTCGAAGAACTTGGCCGCGATGGTCGGGGAGTCGCTGGAGGGCTTGAGGACGACGGTATTCCCGCAGACGATGGAGGCGGCGGTCATGCCGGCCATGATGGCAAAGGGGAAGTTCCACGGCGGAATGACCGCTCCCACGCCGAGAGGGATGTAGAGGAGTTGGTTGCGCTCTCCGGGGTACTGGATGGGGGTGGTGGCGGCGGCCAGGCGCAGGGCCTCGCGCGCGTAGAACTCCAGGAAATCGATGGTTTCTCCCACGTCGGCGTCGGCTTCGGCCCAGTTCTTGCCCACTTCGTACGTCAGCCAGGCGCAGAACTCGAACTTGCGCTGGCGAATGAGGTCCGCTGCCCCGAGCAAGAGGGAGGTGCGCTGCTCGACGGTGGTACGGCTCCAGGTCTCATAGGCCTGGAGGGCGGCCTGCATGGCCGCTTCGGCGTGCTCCGCGCCCGCCTTCTGGTGAACGCCGACTACCTGCGACGGCCTGGCAGGATTCAGGGACTTGATCTTGCCATCGGTCCGGGAGCGGTCACCGCCGATGACGAGGTCGTACTCGCGGCCAAGTTGGCCGGCGACCTTTTCGAGCGCGGCGCGCATGGCGCGGGCGGTCTCGGGGGACTTGAAGTTCTCAAAGGGCTCGTTGTGAAACTCGCCCTGCGGGGCGCGCAGTTGAATGGAGGTGGGGAGCGTTACGGTGGCCATGACCATTCGATTGTAGTTCAGCTTGAAAAGGATCGGGCGTGGTGAAAAATCGCGCGATGGAGCGGGAAAATCGAAAAAATATTTTGAGAGAGTTTGATTGCGTCTACGCAATTGGCGTAATGAGAGATAGACGAAAGAAGAGCCGCCGCGACGACGGGCGGGGCAATGTTTTTTCGAGAGAGCACGAAACTAATGGGAGGGTAGTGGGTCAAAGCCGACATCCCTGCCGCCGCCTCACCCCGGGCACTACGGGTAGCCGGAAAGACGGGTGGGGATAGCTACAAATAACTAGTCAATACGGCCGTGGACCCTTCCAACCCAGGGTCCACGGCCACTGTGAGGCGGAAAATGAAACCCGGAATTCTGGTTGTTTGCGCGATGTCCGTGCCCCTTCTGGCTGTTTCCGGCCGGGGATTGATGGCACAGGACGTATGGCCTCCCGACGACGATACCCCTGCCCCCCAGCAGCAGCAGGCGTACCCGCAACCCGGTTACGGTCAGCAGTATGGGGGACAGCCGTACGGTCAACAGCCTTACAGCACGCCGGGATATCCGCAACAGTCTTATCCCCAGCAGGGGTATGCCCCTTCACAGGGGTATGCCCCTGCAGCAGGGATATGGGCAGCAACAGGCGTACGGAGACCAGGGGTACGGTCAACCCAACGGCTACGACCAGCCGGGGTACGACCAGGGTCTTGCACCCGCTCCTTCTTCGGCCATGCAGCCGATGAGCCCCCAGCAGCTGGAACAGCTGGTGGCGCCGATCGCGCTGTATCCCGACCAGCTTCTGGCGCAGATTTTGACCGCATCGACGTACCCGGCGCAGGTTTCGGCGGCCGACCAGTGGATGCGGAGCATGGGCAACGCTCCGCCGGAGCAGGTGGCTGCCGGGGCAAGCGAGCAAACGGGGTGGGACCCCAGCGTGAAGGCGATGACGGCCTATCCGCAGGTGTTGCAGATGCTGGCCAGCAACCTGCAATGGTCCACGGCTTTGGGGAACGCTTACTACAACCAGCCGCAGGATGTGCTGCAGACGGTGCAGGTGTTGCGCGAGCGCGCGGAGCAGGCGGGCAATCTGCGCGACAATCCGCAGGAACAGGTGGTTCAGAACCAGGGCTACATTTCGGTGGCGCCGGTGAATCCGGCGGTCGTGTATGTGCCCACCTACAATCCGTGGGCCGTGTATGGAGCGCCAATTCCGGCGTACCCGGGGTTCAGCGTGGGAGCGGAAATCGGAGCCATTGTAGGGAGCACGGTACAGTACGGGCTGTGCTTCGCGGTGGACGCGTTTCTGCGCGCGCCGTTCGCGTTGCTGGGCTGGGGACTGGACTGGCTGGGAGGCGGGATCCTCTTCCATGGCGGAGGGTACTGGTCGCACAGCCGGGAGATGCACGACTGGGGATTTGCGCACGGCGGTCCGCGCTATGGCGGCGGATGGGGGGGACGCGGTTGGGGCGGACGCGGCGGAACCCAGATGGCTCGCTTCGGCGACTACAACCACCAGGCGATCTCGGTACATGGCGGATACCCGCCGGCGAGGCCGGGCGCGGGTGGCCAGAACGGGTTCAATCGGGCGGGCGGACAATTCCCCGCAGCGCGGGCGGGACTGGGCGCCGGCGGGCCGAATGGGATGAACCGCGCCGGCGGCGGATACCCGACGGCACGGCCGGGCGGAATCGGCTCGCAAAACGGATTCAACCAGGGTGGTTTGAACCGGGGACCTCAGCAGGGGTTCAATCGGCCCGGCAGCCAGGCGGGCGGATACGCGGGCGGCGCCTATCCGCGGGCGATGCCGGGACAGGCGGGTCAACAGTCCTTCAATCACATGCAAGCCCCGGCGGCACGGCCGCAGTCGTTTGGCGGCAGTACCAGTCCGGCGAGGCCCGGGGGGTACGGTGGGCAGCCTTCCTACGGGGGGTCCCGTGCGTACGGGAGCAGTCCTTATGCCGGCGGCGGACAGGGCTTCGTCGGGCGACAGGGCGGAGGCTATGGGATTCCGCGCTACAGCACGCCGACCCAGAGCTATCACGCGCCACAGTCCTCGGGCTACGGAGGCGGGTATAGCCGCGGAGGATCCACCCAGGCGTACGCGGGCGGCTACAGTGGATTCGGCCACACCGCGAGCCCGTATTCGGGGTCGTTTGGCGGCAGCCATGCACAGAGCTTCAGCAGCGGTCATTCGTCGGGTATCTTCGGCGGGGGCCACGCGCAGAGCTTCGGCGGGGGACATTCCGGAGGTTCCTTCGGAGGTGGACACTCCTCGTCCCACAGCTTCGGCGGGGGTGGGCACGGGGGCGGTGGCGGCCACTCGAGTGGCGGGCACTCGGGTGGCGGCCATTCGCACCACTAGGCCATTCGCACCACTAATTGTGAAGCAGTGAAAAGGTGAACCGGAAAAAGTGAAGAAGTGAAACGGGGAACGGAGATTTACTCTCTGTTCCCCGTTTCTATTTGAGGGTCGCGGGCGGACCAGGATTCTGTGCCGAGGGACTGGCAGGACCGCGTGGCGATTGCGGAGGCTGCGCGCAGGGACGGCTCGAAGTTGCCGGTGCGGGCGAAATGGAAACAGAAGGCGCCGTGGAGAACGTCGCCGGCGCCGCATGTGTCGACGGCTTCGATGGCCGGGATCGCAATTTCAAATCGGCGGTCGCGATCGCGGGCGAGGATGGGGTGGGCGCCCCGGGTGACGGCGGCATGCGGCACGCCTTGCGTAGCGAACCAGTTCAGGGTGAACTCCGGGTCGGCGGTGAGGCCGGGGATGGCGAAGCGCTCGCTGCAGATGGCGACGGTGAGAAGCGGCACCAGTTCTTCGGTGCCGGGCTTCCAGCTTCCGCCATCGAGACAGATGGCGGCTCCGGTGTCCCGCAGGGAGCGGATAAGCGGGAGTGTTTCGCGGAGGTGGAAGCCGTCGGTCAGCACGATCGCTGGTGGTGTACCCCAGTCATCTAGCCACTTATGAACTGAGGGGAGCTGGTGCGGAGTTTGCGGTGGGTTGATGATGGTGCGCGTGGCGCTGGTTTTGTTGATGAGGATGGTGGTGAGCGGGGTTTCGCAGCCTGTGCCTGCGGCGATGTCGATGAGGTTGATGTGTCGACTGGCGAGATGGTGACGCACTGCGTTGGCCCACGCGCCCGTGCCGATGGCGGTAAGGAGCGTGGCGGTGGCTCCGAGCCGCGCACAGGTGATGGCAGCGTTGCAGGCCGGTCCGCCGGGCGCGGCATGGAATTCGCGCGCGAAAATCTTCGTGTCTTCCGCGGGAAGTTGGTCGAGGACGTAGAGGACGTCGAGTGTAGTTCGGCCGATGAATGCGGCTTGGACGTCCATGTCTGGATTCTATTGCGGTGATGGATCAGGGATCCCACCCTGACGACAAAGACGTCGTTCGGATGGGGCACCGTCGGTTCGTGGCTTCCTTAAATGCAAGAACAACCGCAGATCCTTCGACTCCGCTCAGGAAAACAACGCCACCACGATGGGGCACCGTCGGTCCGTGCCGGTCACGAGATTGCAACACGGCGGTCACACCACGGCAACAATCGGGGGCTATGGTCGGGAGTCGACGCGGAATCGCGTCTTCCCCAAGGAGGAAAGTCCCCAGTGACCACCAATCGCCGTACGTTCCTGCAGATGCTCAGTGCAGGAGCGGTTTCCGCCTCATTTCCTGCGAGCATTGCTCGCGCGCTTGAAATTCCCGCCAACGACCGCACCGGCACGATTGAGGACGTGGAGCACATCGTGATCCTGATGCAGGAGAACCGGGCCTTCGATCACTATTTCGGAACGCTTCGCGGGGTTCGCGGATTTGGCGATCCGCGGGTGGCGAAGCTGCCCAATGGAGACCCGGTGTGGTACCAGCCTGATGGGAATGGCGGCTATGTGCTGCCTTTCCGCCCGGATCTCTCGAACCTGGGCCTGACCTTCATTGAAGACACAGACCACAGCTGGAATAAGACGCATGTGGCGTGGAACAACGGCGTGTACGACGGATGGGTGGAGCAGAAGAGCTCCATCTCGATGACGCACCTGACGCGCGAAGACATCCCCTTCCACTACGCGCTGGCCGATGCCTTTACGGTGTGCGACGACTATCACTGCTCGCTGCTGGGGCCGACCGATCCCAATCGTTATCACATGTGGACGGGTTGGGTGGGCAACGACGGCAGCGGCGGCGGACCGGTGCTGGACAACGCTGAGGCGGGCTACGGCTGGAGCACGTACCCGGAGCGGCTGGCCGCGGCGGGCATTTCGTGGAAGATCTACCAGGACCAGGGCGCGGGACTGACCGCGGCTGAGTACTGGGGCTGGGGACCGAATGCCTACATTGGGAACTACGGGGACAACTCGCTGCTGTACTTCCACCAGTATCAGAACTCGACGCCGGGCAGCCCACTGTTTCAGGGCGCGCTTCAGGGCACCGATATCGCCAGCCTGACGGGCTCGAATCCGCAGGTGGCTCCGCACCTTCTCGACCAGTTCCGCGCGGACGTGCTGGCGAACAAGCTGCCGAAGGTGTCGTGGATCGTGGCTCCGGAGGCCTATTGCGAGCATCCCAACTGGCCGGCCAACTACGGAGCCTGGTACATCTCGCAGTTTCTGGATGCGCTGACGGCGAATCCGGCGGTGTGGGCCAAGACCGCGTTCTTTCTGACCTACGACGAGAACGACGGGCTGTTCGATCACAAGGTACCGCCGACTCCGCCGATGAATCGGGCTCAGGGCCTTTCGACGGTGCCGACGACCAACGAGCTGATTGTGGGAAATGCTTCGTTTATGGACGGTCCGATCGGGCTGGGCGTGCGGGTGCCGATGGTGGTGATCTCGCCGTGGAGCAAGGGCGGCTACGTGAGCTCGGAGGTGTTCGATCACACGTCGCTGATCCGCTTCATCGAGGCGCGCTATGCGGAATCGAATCCGGAGCTGATCGAGAGCAACATCACGCAGTGGCGGAGGGCCGTGTCGGGCGACCTGACCTCGGCATTCAACTTCAGGAATCCGAACGCAAAGATCGTGACGTTGCCCAGTACCGCGGCGTATGTGCCGCCGACCCAGGACCGCTACCCGGACTATGTGCCCGTTCCTCCCACGAACCAGGCGCTTCCGGTGCAGGAGCCGGGCGTGCGGCCGGCGCGGCCGGTGCCGTACGACTTGCACGTAACGGGGGAGGCGAACTTCTCCGCCGGCACGTTCACGATTCACTTCAGCAACCACGGCAAGACGGCGGTGTACCAGGTGCGGTCGGGGAACAGTTCGCAGGGCCCGTGGAGTTACACGGTGGGCCGGGGCGCGTCGGTATCCGATACGTATGCCATCACGGCGAACAATCTGACGGCTTACGATCTTTCGGTGTACGGGCCGAACGGATTCCTGAGGGCGTTCAAGGGGAGCGTTACCGGAACGACTGCGGCGAACCTTTCGGTACGGACGTCGTACAGCGCGGAGAACAATACGATCACCTTGTCGGGCGCGAATCGCGGCAAGGGCACGGTGACGATCAAGCTGACGAACGGGTACACGGGCGAAACGGTGTCGAGCAGCGTGGAGGGGGGCGACGACGGCTCGCATACCTTCAACCTGAACAGCACCCACGGGTGGTACGACTTCACGATTGAGGTGGCGCAGGACGCGAGCTTCCGCTACCAGGTTGCGGGGCACGTGGAGACCGGGGAAGAAAGCTGGACCGATCCGGCGATTGCGGCGGTGTAGACGAACCAGGAAGAGTCAAAAGGGCCCGGACGGGATGGCTTCAACAGCATCCTGGCCGGGCTCGTTTGCTGGATGTTCGCAACACGGACAGGACCGAGGCTGAAGTAAAAAACGGAGGCAGGACGAGCCTGCCCCCGTTGGAGGAGCCAATGCTACTGGCTCAAAACGTGAAGCGAGCGCCGAGTTCGCCCCAGGTGGATCGCGGGATGGTGGTGGCGCCGGGGGCGATGAAGCCCACCGGATGACCGAAGGTGCTCGAGGTAATGCTCGCTCCGAAGTCATTGCCATAATTGGCGCGGTTGGTGAGGTTGAATGCCTGGGCTACCAACTGGATGTTGTACCGGTCGTGGAAAGTGATGTTCTTGGCCAGGCGCATGTCGAGTTGGAAGAACGGATCGCCGCGCAGCGGGTCGTACTTGGCCACCGTGCAGGATGCCGCCTGGCCGATGCCGTAGTAGCAGCCCGTAGTCGTCGCAGCCGAGGCGCCGGCATAAGCTTTCCAGTTGGTGGGATCGCTGATGGGGACCAGGACGGCGTTGGTGGTGCCGCCGCCGGTGTTGAGCGCGTTGGTGCCGTTGCTGGGCTGCCAGGGGCGCGCCGAGCCGAACTGCAGGATGGGCGCCAGTTCGAAGCCCTTGGGAATGGTGACAAGGCCGGCAACCGTAATGTGATGGCGCTCGTCGTTGGGCGAGGGACCCCACTCATAGCTGGCAAACGGCGCGTAGCCGTTGCGCGCGTAATTGCGGAAGGAGCCGCCGCCGGTATCGTAGCCATAGGCCCACGCGAGGGTGTAGTTGGCGTCCACCTGGAGCCGCTTGGCGATGTGATCCTTGAAGACGAAGTTCACGCCGTCGTAGCGCTCGCGGCCGATGGACTCTTCATTCCGGACGCTGGCCAATTCCGGTTCGGTCGAATCGGCAAAGGCCGGATCGAGCGGGCGGGTCATTACGCCGTTGATGGGAACCTTCTGGTCGATGTTGATGGTTTTGTTCTCATGGATGCCGAGAACATGGGTGTATTCGGCCTCAACCGCGGCATTTTGATTGATCGCCCACGAATAGCCGCCGTTGAACTCTTCCGTGATGGGGTTGCGATAGTGGGGATCCATCAGTCGGCCGACGCTGCCGGGAGCCAGTTCGGTTGACGGGGGCGGAATGGTGGGCATGGGGTCAACGCCGTAGCGCCAGCTTCCCAGGGGAATGCCGGTGCCGGTAACGATGTCGGTGGGGCTGGAGAGGCTGAGTACGGTTTGGAAGACGGTCGGGTTGGCCATCTGCTCCATGAAGAGCGGGATGTTCTGGAAGACGTTGCCGTAGTACAAGCCGTAGCCGCCACGAATTACGTGGTTGCCCCGGCCGGTCAGGTCATAGGCAAAGCCGACACGAGGGCTGAAGTCCAGGTTGTCGTCCTTGGCGATGGATTTGACGTAGGGATTGGAGACTGGGTTGTTGAGAGCCACCAGCTCGAGGTAGGTGCGGCTGTTCTTGATGTCGGAGCCGCCGATCATGTTGAAGTCCTTGTCCCAGCGGAGTCCGAGGCTCAGGGTGAGGCGGCGCGTAACTTTCCAATCGTCCTGGCCGTAGAAGCCGAGCTGCTTGGTAGCGACGAGGAAGTAGGGATCGCCGTTGGCCTGGGTCATGCCGGTGACAGCGCCGGGAGTGGCGAACCCGTTGGGGTAGGTGGACTTGTTGCTGAGGATGGTGGTGGGATCATCCGTGAAGTCGATTTCGAGGGTAGAGCTGAACTCGAAGAAGCCGCCTTCCACTGGGTTCCAGATGTAGTCCACACCGCCCTTGAAGGTGTGCTTGCCAATGTTCTTGGAGAAGTCGTCCTTGAATTGCCACTTGCGCTGGTACGACTGCTGGGGAACGTTGGTGTTGGTGCCGAACGATTCGGACGCGCCGTTGAAGGTGACCAGTGGAGCGCTGATGTTGCTGGCGATCAGGTTGTTCCAATACTGGAACCCGAAGGTGGCGGTGTTGACCGTGGTGTCGTTAAGGATGGAGTTGAGGTTCAGGCTGGCCAGCTGAAGGTGGTTCACGGTGAAGTTGCCGTTGTTCTGGTCGCCGGTGCCGTCGGACTGGTCATTCAGGCTGTTGTTGGCCTGCGAAGTGTAACTGATGTAGGCGCTCTCTCTGGAGCTGAAGGTGTAGTCGGCGCGACCGTTGTAGCGGTACTCGAAAAACGGCTTGGGGATCGAGGCCCACGGCTTGTCGCCGGGGAAGAAGGGCGCTGCCGCTGCGAGTTGGGTATACGAATTGGTCTGCTCGGGGGAATTTTGATGTTCGCGCTCACGTTCGAGGGCAAAGAAGCCAAAGGCCTTGTCCTTCTTGAACGGACCGCCGACGGATCCCCCGAACTGCTGGCGAGTGTATGCGGGGTGCGACGTTGTGTAGCCGCCGGCTCCGTCGGCGTCCTTCTCATCGGTGTCCAGAGCGTTGTCACGGAAGTAGCCGAAAAGCGAGCCGTGATATCCATTGCCGCCGCGCTTGGTGATGATGTTGATGGCGGCGCCTTCGGAGCGGCCGTTCTCAGCCGAGAATCGCTGCGTGCTGATGTGGTACTCTTCCACGGCTTCGAGCGGCAATTGCATCACCGGGCCTCCCACCGTGTTGTCCTTGTTGTCCACGCCGTTCACAGTCACGTTCACGTTGCGGCCGCCGTCTCCGTTCACGGAGAGGATGGCGTAGCGCGCCTTGGTGGGGTCGTAGGAATCGGCAAACTTGACGCCCGGCGCGAGATACGCGAGGTTGGCCACGTCGCGGCCGAGCATGGGAAGCTGCTCGACTTCAGTCGGGGTAATTTCGGTGCTGACGCTGGTCTTGGTGGTGTCGATCAGGGGATTTTCGCCGGCAACCTCAACCGTCTGCGTAGCGGCGCCGGGACGCAGCGAGATGCTGGCATTGACGGTCTGGCCGACCAGCAGTTCCAGATTCTGAAAAGCCGTCGAGAAACCGGTGCTGGTCACGGTGAGCTTGTAGCTCCCGGCCTGGAGAAGATCGAACCGGTAGCTCCCGGCGGAGTTGGTTGTCGTGGTTCGCTTTTCATCGGTAGAGGCGCTCACGATGGTGACCTGAGCACCGGCAATCACTGCCTGGGAGGGGTCCGACACGGTTCCCGTTACGGCTCCGCTCGCAGTGGCCTGGGCGAGCAGATGATGCGGCATGGCGGTCAGTGCGAACAGGAAAAGCAGGGTAATGCTGTATCGCTTTTTCATTTGAGTTACCGAAGCCTCCAACGGAAGGTTAGTAAGCAGTTAGGGGTGTGGTTATGAGGAGACTGGTTCCGGCTTAGCCCTTGATAACGACTTCGAAACTTCTACTGCGCGGGCCGGGTTAGGGGACGGAAACCAAACCGGGAAGATTGACGACAGGGGTGCAATTGCATTGCCAAACGCCGAGTCGAGGGGCATGTGGCTGAAAGTGGGCAAGATAGGGGAAAGATGCCCCGAAACACGACGACTTTTCAGGAGAGTGGATTACACAATTTATAAAATACTTACGAAGTATTTATGACTTCTCATAGACGAATGCATGTGCGCCGCGAGGGGTGGGATGACACCGAAATAGCACTTCGGGCCAGGCGCATTCGCCCCGTGAGGCGCACTCGGGAGTGGGTTTTACAGGGGGATTGGAGGACTGGAACGGAGCGGGCAGGCGGGGAATGGCGTGCCCGCGGAGGTTACGC
>CAVUSR010000015.1:0-211083 GCA_963744185.1 uncultured Acidobacteriota bacterium | reverse complement strand
GACCGCAGAGGGAGCGGTGGCCTGCTCCTCGGCTTCCAGTTTCGAACCGACTTCGCTTGCGGCGGCGGCGAGGGCGCGGTGGTGGATGGTGAAGAGGGCGAGTTCGAGGCGGTCGCTCACGCCGGTTTTGTCGTAAATGGAGCGAAGGTAGTTTTTAATGACCTGCTCGGTGGTTTTGAGGCGGGAGGCGATTTCGCGGTTTTTGCAACCCTGGACGATCAGCGCAACGATGCGCATTTCTTTGGGGGTGAGGCGATCGCGGACGCGGGTGCCGACGAGGTCTTCTTCCGCGGAATCGGCGACCACAAGCTGAGGCGGAATCCAGGTATCGCCCAAGGCGACGCGGCGGACGCATTCGATGAGGGCATTGCCGCTGACATTGCGAAAGACGACGCCGCGGAAGCCGAGTTGGATGTAGCTGCTGGCCGAGTCAGAGTTTTCGGCGATCACAATGCCCCGGCTGCCGGAGGTCTCAAGCAGCTTGCGCATACGGCCAAGATCGGGACGCAGGGATGCGGCGAAGAGCACGATGGCGCCCGGAAAGGTGGAAATGGCGTGAAGGAGGCGGTCGAGGTCGGCACACTGGGCGATGATGCGCAACTCGTCGTGTGTCGCCAACACCTTGGCTGTGCCGGCGCGGAAAATAGCCTGGGAATCCGCAAGGATAATCTTATTCATGAATTGCGCCTCATATTAGCATGTCCAGTATTTCTATGGTGCGTCCAGAATTGCTGACGGTGGCCGCGTATGCGGTCCACTTCTGGCTCATGGTCCGGCAGGGCCGGTCGTTGTGCGCGATGGGAGCGCTCCGAGCTGATTCGCGCGCCCATTCGATGCCGTTCGGCCGGTTCAGACTCGTCCCACTCGATTGCTTTGCCTGATGATGTTCCGGTCCGCCGGCCAGCCTTCCTTTTCCTCTCCCTGACCTATCGGCAGCAGGAAACGAAAGTGTATGCGGGTGTTCTGTTTTCAGACAAACCATCAGAAAGCGTTGCCTTTCCTCCGGAGCAGTTTCCGGGGTGCGCCAGGAGCTCGGATCAGAAACCAGGGTCTATGGGAAGAGAGTAACGTGCCCTCAATGAAAAAGGGAATAACTAATTAGGGTTACTGATGGGGGATGGCGCTCAGAGATCACGGGTTAGTGATCGGGGTCACCCATGAGGGGGTTTTGGGTTGTTGACGAGGCAATTAGAGTAGGTTCATGGCAAGGCCAATCTTATTAGCTGTCGACGATGACGTGAATGTGCTGGAAGCGGTGGTGCAGGACTTGCGGAGGCAGTATGGAGCCGAATACCGGGTGATGCGGGCGGCGAGCGGCCAGGCGGCCCTCGACACCCTGAGCCAGGTGCGGGAGCGCGAGGAACCCGTGGCGCTGCTGCTGAGCGACCAGCGCATGCCCGGGATGACGGGAGTGGAGTTTCTGGAGCGGTCCCGCGAGGTGTATCCGAATGCGCGGCGGGTGCTGCTGACCGCCTACGCGGACACGGAAGCAGCAATCCAGGCGATCAATTCCGCGCGCATTCATTACTACCTGAACAAGCCCTGGGATCCGCCGGAGGAGAAGCTCTACCCGGTACTGAGCGACCTGCTCGACGACTGGAAAGCGGGTTACCGTGCGCCGTACGAGGGATTGCGCGTGGTGGGACACCGGTGGTCGGCTCGAGATCACGAGATCCGGAGTTTCCTGACTTGCAATCACGTACCGTACCGGTGGTTGGATGTGACCGGCGACGAGGCGACGAAACTGCTGCAGGACAAGAAGATAGAGGCCGACGTTCTGCCGCTGGTCATCTTTCCGGACGGGAGCGTGCTGAAGGCACCGGAGGCGGACGCGCTGGCCGAGAGGGTGGGGCTCAAATTACAGGCCAGCCAGGACTTCTACGACATGGTCGTGGTGGGTGCGGGCCCGGCGGGACTGGCGGCCGCGGTTTATGGCGCCAGCGAGGGATTGAAAACGCTGGTGATCGAGCCGGAAGCGCCGGGCGGGCAGGCCGGGACGACGTCGCGGATTGAGAACTACCTGGGGTTTCCGGCTGGGATTACGGGAGCGGACATGGGACGCCGGGCATTGATCCAGGCGACGCGCTTCGGGACGGAGTTTATTACGCAGCGGGCGGCGGGGCTGCGGATTGACGGCCAGTATCGGTTCATCCAGATGGGAGATGGGCGCGAGGTTTCAAGCCACGCCGTGCTGCTGTGCCCGGGAGTGCAGTACCGCAAGCTGGATGTGCCGGGGTCGGAACGCCTGACGGGGCGCGGGATCTACTATGGAGCGGCGCTGGCGGAGGCGCCTTCGTGCAAGGGGGAGGACGTGTACGTGGTAGGGGGCGCGAATTCGGCGGGCCAGGCCGCGCTGTACTTCTCCAAATACGCCAATAAGGTGATGATGTTGGTGCGCGGACAGGGCTTAGGGGCCACAATGTCGAAATACTTGATCGATGAGATCGATCACACATCCAATATTGAGGTAAGGTCCGGAACACAGGTGCTGGAAGCCCTCGGCGAGGAACATCTGGAGAAGCTGCGGCTGAAGGGACCAGACGGCGAGCAAGAGGTTCCGGCCAATTCGTTGTTTATTTTTATTGGGGCGGCGCCGCGCACCGACTGGCTACCCGGGGATTTGCTCCGGGACGAGAAGGGGTTTCTGTTGGCGGGGCCGGATTTGCGTGAGAATGGAAAGCTTCCTGCGCAGTGGCGCGAGACGCGTGAGCCGTTTTTGCTGGAGTCGAGCGTCCCCGGGGTGTTTGTGGCCGGGGACGTGCGGCACGGCTCGGTAAAGCGGGTGGCTTCGGCGGTGGGCGAGGGATCGATCGCGGTGCAGTTTGTGCACCAATATTTAGCGGGGTTCTAAGAATCAGGGGTCTGGGGCTAGATAGAAGCGAAGGAATGCCTGAGACAGGGACGAGGGCACGGAATGCTCGAGGACGCGGGAACAGTGACGGAAAGCGAAAAGCCGCTTCAAGTGGAAACTGTGGCATTCGCAGAGATTGCGGGCAGGCTGAAAAGCTTTCCCGCTTATGCCTCTTCAGATTTAAAGACCTGGCGGGGCGTGGACACGGTTGAGCTCGTGCACCTCGGCGAGGGGGCTACGTTGACTGCGCCGGGAGACTCGCCGCTCCGGTATTCGCTCGTACTGGAAGGAAAGCTCAAGGCCGATCGTCCGGAGCAGGACGGTTCGGTGACCACGGTGGGCTACGCGGTGCCGGGTGAGGGATTCGGCGAAACGCCGATTATGCACGGAAAGACGGCATCGACCTTCCTGGTGCGCGCGTCAGAGCCTTCGATAGTGGCGCGATTCACGGAAGAGCAGTTCTGGAACCTGATGGCATGCTGCCCCACCGTGCGCGCGATGATCACCCGCGACATGACAGAACGGCTGCAGGCCTACCAGGTGGAGGCCCTGCATCGCGAAAAGCTGGTGACACTGGGAACGCTGGCGGCAGGATTGATGCACGAGTTGCACAATCCAGGATCGGCGGCGAAGCGCTCGGCGGCGCTGCTTCGGGAGAATCTGCTGCGGCTGCAGGAGATCGGGTTGCGCATCAGCGAGCGTCCCAAGACATTGGAACAACTCCAATGCATGCAGGGTCTGCTGCAGCACACGGTACGAAGCTGCCGCATGGCCGCGATGAGCAGCCTGGAGCAGGCCGATGCGGAAGAAGCGATGAGCGACTGGCTGGCTAAGGCGGGTGTGGCGAACGCCTATTCGATTGGCCCGGCGCTGGTGGCCATGGGATTCGACACGGTAGAGCTGGCCTGCGCGAAGGAATATTTTGATCCGGCCTCGTTCTCCGATGCGTTGAATTGGCTGGGAGCGCTGGTGTCGAGCATGTCGCAGGTTTGCGCGATCGAAGAGAGCATCGGACGCGTTTCCGAACTGGTCATGGCGGTTAAGAAATTCGCGTACGACGAGAAGTCGCCTGCCCAGCAACTGGACGTGCACGACAGCCTGCAGAGCACGCTGACGATTCTGGGACACAAGCTGCGGATCAAACAGATAAAGGTGGAAAAGAACTTTGGAGCGTCACCCGCGACGATAGCGACACGAGGGTCGGCGCTGAGCCAGGTATGGACCAACCTGATCGACAACGCGGCGGATGCCTCGCCGGCGAACGGGCAGATCGAGATCAGCACGTGGACGGAGCCGGAGTGGCTTGCCGTTTCGATTGGCGATCATGGAGCAGGGATCCCGGAAACCGTGCGCCCGCACATTTTCGAGGCGTTTTTCACGACCAAGCCGCAAGGCTCGGGAACCGGACTGGGCCTGGAGATTGTGCATCGCATCGTGACCCAGAAGTTCGGCGGCAAGATCGATGTGGAGTCGCAACCCGGGAGCACGCGCTTCACGGTTCGGCTGCCGCGCAAGTCCAATTGACGCCACGGTCGCGCAGGGATACGGTGGAGAAGCTCGACAGGGATAGCCTGGCGGTTCTTTGATGGAACACGGTCACGCAAACATTCACACAAAATAACTCGATCGAGGATGAATCGCTTGCGCTGGAGAAAGCTGTTCGAGCCGCCGCGCCTTGATGCTCCCTTTCCTCTGTGGATGGTCTTCCCTGTCATCTTTGCGGCACTTTACCTGACCCACCTTACGCTGTTGCGCCTGCCCTATTTCTGGGATGAGGCGGGCTACTACATTCCGGCTGCGTGGGACTTCTTCCGCACCGGTTCCCTGATTCCTTCAACAACGATGAGCAATGCGCACCCACCGCTTCCGAGCGTCTATCTCGCCCTGTGGTGGAAGGCCTCAGGCTATTACCCCGAAGTGACGCGCGAGGCGGTGCTGATGGTGGCGGCCGTGGGATTGCTGGCCGTATGGCGGCTGGCGCTGCGGATCAGCGAGTCGACGTCGGTGGCCTTCTGGACCGCGGTGCTGACGGGGCTGTACCCCATCTGGTTTGCGCAGAGCACGCTGGCGCACGCGGATATATTTGCGGCTGCGTGCACCTTGTGGGGGCTGGTGTACGCATTGCCGGATCGCGAGCGCAGGCCGCGGGCGGCGGCGGTCTGGTTCACGGCTGCTGTGCTCTCGAAGGAAACGGCGATCGTGGTGCCGCTGGTGTTATCGGGCACGTGGCTGGTTGCCGGGTTTCGGTCTCAGGGGCCGCAACGCAAGCGCCTGATCGGCGAGGCGGCCTGGCTTGCCTGCTGCGTTGTGCCGCTGGCGGCGTGGTATGGCTGGCACTACGCCAAGACCGGATTTCTGTTCGGCAATCCTGAGTTTCTGCGCTACAACGCGCAGGAGACGCTTACGCCTTTGCGCATTCTGGCCGCTTTCGGGCATCGCCTGCTGCACCTGTTTGCGCACATGAATATGTTTGTGCCGGTGCTGCTGACACTGGCTGCGTTGATGTTGCCGCCGCGACGCGATGCCGAGGGGAACGATCGCGCGGGATTAACCGCGGGCGTGCGCCAGCGGACCTTCATTCTGCTGGGTGCGAACGCGCTGCTGTTCAGCTTCCTTGGCGGAGCGCTGCTTTGCCGATACCTGCTCCCCATGTATCCACTGGTGCTGCTGCTGGCGGTGTCAACGTTCCATCGGAGGGTGCCTTACTGGCACGCGCTGGCGGTGCTGTCTGGGGTGGCGTTCGTGGCCGGGCTGTTTGTGAACCCGCCCTACGGATTTGCGCCCGAGGACAATCTTGCGTACGCACACGTGATCCGGCTGCACCAGGCGGCGATTGGTCAATTGACGAAGCTGTATCCGGGCGCGACGGTGCTGTCGGCGTGGCCGGTGACCGACTACCTGCGGCGCCCCGAGCTCGGCTACGTGAAGGAACCGTGGGATGTGTGGCCGATTGACGACTTCTCGGAGGCTCAGATTGAACGTGCCGCCGCGGAGCCGGGGCGGTATTCCGCCGCGCTTGTGTTTTCAACCAAGTTCGATCCACCGCCGCTGGTAGTTCTGGGGCCGCGGAGCCAGGCGCTGGACGAGCGATACTTCGGGCTGCATCATGATTTGTCGCCTGAAGTGATTGGGCATCGGCTGAATGGAACGGTGGCGTGGCGGGCCCAGGACGACGGAATGTGGGCGGGAGTGCTGCGGTTTAACCGGCAGTTTGAGGCTGGGTTGATGCAAGTCGACGCACGCAGGAGGATGCCGGGGGGTTCGCGCGTTGCACATCCATAAGAGCCTATAATCAGGCTGTCGTGTACCCTCATTTTTCGCAAATCCTACGTCGGGCTTCTCGCCTGGCGGCGTTCTCTCTGGCCTTTTCGCCCGCGGCATGTTGCATCCTCCGGGCGCAGGCTCCCGCAGACGCAGCGGGGGGGCACGGGCGCATCCTCCTGGTGCTTCCCTTCGATAACAAAACCGGACAGCCCAGCCTGGAATGGATTCGCGACGCTGCGCCGGAGCTTCTGTCGAGCCGGTTTGCCTCCGCGGGCTTTGCGCCTCTGAGCCGCGCTGACCGGTTGTATGCGCTCGATCACCTGGGATTGCCGCAGGGATTTCAACCCTCGCGGGCCAGCGCGCTGAAACTGTCGCAGACCATGGATGTGGATTCGATCATCGTGGGCAGCTACGAGACAGAAGGCGGGAATATCCAGGTAGAGGCACAGATCGTCGACGTGCCGCACCTGAAGATGACCGGAACGATCGTGCGCAACGGCGAGATGCGCAACCTGATTGAGGTGTTCGACTCGCTGGCGTGGAAACTGACGAAGCAACTCGATCCCGGGTTCGCTGGGTCGGAGGAGACGTTTGTTGCGGCGGGAGCCAACCTGCAGCTCGCGGCTTTTGAGCAATACATTCGCGGCATCACGGAGCCGGACCAGGCCGAGCGGCTGAGGCACCTGCAACAGGCGGTGAAGCTGAGCCCGAACTACAGTGCAGCCTTTATGGCGCTTGGCCGGGAATATTATGCGGGCCAGCAATATGAGGATGCGGCCAACGCATTCGCGAAGGTTTCCGGCAACGACGCCGATGTGCTCGAGGCGGGATTTTATCGCGGGCTTTCGTTGATGTTCTCAGGCAACTATGGAAAGGCAGAGGGAGCGTTTGGCGGAGTGGCACGCGTGCTGCCGCTGGCGCCAGTGCTGAATAACCAGGGAGTCGCGATCAGCCGGCAGGGACACGACGGAACGGCGCTCTTCCGGCAGGCCGAGGCCGCCGACCCGACCGCCGCGGATTATCACTTCAACCTGGCGGTAAGCCTGAGGCGGCATAACGATGCCGGCGGCGCGAATGCCGAGTTGGCGCAGTATCTGAAGATGCGGCCCAACGACAGCGAAGCGCTGGGACTGGAATCGGCATGGAAGCAGCCCGGGGGAGCTTCGCAAGTGGAGCCGCTGGAGCGGATCGTGCGCGGCTTCGACGCGGTGGCTTTTCGCCAGGCTGCCGTAATGCTGGACCAAATGGAGGCGACACGGCTAGCCGCCTTGACCCCGGAGCAGCGCGCCCATACGCTGGCCAACCAGGCGCGGGATTATCTTTCGCGTGGCCTTCTGCTGGAGGCGGAACGCCTCTATCAGACCGCGGTTGCGGCAGATGGTCACGCCGAGGAGGCTCACGAGGGCCTCGCGGAGGTGAGGGAACGAACAGGTGATACTGCCGGCGCCCGCAAGGAGGCGCAGGCAGCGCTGGAACTGCGACCCTCCGCCGATGCGTATCTGGTATTGGCACGCCTGGACGTGGCCGCCAACCACCTGGATGACGCCACTCGCGATGCCGGCGAGGCGCTCAAGCTGAATCCCAGCAGCCAGGCTGCCCAAGATGTCCTTCACCAGGTGAGCGCGCGCCAGGGGCAGACGAAGCCATAGGCCCCGAAGGAGTTCGACATGCTTCCATCGATGGACGGGTTGAAAGCCAAGGCCTGGGAGACTGCCGCAAGATGGTTGCGGAGCGTCCTCGGCGCCGCCATGGGAGCGGCTTTGCTGGCTGGTGCCCTTCCCGCTCACGCGCAGCAGCCGGTGGTTGAAAAAATCGTCCTCAACGACACGATTCAACCCGTGACGGAGGGCCAACTCGACCGCGCCATCGCCCGGGCGAACGCTGACAACGCGGCTGCCCTGCTGATCGAGCTCAACACTCCGGGCGGACTGGTGGATTCGATGCGGCACATGACGGGAGCCATTCTCAGTTCGCGCGTGCCGGTGATTGTCTACGTGACGCCGGCGGGGGCGCGCGCCGGATCGGCAGGATTCTTCCTGCTGGAAGCAGCGGACGTGGCGGCGATGACACCCGGCACCAATGCCGGCGCGGCGCATGTCGTATTCGAGTTTGGCAAGCCCGACGAAACCATGACGCAAAAGGTGGAGAACGACGCGGAAGCCTTCCTGCGATCTTTCGCGACACATCGCAACCGCAATATCGATGCTGCGGTTGCGGCGGTGCAAAGTTCCCACGCGTACACCGCGGAGGAGGCACTCGATAAACATCTCGTCGACGTGACCGCGCCCAACGAGGCGCAACTTCTTGCGGAACTGGACAAACGCGAGATCACGCGCATGGACGGGAGCAAGCAGACGCTGCACCTGGCGAACGCGCGTATTCAGGTCGTGCGCCCTACGCTACGCGAAGAGCTGCTGGGGTGGCTGGTCAACCCCAACATCGCTCTGCTGCTGCTGGTTGGCGGCGCGCTGCTCATCTATCTGGAATTCAACACGCCGGGGACCATCGTTCCCGGTGCGCTGGGCACGCTGATGGTATTGCTGGCGATCTTCGCGCTCGATCTGTTGCCCATCCGCTACACAGCGGTGATGTTGCTGGTGGCAGCGATGGTGCTGCTGGCGCTGGAGGCGAAGTTTGGCGGCCATGGAGCGCTGGCAATCGCCGGCATTGTGTGTCTCACGCTGGGGATGCTGACGCTGGTGGCCGCGCCGATTCCGGAGATGGCTGTCAGCCCGTGGATTGCACTTGCCCTGAGCACGGCGTTCGGAGCCATCACGGCGTTTCTTGTGCGGCTGGCGGTGCGCTCCAGGCGGCTCAAGACTCGCCTGGGGGTTGATGCGCTGATCGGCCATCTCGCATCCGCGATGGAGCCGCTCACCCCCGAGGGCCATGTGCTGGTGGAGGGCGAAATCTGGCGCGCAGTGGCCGATCAGGCGGTTGCGAAAGGAGCATCGCTGCGCGTTACTGGCCGCGAGCAGTACCTGTTGCATGTCACTCCGCTCGATCCTCCGCATGGGGCTGTTTGAACAGGACAGGAGTACAATTCCGCCTGACACTCCGCTCAAGAAAAGGAACATCGCATGTCTGCTGAAGCTCTGCCCATTCCAATTCTCGTAATCCTTGCCATCCTCGTTCTCTATCTGCTGAACTCCATCAAGATTTTGCGTGACTACGAGCGTGCGGTGATCTTTCGTCTCGGCCGCGCCATTGTTCCGCCGAAGGGACCGGGCATCATCTTCGTCTTCCGTCCCATCGACCAGATGGTTCGCATCTCTCTGCGCCAGGAAGTGCTGGAAGTGCCGCCCCAGGATGTGATCACGCGGGACAACGTGACCATCAAGGTCAACGCCGTTGTGACGTTATATGTCGTGAATCCGAATGACGCCGCCATCAAGGTAGCGAATTACGTTTACCAGACTTCGCAGTTTGCGCAAACTACGCTTCGTTCAGTGCTGGGGGAAGTGGAACTCGATGAATTGCTCAGCCATCGCGACAAGCTCAACCTGCGCATTCAGAGCATCATCGATCAGCGGACGGAACCGTTTGGCGTAAAGGTGACATCGGTTGAGGTGAAGCAGGTGGATCTGCCCGAGCAGATGCTGCGCGCCATGGCCAAGCAGGCCGAGGCGGAGCGCGAAAAGCGGTCCAAGATCATTCATGCGGAGGGCGAGTTTAATGCTGCCCAAAAACTGGTGGACGCCGCCGCGCTGCTTGCCACCCAGCCGCTGACCCTGCAACTGCGCTACCTGCAGACCCTTACGGAAATTGGCGTCGAGAAGAACACAACCATCGTGTTTCCGCTGCCGGTGGAGTTGCTGACGCTGCTGAATAAACTGAGTCCAACCACGGCGCCCGCGCCGGTGGTGGAGAAGCCATAGCGAAGAGTTACTACCACAATTGGCTTGCGCGGCCCTACACTAGAAGAACAGATGAATTCCGGGGACCAGCCCACTTGTCCCCGCAACTATCCACAGGCCGCGCACGACAGGCTTGAACCAGAGAGCCGGGTATGCACAGAGGCATTGGCGGAACAGCATTTGAGCCGTTGGAAAAGCGGCGCGACAAAGAACTCACACTGGGACCGACGATGCTCACCCTGCTCGGTCTCGGCCTGCTGACGTTGTGCGGCGTATGCTTCGTGTTTGGATACGCGATGGGGCAGCATGGCTCCCCGGTAAATCCGGCTTCTGCCGTTCCCGCCTCAACAACGACCGCGGGGTCGGCGCAAAACTCGGCAGGCCAGCCGAAACCGGCGCCGAGCCAGAACAGCTTCCAGCCGCGACCAGCGGCTGACGTGCCGACGGCCAGCGCCACCGACGATACCGGAACTCAGACCGCGGAGTCTGAGCGGCCTGCCCGCAGCGTGCCGGCTCCAACGCAGTCAACGCAAACTTCCTCACCGCCGCCGCCCAGCGCGGAAGCTCCGGCGCCCACTGTTGTGCATACGGCTCTCCAGGGGCAATCGGGCGGCACGCAGTCAGCCGTTGTGAGCGGGACCGCAGTGAGGCCGGCGCTGCCGCAAGCGGTTCCTCAAAACTCTGCCCCATCGGGGACACCATCCGGAACCTGGATGGTGCAGATTGCAGCAGTCTCGCACCCGGAAGATGCCGATGTACTGGTTAGCGCACTGCGCAAACACGGGTACGCTGTCTCCATTCACCGCGATCCGGTGGATGCACTGATTCACGTGCAGGTGGGCCCGTTTGCCTCCCACAACGACGCGGCGGCTATGCGTCAGAAGCTGCTCAACGACGGATACAACGCCATGGTGCAGCCGTAGAAACGGGCACGTTCCGCTGGTTCGAGGCCGGCCAAGTTTTCATCTAGTCGGGCATCTCATCCATTCTGGCAACCCGGAAGCAATGGCGGAGCGCACCGCTTCCATCAGTTCTTCGCGCGTGGAGAATTCTCCGGGGTTGATGGGCGGATGGAAGACGATGTGGGCCGTGCCGGGGATTACGCGCAGGCTTCCCTTGCTCATCATGCCCTCCGTACCGAAGATCGACACCGGTACGCATGGCGCGCCTGCCTCCATCGCAAGGTAGAAGGGTCCCTTTTTAAAGGGAAGGAGCCGCCCATCGCGTGAACGGGTCCCCTCGACGAATGTGGTAATGTGCAGCCCCTTGTTTAGCACTCGCTTTGCTTCTTCCACGCTTTCCACGGCGCTTTCCACGCGGCCGTCACGATCGACAGGCACGAACTCGCCGAGTTTGAAGCCATAACCGAGCAGGGGAATCCTGGTGAGCGAGCGCTTGAGAAAGGCTGAAGTGCGCCCTGGAATGCGCGGCAACAACGCCGGTGGATCGAGGTTCGACACGTGATTCGCCATGAAGATGCAGGCGGTGCGCGGCGGCACATTCTCGAGCCCCTCGGTTACCACGCGAATCCCGGCAAGCCGGAAAGCGAGGCGCACAATTCTAAGCGCCGCGTTGTAGAGCGGCGTTGCATTTCCGGTGATCATGGCCCAGGGAATGAACACCAGCGCCGCGGGAGTGCCGAGAATGAGGATGGTGCCGATCAGGATGAGAGAAGCGATCATGGCATGGAGGACTTTTCCCGGAGGCGTGCCGGAAGTTTCTCATAGATGCCGTCGAAGCCGCCATTGGAAAGGATCGCGACCACATCGCCACGCTGCAGTTGAGGGACCATCGCACCCAGGATTGCATCCACATCGGCACAGAGTTGGGCGGGAGTGCCCGCGGCGTTGAGGGCGCGCACGACCTCCTCGGGGTGGAGGCGTTCATGCTCGGGAATGCGCTCCTGCTGGTAAACGCCGGCCATCATCACCCGATCCGCCACTTGCAGGCTCTCGACAAGATCGTTGGCTAGCACCTTGCGGCGCAGAGTGTTGGAGCGTGGTTCGAGCACCGCCCAAAGCCGCCCATTTGGGTAGACTGACCGCAGTGCGCGCAGTGTTTCGCGAATCGCGGTAGGGTGGTGGGCGAAGTCATCGATGATGGTCACGCCGTCAATCTCCGCGCGGATTTCGAGGCGGCGCTTTACGCTTTTGAAGCTGGCGAGCGCTGCCTTGACGGCTTCCTTTGAGATTCCCTGGCTCACCGCGAGAGCCGCGGCGGCCGTGGCATTCAACGCGTTGTGCTCGCCTGCAAGTCTCATCTCGAGACTCGACCAAATGGCGCCATCGTGCCAGACGTCCCAGCGCGTGACGCCGTCCTCGTGACGAAGATTTGCCATGCGCCAATCCGCGCCTTCGCTGAAGCCGTATCGCTCGACTCGGCAGAACGCTCGCTCCACGCATTCGCTCACATTGGGGCTGCCGTCGAAGGCCACGATCACGCCACGACGCGGTACCAGGTTGACCAGGCGTTTGAAAGCGGTCTTCACCGCGCTCAGGTCCGAGTAGATGTCGGCGTGATCGAATTCAACATGGGTCAGGATCAGCGCATCAGGAAAGTAATGTAGGAATTTCGGGCCCTTGTCGAAGAACGCGGTATCGTACTCGTCGCCTTCAACAATGAAATTGCGTGTGGGCCGCAGTTGAAAGCTGGATCCAAAGTTCTCTGCCACGCCGCCAATCAGGAACGAAGGCTCAAGGGCAGCGTTCTCTTGAGCTGCAACCTGGTAAATCCACGCCAGCATGCTGGTGGTGGTTGTTTTGCCATGCGTGCCCGCAACCACAAGCGACGTGCGGCCCGTGAGGAACTCCTCGCGCAGCAGCGCGGCCATCGACGTGAACGGAATGCGAGCGTCGAGCACGCGCTCTATCTCGGGATTGCCTCGCGACAGCGCATTGCCAATGACAACCAGGTCGGGCGCGGGCTCGAGATTCTGCTCCGCATACGGCTCCATCACCGGGATGCCCAACTCCCGCAGCAAATCGCTCATGGGCGGGTAAGCAGCCTTGTCCGAGCCGGTGACACGATGACCTTCCAGCTGCAATAGCCCCGCGAGCGACGCCATCGCCGTTCCGCAAATGCCGCTCAGATGTATATGCTTGCCATGCTTCACTGCCACACCATCCATAAATGATCTCTTGCTCGCAAACTCTAGCGCTTATATTCGGTTCGATATCGTCAGTTGCGCCTCCGCGCCGACCAGCAACTCCGCCGAAACGCCAAAGGTCAAGGTCACGTTATCGCGCGAGACGTGCCCGCTGCGCAGGCCAAACGCAATGGGCCCGTCAAAATCGGCGAACGCACTGGCAATTACCTTTTCCAGCAGATCCGGCTCTGCGCCCGGCGATGTGCAATCGAGCATCTCGCCAAAGACAATGCCCTTGACGCCCTCGAGTTTGCCAGCCGTACGCAGTTGCCAGAGCATGCGATCGACTTGATATGGCTTTGCGCCGACGTCTTCAAGAAACAGCAATTTGCCTTCGGTTTGCGGCTCCCAGGGTGTGCCCAGAAGTGAGACCAGAATGCTGAGGCAGCCGCCATACAGTATGCCGCTCGCTGTGCCCGGCTTGATGGCGCGCATTCCCTGCGGCTCTCCCAAGGTGTAGCGTGCACCCGCGAGCGCGGCGCGAAAGCTGTTGAGATGTACGCCGTCTGCGAGGTAGAAGTCCGCCGCCAGCATGGGTCCGTGGAACGCGGGAAGTCCAAGACGATCGAGCAGGTGCAGTTGCAGGCCCGTGAGATCGCTGTAAGCGAAGAACGGTTTGGGGTGGGCACGAAAAACATCAAGGTCGATGAGTCGCAGAAGATGATTGGAGCCATACCCGCCGCGAAGGCACATCACAACCTGCGAAGAGGAATCCGCAAACGCAGCATGGAGATCGTCGATCCGCTGCTCCGGTGTGCCTGCGAAGAACAACGGGCCGCGGGCAGTTGCATTGGGCATGAAGTGAGGCGCGAAGCCAAGCGATTTCAGGCGTTCCGTGCCGCCTTCAATGCGTTCCTGGCGCGCGAACGAAGCCGGAGCGACCACGCTGATGCCTGCTCCGCGTTCGACCGGCGGCAGCTTCAACAAATCAGGTTTGCGGGCCATGGTCACCATGCTTCGCCGCGCGCAATCAGCGTCGCCGGCCCGGTCAACTGCAACTCCGTTCCCGGGCCGCTCCAGACGACAGTCTGGAGCCCTCCGGGCGCAACCACGCGCAGAGGAGACGTGCATCCGTGCAAACCGATGGCCGCCGTAGCGCACGCTGATGTCCCGGTGCCCGACGACGTGGTGGGCCCGACGCCACGCTCAAAAATACGAATCTCGATCTCGTCCGGCCTGAGAACGCGCACAAACTCGACGTTGGTCTGATAGGGAAAATCGGGATGCCCGCAAATCTGCTGCCCGATACTTTGCCACTTCTGCCGATCGACAGTAAAGTCGGTGTTGTCGACGAAGATGACGAAGTGCGGATTGCCGGTGGAGACCTGGATTCCCGGCACCTGGACGCCGCCAGGAATGGTGACCACGCGCGGCGCAAACTGCGGAACCCCCATTCCGGTTGTCACGTCAACACTGAACTCCACATCGGCATGCACTGCGTTCACACGGCACACACGAAGGCCGGCGTCGGTTTCAACCTCCAGGACGTCCCCGGCCTGCGCGTTGCGGGCTTCCGCCATCCAGGCAGCCACGCACCGTGTGCCGTTGCCGCTGATTTCCGCGACGGACCCATCGGCATTGTGAAGACGAATGCGCCCCGACCGCAGTCCGGTCCAGGCGAAGTACTCCACGCCGTCAGCACCCACGCCCGTATTCCGCGCGCAAAGGTGGCGAGTCAAAGATGCCCACTCATGCCCTGCAGCGTCCTCTTCAGTCACAATCAGAAAGTCGTTGCCGCAGGCGTGCGCCTTGGTGAACGGGATCAATCTTCCTCCAGGTCGCGGAACGTGTACAGCGCATCGATGGCCGGCTCGGCGAGGAGCCGTCCGCGCAGGTGCTCATGCTCTTTCTTGGTCGTGATGACGGTGAAGCTCACGCGCTGCAGTTCGCCGATCGCATCGCGCTCCACGCACGTGAGGCGTTCGCCGGTTTTGTCCATTGCATCCAGAATGGACTGGAGCATCCCCGTCTGGTCACGGCCTCGCGCCTCATACACCAGGGAATAGCCTTTGATGCTCGCCCGCCGCTCCAGAAATCCGACTACCTCCAGGGCAAAGATCGCGATACCCGTAGCCACCGCGGCAGCGCCGTAGAGGCCGGCCCCGCAGGCCATGCCGATGGATGCCACCACGAACACGCTGGCGGCGCTTGTGAGGCCGCTGATGCGGTTCTTATTGTGCAGAATGAGACCGGCGCCTAGAAAGCCGATGCCCTGAACGATGTTCGAGGCGACGCGGCCCTTGTCGGGATTGGCGTCCCCGGCCAGCACCGCCGAAAGCAGCGTAAAGAACGCCGCGCCCAGGCAGATAAGGAGATTGGTCCGCACGCCCGCGGACTTTCGTTTGAATTCGCGCTCCAGTCCGATGACGCCGCCCAGCAAACACGCAAAAAACAAGCGTCCGAAAGCCCCATAGATCACGGACTGCTGCTGGAACGAGTTGAAACTGAAGGGCTGCGCGAATTGTGCAATCACCGCGGTCATGGGCGTTCCTTGCCCGATGCTATCACCGCGCGGGCGCGGGTCTTGATGATTGCGCTTGCCAGGTATCGGAGACGTAAAGTGTGGCCGGCGCCTGCCCTGTTGCCGTGAATCGCCCGACTGCACGCAGGCCTTCAGGATGCGCCTTTACCGCAGTGTCGATCTGGTCTCCTGCAAAGGCCAGAACCACGGCCGCGTGCGCGGCGGGCGCGGCAAGAGCATCGGTGTAAAGCATTTGATCCCCCTCATTGATCGTCTGCCGCAGCGGAATGCCGCTGAAGGCCACGATCTGTGGGTACACAGACGCATTCATCAACACCTGTCCGCCGGGACGGGTCGCCATCAACGCGCGCATCACCGGTGGAATCTCGACTTCAAAGGATCGCCGCGATTCGATATTCTTGGTGCCCTCCACGTAGACCACTGGCCGCTCGCGGAGTAACTCGGCCGCGTTCAACACGACGATCAGCATCATGAGGCCCGCCAGTATGGGAACCCCCTTCGGCTTCCACTCGCGTACCGCCGCAAGCAAAAAGCCTGCCGCAAAGCCCACGCCGAGTGCGAAAGCGGGCAGCAGTTCGAGCCCGTAGCGCGTGTTGTAAAAGGAATGCGGCCACCACACCGGCAGAAAAATCGGCACCGATCCGTAGGCCACCGAGTATGCATAAAATGGTACCGGCAGCCACAGAATCAGGCTCCAGGCAAAGGCGCGTCGCCGCGCGATGAGCCACGCCCACGCCACGCCGAGCAGGCTCAACCCCAGCAGCTTGTTTCCCCATGCCAACGCGGCCGCAGCCATCTCGGCGGCCTTTACGAAGAACAGCAGCGAGACCCAGGGGTTGTGCCATCCAGGGTGAGGCGGGCCCGATCCAGGAGTAGCGGTGCGCAGTTCTATCGCCAGGGCGGAGTACGGACCGCGCGCAAAGTCCAGCCAATCGCCGAAGACATAGGCGTTATACGCAAACCAGGCTAACGGCGCGGCGACCACAACGGCGCTGGCCAGCCAGAATGCCGGCGATCTCAAACGACCGCGCCGCAACAGCACAACGCCAATGGACGACCACGCCAGCAGCGCCATGATCCAGCCGTCGTAGCGTGTAAACACGGCTGCGACCAACACAAGAGCGATGAGCCACAGCAGGACCGCGCGAGAGCCGGCGCGATTCGGAACGTCGATGCTGGCTCTCCACTCGACAAGCCACAAAGCCGCCCAGACCATCTCGCACACGAACAACGGTTCGGTCATGGCCGTGGTTTGCATATACAGCAGATTCGGATTGAGCGCGAAGAAGGCGAGTGCAATGGCGGCGGGCGCTGGCGACAGCCATCGACGCGCCAGTTTGTAGAGCCCGTAGCAAGCCGCCATCCACGCGAGGGATGAAGGAATGAGGCCCGCAATGCCATTGGCCCACCACGCATACACCGCGACGAACGGAATCATCAACAGGTGCGGCAGCGGCAACCACACTGACCCGAGTTGCGAGGGCCCCGGGAAATGCGAATCGATCACGCGGCGGGCAATGTGCAGGTGTGCCACCGCGTCGCCGTAGTTCAGCATGGCGTGATTGTGCCAGCTCCAGGCGATAGCCGCGAGGGATGCGGCCGCGCAAGAGGCCAGCACAACCAGCCTCTCGCCGCGGCCAATCCGGTTTTCAATCAAGATGCGTCAGCTCGCGGAACTGCTCGAAACGCGCATCGATTTCTTCGCGCGTGAGACCCTGAACCCGCTCGGTGCCGAAGCGCTCGACCGCAAACGAGCCCATCACGCTGCCGTAGAACATGGCGCGGCGGAATGCGCCCGGCGTGAGCTCCTTTTGCGAGGCAAGGTAGCCAAAGAAACCTCCGGCGAAGCTGTCGCCGGCGCCGGTCGGATCCACGACTTCTTCGAGCGGCAGGGCAGGCGCGCGAAAGGTCTTTGCGCCGATGCCTTCGCTGGTCACGCCGTAAAACGCGGTGGCGCCGTACTCGCCGTGCTTTACCACCAGCATGCGCGGTCCCATCGTCAGCACCGAGCGCGCCGCCTGTACCAGGTTGTTGTTGCCGGCCAGCATCTTGGTTTCCGTGTCGTTGATGAGCAGGATGTCGAGCCCGCGCAGCACTTCGAGCAGCGCCGGCTTGTGATCCTTGATCCAGTAATTCATGGTGTCGCCGGCCACCAGTTTCACATCGGGCATGGCCTCGCGCACGCGCCGCTGCAGTACCGGATCGATGTTGGCCAGGAACAGGAATTCGGAGTCGCGATACGCGTTGGGGATCTTGGGCTCAAACGCGCCGAAGACGTTCAGCTCTGTCGCGTGCGTCTTGGCCTCGTTCAGGTTGTCGAGATAAGAGCCTTCCCAGAAGAAGCTCTTGCCGGGTGCCCTCTCAATTCCCTGCGTGTCGATGCCGCGAGCATTGAACACCGCCAACTGCTCGGCGCCGAAGTCCTCGCCCACGACGGCGATTACGCGCACGTCGGTGAAAAAACTCGCCGCCAGCGAGAAGTAGGTTGCCGCGCCGCCCAGGCACCGCTCCCTGCGTCCCGCGGGCGTCTCAATCGAATCAAAAGCCACACTGCCAACTACCGTGATTGCCATTCTGTTCCTTTATGGGGGAGATTTTTACTGAATTGCCCGCGGCGGCAGACTCGCCCTCCGCAGTGAGTTACCAGCCCATGTACTTTCCAAAGAGCAGTCCCAGCCGCTCTTTCGCAGCCGCCGGAATTGCGTCGGGCTGCGTGAGCACCGCATATTTCGCGGCCGAGGCGCACGAGCATGTGCGTTCAACCGGCATGGCCGCCACTGCTTCCTTTACCACCTTGCATGCATTGGATGCGTTCTGGTGCAGAACTGCCACGATCTCCTCGATCGTGACCGCATCGTGCCCCTCTCTCCAGCAGTCGTAGTCGGTGACCATGGCAACAGTGGCGTAGCAGATCTCCGCTTCGCGGGCCAGCTTTGCTTCCTGCAGGTTGGTCATGCCGATCACGTCGGCTCCCCAGCTGCGATACAGGTTCGACTCCGCCCGCGTGGAGAACTGTGGACCTTCCATACACACGTAGGTGCCGCCCAGCTTGCCCACAACGCCGGCGGCCCCGCACGCTTGTTCCGCGGCCTTGGCCACTGTTGCGCACACTGGATCGCCAAACGCCACATGTCCCACAATGCCGTCGCCGAAGAAGGTGGAAATGCGATGGAATGTGCGGTCGATGAACTGATCGGGAATCACAAACTCCGTGGGCTTGTGTTCTTCCTTCAACGATCCGACGGCCGACATGGAGAGGATGCGCTCCACGCCAAGCTTCTTGAACGCGTAGATGTTGGCGCGGAAGTTCAGTTCCGACGGCAGAATGCGGTGCCCTCGCCCATGGCGCGCAAGAAAGGCAACCTTGCGGCCTGCAAGTTCGCCGAGCACAAAGGGGTCCGAGGGCTCGCCAAACGGCGTTTCCACTTTCTCTTCTGAGATGTTTGTGAATCCGGGCATGGAGTAGAGCCCGCTGCCGCCAATGATGCCAATTTCCGCCTGAGCCAAACGCTTTCTCTCCCCGCGCGGAGCCTTGCTGGCTCGCGCGCCTTGCCGTCCCTCAAAACACTTCAGTATAACGGGGCGGAGTGCCGCTCATCGCACTGCCGCGAAGAGACACACGCGCAGAACCGTGCCTCTCATGGGAGATGCCCGCCAGCCTGACGAAGAGGCCTTCTTTTGTCTTTCCGGAGGGAGCGTGAGGCTTCAGCCTCACGAATAAAGCCCGTCTTTCCGACGGGGCTTTAGCCCCGGGCCGTCCGCGAGACTCGCGAAATTGACTTTGTCAGCAATCTGACGGGCCTCTCATGGAACAGGCCCGCGGGTCTGTTGTTCCGGTTTTCTAGTTGGGCATCACCAGGATGGTGATGGAGTGCGCCGGGAATGTGGAACTGAGGGTGCTCGCTGCGGCGCTGCCCGCAGGCGGCGTAACCGTCACGTTCGGCTGCGCCACAATGCCCGCCAGGTTCGCGTTGCTGTAAAGAAAGGCCTGCGCCGACGTGGTGGTTGCCGGCAGGTTGTTCACGGAAATCGTCGCAGTAAGGTCGCCGTAGGTCTTGTTGATAACCACCAGCGTCACCATGTTGTCCTTGGTACGCAGCGCGCCGTAAACCGACAGCTTGCCCTGGTCGGCGCTCGCCGAGGAGATCGCCATGTCCCCGAACATCGAATTCTTTCCGTCGTAGTTGCGATACGCTTCGAAGGCCATCAGGCCCGGGACCTGCGTTACCGGGTCCGGCGGTCCCCACAAGGTACCGATATCCAACCCCTCGCGTCCAAAGATGCCGAGAATGTCGGCCTGTGCCACCGCGCCGTTGATGTTCTCCTGGCCGCCCCAGTTGTATTCGGTAATCGCAAGTTTGGTGCCGGGATAGTCGTTGGCCACCCAGCTTCTTCATCATCGGAATTACCTGCGGCGCCTGCGCCGGCGTGTTGCAGCTCGCCGTATAGTTCGCATCGGTGGTGTAGTTCGGCTGGGGGAAAGGCTGGTTGGTGGTATCGGGATCGGTGTAGGTGGGATCCCAGAACACCCGCGTGGAGTTCAATCGGAGTTGTTGCTCCGCGGTATTGCCGGCCGTCGTCAGGTTGATCGAGTTGTTGCTGTTGAGTGGATATTGCGGTGTGAAATACGTGTGCAAATCCACGTAGTCCAGCAGCCGCACGTGATTGGCGTCATCGTAGGCTTTGAACTGCTGCAGGTAGTACTCAATCAGCGGCACGCCGCCATGCGCGTTGCGGTCAGCGGGATTCTGCCAGGGTTGGTAGCAAGGTCCCGAGCCCCAACCCGACTCGATGTCTTTCTTGGAATAAAAGTAAGCCCACCAGAAGTCGATGACCGGTCCGCTGACTTCCGCAGTTGGATCGACTGCCTTCACGGCCTTCGCCACGGCGATGCCATTGTTGGTCACTTCGTCGTAGGTAAACGCGACCGGGTGCACATCGCGATGCACTGCGTCCCACCAGGTCGGCTCGTTATCCAGGTCATAGACGGCCACTCCGCCGGTGGCCGCCGTTCCAAATTTGCCCACCAGGAACGTAACCCAGTTAGTGGCCCAACTCGCCACATCGATCTTGGTGCTGGTGACGCTGGGATCGTTGCCGGTGATGTTGCAGCCGCTGGCGTTGGTGCATCCCTGCGTGCCTTGCGGGTAGACGCCGTTTCCGCACCCACGCGAGGCGTCTGTGGACACCTGGACCGGATAAGTTGCGGTTGGGAAGCTGCAGGACGCTCCATCCTTGGCGACCCAGCCGTTAACGGGCAGCGTCCCGATGGTTCTCGCGCTGATGGACTGGTCCGCCGTAACCTGAGCGTTGAAGCTGCTGTTGCTTTGCGAGCCCCCCGCTAATCCATCCTGATTCTCGAAGTACCAGTCGCTGGCGGAACTGGTCACGTCCAGCGTGTAGTTGTAGCGCGAGGTGGCATCGCCGCCCCAGCGGTCGATGGCGATGTTTGCAGCCTTCCCCGTAGTCGCGGTCAGCTGATACGCATTCATCCCATAGATATAGGGGTTGATGGGGTGCGTCGGGTTGGCGACGTCTACCGTCAGCGCGGGCCCGGCGGCCACGGCCGGCGCACTCAAGGTCACGGTGAGGGAGCCTGAAACGGTTTTGTCCTGGTTGCTGGTGGCCGTCACGGTAACCGTTGCCGGCGCGGGATAGGGTGTGGTGTACAGGCCGGTCTTGTCGATGGTGCCGGCGCTCAGGGTGCTGCCGGTCGGGGGCGTCACGCTCCACGTCACGGTGTTATCGGTGACCGCCGCGCCCGAAACCGCGGCCGAAAACTGCTGAGCCGTTCCGATTGTCACGGTGGGCGCGGGGTTCGGCGTCACGGCCACCCCGCTTACTGCGGGAGACGATGGCGGAGGCGTTGAACTGCTCCCGCCACCACCCCCTCCGCAAGCGGCCACCATGACACAACCGCCCGCTGTGAAAATCGCCACCAGCCTGCCCAAAGTGTTCATTGCACTTCCCCCAGGGCGCCGCTCCATGCTCTTCGCCGGGACCCCCTCCCGTACGGAAACATTCCGCGGTCTTGTTTGAAATTGGGAGCCATCTTACACGGGAAAGTGGGACCGATACCAGAAAAATCGAAAAAATGTGAAAATGCCCTGGAAAATGGATTTGCCTCCGGTTGCGCGGGGAACATCTGCCGGTCCAATTGCACCCGCAGGAGGAAACCGGAAAGCACGGCTGGGAGCGGGATCCGGAACGGACGCGGGAGCCCCATTTTTGCACCAAACAAGGTGCAAATCGGGACTTCGAAATTCGTTAGCTCAGCTAACGGTTTAGCGAAGAGCTGCGTAAATTCAATAGCTCAGCTAACGAATCTGCACCGAATCTGCGACAATCTTGCCGTTCGAAAGATGAGCAAATTCAGCTCGCAGAAGAGGTCGCTGTTCGTATCCTGGCGACGACTCCGGTTTCCCGCACCGCCCAGCCGGCCACCAGAAGGCTCGGCGCCCGCATCGGAGGCGCATCTGCAAGCGCGTCTAGCGTGGTTGAAAATACTTCCTGGTCCCTCTGCCCCGCACGCGAGACGAGCACGCAGGGCAGCTCCGCGGGCAGACCCTCAGAACGCCACTCCGCCGCAAGCAAAGTGAGATCGCGGCCCGGCATGTAGACCACCCGCGTCGCATCTTCCAGCGCCGGGAGTGCGGCGTCGTTGTGCGATTGCGCGTGGTGACCGGTGGAAAGGATCACGTTCGATGCGCTGTGCCGGTCGGTAAGGGAAGCGGGGATGGCCGCGGCGGCAGCGAGTGCCGAGGTGATTCCGGGAACGACTTCAAACGCTACGCCCGCATCGCGCAGAGCGCCTCATCTCCTCGGAAGCACGCCCGAAGATGAGTGGGTCGCCGCTCTTGAGACGCACCACGTTGCGCCCGGCCTGCGCATGCTCCACCATCAACGCGTTGATCTCGTCCTGGGTAATGCTCTTCTTGCCGCAACGCTTGCCCACGTTGACGGTCTCCGCGCGCGGAGCCAGATCGAGGATGGCTTGCGGCACCAGGTCGTCGTGCAGAATCACGTCGGCCGATCGGATCAAACGAAGGGCCTTGACGGTGAGCAGGTCCGGGTCGCCGGGTCCCGCGCCGACAAGATAGACCCTGCCCTCTGTGTTATGGGTCGATGAGTTCCCTTGCGACGGAAGCGGCTTGCGGGCCATCAGCCGCGACGGGCACGAGTCTGACTCGCACAGCGGCCGCTGGGCCAATTGATGCAGCAGCGCCTTGCGCTCCTCGCCGGCAGGATGGATAGCCAGGACTTCGCGCCGCAATTCACCAAGATCGCGGAGCCACAGGCCCAAATCATCGGGCAGTTGCGCATCGATCTCGCGCCGCAGACGCTGTGCCACCGCGGGGCTTTCGCCGCTGGTCGAAATCGCAATCTGCAGATCGCCGCGGGTGACAACCGATCCGAAGAAGAAATCGCAGTTGGGGATATCGTCAACACTATTGCAGGGAATGCCGCGATCCAGGGAGCCTCGATACACCGCCGCATTCACCTCGGGGACATTCGTCGCGGCGATCACGATGAAGTTGCCATCGAGGTCCGTGGGCTCGAACGCGCGCTGGACCCACTCGAGCTTGCCGTCGACCGCCATTGCACGAATCTCCGGCCGCGCCTCGGGAGCTACGACCCGAAGCCTGAGACCCGTCTTGAGCAGGCTGCCAATCTTGTCCAATGCGACGGCTCCCGCGCCGACCAGCAGGCCCCGGCGACCGTCAAGCTTCAAAAAGATAGGCAGCAAGCTCATTCTGTCTCCTGTTCTCTGATCCCGACTTCCGGCTTATTCGGCCACTCCGTGCGGCACCCGGCCCGTGGGCAGATCGCGCTCCACCGGCGTCACCGGCTCACCCGCCAGGTAGCCGCGCAACTCATCGTTCGTGTGCCGTGCGAACCAGGCGCGCAGGTTCTCCTGCTGCGACCGGCTGCCAAGGTACTCGCGAAGCAGCCGCTCGATCGAGTCCGGCACGTGGGCGGAAGGACAGCGGTATCCCACCAGCCGGCCGAACCCCGCATGCTCCCCGACCGCCCCGCCGAGACAGAAGTAATAGGCATCGGTCAGTTTGCCCTCGTGCTTGATCTTCTTGCCTTCCATCCCGATGTCGGCGATCCAGTGCTGGCCGCAACTGTTGGGGCAGCCCGTCACGTGCAGGCGCAACTCCTGGTCGAATTGGGGAAGGCGCTCTTCCATCTCTTCGACGACCCAGCGCGCAAACCCCTTGGTCTCGGTGATGGCCAGTTTGCAGAACTCCGAGCCGGTGCAGGCGATGGCGCCGCGCCAGAAGACCGATCCCTCCACGTGCAACCCGATCTGGCCGAGTTCCCGCGCCAATTCGGCCGTCTTGCCGTTGGGAATGTCGATGAAGATAAGGTTCTGCGAGATGGTGGCGCGCAGGTTGCCACTGCCGAAACGCTCGGCAAGCTCCGCCGCAGCTTCGAGTTGATCACCGGTCAGGCGCCCGCGGAGGACCGAGGCACCCACGTAGCTCAACCCCGCGCTCCGTTGCGGGTGGATGCCGGCGTGGTCGCGCAGGACTCCACTCGGCACCTTCTCGGAAACGCCGGGGAGCAGCGTGAAGTCGAGCCGGCTCTGCAGTTCGTTGAGGAATCGGTCTGCCGTCCAGCCTTCCTTCATGAACAGATACTTCATGCGCGCGCGGTCGCGGCTCTCGCGCAATCCCTGCTGGTCGCGGAAGATTTCAGCGACGGCCTTGACGGCCGGAACGGCCTGGTGCGGGAGGAGAAAGACGTCGAGGCGCTCGGCAAGATGAGGTTCGTTCGACAGGCCTCCACCCACTCGAAGCGAGTAGCCGATTTCGCCGTCCCGCTCCACCGCCGTCAGCGCCACATCGTTGATCTCAGGGTAGTTGCACCAGTCGGGGCAGCCGGTGGCCGAAATCTTGAATTTGCGCGGCAAGTTGAAGAATTCTGGATTCGCGGTGAGCAGGTGGGCGATTTCCTGGGCAACCGGGGATGCATCGATCAGCTCATCGGCCGCGATCCCGGCCAGGGGGCACCCGGTCACGTTGCGCACCACGTCGCCGCACGCGCCCTTGGGCGACAGGCCGATCTTGTCGAGCGCATCCACGACTTCAGGGAGGGACTCGATGGTAAGCCAATGCAGCTGAATGTTCTGGCGGGTCGTGATATCGGCGAGGTTGCGTCCATGTTCGCGGGCAATGCGGCCGATTTCCCGCAGCTGGTGTGCGGTCAGGATCCCGTTGGGGATGCCGATCCGCAGCATGAAGTACTCGGTGGCAAGGCCCTCACCGCCCTTGCCGCCGGTGGCGCCCACGCCATCCCCCTGGGTGTATACGCCCCACCACTTGAAGTAGAACGACGCCCACTCTGGTAGCACCGAGGCGCGGCCTTCACGGGCAAACTGGCGCACTTCGTCGAAGGCCTCCCAGGGATTCTTCTCACGCTTCAGGCGCTCACTGCGCTGTGCTTTGGTCTCTTTTACCGGAACGGCTTCGGTCATAACTCCTCGACTTTCCTGAACGGCTTGCTTCAATTTCCGTCTTCGAACTTCATTTCGTGCTTCGACTTTATGCAGGAACGCCCGCGATGGGAGCATCGCGGGCGTTCAGGATCCTGGAATGACGTCTAACTCGATTAAGCAGGTCTCCTGTGCGCGCGATGGGGAAGACAGCAGCAACAACAGGAGATTACTTGCATACCAGGATGATAGGGACAAAAGTCGCTCAAAGCAACCTCCTTTTGTACCCTCTCGACCTGCCGACGGCAGATAAGCTGCTCATTCCAATTGCCTGGAGGCGCGTTTGTGGACTTTTTCTATCAAGTACCAAAAACCCGTCCTTGCCCAGAACTGCACTCGTTGATCAACCAGCAATTGGCGGTCAGGCGGTGACACACCAAGATCGAATTTCGACGTATAAAATCGCAACAATGCCCAACCCGTCTGTTAGCAGAGAGTCGAAAATCTTCGATCCGCGCGACGCCTCAACACCTTCATACGGTTGCGAACTACTTGATTGCAGCGTTGCGCGGAGAGGCAATGACTGGTGGATGGTTTTGGCGGGCCAACCAAATGGGCATGGCGCTACCGATCTTTTCAGCGCGAACCTGCCGGAAGGCTCGAGGCTGTCTGCCACCGGGTGGAAACCGCTTCGCGATACGGCTGGCGAATTGGCGCCCCTGGCACGGCGAGACCGGAGTGAACCATGGGACGGCAAAGGCGGACGGCACTGCCCTTCCTACGTGGAGGGTTGGGATCCCGGGCGTGGGGTATCGGTCAAGCGAATCTACTATGCGGGCGCCGCCGAGAACCTATGGGGACCATACACGATCGGTTATCTGGAATGGGACGGTCAACAGTGGATCGATCAGCCCGAACCGGCGTTCGTCGCCAACGAAGGCTGGGAGCACGGAAGCGTCTACGAACCCAATCTCCTCTATCACGACGGCAAATGGAAGATGTGGTACGTCGCCGGGTCCAATTACGAAGATTATCTGGTTCACGGTTATGCGGAGAGTGAGGACGGGCGCACCGGCTGGAGCAAACATGTCGTGTTTGCCGCGCCGGAAATGAAGATGTTCGACTTCTGCGTTTGCCGGCGGGCCGAGGGATTCGACGCTGTCTTTGCACGTGTCTGGATGGGGAGGGGTGAAATGCCGTCGGAGACGGGGCTTTGGTGGTGTCATTCCAACTCGGCATCCGCCCTGCTGTCTGATTGGGGACAGGCGGTCCAGATCATGACGGCCGAGGATCGAGGGTGGCACGCGGGACCGTGGAAACCCTCACTCCAATTCGACAGCGACGCCGGCGAGCGCGGGTTCGTTTTCTTCGACGGATCCTATCGCACGAGCGACCCCGGCCCCTTTCCGTTTGTCTTCACCTTGGGCTGCGTGGAAGTCGATCTCTCTTCTACTTGAGTTGAATTGGCGCGAAGCGATGCCCCCCGGTCTGTGACTCGTTCTGGTCGGGTCGTGGCCAATGCCCCCTTCGCCGCCACAGCCCGCTCGTTTCAAGAACTTTAGCGGCGCGGGTGAAGTCTGAAGCGGAGCGGAATTCCCGGAAAGCATGCCTCAGGGCTTGAAAGCCCGCGTTGATTATGCGTGCCGTAATGCCGGGGATGAAATCCCCGGCCTACCGCCCGAACGCATTTTTCAGCCGCATGGGAAGCTTTCATGCCGTGCATGAAACCCCCGGCCTACCGCACGGAGGACTTTTTCAGCATGCTGTGAGGCGGTGCCGTTTCAACTTTCACGACAGGCCGTTAACGCAACGACCGGAGGTATGTGATGACTTGCCAACGTTGCGCCTGGGGGATGCCTGACCACGACGGCATGCCATGACGCAGGTCGCCCTGGCGGAGGAACCACTCCAAATCGCCATCGGACGCCGAACGAACACTATCCGTTCGCAGAGACGGCTTTTTGCGACCGTCACCCAGCATGTCGGCCCCATGACACTGCTGGCAGTGGTTGCGGTAGACTACGGCGCCGGCCGCGGTAGCTTCACTCTTTCCCATGAACGGATTTGGGCGGGTGTGGTCGGCGGAAGGCACGGCGTCCCAATGCGAGGCGGCTGTTGCCAGAGCGGTTCCAAGCGAGAGAACCAGAAAGGCAGCGAAAACCGCCGACCGTGTGCGGTTTCATTGGACACCGCCTCTCCGCCCCCGGAACCACTTGTCCACATCCTCGAATTCGCGGGAAACGCCGATTCGATAGAACTGGTCGACGCTCGTTTTCGTGATCCCGAAGCCCGGCGAGAAGCTCACTCGAAGGTGCGCGGGAAGCTCCCACCCCACGACGGGCGCGATGTAGTGCGAGGTTTCGCGGAGGGTCAGGGACCAGGTGTTGCCCAATCCACCGTAGGCTTCAACGCCAGCAATAAGCTTTTCGGCGCAAAACGTACATTCCCGCGCGCTGGCGGCGGACCGGAGGGGATGTGTCGCGCCGAACGCATATCCAAATTCCCATGGCGCATGGCTGAAGTCCTTCTCCGCGATGAAGTTCTCCGAGATGTTCCAGTCGTGGACGTTGGAAGACAGGATCAATTTCATTTCGCCTTCGTGCTGGTGGGTCATGCGAGCGATTGCGTTCGGCACCACCAGGTCTGGCTCGCCGTCGTGCCCAACGACTTCCAGTACGGTCTTGTCGGCACCGGAGATGTTCTCGTATTCGACGTAAAGGACTGGATTGACTGGATATTCCTTCATCAGGGGCCGGAAACGGTTCTCGATCCGGAACCCCGTGTAGAGTGACGAATCGTTCATCGTGGTTTGGCCGTCGAGATAGAGTTCCGTCGTCCACCAGGCACGGACGCCGTACTCGATTTCCGTGGCAAGCGCGCCGAAAGTGGTGGCCGCGCTCGGGTCGAGCGAGAGAGGTTTTGGTCTCGATTTCCATGTCGCCCGGCTCTTCCAGGTCATCGGAATAGGCGACGAAGTAGGGTTTGTCCTGAGCGGCAGCGCGAAGGCTGAGGCCGCCGGCGGCCAGAAGAAGCGTCAGGCCGGCGAGTAGGAAGCTCTTAGGAGAGAGAGAGATGCGTCGCAAAGGATTTCTCCGGTCAATTACGACTCATTTGGTCGTATTTGATAGCAGACTAAAACAGTCGGCTATTCGCGGCAAGCAAAAATGTCATTTTCGTCATTTTTATTTTGTGGCGAATATGACGGCAAGCATCTCCTATCCCGAGAGCGACTGGAGCGACACAGATCACATGGCGATACATGCGAGGAGGTTTAGGCTGGTCCGTGGTCTGGACCCATGACGACGGCTGTCCTTGAACCCGAAGCGAGTCTTAGCCGAACGATGGTTTCGCCGGCGCATCAGCGATACCCGCTGACGCAGGGAGTGAATCCCTGGCTGGTGACGGTATCGGTGATGCTGCCCACGTTCATGGAGGTGCTGGACACCGCGATTGCGTCGGTGGCGCTCCCCTACATTGCGGGGAGCCTGTCGGCCTCGAACTCCGAGGCTACGTGGGTGCTGACCAGCTACCTGGTGGCGAACGCGGTGATTTTGCCCGCCTCAAACTGGTTCGCGCGGCGATTCGGGCGCAAGAATTTCCTGCTGTTTTGCGTGATTGTGTTCACGGTGGCGAGCTTCTTTTGCGGCGCCGCTCCGTCGCTCTCGATCATCCTGCTGGCGCGCGTGCTGCAGGGAGCGGGCGGCGGCGCGCTGCAGCCGCTGTCGCAATCGATCCTGCTGGAGAGCTTTCCGGTGAAACAGCGGTCGCAGGCAATGGCCGCCTATGGATTGGGGATCGTGGTGGCGCCGGTACTGGGACCCACGCTGGGCGGCTGGCTGACCGACACGTTCAGCTGGCGCTACGCCTTCTACATCAATATTCCGGTGGGCATCCTGGCGGTGTTTATGATCACCCGCTTTGTGCACGATCCGCCGTACATCCGGAATGCGAAGGTGGGGGCGTTCGACAACATCGGGTTCGGGCTGCTGATCGTCTGGACCGGGTGCCTGCAGGTGGTGCTGGACAAAGGCCAGGAGGACGACTGGTTCGGCGCGGTGTGGGTGCGCTGGGCGGTGGCGGCGCTGATCTTCGGTTTTTTGGGGTGGGTGTGGCGTTCGTGGGCGAATCCGCGCGGCCTGGTGGATCTGCACATTCTGAAGAACCGCAATTTCAGGACGGGGTGCTTCCTGATTGCGCTATTGGGGATGTGCATCTACATCACCATTGCGATTCTGCCGCTCTATTACCAGGAAATATCTGGGCTACACGGCGTTCACGGCCGGGCTGGTGGTGGGGCCGCGCGGGATCGGATCGTTTGTGGGCTCCCCGATGGTCGGGTATCTGGGATCGCGTATCGACCCGCGGAAGCTGTTGTGTGCCGGGTTCATCGGGTTTGGGATTTGCTCGCTGATCTTCGGGACCGTCAACCTGGAGATTGGGCCGTACACGCTGCTGGTGCCGATTCTGGTGACCGGCTTTGCCTTGAGCTTTGTGTTTGTGCCGCTGGCGACTCTGTCCACGTCCACGCTGAGCCGCGAGGAGATGGGGAATGCGACCGGGCTGTTCAATATGCTGCGGAATATTGGCGGGTCGATCGGCATTGCGATGGCGTCGACAGCGCTGATCCGGCGGGCTGCGTTCTACCAGACGGAGATCGGGGCACACGTGTCGGCGGCTGATCCGGTATGGCAACAGAAGTCGCGGGCTGTGGCCATGTACCTGGGCCACCAGGTGGGACCCGCGAACGGCCGCGGAGGTGCCATGGGCTTGATGTACGGGATGCTGCAACAGCAGGCGGCGCTGCGATCGTATGTGGATGTGTTCCGCTGGACGGCGCTGCTGGCGTTCTTTTGCGCGGGGGCGGTTTGGCTGTTCCGGAAGCCGGAGAAGCATGCTGAGCCGCCGATGGGCGCGCACTGAGGCAAGAACCCCGCGGTGGCGGGAACGTTACTTCACATTGCGAAGGGCGAGTGCGGAGTTTTCCATCTGCACCATGTCGGGTGCGGACTGCGCGCTGCATTTGAAAATGATGAGATAGTTTCCTGCCTGGGTGGCGATCACCGAGGATGGCTTGCCGTTCTGCTGATAATTCAGAACGTCGAAGACAACTCCGCGGGCATTCTTTTTCTGGGCACGGATGATGTTGGAGAGGATCGGACCGGGACGGAGCGTGTGCTCGATGCGGTCAATGTATTCGGCGCTGGTTTTGATGCCCGCGGAATGCGGCCCGGCCACGTTGAGCTTTTCGGCAACCATCACGACGCCGTAGGGCTGGTCGCCCTGGCGCGCGGTGAAGAGTGGGAACGCGTAGGCGTTGGGATTGCCGGGAGTCGCGGGTGCGGGAGGGAGAGCCGTGGGCTTAAGGATCGCCGGCCAGGTATACCCGATATGGAAATAGGGATTGACGTAAGATTTGGCGGCGATGTGGCCGTCGGTGGGCGACTGAGCGTAAGAGGCGCTGGCGAGAAAGGCGGCCAGGATCAGGACGAGTGTCTTTTGAGTTGGCATGCGTAATGTCTCTTGGAGGCATTATGCGGTTTGGGAATCGGTCGGGCCTGTGCGCTTCGGCACATTGAAAGTGATCTAGCTCACCTATTTATGTGGAACGCGAGTTCGTCATCAAGGCAACTGCGCACAGGCACTTGGCTTCCTACCTTGCGAACGCCGGGCCGGCCAGTTTGCCGACTGGATGTTCAGAACGAGAAGCACCCGGGCGGGTGGCGGAGGATTTTCGCGATTTCTCCTCCTTGCCGGCGACGAAGGAGAATCGCTCTGACAGTCGCCGGACACCCGCCCACCAACTGCAGCGGACAGTGAACAGTGGACAGTGAACAGAGGCAGAAGCAGAAAGCCGAGGGGCACATGGGAAGTCCGTCGAAGGACCTGGTGGAAGTGGAAGGCACGCTTCGCGTTGTGATTGAAAACCTGATCGATGCGCAGGAGGGCCTGCAGAAGATCGGGGAGGAAATGAAAGACGAAACGCTGAAGCGCTTCTTTCTGGCGGAGAGCCTGAAGCGGGCGCAATTCCGCGGCGCGCTCGAGAATATCCTGCACCAGGAAGGGGTGCGGGATATTCACGAGACGGGAACAGCGGCGGGCGCGTTTGTGCGCGCATGGACCGGACTCCGGACGAAACTTGGCGGCGGTACCCAGGGGCTGCTGGAAGCGGCCGAGGAGGCGGAGCACACCATGATCGAGGCTTACAACGATGCGCTCACCAAGGACCTGCCAGCACCGATCAAGGAGGCGCTCGCCGATCAGGCGCTCGCGACCGTGGCGTCGCACAATGCCATTCGTGCGGCGCGGGAGAGTGGCCGTTAGGGTCGAACGCTATTCTCCGAAGGGGACAAAACGGCGCGCGTTCTCGTCGTACTGCTCGATGCGCCCGGTAAGGATGTCGTAAAACCAGCCGTGAACGGTGAGGGTGCCGTGGGCCAGCGCTCTTGCGACGGCGGGTTGCGCCTTCAGGTTGAGCAGTTGAGCCACCACGTTGCCGCGGATGAGAGCAGCCAGTTCGGCGTGTTCGCCGTCCGCGGGATTGAGCGGCTGGCGGTGGGTGAACGCCGCCTCGACGTGGCGCAGCCAGCGGCTCGCTTTGGGAAGTTTGTCCAATCCTTCGCGATTGAGGGCGGCCTTCATGGCGCCGCAATCGGAGTGGCCACAGACGATGGCGTATTTCACCTTGAGGACCTCAACCGCGTATTCGATGGTGGCGGTGGTGCCGTCGATGTCGTTGCCGGTGACTGGGATGACGTTGCCGGCGTTGCGCGAGATGAAGAGGTCGCCGGGGCCCGTGCCGAGAATGAGATCGGGCACGATGCGCGAGTCGGAACAGGTGATGAACAGGCATTCGGGGGCCTGGCTCTCGGCGAGCAAGTGAAACTGGCTGCGCCGCGCAGGGAAGATTTCCTTGAGAAACCGCTTGTGCCCTTCAATCAGTTGTTTCAATGCTTCGACCTCTGGGTGATGGGAGTGACCGTTTCCAGCGTATCGTACGGGCGTTGCCGGCCGGTTACTGCGCTATATTGAGGGGCATGTTCTTTCGGTTGATTCGGTGTTTGGTGTTGGGGGGAGCTTGCGGCTGGGTCAACGGGCTTGCTGCGCAGACTGTGGACACGATCGACCCCGCGTTGCGCGCGCGGGTGGACGCGATCGCGGCGGGTGTGATGGAGCAGCGCGGAGTGCCGTCGGCATCGGTTGCCGTGGTGCAGGGCGGAAAGATTGTCTACACGCATGCCTACGGGAAGGCGCACATCGATCCGGACAAGGCAGCGACGCCGGAGATGCGTTATTCGATCGGGTCGATCTCGAAGCAGTTCACGGCCGCGGCAATCCTGCTGCTGCAGGAGCAAGGCAAGTTGAGCCTGAATGACGCGGTGGGCAAGTACGTTCCGGGGTTGACGCGCGGCAACGAGGTTACGATCCGGCAGATTCTATCCCACACGTCGGGCTATCAGGATTACTGGCCCGAGGACTACCTGATGACGCCGATGATGAAGCCGGCCACGGCGCAGCAGATTCTGGATACGTGGGCGAAGAAGCCGCTCGACTTTGAGCCGGGAACCAAGTGGCAGTATTCAAACACGAACTTTGTGATCGCCGGCCTGATCGTGGAAAAGGTGAGCGGACAAAAGCTGTTTGAATTTCTGGGCGAGCATGTGTTCCATCCGCTGGGGATGAAGAGCGTGTGGGATTCGGACGAAGCAAAGCTGACCCAGACCGACGCCACGCCGTACATCCGGGCGGCCTTGGGGCCGCTGCGGCCGGCTCCCAAGGAGGGGCGCGGCTGGATGTTCGCGGCGGGAGAGCTGGCGATGACGGCGCACGACCTGGCGCTGTGGGATGCAAGCCTGATGGCGAAGACGGTGCTGAAGCCGGAGAGCTACAAAGAGATGTTTACCGAGGTGAAGCTGAAAGATGGCAGCGGCACACATTACGGACTGGGCGTGGACGTGGGGGATCTCGACGGGCACCGCGATATCGGGCACAGCGGCGAAGTAACCGGGTTCGTGAGCGATAACGAAGTGCTTGTGGATGACGGCATTGCGGTAGCAGTGCTGACCAACCACATGGCCGGCGGCGCCAGTCAGATCGCGCGGCTCGCGGCCGGCGCGGTCGCCGGGTCAAAGCACAATGCGGCGGAAGAGCAGGCGCTGGGAATCTATCGCGGGCTGCAAAAAGGTCAAATCGATCGCACCCTGCTGGCCCCGAACCTGGCCGACTATTTCGACACTCAGACAATCGCCGATTTCCGCGACAGCCTGGGGCCGCTGGGCGAACCGCTGACGTTCCGGCAGGTTGGCGAGAATCTGCGCGGGGGGATGACGTTTCGGGCCTTCCGGATCGTGTATCCGACGCGGCAGCTTTCTCTTACGACTTATACCTACCCGGACGGCAAGCTGGAGCAGTATCTTGTGGATCCGGTGAATTGAATCAGCCTTAAGTAATGGCTCGGATTGCCGTGAGCAGGCGCCGCGGCCCGAACGCTCTCATGTGCGTCCGGGTCGCGGAGGAATTGCCCTGCGGGACTGTTACTGGATGGTTACGGTAAAGCTCTTCAAGAGGACGGACTGATCCCATCCGGCGGCGAAGACACCGACCTGGTGAGAGCCGGGTGCGAGGGCTATGGTGCGATCGAGGTACGTATAGCCGGAGAATCCGTCAATCTGTTCGGCGAGTTTCTTTCCATCAACCCAGACCTCGATGTCACGCGCAATCACGGGCAGGGACGCGCCGATCTGGAAGCGCGCGGGAGAGCTAACCGGCGTGCTGGCTGGCGAGCACACGTTGATGCCGGTGGCAGCCGGGGGCGCATCGCAGGTTGGGAAGCCGCCCGCGGTGGTATTGAGTTGCGTGGTGTTGTAGACGGTGTAGCAGTACTGGTCGTCGCACTGCTGCACCAGCAGGTCAGGCTTGCTGTCGCGGTTGGCGTGGAAAATCACGGGGGCCAGATCGACAGAATAGGTGTTTCCGTCGGAGCTTGGCTGCGCCCAGTAGAGGGTCTGATCGGGGTTGTAGGAGGAATTGGGGTTGCGCGTCAGAACGTCGACCCACCGCACTCCATTGTTGGGTGCTGCGCAATCCAATTCGGTCACAATGATATCGTTCAGGCCATTGCCATCCATGTCGGCCACCTGGGCGGCGTTGCCGCCCAGGCAGCGACCCACTTGCAAGGTGGTGCGGCTGGGAAATTTGCGGGTCTGATCGCCATAGAAGATGAAGACTTTGTTGGCCGACGCGACAGGGTCGACGGCCATGACATCCATCGCGCCGTCGCTGTTGACGTCTCCCTCAGAGAAGGTGGCATAGCCGCTGGGCAGGGAGAGGGTGGTGGTGACGGGGAAGTGGCCCGTGCGGTCGCCGAAGAGGACATAGGCCTTGTTGGGATTGGCGGTATCACCGTAGACGAGCAGGTCGGCCGCGCCGTCGCCATCGAAATCGCCCATGACCAATGAAGTGCCCAGGACCTGCATGGAGGGGCCTGTGGTGAAGCTCCCCTTGCCGTCGCCGAACTTGATGACGAGTTGTCCGTTCTCGATATAGGCAAGGTCGAGGAGGTTGTCATGGTTGAAGTCGCCCACCGTGACCGCGGGGGTGCCGGACTGGCCGGGTGGATTGAAATTGAAGGAAGAGCCGACGGTCAGGGCACCCTTGCCGTTATTCAGGAATACGTAAGCATTGCCGCTGTCGTACGTGAAAGCGACGACGTCGATACTGCCGTCATGGTTGAAGTCGCCCAATGCGAGCGCCGCGATGGACTGGGGCGAAGTCGTACCGGTCATGGGAGGAGTTGAGTACGAGACGCCAGGCGCGTAGGTACCATCGCCATTCGAGAATTGAATGACGAAATGGTCTGGGGGGTTCATGGGCGGCTGCGCGATGGAGATAAGGTCTTCCTTTCCATCGTTGTTGAAGTCGGCATGAGAGAAGCCATTCTGGCCGCAGTAAGAGCAGACCTGGGTGTGGTTGGAGGTGGTTACGGTGGCTGCGAGGGCGAGGTTGGGGATCGCAAGCATTAAAGTTAAGGGAACACACGCTATACGGCTGCGCATATAACTGAGCCTCCGAGAGAAGTGACTTATTTATGGGCCGTTCGTTCCATGGATCGACGTACGCAGTTGAGATGCCGCCCTCTGTTGGGCAGGTTGCGCCGGCAACGGTGTCCGCCCAACCTCGCTCGAGCCGGCGGCAGCCCGCGATACACTTGGATTGACCTATGTTTGAAACCCTTACAGACAAACTGCAGCGTGCCTTCAAGAATCTTCGCGGGCAAGGCACGCTCACCGAAGAAAACATCGCCGAGGCGTTGCGCGAGATTCGCGTGGCGCTGCTCGAGGCCGACGTCAACCTGAACGTGGTGCGGGAGCTCGTCGACCACATTCGCGAGAAGGCGGTGGGAACCGAGGTGCTGACCGCCCTTTCGCCGTCCGAGCAGGTCATCAAGGTCGTCCGGGACGAGCTAATTGATCTGCTGGGCAAGGACACGGCGCGATTCAAGTTCGCTTCGCAGCCGCCTACGGTAATCCTGATGGCGGGCCTGCAGGGCTCCGGCAAAACAACGACGGCGGGCAAGCTGGCGGCGTGGCTCAAGAAGGGCGGCCATCGGCCCATCCTGGTCTCGGTGGACGTGTATCGTCCCGCAGCGCGCGAGCAGCTGAAGATCGTCGCGAAGTCGATCGACGCCAAGATCTACGAAGGCGACGCCAAGGGCGAGGCTCCCGGATCAGCGCTGGTGGAGCGGCTGGCGGCGGAGGCGCGGCGCGAGGCGCGCAACTTCGGATTCGACACGCTGATTGTGGACACCGCCGGCCGCCTGCACATTGACGAAGAGTTGATGGGCGAGATGGAGCGGCTGAAGAAGCTTCTCAATCCGCAGGAAATTCTGTTTGTGGCCGATGCAATGACCGGCCAGGATGCAGTGAACTCGGCGCAGGACTTTCACAAGCGGCTCGGGCTGACAGGCGTGGTGCTCACCAAGATGGACGGCGACGCCCGGGGCGGCGCGGCGCTTTCGATTCGTCACGTCACCGGGCAGCCGATCAAGTTCATCGGCACCGGGGAAAAGCCGGACGCGTTCGAGCCGTTCCATCCCGACCGCATCGTGGGCCGCATTCTCGGCATGGGCGACATTCTGTCGCTGGTGGAAAAGGCGGAATCGACCCTCGATCGCAAAAAGTCAGAAGAATTTGCCAAGAAGGCGCTGCTCGGCGACGGGTTCACGCTTGAGGATTTCCGCGACCAGTTGAAGCAGATCAAGAAGCTGGGCTCGATGGAGAGCATCCTGAAGATGCTGCCCAGCGTGGGTCCATTTGCAGGTATGCAGCAGGCGGCGGGTCAGGTGGATGAGAAGCAGTTCGTGCGCCTTGAGGCAATCATCAATTCAATGACACCCGTAGAGCGGCGCAACCACGAGATCATTTCGGGATCGCGGCGCAAGCGCATCGCGGCCGGCTCCGGCACCAGCGTGCAGGATGTGAACCAGTTGCTGCGGCAGTATGCGCAAATGAGCAAGATGTTCAAGCAGATGGGCAAGGGCGGCCTGGCCCGGCAGATGATGCGTGGGGGCATGGGCGCACTGGGGATGGGGCGGCAGAAGTTCGGACGATGAGCAAGATGACCCCCAGCCTGCAGGATCAACTCGACGAAATCACGGCCAATACGCGGCACCTGGTGCAGGCGGAGCGGCTCGCCATCGGCGAACGTGCGATCGAGGAGTTGTTCGCCTCCGGGATCGAAGAGCGGATTCTGCCGGTCGGCGCGCAGGCGCCCGAGTTCGCACTGAAGGACTCGAATGGCAAGCTGGTACGCAGCGTCGATCTGCTGGAACACGGTCCGCTGATTCTCAAGTTCTTTCGCGGGCGCTGGTGCTCCTACTGCGTAACCGAGCTGGAAACCTGGCGTGACCTGTACGGCCGGCTGCGCGAACGCGGTGTGCTGCTGGCTGCTGTGGGACCGCAGGTGGAGCGCCAGAGCGACTTCATGGCCAACCAGCACGGGCTTCCCTTCCCCGTGCTCTCGGATCCCGGCAACAAGGTGGCGGAACTGTTCAGGCTGGTGTGGAAGGTTCCCCCCTACCTGCAGACCTACTATCGGTCGATTCTCGTGAATGTCCCGTTCGTGAATGGCGACGATTCGTGGCGGCTTCCTCTGCCGGCGACTTACGTGATAGCTCGCGAGGGACGCGTCGTGTTCGCCGAAGCGCACGCGGATTTTCGCGTCAGGCCGGAGCCGGAAGACGTAATTGCCGCTGCGCTGTCGTAAGCATCACGCCGCGCAGCAGGAATACCTTGCTCCGGGAAAGCTCGCCCGACAACAGCGAGACCGACGATTTCGGAATTGCGAAGAGATCGGCAAGCAAAGCAATCACGGATGCGTTAGCGCGACCGTCGATCGGCGGAGCCTGAACCGCAATCTTCAACTGGGCCGAGGCACCCTCGCCGTAAACCCCGACGATCGCCGTCTTCTTCGCCCCCGGCTGGACGCGGACGGCCAGAGTCACGCCCTTCCGCGGTCTCGCGCAGCATCACAACAGCCCTGTCATTGTGGCCCCGTATAAGGCTTGCGCTTTCCAAAGAGAGCCGTGCCGATACGAATGCGCGTCGCGCCTTCCTCAATGGCGATGGGAAAATCGCCGCTCATGCCCATGGAAAGCACATCGAAACTGAGCCGCGGATGCGCCGCAGACCAGGAGTCACGTATGTGACGCAGCGCGCCGAAACAGGCGCGGGTCTGGTCTTCCGGGACGCCCCAAGGCGCGATCGTCATGAGGCCGCGCAGGTGAAGATTGGGCAGATCGGGGAGGCGCTCGAGCAGCTCGGCCGTATCCGCTGAATCCGCATCGAGGCCCGCCTTGGTTTCCTCCTTGCTGAGTTTCACTTCGACAAGGACGGGCAGACGCTTCCCGAGTTTGGCTGCAGCCTCGTTCAGACGCTCGGCGAGCTTGAGCGAATCGAGCGAATCAATCGCGTCAAACAGCTCGGCAGCGCGTGTGGCCTTATTCGATTGCAGATGGCCGATGAGATGGATGAGGATCGGCTGATCGGATGCGGCCAGGGCACCGGCGGCGCGGAGAGGCGCGAGTTCCTCCGCCTTGGTGGCAAATTCCTGCACGCGGTTTTCGCCGAAGAGGCGCAGGCCGAGCGCCGCTGCTTCCGCGATCGTCGAGGCCGGGTAGGTCTTCGACACCGCCATCAACTCGACTTCGCTTCGGGGGCGGTTCGCACGGCGACAGGCCGCGTCGACTGCTGCCTCGACCCTTTCGAGATTCTCCTGGAGCGGGGTCACTGTTTGATTTTACGATCTGAGGACGCTCTGTCTCAGTGCCCGTGCTCCTCAAGATACTTTTCCACTTCGAGCGCAGCCATGCAACCCGTGCCGGCGGCGGTGATTGCCTGGCGATAACGGCGGTCCTGGACATCGCCCGACGCGTAAACGCCCGGAACCACGACCCCAGCGCGGGTGGTAAAGACGTTGTCGCGGGTCTTGATGTATCCCTCGCTGTCGAGGTCGATCTGACCGTGAAACATCTTGGCGTTGGGCTCGTGCCCGATCCCGAGAAAGACGCCACTGACGGGAAGCACGCTCTCGGTGCCGGTCTTCACGTCCCGCAGGCGGACCCCCTTCACCGAGTTCTCTTCCACACCGAGCACCTCTTCCACGATGACGTTGGTGCGCAGTTCGATGTTGGGGTGAGCCACCGCCCGCTCCAGCATGATCTTGCTGGCGCGGAAGCTCTCGCGACGATGCAGCAGCGTGACCTTGGTGGCGAAGCGCGTCAGGAAGAGCGCCTCTTCCATGGCCGAGTCTCCGCCCCCGATCACGGCTATCTCAAGGCCGCGGAAAAAGAATCCGTCGCAGGTGGCGCAACTCGACACGCCGTGCCCGATAAGCGCCTGCTCGCTGGGCAGCCCGAGCCAGCGCGCGCTGGCCCCCGACGCAATGATCAGCGAGCGCGTGTGCACCTCCCCAGAGGACGTGTGCAGCCGGAAAGGGTGCGCCTGCAGGTCGGCCGACTTCAGGTGCGCTATCTGAAAATCGGCGCCGAACCGGGCGGCCTGGCGCTTCATGTTTTCGATCAGTTCCGGACCCTGGATGCCTTCCGGCCAGCCGGGAAAGTTCTCCACCATGGTGGTGATGGAAAGCTGGCCGCCGGGCTCATGGCCCTCGAGCACCAGCGGCTTGAGGTTGGCGCGGGCGGCGTAGATGGCGGCGGTAAGGCCCGAGCAGCCTGAGCCCAGAATGACGGTGTCGCGAGTTTCGATCATGCGGTTTCCTGAAATCGATTGTAGCCGGGCAAATCCAGAGCGCCGGCCACCCCCAATTATTAGAGATTTCAAATCATTAGAAGTTTCTAACCCGCCGCGAACCGGCGCCTCTACTCAAGCGGCAGGCGCGGCACTCAGCTAAGATGAAGCCCATGGCGAACCTGACGCTGGTTTACGGATTACGACTACTGCCCGAGGGTGAAGTCACAGAGATTCACGATGCCACCCTGAAGCTGGCCAACGGCAATGAGGCCCACGTGACGATGCACGTGCTGGAGGGCTCGCGCGAGGCCATCGAGCATCAGCTGAAGCAGAGCCTCGACGCGTTCTTTGACTTCTATCCCGAAATTTGAATGCGGCTCTCCATTTGCAGCCTGATCATGCCGGGGTATGTTTCTTCACGCGAAGGTTGTCGAGAGCATAGTCGATGAATCGCCGCTCGAAGTGCGGTGGCTCCTCCATGAAGCGGCAGGTGGCCACCACCTGGTCCACGATGAACCGCGGCTGGTAGGCAGCCAGCTCGAGTCCTTTCTCCTCTTTCAACCTGTAAGTGATGTAGTTGAACACCTCGTCCTGCAGGTCCAGTTTGTGGCGGGCGCACTCCGCCTCGAAGATGCGGCGATATCTTCCGATCTCGGGGGATCCGACTTCGATCTTGTAGGGCAGGCGGCGCAAAAAGGCCGGGTCCATCAGGTCTTCCGGTTCGAGGTTAGTCGAAAAAATCACCAGTTCTTCGAATGGAATGCGAAAGGTCTTGCCGGTGTGGAGTTTCAGATAGTCCACGCGACTTTCGAGAGGCACGATCCAGCGATTGAGCAGGTTGGCGGGGCTCACAAGCTGGCGTCCGAAGTCGTCGATGAGGAAGCAGCCGTTCAGCGCCTTCATGTGCAGCGGGGCTTCGTAATAGTGTCCGGTGAGATCGTAGCGCAGGTCGAGCATCTCCAGCGTAAGTTCGCCGCCGACCATGACGAAGGGGCGCCGGCATGGCACCCATCGCTGGTCGAATTCATCCTGTCTGACAAACGAGACGCCGCCATCGTCGACTCCGGCCGGATCCACCGCCGTGTGCACGCTGGCATCGAACATGCGGATAATCTGTCCTTCGACTTCGATAGCGTAAGGAATGTAGATCACGTCGTGAAACACTGAGGCAAAGCGAAGCGCCACCGTGGTTTTTCCGTTGCCAGGCGGACCGTAGAGCAGAAGTGCGCGGCCTGAGTTGAGCGCCGGCCCCGCCTGCTCCAACACGCCCCGGTCCATCTCCAGTTCGCCCAGAGCCTCATGGATGCGCTGCATCGTGATGGTCTCATTGGTCAGCTTCTGCAGGTTCACCTGTTCGCAAAAGTCTCCAATGGTTACGGGAGCGGGACCCGCGTAGCGAAGCCGCTCCAGCGCGTCGATGGTCCAGCGGCGGCCCTCCTCGGTGAGCGAATACGCCATGTCGAGAAGGTTGTCGGACTGGCGTGTCCCCAAATTCTGCAAAAGCGACCGGTCAACGGCCATGCGGAGCAAATCACTCACGATGTGGTAGGGCAACTTGATTGCGTCAACAAACTGGCGCACCGTCTCGAGGCGGCTCGTGTAAATCAACTTCATCAGCAGAGCGATGAGTTCGTTTTCCTCGATGCCGGTGGCCGCAATATCCGCTGGTTCCGCGGGAATGCGGTTGAGAAAGCCTGAAAGTGTGTGCTGATCGATCGCTCCGATGGCGATGAGGTTATCGCCCAGCCGGCCGCCTGTCTCGCGCCCCCGTTCGAGCGCCCGGGCTACATCGTCCTCCGTGACCCGCCTTGCCCTGATCAGCAGATCACCGAGTCTCATGAGCGTACCTCTGAAGCATTCCGGGGGATAGCATGCTTTTCCTTGTCTTGCTTCGGAACGTGGCCGTTTCGATGCAGCGAGCAACAAAGATCGGGGCCTGAATCCGTGCACTCATTCTATCCAAGCTCTGGAAACGCCACGCAATCGAAGGTAACGGAGAAAGAGCGAGTGAACATTAGTTTTCTCTAAGACTCGGAATCTTAGCGCGGCCTCATAAATGCACCCTCCGCAGTGGGAGCGCGTTCAATGTTTGGTTTCACAGGCCTGTTCCGTCGTGGCATTTCTATCGGTCTGGTGTTGGCTGTTCTTCCGCCCGTGCTCTATGCGGGAGGTCCGAAGTATGTGGCGGGCACCACATACTTCAATCGCGGTGTGATGGGCCAGCCCGTGCATTGGGCGAACGGACAGGTCCACTATTACGTCGATAAAGGCCCGCTGAGCGCTACCGTCGCCAACCGGCAGGCCACGGCCATGGTGGACGCGGCGGCGGCCTTGTGGAGCGCCGTCCCCACGGCGGGCGTGTCGATTGTCGATGAGGGCAACCTGAATGAAGATGTGAGCGGCCAAAACGTGGTTCCCGGACCAGCCGCTGGAAGCCCGACGATTTCTCAGCCTCCCGATGTTGCCGCATCGGCCGGCAATTACCCCGTCGCGGTCATCTTCGACGCCGATGGAGCGGTGCTCGATTCGGTCTTCGGGGCGTATACCAGTGATCCCGCCAACTGTGAGACCGACGGGGTGGTCGTGGTATTGGACAACATCAATCCCGACGCCACCATTGCCCACGCCCTCATGATTGTGAACGGGCGTTGCACCGACACCGACCGGCGGATGCAGATGATGAGCTTTCTGCTCGAGCGCGCCTGGGGCCTTGTACTGGGGCTTGGGCCCGCGCAGTTCAATCCGCATGCATTGAGCAATGGCGACTCTCAGGCGGCCCAGGGGTGGCCGGTCATGCAGCCGCTAGCCGGCGTTTGCGGATTCTCGGGCGGCACCTGTATTCCCAACCCGAGCGTTTTGCGCTACGACGATATTGCCTCCCTGAACCGGATCTATCCAGTCACGTCCGCGAACCTGGCCTCGTTTCCAGGGAAAGTACCCACTGCATCGACTACCGTCTCGATCCAGGGGACCATCAGCTTTCGCGCGGGGTCGGGAATGCAGGGAGTGAACGTGGTGGCCAGGCCGCTCGACGCCAACGGCAACCCGATGGATGAATACGCCGTAACCTTCGTTTCCGGTGCGTATTACAGCGGGAACCATGGGAACGTGGTGACGGGGTGGAATGATTCCAACGGCGTTCCACTGTCGCAGTGGGGGTCGAACGATCCGGCCATGCAGGGATTCTTCGACCTGAGCTACATTCCACTTCCTCCTGGGGCGACCTCCGCGAGCTACGAGTTGACCTTCGAAAGTATCGATCCGCTATACATCTATCAGGAGGCGGTCGGCCCTTACACACTCGGCTCTCCGAGCCCTTCCGGCACTCTCAACCCCATCACCCTCGCCAACCTGTCGGCCGGCGCCGCCCAAATCATTCCCGTGAACGTGGCTGACTCCGCGGTAGCGAATTATGAAAACGCCATTGCCACCGAGGCGCAGCCCCAAATTCTCCCCCCAAGCGGGTTGTGGTGCGGGCGCATCAGCCAGGTGGGGCAAACCGATTGGTTCAACTTTCCGGTGCGTGGCAATCGCTTATTCACGGTCGTCACGCAGGCTGTGGACGAGCGTGATCAACCAACACCGTTCAAGGCCATGCCCGCAATTGGCATCTGGGACGCCTTCGCCCCTGTGGGAACGGCGTCTGCGGGAACGGCTGCGGGACTCGACGGTAACGCCATTGGAGAGACATGGCTACGCGTCGGCACCTCAGGCGACGACATCGTTCGCCTGGGCATCGCGGACGTGCGTGGCGACGGCCGTCCCGACTACGCGTACAACGGATGGGTTCTCTACGCTGACACGGTAGCACCGCAGCGACTGCCTCTTTCAGGAGGTCCCATCGTCATCCGTGGCATGGGTTTCCACCCCGTGGATACCGTGCTGGTAAACGGTAAAAAAGCTCAGGTGACCAGTGTCTCGCCCAATGAGATCACGGCTATTGTCCCTCCGGCAGGTTCGGGCGTTACGGGATCCGTGGATGTGGAAGTGGATGACTCCCCGATCTATTACGCCGCGGCAATTATTTACGGCGGTGTAAGTTACGACGCCGGGACAGGCGACTCGCTCACGCTGGTGACCGCTCCAGCCGGGACGGTCTCAGTGGGCGTGCCCATTCCCTTTACGGTGACAGCGCTCGGGTCTGATCTCACTCCCGCTGGAGGCACGACCGTGACCTACACGGTGGCAAGTGGAACGGCGGCTTTGGGATGCGGCAAAACTTCATGCGCAGTATCCGCCGCGGGCGACGGGAGTGCGACGGCCAACGTTGTGGCGATTGACGGAACTCCCTCGGTGGTCATTGCGTCGCTGACCAATGGCGCCAGCCTTCAGGCACATTTCACCGGGGGCACGCCTCCAACACTGGCTGCGCTCAGTCCGTCGCTCTCGCTAGCTGCCGGCGCAGCAGTCAACTGGACCGTTCAGGCACTTGTATTAAGCAAGGGCGCGCCAGTCAGCGGACAGACGGTAGCATGGCAGACGGCCAAAGGCATTCAACCCGCCGATAATTCGGCTGCCATCACCACATCGACCGGGGTGGCCTCCAAGGCGCTGCAGGTGGGACCGCTCGACGAAGGCCAGGCGGCGTCCGCGGCAGCCTGCCTCAATGGCACGAATCAGTGCGTCTCCTTCACGGCTCTCGGCGCCCGTCCCGAATACGCGTGGGTGGAGGCAATCTCGGGGACGAACCAGAGCGTCGGAGTGGGAGCGACGCCTGCGCAGGTCACGATGCGTGTGCGCGATATGAATGGCGCTCCGATGGCGGGCGGAGTGGTGACGTTTTCCCAGTCTGTCTACGCCTGGTCTTCGCCCTGCCCGGTGCACGGGAGGTGCTCGCAACCTCAACTGATTTTGAGTCAGACGACTACGTCGGTTTCGGGGCTCGATGGCATGGTGACCTTCACTCCTGCTTCCATCCCAGGATTGGCGACCAACGTGGTGGGCTTTGCAGCCACCGGGAGCAACAGCAGCCTCGCTGTAACGGTTGAGCAGCACCCGTAAGAACAACGCCGGCCGTCGTCGACAGGACTATCGAAAGAGGGTGCCTCCGACGCAAGAGAGCATATCGCCACTGATAGAAATAGCTGCCAATCCATCCCTTCGCGCATCTGGTTAGGCAGGAGGGCCGCTTTGAGCCAACTGACCACACCTCTGGAACCGAGATCTGGTAGACGGCCGCGCGTGGTGATTGTCGGCGGTGGCTTTGCCGGGTTGAATGCCGCCAAGGGCCTGGGCAAATTGCCGGTGGATGTAACTCTCATTGATCGTCGCAATCACCATACCTTTCAGCCGCTGCTTTACCAGGTGGCGCTGGCAGTGCTCTCCCCGGCCAACATTGCCGCGCCGATCCGCTCGATACTCCGGCATCAGCCGAACACCGAGGTGCTGATGGATGAAGCGGTGGGAATCGATACGACTGCCAACGTGTTGGTGCTGGGCAGTGGCGCGCAGCTTCCTTATGACTACCTGGTGCTGGCGGCAGGCGCTACGCATTCGTACTTCGGGCATAACGAATGGGCGCCCCTTGCGCCTGGGCTGAAGACCATTGAGGACGCCACGGAAATCCGTCGCCGGGTACTGCTGGCCTTCGAACTGGCGGAACGTCAAAAGCAGGAGCATGGGTGGCACCCCCCGCTGAATTTTGTGGTGATCGGCGGTGGCCCCACCGGGGTCGAGCTGGCGGGCGCCATCATGGACATCGCCCAGTACTACATGCGGCATGACTTCCGGCACATCAACCCGAAGAAAAGCCGTGTGGTCCTGCTCGACGGCGGCGCGCGGCTTCTGGCTGCCTATCCTCCGGATCTTTCGGCCAAGGCGGAGCAAGAGTTAGCGGCTCTGGGCGTTGAGATCCATACGGGCTGCCAGGTGACCGGAATCGAGCCGGGCTGGGTGGAGACAGGCGGCCCAAAAGGAATCGGCAAGATCGAGGCGGCGGTGATTCTCTGGGCCGCGGGCGTGGAAGCTTCACCACTCGGCAAGCTGTTGGGAGCGCCCCTTGATCGCAAAGGCTGCGTGATAGTGGATGACCAGCTCAATCCACAAGGGTTGCCGAATGTCTTTGTGCTTGGCGACCTGGCCCACTTCGAGCAGGATGGCAAGCAGGTGCCGGGCGTGGCTCAACCGGCGATGCAGATGGGCGATCATATCGCGAAGATGATCCGTGCTGATCTTGAAGGGAGGCAGCGACCCGGATTTCGCTACTTCGACAAGGGCGACATGGCCACCATCGGTCGATTGTCGGCTGTGGCGGACGTGAAGTGGCCCTTCAAAGCGCACATGTCCGGTTGGCCCGCGTGGGCTACCTGGCTGGTTGTGCACATCTTTTTCCTCATTGGTTTCGGCAATCGCGTCGCAGTGCTGAGTACCTGGATCTGGTCATACTTCACGTTTTCGCGGAGCGCTCGGCTGATTACGGGAGACCAGCGCCTGCCAGGATGGCAAGAGCAGGTGAATGCCGGCCCAATAACGGCCACGGCGGATGCGTCCTTTCCAAGGCCGGAAAAGAGCGGCGAGCAGGCGGCAGACTAAGGTAACGCCGGTTGGGGCTTTGAGCTTTCACCCTTGTCCCAGTCGGGTAGCCGAGGAACCGCCCTGTTAAACTGATGAGTCATGCTCGACATGGGATTTGTGAGGGCAAATCTTGCCCTGGTGGAAGAAAAACTGCGCGCACGCGGGGCCGATCCGGCTGCGCTGCTGGGGGATTTCCGGTCGCTCGATCAGCGGCGCCGTGAGGCGATTACCCAAGCCGAATCCTTGAAGGCTCGCCGCAACGAGTTGAGCCAGCAGGTGGGTGCCCTGAAGCGAACAGGGCAGGACGCGACGGCCCTGATGGACGAGACTCGCGTTCTGAAGGAGAAGCTCGACGATCTGGACAAGGCGGCCGCGGCCCTCGATGAAGAGATGCGCCTTTCGCTGGCCAGCATCCCCAATCTGACGCGGGATGAGGTCCCGGTCGGCAGGTCGGAAGCCGATAACGTGACAGTAAAAACCTGGGGCGAGAAGCGGTCGTTCGACTTCGACCCCAAGCCTCACTGGGAACTGGGCGAGGCCCTGGGCATCCTTGACCTGGAACGCGCAGCCAAACTGAGTGGCGCGCGATTCGCCGTTTATATGGGAGCGGGAGCGCGGCTGGAGCGCGCGCTCATCGGGTTCATGCTCGATCTGCATACGCAAAAGCACGGCTACACCGAGGTTCTGCCCCCCTTCATGGTGAACAGCCGCAGCCTGTTCGGAACCGGGCAGTTGCCCAAGTTCGCCGAAGATCTGTTTCGGTGCTCCGACGCCGATGCTGAAGCCGCCGCTCGCGGGGAGTTCAAGGATGCCGACCATTGGTTGATCCCGACCGCCGAAGTTCCAGTCACCAATCTCTATCGCGACGAAATCCTGGAGGAAGGCCGCCTGCCGATCAAGTTAACGGCCTACACGCCCTGCTTCCGTGCCGAGGCCGGGGCCGCCGGAAAGGACACGCGCGGCATCATTCGCCAGCACCAGTTCCAGAAGGTCGAGTTGGTCAAATTCGCGAGACCGGAGGAATCCGACGTCGAACATGAAAGGCTGACACACGACGCAGAAGAGATTCTGGAGGCGTTAAACCTGCCCTACCGTCGCGTACTCCTCTGCACCGGAGATACCGGCTTCACCTCCGCGAAGACCTTCGACCTGGAAGTATGGCTCCCGGGCCAGCAGCTCTATCGCGAGATCTCTTCCTGCTCCAACTTCGAGTCGTTCCAGGCGCGGCGCGCCAACATCCGCTACAAGCCGGCGGGCGGAAAAGCCAAGAGCGAATTCGTTCACACCTTGAATGGCAGCGGCCTGGCTGTAGGCCGCACCTGGCTCGCCATTCTTGAGAATTACCAACAGGCCGACGGATCGGTGCTTATCCCCGAAGTGCTGCAGCCCTACATGGGGGGCCTGGAAAGAATCGAGCGTCAAGGCATATGAATCGCATTTTGAAAAGCTACTTGTACTGGACCTACCCGCGAGGCAATTTTCACTACGACGTGATGGTGACGCTGATTCTGGCCTTCATTTTTATTACGCCTCACATGTGGGATTACGGAGACAAGCCGGCGGTGCTGGCGGGGCCGACCGAGCCGATCCTCGTGACCGGCGACGGGGGCCACGGCCTGATCATCACCGTTCAGGCCTCCGACGTGAATGTGGGAGCTGCGGAGCCCGCGCCCACAGTGAAACGAGCGCTACGGAAGGCCATCGAGCCCGTCGCTGGCGACGCCGTGTTCATTGAGCGATGGGAATTGACGCGCGATGCCAACGGCAGCCCGCTGAGCTGGAAAATCTGGGCCCACAAGTAGCTTCGTCAATTCCGGGTCTCTTTCCGGCGCAGTTGTGCGTCAAAACAATGAAGGATTGGTATGCGCTTTCAAACCAAGGTTGCGATTGCCCTGGCACTTCTTTTGTTTCCCACGCGTCTCGTGTTTGCCGCCGACGATCTGAAGTCGGTGCTGGCGCAACTGAATGCGGCAGCGGCGCGATTTCATTCCGCTTCGGCCAATTTTGAATGGGACACCGAGCAGACCGAACCCATCCCCGACAAGGACGTGCTGAATGGTTCGGTTGATTACGAACGCAACAGCAGCGGATTTCAGATGGGAATTCACATAGACAAAGACAACGGGAAACCGGTGCCGAAGGTCATCGTGATCAAGGGCGGCACGTTCACGATGTATGAAAAGCTGACCAATCAAGTAACCACGTCAAAGCGCGCCGGCAAATACGAGGGTTATCTCGCGCTGGGTTTTGGCGCCAGCGGCAATGATCTCGAAGCAAAATGGGAGGTCACTTACGCGGGAAGCGAAGTGCTGAATGGGGTCAAGGTGGCGAAGCTCGATCTAATCGCGAAAGATCCCGATGTGCTGAAACTGTTTCGCAAGGTCACGATCTGGATCGACCCCGAGCGCGGGGTAAGCCTGAAGCAGTACTTCGACGAGGGGCAAGGGCAATCCAGGACCGCGACCTATTCCAACATTAAGCTGAATCAGCAGCTGCCGGGCGACGCATTTTCGTTCAAGACGGACAGTAAGACGCAATATGTAAATCGCTAGGTTTTCGGGGCCTGGGGCAGCACGGGAGGACGCGAAAGCATGCGTCCAAGGGCAATCCCGCCCAGCACGAAGAGGATCGGGAAGCACTCGATAGTGTAGCGTGCCTCGGGAGCTTCGATTGTGCACAGAAGGGCGCTGCGAAGCACCATATACAACAGCATCCACGGCCACAGTCGAGGACGCAGCAGCAACCCCGCCAGCCCGAGCAGAAGATAGAAGGCGTTCAACCCTGCGTAAAACCAGCTGAAGCGTGTCTCCACGTGATGATGCTTGTACTCCCACCAATCGAGATCGATGGGAAGATTCTCGACCCGCGGGCGAACCCACATGTCCACCATGCGCCCAAGCGGCAACAGGACATGAGCACGGATAGGATGCGCGGCAGTTCGCTCATCTGCCAACTGGCCGAAGCGCGCGTCGAGGTCCGGCGACATCTCTTCGCCGTTTGCTTCGTAGTCTGCCAGGAGCTTCGCGGTTTCAGCATACTGAGTTGCGGAGTCGAACGCACGAGCAGGCAACTGCGCGATATTAAGCGGCCCGCCCGGCATGTCCCAATAGATCTGGTAGGTCGAAACGAAATCGAGACACCATGTCTTCACCCAGCGCTGCCAGCCCGGCCAGGTATCTTCGCCAGGATCGGTGGCATAGCGCGGAGCAAGCGGTTCCACCACGTGAAACACGCTCCAGTTCCGCGCTGTCCAAACTGCGAATGGAGCAAGGGCCAGCAGCACGCAAATGGTGACCTTGCGGAAGTGAGCACCCAGCGTCCCTCTCGGCAAACTGATGGCAACTCCGGACGATCCCTCTGTCGATTCGCCCCTGTGAAGCGGTGCGAGCAGCATGGGGAGCAAGAAGGCAGCGCCAACCAGGGCGCCATCGGGCCGCAACAGGGCGGAACAGGTGACTGCAAAGCTGAACGCCAGGGCGGATCCCCAACCGAGCGTGTCTTGATAGCGAGCCAGAGCCCAGAGAGCCAATACGATTGCAAACACTGTGGGGGCTTCGGTCAACGGTTCCGCCGCGTAGATCGCTGTAAAAGGGCACAAGGCCGCCAGCCAGAGCGTGGCGTGCGCCGATTTTGTGCGATAGATTTGCGGGCTGACGCGGAGCGCGAAGAGCGCGAGCAACACGCACCCGATCATCTCCAGCAGGATCTGCAAACATGCGGCGGAGAAGTAATTCTCCATTCCAAAGAGCCGGAAGCACGCAGCAAGAAAGAGCGGGTAGCCGGGGAGCCGGATCAGCGTGGAATGGAGCATGCCGCTCCCGTCGCTTACCGCGTAACGGCCCTGTAAGAGCATGTTTTTCGCCAATCCGCCGTAAAGCTGAGAATCCCCGCTGACTTCAAAGAACTTGCGCAGCATCCAAATACGCAGTCCGGTTCCGGCCATGATCGCGAGAGCAGCGGAAAAGGCGGACCACCTGCCGCCGAGGGCATATTGAGGCGGTGTCGATTGACTCAAGGGGGCAGGTTCCATACGATTCGTACTGTATAGCGTAGACCGTTTACCCGGTTTTACGGCAAAACAGAGAAGGTGTGTCCCGTTCAGTGCTGCGCCAGGTCGCCGCTCCTTGCTGGTCACGTCGACTTGAAAGCTATGGATCCGCAAAACTGCATCTCTGGTTTTGCGAGCGCGCACGTGGAAACCGATGGTTGACAAACAGATATTCTTCGACCCTCAACGCAAGCGATGGAAGCGCTTGCGGCGCATCCTCGACATCGGGGCGGTGATTACCACCCTTGTTGTGGCCGGGGTCATCTTGAATACCCTCCGCAGCCAGCCGTTGCCGGAGCTGTTTCTACCTCTTGCGAGGCACAATTTCAGGGCACTGCACGATCGCACTCCGTTGCTGCGGGGCGCGCGGCCCGGCGCCCTGCCGCGCCGCAAAACCACCCGCAAGGCCTCTGAAATCCCCCTGAACACCGGGGAGGGTTTACGGGCAGCTTACTACGCGCCGGATGACGCCACCAGCTATTCCTCGTTCAAGGCACACGTTCACCAGATCGACATGCTTTTCCCGGAGTGGCTGCATGTGGACGCCCCCGAGGGACAACTGCTCTCCATGAGCAGCCAGAACACGATGCAGGAGTACCGGGTGATCGACGGTGCGACCGTGCACGACCCCGATGACTTGAACAAGATCAAGAACGTGATCCAGGACACGCGGGAAGGCACGGAAATCTTTCCGCACTTGAATAACTTCAATCCGCACTCGCAGATCTGGGATCCGGCTATCGGCGACGTTTTGGCCGATGACGGGAAACGAGACGACCTCGAGAATCAGATCATTCGGTTCTTCACCGCCTTGCCCGCTTATCGCGGTCTTTCGCTTGATTTTGAAAACCTGCACGACGACTCGCTGCCGGCGTACATGACGTTCGTTCAGGAACTGTATGCGAAGCTGCACGGTCGTGACTTGCGACTTTATGTGAACGTGCCGGTCGCGACTGAGGATAAGTATCTGAAGCAGATCGGCAACAACTCCGATGGAGTTGTGTTGATGAACTACGACCTGCACGAGGTGGAGAGCGACCCTGGACCGATCGCCCCGCAACAGTGGTTTATAGCCAATCTGCAGCGGGCGCTCCAGTTGGTTCCCAAGCAAAAGCTGATCTGCGCTATCGGCAATTACGGGTACGACTGGACGCTTTCCGCGCCAGTTCCGGCAAAGGGCAAAAACGCAAAGACTCCCAAGCCGCAGGTTGTTGACACGACGGACCTGACTGTATCGGAGGTGTGGCAGCGGGCCTCCGACGCCGACGCCGACCTGAACCTGGATTACGACTCGCTCAACCCGCATTTTGAATACATCGATGAAGACAACAATCAACAGCACGTTGTGTGGTTTCTCGATGGCGTTACGGTGCTGAACGAATTGCGGGCCGCGCGCGATTTGGGTCTGCAGACGTTTGCCCTATGGCGGCTTGGCGAAGAAGACAACTCACTTTGGAACGTTTGGGACAGGCCAAGCACGGCGAATCCGACGCAGGCGCTTGGCACAGTGCAACCGGGACACGACGTTGACACTGAGGGCGAGGGTGAGATCATTCGCGTAACCGGCACGCCGAAGTCGGGCAGCCGAACTGTAGAAATGGACACCGATGAGCCCGACCTGCGGAAGAAGCTGATCATCGATGAACACATGGAGGTGTATCCCAACACCTACACCATCGAGCAGTATGGCTATAAGCCCAACCAGGTGGCACTGAGTTTCGACGATGGACCGGACCCCAAGTGGACGCCGAGAATCCTGGACGTTCTCAAGCGCAAGGGCGCGCCCGCCACGTTCATGCTGATCGGCGAAGAGGCCCAGCAGAATCTCGGTCTCATGAAGCGTATTGTGCGGGAGGGGCATGAGATCGGCAATCACACCTATACGCATCCAGATATCAGCGAAATCTCACAGCAGCGCCTGGACATGGAGATCAATCTCACGAACCGGCTCTTCGCGTCCAAGCTGGGGTTGCAACCCCTGTATTTTCGTCCGCCGTACGACATTGATGAAGAGCCGGACACCGACGACCAGGCGGCGCCTGTTGTCCGTATCCAGCAGGACGGACTCACCGTCATCGGCAATAAAATCGACACAGACGACTGGGATGAACGCATCCGCAAGACACCGAAGGAGATTGCGCAATCCGTCCTCGACCAGCTCAACCGCATGAAAACGAAGCCGCAATTTCGCGGCTCAATCGTCCTGATGCACGACGGCGGCGGCGACCGGACCGTGACCCTGGCCGCACTCCCCGTACTCATCGATACGTTGCGGGCGCACGGATACCAGATCGTTCAGGTCTCGGCGTTGATGAACAAGACAACCGCGGAGGTAATGCCGAGGCTCAGCTTCTGGCAGCAGGTGCGCACAGTGCCAGACTCCCTCGCGTTTTCCGCTCTGTCCATCGTTTTCAACTTCGTTGTGGTTGTGTTCTTCGTTGGCGACGTTCTGATGAGCGCGAGGCTCATCCTGGTGGGCCTTTTCGCCATCATCGATCGCCTGCGCCGCCCGCATCGCCAGGCATCTCCAGGATTCAATCCGCGGGTTGCTGTCCTTATCCCTTCCTACAACGAGGAGAAGGTGATCGTTCGCACCATTCGCTCGGTTCTCAACTCTGACTACGACAACCTGCGCGTAATCGTGATCGATGATGGCTCGAAGGACCGCACGGCAGAGGTGGCACGCGAGGCTTACGCGGCGGAGATTCGCGCAGGCCGTGTAGAAGTAATCGAGAAGGCCAACGGGGGCAAGGCCGCAGCTCTCAACTTCGCGCTCGATCGCGTGGAAGAAGAGATTTATGTTGGCATCGACGCCGACACAGTGATCGCTGCCGATGCCATCTCCAAACTGATCCCGCACTTTGAAGATCCGGGAATCGGTGCTGTGGCCGGCAATGCGAAGGTGGGCAATCGAGTGAACCTGTGGACACGCTGGCAGGCCCTCGAGTACATCACCAGTCAGAACTTTGAGCGGCGAGCGCTAGACCTCTTCCACGTGGTCACGGTCGTGCCCGGAGCTATCGGCGCGTGGCGAACCGAAGCCGTGAAAAGGGCCGGATGTTACCCGGTCAATACCGTCGCCGAAGATGCCGACTTGACGATGAGCCTATTGGAGCAAAATCTGAAGGTGGTCTACGAAGATCGCTCGCTCGCGTTTACTGAGGCTCCGATTGACGCCAAGGGACTTATGCGGCAACGCTTCCGCTGGTCATTCGGCACACTGCAGGCGGTGTGGAAACATCGCGCCGCCTTCCTGCGCAATAAGGCCATGGGCTTCTTCGCACTGCCCAACATCCTTATCTTTCAGATGCTGCTTCCCCTGGTCTCGCCCTTCATTGACCTCATGTTTGTGTACGGAATCATCCACTACTTCGTGGACCTGCACTTCCACCCGGAAGCCACGTCGGCTGCCAACTTCCAAAAACTGCTGACCTACTTTTTGGCATTTCTGCTGATTGATTTTGTTACTTCGGCGGTAGCGTTCAGTCTGGAACGCCGTCACCCTGCCAACAAGGGGGACCGCTGGCTACTGTTCCACATCTGGTTGCAGCGTTTCTCATATCGGCAGCTGTTTTCAGTTGTGCTCTTCAAGACAATCAAGCGCGCGATCGACGGAAAGCCTTTCAATTGGGACAAGCTGGATCGGACCGCCAAAATGAGCAAGCAGACCGAGGCACTGACCGAGGTCCATTAACCCGGTCTCGACCCAATTCCATTACGGGCTGGGCTGAAATAGAACCAGCGGCATAGCCGAAAAAGAAGCTTAGATCACAATCAAACCTTCTTTGTATCCCCGCGTCACAGCTTCAGTCCGCGTGGTCGCACCCAACTTGTCCAGGATCGAACTCACGTGAAACTTTACGGTGTGTTCGGAGATTCGCAGCCTCGCCGCAATCTCCTTGTTCGCCGCTCCATCGGCCAGCAGCGCCAGCACCTCGCGCTCGCGCAATGTCAACGGCTCACCTGGCGGTAGTTCGTCTGAGGTCGCGATTTCGGAGCCGAAGGGCAATAGTACTTCGACTATCTCCGGGGACAGGACGACGAGGCCCTCGCTCGCAGCCTGGAGGGCAGCCGTAATCTCGTTAGGGCGGGACTCGCGGAGCAGGAGAGTCTTGGGTCCGTCGTGCATGAGGCGCAGGAGTTCGCCTCGGGTCGAGGGTTCAACAAGGACAACAACCGCGGGACCATTGAACTCGTGGAGAAATTCAGCCGGCAAACGGGCCTGCCCCGAGTCCGATCCGTCCAACAGCAGGACGTCAGGAACGCTCGCGCGAATCAGAGCGGGCATGTCCGTCGATCCGGGGTCGGGCTTGGCGAGGACAAAGCGCGGATCCGCCTGCACAATGGCCTCCAGACCCGCGCGTGCAATTGTCGACTTCGCCCAAACCAATACGCGGATCAATCCGCCTCCGAAACTCCAGACTTGCTAAGAAACACCTTCACCGCATCGCTTGTGACCGCGCAACCGAGCCCGCGGAAAATGGCGCAGTTTACTCCGATCACATTCCCGTGAGCATCAGCGAGCGGGCCTCCTGAGTTCCCGGGAGCCAGCCGGATGTCCGCGAATATCACCGGCTGTTTACCCGCCGCGCGGTGCAGGATGCCGGCGCTCACGGCGCCTTCTCCGTCCCATGGGTTGCCGACCGCGATTACCATTTCGCCGGCGCGAAGTTCTCGCGCGCTGCGAACGACTGCCGCGGACAGGCCATTCACATCTACCGCGATAGCCGCCAGGTCCGTCCCCGGATCGCGTGCCAGCAGTCTTCCTTCGGTCTTCCGGCCATCGAAGAATTCGATCGTATTCACTTTCCCAACCGCTACGTGCGCGTTGGTGACGATCAGGCCATCGCGCCAGATCACGCCCGATCCCCGCGCGCCTCGCGGCCCGCGAATGCACACGGTGACCCTTCGCAACCAATCGGCCACCGAGCCCACCGAGTATCCGATACTGATGCCCGAAGAGGCTTCCGGATTCACAGTCGTCGCCATGTTACCTCTCCGGCCGTTCGCCAACCGTAACATTGAGCTGGACGAGTTTGCCGCCGCGCACAAGTTCCACCGCGGCGGATTGGCCGATGCGGTCAGAGTCGAGCACCGCCTGCAGGCTCTGGGCGCCGCGCAGTTCGGATCCATCGACCCGGACCACGATGTCGCCCAGCAAAACACCCGCTGTAGCCGCCGGGCCTCCGGGTTCGACCATCACGATCAGCAAACCACCATCGCCCTGAATCCCCAGTGCCCGGGCCGCGCCCTCAGGGAATGCCACCGGCTGAATGCCCACCCCGAAGTATCCGCGGGCGATGTGGCCGCGCTGCAGGAGTTCATCCACGACGCGATTCACGGTCGAGACGGGAATCGTCGCCGCCGAGCGCCGCGGGCCGGAGGTGGCCATCCCGATCACCTCGCCACGAGCATTCACGACCGGGCCGCCGGAGAATCCAGGGAATGGATTCAGATCGAGCCGCAGCCAGCGATCGATGCGCGCTCCCTGGCCGGTCCGCCATGGGCCGCCGATGGCGCTGATCAGGCCGTAGGTTGCAGCGAGACCTTCTTCCCTGCGCCGACCGACGCAGAGAACGATCTCGCCCACGCGCGTTTGCGACCCGTCGGCAATGCTCGCACCCGCTTTGGCACCCGGCACCTTGAGTACCGCAATGTCTGTGCCGAAGTCTCGACCGGCAACCGGCACCTTGGCGGTTTCGCCCGAGGGCAAAACCACCATCACCTCATCGAGCCCCTGAATCGTGTGTTCCGCAGTGATGGCAATGCCTTCCCGCCAGATTGTGCCGCTCACCCCCTCGCGCCCGCCTTCAGGCACGCTGATTACCGATGCGCCCGCGCGTTCCACCGCGTTCGCAAGCTCATTTGAGAAATCCACCAGAAAACCGGGCATTCAAGCCTCCCGCGGCAATGGCCGCTGAAATCACAATGCCGCATTTGCGTCCACCCGCACATCCGCCGCCCGGCTACCTGGATCCTGCCCATTCGGCTAGGCCATTCGGCGCCCATTTTTTTCGGAACCGAGTTCGCCTGGGATTCGTATCGATACCTTGACGATCTACAACACGAGGTGTAGATAATCTAGGCATGGGAAAACCAAGCGATCTCGTACAAGGGACTCTCGACCTGCTGATCCTGAAGACCCTCACGCTCGAGGCAATGCACGGGTGGGCCATTGCCAAACGCATTCAGCAAGTGTCCGGCGAAGTCCTGCAAGTGCAGCAAGGCTCTCTTTATCCCGCGCTGCATCGCCTCGAGCAGCAAGGCTGGATCCGGGCAAAGTGGGCCGAAAGTGAAACCGGCAGGCAGGCCAAGTTCTATGCGCTCACCGCGGCGGGCCGCAGGCAGTTGGAAGCGGAGACGGCTAATTGGGGCCGTCTCTCCGCCGCCATCAACCTGATCGTGACCGAAGCGTGACCAGAAGCCGGGCAGTCAGAAATCGCGATTTGAGCCTTCAAGTTCAATACAGGAGGGAGATATGCTTTGGTTCGACCGGTTGGCGATGAAAGTAAGAATGCTCTTTGGCAGGCGTGGAGCGGGCGCTCAACTCGACGAAGAACTCCGCTATCATCTCGACCAACAGGTTGCCGAGAACATTGCCGCCGGCATGAATCCCGATCAAGCGCGAAGTGCGGCCCTTCGCGCTTTCGGCAACCCCGCCCTTTTGCGCGACACGACTCGAGCGGCGTGGAATTGGAGTTGGCTGGACATCTGGATTCGTGACCTGCGAATTGCAGCCCGGACACTTGTTCGCACCCCCGGATTCTCGCTTGTTGCCATCGCGGTGATGGGGCTCGGAATCGGCGCCAATATTGCGCTGTTTACCGTGGTGCGCGGCGTGTTGCTCAAACCGCTTCCCTTCCGCGATCCCGATCATTTGATCAGCATCTTCGAGCACACCAACGACCAATTCGTGTACAACGCTGTGTCTGGCGCGGTCTTCAGCGAATGGCAGAAAGAAAATCATTCGTTCAGTGAAATGGCCCTCTACAGCGAGGACGACTACAACCTGACAAATGCGGATGGGCGGTTGCCCGAGAAGGCAATTGGAGCCAGTTCGACCTGGAACATCTTTTCAACTCTTGGTGTTTCTCCCGCGCTGGGGCGTAGTTTCAATCCGGATGACGATCGCCCATCGGCCAGCGGTACCGTCCTGCTGAGTTGGGGAATGTGGAAACGGCGCTATGGCGGCGATAAGGCGATTTTGAATCAGACCATCCATTTGAACTCCCGCCCCTACACCGTGATCGGCATTCTGCCCGCATGGTTCTACTTCTTTGACCCGCAGATTCAACTCTGGACGGCCATCTATCACGACAAGCCGGTTCAGGAGATGAAGGAGTTGGGGGAACATAACTTCGGCGCGTTGGGGCGCCTCAAGGCCGGCGTGAGCGAATCGCAGGCAAAGGCCGACTTGTCCGTCATCGTTCGCCGCCTTCACGATCAGCATCTGGATAATCCGTTCGTGAGCCCGGCGGCAAATACCAAGCCGCTGCTGACAAGCATGGTCGGCGATCTGAAGCGGCCGCTCTATGTCTTGCTGGGGGCAACGGGATGCGTATTGCTGATCGCCTGTCTGAATGTTGCCAACCTTCTGGTGGCACGCGCGGCCGCCCGTCAGAAGGACATCGCAATTCGCTCCGCCCTGGGCGGGGGAAGTCTGCGCCTGCTGCGGGAGCGCCTGATGGAAAGCCTGCTGCTCTCGGCAGCGGGTGGGGCGGCGGGTCTGGCTCTCGCTTATGGCGCCCTGGCGTGGTTTGTCCACGTTCGTCACGATATGAGCCGCATCGAAGCCATTCAAATCGATGCAGTGGTGGGCGGGGTCACCGTCGGCCTGATCCTGCTCTGTGCGATATTCGCCGGTCTGATTTCGTCCTTCGGCGCCTACCGGCAACCGTTGCTGACCACTCTGCAGGATGCCTCGCGCGGCTCGAGCGCAGGGCGCGGTCCTACCCGCATGCGCGCCACACTCCTCGGCGCGGAAGTGGGTCTCACTGTTGTACTGCTGGTCGCCGCCGGCCTGCTGCTACGCAGCTATCAACGGCTGCGCTCGTCCGATCTCGGCTGTATCACGGATAACGTGTTGACCATGCGCCTCGATCTGTTCGGCCACCGTTATAACGATCCCGCCAATCTCGTCAATTTCTTCAGTTCCTTCCTGGAGCGCGTTCGCGCCTTGCCCGGCGTGGAAGCAGCCGGCTTCACTCGCGCTGTTCCGGGCCAGGGCTACTGGGGCGATAACAGTTTCACCGTGGTGGAGCACCCGCCGCTGGCACAGGGAGTGATGCAGTTCGCGATCAACCGGGAGTCCGACCCGGGCTTCTTTGCGGCGATGGGCATCCCCATCCTGCGCGGGCACACCTTCGATCCCAATCGGCGGCTCCAGAATGCCAACCAGGCAGTCATCAATTCATCGTTCGCCCGGCAATACTTTCCCCACGAGGATCCACTCGGAAAGCACCTGCGCTACGACGGCAAAAACTGGGAGATTTGCGGCATCGTAGGGGACACTCGCTACGCGCAGGCCGAACAGCCCAAGCCAATCCAGTACTATCCGCTGTACGCGGGTGACCTGAACAGCGGGATGCTCGTGATTCGCTCCCGCCACGACGTGGAACAGTATGCGATGCCGGTGCAGAGAATTCTCGCCGAACTTGACCCTGAATTGCCGGTCGACAACGTCCTCACCATGGATCAGTTGCTCGGTAAGTCCGCGGCCAACGAAAGCTTCAATGCAACCCTTCTCGTCGCCTTTGGGGCGCTGTCCCTTCTGTTGGCGGCAGCCGGATTGTTCGGCGTGCTTTCTTACATCGTGGCGCAGCGCACCGCTGAAATCGGCATCCGCATCGCGCTGGGAGCACAAAGAGGACGAGTCATGTGGCGCACGCTGCTGGATGGGCTTCGTCCCGCGGTCGTTGGACTGGCGGCCGGACTGCTGGCAAGCGCTGTCGTTGTGCGCGCCATCCGCTCCATGCTGTTTGAGACGCAGTTACTCGATCCAGGTGTCTTTGCCGGGGTCGGCGCCATGCTGCTTGTGGTGGCTGTCGCCGCCTGCCTGGCGCCGGCGTGGCGTGCCTCGCGCCTTGATCCTATGCAGGCCCTTCGAACGGAGTAGCCCAGCCATTATGCGATGAGTCATTGAGAGTGCCGGCCACATCAGGCAAGCTGGAATCCAGAGGATCCCTCTCTGCATTACGGTCTACGGATCGAGTATCCGCTCATCGCGGAGGACATTCCCGGTGGGAGAGTTAAAAACGGGGATGCGGGGCCGAGGCCTGAGCCTACAAGGCCCGCACGGGTGTTCGGATGAACTACAGCTGATTCATGTTCTGCAGGAATTCGGCGTTGTTGCGAACCTTTTCCAGCCGGCTGATCAGTAGCTCCATGGCCTCCACGGGCGACAGAGGGTTGAGCACCTTGCGCAGCACCCACACACGCTGCAGGTCTTCCTTGGGAATCAGCAGCTCTTCCTTACGGGTGCCGGAGCGCTGGATGTCGATGGCCGGGAACACGCGCTTGTCCACCAGCTTCCGATCCAGGATGATTTCCATATTGCCGGTGCCCTTGAACTCCTCGAAGATCACTTCATCCATGCGCGAGCCGGTATCCACGAGTGCCGTGGCAATGATCGTAAGTGATCCACCCTCCTCGATGTTGCGGGCGGCGCCAAAGAATCGCTTGGGGCGCTGTAGAGCGTTGGAGTCCACACCGCCCGAGAGCACCTTGCCCGACGGGGGCACGATGGTGTTGTAGGCGCGTGCGAGACGGGTAATCGAATCCAACAGGATCACGACATCACGCTTGTGCTCGACCAGGCGCTTGGCCTTCTCGATCACCATTTCAGCCACCTGGACGTGACGCGCCGCAGGCTCATCGAACGTTGAGCTGATGACCTCGCCCTTGACGGAACGCTGCATGTCCGTGACTTCTTCCGGACGTTCATCGATCAACAGAACGATCAGCACCACTTCCGGATGGTTCGAGGTAACCGAGTTCGCAATCGACTGCAGCAGCATCGTTTTGCCGGTGCGGGGCGGTGCGACAATCAGTCCGCGCTGGCCCTTGCCCACCGGGGTAAGCAGATCCATGACACGTCCGCTCACCGCTTCGCGCACCGTCTCCATCTTGATGCGTTCCTGCGGATACAGCGGGGTCAGATTGTCGAAAAGAATCTTGTTGCGCGTCTCTTCCGGGGACTCGAAATTGATAGCTTCGATCTTCACCAGGGCGAAATACTTCTCGCCCTCGTGAGGGGGCCTCACGTTTCCGCTGATCGAATCGCCCGTCTTGAGGTCAAATTTGCGGATTTGCGACGGCGAAACGTAAATGTCATCGGGACCGGGCAGGTAGTTATAGTCGGGCGAGCGAAGGAATCCATAACCGTCAGGCAGAATTTCAAGCACACCCTCGGCAAAAATGTGCCCTTCTTTTTCGCTTTGCGCCTGCAGAATCTTGAAGATCAAATCCTGCTTGCGCAGGCCGCTGGCGCCCGGAATCTCCAGGGTGCGCGCAATGCGGCTCAGTTCTGTGATGTTTTTTTCTTTTAGTTCAGCAATGGTCATGTTCACCTGCAGCGGGGCGGGATGGTTGTGAGGAGAGTCGGAGGGGAATGCGCTCCGGAATCAGGTGGGAATACTTACCGGAATTGTAACGCGTATGCGCCCTGTATGTACCAAGAATTGGGGTGAGTGGAGGAAAATCCGGAGAGAGCAGCTCTCCGTAAGGAAGAGCTGCCTGAAACCGTGACTTACTCTGCGCCATCCATCGTGTCTTACATCTACCCGATTAGGCCGCGCGGCGATGCTGGACAGGCTCGACTACCGGCGTTGCAATCGCGGCGGACGAGCCGGGGTTCGTGGTGCGGAAGCGCAGCAGGACTTCGTTGGTCGTATCCTGGAGGCGCGTATTAGGCTTGTGCAGCTTCCTCGTGGCCTTGCTGGCCAACTGGCAAAGCTGGTAACGGTTGGACACATGAGAAAGTGCCCCGAAAACAAGATCAGAACGCATTAGGTGTTAACTCCTTTGAGATTCCTGCCCGGCCGGAACTACTTGGCGCCGCCAGTGCAGCGAGCAGCCCACTCTCGCGGCTGCCGGTTTTGTTCCATCTAGGGATTAGACGCACAGGGCTGGCGTCCAGTTCAAAAACCTTGGATGCAATCCGCGTAATTACGGAAGGTATCCAAGCTCCATTTTTCCAGTGACTAACCCGGATCCGAGAGCGCCGCCAGCTGTCGTTCCCTTGTGATCGGTTTACGAACACACGACACATCAACGCCTGGAGCCGGAGCCCTTTCAATTGATGCGGGGAAAAGACAGAAGGACGCAACGTACCGAACTGTACAATCTACCCTTGGATGGCACCCTTGACTTTATACCGGGATGGCCATGGGGTCAACAACTTTTTGGCGGCTAGCTGTCCATTGGTCTCATATTTATTAACTATTTACATTTGTTCAAGATAGCTCGATTTGCGGGGCAGATTTCGCCTCCCTCCCCGTAAAGGATCACTGCACCGCGCACGGATTTTTTGGCGCGCCGACCTCGAAACAGTGGAAATCCTGAACCGTCGCAACACCTTCCATCGGGATCCGAGAGTCGTCCCTTTCCGTCGCTGCCGACTTCGCAAAACTTGCGGCGGCGACCGAGGCGGATTTGGGCGGCAGAAAGCCGCTCGTCCACCCCAAACAGCGCAAGAATCAGGAAAGCGGCGAACGGCGCCATCAACAAGACAGTGTCCAAACCCGAGAGAGCAGAATCGCCATGCATCGCAAATCTCCGCCGAAAGTTGGATCAACATGAGAGCAATCTCATGATGTCCACCATGTCATCGGCGAAGATTGGAAAATCCTTAGGATCCAAGGTAATCGAAGGCGTGACCCCTCGGCCGGTTCATGCCGTCTTTCGGCGCCGGTGCGAAGCCCGAGTCTCCCAGGGGCGCCCATCCGGATCTGTGCACATCGATTTGCCATCGAAATCGACGACTGGCATCCGCGGGGGCACCGAGGGCGGAGTTTTCTTCTTCCGCGTGAAAGTCTCGTCCAGCCGGAAATAGCCGAAAAAGAGCAGCGCTATGAGGGGGATGCCAAAGACATAAACGTCCCAGCCTTGAGTGAGCGGGTGAGGATGCAAGGGCGACTCCATCTGGAAATTCCCGCACCAGGGCGGACGATCCTTTATAGCTTGCTTGCTCTGAAAGCAACAACACAACTTTGGTGGGAACCGCCGCCTTAAATGGTCACTCCGCGCCCAACCCACTCAAGCCATGTGTTCAGGCCCAATAGCTACGATCGAGAGTCCGATACTGAATCGCCTCCGCGAGGTGCGCGACCGATAGAGACTCGGCTCCCGCGAGATCGGCTATGGTTCGCGCCACCTTGAGGATCCGATCGTGAGCGCGCGCGGTCAGGCCCTGCTGTTGCATGGCGCGCTCCAGCAGCCGCTCGGAGTCCGGCCCGAGTTCGCAATAGGCGCGAACCTGGCGTGTCGTCATCTGCGCATTCGAGTAAATCTTTTCGCCATGTTTGCGAAAGCGCTCTCTTTGCCGGTCCCGCGCCGCCAAAACCCGGGTGCGAATCTCCGATGAGCCCTCCGCCGCCGCCCCGCCCCGCAGTTCCTTGTATTGCACCGCAGGTACTTCGATATGAATGTCGATGCGATCGAGCAACGGTCCCGATATCTTGGCCACATAGCGCTGGATCATTGGCGGCGTGCACATGCACTCGCGCGACTTGTCATTGAAGTATCCGCACGGGCAAGGGTTCATGGCCGCTGCCAGCATGAATCGCGCGGGAAAGCTGAGCGACATGCTGGCGCGCGCGATGGTCACGCTGTGGTCTTCAAGCGGTTGCCGCATCACTTCAAGCACATTGCGCGGGAACTCCGGCAACTCATCCAGAAAGAGCAGACCGTTATGCGCCAGCGAAACTTCGCCTGGCCGCGGTACCACGCCTCCGCCGATCAACCCGGCGTCGGAGATGGTGTGGTGGGGCGAACGAAACGGCCGCTGTGTGACGAGCCCCGCCGTCGCATCCAGCACACCCGCTACGGAATGAATCTTGGTGGTCTCGAGCGCCTCTTCGAAGGTAAGCGGCGCAAGGATCGAGGGAAGCCGCTTGGCCAGCATGGTCTTGCCGGAACCGGGCGGCCCGATCATGAGGATGTTGTGACTGCCGGCCGCCGCAACTTCCAGGGCGCGCTTCGCCGTCTGCTGCCCACGCACATCCTTGAAGTCGGCGCTGAAGTGCTGCAACTCCCCCAGCAGTTCCTCCGTAGAAACATGAAACGGCTCGCGCTGGATGACTCCGACGACGGCGCCGTTCAGCAACTCCAGCACATCCAGCAAGTGAGGAGACGGGATAAACGTTCACCCCTTCAACCACCGCCGCCTCGGCCGCATTGGCAGCGGGCAGAATCAGGTTCGGAATGTTCTTCTCGCGCGCCAGAATGGCAACCGGGAGCATCCCGGGAACAGCGCGCACGCTTCCGTCGAGCCCAAGCTCGCCCACCATCAGGAATCGGCTGAAGTCGTTCGACCGCAGCGCGCCATAAGCGCCCAGAATTCCAACCGCAATTGGCAAATCGAAGCCCGATCCCTCTTTTTTGAGATCCGCGGGAGCGAGGTTGATGGTGATGAACGTGGGGGGAATCAGGTATCCGGAGTTTTTGATTGCCGCCCGCACGCGATCGCGGCTTTCGCGCACGGCGGCATCGGGTAGTCCAACTGTGTGGAAATGATCCTCGGTGGCGACCACGCCGCTGTAATCGACCTCTACATCGATGAGATTCGCGTCAATGCCATAAACGGCCGCGCTAAGGGTTTTAGAGAGCGCCATGATAAGTGGAGGGAGTGTACCACCGCATCGGTGACTTTAGGTTGTGACGGCCGTCGCTGCACAAATTGCGGCGTCGATGACCAGCGGACGCCGAACCCTCGGGGCGTCCTGCCTTCGCGGCCAGATGAGGCTGCGACGGGCTACAATCTCAGCGTGACGACGAGCTTTTTTGACCTGTACAAGATCGGAGTCGGCCCTTCCAGTTCCCACACGATGGGTCCCATGCGCGCAGCCTTCCAATTCGCCCAGGGCCTGGCTGGAATCATCGATCGGGTGCAACGGGTGCAAGCGGATCTGTACGGCTCGCTCGCGCTCACCGGCTTAGGCCACGCCACCGATCGCGCCGTGTTGCTGGGGCTTGCCGGCCATGAACCGGCAACGATCGATCCGGCTTGCATCGCCTCGACCGTCGAATCCATCCGGCAATCGAAGAGCCTTTGCCTCGACGGGCAGCGCGCGATCGACTTCGAGGAAGCACGCGATCTGCTCTTCCATCGCGACATCATGTTCCCCCCCGGGGCCAAGACACAGCATCCCAATGGATTGCGATTGACTGCCTACGATGTATTGGGAGATGTCCTGGCTGAGAGAACCTTCTTCTCTATCGGCGGCGGCTTCATCATCGAGGACAACGCAACAAACTCGGGTAACCCGGATTCGAAGCTGACCTCGCGTGCCCGTGAGCGCAGCCTCCCGTTCCCCTTTCACAGCGCTGCTGAGCTCCTGCAACTCGCCGGCGATCACAATCTCACCATCAGCCAGTTGATGCTCGCGAACGAATGCGCCCTGATGAATAGCGGTGGCAGCGTCGAGTCCGACCAACTGCGGGTACGCATCGGGATCCTGCGCATCTGGCAGGCGATGCGAGACTGCATGGAGCGCGGCATGGCAACCGAAGGCATCCTGCCCGGCGGGCTGAATGTGCGTCGTCGTGCGCACCGCCTTGCCGAGCGCCTGCGTGCGAAGGAAGCTGAGGGCAAAGCCATTGATCCGCTGGCGCCGCTCGACTGGGTGACCGTATACGCCATGGCCGTGAATGAAGAGAATGCGGCAGGTGGCCGCGTTGTAACGGCTCCCACAAATGGCGCTGCCGGCGTCGTGCCCGCCGTGGCCCGCTATTACGAACGCTTCATCTCCGGCGCCGACACGGAGGGAATGCTTCGTTACTTCCTGACTTCGGCGGCAATCGGCATCCTCTACAAAGAGAACGCTTCGATCAGCGGAGCCGAAGTCGGATGCCAGGGAGAAGTCGGCGTGGCGTGTTCCATGGCAGCCGGGGGATTGACCGCGGCCCTCGGCGGAGCCAATGGCCAGATCGAACATGCAGCCGAGATCGCCATGGAGCACAACCTGGGCATGACCTGCGATCCGATCGGCGGCCTGGTGCAGATTCCCTGCATCGAGCGCAACGCCATGGGCGCGGTAAAGGCCGTGCATGCCTCGCGCATTGCGTTGAACGAGTCTGCCGAGCATAAAGTCTCTCTCGACCAGGTCATCCGCACAATGTACTTGACCGGGCTCGACATGCAGTCTCGCTACAAGGAGACCAGCCTCGCCGGCCTCGCCCTGAATATCATCGAGTGCTAGTTCTCGGCCCCCCGCTTTTGCCGAAGCAGTACTTTCGGAATGCGAAAAGCGCGGGCGCGGGCGCGGCGGGGTTGGTGGTTTGTTCCCACCTCAACTAACATCGCCGCAGAGGCCAATCACACGTGGAACCACTGGAAATGAATCAGCCGCCGCACTTCGCCCCAACCGAGCCGCCTGTACTGGCAAATGCACCTCAGGCCATTGCGCCGGTGTGGCACACTCTGATCCTCATCGCCGGTATCGCAGTTCTCTCGGTGGAGGGGGCGCGGGAACTCTCCGGGCCGAACGCCAATCCCGCGGATTCGAACAAGCTTGTGACGTACGCCACCACCGTGGGTTCCCAACTGCTGATGCTTGCCTGGGTCTACTTCGGAATGCGCCTGCGCAAAGTTCCCTTTCGTTCGCTCTTTGGAGATCTTTCCGGTGGCATCAAATCGTTCTTCCTGGATTTGGGCATTGCCTGGTTGTTCTGGATGGGAAGTGTGTTTGTGCTCGCAGTCATCGGCATCACGTGGACTATCACTGAACTGGCGCTTCAGCATCGTTCGCTCTTCGGAAACAACGGCAAGCCCGCTCCGCCTGATCCCGCGCAGCAGCATCTCATCCACACTCTGGCAGGGCTTGCTCCTTCCAACGGACTCGAAATCGCCGCGTGGGCATTGGTTTGCGTGATGGCCGGCCTGATTGAAGAGTTGGTGTTTCGCGGTTATTTCCAACGCCAGTTCACGGCGTGGTCGCGAGGCGCCATTGCCGGCGGCGTTGCGTTTTCAGCTCTGATGTTCGGGGCGGCACACGGCTATCAGGGCATTCGCAACATGGTCCTGCTTACCATCTTCGGAGCACTCTTCAGTTTGCTCGCGGTCTTCAGGCGGAATCTTCGCGCCGGAATGTTTGCGCACGCAGGACACGATTTCTCGATCGGTTTGTTGCTCGCATTCGCGAAGTCGAAGCACCTTATTTGAATCGCACACACGGTCTCGCATTCGAATTCGAAAAAATTGTTGCCACTTTTTCCACTCATCATTCGTTTTTCTCTTGACACTCGTGATGCATGAATCTATACATTCCTCAACTGCAATTCATATTGCAGCTTCGATGCAACCCATCGACAAAGGGAGAATAGACAAATGGCAACGAAAAAGGCAGCCAAGAAAGCACCTGCTAAGAAGGCCGCGAAAAAGGCAACAAAGAAGAAGTAGCGGTACTCCAACACAACAGGCAACACTCTAGGGGGGCGCTTCAAGCGTCCCCCTTAGTGTTTCTGGGCACAACTGGAGTGACGTTCGTCACTCCATGCCGGGCGGATAAGATTTGAAGGAACGAGGAGAGCACGATGACCCGCCGTCGCTGGATCGCCGAGCATTGGGATGAAGCCACCGCCACCCTGAGTGGAGCGCAGGCCGAGCACATGGCGCGGGTGCTGCGCGCCCAGCCGGGAATGCAAGCCGACGTCGTGGCGGGCGGTCACGTCTTCCACGCGGAGGTCGCAGCCGTGACCCCGCAAGACGTTCGCTTCAACCTGCTCGCCGAAATCGAGGCGGAACCCGCACTGCCCATCACGCTGGTTGTTTCCATATTCAAGTTCGACCACATGGAATGGGGAATTGAGAAGGCTACCGAACTCGGCGTGGCGGCCATCGCACCGGTCATTGCCCGCCGCACCGAGAAACATCTCGCCCAGGGCGCGGAAAAACGCGCCGAGCGGTGGCGCCGCATCGCGCATGAAGCGGCGAAGCAATCGCGGCGCTCGGATGTTCCGCTCATTCACGATCCGGCGCCGCTGGCCCAGCGGATTCGCGCCACATCCGACGCCACGCGCATCGTCCTCGCCGAACAGGAACGCAGCACGACGCTGCGGGCGCTTGTCGAAGAGGCAGTCAACGCTGCGGAAGACGCAGTTCCGGCCTTGGAACTCGCTTTTGGCCCCGAAGGCGGATGGGCCCCGGATGAGGAAGCTCTATTCGATGCCAATGGCTGGCGCGCGGCGTCCCTCGGGCCTCGCATCTTGCGGGCAGAAACGGCGGCGATCGCCGCGCTGGCGGTCGTTGCCTCTTTCCTCGAGTAGTTCCGGCGAGTGATCGAGATCAGGCTTTACAGCGACACACCGCGCTTCCACGGAATGAAATCGTTCTGGCCGAACATCTCTGCTTTGGTCAGCCGATCGCCGCTCGCAACCTCGATGCAGAGTTCCATCAGCTTCTCCGCGCACTCGGCAATCGTCGTCTCGCCCGTTACGATTCCGCCGGCATCGAAGTCGATGATATCGCCCATGCGTTCCGCGAGTGCCGAGTTCGTCGAGATCTTCACGACCGGGGCAACGGGATTCCCCGTCGGTGTTCCTAACCCCGTGGTGAAGAGCACCAGGTTCGCGCCCGCGCCCCCTTGCGCCGTCACACACTCCACGTCGTTACCCGGCGTGCAAAGCAGGGTCAGCCCGGGTGTCTTCGCGTACTGTGGAAAATCGAGCACGTCGCGGATCGGGCCCACGCCGCCCTTGCGCGCCGCGCCCGCCGACTTGATCGCATCCGTCGTCAGCCCGTCCTCGATATTTCCCGGCGACGGGTTCATCTCGAATCCCGAATGCACCGCCTTGGCGCGCGCCGAGTAAGCATGCATCAGGTCATAAAACCGCTGCGCCAGCTCATCGGTCACGCACCGATTGATCAATTCCTGCTCCACCCCGTGCAACTCCGGAAACTCCGACAGGATCGTCTTTCCACCAATTTCCCCCAGAAGATCGGACAGATATCCGAGTGTCGGATTCGCCGAGATCCCGCTGAAGCCATCCGATCCCCCGCACTTCAGTCCCACGGTCAATGCGGTTAGAGGCGCCGGCGCACGCTGAGCATGATTCGCTTCCGCGAGTCCTTTGAAGGTCTGGTCCAACGCCCCCGTCATCAGCGCCGTCTCCCGCCCGGAACGCTGCTGATCAAACACTAATACCGGCTTGCGCATCTCCGGATCGCGCACACGCAACTCATCCATCAACATGCGCACTTCCGCATTCTGGCAGCCCAGGCTCAGCACCGTTGCCCCGGCCACGTTGGGATGATGAATGTACCCCGCCAGCAAGCCACACAACGCCTGCGCATCTTGCCGGGTGCCTCCGCATCCCCCCTGGTGTGTCAAAAAGCGCACACCATCCACGTTGGGAAAGATGCGGTCGCGTATCGCGATGCTTGCCGAGTGCCTTTGGCTCGATCGCTTGGATGCCGCTGATCGGCCACCGGCTCCGATCGCTCCCCGCCCGCGTAGCTCTCCACCAGCCCCCGCACATGCTGCCGATAGCTGTTTCTCGCGCTCCCGTATCCGAGTTCTTCTTCCAGCGCCTCGCGCATGCGCTCCACGTTGCGGTTTTCACAAAACACCAGCGGCAGCACCAGCCAGTAGTTGCGCGTCCCCACCTGCCCGTCGGCGCGGTGATAGCCCAGGAACGTGCGCCCTTCCCAAGCCGAAACATCGGGAAGAGCAAAATGCGCGGGGTGCCGTTCTGCCGTGTACGCATCGGCCCGGTGCCTCACGTTGCGCGTGGAGATCAACCCGCCCCGCGGAATCGGCTGCGTTACTTCGCCCACCGTCATCCCGTACATGCGAATCACATCGCCCGGTTGCAAGTCGGTCAGCGCCATCTTGTGTTTGGCGGAAACGGCCTGGGTAACCGGACACGATTCCCCCGCATCCCCAAACTGCACAATGTCTCCGGCGACGAGTGGCTGCAGGGCAACCACAACATTGTCACGGTGATCGATTTGAAGCACGGTAGCCGCCATCTTGGATTCCTTTACTCGACAGAAAAAGCAACAGGCCCAGAATACAACTCGGAGTGTCGGCAAGTGGATTCAACTATGATCGACTGGTCAATCATTCTCCGGAGTAAACGTATGAAGGCCGTCGTTTTGCGCTCGCCAGGTGAGGCTGCCCTGGATCAAGTTTTAGAACCGAACCCGACGGCGACAGCAGCATCTTGCTCCAGGTGCGCAAGATCGGCTTATGCGGCAGCGACCTGAATTCCTTCCGCGGCCGCAATCCGCTTGTTACCTATCCACGCATCCTCGGGCATGAGATCGCCGCAACCATCGCCCAGGTAAATCCCCATCATCCGGAGTGTCAGCCCGGAACCGCCGTAACAGTTTCCCCGTACACCAGCTGCGGCCATTGTGCGTCGTGCCGGCGCGGCCGCCCCAACGCCTGCCAGTTCAATCAGACTCTTGGGGTCCAGCGCGATGGCGCTCTCGCTGAATTCATTGCGGTGCCCGCCGATCGCCTCTACCGCGCCAGCCTCTCTTTGAAGGAGCTCTGCCTCGTCGAACCCCTCACCGTGGGCTTCCATGCCGCGTCGCGCGGCCGCGTTGCACCGGGTGACACCGTCGCCATCATCGGATGCGGCGGCGTAGGGCTGGGCGCCGTCGCGGGCGCGGCATTTCGCGGCGCGACGGTCATCGGCATCGACGTGGAAGAGGGCAAGCTTGCCACCGCACGCAAAGCCGGCGCCGCGCACACCATCAACACCGCGGCCGAAGACATGCACGCGCAGCTATCCGATCTCACCAGCGGCCACGGTCCCGACATAATCATCGAAGCAATCGGCCTGCCGCAAACCTTCCGCGCCGCAGTCGAAGAGGTCGCCTTCACGGGCCGCGTCGTCTACATCGGCTACGCCAAGCAGGAGGTCTCCTACGAGACGCGCCTCTTTGTGCAGAAGGAACTCGACATACTGGGGTCTCGCAACGCCCAGCCTGAAGACTTTCGCGACGTGATTCGCATGCTCGAAGAGCATCGCTTCCCGGTCGACGACGCCATCACGCACATCGTCCCAATCGAAGAAGCACCGAAAATTCTCTCCGCCTGGGATCGCGACCCATCCCACTTCGGCAAAATCATGATTGATGTGAGCTAAGCTCCTGTCAGCCGCAAATCATCTTGAGTTGGCCCCACCGCAAGTGGCCGCAGGTGGTCACCACGGATGCGTCGCTCGCAGCAGCAGTCCCGCCAGCACCGCCCCCAACAGCGGACCGAAAACCGGAATCGGCGCGTATCTCCAGTTCGAACTACCCTTGCCCGGAATCGGCAACAGCGCGTGCGTAAGCCGCGGTCCCAGATCGCGCGCCGGGTTGATGGCGTACCCGGTGGTGCCTCCGAGCGAAAGCCCGATTCCCCACACCAGGCTTCCCACCAGCATCGGCCCCAGTCCCGCGACCGGACCGTGTTCCGCGACTCCGGGCGAGAAGATTGCGCCGGCAACCAGAACCAGCACCGCCGTCCCCAGAACTTCGCTGAAGAGATTCGCACACGGGCTGCGTATCGCCGGCCCCGTGCAGAACACACCCAGCTTCGCGGCTGCGTCCGGCGTCTGCGCCCAGTGCGGCGCGTAATGCAATGTCACCAGCGCGGCGCCGCACATCGCGCCCAGCAATTGCGCCGACCACATCCACAGCACCTGGTCGTACTTCCCGCTCAATACCGCGCCCGCCAGTGTGATCGCGGGATTCAACGCAGCATCGTGGCTTCCGAATCCCTGCGCGACAATCACGCCGCACAGGACGCCGATCGCCCAGCCTGTCGTGATCACGATCCATCCCGAATCTGCAGCGTATGACTTGCGGAGCGTCACCCCGGCATTCACTCCGTTGCCCAGCAACACCAGCACCAGCGTGCCCATAAACTCGCCCAACCACGCAGAATGCATCTTCTTTCCTTTCGAGTTCGCAAAAGCTTGCGCAATACAAAGCCGCCGGCAATTAAAACCAGGTCCGACGTTTGTAATCCAGGTAAGCGGGTCCGAATTTTTCCTCAAGCACCCGAACTTCGTTCCGGCTGCGGCGCCATTGCATCGGGATCAGAAGGACAAACACCAAGAAAAACCAGGGTCGATTCATCCAAACGATGATGCCCGCAATCGTAAGTGCGCCGAAAACATAGATGGGATTCCGAATCCTGGAATAAACGCCTGTCGTTACCAGCGAAGATGCCTTGGCTCGCGCACTGAATGCATCGCCGAGTTGGACCCGTGCCACGCACAGCAGCAGAAATGACGGCAATGCCACGGAGACCCCGATGATCCGCGGCGGCGTCCATGGCAGCTTCCACGCGTGCAGTCCGAAGGCCAATGCAGCCAGAACGATCAATCCCAGTGTCCCCATGTTGGACTTCAACCCATACCTCCAATCAACCGCGCCTTTCGCACGGCCGCCTTGAACGGCATATTGCGAAATTCGGTTGAGTCTGCGGAACGGAACCATTCTGCACTGCGGACGCAAGGTTCGCCAAGGCCCATCGCCTTCAGGCGAGGAGGATCGACCGGAATCGCTGTCGGCCTGCTCCCTATTGGCCTGCCACTGCTTTCTCGGAATACTTCACCCAGTGCGCGATCAATTCATTCACCACCGTATGCCCCACCGCATACGCGGCCTCAAGCGCCGGCAGGTACGCGCTGTAGCTTCCAATGCGTTGTCGCGCCAGGCTCTCTGCCGCGCTCAGCCCGCGCGGCTGCTGGTCGTAGTTGCTGACCGTGCGTAACACCAGGATGCGCCGCCAATCCACCCGGCCCGCGTTCGCCAGAAACCGCAGCGACTGAAGCGTCCCCGTGTCCTCCATCGCGGTGGTGCCGAACTCCCCTTTGCCCCCGCTGAAATACCGCATCCACTCATTCGCCCAGGCATCTTCGAGTTTTCCATGCCAGTAGCGCGATCCGGTCACTTCATCGCCCATCGTCACAAACGGCGGGCGATTCGCCGCGGTCCCATCAAACTCGCGCCGCACCTCTTTCAGCCGATCCGAATCGGCGAGCTTCACCTCGCGGGTCAACTGATACGCCCAGTCCGCCAGCGCGCCGTTCAACTCATACGCCTGGCCTTCCAGCGGAGCCGCCGGCGCTTCAAACGGCTTCGTCTTGCGCAGGGGAAGATATCCCGTGTTCCAGTCCTTCGGTATTTCGCGCGCATCAATCTCATAGCCGAGATCGCCATCCACCACCCATCGCGCCCACGCCGCCGACCCCAGTGAAACCCGCTCGGGATTGCCGCCGGCGATCCCCGCGACGATCCAGTACGCGTGCGACAGGTCGAACCGCGGATCGAGACCGAGTGCCATGATCGTCGCGGCTGCGTGTGCCGTTCCCTGCCCGGTCAGGACCGCCATCTCGCCCGCGTCGTTCATCCGCACCGCGTGATAGCCCGCGGCCAGCGGAAATATGCGATCCAGGTGATCGCGCTCCACCCAGTACTGCAGTTCGCCGGGAGCATCGCCCGTATCCTCGCCCACTTCGAACATCGTCACAACCACCACCTTCACCGCAATCGGCGCGGTCTGGGCAATCATTGTGGCAGATGCAAGAAGGACAGCAGAAGCAACGAAGCATCGCATAAGAGAAGTCATTTCCCCCGATGGTAAATGCAGCCGCGTCCGGTTATACGATAAGTGGTACGAACGAGGGGGCCGGAAGATGAGAGTAGCTCGCTTTCTGATTGGGGCAGGAGTCATTGGGTATGGCGATCGCGGCAATCGCGCAGCAGGCGCAACCACCCCGACACTGGTCTATCGTGGTGCACGGCGGCGCAGGCGTCATCGAACGCGCCACCATGAAGCCTGAGACCGAGGCCGCCTATCGCGCTTCGATGAAGCAGGCCACCGAAGCCGGCGCCAGGGTACTCGATGACGGCGGTTCCGCTCTCGACGCGATCGAGGCCACCATCCACATCCTCGAAGACGACCCTCTCTTCAACGCTGGCCGCGGCGCCGTCTTTACGGCCGACGGCAAGAATGAACTCGACTCCGCCATCATGGACGGCGCAACCCTCATGGCCGGTGCAGTAGCCGGAGTCACGCGCACACGCCATCCCATCAGCCTCGCTCGAGCGGTCATGGACAAGTCACCACACGTGATGCTGATTGGCGCCGGCGCCGACGAGTTTGCGTCGCAGGTTGGCCTTGAACAAGTGGACCCCAGCTTCTTCTTCACCGAGCGCCGCTGGCAATCACTCATCAAGCAGTTGAAGAAGGAGGGCAGGCCCATCCCGCCGCGTCCTGCCGGCGCGCCTCCTGAGCCGGCCGAACCAGTCTCCGAGATCGAATCCGCCGATGCGCACAAGTTCGGCACCGTCGGCGTGGTAGCGCTGGACCGGCATGGCAACATTGCCGCGGGAACCTCGACAGGAGGCACGCAGGCCAAGCGCTTTGGCCGCGTGGGCGACTCCCCCATCATCGGCGCTGGCACGTACGCTTCCAATCAATCCTGCGCGGTTTCCGGCACCGGCGTCGGCGAATACTTCATCCGCCTCACCGTCGCGCGCGAAGTCTGCGATCTCGTTCGCTTCAAAGGCATGAAACTGCAGGAAGCCGCCGATCACGTCATCCACAAGGAACTGCAAGACCTCAAGGGCGACGGCGGCATCATCGCCATCACCCCCGACGGCCAGCTGGCATGGAGCTTCAACACCTCCGGCATGTACCGCGCCCGGCTCGTCGAAGGCGGCAAGATCCAGATCGGCATCTACAACGACGAACCCTGACGGCCCGCGCGGTGTCTCTCTGGCTCCGTGCAGGCGCAGCTGGTTGACCGCGCCTGCACGGAATCGAGCTTGAATCTAACTCCCCCTAAGGCAGGGGAGATTCGCTGTTCTTTTCGGTGCGCCTCTGAGCAAGCGGACGAATCGCAGTCAGAAATTCGTCAGCCGTATAGAGCCTCCCGGCCTGAATGCCGTCTGGCGCAGGCGCTAATGGAAAGATTAGGTCGGCCCCGTTATCTTCCTTGAGCCAGATTGCGATCAGGAAGATTGCGGCAAAACGCAAGAACCGGGCTTCGTAGGAACTTGCTTTCGTGTTGGCCATGTTGGACAAACTATCGAAAGCCCGCGCGGTTGCCTCCACAAAAGGTCCATAGTTAAGGTTGGCCAGCAGTGAAGCTTCGCCGTCCGGCCCGGTGTGTACTTCGGCCGCGGCAACCGACGCACCTGACAACTTCACCAGGTAGCGGAATCCCGTCAGATGCGCGGTCGACAAATCTCCCCCTTTGGAGATCTCATCGGCACGAAGGTCGTAGACCGCGTGAGAAGACTCGAGGGTAAGAGCGCTGAAGGCGTCCCTGGAGAGCTTGAGAGGGCTCTCCCGGGTCGCCAATCTGTCCAACCCCGCACGGACAACCACGGGGCCGTTGCGGGGCTCAGGAGCGAATCGTATCGACATGTTATCTCCTCTCATCAACTAGTTGGTGAAGTAGGTGTTTCCCCAATTGGCCCCGCCGTTGTAGGTCGTAGGGAAGCTGTTGAAGTCTTGTGTCGAGGGACCGTACCACGGATCTTGAATGTCGATCGTCGGCGCTGATGGATCGCAGTTGTCGTAGCCGTCGATGGCCGGGTTGTGGCCGCCGCCCCCATACCACCAGATTGCAATGGAGATCGGCCTGCCCGCGTCGATTTCACTCATCACCGTGGCAAGCGTTGCCGACGAGCTGGTGTAGGAGCTTAAATTGCCGGTGATCGGCAAGGAAAGATTTGGCCACCAACCCTGGTTGCATTGCGAGCTGCTGCCGTTGATGCAGCAGGTCGTCTGGCTGAATGCCTTGTTCACCAGGGAGCATTGCGTCCAGGTGCTCGACGGATTGTAGAACAACGAGATGCTCACGGTGGTTGCCGACCAGCACCATTCCGTCTGCTGTTGGTGTTGTTCGTTCAAGCCCAGGTAACGGGAGCAGGACGCAGGCCACCAGAGTTCGTGAATATGGCCATCCACGCCGAAGTAATTGACGTGCTGCGTACCCTGCGCGTCGAACATGTAACCGTGCGGATTGCCAAAGGCGTTGGGTGCGCCCGCCGAAGCCGTCAGGTCGTTGTGGTGCCACCCGTTGGAATCCCACCACAGTTCGTGAATGTGTCCATCCACGCCGCGATAGTTCACATGCTGCGTGCCCTGCGCCGCGAACACGTATCCACGCGGATTGCCGAGAGCGCCGGGCGCGGCTGCCGCGGCAGTCAGGTCATTGTGGTGCCATCCGTTGGAATCCCACCATAGTTCATGGATGTGACCGTCATTGCCGCAATAATTCACGTGCTGCGTGCCCTGGGCGTCGAATACGTACCCAAACGGGTCGCTGGCGGCGCTGGGAGCGGCGGCAGCAGCGGTCAGGTCGTTATGGTGCCATCCGTTCGAGTCCCACCACAATTCATGGATATGTCCGTCGCTGCCCCGATAGTTGACATGCTGCGTGCCTTGCGCGGAGAAGACATAGCCATAAGGATCGCCCGACGCGTCGGGAGCGCCGGCCGCCGCCGTCAGATCGTTATGATGCCATCCGTTGGAATCCCACCACAGCTCATGGATATGGTTATCGCTGGCGCGATAATTCACGTGCTGCGTGCCTTGAGAATCGAACATGTAGCCGCCGGGGTTGCCTGTCGCATTGGGCGCGCCGGCCGCGGCCGTCAGGTCGTTGTGATGCCAACCGCCCGAATCCCACCACAGCTCGTGCACGTGGCTGTCAGGGCCGAGATAATTCACATGCTGCGTGCCCTGCGCGTTGAACATGTAACTGCGCGGATTGCTGGCCGTGACGGGAGCACTGGCAGCCGCGCTCAGATCGTTGAAATGCCATCCGCTGGAATCCCACCACAGTTCGCATACATTGTTGTTGACACCGCAGTAATTGACATGCTGTGTGCCTTGTTTGGCGAAGATATAGCTCCAGGGGTCGCCGGCTTCCGGCGGCGCGCCTGAGGCCGAAGTCAAATCGTTGTGAACCCAACCATTCGCCATACCGTTTCCTCTCCTTCGCATACAGTGGAAGCATCAAGAGGGTCGAGGCACGCCGGTGCCGGCGCGCTCAATCAACTGAAGCTTGCCGCCTGCTGACCGCTCCGAATATGCTCCATAGTTGATTGCGCGGCGAGAACGTTTCATAAAACTCATAAGACGCAGGAGCTGGTGTTCAAGAGCGTCAGCTTTGCGCGTATGCTGCTGGTGTCAGCCGCGGCGGGCAAATCCCCATCTCACAAAAGGACCTCTTCCATGGCGCTGAATTTCACCACGTCCTATCTTGAAGATTCAATTGCTGTGCTTCACTACTACAGAAAGCTCGGCGAGCGCGCCATGCAGCAGGTCTCCGACGAGCACCTGTTCACCACGCTCGATTCCGAATCCAATTCCATCGCCATCATCGTCAAGCACATCACTGGGAACATGCGCTCCCGCTGGACCGACTTTCTCACCACCGACGGCGAGAAGCCGACCCGCAATCGCGACAGCGAGTTCGTTGATCCCGCAAAAACACGTGCGGCCCTGATGGAGGACTGGGACGATGGCTGGTCAAAGGTGTTCAGGACACTGGAATCGCTCGCCGAAAGCGACCTGACCCGGACCGTCACCATCCGCGGAGAAACTCACTCCGTAATGCAGGCGATCAATCGCCAGGTCGCGCACTACCCCCATCACGTGGGCCAGATTGTGCTACTGGCCAAGCACTTCGCCTGCGAGAAGTGGCAGTCGTTGAGCGTTCCCCGCAACAAGTCCGCCGAGTTCAACAGCAAAGTGAAAGCCGGGGAACTCAGCCAGCGGTGAAGCGGCGAGCGAACCGCAGCAAGACCAGAATGGGCGAACAAAACACGAAATATACGGGGGGGAGGGGGGTTCCTTAAGCCTCAGGCAAATTTTGCCGAGGGCATGAACTCTCAAGGCCAAAAACGCGCATAGTTCACCCCTCTCCTCTTAGCTGAGAGCTTAGCGCGTGGCGTGGCAACCGACTGTGACGCTGAATACAAGACATCGAAGGCAGAGAGTTGCGCAGCAGAAAGCGGCCAGACCCGTTGGGGTCTGGCCGCTTGTCTTTCTGGTGGTGCCGTAGATTCTACGGCTGTGCCGCAGCGGGCACTTCACCGCGTGCCTGCGCCTTCTGCGCCAGCACCTTATGAGCATTGTCCTCGAGCGCCTGGGCCTCGGGAAGGAACGTCAGGGCCTTCTGGATCTCGGGATCCCAGTCGGCCAGCGTCCGCAATCCCTGCAACTGACCGAACTGACTGGTCATGATCTTTTCCTTGATATTCACCTTCAGCCAATCCAGGTTTTCGTTGATGTCCTTTTCGGTGAACGCAATATTCTTGCTGGTCAGGAACTGCTTGAAGTCCGTAACCACGGCGTCATCCACCTGGAAGTCCTTATCCACGGTACGGCTAGCCAGGTAGTGAGGAGCGAAGTGGAAGAACGCCGACCGGAACAGAAGCTCTTCCTGGAAGTGATTCGACTTGGGCGAATCGATCTTTTCGTCGGGCGTGATACCGCCACCGCCATAAACCGTGCGTCCTGAGTCGGTGAACTTCACTTCGCGGTTGGTTGTGTCGGCGGGTTGCGCCCCGGCGTGGTTGTAGTAGTAGTCGTACAGCGACACGCCGCTGTAGTTTCGCTGGATCAGCCGCCCCGACGGGGTGTAATAGTGATAGGTCGTCAGCGCCAGGCCAGTGTTTTCACTCAAGTTGTAAACCGTCTGCACCAGGCCCTTGCCGAAGGTGGTCTCGCCCACGATCAGGGCGCGATCATGATCCTGCAGAGCGCCCGAAACAATCTCCGCCGCCGATGCCGTGTTGCGGTTCACCAGCACCACAATCGGGAATGCCTTGCCGTCGTTTCCGTGGGTGGCCACGTAATTTTGATCCGGATAGGCTCGTCCGCGCTGCGAAACGATCCCCTGCCCCTTGCTCAACAGGTGATCGCAGACTTCAACAGCCTGGCTCAACAGGCCGCCGGGGTTCCCGCGCAGATCGAACACCAGGCCCTTCAGGTTGCCAAAGCTGTCCACCGCGTCCAGTACCTCCTGGGCGGTGGTCTCCTGGAATTGCGTCAGGTGAACGTAGCCAATTCCCGGCTTGATCTCATATTTCAGGTCCACCGACGGATGCGGAATCTCGTCGCGAACCAGGTCGAACACCAGCGGCTTGGCCTGACCCTCGCGGGCCATGGTGACCTGTACGTGCGTTCCCTTCGGTCCCTTCAGCGCCTTGGCTACCGCGTCCGATGTCATTCCGTCGGCCGTCTTGCCGTCGACCGCCGCAATCACGTCGCCCGGCCGGATGCCGGCGCGGAACGAGGGGGTACCCTCATACGGGGTGATGACGTAGACCTTGTCTTTGCCCGACGCGTCCCGCTGCTGCTGGATCACCATGCCGACACCGTAATAGTGCCCGCGCTGATCCTCCCGCATCTTGGCATAAGCCTTTGGATCGTAGAAGTTGGAGTGGGGATCGAGGGTCCGCAACATGCCTGGGATCGCCCCGTCGTAGATGGCAATGTCGGCCTTGTCGCCCGTGATCGGCTCGGCGTAATTCTGCTCCACCAGCGCGTACACGTTGGTAAACGACTTCAGACTGTCGCGAATCTGGCTCTCGTCCTCGGTGGACTGCGCACCGACTTTGCGCTGCAAAATACTGCCGACAGTGGCGCAAACGGCGAAAAATAAGACTAGTGAGAATATTGCCCGGCGGGCACGGGGTGTCATAAGCGGATGGAACCTCCGGCGGCAGGTGCGGCAGGCGGGGAGAGACACGTCTGGCAGGGCAGCCTTGAGCTTGAGTATAGCACTCTATCATATGGACGCCGACCATCCCCCGAAGGTAGCAGGCGAAGGACGGGACCAGGGAATGGAGAACAGGGAAAAGCGAATCTGGCTGATGGTGTGGCAAGCTCGTGTTCGGTTCGAGCCATCGGTAGCCCCTGGCCCCTCATCCCTCGTCCCTGTCTTTCCGCTTCCCCGCCATTTACAATGACGTCTATAACCCAGGTGGAGATCGCTCGCCCCTGCGCTGCCGACTATGACCTTGAGACTTCTTCGCAATTCCGCGGTGTCCGTGCTGAGCACGATGCTGCTGGCATCCTCCGCTCTGGCGCAGTCCCGTCCCGCCGAACCGGCCAGCCCCTACGGGGGCGTCATCGTGGAAGACATCATTGCCCGGGTCAATGACCAGATAATTACCCGGTCCGACTACGACCGCGCCATGAAGGAAGTGGACGGAGAGGCACGGCAGCATGGCGCCACCATGCAGCAAATGTCTGAGATTCACAAAGACCTTCTGCGCAACCTCATCGATCAGCAACTCTGGCTGTCGAAGGGCAAGGAACTCGGCATCAACGGCGAGACTGAACTGGTCAACAAGCTCAACGAGATCCGTAAGCAATACAATCTGGCGACCCTCGAAGATCTGGAAAAATCGGCGCAGGAGCAGGGCGTCTCCTACGAGGACTTCAAGGCCAACATCCGCAACCAGATCATCACCCAGGACGTGATGCGCGAAGAGGTGGGCCGGCACCTGAACTTCACCCCCGGCGAGGTGCAGCGTTACTTCGAGGCGCACAAGCAGGATTACGCGCAGCCAGAGAGCGTCAAACTCAGCGAGATCCTGATCTCAACCGGCGATGCAGCTCAGGAAGACGCCGCAAAAGTTGCCGCCGCCAAGGCCAAGGCGGACGGTATCGTGGCACAACTGAGGGGTGGCGCCGACTTCGCCCAACTTGCCCGCACCAACAGCGAGGGCCCGAACCCGGCGGATGGGGGCGATCTGGGAACTTTCAAGCGTGGGCAGCTTGCCCCGGTCTTTGAAAACGCAACTTTCGGCCTCAAAACGGGAGACATTGCCGATCCGATCCGCACCCGCCAGGGTTTCGTTATCTTCAAGGTCGTACAGCACGTGCCCAGCGGAGTTCCCGCCTACAAAGATGTGCAGCAGCAGGTCGAAGAGGCCTACTACGAAGCCAAGATGGAGCCAGCCGTTCGCGAGTATCTGACGACCATGCGCGAAGAGGCCTACATCGACATCAAGCCTGGATTCGAAGACACCGGCGCCAGCACCAACAAGCGGGTCAACCCGATTGTTTACGCCGCCTACACGCCGCCTGCTCCCAAGAAAAAGAAAAAGGTAGAGCGGACGCGCTTCCGCGAAACGACCCACTTCCGCCAGAAGGGCTCGGCGCCCATGGGCGATGTGCCGTCCGGAACGACGCAAGCCGCCGCGCCGGCGACACCCGCCAAAACCGAGGCAAAGACCACGACGCAGGCTTCCATGAAGCCCGGCAAGAAGGAAAAGATTCGCTTCGGCAAGGCTCCCACCAAGACGCTGCCTTCTGAGCCCCAAGGCGCGACCGAGGACGCCGGCGCTGTGGCTCAGAACAATGAGCCGGCCAACCCGCTGGAGCAGGCCGCGGCACCCGAGAAGAAGACGCGTTTCAGCGATCGGGCCCGCGAAATCAAGGCGCAGAAGGCCAAGGGATCCAAGAAGGATTTCCCGGATAATACGGCCACCAACGCTCCTGACGCCTCGGAAGTTGCCGATCGCCAGACGCAGTCGGCCGCGCTCGGCCTGAAAGGCGACGCGAACGCGAAAAAGAAGAAAAATTCGGCGACCACCACCGAAAAGAAGCGGCTGAGCGAAAAGAAGAAGGACGAGACGCAACAGAATGCGCCTCCGGTTGAGCCCACTCCGATTCCGGCCGTTCCCGGAGCCCCCGCACCAACGCAGCCGCCGCCCACAACACCGGCACCGGCGCCTCAACCCTAAATCCAATCAGCCTTTTTGCGGCCCTGGACTTCGGTTTCAGGGCCGTTGTTGTTACCGACCCTTTTCTCGAAGACCATCGAAGTCTTCACCGTGGCGTAGCCGTTCTGTAAATAAAACCGGTGCGCCTCGGCACGTGTGCTCCGCGACGTGACGCGAACCGTGTTCACTCCACGGTCCGAACTCCACGCCTCGATTCGTTCGCAGAGCTGCCGCCCGATTCCCCGGCCTCGCACCTGCTGGCTCACGACCAGTCCCCCAATCAGTACATAGGGAGCGCTTTGCAGCCTATGTTCCACTGCAGCCTCGATCCAACCCACTACTTCCCCGTTCAGGCAAGCGACAAACGCAACCTGATTCGATCTGCATTGGTCGACCCAGGCGCGAATCTCCTCGCCGGATCGCTCATAACCCAGCTCCATCGCCAGGGCGGACACCATCAGCGCGTCTTCCGCCTTCATCTCTCGAATCGTCATCGTCCCTTCCCTCGAATCCGACCTCCCGCATCCTTTATGCGGATCGGCCCGGATGCTCGCCCCACCATCTTCGCCCACGCACCGCCCCCGCCCTCAGTCCGCCGTCACTGTTCTCTGTTCCGTTAATTTGTTACTCTTCCCCCAGCATGAAGGACATCTATATTTCCGACCTGTCTTCCTATGAAGAAGGCAAGCTATTCAATGGATTTTTTCTCGTACTTTCCCGGCAGCTGCGCACCACCCAGACCAACAAACCCTATCTCAACTTCATCTTCTGCGATAAAACCGGCCAGGTAGAAGGCCGCGTGTGGGAGCCCGGCGATCCCCGCATTGCGAAAGAGATCGATCGTGGCGACGTCGTCAAGATTCGGGCTTGCGCCGGCCGCTTCAACGACCGGCTGCAGCTCAAGGTGGAGCAACTTCGCAAGGCCCAGCCAGCCGAATTCGACAAGTCGGACCTGATGCCCTCAACCACCTTCGACGTGGAAGAACTCTGGTCGCGGTTGCGCGGATTCGTCGACTCCTTTACCGAGCCCCACTTGAAATTGCTGCTCACCACGCTCCTCGACGACCCGGCCATCGCGGGCGCCTATCGCGAAGCTCCCGCCGCCAAGCAGCTTCATCACGCCTGGCTCGGAGGACTGCTCGAGCACGTCGTCAGCTTGCTCACTCTGGCCGATCGCATCGCCCCTCACTACCCCCTGGTCCATCGCGACTTGCTGCTGACCGGAGTAATCCTTCACGACATCGGCAAGGTCCGCGAGCTCTCCTGGGACATCGGTTTCGACTACACCCTCGAAGGCATTCTGCTCGGCCACATCTCCATGGGGGCATCGCTCGCCGAGCGCACGATGGATGCTCTGCCCGGCTTCCCTCCCAAGCTCAGGACGCTGGTCCTGCACCTCATCCTTTCGCACCACGGCAAGCTCGAATTCGGCTCGCCCAAACTGCCCATGACGCCCGAAGCCCTGGCCCTCAGCTTCATCGACGACCTCGACGCCAAGATGCAGGCCATGAGCAGCGAGTTCGAGAAGTGTGAGCGGGAGGGCAAAAGCGCGGAGGAATTAACCGGCAAGGTGTGGGCGCTCGACCAGCGTCAATTGCTCAACACCCGCCGCTGGCTCGGCGAACCCGCTCCCGCCAAGGAGCCTGCCTCCGAGGAAATCCAGCAAATAACTCAGGAGGAGAGACCAGAAGAGCCGCCTCCCGAGCACAGTGAAGAACCGCTTCCCGAACCGACGCTGTTTGAGTCTCTTTGAAGAGCGCCATGCCAGGGCCGCACCCCAAGTCGGGATTCAGCCCTGGCTCAATCCGCAGAGTCAAGTTGCTATGAAAATCTTGAGCGATCCGCAATCCCGCCAGGAAATCCTCGCCCGCTTCGCGAAGGTCCGTCCCGAAACCCCGCGACTCTGGGGGAAGATGACCGCCTCTCAGATGATCTGTCACGTCTGCGATGCCTTCCTCGGCATCATGGGCGACCTGCCCATTGAACCGGTGCGTGGCTTTTCCTTCTGGCCGATGATGAAGAAGTTCGTGCTCTACGCGCCCATGAAGTGGCCCCACGGTGTGCCCACGCGGCCGGAAATCGATCAGGTCGCCGGCGGCGGCACACCGCCATCGCACTTTGCGGCCGACGTGCGTAACCTGACCGCTGCGATCGAAAAATTCTCGCAGCAGCCGCGCACGTTCCAGTTCCGCCCGCACCCCATGTTCCAAGTCATGTCAGAGAGAGACTGGATGCGCTGGGGCTATCTGCACTGCGACCATCACCTGCGCCAGTTCGGGCAGTAGTTACTTGAGCAACCACTCCCACTGCTTCTCCGTAAGCGGCACTACTGACAACCTCCCGATCGTCACCAGGGGCGAGTCGGCAAATAGCTTTTCCGCCTTGATTGCCGCCAGCGTCTTCGGGTTCTTCAGCCGCTCACCAACCTTGACCTTCACCACCGGTTTCGCTGGATTGCTCGCATCCACGCTCACCACCGTGCCGGTGCCGACCGCGGTCCGCTCGTCCCCGGTGTGGTAGAAGATCCATTTCGTGCCCGGCTTCAGCTCGCGCAGATTCCTCACCGCCGTCGGATTCGTGACCCCATCCCACACGGTTTCCTTATCGCGCAGAAAGTCGTCGAAGGAGTACGCTTCTGGTTCCGTTTTGAAGAGGAAGTAATCAGCCATGCGCACCATGCTAAAGCAAAGGGCTTGTGGCCGGTAGCCAGTAGCGGGTAGCTGGTCCGGCCCGGAACGAGCCTTTCGCTACAAGCTACCGACTACCGGCTCCCGGCTACCGGCTGCCTTTCAACGGCCGATCCGTCCACAACGCCTTGTCGGCGATTGACTGCACGGGGTACAGCCGCCCTGCCAGCAACTGTTCCACCTTGGATTGATTCATATCCTGCGCAAACAGCCACTTTCTTTCCCCCGTTCCCCACATCTTCGCGAGTTGATCCTCGCTGAGAAAGATTTTCGGCGCGTCGGGCCAGCAAGATCCCCACAACAGCGATGATCCCTCCCCATGCGGCGAGCATGGCTGCATCACCACAAAGGCCGGCTCTTTCAGAAAACCATGCGTGTAGAACACCACGCTCGATGCATCCGACTGATCTCCATAAATGATGAATGCGTCTGCAGGCTGGCCCTTGGCCACGATGGTATCGGCTACTTGCTTCGAACTCAGCATCGGCTCGAACCGCGCGAACGCAATGTGCGCCGCCACCAGAAACAACGCGGCGGTCAAACCGAGCGCCGTGGTGGCAGCAACCGATTTTCGCTGGACGCGCAGCCCCCAGCTCACCGCCGGCCCGACCAGCAAAGTCACCATCGCCAGGCCGGCTGGCAAGCGCAGTGCCGCAAACGACGGCCCCGTCAGGTCGAAGAAGTGCGACATCGACAGCGTGTAGCCGCCCACATCGCGGTGCGCCAGCAGCGTCCCGATGTCGGGCACAAACGGCAGCTTCCGCGACTCCCACAGTCCCCATCCCAGCGCCGCCGCAGCCGCCACCCCCAACACCGCGAATACCGCTTGCGCCCAATTGAGCCACGCAATGCTCAACAACGGCTTGCCCTCATCCCCTCCGCGCCGCTCTTCTGTTCCGGCCAGCACCCCGCCAATCAAGATCAGCAGCGCCGGCCAGGCGGGAAACGTGTAGTACTCCTGGTTGGTCGAGATCGAAAAGAACAACAGCACGAAGGCTGAAAACAGCGCCAGCAACCACGTCGTCCGTACCCGGAACTTCAGCCGCGCCACATAGCTGGCCACGTCCTCGCGCGCCGCGTAATCCAGGTAGAAGTCCACCGTCTGCCCCGCATCCGGCCGTAAATGCGCCAGCCACTGCCGCCGGGTCCGCCACGCCACCGCCACCAGTGCCGGAAGAAAAAGGCTCCACGGAAACAGCCAGACCAAATGCGCCAGCCAGTACCAGAGCACCGGCATGCGGTTGTAGTCATGCGGCCATCGCGTTCCCAGGAACCGGAACACGTGCTCGTTCAGAAAATAGAAGTACCAGAACCCGTGCACATTTCCCGGCGTAGGGTGATTCCCCACCGGATGCCCCTGGTCCGGGTTCGCCAATCCCGCCAGCACGTGCCACGGCGCCGCAATGGCCACAAACAGCAGCACGCCGGTGAGCGGCTTCAACTCCCGCCAGCGCCGCCACAGCCCGCTCAACGCCAGAAACGGCACCGCGGCCGCCACAAAGAACACCGGCGCAATCAGCCCCTTGGTCAACGTGGCCAGAGCCAGCGCCGCCCACATCGCGTAGAAGCGCGCCGGCCGCCGGCTCTCAAACCCCGTTAGAAAACTCCACAGCGCCAGCAGCAGCAGAAACGAAAGCAGCGCCTCCGGGATTGAAAATCGCGTAAACAGGAATGGCCCGATCGCCGTCAGCACTCCCAGCGCGGCATAGTAGCCCGCCCGCCGACCCCACGCCCTTCCCGCCCACAGCCACGCCAGCCACGCGCAGCCAAGAACCGCCAGCGCATTCGGCAGGTGGGTCGCAAACACGTTGTCGCCGAAGACCTTGTATAGCCCGGCGGCCAGCCAGTATGGCAGCGGCGGCTTCTCGAGATAGCGCACCCCGTTCACATACAGCGTCACCAGGTCGCCGGTCTCCGCCATGCGCTGGGCGGCCTGGGCATGGCTCGCATCCACATCGTCCAGCAGGGGAGGCGTAAACAACGCGCCTACCTGAACGGCGCAGAAAATTACCGCCAGCACAATCCAGGCGGTCACAGGGGAAAGCCCCTGTCGTGGGCGAATGTCGGAGGCCGAGGGAGTTATGGTCTGCATTTGTCGCACACCCTCAGATTACCAGCCGCTCGACTTGGCCATCTCACGCCGGCGTGACTCTCTGAAGGTATGCACTTGTCTCGGTCAGGAACTGTTTCCGCATCGAAATCCTGAACGCAGCCGGACTCGCACGGAATTCTCGATCCGTCTACGCAGCCTTACACCGCGCCACACCGGGAGATGACAGCGACAAAAAAAGCCGACCGGGTGTCATGATCCCGTTCTTCGCCAAGTAGCGCTCGCGGTTTATTTGCGATAGCTGCTGAACATGGTTCGCAGCGACTCCGTCAGTTCATCCGGTTGCGGCGTCCGCGCCTCAAGACCCGGCGGCAGGACCGCGCCGTTTGCCTCAATCGGCTGCTTGTCTACCGGCGCCAGGGCCACCTTCGGCACGGTGGGATTCGTGTCCCTGAAACGCCGCTGAATGCGTTCGATCGCAGCTATATCCAGCCTGTAGTCCTCTTCTACCTGGCGCCTTAATGTCTCTAACTGTTCCAAGCTTGTCATGATCCCGCTTCTCCAATAGGTACGCGTGAAATTGGGCTTGTAGCGAGTGTGACATGGCTTGATCGTCTTTGCGTTCGAACAGACGTAACGGAGGTACTGTCAACCACCGTTTACTACTTGCCCGACCGCCATCAGGCTTCGATCGCGTCGCTGTCAAATCCCATACATCAAGCGGGATGAAGGCTCTCCAACTCCGGCAGCAACACCACGCTCTCCTGCTCATTCGGATCGGTGCGCGCGATCACCGCAACCACCGTCTCCGTTTCGCTGGGATTGTAAGGCAGGTGCGGAACATCGGCGGGAATGTAGAAGAAATCGCCCGGCTTCACAATCGTGTGGTGTTCAAGCTTTTCTCCATGCCACACACCCGACTCGCCGCTCAGCGCGTAGATCGCCGTTTCGTGCGTCGCGTGCTTGTGCGCGCGTGCTCGCCCTCCCGGCGGAATCGTCACCAGCTGCATATGGATCGACCGCGCGCCGACAGCTTCGGCAGAGATAGCTACCGCATACTGCAAGCCCTGCTTGCCCACATACGATTCCCCCGCTTGCAACAGGCGGCAAGCCGGCAATGCCCCCTGCTCTCTAAAAGAACTCATTGTGCATTCCTCGCTGGTCTACCTGACGGTTGTCAAAAGATGTCCCCGGATAATGATTCGGATGAACGATTCTATCGCGCCTCAATTTTCCGCTTCGCAGGCAACTTCTCAACCCTGAAGCGTCTCTCCTCTTTGGTCAAGAAAGTAGCAACCGCATCCATGAATTCCTCTTCCGACGGACTTATCCGCGCAGTCGCCGTATTCAAATTGTTCAAGGCCGCTCTCCTCATCGCGACCGGCATTGGCATCCTCAAGCTCGTTCATGCCGATGTCGCCGATCAGCTCGACCACTGGATCCGGATGCTCGGCTTCGATCCGGGCAGCCGCTACATCGACCACGCCATTCAGCGCATTACCGATACCCCTCCCCAGAAGTTCCGCGAGCTCGGAATCGGCAGTTTCATCTACGCTGCCCTCTTCCTCACCGAAGGCATTGGCCTGTGGCTGCTGAAGCGCTGGGCCGAGTGGTTCACCGTCATCATTACAGGTTCGCTCGTGCCCCTCGAAGCCTACGAGATCTACCGCCATCCCACCGCGATTAAAGTCGCGGTGCTCCTTCTCAACCTCGCCATCGTGGCCTACCTGCTCTACCGCGTCACTCATGAACAGCATCGCCCTACGGCCGAGTCCGCGGCCCCGGCCCCGGTTCGCTGAAGCCGGGATGCCTCATCCCTATTCCCCATTCGCTGCTTTTCTAGTCCCTCGTCCCTAGCCCTTACCCCTTGTCCTTGTTGCCCGGCCCCTCATTCACCATTCCCCGCCGCCCCCTCGTGTATCTTCCCGAATAGAGCCATGCCCACGTTTGCCGCCATTGATATCGGTTCCAACTCCTGCCGGCTCAAAATCGCCCGCGTTGTCGCCCATCAGCTCAAGTCCCTCCACGAAGACCGCGACATCACCCGCCTCGGCGCCAGCGTCTTCGAGTCCGGCCTGGTCTCGCCGGAAGCCATGGCCGCCACCCTCCGCGCCCTCAAGCGATTCCAGCGCGCCGTCCAGTCCCACGCCGTCGATCGCATCCGCGTCGTCGCCACCTCCGCCATGCGCGATGCCCGCAACGGTGCCGCATTTCAAGCCTGGGTCAAAGCCGAAACCGGCTGGGACATGGAGATCATCTCCGGCCTCGAAGAAGGCCGCCTCATCCACCTCGGCGTCATGAGCGCCGAGCCCGGCGTCGCCGGACGCGTCCTCCTCGTCGACCTCGGGGGCGGCAGCTGCGAAATCACCCTCAGCGAACACAAGCGCATTAAGGACACCATCAGCGTTCCCCTCGGCGCCGTGCGCCTCACCGGCGAATTTCTCACCGCCGACCCGCCCACCCCCGAAGGCCTTGTGCAAATGCGGCAGCTCATCGGCCGCGAACTGCGCCGCGCCCGCCGCCGCGTCAACCCCGAACGGGTCTCCCTGGTCGTCGCCACCTCGGGCACGGCCGCGGCACTCTCTGAAGCATGTGCCGCCATCACCAAAGCCGGCCCCGCAAAAAAAGCGCCTCGCAAATCCGCAGCCCGCGCCGCCACGCCCCCCGTCGCCCCCACGCCCATCGTCCGCAAGCTGGCCGCCAAAATTGCCAAACTCTCCCTGCCCGAGCGCGAGACCCTCCCCGGCATCGGCCCGCGCCGGGCGGAAATCATCATCGCCGGCTCCCAAGTCTTCGCCGAACTCCTCGAGTCCTTCAATCTGCCCGGTTTCCGCTACTCCCCGCTCGGCCTCCGCGACGGCATCCTGGCGCAGATGCTCGCCGAAACCGACGCCCGCGCCAGCGGCCACCGCGAGTTCGAGCACGAGCGCTGGGAGAGCGTGCTCGCCACCGCCAAACGCTATGGCGTCGACCCGCGCCAGGCCGAGCCGGTCCGCGCCCACGCCCTGCAGCTCTTTCGCGAGCTCAAGCCCCTCCACAGCCTTCCCGCCGACTACGAAAACTGGCTTGCCGCTGCCGCCATCCTCCGGGATACCGGCAAGTTCATCAACCACCAGGGACATCATCGCCACTCGCAATACGTCATATCGAGCTCCGAAATCTACGGCTATACCCCCGTCCAGCGCACCATCGTCTCCGCCATCGCCCGCTATCTCGGCAAGAGCCGTCCCGTGCCCGGCGACCGCGCCATGCGCAACATCCCCACCGAGGAACACAACAACGTCCACCGCGCCGTCGTTCTCATGCGCCTCTCCGTCGCGCTCAACCAGGACCGCGCCAGCGACGTGCTTCGCGTGGCCGCGCGCGTCTACCCCAAGCGCGTCTACCTCGAAATCAAGCCAGGCCGCACCGGGGCCGAATTGGAATTGTGGTCGCTACGAAAAGAGGCGGGCTACTTCCGCGAGGTCTTCGGCCGCGAGCTTTTTGCCACGCTTGCGTAAAGCTGCCGGCAGGTCCTCGGATCAAGCAGCCATTGCAGCCGCGGCGGATGCTGATCCATATCGACCCGGGCGATGGAGCCCTTGCGCAACCGGATCGAAGCGCCGCCGTTGCCCGTCACCAGCCTGCCAAGAAACATGAAAAGGTTGGGGTTGTGCCCCACGGCCAGCACGCCCTCGCGGTTGGCATACTTCGCCAGCATGTCCTGGAAGTCCGGGTAGTCCGCATCGGGACCAAGCCCGGCGTTGATCTCCACCTTGGCGTCGTAGCCCAGCTCGGTGCCCACAAACTGCGCCGTCTGCAGCGCGCGCTTCAGGGGACTCGAAACAATCACGTCGATCTGCACCTTGAACGCGCTCAGCACGCGCGCCATCAGCATGCACTGTTCCTTGCCGTCTTTTACGAGCGCGCGTTTCGCATCGAGCTTTGGATTTTCCCGGCGAAGGCCGGCATTGGCGTGACGCATTAAATAGAGGTTCATGCAGAATCGGCGGGGAGAAGAATCGTGCCTTGCTCCTTACCAGGATGATTTTAACACTTTTGTAACAATTCCAACGAGCCGGAGCTTAACTCAGAAATTGTCGACCATCCAGGCGTTGTTTTCTGCGGGGATATTCTCAAGCAACAGACCGTGTTGCCCATCCGGAGACTGATAAAGACACCAAAACTGGCTGTTTACTTTTCCCTCCAGGACCACGTTTGCCTTGCCTGCCCGATCAATTTCGAGCATGACCGGAATTCCCGTGGGTGTGGAACTCGCCGCAAAAACAGTCTTGCTGTCAGCCGACCAGTCCCCATTGTGGAGGTTCCAATCTTTCACCATGACATCGTGAGCCACAGCGGTTTCCGTAGAGATAACCCGGATTCGATGTTGGTCGAGGAAAACCGCAAGCTTCGTTCCATCCGGAGAAATACTCCAGTTGCTGTAGCCGTTCGATATTCTCACCACCTCGCGGCCTGCTCCGTGTTCGAGATCGAATGAGCGGAAAATGAGATCGTTCCCGGCCAGGTTGCTGAAGATGCACAATTTCGCGGGCGCCTGCGCACACTCGAGGTTGATGATCCCCTTCTCCTGCAGGACCAGGTGAGGAGGCCCACCCGCGAGCGGTTTGCTCATCAGCGATGCTGGGAACGAATGGTCATCCAGATTGGACGCTGAAAGATAAAGAACCTGCGTTCCATCGGCACTCAGACGCGGGAGAGAAATACCCGGGCCCTCCACCAGGACCTCGGGAGTCGTTTGATCAATGTCCTGCTTGAAGAGTTTCCACGTGCCATTGCGGTTGGAGACAAAAAGGACGGCTTTGCTGTCCAGCGTCCAGGCATCGGCAATATTGTCGTTCGAGTCCAAAGTCAGACGGCGCGGCTCGTTCCATTGACGACCGGCGCGTTTGGCGATGAATACTTCCACCGGCGCGTTCGCTCTCCAGATAACCAGCCGCTTCCCATCCGCTGTGGTGCTTAACCCGCTGATCCCACCCTCTGCTTGCGTAATTGCTTGCGGAGTGCCGGCAACCTTTCCGGTCCGCTCGTCGACCCGGATGGAGTAGACCCCGTAATTGTTACGTTTGCCGGCAGGATCTTCACGGTAGGCGAAAAGAATGCGCCCATCCGGTGCCCACCATAAAGACTGTCCAATCCGCGAATCGTCCAGGACATCCGTCGTACTCCCTCCCTCCAGATCGATCGTTTGCAGCGAGGAAGTAGGCCCGACAGGAGTGGGACCGGCTACAAAATGCAGTTCGATATAGGCCAGGCGCTTGCCGTTTGGCGACCAAGCGAAATTGAAGATCCGGCTCGGCATCGCAACCTGCTCACCGCGTGTTGCAGCCGAGACGACTTTCCGCGAATTGGTTCCGTCTGCGTCCATCACCCAGAGTTCGTTGCTTACGGCAGGTCTCGGCAGGTAAGCGATCCGCGATCCATCCGGGGACACCGTTCCCCGCGCGGCATCATCCATAATCCTTTGCGGTTCGCCGCCCAGCAAAGAGAGTTTATAAATGCTCGGCTTCCACTCACCCTCTGCTCCGGGTCCTCCATCCACTCTCAGCACCAGAAAATGCGTACCGTCCGGGAACCAGCTGGCCGGCCACACCACAAAGCCCTTTGGCAGGGTCAAAGGCCGGGTTTCGCCTGTCGAAAGTTGGCGCACGTAAAGCCCGGTCGGGTCTGAATAGAGGACATACCTGCCATCGGGTGAGACAGCCGCGCCGTGGACGGGATCTTCCGCGGGATTCGACGTGATGCGCTGCTCCATCAAAGGGTATGCGCCCGAGTTCGCGACCCCGTCGTGCTTCTCAACCACTCGCCGAATGAGAAAACCCGCTCCCAGAAGTGAGAGCGCCACCAAAATGATTCCCGCGAAGAAAAGGCCTCGCGACATCGCTCTCTTCCCGCCTGAGGCGCCCAACCCAGGGGTCTGCGTTTCGGAAGCCGTGGCGGTTTCCTCGATCGCGATCTCGGTGCGCGACCGCATTTGCGCAATCAGGGTCTCGCTTTCCTCGAAGACAGTGCGGACCGGAGCTGCAAATCGATAACCGCGGGCGGGAATGGTGACGATGTAGCGGCGTTCCTCCTGGGTGTCGCCCAGTGCCTTGCGCAGCATAAAGATGTTCTGGTTGAGATTCGCCTCCTCGACAAACGAGTCCGGCCAGATCGCCTTCAGGAGTTCGTCTTTGGTCACCACTTCACTGCTGCGTCGCACCAGCACCAGCAGCGTATCGAATGCCTTCGGCGTGACTGCGATAGCTTGCCCTTCGCGAAGGAGGACCTTATTGTCGGGGTCCATGCGAAAGGGGCCGAATTCGTACACGAACTTGCGGTCGCTGTTCATGGCATAGGGCGCGGAAAGCCGTCGCCCGGCATGGCGAAAGAATCTACCGGCAATCTACCACGAGCCGCCCTCGTTTGAACCGTATATTCGCCCCGGGCAAACTATAGCCCTAAGTTGCTGATTCTCCGGGATCGAATCGCTCATTGAGAGCCCTTTGAGAAAAATTTGATGCCCGCTTTAAAGACGGCTCGTTCGGGATTGGAGCAGGATTCGCGCATTCCATACCGCTCGATGCGGGCGGCACACTCCGGGCACAGCAATGATCACCAGGACCACAAAAATCACGATTGAAACCGAAGTCATGCTGGTTGTTCGCCATAGCCGGACCGTGATGGCGTGGTGCCCGAAGTGTCAGGCCGAAGTGGAAGTAGTGGTCTCCGAGGAAAGTTCCATCGCCCGGCTGCTCGGCGAAGTACGCGCCACTTCGCTACACGTCTGGCGCCCGGCGGGAAGCTCGACGCACATCTGCCTTCCGTCGCTCTTGCAGCTTTCCCAATCGGGCCAAGTTCAGCAAGCCCCCATTCCCGCGCAAACCCGGCCAACGAAGAAGAAGGACAACGAACCGGATTCATGACACGCAGCCCTTTTGCAGGGCGCGGGCCTCGCTGGAAAACGCCACAAGCAGACCCTGGCAATGCCCTTGCGGGCCGTCATGCACACGCTTCGGCCCGACAGTCATCAATTCCTCTGGTTGCAGCACGCGCATCCAGAGACCAACCCCCCAATCACAAGGAGAAGATCTCATGCGCTTAAGCGTTTTGAACCTCATCGCTCTTGCCTCACCGCCAACAAGGTATCTGGGCAGGTTGTTGGTCGTTCCGGCTCTCTCGTTAGCACTTCACTCCGCCTCAGCCGTTGCAGGCGAGTATGTGTGCACGAACGCTACTCTCGCGGGCACCTATGGCTGGACCATCCAGGGATCTCAACCAAACCCCGATGGCACAACAAGCCCGATCAAAGGGGTTGCCATTACCGATTTCGACGGAGCAGGCAAGTTCACTCAACGAGATTTTGTGATCACGGCGGGTCTGCCCCAGGTCACCAACGGCACTGCCCTGACCGGATTTCAGTTCTCAACCGGGGAAACGGGTAAGTACACCCTGAGTCCGGATTGCACCGGCACTGCGGAGATCGATCTGAACGCGCCCATTCCTGGAGCCAGCGGCGTGATCAAGCTGATGCTCGTTGTGACCAACGGCGGGCGTGTCATTCACACCGTCGTGTCTGAAATCACTCCTCCAGGATTCACAGTGCCGCTGCTGAACACGACCAGCAGCGACGCCTGGAAGATCGCACCCGATCCGGACGGCCACTAGCGTTGACGCTATGAGAGTAGCCACCAACGGGCCAGCCGACGAACTGGCTGCCCCATCCTTCCGCAGCTTCATCGCGGAAGGGTGGGAAGGCTCAGCACGGGCCATCGTATTGCAAGGTTTGTCCGATCGTGTTTCCTTCCTCGTCTACCTCGTTGATTGTGATCACGTAGCTTGAGCCGTAGAGCAGGAGATCTGTGAGGAAATAGTTCCCGGGAAAGTTGGCGATCTTCGTTCCATTGATCCAGAGCTCCATCCTTCTCACCTCGCCTCTCTTTCCCCGTCCCGCTGCGTCGATGGTCAGGATCCCCGATGGGCTGCAACTGAGGGCAGGAGGCGAGCAAACGTTCACGCCCGGAGCGGCTGGGGTCGGACAGCTTTGCGACACCTTTTGATCTCCATCCTCCTCAGTGGGGGGCGATGCGACAACCGCACCAAATTGTTGATTGACGTCCACCGCAAAGGGGGTCGATTCAACGGCCGCACCGGTTTGGTCGATCTCGCGAAAAGTCAATACATGCATTCCCTGCGAGAGCGACACGGGCCGGTCGAACAGGCTTCCCAGGGAATGAGCCACCCTTCTCCCGTCTGCCCAAAGCTCGATACGCTCCACCTGCCCCCTGCCACTGGTCGCAGCCGCGATGAATTGGAGCGGGCTGGGAATGCTGCTGCCCGAAATCGGCTGGGGGCTGCAGATGTTAAAACCTTCATTCGATGGCGCCGAGCACCCCCCGTACGCCGTGAGACTTGGCGAACTCACCTGGGCTCGGATTGGAGTTTGAGACCGCGTGGGGACACAGCAAAGAGAGATCATGGCCGTCACCAGCCACGCAAAGAGAGAAGGATCCATCTGTCGCATCCGCATATAACCTCCCGGAGTTTGCCTGCGTGATTTCGAGTCACCCGGCAGAAGCGCACAAAGTTTGAAGGTGCATGCAAGGGGATTCGGACTCTGAAGACTCTTCGCTCGCGAGTAGCGTCGACAATACGCTTACTCGTCTTGCTGGGCCAGCACATTCTCCAGCGTCACGGCGAAGAACGCGTGACCAAACAAAGTGGGATGAAATGTGTCCCAGAAGAATGAGTGGTCGGGATCCGCGCACACGACGCTGGTCAAGCAGGGGTCGGTGATGTCGTTAAAGCCAAAGTGAGTCGGGGCGATGGTGACTGCCTTGATCAGACTGAAGACATCCATGCGCAGGATGTGAATCCCTTCCAGCCGCTGTTCGGAGGCAAGCAGCTGATCGAGACCTTGGTTAGCCGCTGTGCTGGCCTCTGCGGCAAACACAGCTTTACTCGCGGCTACCGGTAGAAGACCGACATTAAACAGGTTGGGGATGATGAAATGCCGCGCTCCCGCCGCTCGCAGCATCTGTTCGCTCGCCACGAGGTTGAGAGCTATCTCATGACCCAGGGATTGCGGCGATCCGGTCTGGGTGTCGACTATGTCGTTGCCCCCGCCCTCGATAATGTAAAGAGCGTTGGGATCGGCTCTGCCCCCGTGAGACTGGAGATACAGCTCCACCTGTTGCGGAACGCTCGGTATGATGCCGCCTCCGAGCGGTTGCGGCGCGGTAGCCCAGGCTCCGCCGAAAGCGTAGTCCGTGCCGCCAAGCAGTGACGGAGTCAGCGGGACGCCCAGGAAGCCGGCAACATGGTCGACCCATAGAGGCCCATTGGAGAATCGGCCGTGGTAGTAAGGAAGCGGCGGATAGGAATCGCCCGTGGCTGCGAAGAGGTTGCCGACATCGCAGTAGCTGTCGCCGAACACGTAAAGGTTGTCGTACGAGGGGATGGCAGCTCGTGCGGGTAACGCCACGATAGCAAGAGAACTGGCAATCATCAGCTTCAAAAGAATTGACTGCATCGGGGACCTCCATCGCGGACCGATCAGGACCTCCGTGCGAGAGGTGCCACAATCGCGCTGACTGCAACCATCGGGCAGACAGCGGGGTTTGCCCATACCCCAAATGAGATATCTTTCTTGCCGCAGTGCGGATTTCCTGCTATCGTTGCGCCACCTTCTTGAGGTCGCCCTCCCTCGGGCGCCATGTCCCCTACCGCTGAATCCATCTCGTCGATTCTCGGGCCGCTCTATGAAGCTGCAGCCTCGCCAGGACACTGGCCGGTCTTTTTCGAGGCGCTGCGACAAAGCATCGGTGTGGATAAGGGGTTCTTCGTCCTTACCGACCCGAGGAGTGCCTGCAACCTCTATATAGGGCACGAGATGGACCCGGCCTCACAACGTGCATATCTGGAACACTATTACCTCCTTGATGTGTTGGGTCAGCGATTCATGGCAGCAAAACAGGCGCACGGAGAATGGGTCGGAACGAGCCAGTCCGTGATCCCTGACCGGGAATATCAACGATCGGTCATCTTTAACGAACTCGCAAAGCCGCAGGGGATGAGCCACCAATGCGGCGTGTCGTTTGACGGGCTCGACGGCGGGGCCGAGGGAGGTCTGTCGATCTATCGCCATGTGTCGAAGAAACCTTTCGACTCGGAGTCAATCGCACTGCTTGCGATGCTTACTCCGCACTTTAAGCGTGCGTTGAATATTCACCGCCTCTTGAGCCAGGAGCGAGAAGATCACGCCGTGCTGCGTCAGACTTTGGAAAAGCTCGACCTGGCGCTGATCAGCGTGAACAGCCGGGGAAGCGTGCTGCGCACAACGGAGTCCGCCAGGGAGATTCTGGAGAGGCGGGATGGTCTAGGGCTGGACAGAGGCTACCTCCGCGCGGCGGCGGCCGGCGAACAGATGCGGCTTTCCGGCCTCCTCACGGGAGCTGTTGCGACAGGCAGCGGCAAGGGGACGCAGTTCGGGGTGCGGCAACCAACCACAGCAGCCCCCGAAGCACGCGCCGGAGCGCTGTGGACAGCACCCTCGGGCGGGGCAATGCTGATTTCGCGCCAGCCCCCCGGGCGGCCGCTGCAACTGGTGGTAACGCCGTTCTACTCCAGCGAGATCCTGCTTGATGAGCGGCCGGCTGCGCTCATCTTCCTGAGCGACCCGGATGCGCACCCTGCCTCGCGGAAATCGGTCCTGCGCGCGCTCTACGAATTGACCCCGGCGGAGTGCCGCATGGCTGGCCTTTTGGCTGCAGGGAACACCATCGCCGACGCGGCCAACGTCATGAGAATCTCCACGCTCACCGCGCGCACACATTTGAAGGCTATCTTCAGGAAGACAGGCACAAATCGACAGGCCGAACTGGTGCGATTGGTTCTTGGTCTACCGGGGGAGTCCAAACCCTCCGCCTGAGGAGCAAGCTGCCCGGAAGAATGTCCTTTCGACGGAATGCCGGAATCTGCGCATGAACACTGGCTCACCAGCAGCCCCGAAAAACCGGCGCCGGCATCTCAGTCATTCACTTTGGTAAAATCGGGGGAAGCTAAGGCGTCTTCCCCTTCTGATGCTCTCCCGAACCCATCGCGCAGCCTTGGTAGTCGCCTCACTTGTCTTGGCTTGCGCCCGCATTCATGCAACTGAGCCCTATGGTCTTGACCTTCACGGCCAACCTGTCAGCCAGCTTGCGGGTCCCGGCATCCGCGTCGTGGTGCTGGTTTTTGCGGCCAGCGATTGCCCCATTTCCAACCGCTACGTACCGGAGATCGCTCGCCTGAATCAGGAGTTCTCAGCGCGCGGCGTGCGCGTTTGGTGGGTTTTCCCGAACTCCGAGGACACGGCTCCGATCGTCTCCAGGCACAACGCGGACTTCGCTATCTCGGAGTCCACCGTGCTCGACTCCCGTCAGACGCTGGTTCAGCTTGCACACGTCGACATTACTCCCGAAGCGGCGGTTTTCGCGGTAGACGGCAATGTCCTGCGCCAGGTCTACCGTGGCCGCATCGATGACCGTTATCTGTCGATCGGAAGAGAGCGCCCCCAGCCCGACCGTCACGACCTCGAGACCGCGATTGCCGCGGCCCTCGCCGGAGAACCCGTCCCGCGGCCCGGCGGCCCTCCAGTCGGCTGCTCGATCATACCCCTGCAGAAATGAAGATCCTTCCAGCCATCTTCGCATTGCCTGTCCTGACGGTGTCTCTCTGTATCTTGTGTCATCCGCCCCGACTAAGTTCAACTGCAGCGCAACAGCCGGCGAACCAATCGGTTTCGGCGCATCCCACCTGGAGCCGCGACATCGCGCCCGTGCTTTACAAGAACTGCGCGACGTGCCACCATCCCGGGCGGCGCGGGCCCCTTCAGCTTGATCACGTATGCCGACGCGCGACGCTGGGCTCCGCAGATCCTGACAGTCACTCAATCCCGATTCATGCCGCCGTGGCTGCCCGAGCCGGGCTATGGAGACTTTGCGGACGTCCGCCGTTTGAGCGACGAAGATCGCGACCTCATCAAGAAATGGGTGAGTGAAGGCATGCCTCAAGGCGATCCGTCCATCGCTCCCCCGCCACCGCAATTCGATCAAACGTGGCAAATGGGAAAGCCCGACCTGGTTCTCAAAATCGCGCGCCCTTACACGCTTCCCGCGGGAGGCACCGACTTCTTTCGCAACTTTGTCCTGCCCTATCCGCTCAAGCAAACTCACTACATCCGGGCAATGGAGATCCGGCCCGGCGCGCCGCAGGTCGTTCACCACGCCAACCTCACCATCGATTCCACTGCCAGTATGCGTGCACATCATCCCAATGACTGGCAGGATGGCGTCCCCGGCATGGACCTGACAGTCGATGCAGGCAATGACTTCAATCCCGATAGCCATTTTCTCTTCTGGAAACCGGACACACCGGCGCTGGTTGAGCCGGAAGGCATGCCCTGGCGGCTCGATCCCGGCAACGATCTCATCCTGAACGTGCACCTCAAACCCTCCGGAAAACCGGAGACCGTCGACGCGGAAGTGGGTCTGTATTTCACCCCGGACCCGCCGACGAAACAGCCCATGCTGCTCGGGATGGACCGCGACGACGCCCTGAACATCCCCCCTGGCGATAAAAACTTCGTGGTGGAAGATTCGCTCGCGCTTCCCGTCGACGTGCTGGTGTACGGTGTCTATCCCCACGCCCACTACCTGGGTCACGACATGGAAGGCTGGGCCATTCTGCCCAATGGCGAAAAGAAGTGGATGATCTGGATTCGCAACTGGGACATCGACCGCCAGGCCGTGTACCGCTACAAGGCGCCTGTGCTGCTGCCCAAAGGGACCGTTCTCCACATGCGCTACACCTACGACAACTCCGCGACCAATGAACACAATCCCCACGTGCCGCCAGTGAGAGTGCGCGCGGGCAACCGGTCTGAGGATGAGATGGCGCATCTTTGGTTCCAGCTTTTGCCGGTGAATGTTCCCCCCGACGGCCCGGACCCCAGACTTCTGATCGAAGAGGCGTGGATGCGCAATCGTCTCAGCAGGACTCCGGCGGATCAGGTGCTCCTCTACAACTACGCTGCCGCGCTCGCCGGGCAGGGCAAGTTCGCCGAAGCTTCGGCAGCCTTTGAAAGGTTGCTGAAGCTTGCCCCAACGGACGAGCGCACGCAAACCGCTTTCGGAGTTTCTCTCGATGGCGAAGGCAAGTGGGAGCGGGCCATTGAAGCATTTCGCCGCACAATTGCAACGCATCCCGGCGCCTGCGACGCGCGCATCGATCTGGCCAATGTCGAGTTCCGCCACGATCAACTGTCCGGCGCAGAGTCAGACTTTCGTGCTCAACTTGCAGCGTGTCCTGAGGACGCCGACGCCCACGCTGGCCTTGGGGAAGTCCTGGCATCCAAAAACGAAACAAATGCCGCGCAGACCGAATTTCGCCGCAGTCTGGAACTCGCCCCCGGAAACCTGACCGCTCTCCTCGGCTTGGCCGAAATCAAGCTGGACGCAGGCCAACCCGAGTCCGCGGTTGAGCTTCTCACCAAGGCGGCAACCTCCAATCCCCAATCCGCCGAAGCCCACGAGGAACTTGCACGGGCCTACGCGCAATCCGGCAACCTGAACAGCGCTCTGCCTGAACTGCAAAAGGCGGCGCAACTCAAGCCGGGTGACCCGCAGGTTCACTCCGCGCTGTCACAAGTGCTGGCGGCGGAGGGCAGCATCAACCCCGCAATCGCGGAGCAACGAACGGCGCTCAAGTTGCACGAAGACGACGCCGATGGTTGGAACAACCTGGGAGTTCTCGAGGGCCGTCTGGGCGAATCCGCCGCCGCTCGCGAAGACTTTGAGCACGCCCTGCGGCTGAGGCCCGATCATCCCGAGGCCAAGGCCAATCTGGCACGTTTGCAAAACCGAAACTGAGGCAGGGAACTCGACACCAAAGCGCCGGCCGTTGCTCCACGCCGATTACCGAACCCACCAGTAACCCACCAGCCAATGAATAGAAGTTCATGCAACGGTGAGCGGAACAGGGGAGTTATCCCTCGCTCTAACCCCTCTGCTTTTGACACCCCTTAAGAATCCATCAGCCCTGCAAACCTCAATCCAGAGCCAATCCAAACAGATCAGCGAACACAAGCCGACTTCACATTACCCATCCATCGTCATTGCGCGGATTGTCAGTTTTACCGCCAACCGCCACCCTCCTCTTGACAATCTAGAGTAACGACATTAACCTCTAGTCTGTCTAGAGGAGCTCATGCCAACCGGAACCGACGAAAACAAGGCTCTTAAATTGAAGCCCGGTGACCTGATTCAGGGAACCCTGGAGATGCTCATCTTGAAGACTCTGGCGCTTGAGCCGATGCATGGCTACGGAGTGGGTCTTCGCATTGAGCAGATCAGCGGCGGTGTGTTCAAGGTCAATGCCGGATCGCTGCTCCCTGCGTTGAGCCGGATGGAGCGCGCCGGCGATGTGAAATCGGAGTGGCGTGCGACAGAGAAGAATCGCCGCGCAAAGTATTACCTGTTAACCGCCAGGGGCAGGCGGTCTCTTTCCGCTGAGACCGAGCAGTGGCAGCGTCAAATCGGCGCAATTGCACGCATTCTCGAGGCGTGACATGCGGACGAAAGACAAACGAGGGCAAAGATGAGCTGGTTCACAAACCTCGCCAGGGGAATTGCATCCTTGCTTCATCGGCGGGATGTTGAACGCGAACTCGATGAGGAGTTGCAGGGGTATCTTGAAGCGTCGACCGCTCATAAGCAACGCAACGGTATGACGCAAGAAGCCGCCCTTCGCGCGGCCAAGGTCGAACTGGGCAGCAACAATTCAGTGAAGCACCAGGTGTGGTCTTCGCGCTGGGAATCGACTGCTGAAGGAATTCTGCAGGACATTCGCGTGAGCGTGCGTGCGTTGGCCAGCAGCCCCGGCTTCACCGCGGTGGCGCTGCTGTCTCTAGCCCTCGGCATCGGCGGCAATACCGCGATCTTCACCCTGATCAACCAGGTTCTTTTGCGCAATCTTCCTGTTCGCGAACCGCAGCAACTGGTTGCCTTTGGGGAATCCATATACGGTGGTGTGGCAGGCGGCATTAATCTTGGCGATTTCGGCGGGTATTTTCCGTGGGACTTTACCCGTCAAATGGAGGCGAATCCCGGACCTTTTCAAGGCATTGCAGCTTACGGGAGCTTTTCAAACAAGGTCAGCATCCGAAGGCTCGGACCTAGCGGCGGCACCGACGCAAACTCGCCCGCTATGCTCGCTCCGGCCAATCTCGTCTCAGGCAACTACTTCAGCGTGTTGGGTGCTGAACCCCTGATCGGTCGCACAATTGCGCAGGCCGACGACGCAACTCCCGGAAGCGGAGCGGTGGTTGTGCTCAGCTACCACTTCTGGCAACAATCTTTCTCTTCCGACCCCGGTATCGTGGGCAAATCGCTCTCAATCAACGGCACTCCGTTTGACGTGGTGGGGGTCATGCCGCAGCAGTTTCACGGCATCAAGCAGGAGTGGGAGACTGCGGAGTTGTGGGCGCCCATCAGCATGCAAGCCGTGGTGCTGCAGCAACCGTCGATGCTTACTCCCCACTCGGGTTTGTATTTCCTGCATTTATTTGGGCGGCTCAGCGCGGCAGCGACCGAGCACAAGGCGGAATTCGCACAGTGCCAGAACTGGCTCAATCAGCAAATCCACAACGGTGTCCGGGAGCGCGAAGGGGCAAACCTTTCTCCCGGTCGTCAACTGGAGATCAGCCGTATCCATGTGCCCCTCATTCCGGCTGCGCATGGCGTGTCGCTGATGCGGACCCAGTATGGCGACTCACTTGAGATTTTGATGATTGTTGTTGCATTGGTGCTGGTGATCGCGTGCGCCAACCTGGCCAACTTTCTGCTTTCCCGTGCCGCGACGCGTCAACACGAGATTCTCACCCGCCTGGCGCTCGGGTCCAGCCGTATGCGCATCGCGCGTCAGGGACTGATCGAGACCTTCCTCTTGTCCGTCGTCGGTGGGGTCTTGGGCCTCGGGATGGCCTTCGCCGCAACCCGAGCGCTCATTGCATTTGTGGGCCGCGGCGATGCATACAATCCCTTGAGCGCCGCGCCTGACGCGGGCGTGCTGCTGTTTACTCTGGGTGTTTCCGTTTTGACGGGAATTCTTTTCGGACTCGCTCCGTCAATCCAAGCAGCGCGCACCGGGTCTCGGGGCACCTTGAGCTCCAGTACGCGAACGGTGCAAGGTAGCACAGGAAAGCAGGTGCGCTTCTGGCCCAAAGCTTTGGTCACTGCGCAGGTAATGCTGTCTCTGGTGCTGCTTGTGGTGGCTGGGCTTTTTTTGCGAACCCTGCGCAATCTTCAAAATCAGGACTACGGCTTCGAGCGAAGCCACCTGCTGCTGGCCGACATTGGGGAGCACCTCGCCGGATATGAGCCTCACCAGGTATCCGCGCTTCACCAGAACCTTCTGGATCGCCTGTCTGCGATACCCGGGGTTCGTTCGGCTGCATTGTCCGCGACTCCACCCATCAGCGGCGGCGGCTGGAGTTCCAACATTTCCCTGTCCGGCTACACGCCCGGCCCCAAAGAGAACATGGTGTCGAACCTGAATCGGGTCTCCGGACAATACTTCGAAACGGCCAGGATTCCGATCGTCGCAGGCCGTGGCATTGCTCCGGCGGACACAGCCAACAGTCTCAAGGTCGCTGTCGTAAGCCAGACGATTGCCAGGAAATTCTACCCCAGGGGCAACGCCGTCGGGCGGCAACTGACCATCGAGATTGATTCAGTGAAGGGGCCGTGGCAGATCGTAGGCATCGCGAGAGACACCAAATCGGGCGACCCGCGCGACACCGATCCCGTTAGGATGACCTATATTCCGCTCTCGCAGATCGAGACGTTTCTTCCCGTCAATGCGGCGGGCCCAACAACAAACGGCAAACCCGCACCGCGCGAAGAGAATCAGGATTGCTACGCGCATACCATCTTGATTCGCACCTCGAGCGATCCCGCGAAGACAATTGCGGATCTACGCGTGGCGGTCGCGGCAGTTGACCCAAACCTTCCTCTGTTACAGATCACCACCATCCACGACCAGGTTTCCCATCTCATTTCACACGACGAGCTGATCTCCACGCTCACCAGCATCTTCTCAGTGCTCGCGCTGCTGCTTGCGGGTATCGGGCTCTATGGCGTGATGAGCTACAACGTGGCGCGGCGGACCAATGAGATTGGAATTCGTCTGGCACTCGGGGCGCAGGGCGGAAATGTGCTGCGAATGTTCATTGGCGAGTCGCTGCTGTTGCTGGCCATCGGGGTCGGACTTGGGTTACCGCTGGCGATGATGGCGACGAGGATCATCAGACACCAACTATTCGCAGTGGACGCCATAGACCCCATTTCATTCGCTGTCGCCCTGCTGGTCGTGAGCCTGATGACGTTGCTTGCGAGCTGGCTGCCCGCACGCCGCGCAGCCAAAGTCAACCCTGTGAGTGCCCTTCGGTGCGAGTAAAGCCAACCGCAGCGTTACAATCGGGAAAGTTTCGCGAGACCGCAAATCGAATTCGATTGATCCGTGAACTCTGGTGGCCATCGAATCAAATTCCCCGTTCAGATAACACGCCAATGCATGTTTTGAACCCTTCCGTCAAAGGATCGCTCCCGATAAACGCCGTTTCGTCCGGATTCGCACGCACCTCGTTCCCGCCCCCGGTACGGGTTGAATCACCCATAGACGACCGTGATTGGGGTCACGGTCAGGGAATTTGAAGCGGCGGTATGCTCGCTGATCGGGTAAATGCCGCGTTGCCTGGATGCGGTCGCGCAAAATCGGCCGCTTCCGGCCGAGGGACCGCACCTCCTCGCCTCAATGGTTCCTTGAAGCGAAGAGGTGCATGCCGGCGCGTCGTTCCCGAACGAGGAGGATGGCGTGAGAAAAGACGTCCTGCTGGCGATGACAGCATTTGCGTTTTTGGCTGGGTGCGGCGACATGGAGGACAAGCCTTATGGCCCGCCTCCGGAGGCCAAAGTGACGGCTCCCTACCATATCGAGTTTGACGCCAAGGCAGCCAAGCCGAATCCGACGGGGATCGCCCTTCCGGCCATCACTTACACCGCGAATCCCAAGGCGCTGGAGAGAAGAGCCGCACTCGTGGTGCGATTCGACGCCTCCGGAACGAAGAACGACCAGCCGGCCAGGGACCGCTTGATTACCGCGGCATTCGACATCCCCGGCACGGGGGGAACCATCCCCCTCTATAACGTGGAATCGACAGATCAGGCGCTGGCGAAGTTGTTGGGGGACCGGTGCATGAAGGGCAAGGTCAAGCTGAGCGTGGCGCTGGTGCGGTCGACGATTCGGCCCGATCCCGATGAAACGGAAATCAATGCCAAGCGCCTGTCAGACTGGGTGCCGGCCGAGGTGGCGTTCAAAAACCCGCATCCGAAATGCTAGGCTCTTCAGCCTGGTAGACGCCCATCGAGAGTGCCTCCGGACTCACGCAATCCCCGAGGCACTCATGCGGGTGTTTTCGCAAGCCGCCACACGCACCCATCAGCACTATGCGCACGGATCGCGGTAGCTTGAACCGCTCCAACACTCGCTCACGAGCAGCCCGTGCAACCAGTCTCTTCGCCCTTGAAGCTGAAATCCTGATCGTCTCAGCGCCGAAGCATGGTCTGGCAGTTCCCACACCCGCAGTCCCGTCATAAAGCCAAACGCGCGGTACAGGAAGTCGACCAACGGCCTTGCCACCAACCGCCCGAATCGCCCCTCCGGAATCGCGAACTCCGAAACGATCCACAGCGCGTCATCCGAAGTCATGGCACGGACCTTACCCGCGAGAGCTTCGACTTCGGGCGTGGTCAGGCAGTCGAGGAAGAAGTGCGTCGCCACCAGGTCGTAGCCACAGCCACGGGTCGGGGACCAGTCCCGCGCGTCCGCCACCTGCGCATGCACCCGGTCTCCATCTTTCCCCGCTCTCCGCACCAGCGCATCCAGCATCGCCGGGCTGATGTCCACGGCATCCACCTGAACAAGGGGATTTTCCCGGAGCAGGCGCGCCGTGAATCGCCCATCCCCATCTCCCAGCACCAGCGCGCGCCTCGCCGTCTTCATCTCCCCAAGGAAGGCGCGCCGGCAACGACCGAGCCAGGGGCCGAAACTCACCGCCTCCATCCACCGATACACCCACGCCAGCCGGTCGAAGTTGGGCGCGGATCTTGCCGCCTGGTCTGATTCGAGCAAGAGCGTCATTGAACCCCGCCCATCACCAGAACCAGAAGCAGCGGAGTCAGCAGCACCAGGTCGACCGCAACCCGCAGTGTGAGCGGGTTGAACCGCGCGCGTCTCCCATCGAGCCAGCCGATCAGCAGCGCACTCGCAGCGCCCGTGGCCACCAGTCCGGCGGCCCGAACCTGCCCGGCCAGCAGCCATCCCGCCAGCACCACACCAGCCGCGGCCAGAACCATCGCAAGCCGCCCTAACGGTAGTCGCTGCTTCAGCTCTCCTGACTCCCATTGGGTGATGGCGCGGACATTAAGCCACGCCAGCGCGGAGAAGTATGCCGCCGGCAGCAGAAGCAGCCGCACCGGCGACGATGCGCTGTTGCCCACCGGGTCCATCGTCCAGGCGGGAAGCACACAACCTGCTGCAAACAGTGCCCCCACCAGGCACTCGCGGGAGCCAAAGACCGCCAGAGCGCGCCCCACTGCGGCCGGCAGCTTCGCGCGGCTGTGCACACCCGAGAAGTAGGCCAAAGTGGCTAAGGCCACCGCCGAATCCTGGGGCAGCGCCATCACGGGCACCCGGGAACGCACGATCCACGCCGCCACAACGGCCGCAATTCCGGCCAGCGGAGCCAGCAGGCGGCGGTGGCGCCAGTGGAAGTAGTGCCGTTCCCGCAGGTCATGTCCCGACGGCTTGCGGAAGCCGGCGCGAGCGTCAAGCAGGCGATCGCCAACGTACACCGCCCAGACCACCAAACCAAGCAACACCAACGGCCACACGGCGAGCCGCACGTGCGCCGCCCAGGCGAAGGCCCATCCCCAGACCACGGCCACGGTGGGTGCGTCGAGGCTGGCAAGGTGCCACAAGCTCAGGACACGACCGATCCGCGATGCGCTTTCTGTTCGTTGCGAGGACCCAAACGTGTTGGCGGGGACGGATGCCACTGCTTCAATTGTAGAGAAAGCCGCTCACCGGGCCTTTCAGCTAGGCAAGGGTCTGGCGCACCATCTCGCGAAGTTTGGCGTCAACATCGGCCGCCTTCAGGAAGATAGGAGCCTTCAGGCACTGCAACGTGAGTTCCTGCGTTTCAGGCACGTACTTCCACTCCACTTCGACGCCGAACTTGGAGGCCGAGCCGCTGTTTCCCTGCATTTCAATGCCGGCGCCCCTGGCCTTTTCGGCCAGCTTTGCGTATTGATCCGGGGTGATGCCCTTGTAGGTCTGGGGTGCCGATGGCGCCATTGCTTTCTCCTGATCGTACCTGTAAATGCTGCCTGTCTGATGCCATCAAGTGCGGTCTCGGCACCTTTGCGGAATCGCATTCCGCTGATAAGATAGGGAAGTCATTGTGGGGCTGTAGCTCAGCTGGGAGAGCGCCTCGTTCGCAACGAGGAGGCCAGCGGTTCGATCCCGCTCAGCTCCACCAATTTCCCATACAGGTCCTTCCCCTTCGCCCGGCTCATGGTCAGGATTTCGCCTGCGGGCTCGGACGCCAGCAAGACGGCTCAAGTTCGATCCCGCTCAGCTCCACCAATTTCCTTCTCATTCTTTTCCTTTCCTGACGAGACCTTTCCACGCGGCCCTGTTCTTGCGTTTTTCCCGTAGGGACGTTCGCGCATCCAAAAAAAAACGGCCATCTCTTTCGCAATCATGCGTTTAAACCCCAAAAAGGGGGGAATTTTTGCTCACCGTGATTTAAGTCACAAATTGAGACCAAAGGATGCGTATCAAGCATCGGAATCCACTCCTTTTTGTTGAGTCTGATTCAAGTATGGCAGGTTCGAATAATTAATCACTAACTGGAGCAAAGTTTTTTGCGCTGATTCTAAAAGGGGTTACAAACTATTTATCAAAAATGGGCTTGACAACGATTTCCACAGGATAGTTTTCCACAGCGGTGGAAAAGTCCTGGCATGGCTTGGGCGTTACACAAAGTGAGTCCGTTCGGACTTTTGGGACGCTGTACTACGTGCGGATGCGTCGCGAGACGGATCAGTGACCGCGTGGGATTCTCTTTCGCCGAGATCACGTCGTCATTTTGGAGCGAGGTCGCCGAACCAGTAGGCGGCCGTTACTCCGCCATCCATGAGGAAGTCGCTGCCGGTGATGAAGGCTCCGTCCGGTCCCATGAGGAGTGCGCCGATCGTTCCCACCTCGTCCGGCGTGCCGGCTCGTCCTGCTGCTGAAACCTCCATCATGCGGCGATATCCCGGTCCGCGGGGGCCCTTCAACTCGTCGTTGGCAAGCGGCGTGATGATGATGCCGGGGCTGATCGTGTTAAGCCGCGCACCGCGCTTTCCCCAGCGCACTGCTTCGGCCATTACGCGAAGCGAGTTGCCGCGCTTCGAGATTTGATAGGCGTGCAGAGAGTCCTTGATCTGATCCAACTGAAGCATGGGGAGGCTGAGCAATTCGTCAACCGCGGTGGTGGCGAGAAGCGCGTTCTGTTCAGTCGAGAGCGGCCCCAGGCGGTGTCCGGACTGGGAGGCGATCACAATTCCGGCGCCGCCGCGGGCGATGACGTTGCCGAACTCCTCGAGCACAAGGGCTGTGCCGTAGAGATCGACCTTCAGGATCGTCTCCGGAGAAGCTTGAGAAGGCGAAACACCCGCGGCGTGGATGAGGCCGGTAACCTCGCCGATGCTGGTAACCGCTTGGATGAGAGCGTGGACCGAGGCGCGCGAAGAAACGTCGACGGTCGCCGTGCTCACGTTGAAGCCGGCGTCGAACAGAACCTTAGCTGCTGCTTCGGCGTTTTCCTTTCGAATGTCGGCCAACAGGACGTGCTTGCCCGCACTGACCCGACGCACGATTGCCTGGCCTATCGATCCCGCCCCGATCACTACGATTACATTTGTCATTTCAATCCTCGCGCGCGATTCTGATTCGTTTGTACGCCGCTAATCCTGCTGCCATCAACCTCGCTGGGCCGACATAGCCTGCAGATCGTCTTTGACACGTTGCGGCTCGTCGTCCAAAGGTTGATTCGGTATGTCGTTTATGCCGTCGAATGCAGCCTCGGGGTCAGCATCGAGGCAGGCAAACAACGCATCGAGATCTGCCTGTGCCGGACCTTTCGTCGCAACAAGCTCGAAGGTCTTCCGCAAAGCCTGGTCCGAGGTGAGGCTGCTGACCAGAACCTCTGCAATCTGGCGTCGCGCAATGACTCCGTCGCTGGAGTTGCCCGCTTTGCGGGTGTCGCCCTGCAAGAAGACGAGCTTATGTTCATCTGCCTTGTTGTAGTCGAACCAGCCGGGACGGACGATCGTGTACGGACACCCGCTGGCGCGTACCAGCCTCTCGGCCCGCCTCTTCCAATCGTGCGACTCGGTGGAACGGTTATAGGAGCCGGTGCGGTTCGTCACTCCGATGGCGGTCATCAGCGCGATGCGGGGCTTTTGCGAACCGAGTGCAGCGAGGATGTTGCGAACGCCGCCATAATCGACTGTTTCCGAACCGACCTTGCCTGCGCCGTCGGAGCCATGCGTGAAGACGATTGCGTCAATGCCGTTGACGGCGGGGCTGAGGGTCTCCGGCCGTGTCAAGTCGCCGATCACCGCTTCGGCTTTTGCAGGAAGGTGACGGGCTTTTTCAGGGCTGCGCACGAGCGCGCGAACAGAATGCCCTTGTCGAAGCGCCTCTTCGACAACAAGGCTGCCGATGCTGCCAGTGGCGCCCACCACCAATACTGTCATGGGTCGATTGCTCATGATGCTGTGACCTCGTCGATCGCGCGCAGTCCATTCAGCGCGCGGGGATAACCAATGAATGGGAGCAGTTGCGTGATGACATCGATGAGCAATGCGCGATCATTGCCGACGTGCAGATTCGCAGAGACATGCCCTTTGACCTGGGCATCGCATCCTCCCAGAGAAACCAGCATGCTGAGTGTGAGCAGTTCGCGGGTCGGTATGTCGATGCCACCGCGTGCGACGTAGTCGCCAAAGCAGTTAGCGGAAAGAAATCGTTGCATGTGCATCTGATCTTCAGACGCGGAGGCGTAGAGCTTATCCACTCGATCCGCGCCGATGATCTGTGCGTGCCTGCTCGCTGATTGCCACGGTGATTCTCCTTGTGTTTCGAGCACTCCCCGGAGTGCGCACTTTCCGGGGATCCATGCTTGTTGAGGGTGGCTGGCACTAGCGGCCGACGCGGCTCGCGAGCTGCGCGGGGTAGCGGGCACCCTGCACTTCAATGCCGGAGAGAGCGCGCTCAATCTCCGCGAGATCGCCGGCGGTCAACTCCACCGCAGCGGCGCCCAGGTTCTCGTGCAGGCGGTGCAGCTTGGTGGTGCCGGGAATGGGAACGACCCACGGCTTCTGTGCGAGCAGCCAGGCGAGAGCGATCTGCGCGTTGGTGACGCCCTTTTGTGCGGCGATCTTGCTCAGCACATCCACCAGCGCCTGGTTGGCCTTGCGATTCTCTTCGTCGAAACGCGGCACGACATTGCGGAAGTCCGTTTTGTCGAAGGTAGTGTTTGCGTTGATGGCTCCGGTCAGAAAGCCTTTGCCGAGCGGGCTGAAGGGGACAAAGCCGATGCCCAGTTCCTCGAGCGTGGGCAGAATCTCTTTTTCCGGCTCGCGCCACCACAGCGAATACTCGCTTTGCAGTGCGGCGACCGGCTGAACGGCATGCGCGCGGCGAATGCTTTCTACGCCCGCCTCCGACATGCCGAAGTGCTTCACCTTGCCCTGGGCGATGAGATCCTTCACGGTACCGGCCACATCTTCGACGGGAACATTCGGGTCTACGCGATGTTGATAGAGCAGATCGATCACGTCCGTCCGCAGACGCTTCAGTGCTGCGCCGGTGACTTCGCGGATGCGCTCCGGGCGGCTGTCCATGCCCAAGGCGGGCTTTCCATCAACGAAGCCGAATTTGGTGGCGATGACCACCTTGTCCCGAAAAGGTTCGAGCGCTTCGCCAAGCAATTCTTCGTTAAGGTTGGGGCCGTAGGCTTCCGCTGTATCGAAGAAGGTCACGCCATTTTCGTAGGCTGTACGGATGAGCTGAATCGCCGGTTCTTTATCTGTCGCCGGGCCGTAGCCGTAGCTGAGTCCCATGCATCCCAGGCCCAGGGCTGAAACCTCAAGACCGCTTCTTCCTAATGTGCGCTTTTGCATTGCTTCTCCTCATGCAAGTTGCTTGCGATGATTCGTTCGGTTGCTGGTTATGCGGGGTTTGGCAACAGCCCGGCGCGCATGGCTGCAATCACGCCAACATCAATCAGCAGGTCGCTGCCGGTAATGAATCCCGCGTCGGGTCCGAGAAGGTACGAGGCGGCCACGGCAACTTCGTCGGGAGATGCCATGCGCTTGGCCGGTGACGCATCGATCATAGCGCGGTAAATGTCGCCAATGGGGGAGTTCAGCTCGTGCTGTGCGAGAGGCGTGGCAATGATGCCGGGGCTGATGGAGTTCACACGCGCACCGCGCTTGCCCCAGCTGATCGCAGAAGCCTGAACGCGCAGATGGTTTGCGCGCTTGGATACGATGTACGCCGCCATGTTTGGGTTGCCCCCTATGCGGGACATCAAGGCGCGCCAAGAATCAGAAGCCAAGTGACCCGCGTCTGATAGATCGACGATGTGAGGCCTCGCGTCCGGCCTGAGCCGCGTGACCACATAGCTGAAGTGATGATCGTGATATCCCGCGTCTCCGGTGACATTCCCGACGCAGCCGCAGCGGCTTCGGCCGAGTTCTGGTCTGATCGGGCGGAAACATGAAAGTCCTCGAGCCAAAGCATGGCCGTGTCCAGTTGCCGCCCAATGACCCGGATTTTCAGTCTCTCGGATCGCAGCGCGGATCGCATTTTTGCGTCAGGTCTTCTTGTGCTTGGCACTTAACGCGGATCGACGAGGCCCATTACGATCATTCCCAACGCAGTGATACTGGGCAGGAAAAAATACTCTCCGCCTCGCAGTGCGACGAAGTCCGGAAGGTTGCTGCAGATGAACGGCGGATTCGTGCGGCTTTCATCGCCCTGCACGACAAATCTGCCGCTGCCCGCGTGGTTGCCGATCAACATATCTTTGTCATTGCCCAGGCGCGCATCGTTGCCATACTGAATCCATTGCTGCTGCACGAATTCAAACTGGCGAGAGAGGCTCGCATTGAGGGCCATGAAGATGACGCCACGCTCCTCGGCGTCAGAGACGGGCTCGCCTTCGGGGACGAAGCGTCCATACGGGAGACCGCGGCGGGTAATGCGGCGACGGTTGATGAGCCGGCCATTGAAGCCGAAGGCGTCGCGAGGGTGAACGCGACGAACGTGCGCCCCCAGGGGGCAGCGCGTGCCCTGAGCATCCGCGCCGAAGGTGAAGTTGGTACTGCGGTTGCGATCCTGGGCGATCGCGGGATCGGGACTATCTGGAGAAATCTCGATCGGCGTTCCGTCGCGCCAGCGGCCGATGAATTTGGCCGCCAGCTTTTCTTTTCCGCCCGCGTAGGTCGCCGCTTGCTTCTCAAGATAGCCGCGGAAGGTTGCAAGATTTTGATGCAATTTCCGATAGACCATGAACGTGCCGTTGGCGGCCAGAAGGTGCGGCACGGGTGCTATGGGTAGTTCGCCTGCCTCGTCGGCGTAGCCTAGCAACAATTCCCCGGTTGCCAGCGGAACCCAGGTTCCATCCGGTTGAAGCTTGCCTTGCCCGGGCTGGGAACTGCGTTCGATGCCAAGATAGTCGGGATTGCCGAAGCCGTCGGTATAGCCGAAGTGTTCCCTGGTTGTCGGTTTGCCTTGCACGACCTCGGCCGCGGCATCTTGCGAATCGAGAACGATGGCGCCGCTTGTCTCCTCAATAGCGGATAAGACAGCTGACGACCGAGCATCCAGCGCCTCCGGCGTGAGGCCGTTGATGCCCACCCAGGCATGGACGCGATTTTCGCACCAGACTTTGTCCCAGTGCTCCGGGGAGTTCACACCACAGTCTCCGAGAATTTCGGCGCGATGCTTCATGCCTTGCTGAAACTCGACGGGAAAGGTCAGAAGAGTGGCGTCGGGCAGTTCCAGAGCTTCGAGGCCGCGGTGCGTGAATGCGATGTTGACCGTGCTTTGCGGCTTGGCTCCGTCCCAGCGCTGGCCTGTGGTTACGTGGGCGAGCAGGCGACCGATCAGACTGCGCGCCCGCGCTGCGTTCTCAAAGTGCAGAAAAAAATAGCGGGCGACCGGCAGGTTGTAGCCGCGCAGAACAAAGCCCTGGATATCGGTTTCGTTGAGCTTACTCATTTCGACCGCCAGTCTTGATATCCCGATGAGGCCCCATGGAGCCCGGACGAGGAAGCGGCAGGGATTTGAGACGAGCCGCGAACTGAAGGAACTCCTGTTGTAGGGTGGCTGCATCTATTCCCTGGTGGTTCGCAATGAAGTCGGCAACGGCTGTCTGGGTCTGCAGCGCGCGCAGAGTCTCGGGGACGGACTTGTCGTTAACGGCTGCGAAGAAGAACGTGGTATCGAGTTGGCAGGCTTTCATATAGCCGATGAATGCCTGCCGGTTCGCCGCGCCGGGATAACCGACACAGTGTTTCCAAATGGCATCGAGGTGCTCCGGAATGCTCTCAGCAAGGCCACGCAGATAACTGTCGAGATCGCCGTCGCAGTTCGATTCGAAAACAAGGTATTTCGACTTCAGGTGCTCTTCACATGCCGGCATGCCCACGTAGATCACGTCATCCATCACAACCAGTCGCGCGAGATGTGTTCCTGGGGCGAGCGCGAACGGGCTGTCTTCCCGGGTAGACAGCTTGGCAAGGTAGTTGCGGATCTGCAGGTCGTGGGACGGCGTCGCCCTCTCATCGTCGATGATGGGCGAGAGGATCGTGAGCCCGTAGACACTACCGCTTTTGTTGGGCACGAATGTCCTCTCTATCCGGCAATCGGAGCTTCGCCTGTTGCCCCGAGGTGGGACTGAACCTGCAGCACAAACCGCAGATAGGCATCGGCGAACTGCTGCGGGTTGCATTGCTCGGCAAGGAGTTCGAGTTGATTGAGTGAGGACTGAACGGTGTGCGCTGACTTGACGTCGTTTGCCGTGGCATGCGGATAGGCGGTGTAGTAGTAATCGGTATCAAACTGCACCCGCGCGATGTACTCCTTGAAGTTGGTTACAGGAACCGAGCCAGGGAACTTCTCGCTCCATCGCCAGACGAGATTCAAGCCTTTGCTCAGGACCGCAGAAAAGGCGTCAATGTACTGGTTCCAGGTGCCATTGAAGTTACTGAAGAAAAGCAGATAGTCATACTTGAGATCCTCCTTTACCTGGCTGCTGCCCAGGAACGGGAAACCCTTGCGCGGCAGAATTACCCAGCGTGCGAATTCGATGAAGGATAGGTCGATCAGGTCTTTCTGCAACGGTTTGATGTGACCGAGCAGAAAGAAAAAGCCGCGGAGAATCCAAGTCTTCCATGGCTTCATGGGAGTGACGGCATTCATCGCGTAGACCTTGCCGTTGATGTTGCTCATTGCACCTCGAATGTTCGGAGAAGTGAGGGCCAACCGGACTTCGCCAACTTTCCCTTTTTCCGCCTGCTCAATTTGGGCGAATCTTAAACTCACGGAGAAGTGAGCCTGCAAATTATCACATAAACTGCCACAACCGGTTCGGCGCCACTTGTCCGGTGAGGAAATTTTCGTCGGACCCGGTTTCGGTGACATGGATCTTCGGCCGGAAACCGCGCGAGCCGGCTCCCTGCTGCCGGCTCGCTTTCTGCCCTGGCAGCACGTACGGATTTGATTTCGGTCCTTCGTTCGGAATAAGAGTCGGCGACCCACCCGTTCTTTTAGAATGCCGAGGGCTCTCTTGGCTTATGCAATGCCCAACTTGGTTTGCATCTCCTCGAGGGAAATTCCCTTCGTCTCGGGAAACACGGCGAGGACAACAAAGAACTGCGCCGCCATCATCACGGAGAAGAAAGCGAATGGTACCGACGGCGAATGCGCGCTCAACAATGGGAAAAGCCACGATAGAATCGCGGTCATCAGCCAGTGGGTAAAGCTTCCAAGGGCTTGTCCCTTGGCTCGCACGGCATTTGGAAAGACCTCGCTGATGTAAACCCAGATTACGGCACCTTGCGAGAAAGCGAAGAACGCAATGTAACCGATTAGCGGCCAGATCAGCAGATTTTCGTGCTTCCCAGTATGAAACAAAAGCGAAACGATGGCCAGACAGAGGCACGTTCCCACTGACCCGATGAGGAGCATGGTCTTTCGACCCAGCTTGTCAATCACCACCATCGCAATCGTGGTAAACAACAGGTTGGTTGCTCCAATAACGACCGCCTGAAGATCACCCGAGACCTTTGTGAATCCCGCTCGTCCGAAAATATCATTGAGGTAGTAAAGAATTGAGTTGATCCCCGCCAGTTGGTTGAACATCGCGACCAGGACTGCCAGCAAAATCGGAAAATGGAATTTGCGGGAGAAAAGCCGCTGCTTAGCGCCGGCGTGCTCCGCATCGATCGATGCGACGATCTGCCGCAAGTCATCCTGCTCGTTGGTATCGCCGAGTTGCAACAGAACCTGTCCGGCCTCAACCAGTCGTCCTTTCTTGACCAGCCACCTGGGACTGCGTGGGATGACAAGCAGCATCAGGAAGAACAAGGCCGCCGGTAGCGCGGAGATTCCAAGCTTCAAGCGCCACTCGGCATCTCCCAGTGACAATGTGCCGATCAGATAGTTGGAAAGGTAGGCGAGCAGAATTCCAAAAACCACATTGAACTGAAAAAAACCGACAAGCCGCCCACGCCATTTTGCGGGGGCAATCTCAGCGATGTACATGGGACCGAGAACGGAAGAACCTCCGATTGCGAGTCCCGCAATGAAACGGAAAAGCACAAAGGAGAGCCAGCTCCAAGCGGCGGCACAGCCCACGGCCGAAACGAAGAACAGGATGGCAAGACCCCGTAAGCTGTCTCGTCGTCCGAATCGGTCCCCAGGAATGCCTGCCAGCATGGCACCAATGATCGTGCCCCACAGGGCAACGGCAACCGTCAGGCCAAGCGAAGCTGGAGTCAGATGGTACAGGTTTACCAGTGCGCTCGTCGCACCTGCGATGACAGCCGTATCAAAGCCAAAGAGCAGTCCGCCCAGCGCCGCAACAATTGTGCTTTTGACCAGCAGCGCATTCAGGGTAACTTTCTTCTCTCCGCCAGCAACCTTATCGAAAGGGACGACGGACGATTCTTCGAGACGCAACGGACACCTCCGAGGATTTACCCGGATAATGGAATGCGCGAAAATAATAGATTATAGATTTACAGCCAGTCAAACTAGATGGGATATCAGACCTCGCTGGAGCAGGCAAGTTCATGTTGCCGCTGAGTCTATGCGCCCCCGCAGAGACGGTTCAGTGCGGCGAAAGGTGCGAAAGTGCCATGGGTGCAGCTGAGCGAACTTCACGCTCGTGGCCCGATCAGGTCTCAAGCGGGAGCCAGACCACCATTTCAACCGGCCCCCGATTCGCGTTGGCATAGTAGGGTATCGCGGTGATCACGGAGGGGCGCGCTGCAGGTTTCGTATCCGAGGCAAAATAAAGACCGCCGCTCTTGTTGCTGCTGGTGACTCCCGTGGTTTTTAAAGCCACTACGCCATCCGGCAAATCTTCGTGAACCTCCGCGGAGAACGTGGACTCGTGCGGGAGACTCAACAGGCGAACCGATTCGTGGTTGTCCGCAGACTCCAGACAATACACCAGGGGCCCACGCATAATTGCGGTGCGCCCAGCGTTGGCCTGAACCAGAGGATTCGATCGCATCTGCCGCGCAGGCATGGGCATCTCCAACTCAACCACGTCCGATGCATGCCAGTCCCTCTGGATGCGCAAATACCCTCGTGTCCGTTTGTCGCTGTCCACTCGCTGTCCATTCACTTTCACCGTCTCGCCTGTGCACCATCCGGGAATACGCACCATGAGTGCGAACGTGGCGGGTTGGCTTGGCTCGACCTCAATCTTCACCTTGCCGTTCCATGGATACCTCGTCGATTGCCGCACAGAGACTGCCGAACCGTTCATGCGCACGGATGCCTTGCTTCCAACGAAGAGGTTGACGTAAACACTGTTCTCATCTGTCGCATAAATGTATCCTGGCATGGCGCCCATCGCTTTCAGGAACATCGGTGGACAGCACGGACATTCGTGCCACGACCAGCGAACACGATCCTTTCCAGCTACAAGCGGATTCTCATAGAAGTAGGAATCCCCATGCAGCGACACTCCAGCAAGCGTGCCGTTATAGAGTGTCCGCTCCAGTTCATCCGCGTAGCGCGCATGTCCGAACGCCATGTTCATGTTGTGATGAAAGAACCCGGCGCCCGCCGCAGCACAGGTCTCAAGGTAGGCGTCGTTCGGCAAGGTATAGTCAGGCCCAAACTTCTCTTCATTCGCAAAGGCCCCGACTCCGCCTGTGATATGCATGCGACGGTAGACCATGCTCTCCCACAGCCGAATCGCCGTATCACGGTATCGCTCCTCGTCATTCACTCGCGCTGCGGCCGCAATGCCAGCGCAAAGCAGGGTCGCCCGCACGGCGTGTCCATGAATATTCTGCTGCTCGAAGACTGAAGCATCGTCCTGCGCGTATGCCCCCCACGAGGGCCGTCCCGTTCCATACTCGCAGTTGCGCACAAACTGCTCGGCCGCCCGATGATCCTTATCCCAATCCGGCTTACCGATATTGTTGCCCCGATCCTCCATCCAAAACTCAGAGAGTTTGAGATACGCAGTTTCGTCCACCGGCAAGGGAATCTCTGCTTTCAACGACGGCCGCTCCCGGAATAGCTCATAGAGCCGAACCAGCGCCTCTTCCGGCAAGGGATGACACGGCACAATGTTCTTCTTCGGCGGAGGTCCCATATACTCCGACATGTAGTTGGCAATCCGGACGCCGGCAACGAGCAACGCGGTTTTTCCCGTCGCGCGGTAGTAATGCACTCCCGCATCCACCAGCGCGCCAAGGTTATACACCTCGTGCTGCCAGAGTTGCAGTCCTCCGTTCAGACCCCATTCGTGACCGGGCTCCATCAGTTGCGTATAGGTGTTGATATATCCATGCGGATTGGTCGCAGCCGCTTCCGTAATCCGAGCGATGTATCCGTCCAGTTGCTTTTCCAATTGCGCATCGGGCTGGCTCAGTAGAAAATCGGCGCTTCCGCGGATCATCTCGTAAATCAGGCCATCCATCCATGGATCGCCAGCATGTCCGCCAGTTTGTCCTGCCCGAACTTTATCGAAGTTGTTGATTGCGCCGCCGCGGTCGCTCTCAAATTTCGCGAAACAGTCGCGAATTGTCACTTCTTGCCAGACCTTGCGCTTCGGCGACCAGAACTCGTCCTCGACGACCACCTTGTCAATCGGTACGGGTTCGAGCCGATGGAGCTCATTTGTTTCGGAGCTCTCTTTAACCGGCGTGACGACGTGCTGTTCCTGGCTTGTGCCGTGGGCAGTCGCTGCGCGCGGAATGCCTGTTAGAAGGGACGAAACCCCCAATGCCGATCCATTACGAACAAAGGCGCGTCGAGTCAAAACAGGAAGTTTCATCCGACTTATCTCCATCGATAATCTATAATCTGGCGACGTTGCTGTCAATCCTTGAAAGGGCCGATAGAACTAGCAGAGTGTGGCCTTCTTAGCCTTGTCTGCACCCCCGCTTATCGGCCTTTGGGGACCTCGAGTTGATGCCGGGCGGCTGTCCTGTCAGGAGGAGATTTTGTCGATTCGCTGCGATCGAGCACAGTAGTCCCGTAAAAAGCACCTCTCGCATCCGCAACGGTTGCACAGAATTGATAAACATCGGAATTTCCGACTTTGCCGCTCGATCATTTCATCGTCGCTCTATCGATGCTCAACCCTTGCTCTCCTAGCCGACCATAATTTCCAGCTTAACTACGGAAGCGGGCGGAAGAGTTACGGTAACTAGATTGCCGTTGATTGCCGCGGCCAGCGACGCAGGCTTCACAGCATCCGGGACATCGAATGAATTATGCGCATGCATGTCTGCCGCTGTTAGCGCAGTGGCTGAAACGTGGTTTGGTCGAGCACCGTTCAGAGCAATTTGAGTATTCATTGGCCTGGTCAATTCAGGATGTACCACCGTCAGCGTAATGACATTACCCTTGATCGACGCCGATCCATTCAATCCCCAGAAGCGTGCCTGTTTTCCGTCACGATCGTAAAGGATATCCGGCGCCGAGAATTCCGCGCGAGCGCTCCGCCCTCCCTGGTGCGCGGCGTACATGCCGAATACATGGTAATTCGGTGTGGCCACGAATCGATCTTCATGCGCAAGGAACAAAGCATTGATATTGTTGACCAGTTGTGCATTCGTCGCCAGGCTCACCTTTTCCGCATGCCGGATGAAGCAGTCCAAGGTCAATGCGGTTGCCAGCGCGTCGCGAATCGTCACTTGCTGTCCGAATATATGCGTAGGGTCTACTTCGGTCCCTTCACGGTACCAAGGACCGTATTCGTCCACGACCAGCTTCACCTGGTGTCCCGCATCGTACTGCCCCATCGCTGTCCACTGATTTGCGATGATATGGTCGATTCGGTCGCACTGCCGCATCACTTCGTACCAGTCTGTCGAATCGAAAGCGAGCGCGTCTCCTTTGGCCAGAACCCAGTCCTTGGTTTTGCCGCGGCTCAAGTCCGTCGCGTAGCAGTGTACCGACCAGCCGGTGAAGCTGGAGTTCTGGTAACCGTGATTCGAATAGATTTGTTCGAAGAATCGATGCGTCCAATCCAAGTCATCGTTGTTCGGTCCAGAACCAATGAGTTGCAGATCGAGCCCGTACCGAGGAAGCCATGTCGTATAGCGGCGAAACTCTGAGGCATACTCTTCCGGCGTGAAATTTCCGCCACACCCCCAGCTCTCGTTGCCAACACCCCAGTAGCGCACCTTGAAGGGCTCAGAGAAACCCGCAGATTCTCTGAGCCGTGCGAGAGTGGTACTGCCGGTAGGTGCATTGCAGTATTCCACCCACCGGTCAAAGCTCAAGGCGGGCAGGCTCCTCACGTTGGCGGCAACGTAAGGCTGTGCCCCCGTCAGCTGGCATAGTCGCATGAACTCGTTGGTTCCAAACCGATTCGGTTCGAAGATCTGTTTCCCTTGTTCATGCAGCCGCTCGGCATCGTGGTCAACTTCCCAGAAATTCGTCCGAGTCGGGCGTTGAGCTGGAGCGCCGACGCCGTCCATCCAGTCATAAGTATCGGCGAAGCAGCCTCCGGGCCACCGTATCACCGGGACTTTGATTGCGCTCAACATGTCGATCAACTGCGCGCGAATTCCGAAACGATTCGATATCTTCGAATCTTCTCCGACCCATATGCCGTCGTAGATGACTCCGCCAATGTGCTCGGCGAACTGGCCAAATAGATTCGGAGAAATCACGCTGCCTGGCTCATCTTCAAAGATTTCGATTCTTGCATCGGCGGACGCAGCCCAGGCATTTAATCTCGAAAACGTTAGCACCGTACCCGCAAGCGCCGATTTCTTCAGAAACTGTCTGCGTTCCATGATTCTTCCTTCTCAAGCGACTTGGGGCCATCAGCCGAATTCACCGAGCGCTTTCCAGCGGTAGAATCAGCGCCTTGCATACTTCACCAGACCGAAACTGCTCGAAGGCAGCGCTTACATCATGAAGCGAATAGGCATGCGTGACGATTCGCTCAAGCGGAAGATTCATGGCAAGATTGATTGCGGTCTCGAAGTCTCCCCGCTCATAGACTCGCGACCCTCGAATTTCGATTTCCTTGAAATTGATAGCCTGCATGTCGATCGCGACCGGCTTCTTGAATACGCCTAGATTCACAATCACGCCTCGTGACCGGACCAGAGTACTCATCTCCAGTGCCGAAGAAGGATGTCCTGCGCACTCAAAGAGCAGGTCTGCTCCGCTTTGATTCGACAAGTCCATGACCAGCTCGCGTAGATCTTGTCCCGCCTGAACTGCACAAAGCCCAAGGCTCTCTGCAAACTCCTTGCGCGATGGCAGCACATCGCTGATGACCACTTGAGGTATACCGCGCGCCTGTGCAACTAGCGCCGTCAGCAGTCCGATGGGGCCGGCTCCAAGGATAACGGCCAGTTCCACGTTATCCAGGCTCGCACGGGCTACGCCATGTACAGCAACGGCCAGCGGCTCAATCAGCGCGCCGATCCGGGCCGACATTCCATCCGGCAATTTGATTAGCGACGAAACCGGCAGCTTCACAAACTGAGCCATGCCCCCGTCCAAATCAAAGCCATAAAGCCGCAGATTCTTACAGACATGCGGATTTCCATGCGTACATGCATGGCAGTATCCACAAGAGATAAGTGGATAAGTGGTAATGCGATCGCCATTTTTCAACGTGCCTTCCGATGTTCGAATTTGTACGATGCGGCCGGAAAGCTCATGTCCCAGCGTCAATGGTGCTTTTGCACGTGGATGAGTTCCGGCAACAATATTGATATCTGAACCGCAAAAGCCGCATGCCTCCACTTCAATAAGAGCTTCTTCATCGCCAATTTCGGGCAGCGACACCTCCTGGGGCTTCACTCTGTGTGGCCCAAGATAACGCGCCGCAAGCATCGTCTTCATGAAGACTCCTTACTGGGCGGTATATCCGCCGTCCATCATCAGAACCGCGCCAGTGAAAAAACTTGCCAGGTCAGTTGCCATGTACGCGTAAAAGCTTGCAACTTCATCAGCATTTGCAATGCGGCCGATGGGATGCGCATTCCGCAGCATCGCCCAGTAGCCTTGTGGATCGCCTGATGCCTCAGCGGACCGGTGAACGATCGGCGTGTCGACCGTGCCGCAGGCAATCGTGTTTACCCGAATTCCGTGCTTTGCGTACTCAACGGCCATCTGACGGGTCATTTGATGGAGGGCGCCCTTTGACGGAGCATAAGCACCTTGCGTCGGTATTCCTGCCTCGCCGGATATCGATCCACTGATGAGGATGAGTCCACCCGCCTGAGCGATCATTAACGGGATCACATGGCGCGCCGCCCAATAGAGCGCCTTGACATTCGAATTCATCACCTGGTCCCATTCCTCGGGCGAATGCAAATGGATCGGCTTGACGATGCTGACCGCCGCATTGGCGACCAGCACATCGATTCGCCCGAAGCTATCAACTGCTGCGCGCGTAAATTCGACCGCCGTCCTTTCCTCGCCTACGTCGCCGTGCACAATCACTATTCGCTCTGCATATTGCTCGCGCAGTTCCTCGAGTTCCTTCGGAGTTTCTTGCCTGCGAAATACGCCAACCACCCCGCGAGCCCCGCATTCGAGATAGGTCTTCGTGATAGCGAAACCGATACCAGAGGATGCGCCGGTCACCACTGCCACCTTACTGTTAAGAGAGATTTCCATGGACCCCCGCCTTTTCCCCACGATTCGTTCGAGCAATAAATCCAGCTGTCGCTCTAAGTCTTCTCATAAATCGACTTCTCATAAATCCATGGCTCGTAATACTTCATCATCTTGAAGCGCGCATCCGCGCCAACCACGTTCATTGCAACCTGCAGCATTCCAGGTGAGCCGACATTGTTGATCATCATGTCGTAGTGACATGGAATGACGAAGCGCGGTCGTACTGATTTGACGATCCAGGCCGCCTCCATGGGCGATAGATTATGGAAGCCACCGTTGATACAAACCGCACAAACATCCACGTCCGTAGGCAGCAGGGCCGCAAGGCGCTCGGTATATGCGGTGTCGCCCGTGTTATAAAACGTCGTTCCGTTCGAAAATCGAAGAAGCGTACCAGTATGGTTCAGGTCAGTTCCATCCGTTGGCAGGGCAAAAGTGCCTTGCACAGTGACGGAACTCGGCAGTTCGAGAATCTCGCCCGGATGGATCAAGCGGAGGTTTTTCTCTGACACCCCGCATTCCCGATATAAACGGCACGAGTCAAACGGGCCTACAAAAATTGCTCGAGACTTGTCCATCCTGGCGATGGTCTCAGGGTCTGCATGGTCCTGGTGCGAATGGGTGGTGATCAATACATCGACGTCCAGGTCTTCTGGCTCAATGAAGACCGGCAGCTGCCTGTCCAGGCGATAAGGCGCATCGGCAAATATCGCCGCACAGCTGTTCGTCAGATAGAGATCGATGCCGATGAGCGGACTCGTATTGGTTTTTAGAAGGAATCCATTTTGTCCCAGAAACCAGATCGCAAGCACGTCCGGATCAGGCTGAAATTCCCTGATGCTCGTCATGAACTGCTTGCTCTCCATCAACCTCGGAACCACATATTGGAGCGCAGCAACGCGGTTGTAGGGATCGTTCTTGTCGAACGAGTATCCAGGCTCCAGGCCCGACACGTCTCGATCGCCGTCCCGATCACCTATCTTCGCCATAACGTGTAATTATAGATTATCTTTTGTCGTGCACAAGCTATTGTTCTGAAAGAATATCGAAACCACCTATCGCCAACTCTCAGCTCTCAGTGCCGCCACCTCCAAACGTGAAGCATTCATGGACCAACGTGGCGGAGCGATATCACCTGTTTTACCAAGGGTTCTGCCAGCGCGAAAGTGTACCGGTTGGCCGAGCAACCGCATGCGCAACCACAAATCACTCGATAAATTGGTTTATTATAGAGTATCGAGAATTGGATCGCTTGGGTGACCTGGGAATGCTGGAGATGAAAGCGAAGAACCGTCAGCTTATCATTCAAACCGCGCCTCAAGCCGCCGCCCAGGCCCTCCGTGAGTCGATCATTTCCGGGGAACTGCGCGGCGGCGACCGAATCATCGAACAGAAATGGGCAGAGCGCCTCGGCATCGGCCAACCAACTCTGCGCGAAGCTTTGCATGAGCTCGAGCATCAAGGACTCCTGCGCAAAACGCACCAGCGTGGAACATACGTCGCCCAGTTGAGCCCCGAAGATTTCCGGCTCATCCAGGAGGTGCGCATTCCACTCGAAGCCATCGCCGTCGGAAAGGCAGCGGAGAACTTCACCCCCGCTGCAGATCGGGAGTTCACCGCAATCGTGGAAGCGATGGCAGGCTCCGGAATCTCCGAAGTCGACGTTAAAAGCTTTCACGAAAGCGATGTGTCGTTTCATCGCAAGATATGGGAACTGGCGGGCAATGAATATCTGCGGAGCACGCTGGAGACCATCACATTTCGGCTTTTCGTCTTCTCCATTGTCGATCGATGGCCGGGAAATCCAAAGGCCATGAGTGAGCGCCTCGCTGCGGTTCAGGAACACCTGGGCATTCTCGAAGGGCTACGCAGTGGCGACAAGAACATAGCTCGAAAGGCGTTCATCAAGCAGACAGTTCAATACTGGAACGCCCAATATGGGCTCGGCATCAGCGAAGAAGAGATGGACTTATCTCGACTCGTTCAATAAGCGCAACACCCCTCTTCCGAAAGTCATTCATGGAAAAGTGATGCACCGTACAGCACACACGACCTGGCCGTCGTCGAAGTGATGCGTGACCCGGCCTAGAACGTGACCTTGGCCCCGAGTTGCATGTAGCGCGGAGGCAGGCTGCTCCCTGTGGTGCCGAACCCTGCACTCGTGTCATTAAAGTTGTTGTTCACGCCGTTCAGGTTGACACGGTTAAACAGGTTGAAGATATCGACACGAAATTCAAAATTGAGCCGTTCTGTAATCAAGATTCCCTTCCGTGCCGTCAAATCCACATCGGCATATCCTGGATTGCGGAACGCATTCATCTTCTCATTGCCTTCCGCGCCATTGGGTGAGAACTTCGGCGCGGCAAATTGAGCGTGAGTGATTACCCCTGAATCGACCACGCCAGTGAACTGATATGACTTCCTGTCATGCTTCTGGTGGTAACTGAGCACATCCGGTACGTCACTGCCGTTGTCGCCGTCCGCGGAGTAGTTACCGCTATTGGCAGCGTAGGTGATATTACCCGCGGCTAACTCGCTGGCATAATTCGCCGTGGTTACAGTTACGCCAGTCGTGTCAATCAGCGACAAGGAGTTATTGCTCGTTACATAAAACGGCGTGCCCGATTGCAGAATCATCGTCGAAGCCAGGTTAAACCCCGATGTTATCCGTTTGACCAAGCCACCCCTGGTGGTCAAGCCGGGAATGTCATAGCTCGATCCCATCGAAACGCGATTCGGAACATCCCAGTTTGACGGACTGTAAAACTGGTCGAGATTGTAGTTCGTTCCTCCCCCGGCGCCGGTATAGCCATCGGGATAATTGGTTGAGTTGTCCTTCGACACCGAGCGTGTATAAGAGGCGGTCAGAAATCCATGTTTACCGAAGCGGCCTCGCACGGCTGCAATCAGCGCGTTGTAGTTTGCTCGTGCTCCGTTGAATTCGTAGTTGATGTGACCGAAGCTCGGATTCAGACGAGTCTGAATACCGTTTCCAGTCCACACCCCGTTCGAGTCGAACGCAGGATGGCGAATCAAGTCGCCTGGAGAAAGGTTCACGTCCGACGTATAGCTGGTGTCGCCCGTGTTACCACCAACAACAATCAGGTTGGATGAGTGGGTGCCGGAATACCCCAGGCTGGCCGTAAGAGTCGGAGTAAGTTGACGCTCAACCGCAGCGGACCAGACCAATGTATTCGGAATCGACAGGTCCTGTTGAACCGCACCCATGGAGATGTTCGACCCTACGATGCCGCCTTGCGCATCCAGGGGGGTGCCGACGAATGCTGGATATGTGAATCCATACGGGTAATGGTTCTGCTTGCCCAGGCCAAATACGGGAGGCGCTGTCGATCCGTTGCCGAAAAACGTCGGAACCGTTGGTCCAGGGGCATTATTGCCCAGGAGATTCTCTTCATTCCCCAAAGTAGGCAGATCGTGGAAGAGTCCCAGGCCGCCGCGAATTACCCACTTGCTTCCTGTCGTCGGATCATAGGCTAATCCGACTCGCGGAGAGAAGATCCAGTTACGATCCGAGGGGTACACGTGCGACTGTACCTTGAAGGATGCGTTTGCAATCCTCTGAGCAAAATTCGAGCCTGATCCCAGGACCATGTTGGAAATCACATTCGGCGGCGCCCCCGATGATTTGCCGGGCAGCGCGCTGTCAACATACGGGTTTCCGTTGTTGTCGTAGCGGAGTCCGTAATTGACGGTGAGTTTCCGATTCACCTTCCAGCTATCCTCGGCAAAGATGCCAAGAGTCGTCTTCTTGTAACCGTAGGTGTACGGCACCGGCTGGCCAGTTACCACATTGTAGGAGAGACCACTTTCCGAATAGATGTCGTCGTTGATGAAGTCGATGAGGTTTGTGTAGGACAGACTCGGAATACCGTCGGGACCCTGGAAAAACACGTCGTCATCGCCGCGCCACACATCAAATCCGGCCTTGACGCTGTGCGAGCCAACCACCTTTGTCAAGACGTCTCGCCAGTGATAGCTGTGCTGAATGTAATCTCCCTGTGCGAAGCCATCGCCGAATCCGTTGCCAAGCTGCGTCACACTTACAATGGGGACCGTGAAGAGTCCCGTCTTGTTCGCGAAGCCTTCAATTCTCGAATAGCCGAAGATCGCCTCGTTCAGCATGCTCGGCGAGAACGTGTGCGTTTCGTTCGCCTGCAGATTGAAGACGTAGTAGTCGCTCGTCGTGTCGAACGCTGGACGGACGTTAGGACCGCCGGTGTTGGCCGTGTTGCGGTAGAAGTTACCGAAGATACGATCCTTGGGAAAATATTTGTCCAGCCGGATGTTGTACTGTTTTGCGTTATAGATGCTGGAAGGCGTGAAACGGCCCGTGTCAAGAACCGGTGTCGCGCACGGTATGTTGTCGTAGGCTGCACCGAGATTTCCCACCCCCGCCAGGCATTGCGCCTGAGTGCCTGAAGGCAGGGTATTCGCCCATAATTGCGCCGCAGTAGAGTTCACGCCAACCGTCGTCGCCGCGCTCGCCGGATACTTGGCCATGATTTGAGTTTCGCCCGTGTTCGGTTGCACCGTCTGTGCGAATTTGACGAATGCCGGATCCTCATACGTCGTCAGCGAACTGCCTTGGGATGCGACCGAGTAATACGGTTCATAGCCGACGAAAAAGAAGAACTCATGATGCGGAACGACTGGTCCACCTAGAGCAAACGAAAAGTTACTGGTGTGATAAGGCGGCAACGGCGTGCCCTTGGGAATGCCAAACTCACCGCGAGCCTGCAACTGCTGCGACTCATAGTAGTCACTCGCCAACCCATGGAAGCCGTTTGACCCGGATTTGCTCGTCATCACGGTCTGAATTGAGCTTGAGCGTCCGTAGTCCACGGTATAGGTGTTGGTCTGAACGCTGACTTCCTGCAAAGAGTCCGCGTTCGGCGTCAGATTGAGCACACCTGGACGAATGAAGCTGGTTACATCCATCCCATCCACAATGTAAAGATTGCCATTTGCGCCGCGGCCATTTGCGCTCGCGTTGACCCAGTTTTCGGGTGCAAAATTGGTGGACGTGCTCGCCCCTGGAGAGGATTGCCCTCCGAGGCCGGTAACTCCTGGAGCAATCGTAAGTACGTTGGTTGGATTCCTCCCTGGCAGGGGCAAGTCAGCTAGAGCTGTGGTGTTGAGTGTTTCTTCAAAGCGGCTGTCTGACGTATCGAGCAGCGGGGCCTCTGTGTTGACCGTTACAGTCGACGACGCCGACGCTACAGCCAGAACCACGGGAACATCGAAGAGCTGGTTCGCAGTAAGCACGACCTTTGAAGTGAAAGGCGAAAATCCCTGGACGGTCGTCGATACCGTGTAACTTCCGGCAGCCAGACTTGTGAAGCGATAGACGCCACTGGAGCCGCTCGCGGTCGTCTGCTTCACTCCGGTCGCATCGTTCACCAATGTGACCGTGGTGTTAGGCACAACGGCGCCATTCGCATCTTGCACCGTTCCTTGAATCCCCGCATTGAATTGCGCGTAGCAGCTGGCCGTTGAAATCAGCAGTACCAGCGCTAGAATCTCGACGAATCTCCTGAGCTTTTTCGTCATTCTGACCTCTCAAAACCGTTCTGAAAGTGGAAGCAAAATAGTGCTGATTTCCTGGAAAGAACGGGGATCGTCCGGGACTCAACCGTTAAACGAACCTTTAGGGTTCGAAATCGTTTCCATTCTTTGTGCCTTCTTAGCTCGACCGAAGTCCCACGGGGATAAGTTTTGCCGCGCGATAATCTATAATCGATAATAGGATGCGCTGTCAATTGAAAGTTAGAGGCGAACTTGTAACCTCGGCTCCGCCCCGCCAAGCGCGATTGAATGGCTCCCGCGCGGGTGGGCGCCCGCCTAACGATCTGCGGTTGTTCCGAAAGGCGGCCGCACCCTCAGAGAGCGCCCGAATCAGTACGGCTTTTCTCCCATCATGTTGCCCGCCGGGGAGTATTCGGCCACGATAACAAGATCGCCGCCCGGGCAATGCGCCTCGCCCATCCCCACGTTCGTTGTGGCTTTCCACACCATCTGCGTGTAGTGGCCAGACGGAGCCCAATTGGACTCGTTGAGCACTCCATAGTGAAACAGCTTCTTCTCCGTGTACCAGTCCTGCGACGCGAATAGCGGTGTATAGCTTCCGGACCCGCCAAACAGATTCTCTCCGTAATCACCGCCTTCCGAGTGAACGAGGTTGCAGTGCTCGTCCTTGGCAAGGTGATTCGCCCAGTTTTGCGCGTATGCAGAGAGTTCCGTCGACCATTGCAGCGGAGGCGACCCCACCTCCTGCCGCGCGCAGTTGTGGAATTGCAGCGCGAGCTGCGCGTTGGCCGCAGAAACTGCCGATCCGGTGCTCGACGGCGGCGCCGGTGGCTGCGCCTTCATGCATCCCGATAGGGCGGAGCTGACCTCCGCGTCGGATTGGGCTGCGAAAACCTCCGAGACCATCCACCCGCGGCCGCGCCCGCTCGACGGCTGACCGGTCAGCACGAACCCTGCCGACAAAAACAGAATAAGCAGCTTGAGTGTCTTCACCAAACCCCTCCCTCAGGAGGGGTTGATCTTATGTCCTCGTTTGCGGAATTTGCAACGGATCAAGACCGCAGGTGGCGTGGTATCGCCTACTTCCCCGTATAGCTCACACGCCATATCGACCGCGTTCCGTCATCGGATACAAACAGCGATCCATCCTTGCCGACAGTCACGCCCACCGGCCGTCCCCACACCGCCCCGTCGCCAACTGTGAACCCCGTGAGAAAGTCCTCGTACTCACCCGTCGCATGCCCGTTCTTCATGGGGAGCCGGATCACCTCGTACCCCGACCGGTCCTTCCGGTTCCACGACCCGTGCTCCGCAGCGAACCCATCTCCTTTGAACTCCGCCGGAAATTGCGATCCCTCGTAGAACAGCATCTCCAGCGAGGCAAAATGCGGATTCACCAGGACGTCCGGCGTGATTACCTTCGGCTGCAGTTCCGGGTGCTTGCCCACATGACGCGGATCCTGCACGCCACCGTGCGTCCCCATGTAATACCAAGGCCAACCGTAGAAGCCGCCCTCCTGCACGTGCGTCACATAATCGGGCACAAGGTTGTTGCCCAGCGCATCCCGCTCGTTGGTCGAACACCACAACTCGCCGGTGACTGGATTGATCGCTTCCCCCACGCAGTTGCGAATTCCGTACGCGTAAACCTTTACAAACTTGCCGTCAGGCGTGTACTCCAGCACGTCCGCACGATGAAACTCCTCTTCGTGCGTGTCGGGATCATCCACATTGGAGTGCGAGCCCACTGAAACGAACAGCTTGCTGCCGTCCTTTGAAAACGCCAGGTCGCGCGTCCAGTGGCCGCCGCCGCGCAGCCGTCCGCCGCCGGGCAGATCGACAAGCTTCTCCACTTGTCCGCCGGCCTTCAGGTCGCCGCTCTTGTAGGGAATCCGCAACACCTCGTCGGTATCCCCAATGTAGACATATTTTGGATTGGGCCCACTGGGGTAGAACGCGATCCCAAACGGCTGGTGAAGGCCCTCGGCGAACTCTGACACCACTTCCGCCTTGCCGTCCCGCGTGACCCCGCGCAGCACCTTGATCTTTCCCGTCTCGCTCTCCGCCAGGAAAATGTCCCCATTAGGCGCTGTCCGCATTTCGCGCGGATTGTCCAGATCCGACGCGTACATTTCCACTTTGAAGCCCTTGGGCGCCTTGGGCCACGCATCGGCGGGCCGCGGCACCACCGGCGGTCCGTTATCCACGGATTGGTCCGGCGCGGGCGACGGCAAATCGGCTGTAGTCAGGTGCCTTCGAATCCCCGGCGACTCATGCGCCGCGTCCGTAAATGCTGCCTGCCCGGTTAACACTCCTTTTTGGTCTTCGGCAAATACAGTGGCAACCAGAAACCATGCTGCGGTTATGACCGCTATCCGTACAGCTTCTTTCATTGGAACCTCGAACGGGGGCGCCGAGAAGGAAAATTGGCTGCCGGAATGGCCGCCAGGCGAGATGCTCGACACCTCCACCCAATAACTGATGCATAATAGCGCCGTCGCGTCGCGTCTGGATACGGTCTTCTGTCGTTGACTTAGAGCAAGGTCAAAGTATCTTTACAATCAATGCGCGGGCAGCGTCGCAGCTCCCGGCTCTTCGGAATCGCTGCCGGGCTGGCTCGCTTCGGAAGCAAGCCCGGCGAACATCGATCCGGCAATCGTAGCCTTCACAATCACCCGGTTGTGGCTCTGCGTCACCTCCGCAGATTTCACCAGGTCCTTCAGTGCGCGATTGGCCGCATTCTCGTTTAGCGGAGCCGTGTAGCCCCGCGCCAGGGTCACCAGGGTTGCCAGGGCCGCTGCCTGGCTCTGTGCGGCGTCGGGCGACTGCGCAATCTCCTCCACCCGCAGCCGCAGCGCACCCGCCCGCGTCAGCTCCGGAGCCACGCTCGCCACGATCGTCGAGTCCGCCTCAATCGGCAGCTGGAACCCCAGAATCGAGATCGCCCCGCTCTCGTTGAACGGTAGCCCAATCTGTCCCACCCCCCAAGCCAGAGACAGTAACGGCACCTCGTGGAAGTGCTGGGATAACAGTGTCGATCCCGCGAACGGCAGTGCCGCCGTCCGATGCCGGTCCAATATGGAGTGAATCTGCTCCGCCGTCGGCGTGTTGGAGATGGCCAGCATGTCGTAACCCACCTGGGTCACGCGCACCGTCCGCCCCTCCGACGGAATGTTGTACACCGTGTGTCCCGCGTAGCTTTCCCGGCTGGTCGCGTGCGCGTCGAGCCAGCTGTTCAGCCGCGCACCCGTCAACTTGCCCACCAGCACCATCGAGTACGCCACCGGCCCATTCGGCCCGTGCGGATCGTTCATCCGGTGCAGAGCAATCGCCGCCTGGTCCAGGTCTTTCTCCCAGTCGATCCCCGTCGCGTCCACAAACTGCTGGTACTCGGGCACCCGTTGCGGCGGCTTCATTTCCTTTTTAAAGAACGTCCGCACCGGCTTCAGATTGAGATAAAGAATCCCGTCCGACTCCGGTAGCAGCCGCGCGGCCTCCGGCGGCGCCTTCGACCGCAGAAAGACCGCCACGGCCAGAAGAACCAGGACCGCGGCCACCACAAGAAGCGTTCTGCGCGTGCGTCTGTTCATCGAAGCGGGAGCTCACCCATCCGCGGTTGCCTGCGGATTTCTGGCAGGTTGCGAATCAACTCATCCGGGCTGTAGGTCGCGGAATCCCCGGTGATATCCGGGCCAGAATCGATCCAGGCTTTACAGGCTCCGGAAAGCTTCTTCATCCCGGCGGCAGGCCGGGAATTCATCCCCGGTGATAACCCAGGCGGAATCGATCCGGGCTTTACATGCTGCGAAGAACTCAGCCGGGTGGCAGGCCGGGGATTCATCCCCGGCATTGAATCCGCCAAATCAACACCGGGCTTTAGCCCCTGAGGCATGCTTTTGGGCTGTGCGCCCAAATTCAGGTCCTTTTCCTCAGGCTGGTTAGCCCCTGAGACGAGGCCAGAGCTTATGCGGGCTTTGCATGCTGCGGAAAAACTCAGCCGGGTGGTAGGCCGGGGATTCATCCCCGGCATTGAAGCCGCCAAATCAACACCGGGCTTTAGCCCCTGAGGCATGCTTTTGGGCTGTACGCCTAAATTCAGGTCTTTTTCCTCAGGCTGGTTAGCCCCTGAGACGAGGCCAGAGCTTATGCGGGCTTTGCATGCTGCGGAAAAACTCAGCCGGGTGGTAGGCCGGGGATTCATCCCCGGCATTGAAGCCGCCAAATCAACACCGGGCTTTAGCCCCTGAGGCATGCTTTTGGGCTGTACGCCCAAATTCAGGTCTTTTTCCTCAGGCTGGTTAGCCCCTGAGACGAGGCCAGAGCTTATGCGGGCTTTGCATGCTGCGGAAAAACTCAGCCGGGTGGTAGGCCGGGGATTCATCCCCGGCATTGAAGCCGCCAAATCAACACCGGGCTTTAGCCCCTGAGGCATGCTTTTGGGCTGTGCGCCCAAATTCAGGTCCTTTTCCGCAAGTTGTAGGCAGGGCTGCACCCCTCCAGCATATCGAACCGCCCTCACGAATCATCGCTAAGGCGCGCAGATCTTGCCGTGCGCGACAGTTCTCAGGAATGCGGCCCCGCGCAGGCACAAGCGATGCGGCTTGCCTTCGGAAACACGAAACCAGCTCAGCAACCCAACCCCGTCAGTTCTTCACGGTCATCGCGTCTGAGTCCACAGCCTTCTTTCCCGTTATCCCCTCCAGCCCCGCCAACAGGCCACGGTAGTCATTCTTGTCCGCCTGAAATGCCAGCCCGCCCTTCTTTCCGTTGTCATCCCACGTAAGGCCAACGAAGTGCTTCTTTGACTTGCTGAGCGCCAGCAAGGCACCGAGCCCGAGCGAAAACACGGCGACCCCGATGGCCGCACCTACCCGTCGGTGAACATCCTGCCCATAGCTGATCTCTGTAACCGCGTTCGCGGGGATCGACACCACCTCGTTGCTGCCTTTTTTGATCAGAATGTTATTGCCCTCGAGCGATAACTTCATGTCCGTACCGGTCTTGGCGTTCGATAGCGAGCCACCGTCATAAACGACCTTGTAGCTGTTATCCAGAGCAAATGAACTCAGCGGGAATGCAAAACACAGCAGAATACAAATAATCTTCTTCATCGATTGTCCTTTCGAGTCCGAGGGCGAGCCCCGGCGAACCGTTCAAATCAGCGTGACGGAGGAGTTAACGCATCATGGTTCTTTGCTGGCGCAATGTGATGTGACGACGCTCACGACTCGTCTGCCTGATGGAGCTCCCCTTCTCCGAATCACTCTTCCCCCGCCGCTCGCCCCTCCCCGCAGGCGTAGCTTCCACCTTGTCTGGCGTCCCAGGCCCGCCCGCGAGACCGCTTCGAGAACCGACGACAACTCCGGCGCTGCCCTGCACACCCTCCACGACACCGCCACGAATCGCACCCATGCCCCGCCACAGCGTCCGGATCGACCCGAAGGCGGGTGGCTTCAGCCAGGCATCCTCGCAGAGAACGCCGCCATCTCTTGTTCTGTTAGTCATCTGTCCATGTCGCCCGCATTCTTCCGGAGCCAATCGATTTCCGCAATCCGGCCTTTCCACCTAACTGAACTGCTGCAACGGAACTGAGCGACAAATCAGGAGATCCCATGCATTTCCTCATCAATGGCAAATCGATCGAGGCGGATTTCGACCTGAGAACATCCTTGCTCGATCTGCTCCGCGATCACCTTGGCCTGCCCGGATCCAAAAAGGGCTGCGACCAGGGTGCCTGTGGGGCCTGCACCGTGCTGGCGGATGGCCAACGCATCCTTTCCTGTCTTGCGCTCGCCGTCCAATACCAGGGCCGCTCGATCACCACGATCGAGGGCTTAGCCACCGATCACGGGTTACACCCGCTGCAGCAGGCGTTCATCCAGCACGACGGCTTCCAGTGCGGCTACTGCACGCCGGGCCAGATCTGTTCCGCGGTCGCCATGGCGCAGGAAATCAAACGCGGCTTGCCCAGCCACGTCACCTCTGATCTGTCGGCCGACGCCATTGCCCTCACCCATGACGAATTGCGCGAACGGATGAGTGGCAACTTGTGCCGCTGCGGAGCTTACAACGGCATTGTTGACGCAATCACCGAGGTCTACGCCGAGGGCGCAAAATGAACTCGTTCACCTATGCACGCGCGGGCGATGCTGCGGAGGCCCTTCGGTTAGGGTCCTCGCTCCAGGCCAAGTACCTCGGCGGCGGCACCAATCTCGTGGATCTCATGCGCGAGACGCTGGAACGGCCAGCCGCATTGGTCGACGTGACCGGCCTCTCCACCACGATTGAGGAACGCCCCGACGGCGGGTTGCTGATCGGAGCCGGCGTTCGCAACACCGCGGTCGCCGAGCACCCGTCCGTGCGCAAGCGCTATCCCTTGCTCGCCCGCGCCATCCTGGCCGGAGCGTCTCCTCAAATTCGCAACATGGCTACCGTCGGAGGCAACATCTTGCAGCGCACGCGCTGCACCTACTTCTACGACGAGGATGGAGCACGCTGCAACAAGCGCTCCCCCGGACAAGGTTGCGACGCGATCGACGGCTTCAATCGGATGCATGCCATTCTGGGAGCTTCCTCCGCCTGTGTCGCCACCCACCCCTCGGACATGTGTGTCGCCCTCGCCGCTCTCGACGCCAGCGTGCATCTGCGCAGTGCACGGGAAGAGCGAACACTTCCCTTTCTCGGCCTTCACCGCCTTCCCGAGGATCATCCCGAAATCGAAACGGCGCTCGAGCCGGGCGAACTCATCACGGCGATCGAACTGCCCCCGGTTCCCTTTGCCGTTCGTTCCACCTATCGCAAGGTACGCGACCGTTCGAGCTACGCTTTCGCGCTGGTCTCGGTCGCCGCCGCGCTCGACCTGGACAACGGCATGGTCAAAGAAGTACGCCTCGCTCTGGGCGGCGTTGCTCACAAGCCATGGCGCGCATTGAAAGCCGAAGCAGCGCTCCAGGGCCAACCGCCAACCGAGGCGGCATTCCGGACCGCCGCTGAAGCCGAAATGTCCCAAGCCCGGCCCTTGCGCGATAACGGATTCAAAATCGAGCTAGCCAAACGCACCATCACGGCAGTCCTTATGGAATTGACGGCGGTGCAGCCATGAGCGCCATCAAGGACGCCGTTCAGGCGGCGATGAAAAAAGCAGTGGAACTTGCTCCGGACGCGTGGCTCCCTGGCGGCAAGCCTGACCCCGTTGGTCAGCATCTGCAGGGGCTGATCGGCTCTCCGGTTTCGCGCGTCGACGGCCGGCTCAAGGTTACAGGTAAGGCTCCCTTTGCGGCTGAAATTCCACTCGATGGCATGCTCTACGCCTCCCTTGCCTACAGCACCATTCCGAAGGGCCGAATCAAATCCCTCGATACCGCCAATGCCGAAGCGGCGCCCGGTGTGGTGCTGGTGATGACCCACAAAAATGCCCCCAGGATGAAGCCGACGCCCGTCTTCAATTCCAATCCGAAAGCCGCCGGTCCCAACGATCTCCCCATCCTCCAGGACGATTCCATTCACTGGAACGGAGAACCAATTGCCGTGGTGCTCGCGGAGACGCAGGAAGAAGCGGACTACGCAAAATCACTCATCCGCGCCACCTGCGAGGTTGAGCCCGGTGTCGTCTCATTCGACGAAGCAAAGAAACATGCCCGCTTGCCGAAAACTGTTCTCGGCGAGCCGCCAACGGTGGAGAGCGGTGACGCCGAAGCCGCATTGACCGCCGCTCGACACAAGATCGACGCTACGTACAGGACCCCGCACCACAACCACAACGCCATTGAATTGCACGCGGCGACACTCTACTGGAATGCCGACGAAGAACTCTTCGTGCACGATGCCAGCCAGGCCGTAGTGCAGACAGCGTGGACGCTTGCCCAGGTGTTCGGCATCAAGGAGGAGAAGGTCCATGTCACATCTCCCTTTGTCGGTGGCGGATTCGGCGGCAAGACGCTTTGGCCCCATCATGTCCTCGCAGCCGCGGCGGCCAAACTTGCCAAACGCCCGGTGAGAATCGTGCTTTCGCGCGAAGGCGTCTATCGCACCGTGGGCGGCCGCACCACCACCGAACAGCGCGTCGCCATCGGTGCCGATGCCAACGGCCGCTTCGAAGCGCTCATCCACACAGGAACCGCCGCGATGACCGCCCACAACGATTGTCCTGAGCAGTTCACCTTCCCCGCCAGGCACCTTTACTCCGCCGGCGCCTTCAAGATCGTGCAGCAAGTGGCGGACATGGACATGGTCGCCAACACATTCATGCGCGCACCCGGCGAGTCCATCGGAACCTTCGCTCTGGAATGCACAGTGGACGAGTTGGCCGAGCAAGTGGGCATCGACCCCATTGAACTTAGGGTTCGCAACGAGCCGGAAAAAGACCCGACCTCCGGCAAGCCATTCTCTTCGCGCCATATCGTGGAGGCATACCGCACTGGAGCCGGGCGCTTCGGCTGGGACCAGCGAAATCCCAGCCCTCGCTCCCGCCGTGAGGGCGAATGGCTCATCGGCATGGGTTGCGCGACTGCCACCTATCCCTACTACCGCATGCCCGGCGGCGCCGCGCGCATCACCCTCACCCGGGACGGCGACGCGACCGTAGAAGTCGCAGCCCATGAAATGGGAATGGGAACCGCGACCGCCCAAGCCCAGGTCGCGGCCGAGCGCCTCGGCCTTCCCTTGGAATGCGTCAAGGTCAATTACGGTGACTCCGCGCTGGCAGGATCCTTCCTCGCCGGCGGTTCCTCTCAGACCGCGTCAATTGGAGCGGCCGTCATCGCAGCCCATCGCCAGTTGGTCACCGAAATCCTGAAGCTCGCCGCCAAGGATTCACCGCTCCATGGTCTGACGGTGGACGAGGTGGCAAGCCTCGACCGAGGCCTTTGCAAGCTGGATGAGCCTGCGCGGCGCGAGAGTTATGCCGCCCTTCTCCGCCGCGCAAACCGCGACCAGGTCACCGCGCAAGTGAGTGCCTCGCAGCCGCTCGAGGTCATGCACTGGTCGATGCATTCATTCGGAGCCATGTTTGCCGAAGTTCGCGTCAATGCCGTCACGGGCGAAACCCGCGTGAGCCGCTTCCTCGGCTCGTTCGACTGCGGGCGCATCCTCAATGCAAAGACCGCTGCCAGCCAGTTTCGAGGCGGCATCATCATGGGCATCGGGCTGGCGCTGATGGAGGAAACGCAGTTTGACGAGCGCCGCGGACGCATCGCCAATCCCAGCCTCGCCGAGTATCACCTGCCGGTGCACATGGATGTTCCCGAGATCGACATTATCTGGATCGACATACCCGATCCGCACACGCCGATGGGAGCACGCGGAATCGGCGAAATCGGTATTACCGGAACCGGCGCCGCGATCGCGAATGCTATCTATAACGCCTGCGGCAAGCGCGTTCGCGAGTTACCCATCACCCTGGACAAATTACTCACTTAGCCAGCCTGAATCCCTGCCTCAGCACGAATCTCATGTCGCCCGGGAATCGTCATTGTCCAAAACAATGACGTAAGCCTCCCGCTCGCGTTCCGCCGTGCGAATCTGTTTTTCCCCACCTCGCCCGCGCCAATTTGGCGTAGACTCCACCTGTCTGGCGACAAGCCAACCCCTCACTCCCGGAGGCCTCCCATGGCAGACGAAATCGGTCAGCGCGTCGGCGATTACGAAGTCCTCGCCAAACTTGGCGCAGGCGGCATGGGCCGCGTCTATAAGGTCCGCAACGTCATCTCCAACCGCGAGGAGGCCATGAAGATCCTCCTCCCCGACTTCGCCTCCGACCCCGACCTCGCCGCCCGCTTCATGGCCGAAATCCGCACCCTCGCCGGACTCGAACACCCCGGCATCGCCCAGCTCCGCACCGCCTTCCAGGTCCAGAACCAGTTCGTCATGGTCATGGAATACGTCGAGGGCACCACCCTCGAAAAACTCGCCTCCCAGATCCGCATCCCCCTCGACCACGTCCTCGATTACGCCGGCCAGGTTCTCGCCGCACTCGCCTACGCCCACAGCCGCGGCGTCATCCACCGCGACATGAAACCCGCCAACGTCATGATCACCACCCACGGCCTCGTTAAGCTCATGGACTTCGGCATCGCCAAGTCCACCAACGACATGCAGCTCACCCGCCCCGGCACCACCATGGGTTCGGTCTACTACATGTCCCCCGAGCAGGTCCGCGGCGGCACCATCGACGCGCGCTCCGACATCTACTCCTTCGGCGTCACCCTCTACGAGCTCCTCACCGGCCGCAAGCCCTTCCAGTCCGACACCTCCTATACCGTCCTCAACGCCCAGCTCAACGAGCCCCCTGTCCCCCTCATTCAGGTCAACCCCTCCATCCCGCCCGCGCTCAACGACCTCGTCCTCCGCGCCATGGCCAAACTCCCCAGCGACCGCTTCCAGACCGCCGACGACTTCCGCGCCGCCCTCCGTTCCATACACGAAGCCGCCGCCCCTACGGCAGCCACGCCCCTTGCCGCCGCCCTGGCGAGTTCCGCCCCCAATCAGCCCGCCGCCACCCCGGTCCCCAGCGCCTACTTCCCTGTCCCCGTCGCGCCGCCCGCCAACGCCGCCGCCCCCGACCCAACACCCGCCTTCACCCCGCTCCCGCCGGTTGCCTTTCCGCCGCCCGCCCACCGCAGCCGCCGCGGTCTTTGGATCGCCATGGGCGCCGCCGCCGCCATCCTCGCCCTCATCGCCGTAGCCACCGTCCTGCCCCGCGTCTTCTCCACCCACGCCAGCCCCCAGCTCACCAACCAGAACCCCGCCCAGAACCCCACTCCCAATCCCACCCCCACCCAGCCCGACTCCGCATCGCAATCCAAGCCGGACGCACAGCCCTCCGCACCAGCCTCGCCCGAAGTCGCCGCGCAACCCCTCGCCAACGCGAACCCCGCGCCGGCCAAAGACGAAACGCCCCGGCCCGCACACAACAAGCCGGTTCATTCCAGCCCGGACGCGGCTCCGCTCCCCACTGCCCAACCCGACTCCCAGCCCGCCGCCAACCCGCCCTCCAACACGCCGCCCCAACCTTCCGCGCAGGAGATTCGCCAGGCCCACGACCGTTACATGAACCTTGACGCCCGCGCCCAGTCCGCTTTGGAAGGTGTCCAGCAGATCCGCACCCAGCAGCAAGCTCAGGGCCTCGACATCCGCGGCGATATCCTGAGCGCCACCAACCGCGTCCGCAACCTGATGACCCAGGCCAACAGCGCCCTCGCCCGCAACGACCTTGAAGCCGCCAACGGCTACCTGGAGCGCGCCGACCACGACGTCGCCACCCTGGAAAAATTCCTCGGCCGCTAACGCGCCCGCCGTGCCGCGCGCCCACCCTGTCCTGAGCCAGGTCAGAAGGACACCCCAAAAAAAAGAATTGTCATCCTGAGCGAAGCCGAAGGATCCGCAGTTGCCCTTGCCTTTGCTTTTCTAGATCCGAGCCACGAAGGAGCCTCGTGATATCGGCAGGAATCAAAGCCCATCTGAAGCCCAGAGATGCCGGCACGATCGAATGCCCCATCGGCGAGTCCGCACTGGCCTCTCTTTGTTCGCCACTTCGCCCGGCTATTTGTCACCAGACGAGTGTCTGGATTGTGATTCAGGCGGGGGCAAAGCTCGGAATTTCGCTGTGTACGTAAACGGAAATGGAATTGCCGACCAGTTGATTCGCATCTCCCTGGGTTTGTCCCGCGTTCCGGAATCCCAGCGCCCATCGGTGTAGACCTGTCCGGCGGTTGCGGTGCTTCCATTCAGAACCTGTCCACCTTCCGGGACAACGAGCACATGACCTGAGCCGACTTCCCAATTGTACGAATGGGGTGTAACCACCCTTACTCCGTCCACCACAACCGCGAGCCCCGGCGGATTCGAAGTCACAACGATCGTGGCCCGCGTGGCATTTCCCAAGCCTCGGTTGCGGCCGAGGTTGGGGGTTAGGTTGGGGACAGGGTTGGGGAAAAGGTAGGGCAGAAGGTCGGGCACGTTCCGGGACTTCGCCTGCTTCTGCAATTCATCGGATTTAGCCTGAGCCCTCGCCTCGGCCATGAAGTCTCGTTTTCCGATTACTACGTACTTAATCGTATAAGCGGGAGTGGCTGCATTCGTCGTTAGCCTGCCCCAGCGGTCCTTGAGCACCTTGTCGACTGAAACGATTACATTGTGTCTGGCGGGCCAAGGCCCATCAGGTGGATAGGCGTCTATCCTGTCGGGCTTGGGCGTCACTCCACTGAATCGATAGACGTTTTGGTTGTCTACGAAACTGTCGTTACAAGTGATGACGTGGGTGGTCCTGAAAGCCCACCGAAAACTGCGCGGCGAGGTGAAGCGATATTCCGTCCACGCGCCAGTCGTGAATCCAACTCCCGGCGGATCCGATTGAATGACCGTCGCCGGACTCTTCTTGCCAAGAATGATGGGGTATTGCGGCCAATATTCGAAGACGATGAACAATCCGGCCACGATGAGCATGGCGCTGAGCCTTGGAGGGATGGGCTCGACAGCGAGCCGTACCGCTCGAGCCATCGCTTTCACCAACCCCGCCAACCGGCTGATGATCGACGGCCCCCGTTCCGGCATAGCTTGTGTCTTGTAGGCCCCCGCATACTCTTCCCGCGTGTTCCACGTCCGGCCAATCCTGTCGTCGGTGGTGAGTGTTGCCAATGCATCGCCGCACTGGCAGGAATAGAAATCGAGGTGCAGGCGCAGGGGAGGATACTCCGTCTTGGTGTCGAGGACCGGGGGGACGAGTTCCCCATGCATGGCGAGGAGTTTGGGTGCATCATCCCACAGGTTTTCCTTTAATGCGGCCAGGCAATCAGAGGAGGCATGCCTCCACGAGACCTTTGAATAGGCATAAGTCGTAACCCGCGAGCGATGGAAAAAAGCGGCCTTGCACCTGCGGCACCAGGACACTTCGGCGAGCTTCTCGGCGATGGCGAGTCCACACAGAAGGGCGCTGATCATCAACAAAACCGGAACCAGAATTCCCGAGACGTAGGCGACGAACATCCACGCCCATCGCTGCCAGGATGCGTACCCGTCTCCGCCCAGCATCGAGAAGATGGCATAGGAGCCGGCAAGGAGCATGCCGATGAGCTCCGGCATGAGGATTCTCGCGTTGTATTCAGCGAGTCGGACCAGGCTTCCGCTCCGCCGCAGCCGGACCCCTCCCGAAACCTGGGCAATCTCTGGAGCCGTTGATACCGGCACCGGGCTGGTGAGGGCAGTTTCCTGGAATACAGTCTTAGCCCACCAGACCGAGGCGCCGTTCGGCTTCGCATTCTCTCCCTCTAACGAACTGCTGGCGGCGTTAAGTGCCGCCTCAACGTTCGCTAAATCGCGCGCAAAATGTTCAGCGGCCGCATACCGCGAAGCTGGATCCTTTGCAAGCGCCCGGTTCACGATTCTTCCCAACTCGGTTGAACAAGGAAGAGACTCGCTCAGAGGCAGGAACGGCATTTGAGTGATACTCTTCACGAGCTCAGTGACAGACGGGGCGGCGAACGGAAGCCTTCCGGTCAGCAGCTGATAAAAAGTAACGCCGGCCGCCCAGATATCCGAAGTTACCGCGTACCGGGGGGACCCCGCGAAGAGCTCCGGAGCCATATGCGTAAAAGTTCCCAGGAGCATCGATGGACTCGGCGGCTGGTCGGCGCGCGCAGCGATGCCGAAATCGAGGACCTTCAGCACGCTGTTTTCAATCACGAAACAATTCGGCGGCTTGATATCGCGATGGATAACCCCTTGCCGATGGGCATAACTGAGGGCTTCGCAAAGCTGTCGGATGAGCGCGATCCGCGTTGAAAGAGAGATGGCTGCATAGAGGGGAACTACTTTATCGAGAGGGCGGCCGTTGAGGAACTCCATCACGATATAGAGGAGTCCCTCATGCTGGCCATAATCGAATACGCGCGTAATGTTCGGATGGCTCAATTCCATTGCGACCCGCGCTTCGCGAACGAACATCATGCGCCGGTGGGTATCGAGAGCGGGAGGAATTTGCGCTCGGCGGCCAGCCGGGACGTGGATGGTCGCATCGATGGCTGTCTTTGATCCGATAACCTTGATCGCCACATGATTGCCGGATGAGTCGACCGCCCGGAATACCGTGCCCATACCTCCGGAGCCCACCCGGCGCGTCAGCTTGTAATTGCCGATCTGTATCTCCCCATTCGTCATTTGCCACTCAGCTTTCGGGTCTACCCAGCCGAATCTGCCGTGCTTTGGCAGCCGTTTGAATGGATGGATGTAATTGAAGAGAATCCCAATTCCGCGAATCGGGTGGGAGAAGTGTACACGAGAATATTCCGGCGATCGTTCGGTCCGTTCTTCAGACGCGCACGTGCCCATTCTGACAAGTTGGGCGGCTTAGATCGTGAACGGTTTCAACTGCCAGATTTGTACCGAAGTGTCGGCTTGTGTTGAGAAATCCAGGGACGAGCGTCCTTGATCTCTGCAGAGAGCGATCGGCTCACTCATCGAAGCCCGATTGCATTCGTTGAACAGTGAATCCCAAATGCGAACTCCCTCCGCGCGAGCGCCGGGCGGAAGGAGTTCTCATTCCTGCAATCGCCTCTACTGCGTAACCGTCTTCACCGTGTCCCCGGTCTTGAACCCCGATCCCGAAACCGGCGCGCAGACCGCCGAAGCATCGTCCACATCCGTCGCCTTCACCACCCCGACGGTGCTCGCCAGCCGCCGGATCACCGCGCCCGTCGACGGATCCTTGATCTCCTTCGTCACCCGGCTCACCGTGAACTGATCGCCCACCTTCACGCCGGCCTTCGTACCCACATTGAGCACAATCTGATCGCCGTCCACCGCCGCCACCAGGCCCTCCACCGTGATGGTCCGCACCCCGATTTTGGGCACGTCCGCCACCAGGTTCGCCGAAAGCTGATCGACCGCCGCCTTGGTCGCTTCCCCGATAATCGTCTGCTGGAAGCCGCTCGACCCAAAGTCCGCCGACCCGCCCCCGAAACCACCCCAGTTGCCTCCCCCGCCCAGCAGGTTCGTGCTCGACCGCGCCGATTGCCCCTTCCCGTCCGCGACCCCCATGATCTCGGCCGTGTCCGTGTTGATGATCCGGGCCGTGATCGCCACGTTGGCCTTCGAGTTCGAGTGCCCCACGTTCCCCAGCCCCATCCCGTGCCAGTTGCCCCCCACGCCCCCCAGGCCGGTCTTCTTCGTCTCTCCGCCAAACTCCGTGATGCTGCCCACGATAATCGCGTCCACCCCCAGAATCTTGCCGATCTTCGCCGCGCTCGCCGAGTCCGCACGATTCGAATTCGAGAAGTTCTGCTCCGCCATGATCTTGTCCAGCTGCTTGCGCTCGATCACCGAATACGAGCCGTCCTTCACCAGGTCCGTCACCAGCAGGTCCACAATCCCCTTGCCGATGTCCACGTTGGTGCCAAACACCGCCGACGACACCGTCTGCACCGTGGCGTAGTCGAAATCCATCACCGCCACCCGCGGCCGGCGTTTGGGCGCATCCTGGGAGTGAGCGGGCACAACGGCCGCACCAAGAATGAGGGCCACTCCGGCCACCGCGGCCGGCAAAATCCTGAGTGTCTTCATGGGAAATCCTCGGAGAGAATAAGCTCGTTAGCAGATTCCTTCCCCCCACAACCAATGTCAAGTCAATTCGTCGCCGCGCCTAGCGCCCGCGAGTGACTCAAAACATGGGCCTCCGTACCCTCATCTGACGGTTTGCTCCTCTCCCCTCTCTGTGCTAATCTTGGGTTCTGTGCCGTGGAGAGTGCGATGCGAAAGTGTGCCCGTACACCCCATGGTCTCCAGTGCATTTCAAAGGTGGCAGCGGTGCACAGCGGCGCGATAACCGCCGTTTTTCAACACCGCCAGGGCGGCTGGCGTAGCTCAGGTGGTAGAGCATCTGATTTGTAATCAGAGGGTCGGGGGTTCAAATCCCTTCGCCAGCTCCAGATTGCAGGGGGTTTAGGCCCTTCGCCAAGCCACGGAAAGGCGCTCGAGACCGAGCGGCAAAGGCTAGTTTTGCCGGCCCATACTTGCCAGGGCCGGGCCTGTCCTCCGCGGTGATCCCACTGAGGTGCAAGCACCGAAAAACCGGACGATTCCGGGTAAAACCGGGAGAGTTCCGGAAGAACGCTGGTGCGCTGAAGAGGGTTTTCGCAAGGGCAGTCAGGGATGGGCACAGGTGGCCGAGTGGTTAATGGCAGCAGACTGTAAATCTGCCGCTCCTTGGAGCTACGGAGGTTCGAATCCTCCCCTGTGCACCATAAACAGTGGTCAGGGATCAGTGGTCAGTGGTCAGTGGTCAGTGGGCAGAATGGACCCAAGGCGGCTGGGATCTGAGAGGTAGAGGTTGAGGGATGGGCTGGCCGCAGAATCTCGAAGGTGGGGCGGCAAATGGGCGCGAAGAACGGCTCGGATCGACGGGATCGGAACTGGAGCGGAAATATCGGATCGCTCTGGCGTTGTACGGTGTGCTGGCGGTGGTGGTGTGGTTTACGATTGGCGAGGGTAAGGTGCCGGTTTTTGGCAGGATGATCGAGATTCGGTGGATACCGATCTTCATCCTCGCAACGTTTGCCTTCCGGACGGTGATGGCGATGCAGGCGGACCGGATCCGGCGCGGTAAGTAGGTTTAAAGGGCTGATGTAGCTCAGTTGGTAGAGCACTCCCTTGGTAAGGGAGAGGTCACCAGTTCAATCCTGGTCATCAGCTCCAGAAGTGCAGTGGACAGTGAACAGACGACAGTGGACAGTGGGGGCGCCGTGAGTCGAGCCGGGCTTAACAACTGTTCTCTGGCGCCTGCTCACTGTCCACTGATTTCGCGGGAGTAACTCAGTGGTAGAGTCACAGCCTTCCAAGCTGTTGGTCGCGGGTTCGATCCCCGTCTCCCGCTCCAAGATCAAGACCGAGACGGTGGCAGTTTCAGAGGGACGCGGACGTGGGGAAGATGTTTGAGCAGGCGGGAATCGCCGTCACCGATCAGCAGGGATACGCCAAGCTGCACGCGCTCATCGATGCAGCCTTCGATGCGCGGGATGTGGATCATCTGCTGAGCCGGGTGACGGGCGCCAGGCTGCGGATTCGGGATTTCGAAACCATTCTCAAGCGTGGGTACCTGGGCAAGGAGGCCGTCAGCCTCTATGCGGGGCTGCCGGTATCGGATCAGGGATTGACGCGGGAACGGTATCTGCGGCTGGTGGAGCAGGTGCCGGCGGAACTCCGGGCACGGTATTTCAAGGCGTACGCGTATTACTGAGACGAGTTGGATGGGGGCGACGATGGGAGTTGTGGAAGACGTTCGCAAAGTAATGCAGGACTTCCTGGCGCCGGAATTGCGCGAGATTACGGCGAAGCTCGACGCACTCGAAAAGAAGACGGATCGGCAGCACGACGAGACGATGGCTGCGATACGCCAGGTGGCCGATTACACGATGGTGATTCAGAGGTTGACACGGCTTGAGTCGCAGGCCCAGGTAAAGCAGTAGGTTGTAAAACGAGGAGCAGAGTCCTCGGCAGCGGTATTTCAAGGTGTACGAGCTTGTAGCCGGTAGCTTGTAGCTCCAGATCTGGGTGGGTCTCAATCTGGACGAGCAACGGAGAAAGCTACGAGCTACTGGCTACGAGCTACAGGCTTCAATCAAGTTCAACGGAAGGGACAGACAGGGCAATGGCGAAGGAAAAATTTGATCGTTCGAAGCCTCACTGCAATGTGGGGACGATCGGGCACATCGATCACGGCAAGACGACGCTGACGGCGGCGATAACCAAGGTATTGCAGAAGCACAACCCGAAGAACACGTTCCGCTCGTTCGACTCGATCGACAACGCGCCGGAAGAGCGGGAGCGCGGCATCACCATTGCGACGGCGCACGTGGAGTACGAGACCAAGAACCGTCACTACGCGCACGTGGACTGCCCCGGTCACGCCGACTACATCAAGAACATGATCACGGGCGCGGCGCAGATGGACGGCGCGATTCTCGTGGTCGCGGCCACCGACGGCCCCATGCCGCAGACCAAGGAGCACGTTCTGCTGGCCCGCCAGGTAGGCGTTCCTTATATTGTCGTCTTCCTGAACAAGTGCGACGCGGTGGAGGACGAAGAACTCACCGATCTCGTCGAGATGGAAGTGCGCGAGCTGCTTTCGAAGTACCAGTTCCCCGGCGACGATGTGCCGGTGATTCGCGGCTCGGCTCTGGGCGCCTTGAACGGCGAAGCCAAGTGGGAAGCGCAGATTGACGCGCTGATGGATGCGGTGGACCAGAACGTGCCGCAGCCCAATCGCGCCATCGACCTGCCGTTCCTGATGCCGATCGAAGATATTTTCTCCATCTCCGGGCGTGGCACGGTGGTTACGGGCCGTATCGAGCGCGGCAAGGTGAAGGTGGGCGAGGAAGCGGAGATCGTGGGCTTCCGCGAGACCAGAAAGACCGTGGTCACGGGCGTGGAAATGTTCAAGAAGCAGCTGGACGAAGGCCTGGCGGGCGATAACGCGGGACTTCTGCTGCGCGGCATTCCCAAGGAAGACGTGGAGCGCGGGATGGTGCTGGCGAAGCCGGCGTCGATTACGCCGCACACCAACTTCAAGGGCGAAGTGTACGTGTTGAGTAAGGAAGAGGGCGGCCGTCACACGCCGTTCTTCAAGGGCTACCGGCCGCAGTTCTATTTCCGTACGACGGACGTGACGGGCGTGGCCGAGCTTCCGGAAGGCACGGAGATGGTGATGCCGGGCGACAACGTGCAGCTGAAGGTGGAGTTGATTACCCCGGTGGCCATGGAGAAGGGTCTGCGCTTTGCGATCCGCGAAGGCGGACGCACGGTGGGCGCGGGAACGATCTCGGAGATAATCAAGTAGTGAAGAAGTGAAAAGTGAAGAGTGAAACGTGAACTGGACGCTCCGTTGTGGGTCGGAAGTTCACGGCAACGTCAGGATTCAGTAGGCGGGAAATGCTGGACAGGGCACAGAAAAGCAAGGATTTAAGCGGTCTGCAACTTCTGTGCGCTGTTCAAAAAGCCCGGTTCACTGCAAATTCAGTTAGGATAAACAGATGCGGGAAATTGTGACATTGCAGTGCACTGAGTGCAAAGAGCGGAACTACTCGACGACCAAGAACAAGAAGACGACCACGGGCCGTCTCGAGTTCAAGAAGTTCTGTAACCGCTGCCGGAAGCACCAGGCGCACAAGGAAACGAAGTAAAGACAGTGGTCAGTGAACAGTGGTCAGTGATCAGTTTGGGCATCGGCGGGGAGAGCGATACGGCTTGCACCGGCAGAGAAACAACTGAGCAGTGACCACTGACCACTGTTCACTGCTTTTAGGGGCGTAAGCTCAACGGTTAAACTGTCGGTCTCCAAAACCGAACTTGGGGGTTCGAATCCCTCCGCCCCTGCCAGGAATTGTTAGAGAATGTGCCCGGCACGACGCCGGGTGCGAAGGAATAAGTGAAGTATGGCCTCGAAGACACCTGTTATGACCGACGAACAACGCCCGGCTTCGTTGAAGAAGCAGGAACCCAACGCTGTGTCGAACTTTACCGGCGGAGTAACGGGCAACTGGGACAAGCTCACCCACTTTTTAGGCGACGTGCGCGCGGAAATGCGCAAGGTGGTGACGCCGTCGCGCAAGGAAGTGGAGTCGACGACCTCGGTTGTGCTGATCGCGGTGTTCCTCTTTGGGCTGTTCTTTTTTGTGGTGGACGCTGTATTCAGCCGGGGTGTGGAGCAGATTCTGCATCGGCTGGGAGCGCAGTAGTGCCGAAGGCAGGCAGCCGCGGTGCGCAGGCAGTTGCGGCGCGCCGATAACTGCCGTGCGCGGATAGCTGGGTGCAGTGGTGCGAAACGAGATCATGATGGCAGAAGAAGAGCTGAAACAACCCGCCGTGCCGACGGACGAACCGCCCCAGGAAGCGGCGCCCGAGCACCCCAATTTCAAGTGGTATATCCTGCATGCCTACTCGGGGTTTGAGCGCAAGGTGCGCGAATCGATCGAGAGCCGCATCACGGCGTTCGGATTGAAGGACCGCGTTGGCCGGGTCATGATTCCCACCGAGCCGGTGACGGAGATTGTGAACGGCAAGAAGCGCACGGTGGAACGCGTGTTTCTGCCCGGCTACGTGCTGGTGGAGATGGAGCTGGACAACAACCTTTGGCACGTGTTGAAGGACACGCCGAAGGTGACGGGCTTTCTGGGCACGGGCGACAAGCCGGTGGCACTGAGCGAGGAAGAAGTGAGTTCGATCCTGTTCCGCTCGGAGACGGCCAAAGACAAGCCGCGGATGAAGATCAAGTTTGAGAAGAGCGAGCAGGTCCGGATTACGGACGGCCCGTTCGCCAACTTCAACGGCGTGGTGGATGAGATCAACGAAGATCGCGAGACCTTGAAGGTCATGGTGACCATCTTCGGACGCTCCACCCCGGTCGAGCTGGAGTTTGGCAAGGTTGAAAAGATTGAGTAGTTGCAGCTGTTAGCTATTAGCTTTTAGCTTCTAGCCGGTTGTGCCTCCCTAGCTGGGGACCGGTTAAAAGGGAACGCCAACAGTGCAGCACCAAAATTCGCAATGAGAGCAGACCAGCTAAGAGCTAATGGCTAGGAGCTAAAGGCTGGTTTCCAAAGGAAACAATCATGGCACCTCCGAAGAAAGTATCAGGGTACGTCAAGCTGCAGATCGAGGCTGGGAAGGCCACGCCGGCGCCGCCGGTGGGTCCCGCACTGGGCCAGGCGCAGGTCAACATCATGGAGTTCTGCAAGCAGTTCAACGCGCGCACGCAGAACAAGGAGATGGCGGGGCTGATCATTCCCGTGGTGATCACGGTGTACGGCGACCGCACCTTCAGTTTTGTGACCAAGACGCCACCCGCAGCCGTGCTGCTGAAGAAGGCGGCCGGGATTGCGAAGGGCGCCGGCACGCCCAACAAGGACAAGGTGGGCAAGGTGACGGAGAAGCAGGTGCGGGAGATCGCCACGCAGAAGATGCCGGATCTGAATGCATCTTCGGTCGAGTCCGCCATCAAGAGCATCAAAGGGACGGCGCGGTCGATGGGGATTGAAGTGGTCGCGTAGTTTTTTGGTTTGGTGAGACGGCCGCGCCGAAGGCGCGGCCGTTTTGTTTTTGGGATAACGAAGGTTCGTGGTCTCCCCTGTCCCCATGTGCGAGGGACCGGGGGCACCCTCTGTCCGTACGGAGGCAGAAGAAAGCAAAGGCAAGAACAACCGCGGATCCTTCGACTGCCCCTTCACTGCGTTCAGGGTTCGCTCAGGAAAACAGACCATTGGACTGCCCCGTCACTGCGTTCAGGGTTCGCTCAGGAAAACAGACCTCCTGGGAAGTGACGTGGCGTTGTGGCGCATGTCAGGGAAGGCTGCGCTGGTAGCGGAGTTCCTCGACGTCGATGCCCCAGAGCACGTCGCGTTTGCGTGCGCCGTCGGGGGACCAGCCGTCGTTGCGGTAGAAGCGATCGGCGCGGGTGTTGCCCACGAGCAGCCAGAGAAGCGCGTGGTGAAAGCCCTGGCCGGCGAGGTGATCGCGGGCATCGGTGATGAGAGCGAGGCCGAGACCGCTGCCCCATCGATCGGGATCGACGTACAGGGCGCAGAGCTCCCCGCAGCCCGGAAGCGGGGGATCGCCGGCAGGCACGGTGGTGGCGAAGCCGCAGAGGACGCCGCCGACGGAAGCTACCCGGGTGTGGGGCTGGGCGGGATCGGTGTGCGTAAAGTCATAACGGTCGGCGCGGTCCTGAGGGCGGAGGGAGGCGAGGTAGCCGTCGGGGAGGAGGTTGCGATAGGCGACCTGCCACGAGCGCACATGGATCTCCGCGACGGCGAGCGCGTCGGCGGGAAGGGCGGAACGGATCTGGATGGAGGAGTTCATGGCGCTTGTTTGCGGGACGGATGAGTGCGTCTCAGTTTGCCACAAAAGCGACGGAAAAAATCGAGAGGACGGGGCATGGATGCCTGTGCTGGTGAGTGCCGGCAAAAAAGCAACCGCGGATCCTTCGACTCCGCTGCGCCCTGCTCAGGAAAACAGGCTGAGCGGAGGGAAGATTGCTCCGGAGCAAAGCAGGGATTTGCATTGCGTGGCAGGCTGAAGGCTGGAAAGTGTGCGGGGAGCCGATGGTGAGAGCTGGGAAGCTTTTCTTGATGAGCGTGATTGCGGTGCTGGCGCTGAGCGGTGCGCTTAGCCAGAGCGCCTATGCGTGGCCTCACAAGCACCACAAGTTCCACGCTGCGAAGACGCCGAAGTATCACTACAAGCCGGACAAGAACGCCTACCTTTTCGGGGGCCAGTACAAGACGCCCAAGAAGCAGAAGTACAAGGAAGGGTCGTTCCACAATACCGGGACGGGGGACACTGTCAGCACCAAGAAATGAGGCGCGGTGCCCGCGGGAAGAGACATTCGATGAAAAAGCCCTCCGCAGATGGAGGGCTTTTTCGCGTCTGGAGACAGAATATGGATTGGGGTTCTGATTGCGGGCGCGCCGAGATTTTGCGTCGTTTATTTCGGCGGGGCTGGCGTGAACCCTTCGCGTTTGCGGCCGGGTTCCGGTTTGGGCTTCGGTTTGGGCGCTTTCTTTACTTCCTTCTTGCCTTTGTCTTTGCTTCCCATGACAGCAAGTGTGCCATATTCCGATTCGCCGGGAAAGACCGGCGAACCGGATGAGTGAACAGTGGACAGTGAGCAGTGGACAGTGGACAGTGGACAGTGAGCAGAAGACTACTTCTTTTCTTCCGCGGTTGCGACGGGATGGGCGAGGCGGTCGTGGTTGAGGATGGCGTTGAAGACGAGGGCGTAGGTGCCGAGGGTTTCGCCGCGGTAGATGGGGTTGTTGGCGAACAGGAGCACGTTGCCCTGGCCGACGTGGGCGTCGACGACGATGGCGTGCTCGGCGAGGGAGCCGGCTTTGTCGAGGAGGCCGGAGAGGAGCAGGGACTTGGCGGCGTCGAAGCGCAGGATCACGTCGGGGCGGAATTGCGCGGGGATGACGGAGGGGTTGTTGCGGATCTGCTCTTCGTTGAGCTTGCGCGGCTGCCAGGGTTGCTGTTTTTCGAGTGGCTCGGCCTCGACGATCTTGCGGCCCTGCGGCTCGTCGCTGTCTTCCACGGTGCCGCGGCCAGTGGGGCGCTCGGAGTAGGGGTCCATGAGGATGCGGCCGCCGCCACGGCCGACGGTGTTGGCGACGTTGAAGGCCATGCCGTTGGCGCTGATGACGGGGACATTGAGGTCGTAGCCGTTGGCGATGGGGTTGTCGCGGGCGACGAAGACGGTGTTGAGGACGGTGCCGACGACGCGGGCATCGGCCGCGGGCGCGATGGTGACGCCGGGGGCGAGGCCGGTCTCGATAGCGAACTGCGCGGTGTCTTCGCAGGTGATGAGCAGGCCGCCCTGTTCGACGAACTTCTTGAGGTGGGTTAGGCCGTCGTAGCCGAGGCCGGGGCGCATGTCGTCTGTCGAATCGCCGCCATCTTCGAGGTTGGGGGTGAGGTCGGATTTTTTCCACGGCATGGGGTTGTTCCACTGAGGGATGCCGTTGAGGATGTCGGAGGTGGAGCCGCGGCCGACGGGGGCGAAGATAATGACGTCGTATTTGGAGCGGAGGTCGTCTTCTTTGGCGGCGGTCTGGGTGCTGATGTAGTCGAAGGGGACGCCGGCGGCGTCGAAGGCATAGCGCCACCAGCCTTCAGTCTGGGTGGCGAGCCAGGTGTGCATCATGGCGATGCGCGGGGCGCTGACGGGGTGGGAGGCGACGGTGGGCGTGGCGGCAAGGTGCGTGGCGTCGAGGGCGAGATCGTGGAGGGCGGCGGTCAGCTGGTCGTCGGGGACGTTCGAGATAAGGAGCGAGCCGGCGGCGTAGTGATGGCCGTCGGCGTCGAAGGGTTTTTCGGTGGACTGGATGGTCGCGCCTTTGAGCTTGTAGACGAGCGCTAACAGCGTGGTCTGGCCGGTGTTGGGGACGAGGACGACGGAGCCGCTGCCGGCGAGTTTGCCGGTGAGGGCGGCGGGGTCATCGACGGGCTTCATGGCGGCTTTCAGGACGTCGGGGTCGGTGATGCGCGCGACCTTGAGATTGAAGAGCGCGCTGAAGGACCAGCCGGTGTCGTCGTAGGGATGCTTCTGGGGGTCGTCGGGCGCCCAGTATTGTCGGTCGAGGAGGGCGTCGGCGGCTCTCGAGTAGGGCTGGTCCATGCGCACAATGATGCTACGGGCGGGAAACTGTTCCGGCTTGGGCTTGTCGCCGCGCTTTTCGCCGGGGACGTTGGCGGTGGTGTCGGCGGTGAGCTGCTGGATTTCGACGTGCTGGCGCTTGAGGACTTTGACAAGTTCGACGACGCGGTTGGCGTGAGCTTCGTCGTTGGTGATGACGTAAGCCGCTGGGCCTTCCAATGTGGGCTTCTGGGTGGCGCGCTTGCTCTTGGAGTAGTAGTTCTCCAGGAAGTGATGGGTGTGCTGCGAGAAGTAGGAGAGGGTGGAGAGCAGCGCCGATTGCTCGTAGTTGTTGTTGTCGCGCTGCGACCAGGTCACGACGGGAAGCGGGGGGTTCTGGCGATACCAGGTGCGCGAATATTCCTCGGGCGTGAGGATGCGCTTTTCGGTGTCGGCTCCGCCGTTGCCGAAGGTCTCATAGAGGCGGCTGATGCCGTTGTGCATGCCGGCCAGGAACATGAGATAGCCGGGGCTCCAGGTATCGAAGTCGCCGTGGGTGAAGACACCGGGCATGCCGAAGCCCTGCATCTGCGCCACGTTGTTCCAGCCAAGTTCGGCCCATTCGTCGGCGAGCAGCGGATCGACCCAGGCGTTGTAGGGGCCGTCGCCGACGGTGTTGTCGTAGAGGAACGGCACGGATTCATGCAGGTCGTGCAGCACCTGCGCGTGCCAGCCAAGGTAGGTGTCGAGCACGTTGCGGGTGAGATCGAGGGTCATGGCCATGGCGTCGCGATTGTTGTCGTGGGCGACATAGTGGCCCCAATAAAGCAGGTGGGGCCAGTCCTTGCCGGGGTTGGCCTTGTGCCACTTGTAGATGTCGACCATGCGGTCGCGGCCGTCGACTTCAACCACCGGGGTGATGAGCACGATCATGTGGGAGCGGATGTACTTGATGTAGGGGGCGTCGTCGACGGCGAGGCGATAGGCCAGTTCCATCAGGGCCGTGGGCGCGCCGGTTTCGGGCGAATGGATGGTGCCGGTGATGTAGTAAACCGGGTAGCTTTTGTCGATGAGGTCGCGGGCCTTCGATTCGTCGAAGTTGAGGTTGCGCGGGTCGGACAGTTTGGCGAGTCGCGCGTCGTTGTCCTTCTGGCCGGCGAGCAGTTCGGGATCGGCAATGGCGGCGGCGATCATCTCGCGGCCTTCTTCGGAGTGGCCGATGGTGAAGACCTTCACGCGCGGGCTGCTTGATTCGAGCAGGCGGAAGTACTTGTAGACGTCCTCGGCGTAGGGTAGGAAGTCGGGCGCGCCGGAGACGTCGCCGAGGACTTTCATCGGCGTGGGCACGGTCTTCGAAGCCGGCAGGTAGTCCACCAGCGGGGAGAGGAACGACGGATCGGTGGTGTACTTCTTGATGTGGTCGGTGTAGGTCTGATCTATGGGCTGGGCGGCGTCTCGAGCGTAGGTGCTATTCAGATTCTGAGCGGCGGCGGGTAGCAGGGAGCACAAGGCCAAAGCGGGAAGGGCCAGCCTGAAGAGATTCATAGTCCTCGATTCGGGGTTGCGAGTCATGCGCATGGAGCTGCGATGACTCTAAAAATTACACAGCGGGGCGGGGGAATTCAATGCGGGTGGGTTCCCGCACCTTACTCGATTTCGCGGTTTCTGCGGCGGGCCGCGCTTCTTCCGCCGGGCTTCCATGTCTCGGGAGCCGTCGAAGGTGGAGGGATATTGGTCAACCAGTATTTGACGGGCAGGGTGATTCAAGCGCCACCCGAGGCCGGATGCAAAGTCAATGAATATCGCGCGCGTTCGGCGAAATTGAAGTCTGCAGGCCGATAGTGGATACGGTCTGTGTCTGCTCGCTCTGGTGGTAGAGAGACCGGGGGACACAAGACTGTAAGCGATGATGTCCAACAGGGTGAAAGAACCGCCTAACTATCCACCGATGTCGGGTGTCAAAGGGTAACTCGCACGGCCGTTTTGTCAGGAGGATGGGATGCGCGCGCTGGCTCTCTTGCTCGCTTTGACTGGACTCGTACTTCCTGCGTTTGGCGCGAAACGCGTCACGGTTGATGGGTTGGAGCAGACGCTTGCCGCGGCACACGGATTGCAGGATGCGGAAGTGGCCAGGCAACTGTCGGATCTGGAATTGACCGAGCGGTTGAGCACCGCAAAGCTTGACCGCCTGAGAGCGGGCCTATCTGGCGAAAAATCGCGGCAGACACTCATGATTTTGGCGGATGCGTCGACATTCCTCGAACCTCCCGCAGGCGAGATTCCCCGCCAACCCGCGCCGGATGTGGCCACGCAGCGCAAGATACTGGCTCTGACCGTGAATTACGCCTCGCGGACGCTTCATGAGTTGCCTAATTTCTTTGCCACGCGAGTTACGAGCAGCTTTGAAGATTCGCCGGCAGTCACGATGCCGGGGGCGAACACCACGGCCTACCAGTCAATTCATCTTGTTGGCGAATCCAAAGTCACTGTGACTTTCCGGGAAGGCCGCGAGGTTGTGGAGAAGAGCACCTTAGATCCCCGGCTGAGGATGCTGACCACGTCTGGTGTGTTTGGGCCGATCCTTGGCACGGTGGTTGTGGATGCTGCCCGGAGCAAGCTGGCATGGAGCCACTGGGAACAGGGCCAAACCGGCCTCCAGGCAGTTTTCAGTTACGAAGTACCAAAGGAGAAATCCCACTACACACTTACGTACGACACAATTGCTGCCAATCCATCCTGTTCCACAACTCCACAAACCCTGAGCAAGGTCGTCGCCTATCACGGAGAGATGGCCGTCGATCCAGCGAGCGGAACGATCCTTCGACTGATGTTGATGGCGGATTTGAAGCCGGATGAATTCATGATCAACTCTGGCATTGAGGTGGATTACGGGCAGGTCAGTATTGGAGGCAAAGACTACTTCTTGCCTGTCAGGAGCGTTACCTCCTCGATTGCGCATTCTCTCCTGGTCCGTGGGGGATGGGGGCACGGGCAAGGGTGTCCTTCGCTTGACGTAACGCCAGGCCTTCAGCGATCGCTGAACGATGTTGTGTTCGAGAACTATCACGTCTTCCGGAGTGAGATGGAAATCGTGCCATAGCGGGCGCTGGCTTCTACCTCGGGGAATGTGTATCCCCTCACCTCAGCCTTGTGGGGCCTTGGATGCCATGCCTGTGCATCTTGAGGCGAAATGAGGTCCGGGCCTGAAGGCCTGTTTTGAGAAGTGCGGGTTTCAGGGGCCTGAAGGCCCCTGCTCCCTCCGAAAATGACTCAGGGGCGTGCGCGACCTGTCCTCAGCGAATGATTGTCCGTAGAGCGGGTCGTGGAGAATCCGGAAGTAACGCCACTTTGAAGGTCCCGAAAAGCACCCGCGGATCCTTCACTCCGTTCAGGAAAACACGTATTGACACGTATTGAGGGGGAGTGAGTGCAGCGGCACCCTCGACCGGGTTGAAGAAGTCACCGAGACCGCGGCCACCCGCCCATCGTCGCGTACTTTTGTTAGGTTAGGGTCATGGTGGCCCTTGAAACAGAGCGCCTCTTTCTGCGGCCGCTCGAGCTTGCCGATGCCAAAGACGTCGAGCGTCTGTTTCCGCACTGGGAGGTCGTGAAGTATCTCAACGCCCAGGTTCCCTGGCCCGTTCCTGCCGGCCAGGTGCTGCCGCGTTATCGGGACGTGGTGTTGCCGGCGATGGAGCGCGGGGAAGAGTGGCACTGGACGCTGCGCTTGAAAGAAGAGCCGGAACACCTGATCGGCAAAATCAGTCTTCACCAAAGCGAGGACAACAACCGGGGATACTGGCTGAGCGTTCCATGGCACGGCAAGGGCCTGATGACCGAGGCGGTAGTGGCAGTGAACGACTACTGGTTCGATGTGCTGGGCTTCCTGGTGTTGCGGGCTCCCAAGGCCGTGGCGAACAAGGCTTCGCGCCGCATCTCGGAGAAGACCGGGATGCGTGTGATTGCCAACCTGGAAAGCAACTTTGTTTGCGGCCGGCTGCCGGCCGAACTCTGGGAGATCACGGCGGAAGAGTGGCACGCGTGGAAACTGCGGACTGGACTCTGATCCGTCGCCGGGTTCATTGCTGTAAGCGAAGGTCGGCTCAGAAAAAGAAGCGCCGCCCTTGAGAGGGCGGCGCTTTGAGGCCGTGCATCGGACAGTTGGTGTTGCGAGGAAAACCGCTCTTACATGCTGCGAGCGACGTAGACTTCGCCGGGAGCATCGACCTTGCCCGAGATCCCGTTGACCTTGAGCTTGAGGTTGTCGACCTGCGGCTTGTTCTTGAGGGGAGCCGTGAAGCTCAGCTCGTACTGGTTCTGCAAACGGCGCTGCAGATCCTGCAGGAACGGACGGAACGAAACCGGGTTGCCGATCCCTTCCCAGTAGCTGTTGCCGCCGGTGGCTTGCGTCACCTGGAGAAGCAGGTTCTGGCCGGAAGCGTTGGCGTACCGCGAGCGATCGAAGCGGCCCTGATTCTGCCAGTAGATGGAGTAGACCACCAGGCCGTTACGCACAGAGTCCGAGATGGCAGCTTCCATGTAAGGATCCTGCGGATCGAAGCGCGCGTCATAGTAGTCCACGCCGTCGGAGATCATGACCACTTCACGCCGCGCGGTGCGATCGTTGGAAGGCCAGTGCGTTGCCAGGTTCGACAGGCAGAAGTACGGGCTGGCATCCTGTCCGGGGCCGCCGATGGGAAGATGCAGGCCCTTCACGGCCGCATTGTGGTCCGTGGTGAGCGGTCCGCTGAGGCGGGCAATGCCGTTCTCCATGTAGGCAACCGTGACCTTGGCTTCGGGCGGGAGCGTCTTGATGAAGTCGGCGATATCGGAGATCTGGGTGCCGATGCTGCTGCGGGCGCCGCTGTCGAGCATCACGACCAGCTCCAGGCGGTCGTTCGCGCCGCGCAGGGGGGTCCAGTTGGTGATGGTGGAATCCTTGCCGTTGACCTTGACGGTAAGATCCTGCTGATTGAGATTGGCGGGGATTTCGTTGCCATGCGCGGGCAGGACGGTAACCACCGCCTGTCCCTGACCCTGACCTTCATTTTGTGCAAATGCGGGGAGGGCCAGCAGCATCGCTCCGGCCGCCAAAACTGCTTTTAACTTAAGGGGATTCATCTTCCTTTTCTCCTATGTTCCTTCGTCTCTCTACATCCCTATAGATGGGATTTCGGCGGATTTGTTGCGGAGGCGTAATGCTGCGTTCGCCGGGCGTTTGCCTGGAGTGATGGCTATCTTGTTTGTTGGGTTAGGCTTGCCGGGAAACCTGTATTTTTGTAGCGTCGATACGGACTACGCATGAGGCTTTCCCAAACCCTGATTTCGGCGGGAAAAGCTGAGCGGCGGGCGGTGATTCTGTTGCATTTGCCGTACCACTCCGTTATGATTACAGAATGTGTCCGGAGCGGTAACCCGGACCGTCAATACCACCACGGCATTTGGCCCCTGTTTCGAGTTGAGCCGACCTAAAGTTGGCCCCACCGCAGGTGGTCCCTGGAGACGGGGCCGGCAAATGCGGTGGGAGACGAGGGAACATGGCCAAGAAAGCCAGCAAGAATATTGCGAAGGCGCGCGCTGCTGTTACGCAACCCGCCTATGCGCTGCCCGAGGCGGTCAGCCTCCTGCAGAAAGTCAAGTACGCCAAGTTTGATGAGACAGTCGACCTGACCATGCGTCTGGGCGTCGATACGCGTCACGCAGACCAGATGGTGCGCGGGACGGTGGTTCTGCCGCACGGACTGGGCAAGTCGAAGACCGTGGCCGTGATCGCCAGCGGCGACCGCCAGAAGGAAGCGCAGGAAGCGGGCGCGGACTTTGTGGGCGGCGAGGAGATGGTGGAGAAGATCCAGAAGGAAAACTGGACCGCCTTCGACGCGCTGATTGCCACGCCGGACATGATGAAGGTAGTGGGCCGCCTGGGCAAGGTGCTCGGCCCCAAGGGCTTGATGCCGAACCCCAAGACGGGCACCGTGACGCTGGACGTGGCTTCGGCGGTCAAGGAGATCAAGGCCGGCAAGGTGGAATTCCGCGCCGACAAGACCAGCCTGGTGCACGTGCCGGTGGGCAAGCTGAGCTTCACGCCCGAGAAGCTGGTGGACAACGCCACCACGGTGATCACCTCGATTGTGCGCGCCAAGCCTTCGGCGGCGAAGGGCAAGTACATCAAGAGCCTGACGTTGAGCTCGACGATGGGCCCGGGAGTGCCGCTGGATTCGGCGGTTGCGGACGCGGCCGGCAAGCACTAAGAGGGCAGTGGACAGTGAACAGCGGACAGTGAACAGTCACGCGCGTTCAGCTTGAGTCTTGGACTGCAGGGTTGAAAGAGTTTTGGAAACAGGAACATCGATCGAGGACGGTTTTGGTACCGCCCACTGTTCACTGATCATTGTTCACTGTTGTGCGGAGCACACAATGGCGATTTCGAAAGCGAAGAAGGTACAGAAGGTCCAGCTGCTGAGCAAGGAGCTGGAGACCTCGACAACCGCAATTATTGGTACATTTGCCAAGCTGACGGTGGCGCAGGACTTTGCGCTGCGGAAGGCGATCCGCGACTCGGGCGGCAAGTACCGGGTGGTGAAGAACAAGCTGGCCCCGATTGCCGGCAAGGGTACCAAGGTGGAGGACGCGCTGAAGGGCCTGAAGGGCGTGAGCTCGGTGGCGTTCACCTCGGGCGACCCGGTAGCGCTGGCCAAGGGGTTCTCGAAGTGGGTCGGTGAGAACGCGGAATTCCAGTTCAAGCTGGGCATCGTGGACGGCAAGCTGCTCAGCGTGGACGAAGTGAAGTCCCTGGCGACCATGCCCGGCAAGGAAGAGATCTTTGCCAAGCTGCTCTTCCTTATTAATGCTCCGGCGCAGCGGCTGGTTACGGTTCTGAACGCCACGGGCCGCGACCTGGCCGTGGTGCTGGGCCAGGGCGTGGAAAAGGAAAAGTTTGCGGCAGCAGGCGGCGCGGCACCCGCGGCGGCAGCACCGGCGAGTGAGGCTCCGGCGCCTCCGGCGAAGGAAGTGGCCGCGCCGGCGACCGAAAGCGAAGCACCTCCGCCGGCGAGCGAAGTTCCCGCACCGGTGGCGGCCAGCGAAGCTCCGGCGAGCGAGACTCCCGCTCCAGAAGCGGCGAGCGAAGCGCCTGCAGCAGAAAACGAAGCTTAGTTTCAAGGGTTTAGGCGGCAACGCGGGTTGGAAGGGCGCTGGTCTGGGCGCATCGGAAACTTCCTTTCGGGTTGGCAGCTGGGTAGCACAAATTTCAAACAAGTTCTGATTGGAGAATGAAAATGGCGGATCTCGCGCAGTTGGAAGAACAGATTGTAAGCCTGAGCCTGCTGGAAGCGGCGGCTCTGGTGAAGAAGCTGGAAGAGCGTCTTGGCGTTTCGGCAGCGGCGGCGGCCCCGGTGATGGTTGCCGGCGGCGGTGGTGCGGCGGCGGCTCCGGCGGTCGAAGAGAAGACCGAATTCCAGGTCATCCTCAAGGATGCCGGCGCCAACAAGATCAACACCATCAAGGCGGTACGCGAAGTTACTTCGCTCGGCCTGAAGGAAGCCAAGGACCTGGTCGACGGCGCTCCCAAGGCTCTGAAGGAGAACGCGACCAAGGACGAGGCCGAGGCCATCAAGAAGAAGTTCGAAGGCGTGGCCACGGTCGAAATCAAGTAACATCGGCACCTCGGTAAGGCATACTTGCAAGCCCGGGCAGAACGCGCTACGATAAGCGTTGCGCGTCTTTCCGTCTGTTTTTGCTGAAGATCAACGAAAATAGACGGTCCGGGCTGCGCGTTTGTCAGGAAACAAGGAACTTGTAACGTCCGCGGCCGGAGACGAGGCCAAGCACTCTGGCGGTGGACGTTGCGCAGCGGGATAAGCATTTCAGGGCTGGCGGATGAGCGGGAATCCGTTGGACAGGTCATGGGTTGGCTGGCGAGCGGCGGCAGAAGCGAGCTTTGGGATCGGCGAGAGCAGGGATTGAGAAATTCGGATGGGGGCACAGGCAGTAAGCCGCGCTCGTGGGACATCGTGTCCTTACGAGCTTTTCGTGTCTCCTGAGCAGGCGAATGGCGCATTTCAGCGTCGAATCTGCCTTCGAAAACACGCAGGATGATCCACCAGCGGTCTGCCGGCGTCTCCCTACTCCTGATTGTGCGCAGTCTAGCGCACTACCCGAACGGTCGGCAATGCCTCTGAAGTGTGAATTTCCTGCGCGAACTTTGGCCCCACGCTTGGCCAGCAATTCCGGTGTGGCTGCCGCTCAGAGCGGCCAGATCCGGTGAACGCGGAGAAGACTGGCGTTACACGGTGTGCCAGTCCGGAATAAACGATCTTCTTACCGTAGTTTGGCTGGCGCCATCGAGACTCGGGCGCCGGCCCGGCTCAAGCCCCCACCCCGGTGGCGGGCCGGACACGAGAGTCTCAGGAGTGAAGCATGCCTAACGAGAAGCGCGCGATTCGCAGCCGGCTCGATTTTTCCAAGATTCCCACAGCAACCCAGATTCCCAACCTGATTGAAGTGCAGCGGCGCTCCTACGAGCGTTTTCTGCAGATGGACAAGCTGCCCAACGAGCGCGACGACTCGGGCCTGCAGTCGGTCTTTGTCTCCGTGTTCCCCATTACCGACTTCCGCGGCATCTCGCAGCTGGATTTCGTCGACTTCTCGATCGGCAACTGGGAGTGCAAGTGCGGCCACCTGAAGGGACTGCATCACCTGCGCACCGCCTGCGTCGAATTGCGGATCCATGGTGATCACCGATCCGTTCCTTCCCGGCGATGTGCTTTGCCAGAAGTGCGGCCACTACAACAAGAACACGCCCGACTTCTGCAACAAGTGCGGCGACCCGGTGAGCCTGCAGCTGAAGTATGACCAGCAGGAGTGCGAAGAGCGCGGCATGACGTTCTCCGCGCCGCTGAAGGTGACGGTGCGCCTCACCATCTACGACAAGGATCCGGAGACCGGCAACAAGACCATCCGCGACATCAAGGAGCAGGAAGTCTTCTTCGGCGACATTCCGCTGATGACGCCGAACGGCACCTTCATTGTGAACGGCACCGAGCGCGTGATCGTTTCGCAGTTGCACCGTTCGCCGGGCGTCTTCTTTGAGACCGCGAACAACCGCACCTACTTCCTGGGCAAGATCATTCCCTATCGCGGCTCGTGGGTGGAGTTCGAGTACGACCAGAAGAACACGCTCTATGTGCGCATCGATCGCAAGCGCAAGTTTCTGGGCACGATCTTCCTGCGCGCGCTCGGCCTGCGCTCGCGATGAAGAGATCCTCAAGACCTTCTACACCGTCGACCGCATGCACATTGCCGACGGCAAGCTGCTTCTGGGCGGTTCAGCAGGATCCGAAGGCCGCGCACGCACCTGGTGGGCGCCAAGCCGGCGCACGCCGTGCTGCACAACGGCGAAGAGATTGCGCACTCCGGCCGCAAGATCACGCAGCACACGCATGAAGGCCATCCGCGCCGCCGGCATCGACAACATCGAAGTGGAAGCCGCCGAACTCGATGGCGCGCTGACCGCTGCCGACGTGGTCGACACCGACTACCGGCGAAGTGATTGTGGAAGCCAACGTGGAGCTGACCGCCGACCGCCTGCACAAGGTGCTGTCGAGCGGCGCGACGAGCTTCGAGGTCTTCTTCCCCGAGCGCGACGACGTGGGCAACATCATCACCAACACGCTGAAGCGCGACTCGATCCGCAAGCCCGAAGAAGCGCTGATCGAAATCTACCGCAAGCTGCGTCCGGGCGATCCGCCGACGCTGGACACCGCGACGGCGCTCTTCGAAGGCATGTTCTTCGACCCGCGCAAGTACGACTTCTCGCGCGTGGGCCGGCTGAAGTTCAACATCAAGCTCTATGAGAACCAGGACGCCACGCCGCTCGATCACCGCACGCTGACGCCTGAGGACTTCTACGCGACCATCCGCTACCTGCTCAAGCTGCGCAAGAACATCGGCATGGTCGACGACATCGATCACCTCGGCAACCGCCGCGTGCAGCGCTGTCGGCGAGCTGATGGAGAACCAGTTCCGCATCGGCCTGGTGCGCATGGAGCGCGCCATCAAGGAAAAGATGAGCGTGTATCAGGAGCTATCGACGGCCATGCCGCACGACCTGATCAACGCCAAGCCGGTGATGGCGGCGATCCGCGAGTTCTTCGGATCGTCGCAGCTGTCGCAGTTCATGGACCAGACCAACCCGCTCTCCGAGATCACGCACAAGCGCCGTCTGTCGGCTCTTGGGCCGGGCGGTTTGTCGCGTGAGCGCGCCGGATTCGAAGTGCGCGACGTGCACCCCACGCACTACGGCCGCATCTGCCCCATTGAGACGCCGGAAGGTCCGAACATCGGCCTGATCAGCTCGCTGAGCTGCTTTGCGCGCATCAACGAGTACGGCTTCATCGAGTCGCCTTACCGCAAGGTGAAGGACGCGCGCATTCTCGACTACGTTGAGATCGCCAACGCCGGCGAAAGCGGCCTGCGCGTGGGCGATCACATCGAGAAGGAAGAAGCGGCGCGCCTCAACGCGCAGTTGAAGAAGGCCGGCAAGCGCGCCATCGACTCCATTCCGTTCAGCTTCTACCTGTCGGCGTGGGAAGAGGACAAGCACACCATCGCGCAGGCCAACATCGAGTTCAACGACGAGGGCGTGATCACCGAAGACCTGGTCAATGCGCGCCGCCAGGGGAACTTCGTGCTCGTCAACCGCGCCGAGGTGGACTACATCGACGTCTCGCCGAAGCAGCTTGTTTCGGTGGCCGCGTCGCTGGTGCCGTTCCTCGAGCATGACGACGCCAACCGCGCGCTGATGGGCGCCAACATGCAGCGGCAGTCTGTGCCGCTGCTGGTGGCCGAGGCTCCGCTGGTGGGCACCGGCATGGAAGGCGTGACGGCGCGCGACTCCGGCGCCGTGGTGCTGGCCAAGCGCAACGGCATCGTGGATTCGGTCGACTCCGAGCGCATCATCGTGCGCGTCGAAGGCGAGCATCATCCCACGCAGCTGTCGCGTGAAGTCGGTTCCGACATCTACACGCTCATCAAGTTCAAGCGCTCGAACCAGAACACCTGCATCAACCAGAAGCCGGTTGTTCGCGAAGGCGATCGCGTGGTCAAGGGCCAGGTCATCGCCGACGGTCCTTGCACCGAGCAGGGCGAGTTGGCGCTGGGACGTAACGTCCTGGTGGCCTTCATGCCGTGGCGCGGTTACAACTTCGAAGACGCCATCCTCATCAGCGAAAAGCTGGTGCGCGAGGACTACTACACCTCGGTGCACATTGAGGAGTTCGAAATCGAAGCCCGCGACACCAAGCTCGGGCCCGAGGAAATCACGCGCGACATTCCCAACGTCAGCGAGCACGCGCTGCGCGATCTGGACGAGAGCGGCGTGATCCGCATCGGCGCCCAGATCAAGCATGGCGACATCCTGGTGGGCAAGGTAACGCCGAAGGGCGAAACCCAGCTCACTCCGGAAGAGAAGCTGCTGCGCGCCATCTTCGGCGAAAAGGCCGGCGATGTGCGCGACGCTTCGCTCACCTGCCCTCCGGGTATCGAAGGCACGGTGGTCGACGTGCGCATCTTCAGCCGCAAGGGCCAGGAGAAGGACGAGCGCGCCAAGCAGATCGAAGCGGAGTACGTGGCCAAGCTCGAAAAGAACCTCGGCGACGAAATCCGCATTCTGACCGACGAGCGCCTCAAGCGTCTCGACGGCATCCTGGGCGGCAAGGAAGTGCTGGCCGACCTGCACGACGAGCGCACCAACAAGCGCCTGTTGACCAAGGGTGCGCTGCTCGATCGCGAGACCATCGAGCGCATCTCCACCAAGAACCTCAAGCGCATCCGCTACGCCGACAAGGACCCCCGCGTCAACGAGCAGATCGATGAGATCGAGGAGATGACGTCGCGCCAGATCGAAGTGCTGCGCAAGATCACCAATGAGAAGATCGGCAAGCTGCAGAAGGGCGACGAACTGCCTCCCGGCGTGATCAAGCTGGTCAAGGTTTACGTTGCCATGAAGCGCAAGCTGAGTGTGGGCGACAAGATGGCCGGCCGCCACGGCAACAAGGGCGTGATCGCGCGCATTCTTCCTGAGGAAGACATGCCGTATCTGCCCGATGGCACACCGGTCGAGATCGTTCTCAATCCGCTCGGCGTTCCTTCTCGTATGAACGTCGGTCAGATTCTCGAAACGCACCTTGGCTGGGCCGCGCACGGGCTGGGCAAGAGGATTGCCGAAACCGTACGCGCCAACAGCGACGTCGAGGCCACCCGCGCACTCATGAAGAAAGAGTTCGCCGGAACCGCCGCGTTGCGCCAGCTGGAAGAGCTCGACGACGAGATGTTGTTGCGGGTTGCAGCGGGCATGGAACGCGGCATCTGGTTCGGTACCGCGGTATTCGACGGCGCGCAGGAGAGCGAAATCAAGGCTCTGCTGGCGGCGGCGGGCCTGCCCAGTTCCGGCAAGACAGCCCTGTTCGACGGCATGACCGGCGATCAGTTCGAGCAGCCGGTAACCGTCGGCTACATCTACATGCTCAAGCTGTCGCACCTGGTCGACGACAAGATTCACGCTCGTTCGATCGGGCCGTACTCGCTCATCACCCAGCAGCCGCTGGGCGGCAAGGCGCAGTTCGGCGGACAGCGCTTCGGCGAGATGGAAGTGTGGGCGCTCGAAGCCTACGGCGCCGCGTACATCCTGCAGGAACTGCTCACCGCCAAGTCCGACGACGTTTACGGCCGCACCAAGATCTACGAGGCCATCGTCAAGGGCGAGGCGGCTATCGAGCCGGGCGTGCCGGAGTCGTTCAACGTGCTCATTCGCGAACTGCAGTCGCTGTGCCTGGATGTGGAACTGATCAAGCGCGCGGACCTCATCAAGAAGGTCCCCGTGCCGGAAGTCGCAGCCGTAGCCGATTGATCTCAGTGGTCGGTGGTCAGCCTCAAAACTGATCACTGACCACTGATCACTGACTACTGATTTTTCAAGGGTCCTTTCTCGAAAGCGGGTTAAACCACCGCTTCCCGGGAAGGAAGGATCCTCTAACAGTCCCGGGAAAAGCCGCGGCAACGTCCAAAAAGGCTTGCCAAGGAGGGTCGCCTTGTTCCGTTCGAACCCATTTGAACTTACCTCTCCCATTACCGACTTCGATGCCATCCGCATCATGCTTGCATCGCCCGAGAAGATCCGGAGCTGGTCGCATGGCGAAGTAACCAAGCCGGAAACCATCAACTACCGCACGTTCAAGCCCGAGCGCGACGGCCTGTTCTGCGCGCGCATCTTCGGACCGGTCACCGACTGGGAGTGCCTCTGCGGCAAGTACAAGCGCATGAAGCACCGCGGCGTGATCTGCGACAAGTGCGGCGTTGAAGTTACCGTCAGCAAGGTTCGCCGCGAGCGCATGGGCCACATCGAGCTCGCTTCCCCGTGCTCCCATGTGTGGTTCTTCAAAGGCCTGCCCTCGCGCATCGGCCACCTGCTCGATATTTCATTGCGTGACCTGGAAAGCATTCTCTACTTCGAGTCGTATGTCGTCGTGGATGCAGGCGATGCTCCCGTAAAAGAACGCGAGATCATCAAGGACGAAAACAAGTTCCGCGAACTCGACCAGCAGTTCCGCCCCTCCGGCTTCAAGGCCATGATGGGCGCCGAGGCGATCAAGGAATTGCTCAAGCGCGTCCAGATCGACGAGCTTGGTATCGAGTTGCGCGAGCGCATGAAGACCGAGACCTCCGCGCAGAAGAAGATCAAGTACGCCAAGCGCCTCAAGGTCGTGGAAGCATTCCGCAAGAGCTCCAACAAGCCCCAGTGGATGATTCTCGACGTGCTGCCCGTCATTCCCCCGGAGCTGCGCCCGCTGGTGCCGCTTGATGGCGGCCGCTTCGCCACGTCCGATCTCAACGATCTCTATCGCCGCGTCATCAACCGCAACAACCGGTTGAAGAAGCTGATGGATCTGCACGCGCCTGAAGTCATTGTGCGCAACGAAAAGCGCATGCTGCAGGAAGCCGTGGACGCACTGTTCGACAACGGCCGCCGCGGCCGCGTGCTGCGTGGCGCCAACAATCGCCCGCTCAAGTCTCTCTCTGACACGCTCAAGGGCAAGCAGGGCCGCTTCCGCCAGAACCTGCTCGGCAAGCGCGTCGACTACTCCGGCCGTTCCGTCATCGTCGTGGGCCCCGAGCTCAAGCTGCACCAGTGCGGCCTGCCCAAGAAGATGGCGCTCGAGCTGTTCAAGCCGTTCATCTATCACCGCCTGGAGCAGACCGGCCACTGCACCACCATCAAGCAGGCCAAGGAAATGGTGGAGATGCAGGAGCCCGTGGTGTGGGACATCCTGGAAGAAGTCATCAAGGATCACCCCGTGCTGCTCAACCGCGCTCCCACGCTTCACCGCCTGGGCATCCAGGCCTTCGAGCCGGTGCTCGTTGAAGGCAAGGCCATCAAGATCCACCCGCTGGTCTGCACCGCCTTCAACGCCGACTTCGACGGCGACCAGATGGCCGTGCACATTCCGCTGTCGCCTGAAGCGCAGATTGAAGCCAGCGTGCTCATGCTCGCTTCGCACAACATTCTGTCGCCGGCGTCGGGCCAGCCCATCACCGTGCCCACGCAGGACATGGTGCTCGGCCTCTACTACCTCACCAAGGCCAAGAAGGGCGGCAAGGGCGAGGGCCGCGTCTTCGCAAACACGGAAGAAGTATTGATGGCGCTCGAAGCCAAAGAGCTTGAAACGCTGTCGCCCATCCGCCTGCGCTACTCGGGCAAGGTGCTCGACATGACCACCGCGTACGACGATCAGGACCTGACCCACACCGAGCCGGTGGACTTCGACAAGGAGTACATCTCCACGACCGTGGGCCGCGTCATCCTGAACGACGCGCTGCCGGGCGGCATGCCGTACGTCAATGGCCTGCTCAAGAAGAAGGGCATCGGCCAGCTGGTGAACTACTGCAACCAGAACCTCGGCCTTGAAGTCACCGTGCGCATGCTCGATCGCATCAAGTCCCTCGGCTTCCAGTACGCCACCAAGTCCGGCCTCTCCGTGGGCCTCGACGACATGGTTATCCCGGAGTCAAAGTACACCACCGTTGAAGAAGCCGACAAGAAGGTGATCGAAGTCCAGAAGCAGTACATGGACGGCGCCATCACCAACGGCGAGCGCTCCAACAAGGTCATCCAGATGTGGTCGGCGGTTACCGATAAGGTGGCCGACGAGATGTTCGGCAACATGAAGCGCGCGGACGACGAAGGCGCCATGAACCCGATCTACATCATGGCCGACTCCGGCGCCCGTGGTTCGAAGCAGCAGATTCGTCAGCTCAGCGGTATGCGCGGACTGATGGCCAAGCCCTCGGGCGAAGTCATTGAGACGCCCATCACCGCAAACTTCCGCGAAGGCCTCACGGTGCTCGAGTACTTCATCTCGACCCACGGCGCGCGCAAGGGCCTGGCCGATACGGCGCTCAAGACCGCCGACTCGGGCTACCTGACCCGCCGCCTGGTCGACGTGGCGCAGGACGTCATCGTGACCGAGTACGACTGCGGCACCGCCGAAGGCATCGACGTCGGTTCCATCGTTGAGTCCGGCGAGATCATCGAGCCGTTGCGCGACCGCATCATCGGCCGCGTTTCGCTCGAGCGCATCAAGGACTACGACGGCAACGTGGTCATCGACATCAACCAGCAGATCGACGAAGACATCGCTTCGGCCATTCAGGGCGCGGGCGTGGAGAAGGTCAAAATCCGCTCCGTGCTCACCTGCGAATCGCGTCGCGGCGTCTGCGCCCTCTGCTACGGCCGCAACCTCGGCTCCGGCCGCATGGTCGAGCTCGGCGAAACCTGCGGCGTCATCGCGGCGCAGTCCATCGGCGAGCCCGGCACGCAGCTCACCATGCGTACCTTCCACGTCGGCGGTACTGCCAGCCGCGTGCAGGACCGTTCGCGCCTCGATGCCAAAAACAACGGCAGCGTGCGCTTCATCAACTTGAGCACGGTCGAAAGCAAGGACGGCTCGCTCGTATCCATGAACCGCTCCGGTTCGATCGCGGTCGTTGACGATCGCGGCCGTGAGAAGGAGCGCTATCAGGTGGTTTACGGCGCCAAGCTTCGGGTGAAGGATGGCCAAAAGGTCGCGCTCGGCGAGTTGCTGGCAGAGTGGGATCCGTACACCTACTCCATCCTCACGGAAATCGGCGGCACGGTGCAGTTCAAGGACCTGCAGGAAGGCATTACGCTCAACGAAGAAGTCGACGAAGTCACCGGCCTCTCGCGTTGGGTGGTGGCCGATGCACCCGATGAAAAGCGCCAGCCGACGTTCGTGGTCAAGGGCTCCAAGGGCAGCAAGCGTTACCTGCTTCCCCGCGGCGCTCACCTCATGATCCAGGACGGCGAAGAAGTCGGCCCGGGCGATGTGCTCGCCAAGATTCCCAAGGAGAGCACCCGCACCAAGGACATCACCGGCGGTCTGCCGCGCGTGGTGGAACTGTTCGAAGCGCGCAAGCCGCGTGAGACGGCCATCATCAGCGAGATCGATGGTGTGGTCCGGTTTGGTGAAGTGGTCAAGGGCCAGCGCAAGATCTACGTGACGGCCGACAACGGCGAGGAGAAGGAATACTCCGTGCCGCGCGGCATTCACGTCAACGTGCAGGAAGGCGAGCGTCTGCGTGCCGGCGATCCTCTCATGGACGGACCGCTGAACCCGCATGACATTCTCGACGTGCTCGGCGAGAAGGAACTGCAGAAGTACCTGGTGAACGAAATCCAGGAAGTCTACCGTCTGCAGGGCGTGGCCATCTCCGACAAGCACATCGAAGTCATCGTTCGCCAGATGCTGCGCTGGGTCCGCATCGACGAGGTGGGCGACTCCAACTTCCTGCTCGAACAGCAGGTCGACCGCTTCCGCTTCCGCGAGGAAAAGGATCGGGTGGAGAAGCTCGGTGGCCGGCCGCCGCAAGGCCGTCCGCTGCTGCTTGGCATCACCAAGGCGTCGCTGTCGACGGATAGCTTCATCTCCGCCGCCAGCTTCCAGGAGACGACTCGTGTCCTGACTGAAGCCAGCATCAACGGCGCCATCGACAACCTGCGCGGACTCAAGGAGAACGTGATCGTCGGACGCCTCATCCCCGCCGGCACGGGCCTCGAGTACTACCGCAACGTCCAGCTCTCACCGGAACTGGAAGAAGCGGCAGCCCGCGTACAGCAGGAAGTGACGGCCGAGATCGAAGCCGCCGAGCGCGAACTGGAGATGATGCGCCAGGAAGGCGAAGCGGAAGAGATGGCTGCCGAGTAACTCAATCACTCAATCACTCCACAACGAAGGCCCGGCTTCCCGCCGGGCCTTCGTCATTTCGAGTTCAGTTCTGCCAGAATTGCCATCAAGGCCGCGACGGAATCACGCCCGGTTGAAACAGATCCGACAAATCAGTTGCGTTCACCGCATCGCCCAGGAACGGCCCCACGTGGAAGATCTCCTGCATGGTGCGCAAATCCGAGGAGTGCGTGTAGTTGATCGAGCTGGCGTACGGCACCCCGCCCACATTCTCATGAGCGAGGTTGGAGATGACGATCTCGCCCAGCGTGTGGTTGAAGTCGTCCTGGTTGTCGTTGGGTTCGCCGTCGTTTTCCGTTTCATCCCACCACAGGATAATCACGCCGCCGTCCTGATACGCCTCAGACGCCATAATTAACGGAACCAGCCGGCTTGCCGCGTTGTCGCCCAGCTTGATGTTCGCTTCATCCCCAGTCAGGCCGGCGAATCCCGCAGTCAGGCCGCTGTGCATCTCGTTGTACTGGTCCGGCGTGATCCAGTTGTAATCGGCCACCCTGTTGTCCTCCAGGTCAAACGCCAGCTGCTGCAGCGGCGCATAATGCCCGGAGAGCGGGTTCGCGGGAGTCGTGTTGAATCCGCCGTTGGTGTCAGTGAAGAATACCTGCGGATTGTGCTTGCAGGCGTAGTTGTATTGCAGCGAATCGTTGTAAGCATTCAGCAGGCTGCCGGGTGCAAAGACCCCCGAAAGGCTCACTTCGGGAACGGTCCATTGATTCGCGGGCAAGGGAAGATTGACGAGTTGGCTGCTGCTGTTCGTCGTCAGGTCGATATCCTCCTGGTACGACTTCCAGGTGTGCCCCGCCCTTTGCAGCAGGCCGGACAGGTGCTGGGTCGTGCTCTGGTTGGTCCCTCCCGGCGTGATGAATGGGTCATTGTCGTTAAGCACCCCGAAGTTGGTTCCCGCCTCGGCCCACAGATAATTCGGCTCCGACGGATGGATATGGGGATTGTTGCCGCTGGGAGTGGCCAGCACATTGTGGTAGGCCGTTGCATACGAGACGTGCTCGCTCACATTCACGACCCGGCCATTCAGGAAGACCCGCGCGCTTCCGTTCACCAGGCTGTTGATGAACGGGGCGTTGGGATTTTGGTAAATGGGATTGATTCCGCCCGGGACCGTGGTCGGCTGGGTCCAGTTGTGGTTTTCGAGCGCGATCACGAAAACATGCTTGATCCGCTTGTCATCATCCTGTGCGCTTGCGCTCCAGGTGCACAACGCGGCCAGAAGCGCGAGTCCGGCAAGGGGGCGGCTGAAAGGAAGTGGGGACATGGGAACCTCCAAAGCAGGGGATTGCAGCAACGGTGGAGCGTCGACCGGGCATTGCCGCCGACGCTCAACCAGGCCGCTTGAAGATTCCTAGCAGCCCGATGTTGAGGCGCAATGACGGGCGTGTTAAACGACGTTCGTCACGCGGTCCGTCTGCGCTAACCGCGCTGCTCCCTTGTCGAAGGCCCGGCTTGTGCCGGGGCCTCGCCTTCGGCCCCAGAGGGACCACACTCGACGTCATTGCGCGTTGGCGCAGACGGCGACCGCGGCTACCGGCATGTTGATGCCGCTGCCGCCGCTGAAAAGACAGACATACGAGTTGCCGGAGGGCGTGGCTTTTGACAATGTGCCGTTCCGCTTGTACCCCATCGCAGTGGATCGGTTTGCTACCATAAACGAGTCGGCCTAAACTTGATTTAACCGAATGCCCAAATCCTCTGCCGCAGATTCCCCTGCCCGCCGTCCCGAACCCGCCAAGCCACCGGTACTGATGGAGCGCACCCAGCCTGTCATCAAGCGGCTGTCCGCAGCCCTCGGCGAGCCCGTCTTCACTTACTGGAATTCCACCAAGGGCGCCATCTGCCAGAACGATGTCGCGGGCCTCTACGCGTTGCTGCGCAACACCGGCAAGCTCGACCGCCTCTCGCTCTTCATGAAGTCCGACGGCGGCTCCGGCCAGGCCGCGCTGCGCATGGTCAACCTGCTGCGGCGCTACGTGAAGCACCTTACTGTCCTGGCCCCGCTCGAGTGCCAGTCCGCCGCCACCATGCTCGCCCTTGGCGCCGACCGGATCCTCATGGGCCCTCTCGCGCACCTCTCCGCTGTCGACACGTCCCTCACCCACGACCTCTCGCCCATCGATCGCGATAATGATCGCGTCAGCGTCTCGAACGATGAGTTGCTGCGCGTGATCCGCCTTTGGAGCGAGCAGGCCAAGGACTCTACCGCCAATCCCTACGAGGCGCTCTTCCCCTACGTGCACCCACTCGTGATCGGCGCTGTCGACCGGTCCAGCGCGCTCTCCACGCGCATCTGCGAGGAGATCCTTTCCTACCACATGGAAGATCTCGATCGCGCGCGCGAGATCTCGAACATCCTCAACTCGGGCTACCCGTCGCACAACTACCCCATCACGCTGCGCGAGGCCAAGCGCATCGGCCTCAACGTGGAAGCGATGGAGGACGGCGTCAACGCATTGCTGTTCGAGCTGAACGAGATTTACAGCGAGATGGGACAGAGCGCGACTACGGATTACGATGAGCGCAACTCGCACGACAACAGCATCCTCAACGTGCTGGAATCGACCGGCGTGCTGATCTACTTCCAGCTCGACAAGGACTGGCACTATCGCAGCGAGGAGCGTCGCTGGGTGGCGCTCAACGACAAGAGCAGCTGGCGCAAGGCAGAGATCGTGAAGGGCAAGACGGCGATCTCACAACTGCATGTGCGCTGAGCGGGCGAGTCGGCTGGTTAGCGAGTTAGCAGGTTGGGATTGCTTTCGGTCCCAAAGTTAGGTTGCGTCTATTCTTCGCCGCTGGATTTGCGATTCCCGGTGATTCTGCGCTTGTACGTCGATCAAATGGGACATTGCAAGAGCAGGCGCGGATCCCTTTGCGGAGGTACGGGATTACTCGCCGCCAGAAGAGCAGACACGTCATCTGCTAACATCCGCCGGACATGTCATGTGCTAACGACAAGCGCCCACTTATTTACTTGACAGAAAAAAAGGTGACACTTTAGCCTCTGTCTGCGGTCACACAACACCACCCCAAGACCGTTTCCTCTACCCCTATCCAAAGTCCACACCGTGGTTGACGGCGGGCCATTCGTAGTTCCCGATACGCCGCTCTGAAGCGCGTGAAAGAAAAGGAGAATCCATGCGAGTTTCCGGAGTAAAATTTCTGGCGGTTTTGCTGCTTTCGGCGGGAACCGCCTTGAGCGCTGTGGCTCAGGTGACAGTTGGCACCATGACGCTAGGCACCACCAAACCTGTTGCCACGACCGTGCCAGGAAGTGGATCGTATCCCGTTTACAACTCGATTGTCGTCCCAAGCTTGAAGACGGAGCACGACCTGCTTGCGGCGCGGCGGAGTAGCGTAGCCAACCAGCCGGCCGTGAATGCGGCCGCGGTTCCAGCCGCTCTTCCCATACCGGTTCCTCCGCCAAACTCCATCACCAAAGGGAAACCGAGCGTTGCTTTCGCCGGACTCACCACGGTTGACAATGCAAATGCCAACGGGTTTGTCACCACTCCACCCGACCAGGGTCTATGCGCCGGCCATGGGTTTGTGCTTGAAATTATCAATGTATCGCTGGTGGTTTTCGATGGAGCGGGAAACCGGATCTCGGTTCCCGAGTCGGTCAACAGCCTCTTCGCGGCAGACCCGAACACCACATTTCTCAGCGACCCCAGATGCTATTACGACGCCCCCACACAGCGCTGGTTCGCGTCCGAGACGAACGTGATTGACTCAACCACAGGCCGCAGCAACCTCGTTCTAGCTGTGAGCCAAACAAGCGATCCGAGAGGCGCGTACTACGTCTACTCCATCGACACCACGGACGATGGCCTCGACGGTACGCCGGCCAACCCCGGATGCACAACCGCGTTGCCGTGCTTCGGCGATCAGCCAACTTTGGGCGCCGACGCGAATGGCGTTTATCTCACCACGAACGAGTTTGGCGTGTTCACCAACGTGTTTAACGGCGCCCAAATCTACGCGATATCGAAGGCGGCACTTGAAGCAGGCACAGCGACGACACTCGTTCATTTCGGCAACCTCCCGCTCGCGGAAGGTCTTGCCTATTCGGTGCAGCCAGCCAGTTCTCCCGACCTGAGCGAGGAAGAGGGTTCCGGGACTGAGTACTTTCTGAGCGCGCTCGATTTCTTTAACACGAACGACAACCGGATCGCAGTTTGGGCGTTGACGAACACAAGTTCACTCGGACGCACAACGCCGGCAGTAACACTCATGAATACCGTTGTGAGCAGCGAAGTTTATGGTATACCTCCCAACCCCACCCAGAAGGCGGGCCCGTACCCGCTGGGTCAATCTCTGGGAGAGCCGGAAGAGACAATCGATTCCGGAGATGATCGCATGCAGAATGTTGTTTTCGCGAGCGGTCATCTTTGGGGCGGTCTCACCACTGTGGTTTCCGATGGAACAAATGTCAACGCCGGCATTGCCTACTTTGACGTGAAGCCGAGTTTCTCCGGAAAGAAGATGACGGCCGTTGTGCAGGGGCAAAGTTACGTATCCATTAGTGGCAATTCGGTGATCTATCCGGGAATCGGAGTTACCTCAGACGGCGCCGCAGCAGCCGCCTTCACGGTTGTGGGCCCCTCGTATTTTCCGAGCGCCGCGTATGCACGACTCACTCCTTCGCACGCAATCGGTGTCAATATCGTCGCGGCAGGAACCGCGCCACAGGACGACTTCTCCGGTTATCCGGAATTCGGAGGCGGGGGCTCTGCGCGTTGGGGCGACTATTCGTGGGGCGTAGCGGAAGGAGGATCGCTGTGGCTTGCCACCGAGTACATTCCAGGTGGAATTGATGCCGTCAATTACTACACGGACTTTGGAACCTTCGTGTACAGCATCAATCCCAATTAAGCGGTGCTATGACAGTCGTGCGGGATTCTCAGGAATCCCGCACGTAAAGATCATGAGCGTACCCTGCAGCGGGCCGCTTTTGCGGCGGCCCTGCCCTTTTACAAAACGGCTCGCAGCTCAAGTTCCTTCACGCCCAGGAACGCACTCTATTTCCGCGTCTTCGCCATCTCCGGCCCCAGGAACTCGTCCACAGTCACGCCCGACAGCAGATCTGGCTCCGGGCCCCGCTTCGCCGTTGTCGACTCCAGGTTCAGGTGGTTCTCCGTCAGCCCCTTCTTGAGCATGGCGAAGGCATCCTCGGGCGTGTCGGCATAGTTGAACAGTTCAATATCCTTGGGCGAGATCGCGCCCGTATCCACCAGCGCCTGCAGGTTGAAGACCTTCTTCCAGTAATCCGACCCGTAAATCACCACTGTGATCTTCTTGGCCAGCTTCTGGGTCTGCGCCAGGGTGAGAATCTCGAACATCTCATCGAGCGTGCCGAAGCCGCCCGGAAACACCACCAGCGCCTTCGACAGATACGCAAACCACAGCTTGCGCATGAAGAAGTAGTGGAATTCGAAGTTCAGCGACGGCGTGATGTAGGGATTCGGCGACTGCTCAAACGGCAGCCGGATGTTCAATCCGATGGTCTTGCCGCCGGCCTCGTGCGCGCCGCGGTTGGCGGCCTCCATAATGCCTGGGCCGCCGCCTGACGTAACCACAAACCGGTGCCGGCGCGAGGGAATGGCCTTGGCCCAGTTGGTGAGCAGCTGTGCCAGCCGCCGCGCGTCCTCGTAGTAGCGCGCCATCTCCACGGCAGCCACCGCGCGCTTGCGCTGCAAATCGGTCGCGGTGCCTTCGACAATTTGGGGAATGCTCGCCGGCTGCTCTTCGCTCGGCGCGGGACGCGTGGCGCCCGTGTTGTCCAGCAATTCGAGCTCGTGCGAAGCCTCTTCGCGCCCCCGGAATCGCGCCGACCCGAAGAACACCACCGTGTCCTGAATCTGTTCCTTGCGGAAGCGCGCCAGCGGCTCGGCGTACTCGGACATGATGCGGATCAGCCGGCCATCGGAGCTGTTCAGAAAGGTGGAATTCTCATACGCCAGCGGCGCGGTCTCAAGCGGCGGCGGGACGCCACTCCTTGTCAGCTTGGCTTCTTTGGGTTCTTCGGGCATCAATGGGCCCGTCTCGTTGCCTTCTGTTCCCTGTTCCCTGCCGGGGCCCCCGGCGAGCGGTGTTTGCTCGGTGGGGTCACTCTTCCCTGTTCCCTGCTCTTCCATCTTTCATCCGTCCCGATGCCGAACCGCCTCACGAAATGCGATCCACAAATTCAAAAGTCCCAGACCCGATATGATGCCGCGGACAGCGCCGTGCGCCGCCCACATCGAGAGCGTGGGGTAGCGCGCAAACAAGGGGTTTTGATCCCAGAAAATCCGCGACCAGGGTGCATAGCAAACCGCCAGGCCGATATACATGCGGAGGAGAACGCGAAGAAAAAGCTCCGCGCGTTCGAGCCAGCGCGGAATGCGTTGCGGCCCATGGCGGTGCGCGGCGGAAACCGGTTCCACACCGACCACAGGGCCTTGCGGAAGCACAGCCCCGGCTTGCGGAGCCGTGGGGATCGGGGGCGACGTCAATTCCGGCTGCTGAGACATTCCCTGGCTTTGGCCAATCTCTCCGTGGGCGCCGATGCTTGCTCACCGGGCGCGTGAGGTACTCAGACGCGACCCTGGAACATCGTTCCCGCCAAGGCGCGGCCTGCGCTGGGCGCGGGACGAGCTATAGCAACGGTATCACAGGCCGTGGATGCCAAGGCCCGTTCCGCCCGCCCACGCATGCTTGAACCGCAACCTTCGTCGGAGTATCGTAGTTTGCAGGTAAAGTCAGGGTCTCAGGCGAGGAGGTTTCCATGATCCGCATGAGCGCAATAAGCATGGCCGTTCTTGTCAGCGGTGCCGTTCTGAGTGCACAACAGGCTCCGCGCGCCGGCGATTCTGGACAGCCGCCGACTGCACAGATCGTTCTTCCTCAGCCCAGCCGCTGTCCTATCGGCATGCGAGCGCAGCAGGGGAGCAGCACGCAGATGCTTCGTGCGAACGATGGCACATTCCAGCATGTGATGACCCCAAGCCTCACACTCACCACCAGGGACAATCGCTCGATCATCGGCGCAGTGGTCACTGCGCGCGGTTACGCGGGAGGGGGTGTGCAGTGGGACTTGACCGCGCATCTGGTCGATCCGGACAACCCGCAACACAAGCGGGAAGAAGTCGTCAAGATACTCACCCTAAAGCTATCTGCCGGCGGACTTGAGCCCAACACATTCTCCGCTGAATTGCAGCTCGCCGGTTTTAATGTTTTGAATTCGATTCAACTCGGTTCCGTCACGTTTTCCGACGGCTCCACCTGGAAAATGGCCGCCAATTCCGGGTGCCTCGTTACGCCCGATCCGTTGATGCTGATTGCCAACCAGTAATTGCCGCCACCCATCCGCCGATTTTCACCAGGGCTCGCTTGGAAAACCCCGCGCTTCGTGCGCCTTGCCCAGACGAACATTTGCCGGCCATTCCCGTCTAAATAATTGATTCCCTGCCTGCTCGCTGCGCAAAAGCCCGCGTCCGTGGTAGCCTTTGTTGCAAATCAGTGAATTCCTTGCGGGATGCCCAATGCGCGTAGCGCTCTTTACCGAGACGTTTGTTCCCAAGATTGACGGCATCGTCACCACCCTGTGCGAAACTATCCGCCAGCTCCGCAATCTTGGCCACGAGGTCCTGGTGGTTGCGCCCGATGGCGGCGTTCGCGACTTCGAGCAGGTGCCCATCGCGGGCATGAAAGGCTGGTCGTTTCCGCTGTATCCGGAATTGCGCCTCGCGCCTCCCCGGGCATCGCTGCGAGCCACCATTCGCGAGTTTCAGCCCGATTTGCTGCACGTCGCCGATCCGGCATTCCTCGGCATCGCGGGGCTGTATTACTCCGGCGGCAAAGAAGGCGGCGCGTTGCGGCTACCGCTGGTCGTCTCCTATCACACGGACCTTCCCGCGTATCTGCATTACTACAAGCTGGGCTTTCTCGAGCCCCACATCTGGCGGATTCTGCGCGCCCGCCACAACCGCGCCACGGTCAATCTCTGCACATCGCACGCCATGGCCGAACAGCTCAACGCGCACGGCATTGAGCGGGTTGCGCTCTGGCCGGGCGGGGTCGATACCACGCGCTTCTGCCCGGGGCGCCGCTCCGCAGCAATGCGGGACCGGCTCAGCGGCGGCCACCCCGAAAGCCCCCTCCTTCTCTACGTCGGCCGGCTCTCGCCCGAGAAAGACCTCGAGCGCCTCAAGCCCATGCTGCAGGCCTTTCCTGAAGCGCGCCTGGCGCTGGTCGGGGACGGCCCCCATCACAAAGCCCTTCAACAGCATTTTGCCGGGATGCCGGTAGTAATGCCCGGTTTCCTCCGCGGCGACGAGCTTGCCGCCGCCTTCGCGTCCGCCGACGTGTTCGTGATGCCCTCGCGCAGCGAAACACTTGGCCTCGTCGTCCTCGAGGCCATGTCGTCCGGCCTGCCGGTGGTGGCGGCCCGCGCCGGCGGAATTCCCGAGATGATTGAAGACCAGGTCAGCGGTTGTCTGTTCGACGATGAAGAAGAGGCCATCGTCGCGATCCGCGCCTTCCTCGAGTCCCCCGAGCGCCGGCGGGCATTCGGCGAAGCGGCTCGGGTGCAGGCGGCGCGACAGAGCTGGGGGCACGCCACCTCCATCCTCGTCGATCACTACCACGCCGCCGTTGCTGACCAGCCGATCGCCGGCCGCGACTTCGCACCCGTTGCCAAGAAGTTGACCTTCGGACGCATGGCAGGCAGGTCAACCCTCTACGCCATTCGCAAACTGCTCCCTTAGCTCCGATCCAAACCGACGCAGAGCACGCTCGCTGCGAAGGTTGAGGTTGAATCGTGTGCTCTTCGATTGCGCGAGTTCATCATCCCCTCCGGCTATCATCGAGCTTGCGATCCAATTCGGCAGCCCTGAGCGAAACGGCGGCCGACATAAAAGGAAGGGCCGATGCGCAGCTCTCAATCCGATGCTCTTGTGGTTTATGGCGTGACAGGCGATCTCGCCCACAAGATGATCTTTCCCGCACTCTATGCGATGGCGAAACGCGGAACCCTCAACGTTCCCGTCATCGGCGTGGCGTTTCCAAAGTGGTCTCTGGAGCGCCTGCAGAAACGCGTCACGCACAGCCTCAAGCAAGCGGGAGGCATCGATAACAAGCGCGCCTTCCAGCATCTCCTGTCGCTCCTCAAGTACGTAAGCGGAGATTACAACGACAGCAACACCTTTGCCGCCATCAAGGCGGCACTAGGCAAAGCGCGGCGCCCGGCGCATTACCTCGCCATCCCGCCGTCGCTCTTCGCAACCGTCATCAAGGGGCTCGGCGCCGCCGGGTTAGCCGAGAATGCGCGGGTCATCGTCGAAAAGCCGTTTGGGCGCGACCTGGCCTCGGCGCGTGCTCTGAATCGCGTGGCGCGGTCCGTGTTCCCTGAAGATTCGATCTTCCGCATCGATCACTTCCTGGGCAAGGAAGCGATCATGAATATCCTTTACTTTCGCTTTGCCAACTCGTTCCTCGAGCCAATCTGGAACCGCAACTACGTTTCCAGCGTGCAGATCACCTTGTCGGAGAGCTTCGGCGTGGGAACGCGCGGCGCATTTTACGAGTCCGCCGGATGCCTGCGCGACGTCATCCAGAACCATTTATTTCAGCTTGTGGCGCTGCTTGCCATGGAACCACCGGCCGGCCGGAATTTCGGAGCCGTGCAAACCGAGAAGGCAACGGTATTCAAAGCGATGCGTCCGTTGCAGCCTGAAGATATGGTGCGCGGTCAATACGCGGGCTACCGGCAGGAACGTGACGTCGCGAAGAACTCCGACGTTGAGACATATTGCGCCCTGCGGCTGTTTATCGACTCATGGCGGTGGGACGGCGTGCCCTGGTATCTGCGCTCGGGCAAGTTCCTTCCCGATACCGCAACCGAGGTTCTGGTGGAACTGAAGCGGCCCCCGCAAAAGCTCTTCGCGGACGCGACGGCCGCCAGAAGCGAAGGAAACTACCTTCGCTTCCGGCTCTCTCCCGACGCAGCGATCGCCCTCGCCGCCCGCGTCAAGCTCCCCGGCGAGGAGTTCATTGGACAGCAGCGAGAGCTTTATCTGCTGGAACAACAGCCGGGAGAGGAGTCGCCCTACGAGCGGCTATTGGGCGACGCCATGAAGGGCGACGGGGGGCTGTTTACCCGCGAGGACGCAGTGGAAGCCGCATGGATGGTGGTCGATGAGGTACTCAAGCACCATCCCCGCGTTCGCCCGTACAAGCGCGGCACCTGGGGCCCGAAACAGGCGGATGCGCTGATCGCAGCAGACGGCGGGTGGCATAATCCGACGGCGTGACTTCGCGAGAGTCGCTTCGCGCCAGGAACTACATTTTTCGCCGCGAGCCAGTTAGTTGTTTGCGCGGCCTGGACCGGTGTGTCACCATTTCGGAAATTCTCGATGCCCTGAAACCGGTCGGAACGAACCTCAGTTCCCGCCCGCCACCAGCGCTGCCGCCGGAGCCACTTCGTAGGTGCCATAATCGATGGTCAGCACCGCCTTGCCGCCCACCCGCACCTCGGTATCGCTCTCATTGTTGGCCGGCAACCAGAAATCACCTGTCTTCGTGTACTTGTGGTGGATCGCGGTGCTCGAGATCCAGAACGACGGGTTCTTGGCCGGCGCCGCCTCAATCCGGGCCAGCGCAAAGTCCGCCGCATCCACCCAGATCTTTCCTCGATAGAGATACTTGTTGTCCGTCAGCGGCTCAACCTCGAGCACGTAGGCGGGGCGTCCTGCCACCTTTTCCATGCCGGTCAGCTGGAAACTGTAGTTGGCCGCGTTGAGATCGGAAGCGTGCTGCTTCTGGGCATCGGTCTCGCTCTCCAGCAATCGCTTCAGCACCTTGTCGATCAGCAGCTTCGACCCGCTCTGCGAGACGATACGGAAGGTCTTGCCGGTGCCGGCATCGTAGTCGGCGTCCACTTCCATCTGCGCCGCGATCTTCGCTGCATAGCCCTTGTACTCCACCGAATAATGACGAACGGAATGGAAGTGCTTCAAAGCGGCTGCACGAGCCAGGTTGTGGCCCTGCATCTCCGTCACAATCTGCGAAGCGGTAAGATTCGGGTCGGCGGACGCGATCGCCGACGGATTCGGGCCCTGCGCGAACGTCAGTGCGGACGCGAGACCAACCGTCCCCAGGATGCCCGCCAGGGACACGTTTACTGTATGAAATATCTTCATCTTCAGCCGAAACAATACTTTAATGATATCGCGAATGTCGATCCCAAAAATCACGATTCGGAGCTATTTAGTCCGTTAGACTGATCTCCCCACATGCCGTGAGCAAGAAAACGTTTGCAGAAGCAAAACACCCGGTTTACGATGCTCCGTTATGACAAAACAGCTTCGCTGTCTTCCTCTGATCCTCCTCGCGGTCGCGCCTCTTCTGTCTTCAGCCCAGTCTGACCCGCTTGCCCCCACGCAGGGCGTCAAATCCGCCGAGCAGATCGATCGCGAGTGGCAGCAGTCCGTTTCCAAATATGACGCCGAGCGCAATCGCCTTCTCGCCGAGGCCGAGCGCCAGATCAGCGACGGCCCCTACCGCGCCGACTGGGCCACCCTGGCCAAGTATCAGCAGCCGCAGTGGTATAAGGACGCCAAGTTCGGCATCTTCATCCACTGGGGCGTCTACTCCGTCCCCGCCGCCGAAAACGAGTGGTACCCGCGCAATATGTACCGCCCCAAGGAGGGCGCTTACAAGAACTTCCGCGACCACTTCGCCAACGGCGACGAATCCAAAGGGTACAAAGACCTGATCCCCCTCTTCAAGGCGGAGCACTTCGATGCCTCCGCATGGGCAAAGCTCTTCAAAGAGGCCGGCGCGCAGTACGTCGTTCCGGTAGCCGAGCATCACGACGGCTTCTCCATGTACGACTCCGGCCTTTCCGATTGGACCGTCGTCAAGATGGGCCCCAAGCGCGACACGCTCGCCGAGCTCTCCAAAGCCGTGCGCGCCGAGGGCCTCCACTTCGGCCTCAGCTCCCACCGCGCCGAGCACAACTTCTTCTACGACGGTGGCCGCACCATCCGCTCCGACGTCAACGATCCCAAATATGCCTCGCTCTACGGCCCCGCGCACGAGTGGTTTATGGGCCCCGACAACGCCCACGGCCTCTACGACGACTGGACCTGGGTCAGCGAGGCCTGGACCCGCGACTGGCTGGCCCGCGACACCGAACTGGTCGAGAAGTACAAGCCCGAGATTGTCTACTTTGACTGGTGGATCGGCCAGCCCAACTTCCGCCGCGCCGTCACCCAGTTCACCGCCTTCTATTACAACTACGCCGCCGCCCACAATTACGTTGGCGTCATCGACTTCAAGGACTATTCCCTCAACTGGAAGTCCGGCACCCGCGACTTCGAGCGCGGCCAGCTCGACAAGATCCTACCCGACCACTGGCAGACCGACACCTCCATCTCGAACGCCAGCTGGGGTTACATCGAGCACGACACTTTCAAAACCCCCGAATTTCTCGTCCACCAGCTCGCCGACATCGTCAGCAAGAACGGCAACCTCCTGCTCAACTTCGGCCCGCGCTCCGACGGCACTATCCCCGAAGAGGTCCAGAACACCCTCCGCGAGATGGGCGCCTGGCTCAAGGTGAACGGCGAGGCCATCTACGCGACCACCCCCTGGAAAACCTACGGCGAAGGCCCCACCCAGGTGGTTGGGGGCGCCTTCCACGACACCGACACCAAGCCTTACACTCCGCAGGACTTCCGCTTCACCGCCAAGGGCGACGCCGTCTACGCCATCGGCATGGCCTGCCCCCCAGACGGCAAGGCCACCATTCATGCTCTCGGGTCGGCTCACGAAGGCGCCTCCATCTCCGTCAAAGCCATCGAAATGCTGGGCTCCGCCGAAAAAGTCAATTTCACCCAGACCAGTGATGCGCTCGAAGTGACCCTCCCGGCTGGAGCAACCTGCAAGTACGCGTACGCTCTCAAACTAACGTCGGGGCAACAATAGACTTCACCCCGTCGGGGCTCAATACTTTACTTACTTCCCATTCCGCGACCCGCCGCGCGAAATGCTGCCGGTCTTTTGCCTCTCCTGCCTGGAATTCAAATTCAGGTTCTTGAGGTGCCTATTCATGTATCGCCTAAGCACGCTACTTAAATCGCTTTCCCCCATTCTCCTCGCAGCTCTCGCAGCTGCCCCAGTCTGCGTCCAGGCGCAGTCCGCCGCCGAAGCCCATGGCGGAACACCCAACACCGAACTCTACGGCGGCTACTCGTACGTCTTCAGAACCTACAACCCAACCCAGAACACCGTCTCCACTTCTGGTATGAACGGCTGGGACGCCTCCCTCAAAATCCCTCTGCTCGGCCCATTTCTCGGCATTAAAGGCGATGTCTCTGGCTTTTATCGCAACGACAGTCCCGACTTCAACCCCAAGGCCTACTTCTTCCTCGTTGGCCCGCAAGTCGGCGTCCACCTGGGCCGCTCCACGCTGTTCGCTCACGGCCTGGTCGGCAGCGCGCACCTCACCAGCTCCGCTCTCCCCAACATCAAGAGTGACAACACCTTCGCCGTAGCCGTGGGGGCCGGGCTGGATCTCGGCATTGCCCGCAACCTCGCCTGGCGTATTACCGGCGACTACTACAACACCCACTACCAGGCCACCAATCGCAACTTCAACGAGATCATCAACTCCAACGGCCGCATCTCCACCGGCCCCGTAATCCGCTTCTGAGCATAAGAGGCGGAAGCCGGTAGCCGGGAGCTCAGTAGCAGAAGCCGTTGCCGGTAGCTATCTATCGCAAAACCGCTTTCCGCAGCCCCGTCCTTGCGACTTGCTCCTGTCGCAAGGGCGGGACGCCGCCGAACTCCCAGGCTCCAAGCTACCGGCTACAAGCTCCAAGCTTCCGGGCTACCAGCTACAAGCTTCTCCCGAGACCTGTTATCCTCCCGCTCGTGGACCGACGCACCTTCCTCGCCGCTCTCTCCGGCACCGCTGCCGCCCTCAGCCTCCCGGGCGCCATCGCCGCCGACCCCACCCCGGAAGACATCGCCCACGATCCCCTCCGTCCCTCGTTCCATCTCCTCCCGCCCCACAACTGGATGAACGACCCCAACGGTCCCATCTACTGGAAGGGCAAATACCACCTCTTCTACCAGCTCAACCCCCACGCCGCTGTCTGGGGCGACATGCACTGGGGCCACGCCGTCTCGCCCGACATGATCCACTGGCGTCACCAGCCCGTCGCCCTCGCGCCAACCCCCGGCGGCCCCGACAGCGAAGGCTGCTTCAGCGGCTCCGCGGTGGTCTACGACGGCACCCCGACCTTTATCTACACCGGCGTCCAGAACGCCCCGCCCGACCAGGTCACCATCCGCGACGGCAGCGACAAGCTCCGCGAAACCCAAATGCTCGCCATCGCCGAAGACGACGCCCTGCTCCGCTGGAAAAAGTATCCCCAGCCCGTGATCCCCACCCCGCCCCCCGGTATGAAAGTCACCGGCTTCCGCGATCCCTGCCCCTGGCGCGAAGGCGACACGTGGTACCTCGGCCTCGGCTCCGGCGAGCGCGGCGTCGGCGGATGCGTCCTCCTCTACCGCTCCCGCGACCTGCGCACCTGGGAGTACCTTCACAAGCTCGCTGAAGGCAAACCCAACGGCCTCCAGTCCGCCAATCCCTGCGATACCGGCGAAATGTGGGAGTGCCCTGACTTCTTCGCGGTCAACAGGCAGCACTGCCTCTTTTACTCCACCGAGGGCAAAGTCATCTGGTCCACCGGCGACTACGATCAGGCCGCCCACAAGTTTGCCGCCCGCCGTTCCGGCGTCCTCGATCACGGCGCCTACTACGCCCCTAAAAGCTTTTTGGCCGCGGGCGACCGCCGCATCCTCTGGGGCTGGATTCGCGAAACCCGCTCCGACGCCGACATGACCGCCGCCGGATGGTCCGGCTGCATGTCCCTGCCCCGGGTCCTCACCATCGGCGCCCAGGGCCAGCTCGAGATGAACCCCGCCAAAGAAGTGGAGTCACTCCGCGGCCCCGTCGAGCGCGCCACCGTCACCGCCGCCACGCCCTTCCGCCGCAAGCTGGGCGACCTCGCCATCGAACTCCACCTCCCCGGCAACATCCTCTCCAGCTCCAGGTCCACCGTGCGTCTCACCGTCGAAGGCCGCCCGGCATGGGAGCTGGCCATCGACACGCAGGCCAAAGAGGTTCAATGCGGCAACCTCACCTTCCCGCTCCCCGGCCTTCCCTGGCCCCACCCCACCCTGCGCATGTTCCTCGATGGCTCCGTCATCGAGTCCTTCATCGGCGGACGCGAAGCCTTGACCAGCCGCGTCTACTCCCTCAAACCCAACGCGACCGAGCTCGAAATCACCACCACCGGCAAAGACGCCATCCACCTCGAGCTCTGGCCCATCCAGCCCATCTCCCCCGACCGCCTCACCACCTGAAGGGCCAGAGCGGGGGCCGGGAATTCATCCGACAATAACGCCAACAGCATTTACGGGCTTCACGGGCGGTGGAAAAACTCGGCCGGGCGGTAGGCCGGGGATTCATCCCCGGTATTGCACCGGGCAAAAATCGACGTGGGCTTCAGCCCCTGAGGCATGCTTCTCAGGGCTGTTGGCTCGAAATTGATCCCTTTTTCGCAGCCTGTTCAGCCATTGCGGTTTACCCTTGGCTTCAGCCTGCCCGTTACGTGGAGTCACTTCCAATGACCGACCCGTCCCTGCCTCTCGATGTCGTCGCATTGCGCCCATTCGTCCCCGCAACCGACTTTGAAAAGAGCCTCAACTTCTACACCGATCTCGGTTTCACGGCCCATCGCTACGGCGATTCCATTGCGGCGATGGAACTCGGCGCGCATGCCTTCCTGCTGCAGAGGTTCTACGCCGAGGGCTTCGCCGGCAACTTCATGATGCAGCTCATGGTCAACGACCTTCCAGGCTGGTGGAAACGCATCGAGAGCCTCGATCTCGCCGCGAAATACGGGGTACGCGCCCCCTCCGCCCCGGCCCTCCAACCCTGGGGGCTCACCATCAGTTATGTGGTCGACCCTTCCGGCGTCCTCTGGCATATAGCCCAGGCCCAGAAATAATCGCGAGCCAGTACGGGCATTCCATCACACCCGCGCCAAAGCTCCGTGCCCCGTCCTTGCGATTTCTTTTGTCGCAAAGGCGGGAAACCACGAATTCATCCACGGCGTGAATCACACAGAATCAACCAGAGCTTCACGGGCCGTGGAAAAACTCGGTCGGGCGGTAGGCCGGGGATTCATCCCCGGTATTGCACCAGGCAAAAATCGATGCGGGCTTCAGCCCCTGAGGCATGCTCTTCGGGCATTTCCATCGAAATCAGATCTCTCTTCGTGCCCTCTCTCCAGTTCGAGACCTCTTTCCGTACGCTGGAAAGCCGCAAGGCGGAACGGAAAAGACCGCGAGAACAACGCGAGAGCCTCAGCCGGGATCGCCGCCCGAATGATGTCAAGCCCCCACCCTGTGGAAAAAATGCGTAAACTATAGAAAATAAGCGTAAAATAAATTTTCAAAAATTAGGTATTAATGATTCGAACCTGCCATACTTGAAATAGTCGAACAAAAGCCCGCCCGCGAGCGGGCTTTTTCATTTCACCAGCACGTCAGGAGCAGATGTTGGAATCACCGCGCAAACTCGATTTGGCAAGGTCCATCTGCTCCCTGTTCCCTATTCCCTATTCCCCGTCTTTTTCACTTCTTCACTCATTCAGTTCTGCACGGGCTTTCTCTGTTCACTGCCCACTGTTCACTGTCCACTGTGATTTAAGTCACGGTCAGCACAAATTCCCCCCTTTTTTGTGTGTAACCGCATGAGCCCACTCGCTTTGATCGTTTTTTTTTGCGCGTGTGCGTGTCCCTACGCGAAAACAGGGCCGTACCATGGCTCCATGGCGCTGGTCGAAGTCCGGAGCGTGAGCAAGAGTTACCCGCGGCGGGTGGGGCTGGGCACCGAACTGCGTCCCGTAGTCGAGAATGTCTCGCTCCATATCGAGTCCGGCGAAACCCTGGGCCTGGTCGGCGAATCCGGCTCTGGAAAAACCACCGTAGCCCGCATGGTCCTGGGACTGGTCAAGCCAACCAGCGGCGTGGTCCGCGTTGACGGAGTCGATGTAGCGTCCGCCTCAGCGGCGGAATTGAAGCGCCTCCGCCGCCAGATGCAGCCGGTGTTTCAGGACCCCTTCGCCGCCCTCAACCCGCGCATGAAGGTATTCGACATTGTGACCGAGCCGTTCCAGATCCACGGCCGCGAACTCGGCCTCGACCGCCAGTCCCTGCGCTCAAAGGCAGTGGAACTGCTCCGCGAAGTTGGCTTGGACGAATCGGCTTTGGCGCGCTTCCCGCACGAGTTTTCCGGCGGCCAGCGCCAGCGCATCAACATTGCCCGCGCCCTGGCGCTGCGCCCCAAACTGCTCATTCTGGACGAGCCCGTCTCCGCCCTCGACGTGAGCGTAGGCGCGCAGATCGTCAACCTGCTGCGCACCCTGCAACGCGAACACGGACTCACCTACTTGTTCATCTCCCACTCCATGCCGCTGGTTCGCTACCTGAGCACGCGGATCGCGGTGATGGAACGCGGGCGGCTGGTAGAAACGGGTGAAGCCGAGTCCCTTTGCGCTGCGCCGCAGCAGGCGTACACCCGGCAGTTGCTGGCCGCAACTCCCGAACTCCCTGGCGGTTAATGAAGTATTGGAAAGTGCCCTGAAAGGGGCATCGCCCGTGCAGATTCGGAGTGATTGGCACCGGACTTCCCGGCAGGGAATTCTGCTACACTGATCCAAGCGCATCAAGGGGATAAACGCACCAGGCCGCGCCCCGCGATACGCTTTCCGCAGTAGAGGTTCGGGGAGTGGCTCAGCCTGGTAGAGCACCTGGTTCGGGACCAGGGGGTCGGAGGTTCGAATCCTCTCTCCCCGACCAAATACACAATAACAAACGAGTTCGCTTAGACCATTGAGGATCTGACCCCCTGGTTCGAGCCTCATCAATGTCCGCCCGCTTACGCTAAACAGATTCTCGGCCGCCTTCTCATCGATCTCTCGTGGAAGCACCTACTCGCTGCTCGACGCCAAACGGGTTGGAATCTCGGATTCCATCAATCTGGTTGCGCTCAAGCGACCTAAATCCGTGAGATTTCAATACATCAACTACAGCAGCCTCTGCCGCAGCGCTTTTGCGACTGCCTCCGAGCGGGAATGCACGTGCAGCTTTTCATAGATGTGCCGGCAATGGAACGACACAGTATGGAAGGAGATGCCCATTTCATAGGCTGCGGTCTTCTGCGAATGCCCTTCGACGAAGAGTTGCAAAAGCCTCATCTCGCCCTTAGTGAGCCGGCAGTCGGCTTTAGATGGGGGCTCGTGCCTTTGAAAGAGCCTTACGACCTGCCGCGCAATTCGCGGGGACATTGGGGCACCTCCATCGTTCAACTCTGTGATGCCAGCAAGGATTTGCGGATAAGTGCTGCGCTTGAGCAGGTATCCACAGGCTCCGGCGCACATGGCGCTGAATACATGCTCATCGCTCTCCAATGCACTGAGAACAAGGAACTGGATCGACGGATAACGCGACTTCAGCTCGCGGATGGCTTCACTGCCGGTCATGCCCGGAAGCCCCAGGTCCATCAGAATGACGTCTGGCACGTCGAAACCAATGGAGCGCAAGGCGTCCTCGGCGCTCGCAAAAGCCGTCGTGATACGGAACCCGGCACTCTCCGCGATAAGTTCCCGAAGGCCATCGCGGATTTGCTTTTCGTCCTCGACGATCGCAACTGAAATCACGGTGTTTTGAGTATCCTGCAACACCTCAACTGCGCCAACCCCCATAATCGCGTAGTGGAATTCTGAGCCTGACTGTTGTACCCTCGCGGCACACCCATTCGATCTCTCCGTTGAGAGCGGCGACTCTCTGTCGTAAATTGGAAACTCCGTTGCGGCCTGGTTTGGCCGCCCCATCGAATCCCTTGCCGTTATCGGTGACTTCGAGTATCAGATCCGATCCGTCAATGTGAAGGCTGCTCCCGGCCTGCGTACATTCGGAATGCTTGGCCGCATTGTTCACGATTTCCTTGAATATCAGGTAGAGATGGCGCAGTGTTTCGGGTCGCACCTTCCGCTGCAAGGGTAGCCCATTGGTTCGCAATTCGAAGTGCACATCCCTCGCGTCGAATATCTGGGTTCCGAACTCGCGCATCCTGCTGACGGCATCTTCCCAGCGATCATGTTGGGGATTGATCGCGGCTACCATGTCGCCGATGCCCTCCAGAATCTCGCGCGAGGTCTGAGAGACTTGCGCGAGCGTTCCGTGAGCCGCCTCGGCTCCTTTTCTCTGGGCCACGTCGCTCATGATCACGATCCTGGAAATGGCAGAGCCGACGTCGTCGTGGATGTCGCATGCGAGACGGGTTCTCATGCGCTCGATTTCGAGCAGTTGCGCAACGCGATAGCGGTAGGCAAGGGTACCGGCCGCGAGCAGCAGTAAGCACACGAGAGCGTCGAACCACCAGCGTTCCCAAAGGGGCGGCAGCACACGGAAAGCCACCTCGGCAGGTTCTCCACGCATTCCATCCGGGCTGACGGACCGCACCATGAAGTGATAACGTCCGTCGCGAAGATTGCTGAACAGCACGGTTCGGAGCGGGGTGGGAGCGCTCCATTGGGAAGTGGGGCCGCCTTCCATCCGGTATTCAAAATCGCCCTGTACCTCGGCTGAGTCGCTTGCATACTCAATCTCGATGTTGTTTTCGCCGGGAGGAAGATCCGGCATCATCATGCGCGACTCACCGCCGTCCTCGATTCTGCGGGCATGCCCCGCAACACGCAGCCCGATGATGCGGCTGGGAGCCGCGGGCGAGGGCGGATCGACTCGAGGGGTGAGCCGGGACAACCCGGTGAGGGTTCCGAACCAGAGGTTTCCGTTTCTGTCGCGAACAGAGTCCTGCACCTCGCCGGGCGCGAGGCCGTCGGCGGCGGTGAAGTGCAGGACGTGGCCAGTCTGCGGATCAAGCCGGTCCACGCCGAGCCCGGTACCGACATAGATCCTGCCCCACCGGTCTTCGGTGATCGTCTGTATTTCGTCGCTCGACAAGCCGTTCGCGGTAGTAAAGGTCTCGATCGTCAGCGTGGCGGCTGAAGGGTCTTCAATTCTTCCCAGGCCTCCGCTGGTGGAAGCCAGCCAGACATGGCCATGGGCATCCTGGTAGATTTGGCGGATGCCGCCGAACGGAACACCGTTTTGGGACGTGAATACCTGGAATCTGCCATCGCGGAAGCGGGCAATCCCAGTGCGATGCAACCCGAGCCAGATCTGCCCGGTTCTATCTTCGAAAATGGCTGTAGGTTTGAACGAATCGAGCGGCGGAAGCCCATCGCGCTCTGAAAATGAGCGTGCGGTCCTGGATCCCGGCTCGAGCACGGAGACGCCGGCTCGCGCATTGGATCTGGAGTAGGTCGTACCCCCCGAAAATGTGCAGATCCACAAACGACGTTTTGAGTCTTCAAAGGCACTGACGACTTCCTTGTCCGGAAGTCCATTCGCCGCGTCGATGATTCCATCCGGTGATAGTTTGGAGGACCCCGCGTGCACATCAGGCGCGTAGTTGAGCAGGCCCGCATACGTGGCTGCCCACCAACTCCCGCTCTTGCTTTCAAGGAGAACCTGATGCCATGGAACCCAATAACTAGGGTCAAATCCTGGAGGGCCTCCCAGTTTGAAGCTCGAGAATCGCGAGCCATCGTAGCGGTAAACATTCAGGTTGCCGCTCAATACGCTGAGAACCAGGGGATATCCCTGGCGATCCAGGCTCAACGAGCCAACATATGCCGGAACGAATCCATCGTCTCTGTCAAAGGTGGTGAACCCGGTGAGAGTAATCCTTATCGCCCCACCGCCATCCGTCGCCACCCACAGGTTCCCTTCGGAGTCTCGCGAGATAGATTCGATATCGCCGTAGCTCAGGCCGCCCGTGATGGCAAACGATCTGAAACACCGGCCGTTTGCCCCGGCACTGATCAACTGGGCCAAGCCGGAGGTAGTGCCCACCCAGAGTTGTCCATCCGGTGTTATCAGCAGCGATTTGACCACGTCATCGGGAAGGCCTTCCTTTCTCCCGTAGTGACGTTCGATGGCGAACTTTCCCGCGCCGGTGTATTGACCTCGGACCAAACCCGCGTCGGTTCCGACCCACAAGTGACCATGGGCGTCCTCCGCAATCGAGTGCACTACAAAACCGGCAAGCGCGGACACGGGAACCAAACCATGACCTGCATCGCCCGGGCCAACAAACAGGCCATCGGATGTGCCCACCCAGATGTCTCGCTCAGCGTCCTCGAAGATCGCGTAAATGGGCAAGTGGGGGTCGGGTGCGCCTGCGAAATGGTGGGCAAATATACTGCGGCCCGGGCCGGTCATCAGGTCAATGCGTTGGACTTGGCGCGTCCCGGGCTCGAACCGAAAAAGCCCAAGGTAGGAGCCCGCCCACATCGCGCCCTGGCGATCTTCCATAATCCGGTCCACGCCGCCCGGTGCGGAGGTCAGTGGAAAGGCGACAAAGCTCTTTTCATTGCCCGACGCTTTCGGATTGAAGCAGGCCAGGCCGCCGCTGGTTGCAATCCAAATCAATCCGTTCGTTGTCTGCAGGATCGCGTGGACGTCGCGGCCTGGAACCCCGTCGGCGACGCGGAACGTATGGAACTTCTCTTTGTCGAACCGGGACACGCCTTCAGATGTCGCGAACCACAGCCTGCCGAATCGGTCCTGCATGATGTTGTGCAGATCGTCACGAGCCAGGCCGTCGGCAGTGGTAACAAAGCGCATGGGTAGGCGCTCGGCCCCGCCGATCCCAGTCACGAGCAGGCAACCAAGCAAGGTCCCACACAAAAATGGCCGCATGAAAGAACCTCGATGTCATTACTTCGAGATTCAGAACTCCGCGCAGGAGGCACGGAAACCGTAAAACCCACCCTACACATTTACGCAGCTTACAGCAATCCGAATTTCGGCCTACCTTACGATTGCGCGCTAGCTTGTTGCACCGCGACAGCATTCAAGGAGACTCCGATGGAGATCAAGGATATGGCCAACGCGGTCCGCCTACGAAACACTCTTGCGCCGCGGAATTCGTCTTCGGAACACGGTGTCCGGCCGTCCCGGCCGTCTACCCTGGCCCGCAAAAGTCCCATATCGCATCCGCGATGGGTCGAAGTTCTTGCCGGTCTGGCAGCAGGGCTTGTTGCGCTGGCGATGATCTTGCTGGCAGTGACGCTTCTATCCGCAGCCACGGCTCAGCCGGCCGCCGCTCAAACCACCGTCGAGCCTGGATGCGGCTTCTACAACGGGCCGCCCTGCACCCCTGTCGACAACGAATACTGGAACATCTACTTCTCCGCCCCTTCACCTTGCGACTTCGGGCTGATCTGGGATCCGGCATCGCTTTTCGATCCCAATCTTCCCCAGAATTGTGAGAACGCCAGCCGCATGACCGTGAATCAGGATACTGGCTGGCTGGGCTGGGCGATGAACGAGCAGCGTTACAACATTCAGTGGTACGCTCCCATCAACCTCGTTACCACCCTTGGAACCCACAACTCCTACAGTTCTTATGGCGACGGATTTCAGAGCGTGTTCACCGTGGACCAGAGGCTCTCCATCTGGGACCAGTTGCAGGCCGGAGCCCGCTATATCCGCCTCGATCCGGACTACTACTACAACAACATGCGGCTGTGCCACGGTTCGTCAACGCTAGAATGCTCGCTTGGATCACCGCCCTCCGGAACGGCCCTGGGAGGCATTCTCGGTCCAATTGGCGCCGAAATGGGGGTCATCACCCCTGGCAGGCTTTATGCCTATGCGGTGATTGAGTTGGCCCAATGGATGGACGCCAATCCGAACGAGTTCATCATCCTCGATGTACACATGGGCGAGTCCGCGTGCGGAGACACGAACGAGTTACCCTCCGGAGTTACGGTCTGCTCTCATAACGACTTGATCTATGCGCCCATCCGCGACTACATCGGTACGAATCGCATTTACACCCCCGCCAATTATCAGGGATCCGTCGATCAAGAGGCCGGGCTGATGCCGACCATGCACGAATTGATGAGTTCCGGCAAGCGCATGCTGATCGTCAGCACCAACCCAATCACTGACGGAAGCAACAAGCTGGTGGCTTTCGACCGCTCGTCCTCTTACACCGAAACCGAGTCGAAGAACCTTGGCACGTGGCCGGTTTGCAAGGATGACAGCGGGAATGGCCTTTGGCAGGGCGGTAAAACGAAGTTTGCCTATGCGAGCGAGGATCGCACCGCCTCGGTGACTTTGCTATCGCCTTCGGATAATTACGGCTACCTGAACGCCGAACAGGTGGCACAGGCAGCAAACTGCGGCTACGGAATTATTGCGCTCGACTTTTTGCTGAACCAGGGTCTGAGTCAGACTCCGAAGGCGGGCACAGTTCCATTCGACCCGGACACGGGGACAGACCTTCGCCGCGAAGCTTCGATATGGAGCTTCGACGAGGGAGACATGGGGAAGAATGGACCGGCCATCATGAAATCAAACGGGCGCTGGTCCTCCGACGTCCAAACTGCAACGCATCCTTTCGCTTGCACGAGAGGTGATGAGTTCAACTCGGAATGGGTCATCTCGGACGTACAAGGCGGATATTACGACTACCTGAAAGGATCGGTTTGTCCCCCGGGTTACGGGTTCAGCGTACCCATCACGGGGGCTGAGAATGCCAGTTTGCACGCTCTTGGAATTCCGCCGGGAGGCGTGTGGCTGAAGTATATTGGCTCGGTCACCAACCTGCTGTCCGGCGCGTCTCCGTCGAGTCTCGCGTTTTCCATTGATGCCGGCGCATCGTCGGCGCCATCCCAGCAGATCACCGTCTCCGGACCGCCGAACGTGACCGTGTCGGTGAATGCGCTGAGCGTGGGCTTCTCTACGCTGAGTGTCCCCTCGCACATCACATTCGATGGCAACGGCACGGCCACGTTCAACGTAAGCCTCCTGAGCAGCGTTTCGAAGCTGGGTGCGGGCTTCTATGGCAGCACCGTTTTCATCAACGCCCCCATCCAGAATACGGGGTCAGGCGCCGGGAATCTCGATCTCACCATCAGCCACGTTTCGGTCAGCGTGCTGCTCAAGGTGCGCGGCCCCGACACGGTCCTTTTCTCGGCCTCCAGCAAAGGAACCAACGTTTCCCAGGTGGTGGAAGGAACTTCGATCCACATTTACGGGCAGGTCTCGAATGCAGCAGACAGTGCGAATCCGCCCACAGGAAGCATCATGCTGAAAGGAGCTGAATTCGATCCGGGCAATCCAACTCCAACCACGAAGCAGTTTGCGCAATTGCCGCTCCAGTTGGATACGTTTGGAACGAGATTCTCGTACGCCGGAACCGACATTGTTCTGCCGCCCGGAAAGTACGAGATGGGTGCTCGCTATCCCGGCGATGTATTTCATTTGCCGGCAGCCAGCCCAGTGATCGACTTCACCGTCATCCCGTGGTTGAACGTCTCGCCGCAGTCGTATCAACTTACCCTCACACAGGGAAAACCCGGCGCCGGCCCGCAGCCGATTCTGGTCAATAACAACGCCAACATCACCGCAGCGGTTGCGTGCGGCGGTGAACTGACGGGCTGCTGGCTGCAATCGAGTGTTGGATCCGCGGCCTCCCAACAGAAAGTCAGTCTGGCTTATACGGCACTCGCTGCTCAACTTTTGCCAGGAGCCTACAGCGCTACCGTGACTATCCGCGACGGCGTTCATACGTCGGTCGTGGTGCAGGTCGCGCTCACCGTCACCGGAACCATGACCGTCACACCGTCTCAACTCAACTTCCTCGTGGCGGCAGGCCAGGAGGCCGGGCCGCAGGCTGCGTCGGGCGTTGTCGCGACTACGCCGGTGCCGCTATCCCTCCTGGCAACATCCGCTGGCTGGCTCAACTTCAAGGGGGGAGAAGTCGTTGTGAGCACTCATGGTCTGCCGAAGCCGGGCACCTACGCTGAGTGGCTCGATCTGCAGGAAACGCAAAAAGGGGAGGGCGCGCCGATCTCAAATAACGTTGTCCGCGTGCCAGTCACTGTCCAGATCGTTCCGCTCTCCACGGTTTCAACATCGCCCAGCGAAACCATTTCTGTCGATGGGCTGGATTACGTGAGCCCGGCGCAGTTCGCATGGATTCCGGGATCGACCCACATCGTCAGCGTTCCGCAAACCATTCCGGGCGCGGACGGAGGATTGATCTTCACGCACTGGTCCGACCTGATGGCCACTCCTGCCCGCCAGATCGTCGCGCCGGGAACTCTCCAGGACGTGCGTTCATGGAACGCGATCTACCTTCCTGACCTGCCCCACTTCACCGCCGGTCCCCTAGTGCTCGATGCGTCAAACCCCAACGGGGTAGTCTTCAATCTCAACCTGAGCAACTCCGGCCCCGGCGCGGCTTTCGGTGTCTCGCTTACGTCCGTCCAACTGATTGGGCAAACCGGTTCCGGCACGGTGCAACTCGGCCCCATCCCACCCGGCAGAGTGTCTTTCCTATTCCCCGGACAGACGGGCGGATTCCCGCTCACCGCCGTGTGGCCAGCGAGTGTCACCGGTATCACGGTGCGAGTGAACTATTCCTGCAACGGTGGCGCTGTCACCGGCTTCGTGACTTCCACCATCATCCGTTAACCCTCCTCTTCTGCCAGGTGCTATGCGATGCACCTGGCAGAAGATTCGACTTCGAACCACCGCCAAAGTAAGAATGACGCTGAGAAGTGGTTCACGTTGACCGGTCGAGATGGATATGTGGTACTTGGGTCCAATCTGGATCCATTGGCTGCCGAACATCGGGGTGAAACGCGCAGAACAAACCTAATTGGGGACAGCATGCTAATAAATCGGTTGCTGGTTCGGGACCAGGGGGTCGGAGGTTCGAATCCTCTCTCCCCGACCAAAAGGATTAAGTTCAACAATTTAGAGAATAGGGTGCGCGCGACTTTTTACGAGGATTGATCCTCGCTAACTCTCATGGCCTTGCCCCCTACTTTGACTCGAACCCCAGATGGCGGTCTTGAGGTGGTGCATCTTGCCCCCAATCTGCAGATGGTCCGGCCTTCTTGAGGGCCGGACCATCTGCCATATGCGCTTGGCAATTCCGACTCAATGCACGGTCTGGGTTACGCTAGCCGAACTGCCGGTCATGTTCGTGTTGCCGTTGTAGGTTGCGGTGACTAATGTCGCACCGGAAGGAATCGAGCTAGTGGAGATACTTGCCGACCCTCCCGCCAGAGTCACTGTGCCCAGAATGTTGGGACCAGCGACAAAGGTCACCGTGCCTGTGGGTGTAGCACCCGATGCGGATGTGACGGCCGCCGTGAATCGAAGGCTCTGGCCGGCTTTGGAGGGGTTCAATGAGGATCGGATCGCCGTTGTTGTCGCGACTGCATTGACCACTTGTGCCAGAGGCGCCGAGGTGGCCGGCGCATTCTGCGCATCACCGTTGTACACCACGGTTATGGAGTGCGTGCCCGCCGCCAGGTTGGTTTTCGACAGGCTGGCTGTTCCACCTGTCAGAGTTACTGTTCCGATGTTGTTGGTTCCATCTTTGAAGGTGACGGTTCCAGTGGGCGTGTTAGAGCCGGTAGAGGCAACCGACGCGCTAAACACAACACCGTTACCGAAAGCGGATGGATTGAGGTTCGAAGTTGCAGTGCTAGTCGTCGGGTAACGGGAAATCACCACCGACACCGGCGCCGATGTGCTGTTTGTGAGGAAGGTATCCCCGGAATATCGGGCGCGGATGGAGTGCGTTCCGACCGGAAGTGTAGAGATGTTCAGGACGGCAGCGCCGAACGAAACCGGTGCAGTACCGATGACCGTACCGCCGGAGGTGAATGACACCAGTTCTCCATTGGGCACCGGTATGTAATTCGACGAGACAGTTGCGGTCAATGTCACCATCTGACCTACAAACGTGGGTGATCCTGAAGTCAGGGTCAGCACGGTTGTTGTAGCAGCGGGAAGAGTCTTTATCACCTCGGTTAGAACGGTCGATGTGCTCGCGGTGAAGGACGCACTTCCGGAGTACTCCGCGGTGATGGAGTGCGAGCCCGGAGACCCGTAGGTGGTTGTGAAAGTTGCCGCGCCGCTTACGAGAGGCACTACGGCGAGAGTCGTTGCTCCCTGGCGAAAAGTGAGATTGCCACCCGGTATTCCGCCAGGGGAGGTAACCACGGCCGTGTAGGTGACCGCTTGACTCACATAAGCTGGATTGATATTCGATTCGAGAATGATCGCCGTGGAGTTGGTCGACCCGTTGACGGTCTGTGAGAGAGCCGCCGAGGTTGACGCCAGCACATTGGTATCGCCGCTGTAACTCGCGGTGATGCTGTGAGACCCCGCAGAGAGGGCGCTGGTAGAAAATGTCGCGTTATTGCCGGCGACCGCGCTTGTACCCAGGACCGAGGCTCCGTCTTTGAATGTCACGGTGCCCGTGGCTGTTGCGCCGAACTGGGGGGCAACCGTTGCCGTGAACGTAACAGCCTGTCCAGTCGATGCTGGGTTGGCGTTCGATGAAATGGACACCGTTGAACCGGCCTGGGTTACCGTCAAGGTGCCGTTCGCGGTGACAAAACTGTAGTTTGCGGCCCCGAGGGAACCAACGGCCGCGCTGATCGGATATGTGCCTGCCGGCGATGTTGAGGTTGCGGACGTGGATAGACCCGGAGTGCCTGTAACTGCAGCCGAGGTGTCTCCATTGACGAAGCCAGTCAAAGCATAAGCGAGAGCCGGCAGCGGGGCGCCGTAAATCTTTGAAGAGTTTTGTGCCGTGACCGTCAGGGGCACCTTGTTAACCAAGATCAATACGGTTGCCGCGACTGGTACGTTGTAGTCCGTCGTATCTGTCGGCGCAAATGTAACCTGGAGCGTCTGGTCTCCAGCGCCAAGCACAGTGCCCGAAGCTGGAGAATAGGTGGCGGTTCCAGCCACGCCACCGAAGGTGGCATTTAATTGCATTGCGCCGAGCGGGGTGCCGTAGTTGATGGCAGCCGGGAACGTCCAGTTGATCACCGGAGTTGCCCTGATCACCGTGACGGCCCCATTTACATAGGTGATGGCGTAGTTCGTTGCGGCCGCACCTGAACAGATGGTTGCAGGCGACGACCCTGCGGTGCTGGTTGTTGTATACGCCGTGGTGCACGTGGGCTGCGCGGGAAGCGACGCACCCGAGTCTCCATTGACAAATCCGGAAAAGCCGGCCGTGATGACCGGCGCTGCGGATCCATAGGGTACGGTCGCGCTCGATGCAGTAATCGTGAGAGGCGCCGGATTGACAACCAGTGAGACCGTGGTTGTGGCAGGAGTGTAGCTCGTGCTGGTCGGGGTGAACGTTACCGAGAGGGTTTGCGTCCCCGCCGGCATTATTGTGCCGAGAGCCGGCGTGTAGACAAAGATCCCTGGGACATTGGCTGTCGCGTTCAGCTGCGTGGAAGAAAGGGCCGTTCCATAGGTGACTGCCGCTGGAGCAGACCAGGTGATCGATGGATTCGTTGCTTGCGAAGTGCCCGACAAGGTTATGCTATGTGACGCAGCGGGCGTGTTGTCAGTCAAAACCAGGGCCCCGCTGATAGGGTTGCCCGCCATGGTTGGGGCAAACTCGAGTCCAAGAATGCAGTTTGATCCCGCAGGCAAGAGTTGTCCGCTCGATACGCACGAGGTATTGGTGCCACCCAGGCTGAAATTCGCCGATATTGCGATCTGCGAAACGTTGAGGGGAGCATTGCCCGAGTTTTCGATGGCAACATTCTGGGCGGCGCTGACTGATCCGACGCTGGTGCTGGGAAAGGAAAGAACCGGCGGATCGGCAAAGTCAATTTTGCGGATAACATTGGACGCGGGATCAGTAACATAGAGGTTTGCGAGACTATCCAGCGCGAGGTTCTGCACCAGATAACTGCCGACGTTCGCAAGGGTTGATATATTCCCACCCGGAGCTACTTTGCGGATGAGTCCGTTTCTTTTGTCGACGATTACCAGACTGCCGGCTGCGTCGATCTTAATGTCGGTCGGCCAACTTAGTTCCGCACTTACGGCTGGGCCACCATCGCCACTTAGTCCTGCCACGCCGTTTCCGGCCACGGTTGAGATCGTACCGGTTCCTGCAGCAACCATCCTGACAACGTTGTTGAGCTGATCGGCGATATAAATGTTGCCCAAGGGGTCAATTGCCAAAGCCGACGGCCCGTAGAGTTGCGCGCTCGCGGCCGGCCCGCCATCGCCGCTGTACCCCAGGGCTCCGGTGCCGGCAAACACGCTGAGAACACCGGCGGGAGTTATCTTGTAAACCTGGTTATCTGTCATATCTGCGATAAAGACGTTCCCTTGAACGTCTGCGGCGACGCCCTCCGCATAAAGCTGTACGCTGGTGGCAGGGCAGGTGGTTTGACTGGAAGGCGTGCACGATCCTGGGCCGGAAGTACCGGCCAAGTGATAGAGGATCCCGCCGGGAGTCATTTGGTAAACCTGATTGGCAGCGATGTACAGATTCCCCGCCCCATCGATGGCCAATCCTTGAGGATTGAGAGACACCTGAGTCGCAGGGCAGCCATTTCCAAGGGAATCCGTGCCGGAGCAAGGCAAACCCGCTCCGCCCGAAATCATGCCCGCCACGGTGGTGATAGTTCCACTTGGAGAGATCATGCGAACCAGCGAATTGCCTGAGTCGGAGAAGTAAAGATTTCCCATCCCATCCGTAACGATTCCGGTTGGGCCCGCCAACTCCGCGCTAATTGCCTGCCCGCCGTCGCCGGAGTAGCCTTGAGTCCCGTCGCCGGCCACCGATGTGATCACACCGGGACCGAATCCGATCTGAGGGCCGGTACCCGTTCCGTACAGGTATACGGTCGCCAGTGCATTCGCTGGTGTAGACGTGTCGTAGAGCACGACGGCGCCATTGCGAAGTCCCGGCGCAAGCGGGCTGAAGGTGACGTTGACGGTGCACGACGACCCGCTGCTGTACGAACTGGCTGTGCAGGTGGTGGAGGTTGCAGCCTGGTAGTCCTTGCCTGAGGCTCCCTGCGTGAGAACGGCCACGCTACCTATTTGCAGGTTGGTATTGAAAGTGAACCCAACGGGAAGGGTTGCGCCAACTTGTCCGACATTCGTCGAGCCGAAGTTTATGGCTGAAGTTTGAACCTTGCGGATGCGATCGTTGCCGATATCCGCGATGTAGATATGGCCAGCGTCGTCCACAGCAATGCCGTGCGCCTGATTTAGATTGGCGCTGGTGGCTGGGACATTGTCGCCGTTATAGCCGAGGACACCATTGCCGGTCACCGTGGTGATCACGCCCGCCGGTGTAACCATACGAATGCGTCCGTTTAGAGGGTCTGAGATGTAGAGATTCCCGGCTTTGTCGACCGCGACGCCGTTTGGCCGATCTAAATTCGCACTGACAGCGGGGATATTATCACCGTTATAGCCAACGACCCCAGTGCCAGCCACAGTAGTCATCAGTCCTGCCGGTGTAACCTTGCGGACGAGATCGTTGGTACTGTCCGCGATGTAGAGATTACCCCCGATGTCTATGGTAACGCTCGAGGGGAACAAGCTTGCGCTGGTTGCGGGGATATTAGTCCCGTAAAAATAGTCACCAATTCCATTACCGGCTACAGTGGTGATCACACCCGACGCTGTAACCTTGCGAACGCGATAGTTATAATAATCCGCGATGTAGAGGTTCCCGAAGCTATCTACCGCGACATCGAATGGATCGTCCAGGCTTGCGCTTGTAGCGGGAATATTGTCCCCGTTGTAGCCAGCGACACCATTGCCGGCCACGGTTGTGATCACACCCGACGCCGTAACCTTGCGAATGCGTTCGTTGTTTTGTTCCGCGATATAAAGGTTGCCGGAACTGTCTATCGCCACACCAATAGGACCGTACAGGCTTGCGCTTGTAGCGGGAATATTGTCCCCGTTGTAGCCAGCGACACCATTGCCGGCCACGGTTGTGATCACACCGGCCGGTGTGACTTTGCGGACGCGATTGTTGCCAATATCAGCGATATAGAGATTTCCTGCGCTATCGATCGCGACCCCTGCAGGAGAGTAAAGTTCAGCTCCTGTGGCGGCGATATTATCGCCGTTGTATCCCGTTGTCCCGTTACCCGCAACGGTAGTGATCAGTCCCTGGAACTGTACCGGTTGCCCCAGACTGGATGTCGTGACTGTCTGGGGAAGGGCTCCAGAGGTTGCAGCGAGCACATTCGCATCGCCGCTATACGTCGCCGTGATGCTATGCGTTCCGGCGGTGAGCGTGTTAGTTGAGAATGTAGCCCTGTTTCCGGCCACGGCACTCGTGCCCAGGGTGGCGGCTCCATCTTGAAAAGTCACAGTTCCCGTGGCCGTCCCGCCAAATTGCGGCGCGACGGTCGCCGTCAAAATAACCGCCTGCCCTGATGTGGAAGGATTAGGGCTCGAGGCAAGCGAAACCGCCGAAGCAGCCGGGGTTACCGTCAATGTAACAGTGGCAGTGGCTGTCGTGTAGTTCGTGCTGGCGGGCGTGAATGTCAGGGAGAGAGTCTGTGTGCCCGCAGGCAGCACCGCATTTAGCGCCGGCGTATAGGTAAAGGTTCCTGGCACGTTTGCCGTTGCATTCAGTTGCCCGGCGCTCAACGCATCACCATACACGATAGGCGTCGGTGACGGCCAGGTAATGACTGGATAAGCCGGGCTGGTCTCGGTCCCGGCGCCCGTTAATGTAATGTTCTGGATGCCCGCACCTGAATTATCTGTGAAAGTGACCGCGGCGGTTCGAGTGCCAGCAGCAGTGGGGGTAAAGGTTACGGTGAGGGCGCAATTTGCCCCGGCAGCCAAGGTGGCCCCGCAAGTATTTGTCTGCGCAAAGTCGCCCAAGTTCGTACCGGTAATAGCGACGCTGGAGATCTTTAACGTTGTGGAACTTTGGTTGGTTAATCTAACGCTCGTTGGCGCTGAAGGCGACCCGACGTTGACTGCGCCGAACCCAAGCTTGCTCGACGAGAATGCCACGACCGGATTGCTCAGCATCAGGGTGAGCGATCCATTGCCCGTGTTGTTCAATCCTGCCACGTCGAGTGATCCGTCGCCGTTGAAGTCTCCAGCTACGATGGCAGCGCAGCTATAGTTCCCGCCGGTCCGCGGAATGTCGTACATGAGTTGCGGCCCGAAGGTATCGTCGCCATTGCCCAGAGACACCCAGACGGCGTCGTTGTCCCCGCACATTGCTACATCCGTTTTGCCGTCGCCATTGAAATCGCCGAATACCAAATGGGTGCCTTGGCCGGCGACACCGTAGTTTTGAATGGGCTGACCGAAGGTGCCGTCCCCATTGCCAGGCCAAACATACATCCCACTGGAATCCGCCGTAATCACGTCGAGGATTCCATTTCCGCGAAGGTCGGCGACGCCGAAAGAACTCGGCCCGGGGTTAGCTTGTCCTTGCGCATTCTCCAAGGGAAGGGCGCTCGTGCCCGCCTGGAAGGTCCCGTCACCGTTGCCGGTCAGCAGTTGCAGAAGGTAGCCATTGACTCCATTGACAAGGAGATCGAGGTTGCCGTCGCGGTTCACATCGGCCACCTGGAGCGACAGCGCCCCGTTTGTTCCTGTGTTGACGGTGTACGGAGCCTGAAAAGAGCCATCGCCGTTTCCAAGCAGCACGGAAGCATTCCCGTCGGGGCTGCGAAGAATCACGAGGTCCAGTGCGCCGTCATGGTTGAGATCGCCTGTCGCCAGTTGCAGCGGCGATTGCCCGCTTGGTACACCTGTATACGCGACTTGCGCGGCAAACGTCCCATCGCCCGCACCCAGCAGCACGCTGACGGAGCCGTCATAGTTGAGAGTGGCGAGATCGATCTTCCCATCGCGGTTGAAGTCGCCCGCCACCACGTCCAGCGGGGCGAGACTGCCGTTAGTCACCGAAAATGCTTGCGGAGTACCATACTGGCCCCTTCCAGTTCCCAGATACACAAGTACTCCGGTGTATCCATTGGCATTGGTTGTCGCACTGGCGATGGCGAAATCAGGGATGCCATCTCCGTTGAAATCGGCGGTAACCACCGAAGTTGGGTTGGACCCTGCCGCCAAATCCCCCCCGACGCCAAAGGTCCCATCGCCGTTATTAACGAGAATCGAAAATGCCTCGCCCAGACCCTGATAATAGGGCGCGGTGGCAATGTCCAGCTTGCCGTCGTTGTTGTAATCCCCTGCTGCGATGGTCGAGGGATAAGGGTTTCCAAGATTCCCATAGACTGGGCCGGGCGTACGGAATGTCCCGTCGTTGTTGCCGAAGAGCACCATGACGCCGGTCCAGCCGCCCCCCGTGGCAATGTCGGTGATTCCGTCGCCGTTGAAATCGCCTGTAATGACAGGCCCTGGATTGCCGCCGTAGGCAGAGGTTGAAATCGGAGCCTGGAGCGTGCCGTCCCCGTTGCCAAGAAATACGTTGATCTGATTCCCCGACACGACCACGTCGGGAACACCATCCCCGTTCAGGTCTCCCACGGCGATATGAAAGTCGTTGCTGCCGGGAGAGTTGAATGGCAGCTCCGGGGCGAACGTGCCATCCCCGTTGCCGAGGAGCACAGAGACAATCTGGTTGCTCTCCGAGGCCACGATATCGAGCTTGCCATCGCGATTCATGTCGGCCACGAGAACCTGCTGCGGTAGCTGCGAAACCGCATTCGCGGTTCCGGCAGAGAACGTTCCGTCCCCGTTACCCAGATGGAGATAAACCTCATTAGCCGAGGCGTCGCCGATCACTGCGTCCAACTTGCCGTCGCCATTAAAGTCTCCCAGAGCGAGGGAAAACGGATTGCCCTCGGGCAGAGTCATGAAGACGGGAGTCTGGAATGTGCCATCGCCCTTACCAATACAAGTAATCAGTTTCTGGGGAGGGGACGCTCCGCTGGTGGCGAAGACGATATCCGGGATGCCATCGCCGTTCACGTCGCCCACAGCTAACGCGCCGCCGGGTCCGGGGTCGTACGCGGTGCCGGTGCTCAGCGTGGAAGAAACTGCATAGGTTCCGTCGGGCTGCCCGAGGTAGGTCTGGATCACCCAGCAGTTCGCGACACTGGGGTAGGTCGGGAGCGGGCACTGCACCAGTAGCACCACCGCAATATCCATGCGGCCGTCCTGGTTGAAGTCCCCTTGTGCGATCGCCCACGTTGAATCCGTCGGACTGGCCAGATAGCCTGGGGCCATGCCCTGAGCCATTGAGTTGCGGTTGCCGACCATCTCGTTGAAGAGGTATTGGGCACTGGCCTGTGGCCCAAGCCAATACAGAGAGGCGATGAACAGGAGGCTAAACGCAAGAGAGTGGGTCCGACGGCGACCGGTCCGGTTGCGATGAAGCAGCGTGAGCAGACTTGAGAACATAGAGATCACCTCGAGGTCGGTTTTTAGGTAAGTTAGAGTTAAGCCACCGAGCCGGCATAGCTTGCTGGCCGCTATTGGCTTGCTCTCAAGCCGGTTCAGTGAGGGTCCAGAGCAGCCCGGGATCGAGCTGCCCTGATTCACTTATTCGGGTTTACTGGACAGATAACGGAACCGTCGCGCTGGCAGTGTCTTTTCCGCTCGCGGCCGTCACCGTTACGCTGTAGTTACCCGTAGTCGTGCCGGACGCCTGGGTGCCAGACCCGCCGCTGCTCGAGCCGCTTCCTCCGCACGCGGTGATGGAGATTGCCGCGAACCCGAGGGTCAGGATCAGCGCCAGTCCGCGCCAGCGCCGCCGCGGCACAAGCAACACACACACGATTCCGGCCAATGCCGTGCCTCCGCCGAGCGATCGCAGTAACATCGCGCTGCCGGCTCCGGTGGTGGTGACCGTGAGGGTGACGCTGGCGGGGGAACCCGCGGAGACCTGCTCCTGGGTTGGGTTGAGACTGCAGGAGGGAGGGTCGTTCGCCGTGCCAGTTCCCTGGTATGCCACGGTGCAAGTCAGGTTCACGGTTCCGGAGAATCCACCGGCCGATCCGATCTGCAGAATGGCCGTGCCTGATCCCCCTGCGGAACCGATGGTGATGCCGCTGCTATTCGTAGCGGTTACGGTAACGGTGGAGCCGGTGCCGCTGAGAGCAATGGACTGGGGCGAAGCGGGGGCGTTATCGGTAATGGTCAGGTTCCCCGATCGTGTGCCCGGCGCCGTCGGCGTAAAGGTGACAGAGATTGTGCAGGAGGCGCCCGCCGCCACGCTAGTTCCGCAGGTGTTCGTTTGGGCAAAATCTCCCGATGCCGCGATGACGTTGATGCTGAGCGCCGCCGAACCTGAATTTGTGACCGTGACCGACTGCGCCGCGCTGGTGGAACCGGTTGCCTGCGAGGAGAAGGTGAGGTTGGCAGCAGAAACCGTCACTGCCGGCCCGGGAGCGTTGACCACGATCGAGAGGGCTGAAGAGGTGGCTGCGGCGAAGTATTTGTCTCCCGCGTATTGGGCGGTGATGGCGTCAGTGCCGAGGGGCAGCGACGGGATGCTGAGCGTAGCGACTCCGGAGGAAAGGGTGCCAGTTCCAATACTCGACCCTCCGGTCAGGAACGTGACCGTTTCGCCGTTTGTGGCAAGGGTGCCGTCAGCTTCGGGACTGAGCGTGGCGGTAAACGTGAGGGAAGCGCCCGCAATGGTAGTGGAAGCAGTGGAGGTAAGCGCCAGTGTGGTTGCGATAGGAGCGGCCGCCAACGGAAGCGGAGCCGACGAGCTGGCGGCAAAATCGGAGTCACCGGAATATGCCGCGGCGACGTTGTGCGTGCCGCTGCCGGGAACCGCCACATTGGCGAGCGTGGCCGCTGCGGTCTCTACCCGCTGAGCCAGTTCGAGGGTTACGACGTCGGAGTCGCTGTCGGCGATGATAAAGTCAGGCAGGCCGTCCCCGTTGAAATCACCGGTTGTCATGGCGAGGTAATTGGGAGCGGTTTCCGCCCCTGAATCAACACTGGTGGACGCGGTAAAAGTGCCGTCGCCGTTGCTCAGGAAGACCTCGACCAAATTGTCGTTGAGCACGATCACGTCGTCTCGGCCGTCTTTGTTGAAGTCGGCTGCCGCTACCGATCCGCTGTTCGAGCCGCCCACCGGGGTTGGAATCGCGATGGGGGATCCGGCGCTGAAGGTGCCGTCGCCCTTTCCTGTGAGCACGACGAAGCCATCCGTAGCCGATGCCGTTCCGAATGCAAGGCCCCCATAGATGACAAGATCGGTTTTGCCGTCGCCGTTGAAATCACCGGTCGCCAAAATGTGATTGCCCGCCTCAATGGAAAAGTTCGCCGCTGCGGTTGTGCTCACCGGTGACTGGAATGTGCCGTCACCTTTTCCAAGAAACACCTGGACGGCCGCGGTGCTGGATGGATCAATGCTCAGGACTGCGAAGTCGGCAAAGCCATCGCCATTGAAATCACCCGTTACCACGGCGGAGTCCCCGGCGGCTGCCATCGCGGAGCCGTTCGCAAAATTGCCGTTGGCCTGGCCGTACAGAATGATCGAGTTGTAGGTGAGGTTGGGAGCAGTCCCGCTCTCTGCAATGAGGACCAGATCGCTTTTGCCGTCCTTGTTGAAGTCGCCCGAGGCGGCGAACTCATAGTTAGCGCTGGGGACGGCAACCGACTGGGAATTGAAAGTGCCATCGCCGTTACCGAACATTACCGTGATGGCAGAGCCGGATTCGATCACGGCGAGGTCCATTTTGCCATCGCCATTGAAATCGCCGGCAACCAGATCATTACCAAAAGGAGCCGTGGGTTCGGACGGGGCCAGTTTGAACGTGCCATCGCCGATGCCCAGGTAGATCCAGACCCCGGAGGCCTGTTGGGGACCGCAGATGCCGGTGCAGTTCAACATCGCCAAATCGGGTTTCCCATCCCCATTGAAATCGGCCAGCACCAGGGATTGTGCGGGTGTTTCCATGGCGATCGCCGGCGCGTTTGTAAGGCCCAGTTCAACCTGGGCCGTGCCCAGGGAAACCTTGCCCAGGGAGAAATTGCTGTTCGAAGCGTCGACAAACGAGACGCTGCCGCCTGGAGAACCCGAAGGCAGGGTTCCCACGACCGTGCCGGTGAGACTGTAGTTTCCGCTGTTTCCGGTGGCCGTTATGGCCGTCGTTGTTCCGCCCGTTTTCGGCGGAATGCCAAGCCCGGACAGTTGGGCAATTGCTGAAGCCCCTGTGGTATCAGTCACGGTCAGAGTGCCGGTGCGGTTCCCGGTGGTAGTCGGCAGAAAATTCACATAGATATCGCACGAGCCCGTGAGAGATGAGCCGCAGTTGTTCGTCTCGGCAAAGTCGCCGGAAACCGCAATCGACGATATCGAGATAGCCGTGGTGGTGTAGTCAGACAACGTGACAATCACCGCGCCGCTCGTGCCGCCTACGGCCTGAGCCGGGAAAACGAGGCTTGCGGGCCCCAGAGTGGCGTTTGCGATACCGGCCGCGCTCGGACGTGGCTGCGTGTAGGCGCTAGCCTCGCGATGGCCCCGCGGCCAAAGAGCATGGGAAGCCGGCGTTGCGAGAAGCACCAGCAGGCCCAGGCAGGCGATGAATCGTTGAACTAACCAAGGCTTGACACAAACTTGTCGGTGATGGAGAGACGAAGTCTCCTGGTCCGATCTGCACATTGCATTGTCTCCTGATTGTGAAGTTTGCCCCGCGGGTAGCGCGGGAATCGCCAACCACCGATCTCTGCGCGGGCATCAAAAACTCGCTGGGAAGCCTTGCGGGACATGCCCGCTTCGGTCCGAACTCGGTGCCAAAAACGCAGCCGAGGCGGGATGGGACTGGCACGACGGCATTTCGCCATTGACCCGAGTTTGTGGCGCGATCCCGATGGTGTTGCCCAGGTCGGGGAAACTTGCCGTCGGTGCATCCGGTCGGCAGAGCTTGAGAACCAGCCATCGACATGCACCGAAGTCAAGAAGCGTCGACTTTTTACCAGGCCGCGCGTAGGCCTCCTTATCCGCCGCGCATTGCGGCTGAATCGCAACGAGCAGGCAAAAATTTCTCTTTTCCCCGGTTCGCGAACGTGGCAGAATTGCGCTTAATCAAAGCGCACTCCGCCCGATCTGGCTACAACGGTGTGAAGCCATACGGCCTGCGACGCTGCCAGCCTGGTTGTTTCCGGCCGGTGGTCCATTGGCAGTCGAAGGCACCGTTCCACGGATCCGGTTACGGTCGTCTGGTTTGCGCGCCGCCATGCGGGCGGGTTGATGTTCTAGTTTTGGGGATTGTTTGAAGCGGTTTCAATTAAGACGGCGTAAAGCGCGGAAAATGGGGTCAAAAAAAATTCTCCCGCTTCGCTCGTCGGGGTCACCGGGCTCTCCATCGGGACGTACGTTCACTCTGAAGGGGAATAGGGGTCTCAGTCGCAAATTCAGATTGAAACGATGTTTCCTGAGAGGATGGCTTTGGACCCGTTGCCTGGTGAAATCACCCAATGGCTGGCAAAATGGCAGAATGGCGAGTCACACGCCTTTAATGAGCTTGTGCCTTTGATTTATCCCCGCCTGCGAGCGATTGCGGCCGCCTACGTTCGCCGCGAGAGAAGCCCTGATGTAATGCAGGCAACCTCCCTGGTTCACGAACTCTACCTGCGCCTTCTCAGTCAAAAAAAGACCGAGTGGAAAGATCGTGCCCACTTTTTCACATTCGCTTCCAAGATGATGAGGCTGATCCTGATTGACCAGGCCCGTTCGGTTCAGTCGCAAAAACGAGGCGCGAAAGCGGAGCACGTTCCCCTCAGCGACGATCTGCCTTGGGTAGCCGTGAACTCCGCCCAGATCCTGGACCTCGATCGCGCGCTCAAAGCACTGGAGCAAAAAGACCGCACTCTCGTGCAGACCATCGAACTGCGCTATTTCCTTGGCTGCTCGAGCGAGGAAACCGCCGAAATCCTGGGAGTTTCAGAAACTACCGTAAAGCGCGATCTGAAATTTGCGAAATCGTGGCTGTTTCGCCGCATCGCGCCAGCCGAAAACACTTCGGAGCCACCGCTGTGATCCGAGTTGTCAATATCTGCCGCTGTCTGAATAGAGCGCTATCGTCGGGAACAATTTTCAATGATGAGCCTACCAGGGGACCTCTCTAAGCAACAGTGGCTGCAAGTTCGAGCCAATTTCGACAAGCTTGAGGCCGCGCCAGCACACGAGCGGAGTAGCCTTTTGGAACAGCTGTGCAGCGGCGATACTGCGCTTCTGGAGGAGTTGCGGTCGTTGCTCAACGCTTGTGAGGCCGAACAGACGTTGTTGGAGTCATTCGGCGAAGTGGGTGATCTACGAGTCGACGACACTATCCCAAAACTGGTCGGACCCTATGCACTCGACCGCCTGCTGGGGCGCGGCGGTATGGGGGCCGTATATCTCGCACATCGTGCCGACGGACAATTCCGTCAAGAGGTTGCCATCAAACTCATCGATGGCCCAATTGCTTCCGGGTTATTTCGCAGGCAATTTCGTTTAGAGCGCCAAATACTTGCAGGACTCAGCCATCCATTCATTGCCCGGCTGCTTGACGGGGGAGTCACTGCGGATGGCGAACTTTATCTTGCCATGGAGTACATCGATGGCATTCCCATCCTCGATTTTTGCAAACAGAATCGCCTCTCTCTGCGTGCTCGTTTGCTGTTGTTCATCGACATTTGTAGTGCAGTTCAATACGCACACCAGAACCTCGTAATCCACCGGGACTTGAAGCCCGCCAATATTCTGGTGGATAGCGAGGGGATGCCCCACCTCCTCGACTTCGGTACAGCCAAGTTGCTTACACCGGTTCGGGACGATGATGCTGGCGACCTGACGTCGCATGGATTACGGTCATTCACGCCGCAGTATGCAAGCCCTGAGCAGGTTCTGGGGAAAGCAGTTTCTACGACCTCAGACGTTTATTCCCTGGGAGTGATTCTCTTCGAACTGCTGGCCGATGTCCCTCCGTATGTCTTGCGCGAGAAGAGTATGGAGGAAATGCTGCGTCTGATCTGCGAGACGCTGCCGTCGAAGCCGAGCGCGGTTGCCGTCTCGAGTGAGTCGCCGGATGCCGACCTTGACAGCATGACGTTGATGGCTCTGCGCAAGGAGCCGAATGAGCGTTACCTGACTGTTCAGCAGTTTGCTTCTGACATTCAGGCATGGCTCGATGGACGGCCTGTCATGGCGCGCCGCGGAACCTATCGCTACCGCGCCGTCAAGTTTGCCAGACGAAACAAGATTGCGTTGAGCGCCGCCGGCTTGTTGTTCGCAGCCATTATGTGTGGACTGGCCGGGGTGTTATGGCAATCAAGGGTTGCCAATCTGCAGCGCACTCGGGCCGAGGCAAGTGCGCAGGAAATGTGCCAGCTGAGCAGTAATTTTCTTTCGGAGATCGATCAGGCAGTCAAGCAACTCCCCAATTCCACGCCGGTCCGCCGCCTCATGGTGCAGCGTGTCGTGGAACACTTGGACCGCGTGCCCCGGAGCACTCCGGGAGACCGATTGACACGCCTGTATCTGGTTAGGGCATACCTCCAGCTCGGCAGATTGCAGGGTAGTCCAGTGGAACAGAGCCTTGGGAATGCATCGGATGCGCTGCTGACTGTGGATAAAGCGCTGGCCTTGGCCGATGGCCTTAAATCGGACTATCCTGACGATCGCGAAGTCCTGGATAGTTTTGCTGCGGCTCTCAGAACCAAAAGCCTTATCCTCTATGGTGGCCTTGGGAGGCCAGAAGAGGCAGTTGCTCTTCTGCGCCCGGCGACGGAAATCGTGAGTAGGGAGGCCGACAGGCCCGAGGCAACGGCCGTCCAGATCGCAAATGCTGCTAATATGTTCGATTTGCTAGGGGCGGAATTGGGAGAGCCTGAGACTCCCAGCATGGGCGACTATTCCGCGGCATTAGCCGCTTTCAGGAAGTCAATCGATCTCTTTACGAAGTCGCTGACGATCGACCCCGGTTTTCTGAAAGCGAAGACTGAGATCGCGACGAATTATGACCAAATTGGTCACATTCTACTGTTCACCGACCCGGCTGAGGCAATCGTAGAACTTCGCAACGCAATCGCACTATGGGATGCTTTGCCGGTCTCAGCCAAATCGGACGCGGAAAGCAAGCTGAATGCCGTTTACACGAGAGATCTGCTCGGAAAAGCATTTGCGCGTTCGCGGGATTATCGATCGGCAATTGCACAGTTTGATGAAGCCCGGAAGTCGATGGAAGAAGACGTGATGTTTGACAAGGCGGACTCCCGGGCCACGACCTTTCTGGCTGGATTGCTGGGAGACGAGGCAGACGCCTATATCGACATGCTGAATCCAATGCTCAACGCTGGCCAGGGGGGAGATCGGCAGAAAAGCCGGAAAAGGGCGACGGAATTGTTGCGAAGATCAATCGCTCTCAATGAAAGGCTGGTTGCGATGGACCCCAAAAACCCCATGTTTTCTGCCTATCTCGCTTACAATAGAGCCGAATTGGGCATGATCGAGCAGAGCGCTGGAAACCTCAGCAAGGATGGCCAGTTGGCTTCGAGTCGTAGCCAGTTGTGCAAGCTCGCTTCGCGGTCCGACGCGTCGAGCGAGGTTCTCCTCCGCGCCAGTTCGGTCTTGGTTTCCCTTCCAGCCCCACTGCGCGATAACCGCTTGGCTGTTCAACTTGCCGGGCGTCTAGCGGCCGCCAGCCATCGTCAGGATCCGAATTCCCTACTGATTCTCGCCGAGGCCTATCTGCAAGGTGGGCAGATGGAAGACGCGGCTCAAACCGCACGCGAAGGTTTGAGTCGTCTGGCGCCGCAGCGGACAGGAACTCCTGCCGTGCGCTGCCGGGTCTTACTGAAGCACGTCCTTGGGAGGATCCTCACCAGTCAGAACCAGCTACCCGGGACAAAGAAATCAGACCACGCGTCGAGGGCCGCTCAGCCTGATCAGCATGTCCTCGCACCCACCGGCAACTCTTGAGCGCTCTTCCGATCCCCATAGACGGTTGGGTCCAATTGGGGGCCATTGGCTGCCGAATACCGGGATGAAACAAGGTGCAACACGCAGAACACGCCTAAGCGAGACAACTGCTTAGTGAATCGGCTGTTGGTTCGGGACCAGATAGCCGGAGGTTCGAATCCTCTCTCCCCGACCATTCATAATTTTTCGCCCTTTTCGCTATCAGGTCGAAGGGCTTTCTATAAGCAGGATAGAGACTTACAGCATCGAGAGCGCAGTTCGAAAGTACACTTCTCAGCAATTTAGCCTTTTCTGCTGGATTCTGCTTAACATACATAGAATGAGCAGTGTGCGCGAGTTCTAGAATTCTGCGTGCGTCAAGAACTGAATCCTGATTTTGGCAGTTGTCCTTGGCTGCGATCTGTTCCTTTAGCCGTGACTCTTCGGCTCCCCATTCGGCCTGTTTTCGGCACCAAAATTCCATTCACGATATCGTCACTCCACGCCGCCCTTGTCTCTTTCCGATCGCCCCGGGGCGGACGAGGGGATGTGTCCGAACTGCCAGTGTTCCAGCCGATGTCTAAGCTCCCGGTGACCTGTCGGAAGTCTGCGTTCACAGCAAGGAAAGAGCTGACAACAGCAGGGCAGACTGACATCACCTTCCTGAATGAAAATTTCCTTCGCCTGAGTTCGTTGAAGACTTGGACAACCGGTCCACCCCGTACTAACCTAGTGAGACTCCTAGGCCACCCTAGGTGAATTCCTAGAGGATTAAGCGAGATGGCCCATGCATTTTCAATTCCCTTTATGCGTCGCCGAAATGCAGACGGTTCCTGGGACTCCATCTGCACTTGCTGCTTCTTAACCGTCGCAAACCGCAAAGAGCAAGCCGAGCTCGAAGCCGTCGAGAATTCGCACAACTGCTCACGGCTTGCCTCGCAAAGAGAAGAAGCCTACCGCCCCAGGAACTCCCAATCTTCCTCGCAGGAGCAATAAGCACAGGGGTCGGGAAGGGGCGGACGGGCGCGCCTTAACGGGCGAAGCCAGCCATGGGCTGCGAGGGCAGAAAACGCTTACATGAAGAACCCTGTCGCAGGCCGTTCTGGTACCTGCGTCGCGCCCCTCCGCTGGGGACGGCCTAGTCCCG
>CAVUSR010000014.1:0-77608 GCA_963744185.1 uncultured Acidobacteriota bacterium | reverse complement strand
GAACCCCCGGTACCCTTTCAGGCACAACGGTTTTCAAGACCGCCGGTATCAACCGCTCACCCATCCCTCCGCGAGAGGGGTTTCCTAGAGATTGTACGTTCTTTCTCCCCTGTTTTGTTTGGCCATAAACGCTGAATCCACCGGCGCGCGCCAACGATCTGCATTCCCCAAGACGGCCGGAAGCTCTAAGTCAATTACCGCTCGATTGAGAACCGGCCCTGACCGCGTAATGTTACAAAGGAGTTCATGGCCAAGCGAGTGAAACCTGGGACCGAGCCGCGGCCGGGTCAGCCCATTAGTCTCAAAACGCTGGGCGAATACCTGAACCTGTCGCCGGCTACCATCTCGCTCGTCCTGAACAATGCTCCCGGAGTGCGTTCCATTCCCCAGGAAACCCGGGACCGTGTTGTGGAGGCGGCGGCGAAGTTCGACTATCGCCCCAGCTTCTACGCCCGGTCACTGCGCAAGCGCCAGAGCTTTTCAGTCGGAGTGCTCGTCCCCGAGTTGAGCGACAGTTACGCTACCCAGGTGCTCGCCGGGGTGGAAGAATTCCTCATCGAAGAAGGTTACTTCTATCTCACCGCCAGCCACCGGCGCAAGCCAGACCTGATCGAGGAGTATCCGCGCCTGCTGATGGAGCGCTCGGTTGAGGGATTCATCGTGATTGACACGATCCTTGAGAAGAGCCTCAGTCTTCCCGTTGTGGTGGTGGCCGGACATCGCAAGATCGAGGGAGTGACCAACGTTGTACTCGATCAGAAACGAGCCGCCGAACTCGCTCTGCGACACCTCTACCAGCTCGGGCATCGCAAGATTGCATTCATGCGGGGCGGCAGCCACAGTTCCGATGCCGACGATCGCTGGAGCTGCCTTATGGCGGTGGCGCGGGATCTGAAGCTCGTCATCGCGCCCGAGAACTCGGTGCAATTGGAGTTGCGCGTCTCTACGCCTGAGTTGGGTTTCGCTCCGGCCAACGAACTCATCACGCGCGGCGGGGATTTCACGGCGCTGGTGGCCTTCAACGACATCTCGGCCATTGGGGCTATCCGCGCGTTTATGAACCACGGCTACCGCGTGCCGGAAGACATCTCCGTGGTCGGGTTCGACGACATACAGGGCGCTGCGTTCCACAATCCCAGCCTCACAACCATTCGACAGCCGCTGCAACAGATGGGCGCCGTTGCCGCGCGGATTCTGCTGCAGCGCATTCGCGGCCAGGCGACGTTTCCTGATGTGGTGCCGATTCATCCCGAACTCGTGATTCGCGAGTCAACCTGCCCGCCTAATCCCAAGCGCGCTCGCGCCAGGCGATGAACCGACCCTCCGCGAACCGGGTCCGCACCGATCGCATCATGTTCGCGGTGCTGCATCCCGCGTTTGCGCTCACTGGCGTGTTGCATGCCATTAGCGGGCCCTTGCTGCCCTCGGTCGCCGTGGAATTCCACCTTACGGACGTGCAATCAGGCTCGCTGTTTCTTTGCTACTTTCTGGGGACATCGCTTGGCGCCCTCTTTTGCGTGGGCCATTACGTACGCCTGATGACCGTCGGATTTCTGGTGGTGATGACGGCATGTTTGGCGATTGCCGCCTCGGGGAACACATTTCTGCCGTCGTTGTTCTTCACACTCGGAATCGGTGTGGGCATTCCCATGACGGCGGTCAGCATGTTCGCGGGGCGACGATTCGCCGACCGCAGTGCAGCGCCGCTCACGCTGCTCAACTTCAGCTGGAGCATTGGCGCATTTCTGGCTCCCTTGCTGGCGGCTCGCGTGCTGGTTCATCACACCTATCGCAGTGCGTATGCGGGTCTCGGCGCTGTTGCTGCTGTCGCCGCGGTGTCGTGCTGGTTCGGTCTTCAAGATAGTCCCCAGAAAGCGATATCGGACGCCACCGCCGAACGGTGGACGCAGCTCCGCTGGGTCGGTCTATTCGCCCTGCTGACCTTCCTGGAAGTCGGTATCGAGAACACGACCGCAACCTGGTTTGCCACTTATGTTCTTCGATACTCACGTGAGAATGCAGCGTCCGCCGCAGCTTCTTCGGCACTCTATTGGTGCGGGTTCCTTGCCTCGCGCGGATTCTCGTCGCTGCTCCTCTTGCGGGTGGCCCCCATGCGGGTTCTGAGCGTGGCGGTCGCACTTGCCCTGGCAGCCGCGGCGTTGCTCGTCACGGTCTCAACGGCTCTTTTGCGGGACGCATCCATGCTGGTGCTGGGCGCTGCGTTAGCCCCGATTTTTCCACTGCTGCTGGCGCGCTTTTTCGCCGGCGCTCACAACGCCTCCGATTCGCGGTGGATGCTGGCGACATGCGGCTTCGGAGGCTCGGTACTGCCTTGGCTCACGGGATGGATTTCAGCTCGTTCGCACAGTTTGCGGCTAGGGCTGACCGCGGTACCGGCAGCGCTGCTCATTATGCTTTGCATGCTACCGGTCCTTGCCTCGTCTCGCCGGGGCGCGCTACCCACCCTGATCAAACAACCTTAGCGCAGATCCTATTCCTTGGGCATCACGAGCACTTCCACCCCGCTTGCTGCATCCTTGCTGCGGAAGACCTGTTCTGTTGCCTTCTGGAACTCTTCCGGCTTGGCGTTAGGGATGTCAGTGAACGTTTGAGGGTTGCGATCCGTGAGTGGGAACCACGAGCTCTGCACCTGCACCATGATGCGATGGCCGCGGCGAAATGTGTGGAACAGATCGGGCATGGTGAAGTCTAGTTCCGTTTGCTTTCCCGGAGTGAGGGGCTCTGGCTTCTCCCAACTGCTTCGAAACTTGGCGCGGAACGGCTCTCCCCGCAATAACTGCTGATAGCCGCCCATGTGCAGAGGTGGCGAATCAACAACGCGCTTGTTGCCGCGCGACGTGTCGTCGGGATCGGGATAGTTTTCCGGGTATACGTCGATCAGCTTCACAACAAAATCAGAATCGGTTGCCGAGCTGGCGATCTTCAGTTTGGGCGAGATCGGTCCTGCGATCGTCACATCTTCTTCGAGCGGGTCGGTCTGGTAAACCAGCACGTCAGGTCGATAGCTCGCGAACCGTTGGTCATCGACCATGTAGCGCTGGGGAACCGTGTCCGTCGTGTAGCCGACGAAGGGAACCGGGTGATTTGGGTCGCTGACGTACTCGTCCGTACCCTTCCCCTCCGTGGGCAGCATCAAAGCTCAGCTTTCCACCAGCGTGAAAATAGAGCGTCTTGGGCGCGGCCTCCCGGGGCGGCCATGCGCCAAAGTGCCTCCACACGTTCGTTCCGGTTTCAAACACCACCGCCTTGGGCTGTGCGCCAGCGCTCTTTCCCTTCAGATAATGCTCGAAAAAGGGGAACTGCACCTGCTCGCGAAAATACTCGGCAGTCTTCGCATCAAACTGAACATCTCCAAGGTGACTGCCATCGGTGCGTGCCCAACCGCCGTGCACCCACGGCCCTTCGACCAGCGTCGTCGGCGTGTCCGGATTGAATTTGTTGATCGCGTTGAACGTGCGATACGGGCCACTCAGGTCCTCTGCGTCGAACCATCCACCCACCACTAGAACCGCGCACTTCACATTCTTCATGTGGCGCGAAAGGTCGCGCGCCTGCCAGTAACTGTCGTAGGTGTTATGGCTCATCTGATCGCTGTACAGCCAGTTCGATCCCTTTAAATATTTCCGTTCCAAATCGGCGAGGCTGCCGGCTTGCAGGTAAAACTTGTAACTATCCGGCGTTCCAAAGTCGAAAGCGACGCGCGGCTGCGGCGGCTGAGGTTCTGTTTGCGGGCGAAAGAACACATAGAATCCGAAATTGGCTGACAGCATAAACGCGCCGCCATGATAGCCGTCGTCGCCAAGAAACAGGTCCGTCATAGGTGCCTGCGGGCTCGCCGCTACCAGGGCTGGATGCGAGTCGATGATCGACGCTGAGGTATAGAAGCCGGGATACGAGATGCCCCAGATGCCGACCTTGCCATTGTTATTGGGGACGTTTTTCAGCAGAAAGTCGATCGTGTCGTGTGTGTCCGACGCATCGTCGACATCCTGTGCCGACTTCTTTTCGTCGATATGCGGATGCATCTCAACGAACGTGCCTTCGCTCATGTACCGGCCGCGAACATCCTGGTAGACGAAAATGTAGCCGGACTTCTGGAACTCCTCGGAGGGCCCGAGCGAGCGCGGATACTCATCCTCGCTGTATGGCGCAACGCTGTAGGGCGTCCGATCCATCATGATGGGATACGGGCCCGGGTCGCTTGGAAATGCCGAGCTCTTCGGCAGATAAACGGCCGTGAACAGCCGCTTGCCGTCGCGCATCGGGATGCGATACTCGTACTTCGTGTAGTGCGAACGGACAAAGTCGTCTGGCGGCGATTGCTGCGCCTGTTGCGCGATAGCTTGCAAAACACAGGCTGCGAAGAACGCGAGAACGGCGGCAGTACGAATTTGGGGCCTGGACATCGTCGACTGTGTTCTCCTTGATCAGACCAGACTAACCGACCGGCATCGCTTTGCGGTTCGTTCGCACCTACTGATCCGAATCTCCATCTTTCTTTGCCGGAGCCGTCACTTTCTCCGGAGTGGTCAGTGGTTTCGTAATATCGTCCAGGTACGCCGGCGTGCCTTCTGCGCGCTCCAGCACGGGGTAGCGTTCGCCTTCGTGGTAATCGATCTCGGCGTTCGATACCCATGTATCCGACTGCACGATCAACCGGATTGCCTGGGAATTCCCCTTCGCATCGCGAATGGCCTGCAGCAGTGCGTCGGACGAAAAGATCTGCCCGTTCACTGCAAGCACTTTTTGTCCAGGCGCCAGCCGCGCCTTGTCCGCGGGCCCGTTCCACCGCACATCGAAAACTGTGCCATCCCCGCCGATCCGCAATCCGATCGAGTACCAGCAATCCGGACCGCCTCCGCCGCGCCGCGCGGATGTAGAGGCCAGCGTCCGTTCTGAAGCACTTGGCTTGTCCTTGTACACCAGCCTGTAGCCGCCCTGCTCAATCCCGGCAACATCAGCCCGCGGATGAATTTTGTCGACACGATCATGCAGGAAACCGGCCCAGTCATAGGGCATGACCTGGTTGAGATCTTGCACCAGTTCGTCGAACGAGTAGGTCACAATCGCCGGCCCGGTGTTGCCGCCCTTGGCCAGAAAGATCTTCTCGAAGTCGTCCAGCGATTTCTTGTTTTCCGTTTTCGAACGAATCAGCGTGTCGGCATCAAGCCATAGGAGTTCGCCTTCCTGGTAGTAGTCCTGGCCGCGTCGCCAATTCGACCACGCCGGATTCCCTCCCCTCAACACGCTCGCCGCCACCGCGGTATCCCCGGTCGACCTCCAGTCGCGCCCCGGTTTGTTATCGAGATTCGCCGCACTCATGGCCAGCATGTCGCGATACTGCGCTTGCGACTTCAACCCCGATCGCGCCGCCAGCACGTTGCCCAGGTACTGCGTCATTCCCTCGTAGACCCACAACAGCGCACCCTGCTGGGGTGTGGCAAAATCAGGCTGATACAGGCCTACCGGACGGCGATACTTGCCATTCCATGAGTGCGTGAACTCGTGCGATAACAAATCCGACTCTGCCAGCTGGTGCGCGTCATCGGCAAAGCCCTTCTCGCCGACCCCGTTATCTGAGGACTGTCCATGCTCCAGCCCCTCGCCGCCCGCCACATCGGAGAGCGTGAGCAGAAAGTGATACACGTTGTAGTGATGGGAGGCATATTCCGCGTCGGCTTCACGAACCAGATTGTTCAATGCGGCCAGCACCGAGGGGCGCAGATTCGAGTCTTCCGGCTCATCTGAGACCACATCAATGTAGTGCTTCGGCGTGATCGTCGGCGCGAGCGGAAACTCATGGAAGTTCTGCCCCGTGATGAGCGGCGAGTCTTCAAGCTGCTCCACGTTTGTCACGGCAAATTTCGTTGTGCTGTCGGCGGCCGGAACGGGCCATGCTCCGGCGCCCTCGGGTTGAAGTGCGGTCCCCACCCCCCAGCCTGCGGGCACCTTCAATGAAGGCTGAATTGGAATATCGCGCACCGGCACATTAGCCGGATAGAGCAGCAGTTTCTCCCATTCCAGCACCGCCATCTTCTGACTCAGGCGCGCCGTCACGATGCAGTCCAGGTGGGCATGCAGCGTCGCGGCGCCGGCCGGAATATTGACATGGAATTCGTACATGTCCACGTCATCGCGGCGCCACTCAATCGGCTTTCCGTCAATCGTGAACACCACCCCGGTGATATCGCTTACAGGACCAGTTGGCCTGTGATTGCCTGGAATCCACCGTGGCGTGGTCAACACTAATGGTCCCTCTTTAACCGGAAGGTCCACGTCCGCGTGATACAGCTTGCGCGGCGCATCCGTCAGATCGGCGACAATTTCAATGGGCTTCTTTTGCCCCATGGCGGAGAAAACAACCTGGCTGGAAAGCAGCAATGCTAAGCAAAGAAACGGACGACGACTGCGGTGCATGAGAACTCCTGAGAGAACAGGTTACAGCACCAATCCGCAACAAAAAGAGGAGAGGCACACTCAACACCCGCTCTTCCGTCAAGAGTGTGAACCAGGCGCCTACAAAACCAGGCAGAATGCCTTCGAAGTCCCGGTCGTCCGGTAATCCTCATTGCTCCCTGATGTGCAACGTGTTAAAAGCATAGGAACCGAGGAAGCAGCTTAAGTGGCACATGCTGCGCCGACTGAATCGAAATGGCGGTGCGACAATGTTCTGGCAAACCCGTATATCTGCAAAGGAATCGCAGTCCTCTCCATGAGCGCCAGCCCTTCCATCCAACTCGACTCCTTGTTTGGCGACTACCCGCTCGATCAAGCGTTCGATGAGATGCGCGAACCCAGCGGGGAATTGCGCGCGCCTTATCGCGCCCTTGCCGAGACTCTCACGCGGCTTCCCCGCGAAGAACTCCAGCGCCGTAAGCAGTCGGCAGATCTCTCGTTCCTCAACCAGGGCATTACCTTCACGGTTTACGGGCACGATGAGGGCACTGAAAAAATCTTTCCCTACGACCTTTTGCCGCGCTTGATCACCGCCAGCGAGTGGACGCAAATCGAACGCGGACTCACCCAGCGTGTTACCGCACTCAATCACTTCCTGCGCGACATCTACTCTGACGCGAAGATCCTGAACGATCAAATCATCCCGCGCGAGCTGGTCTACAGCTGCAAGCACTACCGTCGCCAGATGCGCGGTCTCCAGGTGCCTCGCAACGTCTACATCACGGTCATCGGTTCCGATCTCCTTCGCCTCTCCAACGGCGAATTCGTCGTGCTTGAAGACAATCTGCGCGTGCCTTCCGGCGTCAGCTACATGCTCGCCAATCGCCGCGTCATGAAACGCACCTTCCCGCACACCTTTCACAGTTACGGCGTGCGTCCCATCGAGCAGTATCCGCAGCTTCTTCTCGCCACACTGCGGTCGCTCGCCCCGGAAGGCCGTCCGGAGCCCAACATCGTCCTTCTCACTCCCGGCGTGTTCAACTCTGCCTACTTCGAGCACACCTACCTCGCGCGCCAAATGGGCATCGACCTGGTGGAAGGCCGCGATCTTGTCACCCACGACAACATCGTTTACATGCGCACCACCGACGGCCTCAAGCGCGTCGACGTCATTTACCGCCGTGTCGATGACGATTTCAGCGATCCCCTCATCTTTCGCGGCGACTCCATTCTGGGCTGCTCAGGGCTTTTCAATGCCTATCGTGCCGGCAACGTCACCGTCACCAACGCATTTGGCACGGGCCTCGCCGATGACAAGGCGCTCTATGCATATGTCCCACGCATCATCCGCTATTACTTGAACGAAGACCCCATTATTCCCAACGTTGAAACCTTCCTCCTGACCGAAGAAAAGGAGCGCCGCCATGTCCTCGCCAATCTCGACAAGCTTGTCGTGAAGGCCGTGGGCGAAAGCGGCGGTTACGGCATGCTTATCGGCCCGCAGTCCACGCCCAAAATGCGCGAGGAATTCGCCGTGCAGATTCAGGCCAACCCGCGCAACTACATCGCCCAGCCGACCCTCAACTTCTCGCGCGCTCCCTGTCTGATCGGCAACCGGCTTGAGCCCCGCCACGTCGATCTGCGGCCCTACATCCTGTTTGGAGACAAGGTCAACATCGTCCCTGGCGGCCTCACCCGCGTCGCACTCCAGAAAGGGTCACTCGTCGTCAACTCCTCACAGGGTGGCGGAAGCAAGGACACGTGGGTATTGCAGGATTGATTCCACTCCAACACCGGGGAGAATGCGAATTTGCTTAGCCGCGTCGCCGACAGCCTTTACTGGATGAGCCGTTACCTCGAGCGCGCTGAAAACACCCTGCGCCAACTTGACGTAACCTCCAGCCTCATGCTGGACCCCGGCGGTGCCAGCGCCGAAATCCGCTGGCAGCGTCTCGTTGCCTCTCTCGGCAGCCCAGCCGGCCTCGAATGGAACGGCGACTTTGACGCCATGGCACGAAAGCTGGTCTTTGACGACGAGAACCATGCCACCGTCACCTATAGCATTGACTTCGCCCGCGAAAACGCCCGTCAGGTCCGCGAAGAAATCTCCACTGAACAATGGCAGCGGCTGAATCGCCTGTTCCATCACATTCACACACCCGAAGCGGCCAGCCAGTTCGGCACCAATCCGGGCGATTTTCTCGCCTCGGTAGTCGATGGAATCCATCTGTTCAAGGGTGTCAGCGATACCACCATGATTCACGGCCAGGGATGGCAGTTCATCCGTCTCGGCCGCTATCTCGAACGCTGCTACGCGACAGCAACGCTGCTCGAGGTCTTTCAGCCTGAACTCCTCACTCTTCCGGAGCGTGAGCACTCCGGCTATCAGTATCTCGAGCAGGTTGGCTTGCTGCGTTGCTGCACCGCGTTCGAGGCCTACTGCCAGGTCTACACGGCCGACATCAGTCCCGACCGCATCCTCGAATTCCTGCTCTTGAACCCGGACTTTCCCCACTCCATTCGCTATTGCGTGGAGGGCACCCTCAGCGCGCTCGAGTCTATCCAGCGCGCCAGTGCCCGGCGTCCTTCCGAGGAGCTACGCTCCGCAATCGGGCGTCTCCACGCCATGCTCGGATACACCACCGTCGGCGAAATACTCGAGGGTGGTGCCGCCAGCTTCCTTCATCGCATCCGTGAGCAGTGCATGACCATCCACGAAATTCTCTATCGCCGTTACGTCCAATACTCCATTCAGTCCGCGTTAACCGCATGAAGGCGCGAGGTCTTATGAATTTTTATTCCATCCGGCACCTGACCCGCTTCCGGTATTCCAGCAGCATCAGCGAGAGCATCATGGAGACGCGGATGCACCCGCGCTCCGATAGCCAGCAACAATGTCTCAACTTCTCTCTTTCCGTCAGTCCGCGATGCCGCGCCTTCACCTATCGTGACCACCTCGGCAACAACATCCACCACTTTGATATTCCAGGCGAGCACAACCAACTCGTCATCATCGCCGAATCCGTGGTGGAACAACAGCCTCTTGCTCACATACCTCACGCCCTCTCCCCCGACTCCTGGGCAGAACTCGATCAAACCGTCCGCGCAGGCGACTACTGGGAGATGCTCCTCCCCAGCACCTTCGCCGTCGAAACCCCGGCCCTGCTTGTGTTGGCAGAGGAATTGGACCTCAGGCGCCGCGACGACCCTCTTTCCCTCGTAAGGGAACTCAACCAACGACTCTTTGACTACTTCGAGTACGTCCCCCGACATACCCGTGTCGATTCCCCTATTGACGAGGCCATCCTGAGCCACAAAGGCGTTTGCCAGGATGTGGCGCACACCATGATCGCCCTCCTGCGCCACGTCGGCATTCCCGCGCGCTACGTTTCCGGCTACCTCTATCGGGGCTCTGAAGATCACGACAGGTCGACTCCTGACGCTACCCACGCCTGGGTCGACGCCCTGTTGCCGCGACTCGGTTGGGTTGGTTTTGATCCCACCAATAATCTGATCGCCCAGCGCCGCCACATCCGAACCGCAGTCGGCCGCGATTACGCCGACGTTCCGCCTACGCACGGCATGTTCCGGGGCAAAACTCAGAGCGAACTCTATGTTGCCGTGCGTGTTGAGGCGGGCGATCGGCTGCCCGCGCTTGAGCAAAAGACACCCATTCCTGAGGATTGGTCGGTTCTCGTCGAGAGCGCCCAGGAAAACCCCACACGCCTGACCCCGGCGAGGCGACTGCAGCAAATGCAACAGCAGCAACAACAATGAAGCAATATCAATAACATGTGAGAGGTACCCCGCTTTCCGATGACCGATTTTCATTGAATCTTGATGCGATTTCAGCCAAGATGGAACGCAATTGAAAGCTGGAAGTGGCCCATGCGTCATACTTTTCGGGCCGTTCGACCCAATAATTTCCCCTTTTCGTAGGCGAGATTCCGACCACCGAATCCAACGTGAACCCCAATCAGTCTCCCGATGTGCTGTTTCCCCGGCGGATCGGAGAAGACGTTTTCAGTCGAAGCGGCATGCTCCCGCCGCGGCGAACATTTTGGAGGAAATGACGTGAAACGATCCCTACCGGGATGGGTGCTGATCTGCATCCTCTCCACTGCTTCCCTCGTATTCGCCCAGACCGCAACCACATCTCTCCGCGGAACTATCAAAGATCCCACCGGGGCACTCGTTCCCGGTGCCAGAATCACCATAACGAACAACGACAACGGACAGGTTCTGACCGCCACCGCAGATGCTTCCGGCTCCTACGCCTTCCCGCAGATCGCTCCAGCTAAGTACACCCTCGTCACGAATGCACCCGGTTTCGGCGATCAGACCAAGACCGCTGAACTCCTCGTCAATCAGCCTGCAACCGTCGACTTCACCTTAACCGTTCAGTCCAACACCATCACCGTCGACGTGTCGGGCGCGGCCCAGACTCTAAATACCACCGACGCCTCCCTCGGTAACTCCGCCGATACAGCTGAAATCCAGGCCCTGCCGAGCGAAACTCGCAACGTGCCCGATCTTCTGTCGCTGCAGCCCGGCGTCCTCTACCTGCCGCCCACAATCACCGACAGCCGCAGCGGAGCTGTTAACGGCGGCCGTTCCGACCAAGGCAATGTGACCCTCGACGGCGTCGACGATAACGACCAGGTTGGCGGATTCGCTTTCACCGGCGTACTGCGCCAGACACAGGATTCCATCGACGAGTTCCGCGTGACCACAGGAGGCGCCAACGCCGATGCCGGCCGCTCCTCCGGTGCGCAGATCTCCATGGTCACCAAATCAGGTACGAATAAGTTTCACGGCGCCGCGTATGAATACCACCGCCCAACCTTTACGGTGGCCAACGATTGGTTTAACAAACAAGGTCAGCTCAACTCCGGCCTCCCCAACGTTCCCGGCAAACTTATCCGCAACATTTTCGGCGGAGCGCTCGGTGGTCCCATCGTCAAGGACAAGTTTTTCTTCTTTGGCAACTACGAAGGCACCCGTCAGGCAGAGAATGTTCAGGTCTCCCAGACCGCGCCCACCGCGTCCTACCAGAACGGTCAGATCAGCTACCCGGACGCCAACGGCAACACCGTCACCCTCACCAGCAGCCAGTTCGCCCTGCTCGACGGTGGTTGCCAGATCTGCAACACCAGCGCCTATCCTTACGGACCCGGTGACAATCCCAACTCGCTGGCATACTTCAAATCCATGCCGGCCGCCAACGGTACAACCCTCGGAGACGGCGGTTATAACACTGGCTCCTACACCTTTTCGTCCCCCGCTCCGCTGCGTTTGAACACCGGTATCGGCAGGCTCGACTACGTGGCCTCTGACAAGCATCGCCTCTTCGTGCGCGGAAATCTTCAGGACGATCTGACCGATTTCACCGAGCAATTTCCAGGGCAGCCGGCATCACGCATCCTTGAGGACGACAGCAAAGGATTCACAGTAGGTGAAACCTGGACCATCAACGCCCGCATGGTTAACGATGTTCGTTACGGCTATGTTCGCCAGGGCTTCAGCGACCGCGGTCAGGGGAGCGGAGATTACGTGGATTTCCGCTTTCTCGCCCAGCCCACCGCCGAGACCCGCACCACTATCACTAGCGTGCCCGTCAATAACATCGTCGACAACTTCAGCTGGAGCAAAGGAAACCACACCATCGAAGTGGGTGGCAACTGGCGCCTGATACAGCAGAATCACGACAGCAACGCCAACTCCTTCAATAGCGGCACCACCAATCCTTATTGGCTGGGTGGCAATCCGCCGCCACCTACCAACATTGGTGCGCCTGCCGTCGGGCCCGGCTTCGGCAACTCCTACGAGATCGCATTCGCCAATCTAGTCGGCACAGTTCCCCAGATCACGGACATCTTCAGCTACCGGGCCGACAGCGCATCATCCGGATCGCTGCTTGCCGACGGTTCCATGATCCCTCGCCATTTCAAAGCCAACGAATTTGAGTGGTTCGTCCAGGACGCATGGCGCGTCCGCCCCAATCTCACCCTTACTTTTGGCGTCCGCCACACCATCCTGCAAACTCCTTACGAAACCAGCGGCCAGCAGGTCACTCCGACCATCGACACGCACGCCTGGTATCTGCAGCGGGAAACGGCCGCGCAGGCGGGACAGGTTTATGAGCCGGATCTGCAGTTTGCTCCCTCCGGCCCCTACTACAACAAGCCCGGATACTGGCCTAAGTCCAAAGACAACTTCGCCCCTCGGCTCGCTGTTGCCTGGTCGCCCAATCCTCGCACTTCGGTGCGCGCAGGAGCAGGCATCTACTACGATCACTTTGGGGAAGCGCTCGTAAATACGTTTGACCAGAACGGCTCTTTCGGCCTCAGTTCCCAGGTCAGCAATCCCGCCGGTGTCTACGGCATTGAAGGCAACGCGAAGCATCCGCCGGCCTATCGTTTCACGGGCCGGTCCACGCTGCCACCCATCAACGTAGGCACTGCCACGTCCACTATCAGCTATCCCTACACTTTCCCAACAGGCGCATTCGGCATTCAATGGGGGCTCGACAGCAAGCTCAGAACGCCGTATTCCGAAACCTACGACTTTTCGGTTCAGCGCGAGTTGGGCGGCGGCTTTTCTCTCGAAACGTCCTATGTCGGCCGCATGGGCCGTCATCTACTCCAGGAACTCGACCTCGCTGAACCGGTCGACTACAAAGACCCTGCCGGCGGAGGCGACTACTACGCCGCCGGAGCCCAGCTCTCCCATTTGGTGGACTTGAACGGCGGCAGTTCCTCGGCATCGGTTCCGGCCATCCAATATTTTGAAGATGTCTTCCCCTTCATGGCGGGCGTCGACTATCCAGGTGAAAGCGCCACCCAGGCCATCTACACCAACGAGTGGGCTCCCTACCGCGCTCAGTACGGCGCAACCACTTCCCTCTCTGACATCGACTTCTACTGTTCCTACGGCTGCCCGAACGGCTATCAATCCAAGTTCTGGCAGGATCAGTTCTCGTCGCTCTACGCCTTGTCCACCATTGGCATGAGTTACTACAACGCGGCACAATTCACCCTGCGCCATCCCTCTGCTCACGGTCTCACCCTCGACCTCAGCTACACCTGGTCCCATTCCATCGACTGGGGCTCTGACACCGAGCGCAGCAACGAGTTCGGCTCCAATGCTTCCAACACTGGATCGATCAGTGAAATCCTCAACACGTGGAAGCCTTACCTCAACAAGGGCGACTCGGACTTCGACACGCGCAGCCTGATCACCACAGACTGGGTTTATGTGCTTCCCGTCGGCCGCGGAAAAGCGGTTGCAGGCGGCGCCAACGGCCTGCTCGATTCATTTATCGGCGGTTGGCAATGGTCCGGAATCGAACGCTGGTCCAGCGGGCTACCCTTCTCCTTGAATGAGCCCGGATGGTCGACCGACTGGCAGATCGAAAGTTTTGCGGTCCAGGTCGCTCCCCTCAAGATGCGTCGCCACATCGATCAGAACGGTAACCCTCAGTTCTTCGATGACCCGAGTTCTATCAATAACGGCGCCGCCAATGGAACTCCTGTTCGGCTCCCGTATCCCGGTGAGGCGGGCCAGCGCAACAACTTCCGCGGCGACGGCTACTTCGATACCGACTCCGGCCTGAGCAAGAGCTGGAAGATTCGCGAGTTCAGCGCCCTCAAGTTCGCATGGGAGGTCTACAACGTCACCAATTCCGTGCGTTTCGATCCCGCGTCCATCGGCGGTCAACTCACCAGCGGCAACCTGGGCGTCGCCAGCAAGCTGTTGACGGTCCCTCGCCGCATGCAATTCAGCCTTCGTTACGACTTCTAACCAGGGCGTCCACATCGTGCCGGAGGAGCTTCCACTCCTCCGGCACTTTCTTGCAAGTTCTCTATTGAGCAGGTTTCACCGCTCCGCCCGGGTCCCGCTCCAGGCCCCGCCACCTTCTGCGCCTCCGTACCGTGGGTCTCCGGAATCTTGGCTTCAACTCCCCCCTCGTTCTTCACCAGGATGGATATCCGCCGGTTGCCGGGATCATATGGATTCGCCTTCACCCGAAGCAGTTGGTCAGCGTACCCACGCACCTGGCTCACCTGGTCGGCGCGCACTCCATCCTGTTGCATCAGTCTTCGCGCCGCGTTGGCCCGATCTGCTGATAACTCCCAGTTGCTGTAAGAAAGATCGTTCGAGTAGGGCGTCGCGTCAGTGTGCCCCTCGATCAAGAGCCGGTTCGGGAGCGCCTTCAGCTCCTTTGCCAGCAGCGCAAGCAACTCCTGCCCGCTTTCGCTCAACCGCGCGCTGCCGCTCTGGTAAAACGTTCCGTCCTTGCCCTCCAGTAGCTCGACCCGCAAACCCTCCGCGGTGATGGTGATCTCGATCTGTTTCGATAGCTTCTCCAACTCCTTTTTCTGCTTGATCTCGCCCTCAAGCCTCTCCTTCAAAAACTTCATCGCATCGTCCGGCCGCGTCGTCACCGCGATTCCGTCACCCGCCATCGTCGTCCCCAACAGGTTCGCCGTCCCTTTGGGGTCATTGAAATATCCCGCCACCGCCTTCTTCACTTTGTCGCTCGAACCCATCAGCCACAACACGATAAACAGGGCCATCATCGCCGTCACAAAATCCGCGTAGGCCACCTTCCACGCGCCGCCATGGTGGCCGCCATGACCCACCTTCTTCTTGATCACGATGATTGGTTGAACCTTGCCAGGCGACATACGTACCCTTCCTACGCCGCGGCCGGGGCAGCCGCTGCTTCGCTCGATTGCCCCTTACAGCTTTTTTCCATCTCGTCGAAACTAGGACGCAAGTGCGCCGGGATGGCGCGTCGTGCCATCTCCACCGCGATGATTGGGGCCGCCCCCTTCAGGAACGCCACCAGCAACACCCTCAACACATGCAGATAGCCGTTGTGTTCCTCTGCAGACTTGGCCATATTCGCGCTCAGCGGACCAGCTACCCCGTAGCACAGCAGGATTCCCAGAAACGTTCCTACCAGCGCCGCCGCCACCTTGTGGCCAATCTCCTCCGGCGGCCCCCCAAGCGCCCCCATCGTGATCACAACCCCCAACACCGCCGCCACGATGCCGAGCCCCGGGAGCGCATCCGCCGTGGAAGAAAGCGCGCCCACCGGCTCGGTCGCGTCATGGTGATGCACTTCCATATCCAGTTCCATCATCTGATCCATATCGAACGGCTCCACGCCCCCGGTGATCGCCATGCGCAAGGTGTCGCATACAAAGTCGCGGGCAGCATGATCGTTCAGAAACTCCGGAAAGTTTTTGAAGATGGCGCTCGCCTCGGGCTTCTCCACGTCATTCTCCACGCTGAGCAAACCTTCCTTGCGCACCTTGTTCAGAAACTGGTACATCATGCGGAGCGTGCTCAGGTAGCGCTCCTTGCCCAGCTTCGATCCCTTCAGCACTCCCATCAACCCCGCCACGATTCCCTTCAGAATGTGGATTGGATTGGCCACCAGGAGAGTGCCCGTGGCAGCGCCCGCAATGATGAGTAACTCGGCCGGCTGCACCAGAACCGCCATGTGGCCCTTTTCCATCAGAAATCCCCCAATGACGGCCGCGAACACGATGAGGATCCCCACAATGGCAATCATGCTTGCCTCCCAGGCGCCACGCTCACATGGTTGCCGCCTGCGTGGACGCTGGCTTCCATCGCCAGCCGCGCTCGCTGCAGCACGTCAGGCAGCGGTTCCACTCCCTCGGCCACTGCCAATCCCACGCTTACCGTAATTGAGATTCTGTCGCCCCACCACCGGAAGTCCGCCGTCCGCGCAACCCCCGTCAGTGCCTGCGCATGCGCCGCCAGCACCTCGCCCGCGCCTTGGCGCGCAATGACCAGAAAACCGTCACCGCTCCAGCGACCCAGGTCTTCGCTGGCAGGCAACGAGTTCGCTAACGTCCGCTCCACCGCTTCGAGCATCGCCTCGCATGCTCTTGCTCCATGGGTTCTGCGCAGTTCGTGTGCCTGGTCGACGCTGATCCAAAGGATGCCCAGCGGGGCGCCGCCCTGGAGAGAGGCCTGATACTCAAATTCGAGCCGTTCCTCAAGATCAGCCTGGTCGGAGATCACCTCGGCGCTGTCGCCGATGGGGGCGTGCGCAAGGGCCGCCTTCTGCTCTGTGCTGTGGAAGACAGCCGCCGTCCCGATCCGCTCGCCCAGCCCATTACGCAACACCATCTGTCGCGTCACCATGGGCAGATCGTGCCCGCGCAGATGCTGCGCATGCACCACCGATCCCCGGACTTCGGAAGCGTTCCGGCCGTCTACGTCCGAGGTCGGGCAGCTTGTCAAACCTTCCAGCGCTCCCGGAATGTGCCGCCCCAGCACCTGGGCACTGGGATACCCCGTCATCGACTCCGCAGCCCGATTCCAGAAGATCACCCGATCTTCGCAATCCAGCAGAGCCAGCCCCTCCCGATACACCTCGAGAGCGGCTTCCACCATTTCCGCACGTTCCGCCATGCCTGCCTCCACAACTTTCATCGGCAGGCCGCGCGTTCACTTCACAGAATCACCAGGAAATCAACGTCAGTGGATCGGCCCGTGCGGAAAATTCATGGTTTGCGGTTCCAGGCTGAGCGTCCCGAATGCCTGTTCATATTGCGCCAGATTCTGTCCCAGAACATTCCAGAGTGCCTTCGCCTGTTGCGGGCTCAAGTACACCGCCCCATGATTCTTGATCGTCACCTGGTCAGGCGCATCGCTCGATGCCAGTCCAAATACAAGTTGGAAATCCCATACGCTGACGCGAACCTGCACGGAATTTGCGTAGATTTCGCGGTAGTCGGGTGCCTGCGCTACGTTCAATTGAGGCTGCGGATTTGGATTCATCACTCCCCCAGATTACTCCGACGGAAAGAGGGGAACGAAAGGAGAGTCTTGCCCGGGAGTGCTAGTGCGCCCTGGTGCGGAAGAGGGGACTTGAACCCCTAAGCCTTGCGGCGCTAGCTCCTAAGGCTAGTGTGTTTGCCATTTCACCACTTCCGCACTAACGCAAGTTTAGATGGAACGATCGACCGGCGCAACGAATGTCGGCACTCCATCGTTCCTCGGTCTCTTCTCTGCGAACCGTCTGGAGTCATCGATCTGCAAGCGTTGAGGACACGCGGAACGGTTCCCTCTGTCAATTCGCGACAGTTTTCCATCCACCCTTATGAGATGATTGAGGATGTGAGCTTCCCCTGCCATATGGCTGGTTAAATTGACATTGAACGGCCCGTCTTGAGCTTTGATAGGTGTTCGCGACATCAAGATGGCGAAATTGTCATCGAGCCACCCAAAATTTTGCCACCTTTCCGCCGAGCGGTTCCCATAACATTAGCTTTCCAGGGAGAGTCATTAGGATGCGCGCCTTAGTGACCGGCTCAGCCGGGTTCCTCGGGTCTCATATGGTCGACGCCCTTCTGGGCGATGGCCACCATGTGATCGGGGTCGACAATCTTCTCACCGGCAACTACCGCAACTTCGCTCATCTCTCCAATGAGCCGCGTTTTGACTTTGCCGAACAGGACATTACTCACCCTTTCGATCCCGGAAAAGTCGACCTGGTGTTCAACATGGCCAGCCCTGCCAGCCCGGTAGACTATGCGACCTATGGCATTGAAACGCTGATGGTCGGTTCGATTGGTGTGCGCAATGCGCTCGAGATCGCTAAAAAGTACGGCGCGCGCTTTCTGCAATGTTCAACTTCGGAGTGTTACGGCGATCCGCTCGTTCACCCCCAGGTTGAAACTTACTGGGGTAACGTGAATCCCATCGGCCCGCGGTCTGTCTACGACGAGTCCAAACGCTTCGCTGAAGCCCTGGTCATGGCGTATCACCGTTACGAAAACGTGGACACGCGCCTGGTGCGCATCTTCAACACCTATGGACCGCGCCTGCAGGCCAACGACGGGCGCGTCATCTCGAATTTCCTGCGTCAGGCTCTCGAAGGAGCCAACCTCACCGTTTACGGGGACGGCAGTCAGACTCGCAGCTTCTGTTACGTTGCCGATCAGATCGAGGGCCAGCTCCGCCTGATGCACTCCGACGAGCACACGCCGGTAAATATCGGGAACCCGGTGGAGTTCACGATTCTTGAATGTGCCCAGGCTGTTCTCTCCATCACCGGCTCCGACCAGCCAAATCGTCTTTGAACCTCTCCCGGAAGACGACCCAAAACAGCGCCGTCCCGATATCTCCAAGGCGCGGGATCTGCTTGGCTGGGAGCCAAAGGTTGACCTAGCCGAGGGATTGGGCCTCACCATTCCGTGGTTCCGGGATGAGGCAAAGCATCGCACCCGGGCAGGTGGCGGTTCGGAAGAGGCGGCCTGATTCCGCGGCCCAGGCCAATCTAGAACAGTATCCGCCATCGAGACCGACCCAGCCGCGTGCCCCTTGATTCTCGGATCGTGCCTCGTAGCGGCCGCCCTCCCGGGGCCTGACGCCGCGCCCTGAGGCCGCCCGATGTGCAGCCCGTAGGATAGAGACAGTTACCCCTGCGCTTCCGTCTAACCATTTCCGGAAGCCCCAGAACCACTCGGTGCATCTTCAACTCTGTAGCGAGAGCTTGCGAGGCCATGAACCCAGTCGAAACCGCCCAACGCGCCGCCTTCCAGGAAACACTCCTGAGCGCGCGCCGCACCATGGTCTTGAGCGAGATCCTCAGGATTGCCCTGGACAGCTTCCGCGCCAGCAAGCTGCGTTTCGCACTCACCGCGCTGGGCATGGTCATCGGTACCGCCTCTGTAATCCTGGTCGTCACGATTGGCATGACCGGCAAGCAATTCATCCTCAGCGAAATTCAAAAGATCGGAACCAACGAAGTTGAGCTCGAATATGCCGGGGGCGGCGCCGCCGGTACCGAAAACGTGATCTATAACGACTACCTCACCCGCGACGACGAAGCAGCGGTCGATGCGCAACTCCCCGGCATCATGTACTCCTCTCCGGTGCTCGAAATGCATGATCGCATCAGTTTCGGCGGCGGTGTCGTCAAGGACACGCTCGTCCTCGGCGTCAGCCCCGACTACCGCTACATCCGCAACTTGCTCGTTCCCTACGGCCGATTCCTCGACGAAGCCGACGATCAGGCGCACGACCCGGTTGCCGTCGTCACGGAGACCTTCGCCAAATTGCGCTATGGCAGCACCGACTCCGCCGTGGGCCGCGAATTCGAGATCAGCGGCATTCCTTTCACCATCATTGGCGTCTTCAAAGAGAGCGTTACCGACTTCGGCGAATCCGAAATCGCGGACGAGACCATTCTGATCCCCTTCTCCGTCGCCCGCCACTTCTCCGGCAGCGAAAATGTGAAGCAGATTTATTTCTCCATGCGCAGCATGAACGAGGTCCCCGATGCGACCAAGGAGATCCGCCGCATCATCAGCGCACGCCATCGCCCGAACTCCGTCTACAAGACCCAGGACCTGCGCGAGGTCCTCAGCATGGCCGCCACCATCTCCAACATTCTCACCGCAGTGCTTGTCCTGGTGGCCGCTGTCACGCTGGCCGTCGGCGGTGTCGGCATCATGAACATCATGCTGGCCACGGTGCGCTCGCGCATCCGCGAGATCGGCATTCGCAAAGCCCTCGGCGCCACCTATCGCGAGATCAAGCTCCAATTCCTCGCCGAGGCCATCATCATCTCGCTCACGGGCGGAGTCGTGGGCACCATCCTCGGCCTGGCGCTGCCACTGTCAGTGCGCCTCTTCACCGACTACCCCCTGCCCATTTCGTTCCTCTCTATCGTGATCGCACTCGCCGCCGCCGTCATTGTTGGCGTGGTCTTCGGGACCGTACCCGCCACGCGCGCCGCGCAGATGGACCCCGTGGAATCCTTGAAGTATGAGTGATCCCGGCCTCACCTCCCGGCACGGCCCTAGCGACAAAGAAGAGAATCCATCACCCGGTCCCAATCTCGTGCTCGCCTATAGCCTGATCGCCCTCGCTCTGCTGGTCGCGATGGCGGCCGCCGCGTTCATCGTGTGGCCGTTCTTTAAAGCCCGCTGATGCGCTAAACGGAGACCGTCTGCTACCTCGCGGATTGGAGCGCAGCCACGATGCCGTCCACGTCATACACGCACCCGCCCCAGACGCCTCCGCTGGCCTGTACCAGCGCCGCCCACAGTCGCGTATCCTCCGGCAATGCGGGATGCGGTCGCAAATCCACGCGCGGCTTCCGCGCCGCCAATTCCTTCGCGCCTTCCTCCGCGCCAAATACAGTCTCCACATCGCCAACCAGGTTCACCGAACCCGTCAACCCCTCGCGATCGATCACAACCTCAATCTGATCGCCATCGCGCACCTTGCCCACTGGCCCGCCTGCCAGCGCCTCCGGCGAAACATGTCCCACGCATGCACCTGTCGATACCCCGCTGAACCGCGCATCCGTGATCACCGCGACATGCTTGCAGTGCGGCAGTTGCTTAAGCGCCGATGTCACCTGATAGATTTCCTGCATCCCCGCGCCCTGCGGACCTCCACAGATCAGCACCAACACGTCGCCGTGCGCCACCGCCCCCGACTTGATGGCCGCAATCGCCGCCTCTTCGGTCACAAATACCTTCGCCGGTCCGCGATGGCGATACACGTTCGCCTCGTCCATTAGCGACGCGTCAATCGCGGTGCTTTTGATAACCGATCCCTCGGGTGCAAGATTTCCCATCGGAAAACACACCGTCGCCGTCAGCCCTTTCGCATGCGCGCGGTCGCGGCTCATGATCACGTCGTCTGCATCAATCCCGTCCTGCTCCCGAAGACTCCTCCGCAGCGCCACGCGCCGCTCGCTCTGCTGCCACCAGTCGAGGCACGCATCCAGCGTTTCGCCGCTCACCGTGCGCACGCTCGTATCCAGCAGCCCCGCAGCCCGCAACTCCAGCATGACCTCCGGCACGCCGCCGGCCAGGAAAACCTGCACCGTCGCAAACCCGCGCGGCCCGTTCGGCAGTGCATCGACCAAGCGCGGAACCATGCGGTTGATCGCCACCCAGTCATCCACCGTCGGCCGTCGCAACCCTGCGGAAAACGCAATTGCGGGCAGATGGATCAGCAGATTCGTCGACCCGCCAAACGCCGCATGCAGCACCATGGCATTGCGCACTGCAGCATCGGTCAGCACATCGGCCGCGCCCACCTGCATCTGCTGCAGCCGCACCAGCGCGCGCGCCGATCGCCGCGCCGCATCCAGCCATATGGGATGCCCCGACGGCGCCAGTGCCGTATGCGGCAGTGACAACCCCAGCGCTTCGCCAATCACCTGCGATGTAGCCGCAGTGCCCTAGAAACTGGCATCCCCCACCCGGCGATGCGCACGCCCGGCAACCAACCTCCGCCGCGTATTCGAGCGTGATCTGCTGCTGCGCGAACCGCGCGCCAATCGTCTGCACCTTGCCCGCGTCTTCCCCGTCTTCGGGCAACAGCGTCACGCCCCCCGGCACCAGCACCGCGGGCAGCGGCCCCGCCGACGCCAGCGCCATCATCATTGCCGGCAGTCCCTTATCGCATGTGGCAATGCCCAGCACGCCCTTGCGCGTGGGCAGCGAACGCATCAGGCGGCGCAACACGGTCGCCGCATCGTTGCGAAACGGCAGCGAATCCATCATGCCCGTCGTACCCTGCGTGCGCCCGTCGCATGGGTCGGTGCATGCCCCCGCAAACGGAATTGCATGCAGCAGCTTCAACTCGCGCGCAGCCTCCGCGACGAGCAATCCGACTTCCCAGTGTCCGCTGTGAAAGCCAAGCGCAATGGGCGTACCGTCTTCCGCGCGCAGCCCGCCGTGCGTGCTCAGGATCAGAAACTCCGGATCGAGGAGCCGCGCAGGCTCCCACCCCATCCCCGCATTCTGCGTCAACCCGAACAGGTTTCCAGACGGCGCGTTGAGCAGCATCTCCGCCGTAATCGGCAGCGCGCCCGCCGGCCCACGCGCATGCGTCGCCACGCGAAAAAGTTCCTCTGAACTCTCCAGCACCGAATTCGCGTCAATCACCGTCATGTGTCTATTGTGCGCTCTGCGGCGTAGGGGCCGGCGCCGGCTTCACCTCAAACCGATGCGGCATGGGAGCAGCACGCGCGTAGATCTTGTCTTCGAGCGAATCCTCAAACGACTGCAGGCGATTCGCGCCATCTTCCGCCCCCGTGTCCGCATTGTTCACTCGCATACGCGTGTGGATGTAGTGCGTCTCCACCAGGTCCCGAACGTCCCAGCTCACTCCCTGCGCCTGCTGCCGCATCGGCGTGTTGTACTCCGCCAGGTTGATGCCCTTTGCCAACTCATCCGCCGAGAACTCTCCAATTTCGCGATCGTCGATTCGCAGCGCATACTGCCCCGCGTTCAAGCCCGTGACGCGCAGCGGCTCCTGATTCAACGCCTCCTCAATATCCGTCAGCTTCAGCAGCAGCGCCGTCAGGGAATTATCCTTCAGCAGCGGTAGCGGCAGCCCGTTCTCCGTCTCGGTCCAGCTCATCGTGTTTCCATCCGCTCGCCAATCGGTCACGGCCGCGTTTTCCGCGCGCACCGCACCCCCGCCCTGCGCGTCGATGGTCACAGCGGAAACCACCGCCGGAGCATTCCATCCCTTCAGCAGAGCCTCCGCCATTACCCAATGCGCCAGTGGTTCAGGATGCACGCGGTCGGGAATCAGCAGCTTTGCCACCTGCGGATCGAACGCCTGCGCCTTCTCAAGCATCGCCACCACCGCCGGATTCAAGTTCACGAATGTCGCCCCAGTCTTCTGCGCCAACTCGCGGTCCACATCGGCAAAATGCTGCATTACGGAGTTGTATCCGCCCGGAAACATCGGCGGCCCGGCCACTTCATCGAATGGCGACGGCCCCAACAGCGTAACCCGCGCGTCGGGCACATGCTCCTTCAACGAATTAAGAATGTGCTCATAACCGGTTCGATACGACGCGTCGATTTCCGCGGTGGTGGCTCGATACCCACCGTCGTTCATTCCCAGCATGATCGAAACCACTGTCGGCTTCCGCGGAAACACGTCGCGCGCCAGTCGTTCATCGATCGGTCCAGCCCACCCGCCCGTCACGCGGTCGCCGCCGATGCCCTCGTCGTAGAAATGCACGCGCATGAGCGGAAACCGCGTGATGGTGTAGAGCTGCACCCACTGGTTGTAGTAGTTCTGCTCCGTAATGCTGTCGCCGTACATCACCACCGTATCGTCGTTGTGCAGATAGAACCCGCGCGACACGCCCTTCTCCGGGGCAGCCGCAGGCGCCGTCGCAACGGCTACCAGCGAGTCAGCGCAGCCGTAGTACAAAAACCACTTGCCGTGGAAGAACACCAGCCCTTCGGCAAAGGTGGTTCCCGCTGCATACTGGCCTGTCTTCTCGTAAGGCAGCTCCGGCTTCAACACCGGCTCGTCGATCTGCGCAATGCGGTGCGCCGGGTCTTTGGCATCGAACAGCGCTTCGCCGGCGGCATACGCGCTCGGCCCCAGCTTCGGGTCCCCGCCGGTATCCGCGTTCTTGCCGTTGTACAGCACCACGATTCCCTTCTCCGTCAGCACCGGCGGCGGTCCGGTCTCCGGAAATGTGCTGTCGAAGTGCCCCTTCCGCGGCTTCAGTAACTCAATCGGCTTTCCATCCTTGTCTTCCACCGGCGTCCACGCAATCAAGTCCGGAGACGTCGCCAGGTGGATCGCTCCTTCGCCCCAGTACATCCAGTACTTCCCATCGATCTTCGCCGCAATCAGCCGCCCCTTCGCCGCATCCAGCGCCGTCACAATCCCCGCCGACTTGTACTTCAGCGCCGCGTATTTGCCGCCCTCCGCTGCAAGGAATGCCGGCCCATGCTTGGTCCAGTGCTCCAGGTCGGTCGAGCTCGCAATCCCCACCGAATAGGTTTCGCGATTCCACTGCGTGTACGTGAGCACATAGGTCCCATCCTCGCGCTCCACGATTCGCGGGTCTTCCACCCCGCCGGGCCACTCCCGTGCTTTCTGATCGTCCTCCGCGGGATAAAAGATCGGCTCGCCGCGCCGCGTGAAGTGCACTCCGTCCGCGCTCTCCGCCAGCCCCAGCCGCGACGTGTGCATGCCGATCTGCATCGTGCCCGAGTCGTCCTCCGCGCGATACAGCACATAAACCTTGTGGTCGCGCACCATGGCCGCCGGATTGAACGTGTGCAGCGCCTCCCAGTGCACCCCCGCATGCTGGATCGGATCCTCGAATGTCGACTGCGGCCGCGGCGTAATCACCGGATTCCCGCTCGCCGGCCGGGCAAACGGCCCAATCACCCAGGCCTGCGCATGCAACATCCCGGCACTCACCGCCAAAGCCGCCAACCATTCCCCGCACATCTTCATTCCGGTCCTTCCGTTGCATCCAGTTGCTTCACCGCCACCGGATAAAAACTCAAAGCGGCATCGCCCTGCTCCAGCAAACGCGACCGCGTGAGCGTTCCATATTCGAGTTCGAGCTTTTGCTTGCGCCGATGCTCCGCCACCACCATCGCGCCTGGCCTCAGAAACTCCGCCGCCGCACGACCCAGGAGTCCCAAAACCGCCGCATACTCAGCTTCTGCATCATACGGCGGATCCAGAAACACGACGTCAAATCCCACTCTCGATGCGCCCCGCCGCAGAAACGCATTCACGGTTCCCGCCATAAATCTCAAATCCTCTTTTTATGTCCAGCCGCGCCAGGTTTGCGCGCAACACCTTCAGCGCCGGTGCCGCCCGCTCCACAAACACCACGCGCTCCGCACCTCGGCTCAGCGCCTCAATCCCCACCGCGCCCGAACCAGCAAATAAATCCAGAAACGCAGCGCCCTCCATTCGCGGCGCCAGCACATTGAAGAGCGTCTCCCGCAACCGGTCGCTGGTCGGCCTCGTCGACAGTCCCGGCGGAGCCTGCAGCGTCCGCGAACCCAGCCATCCCCCGATGATCCGCATCGCACCCAAGAATAATCGAAACAGCCCGTGACGCCTGACCCTCTACAATGGTTGCATGCGAGGATGGTCAATTCCTTTAGGTCGGTGGTGGGGCGTGGAAATGCGCATCCATACCTTCTTTCTGCTCCTCGCTCTCGTCTGCCTGGGCCTTGGCCTCTCTGAGTCCCCACAACACCCCATCACACGCGGATTCGCTCTCTTCTTCATCCTTTGCGCCGCAGTGGTGGTGCGTGAAATCGCCCGCCTCCTCGTCGCCGCCTGGTTGGGGCTCAAGCTGCGCGCCATTCTCCTGCTCCCCATTGGCGGTATGTTTGCCTACGCCAATCCCGAGAGCCAGGAAATCGCCACCGAGGGCGCCGGCCAATTCGCCCTCGCCCTGGCAGGCCCACTCGCCAACGGAGCCACCGCCGTCGCTCTAGCCGCCCTCTTCCTCGGAGCCTCCGCCAACTTCAACATCTTTGGCCAGCCCTGGATCAGCTCCGCTTACTTGCTGCGCAGCATGGCCTGGATGCAGGCCGGACTGGGCGCTCTCCACCTGTTGCCCGCTTACCCGCTCGACTGCGGCCGCATCGTCCGCACCAGTTTCACGCAAATGTACGGCGCTGGAGCCGCCACCCGCGCCGCCACCGGCCTCGGACAGCTGATCGCCCTCGGCGCGATGGTCGGAGGATGGCTCCTCCACAGTCCCTGGCTCGTCATCGCCGGCTTCTTCATCATGATCGGCGCCCAGGTCGAAGATCAGGGAGTCTTCTTCCAGTCCGTCGTCGACACGGTCCGCATGCGCGAAGTCATGCTCACCGACTTCGCCACCCTCTCCCCCTCCGACACCCTCGCCGACGCCCTGTCCCGCTGCGTTCACTCGCTCCAGGAGGATTTCCCCGTCGTGCGCGGCCCGCAGCTCGTCGGCATCGTCTCCCGCCAGCGCATCCTCGATGCCCTGCGCAACGAGGGTAACGGCTACGTGCAATCGGTCATGTCCCGCGCCTTCCAGGTCGCCCGCCCCGAAGACACCCTCGGCGCCACTATCCGCCGCATCACCGCCGGCCGCGGCCTCTCCCTCATTCCCGTCACGGAAAGCGGCCGCGTGGTCGGCATCGTCAGCGTTCAGAACCTCATGAGTTCCATGACCCTTCTCGCCGAACAGCGCCGCTACGAACGCGAAGAAGCCCCTCAGTAATCCAGCGGGCGCCATCTCCTCACTCCCGCCGCCAACTCGCCAACTTGCCATGGCCGCGCAGCGGCCGCTAACTCGTTAATGATGACCAACGACTCCACCCACGCCGCACCCGACGCGTCCCCCCTGGCTCCCGGCCTCTATCTGGTCGCCACTCCCATTGGAAATCTCACTGACATTACCCTCCGCGCCCTCGATGTCCTTCGCCGCGTCGACCGCATTGCCTGCGAAGACACCCGGCAGACCCAGAAGCTCCTTAATCACTTCCAGATCGCAACTCCGACTGAAAGCCTCCACGAGCACAACGAGCGCGAGCGCGCCGCCTCTCTCGTCGCATCGCTGCAGTCCGGCGTCCGCATCGCCGTTGTTTCCGACGCCGGCATGCCGGGCATCAGCGACCCCGGCATGGCCCTCGCGGCCGCTGCCATCGAAGCCGGCGTCCCGGTCATTCCCATTCCCGGCGCCAACGCCGCGCTCAGCGCCCTGGTTGCCAGTGGCCTGCCCACCACCGAGTTTCATTTCCTTGGCTTCCTGCCCGAGAAGGCCGGCCAGCGCCGCACCCGCCTTGAATCTCTCGCTTCCGATGCTGCCGACCTCGAACGCACCCTGGTCTTCTACGAAGCCCCTCACCGCATCCTCGACACGCTCGCCGACCTCGAAGCCGTCTTTGGCCCCAATCTCCGCATCGTCGTTGCGCGCGAGCTCACCAAGGTTCACGAAGAGTTTCTGCGCGGCCCAGTCGCCCAAATCCGCGCCGAAATGGCCTCCCGCGATCGCGTCCGCGGCGAGATCACCCTCCTCATTCAGGCCCCCGCCCGCAGCAGTTCAGCCGCCACCAGCGCTGCCACCACCGCCGCATCCATCTCCGTGCGCGTAGCCAGCCTGCAGTCCGAATTTGCAATTGATGAGAAAGAAGCCCTCAAGCGCCTTGCCCGCGAGCTTGACCGCTCCAAAAGCGAGCTCTACCGCGAACTGCAACGCGAGCGCGCCGCCCGCTCCAGGCGCTCCTGACCTTATGCTAGAGGGAATCTCCGCCCGCGGCCCTTCATCCCCGCCGCTCTCCAGCCGCTCCGCCTCGCCCAACTCTTCCATCAACGCAGCCAGCTGTTCGCGCTTGCGGTCGCTCAGGTCCAGCAGCCGGATCCCGATTGTGTACCGGTCGTGCACCGTCTGCACCACTCCCGCCAGCCGGAACGGCAATCCGTCCAGCACAAACTCCACCTCGACGCGCCGGTAAATCCCCAGCGGAAACCGCTCCTGCGACCGGATGCGGCAGCCGCCCAGGCTCACATCCACAATCCGACCCTTGATCAGCGCGCGCAAGTCCACCAGGAACACCGTAGCCTCGGAGTCCACCGCATGGCGCGCGAAGCCCCTGCGCTCCTGGGCCGTCCCATTCGGCGGTTGACTCATCGGCAACACTCCAGCCTCCTCGCCGGCCAGAGCGTTCCCTCAGTGCCCCCCGGCCAGCTCCCAGGGACGCTTCGCCTTCGGCTCCGGGGCTTCCCGCCCCAGCAGCCGGTCGTACTGGTACACGTCGCTCGTCGTACCCAACGACTCGTTGTACAGCCCCAGCGACCCAGTCACCTGGTTCAGTTCTTCAGTAAACGCGTGGATGGCTTGCAACTGGATGGCCGTAGCCGGCAATTCATATTGGGAGGTCTTAATAAACTTCTGATAACCCCGATCCAGCAATCGCGCAATCTCTCCGCGTACCACGATCCCCGGCGTTACCGCCAGCTTCTCGCCGCCGCTCTCAAAGCGATCGTCCGTCACCCCCGGCACAATCACCGCCGCCACCCCGTTCTTCGCCACCTGCATCCCGTTGGGCGCTGCCTTACTCGGCGAAACCTCGAACCCGTGCGCGCGCAGCGCATCCAGCATCTGCTCAAAACTCAACTGTTTCTTTTTTCGAGCCATCCGTCGCTTTCCCGTCTGCGAGGATAAAGGAAGCATACGGCTTCCCCTCGCACCTTCATGATACCCGGAGCCTGCCGCAATCCACGTGATGAACGCACCCTCCCAACTCGGCTCCTCCCTTCCCGACCGCATCGGCAACACCCCCCTCGTCCGCCTCGACCAGATCGCCCGCGATCTTTTGGGAAGAAACGGCGGAGCCGCGAACAGCCGCATTACTCTCTTGGCCAAGGCCGAATGGCACAACCCTGGCGGCAGCGTCAAAGACCGCCCCGCCGCCAGCATGGTCCGCGACGCCGTAGCGCGCGGTCTCCTCACCCCGGACAAAACCCTTCTCGACGCCACCAGTGGCAACACCGGCATCGCCTTTGCCATGCTCGGCGCCGCGCTCGGCTTCCCCGTCCATCTCGCCATGCCCTCCAACGTCTCTCCCGAGCGCAAGCGCATCCTCCGGGCCTACGGGGCCGTCATCGACTGGACCCCGCCCGACCAGGGCTCCGACGGCGCCATCCGCCGCGCCCGCGAGCTTGCCGGCAATGACCCCGCCCGCTACTACTACGCCGACCAGTACTCCAACGACGCCAACTGGCTCGCCCACTACCGCACCACCGCCCCCGAAATCTGGCAGCAGACCGCCGGCCAGGTTACCCACTTCGTCGCCGGCCTCGGCACCAGCGGCACCTTTATGGGCACCACCCGCCGCCTCAAGGAGCTCAACCCCTCGATCCAGGCCATCAGCTTCCAGCCCGACTCGCCCTTCCACGGCCTTGAAGGCATGAAGCACATGGGCTCTTCCATCGTGCCCGCCATCTACAATCCCCACCTCGCCGACCGCAACCTCGAGATCGAAACCGAAGCCGCCTACGCCATGGCCAAACGCCTCGCCCGCGAAGAAGGCCTCATGGTCGGCATCTCCGCCGCTGCCGCCGTCGTCGCTAGTTTGCAAATTGCCAATGAAGAATCGCTCGCGGGCCGGTCCGCCGTGATCGTCACTATCCTCCCCGACTCCGCCGACAAGTACCTCAGCGAGCGCTTCTGGGAAGACCCGGAACCGGAGTCCTTCTCCATCTGAGTTGCCGCACACGGCAAGCTAAACTTGCTTCATCCCATGACCGCGCTCCACATCCCGCAATCCATCCTCGCCGACATCCGTGTCCACGGCGAGGAAACCTACCCCCACGAGTGCTGCGGCGCTCTCCTCGGCACATCCACCCCGGAAGGCTGGCGCATTGTCAGCGCCGTACGTGCCGGCAACACCCGCACCGACTCCGCCCACAACCGCTATCAGATCGCGCCCGTGGAACTCGTCAAAATCCAGCGCGACGCCATGAGCCAGGGCCTCGACATCGCCGGCTTCTACCACTCCCACCCCGACCACCCCGCGCAATGGTCCCTGACCGACTTGGCTGAAGCCCACTGGTTAAGCTGCGTCTACGTCATAACCCAAGTCATCCACGGAAAGGCTGCCGTCACCAATGCCTTCCTCTTAGCCGGCGCCACTGAAGAAGGCAAGCACTTCGAGCCCCTGACCCTCGCCATCGACAACTAACTCTCTTGCCTCGCCACCAGCGCGCTCAGCGCCTTCTCCTTGAGCGCCTCCGCCTCTCTTTCCTTGGCCACGCCCGGGCCTTTCCGGGCTCCCTTGTAATATGCCTGGTCCTCGTTGATTGGGAGCAGTTGGAAGCATTGTCCTCCGGGCGCTTGAAAATAAAGATAGGGGACCGTCTCGGGCAGTCCCGATGGCAGATCGATCTTCGTGGCGCCGAAATCGAGAATCTTCCGCGTCATCTCTTCCACATTGTCTGACTTGATTTGCAGCCAGAGAGATCTCGGCGACCGCAAGAATTCGCTTTCGTCACGGACATCGTCGTAGCGAAACAACATATAGAAGTTTTCTTCCAAACGAAGAATGTCCTTCTCGTTATCCTCTTTCACGATTTTGCCGCCGAGCACCTCACAATAAAATCTTCGAATGCTGTCCCGATCTCGTCGCGGAACCGTGATCGCCGAAGCATTTCCCATCACTACCTTTGCCATGATCGCTCCTTCGCGCGTTATCTGGTTTCCCCGGGGTGATAGCCGGTTTCAGCAGTTGCCAACGGAATGCCCTTCTCCGGCTTTTCCAGGAAGTGCCGAACGATTGGAATCACTCTCTCCGGTTCCGACAAAAGCGCGAAGTGGCTGGCGGACGGGATCACCGCAAGTTCGGCGTTGGGAATGAGCTTGACGGTCGCCACGGCGTGCTCGAGGCGGACAAAATCGTAATCTCCGAGAAGAATGAGAATCGGCGCTTTGATCCCCGCCAGCTCTTCTTTCGAAAATCCTGCCCACTGAATGCTTCCCACCTTGTCAAAGATCCTGGGCCAATAGTTTGGATCGGGAGCGACTTTCTTGTAGTTTTCTCTTTGAAATTGGATGTTCCTGGAGTCCGCGCTGGGCCGTGCTCAACGTGCGTCGTCAGAGGATTCAAGGCAATCTGGGGAGGGCCAAAGGTTGCTGCGTAAGTAACCACGCGACGGACAAGATCCGGGTAGCGGATTGCGATCATGGCCGCTGTATTGCCGCCGTAACTCTCGCCAAAGAAATCGGCCTTTGCGATTCCGAGATACCTCAACAAGCCCACCACGTCTTCGGCATACTGCTCGATCGAAAGCGGACGCTCCGGGAAGATCGGCCGTGCGGCCATTCCCTTGCAGATCGATCGTGATGACCGTGTGGTTCTGAACCAGCGCAGGATACGGATTCACGCCCGCATATCCGAAGGCGGGAGGAATACAAACCAGCGGATCCCCTGTCCCTTCGATTTCGTAATACATCTCCAGTCCGTTGACAGGCGCGTACCCGCGGGCTTCCGTGGTTGACCCGTTACCTGATTTCATCAACTATTTCTCCTTTCGCAAACCATCTCCGAACTGCCCCGGGAAAATGTCCAGAAAATAGTTCCAGCCTTTCTCGTGCCCTCTTCCCGCATCTGTGTCGGGAATACCCGAATGCACGAGAGTCATCCGGGTGTCCTTTCCCTGTTTCTCGAATGTCACGGTCACTGTCGATTCTTCTCCCAGCGTGTTGGGCGATACCCAGGTATGCTGCATCCGAACCGGCCTCTTCATCTCTGTGAATCGGCCGTAATGAGGCGTGCCCTTGAGGGCCCAATAAAAGAAGCCGTCCACTTCCGGATTCAGAAGCAGCTTGTCCGCCTTATTCCACGGATTGCCCGGGATCCTGGGATTCAGCCAACCATCAAACACTTCACCTGGAGGAGCAGGGATGGTCCGTTCAAACCTGAATTCAAGGTTCGCCTTCGAGCTCTTCATCACTTCCTCTCCTTCTTCTTTCTTGTCCCGGAAATGCCGCGCGAACTCATCGAGACGCTGGTTCCAGAACCGTTCGTACTCATGCACCCACCCTGCTACCTCCCGAAGAGGTTCCCCGCGAAAGGAGATAAGGACCTCACGACCGCGCCTTTCGCGCTCGATCAGTCCTGCTCGTTCGAGCATTTTCAGATGCTTCGTAACTGCATTCAGAGCCGTCCCGTGCGGCTTGGCCACATCCAGGAATCGAGCCGGCCCGTTTGCAAGTTGCCCGATAATCGCGCGCCGGGTGGGATGCGAAATGGCTGTCAACACGTCCGTCAGTTGACTCATGGCACACATTACACCATAAGGTGTAATTTATGTCGACCCTTTTTTCCTGTGCTTGCCGAAGCATTTCTGCAACTCGAGGACGAGAAACACATGATGCTCTTCACTCTCTCAGTTTTCATTCCCTGCATAAGTCCTCGAAGCGAATAATCGTTGAGGCGGTCTCTATCCAAAACCATCAATCTCGCCAGGGCGGCGACTCACCCCTCACAACGCCCCGTGGTCACGAAATGCTTGCGTCTTTCCCGCCTCTGCTCTAGCCTCGGGTCGATTACAAGAGCTTCGATTCCAGCGGAGGCCGCCATGAAAATGCCGATTCTCTCCTTGATTTCTCTCGCATGCATCGTGAGTGCTGGCGCCATCGCGGCGCCCGCGCAAACTCCCGACAACGCCACAGACAGCACCGCCCCCAGCTATGACATGAAAGCCCAGGCTCTTCTTGATCTGCAGGCCGTGAATAAGAAGTGTGTCGATCTCGCCGAGGCACTTCCGGGTGACAAGCTCACCTGGCGCCCTTCAGCCGATACCCGGTCCTTTGCTGAAGTGTTTCTGCACGTTGCTGGAGAACGGTACGGAATCCTCGGCTTGATGGGCGCTAACCCTCCGGCCGGACTTAAACCGCGGGAATTGGAAAAATCCACAACCGACAAGGCTCGTATCGTGGACGACCTGAATCAGTCCTGGGATTTCGCGAACAAAACGATTACCGGCATGAGTAACGCCGATTTCGCAAAGCTGCTTCCCAAGCTGGGCCCGCAGGCGAACGAGGGCGACGTCGTCTACCTTCTCGTTGCCGACGCGCACGAGCACCTCGGCCAGCTTGTCGCGTACGCGCGGCAGAATGGCATTGTGCCTCCCTGGACCGTACAGGCACAGCAGAAGAAGGCGGCCGCTGCCGGAGGCAAATGAAGGCGTGCGTCCCGCCTTCGCTCCGGCTTCCATTCCGGTCTCCAATGCTTCTTGAAAAAAGCGAACGCTCCCGGCATCTGCGCCGGGAGCGCTCGCTTGCCCGGCAAAACTACGGAACCGTAACCGTGGTCGCCGAGCTCAACACCGTTCCGCTCGTGTTCACTGCAAACACTGTGATCGTGTGCTTCCCTGCGTTCATGCCGATCGATGCCGACAAGGAAGTCGAATTCGTCTCGGTGTATTTCTTCGTGGAATCCACCCACACCTCCATCCGCGCCAGCGTGCCCGTCACCATCGAACTGGCCGTCACCAGCACCGGGCTCGCCGACGTCGTCGATCCGTTCGCTGGAGCGCAAATGTGTACCCCCGCCGACCTCGGAGCACTGCAAGTCGACGGCACCGTGAAGTTGAATTCATTCAGCTGCAGCGTGTCATCGATATCTGCTGCGAAGATCGCGCCTTGATGCGTACCCGCCGCCAGCGTCGAGCTGAAGCTGAAATAAGCGTTGCCCTCCCACGTGTGGTGCTGCTCGGCAACCTTCTTGCCGTCCACCCACAGCTCCATCTTGCGCAGCGATCCGTAGGAATGCGCCGTCGCATTGAAGTTCACCGCCGATCCTGAAGACCCATCCGGCGAGCACACGTGAATGCCGCGTCCCGTTGTCGGGTAGTCGCAGTTGCTCCACAGGCCGCTCGTGTCGGTGTTCAAGCCGGTGTAAATGGTGGAGTCTCCCGGAGAAATGGTGTTGACCATGGCGAAATCCGGCTTCCCGTCATGATTGAAGTCGCCTGCCACAGGTTCTGTGGGATAGGTAACCGAGCTGTAATTGGTGATGTTCAAACTCTGGTTGCTGAACTGCCCGGGGCTCGAAGTGCCCAGGAAGAACACCATGGAGACCTCGGCGCTCTGGCCGCTGGCGACCGTCGTCACCAGGTCCATATGGCCATCGTCGTTGAAATCAGCCATGGCAAGCGCGGGCGTATAGGGGCCGTTGCCGCCGTAGGAGGTAGCTGGAATCGCCAGAGTGTAGGTGGCGAACAGTCGTCCCGCCTGCCCGTAGAGCGTGTCGAGGCGGTAGTTGTCGACATCCAGCCCGAAGAGGTCAGTATATCCGTCGCTGTTCAAGTCGCCCGCGGCGATGCTGACCGGCGCAGTGTTGAGCATGGGGGTGCGGGCGGAAAAGGTGAAATCGCCTTCGCCATAGAGGACCCAGATGGAGGAACTGCCGTAGCCGCCGGTGCTGTTGCCCGTAGTGATGGTGAGGGCGATGTCGGCGTTGGCGTCGCCGTCGAAGTCGCCGATGACCATGCTGGCGACCGCGGAGCCAGAGGCGTTGCCGGCAGTAGGCGCGGCCAGCACGGGGGTCGCGGTGGAGAAGGTTCCGTTGCCGGCGCCGGGAAGCACGTAAATGGTTGTCGTGGGATAGGCGGAAGTGTTGCTGTTGTTAGCAACCACGGCTAGATCGAGCTTGCCGTCGTGATTGAAGTCGGCCGCCACCAGGGGCGATGCGGAGAAGGTCGAGTCGGAAGCGATGGGCATGTTGAAATACCATGGGCTCGCGAACGTGCCATTCCCATACCCGAGGTATATGGCGATGGTATTCTTCCCCACCAGCGGCATGGCGATGTCCACCTTGCCGTCTCCATTGAAGTCGCCGAAGGCCATGGGCAGGACGCCGACCGTTCCGGGGGGATAGTTGATGGCTGCCGCCGGCTTGAAGGTCCCGTCGCCGTTGGCGATGCTCACGCCGAATTGCCCGGTCGGCGAGTAGGCGCCCATGGTCGATGCCTCCGCTTCGTCCTGGATGAGGTCGGGAATGCCGTCATTGTTCAGATCGACAGCGTAGATGTTCTGCGGGGTCCAACCGTTGAGAGTGCTGGTGTTGTTGGGGGTTGTGACGAGGGAAAAGCTGGTGGGAGACTGCGCGACACACGTGGCCACTGACGCCACCGTGCACAGGACGGTTGCGACAAAACTGCTGCGATACGACACTGGTGCACTCCTGAGAAGAGAATCCGGGGGGAGGCGTACCGTTCGGCTTGCAGACTGTAGGAGTCTTTGAGCCCGATTCAAGTTGCCGCCAGGGTTTCTTCTTAATCCAGACACCTTGCTGCTTCATCAAAAGGCCGTACAGTTTCGTCGGGAGCTGCGGCCGATTCATCTAGAGTTAAAGATATGAAGATCTTCATCCCCACGCCGTTGCGCCCTTACGCCAGCGGCCAGAGCACCATCGAGATCGACGCTCCCACCATTGCCGGGGCCCTCGACCAGCTCACCACTTCCAATCCCGACCTGCGCAAGCACCTTTTCACCGCCGAGGGCAAAGTGCGCGCCTTCGTGAACCTCTACCTCAACGACGAAGACATCCGCTACCTGCCCGAGAAGGAAGCCACGAGCGTAAGCCCCACCGACACGCTTTCCATCATCCCGTCGATCGCGGGCGGGGACTAGCCGTCCAGGCGATGGCGCCTTGCGGCGCGCAACGCACTGACCACTGATCACTTTCATTCCTGAGACCCATATGCTGAATCCAACCACTCTCCCGACGCTGAACCCCGACGAACTCGCCCGCTACTCGCGCCACCTCATCCTGCCCGAAGTCGGCATGGAGGGCCAGCAGCGCCTGAAGGCTGCGCACGTGCTCTGTGTGGGCACCGGAGGCCTGGGATCGCCACTGGCTTTCTACCTCGCCGCCGCCGGCATCGGCACCCTCGGCCTGGTTGACTTCGACGTGGTGGACGCCAGCAACCTGCAGCGCCAGATCATCCACTCCACGAAGGACATTGGCCGCAAAAAGCTCGACTCCGCCGCGGAAAAGCTCACCGCGCTCAACCCCGCGCTTAACGTGGTGAAGCACGAGACCATGCTGACCAGCGCCAACGCTCTCGACATCCTCAAGGACTACGACATCGTCGCCGACGGGACCGACAACTTCCCCACCCGCTACCTGGTGAACGATGCCTGCGTGCTGCTGGGCAAGCCCAACGTCTACGGCTCCATCTTCCGCTTCGAGGGTCAGGCCAGCGTTTTCGCCACAAAGGACGGCCCCTGCTACCGCTGCCTCTACCCCGAACCGCCGCCGCCGGGCCTCGTTCCCAGTTGCGCGGAGGGCGGCGTGCTCGGCATCCTGCCCGGCCTGGTCGGTGTGATGCAGGCCACCGAGGTCATCAAGCTGATTCTTGGCAAGGGCGAAACCCTGGTCGGGCGACTTTTGCTGATCGATGCGCTCAACATGCGGTTCCGCGAACTCAAGCTGCGCAAGAACCCCGACTGCCCGGTTTGCGGCGCCCACCCAACTGTTACCCAACTCATTGACTACCAGCAGTTCTGCGGCATTATGCCGGAGACACCTCAGGAGAAAAACTTGAAGAACGGCATTCCCCAAATCACCGTGAAAGAGCTCAAGGCCCGCCTTGATGCCGGCGAAGACGTGCAATTGATCGATGTCCGCGAGCCGTACGAATTCCAGATTGCCCAAATTGGCGGAAAGCTGATTCCGCAGAATGATGTGCCCAACCGGCTCAACGAGATCGATCGCGACCGCGAGGTCGTGGTGCATTGCAAGTCCGGAGGGCGGAGCCAGCGGATTGCTGAATTTCTGAAGCAGGCCGGGTACCCGAACGTGTCCAATGTCGCCGGGGGCATTACGGCATGGAGCGATGAGATTGACCCTAAAGTGCCCAAGTATTGATGAAGAAAGTGTCCGAATGCGGACACTTTCGCGAAATAAAAAATGATCATGTTCTTCCGAATCATTGGATTAGCCCCTGTTTTGGGGGGAATTTGTGCTGACCGTGATTTAAATCACAGTGGACAGCAAATAGTGAGCAGTGATTAGAAAAAGCCCGCGAAGAAGCGAAATGGCAGGGAATAGGGGCCAGGGAGTAGAAAGACATCCGCCGACTCGATTTGTGCGGTGCGTTCATCGTCTGCTCCTTATAGCCCGAAAGATAAAAAGCCCGCTCGAGAGCGGGCTTTTGTTCGACTGTTTCAAGTATGGCAGGTTCGAATAATTAATACCTAATTTTTGAAAATTTATTTTGCGCTTATTTTCTATGGTTTACGTCTTTTTTCCACAGGCGGGGGGCTTGACAACTATTGGGCATGGCAAAAATCGCGCTCCATGCGGGATGGCTGAAACCGGGGAAATGAGCCCCCGGGTCTAGGCCCGATGGAGTCCCTCGCGGCGCGTAACGATCTGCAAGCGCGCCGGATTCCGGTGACATTTCAGTGACATTGTTTTACAGGACTTTACACGTCGATTGCGGATGAGCAATTTGGGCAGAGCGAGAGAGTGTTTCCCTGCGAGCAACGGACAATAAGGACCGGAGCGAAGCACTCTGGTCTTTCCGGGCCCCTGGAAGAGCCTGCGACCGCAGGCCACTGCATTGAGAACTCCTTCGAGCCGCGCACCCCTTCGGCCCCGATCTTTAATTTCCACTGTCGGAAAAACTCGTATATCGGCAGACTGCCCGGGGGACGCTCATGAAGCGTCGAAGCCGAGGCCGGAAGCCGATCGAAACCGCGCGGAGAGAACCGTCGCCGCGTGCGCCGGTCAAGGAGATCTGTCATGAGGTTCAAGCGATTCGTGGGACTGTTGCTGGCTGCAGCATTGACGGCGGCGACGGATGCTTCAGCTGGGTCGTGGGCAACGCAGGCGACCCTGGCAAACAACGCGTACCAGGGGGCAGTGACGCTGGATGCATCGGGCAATATGGTATCGGTGTGGTATCAGAACGCGGTGAACGGCTCGCTGGTGACCGAGATCTGGGGCAGCAGCGCGGTGATTGGCCAGCCGTGGTCCGCGCCGGTGGATATTTCGGGCGGCGTGGGTTCGGCGTCGGGGGATGCGTATCTGCACGGGAGTTCGACCGGCAACGTAACGGCGGTTTACACCAGCCCGACAATCGGCGGGGCGTATGCGGACAAGCCGCTGGGCGGCGCGTGGCATGCGCCGTTGTCAAATAACGGGGTAATTGGGTTCTACGTGGGAAATGACAGCGGCGTGGAGGGGCTGGCGTGGGGTACGGGTGGGGCGCGCGGTTCGAGCTCAACGGTGATGGCGATCGTGCGGCCGGCGGGCGGCGTGTGGAGCCCGCCAGCCACGATTGCGGCGGCAGCGCACCTTGCGTTTGACGGCGCGGTGGTCGCGCCGGACGGATCGATGGCGGTGGCGTGGGAGAGTTTCAACTCGGTATGCGGGTCGCGCACCTGCACCACATCGAACTGGGTGCTGCACGTGTCGACGCTGGCTGCGGGTTCGCAGACCTGGGTGGACTCGGGTGGGCTGTTGGGCCCGGACAAGACGCAGCACTTTGGGCAACTGGCGGCGGACAGCGCAGGAGACCTTGGCGTGATCTCGGAGCAGAACGGCAGCGTGGTGTCGACGGTACGACATGGGACAACATGGGCCGGCACGGTGGTGGTGATTACGAACCCGGGCATGGGGTTCAATACCGGCACGGGCCACGATAACCGAATTTTCGGCAGCGACACGGCGGGGCACGCAACGCTGGTGGGCTGGACCGACGATCATCTGCTCTCGCTGGGGGCTATCGACGGCAACCTGACGAACAACACGTGGGGAGCGATGACGACGATCTCGGGCGCGGACCAGTCCCCGGGGTACTTCGATTTCGCGATGAGTTCCTCGGGTGCGGCAATCGTGTTTTATCCGCTCCTGCTGCAGAGCGGCACGACGGAGTGGCGCGCGATCACGCGGCCGGGGACGGGGAAAGCGTGGAACGCGCCAGCGACGGCGGGGACTTCGTATGAGGGCTCCGGACAACCGGATGGGGTGGCGGTGAACGCCGCAGGACAGGCCGCTGTTGTGTTTCACGGATACAGCTCGGACTTTACGACAAACATTCTGTATACGAACACGTACAAGCCGTGAGGCGACTTCCGAAAACCGTGAAGCCGGATGTCATGGTTTCCCGGGTCTGAGAATCCAGACCCGGGGACCCAAGGGGCAGTTGCGTTGTGCGCTCGAGGCTGCGAGGGAAAGGGATCTGGTCGCGCCCCAGGGAGTCAGGCCCGGCGGTATCTAAACCGCGCTCAGCAGCAGACGTCGCTGGTCCGTTTGTAAAGCCCGAAAAGCATACCTCAGGGGCTGAAGCCCCCTTGATTCTGCTTGCGTTAATGCCGGGGATAAAATCCCCGGCCTACCGCCCGACGGTCCGCGTCGATTTTGCCTTGCGTCGCACTCGGGATAATTCGCAGGCCTACCGCCCGACGGAGTCTTGCGCGGTCCGTAATTTCCGCATCGATTTTGCCTTGGTCGCACGCGGGATAATTCGCGGGCCTACCGATCGAGGGAGTCCTTTGTGGCTTGTAATTATCCGAATTGATTCTCCTTGCGTTCACACCGGGGATAATTCCCCGGCATACGCCTGCGGCCCGCAAGAGTTTTTCGCAGCTTGCTAGGGTTCTTCGGTGAAGAGGGAGCGGAGCCACGAAGCGCGCTGGTAGGTTGCGGTGCCCCCATTCTTTGAGATGACCATGCGGTTGTGACCAACGAGATTCCAGGACTCGGTGAAGGTGGCTGCGTCGGTTCGCTTGGTGAGCTGGAACGTGTTGCTCGTCAACTGCGCAGAGTAGGAGTTGATGCCGGGCTTAATGGTGCAGCTCGCCGGCTCGGACCAGGTGTGCTCGCGGCCATCGGCGACCAGCGTAATGGTTTCGTAGGAGTCGCCATTGAGACAGCCGAGGGGAAGGATCTCAGCGAACTTGCCGTGGTGCGCGAGGACTTTCATCTCGGCGGGGGCGTCTTTGTCGCCGCTGATTTTGAACCAGACTCCTTCAAAATCTGAACGTAGAAGGAGGGGGAGAACGAAGCCTAAAAAGATGCAGAGCACGAGGAGAAGCACCGACTCGATTTGCATGTAGGGGCTGGGCCTGACGCGTTCGGTGGATTGTTGCTTTGCCCGCGGGGAAGGCATGAGACATTATCGCGCCGTGATCTGGTGGGGTGCGCCAAGGTTGCGGTGAATCGGCCTCTCCAAAGCGGGCGGGGGGTTCGGGTATCCCACCCTAACGACAGAAACGAAGGTGTCGTCAGGATGCGGCACCCAGGTTCCCGGCCAGGCTGGAAGAGCAAAAGCAAGAACAACCGCGGATCCTTCGATTCCGCTACGCTTCACTCAGGAAAACACGTTGCCTTTGGCTGAGAACGCCGACCACCCCGCAGGGGTCTAGCGGGCCAGTTCTACGGAGACGGTGCGCGGGGGCTCGGTGCCCTTGCCGTTGGTCTCGTCCATCTTGCCGAAGATCATTTTGCCGCTGGCGGTCTGCAGGACGCTGGTGACGGAGATGTCGACGCTACGGCCGATCATTTTGCGAGCGTGATCGACGACCACCATGGTGCCATCGTCGAGATAGCCGACACCCTGGTTGTACTCCTTGCCTTCTTTGAGGATGAGGACGGTCATGCGCTCGCCGGGCAGAACCACGGGCTTGAGGGCGTTGGCGAGGTCGTTGATGTTGAGCACCTGCACGTGGTGGAGGTGGGCGACCTTGTTGAGGTTGAAATCGTTGGTGACGACCTTGGCTTCCCACTTCTTGGCCAGTTCGAGGAGCTTGAGATCGACTTCGCGGATGGTGGGGAAGTCGTCAGAGACGATCTGGACCTGGAGGTTGGGATTGGACTGCATGCGCTGCAGCATGTCGAGGCCGCGGCGTCCGCGCTGGCGCTTGGAGCCGTCGGTGGAGTCGGCGACGACCTGCAGCTCACGGAGCACGAACTCGGGCACGACCATCATGCCGTCGATGAAGCCGGCCTCGGCGATGTCGGCGATGCGGCCGTCGATGATGACGGAGGTGTCGAGGACCTTGGCGGAGCGGCGCAGGGGCTTGTCGGTGGCGAAGATGGTGCCCAGGGCGGCGGGATTGAGCAGGTCACCCTTGTTGGCGCCGACCAGCAACCCGACGTAGGTCATCAGCAGCAGGACGAAGATCTGCAGAGCGGCGGAGTTGGCGCCGCTCAGGGGCGCAGATCGGAGAACCAGGCAAAACAGGGCTGCGCCGAAGATGCCGAGCACCGAGCCGACAACGGCGCCAATGAGCCGTCGCAGGCTGAGGGCGCGGACGCGCAACTCGAAGACGATGACCGAGCCGGCAGCCAGGGCGCCGATACCGGCGCCGGGCAACCCGGCAAGGCCAAACGGGTGAAGGAAGTAACAAACAACGCTGAGCAGGGCAACAAACAGCACACGAAGCAGAACAAGATCCATAAAGACCCACTCCCGCCGGCGGGAGAAAAGACGCCGAGTTCGGGCTTGATTCGCGAGTATGCCGACCGGGTGCAGCGGTCGTCAAGTGGCAAAGTCAAAGAGGCAAAAGACAGTGGTCAGTGATCAGTGGTCAGTGGTCAAAAGCGGGACCGGTGGCCGCGGCGGGCGATCAGTTGCATTGAAAAGGACCACGGGCGAGGGGTCTTTCAAGAACCCGGGGCTCCCACCTTCTGATGCCCGTCGTCCGCCTGACCACTGATCACTGACCACTGTCTTCTCACGACGCTACGGCCAGTGCGGGGTGCTGGACGGTGCGGGTGCTGCCTTTACGAGGGCCGCGTTTGCGGGCGCTCATGAGCTTGATGCGGTCGAGGAGTTCCTGGGAGGTGCAGTTTTTCTTGGCAAGTACAGCGTCGGCGGCGTGCAGGTTTTCGCCCATCTTCTGAGGATCGCCGAGGAGAATCATGGGGATGTGCGCAGCAATCTGCTTGAGGCTGCGGACGAGTTGATCACCATTCATCTGCGGCATCGAGAAGTCAGAGAGGACGAGGTCGACGGCGGTATCGGCAAAGATGCCGATCGCCTCCTGGCCGTTGTTGGCCGATACCACGCGGTATCCATTGGTAGCCAGGAGGAACTTGAGCACGGACAGGTCCGTCTCGTTGTCGTCGACACACAAAATGATTTTCTTCGGCCGCATGATTGAGGCACACTCCTTTTCGATTTGAGGATTCGGCGGGAGACAACACGAATCCGCGCCCGCTCGATGGCGGGATCGTGGAACCGGGAGCTCCTGGGCCGATTTTGCCGCGGGAAGGCGATTCGTCCAGGCTCGGACTATGAATCCGGAGGCGCGGCGCAAGCGGTGGCAATCCTGGCGGACACACACCGTTGCGCAGGCGACTCCGGTACGCGGGAGCCTGAAACCCTATCCTCACCCGTGGCGATTTTGCTCTGCCTGCCTGGGGATCAGCCGGCTCGAAAGCCGTTTGAATTTCTCCAATGCCTGCCAAGAGTACGAGGGAAGGAGCCGCCTGCAAAGACGGAATAAAAAGAGAAGATAGGGGTGGAAAATTTCGCACAGCGGAGGGAAACGCAGTTAACTAGTTTGGTGCCGAATAGTTAGAAATATGAATACCTGTTGAAAGGATGTGCATCACGGCAGGAAAAGCTGCCCTTTTGCAACAAGAACGGTGCTGCCCCCTACACGAATATCGGTGACCCTGGCCTCAAGCGCGGTAGCGGACACGAAAATTTCACTGGGGCGGCCCATCTCGACACCCTGCCGGATGAGGAATTGTATCCCGGAAGGAGCGAGGTTGCGGCGCACGAGATAACTGACCGCGCAACCGGCGGCGGAGCCGGTGGCTGGATCTTCATCGCCGTTGAACTGCATGCGGGCGCGAAAGCATTGCTGCGGAGGGCGCTGGTCTTGGACCGGAGCCGGGGCCAGGAAATAAAACCAGCGGGCGCCCCAGGCCCGAAGCCAGGCAGTGGACTCGCCCTGAGAGACGCGGACGCGGCCCAGAGCTTCAATGGAACGAAGCAGCACGATGGCAAAGGCATTGCCGGTAGAAACGACCTGCGGTGCGGCGGAGGGATCGAGGTCGTCGACGGACAGGCCACACAGGCGGGCGATTTCCGCGGGATCGAGTTCGGGGCCGAATTCGGCGTCGCGCTGGGTCATCTCAGCGAGCAGAGCGCCGGAGGGCAGGAAGCGGACCGGGATGGGGCCGACATTTTCGGCGAGGGTGAGGGCGGAGTCGCGCAGGCATTCGGGCGCGGTGAGCTTGAGCACGCTGGCAGTGCCGAGAGTGGGGTGGCCGGCAAAGGGAAGCTCTTCTTCGGTGGTGAAGATACGGACGCGGACGCCTTCAGCCGCTTCGATGGAAGGCGGGCGGCGCTCGACGAAAGTGGTTTCGGAGAGGTTGAACTCGATAGCGATCGTCTGCATCTGCGCGGTGGTGAGTTGGGCGGTGTTCATGACCACGGCCAGCGGGTTGCCGGCGAATGCAGTGGTGGTGAAGACGTCGACGAGGTAGTAATCGAGGGTGCGGGCGGATTCGTTCGCCATGGAACGATTATCAAGCACTCTGGTTGGAGTGGAGGCGGGTATGATGAGGAGAAGCGTCGTTTGATGCGCGACAAGATGGAAGCCGCGCAAACGTCCGAGACTGTATCAGGCCTTGACTGTAGCAGTCTCGGACTGTAGCAGTCTTGATCGAGCACCGGTGGCGAAGTGGCTAACGCACAGGTCTGCAAAACCTGCATTCGCGGGTTCAACTCCCGCCCGGTGCTCCAGGTTTCCGGAGGAATTCCGGGACAGGCCTAGAGGGGCACCCCTCCAGGTTCAAGAAAAACCCTGCTGACTCGAACCGAATACCGAACCAAGAGCGCTCGTGCGCGAATGAATTCCGCCCAACGTGATGCTGCGCGTCAGGCGATTGGCGGAGCGTTGATGGTGCGGGTGGGGCGAACGCGGGAGCGGTCGAGGAAGATCCGCATGCGGAGGGCTTCGAGGCGCTGAGTGGCGACCAGGCGCATTTGACGCCGGACATGATCGGGATTTCCGAGCGAGATGATCATGCTCTCGTCCCGGGCGGCGCCCTCTTCGAGGCGGGCGATACGTTCTTCAATAGAGCGGCGAAAGCGGGGACTGATTTCGAAGCCGTCGTGGAATGTCGTGTTCTCGATCATGGCATCACTCCGGAGCGGGGTGGAGGGGGCGGCGAGGCTCAAGTTATCCACTTCACTGCCGATGGTAGCGATAGGGGACCGTCTGCGCCAGATTACGGGCATGCAGATGCGGAATGAGACCGACGTAACGTTGTGTTTGAAAACGAGACACAGGCAAATGAAACAGGGCCGGCGAACCGGCCCTGCTGGTGTTGCGGGTGAGGTTGCGGGTTAAGGTTTATCGGTTGCTTACCTTGTTGTTTGAGTCGGCAACGGCAAGGGTGACCTTGGTGCCGCCGTCGAGGTGGATGTTCTGGCGGGCGCCGAGGAGCGCACCGGAAGCGTTGGCGAAGGGTTGACCATTGGCGTTGCCCGCGATGAGGACGCCAGGGATCGCGGTAGTTTTGATGTCAATGTTGCCCTGATGGGCTACGACGGTACCGGCAGCGGGATAGCCGCTGGGCGCTGGACCGGAGCCAGGGCCAGCGGCTGCGGGGGCGCTGTTCTGCTGCATGGGCTGCGCGGAGGCGGCTCCCGACGGGCTGCTGGTTGAGCCGGCGCTGGGTGCCGAGCTGGTTGGGGGCGCGCTGGGCGCGGAACCAGTGCCGAACGGGTTGGCCTGGCCTGTGTCAGCGCCGGTCGCCGGTTCCACCGACTGCAACACGGACTTGATGGGCATCGTCTGACCGCCCTTCAGCTCGGCCTGATCGAACTGAATGGCCACTTTGGAGTTTGGGTTGGTCTGGTCGTGGGCCTGCACATCGGTGACGTGACCCATGATCTTGGAGCCCTTGGGGATAACTACGCCGTCGGCGAAGGTAGCTTTCTCAGTAGTCTTGACCACGACCTGGTCGCCGTTCTTGGCGTTTTTTGTGTCGAGCTTGCTGACGAGTTCGCCGTTGACGGGGCGGAGTTCAGCGTTGGTCACTTCAGGAGCATTGGCCGTGCTGGGAGCCGGGACTGCCGGGGACGCGCTTTGCTGCGCTGGAGCAGGCTGAGGAGCCTGGGTTTCGGGCTGCGTGCCCGGTTGCGCTTGCGGCTGCGTGGTGCTCGGCTCGGTTGTGGTCGGCTGGGGGGTGCCAGGTGCCGGCTGCGTAGGTTGCTGCGCTGCAAGCGGAAGGCTTGAAACGGCGGCCAAAGTGATGGCCGGAATGAGTAGTTTTACATTTCTCATAAACGGTTAAACCTCCGTTGATTCGTCCCCTCGATTCCGGCAAGGAGATCGATCAAGGAAGGTAGGTGCGGGCCGCAGAGGAAAGGTTGATTGGAAGTTTGGAAATAAGTGAAGCAAGGCGCTGTCAAAACGCGAAGCTCAATGTCAATTGTTAAGCGATTTACGCACAATCATTTGCAGCATGCATTCATTTTTGACGAAAGAATGGCTGAATGGCGAACGCACGATGTTTATTTTCAGTGTTTTGCGGGAGATGAAATCATCGAGCGCGAAAGCCGAAGCGCACGAGCCCGAAAAAGCAGACATTCAAGCAAGAGTTGTGTTTTTAGAGAGCTTGGAGGTGCGTTTTCAGAGTAGAAAGGCCCGTAAGTCTCACACTTTGTGGGTGCGAGGACCGCAAAAGGCCAGGATTGCCGAAAACATGGCTTAAAGCGAGCCCTGAGGCTGAACTAACGGTCTTGGCCCTCGGGCGCCGGGGCGAAATAGCCTTTGCGGACCTGGACGTGGGTTCCTTCGCCGCAGTTGACGGCGAGTTTGCGAAAGGTGCCGTCGGCTTTGGTGTTGGTAGGGGTATAGGAACCGATGTACTGAGTGCGGAGCTCATCCTGGATCTGCTGGAAGGCGGCGTCAAGTTTTTTGCCGTTGTTGCCCACATTGATGAGGCGACCGCCAGTCTCTTCGGAAAGGCGCTTGGCGGCGGAGTAGCCGCTGTAGCCCCAGCTACCGTAGGAGCCGACGTCGGCGATGAGGATGACGTAGATGATGGCGTTGGACTTCTCGGCGGCAGCAATGGCTTCGCTGATCTTGGTACGGCTTCCCTGGTCCTCTCCGTCGGTGAGGATGATCATGGCCTTGCGCCCGGTCTCCTGATTGAGCTTTTCACGCGACGCGAGGTAGATGGCGTCGTAGAGAAGCGTCCCCTTGGGGTCGCCGACCGTGGGGACGGTGCCCCCGCCCGCGCCGGGGATGCCCGCCGCGCCGTTACCGCCGGCGGTGTTGATTTCTGCCTTGCTCATGGCATGGGCGAGCATGCGCGCACTATTGGTGAAGTCCTGCAGCAGGTCAACGTTGACATCGAAAGAGAGGAGGAAGGCTTCGTCTTTCTTGCGCAGAACCTGTTCGAGGAAGCGGCTGCCGGCCTCCTGCTCGAGGGGCAGGACGTATTGCTGGCTGCCCGAGGTGTCCAGCAGAATTCCGAGTGTCAGGGGCAGGTCATTCTGCGCCGTGAAGCTCTTCCAGGTCTGCGGCTGCTTGTCTTCCTGTACGGAGCAGGTCTCCTTGCTGAGGTGAGGAACGAGGTTGCCGGACTTGTCTTTGACGGTGAAGAAGAGGTCGACGAGATTCGAGGTGATCTTAAAGGTAGCTACGGACTGATCTTCAGCGGGGGCGGCGGGAGCGTGGCTCACCGGGGGGGCGTCAGGGGACGGAGGAAGCTGAGACCACGCCGGAGCGGCAGCGAGGGGAAGGCTCAGAACCAGGGTAGCGAGAGTGAAGCGCATGCGCATGTCACCTGTTAGACGCGTAATCGAAGCACGAAGAGAGCATAGCCCGAACTTGGCTGTCCGGGACATAGCCCGAAGTGAGTATGGGGCATAAGATCCTCGGAAGCCAGGCGGGATGAAAGAGCACAGGGCCCGTGATTTTGGAAGGGTTGCATGGGTGGCGTTTCAGGCCGCGAAGCAAACCCGCAACGCCGCAGTGCGTCTGATAATCTGACGGATGGACACACCAACAGTGTCAGCGGCACATGAATCAGTGTCTTGAGGCGCGAACGGCGCTGGTTTTTGGAGGAAGAAGAGGCCTGTGAACCCTTTATTGAAAGCGTCGGCGCTGAGTGCCTTGTTAAGTCTGAGCCTGGGATTGCCGTCAGCCGTTGCACAGGAAGGGCAGTCTTCGTCGATACCCGACGCCCCGACGCCCCAGAAGACCGCACCGCTGGCCGACGCAGCGAATGGAGCGATCAAGCCCGGCGGCGGGGCCGGAACCGAGACGCCGGCCACGGGCGCATCAGGGTCGACTGAAATGCACGTGCCGCCGCCATCGACGCAGGTGCCGAGTTCGCAGCCGCAGAATCTGCAGCCTACCCCTCCGGAGACATCCACCTCTCCCGAGCAATTGGGAAGCATCTTTCGTCTGAATGTGACCTATGTTGAAGTCCCAGTGACGGTGAAGGACCCGAAGGGGAAGCTGATCGCGGGGCTGACGTGGCGTGATTTCAAGGTTTACGAGAATGGAAGCCCCGAAGATATGAAGATCTTTTCGGTGGATCCGATGCCGCTCTCGATTGCGTTTGTGGTGGACCAGAGCCTGCCCCAGGACGTGATGTCGAAGGTGAACGATTCGCTGGGAGCGATTCAGGGGGGTTTGACGCCATATGACGAGGTTGCGGTGTTTTCCTACGCCAACGGAGCGCATGACCAGTCGGGCGGGTTTACCGGGGCACAGAGCGCGCGCGTGCCGTTCGTTCTGTCGATGACCAAGGCGAGCGGTACCGAACAGCTGAACGCATTCAACACCGGTCCGATGGCGGGGTGCTCGATCCGGCAGAATGGCAGCTGCGTCGATCCCAACCTGCAGCCGGGCAAGTCGGCAGGCAGCGATACGTTTATCACCATTCCCAAAGAGATTCATACGCTGAACGACGCGATCTTTGCGGCTGCAAAGCAGCTGTCGACGCGGCCGAAGGGGCGGCGCCGGATTATTTACGTAATCTCCGACGGCAAGGAGAATGGCAGCAAGGCGACCTACAAGGAAGTGTTGAAGTTTCTGCAGGGCCACGAGATCGCGGTGTATGGGACGCTTGTGGGTGAGTCGGCGCGATGGGGCGAGGGGTACATGAGCAAGTTCCACTTGCCTTTCACAATGTATGACAACCGCCTGGTGAGCTACGTGACGCAGACCGGGGGTACGCTGGACTCGGAGAAAAACCTGAACGGCATTGAGAAGAGCTATTCGGCGATTGCGGAGGAGGCGCGGAACCAATACACGATCGTGTATTCCACCCACGAACCGCTGATCGACGGGAAGTTCCGGAACATCGACGTGCGTGTGGATCGGCCGGGGCTCGAGGTCTACGCGAAGCGAGGATATTACCCTTCGGCGGAGGATCTGCGGTAGGCAGTTGGGCTGAGCAGCCAGTGGGGGACCTAACTGGTCTCCCCCGTGAGCGCAAAAACAAAGACGCGCCGAGGGTGGGGGCACCCGGCCGAAGGTGGGTCACCGAGCCAAATGACATGTTGGAAACACAAAGGACCTGTGCGGGTGCACAGGTCCTGATGTTTTGCGACTCAGGCACGTGCCTGGCCGCCGCCGGTTCGATCAACCCCTTACGACTGCTTAGGCTCGGCGGGGTTGGAGACGGGAGGTGCAGAGGGGGCGCTCTGCTGCGTGGTCGTCGGGGGAGGAGCCGGGTCGGTCACGCCGCGAATGCCCTCTTTGAAACCCTTTAGACCTTCACCCAAGCCCTTGCCAAGCTCCGGCAGCCGCTTGGCGCCGAACAGCAGAAACGCCACGACGGCGAGCACAATCAAGTGCCATGGTTGTAGAAAATCACCCATTGCATCATCCTCCGCGCGACCCGGCAGGCGGGACGCGCTCACTTGAACACTCTTATTGTCGCACAAGGACGGCGAACGGCGATCAGGGGTCGGCGATCAACCGATCTTCGGCATCCTCGTGATTGTTTTCAGGTACCCATCTTCGCATCGTGCGCGCTGACTGAATGTGAGACAGCTCACACCGCAATCAGACTCTGCGAAGTGCTCAAGGTTGGTACGCGGGCCGAGCTCAATTCGGATTGGAGACGACAGCGGACAAGCTTTTGGCCCTGGCTTTTAGTTCACCTGGGCTGGCTTGCCAAGGCGTTCAGTGACCATGTTGTAGAAGCTGCGCAGGTCTTCCTCCTCGCCGGCGGTGAGACGGCGATACACCTTCATAAGAGGGAAGAGGCGCGAGCCGCGCACGTTGACAGCAGGCACGGCGACGGTGCCGCCGGGATACTGGGTCATCTCCCAGCTGCCGGCGTAGCGCACGCGAATGATCTCGCCGAGGTAGCTGCCCCAGAGGCGAACCTCGTAGTCCAGGTCGCGCTCGGGGCTTTCGCCGACCATGACGAGAATCTCATCGAGGATGTCGACAGAATCTGGGGAGTTGTCGAGATTCTGCCGGAAGTCGCGATGTGCGGTCTCGACCGCGCCGTGGGCGTAACCCTCCATCATTGCCCCGAGATCAGGGAAGGCGGCGGACTCGAGCCTTTTGCGCACGTCGCTCATAATTGTTCCAAGTATAGGCTGGTGTGCCTCAGGAAAACACGGCGGGAGCCGGGGCTTGCGTCAGACTAAAATCGTAGATTGAGAGGTTTGTTTCCCGTGAAACCGTTACGCTTGTTGACAATGACGGCGCTGCTGTTGACGGCCGCCGCGATATCCCGCCCGGCCTCCCGCGATATTTATCCCGATCCTGCCCAGGCGAAGACGGAGCTTGCCGCCGCGCTGAAGACGGCGGCACAGACGCATCGGCGAATTCTACTGGACTTTGGCGGAAACTGGTGTGGAGATTGTCAGGTGCTGGACATCTATTTCCACAACACCGAAAACCTGCCGCTTCTGGAAAAGAACTATGTGCTGGTGCACGTGAACGTTGGCCAGTACGACGCGAATCTTGACCTGGCAGCGAGGTACGGGATCCCGCTGGAGCGCGGGGTGCCGGCGCTGGCGGTTCTGAGCGACACCGGGAAGCTGCTCTACAGCCAGCGGTCAGGCGACTTTGCGCCGATGCGGCGGATGGAATCCTCCGCGGTGACACGCTTCCTGGTGCAGTGGAAACCGGTGCGGGAAGGCTGCTCAGTGATGATGGTGAATTGCTGAAGAGGATACCGGCTCGGGGAGCGGGGCGGCGGGGCGCGGGAGTGGGTTGGCCAGAGGCTCAGGGGCAGGCCGCGTGACCGGCGCAAAGTCCTTGACGTCGCTAACCGGGGCGAAGTGCTTGGTCTTTTCGTAGGTGTACTGGATGCGATGGATCACCGTCATGGTGGAGAGCACCGCCAGCACCCAGAGCACCGGCGCCATGACACCCCAATGATTGAAGAGAGCCCCGAGGATGACGAGCACAATGCGCTCGGGACGCTCCATGAAACCCACCTTGCAGGAGCCAATGAGGGCCTCGGCGCGGGCGCGCGTGTAGCTGACCATGAGCGAGGTGACCATGACGAAGGCGGTCAGCACGACGTAGCGCAAATGATTGGAGCGCGCGTAGTAGACGAGAAGCCCGAAGAAGAGAACCACGTCGGAGTAGCGGTCGATCACCGAATCGAAGAACGCCCCGAAGACGGTGACCTGGTTGGTGCGGCGGGCCACGCGGCCATCGACCATGTCGAAGATGCCGGCGCCGATGATGACCAGGCCGGCGTAAGCGAACATGCGGCCGGCGTTGGTGGCGTTGGCGTGGCCGAAGAAGAACGCTGCGATGATGTTGATGATGAGGCCGATGAAAGTGAGGGCGTTGGGAGAGATGCGGGTCAGCGCCAGGCCGTGAACAATTCGATCAAGAAGCCAGCCGCAGGCGCGGCCAAACCCACCGGTCCAGGTCATTCCTTCGTTCCTCACTGCGACTACTGGCCGGCGCTGGTGCTATCGGTTCCGGCTGATTCGGTCTCGCCGTTGGCTTCGGCTTCGTCGTGGATGGTGCTGAGCTTGAGCACTTCCAGTTCGCGTTTGCCGTTGGGCGTGACGATGGTGGCCACATCGCCGACGCGCTTGCCAACGAGTCCACGACCGATGGGCGATGTGGTGGAGATGAGTCCCTTGCTTACGTCCGATTCCTCGCTGGTGACCAGCTTATAGACGATCTCTTCGTCTTTGCTGGAGTCGTAGACAACGATCGTGGAACCGAAACCGGCCTTGTCGCGGGGAATGTTGGCGAGATTCACCAGGGAGAGTTCGGCCATGCGGCGCTTGAGCTGGCCCAGGCGCGCGTTCACAAACTCCTGGCGCTGTTTGGCCATGTGGTATTCGGCGTTTTCAGACAGGTCGCCCAGGGCCACGGCCTTCTTGATCTCGGCGGGCAATTCGTGGGCGAGTTCGTGCTCCATGGCTGCAATTTCCTTCTGCAGCTGGCTTTTAATGTGTTCGGGCATCCATTGTCCGTGGCGGGGAGCGCGAGTGCTCGGTTCCGCGTAGAGGGTAAAGACCGCTTGAACTTTGATTATACGCGGGGGGAGGGGGCGGCAGGTCGAGGGGCTCATGGGCTAACGAACGACGGCGGCTGGAGGCGGTCGTCGAGGAAGGACTGGAGGATGAGGGTAGCCGCGACTTGATCGACCACCGGTTCGTGGTCCTGACGGCGGCGGCCAGCCTCGTAAAGGATCTGGTGGGCTTCGCGGGTCGTGAGGCGCTCGTCCCAGAGGTGAATAGGGAGACCGGTGACTGCACCGAGTTCGGCCGCAAATTGCTGCGTCTTGATGGCGCGGGGGCCGGGTTCGCCGGAGAGATGAAGCGGATTGCCGACGACGATGCCGGCGACGGCGAAACGGCGGGCGAGGCGGGCAATGGAACGCAAGTCGTCGCGGCGGTTGCGATGCACGGTGAGGGTGAGGACCGGCTGGGCGGTGAGGCCCAGTTCGTCGGAGACGGCAATCCCGATGCGCTTGACGCCGACATCGAGGGCGAGAAAGCGGGGGACGAGATTTCGCGGCGGCGCGGATTCCGGCGGCGACGATTCCGGCATTCGGCTCCTTCTCCTCAGGAAACGGAGTCTGCCCACAGGATACAGGCGCGCCACAGAGCCGGTCGCAAGGTGGTTATCCCGTTACAATCTTTGAGGTAGAGGAATCCCGAAGGGGACTTTCGCGTCTCTTAATGAAGCACGGAGGAAAACGGCAACAGGATGGCGAGCCGCAGAGGCATACAAGGAAGGAACCGCGGCTCGAGCTGGGGGCGCACTCTTACAGCAGTACTACTGCTGGTGCTGCTGGGCGCGGGCGGCGCGGCTGCGTTTGTCATGCTAGCCCCCTTTGGGCCATCGCAGCAGACATTCATCGAGATTCTGCCCGGCTCCTCAACGGTGCGGATCGGGAGGCAGCTGCAGGAAGCCGGCGTGGTGCGCAGTCAATATGCATTTGACGCCATGCGCTGGATTGAGCACGGGACGCTGAAAGCGGGCGACTACCGTTTCGATCATCCGGCTCCGGTGAGTGAGGTGTACGACCGGATCCGGCGCGGGGATACCTACACGATCGAAGTGACGATTCCCGAAGGCGCGAACATGTTCGACATCGCCAAGCGCCTGGAGGACGCGGGTTTTGGACCGAGCCAGGCGTTTTTGAACACAGCGCGACAGGAAGCGGGATTGATCTCCGACATCGATCCGCAGGCGAAGACTCTGGAGGGGTATCTATTTCCGGACACCTATCGCATTGGGCCGAAGCAGGACATGCCGCAGATTGCGGCGACGATGGTCAAGCGGTTCCGGCAGGCGGCACTGCAACTGGGTTTGAACCACGACGTGCACAACGTGGTCACGATGGCTTCGCTCGTGGAGCGAGAAACGGCAATTGAGGGAGAGCGGCCCCTGGTGGCGAGCGTGTTTCAAAACCGGATGGAAAAAGATATGCCGCTCATGACCGACCCGTCGGTGATCTACGGGCTGCAGGTCACGAAACAATGGCGGGGAGCCATCTACGCGAGCGATCTGCAGCGGGACACGCCCTATAACACCTACATGCACGCGGGAATGCCTCCGGGACCGATTGCCAATCCGGGGATGAAGTCGCTGCAGGCAGCGATGTCGCCGGCACAGACGGACTACCTTTACTTTGTGGCCGCGAGCCAGAACCCGCAGGGCAAATCGGTATTTGCCTCGACGCTGGAGCAGCATAACCGCAACGTAGCCGAATACCGGGAAGCGATGAAGAAAGCGGGTGCGCGGTGAACGGATTCAAGCGGGGCGCAGGTTCCCTGCTGGCGGCGCCGTTGCTCCTGCTGTCGGGGTGCTTTCTTACCACCCACCGGAAGTTGCCGGTCCCAATCGCGCCGGCGGTGGTGCAAACGGTGCCGGCCTCAGAGCTGGTGGCCCGGATGAACAAGCAGTGGGACGATCTGAACTCCCTGAGCGTGACAGTCGACATCCAGGCCACGGTCACCAAAGCGAAACAGGGAGAGGCGAGCGACTACCCCAGCATTCCGGGTCACATTCTGATCCGCAAGCCGGAGATGTTGCGGGTACTGGGGCAGGTCCCGGTAGTACGAACCCGGCTGCTCGACATGGTCTCCGACGGCAAAAACTTCACGCTCTGGATTCCGCAGAACAACAAAGCGATCGAAGGTCCAGTCACGGAAAGCAAGACCAAGTCGGCGAACCAGTTGGAGAACCTGCGGCCGGGGTTCTTCTTTGACTCGATGGTGATCCGCGGACTTTCACCGGGCGACGAGTTTTACAGAACGACAGATACCGACACCGTGGAAGACGCGGCCAAGAAGCATCTTTACGTGATTTCGGAGTACTTGCTCAACGTCGTGCACCGCAAGGGCAGCAGCCAGGAACTGGCGCCGGTACGGGTGATCCACTTTCATCGGGACGACCTGCTTCCGTACCAGCAGGATTTGTACGACGAAGACGGCAACCTCGCGACGGTGGTGATTTATGGCCGGTACGCGGACTACGGCGACCATAAATACCCGTCGACCATTACGATCAAACGCCCGTTGGAGGAGTTGCAACTGGTCTTGACCGTGGAGAAGGTGACGGAGGACTTGGAATTGAAGGACGAGACCTTCGAGTTGCATCTCCCGGCGGAGACCAAGATTCAGAAGCTGCAATGAATGAGCTCGATGGCCCGCGCGAAGAATGGCCGGGTTACGACGCCATGGATGTGATTTCGTCGACGTGCAGCATCCGGGTTGAGGTGTCAAGCTTACCGGTGACACGCACGTCCTCACCCTCAAACGGCCAGGCGCGGCCGGTGGAATCCAGGGTATAGAGCACTCCGCCGGTTTCGCGAAGGGCGAAGCGAGTGCCATTGCGGATGACGGTGCCGCTGAAGGTAACGGTAGTCGCCGATCCCGGCATAGGGACGACGGGCGCTGACTTTCCTTCCCTGCTGATTTTTTTGCCAGCCAGGGCCCCTGATTCGTCGAGGATGCCTTCCAGTTCGCTGTCAAGCTGGGATTCCAGGGCTCTCCTCAACCGTGCCAGGCCGAAAATCGACAAGGTAAGGCCCATGATCAACCAGCGTTTATAAAGCGCCTTCATAATCTAGTGTTCCTCCGAGTGGCTGCGGCCCGGAGTGCGTCGCCGCCTGGGGCGTCCGTCTACGCCGAACCGCTCTAGCTCGCTCTTGACCTTGTTAATGGCACGTCGAGTTCCAAACCATAAGTAATTGATGGGAATAAACTTAGCCCCTACGAATGCCGTGTTCACCACGTAAAAAATACGTGCAGCGGAAAATTTGGGAGTCCAAATTTCCTGTAGGCGAGACGGTTTGACGGGTAGGCCGGCTTTCTCCGATACGCGAGTTGCTGCAAAACGCGCGAGATTGTGGCGCGCCTTTTGCTGCCGAACGACTCGCCGGGGCCTGCATGGGAGAGCAACGCTTGCGATCCGAGGCTGTGCTAGTATCCCGGCAAGCGCACACGCCAGCCGCCGGAGCACCCGCCATGGAAACGAACCTGCGCCCCCTGACTCTGGGGGAGATTCTGGACCGAACCGCGCAGCTTTACCGCACAAACTTCCTTCTGTTTGCGGGAATCGCGTCGGTCAACTCCGGCGTAACCCTGGCGCTCAACCTGGCGAGCCTGGGAATGCTGGACGCAGTCAGAGGGGGAGAATTCCTGGCGCCCCTGTCGTGGGTGCGGCAGATTGTTACGTGGGCCAGTGTGATTGTCATGCTCATTGTGGGCAACGTATCGGCTGCCGCCAACAATCGCGCCGTGGCCTGGGTCCACCTGGGCGAGCCGGCGACGATCCGAGGCGCCTACCGCAGCATTCTGCCCAACACTGGCCGCTATCTCGGGTTAGGAGCGCTGAAACTGGCGTTGGCCTGGACGCCCGTGATTCTCATCTACGGGGCTTTCCAGGCGAGTTCCATCCATTTTCAGCTCAAAGGGGTGCTGCCGCGTCCCGGAGAGATGCCACAACCGGGCGCGGCACCGAATCCCGAGAGTCTCGTCTTCGTCGCGATCGCGCTTGCCTTTGGAGTGCTGATCTGGCCCATAGGGATTTACGCGATATGGATGTCGCTGCGTTACGCACTGGCGCTGCCCGCCAGCGTGGTGGAGAACCTGAAGGTGCGCGCGGCGATCAAACGGAGTATTTCATTGAGCAGGGGCGCGCGCGGCCGGATCTTTGTATTGTGGCTGCTGGTTTGGGTCATCGAGTTCCTGGTGATGGGCATGACGCAGTCGTTTTTTTTGGCCTACTCCCTTCGCCATCATTTCCAGATTCCCGTGGGCTTGCAGGCCGCACAGCAGATCGTGGCCTTCTTCACCAACTCATTTATAGGGCCCATTCTCGCAACCGGCACGACGCTTTTCTACTACGACCAGAGAGTGCGCAAAGAGGGATACGACATTGAGTGGATGATGGCCGCGGCGGGGCTGGCGGGCGGCGCGCCGGCGAGTAATCCGGTCTACCTCGCCGAGCCGGTATCTATTGCTGACAACAGCACGGAGACGCGCGGGGACCTTGAGACGCACGCGTTGCAAGCTGCGCAGGACGGATCGAATTCGGGGGAAAACGCATGAATCCCGAGTTGCGGCCAGCTAATCTCGGGGAGATTCTGGACCGCACCGCGAGTCTTTACCGGTCGCGGTTTCTGGTGTTCGTGGGCATCGCGGCCGTTCCAGCGGGCGGGATATTGCTGTTTGCCGCCGGCGTGTTTTTACTGTCGGCCTGGATTGGCACAACAGACCGGACCATGGCAGCAGTGTTGGGGCTCGCGGTGGTGGGGTTAGTGATGCTGGCGGTCCCGGTGTGCGTGGCTTTGACAGCGCTGGGCAGCGGAGCCCTCAGCCACGCGGCCAGCCAGGCATTTCTGGGCGAACGGATCACGATCCGCGGAGCTTACCAGGCAGCATGGAGCCGAGGTTGGCGCTATGTCGGACTTCTGTCAATCGAGATCCTGTTTCTGGCCGTCATCCCGGTCACAGCGTGGGTCCTGATTTTCGTGATTCTGTTTGTGCTCGCAGCGCTGGGCAGGCGCGCGACCGGGGGCGGATTCGGCGATTTTAATAGTGGTCCGAACGCGGTGCTGTTGATTATGGGCGTGGCACTGGTCGGGTACTTTTTCTGGATGCTGCTGCGGATCTGCCTGGCGTTCTCCGCTTCGGTGGTGGAGCAGTCCGGCGCCTGGGCCTCACTCAAGCGCGCCAACTCGCTCAGCAAGGGGACGCGTGGACGGATCCTGGTGCTCTACCTGTTGCGCGGGGCCCTGAGTTGGATCGTCTCGCTGGTGTTGACGGTGCCGGTCATTATCGTACTCAGCCTGGTTCCGCAACTAAACACGCCGCAGCACCAGCAGACGATGGGCGCCCTGATGCTGTTTCTGTTCTACGGATCCTCGTTTGCGTCACAGGCTTTCACCAATCCAGTGAGCGGGATCGCGCTGATGCTCGTCTACTACGATCAGCGGATTCGCAAGGAAGCATTCGACATTGAGTGGATGATGCGGGAGGCGGGCATGGAGGCAGGGCCGGCGAGTGCCGTCAAGACCGCGCTGACCTTGCCTGTGATGGAAGGCGCCCTTCCCCGCAGCGAGAGCGAGCCGCAGCTGGACAATGCGCAGCAGAGTGCTTCGGGAGAATCATCGTGAACCGGTTCGATGCTTCGTCAAGTGAAAGCAGCTTGCTTGCGGGCCCGATGAGTTTGAGCCAGGTGCTCGATCGCGTGTGGACGATTCTGCACGGGAATCTCCGGCTGTTTCTGAAGATGGGGACGATTCCGGCCGGGGCGTTGCTGGCAACGTACGCGCTGATCTTCGGCGGGTTGTTCGCGTTCGGCGTTTTGCCCCCGCGTCCGGGCGTGCCACCCGACCCACAGCGAATGGCTTGGATGATCTTGCCTGTCCTGCTAGCGGCATGCATCCCGATCCTGTTGGCCTATGCGCTATTCGAGGCAGCGACTAGCCGGGCCGCCCTCGACGCAAATCGCGGACGGACGAGTTCGCTGGCTGAGGCATACGGAGCGGCGTGGAACAGCTGGCGTCGGATTGTCTGGCTGATGGTTCTACGCTGGCTGCTTGCCATGCTGCCGGTGATGGTTGTTTTCGCGATGATTGCGGCGGGTGTGGCGCTTCACGCCCTGCCGGGCGGCCCGAGTCCGAATCCCGGCGTCCTGTTCGTGGTGATGCCGTTCCTGGTTTTGACATACCTTGGATCGATCGTCTACCTGGTGTGGATGACGCTGCGACTCGGCCTGGCGGTTCCTGCGTGCATAGCCGAAGAGAAAGCAGCGGTAGAGGCGATGCGGCGCAGCGCACAATTGACCCGAGGCGCGATGGGCCGCATTTTCCTGGTGATGCTGGTGGTGTACGCGATTGGCGCCGCCGCGATCATGGTGTTGGAGATGGTGGGGTTTGCGGTGATCGCAGTGGTCGGGCTGATTGCTTCAGCCATGCACCTGCCGCAGGGACTGAGCGTCGCGGGATTCGCGATCCTGGTGATCGGGGTCTTTGTCGCGTTCCTTCTCTTCATGACTCTGAGTTGGGCAAGCTATGCGGTCGCGTTTGCGGTGCTGTATGACGATCAGCGGAACCGAGTGGATGGTGCCACGCGGCCGGCGATGAGCGGAGGTGACGCATGACACCGACATTGCGACCAGTGAACCCGGGCGAGACACTCGACCCTATCGCGATCACGCTTATATGATCAGCGGATACGGAAAGAGGGCTACGACATCGAACGGATGATGGACGCTGCAGGACTCAATGCTTTCGCAGTCCGTCTCCGCGGTGACCGGAAAATCGATGACGCGAAGGCCTGGATTTCGTCGAAGCTGAGGTGCAGCGGGAGTGAGGTTCTCAACACAGGCAGGCTTGTGCGCGGCGATAGCGCTGTTGTGTGCAGGCCTGTTCGAGGGATCACGCGCGGCCGCAGCGCCGACACCGCCGCCCCCGCCGAGCGCGGGCCGCTGGCAGGATGCTTCGCTCGACGAATATCGCAAGCACCTGGTTGCGCTGGCGGGGCTGACGCAAGTTTGTGCGAAAGCGCGCGACGTGAAGACGTGCGATCCGCTGCTGGTGGGGCTGGACGATCGGTTGCCGCTGGGATCGACGGGAGAACGCCGGCTGGTGCGCTACGGGTGGCTGCGCGTGCTGTTCTCGCGCGCGGAAGAAAGCGACGAAGCCCAACAGGCGCCAAAGCCCGGCAAACGGGTGCAGACGAGCGAGGATCGCGCGCGGCCGAGGCCGCGAACCACGTCGCAGTTGCTGCAGGACGCCGAAACACGCCTGCAATCCGATCTCGCGCAGGCCGGCGTGCCATCCACCCCGTCCGGTCATGCGGCGGAACACTCCACAATGCAAAAGGTGCTCGCGGAACGGGAATTTCGCGGATTGAAGCAGCCGGACGAACGCGACTCCTTCATGGAGCGCGTGAACCGCTGGCTCAACCACCTCTTTGAGGGCGTGGACAAGTTGCGCGCGCGGTCGGCCTGGATTGGACGTGCGCTGATCTGGGGATTTTTGCTGGCGGTGGGTGTGGGCCTGACGTGGGCCCTGCTGCAGTTGGAGCGGCGCTGGCGCATTCGTCTGCTGCCGGACACGAACGGGCCGGCGCCGGATGCCGCTTCAGCGCGCGACTGGCAATTGTGGATGGCCGATGCCCGCGAGGCGGCACGCCTGGGCCTTTGGCGCGAGGGGATTCATTTCCTCTACTGGGCCGTGATTTCGCGGCTGGAGTCGAAACGGCTGTGGCCGGCGGACCGGGCACGGACGCCGCGTGAGTATCTGGCGCTGTTGTCGCCCGACGATGGCCGCAAACCGGGCCTGGGAATCCTGACGCAGACCTTCGAGCGGACCTGGTATGGGGGACGAAACGCTGGCCAGAGCGACTATCGGCGCACGGAAGAGCTGGCTGGACGACTCATTGCAGGAACTTGGACGGTGGAAGCCTCAAGTCAGACGGATGCGGCCGCGGAGGGCGCTTCGTGAGATTCATGTCCTCGCTCGATCCTCGGGACCGGAAGCTGCTGTTATGGTGCGCGAGCGCGGCCGTGACACTGGCCATTGCGGCGGGATTCCTGCTGCCCAACGGAGACAATAACGAGAACCGGCTGCCTTCAACGTATCTCTCTGGACGGCATGGGGCGCTGGCTGCTTATGAAACGCTGGTGCGTTCCGGTTATCCGATCGAACGGTGGGAGCGGCCCCTGGCGGAACTGGCCCCAGCCGCCGGACCGGAGACAGTGGTGATCTTCGCGGAGCCATTCACGCGCGAGACGGAGGACATCCAGGCAGTGCGGCAGATCCTGGAGCGCGGCGGTCGTGTGCTGGCGACGGGGTACTGGGGAGGCTATCTGCTCCCGAATGGTGCAAGCGCACCGCCGCGGGAGTTCAACTTTGCGGCCTGCCAGTTGGAGCCGGAGGGGCTAGACCCGCTGGCGTCGTCGGGCGAGGTGTGGATGATTCCCGAGGCCACATGGCAGGTGGGCAAGCCCGCGGATCGGGTGCAATACAGCTGCGCGGGGCAGCCCGCGGTTGTGGAGTACGACTGGGGTAAGGGACATGTGGTGTGGTGGGCAAGCTCCACGCCGCTCGAGAACGGATCACTGGCGCGAGCGCGGAATCTGGATCTGCTGCTGAATTCGCTAGGAGCGCGCGAGGGAAAGCATTTCTATTGGGACGAGTCACTTCATGGAGAGATCCGCTCATCGTGGACCTACGCGGGCGGCCCGGCGCTGACGATGTTGCGAATCGGTCTGGTAACGCTTGCGGTGCTGGTGCTGTTCAGCTTTAGCCGGCGCAGCGGCCCGGTGCGCGAGTTGCCGCCGCCGGTACGAGCTACGCCGGTGGAGTTTGTGGAGGCGTTGGGGTCGTTGTATCGCAACGCGGGAGCAGCGACGACGGCCGTGGCGATTGCCTGGGAGCGGTTTCGGCGCCAGGCCTTGCGGCTCTGCGGCATGCGCGGAGAGCGAGCGGACGCGACCGAGATTGCGGAGATGATCGAGCGACGGTTTCCGGGGGTTGATAAGACACTCGAAGCCGACTTGAAAACGTGTGAAGAAGCTGCGGGCGCCGATGCGATTCACCCGAAGGAAGCGCTGCGGCTGGTGCAGTTGCTGGCGTCGCACATGGAAGAACTGACCTCGGCCTCCCGGCCGGGCGCGCGGGATGGAATTGCAGAAGCCAGGGATGCAAAGGCAGAAGAAGTTCATTCGATTTCGTAGGGAAAGGGCCTCATGAACGAGGAAACACAACAGGTGTCCGAACAGGTTTCAGGCTTGCACGCGACGCGGGAGTTGATTTCACAGGCACGCACGGGCCTGGCCACGGTCATTGCCGGACAGGGCGCGGCGATCGACGAGTTGCTGATGAGCATTCTGTGCAAAGGGCATGTCCTGCTGGAGGGCGTGCCGGGAATCGCCAAGACGCTGATGGTGAAGACGCTGGGGCGGCTGCTCGGGCTGGGCTTTCAGCGCGTCCAGGCTACGCCCGACCTGATGCCGGCTGACATTCTGGGCACGACGATTCTGAAGCCGGGGACAGACACGTTCACGTTTCATGCGGGGCCGGTGTTCACGGACCTGCTGCTGGTGGACGAGATCAACCGCATGCCGCCTCGCACGCAGGCAGCGCTGCTGGAGTGCATGGAAGAGCGGCAGGTAACGGCCGATGGTGTGAGGCGGCCTCTTCCGGCGTGGTTCACGGTGTTTGCCACACAGAACCCGGTGGACTTCGAGGGCACCTACCCGCTGCCTGAAGCGCAATTGGATCGATTTCTGCTCAAGATTCGCGTGGCATATCCGTCGGAAGGCGAGGAGTTGCAGATCCTGGAGCGGCACCACGGAGCGACGGGGGCCGGGTTGCTGGAAGATGCACAAATCACTCCGATCGCGCCGGGGCTGCTGGACGCTGCGCGGACAGAGGTGCGGGCGATTCGCATTGAACCGGAGTTGTACCGCTATATCCTGGCGCTGGCGCGGCGCACGCGCGAGTGGCCCACGCTGTTGCTGGGCGCGAGTCCGCGTGCGGCGCTGAGCCTGATGTTCGTGGCACAGGCGGCCGCAGCGTTCGACGGCCGCGACTACCTGGTTCCGGATGATGTGAAGCGGGCGGCTCAACCAGTGTTGCGTCATCGGGTCATGCTGAAGCCCGAGGCGGAGTTGGAGGGATTCGATGCGGACCGCGCGCTAGCCGACGTGGTGGCGGCGGTTCCGGTGCCGCGGCAATGATTTCAACTTCGCTGCATCCCGGGCCGGTTCGCGCTGCTTGCGAGCGGCGGCGGCGCTGGGGATTCGGGCTGACGCCGCGCGCGATCGGGCTGCTGGCGGCGGGGTTTCTGCTGCTGATTCCGGGGTTTTACGTGCCGCGCTACAGCTACGCCATGTTGGTTTGGGACGGGCTGATGCTGGCGGCGGTGTTGCTCGATGGGTTGCGGCTCCCCGGAGCGAGGCAGCTGATGGCGGAACGGAGTTGGAACAATGCGCCGGCGCTGGACAGCGAGACAGAGATCGAACTTTCGATTGAGAACCATGGCCGGGTGATCGCCGAGTGCCTGCTGACGGACGATCTGCCGCCCGCACTGGCCGCCCAGCCGGTGATGCACAAACTGACGGCATTTCCGCGCGTTACGGCAACGGTGCGCTACAAGGTCGCCCCACAGGAGCGCGGCGACTGGAAGACAGGCTGGCTCTACGTGCGTTATCGCTCGCCGCTGGGGCTGGCAGAGCGCTGGGCGAGAGCCCAGCTAACGCAGACGGTGCGCGTGTATCCGGCGCTGCGGACAAGCGAGGAGCAGCAGATTTTTCTGGCCCGGAGCCGGCAGATCGACCTGCAACTGCGGCAGGCCCGACAGCGCGGGCTGGGACGCGACTTCGAAAGCCTGCGCGACTATCGCGAAGGTGACGACCTGCGCGACGTCTGCTGGACGGCAACGGCACGGCGCGGCGCGCTGATCACCCGCCAATATCAGACGGAGCGGAGCCAGGCGGTATGGATCGTGCTGGACTGCGGGCGGCTCATGCGATCGCGTAACTTGCGTTCCGGCGGGACGTCTGACACGCAGCGGGAAACGGGTCACTCGAAGCTCGATCATGCGTGCTCGACCGCCGTGGCGCTGGCGCAACTCGCCCTTTACTCCGGCGATCGCGTGGGACTGCTGGCGTATGGGCAGAACATTCAACAGCGGTTGCTGCCGGGGCGAGGGGCGGCGCACTTGCGGCAGTTGATCGAATTGCTGGCGCAGGTAAAGGTGGAGACCAGCGAGGCCGATCATCTTCGCGCAACGGCAGTCTTGAACCGCCTGCAGCCACGCCGCGCGCTCATTCTGTGGGTCACCGACCTGGCAGAGACAGCGATGCGGCCGGAGGTGATTGACGGCGCTGTCCAGTTGCTGCGGCGGCACGTGCTGCTGTTCGTGGCCATGGCGCAGCCAGAGGTGGAAGCGATCGCCAAGTCGCGGCCGAAGAACGTAGAGCAGATGTTTCGCTCGGCGGCGGCGCAGGAGATGGCGGGGCGGCGCGAAGTGCTGTTAGCGCGGCTGCACGAACAGGGCGCGCTGACACTCGATCTAGACCCTGAGGCTCTGACGCCATCAGTGCTGAATCAGTACCTGATGGTGAAGGAACGGGCGATGGTTTAGGACCGGATGTCGGTTCGATTCCCACCCTTCGCGCGATGAAGCTGCGCAAGGAATGAGCCCAATTCCAGTTTTGTCAGTCGGCAGCCATTTCGGGTTGGCGGACATGGCGCGCCATCGACCATTTCAAGTCTTCGATCCCCTGCCCGGTGACGGCCGAGATGGCATGAAACTCGAGCTTGCGCCGCTTGGCGTGAGCGGAGAGCTTCTTCAGCTTTTCGGGGTTAGCGGCGTCAATTTTCGTCGCGACCACGATCATCGGTTTCTTGTCGAGCCCGTTGCCGAAGCTGGCGAGTTCGTTGTTGATGACTTTGAAATCTTCGACGGGATCGGGCCGGCCGGAGCCATCCGAGACGTCGACCAGGTGGACCAGGACGCGGGTGCGCTCGATGTGGCGCAAAAACTGGACCCCGAGGCCGGAGCCGAGGTGCGCGCCTTCGATGAGGCCGGGAACGTCTGCGACGACGAAGGATTCCTGGTTCGGCTCCTCGCCCACCGTAACCACACCGAGATTCGGCTCGAGGGTGGTGAAGGGATAGTCGGCGATCTTGGGTTTGGCGGCGGAGATGCGGGAGATCAGGGTCGATTTGCCGGCGTTGGGGTAGCCGACGAGGCCCACGTCAGCGAGCAGCTTCAGTTCCAGGCGATAGAGGCGCTCTTCGCCAGCGCGGCCCATCTCGTGCTCGCGGGGCGCCTGGTGGGTGCTGGTAGCGAAGTGCTGGTTGCCGCGTCCCCCCCTCCCCCCCTTGGCGACGATGACCCGCTCGTCGGGCTCCTGGAAGTCGTGCACAAGCTCGCCCGTCTCCGCGTCGTAAAGTGCAGTGCCTACAGGCACTTGCAGGATCTTGTCGTGGCCGTCGGAGCCGGAGCAGTTGGAGCCCAGGCCATGCTCGCCGCGCTGCGCCTTGTGCTCGGGGTTATAGCGGAAGTGAATGAGTGTATTGTGCCGTTGCGAGGACTGCATGACGACGTCACCGCCGCGGCCCCCATCGCCGCCCGAAGGGCCTCCGCGGGGCACGAACTTCTCGCGACGGAAGGCCATGCAGCCATTTCCGCCGTCGCCGGCCTTGACGCGAATTTTTGCTTCATCAATGAACATGTGGGAAAGGTTGCGGCGGGCGCGGGGGCAATTGAACGATCCGCACAAAATGGGCGGGCGCTCCAAGAGCATTCCGCAGCCAAAATGCCGTCTTATCAGTTTAACAGGGCAGGAGGGGAGCGAACGGGGCGAAACGAGCGCCGCTCATTCGGAGTTCTGGCCGCCTGTACGTCGGATGAGGTCATCGGCCCGCTGCAGGGCAGCCTCGGATCTTTCCACGGCACGTCTGGTCTTCTGCACGGAATCCATGGTCACTTCGCAAACCGACGCGTTGCGGGAGATACGCGCTAGAGAAGATCGAAGCAGGCTTGAGACTTTGGCAAGGTCAATCTCGCGTTCGACGGACATGTTCGTTCGGGCTCCCCAGGCAGTTGGATTTGCTGCAAATTTCCCCGCCTACGTTGGATGCGCGGAGAGTCAGGAATGGCTGGACGGAGTGCCGGACTTAGCGTCGCTGAAGTCCACCTGATGTGAGCGCTGTCACCGCTCACCGGTTAACGCTTCTCTGCATCCCAATTCGGGACTAGAATCGCAGAAACTTCCTCTTGGGGTCACTTGGGCGGTCGAAACGGGACGTCTGTTCGCGGACGCCGCGAGCCAGGGAGCCGGTACAGGCTTACCTGGCAAGAAGACCGCACCGAACCGGACTCCGCCAGCACGTGGATTCCGGCGGGAAGGGTGATGCGGTGAGCGATCCCAGGGCCAGACCCGGAGGAAGGTTGGGCCGGCTAAGAAGACGTGCCTGGCGCATCGCATTTGCCGCATCCCTGTTCGCGGTCGCGACCGGGACGCTGATTGCCCAAACCTCCGTTGGAGCGCTGGCGGGAAAGCTGACCGACCTTCATTCGAAGCCCCTTGACGGCGTAACGGTCACCCTGAAAAACCCGAGCACGGGCACCGAGGTGCGGACTCTCACTGGAAAAGGCGGGGGCTACCACTTCAGCGGCATCGCGCCAGGGACATACGAGGTGGAGGCTGCCAGTCCACAACTCGGAAGCGGGATTGCGGGCGGGGTGGAAGTGTTTGCCGGGCACGAGTCGCGGGTGCAGACGGCGGTCGCGTTGACTCGCGAGTTAACGCCCCAAGGGTCCCGAACCGTGGCGGAAGCGGCCTCTTCGACGCAATCACGGCCGGCTGTGGCCCTTATTCGCAGGGAACCTGTGCGGTCTGCGACACCTTCGGATCGCGACTTGACAGTAACGAGTCACAATCAGCCGGCTGGAGAGGTGCGCGCGGCAGACTCTTCGAGGAAGACTCCCGAACCAAGCCTTGGCAACGAAGCTACCGCCCCTAGCCTGGCCTCCAGCCTTGTAGCGCCTGCACTTCCCGCTGGCTTGCCGGCGGCGCTTAGGGTTTCGCCTCTCGCTGCCGGAGTTGCAGGGAGAGCACCTGGAGCGCTTGCTGCGATTGTGGCGGTGGCCGTCGCCCGGGCAGGGATCGTTTCCGCCGAGCGAGAACTCGCCGTCGGGGAGGCGAGCGGTTCCGCGACCGTGGAGGTAACCCTCAACGGAGAACAGATGGAACAACTCCCGTTACCGGGTCGTCGCTGGGAGAACTTCGTTCTGGACACCCCCGGACAAGAAAGCGACACCGACGAGGTAGAAGTCGCCCAGAGCGGTCCGGCTCGGTCCCAGGGTGCCATAACCGTCGACGGGGCAAGCACCCGCATGGCATTCGGGGGTCGGGTGCGAGGACAGGCAGGCGCGGCTTTCCCCGCCGGCCCGGGCGGAAGCGAAACCTCGATCCGCGAGTTTCGTTTGTCGAACATCGAAGATGCGGGATCGAGCGCTGCAACCGGGGAGCGCGTACATCTGGAGACCCGAGGCGGCCCCGGCGGATTTCACGGGCAGGGATTTTTCTTCAATCGTCAAGACCTGCTGGGAGCGCAGAATCCCTTCACGCAGTGGGTGAAGGAGAGCGCGCCGGGATCACTCTCGACGGTGCCGGCATTTACGGCGTTTCCGTATAGCCCGGCCGACAAGGAGAATCGCTGGGGAGCGGGTGCGGGAGGCGAACTCGGGCGGCATCGGCTTTGGTGGTTTGCTTCGCTGGACGGAAATCAGAGGAATCATCCCGCGGTGGCAACGGTAAAGCATCCCGACCAATTCTTCGCGCAGCCCTCGAACGACGAGATGCAGGTATTGAGTGCGCGGCTGGGTTTGAGCGGCGCGAACCCCGTGGCCGAGGGGTTGCAGGCTTATTCCGGAATGCTGGAATCACTGGCGGGGCTTCTGGGGCCGGCGCCGCGAACTTCGCAGCATTGGAGCGGGTTTGGGCGGCTGGATTGGAGGACGGCGGAACGGCATCGTTTTGTGCTGGAGGGCTCTGGCGCGGTGTGGAATTCTCCCGGCGGCGGGTTATCGCGCGCCGCTGAAACCTTCGGTTCGCACAGTTTTGGTGTGAGCCAAGGCAGCAGCGAGGGGGTGCTGAGCCGGTGGGAGGCCCGTCTTTCGCCGAATCTCTGGGCCGTTACGCAGGGCTCGATACGGCAGGTGATGGTGGGAGCGCGCGCGGAACCGCCGTCGCCATTCGAACAGGGATTCGCCGCGAATGTATGGGGGCAGCTTCCACAGATGACGGTCGACTCGCGCTACGGATTCACCATCGGCAACCCGGCGCGCTTCGGACCCGGCAGTTCGCCCGACGAGCGCGTGTACGAAGCACAGGCAAGCCTCGACTGGGCGCGCCGCACACTGCAACTGAGAGCCGGCGCCGATCTGCGGCACAGCGGCGATGCAACCAGCCTGCTGCGGAATCACACCGGGACCTATTTCTATTCGAGCGTGGAGAATTTCGTCTCGGATGCGCTCGTGTTTGCAAAATTCGGACTGGCGGACGCGCTGGACCCTAAGCAACAACACAACTGTGATCAGCGCGGGAAGGCGTGGCGCGACACCACGGGACAGCTGAATGGCTTAGGCTACTTGCCGTGCTACAGCCACTACACGCAAACGCTGGGCCCGACACAGTGGTATCTGAGCACCAACGACTGGGCGGCCTTTGTGACCACGCAGTGGCACCCGGCAAAGCGGCTCGAGATGACGGCTGGGGTGCGGTGGGACCGGGAGGACACCCCGCCCCCGATTGCCCTGGTGAACAATCCCGCATTGCGGTTGACCCAGCGCCTTCCGGCGCTTGGGAGTATGGGTAGCCCGCGGTTGGGCCTGGCGTGGGGTCAAGGCGAGAGCCGCTGGCCGGTGTTGCGTGCGGGTTACGGCATGTACGCGGGGAGAACAAGCAACGGTACGCTCGAAACGGCTCTGACGGAGACGGGTTCGCTGAAGGGCGATCTGAAGTTCTTCATGCGTCCCACAGACAATCTGCCGGAAAACGGCGGCGGCGCGCCTCCCTTCCCTTACGTGCTGGGAGGGGAGCCTGCCGGCACGGTGAAGCCCGGGGTTGTCGAGTTTGCGTCGAACTTTCACAACGCCGAGATTCACCAGGGAGTGGTGGAACTCGACCAGAGAATGCCTGGCCGGATTCTCGTCAGCCTCGGCGCACTGGTAAGTCTGGCGCGCAGGCTCCCGGTGACCATGGACACCAATTACGACCCCGCGGTCAATCCGAAGACGATCACTTATGCGGTGGTGGATAGCACAGGGAAAGGGCCGCTGAAAAAGCCGCAGATCACCGTGCCGTTCTTCGCATCGTGGCCCGGAGCAGACGGGACGGGCGGGCGGCTGAATACCAACTATCAGCAGATCACCGAAATTGACAGCCGCGCCAACTCCACCTATGAAGCAGCCACCGTGCGCGCGTCAAGGTACGCACGGCGCGGGTTGAGCTTTCATGCGCGATACACATACGGGCACGCAATGGACTGGAATCCGAACGAGAGTTCGCAGGTGACGAGGGACAGCATCTTCGATCCCACGAATTTCGCCCTCGAGTACGGAACAAGCAACCTGGATCAGCGGCACACAGCCTCCGCGATGGCGATATGGGAGGCGCCTTGGAACCGCCGAGGGCCGGATCGGTGGTTGACGAACGGCTGGATGCTGTCGGGGACTGCGCAGTTTCATGGCGGGTTACCCTACACCATGCGCACTGCGGGATCGATCACACGGGAGTTCGAGCTAAACGGTACGACCATTGCTGGATTGGGGCCGGGCATGAATGGGTACGGCGGAGCCGACCGGGTGTACGGAGTGGGCAGGAACACGTATCGCTATCCGCGAACCTGGAAAGCGGACATGCGGCTTGGGCGAAAATTCGGCTTCGGCCACGGGCGCGAAATGGAGTTTCTCGTGGAGAGCTTCAACCTGTTCAATCACCAGAATGTTACGGAAGTCGAGTCGACAGGCTATTCGATCGAACCCGGAACAATCTCGGGATCGCTCCCAACGTTGAATTTCCTTACCGGGCTCAAAACCGGCCAGACAGAATTCGGCCAGCCGCTGAACATTAATGCAGTCGACTTCTATCGCGAGCGGCAGTTCGATCTGGGGTTGCGGATGCGGTTCTGAGAACAGGCAAGTACACGATGAAACCCGGGAGCGCAACGACTCGTCCACAAAGATGAGACCGTTCCCAAAGACAGATCGAATAGAATGTTTTTTCATCCGGAGGAATCATGGAGTTTGCTGTAGACCGCTGTAAACGATTGACCGTTACTCGCTTTGCCGTAGTGGCTGCACTCATGCTTTTTTCCGCTTCGATTGCTTTCGCCGGCCCTATTCATGACGCAGCCCGCAAGGGCGATGCCAACAAAATCAAGGCTCTGATTCAGCAGGACCCGAAACTCGTTAACGATAAGGACAAGAACGGGGACACACCGTTGCACGTTGCGGCCCTTCACGGGCAGGTAGGGGCGGTGCAGGCTCTGCTGGATGCGGGCGCGGATGTGAACGCGAAAAACAACTACGGACCCTTTACGCCTGGCGATCTCTGGGACAAGGTTCTTGCTTCAAACAACCACCAGGATCCGGTGGCAGTATTGACCGTGCACGGGGATGACACGCGCTACATGCAGAACGGCTATACCCCGCTGCACCTTGCGGTTTTCTCGGTAAAGCACAGGCAGATCGCGGAGATGCTGGTAAATAAGGGCGCGGACATCAACGCGCAGCCGGCCAGCGGCGCAACGCCCCTCTTCTTCGCGGTGATTCGCGACCAGAAGGACGACGTACAGTTTCTTCTCGACCATGGCGCGAATGTGAATCTGCCGGATGCCTACGGTGACACCTGCCTGGACATGGCTCTTCAATTGCAATTCGGCAGCATTATTCCGATTCTCCTCGATAAGGGAGCGGACATCAACGCGATCGACCAGAGTCAGCACCGGCCCTTGTACTATGCGATGCGCATGGACGATCACAAATGGGCGGACGTGTTGCGCAAGAAGGGCGCGCACGACTAAATTTCTTAACCCTGCATTGTGCTCTGGCACTCTGACGTTAGCAGTCACGATATCCGGACCGTGTTTCGCGCGGTCCGGATATTTTTGCGTTCGAGAGGATTTCTGCGTCCGCAGGTGCAAATCATCGACGCGAATCAGAGCCGCACGAGGGATCCGAATGAACTGAAATCCCGTCGAGCTGGAAGCAGGCAGCGCCGTTGATATCGGTGCTGAGAGTGTGGACGCCCGCGGATTGCAACTCGCGCAGCACTTCGTCGCGAGGATGGCCATAGCGGTTGTGCAGCCCGCACGAGATGACCGCCCATCGGGGCGCGACGCGGGAGAGAAATTCGGGGGTAGTGGAGCTTACGCTACCGTGATGCCCTACCTTGAGCAACGTACTTTGCAGCCGCGGATCGGCGAGCATGGCTTGCTCGACAGGCGCTTCCGCATCTCCCTCGAGCAGGACTGAAGTTGCGCCGAAGGCAACGCGCAGCACCAGTGAATCGTTGTTGGATGGCTCGGACCCCGGCGCATAGCCGGCAAAAGGGGCCATCACGCGAACGGCGGTGTTCCCCAGCGGGAATTCGTCGCCAGCCCGCAGGGCGCGCACCTCGACGTGGAGCTGGCGGGCTTCGGCAAGCAGCTCGGCATAGGCATCTACAGGCGGATTGTTACCTACCCAGAGTGATGCCGGATGAAAGTTCCGCAGGACAGCCGGAAGCCCCCCCATGTGGTCGGAGTGCGCATGGGTCAAAGCGACGGCGTCGAGATGGCGAATGCCCCGCGACCACAGCGCAGCGGAGACAACCTCCTCGCCGATGTCGAAATCCTGAGGCGCCTGGCGCGGACCGCCGCCAAAGCCTCCGCCGTCGATGAGAAGCGTCTTGCCGTCCGGCGTGATAAGAAGAATCGAGTCCCCCTGGCCGACGTCGATGGCCTCGACGAACATGGCGTCGTGAGGATGTCGAACCGGAAGTGGAACGATGGAAGCGAAACCGGCGGCGAAGAGCGAGGCCCATGCGAAGACCCGTGCCCAACGGCGTGGAAAGCGCATGAGCACGATACCAAGCCCCAGCAGCGCCCAAAACGCAACGACTTGACTCTGCACCGGTGTTGGAACGCGCAGATCACCCCAGCGGAGCGAGCCGAACAGGCGCACCATGCCCGCGCCGAAGTGCAGAAGCAGCGCAACAACCATCCCGGGTGCAACTGCGGCGGCCGGCCAAATCAATACAAGAACGCAGGTCAAGAGCGCCACGGGCATCAACAGAAGTAGAAGCGGCAAGATGAGCAGATTCACCGGTAGCGCAAACAGCGTGATGCGATGAAACCAGGTGGCCATTGGCAGCATCATGGCGAGTTCGATGGCGACAGACACCACCAGTGCCTCAATGACGCGCAGCAGCAAGCGTACCGTGCCCGGAAAGAAATGCCATCCAACGCGGCTGCTGGCCGCCCGTTGCAGCCGCACGGCAATCATGCGAAGAGTCACGCGAAACTGCGCCAGAGCCGGCGCGAGTTTCACATCGAGAGCGATGCGGCGCAAATGGCGCGTCGCGTTGACGTAAGGATGAATCGTGGCTGCAAGGAACGGTACGGCGATGCCTCCGATCGCAAGAACGGCAAGCAGGGTCATCTGCAGGCTGGAGTCGAAGAGAGCGCGCGGACTGGCAACCATCAGGCAGAGTGCCGCGAATCCGATAGTGTTGAGCACGTTGCGATCGCGAAAGACGAGGCGGCTGATGAGATAAAGGGTCACCATCCAGAGCGAGCGCTGCACGGGCGTCGCGAACCCCGTAAGAAGCGCGTAGCCAAACGAGGCGGCGATCGTGACTAGCGTGGCGGGAACGCGCGGAATGCGCAGCTTGCGAGCCAGCCACAGGATGCATCCAGCCACGATTGCAAGATGCAGCCCAGACACGACGAGCATGTGGAAGGAACCGGTGCGCTCGAATCCCACACGAAGAGAATGCGTCAAAAAGGTGCGGTCGCCGGTAACCATTGCGCTCAACATCACAGCGTCGTCTTGCGTGAGACGAACGGGCGCAGGCAGTCCGCGCATAAGCCCGGGGAGCGCAAGCAAGCGTGCGCCGGCCGCGCGCTGAGCCTCGTGCAAGCGGCAGGCGATTGACCGGCTCTCGGGAGCGCCGAGCACTTCGACACGCTCGATATTGACCGACGCGGTGGAGGTAATGCCTTGGTCGAGGAGATAGTCCGAGCGGCTCCATATGCCTGCATCGTGATACGTGGCGGGAGGAAGCATGCGGGCCGTTGCGCGGATGCGCTCTCCGCAGGAGATCCGCTGCGGGCTCGAGTGCCGCCACCTTAGATTGAGGCGAACGCTGCCGGAGACGCCGATCTGACGATCGCTGTTGTCATCGACGACTTCAATCGAATCAACAGCTAGGTCGATGCTCTGTGAGGGTGACTCCGCGCTGGCCTCTTCAACATTCTGATCGATCTGATTGCGAACGGCACCGGCGCTGGTCACTGTACCCTCAACCGTGCGCAGCAAGCCGTCTGACAGGGCGAGCAGTACCGGTGCCGGGGCGGGCTGCGGCTCCATCTCCGCGCACCACGCGCCCAGCAGCACCCAAAGCATCCCCATCGGGAGCCACGCGATACGTTGTGCACGGAATGCCGTGAAGACGCAGAGAATGAGGAACGCAACTATGGCCAGCAAAAGACGAGACGCGGGCAGGTAGAGAGTGCGCGTGGCAATCACGCCCGCCGCGAACAGACACGCCGCGAGAAACAGCGGCATGAACCCCGCGCCCAGGAAGGCTCGCGCGGCCGAAGAGTTCCCGGAGGGTGCAGAATCCGGCTCCATCTTGGTTTGCGATTGAAGAGGAAGTTTATCAGGAGCGGCGGAGATGAACCACTGTTTCCAGATGGAACGTCTGCGGGAAGAGGTCGGCAAGGATGATTGAGTCGATCGCGTAACCACCAGCGAGAAGGACTTTCAGGTCCCGCGCGAGTGTGGCTGGATCGCAGGAGACGTAGACCATGCGGGGCGCTGCGACTGCAGCGAGAAGCGTATTGATCCCGCCTTCAAGGCCGGTGCGCGGCGGGTCGACCACGATCAAATCAGGACGGGGCGAGTTCCGGTCCTCCTTGAGGAAGTCGAGTGTGGATGCGGGAATCGCCTCACCCGTAGTGGCGTCGAGGTTGGCGGCCAGCGCTTTCGTGGCGGTTGGCGCGGATTCGACGGCAACCACTTTGTCGAAACGCGACGTGAGTTGTCGCGCGAACAGTCCGACTCCGGCGAAGAGGTCCCACGCAAGTCCGCCATGATAACCGTCGACGACGCGAGCGATGAATGCGTCGATAAGCCAGCGGTTGACTTGAAAAAATGCGCCGTGGTCGACGCGGTAACTGAATCCCCTCGCGTGGTAGAAGAGAGACGGTGCGCCCCACTGCGCAAGCGTCTTAGGAGGATGGCCGGGGCGCCCTCCGGTGGCAAGTTCTGCCCCCTTCACGGCAGGTATACGTTCGGCGAGAGGCTTGGCAACGGATTCAAGGCGAAGTTGCGTCAGCCCCACTGTAAAGAAGGTGGCCAGCAGCGCAGACTCCGTGGGATCGCAGAACAGCAAAAGCTCATGAGGGCGGAGATTAGTCGGAACGCGAGCCAGGATCTCTCCCGCGGCTTCGGCAGCGGATACCAGCAGGGGAGCGGCGATGGGACACTCCCGAATGGGAACGAGAGCGTGAGAACGGCGGCCGCGGTATCCGGGATTCCCGGCGGCGTCGAAGGCCACCCGGATGCGATTGCGATAAGCCCACGGATCCGCGGAAAGGATGTCGATCTCTGCCGGGACCGCCACTCCGGCGCGCTCCAGAGTCTCGCGCAATATCGCCTGTTTGAAAGCGAGTTGCGTGGCATAGTCGGCGTGCTGATAGTTACAGCCGCCACATGATCCAAAGTGGGGACAGCGGGGCAAAATCCGCTCCGGCGCGACCGTGAGGACCTCGGCTAGTTCGGCGGTTGCGTATCCGGATTTGTTGTCGGTGATGCGAATGCGCACCTGTTCGCCGGGAAGCGCGAGCGGAACGAAGATCGCCTTGCCCTCGTGCCGCGCGAGAAAGGCGCCACCATAAACGGGCTTCTCAATCTCGACCAGCACCTGCGGTGCGGCAGATGTTTGAGAGCGTTCGGGCGATGAGGAATGCACGCGGCGGGCTTTCATTGCTGGCTCATGTAGAAGAGGCTGAGGCGCGGCAGATTGTAGTGCGCCAGCAACTGTTTCTGTACAAACTGTCGTTCCACCTGTCGAAGTTGGACGGCGCCCATGCGGCTGCGGTAAGGCGCGAGTTCGCGGGCCGCGTGCTCTTTGAGCGCCACCAGCTGATCCTCAGGCGCGGCCGTGGTGAGAGCCGCGAACAGCTTCTCTTCCAGAACGGTAAGGTTGCGCTCCAGCGATTCCGTGTCGAGACTCGATTTGGGATCGACGGCGCGGATCTCCGCAGCAAGGTCCTCGAGGCGGATGGCCGTCGCAACGCAGACTTCCGCTGCGACAGTTGAGTTCCGGAGAGCGGCTGCCGCTGCCTCAAGGTGCGCCGCCACGCGTTCGTGTTCGAAGCCGGAATTGGCAACCGCATAGTTCGCAGTAGTGGAAGCCCCGGCAGCGGCTTCGCGCAGTTCTTCGGCCGCCTCCATGATGGCTTGCGCGCACCAGGCGAGCCCATTGATCTTGCGTTTATGGCCGCGGTGCTGGCGCGATTCGTACTTGTCGAAGGCGGCGTCAATACCACGCAGTGCGGCTTCCAGCGGCACCCCGGCCTCCTGCCAGGTTTCAATCAGCGCCCAGTCGAGCGTGGAGAGAAGCAGCAGCGATCCGCGCCGCTGCTGAAAACGCTCCTCGATCTCGGTGAAGTAGTTGAAGTAATTCTGCACGGTCGCGCCTCAATGCGCGCGAGTGCGCGGGCGGGCGGTGCGGTTGCGATCGAACAGAATGCGCAGACCGTCGAGAGTGAGCATGTCGTCGATCTGCGCAATGTAGCGCGAATCTTCGCTGATCTGGCGGGCGAGACCGCCGGTGGCGATGACGCGTGCCGGCGCCCCAAGTTCAGCAATCATGCGCTCGATGATGCCGTCGACCAGGCCGATGTAGCCGTAGTAAAGGCCGCTCTGCAGGTGCGTCACGGTATTGGTTCCGATCACCTTGGCGGGGCGCTTGATGTCCACACGCCCCAGGCGCGCGGCACGCGAGAAGAGTGCATCGGCGCTGATGCCAAGGCCCGGCGAAATGGCGCCACCGAGATATTCACCCTTAGCGGAGATCACGTCGAACGTGGTCGCCGTACCGAAATCGACTACGATGCACGGCCCGCCATAGCGCTCATACGCTGCGATGGCGTTGACCAGACGGTCAGCACCCAGTTCGGTGGGGTTGTCGACCAGGACCGGCATGCCGGTCTTGATGCCCGGCTCCACAAAGATCGGCTGCAGGTGAAAGTATTTTTCGCAGACGCGGCGGAGCGTGCTTTCGATGGGCGGCACCACCGAGGAGATGATGATGTGGTGCACCTCGTCGACCGAAATGCCGCTCATTTGGAACAGATTCACGAACAGCACGCCGTACTCGTCGGAGGTCTGCGTGCGATGGGTCGTCACCCGCCAGTGAGCCACCAGTTCGCGCTCCTCCTCGGAGTGCACAGCACCGGTCGCTCCCTGTGCCGAGGGCTCCACGTTGAGGCGGTAAAGGCCGAGGACGGTGTTGGTATTTCCTACGTCGAGCGCAAGCAGCATTGCTTCGATTGTATTCAATTACGCTCGTGAGGCTCTACCGTTCACCGCCCGAATCCCCCCGGTCTGAACCTGGACCAGGCCGCCCGTCGTACGGACCAGAAGAAATCCGTGCTGGTCGAGACCCTCGGTAACGCCGCTGCAGGCCTGCGGGCCGTGGACCTCAACTTCGCGCCCGCGGAGCCAGGTCGAAGCCCGCTCCAGCCGCGCAGGGATCGTTTTCCCGGACGCAGGGTCGAGAAGGGCGCGCGTTTCCACCTCAATCGATTCAAGAAGAGCAATCAGTAGCTGCTGACGGTCGATCGTGCGGCCCGACTCAAGATCGAGCGACGTGCCGGGAGTCGAAAGCGCGGGATCGAAGCTGCGCTGGTGCACATTGATGCCAATCCCCATCACGGCGAAGGCGAGGTGCCCCGCGTCCGTCTGAGCCTCCACGAGGATACCGCCGGTCTTGTGCGGACCGAGGAGCAGGTCATTGGGCCATCGCAAGTCGACCGTGAGGCCGCTCGCCATCCGAATCGCGTCGGCAGCAGCCAGGCCGCCCGCCAGCGGCAACAAAGGCAGGCGAGCCGCCGGAAGCGGAAGGCGCAGTACCACGCTGACGTAAAGGCCCTGCCCGGCGGCGGAGTGCCAGGCGTGGTCGCCGCGGCCTCTCCCCGCGGTCTGCTCATCGGCAAAGTAAACAGACCCGTGTAGAGCGCCACTGCGCGCGGCGACCAAAGCGTCTGAATTGGTTGAACTGGTGACAGGCAGGAAGTGCAGCTTGCCGGCGAAGATTGTGCCGGCCATAGACCTGTCGAGTGCAGCCAGATCAAACATTCAGACGATCACTCGGCGGAAATGGACATCGAAATGTCCGCCGCACGCGCCGAGTGAGTGAGCGCCCCCACGCTGATAAATTCCACCCCGGTCTCGGCGTAGGCGCGGATGTTGTCCAGAAAAATTCCGCCCGACGCCTCGGTGGGGATCCAGCGCGCCTCCTGCTTGATGCGATCGACCGAATTCTTCACTTCGAGCGGCGTCATGTTGTCCAGCAGAATCGCCTCGGCGCCGCACTCGATCGCTTCTTCGAGCTCCCGTGTGTTGCGCACCTCAACCTGCACGCGCTGGCCGCTCTGGCGCCGCGCCAACGCGTTGGTGACTGCGTTACGCAGCCCACCCCCAAGAGAGATGTGGTTGTTCTTGATGAGGATGCCGCTCGACAGGTCGAGGCGATGATTGGTGCCGCCCCCGCAAAGAACCGCGTACTTTTCGATGGCGCGAAGGCCGGGCACCGTCTTGCGCGTATCGAGCACGCGCACACCCGTGCCCTGGACCGCATCGACGTAGCGGCGGGTATTGGTTGCGATACCGCTGAGATGCTGCAGCAGATTCAGGATGACTCGCTCACAACTCAGCAGCACTCGCGCGTTGTGGCGAATGACGGCAAGCACCTGGCCCTTGCGGGCGCGCACCCCGTCGAAGATCTCCGGATGGCTGACGACCTCGAACCGTGTCTGCGCCTGGGGGCGGCGATCGAGACGCGCGAAGATCTCAAGGAAGCGCGGGATCGCGCCCAGCCCGGCAACGATCAGCTCCTCTTTCGCGATCACGCTGGCGGATGCGCGCAAGTCAGGGTCGATGGTTACCTTGGTGGTCGCGTCGCTGGCCGCCTGGTCTTCCACCAGCGCCTGTTCCAGCAACACATCGATACGGCTGTTCTTCCAATCCATTTGCTTCCTTACAACTTCCAGCGTGCGCCTGTCGGCCGATTCATCCTCTGTTCACTTTGGGCGTCTCAATGCACCATCGTCTCTAGCACGAAAGGGCCACAAGCTAAGAATCCGGCAACGTCGCAAGTGCAGCTCGGGCCTTGTCCAACAACAGACGCGTTTCTGCTTCCTGCTTTTTGAGTCCCTCCACCACCTGTACCGGAGCCTTCGACAGGAAGCCTTCGTTGCCCAGTTGCCGCCCGGCAGCCGCCATGCCTTTCTCGTATCTGGCGATGTCCTTTGTCAAGCGCTCACGCTCGGCTGCAACGTCAACGGTCCGTTCGTAGATAACGCCTACATCGAAGCTGGCCGTATGATGCTTGGACAGGCCGCCACTGATGGCTTCCACGAATCGGACCTCGCTCAGCCGGCCCAGCCGCTCGATGATCCCGCGGTTTTCCTCGGCAATCGTCTTCAGATGCGCGTCGGCCCTCAGCTCGATGGGAACTGTCGCCTTTTCTTCAACGCCAATCTCCTTCCGCAGCGCGCGAACCTCCACGATAAGGCTCTGCAGCAGTGCCATCTGATCGATCGCGGCTAGGTCGCTCCCGGCTTCCCCTGGCTGCGGAAAGCGCGTCAGTGCGATCGACTTCGCCGGCGGAATGCCATCGTACAGTGCATGCCAGATCTCCTCGGTGATAAATGGCATGAACGGCGAAAGAAGGCGCAAGGCCGCTTCAAAGACAGAAACAAGCGTAGTCAGCGCGGCCTTGGTTTGCCCTTTGTCGGCGCCTTCGCTGAAGTCGAGACGCAGCTTGACGATCTCCAGATACCAGTCGCAAAAGCTGCCCCAGAAGAACTGGTAGATGATATTCGCGGCGTCATCAAAGCGATAGTCCTCGAGCGCCCGGTTCACCTTCGCG
>CAVUSR010000013.1:0-629349 GCA_963744185.1 uncultured Acidobacteriota bacterium | reverse complement strand
CAGAGATGCGCCAGGCCACGACGAAGCGCGGTAATCACCGCCTGAGTCCGATCACTCACTTCGAGACGGGAGAGAATCTCGCCCATATGGCGCTTCACCGTACCTTCGGAGATGCCCAGTTCGGCGCCGATCTCCTTATTGGAGCGACCCTTGACCACTTGCGCCAACACCTCCCGCTCGCGAGCGGTGAGATTGGAATTGGGATTGCGCGTTTCGAGCGTCTGTGCAAGTTGCTTGGGCAAGTAGCGTCCGCCCCGGGCGACTCGCCGCACCGCATCGACCAGCGACTGATGGGCCATGCCCTTCACCACGTAGCCGAGGGCGCCCGCGGTCAACGCCTGGTGAATGTCCTCGTCACCTTCGGAGTTCGTCAGCACCACGAACCGGGCATCCGGGTAGCGCGATCGCACTGAGCGAATCACATTCAGACCGCTGTCGTCGGGCAGTCCGATATCGATCACCATCAGGTCCGGAACATGCTGGCAATACGCGGCGATCGCCTCCGCTGCGGTGGCCGCCTCGCCCACAACGCTCATATCTGATTGTGAGCGCAGAATCGCAGAAACCCCGACCCTCATGAACGGATGATCGTCCACCACCACTACGTTGATCGTCTTTTGTTCATTCCTAGCTTTGTCCATTATTGGCGTCCTTGCGACCCGGATCCGTCACGCGCACGGTCACGACGGTTCCGCTGCTCGGCCGGCTCTCAATTTCCAAACTGCCGCCCAGCCGGATCATGCGCTCTCGCATCCCCTGCAGGCCGAAGTGCCCTACCTCCGAGCCTGATGCCAACTCGGGCGGCAGTCCCCGGCCATCATCCTTGACCAAGATGGTAACTGTCTTGCCCTCATGCTTCAACTGCACTTCGACCCGTCTCGCATGGGCGTGAATCAGCGCGTTGTGCAGGGCCTCGCGGGTGACCATCAACAGTTGATGGGCACAAGAGCGCGCCAAAGACGGCGGATACCCGGTGACTTCCAGGCCCACGCTTTGCGCAAATTCGCGAGAAGCATCCTCGGTTATCTTGCGTAGACCATCCACCAGATTCTCCTCCTCGGTACTGGGTTGTCTCAGATCGAGAATCGCCTGGCGCGCCTCGCGAATGGTGTTCTGGATCTGTCGGCGAGCGAGACCGGTTAATTCGTTCGCGGCCTGCTTGTCGCCTTGCAAACTATCGGACGCCTCGAGCAAAACGGAAACTGTTGAGCAACCCTGAATGACAGTGTCGTGCATCTCACGGGCGACCCGGGTCCGTTCCTCAAGCACTGCCGCAAAGCGCTCCCGCACCCGCCGAAGGCGGAGGTAATGAAGCAGGAGGACGATGGCGACCACCAGACCCAATACCAGAAGTACGAACCACGGTCTGACATAAAATGGCGCGAGCCTCTGCACCGCCAGCGTCAGCTCGGCGACCGGAGATTCGACTCCGGATTCGAATGCTTGGACCTCGAAGCGGTAGTGGCCTGCGGGCAAACTGGTGTACACAGCCGTCCGATTGGTCCCGGCCTCCTGCCATTCGCTCTCAAAGTCATGGAGACGGTAGCGAAGCCGGATTCGCTCCTGTGGGCCGAGCAAGGCAGGTGCAAAGGTAATCTCGGTGCGCGAGGTGGAGGCGCCGAGGGTGATCTCTCCAGCGACTGGAACCGCGCGTCCGTCCACCGTGATGCTCTGGACAATGATCGGGAAAGCGGGAAGCGCCGTTTGCAGATCGGGTTGAATCCGAACGAGGCCTTTATTGCTGGGGTAAAGCAACGCTCCGTCGGGACTGAAAGCTCCTGAAGGTTGAATGCCGTTGTAAATCTCCGCTGAGTCGAGTTCCTGGGAAACGGGGTAAATCCGCGGCGAGACGCGGGAGATCCGGCCCTCGGCAAGAGCCCGCAGTTCGGTGAGCGACAATCGGGCCACCTCACTCAGCCCGTTGATCCAGAGGCCCCCTTTTTTATCCTCCAGGATTTGCCCGACAAAGTGCGACGGCAGCCCCTGAGCGGTAGTCACAGCCGTGACAGCGTTGCCGTTTCCACGGTAGAGACCGCGATTGGTGCCCACCCAGATGGTTCCATCTTCGTCCTGGTGCAATGCCCAGATGGTCGTGTCGCGCAACGATTCGGTGAGCGGCGCCGAGACCCACTGTCCTTCATGCAGCCTGAAGAGACCGGAAAAGCTGCCCACCCAGAGGTCTCCGTTCCGATCCTGAAGCAGAGCCATGACGCTTACATTGGTAGGAATATGAAGTATGGTGACGCGCCCATTGACGATGTGATTCAGCTCGCCGTCCGTACCCACCCACAAACTGTTGTCGCGGTCCTCCAGCATGACGCGGACGAAGTCGTTCGTGAGGCCCTGGGCAGTGGTGTAGTGCACGGTCGCAGATCCATTGAGCTGAAAAACTCCCCAGCCTTCGGTGCCGACCCATAGGGAGCCGTCGGCGGCGCGCAGCAGATTGCGTATGGTGACGCCCCCCAGGCCACGTAACACCTCCTTGCGCATGACTCCATCCCGTTCACGATAGAGATTGGTTGAACAGGCCCATATTGAGCCGTCACGGTCGACAAAGACACTGCCGAAGTCCGCATCAGGCGAGCCGGGAAGCGGAAGCAGGCTCATCGCCGACCGACTTAACCGTTCCATGCCGATTTGACTTCCGATCCAAAGGTTTCCCTCGCGGTCTTCATAAAGGTTCAGGATGGACTTGCTGGGCGGCCCTCCGGCAAATAACACCGGCTCGCCTCTAGATCGAATGCTGTACAAGCCATTTCCGATAGAGCCAATCCACAGTGTGCCGTCGTGCGTCTGGCGCAGGACCCTTACGGTTCGCCGAATCCGTGTGACGGGCTCAAGGCGGTCGCCCGCAACCCGGTAAAGTCCCGACACTGCTCCGACCCATATGGTGCCGTCTGTCGTTTGCAGAAGGCTCTTGATACGCTGGCTTTGCCGTCGGAAGGGAATGCTATACACTCGCGTTTTGCCGGCGAGAATGCGAATGAGCGAAGAGCCTCCAACCCACATCGCTCCGTCGCGGTCCTGGGTAATGGCATGCACACTCAGTTCGGGAACGAGATTAGTGGCATCGACTCGAACCAACCGCTCGCCGTGCAGTTGGAAAAGTCCTTGATCAGTGCCGACCCACAGGAGGCCGTCGCGGTCCTCAAAGATGGCGCGGACGACATTATTAGAGAGCCCGTCGAGAACTGTGAATTCGCGAAAATGATCGTCGCGGTAATGTACCAACCCTCCGCCCTCAACGCCGATCCACAGCGTCCCGTCGCGAGTCACGGTCAAGCAGAAGACGCTGTCGGCCCCGAGGGCCGGCGTGTTCTCGCGCCGATAATTGCGGAAGCTACTGCCATCGAAGCGAACCAGTCCATTGGTGGTGCCAATCCACAACGCGTGATCTGGCGTTTCCGCGAAGGCCTGGACCACATCGCTCGGGAGGCCATCGGCCGCCTGCCATAGACGCTGGCTGAATGCCTCTTGCGACCAGCCCGCGCTGGCCAGCGTGAGCGCAAATAGAATGCATGAGACTCTCTTCCAGCCTCCAGGCCCGCTCAACATACCTCGCCCCTTCCAGGGTCTGCCTGCGACGACCCGACTTGCGAGGAGTGATACCTGGGGCCCATGCGGAAACATTACCAGCAGGTGTAGCCTTCTGGCCATGCCTTCTCTGAACCCCCGGCAACTGTATACCGCTCAAGCCTTGGTGCTTTTTCTGGCCTCGCTGGCCCTTCCCCGGCCTTTCCTCTATGCCGATTCGCACGGCCTGATGGCAGTTGGCGGCGTTGCTCCGGAGAACCTGCAAGTCGACTCGACAGTCAATCCGATCGGTATTGATCGCGAACCCCTACGCCTTAGTTGGGAATTGCGGGCGACAGTTCCGGGCGCGCACGACTTGATGCAAAGCAGCTACCGGATTCTGGTCGCCTCTTCGGCGGAAGAGCTTGCGATGAATCGCGGAAGCTTATGGGACTCGGGTCGAGTGCAATCCGGCCAGCATCTCTACATCGCCTACGGTGGCCAGCCGCTCTCCTCCTACCAGGGCTGCTACTGGAAAGTGCGAGTCTGGGATCAGGCGGGAGAGGTCTCCGCCTGGAGCGCTCAAGCAAAGTGGACGATGGCAATCCTGCATCCGGACGGCTGGAAGGCCCGCTGGATCGCCGCCGAACCAGACGGCTCGCTTCAGCCACAGGCGCGAGAAAACCAAGGCCAATGGGCGGACTCGGCACCGCCGCTGCCCATCTTCCGCAAAGAGTTTCGCGTCACCGGCCCTGTGAAGAGCGCAATTGTTGTCGTCTCCGGCCTGGGAGAATACGAACTTCACCTGAATGGTGGCAACGTCACCGAAACTGTACTTAATCCAGGCTGGACCAATTATCGGAAGACGGCTTTGTTCAATACCTTCGATGTTACGCGGCGGCTTCGACCGGGTACGAACGCCTTTGGAGTTTTGCTTGGCAACGGGATGTATAACGTCCCCGGGGTTCATGGCCGTTACACCAAGTTCGTCGGGTCCTTTGGCCAACCAAAATTGATCCTGCAGATGCACATCGAGTACCGGGACGGCACCGAGGCACTCCTGACAAGCGACTCTAGCTGGCGGACCGCCTCGGGGCCTATCACCTTTTCGTCGATCTACGGCGGCGAAGACTTTGACGCCCGCCGAGTGCAGAACGGATGGGAGCTACCGAATTTTGTCACGAACCTCGACTGGCGTCCGGCGCTCGAAGTGGCAGGGCCGGACGCAGGGCCAAACGGTCCGGCCGGTTCTCCGGGACACGAGTTGTCGGGACATCTAATTCCATCGATCGTCATCGCCGAGAGGCTCGTCCCGCTCCGCGTCAGTCGGCCGCGGCCGAGCCTCATCGTCTACGACATGGGCAAGAATTCCTCCGGCTGGCCCGAGATACTGGTACGCGGACTCGCAGGTGATCGCGTTCGCATGTTGCCTGGAGAGCTGTTGAATCCGGATGGAACGGTTACTCAGGCCAGCGCGGGCGCCGGCCCCAACGATCCGGTGCTCTTTGACTACACTTTGGCGGGTGGAGAGGAGAGATGGCACCCGCGCTTCGCGTATTATGGCTTTCGCTATGTCCAGGTTGAGACGATCCCTGCGACAGCGGGCGGACCCAAGCCAGAAGTGCTCTCGCTTCAGACCGACGTTGTCCACGACGACGTCGCGGTCGACGGACACTTTACCAGTAGCGTGAGGCTCCTCAATCGGATCCATGCTTTGATCGATCGCGCCATCCTCAGTAACCTGGCCAGCGTGATCAGCGACTGCCCCACTCGCGAAAAGCTCGGCTGGCTGGAGCAGACTTATCTGGCCGGATCTTCGATCATGGACAACTACGGCGTCCTGAAGCTCTACGAGAAGGTCGCCGACGATATCGCGGAAGCGCAGCTTGCGAACGGCTTCGTTCCCGGCATCGCCCCCGAATACGTGGCCTTTGTCGACGGAAACGGCAAAAGCACCAACTTCAGGGACTCCCCGGAATGGGGCAGCGCCAGCATTCTCTCCGCTTGGGAGGCGTATCGATTTTACGGCGACGTAGAAATTCTGAAAGATCACTACGACTCCATGGTCCGCTATGCCAGCTATCTGCGAAGCAGGCTGCAGGACGGAATGCTCACCTACGGGCTCGGAGATTGGTACGACATCGGCCCGAGCCCGCCTGGCGAGGCACAGCTTACGGGAAAGGGGCTAACCGCGACCGCGATCTACTATCAGGACCTGCGAACGCTTGCGGCAATCGCGAGCCTGCTGGGAAACGAGGCTGATGCCGCCAGCTTTGGCAAGGAAGCCGGGGAAGTTCGAGAGTCCTTCAATAGTCATCTGCTTCATGCTGACACGGCGACTTATGATCGCGGGAGTCAGACGGCGCAGGCCATGCCGTTGGTGCTCGGCCTCGTTCCAGAAAATCTTCGCCAAGCCGTGCTCGATAATTTGATCAAAGACATTCGTGCACACGGCGACCACGTTACTGCCGGAGACATTGGTTTCCACTACGTCGTTCGAGCCCTGACTGACAACGGACGCTCCGATGTGCTCTTCGACATGCTTTCTCGGGACGACTCGCCAAGCTACGGCTACCAGTTGGAGCGCGGCGCGACCACGCTCACGGAGGCGTGGGACGCCAACCCCGGATCGTCGCAGAACCACTTCATGCTCGGTCATGCGGAGGAGTGGTTCTATCGCGGTCTAGCAGGCATCGATGTCGATCTGAGCCGCCCGGAGTCGCGCCAGATTGCGATTCGTCCAGCTTTCCTCGCGAAAGTCCGGGAAGCACAGGCCGAACTACACACGGTACTGGGCACCGTTGAGAGCTCATGGACCCGCGAGGGGACGAAAGTAGTTTTGCGGGTCGGGATTCCGGTGGGATCCCGCGCAATAGTGGCTTTTCCAAAGGCAGCGTCCGAAGTCTCCATGAACGGGGGGGCGCCACCGCAAGCTTCGCCCGCAGGCGAAGTCTCGCTTGGGTCTGGAGCCTATGAATTTCGCTTCCACCTGCGCGAGTCTCAAGTTCGCTGAAGGACTGCATTATCGATGGGGACTTAAGGATCGACGTCTGCTGGCAATTGATCTTCATCCAATTTCGCTGCGCGGCAAAATCGCTAGTGCACGTGCTGACGTCGGTTCAGTAATGCAAAGCGGCCGGCGGCCGCGAACCTGTTCGCCTCACTTGCACGAAAAACCGGTCGCCGGACAGGTGACACGTCAAACCTGCTCCTGTCCAGCCGACGACATTGCTTGCGATAAGGCCCCTTTGCCGTTGGCTATCTGCTCGCCATAAGCGAAGACCGCGCGCATTTGGATCGTCTGATACCGGGCTGAGGCCTCACTGATAGCAGGTAGGATAACTCTTTCTGAACATTGAAAGGTCTGCTGACATTTCTGAGATGACGACGAACTAGTGCAGGATCTGTTGGTCACGATCAGCAAAAAGAATTGTCCTAGGATCCCTGCACCGAGAATTTTGGGCTTCAATCCGCCGAAAAGTAGAAACTGCCTCCATGCACAAAAAGGAGGCAGCATGCAAAAAGGAAGCATTATTCAGACAGTCCGCAAGCAGGGTCCCAGCGTCTGGTCGTTTCGCTGGTCTGAGAAGAACCGGGATGGCCGCCGTGTCTATCGGAAGAGGGTGATCGGAACGATTGAACAATACCCCGACGCCAACGCCGCGCGCGCGGCCGCAGGCGCCCTCTTGGCTCAAATCAACGCGTGTTCCAATCACAACGATGCTTGCAGAATCACTGTGACGCAGATCTGTGAGCATTTTGAACAGAAGGAATTGAGATCCGCAGATAGCTTTCGGAGCTTCGCCACGGTCAAGACGTATCGTGGGTACATTCGCAAGTGGGTTAAGCCGCGATGGGGTTCCATCCACTTGGACGAGATCAAGGCTGTGGAGGTAGAAGGGTGGCTGCGCCGGCTCCCCATAGCTCGATCATCGCGTGCCAAGATCCGGAACATCATGTCCGTCTTGTTCAACCATGCTTGCCGCTACGAATTGTTTGATCGCAATCCCATGCGGTTTGTTCGCCAAGGAGCAAAGAGGCGCAAAGCTCCAGTCGTGCTGACCGCCGAAGAGATCAGGGCACTGGTCAACCACCTCGCCCTCCGGGAACGCACCCTTGTTCTCTTGGCGGCATCGACCGGATTGAGACAGAGTGAATTGTTCGGACTCAAGTGGCGAGACGTCGATTTCCAGCATGGGGAACTCAGTGTCGTGCGTTCGATCGTCTTTGGCGTCGTCGGTCGCTGCAAGACCGAATCGTCACAAAAGCCAGTTCCTCTCCATCCCCTACTCGGTGAGGCGCTGCTGAACTGGAGGAAGGCGTGCAAGTTCATTGGCAGTGAAGACTGGATATTTGCAAGCCGATTACACAAAGGGCGCAGCCCGTATTGGGGAGCGTGCATTCTCCGCAAGTACATCAGGCCGGTTGCAGAGACGCTAAAAATTCAGAAGCGCATCGGCTGGCATACGTTCCGACACACCTATTCGACGTTGCTTCGGAGTGTGGGGGCTGAGTTCAAGGTAATGCAGGAACTAATGAGGCATTCCACCTTGCGTACGACGATGGACGTCTACACACAGGCAGTCGCCCCAGCCAAACACGCCGCACAAGCTGCTGTGCTGGCCCTGTTTTTTCCGATAACAACGTCAGAAGATGAAGAGGTCGTTGTCGGAACGGCGTAACGGTCCTATGCGAGGGTGCAAAAGGACACCAAAATGTGGCTTTTTGCACCTTCGAATATCTGGCGAAGCTCGATGCAAACCCTTGATTCTATTTGGCGTCCCCGACGGGATTTGAACCCGTGTTATCGCCGTGAAAGGGCGGTGTCCTAGGCCGGGCTAGACGACGGGGACTTTTGAGTGATGCGAAGGGCTTCAGCGTGTAGCTGGAATTGATTCCCGATGCCGCAAGAGCGGCCCGGTTGGCCGGATTCGCCCTTTTGAAGGCTACCAACTCGGGCAGGGTATGTCAAAAAGCGGCGCGCCCGCGTCGGGAACCTCGATTCAACCCACTCCGTATTGCATCTCGAGCCGAGAATCTCCGGAAGGGGCGGGCGGAGCGCTGCTGTATGATTCGTTCACTCCTGCTATGAGCCCACTAGACTAGCCCACGGGACAACCGGAGGTCCCGTTTGCACCTTCTTGGCACCTTCTTGGTCCGGGCTGCAACCCAGATGGCGGCAGGAAAGCGAAATATTTGCGACAATGGAGCGGTTCCTGGAATCAGAGTGCGAGATAGATTCAACTGTTTTCATGATTTGGCACCGGCGCCGTGCTAGAACACGGGCAAGCGAGGGTAACCCTTTGAAATTGAGCGCAGGAGTTTTTGGCTGTTTGGCTTTGAGCCTTTTGACGGCGGGCTGCCAAAAGCCCGCAGCGGCTCCGCCGGCCGGGGGTGGGGGGATGCAGGCCATGCCGGTTCAGACGGCGATGGTGACCCTGGCCCCGGTTCCGCAGAGCAGCGAGTACGTGGCAACGATCAAGTCGCGCCGCTCCGCGACGATGCAGCCCCAGGTAAGTGGCCGGCTCACAAAGATCAGCGTGCGCTCGGGTGACAAAGTCAAGGCGGGCCAGGAGATGATGACCCTGGATTCGCAACAACAACAGGCAGTGGTAGCCGCTCAAGGGTCGACCGAACAGCAGAAGAAGGCAGTCTTCGATTACGCTAACGTCCAAATCCAGCGGCAGAAGAAGCTGTTTGAGGACGGGATCATCAGCCGCGACTTGTTCGACCAGGCGCAGCAGGCTTACGACAACTCCAAGGCGGACTATGAAGCGGCGGTAGCTTCTCGTAAGGCGCAAGAGGAACTGCTGAACTACTACACGGTCCGAGCGCCGTTCGACGGGGTGGTTGGCGATGTTCCGGTGCATGTAGGCGACTATGCTTCGACCTCTACGGTGCTGACCACCGTGGATGATCACAACGACCTGGAGGTCTATATCTATGTGCCCACGGAACGGCAGAACCAGCTGAAGCCGGGACTGGAAGTGGACGTAATGGACACCTCGGGCAAGCTTGTGGAGAAAACCAAGATCGATTTTCTGTCCCCGCAGGTGGATAACTCGCTACAGGGGATTCTGGCAAAGGCTCCTGTCCACCTGAGCCCGGAGATGCTGCGCACCTCCCAGTTGGTGAAAGCGCGCATCGTGTGGAGTACAGCGCCGATGGCGGTGGTCCCGGTGCTGGCGGTGACGCGGCAGGGCGGGCAGAGCTTTGTGTTCGTAGCCAAGCAGCAGGGTGGGCATTATTTCGCGGCCCAGACCCCGGTCACGCTCGGCGATACGGTTGGCAACACCTATTCCGTTACTTCAGGACTGAATGCGGGCGACCGCGTGATTACGTCGAGCACTCAATTCCTGGTGAACAACATGCCTGTGATGCCGCTGGGCGCTTGAAGCGCACCGGCTGACGAGAATGTCGACTCCGCCTGGGGCAGCTTGAGCGGATTGCCCTCGCCGCGAACCCACGGAAGGAAGGCTTACCTTGTTTGTTGATTTCTTCATTCACCGGCCGGTCTTCGCCACGGTTTGCGCGTTGATGATTATCCTGGCAGGCGCGATTTGCATTCCCACGCTTCCGATTTCGCTCTATCCGCAGTTGACGCCGCCGCAGGTATCAGTAGCCACCAACTATGTTGGTGCGAACGCCGACACGGTCGAGAAGGCGGTGACGATCCCTCTGGAAGAGGCGATCAACGGCGTCGAGGGCATGCGCTACATTACCTCGTCGAGCACCAATAGCGGTACGAGCGCCATCAATGTAACGTTTGCCACGGGCTACAGCCTGGACATTGCGGCTGTGGACGTGCAAAACCGCGTTGCCAGCGTGCAGGGGCGCCTGCCGTCCGCAGTTAATCAGACCGGCATCAGCATCACCAAGGTCAGCAACAATTTCGTGTTCGCCGCGGGGTTCTTCACGCGGGATGCGCGCTACTCGAACGAATTCATCTCCAATTATCTTGACGTCTATGTGAAGGACGCCATCAAGCGCGTGCCGGGCGTGGGCGATGTAACCATCTTCGGCGAGCGCAAATACGCGATGCGCATCTGGCTGGATCCACTGCGCCTTGCATCGAGAGGCCTGACAGCGAGCGACGTGGTGAACGCGTTGCTTGAGCAGAACGTGGAGATTCCTGCCGGCCAGCTGGGCCAGCCCCCGGCCAACAGCAGCCAGGCTTTTCAGATTCCAGTGCGCGTTGTAGGGCGACTCAGCGATCCGGCGCAGTTTGACAACATTATTTTGAAGAACAGCCCCAACGGACTCGTGCAGTTGAAGGATGTTGGACATGCGGTGGTGGGCGCCGAGGACTACAGTTCCGTTCTTAAGTACAACGGCCAGGTTGCGATGGGCATTGGCGTACAGCAGCTCTCCACCGCAAATTCCCTCACCGTGGACGCGCAAGCCAAAGCAGTATTGAAGGAGCTCTCAAAAACATTCCCGCCTGGCTTGGAGTACGCGGTCGCGTTTGATTCGACGACGGTGGTGGGAGACTCGATCCGTGAAGTGCTGTGGACGCTCGGCGAAGCGATTGTGATCGTGATCGTGGTGATCTTCCTGTTCCTTCTGGACTGGCGCGCCACCATCATTCCCGCGGTCACAATTCCTGTCTCGCTAATCGGAACATTCGCGTTTACCAAGATCTTCGGCTTCTCCATTAACTCACTGACGTTATTCGGCATTACGCTGGCGACAGGACTGGTGGTCGATGATGCGATCGTGGTGATCGAGAACGTGCAGCGCCACATCTCCATGGAGCACTCCGAGCCGCACGAGGCCACATCCCGCGCCATGGGCGAAGTAACGGGAGCCGTGATCGCCACGTCGCTGGTGTTGATTGCGGTGTTTGTGCCGGTTTCGTTCTTCCCCGGCACGACCGGCATACTTTATCGACAATTCTCGCTCACGATTGCGTTCTCGATCGCCATCTCGGCATTTAACGCGCTTACCCTGTCGCCTGCTCTCTCGGCGCTGTTTTTGCGTGGTGAAGAGGAGCGTCCGCACCAGTTGGATTTTCTGCACATCCGGCCGCTTTCGCGCGCGTTTGCCGGTTTCATTCACGGCGCCGACGCAACCATCTCGTGGATCAGCCGCACCTACGGCAAATCGATTCATTTTGTGCTGCGCATCCGGTACGTGCTGCTGGTTCTGTTTTTCGCGGGACTGGCCGCAACGGCATGGATCTACAATCGCGTTCCTACGGGGTTTATCCCCCAGGAAGATCAGGGCTACTTCATCGCCATCGTGCAAGCTCCGCCGGGTTCCTCACTGGAGTACACGGGAGCTTTGGCCGACCGTGCCATTGGGATCATTGGGCGCGATCCCGACATCATCGGCGCATTCTCGGTCATGGGATTCAGTTTCAGCGGAGGCGCGTCCAACGCGGGCCTGATGTTCATCTCCGCGAAGCCGGCCGACCAGCGGAAGGGCAAGGGCCACTCGGCAGCGGAGATTGCGGCGCGCCTTGGGCCAAAGCTGCAAATGCTGATGTTCGCACCCAACGGTGGCCTGGTCGCGATGTTTCAACCGCCCGCGGTGCAGGGCGTAGGCAGCTTCGGCGGTTTCCAGTTCGAGCTGCAGGACACGGGAAGAAACACGATTGCCGATCTCGACCGCGTGGCTCACCAGATGGTCGGTGCCAGCAATGCTCGCAAAGATCTTACGGGGTTGATCACGACTTTTTCGGCCAACGATCCCCAGGTCCTGGTGACGATCGACCGCGAGAAGGCCAAGGCGATGAGCATTCCACTCTCGCAGATCACCACCACGCTTGGCGTGTTCATGGGCTCGCAATATGTGAATGACTTCGATTTCAACAACCGGACCTACCGCGTTTTTGTGCAAGCCGACCAGCCATTCCGCATGACGGCGAAGGATCTGCATAATTTTTATGTGCGTTCGGATTCCGGGCAGATGGTGCCGCTCGACAATATCGTGTCGGTGGTGAACAGCGCTGGTCCTCCGGTCATCAATCACTACAATCTTTTTCGTTCGGTTGAAATCGACGGTTCGCCCGCTCCGGGATACAGCTCTGGTCAGGGCATCGCGGGAATGGAAGATCTGGCGAAACAGATGATGATGCCGGGCATGACCTACCAATGGACGGGCCTGACGCTTGATGAGATTGAATCCAGCGGCAAAGCGATGATCATCTTCGGGCTCGGCATCCTGGTTGTGTATCTCACCCTGTCGGCACAATACGAGAGCTTCGCGCTGCCATTCATCATTCTGCTCGCGGTACCGATGGCGGTGCTCGGCGCGATCGGAGCGATCGCTTTACGCGGCATGTCGAATGACGTGTATTGCCAGATCGGACTGGTGATGCTGATCGGCCTGTCGGCGAAGAACTCGATTCTGATCGTCGAGTTTGCGGAACAATTACGGCGCAAAGGGCGATCGATCTCGGAAGCGGCAATTGAAGCTGCCGAACTGCGGTTGCGCCCCATTCTGATGACCTCGTTTGCGTTCATTTTGGGTATTCTGCCACTTGTTTTCGCCACTGGGGCGGGCGCGCTGGGGCGACGTTCCGTAGGAACCACGATTGTGGGCGGCATGCTGCTGTCGACAGTGTTGAACTTGTTCTTTATTCCCACTCTTTATGTAATTCTGAGCACCATCCTCTGGGCCATGTCGGGAAAGAAGGCGCCCAAGCTGGAGCATGCGGAGTCGGTGCACTGATTATTGCTTCTCTTTGTGTGCGATGAGGTAGTCCCGAATACGGGCGTACATCCTCGCTCGGGACGACTCCGTCGTCGACTAGATCCTGCTTGGTGCGATAAGGGCGGAAGCGGAGAATGCGCGATGCCCAAGTCCGCGTCATACCAGGCACTTTGAGCAGTTCCTCCAAAGTGGCGTGGTTGATGTCGACGCGCGATTCCGGCGGAATCCGGCTTGGAGGGCGCGAACTCCGGGAATTATCGCGGTCGACCTGCGGCCAGCAGACGCCTGCTGCAGCGCATGCGAATGCGACACCGAACACGAGAACTCTTGCCATTTTGCGCACCCGCCATTCTCCTGCGATCCGGGTCGCATTGCAACCTGTCTTCGGCTGGGTCGGTCGCGCTGAATATTTCGCCCGGATTTTGAATTCTTGCAGCCCCTCCGCCTGTGACAATAGGGTATGGAAACTCCCCCGCTTTCTTCTCAAGCCAAGTCGGAAGAGCCCCGCATAGGGCGCGTGGCAATGTTTTCACTGATCGCGCTGGCGATTCTGCTGCTCTTGTGTCTGGTGTTCTCGTGGACGACCCGCGACGCGATGGAACACCTGCCCTCCAGAAGCGGAACGGCGTCGAGCGCGCAGAACACTCTTGTCGATCAAAGTCCATGGCAGACGGCGCAGGCGCTTGCGCCTCTCGCCGTGACGGCTGAAGAGAACCAGTTTGCGCGTGAGGCTGAACGCCTGGCCGATCACGAGGTCGACCAGGCGTTTGCGGCAGCTCTGCGTGAGGCCACCCTACGCGCACAAAACCGCACGCTGACTGGGGATGCATTGGCGCTCTCGCAAAGGGTGACGCAGCTGCAGCAATTGGTCGCTCAAGATCAGGCGACCGTGCAGCAGCTTTCCGCGCAGAGCCCTCAAAAAAGTACATCGCACGACGTCGCTCCCGGCAGCGATGGATCCGATCTGGACATCGCTAAAGCGCAGCTTGGTCTCGACTCGGATGAGTTGGACGATGCGACAGAGGACCTTGCGCGAGCGACGGGCGATGAACGTTCGCAGATTCAGAGTGAACTGTCGGCGCATGAAGCGGCTATGAAAAAGTACGATAGCCAGCAAGGCTCGGACGGCCAGATTGCCGTGCTTTCGGTGGCGCGTTACGGCACTCTCGCGGGACGGGTCGGTGCGTGGAATCGGCAGAACGCACGCCTCAAGCTGATTCAACAGGCTCAACAACAGGCCAGTGCCGATGCGCAGCGCTTTACGGCAAAGCACAACGCGCTCGAAACCAGGGCCAACACCAATGCACGGGCCGCAGCCGGTATCCAGGATCGGACCGCGCGCCTGGCAAGCATTCGCGATCGAAGTGCCGAACGGCAGCTGTTGAGCATCTACGACGACCGCATTCAAACCGAACAGCGGCTGGCAACGGTGTATCAGAAGTGGGCCACCCAGGTGCAGTTGCAACATCGCATCCTGCTGCATCTGGTTCTGCAAACGCTGGCTTGGATCCTCGTGATCGTGATCTGCATGGTATTGGGCGACGCAATGGTTCGGCGGCTGATGGAGTATCCGGTTCTCGATCGCAGGCAGCGCCACACGTTGCGGGCAGTGCTCGAACTTGCCGTGCAGGTGGCGGGTGTCCTGGCGATCCTCTTCATCATCTTTGGCGCACCGCAACAGACTTCAACCATTCTTGGCCTTACCACTGCCGCACTCACAATCGCATTGCAGGACTTCGTCATTGCATTCTTCGGATGGTTTGTGTTGATGGGCAAGAAAGGGCATGCGTGTGGGCGACACGGTTGAAATCAACGGAGTAGGGGGTGAGGTCGCCGAGATGGGGCTCATGTCAACGACGCTCCTCGAAACCGGCCCCCTTGCCACTCGGGGATTTCCCACTGGCCGCCGCATCACCTTCATGAACAGCTTTGCGATCCGTGGGCAGTACTTCAACTTCTCGACCGCCGGGCAATGGATGCTCGACCAGTTTGAAGTCACGATTCCGGCTTCAGATGAAACCCACGTCCTGGTTGAAGAAATCCTGAAATCGGTGGAGGAAGTGACCGCCGACAATGCGCGGCTTGCCGAACAGGAGTGGAAGCGGGCAACTCGCGGAGATCGGCTGAAAGAAATGCGCGCGTCTCCCTCAGTGAACCTGCGGCCGGCGGGAAACAACTTCGATGTCGAGGTCCGCTATGTAACGCGAGCCACCGACCGCGAGGAGACGCGCAATCGATTGTACCGGCGGGTGATCGATCTGCTGCATCGGCCCGAAGGTGGCGCTGGTGGTGGCCCGCGCGTTGCGGGGTCGTCAACCGCAGCAGAGGGTCCGCAGACACAAAACATTTGACAGAGAGCCGGGTTTGCCCGTAGCTTTTGAATAGATGCAGAGCCGCCGCCATCACGGTCATGACCACCATCATGGACACTCCATGCCGGCGGACTGCCTTGGCCTGATCTAAACGGCCCGACAGATTTGAGAAGCACCCCAGCCCGCCGGCCACCATGCCGGCGGGCTTTTTCGTTCTACCAATTCAATCCGAGAGAAGAAACATGATCGATTTCGAGAAGATGGATGGGCTGGCACCTGGCATAGTTCAGGATGCTCGCACGGGCGATGTGCTGATGTTGGGATTTTTGAATCCCATCAGTTACGCCAAGACGCTGGAAACGGGCTATGTGACGTTCTGGAGCCGCACGCGGCAGAAGCTGTGGACGAAAGGCGAAACCAGCGGCAATAGACTCCGGGTTATTTCTGCCGCGACCGACTGCGACAACGACACGATCCTGTTCAAGGTTGAGGTCGAGGGCGATGGCCTGGTGTGTCACGAAGGAACGGTCAGTTGCTTCACGCGCCCCATCGAAATAACGGCCGCGAAGCAAACCGGGGAGGCCGCCAATGGCTAACAAGCTTCGTCTCGGCATTCCCAAGGGCAGCCTCCAGGACGCGACCATCGCGTTGTTCAAGCGCGCGGGCTGGAACATTTACGCCGACGGGCGGTCCTATTTTCCTTCCATTGACGACGGTGAGATCGAGTGCATGCTGATTCGCGCGCAGGAGATGGCGCGGTATGTGGATCATGGCGTTCTCGATGCCGGACTCACGGGAATCGACTGGGTGGTGGAGAGTGGGCTCGATGTCGCCAGTGTCACGACCCTTACTTACGCCAAACAGAGCCGGCGAAAGGTGCGCTGGGTGCTCGCGGTGCCCGAGTCGAGCAACTTTGAAAAGGCTGAAGATCTGGATGGCAAGATCATTGCTACGGAACTCGTCGAGGTGACTAAGCGGTACTTCGCGCAGAAGGGGGTGAACGTAAAGGTGGAGTTCAGCTGGGGCGCCACGGAAGTAAAGCCTCCCATGCTGGCAGATGCGATTGTCGAGGTGACCGAGACCGGCAGTTCGCTCAAGGCCAACCACTTGAAGATCATCGATACGGTGATGGAGAGCGAAACCCATCTGATCGCCAGCAAGGCTGCGCTTGCGGACGAGTGGAAGCGCGAGAAGGTCGAGTCGATCGCCCTGATGCTGCGGGGAGCGATTGACGCGCAATCGCAAGTCGGGCTGATGCTCAATGTAAAGCGGTCTGATCTAAGTGCAGTGTTAGCGGTGCTCCCGGCTCTGAATTCGCCCACGGTCTCGCAACTAAGCGATGCAGAGTGGGTAGCCGTGAACACGATCCTCGAGGAACGCACGGCGCGCGATGTGATCCCGCGGCTCAAGGCAGCCAACGCCACGGGAATTGTGGAGTACCCCTTGAACAAGGTCGTGCTGTAATCCCGGAGGGAACGATGAAGATCATTCGAACCCAGGGACGAGGAGCACGGCGCGCGGCGGACATCATTGCTGCGCTCGAGCGCCGGGGTAGCGCGGCGCTGGACAGCGTCCTGCCTTCAGTCAAGCGCATCGTGGCCGATGTACGCAGAGCGGGCGACCGCGCATTGTTGCGTTATGCGAAGCAATTCGACGGTCTTGAGTCCGCCGAATTGCTTCGCGTGAGCCGCGAAGAGATGACCGCGGCATGGGAATCGACAGATAGCGAACTGCAGATGGCGCTCTCTACGGCCGCAGATCAGATCCGCGCATTTGCAAAGCGCCAGATGCCGCGGTCGGGTATCGAATCATCGCTTGCGGGACTCGCGACGGGCCAACTGGTACGAGCGCTAGGATCAGTGGGCTGCTATGTGCCGAGCGGGCGTCACCCATTGCCATCGACGCTGCTGATGACGGCCATTCCAGCGCAAGTAGCGGGCGTTCCGCGCATCGTCGTGGTCTCGCCGAAACCCGCAAAAGAGACGCTTGCGGCTGCCTCCCTGCTTGGGATCGAGGAGTTCTACCGGCTCGGCGGTGCGCACGCGATAGCAGCGCTGGCCTATGGGACAGCAAGTGTCGCTCGCGTCGACAAGATTGTTGGTCCGGGGAATCTCTTCGTCACGGCGGCCAAGCGCCTGGTCGCCTTCGACTGCGCCATCGACATGCTCGCAGGGCCTACGGAGATCGTCGTTACCAGCGAACGTGGCAACGCCAGTGATATCGCGTCCGACCTCGTCGCGCAGGCCGAACATGATCCCGAAGCTCTTGCCGTGTTCGTCACAACGAACCAAAAGCTCGCCCAAGAAGTCATGGCGGAAAGTGCCATCCGCAGCCGCAAAAATGCAGTGGCGCGGGCATCCCTTCGTCGTAACGGCATCATCGTTCTGGCCGGCAATCGAGGCGAAGCCATCGACATCACTAACCGCCTTGCTCCCGAACATCTGACCGTTGACTCGACCGCGGATCTCGATTGGGTGCAGAACGCGGGATCGGTGTTCATTGGGCGCTGGTCAGCGCAACCCATGGGCGACTACATCTCCGGCCCCAATCATACGTTGCCCACCGGCGGCATGGCGCGGGTCCGCGGCGGCTTGAGCGTGAATGACTTCGTCAAACTCATCACCGTGCAGGAGTATGACCAGGGAGCTATGCAGGCGCTCGGACCCCAGGCTGAGCTGCTGGCTCAAGCCGAGGGCCTCACCGGACACGCAGAGGCGATTCGCGAGCGCCTGAAATCTTCTTCCCGGAAAAGGAGGTCGAATGCCTGAGATGAGAACTGGCATCTTTCCTGAGCCGCGCGCCCGGGTCCGCGCTATGAAGGAGTACCACCCGCCGCTGGGCAGCCGTGACGCCATGCGCCTGGATTTCAATGAGAACACCATCGCGTGCTCTCCGGCGGTGCGAGAGGTGTTGAGTCGCATCGCCGCGGGAGACCTGACTCGGTACCCGGAACGCGCGCCCATTGAAGCCAAAGTAGCTCGCCACCTCGGCCTGACGGCCGATCAGGTCGCTCTGACAAATGGAGTGGATGAGGCGATTCACGTGCTCTTCGAAGCCTTCCTCGACGCGGGCGATGAGTTGCTCCTCCCCGTGCCGACTTACACCATGTACGAGGTGTACGCGTCGGCGACCGACGCGCGGGTCATCGCGATCCAATCGAAGGAGGACATGCAGTTCCCCTTCGAGCGCCTGGTGGATGCGATCACGGCGCGCACCAAGATCGTTGCTATCGCCAATCCCAACAGTCCCGCTGGGAGCGTGGCGACGCGAGCGCAGATTGTCGAGATAGCACGGCGCGCGCCGCAGGCGATCGTTTTGGTTGACGAAGCTTACTTTCACTTTCACGGCGAGACGGTCATCGATCTTATCCGGGAACAGCCCAACCTCGTAGTAGCGCGAACATTCTCGAAAGCCTATGGGCTGGCAGGATTACGCGTGGGGGTGCTCGCTGGGTCGATCGAACCGATGCAGTGGGTCCGCCGGGTGCTATCCCCTTACAGCGTAAATTCGATCGCGCTCGCCTGTCTCCCCGCGGCACTGGCCGACGAAGCGTATATCAAGTCGTACGTGGGTGAAGTGCTCGCTGCTCGCTCCGAGTTCGAAGTGGCTCTGGATGAGGCCGAGGTTCGATGGTGGCCGAGCGCGGCAAACTTTGTTCTCGTGGACATCGGCTCCAAGCACGCGGAGTTTGTTCGCCGCATGAATCAGGCGGGCGTCCTGGTAAGAGACCGCTCGAACGACCCAGGCTGCGACGGTTGCGTACGGATCACGGTGGGAAACCGCGAGCAGATGCGCTACGCTGCTGCCGCAATGCGAGAGTCCATTGCCGCCATTCGTCGCAAGGGAGAGCTGTCATGAAAAACAACGCCGACCAACCCGACGCAAACACGCTGCCGCCGCCACCTCGGTCGGCGAGCTTCGAACGCAATACCACGGAAACGCGCATCGCGATTCAGCTCACGATCGAAGGCAAAGGACAGTACGAGATAAAGACCGGCATTCGCTTCTTCGACCACATGCTCGAGTTGTTCACGCGGCATGGCGCATTCAATCTCGATCTGAAGTGCGAGGGCGATCTCGACGTTGACCAGCATCACACCGTTGAAGATGTTGGAATCGCTCTCGGCGAGGCCTTCGACCGTGCGCTCGGCGACAAGCGCGGAATTCTTCGCGCGGGATACTTCCTGATGCCGATGGATGAGACGCTCGCTATCGCTGCAGTCGATCTGAGCGGGCGCGCGGCGTTCGCCGTGGACACAAAGTGCGCACCCGGTTCGTGGGCGATTTGCAAACGGAACTCGTGACGGACTTCTTCGAAGGCTTTGCTCGCGGCGCCCGGGCCAATGTGCACGTGAAGACAATGTACGGCCGCTCCAATCACCACAAGATCGAGGCCATCTTCAAAGCGTTCGCACGAGCTTTGCGGGTAGCGTGCAGCCGGGATCAGCAACTGGGCGAGATGCTTCCATCCACGAAGGGATTGCTCTGATGAGGGTGACGGTTATCGATTACAAAGCGGGCAATTTGACCTCGGTGTTGAAAGCGCTTCGGCACATCGGAGCCGAGGTCGAAGTCACCGACGCAGACACCGCGGCAATCGAAAGAGCCGAGCGGCTGGTGTTGCCCGGAGTGGGCCACTTCGCCGCTACGCAACGACTCGACGCGACCGGGCTGGCGTCGGCCGTGCGCATCGCAATCGCAAGAGGCACTCCGTTCTTGGGCATTTGCGTCGGCATGCAATGGCTGTACGCCGGCTCAAGCGAAGCACCCAATCGGCCTGGCCTCGGTCATTTTGCAGAGCTTTGTGCGCGCTTCCCCGAGTGCGGCCAGAAAGTGCCGCACGTGGGCTGGAATTCACTCGAGGTGCGCCAAAGCTCGCGACTGTTGCGTGGAATCACCTCCGGCGAGTTCGTCTACTTTACGCATTCGTACAAAGCGCCCGTAACCGGCGACACCGCGGCGGAGACGCTTTACATCGAACCATTTGCTGCGGCAGTGGAACGCGGCAACGTGATGGGCGTGCAGTTTCATCCCGAAAAATCGGGAGAGACTGGACTGAAGATCCTGCGCAATTTCTTGAGCTGGAAGGTGGGGGCAACATGCTGACCAAGCGCATCATCGCCTGCCTCGACGTCCACGATGGCCGTGTCGTCAAAGGCGTTCAATTTGTCGATCTCGTCGATGCCGGCGATCCCGCCACGCAGGCCGCGCGCCACGCCCGCGAAGGCGCCGATGAAATCGTACTTCTCGACATCACCGCGACGCACGAGGGCCGCCAGACCCTTCTCGACACGGTGCGCCGCACTGCGCGCGAATTGTTCGTTCCGTTCACCGTCGGCGGCGGCATCCGTACCGCGCGCGACGCCGAGCAGGTGTTTGAAGCGGGCGCCGACAAAGTGAGCGTGAATTCCGCAGCCCTCTCCGATCCGGAGCCTGATCGATGCCATTGGACGCACCTTCGGGGCGCAGGCCGTGGTCGTCGCCATCGATGCGCGCCGCGATCTTGAAGCAAATGATCCGGTACGCGATGCGCAGGTGTTCGTGCAAGGAGGTCGCAAGCCCACGGGCCGCCGCGTGGTGGAGTGGGCGCGCGAGGCCGAGGCGCGCGGCGCAGGCGAAATCCTGCTCACATCGATGGATTCCGACGGCACCCGGGCCGGCTTCGATTGCGAATTGACCGCAGCTGTAAGTGAAGCCGTGCGCATTCCAGTCATCGCCTCGGGAGGCGCTGGAACCGTGGCCCACTTCGGCGATGTGTTCGATCGCGGCAAAGCAGACGCCGCCCTGGCAGCCAGCATCTTCCACTTTGGCGTGTCGAGCGCCCGCGCGCTCAAACAAGAACTCGCCTCGTCTGGCGTGCCCGTGAGGCTGCCATGCTGATCCCGTCAATCGATTTGCTGGGAGGGCGCATTGTGCAGCTGGTTCAGGGCGAGAAACTCCGCCTCGCCTTCGACGACTTTAACTACTGGATCGAGAAGTTTTCGCGCTACCCGCTGGTGCAGCTCATCGACTTGGATGCGGCCATGCGCCAGGGCGACAATTCAGAACTCGTTGCACAAATCGCCAGGCAGCTTCCGTGCCAGGTGGGCGGCGGCTTTCGTTCCTTAGAACGCGCCAGGCAGGTTCTGGATCAGGGAGCGAAGCGCATCATCATTGGTTCCGCGCTCTTCTCATCGAATGAAACCGCGGGAGTGAACACCGGGTTCGCGGAAGAACTCGCCGCCAGAATCGGCGCCGAGAAGCTTGTCGCCGGAATCGACACCAAAGGTGGCCGCATCGCCATCAAGGGATGGAAGGCCAACGTCGCGCTGACCCCGGATGAAGCGATTCCGCAGCTGGAACCCTATGTGTCGGGATTTCTTTACACTCATGTCGATGGCGAGGGAATGATGCAAGGGTTTCCCATCAATGTGGCTTCGCGGCTGCGCCGGCTGACCGAGCGCCAGTTGATCGTAGCGGGAGGAGTGCGCAGCCAGAGGGAGATCGACGAACTCGACGCGTTAGGTTGTGATGCAGTGGTCGGTATGGCTATCTATACCGACGCAATCGCCGTGTGACGACGAAAATCCCGGAAAGATATTCTGGCCGTGCGGGCATTTCAAAAGCCCTTCGGCTATGCTGAAGAAGATATCTCAGAAGAGGAAGACGCATGAGAGCGAGCAATCAGAGCGGTATCCGGCTAGCCAAGCGAATGGATGAGGTAGGCTTCTCCGACATCGTCCAGATCCGAAACAAGGTGATGGCCATGCGAAGCGAAGGGCATAAAGTCTTCTCGCTCCATGGAGGAGAGCCATTTTTCGAGACGCCGGATGAGATCAAGTTCGCGGCCGTGCGGGCGTTGGTCGAAAACCAAACGCACTACGCCCCTTCTTCGGGCCTGCTGCCGCTTCGCGAAGCGATGGTCCGCAAGCTCGCGGCGAAAAACGGAATCAAGGCCAGCGCAGACGAAGTAATCGTGACTGTGGGCGGCTCACAGGGTTTGTATGCGGCTTTTCAAATCGTCCTGGACCCGGGCGATGACGCCCTGGTGTTTTCTCCGTATTGGACACCGATTGGCGATTTGGTGACCGGTGCGCAAGGCCGTCCCCTGCTTGTGCCCACCATCACGGCGCGCCGCAATGGAATTCGCAAGACGCTGGAGCAGTTCGCGACACCGCAGACGCGCGCCATTTACTACAACACGCCGCAAAATCCGAGCGGACTCGTCTTCACGCGAGCCGAAGCGGAGGAGGTGGCCGCCTTCGCGTTGGAACGCGACTTGATCGTCATTGCCGACGAGGCCTACGAGGACTTGGTGTACGACGGCGAGCACCTGTCGATTGCGTCGCTGCCCGGAATGGCCGAGCGCACCATCACCTGTTTCACGTTTTCCAAGACCTACGCGATGACGGGCTGGCGCGCTGGTTATGCCGTGGCGCAGGAACCCTTCATGACGGCAATTCGCAAGATCGTGCTCTACTCCACCAACGGAGTTTCAACTCCAGTACAGTACGCCATGATCCAGGCCCTCATGACGCCAGAGTCGCAGATTGCGCAACGACGCGAGGATTACCGCGTGCGTCGCGATCTACTCGTGAAGGGGTTGAACGAAGCCGGCCTCGATTGCGATCCTCCAGCGGGCGCGTTTTACGCTTTCCCGAACGTGGAAAAGATTCACAAGAACAGCCGCACCGCCGCGCAAATCCTGCTGGAAAAGGCTCGCGTCGCCACCATTCCAGGGTCGGTGTTTGGCGCCCAGGGCGAAGGCCACTTGCGCTTCGGATATGCCATCCCGGAGCCCGAAATCGAGGGATGCGTGGCGGCGCTGCGCAAATTCCTGTCCTAGCCGCCGACCGCCGTTCCCTCTTCGAAACTCTGAAAGCACCGGCGAGAACCCCTGTCAGCACGACCGGTTCGTTATCCTGAACCTATGCCCCGGATCGCGTTTCTCGAGTGCTCCCGCTGCCATCTTCACCACGACCCCGCAACTCCGCAAACCGTGTGCGCCGCTTGTGCAGGCTCTCTGTATGTACGCTATGACCTCTCCACCGCGAGGGGTACAGCGCAACGCGATCAGATCGGTACGGCGGAAGCCGATAAACGCTGGAGCGGCATGGGACGTTACCGCCAGGTGCTCCCCGACGTCGAACCAGTCACTCTCGGCGAAGGCTGGACGCCGATGCTCCGTAGCCGCCGCTATCCCAACGTCTGGCTCAAGGAAGAGGGCGCCAATCCAACCGGCACGTTCAAGGCGCGCGGCCTTGCAATGGCGGTCACCATGGCGCGCCATTACAACCTCAAGAAACTTGCGGCTCCCACCGCAGGCAACGCCGGCGGGGCGCTCGCCGCCTATGCCGCTGCCGCCGGAATCGAAGCGCACATCTTCATGCCCCGGGACACGCCGATGGCCAACCAGGTGGAGTGCCTCGCCTATGGCGCGCACCTGACCTTGGTCGACGGCCTCATTTCGGATTGCGGCCGCATGGTGGCGGAGCGCAAGGCCGCCGAGGGTTGGTTCGATGTGTCCACGCTGAAGGAGCCTTTCCGCGTCGAAGGCAAGAAGACCATGGGATATGAATTGGTCGAACAGCTGGGCTGGACGTATCCCGATGCCGTTTTTTATCCCACCGGAGGCGGTGTGGGGCTGATCGGCATGTGGAAGGCATTCGAAGAGATGGAAGAACTCGGCTGGGTGAGCGGCAAGCGCCCGAAGATGATCGCGATTCAAGCCGACGGGTGCGCGCCGATCGTGCGCTCGTTCGAGCGGGGCGAGACTGCCAGCACCATGTGGCAGGATGCCCATACCGCGGCGTCCGGGCTACGCGTTCCCAAGCCGTACGGCGATTATCTGATCCTGGATATTTTGCGCCAGTCAGGCGGCACCGCCGTGGCCGTGAGCGACGATCAGATCTTTGCTTCACTCAAAGACTGGGCCAGCCACGAGGGCCTGCTGCTATCGCCTGAAGGGGCCGCCGCCACCGCGGCCTGCGACATCCTGCTGTCCAACGGGTTTCTAACCCGGGAAGATCGCATCGTACTTTTCAATACCGGCTCGGGAAACAAATACACCGATGTGATTGGAGAGCGCCTGCGGTCTCAAGAATTCTGAGAGCGCTAGGTAGTCGTCGTACTGGAAGCCGGCTTCGACGCCGTCGAATCAGTAGCCGCGGGCTTCGATTCGGAAGATTTGGTGTCCGCCGGTTTCGAGTCCGAGGAAGCAGCCGTGTCGCCGGCAGGCTTGTCAGTCGACGAAGAACCAGCCGAGGCCTTTGGAGCGTAGTCGTTGATGTACCACCCGGCTCCCTTGAACTGTAGTGCGGGCGCCGTCAGTGGACGTTCGACTTTGCCACCGCATTTGGGGCAAACGGTCTCCGGCTCGGAACTAAAGCTTTGTATCTTCTCGTAGCGATTGCCGCACTGTGTGCAGCGGTATGCGTATAGAGGCAAGTCTCTTTCACCCCGCAGGGAAACAAAATCATTCCTCTTCTATTCTATCGCCGCCTGCAAAGGGATGCTTTCCGGGGCCGGTAATGCGAATCACCGGCCCCAGGCCCTCAGCTTAGTGCGCCGAGATCGGTACGGAGGCTTGCTTGTCTTCCCAGGCAAGCGTTACCTTGCCGTCGCCAATCGTGTACTTCAGCTCTTCCACCAGCGCGGGCGGCTTCGACATTTGCATCTTCACCTTGCCAAGATCCGCGGATCCGTCGTAGGCCAGGCCCCATTCCCCGGTCTTCTTGTTCACGATCAGCACCCAGTTATCTGGATCCGAAATGTCCACAAACAGCGTGTAAGTTCCCGCTGGAACGTGAAGGTCGCCCAGCATGATATCCCCGTCCGTCTTGAGCGTGGTTGCCGCGTTGGCACCGCCGCGCCACACCGGGTAATGCGGATTGTGGCTGATGAGACCGTCCTTGGTGAAGATCTTGCCCTCGCGCCCCTTCACCCGGGGGGACGAATACGTGATCGTGACGGTCTTGCCGCCGACGGTACCGCTCGCTGTCTCAGGCGGGCTCGCCGGAGCTCCGCCCTGCGCAAAAACCGTGCCTGCCGCCGCCAGTAGCGCGGTACATACCAAAAGACGCTTCATGCAATTCCTCCTTGGAGTAGGTGCAACACTTCGCCGGATGATTGTCGCACCCCGCCGCCCGGTGTGGGAACCGTGTCCAGGCAGGCTGTTACCATGCGATGAAGAGAATACGATGTCGAACTCGAAGCCCCAGCCATCCCCCGGCGCCTTGTTCCGCGCCGCCTTGCAGCAGGAGCAGCCCCTCCAGGTGGCCGGAACCATTAATGCCTACGCCGCCCGGCTCGCGGAAGCCACGGGGTTCCGCGCAATCTATCTCTCGGGCGGAGGCGTGGCGGCCAATTCCTTAGGGCTTCCGGACCTGGGCATCAGCACCATGGAAGACGTCCTGATCGACGTCCGCCGCATCACCGACACCACTTCCCTCCCGCTGCTGGTCGATATCGATACCGGCTGGGGCTCGGCCTTCAATATCGCGCGCACCATCCGCTCCGTGATCAAGGCGGGCGCTGCCGCCGTGCACATCGAAGACCAGGTGGGCGCCAAGCGCTGCGGCCATCGGCCTGGCAAAGAACTTGTCCACACGGCCGAAATGGTCGACCGCATCAAGGCAGCCGTTGACGCCCGCACCGACCCGCAGTTTGTCTTGATGGCGCGCACCGACGCTCTCGCCAATGAAGGCATCGACGCCGCTATCGAACGCGCCCAGGCCTACGTGGAAGCCGGCGCCGACATGATCTTCGCCGAAGCAGTAACAGAACTGAAACAATACACGCGCTTCCGCGAAGCCGTCGGCGTGCCCATCCTCGCCAATATCACAGAATTCGGACAGACTCCGCTGTTTACCCGCGACGAGCTTGCCCTGGCCGGCGTCGACATCATCCTCTATTGCTGCGGTGCCTACCGCGCCATGAACGCCGCGGCCCTTAAAGTCTACGAGGCGATTCGCAGCGAGGGCACCCAGAAGAATGTCCTGGCGATCATGCAGTCCCGCAGCGACCTCTACCGCTATCTGGACTACCACGCATTCGAAGCCAAACTCGATGAGCTCTTCGCCCAAAGCAAGAAAGCGGAGCAATGAGAATGGACCCGTTCACGAGCCGCAAGATTCATTTCCTCGGCGAATTGGAGGGACCGCCGGTCCAGGAACTCAAGCATCAGCTCTCCAGCTTCATGAGTTGTGAGCACGAAATCAAAAAGGCCTACCTGGTTCGCATCAACCGCGACGCCTCTCCGACTCCCAGGCTTGCCCTATGCCTCGTCGGCGACAGGACCAATGCCATCGAGGTCGCGCGAACCGTGGGCGCCGTCTTCAAAGAGCTCTTCCCGGGCGCTGAAAACATGGAAGTCGTCTTTCTCAACGATGCCCAGATCCGCGAAGTCAGCCTCCTGGCCCAGCCTTTCTATGCCTCTGACGGTTCCGATCAGTGCCGTCCAAACTGATTCCCGCCCCTCGACCGGTCGGCCAGGCGACTCGCCTTCCTCGCTGGGGTAGCATTCACTGGACACCGCGAATCTGCATCCATTACGTTGAAGCTCCGTGGAGTGTGCATGACTCAGTCCGAAACCTCGCCCGGATTCAAGCCGAAAAAGTCCGTAGCCCTATCCGGAACCCCGGCTGGCAACACCGCCCTGTGCACAGTCGGCCACAGCGGAAACGACCTCCATTACCGCGGATACGACATCCACGACCTGGCCCGCTACTGCGAGTTCGAAGAGGTCGCCTACCTCCTGGTCCATGGCAAGCTGCCCAACACGGTCGAGCTCACGGCATACAAGACCACCCTCGCCCAGTTGCGCAGTCTGCCGGCCGCGGTCAAGCAAGCCCTGGAATTGCTGCCGCCTTCCACCCACCCCATGGACGTATTGCGCACCGGCGTTTCGGTGCTGGGCTGCGTGCGCCCCGAAGCCCTGGACCACAACGAGGAGGGCGCTTGCGCCATCGCCGACGCTCTCCTGGCCAGCCTTGCGTCCATGCTTCTCTACTGGCACCATTACGCGCGCAACGGACGCCGCATCGAGGTCGAATTGGGGGAAAGCTCCATCGCGGCGCACTTCCTCCACCTGATGCACGGCGAAGCCCCATCGGCCGAGTGGGTGGCCGCCATGCAAACGTCGCTCATCCTCTACGCCGAACACGAATTCAACGCCTCCACCTTCACCGCCCGCGTCATCGCCGGCACCGGGTCCGACATGTATTCCTGCATCACCGGCGCCATCGGAGCTCTGAAAGGCCCCAAGCACGGCGGCGCCAATGAAGTTGCGCTCGAAATTCAAAGTCGCTACAGCGCCCCCGAGGAAGCCGAGCAGGATATCCGCCGTCGCGTCGGCGAACGCGAAGTCATCATCGGTTTCGGCCACCCCGTCTATACCATCAGCGATCCGCGCAGCGACATCATCAAGGACGTGTCCCGCGAGCTGGCCGAGTCCGCTGGCGGCAGCACTCACTTTGAGATCGCCGCCCGCATCGAGGGCGTCATGTTCGAAACCAAGCGCATGTTCCCCAACCTCGACTGGTTCAGCGCCGTCGCTTACCACCAGATGGGCATCCCCACCGACCTGTTTACGCCCCTGTTCGTCATCGCCCGCACCGCCGGCTGGTGCGCCCACGTGCTCGAACAGCGCCGCGACGGCAAGATCATTCGCCCCTCGGCAAACTACACTGGTCCTGAACCCCTGAACTTCGTGCCCATCGAACAGCGCAACTAGACGATGAGCCCTTCACGGAAAGGACCTGAAAATGGCAGCCTCCACCTATCGTAAAGTCGTTACCCTGTCCTTGCTTTTTGCAGCCATCACACTTACCCGCGGATTCGCCGCGGATGAGCCGAATTGCGCCAAGCCCGTGGTCGTGGACGATCCAACCTACAAGCCTGGACAAGTCTGGAGTTACAAAACAAGGCCCGGCGAAGATGCATCCACCATCACCATCCTTCGCGTCGAGTCCACCCCCAAGCTCGGACTCATCGTCCATGTCAGAATCGACAAATTCAATTTGGAAAACTGCAAAGGAAACAAGGGCGATTCAACCATGGACCATGCTCCCTTCGCCAAGGCCGCTATCGACAAGAGCGTCGTCAAGCTGCTCCGAACCGAGAAGGACATCCCCGACTTCGATGAGGGCTACAAGGATTGGCTCTCGCACTGCGGCGGCGTTTACAAGATGAGCGTGGCCGAGGCCCTGACCCTCACCAACAAAACCATGAAGGACCACGGCTGCCAGGACCAGTAAAGCCCGGTCGCGATGACCAGCGTGAATCAAGGGGAAATCGAATTGTCTTCGCCCGTCAGCAAGGAACGCCCCGCCCCGGACAACGTCCTCACCGACATCGCCGACTATGTTCTGAATTACCAGATCGAGAGCGATTTAGCGTATTCCACGGCCCGCGCCTGCCTCATCGACACCCTCGGTTGCGGGCTCGAAGCCCTCGAGTATCCCGCCTGCACCAAGCTCCTCGGCCCCATCGTTCCCGGCACCGTGGTCCCCAACGGCGCGCGCGTCCCGGGCACGGCGTATCAGCTCGATCCCGTGCAGGCGGCCTTCAATATCGGCGCCATCATTCGCTGGCTCGACTTCAACGACACCTGGCTGGCGGCCGAATGGGGCCACCCCTCCGACAACCTGGGCGGCATCCTGGCCACCGCCGACTGGCTCTCCCGCACTTCCCTGGCAGAAGGCAAACCTCCGCTTGTCATGCGCGACGTTCTGACTGCCATGATCAAGGCCCACGAGATCCAGGGCTGCCTCGCGCTTGAAAACTCCTTCAACAAAGTCGGCCTCGATCACGTCGTGCTGGTCAAGGTCGCCTCCACGGCCGTCGTCAGCCAACTCCTCGGCCTCACCCGCGACCAGACCATCAACGCCTTATCCCTCGCCTGGGTCGACGGCCAGAGCCTGCGCACCTACCGCCACGCACCCAACACCGGCTCGCGCAAAAGCTGGGCCGCCGGCGACGCCACCAGCCGCGCCGTTCGGCTTGCCCTTATCGCGCGGTCCGGCGAGATGGGTTACCCGTCCGTCCTCACCGCTAAAACTTGGGGCTTCTACGACGTCTCCTTCCGCGGCCAACCGTTCCGTTTCCAGCGGCCCTACGGTTCCTATGTCATGGAAAACGTGCTGTTCAAGATCAGCTACCCGGCCGAATTCCATGCCCAGACCGCCGTTGAAGCCGCCATGAAACTGCATGCGCGCCTCGCCGAACGCGGAGAGAATGCTTCGGTCATTCAGGAAATCACCGTGCGCACGCACGAAGCCTGCCTGCGCATCATCGACAAAAAGGGCCCGCTCGCCAATCCCGCCGACCGCGATCATTGCGTGCAATACATGATCGCGATTCCCCTTCTCTTCGGTCGTCTCACCGCTGCCGACTACGAGGACTCCATCGCCCTCGACCCAGTGTGGGGACCACGGATCGACGCCGTCCGCGACCGCATCACCTGCGTCGAAGAACCGCAATTTACGCGCGACTACCACGACCCGGACAAACGCTCCATCGCCAACGCCCTGCGCGCCGTACTCCAGGACGGAACCGTGCTTGAGGAGACGGTCGAATACCCCATCGGCCATCGGCGTCGTCGCCAGGAGGGTCTTCCCCTCCTGGTCGAAAAGTTCAAGACCAACCTCCGCCGCCGTTTCTCGCCCCCTCAGCAGGAAAAAATCCTCCAGGTGTCACTCGACCCCCAGCGCCTCGACTCTACCCCGGTCAACGAGTACGTCGACCTCTACGTGCCTTGACGGGGTTCTAGTGTCCTGTCTCTAAAGTTCATGACAAAACCAGGCCTGTCATTCTGAGCGAACGGGGCGCCGAACGTTTTGCAGTTCGGGGGTGGTGAGTCGAAGAATCTGCATTTGTCCTTTATGAATCACTCAATCCGCAACGCTTGAGTCGGCTCGACTTGCATCGCTCGCCGCGCCGGAAGATAGCAGGCCGCGAGCGACACCAGCATCAGCAGCAGTGCGGCTGCGGCGTAAGTTAACGGGTCGGTGGACTTGATGCCATAAACGTACCCCGCCATCACGCGGCTCAGCCCCAGCGCCGCGACAAGGCCGATCGACACACCCAGAAGCGTCACGCCCAAACCCTCGCGCAGCACCAGCCGCAACACCGCTTGCCGGTCGGCGCCCAGCGCCATGCGGATCGCCAGTTCCTGCGTGCGGCGGCTCACCGCGTACGACATCACTCCGAAGATGCCGATCGCCGACAGTACCAGCGCCAATGCAGCGAAAATCCATACCAGCGTCATCGGGAAACGAAGCGTGCCATAAGTCTGAGCCACCATCTCGGTAAGCAACCTGATGTCATTCAGCGGCTGCTCCTTGTCGAGAGCCAGCACCGCATCGCGAATGGCGGGCACTACCGTCATCGGCGGCACGGCGGTTCGAACGTTCAAATAGGCCCAGGAGACCGGGTGCTGCTCAAACGGCACGTAAATGTCGGCGCGCGGCTCCCACAGGTCATATCCGCGGCGATCCTTGACCATGCCCACGATCCGCAGAGCCTGCGCGGCGCCGGCATTTTGCCCGGAATAAACGTGCTCCAGCACCGTGAGATGGTTCCCCAGCGGATTTGCGTGCGGCCAGTAACGCTGCGCCACCGTTTCGCTGATCAGCGCAACCGGGGCCGCGCCGGCAGCATCGCTCTCGAGAAGCTCTCGTCCCGCCACCATGCCGATGCCCATGGCGCTGAAGTCTCCCGATGTAACCACATTCAGGCTGCCCGTTGGCTCCTGCCCTGGTGCTGCCGCCGGTTGTCCTTCGGGTTGGAAAAAGACTGTTGAACCGGGTTGCTCAATGCCGGCCGACTTCACTCCCGGCGCGCTCCCCACCCGCTGCAGCAGTTGCCGGTAGAAGAGCGTCTGTTGAACCGAGGTGGGGTACTTGTACTGCGGCAGATCGATCTCCATGGTCACGACATTGGTTGGATCGATGCCCAGGTCGACCTGCATGAGGCGCATAAATGTCCGCACCAGTAGCCCCGCGCCGCAAAGCAGCACCAGCGCCAGCGCAATCTCTGAAACTACCAGGCCATTACGCAAACGGCGCCGCCCGGCCTCCGCAGACGAACTCGCCCCACCGGCTTTGAGCGATTCGTTGAGATTGGTTCTCGATGCGGTCAAAGCCGGCGCCAGGCCGAAGATGATCCCCGTGCCCAACGTCACGGCAGCGGCATAAATCAAAACGCGCCAGTCGATACTGATCACCCCGGCGTTGGGCACGCTGAAGCGGTGGTAGCGAGTCATCTCCAGGGTAAGCAGCCGATCGCCCGCGAAAGCAAGCCCCAGCCCCAAAGCCCCTCCGGCCCCCGACAGCAGCACACTTTCCGTCAACATCTGAACCACCAGGCGCCGGCGGTTCGCACCGATTGCCACGCGGACGGCAATCTCTCGTTTGCGGCCCGTGGCACGCGTCAGCAGCAGGTTGGCCACGTTCGCGCAGGCAATCAACAACACAAAGAGCACGGCTCCCGACATGATGAGCAGCGGGGTTGTCATGCGCCGGTGATACGCGGCATGCAGCGGTTCCACCTTGATGCCCCAACCCTTATTGGCAGTCGGATATTGCGCCGCAAGATTGGCAGCCAGCGTATCCATCGCAGATTGGGCCTGCTTCACGGTCACACCGGGCTGCAACCGAGCCTGGGCCTGCAGGTCGCGGGAGGTGGCGCGCGCCGCTTCGCTCCGTTCATCGGGCGTTAGCGCCAGCGGCACGAATACGTCCATCTCCTGGTCCCAGGTGAAGCGGAAGGTGGTAGGCATTACCCCGGCAATGGTGTAGCGCCGCTGGTCGAGATCGATGGTCTTGCCGAGAATCCCCGGGTCGGCGCCGTATCGCTCCTGCCACAGACGATGACCGATGATGGCGACCTGGTCGTGACCGGGCTCCATCTCGTCAGTCGTAAAGAAGCGGCCCATCAGCGGCTGCACGCCGAACATCGGCAACAAATCGATCGAAGCTTTAATTCCGGTAACGCTCTCAGGCCGATTGCTTTCGGTGATGTTGAATTCCGAAAACCGGTAGTAGCCTACCCGTTGGAAAATCCTCGTCTGCCGTGCGATGTCGGCCATGTTGGGTGCGGACACGCCGGTCTGCACATAGCCCTCGCCGGTCTGATTCCTCCACTGCCCAAGTCCCACCAGTTGCTCCGCATCCGGATACGGCAACGGGCGAAGAATAATCGCATCCACCAGGCTGAAAATGGCGGCGTTCGCTCCGATCCCCAGCGCCAGCGTGAAGATCGCGACGGTAGCAAAGCCTGGGCTGCGCACGATTTGGCGAACGCCGAAACGAACATCCCGGCGCAGGTTTTCGATAGCCACAAACATCTTCATCCACCCAATCCCCCTCACGAATCAAGTAGGGCTCCCGAAAAGGTTCAGGAAACGGACTTCCGGGAGCGCAGGGCATAGCACGCATTATGTATACCGATTCCTGAGAACCATCAGCAAACCCGAATTGAGTGAAGGACCGCTGGCCTGGATGACCGCCGCAAGATCACGTCGGACGAATAGGTCTGAATGCCCTGCACCCATCGACGGAGGCGACGTTCGCACCCATGCGGTATACTCCGGGACGCAAACACAAGTTTTTTCAGGAGGATTCAGGATGCGTTTCAACAGCATAGGAAGACTTGCCGCGCTGGCCGGATTGGCGCTGGCCATCGTTGCTCCAGGCTCTGCAATTGCCCAGGGAGGCGACACGATTCTCAAGCCCGCCGACACCCAGAAACTGCTGGCCGACAAGGTCTGGTACAAAGGCCAGTCTGCCCCATCGCAGCTTCGCAACTCCGGCGGCGTCAAATTCGCGGATGGATCCTACGTGCTTGCCACTCTCGTGGACACCAGCGGCTACTCCAGCGACGTCCAGGCCAAATATCAGGCGTATTTCATCACCGAGTTGCCCCTCAAGATTGGCGGTCAGGATCTCCCCGCGGGCATCTATGGCGTCGGCTTCATTGGCGGCGACAAGTTTGTGGTCACCGACGTCGGTGCGCATGACTTGTTGACCGTTACCTCCGCCACGGACCAGGACATGAAACGCCCCACGCCCCTTCAGGTGACAACGGATCCCGGCGGCGGCTTCCGCCTCTACTCCGGTCGGCGCTTTGTCCTGTTCAACAAATAGCGGTTCCGGAGGGAGCAGGGCCTCCAGGCGTCTGAGCCGCGAGTCTGCCTAAACACGTCCACGTATCGGCGATCACCGTATCGGCACTCCGAATCGATCTATCTTGTGGGGACGAGGGGTACCCTCGCTCGGGAAATGAGAGACTAACCCCCCTCCCCCCCCTATGTAGCATCGCCTTTTGTTCGCTTTTTCCCGTGGAAACCGGGCTTTAACCGGGCCCGGCGAGGTTCGCAACTTCGCGCCCATGGCCTGCGTCCATTGTGTAGAGAAGTTATCCCGCACTTCAACTCTCGAAAACCCTCCGTGAGAGGGCTTGATTATGCTTGACATAAAGAACATTCCGGCCGACGACGATGCCCGCCTGATTCCGGTCTGGTCGATCGTCATCGCCGTCGCCGCTTTTGTTGGTGTCGAATACTACTTCTGGATGGTTCTGCCCGAGCAGCGGCATCATCCCGGGCCGCCGCTTGGATTCCGTATCTACTTCAATCTCTCCTGGGGACTGCTCGCCTCGCTCTATTTCCTTATGGTCGGCTACGTGAGCAAGGATGCCCCGCGCCGCTCCATGAGCGCGCGCTTCTGGATGCTCATCTGTTTCGTGCTGCCGGGCGGAATCGGCGCCGTGCTTTACTTTCTGCTGCGCCAGCCGCTGGTCTCCCGCTGCCCGGCCTGCAGCACATTCGTGCAAAGCGACTTCCACTTCTGTCCCCAGTGCAACTATCAACTCATGGCCAGTTGCGGCAACTGTTTCCGCAGCGTCCGGGCCACCGACCAGTTCTGCACGCGCTGCGGGCACGAGCTCGCCGCCGACCACATGCCCGCGCGCCTGCACGCCCTGGGCCACTAGAACGGGGGCTGGATGACAGCCGAAGGCCCGGCTTCCTACAATCGATCCTTCGGCATGTCTCTTTCCGCTCTCATCATCGACGACGAACAGCTGGCCCGCGAAGAGCTGAAGTACCTGCTCGAGACCGTCGGCGGAGTCGATGTGGTGGCGCAAGGCACCAACGGCATCGAAGCCGTCGATCTGATCGAAGAACATCGCCCGGATCTCGTTTTCCTTGACGTTCAAATGCCCGGCCTGGACGGATTTGCGGTGATTCAGAGGCTCAAGGATCGAATCCAGGCCAGGCTCCGTTCCCATCCCGATGCAGACGAAGAAGTCCTGCCACAGATTGTCTTTGCGACGGCATACGATCAGTACGCGGTGCGGGCGTTTGACGTGAACGCGGTCGACTACCTGCTCAAGCCCTTTGACAAGAGCCGGGTTGAACAGGCTGTGGAGCGCGCCAAGGGGCGCATTGCCGGCGCACCGGCAGCTCCCGAGAGCCAGATCGACGCCCTTTTGCGCCTGCTGAACCGGTCTCAACCCAATCACCAACCCGCCAAGCTCATCGTCCAGGCGCAGAACCGGCTGCTGCTGGTCGACCAGGGCGAGATCTGTTACGCCGCCATTGACGAGGGCGTCATCCGGGTCGTGACGCAGAACTTTGAAGGCCAGTCCAAGTGCCGAACCCTGGAAGAATTGCTCGAACTGCTCGATCCCGCAGTGTTCTGGCGCGCTCATCGCGGATTCGTCGTCAACATCAACCAGATCCGCGAAGTCGTACCGTGGTTCAAGTCGAGTTATCAGCTCCGCATGAACGACAAGAAGCAGACGGAGATTCCCGTGAGCCGATCGCAAACCAGGCGGCTGCGTGAGCTGTTCAAGCTGTAGGGTCCGATCGCTTCTTCAGTCGTAGCGCTCGAAGATAACCTGTTTGCGATGCCAGCCGTATCCGGCAAGCTTTTCGCGCACCCCCGCAACCATGTTGTTCAGCCCACAAATGTAGGCGTGGATATCGAACTTGAGCTCGGTGGCCGGAGTGCCCGGAGGGATTGGATCGAGCGGCAACGTTTGTCCCAGCCGGGCGGCGCGCTCCTCCACGATCTTTGCCACGTGCTCCTGCACGTAACCGCGCAATCCCTTCCAGCTGTCGCCGGCGCGGCTCAAGGTCGCCAGATAGTGAAAGTTCGGCTTGCGGGCTGCCAGCGCTTCAAACTCGCTATGGTAGTAAAGCTCGGACTCGTGGCGAGTGCCGTACACCATCCAGATTTCCCGGCCGTCGCTTCGGTCCGGCCCATTCTCCGGAAAAAGCCACTGCGCGAAACCGCGCATCGGGGCAATGCCGGTTCCTGTGGAGATGAAGATCGAATCCGTCATGGGCTCTTTGAGAACGAAGTGCCCATGAGGCCCGTGCACGCTCACGAGTCCTCCGGGCGGGAGTTCGCTCAAATCCGCAAGATGGTTGGAAAAGAACCCGCCCTCGACCCGGTTTACGCACAGATCGAAATGATTGCCGCGCGGCGCCGAGGCGATGGAATACGCCCGCGTCTGCTGCTTGCCGTTCTGGTCAGCGGCCACGGTGGAGACAAACTGACCCGCAGAGAACGGAAAACTCTCCAGCTCATCGATCACGAAATCGAAATGGTAGCACTGAGCGGATTCAGAGATGCACTCTTTGCGCTCCAGGCGCGCTGTATACAGCTTTCGTTCCAAGGCCATGCTCGCGGAAAAACAGGATATGCCCAGCAGTGGGCTGCTGGCAGTATTTCACGGCGCGCCACGCGGGTGGCAAGTTGCAGAGCAAAGAACTCAGGTCAAAAGCGGCGCAATCAGGCTGGCGTCGTCATTGCGCACGTTTCCCACGGCAGCAGCCACTTTCCATGCCTCCATCCTCTCCTCCGGGTACGGTCGAAGCAGGTCGACGGGAAGGCGCGCGGGATCGGCAGGAGCCATCCACCGCGAGTAGTCCTCGGGATCCAGTATCACCGGCATGCGATTGTGAAACGGCTCCATCAAGGGATTGGGATCGGTGGTGATGATGGTGAATGTTTCGAGGTACTGTCCCGTCGCCTTATCCTTCCATCTCTCCCACAGTCCGGCGACCGCAAAGAGCGAACCGCCCTTCAAACCCACTGCAAAGGGCTGCTTCACCTTGGGAGAGAGAGTCTGCCATTCATAGAATCCGTCGAGTGGGATGAGGCAACGGCGCGATTTGAACGCTTCGCGAAACGCAGGACTGGTGGCCAGCGTCTCAGCCTTGGCGTTAATGGTGCTGAAGCCGACCTTGCTTTCCCCAGCCCAGAACGGCACCAGGCCCCATCGCAAAGGAGCCAGTTCGCGTTCGCCCGTTTCGCGATTCAACCGCACGACAGGCTGGAAGGTCTGCGGAGCAACGTTGAACGAGGGCAGAATCTCGAAGGTCGTGGGTAGGCCAAGGCGAAAGGCGTCGGCGATCTGCTGCTTGTCGGAACGTCGAAAATAGCGGCCGCACATGATGCGTGGTTCAGTTTTACCATGCTTGCCCTGCCTTCAACCTGCGACATCGGGATGCGGAATCTGGATCTCAGATCTAGAAGGCATCCTCGGCTATTGCACACGAAGCGGCCTGCCTCGCATACTACTTTGCGGTGTGTCAGCGTTCTCGGAGTAGTGCTCCAGAAAGGCTTGCTTTGGCGATATCGAAGATCTACCCCGACGCGCGCTCCGCGCTCCAGGGCATTGTTGAAGACGGGATGACCATCGCGGTTGGGGGATTCGGCCTATGCGGAATCCCTGAAGCTCTTATCCGAGCTCTTCGCGACAGCGGAAAGAAGGATTTGACCGTCGCCAGCAACAACGCGGGCGTCGATGGTTGGGGGCTTGGCCTGCTGCTGGAGACGCGTCAAATTCGCAAAATGATCTCCAGCTATGTTGGCGAGAATCGCGAATTCGAGCGCCAGTTCCTTTCTGGTTCACTCGAAATCGAATTCTGCCCGCAAGGAACGCTGGCGGAACGCATGCGCGCCGGGGGCGCCGGCATTCCAGGCTTTTACACGCGCACGGGTGCCGGCACCTCCATCGCCGAGGGCAAGGAGCAGCGCGAGTTCGACGGTGTCTCCTACATTCTTGAACGCGGCATCCGCGCCGACCTTGCCCTGGTGAAGGCGTGGAAAGGCGATATGAGCGGCAATCTCATCTACCGCAAGACCGCACGCAACTTCAATCCCATGGCCGCGACCTGCGGCCGGGTCACCGTAGCGGAAGTCGAGAACCTGGTCGACACCGGCGAGCTCGATCCCGACCAGATCCACACACCCGGCATCTTTGTGCAACGCATGGTGCACAACCCAAATCCCGAGCGGCGAATCGAGCAGCGCACCACGAGAAAGGCATAAAACCATGGCATGGTCCCGTGATCAAATGGCGCAGCGCGCAGCGCAGGAGTTGCAGGATGGCTTTTACGTGAATCTGGGCATCGGCATTCCCACGCTGGTCGCCAACTACATCCCCGGCGATATTCAGGTGACGCTGCACTCCGAGAACGGCCTGCTCGGCATCGGGCCATTTCCAAGCGAGGAGGAGGTCGACGCCGATCTCATCAACGCCGGCAAACAGACCGTCACGGCGCTCCCCGGCGCAAGCTTCTTCTCCAGTGCGGACTCATTCGCGATGATCCGCGGCGGCCACATCAATCTTGCGATTCTGGGCGCCATGCAGGTTTCTGCGCGCGGCGACCTGGCCAACTGGATGATTCCCGGGCAAGATGATCAAGGGCATGGGCGGCGCCATGGATCTTGTGGCCGGCGTGCGCCGCGTGGTTGCCCTCATGGAACACACTTCAAAGGACGGCGAGCCCAAGATCCTGAACCGCTGCACGCTCCCCCTCACCGGCGCGGGTGTAGTCAATCGCATCATCACCGATCTCTGCGTTCTCGATGTCACGAGCGAAGGCTTGAAACTCGTCGAGCTTGCACCCGGAATCACGCATGAGGAAGTGGCAGCGAAGACCGAGCCAAAGATTATCAACTGAGCGTCAGCATGCTTTTCGACGTGCCCTGGCGACTCGCGATTGCGTCTCCCTGCCCAGGACATCGGTGATGAATGTGCCTGCCGCAATCAATCGATCCAGATCAACGCCAGTCTCGATGCCCATTCCGTTCAGCATGTAAACCAGGTCTTCCGTGGCCACATTGCCTGCCGCTCCCGGCGCATACGGGCATCCGCCCAGGCCGCTCACGGACGAATCAAAAACCTGCACCCCCGTTTCAAGCGAAGCATAAACGTTCGCAAGCGCTTGTCCATAGGTGTCGTGAAAGTGTCCCGCTAGATGATCGACCGAAACCCGCCCTGCGACCGTGGATATCATTCGCTGCGTTCGAGTCGGCGTACCCACTCCGATTGTGTCTCCCAGCGAGATCTCGTAGCAGCCCGCATCAAACAGCTTCCCCGCCACCTCCGCCACGCGCTCCGGATCGACCTCTCCTTCGTAGGGGCATCCCAGCGCGCAGGAAACGTACCCGCGCACGCGAACATTTGCCGCTCGCGCCGCGGCAAAGACAGGGGCAAAGCGCTCCAGGCTCTCCGCGATAGTGCAATTGATGTTGTGTTGCGAAAACGTCTCCGAGGCCGCGGCAAAGACTGCTACCTCCGTTGCGCCCGCCTCCACAGCTGCTTCAAACCCGCGAAGATTTGGAACCAGCACGGGAAAGACCACGCCCTCATGGCGCGGCAGTGCGCGCATCCGGGCCGCAGCCCGCATCAGTTCAGCATGATCGGCCATCTGCGGAACCCACTTGGGCGAAACAAATGCGGTTGCCTCAATGGTCTTCAAGCCCGTGTCGACAAGCATGCGGATCAGCTCGATCTTGGTCTCAGTGGGGACGCTCTTCGCTTCGTTCTGCAACCCGTCGCGCGGCCCCACCTCCACGATGCGCACCTGCCGGGGAACGTTCATATCAGCTTGCATTCCCTTCTGCGGGCGTAAAGCTGAGAAGTTCAACCCCTTCGTTCACCTGGTCGCCCACGCCAAAATGAAAGGCCTCCACGCTTCCTGCGGCCGGCGCGTGAATCGTGCACTCCATCTTCATCGCCTCGAGCACCATCAGCGACGCTCCCTTTTCAACCTTCTCTCCAGGCTGTACGGTCTGCGCAATGATCCGTCCCGGCATGGGGGCCAGGAAGCTGCTCTCGCGGCCGCGATGTTCCGCCTCCACATCGAGCGGATCATCGTATGCGAACACGAATCGTCTTTCGTCCAGAAAGACATAAAGCTTTCCGTGAAATTCGATCACGCGCCCGGACACCCGCTTCCCATCGACCAGGGCGGTGAGACTTCCATCCGGCGCCTCGGTTCCACTGACGACGAAGGAAGAATCGCCAATGGTCATGCCGTAATCCCGCTCGCGATACTCGACCACGACGGGCTTGGTCTGTTCTCGATGGATAAAGTTCAGCGTGCGCGTATAGATTCCGTTCATCCGCCATCCGTTCCGCGCCGCCCACGGGGACGAACTCGCTTCTCTCCTCTCGCGCAAAACCATTGCTAAAGCGGCGATGGCAAACGACTCGTCGTCTGGGTCGGTATCTCCGGATGTAATCCATGCATGTTCGCGCTCAATCAAGGCCGTGTCGAGGCGCGCTTCGGCGAAGGACGGGCTGCTCAGCAGCCTCTGCAGAAAGCCGATGTTGTTTGCCACGCCTACGATTTGAAACGCATTCAACGCCTGGGTCATTCGCCGCAGTGCGAGTTCGCGCGTGCCGTCCCACACAATCAGCTTGGCAACCATGGGATCGTAAAACGGCGTGATGGTGTCGCCCTGCTCTACTCCTGTATCGATGCGAACGTGTTCTGAAGCTGCGGGAAATTTCAGGTGCACGAGCTTTCCGATAGACGGCATGAAGTCGTGCGCCGGGTCTTCGGCGTAGATGCGAGCCTCGATTGCATGGCCGCGCATGGCGAGCTCTTCCTGCTTGAGCGGCAGCGGTTCGCCGGCGGCCATGCGCAGTTGCCACTCCACCAGGTCGAGGCCCGTGATCATCTCGGTGACCGGGTGCTCCACCTGCAGGCGCGTATTCATCTCCATGAAGTGGAACCCGCCGTCCCGATCCACGAGAAATTCGACCGTGCCTGCGCCGACGTAATTCACGGCGCGCGCCGCGCTGCGCCCGGCTTCGCCAAGGGCCTGACGCAATTGTTCGGAGATTCGCGGAGCCGGAGCTTCCTCGATCACTTTCTGATTGCGCCGCTGCACGGAGCAGTCGCGTTCAAACAAGCTGATGACGTTTCCGTGGGTGTCGCCGAACACCTGCACTTCCACATGGCGCGGCTGCAGCAGGCACTTTTCAATCAGCACCGAATCGTCGCCGAATGCCGCCGCCGACTCGCGCTTGCACGATGCGAGCGCCGCCTCGAACTGCTCCGGCCCGTCCACCCGCCGCATGCCCTTGCCGCCGCCTCCCGCGTTGGCCTTGATCATCACGGGGTAGCCGATCGCAGTTGCCTGCTGCGCCAGGAACTCGGGCTTCTGGTCGGGGCCATCGTATCCCGGGGTCATGGGAACGCCGGCATCGCGCATCAGGCGCTTGGCGGCGGCCTTTGAGCCCATGGCACGAATTGCCGCAGGCGACGGGCCGATGAACACGATTCCCGCATGCGCACACGCTTCGGCAAACTCCGCGTTTTCGGCGAGAAATCCGTAGCCGGGATGAATCGCCTGCGCGCCGGTCTCCCTTGCCGCATCGAGAATGCGATCGATGGCCAGGTAGCTTTCGAGGGCAGGTGGAGGGCCGATGCGGACTGCGGTATCGGCGAGCCGCACATGGCGGCTGTTTGCGTCGGCATCCGAGTACACGGCCACCGCGCGAATCGCCATTTTGCGGCAGGTCGCGATGACGCGGCAGGCAATCTCGCCGCGATTGGCGATCAGGATGGTGTCAAACATGCTTTATCACCGACCTGGCTCCCAGGACGCGGGGCGCTTCTCGAGGAAGGCGGCCAATCCCTCGTGCGCCTCGGACTCCGATCGAATGGTGGCAATACGAACCGCTGTCTCCTCCATCAACTCCTGTGTCATGGGACGGTCTGCAACCGCATCGATCAAGTCTTTCGCAGCCTTTTGAGCGCCGGGCGCGCCGGCGAGCAGGTTGCTGATCAGCGCGTTGATTTTCTCGTCGAGCTCTTCGGGAGATGTGGCCGCGTGAAGCAAGCCGATCTTCTCCGCCTGCTCTGCCGTGATCCGTTCGCCGGTCAGAAAAAGCCGTCGCGCCGCTCGCGCCCCGATCGCCTGCACCACGTAGGGAGCGATGGTGGCGGGAATCAGTCCCAGCCGGACCTCAGAAGCAGCGAACACCGCGGCGTTCGAGGCAAGCGCGATATCGCAGGCGCTCAACAGCCCGAGGCCGCCTCCGATCGCGGCGCCGTTCACGCGGGCGATGGTGGGCCTGGGGCACGTTGCAATCGCGCGAAACATCTCCGCAAGCTCGCGCGCGCTGGCCAGGTTGTCTTTTGCGCCTGCGGCAGCCTGCTGCTTCATATAGTCCACGTCGGCTCCGGCGGAAAAGCTTTTGCCGCGTCCCGAGAGCACAATCACGCGAACGGCTGCATCTTCACCCAGGGTGCGAAAAGCGGCCGTCATCTCACGAATCATGTCTTCGTTGAGGGCGTTGTGCACCGTGGGCCGGTTCATCCAGACCCAGGCCGTCGCGCCGTGCTGCTCTACTTCTATTGTTCCTGTAGCCATGACCCCTCTCACATCCGGAACACGCCAAAGCGCGTTGCTTCCTCGGGCGCGTTCTGCGCTGCTGCCAATCCCAGGGCCAGCACGCGCCTGGTGTCGACCGGGTCGAGGATCCCGTCATCCCACAAACGCGCCGTTGCGTAGTAGGGATTGCCCTGCTCCTCGTACTGTTGCTGGATGGGCGCCTTGAATTCCTCTTCGGCTTCTGCGCTCCACGACTTGCCGTCGGCCTCCATGGCGTCGCGGCGCACGCGGGCCAGCACGTTCGCCGCCTGCTCGCCGCCCATTACGGAGATACGGGCATTCGGCCACATCCACAGCAGGCGCGGGCCGTACGCGCGTCCGCACATGCCGTAATTGCCGGCGCCGAAGCTCCCGCCGATCAGCACCGTGAATTTGGGAACGCGCGCACAGGCAACCGCGGTCACCATTTTGGCGCCGTCTTTGGCGATGCCGCCGTTCTCATACTTCTTGCCCACCATGAAACCCGAAATGTTTTGCAGAAACACCAGCGGAATACCGCGCTGGGCACACAGTTCGATAAAGTGTGCGCCCTTCTGCGCCGACTCGGAGAAGAGGATGCCGTTGTTGGCGAGAATCCCCACCGCAAATCCGTGGATATGCGCGAAGCCGGTGACCAGCGTGCTTCCATAACGCTGCTTGAATTCGTCGAGCCGGCTGCCGTCGACCATGCGCGCAATCACTTCGCGCACGTCGTAGGGCCTGCGCGTGTCAGAGGGCACGATCCCGTAGATCTCTTCGGGATCGAACAGAGGGTCTTCCGGCGTGGTCTGCGGCCCGGCGGGTTTAGGCCGATTGAGGTGCGACATAATCCGCCGCACGATCGCCAGGGCGTGGGGGTCGTTTTCCGCGAAATAGTCGGCGACGCCGGAGATGCGCGTATGGACGTCGGCTCCGCCCAGTTCCTCCGCGGTTACTTCCTCGCCGGTTGCCGCTTTTACCAGCGGAGGGCCGCCCAGAAAGATGGTGCCCTGCTCCTTCACGATCACGGCCTCGTCTGACATGGCCGGAATGTAGGCGCCGCCGGCGGTACAGGAACCCATCACACAGGCAATTTGCGCAATTCCCTTTGCACTCAGATTCGCCTGGTTGTTGAAGATGGCTCCGAAATGATCGCGATCGGGAAATACTTCGTCCTGCAGAGGCAGAAACGCGCCGCCCGAGTCGACAAGATACACGCACGGCAGGCAGTTCTCGAGCGCGATCTGCTGCGCGCGCAAGTGCTTCTTCACCGTAAGGGGAAAATAGGTTCCGCCCTTGACGGTGGCATCGTTGGCCACGATCACGCATTCCTGGCCGCTTACCCGGCCAATGCCCGTCACAATCCCGGCTCCCGGGACGTCGCCGCCGTACATGCCATTTGCGGCCAGCGCGGACAATTCCAGAAACGGAGTTCCCGGATCGAGCAGCAGGTCAACGCGCTCCCGCACAAACAACTTGCCGCGCGATTTGTACTTCTTGCGTGCGCTTTCCGAGCCGCCGAGCGCGGCTTGAGAGGTCTTTTCCCGCAGTTCGCGAACCAGTCCCCGCATGCGTTCCGTGTTGGCTTGAAACTCCTCGCTGCGGGTTTGGATCTGCGAAGAAAGAACGGTCATCGGTGCGCGGCTCCTACGCGGTTTCCTTGAAGAGTTCGCGCCCGATCAGCATGCGCCGGATCTCCGACGTGCCGGCGCCGATCTCAAACAGCTTCGCGTCGCGCCACAGCCTTCCGGTGGGGTGCTCATTGATATAGCCGTTTCCGCCCAGAGTCTGAATTGCCTGTCCCGCCATCCACGTCGCCTTCTCCGCCGAATAAAGGATGGCGCCGGCGCAATCCTTGCGCACGCTCTCCCCGCGATCGCAAGACTGGGCCACCGCATAAACGTAAGCCTTGCAAGCGTAGTACCCCGTGTACATGTCCGCCAGTTTGGCCTGCATGAGTTGGAATTCGCCGATCGGCTTTCCAAACTGTTTCCTTTCATGCACATACGGGACAACCACGTCCATGCACGCCGCCATGATGCCCAAAGGCCCGCCGCACAGGACCAGGCGCTCGTAATCCAGGCCGGACATGAGAACCCTGGTGCCTCCGTTTACCCGGCCCAGGACGTTTTCTTCGGGAACTTCGCACTCGTGGAAAACCAGTTCGCAGGTGCTGGAGCCGCGCATGCCCAGCTTGTCGAGCTTTTGCGAGGTGGAAAAGCCCTTGAAGCCCCGCTCCACGATGAAAGCGGTAATCCCGCGGGATGCAGCCGCCGGGTCCGTCTTGGCGTACACAATCAGGGTGTCGGCCTCAGGACCGTTGGTGATCCACATCTTGGTGCCATTCAGGACGAAGGCATCGCCGCGCTTGTCCGCCCGCAGGCGCATGCTCACCACGTCCGAGCCGGCCTCGGTCTCCGACATCGCCAGCGCGCCCACATGCTTTCCGCTGATCAGGTCAGGGAGGTACTTGCGCTTTTGCGCCTGGGTGCCGTTCTTCGCCAACTGGTTCACGCAAAGGTTGGAGTGGGCGCCGTACGACAGGCCGACCGAGGCGGAGGCACGCGAAATCTCTTCCATGGCGATGACGTGCTCCAGGTAGCCGAGTCCCGCGCCCCCAAAGTCCTCGTCTACGGTGATTCCCAGCAGGCCGAGATCGCCCATTTTGCGCCAGATGTCGCGGGAAAAGTGGCCGTCGCGATCCACATTGTCCGCAATGGGAGCGATCTCGCCCTGGGCGAACTGACGCACAGACTCGCGCAGCAGCGCGATGGACTCGCCCAGATCAAAGTTCAAACCTTTCACATGCTTCTCCTGGAATCTAGCGTGGACCGCCCGCCCATTTCGCGGCAACTTCTACCGGCAAACGATGGCACTCATTTGGATGCGCTACCCTTCGCGTCCGATCAAACGTGTTCCCGCATGAGAACTCAGACAATCCGCATGTATCACTTCGGAAAGACGATACAACCCCACCCGCAACATAGTCCACACAGCAGCGCCCGTCTCAATCGCTGATTCTCGAATCAAACCCGTGGTACACTTGATCAAGTCGTAGAATTCGATCAAGAAGTCCTTGCCTGTTCCGAGTAACCGCTCTACAGCAATCACTTCCACATTGCGTTCGGCGGTAAAATCAACAAGGAGCAACACATCATGGAACAAGGCACAGTCAAATGGTTTAACGACGCTAAGGGTTTTGGATTTCTCAGCCGTGACAACGGCGAGGACGTATTCGTCCATCACACCGCGATTCAGTCGAACGGTTTCCGCACCCTCCAGGAGGGCCAGCGCGTTCAGTTCAACGTCACCAAGGGCCCCAAGGGCTGGCAGGCAGAGAACGTTACCGCGGTCTAAGCGTCTGCTTTCGAGCAACAAAAAAGGACGGCCTTTGGGCCGTCCTTTTAGCTTTTATGCGCGGTTTCGGTGGGACCGACGAAGCAGGCTAAGCCGCTGGCCGCATCTTCTTTGCCGTCGCCAGCTCAGCCTGAGTGTGCATCTTGTCCTCTGTGGACTCGTGAGTCCCGAGATACTGCAGGACATGATTGATCGAGTCTTCGAACCGCGAACCTGTCTTGTGAGTCGCCTTCACGCCCTTCGAAACCAGCTGGCACACTTCAAAACGGTTGATTCCCTGCGCGAGGGCGCGATGAATTTGGTCTGAACGCATGAAAGACTCCGGTCAAATGGTGACTGTTGCGTGGACTGCGGAGCTCGTCAGGAGCGGAGGGACGGCCAAAGCCGAGCAGATGGATGAATCTCTGGACTCAAAAGCGTTTGCGATTCGAGTTCAAAGTCAATTGTACGCCCGAAAGCGCGATTCACTGCATCAATAATCCCCAGGAAAGCATTAGGCTTCCGTGAAATTCTTTGCGGTTGGCGCCTTCGATGCGCAATGTCAAAGGGGCTGGCCCAGACGCTTTTCGAGTTGCGCACGATAGGTGCGGCTCACGCGGGTTCTGGACCCATTGCGGAGTACCGCGTCGAACTCGCCGTGTGAAATTGGCTCCAGTTGGAGAATGCTTTCGATGTTCACGATGGCGGATCGATGCACGCGGACGAACCTGCGAGGATCCAGCCTGTCCGCCACCTCATTCAGCGCGGCACGATAGAGCAATTCCTTACCGGCGACGTGCAGGTTCACGTAAACGCCGGCCGCCTCGATCCAGTCGATGTCGACGGCGCGCACAAACCGCGTGGAACCGCCGGACTTGACCACCAGCCGGTCCCAGCGCCGGTCAGCCGCCGAGGGCGCCATGGAGACCATCTTCATGACGCGCTGGCCGAACTCGCGCAGGCTGCGCTCGTCCAACCGGGTCTTGACGCGGGCCATCATCCCTTCGAAGCGTTCGTCGCTGAAAGGCTTCAACAGGTAATCGAGGGCATTGGCTTCGAATGCCCGGAGAGCATGCTGGTCGTACGCCGTGATGAAGACGGTTAATGGCATCTCCGCGGCGCCGATCGCCTCCACCACTCCCAGGCCATCGAGTTCGGGCATCTGCACGTCCAGCAGAACGAGTTCCGGCCGATTGTCGAGAATCGACTCCACCGCGGCCTGGCCGTCTGCCGCCTCAAGGACCATGCCCACCTGCGGATCGCGTTGCAACAGGTCGATCACCCGCTGACGCGCCGGCGCTTCATCGTCCACCACTAAAATCCGCATTGACTCACCCGAAGTCATTCTTCGTCTCCCATAACGCGCAAAGGAAGCAGTATCTCCACCGTCGTACCCCCTTCAGGCCGGCGTCGCACCATGAATGAAAAGTCGTCGGGGTACAAACCTGCCATGCGTTCTCGTGTCACGGACAAACCCAGTCCTGCCGAGCGTTCCAGCGACCAGGTGGCGGGTAGGCCTGCGCCGTCGTCCTCCACCTTGATCGAAAGGTTTTGACCGACCCGTTGGGCGATGACGGTAACCGTCCCCCCGGCGGCGCGCCGTGAAATCCCATGCCGAATGGCGTTCTCCACCAGTGGCTGGAGGAACAGCGACGGCACCGACGCATAACGCACTTCGGGGGCCACATCGATGTCGACGGCAAGCTGCTCCCCGAAGCGGATCTTCTGAATCTCCAGGTAATGATCGAGGAAGGCCAGTTCCTCGGCCAGCGGGACCTCCTGGCGGTCCTTGGTTTCGAGCGACATGCGCAGCAAATCGCCCAGGTGTTCGATCATGCTGCGCGTCAAACGCGGGTCCCGCTCGACATGCGAGGAAATGGTGTTCAGCGCATTGAACAGAAAGTGCGGATCGAGCTGCATGCGCAGGGCATTCAGGCGGGCCTGGCTGTAGCTCTTCTCCAGGCGCTGCAGGCGGAGCTCGCTGCTCATGTAGTGGCCGTAGTAGCGATAAGCCTGTAACGCCCCGATGAGCATCCAGTAGATGAGGCTGCTCCACATGAACCAATCCACAAACTCCCCATTGAACATGGCTTTGGGTGTGAGACGGTTCCACGGAACATTCCCGAGGGCCGCGCGCAGGGCAAAAAAGACATAGATATAAATACTCGTAAAGACCAGGTCGCCCACGACGAACGCCCAGAGGCGTTTTCCGAATTGCTCGCCGGTAAACGGAAGGCGACGATCGGCTACCACCATGAGTGGAGCGAGGAGCCCCCACGCCCACCACTGGGGCAAGGCCTGGCGCCATTGCGTGGTCCACATCGGCAAGGCAAAGATCACCCCCAGAAGTGTTGATCCGAAGGCCAGGAGGAATACCCTGCCCACAATGGAATTGGTCAACAAACGAGCGAAGGCGATCCGCGGAGTCTGATCCACGGTCGTGATTGTTCCGGCATCAGCAATGCTTGCCATAACGACTCCCTGCCCGATCCACGCCTCGCTTCAGCGGCGCTCGCGATTCACCCATTGGGGTTTCTGATCTTCAGATGAAACGTATTATCGCTCTTCGGAGCCTGTCCATAAATCAATTGCCTAGGAGGGTAGCCACCTGCGCGTTGGGCGTCGACAAAACTGTCGCAACCGGGACTTCTGCGCAATCCAGTCGGCCAATATCCCCTGCGACTCAGCGCCACAGCGTCGACTCGGCTTCCGCGTAACTTCAATCGCTGTTAACATTAGAGGGCGCATACACCGGAGAATCCGGACACATCGATGAGCAGCGAAAGAGGTTTCTGTGGCAAATACCACCAAGATTGAAGACAAGGTAGAACGCAAGAAGGTCAAGCGGGCAGCCCGCAAGAAGGCCGCCCCCAAGGCCAAGCGGACGACTCCCCGCGGGTCCAACAAAAAGAAGATCAAAAAGCTAGCGCGCGGCCAGTCGAAGCGCTAAAACGGCTCTGCAGTTCCGCCAAAACGGCTGCGGGAGACAACCTCTTCCGCAGCCGGCCGGCACCTCTCCCTTATCATTACGTCATTCTGGTTTGATCAGGATTCCGCGTTCCGCGGTACTCGGCACGGTGAAGAGGAGAACTGCACTGCCCAGCCAACTGTTTGCCTGCAAATCCATTGACAAGCTGATCCGCGACTCGGAGGAACCCGAGCACGCATTGAAAAAAAGCCTCGGGCCGTGGTCTTTGACCGCGCTCGGCATTGGCGCGGTCATTGGCGCGGGCATCTTCACGGTCATCGGTACCGCGATTTCGGGCAGCAAAGCCAACATCACCAGCGTCATCAACACGCCGGTGGCCGACTACATCATTCATCACACGGCGCTCGGCGGCCGTCCCGGAGCAGGCCCGGCCATCTCGTTGTCGCTGGTTCTGGTGGCGATCGTGTGCGCGCTCACCGGCCTTTGTTACGCCGAACTCGCCTCCATGATCCCCATCGCGGGGTCCGCCTACACCTACACCTACGCCACGATGGGCGAATTGGTGGCGTGGATCATTGGCTGGGACTTGATTCTTGAGTACGCAGGATCCAACATGACGGTCAGCGTGGGCTTTGGCGCCCACGTCGTCGACTTCCTGGACTGGTGGGGTGTGAATCCGCCCATCAAATGGATTACGCCCGCGTATCTCTCCGATGGCATGACGGACCTGCAAGGAAAGGTCCTTTACAACCCGGGCTGGCACTTCGGTTTCAACATTCCCGCCTTCCTCATCGTGCTGCTGCTCACCGTCATCCTGGTGCGCGGCATCCGGGAGTCGGCCAGCGTAAATAACGTCATGGTCGGGATCAAGATCGTGGCCATCCTCATCTTCGTGATGGGGGTGCTCGGCTACCTCCACCCCGGCAACTGGCATCCGTACATGCCCAATGGATGGTCGGGCGTGCTGACGGGCGGGTCCATCATCTTTTTCACCTACATCGGGTTCGATTCCGTTTCGACCGCGGCCGAGGAGTGCAAGCGCCCCCAAAGGGACCTGCCCATCGGCATCATCGCCACGCTGATTGTCTGCACCCTGCTGTATCTTGCGGTCGCCGTGTGCCTCACCGGCCTGGTGCCGTGGCAATCGATGGTGGACGACGCAGCCCCGGTGGTGAATGCCCTCAAAAGGCTGTCACTGCTGCCTGGCGGACACTCCCTGCATTGGATCCGGCTGATCGTTCTGGTGGGCGCTCTGATGGGCATGATTTCGTCCCTGCTCGTCTATCAACTCGGCCAGTCCCGGGTCTGGTTTTCGATGTCGCGGGACGGGCTGCTCCCCAAGATCTTTTCGAGCGTCCATCCGGTCTACCGCACCCCCGCGTTTTCCACCTGGGTGGCGGGATTTCTGGTCGCCATCCCGTCCGGGCTCTTCGATATCGAACTGCTCACCGATCTGTCGAATATCGGCACGCTCTTTGCCTTCATGCTGGTTTCCATCGGCGTGATCATCCTCCGCTATAAGGATCCCGGTCGCCGCCGTGGATTCCGGGTCCCCGGAGGACCCATCATTCCGCTGCTCAGCGCGACGTTCTGCCTGCTCCTGATGGCTGGACTGCCGATCATCACCTGGTTCCGCTTCTTCCTCTGGCTGGCTATTGGGCTGGTCATCTACTTCTTCTATAGCCGCCATCGGTCGGAGTTCGCGCGAGCGCGCTGAGCGTCCAAATTGAACCACGCGAGCATTTCTTTCCCGCGCCTGCAAGCGTTCGCCGGGCCCGAACCGCCCCGATAAACTTGAAACATGACCGAAATCGAGCGGTTCATCCGCCGCCTGCCCAAAGCCGAGCTCCATCTTCACCTCGAAGGCACCATTACTCCAGCCACGCTGGTTGAACTCAGCAGCCGCCACGATGCCCGGCCGCTCACCCTCGAGCAGGCAGAAGCCTTATATCACTTCACCGATTTTTCTGAATTTCTTGAAGCGTTCAAGGTAGTCACCCGTCTCCTGAGCGGTCCGGACGACTACGAACTCGCTGCCTGGCGCATGATGCAGCAGTTGGCCGCTCAGGGTGTCGTCCACGCTGAGGTTTACATCTCCGTCGGCGTTATTTATCTCTGGCGCAACCACGATCCTCACTGCTTCGAGCCCATCTTTCTGGCTCTGGAACGCGCCCGCGAGCGCGGGCAGCAGGAGCTCGGCCTCTCGCTTTATTGGATATTCGACGCGGTTCGGCACTTCACGGTAGATGAAGCAGCCCGCGTCTTCCGCAAAGCAGTCGACCTTGCGCCCCAATTCCCTTCCATCATCGGTATTGGTCTCGGCGGCGACGAGCGCCGCACTGGATCCGAGCCTTTCCGCAAGCTCTATGCCAAGGCACATTCCGCCGGACTTCGCCTCACCAACCATGCCGGCGAAACCACCGGCCCTGAGGCGATATGGGAGGCCCTGGCGATCGGCTCGGAGCGCATTGGACACGCGCTTTCGGCCATCCAGGACCCTGCACTGATCGAGAAGCTGAAGCAAACACGCACGCCGCTGGAATTGAACCCCACCTCCAACGTCCGCACCGGCGTTTGTCGCGCATTCAGCGAGCACCCTTTGCGCCAGTACTTCGATGCAGGCCTTCTGGTTACGCTCAACTCCGATGATCCTGCGTTCTTTGGGTCCGACCTGGCGAATGAATTCCTGCTGGCCCACACTGAACAGGGCTTCAGTCAAGCGGAGTTGCGCCAACTCGCATCCAACTCGATTCGGGCGAGTTTTCTTCCCGAATCGGATCAGATCAAATTCCTTGCCCAAATTGATGCAGTCGACTAACACTTCCGTGACACAGCGGTCTAAGCCGACAGCGCTACCATGGAATCATGTGCGGTATCATGTTCTCAGGGGAGGCTCTCGCCGATGTGCATTGAAAATGAATTCGAAACCTCGGGAGAGCAAGCCGGCGACCGCAAGGCGTTGCGCGTGATTGGCTGGTTCTCGATGGGAATGGCCGTTGCAACAATCGGCATCTACGTCGGTTACGAATTGCGCTGCCGCTACAAGTTCAAGCGCCGCACTCCTTACGACTTCTACTCCAGCGCTGAGGGCCAGGCCGCAAATGAATTCGGCGTGGGCATCTAGGTTTCAGTTCCTTTCGCGAAGTGCCGCCTCCGGGCGGCATTTTTGTTGCCGGAGACTCGCATTGTGTCCGCCGTCGATCTCGGGCTGACCGTCTGCTATGAAAGGGGCTCGAGCGATGGGACATCGTGGCGCGTGAGCAGGAAGTAGACCACCGGCGTCACCACGAGGCTGAGAACCATGGAGATGATCAGGCCGCCAATGACAGCAATGGCGAGCGGTTGGAGCATCTGGGAGCCCTGGCCAAGCGCCAGCGCCAACGGGAGCATCCCGGTAACGGCCGCCAGCGCAGTCATGAGGATGGGCCGCAGACGGCGCTGCGCGGCATTCAGCATGGCGGTACGCGCGTCGGCGCCTTCGGCCCGGTAGCGCTCATCGGCGTCGAGCAGCAGAATGCCGTTCTTCGCCACAATGCCGATGACCATGATGAGACCCATGAAGCTGGAGACGCTGAAGGTGGTCCCGGTGAGCATGAGCGCGCCGACCACGCCGGCGATGGACAGCACGGACGAGGTGAGGATCGCCACGGGTGCGGCGAAGTTGCGAAACTCCGTGAGCAGCACGCCGAAGACCAGCACCAAGGCCATCATCAACACCTGCGCCAGTTCCCCGAAGGACTTCTGCTGCTCCTGGTAGGTGCCTCCGAACTCGACACGCACGCTCGGCGGCAGGTGCATGGCCTCGACGCGCCGCTGCACCTCCCTGACGCCCGTGCCGAGGTCGGTGCCTTCAAGCCGGGCCGTAACGACCACCAGGCGCTGCAGGTTTTCGCGACGGATCTCGTTCTGCGGAGGCAGTTGCGTGATCGTGGTCATGGAGCCCAGCGAGGCTGTGTGTCCCGGTGCTGGAATTGAAAACCGTATTCTCGATCGTTTCGAGCGATTGCCGGGTATCACCGCCCAGCCGGACGCGGATCGTATACGGGCGGCCGTTGCTGATGAGACGGATTCGCGACTTCCACGCCATCAAGAATCGATGTCGCGTCTTCGGCGACTTCCTGCGTCGTGAATCCGAGACGGGTGGCAAGCTGCGGATTCACCTCGAAGTCGGTGGCCGGCCCGCTGATGGTGTTGTCGATGCCATTTTCGATGTCGACGACGCCGTCCACTTTGCCGATTTCCGTGGCAACGCGCGGCGCCAAGTTTGCTCAGCAGCGCAGGGTCGGGGTTGAACAGCTTGATCTGAACAGGTTCGGGCGCGTTCGAAAGGTCGCCAATGTTGTCCTGGAGAACCTGCGTAAATTCAATATCGATCTCCGGCTCAGTCGTTCTTGATCTCGTGGCGAACGTCGGCAATCACCTCGTTGATGTCGCGGCTGCGCTTCTGCTTGAGCTTCACGGTGATATCGCCGGTGTTGGCCTCCGTCACGGCCGCAAAGCCCATCTGCAGGCCGGTACGGCGGCTCGTGCTCTCCACTTCGGGCGTGTCGCGCAGGATCTTCTCAACATGGTCGAGGACTTTGCCTGTCGACTCCAGCGAGCTGCCCGCGGGCATCACGTAATCCAGGATGAATCCGCCCTCGTCCATCTCCGGCAACAGATCGGAACCGAGTCCCTTGTAGGCGAAGTAGCTCCCGATGGCGAGCAACACGCAAAACAAGCCCAGCCAAAGTGGCCTGCGCAAAGACCAATCGAGCGCGCCATGATGCCAGTTCGTCAGCCGGGAAAGGAACCGGCCTTGCTCGTGATGGGCTTGCTTCATCTAGACTCCGTTGGGTTTCAGACTCGCCGCTGCATGGCTCGCCCTTTCTGGGCTTGAGCAGCAGCATCGCGAGGCCCGGCGTCCAGGTGACCGCCAGCACCAGCGAGGTGAGCAGCGAGACGGCCATGGTGATCGCCAATGCCCGGAAGAAGCTGCCCGTAACGCCCGTCACGGCGATGAGGGGAAGAAAGACGACGACGGGCGTGATCGTAGACCCGATCAGCGGCCGGGAGATTTCGTGCAACGCCTTGCGCACGGCCTCCACTCGGCCTTCGCCCGCGTCCCGATGAAGCACGATATTTTCCACCACCACGATGGCATCGTCTATGACGAGTCCGATAGCGGCCGCGAGTCCGCCCAGGGTCATCAGGTTAAAGCTTTGCCCGATGAGCCACAGCGCAAGGACGGTCACCGCAACCGTAACCGGAATGACCAGGCCCGCGATCGCAGACGAGCGCCAGTCGCGCAGGAACAGGTAGAGGATGATGCACGCCAGCCCGAGGCCTATCAGGATGGCGTCGCGCACGCTGGCGATGCTTTCGCGAACCAGCTGGGACTGATCATAGAATGGCTCGAGCACCACCCCGGGAGGCAGAAGGGCGCGAAGTTGGGCCACCTTGGCCGCAACGCCGTCAGCGACTGCCACGGTATTGCTGGCGGGCTGGCGCGCCACGTTGAGCAGCACTGCGGGACGTCCGTTGGCCGATACATAGGTGTAGACGGGCTCGGGTGCCTGCACCACTTCAGCCAGGTCGCTGACGCGAACCGGTGCGCCGCCCGCGGTCGCCTTCACCGTCAGCTGGCGAAGGCTTTCGATGTCGTGCGCCTGGGATCCGACAAGCGCCAGCACCAGCTGATGATTCTCCGGGTAGAGGCCGGGCGAGTCGATCGTGTTCGCCGCCCCAATCGCATTGGCAAGGTCGAGGACCGTGACGCCCGAAGCCTGCAGGCGCGCCAGGTTGGGAACGACGTGGTACTCCGGCACCTGACCGCCCTGGACCGTGACCGTCGCCACCCCATCCACGCGATTCAAGGGGGGCTTGAGCGTATAGGTCGCCAGCTCCCACAGATCGCTTTGCGATACCGATTTGCTGGTCGTAGTCAGGCTGTAACCAAGAATCGGAAATGTCGCAAACGTCAGCCGGTTGATGGTGATCTTGGCCGTGGACGGGAGTTCCTGCTGCACGCGGCCTACGGCGGCATCCACCAGTTCAAGCGTCTTGAACATATCCACAGACCAGTCGAAGAAGAGGCTCACTTCGGCCGATCCGCGGCTGGTGATCGACCGCACGGTAGTCAAGCCGGGCACCGAGTTCACGGCGTCCTCAATTGGCTTGGTGATGGTCACCTGCATCTGCTCGACCGGCATCACGCCGTTGTCGACGCCGATTACCACCCGCGGGAAATTGGTCTCTGGAAAAACGGCGATGGGCGTCTTGAAGAAGGCGTAAATTCCCACCACGGTGAGCGCCAGCGCCACAAAGAAGATGGTGCGCACCCAGCGCGGGAGCCAGAAACTTTCGACTTCGGTGTTGCCGGGCTTCAATGCCGGTGGAGTGGAGGCCATTACTTGCCGCTCCCCTTGTCGTCTGCGGCGTCGCCCTTATCGTCGCCCTTGTCTTCCTTGCCGCCCACGGTAACCTTGGTCCCGTCGTCGAGGCCGTAACCGCCGTCCGTCACCACCAAGTCGGCGCTCGTGACTCCGCTCAGGATCTGTACCTTTTCCGTGGTACGCAGGCCCACTTTCACCGGCCGCTTGTGCGCCGCCCCATCGCTGCCCACCACCAGCACGGTCGTCGATCCATCGTCCGCAGGAAGGATCGCCGCGGCTGGCAGTTGCACGGCGTTCTGAATCGTGTGCCCGTGAATGACCGCATGCACCGGAGTGCCCACCTTGTAGCGGCCGCCCGGATTGGCAAGCTTCAGCCAGATCTCTACCGTCGTCGAACCCGGATCGAGCGCGGGACTGATCAGCGCGATGCTCGCTTCCAGCGGATCTTCGACCCCGGGCACCGTGAGCTCCGCCGATCCGCCCACCTTCAGCTGCTGGGCAGCGAACTGCGATATGTGCAACTTCGCCAGCAGTGACGATGTGTCCATCACCGTAACCACAGGCGCACCCGCGGCCGGTGTTTCGCCGGGAAAGAACGGGCGGTCGGTGACCACGCCGTCAATGGGACTGCTCAGGCTCGCAAAGCTGACCTGCGCCTCGGCATTCTCCATCTTCCCCTGGGCCGACGTGAGCTGCCCCTGCGCCGAGTCCATGTTGGCCTTCTGCGTGGTCTTCATCACGTTGGCCAGATGTTTCGTAGCGGTGTCGTAGGCGGCCTGCGCCTGCACCGCCGCAGCCACCGCGGTATCCACGTCGCGGCCCGCAATGGCTCCCTGGTCGAGAAGGCGCTTCCGCTCTTCGGCGGTGCGTTTGGCGACATCCAGATTGGCCTTGGCCTGGTCCACGTCGAGTTGCGCCTTCTGCACGTCCTCAGGAATCGTAGCCAGCGTGGCAGTGGAATAGGCGGCCTGCGCCTGCGTAAGACCGCCCTGTAAATCCTGCGCCGCGCCCCGCAAATCGCGATCTTCCAGCGTCACCAGCACCTCGCCCTTGTGAACCCGCGAGCCGCGTTGAACCGGTTCGGTTTTGATGGGAGCGGCGATGCGCGGCACAATGGCCGCCTGCGCCAACGGCGCAAGCACCGCGTCCGCCGCAATCTCTTCTGAGATCGGACCAACGGTCGGGTGTTCCGCCTGCACGGCGACGGTGGCTTCCGGCGCCTCTTCGGCCTTCTTCTTGCATCCGCTCGAAACAATGCTCAGAAGGAGCACCGCGCCCATGAGTCGAGCCGGCCATCCCGTATGCGAACGTTCACTCATGCGCTAAAGCCTTCCTGTAAGTGTTTCAAGCTGGGCGAGGGCGAGGTGATAGCGGACCATGCCGTCCGCCTGGGCGTTTTCGGCCGCCACCATCGTGCTCTGCGCGTCCACCACTTCCAGCACGGTGCTTTCGCCGTTTACGTAGCGCAGATTGGTGAGCCGCAGGCTCTCCCGCGCGTCGGCGACTGACTGATCGAGCGAAGCCAGCTGCTGGCGGGCCACGTCGGCCTCGTTATAAAACTCGGTGAGGTCGGCGAGCAGTCTTCGCTGGGCCGCCGTGAGAGCCACTTTGCTGGCCTGCGTGCGAATGTGTGCTTCCTTCACCTTGCGCTCGGAAGTAAGCCAATCCCAGATCGGAATGTCGACCGTCGCGCTGGCGGAGTAGCCCAGGTTCCGCGCGCCATCCGGTCCGCGGCTGGCAAACTGTGGCGCGTCAATGCCGTAGCTGTAATTCAGCGCAAGGTCGGGCAGCAACCCCGCCCACGAAGCCAGCGATTCGGCCTGGCTCGCCTGCAACGACGCCAGCGCGCTGCGGAGCTCGGGATTGTTGGCGCGGGCGGCGGCCTCCACGCTTTGCCGATCGGGCAGCATTGGCGGCGCCGGCTCGTCAGCAAGGGCAAACTTTGTCGCCGGATCAGGATAGAGAAGAACGCCCAATTCGAGGCTGGCCTTCTCGTTCGCGAGCGTGGCATCTGCGAATTCGCGCTGGCGTTGCTGTTGTTCCAGGTGCGCCTTGATCACGTCGGAATGAGCAGCCTCGCGTCCCGATTCGCGCTTTTCCGTGATATCGACAAAGTGATTGGCCTCATCAAGCGCGCGCTGCGCGACGGCCAGCTTCGCACCCCCTGCTCGAACGTCGTAAAACAATTGCACCACCGTGCCCACCAGGCCACGGCGCGCGATCTCGAGTTCCGCCTGCGCCCGGGCCGCGTTGGCGTCGGCCAGCCGCACAGCAGCCACCCCGGCAAGCCCGATGGTTTCATTAGCCACGCCCTGGTTGATGTACTCATGCACCGTGTTATTGGCGATGAAGATGGGAAGCGACTGGCTCGATCCGCCCGAGTTTGTTGTGGATTTGGTGTGGTTGGACTGGGTGTACAGATATTGATTGTGAAAGGCAACCGAGGGAAGCAGCGCGGCCTTTGCGTCTTTGCGTTCCAGCGCCGCAACGCGACTTTCCGCAACCGCAGCCGCGAACGATGGCTCATTCGCCTCCGCCAAATGGAGGGCATCGTCAAGCGTGAGGGAATTTTGCTGCGCAGGTGCCTGGGCAAAATCCGGTACAACGCAGGATATCGCCAGCAAAAGACCTGCAACTCCAAATCCTGAAAGGTTCAACCGCATTAGCACGAATTATAAGAGGTTGGTCTTAGCGGAGGCTGAAGGCTCCCCACACCGGATTTTGCGCGGCTTCAGCCACCCACGCCATCGGCCGTAGCGTTCGTTAAAGTCGACGTAAGCTCGGCGTTACCTGCCGATTCATGGGGAATTGCGACCCGGTTCGCGGTAACATGACGTATTCGTTCCCATATTTCGATCGTTTAGAGGTTTCCCCGGGGATTTTGGCGACCGACTTTGACGTGCAATTGCGGGCGCGGTTCCGGTCCGCACGAAGCCGAACCTGACCAAATCTCGGCATTTCGAGACTCACGGGTTTGCTTTGCAGCAAGCTTGGGGGGCTTCTCAGGACCGAACATATTGAGAAGGCGGACAAAGGAGCGGCATTTCCATGCGTTTTATCAAACGGTTACCTCCAAAGCTCCCCATTCAATTTGCGTGTGCGGCCGTATTGGCGCTGGGTGGCGCCGCGGCCGTGCGCTCTCAGGAGCCTGCAAAGCAAGTGATCGTGGACGAGAAGACACTGCAGGCGTTGCTTTCGCGGGTAGAACAGCTGGAAGCGCGCGTAAAACAATTGGAGAGCGAAAGGATACCCATTTCTCCGAGTGCTACCGAGGCCTCCGTTGTCACCGCCCCTCCTGTCGCTCCGGCCCCCGCCCTGGTTCCCGCAACACTTGTAACCAAGCCGGGTCCAACCCCGGCCGCCTCGGATCAGACCGCATCCTCGGCGACCGCGGAACCTGAGACAGCGCAATCGGACAATGCCATGGAGAGAATGGACGTCAGCCGCACCTTGCTGCGCATTCGCGGCTTCGGCGATATCTCGGTGCACGGCGATACTCAAAAAGGAGACACCACTTCCTTCTCCCTGGGGCAGCTCGACCTGTTTGTCACCTCCGACGTTTCCGACAAATTCCGGTTCCTGAGCGAGATTGTCTTCGAAAACGGAGGAACCAACATCTACGGCACTCAAGTCGGCGACCCAAACAGCTTCGGCGTCGACATCGAACGTTATCTGCTGCAGTACTCCCACAACGACTATTTCAATATCTCCGCTGGACGCGGCCACACGGCAATCGGCTACTACAACACCGAATTCCACCACAGTTCCTGGCTGCAAACCACCACCGGCCGTCCATTCCTGTTCGACTTCGAAGATCACGGCGGCATCCTGCCCATTCACACCGTCGGTGTAACTGCCTCAGGCCAGATTCCTTCGGGCTCATTGGGTCTGCACTACGTTGCTGAAATGGGAAACGGACGCGCTTCGCGTACACCTCTCACCGAAGAGCCAGTCCAGAATGATATGGACGACCAGAACCACAAGGCGTTCAACCTCGCCATGTTTGCACGACCCGAAGCCGTGCATGGCCTGCAGACCGGGTTTTCCTTCTACCGCGACGTGCTTGATCCGCTCAACTCCCTCCGGGTCGGCGAATCCATCTTTGCTGCCCACGCCGTGCTTGTCAGACCTCGATACGAGTGGCTGAATGAAGTGGTTCTGGACAGGCACTCCCTTATCGGAAAGCAGGCCGTCTACAACACGCCCGCGTTCTACACCCAGATATCGCGACAGATCGGATCCTATCGACCCTACATGCGCTATCAATACATGAACGTCAACAACAACGAGCCGATCTTTCCCGACGTGGGCTTGAGACAGGGACCCTCTCTCGGCCTTCGATACGATGCCAGTGAATCCGTGGCCTTGAAATTCCAATATGACTACACCCAGTTGCGCAATCAGCCCGCTGTGAATGGACTCGAACTTCAACTGGGCTTTACCTTCTAATCGAATGCCCCAAAGTAAGCGTCCAATCACGGCTATCTTGTTGGCAACTTTGTTGGTTCTGTTGCCTCAGGGTAACTCCGCGCCTTTCGGCAGCAAAGCAACGCCACCGGGTTCCGACCAGCCGAACCCGACCGAGCCGCTGGTGATCGTCGTGAATCGCTCCAATCCCGTCAATGAGCTTTCCTTCGATGAACTGCGCCGTATCTTCCTCGGCAACCGCAGCCACTGGCCAAATGGACGCAGAATCACGCTGGTCATGCGGGAGCCTGGTGAACTGGAACGAAAGACGGTTCTTCATGACGTCTGCGGTATGAACGAAGACCAATTCAAAACCCACTTCGTGCACGGGCTATTCACCGGCGAAATCCTGGTTTCACCCAAGATCCTTTCTTCGCCGATGGGAGTACGCAAATTCATTTTCAATGTCCCGGGGGCCATCGGGTATCTGCGCGTTGCCGATGTCGACGATTCGGTGAAAGTGGTGCGCATTGACGAACTCCTCCCCGACGACAAGGGCTACAAGCTCCGCATGCAGGCTCAACTGGCGAATTGATGTGACCAAGCAGATCAAACTCGAGGCCGATCGCGGGTCGCTCTATCCCATGCCGCTCGTCGACAGGTGGCTCAGCGCCGCCGCGCGCCATAACGCCGTGCTGCTCCTCTTTGTCGTCTGCTGCGGAGTTACTGTAATCGGAGCTCTCGTCATTCGGGACATGCAGCAGGCCAACACCGAAGCTCAAAAAATGTACAAGAGTTCGGTGGACGGATTGCAGGAGATCGGGGAACTCCAATACGACGCTCAGGAAACCCGCCGCACCACGCTGTACGCGCTCACCACAACGGACAGCAATCTTCAGGTCGAATATGCCGACCAGACGCGCGATGCTGACCGCCGCGTCAAAAACGGAATTGCCGAATATGGCCGGCAGGCAAAGAGCCCTGAAGAAGCGGCTCTCGCCGACCGCTTGAGTCGCGATTGGACCACCTACCTCGGAGTGCGCGACGAAGTGCTCGCCTCCATTCTCGAAGGAAGCACCAGTGAAGCCGTCAGCCTCGACCTCGCTGGGGGCGTCCCCGCGTTTGAGCGCGTTCGGCAAGATCTGAATGAAGTGAAGAGGCTTTACGGCGAAGACGCGTCGCGCGAGCAAGCCAGCCTGGCGGAATCGTCTCGCCGTTCGTCTTCAAGAATGGTCGGCATTCTCAGCTTCACATTTCTGCTCTCTGCGGCGGCAATCTGGGCGATTCAGCGCAGCCAGATGCTGGGTCGCATGCAACTGGCCAAGCTGCAAATGGAATTCGTGGCCTCGGTTTCCCACGAACTGCGCACCCCTCTGGCGGTCATCCGGTCGGCGGCAGACAACATTGCGGACGGACTGGTGAAGAACATGGATGCCCTGCTGCGGTACGGCGCCGTGCTGCAGCACCAGAGCCGCTCGATGGCCGAACTCGTCGATCAGATTCTGCTCTTCGCTTCCACCGAAGACCGCAAGAAGCGTATCCCTTTGCAGCCACTCGCCGTCGAACAAATCATTGAGACCGTCCTCGCCGACACCGAGGCCCTCGTGCGCAATTCGAAATTTACCGTCGATGTCGAAGTCGAACCGGACCTGCCACCGGCTCTTGGCGACCTGTCCGGCATTACGCAGTGTCTTCGCAACCTGGTTGGCAACGCCGTCAAATATGGAGGCGCCGATCGCCGTATCGTCCTGCGCGCCGCCAGGGTCGCACCCCGCGACAGAGTTCCAGGCGAACTCCGGATCTCCATTTCCGATCGCGGCCTCGGAATCGACTCATCTGAAATCACCCATATCTTTGATCCCTTTTATCGCAGCCCGCGCGTCCATGCCTCGCAAATTCATGGCACCGGACTGGGACTGGCCTTGGCAAAAAGAATCGCCGAGTCCATGGGGGGAAGTCTCACGGTGCTCAGCCAGCTCTCCGTCGGCAGCACATTCACCTTGCACCTTCAGATCGCACAAGGAGATAACATTCAGACAGCCGCCAGCGAGGGGCGGCATGCGCGGATGTCAACCACATGAACGAGCGAATCCTCATCGTTGAAGATGAACAAGAGCTGTGCATGACGCTCGGCGACCGCCTGCGCAGCGAGGGCTACGCCGTCGATTTCGCATTCGACGAGAAGACCGGATCGGAAAAGATCGGCAAGTCTGTCTTCGATCTCATCATTCTCGACATCATGTTGCCCATGGGAAGCGGCCTGGATCTTTGCGCCAATGCTCGAAGGTCCGGGGTTACCACGCCCGTGCTTTTCCTGACCGCATTGAGCCAGACCATCGAAAAAGTGGCAGGCTTCAAGGTGGGCGCAGACGACTACGTCACCAAGCCTTTCGACACGCTTGAACTGATGGCCCGGGTCGAGGCGTTACTGCGTCGATCGCCGGCTCGCGACACCAGCCTCCACTCCGGGGATACCTATCAATTCGGCTCGGTCACCCTGGATGCAAGACGAAACAAGGTCACCTGCAACGGACAGACGGTGACCCTCACTTCCCGCGAATTCCAGTTGCTGCGCTATCTCGCGGAACACAGGGGTATTACGGTTTCCCGGGAAGAGCTTTTGGAACAGGTCTGGGGTCACATTCCAGGCACCCTGACCCGTACCGTCGATATGCACGTAGCCAGCTTGCGTCAGAAACTCGAAGCCCACCCCAAAAAGCCCGAGCTGATCCTCACCGATCCCGGAATGGGCTATCGCTTCCAAGCCTGACAAAATGACGGCCAGAGTCAACCGGTGCTGCCGCAAGAGACGATCGGATGGTGAACCCGCCCCCATTTCAAGGCTGCGAAGCTCATTGCAGATTGTTGCCTGGCAACGGGGCTGGATTGCTCCAATTACAATGAAACGGTGTAATTGAAGGAGCGAAGGCGAGAATGGCCCACATGGTTTTTTGTGTTCGAAACAAGCGGGAAATGGAGGGGTTGGAGGAACCGCCCTTCGATTCTGAATTTGGTCAGAAGATTTACAAGAACGTGTCGAAGGCGGCCTGGGGCGAATGGGTCGACCGGCAGAAGATGCTGCTGAACGAGTACCGTCTGCAGCCCTGGACTCCGCAAGCGCAACAGTTCCTTGTCGAACAGATGGAAGAGTTCTTCTTCGGCACCGGCTCGGCGCTGCCGAGTGAGTATGTGCCACCCTCGCATTGAGGACGGTGCCGCAAGCGAATGGTGGCAATCGGATAGACCAGATTTCCTGCCTGCTGGTGTACACTGATTCAGACCCCAAAGCCGGCTCTTCCGAGCCGGCTTGATCATGTCGGGACGTGGCTCAGCCTGGTAGAGCACTCGCTTGGGGTGCGAGGGGTCGGCAGTTCAAATCTGCCCGTCCCGACCATTGAAATCAAACACTTAGGATTTGGATGTGCCTCTAGATTGCTCCGATTGTGGGGGGAATTGTGGGGAGTACTTTCGGTCCCGCTACCGAAAAGTTGCATCTCAAGATCCAATGGGATGTGATACAGTCGTCGCGAAGAGGAAGACTGAAATGCAAACATACAAGTACATTGCCGCCCCGGTCGAACGCGAACTGACCGAAGCAGTTCGGCGTGTACGGGACCGCTACGGTAGTGATCTGCCTGCCTACTTCCGTCACGTCCAAGAAGTTGCGAAGAAGAACGCCCAGGAGCATGCCGCGGACGAGACAGTGGACAGCGGCAGCGAGAATGAATCCGCAGCGTAATGCTGCTTTCCGCCCCGACCCCCGGCGCGGTGTTTTCCTTTCAGAAATCATCGTGCAGGCCACCTTGGACCGCCTTGCCCCAATTGTGCTTCGGCTGCAGTCTGAGTCCAGAGGTCCGATCTCGCTCTTTATTGACAGTCCAGGGGGTTCCGTTGCATCGGCGGTATCTCTTCATCGCATTCTGAAATCGACCGACCAGGATGGCAATGCTCCCTGCCGACTTGTTACCGTCGCGGTAGGGATGGCCGCAAGCGCAGCAGCCGACCTCCTGATGTCGGGAGACTATGCGATCGCCTATCCACACGCTCGAATCCTTTGTCACGGTGTTCGGGAGATGGGACAGGATGAGGCGTTGACTCATGAAAAAGCTTCGCAGCTGGCGAAAAGCCTAGCAAACTCTAACGAGAGGTTTGCAATTCAACTCGCGGACAATTGCATCTCCCGTTTCATCTTTCGTGTGGCCGCGCTGTCGTCGGGATTCGCGACGGTTCGCGAACGACTGGGTAGGCCTGATCTTCCGAACCCTTCGTGTCTAATAGAGACGCTTAGGGGTCGGATATCACCCGGCCTCATTGAGGTACTTGAGCAAGCATTAAAGAGAAGCACCGACAATGACTCTCTAGACCTGGCGGTGTCAGAATCCCTGTTAGGTGTAGATATAGGCCCAATGCCGCGGCCTGAATTCGAGGTTCTCTTACTCAAAACGATCATCGATTATGAGGCTAAACAGCACGCCTGCGAGGACGGTTGGTCCCTGCGAATTCAGGGGTTAGAGATCATCGGAGACAAACTAGACCTTCTCCTCGACAAATATACCGATCATCATTCGGCAATGACCTCCCTCCTTTGCGACCGGTGGGGAGAAATGTTTCTTACCGCAGAGCAGGCGCTCGAGGTGGCGGCGCTCCCGGATCGCGACAAGCCTGCCAGAACCCAGCAAATAGTCAGCGAGCCACTCAGAACCCTTTGGTTCTTTTTTGTATCGATCTGCCGCTCACTCCAGAGAGACGACTATTGGATGAGCGCCGAAGAAGCCTACTGGCTGGGACTAATTGATGAAGTTATCGGCCGGACGGATCTGCCTTGCCCGCGCTTGTTTCTGGAATATCCGCCGACAGAAGAAGATGAGAAGGCGCCTGAAACGCGCTCGAATTGATTTCGCCAGAAAACGGCTCAATTGATCCGAGAAAGGTCTAGCAGTTCCACAGCCCGGCGCTTCGCGTCCAGTCGCACATGGCTGTAGTGCTCTAGCATCTTGCGACTGAGGTGGCCGCTGATGGCCTGGATCGTCGCGTCGGGGGTCTGTGTCTGCGCCAGCGCGGAAATGAAGTGATGGCGTAGATCGTGGATGCGGCATTCCACGCCGGCCTGTTTCTTGGCAGAACTCCACGCCCGCTTCCAGGATCCGAGGGGCTTTGAAGGGTCCACGGCGTAGCTTATCATGACCCCGCACTCCACGGCGCCCTCGCCCTTGAACGCTAGTTTCTCGCTGGGGAAGATGTAATCAGCTGGCTTGGCATCCGGCCAGCGGCTGCGCCAGTCTTTCAGCGCTCCGAGCGCCGCCTGATTTAACGGCACAATTCGACCCTCCCCACCGGCCGTCTTCGACTTCCCCACTTGAAACTCAGATTTCATGAAGTCCACTTGAGACCAGCGCGCCCGCCGCAACTCGGCATTCCTAAGGCCGGTGTTGCAGAAGATCACAACCGCAGTGTAGAGGCTGGGCTGTGGGCTCCTCTTGCACGCCTCAAGTAGCCGGGTCTCTTCATCCGCGGTGAGGGCCCGCCCAACGTCCTTTCGTTCAGTGAGCATCCTCACGTCATCGGCGATCGAGGCCCATAGCCTGGCCGACTTCATGATCATGCGCAGGGTGGAGACTTCCATGTTGATCGTCCGGTTCGACGCGCCCTCTTTCTGGCGGATTCCCTGGTACTTGCCGATGTGCTCTGGCGTGATGATGTCCGCGAGCAGCATCTTCCCGAAATATGCGGACAGGTGCTTCAGATTGAACTCCTGTATCGCGATGTTCGACTTGCTCCAGCGAGCCGAGTTTGCATCCATCCACTCACGCGAGGCCAAGGGAAAGAGCATCGGGCGCCGCATGGGACGAATCCCGTTTGCGGATTCCTCGAGCTCCCGCCGGCGGTTGCGCTCAGCCTTGACTGCGAGGGTCTTGGACTTGCTCCCGCTCGACTGCCGGATGCGTTGCCCGTGGAAGCAGAATTCATACCACCATACCTTGCCGCGCTCATAGATCATCCGAACCCTCTTTCCTCCCGCGTCGTTACTTGCTCTTTGGAGCCCGTCGGCCCTCGCCTTTCTTGTGGTCCGCTAGCCGCTCTCTGCTCTTTCGAACGGCTACAAGGTGCGCACACTCCGGGCTGCAATAGATCTTGTGCCGCGCTTCAAGCCGGAACGGGGGATTCTTACAGTCATGCCTGGCGCACACTCGGAATTGTGCTCCCTGCAGGGCGTCGATTTGAACCGTGGCGATGATTCCCTCCAGCGAATTCAGCGGAATAACCGTCGCAACCGGAACATCTCCGTCCCATTTGAAAACAATCCGCAATGGACCCGTGAGGCGTGCGACCTTCTTTTGATCGAACTTCCCAGCGAGCGTCTTCCATTCCTTCGATGGACGCACGAGCGCCTCGCGGATGAGCTGCTGCCACTCTGAGAAATCAGCATGAGTGATGTAGCCGGGATACCAGGGGCCGGCCATCGCAAAAAAGCCCTCCCATGCTTCATCCGGACGAAGGAACTCATTCCTCAATTCCCATAGATCCCACTGGCCGTGGCGATCCCCCGTGCTTGCGTCGAACTCGTACCGGAGAGTAGGAGAGCTCGGATTGGCCAAATACTCGCGCCTGGAAACAGGCCTGAGCCCCGCAGACCTCACGTAAACGGGAGCAATGGCAACGGGGAGCGAAATGTTGTGTGACATAAAGTGTGACTTGTTCATGTCTCAGCACTCGTATAGTGTCACAGGTACGGATTTGTACGCAAGTGTTTTCGTTGGGATGTTCTTGAGGGGAGACTAATGACTATAGACGTCTCAGACAAGCTGTACTCAGTCGAGAACGCGGCCGCGCTTCTTGGCGGTATCTCCAAATGGACGATTCGCGCCTGGCTGGCCCAGGGGAAACTGCGTCCGACTAAGGTCGGCAGCCGCACAATGATCCGCGAAAGCGAGTTACAGCGTGTGATCAATGACGGGGCCAGGTCCTCAGGTGTGCAACGGGAGGGAGACGAGTAATGCTTCCACAGTTGGGCAAACGGCTATTGAGCGTGCCGGAGGCGGCGGAGATGTTGGACCTCACGCCGAAAGGCCTTTGGGCGATGGTCGGCCGGCGGGATATCGAGAGCGTTAAGGTCGGTCGACTTCGCAAGATCTCGATTTCCGCGATTGATGATTACATTGCGCAGCGCACCATCCCAGCGAGGCAGCCGACGAATTATTGACGGTATCGTAGAGACCCTCGAATGTCTTGAGTAGTTATCCCGAGATCAGCGCATCCGATCTGCTTGCTTCAGCGCCCACCGAGGCGCCAGAGATCAAGTTCCAGCGAGGATGCCGCCAAACCTCGGCTTCCTCAAAGTGATCCGGCGGTAAGGGGCCGTTATCTGCTCTGCCCCTGTCGATACCATCACTCGCATTGAGCCGATAGCGCTACACGCCTCCTTAAGCGAAATTGCGGCATTTTTCAGGCTGCTTAGATTCCCGCGCGCTCCGCAACGGAAGCAGCCTGCGAACTTAGCCGTTGGGGGGTGGATTGACGGCCGGTGAGGGGGTAGAGTTACCGGCGGAGAGAGCGGCAATCAGGCGCCCTCGGCAGGAATCACACAGTTCCACTCCAACGGAGTCAAGCCAGTGGTCAATGGGTGAGGTGCTCACAGCTTGCCGGTTAATTTCCCGCAGCCGATCGGCGAGAATACGTTCCGCCATGGGTCGTGTAACGCCCTCCGAGGGGCGATCACATCCCACCTGCGTATTCTGCGTTCCACCTCGCCGCTGGGAAGTATTCTGTCTCCCTTGCGTGGCGGCGTGCCTTTCGGCAGAGTTACGTCTTCCCGCCAACGCGCACACCATCTGTCATGCTCCTCGACCAGTTGTCCATCTTGACGTCTGGGCCTCGCCATACTTGAGCCCTCCGAGAGGCAGCATAAAGTAAAAACGGTACGGATCTACATGTGGCTTGGAATCATTGCGTTACGAAATCTGGGTCGAATTATGTCACTCTGTCAGTGGGCGCCTCTTCGTCGGATTATTTTGGCCCGTCCCGGATTACAAGCTTCGAAGACGACAAGGGGCGGCCCAAGTCTCGAGCCGCCCAGCGCCGGTAGATGCCTAGAGTCCTAGGCCCTGAATTCCTCGTCAAGATAGGCGATGCCACTGTCTACTTCAGGTTGAGTGAATGGATCGATCGATTCCCCGCGGCCCCTGTTTACAAAGTTCCACATGAGCTCTGCGAATGGATTCCACCCCTCAGGTTTGAAGTTCTGAAGGAAGGCGAGGGGGGTTGTTTCGTCAACAGGTTCAGGTGGGGGAAGCAAGGCGCGGATATGGGCCTCAATGTTCGGGGGAAACGGTGCGAACACCTGATCATAGAGACTCAGCAACCTATCCGATGCTGTCCCTGTCTCGGGTGACCTTTTGCGGTTGCTCTTGGTGTTGGTGGTACTCTTCATCTTAGCCATTTGGTTGTCCCTCCTGTGGGCGACCTTGCGGTTAGCGCTCGTCCGGTGTTCCAGCACCTGGCGGGCGCGTTTATGTTTTCAGGAGCGTTTGCGGTAATTCTGCTCCCTGAAGTCCTTCGCGCGCTTCAAGTCAGCTTCAGACCAGACGCGGCTGTCCACCCCGCCAAAATTCTGACGCTTCGGCTCTGACAGTTTCTCAGCCCAAAGCCAGCGCAGAAGGGTAATCTTCGACACCCCTATCTTTTTTGCGACTTCGCCGGTTGAGTGTGTCACTTTCATAATGAATATAGGTATATACATTAATCGCTCGATTGTCAAGGAAAATAGAAAAGAGGCCGTAGATGCCTCTTACGCAACGATGACGCAAAACGGTGGAGGGTTTTGATTTCCTCGTCGTCGCGGTCTGGAGTGCTCTTCTGAGCGGCTGGAGCGGGGTTGCCGCGTTCTTTGGATGTCCAATCACCGGTTGTTGAACACGCGCATTCTCCTCCGTGGAGTGCTCTTCCGACGAGGCCAGCGCGATGCGCTCCCCCCAAAGGATTGGCGTCGGAGTCCATGTCTCGCCCGCGGCCCGGCAGAAACCTTCGGATCCCCTATAAAGTTGTCCTCCACCCCCAGGGTGCGCCGGGATGTACGCCTTTTTGCCCATGTGTGCTACCGGAAAAATTTTAGTCCAAGGTGATGAATATACCTATACTCATAGGCGAAAAGTCTACGTAAGTGCGTGCGCGCACCTCGGCCACGTCTCGAGCATTTCATTCTTTGAAGCGCTCGGCCTTCTTTGGCTGATGCAGTTGCTGACCTCGCGCTACTCGTCCAGTGATAAGCGAATTGCGTCCCTTGGGTCTCTGATCGAACTGTGCGTGCCGTCGGGGAAGGAGAAGGAACTGGCGGAATTGAAGGAAGGCAATCCGATCCTCGCCGCCCTGGAAGTGTTTTCCACCGTGAAGGAGAAGTGGCAGGAATCACCGTGACGTTGGTACTAGGCTTTGGCCTCCACGTCCTGGCATCGTGAATTTACGCATGGAGAATTCCAAAGATGTAAACAAAAGCTTCCAGACTTCTTCAACGCAGGGGCTTTTCTGGGTGGTTTTCTGTGCGCGCATGCGGCGTGCAGACGCGAATGGCTGTAGTCCTCAGGTTGCTATCCCGCAATCAGTATCTAGAGAGCGCTTGACATGGCTTGAATGGTATGAGAACGTCCGATTAAACAGTTTCCCGTCCCTCGGGTCTAGGATCTCCGCACGTTGCGGAATTAGTGACTGCCCCGAGATTGGCACGGTGAGAGAGAACAAGTAGAGACTCGTTGCTGCCCGGTCTTATCCGGATTCAGTTGCGCCTCGACAACGTAAGTTCAGCTCTTGCTGGACAGTTGGAGGGGCAGTGCCCACATTGCAGAATCACGAGTCGGTTCCCAGTTTCATTCGCCTTCCTGAAGTAATTAAACGTACAGCCCAGCCTCGCTCATCTTTGTACGCGAAAATCGCGGCTGGTGAATTCCCTCCACAAGTTAAGCTTGGTGCGCGCGCCGTTGGGTGGCTCGAATCCGATGTTAATAGCTGGATTACCGAGCGCATCGCAGCTTCCCGCGGGAGCGCTCGTTGATGGCCGCCCCTCTGTTGACTTGGGATCAGATCGGGAGCGAGCCGACGAAACCAGATCTATTGAGTACTCGTGCTATGGGACTGCGCCACAATCCATGGGGCGTTGAAACAAATGCCATTCCCGTCGAGTACTCCGATGACGCGCTCGCGCAGGCCTTCACGACGTTTTACGGCGACGACCTGCGCTATACGGCTGCATGGGGTCGCTGGTCCATCTGGAACGGCCACGCATGGAAAACCGACGACACGCGGAGGGTGTTAGACATGGCCCGCGAGGTCTGTCGGGAAGAAAGCAAATCGTGCAAAGACGAGAAACTTGCCCGACATGTGGCCTCCGCGCGGTCGATTGCGGCCGTCGAACGTCTAGCCCAGGCCGACCACATGCGCCACGCTGCAAAGGTTGACCAATGGGACGCTGACCTGTGGATCCTGAACACCCCCGGTGGTGTTGTTGACCTCAAAACCGGCCGTCTCCGACCCGCGCGCAGGGAAGATTACTGCACGAGGACTACCGCAGTTTCGCCCGGTGGTGATTGCCCTCTCTTCCGAGCCTTTCTCTCGCGGATCACGAATGGCGATCGAGACCTCGAGGCTTTCTTTCAGCGTATGTGCGGATATGCCCTAACGGGCGTGACGCAGGAACATGCGATGTTTTTCCTGTACGGAACCGGCGCGAATGGCAAGAGCAAATTCGTGGAGGCGATTTCCGGTGCGATGGGCGATTACGCAAAGGTGGCGCCCATCGAAACGTTTATCGACTCGAAAAGCCAGAGTCACCCCACCGACGTGGCCGGGCTCCAAGGGGCACGCCTTGTCACCGCCATAGAAACCGAGGAGGGAAGGCGCTGGGCTGAATCGAAGGTGAAGACGCTGACTGGCGGGGACCGCATAACCGCGCGTTTCATGAGACAGGACTTTTTCGAGTACACCCCGCAATTCAAGCTCGTTGTCGCCGGAAATCACAAGCCGGGACTTCGCACCGTGGACGAAGCCATGCGCCGGCGATTCAACCTGTTGCCGTTCACTGTCACGATCCCCCTGGAAGAGCGAGACGGGGAGCTGGGGGAGAAGATGAAGGCGGAATGGCCGGGAATACTCCAATGGGCCGTCGAGGGCTGCCTGGCCTGGCAGCGTGCCGGCCTGAATCCGCCCACGGCCGTTACCTCCGCAACAAAGGAATATTTCACGGAGGAAGATGCACTCGCCCGCTGGCTCGAGGAGCGCACTGAGCGGAAGGATGGTGCGTGGGAGCCGGCGACAGCCCTATTTGCCGACTGGAAGGCGTGGGCTGAATCAAACGGCGAGTTCGTGGGCTCTCAAAAGAGATTCTCGGTGAACCTCGCGACTCGCGGGTACAGTCCGGCCCGGAAAAACAAGGCCCGCGGGTTCGATGGAATCGCGCTCCGAAGAGGCCAGGTGACGGATGGTGACACATCTATATGTTCCCCCTCACGCGTGCGCGTGAGACATAACAGTCAAACCCGTCACAATCCGTCACCCGGCGGCGAAACGGGGTCCGCCGGGAGTGGGGCCGTCATTCAGAGCGGGAGGTTGGTGATATGACGATCACGGAGACCCTAGACATTCCGATCGCGGAGGAACTGGCCGCCGCAGTTGAGTCCGGCGGCGGGACCATGAAGCTCGCGGGCGAAAACGTAGAGCTCTTTCTTCCCGATGGCATCGCGCACCTACTTCCCCGGCTGAAAGAGCACAAGCCGGAAATCATCGCATTGCTACATCGGGTCGGCGGCAGGCTTGCACACTTCCCAGCGTGTCCGTGCTGTCATGCCTTTTGCTTGTACCGTCAGGGAGATGTCGGGCTCTACGAGTGCGAACGGTGCGGGCTTCAAGGGATCGAGGAGTGTGCCGCGCGGATTGCATCGTTCTTGGCGGAGTCAAGGTCCCCGGGGAGGGTGATGTGACGCCGACATTAGGGCACGTACGCACGCCGATGATGAGTCCCGGCTGCCGGGGCGAGCGAGAGGCCGCGGCAGAAACCGGCGCCGAGCAAAACAGAACGGTGTTTGCGTTAGGGAGCAAAGTCTTTCTGCGGGGAGCGCGGCATGGTGAGCCGGGGATCGTGATTCGGATCAGGCCCGATCGGACGACGGTGATTTGGCCGGCACCCGGCGACTACATCGGAACGTACCCCTCCAATGAATTGATTCTGGCGGGCACCTTAAGAGGAGGAAAAGACGATGAGAACGTTGCAACGTAGCGGGCGTATCAACGTGGGATCTGCTGTGTGTCGCCTGGATGCGCCCTGGATCGTGGGAACGGTGGAAGCAATTCACCGCGGAAGGGCTCAGGTCAGGTGGACGCCGCATACGCAAACTTGGGTGGACATCACCGCCCTGAATCGCGGCAAGCACCCGACGATTGGTAGATCACTCGGTTATGCAAAACTAGCGCAACTTCGACGCTACGCAAACCTAACGCAATGTTAAAGGAGGCAAGTCAATGAACAGTGCTCTCAATGTCGTTCGCGGTGGTCTAGCCGGTCTCGATGAGGCTGCGGAAACTCGCAGGGAGCGGCAGACCTCGAAGCGGCTAATCAGCGCGAGCGTGACGCCAAGACAGCCGATTTGCGTTCCAAGATTGCTCCACATGGACTCGCGATCAGGGGACTCCAGTGGAAGCTTCAGGCCATAGATCCCCAGAAGGACCCGACAGGACACGCCGCCGTGGTCGATGAAATTCAGCAGCACGTGCACGCGATGCGCAGGATTCTTCGCCCGGACGCCAAGCTTGGGGCGGATGACTGGCTGAAGATGCACACGACCGACCGTCTGCACATCACGAACCACGACAAGCGCGTGCGTGAAGCGGCGTCGAAGAACGCGGCGGGAATAGCGCAGGACCAAGAGTCGGCGCAGGCCATCGCCCAAGGATCTGTGCCATGGAGCCAGACACCAGAGGCTCTGGCGGAACGGGCGAAGATTGAAGGTCAAGTCCGAGTGGCGAATGCGCGGAGCAATCCGAACCTGAAACTCTACCGCCTCCCCGACGGGTCAACCGCGTACCTGGACGCAAAACATCCCGAGAACCTGCCCGAAGGCGCACAGCCGATGTCGCTCACTTCCGCGGCTGGGAAACAGGTGCAGGTATCCGGACCTGACGGCAAGCCGATGTTCGCCATGGAGCGCGACGGCAAGTATTACGACCAGGACGGCAATCCGATCCCGAACGCTCGCCCGTTCCTCCGTACTTCCATTCAGCCGAAAGTGGAACGTCGGGCGGCAAGAATGTCTTTGCGCTGCTCACTGACAAAGGGTGGGTGGATGCCGGGACGCGGGAACCCCTGGCCCACTTCCGGCCACTCTCCACCTTTGCGCAACAAGGGCTTTACGGCATCGACATGATGCAGATGCCAGATGGGTCCATCGGCTCCGCGCTCTTGAATCGTCGCACCGGGCAGTTCAAGCCGATCACGTCGCAATCTGGTGCACCGATTGCACCTCAGATCTTCTCCCAGGTGAGCAAGAACCTCGAGCCGGCGCTGGAGTCCGATACACGCTTCCGGGTGATGAAGGACAGCGAGCCGGAGGCGCTGAGCGGGAACCAACAGGCAATGCTGAACATCGTGGCCAATCACATCGGCATGACCTTGGGACTTCAGAAGGGCGCGCGGATCAGCCAGGCGATGTGGAACGAGGCCATCGCCACGGCTCCATGGCTGCAAAAAGCGGAGGCGAGGTTTGATGAGCACGGCTACCTCTCCGGAGTAACGCTCACCCCACAGCAAATTCGGCAAATGGTGAGTCTTGGCCAGGATCGGCGCAAGCGACAGTGGCAGCAGGCACAGGAAGCCGGAACGATGTATGGAGTCAATGTGCCGATTCCCGATGATCTCGATGTCCCATCGTCGACGTTGGAAGGACCGAAGACGAAGGCGCTACGCCAAGTGCGTGCGCGCACCTCGGGATGGAAGCCGCCGGAGGACGCACCTCCTGCGCCGAAGGAGAACGGTCACAAGTTGAAAGCAGATGGAAAGGTGATCGCGGTAAGCAATGGCGGTCAGTGGGTGGAACCCTAATGCCCAAATACACCATTGAGCCTCTCACGCGGGGAACTCGGACGGCGTACACCATTGAGGCGCCTTCACCTCCTGACTTCCCCTCGAACCCCAACGGTGAAGGACTGTATCGGATGGGAAGCTACGACTTTCAGGAGGGGAGCGTAAGCAAGCCTGAAATCAAGGTGCCATTCAGCAGGGTGCAGAATGCTCTCAGCGCAGGCTACAGCCTCCATCCCGACGAAGCACCTCGCTACCAAAAGGACGTGACGCATCAGGGGCAAGGACCAACCCTATGGGAGCGCGTGGATTCTGGTATCCAGAAGCTATTGACGCCGGAACCACAGAGACAGGACAAGCCCGCTCGATCAGACATCAACAACACTCTCCGTGCAGCCGGAAGGGTACTCTACGGCACTCCGGAATACATCAGGAACGTCGCATCCGCCTACCAGGAGAGTCTTCGCACCGGCAACACAAATGAGCTCCTGGACCTAATCGACCCGGCACAGATGCCCAAGGCGTTGATTGACCAATACCAAGCGGACAGAGCAAAGGACCCTCGACTTGCTATCCAGAACCTTGTGGGCTCGATCATAGGGGCGGGGGCGACGGTGGCGGCGACTCACGGCGCAACGAAGGTGGTTGGCGCCGGCACTCGTGCGCTGATGGAGACGGCGAAGTCTTCCCGCGAAGGTGCGCTTCGGTTTGCGACCAGGACCGGCCCGAGTGTGACGCGGCAGGTGATAGCGGATACGGCCAAGGAAAACGCAAAAATTGCGCAATCTAACCAGGAGGCTGCAGCAGTGGCCGACGCACGCAATCAGGAAAGGGCTGCAGCGCATCAGGTATCAGTGCAGAGCGCCTTGCACGAGACCGCTGGGCGGGAACAGACTCACCGCCAGGCTGTAGCGTCCAAGGCGGAAGAGATTCGCACGCAAGATGCCTCCGACGCGGCCAAGATGCAAAAGGATCTGGAGGACGCACGCGCGAAGGTCCGCCAGACCAATGAAGACACCCGCAAGTTGGCCGATCAGAAGAACGCAACGGCTAGGGCGAAGCATGACGCTCAGGTGGCGGAACACCAGCGTCTCACGGAAGCCACGTCCCGCCTGAATGCCGATGACCGCACACTCAAAACACAACTCCAGAAAACCTACTCGGAGGCAAGGAGGGAAGCGAACGCAAGATACGATGCCCTGCGCGGCAAACTCGACCACGTGGAAGGTGATCCCGAATGGCTCCCGTCTGCGCTGGCGGAAGCGGCGGAGAAGATGCGCGGCTCTGAGACTATGCCGAAAATCCTCCAGGACATGGAGAACAAAGTGAAGCACGGGGACGTCATCACCTTCAATGACCTCCAGGGATACCGATCGGAGATTGGCGATGCGCTTTCGGGGCGAGGCCTTCCCGACGATGTGTACTACGCCTACAAGGGGCTCATTGGGGACATCGACGAAGAAATGGCGCGAATCGCTCAGGCGAAGTCCCCGAAGCTGGCCGAGCAGTTGACCGAGGCTCGGGAGTATTACAAGAATTATGCGCAAGTTTTCCTTGACCGATCCTCACCATTACGCAAAGTTCTCGATGACCCGGAACCACATGGGTTCCTTCGCCGGGTGAGGGGCAAGGAAGTCTCCGGCGTGGCAGCTATCCGTCAGTTCAATCCGCAGCTTGCCGACGCCGCACAATCTGCGATAGGCCTGATGGATGATATTCGGGCGCCTCGGGCAATCTCGCCTCTGATGCCGCCGAAGCCTCTCGGCCCCGCGCCGGATCCCGTACAGCCAAAACTGACTCCTGAGCCGGCAACCATACCGGCCAGGTTGACGGCCGGCAGTCCTGAGGAGAGGGCGGCGCAGTCCGTTAAGGCTCCAGATAGAGTGCCGATTCCCGACAGGCCACAGCCGGTTACCCCTGAAGTGAAGCGCAACAAGGTGCTTACGCCCGAGGATGTAACCGCGGCGAAGCGGGCGAAGGCGGTCGAGAGAGCGAACCAGGTGCGCAATTCCTCGGACCACGTGTTCACTGTGTTCGCCGTACTGGATTTGGCCCAGGCAGTACTACGGCATCAGCCTGTGCCTTTTGTGAGGGATGTAGTTGGGCGCGTTGGGTATGCAGCCGGGAAAAACATGTACGCCAAATTTCTGGAATCCCCGAAGGTGCTCGCCGCGGTCGCCAAGGTCACCCCTGCGGATATCAGGGCGGTGATGGAGTTGCCCGAGGATCAGCGGGAGGGCTTCGATGAACTGTTGCTCACTGCGCAGGCTCAGGGCGTCCGATTGCAGCCCGGAGTCGTTGGAGCGGCATTCGGTGTAGCTACTCCCACCTTGCAGGGCGAAAAGACGAAACACCTGCGGCGGCTTCGGGAGCAGGTGGCTTACACAGATTCTTCAACCGATCAGGATTCGCGCGGAGGAGTCGCGACGGTCAGCAGATAGGTGGAAGCCTTTCCCATGGTGCCGGGCTCTCCATAGAGGCGTAGGGAGGCGAAATTGCGGGCATATTTCGGAGGGGGGGGTGCGAACCAGAGCAATACCGACGTAAACGGGCTACTTGCGGCCGTCATGGCGGGTGAGCATGATCCCGTCAGACTGGAAGCTATCCGCAACGACGGCGCGGCCGCGGCATCCGTTGATGGCGGCGTATCATTACCGAGCGGGTGCCATCTGTCATCTGGGGAGGTGGACTGCTGTGGCTATATCAACTTGCGGCAAATGCGACGGCCGAGCTTTCGAAATCAAGGAAGTCGAACCACGGGGAGCGGCATTCAAATACTTCTTCGTGCAGTGCTCATCGTGCGGAGTTCCGGTTGGAGTCGTTGAGAAGGTAAACATCGGCGCCGTCCTCCAAAAGATCGCCAAGAAGATTGGTGTTAGTCTCTGAATCCCCAAAATAGTCCTTCTCTTCCTTCTCGAGGACCTATCCGCCTACGCGCCACCGAGGAGAAGATGTTCGGCTATTTGTCGACATCGATTGCCCGGCTCTTCACGCCCCACGTCTGCGCCTGGGCTCAGGAGGTGTGGCCCGAGGTGAACCTGCAGCGACTATTTGAGATCGCGTAAAGGGCCACGCGGGCGAAGGAGAAGAGGCCATCTAATCGACGCGATGACAGCATCCAATCAACAGAAGCACACACGATTCAAGCACTGGGATTTGCGCGGCTCGTCACTGGCCGCGCATCTTTTTGCGCAATATGGTCCGCCCGTTGGTTCAATTCACAAAGGCAATCGCATATTTCGGCCATTCCTGACCCACCATCCCCTGCAGGCATCTCACATTATTTTAGGGGCGGTCCAGGATGCCTAGAGTTCTAGTCGTGGATGACGAGAAAGTACTCGCCGATTCGCTCGCCCGAATCCTGACCCTCTCTGGCCACGAAGCTTCCGCGGTATACAGCGGCGAAGATGCAGTAGACGCCGCGATACGTCTAAAGCCCGACGTGGTGCTCACTGACGTGGTGATGGGCCTGATGAGCGGCATCGTCGCCGCCATCATAATTCGACGCGCATTGCCTGAATGCCGGGTCGTTCTACTCTCGGGACAGCCTAAAACCGTTCCCATGCTCGAGGAGGCGGCTTCCAAGGGGCATTATTTTGAGATTCTTGAGAAGCCGATCAATCCGGATACCCTGCTCGCTTACCTTTCCAAGGGGAAGCCCACAACGTAACAATCGAGGCATAGACCCGGGAAGCACATGCGGAGGTCTCCGCGCCGCCATCTGAGTCGAATAGTAAGCGAAGTTGAGATTACTTATTCATGACGTTTTCAAGCATCGCTCTCAGGCGCACTCAGTGAGGCGGTAGGATACTTCCGAAGTCAAAACTTGCTTGGTGAATCCTATGTACTGGCAATGCTTCATCAAGAAGGGCTCATATCCTCCGGCTTGCGGAGTACACAATGCCGCACTCGTGTGGGTCAGGATCCCCATAGATACCCATGCTCCCCATCTTGGACTCATACCCTGCTATCGATGCCCTGTGAGTCGCATGGTGCTTCGAGCCGAAGAAAATCCGAAGGATGAACTTGGGGAATGACCGAATTCTCAACTGCAGTGTTCGAGTCGGGTCGTGCGGTCGGTTTGCCTTCCACGATATCGTCCAGCTCAGCGACTGAGAATGTTAGAGGAGGGTGGATTGGCTATCGAGGGTCGCCAAATAGCCGAGGAAACCGAGCCTCTGTCTTTGGGTGGCGCGCCTTTACAATGCCGACGAGGACTAAGCCGAAGGGAGCATGAATTGCCTTCCGAACCTGATCCCCCAAAAGAACCGTTCGATACGCGACGTATAGTTGATCGCGCGTACGTGCTCGATTGGATTTTCGGGGCTAGGCCAGAGCACGACAGAGATGATGACGGGAACCGAGCCCTTTACGATATCGCCCTAAAGATCAAGAGAAGGAACGATGATCGGGCAGGAGCGCCCTCTTCGCATCGTGACCGGAGGGACGTGCAATGGTGGGGCAGCGTCTTAGAGATCGCGAATCACCATTCCACTAAGCCAATTCCGGAGTCCGTGCAGAGGGCTTTGATTGACGCTCTGAGTAGCGCACACGTTCTGCCCGAGAACGAGGATAAAGCAGGTGCTCTTGGCAAAGAGGAGAGCCTCTCAGTTCGGACAGCGCGCAGTCGGTACCTGGTTTTCGCGTGCCAGGTCTGTGACTACGTTCAAGAACTCTGGCCGGAGGAAGAGCTTGAGAAACTCAAAAGGCAGATCTGACCCCCGGGGGCGTTGCCTTCGGCAAAATCCGTAACCGTCCCGAGAAGCACGGCGGCGTGTTGGATGCAATCATCATCGGAACCATTACTTTTTGGCTACGCAGAAACAGGGTTGTTTTAAGGTATCCGACTGGCGCGGGGTTAAGCGGTTGCCGGAGATGAACCACTTCTGGCACGCAAAGTGCTTCCTTCTCCGCGAGATGACGAAATCTTCAGTTGCCCGCTGTGGACGCCTGCCGATAATTTTGTCTCCACCCAGACAGGTTATGAACTGGTGTTTTCCAGATGGTCAATTGCCCTGGCCTCGGTGATTAAAAAACAAATGGGCCATTATTCTCTTTGCGGCGAGTCCAGCTCGCCGCTTTTTCGTGGGGCTGCCTTTTTCTCAACTCGAGGCTCAATGACGGGCGAGGTCGGGAAATTGCCTACGCAGAGCGTTCAGGTCGGACTGAAGGGCTGACGATTCGGCAAGTGCGGCGTCCTGGAGGTCGGTTGCCAATGCCCTTCGAGCGGCCGAAGTCAGGGACGACCGAATTTCGCGGGCCAAAGCTGGGGCATAAGATTTGCCTCAGGGCGAGCTTCGCCTCGATTTTGCTGATGTGCAGTCTGCACCGAGTTTCGTCCATCTCGTCCATGGAAGGAGTATTGTAGCGCGGTGCGCTGGGAGAGGGGTACGCGGGGCAGCCAGAGCCGTCGGCGCCGGGTTTAGACGTACCGCGGCGCACCACCTCTGGCACTCTCTAGCTGACTTTCAGCCGGACGCGCGTTTGCCAATGTCGCACGCACTTGCCGCACCCTTCTGACGAAGACAGGTTCTCTGCGCAGCTTCTCCATAATCCTCAGGCTTATGCCCAGGCGTACTGCTATATCCCCTTCGGTGAGTATCTGCTCCGCGAAGAGCTGGATGGCCGTCTGGAGCTTCGATCCCCTCAGTATCATTTCTGGGCCCTCACAATGTCTGCTTTGATCGTGGGAGCCATCATACAGAACTTCACGCGGATTTATTGGCGAAGTGTCCTAGCGCGGAGCAACGCTTGTGTCCGCAGGGCCTAACTTGCTTCCGGTCTGCTGGGAATAGCTGCAACAGCCGCAACCGGCGACGACGCAAAATTGGACGTTTGCATGCGCATGCCAGTCGGCGGGATGGCCGCATTGGCAGATCAGGCCAGGATGGCGGGGGGCCGGTTCAGGCGGCGGGCTGGTCGAGGTTCCCCCGGTCACAGAGAGGCGTCCCGCTGATAGATGCTTGGGGAATGTGAAGCGGCGATCCATTCGTCGCGCTGGACGGGAGAGAAGCCGGAGCAGAGGCATCCGATGCAGAAGTGTTCCCCGCAGTAGAGGTGTCTATCAGCTCGGTGCCCGCAGTGGCAGAGCGAATCGGGATGTTGATTGCGTCGTTCCCCGAATGTCAATGTCATGTGGATACTTTGGCGCAGGTGCCCAGAATTTCCATGTGATGCGGGTCACGTTGAAAACCATCAGAGTGTGACCCGGAACGTCGCAGTTTGGTTGAAGGTCGGGGTTGTGCCCATGGTAGAAGGCGCGGAGCATTCGCCCCGCGCCTCTTGGGGAAGCCGCCCCTTTTCCACTGATTGAACGTGGAAACGCTTACTCGGACCGTAGCAGGGGGCTGTGCTGCATCTGTACCTTCCGCTTCAAGACTCGCCCGCGATGAAGAGGGTCATTTCTCCGTTCCGTGATGGCACTGCGGGCATTGTGCACTTCGGCGGCCAGCACTCGCAAGACCATCAACGCGAGCAACGGCTCCGAAAGCATTAACGTCGAAAAGGCGTTGCGGGTCACAAAGCCGATCTGCGCACCTGCCTTCGCGATGGCGCTCATCGAATAGGGCTTGTCGCTGATGAGCGCTGGCAAACCGAGAAGCGCGCCAGGTGCCAACGGAACCGTTGCTACTCGAAGCCCCTGCGGGTCCTCCAGAATCATAGAGGCTTCGCCGCCCAGGAGGATGTGCAGGCCGGTTGGATCTTCTCCCTGATGGAAGAGTTGGGTGTCCGCTTCGCAGTCAACTGGAAAGGCGTGTTTTCGGAGCACCGAGAGCAGGTCGGGTTCGGCCAGAAATGCAGACGGGTCGAGCTTCATGAAGGTATTGTCGGCCGGTACTGGACGAACCGATGGTGATGTCGATCACATTGAATGGCAACTTCGCTCCGTCCGCCGATCTGGATAATTTTTCACGAGGGCGCTTGATTGCCTTCGATCACTAGCGGCGGTGCGGAGTAAGTCGCTCGTTTACCGATGTGTTTGAGGCGCACCTTCCTTCTACCTGTTACTTGCTATACTGCGGGTAACCGGAGATGAGTTTCGAGTAAGGAGTCGAGGGAGGGGAAGGGGGGCCATGTTTTGCAAGTCCTGTAAATCCTCCTCGCTGAGGCCGTCGACGTTCAGGCTTTCTGACGTTCTCTTTCTCCTCGTCCTCAGGTATCCGATGCGGTGCCGAAAATGTTCCGAGCGCACTCACCGAAGCATTCTGGGGATTATGGCCGGACGGTAGATGGGAAAGGCGACCGGATATTAGCGGCCGGTATCCCTCTTAAGATGGACCCCTCATCCTAAGGAGAGGCGCGCCAGCCTGATTCCATCTCGATCGCCCCTCCTCTTCCGATGTCGGCTTGGGACCGCGGCTCTCTGAAGCCGGCCGTCTCTGGCGAGCTCATTCGGCGCGTACTGAAGCTGCGATTTATTGTGGTGGCAACTGTGGGGAGTCTGGGAAGCAATTGATGGGAATTGAGGGGTAACGCCAGCCGAATTCTCGTGCGAAGAAGTCCCACCTTCACGTCCCGCAGGGCCTGTCACGGAATTACAGAGTAAGTGATGGGAAATATAGCGCTTCCGCTTGGGGTGCGAGGGGTCGGCAGTTCAAATCTGCCCGTCCCGACCATCTATCTTTCCGCTGGAATTCACCTTCGAAAAATTAGTTAGCTGAGCTAACGAGTTCAGGAAAACATGCGATATTCGTTAGCTCAGCTAACGAAATCTACTACACGGCGTTTTTGGCACAAACAAAGGGGTTATCTGCGTTTGCCCCTTCGCTGGGGGCCTTTTCGGGGCTTCGACGCTGCCCGATCCTTCTGCCTTCGCCTGGCGTTCGCTTTTCCGCCGGAGGGCTTCTTGCCGGTCAACGGAATCCCCTCCTGCACCAGCGAAAACTGCAGCCGTCGCTCCTGTGCAAGGATGCGATCGAGAACCACCTGCACGCGGTCGCCCGCACGGAACTTCCGTCCCCACCGCTCGCCCACAATTTCATGCGTGTTTTCGCGCCACGTGTAGCGGTCGTCCGTCATGGTGTCGATCGGCACCAGGCCCTCGACAAACATGTCGGTCAGTTCCACGAAAAGCCCGTACTTGGTGGGGTTCATCACCAGGCCCGCAAATTCTTCCCCGACCTTGTCCTCCATGAAACGGACCTTCTTCCACTCCATCAGCTCGCGTTCGGCTTCGGCGGCGCGGCGTTCGGTCTGGCTGGTCTCCTCGGCAATTTGCGCCAGCTCCGCTTCCGGAATCGGCGGTTCGCCGGTGAAGACTGCCGTCGCTCCCGGCTTTCTCCTGCTGAGAACGATGCCCGCAAATCCTTCATTGGGGTGCGTCCACGGCGAGTCGAGTCTTCCTTCGCCAATCATGCCCTTACCTCGAAGGCCGGAGCGCAACAACGCCTTGGTGATGCGGTGCACAATCAAATCCGGGTAGCGCCGGATGGGCGACGTGAAGTGCGTATACGTGGGCGCGGCCAGCGCGAAAGTGCCCTTCGTTAATCTCCGAGTAGCGCGCCTGCTGCAGGGAACGCAACATCAGGTAGCTCAGAATCCGCTCCTCGGGCTTGCCCTCAATCCGCTTGGCCAGCCGCTGATACATCCGCGGCGTCACGGCGATGTCTTCCGGCACCTCGTGCGTCTTCGCGTTGCGACCGCTCCCATACGAATCTCTTCTCTCGCCTTTCGTCTGCACCCGTTTCACCGGCAGAGCACCGAGCCCCAGTGAATAACCGAAGCTCGCGGCCAGCTCTTCAAACTGCACCACGCGCCGCGGCTCAGGCTTCTCATGGATGCGGTAGAGCGAGGGCACTCCGAGATCCTCGAGCCACGTGGCCACGCATTCATTCGCGGCGAGCATGAACTCTTCGATCAGGCGGTTGGCCCACGTGCGTTCTGACTTGGTGACGCCCCGCATCTGTCCCTGCTCGTCAAACTGGATCACCGGCTCGGGCAGATCGAAATCGATGCTGCCGCGTTCTTCGCGGCGGCGATTCATCAGCATCGCCAGCTTCTGCATGAGTTCGAAATCGCCCGTCAACTCGGGATAAGCCGCGCGCGTGATTTCATCGCCTTCGAGAATCGCGTGCACCTTGGTGTACGTCATGCGCGCAGCGGACGAGATCACGCCTTCACTTATCTCGTAGCTCTCGATGTTCCCTGCCGCATCCAGCTGCATCACGCAGCTCAGCACCAGGCGGTCTTCCCCGGGCCGCAGGCTGCAGATGTCCGTGGAAAGCTCCTGCGGCAGCATGGGGATCGCGCGATCGGGAAAGTACACACTGGTGCCGCGGAGCCGCGCTTCGAGGTCGAGATCGGTGCCGGGCCTCACGTACTCGGCGACGTCGGCAATGTGCACCTGGAGCTCGTAACCGCCGTCGGCGCGCTCTTTCACCAGCACCGCATCGTCGAAGTCGCGCGCCGTCTCGCCGTCGATGGTGACGATGGGCAAACCGCGGAAGTCGCGGCGTCTTGCTACTTCTTCCTTGTCGAGATGTGCGACGCTCCGCGCTTCGGCCAGCACGTTTTCCGGAAAGATGCGCGGAAGTTGATGCTTGCGGATCATCATCTCCACATCGACGCCGAAGTCATCGGGATCGCCGAGCACTTCAATCACGCGCCCGATAGGCGGCTTGGTTGGCGTGGGCCAGCTTGTGATCTCGACGTCGACGATCAGTCCTTCCAGGTCGTCGTAGTCCGCGGTGATGCCGGCCTCGTCTCCCAGCACCCGGTGCGGCGTGGACTCCTCCGCGTCGGAAGGAGTTTCCTGGCCGAAAGGAATGAGGATCGGCTGCGTCATGCGTTCGTCAAAGGGGACGACGGAGTTTCCCTGCTGCCGATCAGATCGCGCGTAGTGAAATGTGCCGACGACCGTGGGATTGCGGCGCTCGAGGACCCGCGCGATGCGGCCCAGCCGTCGGCCATCCGCGCGCGGCGGCTCCAGTTCCACCAGCACCTGGTCTCCCTGCATGGCGCCGTTGATGGCGTCGGGGGGAATAAAGATGTCGTCGTTGCCGACGGCCTGGCGCGCGTTGGGCCGCACAAAACCGTACCCATCGCGATGCAGATCGAGTTTGCCGGCGGCGAGATTGTCGCGCGACCCACCCACAGCCACCTTGCGCGGGATGCTCCAGATCTCGCGATCGAGCTTGCTCAACTCGCCACGGGCCGTGAGGCGCGCCAACTGCTCCAGCAACAGCCGGCGTTCGCGGCCGCCGCCCAGGCCAAGTTCGCGCACCAGTTGTTTGTAGCCGGCCTTTCCGCCGGCGGAGCGGGCGATGCGCGCCACCAGTTCCCGATCGTTCATAGGTCAAGAGTACAAGCAGAGCACCCGCTCCCTGGACGAGCGATCCGCAATCGGTCGGCTCCCCTTCGCAGCCGCCCCACCGGCGTGCCCTTGCGGGACGCATAATTTGCCGCTGCCATCCGCGCGGCCCATGTGCGAGAATCATTGCAATGCTCTTCTTCGCTGCTGCGCAGCCTTTTGTCGAAAGCCTTGGCGGAAGACCCGCACAAGCCAAAAGGTCTGTTTAGAATGGTGGCAGCCGCGATGAACTATTCGCCCTGCTGAACGTCAATCCCCCCAAATTAGCGGTCAGGAAAGGAATTATTGAATCGTATGTGGAAACCAAGCCAACCCGAGCAACCTGCCTCCAATCCAGTTCCAGAGCCCGTTCGTCCGGCCCCACCCACTTCGGCTCCTGAGTCGGCAAGTCGCGCCGGGGTCACGGCAGGCGATCAGGCCACCATCAGCAAGGGGCTGTTTATCAAGGGCGAAATCTCCGGCTCCGAATCGTTGTTCATCGACGGCAAGGTCGAGGGCAGCGTCGTGCTTAACGGAAACCGCGTCACGGTGGGCCGGAACGGTCACGTGGCAGCCAGCATTACCGCCCGCGAAGTGGTAGTTCTAGGCAAGGTCCGGGGCAACGTGACGGCCACCGATCGCGTGGACATTCGCGCCGAAGGCGCTCTTACCGGCGACGTGGCCGCAGCCCGCATCAGCATCGAGGATGGCGCGTTCTTCAAGGGCGGCATCGACATTCGCAAGGCTGAATCCAAGCCCGCTGCTCCCGGAACCAACTCGACCACGCCGGAATTGGCAAAAGCGGCTCACTCGTAAGCGGTTAGTTGCCGCAAGCGCTGACCCAAGCCTCGCCCCGGCGGGGCTTGGGTTTTGCTGTCTTCATTCCGGGTGCGGCTAGTGATTCGGGGTTCGTGCTCCCCTTTTGCAACCAACAACAGCATGCCTCAGGGGCTAAAGCCCCATTCGATTGTTGCTTGCGTTACACCGGGGATAAATCCCCGGCCTACCGCCCGAGGAGAGCTTTTTCACCAAGTCTTGAAGTCCTCAGGTCTGGCCTACCGCCCGAGGAGAGCCTTTCACCAAGTCTTGAAGTCCTCAGGCCTGGCCTACCGCCCGAGGAGAGCTTTCACCGAGTCTTGAAGTCCCTCAGGCCTGGCCTACCGCCCGAGGAGAGCCTTTTCACCAAGTCTTGAAGTCCTCCGGCCTAGCTTAAACGCAGACGTTTCATGGCGACCCGCGGCAACGCGGAGCCGGTCTTTTCGAGCACCCACCGTGTGACCACCGCCCAAAGCATGGTACCGGCCAGCAGCACCGCGAGGTCCCACCCGCGGCTCGCGGTCATCTTCCACCCCAGGAATCGACCGGCGGTGCCGAAGAACCAGATGAAAACGCTCCAGACGACGGCGCCGCTCACCAGGCCCGCAGCCAGGCAACGGCCAATTTCGGGGTAATCCAGACTGGCGAGGGAGACCATCCGGCGTTGATGCAGAAGCACGGCCAGCGTGATGGTCTGCACGCCGATGCCGATGCCGGAGGCCAGTGCCAAACCCACCGCGCCGTTCCAGCGGTACCCCATGCCATAGAGCGGGAACGCGACTACCGTAACAATGGCGCCCGAGGCCATTGGCAGCCAGGTGATGCCGGCAGCGTAAAAGGCGCGCACGTAAATCGCCTGGGCCGACCAGAACAAAAGCGCCAGCGAGTACAGGGCGAAGTAGATGGCCGTGAGCCGAACGTCGAGGGCGGTGAAGCGGCCACCAACAAAGATGAGGTGGACGAGAGGCTGGGCCAGCGCAATCATGCCGGACGACGCCAGCAGCGCGAGCGCAACCACCCGCGAAACGGAGTCGGCAACCCCGGTGGCAAATTCGAACTGCTTGTTCTGAGCCCACAGGCGGGCAAAGAACGGAAGCGAGGCGGCTCCGGCAGCCTGCGCCAACACCGCCATGGGAGCGGAGAAGAGCTGCTTCGCGTTCATGAGGCGGGTGATGTCGCCGGATCCGTGACTGGCGTAATAGCGGGCAAAGTAATCGTCAAAAAAGGTGAGCGTAAATCCAGCCATCAGGGGAAGGGTCATGACCACCCACTCGCGCAAGCCGGGATGACGGAAGTCGATGCCGAACCGGACGCGTACTCCGGCTCTCCAGGCGCCTACCGCGTTCAGCAGAAAGGCGCCGACGATGGCTCCGGCCAGGGCGCCGACCGCGAGCGAGGGGATGCCGATTCGGCGCGCCAGCAGGACTCCGCCGAGAATGATGGCCACGTTGTAGAGAATCCCCTGCAGCCCCTGGTAAAGGAACTGGCGCCGCACCAGCAGCGTGGCGCCCAGCACGCCGCCCGCGAAGAAGAAGATCTGGCCGGGAAGGAGAATGCGCGTCATGCGCGCGGAAAGCGCCACCTGCGCGGGCGTAAAGCCGGGATTGAAGCGGCGAATGTAGGGATCGGCGAGGAACATTCCGGCAATGACACCGGCGGTGAGAATGAGAACCACGAAGTTGAGCACGATGGAGAGGACGCGCTCGCCCTCTTCCGCTTGCCCGCGCTCGCGGTAGCGATTGAGGATGGTGATGAAGGTAATGGAGGCCGCGCCGCCGGCGAGAAAATAATTGGTCAGCTCGGGTAGACCGAAGGCTGCGGCGTACGCGTCGGTCTGCGGACCGGCACCGAACTGCCATGCGATGTACTTGCCGCGGACCAGTCCGATAATGCGCGACAGGAGCTGAAAGGCCATGAGAAAAACCGTGGCCGAGAAAGCTGTATGCGCATGCGACGGACGCAGCATACTCAGCATGCGCATCCAGCGCGACGGGGCGGCAGGCGCGGGCTCGGGGCGCTGCTCCACAGGCCGCGAGGGTTGGTTGGGAAGGAATTCTGTCACTGGATTCAATTTTACCGGCGCGGCGATCAACTACGGTTGACCAGCGATATTCGCACTCCGGCTCCGGCGGGAGTCGCGTATTCTTTCGGCGAGAGGTGAAGGCCCATGGGTCGGTTGTTGGCGGTTGGAGTTCTGGCATGCTGCAGTGCGGTTTTGATTGCCCAGTCGGATCAAACTTCGATGCCGGGAGAACTCCCGAAAGCGGGCGGACCTTCGAAACCGCTGGGCAATTCGATTATTCATGGACGGGAAGGAATTACGCTTCCGCCTCCGCCCGCAGCGGCCGCCGATCCGGTGACCGACGACTACTTCGGCACCAAGATCACCGACAGCTATCGATGGCTTGAGGATTCGAAGAGCACCGCGACGCGGGATTTTATCCAGGAACAAAATGCCTACACCGCGCGGTATCTGAAGCAGGCTCGCGAGCGCCCCGGCATTGTGGACGATCTGGATGCTCTGGAGCACGTTTCGCGCTGGTCGCTGCCCATCGAGCGCAACGGCAGCTATTTTTTCCTGAAACGGATCGCCGGCGAAGACCAGTCGTCTATTTACGTGCGGCATACGTGGACCGGCAAGGACCAGCGGCTGGTGGACCCGACCGCGCTGAGCCGCGACGCCAACACCTCGGTGACGATCGCGGCCGTTTCCCGCGACGGCGGCATGCTTTGCTACGGTGTGCGCCAGGGCGGGGCGGATGAAACCGTGCTTCACATCCTCAATGTGAAGACCGGCAAGACGCTCGAAGATGAGCTTCCTGCCGGGCTTTATCGCTCGGTCAACTTCACTCCCGACGGCAAGGGCCTCTATTTCTCGCGCCAGAATCGCGAAGGCACGCTGCTGTACGAACACGCATTCGGGACAAGGATTTCGCGCGACACCTTGATCTTCGGCCACGAATTTCGGGGCGAGGAGCTGGGGCCGATCGACTTGTTCTCCGCCAGCATCACGGAGGACTGGCGCTACCTCGTCATCACCATTACGCGCGGCGTTCCGGCGCGGCGGGTGGACATTGTCTTTCGCGATCTGACCAAGCCGAACTCGCCGTTTGACCTGATCGTCTGGGGGCTGGACTCGCGGTTTTCCGCCATCCACGCGAGTGGCGGCTGGTACGTCAAGACAGACTACAAGGCACCCAACGGCCGCATTCTCAAGGCCGACGTCGGCGGCATCCTGCCCGATGCCTGGACCACCGTCGTCCCCGAATCTGCTGACGTGATCGACGAGTTTTCGATCGTGGGCAGCAAAATCTACGTCAAGCGCCTCAAGGACGTGAAATCGGAGGTCACCGCGTACACGCTCGCCGGCAAGCCCGCCGGGACGCTCGACTTTCCGGGAATCGGCACGGCTTCGGGCGTATTGGGCCGCCCCGACCAGCGCTACGGCTTCTTCAGCTTCGAGTCCTACATTCAGCCGCCCACGCTCTATCGCCTCGACACTGCCACCGGCCATCGCGACCTGTTCGCGCAGCCCAAAATCCCCTTCGAGACCGCGCAATACGATCTGCAGCAGGTCTTCTACAAGTCCAAGGACGGCACCCGCATCCCCATGTTCATCGCCGGCAAAAAGGGCTCTGAAGCAGGATGGCACGGCGCGCCTGCTGATGACCGGCTATGGGGGCTTCAACCTGAGCCTCACCCCGCGCTGGAGCCCCGAGTGGGCCTGGTGGATCTCCCAGGGAGGCTGGTTCGCGCAGCCCAACCTCCGCGGCGGCGGCGAATACGGCGAGCACTGGCACGAGCAGGCCATGTTCGAAAAGAAGCAAAACGTCTTCGACGACTGGTTCGCGGCCGCTCAGTACCTCATCGACAACAAGTACACGGCCCCGCAGCACTTCGCTATCATCGGGCGCTCCAACGGCGGCCTTCTCATGGGCGCATCCATCACCCAGCATCCGGAGCTATACGCCGCGGTTCTTTGCGGCTATCCGCTGCTGGACATGCTGCGCTATCAGAAGTTCGAACAGGGGCCTCAATGGACAACCGAATACGGCTCCGCGGACAATGAGAAGCAGTTCCGCTACCTGCTGAAGTATTCGCCTTATCAAAACGTGAAGGAGGGCGCCGCCTATCCTGCCATCATGTTCTTCACCGGCGACAGCGACACGCGCGTGGACCCTCTCCACGCCCGCAAAATGACCGCCCTCACACAGGCGGCGTCGTCCAGCGGCCGTCCCATATTGCTGCACTACAGCGTCAGCGGGGGGCACTCGGAAGGAGTCAGCGTCGAACAGCAGATTCAGGATGGCGCCGATGAATTGACCTTTTTGTGGACTGAGACGGGTGCCCCTTCAGGCAGGCGTCAAAGCACAAAGTCGGGCGGACAGGCACCTTCCCAACCGTAAGCAGGGGACACAAAAAGAGCGCGGAATTGCCAATCCGCGCTATATCCCTCTTGCCATGCTTGCTTAGACGCAGGCAAGTTGGCAGTTGTTTGCCTGATGTTCCAAAAAAACAATTGACTCCATGCAAGTTTCCGGGGGCCAGGTTACCGTTCGACCATTGGTAACCTTTTTGAGGGCTCTTCGCAGCGCTGGGACACCCGACTCCCGTAACCTCATGGCTCCTCAATCGTTGCCCGATAAGTCAGGGGAAGGATAAACCCGGCCGTTGGCTCAACCGATCGCTCTTCCGGCCGGACCCATTTTCCGGAGCCGAAATGCTAGCCACCAGAACCGAAACAGCCGCATCTTTGGACAAGCGGGAGACGTCGCGGCTCGCATCGCTTTACGCGGTCGACATCCTCGACACTCCTCCCGAGCCTGCATACGACACCATCACGCGTCTTGCGGCTGAACACTTCCGTGTCGACTCGGCATTGATCTCCTTTGCGGACGAGACACGTGTGTGGGTCAAGTCGGCGTGGGGCACGTCGGTCCGGGAGGTTCCGCGCGCCAACTCCCTTTTTGAGCTGCTGCTGACCAACGATGCGCCCATCACCATCAGCGATGTGCGAACCGATCCGCGATTTCGCGGTCACCAGTTACGCTTTCAGACCCACATCATTGTCTTCGCTGTCAGTGTTCCCATTCGGATGTCCGATGGCCACATCGTGGGGAGTCTGAGCCTCCTGTCGCAAACCCCCCGCTCGCCTTTTGCGCCCGCCGAACTGCAGTCGCTCGAACGGATGGCGGCGATCATCACCAGCCAGCTCGAATTACGCTTGCTGCGGAAGCAACACGAGCGGACCAAAAGAACGAATCCGCGGGGTGGCGAGCGAAGGAGTTGGCCGCAAAGCTCCGACTTGCGCCGCGCACTCGAATCGCGAGAGTTCGTTCTGTATTACCAGCCGGAAGTGGACCTCGTTACCCGCCAGATCGTCGGCCTCGAGGCGCTGATCCGCTGGAAGCATCCCCAACGTGGCCTGCTGCTGCCCATGGATTTCATTCCCTTCGCGGAAGAGTCGGGGATGATCCTTCCCATCGGCGACTGGGGCCTGCTGGAAGCCTGCAACCAGATCGAAAGCTGGACCCGGGAACATCCGCGCGAGGGATCGCCCCGGGTTTGCGTGAATCTATCTGCCCGCCAATTCCTGCGCGAGGGGCTCGCGGATCACGTGGAGTCCCTCCTGCTACAGTTCGGATTGGGACAGGCCGGCGCCGACAGCTGCAAGCTCGGGCTGGAGATGACCGAATCCAGTCTCATTCCCAACAAAACCACGGCCATGGAAGTCATGGACGCCCTGCGCTCCCTTGGCATTTCCTTGTCCATGGACGACTTCGGAACCGGCTACAGCTCCCTCAGCTATCTCCAGTCATTCCCGTTCGACGTGCTCAAGATTGACCGCTCGTTTGTCGCGCGCCTCACAGAAGGCGACCAGCCACGTCAGATCGTCAGAACCATCATCGAGTTGGCGCGCGTGTTCGATCTCGACGTCGTGGCCGAGGGAATTGAGACGGAGGAACAATACCGCCTTCTGCGCCAGATGGGCTGCCGTTTTGGCCAGGGTTACTTCTTCGCAAGACCGTTGCCCGTAGACGAAATCGGCGCGCTCTTGCATCTTCCCGACCGCGTCCTCCCGCAAGCGCCAGAGCCGGATCGATTCATGGCTTAGCAAACATGCTCTTCTGTCGTCGAGGGCCTGACCATCCCGTTTTGAATCTGCGCCTTGGAGCGTTCCAGTTCGGGAATGTCCGCCGCTGACATTGACGGCCCACAAACTTTCACTCGATTGCCGTCCGCTATGCTTTTGAGCATGCAGCAGCCTCTGCCGGAGACCCCCCCGAGCATTTCTCCCAGCTTCGCTGGTTCGCTGGCTGAAATCGCGTTTCCGGAGAAAAAGTTCCCGCCGGTTCGAGATCTGGATGGTCTGGCCGACGACGTTGCCGTGTTCAGTTACGAGCAGGCCCTGCGCAGGCAAAGCCCGTCTTTTCCGACGCGGCCTGCTGCCGGCCACGAAGCGGACTCAGCGTCGAATCACGGGCCAGGGATTCCACCCTCTCGAAGCGCGACGGTTCCCATCCCGAAAGAGCAGTCTCTATCTGCAGCCAGCGCATCACCAGCGCCCGGCAAAAGGCAGTCGAGCGTCACTATCCGGCTCAGCGCGCAAGAGAATCAGCAGCTGCATCTCCGCGCCTTGGAGGCCGGCTTGACGGTCTCTGCTTACGTGCGATCGTGCGCCTTCGAAGTGGAAAGCCTGCGCGCCGAAGTGAAGGCCACTCTCGCTCAACTCCGTTCCCACAGCCCCTTCCCCCATCCCGCCTCGCCCACTGTGAACCACGAATCGACAGTGGCATCGCCGGTTCGCCGTTTCCAAATCCGTTCCTGGCTCCAGTTCCTGCCCGACTTCCTGACCAGGTCAACTCGGCACAAACCGCGAGCCTGAAGGCGTACCTCCATCTCCCTCGCCCCTAGCCCCTAGTCCCTGCCTTTGTGCCGTATCCTTAACCTTGAGGGAATTTCTCCGATGACGCTGCTCGATGCACCTTCATTCAACGAGGCCCGGGAGCGGCGGAACCGACTCATCGTCGTCAGCGCCGTCGGCACCTTCATCGTTCTGGTGATCGGCTTCTGGATCCTGGCTGGTTGGCCGGTCGACTGGCCCTGGAACTGGTGGGCGCACATGCAGGGGCGCGCAGCGGTCAACACGTTCTTCAGCGACATTGAGAAGAACGACATGGCGGGGGCGTACGGCGTATGGTGGCACGATGCAAACTGGCAGCAGCACAAGGAAAAGTACAGCGGCTACCCGCTCGATCGCTTCCAGGAGGACTGGAGCCCGAACAGCTCGCAAAATGAGTACGGCGCCATCAAAAGCCACGACATTGTGGCAGCCCGCATGGCCGGCAATGTGCTGTTGATGGGTATCCGCCTGAACGGTTCAAAGAGCAAGGCCGTCTTTCTGAACTACGACCCAAAGACACGCCAGCTCGGATTCTCGCCGGTCGAACTGTACCTGGGGCCGTAACTGCAGTGAACAGTGGACAGTGGGCAGGGAACAGCAGGGACAGCGGCTAGTCGGCAGCGATGCCCTTGATTTCTGTGCACGTCTTTTCGAGGCTCGCGGCGTCTTCCACATTCAGTGCCTTCTGCGCCGCGTCGATCTGCTTCATCAGGCCGGTGAGAACCTTGCCGGGACCAGCCTCGACAAATACGTTAGCGCCCGCAGCCACCAGCGACTGCACGCAATCCACCCAGCGTACCGCGCCGGTCACCTGGCGGACGAGCGCATCGCGCGCATCGGCGGCGGTGGTCACGAGCTTGCCCGTCACGTTCGCAGCCACGGGCATTTGCGGCGCCGCCAACGCGATGCTGTCCAACACCCGTGCGACTTCCTCCTGCGCCGGCTGCATCAGGGCGCAATGGAAGGGGGCGCTCACCGGAAGCATCACGGTGCGCCGCGCGCCCTTCGCCTTGCAGATCGCCGCAGCCTTTTCCACCGCTGCCACTGCGCCGGAAATGACCGTCTGGCCGGGCGAGTTCAGATTGGCCGCGGCCACAACCTGGCCGGTTTCCGTGGCGGCCTCGGCGCAGGCTTCCGCTACTTGCGCGGGGTCGAGCATCAGCACCGCGGCCATGGCTCCCTGGCCGGCCGGGACTGCCTGCTGCATCGCCCGACCACGGGCTTTCACGGCCCGTACGGCATGGGCAAAGCTGAGTGTGCCGGCGGCCACGTGCGCCGACCACTCGCCCAGCGAATGCCCCGCGGCGAGATCCGGCGTGATTCCCTGGCTGCCAAGCACGCGCCATGCCGCCACGCTCACGGTAAGGATGGCAGGCTGCGTGTTTTCCGTCAGCCGCAGGTCTTCTTCCGGCCCTTCGAAGCACAGCTTGGATATAGCGAAGCCAAGGGCTTCATCCGCCTCGGCAAATGTGGCGGCGGCTACAGGATACTTGTCGGAGAGCTCGCGGCCCATCCCCACAGCCTGCGAACCCTGTCCCGGAAAAAGAAAAGCGATCTTGGTACTCATTCCTCAAGGATTGTATCGCTTGATGCCGGCGTCACTTCTGTTTCGACGCTACGCCGGCCCGTCAGGCCGGAAGCCCACCAGTTGCATGGCGCGCTCCGCCTCAGCGTTGCGCATAAACGTATTCCAGACCAGCTCCGAGCGGAGGTTCTCGGCCATCAGCACGCTGATCCCCAGATCAATCCCCAGCACATCGGGGTTATACCAGTTGGCGGCCGGATGGAGTGCGTCGACAAAGCCGTAGCGGCCCCAGGCCTGCGAACCATAGTCCGCGCGAAGGGACCGCAGCACCGAGAGGCACTCACCGGGCACAAACGCGAGCGAGCCGGCAGCAGCGCAAGGCACCACCGTGCCGTCGATCATGCCACGCGACGGTGGACCGCCCCACACCGTGTACCCGCGCACCGAGTCGGAGGCGGTAATCCCCCAGTAGTTCTCGCTGTACCAGTGGGGCATGGAGAGGCAAAAGGCCTTGTGCGCATGCGTCGCTGTGACCGAGTTCGCAAAGTAGTCGGCGTACGCATCGCGCATGCCGCGGAAGTCGAACCAGGCGTGCGAATACTGATGGGTAAAGATCGGATCGTTGCCGCTGATGTACGAGTATGGACCAAAGTTAATCACTGGCCGCGCGAAGCTGTTCCAGTGTTCGGGCGCCACCGGGTGCGTGGGCGAGCCGATGGCGAGCAGGTAGATCATCATCAGCTCGCAGTAGTGACTCCAGCGGTTGGAAAGGAAGCCTCTGCCTGGATTCCAGCCCATCGAGAAGGCCGAACCGTCGTTCAGCATCCAGGGCCAGTCCACGCGCTCGTAAATCTGCTGCGCAAGCTGCTGAATGCGGGCATCGGCGAAATAGGCGCGGGCGGTCAGCACGCCGCACAGCAGCAGGGACGTGTCGATCGAAGACAGCTCGGAGTTGCGCCAGCGCCTGCCGGTTTCCACATCGGTGAAGTGATAAAAGAACCCGTGCACTTCCGGCATCTGGTTCAGGTGCCATTCGAGCGTGGTGCGAACGCGTTCGACCACCTGCTCGTGGGGAATGTAGCCATGGTGGTCGGCGATGCAGAGAGCCGTAAGTCCGAATCCCGTCGCCGCAATCGAGGCCATGCGGCGCGGATCGCGGGCGCCGTTCAGGTCGTTTCGCGAGCGGTCGAGCACCTGTCCGGTCGCAGGGCTCGCCTGCTCCCAAAAGAACGCGCATCCCTGGCGAACGAGATCGTCAAGGAACGCTTCGTCGTCGTGCGTGAACCTTGCGGCCTGCCTCCCAAACACAAACCGAGCGGGAGCCGTTGCGCAACCGGCAGTAAGCGTCAGCATCTTGAGCATGCTGCGCCTGTCAATCATCGACATTTAGCTATAAACCCCAGAGAATCACAAATACCGAGGCCGTTGATCCACGCACTGAAACTGGAAGGTTCCCCCGAACCTCCGATAAGCGCGTGCAGACACATGGCCTATCGGAAACCAACTCATCGCGTGCAGCCACGATAAAAGTGATGCACCAAGAATGACAGGGTTTCGGATGGAGGGCAAGATTACTGCGGAAAGCGGAGTTTTCGTTTTGAGCCGCGCTAGAATTTCACTATGCCCGCAGCAGCCGCCCTCTCGCCGGAAGTCCTTGCAAAATATGAGCCCGTGATCGGGCTTGAAGTGCACGTTCAGCTGCTGACCGCGACCAAGGCTTTCTGCGGCTGCCCCAACAAGTTCGGAGCCGAGCCCAACACGAACATCTGCCCGGTGTGCCTCGGCCTGCCCGGTGCGCTCCCGGTGCTCAACGAGAAGGCCGTCGAGTTCGCCACCCTGGCCGCCCTCGCCCTGCACTGCGAGGTGCGCGAGCGCTCCATCTTTGCGCGCAAAAACTACTTCTATCCCGACCTGCCCAAGGGCTACCAGATCTCGCAGTACGACAAGCCCATCGCCGAACACGGCTGGATCGAAGTGCCGACGGCCGATGGGTCCACGAAGCGGATTGGAATCACGCGCTCGCATATGGAAGAAGATGCCGGCAAGAGCCTGCACGACGGATTCGCCGATTCTTCGTCCCGCACCTATCTCGACTTGAATCGCTGCGGGACGCCACTCATCGAGATCGTGTCCGAGCCCGACATCCGCACCCCCGATGAGGCCTTCGAATACCTCACGCGCCTCAAGGAGATCCTGCTCTATACCGGCGTCTCCGACTGCAACATGGAGGAAGGCTCGCTGCGGTGTGATGCGAACGTAAGTGTCCGTCCGCGCGGCCAGGAGAAATTCGGCACCAAGGCCGAGGTGAAGAACGTCAACAGTTTTCGCTTCGTCCGCGCCGCTCTCGAATACGAGATTGAGCGCCAGATTGAGGTCATCGAATCCGGGGGCCGCGTCCTGCAGGAGAGCCGCCTCTGGAACGCCGACGAGGGCCGCACCTACTCCATGCGCTCCAAGGAACAGGCCCACGACTATCGCTACTTCCCCGAACCGGACCTTCCGCCGCTGATCGTCTCGCCGGAGTTCCTCGCCAGGCGCATCGCGGAGCTTCCCGAGCTGCCGGAAGCCCGCCGCGCCCGCATGATCTCCGAGTACGACCTGAACGATAAAGACGCACGCACCATCACGGCTTCGCGCGAGTTCGCGGATCGCTTTGAGGCCGCCGCCCGGACCGCCAAAAGTCCCCGCCGCGTGGCCAACCTGCTGTTGAGCGAGGTGGGCGGCCGCCTGAAAGCTCTCGGCCTCGAGCAGGAGAACTCGCCGGTTTCGATGGCCGGCATCGTGCTTGCCGCTGATCTCCTCGAGGAAGGCAAGATCAGCTCCAAACAGCTCAAGCAGCTCTTCGACATCTGCTTCGAAAACCGCGAAGACTTCCCGGCCGTCTACGAACGCGAAAAGCCGCAGCAGATCACGGACTCGTCGGCCATCGAGGCGCTGATCGACGAGGTCATCGCCGCCAACCCCAAACAGGTGGAGCAGTACCGGGCCGGCAAAAAGACGGTGGCGGGTTTCTTTGTCGGCCAGGTGATGAAGGCAACCAAGGGTCAGGCCAATCCTGCGCTTCTTAACGAACTGGTAGCCAAAAGGCTCGACGGCTGAACGCTTTGATGGAGAACTCAGGCCGGCGATTCGAGTCGGGATCAACGTCTCGTAACCCGCGGCTTCGAGCCATGGAACTTCTTTGCCGCCGTCGCGTAGTATTCGACAAGCACGTCTCCGGGCTCACCAGGAGAGTTCACCATGTCGACATTTCTTGCGCGCACCGTCGCGATCAGCGCCGTCCCTGTCCTTCTCAGCGGTTGTATGTGCACCGCCGGGCGCGTGGGGACGGACACCTTCGATTCGCTTCGATTCAACACGGCTTCTCACGCCAGCATTGTGAGCGTCCACAAGATGGGCGGCGGAATTGACGTTGCGGACGCTCCCGATGGCGCCGATCTCGCCACCATGGGCGGCGATATTCACCTCGGCAATGCCGGTGGGTTCGCCAAACTCCATACCATGGGCGGCGACATCACCGTCGACCGCGCTGCCGGCCCCGTGGACGCCTCCACCATGGGCGGCAAAATTCACGTCGAGCACGGCAGCGGGCCAATTCACGCCAGCACCATGGCGGGCGATGTCACGGCCCACCTGACAGGCACCTCCTCCGCCAGGCGCGACATCTCCCTCAGTTCCATGTCGGGCGCTATCCTGCTCACCGTACCCAAAGACTTCCCCATGGATGTGCAGATCAAGCTCACCTATACGAAGGGGAGTGAAGGCAAGTACCGCGTCATCCAGCATCTTGGCCTCACCGAGCGTGAGACCACCGAATGGGATATGCACGGCGGTTCCCCGCGCAAATACATTTACGTGACGGGGCGCGTTGGAAACGGGCAGAATTCGGTCAAGATCGACACGATCAATGGCGACATTGTTCTCAAACAGGAATAACGCGCCGCGAGTCTCTGCGCACTGGAAAACTCGAACCTGCGCTACTTGAGTCTCAGCTCACACTCGAACTCCTTGCGCGTATCCCAGGAGCTCACGGTCTTGGTAGCGCTCTTACGACCGTCCTTCTCCGCCCACAAATCGTAATCCTCTGACATGTTCACCTGGACAAAGCGAAAGCGGCCTTCCTTGGTGGACGTGTAACTGCGGATCGACTTCGTCTTGGAGTTGCGCAGAAAGACGGTTGCTCCCACCACCGGCGCGGAGTCGGCATCTACCACCGAGCCGTTCACCGCTCGTTGACCCAGGTTTTGAGCATGGCCGGCGGCCGATAGGCCCGCAAACGAGAAAACTCCCAACGCAAGAGCGGCTGATATCGCTCCGGCGGCGACACGTGCGCCGAACTTCATTCTTCCTCTTCCTCTTCCTCTTCAAACAGCTCATCGTCGTCTTCGTCGAGTTCGTCGCCCACGCGGGTCAACTCCAGCGGCTCAACGCCCACAATCTCATACTCCGTTCCGCATTCGTCACAGGCGACCACATCGCCTTCTTCGACTTCGTCCATCTCGATATCGAGGTCGTTCTCGCATTCAGGGCAGCTGGGCATGGCAGCCTCCTCTCTTTTCGCAAATCCAGCGTTACTACGTGCTGTAGGATGGCGTTACTCGGACTACGCTCCGCTAGTTTTAGATGGTACCCGCCCTCAGGTCAAGAGGGGAGGCACACCCGAAACCTGCAACTTTTGTGTGGAGATTCCTTCATGAAGATTGCTTCATTCCTCCTCCTGTGCGCAACTGCATGGACGACACCCCTCTGTTTCTCTCAGGCCGACTTCACTCTTTATGGCAAACCCGTGACCCCAGCCCCGGCCGATCCGGCCATTCAGCGCGCCATCGATACCATCGACCCGGCGCGCATTCAACAGACGATCGAAAAGCTGGTTAGTTTTCAGACCCGTAACACCCTCTCCAGCATGGAGCAGGACCTGCCGTCCGGTACCGGCATCGAGGCTGCCGCCGACTGGATCTTCAGCCAGTTCGACGAAATTTCTAAACAATGCGGCCAGTGTCTGGATGTGAAGCGCGACACATTTGTTGCAGATCCTGCCGCTGCGGCCGGCACCCCGTGGGCCAACCGTATCCCTAAGGCTACCCGCATCACCAACATCTACGCCATCCTGCGTGGCAGTGACCCCGCCCAGGCAAAGCGTATGGTGCTCGTAACCGGGCATTACGACTCCCGCGCCACCAACGTTCTCGACCCGCGTGTAGTGTCTCCCGGAGCCAACGACGATGCCTCCGGCGTCGCCGTCTCCCTCGAATGCGCGCGCGCCCTCAGCCACTTGCGGTTTCCGGCCAGCGTTGTCTTCGTAGCCGTTGCCGGCGAGGAACAGGGCCTGGTCGGTTCCGCGCACCTTGCCCATCTTGCCAAAGACGAGAATTGGGGCCTCGAAGCGGTGCTCAACAATGACATCGTCGGCGGCAATACTACCCCCGGCGACACCCTCCAGCTTAAGGATCGCGTCCGCGTCTTCTCCGAAGGCGTCCCCACCGCCGCCACCCCCGATCAGGCGCGCAGAATCCGCGCCATCGGCGGAGAAAACGACTCCCCCAGCCGCCAGCTGGCCCGCGCCATGGAAGAGATCTCGGCGGCTTACTTCCCCGCAAAGAGCCCGGCGTCGTTCGATGCCTGGGTCGTCAACCGTCCCGACCGTTACTTGCGAGGTGGCGATCATAGCTCCTTCAACCACGAGGGATTCGCCGCCGTCCGGATCACCGAATGGCGCGAAGATTACAACCACCAGCACCAGACCGTGGTTCGGCCCGCTGCCGGTTCCAGCGATCCGGTCCTGGGAGATCTGATCCAGTTTGTAGACTTCAACTACGTCGCAAAGGTTGCCCGCCTCAATGCCGCTACGCTCGCCACCCTGGCCAGTTCCCCGGGCCAGCCCCAAAAGGTTGTAATCGACAATACCAAGCTCGACAACGGCACCACCTTCCACTGGGACCCGGCCCCCGGCAAAGTGGACCACTACGAACTCCTTTGGCGGGATACGATTGCGTTCGACTGGCAGTACGTCCAGCCCATTCCACCCCCCGCTGAACCCGGCCCCATCACCCTCACCGTTCCCATTTCCAAGGACAATGTTGTCTTCGGCATCCGCGCCGTCGATGCCGCCGGCCATCGCGGCCTGGTCGTCGTTCCCTAGGCTCCATGCTTCGAGCCACATGACACCGCCTCGCGCGTCATATAACCTGAGTGTCTATGGCAAGAATGGGGGCCATGCCGTTAGGACTGCCGGAGTTCAAGGGGGCCACGCGCCGCCTGGTGCTCGCCAACCTGATCGCATATTTCGCGCTGCTGGTCTTCGGGCTGGCCGCTTCGCGCAGCGCCGGCGCTTTGGCCAGCTACCTTTCCTTCATTCCCGACCTGTTCCTGCACGGCTACATCTGGCAGCCGTTCACTTACAGCTTCGTCCACACCTCGATGCTGGGCACGCTGTTCGAGCTGCTGTCGCTCTGGTTCCTGGTCAGCTTCCTCGAGGCCTACCGCGGCTCCAGCTGGGTCACCAGCCTCTACGCCGTCTCGGTGCTGGGCACGGCCATCTCCGCCGCCGTGATCTACGATCTGGCCGACAAGCTTGGCCACCCCATGGAGCAGGTTCCGCTCTACGGCTGCATGGGCGGCATCTTCGGACTTCTCATCGCCATCGGCGTTCTCTACGGCGACACCGAGTTCCTGATGTTCTTCCTCATCTCCATCAAGGCGCGCTACCTGGCCGCCATCTACGCGCTCATCGCCTTCGCCATGCTCTTCGGCCAGAACCGCCTCTACGCCTTTGCCCAGCTTGGGGGAGCGTTGACGCGGCCTGCTCTACGTCCGCTTTGCCCCGCGCCGCGGATTCGGCTTCCTGGCCAGCGAGTGGATGTTCGGCCTGCGCAACAACTACTACCGCTGGAAGCGCCGCCGCGCCGGCCGCAAATTCGAGGTCTACATGCGCAAGCAGGGCCGCGACATTCGCCTCGACAACCGCGGCCGCCCCATCGAAGACGACCCCAACGATCGCAGCCGCTGGAATTAATCCGCCGCCATCCCCGGAAGCAACGCGGCTCTTACCCGCCGCAATCGGCGTCTGAGTTCCAGCGTCGCCGCGCGATGGCACCGCAAACAGAGCGTACGAATATTCGCCAGGTCGCACTGTCCCCCGCCCTCAGCCACCGGAACGATGTGGTCCGCATCCCACAGGCTCTTCCGCGTCCGCGCCTTCAGTCCCCAATGCATCAACAGGGCCTTGCGGCTCGCTCCGCGCGCGTAACGCAGCCGCCGCGCCTCGGTGAGCGTATCCACGCCGCAACCCGAGCAGATTCCCTTGTCCCGCTTGAATACCTGCTCGCGCACATAGCCGGGCTGCGTGCGCAGCTTCCACTCGTGCACACAGTACTCCGAGCAGAATGTGAATCGTCTCCGCGGCACTTCGAGCGAGCACCAGCGGCACAACCCGCGCCCGTTCGGCCCGCGCGGCACCGCCTTGCGATCCACCCATCCGCCCCGCATCACCCGCACGATGCTCATCTTTTTCTTGTAACGCGCCGAGGCGGTTAATCGCTCTCTTCGCAGCGCACGCGCACCACAAAAGGCAAGGCTTCACACTGACCACTGTTCACTGTTCACTGACACTGACCACTGGAAACGCTATTGCTTCGTATCCAGCGGGTGCTGCGTCTTCTCGAAGAACTCATTCTGCAGCTTCAGGCTCTGGTCATCGGCCTTGATGGCCTTCAGCGCTTCGGCGATCTCCCGCGACCACGCCTTCTGATCGAACTCGCCCAACTCCTTCGTCGCCGCCGATCCCACTCCGGAGTAGTGCTCCGGGAAGCGCGCGTACCACCAGATCCCCGTATACACCGAATCCGGCAGCTGCAGCCGGTGCTGGTCGGCGCCCGACTCCGAATCGGCGCGATCCGTGTGCACCAGGTCAGGCCGCGCGATGAGCATGTTCGATGTCTCCGTCTCCCCGGCATGCATGTCGTTGTGCGGGTCCGACTTCATGGCCGGCCGTCCCGGCAGCCGCACATCCGGCAAACCAAACACGTACACCACGTAGTCATGCGGCGTGGCAAGCTGCGACTGCGCGAACAGCGGCAACAGGCTATTGTTTCCGCCGTGGCCGTTCACAATTACGACCTTCTTGCAGCCGTTGCGCGCCATCTCCTTCACGGTCTCCTGCAGCAGCATAAGCTGCGTGCTCAAGCTATAGGCGATGGTGCCGGGCTCCTGCTGCGCTTCGAAGATCTGCCCAAAGTAGTACTCGGGAAAGACCACCGCGTACTCCTGCGCGACCGCGTTCATGACCGCAAAACGCACATCCAGCAGGTCGGTGCCGATGGGCAGATGCGGCCCATGTTTTTCGAGAATCCCAAACGGCAGCACGCACACGCCCTGCGATTGATGAACAGCCTTCACAAAGTCGCTCGCTGTCAGCTCTTCCCACTTCGGCGAAAGTCCCTGCGGCCGGGCACACAGCGCGAAACCAAGGAACAGCGATGCGAATACCAATTTACGAACCATGGGCCCCTCTCCCCGCGATCACCCTTACCGCGCCGGATCTGGAGCGGTAAACGGCGAGCAGCACGGCTTCTCCGTGGCGTGGAAGTTCATCATCTCAACGCGAATTCCGTCGGGATCGTACATATTGAACTGGCCCTTTCCGTCTTTGCCGATCTTCGTCTTCTCGTCGGCCCGCACGCCTTTCAGCCGGTCGCCCTGCTTCAATGTCGCCGCAGCGTCGTCAACGGAATTCACTCCGATTGAAAAGTGGTCCAGCACGCCCAGCGTCTGCTGCGACATGGTCGCCGGAATGCCTTTGTCCGTGGGCGAGCCGTTGATCATGTATTCCAGCCAATCGTGCCCGTCAGGAACCTGCTGGCTCACCCAGTCGATCTTGTCATCCTTCATGCCCCCGAACCAGTAGGGCACAAACCCCAGCAGATCGCGATAGAACGTGTCCTCCTTCGCCCTGTCGTGCACCAGGAATCCGACGTGGATGATGTGGTGCCCGATGATATTTGCTGGATTCACCTGCGCGTAGACCGGCGGCGCTGTGAACTCCACCTTGTTGCCCTCCGGATCAAGCACGTCAAAATGGATGGTGTGGTTGGTGCCCAAGGTCACCCTGTCGGGCACAGCCCATCCCTTGGCCTTGAGAAACTTGCGCATCGCTTCTACGCCCGGCCAGCCGAGGGTGAAACACACGTGATCCAGGCGATTGATACCGGCGCCCGCCGGCAACGGCAGCACTTCCACCCATTGCTTGTCCCCGACTATGTAAATTACGCCCTTGGGGTTCTCCGGATCCTCGGCCTTCACTGCGCCCACGGTCACGGTGTAGAAGTGATCGGTTGCAGCAGGGTCCGACGTGTAAATCGCGATATGCGAAATTCCGATTATCTTGGGTCGTACAGTCCACGTTTGCGCCGACACCACGGCACAGGAAACAAGAATCACGGCGAAAGTAAAAAATCTCGAACGCATGAGCACCTCGAAAATGGGGACCGCACCACCATAAATCGCTTTCGCACCCCGCGCAATCTCGAAGCATGCTCGAAGCCCTCGCGCACGGCACCGTACAATGCGCTCATGAACTTGAAGGCCCCGATTGCCCCGCTCTTTTTACTAATTGCTTCAGCCGCCATCGCCCAGAACAGCCTCACCCCCGCATCGGCTGCCGACCGTGGTGAAGCACGCGGCATATTCGAGCAGCTGATCGAAATCAACACCACCGACACACCCAAGGGCAGCGTTACCGCGGGAAGCGCCGCCATGGAAAAGCGCTTCCTCGACGCCGGCTTCCCGCGCGAAGACGTCCACCTGCTCGGCCCCGATGCGCGCAAGCAGAATCTAGTCGTCCGTTACCGTGCGGGCGGCACACCTGACGCCAAGCCGGTCCTCTTTCTCTGCCACATGGACGTGGTTGAAGCCCTGCCTTCCGACTGGCACACCGACCCGTTTCAGTTCGTCGAGAAAGACGGCTACTATTACGGCCGAGGCACGCAGGACATGAAAGACTCCGACGCGGCCCTCGTCGCCACGTTCCTTCGCCTGCATCGCGAAGGCTACAAGCCGAAGCGCGACCTGATCCTGGCGCTCACCGCCGACGAAGAAGGCGGCAAGTTCAACGGCGCTTCGTGGCTCGTCAACCAGCATCGCGACCTCGTCGATGCCGCCTACGTCATCAATCCCGACTCGGGTGGCGTTGAGCTCGATCACGGCCGTCCCGTGGTCGCCGACGTCGAGGCCACCGAAAAGGTCTATGCCGATTACCAGGTCACCGCGCTCAATCCAGGCGGCCACAGTTCGCGCCCGCGCCCCGACAACGCCATCTACGAGCTCTCCGCGGCACTCAACAAACTCGCCGGCTACTCCTTCCCCTTCGAGATGAACGAAGTGACCCGCACCTATTTCCAGAACCTCGAGAAACAGGAGTCCGGCCAGGCCGCGGCCGACATTCACGCCATCCTCGCCACTCCGCCGGACATGGCCGCGGCCGACCGTCTGGGCAAAGAACCCAGCTTTTTCTCCAACTTCCGCACCACCTGCGTGGCCACCCGGCTCGCCGCCGGCCACGCCAACAATGCCCTCGCCCAAACCGCCCAGGCCAACGTGAACTGCCGCATCTTTCCCGGCCACTCTCCAGAGGAGATTCGCCAGGCCCTCATCCAGCTCTTCGCCGATTCGAAGCTCACCGTGAAGTACGTCTCCGACGCCGGTGCGGTCGCCGACACCGCGCCGGAGCGCAAGGCGATGACGCCGCCCGCGCCCCTCCCTGAGGTCTTCGAACCGCTCACCCGCATCACCCAGGCCATCTGGCCCGGCGTCCCCGTCACCCCGGTCATGGAGAACGGCGCCAGCGACTCCATTTACTTCGCGCAGGCCGGCATCCCCTGTTACGGCTACTCCGCCATCGCCCTCGAACGCGACGACGACCGCGCCCACGGCCAGGACGAGCGCCTGCCTATCGACTCCTACTGGAAGTCCCTCGACTTCTTCTACTCGTTCTCAAAAGCCCTGGGCGACAAGTGACAGCGACCGACTCAAAAGCGCTGTACGGCAAGATCGCCCGCCGCCTCGTGCCGTTCCTCATGCTCATCTACATGGTCGCGTTCCTCGACCGCGTCAACATCAGCTTTGCCGCGCTCACCATGAATCGCGACCTGCACATCTCGGAGACCGTCTACGGCTTTGCGGCGGGCGTTTTCTTTCTCAGCTATTGTCTTTTTCAGGTCCCGGCAAACATGACCCTTGCGCGCATCGGCGCGCGCCGCTGGCTCGGCATTCTCATGGTCCTCTGGGGCATCGACTGCATGGCCACCGCCTTCGTGGCCGCCGTCCCCTCCTACATCACCGCACGGCTGCTGCTGGGAATCGCCGAGGCCGGCTTCTATCCCGGCATCATCTTCTACTTCACGTTCTGGCTCCCTCCCTCTGCCCGCACCCGGGTTCTGGGCACGTTCCTTATCTCCCTGCCGCTCTGCAATGCCATCGGCTCCCCCATTTCCGCCCATATTCTGCTCCTCGATAGACTGGCCGGCTTTCATGGCTGGCAGTGGCTCTTCCTCCTCGAAGGGGCCCCTGCCATCCTGCTGGGAATCGTCACCTGGTTCGTCCTCACCGACACCCCCGCGCACGCGGCATGGCTGTCGGCAGATGAAAAAGATCAGCTCGCGCGCGCCATGCAGGACGAGAAGCCAGCCCACCGCGCCTCTTCATCCGGACGTGCGTGGGCTGCCATCATTCGCGACTCCGTCTCCTACTTCCTCTGGAGCACCGGGAACTACGGCCTCATCTTCTTCCTCCCCAAGATCCTCGCAGCTCGCGGCGCGTCGCCCGTCGCCACCGGCTGGTGGGCCGCCCTCACCTTTGGCGTGGGAGCACTCTCCATGTACGCCGCCAGCCACAGCCGCGGATTCCGCTCCCTTCCGCTCCTGTTTCTGATTGCCGGCCTGGGCTTCACTGCCGCCGCTCTCGTCCCGTCGCTCCCCGTCGCGCTGGCTGGATTCTGCGTCGCCGCCGCCGGCCTCATGGCCTCCGTCCCCATGTTCTGGAGCCTCTCCACCAGCCGCCTCACCGGAAAGGCAGCGGGATCGGCCATTGCCATCGTCAACTCCATGGGCGCGGTCGGCGGTTTTGCCGGACCCTACGCCATGGGCTGGCTTCGCGACGCCACCCACACCTACACAGCCGGCCTCTGGGCCATCGCCGCATGCCTCGCCATCGGCGCAATCCTCGTTCTCGTCGACGCGCGCCCTCCCCGCACCGCGATCCTCATCCCATCCGAGCCGCGATAAACTCAACCATCATGCCCGCAGAACCGTCTCCCCAGCGTGTAGCAGTCGTCACCGGCGCCACCCAGGGTATTGGCCGCCGCACCGCCCTGCTCCTCAGCGAACGCGGCTACCAACTCGCCCTCATCGACCTGCGCGAACCCTCCGCGACCGTCGAGTCCATCCAGTCCGCAGGCGGAGAAGCCTTCTCCTTCACCGGCGACATCACCGACGAGGCCACCGTCGCCCGCTTTGCCGATGCCGTCCGTCACCCGCTACGGCCGTGTCGACGTGCTCGTGAACAACGCCGGCATCAGCCTCATCGCGCCCGCCGAGCAAACCTCTTTCGCCGACTACCGCCGCGTCCTCGACGTCAACCTGGTCGCTCCATTCCTGCTCGCGCAAACCTTCGGCCGAATCATGCTGGCCGCGGGCAGCGGCGCCATCGTCAATGTCGCCTCCGTTGCCGGCCTCCTCGCCGTCGCCGACCGGGCCGCCTACAACACCTCCAAGCACGGCCTCGTCGGCCTCACCCGTACCCTCGCGGCCGAGTGGGGTGGCCGCGGCGTACGCGTCAACGCCGTCTGCCCGGGTTGGGTCAAAACCGAGATGGACGTCGCCGATCAGGCCGGCGGCTCCTACACCGACGCCGACATCACCGGCCGCGTCCCCATGGGCCGCTTCGCCACCCCCGACGACATCGCCCGCGCCATCGCCTTCCTCGCCGACGAAAAGGAAAGCGGCTTCATCAATGGCCATTGCCTGTCCGTCGACGGCGGCTGGGCCTCCGACGGCAGCTGGGAATCCGTCCGCCTCCGCAAACGCTAGAAGCCGAAAGCGAAATCGGAACCCGCGATATGCAACAATGGCTCCCAGCGAAATCTAAACAACTGCAGGAGAAGATCAATGCGCCTTCAGAATCCCCATGTGCTTGCAGCCTCCGTGCTGATCTTCGCCAGTCCCACGTTTGCGGCCGCGGCACAAGTCTGCGAAGGACTGAAGGACCTCAAGCTTGATCACGCAACCGTGGTCTCCGCTACATGGGTCGACCCGGCTCCCCTGAAGCAGGCTCCCGGAAGCCCTGTCGAGGTTCCGAAAGTCAACGTTCCGCGCCACTGCGAAGTTACCGCCATCGCGCGTCCAACATCGGACTCCGAAATCGGCTTCGTTCTCTGGTTGCCGCCCCAGGAACTCTGGAACGGCAACTATCTTCAAGCGGGAAACGGCGGCTGGGCCGGATCCATTCAGCCCGTCACGCTATTGGGACCCCTGTTTCGCGGCTATGCCGTAGCCGCCACCGACGACGGCCATCGCTCTGAAAGCATGATGCCCGACGCAAGCTGGGCCGTCGGCCACCCTGAAAAACTCATCGACTTCGGCTATCGTTCCCTGCACCAGACGGCCACGCTCTCGAAGACCATCCTCGAGGCCTCCTACGGCAAGCCCGCAGCACGCGCCTACTTTTCAGGATGCTCCGACGGAGGCCGCGAAGCGCTCATGGAGGCTGAACGTTATCCCGAAGATTTTGACGGCATACTCGCTGGCGCTCCCGCCAACCACTGGACCCACCACTTCACCGGCTTCATCTGGAATGAGCTGGCGCTCCATGCCAAGCCGGAAAGCACCATCACCGCCGCTCAGCTACCCGCCATCCAGAAGGCGGCCATCGCCGCTTGTGACGCGCTCGACGGTGTCAAGGACGGCCTCATCCAAGACCCGCGTCAGTGTCATTTCGATCCCTCCGTTCTCCTCTGCCGCGGCGCCGCCGGTCCCGACTGCCTTACCCAGCCGCAAATCGATGCATTGGCCAAGATCTATGCGGGTCCCAAAAGCCCCTCCACCGGAGAACAGATCTATCCCGGCTACGAACCCGGTACCGAGGCTGACCCCTCCGCCTGGGGACTCTGGATCATCGGCCCCGTCCAGTCTCTATTTGGCAATACCTTCTACTCCCAGGCCGTGTTCGAAGATCCCCACTGGGATTGGCGCACCATGGACCTTGATCGTGACCTGCGCCTTGCCGAAGAAAAAACCGGATCCATCCTGAACTCCTACAATCCCGACCTGCGCAGTTTCCGCGCCCATGGCGGCAAGCTCATCCAGTACCACGGGTGGGGAGACGCTGCCATCGCACCCCGCGATTCCATTGCTTTCTATGAGAAAGTGAAGGCCTTTGTCGAACGCTATCCCGATCCTCGTTCCGCCGCTCCCACCGACATCCACGCGTTTTATCGGCTGTTCATGGTCCCTGGGTTGCAACATTGCACGGGCGGTCCCGGACCCACGAGCTTCGGCAACGATGGCTTTCTCTACAGAAATGGACTGCCGGATGACGCCGACCATGACATACAGCTCGCCCTCGAGCGATGGGTCACCGACGGCGTGGCTCCCGACAAGATCATTGCCGCCGGCCGCATCGGCTCCGATCCCCAGACCAAAACCCAGGGCGTTCTGATCACGCGGCCGCTATGTGCCTATCCCGCCGTGGCTCACTACAAAGGCCAAGGAGACACCAACGCCGCCGAGAACTTCGAATGCGTGCAGGACCCGGTCCGATAGGGCGCCGCCTCTCTGGTCCTGGACTCCGGCTCATATTGGCAAACTTTGCCAATCGGCGTAAACTGGGCATCGAGGTTACCTCGGTGCCCACCCGCAATATCAATCTCACCGCTGAACTCGACGAATTCGTAGCCAGTAAGGTCAACTCGGGCCTTTATTCGAATGCCAGTGAAGTGATGCGGGCAGCTTTGCGACTTCTCGAGCAGGAAGAGCGCGAGCAGGAAGAGAGATTGCAGGGCCTTCGCGCAGCCATCGACAAGGGGATTGCGAGCGGAGTAGCAGATCCGGGAGTGTTTTTACGCCTCCGCAAGAAGCACGGCCTCTTGCACCAGAGCGCCTGAGAGTGTCAACGATTAACATCTCACGCGAGGCGGAAAACGATCTCGATTCCATCCTCGCGTACACCATCAAGGAGTGGGGGCTTGATCAGGCGGCCCGCTATCTCGGCGTCCTCGAAGCCGCGTTTGAATTATTGGGATCCAATCCGTTGATGGGCCACGGTTGCGACAAACTTCGCGCTGGACTTCGTCGCTACGAGGTAGAGAGCCATGTAGTCTTCTACCTTCCTGAAACGGACGGCGTATTCATTGTGCGAGTGCTTCACGCGCACATGTTGCCAAGCCGGTACATCTGAAGAATCCTGACTTGCTAAACTCAAGATGATGATTCTCCCGTTCGTCCGCGAAATTTTCGCGGACCTGGAGCACTCGCCCGCCTTTGATCGCGTTCGCAGGCACCTGAGCCTGGGTTCGGGGCGGCGTCTTGTGTCTGGACTCACCGCCACCGCCCGCTCTCTCTACATTCCACTCTTCGCGCGCGCCGCCCGCCAGCCCGTTATCGTTCTCGTCGCCGACAACAAAACCGCCGAAGCCCTCGAACCCGCCTTGAGAGCCGGCTGCGAGCTCACCGGCGCCATCGACCCCAGTCGCGTCGTCCGCCTTCCCGCCCACGACGTGCTCCCCTTTGAAAACCTCTCGCCCCACCCCGACGTGCAGGAGCAGCGCGCAGCCGCGCTCTGGAAGCTCGCCACCGGCGCTGTCTCCGTCCTCATCGCCCCCGTCGAAGCCGCCGCCCTCCGCCTCTTCGAGCGCGACTACTACGCCTCGCTCGCCGTCAGCCTCAAGCGCGGCGAAGAGATCGACGTCGAAGTCCTCACCGCGCACCTTGCCAGCGTGGGCTACACGCAGATGGACCTCGTTGAAATGCCCGGCCAGTTCACCCGTCGCGGCGGCATCCTCGACGTCTACTCGCCCGAGTCCGACCGCCCCGTCCGCATCGAGTTCTTCGGCGACGAGATCGACACCATCCGCAAGTTCGATCCTGAAACGCAGCGTTCGCAATCGGGCCTCGACGAAACCCAGCTCCTGCCGCTCACCGAAACCCCCGTCACCGAGCACCTGCTCGCCGCCGTCCACGCGCGCCTCAGCAAACATCGCGTTCGCATCGAAGGCGACGCGGACAGCGACGATCCCGACGCCACCGAGCTCGCGATTGAAGCCGCGGCCGCCGGCGGCGTCAGCGTCTTCCCTGGCTGGGAGTTCTTTTCGGCCGTAGCCGGCGCTGAAAGCCATCTCCTCAAACTCGTCCCCAAGGCCGTTCTCTTCGTCGACGAGCCCGGCATGATCCGCAACCAGATCGACCGCTGGTGGAACAAGGTCGAACAGCGCCACGAGCGCAGCGGCCATCGGCAACCTAATCCGGCCTGAGGATATCTACCTCCGCCCGGAAATCCTGCAGGCCCAGTTGCAATCGCACTTCGGCCTCGACATCGATCAGCTCGGCGCCGTCGACGTGCTCGACGAAGACTCGACCCTCGGCGAGATCAACATCAACACCCGCCCCACGCTGCGCTTCCACGGCTCCATTCCCGCCCTCACCGAGCAGCTACGCAAGCTCATCGAGGTGGAAACTCACATCGTCATCGCCGCCGCCAACCAGGGTGATGTTGAGCGCATGGCCACGGTGCTCCGCGATTACCAGATCCCCTACCGCTTCGGCAGCCGCGCCGTGCACGGCAGCAGCGAGACCATGCTCGAGGAAGCCAGCTACATGGCCGGCGACCTGCGCGTCCCCGTCATCGTGCGCACGCCCATCGCCGCCGGAGTCAGCTTCCCAGAATCCAATCTCATTGTCTTCGGGGCAAATGATTTAAACGATGAAGCCGATATCGCCGCGCGCCCCGAGCCCAAGCGCTCCAAAACCGCCGCCTTCGTCTCCGACTTCCGCGACCTCACCATCGGTGACTACGTCGTTCACGTCGAGCACGGCATCGCGCAGTACCAGGGCCTCCGCGAAATCGTGCAGGACGGCCTCGCCGTCGAATTCATGATCCTCGAGTTCGCTGAAGCGGCCAAGCTCTACGTCCCTCTCACGCGCCTCGATCTCATCCAGAAATATCGCTCCACCGACGCCGGTCCCGCACCCGTGCTGAACCGGCTCGGCTCGCAGCAATGGGTCAAAACCAAGGCTCGCGTCAAGAAGGCCATGCAGGACATGGCCGCCGAACTCCTCAAGCTCTACGCCGAACGCCACACCGCCCAGGGCAACGCATTCTCCAAAGACAACGAGTTCCAGAAGGAGTTTGAAGACGCCTTCGACTACAACGAGACGGAAGACCAGCTCTCCGCCATTCGCGCCATCAAGTACGACATGGAGTCAACCACACCCATGGACCGCCTGCTCTGCGGCGACGTGGGCTACGGCAAAACCGAGGTCGCCATGCGCGCCGCCTTCAAGGCCGTGCAGGACGGCAAGCAGGTCGCCGTCCTCACCCCCACCACGGTCCTCAGCTTCCAGCACTTCGAGACCTTCAAGAAGCGTTTCTCGCAGTTCCCCATCAACGTCGAAATGATCTCCCGCTTCCGCACCCCGAAAGAGCAGAAGGTCATCCTCGAAAAAGTCGAGACCGGCCACGTCGACATCCTCATCGGCACCCACCGCATCCTCTCGAAAGACATCAAGTTTCAGGATCTCGGCCTGCTCATCGTCGACGAAGAACAGCGCTTCGGCGTGCGTCACAAAGAGCGCCTCAAGCAGATGCGCAAGGAAATCGACGTACTCGCCATGAGCGCAACGCCTATCCCGCGCACGCTGCACATGTCCCTCGTCGGCCTGCGCGACATGTCTGTCATCGAGACCCCGCCCAAAGACCGCATGGCCATTCAGACCGTCGTTGCTAAGTTCGACGAGAAGATCATTCGTTCCGCCGTTGAACTCGAGCTCGAGCGCGGCGGCCAGGTCTACTTCGTCCATAACCGCGTCGAAACCATCTACGAAATCGCCTCGCGCATTCAGGAACTCGTCCCTGCAGCGCGCGTCATCGTGGGCCACGGCCAGATGGGTGAAACCGAGCTCGAGCGCGTCATGCTCGCCTTCATGAATCACGAGTACGACGTGCTGGTCGCCACCACCATCATCGAGAACGGCCTCGATATATCCCTAGCCAACACCATGCTCATCAACCGCGCCGATCGCCACGGCCTCAGCGAGCTTTACCAGCTCCGCGGCCGCGTCGGCCGTTCCAATCGCCGCGCCTACGCCTACCTGCTCATACCGCCCGACACCGAGCTCACCGACATAGCCCGCCGCCGTCTCGCCGCGCTCAAGGAATTCTCCGACCTCGGTGCCGGCTTCAAAATCGCCGCCCTCGATCTCGAACTCCGCGGCGCCGGCAACATGCTCGGCGGCGAGCAGAGCGGCCACATTGAGGCCATCGGCTTCGAGCTCTACACCACCATGCTTGAGCAGGCCGTCAAGGAGATGAAGGGCGAGTCCGCTGAAGAGAAGCCGACCACGCAGCTCAACCTCGGCATCGCCCTGCGCATCGACGAGAACTACGTCGAAGAAGAAAACCAGCGCCTGCGCCTTTACAAAAAGGTTGCCGGCGCGCAGAGCGAGAAGGCCATCGCCGACCTCCGCGCCGAAATGGAAGACCGCTACGGCCCGCTCCCCGACGCCACCGTCTACCTGCTCGAAGCCGCCTCGTTACGCCTCGAATGCGAACGCATCGGCATCGCCCAGATCGACCGCAAGCGCTCCGAGTTGCAGATCCGCTTCACCGAGAACGCCGCCATCGACCCGCAGCACTTAATGCGCCTGGTCGCGAAGAACGCCAAGCGCGGCGCGCAGTTCACTCCGCAAGGCGTCCTCAAGTTCCCGCTGGCCGCCACCAAATCCGACGAAATTCTCCTCGAGATCCGCGACCTCATCACCACCCTCGCCCCCACCCCCGTCCCCGTCTAGAGCCCCTCGCATCACCCCAGAGTTGTTTTCCTGAGCAAAGCGCAGCGGAGTCGAAGGATCCGCGGTTGCTTTTGGTCCATTCTCCCATCAATGAGGGTGCCTAAGGTCTCCTGGTTTCGGAGACCTGGAATACCACGACCGTCAACGCGCAAATCCCCACTCCCCCTCCAAGCATTAGAATGACCCCGACCATCATGCGCCTCAAAACCGTTCTCCCACTCCTCGCTGTCCTTCTCGCCCCGGCCCTCCATGCGCAGACCATCATCACCGTGGACGCCGCCCACCCCGGCGCCACGATCCCCTCCACCATGTTCGGAATCTTCTTCGAAGACATCAATTTCGGCGCCGACGGCGGCCTCTACCCCGAGCTCATCAAAAACCGCTCCTTCGAATTCGACGAGCCCCTCACCGGCTGGAAGGTCATCCTCCCCTACACTCAAACCGGAGGCATCGGCCTCTCCCCCGGCGAGATCAACGTCCGCACCGACTCGCCCCTCAACGCCAACAACCCCCACTACCTCCGCGCCACCGCCCTCGCGCCCGGCTACGGCTTCTACAACTCCGGCTTCCGCGGCATCGGCGTACAGGAGGGCGCGGAATACCGCTTCTCCGCGTACGTCCGCACCAGCGGCCCCACCTCCATCCGCGCCACCATCTCCGATGGACCCATGGCCGCCATCGGCGCCGGACACGAAATCGGCAGCGGCACCCTCACCGGTTTCGACGGCACATGGAAGCGCTACGAAACCATCATTCGCGCCAACGCCACCAGCACCCACGCCCAGTTCAACATCTTCCTCGACCAGAAGGGCTCCATCGACCTCGACATGGTTTCCCTCTTCCCCGTCGACACCTGGAAGCAGCGCCCCAACGGCCTCCGCAAGGACCTCGTGCAGCTGCTCGCCGACATGCACCCTGGCTTCATCCGCTTCCCCGGCGGCTGCATCGTCGAAGGCCGCATCCTCGCCCAGCGCTATCGCTGGAAGACCACCGTCGGCGACATCGCCGAGCGCAAGACCATCATCAATCGCTGGAATGACGAGTTCGACAACCGCCCCACGCCCGACTACTTCCAGTCCTTCGGCCTCGGCTTCTACGAGTACTTCCAGCTCGCCGAAGACATCGGCGCCAGCCCGCTCCCCATCCTCAACTGCGGCATGGCCTGCCAGTTCAACTCCAGCGAGACCGCCAAGCTCGAAGAGATCCATGAGTACATTCAGGACGCCCTCGACCTCATCGAGTTTGCCAACGGCCCCGTCGACACGCCCTGGGGAAAGGTCCGCGCGCAAATGGGACATCCCGCGCCTTTCAACCTCAAAATGATCGGCGTCGGCAACGAGCAGTGGGGGCCGCGCTACATCGACCGCTACAAGCTCTTCAACGAGGCCATCAAGGCTGCCCACCCGGAAATCAAGCTCGTCGTTCCCGCCGGCCCCTCACCCAACGGCCAGCAATTCGACGAGATGTGGGCCAACTGGCGCCAACTCCACCCCGACATCGTCGACGAACACTACTACATGAGCCCGCAGTGGTTTCTCGACAACAGCAATCGCTACGACAACTACGATCGCAGCGGTCCCAAAATCTTCGCCGGCGAATATGCCGCCCAATCCACCGGCGCGCCCGTCAATCCCAAGAACCGCAACAACTGGCAGACCGCCCTCTCTGAAGCCGCCTTCATGACCGGGCTCGAGCGCAACGCCGACGTCGTTGCAATGGCCTCCTACGCGCCCCTCTTCGCAAACGTCGACGCCTGGCAGTGGACGCCCGACGCCATCTGGTTCGACAACCTCCGCTCCTACGGCACCACCGACTACTACGTGCAGAAAATCTTCGCCAGCAACATCGGCACCCGCATCGTCCCCTCCACGCCCCACAACGAAGCCGGCCTCTACACCGTGGCCTCCGTCGACGACCGCTCTCAAGACCTCATCCTCACCGTCGTCAACGTCTCCAACGATCCGCGCACCACAAAGATCCAACTCACCGGCATCACTCCGACAGGCTCTGCAAAAGTCACCACGCTAGGCTCCTCCGACCTGGCCACGGAAAACAGCTTCGACCACCCCACCGCCGTGGCCCCCGAATCCTCCACGATGCCGGTCAGCTCCTCAACCATCCCCATCCAGCTTCGCCCCAATAGCGTCACCGTCTTTCGCATCCCCATAAAGTAGCCGCAGCCCCACAGGACACCCATTGTCCGTGGGCCGCGGCTCCTTCTACTCCATCGCCCTGCAGTTCAGCACCCGCCCCATAAACTCCCACACCCGCGGATTACCAAACCCAGTCATCTGTCGCTCTGCCGCTTCCGGCCAGTTCGGCCGGTCGGCGTAGAGTCGGTTCATCCCCTGCGCAACTTCAGAATTCCCGCCGGTAAACGCCCCGACGAGTTCTTTCCAGCGCCTTCCAAGCTGCTGCGCGTGTTCACTCGCCGGATCCTGGTCCATCGCCGCTTCCACGTCGGCGAACAGCTCGCGCCAGTCCTGCTCCGCCTTGGCCTGTAGCTCAGGTGTCCACTCCGCCAGCCGTTCCTTGATGGCGGCCTGCGCTCCTTCGCTGTAATACTTCTCCGTCCATCTGCTGTCGCTCTGCATTTCAATCACCTCGATGATTTTGGTAAGGATCGCCGTGTCCGCCTGCCGCCCCGCCGCCAGCGATCTCTCCGCCAGCTCAATCACGCGAATCGTCTCGTCCAGCATGCGCCGCTTTTCCTCGAGCATCGCCCGCTGCCGCGGCAACACCTCGGCCAGCCCACTTGCCGCGAGCAGCCGCCCCATGTCCTTCAAGGGCACGCCGATAAAGCGCAGCGCAACAATCTGCGCCAGCCTTTCCAGTTCGCGGTCGCCGTACAGCCGATAACCGGAACTGGATCGTTGCGGCCGCAGCAACCCGATACGGTCGTAGTGGTGCAGTGCTCGCACCGTCACTCCCGCAAGCGCTGCGAACGCGTGAATGCGAAGCGGCTTGTCCACGAAGATCCTTCCTGCACAAAGCTTCCAGCCTGACGTTACGTCAGGGTCAAGAGATATTTTGCAGGAGATCGCGCGCGGAATGCATCGCCAACATTTTTATGGATGAGTCATCCTGGCGCGGAGCACGCTCAGGCGGAATGACCAGAAGGCAGGCCGAAGATTTGCCCCATTAGAAAAGCGAGCAGGTTGAACGCGGGCCCAAAACCAAATCGCCCACCCATCGCAGATACTGCCAATGGGTGGGCGTCATCAACGAGCAGCGAGGGGGCCTACTGAACCGCCGCCTCAAGCGAGTCACTCAAAAACTTCTCGTTCAGTGACATGAGTTTCTGCGCGAGACAATCCGTTTCATGTCGGTTGTGAAAATGCAGCTGAACGAAATGCCCGTCCTCTTCGATCTTCACTGGTGCCAGATCATCGAGGCCGATCGCTCCTCCGCAAACGTCGCAAAATTTGTTGCCCCCGGTGCTCATAAGGACCTCCGTTTACTTCCCTCTTACATTCGATAGAAACCCATATTTACGCGCGAAGTTTTGTTGTCCGGCTTTCCCCGTCCCCATCTCGGTATCGGCGACACCGGCCCTTGGAGAATGGAAGCCGGTCGCCATAAATTCCTACCATCATCCCCTAGTTGTTTTCCGAGAACCATGATCTTGAGCAATCTTTCGGTCATTGTTTTGTAACCGGGGACAACAACTCGCAACCCCGCGCAACGACGATGGATACGCCGTATCCCGCAACAAAACCTCCAAAGCCGGAAAATCCTCCCCGGCCCTCATCGCAAAAAGATTCAAATTTCTCGTCCGATAACCGAACTGCGAGCAGCCCAGGGCACGCCGGTCAACACAAACCCCACATACAGCCTTGTTTTCCTGGGCGGAGTTTACGCGCACCACGCGCAAACGCAGTCGGTGCCCCCGGCGACAGGTCGTCGTCGCTGGGGTCATTAGTCGACGGATTAGCAGTTGTTCTTGCCGTTATTCTTCTCTCACGGAACAAGTCAAAGGGCACCCCGCACAGGGTGCCCTTTGGCCTTTCCAACCACGGCCCGCTCTACTGGATCATCGCCCCCGCACGCGCATGCGCGAACTCGTCCGCGAGCGCCGCCAGTTTTTGCGCCAGGCAATCGTTCGCGTGTCGATTATGAAAATGCTGTTGCGCAAGATGCCCGTCTTCCTCGATCTTCACCGCGGTGACATCACCGAGGTAGATCTCTCCTCCGCAATGATCGCAGAATTTCATTCCCTCGATGCTCATCGTCACCTCCGTCGATTCCGTCCCGTATCCCGTTACAACCCATCTCCCCGCGCGAAGCGTTCTTCTCACCCTCGCCGACCGGGAGTCATGTTTGTCAGGCAACGGATAAATTCATGCCCAATCCGTTTCCCTGCCTAATTGAGATGCATTCATTGGCCTTCGCGCACACGGCCCATGATCCCACTGAAGTGTCATCCTGGGTGCAGCGCTGGCCGGGGCCCCTGCGACAGGCGTTCGGCGCTGGGGTGGTGAAGCGATATCGAAGGATTTGCAATTGTTCTTGCCGTTGTCTTTTCCAACTGGGGAACAAACCCTGGGTTCCTAAGCGCGTCTCTGTCTTTGCGCTTACGGTGAGATACGTCGAACCCACCCCACATACTGCCTTGTCATCCTGAGCGGAGTTTGTGTTGCATCACGCGCAAACGCAGTCGGGGTCCCCGGCGACAGGTCTTCGTCGCAGGGGTGACCAGTCGAAGGATCAGCGGTTGTTCATGCTCTTGTTTTCCATCGCCCACCCGCGACCCTGTGTGCCTTATCCTGAGCACGTCTTTCTTTATGCACTCAGGGTCTCCTTGGTGGATCGACATTGGCGCACGCCCCTGCGTGCTCGATCGCATATGGCTCGACCTAACCCCCTTTGGTCGTTCGATAATGTTGGAAACGGCGTCACCGGCGCCATTTTCCGCACACGAGGAACCCTATGGCACTCACCGAATCCACCATGCTCGAACTCGGCACCACCGCCCCCGACTTCACCCTCCCCGACGTGGTCACAGGCAAGAAGGTCAGCCTCAGCGACCTCCGCGGCAATCCCCTCCTCGTCCTCTTCATCTGTACCCACTGCCCTTACGTCAAGCACATCGAGAAAGGCCTTGCGCAGCTGGGAGCTGACTACGCGGGCAAGCCGATCAATATCGTCGCCATCAGCAGCAACGACGCCGAAAACTACCCCGACGACAGCCCCGAAGGCCTCCGCGAGCAGGCCACCCGCCTCGGCTTCCGCTTTCCCTATCTTTACGACGAGACCCAGCAGGTCGCCCACGCCTACAAGGCCGCCTGCACCCCCGACATCTACCTGTTCGATCGCGACCTGAAACTCGTGTACCGCGGCCAGTTCGACCGCAGCCGCCCCGGCAACGGCATCCCCATCACAGGCCGTTACCTCCGCGACGCCATCGACGCCGTCCTGGCGGGCCTCCCGGTCACAAGCGACCAGAGCCCCTCCATCGGCTGCAACATCAAGTGGAAGTAGCGTGGCGCGCCGCGGAAAGCCCGCCCGGGCGGTAGACCCGGCTTTATCCCCGGTATAACCGCTGCAAGATCAATGTGGACTTCAGCCCTGTCGGACACTTTTCGCGTTTGGCTGCCTGTCGCCTCGATCGCCCTGTTCCGGGCCCACCCCAAATCTTGTCAATACCCCCACCTGTGGAAAAACGCCGTAAGTACAAGAAAATAAACGTAAAATAAATATTTGGAAATTGAGTATTAATTATTCGAATCTGCCATACTTGAAATAGTCGAACAAAAAGCCCGCCACAGAGCGGGCTTTTTCATTTGGAAAGAGGGTCAGCAGAAGAAGATGAGAGTACCGCACAAACCCGCCTTGGCAAGATCTTTCTACTCCCTGCTCCCTGTCTTTTTCACTTTTTCACTCATTCCACTTTTCACTTTTCACTTTTTCACTGGGTCTTTCATTCTGTTCACTTTTCACTTTCCACTGTTTCGTGATCCAAATCACGGTCAGCACAAAATCCCCCCTTTTTGGGGTGTAATCCGATGAAAGGACAGATGTTGATCGTTTTTTTTTTGCGTGTGCGCGCGTCCTTACAGGGAAAGCGACTTGAGATATGCGCGAAACTTCGCTCCCATATCCGGACGGTTCAGCGCAAATTCAACCGTAGCCTGCAGCATGCCGAACTTGTCGCCCGCGTCGAACCGCTTGCCCTCGAACGTGTACCCGAACACCTTCTCGTGGTTCAACAGACCGAGAATGCCGTCGGTGAGCTGGATCTCGCCTCCGGCTCCGGGCTTGGTCTGCTCCAGCATCTCGAAGACCCCCGGCGTCAGAATGTACCGCCCGATGATGGCTTGCTTCGACGGCGCATCGGCGAGCTTCGGCTTTTCCACCATGCCGGTGCAGTTGTAAATGCGCTTGTTCGTGGCATCGGCGGAACCGGCCAGGACGCCGTAGGCGCTGATGGCTTCTCCTTCGATCGTCATGGTGGCCAGCACCGAGCCGCCGCGCTCGTTGAACACGTCGATCATCTGGGCAATACAGGGAGGGTTGGCTTCGATTACGTCGTCAGGCAGCAGGACGGCGAACGGCTCGTCGCCCACCAGTTCCTTGGCGCAGAGAACAGCGTGCCCCAGGCCGAGCGGCTCCTTCTGGCGCACGTAGCTGATGCGCGCCATGGATCCGACCTTGCGCGAAAGCTCGAGAAGCTCTTTCTTGCCCCGGCGCTCAAGGGTGGCATCGAGCTCGAAGCTGTAGTCGAAGTGGTCCTCCATGGCACTTTTGCCACGACCGGTGATGAAGATGATGTGCTCGATGCCTGACGCCAGGGCCTCTTCCACGCCGTACTGGATGATGGGCTTGTCGACCAGCGCCAGCATCTCCTTGGGAACCACCTTGGTGGCGGGCAAAAAGCGAGTGCCCAGGCCCCCGGCGGGAAATACTGCTTTGCGAACCCGTTTGCTCATTCGAGAATCCTCAATTCCTTGTTGGCCGGACAGAGTTCCGGCGCGGTTTCAAACACAGAGAACATGGCCTGTTCCAACCCTTGGATGCAAAAGGGGCCGCGCTCAGAGGGTGGGCGAGTTGTCGCCCAGCATCGCTTCGCGCACGATCTTGATGGGGGGAAATCCCTGGCGCAGGAAGTCGTTGTGGAATTTCTCCAGGCTGAAGGCCGCGCCCTGCTTCTTCTTCAGGTCTTCGCGCAGCTTCATGATCTGGAGCTTGCCCAGGGTGTAGTAGAGGTAGGTGGGGTCGCTGGTGCCGCGCTTGGTCTCGACCATGGCCGTCTCTTTGGACTGGTAACCCTCTTTCTGGAAGAACTCGACGGCCTCGTCGAAGGTCATCTTGCCGGTGTGCATCTGGATGCCGACGATGAAGCGGGCGTTGCGGAGCAGGGCATCCTGAAGCTGGCCGAGGCGGAGGAACTTCGACTCGCGTTCGTCTTTGGCTCCGGAACCGGGCTGACCGTAGCCCTGGTCGAGCATCATCTGCTCGCAGTAGTGGGCCCATCCCTCAACGTCAGTGTTGGCGCCGAGCAGCTTGCGCACCCGGCTGGGGGCGTCGGGCACCCACAGGAACTGGATGTAGTGACCGGGATACGCCTCGTGAACGGCTGTCGAGATGACGGTGCCGATGTTGAAGGAGTGCATGTAGCCCTCGACTTCGGCGGGCGTCATGGAGGGGTCGGGCAGGGTGACGTTGAAGTAGGCCTCGGTGGCGTGCTTCTCGAAGGGGCCGGGCGTGTCCATGCTGGCGAAGGTGGTGGCGCGCATGAAGGGGGGCGTCTCTTCAAGGATGGGCCGGACATCGGACGGGATGGTGACGATCTTGTGGTCCTTGATGAAGGCAATGAGGCTGTCGAAGGTGGCGCGGAAGGCGTTGAGGAGTTGGTCGGGCGCGGGATGATTCTGCCCGAGTTCGAGCAGGACGGCCTGCGGGTCTTTGCCGGGCTCGAGCTCGTTCGCGACCTCCTTGAAGTGCTGCTGGTTTTTGCGAAGGTCGGCCCAGTCAATTTCGAGGAGCCTGTCGAGGGGGATGTCGACCATCTCGTCGTACTGAAGCTTCCTGGAGAAAGAGTCGGCGCCGATGCGGTAGTCACCCTGCGATTTGGGCAGCAGATCGTTTTTGAGCCACGCCATGTAGTCGTTGAGGGCGGCGATGACGGCGGCGTTGGTCTTCAGGAACTCGGCCTGGAGCGCGGCGTCTTTAGCATCGACGAAGGCGAGGGGCACGTCGTGCTCAAAGAAGCTGATGCTGCCGGGGAGCTGCTCGATGGCGATCTCGGTGTAGATGTGGGGTGGGTTTTTGAGATTTTCGCGGGCCTGCTGGAGGCGCGAGGGCATGAGCTTTTCGCGGGCGATGACGGAGCGGAGGCGCTCGTCGGGACTGGCGAACTTGCGCTCCATGATGGTGAAGACTGAGTTGGTGATGCCGCTGGAGTAGTTGTCGGGATTCTTCTCCCAGGGGCGAATGGTCTCGAGGGTGAGGAGGGTGGAGCGGATGTTGCTGAGCACCATGTCGCGATCGCCGCGGGTTGTCTGATCGAGGTCCGTCGCGGGGACGGCGCTGACGCGCGTCTCCCAGGTCTTGAGCGCGGCGATCTGCGCGTCGATGGACTTGCGGGAGAAGTCCTCGAGCTGGGTGTCGTACTGGTGGTAGCCGGCGAGTGTGCCGGTGGTGGGGTTATAGGGGAAGTACACCTGGTCGAGGTAGTCGTCGGCGATTTTCTCGAACTGCTGCTTCGCGGTGGCCGCGGATGCGGTGGTGGTCATGGCGGCTCCTAGAGCGAGGAAGAGGAGGACGTTCTTCATTGGGCTTCTCCGCTTAGATCGTAAACCGGATGGGGTCGAGAGGAACGGGTTTCGGCGTATGTGGATTTGTGGTATCCCACCCTAAGCGCAAAAACGAAGACGCGCTTCGGGTGGGGCACCCTCGGTTCGTAGTGAATTTGTGTCTGCAAAGACAAAAGCAAGAACAACCGCGGATCCTTCGACTCGCTGCGCTCACTCAAGAAACAAATGCTCGTGCCTGAATACCTGATTGGGCCGGCGGATCTCATTTGACAATCAATAACCAGGTGATTATGGTTTTGGAATGCAACGTGCGACGGACCAACTTTTCAGGGCGCTGGCGGATCCCACGCGGCGGGCGCTGTTTGAGCGGCTTACGCGCGATGGCGAACAGACAGTGCATGCCTTGACGCTCGACGCGGGGGTGTCGCAGCCGATGGTGTCGAAGCACCTGCGGCTCTTGAAGCAGGCCCGGCTGGTGCGGCATCGGCGCGAGGGTCGGGAGACGCATTATCGCGCCCAGCCCAAGGCCCTTCAGCCTATGGTGGATTGGGTGCGGATGTACGGCGAGTTCTGGAACGAACGATTCGATCGGCTCGAAGACGTGCTGAAGGAGATGAGTGAATGAGCGATACGGCGCTCGGAATGCGGCTGGTGGTTGTGGAGCGGGAGTTTGCCCATGCACCCGGGAAGGTGTGGCGGGCGCTGACGGAGGGTCCGCTGCTGGAACAGTGGCTGATGAAGAACGACTTCGCGCCGGTGGTCGGGCATCGATTCCAGTTTCGGGCCGAGCCCAAACCCTACTGGAATGGTTTAGTGGATAGCGAAGTGCTGGAGATGACTGCGCCGCAGCGGCTGGTACTTCGCTGGGATTCGGCGGGGCAGGAGACGGTGGTGACGTTGACGCTCGAGCCGACGGAGAAAGGTGTACTGCTGCGGCTGGAGCAAACGGGCTTCAAGGAATTGCAGGAGTCCAACCTGAAGGGCGCGGAGTACGCCTGGAAGAAGTTTGTGGGACAGCTCGACGCGGTGGTGGAGAAGCTGGACTGAGAGCGGGAACGAACAGTTGTTGGGATGGGAGTGCTATCCCGGGTCCCCAAATGCGAGGGACCCGGGGCACCCAGTCTTTGTGGGGACGGAGGAGGGCAAGAGCAAGAACAACCGCGGATCCTTCGACTGATCACCCCTGCGACGAAGACCTGTCGCCGGGGACCCCGACTTCGTTTGCGCGACGCGCAAACCCCGCTCAGGAAAACAATCGCGGAGAGAGATTCGTGGTGTCCCACCCTAAGCGCAAAGACAAAGACGTGAGTTGGCATCTACAAACGGCACTGCAGCTTGAGGTGGCGCCGTCCCCAGGCGCAAATGGTTTCGAGAACGGGCACTAATGTGAGTCCGTATTTCGAGATGGAGTAGCGAACGCAGGGTGGGACCGATTCTTCCTGGCGACGGATGAGGATGCCGTCGCGCACCAACTCCTGCAAGTGGCGAATCAGCATGCGTTCGGTGATGCCGGGGATGCTGCGGCGCAACTCGCTGGTTCGCATGGGCCCTTCCGAAAGCCTCCACAGAATTGTGCCCTTCCAGCGGCCGTCGATCACGGACAGCATGGCATCGATAGGGCACGGAGAGATTTCTTTCTTGGACACGGGCATGGGGCCAACCTCTGTATGCGCGATGGGGTAGTACTGTCTTATTTGTCAGTACCACTCTCTGGATCAGCTTAGCAGCACATTCATCTCTATGTCAGGAGGGTTGAACGATGCTGTTGCTCTACACCTTGACGGTTGTTTGTATTGGGCTGCTGGTGGGCGCCGAGTTGGCTATGTCGGTATTCGTGAATCCCGTGCTGGAGAAGCTGGATGAGCGGGCGCGCGCGGCGGCCATTCGTCTTTTTGCCGTGAGAGTTGGGACAGCGATGCCCTACTGGTACATTGCGAGCCTGGTGCTAATGCTGATTGAAACATTCGTGCATCGCCATGAAGCGGGCAGTTCCCTTCTCATCGCCGCCATCGCTGTTTGGGTCGCGGTCATCGTGCTGACGTTGATGTTCCTGGTACCCATCAACAACCGGATGATGCGGCTGGAAGGTTCGTTACCCGAAGCGGAGCGGCGGGATCACAAGAGATGGGATCATCTGCATCGGGGTCGGGTCGCGGCGCTTACGGCGTGCCTGGTGTTGTTGATTCTGGGTTGTGGCTTTATGCGTTGAATGGTTAGAACAACCGCGGATCCTTCGACTTCGCTCAGGAAAACAAATCTTGAACCAAGAGCCGGGTTCAGGTTGCCGCAACCCAGAGCGGTACCATCGAATCGACAGGAGAGCGGGAGACGATGGACTTCGACCTTGAAAAGACACCCGGCAACGCCTACAAGCTGTTGGTGGGATTGGTGGCGCCGCGGCCGATTGCGCTGATTACGAGCATGAATGAAGAGGGACGGCTGAATGCGGCGCCCTTCAGCGCTTACAACTATCTGTGCACCGATCCGCCGATTGTGGGGGTGGGGGTGACGAATCGGGCTGATGAGAAGTTTGTGCCCAAGGACACGGCGCGGAATATTCGGCGCATGGGCGAGTTTGTGGTGAACGTGGTGACCGAAGACCTGGCGGAGAAGATGAACCTGTGCGCGACGGATTTCCCTCCGGAGATGAGCGAGGTGGAGCTGGCGGGGTTGACGACCGTGGCTTCACAAAAGGTGAAGGTGCCGCGGCTGGCCGAGGCGCATGCGGCGCTGGAGTGCCGCGAGTACGCGACCATGGAGATCGGGCGGTCGCGGATCATTCTGGGGCGCGTGGTGGCCGTGTATGTGGAGGACCGGTACGTCGATCCGGCGGGGCCATACATTCTGGCCGAGGATCTGCACTCAATTGGAAGGATGAACGGATTGGGGAATTATGTGCGGACGCGGGATGCGTTTATTTCGATTCCGCGGATTTCGTTTGCGGATTGGAAGAAGGAGCGCGGGGAGTGATAGGGGTTTGGCATTCTGATGATGGTTTGTGGGATCCCATCTAAAAACGCGCTTAAGATGGGGCGCCCATGTTCGTGCCTTTCCACCGCCGCGAAAAACAAAAGCAAGAACAACCGCGGATCCTTCGACTCCGCTGCGCTCCGCTCAGGAAAACAACTTTAGGGGCTAGAAGAGGCCGGGTTGGCGGCCGGGCATGCTGATGCCGAAGTGCTCGTAGGCTAGGCGGGTGGCGACGCGGCCGCGGGGGGTGCGGTCTAAGAAGCCAATCTGGATGAGGAAGGGCTCGTAGACCTCTTCGAGGGCGTCTTCTTCTTCAGCGAGGGTGGCGGCGAGGGTGCCGAGGCCGACGGGGCCGCCATCGTATTTCTGCATGATGGTGAGGAGGAGGCGGCGGTCGATTTCGTCGAAGCCGTGGGCGTCCACCTCGAGCATGGTGAGGGCGGCGTTGGCGATGGGGCGGTCGATGACGCCGGTGCCGCGGACCTGGGCGTAGTCGCGGACGCGGCGCAGGAGGCGGTTGGCGATGCGCGGGGTGCCGCGGGAGCGAAGGGCGATTTCGGCGGCGCCGTCGGGGTCGATGGGGACGCCGAGGACTTCAGCGGAGCGCTCGACGATGAAGCGCAGGTCGTCCTCCGTGTAGAACTCGAGGCGCAGGAGGATGCCGAAGCGGGAGCGGAGCGGGGAGCTGAGCAGGCCGGGGCGGGTGGTGGCGCCGATGAAGGTGAAGGGGCGGATCTCCATGACGTGGGTGCGGGCGGCGGGGCCCTGGCCGATGATGATGTCGAGCTTGTAGTCCTCGAGGGCGGTGTAGAGCTTTTCTTCGAGGACGGGCTGCATGCGGTGGATCTCGTCGAGGAAGAGGACCTGGCGCTCGCGGAGGTTGGTGAGGATGGCGGTGAGGTCGCCCTGGATCTGGAGGGCGGGGCCGCTGGTCTGCTGGAAGGCGACGTCGAGTTCGTTGGCGATGATGGTGGCGAGGGTGGTTTTGCCCAGGCCGGGAGGGCCGAAGAGCAGGACGTGGTCGAGGGCTTCTCCGCGGGACTTGGCGGCCTGAAGTGCGATTTCAAGCTGCTGCTTGGCTTTGGACTGGCCGATGAATTCGCGCAGCCAGCGGGGGCGGAGCTTGAGCTCGAAGTTCTGCTCTTCCTCGGCGCGCGAGGCGCTGACGAGGCGTTCTGGGGAGTTGTCGTGCGCGATGGCCACTGAGGAGAAGTGTAGCGGGTGGCGGCCGCACGGGCAATCGATGCTGGCCGGCAGGGGCCAAAGGCGCCGTTAGCGCGGGCGGTGGCGGACGGAAATCCTAATTCCGCCCTCATTGCCGTGCATACGAAAGTAGCCACCGGCGGAGATTGCGCGTATACGGCTGAGGACACCCGGCTGCCAACCCTCTCTCAAATATGGCTGTTACGTGGTGTTTCTGCGCGGGCTGGCGGGATTCGTCATTGGCAATCCGACTTGCAAACAGAAAGGCATCGGGACAAAAAGGGGGCGGAGGGGATTGGGGTCATGAGAGCCTGCCTGCGCCTGGATGCAAGGAGTTTGCAATGTTGAAGCGAATCAGTCCGGACCGCAGCGGTCTGCGCGCGATTGTCTGGAGTGCGATTGCGTTGGGCCTGGTCGGACTTTTTGTTGGCTGCTCGGCGTCGCAGGTGGATACGCTGCAAATTTCGCCGGCCACGCAATCACTGGCAGTGGGGCAGACGGCGCAGTTTACGGCCACGGGTGCGATCGGGCACGGCCAGCATCCATCGTCGAGCACCAACGTGACGGGAACTGTGACCTGGGCGTCGAGCGCGCCGGCGGTGGCCTCGATCAGTGCTTCTGGAGTGGCGACGGCGGTGTCGCCCGGGACGACGACGATCACGGCGAGCATGGCGGGGTTCGGAGGAACGATTTCGAGCACGGCGACAGTAACGGTAACGGGGACGACGGGAAGTGCAGGGACGGATATCGTTTCCGTTTCTGTGATTCCGGGGACGCAGTCGGTGGCGTCGCCGAACGAGACGAGCCAGTTCATCGCGATTGGCACGAATTCGGCGGGCGCGACGGTGAACGTGACCAACCAGGTTGCGTGGAACTCGAGCAGCGCGGCGGTGGCGACCATCGGCGCGTCGACTGGGCTGGCGTCGGGAGTGAGCCAGGGAACAGCGACGATTTCGGCAATTTATACCAACAGTGACAAGACAGTGGCGACGGGAACGGCGACGTTCATGGTGATCGGCGGGACGACGGAGCAGGTCACGGCGATGACGATTTATCCGGGAACGCAGTCGGCCACACAGGCGCAAGAGAACCAGTTCTTTGTGCTGGGGACAGTAGGAAGCACAGGGTTGCAGGAAGACGTGAGCAGCAAAGTGACCTGGAGTTCCAGCAACCTGGCGGTGGCCACGGTGGGCACCAGCGGGAGCGGGACGCCGGGTCTGGCAACCGCGGTGGGCGCGGGTTCGACGACGATTACCGCGACCTATACGAATGCCGACGCGAGCAAGGTGGTGGCGACGGCAACCTACTCCGTGACGGTGGGCGCAGCGCAGGAGCCGCTGTTGTCGATCAACATTGTGCCTGGGGATGTGGTTGTCTCCAACAAGGGCATGACAGCGCAGTACCTGGCGTTCGGCACATATTCGACGACGCCGACGGTGCGGGATATTACGAATTCGGTGACGTGGGTGTCGACATTCCCGGAGGTGGTGTCAGTTGAATCCGGTGGCACGAGCGGGGCGATCGGCGGGCTGGCGACCGCGCAGGGGTACACCGGCGGCGGCGTGATCTACGCAATGGATACCAAGACGAACACGGATGGGACCGTGGTGCTGTCGAATCCGCAGACGTTTACCTGCAAAGAACCGATTTCGCAGGTTTGCATACAGACCGTGGCGCACCCACAGCTGGCGACGTTGACGGTGTATATCGCAGGGGAGGGCACGACGCCGGGGTTTGTTACGGCGCCGTCGGATACCGGAACGCCCAACCTGATTCATTGCGGACCGGGATGGAGCGGAGCGGGCGGGCAGGTGTGCACGGGGACTTACGAGACGGGTTCGACGGTGGTGCTGACGGCTTCGCCGACGGGGACCACGTTTGGCGGGTGGTCGAGCGGGGATGGATTTCCGGGGGTGGGATGCGCGCCCGATCCGGGGACGACGCTGGCGACTTCGCCGGACTGCACCGTGGTGCTGAATGGGAATACGTCGGTGGGGGCGATCTTCTACTAGGGTTAAATTAAATACTAGATATGGAGGAATGAGAGCCGCTCTTCGGAGCGGCTCTCGTGCTTTAGGCAGGAACGCTGACGGAGGGCCAGTGGCGAAAGCCGCGCAGGGTGGCTTGGCCACTGCCGGTGGCGAAGAGGGCGGGGCGGACGTCGAGGAAGCCACCGAGGACGTTGTGGTGCATGCCGGAGATTTCGGCGGACTCTTCGGTCTTGTGCCAGGGCTCGCCGGGAACGCGGTAGTAGAAATCGACCTCCTGATGGTCGTTGACCACGCGGAGGGTGGCACGGGTGGCGCCTTTGTGCGCGCGGCTGGGGACATAGCCGTTGGCGAGGCGGACACCGATGCCCTCGTCGTCCAGCTGAATGCCGGTGGCGTGTTCGGGACTGTAGAAGAGCAGCAGGCCGGTGGCGCAGCCGGGAGCGACCTCGACATCGACTTCGATGGTGTAGGCGTGGCCGCCCACGGGGGTGGTGAGGACCGAGGTGTTAGCGAGGCTGTCACCCCTGGCTTGCAGAACGAGAGCGCCATTGCCGGTGGTGAAGCGCGCGGGATCGAATTCGTGCCAGAAGGCCCATTGCAGGCCAAGTTCGGGCGAGGTGAAGTTGTCGGACGGGTCGAGCGCGGGTTGCTGCTGCGCACCGGGGATGGGCATCGGGAGCGGAGCGTCGGTGCGGGTGCCGGGCGGGACGCGGAACCAGCCGTCGGGGGTCCACTCAACGGGGAGCAGGAGGAGTTGACGACCGAGGGCGCGGTAGCCGTTCTCGTACGAGTGGACGGTCATGTACCAGCGGCCGTCGGGGGTGTCGACCAGGCGGCCATGACCGACGGAGAGCCAGCGATCGTCGCGCGAGGCGGTGTGGACGATGGGATTGTGCGGCGCCCACTCCCATGGGCCTTCAGCGTGGCGGCTGCGCGCGGCGACGACAGAGTGGCTGGTGGCGGGACCGGCGGTGCCACCCTCAGCGACGATCAGATAGAACCAGCCGTTGTGCTCCAGCAGCTTGGGGGCCTCGAGGCAGGTGCATTCCATGCGCGTTGTGACTGGGACGGGCCATGGATCGAAGATTTTGCGGGGCGGAGTTTTGACGGAAAGGCCGTCGGCGTTGAGCTCTGCCATGAGGCCACCGTTCATGTAGAGGAAGCGACGGCCGTTTTCCGCGATGTGAGCGGGGTCGATAGCGGCGATGCCGAGGTCGACGGGGTCGCTCCAGGGGCCGGTGGGCTTGTCGGCGTGGACAACGTGGAGTTTCTGGTCGGCGGGGAAGTAGATGTAGAAGCGGCCCTGGTACTCGCAGAGGTACGGGGCCCAGACTCCGCCGTGATAGCGGGTGAGCGCGGCGGCGACGGGGCGCCAGTTGACGAGATCGCGCGAGTGCCAGATGAGCAGACCGGGTGCGTAGTCGAAGCTCGAGTGGGTGAGGTAGAAGTCTTCGCCGACGCGGATGGGGCTCGCGTCAGGGTGGTCGCCGGGGAGGATGGGGTTGGTGTAAGTGCCGGCGGGTTGGGCGAACGCCAGGGACGTGGTCGAGGCCAACGAAATGCTCGCGGAAAACGCAGCGGCGTTCGCTGCAAAACGGCGTCTTGTGATCATGGCGGGATAAGTTTATGCGATCTGGCGGATGAACGAGAGGCGGCCGGTACGGTTTGTCCTGTCGTGCGGATTTGAGCGGGTAAACTGGTGATTGGTCCCCTCTTCCGTAATGACGCACAGGTTCGCTCGCCTCCGACGCTTCCGATTCAATCTGCCGCAAAGGATTGCCGCAGGAATGCTCGCGCTCTTTCTGGCGCAGGGATTGTGGCTCACGGCGCATCAGACGCTGAGCGATCGGGACTACCAGTACGCACGCTGCGGGCGGGAGATGTGGGAGAAGCCGTCGCCGCTGGCGGGGTACTACACCACGTGCGGCAACATTCACGATGGCGTGCTGGCCTACCGAGTGGCGGGGTTGCCGCTGACGCTGAATGTTCTGGTTGAGCGCGGTCTCGACGCATTCCGCAAGCCCGAGGATCGCGTGATGCAGACCGGGAGCATGCAGGGCGTGAGCACGTGGGAACTGCGTCATCAGCTGCCCTATGTGCTGTTCCTGTTGCGGCTGCCGTTCCTCTTTGCCGGGTGCGTGCTGGGCGGGGCGCTGTGGTGGGTGACGCGGCGGCTCTACGGGAACCTGGGCGGGTATACGGCGCTGGCGCTTTATTGTTTTTCACCGGCAATTCTGAAGGCATGCGTGACGCCGGGGCCGGAGATGCTGGCGGCCGTGGCGGTGTACGGCGGCGTCTATACGTGCATTGGAGTGGCGCATGCGATGCAGGGTCCACGGCGCAAGTGGAGACCGCGCATTGTGCTGCTGACCGTGCTGTTTGGGGTGGCCGCGGCCGCGCACATTGCGGCGCTGCCGGTGGTGGCGCTGCTGGGATTGCTGATGATGCTGTGGGTGGCCGAAGGGCGGCGCAGCCAGGTGCTGCCGATAGTGATGATGGCGGCGGCGGGCGCACTGGTACTGGTGTTCGCCTGCTATGGGTTTTCCCCGGATGCGTTCAGCTACCTGTTCCGGTCTGCGGCGGGATTTCTTTTGTTCTCGATCGATCCGGCACGGCGCATGTTCGGGACCCTGAACAGTGCCGGGGTGACCATTGCGGCGGTCGCAGCCGTGGTGCTCTACGTGGGCGTGCGGCGGTCGCGATACTTCGGCAACACGGCGCCGCTGCTCTGTTTCGTGCTGATCGCGATGCTGGTGACTCCTGGAATTCCGAGTTCGCCCTGGCTTTGGGCGCTGCCATTTCTGTTGACGTTTATCGGGGGCGTCTTCGCGGACGCGTATGAGAGTTCGCGGCCGCGGGTGGCGCTGGCCGCAGGGGGCGCGATCGTGCTGCTGCAGGTGATTTTCTGCATTCTCAGCCTGCCCGGTCTGCTGTGAATCGCGGCGCCGAAAACGGGCGCCAGCGAAGGGAATTTTGGAGCTGGAAGACAGCTAATTTCGGACCACTTATCCGAGCCCTAGAAGACACTTTTAAGTATCCTAAAATGTGGCACTTGAGCTGGGCGTCCCGCCTTGCTGAATGGTGGACCGAAGCGGTAAAATATATCTCAGAGCCCGCGGAGCCCCCGGCCATGTTCACAACCAGGTTCCTGCCGCCCTCCGGCGGGCCAGAAAACCTCTATGGCAGACGAAAAGAACCCCCAGCTCCCTCTTGAAGGCGGCACCCCGCCTGGCGGCAACCTCATTTTCATCAATATCGAAGAGGAGATGCGCCGCTCCTATCTCGATTACTCCATGTCGGTGATCATTGGGCGCGCTTTGCCCGATGCCCGCGACGGGTTGAAGCCGGTGCATCGCCGGGTGCTCTACACCATGAGCGAGATGGGATTGGAGCACAACAAGAAGTACACCAAGTGCGCCAAGGTGGTGGGGCAGGCGATGGGCGTCTACCATCCGCACGGCGACTCGGCCATTTACGACACGCTGGTGCGCATGGCGCAGCCCTTCTCGCTGCGCTATCCGCTGATTGATGGGCAGGGTAATTTTGGATCGGTGGACGGCGATCCGCCGGCGGCCATGCGGTACACCGAGTGCCGCATGGAGCGCATTGCCGGCGAGCTGCTGGCGGACATCGACATGGAGACGGTGGATTTCGTTCCGAATTACGACGAGTCCACGCTGGAGCCGACGGTTCTGCCCACCCGGATTCCAAACCTGATCGTGAACGGATCGAATGGAATTGCCGTGGGCATGGCGACGAATATTCCGCCGCATAACCTGACCGAGATTATCAACGCCACGATCGAGCTGGTGAACGATCCGCGGGCGGGATTGCTTGAAGTATTGAAGCACGTGCAGGGACCGGATTTCCCGACGGGCGGATTTGTCTACGGGAAGAGCGGCATTGCGCAGGCATACAAAACGGGCCGCGGCCGCTTTATGATGCGCGCGCGTGTGGCGACGGAAAACCTGACCAAGGAGAAGCAGGCGATCATCGTCACCGAGATTCCTTACCAGGTGAACAAGTCGAAGCTGATCGAGCGGATTGCGGAGCTGGCGAACGAGAAGATCGTGGACGAGATCTCCGATGTGCGCGACGAGAGCGATCGCGACGGCATGCGGATTGTGATTGAGCTGAAGCGCGGGTCGCAGCCGGAGATCGTGCTGAACCAGCTCTACAAGCACACCCAACTGCAGGAAAGCTTCTCGATGATCTTTCTGGCCGTGCTGAACGGCCAGCCGCGCGAGCTGGGACTGGACCAGGCGATTCGGGCGTTCATCGATCACCGGGTGGACGTGGTGCAGCGGCGCACGGTTTATCTGCTGCGCAAGGCGCGCGAGCGAGAGCACATTCTCGAGGGCTACAAGATTGCGCTCGACAATCTGGACACGGTCATTCGCATTATTCGCGGGTCGGGATCGAGGGCCGAGGCGCGCGAGAATTTGTATGCGTGGGGCAAGGGGACCGAGATTGTGATCAATCTCGATCGCGAGCGGCTGGCAAGCGAGGAACGGGGGCTCAGCCTGCGGCAGGTGGACGCGATTCTCGAATTGCAACTGTATCGCCTGACGCAATTGTCGGTGGACGAGATTCTGAGCGAGTTGAAGGAGATTCGCGACAAGATCGCCGAGTACGAATCGATCCTGGCCAGCGAGAAGAAGCTGCGCAGGGTGATTGTGAAGGAACTCGAAGAGGTTCGCACCAAGTACGGCGACGAGCGGCGCACGCAGATTGTGGATGAAAGCGCGGAGCTGCAGCTGGAAGACCTGATCGCGGACGAGCAGGTGGCGGTGACGGTGAGCCACCAGGGATATTTGAAGCGCACGCCGATCAGCATCTATCGCCAGCAGAGACGAGGCGGCACGGGCCGCATGGGCATGAAGACGCGCGAAGAAGACTTTGTCGCGCAGCTGATTGTGGACTCGACGCACGCGTACCTGATGTGCTTTACCAACACCGGCCGCGTGTACTGGGTGAAGGTGTACGAAGTGCCCGACGTGGGCGCGGCGGGCAAGGGGAAGAGCATGCAGAGCCTGCTGAACTCTGCAGGCGGGAGAGAATGTGCGGGCGATTCTGCCGGTGCGCGACCTGGAAGAAGAGGGCAAGTTCATCTTCTTTGCGACGCGGCAGGGCACAGTGAAAAAGACGCCGCTGAAGGACTTCTCCAACGTGATGTCAAAGGGTATTATCGCCATCGGTATCGACAAGGAAGACGAGTTGGTGGCGGCGCGCATCACCGACGGCTCGCAGATCGTCTTCCTGGCGACGCACCTGGGCATGGCGATTCGCTTCGACGAGTGCGACGTGCGTTCCATGGGACGGCCGGCGTACGGCGTGCGCGGCATCGAGCTGGGCAAGAACGACTACGTGGTGGGTGTGGCGATCACTCCGAAGGAGCACGAGCCCGGCGCGTATCGGATTCTGGCCATAACCGAAAACGGCTTCGGCAAGCGCACGGACGTCGACGAGTATCGTCTGCAGTCGCGCGGCGGCAAGGGCGTGAAGAACATGGCTGTCACCGAACGCATTGGGAAGGTGAGCTCGATTCAGCTGGTCGAGGACACGAGCGAGTTGATGGTCATCAGCCAGTGGGGCAAGATCATTCGCATCGACACGAAGCAGATTCGCGCCGCCGGGCGAGCCACGCAGGGCGTGCGGCTGCTGAACCTGGATGCGGAGGATAAGGTCGCGGCAGCGGTGATTATTCCGCCGGAAGAAGCTGCCAAGGAAGACGACCAGGGCACGCTGCTGCAGTAAGGCAAGTTAGCGAGTCAGCAAATTCGGCGCGGCCTTCAATCATGAGGGACGCGCCTTTTCTCTTGCGCGCAGGCCGAGGGGGTGCGGGTTGTCAACTGTCCTTCTCTTCTTAAGATTGGTCACGCGGCGGATCGTCTTGTCCATGCTTAAATCCATTGTATTAGGATTCTCACTGTTGGTGCTTACCCTAGCCGTCCAACGGACGCAGAGGCACAGAGTCCGCCGTGGGAACTGCGATGGCCAGGAGTTCGTATCCTGATCAGCCGGGGACCACCGGCCGGGAGTGACGGCATGATCAAATTTCTGCTGTGGTGCATTCTGTTCGTTCTTTGCTGGCCGCTGGCGTTGCTGGCGCTGGTGCTTTACCCGATCGTGTGGCTGCTGCTGTTACCTTTCCGGCTGGTTGGCATCGCCGTTGAGGGCGTACTGGAGTTGGTAGGCGCGATCATCTTTCTGCCGGGGCGATTGCTGCGGGCCATCTAAACTGCGGCGATTGGGCAGTCCGCTTTACGCGCCAAGGCCCCAGCCTATAGCGTGGCGCTATGGCAGGTGTTTCCCTCATTCTTGGACAATAAGGTTGCGCTCGTTACGGGCGGATCGCGCGGTATTGGCGCGGAGACGGTGCGGCTCTTCACGGCAGCGGGAGCCCGGGTCGCGTTCAGCTACCGGCAGGCGCGGGAGCGCGCTGAGACGCTGGTGCTGGACTGTGGCGGACCAAGCCGCTGCGTGGCGATCGAGCAGGACCTGGCCAGTCCGGCGGACGGGCGGGCGCTGGTGACAGCCGCTCAGCAGGCTTTCGGCCGCCTCGATATTCTCGTGGTCAATCACGGAATCTGGCCGTCGGACGATGCTCCCATCGAGGAGATGAGCGAGGAGCAATGGCGCGGGACGATGGGCGTGAATCTGGACTCGGTCTTTGGACTGGTGCAGGCGGCTGTCGGTCAAATGGACAGGCAGAACCGGAATTCGTCTCATGACGAGGGCGGCGGTCATATTGTTCTGATCAGTTCCACTGCCGGGCAGCGCGGCGAGGCGTTTCACGCCGACTACGCGGTGACCAAAGGCGCACTCATCAGTCTGACCAAGAGCCTGTCCAGCGAACTGGCGCCCCGCGGTATTCGGGTGAATTGCGTAGCGCCGGGATGGGTGACGACCGAGATGTCCGCCGCCGCGCTGGGGAATCCCGAACTGGGTCCAAGGATCGCCGCCGGTATCCCGGTGGGACGCGCGGGGACGCCGCGGGAGATTGCGGGGCCCGTTCTGTTCCTGTGCACGCCGCTGGCAGGGTTCATCTCCGGCGAAGTGCTGAACGTGAATGGGGGGGCGGTTCTGGTGGGGTGAGACCCTGGCTAGGGACTAGGGACTAGAAAAGCAAGAGCGTTGCGCGCAGCTGATCAAGATTATTTCCGGGTTGGTGTCGAGGAGAAACACAAGGATGAGGAGAGTTCTGGGAGTCGCGTTGATCGCGGGTGTGCTGGGGGCGGGAGTCTGCCTTTCTGCGCAAACCACGACGCAACAGGCCGAAGACGAGGCCGCGAAGAACGCCAAGCAGGCCCACGATGTCCTCGATGCGATGGTGCAGGCACTGGGTGGGCAGCAGTGGCTGGACATCAGGAATCGCACCGAACACGGGCACGTGGCGGGCTTCTTCCACGGGCAGCCGGACGTGGGCACGACCGAGATCCTCGAGTTTCATGCGTGGCCGGACAAAGACCGCATTGACGTGACCAAGCATCGCGACTACCTGCAATACTTTGTTGGACGGCAGGGCTTTGAGGTCAATTACCGGGGCAAGAAGCCGATTCCGCAGGAGCAGCTGGACGACTACCTGCGCCGTCGCGACCACTCCATTGAGACCGCAATCAAGGTTTGGCTCAAGGATCCCAAGACCATCCTCGTGTATGAGGGCCAGCACCTGGCGGAGCGTCACCTCGCGGACCAGGTCACGCTCATCTCGCCCGAGAATGAGGCTATTACCATCCTCGTTGATCTCCAGACCCACCTGCCGCTGCGGCGGTCATTTCAGTGGCGCGACCCGCTGTATCACGACAAAAACACCGATTACGAAGAGTACGACGACTACCATTTGCTGGGGGGATTTCAGACGGCGCTGCGCATCTCTCGCGGCAAGAACGACGAGATGGTGCGGCAGTTTTATGTGGATTGGGTGAAGTACAACCAGGACCTGGCACCAGACTTCTGGGACGTAGACGCCGCCGCACGGCGCCTCAAAAAGTAGGGCACCGCCCCGAGATTCCTCACAGGATGGTCTTTTGCCTCCTGCCGGGGCGAGCACCGCTATTGTTTATAATCCTGACGAGCGCGATGCTGCCGGAGCCAGAGAATGATCCTCGACATCCAGGAGATCCTGGGTTTTCTTCCTCACCGTTACCCGTTCCTGCTGATCGACAGGATTGTCGAGTTTGAACGCACGAAGCGCCTGGTAGCCCTGAAGAACGTAACCATCAACGAGCCATTTTTCCAGGGTCATTTTCCGGACTACCCCATCATGCCCGGGGTACTGGTGGTGGAAGCCATGGCACAGGCCGGCGGCATCATCATGATGTACGAATTGCCGGATCGGCTGAGCAAGCTGGTGGTTTTCACCGGGATCGAGCGGGCCAAATTCCGGCGCCCGATCACGCCGGGCGACCAGATCCGCATCGAGGTGGAAGTACTCTCGTTCCGGCTCCGCGCCGGGCGCATCCAGGGGAAGGCATTTGTGGACGGAAAACTGGCCTGTGAAGCCACGTTGACCTGCCAGGTGGTACCGCGGGTGCGCGAAGCCAGGACGGCTGCTTCTCCGGACCCCGCGCTCAGCGAGGCGCAGGTGGAGCGGGAAGCAGCAGCGGCAGCAGCGGTCACGGGGACCGAGTGAGCATTCATCCAACCGCCATTGTGGCTCCCGGAGCCGTGATTCCGGACTCCTGCACAATCGGCCCGTATTGCACGATCGGCCCCGAAGTGGAACTGGGCGAGGAGTGCAACCTCATCTCCCATGTTGTGGTGGACGGCCGGACCAGCCTGGGAACTCGGAATGTTGTCTATCCCTTCACGTCAGTGGGCGTGGCTCCCCAGGACCTGAAGTACAACGGCGAACCTACTGAAACCGAGATCGGCGACGACAATACCATCCGCGAATGCGTGACCATCAGCCGCGGCACCGAAAAAGGTGGCGGCATTACGCGAATCGGTTCCGGCAACCTGCTGATGGCCTATGTGCACATTGGGCACGACAGCCGGGTGGGCAGCCACTGCATTCTCGCCAACGCGGCCACGCTCGCCGGCCACGTGGTGATCGAGGACTATGCCAGCGTGGGAGCCTTCTCGCCCGTACACCAATTTTGCACCGTGGGCCAGTACGCGTTTATTGGCGGGGGAACAATCGTGACGCAAGACGTGCTGCCGTTTTCGCTGACCTCGTCGCGGCGCGAGAACAAGGCATTCGGCATTAACAAAGTAGGTCTGACCCGGCGCGGCTTCTCGCCGGAGCGGCTGAATACCCTGCAAAAGGCCTTCCGGCTGCTGCTAACTTCGCGGATCAACACGTCGCAGGCGCTCGAAAAGATCCGGCAATTGGAAGGCGAAGACGCGAAGATCGTGGCGGATTTCATTGACCGCAGCCAACGCGGGGTTATCAAGTAGCCATGAAACTGGGTCTGATCGCCGGCAATGGCCGCTTCCCTTTTCTGCTACTCGACGCCGCCCGTGCCCAGGGGTTCTCGGTGTCCGTGGCTGCCATCCGGGAAGAGACCGACCCCGAAATCGACCATCGCGCGGCAGCGGACGAAAAGATTACCGTTCACTGGCTGTCGCTGGGCGAGCTATCCCGGCTCATCGAGACCTTCCACAAGGAAGGCGTGACGATGGCGGTGATGGCAGGGCAGGTGAAGCACAAGCAGATCTTCTCCTCGATCCGACCCGATTGGCGGCTGGCCAAGCTGCTGCTGAATCTGCGCACGCGCAACACGGACATGCTGCTGGGCGCCGTAGCCAAGGTGCTCGCCGACGAGGGCATCGACTTGATCAGCTCCACGACGTTCCTGGAGCCGCTGCTGGCCCAGGAGGGTGTGCTGACCACCCGCGCACCGGATGAAGAGGAGCGGAAGGACATTGACTACGGCCTTGGGGTGGCACGGGCCGTGGCCGGATTCGACATCGGCCAGACCGTAGTGGTGGCGGCTCAAGCCTGCGTGGCCGTGGAGGCGATGGAGGGTACGGATGCTGCCATCCAGAGAGCCGGTGAACTGATGCAGTCGCTGGAAGACGGCGCTCCGGGAGACTCTTCGACGTTGCGACGGCGACTGACAGTCGTCAAGGTGGCCAAGCCGAAACAGGACATGCGGTTTGACGTGCCAGTGATAGGAATGCGCACCCTGGATGCGATGCAAAGCGCGGGCGCGACCTGCCTTTCTGTCGAGGCGGGCCGTACACTGCTATTCGACCGAGATACCCTTCTGCGCCGCGCAAATGAGGAAAGTGTTGCAATTATTGCCGTTGCGCGCGGATACTGAACGCAGCACTAGATTCTCCCCCGTAACTCAACTTAAATAGCCCAAGGAGGTTCTGTGGATCCCTCGCTCAAGCCACCCGTTGGCGTAACGGAATTTGAAGCCGCCGCCGAAGCCGTCAATTCTGAGTTCGACTCTCTGAAGCCACCGGTAGGAGGAGAATTTTCGGACTCTCTCAAGCCACCGGTAGGGTCGGATTTCTCGGAAGAAGCCAACTAGCTGTTTCCCCGCTCCGTGCCGGCGGCGCGACCAGCCGGCGCGATTGGTTTTCACCCCCGATTCTCTGGCTTGGGCCGGGAGACGGTGATATTGCCCTTCTATCCGGAGAATGCATGCGCAAGATCTTGCGATCCGCCCGTTTTGTCGTGGCTGCACCCCTGTTCTTCCTGTTTTCGGTCTCCGCGAACGCCCAAGCCACCCCCGCCGCCGGACAAGCGGCACCTGGCTTTACGCTTATCGCGCAGGACGGTTCCAGCGTTTCCCTCTCTAGCCTGCGCGGGCAATGGGTGGTTGTGTTCTTTTATCCCTCGACCACGGATTCGGGTTCCATCACCGAAGTGAAGGCCTTCGAGGGAGATCTGACCACGTATTCCAAGTCAGGGAGCGTGCTGGGAATCAGCACCGGTTCCCCCGCTTTGCAGTTGAAACTTGCCTCGGTCACGGGAGCAACCTTCCCGTTGCTCTCCGATCCTGGAGGCAAGACGGCCCAGGCGTACGGATCACTTGCGGCGAACGGGACAGCCAATCGCAACACCTTCCTGATCGATCCCCAGGGCAACGTGTCTGAGGTGTGGACCGGGGTAACGCCGGCGACCGCTTCAACGAAGGTGAAATCGACCTTGTCGCTGAAACCCCCGGTTGGCTCGGTTAAGCCCATCACCATGTCGCTCAAGCCGCCTGTGGGCTAGGGTGAGCACAGTGCGGGATCAGCCTGCGCGCGGACTCGGGATTGCCAGAGGAGCCGTTCGACGCCGATACTGGTTGCGGCTGGTGAGGACGAGTGCCCGCGTCCCTGCCCGTTCCCGAATCCCCGATCTTTGGAGGTCCCCCATGAAAAAGTATGCCCTTTTCGCCGGCGCGGCAGCCTTTGTGCTTGCCTTTGCGCTCGTGACTGTCCATGCGGCCGATCAGACCATGCCCGCTCCCGGACAGGTTGCACCCACCTTTACTCTTCCTTCCCAGGACGGCTCCGAGATTGCCTTGAATAGCTTCCGCGGCAAGTGGGTGGTTCTGTATTTCTACCCCAAGGACATGACCCAGGGTTGCACCATCGAGGCCCACAACTTCCAGCGGGACCTGTCCAAGTTCGAAGCCGACGGCGCGGTGATTGTGGGCGTCAGCGTGGATACCCCCGATAGCCACAAACAGTTCTGCACCAAGGAGGGCCTGACCTTCCGGCTGCTCGCCGACCCCGAGCACAAGGTGGTGGATCAATACGGCTCGCTTGGCCACTTCGGCGAGATGACGATTGCCATGCGAAACACCTTCCTCATCGATCCACAGGGCAAGATTGTGAAGGTCTGGACCAAGGTCGACCCTCAGCATCATTCCGAGGAAGTGCTTGAGGCCCTGAACCAGATGAAGAAGTAAGATCGGAAGAACGCAGACTCGCGGCTCCGCCGATGGCGGGGCCGTTTTTGCAGGAGAATGCGATCGGGGGCATTGATGGCAACGGAAGTGGCGGAAGCGTTTCGGCGGGATCTGGCTGCGATGGAAGCCTCCCTTGCGGCGGTGCCGGCAGCCATAGCGGAGGTGCCGTGGAGGCTGGGTGGCTGGACCCGCAAGCAGATTATTGGTCATTTGCTGGATTCCGCGGCCAACAACCGGCAGCGCTTTGTGCGGGCGACGATTGACGGATCCTATGCCGGTCCGACCTATGCACAAGAGGGTTGGGTCGCAGCCCACGGGTACGCGGAGCAGTCGTGGGAGAAGCTGCTCGAGTGGTGGCGCGTCGAGCACGAGATCCTGGTGTCGATCGTGGACCGGATTCCCGACGATCGCATGTCGTCGCCTTGCACGGTAGGAGAAAACCCGCAGGTCACACTGCAGTTCCTGATTGAGGACTACGTGACTCACCAAAGGTGGCACCTGCGCCAGATCGATGAGGGCAGGGGGAGGGGTTAACAGCACGAGACAAGAATCGGTCTTCAGACGCAAAAAAGCCCGGCGCGATGCCGGGCTTTTTTGCTTGCCTTGTGTCCTTACGTTGCCTGAATTACTTGGTTGTCTTCTTTGCAGGCGCCTTCTTTGCGGCCTTCTTTGCGGGGGCCTTCTTGGCTGCCTTCTTCGCCGGAGCCTTCTTTGCAGGAGCCTTCTTGGCTGCTGCCTTCTTGGCGGGCGCCTTCTTTGCTGCTTTCTTTACGGCCAACTTTTTACCTCGTCTTATGATTTTGCTGGTGCTCTTGCCGGTCGCGGCCTTCTTGGCTGCGGCCTTTCCACCCTTTACACCAGCACTGCTCTTCTTCGGGGCGGACTTCTTTGCGGCCTTCTTGGCCACAGCTTTTTTCGCGGGCGCCTTCTTTGCGGCGGCCTTTTTGGCCGGGGCCTTCGTGGCTGCCTTCTTTGCGGGAGCTTTCTTAGCGGCGGCTTTCTTGGCTGGAGCCTTCTTCGCAGCCTTCTTTGCTGCCGCGGGCGCGGGAGCCTCTGAGGTCATTGTCGGACCGCCTTCAGGCACTCCCTCGTCGTCATCGGAGGAGGTCAGCACGCTGGAGGTTTCGATTTCTTCGTCTTCGTCGTCCAAGCCTTCGTCGTGTTCGGGGTCCACTTCTGCGGGCTCAGAATTGTTATCGTCTGCACTCATTGCGTACATTCTCAACACTTCATCCATCCCATCGCCTCCAGCGGCTCAGCGCTGTAATGCTGCGGACTCAAATTGCTCCGCATGCGGAAGCCATTGTAGCAATAGCTTGCATGCAAAAGCCATCAAAAGACAAGTATGTAGTAAGGCTCATCGCTATTTTTGTGCTCGAGTCTGGGACTTCGCATGCGAACTTTTCTTTGTGTCAGTCGATGTCGCATGCGCGCTCTTGCTGCCTGATCTTGATGGAGTCGAACGCGCCGGTGCTGCTCTGCCCGCGCGCGCCGTCCTTTTCGGATTGAGGTCTGCCGCGGTAATGGTGGTGCGATGGCCTTTTGTTTTTCGAGGCGTTGCGGGTTCGGCAACGTGCAGCTTGCGGCCCGGATCCACGTGGACGCCGGCCGGAATCTTGTTCCAGCGCCGCAGCTGATCGAGCGAGACACCGAATCGATCAGCGATTGACACCAGTGTGTCGCCTCTTCTGGCGGTATAGAGCACCGTGTGCGCAGCAGGTGAAGCTTCGGGCGCAACGGGCACTACCAGCGCTTCAATTCCGGATACGCTCTGGCCGGGCTGCAACTGGTTCACTGCCGCCAGCTCAGCAGCAGTCACGCGATAGGTGCGCGCCACCGACTCCAGCGTATCGTCGGCTGTGACGCGATGGTAGCGCCAGGCATTGCGCCTGCCTTCGGGAATGGCCAATACGCGTTCCTGGAACAAAGCCGCGGTGCCCGCCGGCAGGTGCAGATCAAAAGATGTGTCCGGCGGCGTGGCCATGCGCAACAAACTGGGATTCAGAGCCATCAACTCGTCCACCGGAGCATTCACCAGGTCCGACGCCAGACGCAGGTCGATGGAGTAGTTGATGGTCACGGTGTCGGTCAGCACCGGCGGATCGAGCGTTACATCGTCGAACCCATACTGAGTGGGATGGTTGGCGATAATGATCGCGGCCAGGATTTCGGGGACGTAGTTTTTCGTCTCGCCGGGGAGATTGTTGCGCCGATAAAGCTCCCAGAAGTCCGCATACCCTGTCTTCTGCACGGCGCGCTGCACATTCCCCGCGCCCCAGTCGTATGCCGCCATGGCGAGGTACCAATCCCCAAGCTGGTCGTAGAGATACTTCATGTAGCGCGCGTACGACCGTGTCGACTTCTCCGGGTCGAAGCGCTCATCCACGTAACCGTTGCGGGTGAGACCGTAGTTGCCGTAAGGCATAAACTGCCACATGCCGCCGGCATGCGATTTGGCGTTCACGGCGCGCGGCTGAAAGCTTGACTCGGCTACCGCAAGGTAGATCAGGTCCTGCGGAACGCCCTCTTCCGCCATAACGCGCTGAATCATCGCCTTGTAGCGGCCGGCGCGCTGGAACGAATGGAGCAGCGTGGCATGCCCGCGGGGCGAGTTGGCAAAAAAGTTGATGAAGCCTGCCACGTACTCGTTCACCATGAGGGGCAAATCAGACTTGGTGGTTGCCAGTTCAACCTTCGCCTTGGCCACAATGTTCGGATCGACCGCGACCTCGAAGGTCACATCGCTGGCCACGTCGGCGGGCGTCGGTTCCACCTTCGGCGCAAAACCATTGCCCTGCTTGAGGGCCTCCATCTCCAGGCCATTCACCTGGTCGATGATGTGGTCAAATTCGTCCTGAAGCTGCGGCTCGCTCTTGATGTCGAGGCCACTGGTGAGCATCATGTCAACGGCGCGGTCGAACTCCGCTTTCGCTTCGGGAAGTTTGCCCTTCTTGTAGTCGGCATCACCTGCGGCGTACGCCTTCTCTACTTCTGCAACAAGTTGCTCTGCCTTGCGCTGATTCGCGGTTTGCTGAGGAGGAGCGACCGGCGCCGCAGGCTGCGGTGCGGGCTGCTGCACGGCGGGAGCCATGGCCTGAGGCTGAGCGCTTGGCACGGCAACCTTGTGTTGCGGAGGATCGCACCCTGCCAGCAGTAATGCCAGCGCGGTGCCAGCGACACCTCGATATCGACGCAAAGTCATGCCGATGAACACCGCGTTGGAACTTGCGGCTTGCCACACTCCTGAAATGACGCTCTGACCCTTAGCCGATGATAAGCTATGAGCTGGGGCTACCCCGCGTCCGACGCACAGAAACTTGCCAAGTCCGCCGTCCGCGGGACCCAAACTCGCGCGACACAGGCGCCGGAAATAATCCTTCAGAAACCACTTAATGGACGCCTCCTCGATACGAAATTTCGCCATCATTGCCCACATCGACCACGGCAAGTCGACTTTGAGCGACCGTTTGCTTGAGCTGACCGGCTCGGTGACCGGTCGCGAGATGCAGGCACAGATCCTCGACGACATGGATTTGGAGCGCGAGCGGGGCATCACCATCAAGGCCCACGCCGTGCGCATGATGTACAAGGCCAAGGACGGCAACACCTACCAGCTCAACCTGATCGACACGCCCGGTCACGTCGACTTCAGCTATGAGGTCTCGCGCTCTCTGGCCTCCTGCGAGGGCGCACTGCTGGTGGTGGATGCCAGCCAGGGCGTGGAAGCGCAGACCCTCGCCAATGCTTACCTGGCCATCAATCACGGTCTTGAGATTATCCCGGTCATCAACAAGATCGATCTGCCCTCAGCCGACATTCTCCGCACTCAGGAAGCGATTGAACAGGCCGTAGGGTTGGACGCGACCGACGCGATTCCCGTAAGCGCGAAGACCGGTCAAGGGGTCGCCGATGTGCTGGAGGCGATCGTGCATCGCCTGCCGCCCCCGATCGCCGATCCCGACGCCCCCCTTCAGGCGCTCATCTTCGATTCGTGGTTCGATCCCTATCGCGGCGTCATCGTGCTGGTACGCGTGATGCAGGGAACCATGCGCAAGGGCCAGCGCATCCGGCTCATGTCCATCGGCAAGGCCTTCGACATTGAATCCCTCGGCGTACTGATGCCCAAGCCGGTCGAAATTGGGGAGCTAAAAGCGGGGGAAGTGGGCTTCTTCGCGGCCACCATCAAGACTGTCAGCGACACCAAGATTGGCGACACCGTCACCGACGACGCGCGTCCCGCGCCCACGCAGTTGCCCGGCTTTGAAGACATCAAGCCCATGGTCTTCGCCGGCCTCTATACGGTGGACTCGCACGAACACACCCTCCTGCGCGATGCACTCGAGAAGCTCCGCCTCAACGACAGCTCGTTCTTCTTCGAGCCGGAGAGCTCCGAGGCGCTTGGCTTTGGCTTTCGCTGCGGCTTTCTCGGGCTGCTTCACATGGAGATCATCCAGGAGCGCCTGGAGCGCGAATACGAGCTTGACCTGATCACCACCGCCCCGGGCGTTCGTTACCACATTACGCTGACCGACGGAACCGTCGTGGAGGTCGACAACCCTTCACGCTGGCCAGAGGTCACCGGCATCGATTCCATCCGCGAACCCATCATTACGGCCAAGATCCTCACCAACGAGGAGTACGTCGGGGGCATTCTCAAGCTGGTAGAAGAGAAGCGCGGCAAGCAGGTGAACTTCGAGTATGTAACGCCGACTCGCGTCATGCTGACCTATGAGTTGCCGCTGAACGAGATCGTGCTGGACTTCTACGATCGGCTCAAGTCGATCTCCCGCGGCTACGCCTCGCTCGACTACCAGCTTGCCGGAGAGTGGGAGTCGCCCATGGTCAAGATGGATATTCTCGTTTCGGGAGAACCGGTCGACGCACTCTCCATCATCGTGCACCGCGACTTCGCCTATGAACGAGGCAAAGCCCTGGTCTCGAAAATGCGCGAATTGATACCGCGCCAGCAGTTTGAGGTGGCCATCCAGGCGGCGATCGGGTCCAAGGTCGTAGCCCGTGAAACGGTGAGCGCGCTGCGCAAAAACGTGCTCGCCAAGTGCTACGGCGGCGACATCTCCCGTAAGCGCAAGCTGCTTGAAAAGCAAAAGGAAGGCAAAAAGAGGATGAAGAGGATTGGAAAAGTAGACATCCCCCAGGAGGCCTTTTTGGCGGTCCTTCGAGTCGGGGAAGATCAGCAGAAATAGGGCCTTAGGGGTGAGCCGGCTCACACCTGAGTCACGGGGCATTCATGACGATCTGTGGAAAGCGCCCTGTTGGACCCGTTTTCGGTGCAGTCTCGAGATTCCGTCGGTCTGGCCATATCGTTCGCTGGTTAATGCATGAAAATAAAAGACTTACGATTCCTACCAGACTCCCTCCCATTCTGGCAAGAGGGGAAATTCATCAAAATGCAATGGGTTGCCCACAGTAATCCACAAAAATTTCCACAGATCAGCGTGACCGTGGACACGGATTTTTGAGGGCCCTTTCGGCAGCCGACTGTCGGAGGTAGAGCGAGGGAACGAGCTGAGAGGCAATCTTATGGAAGATAACACTTTCGGGTAAGTTGTCCAGACTATTTTTTCGAGCTCGGCGACAACCTACCGTTCAGTTTGAAAAGCGACAAAGTTCACTCTCCCGGCGGCGGCTTCGGAGCGGACGGTTTGGGAGCTGGCGGTGTCTTCGGCGAGATGTTCTGTCCCGGACTGCCGGCGGGGGTGGCGGGAGCAGCCGGAAGCGGCGGTACGCCCGACTTCACGTTATAGGCCTCAATCACCGGCTTTGTTACGTCCGTCGTTGGCAGCGCATACAGCACCGGGGTCTGCTGGCTTGAGATATCCAGCACCAGCGTGTAGCCGTTCTTTTCGGCGTAGTTCGAGAGCACGTCGTAAACTTTTGAGGCCGTGCCGGCGTAAAGGTCCTGCATTTCTTGCTGGAAATCGTTTTGCGCGTCACCCTGCTGGCGATCGAACTGCTTCTTCTTGTCATCCAGCGTTTTGGCCCGGGAAGCGCGCTCCGCGTCGCTCAACTTGTCGCCCTGTGTCTGGAGATCCTTGGTGATTTTGTCGATGTCGTCACTCAGAACCTTTAGCTGCTGCCGCTTTGGGTCCCACTTCTTCTGCAGTTCGGTAAACGCGCGCTGAAACTCGTTGGTCTGGCTCACTGCAACCTGGAACGCGACCACCGCGATCTTGGCCGGGCCGACTGGCTCGGTAGGAGCTGCCGGAGCGGCCGTCCCTGCGGGCACGGGAGCGGAAGGCATGGGGGCCGCCGGGGTCTGTGCAGAGGCGATAAGGGAGAATGCCGAGGCCAGAAAAAGAGGAAACACGAGCAAGCGCTTCATTCGACTTGAGAACTCCTTCAGAATTCCTTTGACTGCAGCGCCCGCAATTCGAAAGCCACCAGGCGCGCAGGCAAAATTCCGCCGTCCGGAAGCTTCTCGTCATTCTGTGGGGAGCACAGCGGAAGAAGATGCGGAACCAGACGTCGCCGGAACTAGATGGATTATAGGAGGGCAGGTAGGGAGCGTCAAACCACGAAAGGCGCGAAAAGGGGAGCCATTGGCTCCCCTTTCGCGATACTGATTCCCAGCTTCCGTTAGCGTCCGGCTGGGCCTTTGGGAGCGGCTGCGTGCGGTGCCGGAGCGGGCGCTTGTGGCGGCGGGGCGGGAACGCCCGACTTCACGTTGTAGGCGTCCACAATGGCCTTGGTGATGTTGCTCGAAGGCGCCGCATAAAGCACCGTGGGCGCCTGTTGCTGCTGTTCGGTCGCGTCAATCACCAGGGTGTAACCCTGATCCTTCGCGTAGGTGTTCAGCAGTTCGTCCACCTTGCCGGCCACCTTGCCGAAGGTCTCCTGCATGGCCTGCTGGTAGTCATTCTGTGCATCTTCGGCGATGCGCTGGGCCTGCTTCTTCTTGTCGTCGAGGGTTTTTGCCTTGCTGGCACGCTCGGCATCGCTCAGCGTGGCACTCTGCGTCTGCAGCTGCTTGGTCAGCGTATCCACTTCATCGCTAAGGGTCTTGAGTTGGGTCCGCTGCGGTTCGAACTTCTTCTGCAGGTCGCCGAAATCGCGCTGAAACTCATTGGTCGATGTGACAGCCGCCTGGAACTCGATGACCGCGACCTTCGGAGGGCCCGCGGGAGCGGCTGCGGCAGCCGGGGCGGAGGTGGCTGTTTGGGCGGCGGCGCTCAGGGCAAGACCCGAGGCGAGGACTGCTACTACGACGGAAATACGCTTCATTGAATCCAAAACTCCTTGTTCGTTCCCGATCATTGCCATACGCAACGAGCGCCTGCGTTCTGCCTGAAGTACGTCACTGTCTTCTATCTTTGGGCTGTGCACCGGTCGGTACAGGCAGGAAAAGACGCAGACGAAGATCACACCAGGAACTAGCTGGATTATAGGTGTCCATAGGGGGAGCGTCAAACTGGCGCAACGTAAATTTAGCCCCAAAATCGCAGCATTCTTCACGTGCGCAGCCGACGGACCAGGGCCTCTCCGGCCACAAATCAAGCAGGCTTATTCGGCGACCGGACGGCCAATCTCCCAGTGGTGCCCGAAGGGATCCGCAATGCGCCCGACGCGCCATCCGTGCTGATCGCTCACGGGATGCACCGCCTCGGCCCCGGCGCGAACCGCTTGATCGAAAACGGCGTCCGGGTCGGAGACGGTAAGGATCATGCGCACGTTGATTGGGGCAGAGGAACCGGGTGCGGTATTGCCATGCTCCGGGCTCTCGTCGCTCAACCAGAACTCCGCCCCGCCCACCGAAAGCCGCGCCACGACGTTCCCGTCCGGGTCTTCAATCCGGTAGACCTCCTCCGCCCCGAAGGCCGCTTGATAGAACTTGATCGCCCGGGCGCCCCCTCGCAGCGAAAGCCAGGGAGCGATGGTGGTGCGAACCGCGTCGGGACCGAGGCTCATCGGCTTCTCCTATCGGGTTTCATCCCTTGCCGACAACCACAATCTGGAAGGATTGCGGAATCATCGGCGCGCGCGGACCGCGCATCCACGCCGGTGCGCCCGGCTGCGGAGGCGGCGCATTCGCCGGTGGAGCGGGGACCGGGCCGAACTCCGCCGTGATCAGGTAAATCTGATTCGTTTTCGTGTCCAGAGTCAGCGTCTTCGCACGCGCGGGCGTGGGAACCGTCTCCTCCACCCGGAAGCTGGTCGCCGAATCCTCTTTGATGACCGTCAGGGTGCCGTCTCCCTGCGAACTGAAAACTTCCATGGTTGCGGGATTAAAGGTGGCGCCGTCGCACCCGTTGCCGATAGGCAGATCGGTAATGATGTGTCCGTCCGCGGCCGACAGGATGATCATGTTCTTGTTGTCGCGGCAAGCGGCGAAGAGGATGCCGTTTTGCGCATCAAGAGCCAGCCCCGCGCATCCGCCTCCCTTGCTCGACACGTCGTACTTGCCCACCATCTTCATAGAGCTGGCATCGATCACCGCGATGGCCGACTTGTCCTCGATGTCGACGTAAATCTTGCCCTTGCCGTCGGATGCGGCCTGCTCCGGAGCTCCGCCGATGTCGATGGTGCCCAGGATTGAGCCGTCCTTGTCGTCCAGCACCGTGATGTTCGGCTCCGCGTGGCTGAGGATATAGAAGTGGTGGTTGTAGGGGTCATTCAGATAACCGTCGGGATTGCCCTGAACGTCGATCTTCTTGAGGACCGCGAAGGTCTTGGCATCGAACATCGTTACCGGCTTGGACGTCGCGAAACCATGGCCGGTGGCCGTATCCACCGCCCCGCCGTGGGCGCTTACCCCGGGCATGTCCCCCACCTGGGCAAGTGTGTCGAGGTTGAAAACGCCGATGTGCCCGGCCTGCCCCGACCGCGCCACGTAGAGGTTGCGGCCATCCGGATCGGCGGTCACGTAATCAAATCCGCCATCACCGCCGGTCAGCTGGATCTTGACCACCTTGTACGGCCCGGCGTCCTGCGCGTGCGCGAAACCTGCGAATGGAATCATCAAAGCGAGGATTGCGACGAGCGGCTTGAATGTCATGGTGTCTTCTCCGTGCGGTGTTGGCCCGGCGAACTTCGCCTGGCCGTTTTAATGTGAGGAATGGAGGTCGACTCCTCCTGCGCTTTCGAGGATACACGGCGCACCCGGGACATCTAGTGAAACGCGCTTCTTTGACACCGCGGCGAGAAGCAAAAGAGCCGCCCGGAAGAGCGGCCCCTCAATCTACCGGCATACGAGCTACAAGCTGCTCTTAGAACGTCGTCGACACGGTCAGGCGGAACGTCTTGCGCGGTTCGCGGAACAGGTTCTGCGCACCGTAGCCCTGGATGGCCTGCCCGTAGGTGAAATCGCCGGCGCCGCCCGGCGGGAATAGATCACGCGTGATGAGCTGCGCACTGCAACTCTGGTTCCGCGAGCCGTTCAGGTTCTCATTGCAATAGGGACGCTCGTAGAGCCGCAGCGGGTTATACGCGTAATAGAGGCGGAATGGGGCGTTGATGACCGGCATGATGACCGAGATTTCTCCGCCCAGCGACATGCGCGGAACAAAGTTGGTTCCGGAGATTGGCCGGATGTCCCGCTGGAATCCAACCTCGGATCCGGGGATGCCGCCCTGGCACGCGCCGTTGTTGTAGACCGGGCAGCCATAAAGAGGGGCCAGCAGCGAGGCAAACCCCTCAGGGCTCTGCTTCAACTGGCCGCGATTCAGGGCCGTCGTGATGCCGAAGTCGTCAAAGAACGAGAACGTGACAGGCCCCGCGATTGGAATACGGTACTCCGCATTGGTCGTGAGACTCGTGTCGCCGCCGATCGAGGCGATGCCGTAAACCGGCAAGGGCACCAGGATGCACTGATTCAACTGCGGGTTTGTAGGATCGCGCGGAACGCAGCTTCCGTCGGGATTGGTGAGCTGCACGGTCACGCGGTTGGGAACCCATCCGTACGGGGTGGCGCCGCGAATGTCAAATCCACGCAGTTCGTTTTCGCCGCCAGCGTAGAAGCGATTGTTCGGGGGCGCCACATCGCCGCCAAAGCCCTGCACATATCCCAGCTGCGCGCGCAATCCCAGAACATTGCGCCCGTTGGCCGTCGGCCTCAGCAGGTGCATGGAGCGGAAGCTCTTATAGGATACGAACGGTGCGATGTAGCGCAGATTGCCGCCAATGCCGGAGAACTGGAAGACCGCCGAGTACTCTTTGCCTGACCGGGGACGCAGCGGATTGTTGATGGTGTTATAGGTGTAGCTGAACGATGCCCGGCTATCCACAATCCCGCCCAGCGAGTTCGAGCCCTGGATGCCGGAACGGAAGGCAATGGTCTGGAAGAACGTCTGCGACGCGGTGGAAAACGCCGTGATGGATGACTTGGTAAGCGAATACGTGATGCCGACGCGCTGGAACGCATGACGCTTCAACGGGTAACTGAGAGAGAAATTCGCACCCGTCGACGCCTGGTTGTAATTCTGCGTCAGCGACTGCTGTGCCGAGGACAAGTTTGCCGCCTGACCCGTGGTCGCCTGGTAGTTCTTTGCCGCATTGAAATCCTGCTTCGTGTTGAAAAGCTGGAACCCGAAGTTGAGCGGGCGATTGCGAACATAAGGCTGCGTGAACCCGAACAGGAATTGGCGGCTCACGTTGCCCAGGTTGCCCTGCAGGCTGAGCGTCTCGCCTAAGCCGAGGAAGTTGTTGGTCTGGTAGTTAACACCCAGGAAGGCGCCCGAAAGACCGCTGACGCCACCGTTCAGACCGATCGAGTTCTTGCCCTTTTCCTTCACTTTCAGTAACAGGTCGACCGTGCCGGCTTCGGCATCCTGGTGCGCTTCCGAATCCTGCTCCACACGGAGCGGCTCGAAGTATTCGAGCTGATTGAGGCGCAGAAGGCTGTACTCCCAGAGCTGCGAGTTGTACACCTGGCCTTCGTCGAGCAACAATTCGCGGCGGATTACGCGATCGCGGGTGATGGTGTTGCCCTGAAACTCGATGCGCGACACATAAAAGGGCTTGCCCTCATCGATATCGACAACCAGCGAGACAGTCTTCTTCTGGTCATCGAAGACCGGCTTTGGAATCGCGCCAAAGTTGATGTAGCCCAACTGTCCGTAGGCCTTCTTGAGGTTCTCGAGGCCCTTGCCGATCAGCGTGGCATTAAACCATTCGCCGTCCTTGACCGCGAAGGTGGAACGCAGGGCCTTCTCGTTCTTGACCGCTTTATTCCCTGTGAAAGTGATGGAGCCAAGGCGGTAGCGCGCGCCCTCTTCGATGGGCATCAGAATGTCGATTCGCTTACCCTTGTTGGGGCGGAAGGTGAAGAAGTTCAGGCCTCCCTGGTCGCGAATCTGCGTCTTTGGCTCTTCCACAGCGGCGTTGTAATAGCCCTTGTCGCGATAAGCCTGGCGTACGCGTTCGGTGTCTTCTTCGAGCTTCGAGGCGTCAAAGGTCTTGGCAAACAGGTTTTCGAAGATGAGCGATTTCGGGATGCCGATGGGGCGCAAATTCACCATCGAGCGCCGCAGAACCAGCGCGCTAAGGTGTTGGTTGCCGACGAAACGAATCTGGCCCACCTTTACCGTTGGGCCTTCCTTGATGTTGAAATTGATCTGCACCGACGCTGGCGGAATGGTCTTCACTTCGGTCTTGATGGTTGCAAACTGGTGACCGTGCTCGGCTAGCAGTTCGCGCAGCACCGCTTCGGCGCGCTTTACCTTGGTGGGATCGAACTGGCTCTCTACCGAAAGCGAAACCTTTTCCTTCTTGAACCGGTCCAGCACATCCGATTGCGAGACTACGTTCAACCCCTTGTAATTGATCTCGCGGATCGTGGGCTTCTCCTGCACGAACACATTCAGGATCACACCCTTCTCAGTTTCTTCGCGTTCAATGCGCAGGTTCTCAAAGTAGCCCGTATTCCAGAGCGAATTGAAGTCGCGCTCCACCGAAACCGGATCATATTGGTCGCCTACGTGCGTGAACAACCGCGCCAGCACGGTCTCCTTGGGGATGCGCCGGTTGCCGATGACCCGGATGTTCTCGATCGTCTGCGTCTGTTGCGCCATCGCCGCGATTGCCGTGCAGACCAAGCCCAGAACCAGCAGCGTGCGTGCATATCGGCTCGCGATCCCGAGAGCGCGGGAGAGAGAAATGCGCGTGGTCTTCACCGGGCCTGAGCCCTGCGGCGAGCACTCATCACACTGGTGCGGTCCATGGTTCAAAGTCACGGGAAAAATATGCACACCCTCATTGCTCGAAAAATCTGGCTCTGCCCTCGCGGAAACACTGATTATATTGGACCGTACCGATCCCACCCAAACCCGCTCCAACCGGTTCAGGCGGCTTTCGGCCCGCAAACCGCGTCTCCCTTCACATCTCACTGCCGCGTTCAGTCCATCTCCACTGGTTGCTGCCGTGAAGAGTCCGCGCGTCCTGGGCCGGATGCAAAATTGAGCCTCTCCCAGTCTAACGGACGATTCCGGTTCGGTTGAACTCCGACCGCGGTCCCCTTCGAGCCCGCCTGTCTTTCTTTGCAGGCACGAGTCTCGGAACTCAAACTTCACCACAGCCTGCACTGGTTTCTTTGCGCTGCATGGCTTTAGACGCACCAGCCATCGACATGACATCCTCTAGCCTGGAGGTTCTCGCCCGTGACCACCGCGTCCGGTTCGCTTTATGAGATCTCGGCAGAACTTCTCGACGGATCTCCGTTGACTCTCTCCAGGTTTCAGGACCGCGTACTGCTCATCGTCAACACCGCGAGCAAGTGCGGATTCACGCCCCAATATGAAGCGCTGGAGCGGCTCTATTCGGACTACAGCGAGCGCGGCTTCGATGTGCTCGGCTTTCCCTGCAACCAGTTCGGTGCGCAAGAGCCCGGTACGGCCAGCGACATCGGGCAATTCTGCCAGCACAATTACGGCGTTAGCTTCCCCATGTTCGCAAAGATCGACGTGAATGGCCCGCAGACTCACCCGCTCTATCGCCTGCTCAAAGCCGCACGCCCCGGACTCCTTGGCACTCGGCGCATCAAATGGAACTTCACCAAGTTCCTCATCGACCGCCAAGGCCGGGTCGTCAGCCGTCATGCTCCCAACGTGTCCCCGCTCAAACTCCGCCCCGCCATCGAATCGCTCCTCAATAACAACGCCTATCTGAAATAGCCGGGATCAGAAATAAGATGAATGCGAGAGATCACGTTCCATGCGCAAAAACCTTCCACTCCTCCTCATCCGGATCATCGTCGGCGTCATTTTTCTTACCGAGGGCATTCTCAAGTTCGTCTACGCGGGGGAGTTGGGCTCTGGCCGTTTCTCGCACATCGGGCTGCCCGCGCCTCACCTGCTTGCGCCGTTCGTAGCGGGAGTCGAAATCGCCGCCGGCGCCGCGCTCATTCTCAATGCTTACCCGGGCGCTGCGGCCGTTCTGCTTCTTTGCGTCATCGTCACTGCGATTATCACCACCAAGATACCGATCCTTCTCGGGCACGGCTTCGGGCCTTTCGGTGTTCCCAAAAACACCGCCCACACCGGATTTCTCGGTTTCATTCATGAAGCCCGCACCGACCTCGCCATGCTCATCTCGCTCATCGCCATCCTGCTCGACTCAGGGGTAAATGTCACCCGTTCCGCATTCCGCCAGAAACGTTGATGCCGGTATGATTTCCCGTCGAGACAGGCTTGCTGAGCTTTTCGGCTTCTTCTCCCGCCTTGGCCTCACAGCGTTCGGTGGCCCGGCCGCTCACATCGCGCTCATGGAGCATGAATCGGTCGAGCGGCGTCGTTGGCTCTCGCGCGAACAGTTCCTCGACCTGGTCGGCGCATGCAACCTGCTTCCAGGACCCAGTTCCACGCAGGTCGCCATGGCTCTCGGCTACACCCGCGCCGGCTGGTCCGGCCTGGCCATCGCTGGCGTCTGCTTCATCCTGCCCGCTTCCGTTGCCACGCTCGCCCTGGCTTGGGCCTACGTCCGCTACGGCAGCCTGCCGCAGGTACAGGGCATCCTCTATGGCACCAAGCCGGTCATGATTGCGATCATCGCGCAAGCTATCTGGCGGCTCGGCCGCACCGCGCTCCGCCGCTGGCTGTTCGCAGGCGTGGGAATCGCCTGTTTCGCCGCTGCCCTTGCCGGCGCCAGGCCATTGGCCCTACTGCTCGCCGCCGGCACCCTGCTGGCACTGCTCGCCGCAGCCCGCCGGGTGCGGGCAAAACGCGCCCACTCGTTCCCCACCATCCCCCTGATAGTGGGAGCAGGCGCAGCAGTCCCGGCCGCGGGCCTTGGGTCCATCATCCTTGTCTTCCTGAAATTGGGGGTATTCGTCTTCGGTTCCGGTTATGTGCTGCTGGCCTTCCTGCAAACCGATCTGGTCGACCGGCTCCATTGGGTCACCCAGACCCAGCTTCTCGATGCCATAACCGCCGGACAGGTCACACCCGGTCCCGTCTTTGCCACGGCCACCTTCCTTGGCTATCTCCTCCACGGCTATTCCGGAGCGGCAGCGGCCACCGCCGCCATCTTTCTGCCCTCCTTTTTCATGGCAGGCATCGTGGGCGCCGTGGCCACGCGGCTGCGGCAATCTCCCCTCGCTGCCGCCTTCCTCGACGGCGTCAACGCCGCCGCCATCGCCCTCATGGCCGCAGTCGCAATCACTCTGGGCCGCGCCACTCTCATCGATACCGTTACTTGGGCCATCGCCCTTGTCGGGGCCGCACTGCTGGTGCGATTCAAGGTCAACGCCACGTGGCTCATCGTAGGTGGCGCCGCCCTCGGGTTCTTGCTCAAGCACTGAGACCGCCGCGAGCTGGGAGTCCGGAGCTAGGAACTACCTTCCGTGCGGGCTCCAGCTACCGGCTCCAAGCTACAAGCTGCATCAATCGAATCGGTACGCGCTGATCGCCGCGCCCATTGGCTCGTCCGAGAAGATCCGCTTTCCCGGCGCTTCCCCACCCGCACCAGAGGCCACCATCAGGGGGATCAAGTGCTCCTCCCGCGGATGCGCAAATCGCGCATACCGCGCCTTCTCCCATTGGGCGAGCCGCTCGGCCCGCTCCTCCGCCGGCGACTCCACTGCGCGCGTCAGCCATCCATCGAACTCCCGCGCCGCCTCCGCCGTTCCTGGCCGGAGATACGAACGCAGGTTATGAAAGCTCATGCCGCTGCCCACGATGAGCACGCCTTCGTCCCGCAGCGGCTCGAGCGCCTTTCCGGCTGCCAAATGGAGTGCCGGATCAAGCTCCCCCGCCCGTCCAGCGGCCAGGCTGAGAGGCACCACCGGGATATCGGCCTCAGGAAACGCCACTTTCAGCGGAACGAAGATGCCATGGTCGAACCCACGGTCCGCAGCAGTCGCGGTCGGCAGTCCAGCGCTTTTCAACAGTCCAGTCGCACGGGCTGCCAGCGCGGGGTCTCCAGGAGCAGGCCACGTAAGCCGGTAGGTGTGCTCCGGAAAGCCCGAGTAGTCGAAGATCAGCTGCGGGTGTTCGGCGGCGCCGGCCGTGAATGACGGCTCCTCCCAGTGGCCGCTCACCACCAGCAGCGCCTTGGGCTTCTCTGGCAGCGTCGCGGCGAGCCCCTCGAGAAAGTGCCGCGTCGGCTCCCACGTGTCGGGCGGTCCCCAAGTCCAGTCCATAAAGAAACACGGACCGCCTCCGTGCGGCAGAAAGATCACGGGCTGGCGCTGAATCGGTTCGCTCATGGGGTCACCTCCCATTTAGTTGTTATAACAACTATCCTAGAGATGCCACGGCGCCCTCAAAGATTCCACGCATGCCCACCTGTTCCTATTTCCTATTCGCGCGCTATTCGATCGCAAACACCGCGTACACCGTGACTGAACTGGTAACTTTTTGCGGCGCGATCGCCAGCGGCGCGTTGGTGTCCGCGGCCTTGGCGGCGAACGCCATCACCCTCGGCAGGGGCGATAACTCCTCCGGAAATCTGATTGCTGACGTAGAGCAAGGCGCCCAGCTTGACTCCCATTCCGCGAGCCAGGGTCGCTGCGTTCTCGCGAGCGCGCCCCGCGGCCTTCTCGAGTGCCTGCGCCTCCAACGCCTTCTCGTCTTTCACCGTCCAGTCGATCCCCCCGGCATTGTTGGCCCCGTTGCTCACGGCTATATCCAGGATCTCCGCAGCCCGCGCCGGATCCACCCGCACGGTCCATTGCTGCTGCAGCTTGAACTTGTGCTGCTTGGGCTGGCTGTAGTCGGGCTGCAGAAACTGCGACTGGCTCCGAATGGCATCATCGGCAACGCCCGCATCTTTCAGCGCCGCGCGAATGGCGTTCGACACCCGCGATCCCTCGGCATAAGCGGCCTTCGCATCGGAGGGCGCCGTCTCGAAGCCGATGTGCAGCACCGCCACCTCGGGCTCCACGCTCACACTGTCGCCCGCCGACACCGTCAGAGTGCGATTCGCAGTGTCGATCTTTAGCTGGGGCTGGCCCATCTCCTGCGCCGCAATTCCCACCGGCAACGCGACCATCAAGGTAACCGCAAATGTCCGCATCACACCCATCACAATCTCCTTGCTTGAAGAACGAGCACACTCAAATTCCTTGCGGACAAAGCCGGAATGTTACCCCCGCCATCTACACTCCGCGCTCGCACTTCGCGCCGAACTCCCGCAGTTTGGCCAGCGTTGCTGCCGCCTGGCCCGAATCGATCGCCTCGGCACCCAGCGCTACGCCTTCTTTCAGATCCTCGGCCAGCCCCGCCGCCACCAGCGCCGCAGCCGCGTTCAGCAACACAATGTCCCGCCGCGCCCCGGGAATCCCCGTCAGCACGTCATATAGCAGCGCCGAATTCACCGCCACATCGCCGCCGGTAAAGTCCGCGAGTACGGCCCGCGGAACCCCCGCCATCTCCGGCGTAATGCGCGCCCCCTTCAGAGCCGGCTTGCCTTCCTCGTCCTCCACAATTCGGGCCACAATCGACTCCCCGGTCGTGGTCAGCTCATCGATCCCGTCCGTCCCGTGCACCACGAAAGCCCGTCGCGCTCCCAGCTCCGCAAGCGCCCGCGCCACCAGGAGCACGCGGCTCGGCGCCAGCACCCCAATCACCTGCGCCCGCGCGCCCGCCGGGTTCGTCAGCGGACCGCACAGGTTGAAGATGGTCCGAAACCCCAGCGCCTTTCGCAGCGGCTGCACCGCCTTCATCGCCGGGTGATAGTGCGGCGCATACAGGAACATGAAATTCGTCGCCCGCAGGCACTCGACCGCCATCTCCGGGCTCAACGTCACCGGCACGCCCAGCGCTTCCAGCACATCGGCCGACCCGCATCGCGACGTCACCGCGCGGTTGCCGTGCTTGGCCACCTTCGCCCCGGCTGCAGCCGCCACCAACGCCGCCCCTGACGAAATATTGAACGTCAGCGGACCACCCCCGCCGGTGCCGCATGTGTCCACCAGCTCTTCACGCTCAGCATCCGTCAACGGCACAGCAACCGCCCGCGCCCGCATGGTCTCCACGAAACCTGCAAGCTCGGGCGCCTGTTCGCCGCGCGTCGCCATCACCGTCAACAACGCCGCCGTCTCCACTTCCGGCACCTCGCCGTCCAGGATCTCCGTCAGCGCCCCGGCCGCCTGCTCCCGCGTCAACGCCGCCCCATCTTCGGCCAGCGGCTTCAAAAGCTCTTTCACTCGGCTCATCACAAGTCCGATGATAGCGGCTTGCTGTAGTGTCTCCACCCCCATGCTGGAGCCATCGGGCTTCGAGCGCGCTTCAGCCCCGGTTGCGCGACTCCGGCAGGGCCACTAGACTGCTACGCGTAGCGACAAGGAGAAATCGTGCGTCTCTTTCCCGCATTGGCCCTCGGCTTTCTCGCCCTCACCACCTCTGTTCTTCCTTCCTCCGCACAATCAACCGGTCATGACTCTCTGCCTCAACCCCCACATGCCAAGCCGGTCCACCTTAAACATGTGCTGGTCATCGGCCAGACCAAGGGCTTCGAGCACGACTCCATCTCCGCCGCCATGGACACCATCTTCCAGCTCGGCAAGCAAAGCGGCCTCTGGGACACCATGCTCCGCACCGACACCGAACTCCTCACCAAAAAGAAGCTCGGTAACAACGCCAAGAACCTCGACTACTTCGACCTGATCGTGTTCACCAGCACCACCGGCGAGCTCGACATGGACGACAGCCAGAAGGCCGACTTTTTGTCTGCCATCCACGACGACGGCAAGGGCTTCGTCGGCATCCACGCCGCACTCGATACCAACTACAAATGGCCCGAGTACGGCGAAATGATCGGTGGCTGGTTCGACCAGCATCCGTGGATGACCTTCGAGGCGCCCATCATCAACGAAGATCCCGACTTTCCCGCCGTTCGCCACTTCCCCAGGGCTTTCGTGAAGTACGACGAGATCTACCAGCCCAAGGAGTGGTCGCGCGACAAGGTCAACGTGCTGCTCTCGCTCGATCCCGACAAGCTCGACTACAACAACAACCCCCGCGTTCACCGCACCGACCATGACTTCGCCGTGGCCTGGAGCAAGATGTACGGGAAGGGCCGCGTGTTCTACTCCACACTCGGCCACACCGAGGAGGCGTGGGACGACCCTGACATTCGCACCATGTACTTTGAGGCCATCCGCTGGGCGCTGGGAATGACCGAAGGCAGCACCGCATCGCACGCCCGCATCGCACGCTTCCCGGCCCCCCCGCACTAAACCGCGGCCCTTTGCCGCTTGCAACCGCATGTGATCTGGATCACCGTTTGCGCGGCTCATCTACTCGTAGCCTCTAATTTAAGGAGGACGAGAGATGGCCGCAGCATCCGCCCTTCACGCTTCGAACCACGACAAGAAGAAGCTGATTCGGCGCTTCCGCCCAGACCGTGCTCAGCACATCCGTCACGGCGTGCAGGGTGTCTTCGTTCTGCTCAACGCCTGGCTCGGTATCCAGTTCTACCTTTGGGTGCGCTACTTCGAGCGCGGCGGCGTGGGATGGGCCGTGCCGCGCCCTGCCGGCGCCGAGGGTTGGCTCCCCATCGCCGGCCTCATGAACCTCAAGTACTTCCTCTCCACCGGCCAGATTCCCGCCATCCATCCTGCCGCCATGTTTCTCTTCGGCGCATTTCTCCTCATGAGCCTGCTGCTCAAAAAGGCCTTCTGCTCCTGGCTCTGTCCCGTTGGCACGTTCTCTGAAGCTCTCGCCGCCCTTGGCCGCCGCATCCTGGCTCGCTTCGGGGGCCGCAACGTGCGCCTGCCCAGAGCCGCCGACATCCCTCTTCGCGGCCTCAAGTACCTTCTGCTCGGATTCTTCGTCGCCATCATCGGAGCCATGTCGGCCGAGGAACTCCTCGGCTTCATGAACACACCCTACGGCCTCCTGGCCGACGTGAAGATGCTCAACTTCTTCCGCAACATGGGCCTCACCGCCGCCATCGTGATTGGCACCCTGGTCGTTCTCTCCGTCTTCATTCAAAACTTCTGGTGCCGTTACCTCTGCCCCTACGGCGCGCTGCTGGGCCTGGCCTCGCTCTTCAGCCCTGTCAAAATCCGCCGTGATTCAGCCGCCTGCGTCGACTGCGCCAGGTGCGCCCATGCCTGTCCCGCCAATCTGCCCGTCGACAAGCTGATCCAGGTCCGCTCCGTGGAGTGCACCGCCTGCATGGCCTGCGTGTCCGCCTGTCCCGCGCAGGACGCACTCCAGTTCGCCCTCCCGCCTCGCAAGGCAGGCGTTCCCGAACCACGCTGGTACCGCCGCAAGATCGGCCCGGTCGCCATGACCTGCATCCTTGCCTACATCTTCTTCGGCATCGTGCTCTTCGCGCGCGCCACCAATCACTGGCACGCCGACATGCCCCGCGAGATCTACCTTCACCTGGTCCCGCGCGTGAACGAGATCACCCACCCCGGCATGTAGGGGTTCCTCGGTAGCGATCCTGAAAGTCGACCCCTCGCCCTGCGTCTGTTCACAGGGAGCATAGCTTTTCCGGCTTTCAGCATCGAAGCTTCGCAGGAGGCGCCATGCCCGACCAGCCTGATGATCCGCTGCACTACGAGATGAAGATTCCGCCTGAGCCCCACACGGCCGACGACAGCGACTCGGACAAGACGTCGCCTGATGAAAATACGGTGAAATCTGACTCGGTGAAGAACTCAAACGCGAACCGGGGCGACGACAAACCGCAGGCCCAACGCCGTCCCGGCTAGACTGCAGTCATGCTGCTACCGGAATGAAATGACGGTGTCTTACCAGTCAATGCCCACCGAGCTTTCTTCTTCCGGTCGCAGGCTCTTGCCATCCCAATTCGTCATTCCTACCACCGCGCCCTCGGCAAACCCGTTGGCCTGAAACACCTTGGCCGCCGGCGTCCCGCTGAACCCGAAAATCCGCGGCAGCAGAAACGAAGACCCCGCCAGCGCCGCGTCCATCCTGCCATGTACTTCGAACGGGATGACCTTCGCCGCACCAAGCGGGTAGTCCGTCAACAGCGATTCCCCCAAAATGAAAGTGCCCGTGACCGCGGCCGCCAGCGCCGCCCTCGGTTCCCTCTTGCGAAGAAAATAGGCCAGTCCCAAAAACAAGGCGGCGTGGCAATAGTCGATAAGGCCGTGGGTACGCGCATCAATCACCTTGGGCAACTTCGTCTCCAGTCCTTCCACCACCGCGTTGGTGACAAACGACATGAATGCCTCCTCGCCGCACGAGCTTCCTCGTCGCGCGAGCTTCCTCTTCGCACCGGTTAGATGCGAGGCAGGCCTGCGGGTAGCCCCGCGGTCGGGCGCTGACTCCCAGTTCATTCCTGCAAAAGTCTGACGCGCCTAATCCTACTTCCACTCGATTTTCTTGTAGGCCGGATTGACGATGCGATCTCCCCACTCCCGCTTCGCGTAGGCCGCATTCGCCAGCGAGATCCCGTCGAGCCTGGCGTACTCCTCGCCCGAATCCTTACCCTCCGAGGCCTGGACCTTCGCGGAGTCCGCGCTGCTGATCCGTGTGTAGAAGGTGATCACCACATTCTCCACCTCGTAAGAATTCAACAGCGTCACCCCATCGTCGTTCTGGCGAACATGCGGGCGTCTCCTGTAGCCGAATCCATTACTGCCGAATCGCTTGCGAAGATCGGCCAGTGTCGTCACCCCGAACTTCAGCCCTGGCAAATCGCATCCCGTATCGTCGCCTTTGCCGCCCCAGTCCGACTCCAGGTAGTCGATCTCCCCATTGGGATCAACCATCGCCGTGAATACGTTCCCCTTCGCAAGTCTCCACTTGAAGACGTCCATCTCCTTGTACTTGTCAAGCCCGGAAACGGGCCCGAACTTCGACAGCCTCGACGGCGTATCGCCCACCCGGAAGGTTTCGAGAGACTGCGCATGCAAGGGGTTCTGCTGGCTCAATACAAGCAAAAAAACGACCGTCGAAATCCCTGCACCCGAAGAAAATAATTTCCGATTCATATACCTGGTTTCTCGCTCCCACCATACACGAGCGCACACCGCGAGGCAGTACCCCGGACGAGTCACATATCGGAATCTTGAGAGGCCCGGAAGTACCTGCCTTGACAACCGAGAGTCGAATGTCTACCATCGCAGTTCAACGAGGGTCGAATGTCTACTCCCGATAAGCAGGCGCAACAACGGAACGGTCTCCTCCAGGGCACTCTCGACATGCTCATCCTGCGCACTCTCATGTACGGCGCCGCACATGGCCACGAAATCGGCAAGCACATTCAGCGTACTACCAACGACTTTCTGCAGATGCAGCACGGATCTCTCTACCCCGCCCTGCATCGTCTGGAAAAACGCGGATGGGTCGTCTCCAAATGGGAGACCGCCCCGGACCGCAACCGGGAGTTCAAGTATTACCGTCTGACGGAAAAAGGCAGAAAGCAGCTTGTGGTCGAAGAGTCGCAGTGGAAGCAGATGTCTGAAGCCGTTGCGCGCGTGATGTGGCCTGCGCCCACTCCCGAGGAAAGCTGAAGGCTGATATGAATCTGTGGCCGATGAAGAAGCGCGACGCCGACCTCGAGCGTGAACTGCGTTCCGATCTCGAACTCGAAGAAGAGGAGCAGCGCGAACGCGGCCTGTCGCAGGAAGATGCCCGCTACGCCGCGCGGCGCGCCTTCGGCAATGCCACGCTAATTCGCGAACAGACTCACTCCGTCTGGAGTTGGAACTGGCTCGAGAAGCTTCTTCGAGATCTGAGGATCAGCGTCCGTACTCTGCTCCGGTCCCCCGGCTTTTCACTCATTGCCGTCCTTGTGATGACCCTGTGCATCGGCGCGACCACCTCCCTGTTTACGATCGTCCGATCGGTTCTGCTCCGGCCCCTTCCTTTCCGCGATCCCGATAAGCTCGTCATGATCTACGAGCATTTTCGCGATCCCAGCCTGAATGCGCAGCAGTTTAACTACAACGCCGTCGCCCCGGCCGATTACTACGACTGGCGAGCGCTGACGCACGGCTTTGACGATATGGCGGTATGGCGCTGGTGGCAGTTCAACCTGACCGGAGAGCGGGGAGAGTTGCCGGAACTCGTGAGCGCCGCCGGCGGCAGCTGGAACCTGTTTCCGCTGCTGGGGGTGCAGGCCGCTGTCGGGCGCACGTTCACCGAGAACGAAGATCGCGTAGACGGAAACGCCGTGATGCTTACGTGGAGTTTCTTCGAGAGGCGGTTCGGCGGCAATGCCTCGATCGTAGGCAAGCAGATTCATCTCGACGGAAAGCCGTTCACGGTCGTCGGCGTGCTCCCAAAGCAGTTCACTTATCCCGACGCGAAGATGCAGGTCTGGGTTCCATTTGCTGCGGCATTGCCTCCCGGCTTGCTGCAACATCATGACTTTCACTTCGGCCATGTGATAGCCCGCTTGAGACCGGATGTACACCTGGCAAACGCCTTGGACCAGGTAGAAGCCGTGCAATACCGCGACCATATGCAGAACCAGAATGCGCCGGTGGCTGAGGACGTCGCATCAAAGACCCTGATTCAGGATCTGGCCATAAACGTGAACAAGCCATTGATGATCCTTCTGTGCGCTGTAGGCTGCATGCTGCTGATCGGCTGCCTGAACGTGGCCAATCTGATGGTGGCCAGGTCCACGGCACGGCAGAAAGAGATCGCCATTCGGAGTGCGCTCGGAGCGCAGAGGGGCACACTGATTCGCGGGCATCTGTTGGAGAGCCTGCTGGTTTCCCTTGCCGGCGGTGTGACCGGAGTGCTGGCCTCGACTGCCGCCACCAGGTGGCTCGTGAGCAGATGGCACGATCTGCCCAGCGCGCAGTCTGTCCACACCGATGGCGTCGTACTGGCGTTTGCCTGTGGACTCGTTCTTACCGGGGCCCTTGTGGCAGGCCTGTTGCCGGCGATCTTGTCGACGGGCGAGGGCGCCTCCGCAGCTCTGCAGGCTTCGCCGCGAAGTGCGGTCGGCAGCCGTTCGCGCACCGGGTTGCGCAAGGCGCTGCTTACCGTAGAGATTGCCGCGACCGTGGTTTTGTTAATCGCTGCCGGCCTTCTGCTCAAAAGCTTCTGGCGACTGCGAACGACGGATCTTGGTTGCGTGACCGACAATGTGCTCACCATGAGCTACAGCCTTCCGGATAAGAAGTACGCAAGTCCTGAGAAGGTGAACGCATTCAATGAAGCCCTGCTGGGGCGGGTGCGCGCCATTCCGGGTGTCCGCGCCGCCGCACTGGGGTCTGCGGTGCCCGGAGCGGGAGCCGGCGAAGACGATACCTTTTCGATTCCCGGGCACCCGCCCATCGCGCCCGGCGCGCCTTTGCCTGACGCACTCTACCGGGGTGCCGACCCCGGATACTTCACCACATTGCGTATACCGCTGTTGAGCGGCCGCTTCTTTAACAGCAACGATCGCGCCGGCCACCCACAAACAGTCATCATTAGCCACGAGTTGGCCCAGCAGTACTTCCCCGGGGAAAATCCGTTGGGCAAACATCTTCATGTAGTCGCGGGCAACGACGCCGACTATGAAATCATCGGCGTTGTCGCCGACACCCTCCATGCGGTAAATCAGCCGGCCAGAGCGACCATGTACTTCCCCGTTCTGAGCGGAACGGTGCATGGGGGTTTGACCCTGGTGGCGCGGACCCTCTCTGATCCGATGTCATTTTCCGTTCCCGTTCAGAAGAAGATTGCCGATCTCGATCCCGAGCTGCCGGTTTCCGAAATACTCACCATGCAGCAGATCATTGCCAATTCACTCGGCAATGTCAGCCTGAGCGCCGGCCTTGTGCTGGCCTTCGCCGTGCTGTCGCTGATCCTGGCGTCGGTGGGGTTGTACGGGGTCCTCTCTTACGTCACAACGCAGCGCACCGCGGAGATCGGCGTTCGCCTGGCTCTCGGCGCACGGCGCGAGCAGGTAGTTCGCCTGATGCTGCGAGACGGATTGCAGCCTGCTCTTTATGGGATGGTGCTTGGCCTTGCAGCCAGCGCAGGAATGGTGCGCCTCATCCACTCGATGCTCTACGAAACCCGGCCGCTCGATCCGGCGATCTTTGCGGCCGTCACGGCGACTTTAATGGCGGTGGCGACGCTGGCCTGCCTCGTCCCAGCCTGGAGAGCATCGCGGATCGATCCCATGCAGGCGCTGCGAAACGAATGACGAGGATACGACGGCTTTCGGCTGCCCGGGCCGGATTCCAGGGAGACTGACATGAACATCTGGCCCACGAAGAAGCGCGACGCCGACCTCGAGCGTGAACTTCGTTCCGATCTCGAACTCGAAGAACAGGAGCAGCGCGAAAACGGCTTGTCACCGGAAGCCGCCCGCTTCGCTGCCATGCGCGCATTCGGCAATCCCGCTCTCATTCGCGAGCAGACCCGCGCCATCTGGTCCTGGAACTGGCTTGAATCCCTCGCCCGCGACCTGCGCTACGGTCTCCGCACGCTGCGCCGCACCCCCGGGTTCACGCTCATCGCCATCGTCGTCATGGCTCTCGGCATTGGCGCCAATGTGGCCTTGTTCACCGTTGTGCGCAGCATACTGCTTAAGCCGCTTCCCTATCGCGACCCTAACCGTCTGGCCCTGATCTACGAGGGCGAAAAAGGACATCCCCATCCCCATCCCTGGCTGCCCGTCGACGCGGGCAGCTTTTGGGAGTGGCAGCGAACGGCGCAATCCATGGCGGAGATGGCGCTGGTCTCTCCCTTCCAGGGTTACAACGTTTCTGCCGACGGCGGAAAGCTGCCGGAACAGGTGAACGCCGCGTGGTGCAGCGCGAATTTCTTTCCTCTCCTTGGCATCCAGCCAACACTGGGGCGCGCCTTCACAGCCGACGACGACCGGCCCGGCGCGCCGGCCACAGTGATTCTCTCCGCCGGCTTCTGGAAGCGCCGTTACGCCGCCGATCCGGAGGTCGTGGGCAAGACCATCTGGCTCGATGCCAAACCCTATACGATCGTCGGCGTACTGCCCTCCACCTTTGTGTACTCAGGAGCGTTCGGCGGCAACACTGATCAGTTATGGACCCCGGTGGGCCATGACGCTCCCCCCTCGCTCTTGAAGACCTACGGCGATCACGAATTTCAAGTCGTGGCGCGGCTGGCCCCGGGCGTTTCGCTGGCCGCTCTTGAAGCACGTCTCGACGCCCTGCAGAAGCAGATCAAATCCGCTCACTCCGACCCCTCCGTACACCCCGACGTCATCTCCCGAACCATGCTGGATGACTCCGTGCACAATTACAAAACCCCGCTCTATGCGCTGCTCGCGGCAACCGGCTGCGTTCTGCTTATCGCGTGCATGAATGTCGCCGGCCTCCTCATCGCGCGCGGCGCCTCGCGCAACAAGGAGTTCGCCATTCGCGCCGCTCTCGGCGGCGGCCGCATGCGTCTCATCCGCGAGCGGCTTATCGAGAGCCTCCTGCTCTCCGTCGCCGGAGGCGCGCTCGGCCTGCTGCTCGCCTGGGGCGCGCTCGCGTGGCTCATCCACGTTCGCCCTGACATGAATCGCGTCGAGGCCATCCAGTTCGACGCCGTCGCCGCCGGCTTCACGCTAGCCGTCATCGTTCTCTGCACTCTCTTCTCCGGACTCATCTCCGCGCTCAGCACCGGGGGCGGCAATGTGCTCGCCGGCCTCCAGGAGAGTTCCCGCTCCCAAAGCAGCGGACGGTCCCGCGCGCTGCTGCGCCGCGCCTTGCTTACCATGGAAGTCGGTCTCACCGTCGTCCTTCTGGTCGGCGCCGGGCTGCTCCTCAAAAGCTTCGATCACCTGCGCTCCTCCGATCTCGGTGTACCCGCCGACAACGTTCTCACCATGTCTCTCGGCCTGCCCAGCGTCCGTTACAACCAGCCCAACGAGAAGATCGCGTTCTTCGAGCGTCTCATCGCGGGCGTGCGCGCCTTGCCGGGTGTTTCGGCCGCCGGTCTCGTCAGCGCCGCTCCGGGCGAAGGCTGGAACGGCGACAGCCTGATGAGCATCGTCGAGCATCCGCCGCTGCCCAAGGGCCAGGGACTGGACTTCATGCTCCGTGGCTCCGACCCCGGCTACTTTTCCGCCATCGGGCTTCCCATTCTCAAAGGCCGCGCCTTCCGTCTCGACGAGCGCCAGGAGCGCGCCAACGTCGTGCTCATCAGCCGCGGCGCCGCTCAGCAGTACTTCCCCGGCGAAGACCCCATCGGCAAACACATCAAGGAAATCGGTGGCGACGGCGTCTGGGAGATCATCGGCATCGTCGGCGACGTGCGCTGGAACATTGCTCTACCGCCGCAACCCACCCTCTATTGGCCGCTCTACGGAAACGGATACAGCTTCGCCACCATCGTGATCCGCGCCCCCCGCGATGTCGAATCGCTGGCAATCCCCGTGCAAAAAGTCATCGGCCAGCTCGACCCCGACCTGCCCGTCTTCAACGTCACCACCTTGCGCGAAGCCATCGGCAAAAGCGCCATCGACTCCGAGTTCAATTCCATTCTCGTTCTCGCCTTCGCCACCATCGCCCTGGTTCTGGCTGCCGCGGGACTCTACGGCGTACTGGCCTATCTTGTAGCCCAACGCACCGTCGAATTCGGCATCCGCATCGCCCTAGGCGCGCAGCGCAGGCAGTTGCTCAACCTCCTGCTGCTCGACGGACTGAAACCTGCCCTGCTCGGCCTTCTCATCGGCTTGCCCGCCAGCGCCGCCGCGGTGCGCCTCATCCGCAGCATGCTCTACGAAACCCAGCCGCTCGATCCCGCGGTCTTCCTCGCCGTGGGTGGCCTGCTACTGCTCGTCGCGATTGCAGCCTGCCTCGGCCCCGCGTGGCGCGCCTCCCGCCTCGATCCCATCGCCGCTCTCAGAATGGAATAAGCCCTATGGCTTGAACCGGCTGGTGATTGCCGCGCCCAGCACCGCGGCCTGGAACCATCCGAACAGAATAATCACCCACCGGCTCATCGTCAGAAACCAGTACCCGTTGAACCATGCCAGCCAGTCCAGCCATGGGTACTCAGGAAACAATGCCTTGCCCTTGTGCTGCGGATCGGGCGTCCACTTGTCGTCGACCCCCAGCTTCACCAGCGGCAGCGCATTCTCGAGCGTGTAGATGAACGGTTGAAAGCGCGGATAGCGATCCAGCGCCGCGCCGCTCAGCGGTTTCTGGCTCGTATCCCGCGCCGTCGTGATCATGCCTCCGCTCACCTCGGGACTCGCCCCGGTAAAGATCAGCGTGCCGAACAGCAACGTAAACGCAATCAAATACAGAATGCGCGCTGGAGCCTCTTCCAGCCACGCAAAAGCAATCTTGGCGCGACGCGCGATCCACCACTTGCTTTCATTCGCCTTCACACAGCGATATTTGTAGAGCACATGTTTGGCTTCGCTCTTGTTGTTCTTCAGCTCGAGATACTTGCTCAGCTGGATCCAGGGTTGTGGCCGCAGTCGTATCGCGTCAGGTTGCCGCATGAGCCACGCAATACGGCGCTCCAGCTTGAACGGAAGTTCGGCCGCCCGTATCCCCTGGCTCGCCTCTTGCGGGTCCGCGGCATCATGCAGAATAAGATCGTCGTAAACAAAGTTATCCAGCCGCAGTCGGCCCTCCGCAGGCCAGCTTCCCTCATCGTCCCGAAAGGCCTTGACGCGCGCGCGGGTCAGGTCCAGCAGCCTCGCCGGATCGCTCTTCACCGCGTGCCACATCAGGTCGCCCGAAAGGTCCATGTTGTAGCAATGAACCTTGCGCACTTCCGCGCCAATAAAATTCAGGTCGCCTCCAATATGGCAGTTGGGCATGCGGATCGTTCCCGCGCAGCGTAGACCCCGGTTGAGTTCGAGATTGCCGCCAATCTTCACTTTGTCCAGCGTCAGCGCGTCCTGATCCCAGTCCAGATGCGCGCCAGAGAACGTGACCGAGCCATCGATATGTGCGCCCAGCATGCGAATCTCTCCGCTGCATTCAAAGTCCTGGTCGAAGAAAAGATCGCCATGAACCGTAGCGCCATCCAGCGACAGCGCGTCGTCCGTTGCGCGCAGCTTTGCCCCCCGCAGCTGCAGGTTGTTGTCGATCTTGGCGTTGATCAGGCGGATCTCCCCATCAAACTCCGTCCGGTGCAGAAACACCGGCCCCCGCACCACAACCGCGTCCGCCAGCAAACCACTCACCGAACAGTCCGTGATGTAGATCCCCTTGATATCCGCCGCCTCCAGAATCAATCGATCCCCAACGGTGCAGCGGCGCAGATCGAGCCCCGGCAGCTGCAACTGTTCGCCCAGGTCCAGATCGCCCTCGATGGTCGCCGAATACGCGCGAATCCCCTTGGGGTGAATGCAGGATCGCGCTTCGCCATCGGTGGCCAGCCAGTAGAGCAGCGCCGCCCGCACCGGCGGCCGCGGCGTAGCCGGATCGTAGGGGCCCTCCGGGTTCACCGCATCCGGCTCCGGCGAAGGCGGCTCATCCGCACTGGTTGAGCATTTGAGTACCTCCACCTCGGCCGCAGTCAGCGTGTCGCCGAACTGTCGCTGAGCCAGTTGAAGCAGCCTTTCCAGCACGGATCGAGGCGCGGCCCCGCGCCGAAACCGAAATCGGTCAGACCAGATCATGCTTCCATTCTCCGCCGAGCCAATGCTCTCGCACCCGCCTTTTCCGTCCTCACGCCACAAATCCGGGTGCCCGGGCCCTCGCATCTGGGGACCCGGATACCACGAACTCACCCCCGTGTCATCCCGAGCGCAGCCGAGGGACCTGCAGTTGCTCTTGCCTTTTCCGTCCTCACGCCACAAATCCCGGGTGCCCCGGGTCCCTCGCATCTGGGGACCCGGGATACCACGACTCGCCCCCACGGTTCTCCGTCGGGGCGATAGGATGAATCTGGGGAACAGGATGCCGAAGATTCTCGATGGAGCGGCGATCGCCGCTCAAATCAAAAGTGAAGTTGCCGGCGAAGTCGCGCGGCTCGCCACCGAGGGCATCCGCCCCGGCCTGGCCGCCGTCTTGGTGGGCCACGTGCCCGCTTCTGAAATCTACGTCCGCAGCAAGGTCCAGACCTGCGCCGAACTCGGCCTCTACAGCGACCTCATCACCCCGCCCGACACCGTCACCACCGAAGACCTCTTCGACCTGGTCGCCGCTCTCAACAGCCGCGACGACATCGACGGCATCCTCATCCAGCTCCCGCTCCCCAAACAGGTCGACGCCAAGGCCCTCCTCGACGCCGTCTCGCCGGCCAAAGACGTCGACGGCTTCCATCCCATCAACGCCGGCCGCCTCCAGGCCGGCCGCCCCGCCCTCGCTCCCTGCACCCCCGCCGGCGTCATCGAGATCCTCAAGCGCAGCGACCTCCCCATCTCCGGCCAGAACGCGGTCGTCGTCGGCCGCAGCGACATCGTGGGCAAACCCGCCGCCATGCTCCTCCTCCACGAGAACGCCACCGTCACCATCTGCCACTCCAAGACCCGCGACCTCGGCGCCATCACGCGTGAAGCCGACATCCTCGTCGCCGCCATCGGCCGCCCTGGCTTCATCACCCCGGAGATGGTCAAGCCCGGCGCCACCCTCATCGACGTCGGCATCAACCGCATCGACAACCGCGCCGACTTCGACAAGTTTTTTGCCGGCAACGCCAAGCGCGAAGCCGCCTTCCTCAAGCGCGGCTCCGTCATTGTCGGCGACGTCCACCCCGCCGCCTTCGAGCTCTCCAGCGCCTACACCCCCGTCCCCGGCGGCGTCGGCCTGCTCACCATCGCCATGCTCATGTCCAACACCGTCCGCGCCGCCAAAATGAGAAGAAACCTGCCGTCCCGCACTCTCTAGGCCCCACTTTGCATGCCGAGCCGGACCCGCAGATAACATCGAGGGATGAAACTTCTGGCAGCAACGCTCTGTCTCGGGTTCGCTTCGGTGTCCAGTCCCGCACAACCATTTCCCGCCCAACATTCTCCTGATCAGGATTCGATCCACGCCCTGCGCAGCGCGTCCAATAGCGCGATCGCGGCGGGCGATGTAACGCGCTTTGCCGCCAGCCTCGATCAGGACTTTGTGGTGGTTACCGGAAATGGCTCGCTGCTCTCCCGCGAAGCCTACATCGCGGCGTTTGCCAAAGACTTTGAAGATCCGCACTCCGTCCGGTTCGAACGCCTCGCTGATTCGATCGAGATTTCGCGTTCCGTTCCGCTGGCTGCGGAACACGGCCACTGGGTAGGCCGTGTTCCCGGCGGCCCGGTCCTCTTCACCGGCACCTATCTCGCCATGTGGCGCAAAACTGCGAGCGGCTGGAAACTGCGCTCGGAACTGTTCGTCTCGCTCCAATGCACAGACGCTGCCGCCTGCGAAAGCTATCGCCGCCGCTATGGAGCGACGCCGGCCAATAAGTAGAGTTGCAGCCGAGCCTGACCAGCCTCAACCGCACCGCGTTTATCAATCCCGATTCCGGAATTGGCCGTCAGGCGATGTGGCTAACGAAAATTTTCGGAGTGAACCACAACCCATCGGCACGCCTCGGTAACCAATCGCATGCACAAACTACTCGGTCCGAAGCACGCGCATGGGCGAAACAGAGGCGGCTCGTGCTGCGGGAAGAAAGCTGGCCAGGATAGCTGCGGCCAGCAGAACGGCAGCCGACCGACAGGAAAGCGGCGAAGTCGAGCGCCTGCACGCCGAACAGAAGGCTCTGCATGGCGCGGCCCACGAAATAAGCCCCGATCAGGCCGAGCCCCAGCCCGATGGCGGCAAGAATTACGCCATCCCGAATGACGAGCCCGATGACTCGTTTGCGCGTTGCGCCCAGAGCCATGCGGAGCGCGATCTCATGCGCGCGCTGGGCCACGGAAAACGACATCACGCCATAGATGCCGAGTCCGGCGAGGAACAACGCGACGGCCGCGAAACTGGCGAACAGAATGAGCGTGAATCGCTGGTCGGCCATCGACTCGTCGACCACATCGTCAAGAGTTTTGGGCTGGGCGAGCGCGACGCTGGAATCGACCTGGTGCACTGCGGCCGAGATGCTGGCGAGCATCGTCGACGGGTTCTCTGACGTGCGCACGGCAAAGCCCGCTTGTGGCCAGGGAATCTGGTAGAAGGGGATGAGCATCTCCGGGTTTTCATCGCGCTGGTCGGCTGTGTGCACGTTGTGGTAAGTCCCGACAATCTGCCACGGGATATAACCACCCAGTTTGGTGACACCGGGAATCAACTCTTCCACGAGCACGCGCTGCCGAAGAGGATCCTTGCCCTTCAGGTATTTGTGCACGAAGTCCTGGTTGACCATGGCTACCTTCACGGTGGCTGCCGTGTCCTGATCCGTAAAGCTGCGTCCCGAGATGAGCTGAATCCCGAAGGCATTGAAGTAATCCGGCGTCACCATGCCGAAACCGGCACCCGGGCGTTGCGACGGATCCGCGTAAGTCTGGCCCCCCTCGAGCATGAACGGCATGCCAAAACCAGCTCCGTACGGCGGTTGGCCGGTCATTGCCGCTGTATGTTGCACGCCGGGAACCGCGGCAATGTGGGCAAGAATGTCGCGGTAGTAGGAAGAAATCACCTGGGGATCTTTGGAGCGGCTTTCCGGCACCGGCAGAAAGAAGGTGAGGACGTGGTCGGTTCTGATCCCGAGATCGACGTGGGCCAGGTTCCAGAAGCTGTGGATGGTGAGGCCGGCGCCGGCCAGCAGCGCAAGTGCAAGAGCGAACTCGCCGATCACCAGAATACGCCGCACGAAATGCTTGCCGGCGCTGGTGCCGGCGCGTCCACCTTCTTTGAGCGTCTCGGCGGGATCGACGCGCGATGCGTACCACGCGGGAGCGGAGCCGGCCAGCAGACCTGCCACGGTGGTGGCGACGAGGGTAAAGAGCAGGATAGGGATGTTGAGGCGCAAATCGGCCTCGCTGGGCAGTGTATTCCGTGGCATGGCCGCGATCAGGCCCTGCAGCATCGCATAACCCATGCCAACCCCGAGGGCGCCTCCGACCAGCGCGAGGATCAGGCTCTCCGTAAGAAGCTGGGCGAAGATCGTCCTGCGGCCGGCGCCAAGCGCGCTGCGAACAGCCAGTTCCTTCTGCCGCGCCATGCCCCGTGCCAGCAGCAGATTGGCGACATTGACACAGGCAATCAGCAGAACAAAACCCACCGCGCCCAGCAGTAGCCAGAGCATCTTGATGCGTTCTTTGGGCAGAAAGTCATTCTTGAGACCCTCGACATAAGAGCCCCAGCCCTTGTCACTCTTGGGGTAGACCTCGGCGATGTGGGCGGTGACCGAGTCCATGTTCTGCTGCGCCTGTTTGAGAGTGACTCCCGGCTTAAGGCGGCCCATCACCAGCAGCCAGTGGAAGTCGTGATTGACCTGTTCCGGCTTGAACACCAGGGGCACCGTGAGCTGCGCTTCCTGGCGATCGAAGATGCCGGGGCGCTGCACGCCGACGACCGTGTAGGGGTCGCCATCCATGCGCAGGGTCGTACCCACGATTTTGGGATTCGAGCCGAGCTTGAGCCAAAGCTTATGGGTGAGGATCACTACGTGATCGCGCCCGGCTACGCCCTCTTCCGGCAAGAAGTAGCGGCCCAGGAAGAGCGGCTCCCCCAGCATCTGGGGCATGCTGTAGGTCTCTCGAACGCCATTGATGTACTCCGGCTTGTCCTTGGTGGCCAGGTTGAAGCTGCCGCCGGACCAGGCGCAAAGATCCTGGAAGACCGTATTCTGCTGCTTCCAGTCCATGAAGTCGCCCGCGGCGACTCCATTGTGAAAGGTCTGGATCTTCGACCAGACCATCACCAGTTGATCGGCGTGCGGGTAGGGCAGCGGAGCCAGGAGCGTCGCATAATCGACCGTAAAGATGGCCGTATTGGCGCCGATGCCAATGGCCAGGGTGAGCAAAACAGTGAGCGTCAAGCCCGGATTCCGGATCAGCATGCGGAGGCTGAAGCGGATGTTTTGAAGAAGGTTCTGCATACTTGTGACCTCGTCCAACTTCTGCTTCGGAGCCCCCTCCAATCCTTGGACAAGCACGGGCGTCCAGTCTGGACCAGGGGTCACTGCGGGTTCAGTTCACCGGCGCAATTCTCTAGAGACGGTTGAGAATGTCCGCTACCGGCTGTAGCACAGCATCTGGATTGCCAATCGGAGGAACTGGAACGAAAGGGTTTAAGGCGATCACAGGGAAGTTCCGATGTCCGGAAAGGAAGGCGGCGTCCGAAACCGGACATACCTGCCAGCACCGCAACCGCAAAAGATTCCCTCCATCAACCGATTACTATCTTGAAGGGCCATGGCCCTTGAGAGAGGCCCGGTGACCGCTCACCGCCCGCTCTCTTGTATGGGAGAAGCGATCATGCTGCGCGTGGGTCTTACCGGCGGTCTGGGCAGCGGCAAGTCGACTGTCGCCGCTATCCTGCGGGAGCTTGGCGCCCACGTCGTCGAGGCCGACGCCCTGGGCCGCACGCTGATGGAGCCAGGCCACGCCGTCTACGCTCAGATCGTTCGCGCCTTCGGCTCCGAGGTGGTCAACCCCGACGGAACTCTGAACCGCCCCCGCCTTGCCGAACTGGCTTTCGCCGGTGGACGCCTCAACGAATTGAACGCCATCGTTCATCCCGCCGTCATCGCCGCCCAGCAGCAGTGGATGGACGAGGTCTTCGCCCGCGATCCCGCCGCCGTGGCCGTCGTCGAGTCGGCGCTGATCTTCGAAGTCGAGCGCGACGCCCGCGCGCGCGGCGAGCAGGAAGGCGTTCTCGCCGACTGGCGACGCCGCTTCGACCGCATCCTCCTGCTCACCGTCCCGACAACGTCAAAGTCGTGCGCTACGTCAATCGCACTCTCCCCGACCCCGCCCGGCGAGACGCGGCCCTCGCTGACGCCCGCACCCGCCTTTCCAAACAAATGCCCGACTCCGAAAAGGCCGAGCGCGCCGATTTCGTCATCGACAACACCGCCGGCCTGGATAACCTGCGCAGGCAGGTGGCGGCCGTCTGGCAGCAACTCCGGGCCGAGAGCAACAATCACCCCATCCCCGGTTCATTAGAATAGAGATTGACAATTTTGCGCCCGCTGCCGGTCTTCCCGCAGCCGGACGCCACATCAAGAAAGGTTTGTTGAAAGAAGAGTTTATGAAGATGCGAAGGCTTCTGATGGTTTTGCTGCTGGTCGGCGGCTTCTGGTATGTAACTGCCCATCTGCCCGGAGATCTCAGACATCTGAAGCTGATCAGCGGGCACAGCGGGTCCTCGCTCGAGCTGACTGAAGCCGACGCCGCCCCCGCCTACGACGCCGAGGAGCAGAACAACATCGCCGTCTACAAGCGCGTGCTGCCCTCGGTGGTCAACATTACTTCGAACGCCCTGGTGTTCAACTTCTTCCTCGGCTCGGTTCCGCAGCAGGGGCAGGGTTCGGGATTCATTCTCGACAAATCCGGCCACGTGCTGACCAACTTCCACGTCGTCGAGAACAGCAACCGTGGAGTGGAGGTCCAGCTCTCCAACAAGCACAAGTACACCGCCAAGGTCATTGGCACCGACCGTACCCATGACCTGGCTTTGCTGCAGATCGATGCCCCCAACCTGCAACCGGTGACGCTGGCCGACTCGACCGACCTTTCTGTCGGGCAAAAGGTCTATGCCATCGGCAACCCGTTCGGGCTGGCGGGCACCATGACGCGGGGCATCATCAGCTCCATCCGGTCGATCCGGGGAGCGGAAGGTGCGCCCATCGAGGACGCCATCCAGACCGACGCGGCCATCAACCCCGGCAACTCCGGCGGCCCGCTGCTGAACTCCCGCGGCGAGGTGATCGGCATCAACACCATGATCGCCTCCAACGGCGCCGAGCAGAGCTCCGGAATCGGGTTCGCGATTCCCATCAACACGGCCAAGGCTGTCCTGGCGGATCTGACCCGGTTCGGACACCTCAAGCGGCCGTCGCTGGGCATCGTTTCCTATCCCATCGGCCCGGATCTTGCCGAGCAAATGGGGTTGGCGGCGGACTACGGCGTGCTGATCCAGAAAGTGATTCCCGGCGGAGCAGCGGAGCGCGCCGGACTGCGCGGAGGAAATCAGCAGGCCTACCTCGGCAATACGCCGATCATGACCGGCGGCGACCTGATTGTGGCCATCGATGGCCAGCAGGTTACCGACCCGCAGGACATCTCCGCCATCATGGACAATCACCAGGCGGGCGACACGATCAGCGTGACGATCCTGCGCGGACGCCGGCAGATGACGTTGAAACTGATCCTGGGCGAAGCGCGCGGGACCAATGCGTGAGGCTCCGACTTTCCCTTGAAGGCCGCCCCGCGGGGCGGCCTTTTTCACGTAGGCGCACGCACACACACCAAAAAAAACGGTCAAGTTGATTTGAATCATGAGATTGCGCCCCAAAAAGGGGGGATTTTGTGCTGACCGTGATTTAAATCACCCTTCATTATCTATGGCCCTTTAGTTTGTTTGGTTTGCGGTGCCGGGCTGGGCGGAGGGGTCTTTGGCGAGGAGGCCGAGCAGGACCGTGGCGAGGCCAGTGGCGAGAGAGACCACGGTGCCGCTTCCCGCCTTGCCGAGGGTGATGCCCTGCTGGGTAAGGACGCTTCCAATGCTCGCGACACCGATGAGAATGCCGGCGGTCGAGGTGCGGGGGTGGTTCCAGATGTTCGTTATCGGATTCATGTTGTGCTCCTTGATGAGTTTTCGATTGAAGGCCCGAAAAGCATGCCTCAGGGGCTAAAGCCCCCGCTGATTTTGCTTGTGTTATACCGGGGATAAATCCCCGGCCTACCGCCCGAACCGCGGCTTATAGAGCCCGTTGATTTTGCGGGTAATGCCTGGCGAAAACCCGCCAGGGATGGGGCGCCTGGGTTTGTGGTGAGTTGGCATCCTTAGAGCAAAGGCAAGAACAACCGCGGATCCTTCGACTTCGCTCAGGAAAACAACACCGTGAGGGAGGTTCGTGGTATCCCACCCTGGGTTTGTGGTGAGTTGGCTTCCTTCAAAGCAAAGGCAAGAACAACCGCGGATCCTTCGACTTCGCTCAGGAAAACAACGCCACACGGTGGAGGTTCGAGGTATCCCAGGTCTCCAAAGCCGGGAGACCTGGGGCACCCAGGTTCGGGTTTCTGGTTAAAACTTGACGTTGAGGGTGGTGAGGAATTGCTTGACGTCGGGCCAGACGGTTTTGAGGTCGTTGACGGTCTGCACGTCGAGCACGATGTTGAGGGGGTTGGCGGCTACAGCGGCAACCTCGGAGAGCGGTTTTTCGACCGCGCCGATGAGGGTAGCGAGAGCGGCTACGACCGCGGGAGTGGCCTTGATGGCCTTGTTGGCTCCGGAGAGCCACTTGAGGGCGTCCTCGGCCCCGATTTCGACTCCCTTTTCGATGTTGACCAGAATGTTTGCCATGGCAATAAATCCTCTTTCTGACTCGGCCGGCGCGGGTTGTGCGCCGGTCCGGGTTCTGCTTGTGTGCGGCGTCCGAAGACCCGCGAGTTTGCGGGATCGGAGGCGGCTTGCAGCCAACAAAAAAACGCGCGCGTAGCCGCTTGCTCCCGAGACACGGGGAGGCGTGCGCAGCAAATGCGACGCGGCCGAGCTTGTTTTTTTCAGGCTTATCTTTAGGTTAGCTAAGTCGGTGAATTAATACCTAATTTTGGAAAAAATATTTTCTGTTTAGAATGATACATTTAGCCGGTTTTTCCACAGGAGGGGGGCTTGACAAGGTTTTTGGGAGGCCGTTTTTGGGGCGATTTCAGGAGACGGTACCCGAGGGTTCGTGGTATCCCGGGTCCCCAAATGCGAGGGACCCTTGGCACCCGGCACGATAAGTGCTCAATGCTGATAGATGGCGGTGCGGGGATGATAGTGTTGCCAGTCGAACCAGTAGTCTTTGAGGGAGTCGATGCGCGGAAGGCACTGGCCTTTCATCTCGCCCGAGGTCGCGCAACCATCGAAGGACCAGTCGCTGAGCGTTGTGGAATCGGCGAGTGACCAGGCAGCTCCCCCGGAGGCTGCTCCCGCGGAGGCTGCTCCCGCCGCTTCGCTGCTCTTGCCGTAAAACTCCAGGGTGCGCGAACTGACCTGGCGCGAGAACACGCGAATGGATTTGTTATCCGGCCCGAGGACCAGCATGATGGGCTGATTGCCAACGACGTCAAGGAGCACGGGCGACTGAGCCGTGAGTTTGGCGACCGGAAAGGCCTTCGCATCGCCGTTGAGGGCGACGCCGAGGATGGTCTCGCGGTCGGGCAGTGTGCCTTTGGGGCCATGGATCACGGTGGGGAGCTTGGCGTAGTCGGTCTCCCAGGTGGCCTTTTCATACTTCTCCTGGTAGCGAGGCAGGGGCGCGAGGACGGTGCCGTTGGGCTGTTCCTTCTTCCACAGCGCAAAGGTCAACTCGTCCTGACTGACGAGGGTGAGTTTGCTTCCTTTGAGCGGGCCGGCGATGGCCGTGCCGGTGATCTGCTGCCAATAGCTGCCGGTCTCCTCGTCGCGCATGAGGAAGTTCTGGTTATTGATGCCGGCGAGGTGGAAGTGGAACTCGCGTCCGTTCAAGCTGCGGGTCCAGACCAGACCCGTATGGCAGAGCGTTCAATAAGTCACCACGATCGGCAACTGGTGAAGACGGTCGTTGACGATGTGGTGATAGCCCATTTCGCGGATAGGGTAGGCGCGGCTTTCGCCGCCGAGGTTGATGGCGATGACCATGTCGCTGGGGTCGAGCTTCGCCTGCTGGATGGAGACGTATTGCGGAGCTCCGAAGGGATGGAACATCATCAGCTCGAAGGGATTGATCCATGCCGAAATTGCGGCGACGAGAGCGAGACCCATGGCGGACGCGAGCGCCGCGCGAGAAGCCCAACCCGCGCGCTGCCAGGCTCTGAGGCCGAGCAACAGGACCACGAGAAAGAGCACGGGCACGATCATCCTGTTGTGCATGGTGAACCAGAGGGCGCGGATCAAGGCGACGGGATCCTGCTCCCGGAACGGGCGGATGACGTACATGGGATAGGCTGCCACCATCAAGGTGGCGATGGCAGCGGCGAGAACGACGAGGGCCGCCCCGATTCTGCGGAACGGTTTGGCGGCGAGGATGGACATGAAAGGCCAGTCTACCCGGGTGCTGCGCTGCTTGAGAATCATCCTTTCGGTGGAGGATGCAATCCCCGGCCTATCGCCCGGAATTTCAGGATTGAAAAGGCTGCGGAGCATGCCTCAGGGGCTAAAGCCCCACGTTTGTTGTGCTGCTTTATGCCGGGGATAAATCCCCGGCCTACCGCCCGAACGAGTGTTGCCGCAGCCGATAATGCCCATATTGTTTCTGCTTGCTCTATGCCGGGGATAAATCCCCGGCCTACCGCCCGAACGAGTTCTTTAAGCGGGAGGTGATTCGCAGGATTGAAAAGGCTGCGAGAAGTACCCGAAAAGCATGCCTCAGGGGCTAAAGCCCCCGCTGATTTGCCTGTGTCATAACCGGGGATAAATCCCCGGCCTACCGCCCGGACGAGTTTTTTGAGCGGGAGGTGAAGTCGTGCCCTTTCAGGATTGAAAAGGCTGCGGAGAAATACCCGAAAAGCATGCCTCAGGGGCTAAAGCCCCCGCCGATTTTGGCTGTGTCATAACCGGGGATAAATCCCCGGCCTACCACCCGAACGAGTTTTTTAAGTGGGAGGTAATTCGCACGATTGAAAAGGCTGCGGAGAAGTACCCGAAAAGCATGCCTCAGGGGCTAAAGCCCCCGCTGATTTTGCCTGTGTCATAACCGGGGATAAATCCCCGGCCTACCGCCCGGACGAGCTTTTTGAGCGAGAGGTGATTCGCAGGATTGAAAAGGCTGCGGAGAAATACCCGAAAAGCATGCCTCAGGGGCTAAAGCCCCCGCTGATTTTGCCTTGTGTCATAACCGGGGATAAATCCCCGGCCTACCGCCCGGGCGAGTGTTGCCGCAGCCTGTGAGAGGCGGGATGTGCGGTTTGTCAGTGGACGTGAACGTCGCCTGAGCCGGTTTGCACGCGCACCAGGGGGCCGCCCCCATTGAGATTCCCCGTGATGTGATGGTGATCGAGGGAGCCTTTCACGAGCATTTCGTGATCGGTGGTGATGGAGCCCGATCCCGTTGATCCATCGAGGGTGAGAGGCGCGCTGCCCGACCATATTTCCACGTTGCCGGAGCCGGTCTCGAGGGTCCAGGGCGCGGAAGGTGTGCCGGTGGCCTTGATATCTCCCGAGCCCGTGGTGGCGCGGAAACTGCCGTGGATGTCCTTGATCTCGATATCCCCCGAGCCCGTTTCGGCATTTACATCACCCTGACCGATCTGCTCCGCGGTAATGTTTCCGGAGCCGGTCTTGACCACGAAGGGACCTTCGAGGTCGTTGGCGCGGATATCGCCTGAGCCGGTTTCGAGCTTGGCATTGTGGCCGACGCCTTCGTCGACGATGTCACCCGAGCCTGAGATGGCTCCGAGAAGAGCTCCGGCGGGGGCCTGGATGTCGTAATCGATGCTGATTCCGCGCCAGTGCTCTTCGTGCTGCTGTCCAATGCGAATCACGTTGCCGTTTTGTTCGATGGGGGGATTGGCCGCGATCTGGCGCGCTTCTTCCTGGTTGCCATCGCGGTTGACGTGGACACGGCCGTGAATCTGGACCTGGGAGCCGGAGCTGCGGGTGAGATGGATATTGCCCGAGCCGGTGTTGACCATCAATTGCGTCTCGCCGCTGGCGGACAGGGTGCGATCGAAGGAGAAGGATACGGAGTCGTCGGACTCCGACTGGCCGGCGACTTCAGGAACGATGGCGGGAAGCGGGGACGGGGCCGGCTCCGGGGCAGCGATCTCCGCTGTGGTTGCGGATATCTCGACCTGGGGGGAGGCACCTGCGCCAGGCAGAGCGACCAGCCGGCCCAAGTGCGCAACGGAAGCCAGGGCCGCCGGTTTGGTGGCGGCTTCGACCCGAACCGCGGCGGTTGCGGTGAAGAGCGCCATGGGGACAAGAGCGACGGCGACCAGAGCGCGGCGGCCGCTGGCAAAACACTGGCGGAAGGTGTGGTCATTGAGCAAGCGCTCGATGCGGCGGGTGAGACTTCCGGGACGGGCCATGGGAACTCCTAGCGCGGTTGGGCGCGGCGCGGCCGCGAATTCAAGAAGAACCTGGGCGTACGAGGTGCGGCTACGCGCTTCCTCGATCCCCGCGTGATCGCTGATGGCCTCGGCCAGGTCTGCGAGTTCGCGCTTGAGCCACCAACCGAGCGGACTGAACCAGACGAGGGCGGAGTAAAGGCCGGCAAGCAGCTGCAGGTAAAAGTCGCCTTGCCGAATGTGGGAGCGTTCGTGGGCGAGCACGATGCGCAGCTTTTCGCTATCCCACGTGCGGTAATCGGCCGGAAGCACGATGGCGGAACCGATGGTCAAGGGAGAGGGGACCCGGGCGCTGGCTCGCAGGCGAAGCCACGCGGGAATTCCGGGCAATTCGTGGGCGGTAACCGGCGTGGCGGTGAGCCAGAGGCGCAGCGCCATGGCCAGTCCGAACAAGAGTCTCAGGAGGAGCGCGGAGGCGACGGCTAGATAGAGTCCCAAAGCCAGCGTGGACGGCGAGAAGCCGGCGTGCGCGGGGGGGAGCTGGGGCACTTTTGCCGCGGGTGCAGACACACTGACCGTCTCTGCAGGCGAAAGGGTGAGCTGGGTGGTTCGCGAACCGGACTCGTTGTCTCCAGGGGTGGATGCGATATCCGGCGTCGGACCGGAGGCGCTTTCGGTCTGCGGCGAGTTTTCAGTGGTTGCCGGCCCGGCGAGGGGGCGGGCTGGGTTTCTCGATCCGCTCTTGGCCAGGATTCTTGCCTGCAATTCTTCGAGGAGGGTCATTGGACGGGAGGGAAACACGATGCTGGCGTTTACGGGGAGAAGCTCGAGCCGCTGGGCGATGGGCATGAGCAATGGCATTGCGAGTGCGCCGAGCAGCACGAGTCCCAAAGCCGTTTTCTGGGCGAAAACATTACGGATCCGCAGAGCTCGCAGACCAGCCGCGACGATCAGGCCGACTAACAGGGAACGCAAGGCTGCTTGGATCAGGATAGAGATCATTGGTCCTCCTTCGTCACGGTTGTATCCTTCTTTTGCGCGGCGGCGATCAGTGCGGCGAGGCGTTGGAGCTCGGAATGGTCGAGCAACTTGGAATCGACCATGCCGACGAGGAGTGCTTCGACGGATCCATCGCAGAACCAGTCGACGATGCGCTGCGCGGCGCGACCGGCGACCCGCTGCCGCGATTGGGCGGGGCGGTAAATGAAGGTGCGGTCGTCAACGCTGTGCGTGATGTAGGCCTTCTCTTCGAGGCGTCGCAACACGGTACGAACCGTCGAGTCCTTCAGGGGCCGGTTCAGTTCTTCGCGGACCTGGTCGGCGGTGACCGAGCCCAGCTGCCAGACAATGAGGAGAACGCTTCGTTCCAGTTCGCCCAAGCCGGCGGGATCGTGATTCGAGCTAGTGTTACCGTCCATAGTGTTACCGAATGTAACACAGAGATCCCCCTCAAAGGCAAATTAATTTTGAGGGGCCATGGAGGCGGCTTGTCTGGGGCCTTGTCTGGGTCTTTTTGTCTTGGACTGGGCCGACTTCGGATCGGCCGTTTTCGTCGAACTGCCTCGACCGGTAAACTTCAGGCTGGTCGGCTTGAAGAAGGGGAGTTCGCATGAAAGCGCTGGTCAAGAGTCGGGCAGAGCGTGGGCTCTGGCTCGAAGAGATTCCCGAACCGGTGATCGGCATCAACGACGTGCTGATTCGCGTGCGCAAGACCGGGATCTGTGGAACGGATGTTCATATTTACGAATGGGATGAATGGGCCCAAAGGACGATCAAGGTACCGATGGCGATCGGCCATGAGTTTGTGGGCGAGATTGTCTCGATCGGATCGAACGTCAACGATTTTCACCCCGGCGACATTGTGAGTGGAGAGGGTCATGTGGTTTGCGGCCGCTGCCGGAACTGCCTGGCGGGCAGGCGGCATCTTTGCGCCGTGACGCAGGGTGTGGGGGTTGATCGCGCCGGAGCGTTTGCGGAACTGATCTCTCTTCCGATGACCAATATCTGGCGGCACCATCCTGGGATCAGCGAAGAGATCGCCGCTATCTTCGATCCTTTTGGCAATGCGGTGCACACTGCTCTCTCTTTCCCGGTGCTGGGCGAGGATGTGTTGATCACGGGTGCGGGACCGATCGGCATCATGGCGATTCCGGTGGTGAAACATGCGGGTGCGCGACACGTGGTGATCACCGACTTGAATCCTTTCCGGCTGGATCTGGCGCGCAAAATGGGCGCTACGCTGGCGGTGAACCCGCAGCAGACGCCGCTGATGGATGTGCAGAAACAGTTGAAGATGACGGAAGGCTTCGATGTGGGGTTAGAGATGTCGGGGAGTCCGCAGGCACTGAGTGAAATGATTGCGAACATGAGCCATGGAGGAAAGATCGCGGCTCTTGGCATTCCGGCGAAAGCGGCGCCGATGGATTGGCGGCCGGTGATCTTCAATATGTTGACGATCAAGGGCATCTACGGCCGCGAGATGTACGAGACCTGGTACAAGATGTCGGCGATGCTCGATTCGGGTTTGGATATTTCGCCGGTGATCACGCACCGTTTTAACTACGACGCGTTCGAGCAGGGCTTTGAGGCAATGATCTCAGGCCGCGCCGGTAAGGTCATCCTGGACTGGACGAACGTGAAGTAAGCTGAGGCATGTTGCTGGGCAGATATCCATCAGGACAGGGCGGTGCAGACATGAAGCGCGATCTATTTCGAGTGGTGGTCATTACCGCTTTCGTGCTTGGTTGTGTGGGTGCGGCTACGGCGAATGGCCAAGGAACCGCACCTTCCATTCCGGCATCGAGCGCCGCCGCAACCCAGATTCGTGCGCTCAAAGTGACCTTGCTTTCGACCATGCTGGTGGCGGAGGCGACGGGCTTTGGGGAGTGGGGTTTTTCCGCATTGGTCGAGGCTGATGGTCATCGGATTCTGGTGGACACGGGCGCGCATCCCGAGACGGTGTTACAAAATGCCCGCGACCTGAACGTGGATCTATCCGATGTGCGGGAGGTGATTCTGACGCACAACCACGACGATCACGTGACCGGGTTGCTCACCTTGCGCCGCGCAATGATGAAAAGGAACCCGGCCGCCTTGTCCGTGGTGCACGTCGCCAAGGGAATCTTCTACAGCCGGCCGTCGGCCGAGGGCGAGGGCAACCCGATGATCGCGATTCGAAAGGCGTACGAGGCTACAGGAGGGCGATTCATCGAGCACTCCGACGGTGCAGACATCTTTCCCGGCGCGTGGCTGACCGGGCCTGTTCCGCGGAAGTATCCGGAGCGTAATTGGAGTGTGAGCGGAAAGGTGCAAACCCCGGACGGCCTGGTCGAGGACACGATACCCGAAGACCAGTCGCTGGTGCTGGACACCACGCAAGGCCTGGTGGTGCTGACGGGATGCGGGCATGCAGGAATTGTGAACATTCTGACTGACGCGACGACGAAATTTCCCGGACGCGGCGTATACGCGGTCATCGGGGGCTTGCATCTGTTCCCTGCAAGCGACGAGCAATTGGACTGGACCGGTGACGAGTTCAAGCAATTCAGAGTGGCCAACCTGCTGGGTGCTCATTGCACCGGGATCGAAGCGGTATACCGGCTGCGGCAGCGCGCGGGGTTGACTCGCCGGACCGCCGTCGTGGGCGCGGTTGGGTCCACCTTCAGTCTTGATAAAGGGATCGTGGCTGGAGCGCTGGCCCAGTAAATGCACGGCTTGCTCAACGCGGTGTCGGGTGCGCGGGCGATGAGCTATCGCAGGGGCGCTTCCATCCAGTGCGCCACGATGTCGTGGACGTCGACACCCGTGGATTCGGAGATGATCCGCGTCATTTCTTCCACCTGGAGCGCGCGCTGGTTTGTAGCGTTCCAGGTGAGCAAGGCATGGAAGCCGTCTCGCAGACTCTTTTTACTTCCGGTTTGTGCCTGAATGCGATCGTCCATTTCCGCTGCCATCAGAAAGCCGCGCCCGAAGATGTTCATGCCGGTGCGGAAATCCTCGGCATAGAGGAATGAGGCTTCCTGCGAGAGCAGGGTCAGCGGCATTCGCTTGATGAAAGGCGGGGCAGCATCCAGGAAGCCTCGCGTCCGCGATATCTCGCGTTCCCGCCGGGTCTTTCGCTCTTCCTGCGGCAGTCCCGCGGCCAGTGCCTGCATTCCCGCATAGCGACCGAAGCCCTCGTTGAACCAGATGGTCTCAATGACCGGAGGCAATTCCCAGTTGAACGGACGATAGCCAACGCCCCAGACACGTTTCGGCACCCAGGAGTGCGCCATGTGGTGCGCATAGTTGAAAAGCGCGGAATAACGGTGAGTGTCCCGTGACTGAGCATTGGTCGCGTGATCCACCGAAAGACTGAATGTGCCGCTGGTATCGTGTTCCTGGCTGAAGTTGTAGCCGTGGCCTTCCCGCGGCCGGAGCAACTCGAGCACCACGGAGTAGGCCGGAAATGGCGTGTCGCCGAAGTAATCCTGAACCCGGTCGAGGGCCTCGCGCGCCAGCTTGCTTTCGGCGTCCACATCCTCGTCTCCTTCTGCATACACCGCCATCAGCAGGTCAATTTTGCCGGGCAGGTTCCGGAACTGCAGGCCCGGCCCCATCACGATCTGAGAATCGGCCAGACGGTCGTAATTGGCGGCTTTCGCTGTCGTAGAACCTTTCGGAGCGGGGGCGCGAGGATCGAGAGTGCTCAGGACTGGCCAATCCTCAGGTCCCTCCACTTGCAGGCTGACAGGGTTTTGCTCCAGGCCGTCGATATAGCCGAAGACGGAGTAGCCGAGAAGGCCGACGTAGTTCTTGCGAATCCTGGAAGAGTCCACCGAATCGCGAATCCGATCCTCCATTCGACCGACATTCACCCGGTACTCGATCCGCGAAATTCTCTCCCCCTCCTGGCCGATTGCCCACCGTGGTCCGTCTTCGTCCTGCTTGCAATCGATGGATTTGCCGTCGGGAGAAAAGGCATGAACGTCCTCGACAAAATCATCGTAGCGAACCAGCGAGTAGCCCCCTGGATACGACCTGGGAATTACGAGCGCGGCTGGAGCGGGGAGGGGGTTCTCCGGAGTGATGCGGACGCTCAGACGCGGATCATCCGCACCGGCATATCGCAGTTCATAAGCAACACGGCCGGAAATGGAAGGGGCCGCGGACACATTCGCCGGGCCGCAAAGAATCAGGAGAAAGGCGGACAGTAATACGGGAATCGGTCGCGCGATTCCGAAATGATTCTGGCGTGCCACGTAGACAGCCCCTTTCCCTCTCGGATGGTAAAGACAGGACTAACTTACTGCATCGTTTGGTGACCGGGACAGGACGAGCTGCGGTTCTGTGGAGATTTCAATTCTCTTCCACGGCGCGATGATCGCCGGGTGCGTCGCCGGCGTCAGAACGCTTGAGTTTTCCCATGCGCTGAAATCCGGGATGAACCCCTCGGACGAGTCCTTGCTGGTCGGCAACTCTCAACAAAAGGGCGGCGAGAATCTCGCGGTCCTCGTGGCTGAGGCAAGAAAGCAATGCGTCCTGGTGCTGGCGGGCCACCTGGCCGATTTTCTCCAGGGCGTCCCCCCCGGCCTGCGTCAAGTAAAGCGAATACAAGCGCCTGTCATCCGGGTTCGCCCTGCGCTCGACAAGCCCTCGTTTTTCGAGATTGTCCACGATGGCCACCATGCGGCTGGGATGAATCTGCAGCATTGCGGCGAGTTCCTGCTGGCTTGAGCCGGCTGCGACGCGAAGCATCCGCAGGATTCCCGCGTCGGCCGGGACGAGTCCCAAAGCCCCTAATCTTTCAGCGAATTGCGACGCCGCGTGCGCTCCGACCTGGGCAAGGAGGAACGCCGGTTGTCCTGAGCCGAGCTTGTTGTGTGTCATTCCAGGAAAATTATTGCATCTTTAATTAGTTTATGTAATAAATGATTACATGAATAAACAGCATTCCCGATTTCGTGGTCCATCCCTGACCCTGCTGGCAACGGTTCACATCCTTCTTTTCGCGGCAGGTTTCGTGATGGCAGCGGCGCTCCGGCATGGAGCGTCTTATGTCACCCCGTTCGCTCCCGCTGAACAAATACGAACATTCATTTCGGAGACGCCCATGGCCCTCCGTCTCAGCAGCTTCTTCCTCTTCGGCTCGGCCGTCCCTCTTGGAATTTTCGCCGTGACGGCGGCCAGCCGGTTACGCTACCTTGGCGTTCGCGCCACCGGCACCGAGATCACGCTGTTCGGCGGATTGTCAGCCGCGATGGCGCTGTTCCTCTCCGGAATCGCGGGCTGGATTTTGTCCGTTCCCGAAGTCACCGACTCCGCGGCGGTGGTGAAGGCCATCGACTTCTTCAATTTTCTGTGTGGCGGAGTTTTCTTTGCGGTTGGATTCGGCCTGATGGTCGCGGGAATCTCAGTGACGAGCTTCTTCACGCGCCTTCTTCCGCGATGGCTGGTGGCGCTGGGCATGATCGTCGCGGTAGCTGGCGAGCTTTCCTGGTTCAGTCTTGTCGCCTACCCGGCCAACTTTTTCATACCGGTCACTCGATTCGTCGGCTTCATCTGGATGCTGCTGGCCGGCGTGGCGCTAATGCGAGAGCGCGCTTCGATACCGGCAGCCTCGACCACTAGTTCTCACTAGATGCCGCAGCGCAGAGTGACCCGACGAGTTGAAGATTTTCCGATTGCGCTGTGATGCATTGTCCGCGCGCGCCGTGGAGTAGAGTGTCCCCATGGTGTTCACAAAGCGCCTTCGCGAGGGCGTGCGACGCGGCGACATCACCTGCAGCGTGCGCATCTGGCAGCGTCTTCATGTCCGGGTAGGCGGCCGCTACCGCATGGACGAGGGAGAGATCGAGGTGGACTCCATCGAGCAGATCGGCTTTCCCGACATCACTCCGGAGTTGGCCCGCCAGTCAGGGTTTCTCGGGGTGCTCGACCTGCTCAAGATTGCAAAGCATGGCAAGGGCGAGAAGATCTACCTGGTCCGCTTCCACTACATCCCGCCACGCCCGGCAAAAGCTCGACGATCGCAGACCAAAAGCGAGCCGCCGGTGAAGCGGTCTCGTCAACGAGCGTAGGAAAACGTTCCGCAAAGGTCGGTGGAATTCCCCATCGCCTCAGGCGTGAAGACCGGCATGTCGGCTCCCGATAGAAACGCCAGCTGCAGGCTCTTGCCGGCAACGTTGGTCACCATCCACTGTGTATCTTCACTTCCGCAGAGGGTGTTCTTATGCAGAAATCTTCTTGTCGCCGGAATGTTCAGCCGGTACAAACTTCCGCCCTGGCCCCGGCTGCCTTCCGCGGCGAAAATTGCGCTCGCCTCATCTGCAGTCAGCTTGCGTATGGGGGCAATCGGGAACCCGAGCAAATTGATGAAGACCTTCGAATCCGATATGGAAATGTCGCCGGTAATCGCCTTCGCAGTGGAACTCGCGGCGCTCCACTCTCCGCGGTCCTGCGCCCCACTCGGAAGGCTGCATCCCAGCAACAGGACCGCCACGCCCCAGAGCATCATGACTTTATTCATACTTTGAGCATGACACCCTGCTGACCCATGGAGCAACCGGAAGCCACTCCTCGCTCCAAACCGGTTCAAGGCGTCTTTTGTCCTGGCGGCTGCGTGGGCGCGGGCTGTCCCGGGGCCGGTTTCGTGCGCCCGGAGTGGTGGCCGGACTTGTGCCGGGCGTCCCATTTGGCGCCGGCTTTTTGATCGTTTTCTTTTTTGCGGGCGTGGGAGGCTTGCAGGGAACAGGCGCAGCCGCTACCGGCTTGGTTTCTGTGGCGGCAGCCCGCGCCGTGCGCAGCGCCACCTGCAGATCGCCCACTTGTTTCTCCTGGGCCGCGGCCCGGCTCTGCAACTGATCGTCGAGCGCCAGCCGCGCCTGGTTCAGCTGCAACATCGTCTGCTGCAGCGCGCCCACCTGGTCGCCCGGAGCCGAGACGCGCGCGCCCTCTTCCACCCTCAACAGCACGTCGTAGAAGGCGTCGAGATGTTTTATGAGCGGAATCGCCGCGCTCACCTGGCCCGGCGCCGCATCCGCCGCCGTCAGCAGCGGGGGCAGGTTTGTCTGCAGGTCCTTCAGCAGAGAGGCCACGTGTTCTCCAGCTTCCTCCCGCACCGACCCCTTTTTCCATTTATCCAGCTTCAGGTCGTTCAGCATGCCCTGCACGTTGGTCAGAGATGGCTTCAGCAGCGATGAAGCTGTATTGACGGGATCTGCGCCCTGCACGGCGCCAGGAGCCGCCTGAGCCTGGCTAACCGCGGCAGCCGGCGGCCGCGCCGTCCCGGCTGTGTGCGCGGCTGGCGTGTCTGGAGAAGCCTGGGCGAACCCCGCACTACTTGAAACCGCAAGGGTCAAAATCAAAACTGCATGTGAAATGTGCACGGTCGCTCTCATGAAAAGGAACCCGGTGTAATTCCCAAAGGCAGGCCACGGCCCGACCCGCAGCCGTATGAATCTTGGATGCGAAACTGCTACTGAAGCTTCCGGAAGCGATGTCTCACTTCAGAAAAAGTGAGGGTTCAAAGTTAGACTTGGCTTCAACTTCAGTCAAGCCACCCACTCTCCACCCCGCATCACCGGCTCCGCCTCGCCGTTTGCCGTAATTCCATCGATGTCCAGCTTCTCCGACCCGATCATCCAGTCCACGTGGATCAAGCTGTCGTTCGCGCCCCTGGCGGCCAGCTCTTCCGGCGTCAACTTGTCGCCATTGCGGAGGCAGCTTGTATATGCCTGTCCCAGCGCGATATGCGACGCGGCATTCTCGTCGAACAGGGTGTTGAAGAACGTAAGGCCGCTGGCTGCAATGGGCGACGAGTGCGGCACGAGCGCCACCTCGCCCAGCCGTCGCGCGCCATCGTCGGTGGAGATCAGCTTTTCCAGTACCTCGAGCCCTCGTGTCGCGCGCGCCTGCACAATCCGCCCGGCCTCAAACCGTACCTCGATCCCCTCGATCATGGTTCCCTGATAGCTCAGCGGCTTGCTGGCTCTGACCGTCCCGTCCGCCCGGTCCTTATGCGGGGTAGTGAAAATCTCCTCGGTTGGTAAATTGGGAATGCAATATACCCCGTTGCCCGCCGTCGTCCCCCCACCCATCCAAAAGTGGTCATCCGCGAGCCCCAGCCGGAAGTCCGTCCCCGGGCCGCGATATTGCAACGCCGCATACCGCTTCTCGTTCATGTACGCCGCGCGCCGATGCAGCCCCGCATCGTGTTCTTTCCACGCCGCCACGGGATCGTCACGGTCCACTCGCGACGTCCGGAAGATCGCCTCCCACAGAGACGCCATTGCCACTTCCGCCGACTCTTCCGGAAACATTGCCGCGGCCCACGCCGGCGTGGCGCTGGCTACAATCGTCCAATTGATCTCATGCCGGGTAATCATCTCCAACGCCGGGCGGTACGCCTTTGATACCGCCTGGTTCGCACGGCCCACCTTTCCGGGGTCCTCGTTGGACAGCAGCAGCGGGCTTGCTCCCGTGATCGCCAGCCGGGCGGAGCCGCTCCGGAATGCAGCGCCCATCCCGTCGTAGAGCCACGCCGCCGCCTTGTCGAACGCCTCATCCCGCGCGAAACGGTAGCGCATCAGCTGCGCCTCATCGTCCGAGTAGAGCGTCGTTACCAGCGACGCACCGGCGCGATAGGCATGCTCGGTGATGCGGCGCGCCAGCGGTACGGCCTCCAGCGGCGCGGTCATCAACAGTTCCTGCCCCTCGCGCAGGCCTAACCCCACCTCGATCGCTACAAGAGCCAGCTGATCCAGCTTCTCGTCAAACGAAACGTCCTGTGCCACCGTCGTCGCCATTCTTCTTCAACTCCTGGGGAGAATTTGATTCAAGGAATAAGAGAGCTACCAAACCGGATAACGGAGACTCTAGCCTTGAGGCGAGCCTTTAGTTCTCACACCCATATCCAGACCCGCACATCCCACCGCCGCCGCAGCACGGGCCGCCCGTCTCGCAGGCTCTCGGTGCTGCCGCCACTAGTCGCACCCTTCGAAATCACACCGGCACCGCCGCTGATCAGCCGCTTCACCCCGCCGCCGCAACCCGGGCACGCCTCGACTTCGGGATCCGACATCTTCTGCCGCTCGACAAAGTGTCCCCCGCAGTCCCGGCACGCATACTCATACGCAGGCATCTTCGTCTCTCCTCTAACCGCGATTATACGAACCAAAACACGCTCGCACAGCCGCGGGCCGGTGGGTCGTACAATTCTCCACGGGAGAAAGTCATGACTCCATCCCGCCGCTCCTTCCTGAAGAGCAGCGCCGTCACCGTTGCCGCAGCTTCCCTGGCTCGACCACGCTCTCTGTTTGCCGACGCCGAATCCAAGCCGCTGGCAGAATTCAAATACGGCGACGTCGAGCTGCTCGAAGGCCCGCTGCGGCACCAGTTCGACACCAACCACGCTGTCTACGCCACTCTCGATGAAGACAGTCTCCTCCAGCCCTTCCGCCAGCGCGCCGGCCTGCCCGCCCCCGGCCCGGAGATGGGTGGCTGGTACAGTTGGGCGCCCCTCGAAGACATCGACAAGCGCCCCAACAACGGATTTGCCCCCGGTCATTCTTTCGGCCAGTACCTTTCCGGCCTCTCCCGCGACTATGCCGCCACCGGCAACAAGGCAACCCAGGCCAAGGTTCATCGCCTGGTCAGGAACTTCGCACCCGCCATCTCCCCGCACTTCTGGGACGACAACCGCTTCCCGGCCTATACCTACGACAAAATCTCCATTGGCCTGCTCGACGCCCACCAGTTTGCCGGCGCGCCGCACGCCCTCAAAGTCCTCGACCAGGCCCTCGACTCCGTCCAGGCCCACCTGCCCCCCGGCGGCATCTCCCGCGAGGAACAGTACAAAACCAAGTACGCGCGGCCTCATAACGACGACTCATTCTGCTGGGATGAGCCCTACACGCTGGGTGAGAACGCGTTCATCGCGTACCAGCGGGGCGCCGGCCAGCGTTATCGCGACCTCGCCATCCACTTCCTTCCCAATAGCTGGTACTACGACCCGCTGGCGGCCGGCGAAAACGTGCTTCCCGGCAAGCACGCCTACAGCCACGTCAACTGCATGAGCTCCGCCGCCCAGGCTTACCTTGTTCTCGGTGACGAGAAGTATCTTCGCGCCGCCCGCAACGGCTTCGATTTCCTGACCAAAACTCAGAGCTTCGCCACCGGCGGATGGGGGCCCGACGAGAACTTCCGCACCCCCGGTAGCGGCGAAGTCGGACAAAGCCTTACCAAAACTCACTCCAGCTTCGAAACTCCCTGCGGCTCCTACGCCCACTTCAAAATTACGCGCTACCTGACGCGGATCACGCGCGACAGCCGCTACGGCGACAGCATGGAGCGCGTGCTCTACAACTGCATCCTCGGCGCCTTGCCGCGCGCCCACGACGGCCACGGCTTCTACTACTCCGACTACTCCAACGACGGCTCCAAGTTTTACCACCCCTACAAGTGGCATTGCTGCACCGGCACCTTCTCGCAGGTCACGGCCGACTACGGCATCAGCTCCTACTTTCACGATCCCGACAGCATTTACGTCAATCTCTACGTCCCCAGCCGCGTCAAGTGGTCGCGCATGGGGGACCGCGTCGTGCTCACCCAGCGCACGAGCTATCCCGACCAACCCTCCACGCAAATCGAAGTCACTACCCTCAAAACCAGCGCCTTCCGTGTCTTCCTGCGCATCCCCGCGCTGGTCCGGTCCCAAGACCACGATCGCCGTGAACGGCCAGCGCGTTGTCTCCGGCCCCGAACCGGGCAAGTTCCTGGCGCTCGACCGCACCTGGGACAGCGGCGACCGCATCGAGGTGGAATTCGACATGCCCACCACCCTCGACCCCGTCGACCCCGAGCACCCAAATCTCGTGGCCCCCGTGCACGGCCCGCTCGCCTTGTTCAGCGTTGGCGATGTCCCAACAGCATTGCGCAAGCAGGACCTCATGGCCATGACGCAGGTCGCCTCCGGCTCATCCGACTGGCAAGCCAAGACCAGCTCCGGCGTTTTGACCCTGAAGCCTTTCTCCGCCATCCAGAACGAGCACTACCGCCTTTACCACAATCTCGAATCGTGAGCACCTACCTGCCGTTTCTCAAGCCAGTATGAACATTGGCGCCCCATCCTCAGCGCGTCTCTTCTTTTGTGCTTAGGATGGGATACCACCAGCCTCAACCACAAGGAAGCGCCTTGTCCCTCAGCCTCCAGGACCAGTTCGGCCCCATCGACATCTACGTCTTCGACCAGATCCTCCGCGGCAATCTTGCCCCGGGCATGCGCATCGTCGATGCCGGCTGCGGCTACGGCCGCAATCTCGTCCACTTGCTCCGCGAGGGCTGCAAGATCTTCGCCGTCGACCAGAATCCCGAAGCCGTCGACCACGTCCGCCGCCTCTCCGCATCGCTCTCGACGGGCCTGCCAGCCGATAACTTCCAGGTCGCCGCCGTGGAGCAAATGCCGTTCCCCGACGCATTCGCCGATGCCGTCCTCTGCACCGCCGTGCTGCACTTCGCCCGCGACGAGGATCACTTCCGCGCCATGCTGCAGGAACTTTGGCGCGTACTCCGCCCCGGCGGCCTGCTCTTCATCCGCCTCGCCTCCCGCATCGGCATGGACTTCCAGCGCCTCGAAGGCGGCCTCTTCCTCATGCCCGACGGGTCCCGCTGGTTTCTCGTGGACGAAGAGATGCTTCTCGATCTCACCGACGAGTTCAACGCCGTCCTTGTCGACCCTCTGAAAACCACCATCGTCCAGGATCTGCGCTGCATGACCACCTGGGTCCTGCGCAAACGCAACTGACGGCCGCGTCAATCAAAACTACAATTGAGCGCCGCGAGAAACCACGCTACCGGAGTTTGAAAAATGGCTATCTGGACAGGATTTCTGTTCGCATTCAGCGCGCTTCTTCCCTTGATCAACCCGCCCGGTTCCGCCCTCGTCTTCCTCGCGCTTGTGGGCAATGCGCCGCCTCGCGTCTATCACTCGCTGGCGAGGCGCATCGCCATCAACAACGTCATCTTCCTTGCCTCCATCGAACTACTCGGTTCCGTCATCCTGAATTTCTTCGGTATCTCCCTGCCCGTCGTTCAAGTCGGCGGAGGCATCGTCGTGGCCGCCATGGGCTGGAATGTCTTGAACGAAAACGATTCGACCGCCAGTGCGCGCGACAAGCAGGAGGCCTCTGACGAACACGGTCAGATCGCGGAATCCAGCCTCAAGTTGAAGACCTTCTATCCGTTCACATTTCCCGTTACCTCCGGCCCCGGAACTCTGGTTGCCACCCTGGCCCTCAGTGCGCATCTCTCCAGCCCACGCCTGGCGGAAACCATCCTCGGCCACTTCGGCGTGCTCATCGCCATTGTGGCTCTCAGCATCGTGGTTTACCTCTGCTACGCCTACGCCCCTGCACTCGCGGCCCACATGTCCCCGAACACCGCCCATGGCATCATCCGCGTCACCGCTTTTATCCTGCTGTGCATTGGCGTGCAAATCGCCTGGAACGGACTTTCCGTGCTGCTGAGGACCGTGCTCAAAACCTAGTTTCCCTGAGCCCCGCACGAACTTTTTTCCGTACCTCGCTGACCGCGGCTTTGGGTGTTCACCATGGTTGCAAAGAAAATCCTCGACCGTATTGAGAAACCGGACGTCTACCTTTGAAAGAGATGCCGTTCAAACAGGTCCTGCTGAGAGCTATCGCCGCAGGGCAGTTTGGCTGACCGCACCTGGAGCGTATTGCTGCTGGCCCCATCCCAGGTAGAAGTACCAGAGGGCGATGCCGGTATCGCAGATGGCGCATCCGGCAGACGAGAGTGGCAGAAACGGCAAAATAGATTGTCCATAAAGATGATGCAGCACGTCCCAGACGACGTGCAGCAACCACCCCATCCCCACGTAGCGGTAATCCTGCAATCCACGAAACGCAATCCAGGTGAGCAAGGCGCAGAAAGCGAGTTCCCACCATCCGAATCCGGCTCCGAAGTAAACCGCGCCGGCGCCGGCGATAAGCAAAGCGCTTACCTTTTGCCGACCGGGCTCGCGGAGCCTCGACATGACGGCGATAAATAAGCCGGAGACCACGATCGGAGCGATCACGTTTGCGGGCGTTAGATCGGGACGGGGAACAATCATCGCGGAAACCCTTCCGGCCTGGTCAGCACCGTTATGGCCGCAGTGGCAATTACGGTGTGCATGAGCGCGAGTGTCATTTGGGCCGCGGGTGTCACCCCGGAAAACCGTGGCGACTTGGTGAAGCTCAGGCGCAGAGGCAGCGCAAACGACAGGGCCAGAAACGCGATCGACACGAAGAAGAAAACTCGGTCTGGCTGTGATGAAACAGTGCGGACCAATGCATACACGGCCGATGCACAGAGAAACCCTCCCAGGACGCCCGACAGCAGCGGCAATGTCGTAAACGGCGGGAATCCCTTTGGCACCCCGGTAAAGCGCACGGCGACGGCCGCCATGAGCCGGATTAACAAAAACGTGCCGGCCGCTGTCAGGGCGACCCCTGCGAATATCCTCATTTCTCTTTTCTCCGTTTGCGAGTTGCAATTCGAGTGACTGGTTTGGTTTCAACTACGGGCAGCGCACGCCCGTAAAGAGCATCGAGAGCCACGGCAGCCCGTGCGTTGGCTTTGCGGTCGCGCACGAATCGCGCCGAGGCATGATGACTCAGATAAATGCCGCAGAGCTCCCACACAAACTGATCGATATCCAGGTCTTTGCGCAGATGATCGAGATCCATGGCACGCTTCACCAACCCGCCAAGCAGGTCGCGCCAGGCCTTTTCCATCTGCAGCAGCCGATCCCGCACCGGGCCTTCGCTGTCGTCCAGTTCAAACAGCCCCGCAGCAACGGGACAACCTCCATCCAGCCCGGCCTTCCTGCTCCACCCCAGCCAGTTTTGGACCAGGGCTCTCAGCCGCGGAAGCCCCTCGGGAGCAGCCATGGCGGGCCCGATCACAAACTTTGCGGCAATCTCGGCGCTGCGCTCGAGCAATTGAATCTGCAGTTCATCCTTCGATCCGAAGTGCGCGAAAAGCCCGCTCTTCGACATGCCGGTAAGCTCTGCCAGTGCGCCGACGGTAACCCCGCCGAGGCCGGATTTGCTCAGCAGATTCGCGCCGGAGCCAAGAATTCGGTCACGCGTCGTGGAATGAGAGCCTGTCATCGAAGACAGAATAGCACGACCGTTCGTGCTAATGGTTGGAAAATCGTCTCTTTCGCTGCAAAACAAAAATGCCCCGCTGAAAGCGAGGCATTTGTCCCATTTCACAGCGTGTAGTCACGGGCGGTCGTAGAAGCGGAAGAACAACGACGGTTTGGCCGCCGGTTCGGCCCTGGCGACGAGTTCCGTCTCCTGGCTGGGGCTTAACGGGGTAAAGTCGCGGGCCAACTGCACGTTCTGCTCGAGCTGCGCAATGTTGTCGCAGCCAATAATGATGGTGCTTACGGGCCGGGACAGCGTGTAGTAGACCGCTTCTTTCATGGTGAGCGTGCCCGGGCTCGTGGTCTGGATGGTCATGCCCTCCCACGAGTGCTTCTGCTGCTCGACGGGCGGCGGATTCCAGCTCGACAGCAGGCGGCCGCGGCCGGGAATCTTCATGCCGATGATGCCCATCTGCTTCTCTACCGCCAGCGGCAGCAGCTTTTCGTTGAAGCTGTAGTGATGCGGATCGGCGGCTGACATTGCCATCAGGATGCAGTCGAAGTCGTGACGGTGAATGCACTCCATCAGTGCGTCGGGCCGATAGTGGCCGGTCACGCCGAGATGGCGGACGACCTTCTGCTGCTGCATCTCGAGCAGAGCCTCCATGGCGCCGCCCTTGGCGAAAATCTGATCGACGTCGTACTGCGTGCCCACGTCGTGCAGCTGCCACAGGTCCACGTGGTCGGTCTGGAGCAGCTGCAGCGACTTCTCGATCATGCGCATCGAGTCGTCGCGCGTACGCTCCTTGGTTTTGGTGGCGAGAAAGGCCTCGTTGCGGCGCTTTGCCATCACTTTGCCAACGTACTGCTCACTCCAGCGCTCGGGGCCGCCGTAGATGGAGGAGGTGTCGATATAGTTGACGCCGAGATCGAGCGCGCGCTCCACAATGGGCACCGCGACGTCGAAGTTGTTGGCCTTCTCGAGCGCGGCCTGGCCACCAAGCGAAAAGATGCCGACCTTGTATCCGGTCCTGCCCAGGTTGCGGGTGGGCATGGCCTTGAGGGTGACGGGATTTGTAGGCAGCGGCGGCATGGTTTTGGGCGTTTCGGCCAGGACGGCCCCTGGCGCGACCAGTGCCGCGGCCACGGCGCCGCCCGCCTTCAGAAATTCACGCCGGCCCTGCTGCCGCACGTTCAACGCATCACTCATGGCTTCCTCCAAGTGGACTGAATCGACGCAACCATCATAACGCCGCCGCCCGTCGCCATGCCTGCTTCAATACGCGCGCATCTTGATCCGTTGGACTCGAAAAGGACAATCCGTTGTCTTGTATTGTCACGGCGAAAGTCCTATTTGCCGATTCACTTTGAGAGGCCGGGGCTCTCGTGAGCTTGAGTGTCGGGCAGGCCGAGAGGCAGCGGCGCCGTGTTGCCTCGAGGACATCTCTCGTTGCGTATCAGCTGCTAGATTGAGCTGTATGCCGGGTTTTGTTTCACCCCTTCGCACTCGATTGCGCAATCCCCTCTTCCTGCTCGCCCTCGCCGCCGGGCTGATCGCATTCGTCGTGCAATCCGGAGAACTGGGTTCGGCAGACACTCAGCACAGGCTCCAGTCCACGCATTCGTTTTGGACATCGGAGCCGCCCGTCTTTCCGAACGAGTATCCCGAGTTTGGCATTCATGGCCGCGACGGAAGCCTGCAAAGCTGGTACGGCATCGGTCAATCGCTGCTGATGCTGCCCTTCGACATCGCGGGAACCTACCTCGAACGTCTTCCTCTCTTCGCCGCATATAACGGAAACGATCCAAGCGTCCGCAACATCTTCGTGAGTTATTGCGTCAACGTTCTGCTGAACATCCTCACCGCACTGGTCTGCTTTCGCCTGCTTTGTCAGCTGGGCTTCTCCACTCGCGAGTCAGTGGCCGGTTCGTTGGGGCTGCTGTTGCTTACCACGCACCTGCACTACACGCAGAACATGATGGAGAACAACTACATTTGCCTGCTGACTCTTTGCGGGTTTGCCTATCAGCTGGAGTGGCTCCATACGGGCCGGTTGCGCCCACTCCTTGTCGGATCGTGCGCGTTCGGCTTGAATCTGTTGACGCGGCTCACCACGGGACTCGATCTGCTCGCCGGAGGAGTCCTGATTCTCCTCGCCCTGTACTTCGATGAAACTCGCGGGAAGGCGCTCTGGGGGCGGATAAAGACGTATGCCTGCACCGCAATCCCTGTGTACGCGCTGTTTGTGGTGCTCGACCGTTTGTATCAATACCATCGATTCGGTTCGTTCCTGAATACCTACGTCGATGTGGTAGCGCGCGAAGCCAGGCAGCGCAACCCTTTGCTGCCCGCCGCCTATCCTTTTGAAACGCCGTTCCACGTGGGATTTCTTGGGGCGCTGTTTTCTCAAGAAAAGTCGATCTTCCTGTTTGATCCGCTCCTCATCCTGATGGCGATTCTCATCGCGGCGGCGTGGCGATTGTTCAACCCGGTGGTGCGGGCTTATATCCTCGCGTCGATCCTCCTGCTGCTCGCCTACATTTGTTTCTACGCCCGTTACACCGTGTGGAGTGGCGACTCCGCCTGGGGAGATCGGTATGTCTCAACGGCGGCAGAACTGGCCTCGCTGCTGGCGGTTCCGTTATTGCTCAAGTACTACCGCGCCCTGATTCGCGTCGTGCGCGTCGCGGGAATTGCACTCATAGCCGCTGCCGCTGCCATCCAGATCGCCTCGGTCGCATTCTGGCTGTCGCTCGAGGTCTACCAGCGAAATGCCTTCGGCCCGAAGTTCGTCGTCGGTTTGCGATTCGAGAATATCGTCGCGTTTGCTTCGGGCAAGATGGTGGCGTGGGGGTTGATGGACAGTTCCATGAAGAGCGATCCATGGGACTACGTCCATATGACCTGCTGGAACATCCTGCCCTTTCTGCTGAGGCGCGTGGGCGCAGCCCCGGCATGGGTCTTTTACGCGACACTTGCTATCTGGCTGGCGAGCCTCGCCATGCTGGTGTGGGTGTTAGCGCGGTTGCGCAAAATCCTCTGGCCCCACGCAGCAAATTCCTGATCTGCCTCATGGACTTCATTTAAGAAACGTGCATACTTCTTAACAAGGAGTCCGAGTGAGCACCGTTGACCCATCGCTATCGAATAACGATTTATCTCCGACAGGCCGCTCCCAGAGGACCTGGGGAACTTACAACTACATTGCTCTCTGGTTCTCCATGTCGATGGAGATCACCACCTATCAGCTCGCGTCTTCCCTGATCGCCAAGGGCATGGATTGGAAGCAGGCGCTTGCCACGGTCCTGCTCGGCAACCTGATTGTGCTTGTGCCCATGTTGCTGAATGCCCATGCCGGCACAAAGTACGGCATTCCGTTCCCGGTCTTCATTCGCGCCCCATTCGGCGTTCGCGGCGCCAACATTCCCGCCATTCTCCGCGCCGTCGTGGCATGCGGGTGGTTCGGCATCCAGTCGTGGATTGGCGGCACCGCGATCCACTCCATGCTCAGCGTGATCTGGCCGGCCGCCGCCACCATCGACGGCGTTCGATGGGCCTGCTTCCTGGGCTTCTGGCTTCTCAACATGGTCATCGTGTGGCGCGGAGTGGAGTCCATCCGCCACCTGCAGGCCTTCGGCGCTCCCTTCATGTTCGTCATGGCCGCCGCGCTCCTGATCTGGATCCGCATCAAAGCGGGCAGCTTCGGATCGATGCTTTCCACGCCAAGCCAATTCCACTCCACGCGCGAATTCCTCGCCGTCTTCTTTCCGTCCCTCACCGCGATGGTCGGCTACTGGGCCACGCTCGCGCTCAACATCCCCGATTTCACCCGCTACTCCAAGTCCCAGAACGCGCAGGTTGTCGGCCAGGCACTCGGCCTCCCCATCGCCATGACCCTCTACACCTTCGTCGGGATATCGGTAACCTCCGCCTCCGCCGTGCTCTTCGGAAAGCCCATCTGGAATCCCATCCTTCTCATTGGCGCCTTCCATCAGCCTGTCGTGGCCTTCGTGGCCCTCATTGCCATCCTCATCGCCACGCTGAACGTGAACATCGGCGCCAACGTGGTCTCTCCCTCCAACGACTTCTCCAACCTCTATCCTCGCCTCATCAGCTTCCGCACCGGCGGCATGATCACCGGCCTTCTCGGCCTCGCCATGTGTCCGTGGAAGCTGCTGGCAACCCCCGACAGTTACATCTTCGGATGGCTGATCGGCTACTCGGCTCTGCTCGGTCCCGTAGCCGGCATCATGGTCTGCGACTACTTCCTGATTCGCGGAACCGAGCTCGACGTCAACTCGCTCTATCATCGCGAAGGCATCTACTACTACTCCAAGGGCATCAACCCGCGTGCGATTGTCGCGTTGGTTGCAGGCGTCGGCCTCGCGCTGTTAGGAACAGTGATTCCGCAACTCCACTTTCTCTATGACTACGCGTGGTTCGTAGGATTCTTCGTATCAGGCGCGGTATACCTGCTCTTGATGAAGTTGGCCGCGCCCGCCGCTCTCCGCGAAAATTCCCTTACCACCGCCGGCGGCGATTAAGCTTCCCGCGCTAGCGCACCTGCGGAAATCCCAGGTCCACATTGCTCGATCCCGGATCTGGCCATCGGCTGGTCACCACCTTCGACCGCGTATAAAACTGCACGCCCTCCGGCCCGTACATATTCAAATCGCCGAACAGCGAAGACTTCCAGCCGCCAAAGCTGTAGTACGACACCGGCACCGGAATCGGCACATTGATCCCCACCATCCCCACCTCGACGTCAAACTGAAACTGTCGCGCCGCCCCGCCATCGCGCGTGAAAATCGCCGTCCCGTTCCCGTAAGGATTCTCATTGATCAACCGCAGCGCCTCCGCATAGCTCTCAACACGCACCACGCTGAGCACCGGCCCGAAGATCTCCTGGTCGTAGCAGGCCATGCCGGGCTTCACGTGATCGAGCAGCGCCGGCGCCAGAAAAAAACCATCCCCTGCATTGTCCGAATCAAGCCGCCCTTCAAAAGCGAGCGACGCACCATCCTGAACCGCACGATCCAGGTGCGAAGCCACGCGGTCCCGATGCTCACGCGTGATGAGCGGCCCCATCTGGCTGCCCGGTTCCGATCCCGGCCCCACCGCAATCTTTGCCGCACGCTCCCGGATCGCCGCAATCAACGGCTCCGCCACATTGCCAACCGCCACCACCACCGAAATCGCCATGCAGCGCTCGCCCGCCGCACCATACGCGGCAGACACGGCTGCATCCGCCGCCATGCCAAGATCCGCATCCGGCAAAACCAGCATGTGATTCTTGGCGCCGCCCAGCGCCTGCACCCGCTTGCCATTGCGCGTGGCTGTCTCGTAAATGAATTTGGCAATCGGCGTCGACCCAACAAAGCTGATCGCCTTGATATCCGGATGTTCCAGCAGCCGGTCGACCGCCACCTTGTCGCCCTGCACCAGGTTCAGAACTCCGTCGGGGATGCCCGCTTCGCGCGCCAGTTCCGCAATTAGAAGGCTCGCCGAAGGAACCTTCTCCGATGGCTTCAGCACAAAGCAATTGCCGCACGCAATCGCGTTTGAAAGCATCCACAGCGGCACCATTGCCGGAAAATTGAACGGCGTAATGCCCGCCACCACACCCAGCGGTTGCCGAATCTGGTACACATCCACGCCCTGGCTGGCCTGTTCGGAGTAGCCGCCCTTCAGCAGGTTCGGAATTCCGCACGCAAACTCCACGTTCTCCAGACCGCGCGCCACTTCGCCCATCGCATCGGACGTGGTCTTTCCATTTTCGCGTGTCAGCACCTCGGCAATACGCTGGCGATTCTGCGCAATCAAATCGCGCAGGCGAAACATCACTTCGGCACGGCGCGACAGCGGCGTCGAACGCCAACTTACAAATGCAGCCTTGGCCGCCGATACAGCCTGGTCCACCTCTTCGCGCGAAGCAAAAGCAACCTGGCCCGTGGTTTCACCCGTAGCCGGATTGAAGATATTGCCGGTCCGCCCGGACGTGGACGGAACCAGCTTGCCGTTGATCCAATGCGACACCGTTGTCGTTCCCATCACTTCAGAGAGGCTCATGTCGTTTCTCACTTCTTGGGTTGCGCGGCAATCCATGCCATTGTCTTGGAGGCCAGGCGATCGAATGCCTTGATAGCGAGGCGAAGATGATCCTCGCGCGTATCTTCAATCTTGTTGTGGCTGATGCCTTTGAGCGATTGCACAAAGAGCATGACTGTGGGAATGCCCGAACGCGAAACTTCCGCTGCGTCGTGCAGAGGCCCTGAAGGCAGCCGATGCGTATGCCCGGCCGTCTCCCGGACCGCTTCTTCGCAAAGCGCGATCAACTGATGGTGAAACGGCTCAGGCGCAATATTCCAAATGCGCGACCACTCCACGGTGCAGCCTTCTTCCCTGGCAAACTCGCGGCTCTTCTTCTGCGCTTCTGCGTACATGTCGGCAAGTATTCCCGCATCCAGATCGCGCTGATCGAGCGTAGCCTCGCAACGTCCCACCACCGCCGTTACAATGCCGGGAAACGTTTTGACACTTCCCATCGTGCAAACCGCGTCGGGATACTGCATGGCAATCGGCCTGATGGCGAGCGCCAGTTTCGCAGCCGCGGCCAGCGCGTCATGGCGCGCCTTCATCGGCGTCGATCCGGAGTGCGCCTCCTGGCCGTGAAACGTGATCGCGTGCCGCTCCACTCCCTTGGTTCCCAGCACCACGCCAAGCGGCAGGTCCAGCTTTTCCAGCACCGGGCCCTGTTCGATGTGAAGTTCAAGATACGCGCGCGCATCGCCTCGTTCCTGCCGCGCCTCCCCTATCTTGTCGATCGACACACCGCATCCCGCCAGCGCATCTTCAAGGCGGACTCCGTCTTTATCGGTTCGGCCCCGATCCTGTTCAATGCTGTCAGTCCCCGCGAAAGCCGAAGAGCCAAAAAGACTCCGCCCAAAGCGAGCGCCCTCCTCATCGGCCCAGTCCACAAGGCGAATCGTGATGGGTGGCTTTCCGTTGAACTCGTCTGCAATCCGCTTCAATACAACAAACGCGCCCATCATGCCGAGCGCTCCGTCGAGCCATCCTCCATTGGGAACCGAGTCGAGGTGGCTTCCCAGAATCAGCGTGGCGGGCGATGCGCCATGCAGAGTCGTCCAGCTGTTTCCCGCGGCATCCAGGTGATGCTCAATCGGCAGCGGAGCGAAGCTTTTCCTGGAACCACGAACGCGCTTTCAGCCACATCGGAGTCCATGCCACGCGCTGCGCGCCGTCCTCATCCGCCGTCAGCGCGCGGAGTTCCTTGAGCATATCGATCGCGAGTTGGGCATCAACCGGCATGGGCGCCCTCGCTCCTGAAATAATGCGCCTCGCGGCGAAGCATCCGCCCTCGATCCGGCTCCCCCACAAACGCGCCGTCGCGCACCTGCACCTTGCCGCGAACCATCACTACCGACGGCCGCCCTTCGATCGCGAATCCTTCAAATCCGTTGTAGTCGTTGTTCGTATGCTGCGTACGTGCCGTTACAGTCCCGCGATAATTCGGGTCGTACACCACAAGATCCGCGTCTGACCCGACCGCGATCATGCCTTTGCGCGGCGCCAGTCCGAAGATCCGCGCGGGACGCGTGCTGAGCGCGTCCACGAAGCGATGAATATCCACCAGGCCGCGCTTTACGCCGTAGGTCCACATCAGGTTGACGCGATCCTCGATGCCGGGAATGCCATTGGGGATCTGCGTAAAGTTGTGCGCGCCCAGCAGCTTCTGCTCCGTATCGAAAGGACAATGGTCGGTGCCCACCGTATCGATAAGTCCGGCCTGCAACGCGTCCCACAGAACCGGAGGGTTGCGCCTGTCGCGAAGCGGCGGCGACATGATGTGTTTCATCCCCTCGATGCCGCTGCGTTCGGCGTACGTCTTGTCGAGCAGGAAGTGCGGCAACACTGATTCCACGAAGAGCCTGACCCCGCGCACCTTTGCATCCACGGCGGCACGCAGCGCGGGTGCGCACGAAAGGTGCACCACGTAGCCCGCAGCCTTCGTCTGCTCCAGAAACGTCGCGAACCGGCCCGTGCCCTCCGCCTCAACCGCCTCGGGGCGCGACGGCTCGTGCCACTCAGCCCCGGTCTTTCCTTCCGCAAGCAGCATCTGCTGCAGCTGGCTCACCAGCTCGGCGTTCTCGCAATGCGCCGTCGTAATCACGCCGAGTTCCGCCGCCAGCGTCAGCGTGCGAAACATCTCCTCGTCGTCCACGCCGAAGAAGTTCTTGTAAGCCAGAAAAATCTTGAACGATGCGGTTCCATCGCCGGACAATCTCTCGCAACTGAGCGTCTGTGTTCGCATCGAAGCGCGTCACCGCCATGTGAAACGCGTAGTCGCAGGCGCTGTTCCCTTCGGCCTTCTGTTTCCACAGGTGGTAGCCCTCGAGCGCATCGTCATTGCGCGACGGGCAGCACATCTCAATAAAGGTGGTCGTACCACCAATCAGCGCGGCCCTGCTCGCCGTCGCATGCGTGTCCTTGGCAAATGTGGCCATGAAGGGCAGATGGATGTGCACGTGCGGGTCGATGAACCCGGGGAAAACGAGCTTTCCTTTTGCGTCGATAACCTCGGCATCCGGCGGCGCTGCGAGGTCGAGCCCGATCGCGCGGATCACGTCGTCCTCAACCAGAATGTCCGAGTGGTACCGCGACTCCGCGGTCACAATCTCTCCGCCTTTGATCAACAATGCCATCCGGTGACCTTGACCTCCACGCATTGAAGCTTACGTTTCATCCGGCCGGCAAGCCCGTAAATCCATCCCGCCGAGCGATTCATCCGGGCGGCAGGCCGGCGATTCATTCGGGCCGTAGGCCGGCGATTCATTCGGGCCGTAGGCCGAAGATTCATCCCTGCGGCAGCCCGTAGATTCATCCTGCCGAGCGATTCATCCCTGCGGCAGGCCGGGGATTCATCCCGCCGAGTGATTTATCCCTGCGGCAGCCCGTAATTCATCCCGCCGAGTGATTCATCCGGGCGGTAGGCCGGGGATTCATCCCCGGCATTAAAGCGTCAACTTCAACATGGGGCTTTAGCCCCTGAGGTACGCTTTTGGGATTTACACCCAAATTGAGGTCTCGTTCCACGCCTTTTGGGGCCCCCTCTACGGCCTATCCGAAATTCTCAATGGATGTGAATACCTTCCTTGAGCCGCCACGCTTCCATCGCCTCCCAGTCCTCGGTTACCTCGGGCTGCTCCTTGCTGAGCTGGCTCCACGTAACGGACTCGCGCCCCGACGGCACTTCCACCATTGCGATGCATTCATCCACCGGGCAAACGTTAAAACAAAGCCGGCACCCCACGCAATCCTCTTCGCGAACCTTGGGCTGAGGCCGGGTTTCCGTGGCCTCCACCTTGCCATTCGACCGCACGTCGTATGCGTACGGCGGCACCACCGGGCCGGCCGGTGAAATCAGGTCGATGCATTGGTGTGCCGTGTCATTGCAGGCCACGTAACAGAGATTGCACTTGATGCACTTGGCCGTATCGATTCGCGCCACCGCGCGGAAAGAGAGATCGAAGTCCTTGAAATCCGATACCCGGTGCAGGCTCTTGCCCACCACCTCCGCCACGGTCTTGAATCCCTTCTCGTCCATCCAGTTCGAAAGGCCGTCGCACAGGTCGTCGATGATGCGATATCCGTAGTGCATCACCGCCGTGCACACCTGCAGACTTGAAGCGCCGAGGAGCAGGAACTCGGCAGCATCTTTCCACGTGGCGATGCCCCCCATTCCCGAAATCGGCAAGCCCGACTGAGACACCACATCATCGGTGCCCAGCGCGGCCAGCATGTTCAGCGCCACCGGCTTCACGGCCGGCCCGGCATAACCGCCATGGCCGCCCTTGCCGCCAATATTCGGCGTCAATTCGAGCGTTTCGAGATCCACTCCCACGATGGAGTTGATGGTGTTGATGAGGGACAGCGCGTTTACCCCCGCCGCAATCCCGGCGCGCGCGGGAAGAACCACATTGGTCACATTGGGGGTAAGCTTCATGATCACCGGGATGGACGCGGATTCCATCACCCAGCGGGAGATCTTCTCGCAATATTCCGGCACTTGCCCGACCGCCGCTCCCATGCCCCGCTCGCTCATCCCGTGCGGGCAGCCGTAGTTCAACTCGATCCCGTCGGCCCCCGTGTCCTCAATCTTGCGCACAATGTCGCGCCATGCTTCGGGTGTCGACTCCACCATGGCTGAGACAATCACCGCGCGATCGGGCCACGCGCGCTTCACCTCCGCAATCTCGCGCAGGTTCGTCTCCAGCGGCCGATCCGAGATCAACTCCACATTATTGATGGCCAGCATGCGCTGCCGTCCAAAGTGCCAGGCCCCATAGCGATTGGAGACGTTCAGCACCGGGGCGCCGATCGTCTTCCAGACCGCCCCGCCCCAGCCCGCTTCAAAGGCCTTGTGAATCTGGGCGCCCGAGTTCGTTGGAGGTGCCGACGCCAGCCAGAACGGGTTGGGCGATTGAATACCGGCGAAGTTGATGCGAAGATCTGCCATGTCACCCTGCCTCTGTGGTCGCGGGTTCGGCCTTCAGCTTGCGGCCGATCGCTGCCGCTGCCAGTTTGCCGTCCTGCACAGCCATCACGGTCGATGCCGCACCCCGCGAGCGAATGCCGTCACCGATGGCATAAACACCCGGCAGGCTGGTCTCGAACTCCGCATCGACTGCAATGAACCCGCCAGCCGTGCGCAAGCCGAGAAGTTCCGCAATTGGTGGCTTCTGCTGGCCCACGGCCTTGATGATTTGATCGGCCTCGAGCACGAATTCGGATCCCGGGACGAGCGTAGGAGCAGGCCGCCCCGATCGATCCGCGGCACCCAGTTCCACGCGCAGGCACTCCAGCCCGACCGGCTGATCGCCGTCCAAGAGCACACGGGAAGGCTGCGCCAGGAACCGAAACTCGATGCCCTCTTCGCGCGCAAACCGGTACTCGTGCGGATAGCAGGTCATCTCGCGCTCGCTCCGCCGGTAGACCATCGTGACCCGCCCCGTCCCCAGCCTTCGCGCGATCGTGGCGCAATCAATGGCCGTATTGCCGGCGCCGATCACCAGCACACTCCGCCCGATCACCATCTCTTCCGGCGCGGTCTTGCTCGCTTCGATGAACTCGAGTCCGTCGACGATGGCATCCTCGCCCTCGATGCCCAGCCCCGGCGTCTTCCCCAGCCCAATGCTCAGCACCACGGCGTCAAACTCCCGCTCAAGGTCAGCGAAGTCGAGGTTGACGCCCAATTCCTTCTCGCCCTGGATCTCAACGCCCAGTCCCTGAATCATGCGGACCTCTTCGAGAGCAATCTCCATCGGTTCGCGCAGGCCGATGATTCCGTAGGTGGATAATCCGCCCGCCAGCGAACGTTTCTCGAAGATGGTGGCCGAATGGCCTTGCCGGGCCAGTTCTCCGGCGCACGACAGCCCCGCCGGCCCCGCCCCAATTACCGCAATGCGACGGCCGGTTGGCTCGGCGTTCCTTGTTGGCGCGATCTGGTGGTCCCGGGCGTAGTCCATGGCATGGCGCTGCAAGCGTCCGATCGCGATCGGCTTGTGATCCGCGCCCAGAACGCAGGCGCCCTCGCACAACTCCTGCACCGGGCAGACACGCGCGCAGGTCGCGCCCAGCAGGTTTGAGGCGTAGATGACTTGTGCCGAGCCGCGCAGGTTGCCGGTCGAGATCCTTTTGATGAATCCGGGAATGTCGATGTGCGTCGGGCAGGCGTGCGTGCAGGGTGCGTCATAGCAGAACAGGCAGCGGTCGGATTCTACTGCGGCCGCATTCTCGGTGAGAGGCGGCAACTGCTCGGAGAGCGCGCCGTGCTTCTCGTTCGATTCCGGCCCCATTCCAATACTCCTTGGCAGCGAGATCGTCCAGCGCCCCACTCGCGAAGCCAAATGAGCCGGAATGTTCCGGGGCTTGGTGGGCGAACAGGAGTTTTCATTCTATTGCAGATTCTCGGAGTGAATCCGGAATCGGGGTCAAGAAGCTTCGAGCCTCTTCTGCTGCCCCGGATGCACTGGGTTTGGTGCAAAAGGCACTTCCACGTGCAAAATAAAAAAAGGTCAAACTGATTGGAATGAGGGAGTAACGCCCAAAAAAGGGGGGATTTTCTGCTGACCGTGATTGGCATCACAAAACAGTGAAAAGCGAAGAGTGAAAAGTGAACAAGGCCGACCGGTGAAGAAGTGAATGAGTCAGGGCGTGAAAAAGACAGGGAAAAAGGAATCGGGAACAGGGGACAGAAAGGTTCCGCCAACTCGAGTTTGAGCGATGTTTCCATCTCTTGCTCCCTGACCTGCTCGTGAAATGAAAAAGCCCGCTCAATGGCGGGCTTTTGTTCGACTGTTTCAAGTATGACAGGTTCGAATAATTAATACCCAATTCGGGCAAAGTTTTTTGCGCTGATTCTAAAGAGGGTTACAAACTATTTTCATTTTTGCCTATTGACACGTTTTAGGGTGAACCCCCGAAGTGAGACAGTGTGTTGTCACTTGAACTGGTTTTGTTCCGACTCAGCCCGGGTTGTTGAAGCGGTGCGACTCCGGCGCCGGGTTGTCGCGGTAGTTCTTCGAAGTTTGCCGGAAGCTGAGGTAACGAATGACCCGGTTTTTGCAGGACATACTTCGACAGCCGAACGAGTTGCAGCGGGTGATCGAATATCTCGCCGGGGCGGGCCGCGGGTTGGTGGAATCCGCAGCCGATGCCATACGCGGCGCCCGTCACTTTTACATCACCGGAATCGGCGCCAGTTGGAATGCGGCGCTGGGAGCATCATCAATCTTTCACAGCGGCGGATGGCCTGTGTTTATGCTGGACGCGGCAGAGTTGCTGCAATTCAGCAAGATTCCTCCGCAGTCGGTGATCATGGTTCTTTCGCGCAGCGGCCGAAGCGTGGAGATCGTGAAGCTGCTCGCCAAAGCAAGCGCCGCCGGCGCTACGGTAATCGGTGTAACCAATTTCGAAGATGGTGTGCTGGCGCTTGAGGCCCGCCTGCCCGTGTTGGTTCCGGTGAAACCGGATCACGGTATCTCGGTTAACACGTACTCCGCGCTGGCGGCAGCTGCGGCGGCCATTGCCTCGGCCACCGTGAGTTCGTTTAGTCAGGATCTCGCAAGCGCGCTCGCGGACGCGATCGCCAATACAGCGAAGGAGATCCCGCTTTGGCAGCGGCAACTGGCGCACGCCTCCTGGCTCGACCCCAAGGCCACGTATTACTTTCTGGCGCGCGGCTCCAGCATGGCGAGCGCTCAGGAGGCGGGTCTTCTTTGGGAAGAGGGCGCTAAACTGCCGGCGACCGCAATAGGCACGGGCAGCTTTCGGCACGGCCCCCAGGAAATGGTGATACCAGGCGTTCGCATTGCAATGTGGATTGACGGAGAGCAGATGCGCGAACAAGACCTGGCCGTCGCGCACGATTTGCAGAATCTTGGCGCCTCGGTCATGCTCGTGGGCTGTGGCGTGACAGAAGACTCCTCAGATCTGGTTTTCGGTCTGCCGCAATGGCCTGTCCACTGGCAATTCCTCGGGGATATTATTCCCGTGCAGCTCGCCGCGGAGCGGCTAGCGCAACTGGCTGGGGCCGATTGCGACTCGTTCCGCTTTGCGTCTTACATTGTCGATGACGACAAGCGGCTTTTTTCCAAAGGACGTACGGCATCGCCGCAGCGGGACAGGCGGTAATCGAAGAAATGGTGAGTCGTCGATGACTGCAATTGGCGCCGTTGATATTGGCGGGACAAAGATAGCCGTCGGGATCGTGGATGAAGGTGGTCGTCTGCTGTCCCGGGTAGAAGCGCCCTCTCGCGAGGCAGAGGCCTATGGCGATGGCGTCATACTCATCGCCAACATGCTGCAGCGATGCATGCGGGATACCGGCTTAGCCGTTGCGGGTATCGGCATCGGATCAACCGGCCCGGTCGAGCCATTTACCGGGCGCTTTGGCGATCTGGACTTTTTGCCGAAATGGAGCGGCGCGAGCCTGGTTGACGATCTCGAGCGGAAGTTTCACGTGCCGGTAGCGCTCGAGAACGATGCTGATGCGGCCGCGCTCGCCGAAGCAGCCTGGGGAGCGGGGAGAGATAAATCGCACCTCATTTACGTCACGATCGGAACAGGAATTGGCGGCGGCATCATCCTGGGCGGGCAACTGTATCGGGGCGTCGACGGCGCTCATCCCGAGATCGGCCATCAAGTGATCGACACCACCGGCCCTCCCTGCTCCTGTGGATTCCATGGATGCTGGGAATCGCTCGCAGCCGGTCCTGCCATGGTGCGATGGATGGAAAGCCAACCGGCATATGCGGCCGCGGGAGAACTGACTGCCAGACGCATCTGCGAGATGGCCCGTGCCGGCGACGCGCTTGCTCTCGAGGCTATTGGCAGGGAGAGATTCTATCTGGGTATCGGGCTGGCGAATCTTGTGAATCTGTTCACTCCGGATGCGGTCATTCTGAGCGGAAGCGTGATGAAAAGCGCTGACCTGTTTCTCGACGGCATCCGCGATGTCATGCGCCGGGGTTGCCGGTTTGTTCCCCTGGAACGAGCGGAGCTGATGCGCGCCTCGCTCGGAGAAGACGCAAACCTGATTGGAGCAGCGCGCGTGTGGCACGAACGCTTCGCGCGGAACGGCAAGTACGTCTGCCCGTCGACGTAACTCGCGAACCGTGGCAGCAAGGAGTCAGACCTATGGCGAGAAACCGGTACATGGTGTTCCTGATCTTGTTAACCTTCTTCGTCATCTCTCTGCTCACAAACATTCTTGGACCCATCGTGCCGGACATCATCAACAACTTTCATGTCAGCCTTACGGCCGCAGGATTTCTGGTCTTCTCGTTCTTTATTGCCTACGGAGTCATGTCCATTCCAGCCGGATTCCTGGTGGAACGCTTTTCTGAAAAGCCGGTAATGGTCTGGGCATTCGTTGCCGCTGCCGCGGGCTCGCTGAGCTTCGCGCTCTTTCCGCAGTATAAAATCGCCATGATTTCGCTGTTCGTGATCGGCGCGGGAATGGCCGTGTTGCAGGTTGCCATTAATCCGCTGCTCCGTGTATCCGGCGGCGAGGAGCATTTCGCATTCAACGAAGTGCTGGCGCAACTGTTTTTCGGGACCGCGTCGTTTATCAGCCCTCATATTTATTCCTATCTTGTTGTAAACCTGAATGACACTTCGCTGGGCGCAAATTTGCTTCTTCGAGCACTGAGGCGGGTCACGCCCACTGAATTGCCCTGGGTTTCTCTCTACTGGATTTTCACGGCTATCGCGCTAGCCATGATTCTGTTGTTACTTGTATCCAGATTTCCGCCCGTCCAGCACACCGATGAAGAGCGGCCGGGCACAACGCAGATGTATGGGAACCTGGTGCGGCGGCGTTTGGTGTGGCTCTATTTTTTTGCGATCTTCGCCTATGTCGGTTGCGAACAAGGCACGGCCAATTGGATTTCACAGTTCCTGAGCCAGTACCACCACCTTGATCCTCATACAACCGGGGCGAATGCCGTGGCATGGTTTTGGGGGCTGATGACTGCGGGATGCCTCGCCGGCGTGCTGCTGCTCAAGATATTCGACAGCCGACGAATACTGATTGGAGCCTCAATCGGAGCCCTGTGCTGTCTTTCTCTGGCGCTGTTTGGTCCCGGAAGCGTATCGGCGTTGGCCTTCCCGCTCGTCGGCCTCTTCGCGTCGGTTATGTGGCCGATTTTAATTTCGCTCGCACTCAACTCCGTCTCCGAATATCACGGATCCTTCACCGGAATCCTGGCCACCGGAATCGTGGGAGGCGCCGTTATGCCGGCCGTCATCGGGCGCATTGGCGATCACTTCGGATTGAGGAGCGGATTGCTGCTTCTCTACGCCACCTTCGCTTTCATTTTCAGCGTCGGTTTCTGGGCCAAGCCGCTGGTTAACAATGCGACGCTGCGGATGAAGCGGGCAGATTCTTCCGCTGCAGTCTGAGATGGATTGCGCGCTACCCCGACTGCCCCCCGATTGCCATTGTTGAGCCGCAAGGGTGAGCGCGCACCTTTGTCCGAATCGGCTGCTTTCGCGGAAAAAAGGCTCCCGCCGAAGGTATCCGGCGGGAGCGCATGTCTCAACATCTTGAGTGACTAGTCAGCGGCCATTTCGGTTTCCAGCATCCTTGCACGTGTGCCCATGGCAGACTGATAGAGCCCCACCACCTGAGCCAAGGTGGCCGTGCGTGGGTTGGTGAGTTGGCAGGCGTCCTTCTTGGCGTTGCCGGCCATGATTTCCAAATCCTCGTCATGAACGCCAAGTTCGGCGAGTCCGCTTGGAATTCCGACCGCCGTTGACAGCCGCCGGATGGCACGAATGCCCTTTTCGCCGGCTTCCAGATCGGAGAGGCCGCGGACATCCTGTCCCAGCGCGACGGCGATATCCTTGAAGCGCTTCGGGCAGGCGATGAGGTTGTATTCGCAGACCACGGGCAACAGGATGGCGTTGCATACGCCGTGCGGCAAATTGTAGAAGCCGCCCAACTGGTGTGCCATGGCGTGCACATAGCCGAGGCTGGCGTTATTGAATGCCATCCCGGCGAGATACTCGGCATAGGCCATGCGGTCACGAGCTTCCATGTTTTGGCCGTGGGCGACGGCAGCGGGAAGAAAGTCCCGAATCAGCTCGATCGCCTTGATCGCGCAGGCATCGGTAACCGGTGTGGCAATGGTCGAAACGTATGCCTCGATGGCGTGGGTAAGGGCGTCCATTCCGGTAGCAGCCGTCAAACCAGGAGGCATGCCTGCCATCAGGACCGGGTCGTTGATGGCGACATTGGGAGTAACGCGCCAGTCGACGATGGCCATCTTCACGTGAGTACTGGTGTTGGTGATAATGCAGAAACGCGTTACCTCGCTGGCGGTGCCGGCGGTTGTGTTGATTGCCAGGAATGGAGGCATGGGCCGAGTGGACTTGTTGACTCCTTCGTAATCGCGAATGTTGCCGCCACCGGCGACAACCAGCCCGATACCCTTGCCACAATCGTGGGAGCTGCCGCCACCGAGCGTGACGATGCCGTCGCACTGGTTGTCGATGTAGGCTCTGACACCGTCATGAACGTTCTTGTCGGTCGGGTTTGGCTCCGCACCGTCGAAGATGGTAGCGTTGAGGCCCGCGTCGGTGATCATTTTCACAATTTGATCGGCGAGGCCGAGCTTATTCAAGACAGCATCGGTAACGATGAGAAGGTTGGTGGCGCCCAGCGCCTTTGCCTGCGCCCCGGTTTCTTTTGAACACCCGATCCCCATCAAGGAAACGGTAGGAAGATAAAAGCCATAAACCTGATCTGCAAGTGCCATACGAAGTCCCTTCAGAAGCTAAATTCTTGTGCGAGCGATGGCTCAGAAGATCTGAGCGTGAAGGCAAGCCATCTTTCGAATCTGCAGTTACGCAGAGGTGCTGCGGCCCGATGATGCGGGTTCGGCGTGTTTGTTATTCACGATGTGATTTCGAAAATGAAACGCAGCTCGATGGAACTTGCCCGGTACAACCATTCGATGAAGGGAACAGTATGCATTCGCAAATACGGTTGAATGTGACCCGAATCACAATAGTTTGGTCACGCATGATTGCGGGGATTTTTCCGGGCAATAAAACGCCAAGGGTATTGCGGGGGCGGCGGAGGGAGTCTTGGCGAAGTCAGGAAACGCCTGGGCTTTGGCCGATTGATCGGGATGCAAGGATTCGGTGGGCGATAGCGCTTTGGTCATTGTTTGTAGTAAGCCGCGTTGTCGGCTGCAAAGCGCTCCAGGTTTTGGGGCAGTTCCTCCCGCTCAAAGATCGCGCCGCTTTGACAGGCAGAGATGCACGAGCCGCATCCGATGCATTTCGCGGGATTGATGAAGAGCTGGGTGGCATTTGCGAAGCCGGGCTCGAACGGCAAGGGATGGATAGCGTTGCGAAGGCATGCAGAGATGCAGAGCGAGTCCTTGATGCATTTGTCAACGATGACGCTGTACCTGCGCATGTTTTCGACCTTCGTCCCGGGTTTTTGCAGTCCTAGACCTGAATAGTTCGACTGCCATTGTGAAATAGGAGCTTCGCCCGAATCTTCCAGAATTGACGTGAGTTGGTCCGGTAGAAGTGATTCCGATCACGACGGAATGTCCATTGGAGCACCAGACCGTTTCAACATAAGTGATCTGGCTCACAGTCTATCGACTGCTATTTCCTCAAATATGTTGAGCAGTGTTAATCAGAGGGTGATCTCTGAAAGTTGGCACTTTGTGAGCAACGAACTTCCATCGCAAACCAACTCCTCATGTTCAGTCAAAGCGTTGGAAGCAGCACCTGGAATTGACGATACGGATGAGCGCCGTGGTGCGGTACCGTGTCCAGCTTCCGGCGCCGATGCGATCGCATCGCAAATGAACAGGCTAGACGAGGTGGAATCATGAAACGAGTGCTCCTCAACGTAAATGGCGTTGAACGGTCGCTGGTCGTCGATCCGGAGAAAAATCTGGCCGATGTACTTCGCGAGCAACTTCTGCTCACGGGATGCAAGGTCTGCTGCAGCGAGGGACAATGCGGAACCTGCACTGTAATCATCGACGGCAAGTCGAAACGCGCATGCCTTGTTCCTATGGGGAAGGTTGCGGAAGGCGCGCAGATTACCACGATTGAAGGCATTGGAACGCCCGGCAATCTCCACCCGCTTCAGGTGGCCTGGATGGCGCACGGCGGCGCGCAATGCGGCATTTGCTCGCCCGGTTTCATCATGTCGGCGAAGGTTCTGCTCGACAAGAACACTAACCCGAGCCGGGAAGAGGTGAGGAAGTGGTTCGATGTGAACCGCAACGCTTGCCGCTGCACCGGCTACAAGCAACTGGTCGATGCCGTGATGGACGCCGCCGCCGTAATTCGTGGAGAGAAAAAGAAGGACGACCTGCTTTTTGAGCCGGGAGAGAACGGCAGCATCCTGGGCTCCAGATATCGTCGTCCATCGGCGCTGGCAAAGGTGACGGGGACATGGGATTTCGGCGCCGACGTAGCGCTGCACATGCCGCCCGATACGTTGCGCCTGGCGCTGGTGCAGGCCGAAGTATCGCACGCCAATATCAAGGGCATCGACACCGCCGAGGCAGAAAAGATGCCCGGCGTGGTGAAGGTGATCACGTGGAAGGACGTGAAAGGCAAGAATGCCATCACTGGTCTGATCACTTTCCCGACCAACAAGGGTGATGGATGGGACCGTCCGATTCTGTGCAAGGACAAGGTATTCCAGTTTGGCGATGCGATCGCAATTGTTGCCGCCGACACTGAGGACCATGCCCGCGCCGCCGCTGCCAAAGTGAAGGTCGACCTTGAAGTGCTCCCGGCGTATATGTCCGGATGGGCAGCCATGGCACCGGACGCCATCGAGATTCACCCCGGGGTACCCAACATCTATTACGAACAGGGCGTGGTAAAGGGTGAGGAGACCGCGCCTTTGATGGAGCAGGCGGCCTTCACGGAAGAGATCGAGACTTACTGCAGCCGGCAGCCCCATCTGCATCTCGAGCCGGATTGCGGATGCGCTTATCTCGAAGACAACGGCCGGCTGACGATTCAGTCCAAGAGCATCGGCCTGCAACTTCACGCGGCCATGATTGGCCCCGGAATTGGTGTCGAGCCAGATAAACTGCGGCTGATTCAGAACGGCGCCGGCGGTACATTCGGATACAAGTTTTCGCCGACCATGGAAGCTCTGGTGGGTGTGGCTTGCCTGGCTACAGAGCGCCCGGTTTCGCTGGTTTACAGCCAGTTGCAGAACATTACCTACACCGGCAAGCGGTCGCCCGGAAATGTGAAGTGCAAAATGGGCGCTGACAAGGATGGCAGATTAATCGCCATGGAGACGGACTGGTGGATCGATCACGGCCCGTATTCGGAGTTCGGCGATTTGCTCACGGTGCGTCAGGCACAGTTCGTGGGCGCCGGGTACGACATCGCGAACATTCGCGGCAAGGGCAAGACGGTTTGCACCAATCACGCGTGGGGATCAGCTTTCCGCGCATACGGTTCGCCGCAGGCCTTCCTTGCTTCGGAGATGCTGGTTGACATGCTTGCGGAGAAGATGGGCATCGATCCCTTCGAGTTCCGGTATCGCAATCTGTACCGTCCTCCGGCGACAACACCGACCGGGCAGACGCCCGATGTGTATTGCCTCGAGGGGCTGTTCGACATGCTCCGCCCCAAGTACGAAGAGGCGAAGAAACGCTGCAAGCAGTTGTCTACCCCGGACAAGCCGCGGGGCGTGGGGTTGGCGATCGGCGTTTACGGCTGCGGTCTCGACGGGCCGGATAGTTCAGCCACGGCGGTCGAGCTCACGCGAGATGGCGTCACGCTGCTCAACTGCTGGCAGGATCATGGGCAGGGCGCCGACCTGGCCGCACTGACAATTGGGCATGAGACATTGCGGCCGCTGGGCATGAAACCGGAGCAGATCAAGCTGAAGATGAACGATACGCTGTTACCTAACAGCGGGCCTTCGGGCGGCAGCCGCTCCAACGTCTTTACCGGAAACTCGACCAAGGTTGGTTGCGAGATGCTTCTCAACGCGATGCGGAAGCCCGATGGGAGTTATCGCACCTATGACGAGATGGTGGCGGAGAAGATCCCGCTGCACTACGACGGGACGTGGGTGGCCTCCGACTGCACGGCCTGCGACTCGGTTACGGGTCAGGGCAAGCCGTTTCCGGTGTACATGTACGAAGTGTTCATGCCGGAAGTGGAAGTGAATCTTTCCACCGGCAAGGTCAAGGTTGTGAGGTTCACTACGGCAGTCGATGTGGGAACGATCATCAACCGCGCCACCGTGGAAGGGCAGATTTACGGAGGTCTGGCACAGGGTATCGGCCTGGCGTTGACCGAAGACTTCGAGGATGTGAAGGTACACAATAACCTGAAGGCTTGCGGGCTACCGTACATCAGTGATATCCCGGACGACATTGAAATACTCTTCCAGGAAACGCCTCGCGACCTGGGTCCGTTCGGCGCGGCGGGCGTGGGCGAGGCTCCGCTGACCGCTCCCCATCCGGCAATCCTCAACGCTGTCTATAACGCATGCGGCGTGCGCATTACCCGGGTTCCGGCGTTGCCCAAGGTGGTGAAGGCCGCACTGGACGCCATGGGCCAACAGGAACTGGCGCACGTCTAGAGCGCGCTGCACGATGAACACACTGGGGCGAATGCAACTTCGCCCCGGATTTATTACTGAGACATCTCCGGATTTCCATCCGGGATGCACGGTCTCTGCACAACGCAAGGCACAATGCATGAATCGCAGGTCGCGCGCGAGGTTTCAGCATGGACCGGGAGCAGGTCAGACGGTGGGAAGGGCAATGCATTGAGGAACAGGCGCCCGCATGTATGGCTGCCTGTCCTTTGCATGTAGATGCCCGTGCGCTGGCCGTCGCGGTAGCGGCTGGAGATTTCAAACAGGGTCTCGCGCTGCTTGCCAATGCCGCACCCCTTCCGCGGATTCTTGCTCGCGTCTGCGACCACCCTTGTCAATCAGTTTGCCGGCGTTCTGATGCCGGCGCAGCGGTCAACATTGGATTGCTGGAGCGGGCGTGCGCTGAATTCGGAGGTTCAGCACCAGTAGCGCGGCAACAAACGGCCAATCGCAAAAAAATTGGGGTGATTGGCGGCGGGTTGAGCGGTGTGTCGGCGGCAATCCGCCTGGCTGTCCGCGGGTATGCGGTGACGCTGTTCGAAGCAAGCCCAAGCCTGCTTGGCAGAATGCGCTGTTACGGCGAAGAGGCCTTGCCCTCGGCGGCGATCGACACCGACCTGGCGGCGCTGGGAAAGCTTGGTGTCACTGTCCGGTGCGATGCGCTGGTCAGCCGCCACGCGGGACCGTTCGGCCTTGACACGGTGGTCGGGGATTACGATGCAGTGTTTCTGGCGACTGGACCGGATATCTTCGACGAGAGTTGCTTGGGCTTGGAGCGCAACCCGTTGGGTGGGCTGCGCATCGATCCACTGACACTGGCAACGAGCCTGCGCTAAGTTGTTCGCCGGAGGGGCGCAGCGATACGGCGCCGAGAGTTATTCGCCGGTCAATTCGATCGCCGACGGCAACTACGCAGCGGTGTCGATCGACCGCTTTCTGCAGGGGGCATCGCTCACGGCGAATCGCGAGAATCAAGGGCCGTACGCCTCGCGGCTCTTCGTGAACACCAGTGGAATTGTGCCATTAGCTGCGGTTTCGCGCGCGCAGGACGCGACCGGATACACAAAAGAAGAGGCCAGGCAGGAGGCAGAGCGGTGTTTCCCTTGTCACTGCCTGGAGTGCGTGAAGGTCTGCCCTTATCTCGAGGACTACGGTTCGTATCCCAAGAGCTACGTCCGGCAGATTTACAACAACGAAAGTATCGTGATGGGCATGCGGCAGGCCAACCGCATGATCAACTCTTGTACGCTGTGCGGACTGTGCGCCGCGGTTTGCCCCGAGAAACTGAATATGGCCGAGGTCTGCCTCGACGCGCGGCAGGGTATGGTGCGCACGGGCAAGATGCCGCCATCGGCGCATGACTTTGCCTTGCGCGATATGGCCTTCAGCCAAAGTGAGGCGTTTGCCCTGGCGCGCCATCAGCCTGGATTTGGCTCAAGCCGCGTCGCATTTCTTCCCGGATGCCAGCTCGCGGCCTCTTCACCGAGCCATGTTACCGCGTGCTATGACCAGCTTCGGAACACCCTTACGGGCGGCGTAGGGTTGATTCTGGCGTGCTGCGGAGCCCCGGCGCGCTGGGCCGGCAACGAAGAGAAGTTTCAAAATGCCCTGCAATCGATGGAAGCCGCATGGGACTCTTTGGGGCGGCCACGATTGATTACAGCGTGTTCCTCCTGCATCAAGACGCTTCGCGAAAATCTGCCGCAGATTCCGATCGAGCCGCTGTGGCCTCATATCGACAGCGCGCTGTCTTCCGCCGCGGCGCCGGTGAGCGCGGGCAGAAAGCTGGCCATCCACGATCCCTGCTCGACCCGCGGTATGAACGAAGTGGAGGGTAGCGCGCGCCAGTTGCTGCAGCGGATTGGGGTCGAGTTGCAGGAGTTGAATGCTCCCGGGCTGACAACCTGCTGCGGATACGGTGGGCTGGTGTCCTTTGCGAATCCCTCGATTGCGCAGAAGACCGTGAATCAGCGAGCCGCGCAAAGCGATGCCGATTACGTGACCTATTGCGCCATGTGCCGCGATCGCTTCGCGCATGAAGGCAAACGCGCGATGCATATTCTCGACCTGGTGTTCCCCCAGCAGACGATGGATCCCGCGGCACGCCCTGATCCCGGCTTCTCGCTCCGCCAGGACAATCGTGCGCGGCTCAAGGAGAGGCTTCTGCGCGAAGTATGGGGAGAAACGGAGAAGACGATGGAGCCATCCCGGAATGTTCAGATCGCGGAGGAGCTGAAGCCACTGCTCGAGAAGCGCATGATTCTGGAGCAGGAAGTGCAACGCACAATTGACCATGCCGAAGAGAGCGGCGACTGGATTGAAGACGGGAAGACCGGGCGTCGCCTGGCGTCGCTGCGCGTGGCGTGCGTGACGTACTGGGTCGAATACTCGGCGGGCGACCACGAATTTGTGGTGCATGACGCCTACTCTCACCGCATGGAGGTGCGTTGAGATGGGCTCTACGGCCGGCTCCACTCCGGAGTCTTCCTACGTTTGCGGGAAGTGCAAAAAGCCGCTGGTTCCGGGCAAGGTGATTGCCTCGTACCTGGGTAGCGAGTTTCCCATTGAGCTTTGGAAGTGCCCGGAGTGCGGCAAGATCCTGGTGCCGAAGGAACTGGCGGCGGGACGGATGCTACAGGTAGAGCAGGCGCTGGAGGACAAATGAAATCCGTCTGCGCAAACCGCGATCGATCGGCCTATGAGACCGGCAGGCTGGCGCCGGGCGACGATCGGCTTTTCCGTCCCGGCGGCATGGAACTCACGGCGCGGGCGCTGGCCTTGGCGGGTTTGGGCGCGGGCGCAACGATTCTTGATCTGGGCTGCGGCGCGGGCGACAGCGTGCGGTACCTGCGTTCCCTGGGAATCGATGCCGTTGGCGTGGATTCGTCCTCATGCCTCGCAGAGGCAAAGGTCGGAGGCCTGGGCGCGCTCGAACGGATTGTCTCCCCGGCCGAATCGCTTCCCTTCCCTGACAATGCCGCGGATGGCGTGCTGGCCGAATGCAGCCTTTCGCTGATGAAGGATCGCGGGCGCGTGTTGGCCGAGTGCGCGCGTGTATTGAAAGATGGTGGGCGGCTGATGATCTCTGACCTCTACGCGCGCAACCCGGAAGCGATTGTGCAAGTCCGCTCCCTCCGGGGCTCCTGCGCTGCAGGAATGCTGATTCGCGACGAACTGGAGACGAGCCTGTGCAAAGCGGGGTTCACTATCGATGCGTGGGAGGATCACTCGCAGGCGCTGCGCGAGTGCGCGGCTCGCTTCCTCTTTGAGTACGGATCTCTCGAAGGTCTGTGGGGATGTGGCTGCGATGCACCATCGCGGAGTATTCAGGACGCGATGCGGGCCGCACGGGCCGGCTACTTTCTGCTCATTGCGACGCGACTCAAGAGGGACGTCCTGAAAGGGGATGAAGATGAATGAAGACGCATTCCGCGTGATGGACCTTGGGATGAAGGGATTCCAGTGCAGCCAGATTCTGATGGTGTTGGCTCTCGAGGCACTCGGAAAAAAGAATGAGGACCTGGTGCGAGCCATGTCGGGGCTACCGGCCGGTATGGGATGCGGCAAGACGTGCGCCGTGATGATCGGTGGCTGCTGCCTGCTGGGATTACATGCTGGCTGGGGAACGACTACCGACGTTGGAGATGAGCGACTCGGGGGCATGCTGACCGAGTTCGTGGGGTGGTTCGAGTCCGAATTTAAGACCCGCTACGGCAGCATCGAGTGCGAAGGAATTCTGCAGGAGGACATGCGCAACAGGATGACGCGCTGCCCCAGCATCATGGTGGAGAGTATGGCCAGATTGAAGGAGATTCTGGCGGAGAACAACTATGAGTTTGACAACCCCAATCCGTCCGCCTGAGGCCGCCGGGACGCGCTTGGCCGGCATTGTGCTGGCCGCCGGCGCCTCGTCGCGCATGGGTTGTTTCAAGCCTCTGCTGCACCTCGGGGGCATGACCGTGCTGGAGCGGAATATTGCTTTATTGCGCGATGCCGGCGCGGGCGAGGTGATCGTGGTGATTGGAAATCGCGCCGAAGAACTGCAGCCGATCGCGGAGCGATGCGGTGCGCGATGCGTGCACAATGCGGGCTGGGAACAAGGGATGTTCTCCTCCGTCGTTGCCGGCTTACGAGCGCTCCAGAGCTGGGCTCAGGGCGCGTTCGTCCTTCCTGTGGATATCCCTCTCGTGCGCTCTGCGACACTTAGGCGGCTGGCTGCCGCCTTTGCCACTCATCCCGAAGGAATCGTGTACCCGGTTTTCGGCGAACGGCGCGGACATCCACCCTTGATCGCCCGGTCGATTCTGGATGAAGTATCGCTCAATGCGGCCCGCGGGCCGCTGTCGGAATTCCTCACGGCCCACGAATGGAATGCCATCGAAGTACCAGTAGCCGACGAGGCGATCCATCTGGACATGGACACGCCTGCCGCCTTTGAAGCGTTGGCCGCACTGGCCGCGCGTCGTGAGATTCCTACTATCGGAGAATGTGAAGCTCTGCTCGGATTGCGGCATGTGGCCGGAACCGTTGTTCGCCATTCGCGCAAAGTGGGCGAAGTCGCTGAGCAGTTTGCGGCGGCTCTCTTCGATAGCGGCCTGCCGATCGATCCGAAACTGGCGCGAGCGGGTGGGTTGCTGCACGATCTGGCTAAGGGTGAGCCCGAACATGCGCGGGTCGGGGCAGAGATTCTGTGCGCAGAAGGAATGCCGCGCGTAGCAGAGGTAGTGGGGGCTCATACGGAGTTGGAGTTCAGCGGGAACCTCGACGAACGTGCCATTGTTTATCTTGCCGACAAGCTGGTTGGCGGTGACAGGATTTTCAGTCTCGACGAGAGATTCCAGCGCGCATTGAACCACTTCCGCGGTGAGCCGGAGGCAATCGCGGCTGCCCGCCGACGGAAGGCGGTCGCTGAGAGTGTCGCAACCGCCATCGAAACACGCCTCGGAGCCCCGCTCGACGCGATTCTAAGCACACCGGCCCAAGCCGAACCGGACTTGGTGATCCAAGCCGCCGTCGAAAGCGGCAGAAGGTGACCGTCGCCGTGAAAGCCGAAACACCCTGCGTTGTTGGCAAAACTGAGAGCCTGTGTCCCGTATGTCTCGAGCGCATTCCTGCCGACCGTATCGTCGAGGGCGACGCGGTGTATCTGCGCAAGAACTGCGCCACACATGGTCAGTTCAAGACGATCATCTGGCGGGGCCTCGATTCCTATCAAGCGTGGGGAGGCGGACACCGCTTCCCTTCCCCCCCACCTGTGTGCGGGACCTCCGTTCAACGAGGTTGCCCGTTTGACTGCGGGCTGTGCCCGGAACATCGCCAACACACCTGCTGCGTGGTACTGGATGTGACACAACGATGCAACCTTGCATGTCCGGTGTGCTTTGCGTCCGCGGGGGGAACGGCCGACCCCGATCCCAGTGTCGAAGAGATCGTCAGTTGGTGCCGTGGGCTGATTAAGGCAGGGGGGCCCTTCAACCTGCATCTCTCCGGCGGCGAGCCGACGGTACGGGGCGATCTACCCGAGATCATTCGTGAAATCCGCCACCTCGGTTTCACCTATATTCAGCTCAACACCAACGGGCTGCGCCTCGCCCGTGACCCGGACTATGCGCAAGAGCTGAACGAAGCCGGTTTGACTTGTGTTTTTCTGCAGTTTGACGGAGTGAGCGACAGCGTCTTCCAGGCCATGCGTGGACGGCCTTTGCTGGAGACCAAGCTTGCAGCCATCGAAAACTGCGGACGACATGAGTTGGGAGTTGTGCTGGTGCCCACGCTGATGCCTGGAACGAATACCGGCCAGATCGGCGAGATTCTGCGCACAGCCGTCCGTTTGGCACCGGCAGTACGCGCGGTTCATTTTCAACCCATCAGCTACTTCGGACGCTATCCATCCGAGCGAACCGACTCCGATCGCATCACGTTTCCTGAGGTCATCCGGCTCATCGAGGAGCAAACGGAGGGACAATTCAAGGCGGCAAACTTCTATCCGGCTTCAGGTGAGAACCCGTATTGTTCGTTTCACGGCAAGTTCTGGCTGGATGCGAACAGGCAGGTGTCGCCCGCGCCGCGCCCGGCCGTTTCATCCTGTTGCGGGCCCGCCGTGGAGTCTAGCCTGGTACAACTGGGAGCCCCTAAACCAGAGCCGGGTGAAGGCGTGAGGCGGGCACAGCGCTTTGTGGCGCAGCACTGGTCGTATCCGTCCGCGCCGCCGGAAATGCAGCCGCTCGGCGGGATCGATGTGTCGAGCCTCGATGAATTTCTGGCGGAGAAGAAGATGTCGTTCTGCATTTCAGGAATGGCGTTTCAGGATGCGTGGAACATCGATCTAGAGCGGCTGCGCGAGTGCTTTTTACACGTGTTGAGTCCCCAGCAGAAACTGGTGCCGCTGTGCGCCTACAACCTCACTGGCATTACAGGCGAGACGCTTTATCGGCGTCAGACGAGCAAACGCGCCGGCGCTGGAGTTGTTGCATGAGCGCGACTGTCGGAGCTGTCGAACGGAACCCACTGGATAGCTTGACCGCGCGCCGAATTGGGGTCCACCCTCAGATGCTGACGCGCGCAGCCATCTCCGATTACCACCTGCGCGCGATTCAGCAGACCGTGGTGTTCGCCCGGCGCAAGAGCCTCTTCTACGCTGAGGCGCTGTCTGCTCTGCCGGCGGACTGGCCGCGTTCGCTGGATGAACTGTCCCAGGCTCCCCTTACGAACCCCGCCGAAATTATGGCGCGTGGGCATGAATTCGTGTGCGTGCCGCAGAGCGAAATCAGCCGCGTGGTTACAATCGAGTCGAGCGGAACGTCGGGCACGCCCAAGCGCATATTCTTCACCGTGGACGACCAGGAATTGGCGCTCGAATTTTTCGCGCACGGCGTCGCTTCGATGGCCGCAAAGGGCGATCGCATGCTGATTGCGATGCCCGGCGAACGGGAAGGAAGTGTCGGATTCCAGATAGCGCGGGGAATTGAGCGGGCCGGCGTTGTGCCCATCGCCCATGGGCTGTCTATGGAACCGGCCAAGACACTCGCTCGAATGGACGAAGAGAAGGCCACTCTTCTGATCGGGCTTCCCGTCCAGGTGCTGGCCTTGGCTCTCCAACGCAGCGAAGTGGCCCGACGGGTATTTCGTCGCCTCCACACGATCGTGCTGTGCAGCGATCACGTAGCGGACAGTCTCACCCGAAGAATCCGGGAGGCGACCGGGTGCGAGATATTCGAACACTACGGCTCTACAGAAATGGGGCTGGGTGGAGGCGTGGATTGCCGTGCGCATGCTGGCTACCATTTGCGCGAGGCCGACCTCTACTTCGAGATTGTCTCCCCTGAAACCGGCGAGCCGCTTGCCAATGGGGAGTTGGGCGAAGTGGTGTTCACCACATTGGGACGCACCGGCATGCCGCTCATTCGCTACCAGACAGGCGACCTGGCTCGATTCGTGCCGGGCCCATGCGTATGCGGTTCGCCGTTGCGGCGGCTGGACCGTGTGCGAACCAGAATCGACGCACAGGTGATGGTGGGGTGCAGCGGCGGTTTATCGATCTCCGACCTGGATGAAGCGCTGTTTTCTATTCCATGGCTGCACAACTTCGACGCCAACGTCGTGCTGGGAAACCCGAAGGAGTTGCGACTCAGGGTTTACGCGCCGGGAGCTAACGCCTGCATGGTGAAACAAGTAGAATGCGCTCTCCGCCAACTGCCGGCCATCGGCGGTAATTACGCGAGCGGTGAACCGAGACTGACCATTAGCCTTCTCAATGAGCCAATCCCCGCGGCCGGAACGAAAAGGAAGATCGGGGTGCAAAACCGATGAACACCGTTACCCTCTATCTTCTTCGTCCCGGCACCATCGTGTCGGGGGCGGAAAAACCCTTCGTAGGGCATACGGATGCACAGTGTCGCCCAGCCCACATCCAGGAAAAGGTATCGACCTCAACATGATTTATCTCGATAACAACAGCACGACCCCGGTGTTGCCGGAGATTCTCGAGGCGATGCTGCCGTGCTTCTCTGAGTCGTTCGGCAATCCATCCTCCCTCCACAGTTGCGGCAGAACCGCACTTGGGTATGTAAGAGAGGCTCGCAAGCTTGTCGCGGCTCTGGTGGGCTGTGATCTCGCTGAAATCGTCTTTACCAGCGGCGGAACCGAAGGCGATAACCTTGCTCTCAAGGGCATCATGAATCCCGGTGATCACCTCATCGTGTCAGCCATCGAGCACAGCGCTATCCGAAGCACTTGCGCCCACCTCGAAAAGCACGGATGCGAAGTCACCCGCGTGGGCGTGAATGGTAACGGCCAAGTCGAGCCGGAGAGCATACGTGCTGCCTTACGCAGCAACACACGGCTGATCTCCGTCATGATGGCCAACAACGAAACAGGAGTGCTTCAACCGGTCGAAGAGATCGGGCGCATCGCCGCCGAAGCCGATGTTTGGTTCCACACTGATGCCGTTCAAGCCGCCGGAAAGGTGCCAATCTCGGTTTCAAAGATCGGCTGTGATCTGTTGACCATCTCCGCGCACAAGATTCACGGGCCGCAAGGAGTCGGTGCGCTGTACGTGCGACGCGGCACTCCGTTGCGGGCGCAGTTGCAAGGTGGCCAGCAGGAACGGCGGCGCCGGCCGGGGACTGAGAATGTTCCCGGAATTGCCGGGCTCGGGAGAGCCAGCCAGATTGCGCAAGCAGGATTGATGGATGGTTCGATGGACCGGCTGGCAGCAGAGCGCGACCGCTTGGAAGACACGATTGTAAGCCGGGTTCCAGAGACGCGAATCAACGGAAAGGGCGCACCGCGGGTACCCAACACCAGCAACATCCTTTTCGAACGCGCGGGAGGAAACGCGCTGGTCATGGCCCTCGACGAGTTGGGCATCGCCGCCTCGCGCGGTGCCGCCTGCATGTCAGGCGAAACCGACCCCTCCAGCGTACTGATGGCAATGGGCCTCACCGGGGAGCAGTCGCGCTCCAGCGTGCGATTCAGCCTCGGCAAGCAGAATACCGCGGCCGAAATCCAAACCGCGATTGAGATGATTCCCGGTGCGGTTCAGAAACTTCGTGAGAAATCAGCGCCATTCTGGAACGCGAAACAGACTGCCGCATACTAAACTGGCGTCCAACTGGTATCGGGCCATTCTTGTCGCGCAATTTTTTCCTCGGGAGGCTGAACCATGGATGTGTTCGATGAGATTGGCAAGCTGCGGCGAGAGGGAAGACGCGGGGCGCTGGCGACAATTGTGAATGCCCGCGGATCGATCCCGTCGGTGATAGCCGCCAAAATGCTGATCCGGGACGATGGCTCGATCGTTGGCACGGTCGGCGGAGGTTGCGTCGAGTCCGATGTGCGGAAGGGGGCCATGGAAGTGATGCGCGACGAAAAGCCAAGGACCTTCAACTTCAACCTCGATCAACAGGCCGAAGACGACGACAACGGCCTCGTCTGTGGAGGTTCCTTGCAGGTTTTTATTGAGCCGCTGATTCCCTCGCCGCGTCTCTACATCTTCGGCGCGGGCCATATAGGATTGGCGGTCCATAAGGTGGCGGCACTTATCGGATTTGAAACTGTAGTAGCGGACGACCGTGACCTTTACGCCAATCGAGAGCGCTTTCCCGACGCGCAGGAGATCCATACCGGCGAGATGGACGAAATCATGTCGAGCCTCGCACCGGCGGACAGCAGCTACATCGTGATTGTGACGCGTGGTCACAGGCACGATCTTCGTGTTCTGCGATGGGCGCTGGAAACGCCGGCCCATTACATTGGGATGATCGGATCCGGACGCAAGGTACTGGCCATCTATCGGCAACTGGAGGCCGAAGGAGTTACCCGCGAGAGCCTCAAGCGTGTCTTTGCGCCGATTGGGTTGGACATCAAGGCGGCAACCCCAGAGGAGATCGCCGTTTCCATCGTTGCAGAATTGATTGCCATCCGGCGCGAATCTGACCTCGCGTTGCCACACTCGCGCAATCGACTCGGCGAAAACCCGGGAGACTCCGCTTAGCGTGTCTTTGTGGGATTATGTGGGGTTTTCGGAGCTGTTTTTTGTAACCTTAAGCATCTTAGAGAGATAGCCTGGAAGGCACAATACCGGCTGCAGAAACGCTAGTGGGGGCCGGCAGCTGCGCTCCAGTTTGCGCCCCTGTTTTTCGAATCAGTTTTCAATCCTGCTGAATGGCTTTGCGCAAAAATCCTATGGCTTGCACATCACCCCTTTAGGCTGCACAAAAAAAACTCTAAAGCCTGCGCAAAAACCCTTCCACGGGTTTCGACTCAGACAATGAAGCGGTTCTTGGATTGCCCTCGTAGTTATGCCCTCGAACAGGTCAAGTGGGCTTTGCCTAAAAGCCCCCACTTTTGGGCAAGAAATTCTCCCATTCCTCTCCAGACCATCGAAATGCATGGCCGCGAGGACCACGAAACAGGCCCGAGTGTCGAGGAGCTACTGGAATCGATCATTGCATCAGCCTGGGAGCTAGATGCCCAACTCTTGAAAGAGAATCACCGGGAAAGTACAGACGATGAGAGCATCGTTGCGGAAGTCGGTAACGATGAGTACGGCAATCCCGTTAAGGACTCCGGAGTGGATATCTATACCCGGCCCTGGCTTTCGCCCTGGGCGGCGTGATCTATAAGGGAGGCCGGGCTCCCCCTTGTCTAGATGGCGTCGCGCTTGGGAAGGCACACAGAGCGTGGAGAAGCGGCAACCTCCTGAGCCACATGCCGAATGTGCGATCGGGGGTTGGAAGTTTACGGAAAAGACGGACAGTTCACGGACATTCAGCCCAGAACAGAAAAGACCGCTCACGGGCGGCCTTTTCTAACTTCCTCGAAATCATAGCTTTAATTGGTTGCGGGGGCTGGATTTGAACCAGCGACCTTTGGGTTATGAGCCCAACGAGCTACCGGGCTGCTCCACCCCGCATTTACAGTTTAGCAACCCCACCTGCGGGGGTCAACACGAGCGAAAGTCGCCATCCCCCTCTCCCTTGCACCGAATGGTCCTCCTTTGCAGAGCCGCCGGCTCAAAGAAGATATTGAGCTTCAGATGACATTCGGGCGGGTGACGGCCGATGACATGGTTTGGGTAAGCCGAGGGGCACCGAAGAAAGCCCAGGGCCGTTCCTTATCGGCTACCACTCATGATCAACGTGATCGGCCCGCGAAGACCGGAGGGCAGTGGCTCCAGGCTATCCATATCCTGCGGAACGAATTCCACTCCGAAGCGATCGTAGAGAAGCCGGTATGTTGGCCGGGGTTCGCCGGAGAGTTCATTGATGGCGGTGTTCCCTACCACGATGCGGATACCGTTCGTTCCTGGTTTCAGGAAGGGCGTGATATCAACGCGGAACGGCGGATGCCAGACATAGCCGGCAAGCCTCTCGTTCACGAAGACCTGCGCTGCTTCTCGGACCGGGCTGTCGAGGTAGGCCCGCATATTGGCGTGAGGCAGCGGGTCAGTAATGGGCACCGGCGTTCCCTCTCCAAAGTCAATTTGAATGGATTGGGAGGGGCGCAAGTCGGCTTGGCCGATCTCGATTGTCTTCCGATACGCAGCCACCCCCGAGTAGTAGCGAAACTGCGCCTTCTCGGTCCACGAGTCGAGATCTTTCACCTCGATTGATTGGCGACTTGACGCAAACGCCAGCTGCCAATCGTGCGAAATGTCGATCCGTCTGCCAGGGGCTGCGTTCTGCACTCGCGCGGGGGCAAGCGTTTCCCCAGAGAAGAAAACAATGCGCGACTCATAAGGCTGCAAGTCAAACCGGACCTTGTCTGGATTGGCCACGCCTGTGACGTTGCCTGTGAATGGATCCCATAGTTCCGCATGCCCCGCCGCGGAGCGAAAGCTGGCGTCAACGTGTTGCGACGAGTTGCCGGTGTTCGCAACGAAGTACAAATCGCCGTTTGCAAGATGACGGTGAATGAAGCCGATGCTGGATGTTCTCGGAGTGCATTCAAAATCGGGATGTAGCCAGGATGCAAGCGACTCCCCGAGTTTCTGTTCGTCTGTGATGAAGTGCGCGGTTGCGATGTCGCCGTGGAAGAGCGCCTGCGAAAGTGCCTGGATACGCGATGAGATCGCTCCCGCGTCGCGATACCCCGGCGCGTTAGACGGCTCACGGCGTGTTGCGACGACGATGCCTCCGTGACGGGCGAAATCGATGATCCTCTCGTAGCTCTCGGGCGGAATGCGGTCTACGCCGGGAAGGATGAGAACCTTGTAGGGGATGCCGACGGTGTCAATCGCGTCTGCATCAATGAAATCGAAGTTGAATCCAGCGTCGAGAACCTGCGAGAACACTTCCGAGCCAAGGAACCGTGGCATCGATTCGTCCATGGTGATGTTGGATCCGGTTTCATCGAACCCGCCAAGCGAAGTGGGAGGCCGGTTCTGCTGGATGCGCGCGTGAAAGGATGCCCACACATCGTCGTTGGGCAAGAGAACGGCGACGTCATTCGCGGGCTGGCCCTGGCGCAGCGCGAAGCTCACGCGCTGCAAGTACCCGGCCAGATCGGGCATCGCGAAGAACCATGGGTTGTGCGCGTTCAACGCTCCAGCCGCATACATTCTCCAGCCGGGCTCGCCGGCCGACGGTGGCGAATAAGGCCAACCATGGCCGACAAGCTGATTGATGCCTTGAAGGAAATGGAGATCCGCCTCCGCCTTCAAATCAAGCGGCGTCGCGCGGAATGAGGGCGAATGAATCCACGTCCATGTTTCCGACGAAATAACTGGATGGTTGAACAGGTGCCCCGCTGACGCGGCGTTTCGCGTGTCGGAAAACTCCCGCCACATGTTGACGGTGGCTTTTCCCTCGCCCTCCGGCAGGTCTTCAAATCGATTGCTCGACAGGGTGACGGGTGGAAAGCCATACGTTTGCGAACGCAGCAGCGTGCCGTGCTCTCGAGCCCAGGCATGCATGGGCTCGAGGAAGCGCTCATTGGCGAGTTCAGTAAGCGTCTGGCCCCAGTCGTGGCGAATGCCCGCGGTCTCTGGTCCGATGTCGCCCACCAGCGCCGGAAGCATCGGGCCCAAGTCGTAGCCACGGCGACGCTGAAACTCGGCAAGCAAATCCGGCGTCCAGTCGGATCCGTAGTCTTCAAGGCTATCGCTGAAGACCGCGTAGGGCGGATGCTCTCCAAAGGCCGATAACAGCCGGTCTCCCACGGCATGAAGGTGATTCTGAATGGCTGCTTGATCGAAGTGGTCGAGCACAAAGCCCGCCGCGCCTTGTGCCGGGCGCTTCACCATCATGCCTGTCCGGCTCGAGATGAAGAAGAAGATGATGCGGTCAGGATGGGAACTGTCGGTGAGATTGAGGCGAGACCCTGAAGGCAACGGCAGATTCTGTGCGCTTTTCAGATCGGCATGCGCAATGGTGCCGATCGCCTCGAACACGGAGATGATCTGTTCGCCCGCCTCCAGCGAAGGTACTCCGACCGACGTTGCTGTCGCCGGGACCTGCACTGTCTCGACGCGCAACTCTCCCGCAGCTTGGGTGATGGGAATGTGCGAGCCGCCAAAAGGCCATCCGCTCCCCAGTGTGACGTCAACGCGCAATCCGAGCCTCCGCGCCTCCTCAGCAGCGAAACGCAGGTTGTCGATATGTTCGTCGGAAAGAAAAGCATAGTTGTGAAAGCCGGACGCTGGATCATCGAGTGCCAGGGGATAAAGGGTGGCGATCTCCACTCCACCAATGCCCGCTGCCTTCATCTCCTGTAATTCACGCTTTAGCTCGGGCTTTGTGGCGGACGGACCAAACCACCACCAGCGCATCATGACGCGGCAGTCGTCTGGCGGATGCGCAAATTTAGCATGCAACGCGGAGATCGCGTCATCAGGGCGGATCCCGAGCGCTCCTTGCGCAGGCGGAGTCAACTCTGTGGGCTTGCCCTTTTCAAGGAGCTGATCGACTTGCAGAGTCCGTTGTTTCGCTCCCTGGAGGGAGCTTTCCTGTGCAGCAACGCCGGCAGCAGCCGCGATCCCAAGTCCAAAGGCACAAGCGATGCACAATTGATTCCGAAGTCGATAGTTCATTTGTTGTGGCTCTCCAATTCACTGCGCAGAACCCACTCAGCATACCTCTCAGCGTAGAGGTACACATTGCACACAGAGCTGGGGAAACTAGACCAGGATCCACCCACAACCCGAATCGGTATGAAGTCACGCCTCTCTTCTCCAACGCCGTCATGAACGTTTTTCAGATGGCCTAAACCGGCTTCTCTGTTACATCTTCCATCGGTACGGTTGGAGAAGCATCCATGGGGATTGTTGCGACCTTGCCGCCGACAGGATGAGATTCGGAGCTAAGGAGCAGTTTGGATTTGCGGCGGCGGTAGGATCAGCGTAGAGGGTTTTGGAGCTATGTTTACGCCGCAGGCAATTGGGTACGTTCGCAGTCCATACCAGGAAACGAAAGCCATTCCTAAAGGATTCGGGGCGCGGCACGAGGCTGAAGGGGTCCTGGAGATCCTGCCCGAGTTTGAGCCGGGACTACTTGACATTGAAGGGTTTTCGCACCTCTTTGTGATCTGGGCGTTCGACCGGGCGAAGGGCGTGGAGTTGCGGGGCAAGCCGCCCATTGCGGACCGGGAGCACGGAGTCTTTGCGACGCGGTCGCCGCGCAGGCCCAACCCGATTGCTTTGACGGTGGTGGAGTTGCTGCGGCGCGAGGGAGCAATGCTGCGCGTGCGCGGGGTGGACATGCTGGACGGGACGCCGATTCTGGATATCAAGCCGTACTTGTCGAGCATTCCCGCGGAAAAACTGCGTAGGGGATGGATCGCCGAGGCAGAAGCGGCGCAGCGGTAGATTCAAGGTCGAGGGTTCGCGACTGCTGCAGTGCGCGGCGAGGATGGAGCAGCCGCAGAAACTCCTGAAGACCGATTTGAACCACAAGAATCCTTCCACGAGACGCTTCTCAAGCTGCTGACCAACCTCCTGCTTGCTCAAGAAAGGTGCGTCAGGCATGGTGCCCGGCGGACGGCAGCCGGGTCTCCTTCGGAAGAGGCGAAAAGGCAAAGCGATAAAACCGCCGACTCCTCCGCTCCTCCTTCACTCTATGAGGGTTCGGTTGCGGAAAACACCTCATAGGCGCTTCGTATATGCTTCTCGGGAAGTTTTGCAAGGAGAAAGACCTATGGGCCGCCGCAACCTGATCTTCACATTCGTAGTCGCTGTTTTCACCGCACACGCCTCGCCGGCGCAGACGAAGCTGGCGGTGACTCCGCCGATGGGGTGGAACAGCTGGAATCATTTTGCGGAGCGCGTAACCGATGCGGACGTGCGAACAGCCGCAGACATGCTGGTGTCGACGGGGATGCGCGATGCGGGATACGTGTATGTAAATGTGGACGACACGTGGCAGGGGACGCGCGACGCGCAGGGAGTGCTGCATCCCAACAGCCGGTTCCCGGACATGAAGGCGCTGGGGGACTATATCCACTCCAAGGGCCTGAAGTTCGGCATCTATTCCGGGCCGGGTCCGAAGACCTGCGGCGGATTCGAGGGCAGCCTGGGTCACGAGGCGCAGGATGCCCAGATGTACGCGACCTGGGGCGTGGACTTTCTGAAGTATGACCTGTGCTCGTTGCAGGACCCGATGCGGGCGTCAGTGGCGAAGCACGATGGCAATACCGAGGAAGCTTTCAAGATCATGATCGATGCGTACCGGAAGATGGGCGATGCGCTGAAGGCGACCGGGCGGCCGATCGTGTACAGCCTGTGTCAGTACGGGGATGACGAGGTGTGGAAGTGGGGCCCGAGCGTGGGAGCCCAGATGTGGAGGACTACCGACGACATCAACGACACCTACAACCGCATGATGATCATCGGCATGGAGCAAGCGGGACTGTCGAAGTTTGCGGGCCCGGGACACTGGAATGACCCGGACATGCTGGAGGTGGGCAACGGCCACATGAGCGCGGACGAGTACCGGTCGCACATGAGCCTGTGGGTGTTGCTGGCCGCGCCGTTACTGGCGGGCAATGACCTGAGCAAAATGACCGCCGAAGACAAGAGCATTCTGATGAACAAGGAGGCCATTGCCATTGACCAGGACCCGGCGGGCAAGCAAGCCGATCGAGTCTTTCAGCATGGGGATCTGTCGGTATGGACGAAGCCGTTGGCGGACGGAAGAGTAGCCGTGGGAATGTTTAACACTGCCCTCGACGCGCGCGATGTGGGGTTCGATCTGGCGCTGGCCGGGTTTGGAAGCGGGGCCGCGATCCACGACGTTTGGGAGAACAAGGACCTGGGGCGGCGAACCGGGGTGTACTCGCGCAACGTGCCGATCCACGGGGCGGCTTTGTTGATCCTGAGCAAGTGACGCGCAGGGGATGCGCGGCGCGTGAGCATGCAGACTCCTGGCGTCGCTTTCAGGATGGCAAAATTCCGGCCGGCTGCCAGGCAGGGACATCGAGGAGGCCGGCGATGTTCTCACTGCACTGGAGGATAGTGAGATGGGGTTCGCACAGGACGAAAAGCAGACCGTGCGGCAGGATCGCTCCAGGGATATGAATCGGCTCGCGCACACAGTTGTCGAGGTTGACTGCCTGTTCGGGTAATAGCGGAGCGCCTTTGGAAAGACAGCTTCGATCAGGCCGGAGGATGAATAAGGTTCAACCTACACTGCCGACCCAGGGTGAACCCGTTCCATGGCAGCAAGGCAAAGGCCGCTCCGAGTGGGAACGGCCTTTGTGTTTGAGAGAGACTGGGACGTCGAGCTAGTCGTCGCCAGCTACCGGTTCGGCTTCCTGCTTGGCAGCCGGCTCTGCAGGCTGATGGCGATTGACAGGCGATGCCGCATTATTGGAGGCGGGACGGATGGAGTCCAGCGTGACCAAGCCGCCTTCGATAGGCTTTTCGCCGAGAACCTGTTCGCGATAGAGCTTGGCCATGCGGGCGTTTTCGGCGTCCTGCTTGATCTTCTCTGCAGCGGTCAGGTTGCGGGCGCGAAGCTTCTCTTCGCGGGCATTTTTCGCGATGCCGAGGTTGTCGAGGGTGTGGTTGGCTTCCGAGTTGACGTGCTCCATGTTGAGCACCAGCTCGTGGCCCACGTTGTTCATGCCGACCTTCTTGCCGCCGGCGAAGATCTCGTGGCGGCCGTGCTCCTCGTACCACTTGGTGAGGGTAGCGGTCATGTGCATCTTCTCGATGATGTTGCGCCAGCCCACGCCGGTGTTGTAGGCGCAGAAGCTGATTTCGCCTTCCTGGGTGGCGTAGGGGATGATGCACTGCTCGGTGCGGCGGAAGTCGTAGTTGAACAGGTCCTGGAACCACATGCCGGCGATGAAAAGGAAGTTCCAGCGATCGGAACGGCGCTTTTCGATGTCCTTCATGGTGCGGTCGCCCTTGACGGAACCGTAATCGCGCCCGGTCGCATTGAAGGTCTTGTCCATCTTCTTGAGCATGTCGGTGATCTTGAAGTGGGTGGGCGCCTGGAACGGATCGTAGTTGCGCAGCAGCGCGAGACCGAACCCAATGACGGAGAGCCACTTGCCGCGGGCGGCGTCGTTTACCTTGGCGAGATCCTTGGCCACCTGGTTCATGGCGAGGAAGGCGGTGACGGGTGCGGCTTCCTTGGTTTCCTTGTCGATCATCAGCGCCATGCCGATGCCGCAGTTGGGGTGGCAGCCGCAGGAAAGCTGGCCCCACTCCGCGGTGGGCCCGTGCACCAGATCGGCCCAGTCCGAGAAGGTGCTCATGAAGGAGATGGGGAACCAGTCGCGCTCGGGGACGCCAAGGCCAACCTGATTCTTGACGTCGTGCGCCATGTGGGAGAGCGTGTAGCGCTGGGCGAGGCGGCGTTCCTCGGAGATGTCTTCGTCGCGGCCGGTGAAGCTGACCGGCTGGAAGCTGAGGAAGCTGATCTTCTTGGGGTTGTCGAGGGCGAACTCGATGATGCGGCCGACCTGCTCGTTGTTGATGCCGTTGATGATGGTCGTCACGGGGACGATGTCCACGCCGGCTTCGTGCAGGTTGTTGATGGCCTGGAGCTTCACGTCAAACAGGTTGCCGACCTTGCGGTGCGAGTTGGCAGCGTTCCCGATGCCGTCAAACTGGAGGTAGACGTAACGGAGACCGGCTTCAGCAGCGGCGCGGCAGAGTTCCTTGGATTTGGCGAACTCAATGCCGTTGGACGCGGCCTGTACCGAGTTGTAGCCAACCTTGCGCGAGTAGGCCACAGCGTCAAGGAAGTAGGGCGACAGGGTGGGCTCACCACCGCTGAACTGGACGCTCATCTGCCGCCGGGGCTTGATGGTGATGGCGTTGTCCAGCATGGTCTTGATTTCGTCCCAGGTGAGTTCGTGGACGAAGCCGACCTGGTTGGCATCCATGAAGCACGGGTCGCACATCATGTTGCAGCGGTTGGTAAGGTCGATGGTGAGCACCGAACCGCGGCCATGGGTGACGGTGGAGGTGCCGTGATTGTGGAGCTTCTCGTCGCCGGCGCCGTGGGCGCGGATATCGCGGCCGGGGAAGGACTCTTCAAGGTGCTTGAAGAAGGCGGTGTCGATGGACATCACGTCTTCAAAGTGGCCGTGCTTGGGGCAGTCCTTGACCATCAGGATCTTGCCGTCGCGCTCGATGATCTGGGCCTTGATTTCGCCCACCTTCTCGTTAAGAAGCACTTCATGCGGGAGCTTGCCATCAAGGATCTGCTTCCGGATTTCAGGGACGCACTTGGGGCAAAGGGAGTCGGTGGTGCGGGGCCAGCCCAGCGGCGGCTTCTCTTTCTCGTAGGACTTGAGGAGGGGCTTCTCGCTCCACTTGGGCGTAAAGGACGGGTTCGGGCTGATGCGATTGAGTCGTTCGAATACGGCCCACGCACCTTTGGCCGCGTAGACGGCGGCTTTCTCGGCGTACTTTGTCGCTTTGGCCATGATGTTGCGATCTCCTTTGAACTGAATGTTGCCGCGACGTGACAGGTCCGGCAGCCTGGAGCGACCCGGTGGGGGGAGGCTGGAGGCAAACTGCGCAGAATCAGGCTATTTGGTGGGGCTCGTCAATCCAACCTTGGTACAGCGAACGGTGATATTCGGCAGCGAACGGCGATATTGGGGGGCGAACGGAAAGGGGTGGTCAATGGGGTGGTAAATGAAGTGCTGCCCGAGGTTTGCATTCGCTTCAGGCCTGCCGCAGGACCCGGCTGTTGGCGACAGGTGTATGATGTGGCCCATCTCACCGGGATTGATTTCGAGTCATCCCTGATTTCCTCCGGGCTCATACCGCGAAGCGCAGAAGCCACGAGGATTCATTCAAAGGCCTGGAAATCCGAAACGGTTCAAAGGGGGCGTGCTATGTCCTGTGCGTGGGGCGTGTCGTCTGTTTTCGCAAGTGAACCGGCAGATGGGTGCGAGTGGCTCAGCGGCGGCCTGCAATTCGCTTTCAAGGTTCTGCCCGTTTTTCTGTTTGTTTGCCTGGGACTTTTCACTCTCTGCCCCCCTGCAGAAACGCAAACCACCGAATGGGCGTGGATGGGTGGGAGCAGCACGATCCCGCAGAGTTCAGAGGGCGAGCCCGCTGTCTACGGCACCAAAGGCGTCCCGGCAGCTGGAAACAATCCTGGCAGCAGAGGAAGTCCCGTGAACTGGACCGATAGTCATGGGAACTTCTGGCTCTTTGGCGGAGGCGGATTCGACTCCGCGAGCACGTATGGCATTCTGAACGATTTGTGGGAGTTCAACCCGGCCACGCTCGAATGGGCGTGGCAGGGTGGTAGCAACAAGCTCCCTGGCCCATGCTGCCAGAGTGGCAACCCGGGAATCTACGGCGTACTGGGAACATTTGCCGCAGCGAATGTTCCTGGCGGCAGAGCGTCTGCCTCGAGCTGGACAGATTCCGCAGGGAACTTCTGGCTCTTTGGCGGCTCGGGTTTCGATTCCAACGGAACGAGTGGTCTACTGAATGACCTTTGGGAGTTCAACCCTTCCATCCTTCAGTGGGCGTGGATGGGAGGAAGCACCACCGTTGGGGCCCAGGCGGTCTACGGGACATTGGGTGTGCCTGCCGCGGGAAACACTCCCGGGGGCGTGTCAGATCCGACGAGCTGGACTGACCAGAGCGGCAACCTCTGGCTTTTCGGAGGCGCCTATCCAGACCCCATCAATGGAGGCTTGAGTGTCAACGACATGTGGGTATTCAGCGCCCCACTTCACGAATGGGCGTGGATGGGGGGGAGCACCACGATTGTCCATTGCCGCAACACGCTGCCTTGTCGACCGGGAGTTTACGGAACCCTGGGAGTTTTTGCCGCAGGAAACATTCCGGGAGGGCGATCGGACGCAGTCAGCTGGGTCGATCAAAGCGGACGTCTTTGGCTGTTCGGCGGCTTGGGCAACGACTCCGTTCAGCAATACGGTTTTCTCAATGACCTCTGGGCGTACGATATTTCCTCAAAGCAGTGGGCCTGGATGGCCGGCAGCAGTACGGAGCCTCCAACGACAGATACGAGTCCCGGCCAACCGGGCGTGTACGGAACCCTGGGCGTTGCAGCCGCCGGGAACACTCCCGGGGCGCGGGCCAATGCGACTACGTGGACAGACGGTGGCGGGAACCTACGGATGTTCGGCGGCTACTTCTGTGCGGCGGCTTGCGTGTCGATTTTCTACAACGATTCATGGGCATTTGACCCCTCCACGCTGGAGTGGACGTGGACGGGCGGGAGCAACACCTTGCCCCCGTTTGTAACACAAGTGTCCGGGGATGGCTTTGCGGGCGTCTACGGCATGTTGGGTGTGCCAGCGGCGGCAAACATACCGGGGTCAAGGGCCTTTGCGAACAGCTGGATTCAGGCGGACGGGACTCTCTGGCTTTTCGGAGGCTCTGGTGCCGACAGCGTTGGATTCACCGGATCGCTCAACGATCTTTGGAAATTGGGACTGCCGCCCGCGGCCACGCCAACATTCTCCGTGCCGTCCGGCACCTATACCTCGGCACAGTCGGTGACGATTAGCGACAGCACACCGGGAGCGAAGATCTATTTCACGACCGATGGGAGTACACCCACCACAAATTCCACCCCTTATACCGGCGCCATCGTGGTTTCCTCTTCAGAAACCATTGAGTCGATGGCGGTCGCCAATGGATACAGCATCAGCGCAGTCAGCACACAGGCCTACAACCTGCCCATTACGTTCAGTCTTGGTGCGACGCCGGCGGCCTTGACGGTCAACTCCGGCGGGGCGGGGACAATTACCTTGACCGTGACGCCACAGAACCAGTTCAGCTCAGCAGTGGGCTTTGCATGTTCGGGACTGCCTGCTGGGGTAACCTGCGGCTTCAGCCCCACGACCGTCACACCGGCCGGAGGCAGCGCCGTCACGACACAGCTCACGTTGAGCGCCAGTGCATCGGCTTCGGCTGCCCGACCGGCTTCAATCCCATTCCTTCCGGTCGTGGCGTTGGGGACGCTGATTGGCCTGTTCGCCGGCAGGCGCCGAAGGGTTGTGCTGGTGTCGCTGCTGTTGGGCGCCGTTGGCGGCCTGTGGCTGATTACCTCTTGCGGCGGAAGCAGCTCAACCCCGTCGAAGCAGCCAACCCATGCGACCGTCACGGTGATCGCGACATCCGGCTCCCTTCAACAGACAGCCTCCATCACCTTGACTCTGAATTGAGCTCGCGAAATAAGGGGATTTGTCATGGTATAGCCTTCGACTGCCCTCCGAAGTGGATTCGTTGTGAATCAATTCACCGTAAGTGAAATGGTTGTAGAGTGTTGCAGCACGCCGGCGGTGGCCGTGACGGTGATAATGGAAGTGGTCGGTTGGGAAGTAGATGTGGAAGTTCCTGATCCGCCGCCGCAGGCATTCAGCGCGCCGAGGGCGAGCGCGGCCACGGCGAACATAACGACGAGCGCAAAACGGCGCCTGCTCTTCCAGCCGACGCAGCACAGGATCGCGGCCAGAACGAGGCCGGAGGAAAGAGGACTGGTTCTGCGGTGCATCGCCGCGGAGGCAGTCGTGGCGATAGTGAGGGTTGTGGATGCAGCCCCTCCGGACGGTGTCACGGATGCCGGCGAGAAACTGCACAAGGCACCGGAAGGCAGCCCGGAGCAGGCAAAGGTGACCGTTGCGTTGAACGCGTTAGCCGGGTTGACCGAGATCGTGGCTCGACCGCTTTGCCCGCCGGATACGGTCATCGACCCGGGAGAAGTCGCCAGGGAGAAATCGGGCGGCAATTTGATCGTATAGACGGCCGAGGCCACCGGGCTGTTGGAGAATCCCGGGGCGGCTGCGACGGCAATGAGGGTCATTGTCGAGGAAACGGGGATGGGGCCGGTGTAAGCAGCCGAGGAGGTCGTGGGTATGCTCACGCCGTCGGTGGTGTAGTAGATTGTGGCGCCCGGGGTGCTGTCGGAGATGTGGATCGTCTGAGTGGAAGTATAGGTTCCGTCCTCCTCGCTGAACGCCGGTCTGGCTGCGGGCGGCAAACCCGTGGGAGGGTTGAAGGACCAGAAATCATTGAGAATGGCGGTGTTGCCATTCGTGTCTAACCCGGCGCCCCCGAAAAGCCAAAATCGGCCGTCGGCGCCGGTCCATTGCAAGGCAGACGAGCGACTTCCAGGAATGTTGGCAGGATCGGGCGTACCGAGCACCCCGTACGCGCCAGGGGAACCTCCTTTGCCGGTGCCACCCATCCATGTCCACTCCTTCGAAGAGGAGTCGAATTCCCAGAGATCATTAAACGAAGAATTCGCAAAACCCGGGGCACCGTCCCGGTTGCCGCCAAACAGCCATGGATTGCCGTTGCTGTCGACCCAAGTCGAGGCCGAATCCCGGCCTCCCGGCGTATTTCCGGCCGAGGGCATTCCTAAGGTCCCGTACACGCCTGGGAGCGTAAGATTCTGGTTGCTGCCACCCATCCACGCCCATTGCCCGGTAAAGGGACTAAACTCCCAAAGATCGCTGTAATCGGTCCAGGTGTTGTCCGGTGCGGCGCCTAAGCCTCCATAGAGCCAAAGATTGCCCGCGTTATCAGTCCAACTCATCGATTCGATGCGGTTTCCAGGAGTATTTGCCGGGGCAGGCATCCCCAGGGTGCCATACACGCCAGGCATCCCATAGATCGTGACGGGCGTGACGGCGTTGCTGCCACTCATCCATGCCCATTCAGCCGTAGCAGGGTCGTACTGCCATAAATCATTGAGAATAGCGGTGTAGGTCTGGCTTCGATCGACGCCCTCGCCCCCGAAAAGCCAAAGACGTCCGGCACTGTCTGTCCAACTCGTGGCAAAGGCGCGGCCTCCAGGAGTATTGCCGGGCGCTGGGGTTCCCAATGTTCCGTAGACTCCATTCGGGGCGTTGAAAATAGAAGGGGGAACCGTAACGGGTACGGTGTTGCTTCCTCCCATCCAGGCCCACTCGTTAGTGGAAGGGTTGAACTCCCAAAGGTCGTTGAGAAGGCCCAGGTTGCTGGTGACGTCGAGACCCTGGCCGCCAAAGAGCCAAAAATTGCCGCTGTAGTCGGTCCATCCAATCGCACCCGAACGGCCGCCAGGGGTATTTCCAGGGGCGGGAACTCCCAAGGTCCCATAGACTCCAGGCTGTCCGCAGTAGGGTTCGACATAATTCGTGTTGTGAAGCGTGACCGCGTTGCTTCCAGCCATCCATGTCCATTGGTTCGTCGAAGGATTGAACTCCCACAAGTCGTTGAGAAAGCCAAAGTGTGCGCCTTCATCGATCCGGGGGTCCTCGATTTGTCCGCCAAACAGCCAGAGATCGCCTTTGCTGTCCGTCCACGTAACCGCATTGGTGCGGCTTCCGGGGATGTTGCCAGGGGCGGGCACGCCGAGGTTTCCGTAAACTCCAGGCCATCCGGGCGCGCCACAGCACTCACTGGGAGGAGCCGTGCTGCTTCCACCCGTCCATGTCCATTCGCTTGGTTGCACTGTTTGCGCCCCAGCCTGAGTTGCCATTCCGCCCGAAACTAGTAAAGTCCCATGCAGGAGACCCGCCAGCAAACGAGAAATTCTCATTCGCATACGAACACCTCCGAGCGCTGAATTTGGCCGGAAGCATACTCCTGTTTTCAGATTTTGGATGTGATAGTCAGCCTGTTGCGGACCGACAGCGGGGAGGACTACTGGCTGGTGGCTGCGTTCTGGGTTTCCTTGAGGGCGACCTGGTTGATGATGCGCTGGATGATGACAACCTGGACGTGGATGTGGCTGGCTACGTCAGGAAGGAATTCGTTGACGAAGTTGCCGATCGGGGCGGAAGCGAGAGCGATGCCGTATCGCGAGGCGGTGGCACTTGCATCGGTTTCGCGGCCGGGCACGTAGAGGTTGGCGATGGCGTCGTCGGCAGCGAAACCGACCAGATTGGCGTAATTGGGCATGCCCTTGCCGTTGTCGCCCTGGGTCCAGACAATCTGCGCAAGGGCATGGGCGATGCGGCGTGGAATTTTGGCGTTCGGCATGCGGTAGTAGTGGGGATCCTGGTGGGCGACGGAGGGGATGAGGAATGTGCCGAAGAATTCGCCGGTCATGTCCTCGGTGACGCTGACCCCAACATAGCGGGCGTAGCCGGGCATGCCAGGGCCGTAGGGGGAGTGGCTGTCAGCACCGACGGAGATGCCGGCTTCGCCACCGATGGTGATGAGATTGAACGGGTCAACCAGGTTGCGGAAGGCGAGCCAGGCCTTGTCGCGGGGAGTCAGCGGCTTGTCGTGGGGGCCGTCCACGAAGCGCTCGTACCAATTGAGCGGTCGCTTGGTGCAGGGAACGGTGGCGGGGTGAACGCCGGCGGCGCCGCCTGATGAGTCGAGGGACATGGCTGCCGGACCGGAGGGCGCGGCTGGGTTTGCCGGTTGCGGACAGGGGTTCGGCTGGGGCGTCGGGCTGGAGGAGGGGTTTTGAGGTGTGGGCGCGTCGGGGAGAGCGGCTGAGGCGATCTGGGACTGGAACGCTCGCAGTCCCTCAGGGGATATGAATGCGAAAGCGGAAATCAGAAATGCGACGGCGAACCGCGTGCGCGGTGTGTTCGGTCTTCGGGAACCTGGAGATCCCTGCTTGATGTGCCCTCCTGAGAGCAATTTGGCCCTTGTGATTTGAGATGACTGCTGGGTGGAGAATGTTGGGCCGGAAAATCGTAGCCTGGAAAATGAATGGGAAGCGGCAACCGCGGCAATCATATCTGCTGGAACGTAGGACGAAAAAGACGGGCCGATGGTCACAATGTCGAGCAGAGTGGAGTCGAAGCTTTTAAGTGCGGTTAAGGATGGGAAGGTACGAAGGTTATTAACCGAGGGGGCACGTTCAGGGGCAGCAGTGTTGACGGCGAAAGAGCCGGCTCGCAGACTTGAATTGGCACGTGTTTTCGAGATTACTGAAAAGAGGTTCCCTGAGATGAGCACACAGCCGCCTCCACCTGGGTCCCCTCCGGGGTCACCCGGTTCATGGGGTCCGCCGCCACCCGGCGGCTTTGGAAGACGCATCGAAGAAGCTATGGAGTTGATCGAGCTGGAAGTGCGACACGCGGCTGCCTACGTGAACGATGCGGTGATTCCGCAGGTGCGCCGGGAATCGATTGCGGCGATGCGATCGGTGGCCGATACGCTGAGAAACCTGGCCGACCGCCTCGACCAGCACACCCCGAAGGGGCCACGATCCTGAGCGAGGGAACGCAGTTGTGGGTATCGGTCCGCCGCGCCGGAGCGCCGTGGGCCATGGTGTTTCTGGCAGGCGTGCTGACCGGATGCGGACATCACAAGACAGCCAGTGCGCCGCAAATGGCTCCGCCGATCGAAACGGAACAAGCCGAGGCGGACACCGCTGATACGGGCCCCGCGGTGACGAATATTCCGCGCACGCGTCCACCGCAGACTTCGCGCATTCCCATTACTCCGGTACCCCCGGGCGGCATTACGGCGGAAGACATACGTTATGTGAACACGCACCCGCCGATTCTGACGGAGGTGGGTTTTGCGACCTGGTACAGCGCGCCCTACAAGGGACGGAAGGCGGCCAACGGCGAGGTGTTCGAAGACTATGCGCTCACGGCTGCGCATCGAACGCTGCCGATGGGGTCATTGATCGTGGTGACGAATCTAAAGACGGGACAGTGGTCGGCGATGCGGATCACCGACCGCGGACCGTTTGTGGATGGAAGGATCCTGGACCTGACGATTGCGTCCGCCAAGGCGACGGGCGTGTACCGGGCGGGGCTGGCGCGGGTGCGCGTGGATGTGTACCAGACGCCCAAGCCGATCGAGACCGGGGGTCGGTGGTGCGTGCAGATCGGCGCCTTCCACGATGAGGAACAGGCGCTTCGTCTGAAGGCACAGCTTCAGGTGAAATACCCGGACGCCAGCGTGATCGAATTTCCGGGAACGGACAGCTACTGGGTACGGATTCGGCCGCAAGGAGATAACCGCGAGCTGGCTGAGACGATCGCGAGCCGATTAAGGCCGGCCGAGGGCGAGGCATTTTTGACGCGGCTGGATTGAGAAGGCCCGATCTGAAGGTGAGCTAAAAGCGAAGAAACACAATCCCCACGACCGCTCCTAAAAGAGCCACCGAGCCCGCCAGCTTGGCAGCGGACTTGGAGCCGAGCTTCTGACCGAGCGCGGTGAGCGAGTAGATGCTGATGACGCCCAGGGTGCAGAGCAGGGTCGCGACGTAGGGTGCGGGAACGCCGGCCCGATAGAGCACCCACGCCAGACCGACATCGAACGCCATGGGAACGGGAAGCAGGGTTCCCAGAATTGCGACCGCGACGATGCCCAGGACCGAGACCGGGGTGTGTGTGCCATAGGCGGGAATGAGTTCGGCGGCCAGGGCTCCGAGGAGGGCTGCCAGAAGCATCCAGGGAAGCGTGAGCAGAGTAAGCCGAACGAGATTCTTCAGGAAGCTGAGGACGACGGCAAGCACGGGCTGGCGGGATTTGGCGTTCCAATCGGGAACATCGATGGACTGATGCAGTGGCTTCGTCTCGCTGATGAGCAGCGGAAGGGCCAGCAATAAAAGCGCAGGCACCAGCATCCGAGCCACCGCCATTTGCCAGGGAAAGAGCAAAAAGGCCATGGCGACCACCACGGGATTGAAGCTTGGCGAGCTGATCATGGCCGCCACCGTCATTCGCGTGCTGGCTCCGGAGACAAGGAGGCTTTGCCCGATGGGGGTGGCGCAGTTGGTGCACACACCCATTGGGGCGCCTGCGACGGCCCCGCAAAGCACGTTGACAGCGGCGTGCTCAAAGCGTTTTGGCCGTTTGGTGCGAGCCAGGAAGGTCATCATGGCCGCGCCGAAAGGGATTGCGAAGTACATGCCGAAACGGTTCGTCCAGAGCCAGTTCACCGCGGTGCGACCGACGCGCTTCGGCAGCGGCATGGTGGAATTCACCGGCAGAAGCGCGTCGAAGGAGATGACTCCGCTGACCTTGAGAGACTGACCGGCGTGCAGCTTTTTGAGCAGCGCGGGATAGCGTTGCTCACCCCAGAAGACCGCGGCGATCACGGCCGCAAGGAAAAGCGCGAGGCCGATTTCGAGGGCACGATTCGACCCGGGTTTCCTGTGGCGCTGAACGGAAGGGGAAGCCTGAGTTGCGGTCATGAACTGCGAGCGTACCTGCCAGCGGAGACGTTGCGCCTCCATCGTTGGGTGGAGGGCCGTTGGCGGAGAAATCTCCGTGATCAATTCGGGTTGGTTTTGACTTCGTGGCCGGTGGCGGTGGGGGTCCAGTGAACCTGGTCGGTGGAGAACTCCTGGCGATAGTCGATGGTGGTGGGAGTGGACCACACATTGACCACGCGGAAGTAGGTGGTCTTGCCCGCGTCCACGTTCTGCCAGGGAAAGGTCCAGGTGTTGCCTTCGATGTGCATTGTGCCGGAGCCGGGGTTGCTGCCGTCGGGCGGGATCTGGTAGCTGATGCAATAGTGGTCGGGCCGGGTGCAGGTGAAGACGATGAGTACCTTGGAGTCGCCATCGACGATCTGGCGGCATGCGATGTATGGGCCGCTTCGCCAGCATTCGTTGTGCAGGGTGGTGACTTTGTGCCCCGCCTTCGAGTACGGCGTGGCGAAGTCCTCGGTGTCGATCTTCCAGGTGCCGGCGTAGGCCCAGATGGCGTCGATGTCGCTGGTGGTAGCGCTTCGCGGGGCTGGAGAAGTGGCCGGCTGGGAAATTTGCGCTCCTGAAAGTCCGATTCCAAGAAACATGATCGCCGATAGCGTGCCCAGAGTTTGCAGCATGGGGTCCAGTCTCCCTCTCTGCCTTTTGAGTGACGAATCGATGATTGCACGAGCGAAGCCCGAGAACTCCTAAAGCTTATTGAATTGTGATCGGTCGTGGTTTTCCCTCTTGCGACGGAAAGAAGTCGCATGGACGGAACACGGGAACGGCACGCGGAGAATCGAGCATCGAACTTACCAATTGATGTCAGCGGCGAGCAGGGCCGCCAACAGCGCGGTTCGAGGAGCGAGGTGCTCGAGCAAAATCGACTCGTGACGTGCGTGTGCTCCTTCTCCGACGGCGCCCATGCCGTCGAGGGTCGGTACGCCCAGGGCCGAGGTGAAGTTGCCATCGGAAGCGCCGCCGGTGGCAGCTTCCTGGAGGTCGACTCCTATTTCGGCCGCCAGGGCGTGGGCGCGGCGAAAGAGAGCGATGGTACCGCGGGTGCGCTCCATGGGCGGACGGTTGATGCCCCCCGAGACAGAGAGGGTGCAGCGGAGATCTTGCGGCTTGAGCGAGGCAAATTTGCGGGCGATGCGGGGACCGTCGGCTTTGCGGGCGATGCGGACGTCGACCTCTGCCCAGGCTTGGGAGGGAATCACGTTGGTTTTGGAGCCGCCGCCGGCCAACCCGACCGAAACGGTGAGGCCGCGCTCGAGTTCGGTCCATCCGCTGACGGCCTCGATTACCCGGGCCAACTCGCGCAAGGCGCTGGCTCCCTTTTCGAAGTCGACTCCGGCGTGGGCGGCAATGCCCTTCACCTCGATACGCCAGTTGCCGGTGCCTTTGCGGGCAGTCTTATAGGCCAGACCCTGTGCCGGCTCGAGAACATAGACTGCGGAACACGCGGCCGCGAGGCGTTCGGTGACGGGGCGGGAGACCGGGCTGCCGATCTCCTCATCGCTGTTGAGGAGCAGAACAATTTCGCGCTCCAGCATGCCAGCTTCGGTGAGCATTTCCACGGCTGTAAACGCCATGGCCACACCGGCTTTCATGTCGAGAGTGCCAGGACCCCACAGGCGGCCGTCCGCGACCCTGCAGGGCATGAATTTGAGGGTGCCAAGGGGCCAGACCGTGTCGATGTGGCCGAGCAGGAGGACCGGTTTCGGGGCTGCGGCCCGCGTGCGAGGACCGAAGCGCGCCTCAATGACGTGCCCAAACTTGTTCTGGCGGTGGAGCTTGACACGGCCGCCGAGAGATTTCGCGTGGGCGACGGCCAGGGCGCCACAGGCATCGACGGCCGGCTTGTCGTCGGAGGGGGATTCCGCGCGAACCAAGGCTTGAATCAGCGCGAGCAGACCGGATTCTTTGCGGCGAGCGCCGGAGAGAAGGGCGCGCATCGGAACCGGCGAGGCGGGGACAAGGGGCAGAGACTTCAGCAATCGGGATCCTGCGAAAAACAAGGGTGGTGCGATTCTAGCGCGTTTCGGAGTGAGCGGGATCGACGATTGACCCTGATCTCGCCGCGAGAAAAACCTTCTCAAGGAATTGGTTCGGGAAGGGGTAGAACCTCACCGATAAACACGAAGGAAATCCGAATATCCTTCGAAAAGCGCGGCTTACCGTGCCATTGTGTGGCAAAAAAACCACACTGATGATTTGAGAATCTGCGTCTAATCTACTTGCACGTCCCCCGGTCCTGGAGTGTAGGAGCAGAATTTGGCTCAACCCGCGCATTTGGAACAAACCATCACTGCCCCGTTGGAACTGTCGGGAATCGGCCTCCACTCCGGCGCACCCGTCACAATGCGGTTATTGCCGGCACCAGCCGGCTCGGGAATTGTCTTTCGCCGGACAGATCTGGACAACTTTGAGATTCCCGCTACCGGCCGCAACGTGGCAAAGGTGAGTTACGCTACCAGCCTGATGCGCCAGGGAGTGCTGATCTCGACAACCGAACATTTGCTGTCGGCGCTGATCGGGATGGGCGTGGACAACGTCATTGTGGAGTTGGACAACCTGGAACTGCCGATTCTGGATGGCAGTGCGCTGCCCTACGTGGACGCGTTTCTCAGTGTGGGAATTCGAACCCAGCGCAGACGCCGCGAATACATCAGGATCTTGAAGCCGGTGGAAGTACGCGACGGCGACAAGTTCATCGGGCTCTATCCGGGAGGCGGCTACTGCATCGAGTACACGATCGACTTTCCTGCGCCGATCGGGCGGCAAAGCACGAGCGTGGATCTGGCGGCGGAAGATTATGGGACATCCATCGCACCCGCGCGCACCTTCGGCTACAAGGCAGATGAGCAGCGGCTGCGCGATATGGGTTTGATCCGCGGTGCGGGACCGGAGAACGCCATCATCCTGGGAGCACACGGGCCGGAAAATGGTGCGCTGCGCTTTGGGGACGAGTACGTTCGGCACAAAGTGCTGGATTTGATTGGCGACCTGGCGCTGGCGGGACGGCGGATCGAAGGCAGGGTAGTAGCGGAGCGGGCTGGTCATGCGATGCACACCGCGCTGGTATCGCGGCTCATGAAAGACCGCGCCGCGTGGGAGCTGGCACGAATCCCGTTGGAAAGCTCCGAGCCCGTGGGGCCCGAGTTTGGAGAAGCTTCCATGCAGACTCCTATCCTTCAAGGAGCCTGAATGAACTCGGCCACGAGCCCGTCGTAGCAATCTTCGGATCGGTTCCCCTTCGGCTGCCGGCGCTTCTTCCCAGCGCAACCCGGCCCTCCACCATCACGTAAACTGAAGCTTGCAAATCATCCTTTTCAGCTCGTCAGGAGTCTTTTCTGAACAAAAGTGCCAATCAATCGCCTTGATTCTCGTTCGAGTTGCAGGCCCCTGGAAAACTGTGGATCACCTGATGAGGCATTGAGTGGCAAGTAGATGTAGCGGCTGAAAAGCGGGCTGGAGTTGTTTATCAAGAGTCGAACCCCGGTAAAGGCAAGGACTGGCAATGGGCACTGAAAAACGTTCGCCGATCTTCAGAATTCCTCTCATCCTGATGACTTTGGCGAACCTGGCGATCCTGGGATTCAGGCTCTGGCCCTGGGACCAGGTCACGGCGCTTCCCGGCAACGGGTCGACAGGAATTGACCCGGCAATCAGCCTGGCAGGGTATATCGGCGTCTCGTGGTGGATTGGAAGCGCTCGCAATGACAGCGCCAGAAAATGCCTGTTCTCCGCGGCCTGGGTGGGAGTAATTGCCGGGCTTGTGTTGGCCGCCGCGATTGCGCTGGCAGGCCGCCCGAATGCGCCCGATACCTCGCAATCGCATGGTTTGCAGTATGGGCTGATGGCGGCGGCCGTAGTTTTGTGGGGGATTGCCGCCAGCCAGGCAATACGGGCCGGTTACCAGTCTGGCTTTGCCGTGCTCTGCGCCCTGTGGAGCGCCATGGTGAGCTGCCTGATGGCGTGCGCCGCGCTTCTGGCCGGGTCCTTCTATTCCTTCGCGCCGGGGCAGACCTCCGACCCGTGGAAGCAATACCAGGGACTGGCGATCGGCTCAGAGGCGACCCAGGCGCTGGTGGAGACGCTGGTGACCGCTACCGGCTACCTGCTCCTTGGCCCCCTGGTGGCAGTGTTTGCCGGGCTGTTGTTTGCCGGGTTCACCAAGCCCGCGAAGGGCTGAGTCGGAGCGCCGTCACGGCATCAGGCAAACAGGATGCACATGGGCGAGGCGCACTTGTAGCTCTTGCCCTCGTTGGCCAGGACGCCGGTCTCGGGATTGCGCGCAAAGACGCTGAGTTGATCGGAGTTCTGGTTCGCGACCAGCATCCACTTTTCAGTCGGATCCAGCGTGAAGTTGCGCGGTGTTTTGCCGCCGCAACTGGAGCGCCCAATGGGTGAAAGGGCTCCGGTAGCCGGGTCGGCCTTGAAGCTGGAAAGGAAATCATCTCCGCGATTGGCGAAGTAGACGAAGCGTCCGTCGCGGGAGATGACCGTGTCGCAACCGGTGGATACGCCCCCTGACGCGCGGGGCATGAGACTAAAAGTGGTGATCGGCGCGAGGCTGCCATCGTTCTTGTTCCACTTGAGCACCGCAACGGTGGAGTTGAGCTCGTTCATGCAGTAAGCGGTGACGCCGTTGGGGTGGAAGTGCAGGGTTCGCGGGCCGGCGCCGGGCTTGGAGCGGTAAGTGCCCGCGGGAGCCAGCTGGGCGGTCGCGGTGTCGAGCTTGTAGATATGAATGCAATCGCCGCCGAGATCGTTGATGTACGCGTAGCGGTTGTCGGGGGAAAAGGACGCGAAGTGAGCGTGTGCGGCTTCCTGGCGGTCGGCGTTGGGACCGTGTGCAGTGTAGTGCTCGGTCCAAACGGCGGTGCTGAGATGGCCAAGGCTGACTTTGAAGCTGGCGGCAGCGCCACCACCGTAGTCGGCCGAAAGAAGCACGCGGCCAGTGTGATCCAGCCCCACGTAGCAGGTGCCCTTGGCTGCCGAATTTTGCGAGGAGACTTGACTGAGCTTGCCGTTGAGGTACCGGTAGCTGGCGACCTCGCCGGTAGGCTTGCCGTTGAAGCTTTCGACTTCAGAGGCGGCAAAGATGAACTTGCGATCGGGCGAGAAGGTGATCCAATCCACGTTGCTGAGTTTGGCCGCGATGCCGGCGGCCGAGAGCGCCGCGGTAGCAGGATCCCAGTCGTAGGCGAGGATGCCGTCAGGCGTGTTGGAGCCAATAAAGACGCGCTGAGGCGCGGTGGCGGCAAGATTGCGCGATGCGGCCGCGGCAACGGTTGCGGCGGAAGCTGTCTGGAGAAATGTGCGGCGCGTGAGGTTTCGCATGACAGAAGCGATTGTCGCCGATGGGGCTTGAGGCCTGCCAGTGGGACTAGGTAATGAGTTCCAGCTGTTTAAGAAACTCCGCGGGAAGCTTTGTAGTTTCCTGCCCTTGCGATCAAGGGCCCGTCGCAAGGACGGGGCATGGTGCATTTGCGGGTAAGACAGTGATGAACCGGTCTTCTACACTGGCGACAGGGGGCGAAGCTTGTCACATTTCATCAGCTTTGTGCGGATTCCGGCGCTGGCGATTCGCCAGCATATCGCACCGCTCCCTCCTCTGGGCGTGCTTGAAGAAAACTGCCTGCGGCTCCGCGTGTGGCCAAACGACATTGACCTGAATCTGCACCTGAACAACGCGCGCTACCTGAGCTGGATGGATTATGGGCGCACGCATCTGCTGGCTCGCACGCAGCTGTTGAAGCACATTATTCGCGCCCGCTGGACGCCGCTGGTAGGTGCAGTGTGGATAACGTACAGGCGGTCCCTGCCGCTGTTTGCGCGGTTCACGCTGGGTTCGCGGCTGGTGTGCTGGGACGAGCGCTGGTTTTACATCGAACAGACCTTTACGGGGAGCGCGGGGTTGGCGGCGGTGGGCTGGGTGAAGGGCTTGCTGCGCGGGTCAAAGGGCAATCTCGATCCGCAGCAAATCCTGGAGCGAGTGGCGCCGGGGATTGTAAGCCCGCCGATGCCGGAAGCGATCGCGACGTGGAACGAGCTGACCCGGGAGAAGCTGCAGGCGGGAGTGTAAGATCTTCGCCGATCCGCTGGTTCACGGATCGGCGAAGCAGGGCCGGCGCAGTCTCGCTCAAAGCTGTGCCTCGCCCAACTGGTGAATCAGGCTGGAAACGGCTCAGCGGCCGAGACAGAAGATCACGTTGACGGTGGTCTCGACATCGACGGGTTCGTTATCGAGCATGTAGGGTCGGTAGCGCCATTGCCGGACGGCATCGAGCGCGGCCTGCTGCAGCATGGCGGGACCGCTGACCACGCGAAGATTCTCGATGGTGCCAGACCTGGAGATGATGGCCTGCAGCACGACGGTGCCCTCGATACGCGCCTGCTTTGCTATCGGCGGGTATGTGGGAACCGACTTTTGGACGAGCAGACCGGCTGCTACTCCCGAGGAGATGTGCGCTGGGCCGCTGGGACGGGGCGCGGGCTGGACCGCGGGCTGAGGACTTCGGCGAAAGAGGTCGCCGCCGGGGATGACCGAACCCTGGTCCATGGTGAGAAGTTGCGGGCCACCTGGTTGTGCTTCGGGACTCGTATCCTTGCGGAAACCGGTGGGGATCTGGCGCGGTGCGGCAAGTTGCAGGCCGAGCATCTCGGGTCGGCCATGAAAAGTTGGTTCTTGCCGAGGTGGCGGCTGCGGAGCGGGTGGAGGTGGTGGGGCGACAAGGAGAATGCTCATGAACTGCCTGGGCAGAGCTTGAGGGTAAAGGAGCGGGATGAGGATCAGCGCAAACAGGACAGTTCCATCAAGGGCAAAGGTGGCGAGCATCCAACTGCGGCTGCGGGTGCGGATTCTGCCTGTGGATTCGAAGGTGGAGTCTTCAAACATGGCCTGCCTCCCGGGATTGAATCAGCCGCGCCGCGGGAGGCGGAGTTTGCGCGCAAGCGGGCGAGCCGCTCATCGCGCGTTTTGCGGCGCGGGGAGCGAGTGTCAAGGCACTCCGCACATCCCGATCGGAACCACTGTGCTTGTGTAGACACCGGGTGCCGTCGAACTGTTCCCGCGGAGTGCCCTGAAGCGCGGGAAAAATCCTGCGGCGTGCGGCATATGCGGTGCGGTACACTCCAGTGCATCGACCGGAAACCCGGCGGAGTACTCCATGAAACTGTTTCGTTTGTTTGTGTTTGCAGTAGCCGCAATCTCTATCTCAAGCGCGCAGGAGACAGCACAGGTCGCAGCACCCAGTTCCGAGGCGACTCTGCACTACATCCACGCGGCGTGGGATACGCTGACACGCTCGATGACTGATTGCCACTCCCTGGTGGACATCAAGGTCACGGCCAACCCGATTTTGTATTTGCCCGCAGGAATGCCGGTGCCCGAGGCCGTGAAGGCGCTCACGGAGAAGTGTGGCGTGAAGGTGGAGAGCCTTCCGCGCCACATTGAGAAGCTGGGGGACGTGGATCCGAAGGAACTGCCGGATGCGGGGCTGCTCTATTTGCCGGCGCCTTACATAGTGCCGGGCGGCCGCTTCAACGAGATGTACGGCTGGGACAGTTACTTCATTCTGCTGGGTCTGGAGGCCGACCATCGCGAGGCGCTGGCGAAGGGCATGGTCGACAACTTCCTGTTCGAGATCGAGAACTACGGCGGGGTATTGAATGCGAACCGCACCTACTACCTGACGCGCTCGCAGCCGCCGTTTCTCACCTCGATGATTCGCGCCGTGTATGAGAATCCTGCGAGCTTTGCGCAGACCGCGGCGGGCCGCGCGGAAGCGCTTGGTTGGCTGCAGCGCGCCTTCACCCTCGCCGAGAAGGACCACACCACGTGGGAGCGTCCGGAGCATCATGCTGGCACAACCGGGCTGGCGCGTTACTTCGACTACGGTACGGGGCCGGTGCCGGAGATGGCCGATGACAGCACCTACTACCCCGACGTGATCCGATGGCTCGAGGCCCATCCGCACTCTGGAGGCGAGGGCTTCCTGGTGAAGGGCTCGGAACATCCAGACAAGGTCGAGGCGCAACGCCTGAAGCAGACGAGTTGCGACCTGGAGGCGAGCCACGTGTGCATGCGCGCCTGGGCCGATGGCTACCGGCTCAGCAAGGACTTCTACCTGGGCGACCGGGCCATGCGCGAGTCGGGGTTCGATCCCAGCAACCGTTTCGGGCCGTTCTCGGGAGAGACGCACCACTTTGCCCCGGTTTGCCTGAACAGCCTCCTGTATCGCTACGAGCGCGACATGGAGCATATTGCGCATGTGCTAGGCAAAGCAGCCGATGCAGCCAGGTGGGATAAGCGGGCGCAGGCGCGGAACACGGCGATCCATCGCTACCTGTGGCGGGCGCAGGAAGGTATGTTCGAGGACTATGACTTCATCCACGGTCGACCCAACACTTACGCCTACATTGCGCAGCTCTATCCTTTGTGGGGCGGCGAGGCAACACGTGAGGAAGCGAAGCAGGTCGTGGACAAGATCAATCTCTTCGAGCGGCCCGGCGGCCTCTCCATGAGCAACACCAATACGGGGTTGCAGTGGGACGAGCCGTTTGGATGGGCGCCGACAAACTGGATTGGCGTGGCAGGGCTGGAGTTGTCGGGGTTCCACGAAGTTGCTGCGCGGATCGCGATGCATTTTGACGAGACGGTAGACCAGGGCTTCGCGCAGGACGGCACCATCCGCGAGAAGTACAACGTGGTGTCGCGTAACGCCGATGTAAAGGTGGCGACCGGGTACAAGCACAATGAGATCGGGTTTGGATGGACCAACTCGGTCTACCTGAAGATGAAGGGAATCGCGGGGAAGCCGGCCGCGGTGGCGATGAACCCCAACTGAGACGCTTCATGAGATGGGAGAATCGGGCTGCTGTGCGATGAAACGCATGGCAGCCTTTTTTGGTGGACGTGAGAGCAAGGCTTAATAAGCGATGGTTATGATTGCGGGAGGCATTGGAGAGGTTGAATGCCCAGGAAGAAAGCTGAGGAGCCTGCCTTCAACACCGGCAGCACCGGAATCGTTGCGCAGAGCGCGCCCAAAGAGGGGCTGGATACGCCGGCCGCAACGCCGCGGGAGCAACAGTCTCTCGATGGTGGCATGTGGCCCTGCACTTCCTGACTGATACCCGGTGGAAGAAGATCTTGTCGCGCTTGGAGTGAAGGTGAATCAGAGTGACCGTGGTGATCCTCGGAAAAAGCACACCGGTTCGTCACATTTCATTGGCCCCGGGACGCACCACGAAATATTTCTCAAAAAAGTTGCCGAAGGCTGTCGATGCCGGCCATGGCCGTTCGATGTATGAGTGAAACCGGAAGAGAGCCGCCCGGCTCACCGGTCAAAAAACCAAGGAGGTATTTCCCGTGCGATTTCTGAGCATCTACAAAACCGCTGAACGCAACACGCCACCCAGCCCCGAGGAAATGGCGAGGATGGGCAAACTCATCGAGGATTGGATGAAGAGCGGCAAGCTGCTGGCAACCGAGGGCTGCCTGCCCAGCGTGATGGGCGCCCGCGTCCGCGTTGACGGCGGCAAGTTCACCGTCTCCGACGGGCCTTTCACGGAAGCTAAGGAAGTCGTGGGCGGCTTCGCGATCCTCGACGCTCCATCAAAGGAAATGGCCATCGAGTATGCAAAGGAATTTCTGGAGTTCACCGGCGAGGGTGAGTGCGAGTTGCGCCCGCTGTACGACGCCACTTGCGCGGATACTTGCGTAGGGGCCGAGGCCGAGGCAGTGTCGCTCCGCAAGTAAGCTGCACGAACCCACAAACGAGACTGAAACGACGCAGGAGATGACGATGAAATTCATGGTGATTGTGAAGGCTACCAAGGAGTCCGAGGCTGGCGGACTTCCTGACCCCCAACTGCTTGCCGAGATGGGCAAGTTTAACGAGGAACTCGTGAAGGCCGGTGTTCTGCTGGCAGCCGAAGGCCTCCAGTCGAGTTCGAAGGGTGCCCGCGTGCGCTTTTCGGGTTCAGAGCGGACCGTGGTCGACGGGCCATTTGCAGAGACCAAGGAACTGATCGCGGGCTTCTGGCTGTGGCAGGTGCGCTCGAAGGAAGAAGCCATTGAGTGGGTGAAGCGATGCCCGAACCCAATGCCGGGCGAGTCGGAGATCGAGATCCGGCAGGTCTTCGAACCGGACGAAGTTGATCCCTCGGGGGCAATGCGCAAAAGACGAGAAGCACTGGAAGAACGGCTGCAACCTCAGCCTGCTTCGAAGTAGCGTTTCGACCCCCAAGTATGTTCAACCTTCGAAGTGGAGACAGTCAATGAGGATGAATGCCTACGTGAACTTTCGCGGCAACTGCGCGGAAGCGATCCGGTACTACGAGACTCATCTCGGGGCAAAACGCGGGATGATCATGACCCACGGACAATCCCCTCAGCCAAGCCCTGTAGCACCGGAGTGGAAAGATGCCGTGCTGCACGCCCAAATCACCATCGGGGACTCGGAACTGATGGCGGCAGACATACCCAATGCGGAGCCGATGCGCAGCGCGTATCTGACGCTGAGAATGGATAGCGACAGTGAGGCCGAGCGTGTCTTCTCCGCCCTGTCGCAGGGCGGTCGCATCCTGATGCCGATCGAAGAGACGTTCTTTGCCTCGCGATTCGGGCAGGTGCAGGACCAGTTCGGCATCAACTGGATGATTCTTCATGATCGCCCCATGCCCACCGGTGGAGGGTAGACCGAAGAAAGCGCAGGGATGGTCCACGATGTGGACCATCCGTTGCGCGTCAACGGGAATTTGCACGCCACGATGCCCGGCATGATGTGATCGGTAACGATGTCTGCCGACCTTCATCGGGCAATTGACGCAATCTGGAAGATGGAAGCGGCCAAGGTCATCGGCGGACTCACGCGCATCGTGCGCGATGTGGGTCTGGCAGAGGACCTGGCACAGGAGGCATTGCTGGCGGCGCTGCAGCAGTGGCCCGCTGCGGGCATTCCTCCCAATCCCGGCGCTTGGCTGATGACAACGGCCAAGCGGCGGGCCATCGACTACTTCCGGCATCAATCAATGAGCGCTGTCAAGAACGAAGAACTGGCGCGCACGGTGGTCGCGCTGGAACAGACTATGCCCGATCTTGCCGGGCGGCTCGACGATCCGATCGGCGACGACCTGCTGCGGTTGATCTTTATCGCGTGTCATCCGGTACTCCCGCGGGAGAGTCGCGCCGCCTTGACGTTGCGGGTGGTGGGCGGGTTGACGACCAGCGAGATTGCGCGGTCGTTTCTCGCAGCCGAGCCAACCATTGCCCAGCGAATCGTGCGCGCCAAGCGGACGCTGGCCGACGCAAAGATTCCGTTTGAGGTGCCGCGCGGCGCAGAGTTGGCGGCACGGCTGAGTTCAGTGCTTGAGGTGGTGTACCTCATCTTCAACGAGGGCTATTCGGCCACGGCCGGTGAAGACCTGATGCGCACGGCGCTGTGCGACGAGGCGCTGCGTCTTGGAAGAATTCTTGCCGAACTGGAACCGGATGAGCCCGAGGTGCACGGGCTTGTGGCGTTGATGGAGATCCAGGCTTCGCGTGCGCGAGCCAGGGTAAGCGCAACTGGCGAGCCGATTCTGTTGCTCGATCAGAATCGCGCCCTCTGGGACCGGTTGTTGATTGGGCGCGGGCTGGCGGCCCTGGAACGGGCCCGGACGCTGCGGGAAGCGAGAGGGCCTTATCGACTGCAGGCGGAGATTGCCGCATGCCATGCGCGGGCCGTTACGGCCACGGAGACGGATTGGGCGCGGATTGTATCGCTCTACGGCGAGTTGGCAGCGGTAATGCCATCACCGGTGGTTGAGTTGAACCGAGCCGTCGCGGTGGGCCTGGCGGAAGGGCCCGCGGCCGCGCTTCGGATGCTGGAGCCGCTGCAAGATGAGCCCTTGCTGAACAACTACCACCTGCTGCCCAGCGTGCGTGGGGACATGCTGGCGCGGCTGGGCCGTCACGCAGACGCATCTGCGGAATTTGAGCGGGCGGCGGCGATGACGCGCAATGCGCGTGAACAGAAGTTGCTGCTGGAGCGGGCGGCCAAGAGCGCGGCGGCGGCTGAAAAAGAAGACGCTTAAGGCGGTCAGGCGCCGCCAATTGTTCGCGGACAAGAGCCATCGCCTCTTCTGGCGTTGCAATCAATCCTTCGAGTTGGGCGTCCTCCACGGCCTGCAGCATCGCTTTGAACTGAGGGCCAGGCTGATAGCCGGCAGCGATGAGATCACGGCCGGTAAGCAGCGGCGTCGGGCGCACGTCCTCCATCGGCATCGCGTCGTAACGCTCGCGGACAAAATTGTAGATGTCGAGGTTGGCGTGGGCGGCCAGGCAGTCCATGCGATGCAGGGCCAGGTGTTCTTCAAAGCAGGGCAGGCGGAAGAAACGCTTGAGCGTGGAAGCCTTCATGCGCGGGGCGTCGGCGAAGCGCATGTGATTCTCGATGAGGGCGAGAATCTGCCGCGTATCCTCGTTGGAGAATCGGAAGCGGCGGAGAATTTCGGCGCCCATGGCGACGCCGATCTCGACGTGGCCGTCGAAGCGAATGCGGTCAGGGGCGACGCGGAAGGTGGGTGGCTTGCCGACGTCGTGGAGCAGCGCGCCCCAGGCGAGGGTAGAGGCGCAGCCGGCCTCTAACTGCTCCAGCAGCATGAGCGTGTGGATGAAGACATCGCCCTCGGGATGAAACTGCGGGGGCTGGGCCACCCCTTTCATGCGGCTGATTTCCGGCAGCACCTGGACGAGGAGATCAGTTTCATCCAGCAATTCGAAGGCGCGGCGTGCGCGGCCTTCGGTGAGCATCTTGGTGAGCTCATCGCGAATGCGCTCGCGGCTCACCGCACCATAGTCTGGCGAGATGCGCGCGGCGAGATGACGGATGGCGTCGAACGTGGAGGGTTCGAGCGGTGAAGTCAAAGCGTGCGGCAAAGCGAACGGCGCGAAGCAGGCGAAGCTGGTCCTCCTGAAAGCGGAGGGAGGGGTCGCCGATAGCGCGGATGACGCCGGCTTCCAGATCGGCGAGGCCGCCGACGTAATCTTGCAGCCCGGCGCGGAGTGCGAACGGAGAGGTCTCGCTCGGATACGTCGACCAGGATCATCGGATCCAGGAGCAAGCCGTTGATGGTGAAGTCGCGACGCTGCACGTCTTCCTGGGCGCTGGCGGTGTAGCGGACGGCGTCGGGGTGGCGGCCATCGGAGTAGGCGCCGTCGGAGCGGAAGGTGGCCACCTCGGTCACGGCATAACGCGGGGCCGCGCCGGGGGCGTCTTCCTGCGGAGGAGGCTCGTCCAGCGTCTCGTCGGCCACAAGCACCACTCCGAAGTGCGCGCCCACGGCAAACGTGCGCGGGAAGAGCTCGAGGACGATGTCGGGCGTCGCGGACGTGGCGACGTCATAGTCGACGGGGTCGCGGCCGAGGAGAAGATCGCGCACGCAGCCACCGGCAAGGAAAGCCTGCGTGGCCCTCGGCGCGCAGGGTCTCGACGATGCGGAGGGCGGCTTCGAATTGTCGCGACAACACAGGCACTTCCTCCATTGTCGCCCCTGCGTCCGGAGGAAGCGCAAGTCTCGACAGTAGACTGAAGAGTGATGTCTCGCGGCCTGATTCTGGGGATTGAGAGCTCGTGCGATGAAACGGCAGCCGCGGTGGTGGAACGCGGGGCGAAGACGCTGTCGTCGGTGATCGCTTCGCAGATCGCCACTCATGCGCGGTACGGCGGCGTGGTCCCGGAGTTGGCCAGCCGCGAGCATCTGCGGGCAATAGTGCCGGTGGTGCGAGCAGCACTGGCCGAGGCCGGTGTGGGGCTCGGCGACCTGGACGCGATTGCCGTCACGTCAGGGCCGGGGCTTGCCGGGGCATTGCTGGTGGGAATTACCTACGCGAAAGCGCTGGCGTTTGCGCGCGGTCTGCCAGTAATCGCCGTCAACCACCTGGAGGGGCACATTCACGCCGTGCTTCTTGAGGAACGGGCGTCCGTGCCGGACGGCCACGATGCGGATGAGCCGGCGCTCGCGCTCGTGGTTTCAGGCGGCCATACACACCTGTATCTGGCACGGCCGGCACTCGGAACGTGGTCTTACAAGCTAATCGGGCGCACCCTTGACGACGCCGCCGGCGAGGCCTACGACAAGGTGGCGAAGCTCCTGGGGCTGGGATATCCGGGCGGTCCTTGGATCGATGCGCTGGCCCAATTCGGCGACCCGCGCGCGGTGCCTTTCGCCTTTGCGCAGATCAAGACCAAGGCGCACCTCGCTGGAAAAGCTCCGCGAACGAAGGCAGCGAAGACAGCGCCGATCGCCGATCTTGACCCGCATTTCCTGTTCTCGTTTTCAGGTATCAAGACAGCGGTGTTGCGGTACGTTGATTTGCATGGTCTGCGTGGGGGCGTGAACGATCGAATTCGGACCGTCCTGTCGGGGGCGCGTCCCCCGAAGACGAAGGAAGAAGCGCTGGCGCTGTGCCCGCAACCAGTGCTGGACCTGGTGGCAAGCTTTCAGCATGCGGTTATCGGCGACCTGCTGAAGAAGACTTTTGCCGCGGCCGAAGCCCTTGGGGTAAAGCGGGTGCTGGTAACGGGTGGGGTAGCGGCCAACCGCGAGTTGCGCAGGCGCTTCACAGACGAGGCGGTGCGGCGCGGAGCGCAGATCGCATATCCCACCCCGGCGCTGTCGACAGATAACGCCGCCATGATCGCAGCCGCGGCCTGGCCGCGGTTCGTGGCAGGCCAGTTCGCCGCCAGCGAACTCTCGGCCGATCCTTCGTTGGCGCTCGGCCGCTAGCCCAAATGGCGGCAAGTGCCGCTGCTACAATCGAAAAGGCCTGAATGGGCCGATTTCTGATTGACGAGCAAGCCGTAGATCGAATGACACTTCGCCTCTTCAACACCCTCTCGGGACAACTGGATGACCTGGTCCCCGCCGACGGCGCGGAGTTGCGAATGTACGCCTGCGGGCCCACTGTCTACGACTACGGCCACATCGGAAACTTCAGAACGTTTCTCCAGGTGGACGTGCTGCGGCGTTTCCTCAAGCTGACCGGTACGCGGGTGCGCCACGTCATGAACATTACTGACGTAGACGACAAGATCATCCGCAATGCATCGGCCGCGGGAATTCCGATCAGCCAGTACACGCCCAAGTATGTGAATGCATTCTTCGAGGATCTGGAATCGCTGCGGGTGGAGCGGCCGGAGGCGATTGCCAGCGCCACCGAGCATATCGACAAAATGGTGGAGCTGATCCAAAGGCTGGCGGCAGCGGGAGCGGCCTACCAGGTTGAAGATGGCAGTTGGTACTTCCGGCTGGCCGCGTTTCCCGAGTACGGCAAGCTGAGCAAGAAAGACCTTACCGGCATCGAGGATGGCGCCCGCGTGGATGTCGACGAATACGAGAAGGACTCGGCGCGCGACTTCGCCCTGTGGAAGGCAGCCAAACCCGGCGAAACTTCATGGGAAACACCCATCGGGCGCGGCCGGCCGGGATGGCACATCGAGTGCTCCGCCATGGCCATGGAGTACCTCGGCGAAAGCTTCGATCTGCACGCCGGCGGCGAAGACCTGATGTTTCCGCACCATGAGAATGAGATCGCGCAGAGCGAGAGCGTAACCCACAAACCCCTGGCGCGCCACTGGATGCACGTGCGGTTCCTCCTCGTCGACGGCCGGAAAATGTCGAAAAGCGAAGGGAACTTCTACACCCTTCGCGACCTGCTGCTCAAGGGCTACAAGGCTTCGGCCATCCGGCTCGCCCTCATCTCCGTTCCCTACAGGCATCAACTCAACTTCACCTTTGAAGGACTGTCGGAAGCCACCAACGCCATTGACCGGCTGCGTACCTTCCATCAGCGGCTGTCGCAGGCCACGCTCTCAGCGGGAGAGACTGAAGCCATCCAGGTGGCCGCCCACACGGCGCGGGGCGAGTATTTCGCCGCCATGGCGAACGACTTGAACACAGCGGAAGCCCGCGCCCCCATCTTCGACCTGCTGCGCGCGGCAAACACGGCTATGGACAAGGGACAATTCCTTGCCGGCGATCGTGATGTGGTTCTCAAGCTGTTGGCGGATTTCGATGCGGTATTCGACGTAATTGAGGACCGCGATGCCGAACCGACAAAGCGCGCGCTCGCGTGGGCGGAGCAAACGGGGCGGCAGGCTGATATTGCCCCCGAGTTGCTGGCCCGCGTTACGCTCAGCGACGAAGAGATTGAAAAGCTGGTGGCAGAGCGGACCCAGGCCAAGAAGCAGCGGAATTTTCCGCGCGCAGACCAGATCCGCAAGGATCTCCTGGACAAGGGCGTGGTGATCGAAGATTCGAAAGACGGAGTACGCTGGAAGCGCAAGTAAGAAGTGCGCGCCACTGGTTTCCAGCCGAAACAGGAAAAAAGAAGGTCGGAGGTCGTTCCCCATGGAAGCTAACGAAGCCCACGAACTGCAGGAGCATGCGGAACACGGCGCGCACGAATCGACCATGCGTCCCGTGGCATTCACAATGGCAGTACTGGCCGTCCTGGTCGCGATTTGTACCGTGCTGGGCCATCGCACCCACACTGAAGCGGTGCTCGATCAGAACCGGGCGACCGATCAGTGGAACGAATACCAGGCCAAGAAGATTCGCTCCTATAACACCGGACTGGCAGATGATCTGATGAGCGTGCTGACGGTGGCGGACAAGGCCAAGGCGGAGAAGATTGCCAAGGGCTATACGGACCACCAGGCGAAGTGGAATGACGATCTGAAGGAACAGCAGGAAAAGGCCGAAGGTCTGGAGAAAGAGGTTGACGGGGCGGAAGCCCGCGCCAGCCGATTCGATCTCGGGGAAGCCCTGCTGGAGATCGGTCTGGTGGTGACATCGGTGACGCTGCTGACCCGAAGCAAGATGTACTGGTATTTCGGGATTGTGTTTGCGCTGGCTGGGGTAGTTTCGTCGGCCTCGGCTTTCCTGCTTCACTAGGGAGATCCCCACTCTGACGGACCGCCGTCACCGCCGCGCGTCTGGTGCGATGGTAGACTGGCCGCGCGATGAAACCTCTCATTCCGGCCGCTCTCGTTCTGCTTTCAGGCGCTGCGCTCCTGGCCCAGGCGCACCCGGTTCCGGCCGCCCCGCCGCATTCCTACTCGAGCGAACTGGGCTTCAGCTACCAGATCCCCGGCGACTGGGATGTCGCCGATGCCAAAGCTAATATGGCCCAGGCCAGGCAGCAGGCCGCGGAGAAAGCGGGCTCCGAGCAGGAAAAGAAAGGTCTTGCCTGCGTGCAGATGGGACTGACTGCGCATCACGCCAGTTCGGTCATTGTGGACGTGGCCCTGCCTTTCGATTGCTTTGGTCAGCAACTCTCCGATACCGACTTGCCGGGCTTCGGCGAAGGCGCCTCGCAGGGAGTCAAACAAAGCTTCGATATCGGCGAGCCGACCAACGCCACTTATGCGCTCGGCAGTCATAATATGTGGGTCCAGCGCGTCAAGGGGACCCTCAAAGGTCAACCCAGCCCCTCATTCACCATTGAGATTACATGCGCCGTCCTGAAGAAAGCCGCGGTATGCTGGATGGCCATGGCCGAGGACGATGCCGCCTTGCAAGTCTTTGAGCATACGCAGGTTTCGCTGGATGGCGACGCGCCCGCAACGCTGGTGCCTCCCACAGCTTTCGTCAGGAAACCGTCTTAGATCGCCCCTCGCTGCCGGCGATCCAGCCTCCCCCTCCTGCGCTAAACCGTGGAAAATTTGACAACTCACGTGCTATCCTGCCCCCAGCGGGGATTCCATGCACAAGCACGCAACGAACGGAACGGAGCTGATACCGGCCTCCCGGCGGTGGTCAGGTCTGCGCGCGCGGTGCATCTGCCCGCGACGCCATCTGCGCGTTCTGCCCACCCGCACGCGACCTAGTCTCTTCGGCGGCGACTAAGGCTGGACCGCCGAAGATCCTCCCTGCTTTCGGGGTTCCCCCGAACCCGGACACCTTGAACCCATAGCTACAGGGTCCGCGGCTGCGGTCTATCCAGGCTCGCCGCATACACCTAACGAGGAGATACGTCGATGACCAAGCAGGAAATGCACGCTCAATATGGGCCAAAGCTCATCACACCGCTTCCAGGCCCCAAGGCTCGCGCCGCGGTTGAGGCCGATGACCGCCTGATTTCTCCCAGTTATACCCGCTCTTATCCGCTGGTCGCCAAACGCGGCCGCGGCGTTCGCATCGAGGATGTCGACGGCAACGAATTCCTTGACTTTGCGGCCGGCATCGCCGTCACGTCCACCGGCCATTGTCACCCCGAAGTGGTGGCCGCCATTCAAAAGCAGGCCGCCGAACTCATTCACATTTCGGGTACCGACTTTTACAACGAGCCGCTCACGGACCTGGCTGAAAGGCTTTCGGCGGTTGCTCCCATGCCGGGACCCCATCGCTTCTTCTACGGCAACTCCGGTGCCGAGGCCGTTGAATGCGCTCTCAAGCTGGCGCGTTACCATACCGGCCGGCAAAACGTGATTGCCTTTCTGGGCGCATTTCACGGACGCACCATGGGCGCGTTATCCCTTACCGGATCGAAGCCCCAGCAGAAGCGCCGTTTCGGCGCCGCTCGTTCCCGGCGTGACGCACGTGCGCTACCCCTACGCGTATCGCGGGTGCAGCGGCGGACCCCAGGAGCAGGAGGCATTCGCAATGGGATGCGCGCGCTACATCGAGGAGAAGCTGTTCAAGACCATCCTTCCGCCGGAAGAGGTCGCGGCCATTTTCATTGAGCCGATCCAGGGCGAAGGCGGATATGTGGTGGCGCCCGACAACTTCCTGCGCGAACTGCGCGACATCTGCAATCGCCACGGCATTCTGCTGGTTGTGGATGAGGTGCAATCGGGCGCAGGCCGCACCGGCAAGTGGTGGGCCATCGAGCACTCCGGTGTCGAGCCCGACATGGTCTGCATGGCGAAAGGCATTGCCAGCGGCATGCCGCTGGGCGTGTGCATGACCAAGGCTGACATCATGAACTGGGTGCCTGGTTCGCATGCCTCCACGTTCGGTGGCAACCCCATTTCACTCGCCGCGGCCCTGGCAACCATGGACGTGCTCGAACGCGAGGGAATCGCCAACGCGGCGACCGTGGGCGGCAAAATGCTCGAACGGCTCAAAGGCTGGGAGAGCTCGCATCCGCTGGTGGGCGAGGTGCGGGGCCGCGGCCTGATGATTGGCATCGAGCTCGTCAAGAACAAGGAGACGCGCGAACCCGCCACGGCGCTCCGCAATCGCGTGGAGACGCTGGCTTTCGAGCGAGGCCTGATGATTTTGGGCTGCGGCGAGACGAGCCTGCGGCTGTGTCCCCCGCTCATTCTGAAGGAAGAGGAAGCCACCGTCGCCCTCGACATTCTCGAGGAAGCGCTGAGCAGTGTGGAACAGGAGTATGCGCGGGCCGCCGAGATGGAGATGGCCGGCGCGTAGCTCTCTTCCGCTAACCAAAACAAAAGGGCCGAAGCATCAAAGCTTCGGCCCTTTTGCTTCCCTGCATACGGCAGTGACGGCGCGCATTTGCGCTGTCTGGGCTGTAGGCGCAGAATGGTTTGCCATGGGACTCGGGCACATGCGGATTGCCCTGCTGGAACGCGGGCTCGCCGCGTTGGATCACCTCGCACGAGGGCGTGGCGCGGAGATGCCGGCGCATTTGCTGACCGGCTTCAGCGGCGAGGATGCCGCGTTCTTCTATCTGCGCCGCAAAGGGTACACGGTCGTCGCGAGACGCTGGTCCGCGGGCAATGTGCCAGGCGATGTGGACCTGATTGCGTGGCAGGGACCGATGCTCTGTTTCATCGAAGTGAAGACACGCACGGCGCACGACATGTCGCCGGCAGAGTCGGCCGTGGACCGACACAAGCAGTTCGTCCTGCGCAGGCTGGCGCGGGCGTACTTGCGGCATTTGCCGCAGGCCGACCCGCCACCGGCGCGCTTCGATGTGATCAGCGTCTATCTGGTGCCGGGGCAGAAAAAGGAATTCGTGCACTTCGAGAATGCATTTCGATGGACCGACCATCCCGCTATGTGAGCCGGAGCGGAACTTCAGCCCTTGGCGTCTTCGGCCTCTTCGTGCCATGCCATCTGGATCGCTTCGAGACGCGACTCATTCGACTTCGTAGGATCGTCCGCGAAACCCTCGAGCTCCGTGACATAGCGGTGCAGATCCGTGAAGCGGACCGTGAGCGGGTCAACCTCGGGAAACTTTTCCTGCAATTGAATGCCGATCTCTTCGGCATCGGTCCAATGAATTTCGCGCGGCATCTTTTCCTCGAAACTTGAATGTGCACCGGTCATCGCGCCCCACCCTCAATCCCAGATGAGGTGCCCGTCTACTTGTTTTCGGCGAGGGCGAGCGGCTTGCCCTCCGAGGTGTAATTTCGATTCCACTTGGGAATCTCCACCACATAGTTGCCCGGCTTGGTGATCACGGCCTGGCAGCCGAGCCGCGAATCGAGCTGCTGATCGGCAGCCATGTCCATACGGTCGAGCTCGTCGTCGTCGGCCGGGCTTATGCCATCCTGATCTTTGATCCATAGGTGGCAGGTAGTGCAGGCGCACACGCCGCCGCAGGCATGGTCGAGAAAAATGCCAAAGTTTTCCGCGACATCGAGAAAAGACATCGGCTTGCCGTGGTGATCGTAGGGCATCGTGCCAAATTCAAACTCCACCGTCTTGCCCTCAGGCATAAACGTTACGCGCACCAGTCTGTCGGGCGGAATGTTCGTCTTCTTTTCTTCACTCATAGAGCAAGCCTTTCCGGTCTGCTTAACATTGGTTACCTGAACTCCGCGGGAGCCATCGGGTGCGGCGCTGTTACTTCGTCGCCCAGCTCATCGCCGGCGGTATCCATGGTCTTGCCGCGAATCGCGGTGCTCACGGCTGCTTCCATCATCAGTTCGGCAAAATGTCGCGTTGCGTGATCAAGCGCCAGCGTGGCCTGGCGAATGGCAGCGGCATCCTCGCCCAGCTTTACTGAGGCAAGATGATCCCGTGCCCCGCCAATAGCGGACAGCTCTTCCCCGCTCAGTTGATTCCACGCTGGGCTCTCAGGAGCGCGTTCAACAGCGGAAAGAATCGTGTCGGCCTCGTTGCGCGCCTCGATCAGGAGCCTCTTGTTGAAGTCCTCCTCGGCGTGATCGAACGAGTCGAGAATCATGCTCTCGACCTGCTCGTCCGTTAATCCGTAGGTGGGCTTGACCTCGATTTGCGCGGCCTGCCCCGAGCGTTGCTCGCGTGCCGAAACGTGCAGGATCCCGTCGGCATCGATGAGAAACTTCACTTCGATGCGCGGCAGCCCCGCGGACATCGGGGGTATGCCCTTGAGATCAAAGCGCGCCAGAGACCTGCAGTCGGCGGCCAGTTCCCGCTCGCCCTGCACCACGTGAATCGCAACGTTGGTCTGCCCCTCAACACCCGTCGTGAAGTGCTCGGTAGCCGATGCAGGGATGGTGGAGTTGCGCTGGATAATCTTCGCTACCGCCCCGCCAAGCGCTTCAATGCCCAGCGAGAGCGGCGTGACATCCAGCAGCAGTAGTTCTTCGGTTGCCGCCGAAGATCCGCCAAGAATGTCGGCCTGCACCGCCGCACCCAGCGCCACCACTTCGTCGGGATTCAGCTCGATGTGCGGCTTCTTGCCCCGCGCGGACAGGTGAAACAAGTCGTCGACAAGTTGACGCACCGCAGGAATGCGCGTCGATCCACCAACCAATACAACCTCGTCGATCTGCTCAGGAATCACACCCGCATCGATCATCGCCTGTTTGCAGGGTCCGCTGGTGCGATCGAGAACCGGCTCGATCAGCTGCTCAAAGACTTCGCGCGGAATCTCTCTCTGATAGCGATCGCCGTTGGGCAGTTCAATATCGAATCGCGCCACCGGCTCGCTGGAGAGTTGAATCTTCGCGTCGATGGCGGCTTTGCGCACCGCCTGCACCGCACCGGGATGCGCGCGCAGATCCACACCGTGCTCGGCATGAATCTCATCCAGCGCAATCGCCAGCAACAGATTGTCGATGTCGTCGCCGCCCAAATGCGTATCGCCATTGGTCGACTGCACTTCGAAAATGCCGTCGCGCAGCTTGAGGATGGAAATATCAAACGTGCCGCCGCCCAGATCGTAAACAGCGATGGTCCCAACCTTGGCGCGATCGAGCCCATACGCCAGCGCCGCGGCGGTCGGCTCATTCACAAGCCGCAGCACTTCGAGGCCGGCCATGCGGCCTGCATCTTTTGTCGCCTGCCGCTGCGCATCGTTAAAGTACGCGGGCACCGTGATCACAGCCTGCGTCACCGGAGAGCCGAAAAACCGCTCCGCATTCCGCTTGAGCTGGCGCAGCACATACGCCGAAATCTCCGGCGGCGTAAACTTCAATTCGCCAAGCTGGATGCGCGGAACTTCGCCCTCTTCCACATCGTCGGCAAGCCGGAACGGGAACAGCGCCAGTTCGCTCTGCACTTCAGACAGGCCGCGCCCCATCAGCCGCTTGACCGAGTAAATCACGCGCTCCGGCGTCTCGATCAGCGCTCTGCGCGCGCTGTTGCCCACCGTCACCGTAGGGCGGCCACCACCTTCGGGAATCGGATCGAGCGCCACTACGGACGGCACAAGATTCGACCCGTCCACACCGGGAATGACCACCGGCTTGTCGCCTTCCATATACGCGACCAGGGAATTCGTCGTTCCCAAATCAATGCCAACTACGCGTCCGTCCGCCATCGTTGCGTTTATGCTCCTAAGGTCTCGTTGACTTCGCGGACCAGGTTGCTGAGGTAGCGCCTGCGATCCAGCAGGGCCACCATGGTTTTTTGCGCGGCCTGGCGCGTGGCTTCGTCTCCGTTGTCCCACGCCGTCCATTGCGCATGCAGGTCGTCGTCAACCTCCGCCTGCAGCCCTTCAAACTTTACTTTCGCGTCCAACAGGCTCTTCGCCAGCGCCGGATCGTCTTCACCCGCGCCCCGCGCCATGCGCATCTCTTCCAGCTGCATGTTCAGGTCGAATACCTCTTCCAGCAGATCGGCCGGCGCGCGCGAGGCGCCCATATCGCTCTTGGGGCGATCCTTGCCGCTGTGCTCTTCGCCAATCTCCGCGCCGTGCAGCTTCAGCAGATACTCGGTCCGTCGCAGCGGATCACGCAGGGTGCGATAGGCGTCGTTCAGCAGCGCAGTATCGGCCAGGCTCCATTCCTTCTCGCTCTCCGTGGCCCGCGCAAAGCGGTCCGGGTGCAGCTTGCGGCTCAGGCGATGAAACTCCTGCTCCAGCGCGGCCAGGTCCAGATTCAGTCGCGGCTCCATCGAAAACACCGAGTAGTAATTGCCGCCGATGGGGGGCTGAATCTTGCTGCAGTGGGGGCAGAACAGGGTGGATTCGTTATGAGCTACTGAACAGGACCAGCACGCAACGGGAACTGCGGAATCGAGAACCTCAAACATGTCTCAGCCTTGCTTGCATGTGCCGCTCTCAGGAAAAAGACGAACCGCAGCCGCAGGAGCGCGTGGAGTTCGGATTGATGAAATTGAAGCCCTGCCGCATCAGCGTCTCTTCATAGTCGAGCGTCATGCCGTGTAGATAGACAAACGATTTGGGATCGACGAAAACACGCACTCCGTCGAACTCGAAAATGCGATCGCGCTCGCGCGGGTGCGTGTCGAACTTGATCGAATACGAAAGACCCGAGCAACCCCCGCCCATCACGCCCAGGCGCAGGCCGCCCTCTTCCGGCGATACGCCTTCCTTGGCCATCGCGGAACGAATCTTCTTCACCGCGCGCTCCGTCACCGCCAGCGCCTGGCTCGGAGCTGCCTGCGGTGCGGCCGGCTGCGGCGGCGCCGCGGAAGCGCCCTCGCCGGGCTTCGATTCGATACTCACAAAGTTCGACATGCTTCCCTTTCCACCATCGCGCCGCGGCGTTCAAGCCCCCTGATTATACGAGCGCATCCGGCACGGTTCCTCGCGTGCCCGATGCGCTCATCTCCATGGCGGCTTCCGCAGCTATATCCTTTTTACTTCGCGGCCGCTTCCACCGCGACGGTCTCGGCAACGGCATTCTTCTTCTTCCAATCGCCGATGGCGGCCTTGATCGCGTCTTCCGCCAGCACCGAGCAGTGGATCTTCACCGGAGGAAGCGAAAGCTCCTTCACGATGTCGGTGTTCTTGATCGCCAGCGCCTCTTCCACCTTGCGCCCCTTGATCCACTCCGTCGCCAGTGAAGAACTCGCAATCGCCGATCCGCAGCCGAAGGTCTTGAATTTCGCTTCTTCAATCACCTGCGTCTCCGGGTTCACGCGAATCTGCAAACGCATCACATCGCCGCACTCCGGCGCGCCCACCAGTCCCGTTCCCACTTCGGTCGAGCTCTTGTCAAGCGTGCCCACGTTGCGCGGGTTATTGTAGTGGTCTACTACCTTGTCGCTGTATGCCATGGTCCCGAACTCCTTCTGCGGGGAAGCCGCAATTCCTTACATTTGATTCGACAGCTTCCGCCGTCGATGCTTGTTGGTCCCAGAAACCTTGCCGCGCAACGCGCCGGCCGCACCGCAAGGGCTAATGCGCCTGCCACTCAATCTTGGTCAGGTCAATGCCTTCCTTCACCATCTCGTAAAGCGGCGAAAGCTCGCGCAGCTTCTTCACGATATCGATCACCTTGGCGGCCACATAATCCACCTCGGCCTGCGTGTTGAACCGACCCAATCCAAAACGAATGGAACTATGCGCCACATCGTCGCCCAGCCCGAGAGCCTTCAGCACGTAACTCGGTTCCAGCGTTGCCGACGTGCATGCCGACCCGCTCGAGACCGCCACGTCGTTGATGCCCATCAGCAGCGACTCGCCTTCCACGTACACAAAGCTCATATTGAGATTGCCGGGCAGCCGGTGCTCCATCGAGCCATTCACGTGAATATAGTCGAGCTCCGACGAGAGCTTGTCGTTCAGCCGGTCGCGCAGGCCGCGAAGGTAAGCTGCCTCGCTTTCCATCTCGTTCAAAGCAATCTCGCAGGCCTTGCCCAGGCCCACAATCCCGGGAACATTGAGCGTGCCGGAACGCATGCCGCGCTCGTGCCCGCCGCCGTCAATCTGCGCCGCGATCTGCACACGGGGATTGCGCCGCCGCACATACAAAGCGCCCACGCCCTTGGGGCCGTAAATCTTGTGGCCGGAGAGCGAGAGCACGTCGATGTTCTGGCTCATCACGTTCACCGGAACCTTGCCGACCGCCTGCACCGCGTCGGTATGAAAAATCACACCCTTCTCATGACACAGCTTGCCAATCTCCGCGATGGGCTGCAGCACGCCGATCTCGTTGTTGGCCGACATGATCGTCACCAGGATGGTCTTTTCGTCCATGGCGCGCTTCAGGTCCTCGAGATCGATCAGCCCATCCGCCTTCACCGGCAAATAAGTCACGCGGTAGCCATACTTCTCGAGCCGCTTGCAGGTGTCCAGCACCGCCTTGTGCTCGGTAACCTGCGTGATGATATGGTTGCCGCGCTCGCGGTACATCTCCGCAATGCCCTTGATGGCCAGGTTGTTGCTCTCCGTGGCGCCGGAGGTAAAGATGATCTCCTTGGCGGTCGCACCGATGAGCTTGGCAATCTGCTCGCGCGCCGTCTCAACCGCTTGCTCCGCTTCCCACCCAAACGCATGGTTGCGGCTCGCTGCGTTGCCGAACTTGATGGTGAAATAGGGCATCATCGCTTCCAGAACCCGCGGATCCAGGGGACTGGTCGCATGATTATCCATATAGATGGGCAGGTTCACCCCCGCCGGTACTTCCACTTGGCTCAAAACTGTACTCATTGCGTCTCCGTCCTTGGGTTGCTGCCGCCGTCGTCTCTGCATCGCGCGCGACGGGAAAAAATGACAACCAGCTTCGTTACCGATCCTTGCTACAAATTCAACGTCACCAGCCGCTGCGCGACGGCATTCCCGGCCGTCACCGCTCTTCCCTGTTCCCGATCAGCCAGGTCATAGATGCTGATGCTCTTCAGCACGCCGGAAATGGTTTCGTTCACGCGGGCCAACGGCTCTTTGATGGTGCAACTGGGGGTGAGGTCGCAGCCCTTGGCCCCCTTCGTGCACGAAGTAATGAACAATGGACCGTCAATGGCGTGAATTACCTCAAATGCTGAAATTTCCCGCGCATCCCGCGATAACGCATACCCGCCGTTCATGCCCGCATGCGACCGCAGCAATCCCGTCTTGGTCAGCCGCTGCAGAATTTTGGCCAGCAACTGCGCCGGGATGCCGTACGCATCAGCAATGTCCTTGGCGCTTTGCGCAGGCGTCTCCGGATGTTCGGCCAGGTATTTCAAGGCCATCAGTCCGTAATCCGCCTTTTTTGTCAGCTTGAGCATGAATATCCGACTGGATCGGTCCGCATTCAGTATACGACCAAATATGTCCGGGATTCAACCCCGCGAATCTCCCCGCCCGCGCGCCTGAAGTCCGGATTAGGAACGTTGGTACTGAAATATTCAAGAAAAACGGGTTTCCTTTTGCCGGGCAGACCGTTACAATCTGGCCCAAAGAGCACGATTAGCGTCCGAAAAGACAGATGGTGCTGCGCAGAACGGCCCTGAATGTTCGTCTTCTTTGGACACAAAATAACGCTCCGGGTGGCTCGAAAATCGGCTTTCCCGGTTACGGCTTCGACCCCAATTCCGGCGTGGGTGCCTCAAGGGTTGCCGGCTGCCGAACGGGCTGAACAGAACCGAATCAGGATGCAACGATAAAGACGAACCAATCAACTCAAACTCTGACACCATGGCGACCGTCTGCAAACACCCGCGAGTGCGCATCGTCTCCCGGCATGAAGACATCGAATTTGTCGAATGCCTGGAGTGTGGCGAAGTCTTTGATTCCGAAGAGTTTCACGATATGGAGATCGAAGAATCCGTCGAGACCGAAGAGGCAGAAGCCGACTCCTGAAGGGGATGCTCGATCAGCCTTCTTGAAACCCAATCACGGCGTTGCTACCCCCTAATGCCCCGCTGCTCCGGGTGTCCCGCCCGCGGACGAAGTCGTACGTCTTGTAACCGTCCAGGCGTAGTGAAGCCCGGAGGCGATCGTCAGCACTACCGTGGCGTCCAGTGCGAAGCTGCGCAGAAGAACCACCCACCGCGCCTCGTCGATCTCGTGAAGCAGAACCAGCGCCACCGCGCACACTTGGGCCACGGTGCTTGCCTTACCGAAAAAGGTCGGCTTGAACTCCCGCCGGCCAACAGCCGCGTAAAGCAGGGCCGAAACCATCAGAATTCCCAGATCCCGCCCAAAAACCAGAACCGTCACGCGGGTCGAGATGAGGTTCATGTGCGTCAGCACCAGGAACAGCGTGCTTAGCAACAGCTTGTCCGCCACCGGATCCAGGTATTGCCCCAGGACCGTGCCCTGCTTCAGGATCCGAGCCAGGCCCCCATCCAGCGCATCCGTCAATCCAGCCACGATAAATAGAACAAAACTCAGCTGAAAACGACGTTCGAGGATCGCGGAGACCAGGAAGGGCGCCAGGCATATCCGCGAGATCGTCAGCAGGTTCGGCATCGTGCGCAGGGGATTGAATCGCGATGTCGGGGAGTCGTTCATGGCATGCGCAAATAAGGGTAACTGACCGCCCCCTTCCGCCCGCTAAAGCCGTTCCACATTTTAGATAACTCAGCGAGCCGGCTCCAGCAGTGGATTACGAATGGGGAGCTCAACTTCGGCCCCTCAAAACTGCCTGAAATCAACGTGGCTGCCGGCGCTTTTGGGCACATCGTCCCAAATGATGTCTTTTCCCCAACTTGTTCACCCGCGCTGATGCGTGGGGTGAACCGTGGCTCGCCGCCGTCGAGCAAAAGATGGCACGGTACTTCCTGCCGGCATCGATTTGCGCCGATCATCGATCCTGCTAAACTACTCCTCGGGACGATTTTCATTTCGGACAACGGGATCAAGGGCCTCGCAAATCTGGCTTGGCATTCTGCAACCCGTTTGAGGCTGAGAAGGCAAATCGAAACCCACCCTCACGCAGGCGCGTAGCTCAGTTGGTTAGAGCGCTTCCTTGACACGGAAGAGGTCGCTGGTTCGAATCCAGTCGTGCCTACCATATCTATAAATAGAAATTTACGGGAAGTTCGAAGGATGCAAGAAGGCCAGAAACCTGCCTGCGTTTTGCTTTGGAAAGCAGCTGCGCCCGGCTTGCTTTCGGCATATCTTTTGAGCGACAGTCTCGGCGAGATGTCGATTCCTGAGTGGAGTCACCCGGAAGCACGCGTCGAAGCCGCGTGCCTGCTTCCATCATTACGCAGTTGTGCTGACTACGATCAACGGACCGCGCCCGATCCACGCGAACTCGGACAGATCATGAATTGCCTGGTGCGATGAGGACCTGCGCCTTTCCGCTAAATCGAATGGGCGCTATCCGGAGAGCCGGGTCAAAATGTCTCCACCGCACTCTGCGATCGGATGCGAAACCAAACGTCTGCCTCCAGGCCGAGATTGAGCTTCCAATGCCGGCATCCAAAGGCCTGATCGGATATTCGTCGCGATCATTCACCTAACTTCACTCGGAGTTTTATTTGCGGGTTGCCGGCAGAATCTTTGCTCCTGAGCAAACTAATCTGCGCTTGGAGGTGGATACTGGCGGCGCGGATTGGACACGTAGAATCGGGGCGTCTCCGAAAGCTCAACGAAGATTCGCCATCACAAAGACAAACAACATGCTGCAGCTACTTGTCTTTTCCTTGGGATCGACTAAACTACTGCAATCTGTGATCAACTGAGTTTTTTGCGCGCAGCCATTGTCGCTACACTCAGTGCGCTGTCCGCGCTTTCCCCCCTGGTTCGCCGAGGAGTAACTCCCACGCTTGCGGAAACTCGCAAGCAGAAGAGTCGACGGTCCCCGAAGCGAACTTGGAGTCGGAAACCGACGCGGTAACGGAGGCCGGTGTGATCGAGCGAACCATGAAAATGCGAAGAGTCAAATTGGCATTCGTGTTGTTGTTTTGTTTGCCCACCTTGGTGATGGCGCAGGGCTTTGGAATGTTAGGGAAGAAGTCGGTCAGCATTAACCGCCTGCTCCCCCCCACGGTGAATTTGAAAGGAAAGCGTATACGCGTGGAAGCCTCGGCTGACGCCGTTCAGAAGGACGGCGATATGCTGCGGTCACTCCTGAAGACCAAGTTAGTCACGCTCATCCAGAAGGATCCGCGTTTCATCCTGAATGAGAACTCGCCCGAAACGGTACTTCGCTTCTCGATCACGAACTTCCATATTGAGAGGTACAACTCCGGATCGGGGTCGTCGCAGGTGATCAGCTATGGAGGCAAGCTCGAAGTGGCCTACCAGGCTATCGATCAAGCTACGAATACGGCTCTGGACTCAGAGAATCTGGTCACTACCGCCGGCCAGGAGCCATCCAAGGGCGGTCTCTTATCTTCCCTGCCTTCGTTGACCGGACACTCCGATAAGAAAAAGTCTGCAGCCGAGTCGAGCGAGGAAGAGACGCGCGATCAGTTAGTCGACGGAATCGTGGACCTGATGGGCAGGCGGATCGCGCCGCTGGATCATCCATTTGAGGCGCCCCTCCCTGTGGGAAAGCTGGAGCCGATTTCAGCGATGGCCATCGCTGGGCGCTGGGGGAGCGTGCAGGAACAGGCAGAGAAGATGGACAAGCTTCCCAAGGGCAATGAGGACACCTACCGCCTTTACCTGGTCGCTCTCGCCAAGGAGGCGCAAGCGTATGAGCTGACCCGCGAGGCCAACGAGCGCGACCTGGGAAAACGCAGCGACATCACCCCCGAGGCGGCCGAGGCGGAGTTCCAGCGCGCCCAGAAGTACCTCGATGAGGCGGGCGCCACTTACAAGCAGATCATCTCCGCCAACCCCAAGGAAAAGGAGTTCCGCAGCGGGGACACGCGAACCGAAGAGGCTATCGGAATCTACGCCAAGATCGAGCGCTTCAAGGCAGAGAACGCCAAGGCATTGGTCGCAGCTGCGGCTGCCCGCGCCGCCGGAGTGAAAGACGTGCACCCCAATGGCGGGCCCCAGACGCCGCTGGATCAGGTGCTCGATTTCTGCAGCAAGAAGATGGCCGTGGAGAGCATCGTGGAGTATATCCAGTCGCCGGACTTTCTGGCCGACGCCAAGGCCTCCGGTTACAAGTGGAACTTTGCTCGCGACGCCGTACGACTGAACGACACCTGCAGTCAAAACGCCGCGGCACTGCAACGGCAAATCCGGGCGCGATTGGGTGCGGCGCCGGCTCACAAGTAGGAGAAGTCCATGCGGCCCTGTTTTCTGACAGCGATCACGTTACTCTTGCTGCTGCCGAACCGGGGTCTTGCCCAGGCCGACGGCTGCCGGGGGGCCTTGAACGCGTTGAACAGGGTCAAGGAACAGATCACTCCGCGGCTCAATCCCTCAACCCCGGCAGGAAACTCAAGGCTCACCGTGATGCAGTCCACGCTGGAGCGCGGCGCCAGCAACTGCAGGGAATTTCCGGAGCTCTGGTTCTATCTTGCCGTGGTCTCGCAGAAGCTGGGCCGCGACAAGGACGCAAAGTATGCTCGGGATAAGCTGGAGCAATTTGAAGAAGAGGGCCGTTGGGATCCGAAGTCCGAGTTCGATCCATTCGCCATGCCGGTCATTCCCTCTTCCCGGCAGTCCGGCAGAGAGATGGCCGCCACTGCTCCTGGCCACAAATGGGCGCTGGTGGTCGGCATTGACGAGTTCGAAGATCCCCGCGCGTCCAAGCTGGATTCCGCTGTCAAGGATGCAACCGACTTTGCGGCATTTCTGAAAGATCCCGACGGCGGTCGCTTCGACCCCAAGCATGTCTTTTACCTCGCCAACCACGACGCAACCATCAAGGGGCTGCGCGAGGGTCTGGGCAAGATACGGCTGCATGCCAAGGCCGATGACCTGGTGGTGGTTTACATTGCCAGCCACGGTTCGGCTCGCGAGATGGACCCCAATGGCGTGAGCTACATCCTGGCTCAGGATACAGATTTGGACAATCCCGCCACTCTGTACTCCAGTTCGCTGCAGATGATCGACCTGGTGCAGCTTGCCAATCGGGATTTCCAGGCGAGAAGCGTTGTGCTGATCCTCGACACCTGCTTCAGCGGTGACGCCATCGGCAGCCCGACCCAGGGCGGGGAGAACGCCCAATTTAGTCTTGCCTTCGACAACCTGAAGCTCGGTCACGGACGCGCAGTTCTCACCGCGAGCCGGTCGAACGAGCGTTCCTGGGAGATTCACGGCGGAGCCAAGGACAGCAATGGCTACTTTACGCGTTGCCTGCTCGATGTGCTGAAAGAGACAGGCGGCCAGGCCAGTCTGCAGCATATCTTCTCCGAGGTAAGTACGCGCGTCACCACGCGGGTTCACGATGAGCTGCACGTCAGCCAGAATCCCACCTTTGAGTTTAGTGACGAGGCTACCGGGATCGTGCTGGGGCTCCCGGAGACCGCTACCCAGTAGTGTCCAGCAACGGGAGTTCGACGCCGTGAGCCATCAAGACAAGAGCACCGCCATCAACACGACACCGGTGAGTCACCCTGTCGCAGCGCCCCCGGCTCGCGCGCCCAAACGCTCCCCTGCAGATAGTCGAAAAAAAACATGGGGAGAAAGGCTGCGGCATGCGCTTAAGCACGTCTTCCCCACCCTCCTCCTGGCTGTGGGTCTGATCATTGTTCAGAAAATCGTTATTGAACGTACCTCGTTTGGTCAGCAGCTCAAGTTGATGGGCGCCCGCATGTTAGACACACGACTTAGTGATTTCAATGATTGGCATGGAGAGCCGGTTCGCATCATTGATATCTCTTCTCTGCCGCCGTCGTCGCCCGCGGAGGCGAGCGAACCTTCGGCTGTCACGGATCGCCTCAAACTGACAGAGTATTTGGATCAACTAGCTAAGGTCGGACCCGCCGCGATCGGGATCGACGTTATTTTCGATCCATCACCGGATGGCATCGTTTCCGACAACGATAAAAGGTTTCTGGACCATTGTCTGCATCTTCACAACAAGGCTGGTACGCCAATTCCGGTTCGCGTTGGTGTCTACTCAACGCTTGCTTTGGGGCCGGAGAATTGGCTTGGAGATCCGCGATTCGGTGCGTTGGGTACTTCGATTGTTGTACCTTCCCCAGACCCCGACTCGCGGGCAACCAGAATGTTCCGTCAGCTAACAATAAAGGTGGGCGCGCGAACCGTAGTGGCTGACTCTCTGAGTTACAGCCTTTTTAAGATTGCACGGAACGAAGCCACCGAGGTGAGTTCCGGCGCTCGTTCGGTGGACGTACCGAACCGGACAATTGGGGCTTGGTTGAATAAAGTCTTGCCATGGCTCTTTGAGGAGCCCCATTCGCTAACACGTGGTGCCGTTGAGGCGGATTCGTTTTCCATCGACTTCGGCCTCGTGGAAGAGCTGATGCGTACTAAAGTCGGCGCCGATGAAATCCAGAATCGCGGCTACGAACTAGAAAACAAAGTTGTGATCATTGGCCGTGCCACGCCAGGCCAGGCGTTTGATTCCTTCCTCCCTGCCGCAAGCTCGTCTTCGAATCAGCCGATTCCCGGGGTCTATCTGCATGCTGCGGCGGTTCAGACACTGATGGACGACACGCCATCGTTCGAACTGAATGAATGGGGAAGTATACTGACCGATCTCGCCTTTCTTGTTTGCCTGGTTGCGAGCGCCAGTGGTATCGACTTCCTCAAAGAAAGGGAATCGGCGTCAAATCACGAGCTTAGCGCAAGTCTGGAGGGTGCATTGCCGGCCTTCGTTGCAACCGCCGTATTTGTATTGGGACTGGCATTAGTTGAAATCACCAGGATCTACTGGACAGATTTTTTGATAGTGGCATTTGTCCAGTTGATTCATACACCTGTCGAGTCGATTGCCAACCTCTTGCGCTTGACCGCCCAAAAATTCTTCCCATTCCTTCAGCACAAAGTTGTGAAGAAAACGGCTCTGTTGTTTGTCGTTATCGGATTGAGTGCCACGGGCATAGTGGCACAGGAGCCCGCTCTCTCGGCTCGGATCCAGTCTCTCTCCGGAGCAGTTTTCCTGCGTCGGGCCGGCACTCCCACGGACAAGACTCCAATTCGCCTCCACCCAAGGCGCGATGTTCTCAGCCCCCTTTACGAGGGCGATCAACTGCAGGCCTTGCAGGATGGAACGGTGCAGATTGTGCTGCGCCCCTCCCTCAAGATAATCACCCTGCACGCCAGGGACACGCCCTTCCGTTTGCCCCACGTGCCCACCCAGGACGAGATTTCAGCCGGCGCGGACGTCCTCAAAATCGGCATCCCGGCGGCCTCCCGCGATGTCGCGCCCCTGCTATGGTCTCCCGCTGCGGATTCCGCCATTCGAGCGCAGAACTTCCGCCTGCGTTGGAACCCGCCGCGTACGGCGGAACCCTTCTCCGTGACAATTTCGCGGGCCGACGGCAGCAAACTGTGGTCCGTCGATGCCATCGATTCCGCTCGGAGCGGACTCAACCCCCGGCAGGAGGCCGAGGTGGCAGGGCTCCTGCTTCGCGAGCGCAGCCAGTCGGCGCCCCAACGCTACTCCGTCACGATCTCGTCGGATAGGCAGGGTTCGCCGAAGACCACTTTTTCTGTGATCTCCTCGGCAGACGAAACCAGGTTGCAGGCCCAGTTGGCTCGATGGGATCAATCTGCAGAGGATCCGCTGGTCAGGGCCATCGCTCGCGCCGAAGTGTGCCGCAATGCCAACCTCATCTACGAGGTCGCCGATGAGTATGACCGTGCCCTGGTCCTGGCGCCAGAGAGCGTAACGCTCCTTCAGGCCGACCTGGCAATGCATCGCCAGATTGGAGACCTTGCGCGCAGCAAGGAACTCGCCGTTCGGCTGGGCAACGTGCCCACAGATTGAACGTAAGCATGGCGGGGCATGGTGGCCGTTGTTCAATGTTGCTTCGTTCTATCCGTTGTTGTACCGGCTCCAGGCGCGCGGCCTGATCGCGGGGCAATGGGTCGAAAAAGCCGGCCAGCGGCGCCGCCGTTACTACAAGCTGACGCCCCAGGGGAACCAGATGTTGAAGACTCAGCGTTCTACCTGGGTCAACCTTGTAAACGCAATCCGTATGATTACGGAGGCCGAGAATGCGTGACTGGTCAAAGGAGATCGAAGAAGCGATTGCTTCGTTGAACCTTTCGGCGGCGCGCGAAACAGAGGTCGTGGAGGAACTGAGCCAGCATCTCGTTGTCTACGTATCGTTCACGCAGGCCAACCTACTCGGAGCGCCATTTCGTGATGACGCGGCAGGCAAAGCAACAGCCCGTGGCGCTCGCAGAGCCGGAATCCGTGGCATTCTGAGAGCAGGCCGTCGCCGTAAGGATTCCCTTATGCCCCGTATTCTGTCCGCCGTCCGCATCGCCTTTCGCCGGCTCTGGCATGTTCCTGGCTTTAGTCTCACCGTCCTGCTGACGCTGGCGCTCGGCATTGGCGCGACCACCGCCATCTTCTCGCTCATTGAGGGAATCCTTCTGCGCCCGTTGCCCTTCCACGATCCCGATCGTCTCGTCGACCTGGGAGATCGCCTCGGCGACAGCCCGGGACTGCCGGTAACCGCGCGCGAGATTGCCACCTATACTTCAGCGGCCATGGCATTTTCCGGGATTGGCGCGGACCGAACCGTTGACTTCGAACTCTCCGCCGACGCCACTCCGTCACTCCTGCATGCGGCGCGCATGACCGCCAGCGTCTTTCCAACACTTGGGGTTTCCCCCTTACTGGGCCGTGTATTCACACAGCAGGAAGACGACAGCCATGCTCCTGTCGCGGTCCTCAGCTACGGGCTCTGGATGAAGCGCTACAATTGCGACCCGCGTGTCCTCGGTACCGCCATCACCCTCAACCGTAGCAACTACACCATCGTCGGCGTCATGCCGTCCGGTTTCGAGTTCCCGGTGGCTGCCGGCCGATTGGATGAGGCACAACTTTGGGTGCCCATGAGCCTGACCGCGGATGATCTTTCCGACGCCGATGTGGGCATGTGGGGATACCATCTCGTGGCTCGTCTTAAACCCGGCATCACCTTGCCGCAGGCAGCGCAGGATGCCAGTCGGGTCGGCGAGAAGGTGATGCGCGACTTTCCACCCGTTTTGTCGGCCGTCAAGATTCATGGCGAAGTTCGCCCCCTCCGCGCTTTCATCGCCGGCGCCGCCGGGCCCTTGCTGCGGACGCTATTCCTCGCGGTTTCGGTCGTCCTGCTCATCGCCTGCGTTAATGTCGCGGTGCTGCTGCTGGTGCGTGCCCTCCGCCGGCGCCGCGAATTCGCCGTGACGCTCGCTCTTGGCGCCAGTGGTGGAGGCATCCTCGTCGAATCCCTGTGCGAGGGCCTGTTGCTGAGCCTTGCGGGCGGTCTGCTGGGGCTGGCGCTGGCCGCCACCGTCATTCGAACCGCCACCAGCCTCCTGCCCGATACCTTGCCGCGCGTCGGCTCCGTGTCGTTTGACCCCTGGGTTGCCTTCTTCGCGCTCCTGCTCGCTGTCGCTACCGGCGCATGTTGCAGCCTCGTGCCCGCGTGGGCGGCCATTCACACCAACCTGCTCCAAGGCCTGCGAGACGACGCCCGCACCAGCACCGGAACGGCGCATCAGGGCTGGCTGCGATCGACCCTGGTGGTTGGCGAAATCGCCATTGCCCTGATCCTGCTCACCGTGACGCTGGCCTTTCTGCGCAGCTACCAAAATATGCTCGCCGTCGACCCCGGCTTCCAACCTCAACACGTTCTCGTTGCCGGCTACGAGTTGCCCGACAGCCAGTACAAGAACGACTCTTCCGTGGCCACCTTCAATCGCGAAGTGGTCGATCGTCTCGCCAGGCAGACCTCCGTTGCCGCCGTCGGGCTCAGTAACGTCTTGCCTGCCAACGGCGGCCCGGGCGAAGCCGACTACACCATTGAGGGAACATCCGCCGCCAGTTGGAAAATGCGCTTCGCGCCGTTTGTTGAAACCTATGGCGACTATTTCCGCGCCATGGGCATTCCCCTCATCGCGGGTCGCACCTTTACCATCCGCGATCAGGCAGAAACCCCCCTCGTGATCATTGTGAATCAATCGATGGCCCGCCATTCCTGGCCCAGCGAAAATCCGGTTGGCAAGCGCATGCATGTTGGCAATCCGCACGCGCCCCTGCCCTGGGCCACGGTGGTCGGCATCGTCGCCGATACCCGGATCGGCGCTCCCGACCAGCCCGCTCCCGATCAGTTCTATTTCCCGGCTACGCAGTCGGCCATCCTCAACGGCACTAATTCCCACGGCGCGCCCCCCGCACTTTCCAGTGGCTACATCACGCTCCGCTCCACCCTGCCGCCGGAGCAAATGATCCACACCCTGCGATCCGTTGTCGGCGGCATCGATCCGCAACTCGCTCTCGACCCAGTCCGATCCATGACCGACGCTCTCTCCAACGTCGAGGCCCCGCGCCGCTTCAACACCCGCCTGATTGCCATCTTCGCCATTGCCGCTCTGCTTCTCGCTGTCATGGGTATCTACGCTGTCATGGCATTCAGCGTGTCCCTGCGCACGCAGGAAATCGCCATTCGCATGGCGCTCGGCGCGCAGCGCGCTTCCATCACGCGCCTCATCCTGGGTTCCGGCGCCAGAATCGCCCTGGTGGGCTGCGCGTTGGGGGTCATCGGCTCACTCGGCGCCATCCGTCTCGTTGCCTCTCTGCTCTTTGATGTCAGCGCAACCGAGCCCTGGATTTACGCCGCGGCCGTCGCCATCATGATCGTGCTTGCGCTTGCGGCCTCGGCACTTCCCGCGCGCCGCGCCTCCTCCGCCGATCCCCTCCGTTCGCTCCGCTCTACTTAGAGGGGAGATCCATCACAACCCTCCCCTGTCCAAATACGGACACATACCCCCGAAAGTGGACGCAGAAGGCGAGCTAACCTCTGCAAAGCTAAGAATAATGTTTGCCGCGGATGGCGTCTCACTTGCATGTTCATCGGGATGATCCTGTCTCGAAGCCTTCCCCGGATCCGCAGGTCAGCAAGAGCGTTTGTGCGGGCGCCCGCCCTGTCATTTGCTCTCCTGCTTACCATCGCGCTGGGAGTCGGCAGCAATTCCTCCGTCTACGGGTTTCTGCAGGGATTGACTCACCCCGCCTCTCCCCTTCAAGGCCCCGACAGGATCGTCTCGATATTCGGACAAGATCGTTATCGCGAAGCAGGGCCCCTCGCACGGAATGACTATCAGCGGCTCAAAAACACCCAAATGTTTGATTGGATCGGCGCGGTGCGAATCAAACCACGCGACGCGAGGATCGGTATTTATTCTCAGATCGCAATCGTCGCCGCCGTCTCGCCTGACTTGGCTGAAGCGTTAAGACTACCGTTGAACAAAGGGGTCGTGATCAGCCGCCGCATCGCGGAAAACGAGTTAGGAGGCGTGGCGCATGCGGTCGGCTCCCCGGTTCGAATCGATGACGCAGATTTCAGAATTGCGGCAGTCGCTCCGGAGCATCTGGAGGGTCTCTATAGCGACCATCCGGTCGATTTCTGGATCCCGTTTGACGAGCAGGATCTGCGCCGCGACGATCAGGGCCGCCAGGATTTATGGGTTCTCGCGCGTCTCGGTCGTGACATTTCAACGCGCCAGGCACAGGCTGCCCTTCGGTCAGCCTCCCCAAGTCTTCGTGAAGTGACGGTAACTCCGTTCACGGGCATCGCGCCCAATATGGCCCGGGGATTGTCGCGCGTCGGTGCGTTCCTGAGCTTCTCTGCTGGAGCCGTGTTCTTCATCGCCTGCATCAACGTCGCCTCCCTCCTGCTGGGACGAGCGTTAAGACGATCCCACGAGACCTCTCTTCGTATCGCGCTCGGTGCCACCCGCGCTGAATTGTTATGGGAGTTGTTCTCCGACAGCATCGTCATCTCCATCGCCGGCGGGGCTCTGGGCCTGTTGCTGGGCATGATGACGGCACACGTGATTCCGGCGTTTCTCTTTCAAGAGGATGCGGAACGGCTCCTCTTCGCACCCCATCTGCTCCCCGTCCTCACGGCCTCCATCGCATGTATCGGCATCACGGTCATCTGCGGAATGCTCCCGGTTGTTGGAACTGTAACCGATCGCCCCTGGATCGTCCTTCAGCGTGAAACCGGTTCGCCCTCGAAAGCGATCCAGCGTCTGCGATCCAGTCTGGTCGTTGGCCAGATTACGGCCTGCTGCATGCTCGTAATCTGCACAGCACTTCTCCTGAATGGTCTACAATCCGCTTCAAAAACAGGTGCGGGTCATCTCCTGGGCAATCCGGTCCTGCTCACCGTACAAGCGCCCGCGCGGCCTGATGGTCCCGAGATCGACATCAGCTATTTCGTAGACGTTGAGCGGAGGGCCAGGTCGGTGCCCGGCTTGTCACCCTTGGCGTGGACCGCCCGCCTTCCGGGCAATGAACCAACGTGGCGATCCTTCCGAATTCAGCCATCCTCGTCGTCGCAGTCTCGCGAGGTCGCGATGGACATTGCCTGGCTGACACCGGACTCTCTCCAATTGCTGGACAATAAACCGATTGCCGGAAGGATGTTTGGGTTAGGCGATGAAACGCGCAGGGTCGGGATCGTCAATGAAGAGGCAGCCGCAGAAATTTTCGGCTCGCAGACGGCTGGCGTCTTGATACGGGACCACGCTGGCCAACCGATCGAAATCGTCGGCGTGGTCAGGAGACGCTCAAAGGATGCACTCCCGAAACCGCCCCCAACCATCTATTACGGCTACATCGATCGTCCTGAAGCACCGAGCACGATCCGGCACGCACAGTTTCGCGTCCCTCTCGTGCCTCCTTCGCCGGGCGTCGAGTTAAACGCTGACGTTGTTTCAGCAAACTATTTCCGCGCGCTTGGATTCTCATTGATCGCCGGGCAAACCTTTCCCGAGCATCTACTCATCGGCGATGGTCGCGTGGGAGTCATCAATCAAGAGGCCGCCGATCTCTACTTCAACGGCAAGGCCATCGGCTCCGGCGTCATCGATGAAACGGGCGCGAGAACCAGAATCATCGGTGTTGTCAGATCGCAGGCGTTCGGAACATTCGAACAGCACGCCGAACCTGCCATTTACTTCCCAATGGGGCAGGACAACCCGCCGCGTATGACACTGGTGATCAAAGATTCGAAGGGGAACAAGGGCGTGCTCGGTGATCTTCGGCACAAAATTGAAAGCGTTCCGGGAAACGGCCCGATCACCATCAACACCCTCGACGCCCAGTTGGCTCAATCCAGTTTGGCCACACTGCGGATCGCGACTCTGATCGGCGGCGCATCGGCGGCCACCGCGCTGATACTGAGCATCCTCGGTCTGCTGAGTGCGCAGGGCGACGCCGAACGTCAGCGCCAGCGCGAGCGAGCTGTTTGCATCGCACTCGGAGCCCAGCGTTGGCGCATTGTTCTTATGGTGGTGAAAAACGCAGGGCGCCTTGCCTTGGTCGGGACCCTGACGGGGACCCTCCTGTCTTTCGCGCTCTCGCGGTTGCTGATCGCCGATATCTCGCTCATCACGTCGCCACCTTTGCGGGTGTGGCTGATCGCTCCTCTTTTGGCGGCTGTTGCGGTCATGATCGCGAGCGCGATTCCAGCGCGACGCGCTTCCGTCATCTCTCCGTCCACGATCATGCGCGACAATTGACACTCCGTTCGGAGCCCTGCGCGCCGCGCGGCTGAGATCTACTCACTGGAAGAAATCATTAGCAACGAATCGTGTTGGTAGAGCGGAGCTCGCCGTTTTCGTCTCCACTTGCCTTTGTGTCGCACGGCGTTCAGATGGCCGCTTCATTCACGCCGCGGCCTTCCCGTTCTCCGCATTTTCGCTCCGACAGCGGACAACATCCTGGTAGCACTCCGAAGGATTTTCGCCCGTCCGCGGTTCTGTCAACTATCCGGGTAGTTCTATTTCGACCACGACAAGCCGACGAGCGGCACGACATTTGCGCGAAGTCCACCGTTGTCAACGCGAATTGTCGCATTTGCAATGAGAAGTAGCTCGCCCTTCAAGCGGACTTTTCCGCCGACCGCAATGGCATCGGAGCTGTAGCCGGCGGTTACCGGGACAATGGATGGAACCGCTATTAAAGCTTCGGTTGTCGGGTCGGTTTTCCCGTCTGTCTGGGGAAGCCGGCTGTAGCTTCCGAGCGACAGCCGACTGGCTGATAGCACTCTTTGGCCAATCAAATCGGCGGCAAGTGTCAGTCGCTTTGTCGCACGATAGTCGACTCCTCCGGAATAGAGCCACGCGGGAGGGAGGCTGGCGGTTGATGGTCCTACGAGTTCCGTGGGGTCACCCGACAACACCGAATGGCCGTTCCACTCATAGCCGAACCGCACGTGAGGAGAAAATCTGCTCGAGTACGTCAGGGCTCCAAAGGGCGTCACGCCGTAGGCTCCCGTGCCAAGAAAGTTCTTGGCATCGCCGCTCGGGAATCGAACCCCGAGGCCGATCGAGCCTGCCAGCTTTTCACCGTGGATCAACTCATATTTACCTCGCAGGGTGATGTCGCCAACCCCGCTGGCATCTGTCCCGGGAGCTCCAGACCGCACCGGTTGAGGGGTCTGCGAAGGAAATGTTCCAAGCAGGCCTGGGGCGCCGGGATAAGGAAATGTTGCGTCGAGACTCTGGAAAACAGCCGAACAGTTGCTCGCGTCGCCCTGAAAGTAGTGAAATTCTCCGCAAACGGCAGCCTTGCTAATGCAGGTCCCCCCAAGAGACGTCGCGCTCTGCGTCGCTTCGCAAGGCTGGGTGCGGACAATATGCGCCGAGGACAATATCCGGAAGTGAACGGCTTGAATGGGCAGCTCGATCGATGCGTCCATGCGCTTTGTGAGACCGAACACAGCATAAACGACGGTCTGATTCAGATTCAGGTGAGCCTGGGTTTGAGTGGTGATGTAGTCATTCTGATAAGGGCTCACAATAGCGGATAGGTTTTCCGAGCCTTCGTGGAGAAGTGCCGTCGGAAAGCTATGCAGATTGATTCCATCGATCTTGTCGAAACTGAAGTACTGATAAGCGACACCGAGGGTGAACGCCTTCTTGCCGACCACGTTTGCTCGCTCGGTGAGGATGGGTCCGAGGCTATCCTCGGTCGGAACCGGGTGTCCTTGACTATCCAGTGTGAACGTGGTGCCGGCGCCGGCGGAGCCCAATGGCAAAATGGAGAGCTCCTGCCCGATCGCCTGGTTCAGAGGCCGGAACTGAACCTCCGAGTTGGCGGCAAAGTGGGCGTTATGGTTGGGATTGTTCAGAGCCATTCCACTTGGTCCAAATAACTGGGGTACCGTGCAGATCAATGTGTTTGTATACGCACTGTTGGAGCACGTCTGCGCCATCAGCGGCATCGACACGACGAGCGAAAGAGCGAGTACGACCAGGGCGCGAACTTTCATGGCTTGCCTCCGGGAAGTTGTTAGTTGTCTTTCTCGATGATCCACTTGCTGCCATCGCGTCTCAGATGGAATAACCGCGATAAATGGGTTGGAAACTTCTTTCCGCCCGCCACTAAGATGACATCCTGGATACTGGAAACGGTGGCGGTGTCTCCATTGATGACGAGTTGCTGCTGAGAGAGCACGACAGAGATCTTGTCGGCCGCCTTAAGCGTCTGCTGAAGGGAGGCGGGAACGCTAGGCCAGATGCCTTGGAGGGTTTTCAAGTCCTTCCGCTCGTAAGCCAAACGGTAGGTTTCGAGCGCATCCAGAACCGCCTTGCGATCGTGCTGCTGGGCTTCTTGTGCTTCCTGTGCCCGTTGAGATTCCAGGGTTTTTTGCTGGGATTCCTGTGCCCGTTGAGCGTCAAGCGCTTTCTGCTGGGCTTCCGCTGCTCGCTGAGCCTCTTGCGCTTTCTGCTGGGCTTCCGCTGCTCGCTGAGCTTCTTGCGCTTTCTGCTGAGCCTCCTGTCGCTGAGTCTCCTGCGCTCCCTGTTGAACCTTGTTCAGCTGATCGATTTCCTCGTTTGCTTGTTTCGCGTATTGGCTTGCTGGGAACTGGGAAGTGAATTGCTTCAGCCTGGTCGCATCCTTCGAATCCTTTACGTTGTTCCATGCAATCAGATCCGCGGGATCCGCAATTTGAACAAAAGGCTCCAAGTGGATGGCAGCGTGAGTTGCGTCGGCCACATAAATCGGAATGGGCTTAAACTTGCCAATTGGCTGCACGGTCAGGTTGAATGCCGCTTTGCCATGCGTGTTAAAGCTATACCGATCGCGTCCGATCGCCTTCGGCTTCTTGCCATCGATCTCAACTTCGGCGCCGAGGCAGCGGCAGTAGATGGATGCCTCATTTCCGGCCTGAACGACTGAAATTACCGCTAGCTGGTTCAGACCGGTGGCCCCATCAACATTGAGTCTTCCTTCGTCCGATACATTGGCCTGAATCGTAAGCATCTGCCCATGCTCGGAAACCAAGATTCGATGAGTCCCTGGATCGAGCTGACCCAGGTCAAGCGAACCGGGAAGACTTCCACTCGAGTTGCCATCGAGCGTAACCGAGCCGGCATCAGCGTGGCTGAGGATCGCGAGCGTAGACGAATGTGAGATCGCGGGGTTTTTGGGGTTAGGGATTGGCTTTAGAGCCAGGTTCACTGGCTCGTTCGTTTCCGAAGGGGCGGTAACGATTACAGGGATTTCATTCTTGATGAATTCCGGCTTCTCCAACTTCACCTGATGGCGCCCCGGGGTCAACTTCAACACGCACTTGCCCGGGCAGCTCTCCGCGTTTCCGTCAACGGTAAGCGTACTATCGGCCGGACTGATGGTGAAGCCAACCTCCGCTGTTACGAGGCGGGTTGGGGCATTCGTAGGATGATGGAACACGACATAACTAATCCCCGCGACTACAAGAACTCCTGCGGCAACCGCTCCAACGAGCATTGTGCGCTTACGACCGTCCGCAGCTGCGCTTGCGGAACCAGCCGCCTGCGACTTGGGCGCCTTCCCTGCGGCAACGCCAAGCCGCGCGGACTCCGATTTTTTCTTATCTGCTTCAGCCTTCTTTGCAAGAGTTTCCGCTGCCGCCTTCTCCTTGGCTCGCTCCCGCTCCAGCCGCTTTTGCTCCGCACGCTGGCGCGCGATCTCCTCCTGAATCGAATCGAGCGTGGAGCGCAATTCCGCGTTTTTGGGGTCGTTCTCGAGCGACCGGCGAAGGCGCTGCACTGATTCTTCGCCACGGCCTTGACCCGCTAATTCACGAGCTTCTTTGATTGCCAGTTCAGCGGCGGCTTGGCGGGCACGCGCATCGGCGGCGGCCTTCTCTTTCGCAATTCGCTCGCGTTCCAGCCGTTCCAGTTCCTGCTGCTTTTCTTCCGCAGTTTGGCGGGCAACTTCCGCCTGCATCGAATTGAATTCTGACTTGCAATTCCTTGCTGTCCGGGTCGCGCTTCAGCGCCTCGCGTAGACACACCAACGACTCGGCACCGCGCCTCCTGGCAAGCAGTCCGCGGGCTTCCTTGATGGTCTTTTCAGCCGCTGCCTTGCGCGCGCGGGCTTCCGCCTCGGCCTTTTCGGCGGCCACCCGCTCACGCTCCAGGCGTTCTCTCTCCAGCCGTTCTTTCTCGGCCTGGCGCCGCGCAATCTCGGCTTGGAGGGAATTGAGCGCGGAGAGCAAGTCCGAATTCGAAGGATCATTGTTCATTGCCACGCGGAGCCGCTGCGTTGATTCTTCGGCAAGGCCCTTCGCGAACAATTCGCGTGCTTCCTTGATCGCTAATTCCGAGGCGGCCCGTCGGGCGCGAGCGTCAGCTTCGGCCTTCTCTTTTGCAATTCGCTCTCGTTCCAGCCGTTCGCGCTCCAGCCTTTCTTGTTCAGCGTGCTGGCGAGCCACTTCCGCGTATATCGATTGAGCGGCCGACTGCAATTCCTGATTGTCGGGATAGCGTCCCAACGCCGCGCGAATGTGCTGCAAAGAATCGTCGCCGCGCCCCCTGGCAAGCAGTTCCTGGGCTTCCTTGATGGCCTTGTCAGCCGCAGCCTTTCGTTCGCGAGCATCGGCTTCGGCCTTTGCCTTTGCGATCCGCTCACGCTCCAGGCGCTCGCTCTCCAGCCGTTCCTGTTCGGCGCGGCGGCGGGCAATCTCCTCCTGGACAGATTCGAGCGTGGAGAGCAAATCCTTGTTGGTGGGGTCCTGTTCGAGACCAGAGCGAAGTCTCTGCACGGATTTCTCGCCGAACCCGTCAGCCAGGAGTTCCCGAGCATTTTTGATAGCCTCTTCAGCGGCGGCTTGCCGCGCACGAGCTTCAGCCTCGGCCTTCTCTTTTGCAATCCTCTCCTGCTCCTGCCGTTCGCGCTCCAGCCGCTCGCGCTCCTCACGCCTCTGGACAATGTCGGCGCCGACTAATTCCAGCCACGACCGCAGTTCGGAGCTTTCAGGGTCGCGACGGAGTGCGCTTTGGAGGCACTGCAGACATTCCTCTTCCTGTCCTTGCTCGAGAAGCTCGTGCGCTCGCTCGATGGCTTGTTCGGCCGCGTCATGGCGTGCGCGTGCCTCGGCCTCGGCCTTTTCCTTGGCAATCCGCTCTTGCTCCAGCCGTTGGCGCTCAAGCCGTTCCTGCTCAGCTCTCCACTGGGCGACTTCCGCCTGCATCGCGTTGAGTGCCGGCTGCAACTCAACATTCGCGGGATCTTGTTCCAGCGCGGTTAGAATGGGCTGCAAACAGTCCTCGCCGCGACCCGCGGCCAGCAACTCGCGAGCCTCATGGATCGCGCGATCCGCGGCCTCTTTGCGTGCGCGAGCCTCGGCTTCCGCCTGCTCTCGAGCCACCCGTATGCGTTCGGCCTCTTCCAGCGCGAGCCGTTCTTCCTCCGCCCGTTGCGCGTCGACTTCCGCCTGTATCGACTCCTGGGCTAATCGCAGGTCTGCGCTCTCCGGGTCGCGTTCCAGCGCAGCAGACAAACACCGCAAGGATTCCTCGTTCTTCCCTTTGGCCAACAGCTTCCGTGCTTTTTCAATCGCTTGCTCGGCCGCTGCCTGACGTGCTTTTGCCTCAGCCTCCGCTCTTTCTCTCTCGAGTTGCTCCCGCTTCGCACGCTCGCGTTCCAGGCGCTCGTGCTCCGCACGGCGCCTCTCAATCTCCGCCTGAATGGATTCGAGTGTCGAGAGCAGGTCCTTGTCCTCAGGATCGCGCTCCAGCGCCGAGCGAACACACTGGACCGACTCCTGGGTTTGGCCCTGCGCCAGCAGTCGCATGGCTTCTTCAATTGCCTGCTCCGCTGCCATTTTGCGGGCTCGCGCTTCCGCCTCCTCTTGCGCCAGCCGTTGCCGTTCCGCGTGCTGTCTGGCAACCTCCGCGACGATTGGCTGAAGCGCCGATTCCAGTTCCTCGTTCCCAGAATCGCGCTCCAACGCCGAACGCAAACACTGCACCGACTCCTCGCCTTGACCCTTGGCCAGCAGCCTTTCCGCTTCCTGGATCGCTCGTTCCGCAGCGCCCTTGCGCGCCTGCGCCTCCGCGGCCTCTCTCGCCAGACGTTCCAGTTCGGCGTGTTGCCTGGCTATTTCCGTAAGCGTTGAATGAAGCTCTGCTTCCAACTCATGGCTCTCAGGATCGCGCTCCAGCGCCGAACGCAAACACTGCACCGACTCCCCGTTCTGTCCCAATGCCAGCAGGGCCCTACTCTCGAGAATGGCCTTGTCCGCTGCCGCCTTGCGCGCTCGCGCTTCGGCCTCAGCCTGCTCTCGTGCTAACCGCTCGCGCTCCAGCCGTTCCTGCTCTGCCTGTCTCCTGGCGATCTCCGCCACAGTCGACTCAAGCTCTGTCTGCAAATCCGGGTTTTCAGGATCGCGTTCCAAAGCCGCCTTTAGGCATTGCACCGCCTCCGCGCTCCGCCCATGCATCAGCTCTTCCCGACATTCGCGAATGGCCTGGTCTGCAGCGTTCCTGCGGGCTCGTGACTCCGCTTCCGCTTGTTCCCGCTCCAGCCGCTCGCGCTCCAGCCGTTCCTGTTCCGCGCGCTGTCTGGCCATGTCCTCCAGCGTCGACTCAAGCGCCGCTTCCAGTTCCTGGTTTCCAGCTTCGTGCTCCAGGGCAGCGCGCAGACACTGTAATGACTCTTCACCTTGTCCGGCTGCAAATAGCTCTTGCGCGTGCTGGATCGCCTCCTCAATCGCACGTCGACGCGCCCGATGTTCCGCTTCCGCTTGCTCGCGCGCCCGATGTTCCGCTTCCAGCTGTTCCTGCTCCAGCCGCCGTTGTTCAATCGCCCTGCGCACCAGGGAAATCTGCAGATGGAGATCGACCCGGTCGGGATTCTGCGCCTCAACTGTCAGCAAGCTTTCGAGCGCGGATTCGAGTTCGTGGCTTCGCAGCCGTTCCTCGGCCGTTCGGATCGCGTTGTCGCACTCCGCTTGCCGTGCCCTCAGTTCCGACCGTTCGCGAAGAATCCTTTCCACTTCTCCAGCCACCTGGCCGGATAACAACTGGATTGCGGGTTCGCTGCCATGCAATTCGCGGCATTCGACTGCTCGTGACGCGGCAGCAGAAAGGTCTTCGTCCGTTTCCAGCAGCGGAATCGCGGTGAGCGCGGCTTCGAGTTCCTGAACGATCAGGTCGTGCTCAATTCGTCTGCCTTGCGCTTCTGCGAGAATCCGCGTCCCCGCTTCCTGCAGTGTCTGAAAGTCGGACCGCCTGTCCGCCAGCGCCTTCACTCGCGGAACCAGCGCCTCCGCATCGCGAATCGTGGGAGCACTCGCCACCTCACTCCCCAGAGACGCCATATCGTGCAGCAGCGACTCCATTGCCTCGCGCACTTTGCCGGCTTCCGCGTCGATCTTTCGTGACTGGTCCGCCAGCTCGTCATCCGTGGGATCAAGTGCGGCTATCGCCGTTGCTCGATCCGAAATGCGTGATATCTCCTCAAGCGAGTGGACTTTCGATAGGCTGGCCAACAGGGCGGTCACGTCTCGCACCAGTTCCGCCCGGCGCTCGAATCGGCGGCTTACTGAGGAGTCGATCTGTTGCAGCAACGCGCCGGCTCGCGGATCGCCTGCGATACCCCCCGCGAGTTGCCTCGCCTTTGCCTGCAGAGCGGTTAGCTCGCTGGTGGGAGTTGTGTCCACCAACTGCGCCAGATCGCCGAGCGATGAAATGTTGTGATCCCGCGCCTCTCGCACCTTTGCGATCGAATTCGCCAGGGCCGCGCACATCTCTTGAACGCTTGCTTCGTTGGGGAACGCGGCCTTGATGCTCAGTAACCGGCTCTCGGTCTCGGTAACGGAGAGTGACTCGAGTGAACGCTCAATGGCGCGATGAAGATGTTCCAATTCCACCATCGCCTGATCGCGCGCGCGCATCCTGGCGTTCAACTCGTTCAACACCAGGCTTGCTACTTCCCTCGCATGATCATCTATTTGTTTGCCCTCAAGGGCAACTCGTAATTCTTTTGAAATCTTGATGACTTCGACAAGGGCAGCGCGAGCATCCAACGACCGCCTTAACTCCACCGACCAATTCAAAACTTGCTGCGTTAATTGGGCCCTGGCCTCATTCTCCGCACGTTGAGCAGCTTTCTTGCGCGCTGCTTCTTCCCGCTCAAATTGTTGCCGCTCGATGGCCGCTTTCGTGATCGCCAAAAGCGACTCAAGGTTCGGTTCCCCAGGGAATTTCCGCAGCGCCTCCGTCAGAACCTGGACCGCGTCATACAGCTTGTCGCCGTCTGTCAGCGCCTTGACTGCCAGGCTTTGATCGTGAACGAAACGCCGTCTTTCGGCAATGTCCCGTTGCTTCTCAGAGATCGCCCGCAGGCGGATGAGGGTAGGCTCTCCTGGGATCTGCTGGAGGCCCATTTCTGAGATCGTGCATGCCGATGAGAAATCTCCCGCGTGCAGGGCTTTCTCGATCTGATCGGTAATGTCCTGAAGATACCGGCGTCGGTTCTCCTGTTCCTGACCTCTCTGCGCCCATTGCAGAAGTTCACGCACATTGGAGTCGGTCGGATCCAGTTGCTCGGCCCGATGCAGGGCGTCGAGCGCATCATTGAACTTGCGCTCGGCAATCCCCTGTCGAGCCTGGTCCACAAACTCCTGCACCTGCTGGCGCCGGAAACGCTCCTGGAGTTCCTTGTTAATCACTGAGGCAAGTGCGCGGGCCTCGGAGTCGGAGGGATCTAGCCGCAACGACTCTTCGACGGCCTCCTTCGCCTCGTCAAAATCACCCGCAAACAGGGCCGCCTCTGCCCGGTTCAAGGCATCCCGAACTGCCTTTGCCCGCGTGATCGCGTTGCGGATCTGGTCGCACAGCTTGATCGATTCCGTGTCATCGGGGTTGAGCCGTAAAGCCTGATCGGCACACGCGAGAGCCTCTTCGAATTGCCCGCCAGCCAGGGCAACCTGTGCTTGGGAGCGGATTTGGATGACCTGGCCCGATCGTTGCTGAGTTTGGATCGCCGACCGTATCTCACGCAGAAGACGATTCGCCCGCTCGTTGTGACGATCGAGCCGGATCACATCCCCAAAAAGAACTCTGGCGCGGTCAAGATCCCCGCGCTGCATCGCGGCCTCCCCTCGCTTCAGGCAGTCCGCCGCCGTAGACGCCTTCAAGTCCTTCTGCAGCCCCAGCAAATCGAACCCGAATTCCTCCGCGCTTTGATAACGGTCTTGAGCGTTCTTTGCCAGCGCGCGATTCATCACCGCCTGCATCGCCGGAGGAATGTCTGGAATGAATTTGGAAAGAGGAAGAGGCTCCTCGCGAAGAATCTTTACAAAGATCGACGACGGATCGCTGCCCTTGAATGGCACCTCGTTGGTCAAGAGTTCGTACAGCATCACTCCGGTCGAAAAAATGTCGCTCCTGCCATCCAGGGGAAGCGAATTGATCTGTTCGGGCGACATGTACGACAGGCTGCCGACCAGCTGGCCCGTTTGCGCGAGCGACGTTTCACTCCCCGCAATCCTGGCCACCCCAAAGTCCACAATCTTGGCCGTGCGGTTCGCCAGCAGTATTACGTTTGCGGGCTTGATATCGCGATGAATGACGTTACGATCGTGCGCATACTGCAACCCATCGCAAACCTGGATCACCAGGTCCAGTTTGTCCAGCAGTGGCAACTGCCGGCGCTCGGAAATCAACTTGGAAACCGGTTCGCCTTCCAGGTACTCCATGACAAGGTAGGGGCTTCCCTCGTGCTCCCCCGCGTCGTACACCGTAACGATGTTTTGATGATGGAGGTTTCCGGTCGATTTCATCTCCCGCAAGAAGAAGCGATCGAACCTGTCCTGTGTGTTGCCTGCGTCCCTGTTTTTCAACATTTTGATCGCGACGGTGCGGCCAATCGCCGGATCCTGGGCGCGGAACACTATTCCCATTCCGCCAGTACCTATGACGTCGAGGACGGTGTATTTGCCGATCTGTCGAATCGAGGGCTGAACGCCCATATCGTGCGTTCCTCGGCAGCCAAAAAATCAGACAGGAACTTTCCTGTGAACGAGAATCATAAGGTCATGCAAGGGCACAACAATGGGGAAAGGTGCAGTGGCATCCTGCATCTCGTGCGATCATCTACGTTACCATAGCTCCGAGACATTAAATAGCCAAATTGTCAAACGATTCTCAGGTCCTCTTTGATAACTGGTATCAAGAACTTACCGGAGATTGGCCCTCTGCAACATGAGGACCTGCTAGGTAGGTGCGAGAAGGACTCCGAAAGCACCCGGAACGCGTGCCGCGGGAGAATCGCCAGCGCTATTAAGAGTGATTTGCTTCCAGACCGGCAACTGACATAAAGGGTAGAAGCGGACCGTTGAAATCCTTGCCCAAAAGTTCGACCGGCGGTGGTGCTTTCTCGCCGCTTTCCAATGGAACCGGGTCAATGAAATCCAGGCCTTTCGACTTGAGCGCCCTTCGCCACTCCCTGGAAACCCAATCTGAAGCCATTGCGTGACGGCACCAGAACAGATAGAAAACGTCGGCGGCGTCAATCCGTGCGTGCAAGTCAGGCTCCCAATATGTGGCCGAGCGGAGGGCAACCGAATCGACATACACACTCAGCCCCCTGTACGCCGTTTCCATATCCTGGACACGCGCAAGAACCTGGTCGCGGTCAAGGTTGGCGTAAGAGGCAAAAGCCCTGCGGTGCGTCACTGTCTGACATGGGATGATCTGGCTAGCCAGCGCACTTGAACCGATGGTCAGGAGGAAGGACAGTTTCACCACCTGACAGCCGTTGAGCCTGATTGACGCAAGGCAGACCAAGTCTCCTTCCGGCGCTTCCGAAGGCACAGTGACCACGAAGTTGGCACTACCGATATCGCCGCTCCATATCACCCACTTGTGGCTGTCGACGCATTTCAGGGCATCCCCTAGTCTTAGCCGGACGCTAAGGCACGCGCCGCGTTTCACGGGGTGCGGGCCGTCCGGCTTCGTAGCGTCAATCTCATCCATGCCATGGAGTTCGCCAGCACGCTTTAAGAGGGTTTCCGTCTGCTGTCCGACATGGACCCAGAATTGAATTCCCGAGGCTGCTCCACGCGGAAGCATACCCGGTGCCGTTACCGTAAATCGCGCATTATCAATCAAAATGCCCGTTGGGAGGAACAAGTTCTCGCTCAGAGGAGTAGCCTCGCCAAGGTTTTCGATCGTGTGCGGTGAGGGACCAATATCGGATCGGATGGCGGGGAGTTCGGACCCACGTGACCGGATGGAAGGCATCTCCGGATGTGCCAGAGTCAATTCCGCCTTACCCTCCAGAAAGGCCCTCCGCTCTTCCTCCTGGTCCAGTTGCGGAACGAGGATCGCGTAAAGTTCCTTGACGCTGTCCGTCTTTGCAGCAGCCTGGGTCACAAGCATCTTGGCCACGGGTCCCATGATCGCGGCAAGTTGACGCTCGATGATCTCCAGTTTGTCCGCGTTGAGACGGTCCGCGGCGGCGTCCAAATCATTCTCCGGGCTGAATTCGGTTCTACTTTCCGGGGAATCGGGCGGCAATGCGACTGACACGGCGCCCGCTGGCTCGATTTGCGCCAATTCCTGCAGAATGATTTCCGCGGCCCGTCGGTCCTTCTGCATGGCGTCACGGGATGCGCGCGAGAGTCCCTCGACAACTTGAGCGCGTATGAACAAGTCTTCGGGAGCAATCTGACTCGCACGCACTAATTTCCGCGCCCCCGCCTCCCATTGCCCCCCGGACAGCAACGGCTGCCCTTCTGCCAGCAACTTTTGAGCTTTGACCCGCAGCCGCATTGCCGATTCGATTCTCTCCTGAAGTTCCATCAGGTCGGAATCCCATGGGAATTCCATGTTCGCCTTTTCAATCAGCGCTGAAGCCTCGTTGTGATCAGAACTGCGCAATGCCCGCTCGATCCGATCGATCCAGATTTGTCGAGAATCGGCGCGAGCGTGCTGTTGAAGGGCACGAATTCGTTTCGGCGCGTTCTTGAGATCGGGATGCCGAGGATGAAGAACTTCGACCATCTCCCACTTTGCGAGCGCCAACTCGTACTGGCCCGCCTCTTCAAGTTCTCTGGCTTCGCCGACCGCCTTCAATACCAGTCGCTCAAGGTGGTTGACCTCGGCCAGCTTTTCCTCGAGTTGTCTGTGGCCAGGAAGCTTTTGCAACGCGGTTTCGAGAATGATCTTGCTCTGACTCAAATCCGGTTCTTCCTCCACCTTGCGCAACACCGGGCCAAGGGCGGCTTCCTCTGCTCCCTGAACCTGGCCGGCCTCGGAAAGTCCACGCGCCATCGCCAATTCTTTCCCCGCATCCTGTTCTGCCAGAATAAGTTGACCCTCGGCTTGGGACTTCAGATTGACCAGTGTCCGTTCCTGAGGGAATTTCGCAAGTCCCTCCTCCGCCTTCCGAATGGCCGTACGATAATCGCCGCCGCTGACCGCATCCTGGATTAAAGAGATCAGATTCTCGATTTCATGGCGGCGGCCTTCCTGTTGTTGGCCCGATAGAGCCAGCCGAATCAGCGATTGCACACCAGGAGCATTCGGGTCCAGTTCCTCAGCCCGCCTCAGAATCTCCATCGCGGGGCTGAATCTCCCCGACGAGATCTCCTGCCGCGCATCTTTCAGGTGGCTCTCGATTTGGCGCTGCCGGGCACGTTCCAGAATGTCTCGGGAGATAAGTTGATAGAGCGCCTTGGCTTCCGCGTCATTCGGCGCCACCTCAATGGCCTCTTGCGCGGCTTTCCTCGCGGCATCGAGGTTGCCTTCGATTTGAGCGGCTTGGGCGGCGTTGACAACTCTGTGCAGTTTTTCCGTGCGTGCCGCTTCGACGCGTATGGTCTCCCACAGCTCTTTCAAGTCGGCATCCTCAGGAACAAGCGCCAGCGCTTGTTCCGCATGCTCTCTCGCATCTTCGAACTGCCCCTCGGCCAGCGCTTTCTCTGCCCGCACCCATAACGTCAATACCGGTTTGTTAAGTTCGTCTTGCGCGGAGTGCGACCCGGCTAAACCCGCATGCTGGACCGCGCTGCTTTGCCGATCCAGCCACATCGCCCGCCGGCGGGACGGAGGATTGCGGCTCAAATGCCCTCCCCGGATCCGGCGAGGACAAGAGCTGCTGCATTTGGCGACTCACCAGATCGTCTTTAAGTTCCCCAAGCAGATGTTCCAGGTCCGATCCAAAATCATCCGCTGAGTTATATCTGTCCTCTGGGCCCTTGGCCATTGCCCGAAGGAGAATGGCCTCGATGCCCGGCGGGCAGAAACGGAGGAATGTGCTGAGCGGCGGGGGTGATTCTTGCACAACCTTGAAGATCGCGGAGGCGGTGCGTTCCCCCTCGAACGGAAAGTGATTCGATACGAGTTGATAAAGAACAACGCCCGCGGAGAAGATATCCGCCCGGTAGTCAACCGGCCCGGAACTGACTTGCTCCGGCGCCAGGTACACCGGTCCACCAATCAACTCCGCATTTCGAGTTACTGCATGGTTTAGGCCGTCAGCGATCCCGAAGCCCAAGATCTTGATCCGCCCATCCCGGCAAAGCATGATTTTGGCGGGTTTCAGGTCGTAGTGTGGAAGTCCTTGCCGATGCGCGTAAGCCAGGCCATGGCAGACTTGGATCACGATACTAATTCTTTCGAGAAGACTAAGGTTGCGATTATTCAGTGCGACATCCAGGCCTTCACCTTCCAATAACTCCATCACGACGTAGGGATTTCCCTCGTGGACGCCAACTTCATAGATCTTTACGATGTTTGGGTGCTGGAGATTAGCTGCCGATTGCGCTCTCCTGGACAAGTTGCGCAGGTCGGTACTTGCGGTAAAAGCGCCGGCAAACGTCTTGATGGCGACCCGCCGGTAGAGTTGTGGGTCAATTGCGGAAAAAACAGCCCCGACGCCCCCGCGCCCGATGAGGCCGACGACATCATACTTCCCGATCTTGCTGGGTAGGTGGGTGGACATGCAGACAGCCCCTCAAGCTAAATCCCCGCTTCCCTATTCGGATGATTCACCGAGTAATCCCGCGAGCGCCGAAAAACCCGTCTTGAGAGCACATTTTGGGAAATGTGATCGGCAAGTTGTGCCCTATTATCGTTCGAAGCCGGCCCGCACGCAACCCAGTATGTTTGCGAATTCTAACGGGTGAAGGAATGGCCGCGCCTGTCCAAGTCGCGTCTTCCCGGCTAGACAGCGGTGAAATCGCGCGACTCATCGTCTCTGACCGAAGACTCCGCCAATATCAGTCTCTGTCGTGCGTGCCAAGCCATCCAGCCGTAGATAAAGCGAGCCGTGAGAAAACTAAGGCACAACACCACAAATAACAGCAAAAGGAAGTATCGAGTAAGGTATAGGCGCATGGTTGCTAACCAGGACAGTTCTCCGACATGGTAGGAGACCTTATTGCCATCGAAGGACTGAAAGGTCGAATCGAAAAGAAGAGTAAGTGCGCCGGACACACCGGATGATTGAGAGGGGTCGGCAAGTGCTGCAGCGAACTTGTCAGCCGCCGAGTTCTGCCGAAGCATAATCGTAACGATCGAGCGGCCGGCCGATACCGGAGACTCTATTTCTTCAACTACGGCATCAGGACGAGCACCCTCGCCGAGGACAGATCGAACTGCGGCCCCTTTTCCGATCGCCGTCTCCCAACGGCGCATCGCCGCGGTTTCGAATGACTCGATATTTGCAGATAGTCCCCGCGGCTCCTCTGGATGCACGCCATCTTCGCTGAGAGTCGCAGGAAGCATCCGGGCCAGGGAGCTGAAAGCGGGTTGATCGGCGACTGTCCCCAAGATTAGATAATCATGTCCCTCTTCAATGGTGTTACTTGGTCCGGCCACAGTGACCCGCAGGGCGGGAAAACCCGTCTGCGCGCCGAAATTGCTCATCATGTCAAGATACAGTGCAATTTCGTCGGAGCTGGGTTCGGTGGGAAGAACGACCACTGTCTGCGACAGGTCTGCGAATTGCGTGAACGGAAAGCCCGACTTCGCGAAAAGCGCCAGGTCCGGCATGCGCGCCCATAGCCTCAGCCCATGCAGGTCCAGCGTAGAGTCACAAAGTATCTCGCCAGACAGAATCGCGTCCGTGCTTCGATTCGCCGGCACAAAGTCAAAGCTGAACAACACCGTGTTCCCGAATGGTTGAACATTTTCAACCGGTATCCGGACAACACGTTGATGGCTGATCAAACCTGCTCCCGGCGGGAGAGCAATCTCGCTAACCAGTCTCTGATTCACCGTCACGCGTAGTGCCGATCCAGGCGCCACCAGACCTGCATCGTAACGGTAATTGAGATTCAACTCGAGATATTGCTTTTCGCCAAAATAGAGGTCAGGCGGGGCATGAAAGTAAATCGGGATCGGCGCGGATCCGTCAGTCTTTAGGGCGGACGGATCGGAGCAGCCAGCCAACGGGGCCGCCTTGCTCACTTGCAGCCAGCGCGGAGCGTCGTCTTTATTGCGAAATGCAGGCATGATGAACGTAGGAGACTCCACGGTACTCCCCGTCAAGCTCAATCCCTGTGCTGAACCTCCGGCACGGTCGCCTCGCTTCGACGCCACAGCGCGAGCTATGCTCAGCACTTCTTCCTCGCTGTCGCCGGCCAATACCAAAACGCTTCCGCTTGGATCCGATGGATTATCTCTTAATGCGGCCACCGGTCCATTCCCGGCGGGAATCTGAAGATCGGCAGGAAGCGCGGATCGATTACCTGACAATATGACTGCGTTTCCGGATGGAATCTGAGCGAGCGAAGCCGCAAATCGAACGGCCTGGGTTCCGCTCATGACGCCGAACCATGAGGCGACAACCCCCGCAGCATCAAGCATCGTCGGAGAAGGCTGCGACAGAAAGACGAAAGGGATCGTAGTGATGGATTGAAGTTCGCTATCGAGCAAAGGAAGGGGAAGCTGACTTAGATCATTGCCCAATCGAAGCCAATCGCCAACTACCTCGAAGGTGGAAGTGGGGAAAACACGGCATAGCACGCGGGACCTTGCCTGCTCCTCAGGCTCCATTACTCCACTGCCGGTGAATTCGAATGTCAGTGTGTTGTTCCGCACTAACAGCAAATTGGAAACAGGAATATTTATCGTCGTCAGTCCGTTTGTATTGTCTGGGGCCGATCCGGGATGAATTGCGCTAATCTCTGTGCCATTCAGGCTTATATGCAGTGACGTCGACCGCGCGTCCAGAGTGGGGTCAATCTGATAGTTCAGTTTTAGAGTTCCCTGTTTAGGTACCAGCTGATGAGAGAGTGTGAAATGCGCGCTGGAGTAGGAATGGGGGCCGTGCATTTCAATTCCACTCTTCATTCCCATATCTTTCAGGCTTACAACCTGAGCATTATCGGCTTTCTGAGCTGCAGAAATTACGGCGGAGTTGGTTCCCTTGATCGCGGCCGGTCGCACTTGCACGCCGCTCTCCGAGCCTTGCTCGTCGGGCACACCGTTCTGCCACCGGGCGGATGCAAGTCCTCGATTGGACGACCCCAGGGCAAGCGCTGCCAATAGAAGCGCTGCGGTCTTTACCCGAGTGGGCCGGGGTTGGAGCTTCTTTTCGGGGAAGACGCTCCTGCATACCTGGTAGATCCCATACGTGGACAGTACAATGACCCTTCCGAGGCTTATCAGCGGCCGGTCAACTTCTTTCAGATTTGCGGAACCAAGCCATGCATCAGCGCGAGAATAGAGCGCGCGGGTCAGTATTTCCTGTTCGGGAATTGTATTCAGTTGAAACGCAATGCGGAGTGTTTTTCCGACTAACCCAATCACCTGCGCCGTGATCTCGTCCTTGCCCGTGTACGACGGGAAAGCGACTTTGAGAATATCGTTCGGTGCGAAACGCGCGTCAGACGGCATCTTGAGTGACGCGCCACCGACCGACATGTCGATCGAAACAGTCTCAATCTGTCGTCCTTGTGCCGTAGTGATCCTGACCGGTAGTTTGGCATCGATTCGAACCGTACCCCGCCTTTGCTTCTGCTCCAGCGCAACTGCGGCCGCCACTCCGAGAATAACGATGTTGAAAATGACCCAGACCATATTCATGATGACGGCGCCCGGGTGTTGAGGGTCAGTCACAAAAAGCCGGTATGGCACCGCAAGCAGGCCAACAAAGTTCAGCAACAGCAACCATCGCGTAGGTGTCGCGATCTTCCGATCGAACTGGGTTTCACCCAGGGTACTGCCCTTGCTTGTTACGTTGAATTTGCCTAACTTGGGGTTGATCAAGGCGAGCAGCGTGGGAGCTAGAATATAAGGTGCAAGGACGGCTTCATATATCTCGTTCCAGAACGAGTGCCGATGCCTGCCCTGGATCCGGGAGTTAGTGAGACTTGAAAGAATGAGATGAGGAAACGCATAGGCAAGGATAGCGACCCAATAGCCCGGTATGATGGTTCTACCCAAGAGAAGGTAGACAAGAGGCGCCACAAGAAACGCAAGCCGCGGCACCGAGTATAGAAAATGAGCCATCGCGTTGAAATAGCAAAGACGCTGAGTGAACTTCAATCCCCGCCCGAACAATGGGTTGTCGGTACGCAGAATCTGAATCATGCCGCGGGCCCAGCGGATTCGTTGCCCGACATGAGCCGCCAGGCTCTCGGTAGCAAGACCAGCCGCCTGCGGAATATTGATGTATGCCGTGTTATATCCCTGCCGTTGCATGCGCAGGGACGTGTGGGCGTCTTCGGTAACGGTCTCAGTTGCGATGCCCCCCACCGAGTCCAGCGCCGAGCGCCGAATCAGCGCACAGGATCCGCAGAAGAACGTTGCGTTCCAAAAGTCATTGCCATCCTGCACAATACCGTAGAACAGCTCCGCCTCGTTGGGAATCGTTTTGTACTGCAGCAGGTTGCGTTCGAAGGGATCCGGGGAATAGAAATGATGAGGCGTTTGGAGCATGCCAAGATCCGAATCGGCGAGCATCCATCCTAGAGTCATCTGCAGAAAGCTGCGAGTCGGAACGTGGTCGCAATCAAATATAGCAACGTATGGCGAGTCCATTGTCGTCAGGGCATGATTGATGTTCCCGGCCTTTGCATGACCATGGTCCGTTCGCGTTATGTAACCTACACCCGCTTCAAGCGCGAATTGGCTGAAGTCGTCTCTCGTTCCATCGTCGAGGATATAGACATGCAGCTTCTCCGGCGGATAATCAATATTGAGGGCTGCCAGCGCGGTATACCGAACTAATGCCAGGGGCTCGTTATACGTGGGGATGAGGAGATCCACATGTGGCCAGGCGGTATCATCGCCAGGCAGCGCGATTGGAGTCCGGTTCAGCGGCCACGCGGTCTGCATGTAGCCGAGCAGCATGATAAGAACGGTATAGAGTTCGGCCGAAATCAGAAGCAGCAGAAAGACCGCGTCGAGACCAAGGTGACGATTCGATTCGTCAGAAAAATAGTCAACCAGTGAACTGATACGCCACCATCCGTATCGGAAAGTGGCAATCATCGAGATGAGCATCAGCGCGATAGTCACTACGCGCGATCCAGACAACCGATTCGCGACAAGCCCAACCAGGATTGTCACGCCTCCGAAGACCGCCTGTTCCTGCCAGCCTAAATTGATGCTGATCAGCTGGAGAAACAAAAAGGCCGTGATGCACAGAACCATGACGCCCGCGAGTCGGGTCACCCCATCCGGTCTGTCTTGATTATTCATAATCATTCCTACTCGTTATCTATCTGGTCCATGAGCAATCGGACCAATTCCTCTCTCGGTAAGCCAGGTCGTGACATCCTTGCCTGGCTGATTTCCTACGCTCTCTCGTCCATATCAGGGAGCACAGCTCGTCACGCGATCGTCAATTCATCAGCAATCGTCGTCCGATTGCGCCCTTCCGTTTTAGCGCGGTAAAGGGCGGCGTCCGCTCGGGCGAGAATGCGTTCGATCGGGACGCCGGGTTCCCATTGTCGGCAAGTGACGGCACCAATACTCACTGAAACAGATAACTCTTCGGGGCCGGTCACGATGGGAGTTGCAACGATAGTGGCGCGAACATCCTCGGAGCGTGATTCGAGGGCATAGTGGTCGCAGTGGCTGAGCAGAATCAGAAACTCCTCCCCACCGTAGCGACCTACCGCATCATAGGGCCGAACAGCAGACCTGAGACGCTTGGCCACTTCTTGCAAGACAGTGTCTCCAACTAAGTGCCCGTAATTGTCGTTGATACGTTTGAAATGATCCACGTCGCAAAGAAGGATCGCGGTTGAGGTGCGCTCGCGAAACGACTTCTCGAGTTCGCTCCGCATCAAGGACAAAATCGAGGCACGATTCCAAATCGAGGTTAGTGAGTCGTGCGTTGCTTTGAAAAGCATCTCATCGCGAGCCTGCACCAACTTCTCCTCCAGCGAGAGAATGCGGCAGCCTGTATCGAGACGAGCTCGCAATTCTGCGGGAGAACACGGCTTGGTAATGTAATCGTCAGCTCCAGCTTCGAGGCCGGCAACAATGTCTTCGCTTTCTTGCTTTGAAGTAAGCAGAACAATATAGATATACTCGCCCTCACGATGGCAGGCGCGCACTTCTTTGCAGAGATCCGGGCCGTCAAGCTGGGGCATCATCCAGTCAATCAGCGCCAGGCGCGGGCCGTCGCTTCTTGAAAGAATCTCCACCGCCATCCGCCCGTTCTCCGCGAGCACTACTTCGTAGCCAAACTTCTGCAGAGTGCGCCGCATGAGCGTTCGGGAGATGGGATCATCATCAGCAACCAGGATCTTCATTGCGCAGTTACCGGGCAGAGCGCTTCGAGAGCATGCAGTACGTTGCCGAGTTCACTCACGAGATTGTCGAGGACAGGCTGAGCCTTGTGAAGGTCCTTCGATTGACCGACGGCTTCCAGTTCCGCGGCGATATCGGATGCTCGACCAGCCGATAGATTGGCCAGGGCGCCCCTCAAAGTATGACCCGCGCGCTGTAGATCCGCGGAGTTGTTCGAGTCGATGGCCCGCCGCGCTGCCTGTAGGTTTTCAGGATATTCCCGACGAAAGATATCGATAAGTTCGACCAGAAGAGACCGATCGTCATCGATCCGATCGAGAAGCTGAGCCACCTCGACGGAGCCATTCGAGACCATCGTAATATCCTCTCTCTTCGATTGCCCCTCTTTGAGCTCGACGAGAGCATCAAGGGCTGTATCTAACTCCTGAGGCCGTATCGGCTTCGACAAGTAACCGTCCATGCCGGCCTCCAGGCAACGCTCTCGATCCCCATTCATAGCCAGTGCTGTCATGGCGATCACGGGGAGATGCTTTCCGGTCGATTTTTCCTGCTCGCGAAGGATCCTGGTGGCCTCGAAGCCATCCATTTCCGGCATCTGCATGTCCATTAGGGCAAGGTCGTACGCCTCCTTTTTCAAGGCAGCAAGCGCTTCTTTGCCGTTCAGGACCACCGTCACGGTGTGGTTCCGCTTCTCCAACATCCGGGTCGCGAGCTTTTGGTTTACAAGGTTGTCTTCAGCCAACAAGATCTTGAGTGTCTTGTTGCCAACGGCGTGGTCGCGGAGCGATGACCGGGTAATCATTGGATTCGGCTCCTTCGCATCGCGCGTAGTCAGAACGCGAATGATCGCCTCCCGCAGTTCTGCCTGGCGGACTGGCTTGAGGAGATACGCCGCAATGCCCAGCGTCTGGCATCGTTGCGCATCACCCCGCTGCCCCCCCGAGGTGAGCATCATGATGGTGGAATTGCACGGCGCCGAGTTTCCTTTGAGACGCTCGATAAGGTCAAAGCCGTCCATCTTCGGCATATGCATGTCGGTGAGAACCAGGCTGAACGGCTTTCTCTCTTCAATGGCTGCCTGATAAAGCATGAGGGCTTGCTCGCCATCGCATGCCACCACGGGAACCATGTCCCAATGCGTAAGGATCCCCTCCAGAATGCGCCGATTGGTGCGGTTGTCATCCACAATGAGAACCTTTGCGCCAGCCAGGACAGAGGACGCCTGGGCAACAGGCTTCGCGCTGAAAGAAGAGTGCGATTCGCCGAGGCGAGCCGTGAAATGGAAACAGGACCCTCGCCCCAGAAGGCTCTCCACCCAAATGCGTCCACCCATCATCTCAACCAGGCGCCGGGATATCGTCAGGCCCAACCCTGTGCCACCAAACTCACGTGTTGTGGAAGTATCGGCCTGGCTGAAGGACTCGAAGATGCTCTCGAGTTTGTCCGACGGAATCCCGATCCCTGTGTCGCTCACCATGAAGTGAAGAGTGCAGAACTTCTCTTCGATAAGGTCTGCTTGAACCTTTAGCGCCACTTCACCTTGCTCCGTGAACTTCACGGCGTTGCCTATCAGGTTCAGAACCACCTGGCGTAGACGTCCTGGATCCCCGGTCACTGAGACGGGAACCTCTGGTGAGATTTCACACAGCAGTTCCAATCCCTTTTCATCTGCGCGGAGTGCCACGGTCTTGAGTGCGTCTTCAATGCACGCACAAATGTCGAACTCCACTTCCTCCAGATCGACTTTGCCGGCCTCGATCTTGGAGAAATCAAGAATGTCGTTAATGACGTCGAGCAGCGCGTCCGCCGAAAGCTTTACGGTGTGCAGGTAATCACGCTGCTCCCGCGTGAGCTCGGTCTCGAGAGCCAGATCCGTCATCCCGATGATCCCATTGAGTGGCGTGCGGATCTCATGGCTCATATTCGCCAGAAACTCGCTCTTTGCCTTGTTGCTCAGTTCCGCGGTTTGGGCGCGCTGGCGTTCCAGATCGACGTGATAGCGCTGCTCGGCCAATGCCAGTTGCATGGTATGAAGTGATAACTTGCGGTCGAGGATTGCTGAAACGGATACGAACGCCAGCAGGAACGCGGTGACTGCCCCGATGCCGGCCAGCCCAAGATACGAAATGCCGATTGCATGCACCAGGCTGGCCTGGTCCATCGGCATGGGCCTGAAAGTAACCGCGGCCATTCCCACGTAGTGCATCACGGGGATCGCCAACCCCATCACGACTGCGCAAAACGTTTTGCGCAAACTAAAAGATGTGGACTGATCGCGGATGGAAAATGTGAGAAGCAGGGCTACAAATGAGATAACAACAGCCAGCGCAATCGAAAGCGCAACGATGCGGGCGTTGTAGTAACACATCGCCGGAAGACGCATCGCTTCCATGCCGATGTAGTGCATGGCCGAGATGCCCAGGCCCATCAGCAGGCTCCCACCAGCGGCCGTCACAAGGCCCATCGTTTTGCGGCTCACAATAAACAGCGCAATTGCCGAGGCCACTACGGCAGCTACCATGGAAACAAAAACTGTCGGCCAGTCGTAGAGCACTTGTACTGGAAGGCGAAATGCTTCCATGCCCACGTAATGCATGCACCAGATGCCGAGCCCAAGCGCAGAGGCGCCGCCCGACAGCCACACAAAGCGCGCGAATCCCCGCGTGGCAGTGACTCGCCCCGCCAACTCCAGTGCAGCGTAGGCAGCCAGTATCGCTATAAGAACAGAAACCCCGACAAGCCCGTAGTTGTATGAGCCGCTAAGAATATGCTGATCCATTAATGCCTCTTGTATGTAGGCACTGTTGTAGCAGTTACTTTAGTGAGTGTCATTAACACGGATGGGTGATGGATCGGTCTATTGATTCTAAACGGCTTTAAAAACAACGCGGCTCCACCGCGGCAACGCTCCCTTAACTTAGGTAATCACCTGACCATGTTGTACAATTTCTCGAGCCGGAAGAACGGATTCTTCCATCACGAACCGGCAGGAGGAGCGTAAGAATGCAATGGGAGAACAGCGTCGTTGCGCAGCTCCGATGGTCGCACCCGATTGAGAATCTTGAAGCCAAGCGTCGGGTCGGCGAACTGCTCGCCGGCAAGGTCAATGATGGCGACGTGATCGGGTTCGGCTCCGGATCAACTTCATTTGTGGCGATCCAGGCGATCGCCGCTACCCTCAAGGAGCGCAACATCTCGTGCACGGCCATTCCCACCTCGCTAGAGGTCTCCTTCGCCTGTGCCGCCCTGGGCATTCCCACCCTGTCCCTCGCCGATGCGCGGCCATCGTGGGCGTTCGACGGAGCCGACGAAGTCGACCCGCAACACAATCTGATCAAGGGCCGCGGGGGCGCCATGTTCAAGGAGAAGCTGATCATCGACAGTTCCTCCCGAAGTTTCATTCTTGTCGACCGGTCCAAGCTGGTCACGCGCCTCGGCGAGCGGTTCCCGATCCCGATTGAGGTTGCGCCAACGGCTGTCAGCTACGTCTCGGAGAAATTGCACAAGCTCGGCGCCGCCAAAATGGAACTCCGTCTCGGGCTCGGTAAGGATGGGCCGGTTATCACGGAGAGCGGCAACATGATCATCGATGCCCGCTTCGATCAGATCGAGCCGCACCTTGAAGCATCCATCAAGGGCATCTGCGGAGTGATCGAGTCCGGCCTTTTCCAGGGCAGAGATCTTGAAATCCTGGTCGCCGATAGCGAATAAGCGACAAGCCTCGGCCCCCCATCGGCTCCGGTCGAATATCGTCCCCGACTGAGGCTTCCCAACAGATCCCAAACTCTGCTCTGGATATGGGAAAAACCGCACCTGCTAGTATCAAATCGAGGTGCGGACTTGGGGCGCGCCGGAAGCGAATTCTACTCAGGAATCCAGCCGGCGATGTTTGTTGCGCCTATTTCGGGTCTTGTCACGAAACGTATCTCGTTCCGAAAACCGCAAATGCACATGCCAATCGGCACGTGGCTGGCCGGCAGCGTGCTTGCACTCATGGCTCTGCTCTCGGCCGGTCGGGCGGTCGCGCAGCAAGCCGCTCCGCAGTTCGATGACCTCGCTGCCCGCGCCGCCGCGGCTCGCGATCAGCAAAACGCGCCCCTTGCCATCGATCTCTACAACAAGGCCGAACAACTCAAGCCCGACTGGGCCGAGGGCTGGTTTTACCTCGGGTTGTTGCAGTATGAAGGAAACCAATTCCCCGAAGCGATCGGCGCCTTCAACCACCTGCTCCAACTCCAGCCCACCGCCTCGCCCGCCATGGCGCTTCGAGGCCTGTGCGAGTTCGAAACAGGCGCCTACGACGATTCCCTCCGCGACCTGGAAATGGCTGTCGCCCATGGCGCCGCCAACGAACCGCGCAACGAGCAGATCATCCGCTTCCACCTGGCCCAATTGCTTGCGCATGCGGGGCGCTTTCAGGACGCCCTCGATCAATACAAGTCCTTCGCGGTCAAGCACGTCGATGCCCCCGATCTCCTTCTCGGCGTGGGCCTCGCTGGAATGCGCGTCGCAACCTTTCCCAAAGACGTTTCCGCTTCCGATCGCGCGTTTTATCAGGCGGCCGGCGAGGCCGGTTACGTCCTGCTGGCCGGTGACAGCGAGCGCGGAGACGCGCTCTTCAGTGCGCTCTTCGCACGGTACCCTACAGCACCTAACCTTCACCTTTTCTATGGTTTTCTGCTCTTCGCGCATGATCCAATCCTCGCCTCGGACCAGTTCCGAAATGAGACCGCCCTTGATCCAGGCAACGAGATTGCCCACGCCATGCTGGCCTTCACCCTGGTCATAGCCGGACGCTATACCGAGGCGCTCCCCGAGGCCGAACACGCTTACGCGGCCACCCCAGACGTGGAGTTGGCCCAGTTGGCTCTCGGCCGCTCCCTTGCCGAAACCGGCGACGTCAAACGCGGAGCCGAACTGCTGAATCAGGTCTTGCAAAAAGACCCCAATAACCTGGAAGCGCACCTGGGACTGGTTTCGATCTATTCCCGCACCGGAAGAAGGGAGGACGCATATCGTGAGCGCATGCTGTGCTTTGGGCTTCCCAAATAGCTCACGGATTCGCCTCGCTGCCGTTCGCTCCGCTGCCCTGGCCGTCCCACTCCTGGCGGGATTTGCAGCGTCCCCTGCCGTCGCCCAGTCTCCCAAGATCGCCGAAGCTGTCACCTGCGCCACCTGCCACCTCGGCGTCGCGGCGCACTACGCTTCCGCGCCCATGCGTCACGCCATGGAGCCTCAGGGCTCCAATCCGCAGCTGGCGGCCCACCCCAACCTCACCGCTCAAATCGGCAAATACTCTTACAGCGTGCAGACCAAAGATGGTCAAAGCACCTACACCGTCACCGACGGCAACGACTCCATGACGCTGCCCATCCGCTGGATCTTTGGCCAGCACTCCCAGACCTGGGTTTTCGAGAAGGATGGCCGCCTGTACGAGAGCCTGGTGAGCTACTTCCCCCGGGACAATGCCCTCGCCACCACCCCGGGAGATCAGAAGGTTACGCCGCAGAACCTCACGGAGGCCATGGGCCGCGCCTTGTCGGTGTGGGAAAGCCGCAGTTGCTTCAACTGCCATGCCACGGGCGTTGCTCCCGGCGAAAAGCTGGTGCTTGAGAAGCTGACTCCCGGCCTGGACTGCGAACGCTGCCATGCGGGGGCGCAGCAGCATATGGCCGATGCCGCGCATGACAACTTCACGACCCTCCCTAAATCGCTCAAACGCATGGACGCCGAGCAAGTATCCAATTTCTGCGGTCAATGCCATCGCACCTGGGATAACGTGATGCGCAATCACTGGCGCGGCCCCGCCTTCGTGCGTTTTCAGCCCTACCGTCTCGCCAACAGCAAGTGTTTCATCGGCAACGACAAACGTATCAGCTGCCTGGCCTGCCACGACCCGCACCAACCGGTCAACCACGACCAGACCAACTACGATTCCAAGTGCCTCGCCTGTCACTCCGCAACCCACGCTGCGTCCAAGGGAACTGGCGCAGCCATTGCCGAAGCGTCCGCCCCTTCAGTCAAGACTTGCCCGGTCGGCAAAACCAATTGCGTCAGCTGCCACATGCCTAAAATCGAGCTTCCCGGCGGCCACGCCCAGTTCACCGACCACCAGATCCGGATCGCCCACCCCGGCGATCCCTATCCTAATTAGGATCGGGAATTAGGAACTCTGTCGTTTTGCGCTCCCCGCTCAAGAGGCGCATACTGCCTTCACGGTCAGCCCTCTTCCCCGGTTCGCCGGGCGCTGCCCGCAACAGCGCAAGTTTGATCCCACTTCAGCGCCGGAAACACTTTTGGACCGGACGCTGGACTGGGACGTCTAATTTGAACGGACCGGATGCCGGCTTGTCGCTGGCCCGGAGGAGGCCCTACATGCCCGCAGCTCGCCCGCTTCCCCTAACCCTCGGGGAACTGCGCACCAGCCCTCTTTTTCCTGAATCGCTGCTCACATCACGAACCGTCAAAGACGAGATGCGCAATAATCTGATCGCACTCTTACAGGCGGGCCAGACCGTTTTTCCGGGCATCGTCGGTTATGAAGACACGGTCGTTCCCCAGATCGTCAACGCGGTCCTTTCCAAGCAGAATTTCATCTTGTTAGGCCTTCGCGGGCAGGCGAAGAGCCGCATTCTTCGCGCCCTTACCGGCCTCCTCGACGAGCGCCTTCCCTACATTGCCGGCTGCGAGATTCGCGACAATCCGTATCACCCGCTCTGCAAACGCTGCCGCGACCTGATCGCGGAACGCGGAGACGCCACGCCCATCGCTTATGTTGCGCGCGCAGACCGCTATGTCGAGAAGCTCGCCACCCCCGACGTCACTGTGGCCGACCTGATCGGCGACCTCGACCCCATCAAGGCCGCCCGCGGGTCTCAGGATTTATCGAGCGAGCTCACCATGCACTTTGGCCTGCTACCCCGCGCCAACCGCGGCATCTTCGCCATCAATGAGCTGCCTGACCTGGCCGGCAAAATCCAGGTGGCTCTGTTCAACATCATGCAGGAGGGCGACGTCCAGATTAAGGGTTACCCCGTTCGCTTGGAACTGGACCTGGCGCTTGTTTTCAGCGCTAATCCAGAGGACTACACCGCGCGCGGCAAAATCATCACGCCGCTCAAGGACCGCATCGGCTCCGAGATCCGTACGCATTACCCGGAGACGCTGGAAGAGGGCATCGCCATCACCGCGCAGGAGGCCTGGCAGGTGCGCAGCCAGTCCGCCATCGAGATCCCGCAATATGTGCGCGAAGTCGTTGAGCAGATTGCCTTCTCCGCCCGCGAAGACAAGAAGGTGGACAAGCGCAGCGGCGTCAGCCAGCGCCTCCCCATCGCCACCATCGAGCTGGTCATCTCCAACGCCGAGCGCCGTGCCCTGACCTCCGGCGAATCGTTGGTGTTGCCCCGCGTCAGCGACATCTACGCCGCCATGCCCGGGATCACCGGCAAGCTGGAGCTCGAGTACGAAGGCGAAATGCGCGGCGCCGATACGGTCGTACAGGACCTGATTCGCACCGCCGTCGGCAAGATCTTCGATCGCTACTTCTCCGGCGTCGATACCGAGCAAATCGAGCTCTGGTTCAACCTCGGCGGAACCGTCAAGTTCGACGACAATCAGCCCGCCGCCTCTGCGCTCGCCGATCTGAAGGAAATTCAGGGCCTCTTTGAGAAGCTGTCGACCCTTGACGTCAAGCCCACCGACTCTGCGCCGCGCGTGGTTGCAGCCTCTGAATTTCTTCTGGAAGGCCTCGTTGCCCATCGCAAGCTGAGCCGCAGCGAGGTGCACGGCTTCGCTGCGCCCGAGAGCACGGGCCGCAAGCAGGAAAAGCAGAAGGTTGAACTGGACTACGACGACTGGCAGAGAACGCGCCGCAATCGCCGCGGCGGCCTCAACTAAAACTACAGAAACCTGTCGCGGGTTAAGAGCAATCCCGAATCCGTCGAGGCTCCCATGAAGCGCATCAGCTACACCAAATACCGCGGCGACCTGGCCTCCGAACTCGACCTCGAAGACCTGCTGCAGGCGTTGTCCGATTACCTGCTCGACTCCGGCTACTACGACCCTTACTCGCGCTTCCAGGAGCTCGATCACGACCTCGACAGCCTGCGCGAAGCGCTGCGCCGTGTCCTCGAATCCGGCGAATTCCTCGACCAGGAAATGCAGCAGAAGCTCGATGATATGTCGGCCAACGGCAGCCTGGACGAGCTCATCGACAAGCTTCTCAACCGCCTGGAGCAGCAGAACTACATCTCTTCGAGCCCTCCCGACGGCTCCATCGATCCCGCGCAAGCTGGCGGCCAGAATGGCCCTGCCGGGAACGTCCGCTTCGAAGTCACCGACAAGAGTCTCGACTTCCTCGGCTTCAAAACCCTGCGCGACCTTCTTGGCTCGCTGGGCAAATCAAGTTACGGTCGACACGATACGCGGCACTTCGCCACCGGCATCGAATCCAGCGGCGCCTCCCGTCGCTACGAGTTCGGCGATGTGCTCAATCTCGACACCACCGCAACTCTCAGCTCCGCCATCGCCCGCGAAGGCATCGGCCTGCCGCTCAATCTCGAGTACGACGACCTGCAAGTGCACCAGTGCGAGTACCAGTCCTCCTGCGCCACGGTCGTCATGCTGGACTGCTCGCACTCCATGATCCTCTACGGCGAAGACCGCTTCACGCCCGCGAAGCGCGTGGCCATGGCGCTCTCGCACCTGATTCGCACGCAGTATCCCGGCGACTCGCTCTCGCTGGTGCTCTTCCACGACTCCGCCGAAGAACTCCCTGTCTCGCATCTAGCGCGCGTCAAGGTCGGCCCTTACCATACCAACACCCGCGAAGGCCTTCGCGTTGCCCAGCGCGTCCTCGCCCGCCAGCGGAAAGACATGAAGCAGATCGTGATGATCACCGACGGCAAGCCCTCGGCGCTCACCCTTCCTGACGGCCGCATCTACAAGAATCCGTACGGCCTCGATCCGCTGGTGGTCAGCGAGACCCTGGAAGAAGTGGCGCGCTGCAAGCGATCGAACATCATGATCAACACGTTCATGCTGGCGCAGGACTTCGAGCTCATCCGCTTCGTCCACAAGGTTTCGGAGATGTGCCGCGGCAAAGCCTACTTCACCAGCCCGGACCGCCTGGGCGAATACCTGCTGATGGATTACATGCGAAGGAAGTCGCAAACCATCCATTGAGCTTCAGGAAAAGGCGAACAAAAGGCGATCTACATAGGGGGGGGTGGGGGTATCTCTCCGGGGTGTGTGGCTAGAGAGAACCTTAACCTTGCGGTTTTTGCGCACACTGACACTGAGGTCGCCTCTCGGGTTACCAGAGTTGAGTATGCGTCCCAGATCGAGAGCGTTCTGTGCCGGCCATCACGCTCTATGGGGCCCTGTGGGTGCACAGCACCCTCTCATTTCTTGCCAGAGGACTGGTCAGTCCTGTCTCATCTCTCGTTTATGCTGGGAACCATGGCGCTTCGGCCCTTCCTTCTTGTTCTTGCCACAACCTTCCTGATTCCGGGCGCGGTCGCCCAGCAGCCCGATCATGCGCTTGCTTTCCGGGGCGAGCAGCCAGTGCGGGCGCAGCACGGCATGGTGGTGAGCGTTCATCACCTCGCATCCGACGCGGGACTCGAGATTCTGCGGGAGGGCGGCAACGCCGTTGACGCGGCTGTGGCCACGGGGTTCGCCTTGGCCGTGGTGCACCCGGTGGCCGGCAACCTGGGGGGCGGGGGATTCCTGCTGCTACGCACCCATGACGGCCGCACCACGTTCATTGATTACCGCGAAAAGGCGCCGCTTACGGCGACCGAAACGATGTACCAGGACGCGGGCGGTGCCATCATTCCGGGCGCCAGCGTTCTCGGCTATCGCGCCATTGCCACTCCCGGATCCGTCGCCGGCCTGGCCTACGCAGAGCGGAAGTACGGCAAGCTCGATCTGCCTCGCGTCATGGCCCCGGCGATCGCCCTGGCTGCGAATGGATTCGAGCTCACCGAGGAAGAAGCCGCCGAACTCCACGACTCGGAGCTTGCGCGTTTCGCCGACTCCAAGCGCATCTTCCAGCGCGACGGCAACTACTATAAAGCCGGCGACAGCTTTCGCCAGCCCGAGCTGGCGCGCACCCTCCAGCGCATCGCCGCCAACCCCGACGATCTCTATCACGGGGCGATGGCACAGGAACTCGTGGACGATTTGAAGAAGGGGGGCGCGCTGGTCACCCTTGACGACCTTGCGCACTATAACGTGGTCGAGCGCCATCCCATCATCGGCAGCTTCCACGACTACACCGTGATCAGCGCGCCGCCGCCGTCGTCGGGTGGCGTGGTGCTGCTGAGCGCGCTGAACATTCTGGAGGGCTACGACCTCGCCAAACCAGGGGACCGCTCCGCCGCAGTGGATCCATCTTGTGACCGAGGCTTACCGCCGCGCTTACATGGATCGCTCCGACTACCTCGGCGATCCGGACTACAACCACATCCCCGTCGCGGAACTTACCTCGAAGAAGTATGCTGCCGCGTGGCGCGTTACGATCGCACCTCTAAAGGCAACGCCGAGCGACGCCCTGAAGCGGCCCGCAGGCTTTGTGCCCCCGCCGCCCGCCACCGCCGGGCAGCGCCGCGAGTCGCCCGACACCACGCACTACTCGGTGGTGGACAAGGACGGCAATGCGGTCTCCGTGACCACGACCCTGAACAATGGCTTCGGCTCCGGCGTGACTTCAGGCTCGCTCGGGTTCCTGCTCAACGATGAAATGGATGACTTCGCCTCCAAGGTCGGCGTGCCCAACATGTTCGGCCTCATCCAGGGACCGGCTAATGCCATTGCCCCGGGCAAGAGGCCGCTCAGCTCCATGACTCCGACGATTGTGCTGGAAAAGGGAAAGCTGCGCTATGTGCTTGGCTCTCCCGGCGGTGGACGCATCATTACCACGGTCGCCAATATCTTTCTCTCTGCGGCTGAGGGCGGCCTCAACATCCAGGAAGCGGTGGACGCCCCGCGCTTCCACCACCAGTACCAGCCCGACAAGCTCTTTCTTGAGCCTGGATTTTCAGAGCAGACAAAGGATGCGCTGCGTGCGATGGGTTATTCCGTTTCGGTGAGGGATGGCCACTGGTCCAATGGCGAGTGCATCGCCATCGATCCCGGCACGGGCGAACTGAGTGCCGGGCAGGACCACCGCAGCCACTACGGCAAAGCCTCCGGCTACTGATCGATCCGGCACGGTGCATGGCGTCAGTGCAGGGCTCTGCACCGGATGAGCCGCATCGGAAGTGAGATTTCCCGCAGTGGCTAAACAGGCTGCGGAAAAAGACCTGAATTTGGGCGTAACGCCCGAAGGCATGCCTCAGGGGCTAAAGCCCCGTGGTGGTTTTGTGGCTTTAATGCCGGGGATGAATCCCCGGCCTACCGCCCCGATGAGTTTTCTGGTGCCTGTGAAGCCCCCAGCTTCTGATGGCCTTGGCACGACTGAACAGCTTGATGAAAAAGCCTGAAGCTGAACCGAATTCCGGGAAAGCATGCCTCAGGGGCTAAAGCCCCCGTGTTGGTTTTGTGGCTTTAATGCCGGGGATAAATCCCCGGCCTACCGCCCCGATGAGTTTTCTGGTGCCTGTGAAGCCCCCAGCTTCTGATGGCCTTGGCACGACTGAACAGCTTGATGAAAAAGCCTGAAGCTGAGCCGAATTCCGGGAAAGCATGCCTCAGGGGCTAAAGCCCCCGTGGTGGTTTTGTGGCTTTAATGCCGGGGATAAATCCCCGGCCTACCGCACGGAGGGAACGACCAGTCGACCTCTCCATCGCAATCTCTCTTTTTTTGCCAGAGCGCGGGAATAGATCTCCATCTCCCCAGTTATTGCAGGTGTACGGCACAAAGGGGAGATATGGAGCACAACAGAAGAGATCAAACGAGGGCAACGGAAGCCATTCGCGAACCGGAAACTGAAACGATCGCTCCCGACGGCATCGACCGGCGCGGGTTTCTGAAGTGCATGGCGTGGGCCGGCACCGGCCTGGTGTGGACGTTCGCAGGCGGCGTGCCCGTTTCGCACGCGCTGGGGAAGTCGCAAGGCGGGGGCAGGCAGGCTGATTTCAGTTTTGTGCAGATCAGCGACAGCCACATCGGATTCAACAAGCCGGCAAACGCCGATGTGACGGCCACGCTGCAGGCCGCCCTCGACCGCATCGCGGCCTATCCGGCGGCGCCGGATTTCCTGATTCACACCGGCGATCTGACGCACAGCGCGAAGCCCGCGGAGTTCGACACGCTGGAGCAGATGCTTGGCGGGACGCGGCGCCAGGTCTTCTATGTGCCGGGCGAACACGATACTTCAGTGGACGACGGCAAGCTTTACCTTGACCGCTACGGCAAAGGCGCGCAGGGCAATGGGTGGTACAGCTTCGATCACAAAGGAGTGCACTTCATCGGGCTGGTGAACGTGGTGCAACTCGAGGGAATGGGCAAACTGGGCCAGGCGCAACTGGACTGGCTGAAGCAGGACCTGGGCCCGCTGAAGAGCAGCACTCCCATTGTGGTGTTCGCGCACATTCCGCTGTGGGCCGTCTATCCCACGTGGGGCTGGGGAACGTCGGACAGCGAGCAGGCGTTTGCCATGCTTCGGCGCTTCGGCTCGGTGTCGGTTCTCAACGGGCACATTCACCAGATCATGCAGAAGGTGGAAGGCAACGTCACGTTCCACACGGCGATGTCGACGGCGTTTCCGCAGCCTGCACCGGGGAGCGCTCCTTCGCCCGGGCCGATGAAGGTGTCCGCCGACAAGCTGCGCGACGTGCTGGGGATTACGCACGTGAACTTTGTTGCGCAGAAGCACAGCCTCGCGGTCGTGGATGCCTCCTTGTCGGGGGCGCCAGCGCCGGTGCAAGAGGCAGTGTGAAGCCGGGGGTTATCGCGCTGGTACTCGGGTGCGCGGTGGGAGCGAGTGTCGTGCTCGCGACGGTTCATCCCTGGGGAGATTTGCGGTCCGGCATTCGCGCTGAGGTTCCTCTGATGGATGGTGTCGCGGTTCCCGATGACGTGCGCCACGTGCTCGAAGAGAAGTGCGGCGACTGTCACTCGGACAAGACGCATTGGCCGCTCTACAGCCGGATGGCGCCCGCATCGTGGCTGATGGAACGAGATGTGTACGGAGCGCGGAGCAAGCTCAACATGTCGGCATGGGCGCTGATCAACAGCGAAGCCCAAGTGGATTTGTTGACGAGAATTGCTGCGGAGGCCCGCAGCGGAGAGATGCCGCCCGGGCAGTACCTCATTCTGCACCCGGCAGCTCGGCTCACAGCCAGGGAACAGCAGGTGATCTACGACTGGGCCAAGGCGGAACGCAGACGAATCAGGAGTGTTGCCAACGCGCGACCCCAAGCGGCTGCAAGAGAACAAGGATCGGCAAAGCCATGAGAAGACATGCAACGACCGCAGTTCCAGCCGTTCATCTTGCCATGACCACGTTGCTCTCACTGGGTGCATCGTTGTGCGCGTGGATGCTGCTCTTTCTTGTTTTCCCGGTGTTCGGTGCGCCGGCGGGAGTGAGCGCCGCATCGGGCAACGCGGACAACGGGAAGCTGCTGTTTGAAAAGCGCTGCGGCGGGTGCCACTCGCTTGATCAGGACAAGGAAGGGCCCAGACTTCGCAATGTATACGAACGCAAGGCAGGAAGCATCCGCAGCTTTAAATATTCTGACTCGCTGAAGACTTCTACGGTGGTGTGGAATGAGGCGACGCTTGACAAGTGGCTGACCGATACCGAGTCTGTTATTCCAGACAACGACATGACATTTCGCGTTCCGAACGCGGCCGAACGCGCCGATATTATCCAGTACCTGAGAGTATCGTCGGGCCAGTAACATGGCAATGCGCGGAGGAGCGGAAGGCGCTGCATGGATCCAGAGCTTTTCGAACTGGCGGCGATGCCGCTGTTCGACCAACTCTATAACCTCGCTCACTGGTTGACCGGCGATCGAACCGATGCCGAGGACCTGGTGCAGGAGACCTACGCCAAGGCGCTGAAGGCATTCCGGTCGTTCGAGGAAGGCACGAACCTGCGGGCGTGGATGTACCGGATTCTTCGCAACACGTTTCTGACCTCGCGCACGGCGCTGAGCGCGAGGAACACGCTGTGGCTCGATGATGTGAACGAGAATGAGGATGCGACGGCGCACCACGAAACGCCGGAGAGATTGCTGCTGCTGCGGGAGAGCGCCACGAATACGACCGAAGCGCTGGCGGCGTTGCCGGTGGGCTACCGCGAGATGATTTTGCTGTGTGACGTGGAAGAGCTGTCGTACAAGGAGATCGCTCAGGTGCTCTCGGTTCCGATTGGAACCGTGATGTCGCGCCTTTCGCGTGCGCGAAGGATGCTGCGCGAGAACTTGCTGCGACCGGCGTCGAAGGAGGTGCCCGGTGCAATGTGAAGCAGATCGGTCGATGCTGGGAGCGTATCTTGACGGCGAAGTGCCTGCGGACCGCGCAGCCGAATTGGGGCAACACATCGCGAACTGCCCCGGCTGCGCGGCTGAGATTGCCGCGCTGGTGTATTTGAAGAGGCAGTTGAAAACGGCGCGCGGGCAATTCGCGCCGTCGGCCGAATTTCGTCGCAGGATTCAAAAGCAGATCGCGACCCCCGCTCGTCGTCCCTGGCTCTTGGGGATGGTGCCGGCGGGGGCGCTGGCACTCGCGCTCGTGCTCGCGATCGCGCTGGGATGGAACTGGTACACGCGCGGTGCGGACTCGTACGCCGAACTCGCAGACCTGCATGTCAACGCGCTTGCCAGCGCTAACACCGTCGATGTTGTGTCTACTGATCGCCATACTGTGAAGCCGTGGTTCCAGGGCAAGATTCCGTTTTCGTTCAACGTACCGGAATTGGCCGGCAGCGATTTCACGCTGGTGGGCGGTCGCATGGTTTATTTCCACCAGAGCCCCGGGGCGCAACTGATTGTGGCCGCTCGCCAGCACAAGATCTCCGTCCTTATCTTTCAGGAGAATGATGCGTCGGCGCGGAGTTTTCCGGTGTCGACTGACGTTCTGCGGCGGAACTCCTTCAGCATGGAGACGTGGCGTTCGCAGCAACTTCGCTTCGTGCTGATCAGCGACGCGGACGCTGGGAGCGTGGAGCGCCTGGCACGGGTATTTCGTGACGCGAATCGCTGATGATGCGAATTCGCTTCACTGCGCTCGCTTCGTCGGGTGTGTTTCTCTGAACGGATTGTCATCAAGAGCCCGCCATAGATCTATTGCATTGACAGCAAGGGTGGCTTAGCCTCGTCTATGCAAATGAAAGAGGGCTGATGGCATCCTTACAGCTGCGAATGTGGCAGGCAGCGAGTCTCGCCGCCGGCCTGCTCACCTGCGGATACGCTGTAGCCGAACGCAATGCCGGGGAGCAAACCACGCCTCAGCAGCAGTCTTCGCAGCAGGATACCCCCACGCCCCTTCCAGCGCCTCCTCAAACCAACCCGCCGCCGAAGACGACGGAGGTGCCGCTGGACGAGATCCAGACAAAGCGGCAGATGGGCATTATGCCGAACTTCCGCTCGGTGAGCCCGGGCGAAGTGCTGCCTCCTCAGACATTGGGGGAACGGTTCAAGACGACGACCCAGGATAACTTCGATTATTCCGCACTTTTCTTTGCAGGTTTCATCGCCTTGGAGGGACAAGCTACGAAGCAGACGCCGGAGTTTCACCAGGGGATGAAGGGATATGCCCGGTATTATTGGCACTCCGTTGCTGACCAATCCGTCGAAAACTATTATGTCGAGTTCATTCTTCCCACGATCAATCACGAAGACTCGCGGTATTACGCGATGGGAAAGCGGAACGGCGGGTTTGGGAGGCGCGCGGGGTACTCGCTGAGTCGAGTGATTGTGACCAAGTCCGGAAATGGTCGCCCGACATTCAACTACAGCGAAATACTGGGCTCGGCCATGGCGGTAGGCACATCTACCTTCTACTACCCGACCAAAGAACAAACTGTCGGGAATGGTTTCAGGAACTGGGGGCTGGACGTGACCTATGACTCGATTACGTTCATGTTTCACGAGTTCTGGCCGGACATCAGCTATAAGCTCTTCAAGAAAAGAGAGGAACGCGCGGCCACCACTTCTCCATAGCTGCCATGGATTCAGCCGCTGTTCGAGAAGCCTCATGAACCTCGCCGCTTGCGCTGTTAATCCATCTCTTTGGATCGGTGACCGGGAGATTCTTTTCGAGCACGGCATTCATCAGCGTGAAGATGGCGGCGTTGGCGCCGATGCCCGAGAGCGAGCGTGAGCAGCACCGTGATGGTGAATCCCGGCGTCTTGCGTAGTTGCGGGAGCACGAGATGTCCCCGCCTGTGGTTTCGAGCAAGGTGACGCCGCGCGATTCGCGGCAGTCCGTCACTTGGCCAAGGCCACCGAATTCGAGGCGAGTTTTTCGCATTGCCTCTTCCCGCGTAATGCCCGCACGCGTGTGCTTCTCTATCTGCTGTTCAAGGCGGAACTGCAGCTCATCGTTGAGTTCAGCTTCAACGACGCTGCGCCGGAAGAGAGATCGGATACGGAAGGGGAATTCGGGACCACTGTTTTTCGATTGGTCGCTGTTTGACGCGACCGACTAGGCTATTTTATGCTAGGGGTGTTTGGGCTATGGCTATGTCGATTTTGAAGAAAAATGAGCAACGCGACCTTTTTCGAGGCGCCCTGGAAATGATGGTTCTCCGCTCGCTTCAACGTGAACCGATGCATGGCTACGCCCTCGTGCAGCACATCAAGCAGCGATCGAAAGATCTGCTGCAGGTGGAAGAGGGCTCTCTCTATCCGGCATTGCAGAGGATGCTGAGAGAGGGTCTGTTAAGGGCCGAGTGGGAGATCTCCGCTTCCAACCGCAAAGTGCGCACGTACCGGATCACGGCTGCCGGCAAAAGACATCTGGAGCGCGAGATGTCCAGCTTCGAACGCATGCTCGAGGGAATCAACCTGGTTCTTTCGCCGAGCGAAGGCTAGGAGAAGGTATGAAGTGGCTGAAACAGCTCATGACGCGGCGACGGCTCTTCGATGACCTCTCCTGTGAGATTCGGCAGCATCTGGCGGAAAAGACCGAGGCTCTCATGGCCGAGGGAATGAGCCGCGAGCAAGCAGAGGGCGCTGCGAAGCGCGAATTCGGGAACGTAACCCGGATCGAAGAAAAGGGCCGCGAAGCCTGGATGTGGCCGCTGGCAGAGAGCCTTTGCGCGGACGCGAAGTTTGCGGTTCGGCAGCTGGCGAAGAACTACGGCTTTGCGACGACCGCAATCCTTACACTCGCGCTGGGCATCGGCGCCACAACGGCCATTTTCAGCCTGGTGAATGCCGTGCTGCTGCGATCTCTGCCGTTTCCGGAGCCGGATCGGTTGATGTGGCTCAGCCGGCAAGATCACTCCGTGCCCGGGGTGGTGCCGGAGTCTCTGAACTATGCAGACTATTTCGATTGGCGCGCACAAAACCGCACCTTCAGCGGAATCGCCACGTATTACGGAGGCGGAATCACCTTACAGTTGAACGGCGAGTCGCGGCGCCTTGACGTGCAAACCGTTTCCTCCAATCTCTTCCAGGTGCTGAATGTAGCTCCCATGTTGGGCAGGGATTTTGGCTGGGAGGATGAAAAGCGCGGCCACCGCGCGGCGATGTTGAGCTACACCCTGTGGCAGTCGACCTTTGGTTCCGCGAAAGACATCGCCGGCAAGAGCATTCGGATGGACGACCAGGAATACACCGTGGCCGGAGTGATGCCGAGGGGATTTCAGTTTCCGCTTGAGAACCCGGCGCCCGATCTGTGGGTATCGATCGCCGACGATGCCGAAGGCAAGAAGATGAGCCAGCGCGGGTACGACATTCTCTCGGCAATCGGAAGATTGAAGCCGGGCGTCACGGTGGAACAGGGCAAGGCGGATCTCACCCTGATTTCCAGTGAACTGGCGAAGTTGTATCCGGACAGTGATAAAGAGTTGACATCAGCTCTTGTAGAACCGGAACTCGAGCATATGATCGGCGACACCAGACCGGCGTTGCGCGTGCTGTTTGGGGCCGTTGCCCTGTTGATGCTGATGGTGTGCGCAAACGTGGCTGGGCTTTTGCTGGTGCGCACCGCGCGGCGCGGCGCAGAGTTCGCGTTGCGCGCGGCCATCGGAGCCAGCCGAATGGCACTTATCCGGCAACTGCTGGTGGAGTCGGTAACGTTGTCATTTTGCGGCGGGATCGCGGGCGTGGCCCTTGGCTACGGCCTGATGCATGCCATCGTCCGGCTGATGCCGCTGGATATCCCCCGCATGCAGGATGCGTCGATGGACGGCAGGGTTCTGGCGTTTGCGTTGGTTATTTCGCTCGGAACCGGACTGTTGTTCGGGGTATTTCCAGCGTGGAGGATGGCGCAGGCAGCGCCCGCGCTGGCAATGCGCGAGGGCTCGCGAGGTTTGGCGGGAGGACGGGGGGAGAATCGCGTCCACAACGGATTGGTGGTGGCACAGACGGCGATAGGGCTCGTGCTTCTTGTGAGTTCCGGGTTGCTGATTCGGAGCTTCATTCACATTTTGAGTGTCGATCCTGGCTTCGATCCACGGAATGTATTGACTGCCCGGGCGGGAGTTTCATTCACGCGATTGAAGCACGACGAACACTTCCAGTTCTACCAGCAACTGATCGCACGAATCTCTTCTTTGCCGGGTGTGAAGTCGGTGTCGGCAGGCTGGCCGCTCCCCCTGGGTACGTCCTTCGCATCGATCTCATTCAATATTCAGGGACGCCCCATCGCCAGGGGAGACGAGCCGAGCGAAGCTTTGAACGTGGTGATGCCCGGCTACTTTGAAAATCTGTGCATCCCGCTCATCGCAGGGCGCACCTTCGGGGAGCAGGATGGCGTGAAGGGACCCCCGACCATCCTTATCAACCAGGCGTTTGCAAACAAGTATTTCCCCGGAGAGAATCCCCTCGGCAGGCACATCCAAGTTCGGTTGGGCGACGATGTCTTCGACCAGTCGATTCGCGAGATCGTGGGAGTGGTGGGGAACATCAAGCTGAAGGGGCTGACCGCCGCTGCCCCGCCCGGGTACTACCTACCCTATGCACAGGCGGTGATCACAAATCCGTATCTCGTGATCCGCACCAGCGGCGACCCTCGGCTTCTGCAGGATTCCGTCCGCTCGGCAGCACACGAAATCTTGGGAGGAGTGCCAATCTACCAATTCTCGACCCTCGAAGAGAACTTTTCGAAGTCGGCGGCACAACCGCGCTTTCAGGCATTTCTACTAGCCTGCTTTACTGTCATTGCGCTATTTCTGGCCGCAATTGGTTTGTACGGGCTGCTGTCGTACATGGTGGTGCAGCGTACGCTGGAAATCGGATTGCGTATGGCCCTGGGCGCGCAGAGAGCGGATGTCCTCAAAATCATCGTCCGCCACGGTCTGTCCCTGGCCCTGGTGGGGACGGCCGGCGGGTTGGCGATTTCGATCATGATCACGCGAATGCTGTCGGGAATGCTCTACGGTATCCGGCCCTCCGATCCACTGACCTTCGCAGCTACGGCTGGCCTGTTGCTTCTGGTCAGCGCTGCCGCAACCAGCATCCCCGGCTTTCGAGCGGCAAGGCTCAATCCCGTTGACGCGCTGCGCGAGCAGTAGAACATTTTTCTGGTCTCCGGGGAGCGCAGAATTCGTTTGCCCGCTCGTCCATCGCAGCCGGTTTCAACCGTAGGGCATAACCCACCTTTCCTCTGATAGAATTGCCGCTTGGTTCACGATCTCATGCCCTGCTAAAACGGTTTCGCAGCAATCCTGCGTTTCTTCGGACGTGATCGCGGACCGATTGCCTGCTCGCACAATATGCGCTGCAGCGCAATTAAGGAGATACCGCCATGAACGCCTTTACGCGCCGCCTCTTTGGCAAAACTGTTGCAGCTACAGCTGCTACGGCTCTCTCTGGTATCACGCTGCCTCAGATGGCCTTCGGCAAGCCCCAGGATGACACGAAGAGCGACCACCTTCGCTACCGCTACCCGCAGGGCTTCCTCTGGGGATGTTCCACCGCGGCCTACCAGGTGGAAGGTGGGGCGAAAGACGGCGGCCGCGGTCCTTCCTTGTGGGATGTCTTCTCGCACACTCCCGGCAAAACGCACAGCGGCGAAACAGGCGACGTGGCTGACGACTCCTACCACCTCTATAAGGACGACGTGCAGCTAATGAAAAATCTCGGCGTCCAGACCTACCGCATGTCCATCTCCTGGTCGCGCATCTTCCCGAACGGTACCGGTTCGCCCAATCCCGAGGGGGTCGACTACTACAACCGTGTGGTCGACGAGTTGCTAGCCAACCACATTACCCCTTACATCACGCTATTCCATTGGGATACCCCCGCCGCACTCTCGGGAGGCTGGCAGAATCGCGACACCTCCAAGGCCTTCGCCGATTACGCCGCCTACGTCACCAAGAAGCTCGGCGACCGCGTCAACCACTGGATGACCACCAACGAATTCGTCTGCTTCACCGACCTTGGGTACAGCATCGGGCAATTTGCCCCTGGTCTCAAGCTTCCGCCCGCGCAGGTAAATCAGATACGCCACCACGCCATCCTCGCGCACGGTCTCGCGGTCGGCGCCATTCGCGCCAATACGCCCTCGGGCACCCAGGTCGGGCTGGCTGAGAACGCCACCGTTTTCTGCCCGGTGATCGAGACCCCGGAACACATTGAGGCTGCGCGCCGCGCCACCCGCGTCGAAAACGCACAATTCCTCACGGCACTCATGGAGGGCAAGTATATCGACGAGTATCTCCAGCGGGAAGGCGCCAATGCCCCCAAAGTCGAGTCTGGGGACATGGACGCCATTGGCAGCAAACTCGACTTCGTGGGGCTGAATGTTTACACGCCGCAGTACGCCCGCGCCGCTGACACGCCGCTAGGCTACGTGGTCGACAACTACCCCGAGTCGTATCCCCACATGTGGTCGCCATGGCTGACCCTGGGGCCGGAGTGCATCTACTGGGCTGTCCGCAACACCTGCGATCTCTGGAAGGCGCCGCAGATCTACATCACCGAGAACGGCACCAGCTCCGCCGACGTTCCTAAATCAGACGGAAGAATCGACGACACGGACCGGGTGATGTATTTACGGAATCATCTGGCTAATTTGCATCGCGCGGTGGCCGAGGGGTACCCGGTCAAGGGGTACTTCCTGTGGAGCTTGATGGACAACTTCGAGTGGGCGGACGGGTATAGCAAGCGATTTGGACTGCATTACGTGGATTTCAAGACCCAGAAGCGGACACCCAAACTGAGCGCCGAGTGGTACAAGCAGGTGATTGCGCAGAACGCGGTGCTCTAGAGTCCTTGGCTAGAGTCCCGGCTCAAGCGTTGACCTTGAGCCGCAAACCCGGTAAACTACTCTAGTTTGGCGATTCCTGCCTGTCGCCGTGGAGCCAGACGCTCGCTTTGAGAGGAAATCTTTCGAGGCTTGAGCGTACCGCGGTGCGGAAGTATCCGCCCGAGCTATTTGAGACTTGGAGTGAGCGCTCGCCCATGGCGCGTGCCGCTCTGGAGGATTTATGTACGCGGTTCTACGCACTGGTGGGAAGCAGTATCGCGTCGCTCCCGGCGACGTGGTGAAGATTGAGTCCGTTTCGCCTTCGGAAGACAAGACGATCGAGTTCAGCGATGTGCTGGCAGTTTCGGGCGACTCCGGCATGGTCAAGCCGGGTTCGGCGAAGATTACCGCCGAGGTGGTCGGCGACGGTCGCGGCGACAAGATCCTGGTCTTCCACCTGAAGCGGAAGAAGCAGTACAAGAAGATGCAGGGACACCGGCAGAATTTTACCGAGGTGCGCATCAAGGCCATTGAGGCCGACGGCGTGACCTATACGGCCGCCAGCTAGGCGAGAAGGGGATTCGACAATGGCACATAAAAAAGGTGGAGGCAGCTCCACAAACGGACGCGATTCGAATGCACAGCGGCTGGGCGTTAAGGCCTTTGCCGGAGAACTGATAACCGGCGGGTCGATCATCGTCCGCCAGCGCGGCACCCGCATCAAGCCGGGCGTCAACGTGGGCATCGGCTCCGATGACACGCTCTTTGCCAAAGTCACCGGCCGTGTGAAGTTTGCCGACCGGGGCAACCGCGGACGTTTTGCCTCGATCGAGCCGATCGCAGCAGAGTAAGTCCCTCCTGGCGCATGCAAAACTGCCGCCCGGTCGCGGCTCGGCTTCGCAAACGAACCCCATCATTTGGTGGGGTTCGTTTTTTGGGTTGATTGGCTTAACTCTCGGAAATTATGGGCGCCATCGAGTTTAAGATGGCAGAGCATGAAGTCCTCAAGCGCTTGAAGAAACTCGGTACCATCCATAAGCCTAGTCGTGCTTGTTCTTAGGAGGCCTGTTCTTTGACGCCGAGGAAATCGAGGGCGCGCGCGAGATAGCTCTTCAGGTCGCGACGATGCACCACGGCGTCGAGGAAGCCTTTCTCAAGGAGAAACTCGGAGCGCTGGAAGCCTTCGGGTAGCTTCTGACGGATGGTTTGCTCGATGACCCGCGGTCCGGCAAAGCCGATAAGCGCGCCCGGTTCGGCGATGTTGAGGTCGCCGAGCATCGCGAAGCTGGCGGTGACGCCGCCGGTAGTGGGATCGGTCAGGATGCAGATGTAAGGAACGGCTGCGTCGTCGAGCTGCGCAAGGGCGGTGGATATCTTGGCCATCTGCATGAGGCTAACGACCCCTTCCATCATGCGGGCGCCGCCGGATGCGGCAACAACGATGAGAGGCTTGCGGCCAATACGCGCGCGGTCGACGGCGCGGGCGATGGTTTCGCCAACCACGGCGCCCATGGAGCCACCGATGAAGCTGTACTCCATTGCACTGAGCACCACATCGTGGTTCGCGAGCCTGCCAACGGCGTTGAGAATCGCGTCGTCCAGGCCGGTTTCTTCCTGGGCTTTGCGCAGGCGCTGCTTGTAGGGCTTTATGTCAGAGAAGTTGAGCGGATCGGTTGAGCGCAGGCCGCCGTCGACTAGCTCGTATCCCGGCTCGAGCAAGAGTTCGATACGCTGGCGCGCGCCGAGCTTGAAGTGATGCTGACACTTGGGACAGACATTCAGGTTGGCAGCCAGGTCAGCTTTCCAGATTGCCTGCCGACAACCAAGGCATTTGACCCACAGGCCGTCGGTGCGAACCCGCTTGCTGTCGTTTGTTTCGGGACCCGACTGCCCGGACTCGTAATCGCCACTCTCTCGCTTGAACCAGGACATGGGACCTCACAGGAAGAACGAAGATCGACGCGTACCATTCAGGTGCGCGCGATCTCCTCAATATTCTATTCCGCGCTGGGCGAGAATTCCTTTTTGATAGGCGTGCTTCACCTCGCGCATCTCCGTCACGGTATCTGCCAACTCCACCAAAACCGGGTGAGCATTGCGGCCGGTCAAGATGACGTTGACCATCTCCGGTCGCGTGCGTAGTGCCTCGGCGACTAGGGCTGGATCGAGCAGGCCGTAGCCGATGGCGTAATTGATCTCGTCCAGGATAACGAGGTCCCATTCGCCGGATTCGATGGCAACGCGGGCTTCGGTCCAGGCCGCTTCAACCATGCGAATGTCTTCCGGGTCGGTCTCGGCTCCGCCCACCTTCACGAAGCCGCGGCCCATTTGCTTGAGTACGAAGTTTTCGCCGAAGGCTTGCGCTGCGTCGAGTTCGCCGTAATGCCAGGACCCCTTGAGGAATTGCAGCATAAGAACGCGCATGCCATTGCCCACCGCGCGGAGTGCTGTACCCAGAGCGGCCGTGGTTTTACCTTTGCCGGGGCCGGTGTTAATGAGGATCAATCCGCGTCGCGAGTCAGTCATATGAAGGGCGTGCAAAAAAAGAGAACCGCTACCAGATTACAGGTTAGGGCGGGCTCAATGTCCGGTGTGATAGGGGTGGCCGGCAAGGATGGTGGAAGCGCGATAGAGCTGCTCGGCGAGGACCAGGCGGGCGAGCGGGTGCGCCATCGTGAACGTTCCCAGGGAAAGCAAAAGATGAGCGTGCCGCCGGGCGCCGGCTGACCAGCCGCTGGCGGGCCCAATCGCGAAAACCAGACGCTGAACTCCCTGGTCGCGTCGAGTTCCGAACCACGCGGCGAAGGCCTCGGATGTCATCTGGCGTCCCGGGCTATCGAGCAAAATCAACTGGGGCGCCGTGCGACCTGATTGCCGTTCGAGTGACTCTAACAATCCATCCTCGGTCTTGAACGCGGCGGTTTCGCAGCGCATAACGGCGGTCGTCATGCGCAGCAGGTAGAGTTGCGTGAGTTTTTCGTAGTCGTCTCCTGCAAGGTAGCGAGGTCCAATGTGGGCGAGCGTAAGGGTCACAAAGGCGAGCATACCGAACCGGTTGGGAAAAAGCCGAATTCCCCAAAAACAAGATATTTCACCCGTTTTTTAAATCCTTGTATCAGTTTATCCATATTTTCATATATCGGCTGCAACGCAAACCCTCTGCATCCGCATATGAAATGAGGCATTTAGGCGATCAGCGGGCCCTTTGTCAGATTGGCAACAATCATGCAAATGGTTAACGTAGCGGGCCCGGGTGGTCCCCCCCGGGAACACGATGATAGTTTCGTGTGCTGCACGAAGGCCAATCGGGGTTCTCGCGAGTCCACATCTCACATCACCCAACCCGCAGAATTCCCGTATTTCAGTCACCGGTCGGGACCAGCCCGAACCGAGAAGGACAAACAACGGAACGCTAATTCCCGCCGAGGGCTTCGTTCCCACAGATCTTTGGAGGAGTCAATGCGAGTTTTTCAATTCAAGAGCGCGGTGCTTGCACTTAGTCTGCTGGCAGCAGCAGGATATGTGGCAACCAGCACCGCTCCAGCCGCGCATGCCCAATCGATGGTCACGGGCGCGCTTGACGGCACCGTGGCAGATGCGTCAGGTGCAGTCGTTCCTAATGCGACCGTAACTATCACGAATACAGGTACTTCCGCCTCTCAAACGGTGCTGACAAATGCGGAGGGCCGTTACTCTGCGTTGAGCCTTACCCCCGGTACATACAAGATAAGCGCTTCAGTGACCGGAATGCAGTCGTCCACGAGCCAGGTGACGGTCCTGGTGGGCACCACGGTTGCAGCTGATATCAAGGTCACCCCGACCGGTGATAAGACGGTCATTGAAGTGACTTCAACGTCGCTCCCCCTCGTTGATACGGAAAATGTCGCCCTTGCGACGACCTTCAACGAGCAAGAAATTCAGGAGCTTCCCACTCCGGGCGGAGATGTAACAACAGTTGCCTTTACGGCGCCGGGTGTGGTGGTGAATGCCGGCGGTTCGTATGGCAACTTTAGCTCCGACGGCCTGCCGGGAATTTCAAACCTGTTTGTGCTGAACGGTTTCGACAACCAGGATCCGTTCCTGAATCTGAACAACTCCGGCAGTTCGAACCTGACCCTGGGTCAGGGCGAACTTGCGGAAGCGACGGTTATACAAAACGCTTATAACTCGCAGTATGGCCGCGCCGCCGGCGCGATCGTTCAATACACGACGAAGTCGGGAACCAACAAGTTCCACGGCGAGTTGGATTACAACTACAACGGATCGGTCCTGAATGCCAACGGCTGGTTCAACCAGGAAACCGAGGCGCTGGGCAATCAGCCGTTGACTCGTCCGCACGCCGTGTCCAATGAGTGGGCTGCCAACGTTGGCGGACCCATCATCCATGACAAGCTCTTCTTCTTTGCGGACTATGAGGGCCTTCGCTACGTGCTTCCCGGCTCGAGCGGCTTTCTCACCTTCCCCACACCGGCATTCTCGAGCTTCATTCTTGGCAACGTTCCCGCGGCGGCGCTGCCTACGTACACCCTCGCGATGAATGACTTTACGAAGTCACCGGCGTACAAAGGCGCCACTGCCGTAACAAACGGGAGCGCCCCCAACCAGGATCCGAATGGCGCACTCGGTTGTGGCGACATGGCGGGAACGACGTCGCCCACCGGCGGGACTTTTGGGGTGGATACGCCGTGCATGCTGGTCGGCTCCGCTTCTGCCAACAACATCAACAAGGAGTGGCTCTTTACCGGCCGTGCCGACTGGAACATCAGCAACAATCACAAGATTTATGGCCGCTACAAGATGGACCGCGGCAGCCAACCGACGTCGACGAGCTTCATCGATCCGCTTTTCAGCGCTCTCTCAATTCAGCCTGAGTATGAGGGTCAGTTCAACGACAGCTACGTCTTCAGCGCCAATAAGACCAATGTGCTGGTGCTTGCCGCAAACTGGTATTCGGCCTACTTCGGACCGGTCGATCTCGCAGCATCTCAAGCGGAAATGCCGATCAATTTCTACTACTCCGATCTTGGTCTGGATGGCAGCGGCGTAGAGGCATCCCCTGGCCTTCCCTCTCTTGGTGTGCCGTTCTATCTGACGCAGGGACGCAACGTAACCCAGTACCAGGTGGAAGACGACTTCAGCTGGATCAAGGGCAAGCACAGCATGAAATTCGGCGGCAACTTCCGTCGCGACCTGGTTTCCGATTATGACCAGCGGGTGGGAGTGCAGTTTCCCTACACGGTTCTGCTTGACTTGGCATCGTTCGCGAACGGCGACCCCTCCAACTCACCTTATGCGGGCTTCAACACCTACAACCAATCGTTCACCAACGCGCCCACCGCGCACTTGGCCTTGTACAACCTTGGCACCTATTTCCAGGATGACTATCAGGTTTTGCCCAAGCTCAAGTTGACGCTGGGCGTTCGTGTAGATCGCACCGGCAATCCGCTTTGCCACGATAGCTGCTTCTCGCAATACACTGGCACCTTCCCGACCGCTGGGACCAGCTATTTGTCGGCGGTGAAAAATGCGAACTCGAACGCATTCACAAAGGTTGAGCGTTTCAACTTCCAGCCTCGTTTCGGGTTCAACTACGGAATCGGCGAGCACACTGAAGTTCGCGGCGGCGCTGGGCTTTTCTCCGACCTCTACCCGGCAGTGCTGCTCGATGGCGCCGTTCAAAACTTCCCCAATTACAACACCGAGACAATCTACGCTGGCGCCATTAATACCACCGGCGCCGGAACCACCGGGGACTATGCCGCTGCCGCGAACGCAGCGGTGCAGAATGGGTATACGACCGGTCAGACTCCCACCCAGATCGCCACGGCTCTCTATGCGGGTGGCGGGGCGACCAGCGTTCCGTTCTCGCCTCCGGCGATCAACTACTTCCCAGGTACGTTCCGAATTCCTGAGTACCTGGAATACAGCCTGCAGGTGGAACGGCAGCTTGGCCGTTCCGACGCGCTCATGATCACGTACGCCGGCAACTACGGCTACAACGAAATCCTGCAGAATCCATGGCTGAATGCCGGAAGCGGCTTGTTCAATGACGGTTTCTGGACGGGAGGCACGACGGTAGGCGGTTTCGGTGCGAACCCGAACGGAACCTTCGGGGCCAACGAGTTTGGCACGGTACCGCCGGATCCGCGTTTTGGCCGCGTCACCTCGTATAGCAATACGGCTCACTCCAACTACAACGGCGGCATGGTTACGTGGAAGCACAACGGCCACGGCGTGACCGGGGAAGTGAGCTACACCTACAGCCACTCGCTCGACATGATCTCCAATGGCGGCGTGGGGCTTCCCTTCAATGCGGGAGCGATTGGCACGCAGCTTACGCCGAGCCTGGGAGCCGGCAACCTGAACTACTCCAACTCGGATTACGACATCCGCCACAACCTGGTTGGTGACGCAGTGTACGAGGAGCCGTTCAAGTCTTCGCACATGCTGCTCAACGAAATCCTGGGCGGCTGGGTGCTGGGCAGCAAGGCATACTGGCGCTCCGGCGAGCCTTTCAGCGTAACAAACGGGGCGGTCCTGGGCTCTTTCCCGAACCTGGGCAGCACGTTGATTGCGCAACTGGCTCCGGGAGTGACGGTACACAGCGCGACGAACCATACTCCGAACTCGGCACATCCCTGTGCTCTTGGAACAACCCTTTGCCTCAACTCCTCGGACTTTGTTGACCCCGCCTCGCAGGCGGACTTCGGAACTCTCCGCCGCAACTCATTCTATGGCCCGCACTATGCAGACGTGGACATGAGCTTGCTGAAGAAGGTGGTTCAGCGGGAACGCGTCACATTCCAGATTGGCGCGAACGCTTACAACGTGTTCAACAAGGTTAACTTTGCTCCTCCGGTAAGCGACGTGAGCAGCGGTGCATTCGGCTTAATCACCGGTGCAGTAGCTCCGCCGACCAGCCCGTACGGGTCCTTCCAGGGCGCGGCGGTTACACAGCGCTTGCTGCAGGTTCACGGCCGTTTGACTTTCTAATCGGACCGCAGCAAAAACCATGAAAAGGGCGTCCGCGATGCGGACGCCCTTTTTTCATTCTTCCGGAGAGCACGGGTTTTCGTGCCACGCGAGAAAGTGCTGATGCTACCGGTGCACGGACTTCTTTTTGGCTGTGGCTTTCTTTGCCGCTGCTTTCTTGACCGGAGGCTTTGTTGCGGTCTTCTTGCCGGCTGCTTTGGGCGCGGTCTTCGAGGATGCGCGCTTTGCGCCGGCCGATTTAGAGCTTGTGGAAGGGCGCTTGGCGCTCGGGGCTTTCTTAGTAGAGGTTGTCTCGGCCTTGGATATGGATTTGTCGCGGACGGCGCGGGTTTTCTCAGCCAGTAAGGCCTTCAACTCGCCATCGAACTCTTCCGGCGTGAACGGCCGGGCCGATTTGCGCAACCGCTCGATGTCGTAGAAAGCGCGACGTTCGGCAAGAAAGACGTGTGCGACAAAATCGACGTAATCGAGAAGGATCCAATCGCCGCGGCGGCGGCCTTCGACGGAGTTCGGAAGCACGCCGAATTCGCGCTTGAGGCGGTGTTCAATCTCGTCCGCGATCGCAACGGCCTGGCGATCGTTGGTGGCTGAGGTCACCAGGAAAAAATCGGAGAGGCCCGAGTCCATTGGATCCAGTTCGAGGATCCGGGTGTCTACGGCTTTTTTGTCCTCACAGGCTGCGGCTGCGGCCTGAACAAGAATACGTGTCTGCTGGTGCGCCTTGTTGTTCGGCATTCGATGCAATCGTTCTCCGAACTTCATCGTAGTCGTTGGCAGGAGTTGCGAGCAAGGACGCCTATCGATATAAGTCCTTGGTGCGGATGTATTCGCTCACGGCCGGGGGGACGAGGGTGGCCTCCGGGACTGGAGAAGCGGACTGTGCCTGGACGCGAATCGCCGACGCGCTGATCTCCACGTCGAGGCCCGGTAGAAGAAAGAAGGGTGCGTTGCGACCGGCAAGGTCGCGGATCGTGAAGGAGCGAATATCCACGCCCGATTCAGTGCATGGCTCGGAGACATTGGCTCTGTTGATAGTGAGATGATTTCCCAGCATCCCTGCAAGGTCATCGAGGCGCAGGCCGGGACGCGAGGCCACGATCAAGGTAGCCGCGAAGGGGATGTCGGCGGCGCCATGCCACCGCCGCAGGCTGACAAACGAGTCGGCGCCCATGAGGCAGAACAGGGACGTGGCTGGCCCCAGCACCGAGCGAAGGCTGCGCAGGGTCTCGAGCGTGTAATTTGGAATGCCCTCCGGGTTCGGGGCATCGATGAGGGAGACCTCAAATCCGGGCTCGCCAGCGATTGCCAACCTTGTCATGGCCACGCGGTCGGCGAACGGCGCTGTCGAGCCCAGAGGCTTGAGCGGCTGCGCACCCACCGGCGCAAACAGCACCGTATCGAGGCAAAGGGCGTCGCGGGCTGCCCGGGCAATGGCGAGATGGCCCAGGTGAGGAGGGTCGAAGCTGCCTCCAAAAAATGCGACTCGCCGCTCGACTCCCGTGTCTCGAACCATCTTTTCATCGTATCGTGCGGCTGCTCTGCAATCGAAGATTCACGTCCCGGCAATCTCGGTTTTATCGCGCCGAAAGTGCCGCTGGTAAACTGGTAACAGACAATGCTGAAGAACGCGTACGCAGCCTGGATGTACCGCTGGGAGACGAAACTGACCACGCGCGATGAGAATCGTGTGGTGCGTCCCCTGGAGTGGGGATTTGAGTGGATCGAGCCGTTCCTCAGCGAGCGGCGGCTCGGCCGCGAACTCGAACTCGGGGCAGTCAATCTAAAGCACGAGGAACTCGCTGGCCATACGGCGGCAGAGGCCTCGATGACGCGGATCAACGAGATCCTGATTCGCCACAGCGATGCGTTCTTCGGCTACGAGCGGCCCACGGACTACCGCCTCGAGGAGCGGTTCCCCCAGCTGTTTCCGACCAATGTGCGGCCGGAGACGCTGGCGCAGGATGCGGCGCTGCGCAGGAAAGCCGAGAATGGGGAATTACCGCGGGCCCAGTATCTGCGTTTCACATCGCCCGAGCGCACACCTTACCCGGAAAACGACCTGGTGAATGCGCGCTGGTTTCCGGCGCCGGCGCACAAGGATCCGAGGCGCCCGAAGCAGGCCATCGTGGTGCTGCCGCAGTGGAACGCCGATGCGTTCGGTCACAACGCACTGTGCACCCTCTTCAATCGCATGGGCATTTCGGCGTTGCGCCTTTCCAAGCCCTACCACGACATTCGGCGTCCGACGGAGTTGGAGCGCAGCGACTACGCGGTCAGCGCGAACATCGGGCGCACCTTGTCGGCATGCCGGCAGGCGGTGGTGGATATTCGCTGCTGCATCGACTGGCTCGAAGAGCAGGGCTACGAGCATTTCGGCGTGCTGGGCACCAGTCTCGGCTCCTGCTACGCGTTCCTGGCCAGCGCGCACGACAGGCGCATCCGCGTGAACGCCTTCAATCATGCCTCCACTTCCTTCGGCGACGTGGTGTGGGCGGGACAAAGCACACGGCACATTCGCCAGGGCCTGGAAGAGGCAGGACTCACGCAGGAGAGGCTGCGTGTGCTTTGGTCGGCCGTCAGCCCGATCAGCTACTACGAAAAATTCGCAAGTCTCGAAGCGGGAGGACCTGACAAGAAAGTACTGCTGGTCTACGCCGACTACGACCTCACGTTTCCGCGGGAGTATTCGCTGCAGGTCGTGAACGCATTCCAGCGCTACGGGGTGAACTTCGAGCAGCGTGTGCTACCCTGCGGCCACTACACGACCGGTGAAACGCCCTATAAATTCATGGATGGGTGGTATATGGGTTCGTTCGTCTACCGCGCATTCAAACGGCTAAGAGAAGAGAAGGCCGCGCGTCGTCCCGCTGAAGAATCCCGGGCGAGCACCGAACGCGAAGAGATGCTATCGCGCTAGCAGACTCAGTTCAGGTTCAGCTTCAGTAGCTTGAGCGGATCGAGGTAAGCGCCCTCCCAGCGAACCGCCCAGTGCAGATGCGGGCCGGTTACGCGTCCGGTGGCGCCGCTCAGGCCCAGCACATCGCCCTTGTTCACGTGCTGGCCCTCGTGCACGTCGATTCGGCTGAAGTGCATCGAAAGCGTGAACAAGCCCATGCCGTGATCGATGATGACGCAGTTGCCTTCGAAGTAGAGCGGCCGCGCCAGCACCACCACGCCGCTGTTGCCGGCGTGCACGGGCGTGCCCATCGGAGCGCGAAAATCAGCGCCTTTATGGATGCTGGCAAGTTTCTTGTTGAACATGCGCCGGGTACCGAAGCTGTCGGTAGGCTCCGCCGCAACAGGCGCACGAAAATCGCCGCGCCACAACGGTTCGGATGCGCTCGACGCGAACACGTTTGACTTGACCTTGCTCTCCTCTTCGATCTGCTTCAGAGCCTCCGGAGCGGGCTCTACGAACTTCGGGGACACACTCAGTGTCCCGGTCCGATAGTGCGCAGCGTGAATGATGATCTGTTCCTTGACTTCGATCTTTCTTCCATGCTCCAGCGTGGTGACGCGCAGCGTCGAAGGGCCGATAGGAGCTTCCACGTCGACTCCTGCCAGGGCGATCCAAGCACCGCGGTCACGGAAGAACAGGATCTTGCGACCCAACCACTCGCCCTGTGGAGGCTCATCAGAGGCGTTAGCCTGCTCAATATGCAAGCGAATCAACTCCGGCGCTCCAACTTCAACGAGCGCGGGCGTAACGGATATGCCGTAAGACTGTGCCTGGGCAATTGCGGTGAGAAGAAGCGGCAGAATCAGGACGCGCGAGGAGAAGGAAAGTCCCATGGCTTCAGCATAAGCTGTTGGCTTCCCGTTTCGGCATGGGGAAACCAGCTCGCCCACCCTTCGAACGGTGAACTGATCGAAGGATGGGGTCATTGCAGCGCGGGTTCAGGTTGAGCTTGCGCGAGCAGTTAGCGGTTGCGCGACAGCATATGGAGACCACTACTGGCGCACACCGTTGTGCTTATCGCGATAGATCGACTTGCTCATCCGGTTCTGCTGGCGATTGACCTGGCGGCGTTCCGGTGCGGTCAGGTGTCCATCGTGTGCGCGGCGGTCGTTGCGGATCTCGTGGTTCACCCGCGCCTCGCGCGATTCAAGGCGAGCGGTCTCGCCGGCGGTAAGCTGGCCCGAGCGAACGCCCTGGGCAATGCGATCCTGCTGGTTCTCACGGCGGTCGTTCACGCGATCCTGCGCAAAGGCAAGGCCCGTCGTCATCAAAACTGCTGCGGTCAAAGTTGCTAGCGTGCGTTTCATGGTGTTTCCTCCGTTGGGCCTTGGGTTTTCTTGCCCGCCCATGGTGAGGGAAACACAGGGTTTCTGCGAGAGTTGCGAGGTTTATTTTCGCTCGATCCCGCAACATACCCCATAAACCCGTGTCGTGGACCCGGCGTTCACGGCCTGTCCACCATGGTTTCCTGCGCGGCGTTCAACTCCGGCAGATGGAACTGCTGCACATCGAATAAAGCCTGCGTTCTCGCGGTCACCGCGTATGTCGAGAAGGTGATCGGCTCTCCAGGGCAAAGGTGCTGCGGCTGGTTCATGCGGAAGTCTGGGGTTTGGTTTGAAAGCGGAACGCCGTCGATCCACAAGGGCACAATGCCGAACTCGGCAGGCGGCCGATCGGTGGATCCGATCCATGCCGAGCCTTGCACCCAGTGCGGCGAGGAGGCGTTGCAGTCGTCTCGGGTCCACGCCGACTCAGCCAGGCTGATCTGCGGTTCCCGTAGCGGGGCCCTGCAGAACACCCCGCTGATCTCGCCGGGCTTCGCGGACCAGCCAGTCTGAGAGGTGCAAATGCCCACCTCCGGGACTGCAAAATCATGCAGCGGAAGATCGATCTTCGTCGACCCTTTTCGCTGGGCATGGTCCAGAGCCAGCGCAACGCGCACGTGCAACGGCATTGCCTTGAGCTTGCGATAGACGGAGAGTGGCATGATGAATCGAGCCAGTTCGATTCGCTCTCCCGGAAAATACTTTTGCATGTACACGGTTTGCCACCCGGAGTTCCAATGCGAACCATCGGGCGCATCGAGCGTAACTTTCAGGTCCTGCGGAATCAGAACCGCGCCGTCGGCCACGCCCGACACATGTACAGGGATGCTGATACTGATATCTTTGGTCCGCCGCGCGAGGGACGCCGAAGGCAGCGTGGATGGGTCTTCCCGATAGGTCAGCGCCACGCCCGGATTCTGCTGCGCGACCGGATAGGTGCGCTCCATCAGTGCCTGGTCGGGCGCGATGCAGCCTACCAACTCCGTGAGTGCCACCGTCACGCCCAACACAATCCATGCTCTCGCAGCGCGGCGAGAGGCGTACTGCAGCACAAGGGCGGTCGCGCATCCGGCAAAGAGAAGAACACCGTTGATGTTGCCGGCAATCGGTGCTTGCACATGAGAGCGCGCAAATAGCTCGGCCGCCCATGAAAGCGCCGCGAGACCAACAACAACGCCAAGCAGCCCCAGCGTCATGCGCGCGAAGTTGCGCGTGAGTGCGGCAAGCACTGCGAGCGGCAGAATGATGGCTGTGAGAACCACCAGGTTGTAAAAGAGGCCCGGCAAACAGGCGAAAGGCTGAAAGCCGGCCTCGACAAGAACGATGCACTGAGCCGCCAGCAGCGGCGCATAGAGATAAGCGAGGACAAACAGCACCTTTGCCGCGAGCAGCTTGCTCCACTCATACGGCCGCGTAAGCCAGAACTGTCGATCGCCTACCAGCCGATCTTCGTGAATCACAGGGCCAACCAGAACCCACCAGCTGAGCGGGATCAGCAACATCAGTAGACCGGAGAGCAGCCTAAATCCGCCGCTTGCCAGGCCCGCCGGAGAGAAGGAGGCGGTGCTGTATCCAACCATGGCGTCCGGCTGCCAACGCTGCGGCGCATTCGCCACCAGGCCCGCCATCAGCGCCAGGGATACGAGGATCTCAATCCGCATGCGACGTGAGTCTTTGGCGAAAATGTGCAGTACCTGGTTCATGCCACGACGCTCCTTTCGGTTGGTGCTTGCTTCGCTAATGAGCTTGGCGTGCGATTCGATTTCGCTACCGCAAGAAAGATGGAGCGCAGCGGCATTGGATCGAATGCAACGTCGCGCGCGTCTGGGAACACCGTCGCGAGCTCCTGTTCCGTTTCATGGGCAACGTACCCGCTATGCACAAAACGGATCACGCAATCGGCCGATTGCGCCTGTAGCCATGTCCCCGGAATCGCACCCGGCAGCGCGGCGGGTTGGCGCAGCGTTACCGTCACATCGCGAAACCGCTCGCTCAGTACGCCTAGCTCTTCTGAAAACAGGAGCCTGCCTTTCTCCAGGAACCCGACATGGCTTGAGAAGCTCTCAATCTCCGCGAGGTCGTGCGAGGAAAGAAAGATGGTGGTGTCGGGCGCGCGCTCCAGCAGGCTTTCGATCAACTCGTCACGCACCAGGGGATCGAGACCCGAAAACGGCTCGTCGAGAACGAGGAGCGCCGGGCGATATGCGAGCGAACTCGCAAACGCGGCCTTCATCCGCTGTCCGCGCGAGAGATGCTTGATCTTGCAATCCAGCGGCAGGTCAAGCTGCCGCACCAGCTGCCGCTCCAGGTCGCGATCCCACTGGGGATAGAAGCCGCGGCAATAATTCAGCAGCGCCGCCACCGTCATCCACTCGGGCAATTCCTGGTTCTCTGAGACGTAGCCGATGCGCTGGAACGCCTTGCCGGTGAGTTGCTTCGCGTCCATGCCCAGCACCTGGGCACTGCCGCCCGTGGGGCGATGAATGTGCATCAGCAACTTGATCAGCGTGGTCTTGCCTGCGCCATTGGCGCCCACGAGCGCGTAGATCGAGCCCTCGGGAACGGCAATGTCGACGCCGTCGAGAGCCAAAGTGCGGCCGAAACGGCGCGAGAGTTTCCGGGTAAGAATTGCGGAAGTCATCGAGCGTCTCTCCCTCGGTCGAGGTGGCTGTCCGCGGCGCTTTCGCCGGTCAGAAGCTGCCAGTGGTCGGTGAATGCCTTCAGCATTTCGCTCAGGCCAATGCCTAGTCGTTTCGCCTCCACCACCACGGCTTCAATCTCGTGACCGAGAAGCTGGGTGCGCTCCCGCATCGGCGGATCAGGCAGCCCTGCCACGACCGTCCCGATCCCCGGCCGTGTCTCCAACAACTGCTCGTTCACCAGGTGCGCAACCACCTTGGCGGCGGTGTTGGGATTGATTTTGAGCTCCTTGCTGATGGTCCGAACCGAAGGGAAGGTATCGCCGGTGCGCAACTGGCCACTGATGATTGCCTTTTTTACCGCATAGACTATTTGATCGAAGAGGGACGATCCGGCACGAAACTGGACCTTGAACGGGATCACACGTGTACTATTACGCATAGTACACGCACTGTCAAGTGGATTTCGTCAATGGGACTGGGCTGTCCCCGGGTCTTTCGAATCGGGGAGCCTTGCGAATCAAGGGCGCGGGTGCGCCGTCTTCCACTTTGCCGCCCGCTGCTGCACAGCCCGCAGCTCCTCCACGGTGATACGCGTGCCCACGTTCTGCCGATTGGCAATGTATTGGTCCTGCCTCGGCGTATTGCCCCCAGCGGCAAGATCGAGCCAATAGTAGGCCTCGACATCACTCTGCGGCACGCCTTGACCCATTACGTAAAGCATCGCCAGCGTGCCTTGCGCGGCAGCGTCACCCTGCTCGGCGGCCTTGCGATACCATGCGGCTGCTTGCGCCTTGTCGCGCGTCACCCCCCGGCCGTCCCGGTAGAGTTCCGCAAGATGCACCTCGCCGGCAATACTCCCCTGCTCAGCGGCTTTTCGATACCATTCCGCTGCTTTCGCTAGATCCTGCGGCACATCGACTCCGGCGGCAAGTTTATCGCCCAGTGCCACTTGTGCCACCAGATCGCCTTCGGTCGCCTTCGCCAGCAGGGCTGGATCAACTCCGGCCGACTCCGCAAACACCAGAGAGCCCGAGCACAATACTGTAAGTAAAAATCTAGTCGAGATATTCATACGCCCATGAAAGCAGCGATTTTGGAACTGATCAATGACGGTGGTCACTCCACATTCATTTTCATCGGATCACGGCCGGTTTCCGATCACAAAAGTACCCAGGCGGCCCATATCTGCAAAACCGGCTAGAATTCTTGCATGACTGACCGCATGTCTCTTCCCCTCGCCCAGGCCGACCCCGAAGTAGCTGCAGCCCTCGAACAGGAGACACTCCGCCAGCACGAGGGGCTGGAGATGATCGCCAGCGAAAACTTCGTCTCGGAAGCCGTGCTGGAAGCCGCCGGCTCCGTGTTTACGAACAAGTACGCGGAGGGCTACCCCGGTCGGCGGTATTACGGGGGGTGCGAATACGCCGACGTCGTGGAGAATCTGGCCCGGGATCGCGCCCTGAAGATCTTTGGCGCCGAGCACGCGAATGTGCAGCCGCACTCCGGGTCGCAGGCCAACGCGGCTGCCTACATGGCCGTACTGCAGGTCGGTGACACCATCCTCGGCCTCGATCTTGCCCACGGCGGCCATCTCACGCACGGTCACAAGCTCAGCTTCAGCGGCAAGCTGTACCGCACCACGTTCTACTCCGTCCGCCGTGATACGGAACTGATCGATTACGACGAACTGGAAGCGACAGCGGTGCGCGAGAAGCCGAAGGTCATCATCGGTGGAGGCAGCGCCTACCCCCGGTTGTGGGATTTCGCTCGCATGCGCCAGATCGCCGACAAGGTCGGTGCGGTTTACATCTTCGACATGGCCCACATCGCCGGTCTCGTGGCGGGCGGAGCGCATCCCTCGCCAGTCAAGCATGCGCACATCACGACGACTACCACGCACAAGACCCTGCGCGGACCACGCGCCGGGATGATCCTTTGCAGCAAAGACCTCGCTCCTGCCGTGGACAAAGCCGTATTCCCGGGCCAGCAGGGTGGCCCACTCGTGCACATCATCGCCGCCAAGGCTGTAGCGTTCGGAGAAGCCCTGCAACCTGACTTCCGAGCCTATGCGAAGCAGATCGTGGCCAACTGCAAGGCTCTCGCGCAGGGCATGCAGGAGGCCGGATACCGGCTGGTCTCTGGTGGAACTGACAACCACCTCATCCTCGTCGATGTGTTCGCCAAGGGTATTCTCGGATCTGAAGCCGAACTCGCCCTCGGCAAGGCCGGCATCACCGTCAACAAGAACGCCATTCCGTATGACGTCAATCCGCCTCTCAAGCCCTCAGGCATCCGTATTGGCACGCCGGCGCTCACCACGCGCGGCATGAAAGAGCTCGAGATGCGTCAGATCGCCAAATGGATTGCTCAAGCCCTCGACGAACGCGGCGACGAAAAGGCTCTTAAACGAATCCGCGGCGATGTGTCGGAGATGGCTAACCAGTTTCCGCTGTATGCCTGGCGACGTCAGCCAGCGCCGGTTGGTGCCTAACACGCGCTGACAGGGACTTACAGTCCTGGAACCCGCTGCCGTCAACCTTGGTACGCAACTTCGGCTTCGCGCGTGGGTTGCATCTAAGGTGCAGGGTGTCTTGAGTCCCGCGCTAGGTGCGGGGAAAAAGCATCCGGGAGGAAAGTATGCGCGCAGCGCACATCGCTCTATCGGCATTGCTGGTGACGGGAGTACCGGCTTTTGCCTTGCAGGAACACGGCCATGAAGGACAGGCACGAGAACAGCATCCCGCACCGGCTCGCGGACCGGCCGCCGCGCCCCGCAACGACCATCAGGCGGCGCCCGACCGCGGCCGCGGCGACCAACATGGCGGCGATCACGGTGACCAGCGTCGCGACTTCCGCGATCAGCCGGGCCATCCTAACGCTCCGCACGTCGATAACGGCAGGGTGTGGGTCGGCCACGATTCCGGCCGTGATGACGCTCACTACCGCATGGACAATCCGTGGCAGCACGGACACTTTGAAGGCGGCTTCGGACCTCGGCATGTCTGGCGTCTGGGCGGCGGCGACCCCAATCGCTTCCGGTTCAACAATTGGTATTGGAGCGTGGCCCCGTGGGATATGCCTTATGTCGATGGCTGGATGTGGGACTCGGATGACATCGTGATCTACGAGGATCCCGACCATCCGGGGTACTATCTCGCCTACAACACGCGCCTCGGCACCTACGTGCACGTTGAATACCTTGGCGGATAACTGATCGCTGAGCACAGCAGGGACAGGCAACCGACCTATCCCTGCTGTGTGCCGCATGCAGTTCAACTGTACAGATTTGCATTTATAAAATCATTGCGAAATTTGCCCGATGGATCGTGACCCCCGATCAGGTTCTTGAAGTCTCCCAGCCGCGCGTACCGGCTCTGCACGCGTTCGGGCCCTACGGTGAAAAGTTTGCCCCAGTGTGGACGCGCCTGGAATGGCTCCAGCGCAGCCTCGATCTGCGGCAACACTGCGCGCACCGCGGGCCACTCCGGCTTCCACGTGAAGTGGATTGCAAGCGATCGCCGCTCATACGCCATGCTCATCCACAGTTTATCCGGCGCAATCGTGCGCAGTTCCGTGATAAACAGATGCGGCGTGATCGCATCGCGTAGCTTTTCCACAGCCAGAATCGCCTCGAAGCCGCGATCGAAAGGAACAAAGTACTCGGTCTGCAGTTCCTGTCCGCTCGAAGGCGTAAAGTTCATCCGGAAATGCGGCAGGCGCTCGTACCATGGGCCTGGAATCCCCTGCTGCTCTGTGCAGTTCTCTGCCGGATGATCGGCCAATGGATGTAACTTCTTCTCGGCTAGCTTTGCACCGAAAAACTCCGGCTGCCACTTATTTGCATCGCCGGCCGCGAGCCGCCGCTTGATCCACACCTGCGTGGCTTGGTGCCGCTGCCAATCTGTAAAGAGACTTACACTGTAACCACTTCCAAAGATCTCCTCCATGTTGTGCTGGAGCCGATCGAAGGAGAGATTCTGATAAACCGACTGCGCCACCTGATAAGTCGGCTGGACGTCCAGTGTCACACTGGTGACGATCCCCGCTGCGCCTAGGGCCACCACCGTGCCGAGAAATCTGTCGCCGTCCTTTTCGCGTGACATACGCACCACATCGCCATCTGCAGTTACAAATTCCAGCGCCGCCACCGCAGTAGCCAGGTTGCCATTGTGCAGACCCGATCCGTGCGTGGCCGTGGCGCACGCGCCGGCGACCGAAATGTGCGGCAGAGAAGCAAGATTGTGCAGGGCGAACCCGCGCGCGTCAATGACCGAAGCTACATCGCCATAGCGAACTCCTGCTCCCACCGTCACTGTGCGGGCCTTCTCATCGAGCGTGATGCCGTTGAGCTGCTTCAACGAAATCTGATTCTGCTTGCTGTCGGCGATCGCATTGAACGAGTGGCGTGTTCCCAGCGCGCGCACTTTCTCGCAACGCTTCACGACCTGCCGCAGCTCATCCAGGTTTCCTGGCGAGTGCAGATGATCGGTGCTGAAAGTCAGGTTGCCGGCCCAGTTGGTGCGTGGTTCCGCGTGTTGCTGCCCCCATGCGCCAGGCAGGATGCTTGCAGTCACAAATCCTCCAGATACCTTGAGAAACTCCCTCTTGTCCATGTATCGATTCCCCGCTTCTCAGTGATTAGAAATGCGGTGTGAGTTGAGAAACCCGCGATGAGGCCGCTTCGTCAGCAAGCGCCCCCAACTCTCCTGCATTGACGCGCCGATTATAAGCAGTTCATGCATCCCGCGTCTCCCGTGGGCCGGTTCTAATTACCAATGGACTTCCCCCGTCGCCGCCCTTAAACTGGCTCTGCCTGCCGTTTCCGCGTATTCCGAAAGTCCTTCGTTGGAGACCCATCGTGATCAAGAAGTGCCTTATCACCGCGTGCGCGTTGGTCCTCGGGGCGTCGTTCTCTTGCGCGACTTGCCTGTTCTCACAGCACTGGAAAGCCCCGACCACCATGAAGAAGCTTGCCAACGGGCTTACCGTAGTGGTTTCTGAAGATCATTCCGCGCCCACCTTCGGGATTTGCGTAAGCTACGGCATCGGTTTCCGGCTCGAGCCAGAAGGCCGAACCGGATTCGCTCACTTGTTTGAGCACCTGATGTTTGAAGGTACTCCCGATGCGCCAAAGGGCGTTCTGGATCGCGTGATTGAGGGCGGCGGCGGAAACAATAACGGCGACACCCGCTACGACTTCACCGAGTACATCGAGACCGCGCCGATCTCCGCGCTCGACCCCGTTCTGTGGATCGAGGCCGACCGAATGAAGACGCTGGATTTCTCTCCCAAGAACCTTGATAACCAGCGAAACGTCGTAGAAGAGGAGGTCCGCGTCAACGTTCTCAATCAGCCGTACGGGCTCTTCTTCGCGATCGATCTTCCCGGCAAGGCTTTTGACACTTATCCAAACGCACACAATTTCTACGGCGAGTTCAAGGACCTGGACGCGGCCCGCATTGAAGATGTACAGAAGTTCTACGAGCAGTACTACACGCCGGGGAATGCCGTCCTCGCAGTGGTGGGTGACGTCAAGCCGGACGATGTCTTCGCGAAAGTCGAAAAGTACTTCTCCTCCATTCCTTCGCGCCCCGCGCCGCCCAAAGCGCATGTGGACGAGCCCGCCCAGAAGGCCGAACGGCGATTCGGCGAGACTGACAAGTTAGCCAAAGTACCCGCCCTCGCCATCGGCTATCGCATGCCCCCTCCTCGCTCAACGGATACGCTCGCCGGTGCCGTTGCCGGGGAACTGCTTCACAATGGCCAGGCCTCGCGGCTTTATCAATTCCTCGTGAAAGACAAGCAGGTGGCGCTGTCTGTAGACGGAGGCGTGAATTGGCCCTTGGGTTCTCCGTTCGAATTCAATGGGCCCACGTTGATGACGTCGTTCGTGGTCTATCCACCCAACGTCTCGGAGGACAAGGTGATGGCAGCCTACGATGCGGCCGTCAAAGACCTTGCCGAAAAAGGACCCACCCAGGAGGACATCGATCGTATCGTCGCAAAGATGCGAGCCGACCTCTACGGCAATCTTGAGATTCCCATATCGCGCGCTTCCGCGCTGTCCCACGCCGTGCTCTTTGAGGGAAGCTTCGACTCCGTCTACCAGGTGCCCGAGGATCTCGCCAAAGTCACACCCGCGCAAGTGCGGGCCTTTGCTGCGAAGTATCTCGTCACCAGCAATCGAACCATCATCGATCGCGTCCCGGCAATGTCAGGTGAGAAAGGAAAGTAAGTCAATGAAGGCTCTGGTTATTTCATGCTTCGCACTGTTATTCGCAGGGCCCGCCGTTGCCCAGAAAGCGCCCCTCCCCAAGGACCTTCCGCCTTACGGGCCGGAGACACCGCTGGCGGCACCGGCCGTGAAGTCGGCCAAGCTCGACAATGGATTGACCGTGTGGCTAGTTTCTGAACCGGGCTTCCCCAAGGTGAGTGTGACGCTGGCCGTTCGCGGTGGTTTCGCAGCCGATCCAGCGGACCGCCCCGGAATCTCCGATTTACTCGCCAAGACAATCGATCAGGGAACCGCAATCCGCAACGCCCGGCAAATTGCCCAGGATCTCCAGGGGGCAGGCGGCGATCTCGGCGCCAATCCCGGAAGGGATTCGTTAACCGTCTCAACCAGCTTTCTGAGTTCGAAGTTGGACAAAGGTCTCACCGTTTTCGCCGACGTTGCACGCAACGCGACGTTCCCGGAGGATGAAGTTACGCTCGCAAAGCGCAATGCAATCGACGAGCTCAAGCAACAAGAATCTCAGCCCTCTTTCCTGGCCTCGCGCGCCATGGCGAAAGTGTTGTTTGGCAGTAGCCCTTATCACGTAATGTCGCCTTCTCAGGAATCAATCACCGCATCGACATCGGATGATTTGCGCAAGATATACGCAGAGCGATTCCGGCCCGATCAAGCCCTCCTGGTCGCGGTAGGAGACTTTGATAACGGACAGATGTTAGCGCAAATCAAGACCCGCTTCGACAGCTGGAAGACCCCTGCCACTGCTCCAGTCCCCGCGCCGGCTGCTTACTCGGTCGCACCGCCGCACGCAATTTTCATTGTGCCGAGACCCGAATCCGTCCAGACCACCTTGATGCTGGCGATGTTTGGGCCTTTGCGCAGCGATCCCGATTACGAGGCTGCGCTGGTGGCCAATGCGGTCTACGGCGGAACCTTCGGCTCCCGGTTGGTGTCGAATATTCGCGAAGACAAAGGCTACACCTATTCCCCCTTTGCCCTTCTCCAGACCTATCGCGTCGCGGGAGTCCTTGCAACCCGCGCCGACGTGCGCAATGAAGTCACGGGGCCAACCTTTAACGAGATTACATACGAGCTGAATCGGTTGGTTACTACTTCTCCATCTGCCGACGAGCTCAAGCAGGCAGAACGGTACCTTGTCGGTACTGAGGCAATTCAACTGCAGTCGCGAGACGCTGTAGCGGGCGAACTCGCGCGCCTCTGGATCAACGGGCTTCCGCCCGAAGAAATTGGCGTCTACGGTCGAAAGGTGGCGGCGATTTCTGCTGACGATGTGAATCAAGCAGCACGCAAGTACCTCCCGGCAGCTAAGGCTGCCATCGTTGCGGTCGGCGAGGAGAAGGTCATTCGCGAAGCTTTACTTCCGTTTGGGATTTCTATTCAAGCCCTTCCGTGAATAGAAACAACCATGTGTCGAGCCCGCTTCGAGTAGCCAACCGCAGTGACGACTTAGAAATCATTTGCCCTCATCTCAAGCTGATACGGGCCGACTTGTAATCGCAATGTGCCTGTCAGTTCGCGCTCCACCGATGCCGCTTGGGATTTCTATCATCCGCGCACGGCAACCGTGAACGAGTTGTCATCTTTGACTTACACGAAGAATTAAACTGACTAAGTGACGAATCGAGACTTCAGTCGCCAATGTGCGAGCAGATGAGCTATCCTGTAGCCTATGGCGATTGACTCGATACTCTCTCAAATTGATGCTGAAATTGCACGACTGACACAGGTCAAGAAGTTACTGGCTGGTTCCGACGCAACTGCCACGACGACTTCGCAGCGCAAAACAAAGTCGGCGTCCGCTAAGTCATCCAGAAAGGCACGCGTTCTCAGCCCTGAGGCGCGCAAACGAATTGCCGACGCGCAACGCAGGCGCTGGGCAGCCCAGAAGTCCAAAAGCAAGTAAGAAGCTGCTTCTGCTGGCAGTGTCAAAGCTGGACTTCCGCTTTAGCAATTCCCGTTAGAGGTTCCGCTCTCACATTTGAGGGCACTACCAGGTTTCGACCGCGAGAATATTAGGTGGGCCGGGATGGCCCTCGATGACCTGCGTCTCAATCACGGCTTCCATGTTCTTCTCCTCCCAATCGCGAGGAGCCTTGGCGAGCAGTGACTCGAGGTACTCGGGGTTGTAGAGGATTTCGCCCGCAGCCTCTGTGCCTTCTTCAGAAATGCCTGCGGCAATAATCACGGGTTGGCCTGTCGTCTGGTCGTGGATGCGCGCCACGATTGCGTAGTCGCGCGACAACTTCTGGTAAGGCAGATCCCACGCCGTTGCCCAGGTGGTCTTGGTGCGACTGTTTCGATCCACCAGCAGCGCGACTCCGTCCTTCGACTCAAACCCGAAGCGAAGTTTCTGGGTCACCCGCAGCGTCCATATATTGTCAAAGGCGCCGATCAGCACGAACGGCCCCTCCCGGAGTTGCCCGAAGCTCGCCTCGGACGCCGGCACCACGCGGAAAGCCTTGTGTTGGGACGCTAAAGCGGCGACCGTGCGAGTGAGCGTAATCACGTCGGCCAGAGCCAGGTTCCCGGAATAGTGGAGCCGGAAATACAGCGGCTCCGGCTTCGGATTGCTCACTGAGGTATCCAGCGAGTTGATGGACCCCACATCGATGTTCTTCGCCGGTTCTCCCAGGCAGAAGGTGGTCGGATTGACGCTGGCCGTAACCGGCCCCCAGAAGCGATCGATATTGGAGGGAGGTGGGGGCTCGCTGCGATAGCGCAGCCCCGCCAGGAGGCCGGCTGCGCCAGCTAGGGCAATCACCACGCTGACACCCGCCGCGAGCAGCCAGCGGAACCTCCAAAGTCGAGAAGGGGCAGCGGGCGCTACGACTGGTGCTTCCGCCTGGTTCTCGACGGAAGCCATTGTGCGCTCGGGCTCGGGCAAGCGCTCGGCCTCTCGAAAGATCGGCACGTACGACCCCGTAGGGAGTTCGACGATCAGCTCTCCCCGATGGCTAGGGTCGTAGTAGTACTGGGTGAGCCGTTTGCGCACCTCCCCGGCGGTGATGCGAACCACGGGATCGGCATTCGCGTCGTAGCTGGGAGTTCGGCCGAAGACCTCGACCCCAATGCTCCGCTCCTTCAATTCCGCTGCGTTGCCGAGGAGGGTCTGCTCAACGGAGTAAGCCAGTAGCGCCGGGTAGCGTTTGCTGTTGGCGAATAGCGGATGGGTCAGCAGCCGCGTCAGTTGCTCACGAATACGCGGCGCCTCGACCGGAGCTCTCGATTCTTCGAGCTCAGACGCGGGTCTCTGCCCAGAGGGCATTTGGGTCTCCTTGCGGTCAGTACATCAGGTGATACGCGAATCAGTCAGTTCAGCTTCAGAGGTCCAGCGGCGCCAAAAGACGGGTCTGCGGCAAAGCAGACTAGCTGGCGGTGTTGACCTATGATTGTATGGAGCAAACCAAGCAAAGAATACAACAGTACCGCGTATGATACGTGGAGGTAGTTTACTTGTCCAGACTGGCATCGCACTCCCCAAACTGCGCGTTTGAAATGGGTTAAACCAGGTTACTGGCTTTCAGTACCCGATGGAACCTTTATAGGTGTGGAGGGGGATCCTATAGTCATAAGCGGTCCAGAAGATGAGCGAAAAGTAGGGGTGTGCGAGTTCATTTAACCGCTCGTTGCATTCCTGCCAGAGCGCATTTTCTTGTGATTGCGGCTCCTCGCCCCTCCGTTTGCCAGACCTGGATGGATCCAGGCAGGACTAACCGAGGGGCGCTTTTTTGCCCACCGCTCGACACGCCTCAGCCCTTCACTCTTGTCCCGCAGGCGACCCATTCGGCTCGCGATCGCGCGTCAGTCCACTTCCGCTTCCCGTGCGGGCGTCCTTCCGTTAGCTCGACTTCCTAGAGGGGTTGGCGCTCGATGGACGCCCCGCGCAAGACCGCCAGTCGCGATACTTGTCGGGAAGGCCAGACCACTGGTACAAAGAATGTTGCCGTGCGCCGCCATTCCAGAGAGGGCGCGCGGTTTTTCTTCGCTCGACTGGGGCAGGCCTCCTAACGACCTCCACGAGCTTTCTTGTTTGATGTCCAGCGCCGGGCCGGAGCACCAACCGGTTTCGGGACTTGTCTGTTTCCCTTGCCGTGCCCAGGAAGTCTTCTCTCGCGAGGCGCACTCTTTATGACCCCGTCGCTCATGCCGCACGCGGTGTGCTGGAACCAGGATCCGCGGTTGATCTGGACCATGGTGATCACCAACGGGATCACGTTCCTGAGCTATTTCGGTATCTGCATTACGCTGTTCTACCTGACCCGGAAAACCCGCGGGGCGGTGAACCGCGACTGGGCGTTCTTTTTGGTCGGATTTGCCCTGTTCATTGTGGCGTGCGGGTCCACACACCTGATGGAGGTGGTGACCACGTGGGTTCCGCTGTTCTGGGTCGACGCTTGGGCCAACATCATTACGGCGGGGCTCTCGGCCTATGTAGCGATCCAGTTTGCCCGCAAGGCGACGGAGCTCGGATTCGGCGTCAACGACTACGCGGCGCGCCTTAAAAATGCCGAGAGCGAACGGGCGAAAGCGGAGGAGAGCCTGCTGGCGGCGCGCAGGCTAGAAGAATGGAACCGGATGTCGGCGGTGGTGACGCACGAGATCAACAACCCATTGGCCGCCATTCAGAACCTGCTGTTTCTGATGCAGGTAACTCCAGGGATTACGCCGGAACTCGCTGGACTGGCGCAACAGTCTTCGGATGAGGTGCGGCGCATCGAGAGCCTGACCAGGTCAACGCTGGGGTTCTTTCGGCAAGCGAAAGAACCGGAGACGATCGATCTCATCTCATCGGTCGAGGCGGTTCGATTTCTCCTCGGACCAACGTTGCGCCAACGGGGTATCGAACTTGAGATGGTGCATCGCGGTGATTGCGCCGTACAGGCCTACGCGGTCGAGACGCGGCAAGTTTTTTTGAACCTGGTGCGGAATGCGATTGAGGCCACAAATCGCCGCGGAGCGAGGGTAACCGTCACTCTGGAGGGCCGCCCCGACGATGTACGCGTGGTCGTGGCCGACGAGGGTTCGGGCATTGCGGCAGACATGATGCCGAAGCTGTTTCAGTTTGGCGCGAGCACCAAGGGAGACGGCGGAAACGGAATGGGGCTCTGGCTGGTGAAGCAACTGGTAGGCCGCCATGGTGGCTCTGTTGAAGTCGAATCCGAGCAGGGCAAAGGGGCTCGGTTCACCGTAATCTGGCCGAGGCGCATGCCGGTGGAAGGGCCGGCGACGGAGCAGGTTGAGGGACAGGGGTTAGGGTCGGTGGCCTAAGTGAGTGCCCTGTCGAGGTGAACATAGCCGCCATCAACAATCAGATGCTGGCCGGTGGTGTGTCCGGACTGCGTCGGCGAAAGCAGAAACACGGTTGCGGCCGCAATTTCTGACGACAGCGTCATCCGCCGGCCCAGCGGGATCTTGTCCGTAATTTGCTTGAGCCGGCCCTCAGGGTCGCCCAGGGTGTCGAGCCAACGCTTGTAGAGAGGCGTCATCACCTCCGCGGGAAGCACGGCGTTCACGCGAATGCCGTAAGGGAGAAGCTCCGCGGCCCACTCGCGGGTAAGCGCAAGTTGAGCGCCCTTGCTGGCCGCATACCCCGAGGTGTTGCCCTGCCCGGTGAGGGCAACCTTGGAACTGATATTGACGATGGAGCCTTTAGATCGCTTGAGAGCCGGCAGAGCGTAATGAGCCAGAGCGAAATAGTGAAGGAGGTTCTTCCGCAGACTCTCCACAAAGCGCTCGACGCTTCCGTTTTCAAGTCCCACGCCGTCGTTTACGCCCGCGTTGTTGACAAGGCCGTCGATAGCACCGTAGCGTTCGTTGATTTCGACGATCACGGCCTTGCATCGAAGCGTGTCTTCAAGGTTCGCTTCGACCAGGGTGCAGGGCTCTCCCGCGCTCTCCACTTCAGACATGAAATGTTCCACGTTCTCGGATCGCCGGCTTAGCACTACTACGCGTGCGCCTTCATCGAGACATGCGCGGGTAATACCAGCCCCGATGCCGGCGCCCCCGCCTGTCACCACGATAACCTTGCCCTTCAATCCCAAATCCATGCAGATATCGTAGCCGGTCGGAGCGGATTAGGGACACTTGAGGAGGAAGGCGGCGCAGACGACCGAAAAAAGCGAAGACCCCACTCAAAAGCGGGGTCTTCCGGATCGCTCGCTGAAATTGCGGCTTTCCTCGAGCGTCGTGATCTCACTGGTTAGAACGTGAGCAGCCTGTCGAAGAATGCGCGGTAGCGCTTAAGCGCTTGGCGCAGGTCTTCGGTATTGACGTTTTCGCCGCGATCCCACTGCTTTTCCAACTGCTCGCGCTCGGCGGCGAACTGTTCGGCAATGCGTTTGACGACGTTGGCGACCAGACTGTCCGCCTGTTCAACGGCTGCGCGAGGTTCATCGACAAAGGAGGTCTGAACCTGGTCCCAGCGCGAGCGAAAGCCATGCAGTTCTTCTTCAGGAAACAGCGGGTTCGGTTGCGGCTGTTGCGCGGCGGCGGCAAGGGGCTGTCCGTTGCGCGTGTCGGCCACGCCATTGCGGGTATCGAGGGCGTTGCTGCGTGCGTCGGCCACAGATTCCGTTGTGGTCTCTGCGGCTGTTTGGGGGCGCGTCGGATTAACGATATCGGCTGTGGTCAGTTCTTCATCATTAAGAAGCTCTTTCATGTAAGACTCCTCTGGTAGCGGATGTGGATCTTGGTACGTCGAGCAATTCGTCGAACAGGGATCGGTAATGCACCATGGCCTGGCGCAGATCTTCGGTGCCGGCTTCGCCGCGGCCATGACGCTGCACGATCGTGCGTGCGGAGCGGTAGTTCTGCACGACTCCCGGGTAGCTGACGGAAACGTCGGCCGCGCGTTGTTCGAAGTCGGACATCGGATAACCCCGCGCGCCCATGACGCGGTTCACAAGCGCATCCGCTTCAGTAACGGCCATCGCAGGATCGTCGACAAAATGCCGCTGCACAGCGGACCATTCTTCTGCATAGCGATCCCGCGCTTCCGGTGAAAGTGGTTTAATCGAGAAGCTGTGTACGCGCTTCTCGCGGTTGATAAGCTCAGCTTCGGCTTTGGCCGGATCCCCTCGTTGCTGAACGGCTCGATCGTACTCCGAACCGAAATGCTCCTTGAGGTGCTGGCTTCTACGTTTGCGTGTGAAAAGGATGATGGCGGCAATGGCGATCACCGCGACCACAACGACTATAACGATCAGGGTCTTTGGGTCCATCTGAGTACCCCTTCTGCGACTGTGATGCCGATGGGGAGTACAGAGATGTCGCCAGAGCGAGCCCGGTGAGCGCGCCTCTCAAGGGTGCGAAGCGCTCGGACTGGTCAGCCCGGGCTGCAGTTTCCCAATGATTTCAATGTAGTGGTAGATTCCGAAGTCTGGCTGATCGCCAAAGTAGGTTGCCAGGTTGGACCCGTCCGCCGCCAGCCCGTCAAAGTGCTGACCGCTGTCGGTGATTTCCGGCTCATACAGCCGCAGCGCTCCGTTGGCCGAATCCTTCACAATCAGCAGCTGGTGCCCCGACCGCGTGTCGCGCACAAAATCGAGTGCGGAGTGGGGCGGGCGCTGGTTCATGGGGATACGGCGAATGCGAACCTGCCGCCCGTTGACGTTTACGGTGACGGTGTGGCCCTCCGCGACCTCGACATGCTGCTCGCTCAGTTGATCGAACGCAGTGTTCAGGCTTACCGTCCATTCCTCGATCAGCAGTTGCTCGCCCGCCTTCAACTGGTTGGCCTGCGCCATGACTTGTTGCGGAGTATCGCACCACACGTCCATGGGCTGCATGTTCTTGGTCATATCGAAACCCGGCGCTACCTGCCCGGGAATATCACTGAGAGGAGTTCCGGAGACATCGTCGTAAAACAGGTCGTGCATGGCCTCCTGAGCCCACGACAGATCGCCGTAGGTGGCCCGCCTGGTCTCGATTCGCCCGATCACGTGCTCCAGCACCTTGATTGCGGTCCGCTGCCGGTTGGTCATCTGGCCCGCGAGCATGCCTTGCAGAATGAGTGCGTGAAGATAACTGGTGACCGCTGCAGGGCCATCGGGGACGCGCGCGGCCATGCCCACCGCCTGCACGCAGCGAAGGGAATCGCTGTCCGTTCCGGGCATGCGGTCGTACTGTCCGAGCCGCCGCAGAATCTCGGTGCCATCCCAACCTTGCGGCGTGAACGGCAGCGTGGCCGCCGGGTCGGGCGAGTTACGATCGACGTCCGCCTGGACGTGGGACATAGTCGGCGTCGAAGCGGTGACGCCTGCTCCCCGCAGCTGATCAAGATGAGCAACGCTGCCTTCTACGGGGTTCAGCGTACTGGTAATCTGCTCGGGCGGCATTTGCACCACTCCCGTGGGTTGCCGCTGCACCATGGGCTGACCGGAGCGGACCTGCTGCGCCACATGCACCGCTTCGTGGGCTATGAGGCGGCGGCCCTCGCGCGTGTCCGGCCGGAATTGCCCTGCGCCAAATGCGATGTTCTCTCCAACCGTATATGCCGCCGCACCGAGGCCCGCTGCGCTTCTTTCCGGCTGGCTCCCGGTGAAAACTCTCGCTCGCGATAACCCCTCTTCGAGCAGAGGATGCATCTGCCCCGTCCGGATGGCATGGTCGGCGATGTGGCTGGCCTCGCGCTCCTGGGGATCATTGGCGCTCGAGACAGCGAGATTTGCCCGTCGCGGATCGGCAACCGACACGGAATCATGGCGCAAGGACTGGACCTGCGCCGGCTGCGGAGACACGGGAATGTGTCTCAAATCCCATGTGACCTGAGGCTGCGCAGCACGCCCAAGTGCTGTGCCACGCGGGATCATCTTGCTGACCGGAGCAGTGATGTCTTTCGCCTGTGCCTTGACCGTTTTCCCGGCAAACATTGCACCACCGCTCTCTGGTCCCCTGGACGCCGCATTCGATTCGCTGCGCTTCCACCGTTGCCCCGGCTTCCTGAGTCGACGAACGCCCTCGTGGCTTGCCCTGCGAACGCCTTTCCAACGGAGGTATTCCCCGGCATTTTGACACGGCCTTGGCTGCGAAAGCCAGCCTTTTCCCATCGGCGGATCCAGAAACCCGATTCGCCGGCGATTCACATTTGGCCTGGGTTTTCTGAGGTGATCGGCTGCGTCGATCTTTGGTACGAAACGGATGTGTGATACGTGCCAACAAATTATGTCTAAGCGCGGAATCGATCTCCTGTGGACATTCAACAGAGCAAGGTGTATTTCTCTGTAGAGTGGCCGTTGTTTGACCCCTTGGCGTTAGGCGGGAGCTTGGTGCTGCTGCTCGTTGCCTCCGCACTGGCAGCGGCTTTGCCTGCTCGCCGCGCCGCGTCCGTTGAACTCATGCAGGCACTGCGGATGGATTGACTGCCGGCTACTGCAAGCCGGCCATCACCAGCATGCGCGGCTCGGTCATCTCCTCAATGCTGGAGCGGACTCCTTCGCGGCCCAGGCCAGAGTCTTTTACCCCGCCGTAGGGCATCGGGTCGAGCCGCCAGCTCGGTGTGTCGCCCACAATAAGGCTGCCGACTTCGAGCTCGCGAAAAGCAGTCAGGATGCGGCCCGCGTCACGGGTGAGCAGCCCCGCCTGCAGTCCGTACCGCGAGTGATTCACCTCGGCCAGTGCCTCCTCGAAATCCTCGTATGGCTCCACCAGCACCACAGGGCCGAAGATCTCTTCGTCGCGCACCTTCATGCCGGTCTTAGTCGAGGTGAGAATCGTGGGGTGAATCACCGAACCTTGGCGCTCCCCGCCCGCGATCAGCTTAGCCCCGCCGTCGACGGCTTCCTTGATCCATGCTTCCACGCGATCAGCTTCGCTGGAGCGAATGAGCGGGCCCACATCGGTGGTTTCGTCCTCGGGATTGCCGACCACCAGCTTGCCGGCGACTTCAACCAGCTTCCACAAGAAAGTCTGGAACACGCTGCGCTGCACGTAGACTCGCTGCACGCTGATGCACGATTGGCCCGCATGACCGAAGGCGCCGTGAGCCGTTCGGTGTGCCGCATCATCCAGGTCCGGCCAGTCATTGTGAATAATGAGCGCGGAGTTGCTGCCGAGCTCGAGCAGCACGCGCTTGCGGCTGGAATGCGCCTTCAGCTCCCAGCCCACTTTAGCCGAGCCCGTGAACGTCACCAGCTTGATGCGGTCTTCCTTCTCCGCGAGCCACGCCGTATCGGCGTTGGAAAGCGGCAGCACCGCGATCGCGTCGGCGGGCCAGCCGGCCTTGAGAATCAGTTCACCCAGCGCCAGCGCCGTGAAAGGCGTCTGCGGCGAGGGCTTCAACAGAATGGGGCAGCCCGCGGCCATCGCGGGAGCCACTTTGTGCGCGACCAGGTTCAGGGGGAAGTTCGCGGGCGTGATGGCGAGCACGGTACCGACCGGAAATCGCTGCACCAGTCCCCAGCGGCCCTCATTCCCCTCCGTCAGATCGAGCGGAATGGTCTCGCCCCCCAGGCGCGCCACCTCTTCCGCGGCGGTCTTGAACGTAAGGATGGCTCGATCCACCTCAGCGCGAGCGAGGCGTACAGGCTTGCCGGCTTCGGCAACGATAAGGTGAGCGAATCGCTCCTTCTGATCAATCAGGGCACCGGTCACATCTTCCAGGATCTCCCGGCGCTTCCACCGAGGCAGGGCGCGGGTGCGGCGAATGCTGGCCACGGCATGGTTCACGGCCTGGCGTGCGTCGGCGCGGGTCGCCACGGTGACGCGGCCGATCACGCCGTTGTCCCACGGCGAGCGAACCTCGAGCGCCTCGCCCTCTTCCCATTCTTTCCCGCACAGCAGAAATCCCGTTTGCGTACCCGGACGCATCTTCATATTTGTCCGCTCCTGAAGGGTTCCCTACCACCTGATGGTACAAGTTGCGACCACGGGACGTCAGTGGGCAGAGTTTAAACTGAACGCCTATGATTCACAGCCGCAGCCGCCGGAAGTTCCCCTTCGATCGCGAAGAGGCCATCACGCATCTGAAGCATCGGGATGCGAAACTGGGAGCGCTCATTGAGCGCGTAGGCGAGTTTGCGCTGCAGCTCGATCCCGCGCCCTCCCCGTTCGAGTCGCTGCTCGAGTCCATCCTCTACCAGCAACTGCACGGCAAGGCCGCGGCTACCATCCACCGCCGCGTGCGCGAGTATTTTGGCGGCGACCCCGCACCCCAGGCCCTCATCGATACTCCCGACGAAATCCTGCGCGCAGCTGGCGTATCGGGCAACAAGATCAAGGCCATGAAGGACCTCGCCGCCAAGACACTGGACGGAACGGTGCCCTCGCATGCGGCCATCAACAAGATGTCCGACGCGGATATCGTGGAGCGCCTCACGGAGGTGCGGGGCATCGGCCCTTGGACCGTGGAGATGCTGCTCATTTTCCGCATGGGGCGGCCGGACGTGCTGCCGGTGACCGACTACGGTGTACGCAAAGGCTACGCGCTCACATTCATGCGGCTGCCCAAGTCGCGGCCCGTGACAGCGGAAGATCTTCCCAAGCCTGACGTCGTGTTTAAACGGGGCCTCAAGTGGAAACCATTCCGCTCCGTGGCGAGCTGGTATCTGTGGCGGGCCTGCGATCTGGCGAGAAACGTGGCACCAAGCGGGCGGGCTTAGCAAAAAGCTTCCGTGCCCCGACCTTGCGGCGAGCTTTTGGTCGCAAGGGCGGGACAACAAGAAATCCGACGACTCGCAAACCGGGCCGGCACCTTACATCCGCCCCTTACAATATTCCAATGCGCCCGGGATCGCTTCGGCATGCCCGCCGCAAGGGTACACTGCATGGCTCCGATCAAGCGCTTCGTCTGCATTCACGGCCACTTTTATCAGCCGCCGCGTGAAAACCCCTGGCTCGAAACCGTGGAGACGCAGGATTCCGCCGCGCCCTATCACGACTGGAATGAGCGAATCTGCGCGGAGTGCTACGCCACCAATGGCGCGGCGCGCATCGTGAACATCAAGAATCAGATCACGCGTATCGTCAATAACTATGCGCGCATCAGCTTCAACCTCGGCCCCACGCTGCTGAGCTGGGTCAAGGAAAATGCCCCGCGCACCTATCGCATGATTCTCGACGGCGAGCGCCGCAGCCGCAAGAATTTCAAGGGTCACAGTTCGGCAATGGCACAGGTGTACAACCACGTCATCATGCCCCTGGCCAATCATCGCGACAAGGTCACCCAGATTCGCTGGGGTATCGCCGACTATCAATCCCACTACGGGCTTCCGCCTGAGGGCATGTGGCTGGCCGAGACCGCTGCCGACACCGAATCGCTTGAGCTTCTCGCCCAGCATGGAATCAAGTTCACCGTCCTCGCGCCACACCAGTGCAGGCGCGTCCGCTCGCTCAAGAATGGTGACGACTGGAACAGCACGCCCAATGCAAGCGTGGATACTACGCGTCCCTATTTGATTCGCTTCAACTCCGGCGTCTCGATGGCGGTCTTCTTTTATGACGGCCCTACCTCGCGCGCCATTGCCTTCGAGGGGCTGCTGAATTCGGGCGACAACCTCGCCGGACGGCTGAAGGCGGGCTTCCATGACAACGCCCAGCCGCAATTGGTGCACGTGGCCACCGATGGCGAATCGTACGGACACCATCACAAGCACGGCGAGATGGCCCTGGCGTATGCCCTTCGCCTTCTCGAGCAGGACAAGGTCGTCAAGCTCGCCAACTACGGCACGTATCTGGCGCAGTTTCCGCCCGAGTACGAGTGCCAGATCGTCGACAACACCTCCTGGAGCTGCGTCCACGGCGTGGAGCGCTGGCGCTCCGATTGCGGCTGCAATGGCGGCCGCGCGGGCTGGAACCAGGCGTGGCGTGCGCCGCTGCGGAAAGCGCTTGACGAGCTGCGCGACACCCTCATTCCACTCACGGAGCAGGAGGGCACGAGGCTGTTCAAGGACGTGTGGATGGCGCGCGATGCGTACATCGAGGTGGTGCTCGATCGCAGCCCCGAAACCGTCGATCACTTCTTTCGCGAGCACCAGAATCATCGCTTGAATGAAATGGAACGCGTGCGCGCGCTGGAGTTGATGGAGATGCAGCGGCACGCGCAGCTCATGTACACCAGCTGCGGATGGTTCTTTGATGACATCTCCGGCATTGAAACGGTGCAGATCATTGCTTATGCCGCGCGCGTGCTCCAGCTTGCGCAACTCCTTTTCGGCGCGCAGGCCGCAGGTCTCGAGACCGCGTTCCTCGAATCGATGATCCTGGCGCGTTCCAACGATCCCAAGGCCGGCGATGGCGCGCGCATTTACAAGGACAAGGTAAGCACCCTCGAACTCGGGCTGGAGCAGGTGGCCGCGCACTTCGCCATCAGCTCCATCTTTTCTTCGTTCGCCGAAGAGACCGAGCTGTTTTGCTACAACGTGCAGCGGCTCTCCTACGACATCTTTACTTCCGGCCGCGGGCGGCTTGCGCTGGGACGTGTCCACATTACCAGCAGCATCACGGGCGAATGTCGAAGCTTCAGTTTTGCGGTACTGCACTTCGGCGATCAGAACATTACCGCGGCAGTAAAGGCCTACGCAGACGCGGATGCCCCGAGCTTCGAGGCGTTCATGGCGCAGGCCGCGCAGCACGTGGTCCGCGCAGATTTCCCCGAGGTGATCCGTCTCATCGACCGCTACTACGGCCACGTCGATTACTCTCTCACGTCGCTCTTCCGAGACGAGCAACGGCGCATCGTCAAGCTCATCCTCAACTCCACGCTGTGGAATATCGAGAGCTCGCTCACCACCATTTATGAGGATCACGCCAGCCTGCTGCATTACTTGTCGCAGGCCGGCCTGCCCAAGCCACCCGCGCTCACGCTGGCTGCCGGGTTTGCCGTCAATGCGGGACTGCGCCGCGCTCTGGAAGGCGATCCGATCGACCACTCGCTTCTACGCTCCTTTCTGTCGCTCGCCAAGGCCGACCAGGTGCAGCTCGAGACAGCCACGTTGTCTTACATAGCCGATCAACGCATGAAGCGCGCCATGATCGAGTTGCAGATGTCGTCCGGCTCGCTGGAAATGCTGGACCGCGCCTTGAATCTGGCCCGCATCCTGGTGGAGCTTCCCTTTGAGCTGAACCTGTGGCAGGCGCAAAACATCTGGTACGAGATCCTGCGCTCGTCGAGCTATGCGCTGAGCTCGCTCTCTCCCGAAGACCGGCCGGCATGGGACAAGGACTTCGCCGAGTTGGGACGGCTTCTCACCATCGACACCACGGCCATCCAGGCCCAGGATCTGAGCGTCGTCACCACCGGCGATTAATCCTACGCCTGAAAAGGACGTTCCGGCGGCTGGTTGAAGAGGTAGGCCGGGGATTTATCCCCGGCGTTAACGAGAGAGAATCACCGCGGGCTCCAGCCCCTGAGGCATGCTTCAACTCCGCCAGTGAAGCTCAACCGCGCCACTCATCGGATGACCGCCGCTGCCCTCGAGCCGCGCCTGTTTGAGCGCGAAATACCACTTCGCCGGCTTGTCCGCGTCGTCGATGAGCATCAGGCTGGGATTGTGGCGGAGGCCCTGCGCCTGCTGGATCATCGTGATCTGATCCTGGCGAACGAATTTCGCGCCGAAGAACTTGGCAATCGGCGTAACGAACGGCACATGGTAAAAGACATTCCATGCCGCTACGACATCGATGCGGCAGGTCGAACTGGTGACGGGCGTGACGGTGGTGAGCGAGGAGAACCATTTATCGCCGCAGCGAATCGTCTCCGTGCGCCGGTTGGGCAGCACAAAGTCAATAGTGGTTTCGATCGGCTGCCCGTACACTCCCAGCAATTTGTAGGGCGCGGAGTTGCCGCTGGGCGCGTGCGCGCTCATGCGGAAACCGTCGGGAATGGGCTCGAAGCGCTTGGTCTTTTCGCGGATGCTCGCGCGCGAACGCCACCACCAGGCCTGGTGCACAAACGGCCCGTGCGCCGGATCCATGAGCCCGATGATGCCATGGTCGACGTTGCACGGCAGCTCGGCGGTCAGGAACGCAGTGCGATAACGCGATCCGAACTTCACCAGTTCCGGCACCGCGGGCTTTTCACCCGGCGATCGCTTCCCGGATCCAGGACCAGGAACGTAAACCCACGCGTGGCCGTCGCGCTCCTCGCAGGGAAACGCGGTCGCGTAAATGCGCGTGGCATCGAGCCGGTCGTGGCTGGTGAGCGACGGAATCTGGGCGCATTGCCCGCTGCAGGGTTCGAACTGCCATCCGTGATAGCGGCACGTGACCCGTTCCCCGTTGAACCAACCCACGCTCAACGGAATGCCCCGATGCGGACAGCTGTCGCGCATGGCAAAGAGCTTCCCGCTCTTCAGCATTCCCAAGACCAACGGGATGTCGAGAAGCATCGCCGTGGCGAGCTTGCCCTTGCGCAGCCGGCTGGAGCGCAGCGCGGGATACCAGTCGTCGTAAATCAGCGTGGCGCTCGGCCCTTGAATTGGCGCTCCGGCTTCCGTGGTGGTCGCAAACGGCATTTGGGACTCACCATAGCATTCCTGCCGCCGCCCCCGCCATTCGGGGGCAGGGCGCTGAATTCCCGCTAGGAAGGAGTGATCGGATAGCTGGGATTGAAGGGGAAGATGAGCTCCGCCTGCGAGGCCACCGGATTGCCATTCACCGTTGCTGGATGAAAGCGCCAGGACTTCACGGTATCGAGCACAATCTGATCGAGGCTGTTGCCCATGCCCTTCACCAGGTTCGCGCCGATGACGTCTCCAGCCGCATTGAGATTGACGTCCACCACGATCTCGCGTTGGGAGGTTGGCAGCAGCGCCCGGTCGGTGACCGGCGGCTTCGGCGAGAAGACCGGAAATGCCGGATCGGCGTTTTCCGCGTCGCTGCCTGTTCCGGAGGCCGCATCGCCGCTTCCCTGACTGTTCTGGTGCGTCTGAGCGGCCGTTCCGCCTTCCGGCTTTACCGGGTTCGGAGGCCGCGTCGGATCAGGTAATTTCTTCGCAGGTTGCGGTTCCTTGGCCGGTTTGCGCGCTTCCACCGAGGTCTGCGCAGCAGGCAGCAGCAAATGGATCGAGTGCGACCCGCCGGCAATTTCAATCCCCGTGTAATGCCCCTGTGCCGCCGGCTGGATGACCAGCAACTTAGAGCGGGCATTCGCAACCAGCAACAGCAACGCGAACAGCGACAGATGCGCCGCCAAAGAGAGGACAACGGCGGATTGGCTGCGACGAATCGGTGTGCCCGGGGATTGCATGACATAACCTCCGCGGGGAAGGAAAAAAGCTAAGGGCCCTCGATGTGGCTCTATCGGGCTGCACGGGCGACGGCAGGTTCCTAATGTTCTCCTGATCCTGCTTTCCAGTCAACCAAGGGCAGCAAACAACGAGCTAGAAACCGGCGCTGTTAGGTGAGCCTAGACCGCAGGCTGCGCCGGGCTCAGTTTTCCGTTTTTCACGGTGAAGCGCTCGCCCCGCCAGACGATGCTGTTGCTGGCAAAGCCGGCGACCCAAAGGCCCATGGCCACCAGGTCGCGGAAGGGAAGCAACCACAGGCTGGGAAGCACATCGTGGTCGGCCAGAACGCGCGCACCGACCGTCATCGCGAGCGTCAGGCGCAGGAAGAAGCTCATGGCAAGGATCCAGAGGCTGACCGGACTTGCCCCGCTGGCCAGGACGTTCAAAAGGGCCCAGCCCAGTCCGTGGGTAAACACCAGGCCCGCATAACCGGCGGGACGGGCGTCGCGGACGGTTCGGTACCAGCGCAACTGGTGGTCGACGAAGCCGCGCCAGCGATACGCGGGAACGCTGGTTTCGACCGCTTCAGAGCTAAGGGCAACGGCATAACCCGCTCGGTAAACGCGCGCGCCGAGTTCGTAGTCGTCGGCCAGATGATCGACCAGCACGGCCGAGGCCGCCAATGGCGTCGAGCGCTTCCCGGCTGACGGCAAGGGTTGAGCCGAGGCCGTAGCGCAGGCCACCCTCGAGCCAGCGGGCCAGCAGCACGCTGGGCTGAAAGTCGGCCGCGATCCCCAGCGCTTCAAGATGCGAAGGAACCGTGTTGTGGGCGCGACCCCTGTAGAGCGCCGTCACCAGGCCCACGCGGCGTCTGGAGCTGCTGCCCGGCGCGAACTGCACCATCACGCGTTCCAGGTAGCGCGGCGAAACCGTGATGTCGGAGTCGTTGATGAGCAGGAAATGGAAGCGCGCATGCGGCACTAGTTGCGCCAGCGTGCTGACCTTGCCGTTGGCGCCGAGGCGCAATGGGCATTCGACCAGGCCAATGGCAAGCGCGGGGAATTCGCGCTGCAGCTGCTCAACGGTTGCCACTGCCGGATCGTCGAGCGAAGACACGCCAAAGAGAAGCTCGTACTCACCTGCGTAGGTTTGAGTGCAGTGGCTGCGGAAGGCGTCGAGCATGCCTGGATCAACGCCCTTGAGCGATTTGAGGATGGAGACGCCGGGAAAAGCCTGCGGTGGAGCCGGTTTTGGCTGGAGGAGGAAACCATAAGCTGCGAGCAGCGCGGCGAGGAAATAGCCCATTCCGGCCACGGCCACCGCCACGGTCAGCCATTCCACAGCCTGCGACCATAGCGTGCGGCATACTTTGCCAGTTTACGCAATCGGGAAGTGGATATGCCTCTTTTCGAGTACCGGCTTATCTGACTCTTTTGTTTCCAGGAATTCCGATTCGCAAAGTTTCGCCCTGTGTTCGCCTATGCATTTTCGCACTAAAAGCCTTGTTTTTATATGGATGCGCGGGCCTTGAGGCGAAAGTAACGACGAAATCTCATGGGAGGGGGTGGGGTGCCCTCTCCCGTCCGGCAAGCGGATCAGGGAAGAAGCGCAGGAAGGCCTTTCGGTCCGGATCCGCAGGATTGAGTATGGCGGCCAGTCGGACGAGGAATGTGGCAGCCGTCACGTGGGTGGAGAAATTGAAAGCTGTGCCCGCTATCACGGCTGCTTCGTGGAGTTCGGCGCAACCTGTCATGTATGAAGACCGTGCCCATACTATTCGCATTCAGCGTGATCGCGTCGGCCTTGTCTGCCCAGCCGGCCAAGGCTCCCCGTTTACAATGGCCGTGTCACGGTGTGGTCAGTCTATTCGCGGACACCAATGCCCCAGCGCGTAGGGCGAGCGTCATCCTGCAGCCTGCGGAGCAGATCGACGCCATCCGCCCCGGCGAGGAGCAGCACGTCTCCTCCCGCGGCGAAATGGTCCAGACCCTTCTCGATGGCGGCTTCACGATCCCTCACGTGGAGCCCGGCGATTATTACGTAATCGCCACCCAGCAGGGCTATGTGTCGCCGTTGGCCTCGATCTACGTTCCGCCCGCCGACCCGTCAGCCTCCGACGTTTCGAAGCCGAAGAAGCCAGTCATGTCCGCTCCGCGAATGACCGTTCAGTCGGATCTGCCGGTCTCGGTAAATGTGAGTATCGAACGCGGAGCTGCGGTCAGCGGCACCATATTGTACGACGACGGCAGCCCTGCCGTGGGCGTTCTGGTGTCCATTCTGGTCCGTGCCAAAAAGGATTGGACTGAACTCCCTAGTAGTCCAGTCGCCGGCCAGTCGTACTCCGCAGGAACCGACGACCAGGGTCACTATCGGATAAGCGGATTGCCGGCTGGAGTATATCTGCTGGAAGCCAACCTCAGCCTCTCTGGCATGCACTACAAGATCGTCGAGGGCGGGACAAGCGTCGGCACCTGGCCTATCTACTCATTGTCCTTCTATGGCACTGGCAGTTCGCGTCGCAAAGACGGAGTGCCCATCACAGTTGCCGCTGGCGAGGAGTTTGGCGGTCAGGACTTCGAGATCCCTCTCGCCAAGCTGCACACGGTTCGCGGCAGCATCATCGCAGCGCACGACGGTCACATTGTGAACGGAGGCAAGCTCGCACTTTTGTACCCCGATGACCGGTCTGAGGCGGCGCATGCGTCTGTGTCGAAGGAAGACAACACGTTCACCTTCGCCTTTGTTCCCGAGGGCGACTACATTTTGCGGGCCGACGGCGTCGACAATGACTATGTGGAAATTCCAAACGGACCCGACTCGTGGCCCCCTGCGCGTACGGAGCCGCACGCGATGCGCACCTACGGTACGGCGGAGCAGGCGGTTCATGTGGCGGGCGAACTGACTGGGATCACCATCTCGGCTCCCGACCCGGCTCCGCAATCAGCCCGCCCCGGTCGGCCATGAGGGTGTATCCCGCTAAATGTGGCAACTGGCCATGCCGCGCTTCTCGAGGTAGCGCTGGTGGTACTCCTCGGCACGCCAGAAGGTCTGAGCCGGTTCGACCTTGGTGACGATGCGACGGGGTGTAAAGCGGCCTTCGCTCGTCAATTGCTCAATCTTCGCTTTGGCCTGAGCTTCCTGCTCCGGCGAGTGGAAGAAGACGGCCGAGCGGTACTGGGTGCCCCAGTCAGGTCCCTGGCGGTTCATCGTCGTGGGGTCGTGCAACTGGAAGAACTCGTCGAGCAGCTGTTCGAAAGTGATCTTTTCGTTGTCAAAATCCACTTCGACAACCTCGGCGTGTCCGGTCTGGTCGGTGCACACGTCCTTGTAGGTGGGGCTCTGGAGCGCTCCGCCTTCGTAGCCGACTGCGGTGGCGGTTACGCCCGGAAGGGTGGCAAAGCGGGCTTCCACACCCCAGAAACAGCCGGCGCCAAAAGTAGCTTTTTCAATGCTCATGCTATAGAGATGCTCCGCGTCCATGCGAGGTAACAGATTCGCGCGCTTGCCGGGTCCCCTTGCGATCGCCTCGAAATTTGTTATGGTTTTTTGCGACCAGAACCGCCGCGACCCAGGCCGCGCCCGCCGGGCTTGCCCTTGAAACCGGGGCGAGACGAACCGTTGTTGCCGGGACGGGAGCCGCTGCCCGGCCGCGCGCTTCCACCGGTTGGCCCACGACCCTGGAAGCCGGTACGTTTCGGTCCGCCGGAAGGCGGCCTCGCCCCTCCCGGCCGCGGCACTCCGCTGGAGGTGAAAGCGGCCCGGCCCCCTGCCGGAGGTCGTGACGAGGGGCGAGAGGACGATGTGCCATCGCGCCGCGGTGCAAAGGCTGGTTTCTCGCCAGATCGGCCTTCGGGCCTCTGACCAAAACTTCTGCCAGCGCCCTGGGGCGGTCTGCGGCTGTCTCCGCCAAAGCCGCTGCTTACCGGCTTGCCGGGCCGGGCACCAAAGCGCGGCTTGTCGCCCGCCCCCGCTGCGGGGCGATCCGTGCGCGGCCGAAAGGGCTTGCGCTCCTCGAAGCCGGCACCCTCTTCAGGACGGCGGGAACGAGGCGGAAATGCGGGACGGTCGAAGCGCGGCTTGCTGCTGCCTCCCGTCGCGGGACGATCCCGGAACGGGCGCTGGCCGCCTGCTCCCGCCGGGGGACGCGAGAAGCTGCGGCGCTCGCCTCCGCGATCAGCCGGCGGCCGGGTGAAGCCTTCGCCACGGGTCGCGGGAGGTTTGCTGAATCCTCGACCCTCGGCCCGATCCGCGGGTGGCCGGGTGAAGCCACGGCGGTCGCCGCCAGCCGCAGGCCGGCCGAAGCCTCGGCCTGTGTCGCCTGTCCGGAAACTGTCGCGACGCTGGCCGCGGTCCTGGCTTCGATCCTGGCTTCGATCCTGGCCTCGATTGCCGCCGCGCGCCGCGAAACCAAGGGGCTGGCCAGGGCCGCGGTCCTGTCTGCCGGTGCGTCCCTCGGAGCGGGGTTTATCGAGTCCGGTGGCTGGCCGAAACGGCTTTCCCGGACGGCGCTTGGCTGCGTCCAGATCAACGGTCCGGCCCGCTTCCTTGGGCAGCATGGCCGTGGACTTGATCCGTTTGGGCTTCCACTTTCCTTCCGCGGCAAGGCGAAGAAGGTTCAGCTCCTGCGGATCCAACTCGCGCAGATTGCCGGGTTCCTGATCGAGCACCAGCGGGCCATAGCCGACGCGGCGAATCTTTTCGACGAAGTGGCCAATCTCTTCGAACATCTTGCGCAATTCGCGGTTGCGGCCCTCAATCAGCACCACTTCGTACCAGGGATTCTCACCGATCCGCACCTGGCGGACGCGCGCGGGAGAGGTGCGCACGCGGCCCTCACCCGGTTTACCGCGGTCGATGCTCACGCCCGCGCGGAGGGTTTCAATCTGCTCCTCCGTGGGCTGGCCGCTCACCTTAACGAGGTAGGTCTTCTCGACCCCGGAGGCGGCGCGGGTGAGCTTGTTGGCGAGCTCGCCGTCGTTGGTCATCAGCAGCAGGCCTTCGCTGAGGTAGTCGAGACGGCCGACGGGGTAGAGGCGTTCCGGGGCCTTCTTGAAGAAGTCCATGACCGTGGGACGGCCTTCTGGATCGCTCACCGTGGTGACGTAGCCGCGGGGCTTGTTGAGCATGAAGTAGCGGAGGCGCTCGGACCCCTGCAGCAGCTTGCCGTCGACCCGGATATGATCGCGATTCTTGTCGGCCTTAGAGCCCAGTTCAGTGACGACCTGCCCGTTGACCTGAACGCGGCCCTCGGTAATCATCTCCTCGGCGTGGCGGCGGCTGGCGATGCCGGCTTGCGCCAGAATCTTTTGCAGGCGTTCGAGCTTTGCGGGAGGCCGGGGGGCGGGCTCGAATTCCTCATCTTCCTCGTCTTCGTCTTCCTCCTCGGCATCGGTGGGAGACGAGAGCTCGGGCGCGGCCTCGTTCACGGGAGCAGCAGCCTGTAACTCCGTCGCGTCATTCGATTCGATGGCGGCATCGAAGGTGTCTTCCGCCTGGGCGACTGCCTCAGAGTTAATTGGCTCCGGCTGGGACGGCGACTCGGACGGCGTGGGGAGTTCAACCCCGAGTTCGATCGCGGCATCGACGACTGGCTTCTTTGCCTTCTTCTTGACTGCGATCTTCTTGGCTGCAGATTTCTTCCGGGCGGTGGTTTTCTTCTTCAGCGGATCGGTTAGTTCGGCCTGCGGCTCGGCAGTTGTCGGCTCGGGCGATATTGCAGGTACCGGCTCGGCGGCGGCTTCAGCGCTCTTCTTCGTTATTTTGGGCATGAACGACAGCCTCATTTTCTTCGTGCGGCTGGGCAGGCTGGACGGGATGGCCTGCGGGGGAGTGGGGAGCAGCTTCGGGCTCGGCCGACGTGTCTGCCGCAGATTCAGGCTGGTTCGATGGGCCGGGCGCGGGCGCTGAATCGGCCGGCTCCGGCGCGCTGGCCTCACGTTCCAGAGCTGGTGATTGAGACGGCTCGTCGCTGGATTCCATATCCTCGGCCGCTTCGGCCAGTTCCTCGCCGCTGGGAGAATTCTGCTCCAGCTCCACGGCGGACTGGGCGGCATCGGCGGCCACCACCTCAGGCTCCAGCTCCTCGATTTCCGCCGCAGCCATCTTCTCGAACTCCTCCATCGAGGGGAGTTCGGCGAGATCCCTGAGTCCGAAGCGGAGCAGGAATTCCTTGGTGGTTTTGTACAGGATGGGACGGCCAATGACCTGTTTACGGCCGGCGGTAGCGATGAGTTTGCGCGCCAGCAGCGAGCCGAGGACGCCACCCGACTCGACGCCGCGAATCTCGCTGACTTCAGGAGAGGTGACCGGCTGTTTGTAAGCCACGACCGCCAGGGTTTCGAGCGCGGGCAGCGACAGCTTCATGGGCGGCTTGAGGCTCTTGACGAAGAGGCGCACCGCGTCGTGGCACTCGGGCTTGGTGGCCATGCGATAGCCGCCGGCGATCTCGCGGATCTCGACGCCACGGCCGTCCGAGGTGTACTCGGTGATCAGTTCATCGAGCAGGTGCTTGAGCACGCCCTTGATTTCGCGATCGCGGAGGCGCGCCTGGCGCCTGGATTCGGCTTCGGCATCGATCGGAGCGGCAGGCGCCTCGGCTTCCACGTTGGGCGGCGCGGGTTCGTCGGCTTGCGGCTCGGGTTCCGCGGCCGACTGCCGCCGTTCGAGGGACGCTTCGGCCGGAATAATCGACTCGGGTTGCTGATCGGTGTCGCCATCGACCGCCGGGGCACTCTCCAGCCCAAGATACTCCAGGCCTTCGGCAAGCAGGGGCGGCGGCCCGTCGGGGTTCTCGCCCGCGATCTCCGCGGCTTGCTCGGCGGCGGCGGCCTGTTGCGCAGCTCTCCATTCAAGGGCATCCCCGGCAAACAGCAGGGCGAGCTGCGTCAGAGTGACGGGCTCCTCGGCGGCGTAAATCACGGCTTCCAGCTTGGCTTTCAGACTCATTCGGCTATAGGCACCTCCAGTATGGTAACGGAAGCGGGGAACGCTGCGCAGAGTGCGCACCCGCATTCGACACGAAGAGCGTGCAGAAAAAAAGTGGGCGCCCGATGATCCGGACGCCCATTGTTGCGGAGAAGCGGGATTTGACCCGGGTTTCGAATTAGTTGGGGTAGATCCAGCGGAACAGCGCGAAGAGCAAACCGGAGATCAATGCCGCGGCCGGAAGGGTGAAGACCCAGGCCGCCGCGATGTTGCGGATGGTGGAGAACTGCAGGCCGCTCTTGTTCGCCGCCATGGTGCCGGCCACGCCCGAGCTCAAGACGTGGGTGGTGCTGACGGGTAATCCGAAGTTGTCGGCGGCGAAGATGGTGCCCATGGCCACCAGTTCGGCCGTGGCCCCCTGCGCGTACGTCAGGTGCTCCTTGCCGATCTTCTCGCCTACGGTGACCACGATGCGCTTCCAGCCAACCATGGTGCCCAGGCCGAGCGCAAGGGCGACGGCGACTTTGACCCAGCTGGGGATGAACTTGGTGGCCTTGTCGACTTTCTTCTTGTAGTTGTCGAGCGCGGCGTTGTCACTGGGGGTGAAGTTGCCTTGATGGTTCTTGGCCAGGACGCGCAGCGTTTCGCTGGTGACGTACATATCGTTGCGGACGTTGGACTGCATGCTGGCCGGGACGGCCTTGTAATCGCCGTAGGCCTTGACGGCGCCCTCGGTGTCGCGGATCAGCTCACGCAGCGCGGTCATGGTGGCCGGATGCACTTTCTTGGTCTGCAGGTAGAGGGTCAGCTCCTCGCGTGGGTCCGACCCCAGCTGGGCAGTCTTGTCGACGTGCCGGTCGATAATGGAGACCGCTTGCTCGGATGCGGCGATGAAGTCCTGGATGTCATGCGGAGAGACGGCGTGGTTCAGAGCGTAGGCGGTGGGAACCGTGCCGATGAGGATGAGCATGATCAGGCCCATGCCCTTCTGGCCGTCGTTGGAACCATGGAAGTAGCTGACGCCGGTGCACGTGAGTACGAGAAGGGCGCGGATGGGGAAGGGGGGCGGTGTGTCGTCCTTGGGCGCCTCATAGAGCTCGGGATACTTGACCAGCCATTTGGTGAGCAGAAAGAGCAGCGCTGCAAGCCCGAATCCGACAATGGGAGATACGAGCAGGACCTTGAACACCTTGAGGGCCTGCTCCCAGTCGACGCCGGAGGTGCCGTCGGCGCTATTGGCCAGAAGCTGATTGGCCACGCCCACGCCGATGATGGAGCCGGTCATGGTGTGGGTGCTCGACGCCGGCAGGCCCAGCCACCAAGTGCCCAGGTTCCACAGGATGGCGGCAATGAGCAGGGCAAAGACCATGGCGAAACCGGCACCGGAGCTGACCTTGAGAATCAACTCGACGGGCAGGAGGGTGATGATGGTGAAAGCCACCGTGCCTGCGGAGGTGAGGACGCCCAGCAGGTTGCAAAGGCCTGACCAAACCACGGCGATATTGGCTTCGAGTGAGTGCGTGTAGATGACCGTGGCCACCGCATTGGCGGTGTCGTGGAAGCCATTGACGAACTCGAAGGCAAGGGCGATCAGGAGTGCCACGCCGAGAAGCACATACGGCCAGACGCTCGCTAACCTGACATTGCCGAGGTCCCCTGCAACGTGAAATCCGATGTAGGCGAGACCGCCGATCAACGCGATGCCCACGATGACGCCACTGATCCACGAGGGCATGTGCTTCTTCATTTTCTTGTCGAGGAGTGAGGCGCCGGTCAGGGGCGCTTGCGCGGTGGTCGCCAGATCAGCCATGGGAAAAACTCCGAATTTGGTTTGGGATTTCTGTCCGGACAGCGCGGGGAAGCAAAATGTCAGACTCAGCAACGGATACACGGATGATGTGAAACAAGTGTGAATCCTGTGTAAACAACGAGGGATTCCCGAACTGAGGCGATTTACCTCAGTTCCGAAAGCGGAAGCCGATTTTCAACACGAGTGACTTATCTCACATACAAAATGGGGAAATCGGCGGATAAATATGGGTACTGATCAGACAAATGCTTGTCTCGGAGGGGCGCGGAGGGGGTCCGGCTTCATTCGGTTGCTGGGGGCTAGCGCATTGATGTGGAGCCCTTAGATAACCGGACCCCAGCGTGCTTCTTCCCTCGGTCGGATGGAGTTCCAAAGTTCGGGGCGGCAGCGTCAGCCTCGAGCCAAAGTATGTAAGGAGAGAACGCGATGCTAGTCCCCCCCTCCCCCACCCCCGCCAAGACCTCATCCTGGCCTATTTCCGTTGGCGCGGAAGGCATTGCTGCTGCCCAGTTCGCCCGCTGCGGATACGATGTGCTCTCGCAGACCGTCCGCGACAAGCCTTGGTATGACTTCGCCGTGACGCGGGCAGGCAATCTGCTGAAGGTTTCAGTGAAGGCAAGCGACGACGGCCGCTGGAATTTGACGCATGCCTTTATGCGCCGCAACCCGGAGCCGGGAGCGCGCAATATCGACTGCCGCAGCGCCATCGACTTCTGGGTCGACAGCCAGGGCTCGAAGACCATCTGCTGCCTGGTGCAGTTTGACGGTGTTTCGATCAGCCAGCTACCGCGGATTTACCTGGCGTTTCCGTGCGAAATTGCAGCCGAGATGCGTTTGGCGGCAGAACGAACCGGCTTCTGCGGACTGCCAGAGCGGTATGAGTGGACCTCGGCCGAGGGCAAGCGGGAGCTTACTACGCTACCCAGCAGCTGGCGCTTCTCGCTGGAGCGAATCCAGGAATTGCTGGAGCGCCAGGCGGCGCCCTCGACCAGCAGGGTGTCCTCGAAGGGGCCATCCTCCGTCGGCGTTTCAGCGTCACTTAGACTGGTTAAATCGAGCGCCGTCGCGCTGACTGCCTAACCTGCTCAACCGGCCTGGTTTCGCGGCGCGGTGTTCCGCTCGAACCAGGCGCCGAGTTGATCTTCGGTAATCTCCCCCGCAGCGAGACCCCAGAACGTCATTACGCGGTCTTCCTTCGATGCGGTGACCTCTCGCCCATTCAGCCGAAGCAAAGTAAGCGAGACCGTGAAGGCGGTTCGTTTGTTCCCGTCTACGAATGGATGGTTGGCGACGATACCCTTGGCGTAAGCCGCGGCAAGCCTGGCGAGCGATGCGACTTCATCGGAATACGCAAAGAGATTCTTGGGACGCGCCAGAGCCGACTCCAGCAGACCCATATCGCGTACCCCCTCCGGGCCGCCGTGCTCCTTCAGCGCTTCTTCGTGCGCGGCGAGGACTACGTCCTGCCGGATCCAGATTGGCTCGTTCATTCCGCCAGTCGCTTGAGGACATCCCTGTTTTCCCGCATGATTTCGCGCGCGGCTTCCATCTGCGTCGCAAATTCCTCGTCGTAGGGCACAAGTCGAATCCCCTGGGGCCCCTCGGTAAGGAAGAGAGTGTCACCCTTTTGCACGTTGTAGCGCGCCAGAGTCTCTTTGGGCAGGATGACTCCCTGAGAATTACCGATCGAGATGACCTTGACAGACGTCGCCATCGAGTATGCTCCTGACGATCCAAATTATAACATTTGTTTTAACAAATGTCCGACCCGTCATCGCCAGTCGTCGCGCGCCGCCATGCTCTCGTTCATCACGGAATCAAACTCGGTGTTTTTCTTGATGAAGATCTCGCTGAAGGCACGGTCCTGTCGCAGCAGAACCGCTTGAAGCCGCACTAACTCCAGCAGCGCCAGGAACATGGCGACCAGGGCACGCTCAGACTTGGTGTGGCTGAGCAGCTTGCGAAGGGCAACCGGTTTGTCTTCCAGGGTGAGGCGGCGGCCCAGGAACTGGATCATCTGCCCCACCGTCACGGCGTCGTCCTGCACATTGAACGTGGGGCGCTTGCGGGCGCGCTCCATGATGTCGCGGAAGATGCGCACCAGGTCGGTTGTATCGGCGGCGACCTCGGGCTCGGCCGCCGCATCTTCTTTGAACTCCCGGACTCCCGGATTGGTCCAGGTGGCGGCTTCAAGCATCTGTTTCTGCTGCAGCATCTGGGCCGCGTTCTTGAAACGCTCGTGCTCGAGGAGCCGCTCGACCAGCTCGCGGCGGGGATCTTCGGGGACGTCGTCGGGGCCGGCAGGCATGCGCGGCAACAGCATCTTGCTCTTGATGTGAATCAGCAGCGACGCGGTGTAGATGAACTCCCCGGCCACATCCACATCGCTGGCCTTGAGCTGGTTCACGTAAGCGAGAAACTGGGCCGTAATCCGGGCGATGGGGATGTCGTAGATGTCGATGTCCTGCTTGCGGATCAGGTCGAGCAGGAGGTCGAGCGGGCCGTCGTAAACCTGGCTGACCATGACGTCGAAGGGAGAAAACTGGTCTTCGTCCGGCTTTTTGGCCTCGGGTTTTTTAGGCTTGGCTGGGGGCCTGGGAACGGATTTTTCCGCCGCCATTGGCTTTGAAGTCAGCACCAGAGGTGGCGGATCGGCTCGCTCCGCCGAGTTTTGTGGCGTGTCCAATACCCCTGACTTTCCGGAAGCATCGCTTGCAGCTTGAGCTTGAATCGGCGGGGTATCCGGTTCGGCGGGTGGGTCCGATGCGCGGCAACTCTTCGGGGTCGGGATCGGGTCCCGTCGGCGGCCCGGGATCTGGGTTGCGATCTGGTTCAGGGTCGGGCGAGTCCGGCGTGGGGTCGGGATTCGGCTCCGGATCGGGATGCGGCTTGGGTTCGTTGCCCGGAGTTGGGTCGGTCACGGGCGCGGGGTCCGGTTCGGGCTCGCGCACAGGGGAAGGCGTGGACGCGTTTTCAACTGCAAGAACCGAATTGGGGATTTGATCCATATCTACCGCCCTGTCGCGGGTGGAGGCGCCAGGTGCATTGCCGCCCGGACCTCGACCATGGTCTGTTCGGCGCGAGCGCGCGCCCGGGCTGACCCGTCTTCCAGAATGTTCTTTACGTCCGAATCACTATAGCCGGCACGGCGTTCCTGGATGGGGAGCAGGATCTGGACCAGTGCGTCGGCAGCCCACCCTTTGCATTCGATGCAGCCGATGCCCGCAGACCGGCAACCTTCGTAGACTTTGCCCAGCGTCTCGGGCGTGGAAAACACCTTGTGCAGGTCGCCAACGGGGCACTTGTCCGGATCACCCGGGTCGGAACGTCGCACGCGCGCCGGGTCGGTCACCATGGTCTTCAGCTTCTTGCGCACCTCCGGCTCGGGGTCGCTGAGCAGGATCGTGTTACCGTAACTCTTCGACATCTTGCGGCCGTCGGTGCCGGGCAGCTTGGGCGACGGCGTGAGCAACGATTGCGGCTCAGGAAGAACTTCATTCCCGTTCAGCTTGTAGAACTGGTTGAAGCGCCGTGCGACCTCGCGCGTCAGCTCCACGTGCGCCACCTGGTCCTGGCCCACAGGAACGTAATTCGCCTGGTAAATCAGGATGTCGGCGCTCTGCAGCAGCGGATAGCCAAGAAAGCCGTAAGTGGTCAGGTCCTTGCCGAGCAGGTTTTCCTGCTGTTCCTTGTAGCTGGGAACCCGCTCGAGCCAGCCGAGCGAGGTAATCATGCTCAGCAACAAATGCAGTTCGGCATGCACGGGCACGTGGCTCTGGACGAACAGCACCGACCGCGCCGGATCGAGGCCCGCTGCCAGGTAATCGAGAATTACTTCGCGCGTGTTGGTCAGAACGTCAGAGGTGTCGGCGTAGTCCGTGGTCAGGGCGTGCCAGTCGGCGATGAAGAAGTAGCACTCGTACTGGTCCTGCAGCTTGACCCAGTTGGCGAGGGCGCCCATGTAGTTGCCCAGATGGAGCTTGCCGGTGGGGCGCATTCCGCTCAAAACGCGCGGGCGGGAGATGGAAGTCTGTTCAGCCATTGTGCCTGTCGAATCAGGAATGATCGTCGCTTTCCTGATTCTATGGCATGGGTGGCGAGGATTCCTGAACGCCGGCGCGCCAGCCTCGCGGCGGGGCACTCGACCTTCTATTGCACCGGCATCGACGATCCCCCGATTTGGTTCAGGGCAGTGAACACGAGCAGCAGCGCCGGCCGCAGAAAGAGCATGATGAGGAACCCGCCCACGAAGATCATGAGCAGGTAGCTGACCCACATGGGAATGCGGTCGTACATCTGCACCGCGTTGTACGGCAGAAGGTTGCGCAGGATGCGGCTGCCGTCGAGCGGGGGAATGGGCAGCAGGTTGAAGAAGAACAGCGACAGGTTGATGAGGATGGCGAGACTGCAAAGGATGGCGAATGCTTGCAGGGGCGAGGACGTCGCCATGCCCAGGATCCCCCCACGCAGCACGGAAACGAATGTGAGGATGACGAGGTTGTGGCCACCCGGAACGGCGAGGGCGACAATGGCCAGCGCCACGAAGGCCGCCGCCACCAGCAGCAAGTTCGACGCGGGGCCGGCAAAGGTGGACAGAATGTCGTCGCGGGTGATCTTGCGGAAGTTGCGGGTGATTACCGGGGTCGGCTTGGCCCAACCCACCAGCAAGCCTCCAAAAAACGTGAACCCGATGAACGGCCCAAAGATGATCAACGCGGGAAACAGGAGCGTTCCGATCGGGTCGATATGGTACATGGGGTTCAGCGTCACGCGTCCCTGCAGGCGGGCCGTCTGGTCGCCCAGGCGCGAGGCCATCCAGGCATGCGCGCACTCGTGCACGCTGAGCGAGAAGATGAGCAGGACAAATTCGAAGATGGCGATAACAAGGCTACTCGGCTGCAACTCGTGCTCCTGGTGGCGGAAACCTCAGGTTAGCATGCGGCCTCAGTTGCGCACGGCGGGGAAATCGCCCACAATCTGCCGTTCGCCGATCTTCGCCCCTCCCTGGATAATGGCGTGGCTGCCGATGCGCGCGCCTGCACCAATCTCCGTCGGCACCAGCGTGGCTTTGTCGTAGTCGTCAGGGTCGTAGGTGTGCGAGTAGATGCGTGCATAGGAGCCGATGACCGCATTCTTGCCGATGCTGATGCCGCCGCGATCGTGCAACAGCGCGCGCTGCCGGATGACGACGCCGTCCTCGATTCGCAGCTTGTACCCGTAACAAAGCTCCACGCCGTGGAAGATGCGCACGCCCGTTCCCATGTGCGCAAACAGGTGGCGGCCCATCATGCAGCGAAAGCGTAGTCCCAGCCAGTGATTCAGCCCGATGGGCGAGCGGTCGAACATCTGCCAGAACCACAACAGCGGTTTGCGTTTGTCGAGCTCGTTGTGGTCAGCCTCCTGAAAGTGCTCTGCCTCCAGCGTCATGTTGTTCGGATCCATGGAGAGGCTCATCACGTTCCCGGGCAGCTCGCTGGTGAGGGTCAGGTTCAGTTTGCCGCCGTGCGGGCGTCCCAGGTAGAGCTGATACAACTGGTCGCGCACAATCTCGGCGCGGCGCTCCGCCACCTGGTGCCGGGTGAACTCGTCATCGAGAAAAGAGATCCAGCGGCGGTAAATCTCCTCCGCTTCCGGCGCGGGATGGGGCACATTGGCTTGATTGACCATACGCATTGGACGATAAACCACAACCCCAAGATGCAGCGACCCTTCCCGGAGCCTGTGCCCGCGGCGTTATTCTGAGAAGGTCAAGACAGGGAATGCCCGGACCGCCGGTCCCAAGGAAGCAAGCTCTTTATGCCAGAAGAATCCGCCGCAAGCACCGCAGCCGAAACGCCCAAGATCGCCGCCGCCGTTTCCGAGCCGTCGTCACCATTGGCCACTATCGCGACCCTGGGGCAGCACGAGGGGCAGTCCATCACGCTTCGCGGCTGGCTCTACAACCTGCGGGAAAGCGGCAAGCTGCTGTTTCCCATCTTTCGCGACGGCACTGGAACCGTGCAGGGCGTAGCGCACGTGAAGAGCGTGCCTGCCGAGGTGTTTGAAGCCCTCAAGGGGCTCACGCAGGAATCCTCGGTCATCGTCAAAGGCAAAGTCCGCGCCGACAAGCGTGCTCCCGGCGGCTACGAGCTCGATGTCGAAGACATCCAGGTGGTGCAGCGCGTGCCGGAATCGGACCCCTATCCCATCTCGCTCAAGGAGCACGGCGTTGACTTCCTCATGGAGCATCGCCACCTGTGGATCCGCTCCCCGCGCCAGTCGGCCATCCTTCGCGTCCGGGCAGAGATCATGCGCGCGGCGGCTGAGTATTTTGATAACAACGGTTTCATTCGCACCGATCCGCCGATTCTCACGCCCGCGGCCTGCGAAGGAACATCGACCCTGTTCCCGGTCGACTACTTCGGCGATCCCGCGTTCCTCACGCAGTCGGGGCAGCTCTACATTGAGTCGACCGCGCTGGCGCTGGGCAAGGTGTACAGCTTTGGGCCGACGTTTCGCGCCGAGAAGTCGAAGACCCGCCGCCATCTCACCGAGTTCTGGATGGTGGAGCCCGAGGTGGCCTACTGCGATCTCGACGGCCTGATGGAACTGGCGGAGAACTACATCTCCTACATCGTACAGAGCGTGCTGAAGAATCGCGCCGCCGAGCTGGCGGTCATCGGGCGCGACGTGAAGAAGCTCGAGTCGGTGCTGCCGCCGTTCCCGCGCCTGCGCTATGACGAAGCGGCGAAGATGCTCAACGAGGCCCATGCCAAAGGCGAGCTCGAGCAACCTTTTGAATACGGCAACGACTTCGGCTCGCCCGACGAAACCTGGCTCAGCTCGCAGTTCGATCGCCCCGTGATGGTGCATCGCTACCCCGCCGCCGTGAAGGCCTTCTACATGGAGCCCGACCCGGCCGATCCTACCTTTGCGCTCTGCGTCGACGTGCTGGCCCCAGAGGGCTACGGCGAAGTGATCGGCGGCTCGCAGCGCGTAGCCAGCTACGATCTGCTGAAGAGCCGCATCGAGGAACACGGCCTGCCGCTCGAGTCCTTCCAGTGGTATCTCGATCTGCGCCGCTACGGCAGCGTGCCCCACGCCGGATTTGGCATGGGCATCGAGCGCATCGTCGCGTGGGTCTGCGGGCTCGACCACGTGCGCGAGACGATTCCCTTCGCACGGACTCTGCACCGCATTTATCCGTAAGACAGGGAATATGGAATAGAGAGTGGGCGCGGCCTCGCCTTCGCCCTTTCTATTGCAGCCGTCCCGCCAGCCGATAAATGCAGCACCGATCCACGTTGACTTCGAACGCATCCGCGGCGGCATCCTCTGCACTGAAGGAGATGTTCTCGTCGAAGAGCGATGCGACGCCGGCGGTCTGACGCACCAGGTTGTCGTGCTCTGGATGAATGTAGATCAGGTCGATGGGCGTGGTGCGTGTCTGCGAATTCTCCGCGAGCCGGTTGAGCAGCTTCTGCACCATCTCTGCTTCAAACGAATTGAAGAGGAACAGCACCACAGGACCTTCCGGAACCGGGAGCTGCAGCACGTCTCCCTCCACCACGCTTACCACGCGGCAGGCACGCGGCGAACGCATCCACTTTGCCAGGTTCCGGCGAGCTATCCGCGTCAGCGTCGCGTTCAGTTCAACGCCCACAATCGACCGGAACGGATACTCGACGGCCATCATCAGCACCCGCCCCTTACCGCAGCCCAGATCCACAAAGGTGTAGTCCTCGATGGAGGGTCCGGAGAGCGTCACCCGCCAGCGCGCGAGAGCGCCATGAAATAACGACGGAGCCGTCGCGTAGTAGCCCTCGCTGTAAAAGTCGTTGGGGTGCCCCGTGGCCAGGGCGTCGGCATAAACCAGGCCGCTCGTATCCACGCCGTGGCGCCGATCGAAAGGGTGGATTTGCTGTTCGGTGGGAGTGGTCCGGCGAAAGGTCTCCGCCAGGGCGCGCTGGACCTCCGCCAGGCCGCGCGCTCGAAACCACTGCCGGAGAGAAGACAGGCTGACCACTTCATTGCGACTCTAGCAGGAGCCGAGGCGATCGAACTTGCCCTGGCCGCAAAGCAAGCGCGGCGACCCGAAGGCCGCCGCGCGTTGATCGCGTTACTTGTTCGACTTAGAAGTCCAGCTTCATGCCCAGCTGGATCTGGCGCTGGCTGTAGACAAAGGTGGAGTCCGCGTTGGTAATGGAGCCGAAGCCCGACTGGCCGGTGAGCCCGGTGCCCGCCGAGAACGGGTTGTACTTAAGGCTCGAGCCCGAGATCGAGTAGGCCGTGCTGTTCACGCCTGTCACGTTGACAAAGTTCAGCAGGTTAAAGCCCTCCGCCACCAGCTCCACATTGAAGCGTTCAGAAACGTGCACATCTTTTTGAACCCGGGCGTCGACGACCAGGGTTTTCGGCTGCCGTACGGAATTGCGTCCGAGCTGCAGCAGGTAGCCCGAGTTGCCCGATCCGGTCAGGCCGGAGCCGGCAGCGCCGGTAATGGTGCCGCTTACGCCGGCCGAGTACGGCAGGCCGTTCTGGACCTGGATCACCGGGTTGAGGTGCCAGCCATCCGCAACATAACGCTTCCAGCCGGTTGCCGACACCGGATAGTTGAACATCGCCCATCCCACCGCGCGCCGCGGAACGTTGAAGCTCGAGTTGCCGTAGTTGGCGCGGGGATTGGCATTCGGGTCCCACCAGTTGTTGGAGCTCGGTGAGGTGCTCTCGTTCTGGTTGTAGTCCAGCGCGTGCGACCAGGTAAAGTTGGCATCGAACTGCGCATATTTGTTGCCGCGGTTCTGGATGTCGAGGGCCAGGCCGTAGTAGTTGGAGTTGATGTTGCTCACTACTTCCGTCACGCTGCCGTAGTGGCTGTTCACATAGGGTTTCACGTAATAGGCCGTGGGAATCGCCGTGCCGCAGGGCAGCGGTCCGCAGTAGGATCCCGCAGCGTTGCCCGTGGCATCGGTGATCACCAGGGTGGTCTGCTTCATGTTGGCCGGGTTCAGGTTGATATTCAGAAAGTTGGGCAGCTCCCGCGCCAGCGCCCCGACTGCATTTACTGAAAAGAAGGTTCCCGCGCTCAGCTCGCGCTGGATGCTCAAATCGAACTCGTTCACCGAGGGATTCTGGAAGTTCTTGGCGAAGAAGTCGAGGCTTGGCGTGGCATAGGTTCCATTGTTTGCGATAACCTGCGGGAACGCCGGCGCACTGGCTCCCGGCGCCTGACCGAAGACGCTGGGAATGGTGTATTGCCCCTTGGGGCTTCCGCTGGCTTCATAGGCGTTCAAGATAATGCCGTTGAGGTTGCGGCCGAAATACAGGCCGTAGCCGCCGCGCACGACCGTCTTGCCGTTGCCGAACGGATCCCACGAGAGGCCGACGCGGGGGCCAAAGTTGTTGCCGTCGCTGGGCTGGTTGGTGATGCCCGCGGCGGCATCGGGGAAGGGCCCTTGGCCGTTAACCGCGGTGGTCAGCAGCGAGCTATTGATGAGGGACGGGAATGGCGGCGGCACGTGCTCGTAGTCGTAGCGAAGACCGATGTTCAACGTCAGCCGCGGAGTCAGCTTCCAATCATCCTGCGCAAAGAACCCGTAGTCGATGGTGGTGAGCTGGAACTCCGGCGTGCCGAGCCCTTCGGTGAATCCGAAATAGCAGGCCGCGTTGCCGAGGCCCGTCTGGGATTGGCTGGCGTCGCAGGTGCCGCCGGGCTTGAGAATGTCCGCGAAGAAGTCAGAGAAGTAGGTGTACGTGTACACGCCGTTGCTCTCGTACAGGTTGTTGACCTCGTCGCTGTTGCGCAGAATGTCGAAGCCGAATTTGAGGCTGTGGTTCCTCCAGGTCCAGTTGGCGGTGTCGCCCACCTGGTCCTTCCACTCCGCCGGATACGCGGCGCGGAACGAGTAATAGGGCATGCCGGCGGTAAATCCGTTGTTGCTGGAGCCGCCGTAGATCATCAACTGCACCGGCGTCCCGGTGGAGTTGTTCAAGTATGTGTTGGTGAACGCGGAGTGCGGCTGCTGGCCTTCGTCGTTCAGCTCGCGCCCGTACTGAAAGCGCAGTTCGTTGGATAGCGACGACGTGATGAAGCTGTCCAGCTTGGCCATGCCGTAGTCGAGCTTCACGAAATCCGTGCCGAACGTGTCGGTGGCGTAGTTGTTGGAGGTCTGGGTCTGCACGCCGCCGGGCGAGTCCCAGCGCAGGCGGTGGAACAGGAAGCTGGCATGCTCCTTCTCGTTGATCTGCCAGTCGAGCTTGGGCGTATTCAACACTTCGTCGCCGGTGCGGGGCGTGGTGCCCAGGTCGTCGAGCAGCCCGGGGCCGTTGAGACCGGTCAGAGATGAGACAGCCTTGCCGTAGAGCAGCTGGTCGTACTGAGCCGCGGCGGTAGCGTAATTGCCGCCGTAGACGCGGTACGCCAGTGCGCAGGCGTTGGTATCGCCGGCGCTGCCGGTGCCGCTGAAGGTAGCCTTGGTGGCGCTGGCGGTGCAGGTGGCGCCGCCGGGAAGCGCGAGGTCGGCGAACTGGTTGAAGAACGCGCTCGGCGTTGCGGGCTTGGCGACGCCCGGGAAGTTCCTGCGGTACTGATCGTACGCATAGAACCAGAACAACTTGTTCTTGATGAGCGGGCCCCCCGCACCGAAGCCCCAGCGCTTGCGCCAGTCCTTGGGCTTGAAGGGTACGCCGGTCACGATGGTGGGCGCGCCCCCGCTGGAAGGTTCGGTCACACTGGTAAAAGTTGTGAAAGGATTGAAAGCGCCCCAGCCGTTGTCGCGGTCGAGGAAGTATGCCTGGCCGTGAAGCGCGTTGGTGCCGCTCTTCGTGACCGAGTTGATGACGCCACCCACCGCGCGGCCATATTCAGCCGAGTAGACGCCCGTGTTTACCTGGAACTCTGCGATCCCGATCTGCGAGGTCGAATAGCCCTCCCGCGTGCGCCCGCGCTCTTCCGAGAAGAACGCCTGGTTGTCATCCGCGCCGTCAATCTCAACGTTGTTCATGAGCGGGCTGATGCCGCGAAACACGATCAGGCCGAAGCCGTTGGCGTCCGACACCGCCGCCGGCGTCAACAAGGCCAGGTCGGACCAGCGGCCGCCGTTCAACGGCAGATCGACGATCTCCTTGGCCGTAATGGTCTCCGAAATCTCCGGGGACTCGAACTGCAGCACCGGCGTATCGCCTGTAACCTGAACGGACTCAACGGTGGTGCCCGTGGCCAGGGAGGGATGCAGCTCCGTCAGCGAGCCAACGGTGACGGCCACGCCGGTCGCCTTGTACTCCCCATAGCCCGCGGCCTGGATGTTGACAGCGTAAGTGCCCGGCGCAAGTTGAGGCGCTTTGAAGTAGCCGCTGGCGTCGGTGGTCAACGTCACCATGGCATTCGTGCCAACATTACGCAGTGTGACCGTCGCTCCTGAAACGACCGCCCCGGAAGCATCCTGGACAGTCGCGGCAATGGCGCCTTCCGTGGTGCTCTGGGCAAACGAAATACCGGTACCGCACCACGGCACAGCAGTCATCAATGCCAGGCACAACAGGCCCTGGCGCATTCGATTCAACTTCATACTGGCTCTCCTCAAGGTTTTGCAACGTTTCTTCGGCTGCGAAATCCGGTTTCCCTCCCGGGCATGGAGGGAAACTCTGTTCAAGCAAGCTGGGGGAGCTCACCACGCGCACATAAGACGTTCGCAGAGCTGGTGCCCGAACAAGACTCTGCTTTGGTAAATGAGAGTTCCAAAATCAGGCTTTCACAGCCACTTTAACGCCGTATTAAGGGTGCCGCTGTCCCTCGTTGTGCAAAACAGGTACATTTGCCCAAGTCTGGGTGCAGATCGTTAGATTTTCGATACACTCGGGGCATCGCCCCCCGGCGAGTGGGAGCACGATGCAGACCTTCGTGGCACTGTTACGCGCGGTCAACGTGGGTGGAACCGGAAAGCTGCCCATGGCCGACTTCCGCGCGCTCCTCAAGAGGCTGGGATATCAGAACATCGAGACGTACATTCAAAGCGGAAACGCCGTGTTCGATGCTGACAAAAAGGCTCCCGCGATTGCCAAAGAATTGGCGGCAGCGCTCGCGAAACTGACGGGGACGCCGGTGGGCGTGGTCATCCGTACGCACGGAGAACTCAGCCAGGTCATCGCGGCAAATCCATTTGCAGCTGAAGCCGCGGACGGCACCAGGGTGCACGTCGCATTCCTGTCCGCAGCGGCCCCGGCGAGCGCCAAAGAAGGGCTGGACGCCATCGTCGCCAAGTACCCGGCGCGGCGCGACCGCTATCATCTCGCCGGTGACACCCTCTATCTGCACCTGCCCGACGGCGCGGCAGAAACCAAGTTCTCCGGCAAGCCGCTCGATCGGGCGCTGGGCGTGATCGCGACCGGGCGCAACTGGAACACGGTCCTCAAGCTGCACGCCATGTCGAAGCGAGGACGTTGAGCCGCTAGCCAGTAGCTCGCAGCCAATAACTACAGGCTCCGAGCTCCAGGCTCCAGGCCACAAGCTGCCTTTACGTGCGAAGGCCCTCCGACTCGCGTCGGAGGGCCTTCAGTTTGTACAACACGATCCAGCTTACGCTTGCACAATCCGCGTAGGCTTGGATCCCCACAGCCCGTAGTAGGCGATGAAGAGGTAACAAACGGCGGGAATCACCAATGCGTGCTGGATGCCCATCTTGTCGGCAGCATAGCCGAGGAGAAGCGGCACGATGGCCCCTCCCACCACGGCGGTCATAATGAGCCCCGAACCCTTGCTGGTCATCGGTCCAAGGCCCGCAATGCCCAGCGCGAAGATGTTGGGGAACATGATGGAGTTGAAGAACCCGCAAAGCACGATGCTGTAGATAGCGACCGGCCCCGAACTGAACATGGAAACCAGCACGAAGAACAGCGCGGCAAAGCCGAAGATGCCCAGCAGCAGCCCGGCCTTGACCTTGGTCAGGATCCACGAGCCCAGCAGGCGGCCGATGAGCGCTCCGCCCCAGTAAAGCGAGACCAGGAACGAGGCTGTCTTGAGGCTGTCGACACCCTGCGTCTTGAAGTAGTTGACGGCAATCGACGCCAGTCCCACTTCCACGCCGACATAGAGAAAGATGCCAAGCGCGCCGAGCACCGTGTGCCGGTAGCTCCAGATGCTGCGGTTCAGCACCGGATCGCCCGCACTGCCGGGCCGGAATTCCTGCGTCTGAGAAATGTGGGGCAGATGCATGAACATGACGGCAAGCCCCAGGATCAGAAGTCCTGCGGCGATGGCGATGTACGGCCCGCGCACCGTATCGGCGACAGCAGCTTTGCTGGCCAGGCTGGCTGGATCGGTCAAGATGTAGGCGCCGGCCACCAGCGGGGCGATCGTGCCGCCAAGCGAGTTGAGGGCCTGTGCCAGCGTGAGGCGAACCGGGGCGCTGTGCTCCGGTCCCAGAATCGCGACATAAGGATTTGCCGCCGTCTGCAACGCCGTAACACCCGCGCCCACCACGAATACCGCGGTCAGGAACAACGGAAAGCTCACCATCTTGGCGGCCGGCACAAACATGAGGCAGCCCACAACCTGGATGAACAGCGAGACGACCATGGTCCGCTTGTAGCCGATGGTCTCAATCAGCTTCGACGTGGGCGACGAGAACACGAAGTACGCCAAAAAGAAGGCCGATTCGGCAAGCATGGCCCAGGCGTACGGGAGCGTGAAAATGTTCCTCAGGTGCGGCACCAAGGCCATGTTCAAATTGGTGATGAACCCGAAAATGAAAAACAGGATAGCGACCGTAATGAACGGCCCAACGTAACTGGGCGTGTTCGCTGTCGCGGGCGGTGTAGATCGTGTTGCTGCCATGTGAGGTTGGTTCCCCCGATTTCTACAAAAATCCGCCCCGGTAAGGGCGTGGTGTTCGTTAGACCGTTTTACGCGGACCGCGGGTTGCCGGCTGGAGCGCAAACAGCAGGCGTTCGACTATGCGGATCTGGCCGATTTGCTGCACACAACACTATACGGCAAACCATGCACGTGTGAAGGGCGGCGCGGTTTTGCGCTCTCTGACCCACGCAAGGGGCGGCGATTTGGGCTATCCTCAACTTTCAGCAAGGAGATTGCCCTTTGGCCACGAACACGCTGACCGGAGCTCGCCTGAACAAGGTCCTCGCCGCCCTGGAGGCCAACTGGCAGGCCGAGATGGAGGGCTATTACACCTACCAGGCCCTCGCCGACCGCGACATCGATCCCGTCCGCGCCCACGTTCTCCGTCACCTGGCCGCCGCCGAATTGGAGCACGCGGACCTGTGGGCCAGCCGGATCAAGGAGTTGGGCGGTCCGGATCCGGTCTACAAAGGTTCTCCCCACGGCGAAGCCGACTCGCTGGCCAACCGCGCCGGCGGCGTGCGCATGGCGCTGCGGCGGCTGGAAATCGAGGAAAGCCGCCATATCGCCAATTACGGCTCCCAGCTCAAGGACCTCGGCGACGATGCCTCCATCGAAATCCTCAACCACGTCATTGAAGACGAGCGCGATCACCACAAGGAGCTCGGTTCGCTGCTGCGCGGCCACTACGCGCCGTCGGCCAGCGCTCCCAAGGTGAATCCCAAGGAGGTTCTCGACGAGCTGCTCGCCAAGCGCAACGAAGGCCGCAAGCAGGCCGGAAGCTGGATCGGGGACGCCATCTACGGAGTCAACGATGGCCTGGGCGCCATCTTCGGCATCGTCTCGGGCGTCTCCGGCGCTACTGCCGGCGAATCGAAGTACGTGCTGCTGGCGGGTATCTCGGGAATGATCGCTTCGGCGCTGTCAATGGGCTCCGGCGCCTATCTCGCTGCCAAGAGCGAGCGCGAGATCTATCACGCCGAACTGGCTCGCGAGCGCGATGCCATCAAGATGAACCCCGCCGAAGCTCGCGAACTGCTGGCGCTCTATTACCAGGTAAAAGGGCTGCCGGAAGAAGACGCTTTTCACGTAGTCGACCATATTGCCCGCGATCCGGAACAGATGCTGCGGGCCCTCGCAGGCGAGCGGCTGGGAGCGTCAGAAGAGGCGCTGTCGAATCCCATGGTATCGGCTACGTCTGGCGCTCTTTCGACGGCCGTGGGCGCCATGATCCCCGTCATTCCCTTCTTCTTCCTGCAGGGAGTGCCGGCGGTGATTGCCGCCGCGATTGTGTCGCTGGCCGCGCATTTCGCCGTAGGCGCCGCCAAGAGTCTGATTACGGTTCGGTCGTGGTGGGCATCGGGGCTGGAGATGACTGTTGTGGGCGCGGTTGAGGGCGCTGTCACTTACGGAATCGGTATCCTGCTGGGCAAAGGCGGCATGTAAATGGGAGGCCTGATTCCTCTTGGCGATGCGTCCAGGCGTTCTCGCCAGTTTCCCGTGGTCACGACCCTGATCGTGATCTTGAATGCCTTTGCGTTCTTTCAGGAACTCAACTACGGCAATCGATTCGTCTACACCTGGTCCACCGTCCCCATATACATCGTTCACGGGCAGCGCTGGATTACCCTGCTCACCTCCATGTTCATGCACGGCAGCTGGATGCACATCATCGGGAACATGGTGTACCTGTGGGCCTTCGGACGCGAAATCGAAGACGCCATGGGCGAATTCCGCTTTCTCTTCTTCTACCTCGCCGGCGGCGTGGTCGCGATGCTGGCCCAGATCGCCGGCGACCCCTTTTCGCGCATCCCCAGCCTGGGCGCGAGCGGCGCCATTGCCGCGGTCATGGGAGCGTTCATCGTCACCTACCCGAGGGACCGCATCAAGACGCTGGTCTTCTTTCTTATCTTCTTCCGCGTCACGTTCATCCCGGCAGCCATCCTGATCGGATTCTGGTTCCTGATTCAGCTCTTCCATTTCGGGACCGTCGCCGATGTCAGGACCGGCGGCGTTGCTTACCTCGCTCACATCGGGGGCTTTCTGTTCGGCGTTGTCCTGGGCCGCGTCTTCGAGGACCCTCGCCGCATCGCGCAGCGGCAGCAGTGGTACGTCCCGCGCTAGACAAAACGCGAGCATCCCGACGATCCCCAAAACCAGCCGCTACAATGGCACACGGCTTCCGCCTCGAGGGAACTCCGTGCGCCAAAAGACTCTCTGCAACCTGGTTCTCGTCTTTCTTTCCGTTCCGACCATTCAATTCGCCGCTGCCCAGTCAACTCCGATTGTTGAGCACAACGTTGCCATGAAGACACGCGATGGCGTCACCCTCAAGGCCGACATCTATCGCCCCGACGGCGAGGGCCCATTCCCGGTCCTGCTCACGCGCACACCTTACAACAAGGACGGCATGTCGGCCATCGGCCTGAAGGGCGCGGCGCGCGGATTCATGGTTGTCGCGCAGGACACGCGTGGGCGCTATGCCTCGGAAGGCGAGTGGTACCCGTTCAAATACGAGTCGAACGACGGCTACGACACCGTCGAATGGGCCGCGGCTTTGCCGCACGCCAACGGCAAGGTCGGCATGTTTTCAGGCTCGTATGTGGGCGCCACGCAGATGCTCGCGGCCATTACCCATCCGCCGCACCTGGCGGGAATTTGCCCCATCGTGACGGCCAGCAATTACCACGAGAACTGGACTTATCAGGGAGGCGCGTTCGAACAGTGGTTCAACGAGTCCTGGACCTCGGGGCTGGCGCAGAACACGCTTGCGCGCAAGATTGAGCACGCTACGAACGCGACGGTCACGAAAGGTATTCTGCCGCTGAACCAGTATCCGTTGTTCAACACGCACCTCGATCCCGGGGCGACGGACGCGACTTCGCAGCTGGCGCCCTACTTCCTCGACTGGCTGAGCCATCCGCTCTACGACGATTACTGGAAGCAGTGGTCGATCGAGGAGCACTTTCAGGACATCCAGGTGCCGGCGTTGACGATCGCGGCCTGGTACGACATCTTCCAGGGCGGTTCGATTCGCAACTACATTGGACTGCACGCGCACGCCGGCAACGAGGAGGCGCGCAAAGGCCAGCATCTGCTGGTGGCTATCGGCGGGCACTCAGGCTGGGGGCAGACCGTCGGCGCAGTCGACTTCGGGCCGCAGGCGCCATTCTCTGAGAACGACACCATCCTCGACTGGTACGACTATCTCTTTCTCGGTAAGCAGAACGAGTTCGCCAACGGCAAGCCGGTGAAGATCTTCGTGATGGGCAAGAACGAGTGGCGTTACGAGGATTCCTGGCCGCTGGCACGAGCGAAGGAGACCCGCTATTTCCTGCAATCAAACGGAAAAGCGAACAGCGCGGATGACGATGGATCGCTGGCGACCGCCGCCAGCGGAAAGGGTTCGGCCGACACCTACACGTATGATCCAGGCAATCCTGTCCCCACCGTCGGCGGACCCCTTTGCTGCGACGGCGAGCACATGCCGCCAGGTCCGCGCGACCAGAAGGAGGTCGAGGCCCGCTCCGACGTGCTGGTTTACTCGACGCCGCCGCTGGAGCAGGATCTCGAAGTGACAGGCCCGGTCACCCTAGACCTTTTTGCCAAATCCTCGGCCGCCGATACGGACTTCACCGCGAAACTCGTCGATGTGTGGCCGGACGGCCGAGCCATCAATCTCACCGAAGGCATACTGCGCGCGCGGTTTCGCGAATCCACTACCGGCTCGCCAAAGCCGATTGAGCCGGGAAAAATCTATGAATACAAGATCGATCTCTGGTCCACTAGCAACGTGTTTCTCAAAGGGCACCGCATCCGGCTTGAGGTCTCGAGCAGCAACTTCCCCCGCTTCGATCGCAACCTGAACACGGGCAAGGACGCAGCCACGAGCATCGAGTTTGTGAAGGCCACCAACACGGTGCTGCACGACGCCGAACACCCCAGCGCGTTGCTGTTGCCGGTAATTCTGCAATAAAGGCCGCCGGTTGAGGAGGCGGATCTAGCGGGCTGCCGGGGTCGCGACGGGAGCGCCGACCATGCGCTTCGCGGCCTGGCGGCCCAGCCGGATGCAGTCCGGAATTCCAATGCCATCGTAGGCATTGCCGGCAAGTGCCAGGCCCGGCAGGGCTGCCACGTGCTCATTGATCCGCTTCATGCGGTCCTGATGGCCCACGGCATACTGCGCCATGGATCGCCGCCAGCGGTTCACCTGCGTGTGCTCGGGCTCGATATGCGGACCGATCACGCGCCGGCCGAGAATCTCGCTCAGTTCCCGCCGTACAGTGGCGACGAGCACGTTGTCCGGCTCATCCATCATTCTTTCCTGGTTGATTCCGCCCAGAAACGCGCGGAGGACGGCCTTGCCGGGCGCGGTGCGTCCAATGAACTTGCGATGGACAAAGGTGCATGCCAGCATGGCGTGGCCGGAACTGGCCGGCACCAGGAAGCCGAAACCTTCAGGGAGCGGGCCCAGCTGCTGTTCGTCGAATACCAGGTTCATGGTGATCGACGACGAGTAAGGGATGGCCTCGAGATCCTGCCCGAGTTGCGCGTCCACGGTGCTGAGAAGGGAACCGGCTGCCCATGCGGGAGAAGCCGCGATCACGCCATCGTATCGCTCCGTGACACCGTCCGCGGTCACCCGCCAGCCGTCTCCAGCCCTCTGCAATGCCGTCACCGAAGTGTTGAGCCGAATGGCGGCCGGATCGAGCTTTGCGGTAATCGCGTCCACAAGCTGCTGGAGTCCGCCGCGCAGGGTGGTAAAAATCCCGCGCGGAGCCAGCGGCTTGCCGTTGGAGGCGCCGTTCGCACTGGCTGCGGCCCGGGCCGCCATGGCCGCCTTCATAGTCTTGTGGGCCGCCAGCATGCCCCGGGTGAGCGAGCCATACTCGGCTTCCATCTCTACCAGCTTGGGCAGCACCGTGCGGGCGCTCAGTTGCGCGGCATCGCCGCCGTAAATGCCGGATAGCAGCGGATCGGCCAGCCGGTCGACGGCTTCCTGCCCAAAGTGCCGCTCCACCATCGCGGCCACGCTCTCGTCCTCCACGCTCGGCCGGGGCGGATGCAGCAGCTCAAGCCCCATCCGGATCTTGGTGGACAGGCTGAAAAGCGGCGACAAAGCGGTCGGAACCAGTTTGGTGGGCACCAGGAACATCAGCCCGTCGGGCAGCGCGACCAGGCGATTCTTCACTACGATGTAGGTCTTGCGAGCGGCGTCATTGGAGGGAAGCAGGTCGGTTCCCAGGCCAAGTTCGCGGCAGAGTTCCGCGGCGGCGGTCTTTTCGGTCAAAAACGAATCCGGCCCACATTCCAGTACCGAGCCATTCACGATCTGGCTGGCGATCGATCCGCCTAGCCGCTCGCGGGATTCAAACAGCGTGTATTCGATCGACGAGTCTTCGGCGCGGGCCTTGGCGAGCTCGTAGGCAGCCGCCATTCCTGCAATTCCGCCGCCGATGATTGCTATACGCATGCGCCTCCGTCTCTAATTGCCAGCTTACTCCAGCAAAGATAGTGAACTTTAGAGATGCAGCGTTGCTGGGAAAGCGGCCTTTTTTATCTGAATTGAATCTACTCCGGGGACAAATCGCTTGTTGTGATCTGAATCACCCGAGAAGGGCGGTTTCCCGGGGGCGAAGAAAAGGCGATCTACATAGGGGGGGTGGGTCACTTCTTGCCGGGCTTTCGCCTCTGGGCGGAGAGGGCAACCTGTGCGGCGTACAGGAGTTGGGTGGGTTCATGGCGCTCGAAGACGCCGATGTTAATGCCGTGCGCGATGCAGGCGATGAATGCCTGAATTTCGGTGACTGAGACGGTGCGGGGCATGGCGAGCCGGTAGGCATTGTTACCGGCTTTGAGCCGTTTGTAATCGGCTTCGCCCATGGTGGCACAGGCTCTGTATGCGTTTTTGTAGGCGGCCATGCAGCGGTCAACGGCGGCGGAACAGGCGGAGACGGAAGCGGCGGCTGGAACGGCCAGAGTTTCGATGGTTTCAGACATGTCTGGAGTCCTTTGGAGGGTGTGGTTGAAGCCCAAACGCACAACGCCCGCGCATGGCGCGGGCGTTGTTTGCATTTCGACCTAATTCCAGTGTGACAGATTCCGCGAATTAATCCCTAATTTTGGAAAAATAATTTTGCATTTGTTTTGTGTTGGTTAAGCCTGTTTTCCACAGGGAGGGGGATTGACATGAAATGCAGAACCCGGAAAAGCACCGCAAGAAGTTTGCGGAAAGCACCGCCCCGTCTCATCGGTCTAAATTGCCGTTTGGTGGTACGGTAATTGCCAATTCAAGACCGGCACAGACACCTGGGCAGAGCTCGTGACGTGACTTAGTTATCTTTGGGTGCTTCGATGAATCCCGGGAGGATTCGCGACGTGGAGCCAAAGATGTGGTATTTCTCAAAGTGCTGTTCGTTCAGAAGGGTCTCGAAAGGAGCATAAACCTTGAAGGTCTCGCCCCACTCCCCGATTGCCACGGTCCTGCGCTGCCTGGAGATGGAGACGCTTCTTGACGGGCAGATAAACGTTTTCGAGCCCTTCATCACGGGGCTGTATTCGACCATTACGTCGGATCGGGCAAGCGGCAGTCTCCATTCCAGGTCGGCCTGGATGGTCAAGCGCAGGATGGCGCCGGTGGAGGGATCTACCGCGATCTCTCCGTGGAATGGGGCAGGTTTCGTGAACGGAACCTCGTCGAAATCGATGGCCAGGCAGCAAAATTCAGCCCTGAAGAGGGATGTTTCCCGGGGCACGCGATAGCGGAAGACGGCGAGGCGGCCATGCTCGCCCTGCTCCCATCGGATCCAGTTTAATTCGCTTTGCGCCGATGTGGCGGCGGTCATGACCGTGGCGAGTACGGGGCCGAAGGTACCGATGGTTTTGAGTTGCTGACGTTCGCGCTGCTGCGGAGCGTTTTTCATAAGCATGGTGATCGTCGTTCCGAATTGGAACCGGGACTGGTCGCCCGTTACGGACTGGTCCTTGACCCGTTCCTTCCCGTCGTGGAAGCGAAGACTGGCGGTTGCGATCTCGCCCTGGTGCAGGGCCCCGTCGCCGGTTGCGGTTTTCCAGGGTTGGTTCGGGTTGGGTGACAGCTCGTGATACTGCACGGTCCTGCGGGTCGCTAACAAGTCAGGCAGCCTGGGGATTGTGGTGTTGATGTAAGAGATGGTGTTGGAGAGGATCTGACGCTGCGTGAGCATGTCGGGCGGCGGCGTGGAGAGAAGCTCATCGGCCGGGGGAGCAAGGAATACCGCCTCGTCTGCGACGATCTCCAAAGCCTCCCGGGCCTCGCCCCCGCGCACTTCCTTCTCAAGCCTAGCGACCCTCGAGCTATCCAGCCGTTCGGTCAGTTGCAGGCCTTCGAGCTGGTGAGCCAATTCGGACCTGGAGTCGTCGTGCGCGGTCGCGATCAGCGCTTCCAACTCTTTCCCGGTGACAGGTTTTCTGATGGGCGGCTGATCGTAGAAGACCGGCTCGTCGTAATAGTCCTCGAAACTGTGCGCGCTCGCATCCGGGTTGTCAATTTCGATCTGCAGATGGTGGTATTCGTCTATTGCACTGGTGCGTGGAGGATCGAAGGTGATGGAATAGTAGCGGCTCTCCTCCTTGAAGCGCTCACCGATGAGAGCGGCGAGATCGTGATGTGAATTCAGCATTCCGCCTCCGCTGCGAGCGGCGATAACTGGCAGCGAGAGATAGTCCAGGTCGGTAGAATCCCGGTTCGGTCCGTTGAGGTATTGCTCCTCAACATGGTCATCGACGGGCATCGGGTTTCCGGAGCCGTCGTACACGGGCCACTCCGACGAGCCCCACAGGTTGATGCGGGCCTCGCGCATGCGCGTGAGTAGTTCGATGGAGAAATCAAGAAGGCCTGTGCCTCTGCGACCTTCGATTTGCCAACCATTGCCTATCCAGAACATGAGCTTTCTTCCCGGCCTCCGACGTTCCTCGACGGCAATCGATCCGAGGGCAACGAGCGAGTTGGTGATCCTCGAAGTCACATCGTCGCCTTTGGCAATGTTCCCGATATCTCTGGCGATCGCCGACGGCGGCCAGATCCGATGCTGTTTGCCGGGATGTTCAATTTCGTCGGCGAGTTCATTCCCGTCGATGGAGGCACGTGACGTGGCGAACAGCCCTTCCCTGGTAAGCCGATAGACGATGGCCGGCTTCGGGAGAACGCCTCGATTGGCGCGGAGAAATGTCTCAGCCTCGCGGCCCGCCGCAGAGAGCTCCGCCTTCCCGCTTCGTGCATTCGCGAGCATGTTGAGCTCGTCAATCACGAGCACGATCTCAAGCGAGGTGGGGGGCTGAATTCCGCCATTGAACGCCTGAAACGTAACAATTTTCCGCTGCTCCTTGTTGTCAAGGAGCGTGAAATCTTTTTCGGAGAGCCCCGGGAGAGGTTTTCCAGACTTGTCGGTCACGGCGACATCCACGCGAACAAGTCCCTGGGTCGGGTCGGGCATCCTGCTATCCCGGGCGATGCCTTCTGGCATCGCAAGTCCGGCAGACAGGGGTGCAGTAACCGGCGCAAGGGGAGGAGACTGCGGCTGCTGCGCCAAAGCTGCCGTCGCGAGACACTCCAGCACGGCGACGCAGACGCAAATTTTATTGGAGGCTGTAGTTGCCTGCTTCAAAATCGCCCGACCTGTAGATAGAGACTGTATCTGCAGCGTGCCGGTTCGGCCAAGGGTCGGGCGTGGGAGGGTTCTTCAGGGCGTTAAAAAACACGAGGAGCCGTTTGGCTCCTCGATGGTAGGACCTTACGCGGGAAGCAATCCGTTCGCCTCCACTCGCAAAGGAAGAGTATCAGTCCTCCGAGCGGGATCGAATACCCCACAAGTTGCACCCCGCAAGTTGTTGTTACTGAAGGGTTACCAGAGGGCTGGCCATCTCCGGTTGGCACAGAGCGACGGGTTCGCCTTCGGCCCGCGGATGCCAATTGCGCGGCTGGTAGATGCAGCAGGGCTCCTGGGCCAGGGGATCGCCGGTGAGGGCGTAAGCGCGCGCCCGTGAACCGCCGCAGATTTCCTTGTACTCGCAGGCGCCGCATTTGCCTTCCAGCTTAGAGGTGTCGCGAAGCGACTTGAAGATGGGCGCTTCGCGGTAGATGTCGGCGAGCGGGGTTTCGCGGACGTTGCCGGCGTGAATGGGCAGGAAGCCGCTGGGATAGACGTTGCCGACATGGGAGATGAACATGAAGCCTTTGCCGTCATTGACGCGCCGCGTCGCCCACGTGTGAGTGCGGGTGTGCGCATCGGCCTGGGGAGCCCCGGGTTCATATTCCCACCCCACGGACGAAGACCTGTCCGCGGGGACCCCGGACTCCTGGACGGCCGTGGCCGGATGTCCGTGGCCTATCTTCTTTTCCGCGAGGTTGTGCTGCAGAAGGTAGCGGCGGTAGTGCATGGCCTCGGTGGTCTTGATCTGAAAGCTCACGCGGTGGGAGAGCTCGTAGATCTTGCCGAAGACCTGCTCGAATTCTTCGCCGGAGAGCAGGTCGGCCAGCTGGCCGCGGCCCACGGGAACCAGGAAGAACACGTTCCACATGACGATGGCCAGCTTCTCAAAGAGATTGCAGAGATTGTCGAGGTCGTGGGCGTTGTGGCGGCTGATGGTGGTGTGGACCTGGATGGGGAGGCCGGCTTCGCCAGCCCACTGGACGGCCTGGATGGTGCGGGCGAAGGCGCCGGGGAGTCCGCGGAATTTGTCGTGGATCTCGGGGCAGGAGCCGTCGAGGGAGATGCCGAGGCGCACGACGCCGGCTTCCTTCATCTTGAAGATGGCCTCGCGGGTGAGGAGAGGGGTAGCGCTGGGCGTGACGGCGACCTTGACACCCTTTTCGGCGGAATACCGAATCAACTCATAGACATCGGGCCGCTTGAGGGGATCTCCGCCGGTGAAGACGAAGATGGGAATTTTCATGGCGGCGATCTGATCGATGACGGCCTTGCCTTCTGCGGTGGAGAGCTGGTCGGGGTGGGCGATGGGCTGGGCGGCGGCGCGGCAGTGTTTGCAGGCCAGATCACAGGACTGCGTGACTTCCCAGATGGCGAGGAAGGGGGCTTCGTCGAAATTCAGCCCGCCGCGGGCGGGAATCTGATGCATGGGCTGCATGGGGCCTCCTGCGCAATTGCGGCGAGCTGTCCCGAAAACGCTGGCAGGGGAATCCGCCTGATTGCAGGACTAGGAGAGCAGTTTGGGAGGCACGATGGCTGTGATTAGTATCACGTTTTGCGCAATTCATCCCACGAAGGGAAAATTTCATGCGCAGGCAACCCGATTCATGGCAAGATGCGTCCTACGGCAGTTGGCCTCGCGGGATCAAACTTTTGTGATCCAACTCACACAGGGATGTGCGCCACCGCACCGCCAGCCGTCGTAGAGTCTGCCAAGATGAGCATCCGCAGGACGGGAGGTTTTCTATGGCCACAGCCTTGAAGCCGGAATGGAGCAAGCCCGGCACGATTCTCTTTGCCACGGAAGTTCCTTCGAACGAAAGGGCGTTTTCGTATGCGCTGGGGCAAGCCATCGAATTCGGCGCGGATCTCATCCTGTTTCACGCCTACGACACGCTTGTAGTTTCCGCCTCGGAGACGTCGGGAGTTCGCTATTACGACTACACCGCGGCGGCGAGGGCAGAGATCCAACATCTGGAACCGCTGGCGGAGCGGGCGCGGGCCGCGGGAGTGGAATGTGAAGTCATCGTCCGGCCGGGACTGCCGGCGGATCAGATCCTGGTGCTTGCGCATGAACGCAAGATCGACCGGATCGTGATGGGGACCCATTCGCCGGGACCGATTGGGAAGCTGCTGGTTGGCTCGGTTGCCGAGGCGGTGTTGCGTACCTCGACTGTGCCGGTTCTGATTATCGGCCCGGACGTGGTAGACGGGAGCTTCCGCAATTTTGAGACGCGGACGATTCTGTGCGCCGTGAGCATGCTTGATACGAGCATGGTGGTGGCCACGTTTGCCGGCGCCCTGGCGCTGAAGCACAAGGCGCGGCTGATTTTGCAGCATGTGATCAAGCCCCAGGAGCGCAGCCAGGTTTTGGCGGGCCGCTCCATTGACCAGATTGAGGGCGATCTGATCTCGCTGATCCCGCCTGAGCTGCAGGACAAGATCGACATCCAGGCCATCGTGGTTCCGGGCGACCCGACAGAGGAACTGCTTTACCAGGGACGTGCGCAGCAGGCTGATCTCATCGTTCTCGGCGCCCATGGGGCATCCGCATTCGCTGCCATTACGCGGCATGGGGTGGTGTACAAGGTGCTGGCTCACTCGCAGTGCCCGGTGCTGACGCTGTCACCCGCGGTGCTCGCGCAATTCGGCGCGACGGGCGAGCGGATGTCAAATATCGAAACTTTTCTTGCCGGCGTGTTTTAGGGCCGAGCTGTTTCGGGCTTTCTCCCGCAACGCAGAAAGGGTGGATGGCTACAGGCCGTCCGCCTTTTTTGTTTTTGGCGCAGCGGTTCGCTCTTCTTCAGCGCTTCGCGCGACGGGCGGGTTCCGCAGCGCAGCGCTTTCCGCCGCACAGCGCATCGACGATCCCTGCGCCTTCGCGGATGGTGTAGATGCGATCGACGGCGGGGAGGATGACGGTTTCCTTCGCTCCGGAAGGCCAATGGATCTCCGCAGTACCGGCGGTGGTGGCGTCGCCCAGGCCGAAGTGCGGCCGCTGGTCGTTGGACGAGATATAGCTGCCGCCGCTCATCACATCTTCACGCTGCCGGATGCCGTTGGCAGCGAGATAGACGGTAGCTCCGACGGCGTCGCGCGGGCTTTTCGGGCCGCCGATAAGCTTCAGTTCCACCCAGTGATGGTGGTCGGGATTCACGTTTTTCAAGAGAACCGGCGGCCCGTCGATAGGGCTGATGACCACATCGATCTTTCCGTTGTTGAACAGATCGCCAAAGGCTGCGCCGCGTCCGGAGGTGAGCGTCGCCAGTCCGGATCCCCGGGTCGGCGCCACGTAGGCGAACTTGCCGTTGGCGAGGTTGCGGAACAGGAGCACTCGCTCTTTGAAGGTGGTGCCCCAGTCGTGCTGGTCGACCTCGGGATAGACGTGGCCGTTGATCATCATGATGTCTTTCCAGCCATCGTTGTCATAGTCGGGAAAGCCGGCGCCCCAGCCCACGAACGGAACGGCCATCTGGGTGATGCCGGCCTGATCGCCGACGTCGGTAAAGCTCGCCTCACCGTCGTTGTGATAGAGCGCTTTGAAGTCGTCGGAGAAGTCGGTGATGAGCAGGTCGAGTAGTCCGTTGTTGGTGTAGTCGCCTACCGCGAGACCCATCGAGGCGATTTCGCGCCCATCTTTGTTCAGCGCGAATCCGGACACGTAACTCTGATCTTCAAAGGTGCCGTCGCCCTTGTTGATGTAGAGATAGTTGGGTTCGGAATCGTTGGCCACCAGCAGGTCCACTTTGCCATCGTTGTTGACATCCACAAAGATGGCCGTGAAACCGTAGTAAGCACCGGGGTCGGAGACGCCGGCCTTGACACTCACGTCGGTAAAGGTGCCATCGCCGTTGTTGTGAAACAAGTGGTCCGGCTCGCCCTTCAACCCACGCGGGCCGCACATGACGGGGACGCCGTGAAGCTGGCAGAAGGCGAAGGCAGTTTTGCCGTCGTTGGCCAGGGGCTGGTAGGACAAGTCGTAGTGCACGTAACCGGAGACGAAGAGATCGAGCCGGCCATCGCCGTCGTAGTCGCCCCAGGTTGCGCCGTCGCTCCAGTTGCCCAGCGTAACGCCGGCTTTCTCCGCAACGTCGGTGAAGGTGCCGTCGTGGTTGTTGTGGTACAGGCGGTTTTTGCCGAAGTTGCACACGAAGATGTCGGGCCAGCCATCGTTGTCGTAATCGGCGATGGCCACCCCGAACCCCCAGCGGTCGTTGGTCACGCCGGCCTTTGCGGCCACATCGGTAAATGTTCCGTCGTGATTGTTATGGAAGAGCGCGGCATGCGGCGGCTTGGTCTTTCCGCTCAACGCGTCGTAAGTGGAACCGTTGACGAGATAGATGTCGAGCCAGCCATCGTTGTCGTAGTCAATCAAGCCCACGCCGGAACCGTCGGTCTCGAGAATGTATTTCTTTTGGGAAGAGCCCATGACGTGCTGCCACTTCGACAGGCCCGAGGCTTTGCTGGCATCCTCAAACACCATGGGGCCGAAGTCGACGAAGCCACCGGCGGTGATGGGACGTTTCTGCGCGTCGTAGACCGGGGCAAATGTCCCGGCTGAAGAGATGCCGCCCATGCCGGATTGTTCGGACGGCTTCGATTGCGATGCAGCGGGTTGGAGGGCCTGAGGTGGCGAAGGCGGAGATTGCGGGGCCAGAATTGGCGAAGAAACCATGATCAGAGAGAAAGCCAACGCGATCGACAATCGTGATTGGCTTGACGCACAGGGCTTCATACTAATGGGCTGCGGGGACAGCCGGTTTGGGCGTATCGTCGCACGGCTTGCCAGCGCACAGAGCACCCGTGATACCTACGCCTTCTTCAATCGTGTAGATGCGGTCCACCGCGGGAAGCCTGATAGTCTCCACCTTGCCGGAAGGCCAGTGAATTTCCGCCGAGCCTGCGTCCTTTGGCATCGCCGAGTCCGAAATGCGGGCGGCGATCGCTTGCCGAGATATAGCTGCCGCTCGACAGCACATCCTGACGCATGCGCATGCCATTGGCTTTGAGATAGACGGTTGCGCAGGTGGCATCGCGCGGACTTTTCGGGCCACCCACGAGTTTCATTTCGACCCAGTGATGGTTGTCGGGATTCACGTTGCGCAGCAGCACGGGGGGGCCGTCGACAGGATTGATGACCACGTCGACCTTGCCGTCGTTGAACAGGTCGCCAAACGCCATGCCGCGGCCCGGAATCACATCCGCGAGACCGGTCCCGGTGACCGGCGGAATGACTTCGAACTTGCGATCTTTGCCATCCGGGATGTTGTGAAACAGCAGAGGGCGCTCCGCGAAGCTGGTTCCCCAGTCGTGCTGGTCCACCTGCGGATAAACATGCCCGTTGACCTCGAACAGATCGAGCCACCCGTCATTGTCGTAGTCGAAGAAGCCGTCGCCCCAGCCCACAAAGGGGATGGTGGGCTGCGCGATGCCCGCCTTGTAACTCACGTCGGTAAAGCTGGCGTCTGTCACCCCACCGGCTAAAGACCGGCCGGCGGGGACCCCGGCGTCCCCATCGTTGTGATAGAGGACCTTGTAGTCGTCGCCGAAATCGCTCACAAAAAAATCAATCAGCCCGTTGTTCTCGTAGTCGCCGGCGGCGATGCCCATGGAAGCGATTTCGCGCCCATCCTTGTTCAACGCAAATCCCGACACGTAGCTCTGGTCGTCGAAAGTGCCGTCCCCTTTGTTGATGTAGAGGAAGTTTGGCTCGGAGTCGTTGCCGACCACGAGGTCGGGCTTGCCGTCGCCGTTGATGTCGACGAAGATCGCGGTAAAGCCGTAGTAGCGATCCTTGTCTTCCACGCCAGCCTTTACTGTCACATCTTCGAAAGTGCCGTCGCCCTTGTTACGAAACAGGTGATCGGGCTCGCCCTGCAGTCCGCGCGGCCCGCAGTTTACGGCCGAGCCGCGATATTGGCATTGCGCGTAGCCGACCGCCTTGGTTCCCGCAATCGGCAGGTTGTTGCGGTCGAAGTGAACATAGCCGGTGACGTAGAGATCCAGCTTGCCGTCGCCGTCGTAATCGCCCCACGTAGAGCCTGGCGACCAGTTTCCCAGCGCCACGTGAGCGTCCTCGGCAACGTCGGTAAATGTGCCATCGTGGTTGTTGCGATAGAGACGGTTCTTGCCGTAGTTGCCAACGTAAATATCGGGCCAGCCGTCGTTGTTGTAGTCGGCCACCGAGCACCCATAGCCCCAGCGGTCGTTCTGCACCCCGGCCTTGGCAGACACATCAGTAAACGTGCCATCGTGATTGTTGTGGAACAGCGCAGCGTGCGGGGACTCTTCCTTGCCGTCGAGCGAATTGAAAGTGGCTCCATTGACCAGGTAGATATCGAGCCAGCCATCGTTGTCGTAATCCACAAGACACACGCCGGAGCCATTGGTCTCAACGATGAAGTCTTTAGTTGGGGAACCCATCTTATGCGTCCACCCCGCAAGTCCAGTCTTTTTGGAAATGTCCTCGAATACCACGGGCCCCGTGTCGACGAATCCGCCTGCGGTGATAGGTCTCTTTTGAGCGTCGTATTGCGGAGCGGCGCCCAGTCCCCCGGCGATGCCGCTCATCCCGCCCTTTTCGGGCTTGGGAGGCTGCTGCGGCTGCGAGGGTTGCTGCGGAGGGGCTTGCTGCGCCTGTTGGGTAAACCCGGCGCCTGGACAACTCAAAGCCATGATTAAGACAAACGATACGACGGGGCGCAAATGCAAAGACTCGGAAACCTCCACAGGCTTGAAGTGTATCGCACCCCGGGCCAGCTATTTCCTTACAGCCGCCAACCCACTGATCTGTCTGGGAATCAATCAATCAGTGCGGTATTGCACACGAGCAATAACGAGAGGTCAGTATGGCTAGAAGAAATGTCGTGGAAGTCGAGTGCAACTCTTCGCCGGACCGCTTTGGACAGTTCGCGTGCAAAACGTCTTACTGGCTGGGGTCGAGGTGGGGCTTTGTGTGTGCCGGGGCAGCGATCCTGGCGTGGGCCATCAGCGGGCCGATTCTTCACTTCTCCGAAGCGTGGCAATTGATCGTGAACACGGGCACCAACATCATCACGTTCCTCATGGTGTTCCTGATTCAAAACACGCAGAATCGCGATGCACGCGCAATCAATCTGAAGCTCGATGAGCTCATCCGTGCCGTTGACAAGGCGCGCAATCACATGATCAACATTGAGCGGCTCAGCGACGCGGAACTGGACCTTCTTGAAGAACAGTTCTCGCGCATGCGTTCCGTGGGAGCCCGGCGCGAGCCCGCTGTGATCCCTGGCCTGGCAGCGGACTGATGAAGTCCTGAACAGAGATGTAAATCCAGTGAGCAAGCAGCGGCCTGACGCTGTGCTGTTTAATGCGGCTTTGGCAGCGCCCCAGCTATCACAGGATGCCGGCTATCAGTTCCAGTTATATGCTGGCAGTTATTTCGGGTGGTTCGAAGAGGTTAGGCGACGGCCTTCAGCCTGCGCGGATTGCCGCCGCGAATCTGTCAGATTACCTTGAGCAACAGGAGTATCAGCACGATCACGAGGATCAGGCTGATGCCACCACCGCCATAGTATCCCCAACCCGGACCCGCGCGATAACCGCCGTATCCAAAGCCGAAGATGAGGATGATGAGGAGAATGAGAAGTAGCATCTTCTCTCCTTTGTCTTCTTGATGAGCTGAATTGCCGGATCGGGCTGCAGCGGCAGCGACGCGCTCGCAACAAATCCAGTTACCTGACTAAGTTAGATGCGGTTGATCGACCAAGCGGTGAGCGCTGATCGAGAAAGAGATCTAAGGATTGGTCCGCGCGAGTTCGATCATTTCGACTTTCAGAATCGCAAACAACCATCCTTTGGTGCGGAGGAATCCAAGCAGTCTGATTGAGGCAAGACTTTAAGCCTCGGGAGGTAAAGGAATGCTTTGGACGATATTTGTGATCCTCCTGGTTTTGTGGCTCGTTGGCTTGGTGAGCAGCTACACACTCGGCGGATTCATTCACCTGCTGCTGGTGGCGGCAGTGATCGTGCTAATCCTGCAGCTGATTTCAGGACGCCGGCCGGTCGTTTAAATTGAACTGTCAGCCACTCGATTCGACTTTGCGCGAGTGAGGACGCGCCGCAAGATTTTTGTGCGCATCCCCATCTTGCAATTAACCCACGGCTTTATAGGCGATAAAGGCAAGGCCGTGCGAACCCACGGAGGTGGAAGTCATGAACAAAGACAACGTAAAGGGCACAATGGACGACGCGGCTGGCCGTGCAAAGCGCCAAGTGGGCGAATGGACAGGCGATACAAAAACTCAGGTTGACGGTGCCGCGCAACAGGTGAAGGGTAAAGTCGAGAAAGCCTGGGGCAATGTGAAGGACGCCGCGAATGATGCCACACACGGGACAAATCGCACCAAGGACGACGTGCAGCGCGAAAAGGAATTCGATACCGATCGTCCCTAAGCGAATCCGGTCAAACTGACGGAAATCAGTAAAGACACAATCACGTAAGAGCCCACTGACGGCAGCCCAATCCGGGCTGCCGTCAGATTGCTTTCCGGCCGATTGGCTTGACCGCTCGTGTGGCTGCCCCCCCGCTCACTCCCGCTGTAGTGAAAAGAGTAGCGAGATCAATTGTCCAACACTGATTCGAACGCCCTGCGAGCTGCGGCTATGGTCGCCGTCACTTCCTCCTCGCCGTGCGCAATGGAGAGGAAGGCCGCTTCGTATTGGCTTGGCGGCAGCCACACGCCCTGGTCGAGCATGGCGCGGTGAAAGCGCCCGAAAGCCCCTGTATCGGACGTTGCGGCATTTTCATAATCTTTTACCGGTCCGGGAGTAAAGAACCACGTCCACATCGCCCCGACGCGATTGGTGGTCAAAGGAACTCCGGCTCGAGCGGCCTCGGCGGCAACGCCATCGGCAACGGCATTTGCAGTCCTCTCCAATTGCGGGTAGATCTCGGCAGCGTGATCCCGCAAATGCTGGATGGTTGCGATTCCGGCCGCCATTGCGAGTGGATTGCCGCTCAATGTGCCCGCCTGATAGACGGGGCCGAGCGGGGCGAGCATGTCCATCCACTGCGTCTTCCCGCCGAACACGCCGACCGGCAAACCCCCGCCCACGATCTTGCCCAGCGTAATGAGGTCCGGATCCATCCGGTATCGTTCCACCGCTCCGCCCAACGCCACGCGAAAGCCGGTCATCACTTCATCGACGATGAGCAGCGCGCCTTCGCGAGTGGTGAGATTACGCAAGCCTGGGAGATAGCCGTCGGCGGGCGGAATGCACCCGGCATTGCCGACTACGGGCTCCAGAATCACCGCCGCGATCTCCCCCGGATGGGCCGCGAATGCGCTCTCTACGGCGACAAGATCGTTGTACGGCAGCGCCAGCGTCAGTTGGGCAACGGCGTCTGGCACGCCCGCCGACCCCGGAATTCCGAAGGTGGCCACGCCCGATCCGGCCTTTACGAGCAAGCCATCGGAGTGGCCGTGATAGCAGCCCTCAAACTTCACAATGATGTTGCGCCCGGTGGCGGCCCGCGCGAGGCGTATGGCCGACATGGTGGCCTCGGTGCCCGACGAGACGAAGCGCAGTTTTTCAAGCGCCGGGTAACAGGCGACGATGCGCTCGGCGAGGTCGCCCTCGGAAGCGGTGGAAGCGCCGAAGCTCGAGGAGCGGATGGCTGCTCGTTGAATGGCCTCTACCGCGGGCGGAAAGGCGTGGCCCAGAATCATCGGTCCCCAAGAACCGAAGTAGTCGATGTACCTGTTGCCGTCAGCATCGGTGAGGTAGGCACCTTCTCCGCTCTCCACGAAGGGCGGATGGCCGCCCACGGCCCGGAAAGCCCGCACCGGCGAGTTGACGCCTCCTGGGAAAAAGCGCTCGGCGCGTTGCTGAAGAGCCTGCGATCGGGTGCGGTTGGCGGTGGTTTGAGAGGTCATCTTGGGATCAGTATAGTGGCCCGGCGTGCGTGCCAACTCCAGGGTCAGTCTCCCGGGTCATCTCTCGAAACGGGTGAAGAACCGCGTTTGCTTCGTCCGATGAACATGCTGCCTAGGCCCATCATTTCGCAGGCGATGCCTATTCCCACCAGGAAGCCCTGAATGAAATCGATCCCGCTTGTGCTCATGCCGCCATGAAGGACTGTCGCTTTTGGCCAAAGGAGGCCGCCGATGATCAGAACCAGCCCGCTGACAACCAACATCGCAGGTGGAAGAGTGGTGAGTCTTTCAATTCCGAAGCGGCGCAGCAGCATATGAATCCTCGATGCTTTAAGTATGAGAATGTCGGGGACTGCGATTGGCAGCGCGAATTGCTTTGATGAGCGCCGAGCTGCGAAGGCGCCCTATTTTGCCGTTTTGCCGGGTTTCTTTGCGGAATGCGGCTTCGCAGTAGTTGCCGGTTTTGCCAGCTTCATGGCCCGCCGAAGGTCCTGCCAGTCTTTCCCGGTCTGGTCGGCGTAGCGCAAGCCGAACTCCGCCAGGGCCTCGGCGAAGCTCTCGCCCGATCCGATGTATCCGGTGATCGTGAGCGGATCACCGGCGCGCGCATGGCCGCGGGCCAGTAATTCTCCGCAGACGTGTCCGAACGCTTCCAGTCCGTCGCCGATCAGGTCTCCGAGATCGATGCTGCCTTTGTGGTCGTTCAACTGGCGGACCAGAAAATCGCGTCCCTGCATCTGGGTCCAGCCGAGAAAGGGATCGGACTGGACCTGCATTGCTTTTTGTCCTTCCACCACGCGCTGACCGTTATGGTGGGCGGGCCGGGCGTCGGGCAGGTAAGGCGCGTAGACCGACGTTGCCTCTTCCTTCATCTGTAGAAACAGGGGGTCGCCGGGTCCATTGCCCTCAAAACAGATGCAGTAGTCGCGCAGGCCCACTGACCCCGTCCCTACCACCTTGAAAGCCACATCGATCGGCCGGTAGAGGGAGAGCAGATGTTGCCGCTGCGGCTCGAGCATCTGGCGATAGGGCTTGAGCGCGGCCAGCACCGTCTCGGCCACGCGCCCGGTCACCCGGGTGAGGATGGGCTTTGACTCTTTGAAGCGTCTCGGCGCTTCAGGCTTGTTCCCGGCGCGCAGGGTAAGTTGTTCCGCGTTGTGTTGCGGCGTGGCCCGTTCGGCCTTGAGCAGGGCGTCGTGAATCGGCTGCACCGAACCCAGGCGATGCACCTGGAATCGAGCGACGTCGAGGGTGGGCATCTGGGAGAACATCCGCATTTGCGCGGCATAGCGGCCGATGCACTGCTCCACGGCCTGGCGCACCGCAGACTCCTTGTGACCGGATTCGCGACCGGCCAGCACCAGGGAGGCGGCCATGCGTTTCAGATCCCACTCGAAAGGACCGGCGATGGTTTCGTCAAAATCGTTGATGTCGAAGACCAGGCGTCCGTCGGGAGCAGCGAACGCTCCCAGGTTGCGTACGTGCGCATCCCCGCAAAGCTGGGTGCGAATCCCGGTGTTGGGCAGGACCGACAAGTCCGCGGCCATCACCGGCGCGGCGCCGCGAAAGTACAGGAAAGGCGATTGCGCCATCAAGTCGTACTTGAGTTTCAGCAGCGACGGGATGCGTCCTTGACCGGCCTGATGCAGCAACTTGAGACTCGGCGTCCGCCGCGCCTTAACATTCAGGCGGCTATGTTCCTGGCGGCCAACCTGCTTGCGGCGAGCCTGGCCGAGAGCGCGTCTTTCTTCCGGAGTTGCCCAATGCATTGCAACGAAACATACACCTCCGCCCCACGTTGCGCAAAATCAGCCGGGTAAAAATTTCAGTCCGGAAAGTGGATCAAGGCAACGCGAGAGTTTCTGCATCGCAGAGACTGCTCAGCGCTTCTACTAGACTGGACAAACCATGAGCGCTGCCGCGGCCGACGCCAGGCCCCTTCCCCAAGCCGCCGCCGTTTGGAAGCCCAGGAGCAATCCTTGGCTGATTGCGGTCACAGTGACGCTGGCCACGTTCATGGAGGTATTGGATACCTCGATTGCCAACGTGGCGCTGCCGCATATTGCGGGCGGTCTGGGCGCCAGCCAGGATGAGGCCACCTGGGTTCTCACCAGTTACCTGGTAGCTAACGCCGTGATTCTGCCCGCTTCCGCTTACCTCACCACATTTCTCGGCCGGAAGCGCTTCTACATGATCTGCGTCATGCTGTTCGGCATCAGTTCGGCGCTCTGCGGCCTTGCGCCCTCGCTTCCACTGCTCATCTTCTTCCGGGTGATGCAGGGCGCCGGCGGCGGCGGGCTTGCGCCGAGCGAGCAGGCCATCCTGGCGGACACCTTTCCACCCGCCAAACGAGGCCAGGCATTCGCAGTCTATGGCCTTGCGGTGGTCTGCGCTCCGGCCATTGGTCCGACGCTCGGCGGCTGGATCACCGACAACTTCGACTGGCGCTGGATCTTCTTCATCAACGTGCCCATCTCCATCTTTTCGCTCTTTCTGACCAACCGCATCGTCGAAGACCCGCCGCACATAGTCGAAGAGGTGAAGAAGATGCGGAAACGCGGCCTGAATCTGGACTACGTCGGCTTTGCGCTTCTCGCCCTGGGTTTCGGCTCGCTGGAATTCGTTCTCGACAAGGGTCAGGAGGACGATTGGTTTGGCTCGCGCCTCATTACCACATTCATCATCCTGTGTGTGACGTCCCTGGTTACGCTCATCGCCTGGGAGCTGGTGCAGATCCGCCGCAAGCAGCGCCCTATCCTGGATCTGACGCTCTTCAAGCAGCGCAACTTCGCCATGTCCTTCGTGCTGATGTTCGTGCTGGGGGTTGTGCTCTTCGGCACCACGGTCATGATTCCGCAGTTTGTGCAATCCCTGCTTGGCTATACGGCGGAGCAGGCCGGTCTCGTTATTTCGCCGGGCGGTGTTACGGTCATGCTCATGATGCCCGTCGTGGGCTTCCTCGTCAGCCGTGTCGATGCGCGCTGGATGATTGTCTACGGCTTCTCGGTCTCCGCAGCGGCACTCTTCACCATGCTCACTCTCAACCTGGGGGTGAGCTATAGCTACGTTGCGTGGCTGCGCGTGTTTCAAGCGGCCGGATTGGCGTTCCTTTTCATCCCGATCAATACGCTGTCGTATACCGGGATTCCGATGACAAAAAACAATGACGTCAGCGGCCTTACCAATCTTGCCCGCAACATTGGCGGCAGCGTCGGCACAGCGTTTGTAGTCACCTGGCTGGCGCGCCGGCAGCAGTTCCACCAGGACCGGCTCGGCGCATGGATCTCGCAGAATAGCGCCACGTTGCAGAGCCAGTTGGATGGGATGGGCCGCTACCTCCTTGAGCATGGCGGGAAGGTGAGTTCTCTCGCTCAGGGAAAGTCCATGGCCCAAGGCAATCTATATAGTCAATTGTTGCGCCAGGCCACCATGCTGGCGTATCTCGACGTGATCAAAGTGCTGGCCCTCACCATGCTGTGTCTCATTCCGCTGGTTTTCCTGATGAAGCGCCCCCCGAAGGCCAAGGGCGGCGCGCCGATGCACTGACGTGACGCCGCACAGACGCGGGGTACACCGAGACTGCGCGAGACGGCCAGAACCTGTGGGGTTGAATCGTGGACGCTTTTCAATCCATCTCGCCGGCTGTGACGTTCACGGGACAATGCCGGTTCTCGATTGATTTAGACTTTCCGCGGGAACCCTTTTGAAGCCGCCTCGCTGCAGGCGCCAGCCAGCGCCTCTCGGGAGCGACCGTCGGTCTCAACCTGGAGGAATGCCTTGCGTTCAGCCGCAGTTCTGATCCCCGCTCTTTTCCTGGTTTTGTTCTCGCCGGTCCGCGCGTCCGCGCAGACTAACGGCACCCCACTGACGGTAGAGAGGATCTACGCCCACGGACCTCTGATCGGCACCATGCCGGAGGCCATCACCTGGTCGCCAGACGGCAAGCATCTTACTTATCTCGATGGAGGAGAGCTGATTGACCTTGACCCGGGAACGGGAAAACCGCATGTTCTGGTGAGCCGCGCCAAGCTGGCGTCAATCAGCGGCGCAGCCGGCACGGAGCAGGACAACGATCACCGCCAGCGGTACAACATGGCAAGCTACGTGTGGTCGCCCGATTCCAGGCATCTGCTCTTCGACTCCAACGGCCGTCTCTGGCTTTATGACCTCGCCAATGGCACGGGGATCCAGGTGGGCTTTACCGACACCGCATCGGGGGACGATCCTAAATTCTCGCCCAACGGAGAAGTCATCTCATTCGTGCGCAATCACGGCTTGAGCGTCGTGCATCCGCGCGAGATTGTCGATGCCGCTCCGTTCGCGGTGGCGCCCCCACCGCCCAATGCCGCCGTGTCGAACGGCCTGGTCGACTGGGTCTACGAAGAGGAACTCGATGTGCGAAGCAATTACTTCTGGTCGCCGGACTCGAAGAATATTGCCTTCCTGCAGATGAACGAGAGCAGCGTGCCCCAGTATCCAATCGAGGACTGGATTCCCACACACGCCCTGGTTGAGATGCAGCGCTATCCGCAGCCCGGCGACCCGAACCCCGAGTTGCGCGTTGGGGTGGTCGGCACGGCCGGGGGCAGAATCAACTGGGTCAAGCTGCCAGTTCACCCGGGGCAGGATTACGTGCCTCGCTTTGGCTGGGTCGACCGGCACACGCTCTGGATCGAAACGCTGTCTCGCAGCCATCAACAGCGCGACGTCTATTTTGCCGATCCTTCCACGGGCCAGTCGCGACTGGTACTGGAACTCACCGACGAGAAGTTTCTCGATGAAGCCTACGACGTTTTTGTGGATAGCGGCAGCATCGTCCTGTCCGACTGGAAAGACGGGCACAATCACATCTATCTCTACTCATACAATGCAGCCAACCCCATGCAGGCCGATTCCTCCCCGCCCAAACAGCTCACCGAAGGCGAGTTCGACGTGGATGGCATTTCGGTTGTGGATGCCGCGCATCACGTAGTGTACTTCGCTTCGAACGAAGGGGACGAACTGGAGCAGCAACTCTGGCAAGTTACCTTTGACGGCGAGCGCAAGCCCCTGACGACCGAGCCGGGATTTCACGAAGGCAACTTCGCACCCGACGGCGAGAGCTTCGTCGATCACTTTTCTACGCGCATGGACCCGCCCCGCCTCAGCATCTGCAAGACCGGAGGCGAGTGCAAGGTGGTGTGGTCGACGCGCGCACTTGAACCCTTTAATCTTGCGCCTCCCGAGGAACTCGAAGTACACGCCGCCGATGACACGAGCCTCTACGCGACGCTGCTTCTGCCCGTGGGAATGAAGAACCCAGCCAGCGTACCCCTCATCGTGAATCCCTACGGAGGCCCCGGTCCACAGACCGTGCGGAACAGCTGGTCGGATTCCCTTCTCTTCGACGAGTTACTCGCGCAGCACGGGTTCGCCGTGCTCCATACCGACAATCGAGGCACCGGCCGTCGCGGGCGGGCTTTCGCCCAGGCGGCGTACCACGACTTCGGAGCGGTGCAGCTCGAAGATCAGTTAACCGTGCTCGATGCCGCGCTAGCCAAATATCCGCAGCTCGACAAGGATCGCCTGGGCTGGTGGGGCTGGAGTTGGGGTGGCACCTTCACCCTGTACGCGCTTACGCATTCCGATCGCTTCAAGGCCGGGGTCGCGGTAGCGCCGGTCACCGATTGGCGCAATTACGATTCCATCTATACTGAGCGATACATGAGCCTTCCGGCGGATTTCCCCGATGGCTATAAGAACTTCTCGGTCGTGAATAGCGCTGCCAGGCTCAAGGGCCGTCTGCTGCTGGTGCACGGTACGGGCGACGACAATGTCCATCTCGAGAACTCGGTGCAGTTCATCCAGAAGCTGATCGAGGCGGATATCCCGTACGATCTGCAGATCTATCCCCGCAAGACCCACAGCATCGCAGGCCCCGACGTTCGGACGCACTTGTTCAACCGCATCCTCGCGCATTTTGAGCTCTACTTGAAACCCACGTCAGGACAGGAGAAATGACATCAGGAGATCGATCAAGCGATCGCGTGAATGGAGCCTCCGCCAAACTGCGCAAACTGGAGGAGTCTCTGCTGGACACGGCAGTGCGCCACGACCGGAAGAAGATGCGTTCCATGCTGGCAGAGAACTTTCTTGAGTTTGGCTCCTCGGGTCGTACCTGGACCCGGAGCAGCATCATCGAGCTCCTCTCACAGGAGACTGCCTTCGTTCCTCCTTCGATCGAGGACTTCCGGTGTGCCTTCCTTTCGCAGGAGGTTGCGCTGGTGACCTACCGCACGGTACGCACCGATCCCCATTCAGGCGAGATCCTTGCCAGCCTGCGCAGTTCAATCTGGACGAACGACTCCGGTTCGTGGCGCATGCGCTTTCATCAGGGCACACGAACGAGCGCGTGAGCATCGCCGGCTGTTGCGGGGTTCCACGGGAACAAAGCGGACCTGGAAAGAAAAAGGAACCCTCTACTCGCGCTCGTGAATCAGACTAATGAAGGGCTCGCTAGACTTCGCGGCGCCTGAAGATCTCGTCCTTTTCGCGGCATGGGCACTTCGCGCAACCCAGGCAGCAGGCCAGCAGCACCGCGACCCCCGCGGTGACCACCAAGGCCAACAGGCTTCCGCTCGTCATAAGCCATTGGAATAAGCTATGCATAGATGAATCTCGCTCCGTTCGAACCAGGTTCGAGAGCGGGTCCTGCCTTCATCAGATGCAAACTGTGCCTCCAATGCTGTTTCTTTATCAAAATGCTCTCGTCCCTGGAGTGACCCAAGTGTACACCGAAAAAAGTTCGATTAGCCAGCCCTATTCCGTTGCACAAAAGCAAACAAAAAGCGAATAATGGACCGCAATGGCAGAGATTTCCACGTCGGGCTTGTCTGCATTGGGAAAGCCCTCGCGCGGCGGCCGGCCCTCTGATTGCTTGCTCGCTTTAGCGGCGGAATCCGGCTCGCAGCTGAATTGGCTTTTTGTTGACCTAAACTCTTACTTTGCCTCAGTAGAACAGCAGGACCGTCCCGAGCTGCGGGGAAGGCCGGTCGGCGTAGTTCCGATGCTTGCAGACACCACCGTTCTTATCGCCGCCAGCTATGAAGCCAAGGTCTTCGGCGTTCGCACCGGAACCAATGTGGGCGACGCCCGGCGAATGTGTCCTGGCATCGAGCTGGTCGAGGCTCGTCACGAGCTGTACGTCGAGTATCACCACAAGGTCGTTGAAGCGGTGGAAAGCTGCCTGCCGGTGACGGCCGTCTGCTCGATCGATGAGATGGCGTGCCGCCTGATGGGCCGCGAGCGCCCATTGCTGGCTGCGATGGAACTGGGCCGCCGCGTCAAGGCGCGCATCCGGGAGTCGGTCGGCGAGATGATGCGCAGTTCGGTCGGACTTGCCACCAACCGCTTTCTGGCCAAGGTGGCCAGCGACATGGAAAAGCCCGATGGGCTAATCGCGTTGCCGCTCGACATCCTTCCCGAGGCCCTGGCGCGGCTCTCTCTGCGTGATCTGCCCGGCATCGGAGCGAAGACGGAGAAGCGCCTCAGCGAGCGCGGCATCACCACGATGAGCCAGCTGCTGGCCCTGGATTGCGAGCAGGCCGGCCAGCTCTGGGGATCGGTGTGGGGCGAACGCCTTTGGCATTGGCTGCGCGGCCAGGACTTCGAGATGTCGGAGACCGACCACCTGAAGTCCATCAGCCATTCGCATGTGCTGGCGCCCGAACTGCGCACCCGGGAAAAGGCCTGGGCGGTGGCGCACAAGCTGCTCCACAAGGCGGCGATGCGATTGCGTTCGCACGGTCTGTGGGCCGGCAGCATTGGGCTTGCGGTCGGGTTTGCGGTTCCGCGCGGCGAACCGGGCCCGGTGAGCACTTTTGGGGTTCCAAGCCGGGGATGGCATGGCGAAACCAGGCTCACCGAGTGCCAGGACAACCAGATCCTGATCCAAGCCCTGCGCCAACTCTGGGAATCGCAGCCGAAGACGGCGGAGTCGGCGCATCCGTATTTCGTCGGGGTGCAGCTGGGCGGTCTTGTTCCCGACAGGCTTCACAACCTGGGACTGTTCGACTCGCTGGAGGAGGAACAGAGCCGCGCGAAGCTTTTGGAGGCGATGGACCAACTCAATCAGAAATACGGCATGAGCACCCTGGCCCCCGCCACCATGCTTACGGCTTACAAAGCCGCACCCACCCGCATCGCCTTCCACAGTATTCCGGACCTTTTCTGAGGAGGAAGGGGCCAAGCAAAAGCCCCCGGGATTCCCGGGGGCTTTTGCCGTTCTTGTGATCCTGTTTTAGACCGTCGCTGGTGTCCGCTGTTCGAGTTTGGCCAGCCGGTCGGCTAGCAGATTCTCGAGCTTGACCAGTGCCTCGGAGAATCCCTCGATACCTTCCTTCAGCTTGTCGTGGGCCATGCGGTCTTCCTTGTGCATTTTCTCGAAGGTCTCCTCATCCATCGGTATCTTGTCGATATTCATGGATTTGGCCTTCTCGGGATCGAGCTTGCGCGGCAGGGTTTCCTGCGTCGAGTCCAGGTCGCCCAGCAACTGAGGGGAGATAGTGAGCAGGTCGCAACCCGCCAACTCCTTGATTTCGCCAATGTTACGGAAGCTGGCCCCCATGACCTGGGTTTTATAGCCGAAATGCTTGTAGTAGTTGTAGATCTTGGTGACGGACTGGACGCCGGGGTCGTCAGCGCCTTGATAGTCTTTGCCGGTGTCCTTCTTGTACCAGTCGAGAATGCGGCCGACGAAGGGCGAAATAAGGGTCACGCCAGCTTCGGCGCAGGCCACCGCCTGATGCATCCCGAAGAGCAGAGTCAGGTTACAGTGGATGCCTTCCTTTTCCAGAATTTCCGCCGCCTTGATACCAGGCCAGGTTGAAGCGATCTTGATCAGCACATGCTTGCGATCGATGCCGGCCTGGTCGTACTGGGCGATGATGCTGCGGGCCTGCTCCAGCGTTTTTTCGGTGTCGTAGGACAAGCGGGCGTCTACTTCGGTGGAAACCCGGCCGGGCACGATCGCCAGGATCTTCTTGCCAAACGCGATGGCAAGGCGCTGAAAGGCGAGATTGGCCACTGCCTTGTCGCTCGCGCCTTCTCCCGATTCATTACGGGCCTGTTTCAAAACCTCATCCACAATCGGTTGGTATTGCGGCATCTGCGCCGCGGTTGTGATGAGCGAAGGATTGGTGGTGGCATCGGTGGGGCGAAATTTTTCAATCGCCTCGAAGTCGCCCGTGTCGGAAACGACCGTGGTGTAATTGCGGAGTTGCTCCAGTAGACTCTGCGGCATGATTCCTCCAGGGGAAAGGGGTGCGCGCAGCGCGCGTTCCGCTCCCAGTGTACGCTCCTTTCGATGCGCAGGATCGCTGGGGGTTTCCGTTCGTACCATCCGTCTCTGCCCGCAATTCAGGTACCGATCCGCGAGATCGGCCTTGAATTACATTGAACTGTGACCTTAGAAGTGAAAAACTGAAGACATGTTCCGGGATGTTGGCACAACAACTTGGATCGCTTCCCTCTTGGTATTCGCCCTCTGCGGCTGGATTGCCGTATCAGACGTACGCAGATGGCAGGAGCGTCTTCCCGTGCAGGTTGGCCTCAAGCGCCTGTTCTTGTGGGCCTGCGCGGCCGTCTTCGTCTTCTGGCTCGCTCATGACTGGTCCAACGCCTCCACCATCCCCCACGCCACCACCACAGGCGTTGTGACTTCGGTTCAGAAGGCCCTTTACCACGGTGACCGGGAGGGCATGATTGCCTGTGTGCAGGACTGCAAGTCGGTGCTTCTGAACTTTGATCCCGACGCGACCAAGGCGGTACGCGAATTTCCGCCAAGCACCCCGTTCAAGATCGGCTTCCTCGACGAGCGCAAGGAAGTTTATCCGAATGTATTTGGTTTTGAAGTGGTCGATGTGTGGGACGCCACGGGAAACCAGGAGCTGTTCCACTTCGACACCCGCTTCCACCCCCTGCAACTGATCTTGCTGGGGTTGGACGCCGTTGTCCTGATTCTGTGCGGGATCTTGTTGACCAGGTTGGCAGATGCCGAAATCGATCCGGAAACTGCGGCCGAATCGGATTCCGACACGCCACAAGCGCCGCCGAACTCCTTCCGGCGCCGCGAGAGGCCGGCAGTTAATCTCGCTGCCGCACGTGACGGCGCGGAGCCCGCCGACTGACCTCACCAATCACTCCGGCTGGAACGTATTGCTGAGCAACCCAAGGCCGCTGACGGCCACTTCTACCGTGTCGCCCGGATTCAGCGGGCCCACGCCGGCCGGCGTTCCGGTGAGCAAAAGGTCGCCCGGCTCAAGCGTGATGGCGGCCGTAATGTAAGCCAGCAGGTCGGGAATGCCAAAGATAAAGTCCGCGGTCGAACCGTGCTGGCGGAGCTCGCCGTTCACGCGCGTCTCAAGCGCGACCCCGGCGGCCGGATCGATCTCATCACTCACGAACGGGCCCACCGGGCAGAACGTGTCCCAGCCCTTTCCGCGGGTCCATTGCCCCTCCTTCTTTTGCAGGTCGCGAGCCGTGACATCGTTTGCCAGGGTGTAACCGCGAACCGCGCTGCGCCAGTCGTCCGCAGCCGCGAACCGGCTGGTACGGCGACCGATGACCAGCGCCAGTTCGCCTTCGAAGTCGATCCGGGACGAGGCGGCCGGCATCCGCACTACGCCCCCCGGCGCCAGCAGCGACGAGGGCGGCTTGAAGAACAGCAGGGGCTCCGTGGGAACTTCGTTGCCCAGTTCCTTGGCATGGTCGCGATAGTTACGGCCGACGCAGATGATCTTCGTGGGCGTGACGGGCGCCAACAGATAGGCGTCGCGGAGCCGCATTGGCTCGAACTGACCCGCGCTGTACTCCGAAACCGCATGGTCGACTCCGTCCCGGCGCGCCTGTGCAAGGTGAAAGGCCAGATCCTCTTCAGGGGCGGGGACAAGATCGGCGATCCAGAACTCGCCCTCGCGCTCTTCCACAGCGCCGTAGCGAACCTCGCCATCCAGTAGAAAACGGCAGTACTTCATGGAAATCTCCTCGGAACCCGATTTCAAGGAGCGGGTACAGTCTCCTGCGCCTCGGCGGAACGGCCGCTCTCATGGCCTCCGCGGTCGATCGCGCTCACACCGTAGCGATAAGTACGGCCGGGCAGAACGTCGGCATCGTGGAACCCAGGCCCGGCCACCGGCTTTTCGCCGGAGATCCTCCTCCACGGTGTCTCGTCCTCTCGGCGATAGACAAAATAGCCGGCGAGATCCTGTTCGGTGTTAGGCTCCCAGTTCAGATCGATGGACGGCGGAAGCCCGGCTGTTGCCACTGCCGCAAGGCCTGTGGGCACCGCAGGCGGGAACACATCCTGGGCGTCCATCCGGATGGGCGGCGAAATCTCGCCGGCCAGTTCGACCGTGCGGCCATCGACCGCGACGCGAGCCACCCGTTGGGCCCGGTACTCATACGAATCGCCGAAGGAGATTCCTGGATCGAGCGCCTCACCCGTGTCTTTCTCCACAAGCAAGGTCTGGTCGACGGTCTCTGGGGGAGGAGCCAACGGACCAGCATGAGCAGGGGTCGGGTGTGGCGTCAGCAGCTTGCGATGAATGCGGATCGCGACATGCGAATCACCAGCGCTCCAGCGCAGAACAACGCCGCTCTTGCGGATCTCGGCGGCGAACCCGACCACCGGCGCCGGAGCTTCTCCCGCCAGAACCACGGCAGCATTTGAGGGTCCGGCCGAACGGCCGTTTCGGTTTTCGAGCTTCACGGAATAACTAAGAAGGCGCGGGGATCCGGAAGCAAGCGCCGTGGGCAACGTATCGGCGTACGACGCTGCCGACGCGGGACTGAAGCGCAGATTTGCAATGAGGGTGCAGGCGTTGGCGCCCTCGCTACGACAGACTTTGACGGCAACGTCGGCCTTAAGGGGAAGCTTGTCGGTGTTACGCTTCGGCATGGTCCATGAGAGCTTGACCTGGTCTCCCGTGCGTACGGCGGAGAGGTTGTCGACGCGGTCGGGCAAGTTGAGCGAGGGCGGCAGGGGCGGGCCGGGAGTGCCGCAGCCCGCGAGGCCCAGAACCAGTGCGGTCACAGCGGTTCCCACGCTTCGCTTCGCGAGAGTCATTGTGCTCTCAGTCTATCGGTTCACCAGCAGGTGACCGACGGGCTGCCCGGGCTGTGTACAATTCTTGCGAATTCGAACTGCGCACATCGACACTCGCGGAACGCCGGCTTCGAGCCGACGCAGCAAGTGAGCCTGCTTCCCCGAAAGGATCAAACCTTCGTGCTGATCTTCGCTGCCATCCTGGGAATCTTCGTGTACGGCATGATCGCCGCCATGCTGGGGACCATTCTGCCCGACCTCTCCGACCGCTTCCGGCTCACCCCCTCGCAGAACGGCACCATTGCGTTTGCGCAGGCGCTCGGCCTGATGATCGCGTCGCTGGGGGTGGGTCCGCTGCTCGACAACGAGGGCGACAAGGTAGGCATCATCCTCGGCCTGGTGCTGATCGTAATTGCGCTGTTCGGCCTGCCGCGCTCGAAGGGTTTCGGCAGCATCGTCTTGCTGTTGTTCCTGCTCGGGCTCGGCGGAGGAATTGTTGTGACCGGCGCCAATGCCCTGGTAAGCGGCGTGAGCGAAGCGCATCGTGCCACCGCGCTCAATCTTGTGAACCTCTTTTTTGGTCTTGGCGGCCTGGCCACGCCGTTCATCTCCGCGAATCTTTTCAAGCGCAACTGGGTGCGCCTGTGCTACAGCGTGGCAATTCTCACGGTCGCTGCTGTCGTGGTACAGGCGGTTGTGCCCATGCCCGCTCCCACCCCCGGCTCGGGATTCGTCCTCACGCAAGCCGGGCCCATCCTCGGGCGTCCGCTGCTCTTCCTGCTTGGCCTGTTCCTGTTCCTCTACATCTCCTGCGAGGTGGGCGTGTGGAACTGGCTGGCGCGCCACTTGATCGCACAGGGCATTCCCGAGTCGCGCGCGCTGAATATTCTTTCGCTCGGCTTCGCGCTGGGATTGCTGGTGGGCCGCGTTGCAATTTCGCCGGTGCTCATCAGCGTGCCAGCGGTTGAAGTCACGCTCGGCGCGTCCATCGCCATGGCCATCACCACGTTCCTCATGCTGCGGACCAACAAGCCCGGAACCGCGGGTGTGCTGGTGTTTATCGCGGGCATGGCGATGGCGCCGGTGTTCCCCACCACGCTCGCCATCACCGGCAGCGCATTCCCGCGCATGACCGGGACGGCAATTGGATTCGTGATTTCGTGCGGGTGGGCCGGCCTGGCAGTCAGCTCGCGCATTATCGGAGCCATTGCGGGTGGCGATCCCAAAGGCCTGAAGAAAGCGTTGCTCCTGATCCCTGCCTCCGCCGTATTGATGGTGGGGCTCAACGTGGCGATCTGGGCCGCTCTGGATAAGTAGCGCGGCTAGACCTCGATGACAGCCTTGGAAAGGTTGCGTGGCCGATCCACATCCACGCCGTGCTCCAGTGCCATAAAGTAGCTGAAGAGCTGCAGCGGAACGACCTCCGAGAGAGGCAGAAGGAACTCGTTGGCAGGCTCGATCTCGACTACGTCGGTTGCCAGCGCCGCCACCTTTGCGTCGCCGGCGTTGGCTAAAGCGATCACACGTGCGCCCTGCTTTTTCATGTCTTCGAGCAACTGCAGGGTCTTCTCATAGCGCAGCATGGAATCCTCGAGCCCGCGATCAGCGGTGGCAAGCACGACCAGAGGAACCTGCTCGCCCACCAGCGCGTTGGGGCCGTGCTTGAGCTCGCCGGTCGGATAGCCTTCGGCGTGAACGTAGGAGGATTCCTTCATTTTGAGGGCGCCCTCGCGAGCAATGGCGTAATGGATGCCGCGCCCCAGGTAGAGGAATGTGCTGGCATCGGCATATTTCGAGGCCAGTGCCGCCATGCGCTCGCGCCAGCCATTCAACTGCCCTTCGATCTGATCGGGAACCGCCAGCAGCTCGCGAATATTCCTATCGAGTTCGGCCGCATCCATCACGCCCGTCTGGTGCCCTTCATAGAGTGCCAGCAGATAAAGTGCCGTGAGCTGGCAGGTAAAGCTCTTGGTGGCCGGGATGGCCACCTCGCGGCCTGCGGCGAGCGGCATGGCAGCGGCCGCCTCGCGAAGCATCGAGCTTCCGGGAACGTTGGCGATGGCCAGCGTCTGTTGTCCGTGGTCACGGGCAAAGCGCAGAGCCGCCAAGGTGTCCGACGTCTCGCCCGATTGCGAAATCACGATTACCGAAGGGTGTCGCGGGTTGGCGGTGGCACGGCAACCCCACTCGCTGGCGTACTCCACGTCAACGGCCAGGCCGCACAAATCCTCGAGAAGAATCTCGGCGGCAAGCCCCGCGTGCCGGCTCGAACCGCTGGCGGCGATCAGCACTTCTCCCCGCGGATTGAGCCATTGGGCCATGGGCGCGAACGCGTCCTGTTTTAGCGCCGCGCCACTGAGATAAAGATCGAGCGTGCGCCGAATCGCCTCGGGCTGCTCGTAAATCTCACGGAGCATGGCGTGGGGAAATTCTGTCATCGAACGGATTCTCCTGAAGGCCGGCTTTCGACTCGCTGCCGACAGTATTGATTCTATAAGTTGAAGCGGCCGGTTGGGTTTGAAAGGCGAACCGTAAAGAACTGTTCACAAAGGATGGGTGGGGCGGACGTTATGCTGATTCCATGTTCAGGATGCGAGTGTGTTTTCTGGGGTGTATGGGCGTTGCGTTGATGGCGGCAATGGGATCTCCGATTGGCTCGGCGCAGAACGCGGAATCAACATGGACGTTCGCGGTGTCGGGTGACAGCCGCAACTGCGGGGACTTCGTCATGCCGGCCATTGCGGTCAAAGTGAAGGCGGAGAACGATGCCTTTTATTGGCACCTGGGCGATTTTCGCTGGATGTCCCAGCCGGACCAGGACCTGCTCTCCATGCTTCCGGCGGGGACCAATCTCTCCAAGAGCGCATACCAGGAGCGGGCGTGGGACGATTTTCTGACTCACCAGATGGCGTCGTTCGAAATCCCAGTCTTTCTGGGCCGCGGGAATCACGAGTCGGTGCCCAATATGACACGGGAGGGCTACATTGCGAAGTTCTCCAAGTACCTTGACCGGCCGGAGATTGCCGCACAGCGCCAGAAGGATGGCGCCGATGCCGCACCCCTCGGCCCCTGGTACCACTGGACGCAGAACGGCGTCGATTTCATCACCATGGATAACTCCACGCACGACGAGTTCACCGACGCGCAACTCCATTGGCTGCGGGCGGTGTTGGATCACGACCTGGCCCCTGGCTCGGGAATCCGCACCATCGTAATGGGCGCGCACGAAGCCTTGCCGCACTCCACCGGCTCGGAGCATGCGATGGATGACTGGGAGCAGGGAGAGCACTCCGGCGACCTTGTCTACACCTGGTTTTATGACGCGCAGGCGGCGGGCAAGCACGTATACCTCATTGGGAGCCACTCCCACTACTTCTCACCCGACATTTACAACACCCCTTACCGGAAGGTTCGTTCGAAGACGGTGGTTCCGGGGATGATCGTGGGAACGTCTGGGGCACATCGCTATGCGCTGCCGAAAACCGCCCACAAGGGAGCCAAGACATTCGTATATGGCTTCGCGCAGGGGACGGTGCACCCCGATGGAACCATCGACTTTGCCTTCCGCGAGCTGAGCGAAGACGACCTCGTCAAGGCAAAGTGGCCCAACGCGCCGGCGGATGCGATCCACGAATGCTTTGTGCACAACGGGGATAGCCCGGACGACAAGAAGGAATAGTCCGCAGGGTCAGAGTCGCATTGTGAACTGGGATCGAAGGGAGCGGCTGAAGGCCGTTACCGGTCTCCGCGCGCCTTACGGGAAGCGCTCATTGCCGGCATGCCTTCACCGGTTTTGCGAAGCTTTGTGGCGATACGGCGCGCTTCCGATGCGAAGAACGCTGCCGCCTCTTGGTAGGTCCTGGGCAAAACCCGTCCCACCAGCCAAGACCCGTGCTGCAGGCGGACAATCGCCACCTCGCTTGAGAACTCCAGCTCGTAGTCCCCATCCGGGAGATCCGAAGGAGCCTCGATAATAGCGCAATGTGAGTAAACCGGAGAGCTGGCCTCCGGAACCACCGTCTTGGTGGCCAGCAATTCGCAGGCGGCCTCCCGACCCATTCCCCGCAGAATGCCATTCATAAGCACAGCAAAACGCATCAGGCCCCTACAACCCCCGGTTGATGATCTGTTCGATGGCAGACATTGGGGAATGGGTTGCTGCTAAGCAATTTGGGAAGTGGTGGATGTTTCACGCCTGCGTCAGAAAATAGGACGCCAGCCAGTCAAAAGATGCGATACCGAATACCAACCGAGGCACCAATCGAGTTCATCGCCCCGAAGGTAAACTGCGGCCACTCCTGATATTCGAAGTCTCCTCGGGCAGTCCAGCGGCGACTGAGCCGGTAGTCCAGACCGCCGCCCCCGGCAATCACAAGATAATTCCCGGTGGCGAAGTTATACGGAAAATTGAAGTGCCCGTCTCCACCCAGAACCTTGATATAAGGCTGCATGCGGCCGTAATTCAGGTGGTAGCGGAACCCGGCCAGGTAAGTTTCGGCGTGGACATTGGCCCGCTGATGGTATTCGAGGCGGCGAATCTCGCCCTCAACGCCCAGGCGTCGAATCGTGTCGGCGTCCACCCACCCAGCGAGGCCGATGATCTTGCGGTCGCCATACCCGAGGGTATAGCCGGATGCCGCCACGCCAACCGAAATCAGTGCTCGCCCGGCGTCGGCCGACTCGGCGGCCTGCCCCCAGGACCAGCGCGGACCGGCAACGATCAGAAACAGGATCAGGGCAAAAACTGGGGCGCCGCTGCGCCTGTTGCAGAGGCGGTCACACGAGGAGATCGGTAAACCGGGGAGACTGATCATTTCACTTCCTGCGATGGGGCTTCGTTCTAATCCCGATTGATGGCTGCCCGGCTCCGCAACCGGCTGCGCTTTTCACGCGTGCCGGTTCGGTAGTCCAGAGCCGTCTATTTGGTAATCGTTAGCGTCACGTTGGTGTAGTGCGAGATATTGCTGGCGGTCCCCACTCCACCCACCTGGATCGTGTACGTGCCGGGAGCGGCCGTATGCTGCGAGAAGGAGGCTCCGCAGCCGGTGACGGTAATTGCTCCCGCCAGGAAGAGAACCAGCAATGCAGCGAGCGCCGCCGGGTTTCGCTTCCTGAAGCGCCACAAAGCCAATCCAAAAATCAGGCCAGCGGGCCAGCAAAGCGTCGCCAGCGTAAGACCACCACGGGCCGCGTTGCTTGCCGACAGTCCGCCGCTCAACGGTGCGTTGGTGTCGATCGTGACTTGAACGGATTGCGTCTGGCCGGATTTCACTGTCACGGCGTTCGAGGAGAAGTGGCAGTTGACGGCCACCGGAAGCGAAAGGCAGCCCATACCGATGGTGTCGGCAAAACCGTTGTTCGAGCTTATGTTGATGGTGATGGTGCCATTCTGCGAGGAAGCCAGGCTGATGGTGGGCGGGTTTGCCGCCACGGCAAACCCGATGGCCGAGCCCGAGAAAGTAACCGCCCCCGATATGGAGGGTGTGTGCAGCGCGTCCCCGCTGTAGCTGGCCACAACCGAGTAGTTTCCGGGCGGCAGATCGGGAGTCAGGGTCGCCACGCCGCTGGAATCGAGGGTCGCACTGCCGATGATTGCCTTGGTATCAGCATTAGTGAACGTCACCGTGCCGCCGGGAACCGGTCCTGTGCTTCCCAGGGAGCTTGCCACCAGGATCGCCTGAGGGTTTGGTCCCGACGAGGCGGAAGCGCCCAGGGCGGTAACGGTCGGAATCGCCTGCACCACTTCGGCGAGGATAGTGGACGTGCTGGGATTGTCATCCGTATCGCCGGAGTACGTGGCAACCACGTTATGGGTGCCGACCGCCTGCGGGGAATAGTTGAAAACGGCTGTGCCGTCCGCGCCGATCGACGCCGTGCTGACGTTGGCTCCGTCCACCGCGAAGGTCACCGATCCCGTGGGCGCGCAGCCATTGCTCGTCACCGTCGCGGTGAAGGTAATGCCGGAGAGAACCAGGGCCGGCAGACTGCTGCTCTTCAATCCAACCGATGTTGTGGCCAGAATTGCGTTTACCGGCATGGCGGTCGACGCGCTGGGGTTGTCGTTGACGTCGCCGCCATAAGACGCGGTGATCGCATGGGCCCCCGGCGCAAGGCTGGGGCTGATCGAAGCCCTGCCGTTGGCGCCCACCGTCGCTGTTCCCAGCTTCACCGTGCCATCCATGAAGGTCACGTTCCCGGTCACCGTCGCTGACCCCGTGATGATCGATACCGAAGCCGTGAGGGCCACCGGCATGCCGGCAAGTGCGGGGGTCGGCGAGACCGCAACAGTTGTTGTCGTTTGCGTCAGGTTGACCGTCTGAACAATTCCTGTCGAGGTGCCGGGGCCACAATTCGCACTGCCCTTGTAGATCGCAGTGATTGCATGAGTCCCCGCGCCCAGGGCCGAGGTGGTGAGGTTCGCCACTCCCGAGGTTCCCGCCAGCGTAGCCGTTCCAATCTGTCTGGCGCCGTCCATGAAGTTCACCGTCCCCGTCGGGGCCACGCTGGCAGCCGAGGTGACGGTGGCGGTAAATGTGACTTGTGTTCCGTAAATTGAAGGGTTGGGGGCGGAGCTGATCGCCACCGCCGAAGCGGCCAGCACATCCTGGCTGAGAACACTGCTGGTACTGCCCGAGATGAATGTGACCGCGTCTCCGCTGAAACTCGCGGTGATCGCGTGCGCCCCGTCTCCCAGGGCCGATGTGGTGTAACTGGCGGTTCCGGCCACCAGGGGCACGGTCGCCAGGGCGGTGGTCCCATCAAGGAAGGTCACGGCGCCATCCGGCGTCACACCCCCTCCATTGGCGGCTATGCTCACCGTGGCCTTGAAGGTGACAGGCGAGCCGAGAGCCGAGGGATTGGCGCTGGACGTGATAACCGTCGCCGTCGCCTCATTCACCACCTGTACGAAGGGCGTCTTCGAGTTGTCGCTCGCAAAGTGAAGAGTGTCGCCTGAATAGGAAGCCCACAGAGGGTGGGAGCCGACAGCGAGGTTGGAGATGCTGACGAAGGCCTTGCCGCTCGCGTTTACGATCACTGGGGACTGGAGCTTGGTGGTTCCGTCATAAAATGTCACCGAGCCCGTGAGTGCCCCGGTGTTCTGGCCCGTGGTTACGGTCGCGGTGAGTGTAACAGTCTGGCCAAAAGTGGAAGGGCTGGGGCTTGTCCCGAGCGCCACCGTGGTGGAGTTCACGGCGGGCGCATTGCCGACGATCACGACATTGAGCGGAGAATCGACGCTTTGCCCCGTGATCGAGATGTTCGCCACTACCGGGTCTCCGGCGACCGAGGGGGCAAATTCCACGCCCAGTATGCAGGAACCCTCCGGAAGCAGCGAAGTGCCTGGGGCGCACGTTGTTGAAGCTGCGCCAAGAGCTGAGTTCGCATCCGGAGTCAGGCTGGCGATGGATAAAGCATCGTTGCCGTCATTTTCCAGCGTCTCCACCTTGGCGGAAGAGATGGTGCCCTGACGAACCGGCGTCTGCGTGAAATCGACTGCGAGGACGTTCGGCTGAATTTGCCGCACCCGCAGGTAGTAGTAGTCGGCCACATAAAGATTGCCGAGACCATCCAGGGCCAGTCCAATAGGCCGGTCCAATGCGTTGCCGGCCAGCTGATCGTTGACCACGCTCTCGCCCAGTGCCGTCGCAATCGTGGTACTGATGTTGCCGGTGGCGACGCTGATCTTCCGAATGGCATTGTTTTGCGAATCCGCGATGTAGATGTTCCCGGCCGGATCAACGGCAATACCTTCCGGCGACCACAGCTGCGCTTGAGAGGCTTGTCCACCGTCGCCGGAATAACCGTTCGCTCCTGTCCCCGCCAGGGTCGATATATTCCCGGCGATATCTACCTTGCGCACCCGGTTGTTGGCGGAGTCCGGGATGAGCATATTTCCCGCAGCATCGAACGCCACCGCGTACGGGAAATTCAGCGAGGCCTTGATTGCGGGTCCGCCATCCCCCGAGTAGCTTCCCAGGCCGGTTGACGTGGTGTCGCCATTGCCCGCGACCGTCGAGATGATGCCGGTAGACATCATCACCTTGCGGATCACGTGGTTGTTCGTATCGGCAATATAAAGATTGCCGGCCGCATCCACGGTCACGCCCCATGGCTGATTGAGGGTGGCCGCTGTGGCCGGTCCGCCGTCGCCACTGTAACCCACGATTCCGCTGCCGGCCACTGTCGAAATCAGCCCGGTTACCGCGGAGACAACCCGCACCGCATTATTCTTCGTATCGGCAATGTAAAGATTGCCGGCGCCGTCGATCTGCCACACCCGACGGCAGGTTAAGCGCCGCGTTCACTGCCGGCGTCCCGTCTGTTGGAACTCCCGAGTCTCCATTGCCGGCCACCGTGGAGATGATATGAGTCGTGGCATCGACCTTGCGGACGCGGTCGTGAGCGCTGTCGGCGATGTACAGGTTTCCCGCGCCATCCAATGCCACGCTCGACGGAAGGCTCAATTCGGCGGCGGTTGCCAGTTGGCCGTCATCCACCAGGTCAAAGGCGCCGTTGCCGGCATAGAGAACCTCGTTGCCCGGAACCAGTACCGCCAGGCCACCTGAGCCGGTCCCCTGCAGGTAGGTCGTCCCCAGTACGTTGTTGCCGCTGTCGAGCAGTACCACCGCGCCCAGTCGCCGGCCCGGAAATGCCGGGGTGAAGTTCACTGTCTGTGTGCATTGCTGGTTGATTGCCAGGCTCGCAGAGGCGCAGGTCCCGGATCCGGCCGTGTAATCCAGGTTCGGATTGCCCATCGTGAGCACTTCGACTACGGCCACGGTTCCCGCGGTCGTTGCCGTAACAGTGACCGGCTGCGAACTGGTGGTGCCCACCGCTTGGGTCCCGAAGGCTGTTTGCCCAAATGCCCCGACAGCGAAAAATAACAACACCGCCAGGCCCAGAAATGAAAGACGAGTTTTATGATTTGATCCACCGCGCGCCTTTTGGCTGCGGCGGCTGGGCAAAGGCAACGCTTGATCGACTGAAAGACTTGCAGGCAAAGTAACTAGGGCACAACTCATTAGGCCAACTCCGGGCTTCGTCCAGCTGAACGGCAGGGGCGCATATAGCTCCGGCAAGACCCGTGGGGGAAGCCCAATATAGTAGGCCATCACGGAGCAGACGGAGGTGCCCTGGAGGTTCAGAAATCAGAAGCTGTTTGACTGGAGTATACAGCCGCTGATTCGGACCCGAAGTAACCCTTTCATGTTACTTTATGCAGGCATGTGACAGACGTCACATTACCACCGCAAGTCAAATAAAACAAAGGGAAAATGCCTCGACTACGCTCCCGCGCAAGGTACCTCGGTACCGCGAATCGCTCCTTCAGCCTTTGCCTGTTTTTCCCCGGCTGCCCAAGCTGTGGTGGGTACCTTGTTTCGCAGGTAACAGCCCAAAATTGCCGGTCCGGTTAACGACGGAAAAGCACTGGGACAAGGAGTGGTGAAGAATGCGAGTTCTCCTAGAAATGTCGGATCGTCTCGTCCGGGCCAGTCCCGGGTGGGGTGAGCGGTGGCGAGCTTCGGTCCCCCGTTCGTTCCAGCTGGCTCTCAATGGACCGGGAGACGAGGTCCCGCGAACCCAGTCCAACCGCGAGCGCGAGGGTCAGGACGATGCCGCCGAAGACGATGCCGAAGGCCAGTTCCACGATGTTGCCACCGATTTCCAGGTGATCCAGGACCATCGCGGCCGTCAATACCAGCACGAGCCATTTCACGCCCAGAGAGAGGAAGCGCGCATACTGCAGTTGCGCATTCACGGCGCTGATCAACACCGAGCGGGCCAGAAAACGGGCGATCAACGTGCCGAAAAGCAATACCAGCAGGGCTCCCACAAAGTGAGTGAGATACGGAAGCACCGCAAAGGGACGGGCGGTTGCGCTGGCGTAAGAGGCGTCGAAAGCGGAGACGCCGATCAATAGCCCGAGTAGCACGCAGACCCAGAAGGAGCCGCGTGCCACCAGTTCGGTCGGCGAGCTGGACGGATTCCAATCGGAGCGGTTGCGCGCAAGCCGCTCGTCGAATCGGACCCAGACCAGCGCCCGCCGCAACAACGCGGAGATGCCCATCCCCAGGGCCATGAAGACGATCAACGCGACAAAAAAAGCCAGCAAACCCGGAAGCACCGCAATCAGAAGCGAGAGCACACGGTACAGCGACTGGTGCAGCGCGTCCGACATGTGCGACCACACCGAAGCGTTATCCGAAACGGCCGGCTGCGTCAGAGTCGAAAAGGGCTGCAGCCAGTCAGCCATCAAGTGCAACGGGTTATGCATGAAACTGCCCTCCTCGAATCTCTGCGGATGAAAGCCCGATTGATGAAACGCCGTCATAAGCAAGACTCAGGGGTGTCATGGGTTGAACCTGTCGGGCCACCGCCAGCGCGAGACCAGGTAAGGCTTGTCGGCGTCGAACGCGGCGGCGACCGCTTCAATGTGGCGCTCCGGGTCGGCCCCAGATGCAGTGAGATTGATATGACCGGCCACCCAGGCCAGGTAGAGCGGAATGAGTGCGCCGAGAAGGTGGCCTCGGTTGATGGTGCGCAGGCGATAGGCTACCAGGAAGTCATAGACAATCCGTGCCCACAGGTTCTCCGGCATGCGGAACGACCCGGCATCCATCTGGGACAGCCGCTTGAGGCCGACGAGGGTGGCTGGCGGAAGTACCAGGGCCCAGATCTCCTGGAGGTTCGAGTAAGCCAGCCGGAATCCGTCCACCATGGAGGCGACGTCGGCACTCCTCTCCGCGCCGGCCGGGACCGGCACGGTAACCCGGGGAGGAGGCAGGCGGCGGGCCCGCTGCCAGAAGGCCGCTTTGGCCTCGATATCGGAAAACAGCGAGCCAGTGATCTGAACAAGAATGGTCCGGATATCAGGATCGGCCGGCTGAGGGAGGGCGCGCGTCCCGACGTCGAATTCTTCGATGTTGAAGCCCGCGACGACCGCTTCTGAAACCGGCCAGATGAGTGCGTCCCCGGATCCAACTTTCTGCCCCGATCCGGCCAGGCGTTCGGCCATTCTCACGGACAATCCCAGGTCGATGGCAAGCGGGTAGCGGGCGCGTGTCGCAAAAAGGGCGCGCGTAAGTGGGTAAAGAATTGAGGAGTTAAGCAACCCCGCGTTGGGCGGAAGCTGGTAATGCGGGACCGCCAGGTCAACCGACCCGGAAATAACGCTCTCTGAAAGCTGGCGGAGTGCGGTGGGAGCAAGGGAGGAGGATTCGGGGCCAAGTATAAGAATATGCTTGGCTTCGTGTTTCTGAGCCAGATCAGAAGCCACCACGAAGTCCGCAGCTGTCAAGGTCCAGGTCGTGCTGGTCGATGGGGCGTTAATGATGCGAAGAGCGGGGTGGGCTTCGGGCGTGAAGCTGTTTTGGACGGCAACCAACAGGTCCTCGGGGGGGAACAGCCCGGAGAGGTTGACCAGCAGGTCGTCGAAATGCTCCTGGGGGAGCGCTGCGACCAACACGAGCAGAGCGTACCCCGAGCGTGCCGGCGGCCTGGTGAGGTCAGAGATTGGATCAGCTGTCGCCATAAAAGATCAAGTGAACGGTGCTTCAAGAAACGCGCAATGCATCAACTGCAGACTTCCACTTTGATTCTGAGGCCCCGGAGCCATCTTTGGATATCCGGTGAGCGGCTGACAGACATTCAGGGGTCACATCGACAGGATGCCGGCTACAGGAATTCGCAGCCAGGCAGGCCGGTTATTAAGTTCATAAAGAAGCTCGTAAAGCGCCTTTTCCAGGACATACGCCGAGAAAAGGGCCTCTGCCCGCTCCGGGGCAGGAAGCAACGTCGCATCTGCCGAGACAATAACACGATAGGTGCGAAGAAACTCGGCGCATGCAGCATTTTCCCAAAGGCGAGCCCAGATGCGGAGATTGAGTTCGGATCCGACCTCCTGGACCATGAGGAACTGCGCCAGGGCCGATTGGGCGGCGTACGAGAAGGAGCGGATCATCCCCGCCACGTCCCTCAGGGGCGACTGTTTGCGGCGGCGCTCCGAGAGTGGGCGGGCCGGTTCGCCTTCGAAGTCCAGCAGAACGAAATCGCCTCCGTCCGGGCCTTCGCCAGCAACGCGGAGCGTTTGACCCAAGTGGTAATCGCCGTGAATGCGGATGCGTTTGCCACCCGCGTCTCCCGTAGCGAGGTTGCGCGCGCGGTCCAGTAGTTCGCGCCGCTTGGACAGGAGTATCGCGGCCTCTCCAATGATTTCGTCGGGAAGCGAAGTGAATTTGGCCTTGAGCGCCTCCATGGCCGACATGATCTGTTCCTGGATGCGGAGCGAGTCGCGGTTGAGATCTTCCGGGGTGAAAGGCTCGGCGCAGAACGCGGTATCGCGCGTGGGAGTGGCAAGGGCCAGGTGCATCTCCGCAGTGCGACGCCCGAGGAGTGCAGCGGCCTCAAGCGAAGGGCCGGCAAAGTCGTGAAGCTCCCGGGGGACCGTGACTTCTCCCAGAAAACTGGCGGCAGGAATCTCGATGGGCGGCGGTAACGATGCGGCGGCCTCGAAAAACGATGCGAGCTGTCCGAGGAACCATTCCCAGCCATCGCCCTCGTTGGTGACTAATCCCTGGAGCATGGCAATGGTGGTCTTTTCGCCGGTGGCAGGGGTGATATCGATCTCCCCCAAGAACGGCGCGATGCGGGGGAAGTGCGCTACTTCTGTGAGGAAGCGGCCAATCTCGACATCGGGATTCTCGCCAGGTTGAAGGCGGCGGAATAGTTTCAGAATGAGCTGTTTACCGAACAGTACCGAAGTGTTGGACTGCTCTGCGGAACCGACACGGCCGGGCAGATAATGGTTTCCCCGCGCAGACATAAACACCGCCGATGCCCGACCATGAAGCATTCCCGTCCGCTGTTCCGGGTCGCCGGCCGAGGGGGACTCCCGCGGTTGCAGCCGTTGAATATTCGGGACTTGGATGGTATGGCCATCGGACCTGGGGGGCGTGGCGGCTTCGCCGGGTTGGGCGGTGCGGGGCAGCGGTTCGACCGGAGCCGCGGTTAGCGGGCGCGACGCCGGCGGTTCCCCAGCTGCAGTTGGTGAGTTTTCGCCTTCCTCAAGGGGGGAAGGGGGTGGGAACACTTCATGAGGACGAAGGTGCACCGTGCCGTCTTCCGGCGTTGACCGGGAGGCACGCTCGGGATGGGCGAGCACTTCCTCCGCAGCGCCTTCGATCACCGCTTCACGGGCTGATCGACCGGTAGCCGCGGCAGCCAGCGTTGCGGCAACCTGAACAGCTGCCGTCCGCGGCGTGAAGAGTTCAAGAGTCGCATTCCGCTCAATCAGCAGCAGGAGGGCCTGACGGAGGTCCTCGCGAATGGTGCCGTCGTGGAGAAGCCCGTCTCCCACCGGCGTCGCAAGCGTCGCCATGATGGCGACGGGGCGGTCTGCCCGGACCTTCTCGGCCAGCTCAGCTGTCGAAAACGCGATCGGAATCTGATAGACATCGCAGGAGCTATCGCCGTAATCGATCTGACAATAAAAGAGAGCCGTTGGGATGGAGCTATCGGCGGGCAGAGCGGGCGCTGGCAGAATCTCTGTATTTGCGGCGACGGCGGCGGGAAGTTCAACCCAGTCAAGTATCTTGACGCTCTGGATTTTGCGCGTTTTGGCACCGAACCAGCGCTGGCGTGGAAGCCAATCCGGGAGCGCGGCCTGGAGAACCTGCAAACCGTGGCCGGCGATAAAGCCCGCCCAACCCTTGGTCATCAGGTCCAGAGCAGCAAGTTCGCTAGTCTGGGTGTCCTCGAAACTGGCCGGGACGGTCTCGAGCGCGGGGTCGGTCCATGTATCCGACTTGACGGCGGCCGGCTGAAGTTCAAGCCACAGGAAGGAATAGGGAGCCAGGCTGAGCACATAGGGATCCGCGCCGATCGTAGGGAAGGGAACATAGCCCGTCATCTCCATCGGCTCCGATCCGGCGTAGGCTGCCAAGTCCAGCGAGACCGGTTGGGCAAAACGACTGAGATTCGCGACACAGAGCACGGTTTCATGGGTGCCATCGCCCCGGTCGAGGTCTCGCAGATAAGCGAGAACGCGGCGGTTGGCGGGGTTCAGGAACGTCAGAGTTCCACGTCCAAACACCTGGAACAGCTTGCGCAAGGCGATCATGTTGCGAGTCCAGTGGAGGAGGCTCGACTGATCGCTCTGTTGCGCTTCGACGTTTACCACCTGGTAACCGTAGATGGGATCCATGATGACTGGAAAGTAAAGCCGGGCGGGATCGCATTTGGAAAAGCCGGCGTTGCGGTCGGACGTCCACTGCATCGGGGTACGCACGCCGTTGCGGTCGCCGAGATAGATGTTGTCGCCCATCCCGATCTCATCCCCGTAGTAAATGATCGGGGTGCCGGGGAAGCTGAAGAGGATGGAATTGAGTAACTCGATGCGCCGGGGGTTGTTATCGACGAGGGGCGCGAGCCTGCGGCGAATGCCCACGTTGACGCGCATCCTGGGGTCGGCTGAGTAGGCGAAGTACATGTAATCGCGCTCGTCGTCCGTGACCATCTCCAGGGTGAGTTCGTCGTGATTGCGCAGGAAGAGGCCCCACTGGCAGTTGTCGGGAATGGGTGGCGTCTGCGCCATGATGTCGGTGATGGGGAGACGGTCTTCCTGCCGGAGCGCCATGTAGATGCGCGGCATGAGGGGGAAGTGGAAGGCCATGTGGCACTCGTCGCCGTCGCCGAAATAAGGGCGGACGTCAGCCGGCCACTGGTTGGCTTCAGCCAGAACCAGCCGGTTGGCGTAGTCGGCGTCAATGGCGGCGCGAATCTTCTTGATGACGGCGTGGGTCTCGGGCAGGTTTTCGCAGTTGGTGCCATCGCGTTCGACAAGATACGGAATCGCATCCATGCGCAGGGCGTCGACGCCCATGTCGAGCCAGAAACGCATGGCCTTGAGGACCTCGTCGAGCACCATTGGATTGTCGAAGTTGAGGTCAGGCTGGTGCGAGAAAAAACGATGCCAGTAGTACGCTTTGGCGGTTTCATCCCAGGTCCAGTTGGACTTTTCGGTGTCAGTGAAGATGATGCGGGCGTCGCGGTACTTCTGTTCCGTGTCAGACCAGACGTACATCTCGCGCTGCGGCGATCCGGGAGGGGCCAGGCGCGCTGCTTTGAACCACGGATGCTGGTCGCTGGTGTGGTTGATGACCAGTTCGATCATGACCTGCATACCCCTTAAGTGGGCAGCGTCAAGAAAGGCCTTGAAATCAGCCAGGGTGCCGTAAGACGGGTTGACGTCGGTGTAATTGGAGATGTCGTACCCATCGTCGCGCAGGGGGGAGGGAAAGAACGGCAGAATCCACAGGCAGGTGACCCCTAACTCCTGCAAATAGTCCAGCTTGGACATCAGCCCGGGGAAGTCGCCGATGCCGTCGTTGTTGGAGTCGGCAAACGCACGGACATGCAGTTCGTAGATGATCGCATCCTTGTACCAGAAGGGGTCTAGCGCACTGGCGATCTTTTTCACGTTCTGCGGACTCCGGTCTGAGATTCCTGTGTTTCAGGTTTGGATGCAGTGAGAGGAAGATGCGGCTTGGAAGCAGTCAGTTGTTTGTGCCGCCGACGCGTACAGGCGGTGCGACTTCACGGCCGGGGAGTGATGCGGAAGATATGCGCCGGCCTTGTGGCGGGGTGCAGGGCAACGTAGTTTCGACGGTCGTGCCATGTGTATTGTGCCCCATCGAGCAGGTCATCGACGAGGAAGCTTTGTCCGGGCGCGAGGCCAAGCGCGGCGAGATCCATGTCGGTCCAGCCGGTCTGTCCGTACACGGGGTCGAGATTGACGATAACGAGTATGGCGTTGGACTTGTCCGCCGAGATCTTGGAGTAGCAGATCAGCTGCGGGTTATCGGTGGGGTGAAAGCGCAGCGATGCGTTCGATTGCAGGGCCGGGTTGGAGCGACGAATTGCGTTGAGTTGCGTGATGAGCGGAACGAGAGAGCCGGGCGCATTGCGGGTGCGTTGGCGGATCTCGTACTTTTCGCTGTCGAGATATTCTTCCGACTCAGTCTTGCCGGGAGCGGGCTTTGCCGGCGCGTTCTCCGAGAGTTCATAGGCCGGACCGTAGATGCCGAAATTCGCGCTCAGCGTGGTGGCGAGAATCAGGCGCAGGATGAAAGCGGGGCGACCGCCGTCCTGCAGTGATTTGTGGAGAATGTCAGGCGTGTTGGGCCAGAAGTTAGGCCGAAAGAAGTCGATGAGCGGGGATGAGGTGAGCTCCTCCATATAGGTGGTGAGCTCCCACTTGGTGTTGCGCCACGTGAAGTAAGTGTAGGACTGGGTGTAGCCGGTCTTGGCCAGCCATTGCATTACGTGGGGCCGCGTAAAGGCTTCAGCAAGGTAGATGGTGTCAGGGTACTTGGCGCGCAGCGTGCCCAGGCACCATTCCCAGAATGGAAACGCCTTGGTGTGGGGATTGTCGACACGGAAGACCTTAACCCCGCGCTCGATCCAAAACTCGAAGACGGAATAAAGCTCGTCCCACAGGCTTTTCCAGTCGGGGGACTCGAAGTTGAGCGGGTAGATGTCCTGATATTTCTTGGGCGGATTTTCGGCGTATTGAATGCTGCCATCAGGACGAATGACAAACCAGTCGGGGTGCTCCGCTACCCAGGGATGGTCGGGCGAGCACTGGAAGGCGATGTCGAGGGCCAGCTCGAGATCGTGCGTCTGGCAGGCTTTGACGAGGTGGTCAAAGTCGGCGAAGGTGCCAAGGGCGGGAAGAATGGATTTGTGGCCGCCGTTGTCGTCTTTGTGCGCAGCGGCCTTGGGCGGAATCGCGGAGCGATCGCCGATGGCCCACGGGCTGCCCACGTCTCCTGGCTCGGCGGCTACCGAGTTGTTCTTGCCCTTGCGGAAAGCCTTGCCGATGGGATGGATTGGGGGGAGATACAGGATGTCGAATCCCATGGAGGCAATCTCTGGCAATTGCGTTTCTACATCGGCGAAGGTGCCGTGCTGGCCGGGGACCGGCGATGTGGACCGGGGAAACAGCTCGTACCAGGCGGAGAATTGCGCGCGCTCGCGGTCGACCCAAAGCGACTGCGGCTCGGATTGGGCGGCGAGTGTGAGGTCAGGGTACTTCTCGACGAGGACCAAGGTTTCCGCGTCGAGCGGGAAGTCGTAAAAAGAGAGGTTGCGATCTGCAAGGGAGGTGAGGAAGCGTGCGGCATCCAAGAGGCTCTTGGCGTCCTGACCCTTAGCGCGGGCAGCAGCCTGCTGTATGAGGACGGCACCGGTGCGAAGGGCCAGTTGAATATCCTGGGAGGCGGGTTGCGGCCCTGCGTCCGAGCCGCCTGGAGAATCAAACATGCCGGCCGAAGGGTCTTTCGTAGCGACCGACGCTTCGCGGGTCGCGATGGAAGCTTCTCTCGCACGCGATGCGATGCTCTGAGATTCCACAGGAACGGGTTGCGCGCCGAGACGCTTGCGGAGGTCGCTGACCCAGGTATCGAAGTGATCGATCCATCCGAGAATCGCGTAGTGCCAGGAGCCAAGCTGATCAACGGGAAAGGAAGCCGACCAATAGTCATTGACGCCGGCGACCATGGGCGTGAAGCGCCATTCGCTCTCTGCGTCGGGGCGGTAGAGCAGGCGAGCTGCGACGTGATCGTGCCCATCGCCAAAGATGGCCGCGGTGACGGTAAGGGTGTCACCGAGGATGCGGCAGACCGGGTGGCGACCCGCGTCGACCTCGGGCCTGATTTCTTCAATTACGACTCGAATGCGGCCTTCCGATGGCTTGATCAATCGCGTCCTCCGGCGCTCACGCGCGGCTGCATGCACTTTACGCCTATAGAATTGTCGCCGATGGGGGTCGGGGATAGTAGATGCGAGGCGCGAATTTCGGCCATGTGAGTAGAGATGCCGGCATCCAAGGACAAGGTTACTTCAAGAAACTGCGCGAAGGAGACGCGGATTTCATCGGCAAGGGCGCTGCCCGAATCGTAGAACTCCCGGCACTAGGCGGAGTTTAAGGGGAAGCGGGCGCGAATTTCGTAGCGCGAACCGGAGGGACCGAGGAAGCTTTCATACAGGAGGAATTCGCGGGCGCTGAATGCAGGGAAGGGTTGACCAGACAACGCCGCGATGCGGCTTTTGAGGTTGCGGATGCCGCCGGACTGGCCCTTTTGGCGCGCAAGGGTGACGTGGGGGTGATAGGCGCGGTCTTCCGGCACGAAACCGCAGTGGCTGGTGGCAATGATGACGTTCTGTTGAAGAGTTGTGAGCGCGGGCGAGACCGGGACACCGACGAAGAAGACGCCGGCGCGATCGAAGAAACCGAGGCCCTCGATGCGGATGGGCACCGGTGGGGCGATCACGCTCCCGAGGCGCTCGACGAGGCAGCCGTATTGGAGCTCCGTCGTTGCCCCGAGAAACTGCAGCGTGATGTGCCAGGATTCGGGACTGGACCAGCGGAGTCCGTCGCCAGGATGCTCGCAACGGGCACGAAGGCGGGCGAGTTGTTCGGTGACCGCGGTGGCGAGCGGGATTCCGATGAAGAGGCGCATACGATCAGGAGGCGCCTTTGCGCGCGGGGGCGGCGGGGCGAGTGATCTGGCCATCGAGTAACGCGCTCTGCGCCCGAACGAGCGCGTCGAGAAACGGCGCCTGCGTGTTAAGGATGCGGCGGCGGGCCTCGCCGATGGAGAACCAGGCGCCACGATCGACCTCGGGGATCTCAATGAGCCGATGGGAGCGCGGCGGCCATTCGATCTGACACGAGTTGCTCACCAGCTTTTCTGGATCGCAGTCTCCTTCAACGGCCCAGGCGGAAACGAGTTTTCCAGAAGCCTGGCGGATTGTGCCGAGTTCGAAGAAGGGACCGGCGATGGGAAACCCGGTCTCCTCCTGAAACTCGCGCATCGCTGCAACCAGCGGCTCCTCGTCGTCGGCATATTCGCCCTTGGGGATCGTCCAGGCACCGAGATCTTTTTTCACCCAGAAGGGACCGCCGGGGTGGACGAGGAAGACTTCCATCTCTCCGGCTTTTGCGGCGGAACATCAGGATGCCTGCGCTGCGTTTCGGCACAAGAAGTGCTCCCATTTCGAGTGTAGCGGCTGCATCGATGACGGGGTGAAACCAAAAGCTGTGCGGAGTTGTGGATATTCTCTGCCGGGCCGGAAAGCCCCTGCGGCATTGAGCCGAGTTAGCTGGCAGGTGCGAGCGTTCCGCTTAAGGACAGGTCAATGTGGGCTTCCTTGGCGACCTTGAGGATGAACATGCTCGGGTCCTTCAACCCCCACTGGACATAAGGCACGACGAAGGTCCCCTTCGCGGTGAGGTTGGAACCGTCGATGTGCACCTGCATGGGAACGGTTATATCGTGCGGTGTTCCGTGCAGCGTAAACGTGCCCGAGATCTGGAGGGTTGAGTCGCCCGACGGCGCGATCGTGCCCTGGTAGGACTGGGGAGAGAAGGTCACATCGGCGAAGTGATCCACGTCGAGGACATCTGAGCGCATCTTCTTGTCGCGGCCCTTGTCGCCGCTTTCTCCGCTGGCCGCGGAGACGACGATAGACCCGGACATTTTGGGCGCACTGCGATCGAATTGGATGGTTCCGCTCTGCACATGGAACGTTCCATGCACCTCGTGGCCGGTACCGGTGAGAGCGAACCCAACACTGCATGCTGCTGGATTGGCGGTGAAGGTCTGTTGCTGGGCGAAGGAAATGGATGCGATGGAAAGCGGAAAAATGAGAATCAAGGCTTTGGCGAGAGTCTTCATGGATCGTCTCCTGCAGGTCTGAACTACGGGTGGTTAGCTGAGGGCGATGAGGTTTGCGTGAGAAACAGGGCGAGTGAAGCTACCTGCTGGTCGCTCAGAACCTCATGACCAGGCATGTCGGTCCCTGGGATTCCAAACTTGGTGATGCGGGCTAGTTGTGCGCTGCGATCGGTGTTTGAAGCCGACTGCAGATATTGGAATGGGCCGGTAAACAGGTTGGCCGGTGATTGTTTGAATTCATGCTGCAGCCGGGTAGGGCCATTGGCGTCGTGGCAGGTGGCGCACTGCTGCTGATAGAGCCTCTTGCCTTGGGCGGCATCGGCTTGCATGACGGCCGTGTTGGAGAGGCGCCACAATTGTTGTGCATTGATTTGTTGTTGCCTGTCCCCGCTGTGCAGGCTGGCGAGGTAAGCGACCAGATCGTCTCCGCGTTGATCACGAAAGAGAAAGGCGAAGGACGGCATAATGGAGCCCCCGCTGACTTCCGGCGGGTCGACGAGGTGCGCTTTGAGCCACAACGTTGAACGCCGCGAGCCTACTTGGGCAAGATCGGGGCCCTGGCGGCGATTGCCGATTAACGGAGGCTGCTGCGCGTGAATCGCCTCCATGGGTTCCACGGGGCCCCACAGGAGCACGTCAGGCGAGTTGGGCCGTACGTACTGGGAGTGGCAGTGGATGCAGCCTTCGCTGATATACACGAGCCTGCCGCGTTCGACCGCGGACAGCTGCGCCGGTGTGGGATGCGTCGGGAGCACACGATAGAGTGCGAATGCGATTGCGAGGGCCAGGATAACGATCGCCAACTCGCGCAGGCGGCCCTGGCTGAGTTGAATGAAGGCGGGCAGCAACACGACGGTACCGGCAATGGCGACGAACCCTGTTGGAACGTGTCCCAGGTTCTGCCCCATACCGATGCCGAGCGCTGAGCCGATCCAACCGGCGACGGCGTAGATCCAGCCGGCTTGAATGCCTGTTCGCGGGTGGTGGCCGCCGATGTGAGAAAGGACGGGTAGGCGACCAGGACCACCGAATAGAGCGAAACGCCGATGGGATAGAGGAGCGAGGCAGGCAGAGCGAGAGAGGGGTTATGCAGCAGGATGCAGGCGAAGCCAAGTGCGCCGAATGCGGCGGAAAGCACAGTGCCGGGACTACGCCGCTGAAGGAGCCATCCAGCAGCAATTGCCGCGCCCAAGATGAAGAGCGGCGTTGGTCCAAAGATGCATGGAGCCAAGCCACGTGCCTGCTTTCAACAAAGGGGAGTGCTGAATGATGAAGAACGCAGCCGAATCGAGCCACACGAGCGCGAAGAAAGCAGCGATAGCGCGCAGAAAGCCGAGTCGCGAAGGCGCGGGCGCTGGCTGCGCAGTCGCCTGCTCGAGCGGACTTGTTGCGACCGCCATACCGATCAGGCAGAGCGCGGCGGCCGCGATCGCCTGACCCTGCGGAGCGGCCGTGAAGAAACCCGGGACATTGCAGAGGAAGTAACCGAAGCCCGTGCCGATGCCCACTTTGAGAATCGGGTTCCGGTCGCCGGTAAACGCGCGGAGATGCGTGACGAGCGTGACGGTGAGGAGACCAAGCGAGGCTCCAATCAGGAATGCGATGGTAGCGGCCCCGAAGAGTCCGAGGGGAAGAATGCTGAGAAGAGCGGCCGCCGTACAAACGGCGAACGCCGATGCGCAGCCGGTACACGGGCGATGGAATCAGCCCAAGGCGCGGGGCAAGCAGGCTGAGGATGATTCCGCCCGCGGCCATAGCGCCCATGACGATGTTGAGACTCGACCCGGCGAGGCCAAGTTCCGCAAGGCGGGCGATGAAAGGCAAACTGCGCGAAGATGAGGAAATAGACGTAGGTCACCGCGACCAGGGCAATGCCCCGCCAGCCGGTGTTTTCGAGCCTATCAGGCATCGAAGAGCCACCTCTTGCGCAGCCCCACGGCCTGAATCAAAACGCACCCCGCGTCGAAAGCCGCGACGGTGATCCAGCCGCTTTCCAAATCGCCGACGAGCACCGCCTTCACGACATAGACTGCCACTGCGCTGCGCGTGAATGCTGTGAGGAGCCAGACCATCTCCATCCGTTCCGGCGGCGCCTCAATTGCGATAAGGATGGCTCCATACAGATAGGAGAGCCCCACGGAGAGGACGAACGCTCCGATGTAGGAGATATACGGCACGGCATCAGCCACGGTATGGAGACCCATGAGATGAAGCGTGAATTTTGGTGCGGTACAAAGCATTGCGCCGGTGACGGTGTCGGAAAGCCCCGCGATCGCCTGATAGCCAAACAGGACGGGATGTTTCATGCCGCGACCACTCCCGCCAACTCGGCTTTTGCCGGCCGCGCCAGGGCCGGCAACGAGGAGGCCGCGACCAACCACTCCGCGGAACCGGCAAGCATGGCGATTCCGGTGAGCAAGCGGACGAAGTAGAGGATGTTGCGCGCCACGCCGGGCACGATGGTGAAAGCGGGGTTGTCGCTCTCGATGAAACCAGCGATGGTGATGATGACGACGTACGCGAGAACACCCATATTCCATGCGTGGAAGGACCAGGTGCGATTGAAGATCCAGGCATCCTTCTCGCCGATCAATTGAATCATGACGAAGACCAGGAGCGCTGTGAGGAAACCGGCCACGGCGGTGAGCGAATGACCCACAAGCACGTCGGTGAATTTGATGCGATCGAGAATTCCGGGCAGGAAGAAAGCCCACCCGCTGACCACCAGGCCGCCCCACCACCAGAACATGGCGATACGCCAGCGCCTTGTGGCGGCGTGCCACTGGAATGCAGCATAGTAAGCGGGAATCAGCGGAAGCCATAGGAGCAGGCTCGCCAAGCTCAGGTATTGCGAGGGCATATGGTGGCTGATGTCGCTTCTGCTCATCAACGTGCAGAGAGCCGCTTCCGCCAGAAACACGATCCACGACAATGCGACCATTCTATTGCGCCCGTTGATGCGGCGCGTAACGCCGAAAGGCAGCACGAGCAGGATGAGCACGATTCCCAGCGAAGACTCAAGCTGGCTCGCGCCGGTGGGGCCGCCGGTATCAGGATTAACCGCCGGATAAACATTGGGGCTCGTCGCGAAAAAGATGGCGAAAGGCACGGCAGCGAGGATAACGAGGCCCACGATTTTCGCTGCGCGCGCGGCCGGACTTGAATTGGGAGTGCGGGCGAAGGCGAGTATAAGCACAATCCACAATGCCACCATGGCAAGGGGGAATAGAACCCGCGCGTATCCAGACCAGTCGAGAAACAGCTTGCCGCTGGATTGGCCGGAGAGCCAGGATATGGAGCCGGCGATGAGCGCGCCGGACCACAGCCAGAGAACGGCGCGGCACCAAGCCGCCGGCTTAGTGCGATCGGCGCCGTAGACCTTAAACAGGAAACCGATCATCGGCAGGCTGCACCAGCCATAGAGCGCCACGTTCATGTGCACCATCATCCAACGCCCGTAGGTCCATTCGCCCAGCCACGGATTAAGTTCCGGCAGCAGGAGCAGGACCGCGAGCATAACGCCGATTGCGTTGCCGATGACCAGCCAGACGAGGGAGTGCCATACGGCTCCAGCGACGCCTGGCGATGCGTGCTGTCCGGACGCTGAGATTTCAGCACTCATGGATCCTCCCATCGCGCATTTCAATGAGTCGATCGCAGGCACCAGCGAGACTGCGATCGTGCGTGGCCATCAGGAGGGTGATGCGTTCGGTGCGCGCCAGATCGAGGAGCAGTTCGAAAACCGACGCGCTGGTTCGTTCGTCGAGAGACCCGGTAGGCTCATCGGCGAGGAGAATTCCTGCGCGGTTCATCAAGGCGCGGCAAAGGGCCGTGCGCTGACGCTCTCCTCCGGAGAGCTCCTGTATTCGGTGCCCCAGGCGATGTTGCAGGCCGGTGCGTTCGGCAAGCTGATGCAAGCGTTCGCGCGCTACGCGGCGATCCATACCCGCTGCGACTGTCGGCAGCAAGCAGTTCTCTTCGAGGGTCAGGTCAGCGATGAGATTGTGGAGTTGGAATACGAAACCCACCTGATGGCGTAAGAATGCCGTCATATTGCGATGGGCTTTGAGGTCTACTCCGTGCACTCGAACGCTGCCCTGATCGGGCTCATCAAGCCCTCCGATCAGATGCAGAAGTGTGCTCTTTCCGCAGCCTGATGGCCCGCACAGGGCGACGGTCTGGCCCGCAGCCGCCTCGAAATCGACTCCCTTGAGCACCGTGATCGCGCCCTTGTCGTAGCTTTTCCAAACGTTCTCTGTGCGGATGACGACGTTGCTGGAAATGGCAGAATTTGGAGGCGTACTCATTCGAAACGAAGCGCCTCCACTGCGCGAATCCGCATGGCGTAGGCCGAGGGATACAGCGCGCCGGCAATGCCCGTGAGCAAGGCCAGCAACACAACCACGAGCATAAGTGCAGGGTGGATCGTCACATCGACGTATCCGTGCAGAGCCGGAACGAGCTTGAGCGCGTAGAGCGCGCCCGTACCGATGGCCAGGCCAGCGAGCGCGCCAACCACCGCAACGGCGGCGGATTCGCCGACGATGACAGCCGCAACCTGAGCACTGGAGAAACCGTTGACCCGCAGGATGGCAATTTCGCGAATTCTGGTGAACACCGACATGATCATGGTGTTGGCGACGCCAAGGCCGCCGAGCGCAAGACCGCAACCCCCCACCGCCCACGCGGTCGCTTTGAGAATCTTGAATTGCGAGTAGGAGCGCGAGAACTCCGCATCTTCAAGTCCAATCAGATTGGGAAAACTCTGTCTCACTTCACGCTTGAAAGCGGGGATATCGTCCTTGGTGTGCAGCTTGATGGTAACGACGGAAGAGCCGCCCTTGTGAAAAAAGCTGCGCGCCGTATCGAGTGGCATGAAGACGCCGCCATCTTCAAAGCCGTTTCTCGTTTTCAGGATGCCGACAACCCGGAAGGATCCGTGGCCAATCGGTACCGTGGTTCCAAGCGAAGCGGCCAGGAATTCGGCTGCGCGTTCGCCAAGCGCCACGCCGTCGGCCCCTTTGCCAAAATCGGAGCGATTCCCTGCGATCCAGTCCGCATCGCGAATTCGCGCATCATTCGCGGTAATGCCAAAGCAAGTAATGATCGGGTGGTCGGCGCTGGAAACCACGCCGAACAGCACCGGGTCAGCGTGTGCCACCATGGGCCACCCGGCCATCTGGCCGGCCGCAGTGGCGGGGACGTCGCTGAAGAAGAGATCGGAGACGTTGCGCTCGAAGACGATGAGTTCCGAACCACTGGAGAGAATGCCGGAAAACATCCCGATCGCGCCTTGCAGAACGGTGACTACAGTTAGCATGGCGGCCACGCTGAAGGCAATTCCGGCCACGCTGATGACAGTTCGAATACGGTGTCTGCCGAGGTTGGTAAGAATGAGCCGGAAGTAGATCATTTCTCCATGCTGCCGGTAAAGTCGCAGGCGTTCTCCGTCGCGCGGCTGAGTTCCGACTGCAGTTCCGCACGAAGATTGCCCAGAAATGCGAGTTCCGGTCTGATTTTGACGAGGCGTTTTAGCATGCGGTCTCCCAAGCCGATCAAACGACTCAGCCGCGCGACTGCACCGGGAACTCCGACAGCAAGAGCGATGTTGGGCCGGTCGAGGTGCAGATCGCGGGCGGGCGTCTTTCCTGATTCGGCCGAAGTCTGCAGCAGGTCTTTGAGGTCATCAACAATCTGGTATCCCAACCCCCAACACATGGCCATCCGTTCCAGGAGACACACTTCACGCTGCGTGGCGCCTCCAACCATGGCTGGCAGCACCAGGGTCAAGCGGATCAGGGAAACGGTCTTGCCACATGCGATTCGTTCGGTGGTCTCGCGATCGTGCGGAAGACGCGAGTAGTTCAGATCCAGGCTCTGTCCGTTCAGGAGGCCATGCACTCCGAGGCGCTTTTCAAGGTACTCCATGGCATCAGCCTGAGCGCCGCGCGGGCAACTGGCAAGAGCCTTCCAGGTTAGAGCATAAGCGCGATTGATCAAAGCTAGGGCCGCAAGGATCGCTCCCGCCTCTCCAAAAGGCACATGAACACACGGAGCACCTCTTCGAGCGATCGCATTGTCCATGCAGGGAAGATCGTCAAACACCAGCGACGCGGTATGAAAATATTCGAGCGCGATTGCCAGATCGCTCGCCACGTTTGATTCTACGCCGTAAGCAGCTGCCACTTGGGACACGAGACGCGGGCGCACCATGCTGCCTGGGTGGCGGAGGAGATGTCTGAGGGCCGCGCCGAATCCGGGCTCCAGATCCACAGGAAGCGGCAATGCGCTCTGAAACGCTTGTTCCATCTCCAGGGCGCCGGGTTCGGAGACGTCCTCGAGCATGAATCTCCTATTCGCTGTCGCAATCCATTCCTTGCTATCGATAGATGTATCGCACGTTGCCATTAGCCGTCTCCGCGGTCAAATTTCGAGACCTATTGGTAAGACGATGGATTCGGGGGCCGGAAAGCACTGGGTTCGTCCAAATGTCGATGAAGATTCGTTCATGGCCCCGCATCCTGATGCTTGCTTTAACTACTGATTTCTATTCAGCATAGAAGACCGAAGGTAGCCCGCGCGACATAAGCATGACGATTTGTTCATTGATGCTGCAGTATAGGCCATTCCTTGGCTTCCGGCTGTGAGATGAGCGAGCCCTGTCGCGAATGGGCTAATATTCTGTCCATGCGGCTCCTGTTAGTGGAAGACGAGCACGATATTCAAACGTTTCTGAAAGAGGCGCTTACCGAGGCCGGATACCTGATTGACGTTGCTCCTGACGGAAAGACGGCCGAGAGCCTAGCGACCGCCGCCACGTACGACATTCTGATCGTTGATCTCGGCCTGCCCGATCAAGATGGAATCAGCCTGATTCTGCGGCTGCGCAACATCGGAGTTCGCGCGCCCGTGCTCATCCTTTCGGCACGGCGCTCAGTGGACGACCGGGTGCGCGGCCTCGAACAGGGCGGTGACGATTACCTGACCAAGCCGTTCGCACTGGCGGAATTGCTGGCGCGACTGCGGAATCTTCTGAGGCGGAATACTCCTTCCGGAGGCGAAGCGACTCGCATCCGCGTGCTCGATCTCGAACTCGATCTCCTGCGCCGCGAAGCAACGCGCTCCGGCCAGACCCTTCAACTTACCCCGCAGGAGTTTGTTCTGCTCGAGTATCTTTGTCGCAACGCGGGGAGGGTCGTAACTCGCTCCATGATTCTGGACAAGGTGTGGGGCATGCGCATTCAGCCTGACACAAATGTCGTGGACGTTCACATTTACCGTTTGCGCGGCAAGGTGGACGGAAACGGCCAACAGCCCCTGATTCGGACACTGCGAGGCGTCGGGTATGTCATCAAAGAGCGGTAACCCGGTGATGCATAGCGCCGCGTGGCGCATCTCCCTGTGGGCCACCGTGGCCTTCGCCTGTGGAACCCTGCTCGTTTTCGTGTTTATCGAACGCTTTGTTGCGAACGATATCCAGCGAAGAAGTGATGCGTGGCTCTCCGGGGAAGTTGAAGTACTCGGCGACGTCGCGGAACGAACCCCGAACGATGCACTGTATGGACGGGTAGTGAGCGAGGTTGCGGAGCTTGCCGCACGAGAGGTTCCGAACAGGCTGCCGTCGGAAAATCCGACCAACGACACGGTGTTCTTTTTGCAGACCGGTCGCGATGGCTCGCTCAAGTTATGGGTGGGTGACGGAGACGGACGGGCCAATCTGAGTGCGATTCGGGCCACCGGGATTCGGGAAGATCTCCCTACGGATATTCACGTTCAGGGTTTCGGCATACCATTTCGCGTGGCGGCCAACGACTTGAACGATGGGACCAAGATCTTCCTCGGTCTTTCGGAACGGGACGAGGAGCGAGTTCTGTGGAAACTCCGTGGTCGATTCTTCCTCATGTGGTTGTCTTTGGTTCTTCTAGGATTTGTGATTGCCTTTTACACTACGCGCCGCACGCTTAGCCACGTACGCGAAATTACCGAAGCCGCCTCGCGTATCGGACATTCCGATCTGACTGCGCGGGTTCCCACCAGCCGAAGGCACGATGAAATGGGGCACCTCGCTTTAACACTGAATCGCATGCTCGACCGGATCGAGATATCCATGCACCAGCTGCACACCATTACCGACGCGCTTGCTCACGATTTGCGCAGTCCGTTGACCGCGATTCGCGGCAAGCTCGAGACATCCTTATCCAATGTTCGCGATGGCGAGAATTCGGACTCGATCGTTTCCGCCATCGACGAACTCGATCGGCTTACCGATTTTCTGAACAAGTCGCTGGACGTGGCCGAGGCCAAGGCGGACGCGCTTCGCCTCACGCCCACTGAGATTGATCTCGATGAATTGCTGAGAGCGATGATCGATCTCTATGAGCCATCCATGTCGGAGCGCGGCCTGCAACTGCGTTTCCAGAGCGAGGGCTCCCTCAAGATACTGGCTGATGCTGGATTGATTCACCGCATGATTGCCAATCTGTTCGACAACGAACTGAAGCATCTGACTTCCGGGTGCAGTGTGACAGTGCAGCTGAGACGTGCTGAAACCGACGCTGCGCTTACCTTCCGGGATGACGGTAAAGGATTCGATCAGGAGATCCGCGCGGATCTGCTGCAGCGACGGGTCAAAGGGAAAGACTCCGGGGGACACGGGCTCGGGTTGGCGTTTGTCGACGCGGTCGTTCGTGCACACGGCGGAACGGTTCAGGCGTCCAACGCGGAAAATGGGGGAGCCCGGATCTCGATTGTGCTTCCCGTCGCCTGCGAGGGGCTAAGACGTTCTCATGGCCATGCCGTTGCGGCCTCCAGCTGAACGGCGAAGCCGGAAAACGTCAATAGGAGATTCGTGAATCACCAGTCGATTGCATGCATGCTGCTCGCTGTTTTCTGCGGGTTGCAGGGAACAGCCACCGCGCTAATCGATCTGAACCGCACCCATGCGACGCATCCGGGATGGCTCGGTCACGCTCGCTTTCACGTGGTCTGGCAAACCGCGAACGTGGCAGTTCTCTCTGTCGTCGAAATCGCCTTGATCCTGGCGCCCGGTCCTGCGGCCGACACTACGGTTCTATCTCGCGGCAATCCTCGCAGGTGCACCCATTCTGGGCTTCTTCACAGCGCTGTTCGCCAGAAAGCTCTACAACGGAACGCTGTCGGATCCTGGCGGGATCCCCCCATGGACGGTGCATGCGCGCGGCAAGCAATACCATATTGATCTAAACGTCATGACCGAGATATTAGGGGTAGTGTCGCTCGCTGCGATCGTCGTCATCTATCGCGCCGTTTAATTCCCTATCGTTGCACCGGGCGCCTCAACTTGGGGGATTTCCGTCAATAGCATCGGGATCCAAAAAGTAAAGCGCGTGCCTTGCCCCGGTTGGCTGCGCACCACGATCCCTCCGTGGTGTGCCTTCAGAATGGCCCGCGCGATTGCCAGCCCCATTCCTGTGCCCGTCGAGGTGCCCTTCTGCCGCTTGCCGCGGAAGTACTTGTCGAAGATGAACGGCAGATCATCCGGATCGATGCCAGGTCCATCGTCCTCGACGGAAACCGACAACCGCCCGTCATCGATAGCTGCATGCAGTGTGATTGCCCTCCCCTCGGGTGAGAACCTGGCTGCATTCTCGATCAAATGTTGCAGCACCCTCTGGATGAGAGTGCGGTCCATGGGAGCATCCGGCAAGTCATCTGGAATGTTTACCTTCACAGGGCGCCCCCGTAGCCGATACTGCATTCGCTCCACCGTTAAGTCGATGAGTTCGCGAACGCTTTGCCGCGTAATGTCCACGCGAAGCGTCTCGGCATCCAGCTGTGCCATCTCGACAGCCTGACCGATCAGACGATCGAGCCGCGCGCTCTCCTCGTCGACAACAGCGATTAGGTCAAGACGCTCTCCGTCCGATAATTGCTCTTCGCTCACAAGTGTAGTTGCTGCGGCACGGATAGCAGTAAGCGGCGTTCGCAGATCGTGCGTCACCGAATCGATAAGTGCGCTTCTCAATTTCTCGCTCTCGCGTGCGGCCTCCAGCCGGTTGCTGCGTTCCAGCGCCACAGCACGCTCCAGCGCGACCGAAACAAGACTTCCAATTGCTTCATACATGCGTCCGTCGTAGCTGTCATCCGTCACAGCAAGCGCCCCAAGGGCATGGTGCATCCCCAGCCTTAACGGAACAAGCTTCACCTCCTGGATGGAAGCCACTGACTCTTCGCTTTTCGACCAGGCCCGCAAGTCGATTGCCGAGAGCAGGCTGTTGTCCGGATCGGAATAGAAAACGGAGTCGTGCGCTTGCACGTACAACGCAACGCCACGAAATCCGAACACCGATGCCAGAACAGACGGCGTAGTCCGGGCTACGCCGCGCGAATCATCCTGGAGCAGGAGTTGCTGGCTCAGCGAATAAAGCAATTCGATCTCTCGCCGCCGGGCTTCGGACGTTTCCGCCTGCCGATGCTCGCGGTCCGAAATGTGGCTCACCAGCACGCTGGTGCAAAGAAAGGCCGCCAAGGCTACCCAGTTCTGGGGGTCGGAGATCGTCAGTTTGCCCACCGGCGGCAGAAAGAAGAAATTATAGAGAAGAGTGCAGAGCAGGGAAAGATACACCGAATAGACCAGGCGCCACCGGGAGGCCGTGATCAGAATCAGGACAAGAAAACTCAATGCAACGGTTGTTTGATTGACTCGAACCAGCTTGGTGAAGGCCACTGCAAGCAGGAACGCAATCGAGGTTACAACAACATAGCGGCCCGCCATCCGCGCCGGTGCTGTATGCTTCTCCATGTCAGGGGATGATACTCCTCCAGGCAGAAAAGCATGACCCAGCGCATTCTGGTGGTTGACGACGAGACGCAGATTACGCGCGTGCTGCGCGCCGCACTTTCCGCTCAACGCTACGATGTGCGGACCGCAAACGATCCGCAGGAGGCACTCCGCGTCTTCGAAGAATGGGCGCCGGATCTCGTTGTAACTGACCTGATGATGCCGGACATGAGCGGGGTCGACGTCTGCCGGGCAATCCGCAAGCACTCCAAAACGCCCATTCTCGTTTTGTCTGTCCGGGACCAGGAACGCGCCAAGGTGGAGGCGCTCGATGCCGGCGCCGATGACTACGTCACCAAGCCTTTTAGCATCCAGGAATTACTGGCGCGCGTCCGCGCGCACTTGAGACGGGCCCCTGAGCGCGTAACCGACGCGGCAATCGATGCGGGAGACTTTCATATCGATCCGGCCGCTCACACGGCCGCCGTAATGGGTCGGTCTGTCCACTTGACGCCCCGTGAATTCGATCTCCTTCTGCTGCTCGCTCGCAACCCCGGCAAGGTGCTGACCCATCGCGTTCTTCTTACCGCGGTGTGGGGCGCGCAATCGGCACAACAACCGGAATATCTGCGCGTCTTCGTGGGCCAGCTTCGGAAAAAGCTCCAAGGAGAAACTCCCAAGGAATATATACAGACGGAGCCTTGGGTTGGTTATCGCTTTCTGCCCGACGGCTCGCCCGAGTAGGTCCTTTCGCACACCATTTCCGTGCGTTCGTTTAATCCAACCCTGCATCTTTGCATATTCCCGAGTCCGATCCCATTGCACGGGCTCGCCTTGCGTGTCCTTACGCCTCCCTTACGAATCTCTTATCTGCGCTTACGGCTGCTCGGAGTACAAACGATGAGGACACAGGAGGACCCCCTATGTGGGATCTGCTAATGATTGCGTTCACTATTGCCTTTTTTGTAGTAGCCGTCTGGTACGTAAGAGCCTGTGAGCACCTGAGGTAGCAGCAATGAGCATGGTCACCCTCGTAATTCTTCTTCTTTGCGTATTTCTAATGGGCTACCTTGTCGTGGCCCTTCTTTACCCGGAGAAATTCTGATGACCCTGAACGGTTGGGTGCAGTTTTTCGTTTTTTTTGGCGTTCTTCTGCTCTTGATGAGGCCGGTTGGCATCTACATGGCCCGCGTGTTCAGCGGAAAATCCAGTTTCTTGCGGCCCGTTGAAAGCGTAATCTATCGGATCTGCGGCGTGCGCAGCGAGCAGGAGATGAACTGGCGCGAATACGCGGTCGCCATGCTCCTGTTCAGCGCAGTCTCCCTGCTGCTGACTTACTTGATTGAGCGAACACAACAATTCCTGCCATGGAATCCGCAACACCTGCCCTCCGTGGCTCCCGATCTGGCCTGGAACACCGCCGCGTCATTTACGACCAACACGAATTGGCAAGCCTACACGCCTGAAACCACCATGAGCTACTTCACGCAAATGGTGACGCTCGCATATCACAATTTCTTCAGCGCTGCCGTAGGGATCGCCGTCGCCATCGCCTTGGTGCGGGGCATCGCTCGCCGCGAAACCAGACTGATCGGCAACTTCTGGGTCGACACCACGCGCGCCTGCCTCTATCTCCTTTTGCCCATCTGCATCGTGTATTCGCTCGTGCTTGTGAGTCAGGGCGTGATTCAAAACCTGCACCCATATACGACTGTCCAGACCGTGGAGCACGCGACGCAAACAATCGCGCAGGGGCCGGTTGCCTCCCAGGAGGCAATTAAAATGCTTGGAACCAACGGCGGCGGGTTCTTCAATGCCAATAGCTCGCACCCCTTCGAAAATCCAACTCCGTTCAGCAACTTCCTGCAGATGGTCTCGATCTTTCTGATCGGCGCGGGGTTGACGGTGACGCTGGGGAGAATGACCGGATCGCCCGGTCATGGCTGGGCGGTCTTCGCATGCATGTCCATCCTGTTCGTGGCGGGCTTCCTCGTCGCTTATTGGGCCGAAGCTCAGCCGCATCCGCTCCTGCATGGGGTTGACCAGCATGTAAGCGCTCTGCAGCCGGGCGGCAACATGGAAGGCAAAGAAACGCGCTTCGGCATCTCGCAATCCGCCCTGTTTGCCACCATCACGACTGACGCCAGTTGCGGCGCCATCAACTCCTGGCACGACTCCTTTACTCCGCTGGGCGGCCTTGTTCCGCTCACCAACATCATGCTCGGAGAGATTATTTTCGGCGGCGTCGGATCAGGACTCTACGGCATGCTCATCTACGTGGTCCTCTCGGTGTTCATCGCCGGACTGATGGTAGGCCGCACTCCCGAGTATCTGGGCAAGAAGATCGAAGCCTACGACGTGAAGATGTGCATGCTCTACATACTCATCTTTCCGCTCATCATCCTCACCTTCTCCGCAATCTCCGCAATCTCGCCGCTCATGGGCCTCAGCGCTCTCACCAACCACGGACCACACGGCCTGAGTGAACTGCTGTATGCCTTCACATCGGCGGCGGGAAACAACGGGTCTGCGTTTGCCGGCCTCAACGCCAATACTAAGTGGTACAACTTCACGCTCGGTTTCACCATGCTATGTGGGCGGTTCCTGATGATGGTGCCCATGCTGGCGCTGGCCGGAAATCTGGCTCAGAAGAAGAGCATTCCGCCCTCGCCCGGCACTTTCCCTGTAAATACGACTCTCTTCACGATTCTTCTTACGGGCGTAATCCTGATCGTCGGCGCGCTGACCTTTTTCCCGGCGCTCAGCCTTGGCCCGATCCTCGAACAACTTCTGCTTCAACACGGAACGCTCTTTTCATAAGGCGAGGAGACACAAGGTCATGGCAAAAAAGCAAAGTATGTGGACTCCCGCGATCATTCGTCCAGCGATCCTCGATTCGTTTCGCAAGCTCCATCCCCGCACTATGGCGAAGAATCCCGTCATGTTCGTCGTGGAAGTGGGCAGCGTCGTGACCAGCGCCCTGCTCATCATGGACGCGGTCCATCACCTGCCGATTGCCTTCAATCTGCAGATAACCCTTTGGCTCTGGTTCACCGTGCTGTTCGCCAACTTTGCCGAAGCCATCGCCGAGGGCCGCGGCAAAGCGCAGGCGGATACACTGCGCAAAGCCAAGGGCGAAACCATTGCCTATCGCTATCGCGCTGACGGAGCCACCGAGGCGGTATCCAGCACAGCCCTCCGCGTCGGCGACATCATCCGCGTCGAGGCCGGTCAATTCATCGCCGGCGATGGCGACGTGTGCGAGGGGATCGCATCCGTCGACGAGTCGGCGATCACAGGTGAGTCGGCCCCCGTCATCCGCGAAGCCGGCGGCGACCGGTCCTCCGTCACAGGCGGCACCAAGGTATTGTCCGACTGGATCAAGGTGCGCATCACTTCGAATCCCGGAGAAACATTTCTCGACCACATGATCGCACTTGTCGAAGGAGCGCAACGCCAGAAGACGCCGAATGAGATCGCCTTGAGCATCCTGCTTTCGGGACTCACGATCGTGTTCCTGCTGGCGGTCGCCACATTGCAGCCGTTCGCCATCTACTCGCACGCGCCGCAGACGATCTTTGTGCTCGTCTCGCTGCTCGTCTGTCTCATTCCCACCACTATCGGCGGCCTGCTCTCTGCGGTTGGCATTGCCGGAATGGATCGCCTGGTGCAATACAACGTGCTTGCCATGTCGGGCCGCGCTGTTGAGGCCGCCGGCGATGTAAACACTCTCCTGCTCGACAAGACAGGTACCGTGACCTTTGGCAACCGGCAGGCAACCGAGTTCTTCCCGGCTCCGGGAATCACCCCCGAGCGCCTCGCCGACGCGGCACAGATGGCATCCATCGCTGACGAGACGCCAGAAGGACGCTCGATCGTCGTCCTTGCCAAGCAGAAATTCAACCTGCGCGGTCGCGATGTTACGAATATGCACGCCGAGTTTGTTCCCTTCTCGGCGCAGACCCGTATGTCCGGAGTGGACATGCCCGGATCCAAGATCCGCAAGGGTTCTGCCGATGCGATCGCGCGCTTCGTGGAATCCGAGGGTTCCCGCATGCCGCGCCAAGTCACCGACCGCGTGGAAGAGATTGCGCGTCTGGGCGGCACGCCTCTGGTGGTCGCGGAGAACGGTGAGGCTCTTGGCGTTGTGTACCTCAAGGACGTAGTAAAGGGCGGGCTCAAGGAGCGACTGGCACGACTGCGTGCCATGGGTATTCGCAGCATCATGATCACCGGCGACAACCCGCTGACCGCAGCGGTGATCGCCCGCGAAGCGGGCGTCGACGATTTCCTGGCCGAAGCCAAGCCGAAAGACAAGATGGACCTCATCAAGCGCGAGCAGGCCAAAGGCAAGCTCGTTGCGATGACCGGCGATGGCACCAACGATGCTCCCGCGCTGGCACAGGCCGACGTGGGCGTGGCGATGAACACCGGCACGCAGGCCGCAAAGGAAGCCGGCAACATGGTCGACCTCGACTCCAATCCCACCAAGCTCATCGAAATTGTGGAGATCGGCAAGCAACTGCTCATGACCCGCGGCGCTCTCACCACCTTTTCCATCGCGAACGATGTCGCCAAGTACTTCGCCATCATCCCGGCCATGTTCCTGGGCGTATTTCCTCAGTTCGCCGCGTTGAATGTCATGCGCCTGGCCACGCCTCACTCGGCCATCCTCTCCGCGGTCATCTTCAACGCGCTCATTATCATCGCGCTCATTCCGCTGGCGCTCAAAGGCGTGAAATATGAGCCGATGTCGGCTGAAGCCTTACTGCGCCGCAACCTGATCATCTATGGGATCGGCGGCATCATCGCCCCGTTCATCGGAATCAAGCTAATCGACCTGGCCCTCGCCGGTCTGCACCTGATTTAAGGAAGAGTGTCCATGCGCAGCGCCCTGAATATCGCCATTCGTTACACCATCGTGACCACCGTTCTTCTCGGACTCGTCTATCCTCTGGTGGTCACAGGAATTGCCCAACTCACCATGCGCAGCAAGGCCGATGGCCAGCTCATCCTGCGCAACGGCGTCGTCATTGGCTCGGCCATCATCGGGCAAAACTTCGCTACCGACCGCTACTTCCATGGCAGGCCGTCCGCCGCCGGCAATGGCTACGACGCTGCCAACTCCGGCGGATCGAACCTGGCACAATCAAACTCCGCCCTGGTTGATCGCATCAACGGCGCGGTCGCGGCCTATCAGAAGGTAAACCCGGGCAAGCCGGTGCCGATCGACCTGGTTACCACTTCCGCCTCCGGAATCGACCCCGATGTGTCGCCCGCCGCCGCCCTGTACCAGGTCCACGAAGTTGCAGCCGCCAGGCGCCTTCCTGAAGATATGGTGCGCAAGCTGGTGCAGGATCACATCCGGGGCCGTCAGCTCGGCGTCTTCGGCGAGCCGCGTGTCAATGTTCTGCAGCTCAATCTGGATCTGGATGAAGTTCCCGGACAGAAGTAGATCAACATTCTTCCGGCCTCAAAGAAGAGAAAGGACGCCCAAGTCGGCGTCCTTTCTCTTCTTTCTCAGACTTGCGAGTCGTCTACTGCTTCCTGAGCGCGCGCTTCAGAACCGCCTCCAGCCCAGCCTTCGCCTCGTTGTATTCCTGAATTGAGAGGGTGCCCGCGAGCTTCTCGCTTTCGAGTGCGAACAACTCGTCCTTCAAGTTTGCCAGCAGGGCCGCGTTCCCCACCGGAGCCGCCGCCACGCGCGTAGCCGTTTGCGGTGCACCGGGTGGAGCAGACCACTGAGGTTGCGAAGCTTGAGCGCGGCTCTGGGCTGCGGGCGGCGCGGTGTCTGCCTCAAACGCGTCTTGCTTCGCGCCTCCCGGGAACCCGGCGAAAGCTGGATTCTGTTTCCGCAGCATAAAGAACGCGCCGCCCGCGAGCAAGAGTGCCAGAATGCTGAGAATCCACCACTTGTAACGAGTCAGCGGGTCGGGCGTGTTGATGGGAACGCCGATGCCGCCGCCAGGACCCCCTGACCCCGATGTTGCGCCCTGGTCCGCACCCGCGCCACTCATCGCTCCCTGGGCAGTCATTGCCGGCCGCTGTTGCTGATCGCGAGGCATCGTCCCCTCGCCGCTGATCGCAAAGGTGATCACGTCGCCCGGCTTCGCATTCTTGTGGATGAAGGTCTGTACACGCGGATCTTCCTGCACCGGGCCGAAGTCCGCGCCTTGTCCAGCTGCGAACGTCATTCCCTTGGGTACATAAACCACCAGGTTATCGGCCGGCATCGGCACACCGTGCGAAAAACTGTACTTGCCCTTGTACGGCATGTGGTACTGCACCTCGAACATCGTTTCCTTCTCGCCCTGGTCCGGCTGAATGGGAATGTTGAAGGTGTAGTGCCCCTTGGCGCCAATGGGAACCAGGCGCGTGTTCGTGCCCAGCCCCCCCGGCCGTGTCGCCGAGGCCCCGTCCAAATCCGCATCGGCGGGCAGCGCGATCTCAAAGGTTTTGTCGCTGTACTGGGCCTTGGGAGGCAGGCTCGTGTTGCGAATCAGGTAGCGCTCCTGCACGCGCAGGGTGTTGCCGGCGCCCTCCACGAGAAGCATGTCCGCATCGATCGATACGCCGTCCACTTTGGGGGCGACGTCGTACACCGTCACGTCTCCCGGTACATCGCCCTGGGGTGCCGCAATAAAGTAGGTGGCTCCCTGGTGGTTCACCCGGATCAGGTAAGGGCCCGCACCCGGCGGCTGCATCGAGTAGTGGCCTTTCCCATCCGTCTTTGCGGTCGCGGCTTCTGACATGCCCGCGCCCACATCCACCAGCACGACGGTATCGCCCGCCGAGGGCTTGCCTGTGGTCTTGTCTGACACCGTGCCGGTAACAGTTGCCGCATGGGCAAACACGCCCGTCAGCAGGCACGTCAATGCAACAACGCGGCGGGAAACGGACAAAACAGTACTTTTCATTTTGGGGATCCAATCGACTTTCGTAAGTAAATCTAGCAGGGTACGAAGGAATCCGCACCCTGCCATTTTCTGTGAGTTCGGGGAGAAGTCTGCTTCAAGGGCGGATTTTCTTTTTCGAAGCCCTGTTGTCAAAGCGATACCCCAGGGTGGTGATCCACTGGTTGTAATCCAGGCTCCCGCCCCGCTGGGTTGTGAATCCGCTCTCGAGGAACATGCGGGCGCCCAGATTGGTATCGAAATTGGCATTCACAAAGATGGAATTGTTGGCACTCGCCAAGGCAGAGTTGTAGGCATAGCGCCCACCCTGCACATTAATCCGGAACCGCTCGCCCAGGTCTCTGGTCATCATGAGCGATTTGTAGGTGCCCGAAGCAAACGAGCTATCAAACTTTGAGTACCGCGCGTCGAGCATGATCCCGGTCTTCCAGATATGGCCCATGCTGGCGCCGAACATCTCGTTGAGTGAGTTTTTCGTGTCGCCTGAGTCGCTGCTCCGCCCCAGGCTGAAATATCCCGTGAGATGCATTGGAAACTGAACGCGAGCTCCTCCGTTCAGACCCTGATATAGATACTTGTCCAGTAAGCCGGTTCCCACTAGCGTCGGGTCGTATGTCGGCACGTCGCGGAAGTATGTGTCCGAAAGGTCCAACGATATCCGCTGAGTCACCTGTACCCGCACCGAGAGAAGGCTCTGCCCCAGCCCGGCGTTCACTGCAGGGGTTCCGGGATTGGCCGCCGGCCTGTCGATCTGCATGGAATGAAACACCGAAAAGTAGCGCTTGTAAGTGAACTCGTTCTCGGTAAAAAGAAACGGCCGGTTCACAGCCCAATTCTGCATGTTCACGCCGAAGCCGGTGCTGCTTGAATAGTGAAAATTATCGTAGTTTCCTCCATGAAAGTTCACGAAGGCTCCCCCGATCTTGTTCTTCGGGTTGTAGTCCCATGCACTCGGATCAGGGGTGGACCCGGCGAACGTGTTGATGGAAGCATGCGGTGCGATCCTCATGCTCACGTAAGCGCCATCGATTGTCTCGAGGCTAGCCGCATAAGGAACAAACAACCTCCCGATCCCAATCGTCCAACGTGATTCAGGATTGATGTACGAAAGGCTCATCAAATAAGTGCGATTGAGCAGATCCTGCAGTGACTGCTGACTTCCCCCTTGTCCCCGTTGCAGGCTGCCTCGCCAATAACCGTTCAAGTTCCAGTGCGTGCCCCAGATCCGGGTAAAGTCCGCACGGAAAACGGCCCCGTATTCACTTGAACTGGAGCCACCCTGGCCCAGCTCTTGAATGTTGCTAACGTCGATTCCGATTCTCCCGCGGATCTGGTTCACCTCAGGCAGCGGGGGACGCGGTTCGGCTTCCCGCACTTCCTCATCCAGCGGATCGCCCTCGGTAAAACTCACCACCATCGGATACTTGCGTGTATTCCCAAGGGTGTCCTTCTGAACCAGCTTGGCTACTTCATCCTCGGCCATCCATACGGAGTCTCCTTCAACCAGGTCGCGGGCTTTGGATTCCACCTCGCACACAGCGGACGTGGACGCCACAGATACCACTTTGAGCTTCGCGACGATTCCAGGCTCTAGAGCAGCATTGCTTGGATCCCCTTCCGGCTTGGTCGGATCCTGCTTCAGGATCAGCTTTGTTCCTTCAGCAAGGCCGGCGTTACGACCGGCGTCGATGTAAACACTCGACCCGGAGATATAGCGGACATGAAACTCCGTGCGAACCGGAGCCGCCGCGCTTTGCGATGCTGGGGCCTGATTCGGCACTGGGGTCTGATTGGTCGCAGGTTCCTGCGAAAAAGAAACAGTCGTTGCGCTAAGCACGAGGAGCAATACGGATCGTTGCATCGGGTCTAGTTCCCCCCCCCGCTCTTGTGGCACGCGTAGCAGTTCACGCTGTTGTACACGTACCCGTTGACATTCGGATGGTGGAAGTTGGCGGAGTTATTGTTTCCGTGGCAAGTCGTGCACGTAAACACGGAATAGTCCGACGAGTTCGTGTGGCAGGTCGCGCACACGCCGTTCGCGTTCCCGTGATTGAGCGGGAAGAATGTGTGATATGCCGTGGGCAAATTGGCCGGTAGCCACGCGGTGGTGGTGTGGCAGGTATCGCATGTCGTGGGCCAGCCTGCCGAAGCATGGTTCGGGTTGGTCGTGCCGTTGTAATCGGCTATGTGGCAGCCGGAGCACAGTGTCGGCGTGCCCGCGAACACGTTATTCACGTGGCACGCTGTGCAAGCCACCGAGGTATGTGCACCGGTCAGCGGGAAGGGCGTGTTGTTGTGGTTGAAGGTGGCACCGGCCCACGACGTCGTGGTATGGCAGGTGTCGCACGTGGTCGGGAAGCCAGCCGCAGCATGCGCCGGATTGTTCGTGCCGTTGTAGTCAGCCATATGGCAGCCGGAGCACAGTGTGGGCAGAGAGCCGTTGTAAGTTGACGCCGAAGTGTGGCATTGCACGCACTGCATGGTCGCGTGGAAGCCGGTTAGCGGAAATGATGTGGTGGCGTGGTTAAAGGTCGACGTTGTCCAGTTAGTCGTCGAGTGGCAGATCGTGCAATCAGTTGGGAATCCCGCGCTCACGTGCGCCGGATTCGTGGTACCTGTGAAGTCCGCCTGGTGGCAGCCGTAGCAAGCCGTCGGCAGCGTGCCGGAGTAGTTGTTGTTGGTGTGGCATGACGCGCAGGCTACGGTTGTATGGAAGCCCGTCAGTGGGAACGTCGTGGTGTTGTGGTTAAAGCTCGACGTCGTCCAACTCGTCGTCGTGTGGCACTGCGTGCACGTCGTCGGGAAGGCACTGGGGTTGCTGGCGTGAGGCGGATTCGTGGTGCCGTTGTAGTCCGTCTGATGGCAGCCAATGCAAGTCGTCGGCAGTGTTCCGGAGTAGTTGTTGTTGGTGTGGCACAACGCGCAGGTTACGGTCGTATGCGCACCCGTCAGCGGGAACGTTGTGTTGTTGTGGTTAAAGGTTGAAGTCGTCCACGATGTCGTGTTATGGCACTGTGTGCAGTCTGTCGGGAATCCGCTGGTCACATGGTTCGGATTCGTGGTCCCGGTGAAGTCCGCCTGGTGGCAGCCGTAGCAGGCCGTCGGCAGTGAACCGGAGTAGTTGTTATTGGTGTGGCACAGCGCGCAGGCTACCGTCGTATGGGCACCGGTCAGCGGGAACGTCGTGGTGTTGTGATTAAAGTTTGATGTTGTCCAGCTCGTTGTCGTGTGGCACTGCGTGCACGTGGTCGGGAACGCGCTGGGGTTGCTGGCGTGAGGCGGATTCGTGGTTCCGTTGTAGTCAGTCTGATGGCAGCCGATGCAGCTAGTCGGCAGCGACCCGTTGTAGCTGGCGGCCGTCGTGTGGCACTGGTTGCACTGCAATGTTGTGTGCGCCCCGGTGAGCGGGAACGACGTGCTGTTGTGGTTAAAGGTGGACTGGGTCCAGCTCGTCGTGTTGTGGCACTGCGTGCAATCGGTCGGGAAACCCGAGGCCACGTGAGCCGGGTTGGTGGTACCCGTGAAGTCCGCCTGGTGGCAACCGTAGCAGGCCGTCGGCAACGTGCCGGAATAATTGTTGTTGGTGTGGCAAAGCGCGCAGGCTACCGTCGTATGCGCGCCGGTCAGCGGGAAGGACGTGTTGTTGTGATTGAATGTCGCATTGGTCCACGTCGTCGTGTTGTGGCACTGCGTGCAATCAGTGGGGAACCCGCTTGAGACGTGGTTCGGATTCGTTGTGCCCGTGAAATCCTTCTGATGGCAGCCATAGCAGGTTGTCGGGAGCGTCCCCTTGTAGTTATCCGCCGGCGTGTGGCATTGCGCACATTGCATTGTCGTGTGGAAGCCAGTCAGCGGGAACGCGGTGTTGTTGTGATTGAACGTCGAGGCGGTCCATGAAGAGGTGTTATGGCACTGCGTGCAATCGGTCGGAAACCCTGCGGCCACGTGTGCCGGGTTCGTGGTACCCGTGTAATCGGCCTGATGGCAGCCATAGCAGGCGGTGGGTAGTGTGCCGGTGTAGTTGTTGTTCGTGTGGCACGAGGCGCAAGGGACCGTGATGTGCGCACCCGTCAATGGGAACGAGGTGTTGTTGTGGTTAAAGGTTGAGGTCGTCCAACTCGTCGTGTTGTGGCACTGTGTGCAATCCGTCGGGAACTTGCTGGAAACGTGCGGAGGATTCGTCGTCCCCGTGAAGTCCGCCTGGTGGCAGCCATAGCAGTTGGTCGGCAACGTACCTTTGTAGTTGTCCGTTGCCGTGTGGCATTGCGAGCACTGCATCGTCGTGTGGAATCCGGTCAGCGGGAACGCGGTGTTGTTGTGATTGAACGTCGACGGAATCCATGCGGCCGTCGAATGGCAGGTTTCGCACGTAGTCGGGAAGCCGGCGGTAACGTGATTCGGGTTGGTGGTTCCCTTGAAGTCCGCGTCATGGCAGGAATCGCAGGCCGTCGAAGTTGAGGTGTAGTTGTTGTTCAGGTGGCACTGTGCGCACTGCAGCGTCGCGTGCGCGCCGGTCAGCGGGTAATTCGCGTAAAGCACGTGATCGAATTTGGCATTGAGCCAGTTTGTCGTGGTGTGGCAGGTGTCGCAGGTGTGGGGTAAGTTCAACTGCACGTGGTTGGGGTTATTAGTGCCGGTAAAGTCCGTCGTGTGGCAGGAGTAGCAATCCTTCGGCACCGTAGTGTAGTTCCCGTTGGTGTGGCATTGCGCGCAGGCTACAGTCGCATGGGCGCCGGTCAGCGGAAAGACGGACGAGTGGTTGAAACTCGACGGCATCCATCCCGCCGTCGTGTGGCAAAGCGAGCAATCAGTGGGGAAACCGGATGAAACGTGGTTGGGACTCGTGGTCGTGTTGAAGTCGCCCTTGTGGCAGGCGTAGCAGTCGGTCGGCGTCGAAGTATAGTTGTTGTCCGTGTGGCACTGCGCGCACGCCACCGTCGCGTGCTTGCCCGTCAGGGGATAGTGCGCATAGAGGGCGTGGTCAAACAGCGCATTGGACCAGTCGGTCGTACTATGGCAAGTACCGCAATCCTTGGGAAGACCGAGTTGGACGTGCGGGGGATTCTTGCTGTTGACGAAATCCGCCGTGTGACATGCATAACATTGGGCCGGAGTTCCCGCATACACATTATTGATATGGCAGGCTGTGCAGGCCAGCGTCGCATGGGCGCCGGTCAGCGCATATCCGGTGTATTTGAGGTGATCGAATTTAGCGGTGACGAAGTTATTCATGCTGTGGCAGGTCTCGCACGTCGTGGGAAAGTTGAGAGCGACGTGGTTGATGACCGGCGTCAGGAAATCCTGCTGATGACACGAATAACAAGCTGTCGACAGCCCTACAAACTGACCGGCAGCCGCATTCTTATGGCACTGATCGCATTCCACCACCGCGTGGGCGCCCACTAGTGGGAAGCGGTTCTGGTGTCCCTGGATAGCCGAGATATTTACCTGCCATCCTTTCACGGTATGGCAGCTCTCGCAATTGGCTCCAAACTGGCGGCGGTGAATGTCTGCGTGGCACTCAGAACATTGCGTACTCACCTGTTTGAACACGAGGTTGGTGTGGCATTGCATGCACGCAACCTTGCCGTGCATACCTCGTAGCGGATAACCAGTCGTATCGTGGTTAAACTCGGGGTTGGAGCGGATGGGCTTCCAACTCACGCTGGTGTGGCAATTTTGACACGGCGTGGCGATCGGGCCGTGAGGGTTGGTTACCTTCGCCTGGGGGAGGGCCGCCTGGGAGCGAACGCTGTCAGCCGCCACATGCACTTGCAGACCGCACAGCGCGGGAGTCAACCCGATCGCTATCGAAAGTATCCAGCGAAACCGATCCAACGCGTCTCTCCAACAAGTCCGAAAGGGCGCAAGACAGGTAAACGGCGAGCCGCCACAAAGTGGCAACATCGCGAGCTAACCCGTGAGTCAAACTGCCGGAGAGGAAATTGCCCTCCCGGGCGATCCGACGCGGTCTCGCGGTTCAGACTTCGGTCGTAAAAACCAAGTGTTTTCCCGGTAGCTGGTTTGTTCGTCGCCACTAAAGCATCAGCTGGCTTCGGCGGGAGTGGCGCGGCCTCGTACTGCTGAGCAATCGCTTTTCCGGAGGTTTTTGGAAGGCAACGAACACCTGCAAAGACGCAATAGAAGGGGTAACCGAAACACAGGCTATCGTAGCCAGCCCCATAGGTCCAGAGAAAAAACCTTCAATGTAAAATGACGATGACGTCATTTTGAATGTCTGCTTTTCAAGCTGACATTCGATCAACTCAGGCTCACGCGTTTAGAGAGGCTTTAGTTTCTGGCAATTAGTCTGAATTACTCGTACTCAAAATTGCGCTCCCTAAAGGATAAGCAGACATTCAGGACGCTTGAGCCTTCAACAACCGATTTTGGCTCATCAATAAGGAGTTATAAGTGAGGCCCGGAAACTTGTCGCAGAGCAAAGAATGTCGGTTTTGAGCGATTTTTTGACATGCAAGCCCCAAAGGGCGCTCCCGCACAAATGGCACGCTTTCTATCGATTATTGCATAGGTGGACTTACAAGAAAGTAACAATATCCGTTCCTAACTGGAGTGACATATATCACTCCAGTTAGCGACGAAGAGCCGCGAACGGAGCCTCGGTGAGATCGCTGAATCTTAGCTGTCCAGCGGTGTCAACTTCGCGAGATGTTCTTCCTGGCTGATTCCGGATATCACGAGCATCTTTCGAGGATCAGCCAATCCTCCCCATGCCCCGGGGTCAAAGTTTGACTGTCGTGCTCTACAGGCCTCGTCCTCGGCAATTCTCGGGCACGGTGGCGTAGCCCATTCCGCCGGCTCTTTCTATACAAGATCGACCGAACATTGAGATTGGTCAATCAGATGAGAGAGAACTCATGCTCCAATAGCGACATTCTTTCAATAGTCGTGATTGCTTCCTGAATCCGACTTGGCCGTGAAGGAGATCGTTTCCGGCTGTCTCCGTAGGGCAGATGAGCCGTTAATGGATGGAATGAGGATGTATACGATGCTGCGTAAAATTCTGGTATCTGGATTGGTTTTCAGTGGTTGTGTACTGGTGTCGTTTGGCGCCGACAAGTCAGCTTCGGACGCGAAGGCGGTTTCGGACGCGAAGGCGGTTTCGGGAGCGAAACTGACGGCGGCCGAGATCGTGGACCGCAACGTGGCGGCGCGGGGCGGGCTGCAGGCCTGGCGCGGGGTTCAGTCTCTTCGGGAGACGGGCCAGCTGGGGGCCGGGGGCAACGATCGCGCCACCGCGCCGGTGGAGATTCCGGGAGCCAAGCGGCCGGGCAAGGCGATGCCTCTTCCCTCCAGCCCGCGGCTGAAGGAAGAAGCGCAGCTGCCCTTCGTGATGGAGCTGGAGCGTCCCCGCAAGGTGCGCTTCGAGATTCAGTTCAAGGGCCAGACCGCGGTGCAGGTTTACGACGGGGCCAACGGCTGGAAGCTGCGTCCGTATCTGAACCGGCTGGAAGTGGAGTCCTACACCGACGACGAGCTGAAGCTGGCGGCGATGCAGTCGGAGCTGGACGGTCCGCTGGTCGATTACGCGGCCAAGGGCACGACGGTGGAGCTTGAGGGCACGGAGAAGGTGGAGGACCACGACGCCTACAAGCTGAAGCTGACCCTGAAGGACGGCCGGGTCACGCACGTGTGGGTGGACGCGCAGACCTTCCTCGAAGCCAAGGTGGAAGGCCAGCCGCGCCGCCTGGACGGGCAGATGCATCCCGTCGAGGTCTACTATCGCGACTACCGCGCGGTGAACGGGCTGCAGATTCCGTTTGTGCTCGAGACGCATGTGGTTCCGGTGGCCAAGACCCCGGCGCTCGCGGCGCGGGAGCCGCATTATCCGCCGGAGAAGATCTCCATCGACAAGGTGGTGGTGAATGCCAAGCTGGACGCCTCGCATTTCACCAAGCCGCAGGTGGAGATGGCGAAGAAGTAGCTTGAGGCTGAGGAACGCAGTGGGTGTTTGAAAGGGCACGGGTTCAGCCGTGCCAGTCAAGCCCGTGGAATGCGAGGGCTTTAGCCCCTGAGGGAGCAGTCTGAAGTAGCGGGTTGTTTTCAAGCCAGGACAGCGGCACAGAGTTGCGCAGTATACAAGACGGCCTGGACTCGGGGAATGCCGAGTAAGTCAGCGATCAAGGCTGCGGGCAGGCAATGGCAGCAAAGGGAAGTTGGGTCTCGCCTCAGAAGGTCCATGCGCGGATCCCGTGCCGGTCACGGGGTCTGTCTTAGCGGCATGATTCTGTGCTCGTTGTCGTGAGCTGGGCAGTCCCCGAAAAGTTCTTCATTACGGTGCGAAGGCGTCAGTCATGAACATCAATGAGTACTGGAATCGACCGCTGCCTCAAGGTGTTCTGGGCCCCTCCGAGGCACGCGGGGAGGGATCCAAGACAGTCATGTTCCAACGCCCCGCCGTGAACCCGCAGGACGATCCGCCGGTCGAGGCGCAGGCGTCCGACATGACGGTGGCCGACTTCGTGGCCGCGCGCTTCCTGCCCGACCACATCGCCATCAAGACCAGCCCCGGCAAGCGCCACTACCAGGCCATCCTGAAGCACGTTCTCACCCCGGAAGAGGTGGAGACGATCTTCGGAGCGCCGGTGGAAGGCTCGCGGTCCAAGATGCATCCCAAGACCGACTGGCCCTACATGAGTGACGTGAAGCTGCGCGAGGCCAGCCCCGAGCATGTGCAGCGGCTGATTGCGGCGGCGGCCCACGGGGGCTACTCGTCGCAGACCATCCGCCACATCCGCAACGTGGTCGGCGCGGTGTTCTCCCACGCCCTGCGCACCCGGCACTTCGCCGGCGACAATCCGGCCAGCCTGGTGACGCTGCCCGGCATGAAGCGCCGCGAGTCGCATGCCTTCACCCTGGAACAGACCCTCAAGGTGCTGGCCCTGATGCAGTATCCAGAGCGGGAAGTGACCTTGTTCGCCATCCTCACCAACATGAACATCGCGGAAATCTGCGGCCTGCAGTGGAAGTACGTGAACCTGACCGAGCATCATCTCAGCCGCGAGGGCCAGTCGATTCCGCCGCGCAGCATCATGGTGCGCAACCAGTGGTACCGCGGCGAACTGTGCGCGGTTCCGGCCGGGCGCCGCAAGAGCCTGCCCATCCCGCAGCTGCTGTTTTCGGTGCTGCACACTCTCAGCCGCACCAAATCCAGCGGCTGGAACGACTTCGTGCTGTCGACCAAATCCGGCCGCCCCATCAACCAGATCAACCTCGCCGCCCGCCGCCTCAAGCACATTGGCCGCGAGCTGGAAATGCCCTGGATCTCCTGGCAGGTCCTGCGCCGCACCCGCGGCGTGCTCGCCTACGAGTTCGGCACCCAGATCCAGCACGAACTCGCAAAGGCTTTGCCCGCCAACTCGACCGCCCCCGTTGCCGTTCTGGGAAAAGTCATCGAGAAAAAGCGCGGCTGACCGGCGTGTGATATTCGCCAAACGCTCTCTGATCTTCCCGGGTCCTATTCTTCATGGGGTTCGTCGGCGAGATTATCGAGGGCGGCGAGAGCTTCGTCGGGTATGTCCCACTGGCGGAGGATCTTGTAAATCACGCTGGTGGAAAAGCCGGCGGCAACCAGTCGGCGCAAGACGCGGGCGGTTTCTTTTTCGTTGGTGGGTTTGGGCATGCGCTTGCGTTCGAGGTGCTGGCGGGCGAGGGTTTCTTCGTCGGTGGTGGCGTAGCGGGCCTCTAATGTCTCATTGATGATCGGGGTCGAAACGCCTTTCTGCTGAAGCTTCTGGCGGACGTTGCGCTGGCCCAGCTTCTCGTTGTCGTGACGGAGGCGGGCGTAGGTTTCGGCGAAGGACTGATCGTTGAGGTAGCCGTTTTCTTTGAGGCGGGTGAGGACGGAGACGACGGCGGCTTCGCCGGCGGGGCCGGGTTCGGCGCGCTGGTGGAGGAGGCGGTGGAGTTCGGATTCGGTGCGCATGGCGCGGCCGAGGGTGCGGAGGGCGTGGTCGTAGAGGCCGGCTTCGTTGAGCGGGGCGCGGGGCTTGTTGCTGCGGCCGAACGGCATAGCGGTCAGTCCTGCTGTCAGTTCAGGGGGATAAGAAGTTTGAAGGAACGGTTGCGCCGCCATCGGTAATGGCGGAAGTCGCTGTCGAGGGTGAGGAGATCGCCGGTGTTGAGTTCGTGGGCCATGTGGATGAGGGATGCGTCGGCTAAATCACACGGCGTGTCGCGGTACTTGCGCATCAGGGAGGCAACTTCAGACGCGCAATCGGCGAGTCGAAACGGAACTTCCAACGCGCCTTGTTGCACACTCTTAAGAATGGCTTCTACAGCCGGTTGAGCGTGATGGAGAAGGTGAAGTGTCTCGGTTATGCACGGTTCCGTCGTGACGAGCTGCCCCTCCAGCGATTCATAAACAGAAAAACAGCGGTTGTGCGCTTGCTCGCGCTCGTTGAACAGCGCGACAAAGAAGCTTGTGTCGGCGAGTACAGGCAGAGACGGCGAGGAAAGGCTTACCAAGCCCATTTGGCGTTGCCTTGCTTGTCTACGCGCCATTTCTTTCCAAAGCCTTCCATGCGTTTCTTGTTGGTGGCCAGATCACCCGGGCCAAAACTGACGCAGCCGATGCCAATCAGTCGCGGGCGAGGGTTAGCTCTGAGCTGCTCATCGTTCTTCAGGATGGACTCGCGAACCGCCTGCGACGGAGTGCACCCCTTAGCGCGCACCAATCGCTTCAGCGCCGCTTCCGACTCCTTATCCAACCGAACTTGAACCGTTGCGCCCATGTCGTGATTGTACTACAAATATTACTTTTTGTAGTACGGTCAGTTGACTGACGGCTTCAGCCACTTGTCGACCCAGGCGTTTACGGTTTTGTACCAGAGCTGGCTGTTTTGCGGCTTCAGCACCCAGTGGCCTTCGTCTGGGAAATAGAGCATTTCACTGGGAACTTTGAGGAGTTGAAGCGTGTCGAATAGCTGGTAGCCCTCGCTGACGTCGAGGCGGTAGTCGAGCTGGCTGTGGATGACCAGCGTGGGCGTTTTGAAGTTTTTGACGTAGAGGGACGGGGACCATTTGCGGAATGGATTCTGGTCGTCGGGCTTGCCGTAGTAGTCCCAGGGCTTGCCTTTGAACTCCCAGGTATTGAACCAGTCTTCTTCGGTCGAGCCGAAGGCGGATTCAGCGTTGAACATGCCGTCATGGGAGACGATGCATTTGAAGCGCGTGGTGTGGCCGAGGATCCAGTTGGCCATGTAGCCGCCGTAACTGGCGCCGAGGGCGCACTCGCGGGATTTGTCGATGAAGGGGTAGTGCTGTTCGGCGTAGTCGAGGCCGAGCCATGAGGTCGGAGAAGGGCTTGCCGCCCCAGTCGCCGTTGACGCCGTCGACTACGGCCTGGCCGTAGCCGGTCGAGCCGCGGGGATTGATCATGACCACGACGTAGCCGTTGGCGGCGAAGAGCTCGGCGTTCCAGCGATAGGACCAGGCGTCGCCCCATGCGCCTTGCGGGCCGCCGTGGATGAGGAACTTGACGGGATATTTCTTGGCGGGGTCGAAGGCGGGGGGCTTGATGAGGAAGCCCTGGAGCTTGGTTTTGTCGGCGGCGGTGAACCAGAAGGATTCCATAGGGGGGCTAGGTCGAGTTGGTTCAGGAGGGTGTCGTTGAGGTGGGTGAGTTGATCCAAGATGGAGTCTGGCTAGCCGGGATCGTCAACCCAGGTTTCGTTGAGGTTTCTACATTGTTGGGGGTGGACCCGGAATCGAATCGCACTTCGAGAGCGGCGAATACTCAGTAGAGTTCACGTCATCGAAAGACGAATCACTTCTGCATGGTCGATCAACGCCCATGCGAACAGTCAATTACATCAGGTCCGTATTGCCAGGCCTCGTGAACATCTGCTAAATTCTCCGCTTAGCGTTTCAGAGCAATGCAGCTTCGCCGTCGGGAATTGATGCCGCGAGTATGGGGCGCTTCACCGTACATCCCCACTGTGCAAAAGAAGATTCGTGTTGGAATCTGACGACCCATGTCGAATTCATCGACCCAACGGTCGAAGTTGGGCAGTAAATCCTTGATGGTCTTGGCGGCGCGGTCGTAGAGGACCAGGCGGAACTTGTCGCTTTCGTAGCCGGGCGCTGCTGGCTGCGCGCAGGCGATGTATTTGCCGTCGGGGGAGTAGGCGGGGTTGAAGTTGCCGCCGGGGCTGGTGCTGATCTTTGACGGGCTTGGCGGAGGGATTGGTGAGGTCGAGGGTGTAGATTTGCGCGCTGGTGCTCAGGGCGGGCTCGGGGTCGGGGTTCTCGGTGAAGGCCAGTTCTTTGGAGTCGGGGGAGATGGAGAAGCCGCCGTCGCCGCCGAGCGAGAAGGGCGGGACGTCGTGGGGGTCGTTGGGGGTCAGGTCGCGCATTGCGACGCCTCTGCGGCGAGGCGTTCTCGACCGAAACGAGGAAGAGGTGGGAGCGCTTGTCGCCGGTGAAGTGGTTCCAGTGGCGGTAGAGGAGGTGGGTGAAGAGCTGCGCTTTCACCTTGCTTGCGGCGGCGGCCTTGTCGCGATCGGCATTGCATTGATCGCCGGTCTTCATGTCGGCGGGGGTGATGGCCGGGCAGTCGGGGTAGACGTCGGCGGTGAAGACGATGAATTTGGCTGTCGGGGGACCAGCGGGCGTTATCGGGCTCGACGGAGTTGTGGGTGAGCTGAACGGGATTGCCGGCGGCGCCGGTGGCGGGGTAGAAGTCGGCCAGCCAGATTTGCTGCGAGCCGGTGCGGCTGCTGAGGAACAGGATGCGCTTGCCGTCGGAGGAGAATTGCGGGCCGCTGTCGCCGGGTTGAGCAACTTCGAGCTTGTGGGGATCGCCGCCTGCGATTGCCTGGATCCACAGTTCGGGGGTTTTGGTGTTTTTGGCGAGGTCGACGGTGGTGACGGAGTAGGCGAGCCATTTGCCGTCGGGGGAGACGGCGGTTTCGCCGAGGCGCTTCATGGCCATCATGTCTTCGAAGGTCATGGGGTGCTTTGATTGGGCGTTTGAGATTGGGGTAACGGCGAGAAGAGCGATAAGGGCGAGCTTGAGATGGTGCATGGCTTTCCTGTCTGCGGTTCTTTGCGAAGGGAAAGTTTACACCTGTGCCCGGCGCGGGGTGGGTTCGTGGCATCCCACCCTTCGGACGATGAGAGCGTCCGAAGGATGGGGCACAGATGGCTTGTGGCTATTTCGCATAAAAGCAAAGGCAAGAACAACCGCGGGTCCTTCGGCTTCGCTTCGCTGCGCTCAGGAAAACAGATTTCAAGGGATGGGGAAGGTTCGTGGTGCCCCAGGTCTCCAAAACCAGGAGACCTGGGGCACCCGGCATTCTTGCGATGCGCACTCCCTAATCCTTACTTGCTGTACTCGTCGCGGAGTTTGGTTTGGCGGCTGACCATGGGGACGGCTACGCCCTGGATGTAGACCTGTTTGACGTCCGTGCGGACGTCGAGCGGGTCGCCGTTGGCGAGGACTACGTTCGCCATTTTGCCGACGTCGAGGGAACCGAGCTTGTCGCCGAAGCCGAACATGTCGGCGACGTTCTGGGTGATGGCCTTGAGGCCTTCGTCGTAAGGAAGGCCGTAGGCTACGGCGAATCCCGCCGCGTAGGGCAGGTTGCGCGAGGAGTGGCTGCTGACGGGGCCGCCGGCGTCGGCTGAGGAGATGGCGATTTTGACGCCGCGTTTGGCCAACTCAGCAGGGAGGGTGTAGACGGCATCGAAGCGCTCGCCGGCGCGCGGGGCGTCGTAGATGGAGCCGACGATGACGGGCACGTGGTAGGAGGCGATCTTGTCGAGGACGTCCTGGGCCGCGGTGACGTGGTTAAGGATGACCTTGAGTTTGAACTCCTGCGCGAGGCCCATGATGACTTCGACGTCGTAGCCTTCGTAGACACCAATGACGACGGGGCGCTCACCTTTCAGGTAGGGTATGAGGGCTTCGAGTTTGAGATCGCGCTTGAAGGATCTGTCGCTCTTGTCATCCTTCTTGGCCGGTGCATCGCGCTTGGCCATGTAGTCCTGTGCGTCGAGGAAGCTCTGGCGGAGTTGGGTGATGAGGCCCATGCGGGTGGAGGGGTAGGTGCCGCCGAGGCCGCCACCACGGCCGCCGCGGCGACGCTGCTCGGCGCCGTAGTTCATGGCGAGAGCGACGTCGCGGCCAAGGATCATCTGATCGCGATCGCGGCCGTAGAGCTGGATGAAGATGTCCTGGCCGGAGATGGAGTCCTCTGTCGCCGGGGCGACGACTGCGTTGGTGATGCCGTTGAGGCGCGCAACGGGAATGAGCTCGGTCTCGGAGTGGAACGCGTCGTAGACGTGCATGTGGGGCATGATCTCGTCGGAGCGTTCGACCAGGTCGTTGCTCATCTGGTCGGCGCTGATTTCGGTGAGGCCAAAGTTGGATTCGGGATCGATGAGGCCGGGGTAGACGGTTAGGCCTTTGGCATCGACGATCTGAGCGCCAGCGGGAATTTTGACGTCGGCTGCGGAGCCGACGGCCGCGATCTTGCCGTCCGCAAGGACGATGGTGCCGTTCTCGATGGTGCCGTGGCTGACGGTGAGGAGCTTGCCGCCTTGGATTGCTATCACCTTCGGCGCGTCAGCGGCGAAGACTCGCGTAACGAGGAAACACGACAAGGCCATACCGAGGCTTATCGCTCTCTCATGTCTCCAAAACCAGGAAACATGGGGCACCCGGCGCTCGTGCTTAGGAAGCGAAAGAAAAATCACTGGCCGTCCTCCTCGTCATCGGAGCCACCGAAGCCGCCGTCGTGCATGACACCGCTGAAGTGGGTGGTGCCCAGGCCGGGCAGCGCGGCGTCGAAGAACAGGTCGCCGTCGATGTATACCTTTTGGGCGCGGGCGTAGGTGGAGAGCGGATCGTGGTTCCACAGCACCAGATCAGCGTCCTTGCCTACGTCGATGGAGCCGGTGCGGTCGTCAACGCCGATGATCCACGCAGGATTGAGGGTGACCATGCGAATGGCTTCGTCTTCGGTGGCGCCGCCGTAGTGGATCATCTTGCCGGCCTCCTGGTTAAGGCGGCGAATGTGATCGTCGGAGTCAGACTTGAGGGCGACCTTGACTCCCTCGCGCATCGACATCACCGCGTTCCACGGGATGGCGTCCCAGGCTTCGTCCTTGAATCCCCACCAGTCGCTGAATGTGGCGATGGCGGTTTGGTCCGCAGCGATCTTTTCGCCGACTTTGTACATCTCGAGCGCGTGGTGGAAGGCGCGGATTTTGTAGCCGTACTCGTGGGCGATGGCTTCCTCGGTAAGGAACTCGTCGGCGCGATAGCAGTGAATCTGCACGTAGAGCTTGCCGCGGAGGACGTCTGCCAGAGCTTCCAATTTCAGATCTCGTTTAGGAGAAACAGCGGAGCTGTCGCCCTTTTTTACCTTGGCATCGTAGGCGTCCCAGTCGGCCATGTAGTGCTTTGCGTCTTCGAAGGCCATGCGCATGACTTCAAAGTTGCCCATGCGGGTGGAGGGGAGCTGGTCGCGGCTGCCGTAAACGCGCTTGGGGTTTTCGCCGGAGGCGAACTTGATGGAGCCGGGCGCATTGGGAAAGAGCATGGCGTCGCGGTCGAGGCCAAACTTGTTTTTGATGACCACGGCCTGTCCGCCAATCATGTTGGCGGAGCCGTGGAGCAGCAGTTCGGTAGTGACGCCGCCGGCCAGCGCGCGATAGAGGTCCGCACTGCGGTTGTCGAAAGCGTCGATCATGTGCATCGATGGAGTGACGGGGCTGGTTGCCTCGTTGACGTCGCCGTCGAGGGCGGAGTGCGAGTGGGGATCGATGATGCCGGGGGTGAGCCACATGTCCGTGGCATCGACCACGGCGGCCGAAGAGGGAGCGTTGACTGAATCGCCAACGCCCGCGATCTTGCCTGCGTGCACCCACACGGAGCCGTGCGCGATGGTACCGTGGCTGGCCGTCATGACGGTGGCGTTTTTGAAGACGATGTCGGAGGGGGCGGTCTGGGCGCCGGCAACAGGAGCGGCGCATAGCGGAGACAGCAGCAGGCACGCGGCTTGGGCGAGCACGCGTGGCAGCTTTTGCAAGAGCATGAAGTGGCCTCCCAAAGGTTCGACTGCGGACGAGGATGGTCGCGAAAGAGAACGTTCGCGAGGGAAGGATGCTCACAGGTTCCTTGGCGGGATGCTACAGCATTTTCCGCGAATCGCCTAGCGAGAGGTGGCAGAGTTGGAGCTGACTCGCAGTCGGAATTCCGAACGGGCTTACGAGCGAGTGGCGGCCATGAGGGCGTCGGCGACCAGGGCGGCTTCGACGGCGGGGCGTACGGAATGCACGCGAACGAGGGAGGCTCCATTGAGGATCGAGGCGACCATCGCAGCGATGCTGGCGCTTTCGCGGGCGTGGACCGGCGCCGGCGCGTTGCCGTAAAGCGGAGAAAGGGCGTGGCCCAGGAAGGATTTGCGCGAGAGACCGGTCAGCAGCGGGCGGCCAAGCCCGAGGAGATCAGGCTGGCCGGCAAGCAAGGCAAAATTCTCGCCGAAGCGTTTGCCAAAGCCGTACCCGGGGTCGAGTACCACTGCGTCGGGCTGAATCCCGGAGCGCGTTGCCAGAGAAAGACTCGCGGCAAGGCCGTCGCGCACGAGGGAAACGAGAGCGTCAGGAGCGAGCTGCGGCTGGGTGCGCCACTCTTCCGGGCGGCCGCGGGTGTGGGAGAGGACGACGCCGGCGTGGGCTTGGGCGCAAACGCGGGGCAGGTCGGGATCCCAAGAGAATCCGCTCACGTCGTTGACGATTTCGGCGCCTGCGGCGAGGGCTGCGCGTGCGGTCGCGGCCTTGTAGGTGTCGACTGAAATCACTGCGTCGGGCCGGGCTTTCAGTATGCCTTCCAAGACCGGCAGCAGGCGAAATTGCTCTTCCTCGGGGCTTACGGCGGGTGCTTGTGCCGAGCCGGGCGCGCCGCCGGCACGGGATCCGGGCCGCGTGCTCTCGGCACCGAGGTCGAGAATGTCGGCGCCATCTTCCATTGCCTGCAGAGCGTGGGCGATGGCCGCCTGCGGATCGAGGAACGCGCCGCCGTCGCTGAAGGAATCCGGCGTGATGTTGACGACGGCCATGATGCGGGTCCGCGCGCCGAGATCGAGGCGTCGCGTGCGGAGTTGCCAGATCGTATTTGCCCTCGTGTCGATCATGGTGGGTTCATCATCTCACTCGCTCCCATGGCTGCTACACTCCCGCCATGCACACGTTTCAGCGGGTGGTGGGGTTTGTGTTGGCTGGCGCATTGCTCCCATGGTCAGGAGTGGAGGCGCAGAGCGCGGGTCCGAAGACTCCGGGACTGGTTGCGGGGCGGACGGCGGCCCATGCGGGCGCGCTGGCCGATCGTATCAACGCGATTCTGGCCGAGCCCGCGTTGAGCCATGCGGAATTTGGCATCAGCGTGACGACGCCGGATGGGCAGACGCTCTATGGGTTGAATGACGGCCGGTTGTTTGTTCCCGCATCGAATGCGAAGCTGCCGACGACCGCGGCTGCCTACGCGCTGTTGCCGGTGGACACGCTTACATGGACAACGAACGTCGTGGCTGCGGGAACAGTGGACGCGGGCGGCACGCTGCATGGAGACCTGGTCATTCTGGGCTCGGGCGATCCCACACTGAGCGTGCGCAAGTATCCGTACGAGCCGCCACCGCCGCCTCCCCCTCCGGCTGTGGCTCCGGCACCAGGCGCGGCTATAACGCCGGCGGCTCTGCCCCCTGAGCCGGCACCCAAGCCAAATCCGATGGACGCGCTGAGCCTGCTGGCGCAGGAGGTGCTGCAGTCAGGAGTGCGCGAGGTGGACGGCAACGTGGTCGGAGATGACAGCTTCTACCTCGACGAACCCTACGGAGCCTCGTGGGCCTGGGATGATCTGCAATGGCAGTATGGCGCGCCGGCTTCGGCTTTGAGCTTTAACGACAATACGGTCGAGCTCACACTGACCGCGGATCCGGCGGCTTCCGGTCCGGACATTGCCGGCGGCGCAACGCGGGGACAAACGATCGCAGCCTGGAGTCCGGCGATCGAGTACTACGTTCTGGACAACACCATGACCATGGCGGCGCCAGGAGAGACGCCGCATCCCGGGTTGGACAGGCGGCCGGGAAACTTGATGGTGCGCGCCTTCGGCACTGCCCCGCCGAGCGGAATGCACGCACAGCTGGCGATCGAAGATCCGGCAGACTATACTGCGACGGCATTCAAAGAGGCGCTGCGGGCGCGGGGCGTGACGGTGACAGGCGCGGCCACTTCGGCGCACCGCTTGCCGGTGGATACAGCCAGCTTTGAGGCGGAGCGGGCCACTCCGATCAAGCCGGCCCTGACGCGCGCAACCATGGCCACGATCGCCGCGCCGCTCGACGGACGCAGGGTGCTGGCAGCGCGTCAGTCCGTGCCGATGGCGCAGGACATCATGGTGACCAATAAGCTGAGCCAGAATCTGCACGCGGAACTGCTGCTGCGGCTGTTGGGCAAGGTGCATGGGTCGGAGGGAAGCCTGGCGGAAGGTGCGCGCGTAGTGCGGCAATTCCTGGTGAGCGTTGGTGTGGACGACAACGACTTCTTTTTCTACGACGGCAGCGGGATGAGCATGGATGATCGGATTGCGCCGCGCGCGCTGACGAGGCTGCTTGCGTACGCGTTGCACCAGAGCTGGGGGGCGGCGTGGCGCGCAACGCTGCCAAGTGCCGGTGTGGATGGGACGCTGTCAGGACGCTTCAAGAATTCGCCCGTGAAGGGACGGGTAGCGGCGAAGACGGGGACGCTCAACGAGAGCAACGCGCTTTCAGGCTATGTGACCACGGCAAGCGGCAAGACGCTGGTATTTTCCATGATGGTGAATGGGCATCGGCCGGGGAGCAACGCGGAGACCCAGGCAGTGGACCGGATTGTGGAGGCGATTGGGGAAGAGTGAACGGAAGACCGAGGGACTAGGGACCACGGACCCGGGACCAGGGCTTGTATCATCGACAGAGATGCCCGCTCGATTTATCCAAGTTTCTCTTTTGCTGATTGCCGCTGTGGCTGTTGTGCTTGCAGTCGCCGGATGCCGCTCGCTCCCGCCTTCAAAACCGGAGGCGCTGTGGACGCCGCAGGAGGCGCGCGGCGCGCAGGTGTATCACGACAACTGCGCGAAGTGCCACTATCCCACGTCGACGCGCGGGGGCAAGGGGCCCGGGCTGCAGGCGATCACCAAGGTGAAGTCGATGCCGTCGGGTGCGCCGCCCACCGACGAGCGCCTGTCCGCGTTGATTCTGCGCGGCCGCGGCATGATGCCGGCGACGCAGCTTTCCGATGAGCAGTTGCAGGACCTGCTGGCCTACCTGCACTCCCTATGACGGCTGAGCAGAAGACGCCTTTGAGCGGCAGAGAGTTTCCCTTGCCGGGCGTCGCGGCCATCTGTCTCTACCTGCTGCTGGTGGCGGGCGTCATCATACTGGGCGTTGTGAGCGGTGGGCACTATCCGCCCATCTTTCTCGTGCTGGCAGCGCTCTTCATGGTGGCCAGCGCGGGTCTGATCGTGTCGTTCCGGTGGGCCTGGGCGATGGCGTTGAGCGCGGTGTTTCTCCTCACGGCGTACAACGCGTGGATCCTCAGCACGCAGCGCCAGCTTCCGTCGGCGGTGCAGGGTATTTTGAACCTGGTGTTCTTCCTGTATTTGATCCGGCCCGAGGTGCGGGCACGACTGCGCTAGACGGCTACCAGACCGTCTTGCATACGCCGGAATCCGTGAGTTTGCGATCGGCGGAATGGAAGCTTTCAGGTCGTACAGCTTCGAAATGTTAATCTGCGGCCATGTCCTTTCAACCCCGGAAGTCCTTTCCTTGCCTCCTGGTGTCTCTTGCCTCCCTCACCGCAGCCTTTGCGGCCGACGCACCTAAGAAGCATGCTATCAATCTCGACGACCTGGCCCGGGAGCAGCGCGTTGGCAGTCCCGTGGTTTCACCCGACGGAGGCTGGGTCCTTTACTCGGTCAGCCAGATCGATACCAAGGAAGACAAGCGCCAGTCGCATCTGTGGATGGTGAAGTGGGATGGGTCGGAGCGGCTGCAGCTCACTTACGGCAAGGAGGGCGAGTCGGAGCCGCGCTTCAGCCCGGATGGAAAGTACATCAGTTTTCTGTCGTCGCGGCCCGGGCCGGCGAAGGGCAACCAGCTTTGGGTGATGGACCGGCGCGGCGGCGAGCCGCAACAGCTGACCGCGGTGACCGACCAGGAGATCGGCGGCTACGTGTGGTCGCCCGACGCGAAGAAGCTGCTGCTGACGATGCACCCCAAGACGGAACCGGATGCCGAAGAGGGCAAGCCGCCGGCGCCGGAAAAGCCGATCGTGATCGACCGCTACCACTTCAAGCAGGACGTCGAAGGCTACATCCGCAACGATGCCTGGGACGCGCTCTACCTCTACGATCTGGGGACGAAGAAAGCCGAGAAGCTGACCACGGACAAGAATGTGAATGAGGAGCAGGCGGCCTGGTCGCCGGACGGGCAGTGGATCGCTTTCCTCAGCAATCATGACGCGGACCCCGACCGCAGCAACAACACCGATGTGTTTGTGGTGGCGCCGAAGGCGGGCTCGACGGCAAAGAAGCTGACCACGTGGAACGGTCCCGACGATGGGCCGCTGGCCTGGTCGCCGGACTCGAAGTCGATTGCCTATGCGCAGGGCGCGGAATTGAAGCTGGAGGAGTACTCGCAGGCCAGGCCGGCGGTGGTTACGTTGGATGGCAAGGTGAGCTACCCGGCGGAGGGATTCGATCGGTCCGTGCGGCACCCGTTCTTTTCCGCGGACGGAAAGCTCTCATACCTGGTCGAGGACGACCGTGTGGAGTATCCCGCCGAGGTGGAGCTCAACGGCAAGGGCGTGAAAAAGCTGCTCGATCGCGGGGGCGAGTTGGAGGCCTGGGACTCGGCGGCCGGCCATACGGCGGCGGTGTTTACCGACGACGTGGACATGGGCGAGATCTACGCGCTTGAGAATGGCTCGCTGCGGAAACTCTCGACCCACAACGACGCTCTCGCCGCGGAGCTGAACCTGGTGCCGGCGGAGAACATCGAGTTCAAGGCCTCGGACGGCAACGACGCGCATGGGCTTCTGACTAGGCCCGCGGATTTCAAGGCCGGTTCGCCGGTGCCCATGGTGCTTTTCATCCATGGCGGCCCCAACGGGCAGGACGCGCATAGTTTCGAGTTCATCCGGCAATGGCTGGCGTCGAAGGGCTACGCCGAGTTGGAAGTGAACTACCGTGGCAGTTCGGGCCGCGGGCAGGACTACTCCAAAGCGATTGCCGGCGATTGGGGAGACAAGGAAGTCCTTGACCTGAAGGCGGCGGTGGACAAGGCGATTGCGATGGGCGTGGCCGACCCCAACCGCATGTGCGTCACCGGCTGGAGTTACGGCGGCATCCTTACTGATTACATGATCGCCAGCGACTCCCGCTTCAAGTGCGCCATCAGCGGCGCCGGCGTTGCCAACCCGCTCTCGTTCTACGGCGTTGACCAGTACATCCTGCAATACGACAACGAGCTCGGCAAGCCGTGGCAAAACTACAAGCTCTACCTGAAACTTGCTTATCCGTTCCTAGAGGCCGACAAGCGGATCCACACGCCAACCATGTTCATGGGCGGGACGTCGGATTTCAACGTGCCGTTGGTCGGAGGCGAGCAAATGTACCAGGCGCTAAAGTCTCTGGGCGTGCCCACGGAGTTGGTCGTCTATCCGGGCCAATTTCACGGATTCACCAAGCCCAGCTACATCAAGGATCGCTACGAGCGCTGGATGGGGTGGTGGGACAAGTACTTGAAGCCGCCGGCGGCCGTAGCGCCGGAGAAGAAAGGCTGATTCGAGCGAATCTCAAAGGCTGCATCCGTGAGCTGAAACAAATTGCCCCGCCACCACGACTTATTATAGTGATAACCGATACAGATCGCCCGCCGCGACGAGTCACACTCCATCCTGCGGACGTGTTCCCAATTACCGGGTCGTGCGTCGCTGCAGTTGCCTTTCGACAAACCCAGCTTCACCGGAACGGTCCAACCCTCCGTAACTCTTGAAAGCGCAGCTTCCCGGAACGGTCGAACCCTCAGTTGCACCAGAAATGGTGCACCGGGGGGAGGAGAGAAGATAAAGCGAACCTGAGGCCCGGTCAAATTCAAACGAAGAGAGCCACAGCTCGAAGTGGTAAACGCCTGACTACATGTTTGCGTGGCCGGAGCGCATGGACTCGTTGAACTGCGGCTTGGTGAAGTTGAGCGCGGCGTCGAGGCGGGCGCGGAACTCCGGGGCGCGGGCCATCAGCTGCGGCGTGGCTGAGGCGAACTCGCCCTTCAGAACCATGAGCCCCTCGCCGGCTTCGTCATTGGCCATGCGCAGCAGGTCGGCCTCCCCGGTATTGAGGTATTGCGCATCGCGCGGATCGGCGATCCACACCGGCTTGCTCTCACCCAGTACGCCGGAGAGCCAGTAGACCTTGCTGAGAACATAGGCCAGCCGCGCGTTGTCGTCGGTCTCGGTGAAGACAAACTGTTTCTTCCAGCGGCTGTAAAAACGGGTGGTGACCGGCACGGGCTGGCGATTGCCCGACTTCAGGAATTCGAGTTGCCCCAGGTCGACCGTCTTGCGGATGGCGTTGTAGACAAAGGTCTCGGCATAAGGCTGCTCCATGGCGGGCACAATCTCGGCGAAGGTGACCGTAACGGAGGCTGCCAGCTTGGCGTGCAGGGTTTGCTCGGTCCCGTCGGCAAGGTTCATCTCCCCATGCACGATGTAGGTATCGGCGCCTGAAGTCGAGCGGTGAAACGGCCACTGGAATTTGCCGAAGGCGAGCGGCAAGCCACCCAGGGTGACGTAACACTCGGGGCGCGGGTTATGCAGGCGCTTCGCCTCGGCGGCCAGGTGCGCGGTCATCGTGGGAAGCAGATGCGGCTTGTCGAAATCGAAGCTGTCGGTCAGCTCGAGGCGCAGGGTGCGGCCGGGAACATCGAGAAGTCCCAGTTCGAAGACCGCGGTGGGTTGGCCGTGGAAGTCGCTGCCCTGGGTGACGGACGCCAGCACCATGCCGGCCTGGGAGGCGGCGGTTTCGATCGATTTCACAAGCGAAGGCTTCATTTCAACAGTCATGGCGGGGCTGCGTCCTGCGGTTAGGAATTGTTGCTCTTCCATTCTAGAGCACGGGCCGTTGCCGTCTGCGTGAGCAAGCCGGCATATTCGGCCAGTTACAATCGAGTGGTGCCTGCACTTGCGTCGTCGCCCATCATCCTTGCCGAAAATCTGACCAAGGTCTATCGATCGGGCCGGATCGAGGTGCCCGCCCTCCGTGGCGTCTCTTTCGCCGTTGAGCCGGGGGAATTTGTCGCGATTGTTGGGCCGTCGGGATCGGGCAAGTCCACGCTTTTCTATCTGTTAGGCGGGCTGACGCGGGCCACCCACGGCCGCGTCGTCATCGACGGCGTCGACTTCGCTTCCCTGAGCGATGCCGAGCGCACCAGGCTGCGCAAGAACCGTATCGCCTTCGTCTTCCAGAAGTTCAACCTGCTCCCAACTCTATCGGCCATGGGAAACATTGAACTGGCGTACGCCGTAAGCGGGCGCAGCGAACCCTTGGATCGCAAGTACCTCGATCATCTAAGCGAGCTGCTCTCGATTCGCGGTCGCCTGAAGCATCGGCCCTCGGAGCTGAGTGGCGGGGAACAGCAGCGCGTGGCGATCGCCCGCGCCCTCATTACGCGACCCGCGATCGTGCTTGCCGATGAGCCCACCGGCAACCTGGACACGAAGAACTCGGAGGCGGTCCTCGAGATGCTCGTTCGGTCGAATCGCGAACTCGGCCAGACGGTGCTGATGATTACTCATAACCCTGAGGCGGCGCAGGTCGCGGGCCGTATTTTGCACATGCGCGACGGGGAGATTGTGAAGGTGGAAAACGGGGCGATGGCGACCGGCGGCGGCGCTCCCCCAGACGCCCCTAAATCGGGCGGAATGAGCCCCGCAGGGGTTTGACCTGCCCGGAAGCCGCCAGTATACTCAAAACTGCGACAAGCGGGAGTAGCTCAGTGGTAGAGCATCGCCTTGCCAAGGCGAGGGTCGCGAGTTCAAATCTCGTCTCCCGCTCCAATCCGCCCTCCGGCGCCTGCCGGGTTGGCTACGGTGGATTGAAGCGATCCGCAACCCAGATCGGCTTGCCCTGCCAAGGCGCGGTACCCAAGTGGTAAGGGAGAGGTCTGCAAAACCTTTATGCGCCGGTTCGATCCCGGCCCGCGCCTCCACATTTCCAACACCTTAAAGCCCGAACATCATCCAGTTTCCGCTCACAGCTTGTGGCGAAAACCGCCGGTCAACGGTCCGCGATGTCGGAGTCGTCCAGCAGGGACTGCAACTGTGCAGTAGAGGCAATCTTCTTCATTTCGATCTGGTACCACCGCTCGATCGTGTTCAGGTCGCGATCGCGAATTTTTCGGTTGCTGAAGGCGAAGTAGCTCCAGCGAACGCCGTGTCCGCCTGCCGGCGCGGTGTTGAGAAAAATGGCATCGTCCGGGGCGTACCGCGAAATCAACTTGACGTATTGCGCGGCGACGCGCGTGCCAGTCTCCGAGGAATTCGGGACATCGGAGGTGTCAATGACACCCAGGGTCAGCCCCCTGGATCTCAGTTTTTTACAGAGCGTGCGGACCTCATTCTCGTGGCGAAGGTCGAGTTGGAGAGCCCAGATCCGCGAGCGTTTCGCTAACTGACTCAGATGACTGTAAAGCCGATCGTCAAACAGGTAATTCGAGGCAAAGAACGGATCGCCGGGAGTCTTCGGCTCGGTATGGAAGTGTCCGAAGGCGCTATCCCATGCTGTTAGATTCTTGCGAACTTTCTTTTCCCAGAAGGTCCATGAGGCCGGGTTGGAAAGTGTTTCTTTGTCTTGAGCGGGCAGGCCCTCGGATCGATGCTTCCAAAGCTCCGAGGATGCGCTCAGACGCAGGATCAGGTAATCGGCGCGATTCTTGCTGGCAGCAAGGAGGGCCCGGTTGATGTTTGCGAATTGGATGGTCTCCGGATCGTAATCGATGACAAACAACGCGTTGGCGCTGGATAGGGCGGCTCCTATAAAAGATCGTTCGGTACCAACTGAGACATACACTCCGTGGTTGCTCCTGCGGTAGATTGGCAAAGCCACGGCAGGATGCTGCTCGTTGGGGGGAAGGTAGATACCGGGGGTCGGTTGAGATTCGGCGGCAGGGTCATTTGCCTGCGAAACTGCATGTGTCGCGAGCGCGGCGGAAGCCACTACAACTAGACCAACCAATCGACTTTTCCACCGGCAGCACATTCGATTGTTCTCCGTCGAGGGGGGAAGCCGGTCTTTGAGCTTAGACCGTTATAACTCGCATTGTCATACTGCTGGAGACTCTGGCCCCGAGTTATATCAAATCACCGGGTCAAGTCCGAAGGGCCTGATGAGTTGCAAGATTGATGCCTAGTTCGGCAGCAGGCCATAGACGTCCAGTTCGTTCTTCGTGCCCACGTACACTCTTCCATTCGCAACTGTAGGAACCGTGAATTTGAGTCCCCGCCCCGCCTGGTCGCGCTTGTTCGCAGCCTGCGAGCTGTTCCAAAACTCGGTTTTCAAATTCAACGCGTCATAGGCGTGGAGTACGCCTGGATTCGCTGGATCGATCACCCAGAGAATCGCGTTCTTGGTTCCGGCGGCAGAAAGAACAGGGGTAGCGCCGGGATAATAATACGGTTGACTGGATGCTGAGAACGGCTTGGTCTCAAACTGATCGGTGACGGTCGAAAATCGGAAGGCCCTCACCGGACCCTGGTTCGCCACTACATACAGAGTGTTTTGCCAGAAAAGCGGCGTGGAATAGATCCCATTGTCATCCACCATAAAACTTTGCACGATCTGTGAGTTGCTCGACGAACTGTAATGGCCCAAATGGTCGCGGTTGAGTAAGTAAAGCGTCCCGGACTTGGCGGACGCGAGAACGAGGTGGCGAAAAGGGCCTTGTAACTGATCGGGAAGAATCACTGCCCCACTACCACCGAAATCCAGGTCTTGCTCAGCCAGGTTCTTCTGATCGAATGGGGTGAACCAGTCGGAGACGGAGAGTTCACCAGAGGTCTTCAGCTTCAACAACGAGTCACCATAATTCCGTCCGCCTGGATTGCTTGCATTGAAATCGCCGTTGCCCGACAGCACATAGATGTTGCCTTGCGAGTCGGCTGCGGGGGTGGCGCCCGACATCCAAATGCCGCCCCGCCCGCCGTCGATCGTGTCATTAAAGACGCTAACCTGGGCAAGAGTGGAAGCACGGTAGCCGATCACCCAGCCATGATAGGGATCCTTATCGAAAAAACTGCCCCAGCAAACATAAACAACCCCGTTCAGGAGGAACAGCCCGGCGCGCTGCTTCTGCATCTTCGCATCAAAATTGACGGCGCTGCTGGTGTTGCCGTAAGCCTTCCCTTTTACTGTGGCACCAACCACCACGGGAGAACTGCGTCGCTCACGGCCGGTGGTGATGTCGATCGCGTGCAGTCTTTGAATAATTCTTCCGGTGGTTTTGTTCTCCGTGACGGCAACCAGGTAGATGGTTTGCGAAGAGGCATCGATCACCGGTGTGCCGGTGATGCCGGCAAAGGGCCCCAGGGAGATGCTGTCGTTTTCGAGGTCGTCTAAAGGCGCAATCTTTTCATCACTCGGTATGAGATTCACGCTTTGGCTGGACCAAACAGCCTTGCACCCTGGACCGTCGGCATCGAGAGCGTAGAGGCTGTCGTTCTCAGTGGCAATGAACACAACGTTGTGCCGCCGGCCGCTTATCGGTACGTCGGCCATCCAAAGAGGCTGGGCAAAGATCCAACCGTCTACCGGGCACGAAAAGAGCTTCCCGAATTTGCCGCTTGCCACGTTCTCTCCGGTCAAAGCGTATTCCTGTGGATTCACGCCGGAGTGTGCGCGGTCATTACGCCAGGTCGCGACGCCAGCCAGATCGGTCACGCCGACGCTCGCCACTGCGCTCGCGGTTGCGTTGGCCTTGCTCGTGACGGTAATGGTGTAGATTCCCGCGGCCGTCGCCGTGAATGTTGCAGAGTTAGCCGTCTTCTTACTCAGAGTCCCGCCGGACGAACTCCAGGTAACTCCAGAACCTGAGGAGTCGTTCCTGAGGCTAGCGGTGAGTTGCAGCGACTGATTGACTGATATCCCTCCGCGCGCCGGTGATAACGATACGGTAATGGGGGAGGCCGCCTCGGTAAGGTTGGGCGCGCTGCCGGTTTGTGATGCAGCGGGGACGCTCAAGTTCCCACTCGCGCCACTCCAGAAAGGCGATTGCGCAGCGCTCCAGCTCGCTATGCCTATCGAGAAGCTGCACAAAACTCCGACTGGAAGTAGAATCCGCATTCGACAAAGCCTCATCTTTCGATTGATACCCCGGATCGAGTTTCGATGGCCCTTGCTACATAAACCGGTTCCGTATGTATAAACGACACCGAAAGGCTGCACTCTCAGAACTAATCGGGATGCGTTCGATGGATGTTTAGCGGCTTCGGGTGCTTCGCACGGTCATCCCGATTCGCGCGACACGGCTGCCTATTTGGGTGTGAACTGCGCAAGGTCGTAGATGCCGAGATATTTTTCGAACGCAGTGACCTGGTCGAGGTAGATGTCGAATGCGTCGGCGCCAAATGTCTTGTGTTCGATCTCCTCAAACCTTATGCCCAGATCCTCATATTCCTGCCGGGAGGCGATTACGTGAAGGGCAGGAAACAGGACCGTGTCTTCGCGTGCCACGTGGGGTGCGTACATGCGGATGGAGGCTCGCAGATCCCTGGCAAGTTTCTGGCGATCGTCTGGAGTCCGCAACGACCTGAAGGGTTGACAGAATCCGATCGGTGAGCCGTCGTCCCGCCTGGTGTTGTTCGTGCAGAATATCAACAAGATCGATTAGCTTCTGTGCATACAGCCGGAGCACGTCATTCCTGCGGTAATATTTCCGGAAGAGCGGAAATACATACTCTTCTTCCAACTTCTCATGGTAGTCCTCAATAAACGTGCGAACGATTTTGGCCGAGTCGATTACGGTTTGAAGAGGAAAGTCTTCTTTGGCATCGACCCGGCGAATGACCTCGTCGTACATCAGGAGCACGCGTTTCAGGATTCCGTGCTCGCGCATCAAGTGCTCATTGGTCGAGACGTCATAGAAGTGTTCGTGCCGCTCGTGCCCGGGGTTGTTTTGGGTCAGCAAGGTTGCCGGAAGTACAGCGGCCGCAGCCGCAAATTTGCCCGTGGCCTGGAGGAAGGAACGCCTGTGCTGGGGATGGCGAGAGGGAATGATCTGCATACGACCTCCGTTCGCGTCGAACGCTCAAAATGCAGCCGATTTACTACGGATCGGCAGGCTTTCAGCTGCAGTCCCATGCTTGTCAGGAACTAGATGATCTGGCTCGACCCGCAGTTACTGCTGATGACTGTACAGGAACAACGCAACCCTTTCGCAAATTGAATTCGTCGTCACCGCTTGGCACGGCGTGTACGAATCGCCGGCTTGCTACAGTGCGCTCGAGAAGGCTGCGTCCCCGCAGATGCATTTGTATGCCCAGGGCGAACGCGCGTTGGGGTTGCGCGGACCGAGTTTCCGAGTCAGCCAGACCCGAGTGTTGAGAAGGTGGCCGGGGACGATGGGGGTGATTTAGAGCAGGCGTTAGAAGACCAGGCGCATGCCAAGCTGGGCTGCGAACGGAATGCCGACGGTGGTCCCAGGCCCGAAGAAGTCTCCGAGCGCGCCGCCGGGAACCCGCAACTGGTTCGGGCTGCGGATCGGTTCCGTCTGCGTGCAAGCGGCATTCGAGCAAACGTCGGTAATGTTTCCTGCCAGGGCCTCGGTCGATGGGACCGGGAGAGAAGCGATATTGGTGACGTAATTGGCGCCGGTATTGCTGCGGTTGAAGAGGTTGAAGGCCTCGGCAAATGGGGTCAGCGTCCAATGGTCTCCCAACGCGATGGGCCGGCTGAGTCGCAGATCTGTCTGGATGTAGGGCGTGCCGCGAAATTGGTCGAGGGACGTCGGCACTCCATTGATGGCGATGCGATTGGCGTTGTCCGCCCGGGTGATGGTGAAGGGGCGCGCGCTCTCCACCTGTGCCACCGTGCTCAGATCGAGCTTGCCGGGCGTGCGCCACGTGGCCGCGAGAACAGCGCGATGGCGGACGTCTTCGCCGGATGGGCCGTAGTCGCCGCGAGCGAAGGGGTTGAGTGGATCGCAGACGCCATTGACATAGTCGAAGAGCTCGCCGAGAACGCATCCCCATGTTTGCGCCTTGGACAGCGTGTAGTTGGCAACCAGGCTGACGCGGCGAGGCAGGTTGTCCTGAACGTGAAGCAGCAGCGCGTTGTAGCTGGAGCGATTGTCGGAGTGGAAGACATTCACGTCGGGCACGACGGCGGCCTGCCGGGGATCGTCTGCCGGCAGCAGGGGAGTGAACAGGTTGGCGCCGCCAGTGTAGCTGTAAGCGCGATAGGCGTGGTTGCCCTGTTCATGGATGTAGTCGGAGCCCAGCAGCCAGTGTTGCCCGAAGGCGTGCTCGATTCCGGCGGATGTGTGAATCGCATAGGCTGTGCGATAGCGGGGATCGATGAGGTTGGCGGCGCCGCCCGAAGAATCACCGGGGACACACCCTGAGTTCTCCGGCGAGCTCGGATTCTGCATCGGATCGACGCACGGTCCGGCGGCGGAGTCCACTGCCTGGAACGCGGTGGCCCATCCCGTCTGGGCAAGGTCGTTGTAGAACAGCCCGAACCCGGCGCGGAGCACGGTGCTGCCATGCGCGCCAGGCGACCAGGTGAGGCCGAGCCGCGGGGCGAGTTGATGATAATCATCGTGCGGGACCGACGAGACGAGCGGAATCTTGAGAGCCTGCAAAGTGAGGTAGCCGGGATTCTGGTCCTGAGAGCGACCCGAGGCAGTAAACAAACCCCACGTACTGGACCAGCGTAGGCCGTAGTTCCATGTGAGCTGACGGGTGATGCGCCACGAGTCCTGCGCATAGAGAGACAGCCGCTGGATGTTCTGGGAGAAACCGCCGCCGAGTTGGGAAGTCGAAGCGCCGGCGGACAGATCCGCTGCGAACTGCCCGGGATTGGCGGCGTAGAAGACCGGATTCTGAGGAAAGGAATACAGCGTCTCCGTATTGCCGGGAAACGAGCCGCCGAGCACGGGTTCATGAATCAGGTTCACGCCAAACTTGAGCGCGTGGCTGGATATCACCCCACTGATGTCAGAGCGGAACTGGTACTTTTGCTGGTCGCGCGCGGAGGGAAAGAACGTGATCGGCGTCGCGAACTGGTTGTCGCCGAAGGTCTCGAAACCCGAGACCGTGAGGGCTGTGGAGCTGAACGGAAATGCCAGCGCGAAACCAAGATTGGAGTTGCGCGTCTGGGTAAGATGGAGGCCGCCCGCGGCAAATACAAACTGCTCCAGCCACCGGGGTGAAAAGACGTACTGATTTCCCGTCACCACATTGAAGTAATTGTTGTGCGTCAGCAGGCCCGTGGAAGGCAGCGTTCCCTGCTCCACAAGGTCGTTGTGCGTGGTGTAGGAATCGATGGAGCCGCGCAGGAACCACGAACTGCGGGATGATTGGGCCCAATCGATGCGCTCGGAGCCGAGAAAATCGCGGAACGGGATGGGAACCGTCTGCGGAACAGAGATGGCCGGAACTCCAGGGATGAGACCATCGGCGGCCAGAGACGCCAGCGCATCGAATTGCTGCTGGCTGGCAGGACTATACGCGATGCTCGCGTTCTCGTGCACTTGTTCGTACGAGGTGAAGGACCACAGACGATCCCGTTTAAGCGGGCCGCCCGCTGTGGCCACGTAGTTCTGGCGAGAGAAAGGCTGCTTGGGGTTTGGCGCGGGATTCTCGACGCGGAAGCGCGCATTCAGGGCAGCGGCTCGCTCATAGAAGGCCGCCTCTGCGTGCCAGTCGTTGTTGCCCCTGCGCGTGGTGATAACGACGGAGCCGGCAGTGGCGCCCCCGGTGTCGGCGTCTTCCTGCGCCGTGCGCATGGAGAACTCCTGGATGGCGTCGGGCGAGAAGCTCTGCAGAAATCCCCCGATGAAATCGTCGGAGTTGTCGGCGCCATCGACCGAGAGCTCATTGTTCAACCCCGAACTGCCGCCCGTCGAAATAGCGGTGATGCGCGCCTTAGTGGGGTCGGAAGGCTCCACGGGTTCGGTGCCCGGCGCGAGATAGGCAATGTTGGCGAAACTGCGCTCCGCAAGAGGCAGCGTCTCCAGATCCTGCCGGGTCACCACGCCCTGGTGGACCTGGCTGGCCGCGTCAATCGGCTGGCTGGAGATCGACGAACCGTGCGCATCAACGTTGACGGATTGTGCAACGCCAGTAGGTTTCATCGTCACCACGATGTCGCGAACTGCGCTTACCCCGATGTCCACGCGTGCCCCGGCGGAGGCGAATCCGCGAGCCGAAACCGTCACTTCCCACGTTCCGGGAACAAGTGCGTCAATGCGGAATTCCCCCTGCTCATTGCACGAGGCGGTGCGCTTTTGTGACGTGGACAATAGCTGAGCGACGACAGTGGCTGTTGCGACCCGGGCGCCGCTTGAGTCCTGAACCGTGCCGCGCAAGGCTCCGGTCGGATTCTGCGCCAACAAAACCGCGGCGCAAAGGATGTTGGCCACGACGCATATTCTTGTGAGTCGAGTCACGGAAGCGAACCCTTTTTTGACCTTTGGTCCGGTGCCATTGCCGTCAGCCGGATAAAGGAAGTGTAGACGGTAATTCAATCAGGAAAGCACAGCGCTTTGAAAATCTCCTCGGGACAAACCGCCCTCCGATGTGCCGTCCCTTACAATCCAAGTCAACCAGGAAGTTTCCCCTTCCCGTTCGTACCATAAACCGAATGCAACGGAGTGTCCGCATGGCCGCTGTGCGCGTTCTTTGTGCCGCTTCTCTTAGCGTGGTATTCGCAGCTAGCGCTTTTGCACAGCATTACCCTGCCGAGATGTTGGGGGGCCTACAGTGGCGTGATGTCGGCCCTATGCGGGGCGGGCGAACCTACGGGGTGGCTGGAAATGCCGCCCAGCCCGATACGTTCTACATGGGCTCAGTGGGCGGAGGTGTTTGGAAGACGGAGAACTCGGGCCGCACCTGGTTCCCGATTGCCGACGATCCGAAGACCGGCATCCCCATCGGCTCGATCGGTGCCGTTGCGGTGGCGCCGTCGGACCCCAACGTCATCTACGTGGGCACCGGGGAGCCCGATATTCGGAGCCAGCACTCTTACGGGATCGGCGTCTTCAAGTCGACCGACGCAGGCACGACCTGGCGCGCCGTCGGGCTCGCCGAGACGCGGCAGATCGGCAAGATCGTCATTGATCCCGCCGACCCGAATCGTGTGTATGTGGCGGCGCTGGGCCACGTCTACAAGGCCAATGCGGAACGCGGCGTGTATCGCACCACCGACGGCGGAGGCCACTGGAAAAAGATACTGGCGTCCGCGCAATACCCAGACGATGTGGGCGCTGTGGACCTCGCTCTCGACCCGCAACACCCGAAGACAATCTATGCATCGTTATGGGGAACGAGGCGCCCTCCGTGGGCAGTGTATGCGCCCTCCAACATGCCGGGAGGCGGACTCTACAAATCGACCGACGGTGGCAACACGTGGAAACAACTCACCACGGGCCTGCCCAACGATGAATTTGTGGGCAAGATCGGCGTGGCCGTTGCGCCCAGCAATCCGAATCGCCTTTACGCGGTGGTGGACGATCTTGGAGCCGCGATTGCTCCTTCGTTTCGCGCGCCCGGCGCAACAGACGACGCGACCGCACCGAAGCCCTCGGGCGGTATCTACCTGTCGGACGATGCGGGGGCCACGTGGCGCCTGGTCAACAGTGAGCGCCGTCTGTGGGGACGCGGATGGTACTTTGGCCAGATCGCGGTCGATCCCACAAACCCCGACCGCGCCTACGATATCAACACCGCAACTTACATGACGCTCGATGCGGGCAAGACCTGGGTGCCCGTAAAGGGCGCACCCGGCGGCGACGACTATCACCAATTGTGGATCAACCCCAAGGATGGGAACCGCATGGTGCTCTCGAGCGACCAGGGCACCGTGGTTTCCGTCGATGGAGCCAAGACCTGGAGCACCTGGTACAACCAGCCTACTGCGGAGATCTACCATGTGGCCGCGGATAATCGTTTTCCTTACTGGCTGTACGGCGCGCAGCAGGATTCCGGCGCAGTGGGGGTAAGCGCGTGGTCGCGCATGGGCACGCTGAGCTTTCGCAATTGGGAACCCACCTGCCTGGCGGGAGAAAGCAGCACCGTGATTCCGGATCCGAAGGACGGCAATCTGCTCTACGGAGATGGCGATCAACGTTGCGATCAGAAACTGAATCTGCCCGCGCCGGCCGGGGGAAAGCTGCCGCCTGCTGACCCAAACGACCCGAACCGCAAAACCTGGACCCTGCCCCAGGTCTTCTCAACGGCCGACGAAGCTCTCTATTACTCCAACCAATTCGTGTTTCGTTCGCGTGACCGCGGAAAGAGCTGGGAAAAGATCAGCGCCGACCTGACCCGCGTCCACCCCGAGGTGCCGAAGACGCTGGACGCCGTGACTGCGAAGGATATCGACGAGCAGATGACCGACCGGTTCGGCGTGGTCTACACCATCGGCCCATCGCCGCTCGACGCGAAGACCGTCTGGGTCGGTACCGACGATGGCTTGATCCACGTAACCCGCGACGATGGGCGGCACTGGAAAGATGTCACGCCGCCGGCAATGACGGCCTGGAGCAAGGTATCGCAGATTGAGGCGGGTCACTTCGATGCCGGGACGGCTTATGCGTCGGTCGACCGTCACCGCCTGGCCGACGACCAACCGTACATCTACCGCACCCGCGACGGGGGCGCGAATTGGACGAAAATCGCGGACGGGATACCGGACGGCGCTTTCGTCAACTCGGTGAAAGAGGATCCAAAACAGAAGGGCCTTCTTTACGCCGCCACCGAACTGCGGGTCTACGTTTCCTTCGACGATGGCGACCATTGGCAGCCGCTACAGCTCAACATGCCGGTCACCTCGGTGCGCGACATCGTGGTGCATGGCGACGATCTCGCCGTGGCAACTCACGGGCGCGGTTTCTGGATTCTCGACCAGATGTCGGCTCTGCGCCAGATCGCCGCGGATGGCCATGACATTCAGGCAAAGGCGTGGCTCTTCAAGCCTGGAGTGACATGGGCCATCCACCAGGGGAGCCAGAACGGTACGCCCCTGCCGCATGAAGAGCCGCAGGAGTTGAACCCGCCGGCCGGCGTGCTGGCCTATTATTGGTTGCCGTCTGCGCCCGGCTCGCCAGTCAAACTTGAGCTGGTAGACGCAAGTGGAAAAGTAGCCGTCTGCGCGGCCAGCGATACTCCCATCAAGCCCGTGGACACCGAGGCCATCAACGTACAAGCCTACTGGGAACAGCCTGCATTGCCGCCATCCTCGCAGCCCGGGATGCACCGTGTGGCGCTGAACGTTTCGGCACCGCGAAGATTTGGTCCTGGCGGCGGCCAGCAGGCGTCACCTGCCGTCGATGCTTGCCATCCTGCGGGGCAGACCGCTCCTCCGCCGGCAACCCCGGTCGCCGGCCCGGGACGCGGCGTGCCCAGCCTCGAGCCCGGCGAGTATCAGGTCCGGCTCACGGTCGACGGGCAAACTCTGACGCAGCCGGTCACGATCAAGGCAGACCCGCGCATGCTGCCGAAGGGCGCTGACGCATTGCCCGACGATGATGACGACGAGTAGGGCGGCTCCGTATGATTTCGTGCAACGCACTGCGAGCCGAGTCATTTCCAAATGCTTCGAACTAAGGCAAGCTTGGCGAAGCTATCGTTGCCTCGCTTCAGCTCCCAGGCGGCCGCCTCTCACCCACTCCAGAATTGTCCGATACTGATCGGACGACTCATTCCCATGCCATCGTTGGCCGCCATTGTGAGTGGCCAGATAATCCCCTACGTTACCCGCACTGTCGGTTGGCCGAGTTGGTTTGATCACGATAAGGCTCTTGTCAGGCTCATTGATGTTCACCACGCGCATCGCGTACTTATAGTTCTCCTTGCTGTCCTGGTCGGAGAAAACGCCTTCGGCGTTGGGTGGCGCAAGTTTGAAGATCACGTGACTGGCGTGGCAGAATACGCATGCCTTTCCATCCGGGCCGGGAGTGGCCAGAATGGGTTCAACCTTCGCTACGAAATAGCGGAAGTCGAGCACTGAGCCGGGTTCGACGTCTCGCAGTGCCTCACTCAGCTTCTTCCCCTGCAGCACGCTCGCTGCAATGAGCTTCAGCCTTGGATTGGTGGAACTCTGCAGGCTCGACATCGCCGCTTGGAAGTCCGGCCGCTGCTCGACATCCTTCACTTTGCGCAGCGTGTCGAGCGCCGCGGCACTCACGTTTGCATCCGGACTATGCAAGCTGGCCATGATGGTATCCACGACGATGGATACTCCAGCGGTTCCTTGATTCGCATCGCCGCCGCATGACCATTGAGGAAGTCCTGATCCTGAGAGACGGCACCGCCGGAGATCCCGCGGTGCTTCTTCAGGAACTGGGGATTGCCGGCCTCCTCCATCAGAATTCTCAATCCGGACGAGTCCAGGCCCGCAAATGCGGCTTTCACAGTGGGCGCAGATTTCGGATCGCTCAGGAAGTGTTCGAGACAGGCGCGCAGCGACGCGCGCTGCACACTCGCGTCGAATGAATGTAGCCCATCAAGGATCTGCGTCTGCAGAGCGGGATCCTGCATCAGGCTGGCGAACGCCGAGGCAGCATCGATGACCTCCGCATAGTTTTTTGGCTGAGGGCTTTGCTGCAACATCGACCGTAACGCTTGTTGAACGCCCGTCAGTCGCTCCCAGGCAGAGTCCTCGGGCAACGAAGCGAGCAATGGCAATACCACCGCCTGGCTATCCAAATTACCGCGGTTCAATATCTCGACGACTTTTTTTACCAGTCCCGGATCAGGCGATGCCGGCGTCGTCAGGTTGAGAACACCGCGCTGGCCGCCCTCGTAAACATAGCGGACTGTCTTGCGAACCGCGGGATTCGAGTCCTCTGACAGGTCGAGCGCTGCCAGGGTGAAACGAGCGTCCCCCGATTCACTCAAGGTACTGCCCGCCTTCAAAACCTCCATTTTCATGGTGTCGTCGGCGCCCCTAAGGCACGCCAGCAGCGCCTCTTCCAATTCCGGTCCGGAGCTCTTGAAGAAGTGAATCAAATCGCTGTCGTTGCCGATGCGCGTCTGAAAGAAGCCGTTCTCCACGTCGTATTTGAAATCAACTGCCTCGCGATACGGCGAATACTCGTATCCCGGGCGGTGAAGGTCCGGAACGCCGCTCACATAGCGCGTAAGGACTGCGGGCAATCCGATCGATACAGTGTCTGACTTGAGTTCGGGCAGCGCGTAGTGGCGAATGTGAAAATCCCAAAGGGCATTCAGAATTCCTTCGCGCCCAAGGGGTGTTCCTTCGCGCAACACTCTGGCCAGTACCTGGGCCTGGTCGTGCGCCACCCCTTCGTATCCCGCATTGATGCGTTCCTTGTCCTCGTCTGTCGCACTGGCCCGCACCCATGCCGACAGGTATCCGGTGTTCTCGTCCAGCAGGTTGTAAATGCTCTCCTGCAGGCCGCGACGCACCATCGCATCCGTCTCCGTGTTCAGGTGCGTTGCAAGAGCTTCGAGAGTGGTTCGCCGTATTTCCGGCTTGTCCACCTGCCAGTAATACCAGCGCCATATCCCTCCGGCCGCTTCAAAGCGAATGGCCGGAACCGGATCATCCAGATCATGCGCCAGCGCGGCCAGCAACTGCGGATCATCCGTCAGGTCGCGGAAATGCTGATTGAATAAGCGCGCTGCACCCCATCGCATCCGCGGGTTGGTAGACGCAAGCGCCGCAGCCAGCTGCTTCCTTCCTTCCGCAGCCACGTCCTGCCGCCGCGAAAGAATCATCCTGAGCGCGTAGGCTGAAGTGGTTTGCACCATCTTTGAGGGATCACCCAGCCCCGTGATCAAAGCGGTGACCGCGCCCGGATCAGCCATGTGCCCCAGCGCTCGCGCCGCTGCTTCGCGCGCCAGGGGCTGGTCGCTGCCCGTCAGTATCCTGCGAATCTTGGCGAGTTGCGGCTCCGGCGCCAGGTCCCAGTACTGGTCGAGTTGCTGCAGAAGTGTGGGCAGATCATTTTCGGCCAGAGTTTTAGAAGGCGCTGGATAGGCCGCGTCCCAGTTCTTTGCCTTCGTGGTTCCCGGATACAGCGTCGACAAAGCCATCACCGCAAATTGCGTGGCTCGAAATGGCGTATTGAAGCCCTGATAGACGGGATCGCCCTCCCAGCTGCCCTCGCGCCGCTGTGCGGCAAGCATCGCGTTCACGGCCTTCGCAAGCCGCTCATCGCTCTCAGGCCGGTGGCCCGCCTCCGCCAAGGCCAACACTGCGTTATAGGAGATGAAATCGGCCGGCTTTCCTTTCTTATCGAACTGATACGGCCATCCTCCGTCGCCATTCTCATACTCATACAGCTTGTCGACCAGAGATCCAATCTGCGTTGCGAACTTCTTTTTGTCAATCTCTGAGAGCAGCATGATCTTCCAGCTCAGGTCGATCACATTCTTCGGCTCGTAAGGTAGCGCCAGTTGCTCCACGTGGTCGCGTTCAGCCACCCATTCCTGATCGTGCGTCTCGGAATATGCCAGACCAAATGTGTGCCAGCTCTGCTCGGCAATCTCAAACGGGCTCACATCCGGCTCGCAGCCATCTGCCTCGTCGCCGGGCATGACTTTCAGCCCTTTGTAATGGATCTTGAGGTACTCCGCGTAAGGCAGATCGAACTTCTTGCGCGGCGGATCGTGCGTTACGTTCTGCTCAAAGGCATGAGCGATCAGCGGCAGCCGGCTCGACACGGTGCGGGCCGTATAGATAATGCGCACCCAGTTCGTGTTGGGTTCCCCATAAAGCGGGCGCGCGTTGTTGTAAATGCGATCGGCCAGAAACTCAAGTCCTGCGCGCTGTGTCGGCGCATACCCGTTCTGAACCGCCTTCAGATAGCCCCGCGTGGTGAACTGGGATGGATGGCACGCAATGCATAGCTGGGTTTCGGAGTGCTGCATCGTCGTCCGCAACGCGATGGCCCCGCGCCGCGGCGTGTTCGACAGCCAGCTGTCGCCCATGTTCACCAGGAAGTCCATGCCGGCGCGCACAGCCTCGTGCGGATCCTTGTTAGGCGGCACGGGGTACTCATACGTGTGCAACTGGTAGGCCGGGTGATTGGCAGCTACCCGCACATAGTATTCCTGATTCGGTTGCAGAATCCGGGTGCGGAACTTGTACAGTCCGGGATAATTCTGCGTCGCTTCAATCTGGTAGACAAACTCTCCATCGGGGAACGGGACCACGTCGGGCTGGCCGCCGTCCTTTCCCAATTGAAAGATGTCCACGTCGTAGGGAACATCGCGGTCTGTCACGTTCAGCACGAAATACACAAGCCTGGGCTGCTTTTCGCGAAACGTGAATTTGAACCAGTGGAAGCCCTTGACCATTGCGGCATAGCCGTCTTCATTCTTCGCGGGAGCGTACGGCCTGTCGTCATCGCTTCCGAAAATGGTCTGGCCCAACTCGAAAGGTTGAGCCACCTGCCAAGTCCCATTCGGATCGGCGGCTATGACGCCCCTGTTGAGATCGCGAAGCCCATCCTCGCGTGTGTACGACGAATCGGGCACCATCTTCATCTCGGCTGTGATATCGGGAATGTCCTCTCCTGAAGACCCGGAGAGACTCACGGTTACAGGGCCTGCCGACCGCGGCTGGAGGGTCAAATAAAAATCGAGGTCCGCCGCATGAAGCCACTTCGATTCCACCGCTCCGCGCGCGTCGCTCACGGTCACGCGCACAGCATCACTCTTTTGAAGCTGCGCCGGATCCTTTATCCCCACCGTAATCGCATACATCCTGCCCGCAATGGCGGTGCCCAATTGCAGAGTCCGCTCTTTGTCAGCCGTGGATTGATTCGCGCGGACAGGCTGCCCGGCGTGAAAGATGCCGTTCGCCATCAATGCAGAAACTGCAAGGGCCAGCATCGACCTCAGGACAATACGGAAACCTGTTGGGCTGATCCCCATGCTTTGACCTCGCGCCTCGATCATCGCCTTTTTTTAGTTAACAAATCCCCGGTCGGATACCGAGACAGAAACTATATATGCATTGAGGCAAACCATTGCAAATATCGAGGGGCCGTCTTTTCATTGGACCGTCAAATCTGGAGGGTGTCATTGCGAGCATTGATTTCAGCCCACGCGAAGCCGCGAAAAAGCGGCAATCATATCGGCAACTGCGCGTGCCCGGCTGCAGGCTGCCACACAGTCAGCGAGCCCCGTCAACGGCTGCAGCTTCAAAGTTCAACAGAAATCCCTGCTGCACCGCCTGGAGATTCACGAACAAATCAAGCGAGGGGTGACTTGGGCGCTAGACTCCTTCTCGTTCAGGCAGTCAGCTGTCGGCCACAGGTCTGAGGTGATCGCTGCTCTAGCGAACAAGCCGATAGCTGACGCCCGCAGTAAACCCGTTCGGCGTAAGCCCATTGTTTGGTATGTTCGGCTTTCCACTGAAGGTGGGCCATGCCTGGTACTCGTAACCGACGCGTGCAGTCAATCTCCTCTTCAGCCGGTATTCCACCGTTGCGCCCGGTGCCAGCGTGAAATAGGTCCCCGTGCCAAAACTGGTTGAGGACATATGGCTTGCGCCCACCAGGAACTTTAGATGAAACGAAACCTTGCCGATCCCGTAGATACGGTAACGCGGGCCGGCCAGGTAGTTTGATTGCGAGAGCTTGTCGGGGGGGCCTTCCCAATGAAGCCAGCGTGCTTCCCCCTCGACGCCGACCCTCCCCACGAGATGGTTCACATCGGCAACCACACCCACTCCAAAAAGGTGAGTACTCCAGCACGCGAAGGGAGAGCTCCTGGTGCAACCCCAATCTGGATTGAAGGTCGACAACTCGGCTCCCACCGAAACAGGCGTCGCGCTCAAGGCGGCGTGCTCACTTTGCGCGAGCAAACTTCCCGCAAACGTCAAAACGGAAACAAGCAAAAGGCCAATCTTATTTAGCACTGCGTGCACTCCGTAGAGTAGTTTGTTCCCAATTAGGTCAGGTCAATCCCTGCATCATTAATCCCTGCGCTGCGCGATTCAACCCGGTGCCGGACACAACTCCAACATACAGGTTGACCTTCTCGGTAAGTCAATCACAAATCCAATAGTTCAGTCGAAGGTCGGCGGAAGAACCCCGCCGTCATGATTTCCGTATTCTATCTCCTTGCCCCGTGGAAAACCGTATCGTATGCCAAAGCGGGGCTCACCCTGCCGATTCGACGCCTTGCGCGCCATTTCGACAGCGGCCCTTGGATCCTTTTCACCCCAGATCACAGTTTTGGGAGATTACTCGCAGCGAATCGCAGCCAAAGGATCAATGCGCGCCGCGCGCCGCGCGGGAAGAAGTGAGGCTCCACTGGCAATGATCGCCAAGGCGGCGATCGACCCCGCAAACACCCACGGGTCGCGCGTCGAAGTCCCGTAAAGGAAGCTCTGCAGCGCCCGCGATGCCAGCAGGGCCGCAACCAGGCCCGTAGCGGTACCGGCTATCGCCACCCCGGCATTGTCGAGGAACACCATTCCCACAACCTGTCGCCGTTGCGCGCCGAGCGCCATGCGGATGCCGATCTCGCTGGTTCGGCGCGCCGTGGCATAGGCCAAAGTACCATAGAGGCCGATCGCTGTAACCACCAGCGCACACACAGCGAAAAAGACCGAAAGCAGCGCCATGATCCGTTCCGCGCTGAGCGAGTCATCCACCACGCTTGACATGGATGTCACGACCGGGGCCGGTATCCCAGGTGCCAACCGCGTCGTTAGAACACGCGCGGCGGAGGCGAGGGGCGAAGGCGGCCCGTCCGAACGGGTTATGGCATTGTACGAAGGCGAGTGGTCATCGACGTCCTGGGTCATTGCGACATAGGCGGTCGGCGGAGCCACCGAGCGCAAGTCCTCGTATTTCGCATTCCCCACCACTCCCACAACTTCATAGGGAATCAAGACGCCCCCTTCGTGTTTGACGATGTGCTGACCCAGCACATTGCCGTCGGGAAACATGAGCGCGGCGGCAGCCTGGTTGACGATGATCTTCCGTCCCGCCGCCTGGATGTCATTCCAACCGAACTCGCGGCCCGCGAACAGCGGGATGCGCATGGTTTTGAAGTAACCCGGTCCGACACTGTTCTGATAGATGTCCTGATCCCTGGTCGCCGATGTCGAAAAGGTTTCATCCCAGACGGTGTGGGAGAGCGGAATGATGCTGGCGAAACTCACGCTCTTCACGTTGGTTTGACGGCTGAGGCCATCATCCAGTTCCTGGTAGAACTGCATCAGCGCGTCGCCTTTCAGGCCCTGCTTGTCCATGCTGATAGCAATGTTCTGCACGCCTCGCGGATCGAATCCTTCGCCGGATTGGTATAGCCGCACCAGGCTCGACGCCAGCAACCCCGCGCCCACTACCAGCATCAGCGCAAGTCCAACTTCAATGGAGAGCAGGACCCGCGGAAACAGCTTGCGGCGCTCGTTCTTCTGGGTTGCATGCTGCCCATCCTTCATGCTCTCGTGCAGATTGTGCGCGGTCGCCTGGACCGCGGGAACCAGTCCGATCAGCAGAGTCACAACGATGGAAGCCAGCGCCGCGAATGCGAATACGCGAATATCGAGCGAAGTGTCGATCTCGGTCTCGAATTGGCCGCCGAGTAGAATTGCCGCGAGCGACCTGCCAACCAGCGGCGCCACCGCCAACCCTGCCGCGGTGCCCATCAGCGAAATCAACAAACTCTCCACCAGGAGTTGTTGCATCAGGCGTCGCCGCGTGGCTCCCATTGCCAGTCGTGTTGCCAGTTCCCTCTGCCGCGCGGCTCCGCGCGCCATCAACAAGCTCGCAAGGTTCAGACATGCCAGCAGCAGAATGCCTCCGCACATGGCAAAGACCGCCGCGAGCGGTCGCCGAAAGACCAGCCGTACGTACGTAAACCCCGCCGACCCTTGCTCTGCTAGGAAGTGAAAGTGGCGTCTCTCCTTGTTGGCAATCCAACCCGCGTCGGGAACGTCTTCGTGAAGAACCGCGGATGTTACCGCCCCAAGCTGCGCATTTGCCGTCTCCAGTGTGGCTTCTGGCTTCAGCCTCCCCATGACCGTGAGCCACCAGCCGTGGAACCCGGCTTTGGTCATGTTGCGTTCTCCGTTCAAGATCGGTTCGGTGGCGAGTGGCGCAAACAACTGGGGCCTTTGCAAAGGATCTGCACCAATAAACCGCTTAGGCATCACCCCTACGATTGTGAATACGGTATTGTCGATGTCCAGCGTGCGCCCGATTACTTCGGCAGCGCGATTAAACCGACTCTCCCAGAATGTCTCGCTGATCACTACTGGGAACCCGTTCGGACTTCCCGGCCGGTCGTCCTCCGCGGTAAGCGTTCTGCCCAGCAGCGGCGGGGTCGCGAGCGCCGAGAAAAAGCTGCCGCTCACCAGTTGCCCGCTCACGATCTCGCTCCCGCTGCTCCCTTTCACCTGGAACTTCGAGTGATCGAAAGCGAAGACCTGGCTGAAGGATAGGCCCCTTCGCTCCAGGCTCCGGAAGAACGGTTCGGGAAAACTGTAATTGATGCGCGGATCCCCTTGGCTGATCCCAACGAGCACCAGGCGCCCGCTGTCAGGTACCGGCAAGGGCCGCAACAGAAGGCCGTTAATGATAGAAAATACGGTGGTATTGGCTCCCACGCCGAGTGCCAGGGTCAGCACAGCCACAGAGGTGAAGCCCAGCGATTTGCGCAGGATGCGCATGGAAAAGCTTGCGTCGCGAACAAGATTCTCCAGCCTTTTGAATTGCCACAGCTCGCGGAGACGCTCGTGCCAGCGACCCGCATTGCCAAATGCACGCCTGGTGGCTAAATCTACTTCGGTCTCGGGCACCCCCAGTCGTAAGTACTTTTCCCGAAGCAGCGCCTGGTGAAACTCCAACTCGGCAGCCATCTCTCGATTCATCCGCCGTCTGCGAAACAGCGTCTTCAGGCGAAGAAGAAACTCGTTCCACTGCTCACGCATGCATTCACCTCGGTAAGGCTGCTCCCGGATTCGGCCGACCCATGTTCCGCTGGCCTAAGAGGCCTGCATCACAAACGCTACCGCCGCCGAAAGCCTCGCCCAGCGCTGCGATTCCGCGCTCAGGCGCTTGCGGCCCTCCGCGGTCAGCTCATAGAACTTTGCCCGTCGATTGTTCTCCGATGCGCCCCAGCTGGCCTTCAGAAGCCCGCGCAGCTCCAGCCGGTGCAGGGCGGGATACAGCGCGCCTTCTTCCACCTTCAGCACCTGCTGCGATGTCTGTTGAATCCACTCCGCAACCGCGTATCCGTGTTGAGGGCCTCGCACCAGAGCCTTCAACACCAGCATATCCAGCGTTCCTTGAATGAGTTCGCCTGTATCGGGTTCTCTTCCCATAAGCGCCTTATGGGGAAACTAACCCGGACATAAGGCTTCTGTCAATGGTCAACGTTCTTCAAGAGACTTCTTGATGGGCGCTCCCCGACAATGGCGTGTCGTCCTCGTTCCCTATCGCAGCATCTTGAACGCGTGCACAAAGTCGTTCTTCAGGAACGCAGGCAGGCACCACAGCAGGCACAACGGCTCAATGGCGCGAGCCGCTTCCATGGTGCCCACATCTTCCACCTCCCAGCCAAACTCCTCGGCGATCCCGGCCACTGCCTTCTTGGCCGCGGCGTCGTTGCCGCAAATGAACATCGTCGGTTTGCCACCCGCAAACTCGGGGTTCACCATGCAGCTGTAACCCACCGAGTTGAACGCCTTCACAAAGTGGGCCTCGGGAAACTCCCGCTGCAGCTTCTCCATCAGCGACTGCTTGAAATCGGTAAAGAAGGACAGCACGCCATTGACCGGCGGCGTATCCCCTATGGGATTGGTGGCATCCATCACCGGCTTGCCTGCCAGGTTTTCCTCCCCGGCCAGCCTCAATGCCTGGCTCACCACCTTTCCGTTCACCGCCAGCACCACGAGCTCGGCAAACTCTGCAGCGTCTGCGAAGGTGCCTGTTGACCCCTTCGGATTCTCCTTCGCCCAGTCGCTCAGCTTCTCGGGAGACCGCGAGCCTAGCTTGACCTTATGTCCGTGCTTTAGAAACCCGCTCGCCAGCACCTTCGCCACTTCGCCCGAACCCAGTACGCCGATCTTCATCACGTCCTCCGTTCGCCAAGTCTAGCGAAGGTGTGTTTCCCCTTCAACAAACGCCTCGTAAGCTTCCGGCAGCGATGCCGCGACGAACAGTCGCTTTGGGCTCTGGGGTATCCTTGAAGTCGAGTCTCCCGCTATTGGAGCCCGACATTTTCATGAACTTCAACGCCACCCGAGTTTGGGAGATCACCGCGGGAGCCACTTTGATCGCCGGAGCCGCCGCGCTCGGCGCGTGGTGGTTCCTCCGCAAACGCCCCACGCCCGAAGAGTTGGAGGTGGCCAGGCGCCTCCAACTCACCCAGTCGGGCCGATTGGTGGATGGCACCCTCCTTGAAGTTTGCGAAGTCCCCGGGGACGATGGTCGCCCCCTCACCATGCTCATCTACGACTACCGCATCGGCGGCGCCGACTACCAGTGCGCCCAGGACATCACCTTGATGCGCGATGTGGTCGACGCCGAACAGGTGCGGGCGGGGTTCCCCTGCTCCGTCCGCTACCAGCCCGGCAATCCCCAGAACAGCATCGTGATTTCCGAAACCTGGTCCGGACTGCGAACCAAAGTCCCCTTCATCCCTTCCCACGAAGAGCGTTCGACTGCATCGTCAAGCCAGATCAACGGCAAGGCGAACCTCTCCGATCCCGCCTGAGGGGCGTTTTGTGATGCCACTGAACCAACTCCGTGCCCCATTTTGGCGACGTCTTTGTTTTTTGTCGCTCGGGCGGCAAACCGCGAACCCCAGGGGGCGAAATCACGCGCTCCGAGACCTAGTGGGCGTGACCGTGGTGGGAGTGGTCGCCGCCGGCCGCCATCTGCTCGATCGGAACCACGCAGCCGTCCAGATCCTGGCAGCAGTTCTCATGCTCAAACTGGATGGTGGTGTGGCAGATATTGAAGTGCTCCTTCAGCAGGTGGTTTAGATTCTCGAGGATGCAGGCGCTCTCGGACGGCGGAATGTCAGCGATAGTCACGTGGCAGGCCAGCGCCCGCGACTGCGATCCCAAGCTCCAGCAGTGCAGATCGTGCACATTGAGTACCCCTGTCACCTTCTCCATGCCGATGCGAATGTCGGCGAGGGTCATGCCTTTGGGAGTGCCTTCGAGCAGGATATTGAGGGTTTCGCGCACGATGCCGGCGGAAGACCAGAGGATGAGCGCCGCAATCAGGAGCGACAGAACCGGGTCGATCCAGTTCTGTCCCGTGAGCAGAATCCCGGCGCCCCCGGCGATGACCGCCGCAGTCGAAAGGGTGTCACCCGCCATGTGCAGGAAGGCGGAGCGCATATTCACGTCCCGGGCCACACCCCACAGTAGCGCGGCGATGACGCCGTTCATGACCACGCCGGCGGCGGCCACGATCATCATCAGCCGGGGCTGGACGGCGACCGGGGCACTGAGGCGGTGGACAGCCTCAAAGCCGATCCACAACGAGATGACGATGAGCGTGGCGGCATTGATAAACGCGGCCAGGACGCCGGCGCGCTGATAGCCGAATGTCTTCGAGTGATCGGCCGGGCGCGTCTGAAAATAGACGGCGGCGAAGCTCAGGAGAAGAGCGAGAAAGTCGGACACGTTGTGGCCGGCTTCTGAAAGCAGCGCCAGCGAGTGGGCGCGCAACCCGGCAACAAAGGTCAATGCCACGTAAGCGAGTGTGGCAACCAGCGAGAAGCGCAGTACGGATTGTGTACGGCTGGTGCCGGAACCCGAGGCCGCGTGGACATGCATAACCCTAGTGTAACCCGGGTTGGGTATGCCAGAAAAGGGAAGCGGGGAAATGGCAGCAGCCCGGCCATGCCGTCGTTTGTTCGCCTTAAAGACGACCCATCGGCGAAAACGCTGGATTGTTCTAATGCGGATTGGCTGGCGAGATTATCGGAGGTGCAGCGGGACCCCCGGAGAATCCCGGGGCGCCGGTATTCACCGGCGGACCCGACGGAGGAGGAACGAACGGTACTCCGAACACCGACCGATCAGATGCTGGATCGTAGACAAACTCCCACTCGTTGTAATGGTCCTTGGTCTTGTAGATAAGAATCGATTCCTTCAGGGATGCAGGCGCGAATCCCATAATCGCGCCTCCACCAGAAATCGCCGCTCCGGAACTGGATGTCTGCGATCCCGCATTGGCGCCGGTGGGGTCCGGTCCAAAGGCGCTCTGGAAGCCCGAGCCATTTGCGAGTGGAGAGGCTCCAACGATCGAGTTCCCGCCCGACGCGTTGGTCGCTGCGGATCCCGAAAGCACGGCGGCGCCCATTGTGAGCGGCTGTCCAAAATATCCCATGGATAGCGGAGCCTTGTTCGCTCCATAAAGGACCGGAACCCAGTCGTCTTGACCGGTCAGCGGGTCAAGATATCGCTTGCGCAGGAAGCGCTGCAGGTTCGTATCTTCGAGTGCGTCGACGTTAGGCGGGAATCGCCGGAACTTGCGATAGTACAGCTGCACGGCGCGGATATACTGCTTGCCGCGGTGCATCGTTTCCAATTCCTGGTCGCGTTGAATATCTTTGCGCACCTTGGGAACCGCGGCCGCCAGGAAGATCATCAGGATGGCCAGCATGATGATGACCGCGGCGAGCACGTACCCCGCTTCCGCAGGACCGACGTTCCGAGGCTTCCGGCTGATTCTCATTGCGCTGGACTCTTCTAGTTCGAAGCAACCACGGCAATGTTCTGCGTGAGGTTGCGCGTAAGGTCCGTCACCTGGACGCTCGTCGGCTGGATGAGCCCGACCCGGAACCGATGGAACATGATGTCACCAGTCTTGGCCATGAACATGTCGTCCCCGTGCGTGAACAGGGCGGTATATGTCTTGTCCGTGGTCTGGGCGAATCCGAGGTATTTCAGATCCATTGATGGCGGTTTGGGCGGCTCTACCAGCGGCGGCAACGACGCCGCAATGTCACTCGGCCGCGCCGGGGCGAGCGGCGATTCCACCGGCACAGGCTCCGCCATCGGAGAGAAGACGTCCCTCCCCGTTCCGGTGTATTCCACCAGTTCGCTGCGATCCAACTCTTCGATTCGAAGCACCGGGTCGAGCCGCGATCGATTCGATTTCCTCACAGGTACAGCCGTGCGCAGCGGGGTAACACTGGTGGGCTTCACGGCCGCCTTCGCGCTCGATGTCCCCATTGCGTTATAGCCTTCCCAACCGCCGATGACAACAATGGCGGCAACCAGGCCAGCCGCCAGTCGAACCTGGCGCTTGTTTTGTGTTCCCAAAGCGATAGCCATGTTAGTTGCCCTCCCTTCCGGTGGCAGCGGCAATTGGTGCGGTCGGAGCGTCTTCCTGGCTGTCCGGCTTCGTCCGCGGCAAGCCGCTGGCCGCCGCATCGGCCGCACGCAGCCACGTGGAGACCCGCAGGCGAAGATTCGCCTGCCCACCTTGCTGGCCATTGAGCGCCAGGGCGCGGATCACAAAGAAGATCTGATCCCGTTCGAGTCCATTCACGAAGCGCATGATCTGCGGATACTCTCCGCTGATCGAAGCATCCATCGAGATCTCGGTCAGATCAACGCCGGGCGCTCCCTGCGTATAGGAAATACGCGACAGCCTCGCGCCCGAGCGCGTCTCAAGCTCGGCGATTCGCGTGGCCAGAAGCGAGTAGTTGGCCGGAATTCTCTCCTCGTAGAACGTCCCGATCCGATTTCGCGTGGCCACCACCCGTTTGTCCAGGCCGCGAAGTGGGGTTGTGTCCTGCTGCAGCACTTCCAATTGCGCCTTCTTGGATTCGAGTGTTCGCGTGGCGCTCGAGTCGGTAACAGCCCAGGCGTATGCCAGCCGCACCACCAGCACCAGCACAACCAGCGACAGGACGGTAATTCCCATCCAGTGCCAGAGCATCGGGGAACGCAGGCGTTCCTTCCATGTCGATGGACGATCGCTTTTCATTTCGCACCTCCTGCATGATTCGCGGGAGAGCCTTTCGACACGGCTGGCTGCCCGGCCGCCGGGGCCTCGCTTGCCGAAGGAACAGTGTTGTAATCGGTCAGGAGGTCAAGGTCCTCGGCGCTTGAAGCACTCGCCGGCTGAAGCTTGCCGGTTGCGCCGTTCGACTCGGGACTCTCGCCCACGATGCGGGGAAGATGAAAACGGCTGGAGTGCTCCATGTTTTCAAGCAGTAGAATGTTCTGGTTGCGCGGCCCCAGAACTCGCAGATGCAGGATCACCTGTCCGTCCTTGGTGCGAACCGGCTCGATCGCAGTCACCTGCACGGGGCCGGGCAGCACCGTCTCCAGATCCTTCATCACCAGCGTCCAGGAGAAGGCCTTCTCATCGAACAATTCATTCAAAGCATCGGTCTCATCCAGGACCCTGGCATTCGCGGGCTGCTGCATCATGGATTCGTAGCCCTGTCGTTCGCTCGCCATCGACGCAACCGCATCGTCCAGCAAGTGGGCCCGCTCGTAGGCGCGTTGATCATGTTTCAGCACGAAATGAAGAATCAGTCCGAGCGAAACGGCAACCAGTGCCAGCACGCCCATCGCGATCCTCAGGTGTTTGAAGACATCGGTCAGGTCCGTAAACGGACGAGATGCGAGATTCAATGTGATCTTCATGGGTTTACCTCACCCCCACGTTTCGCTGGCCTTGAAGCGAACAGTGCGGGGCTGCTGTCGCAATCATCTTCGGAGGTGAAGGTCCCAGCGACCCCCTCGAACCGGCTCGATTCGCTCCCGGACTTTCTGTTCAGGAGGAGTGGATCGAACTGCCCATTACGGATCGTGGTACGCACGCTCGGACCTCTCTCAACCCAACACCGTATACAAGTTAATTACTTATTATTCTGCGGACGCGGTTGCAGAACGGCAGCCGGCTTGTCGGCCGGTTGCGGCGGGGTCTGCGGAGGCACCGTGGCCGCCGCGTCAACCCGCGCCTTGCGATATGACACCGAATTCGCATTCCCCAGATCAACCATCTTCAGGTTGTCATCCGTAATTCCAGGCGTCCGAATCACGTGGGGAATGATGGCAAAGACAATCTCGCTTTGCGCGCGCTCCTTGTTTTCCTGCGCGAAAAGATACTTGAGGATCGGAATCTTGCTGAGGATCGGATATCCGCTCAGTGACTTGGTTTCCGTATCTTCCAGAATGCCGCCGATCAGGTTGACCTCGCCGTCTGCCAGGCGGGCTTCGTGATCGATGGTGCGCTGTCCGATGGTGGGCTCCGTCACGCCGTCGATGGTTTGCTCGCCGGTCACCGAGGATACTTCGAGCGACATCTTGAGCGTCACATCGTTTCCGGCATGCACGTATGGAGTGATATCGATCTTTACGCCTACGTCGATGTACTGGAACTGGGTATTGACGCCCTGCGTGAGACCGCTCTGGAACGAACCGGTCGCAATCGGGATGCGATCGCCGATCTTCAGCGAGGCCTTCTCGCTGTCCATCACGCGGATCTCGGGCCGCTGGATGACTTTCGTATTGCTGTCGGAGGCCAGCGCGGTAAAGCTCGCGCCACCCACCGAGACCGAAATATCGCCCGCTCCCAGTCCGGAGAACGAGTTGAGCGTGAGGCTGCCCGCGGATCCGCTGGTGGAAGACGAGCCAGCGGGCGAAATCGAGGCGCTCACAGTCGTGGGAAGGTTCGTGCCAAGGGTGCGAATGCGATCCCGGCTCACTTCCATCACTACCACTTCCACCACAACCTCGGACTTGGGCTTGTCGATGTCTGCCAGCAGCCTTTGCGCCAGCACCATCTGGTCCGGTGTGCCGCGAATGGTGAGAGAGCGCAGTTCCGGCGTCACCTGGATTTTGTTGATATCCAGAATGCCCTTCAGGGTACCGGCCGCCTCCTGCAGATCCGCGGGCGTTGCCGCGTTGCGCAGGTAGAAGGTCTTCATGACGCTCTGCTCGAGTTCCTTGCGCTTGCCGCTGTTGTCGGCCGCCACCATGATCGTGTTTGAGGAGAGCGGCCGCCAGAACGTCTTCGACTGCACCGAGAGCATATTCAGCGCTTCGCGAACCGTGACGTCTTTCAGCTCAAACGTGATCTTCGTCGGTTTGTACTCGGGATCCATGAGGATGTTGAAGCCGCCCAGCTTTCCGATGGTCTTGTAGATCACATCGGTGGGGGCCGTCATCTGGATGGACACCGGGAAATCCGATTTGAAATCGAGCACAACGGGACCAGCCGCAGCCTTGGCTTCCGTCTCCAGGACAGTGTCTTCCTTTGTCGGGGGTGCCGTCTTCGCGCGCTGCTGCATCTGGATTGCATCCGTGGAGCGGCGAACCAGTCCCTGTGCCTCAAAGTTACTGGGATCGATCTGGGCGGCCATGCGAAACTCGGTCAGCGCTTCTTCTTCCTTGCCTTCGTCGCGCAGCGTTTGCCCGGCGTGAATGTGCTGAGTGGACGCATAGAACCTCATCCGCAAGTAAGCGGCCATGTACTTCGGGTCCGACGGGCTGGTGTCGTGCGCTTTCTTGTACGCTTGATACGCGGTGTCGTAGTCGTTCTTCTTCTCCGCGTGCTCGCCCGCTTTATATGCGGACGAAGCATTATCCGCTAACACCGGTACAATCAACGTCAACGACAATAAGAGACAGGTAATGACCCGAGATCGCATGTGTTCGCCTCGTCCTTCGCGGCGTGGTTTCCCTAAGCAGACATTCTAGGTAGGAGCGTCCTGAAGGTCATTGCGCCAGAGCAACGTGCCTGTTTTCAGTTGCAAAGAAGACCAGAAATCCTGAATTTCCGTGGATCCCAAAGTGACTCTGGGCAGCTGCCGTTATGCCTCTTGCAAGGCCGCTCAATGCGGCAAATGAACGCAAAATAAAGGCGTTCCACTGCTAAGTTGCTGTTGCATTCCGTCCGGTTCTGAATAAGTTCGCGCGGAGCCCGAGCTGACGAGATTCTGATTCATCGCTTCGGCAGTTCTTTGGGCTTGATCATCCCGCAGCTCGAGCTCTTGAATGTCGAAGTCGATTCCGTGATCCATTCGATGGGCTGCTTCTCTCCCCCCACATCGAAAGTCCCCGTAAAGTGCACCTTCCCGACGACATGTTCCGGATCGGTCCAGGTCGATTCCAGAGCACCCTTGCCCTGCATCATCCCGGCGCACACGTAGTCCCCCGTGACCTTGTCCCCGGTCATCACCCGGTTCTGAATCGAGCACTGTCCCCGCGCCTGCGGCAGCAAGGCCCCGTAATCGTCGATCATCTCCTGAGTCAGGCAAACCTGCGAGGTGTGAGATCCGCCGCGCAGTTTTTCCCCCTCTGCCCCCGGAACCTGGGGCGCCCTTTGCCAAGTCGTATTGGTCTTGATCTCCCACAGTCCGGGCCGCCGGTTCGTGGTGGCTGAAAGCAGCAGCGATCCTGCACAAAGCCAGCTTCCCATCGCAATCCAAAGGCGAGTATTCCGCATCCTTCGATACCTTCCATCAGAAATTCGTGCCATAATTCCGGCCCTCCCGCAGATAGCAATCCCGTCCTTTTCTTCGACAGCTTATCGACTCAGCGGGAGAGGGATTGAGTGAAATCAATGATCTTATGCGGGGCTGGATGATTCGGTCCGCAGACTCAAATTCAGGCGCGAACCCGTCGCCGGCGCGGCCCAAAAGGCTGAACCGCGCACGGATATCCCTGCCGGGCAGCACAGGCGAGCATGCCGGCCCTGGCGGGTACGCCTCTCTAACTCAGAGCTCTATATCGACCTGCCGTTCAAGCCTGTGGGCATCGCGAATCACAACCGACTCGCGGCGCGGCTCGATGAATCCGTCTTCGCTCCACTTGGAAAGGATCCGGCTGATCGTGAACAGGGTCGTTCCCGTCATCTGCGCCAACTCTTCCCGTGAAAGCGATATCTGGATTCCGCCGTTCTGCTCGCGCCCTACCTGCTTCAAAAGGCGAAGCAAAGTCAAAGCGAGGCGCTTGGCGACACGTTCCGTCGCGATCTCGCGGAATCGCTCTTCGAGCTCCTGCAGACGGTTGGACAGAATCTGGTTGATGTTCTTCCGGATCTGCGGATGTTCCATGAGCACGCTCTGCAGCCGCGAATACTCCCACACCAGCGCCTTGCATTTTTCCATGGCTCGCGCGGAACAGGTGTGGCTGCTGGTCGAGACGTCGGCCTGAACTCCGACTGCTTCGCCCTTGCCGTTCATCCACAGAATGACTTCGCTGCCACCGGGACTGAGTTGCGTCAGCTTCACGCTCCCGGCTTCTATCAGCACTAACGACCGGACTGGCTGCCCCTGCATGAACAGGAGTTCGTCCCGGGCGAACATGCGTGCCCGAGCCGCCAATGCGATATCGCGGCACTCGGCCTGGGTCAACCCCGCGAACAGGGTGGAACCAGTCATCAGAACTATACGGTCAGATAGGGTTGGATCGCCAAGACAAGAAACACTACTTGCAAAAGGGCGGACCTCCGCCAAGCGTGGTGAAGTCATCATACTTCCTCGAGCATCCGTTTTGGACGATTACGGGAACACGCCGTGCGCTCCTGCCTTCACGGTCATGTCTTATTCCGAATGGCTTCAAAGGACGAGCGAGGGGGCGCTCGAAAAAATACTTCAATCTGTTCTAAACAGGAAACACCTGAGTACCGCTATTCGGGTTCCAAAAAACATCTTCGTGTATCCGTCGTGTACTTGAAACGCTGAACCGTTGTCAAGACTTTTTGGTAACCCTGCCAAATTCTATTTTCTTCGGACGTGATCTGTATCCCACGGATCACACCTGCCCAAACTTGATCTGCAACAAAAACCAGAACAATTTCGGAAAACGCACAGGATTCCCGTGTGACTCACTTGTTATACCGCGATTTCCTTAAGCAACGATAGCACTATCTATTTGTTTCCGCACAAGGAGTACTCGTTTATTGCTAAGAAGCAAACTTTCGTACTCGAATAAAAACATTACTGATCGGTGACATCTTCCTACCACCTTTTGCCTCCGCCCCATGACCCTGTCCAGTGGTCCGGTTGAGCGCGCAAGGGGTGTCCCGGTCAGCTTGTAACTCCTTGTAAAAACGCGGGCGAATAGCACACTTGCTTAAGAGCAAGTATTCAGATACGCGGGCCATGCTAGCGTACATCCGATAGCTGCAGACGGGTATCAGCCGTGATTGCCAACCAGCGGATCGGCACAGTAATTGCTCTGGGGTTACCCGCGGATCGATTCACAGGCGGGTGATGAATCCGGTGAAGGCCGGCCGAAACGGGTAGACCGCGTGAAACCCGCGGATGTTTTGAAGAGATTCGGATAACTCTATCTTGTCCCGGCGCGATCGTGCCGGGCTTTAGCTGTCGTAACCCGCTCAACCACCAGGAGGGATCGAGCGATGAAGAAGTGGCTTTATATTGGTCCGCTCTTTCTATGTGTCCTGGGGGGCTTTGCGGCTGGACATCTGCTCACTCACCCCCGCCAGGATCAGTCCCACCGTGTCCTCTACTACGTGGATCCGATGCACCCGTCTTACCGCTCCGCAAAGCCTGGCATCGCGCCCGATTGCGGCATGGAGCTGGTCCCCGTGTATGCGGATACAGCCGCGAATTCGATTGTCCCCGGGAATAAGTCTGGTTCCGGGACAAACATCGACTCGGCGGTTCAGCAGCTGTACGGGATTCGCCTGGCAAAAGCGGAAAAGCAGGCTGAGCATCAATCGCTCCGGCTCTTCGGCCGGGTGGGAGCCGAAGACACCCGCATCTTCCGCGTCGATTTTGGCGCCGATGGCTATGTGAAGGAAACCCACGACGATGCCGTCGGGAACCACGTAAAGAAGGACCAGCACCTGGCCATCGTCTATTCGCCCGACTTTCTGGCCGTGGCGGGAGGCTACCTGGCTGCCAACGAGCGCACGCCCGGGGCGCCAAATTCGGCAAAGGACAACAACGCGACGGGGGCGGCTCAGAACTCCGCCAGCGTCCTGGCGCGTGCCGACAGGCTTCGCAACCTGGGCATGAGCGATACGCAGATCGACGAGATGACGCAGTCCAAGCGGCTTCCCGAGGACGTGTATGTGGTCTCGCCCACCGACGGGTTTATCCTGACGCGCACCGTTTCGCCGGGAATGCGGGTGGAGCGGCAGACGCCGTTCTATACCATCGGGGATCTGAGTAAGGTTTGGATTGAAGCGGAGATTTTCGGCCGCGATGCCAGGTCCATCCGCCCCGGAACCTCGGCTACTGTAAGCATCCCGGATACCGACCAGACGCTGCGCGCATCAATCATCGCGGTTCTGCCCGATGTCGATGCCGTGACCCACGCTGTGAAAGTGCGGCTGGAGGCCGATAATCCCGGCTACAAGCTGCGTCCCGGCATGTTCGTCAACGTCGACGTCCCGGTTGCTCTGCCCGCCGGACTGAGCGTTCCGGTCGACGCAGTTGTGGATTCCGGTCTCGAGAAGCGGGTCTTCCTCCAGACTGCTGAGAATCATTTCGAACCACGCATGGTTGAGACGGGATGGCAGATCGGCGATCGCGTGCAGATCGTCAATGGCCTGCAGGAAGGCGACATCGTGGTCGCTTCCGGCACGTTCCTGGTCGACTCCGAATCGAGACTGCACTCGGACGCGCGGCCGGCGGCCTCTGCGGCCATGCCGCACATGAGCAGTACGGCGGAACACAGCATGAATTAATCGCGGGAACGGGGTTCCTGCTGCCGTGCGCCGACGGCGAATGATGCCTTAGTGGAGGCCAAGGGTGATACACCGGATTATTGAATATTCAGTTCGTTATAAATGGGCGGTCATTCTTGTCGTTGCCGCGGCAAGTCTCTTCGGCTGGTGGTCCATCACCCATGCGCGCCTTGACGCGATTCCCGACCTGGGCGATACGCAGGTCATCATCTTCTCCCGCTGGGATCGCAGTCCTGACCTGGTGGAACAGCAGGTCACCTATCCAATCGTCACCACCATGCTGGGAGCGCCGCACGTAAAGGCCGTCCGGGGCGTCTCCGACTTCGGCTATTCGTACGTTTACATCATCTTCGACGACAACACCGATCAGTATTGGGCGCGCGCGCGGACACTCGAATACTTATCCAGCGTTCTCGGCCGCCTGCCGGAGGGCGCCAAGACGGAGCTTGGTCCCGACGCCAACAGCCTTGGATGGATCTATCAGTACGCGCTGGTCGACACCACGGGCCAGCACAGCCTTTCGGAACTGCGCTCCTACGAAGACTGGTATCTGCGCTACCACCTTCGGTCCGTTCCCGGCGTAGCCGATGTTGCCCCCATCGGCGGCTTCACGCGCCAATACCAGGTCAACATCGATCCCAATCGATTACGTGATTATGGCCTCACCATCTCCCAGGTGACGGATGCCGTGCGCGACGGCAACACCGAATCCAGCGCCCGCATGATCGACTTCGGCGGCACCGAGTACATGGTGCGCGGCAGGGGCTACGCCACATCGATCGAAGACTTCGGCAACATCGCGGTGGCAACGTCCCAGGACGGCTCTCCGGTTTATGTGAAAGATCTCGGCGAAGTGGTTGAGGGACCGGATTTGCGGCGCGGAGTCGCCGACCTCAATGGCACCGGCGATGTCGTCTCGGGCATCGTGATCATGCGCAGCGGTGAAAATGCGCTCGACGTTGCCGAGCGCGTCAAGGCCCGCATTCAGGAGATCCAGGCAAGCCTTCCCGCCGGGGTCAAGGTTGTCCCCATCTACGACCGCTCGGAGCTGATCCACCGCACTATCGACAGCACCCGCGAAACCATCTTTGAAGTCGTCATCACGGTCGTTCTCATCGTTCTCGTCTTCTTGTGGCACTTCCCCAGCGCCTCCATCCCCCTGCTGACCATGCCGGCGGCGGTGCTCATCTCATTCATCCCGCTCCGGATGCTTGGAATCAGCGTGAATGTGATGTCCCTTGCCGGCGTCGCCATCGCCTTCGGCGAGTTGATCGACGCCTCCATCGTGGTCGCCGAGCAGACCCACAAGAAACTCGAGCGTTGGGAACGCGACGGCAGGCCCGGCTCCCATCGCGAAGTGGTTCTCGGCGCCATCAAGGAAGTGGCCGGACCCACCTTTTTCGCCCTGCTGGTTATCGCCATCTCCTTCCTTCCCGTGCTCACCCTACAAGGCCCCGAAGGCCGCATGTTCCGGCCGCTGGTCTACACCAAGACGCTGGCCATGATCGTGGCCGCCGTCTTGGCCGTCACGCTCGATCCGGCGCTGCGCCTTCTTCTCACCCGCGTCAGCCGGCTCGACTTCAAGCCCGTCTGGCTGAACCGGATCGCCAACACGCTCCTGGTGGGCAAGATCTCGCCCGAGGAGTCGAATCCCATCAGCCGCGGCCTGATGTCCGTCTACGAGCCCGCGGTCAAGTGGACACTGCGCCACAAGCGCATCGTCTTCGGAACTGCGGCGGCGCTGATCCTGGTTACCATCCCAGCCTTCTTGTCCCTGGGATCGGAATTCATGCCCCCCATGGACGAGGGCGCCATCCTGTACATGCCCACCTCCATGCCCGGCATCTCCATCGCCCAGGCACAGCGGGTGCTTCAATCGAGCGACCTGGTGCTCAAACAGTTCCCCGAAGTGGACCAGGTGTTGGGCAAGGCAGGCAGAGCGGAGACCGCCACCGATCCCGCTCCTCTATCCATGCTCGAGACCCTCATTACGCTGAAGCCCCGCGACCAGTGGCGCCGCATCCCTACCTGGTATTCGTCGTGGGCTCCCGGCTGGGCTCAGTCGGTGTTCCGCCACATTACGCCTGACACCATCTCCACCGAAGAGCTCATCAGCCAGATGGACTCGGCTCTCAAGATTCCCGGCCTGACCAACGCCTGGACCATGCCCATCAAGGGCCGCATCGACATGCTCAACAGCGGCATCCGCACCCCGGTGGGACTCAAGATCTTCGGCGACGATCCCAAGAAAATCGATGAAATCGGTCAGCAGATAGCCTCAATCCTGCCCTCGGTTCCGGGAACCCGCGGCGTCTTCGCCGAGCGCACCAACCAGGGCTACTACCTCGATGTGGTCTGGCGCCGCGATGACCTCGCCCGCTACGGCATCACCATGAAACAGGCCGAGGATGTGCTTTCCAGCGCCATCGGCGGCGAAAACGTGACCACGGTCTACCAGGGTTCCTCGCGTTACCCGGTCAATGTCCGCTACATGCGCGACTTCCGCAGCTCCCGTGACGCCCTGGCGCATATGCTGATCCAGTCGCCGGCGGGCCGCCAAGTCCCGGTGTCCGAGCTGGCCGACATCCAGACCGTCAACGGGCCTGCCATGATTCGCGACGAAAACGGCATGCTCGCCGGCTACGTCTACCTCGACATCGCCGGCCGCGACGTAGGCAAGTATGTCGCCGACGCCAACCGCGCCCTTCAGAAACTGCATCTGCCGACCGGCTACACCTTTGCCTGGGGTGGCCAGAGCGAATCGATGGCCCGCGCCAATCGCCGCCTTGAAGTGGTTGTGCCTATCACCCTGGCCATCGTGATCCTGCTGATTTATCTCAACACCCGCTCGTTGACCAAGAGCACGATCATCCTGCTCGCAGTGCCATTCTCGGCAGTCGGCGCGGTGTGGTCTCTTTATCTGCTCCACTACAACATCAGCGTGGCCGTGTGGGTGGGTCTGATCGCCTTGTTGAGCATTGACGCTGAGACCGGCGTCTTTATGTTGCTGTACCTCGACCTGGCGTTTGAAGACGCCGTTAGCCGTGGAGAGATGCGGAATCTCGCAGATTTGCGGAAGGCCATCCTCTACGGCGCGGCAAAACGCCTTCGCCCCAAGTTCATGACCTTCGCCACTACCTGCATCGGACTTTTCCCCGTGATGTGGTCCATTGGGACGGGAGCCGATGTGATGAAACGCATCGCCGCCCCCATGGTCGGCGGCATCTTCTCTTCGTTCGCCCTCGAACTCCTGGTCTATCCCGCCATTTACGAGGTTTGGCGGCGCCGGAAGATCGATCGGATCGACGACACGCAGGACAGCGACGAGCAGCCGCTCTCCGAAACCGAATTGGTGACAGCCAGTTGATGATGTGAGACAGTCTAGTCACACTGGGTTCTGGGCAAAGGAAAGCAAGAGGTGTATATGGGATCCACAAACCGCGATCACCTGATTCGGATGGTTCTGCTGGCTTTGACGGCGGCTTCAGTCTGCCGTGCGCAGCAGCCCGCCGCTCCAACGGTGGAAGGCGCCTCCGCGCAGCCCGCCCCGGTCGCGGTCGTCAAGCTCCCAGCTGATGCCCCGGTCATGCCCCCCAAAGTGGTGTGCGCCGGCGACCAGATGACCATCTCCGCCAATAACTCAACCCTATCGAGCGTTCTCGCCGAGGTTCACAGGTGCATGGGCACCCTGATCGACCTGCCCACTGGGGCGGGTGATAAGCGCATGTTCGACAAGATCGGCCCAGGCCCGGCATCGCAAGTACTCGACGCGTTTCTCAGCAACACCGGGTACAACTACGTGATTGGAGCGGCCTCGGACAACGAGGACAAGATCGCGTCGATTATGCTTCTGGCCCGCTCTGCCGACGCTGCCTCGATTCCCATCGTCGAGGATAGCCGGGCTGGTTCCACGAGCCGACGCGCTTTCATGCAGATGCACCAGGCGTCCATCCCTCATCCCATGACCGAGGCAGACACCGCCGCCGCCGCGGTCGCTGCTACCGCTGGCGAAGTCACCACGCCGGACACCGTGACCGCGCCGGCAGAAACTCCCGCTGCCGTTCCCCAGCCGGCGACCTCCGAGGGTCAGGCCCCGGCAGCCGACGCGCGCGCCGAAGCCGGCGGACACCGCCCCGGTCCAGCCGGAAGCACCGCCGACGCCGCCTGTTCAGCCGCCGACCTCAACTTCGGGCCGTCCCGCGACCACCGAGGATCAGATCACGAACATGCAGCAGATGTTCGAACTGCGGAAACAGCTGAATCAGCCGGCTCCAAGCCAGAACTCCAATACGCCGCAACCGTAGACGGCGCGGTTCTTCGCCCCCTCGAGCCCTCGTGGGGGCGCACCCCCGGTCGTCTTCGCCACAGCCAAAGTGGCTTCTTCGCGCCTGTCCAATGCAGGATTCATTTCCCAGACCAACTCCCGGTCCGCGGGGTGAATCTTATCCCCTAATGAGAATGAATCGCCAGTTATCCGCAATCCTGCTCGCGGGCGCCCTTGTGTGCGCACCGGGTTTCGCCTTGAGTCAACCACTTACCCAGGATCCCGGCCCCAAGCAGGACATGAAGGACGCCGGTCACGAAACAAAGAACGCCGCCAAGGACGCGGGCCACGCAACCAAGGAAGGGACCAGGAAGGCCTATCACTCCACGAAGCGGGGAACCAAGAAGGCCTACCACAAGACCAAAAACACCGTGAAGGGCGCCGCGGAAGGCGCTAAAGAAGGCGCTCAACAGCCGCAGTAGTTACGCCTGGCCCACCGTACCCTGCCGTTCCCCGACCCGACCCAAAATCTGCCGCTTACCGCTGGATTGGCTCGGGTTGAGGTTGCTCTTCGACAGACCGCCGCAGGGCCGACGTCAGCTCGTCGGCACGGCGAAGGCTGGGAAACAGAACCGCCCAGAGGCCGGCTACGCTCAGCGCGCCGATGCCCCCGATGACTGTGGCGCGCACCGCTCCCCACCATTGCGCCGTAAGCCCGCTCTCAAATTCTCCCAGCTCGTTCGACGCGCCAATGAAGAGCGAATTCACGGCGCTGACCCGTCCCCGCATCTCCGGCGGCGTTGCCAGCTGCAGCAGTGAGCCGCGGATGATCACGCTGATCATGTCGGAAGCTCCAAGCACAGCGAGCGCGGCCAGCGAAATCCACAGGCTGCGCGAAAGCCCGAAGACCACAGTTGCCGCGCCAAAGATCGCCACCGAAACGAACAGCCGCACGCCCGCCTTGCGCCGTAGCGGAAACCGCGCCAGGACCAGCGAAGTGCATAGCGCGCCCACCGCCGGCGCCGCCCGGAGCAGCCCCAGCCCCTGCGGGCCGGTGTGCAGGATCTCGTGCGAGAAGATCGGCATCAGGGCGACTGCCCCGCCCAGCAGCACCACAAACAAATCCAGCGAGAACGACCCCAGCAGCATCGGCATGCTGCGTACATACTGGAACCCTGCCAGCACGACCTTGAGCGAAAATCCCCGGTGCTCCATGCGCCCGGGCCGCGCGTGCAGCGTTCCAATCAGTGTGAGAAACCACACCAGCGAGAACAGCGTGAAGAGATACACAATCGCCGCGCCCTCCAGCTTGCGGGGCCAAAAACCTTCCAGCGGCAGTGTGAACAACAACCCGCCCAGCGCGGGTCCCAGCGTGTTGGCGAACTGGAAGATCGCGCCGCCCCACGTTACCGCATTCACAAAATGCTCCTCGGGGACAAGGTGCGGAATCAGTGCCGAGCTGGCCGGTCCGGAGAACGAGCGTGCCGTCCCGATCAGGAAAAGCACAGCGTAAATGGGAAGCACCCGATGCGATCCGCCGAGGGTGATCGCCAGCAGACCGATGGTGCACACCATCTGCAGCGCATAGCAAACCAGGATCACCTGGCGTCGATCAAAGCGGTCGGCTACATGCCCCGCAGGCAGCAGAAACAGAAGCCCAGGAAGAAAAAGCGCAAGGCCTGTGTAGCCAAGATCCAGCGGCCGGTGCGTGATCGAATACACCTGCCACGCCACCGCAACTGACTGGGCTTCCGCTCCAAGAATCACAGCCACTCGCGCCAACTGGTACCGTCTGAAGTCGCGTGATGCAAAAGACTCGAGACCGCGCCGTGGCGGCAGTGAACCCGGGGAGGCCATCTGCCTCCTAGGTTACCGAATTCCCGCCACCCGCGAAATGGGGCTTTCGGGGCAGCACTTTCGTTTGGACAGGGTGAAGCGAACACGCCGGCGAATCCTGATATTTCCACGGGCGACAGCCAAAGCCTATCCCCCGTCTAATCACAAGTGATTGTTTCATTTCTGCAAGCCTCAGCCAGCCCTGAGCATGGCAAGCATGCCGGTGTCTTCCACTGGCTCGTTCACCTCGGCGTGCTCGGCATCGCCGGCCTGTCGGCGGTGGATGCCTCCATCATCCCCCTGGCCATTCCAGGCAGCACCGACCTGATGTTGCTCTGGCTCATTGCCCATGGGGCGAACCCGTTGCTCTACGTCGCCTGCGCGGTCCTTGGCAGCCTGATCGGCGGCTACACCACCTGGCATCTCGGCAAAAAAGGCGGAGAAGAAGCCCTTAAGCGTTACGTCTCGCCCCGCCTTCAGAAGCGTGTCAAGGGCTGGTCGCAACACCATCCCCTGCTCGCCGTCATGCTTCCCGCCGTTCTGCCCCCGCCCATCCCACTGTGGCCCTTTCTTCTCGCTGCCGGGGCCCTGGGCGCCACGTTGCAGCGCTTCCTCATGGCATTCGGTGCCGGTCGCGCATTGCGGTACTCCCTGGTGGGCTGGCTGGCGGTCCGTTACGGCCGCCACATGGTCAAAATCTGGTCCAACACCCTCAATCAATGGTCCGCTCCCATCCTATGGACCTTCGTCATCCTGACGATTGCCGGACTCGTCTATAGCATATGGAAGATCAGGGGTACCCATCGAAAGCCCTCGGGTACGTCCGCCCTGAAGCCCAAGCACGCAGATTGACCGACCGTTCCGGAGCAACCGCCCGTCGGAGGAGACACTCTCAACTACCATGACGCGCTCGCTTGAAGAAGCCAACGATCTCTCCGCTCTTGACGCCAAGGTGCTGCGAGAGATTCACACCGATGGCTGGCAGATTACCGGTGTGCTGGCCCGCGAGCAGGAACAGGGCCCCGACTTCGCTTACTCCATCGGTTTCTTCCATACCATGGAGCATCCTGAGGTCATCCTCTTCGGATTGCCCGTGGAAACCTGCATGAAAGCCGTCAACGTCATCGGGCTCGATATTCAAAACGGCCTCAAATTCCACCCCGATCGCATTTACGAGGGCATCCTCAAAAAGCCGCATCTTTGCTGCTTCAAGGAAGTGGACCAGAAGTTCTATCGCGAGCATGTCGGCTATGCCCTTTGGTTCTACGAGAGCGATCCCTTTCCCATGCTGCAGTGCTTCTGGAGCGACCAGCTCGGCCGCTTCCCCTGGGACCCCGAATGCAGCGACTTTGCCCGCGAAGCGCAACCTCTGCACCTGCTGGCACAATCCTGGTAGATATCCCGCCCGTAGTTATTTCGCTATCCTGAAGATTGACCCCTGAACCCAACACCCGCCCCGCACCCAGCCGTTGGGCCGTCGCTGCGGTCGTCTTGTGCGGCGTCTGCGCGTTTCTCGGCCTCTACTGCACCCAACCCCTGCTCCCGCTCCTCGAATCCGTCTTTCACGCTTCAAAAACCACTGTCAGCCTCACCGTTTCCGCCGCCACGCTCGGCGTGGCCCTCTCCGCGCCGTTCTTTGGAGCCCTCACCGAACGCCTGCCCCGCAAGCGCGTCATCGTCGCCTCCCTGGTCGGAGTGACGGTCCCCACCCTTCTGGCTGCCACTGCTCACAGCATCGGGCAGCTCATCTTCTGGCGATTTCTTCAGGGCATCACCCTGCCCGGCATCTACGCGGTGGTCGTCACCTACATCGGAGAAGAGTGGCCCCCGGAGCAGATGGCCCTCATCATGAGCTTCTACGTCAGCGGCACCGCCCTCGGCGGATTTCTCGGCCGCCTCACCAGCGGCATCCTCGCTGACGCTTTCAATTGGCGCGTAAGCTTTCTCGCCATCGGTGTCTTCTCGATCGTCGGCGCCGCCGCCGTGGCCGCGTGGCTCCCCAAAGGCCGCGGACGTCCCCAGCCCGTCGCAGCTTCAGCCCACCTCCCGCTCACGCCGGTTCCGGGAACCAACAACGAGCCCGCCGCCACCCCTCTGCCCCGATTTCCCTACCAGGTCCAGGAACTATTCCGGAACCGCCGCCTCATCGCCACCTTTGCGGTCGGCTTCAACGTGCTCTTTTCCCTCGTCGCCGTCTTCACCTGGATCACCTTCCATCTCAGCGCCCCCCCTTTTCCCTCTCCGCCGCCGCTCTCAGCTCGCTCTTTGTCGTCTACCTCGTTGGGCTGGTGGTCACCCCGGCCGCCGGATATCTCATCACACGCGTCGGTCTCCGCACCGGCATCGCCTGGGCCATCGTCTTCTCCATGATCGGCGTCCTCCTCACGCTGGCCCCCTCGCTTCATCTCGTGATCCTCGGCCTCACGCTCCTGTCCTCCGGCGTCTTCGTCGCCCAGACTGCGTCCCAGAGCCACTTGCGCGTCGCATCGCCCCCCGGCGCGCGTGTCACTGCAGCCGGACTCTACCTCACCTGCTACTATTTGGGCGGCACCGCCGCCGGCAGCGTCCCCGGCTTCTTCTGGTCCCTGGGAAAATGGCCCGCCTGCGTTGCCTTCATCGTCACCATGCAGGGCATCGCTCTCGCCATTGCCCTCATTGGCTGGAAGTCTCCCACGGTTCACGATGCGCAACCTTCCGCTGCCGCCCCAAAACCGGCATGAACCCAACTCTCCTGTTCTGAATCTAAAACGAGAACAGGAACTCATGTTCCCGGCCGCGCGCCGCGGCTTCCCCATCGGTTAAGCCTCAAAAAACGCGCCCCTGTCGTCCACCGCCTCGCAAGGAGACCCTTTTGCCTGAAGCGCAAACCAGTCCCCAGCCACCAGCTGCCGTCACCGTGAACGCACCGCCCGGCAGCGGCGCGGCCGTGCGCTGGACCCCCAAGACCAATCCTTGGCTGATCGCCGCCACCGTCGCCCTGGCCGCCTTTATGGAAGTGCTCGACACCTCCATCGCCAACGTTGCCCTGCCTCATATCTCCGGAAACCTGGGAGCCAGCACCGACCAGGGCACATGGGTCCTCACCAGCTACCTGGTCTCCAACGCCATCGTTCTCCCCCTCGGCGCCTGGGCTTCCAGCGTCATGGGCCGCAAAAACTTCTTCCTGTTCTGTATCACTATCTTCACGATCTCCAGCTTCCTCTGCGGAGCCGCTCCCAGCCTGCCGATGTTGTTGCTCTTCCGGGTCATGCAGGGAGCCGGTGGCGGCGGCCTTCAACCGATGGCCCAGGCCATCATGGCCGACTCCTTTGAGCCCCACAAACGCGGCCAGGCCTTCGCCCTCTACGGCCTCGTCGCCGTTCTCGCTCCCTCCATTGGCCCGACCCTGGGCGGCTGGATCACCGATAACTTCTCCTGGCGCTGGATCTTTTTCATCAACATTCCCGTCGGCATTCTGGCATTCTTCCTCGTCACACGCCTCGTCGAAGATCCACCGTGGATCAAGCCGGACCGCTCTCTCCTCAAAAACATGGACTTCCTCGGCTTGAGCTTCCTCACCATCGCCATGGGCGGCATGCAGATCATGCTCGACAAAGGCGAGGAAAATGATTGGTTCGCCTCCAACTTCATCAAGTTCTTTGCCTTCCTCTTCGTCGGCGGCATGGTCGCGCTCATCCTCTGGGAGTTCCATACCAAAAAACCCATCATCAATCTGCGCCTCTTCCGATTTAAGAACTTTGCCATCTGCTGCTTCCTCATGATGCTGGTCGGCGGTGTGCTCAACGCCAGCACCGTACTCCAACCCCAGTTCATGCAGACCCTGCTTGGTTACACCGCAACCACCGCGGGCATGGCACTTACCGCCGGAGGCCTCGCTCTCGTCGTCATGATGCCGCTTGCCGGATGGGCAACCGGCAAGATCTCCGCCCGCACCCTCGCCGTCTGCGGATTCATTCTCTTCACCTTCACCTTCCGTTATGCTGCCCAGGCAACCACCCTGCAGATGAGCTTCAGCGCGGCGTCCTGGCTGCGCGTCATCCAGATGCTCCCCCTCCCCTTCTGCTTCATCTCCATCACCAACGCCGCCTACGTCGGCATGCCCAAGGAAGAAAGCAACCAGGTCGCCGGCCTCATCAATTTCGCCCGCAACATCGGCGGCAGCATCCTCATCGCCCTCACCAACGCCCAGGTAACCAGCCGCGCCATGTGGCACCAGCAGCACCTGCAAGCCGACATGCAGGCCGGGGCGCCCGGCTACGCAAGCCACCTGAATGCCCTGCAAGGCTTCCTGGGCGGCACCGCCGGAGCGGCCAACAGTGCCGGCATGGCCTTGGGCTCGCTCTACAATCAGCTCAATCAACAGGCCCAGATGCAGGGCTATCAGGACGTCTACATCGAGCTCTCATGGATGTCCGTCGGTCTTGTGCTTCTCGCCTTCCTGCTCAGCAAGAACCGCCCCGGGCAGGGTCCGGGTGCGCAAGCAGTGCACTAATTCCTTGCTTTAATTCCTGACGGTCGCCGTGCCCGCTTGACGGCCGGTGACCCGTTCAGCCATCAATCCGCGCAAAGCGGCTCCCTAAGCCGCGTAAAGAAGTCATAAATATGATTCCGCAGCCTTTAGGTATTCCTTTGATAGCCTTCATGCATCTTTTACTGCGATGCGCTCACGCTTGATGTTGGAGGTCAAGCAAATGCTGACACGCAATCTCCTCAAATTAGCAATTCTCATCGTGGTCCTCACAGCGGGCACTCTTCGCGCCGCAGCCACCGAACTGACCGACAGACCCGAGTACACCAGCGCGCAAATCCGCAAGATGGCCCACGAAGCGCGCACCGTGCAGCAATACACCGTCCTTGCCGACTACTACGCGACCCGTCGGCGCATGTGGCAGCAGAAAGCCGCCGAAGCCATGCATCTCTGGGCCGAGCGCAACGCCGTGATTACGCCTCTGAGCGAAAAGTGGCCGCGCCCCGTCGACTCAGCGCGCAACTTGCACGATTACTACCAGGCCATGGCCAACGAGTCCGCCGCGCTCGTCGATCGCTACAACCGCCTCGCCGACTCCGCCCCCTACCAATAAAAAGGGCCGCAAAATTCGAGAGCGCCGGAAACCTTGCGGTCTCCAGCGCTCTCTCGGGTGCCCTATAGCTCTTCGGATCCAAACACCATCCGGCAATGACTCGACGATGAATCTTCAGTCCTGCCCGGGTTCGTACTCCGGTCGAATCAGCCTGCCGGCCTCTTTGATCTCCTCGCCTGATCTATCGACGGCGAACCGCCGACTAACCCTGCGTCTCAATCAAATGCCCTGCCTGCCATTCAACGGGTGACCTGCTCTTCCCACCTTCCCCTCGCACGGCGTCTGCGACCGAAGCCACTGACAGTGTGCATGGTTCCAATGAGTTGCCTGGTCTCCAGCCTGACTCTCAACCTCCGCATTCGCCGTCTGCCAAATCCCCACCTTGCGATGAGTCTTCTGCATCCTTTGACTGCGGCATCTCCTGCTCGACTGGGTTCGCCTCGCTCAGTTCCTGCTCGGGCTCGCCCCCGGCCGAAGCCGATTGCGTTCTCCTCGCTCTCCCCGCTCGTTGCGTTTCCTTACGGGCCGGCGCTTCGCTTCCAATCTCCTTCGGTTCCTGCACGAACGGCGAACCGTCCTTGCACGTTCCTCGTCGATTGGTCGCCCGGCGCTACCCAAGGGACACGACCCTTGCCTGACCGAACTTTGCATCGTCCCGCCATGCGGAGGATAAGTCTTTCGACTTCCTCTCGAATATCACTCCCTCAGCTTGCGCTGCGGGCGATTTTTCGAGTCTCGTTCGAACCCTTTGTCTTCCTGCGTGGCAGGAAATGTTCGCTTCCAATTCCCTACTGGGCTACCAACTGTCGGGACTATGCTCCTTTACGATCTGTGGAAGCAAGTGTAAATCTCAGGTAAATCTGTGGATATCACCAGAATTGGTGCATTCCCCGCAACTAACTCAAACTAAGTGGGAAAAGTGCCCTGAGTAAGTTGCATTTATCCGCAACTTAGCCTGCTGGAGTTATGAAGAATTCCGCCAAAGATAACTTCGTTTCTCCCCTGACTTACTCTTGAATGCCGGCTATAACTCAAGGCACCCGAGGCAACCGTCCTCTACGCAAGCGGAAACACATCCTTGAGCCGGGCCGACCGTAACCATAGCGCCACCCAGACCAGCACCCCGAAGTAAACCGGAAACAGCGTGTTGCTGAACCACGGATTGTGCAGCCGCAGGTTGGTCGCCACCGCTCCGCCCAGGTACCCCGTCAGCAAAACCCCTCCCAGCACCGCCGTCCGCGGAATCAGAAACAGCAGCGTGCATACCAGCAGAATGCATCCCAGGGTCACAGACAGATCCATCGGCCAACCCGTCCGCGCGAACGCCTCCGCCACCCCCGCTGGTTGCGCAAACTTCAACCCCGCGTCCAGCACCAGAAACGCTGCCACCAACCCGCTGATCACCCACCCCGCAATTGTCCGCGCCATGGTCGCCTCTTTGAATCCGCTCCATCATAACCAAAACCTGAGGAAACCCACGGGTAGAAATTCTGGCCGCCGAGCCGGCTGCCTGGGACGAACCGGCGGCCAGGTTTCTATCTCACAGTAACGGTCACGCTCTTCTGCGTCCGCCCGTACTGATTGCTGGCATACAGCGTGTAGGTCGTAGTCACCCCGGGTGTGGTCGAGATGCTGTTCCCAGATACCCCGCCCAGCTTGTCGATATAGGAGTACGAGTCATTGCTGGCATCCCAGGTCAGCGTCACCGCGGTTCCCTTCGTCACCGTGGCCGCCGACGCGCCGAAGCTCAGGATCACCGGTGCCGCACCCTTGGGCGCGCTCGCCGCATCCCATCCCGGCCATGCCGGCGTCGTCTGTACAACCTCGAAGTTAGATCCCGCAATCGTGCCAAGCGCCGCCAGGTCGCTGTCATTCCAGCGCGAATCCGGCGTGCCCTGGAAGAAAAGGTTACTGCCGTTGTCGGCCAGAATCATTCCGTATTGCTTCATCGCCTTCAGAATTACCTGGTTGATCTGCGAAAACTTGGAAATATCGAAGCTCGCCTTCAGGCGGATCCGCATTCCCTGCACGTTATACGAACTGGAATTGTTTCCCGCAGCGTGCGCGGCCGGTTCCACAAAATATCCGCCGTTGGCGTCTTTCCTCGTCTGCGATAGCGTGAATCGAATCGCATGCCTGATCTCACCCGCGGCCACTTCGTCGTAACGCACCAGGCCCGGCATTACGGGCAGTCCCGCCGCATCCGCTGACGTCCATCCGTAAGGACGCTTCTCGAACTGCGTCAGATCCCAGATCGTCTCCGAGGACGCACTCCACTGCCCGTTGCAGCGGTGGGTGTTGAACGTTTCGTACAGCATGCAGGTCTTGCGATCGATCACCGCCACGTGCGCATCGCCTGCGTACGTGTTCGGCCAGCCCGAACAGTCGGCGGGCGCCCCCTCAATGGGCGCATTCGACGGGAACGGAGCCCTCGCTACATCACTCTCGCTGGCATAGTCGGTCACGCTGATGGGGACCAGCGGCTGCGTACTGGAATCCACCACCACGTAGGGAATGCCGTAATTTCCATCGGCCGGCGTGCTCCAGTCATGGTGCAGGTGCGATCCGGAAAACCCCGCCACGATCTGGGCGCTGTTGGGGTCCACCGGAGCCGTCGAAATGTTGGTGACCCACGCGTCGCTCGCTTGGAATGGAACGAAACCGTTCAGGTTTGCATTGTTTCCCAGGCTCAGCCCGCCGCAGATCTCCGCTGCTGCTGAAGAAAATACGCTCAGGTTCATCGTCGCCTGGGTGCTCTTCGCCGGCTTGCTCGCGTCGCTCACGGTAATCGTCACCGCCGCAACGCCCGCCGCGTTCTCCTTCAACCTGCCGCTGATCCTGCCGCTCGCGCCATCAATCGACAATCCGCTCGGCAGACCGCTCGCTTGAAAGCGATAAGGGGGCGTTGCGCCCGAAACTTCAAGAGTGACATCGTACGTGTCGTCAACGGTGCCGGCGGGAAGCGCAGTCGTGTGGATCTGCGGCCAGCCGGTCAGTCGACCAACCGAAACCGCGTCAACAAATTTTGCCGACGTCGAAAACAACAGGACGCCACAGAGAATGAGGGCGTGCATAGATTCCCTTTGCATTAAGTTCTCCTATCGGGGATCTCACGCAAAAGAGAGATGCAAGGAAATATGAGTCAAATCGAATGCGAGATGGAACGTTCGTGGTCGGCATTTATCAATCTAGCAGCCCGGAGCTGATTCTTCGTGGAAACTCTCTCGCTAGCGAACACGGCGCGCCTCTCCGCGCGCAGTGCACCTCTATGAGTTATCACATCCAGCCGCGAGCCACAGCGCTTTCCGCGACAATTTCTATTGAACTTTCCTTGAGGTAATTGCCAGGGCGGCTGCACGGATCCTCTCAGGAAAAAACACCTGTACACCTGTTGCCTCAGACCCGCAAGCCGCACGAGTTCAACGCCCTGCCAAAACTAAGCCGTCACCAGCCCCTTGGCAGCCGGCGCCTTGGCAAACATCGCCCGCATCCCCCGCAGCGCCTGCCGCGTCCGCTCCTCATTCTCAATCAGAGAGAAACGCACGTGCCCGTCCCCGTAATCCCCAAACCCGATCCCCGGGCTTACCGCCGTCTTCGCCTCCGTCAGCAGCAGCTTCGAAAACTCCAGCGACTTCAGGCTTCGGAATTGTTCCGGAATCTGCGCCCACACAAACATCGTCGCCTTGGGCGAGGCCACCGGCCACCCCAGCTTGTTGAGCCCTTCCACCAGCACGTCCCGCCGTTTCTTATAGGTGGCACAAATCTCCGCAACACACTCCTGCGGTCCCTCCAGCGCCAATATCGACGCCACCTGGATCGGCGTGAACGTGCCATAGTCGAAATAGCTCTTCAATCGCGCCAGCGCATTCACCAGCACCGGGTTCCCCACCATGAAGCCCACTCGCCATCCGGGCATGTTGTAGCTCTTCGACAGGGTGAAAAATTCCACCGCCACATCCTTCGCGCCCGGAACCTCCAGCACGCTCGGCGGCTTGTAGCCGTCAAAAGCGATATCAGCGTACGCCAGGTCGTGAATCAGGTGGAACCCGTACTCCCGCGCCAGTTCGACCAGGCGGGCCAAAAACGGCAGCTCCACGCATTGCGTCGTGGGGTTCGACGGGAAGTTCACAATCAGCGCCTTGGGCCGCGGCACCATCCGCGGAATCAAGTCTTCCAGTTGGGCGAGAAACTGCCCCTGGTCCACGATCGGCACGCTCACCACGTGCGCCCCCGCAATCACCGGCCCGTAAATATGGATCGGATAGCTGGGATTCGGCACCAGCACCGTGTCCCGCGAGTCCAGGATCGCGAGGCAAAGATGCGCAATGCCTTCCTTCGACCCAATCGTCACAATCGCTTCGCGGTCGGGATCCAGATCCACATCGTAGCGATTCTTGTACCAGTTGCAGATCGCCCGCCGAAGCCGCGGCAGCCCCTTCGACACCGAGTAGCGGTGCGTCACCGGCTTCATCGCCGCTTCCACCATCTTGTCCACAATGTGCTTCGGCGTGGCCCCGTCGGGATTCCCCATCCCGAAGTCGATGATGTCCTCTCCGCGGCGGCGCGCGGACACTTTCATCTCCCCCGTAATGTTGAACACATACGGAGGAAGGCGTTGAATGCGACTGAACTCTTCCATGCAAGAAGTTTACGGCAGAACACGATTTCGGGCGCGTATCGATCCGGAGAAGCGCTCTTCCGGAACGTTCGGCCTCACTGCGCCGCCGTAATCGCCTTCCGGATCTCGGCCCCCGGCGCTGCATCCACAAACTGCACCCCGCCATCGACGGCCTTGATCCCCAACTCCTCCCAGAGCCTCGGCAGGTCGACCGTCACGGGCTTGTCCTTCCACTCCTCGTATTGCGTCATCAGCACGTGCGTGCCCGTCTCGCGATCCCCAATCGCCAGCGCCTTGGGCAAATCCCAATCGTGGTTGATCGTGCCGCCGGCCTCCACCACCGCGCGCAGCGCATCCTCCAGGCCTTTCTTGTTGTGCGTCTCGCGCCGGATTTCCACGTCCGCCACCAGGCAGAACAGCGCTCCCCCCCAGTACGTCCGCCCCCACGTGTGCGTGTGGTCGATGCCCTGGTCGCCGTCCCGCGGCTCCCCCTTCGGCATGTCCCGCACCATGTCCCGCCAGATCTGCTCCGCCTTCAGCTCCCCGGTCTTCACGCGCGCTACCGGCTCCACGTAAGTCGAGATGCCCTCTTCCATCCAGTGCTGATCGTCCGGCAGGCTGGGAAAGGCCATGTGCACCAGCTCATGCGTCATCATCCAGTCTTCGTCCAGCTCCGCCTGCGTCGTATGCTGCCCGATCCGCATCCGCGTGAATCCCTGCCATCCCCCCACATCCCCCCACGTCGTCCCCTGCATCACCCCGTGGTCGTCCGGTACCGGCACAATCAGCACGCGCGCTCGTGACACCGGGAACTTCCCGTAGTACGCCGCAACCGCCTTCGCGGCCTTGTCGATATGCTTCAGAATCGCGTCCGGGGAGAGATCGAACGGCCCGGCGGCAAAGTCCACCTGCAAAGTCGTCCCCCCCACGTCCAGCCGGTGCGAGCTCGCCACTGTCCCGTGCCACGGCCCGCCCTGCGCCCCGGCCCAGCCACCCGCGGCCGCGCCCAATACCGCCAGCAACACCCATTTCCCCACACGACTCGCCGCCCCACTCCGCATAAGCTCCCTCTGGCTCACTCGGGTGTGATCCGGGGAGCAATACCCTAGGGACGGTTTTGTCGTTCTGAAAGTTGGAGCTTCCCACGCCTTTGGCCGATATTCGGGACGCGTCTGCTGGATGCGGCAACTCATCCCAACCCTTCAGGCTGCCGCGAACCCGTCCCGCGGATCCTCAGGCCGCCAGTGCCCCAACCGGTTCCTTCGACGCCAGAACATCGAGCTTCTCGATCACCGGCGGCTCCGCAAACAGTTCGCTCGCCCTGGCCATCAACGCCTTGGCAATCTCTCCGTTCAAGTGAGCTTCGCGCCCCTTCTCGTCACGGAATGAATCGAAAATCCCATACTGGCCCGGCCCCATCTTCAGCGCGAACCAACTCGTAGTTCCAATCTCCGCCGACGCCAACGGCTGCGCGGAAATCAGAAACGCCTCCACTTCCTTCTCTTTTCCCGGCTTCGCCTTCAAAAATGCCAACAGCCCGAACTTGTCCATAGAAATCTCCTCGACCACGCCCCATCAGATGCGAGCATCTCCCAGCGGTTGCGCCCGATTCACACTTCCCGCCAATCTCATCCTCCGGGAACGGCAAAGGGGAGGATCACAAACCCTTCCCTACCCGTCTCCCACTTCAACCCCACCTCATCGCAGGTGGCCCAACGCCAGCCCCACCGCAGGTGGTTCTGGACATTTCCCCGCCTCTGTCCAATACCATGCTCCCTAAACCGCAAGAAACATTGGCTCGCCCGGAGGTGGCCGCTACACTGGAATTGACATGCAATACCGCACAGGCAACGAAATCCGCGAGCAATTCTTGCGCTTCTTTGAGTCCAAGGGCCATCGCCGCGTGCACTCCTCCTCGCTGGTGCCGCACAACGACCCCACGCTCCTGTTCACCAACGCCGGCATGAATCAGTTCAAGGACCTCTTCCTGGGCAACGAGCGCCGCGACTACGCCCGCGCTACTACCGCGCAAAAGTGCGTTCGCGCCGGCGGCAAGCATAACGACCTCGAAAACGTGGGCTTCACCCGCCGCCACCACACCTTCTTCGAGATGCTGGGCAACTTCTCCTTCGGCGACTACTTCAAGCGCGACGCCATCGCCTTCGCCTGGGAACTCGTCACCAGCGAGCAATGGTTCGGCATTCCAAAGGACCGCCTCTACGTCACCATCTTCGAAGGCGCCGAAGGCGTGCCCCGCGACGATGAGGCCGAGCAGTATTGGATGGAAGTCGGCGTCCCCAAAGAGCGCATCTTCCAGTACGGCGCCAAGGACAACTTCTGGCAGATGGGCGAAACCGGCCCCTGCGGCCCCTGCTCCGAGATCTTCTACGACATGGGGCTTGAGGCTTCGGAACACGGAAAGGACTTGCCGTTCGGCCAGGACGACGCCCGCTACGTCGAGATCTGGAACCTGGTCTTCATGCAGTTCGACCGCTCCGCCATCGCCGATCCCCTGGGCAAGACCACCGGCTACAAGCTCACCCCGCTTCCCAAGCCGAGCATCGACACCGGCATGGGGTTAGAGCGTGTCGCCGCCGTCCTCCAGGGCAAGCTGAGCAACTTCGAAACCGACCTCTTCACCCCGCTAATTGCCCGCGCCGCCGAACTCACCGGCGTCGCAACATCAGGAGCTTTGAAAGGGCCCGACTTTAGTCGTGCCGATATAACCCAACAAGAAGGAGGGGCTTTAGCCCCTGAGGGAATCGAAGCCCTCACCGGCAACGCCAGCCTCCGCATCATCGCCGACCACGCCCGCGCCGCCACCTTCCTCATCAACGACGGCGTCCTGCCCTCCAACGAGGGCCGCGGCTACGTCCTGCGCAAGATCCTCCGCCGCGGCATCCGCCACGGCCGCCTTCTCGGCCAGGAGAAGCCCTTCCTGAACCAGATGGTCTTCGCCGTCCGCGACGAGATGGCCGGCGCCTACCCCGACCTCAATGACTCCGCCGACCGCGTCTCCAAAGTCATCGAAGCCGAAGAAAAGCAGTTCGACCGCGTCCTCAAGATTGGCCTCACGCGGCTAGACGAAGAGCTGAAGGGCAGCTTCACCGGCGACAAGGCCTTCCATCTCTACGAGACGTTTGGACTACCTCTCGACTTCATGGTCGACGCGGCCCGTGACGCCGGCGTGGCCTTCGATCACGAAGGCTTTGAGGCGGCCCGCGAAGCCGAACAAGCCCGCGCCCGTGCTTCCTGGAAGGGCGGGAGCCAGAAATCCGCCAGCCCGGCCTTCCGCGACCTGCCCAAAACCGCCTTCGAGGGTTATCGCTCCCTTAACTCCACCGACAGCGAGGTCCTGGCCATCGTCAAGGACGGCCAGGGCGTACCCGCTGCCGCTGCCGGCGATCCTGTTGACGTGGTCCTCGACCACACCAGCTTCTACTCGGACTCCGGCGGCCAGGTCGGCGACACCGGCGTGTTCACATCCGCCGACGGCAACGTCATCGTGGCCGAGATCACCGGCTCCGTTCTACCGGTGCAAGGTGTCCGCGCCCACAAGGCCATTCTGAAGCAACCACTTGCGGTCGGCGACCACGTCAACACCGTCGTCAATGGCGAGCGCCGCGACGCCATCCGCCGCAACCACACCGGCACCCACCTGCTGCACGCCGCGCTGCGGCAAGTCCTCGGCACCCACGTCAAGCAGGCCGGCTCGCTGGTCGATCCCACGCGGCTGCGCTTTGACTTCTCCCACTTCGCCCAGGTGGCCGACGAGGAATTGCAGGAGGTTGAGAACATCGTCAACCGCGAAGTCCTCTCCAACGCCAGGGTGGAGACCCTCGAAGACGTGCCCATCGACGTGGCCGTGAACGAGTACCACGCCATGGCCCTGTTCGGCGAGAAGTACGGCGACAAGGTCCGCGTCGTCAAGCTGTCCGACGGGTTCTCCACCGAGCTTTGCGGTGGCACCCACACCGCCGCCACCGGCGAGATCGGGCTGCTCAAGCTCACCGGCGAAAGCTCCGTCTCCTCGGGTGTACGCCGGGTGGAGGCCATCAGCGGGCTCGGCTCGCTCTCGACCTTCCGCCGCGATGCCGAGGTGGCGCAGTTCGCCAGCTCGCTCGCACCCATCCAGGGCAACGACCCGGCCGCCGGGTTGCGCGCCCGCTTCGAGTCCCAGGAGGAGGAGCTCAAGCGGCTCCGCCGGGAGCTCGAAGAGATGCGCATGAAGTCCGCCGCCGGCGGACTGGACGACGTGGTCTCGCGCGCTGTCGAGGTCAAAGGGGTGAAGCTGCTTACCCATCGCGCCGACAATCTCGACCGCGGCCAGCTGCGGACCCTGGTCGATAACCTCAAGCAGAAGGCCGGCGAAGGGGTTGTGGTTCTGGCTTCGGCCCAGCCGGAGGGCAAGGTGGCCATTATTGCCGGGGTCACTCCCGGGCTGCTCAAGCGCATCCAGGCCGGCAAGCTGGTGGGCGCGGTGGCCAAGGTTGTGGGCGGATCCGGAGGCGGGAAACCCGAGATCGCCGAAGCCGGCGGCAAGGACCAGTCCCAGATCGATGCGGCGCTGAAAGCCGCTCCGGAGATCGTCGCCGAACTGCTTGCTTGATTTCCATCTCTCATGATTTTCCGGCACCCCTGATTTCCCGTAGGGACGCGCACATGCGCAAAAAAAAACGACCATCTCCTGTCGATTGATGAGATTACACCCCAAAAAGGGGGGAATTTGTGCTGACCGTGATTTGGATCACAAAAGGCAGTGAACAGTGAACAGTGAAAAGTGAACAGTAAGTGAAGGCCAGTGGTAAGTGAAAAAGTAAAGAGTGAAGAAGTGAAAGAGTGAAAAAGAAAGTGAAAAAGACAGGGAATAGGGAATAGAAGGATCCTGCCGCTGCGGGTTTACACGGTGCTTGCATCGTCTGATCCTTTCTGCTGGTGAAATGAAAAAAGCCCGCTCAATGGCGGGCTTTTTGTTCGACTGTTTCCAGTATGGCAGGTTCGAATAATTAATACTCAATTTTGGAAAATTTATTTTCTGTTTAGTTTCTGCGAGATACGGCGTTTTTCCACAGGGTGGGGGCTTGACAACATTTTGAGAGGAACCCCGATCCGTGAGCCGGATCACACGCGATGCGTCAGGAGGACGCGCCGCGTGCTCGTGGCACGAGGCTCGTGCGGTCCCGCCCTTGCGACAACGAAAAGCCCCAAGGATGGGGCATGGAGTTTCTGCGGCGAGTTGACTTTTGAAAAAGCGTGCCCTTGCGGTCTGGGAATTGCTGTTGCCGGGGTGGGGGATCAGTGCTAGATTTCTTGACATTCATGGCTGCCATTTGACGCGGCGGCCGCGGGGTTCGGCTGGAACTCCGCCGCTTCTGCGTGACTCCGATTCGCGGTGACGGACCGCTCCCTCGATCACTCTCCAATTCAGATGCTCTACGCCGGAGGACGAATCATGCCAAGAAACTGGGGCAAGACCAAGAAGGTGTGGCTGCCGGGGCTGAATCAGATTGCGTCGTTCAGTGACCGGAAGGCGATGAAGGTTGGCGAGCCGACCGTACTGCTGAAGATGCCGGCCAAGCTGCCGATCCCGCTCAAGCTGCCGATTGACTGGGCCAAGAACCTGGTGTTCCCGATAGACGGCAACGATATCTACGGCTCTTGCATGCTGGCGGCCGGCGAACATGCCGATAACACGTTCACGGGAAACAACGGCACAGAGAGCACCTTCAGCGAGGATGGCACGGTGTCGTTCTACCTGGCGCTCTCCGGCGGCGACAACGGCCTGAATACGGGTGACATTCTCAACGCCTGGCTGAACGGATTGCAGGGAGCAACCGGGGCGAAGATCATGGACGCGGTGTCGATTGACACCACGAATGCGGAGCTGGTGCAGACGGCGATCTGGCTGTTCGGGGGGGTGTTCTTCTCACTCAGCATTCCAGACAGCTGGTATGGGCCGTTCGTTACGGGAGAGGTGTGGGATGCTCCCGCCACGCCGGATTCGAGCAACGGCCATGCGGTGTGGTGGAACGGAGTGGATAAGAACGGACGCTACAAGTTTCAGACGTGGGGAAGTTATGGGTGGATCACTCCGGCGGGGGTAGCGGACTGCGATCCGTCGGGGTTTGTGGTGTTCAGCCAGCGGTGGTTCGACAGCAACTGGAAGGCGCCGAACGGATACACCTATGACCAGCTGGCCGCGCTTTGGAGCGAGATGGGAGGGCATCCGATTCCCTCAATACCCGCAACCCCGAAGAGCCCGAACAGCCTGCTGGCGAAGGAAGGGGTGCTGATGGGCGGGGTGGTGAAGTCGCCGGACGGGCGGTTCAAGCTGAACCTGCAGACCGACGGAAACCTGGTGCTGCACGGGCCGGCCGAACAGCCGCTGTGGGCCACCGGGACCAACGGCCACGGCGATGCGTTTGAGCTGGTGATGCAGGCGGACGGGAACCTGGTGTTGTACAACGGGCAGAGCCAGCCGCTGTGGGCGGCGGGGACCAACGGCAACTCGGGCGCCTACCTGCTGGTGCAGAACGATGGGAACGTGGTGGTGTACGACGCGGGCAAGAAGCCGCTGTGGTCAACGAAAACGGTGACGCCGGCGATGCCCACGGCTTCAACGAAGAGCGGCTTGTTGCTCTCCGGGCAAGGGCTGGCGGCGGGAGCAGCGTTGAAGTCGGCCGATGGGCGATTCACGCTCAACATGCAAACGGACGGGAACCTGGTGCTGCATGGGCCGGGCGATCAACCGCTGTGGGCGACGGGCACGAATGGGCACTACAACGTGTGGGATGCGACGATGCAGACCGATGGGAACTTTGTGGTGCATGATGCGCAGGGGCAGCCGTTGTGGGCGACAGGGACAAACGGCAACGCGGGCGCGACGCTGAGCGTGCAGAACGATGGCAACCTGGTGGTTCACAGCGCGGGGAACCAGCCGCTGTGGGCTTCAAACACGGTGACGCCGGCAATGCCCACGGCGCCAACGAAGAGCGGGGAACTGCTGTCGGGACAGGGGATTGCGGCGGGGACGGCGCTGAAGTCACCAGACGGGCGGTTCAAGCTGAACCTGCAGACGGATGGGAACCTGGTGTTGCATGGCCCAGCCGATCAGCCGCTGTGGGCGACGGGCACGAACGGGCATTACAACGTGTGGGATGCGACGATGCAAACCGATGGGAACTTTGTGGTGCATGATGCGCAGGCGGCGCCGTTATGGGCAACAGGCACAAACGGAAATGGCGGCGCGACCTTGAGCGTGCAGAACGACGGCAACGTGGTGGTATATGGCACCGGCCATCAGCCGCTGTGGGCATCGAACACGGTGGCCGTGGCGGAGCCCAAGGGTTCGACCGCGGCTGGGCAGTTGCTTGCAGGAGAGGGGCTGGCCGTTGGCGGAGCGCTGACGTCAACGGATGGAAAGAACAAGCTGAGGATGCAGACGGATTCCAACCTGGTGATCTACGACGAGTACGATCAGCCGTTGTGGTCGACGGGGACAAACGGAGCTTTGGGCATCTGGGATGTGACGATGCAGACCGATGGGAACCTGGTGGTTCACGATTTGCATGGCAAGCCGTTGTGGGCATCGGGGACAAATGGAAATCCCGGGGCCACGTTGACGATGCAGACGGATGGCAACCTGGTGATCCACGATACGAAGAACAACCCGATCTGGGCGTCGAACACGGAGATTGGCGTGGAGGTGCTGACCCATTGAAGGGAGAGCCGTGCGGCACGGCTGGAGAGGGTGAGCGAGGCGGGCTGAAACCGCGGGTAGCGCAGGCATTATCATCAGGTGTACCGGATGGAAAGGATTGCGCCTGACGGATAGGCGACTGCGCCGCGATGGCTTTTGAGCCTGGTGAGAAGATCGGTGATTACGAGATTGTGGCGCGCCTGGGAGCGGGCGGGCTGGGCGTGGTTTACGAAGTGCGCCATGTCATCTCGCATCGCCACGAGGCGATGAAGATTCTGCTGCCGGACCAGTCGAGCACGGCGGAGATGGAGGAGCGGTTTCGCCGCGAGGTGCGGACGCTCGCCACGCTGGACCATCCGAACATTGCGCAGCTGCACACCGCCTTCTACCACGAGGGCCAACTGGTGATGGTGATGGAGCTGATCAAGGGCGAGACGCTGCGCGACCGCCGCTTGAACGCTCAAATATCGCTGGCCGAAGCGCTGGGCTACATGAACCAGGTGCTGCAGGCGCTGGTGTACGCGCACCGGCTGGGAGTGGTGCATCGCGACATCAAGCCGTCGAACATCATGATCACCACCACAGGAGCGGTAAAGCTACTGGACTTCGGCATCGCGCTGACCGGGCAGAACAGCGACCTGACGCGCGCCGGCTACCTGCTGGGCTCGGTGAACTACATGTCGCCGGAGCAGATCAACGGCGCCAAGGCCGGCACCTGCTCCGATCTCTACTCGGTGGGGGTTACGTTCTACGAGCTGCTTACGGGGCTGCTGCCCATTACCGGCGCCAACAACTACGAGATCATGATGGGCCACGTAAACAAGACGCCGGTGGCGCCGGAATTGATTGCGCCGATGGTGCCGCCCCAGATTTCCCGGGCGATTATGCGGGCGCTGGCCAAGAGCCCGGAGCAACGGTTCACGAATGCCGAAGAGTTTCTGCTGGCGCTGCGGCCGGACTCGGGACGATCTGCGGACGCGGTTTCGTGGGCGCCCTCGCCGGCGGCAACGTCAGCGGCGGTGGTGCCGCCGGCAACGGCACATACGGCGGCACGGCCGTCAACGGCGTCGATGGGCGCCAAGCCCCCGTCGTCGAGCGGGCTGGAGAACCTGGCGCTCGAAGACGTGGTGCGCAAGCTGGCTGTTTACATTGGCCCGGTGGCCAAGTTTGTGGTGAAGAAGCTGGCGGCGCAGTCAGAGGATCTGGACTTTATTTATCGCGAAGCGGCGAAGCATATTCAAGCCGACGGCGACCGCTCGGCGTTTTTGCGCAACCGGCCGCGATAGCGCCTGGGGGTGCGGTCGATCCTGGCCGGACGGTTGCTAGGGAGCCGATTGTTCGACGATCAGGATGAGCTCGGCGCCGGGCGCGAGCTGGACGGAGCGGTCGGTGCTGCTGAACCGGGCGCTGCAGCCCGGGCCTCCTTGCGGCTCCAACTTCACTTTAGGCATGCGGACCACAATTCCCGGATGCACGGTATGGGGAGGGCCGCCGGGACTCAGGTTGTCGTCGCGCCCGTTGGTGCTGGCTACGGCGTCGGATATCTGGCGAGCCCCATGCACTTCGGTAGGCGTTGCGTCGTGCAACATGGACGCATTGTCGCTGGGGCCCACCGCGCCAATCAGGCGCAGCGGGAGCTCCTGCTTGGTGTGGCCCTGGCAATCGGCATGATCGAAGGCCAGGCCCAGCTCAGAGGAGTTGGGATTCTTCGACGAAGCCGCCGCCGTCACGTGCCCGTAGAGAATTGCTTCCTGGTTTAACAGGCAGCCGGGATAAGACAGCCCGTACACCACCTTTACAAACACTTCCTGGCCCGGCTTCAAGTGGGTCGACTCCAGCAGCCCGGTAACGCGAGCCTGGACCGTGGATTGAACCGGCCAATCTCTGTTTTCAATCTGGGGGCAGGTGGCGGCGCTGGTTTCATTCGCGGGCGCCGCGGTGGCGGTGCTGTTTGCTTTGGCGAGTGGGGTGGCCTCGGTCGTGGTGGGCTCGAATTTCACCAGGCCGTCGCGATAGTCGAGGTGCATGGTGAGCGAGTGGAGCATGTCGAAGCCGAGCATTCCCGCCACCTCAAACCCCGCATTGTGATCGATCGCGGAAAGATCCCACTGGATGACGTGGTTTTGGCGAGGAAGGGAGAGATTGGCGAACTGGAAGTCGAAGCTGTCGCGATAGACCTGCGCCGGGGGACCCGATGCGATCTGCATGGAATTTGTGAAGTTGGCCTTGATGGTGGAAATGGAGTGTGCCGTTTCCGACGTCATGGTGCTGAAGCGCATACCGGAGTCGAGTACGAAAAGCTTGCGCGTTTTGTTGTTGAGTAGCACGGGCACGAGCAGGTACTGACGCCGGTGGTAGATCGGGGATGTAGCCGGCGAGCTCCGGCGGCGTAGAGCGATCGCCAGGCAGCAACCCGGCGCGCGGCGGTAATGGATCGAGCGTGAGCTTGTCGTCGCGGACATTGAGGGTAACCAGGTATGACGCGAAGATATCGGTGCCGATGACGCCATCGGCCTTGCCGGGAAAGGGTGCGTCGCTCACGCCCACCATGCAGTCGCGAAACTCGAGCGGCCCGATATGCACGCTTTCGGCGCGCACGGTTCCCGCGGGATCGTTGGCGTCCTGCCGCAGGCCATTGGCTTCAGCCAGCGCCCTGGTGATGAAGAGCCCCGAGGCGGCAGTATCCACCAGCAGCCGGGCACTGGTTTTGGGCAGCTGCACGTCGAGCCGGTAGCCATCGAGGTGCTTGCCGTCCTCCACGGAACGCAGCAGGTGCAGCGTTGCCGATGGAACGGCGGGCTGGACCTTGCACGTTTGGGAATTCTCAGAGAGCAGCGGCAACATCGAGCTGATGGACGCTTCGGCCTTCTGCCGCGTTTCCGCGTCGAGGTCCCTGGTGGCGGGGAGCGCCTGCTGGATGCCCTCGATGTCGTGGGCCGGAGAGACGATGCTGCGCCACGCGTTCAGGATGTCGGGGTCTTCGGGGTCGATGTCGTACGCTTTCTGGATCTCCGCGCGTTCCGAGGCGTACATGGAGTCGATGCGCAAAGCGCGGCTGCGAATGAAATGGATGCGGGCGTAGCATCGATCCGCGGCTTCGGCGGCATCGAGCGTTTGCAGGGCCAGCCAGGGCTGCCCCTGGCGCAGTTGCACTTCAGCCTGGGCGGTAAGGATGGGGGCGGAGTGCGGATCTTGCGCGAGGGCCGCGTTGACGCGGTCAGACGCCTGCGCGATTTTGCCTTCATGCAGGAGAGTGCGCACGAGGCCAGCGACCAGCGATGCGTCGCGCGGTTGTTGCGCCAGGGATTGCGTATCGAGCTGTTCCGCGTCGGCGTATCGGCCTTCGCTGTAGGCCGTTAGCGCGGGAGTGGCGGTGGCAGCGGGTACGGCCGGGCAACCTGGGTTCTGACTCAGGAGAAAGGAAGCCTGCGAAACAAGAACGACAGCGATTGAAGCGAGGCGGATGGTGCAGCGGATGGGAAGGAAGGAAGCGCGAAGGCTAAACATCCCACACCACCAAGGACAGCGGAGGCCGTTGCACAATCGGCAGGACAAAGCTCAGGCGTTTTCCCATTTTTTGACCAAATTGAGAATACACCTGGCTGATTGTTCTTTCGCCCTTCACCCGTTGAGGAGTTCGAACGCCTTGATGAGGCTGGTGTGCATGCGGTTGAAGGATGCGGTGACCTCGGCGATCTCGTCCTTGCCCTTGACCGCGAGCGGGGGCAGATCGATGTCGCCTTTGCTGATGACATCGGCGTTGCGCGAGACCTTGCGCAGGGGGCGAATCACGATCAGATACATGGCGAGGTCGACGAGTGCGATGGTGAGCAGGAAGATGGCTCCCAGGCCGAAGAGCAGGCTGCGAAATCCCGCATCGGCCTTGGCGATGGCCACGGTCATGGGCACAGACACGATCTGCGCGCCGACGATTTCATCGGCCTTCCAGCCGAAGCCGTGCTCGCGGCCGTAGTGCGCCAGCATGGCGGCGGGAGCGAGCGAGATTTCGCTGTGGCAGGGCAGGCAGCCCTTGGCCGCGACGATGGGCGTGGCCGCATAGAGCATGGGGCCGGTGGGCGTGCTGCGCTCACCCACGTGCTGGGTCTGGTCCGGGCTATTGCGGAAGTAATTGATCAGATCGGCCTCCCAGTCGGCGGCGCGGTCGTCGAGGTTGGTAGGGTTCAGCGCGGCCTCGCGGAGCACGTACTCGGGATAGGACGCGCGCATCCGCTTGAAGGTGGAGCTGGCGGCGTAGAAGGGAATGGTCTGGGGCAGGAAGGTGGAGTTGTGCTGCGGGGTCTGCTCGAGGATGGGACTGACTTCCTGGTCGGTGTAGTCCTTGGTGGCGCTGGCGCTGGCGGCCATGAGCTGCGCCTGCATCAGCACCTGCTGGCGCGCGTCCTCGTTCAGGAAGTTGTGGGCGTAGTGAGCGATGAGATACAGGCCGAGAGAAAAGACCAGGACAAGAACCAGGTTCAGCTTGGCGAGCAGCTTCATACGGAAAACCTCCGGGGCGCGCATTGCCTGGCGCAAAAGAAATGGACGCGGTGAGTGGTAACACCGGGAACGCGCTCGAAGACACTATAACCGCGTGGAGAATTGGCTGCGCGATTTTGCGGGTCTTCGGCAACAGCAAAAAGCCCGGCTTTGAACCGGTCTTTTCTGTTCACTTTTTTACGCATGCCGGAAGGGTGTCGCAACGCTTCACGCGTCGGAATTGGCCGCGGCGGTCAGGCCCTGAAGCGCAAAGAGGGTGCAACCCGGTTGGCTTGCAACGAGCGCACATTGATAGCCGGTGGACCCGTGGGATTGCAGGGTTGGACCGGGAGAGACTGCACTTGACCTGATAACACCGGTGTTGACGCCGTCGAGACCGGGACGCTTCCTGCTGAAACGGGAACGAAACTCGCCGGAATCCGAGTGGTGGATGGCGTGGCGGTCGTGGTTGCAAGTGGGGCCGAACCGAATGTGATTTGCTCACAATACATCTCGGCTACAACGCGCTGAATGGCCGGCGAACCGCTCGCCGCGCTGACTCGATCGAGACGAAAGATTCCCAGGTGACTGAAGTTCACGGTGAAGAATGTGGTCTTCAGGTCCGGCGCCAGGTATTGCAGGGAGCCGCTCTTTTCCTGGGCATCGGCGTCATTGCCCCTGACTACGAAACTGTCGTGCCAGTCATAGAACGTGCCGGCTTTGGCGTCTGCCAAGGTCACCACGAGATTGGGAAATTCGAGATTGATGGGGGCCTGAGTGGCGCCGCGGGTCAGGCCGACGGAATTTTGCGGCACCGTCTGCTTCACGGCGAAACTATCGATGGTAGCGACGGAGGTACAGTCGACACCGTCAATGGCGAGGCGAAAATTGGATACGAGCCAACGCGAGTTTTTGTATCCGGACTGAGGCCGCCGTGCCGGCCTGGGGATTTCGATTGAGGCTCGCGGATTCGGGAAGAAACTTCAAGCTGAGCGTGGCCGGGTCTTTCGACGAGGCATCGAGCGCCGGGAATCCGATTTCGGTAATCAGCGCATTCGAGAAGTCAATCCGGTAAACCGGCTTGTTGGTCAGGTCCCCCACAATGACCGCGCCATTTTTGCGAACGATGTTCCCCGTCAAGGTGCTGGCGATCCAGTCATACACGGCTTTGTCCATGGTCTCGCTGAAGGTGATGACAATCTCTTCGAGATACACATTGCCGAGGTGCTTCTTTTGAATTCGATCGGCGCCCGCGGGCTCCACAACGACATCGCCCGTAGCCATGCCGCCATCAAACGACTGCAAGAACCCCATCGGGGCGCCGTCGAGCTCCAAAGTGTAAGTCGCAAAGCCCCCACCGCCTGCTTGAATTGCCATGCCCATCCTCCAGCACGTGGTTTACAGCGCTATTTGAACTCGAAACGAACCAGGGCTGACTTGATCCTTCACGCGCAATGCGAAGCGTTCGTACACCTTGAAGCGGTAGGTGCCGTCGGGATCGACCTGCAGGAACTCGGTGATCGGATCCACGCTCGACACCAGGTCAACGGTGTTGCCTCCGGCTGAAACCAGGACCCCGGAAGATGCCGGGACGGTACCGGTTCCATAGAATCCCAGCGACACCATTGGCTTGATGGAATCGGCGGTCATGACCAGGGTGTTGGGCAGTGGAGCATAGGTGTCGGCGAACACCTCGCTGCGGAGCGCGAGCGCATAGGGGCCGTACTGCCCGTTCTCCTGAAGCTTGGCGTAGGCCTGGGCGAATGCCTGAAACGTGTTCTGGCCATAGGCGCCCGCCGCGATGGGAAGGACCGGAACCGACTGGCCGGCGCTGCCGAGCAGGCCTTGTCCGGCGCTGCCACCGGCGCGAATCACGTTTTTGAACAGTGGGCTCGCAAAGCCGGCGTCCCCTTGAAAGAGCACCGTGTCTTCAGCCTGTGCGAGAAGATTGGCGGCGCGCGTGGCGAGCATGACCGCGGTGCCCATGTCGGCTTCGTTTCCATATTGCTGCCGCGTCAAGTGGAATTCGACGCCAAGTTCGACGATGGGAGTGACCGCCACTTCATCAACGGTCATCGCGGCCGGATCGATGATGCCGGCGGGTACGGTGGATGCATCAGCTGGGGGGGCGGGTGAATGCAGAGGAATGAATTTCGCGGCTATCGAGGTGCGCTGCACCTCGTCGTGAACTGCGTCGTCGATGGCTTTCCAAATGTCATCGCCCCAGGTCAGTCGTTCTCTCCCCAGGCTCATCGTTTGAGATCCTCCGTGCTGTGGGATATTAAAGGCCGGGGCCCCTCCATCCGCAAGTCAATTCTCGAGGCTCATATGTCAAGGCTTCCAACTCTCGGTTGTCCAGCGATCCGCGACCCTTCTCGGACAAGCGGACGGTCCGCGCCGAAGCCCGCCAGCAACGCCGTCGCTGCGAACAGCATGGTGTCAAACACGTAGTTGATTCCTTCCACCGCGAGTGGGGAGTGGATCTCCATGGCGAGGATTGGGACGTAGAGAAACATTGTGAGCAGCAACAGCACGAGCCCGGAGCCGGCGGCGGCGATGCCGACGGCGCGGCGAATGAGCAACCCGACGCCCGACGCGAGCAGGAGAATTCCGACGCAATACGAGAGCAGGGTGGGCGCCGGCACCCACGGCGGCGTGAGCTTGGAGAGTGGAACGCCCGACACGAACTGGGGGAAGAGAAAGTGCTGGATCGCATAGAAGACCAGCGTCGCGGCGACCAATACGCGCCCGAGGAGCATGAGAGTTTCGCCCGCCGGCCGCATCCTGCCGGACCACGAGCTGCCCGCGAGCACCATGGCGCCGCTGGCGAACGCCAGTTCGCGCGCGAGGAGCGTCCAGAAGAGCCGCACATGCACATTCGCAGCCAGGCCGGGCAGGTCGACGGTAGCCACAATGATGAGAAACAGCAGTGCCAGCAGAGTTGCTGACCAGCGCACGTGCCGCCAGGCGATGAAGCTGATGGCCGCCGCGAGCAGCGCCACTCCAACGAAGTAGGTCCAGAACAGAGGGAACGGCAACCAGCGCGGCACAATGGCCATGAGATCGCGCGCTGCGAAGAAGTGCTCGGCGGCGAACACCGCGAGCGCCGAGGCCTCGAAGACGGGACCAAGCACGATGATCCTTGCGGCGCCCGAAGCCGCCTGAAACCGCGCCCGGACAAGAATCAGTCCGGAAACCAGCACGAGGATGCCGACGCCGATCATCCCCCATACTTCGAAAGACATGCCCGTCTCCTCTTGTCCGCGCACCGGCGTTGCCCGCCCACGAGGATGAAACGACGCCCTGGCCGCCAGGCCGGGACACCGCCCGCAACTTGTCGCCCGTGAAGCTGGAGTGGGTTTGCCTGATGAGAGCTCGGTCCAAAGCGCATTCTGTCAACTGCCGCTTTTAGACGAAGCCGCGTTCATCGGATATAGCACAGGCGCCACGCGCGCTGATTGGGTTTGTTCTTGAACGGTCTTTTCCCCATACACAGCGGAAGACGCTGCGGCGCGGCTGCTGCAACTGTTGGTGGATGGGATCGGGCGCGATTTCAGATGCGCATGGGCATCAGCACATAGCGCGAGCGGTACTCCGCATCGGGATCCTCGGGGCGCATTTGCCCGGCGCTCTGCGAATCCTTGAACTCCAGCCGGACCTCGCCCTCGTTGCCCAGGGCCTTGAGGAAGTCGAGAATGTAGCCGGAGTTGAATCCCACCACGATGGGATCGCTCGAATAGGGCGTATCGATGGTGTCTTCGCTCTCGCCCGATTCGGTCGACTGCGAGCTGATTTTGAGCTCGTTGCCTTCAAGCCGCAGCCGGATAGCGCCGGAGCGCTCATCGGCAAACTGCGCGACCCGCTGGATGGCCTGCGACAGCTCCGCCGAGCGCACCACGGCGAACTTGGTGTTGTCGCGCGGCATGACCGCTTCGTAGTTGGGGAACTGTCCCGAAAGCTTGCGCGAGCTGAGGGTACGATGGCCAACGCGGAAGAACAGGGTGTGTTCGTCGTCGGCGAACTCCACCGCGGCCGCGTCGGTGTTGGCCAGCAGCGTCTGCAGCTCCTGCAGAGCCTTGCGGGGCACCAGGACACGCTTCTCGCCGCTGATGCCGGCAAGCGTCTCGCCCGTCTTCTCCACGAACGAAAGCCGATGGCCGTCGGTGGCCACCATGGCAATGGACTCGGCCTTCAACACCATCAACGCGCCATTAAGGGTATAGCGCGACTCTTCGTTGGAGATGGCGAACACGGTGCGCGCAATCAGGGTCTTCAGGGCCGCCGTGGGAATGCTGGTGACGGCTATCGTGGGGAACTCGGGCACCTGGGGGTAGTTGGCGCGCGCCATGCCCACCATCTTGGTGTTGGAGCGGCCGGAGCGGATCTGCACCCAGTGGTTGTCGAGCAGCTTGATGGAGATGTCGCCGTCGGGCAGGAGCTTGATGTAGTCGTAGAGTTTGCGGGCCGGAATCGTGCACGAACCGGGCTTCTTCACCTTCACGGCAGCGCTGGTGCGGATGGCCTGGTCGAGGTCGGTTGCGGTGATGTTCAGCCGCTCGCCGTCCGCTTCAATCAGAAAATTCGAGAGGATCGGGATGGTGGTTTTGCGCTCCACCACGCTTTGCGTCGCGGTGAGCTCCTTCACCAGTTCCTGGCGGCTTACCGTTATCTCCATCGCTGCCCCCTGCGCGGCCGGTTGCGCTACTTCAGTCTCCACGATCGACATTGGAACCCCTCTCGTTTCGCCGCGCCCGCGGCCCCCTGACCCATCCCCGAAGCTGGAAATTCGCTACACCCTGCGCTGGCCACACGATACAACACCGTGCCGCCGCCCGAAAACGCCGTCACCGCTTCTCGATTGATTGTATTCATCTTTCATCTAAAGGCGTGCGTGGAAAACTGGACGCTTTTCTGGGAAATAGGGCAGCAGGCATTCCCCGCAGGAGAAATGTTCCAAACCGGTAACTCGGGATGGGCCCGGATGGTGCGGAAAGGCCAGGCAAGAATTGGCGTTCCGGCGCCCCAGCCGGGTCTGGGCTTACCCCGCCCTGAACTGCGCGACGGAGGACGGTGGATTGTGGGTGAGAGGTTAAGAACATTTCCCGTAGTCTCCGTAGTTGTCGCTGGAAAAGTGGAAAAGCTTCCGAAGTCATTCGTCGGGCGATTCTTAGGAAGGAGGAGAGTTTTCTAAAACGCGGCTGTGGGTTTCAGGACAATTGGAAAACCGTCTCTTCCGACTCCTCACCCGGGTGGCTTTTCCCACTCCTTCAACAGGCTCTTCGAAAACCCCTGTGGAAGCCGCGTTGCTTTTGTGCAAAGAGCGTCTATACCCGCATGAATCAAGGCGATGCAATGCACGGGTCCTCCACAGCGGACGCGCTTTCCACGCCTTCCACAACCCCCGGATGCGAGCCAGGAAAAAAGGGAGCCCAATTACGTTCGGGCGGTTTCATGCCAGGGCCATTCTGGTAGCGCTTTGCGTTCGCCGACCAAATAGAGTTAAATTAGAAATAGTTTCGATCATGAAAATAAAATCTTCATCACCCGTCTCCCTCGGCCGCCTGGTCTCCCAATTCCTCACGGCAATGTATCGCTACGACGCCGGTCGCACCCTGCCCATTCTCCATGCCAGCAAGTTGACCACCCCGCAGCTGGCGGTGCTTGAGTTCGCGGGCACTCCGTGCACGGTTTCGGCGGCGGCCGAGCACGTGGGCTTGTCGCGGCCCGCAACCAGCCAGCTGGTGCAGAAGCTCGTGGAGCGCGGGTTTTTGCGGCGGTCGGAGAGCGCCACCGACCGGCGGGAGAGATCGCTGGCGCTTACCGCGCAAGGCGAGACGCTGCTGGGGGCCATCGCCGCCGCCCGCGCCGCGCGCTTCGAGGCAACGCTGGCCGCGGTACCGGCGCCGGTGGCTACCCGACTCGGCTCCGCGCTCCAGGCGGCCATCGAGGCCCTTGCCCATGCGCCCGCACCCGGGAGCGATAAATCATGACGCCGAATGCCTTTCTCCTCCTCAACCTGGCGCTGGCCTTTTATGGTGTGGGCGCAATCTGGGCGCATGAAGTCGACATCTTCCGTTCCTGGAAGCTTCTCGACGCGGTCACGTTTCACCGCGTGCAGGCCGCCCACTGGCGCAAGCTGCCTTACTGGATCTTTGCGCCGGTCGCACTCACGCTGGCCGGTTCCATCGCGTTGATCTGGGTTCACCCGGCAGGCTCGCCGCGATGGGTTCCCTGGGCCGCCGTTTCCTGTCAGCTGTTGCCGCATCTGCTGACGGCGGCGTTCTGGGGCCCGTGGCAGGCGAAACTCAGTCGCGACGAGCGCGGCCCAGACAGCCCCTACCTCGCGCGCATCCTCGCCACGCACTGGCTCCGCACCCTGCTCATCAACCTGTACGCGTTTCTTCTGCTCGGCTGGACGATCGCAGTTCTCGCCTGAAATGGTGGTTTGCATGAAGACAGAAATGCTGGCTAGACCCTTCTGCTGCTGGCCGCGATTCTCACTTTCGTCGGCGGCCCTGAAGCGCAAACCACTCCGCCCAACGCGGTCGTTCTCTCCGGCCAGGTCCACGGCGCGACCGGAAAGCATACCGTGTACGTCGCGCTCTGGGACGCGTCCACCTTCCTCGAAAAGCCGGTGCAGCAGCTCAAGTTTGCCGCCGGCCAGAAACCTGCTTTTGAATTCCACGTCGCGCCGGGCTGGTGGGCTGTAAGCGCCTTCGAGGACACCAACGAAAACGGCACGCTCGACATGGGAATGTTCGGCCCCAAAGAGCCCAGCGGCTTCTGGCGCGCCTTTCACCAGTGGCGCAAGCCGCGCTTCGCCGACGTCCAGTCGTCGATCGACAGAGACACGCCGGGCGCCGACATCGACCTGCACAAGTGACCGGCCACTCTTCAGCATCGCCGCGCCGTCTCTTCACGGAGCAGTACAATGGCCAGTGCCGATTCTTTGGGTTCCGAAGGATCTCTATCAATGAATGCCCTGCGCAGGTTGCGCCTTTTCCTGGCCGGCGTTGTTGTTCTCATCACCGCAGTCTCTGCACGTTCGCAGCAGATCGCCTTCACCTGGGACGACCTTCCGGCTCACAGTGCCCTTCCGCCGGGCGAAACCCGCGTCGCCATCGGCCACAAACTCATTTCGGCCATGCAGGATGCCCACCTGCCCCCGGTCTACGGCTTCGTGAACGGCATTGCGATCGACCGCGAGCCCGCCTCAGCGCCCATGCTCAAGGAGTGGCGCGATGCCGGCTTCCTGCTCGGCAACCACACCTGGTCGCACATGAATCTCAACACCGCCGCGCTCGCCGACTGGGAGGCCGACCTGCTCAAAAATGAACCGGTGCTTGAAAAGTCCGCGGCGGGCAGCGACTGGCACTGGCTTCGCTATCCGTTCCTGGCCGAGGGCGACACTCCCGACAAACGAAACGCCGCCCGTCAGTTTCTTGCCGCTCACGGTTATCGCATCGCCGCCGTCACCATGAGTTTCGGCGACTACATGTGGAACGAGCCCTACGCGCGCTGCGTGGCCAAAAACGACACCGCCGCCATCGCCCAGCTTGAGTCCAGCTACCTCGACGCTGCCTCGAGCGATGCCGACTTTCGCCGCGCCATGGCCAAGGCGCTTTTCGGGCACGACATCCCCTACGTGCTCCTTATGCATGTGGGCGCGCTCGACGCGCGGATGCTGCCGCGCCTCCTCGAGCTTTACAAGAGCAAGGGATTCACGTTTGTCACCCTCGAAGAAGCCGAGAAAGATCCGTTCTACAAGACGTCCCTGGATCCGTCCCTTCCGTTTCAGCCCGACCTGCTCGAAGCCGCGATGCAGGCGAAGGGCCTCCCCATTCCGCAGCATCCCAAAGCTGCCGTGGATGTGAACAGCCTCTGCCGGTAGTCCTCTCGAGACCGAAACGACACCTGGGAAGAAGGCGGAGCGAACGGGTCCGACAGCGCTTGTTGCCGGCTGGAAAGGAATTCGCATGAAGCAGTTTTTGCTGGGAATGCTCACTGCTCTGTTGCTGGTTTTTGTCGGCGGCTACGGCTATCTCCGGCTGGGGCTGGCCGAAGTCCGTGGCGACCTTCCGGCGTCGCCGTTCGAGGCTTCTCTGATGCGGGCAGCGGTCCATGCCTCCGTTCGTCGCAATGCTCCGGAGATCGCGAACCCGGTCCCGCCGTCGGACGACAACCTCATCGTCGGCGGCAAGCAATACCTGGGGGAATGTGCGGGCTGCCACGGCACTCCGGGCAAGAAGCAAAAGTACCCGACCGGCTTGTTTCCCCCCACCCCCCAGTTTCCCGACCAGGGGACCGAGTACACCGAAGCCCAGGTCTTCTGGATAGCCAAGCACGGCATCCGCAGAACCGGCATGTTCTCCAACGGGCTGTGGGATTCGGACCTGGAGTTGTGGAAGACGGCCGCGTTCATCAAGCGAATGAGCAACCTGCCCCCGAGTGTCAAAGAGGCGTTGGCCAAGGGAAACCAGGCGGGCGGCGAATGACCTCCCAATCATGACAGTTATTGCGGCGTCTCATTTACCCCGGTCAGCATGCGCGTTTCCGAGCCGAACCGGCGATACGATCCAAACTCCACGTCGTTCAAGTAGGTTTTGGTCGGTCCCTTGTAAAGCGCCAGGGAGTGCATGCCCTTCGGCGGCTGCGTGGTGTGTGCTGTCAGCAGGGAAACGGAGCGCTGCGGGCAGATCACGCTCTTTCCGCCGATCGAAACTGGTGCATACTCCACCAGGATGCCGGCATTCGCCACCAGCCCGTCGGCAGGCATATCGGCTTGCAGCGAAACGCGCACGATGGCCCCGTCGCCGGGCGTGAAGGCGATCTCTCCGTGGTACTCCGCCTGCTCATCGAAGATCTGCCCGCTGTCCGGCAGATCGGGACCGCCGGTAATGCAGCAGAACTTCACATGGTAGTTGGATTTGGCAGCCGGCACGGCGTAGTGAAAGACCGCCAGATTTCCGTCGGCGCCGTGCTCCCATCGAGCCCAGGTGATCTTGCCCTTGAGCGCGTCCGCTACCACGCTAATAAGAGCCGATCCGAACTCGCCCGTGGTGATGAGCCCGCCAATCTTTCCACCGTGCCTCGAGGCGCCCGCAGCGCGCTCGTCCACCACTTCTTTCCGGTCGCGATAAGTCACGGTCGCGCTCGCGGTACCCACCACGTGCAGCGGCTGGTAGCTGTAGCTCACCGTGCCGGTCGACTCCAGCACGTCCTCCTGCGGGTGATCCTGAAAGCTTGTCGTGGTGCGCATCGCAATCAGGTTGGGCAGCTGGCGAAGGGTGGTGTTCACGTAGTTCACCACCTGCACCAGCATCTGGCGCGTGGCCGCGGAGTCGGGAGCCGGATCGCCGAGAACCTCGGTCTCCGGTGTAGGCAGAAAGGCTGACTGATCCGATCTCATCATCAGCAAATTGCGCGATCGTTCCCCCGGCAGATCGATCAGCAATCGCGACAAGGCTGCAGCACCCATCCGCTCACTCAGCTCCATTGTGGAGAGTTGCTGGGCGACGTCGGCATCCGTCTTGCCGTGTGACGCTGCCAGAGCCTCCGTCAGCTGTTGCACCGTGCACTTCTCCGGCCTCGGCGCGCTGGGCTCAGGATGCGATAGATAAGGCAAGAGCGGTGCGGCGATGCTGAGGGCAACAGCACGAACGAGCCGGTTCATCCATCGCCCTCCCTCTGAATCGACACGATCATATCTCAGTTCCAAAAGAAGGCCTACATGGAGGGACGGAATCGCGAAGGCCGCGGCTCAACCTGTCTGCCGGGCCGGCTGAAAAAATCCACAAGATTTCCATCGGGGTCGCGGAAGTAAATCGAACGCGTCCCCCATGGTTGCGTCGACGGCGGCTTTACCCACGTCTTCACCAGGGGCTGCAGCCGCGCGTACTCTCCATCGGCCAAACCCTAACGCCAGAACCCGCATGCCAGACGCAATCAGGCAAAGCTCTTAACGAATCCCCCTCGCCCACTCTTCTATACTGGAGCTTCCATGTCCTACGCGGCAGCCATTGATGCTCTGAACGCGATGGCTCCGGAGCTTTACACGCGCCCCGGAGTGCCGCGGCGCAAATTCTCCCTCGACGAGATTGGTGTCCTCCTCCATCACCTCAACGATCCCCACCACCGCTACCAGAACATTCTGATTGCCGGCACCAACGGCAAAGGCTCAACGGCGGCTACGCTCGCTTCCATCCTCGGCGCAGCGGGCCTGCGCACCGGCCTCTACACGTCGCCCCATCTCGAGCGCGCCAACGAGCGCATCCGCGTGAACGGCGCCGAGATTACCGATCAGGACTTCGCGCGCCACTTCTTCGCCGTGCGCGACGCCTCTGAGGCCCTGGTCCAATCGGGCGCGCTGGCCCAGATGCCCAGCTTCTTTGAGGTGCTGACCGCGATCGGCTTCCTCCACTTCGCCGAACAGGGTATCGACGTTGCGGTGCTTGAAGTGGGCCTCGGCGGCCGGCTCGACGCGACCAACATCGTCGATCCGCTGGTCTCCATCATCACCGACATCTCGCTCGACCACATGGAGTGGCTCGGCTCGACCATCGGCGCCATCACCCGGGAAAAGGCCGGCATCCTCCGCCCCCGCGGCGTGCTCGTGACGCTCCCCCAGCACCCTGAAGCCAACCAGGTCCTCGGCGAAGTCGCAACCGAGCTCGACGTGCGCGGCGTGAGTGCCGCGCCCTATGTGCCCTCCCTCGGCACCAGCGGGGCCGGAGCCTATGCCGTCGAAGTCCTGGGTCAGGAGATTGAGGTCGCCTCGCCGCTCGCCGGCGCCCATCAGCATCGCAACATCGCCCTGGCCATTGCCGCGGCCGTCGAGCTTGCCCAGCATCACGGCTTTCCCGTTACCCCTGCCGCCATTGCCGAGGGCATTCGCGCCACCCGCTGGCCCGGCCGGCTGGAGGAGATGCGGATCGGCAACATCGACTGGATTCTCGACGTGGCCCATAACCCCGCCGGCGCGTGGGCGCTTCGCGCGGGGTTGCGAGACCGCTTGGATTCGGAGTTTGCCGGTAGGCCTAAGATCCTTCTTTTCAGTTGCCTGCGCGACAAGCCGCTCTCCGAGATGGCGCAGATTCTCTTTCCCGTCTTCGATCGCGTCCTGTTCGCGCCCATCTCCAGTCTCCGCGCTGCCGCCATGGCCGATCTGCTAGCGGCCGCCCAGGCCACCGGAACCCCCGCCCAGGCTGCAGACTCAGTTTCCGCTGCCCTTGAGGCTGCGGCAGAGAACGCTTCAGGCGGCATCGTCGTGATCTCGGGATCTGTCTACCTGGTCGGCGAAGCGCGCCACGTGTTGCGCGAGAAGATGTCGGTGCCGGCGGGCTCAGAAGCATGACCCGCCGCCCGAATCCCATGCCGCGCCTGCAACGCTGGCGCAGCAACATCCTTCAGGCACCCGTCTTCTTCCTGGTCACCGGCCTCTTCGGGACGGCAGCTCTCATCGCATCGCTGTGGGCGAAGACAGGGCGAACCCAGCACCGTATTGCCCAAGTTTGGGCCCGTGCCTGTCTCTCCGTCTCCGGTGCCCGCCTGACCGTCTGCGGTGCCGAAAATCTCTCCCGGCACCGGGTTGCTGTCTATGCTTCCAACCACACGTCGTACATGGATACCCCGGTCATCTTCGCTTCGCTGCCCTTTCAGTTTCGCATTCTGGCAAAGAAGGAACTGTGGTCTATCCCATTCATTGGATGGTACTTAGCGCGATCAGGTCAGATCCCGATCAATACCGAAAGCGCTCACACCACGCTTTCCAGCCTTGGTGCCGGAGTCAAAGCGCTACGGTCCGGCATGCCGCTCTTCGTCTTTCCTGAAGGTTCCCGCACGCCCGACGGCGAGCTGAAGGAATTCCTGGCCGGAGCGGCCTTTCTCGCCATTCGCGCCCAGGTTCCGGTGGTGCCCATCGCATTAAACGGTGTCTACGATCTGCTGCCCATTCACACCAAGCATTTCTTCCCCTGCACCATGTCCCTCACCGTCGGCGAGCCCATTGAAACGGTGGGAATGACGATACGCCAGGTTGACGAGTTAACCCGCCGGCTCCGTTCCCGCATCTCCGAAATGCTGGTCGAGCAGCCCGTCTGCCAATAGGCCGAAGGGTCGAAATTCGCTCCGGGCTCTTCGCTTTTGCCTGTCTCCTTTTCACTCTTAACTTTTCCCTTCGTTCCCGTCCGTTCCGGGGCGGCGCCGTCCATAATGATTGAGATGACCGTCAAGATCGCAATCCCCGAGCCCTCTTCCCTCGACCATGAGTACAACTCGCGCTGCCTTCCTCCTTATGTGTCCTCGCTCCATTCCGCCGGCGCCCAGATTCTGCTCATCCCGCTCGGAGAGAAACCGGCGCTGGTGGCCAAATTGCTCGCCGGGGCCCAGGGGGTGCTGCTTCCCGGCAGCCGTTACGACGTCGACCCCCAGGTTTACGGCGAGGCGCGCACTCCGGAGTGCGATGATCCGGATCCGGCCCGCGCGGCGGTCGACGAGTTGCTGCTCCAGGACGCCTTCAACCTGCGCAAGCCGGTGCTCGCCATCTGCTACGGGATTCAGAGCCTGAACGCCTGGCGCAACGGCTCTCTGGTTCAGGACCTGCCCGCCGCGGGGCTGACGGCTGTGAACCACGCGCCGGGGCGGCACATCGACGAAGCGCACCCGATTCGCATCGCATCCGGTTCGCGGCTGGAGAGGCTGGTTCCTCCCAACGGGCTTCCGATCTTCGTGAATTCGAGCCATCACCAGGCCCTCAACGCGCCCGGCGACAACCTCCGTGTGACGGCCACCTCGCCTTCAGACGGCGTAATCGAGGCCGTCGAGCTCAACTCTCCGGAACACTTCGTGGTCGGAGTCCAGTGGCACCCGGAAAGAACGTACGCCAGCAGCGCATTCTCGAGGGCGCTTTTTGCCGCGTTCCTGCAGGAGGCCCGGAGCTGGCATCCCCAGCCGGCGCGCGAGTCGGTCGCGTCTGCATGACCGGATCGCCGTCTGAGCCCGCCGACCCCAAGGCTGTCGGGCATCATTTGAATGAAATTCTCACTTCGTTTGGGGAAACCGCGCTGGAGCCGGAGCTCGCCGAGCGATTTGGCGTTTACGCGGCTCTGTTGATGCGCTGGAACGCTCGCATGAATCTCACGGCCGTCCGCGACGAGGAAGGGATTCTGCGCCGCCACTTCGTGGAGTCGATTGTTTGCGCGCGGGCGCTGGCGCCGGAAATCCGCACTTTGCTGGATTTTGGCTCCGGTGCCGGCTTTCCGGGTCTTCCCATCGCCCTTTGCCGCAGCGAGATCGCGGTCACGCTGGCCGAGTCGCAAGGAAAGAAAGCGGCGTTTTTGCGAGAAGCAGCCCGGGTGCTGGGGCTTTCCGTCAACGTGCATGGGGGCCGCGGGGAGCTTTTGACGGAGCAGTACGACTGCGTGACGCTTCGGGCGGTCGACAGGATGGGAGAGGCCGTCCGTTCGGCAGGCGCCCGCGTTGCCGACCGCGGTTGGATGGCCCTGCTGACGACCGTGGCCGACGAGGATGCGGTGAAAGGTTGGGCAGGGGCGCGTTTCGACTGGCGGGCAAGGCATCTTCCCGGTGGATCGGAGAGGATTCTGCTTCTCGGACAAAGGCAAATTGTTCCACGTGGAACAATTTGAGCCTGCAAAACGGGCGTTGAAAGCCTTCCGGGCGGCGGCGGTTCCGCTTTCGCCTTTTGAAATCGCCTCCCGGAATTGTTCCACGTGGAACAATTCTGATACCCGGGGGGTCATTCCGCGATCGGCTCGACAGGAAAGCATTCGGGCCGGAGTCTGGGGGCCGATCCAAAAACGATCTCAAAATTGTTCCACGTGGAACAATCCGACGCCCCGATTTCCACATTCAGCGGTTTTTGTCGCCGGCCGTCTGTCGCTTACGCGACTTTGCCGCAACCCTCACGCCTCCAGCAGGTTGTCGCCGCCTCAAGGGACCTTCCAAAAGGCGGTTTCCACAGGTTGTACCAATTCTCCACAGTTGCTCGCGCTGTCCCAAACGGCCCTCGCCCGTTAACCTTGAATGCCATGGGAAAAATTGTGGGGATCGTGAACCAGAAAGGTGGTGTGGGCAAGACCACCACCGCTATCAACCTGTCCGCCTGCCTTGCGATCGAGGGCCTGCGGGTCCTTCTGGTGGACTGCGATCCCCAGGCGAACGCCAGCTCCGGGCTGGGAATTCAACGCGACGACGACCGCCACTCGATCTATGACGTTCTAATGGGAACCGCTCCGGCTGAACAGGTGATTTTGCCGTCCGGCGTCGATAACCTGAGCATTTTGCCCGGATCGAAGAACCTGACGGGAGCCAATATCGAGTTGGCCGGGGCCGACGACCGTGCCCTGAGGCTGGGTGCCGCGCTGGCGCCGGTGCTGGAGTCCTACGATATCGTCATTCTGGATTGCCCGCCGGCGCTCGATCTGCTGACGCTCAATGTTCTGGCGGCAGCGTATTCCTTGATCGTCACCATGCAGGCCGAGTATTTTGCGCTGGAGGGTGTTTCCGAGCTTATTTCAACGCTGGAACGGGTGCGAGAGGCATTCAACCCCAAGGTTTTCATCGAGGGCGTCGTGTTGACGATGTACGACGACCGAACGAACCTTGCCCAACAAGTGACGCACACGCTTCGCGAATACTTCAAGGACCTGCTTTACAAGACCGTCATTCCGCGGAACGTGCGGCTGGCGGAGGCCCCGAGCCACGGAAAGCCGGTAGCCCTTTACGATCCGCGGTCGCGGGGAACCGAGGCGTACTTTGAGCTGGCGAACGAGTACCTGGTGCGAAACCATCTGGAGAGCCCGCGGAGCCTGAAACGCAAGGCCGCGGCGGCGGAGGCGGAAAAGGCTGAAAAGTCTTCTGTTTCCGTGCGATTCTGGCCCTATTCCTGATAACCTGCGGCGCAAGGCCCTTGTTGCCAACGGTTTGAGATAAAAACAGCCCCGGCGAACCGGGGAGAGGATGTGATTTTGATGACAACCGCCACCGTCGATCCGAAACGCCGCGCCCTGGGCAAGGGGCTGGATTCACTGCTTCCGCGCGTTGCTCCCAAGGCCGCTGAGCCGCCTGCCGCCTCCGAAGCGGAAACTGGAAAGCCGCGCGAGATCTCACTGGAAGCCATCGATCGGAACCCATTCCAGACCCGGGTGACGATGCATGAGGCGCAGCTGGCGGAGCTGGCGGCATCGATTACGGCGAACGGCGTGGTGCAACCGATCCTGGTGCGGCCGCAGGCGAACGGACGCTTCCAGCTGATTGCCGGCGAGCGGCGGTGGCGGGCCTCGATCCTGGCGGGCAAAAAGACGATTCCGGCGATTTTGCGGCAGGTTTCAGACGAGCAGGCGCTGGAGATCACGATCGTGGAAAACCTGCAGCGCGAAGACCTGAACCCGATGGAGCAGGCGAGGGCGTTCGATCGGTTGGGGCGGGAGTTTCACATGACCCAGGAGCAGATTGCGACGCGGACGGGGAAGGATCGGGCGACGGTGGGGAACTTCCTGCGGCTGCTGAAACTTCCGGCCAGCGTGCAGCAGCGGGTGGAAATAGGGGAACTCAGCTTTGGTCATGCCAAAGCGCTGCTGGCGCTAGGCGCGGAGCACGTGATCGACGAGTACGCATGGAGAGCGCTGGGAATGACGGTGCGCCAAACGGAGGCGTGGGTCAAGGCGCAAATGAAACCGGAAAATCGGGAGAAGGACGAAAAGCCGGAGGTCGCGGAAGATCCGAACGTGCGCGAAGTTCGGGAGCAGTTACAGCAAGCGCTGGGGCTGCGGGTAAAGATCGAGGACAAGAACGGGCGCGGGCGGGTCATTATCGAGTACGGCCGGCTGGAAGATTTCGACAAATTGCTGGATGATTTGCTGGGGACGAAGAGGCAGTAGATCCAAGTGCCTATTATTCAATTATTTACTCTTAGAAAGTTGGGGAGGACGGACGCGGCATCCGTCCTCCGCCTGACCACCAGCTACTTTTTGAGCGAATAGATGACGGTGATGGTGGTTTTGACGTCGACCGGCTCTCCATTCAGGAGGAACGGCTTGTATTTCCATTGGCGGACGGCGTCGAGGGAAGACTGCTGTAGTTCTTTGGGGCCGGAGATGACCTTGAGCTGTTCGACGTCGCCGGTTTTGCCAACGACCGCATCGAGCTTGACGGAGCCCTGAATTCCGGCCTTCTTGGCTTCGACCGGGTAAACGGGCGGGACCTTGCTGACAATCTGTTCCTGCATTTTTTCAGCGGAGACGTTGACGGGGCCGTTGGGCGAAGCAGGGTGTTTGTCGTCCGCGGCAAAGGCGTCGACGCGGACGCTCAGGGCGATGGCGGAGCCACAGACGGCAGCGGCGAGCAGGACGTTGGCGGCCACGGTTGCGAAGCGGCGCCGGGGGGAGACCGGGGTGGGGTTCTGCGTAAGTCTCATAACTCTCCTTTCGAAGGTGGTGGCATCGAAGATTCCGATGGCGTGAGGGGTCTGAGTGGGCATTCCGCGCACAAGCAGGGAAGCCAGCCGCAAAAGCGATCGGGCGTATTGGTGGCGCTCCCCGGCTTCGGCCGCCATCTGGTCGCAGACCATCTCGCGGCTTTCCATCACGCGCTGGCGCGTGAGGCGGAAGAGGGGGTGAAAGCGAACGGGCAGGGAGAGCAGTTCATGGACCAGGTTTTTCAGAAAGTCGTGACGCTGCATGTGCGCGAATTCATGGGAGATGGCGGCGTGCATCTCGGGCGGAGGCAGAGTGGCGAGCATGCCTTCGGGGAGTAGAACGAGCCGGCGGGCGATCCCGATTGTGGCGGGTCCGTAGATTTGAGAAGAGACAGCGACCCCGGCGTCGGGGATGGCGAAGATTTGAACGCAGCGGGCCCAGTCAAGGGCTGCATCGCCGCTGAGGGTGATGGGGGTCGCGTTGCGGCGGAGCGTGTGGATTTTGAGCAAGCGCCAGGCGAACTGGGCCGCGAACCAGGCGGTGACGGCGGCGTAGGCGATGGCAATGCCGGCCAGCAGCCAGGCCGGGAGCTGAAGAACGCCGAGTGCGGTGCCGGGGCCGGTAATAACGGAAACGTGGGGCTGCACGTCTGCCAGGGGCGCGCTGGTCCAGAGGGAGAGGTTGCGCACGAAATCCCAGGGGACGAGGGAGATGGCCGGAAGGAGCGCCTGCAGGAGCAGGGTTCCCACCCAGACACGGTGTTCGGCAGCCGCGCCGAAGGGGCGGAGGACGCGCGCCGCAAGCCAGGCGGCGGCGAAGAGCAAGGGAACCTGCCAGAGGGCGTTGACGAGATAGGAGAGGATCGCTGATTCGAGAGTGGACGCGAGGTTGGTCATGACCTTTTTGCCTCCTCGTTGAAGCGCTCGGTGAGTTCGGCGAGGCGGGTGGCGTCGATCTGGCGGTTTTTGAGGAGGCTCATGACGAGTTCCTCGCTGGACCCGCCGAACATGCGGTCGATCAAGTCGCGGACGCCCTGGCCGAGGGCCTTGGCCTCGGTAACTTTGGCGGAGTAGACGTAGGCGCGGCCGTGGAGTTCGCGGCTGAGCTTTCCCTTGCGCTCCAGGATGTTGAGCATGGTTTGGACGGTGGTGTAGGCGAGGGGGCGGTCGAGGGCCGCCTGGACGGCGCTGACGGAACCGCCGCCGAGACGCCAGATCACCTGCATGAGTTCAAGTTCGAGCTTGGTGAGGGCGGGCTTGCCGGATCGCTTCACGAGCGGGTCTCCTAATGAATTAGGAGATTAGGCGCGGGGCGGGGGATTTGTCAACTAAGAGTTTAGGAGATGACAGGGGTGAGATGGTGTTATGCCCCGGGATGACCACGGCAATTGGCGCTGGGTCGATCAGGGCTTTTGATTGAGCTTCTTCAGAATCTGTTTGCGAAAGACGGCAAAGGGGGTCAGCGGGGGTTTGCTTTGGGACACAAATCCGGCGCCGCTCTCGACGACTTTCCCGGTTGCGCCGTTCCAGAGGGTGTAGAGCAAATTGCCGAACCGCAAACCCCTGGGTTGGGGTTGGCCGAATACATCGGCGTCGGTGCTTCGCTGGAGCGATAGCTGAAGGACCCAGGAGCAATCGAGGCGGTGGACCTCCTGCAGAATGTCCTGCTGCATGGAAGCGGGGAGAACGGTGATGTGGAGCAGGGCGCCGCTCTGCAGCCTTCGCCCGTCGAGCTGTTGGAACATTGCAATCGCGAAGGGCCCGGCGGGCGGGTCGTACTGACTCAAGCGGTCCGGCTTTGTATCCACAATGCAGAGCGAAGATGCGTGGGGTTGCGACAAGACCTGCGAGGTGGTGCCAAGGACAATGGCGAGCGCGACGCAGGCTCGGAGTTTCACGAGTTCCAGCATAGCTGAACGCTAGCGCGGGAATTTTGCCGGGTTACCCACCCTGGCGACGGAAGGAGACGTCGCCAGGTGCATCCAGGGGGTGGGCTGCGGGAGAAAACAAGCAAGAACGACCGCAGGCCCCTTTGCTCCCCCGTCACGGCGTGAAGGGTGCGGCCGGGAAAACTTCTGTGGCTACTGGGGAAGGGGGAGTTTCTTTCTGCCGGACTGGTCGCTGGAAGGGGCTGCCTGGTCCGCATTCTGAGTTGCGCCGTCGGCTCCGTTGGCCATGGAGGCCAGTTCAGACTGGCGGTACTTGGGAGCGCTGACGTAGCCGTGGATGTGGTCCTTGCTGATGTCGTTGATGACGATCTCGACGGGCTGGGGATTGTCGGGGGTGTAGAACATGACCGGCTGGTAGAGGTTGACGTGCTTCTGGGAGAGGTTGCGGTCGTCGACGATCAACTCGAGGTCAGCATACTGGTGCTTGAGGTTGGCCTTCTTGAGGCGCATGCCGAGGGGGCCCTTGTGCTGGAATTCTTTGGACTTGGAGATATCGAACTCGGTGTAGTTGCGCTGCCCCTTCTTCTCGAGCAGGACGAGTTCGTCATGGGTATGGGCGATGGAGCCCGTGAGCTCGGTGCGGGTGTTGACGAGGTCGCCCTGGGTGCTGGCGATCTGGCTGCGGGTCTCCTCGATGGCTTTGTTCTGGGCGTCAAGCTGGGATTGGAGCTTTTTGTAGCGAGGGTCTTCGCGGCGGACGGGGTGCGCCGGGGAGGGACGGGCGGCGGCGGACTTTGTGACGGGGGTCGCGGCTGGAGCTGATTGGGTTTCGGCGCGGGCGACCAGGGTGTTGACCTTGGAGGTCAGGTCGAGGAGCTCCTGCTTCGTCTCGGTGAGGGCAGCGGTGGTTTGCTGATTTTTGGTGGCGAGTTCCTGGGCGGTGTGGTGCTCGTGAAGGGCGTAGCCGCCGAGGGTTCCACCGACGACCACGGCCGCGACGTAGACGGCGATGCGCTTGGGGGCGACACCGGCCGAGGCAGAAGAGAATTCGAACATGCGTTCCTCCTGAAGGATCTAGATAGAGTTCCAATTGGGAGGAGTGCACGTCGGGTGCCAGACACAAGAAATGGCAAGTTGATGATTACGAACGGCTTGAGTAGTTGGCTTAGAGGAAGGGCGGAGGTAGAAACGATTGCTGCGAGTAGTTTTTACCGGCAAAGCAACCTTTTTGAGACCGTTGGATGGGGCGAATTTTGTCCCTCCCATCCTTGCGCCAGGGACAAGGCGCGAGGAGGGGGCACGGACCTTCTTTGTCTCGACTTGGGCGGGATCACGGGGCTAAGAATCCAGCGTCCGGATGACATGAGATTCAACTGGCGTTGACATGGCTTTCACAGTGCTTTCTCGGCGGCTGGATACGGTCGAGGTATGAAGCGCACACAAGGATCGATTTTTGCCATTTTGTTTGCCGTGGTTTTGACCGCGGTTTTTGGAGTTCCAGCGAACGCGCAATTCGATAACGGAAGCCTGGTGGGGACGGTGCATGATTCCTCGGGGGCGGCGGTAGCGGGGGCGACGGTGTCGGCCACGCAGGTGAGCACGGGAGTTGTGACCAGGACGACGACGAACAACGGCGGGGACTATGAGTTTCCCGATCTGAAGGCGGGAGTGTACTCCGTGCTGGCGGAGGCCAGTGGCTTTTCGGCGGCGCGGGCTACGGAGATCAACGTGGCGGTTGCGGCGCGCGTGCGCATCGACCTGGCACTGAAGGTGGGCGGCGCGGAGACCACGGTGCAGGTGACGGGCGTGGACCTGGCGCTGGAGACGGAGACAAGCGAGCGCGGCGAAGAGATTTCGAACTACCAGACGGAGGCGCTTCCGCTGGTGAGCCGCAATTACAGCGACCTGCTGGCGCTGGTGACGGGCTCGCGGCAGGCGCCGACCGCGGCGACCACGACGGCGGTGACGAGCCTGGTGCGGCAGGGATCGTACAACGTGAACGGGCAGCGGTCGATGTTCAACAACTTCATGCTCGACGGGCTGGACAACAATGCCTACGGCGAGAGCAACCAGGGTTTCGACAACCAGATCATTCAGCCGCCGCCGGACTCGATTTCGCAGTTCCAGGTAGTGACCAACAACGAGAGCGCGGAGTATGGGCGGTCGAGCGGCGCGACGGTGAACGTGGCGTCGCGGAGCGGCACGAATGACTTTCATGCCACGCTGTACGAGTTTCTGCGCAATACGGACCTGAACGCATTCGGCTACATCAAGGCCGTGAGCGGCACGCACCAGTTTCCCAAGCCGGGATTCAATCGCAACCAGTTTGGCGCGGATTTCGGCGGGCGGATTGTGAAGGACAAGCTGTTCTGGTTTGTGGACTACGAAGGATTCCGGCAGACGCTGACGCCGACGGTGGTGCTGACGGTGCCCACGCAGGATGAGATCAACGGCATTCTGAAGGTGGATGTGCAGGATCCGTTCAAGCCGGGGACCTATTACAAGGCGGGGACGTCGATTTTGAATTCGCCGGATGCGAGCCCGATTTCGAAGCAGATATTGGGGTACTTCAAGCAGCTTCCCTCGCAGTGCCAGATTGCGCCGGGAACGACGGGCATCAACCAGACGACGGGCGTGGACACCAACGACTGCGCGACCAATGCTCCGTTTACCGACAACGCCGACAAGGGCGACCTGCGGCTCGATTATCAGCAGAGCGACAAGAGCTCGTGGTTTGCCCGCGTCAGCGACCGTAAGGAAACGGGCATCAACTACCGCACGCTTCCCGGGCCGCTGGACGGACAGACGAACGGGAGGATCAAGATTCTCGATCAGCAGGTAGCGCTGGGTTACACGCGCTTGATGGGCGCGAACAAAGTAATCGACGCACGCGTGGGGTTGTCGGGAACGCGGGCGGGCAAGTACACGCTGTCGATTGGCGAGAACGACATTGTGATTCCCGGGCTGCCGACGGATCCGACGGTGGCGGGCGGACTGCCTTCGACGAGCATCTCGGGAGGCTTTAGCGCATTCGGCCGGCAGAGCACCAATCCGCAGTGGCAGAATCCATCGCTGCTGGACCCCAAGGTGAATTTTTCGTGGGTGAAGGGGCGGCACTCGTTCAAGTTCGGCTACGAGTACGAGCATGTGTGGATGGAAGTGCAGGACTCGAACCCCCTGTTTGGCTCCTTCACTTACGGGAAGGGGTATAGCGCTTGCCCGGCGAGTGCGGGAGCGGCTTGCGCCAACCCGACGGCGGCGGCGGATACGTATTGGGCGGACTTCCTGTTTGGCACGACCAACAACTACGCGCTGGCCACGTTTTTCAAGGCGCACCTGCTGCAGTCGCTGGATAGCGCGTATGCGCAGGACGACTGGAAGGTGAACTCGAAGCTGACGCTGAACCTGGGCCTGCGGTGGGAGTACGGGTCGCCGTATTCGGAGGTGCATAACAACATTTCGAACTTCGACCCGGGCACGGGAACGATGTTGACGCTGGTGCCGGGGTACAGCGGAGGATTCCTGAACAGCGTGAATCCTGGCGGGGTGTATGGCAAGACGCTGGTGAATCCGGCGCTGGGCGACTATGCGCCGCGGGTGGGATTTGCCTGGCAGGTGATGCCGTCGGTGGTGGTGCGGGGCGGCTTCGGAACGAGTTACGTGCATTACACGCGCGCGGGGTCGGGCGACATCCTGGCCATCAATGCCCCCAATGCGCTGTTTGTCTCCGTGGCGCAACCGGGAACGGCGACCGCGGCGGGCTATCGTACGGTGGACCAGGGATTCCCGGCGGGGCTGGCGACGAACTTCAACCCGGGCACGGACAACATCACGTACATTCCCAAGAACACCAAGGACAGTTACGTGGAGAGCTTCTTCCTGGATATTCAGAAGGAGCTGGCGAAGAACACGCTGCTGGACGTGGCGTACATCGGGAACCACGGGCTGAAGCTGCAGGAGTTCTTCAATGCCAACCAGATCAATCCGGCTGCCGGTTTCAAGCGGCCGTATCCGGGCTGGGGTGGATATGTGGGCACGACCTTTAACGGCGGCGATATCACCGAGGCGGGCAACGTGGCCTTCTCGCACTTCAACGCGCTGCAGGTGAAGTATGAACAGCGCTTCGTGGCGGGATTGACGCTGCTGAACTCGTTCACGTGGGAACACTCGATGGACAATGCGTCTGCATCGCTGGAGGGGAACACGCCGTCACCCCAGGATGCGAACAATTTGCGCGCGGACTACAGCCAAAGCGACTACAACCTGCCGGTGGACAACGTGACGAGCCTGGTGTATGACCTGCCGGTGGGGCATGGGCGCTCGCTGCTTTCGAGTGCGAGGCCCGTGGTGGACGCGGTGTTGGGGGGATGGCAGGTAAGCGCGATCAACACGGCGCAATCAGGGACGCCGTTTAACCTGACCTACACGCCGAACTCGGCAAACGCGGTGAGCCCACAGATTTCGGCGACTTATCGCGGGGCCAATGAGTATCGGCCGAACCGGGTGTTTGGATCGCCGGTGGTCAACTGCAATTCAGGCCATTCGTGCCTCTCGGAGCGCGCGTCGAATGGAACGATTCAGTATGTGAACCTGACCGCGTTCACGCTGCCGGGAACCAAGGACGCCGGCGGAAACCTGCTGAGCCCGTTTGGCAACGCGGGGCGCAATCCGGCGCGGACGCCGTCTTTCTTCGAGACGGACCTGGACCTGAACAAGCGCTTCGCGACGCCGGTGGAGCGGATGAGCGTGGAGTTCCGCGCGGAGCTCTACAACCTGTTCAACCACACCAACCTGTATCTGCCTTCGAGCGGATTGAGCGGGACGCTGTCGACGGCGACCACGGCGAATGCGCCGACGGGCGGGGGAGCGATCTCGGGAACGTTTGAGCCGCGGATCGTGCAGTTCGGGCTGAAGGTGGTGTATTAAAGACAGTGGACAGTGAACAGTGGACAGTCAACAGTGGACAGTGAAAAGTGAAAAAGGCGGGACGGTCCGGCGGTTGCCGGGCCGTTTCGTTTGTGGTGGGGGCTACTGGTTTGCGGATTGGTGGCGGTTGACGGCGCATTGGCAGTCGAGGCAGCCGTGGGTGGCGCAGGCGCCGCAACACTGGATGAGCTGCTTGCGCAAGGCCGTACGGGCGCGATGCGCGCGGACCGCTGCGTTGCCGGGTGTAATGGATTGCGATGCGGCGTAGTCCGCTAGACTCTTCTCCGCCAAGTCGACTTCGCGCAGGAGCGAGGCGTATGCGGTGGGGAGAGCGTCGAGCGCGCCGGTAATGCACTGGCAGGTGGTGTCTTTGAGAAACGGATCGGCCGCGGTTTCGGTTTCGAGCTCGCGCGCCCAGCGATCGAGCGCGGCGCTTTCCGTGGTGCGGCGGCGGTGGTGATCGATGAGGGCGTTGCGCAGAATGCGATAAAACCAGGCGACGGCGGACTCATCCTGACGCAGTTGACCGGAGGATTCGAGCGCACGGACGTAAGCCGATTGCAGGATGTCTTCGGCGAGCGCGCGATCGGCCAGGCGGCGCTCAAGAAAGCCGAGGAACTGGCGGCGGAGATCGAGTAGCGGGGCTGGGACGGCTTCGGGCATGCGCAGGGAATCGGGGCAGGAGGGTGGCTTCTCCTGCCCCGGAGTTGGTTGAGTTGAGTTTAGCGGTTTGTTGGGCACGGGCAGATTGGGCCGCAATCGCAGCCGGGGCCGCACGGGCAGATCGTTGTGGGCTTGTTCTTCATGGCTTCTCTCCTTAGCTCGCTGGGTGGATGGTTGAATGCGCATTCACTGGTGCAGACGCATCAGGAGGCGGGACATTACAGTCGCTGCCGGTGAAACGATCTAGTTGCCGGCGAACAGGATGAAGTTTCCGTCGGGATCTTCGACGACGAACGTGCGGGCGCCCCACGGCTCGGTTTTCAAGTGTCTGGTAGAAGACGACTCCAGCTTTCTGGAACTCCAGGAAGAGCGGCTTGGCGTCGTCGAGCGTGAGTGTGGCAGAAACGGCACCCGGCTCCCGGGAGCGAAAGCCGCTGTCGAAGACGGGCCCGCAGACCATTCGGAGGTTCAGCCGTCCTCCGTCGCGTGCGACCTGTGCCCAAAAGGGCGGCTCTCCGTAGGACAACGCGAGCTTGAAGCCAAGCTTGTGAACATAAAACGCGAGGGCGGCCTCAACGTCGGAGACGAAAAGCTGCGGCTCCGACGCCAGGATGACGGAGGTACCGGTGGGGAGAGCGGGTGAATCATTCATGCGGGTAACTCCCTGGATCAGCGCCGGCCAGTTTGGAAACCCGGATTTCCGGGCGACCAGTTCCTGCGCATCACTCAGCTTGAATTCCGCGTCCAGGACTTCCGGGTCAGACAAGTCTCGGAAACGGGGGAGGACGTCTCTGATTTGGGCCGCGACGGGGTAATGGCGCTCGCGATGCCAGCGGAGATATAACTTGGCTTGTTTTCGGAGATGTTCGAGATTCGACATGGGCGCTTTACCGTGGACATTGTCGTAGGCGGGCAATGCCCCTCCGGCTCGTGAGCCGATGCGCCCTACAGCAGCAGGAAAATCCTAGACAAAGCGCTCGTCTGAAGTCAAGACGCGGATCGCGGGCAGGAGAGCCTTGAGTTGCCACGCGGAGCGAAGTGTGCGATAACTACGTCATGCGTAGTACGCGAAACGTAGATAAAGGGGACGAGATGGCGGAGGCGGGTCATTATTCCGATCCGCCGCTGCTGGTGCTGGCGAGCCTGGCCGATGGGCCCAAGCACGGGCACGCCATGATCGAGGACATTGTGGCGCTGAGCGGCACGCGGCTGGGGCCGGGGACGCTGTATGGTGCGATCGCGCGACTGGAGAAGCAGGGCTGGATCAAGCCGCTGGAGGCGCAAGAGCGTCGGCAGCCGTACAAGATCACGGCCGCGGGGCTCCGGGTGCTCAGGGCGAAGCTCACTACGTTACATCAGTTCAGCAAGGCGGGGCTGAAACGGCTGGAGGCGCAATGAATCGCAGACTGGCGCGCGCGCTGGTGCGAATGTATCCGCGACTCTGGCGGGAGCGCTATGGCGCGGAGTTTGTGGCGCTACTCGAAGAGGGGCCAGGGGGCGTGGGCGCGGTGCTGAATGTGGTGGCATCGGCGCTTGGGGAGCGGATTCTTCCTGTGGTGGGGGGCGAGATGGCGGCTGATTCGCGGTTTGAGAACTGGAGCGTGCGGGCACCGTGGGCGGTGTTCGGGATTGTGCCGCTGGGGCTGCTGGCAGCGGCTTACGCGATTGCACTGTTCCTGCTTTGGTCAGGATGGCAGACGTTTCTGCCCTACGAGAAGACGCCGTTTGTGCAGGTTGACGGATGGGGAGTGGCGTATTTCGGCGTGGGACGGTTTCTCTATTTCTGGTCGCCGCTACTGGTCGCGTGTGCCATTGCATGGATGGCGGCACGGGTGCGGGCAAAAGCGCTGTGGCCGGTCGCGGGCATGCTGCTGATTGCGTGGATTGGCGGCGCGGCACAAGTGAAGGTGAGCCGCCCGACGCTCGACGAGCCGGGACATGTGGGAATGTTTCTGTCAATGGGGCATGTAGGATACGCGCCGTATGTGCTGGCGGTTTCGATGCTCGTGTACTTGTTGCTGCGGCTGCGGCGAGGGCGCCCCCGAACGATGTAGCTTTGCTCAGGCGGAAAGCCGACCCTCGCGGCGGGCGTTGCGGCGTATGTGCTCCATCTTCTTCTTGGCGGCTTTCTGCTTGTCGGTGACACGGCTTCCGTAGATCTGATGTGCCTTGCCGCTGAACTCGTATTGCAGGTAGCCGCCGGGCCGCACGCCGAAGGGGCGGAGCCGCATGTTGAGGTGGTTGGTGCGGCCGCTTCCGCCGGACATGCCGAAGTAGCGCCTTCCAACAAAGTTTGACACCACGATGCCGTCGATTTTGTAGGTGTCACCCTGGGTGGGGTCGCACATCTCGAGATCGTAGTAGACGGTTGCCGAGGCGTTCTTCGGCGAGGGGCCGGTGGCGGTGAGAACGGCATCGGGATCGCCGAGCAACTCGAGTACCTCGTGCGAAAGAGTGCAGCTCCATGGCTCCTTTGAGGACGCGCAGATATCCAGGTACACGAAGCCGTAGGGAATGCCCTTGTTGTTGGCGGCGTGGTAGCCGTAGGCGTCCTTGACTCCCGTGGTGGGATCGCTCGAGGAATCGCCAAGATAGAGGATCGCGTCGGCGTCCTTCTGGATGGGAGCCTTTCGGGCTCCGAGGGAAATTGTGATCGGCTTGAGCGCCGCGCCAACGCCCCACTCAGGCTTGAAGTGATCGGTGACCTGCTTCTGTATGGCGCGAATGGCAGCACGAAACTCGGCATGCGCGACCTGCGTTGACACATTGGCAATCACGAGGTTCATGGGGTTTTCTCCGGGAGAGAGGAGTGTAGCACTGCCGGCTGCATTAGAGCAGCACTGGGGAACAGGGACAATCCGCACGCCGGTATACTCGGGGGTTGGGCCGCGCTTTGTCGATTCAAGGCGAGCAGCGCCCGGGAGACAGGTGTATTGGGTTTGAATCGGCGTGGATTTTTGAAGTCGCTGTCGCGGACTGCGATGGTGTTGTCGCTTGAAGATGTGCTGAGCCTGGCGCGCCCGTTGTTGGGGCAGGCGACGCCGCAAAAGCCGGGCGGGAATTCGCGGCAATCGTATGAGGCGCCGGCGCGGCCCGCGCCCAAGGGCACGCCGTCGCCGGTAACGGGAACGCCGCTGGGCGTGCAGTTTGTAGACGTGGCCAAGGAGGCAGGCCTGAACGCGGAGACCATCTTTGGCGGCGAACATCGGAATAAGTATCTGATTGAGACCACGGGATGCGGTGCCGCGTTTTTCGATTACGACCAGGACGACTGGGTGGATATCTTCCTCGTCAATGGTTGGCGGCTGGAAGGTTTTCCCAAGGGCCATGAGCCCGTGTGCCATCTCTTCAAGAACAATCGCGACGGCACGTTTACCGATGTAACGATGAAGTCGGGGCTGGCGCGGAGCGGGTGGGGCCAGGCCTGCTGCGTAGGCGATTACAACAACGATGGATGGAACGATCTGTTCGTCACTTACTACGGGCAGAACTCGCTGTTTCGCAACAACGGCGGCACGTTTACCGACGTGACGAAGGAAGCAGGGTTGCTGCAGGACCGGCTGCGGTGGAACTCGGGATGCAGCTTTCTGGACTACGACAAGGATGGGCATCTCGACTTGTTTGTGGGGAATTACATCGATCTCGATTTGAAGAAGACGCCGCTGCCGGAGGACGCGAACTGCACGTACAAGGGAATCGTGGTGGCGTGCGGGCCGCCGGGACTCGATGGTGGAAAGAACCTGCTTTACCACAACAAGGGTGACGGCACGTTTGAAGACGTGAGCCAGCGCGCCGGGCTGTGGGGCACGCTGGGGACGTACGCATTGAGTTGTGCGGCGGCGGATCTGGATGGAGATGGATGGCCCGATATTTATGTCGCCAACGATTCGACGAGCGCGACGTTTTATGTAAACCAGAAGGACGGTACGTTCAAGGACCAGGCGATCGAGGCGGGGGTGGCGTATTCGCCCGATGGCAAGCCGCAGGCGGGAATGGGCGTGAGCGTGGGCGACTACAACCGCGACGGATTGCCGGACCTGGTGAAGACGAATTTTGCCGGCGACACGGATTCGCTCTACATGAATCTGGGCGATGGTTCGTTTGACGATCGGACTTATCAAGCTGGGCTGGGGATCAACACGCGGCTGCTGGGCTGGGGTGTGAGCTTCATCGATATCGACAACGATGGATGGCTCGACATTCTCGTTTCAAACGGGCACGTGTATCCGGAGGTGGATGGAACGCAGGTGGACGCTGCATATGCAGAGCGGAAGTATTTGTATCGCAACCTGCGTAATGGGCAATTTGAGGATGTGAGCTTGATCGGTGGCGCGGGGATTACGGCGGCGGCGAAAGCGCGCGGGTTCGCAGTAGGAGACTACGACAATGACGGCGATCTGGATGCGGTGGTGAACTGCGTGAATGCGGTGCCCCAGCTGCTGCGTTGTGATGCTGTCCCCGGGGGGCCTTCGGCACTGAAGCGGACCTGGATCAAGATTCGGCTCGTGGGGACGAAGTCGAACAAGACCGGGATTGGCGCTCGGATCAAGGTGGTGGCGCAGACCGGAACTCCGGTACTTACCGCCAAGGCGGGAAGCGCACTGACGCAGATTGAAGAGGTGCGGAGCTGCAACGGGTACTTCTCGGCGAGCGATCTGCGCATTCATTTCGGGTTAGGGGCGGCGACCAAGGCGGACCTGGTGGAGATCCGGTGGCCATCGGGCGCGGTGGACACGTTCAAGGATCTGGATGTAAATCGGCTGTACGTGATCGAAGAGGGCGGCAAGGTGTTGAAGAACGAAGCGCTGACTGCGGCGACCAAACGCTGACGGCCGGTCGATTTGGATTCATGCTTTCCTACCCTGCGCGCGGAGAACAGAAACGCACTTAGGATGGGGCACGCGGCGAGGAGCGGGATGATGGCGGCACTTTGCGCGGTGATCTTTGGACTAGTAGCGGGCATGCGGTCGATGCTGGCGCCGTGTGCGGTGAGCTGGGCAGTGTGGCTGGGCATTCTGGATGTGAGCCAGACGCCGCTGGCGTTCATGGGATACAAGTACACCCGCATCATTTTCACGGTACTGGCGATCGGGGAACTGATCGCGGACAAGCTGCCGTTCACGCCGAGCCGCAAATCGGCGGGTCCGTTCGCTGCGCGCATTGTGAGCGGAGCGCTTTGCGGAGCGACAATCGGGGCAGCGCGGAATGGTCTGATTCTGATGGCGGTTCTCGGCGCGATGGGTGCGGTAGCGGGAACGCTGGGCGGCGCGGCGATGCGATCGAAGCTGGCTGCGGCATTTGGCCGCGATATGCCGGCGGCTCTGCTGGAAGATATCCTTGCTGTCGGGCTGTCGGTGCTGTTTGTGCAGGCGTTGCGCTAGAGAACGGAGATTTCCGGTGCGATGGCCGCCGGCGGGACGAGCGGGAATGCCTGGCGCGCGTGTGGCGATGGAAGCTGGCACGCGGGTTCTTCGTCTTCCTGCGACAAGAGAATTTGAAACAGCCTCTGGAAGAGGCCGGATTTTCCGTCCAGCTTTTTGCGGCGCGCGCGCAAGAAGGCGAAGCGGAAGGGCGAGCGGGGCTCGAGGTCGGCGAGCAGTGCGGACGAGAAATGCTCGTGGGCCTGGGCAACGGCCATCAGGACGAGAGAGCGCCAGCTCATGCGCAGCAGGTTCTTATGGATGCGGCTGCCGTGGGGCAGTGCGTCCATGCTGGAGGCGATCGAATCCCCAAAGTTGAGCAGTTGCAGCGCCAGGGAATCAAGCGGCTGGCGGCGGCGGACTGTGCGCGTGAACAGCGTGACGGAGCCGCGCTCAAGATCCTCATGGACATCCTGAAGGTCGTCACCCAGTTGCAGCAGGACGCCCCAGTCGAAGGCGAAATCGTTCTGCTGCGCGGTAAGGATGCCGTGGACGAGGAAGGCATCGGCGAGGACGGACGTACCTCCCTTGAAACAGCTGATGCGGAGGATTTCGTTGTCCTCACACCGCTCACCGGCGTGCAACTGGACGAGGCTCTCTTCCTGCGCGTTGTGAATAGCAAGAAGAGATTCGAAGACGCCTGGAAAACGGTGTCGCGGGAACTGGCCCTCGATGAGACTGACGAGCTGCCAGATGGAGACTTCGTGATCGCCATGGGGAGTGATCGGCTCTCCGCGAAGACGACTGCGAAAACGCTGGCTGAAGCGTAGCTTGTCCTCGCGGCAGATGCGGCGCTGGTCGAGGTAGTTGTCGGTGTAGGGGTAGAGCAGGCTGTAACCGAGGATGGCAGGAGTGAGAACCAACGGCGCGCCGAGCAGCGGCTGCAGACCGCAGGCGGTCCACGCGTTGCGGCAGGCCTGCACGATGTCGGGGGTACCAAGGGCCGGATCGAAGCGGCGAGCCCAGCGGGCCAACTGCGTGCCGACGGGCAGAAACTGATCGGTGACGAGTGCGACTGCGGGTTCGGGGAGATCGAGTGCCGTTGCGGCAAAGCGAGCAAAGGATGCGATCAGCCGCCGCTGGGTCTCTGCCGGGCTGAGGCGGTTTGCGTGCTTTGCGTGGTGTTCCACATCGCGGAGAGCGAGGTCGTAGGCTTGCTCGCGCTTTCGCTGGTCGCCAGGCGTGTAGCGAGGAGCCGTATGCGGAGCCCCATCGAGCCAGGGACCGGCGGCCTGCCGCCACCGGGCGACGGCGCGATCGATTGGAGACGTCGCCTCTCGCGAAAAGCTTTGCACTTCCATGATGAAGCGTTACGAAATCGTCAGAGACACAGTTCCCGTCGGGCCGCGATGCGGATTTGACGAACTTCCGAGCGAGGGGCAGGGATCAGAAGCGCTGCAGGGTGCGGCTGGAGATGAAGGGGGCGGCCTGCTGAACGAGGTCGCCGAGAAACCAGGAACTGAGGAAGAGTCCCGCAATGACTGCGGTCGACCAGAAGAAGAAACGGACGGGGAGCGTCGCGGTCAGGGCGAGCGCTCGATCGGGGTTGGTGCGCGAGGGCCAGGTGAAGACCAAACCGCTGAGAAAACAGACGCAGGCGGCCAGAGCCAGCTTGAGAAGCGCAAGGTCGAGCCGCTCTTCCCACTTTGCGCCGGGGACGAAGAAGGTGTGAATCGCCGCGTGGTACACAACCACGATGCATGCGAAAAAGGAGAGCGCTTTGGTGAGATCGAGGAACATGGCACGCTTTCCGGGCAGCCGCAAGCGCACTGGCATTTTTTGATAGGGCGGAATTCGCGCTACCTCACATCATTTTAGATCGAAAATCTGGGAAATAGACTCTCGCGAGCCTCAACCTTGGCCCCCAATCCGCCGTCTTCACTGCAGTAGCGCTCAGAGCGGCGGCGATTGCCGATGAGTCTTGGTTTTGCCTCGAATTCTGCGATTCGGGTTGATTGTGATCGCGGTTGCGGCCGCGTTGCGGGCCGTACACGGCGGGTCTGCGGGCGCTACCCAGGTGGCCGATGCAAGCGATCCGGACCAGCCCTGCGCCGCGTGCCATCGGGAGATTTTTGACCGCTATCGGGCGACGCCCATGGCGAACGCGAGCGGGCCGGCTCTCAAGGGGCTGATTCCCGCGGATTTCCGGCATCCGGAATCGGGCGTTCATTACCGCGTATACGAACAGGAAGGAAAGGCGTGGCTGAGCTTCGAGCGGGACGACCCGGCACGGGAACTGGTCGGACGACAGGAACTGAAGTACTTTATCGGCTCGGGCAAGCGTGGTCGCACCTTCCTGTTTGAGCAGGAAGGATACTGGTTCGAATCGCCGATCAACTGGTACGCCAGGAAGCAGGTTTGGGATATGGCGCCGGCGTATCAGCAGGCGCGGGAGATGCCTTTAACGTTGCGGGTTGACCCGGGGTGTTTGTCGTGCCACGCGTCGGGGGTGGCCTCGTCGCTGCCCGATGCGCGGAACCACTTCGCGGAGGCCCCGTTCGCCAGCGGAGGGATCACATGCGCGGCCTGTCACGGCGACGGATCGGCGCACGTGGCATCGGGCGGCAAGGTGCACATGCTGCGGATCGACGCGCTGGATCCAGCCCGGCGGGATTCCGTGTGCCTGAAGTGCCATTTAGAAGGCGATGTGACGGTGACGCGGGCCGGCAAGCGGCCGGAAACCTTTGTCCCGGGAGAGAATCTGTTCGATTTCACCGTATATTTTGTGCACCGCGGGGAAGCGGGTTCAGCGGGGCGCGCCACGAGCCAGTGGGAGGCGCTGTTGAGGAGCCGGTGCAAGCAGGCATCGGGCGAACGGATGACGTGCACAACATGCCACGACCCGCACGATTCGCCGGGACCGGATGAGCGCGTTGCGTTTTATCGGAAGAGATGCCTGCAGTGCCATGATCGGCCCGGGTTTGCGGCCGGTCATCATCCCGAGAATCCCGATTGCGCGGCATGCCACATGGCCAGGCCGCCGACGAACGACATCGCGCATGAGCAGGTAACCGACCACTGGATCCGGCGGCGCCCAATTGCCCAGGCGATTCCGAAGGTGACCCGAGGGGAGCTGTCTACGGTAGGCGACGAAAGCGCCAGCGACCGGGACTTCGGATTGGCGTATGCGCAGCTGGCGACGCGGGGCGATCAGGAGGCGGGCAAGCGCGCACTCGAACGGCTGCGTAGGACGGAGGAGCTGGGAGGCGTGAGCGGAGATGCCGATCTGCACGCGCAACTCGGATTTCTGGAGCAGGTGGAGGGACACACCGAGTCCGCGGCCGAGGAGTATCGGTTGGCGCTGCGCGTGGACGGCTACAACCAGGTGGCCGCAGGCGATCTGGCCCTGATCGAGGCGGCCCAACACCGATACGGCGAGGCGGCAGCACTTTTGAGCGGAGTTTTCGATCGTGATCCCGCAGAATCCGGGGCAGGGACAAACCTGGCGGCTCTGGAATGCGGGGCGGGAAAGCCGTCAGCGGCAGCCCAGACGCTGGAACGGGTCATGCATTTTGCACCGGATAACGAACGGGCGCGCAAGATGTTGGCAGAGATACGGACAGGCAGGCAGACCTGCAACGAGCGCCAGGGCGCCAATGGAAATGCCGGTCGACCCTCACCGAGCGGGGCTCATTAGTAACCGTGCAGGTTCTGCTGTCAAAACATCCCATTCTCGTGTCGAACTCGTGAAAACGTCTTCATCAGTTTCCCATCGGACGGTGAAGCAGGCGTTCGACCGGAGAACCCCCACGAGAGTAAATCGCTTTATGGCCCAGATAATCGGTATAGCGTGACGATTGCCCGCAAAGTGATGAGAAAAAAGGCGTAAGCAAATGTAATAGTTTCCACGGCAAGGTAATTCGCCTTCGCTCTCTCTTTGCCAATCGCGTCCAATTTGATCGTTGACATCGGCGCTCTCATTGGATATCTTTTCGCTTTGCTTCGAGGAATGTCCTTTTCGCATCTGTGAACGCTTCACTTGGGGTGCAGCTTCCTCGGCACTTTCGCGACCCTGCTATCGCGGCAGGCTAGCCTTGCAAGGCGGCCGGGAGACCACCGGCTGGCACTACCACAACAAGTTCACACAAAAAACAGAAGCAGCTTCAGGAGACCGCATGAACAAGATGATTCGCACAGCCCTCGTGCTGGCGTTATTCGCCTGCGCGAGCTTAGTGCTACTTGCGCCCGCAAGAGCACAGTCGGTTTACGGGTCGATCTTTGGCACCGTAACTGACAAGAGCGGGGCAGCCGTACCCGGCGCCACCGTCACCGTAACGGACGAAGCGAAGGGAACAGTCGTAACGGCCACTGCCAACGGATCCGGCGACTACAGTGTTCCCCACCTCATTCCCGACAAATATGACATCAAGGTCGAGGCCAAGGGGTTCAAAGGCTTCGAGACCAAGGGCATCCAGGTGGAAGCCGACGCAGCCCCCCGCATCGATCCAATGATGGACGTGGGCGGAGCGACCGAGACCGTGCAGGTGAGCGCCGATCAGGAACCCGAGCTCAAAACGGACAAGGCCGACGTGGCAACCGTTTTCGATGAGCAGCAGGTTTCGGCACTTCCGATCGGCGATCAGAATTTCACCAATCTCCAACTTCTCGTACCGGGCGCACAGCTCCTCGGCTGGTCGCACGCCGCCGATGAAAATCCGCAGGCGTCGAAGCAGATCCAGGTGGACGGCCAGGCCTTCGGCGGTACGGCGTTCGAGCTTGACGGTACGGACAATCAGGACCCGATCCTGGGCATCATCGTAATCAATCCTGCCACCGACGCGGTGACCGAGACCAAGATCACGACGCAGAACTACGATGCCGAGCTCGGGAAGGCCGTCTCGGCGGTGGTCACGGCGCAGACGCGCTCCGGGTCGAACACCTTCCATGGGGATGTGTACGATTTCCGTACCGGCAACGCTAACCTGGCGCGCGATCCGTTTTCGCAGTCGGTTGCGGCAGGGCTCCCGGCCGGCTTGAAGAACCGGTTTGGCGGCACGATCGGCGGTCCCATCCTGAAGGACCGGGCTTTCTTCTTCTTCAACTACGAGGGTCAACGGCAAAAAGTGGGTACCGTGGCCACCGATACGCTGCCGACCAACAACCTGGTGGAGTCCTGCCTCGGCAACACCCCGGGTTCAGGGTCTGGCGGCATCGCGGGATGCGATTTCAGTGAATATAAGGCCCAACTTGGCGCCGGCGGTGTGATCTACGACTGGACCAAAGTGCAAGCCAACGGGCACCCAACGCCGTTTCCCAACAACGTGATTCCGGCGTCGTACCTGAGCCCGCAGGCATTGGCACTCTTGAAGCTTTTGGAGCCCTATACCAAGAGCATCAACTACACCCCGGGATCTGGCTCGGTGGGCAACCTGGACGCCAATTACCACGCGAACGGCACCGGTCTCTTCAACTCGAACCAGTGGACCGAGCGTGTGGACTACACGCTCAACGAGAAGATGCACGTATTCGAGCGCTTCTCGCGGTTCACCGATATCCTCTCCGGCGCGGTAATGTTTGGCGCGGCCGGTGGACCAGGTTTCGGTCTGAACAACTACGGTGGCAACTCCAACGGCTGGAACGGCAGCTTGGCCTCGGGTATGGACATCGCGCTGAGCCCGAAGCTGCTGACCGACTTCCGTCTCGGCTATTACCGCTACAACGTGGTCGACACGAAGCATGACCAGGCCGCACACCTTGCCACCGATCTTGGGATCCCCGGCATCAACACATCCTCCATCGCCGGCGGCGCACCGGGCTTCGTGTTCGATACGTTGTCTGGTGGCAGCGGCGGCACCAATGGCTGGTCCTATGGTGACGGTCTGAACATCAACCGCTGCAACTGCCCGCTGATCGAGCGCGAAGATCAGTTCCAGATTGTGAACAACTGGACAATGATCAAGGGCAACCACACCTTCAAGGTGGGTGCCGACCTGCGCTATGCCCGCAACCTCCGCGTGCCTTCGGACGCGGATCGCGCGGGCCAGCTGAACTTCCACGCCGGACCGACGGAAGACACGGTCGCCAGCTCCGGCGGCTTGTCGTTTGCGAGTTTCATGCTCGGCGACGTGGAGAGCATGAACCGCTACGTCTCCACCTCCACCAACGCCAAGGAATTTCAGAAGAGGACCTTCTTCTACGGCCAGGACACCTGGCGCGTGAACAAGTCCCTCACCTTGAACCTCGGCCTTCGCTGGGATGTGTACTTCCCGGAATCTGTCAATGGCCCGGGCAACGGATCGCTCCTGAACGTAACAGACGGCTATATGCACGTGGCCGGCATCGGCGGAATCGGCTCAAACATGGGCTGGTCGGTGGAGGAGAAGAAGCAATTCGCACCCCGCGTGGGCGCAACCTACCAATTCGGCCAGAAGACAGTAGTGCGTGCCGGGTATGGACGTAGCTTCGATACGGGCGTATTCGGATCAATCTTCGGACATACCGTGACCCAGAACATCCCCGTGCTTGCCAACCAGGGAGTGAACCAGCCCAGCCCGAACGCACCAGCCTTCACCCTGGCCTCCGGTCCACCAGCCTATGTCTTCCCGACGGTTCCGAGCAATGGCCTGCTTCCGGCCCAGGGATATGCGGTTTCGCCCGCCGCACGTGCGAATCCGTTGCACTTTACCACCATCGATGCCTGGAACCTGGCCGTGCAGCGCGCAGTCACACCGACCATGTCGTTGACGGTCGCGTACGTGGGCAACAAGGGCACTCACACTCTGGCCGACGGCGACGGCAACGGAACCAATCCCAACGAATCCTTTGTCACCCTGCCCGGCTCCTACAGCGTGACAGGCCAGACGCTCACCTACGATCCGGCAGGCCCGAGCGGTGGCAGTACACCCTTCCCGGCGGGTTACTCGGGCGGCGTATCCAGCTCGAAGTACCTGCAGCGCTACTACGGCGGGTCCTTGAAGGCCTGCACGGACCCCAACTATATCTCCCTGGCAGGTCTGCAGGCTAAAAACGGCGGCGACGTCAACCTGAAGCCCGGCATGTGCGGCTGGAACAACAGCATCGCCTATCGCGGCGACGATCAGAACACCGAGTTCGACGCGTTACAGGTCACGCTGAACAAGGCCTACAGCCATGGTCTCAACTTCGTCACCAACTACCAGTGGGCGAGCGCGTTCGGCGACACTGGAAACCTATGGACCTGGAGTCACACGCTCCCTCACCTCCGCGACAGCAACGTGCGTACCCAGCAATTGGTCGTGTACGGCAGCTATGACCTCCCCTTCGGCAAAGGTAAGGACTACCTGCAGAGTGCAAACCACGCCCTCGATCTCCTTGTCGGAGGCTGGCAACTTTCGGAAACAATGAACTGGTCGAATGGTTTGCCCTTCACGGCAAGCTACAACGAGTCCGGCGCCAACGTCCCCAACACGCCAAATCCGGCCACCAGCGGGGGAGCTGCGCCAAACGCGAGCAAGAAAATGTCGACCAGCCTGACCTCCGCGACGTTTAACGGAAATGGAACAATCTCGCGTTCGTTCTATAAGCAACAAATCCCGTGCGCCCATACGGGTTGCAATCCGGGCGCGTCTGGTGACATCACAAATGCGACCGACGCGGCCGCAGGCACCGGGATCTTTTCTAACCCCGGCCTGGACCACTATGGAAACGCAGGCCTCAACACCTATCGCGGCCCGCAGTTCTTCACCGACGACATGGGGCTCACCAAGTCGTTTGCGGTGTGGGAGCAGGTTGCGATCAAGTTCCGCATGGACGCCTTCAACGTGTTCAACCACATCAATGCAGGCAATCCCAGCGGCAACGTCGAGTCGGCTGGCGGAATCTCGGGCGAAGCGGGCGGGTGCGTCGGCAGCACCTGCGGTCCCCGTCAGCTGGAATTTTCTCTTCGCGTCCAGTTCTAATTTGCGAGGAGCCGCAAACGACCACCACCGAGGGGGAGCCAAGGCTCCCCCTCTTTATTTGCTCTCGTACGGAAGGCGCGGATCGTGCCGGTTCGCAAGAAACCGAGCCTCCGCACTACACTTTTGCTCAGGTCTCTTTTATGATTCGCACCTCAGTTGCGGTGATCCTGTTCTCTCTCGGCGGCTTCACTCTGAGCGGACAGGCGCCCGCAGTATCAATCGGGGATTCAGCCGCGGCCACCTCGACCTTTGACGACGCGCAGCAACTGGCTGCGAAGGGCCGGCTGGACCAGGCCATGAACGTATTGAACCAACTCTCCGCACAGACTCCAGTCCCCGCCGGAGTGGAGCGTCTGCGGGGCCTGATCCTTTATCAAAAAGAGCAGTTACCCGAAGCCGCGGCGGCCTTCAAGAAGGCGATTGCGCAGGATGCGCAGGATCGCGAATCGATGGAAATGGAGGGGGTGAGCCTGCTGCGCCTGGGCCACCCGCCGGAAGCCCTGCCCTATCTCGAAAGCGCACAGCACGTGAAGGTGGAGCATGCCAACGTCGAACCTGAATACGTTTTAGGACTCTGTTACGCCGACGTGGCGCGCTACGACGACGCCCGTCATGCGTTTGCGACGCAATATGGATTCGGGGGCGACTCTGCGGAGGCATATCTGCTGGCAGGACGGCTATTTTTGCGCAGGGAATTGCGTGACCAGGCCGCGGCACAGGCCAACAAGGCTCTGGAGCTGAACCCCAAGCTGCCGCTGGCCCACGAACTGCTGGGTGAAACGGCGCTGGCGCGCGGCGATCTTCCTGCTGCCATCCAGGAACTGGAATTGGAACGCAAGATCAATCCGCTGGATGGAGACGTGTACGACCGGCTGGGAGACGCGTACCTGCGAAGCGGGCAGTTTCCAGAGGCGCAGACGGCGCTCAACCGCGCGGTCTTGCTGGAGCCGAGCGCGACGGGCCCGTACATTCTGCTAGGGCAAGCCATGCTCAAGCTGAAGCAGCCGATTCAGGCGCTCCAATACCTGACTCGGGCGGAGAAGATGGACCCGTCCAACTACATCACGCATAACCTGCTGGGGCAGGCCTACAAGGCAACCGGGCAAATGGCCGAGGCCAACCGGGAATTCAAATTGGTGGTTGAGATCCAGCATAAGGATGACCCCAAGCCGGCGAGCAAACAGGAATGAGCGGCCTGGTAAGATTGGCGGCAATCGCGATCGCGTTATGCCTGGGGCTGCCGGCGGTCACCGCCGTCTCACAGAACCTGAAGCCAGGAAGTGCGGAGGCGCTACGTAAAGCCGACGCGGCCTTTCACGCGGGCTATACGGCCTCACAAAATGGCCGCCTGGAGGAGGCGCGCGCGCAGTTCGCGACGGCCGTGCGATTAGCTCCGAACATTCCGGAAGGGCACCTGGCGTTGGGCTCCGTGATGCTCTCTCTGGGACAAACGGCACAAGCGCTGGCGGAACTGGAGAAAGCGGCTCACCTGAAGCCCGACGATGCGAACATTGAAGCGGAACTGGGTCGTGTCTACGCGAGCGCCGGAGATCCGGCCAAGGCCGTCACTCATTTTGAAGCCGCTCTTCACTTAGCCAAGCACCCTGAGGATGCGGCCTTCTACGACAGCTACGCGCGGGCGCTTGGCGGAGCGGGACGGTCCGACGAGGCGTTGAAAGCTTTTACGCAGGAAGCCGCGCTCACCGGGCCGCGAGCTGACCTGGATGACGCAATCGGAACGGTCTACGCGCTGAGAAAAAACTGGGACCAGGCTCGGAGCTATTTCGAGCGCGCCGTCGCCGACGATGGGTCGTACGCGCTGGCGCGGATCCATTTGGCAACGGTGCTGCGCCAGCAGCATGACATTGAGGCAGCTCTCCAGGTGCTGGAGCCGCTGGCGAAGCACGACCCGCCGGACCCCGCCGGGCTGGCGGAATACGGGCGCACGCTCGCCGAAGCCGGGCAGGATGATGCGGCTGTCCCCGTGCTCCAACGCGTGCTGGAGTTGAACGGGACATTGCCCGGGGTCGCCGCTGAACTCGCGATGTCTCTGCAGCGGCTGGGGCGCCAGGAAGAGGCGATTCCCTGGTTCCAGAAGGCGCTGGAAATGGAGCCGCACAATGCCAACCTGCTCGCGAATCTGGGGCTGGCGCTGACCCTGACGGGCAAAGCAAAAGATGCCCTCCCTTACCTCGCCAAGGCGCAGGCGGAAGACCCGAAGAATGCGACGGTCGTCAAGGACCGAGGTGTCGCGCACATTCAGTTGTCGGCGTTCGACGAGGCGATCGAGGACTTCAAAGCGGCGCTGGTGCTCGACCCGAACGATCCTCAACTGCATTACGACCTGGGACTGGCGTACAAGTTCAAAGATCGCTTTGACGAGGCATCGACGGAACTCGCCAAGGCCGGGGAGATGGATCCGACGCTTGAAGATCCCCCCTACACGCTGGGAATTCTCTACATGCAGATGGGCAAGCTGGGCGACGCGGTGACGCAGCTCAAGAAGGCTGTGGCGATCCGGCCCGACAACGGCGACGCCTGGGCCATCCTGGGAAGCACCCTGAAGCAAGATGGGCAGCTCGAAGAAGCCCGCAACGCGCTGGAGAAGGCGATTCCGCTGCAGCCAGGGCAGCCCGGTCCAATGGTGACGCTGGCGGGGGTCCTTGCCGATCAGGCGGCCGGCCTTGTCGCGCAAGCTGACACGGCGGATGCCGCCGGCGACACCGCAAAGTCAGGGCAGCTGCGATCCCAAGCGGCAACCTTGCGCGCCAAAGCAACGGATTATCGCAAGCAGAGCGCGGAACTGAGCCGGGCGGCGGTGAACCGCCAGCGCGCCAACTTCGCGTTGAACGCGGGAAATCAGCTGCTGCTGAAGGGGCAGATTGCCGACGCCATCGCGCGATATCAGGAATCCATCGCGGCGGACCCCACGTTTCCCGATCCGCATCGCCAACTGGCGGTTGCCTACGATCGCCAGGGCAGAGGACAGGAAGCTGCGGCGGAGCGCACCCGTGCCGCGGAGTTAACCGCGGGTAAATGAGGTTGAATGCGCTTCCGGAACATCTCCGTGTTGATCCGCGCGAAGATTTCCCCATTGCTTTCCACGCCGTGAAAGCTGCGGAGACAGGGGCCGATTTTCGCCATTTGAAACCCTCGTGAACATTGAACGGGAGCCGTTCCCCCGCTGACCTTTCTGCATCACAGCACATGCGATCTCTTATCGCAATGGAGAGCTGGACAATGCAGGATTATCGCGTGAACAAAGGGGAAGCACGGGAAGACCAGGTGACTTCCGCAATTGAGAAGGTGACCTCGCAGGCTCCTTCGAGCATGTATTTGGGACTGGCGCTTGGATCGATGGCTGTATCGATTGCCTTACAACTTTCAAACAAGAAGCACGAGGCGCTTTTTGTGGGGCAATGGGCCGCACCGTTTCTTCTGATGGGAATCTATAACAAGATGGTCAAGCAGCACGGTTCGGACGCGTCGGACGAATCCGCTGATTATTCCGAAGCGGCATAAAAGTAAGTCTGCGAAATCACCGCACAAATCAAGTCGGCCCGCGAGTGAATTTTTGTCTTGCGCGGTTTAAAGAATGCCTCGTACGGGCCGTCCTTGATGTGTGTGCCTTAAGACTTATCGCTTGCCGGACTCTTGCACTGAGGAAACGCGGTGATGCGTAATTTGGCGGCGGCATAGGGGATCAGCGAGAGCTTTTCTGCGGGCTGGTCCGTCGCCACCGGGCTTTGCGGGAGAGTATCAGCGGCACCATCTTCGGCACGCCAGGCGGGGAGTTTGCGCGCCTTAACCCCGATTCGCACCGCGGAGCGGCGGCTCGAGAAGGGGGCATCGCCGACGCCGCTCTCGGTCACCTCGAGGGTTTCAGCGGGATCGCTTGCGTCGACTTCGAGCGCATAGTTCCAGGGACTGGCTGGAAACACCTGCCAATCGGCGGTCATTCCGCGGTCGCGGAGCTTTACCCAGTCCTCGCCGATCGGGTAGGAGAACACCAGCGGGCCGCGTTCGACTGCGACGGAGGCATTGAACCACGTCGAGACGCGCGGATGCATCGGGAAGGTGAGTTCGACGCGATCGCCTGCCTTCCAGGTGCGCTCGATACGCGCAAACGTTCCCGCGGCTGTTGCAGTGGGGCTGGCTTCCGGAACATCGTTCACTGAGACTTTGGCGCGTTCGGCCCAACCGGGAATGCGCAACTGCAGCGGGAAGCGCAACGGCGACGCGGGATTAACCGTGATGTGAACGGTGCCTTTGAAGGGATAGTCAGTTTCCTCAACAACGTGAACAGCGGTGCCGCGAATGCGCGTGCGCAGTTCGCAGGGAGCATAGGCGACAGCGGCGAGACCGTCTTCGCCCTCGCTTGCGCCGCTCAACATGAACAGGCTGGCGGCGAACTTCGGCCATCCCTGGTGGAAGTTCGCGGTGCAGCAACCGAAGTTTGGTTCGAGCCCGTAGAGATTGGATTCCGGTCCATCGCTTACCCACGGCTTGTGGTGCAGGCTGCACTCCACCTGGTTGGGTTCCTGGTTGTACTGGTGCGCCCACATGTCGTCGGTAAACGTGCCGGGCAGCGCGTTGAATGCCAGGCGTTCGAGCCGGTCACCCAGGGAAGCGTCCCCGGTGATGGCGAGCGATTGTTCCAGCGAGAACATGAACTCCACCACCGTGCAGAGTTCCGAGCCCTGCGAGGGATCGCGGCCAGCGAGATGTTCATCGCAGGAAAACATGCCGTTGGGCAGGCCGTGATAGCGATCGAGTTCGGCAATCGTCTGCAACACTGCGGCACGGTCAGTAGTCGATCCGGAGACCAGCGACCACACGGGACCGGTCTTCACCGCCTGTCCGTTGTTGACGCCATGCGTGGCAAGAGCGAGGTCCTTGAGGCCGCCTCCCTCATTCAGCTTGATGAATTCAGCGGTAATCTTCTCGGTGTATTTGAAGTTGGCGTATTGCGCGATCCAATCGTATCCCTGCGTATGCAACATACGGGCCAGGTCGAGCAGGAACGCCGAACCGGTGCGGTTGTACAGCCAGATAACGCTGAGCAACTCGTCCTGCCAGCGGAAGCGCCCCCAGTCGCGCAAAGGGCGGGAGGGCAGCTCGTTGAGCTGATAGCGAAAATACTTCTCCATTAGCGGTAGAACGCGCGGATCCGCGGTAGCGTCGTGATATTGCGTGAGTGCTTTCAGCATCACGAAGCGCGGCCACCAATCGTTGTTGGACGAAGGGCCGATCATGCCGTTGGGTGCCTGGTGCGTGAGAGTCCATTCGATGAACCGCTGCGCCTTGGCCTTGAGGCGCGCATCGTCAAGCTGCCATGCAAGCGGCAGCAGGCCGTCGACAAAGTAGGGACCGCGCTCCCATGATTCGCCTGTGCCGCCGAGCCAGCCGCTGTTGGGTCCCACGTCGGCCCACGTCTCATCGAGATGGCCGCTGAGCCCATTGGCCTGGATTTGAAGTTGCGCACGGAGCCATCCCGAGGGGCGAATGGAGCCCAGGGGAAGCGCGGTGAAAACACCGGGCGAGAGCGGGGCGCGTGTTCGGACCGCCCCGGAGCCGGATCCCGCCCAATCGAGCGCGCGAAGAGATGTTGGCAAAGTGCAGACAGCACCGGCGATTGCTGATTGCTGCAAAAACCTGCGCCGTGAAGAAGAGAAGCCCTCGGACAATGACACCAGACACCCCGACAAAAGCTCAGAGCTATCCTACACAATCGCCGCAGACAGTGGGGTCGATCGCGGGCCGGGCACGCCGGCCACGATTTCGCTATCATGATGAGTGCCTTGCGCAGGCGATCGATTGCGCGGGAGTGTGGTATGGCGGAATATCTACTCAACATCAATGGGGAAAAGCAACGTGTGAACGCTCCGGAACAGGAGACGCTGCTTTCCGTTTTACGGGACCGGCTGGACCTTACTGGGACCAAATACGGGTGTGGCGAGGGTCAATGCGGCGCCTGCACGGTGCTGATGAATGGGCTTGCGGTGCGCGCGTGCCAGACTCCGATCGCCGCCGCGGCGGACACGAAGATTATCACCATCGAAGGGTTGGAGAAGAACGGCAGGCTGAGCGCGGTACAACAGGCATTTCTCGACGAGGAAGCCTTTCAGTGCGGCTTCTGCACGTCGGGCATGATCATGGCCGCAACCTCTTTGCTGAGTGAGCGCGCCCATCCCACCGACGAGCAGATCGTTACGGCGATGAATGGAAACGTCTGCCGCTGCGGCACCTATCCGCGCATCGTGGATGCGGTCAAGCGCGCCGCCCTCTCGGCGCAAGGAGGCAGCCGATGAGCACACGCGAGATCGGCACGACGAATTCGACTGGCCTGCTCGTTGATCGCCGGGATTTTCTGAAGGGTTTTGGAGCAGGCCTGCTGGTGGTGTTCGCAGAAAGCTCAGGATGGGCGCAGCAGGAGTCCGGCCGCGGGTTTCGCGGGCATGAGATGCCCAAGGACATCGGCTCGTGGCTGCACATCGGTGCCGACGGCCGCGTGACCGTGTACACCGGAAAGGTGGAAGTCGGCCAGAACATCCGTACCTCCCTGGCCCAGCAGGTGGCCGAGGAGCTGCGCGTTCCATTCGCCTCGATCGACATGGTCATGGGCGACACCGACCTGGTGCCGTGGGACATGGGCACGTTCGGCAGCCGCACCACGCCGGCGATGGCTCCCCAGCTGCGGACGATGGCAGCAGCGGCCCGCGCAATGCTGATGGATCAAGCTGCGCAGAGATGGAAGGTCGACTGCGCCGGATTGAATGCGGTCGACGGAAAGATCGTCGAAATGCATGGCTCGCGATCCATCGGGTATGGTGAGCTGACGCGTGGCGAGAAGCTGACGAAGGTAGTTACCGGCGACCAGAGCCTGACTCCGGCGGCGGACTGGAAGATAGCCGGCACCGCGGTTCCCAAAGCAGACGGCCGTGCTTTCGTGACCGGCGCGCACAAGTATCCATCGGACATTGTGCGGCCGGGCATGCTGTTCGGCGCGGTGTTGCGTGCGGAAGGGTTCCACGCGAAACCCATCTCGATCGACACCAGTGCTGCGGAGAAGCTACCCGGCGTGAAAGTGGTACGCGACGGGGACTTCCTCGGAGTCGCGGCCCCCGACGCCTTCACGGCGCACCGCGCGATCGGCATGATCAGCGCGAACTGGGACGTGCCCGAGCAGCCGTCGAATGAAAATCTCTTCGAATATCTCAAGAACAATCCGGAGAGCAGCGAGCCGGCCCGGCCCGAGCACGAAACCGGTTCCGTGGCGCAGGGAATGAGCGCCGCCGAGTTCAAGGTGGAAGAGCGCTACACGGTGCAGTATATTGCGCACGCGCCGCTGGAGCCGCGCGCCGCGGTGGCCGAGTGGAAGGACGGCAAGCTCACGGTATGGACAGGCACGCAGCGGCCCTTCGGCGTGCGCGAGGAACTCGCACAGGCGTTTGCTATTCCGGAGTCGCAGGTGCGGGTCATCCATCCTGACATGGGCAGCGGATACGGCGGCAAGCACAGCGGCGAGGCGGCCACGGAGGCTGCGCGGCTCGCGAAAGCAGCGGGCGTCCCGGTCAAGCTGGTGTGGACGCGCCGCGAAGAGTTTACCTGGGGCTACTTGCGCCCTGCGGCATTGATCGAGATTCGCGCTGGTGCTCGTCGCGACGGTACGCTGGTGGCGTGGGAGCACCACAACTACAACTCCGGCTCGGCGACGATTGGAACACCCTACGATGTTGCCAACCAGTTGATCCAGTACCATCCCGCGAAGACGCCGCTGCGCCAGGGTTCTTATCGCGCGCTTGCCGGCACGGCCAACAACTTCGCCCGCGAATCTCATATGGATGCTCTGGCGCACGCGGTGGGTCTCGACCCGCTGGAGTTCCGCATGAAAAACCTGAGCAACGCGCGACTGCGCGCGGTGCTGCAGGCGGCGGCGGAAAAGTTCGGATGGGCCCAGGCGAAGTCGTCCGCCGGACGTGGCTTCGGCATCGCCTGCGGCACCGATAAGGGTGGCTACATGGCCACGTGCGCCGAGGTCGAAATCGACGCAGACAAAACGGTGCGCGTACGGCGCATTGTGCAGGCGTGGGAATCGGGAGCCGTGGTCAACCCCGACGGCCTTCGCAACCAAAACTCAGGGGGCGTTGTGCAGGCCCTCGGCGGCGCCTTATTCGAGGCCATTCTTTTCGGGAACGGCCGCTTGCTGAATCCGCAGTTTGCGCGCTACCGTTTGCCGCGCTTTCATGACACGCCGCAGATCGACATCGTGCTCGTCGATCGCAAGGACCTTCCAGCGGCGGGCGCCGGGGAGATCGGCCTGATCGGCGTTGCGCCCGCCATTGGGAACGCGATCTTCGCGGCAACCGGAGTGCGCGTGTGCCACATGCCGATGGCGCCGCGGAGCGCCATCCCGGGAGTAATAGCCTCGCCATTCCGGAGCTAAAAGCGCCGCAATGTGTGACGTGTAAGGCTAGATCAAAGTCGCGCGAATTCCTGTTCCACGTGGAACAGTCAATTCGCATTGGCCCTGCTTGAGGTGTTCCCGCTGCGGAGACCTGGTGATGTGCGCTTCGCGACTTTCGAGAGAGGGAGCACCCAGCAATTCGGACTCAACCGCTCCAGAATTGCCGCTTCCAAAATCCACGGTCAGTGCGAGATCCTTCTCCGCATCCTTGTTGAGGATGATGATCGAAGTGCGTCCACTCGCGAGCTTGGCGGCGTAAGCGGTGGCATTCACTCCCGCTGCCTGCAGCTTGGATGAAAGATCGAGTTGCAGGAACGTAGCCCCGCAGAATGCGCCGGCGAATTTCAGTCCGTACGCCACCGGCTGCAACGCGTACCCCGAATCGAACATTGCAATGGGTGTGTAAAAAGGATGGGGGTGCGTCGCAATCTGTTCGGGGCTTGCGCCTTGCTCCTTGAGCATTACATCGCCGGGAAGAAAACCGCCAACCGAGTTTGCCACCGACTTGCCGGTGCCGCCGTGCAGATTCACGCCGGAATAGCCGTTGCTGGCCAGAAGCAGCGCGTAGTCGGCAGCCCAGAGCGATGCCGCGAAGACGTCGGAGACGCCCGGCTTGCCGCCGCGATAGCAGGTGTTGCCTTCCGTCATGCGGACGCCCACGCCCATCTTTTTGGCGGCTGCCACGGCCGTATCGGCAGTCTTCTGAACCTTCGCCATTGTGGCTGGCTTCAGCAGGTTGGGGATATTGACCTCGGGATTGGTGGCCGGGCCGCCGAAATAGTAATGATGGGTGAGGCGCACCACGTGAGGCGGATTCTGGATCGATGCCCAGCGGTCGGCAATCTCGGTGAGCCAGCCCACGTTCGCCGCCACGTCGGGGATGCCAAACTTTGCTTCCGGAACACGAGCCGCAACGGCGCGCGCAAGAGCCAGCCACTCGTCAAGGTAGGTGGCGGCGGACCAGGTCTTCGGGTCGCGGAGGTGGTGGCTGAAGAGATCTGCTTCATTGCCGATCTGAAAATACTGCAAGCTGGAGCCGAGAGTCCTGGCCACGAACACGGCTTCGTCTGCCGCTCGCTCCGGGGTGTTGGTGCCCATGCCTATCCCGTAGAGGCACGTCCATCCCGTGGCCTTGAGGAACGCAGCCAGGTTGCGCACCGCCTCCGCTGTGACGGCGTAGTACTGGGCCTTCGGTTCGCCCTCCACTTCACGGGTTGCGGGGTGCGTTGGCTCGGGAGAATCCGGCGCGGGCTTCCACCAGGCAAACTCACTGGTATTGCCGCCCAAACGCAGCACGCCATGCGACGAGAGCGCCTTGAACTGCTCGATGAGGCCGGTATTGCTCGCCGAGAAGAAGCCGGGGTCGACAAGTTGCTGCACCTCGTAGGAGAGGCCGATGAAGTCCACCGGCATAACGGAGCCCGTCGCCGCACCAGCAAGATCGAGGGTGACGCGGGATTCGGGCTGACTCTGTGCGGGGAGGCGGGATGCGGCGAGCGAAAGGGCGGTAGTGGCGATAAATCTGCGACGGCTGATCATCGCAGACAAGGGTAAACCCTGCGTATCAGGAGGAAAACATCAAGGATCACACCGTGTTGTTCACCATGCCGTCTAGCGGGATGGCCACTCCTCGACGACAACGCCCAGGTCATTGAGTTTTTGGATGGCAGCTTCGACGTTGCGCCGGACCGCTGCCCGTTTCTTGCGGTCGGCAAGCGGCGACTCACTGATCGCCACCACCCGGCCGTAACGCCAGGCGCCTGGAGGCAGCGCAATCAGGGCCTCGGCCAGATCCGCCGGATGAATCTGCAACTCCTGGCGACGGGCAGCCTCGGGACGCAGCATGCTCCCCTGGCCGATGGGGCTGGGGTTGGCGTCGGCCATGGTCACCCGCAGGTCGAGGTACGTGGCGTCGGCGCTGATAAAGGGGTTCGCCCATTCGCCGGGCTCGTGAATGTTGATGTAGAGGCTCTTTGTCGGAAGTGGAATTTTTCCAAGCTGGGCGCGCTCCCGATCGCTTTCGGTCACCGCGGCCTGCACTTTGTGTTCGGCTTGCGCAGCGTTGTGGGCTACCCCCACAACGGCTTGTTCCTCCTTGCGGCAGGCGCTGAGGACGAGACAGGTGGATAGAAAAGCCAGTGTGAGATAGCCCCGTCGTCCTATCCTGTTGCTGGTGCAATGATTCACAGCATTAAGGATAGCAGCACCCCGGCTTGCAAAGCAGAAGCCCCGGATTCTCTCCGATAACGTCTGATATCCTGAGTGGTTTACCCCAGCGCTTCGCAGGAAAGCGCTTTTCGGCGAGCAGGGTAGACGGGCCCCAGGAGGGAATCGCAGGACATGCCGGAGCATCGAGGGCGGAAGCACCACCAGGATCGCGTAGCGGAAACGCTGCGAGAAGAAATTGGGGCCATGATCGAGGGCGAGCTCTCGGACCCGCGGATCGCCTTCTGCTATGTCAGCGAAGTGGTTCTGAATCCTGGCGGCAAGTCGGCGCGGGTGTACGTAGCGTTGGACGGTGCGGTGCCCGACATCGCCAAGGCCGAGGAGGACACAGTCGCCGGCCTTGAGGCCGCCAAGGGCTATATTCGTTTTGAGCTGAAGGAGCGGATGGGCGTACGCCACGTGCCGGATCTGGCGTTCTTCGCAGACCGTTCCGGACGCTTCCAGGCTCGCATCGAGGAGCTGATGGACCGCTCGCGCAAGCGGCAGAAGGCGCGGGTGGAGTAACAACGCATGGAGTTCCACGAGCCGAATCCGGCCGCTGCCGACAATCCTTCTACCAAGACGGATCTTCGCGCCCAAGCGAACGGCACGCCAGAGTCGCCCGTTCCAACGGCCCATGAACCGGTCCAGACATATCGGGCAACGGGGGACGAGCACGACGCCCCCCAGAGGGCCTCGATTGACGCGATTCTCGAGGTGCTCCGGCGCGGGGAACGATTTTTGGTCTGTTCCCATTCGCGGCCCGATGGCGACGCCGTGGGCTCCATGCTGGCGATGGGCATGCTGCTGCAGCAGATGGGCAAGCGCGCCGACCTGGTGACGGCCGACCGGATTCCCCTGGTGTATCGCGACCTGCCGGGAGCGGACGGGATTCGCTGCGCGATGCGCGTGCACGGGCCCTATGACGCGGTCGTTCTGCTGGAATGCGATGGACTCGAGCGTGCCAGATTGCGGGGGCTTGAGCCCTTTTTCCTCATCAATATCGATCATCACACCAGCGCCCGCGAGTTCGGCCATCTGAACTGGATCGATCGTGGAGCGGCCAGCGTTGGGGAATTGGTGCATCGGCTGGTGAAAGCCGCGGGCGCCACCGTGACGCCGGAGATGGCCACGTGCCTCTACACCACCGTTCTCACCGACACCGGCGGATTCTGCTATGGCGGTACGCGCGCTTCCACCTTTGCGCTGGCCGAAGAGCTGACACGCCGAGGCGCCGATCCCATCCGCATCGCACGGGACATTTACTTCTCCACGCCAGCTTCCAGGCTGTTGCTGCTCGGTGCCGCCTTGAGCAATTTGAAGCGCGAGGGCCGGCTGGCGTGGCTATGGATCACCAATCAGGACATGGTTAGGACCTGCGCCGCCGAAGAAGACTGCGAAGGCATCGTGAATTACGCCATCTCGATTGCAGGAGTGGAAGCAGCGGCTTTTCTGCGGGAGCTGCCCGAGGGCGTGATTCGCCTGAGCTTGCGCAGCAAGGGGCGTCTCGATGTAGCGGGAATCGCCGTCAAACTGGGAGGCGGGGGACACGAAAACGCGGCCGGAGTCACGCTGGAGGGACCGCTGCCGAGGGCGCTCGAACAGATCCTCGCCGAACTCCGCGCACGCGTGGAAGAGACGGAAACAGGAGAGCGGTGATGAATCTGTTAGCCTTGTGCTGTCGTGACGCCGGCCCAAGCGAAGTTGCCTGGACGCGGGTCTTTCGGCGGACCGCAGTCGTCCCCCTGTTGCGCACGCCCGTAGAAGTGCTGTTCGAAAGGTAGAGTGTCGATCTCGCCGGCTGGAGAACCCTTCGAAGTGGAGACTTTCACGGAACCATCCGCACCGGCTTCGCCTGAACGTGGGCGCAAGCGGCTGCCCAATTGGGCGGCTATCGCCGAGGCCGCGGTGTTTCTCGCTTTTGCCATCTTTTTCATCACTTACGGAGAAACCCCCTACTTGGGCGGCGACGGGCTAGGACTGGTGGGCGCGGACGAGCCGCGCTACGCGCAGATTGCCCATGAGATGCTCGACCAGTTCGACTCCGCCCACACGCTGAAGGGAAAGCTGAGCGCCTGCGTCACTCCCTTTCTCTACGGCAAGCCATGGCTGGAGAAGCCGGCGCTCTATTACTGGCGAGCCATGTTTGTCTTCCAGGAATTCGGCGTGCATGACTGGTCGGCGCGCCTGCCCTCGTCCAGTTTCGCCTTCATCATGGCGGCTCTCATTTACCTGCACATGCGACGATTCCGGCGAGGCGGCCACCTCGACGCGGCGATCATTACCGTGGGTTGCGCGGCCATCATCGGGTTTTCGCGCGGCGCATCCACCGACATGCAGATGGCCGCGCCCTTGTGTATCGGCTTGCTGGGCTGGTATGCCTGGTACGAAACCGGCTCGAAGTTCTGGCTTTTCGATATCTACTTCTTCAGCGGTGTCGCCACCCTCGCCAAGGGACCGGTCGCGCCATTTCTGGCCTTCATGGTGGTAGCTTCCTTTGCCGCCCTCCGCAAGGAGTGGTCGCTGCTCAAGCGGTCGTTCTGGTGGCCGGGAGTGCTGCTTTACTTCGCCATCGTGCTCCCCTGGTTCATCGCGGTGCAGCACCAGAACCCCACCTTCTTCCGCGAGTTCTTCCTCGAACACAACCTGGCCCGGTTCGCCACCAATCGTTATCAGCATCAGCAGCCCTTCTGGTACTACATAGTCGTGGTGATTCTGGGCATCATGCCGTGGACCGTCATCGCCGCCCGTGCCTTGTGGGATGGCATCCAGACCTCGGTGGCCGAGTGGCGCCTGCGGCACTCCCAGAACTGCGAATTGAAGCAACCGCGGCCCGGAGACGCGTTCCCGGAGTTCCTGGTCCTCTGGGCTCTCATCCCGATCGTCTTCTTCTCCTTCTCGCAGTCCAAGCTTCCCGGATACATTCTTCCTTCCATTCCGCCCATCACCATCCTGACGGGTGATTACCTTTTCCGGAAGCGGGGTCCGGGCCTGAACCGGTGGGAATTGGGCGGCCACGCCGTCCTCTCCGGCATCATGACCATGTTTGCGCTGTTGCTTCCCTGGTTCGTGGTGCACGGGCCCAAGATGCCCCCCAGCCAGCCGATGATCGTGGCTCTCGTGGCCGCCACCGGCGCGGCGCTGCTCATTGTGATCGTGGTCAACGGATTCGGAGTGGCGCGGTTGCGCCTGGTCACCACCGGTGTTCTTGTGGTTCTGGTGCTCTTCCTCTATGGAATAGGGCCGTTCTTCGGCATTCCGGCCGTCGAGGCGAGCAAGCGGGTGATTCATCTGGTCGACCGGTCCTACTCGGCTCGGCAATTGGCGGATCGATTAGCCGGCATCGCGCCTCCCAATGAGACGGTTGCGGTGTTCCGCGTCCGCCGCGACGTCGAATACGGCCTGGCCTTTTACCGCAATCACGAAGTGGCGAACTACGAAGAGACCGGCGTGCCCGCGGAACAGCACCTGCTGGTGGCACGCGTCACCGGCCGAAACGGCACCGATCTCCACACCCCCGCCGCGCTGGAGGAGTATCTCGAAGGACGGCATTATGAGCAGCTGTTCAGTTGGCCGGAACAGGGATTGGAAGTCTATCTGGTAGGCGCCCGATGACGGCACGTGTAACCGGCACGGTTGCGTGCCGCGTCCAGTCGTGGCACAGTAACCGGAAGGCATTACACCTCTCCATTGCGTCGCGCACGGGCAGGCAGATGCCACAGGTAAATAGAAATAGTTCCCCCACCCCGGGGAAGAACCACGGCTTTGAGGCCGCCGCCGCACTTGGAGGGGCATGACACCGGGCGTATCCCTGGAGATTCTCGACCTGCGCCACTTCACCGCTCCGCTGCTTCGACCCTTGCTGGAGGCGGAAGGGGATGTGTGGCAGGATCGCCTCCATTGGGACTACCGCACCTCGGCGCGGTTGCTGATGCAGTATCTCGACAGCCGCATGCTTCCCGGATACGCGGCCGTCGACGCGGGCCGGGTGACGGGCTATGCATTCTGCGTCTACGAAGAGACCAAGGCGGTCATTGGCGACGTATTCGCCATTCCTCATGCCAGCCCCAACGGCGCCGGTATCCGCCACGAAAGCGGCCAATCACCGCTCGAGATCGAGATGACGCTGTTGCGGCACCTCTTCGAGACGCTGCAGAATTCTCCCCACGTCGATCGCATCGAGTCACAACTCCTGCTGCACTCATCCGGAGCACACGCGTTCGCGTTCAAGCAAGCCGGCTTCCAGATCTACCGTCGTCTCTTCATGGTCCAGTCCCTGGGGGACATCCCGCAAACTCCCCGCTTTGAGCTTCCCCCCGAGCTCGAGATGCGCGTCTGGCGGGACGATGACCTGAACGCGGCCGGCCGGTTGATCTCCGAAGCCTACGCGGACCATCCCGACAGCGTGATCAACGACCAGTACCGGTCCGCGCACGGGTCGCTGCGATTCCTGCACAATATTGTGCGTTACTCCGGCTGTGGCGTCTTCTCCCCGCAGGTTTCCCACATCGTGCTGGAACGGTCCACGCGCGACATCGTCGCTCTGGTTCTGGGCTCGCGCGTGAGTGGGACCAGCGGCCACATCACGCAACTCTGCGTCCGCCCCCATTACCGGCGGCGTGGCCTCGGCCGCATGCTGCTGGGCGTGGCCGCCGCCGCGTTTCTTCGCCAGGGACTCAGCGAAGTCTCGCTCACCGTGACGGAAGCCAACGCAAGGGCGATCGATCTCTATCGCAGTGAAGGGTACGAGTGCCGTCATACGTTCGACGCGGCGGTTTGGCGGCGCGACCGCTAGCCATCACTTCCTGGGCCGCTTGTAGAAGGGCAGTGGGACCTGGCGGGCGCGAACCTGGTTGGCCCGCACCTGCACCAGCACATCCCCGCCGCCGGCCGCCACCTCCGCCGGCACCAGCGCCATGGCGATGTTCGTCTTGAGGAAGGGGGCCGGCGACCCCGACGTGATCACGCCGATCTCGCGTCCCTCCAGGTCGAGCACCGGGTAACCGTCCCGCCCGATACCGCGGTCCGTCATCTCCAGGCCGACGATCTTCCGCTTCGGGCCACCGCCCGCCTGCACTGACTGCAAGGCTTCCCGCCCGATGAAGTCGCCCTTGTCGAGCTTCAGCCAGCGATCGAGACCCGCCTTCCAGAACGTTGATGTCTTCCGAGATCTCGTGGCCGTACAGGCTCATGCCGGCTTCCAGCCGCAGCGTGTTGCGCGCCCCCAGGCCGCAGGGCCTGATGCCGAACTCCTGCCCCGCCTCCATCAGCGCGTCCCACATCTTCACGCTGGTCGCTTCGTCTGACGGGATGTAGACTTCGAATCCGTCTTCGCCCGAGTAGCCGGTACGCGCAATCAGCACGTTGGGAATGCCCGCGACCGTTCCCCACGTGAACCAGTAGTTCTTGATCGCCGCCAGATCCACCTTGGTCAGCTTCTGCAGGGTCTCCAAAGCGCGCGGCCCCTGCAGCGCAAGTTGCGAGTAATAGGACGAGTAGTCGCTGATATGAATTCCGGACCGTGTCCCCACCTGGCTGCGGATCCAGGCATAATCCTTGTCCTTGGTGCCCGCGTTCACCACCAGCAGGTAATCGTTCTCGCTGAGCCGATGAACCAGGATGTCGTCCACAAAGGTCCCTTCCGGGGTAAGCAGTGCCGAGTAGTGCGCCTGCCCATCCTTCAGCTTCGAGGCATCGTTCATGGTGATATGCTGCACCGCGTCCAGCGCGCCCGGCCCGCGAAACTGGATCTCCCCCATGTGGCTCACGTCGAACAGTCCCACACCCGTCCGCACTGCCATGTGCTCGGCAATCAGGCCGCCACCGTTTCCCACGGGGCCCCCGGCAACGGGTCCTTGTTGCTGGGGTGTGTAGCCCGGATACTCCACCGGCATGTCCCATCCGCCGAAGTCGACCATTCTGGCTTTGAGACCACGATGTGTCGCGTTCAGGGCAGTCTTTTTCAGGGCGGGAACAGCAGGCGTTGTGGTCATGATTCATCCTCTCGTCGGAATCCTCGCGCCCTTGCGGTTGTGCGGCGATTCCTTCACCACGATAGGGATTCAGCGGCGTGCGGGTCAAACCCCGGCGCGTCCGCTTACGATGGAGTGAACAGCGGTCCAGGAGAACCCGCTCCAATGAACGCATTTCGCGGCTTGTTGATGTTTGCAGTTGGTATTTTTGCCATCTACCGCGGGTGGCTGATCCACACCGGCGAAAAGGCGTGGCTGGCGTATGGGCTGGGCTTGCTCGCCATCGCACTCGGAGTCTGGCGGCTGCTCCGCAACCCCAACAAACCCCTCGTGTAAATGCCGGGAAAGAGCCTTCCGTGCCCACGCTCTATAACTTGATTCAGGGTCGCAACGTCGAACGCCTCGCAGCCTTGAGCGACGGCATCTTTGCCGTCGCCATGACCCTGCTGGTACTTGACTTGCACGTTCCTTCGGTTGCGCAGGTTCATTCCGAGCGCGAACTGCTTTTTGCGCTCGGCGCCCTGGGACCCCAGTGGATTGTCTACGGCATGAGCTTTCTTACCCTCGGAATCTTCTGGGCCGGGCAGCAGACACAGTTGAATCACATCCGGGAGGGCACGCGCGATCTCACCTGGATCCACCTCGGATTCCTGTTCTCCATTACCCTCATGCCGCTGTCAACCCGGCTGCTGGGCGATTTCGTCCACTATCGGCTCGCCGTCGGAATCTATTGGCTCAACATTCTCGTCCCCGGCGCCATGTTGTATTGGAGCTGGGTACACGCCACTCACGCCGGCCTCATCAAGCCCGACACGCCGCCTGAAGTCCGCAACAGCATCTGCCGTCGCATCGCCATCGCCCAGTCGCTTTATGCCGTTGGCGCGGCGCTTTGCCTGGTCGACACCTGGATCAGTATCGGTGCCATTGTCCTGGTGCAACTGAACTACGCCATCGCTCCGCGGATTGCCCGGCGTCAAAGAGCCCCCCAGAACCCGGATAGAGCGGCTAAACCCCTTGAGTTCTAGGCCCTTTCGTAACATGCGTGCAAGTAAACTTCCCCGTACACTTGCCGACATGTCGATCCTGAAGCCGAGCCAGATAGCGTCCCTCACCTTCCAGGAGAAGATCGATTTAATCGACGAAGTCTGGGCGAGCCTTGACTGCACCGAGGTCGAGGCATCATTGGACAACGCCTACAACCGCCTGCTCGAACAACGGCTGGCGGACAGCGATGCAGAACTGGATCAATTAATAACCTTGGACAGAGCCAGCCGTGAGTTGCGCGAAGTGCTGAATCGCGCGTCGTCCTACGCCGTGAGCGTCCCAGGAGCCGCCTGAAGCGGTTCCCCCGTGGATCGCGCTATTTTTTGGAATCGTGCCGGGTTCTCTTCTTAGCGGAGGCCACTGAGCTTAACGGCTTGGTGGCTCGCGCTACTTGCGCCGGGCGCGCCAGAACGAGCTCACGGTCAGGTAGAGGAATACCAGCAGCAGCCCCGCTGCGATCAGAAATTTCGAGTGGTCGGCCCCGCGAACGTAACTCGAGCGCATCCTCCAGGCCATTTGCCCAAACACCAGTACAAAGAGCAGGAAGAAGACCCCGGTCACTTCCAGGGCGATCTTTCCGCCCACCCGGCTGAACGGGCGAACAAACCCGCCCAATCCCCGCCCGAGATTTGCGGCAGCCTTGCCGGCCTTTTGTCCCGTCGCGCGATCGACCCTCGGTCCCCCAACGCCCGGGACCGTTACCGGGCGCGAACCGGTATTGCTCCCGGAACTCGCCAGACGCTGGCCCGCGATGCGTCCCGCCACGCGAAGTCCCACGCCCAATACTCTGCCAACGGTCTGCGGTCTCATCCCGTCTATGATGGTAGCAGCGATGGTCGAAGCCATTTTCTGGTCTGGGGTTGCGCTGGTTGCCCTTCCTTCGCCGTGGCATTAAGGTAAATTAAATCCCAATTCGCTTCCCGCGCATCTTAACGCGCTGGCCGCCGCCCCTGGAGGTACCACGTGACATCCCGTTTGCGCGAACTGATTCAACAGCTTGGGGAGGCGATTCATGAGTCGGTGATCGAGAGTGAGCAGATCGCCGGCGTCGTTCAGGATATTCGCAAGCATGGATTCGACGTCCTGCTCATGCTTGAGGCCACCATCGGCCTGAACGAAGTCACCAAAGACGGGGAGGCCGGCGAGGAAGACTCCGAAGGCGAAGCGCCATTCAGCCAGAACGACCGCGAATGGCTGCGCTCCCTGCGCATCTCCGTCGAAGGCGAACAGGAAGGCGACGAGAAGAACGACACCGACTAGGCGGTCAAGCCAAAAGCCCTTGTGAAATCATGGATTTAGGCAGAGAATCAATCCATGGCGACTCAGCCCATTCCGGAAGAACTCTGGACCGTGCGCGAATACCTGCGCACAAGCTGGAGCCCCGACCGCGAGTTTGTGGACGGCCGCATCGAGGAACGGAACCTGGGCGAGAAAGACCATTCCCTCATACAGCGCTATCTCACATTCCTCTTTATGTTGAAACGGGCCGAATGGGGCGTTGAGGTTTTTCCCGAACTTCGCACCCAGACACAGGCTCGTCGTTTTCGTGTACCGGATGTGCTTGTGACCCGCCATGAAGACAGATTTGAGCGCTACGTGACCCGCGCGCCTCTCATCGCCATCGAGATCCTCTCGCCGGAAGACCGCCTGGCAGCCATGCAGGTCAAAGCCGGGGAGTATCGGGAATTCGGCGTCGAGAACGTCTGGATCATCGACCCCGAGCGGCGCGTGGCCTATCGGTATACCGGTACAAGTCTCGAAGAAGCGCCTGAGCTGGTCGTGCCGGGGACCCCGATTCGCGTCGATCTTGACGAGCTCTTTGCGGAGTTGGATCGCGCCTGAGCCCGATGACACCAACTGCCGTGTGACTCTCGTGACACCCGGTGTGGTCAGTTCGCCACTGCGAATCCGAAGCCGATCATCCTTGAGTGCAGCCAGCTCAGCCCTTCAGCGCGACCCGAATGTGCAGTTCCTTAAGCTGTTGCTCTGTAACGTTCGTAGGCGCATCCGCCATCAAGTCAAGCGCTCTGGCTGTCTTCGGGAAGGCGATGACCTCGCGGAGGCTGGGAGCGCCGGTCAGCAGCATTACGATCCGGTCCAGCCCCAGCGCGATTCCGCCGTGCGGAGGCGTCCCGTACTCCAGCGCATCCAGGAAGAAACCGAAGCGCGCCCGTGCCTCCTCCTCGCTGATGCCCAATGACGCAAAGATTTGCTGCTGCACATCTTTACGGTGAATACGGATCGAGCCCGAGCCCAGCTCCAGACCGTTCATGGCCAGGTCGTAGCAGTTGGCGCGCACGCTGGCCGGGTCGGACACCAGGTTGGCCATATCCGCCTCGTGCGGCGCGGTGAACGGGTGGTGTGCCGGCATCCAGCGGCCGCTGGCCAGCTCGTACTCAAACATCGGGAAATCGACAATCCAGATCGGATGAAACGCCGCCGCGCCGTCTATTGCCTTGCCGCTCTTCGGATCGGCTTCTGCGACCACGCCTTCCGTCACGCCGAAAGCGCCGTGCCGGTCAGCATACTTCTTGGCCAGCTCGGTGCGGAAGTTCCCTGCCGCCGCGTAGACGTTGATCTCGCGCTCGCTCAGCCGGCCTTCGAACTTGGTGTCGCTCGCCTTGATGTGATGTGCCGGGTCGCCCGCCACGATGATCACGAAGTCGGCCTCGGCCGCTTCCGCCAGCTTCCGCACCTTCGCCGCGGCCTCGGGGAAGCCCTTCGCCAGCCGCTTGAAGTCGTCGATGAACTTGGCACCCTTGTTCTTGTCGAACATGGGGTGGTTGTCCTCGCGCTCCTTCCGGCTCAACTCACCGACCTTGGGAATGCGCAACGCCACAACCGGCAGCGCCGGGTCGATCTGCAGGGTGGCCAGGTTCTCGTCCGTGAAGGCCGACCGAACGTCGGTTAGCCCGGGCAATCGAAGATCGGGCTTGTCGCTGCCGAACTGCCGCATCGACTCGTCGTAGGTGATCTTGGGGAACGGCGCCGGGAGCGTGACGCCTGCCGCCGCAAAGGCGGCCACCAGGAACTTCTCCACCACCGCGAACACGCTCTCCTGCCGGGGAAAGCTCATCTCCAGGTCGACCTGGGTGAATTCCAGCTGACGGTCGGCGCGCAGATCCTCATCGCGGAAACAGCGCGCGATCTGGAAATAGCGGTCGAAGCCGGAGATCATCAGGATCTGTTTGAAGATCTGCGGCGACTGCGGAAGGGCGTAAAACTTGCCCGGATTCACGCGGCTCGGCACCAAAAAGTCGCGCGCTCCCTCGGGCGTGGACTTGTTCAAAATCGGTGTCTCGATCTCCAGAAACCCTTGATTGCTCAGGCTTTCGCGGACGGCCAGCGTAATCTCGTGGCGCAGCCAGAAATTGCGCTGCATCTCCGCGCGGCGCAGGTCGATGAAGCGGTACTTCAGCCGCGTCTCCTCGTTCTGGATGGCCTCGTCGGCGGGCGAAAACGGCGCCAGCCGCGTGTCGTTGAGCACCCGCAATTCGGTGGCTTCAATCTCAATCTCGCCGGTGGGCATCTTGGGATTGATGGCGTCCTTGTCCCGCAAACGTACCTTGCCGACCGCTGCCACCACGTACTCTGGCCGCACCTGCTCTCCCTTGGCGTGCCCCTCCGGTGTCAGCTCCTTGTCCAGTACCACCTGGCAGATTCCCGAGCGATCGCGCAGGTCGAGGAAGATGAGATTACCGTGGTCGCGACGCCGGTTCACCCAGCCCATCACGACCACCGGTTGGCCTGCGTCCGCGGCGCGCAGGTCGCCGCACATGTGCGTTCGTTCGAGAGTTCCCAAAAAGTCGAGCACTTGCTGTCCTTCTACGCGTTCGCGGGTGCGGCGAGAACCGCTGCAAGCTCCGCGCGCGGAACCTTGGTCTGTATGCCGGTGGAAAATTCTTTCACTGTCAGGATACCGGATGCCAGTTCGTCCTCGCCGAGGATGACGATCCTGCGGGCGGTCTTCTCCGCCGCCTCGAAAGACTTTTTCAGCCGGAAACTGCCCTCTCCAAGCTCGACTGTCAATCCCGCGCGGCGAAGCTCGCGCGCCAGCGCCAGGGCCGCGGGGTTCATGGCCTCGCCAAGAGGAGCAATGTATGCCTGGCACAACTCGGGTGGCGCCGACTCCAACGCCTGAAGGGTCAGGACCAGCCGGTCCTCGCCCATCGCGAAGCCAATCCCCGGTGCCTTGGGTCCGCCGATGGCCTCGCTCAGCCCGTCATAGCGCCCGCCGCCGAGCAGCGCATTCTGCGCGCCGAGACCGCCGTGCGTGAACTCGAACGTCGTGCGCGTGTAGTAGTCCAGGCCGCGCACCAGGCGGTGATTGCGCGTATACGGCACTCCTGCCGCGTCCAGCGCCGCCGTCACCGCGGCAAAGTGCTGCTTCGACTCCTCATCGAGCGAGTCAACAATCTTCGGCAGCGTCTCAATGATCGGCTGATCTTCAGGCACCTTGCAGTCCAGCACGCGCAGCGGGTTGGTTACGGCTCGACGCTGGCAGTCCGCGCACATCTTCGGGGCCAGGGGAATGAGCGCTTCGCGCAGAGTCTCGTTGTAACGCGCGCGGTCGGCGGAGGACCCGACGGAGTTGATGTGCAGCGTCCATCCCGTGATCCCCAGCTCATCGAACAGCGTGGCCAGCATCTCCAGGACTTCCGCATCCCTTAAGGGACTTTCGCTTCCTGCGGACGGGGGCCCGATCACCTCAGCGCCGATCTGCGAAAACTGCCGGTAGCGTCCCTTCTGCGGCCGCTCGCGCCGGAATTGCGGCCCGATGTAGAAGAGCTTCTGCAACTGGCCGGTCTCGCCCAGTTTGTGCTCGATGTAGGCGCGGACAACGCCGGCCGTGTTCTCCGGCCGCAGGGTAAGTGTCTGCGTCTTCTCGCTCTGTGCCCGCGCTTTGTCCTCCCACGTGTACATCTCTTTGGAGACGATGTCGGTTTCTTCGCCCACCCCGCGCGCAAACAGCGCCGTGTCCTCAAAGATGGGCGTACGAATCTCGCCGAAGTTGTAGCGGGCAAACACCGCGCGCGCAGTCGCCTCGATGCGATTCCAAAGCGCCGTCTCCGGCGGCAACAAGTCGCGCGTGCCGCGCACGGCTTTCAATGTGCTCATAACCTTTCAGTCTAAATTGACGCGATGAGCCTCAGTCTAAATTGACGCGATGAGCCAATGGGCCGTATCAGGTCTTGCGCCGGATTTAGCAGACGTAGGTCGGGTCGCCGGCCGTTTTTGGGCCACCATGGCAAGGTTGGCAATCTTCTTAGATTTGCAGGCAGCCACATCCTTTATGCCGAAACGACGGTCCAACGGATATGAGGTTTTCTTTCTTCCCCTTCTTTAAACGTGCGGTTCCTGCAGTAATCTGCCCGGCGCTCTTTCTACTTCCGGCTATCTTATTCTCCCAGAATGGTTTAGATCCGCATTCTGCCTCAACGAATCCACCGGTCGAGTGGTCGAACCTCCCTCTTCCCGATGCTCCCGAACCGGGGTCCTCATCTGGCGGTGGAGGCCAGGCTGCCTCCAGCGACACCGCCAAAAGCCAGCAGACCCAGACTCAGGCCCAGAATGATCAAGCTCTCCAGACCAAGCGGATCCTGGGCTTGATTCCGAACTTCCGGTCGGTCAGCACTGACGACGTGCTGCCGGCGCAAACGGTGAAGGAGAAGTTCCTGACCGCCACCGACGATTCCTTCGACTACTCGTCAATCTTCATTCCGGTGGCCCTGGCGGGATACGGCTACCTGCGCAATGCGACGCCCGAGTTCGGCACCGGCCCCGGCGCCTTCGGTCAGTATCTGTGGCATTCGGCCGTGGACCAGACCACCGAGAACTACCTGGTCGAATTCGTCGTGCCCAGCATCGCCCATCAGGATACCCGCTTCTATACGCTCGGACACGGCGGACTTCTCAAGCGCACCGGTTATGCGCTCAGCCGGGCTGTCATTACCCGTTCCGACTCCGCGCATGAGGAGTTCAACGTCAGCGAAGTGCTGGGTGCTGGAGCCTCGGCTGCCCTTTCAACGGCCTACTACCCTGCAAGCCAGCGAACCTTCGGGAACGTCGCGTCGACCTGGGGCGTGGACGTGGGTATTGACGCCGCTTCGTTCGTCATCAAGGAGTACTGGCCGGACATCAACCGGCGATGGATGCACCGGGTCAACTCTCCTCGTCCCTTGCAATGAGGGCAGGGAGATCAAGCTTGGCTTCAAAGAGTGGGGCGCTGCAGTACGATCACTTTGTCGCCGTATAGACTTGGTGGACCGTGGCGAGATTCATCCTGGAGCTTTCATCACGATGTTTCATGTTGTTCTGACACCTGACGAAGATGGCTGGATCGTAGCCGAGTGCCCTGCTCTGCCGGGCTGCTTCTCCCAGGGGAAGACGGAACAGGAAGCGCTCGCCAATATCAAGGAAGCCATCACGGCGTGGCTCTGGGCCGAGGATCAAAAAGCCGCTCAGGCCCTTCCAGACGATCAGACTCCTCTCGTGGTCGCGGTTTAGCCTCAATTCGTTTTCCAGAGTCGGGGCCGAATCTTCACAGCGTTCGCACTCAGTTTTGTGCATACCATGAGACTGAGGCGAATGAATGGGCAAGCTCGCGAACATCTCAGGTAAGCAGGCCGTCAAGGCCTTCCAAAAGTTTGGCTGGGAAATTCGCGGCCAGTTGGAAGCCATTTGGTGATGACGAAGGCGGGAGTTCGTCTGAACTCACGGCCCCCCAACATCCTGAACTCGCTCCGGGGACACTACGGAGCCTCATAAGGGCTGCAGGAATCTCGGTCGACGAATTCCTAGAGCAGGTTTAGCGCGCCTTCGCTGGCGGATGGCCCCATCCGCTGAGCAGACATCTCACGCTCTCTTCTTGATCGCTTCAGCCAGCGCCAGATCAATTCTCGTCTGCCATCCCGGTCCACCCGCCTTGAAATGCTCAATCACCTCAGGCGAAAGCCGCAATGAAACCAGCTTCTTCGTCGGGGCCTTCTGGGGTCCGCGCTTGCCGCGTCGCACCACTTTGCCCTTACGAATCAAGTCGGCCTTAGCAAACCAGGCGCGTGTCGCCGCCGGATTGTTTGGATCGTAAGGGCCGTCCCCGGGCTCGTAGGGAATATGGTCTCCCTCCTTGAACGCCAGCACGCGATCCCAATCGGTCTTACTTTGAGTCTTCTTCATACTGTTTTCGCTCCTCTCGGCTGGCGTGCCGGAATGAAATCACGCGGACCTCGTCTTCGTCCTCTCTGTAAACCAAAGTCAGAAGGCGCCCCTTGATCACCGCCAGCGCCACGTCCATGAGCCGATACTCGTCTCCACGACTTGCTTCGTAAGTGCATTTATCGGGATTCTCGTAGACCAGGAAAGCATCTTTGAAGTCGAGTCCATGCTTTCGCAGATTCGACTTTCGTTTTACTTCGTCCCAAACGTACGCGGATTTAATTGTAGATACAATATATTAACGAGTACAAGTGGAACGTATTCGAGAGAACAAGGATTCGACTCACCGCCGGTCTTATTGACGGCTGCATCCTCAAGCGAGCCACCGCATCCAAAGCGCCATGGAATACCGCTTACTTGGAGGCTCCGGCCTCAAGGTTTCTGCTCTCAGCTTCGGCGCCGCAACCTTCGGAGGCACCAACGAGTTTTTCAGCGCCTGGGGCAACACCGAAGTGGACGAAGCACGCCGCCTGCTCGACATCTGCTTTGAAGCCGGCATCAACCTCTTTGACACGGCCAACGGTTATTCCGACGGCCGGTCGGAAGAGGTGCTGGGCGCGGCTCTCCAGGGCCGGCGCGACAAGGCTCTCATCTCCACCAAGGCGTACTTTCCCACCGGGGACGGGCCCAACGACCGCGGCACCTCGCGCTATCACCTGACGCGCGCGCTCGAAGACAGCCTCCGCCGCCTGAACACCGACTACATCGACATCTACCACCTGCACGGCTTCGACGCTCTGACGCCGATTGAAGAAGTGCAGGAGACGCTGAACGTCTTTGTGCGCGACGGCAAGGTCCGCTACATTGCCTGCTCCAACTTCTCGGGCTGGCACCTGATGAAGTCGCTCGCCGTCGCCGACCGTTATGGCTGGACGCGTTTCGTGGCCCACCAGGTGTATTACTCGCTGGTCGGCCGCGAGTATGAATGGGAATTGATGCCGCTCGGCGAAGATCAGAGAGTCGGCGCGCTGGTGTGGAGCCCGCTGGGTTGGGGACGCCTGACCGGCAAGCTGCGCCGCGGGCAGCCGCTTCCCGCGCAAAGCCGCCTGCACAAGACCGCCGACGCAGGGCCGCAGATCGACGACGAGTACCTCTACAAGGTGGTGGACGCGCTGGACGAAGTTGCCGCCGAAACAGGCAAGTCCATTCCGCAGATCGCCCTCAACTGGCTGCTGCAGCGGCCCACCATCTCATCGGTCATTCTTGGGGCGCGCAATGAAGAGCAGCTTCGCCAGAATCTCGGCGCGACCGGCTGGACACTGACCGCAGAGCAAATCAAGAAGCTCGATGCAGCCAGCGCCGTTACGCCCATCTACCCCTACTGGCACCAGCGCAACTTCGCGGAGCGGAACCCGCCGCCGGTGTAGTGTTCAGGGACCAGGGACCAGGGACCAGGGACCAAGGACCAAGGACCAGGGACCAGCTCTAAGCGCTGCGCGGCAGATCCGCGGCCAGAATGTTCATGGGAGTAATACCGCGCTGGCGCAGAGCCTGCAGGCTGAGTGCGGCGTTGCGCTTGGCCAGGCGGCGGCCATACTGGTCGAGAACGAGCCGGCAGTGAAACCACGCTGGTGGTTCGACCCCGAGCGCGCGGTAAAGCAGAATCTGCCGCGCCGTCGACTTCAGCAAGTCGGCTCCGCGCACCACCTCGGTAATTTCCATCATGGCGTCGTCGGTCACGCACGCAAGCTGGTAGCTGGGCGTGCCATCACGCCGCCAAACGATGAAGTCGCCAAAGTCGACACCCGCAATAAAGCGCTGCCGCCCCATATTCCGATCGTCGAATTCAATCACTTCGCCTTCGGGCACGCGGAAGCGCCAGTTCGCGCCCTCCGGCGATTCCAGCTCCTGGCGCGTTGGCCCGGGAAGCTGCGGCGCGTAGTTCGAGCCCCTGCGGCAGGTGCCGGGATAGATTGGCTCATCCTCCAGCGGTTCCGCCTTTCCCCCGGTGTACGCAGCCGATTCGTGCGGAGCTCCCAGCGCGAGTTCCAGATCCTTGCGGGAGCAGCGGCAGGGAAACAAGAATCCGCCGCGATGCAGTTTGCGCCACACGTCCAGATAATGGTGTCGCCGCTTGCTCTGGATGTAAGGCCCGAAGGGGCCGCCCTTGTCGGGGCCCTCCTGCCAGCGCACTCCCAGCCAGCGCAGATCGTCGTACGAAGCATCGGCGTACTGCGCCCGGCTGCGATCGGGATCAAGATCTTCCATGCGCATCACGAGCGTGCCGCCGGCATCGCGCGCTCGCTGCCACGCGGTAAAGAAGGTCCGCGCGTGCCCCACGTGCAGGTATCCGGTCGGCGATGGCGCAAGCCTTCCGCGGTAGCCGGACACCTTGATTGACGTAGTGCTCGCCATGCTGCCATTCATTGTAGGAGGCAGCTAACTCGCGGTATATAACGCGTTTGGTACGCTCGGCAGCGCCCGCGCGTACTGCCTCAACGGTTACTTGTATCAGTTGGCGTCGTCGCGATGCGAATGATGCTGATACTCGTTAAGCTTGTCGTTCAGGTGGGCTGGATCCACCGAAACCTGCACCACGTTCATCTCGTGGCCGCTCGCATCCAGGACAAACAGCCCCATGCGATTTCCTTCGGGATGCATGAAGATGAGCGTCTGCGACTCGCCGGACCGGCTGGTTTCGCGCACGATGCGCTCCCACTCCGGCCCCAGCTTCTGCTCCACCATCTGGTTCAGCTCCTGGCCATCCATCGCCTCGGAGAAATCGTCGAACTCCGCCACGTGCATGTTGCTTACGCCGCCCTGCGTGGCGCGCCGCGAAATCATGCTGATCAGGCCCATGAAGGGGATGCGGTTGGCCCGCACGTGGTATTTCAGCTCGAGGCTGCGCACTACGCCGTCGAATCCGCCTTCGCCGCCGCTCGCCAGAACGGCCACGGGAATCAGCAACGCCACAAAACAAACCAGCACAAAGACGAATCGCCTCATTCCACGCCTCCCTTCTTGCCCGATTTCAGGTCCTTCTGCACCGTGCCCAGTGACCCAAGCCCGCCGATTCCCTTCAGTTTCCCAAGATCTTCCATGCGAACCGGTCCCAGGATCAGAACAATGGTCAGTTCCTTGGGCTCAACCTCCAGCACGAACATGCCGTGGCTTTCGCCATTCACCAACTTCACCATCACGTCGGTGGTCTCGTGACCTTTGCGTTCGCTCTCGCGCACAATCGGCGTCCACTCGCTGGTTTCAAAGTGTTTGCGCAGTTGCTCAATCTGCTCCATCGAGTACTCGCCTTCCTTGTCGAACTCGTACTCGCGGACATAAATGCCCTGCAGGCCCTCAATCAGCTTGCGGGTCGCGGCTTCGTCCTCATCCTTGCCGTCCATGAACTTGGCCGCGAAACCCAGCATGTTCTTGCCCAGCGTCACCTCGGTCACATCGGAGGCGCGCGCAGCCAGCTCCTTCTCGACCGCCGGCGGAAGCGGCAGCGGCGAGTCCTGCGCAGCGGCCACTGCCGCCGCGCATACCAGAGCTCCCAGTACCAGCCCACCCATTTGCAGGGACTTGCCTCGCATCGCCATACCCCCTCATTCCCCTCCGCGGTCGTGTGCCGCGAGTTTCGTACTGACCCGGTTCAACGCATTTCCTGTAATACGGAGCGCGGTCATCACCTGCCGCCGCGCCTCTTCGCCTCTGCGCCGCTCCTCACGCTTCTCGTAGCCCCAGCGCAAACTACCGCCCACAAGCATCACGATCAGCAGCGTTGCCGCCAACCGCATCCAGACCACCTGTTGCGGACGACGCCGTTGCGCCCGGCGCTCCATGACCCGCCGTTTCAGGCTCGGCGGCGCGGGACGGCGTTGCAGCGCCTGCTTCAATTCCCTTTCGAACTGGTCCAGCTCTTCAGGCTCCACGGATAAACTCCCTCAAATGATTGCCGGCCTTGGCCCGCAGCAATTTCAAACCGCGCTGCAGCTGACTCTTCACCGTGGCCACCGGCGCGTCCAATGCCACCGCAATCTCTTCCGGCAGCATGTCCTCCTGGTAGCGGAGAATCAGCGCCGCGCGTTGCGCCTCGGGCAGCGTCGTCAACAGGTGCTCCAGCCGCGTTCCCACCGGCGAAACCCGATCTTCCCCATTTGTCGCATGCCCGTCTTCGAGTTCCACCCAAAGATCCATGCCTCGTACTCTGCGCCGCCGCAGCGCATCTGTCGAGCGGTTGACCGCCACCTGCCGCAGCCAGAAGCGCGCGTGTTCCGTCGATTTGATCCGCCCCAGGTGCGCATCCAGCTCCAGAAAAACGTCCTGCGCAATCTCTTCGGCCAGGCCCCGATCCCCCGTCATGCGAAGAGCAAGCGAAAAGACCATGGACTGGTGCTCGTCCAGGAGGCGTTCCAAGTCCGGTTGCCAGTCGTGGGCCATGGGCTTCGCTTCTACTCTCTTATCCGCAGGGAATCGAACGGCGGGATGCAGAGAGTTACGCGAGCCCGAAGAAAAAGTTCAGCAAGAGGGCTCGACCGGGCTCCGCCGGGTAAAAACTTCCATACATTGGGGTTTCCTGCGAGGATGTTTGCTCTTTGGCAACATGGTGATCCAAATCACTTGCAAATATCGATCATTGCTGTAATCTCTCTATACAAACAGCAAGAGATTCCAGCATGGCCGGGCATGGGCCCCGCGCTGCGCACGTTGCAACGGGGATATCAGGCAAGGTCCTCTATGTGTGTAGACGGAGATTATATTTATGGAAATTCAGGCTCATCCGCTCGAAGCGTTCTTCCAGCACGAAGTCACCACCATATTTGAAGGCAAGCTGGGCCTTAACGATCCCGAACTGATCGCGTATATCGCGCGCGTGCTGTGCAGCTTTTCTGAGGAAGGCAGCCCTTTCCTGGCGCGGCCATCCGCGGGGCACCCCATTGAGGAGCTGGTGGCGATGATCCGCGCCTCTGATCCGGTCTACGGCAATGCCCCTTCGTTCGACGCCGAGCGCGCCATGCGCAAGTACATCGGAGATTACGCGCTCTTTGTCGCCGGCATGGTTCCTGAAGCGCTGGACTCCGCCCATCGCGGTCCTTCGCGTCATCCCTCGCTCGGCGAGCTCATTCACGCCGGCAAGGAAAGCTACTACGTGGTGAGCCAGTTCAACGTATTTGAATACAAGAAGGAAGCACCACTGTTCGCCCGTCTCTCCGAACAGTTTGAGCGCTACGTCCTGGGCCTCGCGCTGGTTCGCGAGGAGCTGGGCAAGCGTCTCGCCCTGGCTCCGCAATTCGGTTGATTCATTCTCCCGGTTCTCTCAAGGCGCGCGCTGAGTTCTCCGGCGCGCGCTTTGCAGTCTAGGTTCCAAACTGCCAATTAACTGCACCCGCCCCTCTTGACTCGAACAACAATTCGGTTACGCTCATTGTCAAAACAATGTAAATGGGCCTTGCGCTGGAGCAAGATTTCCGCACCGGGCCTGGAGCACAGTGATTCAACCGTTGCTCGTTAGAGCGCTTCTCGTGAGGCCGTTCACAGGGAGGTCCCTATGCAGCCGCAGAATAATCCGTTAGAACAGTTCTTTCATCAGGCCGTGCGTAATAGTTATGAAGGCAAGCTGGGTCTGAATGATCCCGATGTGACCGGCTACGTAGCCCACCTGCTCACCGAGTTCTCTCATTCTGACAAGCTCTACAAGTTTCGCGACACCATGGGCCGCCCCATTGCCGAGCTCCAGTCGCTCATTGACGCCGCCGATCCCGTCCACGGCTCTGCGCCGTCCTTCGATGCCGAGCGCATGGTCCGCAAGCATATCGGCGATTACGCGCTCTTCGTCGCCGGAATGTATCCCGAGGCAGTCGACAGCTGGCGCCGCGGCCGCCGCCATCACCCTTCGCTCAACGAACTCGTCCAGACCGGCAAGGAGAGCTACTACATCGTCAGTCAGTTCAATCTGTTCGAGTATGAGCAGGAGGCGCCTTTGTTCAGCCGCCTATCCGACTGGTTCGAGCGCTGCATCCTCGGCCTCACCCTGGTCCGCGACGAGCTGAGCAACCGCCGCCCGCTGCTCCCGCCTCCGGCAAATTAAAGTGTGTCGGAGCCCAGGGATTTTCTTCGCCCGGGCTCCCTCTGATCACTGACCTTCACTGTTCACTGTTCACTGTCTTTTTCACTCCGACCACACTGCCAGCACATTCCCTGCGCCGTCAGAGAAATGGAAGCGGCGTCCGCCCGGAAACTCGAAGGTCGGCACCACGATGGATCCACCGGCCGCCGCCACCGCGTCTTCGGTGGCCTTCAAGTCCTTCGAGTACAGCACGATCAGCGGCGCCCCCGTTCCGGCCTCCGCGCCCGCCTCTCCCTTGCGAAATCCTCCGTCGACACCGGCAGCGGACTTGCCAAAGCTGATGTAATCGGGACCGTAGTCCTGAAAACTCCAGCCAAACACGGTCGAGTAGAACTGCTTCGTCTTCTCGATGTCGCTGGTCGCGAATTCAACGTAATTGATGGCGTGATGCTGCGTAGGTTCACCCATGGCGTCTCTCCATTTCTGTGTTTGAACGGAAAAGCAATGGAAGGCGGGCGCAACCTCTGGGGCGCAGGCACACCTTCCCGGCGTGCTTCTGAACGCCTCCATCCACACTCCTCAGAAGCGAGGGAGAGCAGGTAGAGCCCGCTGGTTGAAGTCCAGGCGCGGACTCGCGAGGTACGGATCGAAACTACCACACACCGGAATGACGCGCAATCAGTCCAATACGAAGCGGAAAAGAATCCGTTGCCATCCGGTCTACATTTACCATGAAGCTGTCTGCTGGTGCGCAGGTCGCCCGGCAGCAAAGATCGTGATTCCCCGGGTCGAACGAAAGATCGATCAGTTCAAAGTAAAAACCAGCCGATCGGAATCGAGTACACCAACTTCCCAACCCCTGATCATGGCTCGTCGAGGAAGGGTGCGCCTTCATGAAGCGGTTCGCCGGCTTCGCTCTGGATACATCGAATCAATGCCTGTGGCAGAACGGGCTCCAGATCTCGCTGCCGCCCAAGCCATTTGCCGTACTGCGCTATCTCATCGACAATCCCGGGCGCCTGATTACCCATGACGAGTTGCTCGATGCTCTCTGGCCCGAGACCTACGTCCAACCGCAGGTTTTGCGCACGTACATGCTTGAGCTGCGCAAGCTGCTCGGCGACGACGCCCGCCAGCCTCGCTTCATCCAGTCCCTGCCCAAGCGCGGCTATTGCTTCGTCGCCCCGGTGACCGACGGCGACCACGCCGATCACGGCGCCAACGGGACTCAAACGCAGGCGACGATTGTGGGCCGCTCCCTGGAGCTTGCCGCGCTGCAGGCCCTGTTCCAACTCGCCAAAGACGGGCGGCGCCAGGTGGTCTTCCTCAGCGGCGATTCCGGCATCGGCAAGACTGCATTGGTCGACGCGTTCTGCCGCGGCTTCGATCCGTCCAATCCGGCGGTCGTCGTGCGCGGCCAGTGCGTGCAGGGAGTCGCGCACCGCGAGGAGTACTACCCCGTCATGGAAGCCCTTGCCGACCTTTGCGCCTCTCCGCAGGGAGAACAGGCGTGCGCAATCCTTGCCCGGCTCGCGCCCGCCTGGCTTTCGTCGCTGGGCCGGCAAGTGGCGCCGACCCCAACCCTGCGCGGTCCCGGCGAACTGTGCGCTGCCCTCGAGGAGATGGCCGCCCAGCGACCGCTCATTCTCATCTTCGACGATCTGCACTGGGCCGACGAGTCGACCCTTGCCCTCGTCTCCGCGCTCGCACGCCGTCGCGCCGTTGCGCGCATCCTCCTCCTCGCCGTGGTCAATCTCCAGCACCCCGGCGCCACCCATCCCCTGCGCATCCTCAAACAGGACCTGGCCATGCGCCGGCAGTGCGCGGAGATTGTTCTCGAGCCCCTCGCTAAGGCGGCGGCAAGCGAGTTGGTCGCCGACGCCCTTGGGCAGGCCACCATCCCCGCCGGCCTCGGAGATTTTGTGCATCGGCACTCCGAAGGCAATCCCCTGTTCATGCTCGCTCTGGTGAAACATCTCATTGCCCAGCGCCTGCTGGTCCGCAAAGAGTCAGGCAGCGGGCCAACTTGGGAACTCGGCGCGCCCGTCGATAGCCTGGAGCCCGCCGTCCCCGACGAACTTGCCCAGATGATCGAGCTCGAGGTGCAGGCCCTCGCCGCCGAGGACCAGCGCCTTCTCGAAGCCGCCAGTCTCTTCACCGTGGCCTTCCCGGCCTGGGGCGTGGCCGCGGCGCTCGGCGAAGACCCAAACGCCATCGAGGAGTCATGTGACATCCTGGCGCGCCGTCTCTCCTTCGTGCGCCGCGCGGGATATGACGAGCTTCCCGGTGGCTCCCCGTCGGCCTTTTACGTCTTCGCGCATGGCCTGTATCGCGAAGTGCTGTATCGGCGCCAGGCCCCGGCCCGTCGCGCCGAGCGCCACAACCACGTCGCCCAGCGCCTTGCCGCCTTGTTTGCCGGGCGCGAAGCCCATGTGGCGCGCGAAATGGCTGCGCACTACGAGGCTGCCGGCAACTGGCACGCCGCCGTTCTATCCCTTCAATCCGCAGCCCAGTTCGCCGCCGGCCGTCAATCGCATCGCGTGGCCGAAGATCTGTTCCACGATGCGCTGCGCATCGCCGGGAATCTCGCTCCGCACGAGCGCGTACCCATCGAGCATCAACTTCGCCAGGTAATGACGGCCGCCGGCGGGGCCGCTGCCAATCGCCCCTGACCGCGCACCGCGAAACGACGGACGAAACGCGCGCAGCCACGGACGAAGCGACACGTGCCGTCGGCCCAGCAACACTCTACCCTTCCTCAAGCTGAAATTGCCCGATCGTTGCGACCTTCGCCCGCGCTCGGCGTGATCGACATCACTTACCAGCGATCCAATCAATGGGAATATTTTGCATACGAGTCAACCTGTTTCGCCCGCCCCGTCGACCGCTCTAAGACGGGTAAGGGAAATCATGGACTCGCGTCCTTTCCCGCAGCCGTTTCGAGGATTACTGAATGTCGGACGAAGCTCCCAAAACGTGGTTCCACAGCAACCGCTACTGTGCGCAGGCCGCCTGTGAGCATTGCGACGGTGTCGTGCGCCACGAGCCGTGGTGCATCACCCTCAATACCGAGGTCGTTTATGCCTACAAAATCGTCATCGATTCCTCCGCGTTGACCCTCGGAGATGCCCTCATACTTCATTCCCTTGGCGCCGCGTGGTCCAGGCATTGCCCTTGCGACGGCGCCTCGCAACATCAAAACGGATAGACCTTCCGCCTGTCTCTCGCTCACAACCTCAGATTGACTCGCTCTTCTGGCATCAACCACGGCTGGGGCCTGTTCCCTTCCTCTCGCCTCCACCCTTAATTCCTGTTTTCCTGAGCGGAGTGAAGGATCTGCGGTTATTCTTGCCGTTGCTCTTTCTTTCCCAGTCACGAACAACGGGTGCCCCAGGTCTGGATTCTCAGACCTGGGATACCACGAACCCACCCCCCCCATATATCCTGACTTCCGAATTGCCCACGATCCGACCGCGCTCGTTTTCTATCCTGCCTCAAAGCCTGTTTTCCTGAGAGGGGCGCAGCGGAGTCGAAGGACCTGCGGTTGTTCTTGCCGTTGCCTTTCCTCACCCGGCCACCAATAGGGGTTGCCCCAGGTCTGGGTTCTCACACCTGGGATACCCCGAACCCAATCCGTTCTTTCGAACTTCCGGATTGGCCACCATCTGCCCTCAAGGTCGTATCCGGCACCCATCTCTTCATCCCATGGCAGTGTCTTCCTGAGCGGAGTGAAGGATCTGCGGTTGCTTTTAGAAGTCCAAACTTGGAGTTACTTCCGGATTGGCCACGAACCACCCTCGATTCCGAATCCAGCACACATCCTCTCCCCCAAAGCGGTGTCATCCTGAGCGGAGCGAAGGATCTGCGGTTGTTCTTGCCGTTGCTCTTTCTTTCCAGTCACGAACAACGGGTGCCCCAGGTCTGGATTCTCAGACCTGGGGCACCGCGAACCCACCCCCCTATATTTCCTGACTTCCGGATTGTCCGCCATCCAACAACAACGTCGAGTCTGGCGCCCAATCACCCGCTCCAATGCGGTGTCATCCCGTAGCGCAGCGGAGGGATCTGCAGTTGCTTTTAGAAGTCCAAACTTGGAGTTACTTCCGGATTGGCCACCACTCGGGACCTATCGACCAACGACAGGATAAGTGGTGATGACAAGGCCCCTGTCGAGTGTCGATGACGCTTGCTTCTTCGGTTTGGCGATGTGAACAGTATTCAGCAGAATCTGTTTGCCAGTATCGAATGAAATACCGAGAATCAAGGCGTCCGGCTCTCCGCCCGCCTGCCAGATGTCTCCTTCAATAGAGTCCGTTGAGCGCGTGTGGTGTTCACCTTGGAAAGAATGGCCGCCAGCGAAGTGAAACTTCACTCGTCCCTCCTCTGCATCGCGACTGCCACGACAGATAGGAAGAACGCCACGGTACAGCGCCTTACCATCGAGGCGGACTGTCACGCCGAGTTTGTGATCGCCCTTGCACCCTTTCGACCATGTCCAAACAACCGCGCTCTTTTCTGGCGGCGAGGAGGGCTGTTGAGCGAGCGGCGGTACAGGGATCAACACTGCAAGGAATACCAGCCTACATTTCCCAATCAATCTGCCTAGATTTGGCATAACGAATCGAGTGTACCCCTTCCGACATGAATCGCGGTCGAGTCACCGCGTACTCGGAAATTACCACTTAGTCAACAGCTCACGCATTCCATCCAGCTTCCTTTGAATTCACTCAACAGTAAGCGTCACCGTTCCGGAACTCGTCACCTGGTGGGACGCCGGAATCGATGTTCCAAACGAACTTCCGCCCCCGCACCCGCTCAACGCAGCGGTCGCGACTGCGCCCAGACTCACGAAAATGAACAGCGCAAACCATCGCGCGCCCCGCCTGTTCCTGGATCCGGCCAGGAGGATCAGGGAGATCGGGCAAAAGAGCCACGCAGAGGCCGCCCCCGGAACCGTCTCTGCGAACACCACTACGACTTGATATATCCCGCTCGGAGTACCGGAAGATGTCGCGATGGTGACCGCCCCCGCGCTTGCCGAGTAAGAACAACTGGCCCCTCCGGGTAAGTTCAAGCACGACACACTCACGTTAGCCGCCACAGAGGGCAACGTCACGGCGTAGGTGGCCGGCGTGCCGGCGCCCACCGCCGCCGCCACGTTCTTGAAGACCGGCGCGAAGGAAGGCCCGTCACTCGAATCGATCTCGAACTGAAATGTATTGGATCGTGGAGCCCCCGACGCAGTCGATTGCACGGTCACCGTCGCGATTCCGGCGCTGGCGACTGCAGAGGCGGGGATCTGGGCAGACACGCTCGTCGGACTGACGTATTGCGTTGCTACTGAGTTCCCTTGCCACGAAACAGCCGTCGTCGCATCGAACCCGGAACCATTCACAGTCAGGGTGAAGCCCGTTCCTCCCGCGCTTGTAAAGCCAGGGGTCAGAGTCTTGATGGCGGCCGGCGCGAGGATGGTCAGAGTCCCCGGCGTCTGGGTCACGCTATAGTTCGAAAGCCGGCCTTGTGGGTCTGCGAGCGCGGGAGTAATGGCGTATTGGCCCGGACCGCTGGATGAAGTGGCCGTCGTTGAGAACTGGGCCGTGATGCCGTCCGCTGCCAGCGCGCCGGAGAGCGTCCCATCCAGCGTGGGCAGCGTGTCTCCGTAATTGATCATCTTGTCGTTGGCGGTCACCACGAGCGGCGCGGGCGTCACCGTGAGCAATGCGCTGCTGAACGAGAATTGATACTTCGCTGACGAAAGCGTTCCAACCGCAGGAAGAATGATGTAGGTTCCGGCCTCCCGCCGGGTGTCCGCGCTGAAATCCATGCCGTTGGACGGGTTGGCCGACAAGACCGGTTGATAGGCGATTGGCGCGTGAAAACTCCAGAGGCTCGGGAATCCCCGGGCATTTCCCGTTACCGACTGGGCCACATAGTTGCCTTCCGCAATTCTGCCGGCCAGATTCAGGTGCGTGCCGTCGTCCACGTAAGCCGGCTTCTGCTGGCGGGGGTTATTGGGGTCTGCGTTGACGGCGTCGAAATCGAGCACGTCCGGATAAGTCGCTCGTATCCACGCGTTGACCGACTGGCGGGTAGCCTCTGCAACGTCATTCGTGCCGGCTGCCGCAAACGGGCCAATCGTTACCACCACCGGGGTCGCTCCGTCGGCTTCTGTCAGGCTCGCCATCGCAGAGATGGATTGCTTGATCTGGACATCGCTCAGGCCCTGACCAATATCGTTCGTTCCGCAAAAAATGATAGCGTATGCCGCATTTGCCACCAGGATCGGGTGAGCGTCGGTCCCCCATCGCGCCAGAATCTGGTCGCACCGCTGGCCGTAGATGCCGCGATTGTAGACCGGCACATTCAGCAGGGACGAGGCGACCACTGTCCAGCTTGTGCATCCGGCGCCGTCCGTCCAGGAGCAGTCGTACTCGGTCAGGCTGTCGCCCATCGCGACGATGCCGCGCTTCTCCGTCAATGCCGGCTCCACTTGAAAGCCACCGACATAAAGATCCCCGGGAACGCTTTCCTGCGGATTCGTGGGCGTGACGTTGAGCGCGTTATTCGCGCCCGCGTAGAGCCAGAAGATGTCGTCTCCTCCGGCGCCGTTTCCCAGCGGCACCGTTGGGTCGTCGCCGCAGTCGAGGGTTTGGGCCGCGGTTCCCGAACAGCTGAAGACCACCCGGCGCGCATTCGCGCCGATGGCGGTCGGCCCCCAGCCCTGGGCCGATGGATTCAGCAGGTACCGGTGCCAGAAGAGCTGCTCGCCGGCAGTGTTCGAGGAGGCATAAAAGCTGAAAAGATACTGCATGCCCGGAACCACAATCGGCGACGGAAGGGCGCTGATGGAGGAATAAAGAGTGCTGTAGAAGCTGCCCCCGGAGACTACATGGGACAACTGAATCCCATTCCATTGCCTGGACGTTCCGTCGCCTTGGAATTGGTAAGAACTGTAGGAAGGGGAAGAAAGGTTTTCGGTGTATTGCCACAAATTCTCGACCCGTTGAGGGGCGGTCAGGACTGGTTGACCGGAGAGAACCGCTGCGGTATCGCCGCCGGTGAACCCGGCATATTGGAAAGTGAAGACCGGGTCTTCGGTCCCGTACATCTTCGTCTGTGCATCAGCCCTCACCTGGAGGGTTGAAGACAAACTCTGGCCCAGGCAGCACGAGGGCGAGAGACATCCGGCCGCGGCCAGCAGAAGCACCACCAGGAACGAAGAGAGCAGGAACGTTCTGTATATCGTACTTTTCAAGGCAGAAATCAAACAGTCAAGCATGTCGTGCATTGATCAGGTTGCGCGCGTCCACCCACGATCATCCATGGCTGTACGCCACAGAAGTCCTGAATAGCCGTGTGAAACAGGCACCTGCTGATAACAAATGAAAGTTAGCCAATTATAAACTCATCTGTGTTGCATCGTTCTTCCCACCCGTGCTCTCTGCACTCCGCCGGATGCCGCGCGAAACCCCCGGCGTTTGCATCCTATATCCTGACTGTTCAGGAAAACAGGAAGCCCATTCATGTCTCACCCGCAGGTGCACCACCCGCAAATCAAGTTTGGTACCGACGGCTGGCGCGGCATCATCGCCGACGACTTCACCTTCGCCAACGTCCGTACCGCTGCTGAAGCCATTGCCGCCTATATTCACGCCAAAGAGGATCCAACCAAGGGCATCTGCATCGGGTACGACAGCCGCTTCGGCTCCAAGGCCTTCGCCTCCGCGTGCGCCGAAGTGGTCGCCGTCACCGGCATCCCCGTCCTGCTCGCCAACGACATCACCCCCACCCCCGCCCTGAGCTACGGCGTCCGCCAGCAGGGCGCCGCCGGAGGCATCATGATCACGTCCTCGCACAATCCCGCACAGTGGAACGGCGTGAAGTACAAGGCCTGGTACGGCGGCTCCGGCAAGCCTTCCATCATCGCCGCAATCGAGGGCTTTCTCGGTCAAGCCGTCCCGCGCTCCTCCCAGCCGGCCGCGATCCGCGAGTTCGACTTCCTCCCCGACTACCTCGCCGCCATCGAGAGCTTCGCCGACCTCGACCTGATCGCCAGATCAGGCCTCAAGTTCGCCATCGACTCCATGTACGGCGCCGGCCGCACCATCCTGTCCAGCATCTTCACCCGCCTCGGCGTCGACCACGTCCAGATCCGCGGCAACATTGATCCGCTCTTCCCCGGCATCAACCCGGAGCCCATCGAACCCCACATCCGCGCCCTGGGCGAGGCGGTGGTAGCCAGCCACTGTCACGCCGGACTCTGCACCGATGGCGACGCCGACCGCATCGGCGCCACCGACGAGCACGGCAACTTCGTCGATCCCCACAAGATCTTCTCCGTTCTTCTCAGCTGGGTCCTGCGCCGCAAGGGCTGGCCCGGCGCCGTCACCCGCGCCTTCAACACCACCCGGATGCTCGACCGCATCTGCCACCAGCACGGCCGCGAGTTGCTGGAGCACGGCATCGGCTTCAAGTTCGTCTGCGACTACATGCTGGAGCGCGAGATCCTGATGGGCGGCGAGGAGTCGGGCGGCATCGGCTTCCAGCGCCATCTTCCCGAACGCGACGGGCTGCTTAATGCCCTTCTCATAGCCAACGTCATGGCCGAGGAAGGCAAGACCCTGGGCCAGCTGGTCGCCGATCTGCAGGCGGAATACGGCGAGCACCAGTACGGCCGCATCGACCTGCATATCCCGGACGAGGTCAAGAACAAGGCCATTGCCCGCGCCCGGGCGCTCAAGGCCGGCGACATCGGGTTCGACGGCATGACGATCATCCGCCAGGAGACGCTGGACGGCATCAAGTTCTACCTCGACAATCCCGAGGCCAGGGAGAAGCAAAACGCCGCCGACACCTGGATCCTCCTGCGCGCCAGCGGAACCGAGCCGCTGATGCGGATTTACACTGAGTCCACCTCGAAGGAAGCGGTGAACCGCCTGCTCGATTCGGGCCGCGCGTTCGCCCTGGGGAGCTAGTCATGTTCATTCACATCTTCGGATTCAAATGGAAGCCCGAGGCCACCGAGGCCGACAAGGCCCGCGCCGCGCACGATATTGCCGCCTTCCGCGACCACATTCTCGGGCTGATCGACGTGCACGTGGGGCCGAACCTTTCTCCGCGCGGGCAGGGTTACACCTTTGCCGGGCTGATGACATTTACCGACAAGGCCGCCGCCGATGCGTATACCCACCATCCGGCCCATCTCGCTCTCCTTTCCTGGTTGAAACCGCTGATCGACCCCGTGGAGCTGGATTTCGAAGCTTAGAAATCCCTGTAACGGCGCTCACACGCGCAAAAAAAAACGGTCAACTAGTTTCAATTCATTCGATTAGACCCCAAAAAGGGGGGAATTTGTGCTGACCGTGATTTGGATCACAAGACAGTGGACAGTGGACAGTGGACAGTGAACAGTGGACAGTGGACAGTGAACAGTGGACAGTGGACGGTGAAAAGCCAAGTGAATGAGTGAAGAAGTGAACGAGTGAAGAAGTGCATGAGTGAAGAAGTAAAAGAGACAGGGAATAGGGAATAGTGATAGGGATAGAAAGACCCTGCCCAATCGAGTTTGCGCGGTGCTTCCATCACCCTGCTCCTGACGTGCTGCTGAAATGAAAAAGCCCGCCGGTTGGCGGGCTTTTGTTCGACTGTTTTTAGTATGGCAGGTTCGAATAATTAATACTCAATTTTGGGAAATTTATTTTCGCTTTAAATTCAAGTATTTGCGAACGTTTTCCACAGGACCCCCTCTTGACAACTTTTTGGCGACCCCGAAATTGGCGCTGGATTCAACCTGATTCCAGGACGGGGTTTCGGGCCAGGGGAGTGCATCCCAGGTCCCAGACGCGAGGGACCCTTCGGCTTCGTTTGGGGCGGCCTCTGGGCACCCTGTTTTTGTGGGTGAAAGGAGAAAGCACAAGCAACGACAACCGCAGGCCCCTCCGCTTCGGTCGGGGAAACACCTGCTGCAAGGACTTGAAACAGGAGGGCGCAGGGAAGCCGCGGCTCGCCGCTTGCGATCTGTGTTTATGTATTGACAAGATTGTTGTGTTTAAGCAATATTATGGTTGTGACGGGTAATAGCAAGCCGGGTCCTGGCGAGAGCGGGATTTATAACCGCATCGCGGTACTGCGGGCCGAGCGCGGGGTGAGCCGACAGGATCTGGCAGACGCGGTGGGAGTGAACTATCAGACCATCGGGTTCCTGGAGCGGGGAGACTACGGGCCCAGTTTGAAGCTTGCCTTCTCGATCAGCGAGTTTTTCAAGCTGCCGATCGAGGCGATTTTCTCGATGCAGCCGTTCCGGCCGCTGAGCGAGCAAGTGTATGGAAGTACAGGGAATAGGGAATAGGGAAGCAGATGCCGAAGTGGGCGCAGGAGAAGATTCGATGATTCCGACGAGCAAATACCTGGGCGGACCGTTTCTGGCGAAACGACGGAATCGGCGGGGTATTGTGGCACTCTACTGGGGCCTGATGGTGCCGTTGACAGCGTATGTGGTGGGGCGGGCATTTGGGAGGCCGCAGACGGACTGGTTTTTATACCCCATGGTGGTGCTGATGGTGGCGAACCTGTATATCTTCAGCCGCTGGGGTCTGAAGCCGGAGTTTCCGATGCCGCGGCGGCCGGACCTGAATATGCTGAATTTCTGGCGAGGGCCGGCGGACGTCAAGGCGATTCAGGCGGATTTTGCGTTTGATGAGCGCGAGGCACGGGAGCGGGATCGCGTGCATACCCGGTCGTACCGGACGGCGCTTTGGTTTTCATTTGGCTGGTTTGCGGTGCTGACTGTCTGCGAGTTGCTGTGGCCGGAGTGGTCCAGGTGGCTGGGGCCGGTGTTTCTGTGCCTGCTGATCGCGGTGATGGCGGGGCTGCCGCAGACGCTGGTGCTGTGGAATGAACCAGATGCGGAAGTGCAGGGGCGCAGGGGCGCAGGGGAGGGATGCGATGAGGGCGGAACTGGTGTTGATGGGCAGGCGGGTGGATATGGCGAGGCAGGCGCGGCGGCGGGGCTCGTGGTGCTGATTTACGCGGCATGGTGGCGGTGATGGGGCTGTGCTTCATCGACCACTTGCGGTCGACGGGCTTGTACCTGTTTCTGGGAAGTCTGCTGTTCAATGCCTGTTTCTGGGGGGATACTATCGGGGCGGACTGGTGAAGGCTTTCAACGGAGGGGCCCGCGGCAGCGCGGAGATGTGCCCCTTCGTTCCGCTGCGCTCCGATTGGCTGTACCGCCCGGAGCATGACGCGGGCGATTTCGGAACGATGAGCGCGAACTGCACCAGCGCGATCGGGCGCACTACTCTGGTACCAGACGATGACTGTTGCGTTCTTGCTCCTGTGGCTGCTGACGGACATCCGGATGGCGCGGCCTCTGGCATGGATGCCGTGGCCGGCGTGACCTGATGATCTATGGCCTGACGCTGAGCGCGATCCTGCTTGTTGTTGCTGCCGCAGTCGATTTTGTGGACGGAACCCGATATGGCGGCGGATTGAGATTGGATCGTGGTGCGACGCTATCGGGCGTGAAAACGGGACTTACAGATCGGGTTGGGCGAGGAGTGCTATCCGGGGTCCCAAAGCCAGAGACCTGGAACACCCGGCTTAGGGCCGGAACCGGAGGAAAGCAAAAGCAAGAGCAACCGCGGCTCCCTCCGCTACCCTTCGCTCCGTGAAGGGTCCGATCGGGAAAACACTCGCCGAAGAAGGAGGCCTCTTCGGCTCGCGGGAGGGGCGGTTTTTGCCGGGGCTTTGCGGGGTTTGCCCGATAGGCCTACTTTCGTGCGTGATTTGGAGGGAGATTTTCTTATCAGGTAGCGACAATCGTGTTAAAAGCACGCTAGTATTCATTTCCATAACCGCCAGGGCCTGAGGGACGGCCCGCACTCGCCGCGCTGTACTGTGATGTCCCCGCAGCCTCTTCTCTCCAGGAGGTCTCATGAGCATTACCGATACGGTCGAAATGGTGATGAAGCACAAGAAGTTCAACAAGGTACTTTCCCTCGACCCGGAACAGACCGTTTACGAGGGCCTTGAGATGCTGGCCGAGTATGACGTGGGCGCGCTGATGGTGTGCTCCGAGGGGAGGCTGGTGGGGATGTTTTCAGAGCGCGACTACGCACGGAAGTGCGTTCTGATGGGCCATCCCTCGAAAGAAACCAGCGTGGCGCAGATCATGACCAGCCCGGTGAGTTTCGTGAGCCCTGAGCACACGGTGGACGAATGCATGACGCTGATGACCGAGCGGCTAGGCAGCCATCCCTGCCAAGCCGCCGCCGATGACGGTGACGTCACTCCCGGCCACAAGGATCTGCTGATCGAGCGTGCCTGTCTGCTGAATGACCTCGATCCTTTCGCGGAACTGTACGCGTGCCAGCATACTGCCTGTGTGTCAGGCGGTTCGTCAGGATAAAGGTGGGCGTCTATCTCAACCTTTCGATTGAGGTAGCTCCGGTGTTATGGCGCTAAAATCCGATTGCGAATATCGGACTGCATGCAAGACAGGAAAGAAAGAGGTCGAAAGGCTTGATCGTTCGTCTTCGCCCGATCGCGCTCATCGCAGTCCTGCTGCTTCTCTGGCAAGTCGCCGTTACCCGGAGCCCCATTCACATTTCTGCCAACGCCTTGGGGAGTCGTCGAAGGAATCGGCGATCTCTTGCAGCACGGGCTGTTGTTGAAATATGTGGTGGCCTCGCTCTTCCGCGTCACCTGGGGATTCGTGCTGGGCGTCGTGCTGGCCATCCCCCTGGGGCTCGTCATCGGCTGGTACCGCAGGCTGGAGATGGCGTTCAATCCGCTGATTCAGATCCTTCGCCCCATCTCCCCGCTGGCCTGGATTCCCATCGCGATTCTCTGGTTCGGTGTGGGCGACCTCGCGGCGATCTTCCTCATCTTCCTGGGTTGCTTCTTTCCCCTGCTCCTGACCGCCATCAACGCGGTGCGCGGTATTCCCGGCGGTGTATGTCAATGCCGGGCGCAATTTCGGTCTGAGCCAGGCTGCCTTGGTCTCTCGCGTCCTTTTTCCGGCGGTGATGCCGCAATTGATCGTCGGCATGCGCATCACTCTTGGGCGTTGCGTGGCTGGTGGTGGTCGCGGCGGAGATGATCGCGGTGAACTCCGGGCTGGGCTTTCTGATTGTCGATGCTCGGAACGCCGGCAACCGCTATGACCTCGTGGTCGCCGGCATGGTCATCATCGGCCTGATCGGCTTGCTGTTGGATATGGGGATGCGATCTCTGGAAAAAGTGAAGTCGCTCCGCTGGAGTTACTCGGAGGATTAGTTGGGAAAGTTGAAGTTGACAGGCCGGACCATATCCATATGGTGTTCACGCGCGACGGCGAAACTACGCCTGTGCTCGAATGACATCAATCTTGACGTCATCAAGGGCGAATTTGTCTGCCTGCTCGGACCTTCCGGCTGCGGCAAGTCGACGCTGCTAAGCACCATGGCCGGCTTTCTTTCTCCCACCAGCGGCGCGATCAAGATCGATGGGCAAGTGGTGCAGGGGCCCGATCCTCGCCGCATCTTCGTCTTCCAGGAACGCGGCGTCTTTCCCTGGCTCACCGTCGAGGGAAACATCGCCTTCGGCCTCTTCAAGCTGGGCCGCGCAGAGCGGCAGCAGCGCGTCGCCCACTACATCAAGATGGTCGGGCTGGAGGGCTTCGAGAAAGCCTATCCGGCCGAGCTCTCCGGGGGCATGAAGCAGAGGCTCGAGGTGGCGCGCGCCTTGGCCGTCAATCCGGACATGCTCTTTCTCGATGAACCCTTTGGCGCGCTCGACTCCATCACCCGGCTCATCATGCGCGGCGAGCTGCTGCGCATCTGGGAGGCGGAACGCAAGACGATCATCTTCGTGACTCACGATATCGATGAGGCGGTCCAGCTTGCCGACCGGGTGGTGGTGATGAGCGCCCGCCCGGCCAACATCCAGCAGATCGTAGAACATCGATATACCGCATCCCGCGCGACATCAGCTCGGCGCGCTACCTGGAACTGCGCGACGGCATCTTCCAACAGATCGGTTTGGCGCACAGAATATGAATTCGCTGCGCAGAACCGCGGAAATGGGAAAAATTCTTCTGGCCGCGTGCTGGCCTGCGCGCTCGCTTCTCGCGCTGTGGCACTACTCCGTCGTCTGGACGGCGACCAAGGTCTTTCCCTCGCCGCTCGATGTGAAGAAGGGAATCGCTGAGCTGATTCGGAAGAGGTGTTGTGGCGCGACATCGTCGATTCGCTGCGCCGCGTAGCCATCGGCTTCGGCGCCGCTGCCGTCCTCGGTATTCCGCTGGGATTGACGCTCGGCTGGTATCCGGCGGCCAACCAGGTGGTGAACCCGGTGCTGCAGATTCTTCGCCCCATCAGTCCCATCGCCTGGATTCCGGTCGCGATCATCCTGCTCGGCGTGGGCGACCACGCCGCCACCTCGCTGATCTTCCTGGGAGCGCTTTTCCCCATCATCGTTGCCTGCGTCGACGGCGTATCGAATGTGCCCTCGGTCTTCCGCCTCGCTGGGCGCAACTTCGGCCTCAGTCCTGCCCGGCTGCTTACGCAGGTCGTCTTTCCGGCCGCGCTGCCCAAAATCATTGTCGGTTTGCGCATCGCCCTCGGCATCGCCTGGCTGGTGGTGGTGGCAGCGGAGATGATCGCGGTTGATTCCGGTCTTGGCTATCTGGTCATCGATTCGCGCAATTCAGGCAAGCGTTACGACCTGGTGGTGGCGGCCATGTTGCTGATTGGCCTGATCGGCTTGATCCTCGATACCTGCTTCCGCCGGCTGGAAAAAATCAAATCCGTTCGCTGGGGATTTCGCGATGAGTCTTAAAAGCAAGATCGCGCTGTGTGTTGTCGGATGGCTGGTGCTGATCACCGGCCTGCATGCCTGGCTGAACGTGAATTGGGCCGCTGTTCTGAATGACTATCGACCGCTCGAGCAAACGAAAAATCACGGTTGCCTACCTCCCCGTCACCTGCCAGCTCACTTGCCCGGTAACGGACTACATCTCCAAGTACTCTTTGTCGGGTGAGATGTTTCTGCCCAAGATGTTTCAGGGCTTTCCGGAGATGAAGGAAGCGCTGATCTCGAACCGGGTGCAGGCCGCCTTCATCGTTGCGCCTTTGGCGATTGCTCTCGTGTCCCAGGGAGTTCCCATCAAGGTCGTGTACCTGGGGCACCGTTACGGCAGCGCGGTCGTCGTCCGCAAGGACGGCCCCATCAAGACCTTTGCCGATATGCGCGGCCGCACCATCGCCATTCCCAGCCGCTTTTCCGACGAGCGCCTGCTGCTGTTTCGCGCCATGAAGGTTTGGGGCATCAAGCCCGGCGAGATCAAGATGGTCGAGATGGCGCCCCCGGATGTTTCCGGCGCCCTGGCGGCGCATGCCATCGACGCCTTTGTGATGGGCGAGCCCTTTCCCTCGCAAGCGGAAATCGGCGGCTTTGGACGAGTCCTCTTTCAGGCCCGCGAATATTGGCCGGACTACATGTCGTGCATTCTGGTCGTGCGCCAGGACCTGATCGATAAGCGTCCAGAGGTCGTCCAGACCCTGGTGGACGGCATTGCCCGTTCGGGCCTCTGGCTGGATACCAGCAAGCCCCACCGTGAGGACGCCGCCGATTTCGTGGGCCGTTTCTACTACAACCAGAAACCTGCATTGCTGCGATGGGCCCTCACCAAGCCGATGGACCGGGTCACCTATAGCCCCCTTGCCCCGCGCAAAGCGGACTTCGATATGGTGCGCGATTTGATGATCGAAACCGGTGTCTTGAATAAGAAGATCGAGTTCAGCGACTACACCGACACCCGCTTCTCTGACCAAGCCAGTATCCAGACACCCTGGAGATATGAACCCGGCACTGCAACTGCCCGGTAAGGAGATAACGAAAATGTTTCGCAGACGGTTTCTTCAATTAGTGACCATGGCGAGTGTCGGCACTCTGGCTCCCCTCGAAGGCATGTCGGCCGGAGCGAGCAAGACCGTGATCTATTTCGTCAAGGGATTCAGTTGCATCACCTGCGCCACCGGTCTCGATACCATGCTTGGCCAACAAAAGGGCATTACTTCGAGCAAATCGACCTACCCGGAAGGCAAAGTGACGGTCGGCTTCGATCCCCACCAGATAACCGAGCAGGCCATCGTCGCATTCATCACCGATCTCGGCTTCACCGTGCAACCTGAACCGAAAGGCTGACGACATGTCCCAGGAAAGAAATTACTCGCAATTGGCCGCCACTCTTGCCGCATCGCTGGATCTTCAGCAGCCACCGGTAGCGATTTCCTTCGCCGACTCTTTGCCTGCCGGCGTGAAAAGCCACGCCGGCCGTGCTCCCGCAGGATGCAGGTTCTGGGAAGACGGCGCGGCCACCGCATTTGCGACTTCCGCCTCCGACCACAGCCTCTGTGCCATTGGTGTTTATACTCACAATCTTCAAACCTCTCCGGCTCAGCAGACTGACTTGATGGATGCTCTCAAGGTGTTCGGCGACCTCGACTATGTGAGGCCGGAAGACCTGGCGTTAATTCCGGTTCTGGGATCGCAGCCCGGATACGTCGTGTATGCGCCTTTGGCGGATTCTCCGCTGCCACCGGACGTAGTGCTCCTGTTCGTAAACGCGAATCAAACCCTCATCCTTTCCGAAGCAACGCAGCAGGTGGAAAACCAGAACGCTCCCGCCATGGGCCGGCCGGCCTGCGCGATCGTTCCCCAGGTCATGAACACCGGCCGGGCGGCGTTAAGTTTGGGATGCTGTGGGGCGCGGGCCTATCTGGACGTGCTCACCGACGACGTGGCCGTTTTTGCGATTCCCGGAGACAAACTCGAGGCCTACACGCGGCGGATCGAGGCCCTGGCCAAAGCAAATGGTGTCCTTTCAAAATTCCACAGCCTCCGCCGTCACGCCATTGCGGCCGGGGAAACCCCCACGATCAAGGACTCCTTGGCGGCCCTGATGGCTAGCCCTAGATCTCTGTCTCTCAGGGAATCCGTAGGACGGGAGCCCACGACAGTTTGCGCTGACCAGCAATCTAGGCCAAAGCACCTGGCGAAGCTGCCCAGAAGCTTGTGCCACATCTCGCTCGTATTCCGAGCTGGATTCACTGCGGCTAACCTGCGGCTCCGTCTGTCCCGATAACGAATCGTCGGAAGCAGCCATCCTCAATTTTGTCATCCCGTAGCGCAGCCGAGGGACCTGCAGTTCCTTCCGGTCGAACGCCTCTCCGACCCCAAAATTCTCCCGATTTTAATCGCCCGGCCCAACCTCGATGCATCCTCCAGGGCCAGCCCAAGTCTGAGAGAATCTCTGGATGAGAAGATCCAAAGTGCTGGTGGGGCATCAAACCTGCTGAGTCACATCAGAGAAACGGAGCAAAGCAATGGCAACCGCGGTGAAAGTGCAATCTCTCACGCAACGAGCAGCCTGGAAGGCGCTCGAGACCCATTACGAACAAGTTCGCAATGTTCCTTTGCGCTCGCTGTTTTCCGACGATCCAGGACGTGCCGCCCGCTTTTCCATCGAGGCGGCCGGTCTTTTTCTCGATTACTCGAAGAACCGCATCACCGACGAGACGCGCAAGCTCCTCCTCCAGCTGGCCCAGGAATCCGGCCTGCGGGAGCGCATCGACGCCATGTTTCGCGGGGACAAGATCAACATCACCGAGAAGCGGGCGGTGCTGCACGTCGCCTTGCGCGCGCCCAAAGGGGAAGCCATCTTTGTCGATGGCCAGGATGTAGTCCCGGAAGTCCATGCGGTGCTCGATAAGATGGCCGCCTTCTCCGACCGCGTGCGCAGTGGCGACTGGAAAGGCCACACCGGCAAGCGCATTCGCAACGTGATCAACATCGGCATCGGAGGCTCAGATCTTGGCCCGGTGATGGCCTATGAGGCGCTCAAGTACTACAGCGACCGCATCGCATGGTCTTTCGCTTTGTCTCCAACGTCGACGGCACCGACTTCGCCGAGGCGGTGGTCGATCTGGATCCCGCGGAGACCCTGTTCATCATCTCCTCCAAGACCTTCACCACGCTGGAGACCATGACCAATGCGCACTCGGCGCGCGATTGGGCGCTGGCGGGTCTGAAGGACGAGGCTGCGGTCGCCAAGCATTTTGTCGCCGTTTCGACCAATGGCGCTGAGGTCAAGAAATTCGGCATCGACACCGCCAATATGTTCGGCTTCTGGGATTGGGTCGGTGGCCGCTACTCCATGGACTCCGCCATCGGCCTCTCCACCATGCTGGCCATCGGCCCGGCAAATTTTCGCGCCATGCTCGACGGCTTCCACCAGATGGACGAGCATTTCCGGACCGCTCCCTTCGAGAGCAATCTGCCCGTCATCCTGGGGCTGCTTAGCGTCTGGTACAACGACTTCTTTGGCGCGCAGACCGTGGCAGTATTGCCGTATGAGCAATATCTAAAGCGCTTTCCCGCCTACCTGCAGCAGCTCACCATGGAAAGCAACGGGAAACACGTCACCCTCGAAGGCGAGCGGGTCGACTACGACACCGGCCCGATTTACTGGGGCGAGCCGGGAACCAACGGGCAGCACTCGTTCTACCAATTGATCCACCAGGGCACCAGGCTGATTCCCTGTGACTTCATCGGTTTTGAGAAGACCCTCAATCCGCTTGGGCGGCACCATGACATGCTGCTGGCCAACGTCTTTGCCCAAGCCGAGGCTTTGGCTTTCGGAAAGACACCGGAGCAGGTAAAGGCCGAAGGGACACCGGATTGGCTGGTTCCGCATCGCGTCTTTGAGGGCAACCGCCCGTCGAACGTCATCCTGGCGGATAAGCTCACACCAGAAACGCTGGGCAAGCTGGTCGCGCTCTATGAGCACTCGGTATTTACCCAGGGCACCATCTGGCAAATCGACTCCTTCGATCAATGGGGCGTCGAGTTGGGCAAGGTGCTGGCCCAGCACATCATTGCCGAGATTGAGGCCCCGGATGATGCAGGGCTGAAGCATGATGCTTCCACCAACAACCTTATCCGCCGCTACCGCAAGCTCAAGTAAAGCGTGCGTAATTGACGAAGAACACATAACCGAAAGAGGAGCGATTCGATGCAATTAGGAATGGTGGGTCTGGGCAGAATGGGCTCCAACATGGTCAAGCGCTTGCTGAACAACGGTCACACCGCCGTGGTGTACGACCGGTCGGCGCAGGTGGTTCAGGATCTGGAAAAGCAAAAAGCCGTAGGCGCCTCTTCGCTCGCGGACATGGTAAGCAAGCTCTCCAAGCCGCGCGCCATCTGGCTGATGATTCCCGCCGCGGTGGTGGACCAAACCATTGCCGAGATTGCGCCTCACCTGGAGTCCGGCGACATTTTGATCGATGGCGGCAATTCGTACTACATCGACGACATCCGTCGCAGTGGACAGCTTGCGCCTAAGGGAATTCAATATGTCGACGTTGGCACCAGCGGCGGTGTCTGGGGCCTGGAACGAGGCTACTGCCTGATGATCGGCGGCCCCACCGCCGCGGTCGAGCACCTGGAACCGATTTTCAAAACCATCGCCCCTGGCGTTGGCGATATTCCCCGCACCCCCGGACGGGACAAAGATAGGCGGCACGGCGGAAGAGGGATACCTGCATTGCGGGCCCAGCGGCGCCGGCCACTTTGTCAAGATGGTGCACAACGGCATGGAGTACGGCATCATGGCGGCCTATGCCGAGGGGCTCAACATCCTGCACCACGCCAATGTCGGCCACAAGACCGGGGAGATCGATGCCGAAACCACGCCGCTACGCGATCCCCAGGACTATCAATTTGACTTCAACCTGTCGGATGTGGCGGAGGTATGGCGGCGGGGCAGCGTGATCTCCTCCTGGTTGCTGGACCTTACCGCGGCTGCTTTGACCAAGAGCCCTGCCTTATCGGAGTTCGCCGGCCACGTCTCCGATTCCGGCGAGGGTCGTTGGACCATCAAGGCGGCCATTGACGAAGGCGTGCCCGCGCCGGTGCTCACTGCAGCGCTCTACGAACGCTTCAGTTCGCGCGGTGAAGCCGATTTCGCCGATAAACTGCTCTCCGCCATGCGCTTTGAATTTGGAGGTCACGTCGAAAAGAAGCCAAGTAAGTAGACTGCCTTTACACTAGTGGTTGCTTTTCGATTGCTCTGTGAGGACGCTAGCGTTTGCCTCGTACGTCTCCGCTGTTCCGCTGTGCCCTTCTCCTCGCGCTCCTGATGGTCGCGGCCCTGCCGGCCGCGACCGCTCAGGCTCCCTTGCGCACCATTGGCTTCATGACCGACTTCGACGTCAAAGATGACGCGGTGGGCATCTGCAAGGCGGTCATGGAAGGCGTTGCTCCCGGGGTAAAAATTATCGATATCACGCATCAGGTGACGCCCTTCGATATCGCGGAGGGAGCACGTTTTCTCGCCGGTTCGGCGCCTTACTTCGCCAAGAATGCTGTCTTTGTGGTGGTGGTCGATCCGACGGTTGGCAGCAAGCGCAAGGCAATCATTGCGCAGTCCAGGGTGGGCCAGTTTTTCGTCCTGCCGGACAATGGTTTGCTCACCCTGGTTGCGGACCGCGACGGCATCGTGGCGGCGCGGGAAATTACCAATCCCGCATGGATGATTGGCGCCGCGCTCTCCTCGACCTTCCACGGCCGGGATATTTTCTCTCCTGCAGGGGCGCACCTGGCACGGGGCGACGATTGGACCACAGCGGGTCCTTCCCTCGATGTAGCCAAGCTGGTGCGGTTGGAAATTCACTCCGCCACCATCGACGCCGCCGGTTTGCATGGCAAGGTGCTGGGAGTCGATGGACCGTTCGGAAACCTGGTGCTGAACGTGCCCGCCGAAACCTTTGCCAAGCTGGGCTATACGCTCGGCGACTCCGTACCGGTTACGCTGGGCGGCAAGGATTACCACTTTCCTTTTGTAAAGACGTTCAGCGATGTCCCGGTGGGCGCGCCTTTGTTCTATATCGATTCGCGGGGGCGGCTAAGCCTGGGAATCAATCAGCGAAACTTCTCCGAGACCTACAAGCTTTCGTCGGGAACAGAGCTGTTGATTCCAGCCAAGCATTGACTAGTTAACCTATGGACTGGTCTGTGGGCACGTTCCAGCTGGTCCACTGGTTCCACGAGGAAGCTGGGAACCGTCGCCGGGCTTCAAACGCTCGTAGACGCTTCCCGATGCAACGCGCGTGGCGGCCATCTCGAAAAAACGGGCGCGCAGGCACTGCTTCCAGATAAAAATTTCTGTGCACGGCTCGATCGGCTCGCAGTATCTTCTGAGCAACAAAGAAGACCCGCCAACAAAGTTGATCAGCTCCTGCTTGCGCCCAATCTCATGCTCCAGCATGAAGGCTCGCATCACGGCGGAAATGGATTCCTTCTTGTAGTGCATGTCGTTCATCTGCAGGTCCACATAGGTCACGCCATTGCGGCGCCAGCCGGTCAGGATGCTCAACCATGGCCCATCCGGCAAGCGCAGGCCCATGGAAAAAAAATCAGAGTTTGCGCGCAGCAAGCGATACCGGGCGTGGAAGAACTTGCTTATACGCTGCGGCATCGACTTAGCTTCCAGCGCCAACATCCCTTCCATCGACTGATCCGGATCGAGCGCAGGTAAAAATTGAACCTTCGCGCTTTTTTCCAGTTGCTGGCGCTTGCCCGCAAGGCTACGCCGGGTGCGCGGTCCCAGCCGTGCCAGCATGCCTTCGTAAGTGCTCTCCAGGGGCAGCTTGTGCTGAACCATCGTTCCGCTGAATCTGCGGAAGTTGCTCGCCGGGCCCATGACCTCCATGCACGCATCGAGAGAAGCTTTGATGCTGAGGCTTACGCCGTGAATACGCCGCTCTTTCAGCAGTGCCTGGGTCGCCAGATGCACATAGTGCACGCGGTGTGCTTCAGGGCCCGCCACCAGACTTTCCCCGATGTAATCTCCGCCGCGGAATAGTCCCAACCCAATGCCCAGCCTGGTGTGCTCATAAGAACAGGACACAGGCTTCGAGTTCCTGCTCCCGGCGAATCAGCACCGCCGCACATCTTCTGTTTGCCAGGGTATTTGCAGCGATGAAGTATTCCGGCTCGGTGGTCAGATCATCTTCCTGGCCACAACGCCGGCGGAGCTCGAGAATCTCGGCCAGGCAGGAGTGCAGTTCCCGGTTGCCGATCACCAGATGGGTGGCTCTTGCGCAGTCACTAAACCGTGGAAACGGCTCCACATCGATGCCGCTCAGCGGCGACATCCAACCGTCGACTATTATCGCTTGAGCTCGCGTTGTTTCTGCCGGAGATAAGAGACGGTTGCGCCATGCTGTTCGCGTTTGTGGTCATCAGGAATATAGCACCGCGTAATCCTTGGGCACACCACGAATTCCTGCCCCTTTCAGGGGAGTTGGAAGGCAAACAGAAGCGGGCGGTTGTGACTGGAATGATCTTACGGCAAGCGCTGGAATAGAACGAATGCGCACCGCCATCCCGGCGTGGAAAACCGGAAATCGCACTGTGATTGCACTTTTTTGGGACGCGTGGCCCAGAAAAGCACAGCGGAGATCGACGATTAGCCAGACTTCTCCTGCATTCATCGTTACACCTGTATCTAGTAGGTTACCGTATGCAGAAGCGCAGCGGGATCTGTCTTCGCCTCGGACATTCAGGCTTAGCGAACGTAAGGACTTAACGGACCGCGCCGGCGGTAGTAAAGAACAGTGAACCAGAACATCACTACCAGCAATCCGTCACAACCCAGACTCGTCCATGCGGCTCCGCGCCAGGAATAGCGGGGCAAGATAACCAGGTTGAGAGCAATGTTGATCAGGGCCACCAGTACCTGGATCGCCATGCGCGTGCGTTGCAGTCCCGCACCCGAAAGCGCATCCGCCAGGAAAGAGTGGAGGCAGCGCAGGAAGGGAATCAGTGCCAGCCATCGCACCGCCGGAACGACAGCATCGTACTTGGATCCCAGAATGTGGGGCAAGATCGGCGCCGAACAACCATAGTCCGGCAGAGGCAACGGAACCGTAGACGGCGGCTTTCGCCATCAGTGCCAGCGCGTAAGGATAGGTGGCGCCGATGCCATCCATCCCTTTGCGAAAGAAGCGCGGGTACGCGGCCGCAGCCAGAGAGCGGATGGGGGTCATGCTTACGTCGATTACGCGATAGGCCGCGGCATACACGCCGGTGGACGCCAGGTCCGCCAGCTTGCTCAGCATGATCTTGTCGATGTCGTTATAGATCGTTGTGGCTGAACCGGCGATGCTGAAAAACACGCCTTCCGCGATGTCTTCCCGTAACGCCGTCAGATCTGTCGCTGGGCGTCCCCACAACTGCGAACCCTTGGCGATGGCGTAGATCGTGCCCAGCAAGGTGGTGAGCAGGTAGACCAGCACCCAGCGATCGAGCGTCACCGGATGCACCGTCGCCATCAACGCCGCGATGCCGGCCAGCCGCAACAGGCTAACCACCACATTCTGGATCGAGGTTTGCTTCATCCGGTCCGAGGCGGCAAAGCCGAATGCGGCCAGTTCGGTCACTTTCATCAACACCATGTCTGCAACACAAACCAGCAAGACGGCAAACGGCGCGGTCTTCAGGTGCAGGAGGAAGCTCAGCCCAACCGCGACCGCGGTGAGCATGCGCCGGAAAGCACAGTGAGCAGGATCCCGTTGCCCCAGCAAATGGCCGCCACCCGTTTGCCGGAGCGCACATTCTTGATGAAAAGGTTGGGTGTGCCCAGGCCGGAAAAGGGTCCGAGAAGAGCGGCCATGGCCACCACGGTCACGAACGCGCCATACGCATCCGGGCCCAGCGATCGGGCGACGAGAACGAAATAGGCAGCCTGAATGACCAGCCTGAAACCCTGCCCGATGGAGAGGTGGGTAGTGTCCCTGAGCAGGCCGCGGGTCTTCATGCGCGCCGATAGGTCCACAAGCAGATCTCCATTCTTGCTGGGTCAAGGTCAATGCCATATAAGCTTCGGCCATGCCACGCACTAGCTGGGGCGCAAAAATCACGGAGAGCGGCAAATCCTTTATGCTTTGGCCTGATACGCAAAAGGAGTGACCCGCTTGTCCTGTCGTAGTCTCGTGGTGCTGTTGTTCTCGCTGTCGATATCCCCATGGCATGTGCGGGCCCAGAGCACTACCCCGGCCCCGGCCCCGCAAAACTCGCAACCCCAGGCCATGGGCGTAAACACCGGGGGAACCCATGCGCCGGTGCTCGACTCCGAGCAGCGCCCCATTACCGCCGGCGGCTTTGTGAAGACCGGTCCCGTGATCTTTGAGGATATTGCCGCCAAGGCCGGGCTGACCGTCTGGCACCACACCATGGGTACTCCGCAGAAGCAGTTCATCCTGGAAGCGCCGGGGTCGGGCGTGGCGCTGCTGGACTACGACAAGGACGGATGGCTCGACATCTACATGGTCAACGGCTCGACCTACGACGCGCTATCGGGCAAGGCCGTTTCTCCCCATGCGGCCCTCTTCCACAACAATCATGACGGCACCTTCACCGACGTGGCGGCCAAGGCCGGGGTGACCAACGACCGCTGGGGATTTGGAGTAGCCGTAGGCGACTACGACAACGATGGCTGGCCGGATCTATTCGTCGCCAACTTCGGCCATAACCGCCTCTATCACAACAACCACGATGGCACCTTCACCGACATGGCGGAGAAGGCAGGGGTGCAACTGGGCAACTGGTCGAGCGGGCCGACCTTTGGTGACTACGACGGCGACGGAAGGCTCGATCTGTTCGTCTCCGGGTATGTGCACTACGATCAGGACAAGCCGCCGGCGCTCGATGGAAACACGGTGCCCGCGAACTTCTGCCAGTTCCGCGGGGTCAACGTGATGTGCGGTCCGCGCGGGCTCAAGGGAGAACACGACCATCTCTTCCACAACAACGGCGACGGCACCTTCACCGACGTCAGCGAAAAAGCCGGGGTGAGCGATCCCAATGGCTACTACGGTTTTACCTCTGTGTTCGCGGACCTGAACAACGACGGCAAAGTGGACCTGCTGGTGGCCGACGACTCCACCCCCAACTACCTGTACATCAACAAGGGCCACGGCACCTTCGAAGATGACAGCTATGCCTCGGGATATGCGCTCAACGAGAATGGCCGGGAAACCGCGTCCATGGGGGTTGCTGTCGGCGATTATCAGAACAACGGCCGGCTTGGTCTTTTCAACACCACCTTTTCCGACGACTACGATGTGCTCTACCGCAACGACGGCGATGCCAATTTCACCGACGACAGCTATGCCGCCGGGGTGGCCGAGCCGACCGTGCCGTTCCTGGGTTGGGCTACCGAGTTCATCGATTACGACAACGACGGCTGGAAAGACCTGTTTATCGCCAATGGCCACGTCTACCCGCTGGTAGACAAGAACAACTGGGGCACGACCTACGCCGAGCGGCCGTTGTTGTTCCACAACCAGCTGGGCAAGAAGTTTGACTTGATGCCGGCGGTCGAGGGCTCCGGGCTGGCCCTGGTTATCCCGGCGCGCGGCGCGGCCTTTGGCGATCTCTTCAACGACGGCCGCATCGACGTGGTGATCAATAACATGGACAGCGCGCCCACGCTCTTGCGCAATGTCGACCCGGACCACCACCACTGGGTGGAGCTGAGCCTGGTTGGAGGAGCAAAGAGTCCGAGAGATGCGGTGGGCGCGGCGGTCTATCTCACTGCCGGCGGCCTGCGGCAGCGCGGCGACGTGCTCAGCGGGGGCAGCTTTGTTTCCTCCAACGATCCGCGGGTACACTTTGGCCTGGGCGATAGCGACAAAGTCACCGCGGTGGAGATTCACTGGCCGAGCGGCCTGAAGGAAAAGGTGAACCTGCCCGGTGTCGACAAGATTTTCACCGTGGAAGAGGGTAAGGGCGTGACCGGGCAACCTGCGCCAATGCCCACAGCGCAGCAAGTAGCGGCGCTCTTTCGAGGAAGCATGAACGACCAGAACATGCAGTTTCCCCATCGCCGCTTCGATCCTCTGCGTGGCCGCTGGGTCCTGGTTTCCCCGCACCGTACCCAGCGCCCCTGGCAGGGCGAGGTCAGCCGGACGGATACCAAGCCGCCCGTGCATTACGACCCGGAATGCTATCTTTGCCCCGGCAACCTGCGCGCCGGCGGCCAGCATAACCCGCAATACACCGGTGTCTTTGCCTTTGTGAACGACTACGCTGCGCTCTTGCCCGACTCGCCCGCGTTGGTGACGGAGATTGGCCATGGGTTGCTGCGCGCGGAGAGTGAGCGTGGCGTCTGCCGCGTCTTGTGCTTCCATCCCGACCACAGCCTGACCCTGGCAGGCATGGAGGTGGCCGACATCGTCCGCGTGGTGGAAGCCTGGACGGCGGAGTTTACCGAGTTGGGCGCGCGCCCGGAGATCCGTCACGTGCAGATCTTCGAAAATCGCGGCGCGATGATGGGCGCGAGCAATCCCCATCCCCATGGCCAGATCTGGGCCACCGAGCATATTCCTGACGAGCCGCTGACAGAGCTGGCCAACCAACGCGCGTATAGCCAGCAGCACGATTCCTGCCTGCTCTGCGACACCCTCAAGATCGAACTGGAGCAGCGCCAGCGCATCGTGTGCGAGAACCAGGAATTCGTGGTGCTGGTGCCGTTTTGGGCGGTCTGGCCTTTCGAGACCCTGCTGCTCAGCCGCGCCCACCTGGGGAGCATGGATGCATTCAGCCCCGCGCAGCAACACGGGCTGGCGGATATCCTGAAGCAGTTGACCATGCGCTACGACCGTCTGTTCGCCACCAGTTTCCCCTACACCATGGGCTTTCATCAGCGTCCAACGGATGGGGAGGCGCATCCGGAATGGCATTTTCATGGTCACTTCTACCCGCCGTTGCTCCGCTCTGCGACGGTGCGCAAATTCATGGTGGGCTTCGAAATGTTGGGTATGCCGCAACGGGACATCACTCCGGAAACGGCTGCCGAGCGGCTGCGCTCGGCGGGTGGGTAAACCGTGACTATGCGTCGCCTCCGGCTCCTGGCTTGTCTACCCTTTTTCCTGTCGCTCTGTCTGGCCGCCCAGAACCCTGCCCCGGTCATTACCGTCGACCACGGGCCGAATACCGCCGCGCAGCAAGCCAAGCCTTACGTGGTGCTGGTCTCGCTCGACGGCTTCCGCTACGACTACGCCAAAAAGTATGGCGCCAAACATCTGCTGGCGCTGGGCGCACAGGGTGCAATCGCCAGCCAGGGAATGATCCCGTCTTATCCTTCGCTGACCTTTCCCAACCACTACACGCTGGTCACCGGGCTTTATCCGGAGCACCACGGCATCGTGGCCAACAACTTCTATGATCCCATCCGCAAACAGCGCTACTCCAACAGCGATCCGGCCACCAGCAGCGACGGCAGTTGGTACGGGGGCACGCCTCTCTGGGTGCTGGCGGAGAAACAGGGCATGCGCAGCGCGTGCTTTTTCTGGCCCGGCTCGGAAGCGGAGATCGATGGCGGCCGGCCCGACCTACTACCTCAAATTCGACGACCACTTTCCCGATGCCAAACGGATCGAACAAGTCGTCGCCTGGCTGCGCATGCCGGCCGAGCAGCGGCCGCACTTCATCACGCTTTACTACTCCAACGTCGATCATGCCGGGCATCAATACGGCCCCGACAGCCCGCAGACTGCCGCGGCAGTCGAGCACGTCGATCAGTTGGTAGGCGATCTATGGGCGCAGCTTAGCCAGCTGCAGCTGCCGGTCGACCTGTTTGTGGTCGCCGACCACGGCATGGAGAAGGAGCAGGGACCCTGGATCGATCTGGACAAGTACGCCGACCTGGCGAACTTCACGACCGTCGGATGGCTGCTCTATCCCAACTCCGAAGCCGCAGCGGAGAAGGCCTACCAGGAGTTGAAGATCAAGAGCGATGCCTTCACCGTCTATCGGCGCAAGCGGGTTCCGGCGGCTTTCGAGTACGACTACAATCCCCGCGAGGGCGATCCCGTCATCGTGGCCAACGGGCCCTATGCCATTCGTGCCCATGGTCCTGCGAGCGGCGCGCCGGATAAGCCTCCGGAAGCGGGCGTACATGGCTACGACCCGCGGGCGATGAAGTCCATGCGCGCCCTCTTCATCGCCGTTGGCCCGGATATTCGTCCCGG
>CAVUSR010000012.1:0-1347104 GCA_963744185.1 uncultured Acidobacteriota bacterium | reverse complement strand
TGGAAAGGTTCATCAAGATCATGCGCACTGGCCACGACTTTGACGAGCTTCATCTCAGCTGCGGTCCTACCGTGACCGACAACTGCTACTCGTTCCCCGTCAATGGCTCGCTGCTGCAGGTCATGCCCTGGCCCAATTTCCGGCACATGACCGATGATCAGCTCACCGCCATCTGGACCGAACCGAGCACCGTGCCCTGCAACGCTCACAACGACGCGCTGGGAAACACCTATCCCTGGCTGAAAGAACAACTGCTAGCGTCGTTGTAAAGTCGTGAGGCTACTCCTGAGTCCATATAGCAAAAAAAGGCCATCCTCGATCGAGGATGGCCCTTTGAATGACTCGATAAGGATGAATCAGCGGAAATCAGAACTTCACGGCCGGCGCCGTCCGCGACCCTGCGCTGGCCTGGAAGTAGGCCGAATTCTCATGGAATCCCAGCATGTTCGCCCAGATGCTGTTGGGGAACTGCCGAACAAAGGTGTTGTAGTCCTGCAGCGTCTGGTTATACCGCCGCCGTGACACCTGGACCCTGTTCTCGGACCCGGACAGTTCGTCCTGCAAACGCATGAACTGGTCGCTTGACCGCAGCTGCGGATAGTTTTCCGTCAGCGCCAGCAGCCGGCCAAAGGCGGAGTCCAGCCGCCCGTTGGCGGCAATCTTGTCCTGCGGCGTCCTGGAGTTCAGCAGGCCCGCCCGCGCATTGGCGATATCCCCAATACACGCTGTTCTCTTCCTTGGTGAATCCCTTCACGGTTTGCACCAGGTTGGGAATCAAGTCCGCCCGCCGCTGCAGGTCCACGTCCACCTGCGACCACGCCGACTTTACGCCCTCATCCTTCGACACCAACTGGTTCTGGGCGCTCTTGAAGCTCCCGTAAACAAACAGCCCGGCCAACACAATCACGCCGACCACCACCAGCAACACCATCGATCCACGACGCATACCGTCCGTTCTCCTCCGGCCCCTAAGGAGCCCCTTCCAACCTTGTCGTTCTTTCCGATCCCTGCAACTCGGCTAGCCAGCCGCTAGCCCGACACTAACCACGTCTAGTCCACTGATCACTTTCTACCAACTTCCACCGGCACCGCCGCCACCGGAATCCCCTCCGCCGAAGCCGCCGAATCCACCACCACCGCCATCCACCACCGCCGCCACCTCCCCAACCGCCGCCGGATCCCCAGCCGCCACCGCCCCAGCCTCCGCCGCGCCACCCGCCCCCGAGCGAATTCAGGAGCAGCCCGCCAAACAGCAGGCGGAAGATCCACGACCCGCCAAACAACACCAGCAGAATGATGAGCAGAATGATCCCGCCAAACGGGGCTGCCGGTGACCCCGACGCGGCGTCATCTGCGCCGTTTCAGCTCCTCATTCAAGGTCACGTGCGCATCATCGGCAATGACCTGCGCAACCTGGTTCACCTGGGTCAGAACTCCCGGGTCGTAGTTCTTGGCCCGCAGATATGGCACGGCCGAGCGCCCGATATCGCCCACCTTGCCGTCGGGTAATATCCCTTCGAGCCCAAATCCGACTTCGATTCTCCGTTGATGATCGTCGACCGAAAGAAAGATCAGGACGCCGCGGTCCGATCCCTTGGCCCCGATCCCCATCTGGTGGTAGAGCCGGTTGACGTAGTCGTCGCGGTCTTCTCCATCGATGTTGTGGACCGTTACCACCGCAATCTGCGCATGCGCCGCGGAGTGGTCCAACTGGCTGGCAATCTGGTCAATCTGCGCAATGGCCGCCGGCGACAATACATGCGCGTAGTCGCTCACGTAATCGGTAGGCTTGGGAAGCTCTTCCAGCTTCTCCGCCACGGCCAGCGAGCCGCAAAACACCACCAGCCCCGCAACCACTAACCGGAGCCCGTACCCAAGAGGGCGATATAAGGCTTTCATCGCTCTCTATTCTACGTCGCCGGTCCATTGAAAGTTCCCTGTGGCAGGATGCCAGTGACGGCGACGAACCCTCGCGGAGAGCGCGGGCTCGCTTCGCAACGGTCCCCTTCGCGCGATGCATTCTGCGGCGAATCGGCGCTTCTGAGGTTCCACCGCCAGAACCATCACGACAATCCCTTTGACCGTTCAGCAGGCTTAGCCCTGATTGGGGTTCTCGCGTAAGAGCGATTGGGCGGGAGAAGCTCTTCAGCTTCCCCGCCACCGCGAGCGAGCCGCAAAACAACCACCAGCCCGCAACCAACAACCAGTGACTGGAGCGCGATGCGAGGCTTTCGTCGCTCTCTATTCTTGGTGAGCTGTCGGCGCAAACTTCCCGCGGATCGAATGCTGTCAGCGGCGCAGGTTATTCCGGCTTAATAAGCGCATCGGCCTGGAAGCAACAAATGAGATCTCAATTGCCGGCGGATCGCTGCACCCTGGCCGACATTCCAGTACTGATCTGACGTCGACGAGAGTTTGGCGATGAAGCGCCTCTTGACGCCGTTCATGATGCCATTCAGATGGGCGATGCCGTTGATACCTCCCAAATAGATCCGCAAGCACGGGGCCGCAACAACGCGGTATCGCTGCTCTGAATTCCAAGTGATGCGCGTCACGGGTAAATTGCCTAACAGTCTGGATACTACTCGCAGTATTGTCCGCTAAACATTGCTCTTCGCTGAGTGGGGTGAGCTCTGCTTTACCATGACTATACCTATTTCTTGGGCGTGTCGTTCTATTGGCCAAGCTGCCAGTTGGGCTGGCATCGTTGTGCTGAGTCTCTGCCTTTGGGGGTGTGGCGGAGGCGGACACGGGAGCGGAGGTGCTGGAACCCAGCCTCAGGACTTCGCGCTTTCTGTCTCGCCATCGAGCGTAACGGTCACGGGCGGCGGCAGCACGACCTTCACGGCCTCTGTCACCGCACTGAATGGATTTGCCTCGACGGTGTCGCTCTCCATCAGTGCCATGCCGGCTGGGGTAACTATTTCTCCTTCAAGCTCGCAAGTTACACCGGGTACGCCGCTGCAGATTACAGTCGCAGCAGCTTCGTCGGTTCCCGCTTCTACTGAAAGCCTAACGGTAACTGGCGTTTCAGGTGCGTTGAGTCATAGCACAATGCTCGGCCTGACGGTGAATGCGAAGGTAGTCGTTCCTTCGCTCTCGCGCACGCGCTATGTGCGGACCAACATGGTTACGGAGTATCCGTTTTGGCTGAATTCAAGCTGGGAAGTGTTTGACTCCAACACCAAGCGATTCTTCATCAGTGACCCCTCTGGAAACCAAATTGTTGTCATGGACGCGACCAAGCAGACCGAGATCGCTTCGATCCCGGTTCCGGGAGCGTTTGGAATTGATGAGACCCCCGATGGGAGTGTGCTCTATGCCGGAACGCAAATCGGTGATGTTTACGCAATTGATCCCGTGGCGATGACCGTGAAAAAACGCTACATGGCAGCGCAGATCGGCCCGAATGGCTATGCAGCTTATGTCGTGCGTGTGCTGGCCAGCGGCGATCTGGCGCTGTTGGGAGGGCAAGGCGGAATTCCAAGCATTGATGGGTATACCAGCTTTGCCATTTGGAAACCAACAAGCAACTCGATCCAGATATACGTCGGCCTTCAACAGCCCGGGAACCATCTGCCTTACTGCGTTGGGGGCGGGGTTTTGACACTGACCGGGGACCGTTCTTTGGTTGTATTGGCCCCCAATGCCGACGGAGCACCGCTTTGCACCTTCAATCCCGCGACCGGCCAGGAAAGCCAAGTTGTGCCCAACGGGCAAGCGAATCTCACAGCAGTCGCGCCAACCCCTGATGGATCGTCGCTGCTGGTCCCCATCTATGGAGCTGGCACTGGAACAGCGAATACGGTCCAGGTTTTCAACGCCAAAACGTTGACCGAAACCTCGAGTTTCTCCGTGCTCGGCGACACAGCTTCTGACGCTTCAATGCTGGTGAGCCCGGACTCGACAACACTGTATATGTACTCAAGTGGAGTCGTTTATGCCTACAACATCGCCTCAGGAAAACTCCTAGGCTGGACATCCAACTTGACTGTTGAACCACTCTCTGGGGGCTCCGTCGTGGGCGCGCTCTACGGACCCGAGATGCAGGCGATGGATGGGACTGGGTTGATCGCCGGCCCAATGGAACAAGGCGTGGGCTTCATCGATACCTCAGCATTGCAAACCGGTCCAGTCGGCTCAACGTTTTTGAACTCCTACGTTACGCCCGCGACGGGCCCGGTTTCCGGCGGAACTTCAGTTCAATGGGACAGCTCTAGCAATGCGGCGTCCAGTACTCCGGTCGTGGCTTACTTTGGGTCAAATCCTGCCACCAACCTCAGCATGGGTTCTAGCGGATATTTCAGCGCCACCACCCCTGCCGGATCACCTGGACCGGTCGACATCTTCACGTTCATGCAGGACGGTGGCGAGCAGATCGTGCCCGAGGCATTCAGCTACGGGCCAACTATCATCCAGGCCACGCCGGATGCCTCGACCAGCGAGGGCGGCGGAACGGGCATTCTGTATGGATACGGCTTCGGGAGTACGGCCTACAACGGTTCCATCTCTCCCGGATTTACGATCACCGTGGGTGGTGTGCCTGCGACTGTCACCGAATTCATAGGAAATGCCTACGGCCTGATGAGCCCGCCTTTCAACCTGCAGGCAGTCACCTACACCGTTCCCGCCGGAGTGGCTGGCTCCTCAGCTGATATCGAGGTCACAACCCAATCCGGTTCGACGACGCTTAAGGGAGGCATGCATTATCTACCTGCTGCGCAAAAGTACTCTCTCCCCGGAGCCGCTCTGGCGCAGGGCATCTACGACGCCAAGCGCAACGTGTATTACTTTACCGACGCGGAGCAAATAGAAGTCTTCTCGCGCATCGAAGGGAAATGGCTCAGTCCCATTCCAGTTCCCCCCGTACCCGCGGGGCAAAGCCACCGTTTGTGGGGCATCGCGCTATCGACCGACGCAAGCAAGCTGGCTGTAGCCGACCTTGGGGACGCAATGATCTATTTGATCGATCCTGATGCACCGAATTCGGCGCAGTCGTTTCCTATGCCCGCCGAATGTTCCGGGGGACACTGCTTCTCAACTTACAACGGGGTTGTCACTTATCCGATAGGGGTGGCTGTCAGTGACACGGGAATGATCTACATTGCAGCGTATGCCTTAGGAGGTACTGGCAACGACGGATTCCTCAAACTTAACACCAGTACTGGAGCGTTTGCCGATTACGGTGTTAACGGTACTGGCACCGCCGGCGACGCCATGTATCGCGATGCGATCAGCAGCGACAATGCACGCGTGTTCTTCAACAACGACGGTGAGCCGTTCAGCGTCGACACGGCAACCGACACAGTTTCCTACGCGACGGTCTCACCGGGCTGCTGCTACGGCGACTACGACCTAAGCCTTTCGTCGAACCAGACCAGCCTTGAAGCGACGAGCTACCGTTATGACACGAACCTGAATGCGGCGTCTTACCTGGCGCTAAACGACTACGAATCACTGAATTCAACCTACGTTTACGGGCTCAAATTGAGCGCCGACGGAAGCCTGCTGTTTCAGCCGTCTGTCGCCGGCATCGACGTTTTCGACGGCAGGATCGGAACCCTGCGCACCCGCATCGCGCTGCCATACGCCTTGTCGCAGAACTATGACGCCCTCGTAAGCGATGGAACAGATAACATGCTGATTGCGATCACTGGCGCGACCGGCGATGGAATTGCCGTGCTCGACCTGACAAGTCTGAGCGAGCCTGCTCCACTGCCTTATGCCAGCGAGGCAACTCGATTGGCGCAGAGACGGCTCGAACCTGTTCGCCCAAAACGATCCGCAAGTCCCTCGCAAACTCGCGATGAATCGGCGCGCAGCTTTGGCATTCCGCTTTTCAGGATTCCCCACGCCACGAGTTCGATTGCAAAAAACCAACAAAGGTAAACACCCGTTTAAAGTACCGACGCTCTCCGAACTCCCCTAGCAGGTTAAAACAGGCCGTTCAATCAGGTGTTCGCGGACCAAACCAGATGCGCGAGTAAATGGCCCAGAAGGAGACATCTGATCGATCAGAGATTCAGTTCTATGCACTCATCCGTCATGGGTTACATTCGCGAAAAACAGAATCGGTCCTGAAAAACGCCCTTCAATCCCGCGATCTGCCTCTGCTCGTCGACGAGCGCCCAATCGCCAAATTACCCAGCGGGCCGACATTGCGGACTTTCAAGCGAAAGGGCTGACGACTGGAAGCTGCTCACTGGAGGCTTTCCTCCGCTGCAACATCTAAACTGAAGTAGATGACTGAGACCACCACGCTGCCCGCGCCGCCCGTCGCCCCTGTTGAACACACCGAAAAAGAACTCCACGGGGTCGTACTCACCGACGACTACGCCTGGCTTCGCGACAAGGAGAACCCCGAGGTCACCAGGTATCTCGAGGCCGAAAACGCATACGCCGAAGCGTTCATGGAGCCACTTGCTCCCCTTCGCGAGCAGTTCTACGACGAGATGCTGAGCCACATCAAGCAGACCGACATTTCCGTTCCCTACCGGGATCGCGACTATTGGTACTACTCCCGCACGGAGGAGGGCCTCCAGTACCCCATCTACTGTCGCAAGCGCGGCTCCGCCGGCGGGCCGAAGGACAATGCCGAAGAGGAAGTCATCCTCGATGGCAACGAGATGGCCGGCGGACACTCCTTCTTCGCCATCGGCGCTATCGACGTCTCCGACGACGGCCGCTGGATGGCCTTTACCGTCGACACCACCGGCTTCCGCCAGTACACCCTCAAGATCAAAGACCTGCAGACCGGAGAAATCCTTGTCGGCAGCGTCGAACGGGTTGGCTCCGTAGTCTGGGCCGCCGACAGCTTCCACCTCTTCTACACCGTGGAAGACGAAGAGCAGAAGCGCCAGTTCCAGCTCTACCGGCACATGCGCGGCACTCCCTACGCGGCCGACGCCCTGGTCTTCGAGGAGACCGACGAACGCTTCAACATCGGGGCAGGCCGCACCCGCGACGGCAAATACATCATCATGGAGTCGGCCAGCCACACGACCTGCGAGTGTCTCTACCGCGCGGCCGACGAGCCGGAGGGAGAGTTCCATGTCATCGCGGCGCGTCGGGACGAGCACGAGTACTACGTTGACCACCGCGACGGCGTCTGGTTCATCCGCACCAACGACAAGGGCCGCAACTTCCGCCTCGTCACCACCCCCGTCGATGCTCCGGAACCCGAAAACTGGATCGAGCGCATCCCTCATCGAGATGATGTAATGCTCGAAGAAGTCGACCTATTTGCAACATTTTACATAGCTTGCGAACGACATGACGGTCTTCCCCGCCTCGCCCTGCATCGCTTTGTGGAACATACAGCCGTCGCCGAACCCGCGGGGGAAATCGCCTTTCCCGAACCCGCCTATAGCGCCCACCCCCACGTCAACCGCATCTTCGACACCACCACGTTCCGCTACGCCTACCAATCGCTGGTCACCCCTTCCTCCGTTTATGAGTACGACTTGGCCACCGGCGAATCCATTCTGCTGAAACAGGTCGAGGTCCCCGGCGGCTTTGACCGGTCGCTTTATGCCAGCGAAAGGGTTCACGCCACCGCGCCGGACGGCGTACAAGTCCCGATCTCGCTTGTCTACCGCAAGGACAAGCGGGAACCGGGCGGGAATCCCCTGTACGTCTACGGGTACGGATCGTATGGATATTCGCTTCCCGCTGGGCTTTGGATCGAACCGCCTGAGCCTGCTCGATCGCGGGGTGGTGATGGCCTATGCCCACATCAGGGGCGGCGGCGACCTGGGAAAACCCTGGCACGACGCCGGCAAAATGCTGGTGAAGCGCAATACGTTCAGCGACTTTATTGCCTGCGTCGAGCACCTTACCGCCGCAGGCTATGGCGACTAGGCCCGCGTGGCCGTCGAGGGAGGCTCGGCCGGGGGGCTGCTGATGGGCGCCATCGTCAACATGCGCCCCGACCTTTTCCGTGTGGTCATCTCCCATGTCCCTTTCGTCGACGTGATGAACACCATGCTCGACGCTTCGCTTCCGCTGACTGTTCCCGAATACGAGGAATGGGGCAATCCCAACGAAGAGCAATACTTCAAGTACATGTTGAGCTATTCGCCGTATGACAATCTGAACGCAGGTTCTTACCCGGCGATGCTGGTGAAGACGAGCCTTCATGACAGCCAAGTCATGTACTGGGAGCCGGCCAAGTATGTTGCTAAACTGCGGACGCTCAAGACTGACTCCAATCCCCTGCTACTGATGACCAACATGAAGGCGGGCCACGGCGGCGCCAGCGGGCGGTACGACTACCTGAAAGAAATTGCCTTCGACTACGCGTTTTTGCTGCGGGAATTGGCGATTGTGGACTAAGAAACCCGAAGAAACGGGGCAAAAGCAGATTCACATGCCAATAAAAAAAACGGTCAAGTGTTGCCGAATGATGCGATTACACCCCGAAAAGGGGGGATTTTGTGCTGACCGTGATTTAAATCACGATAGAGCACTTCAGTGGTCAGTGAACAGTGATCAGACGGCGGGTCAGCCGTCACTTCGTGGGCTTTGCAAGGCAGCAAGTCAGCGGCATGTGCGCTCAGAGTAGTCTTCATCGGGTACCGTCCACAAAATTGACCGCAAATGAAAAGCCCCTTCGGACGGCTGTCCGGAGGGGCTTTTTGTGAGTCTGAATTCAGTATGACAGGTTCGTATAATTAATCACTAATTTGGGTAAAGTTTTTTGTGTTGATTCCAAAGGGGGTTACAAACTATTTTCGAAATTGCCTCTTGACATGTTTTCCACAGGCAATCAGGCGGAGGAGGCAGGGCGTGTCGAAATGGCGTTCCTCATCGATCGTAATGGTTCTGGCGGGCGTCGGCTGTCTTCCCGCGCTGGGATTGGCAGCATTTGGAAAAGGGGAAAAGGTTCCTCCGATACCTGCGTGTCCGGCCAGGTTTGACGACTCCCTGGAAACAGACGGCATTTTGCCGCAAGGCAGGACGCCAGGTGTGACGCAGCCAAAGCCAATCTTCACGCCGGAGGCCGAGTTCTCTGAACGGACGCGGAAGGAGATCAACAAGAAGCATCTGCGCCCGTTCTTCTCCGTAAGCCTGATCGCGTTTGTGGTGGACACGGATGGCAACACGCGCGACTTGTGCGTGAAGAAGTCCGGGGCTTTCGACCTCGATGAAGAGGCGGCGAAGGCGGTAAGGCGCTATCGCTTCGAGCCAGCGACAAAAGAGGGCCAACCCGTGGCGATGCGCATCACGACCGAGATCAGTTTTGCGATCCGGTAGACGGTCCTGAACCAAGGCGACTGACGATGATGGCAGGGACACCGGTCTACCGCCCTGACAAGTTAGAACGGGGCACCCTCTCGGGGCGCTCCCGACAAGCGGCGACTCATTGCGCTGGGGGTTGAGCGGGGCTGGTGTCGGTCTGCTTATCGAATTCGAACGTGCAGGGGCGGCCGAGAATGCCGACGCCTTCGTCGCGCGTGCCGGTCCCCTTCGTCTCGGTGAACTGGGCCTTGATGTTGTAGTCATAGTGGTTTCCCTTGACGGCAAACACCCCGTGGGCATGGGAGTTGGTGACCGTGCCTGTGGCTTTGAGCCTGGCGCTGCCGTCGTTCGCGATGGGGCCGTCAATGACGAGATACCCGGGCCCCCCTTCTTCGCCGTGCACGCCATGAAACTTGTTGTCTTTGATGACGGCGGGGAATACGAACTTGTAGGCGGGCGTCTCCCCGTGGGCTTCGCAGGCAAGATGGGTGGTCCAGTTGCCGTCGAAGTGTCCGCCTGCGGCCTGAGCCGACAACAAGAGCGCCGGTCCGCATAGCCATACGAGATTCCTGCTTCCCATGCTTGACCCCCTGGAAGGCAGGATATGCGTTTTCCCGGTGCTTTCAAGGCTAGAGTTTGATATCACCCTTCACGTGAATTCCAGCGAAAAGCGTGAAAAGCATGCCTCAGGGGCTAAAGCCCGCATTGTTCGTGCCTGGTTTGTGCCCGGGATAAATCCCGGGCCTACCGCCCGAATGAGCTTTCTGCCGCCTGCTAACCCCGCATTGATCCTGCCTGGTTTGTGACCGGGATAAATCCCGGGGCTACCGCCCGAATGAGCTTTCCGCCGCCTGCTAACCCCGCATTGATCCTGCCTGGTTTTGCCCGGGATAAATCCCGGGCCTACCGCCCGAATGAGCTTTCCGCCGCCTGCTAACCCCGCATTGATCCTGCCTGGTTTGTGACCGGGATAAATCCCGGGCCTGCCGCCCGAATGAGCTTTCCGCCGCCTGCTAACCCCGCATTGATACTGCCTGGTTTGTGCCCGGGATAAATCCCGGGCCTACCGCCCGAATGAGCTTTCCGCGGCCTGCTAACCCCGCATTGATCCTGCCTGGTTGTGCCCGGGATAAATCCCGGGCCTACCGCCCGCATGAGCCGCCGCCGCCTGCTAACCCCGCATTGATCCTGCCTGGTTTTGCCCCGGATAAATCCCGGGCCTACCGCCCGCATGAGCTTCCGCGGCCTGCCAAGCCGCTGTCCGCCCCGAATGGCCGCCTCCGCGCACGATGGTGCCTGCCTGAAAACAGCGCGCCGGTCTACCGGCATGCGGCATTGCCGGCCTTCGCAATCGCAAAGAACGTGATGCTGGCGGGGGCGAGTTCTATCGTCCCGGCTGCGGTGGCAGCGCCATTCAAAGTGGGCAGTTCGTCGCCGGGACCAAGCTCAAGGGTCGTACCGTTCAACAAAACCTGTCCGTCCTGCAGCTCATGGGCTGTCAGCGTGAAACGCTCCGAGGGTCCCGGCAATTCGACATGCGCCGCGGCAGCCGGCGTTGGCGTTGATGGCCAGCAGGGCTACCCCGCCGGGCTGGCCGCGCAGGCAGTGGGCGTAGAGATGAAGGCCCGGTGCAGCCGATGGGCCAGGATCGAGGACGGTGGTGCCCATGAATTTGCGCCATGCAAGCGCCGCCCAGTAGTTGGGGCGGGGTGCGTAGGTTTTCTCGTCGAGCAGGCCGTAGTCGCTGGAGGCGAGCGTGTTGTGCATGTGGACCTGGACGCCGCGGCGGGCGAGGATGCCGAGCTGGTTGAGGTAGCGGAAGCTGTCGAGGAAGGTGGCGGCGAAGCGGTCGCCCCCACAGGCAGCTTCGGCGGTTTCGGTGTTCCAGAGCGGCTTGCCGGGCTCGTACTTGTCGCGCAGGCCGGCGTAAAAGCTTTCGATTTTCTCGGAGCGCGCCAGCCACTCTTCCGATAGAGCGGCTTCGGGCTTGATGCCGGCAGCGGCGCCCGGGCCGACGGCGCAGCGGGCGGAGATGGCGCCGTACGAGTGATACGAAATGGCGTCGAAGACAGGGCCCGTTGCAGCCAAAATATCGGCGCTGGCGATGGTTTTCATGGAGGCTGGCGCGAGCAAGGAGCCCTCGCCTACGCCGCCGGGGCCGAGCAGGAGGGTGCCGGGAGATTTGGCCTTGAGGAACGGCTTGAAGACGGCGAGGTCGCGCGCGTAGGCCTTGGCGTCGTATCCGGCTGTGGCGCCGCCCATGGACGCGAAGGTGGGCTCGTTCATGAACTCGGCCGCGGCGATGCGGCCGCCGGAGGCCTGGGTGAAGGCGAGGAGCTTGTCGGCCTGCGCGGAGGTCCAGATGCCGGAGGCGTCGCGGGTTCCAGCGCTGAAGGCAAAGGAGGTGACGATCTGGGCGTTGGCGGCGTTGGCGAAGTCGACAACGCCCTTCCACTCGGCGCGGGTAAGGACGGCTTTGAAGCCTTCGGGCGGAGTTGTGGACGCGGGGGCGTCGGTGTCCTGAAAGAAGGTGGTATTGGCCCAGGTGCCGCTGGTGCGAAGGTATGCCGGGCCGAGCGCGGCGGCGAGTTTGCGCAGTCGGGCGTTGCCGAGGTCGATGGGCGGCCGGTACTCGTAGAGCGAGGGATCCATGCCGACGGGCTGGTTGGCATTGGGGGCGGCAGCAGTGGCAGCCTTGCTGGCGTAGGGTTTCCAGAAGCGGCCGCCGGTGACCTCGACCATTTCAATGTTGTAGGACTGGAAGCGCTCGTCGATGGTGGCGACGCGGGGGAGGGTGCCGGGGGTTATTTTCTGGGCGAGAGCGGGGAGGGTGAGGACGAGCAGGGCGAGGGAGAATCGGGTGCGGATCATGACGATCCTTTGTACACCCGGGATGGTGGGGTTCGGCTGGGTTCGTATTGATTTGCTTCCTGAAGCCGGGTCGGGGTTGTCGTCTCCCACCCGGGTTCGCGCCTAGTTTGCTAAATGTCGCGTGGGGTTCGTGATGAGGGGAAAGGCAAAAGCAGGAACAACCGCAGATCCTTCGACGCGTCCGCTGCGCGGACTTGCTCAGGAAAACAGCGCATGGGGGGAGGACTGGAAGCGGGACGGAAGTTAGAGCCGGGACTTGTGGGCCCACAGGCCGAGGCCGGGGTTGGCGATGAAGAAGACGTCTTCGCCGTCGACGGCGTTCCAGCCGTGGTCCAACTCCATGGGGTTGTACTTGTGGAGCATCGCGGGGAGATCGGCGTACTGGTAGCCGACGCCCTCGATCTCTTCGCGGGAGAGCCAGCCGGGACACCAGGTGATTTTGAAGCGGCCTTCGGATGAGCCGTGAATGAGATGGGCAGCGGCGCTGAGGTCGCTGGCGAGGTCGGGATTATCTTCGACTGCTTTGAGGGTGGCGGGAGTACCGCGGTAGCCGTATTTGCGGATGAGGGTGTCGATGGTTTTGTCTTCGCCGAATTCGCGCACGGCGGGTGCGAGGATAATGAGTTCCCCGCCGTCGGCAAGCGCCATGCGGGTGCGATAGACGGCCTTGTTGCCGAGCCAGGTGGAGTGGAACTCCTCGGGATCGAGGTAGACGACGGCCTTGCGGATAGGCTCCGGGAGCGTTTCAAAGTTGACCTGGACGGCAAGTTCGGCGGCCTTGAGAAAGCATTCCTGATCGTCGCCGATGTAGAGGCCGCGCAGGGCAAGGGTGCCATCCGATTTTCTGCCTACGACGGTTTGGACGTAGACGATGGGCAGGTGACGGAGGAAGCGGTCAGAGGCGTAATTGAGGACGGCGCGGACAGGGTTCTGCGCCTTGCCCATGATGCGTTCCATGCCGTAGACGGCACCGAGGTAATGGCTGCGATTGATGCCTTCGCGTCCGCCGGTGCCGATGAGGATGTTCTTGTTGTAGTTCGCCATGCCGATGACTTCATGCGGCACGACCTGCCCGATGGAGAGGATCAAATCCCATTCGCCATGAATGAGGTGCTTGTTGACCTGCGCGGGCCATGGGTAGTGGAGCCTGCCTTCGGATTGCTGCTCGATGAAGCTGACGGGGACTTCGCCGAGGGTCTCAATATCGGTGCGCCAGTTGTGGACGAGGAACCGGTCGTGAGGGACGGCGCCGAACATGTGGGTGAGTTGGTCGGGGCGCATGGGGGAGTGGGTACCGAGCGCCGGAAGGACCCTTTTGAGTTTGTCGCCGTAGTATTGGTACGCCGCCTCAGTGAGCGCACCTGCCTGCGAGTGAAGGCGCGTCATATCGGGCGGCACGGCCAGCACGCGCTGGCGCGGGCCTAATTTGCCGAGCGAAGCGGCGAGCAATTCGGTCGTCTCCGCGGATGAAATGTCGCGGTCAACTCCGCCCTCGGCGCAGAACAGGCTCACGAAAATGCCCCCTGAACAGGGTACGCTAATTTGCTTGCGCCGGCGGCTGAGGATGGAAGCGGGCAATTTCAGCCACGGAATCTCATGTAAGGGAATTTAGACAACCCACCAACTGACTGGTGCATCGAACCCCTTCAGCGCATTCCCCCTGATCGTGCCCGCGACCTATCCCTGACCTTATGGGCCGCCAACCACTTTTCCGGGCCGGGTGTGCCGATCATTGATTTCCCACTCACGCAGGAGCAGGTAACGATGGCCACCTCGATTGAGCAGCCCGGCCTTGGCCAGGACGACCCTAAACCTATTTCGAGCAAAGAAACACCCACGACACCCTCCCCTCACAACGGTAGCGAACCGGACGGCCAGTCTCTTGAATACATGGCCGGGATTCTGCAGAGCCTGCAGACCATGAAGAACGGGGACTTCAGCGTGCGCCTGCCGGTGACCTGGACGGGTTTGGCCGGCAAGATTGCCGACAACTTTAATGAGATTGTGACGGCCAACGAGCAGATGGCGCTGGAACTGAAGCGCGTGGGGCAGGCCGTGGGTAAAGAGGGCAAGACGCGGGAACGCATCCGCGTGGAGCGCCGGCGCGGTTCGTGGGACGACATGGAAGTTTCGGTCAACACGCTGGTGGAAGACTTGCTGCGGCCGACGACGGAAGTAACGCGCGCGATTGCGGCCGTGGCGCAGGGCAATCTCACCCAGACGGTTCGGCTGGACGTAGATGGACGGCCTCTGGAGGGCGAGTTCCTGCGCTCGGCGAATATCGTGAACACGATGATTCAGCAGCTTGGGATCTTCACCTCGGAAGTGACGCGCGTGGCCCGCGAAGTGGGAACGGATGGAAAGCTGGGCGGGCAGGCGGTAGTGCCGGGCGTGGCGGGAACGTGGAAGGATCTGACGGACTCAGTGAACTCCATGGCGTCGAACCTGACCGGGACAGGTGAGAAACATTGCCGAGGTGGCGACGGCTGTAGCCAGCGGCGACTTATCGCGCAAGATTACGGTGGACGTGCGCGGCGAAATTCTGCAGCTGAAGGAAGCCATCAATACGATGGTGGACCAGCTGCGGTCGTTTGCATCGGAAGTAACGCGCGTGGCCCGCGAAGTGGGAACCGACGGCAAGCTGGGTGGACAGGCCGTGGTGCCGGGCGTGGCGGGAACGTGGAAGGATCTTACCGACTCAGTGAACGCGATGGCGGGTAACTTGACGGCGCAGGTTCGTAACATTGCCGAAGTTACAACGGCTGTGGCGAGAGGCGACTTATCGCGCAAGATTACCGTCGACGTGAAGGGCGAAATTCTTGAGCTGAAAGATACCATCAACACGATGGTGGACCAGCTGAACGCGTTTGCCGGCGAAGTAACGCGCGTGGCTCGCGAAGTAGGTACCGAAGGCAAGCTGGGCGGCCAGGCGAACGTGCCGGGTGTGGCGGGAACGTGGAAGGATCTTACCGACAACGTGAACTTCATGGCCGGCAACCTTACCGGCCAGGTGAGAAACATCGCCGAAGTGGCGACGGCGATTGCGAACGGCGATTTGTCGCGCAAGATTACGGTGGACGTGCGCGGTGAAATTCTGCAGCTGAAGGAAACGCTGAACACGATGGTGGACCAGCTGAACCGGTTTGCCGGCGAAGTGACGCGCGTGGCGCGCGAAGTGGGAACGGAAGGCAGGCTCGGCGGCCAGGCCAACGTGCCCGGCGTGGCGGGAACGTGGAAGGATCTTACCGACTCGGTTAACTCGATGGCCGGTAACTTGACGGCCCAGGTTCGTAACATCGCCGAAGTGACAACGGCCGTGGCGAGAGGCGACCTTTCGCGCAAGATCACGGTGGACGTGAAGGGCGAAATTCTGGAACTGAAGAACACCATCAACACGATGGTGGACCAGCTGAACGCGTTCGCCGGCGAAGTGACGCGCGTGGCTCGCGAAGTGGGTACGGACGGCAAGCTGGGTGGGCAGGCGCAGGTGTCGGGCGTGGCCGGTACCTGGAAGGATCTCACCGACAACGTGAACTTCATGGCGTCGAACCTGACGGGCCAGGTGAGAAACATTGCCGAAGTGGCGACGGCTGTGGCGCGCGGCGATTTGTCGCGCAAGATTACGGTTGACGTGAAGGGCGAAATCCTAGAGCTCAAGGACACGCTGAACACGATGGTGGATCAGCTGAATGCGTTTGCCGGCGAAGTAACGCGCGTGGCCCGCGAAGTGGGTACGGACGGCAAGCTCGGCGGCCAGGCGCAGGTACCCGGTGTGGCTGGAACGTGGAAGGATCTTACCGACAACGTGAACTCGATGGCCTCGAACCTGACGGGCCAGGTGAGAAACATCGCCGAAGTTTCGACGGCCATTGCAACGGGCGATCTTTCGAAGAAGATCACGGTGAACGTCAGCGGCGAGATTCTGCTGCTGAAAGAAACCATCAACACCATGGTGGACCAGCTGAACCGGTTCGCCGGCGAAGTAACACGCGTGGCCCGCGAAGTGGGAACGGAAGGGCGTCTCGGCGGCCAGGCCAATGTGCCTGGTGTGGCTGGAACGTGGAAGGATCTTACCGACTCGGTGAACTTCATGGCCGGCAACCTCACGGGCCAGGTGCGTAACATCGCGGAAGTGACAACGGCCGTGGCGAGAGGCGACTTATCGCGCAAGATCACGGTGGACGTGAAGGGCGAGATTCTGGAGCTGAAGAACACCATCAACACGATGGTGGATCAGCTGAACGCGTTCGCCGGCGAAGTAACGCGCGTGGCACGCGAGGTGGGAACGGACGGTAAGCTCGGCGGCCAGGCGCAGGTACCCGGTGTGGCAGGCACCTGGAAGGATCTCACCGACTCCGTGAACTTTATGGCCGGCAACTTGACGGCCCAGGTGAGAAACATTGCCGAAGTGGCGACGGCTATCGCCAATGGCGACTTGTCGCGCAAGATCACGGTGGACGTGCGCGGCGAAATCCTGCAGCTGAAGGAAACGCTCAACACCATGGTCGAGCAGCTTCGCTCGTTTGCCGCGGAAGTAACGCGCGTGGCGCGCGAAGTGGGTACGGAAGGCAAGCTGGGCGGGCAGGCCAACGTGCCCGGCGTTGCGGGAACGTGGAAGGATCTGACCGACTCCGTGAATGGCATGGCCGGCAACCTGACGGCGCAGGTTAGAAACGTGGCCGAGGTGACGACGGCCGTGGCCCGCGGCGATTTGAGCCGCAAGATCACGGTGGACGTGAAGGGCGAGATCCTGGAGTTGAAAGACACCATTAACACAATGGTCGACCAGCTGAACGCCTTCGCAGCCGAAGTAACACGCGTGGCACGCGAAGTGGGCACGGACGGTAAGCTCGGCGGGCAGGCCGTGGTTCCAGGCGTGGCGGGAACGTGGAAGGATCTTACCGACAACGTGAACGTAATGGCCGTCAACCTTACGGAACAGGTCCGCGGCATTGTGAAGGTTGTGACTGCCGTAGCCAACGGCGTGCTGACGCAGAAGCTGACCGTGAACGCTAAAGGCGAAGTAGCCGCGCTCGCCGAAACCATCAATAACATGACCGACACGCTGGCTACTTTCGCTGACCAGGTAACTACAGTGGCTCGCGAAGTGGGCGTGGAAGGCCGTCTTGGCGGCCAGGCCAACGTACCCGGCGCCGCCGGCACGTGGAAGGATTTGACCGGCAACGTAAACCTGCTGGCCGACAACCTGACGAACCAGGTCCGCGCCATCGCGGAAGTGGCAACCGCCGTGACCAAGGGCGACTTGACCCGATCCATCCAGGTGGAAGCCCGCGGCGAAGTGGCCGAGTTGAAGGACAACATCAACACGATGATTGATAACCTTCGCCTGACCACGGACCGCAACACCGAGCAGGACTGGCTCAAGACCAATCTCGCGCGCTTTACCGGCATGTTGCAGGGCCAACGCGATCTCGCCACTGTCGGCCGCATGTTGCTTTCTGAACTCGCTCCCCTGATCAACGCGCAGCAGGGCGTGATCTACCAGATGGAGAGCGACTCGGCGCAACAGCCTGAGGGCAGCCTCGTTCTGTTATCAACATTTGCCGACACGCCGGAAGGCCACCTGCGCGAGATTCGCATCGGAGAAGGCCTCGTAGGCCAGTGCGCCGCTGAAAAGCGCCGCATGTTGATCACCGAACTGCCCAAGAAGACCGCTCCTATCCGCAGCGGCCTGTTCAAGGCGGTTCCCAAGAACGTGATTGTGTTGCCGGTTCTGTTCGAAGACCGCGTCAAGGCCGTCATCGAACTCGCCAGCCTGAGTGGGTTCACGCCGTCGCATCTCGCCTTCCTTGAGCAGCTCACCGCCTCCATCGGCATCGTGCTCAACTCCATCGAAGCCACCATGCAGACAGAAGGCCTGCTGAAGCAGTCGCAACAGCTGGCCGCGGAACTGCAGACACAGCAGAAGGAACTGCAGCAGACCAACGAACAGCTCGCGCAAAAAGCGCAGCAGCTGGCCGAACAGAACTACGAGGTGGAGCGCAAGAACCAGGAGATTGAACAGGCCCGCCGCGCGCTTGAAGAAAAGGCCCGCGAACTGGCGCTCACATCGAAGTACAAGTCGGAGTTTCTTGCCAACATGTCGCACGAGTTGCGTACGCCGCTCAACTCGATCCTGGTACTCGGCCAGCAGTTGGCGGAAAACCCGGATGGCAGCCTCACGCCGAAGCAGGTTGAATTCGCCCGTACCATTCATGGCGCCGGCACTGACTTGCTGAACCTCATTTCCGACATCCTCGACCTTTCCAAAATCGAGTCCGGTACGGTGTCCGTCGAAGCTGAGGAAATCTTCTTCGGAGCGCTGCTTGAAACCGTGGCGCGGCCGTTCCGTCATGAAGCGGAAAACCGGAGGCTCTCGTTTGAAGTCTCCAGCGATTCACGTTTGGGGCGCTCGCTCGTCACCGACTCGAAGCGCCTGCAGCAGGTGCTCAAGAACCTGCTGTCAAACGCCTTCAAATTCACCGAGCAAGGCAGTGTCCGGCTCAACATATCGCCGGTCACCTCGGGATGGAGCCCCGATCACCCGCTCCTCTCCGGCGCCGGCTCAGTCATCGCATTCCAAGTTTCCGATACGGGTATCGGCATCCCGCCGGAGAAACAGCGCATTATCTTTGAGGCGTTCCAGCAGGCGGATGCCGGCACCAGCCGCAAGTACGGCGGAACCGGCCTGGGCCTGGCTATCAGCCGCGAACTCGCCAGCCTGCTGGGCGGCGAAATTCAGCTGAAGTCAGTCCCCGGTCAAGGCAGCACGTTCACGCTGTTCCTGCCGCAGACTTACGTTGGTCCCGCGGCGCCAACGATCATCAAGGCGGAGCGGCCCGGGCTGCAACAGCCGCAGATGCCGGTGTTCCTGGCCAACGTGGCGGCGGCTGAGCAGGAGTCGCGCATTGAAGACGATCGCAACAATCTCGTGGACGGGGATGCCGTGCTGCTGATCGTCGAAGACGACCCGCATTACGCGCGCGTTCTCTGCGATCTGTCTCGGGACAAGGGGTTCAAGGTGCTATGCGCTATGACCGGAGCGGAAGCGCTTGCCCTGGCCCGCGAGTACAGTCCTACGGCGATATCGCTGGACGTTTTCCTGCCCGATATGCTGGGATGGACGATTCTCAACCACCTCAAGCAGGATCCGCGCACGCGGCACATCCCGGTGCAGATGCTCACTCTCGACGAGGACCGGCACCACGGGCTGTCGCGCGGCGCGTTCTCATTTGTGACCAAGCCCACGACCACGGAAGATCTGGACGCGGCACTTACGCGCATCTGGGATTACTCGCAGCCGCGCCGCAAGCGCCTGCTGGTGGTTGAAGACAATCCCGCCGAACAGGTCAGCATCCGGGAGCTGCTGGGTCACAAGGACATCGACATCGACACGGTTGACACCGGCGCCGGGGCGCTGCAGGCGCTAGCCAGCGGCAACTACGACTGCGCGGTGCTCGACCTTCGCTTGCCGGACATGACGGGTTTCGAGGTTCTGGAGAAGCTTCGGGACACGCCCGCGATTCAGGATCTGCCGGTGGTGGTTTTCACGGGCCGCGATCTGACCGCCGAAGAAGACTCGCAGCTCCACACCCTGGCTCGCAGTGTGGTGGTGAAGGATGTGGAATCTCCCGAGCGGCTGCTGGACGAAACCGCGCTCTTCCTGCACCGCGTGGTCGCCGACCTGCCCAAGCCGAAGCAGGATATGTTGGATCGCCTGCACCGGTCTGACGACGCATTGGCGGGCCGCAAGGTGCTTGTGGTTGACGATGACGTGCGCAACATCTTCGCGCTGTCCAGTGTGCTCGAGCGCCGCGGCATGACCGTACTCTCAGCGGGCACTGGCCGCGAAGCCATCTCCACCATCGAATCGACGCCCGACCTGGCCATTGTGCTGATGGACATCATGATGCCCGAAATGGACGGATACGAAACCATGCAGGTGATTCGACAGAACCCATCATTGCGCCGCCTGCCGATTATCGCTCTTACGGCGAAGGCCATGAAGGGCGATCGCGAAAAGTGCCTGGAAGCGGGCGCGTCGGAGTATCTCGCCAAGCCCGTCAACACAGAACAACTGCTGTCCGCATTGCGTATGTGGCTGCATCGCTAGGAGATGTGAAGCATGCAAGGATGCGCCGGATCAGCGCGCGCATCCGACTCAGAGGCAAGGTCCAGGCTGGCAAGATTTCGTCTCGGCAAGTGGTGCGGGGCTTCCCTGGATTTCCAATATTTAGTTCAATAGATTGAGTGCTGTTGGAGAAACGAGGGATTCTCGAAATGCCGGAAGATCGAGTCAATATCCTGATGGTCGACGATCAGCCAGCCAAGTTGCTGAGCTACGAGGTAATCCTCGCTGAACTGGGCGAGAACCTCATCAAGGCGACCACAGCTACAGAGGCTCTGAATGTTCTTTTGAAAACCGACATTGCGGTCGTGCTGATGGACGTGAGCATGCCGGAACTGGACGGATTCGAACTGGCCGACGTGATCCGCCAGCATCCACGCTTCCAGAAGACCGCCATCATCTTTATCTCCGGAGTTCATCTCACCGATTCTGACAAGATCCAGGGCTATCGCTCCGGTGCGGTTGATTACATCTCAGTTCCCGTCGTTCCTGAAGTGCTCCGCGCCAAGATTGGCGTGTTTGTGGAACTGCACCGCAAGACCCGCCAGTTGGAACGTCTCAACAACGACCTTGAGCGCCTGATAACCGAACGCACCGATGAATTGCGACGGCGCGAAGAGCAATACCGCACGCGCGCCGAATTGCTCGACCTGGCCACCGAAGCGATCATCGTGCGCGATTTGAACGGAGCCACGCAGTTTTGGAACTCCGGGGCAGAGGCTTTGTACGGCTGGACGCGGGAAGAAATGGTGGGTCAGGACATGCATGCCCTGCTCCGTACCACTTTCCCAGTGGCGCGGGAGGAGATCGAGGCTGCTCTTCGTGACCAAAAGACCTGGCACGGAAACCTAGTGCAGAAGACCCGCATCGGCGGCGAAGTTGTCGTGGCCTGCCGCAAGACCATGAACCACGAGGGATCAGCGATTCTCGAAGTCAGCCGCGACATCACCGCCCAACTTCAGGCGGAGGAGGCCCTGCGCGAAACCGAAAAGCTCGCGGCCATGGGCAGAGTGGCCGGCATCATCGCCCACGAAATCAACAACCCGCTGGCAGCCATTACTAACACGCTCTACCTGGTGCGCAATCATCCATCGCTCGACGACACTGCGCGCCACTTCGCCGACATGGCCGAGCAGGAATTGCAACGCGTTTCGCACATCACGCGCCAGACTCTCAGCTTCTATCGCGAAGCCAAGCAGCCAATCCCCGTGAACATTACCGAGTTGCTCGACGATGTGACCGAACTGCAGGATCGCGCTCTGAGCGCGGCTCGCATCCAGGTCCGCAAGCGCTACAAGACCAACCCTGTCGTCCAGGGCTTCCCCGTGGAACTGCGCCAGGTGTTTCTCAATCTCATTGGAAACGCCGTGCAGGCCATGCCCACTGGCGGCACGTTAGGGGTCAGCGTGCGAGAAGCTACCGACTGGTCGCGTCAGCGACGCGGTACCGTCATTTCCATTCTCGACAGTGGCGTGGGGATTAATCCTGAAGACGCCAAGCGACTCTTCCAGCCGTTCTTCTCGACCAAGTCCACTAAAGGCACCGGACTCGGCCTGTGGATCAGTAAAGGCATTGTGCAGAAATATGACGGCTCGCTCTCCTGCCGGAGCCTTCGCACCAAGAGGGGAAGCGCAACCTGCTTCCGGGTTTTTCTTCCCGTGACTGGCGCATCCTCTCCAGGCTCGGGCCTGGTATCCGAAACTGCCCGGCCGGCTCAGGATCCATCGAGTCAACATGCCGCGCCGGTGCAGATGCTTTAAGGGACGCTGGCTTAATCGGGAGCCTGTTTGGAGTTCTCCGCGGCCGTATCATAAGTCGGTAGTATCTCGGGTAGAGGATTGGTCGGCATTGCCTTCAGTGTGACCAGATCCTTTTGCACCTGCGCCCACCGCTGGGGGTCTTTCCTGGTGGCGATCGGGGCATCAGGGTTGGCGTAGTAAGTTTCAATGTCTTCCTTGATCCCAAACGGAATTGACATGTTTGGTTGCGCAGCGAGCGTGTGCAACAGATCGGCGTAGGTGTCGTCGGTGAGGGAATATCCCCCAGGCTGCACTACATTCCCGGTGTCCAGGTCGCGATTTGGAAGCGGATGCCGGGGGTTGATCCGAAGCTCGCTTACCGATTGAGCACGCTCGCTTTTCGCCAATTCGTGGGACGGTTGCTCCTGCAAGGTCCCGTCTCCGGGCAATGCCGGCGGGGGCTTGCGTTTGTCAGGGGGCGTGAACCTCCACAACATCCTTCGCATGGCTGCCGTGGAGAGCGCCAGACTGTGTTGATAGTCAGCCTCTGCTTGCGGTGTGGGACCTTTGACCGCCGCGAGTTGTAGCGGCCCCACCTTGGGAAGAATCAGAAAGAATGCGGCCAGCAGCCAGGTGCCGATGCCTGCCCGATGCCGATAGTGCGCCCAATCGTTGGCGGCAGCCATGGCCGCAATCTCGCTGCGTAGCGCTGCGGCCTCCGGCGAATCGACATCGGGCGGTTCATGCCTGCGGTGGATCAGCACGAGCGCCTCGGAAATCCGCGGAATGAATGACCGCACCGCGAAGCGATAGGCGCCCACGTTGACGCGCCGGCCGCGGGTTCCCGAGAAATCCGGCGAGATTCCGTACGTCTGGTAATACGCCAGCGACAGTTGCCGCATCGACACCTGCATGCCGATGTGGCGGAGATACCCGATGGGCGCTACGCGTTGATGGGCCGCTTCGTCGATATCAAACGCAAACTCGACGCGCACGTGTTGGTGCTTGCCCTCGGCGTAGTTCACTTGCCGGCCGTATTTCTCGCGCAGCTTGGGAAACTGGAGAGCAACCGCAAGGTTGGTCGCTGTGGGATGGCCGATGGAATCGCCGATGTAATGCGACAGCGCGCCGACAGCGAACGCGAGTTCGTTGATGTCCTTGGCTACTCGAAACAGACTCACCACAAAATCGCCGCTGCGCACGTAGTGCGTCAGATTGGAAAGCGACGCCTGGCCGAAGGGATAGTAGCCGATATCCTGAATAACGCACCCGCCATATGCATACGCACGGGCCTGCTCCAGTTGATCGTGGGTCGCGGTGGGAAAGCGGCTCAGCAGCAGCGGAACAATGGCATCGTCCCAGGTCAGGTCGATGATCTGCTCATGCGTCAGCAACGAATAGGAACATGCTGGCGGCGACCACACCGTCAAAAGGATTGCCAAGGCGCACCAAAGCGCCGACAGCCGCAGTCTTTCCATAGAAGGATAGATGCATCCGCGGCTCGATTGCGACGGCACGAATCGCGGCCGCGCAGGTTGACGTTATGAGACGATGCTACTTGTTGATGTCGTCATGATTTTGCAGGCGCCGCACGAGGTCGGCATGGGGCTCTTTGAGCGGCTCCGGAGCCCCTTCTGCGGCTAGTTTCATCTCCTTGATTGCGGTGTCGAAATCCCCCTTCGCGACGGCGATACGAGCCGATTCGTTATGTGCTATCCAGCTGTCGGGGTCCTTTTTGATGTTGGTGCGAAAGAGTTCGAGAGCTTCGTCCTGCCGCCCTTGCGCCTGAAGGCCACGGGCAAAACTCTGCACCTGCAATTGGGTGCCGCTGGCAATAGCCTTGTCGCGGGCAACGCGAGCTTCATTCTTGCGTCCAAGCGCTTCTAAAGCGCGCGACTTTGTGATTTCATTTTCAAAGCGGTCTTCATTTTGAATGGAACGATCGGCCCATTCCAGGGCCAATTCCGGCTTGATATTGTTCGTGAGCAGATAATTTGCTGCTTCCATCCAAGGCGACCACTCGAATTGCGCTCGGCCGCGAAGTTGATTGCGCAGACTCTCCTCAGTGATTTCCTGCGTGTCGACCTCGACCTTGAACGGTACGGCGACTCTTTCCCAGCGCATGGTGATCACGACAGAATTGGGTTTTGGGTCGTCAAAGTCATAGGAAAGGGCCTCGTGGTTCTCTATGGTCTGCGGCACGACGGTGACGCGAAGCGCGTCTTCCGCCGGATCGTAGGTGAAGCTGCCCCAGGCGTTCCAATTCCTGGAGAAAATGACAATCCAGGAGTTCTCGCTTGGAATCATGTGGAGCCCGTACCTGCCCTTGGCGAGCGGCTGGCCGTTCACGGCAACTGGATCGGTCACTTCAAACACGGTGTTTTCGTTTGCACCGGCACGCCATACTTTTCCGTACGCCTGCAGCCCGCCAAAGATCTTCCTGCCGTTGACCAGCGGACGGTGGTAATCGACGCTGATATCCGTGAGACCGATGCGCTGGGTGGAACGCGCATGCTGGCTTGCATCCGGCAGCCTGAGGATGGCCGACTGGGCCTGCGCGCGGGAAGCTCCGGCGATCAACGCGGCGCTGAGTAACCCCACAAGCACGATGCGTCGTCGCGTCATCCGACTCTCCTTGCCTTGTGCCCGGACTGCGTTGTTGCCCAAGGGTACTCGAGCGAGCTGACCAGCAGCGAATTTCACCACAAATGGCTTCTCCATGGGCGTATATTCTGAGAAGTTTTCAGGCAAGGATTGTCTTTTCGCAACCTTTTTGAACAATTGAAACGTCAAAACGAAGCCATGCGCAGCGAACTCACCGAGATCGGACTGAAGGGGCAATTTGCCGGTCGCAATCTTGCGATTTCGCTCTATCAGCAGCAACCGATGTGTCAACTTCCGCAGCATGCGCATCCGGGGTGGAGTATCTGCTTCGTTATGCGTGGGGACTACCGTGAGTCCTGCGGCAGAACCATCCAGGACTTCAAAAAAGGGGACGTGATTGTAAAGACTGCGGGAGCAACTCACGAAGACCATTTCGGAAACCGAGGCGCAGATTGTCTCCTTGTGGAATTGTCTCCGCAGATGGTGCAATCCACGGGGGTGTCCTCTTTGGGCAGTCTCAGCGGGGCTTATCGACGTCTTTCGCTGTTCAAGCTCGGAATGAGGATCTGCCGCGAGCTTCGCCTGAATGACAGTTTCACGCCCCTCGCTTTGGATGCCCTGACGCTCGAAGTCATCACAGACATGCTTCGATCCACGCCATCCATTCGGCTTCGTCCCCCGGAATGGCTTCGCCGGGCAAAAGACATTCTGGAGTCCTCAGTCCAATCCTCAGTCTCGGGACGGATGACTCTTCAAGTATTAGCCGATGAGATTGGTATCCACCCAGTTCACTTATCCAGAGTTTTTCGCCGACACCTTGGATGTAGTGTTGCGGACTATCTGCGAAATCGACAAGTTGGCGCGGCTGCCAGTCGCCTGGCAGAGTCTGAAGACAGTCTAGCCTCCATTGCTTACTCGCTCGGCTTTGCCGACCAAAGCCACTTTACGCGGGTTTTCAAGGAATTCAAGGGGGCTACCCCGAAGCAGTACCGTCTCTCAACCCTAAGAGATTCAGGCCGGGTTCGCCGATCAACAAATCACGACTAGTGCCGCAAGACTCGTTCAATCGCAATTGCCAGGTTTTCGACTCCGCTTTTGATCTCATTCTCGTTCAATGCGGCAAAACCCAGCTGAAGTCCTTCGCGCGGCAGTGCACCTCTGCCGTAGCGACTGAGCGGAATCACTTCCACTCCTCGCTTGGCGGCAGCCATGGCTATGGTTTCTCCTGCGAGCCCCGTCGGCAGCCAACCGGCAGTCTGCAATCCTGCTTCCACGCCTGAAATTTCCACTAAACCCGCAAGTTTCACACGCGCCTGCTCCAAGAGGAGCGAAAGCCGACTCGCATAGATTTCCCGCATGCGCCGGAGATGGCGTCCGAAGTGGCCTTCGGTGATGAATTCGGTGAGCACGGCCTGGTCCAGCAACGACTCGTGTCGATCGGTGAGCGACTTGACCGCTTCAAAATGACGGAGCGCATGTTGGGGAACCACGATGTACCCCAAGCGGAGAGATGGGAACAGGACCTTGCTAAAACTGCCCGCATACAGAACGCATCCCGAGCGATCCAACCCCTGCAGTGCTGGAATCGGACGCCCTGAATATCGATACTCGCTGTCGTAGTCATCCTCGAAGATGAGCCCGCCTGTGTTGCGCGCCCACTCCAGCAACTCCAAACGCCGTCCAAGACTCATGGTGGTCCCAAGCGGGAATTGATGTCCCGGGGTGACGTAGACCAATCGAACTCCTCGCGCGGGAAGGCGGCTCACGCGTATGCCGTCTGCGTCTGACCCGACAGTGGAGACGTTTGCACCGAATGCTCTAAACACCAGGTGCGCCCCGGTGTAACCCGGGTTCTCCATGCACACGCGGTCACCAGCATTCAAAATCAGTCGCGCGGTAAGGTCGAGAGCCTCCTGAACGCCGGATACGATGGCCACCTGTTCTGCCTGGCACGTGACTCCGCGTGATGCGCCCAGGTATTCGGCCACCGCTTTGCGCAACGGAACGTAACCCAGGGGGTCGCAACCCATCAGCTGACTTGTCGATAGCCGCCGCAACGTGCGGGCAGTGACCTGCGCCCACAACTCCGCGGGGAACAGGTCTAACGCCGGCAGGTTGGGCCGGAATGCCCGGATAGGGCGGTTTTCATACCCACAGAAGAGCCTGACGCGACGACCGTAATCCGAGAGCTGGATTGGCCAACTCCGCGGCCTTTGCGTACGCGAGCCTGCAGACGGGAAAACCTGCAGGAGAGCCTCAGGGAGTATTTTGCTTACATACGTTCCCGATCCGACGTTGCCCTCCACATATCCTTCGGACTTTAGCTGCTCGAAAGCATTAACGATCGTTCCTCGCGACAATCCATATTGGCTGGCCAAATCGCGTGTGGCGGGCAGACGCGTGCCAGGCGGCAGATTCCCCGCCAGGATTTGCGTACGCAACTCAGAAAACAGCCAGCGATACGCCGGAACGCCGGAGTCGCGGTTCGGTAGCGCCAAAGTGTAGGGTGTTGTCGTCTTAGGCATCGATAATGGTACAGCCATATTACTCTAAATGGACCTTGTTGAGCGGACCATTTCCCCCTAGAGTGGTGCTTGGAGCAATTCACATGCGAGAGATTCACAAGCCCGGGCGGACATCCTTCATTTCGGCAGCAGATGCCACAAACTGGTCGCTGCTTCTGGTGCCTGGATTGATCTGGGGAGCCTCATTCCTCTTTATCGCGGAGGGGATGCGGGCGATCGGCCCCAACGGCGTTACGTTCGTCCGCATCCTCATCGGATTTGCCACGCTGTCGCTCTTCCCTGCCGCACGAAAGCCGGTGTTGCGGTCGGACTGGCGCGGTGTCGTTGCCATCGGCGTGCTGTGGATGGCGTTTCCGCTCACCATGTTTCCCTTTGCCGAGCAACATGTTTCATCAGCGCTGACGGGGATGCTGAACGGCGCAAACCCGATCTTCACGGCAATAGTGGCCGCCGTCATCGCGCGGCGCGCGCCATCGGCCCGAGTTTCGGCAGGGCTGGCGATCGGGATGGCCGGGGCAATCCTGATGGCGCTTCCCTCCAGTCGCGAGGGCCAAAGCAGCGCGGTCGGCGTGGGTATGATCGTGACCGCGCTTATCTCATACGGCGTCGCGCTGAACATTGCCAGCCCGCTCCAGCAGCGGAACGGAGCACTGCCGGTGATTTGGCGTGCGCAGATTGTTGCACTCCTTCTAACTGCGCCCATGGGATTGCGCGACCTGGCCGGTGCCAGATGGTCGCCTGGTTCCTGGGTGTCGCTCGCTGCCTTGGGGGTACTCGGCACGGGAGTAGCCTACGTGGTCCTTTCGATTGCCGCGGGCAAGTATGGCGCAACCCGCGCCTCGGCCACAACGTTCCTCATTCCCGGGGTGGCCCTCATTCTGGGCATTGTTGTCCGCCATGAGAAGGTGGCATGGCTGTCTATTCTTGGGAGCGCCGTTTGCGTGAGCGGGGCCGTCATCATGCGACGTGGTCAAATCCCGCAACCTGTCAGAAGCGAAGGCGGAGCATCGCACGATTCCCTGCCCTTGCAGTCATCCATACCACCCTCTATCGATTTTCAGGAATGCGAGTAGGAGGTGACCGATGCAAACCAACTGGATGAATTTGCTTAAGATGCGTGGCCGCCTCGCTCTGATGATCGCCTTCAGCGCCGGGGCAGCGGCGCAGCCTGCACTGTCACAAGAAGCGGGGGCGGGTTCGCATGGTCAGAAGCAGGAACGGGCTCGCATCGCTTTCTCCCAGCGGCTGCCGGAGATGAACGGCCAACAACTGAAGGCTACGTTAGTTGAGGTTAGCTACGGGCCGGGGGAATCCTCTACCCCCCACAGCCATCCCTGTCCCGTCCTTGTCTACGTTCTCCAGGGAGCGGTGCGTACGCAGGTAAAAGGCGGGACGGAGATGATCTACCAGGCGGGTGAAAGCTTCTATGAAGCACCCAATGGCATTCACCTTGTCTCCGCGAATGCGAGTGCAACATCTCCTGCCAAGATGCTTGCCTATTTTCTTTGTGATCACGACGCGCGGCTCAGCAGCAATGTGCCTGCGGGAAACGATCCAGGAGTGAAGCAATGACGAAATCACAGCGAACGGTTTCGGTGGAAGAAGCATTCCGTGCAGAACCAGCAGGGTTGCGCCCTGTCAAGTGGGAGAAGCCGGCAGTGCTTTACGCTCGCCTCGCCCTCGGTGCCGCGTTTTTGTCCGCGGTCTCAGCGCGTTTTGGTGTATGGGACAAGACATTTGACCTGAAGCACTTCTCACATTTCATCGAATACGCGGCCCAGGTGAACTCGTTTATGCCGCGCGACGCGATTCCCGCAATAGCGTGGATCGCCACAGTTGCCGAAACGTCGTTGGGCTTCTTGCTCATTCTGGGATTGTGGCCGCGATGGGTATCGCTGGCGAGCGCCGTTCTGCTGGCAACGTTTGGAACCGCCATGGCGATCTCATTAGGACCCGAATCTCCTATGGACTACTCCGTCTTTTCTGCCTCAGGCGCAGCCCTGTTGCTGGCCCTCATCGCATTCAAGCAAGAAAGCCAACAATCTCACAGACACTGAACGGGAGGTCCAGCAATATGCACCTACGGGGCAAGAGCATTCTCACTGCGATGTTCGTTGTGATTATGGCTACTGCGAATACGCCCGCTCAACAACGGGATGACGGGGAGTTGCTGCGGGCGCGGGAGCTTGTATGGCGAGCCTGGTTTGCCGGAAATACTGCCGCTCTCAAAGCACTGGTACCACCCGACACGATCGTGATCAGTGCCGGAGAGAAAGATTGGAAAGGCCAGAAGGAGGTGCTCAAGTCTTCCTCCACATTCCATTCTGCGGGCGGCAGGCTGGTACGGCTCGAATTCCCGCGCACCCAGGTTCAGCATTTTGGTAACGTAGCGATGATATGGAGTGAGTACGCGCTGGAAACCGTGACCGGAGGAAAACATTCCGTGAGTTCAGGCCGAGCATCGGAGGTGTTCGTGTACCGGAACGGGCATTGGTTGAACCCGGGATGGCACACCGACTCGAGCCAGTGAACGCGTACTCGGACAGAATCTCGATAGAATTGGTCGACGGAAATGTCAAAAACTAGCTATCCAATCGAAACTGCAGTTTTCGCGACGCCCTCATGATTTCCAGGCAAGACGACTGACATACAGGTTCCAGAATTAGGCGTCTTTGTCGTGCTGCGAACCTGGATATGACCCCCATGCTCATGAATGATGGAAGAACTCAGCCACAGGCCGATGCCCGATCCCTTGAGTTCCTTTGTGGTAAAGAAGGCGTCGAACACCCGCTTTGTATTCTCTTGAGGGATGCCTATCCCCTGGTCCATGATCGTGATGCGCACGGCGGGCTGCTCACGCCGGAATCCTAACCGGCTCGCAGAGATTCGGATCCGGATCTTGCCCCCGTTGTAGGAGGCTTCAACGGCGTTGCGAAGGAGGTTGGAGAAGACTTGCCGCAATTGAGCCGGAAAGCCCTGGATGATCCACACACCAACCCAGTCCCGGTCTATCACCAAATCTTTGTCTTCGATGGCTCGTTTATTAAGAGCAATCACATCTTCGATAATCTCGCAGATCGGAATTCTGACTTTCGAGGATGATTCGCGATTAAAAGAGAGAATCTGCCGCGATATGCGGGAAACACGCGCCAATTCATTTGCGGCCGTGTCGATCAATTGGCGCGCCACCTCGTTATTGAGATTTGAATTCTGCAAGAGATAAATCAGGTTGGTGATGGCCTCTAGCGGGTTGTTGATCTCGTGTGCAATGGTGTTGGCCATTCGACCAGTCGCTACGAGCCGTTCGGATACGAGGAGCGCCTGCTCGGCCAGCTTTTGCTTTGTCGTCTCCGCAACCACGAAAATGCCATCGGACGTATCCGCGTGCAAATGGATGGGATCGACACTCAATCGAAAAAAGCGATTTCTGGACCTGACTTCGATCGGAGGACTGTCCAATTGAAACTCAGTCGATCCTCCAAAGCATCCTTGAACCAGATCTTTCAAGTTAGAGTTTTCAATCTCTCCAAAGGTTCTGCCCGTCAATTCTGTCATGGCCCGGTTGCACCGTATGATGGTGCCGGATGAATCGACGAGCGCGACTCCCTCACTCAGAGCGTCGAAGGTAGCTTGCCACTGTTTTGCGGCGAACTGCGCCTTGGATTCAGCTTGATGCAGGCGGACTAAAGACTTGACCGTGGCTACCAGAACCACCGGATCCGCCGGTTGAATCAGGTAGGCATCGGCTCCGCTTTCGAGCGCATACAACTTGCTCTCGTTGCTGAGAAATGCCGATGATAATTGCAGTACAGGAATATGCTTGGTGTTCGCGTTCGTTTTGATTCGCCGGCATACTTCGTAGCCGACAATATCGGGCAACTTGACATCCAGGATAATGACGGTGGGCTGCGTTTTGGATAGCTCGAGTCCCTCTTTGCCTGTCGCAGCCTCAATGACCTTGAAACCCGATCGCGTAAGGGCATGGGCTGTCGTATAGCGATTGGCGTCTCGATCATCGACAATGAGAACGGTAATCTGGTCCGTAGTCACGTTATTATTCCCGCCACAAAAAGGACTTTCGAGAGCCTCTCCCGCCCGTCCGCACTGCTGAAGTCGCTCTTCGAAAATGCGAGGGCTCCGAGGCTGCGAATGTCATCCATCTCTTGACCAGAAAGCTCCTTTGAAGAGTGGATGATGACCGGAAGTGTGCTTCTTTCGGGATTGCGCTTAATCGCCTGCAAGACCTCGAAGCCGTTGAATTCCGGCATCAGGACGTCCAGAAATACGCCGTCCAAAACTCCTCGGTCGATCATTCTGAGGGCCTCACGCCCGTTCTGGGCCTCGACCACCGTAAGTCCGAGCTTCGTCAGCGCTTCACCTAGAACGTACCGGCTGGCCTCGTCGTCATCGGCGAGCAGGATGGTTTTGCCTTTCGGCCGCCCGAGCAAGTCTCGGATCGTCTGCTCGAGCCGAAATCCGGGGACTGGCTTGGCAAGAAAAGCGTCGGCGTGAGCGGCAAGAGCGCTCTTCTCGTCATCGACGACGCTTATCACCAGGATGGGTCCGGTATATCCGCCACGCTTGAGTTCCTCGATGTAGAAGAGCGAATCTTCTCCGTCGAGGAAGCGGTCCAATGCGACTACGGCAGGCCTGGAGGTGCGCATCACGGCGCGAGCCTCCGGTATATTCAACGCAAAGATCAGGTGATAATTGCTGGATTTGAGAGCTGTCTGATGAACGAAACTGGTTTCGAAATTGTCCTCGATAAAAAGAATAGTCGGACCCGACCGATGCGCTACGTCGACTGCTTCAGAGCCAATCGCAGCCAACTTGAGCGCTGGCGCGGGCAGCCGTACCAGAAAGGTGGAACCTATGCCCACTTCGCTATCGACGCTGATTGTTCCGCCGAGTAACTCCGTCAGTCTTTTGGACAATGGAAGCCCCAGCCCCGTGCCTTTGACACGCGCCTGAATATCGCTATCCACCTGAACAAATTCCTCAAATATCCGTTCGCGGTCCTCGGGAGCGATTCCGATGCCCGAATCCGCCACGCGAAATTCGAGGAACCCGTCCTCGGCCAGAATGGCGCTTACGCGAACAAATCCGCGGCGTGTGAACTTGAGAGCATTTGAGATCAGATTACGAAGGATCTGGGAGAGTTTGCCCTCGTCAGTAAAGAGCGGCGGAAGGTCGGGGGCGGCTTCGAAAATCAGCTCCAGGCTATTGCCGGACAGCAATGGCCTCAACATCCCGCGCAACGCTCCAAACAGATCCTGCACTTCAAAGTGTCTTGGTCGCACGTCGATCTTGCCCGCTTCAACCTTGGCGAGATCGAGTAGATCGTTGACAAGATCAGTCAACTCTCCGGCGGATGCCTGAATAAATCCAACCTGCTTTTCTTGCTCCGTCGTCAATTCGCCATCGGACCTGCCTAACAGCAAATGGCAAAGCGAGGTAATGGAATTGAGCGGAGTGCGGAACTCGTGGGAAAGGTTCGACAGGAAGCTGGTCTTCAGGTCAGAGACTCTGCGGAGGTCGTCGGCATTCTGATCAAGCTCCGCATACAAGGCAACAACCCCCCGATTAGTGTCTTCGAGCTCCCGATTGAGTTCGGCAAGCTGATCCTGTTTTTCTCGAAGGTCGGCCAAGGTTCTCAGCAGTTCCTGGTTCTGGCGCTCGACTTCGTCGAACGGATCGGCGGCGTTGCTGGTGGCAAGATCCAATGCGATCTTCCTGGCACGGTCGGCGTTGATAACTGCGGCCAGAGGTGGCAGAGCTTTTCCGGCTTCGACGCGCGTTCCGGCGGAGGATGAAGATATCTCAAAATAATCCATCAGTCGCTTTGTGCCGATGATTCCCTTGCCCAAACCCGTTCGAGAAACATACTTGCCGTTGAGGATTTCGGGGAGATTGGCAATACCAGGGCCGGAATCGGTAACCGAGATGACAAATAACTGAGGCGCGGTATTGCGGATCAAAAACTCCACCGTTCCAGAGTCAGCGTAGCGGAAAGCGTTGCGCGCAAGCTCGGAGGCCGCGGTCGCCAGGCGAATTTGCTCCTGATGCTCGAAGCCGAGTAGAGCCGCAACTTCGCGAGCCCGCTGGCGCGCGTGCACCACGTGCCTTTCGTGACGAAGACGAACAGTAAATACGGAGAAGCTGGTCGAAGCGGAACTCTCGTTCATGAGTCACAACCGGGCGACGAGTATCGTTGCATCATCGCGGCGTCTGCTGAAATCTCGAAACAAAACCCCTGCCAGGAGACCGGGGTGCCTCGCTGCAAGCCCCGGATATTGTTCTACATTCCATTTGGTCGCGAGTCCATCAGAATGCATGATCAGAACCGATCCCTGCTGCCAGGGATAGGAAAATGTCTGAAATTTCCCTACCGAATGGCCGATAGTTCCATTCATCGAAACCAGGCTCCTGGTCCGGCCCTCGAAGGCAATCGCACCTACGATGTTACCCGCACCGACATAATTCAGGAGCTTCTGCTCATGCAAGACTTCGGCGATTGATACCGCCGCCCCGCGCGTCTTGCCGAGAGCGTCATGAATCTCGCGCAATATCTGCTCCGGCGCATAACGGGACACCTCGTGGAAGACCCGTGTCGCTTCCAGCGCCGCTTCCGCAGCCACTGGCCCATGTCCCAATCCATCCGCAACAATATACAGGCTTCGGGTTGGAGACAGTTCAACGCTCCAGGCATCCCCGCAAATTGTTTCGCCCGCAATAGGAATGGAAATGGTGCTGATCGGGTAAGCGTGCGACTCTGTTTCAACGTCTTGCGCTCCGCTGAGGACACGCGCAAACACGGCCGTGCCATCGCCCTTCATGGTGTAAATCTGAAAAGTTCCGGCCAGCCGGGAAATGGCACCGAGCCCGTTTCCAGGAGTTCCCGCAGTTGAGTAACCGTCTTGCAGAGCCGCTGATACGCTTTCTATGCCTTTACCCTTGTCCAGCGCCAGCATGTCGATTCCGGCATTGTTACCGTATGTCCAAGCCGAAAGAACAATTTCTCCCCCTCCGGCGTGTGTCTCGATGTTGCGGGCGGCTTCCGTGACGATGATGCCGATCTGGCCTTGACGCACCTCGTCAAAGCCCATTTCAGACGCCAGTGCGCTTGCCTGACGACGGGCATTGCCGGTTTGGCTGAAGTCTCCGGGAGAGATTGGTATGATCCGGCTGGAAAGGGCCATTACTTCCATCTGATGGCAGTTACGGTCGTTCCGCCGCCCGGTTTTGTGTCGATATCAAATTCATTCATCAGCCGCTTGCTGCCGCCGAGACCTAACCCCATGCCAGAGCCGGTAGTGTACCCGTCTTTGAGAGCCCTCTCAATGTCGGGAATGCCGGGTCCCTGGTCAGAAAAACGCAGGCGTATTCCGCGGCGAACCCCATTGACCAACAGGGCAATCTCCATGGATCCACCGCCGCCGTGTTCGAGTGTATTTCTGCCTAACTCGCTCGCCGCAGTCACAATCTTCGTTTGATCGACCAGGCTGAATTTCAGGTCGATCGTCCAGGCTCGAACGCGCTGCCGCACCATCACAACATCAGAGGAGTTTGCGATGGGGACGATCTCAGTCTTCTCTACCGTCCCCGTGCTCATCGTCGCCCCCCTCATCGGTCACTACAGATTTTCGAAGATATTCCATGCCGGATTCCACGTTGAGAGCGGTCCGAATTCCGGGCAACGACATTCCCAGTTCCACCAGGGTGATGGCGACCGCAGGTTGCATGCCAACCACAACTGTCTCCGCGTCCAGCACCCTGGCCATTGATGCGATGTTGGCCAGTGTACGACCGATGAACGAATCGACGATCTCCAGTGAAGAGATGTCAATCAAAACGCCTTTCGCGTTTACTTCGCTGATTCGGTTGGTGAGGTCGTCCTGAAGAGTAAGTGCGAGCTTGTCATGCATGTCCACCTGGATCGTCACCAGGAGGTAATTCCCCATGCGCAGGATCGGAATTCGCTCCATCATATTCCCCGGGAACTGAGCGTGCTGGCCTCGGTGGATTTATCCACCCGGACGACCTTTCGGCCGCTCCGTTCGAGCGCGAGGCGAAAAGCGTCTGCCAGTTTCGATTTGGTGATGACATCCTGGAGATTGATTCCCAGGTGCACGATGGTTTGAGCAATTTGAGGACGGATCCCGCTCAAAATACATTCGGCGCCCATGAGACGAGCAGCGGTGATGGTCTTCAGCAGATGCTGAGCCACCAAAGTGTCGACCGTCGGAACGCCCGTGATGTCGATGATCGCGAAGCGGGAGTTGGTTTGGACGATGGCCTGCAGCAGCGACTCCATGACCACCTGCGTCCGGGCACTATCCAGGGTACCGATCAATGGCAAAGCGACAATTCCGTCCCACAGGGTGACCACGGGAGTCGACAACTCCAGCATTTCTTCCTGTTGCCGCGCGATCACCTGATCCCGTCCGTGGATGAAACTATCGGTGGTATGCAGGGCGAGTTTGTCAATGAATTCATTGACAGAAACAATCTCCCGGAACAACTCCTCGGCGTTGCTTCCTTTTTCTTGACGGATCATTGTGAAGAGCGGCGGCTTGAGCGAGAGAACAAACAGGGCAGTCTCGGATGGGGTGAAGCCGGACGCCGCCCGCGACGCAGACAGGTTGGCCAACAATCCTTTCAGCGGCTGCCATGCCGAGGAGTTCAGATCCTCAAGCGAGGCATCGGATGGGACGTCGACGATGGCAGATACCAGCTCAGATGCCTGATTCTCCAACTGGCGGTCGGTAATCAGGTCCCGCCGTTGAATTGATGCCTTGAGACGCTTTGTCCAATCCTGGAGTAAGGATTCGCGATTTTTCTGGATCGCCTCCTGAAGCTTGCTCATTGATTCTCCTGTGAAATCAAGTAGATAGGCTCATACGTCCTCATCGGACAGTCAAGCCTCTGAAGGGTGCCCAATAGACCGTGCCATGGTCAGGAGCATTATAGGTTATGGGCGTTAGATGCCGAAAAGGCGGCCAACATCCTTATGTGGTGGGCAATATCCGATACGGGCTCGTGCGAAATGTCCGCTTCCTGACATAGCAGCGGAACTAGTTTGCGGCCAGTCGGTAAAGCGGCCTCCAGATCGAAGCATGCATGGGATTCTCGACCGGCGGGTACTGAACGAGTGAATCCCGGGATTCGCGTCTTCGTTGCCAACGCACAGTGCACGCTTCCTCAGGTCCGTCGATCTTTAGCAAGAGAAGGCGTGGGAACCATGCGCAAGCTTGCCGACGTTCTCCCGTCGAAAATCGTGGATCGAGAGGTTTGTGTGCAACCAAAATCTACTCTTTATGTTGATATCGACGACACGCTCATTGCGCAGGCTCTCCCCGGATCGGGTTTTGATCTACGACCGGGCGCGATCACGCAACTGAGAGTTCTCGGTGCGATGTACGACTGCTGTTGGCTAACGGCGTGGCCGTACTTCCAACCATGGCGACCCGACGCGGGTGGTGGCTGCGTGACGGTGACGACTCTCATGAGTTGCCTGTATGGCAACGTAATTAATGAGAGGTTTCGATACGCGGAATGGGACCGCGATCACCCCGACGGGAAGGCTGGATTCGTGCTCCGAGCGAATGAACCGAAAGACTGGTATTGGCTCGAGGATCCGATCTTCAAGGTAGAAGAATCGGCGTTAGCGGCGGCCGCAAAGCTGGACCGTTATGTCCGCGTGGAACCGACGGGTCAATGGGGCTTCCTCAATGCCGTCCAGGAGCTCTTTCGACGCTCTGGAAAAACGGATGCCGACATTCAACGTGTCGGGGGGCGGCCAGAATGGTTTAATCGCGACTTCCTGGCGGGCGTCACGGCCGAGTGAGAAGTATTCGCCAACGAATGAGCCGGCAGTGTCTTCGGCTGCGGCTGCGATATGATTTCGCGGAGCGTGCTATTCTCCTGCTCATCATGAGCGTTCGGATTTCGTGCGGTTTGTGATGCGGGCGACTGATCGCGCCTTAGAAGATCTCCTCAGCGTCACTTGCTCGGTCTGGAGCAGGCACCGATGTTTCAAGGAGGGATGCATGGGTCAGGCAAAAGCCTGGTGCTGGCCGTTCGCGAAGATTCGGGGTTGCAGTTCCGATCTTCAAATACCCGCTATTGTGGGGCTATTCTGTTTAATTGCGTCGAGCCTTTTGGCCGGGCAGGGCGCACCGTCGAACGACGACGGCTATTCGAAGCAGATCAAGCAATTCACCACTGAGCCATTCTTTTTGACCGACCTGGTCGACCATCTGCCGGCGTCGGCCACAGTACCCACTCCGGAAAAGGTTCTGGGCCACATCATCGGCGCACCCGATGTCCTCACTTACTCGAAGGACATCTACCGCTATTACGACGAATTGGCAAAAGCCTCGCCGCGCGTGAAGGTTTTTCGCGTCGGCAAGACCGAAGAGGGCCGTGATTTTCTTCTCGTTGCGGTCAGCGATGAGGCGAATATCGCGGATCTGGATCATCTGAAGGAGATCACCGAACGCCTGGCCGACCCTCGCAAACTTACGGATGCCGATGCTCAGCGGCTAGTTGCGGAAGGCAAGCCTTTTTATTGGGCATCGGGCTCGATCCACTCACCCGAATCGGGATCGCCCGAAATGCTGATGGAATTGGCCTATCGTCTTGCTGTCGAGGAGACGCCGTTCATCCAAAACATACGCAAGAACGCGATCTTTCTGATTACTCCCGTCGTAGAAGTGGATGGCCACGACCGGATGGTCGACTGGGCCAACTATCGCAAGACCTATCCCGACAAGCCGCAACCGGATCTCGTCTACTGGGGGCACTATGTGCAGCATGACAACAACCGCGATGCCATCGCGATGGGCCTCAAGCTTTCGCAGATGATGATGAAGGAATTTTTGGAGTGGCATCCGCAGGTCTTGCACGATCTGCACGAGTCAATTCCCTACCTGTACATCTCGACTGGCACTGGCCCATATAACGCATGGCTCGACCCGATCGTGGTGAGCGAATGGCAGCAAATGGCCTATAACGAAGTGGAGCAACTCACGGCGAAAGGCGTGGTCGGAGTCTGGACGCATGGCTTTTATGATGGCTGGGCCCCCAATTACATGTTTTACGTGGCCAATGGCCATAATTCGATCGGCCGTTTCTACGAAACGTTCGGCAATCTCTACCCCCAGACTGAAGAACGCACGTTGCCCGCTTCAGAGACATCGCGGGCGTGGTATAGACCGAATCCACCGCTGCCCAAGGTGAAATGGTCGTTGCGCAACAATACGAACCTGGAAGAAAGCGGCGTGTTACTTGCACTGGACTATGTGGCAAGGCACCCACAAGACTTCTTGAATAACTTCTATCTCAAGAGCAAGCGCTCCATTTCGAAGGCCACCACGGAAGGACCGGCGGCCTGGGCGATCGTGAATGACGGGCGGCGGCCGGCGCTGGCCGCTCAGCTTGCAAATCTGCTGCAACGTCAGGGTGCGGAGGTTCAAAAGCTCGATCACGATTTTGAGGCAAAAGAGAGTGTCGGCGCGCCAAAGCGGAATAGCGAGTCGAACACCGAAACAGCCGCGGCGGCCAGACCGGAAACGCCGGCCAAGGCAGACGATAAAGCTGACGGCAAAAAGGAGCAGCCGAAGACGCTCAAAATACCCGCTGGCAGCTACATCATCAGGATGGACCAGCCTTACAGCCGCATGGTGGATATGCTTCTCGATACCCAGTACTATTCCACCTCCGATCCCCGACCCTACGATGACACCGGCTGGACGCTTGGTCCGTTGCGGAACGTGAAAACCGCACGCATCACGGACACCGCAATTCTCAAGGCGCCGATGACTCTTGTAGAAGGCGCGGCGCACTATACGGGCAGCGGCATTGCGTCGCTGTCTTCGGGAAAGGGCCAAGCCGTCGTCGCGCAGTGCTATATCGTTGCTGCGAATGCGGAACCCAACCTGGCGGCCTTGCGGTATCGACTGAAGGACGATAAGGTTTTCGCCGCCGAAGAATCGTTCGAGGCCGGAGGTAGGAAATATCCTGCTGGCTCATTTCTTATCCCGACCGACGGCAACGGTGGGGATCTTGAGACGCAATTGAAGCAGAGCGCGACCGAACTGGGGATAGACGTTGCGAGCATAAAGGAGATGCCGGCGGTTGCCCGGCACGAACTCAAGGCGCCGCGAATCGCAATCCTGCATACCTGGACAAGCACGCAAAACGAGGGCTGGTTTCGCCTGGGGTTCGAGGACACCGGCATTCCCTATGCCTACATCTCGGATTCTGTCGTGCGCACTTCTCCCGATCTGCGAGAGAAGTATGACGTGATCGTTTTTCCGCCGACACACTCCGATATCCGCGAAGTTCTGGCCGGTTTTCCCAAGCGGACGCTGCCCGACGGCAGTGATGCCGGACCGATCCCATGGCAAAAGTCAGATGTAACTCCCAACTGGGGTGGCATCGACGAATCGCCTGACATTCGCGGAGGTCTCGGTTTTGACGGCGTTGCGCACCTCAAAAAGTTCGTAGAAGAAGGCGGGCTTTTTATAGCCGTAGGATCAAGCGCGCATCTTCCAGTCGATCTCGGTCTTACAGACTCGGTAAGCATCGCCCAGACGCATCAACTCCAGGTTCGAGGGGCAGTGACGCGCGCCAACGTCGAAGATGCGAAGAGTCCGATCGCGTACGGTTATGACGACTCAATGGGTGTCTATTTCAACCAGACGCCAGTTTTTCGAGTCAGCGTTTCCGGTGACAACAGCCTTTCAGAAGCTGCGGCGGCGCGTCCCAGCGGTCGTGGTTCCGCATCCGATCCAGACATTCCGCAAGGGCGCAACTGGGCCAGCCCCGAAGCGCCACCGGAGCGCACGCCAAGCGAAAAGGAACTCTACGTGGATCCACAACTCCGTGTGTTCTACAGCAGCGCGCTTCCGCCGCCGTCGCTCTATCCGCGGGTGATTCTTCGCTTCGCGGACGAAAAAAACCTCTGGATCAGTGGGATGCTCGCAGGGGCGTCGGAGCTCGCCGGTGCTCCCGCCGTCGTGGATGTACCCCTTGGCCGCGGACATATCGTGTTGTTCGCCAACAACCCCATGTGGCGGCAGGAAACGCAGGGCAGTTTCATGCTCTTGCTGAATGCGGCGTTGAATTTCGATCACCTTGATGCCGGACATCCAGCCCCGCCAAAATCCGCGAAACAGTGAGCGCGAATGACGTTTGATGTGATTGTCCTGGGGCTGGGAGCGATGGGGAGCGCGGCGGCGTACCACCTGGCACAACGTGGAACACATGTGCTCGGAATCGAACAGTTCACCACGCCGCACGACAAGGGGTCGTCGCATGGCGGGTCGCGGATGATTCGCCAGGCATACTTCGAGAGTCCGGATTACATTCCTCTCGTTCTTCGAGCGTATGAGTTGTGGCGAAAGCTCGAAGCCGACAGTGGCATGCGATTGCTCAACATCACGGGGGGACTGATTCTTGGCGCAGCAGATGGCGAGTTGGTGCAGCGCAGCACGGCGGCGGCGCGGCAGCACCAGATTCCATTTGATGTGCTCGATCGTGCTCAGGCAAACCGCCGCTTTCCTGCGGTCGAACTCCATCCAGCAGAGGTGGCGGTTTTGGAGCCTCATGCAGGCTACCTGCTTCCGGAGGAGTGTATCCGCGCGCACCTCGGGGTGGCGACCGGGGCCGGCGCGGAGTTGCATTTTGAAGAGAAAGCCCTATCGTGGACGGTTCAGGACGGGCGGGTCAAGGTTCGCACCGACCGAGCAACGTATGAAGGAGGCCGCCTGATCATAACTGCCGGGCCGTGGGCAAACGACGTGCTGAATCAGTTATTTCCGTTGCGCGTGACGAGGCAGGTAATGGCATGGATTCAGCCGCGCGGCGGCGTGGAGCCGTTTGTGCCGGAGAAATTTCCGGTGTTTTTGTCGGATTTAGGCGATGGGCGGCCGGCATATGGATTTCCGGCGATTGACGGGCCGGCAGGCGGCGTGAAGACGGCAATTCACGGAAGCGAGGCGATTTGCACGCCGGACACAGTGGATCGGACGATTCACGATTCGGATCTGCTGGAATTGAAAGAAAAAGTGAGAAGGCGTATGCCTTCGCTCGATGGCGAGGTGCTGCAAGCGCAAACCTGCTTGTACACGATGACGCCGGATGAACACTTCGTAATTGGCGCGCACCCTCGAAATGCGGCCTGCACGGTGGCGTGTGGGTTTTCCGGGCATGGATTCAAGTTTGCTCCTGTGGTCGGGGAAATCCTGGCGGATTTGTCAACGGCAGGGGTGACGTCGCATCCGATCAGGCTGTTTTCGCCGACCAGATTCATTAGGCCGTGACGAGTCGCCCAATGCTGCGCATCTACTACGAGCCCGCGTACGCCTGAAAGGCTGCCCAGTAAAAAGGCTTGCGAAATGTGCCCTGCGAATGCGCCATGGAGAGTTTGGCAGCACGCAAGGCCTCATCCGGCGGATGACCAAGCTCCATCTCGGAATAGAGTCGATCCATGATCTGAGGTGTTGACAGATCGCTCACCGCCCACAGCGCGCCAATCACGCTATGCACTCCGGCGCGGAGGAAGGCCCATGAGAGCCCCAACAGGCCTTCTCCTGTGTAGGCGCGCGATCCCGAGCCGTAGCATGCGGAGACGGTAACCAGTTCCGCGTGAAGCGGAGTGTGAATAATATCGCGGGCGAACAAGCGAAAATCCTCTGGGTGGCCGGGATTCGGAGAGAGCACGACCGCCGATTGGAGCGGTTCAAGGCGGCTTGCTGTGCCATGTGCGACAAAGTGAATGTAGGTGAACTGTTCCGGATGAGCTTCTCCGTATGCTCCGGGAAATGCCTGGACGCCGGTCAGAACAGTTCGACGATCGGCCGCAAAGTGACCGGCAACGGCGCTCACCTCCCGCCCGGCGTTGGGGAGGTCGTTGAACGTCCCGGCTGGCGGAGTGGGGTCGCCGATCAGAAGTAGATTCGTGGTCTTATTCCTGATTCCATGACTCGCGAACGAGTTGAGGAGGCGCAGTGAATTGGCATTCGTCACGGTCACATCGTCAATCCAGAAATGGGGTGCGGGCTTGGTGACCAGAAGAGTCTCGAAGTTCAACTCATTCAGAGCGCCATCCGGAAGCACGAATACCCGCGATTGCGGTGGAATCATCTCCTGTGCGGGCGCGACCAACGTATTGTAAAGCGCGATTCCGGCCGCATTGTTGGTTGCCAGTACATCCTCTGCATTGAGGATCGCTTTGCGGTAGGCCGCCACTTCTTTGGCGATGTCGGCCTTGGGAGGCAGGCGAAAGAGTTTCACGCGTTTCCCGGTTCCCACCCAGAGCCAGGACTCCTGTTCTCCCAAGTAGTACTCCAGCAGAACGGCGTGGAGTTTTGCTGCGAGTGCGCTCGGGTTGGTTGTCGCTTGTTTGGCGACTGATTCGAAATTTCCCGTATTGAGCTTCAGCCCCTCCTCAAGCGCCCGTGCCCGCCCCAAGTCAAGGAGTTTTAGAGCCTCTTCATCCCGATGCTGCCGAACGAGAAACCCGGCGAAGTCGGCATAGATGCCTTGGTCCTTTGCGAAGAAAGGAAGCCGCGATTCCTCCTCGCGGATGGTCCCTCTTTGCTTTTCAAACGTATTGAGCGCCCTGCGGAACCAGCTTTCCGCAAGTTGGGCCTTTCCGTTGGTGTCAAGGAGGTTTGCCAAGCCGTCCTCGGCTTCCAGGCGCTGGGACGGCAGTGCCTCCGGGTGCGTATCGACCTCGTGAAAATCGCTTTCTGCCTCTTTCTCGTCTCCCTTCAGGACGGCGAGTCGCCCCTTGAGGAAGATTAGAAAGAGGGCCGCGTCTTTGTTATGGTTCGCGCGAGCGGCAGCGAGTGCGGGGTCGCATATTCGCTCCGCTTCGGCATACTGACCGCGGTCGAAGAGCAGCCCTGCGAGGTCCATTTCGATAGCAACGGTCTCGCGCACGCTTTGAATCTTTTCCGCTAGAGGGAGCGCCTTCTTGAAGGAAGCTTCCGCGCCCTCGAGATTCCCCAAAGTCCACATTTCTAAACCAAGATTGTTCAGCCAGCGGGCTTCGTCAAGCAAGTTGCCGAGTTCCTCGGCCTCGTGCGAGGCTTTGGCGAAACTCTCCAACGCCCGCTCGTAATCTCCGATGCTGTGATAGAACCATGCGGTGTTGCCGAGCGCGCTCTCTAGCAACCATCTGGCGCTCATTCCTTGAGCCAGGGCAGTAGCGGCATTTAGCGAGTCCAATGCGTCGTCGTAGCGACCCTGGCGGTTGGCTACAACCGCTTCGTTGATGCGAACTCTTGCTTCAAGATAGCTGTCAGAGCGCGCATGAGCAGCCTCGCGGGCCTCGCGTAAGATCTCGGCTGCTTCCTGAAGCTTATTCAGTTCGAGGTCGACCACTCCGGTGGCCCAGCAGGCCTCGGCGCGAAACCGGGATCGATTCTGCGCACTCAGGTTGAGTGCCTCATGCGTTTCTATTTCGGCTTGATCAAAATTACCGAGTCTGGCCAGTGCGACTGCCCTCAGCGCATACCGCTGAACGGAAAAATCAGGGGTCGCAAGATTGGCCGGCAATGGACTTTGCAACAGTGCAAGAGCCTCCGCGCTTTGCCCTTGCTGAATGCGGACGTTGGCTTCGAGGAAACGGAACTTCCATTCCCACGTGGGATCGTGGCCTGCGAAGCGTGCCGCGGCCTGGGCCGCTGCGCTCTGTGAACCGGGAAGATCTCCGTGTAAGTACTGCAGATTGATCGCGTCGTAAAGACGCTGCGCCGGTTTTGGGCCGCGACAGCCGGCAAGCCATAAGAGAGGGATAAACGCGGCCAGAATCAGACGCGATGCTACGCCGATCCTCCATTGGAACCGGTCGATCCACCGCTTACGGTTCCCGCGGTTCCCGAGCCAATCTCGGCGCGAACCATGGTCAGCCGGTAAATGTTGTCGTACATGCTCACTTCCCCAAAGAAAAACTTTCCCACTTCGGCAATCTCGATGATGTGGCCCCAACTCTTGCCGGGAATCGTTCCCTCGAACCCATCGACCAGCGAAGTCTGCACGTGACCATACTCCGCGATTTCCTTGTCCGATTTGATCCAGCCATAGCGCCGCATCAGCCAGTCGGGCGTGGGGTACCTGCCCGAAACTGTCTGAGCGAACTGATCGCGCGCGGTCGTAAGAAAGGTCTCGTTCTTCAGCCATGGGCAGTTCGGACCATCATAAGTCGGAAGCAGCAGTTGGAGGTTGATGAGCGGTTCTACGGGGAAGCCCGCAATGCGCAAACCGACGAACTGAGAGCCGACAAAGGTAACCCTCGGGATCTGGCCCCCGGATGGGCGGTCGGTGGAGATCTGCGATATGACCCGGTCCGCACTAATGATATCAAGCAGGTTCAAATTCTCGACCACCGCTGTTACAAGCGTGGTGGGATCGCCCGTGTGCTCATCCACCGACCCAGAGACACGACAGGCTGCTCCGCTACAGGACAGAAGTCCCTCAAAATCGAAGGCGCCCGTGCGAGCGGACGCGTAGCCGCCCGCGGCAGGCAAAGAAACGGAGGCCTGCGCCGGAATAACCTTCTCGAAAGGGCGGTGTATGGTCCCGCCAAGGGAGTTTGCGTCGGCGTGGTAATAATGGAAGCGCTGCGGAACGGTTCCCATCGTTTCTCCTGACTGATCGATCAGTTTCGGTTCAGGACCTGAAAGCGGTATTGCGTTAGCTTTTCACCGGTGGCGCCGGTCCCCTGAAGTCCCTCGACTGCCAGAGTATAAATGCCGCTGCGGGCTTCGCCGACTGGCAATCGAACGAGGAGCGTGTTTTTAGCCTGATCCGGCGAGACATTGACGGTCCCGGCGACCGAACCAGCCGGAGTATAGAAGATCAGCCGGTACGACGCGAACCGGTTATCCGTCGGCACATCCACATTGAGGAACACGGGCTGTCCGACGGACACCGTGGCAGTCGCCATCTCGCCACCCCGGCTGGCGCCATTGATCAAGGAAGTGGCGGATAAGACAGCAGGCGAATTGGCGGCAGCCACTTCGCCGCGGAGCGCGGGAAGCGTGACGACGTTCTGATAGGCCACCACCATCCCCATGGCTGCAATCAGGGCTCCCCCCAACGGTAAAACCAGCAGGGAGAGGAAAGAGCGGCGCTTTGCGACCGGCTCCCTTCGGGACGCGGACTGGAATTCGGTCTTCGCCTGCCCGATAAAAGCCGCGCCGGCACGCACGTCCATGGCGCACTCTTGACATTCGAAGAAGTGCTCTTCAAATTCGTCGCGCTGCGGAGGCGGCAACTCATTCAGCAGGTATTTCTCGGCCGCAAACGTTTGCAAAGCTTCGCTGTGATTCATCGTGGTCCATGCCTTTGCCCAAAATCTCATACGGGTATAGTGCAGATCGGGCCAAGTCGTGTCATTTCGACTGCTGATTCATCGTGCCGCCCGTGCCTTTGCCCGGTAAATCCGGCAGCTTCAAAACCAGATTTGGGGTTCCCGGAAGCGATTGCGGCTTGGTGCGCCGGTCCCGCGCCTGTTTTCCGTCATTCCGGATGTAAACGGCCTTGAAGGCCTGCTTGGCCCGGTGCACCAGAACCCTTAAATACTCGCGACCGACGCCAAGTTCTTCGCAGACCTCGTCCTTATCCCTCTCCTCCAGGAAAACCGCCCGCAACAGGTCACGATCCCGCTCTCCTAATTTCGCCAGGATCCGGCGCACCATCCGCACCTCATCCTGCGAAAGAACACGGCTGAGCGCATCCGGCGCATCTGAAGCAATGGGCCGGATTTCCTCAACCACTTCGAGAGAGTCCGTTCGTCCGCGAGACCGGTAGTACTCGAGGAGAACGTGATTGCAAACAGAATTGACAAATGCGCCTAGACGATCTGCGTTCCGTAAACCGCCTTCGGCCCTCAGCGTTGAGAGAACCCGGCTGAAAGTCTCCTGACACAGATCCTCGGCGACTTCGCGAGATTCAACCCGCGAACGTAACTTGAGCCGGATCAGCTCGCCGAAATAAGACGCAAAGTGCTCCAACGTCGGGGCGTCCGAAGCACGGAGCCTCGCCGCGTACGCTGCGTCAAATGACTCGAATTGCAAGCGGTCGCTTCCTCTCCTCGCGTGTCAACTGGACCATGGTACACCCACAGGCAATTTCAACTCAGGATTCTCTCCGGACCTCTTGAGTCTCTGGATCAACTAAGACACCATCCGGCACGCCCGCTAAGTGGCCGCTGTTAGCCAAGACGATCAGTAGCGATAGTCATGTCATCCATTCTGGGATCGGACGAATCGTCTTCCGCGAAAACCGCTCGCGCAGCTCCCCAACTTGGCCATCTCCGTAACGCACCCGAATGCTCATGCCCTCTTCGGGCACTTCGTGGAAATATCCCCGGATGCTGCGTTGATCGAGCGCTATCGAAATCCGCCTGGCAATCATCTGACCAATCAGGAGTTCGGGCTCGACCGCTCGCTGCGGAAAATAAGGGACCGAATATCTCGACGCGAAGAGCCTCAATGATCTTTCCTCCCGCCCCTTCCAACGGCATCCGAACCATCGCTGCCTCGTAATGACTCAATGGCAGTTTGCTCCTGGACATCTTTAACTCCAATGAGCTTTCGTGCGATTTTCTGTCGTTAATCTCAATGTGACCACCCGGCGATTGCGGTTGTCGGGCCCATTGCATTGCCGCAGCCAGAAAGCTCGCTGAAGGGCAGCTTTATCTCCAAAGATGCGAACGCACGGTCGGAAACAACATCATCGGAGAGCAATGTAGGCGCCTCTGTTTCATGCCATCCAGGCGAAAGTGCCCGAGCAATGAACTGGTAACTTCCGGAAGGCATGTCTCGGCTTTCAGCCAACGTTACGATAAGTTCCCGAGAGCCATTGTGATGGAGTAGCCGGCTGCAAACGGCGCCTTTGCGCGTTCTCACAGGGTCGATAGGATCGCCAGCTTGCCAACCCGACGGGCGCCGGACGGCAAATACCCGGACTAGTCCCGCCTCGAAGTTATAAAGCGCTATTGTGACCGGTACGCGGCCCTGCTCGACGCTGGTTAGAACTCGGCCCCTCGCATCGCAGGCAAAAATCCGCCGGCGCCTGTCTCGGGGGGTAACTGTATACTTCAACTCCTCAAAGTCGCGAACGGTTTTCCGGACACCCGAAGCGCGGATGACGAAAGAGCGTTCGGCAAATGCTCGGTGGGCATCAGCCTGAACGTGGGTCTTGCTTTGGTTGAACAACTCTAAATAAGGAATAAGGGGCGTCGCCGCCAAGGTTCCGTAGTGATCGGTCGAGTAGCGAGCCAGGAGAGTGGTCGCCCGGGGTGCGGTATCACCCGACAGGTGGAAGTCATAAAGGGTGGTAGGATGCAGCCCTCGGCCTTCTACAAATAATGTAGAACCTATCGTAAATATCTCGGTCGAGTTATTTGTTTCGTCGCTCAGCCAGAATCTGGTCATCCTATCCACCTTGCGTTCTATCCATCAGGCTTGCCGGTCTTCTTACTATTTCTGATATCGGGGTCGGGGCCGCTGCGGCCAGCGAACCCGGCACCTTCAATCCGCGCACGTGTACCGATAGCTGAGGCCCCAGCCCTCATTTCGTCCCCACTTCGCGGACAAACAGATGGTGCTCGAAGGGCTTCGATCGTTTCACACTTTCTTTACGTCGATTGGCGGCCGCCGCCAAAGCCCGGAGAACACCCTAATCCCGGCGGAAATGCCCGGTGTCCAGCAGCGCTCCGGCGTCTCGCGGATCGACGAGCTGAGACGTGGATGCGGCTGAAAACTCGTAAGTGCGTCCCGTGGCCAGTCCCTGAACACGCACAGGCGCGCTTTTCAAATAAGAGATCGCGACCGTTGCCCCGTCTGCCGCGCCAACTGCGCTTCTCGCGCTCCCCGAGCGCGCAGTATCGCGCAACGTCGCCGGAAGAGCCCCAATTCCCTTCCGCAATCCGCTTGCCCCACGCGCACTCGTTTGCCACTGCGGCGGCTCGATTGTTACTCGCGCATCCGGCTGTCTAACCGGCGCGGCATCTTGCGTCAAACTACTCTTCAATTGCACCCGCTTCGATCCGCAACACATTGTGGTCCTCTCCTTGCCCCGGTCGTGGCATAGATTGCATCGCAACCGGATCCTTCACCAGCTTCTCCAATAAGGACGCAGCGCCCGATACGGCCAGCCACGTCATCATCCAATCGAGCGGCCTCCGCGCGACGAACAGCGCCGCGAGAGCCGCAATCCAGATACTCAGGCAATAAAAGCAATCCATCAGCTTGCCCGCCAGGCTGTCGCCCAGGAGCGCGCGAAAACGGACCACCAAGTCAGCCGGGCCGTCCTCGCTCGCCAGCAGGTGAGTTACCCGCCAGGTCGCGAGAACAGCCACGGCGAATTGCATCCATGAGCTCATGGTTGAACCTGCCCTGTTTCCACGCGATGACTGCGACATCAAGGCTCCCCGTGAAATGAGCCTGAGCCCGATCGGTGGAATCGTCATTTGGGAGTTCTTTCGATTCCACCGTCGTCAAGAATGGCCTTGCCGCCTTCGACTAAGGAGCTTCGATCACCGTGGCTCCCGCCGCCGCGCCGGCCGCCGCCGTTCCTTCCTGGCCCCGAACCACCGTCCAGTTGGTCGCCCCCGCGACAGCGGTTACTGTCATGGTTTCGCCGGTACTGGGCACCGAGGCGTTGAACGGCGCAACCGGGAATCCGGCGCCGCTCGAGACAGTGACGGCGGTTTGTGTTGCCGTTATGCCACCGACCAGGGTTGGGCAGTTGTGATCGCAGATTGCGAAAGTTCTTGTGTCTGGATCGTTGCCGCGGTCATTCAACCCGTCAGTAAGCCCGGGCCTCGTGGTAAGCGTCACCGAATAGGAGCAGTTGCACCATGTGCTTGTGTCCACTTTGACCGATCCCGAAGCTCCCCTCCCGCCCGCAGTGAAAACGACCGTATCCGCCGGTGGCAGAGGGGCAGGTGGGTTAGGTGGCGTGAGATCAAATCCAGCAGGCGGGAGCGCGCAGCTGGAGATTCCCAGCGACCACGTTCCGGCGCCCATTTCCTCGTGGTCGACCGTGAACTGCACGGTAAGCGAGGCATCGATCGGCGTGCAGCAACCTGTCGCAAACTCGGCGAAGTTCAGTAAGTTGACTTCCACCCAGTTGTTGATGCGGATCGTATCAAGCTGGTTCGTGTAGTCCGGTGGGGCGCCTCCGTTCACCGCCGCGATGGTGCTGACTCGCGTCGCCTGGAAGATGATCGCAGCGCTAACTCCGTTGTTCTGGTTCGCTGGAGGAACGGGGCTCCCTGCTAAAACTCCCGGTGTAGGGGCACCGCCTGGAAATGCATTCTCCGAAGCGAAGCCCATAAGATAACCATCGAACGCGTCATCCAGAGCCATCTGGTCAACCGGGACCCAGCCTTCACTATCCGGCACGATGAAGTGGTTGGGAGGCGTTGGGCTAGGCGTGGAGATGGGAGGCGTGGGCGAGGTCGTCCCTGTGCCCGTAATCCAGACGGGTTGGAGGGTCAGTGGATTCCCGTGCCACGTTGTATAGCGGTTCCCGACGAATACGTCGCACACGGAGCCACCGGTGATCGGAGTCGGGTTGGGTGCTCCGACTGCCTGGTAGAGGAAGCGGTAAGCCATGGGATCGCTGGTGTGCGCTGGATCGACCTTCGGGCAAAGACCGCCAAGCTTCAGGCAGCCAAAAAATGCGAAGTTGGGTCCACCGTGGCCGTTCTCTGGCTTGGTTGTCAATCCGGTACCGGTGTCGATGTCGGCGCCTGGGAAGATGCTAAAGTCCCCAACGTTCGTGAACCAGGGATGAAGGAAGTTGGTTGGGCACACGCAACGGCAGAACTCATGGCACGTCACCGTGCAAACCCACGAGCAAATCTGGAGGCAGTAGGGCCAGAGCGCGAAACGGTTGATGATCGCGGAGTACGCTTCACCATCGCCCGCTTCCACTGCACTCACCAGGTCGCTCATCGCGCGCGGCTGCGCCGCCAGCTTTCGAAAAGCCAACGCAAAGCTACGCGCCTCTTCCACACCGACTTCGCCCGTGTCCACTGGATCGCGGGAGAGGCACAACTCGCGGCAAACGCGATAGCAACGCCAACTGCAAATTAGCCGGCAGATGATCTCGCATCCGTTCGCGAATCCCACTTCGCTGATCGTCGATTGCAAAACTTCGCAGTTTCCGTCCAACGCGGCCTTGCTGATAGCGGTCATGGCCTTTTTGTTCCTGATGACGCTGGCGATCAGCTGGCTTGTTGTGCTGATTTCGCCGGCTGCATCGGCGAACGCCACCGGTTCCTGCCTGCAGACCACCTCGCAAATCCGCCGGTATCCGACACCGCAAACCCAGTGGCAAATCAGGGAGCAGTATTCGCGCAGCTTCAGCGCATCAAGAGCATTCGCGTACTCTTCCCGGTTACCACATGCCACCGCATCCACTACGCGGCGCAATCCTTCTTTGTCTTCACCGAGGCGTGCCACTGCCTGCGCAAACTCTTCCAGGGTGGGAATGGGCGCATTGACTCGCGGCGGCCCGCAAATCTCCAGACAGCGCAACACGCACAACTTAACCCGCAGCCACTCGCAGATCAATTCGCAATAAGGAAGCATCTCCAGCCGATCGAGTACCCAACGAAATGCATTAGGATCCTTCGACTCAAAGGCTGCGACTACGGCGGAAAATCCGCCTTCGTTCTGGGCGAGCCGTGCTACGGCGTTGGACTGTGACGTAAGACGGCTGACTGCATCATCAAGTGAAATACTCATGAAAGTGCCCCTCTCGTTTTAAGGACAATGGGGCGAGTCACCCCAAATTGTCATTGGGTTGGGGAGGTTTGAGAGCGGGGTTGGTTCCACACGGGGGATAGCAACCGCAGAAACGGCAGGAGCCTGTTGCGGGAAACCATCTGCATCACGCCAATGACTCCCGGTCAGTTCTCGTGGCCAGTTACATCACGGGACACGAGCCTGGCTGGACTCATAGTGCCGACCCGACGCGAATCGTTACATCCCTTCCAAACGGGGTCTCTCTATGCAGGCCTCAGCACTTCGGATACCGCTGGAGTTAGGTATTGAAAAGTGGGCCTGGCGACGCGGATCGGTGCCCGGGTGCAGCTCCCGGGCCTGAGAACTCTTCTGGAGTCTCGGGGTTGCCATCATCGATCATCGGATCCAAAAGCGCGACGGCGACTGCGCGCCCAGGTGTGAAGCTTCGAGGCGCGGTTGTTAGCCGAAGATGGAAGCTCCTCGGGACTAGCGCGATTGAATCGGCAATCGATGTGTGAGGTGAGGCACCTCGCACGGCGTCGTCCTCGCCGTACTTCCACTCCCCCGGCCGATGGATGCTGGGCGCGTGGACAGGCGTACTATATTCCTTTGTCAGAAGCGCATTGAGCGATCGGGCTCCTTTTGTGCCAGTTCTCGTCATATGGCTGGACACAGAAGCATACGACTGAACAGACTGTGAATTTGCTAGGACCGATAGGACAAACGATATGGAGAGTGAGAACTCGTTTTGGAACCGGCGAGATTTTCTAAAGGTAGGCGGCACGTCCGGGGCGGCTCTGGGCTTGGCGGGGACAGCAGCTGTCCCGATAACTGCTGCGCAAGCGCCGGTGGCCTCAGCGGGCACACCGCCGGATACACCCTATCCCAAGCTGTCCATCATCACGCCATACTCCCCGCAGAAGCTCGCCTTTGCCGCGCAGGCCGGTTACGAGGGCGTCGTGGTCACGCCAGGGACGGACTTCAACCCGAGCCTGAGCGACAGCGCCATCGATCAGATTCTGGCCTCGGCGCGCACCGCTGGCATTCGCATCGTCAGCATTGAGTACTTCGCACCCAACCACACGGATCCCGATGCCGGCAAGCGCGCAGCCGCGCAAGCCGACTTTATTCGCGCCCTGGAATTTTGCCATCGCCTCGGTTGCAAGTTTGTCGGCACCTTCAGCGGCGGACAGCCGGGCGTCAAGACGGAGGATCAGGCCGCGGCCTTCGCCGATGTCTTCAACGAAAAATACCTGCCCGTTTGCGAGAAGCTCGACGTCACGATGGGATGGGAAAACTATCCTACCGTCGTCAACTTCGCGACCACTCCGGCAGCGATGCAGGCCGTTTTCGACCGTGTCCCGAGCAAGCGGCTAGGGCTGGAATTCGATCCCTCGCATTTCGTGCGGCAGTACATTGACCCGGTCAGTGCGGCGTGGCAGTTTAAAGACCGCATCCTCGCGGTGCATGCCAAGGATACTGAGATCACTCAGCCCGTACTTCAGCAGGTGGGCATTGCCGGCCAGGGATGGTGGCGTTATCGGATCCCTGGACAGGGGATTGTCAACTGGACGTCATTCCTCACGGTGCTGCTGCAGATCCGCTTCAACGGCGGCATCGCGGTGGAGCACGAAGACCAATTCTGGGATGTGCCGCACACCGCGGACCTTGCCGATTTTCCGCAGCAGCGCAAAGACGGGTTTCTCCTGGCGCGACGCTTTCTGGAACAGTATCTGCCTGGACGCCAGGCATAACCAAAGTGCGCCTGCATTCCGGGTATCAATACTTCAACTGTAGTCGAAGAGATTATTCCATCCATTGAATCAGCGGCGGGAGAGGTGCTTGTTTTTCGGGGTTGGAGAGTTGTTAGTCGTCTTACCAATCGATCTCTTCCCAGGGGCTCTTTGCAATCCGGGGTGATTGCCACACCTCGGCCGGTGTATTCTGTTGCGAATGCGCGATCAGTCGAAAGTCCAGTTCGATTCTCTTGAATCCGTTTCGTCCTTCGGCGTCAACCGCCGCGATTTTATTAAAACTACTTCTCTGGCCGCCGGTGCGCTCGCGTTTGGCGTGCCGACGCTTTTGCGCGGACAGAATCTCAACAGCAAGTTGAACATCGCTTGCGTCGGAATCGGCGGTAAAGGCCGGAGCGACACCGATTCTTGTGCAGGCGAGAACATCGTCGCGTTGTGCGACGTGGATTCTGGTTCCGAAGCTTACGAAACCCAGACGAAAAAGTATCCGAACGCGAAGTTCTTCAAAGATTTCCGTCAGATGCTGGACCAGATGGGCAGTCAGATCGATGCGGTAACGGTCTCGACTCCGGATCATATGCACGCGATTGTGGCATCCGCGGCGATGAAGCGAAACAAGGCTGTTTTTGTCCAGAAACCGCTGACGCAGACGATCTATGAGGCGCGCTATTTGCGGAAGATGGCCAAGGAGAGAAAGCTCGTTACCCAGATGGGCAATCAGGGTAGTGCCGGAGACGGTTTGAGGCGCGGGGTAGAGACGATTCAAGACGGGCTCATCGGACAAGTGCATGAAGTTCACGTGTGGACGAACCGCCCGGTCTGGCCGCAGGCAATGGATCGTCCCACTGGAGAAGATCCGGTTCCTGCGACATTAGCTTGGGATCTTTGGATTGGATCGGCTCCGATGCGGCCGTACATAGGCAGCAAGAATCCGGACGATCGCGATGGGATTTACGAGCCGTTCAATTGGCGCGGCTGGCAGGATTTCGGTTGCGGCGCGCTCGGAGACATGGCATGCCACACGGTCAACATGCCGTTTCGCGCCCTGGATCTCGATTACCCCACGGAAGTTGAAGCGACACCGTTCGGCCGGATGAATAAGGAGTCTTATCCCCTCGGCTCCAAAATTCGCTTCGCCTTTCCCAAACGCAAAGGTCACATCCCCGCCGAGCATCCGCATCTCTTCCACCATTACCGGAAGATCGAGCATGATGCGATGACACTGTGGTGGTATGACGGCGGCCAGCCTGACTCCACACTCCGCGGCGGCCATGACCTGAGCAACAAGCCGCCGGTCGAGCTGACTGCCGACATCGTGCCTCTGCTCGGCGAAATTCCCCCTAGCGGTTGTCTGCTGATTGGCGAGGGAGGCACCGTCTTTTCACCGGACGATTACGGAACGAGTTTCTTCGTCAAGCTAAAGGGCGACCAAAAATTCCTCCATTACACCAAGCACCCGGCGATGGCGCAATTTACGGAGCGCATTCCGCGCAACCAGTATGGCAAAAATGGCGGAGGTAACGTTTTTGCCCATGCGCAGGAATGGATCACGGCCATAAAGGAGAACAAGCCGGAACTCTGCTACTCGCGTTTTGAAATTGCATCGCGCCTTACGGAGATCATGTTGCTCGGCTGCGTGTCATTGCGTGTCGGCAAGAAAATCGACTGGGACGGTCCGAAGATGGTCGCAAAGAATTGTCCCGAAGCCGCGCCATTCATCAAACGTGAAAATCGCTCGGGCTGGGTTCTTTCCTGATTTAAATATGGCAACCATTCACACCCGCCGGGATTTCACCTTGAAGCCAGGCGCCCTAACACGGTTGTCGTTTTGGGCATTCGCGATCTCGTGAAATCAATCCACACGAGGATCTGACCCTTCCGTTTACCCCGGCTAGACCATTCAGAGAGCGGTGGATCGATACATCGGCCAGATTGGCGCCCAAATGTTGGCCCGTAGTTTTGTCAGGTTTATACGAGAAATCTTCCCGAGCAAGACCGCTAATGGTATTAAGCGACGACGAAAACTTGTCGAAGTGGAACTAAGTCTTCAAATGAGGAAAAATTTCAATAGGTGTTTGCAGTTTCGAGGGACTTGAAACCTAACAATCTTAGGGATTGCCACATGGCGCCGTAGGATTTGAGACTCAAAAGCACAAGGGGATTTATCCCCCGCTTATCCCCTTGTGCTTTCCCTTCATTGTGCTTTCATGACGAAAGAGTCAGATCTTCCTGGACCTTCTTGCGCGATCCGCTTTGCGAACCAGCGACGTGTCGGGCTTCGGCTCTTTTTCGATCACTGCTCTATCGAGCAGACGGCCCACTGCGTCGAACTCCGCCGTCGGGCCGGACCACCGCAAACGGTCCACGTTATCGAAGAGAGGGATATCGGTCCTGAGGGTGGCAAGAGTTCGGAAGAGCAGCGCGAGCTTTTGCTCTCGCGCCAATGTAGCGGCTAACGAAGCCGAGTTCAGCACATTCAGTTGCCATTCCTGCGCCGACACCGGGATGGATTCGATGTGGCCGAACTTGGCCAGCACCGCCGAAGTGGATTTTGCTCCCCAACCTGTGAGGCCCGGATAGCCATCGGCAGAATCGCCAACCAGCGCCAAGTAATCCGGGATCGACGCAGGAGGTACGCCGAACTTGGCCACGACGCCGGATTCATCGATGGTGATACCTGTACGCCGGACCAATTGCACCACTCGCGATCCCTGAACGCATTGCGCAAGGTCCTTGTCGGGAGTGCACAGGACAACCTGCTCGACACGTGGGTCTTTCAGGGCCAGCACTGCCGCGGCTGCAAGGGCATCGTCAGCTTCAAACTCCACCATTGGCCACACTACGATACCGGCTGCGGCAAGAACTTCTTCGAGAATCGGAAACTGGGAAAGGAGGTCAGGTTCGACCCCTTCACTGGTTTTGTAACCTGCCCAGAGATTGTTGCGAAACGACTCGATCACATGGTCAGTGGCAACGCCAATATGCGTGGCACCGCCGCGCAACATGGCCAGCAACGATGTAAGCACCCCGCGCACCGCACCCACTTCGCGGCCCCCCGCATCACGCGCCTTAGGCACGGCAAAGTAGTGGCGAAATAGCTCGTACGTACCGTCAACCAGATGGACTTTCACCCGAAGCTCCGTCTCTGCTTGCAATCCTGGTTCTCTTCCGCCCTGGGAAAACGACCGACCTTTTGCCAGCACTTAGTGAACGAACGAAAGGAGGTCCGTCCGATCTAAGGTAAGGAAAAGGCGATCACGTAATCGCCTTGCGTGGAGCCTAACTTGCCATGCCCTCCAGCGCAAATGACAAGATACTGCCTGCCTTCCCAGGTATAGGTCATCGGCGTTGCGTTGGCTGATGCGGGGAGTTCATAGCTCCATAACTCCTTGCCTGTTTCTGCATCGAATGCGTGCAGGTGCGGATCGATAGTCGCGGAGGTAAACACGAGACCGCCGGCAGTGACGATCGGCCCTCCAAGATTGATTGAACCCGTAGTCTGTCCGGGCGCCATCGTACCGAGCGGAACGTTCCACAGGATTTTTCCGGTGAATAAATCCACGGCTTCGGTAGTTCCCCACGGCGGACGGTTGCAGGGAGCGCCGCTGGGGGAAAAAAGGAACGTTCGATAGACGCCGCAAGGAGAGGGCTCTTGATCTCCAAACTCTCCGTAAATGCGGTTGTCCTGATCCTTATGTACTTCGGTGGCATATTCAGCGCGCGGAATCAGTTTGACCCATGCGACGAGACGATTGGTATCCACGACCATCCGGTGATGCTGCGGATCGTAGGCGGCGCTACCCCAGTTGACGCCTCCCACGTTGCCGGGTACTTGCACTGTGCCCCGTAAGCTCGGCGGCGTAAAGATTCCCTCGTGGCGCGAAGCGGCGATTTTGTCGTGGCACCATTTCGCGTCATCGGCCTTCGGTCCCCAGGCATCAGCGGGTTCGAACGCTTCCGGCACGAGCGAGATGGTCGAAAACGGCTGCGTTGGTGAACTTACCTCCCCGGCGATATCGGATTGAGGCACGGGCCGTTCTTCAATCGGTAACAGAGGTGCTCCTGTCAGGCGGTTCAGCACAAACACGTGTCCCATCTTGGTGTTGATGATGACTGCGGGCGTTCCATCTTTCCAGTTGATCAACGTGGGCTGAGCCGCGACGTCATAGTCCCACAGGTCGTGATGCACGACTTGGAAACCCCACACGAAATTGCCGGTCGAAGCCTGTAGAGCCACTACCGAATTGGCCCATTTGTTATCTCCCTTGCGTATGCCGCCGAAATAGTCAGGCGCAGCGCTGCCGGTCGGCACAAACACCAGATCGTGCGCGGCGTCCACTGAAAAAACCGACCACGCATTGCCGGCTCCCGTATGTGGCGTTGTGTCACTTGCCCAGGGAACCGGATCCCAGGTCCAGCGAAGTCGACCGGAGCGTGCATCAAATGCGCGAACGATGCCTCGTCCGGTATCCACGCGCCAGTTGTCCGCAATCGACGATCCGACGATCACCAGATCGCCGTAAATCGCCGGCGGAGACGTCACCTGATAGCCGCCTGTCCACACCGTCTGTGTAGCGGCGCCGTGGTTGAGATCAACCGTGCCGTTCGCGCCGAAGTCAGTACAGGGCTTTCCGGTTTCACCATCCAACGAGATCAGGCGTGCATCCAAAGTCCCTATGAAAATGCGCAAACCGCACGGCGCATCGAATTTCCCGTGGGAGTCGCGCCAGGCCGAAACGCCCCGTGAACTGACCTCCGAATAGTTCCGGTCGAGATTGACGCCCGGGTCGTATTCCCACAGCCTGAACCCTGTCTTGGGATCGAGAGCGATTACATGGTTGTAGGGCGTACTCAAGAAGAGCTTACCTTCTACCAGGATGGGGGTGGCTTCGAAGGCAGCTTTGCGGGTCAGCTTGGTCGGCTTTTCATTTGCGCCGGTGCGGTAGCTCCACGCTACTTTGAGGTCGCCCACAGTCGTTCGATTGATCTGCGACTCTGCCGAGAAGCGCGTGCCGCCAGGATCGTTGCCGTAAGTTGGCCAACCGGTTTGTCCCGTGATTTGAATGGAACTGCCCGCCCAAACCATGACGGAGACGATAACAGCAGCCCAGGCGAATCTCCTCATGCCGCCAACAATAACAGGGACGTGCAGGATTAAGACAAAAATCGGTGATTCTTGCTAACTCCACGGACTTTGGCCCGTGATAGACAAGCCTCTCGGCCTCCGGGAGAGTCACCGCTGGGCAGGCATAACCCTCCTTCTGTTCCGCACATTTTCGTTGGGCATCTGCGTGGTCAGTTTGTCTTCGAATCATCGGAAGCCATCCTTCCCGAACTGCCGAGATAGAAAGCTTCGATCCACGCGTCAAATTCTTTCCCGGGCAACGCGATTGAACCCTGAATCCGATTCCGCTCCACGGAAAGATTTTTCAGTCGAACAGGCTCTGATTGCCTTAACCCGGTTCGCAACACTTGCGGTTGTGCGAACAAGGCTGCCACTTCCGATATCTGCCGTTCCCGGACAGTATGAGCGGTGAAGTCGACGCGCGCCCTGGAACCATAGTGAATGCCTACGGTCAGTTCATCTGCATCGTCGAGAAGGCGCGCCCACTGAGCATGCAATTCTTCAGGAGCAAGGTGTCGGGCCAGCATCTCCGACGACATCACGAGCACATCCCACGAATCCACGTCCGGGCGTAATTGCGACAGGTGCTCGACGAGACGCAAGTCTGCAGTCGCGTGGCCAGCGTGGCGGTCCAACGCCTCCTGGACGAGCAAAGGTGTCCCAAATAGCGCGGTATGATTGCCGATAATGGCCATCCATCGCACACTCGTCATCACCTGCCGCTCGCGCGAAAAGGGCTGCACCAGTAAGATTGGTTCGCCTTTGTAGTTCGTGTGCGTCGCATCGTTCTGTTCCGCGGCGTGGAAGATACGTTGGCCATCGAACAGTCCTTCAACGAGCAGCAAACGCTCTTTGAGTTCTCCCTGTCCGGAAGAGGCCGCCACCTCGATCACCTCATCGACCTTGCGGGTCGGGTCCACGCCTGTCAGCGCCACCCAGTCAGTGAAATCGACATTGTTGTTACGCGTGGTTAACAGCAAGCGGCCATGAGAGTTGGGATTATGCGGGTCTTCGATTCCTGCCACGATCTCAGCGCCCGAAGGAATTAACGGCAGCAGTTTGCTTTGTGCCGGCGAACCGTATCCGTACGTCGCGAAACCAACAATCAGTGCAGCCGCGTAAAAAGAACTTCTCCGTGTACTCAGCATAGGTTCCTCATTTCTCCAATCGGTCTGCAATCCTGTCCAGCTGTCCTGCCCAACGCCGCTGGAGTTCGTCTGCCTTGGTCCTTTGTCCAGGGTCCAGGACAGACGCGTAAATTTTCGATTTCAACCGTTCCTTCTCGATAAGAAGCTTCGAGATACTTGCTCCCTCGCGCGCGGCAATCTCCTCCACCTTGCCTTCGTCTGGTTTGCCTTGCGCTGTGGCTGCATTCATTTCTCCAACTTCCTCGGCGACATCGCGAACCAATCGCCCGACAGTCGGCCGTTCCACCTGCCAGATCGTCTTGATCTGTTCCTTTTGCGCGTCACTCAAGTGCAGCTGGTGTGTCAAGTAAGTTGCCGGGCCGAAGTGGCCCCATCGGTGGCCGCGCCAATCACGCCAACCAAAGCCATCTGCGCTGGCAACAGCAACCACCGCGACCAACGTCAGTACTGCAATGGCCCAGATCATCGCTCTCTTCATATCAATCCCCTTTAACCACACACTGATTCCAGCATCGATCTAAAGCGAGTGCGATAAAGATTGATTAAGCAGGGTAAAGATTTGTAAATGCTGGGGGCACGTTCGAGGGATCGACTAATATCGAATCTGCGGTAACCGGCCGAATGGATCGAGTACTTATCATCGATGACGATCGTGAATTGTGTGAACTACTCGCCGAGCGTCTAGGCACCGAGGGGTTCGTGATTGAAGCCGTGCATGACGGGCCGCGCGGACTTGAGCGGGCGCTCTCCCCTGATTATTCACTTGCGGTGCTGGACCTGATGCTTCCCGGCATGGGCGGCCTCGATGTCCTTCGCCGTATACGCGCTCGGTCTCCTCTTCCGGTACTGATCCTTACTGCACGCGGCGAAGATGTCGATCGCATCCTGGGGCTGGAGATCGGTGCGGACGATTATTTGGCCAAACCTTTCAACCCTCGTGAACTCATGGCCCGCATTCGGGCCATACTGCGGCGAACCGCACGCGTCTCAACACCAACTAAGCCGCTTGTCCTTGGGGACATTCGCCTTGATCCTGCAGCGCGGGAGGCCCAGATGCAAGGCGTTCCGCTTAGGTTGACGAATGCTGAATTCACGGTGCTCGAAATGCTCATGAAAAACGCCGGTCAGGTTGTAACGCGCGAGCAGCTCACTGAAACCGTCCTCGGCCGCAAGCTGGGCCCGTTCGATCGTGTCATCGACGTCCATGTCAGTAACATTCGCAAGAAGCTGACAGGCAACAACGAAAACAACCGGATCAAGGCCGTCCGCGGCACCGGATATCTCTTCGTGGCACGTTCTGAGGAAAAATGAAACTCCACGTCCACAGCTTGTTTCTGAAGATATTTCTCTGGTTCTGGGCTACTGCCATCGCAACATCCATCTCGCTGATCATTACCTTTATCTTCGGCCCGGGCAGCGTCCCTTCGCGGTGGCATTCCACTCTGACGGATACTGCGCGATCGTCGGGGATGATCGCGCTCGCAGAGCTCGAGCGTGGTGGAACACCCGCTGCATCGGCATACATCGAGAGATTCGAGCAGGACACACAGCTCCGTGCCTGTCTCTTCGATCAAGCGGGTAAGCCGATCGCCGGCAAAGATTGCGCAACTTTCACCGAGATGCGATCGAAGGTGGTGACCACCCGAAAATCACACCTCTCCACGAGGTATGGCATCGTTCGCGTGGCCGTGATGTTGCCGGGGCGCGACGGCAAGGATTACATTTTTGCCACTGAGCTTCCCGCCGGCCCCCGCGCTGCGTTTGGCACCAATATCGCCGCGATTCTATTGCGATGTTGCGTGGCTCTTCTCGTTTCCGGCTTCATCTGTTATCTGCTCGCGCGCTATCTTACCGCGCCGATTCTGCGCTTGCGCCAGGCTTCGCAGATGCTTGCGGCCGGCGACCTGAGCACACGTGCGGCTCAAGGCATTGAGATGCGGCAGGACGAGCTGGGAGACCTGGTTCGGGACTTCAATGTCATGGCCAGCCGCATTGAGGAACTGATCTCGCGGCAACGCCAGCTCATTTATGACATCTCCCACGAGTTGCGTTCTCCTTTGTCGAGGCTTACTGTGGCGCTTGATCTTGGGCGTCAAAGGAAGGGTCCCGACGCCGCTTTCGACCGAATGGAGCGCGACCTCGAACGCCTCAACGAAATGATCGGCCGCCTGCTCACGATTGCCAAACTCGACACCGCCGCCACTCCCGTGGCGATGTCCTGCCTGGATCTGACCGAACTGGTAGCCCAAATCGTCCACGATGCCGGCTTCGAATCACAGAAGCGCGATATTGTGGTGACGTTGAAAGCAGAAGAGCAGCTTTTCGTTCGCGGAAATGCCGAGTTGTTGCACAGCGCCATCGAAAACGTAATTCGCAATGCGATTCACTATACGAGCACCGGCGCATCGGTAGACGTGGTCTTGGAGGGCAGAGAAACAAACGGTACATCCATCGTTTCTCTTGCGGTCCGCGATTTCGGGGCGGGCGTATCCCCATCCGATCTTTGCAACATTTTCCAGCCCTTTTATCGCGCAGCCGAAGCACGCGATCGTGCGTCAGGCGGAGTAGGTCTCGGCCTGGCTATCGCGGATCGCGTTGTCCGGATCCACGATGGAACCATCTCCGCCGAGAACGCTTTACCGCACGGCCTGCGGGTCAACATCTCGATCCCCAGGGCTCTACGAATTTGATATCGCGCAATTCATTGAAGTGCGATCTTCCCATTACCGTGATGTTGAGGAGTTCGACTGATCCGTCAATGCTTTGAGCAGGAGGGACGATTTTCAGGATCGGAATGGACTCTGGCCAACTCCTCAGCTGACGCGGTGGATATCTTGCTGAAAGACCGAGCTTGTGTTAAAACCGGCTGGAATTCTAGATTCTCAGAAGGGGTTGCCGTGTCACTTTGGAATGGTGGGCGGTCAGGGACTCGAACCCCGGACTTCCTGCTTGTAAGGCAGGCGCTCTAACCAACTGAGCTAACCGCCCACGGCTGGGTGGGAGGCCTGCAAAGGCCTTCATTCATCATACCAGCGCCTCAACCAAAACAGGGCAGCGCCCCACCCTGGAGCCGTTTCTGCGCCCAAAGGACGAGCCCTTGCCCGCGCTCGATCCGCTGCACCGCGCTTGTTACACTACCCAGTGCCCCGTCTCATCGTAAACGCCGACGATTTTGGCCTGACCTCGGGCGTCAACCGGGCCATCCTTGAACTGCACCAGGGCGGCGTTCTTACCAGTACCACCCTCATGGCGCGGGCGCCCGCCACGGACGAAGCCATCGAAATCGCGCTGAACACGCCATCGATTGGCGTCGGTTGTCACATCGTTCTTGTCGACGGGGATCCTGCCCTCGACCCCGCAAAACTTCCGACGTTAGCCGGCTCGCAAACCGGCAGGTTGCATCCCACCCTCGGCACCTTCCTTAAGGGTTTGGTGGCCGGCAAAATCCAGACACGCGAAATCGAAGCCGAAGCCCGCGCCCAGATCCAGTTCCTTCAGTCGCGCGGCCTCACCCTTACTCATGTCGATACCCACAAGCACACCCACATGTTTCCACGAGTTTTGTGCCCTGTGCTTCGGGCCGCGCGATCTTGCGGCATCCGCGCCATTCGCAATCCATTTGAGCCTGCCTGGAGCGCTCGCGCTACACTCGGGGCGCCGCTGCTTCGCCGCACCCAGGTCCGCCTTCTCCGCTTGCTCGCCTCGCGGTTCTACCGCTTCGTTTCCGAACACGGCCTCACGACGACCGACGGCTCACTCGGCGTCCTCGCCACCGGGACCCTCGACTCCTCAACCCTGACTTCCCTGCTCCATGCCATTCCGTCCGCCCGGCCAAACGCCATTTACGAACTGGTTACCCATCCCGGCTACAACGACGCTGCGCTGGCCAACGCCAAAACCCGCCTGCTTGCCGCGCGCGACATCGAGCGAACGGCCCTCGGTGTCCTTCGCAACACTCCCAATGTCGATCTCATCAACTTCTCCAATCTCCCTTGATCACTGATCACTGACCACTGATCACTGTTCTTGCATCCACGCCCCCGCTCCATCCGTCCAACCAGAAGACAGTCCGTCGTCCGGAATCCAAAGCGAGACCTCATGCGTATCGGCATTACCTGCTATCCCACCTACGGCGGCTCCGGCGTGGTCGCCACGGAATTAGGCATCGAGCTGGCCGCGCAAGGTCACGAGGTCCACTTCATCTCCTATTCGCAGCCCTTCCGTCTTAACGGCCGCGACACCGGCATCTTCTATCACGAAGTGCCCGTCTCTAACTACCCGCTTTTCGAGTTCCCTCCCTACGACCTCGCCCTCGCATCGCGCATGGCGGAGGTCGCGGAGTTCTACGAACTCGACCTGCTTCATGTCCACTACGCCATTCCGCACTCGGTCAGCGCCCTGCTCGCACGCCAGATGCTTGCGGCACGCGGCCGACGCCTGCCCTTCGTCACCACGCTTCACGGCACCGACATTACACTCATCGGTCTCGACCGCAGCTATCTGCCGATCACGCGCTATGCCATTCAGGAATCAGACGGCGTGACCAGCATCTCTCAATACCTGCGCGACAAGACTCTCGCTGACTTCGGCGTCACGCGCGATATCGCCGTCGTGCCCAACTTCGTCAACTGCAACGTCTATGACTTCATACGCGACGAAGCCGTCCGCCACGAGGCTCGCCTGCGCTTCGCAAAACCTGGCGAAGCAATCCTCATCCATCTCTCGAACTTCCGACCCGTCAAACGTGTTACGGATGTCGTAAAGGTGTTCGCGCAGGTGGCGCGGGCCATGCCCGCGCAGCTCCTACTCGTGGGCGATGGCCCAGACCGCTCCGCCGCCGAGTACCTTGCCCACGACCTCGGCATTCACAGCCGCATCCACTTCCTCGGCAAGCAGGAACGCGTCAACGAGTTGCTCCCGCTCGCCGATCTCATGATCATGCCCAGCGAAATGGAAAGCTTTGGCCTCGCCGCCCTCGAAGCCATGGCCTGCAAGGTCCCCACCATCGCCACGCACGTCGGCGGAGTGCCGGAGCTCATCGACGACGGCCTCACCGGCCTGCTTTTCCGCGTTGGCGATATCGACGGCATGGCCCGCGGCGCCATCGAACTGCTCCACGACCCCGCGCGCCTGAACGAAATGCGCGACGCCGGCCGCCGCAACGCTCAAAAGCGCTTCTGCTCGACGCTCGTGCTCCCTCAATATGTTCAGTTCTACGAGTCGCTGCTCGCGTGAGCGTAGAGAGTCGCGCGGATCTCGAGGCCGCATTCCCACTACCGGTACATAGATGATGCCGCATGCATCTTGGCCTTCGCCGTAATCATCGCCAGCTTGTCCCACGGCAGTTTACACTCTTCATTCACCTTCACCGCGGCAACATGATTCTCGGCAGTTACGGAAACCTTGGGATCGGCGATGATTCCCAGGGTGAGTATCACCTTATGCCCTTTTTCGAGACGTTCCCGAAGAACGGTTTGTTCGTGTGGAGCGTGAAAAGCCCTCTTCCAGAATCCTTCGGTCACCACGCACCAACCCGAGGGTTGAGTCGCCAGAGCACCAAAGCGGTTCGGATCCTTGGTAATCATCTCTTGTGCTTCACGCCGGCACTGTTCTGCTTCCTGGATCACCGCCAGTGCGGAAGACGCTTCCTGTTGAATCGCCAACATATCCTCCATGCACGGAACATGGGCCCGCGCAGATTTCAATTCAATTTCATTCAGCTGTCAGGGAAACAATCTTGCAAAGAGGGACGCTCAAGGGATGAGCGCTTGGCTGTTGAGACTTTCGATAGCTGACCGCAAGTCACGGCTTATGTCGTTCATTCAGCAGACTTGCACAACTCAAAAGCTCTTCGGTGTTGACTCGCTGTCGTGTCGTTGAACCAAGGGTATGGTTCAAATCTAGCATCGCCGGCGAAGCATGACAACCAGGTGGTTCTATCAATGTTCATACGCTACTTGCTGGTTGTAAGTGAGGCGGTAGCCAACTTCCCCCTCGTCGCAGTCACTGCGTGTGCCACATCTTTATCTTCCAGTACGCGCATGCCCTGCTCGAGACTCATCCGCGGCGGCACCGCTTCAAATCCGCCGCGCACTTCGCTCGTCTCGCGTGCAATCGTCTTGAACATCATTGCGCGGCCGCTCATGTGCACTTCAAGCCGTTCCGTCTTCCAATCCGTTGCGGTCACCGGCGTCCGTTGCAGTTGAAACCACCCGCCCTTATACAGCCTTCCTAGCAGACCCCATCCAAAATCGACGTTCTCCATTAGCGTGCCATTCAGTCGCGCGAGGCGCTTCATGCGCGTGTCCAGCCAGAGGTCGCCGCTCATGGCATGAAAAATATGCCCTTCAATCGAGCCTGGTGGATACGCCGGGTTGGGGCGAAACCGCAGATGACGCAAGCCGTTCTCATCTCCCGCGTCCTCATACAAAAAGGCGTCCGGCAGCAACACCAGGATCCGCGCAATTCGCCCTTCGTCCTCGTGGTACGCCTGGCGATGGCTGGCCTGCTGGGCGGGCGAATTCAGCAACTCCCGTAGCCGCGCCTCCTCCATCTCTCTGCCGTGTTGGTCAAGGGGACGGCCATTGTTCAACACCGCACGCGTCAGCGGGCCATCGCATGTCTCCACTTGCTCCTCTACGCGCGTCCCTTTGCCTGATCGATGCTCCACCCAGTAACGCCAGAAACCGTGCGCGTCGTGGTCGTGCAACTCGTTGTAGACAACTTCCCGCACCAGCGTCTTCGCCGCTTCATCTGCAGACGGGGAGGGCATTTCCGACGCATGGGCCGGCGCAAAGCAACTCACTGATGTCGCAGCAAGAATCCCTGTCCAGATCCACACCACACCCATGCCGTTCCCTCCGTCTGTGTTGTCTCGGAAGACGGCATCAGTATGGGCGCAACTCCGTGAAGGTTCCGCAAGCTCGCGGTAAAAAATAGGAGAAATCACGCAGTATTCCTTAGAAAAACCAAAGTCGTTGAGGCGCTCGATCTGTCGGTCGCTTATCGCCGGCTTCTTCGAGTTCCCCTCCGTTTCACGGCCAACTATCTACGATGCAGGCATCTCGGAATGCGGTTGACCCGCATTCATCTCCTAGAGCCCACCTTGTTACACTGAGGTCATGATCGACGAGCAGGAGTTTCGCCGCACCGCTGAAAGCGCGCTCGACGCACTCAAGCGCCATCTCATTGCGCGCGAAGAAGAAAACGATGCGGGATTCGAAGTGGAAGAGCAGAACGGCGTTCTAAATGTGGTCTTTGAAGAGCCCCCAGGCAAGTTCGTCATCACCCCCAACACTCCCGTTCGCCAGATCTGGATTTCAGCCCTCTCCACCAGTTTCAAGCTCGAGTTGGATCCTGTAGCCGGGTTCGCGCTCCCGCGCACCGGCGAAAAACTCATTCCCCTCGTGGACCGCCTCATCCAGGAACGTCAGGAAGGCTGAAGTTAAGTAAGCCCGGTCGCGCCGTCGGCCGCGTGACAATTAAGCAGCACTGCGATCCGGCACGGTCTCAACCAATGCAGCGGCTTCGCCCCGCGCCATCGCACGCACCTCCGCCACTGCCCCCGCCAATCGCGTAAAAATCTGTACCTCTTCGCCGCCGTGAATCTCCTGCCCCGCAGCGGTCCGGCTCTCCGCGTAATTCCATATCCCGATCATGATCTTCAGCTCCGGATTGCGCGCCCGCAGGCTCCGGTACAGCCGCTGCGATCGCGCCATTCCGTACGGCGGCAGCCCCGATAGAAACACAACATCCGGCCCCTCTACCGTCACCGCGTTCAGCATGTCGTTCATGCGACGCGCCGGCACTGCAAACGCGTGCACCCGCCCGCCCTCGAGCGACTGCGCCAGCATCATAGCCGCCAGTTCATCCACCTCGTCGCGCACCGGCACACACATCACACGCAACGGCCTCTCGCCTCCTTCTCCGGCTCCATCCTTTCGTGCACCGCTCGCTTCGTCTGGCGTCCGCTGCGCATCCGCGTCCTTGAATCCCAATTCCTCAATCAACTCTCGTGCCGCTTGCCGGATGAACCGCTCCGTTCCCTCCTCCAGTTCTCCATGCAAACGGTCCTCTTCCGCCAGGACCAGCGCCGGAATCAACACTTCGTCATACGTCTCTTCCAGCGAGCGGTCTTTCAGATTTGTCTCCAGGATCTCACCGGCCTCGCGCTCATCGCGCGCCAGCAGCCGTTGATAGAAGCAGGTCCATGGAGGAATTGCCGGCTTGTCGCCCAGCATCACGGTTAGAAATTCAAGCGATGGCACGTGCCTTCCAATCACCACCAGGCACACTGTCAACGGCACCGACAGGATCAATCCAACCGGTCCCCAGATCAATGTCCAGAACGCTGCCGCCACCAGGATCGCCAGCGCCGAAAGGCCCGTATGCCGCCCGTAAATCCGCGGCTCCGCGTAATTCGCCGTGATCAGCTCGAGCACGGCAAACGTCCCAACAATCAGCAACCCCTTGGTCCACCCCGGGAAGACCGCCAACGACAAAACCGTCGGCACCAGCGCAGCTATCGGCGGCCCAATATACGGCACAAAACGGCAAAGTCCCGCCAGCGTGCCGAAGAGCATGGGATGCGGTAGCCCGATAAAGTACAGCACCGTGGCAAAAGCCAATGCGTACGCTACGTTCACCGCCAGTTGCAGACTGAAGTACCGGCTGATTCGCCGGCTTGCGTCGTGCATCGCCTGCGTCATCACCGTCAGGTTCCGGTCGCCGCTTAGCCGGATCAACCGGTTACGCAGATCTTCGCGCTGCAGCAACACAAAGAACGTGAACACCACGCTCAGAAATGCCGTCGTCAGCGGCTCCAGAACGCCCCCCAGCTGATCCAGCCTTCCTGAGTTCTTCGAGACCTCACGCACCTGTATGGGGTGCTGCGGCGTCGAGCCCAGCGGCTTCTTCACGTCTTTGCCATCGGTCGGATGCGACTCCGGCGCAATGTTTGTGTTGGCTATCCCCAATTGCTCGCTGAGTTTCTCCACCTCACGCTGCGCCCTGCTGAAGGCCGAGTCGCTGGGACTGTGGATCGCCGCCATCTTCTCTTCAATGTTGTCCGCGTACGTCGGCAGATCGTTGGTCACGTCCACCAGTTGCGAGAACATCACCCAGCCCGCCGTCCCCAGCAGCGCGGCGAATCCCACAATCACCAGCACCGACGCCAGTGCCCGCGATAGCCGCAGCCGCTCCAGCAATCCCACTACCGGCGAAAGCAGAAACGCGAAAAGGATCGCAAACGCCAGGGGAAGAAACAGCACCTTCGCCACGTACAACACCGCGATCGCGACCACCGAAATTGTCAGAAACCAAAGCCGCGAAAGCAGCCGTGCCGTGTACCCGTCCATCCAGATTCCCCCTGCGGGCCGTCGCCCCTGCTTCGGATCACACGGCGCCCTCACGTACAGAGTTGACGCGACTTCACCCGGAACCGCGCGCAGTTCTAAAGGGGATGCCGGCCTAAGACCTTGGATGCCTCTTTCCCCATCTCAAGAAGTCCCCAACAACAAAACGGCGCAGCCCAAAAGCCGCGCCGTCCCTTACACCCTCTTCACCTATCACTATTCACTCGCTCTTTGTTCGTTTTTCTGATCCCTGAGCACTGACCACTGATGCCTTTAGCTCGGCGCCTTGATCTCGCTCGACGTCCCCCCGCCCGCCGGCACATAACACTTCGAAGTGTAATCCATTACCATCCGGTCGGCATTGAACCGCCACCCCAGCGTGCGGATCGTCCGCTTCATCCGCTTGATCCACTCCCGCGGCAAACCATCGCGATCCCTCTGGTAGTACAGCGGGATCAGTTCGTCTTTCATCGCGCGATATAGATCCTCTCCATCGCGGCTGTCGTGCACATCCATATTCGTGTGCGTGCGGCCCTTTCCGATCGAAAAGCCATTCAACCCGTCGTAAGCCTCGGCCCACCATCCATCCAGTACCGACAGGTTCAGCCCCCCGTTCAACACCACCTTCTGCCCGCTCGTGCCACTCGCCTCCAGCGGCCGCCGCGGATTGTTCAGCCACACATCCACGCCCTGCACCAGGTGCCGCCCCACGTTGATGTCGTAGTCCTCAATGAACACAAACTTCTCGCCAAACTCCGAGTTCCGCATCAGCTGCGCAATCTGCTGCAGCACTGCCTTGCCTGGCTCATCGTGCGGATGCGCCTTGCCCGCAAACAAAAACTGCACCGGCCGCTTCGGATCGTTCACCATCGCCGCCAGCCTTTGCATGTCCGCCAACAACAAATTCGCGCGCTTATACGTCGCAAAACGCCGCGCAAATCCAATCGTCAACGCATCCGGCGAAAGCACCTTCGTCAACCGATACAAAACCTCGTCCGGCTCGCCGCGCCGCTTTGCCTGCTCATACGCGCGCTGTCGTACAAAATCCAGCAGCTGCGACTTCAAGCTGAGGTGCGTTTCCCACAGCTCCCCATCGTTCACCTTCTCAATATCCTCCCAGGTCTTCGCCGACCCGCTCTGGCTCTGCCATCCCACGCCCAAATGCCGGTCGTAGAGCCTGCACATTTGCGGAGCGAGCCAGCTCGGCACGTGCACGCCATTGGTGATGTGCCCAATCGGCACCGCGTCCTCGCTGCGTCCCGGATACAGCACCTTCCACATCGCCCGCGACACTTCCCCATGCAGCGACGACACCGCGTTCGCCCGCCGCGAAAGCTTCAGCCCCAGAACCGTCATGCAGAACTGTTCGTGATGATGCCCCGGGTTCTCCCGACCGAAGCCCATCAACTGATCCTGCGAAATCCCCAGCTCATCTCTGCAGACAACCGAGGTGCTCCTCGATCAGATCCGCATTGAAGCGATCGTGCCCCGCCGGAACCGGCGTGTGCGTCGTGAAAATCACTTCGCGCGGAATAATGCTGGCGGCAGTGTGAAAGTCGATCCCCTCCTCCACCATGCGATCGCGGATCGCCTCAAACACCGCGAACCCGCTGTGCCCTTCGTTCAAATGCAGCACGCCCGGCGTCACGCCCATCGCTTTCAAAGCGCGAAAACCTCCCACCCCCAGCAGCAGTTCCTGCCGGATGCGCGTGCGTCCATCGCCGCCATACAGCCGCGAAGTCAGCTCCAGATCCTCCGGCGCATTCCCCGCCACATTCGAGTCCAGCAGCAGCAGGTCGCACCTCCCTACCTTGACCTGCCAGACTTTGGCTCTCAAAAGCCCACCGCGCGTCCTGATCTCCACCACCACCGGCTCGCCATTGGCGCCAATCGCCGGCTGCATGGGAAGTTGGCTCACGTCCGTCTGCAGATACTCTTCCTTTTGCCATCCGCCCATGTCCAGGTGTTGCCGGAAATAACCCTGCCCATAAAACAGCCCGATCCCCACCAGCGGAATTCCCAAATCCGACGCGCTCTTGATGTGGTCCCCGGCCAGCACTCCCAACCCGCCTGAGTAAATCGGCAGCGACTCGTGCAGCCCAAACTCAGCTGAGAAATACGCCACCGGCCGCGGCCGCAGCACCCCTGCATGTCCCGCGCCCCACGTCCGGTCCTCGTTGAGGTACTCCTGCTGCCGCCGATACACATAGTTGATCCGGCTGTGCAGCACCAGCTCCGTCGCCCTCCGCTCAATCTCCTCCAGTGGAATCTCGCTCAGCAGCGAGATCGGATTCTGATTCAGCTGCCGCCAGCGCGTCGGATTCAAATCGCGAAACAAGCTGATGCAGTCATGATCCCAACTCCACCAGATGTTTCTGGCCAGCGCCCACAGCCGCTCCTGCGCCGGCCCAATGAACCGATCCAGCGTGCGCGCCTCGCTCACCACCGGTGCCACCTGCGCGGCCGCCTCCACCAGCGTCTTGATCTCACCGTCCCTGAACATCCGCGGTTCCTTTGTCTGCACCACCAGCACGCCCTGCAGAATCCCGCGATGAATCAGCGGCACACCCAGGAACGAGTGGTAGCTATCCTCCCCCGAGTCCTTGAAGTACTTGTACCGCGAGTGCTTCGTCACGTCGTCGACGGCCACCGGCATCACCTCTTCGGCCACCAGCCCCGTCAGCCCTTCGTTCAGCGGCATGCGCAGCGTCCCAATACAGCGCGGATGCAGCCCCAACGTCGCCGCCAGCACCAAATTCGACCGGTCCGGCTCCAGCAGATACGCCGAGCACACGTCCACCCGGAACCGCGCCGCAATCAGCGCCACCACGTTCAGCAGCGTCTCCGACGGCTTCCCCCCGGCCTCGGTAAGGCTCCTCACATCCTCGCTGGTCAGCACAGGTTCCTCTTCCGTGGTCTCATAAAATTGGGTCATGCGGGTTCCCTTGCCTTTCGCGTTATTCAAAGGGGAAATTCAGCCCCTGCGCAAGGATGCGCAAATGGATCGGGCCAGTCTGAAACGTGCGAATCCGTATCGCCCATTCTCCCCAATCAGGAATAAGGATCGCATCAAGTCCCCGCAGATTGCCGTCTTTCGCGAAGCCACCCCTCAATCAAAGAGTTGTTCTCGAGAGCAAGTCAGCGCAGCGGACGCGTCGAAGGATCCGCGGTTGTTCTTGCTTTGCATCTTCTTATCTCAACAGGACCGTCCGTTCCCGTTCACTTCCGTCCGCATTTGGACAGGAAACTTGCTCCGGCGCGTTTCATATCACTTTATTTTCAATTGCTTGGACCATCGGAATGTGGACTCGGAATTGCTCCATCCTTTTGAAGCCCACGTGCGTCAGGGGCTCATCCCCGCACAGCGCTGAGCGAGGTCCCGCACCGCGGCCCCGCCCACTCGGAGGTCGGCATGTCTGTACTTTTCCAGGATCTGCGATTCGCCCTGCGCCAGATGATCAAGAGGCCCGGATTCACCGCCGTCGTAGTCCTCACCCTGGCCTTGGGAATCGGGGCCAACGCTGCCGTCTTCAGTGTGCTTAACTCCGTTTTGCTGCGCCCCTTACCGTTCAGCCAGCCTCAGCAGTTGGTCAAGCTCTGGACCCGCTTTACCGGAATCGGCTTGCCCAACGATCAAAATGCCGTCTCGGCTCCCGAGTTCCGCGACTTCCAGAATCTCCAACAAAGCTTTTCCAGCCTCGCCGCCATCGATACCGGGTCGTACAACATCGGCGCCAAAGGCAGCCCTCAGCGTGTAGTGGGATCCTCCGTTTCTCCCAGCCTTTTCCCGATGCTGGGTGCACGAGCCCTCATCGGCCGCACCTTCACAGAAGAGGAAGGGCAACCCGGCCACGATCACGAAGTCATTCTCAGCAACGGTTTCTGGCGGCGCTCCTTCAACGCCAATCCCAGGGTAATCGGCACCACCCTCGACGTCGATGGCGTTCCTTTCATCGTCGTCGGGGTCATGCCCGCCGGATTCAGCTATCCCGATGAAACCGAAATCTGGGGCCCGCTCTCCTTCTCGCCCAACGACCTCAGCGAGAACAACCGGGGCAGCCACGGTCTCGAGGTGCTGGCGCGCATCAAGCCCGGTCTCTCTTTCGCCCAGGTCCGGTCTGACATGGATCGCGTCGGCAAAACCATGATTGAGCAGCACAAGTCCTACCCCTACGAGAAATACTCATTCGCCGTCATCATGAATCCGCTCCTCGAAGAGACGGTGGGTGACGTAAAGCCATCGCTGCTGGTCGTCATGGCAGCCGTGGGTTTGGTGCTCCTGATCGCCTGCGCCAATGTTGCCAACCTCATGCTGGTGCGCGCCTCGGAGCGCCGCCAGGAGATGGGCGTCCGCATGGCTCTCGGAGCCAGCGGATCGCGCCTCATCCGGCAACTGCTCACCGAGAGCCTACTGCTCGCCATCGCCGGCGGCCTGGCCGGTTTGCTCCTCGCACCCTGGGTGCTTCGAGGATTGCTCGCCATTGCCGCCAAGTCGTTGCCGCGCACCGTCAATACCGGAATCGACGTCCGCGTTCTTCTTCTCACCGTAGCCGTTTCACTCGTCACCGGAATTCTTTTCGGCCTCGCGCCCGCCCTGCAGGCTGGCCGTAAAGGAAATGCCGATGCTCTCAAGAGCGGGCGCAGCACCGAAGGCAGCCGCTCGAAGCGCCTTCGCCGCCTGCTCGTCATGGGCGAAACCGCGCTCTCCCTCATCCTGCTTGCCGCCGCGGCGCTCCTGTTGCGCAGCTTCGCGCAGGTTCTGCAAGTCGATCCCGGCTTTCATTCCGACAACGTTCTCACCGCTCGGCTTGCCCTGCCCGACGCGCAATACAGCAAGCCCGAGCAAGTCCGCGGCTTCTACAACACTTTGCTCGATCAAGTCGCGAAACTCCCCGGAGTGCGATCGGTCGGCGGCATCTCCGGGCTTCCTCTCAGCGGTCAAGGCGGCTCCGGCACCATCACCGTCGACACCCAATCTGTCCGCCCCGAAGATGCCACCCCCGAAGCCGATCAGCGCATAGTCACCCCGGACTACTTCACCGCCATGGGCATCTCCCTCGTCCGCGGCCGCCTCTTCAAAGAGAGTGACGGAGACGCCGCCCCCCGCGTGGTCGTCATCGACGAGTCTCTTGCCCAGACCTACTGGCCTAACCAGGATCCCATCGGCAAGCGCCTTCACGGCGGAGGCCAAAAATCCACCGCCCCCTGGATCCACCGTCATCGGCGTTGTGCGCCACGTCCGAAATCGCACCCTCGAGGCCCGCTCGCGCGTTGAAGTTTACTTCGCCGAAAATCAGGTGCCCTCCGGCGCCATGACCCTCGCCATCCTAACCTCCGGCAATCCCCTGAACCTCGCCACCACCCTCCAACGCACCGTTTCCTCCATCGACACCGAAATCCCTCTCTACCGCGTCCGCACCATGACCGAGGTTATGGGTGAGTCGGTAGCGCGCCGCCGCCTGGCCTTGATCCTGCTCGCCGTCTTCGCCGGTCTGGCTCTCCTGCTCGCCGCGGTTGGAATCTATGGCGTCACATCCTATGTGGTTGAGCAGCGCCGCCAGGAGATCGGCTTGCGCATGGCTCTCGGCGCCAGTCGCGACCGGGTTCTGCGCCTCATGATCGGACAAGGAATGCGCACCATCCTCGCTGGGTTCGTGATCGGCGTTCTCTGTTCGCTGCTGCTCATGCGTCTCATGAGCAGTCTGCTTTTCGCGGTACACCCCGCCGACCCGGTTGCTCTGGCAGGAGCAGCCTTGCTTCTTTGCGCGGTAGCGTTGTTCGCCGTCTTCATCCCCGCTTTGCGAGCAACCCAGGTCAACCCTATGGTGGCTCTGCGATACGAGTAAGCCCCCCGAAGCGCCCGCCAACTCGCCAGGAAAAATTCGAGAGAACAGAAAACCTGCTCTCTCGAAGAGTCATTGGGATTGTCGGTCACTTCAAGCGCCAGCCCTGGGTTGGTCGGCACTGCTTCCCGCGCTGGATTGGCACCAATATAAGGAGTTCCTGGCTCTGTGGATGGACGCCGATCCCGACGTGCCCGTTCTCCGCCAAGCCAAATCCGAGCTTGCGAAGGTTCACTAACGGACCAGGGAACCGGCTCTGAAGTCGAAGGAAAAAACTGACCAAGTGCCGAACCTGTGGAAAACGCTGCAACCGTGACAAAAAAATATATTTAGAAGATAAGGTAACGCCAAGAAGCAGCCCCTCCCGGACCGATTCCGGGAGGGTTTTTATTTTGAAATGACAGCCCAACCGCAAAGTGCCAGTCAGAAGGACAGAATCCCATGTTCTACGTAAATGATCGCCGCTACCCATCTCATCTATTGAATGAACGACCCATTTCACATTCGCTCGCTCGTTCACTCCTTCGCTGCCGTCACTTTCTTTATTTCCGTTATCTGTCGTCGGGCATCTGCCTCTCGTGATTTACATCACGATAAGCGCAAGATCCCCTCAAAATGTGGCATAATCGATTGAAAACAAATTACTTGACCGTTTTTTCTCTTGCAGAAGCGCCCGAATCAGGACACTTCTGCACGAAACCATTGCGGCGGCGTAGTGGAAGGGCGGGAATTGAGTTACAAGGAGTGGATTGAGCATGGTAGAAGTATGGTAACGGCCCCAAAGTTTTTGCCTCGCACGGACACTATGCCCAACGCCGAGAAGGTATTGATTGTCGAAGACGAACCCCATGCCCTGATGGGGCTCGCCGAACTGATCTCCGGCTGGGGATACAAGACCGAAACCGCCCGCGACGGCATCGAAGGCTGGGAAAAGATCCTGGCGTGGAATCCAGCTATCGTGGTGACGGACCTGAAGATGCCGCGGCTGGACGGGCTGGGCCTTCTCGGGCGGCTGGCCGAAGAGGGTCCCACCTTCAAATCCAACATCGCCGTGGTCCTGCTCACAGCGCAGGGATCGATCCAGATTGCGGTCGACGCCATGAAGCTGGGCGCGTACGACTTTCTTCTCAAGCCTGTCGACTCGACGCGGCTGCGCAATATCCTGGGCAACGCCACCCGTCAGCGGCAAACGGAGATTGAGTTGGAGATCGCCCGGCGGCGCCTGCGCGAGACGGGGGTGCTGGGATCGATGGTGGGCAACTCCAAGCCCATGCGCGAGATCTTCGGACTGATCGAGCAGATTGCCCCTTCCAACGTGTCGGTGCTGATTACCGGCGAAAGCGGGACCGGCAAAGAACTGGTGGCGCGGACGCTGCATGACTTGAGCCCGCGCAAGCCGCGGCCCTTTGTAGCGGTGAACTGCGCGGCCATACCGGAAACGCTGATCGAGAGCGAGATCTTCGGACACGAGAAAGGTTCGTTTACGGGTGCGGTGGAACGGCGCGTCGGTTGCTTTGAGTTGGCAGCCGGAGGCACACTGCTGCTGGACGAACTGGCGGAGATGCCGGTGGGCACGCAGGCCAAGCTGCTGCGCGTGCTGGAAGAACGCAAGCTGCGGCGGCTGGGCGCGCGCACCGAGATCGACGTGGACGTGCGGGTGCTGGCTGCGACCAACCGCAACCCGGAAGAGGCGATTACCGACAGCAAGCTGCGCGCTGACCTCTACTACCGGCTGAACGTGTTTCACATTCACATGCCGCCGCTGCGGACGCACCTGGAGGACCTGCCGGCCATGGCCGAGGCCATGCTGGAGGAGATGAACACCAAACACCACCGCAGTGTCTCGGGGGTGGCACCGTCGATTCTGGACCGCATGATTGCCTACAACTGGCCCGGAAATGCGCGCGAACTGCGCAACACCATCGAGCGCGCGGTAATCCTTTGCCCAGACGGGATGCCCCTCGACGCCGGACATCTTCCACCCGGATTCGGGAAGGCTCAGAATGCGGCTCCGCTCGTCGACGATTCAAGCGTGGTGCAGGTGCGCGTAGGCAACACCGTGGACGAAGCAGAACGGATGCTGATTATCAAAACCCTAGAAGCGACCGGACAAAACAAGACGCGCGCCGCAGAAATACTTGGCGTGAGTCTGAAGACGCTGCACAATAAGCTCAAGGAATACAGTCAGAGCCGCGAAACCCAATCTGCATAAGTTCCTAAAGTTCTACTTTCATTTTTCCTTCTATGCGCCTGAAGACGAAACTCGTTCTGGCCATCACGGTCCTTGTGCTGTTGATTTCGGGATTGCTCTCGATGGTGTACGTGAGCCAGCTGCTGCACGCGGCCGTGGAGCAGTCCTACGACACCAACCACATGGTTGCGGAGCAGGTAAACCTCGCCGTGCAGAAGGCCCTGGAGGCGGGCTTGGAGGGCCGCAAGTTCGATCCCAAGCATCCCGAGCAGCTTCGCGCAATGGCGGCTGATGCCATTCGCAGCGATCCCGCTCTGAAGACATTTATGGAGTCAGTGAACCGTTATTCGCTAACGGTGTTTGACGTCAACATTACGGACAGCGAGTCCCGTACTATTCTCAGCACCAACCCTGACAACCAGGACAAGACGTTGCAGCCGCGGCGGGATTATGAGGAGCTTCGCAGGGCAAACCCGATCCGCCTTACCGAAGAGGTTTACGGCGCCAAGGCGCAACTGTACGACGTGGTGGTGCCGCTCAAGCGGAACGGCGAGCCCTTCGCCAACGTGCGAGTGGGAGTGCGCACCACCCTGTTGCGCAACCTGTATCAGCCGTGGTTCGGCGAGGCATTCACGCTGATGGGTTTCGCGCTGGGAACGGCGCTGGTGGTGGCGCTGCTGCTCAGCAACCTGGCGCTTCGTCCTCTGGAAGAGATCAGCATGCAACTCGACTACTGGAGTCCCGCAAGCGAGGACGCCCGGGTGCGGGAGGAACCCAGGCAGGACGTGGGAGTCCGCGTATCGCACCAGATTGAGCGGATCGGGCAGCGCATGCGCAATGTGGAAGAGGTTTTCACTGCGCTGAAGACCAATCTCGATCAGGTTCTGGGAAACCTGCAGGACGGAATTCTGCTGTTCACCAAGGATGGGCGCGCAGTGCTGGTTTCCGATGCGGCGCGGCGTTTTCTGCAGGTGGGGCGGGATGAGATGTTGGGCCTGCATGCGACCGACATCTTCGACCGCAGCACTTTGCTGGGGCGCACATTGCGCGAAGCCTTCGATGCGCGGGCGGCGCTGATTAACGAAGAAGTGCGGACAGAGAATGGGAAGCGCATCCAGGCTTCGGTGGACTTTATTCACGACGATCTGACAGGGCAGGGTCTGGGTGCGCTGGTGACGCTCCGCGATCTCGAATCGGTGGAAGCGATCGAGTCGGAGCTGGAACTTTCGCGGCGCATTTCTGCTATCGGGCGATTGACTTCGGGGGTTGCACACGAGGTGAAGAACCCCATCAACGCAATCGTGGTGCACCTGGAGCTATTGAAAACAAAGCTGGATACAACCAGCCCGAGCGCGATGCGACACCTGGACGTCATCGAAATGGAGATTCGGCGGCTGGACCGCGTAGTGCAGACGCTGGTCGATTTCTCGCGTCCGGTGGAGTTGCAGTTGCGAGAGCAGGACCTTCGGGATGTGATTGGAGATGTTTTGGCACTCGCTACCGAGGAACTTTCGACGCGTAATGTTACTCTTACAAATGTTCTGCCATCAAAATCTGTAATTGCCAACGTAGATGCCGATCTGCTGAAGCAGGCGGCGCTGAACGTGATCCAAAACGGCGCTCAGGCCATGCCGGATGGGGGGCAGTTGCAGGTGATGCTGGAAACCGATCGCAAGTTCGCCGTACTGCGCATCCAGGACGAGGGCATGGGCATCCCTGAGGAGATTCGGGAAAAGATTTTCGACCTGTACTTCACGACCAAGAGCGAAGGCAGCGGCATTGGACTGGCCATGACGTATCGCATCCTGCAGTTGCATCATGGCAGTGTGGAAGTAGAATCAAGAGTGGAACGCGGCACCGAATTCCGGCTGCGCATTCCTCTCGCGAACGTGGATGGGGGACGCCGGCATCTGCAGCCGGCGAGCGTAGAAAGCGAAAAGGGGCAGGGGGAATGAAAGCGTACTTCGGCAGGATCGTCCTAGTATTGCCTCTGCTGCTAAGTTCGTGTGTACACAAGACGCAACAGGCCCAGATTCAGCCTCCACTAGCTCCGCCGATCGAGGATACCCCGCTTCCTAAACCCGACAATGCGCCGGCCAACCTGCCGCCGCCGGTGATTTCGCTCCCCGACAAGCCGAAGGACCAGCCGGTTCAGTCTGCGCCGCCGCCGGAAACCCCAACACCAACACCCAAGCACAGAAAATCGGCAAGCAAGCCCACTACGGCTGCGCCCACGGAAGCGCCCGCACCAGCCGCGCAGACGACGGAACAAGCCTCCAATACGCCTCCCGAGGTGCCTGCGGCCGGCAATCTGTCTTCGGGCGATCCGGAGAACCAAACGGACGAGACGCAGACGATGATCACCGACACAGAGCGGGGACTAAACGCGATCACGCGCAAGCTCAGCGATCAGGAGACGAAGACGTCGGCGCAGATTCGGGAGTTCCTAAGGCAAGCCAAGGCAGCTCTGAACACGAAGGATGTGGCCGGAGCGAACATTCTGGCGACCAAGGCGAAGGTGTTGTTGACCGAACTGACGCAGTGAGCAGGGCCAGCCTGCAGAGGGCTCTTTGTCGATCCGCTTTCCCCTTAATTTCGCTGCCAGATCACCTTGCCGCCGCGGATGGTGTATCGAACAGCGGTAAATGCCTCCGGGTTTCCCGATCCTGGATCTTCTGACAGAATCGTCAAATCGCCGCGCATTCCGGTCGTCACCCTGCCTTCCTTCTGCGACAAGTGAAAGAGCTCGACGGGAGCAGTTGTCAGCATGGCCAGCACTTCGCGAAAGCTGAACCCGGCCTGCGCCAGCTGCCGGAACTCTTCGCCCTGATCGTAGTCCGTGAGAAACCCGGTATCGGTGCCGTAGACGAGCCTGCCGCCAAGCTCGTGATACCTATAAGCAAGCCCGCGGATCTTCGCAATCGAGTCGTCGTGCGAGAACAGCTTCAGTGTGGGGATGATCGTCATACGTTGGGCAACCATGCGCCGCAGCATCGCCTCGTCGATGCCGTCCGTATCCTCCGGAGTATGTGCCAGCACGTCAACGCCAGCATCGATTGCCACCTGAGTTCCCTTGAGATTCGACGAATGCGCGAACACCAGCTGCCCATGGCGATGCGCGTTCGAAACGGCGGCACGCGCGATCTCCACCTGCATAGGAGCGATGTAATCTGGACGCACAATTGAACCTGTGAAGAGCTTTACGATGTCGGATCCGGCGACTCGATTCTTGTCGACAAGTGCCGATGCCTCTGCGGGCGTTTCAGGCTGAGCCATCTTCGCCTTCAACTCCGGCGGAAGGTCGGCCAGGTAGTAAGGCAATGCGTGGGCTGGAAAGAGAGGAATGCCGGCGGTAAAGATCCGCGGTCCTGCGATTTCGCCGCTCTGAACGCGCCGCCGCAGCGCGATGGTATTCTCAACGTCCGAACCGGTATCCACCACGGTGGTAAACCCGGAGTGGGTCACCATCTCGCTCATCTGGCGCGCGAGTTTCTCCACAGGCTGATGCGCGGCATCGCTCCACTTTGGCTCCATGAAATGCACGTGCGCATTCCAGAATCCAGCCAGAACAAAGCAACCGTGGCAATCGATTATCCGAGTGCCACTGGGCGCGGGCAGATGCTGGCCGACTCCAACGATCACGCCATGCCTGATCACCACGACCGCGTCGCTCAAGGGGGGCGCCTGTGGCGAAGCGTAGACGGTGGCATGCGTGATCGCAAGATCTTGCGCGCACGTGGCAGGCGCCAGGAGAAGCGCGAGAAATGCGAGGGCGGCAGACTTCATCCAAACCCATTTGTTCTCGCCATGCCGAAGAGAATGATTAATCCTTGACGCCATCTGCACCGGCATTGATACGGCGAGAGCCGAATTCGCGAAGTTATGCACGACTACCTTTACCTCTCACCCCAGCTCAACTTCGTTCTCAGGGCCTGGAAGAAGCCGCCTTCGGCAAGGCGGACCAGGTTGACGGTATAGGGAGAACGGTGGCAGCGGATTTCATCGTTCAGGGCGAGCTCAATGGCCTGCTGGCCGTCGACGGTGAGGAGGGCGAGATTGGGGATGCCCTCGACACGAACGCTGAGCGAGGCGGAGCCTCGCACGACGATGGGCCGCAGCGTGAGCAGGTGCGGGCAAATGGGCGTGACCACCATGGCATCGACGTCGGGAGTGAGGATGGGTCCGTTGGCGGCGAGGGTGTAGGCAGTGGAACCGGTGGGAGTGGAGACGATGACGCCGTCAGCACGGAAGCGGGCCACGAGCTGTTCGTCGAGCTCGACGGCAAACTCTCCCATGCGGGCGATCTCGCCCTTGGTGACCACGATGTCGTTGAGGGCGTCGTATTGCGAATGCACGAGGCCGGCGCGCCAAAGTTCGGCGCGAAGCATAGCGCGGGGCTCGATTGAATGGCAGTTGTGGCACCAGCCGTCGAGCGTGCGGTAGAGCTCGTTGAGGCGGACTTCGGTGAGAAAGCCGAGGGTTCCGAGATTGACGCTGAGGATGGGCGTTCCGGTGGCAGCAAAGATGCGGCCGACGGAGAGGAGGGTACCGTCGCCGCCGAGAACGATGACGAGGTCGGGCTTGTATTCCGGCAACTCGGCGCGGTCGACGGCGGGAGATTCGGTGGTGTAAGTGCCGCCTTCGCGGTCAAGCAGGGGCTCGTAACCGCGCTCCCGGAGCCACGCAATCAAGTCAGGCAGCAACCGCGCGAGCTCTTCCTTCTGCGGCTTGCAAACAATGGCGATGCGCATCATGCGGTCTCAGTGTATAGGAACAGTGGGCAGTGAACAGTGAACAGAACGAAGCGGAGTTGGCGGAAGCCGGTGAGTTAGTGAAGAAGTGAAAAAGTGAAGAAGTGAACAAAAACGGGGATCAGGGATCAGGGATCAGGGAACGGCCGGTGGCGTGAAGGAGGAACTCGTGGTTGCCTTCGGCGCCGGTGATGGGAGAGGGGATGGCCGGGTCGACTTGCCAGTTGAGGGTGCGGAGACAGGCGATGACTTTATGGATGGCTAGCTGATGGGCGGCGGGATCGCGCACGATGCCGCCCTTGCCGACGTGCTCGCGGCCGGCCTCGAATTGAGGCTTGACGAGGATGACTGCTTCCGCGAGGGAGGGCGCGGCGGCGAAGACGGGTTCGAGGAGCAAGGTGGCCGAGATGAAGGAGACGTCCATGACGAGGAGCGTGAGCCGGGGCTGGCTGCCTGGGGCCTGCAGTGAGCCGGGTTCCAGCAAGCGGGCGTTGGTGCGTTCCATGAGATGGACGCGGGGGTCGTTGCGCAGCTTCATGGCGATCTGACCGAAGCCGGTGTCGACGGCGGTGACGTGGAGTGCACCGCGCTGCAGGAGACAGTCGGTGAATCCGCCGGTGGAGGCGCCGATGTCGAGGCAGGAGCGGCCGGATACGTCGATGTGCCAGTGATCGAGGGCGCCGGCGAGCTTGAAACCGCCGCGGCTGACGAAGGGCTGATCGTCGCCGAGAAGGCGGAGCGGGGCGTCAGCAAGGACCGAGGCACCGGGTTTGTCGATCTTTTGCTCGTCGACCAGGATACGGCCGGCCAGGATGAGGGCGCGTGCGCGCTCCCGGCTGGGGACAAGACCGCGGTCGACGAGGAGGATGTCGAGACGGGATTTTAGCGGGCCGGGCATGGTTTGAGCAGAAAAGCGCTGAGGGCTTGTTTCCGGATTCGCGGACGGCGGGGGGGGTTCGTGGGTTCCCGTCCTTGCGCCATAAACGAGGCGCAAGGACGGGGCACGGAGTATTCATGGCGAGTCGGCGTGGCGAAGCCGGACATGCCACAGGCTGTTACGGCAGCGTGGAGCAGGCGCTGGGATTGGCGGTGATGGCGGTGGTGGTAAGCAGCGTGGGCGGCAGGTAGCACGGCTGGCCGAACCCCGGCTTGCGGCTGAGGTTGATGACGTTGCCCTGGGAGCCGTTCTGGTTGCTGGTGCGCACGTCGACAACGTTGCCCTGCACGAGGACAGTGGTGTCGATGATGTCCTGATCAGTACGGACGATGGTGACGTAAGGGCTGTCGGGCGAGGCCACATAGACCTTGCCGTAGAGGGAGTTCTGCACGGAGACAACGGTGCGCGGGTGGCCATTGACGGGCAGCGTTTTGACCGCGGTGTGGCTGACCAGGTTGACCAGGGTGACGGTGCTGTCGGCCTGATTGGCGGTATAGGCGCGGCTGCCGTCGTAGAGGGCTGTGACGCCGGCTGGATTGGCGCCTACGGGGATGGTGAAGGTGGTGCCGAAGGTGGGGCTGTCGTTCCCGTAGACGTCGAGGCTGACATCAATGACGCTCATGGTGTTGCCGTCGTAGTCGGCCACGATGAGTTGCGAAGTGGCGGAGTTGTATTCCGCGTACACGGGGCCGGCGGTGGCGGGGACGTTGGCGCCTGTGAGACCGGCGGCGGTGGAGAGCGGCAGGCTGGGATGGCTGAAATAATGCTGCCCGGCCTGATTCACGCAACCCGTTGGCGGTGGGCAGCGGTTATCCAGCGTGTTGTTCAGGCTGTCGATGACAGTAATGGTGTCGTCGCCGCGATTGAGGACGAAAACGCGGCGCGAATCGGGTGACTCGACGGCGTAGACAGGGCACTTGCCGAGAGGAATGCGCGCTGAGATTGTGAAGCTGGATTCCTCGATGGCTTCCGCCTCGCCGACGCTCGCTACCGCGCCAGGGGCGACGTTGCAGGCGACACCGGTGGGGTCAGAGATGTTCTGGGTGATGGAGTAGTTGCGCTCGCCGGCGATGCCCGAGCCGATGACCATAATCGGGGTGGGAGCCACGGGGACCGCCAGCTTGAACGTGGCAGGAAACCCGGAGAGCACATCGACGTCGTTGCCGGTGAGATCGGCGGCCCAGAGCCCTGTGGAAGGCGAGAAAAGATTAACCACGTTGGCGGTGGCGGGCAAGGTGGTGAACTGGACGTTCTTGGCCTGCAGGGTACTGTTGACGGGAAAGTTGGTGAGGGTTCCGTCGCTATTGACGGTGTAACCGTTGGATCCGGTCTCATCGAGGGTAAAGGAGGTGGGTCCGGGGCCGATGGGGGCTTGCGCGATGATGGTGTCGCCGGCGTAGTCGACCACGGTAATGATGCCGGGCGCCGTAGGTGAAGGTGATGACACGACGGCGACATTAGCCGACGGCTGAGACGCGGGGCCGCTGGGACTAATTGGGGTGACGACGGGACGGTATCCGGCGCCGCAACCGGCGAAAAGAGCACACCCGACAAGAGTACCTGCCAGAACAGCGCTCGCCTGAACCAACCGCGTACGCGCCTGGCCTGTACGTGAAGAAGAAAGACTCATTCAGTATCGATCCTGCTTACTCAAGTGATTGTAAATCAGGCAAACGGGACAACTGCTCCGCTGCGGAGTCTCCGGAATCCCCATGTGCAAGGGCGCAGAAGCGGCTTGCCGAGGGTCCAGAGGATGAGGTTTAGACGCGGGGAGAGCGCTGGCGTCTCGCGTGCCGGAACGGGGCCCCGGATTCAGTCGCGTTTCGAGAGTTCGCGGGATCCGCCCCAGGCGGCGCACCCCGGGGTCGCAATCAGCGGCCGACTACTTCGACGATGGACTCGTCGGAGGATGTCCACGCCGCGGCGCCTTCGTGGGTGAGTTTCTGCGCGGCGTTGTCCCAGTGAAGGTGCGTCACCGAGCCGGCGCCGGTTTCGTAGGCGTACGTCATGCCGTCGTCGTTGAAGAGCGTGAAGGCGGCATCGGCCCCGGGATAGACGCGGACTTTGGTGATGGACTGCGGCTGGTGGGTGCTTTCTACCATGGAGCCGAAGGGAACGATGGAGCCGGCGCGCACGAAAACCGGGATGGTGTCAATGGGCGCGGAGACAGCAATGATCTGGCCGCCCTTGACGCGCTCATTGGTCCAGAAGTTGAACCAGTCGGCGCCAGCGGGCAGATAGACTTCGCGGCTGGTAGCGCCCTGCTCGGTGACCGGGGCGACGAGGAACGCGGGGCCGAACATGTACTCATCGCGGAGATCCGCCACCTTGGGATCATCGGGAAAGTCGAGCGGCAGCGCGCGCAAAAACGGCGCGCCAGTCTCCCACGTATGGTAGCCGAGCGAGTAGATGTAGGGCATGAGCTCGTAGCGCAGGCGGAGGTACTTCTCCAGGATGGGCTCGGCCTGCTTGCCGTAGCTCCAGGTTTCGTTGTACTGGCGGCTGCCGTGGGTACGCATGATCGGCAGGAAGGTGGCGTATTGGAACCAGCGCGTGTAGAGCTCGGGGAAATCGTCATCGTGGCCCACAACATCACGAGCGTCAGACGGATCGAGCAGCGGCGGGTGCGCGGGATGATGCTCGCGAGGCAGCCCCTGCCAGCCGCCGGTGTCATTGGACCAGTACGTCACGCCCGAAGCCGCGAAGTCGAGCCCCGTGGGGATCTGGCGCTTGTAGGTGTCCCACGTGGGATAGATGTCCGACGACCAGAAGATGGCGCCATTGGCCTGCGCGCCGGTGTAGACGTCGCGCGAGAGGATGAGGGCGCGCTTGTTGGGAAGGTCTTTGCGGTAGCCGTCGTAGAGAGCCTTGGTGTGGAAGTAAGGGTAGACGTTGAAGTACTGCGTGCCGGGGCCGACGTGAAGGACGGCGCCGTTGGGCGGTAAATCTGGTTCAGTTTCGTCTGCCCAAAGCGAATCGAAACCGAGCGAGAGAATGTTGTCCTTGATGGTGTTCCAGTACCATTTGGCGGCCGCGGGGTTGGTGGTGTCGATGTCGGAGCCGGCCTTGTCGTAGGGGAGGCCGTCGACGGGCTTGCCGTCGGGCAGATGCTCGAACCAGCCGTTCTTGAGGATGGTGGAGTAGAAGCGGTCCTCGGGAACGAAGCGCGGCCACACGCTGATCATGGTTTCGAAGCCCATGTCGTGGAGTTGCTTGTTCATGGCCGTCGGGTCGGGCCAGTACTTGGGATCCATGTCCATCTCGCCCATTTTGGTGTAGTAAAACCAGTCGACGACCAGGACGTCGGCGGGGAGGTGACGTTCACGATAGCCCTTCGCGACGGACAAAAGCTCCTCCTGGCTGTGGTAGCGCTGCTTGCACTGGATGTAGCCGTACGCCGCCTTGGGCAGCATGTGTGTGGGGCCTGTGAGGAGTTTGTAGCCGGCATAAATCTCGTCCGAGGTATTGCCCGCGATGACGAAGTAGGAGACGCGATTGCCGGCCTCGGAGGACCACTTTGTCTGCTCGTTGAATCCCGCATTGATGGTGGTCTTGGAGGGGTTGTCCCACACCAGGCCGTAGCCCTTGTTGGTGACCACCAGAGGCAGGCAGGTGCTGGGCGCAGCGGCAGCGAGATAGTCGTTCCAGCATTTCACGGTGTGGCCGCGGTGATCGAGAAAGCCCTCCTGATTCTGCCCCAGACCGTAGTAGTGCTCGTCGTCGGGCGAGGTAAAGCTGGCGCCGACGGTGTACATGGCAGGATCGGTCTTCTGAAATTCCTTGGCGACGGTTGCGGTGCCGTCCTTCTGGTTGTAGTCAGCCTGGTCCCAGCCACGCATCTCGAGGAGTTGCTTTCCATCGGGGGTCTTGAAGAGGATGTTGGCCCACGGAGCGGAGCCGCTGAAGTACTTGGCGGTTTCAGGCAGGTTTCCCGGATGGCCGCCGGGATGCGGACGATGCACGGTGACCACCATGCGATCGGACTTGTAGACATCTTCAGAGTCGGATTGATTAGCGGTCCAGCCGGTTGCGTCGGGTTTGGCGATGAAGCCGTAACCGGGAGCAGCCTTGGCCGCGGCGTCATCCTTGCTGATTGTGACGCGCAGAATGTTGGGCGCGTAAGGCTCGAGCACAATGGTCTCGCCGGGGCTGGTGAGTTCAAGCCGCGAAGTATTTTGTGCGGGTGCGAACGAGGCAAGTGAAGCCAAACCTGCGAAAAGACCAAGGACCGCTGAATACCTTTTCATTTTCACTCCACAGAGAGGTCGAACATTTCAAGAATTGATGGACAGATGAGTGTAAACGAGAGGATGCGCCGGGGGCGGGTGGCCGCACCGCAGGTGCTCACATCAAGCGCTGCGCGTCCACATCTACGATGATGTTTCGGCGCGGGACTCCGGCCTCGTCGGCATGCGCGAGCATGTCGCGCAGGACGGCATTGAGCGCCTTGCGCGAGGCGGCCTTGAGAATCAAGTGGAAGCGATAGATACCCTTGATGCGCGCGACCGGAGCGGTGCAGGGGCCGAGCACCCGCACCCCTTCGAGAGCTTTCTGCTGAAACCATTTGCCCAGCGTGGCGGACCAGGAAGCGGCCTCTTCGAGTTTGGGCGATTGCACCAGCACGTTAGCCAGTACGCCAAAGGGCGGATAGTGCATCCAGCGTCGATACTTGAGCTCGCGCTCCACAAAGCTGGAGTAGTCGTGCTTGCTGGCGGCGAGAATGGCGTAGTGATCGGGGTAGTACGTCTGCACCACAACGCGACCGGGCAACTCGCCGCGGCCGGCACGGCCTGAAACCTGAGTCATCAGCTGGAACACGCGCTCGGCGGCGCGGAAGTCGGGCATGGAGAGCGCGTGATCGCAACCCACGACGCCCACCAGCGTAACGCCGTGAATGTCGTGGCCCTTGGCGATCATCTGCGTGCCAACTAACAAATTGATCTCGCCGGAATGGAGGCGGGCAAGCAGGCGCTCGAGGTCGTGGCGGCCGCGGACGGTGTCGCGATCCATGCGGCCGATGCGAGCGGTGGGAAAGATCTCGGTGAGGCGTTCTTCGCCTTGTTCCGAGCCGGCGCCGAGATAATAGAGGTGCTCGGAGTCGCACTGCGGGCAGCGCGCGGGTACGGTACGGCGATATCCGCAGTAGTGGCATTCGAGGCGCTGGCCTTCGCGCGCCAGGCCATCTTCACTGGGCTTGTGATGGGTGAGCGCGATGGCGCAGTTCTGACATTCGAGTTTGGCTCCGCAAGCGCGGCACATTACCGCGAAGGAGTAGCCGCGGCGATTGAGCAGGATAATGGCCTGTTCGCCGCGATCGAGGGATTGGTGGGTTTCTTCTATCAGGCGGCGGGAGAACAGGTGCTCGTGGCCGGTCTCCTGGAACTCGCGGCGCATGTCGATGAGCTCGACTTCAGGCAGAGGCCGCTGTTTGACGCGCTGTTTCATTTCCAGGCGCGTGTACTTTGAACGCGCGTCCTTTTGCGGTGCGGAGTTTTGCCAGCTCTCAAGGGACGGCGTGGCAGAGCCGAGCACGACCACGGCATTGCCCAGTTTGGCGCGCATAACGGCTACATCGCGGGCGTTGTAGCGCGGCGTCTCCTCCTGCTTGTAGCTCTGGTCGTGTTCTTCGTCGACCAGTACGAGACCGAGGTTGGGAACTGGCGCGAAGATGGCGGAGCGCGTGCCGACCACGATGGGAGCTTCGCCACGGCGGATCCGGCGCCACTGCTCGCTGCGCTCCTCTGGGGTGAGCGCGGAGTGCAACAGCGCGACCTTGGTACCGAAGGCTGCATCGACCAGGCCAACAGTCTGCGGGGTGAGGCCGATCTCGGGAACGAGCAGGATGGACGCGAGCCCGCGGTCGAGCGCTCGCCGCATGGCGGCAAGATAGACAGCGGTTTTTCCGGAGCCGGTGACTCCGTGAAGTAAGAAGGCGTGGAATCCCCCGAGCGCCGAGGCGATGGAGGCGAGCGTTTCCGTCTGCGGCTCGTTCAAACGCAGAGGCCCGGCCGAGGCTTCGATGCCACCGAGCCGGAACGCCATGGGACGCTCGTCGATGCGCACCAGGCCGCGGCGCACCAGGGTTTGCAGCGTCGAGGAAGACAGCTCTTTTTTGCGCAACTCGGCAAGCGGTAATTCGCCCCCGCAAGCCGCCAACTCGGCAAGAATCGACTGCTGGTTGTGGGTGAGAGACGGCAGGCGCGTTTCGGGGAGCAGAACAGCGAAGCGTTCGGTTCGCCGCGCATCGCGCTCCATTGCGGAGGTCTCCCGTGCGATCCATTTTTTGCGAACCATTGCGGCGAGAACCGCCAAGGAAGCCGCTGTGGCCGTGCGCAGCGTGGACACCTTCACGGGCTCGCCGCCGGAAAGGCGTTCGAGGATGCGACGCGGCATGTCCTGTTCTTCCGGCGAGAGCTTGCCACCGCTCTTCCCTGCCCTTTTCGACATGAACCCGTCTCCGTCGAGGCTGCCGGCGAGGACGTCGCGGCCAAGGTCAGTGATGCGGTAGTAGACGGTGCGCCGCACTTCAGCCACGAGCGGGAGCATGCCGCGCAGCACCTCGCCGAGCGGTGCCAGGTAGTACTGCGCCATCCATTCGCCGAGCGCAAGCAGGCTCTCGCTGAGAAGTGGGCCGTCTTCGCTGCCCCGGCTGCCGTCTTGGTTGCCGTCCTGATTTCCGTTTTGGTCGAGCACGGATTCGAGGTAGCGGACTTCGAAGTCGGCCGGCGCCGTGCCTCCGACGCTCATCACGACGCCGATGAGCTTTTCACTGCGAAAGGGGACGATGACCCGCGCGCCGCGGACGGGTTGCTGATCCTCGCGGACAGCGTAGGTGAAGGTGCGGTCAATCGGCACCGGAAGAGCGACTTCGCAGTAGAAGGGCATGAAGATTCGGAATCGCAGGACAAAAAGGAGACAAGGTCTATCTTAGTGACCCGACTTAGGGCTTATAAAATCAACTTCCTGTTATTGACTCGTTAAGAGTAAGCATAAAAATATTGACTTTGTTGAAGTAAATGATTTACTACTGACTCGACTAGTTTTTGGGAGGGACTCCTTGCTCGAATCCACTTTTGAGCCACCGAAGGGACCTTTCGTGGTCATTCTGGGCGATATCGTGGCCTCCCGCCAACTCGGGGGCGCCCGCCGGATGTACCTTCAGAGGGCCTTCCGTGAACTGCTCGCCGACCTGGACCAGGTTTTTGCACCCGCGCTGGTGGCCAAATTTACCATTACGACCGGGGACGAATTCGAGGGCCTGATTCGCGCTTCGTCTGCGAGCGAAGTCGTTCCCGATCTTATCTGGCGGGTAGAAGAGGCGCTCTCGACGATCGCGCTGCGCTTCGGAATCGGAATGGGAAGTCTCGATACGGACATTGTGGAAGACGTGCACAGCATTGACGGGCCTGCCTTCCATGCGGCCCGCGAAGCCATCGAGTTTGCCGCCAGGAAGAGCATTCTGGGCGGGGTCTTCCGCGGCTTCGGCGAGGAGCATGATGCCATTCTGGGTGGAATCGCAGGCGTGCTGCATCATCATCGTTTCCGCTGGAGCCGGCAGCAGCGCCGGATGGCCAATCTGCTGAGACGCGGAATGCGCAAGACTGAGGCCGCCGGCCGGCTGAAGGTCAGCAAGCAGGCTGTCTCCGCGTACGCGCGCGCGGCCGGGTGGGATGCCTACGCTGCCGGCGAAGTGGCTTGGCGCAAGGCCATCGCGGAGTCGACCAGGAAGTGCCCGCCGATGCCCCAGGCTGTGTATGATTCTTCGCAACCGACGACTTGACCATGGATAACCTCCTCTTTGCCGAATCGCTGCTGGCATGGCAACTGGCAAACTACGCATTCTCCGCCGACCCCGCGCGCGACGACGTTCGCGAGGAACCCATGAGCGTCGTTCTCCGCAGCCGCTGGTCCATCGGAGTCGCTTTGCGCAGCACGGCTGTCGCGCTGCTGCTGGCCGCCTTTGGCCGGCTGGGCGGGGTTCGCCTGGCTCTCGCCGCTGTCGTCCTGGCCGGCTCAATCCTCGTTCCCTGGATCAGGCGGCGGCTCATCCGCGTCGAATTCCTCATGGAGTTCGAGCTCGGCATCAATGGCGCCCTGGCGCTGCTGCTCTGGGTCGTCTGCACGCGATGGCCTGCCGCGGAACCTCCCGTATCCCTGCTGCAGTTCGACGAGAATCAGCTCAGCGCCATCTGTCTTTGCGCCGCCCTGCTGCTCTACATGATTCACGGCGGCAACTTTCTGGTGCGCGGCATTCTCAAGAAGGCGGGCGGCATGCCCGACGCCGACGAGCCCGGGTTCGAGTCGGAGGAAAGCTACGCGCACGGCCGCATGATCGGACAGATCGAGCGCATCATCGTGGTTCTGATCGTGATGGGAGGCAACCTGCAGGCTCTGGCCTTTTTCTTCGCGGCCAAAGGCCTGATCCGATCGAAGGAACTTGAACGTCGAGCGCGCGCCGACTACTTCCTGCTCGGCTCCCTGGCCAGCTTTCTCGTCGCCCTTGCGGCCGGCCTGATTCTGCAAAAATCCCTCGCCCTGCTGTGGAAATAGACCCGCAAGGACATCATGAGTGCGACGTCGTCGCGCAGCCTGACCTCCGCACAGTACAATTCTTTTCTGATGAAACCTAAAGCTGTTGTAACCGCGACTCCCGCGAAGAATATACTTCGCGCCACATCCGCCAAAGGACCCATCACCCTGGCCATCGACATCGGCGGATCGGGGCTGAAAGCCATGCTGATCAGCTCAACCGGCAAGCCCGTGAGCGAGCGCGAACGCATTCCCACTCCAGCCATTCCCACGCCGAAACTGGTGCTCGCGGGACTCGACAAGCTGCGCGCCGCATTGCCTGCATTCGACCGCGTGTCGGTTGGATTTCCCGGAGTGGTAAAACGCGGCACGACCTTGAGCGCATTCAACCTGCACCCCCTTTGGGCCAACTTTCCGTTACAGGCGGAGTTGGAGAAGCGCTGGAAGAAGCCGGCGCGGATTTGCAACGACGCCGCCGTGCAGGGCTTTGGCGCCATCAAGGGTGTGGGTGTAGAGATGGTGATCACGCTGGGTACCGGAATGGGAAACAGTCTCTTCACGACCGGCCGCCTCTGTCCGGGCCTGGAACTGGGACATCATCCGTGGAAGAAATTCACCTACGAGGACTACATCGGACGGCGCGGACTGGACAAGTACGGCAAAAAGCGCTGGAACAAGTACGTGCAGGAGATGATCGCGCAGACGGCTAACACCTTCAACTGGGACCATCTCTACGTGGGTGGAGGCAACACCAAGAAGATTGAGTTCGAACTGCCGGAGCACGTGAGTATCGTGTCCAACGAGACGGGCTTGCTGGGCGGCGTAGCGCTGTGGAAGGACGAGACGCTTTCGAACAAATATCGCCCGTGAGCCAGACGGAGAATCGAACAGCCAATGTTCCACCAGATTGAATGAGGCGAGCTGGCATGCGGAGAACCGCCCGAATTCTCTTGATACTGTGCTCCTTGGGATGGCTGGCGTTCACTCTCTATGCCGGGCGTCACAATCGATCGATGGTTCTGGTGGCCCTGTTCGCGGTCTGGGTGGCATTGCCGCTTTTCGGACTTCTGCGAATCCTGCGCAGGTCGGAGCGCGCAGCCCGGCAGATCGAAACAATGGTCCAGACGCTGGCAATTGCGCTCGGCATCGCCGCACTCGCAATTTACGGCGTGTTCGCGCTGCGTCCTGCGGGGCACGCTGCGGCTGCGCCCTTCCTTCTGGTGCCGGTCTTGCTTTGGCTGGCCATCGGCTCCATGTCACTTTACACGCGGCGCAAGGGCGTACTGGGCCCAGGCTGATTCCCCCGGAACCTCTTCCCGTTCCTCTCGAATCTTTGTCGGCAACAGGAGCGGATTTCGCCGGCAGCCTCGGTCCGCGCTACACTTCTATCATCCTGAATCAGAAAATGAATGCCGGCGAGTAGTGAATGCGTGTCCGAACCGGATGATGTTTCAGGCTGTCGGAATGGGAGGTCCTCGTGTCGAAGATTGGCGGGCGTGGTTTCATTGGAGTGTCAGCAGTTCTCTTTCTTGCAGTGGCGATTTCGCCGGCCATGGATGCCGGCCACCCGCAGCAGCATCCTGTGCGTCCCCATGCACAAAGCAGGCTAATCAAGGCCGCCGATACCACGTTTCAATCCGGTTTTCACGCCACCCTGCCGCCCCATATCTCCACGCTGCTGGGCATTTCAAAAGAAGAGCCGACTCCGGTAATGCAGAGCGTGGTGCGCTCGGGGAGCACCGTGCAAGGGCTCGATGTGGTATCAGCAAATAAAAGCGACATCATCCTGTTTGTTGTGAATGAGGCTTCGAACGACCAGAATCTCTATCTCACTTCCCCCGAAGGCATGCTGCGGAAAGTGGTTTCGATCAAAGCCGGTGTGGGATCCGCCGCACGGATTTCGGACAACGACAGGAAAGCGTTCGAAAAGGAAAAGCAATTCTGGGTGGATCGCCTGGCGCCCCTCGGTAAGACGAAGTGAGGGTCTCTTTCGCACGTTAAATGCATAGGTCGATAAAGTTGTTTGCGGCTATTCCTCGCGCAATACTTCCAGCGGTCGCAGGCCCAGGATGCGGTAACTGGCGATCCATCCAGTGGCAGTGGCCAGGACTGCGGTCCCAACCAGGGCGACCGCCGTGGCCAGCCACTCGACGTGAAATCCCACCTGCATCCGATGCAGCAAAACGCGCGTAAGCAGGTTGGCAAAGATCACACCCACTGCGCCGGCCAGAATTCCCAACACGCTGAACTCCACGCTGAACGTGCGCACGATCCGCATGCGGGTTGCACCAAGGGTTTTCAGCACCACGGCCTCGCGCATGCGGCGAAAACGCGTGCTGGCGATGGAGGAGGCAAGGATCGTGAGTCCCGCGAAGATTGAGAAGCCGGCCAGGAAACGAATGACGAACGTGATTTGGTCGACCACCGATTCGATGCGCAGCAGCACGTCGGCAATGTTGATGACCGTGACGGTGGGAAAGGCAGCAAAGAGAGCACGTTCCAGAGTGCCGATCTGCCGGGGATCGATGTGCGCGCCGCCGTACCACGTGGCGACCTCGCCTTTGAGCTGGCCGGAAGGCAGGACGAAGGGAACGCGGCCGCCAAGATGCTGCTCGTCGGCGCGGAAGATTGCCGCAACCTTGAGCTTGTGTATTCCCTGCACGCCCGTTTCGACTTCGATCGACGAGCCGATCCCGATGCTCATCCGCTGGGCGAATCCCTGCCCCACCGCGATTTGAGCTGCATTGGGGTCGGTCCACCATTTGCCTTGCACGATCTTGTCGCCCGCGATGAGCGTGTCCGACCAGGTGAGGCCGACGTCTTCGAGCATGCGCCGGGGCAGATGCTGGTCTTTGAGCTGGTCGAGAGTCTTGCCATTCAGGGAGATGAACTTCCCGCGAACGGATGGCATGAGTTCGAGAGGCTTCGGTGACGCCGGGCTGGTGGGCGAAGAAGTCGCGAACCCCGGCTGATTCTTCGGTGGTGACGTCGATAAGGAAGATGTTGGGAAGCTTGGGCGAAGCAGTTTCGCGGATCTCGCGGAGCAGCGCTGCCTGCATGAGGTACACGGCCAGGATGAGCATGACCCCGGTACCCAGCGCGGCCAGCACCGCGGCAGACTGATTGCCGGGACGGTAAAGATTGGCAAGCCCGTGACGGAGTGAAGAGGGAAGGTGCAGGCGAACGCGGTTGAGCAGAAAGCGCAGGGTTCGCAACGCACCCGCGGCCAGGGCGAGAAGAACAGCAAGCGCGGCGGCGAGACCGATGGCGAACCATTTGCCGACTGTTGCTGAATCGGAGAGCGCCCACGCGATGCCGCCGAGACAGCCGAGCACGAGCAGCGAGAGAAGGAGTTGCAATCGACGCGCCCAGAGTTTGGCGAAGAATCCACCGATGCCCTCGGGGCCGGAGTCGACAAGACGGCGGAGAACCAGGACCGGGCGCACAGTGCGAACGTCAAGTAGCGGGGGAAGGCAGAACAGCAGCGTGGTGAGCAGGCCGGTGCCGAGACCGGCGCCGACCGAGCGCCACGGGAATTCCATGACGGTGTGCACGGGAAGCAGGCTGCCGAAGACGGCCGGGAGGGCTTCCATGACGGCAACGCCTGCGGCAATCCCGAGCAAGCCTCCGGCCAGGCCGAGCCCCAGCGTTTGCAGCAGAAAGATGCGCAGCAGATCGGATGAGCCGGCGCCGATGGCTTTGAGGATGGCCAGGATGTCCATGCGCTGTTCGAGATGGGCGTGCATGGCCATGGCAACGCCAATGGCGCCCAGGACCATGGCGACCAGGCAAATGAGCGAAAGGATAGCGGTGGCACGGTCGAGACCGTCCGTGATAGCCGGATTCCCTTCCTTGTAATCCATGACCTGCGCATCCGGGAGCGCTGCTTCAATCTGTTTGCGGACGGACTGCGGCGTAATACCCGGAGGCAACGTGTCCGGCAGCTTGAGCAGCAGGCGCTGGCTGGCGCGGCTGCCCGGCGCGAGCAGGCCCGTGGACTCCAGGTTGGAGCGTGAGACGAGAACACGGGGCCCCATGCCGGCCCCCGCGCTGATGCGATCGGGTTCCTGCTTGAGGACGGCCGAAATGTGGAAGACTTTGCCGCCGATGCGAAGGTCCTGACCGACATGGCCGTTAAGGCGAATGAGGAACTCATCGGCGACCACGATGTTATTGCCGGCGAGCGCCTGCGGCAGGGAAATAGCAGGCTCGAGCTGGGCTTTTCCGTAATAGGGGTATTCGGCGGGATCGACGGCTTTCAGGGCGACCAGGATCGGCACCGGATCAGGCGGCAGCGAGGCCATGGAGATGGTTTCCACCGCCCAGGTTGAGCGCGAACCGGGAATCTTGCTTTCGATATCCGCGATCTTTGCCTGCTCCGAAGAGGTGGGCTGATGGAAGATGCGGGCGCTCAGATCGCCGGCCATCAGCGAGCGGGCCTCGGTCCCCAGCGTGCGGCGGAAACTCTCGCTGAAGCCGCGAACGCCAACCAGCGCGGCGACGCCGATGGCCACCGAGAGCACCACGAAGCCGAATTTTCCGGGAGCGGATTTGAGGTCGCGCCAGGCGATGGCGGCGGCGCGATTCCAGCCCAGGGAACGCTTTTTAATGCCGGGATCAGCCATGTTGAGCCTGCTGGACGGCGGCTTCGGGCTCAAAGGGCAATGTGTCTTCCACGATGCGCCCATCGCGAAGCACGATCTTGCGGTCCGCGGTGCTGGCTACTTCCGGATCGTGCGTGACCAGGACCAGCGTAGTACCGGCACGCTTGTTGTGCTCCAGAAGAAGGTCCAGGATCATGCGGCCATTGGTGGAGTCGAGATTGCCGGTGGGCTCGTCGGCCATGATGATCGGCGGCTCCACCACGAAAGCGCGCGCAATGGCCACGCGCTGCTGTTCGCCCCCGGAAAGTTGCACTGGATAGTGATCCATGCGCTCAGCCAGACCGACCGAGTTCAGCAGTTCGCGCGCCTTCTTCAGGCCGGAACCTTCCGAGTTGAGCTCATAGGGGAGAAGAACGTTTTCGAGTGCGGTGAGCGTGGGAATGAGCTGGTAGGACTGGAACACGAAACCGATCTTGCGGCCGCGCACGGCGGCCAGCTCCGCCTCGGCAAGGTTGTGAATGGGGACGCCGTCGAGCCAGATCTCGCCCGCGCTGGGCGAGTCGAGACCCGCGAGCAGGCCCAGCAAAGTGCTTTTTCCGCTGCCGCTGGCCCCCACGATGGCGACAAACTGCCCGGCGGGGATGGTCAGCGACAGGCCCTTGAGGATATCCACGCGGCGCGCGCCGTTTTGAATCCACTTCTGTGCATCCCGAACTTCGATCAAAGGGTTCTCCGAAAAACATCGGTCAGAGATCAGGTTACTAATCCAAAGGCCCTTAAAACGTAAAGAATTGAAAAGCTGAAGTTCAATCACTCCATCCTGAATAGGCTACTTCAGGCACGCTTCTCCCCTCGGTTTGCCTTTTGTTAAATACGACGCACCCCTGACCTGGGTTCCCTGCGTTTTTACTGATCCCGGACCACCGCTTACCGATCACTGTTCCCTGCCTCTACACTAGTCATGTGGACGTTTGTCGACGGGTTCTCGTTTCATTATTGCTGGTAATGCCCACGTGGCCACTGTTTGGCGCGCAGAGGCCGATTCTGGTTTGCTTTGGCGACAGCATTACGGCGGGATACGGTGTGCAGGCGGGTAAGTCGTATCCTGAAGCGCTACAACGCAAGCTGGATGCAGCCGGCTACGACTACAAGGTGGTAAACGAAGGTACGAGCGGCGCCACCAGCAAGGATGCCGTTGCGGATTTGCCCTCGATCCTTCGGCTGCATCCCGATGTGGTGATCGTGGAGTTTGGCGGCAATGACGGGCTGAGGGGTCTTCCGCCAGACCAGACGCACCGCAACCTTGACACTGTGCTGACTGCGCTCGACGGCGCTCATGTGAAGGTGCTGCTTGCGGGTATTACGCTTCCGCCGAACTACGGGCCCGACTATATTCATGCGTTTGAAGCCACTTATCGCGAACTGGCCGCAAAGCATCGCACGGCATTTGTGCCCATGATCTACAAGGACCTGGTGAAAGTGCCGGATACGATTCAGCCCGACGGCATCCACCCCACCGCGAAAGGGGCGGAAATCCTCGCGCAAACCTTGATGCCGGAATTAAAGCCCTTGCTGCACAAAAGCAGATAGCCTCTAGCCGAGCACCACAACCGGCTGAAACAGCGTGCCGGCCACGCGCGTGGCGATGGCAAATAGATCCCGCTGGCCCGCAAAGACCTTCACCTGGCGTGCCGATGAAAACTCCGGCAGGTTGGCCTGGGCCCCGTTGCGGAGCCGGCCGATGATCTGCGCATCCGCGGTCACCGAAGGCATCTGCGGCAACAGGCTGCGGGGATGCACGCACAGCGCTTCCAAGGCTTCCACATCGCCCGCCAGATTCTGCAATTCATCAAAAGCATGCGCTTCTGCAAGCGTGAACGCGCCGGCGCTCGTACGCCGCAGGCTGCTCAAATGCGCGCCACATCCCAGGTCGCAGCCGAGCTCGTGTGCAATCGAGCGAACATAGCCGCCCGCGCTGATGCTCATCGCGAAGGTCGCTTGTTCGCCCTCAAGCGCCACAATCTCGAAGGAATCAATCCGAACCGCTGCCGGCTTCAGCTCCACTTGCTTGCCCGCGCGCGCCAGCTTGTAAGCAGGCGTCCCCGCGATCTTCTTGGCGGAGTATGGAGGCGGCACCTGCTGCATCTCTCCGCGGAAGCGCTGAGCCGCCGCGCGCGCCGCCTCGAGGGTAAGTTGCGGTTGTATACGCTCCCCGACCATATGGCCTTCAGCGTCGTAGGTGTCCGTGGCGAAGCCGAAGCGAATGGTGCCAGTGTAGGACTTTTCCGCGGAGGAAAAGAATTGGGCGAGACGCGTGAACTTTCCCAGCAGGAGCGGCAGAACGCCGGTGGCCATGGGATCGAGTGTGCCAAGATGGCCGATTGATTTTTCGCCAGTGATTTTGCGAAGGCGGTTCACTACGTCGTGACTGGTGATGCCGCCTGGCTTGTCGATTACGAACAGCCCGTTCACTCCCCTAATCTAGCAGTCCGTATCCTCGGCCGTACCGCGTGGCGTTTGCGGCGAATGTCTTTCGGCTCCCAAATCAAATGGCCGCGGTGGGCCGCAGAAGGGAAAGAAACTCCGCGCGAGTCTCCTTCTTCTGGAAAACTCCCACCATTGCCGAAGTGACCGTCGAGGAATTTTGCTTTTCAATACCGCGCATCATCATGCAGAGATGGCGTGCTTCGATGACGACACCCACGCCTTGCGGCGCAATGGCTTCCTGTATGGCGTCGGCGATCTGCCGGGTCATCCGCTCCTGCACCTGCAGGCGGCGCGCGAAGACCTCGACCAGGCGCGCGATTTTGCTCAGTCCTATCACCTTGCCCTTGGGAATGTAGGCCACGTGGACCTTGCCGAAGAACGGCAGCATGTGATGTTCGCAAAGCGAGAACATCTCCACGTCCTTCACGATCACCATCTCGTCGTAGTCAACTTCGAACAGCGCGCCGCGCAGAATCTCATTGGGATCCTGTTCATAGCCCTTGGTTAGGTAGGCCATCGCCTTCTCAACGCGCGCGGGCGTGGCAAGCAGGCCGTCGCGTGTGGGGTCTTCGCCGATGCGCGTAAGGATTTCGCGATACAGGTCCTGGGTGCTGAAGTCCTTCAGGCTGGGGGTTCCGATCAGGTTCTTGACTGAAGCCTTGTTCATTACTACTGTCTGCGCCATGCAGCAGTCCTTTCCTTGCGATGCTGTCTATCCGGCCACGGCGCCGAGCGGACCGGCGTCATAGCATTGGAAGAAGTTATTTTCGGTCTCTTCCACGCGAACGTACTCTAGTTCGCCGGGCTGAAGATTGCCCTGGAGAAGCCGGAATACCGCTCTGCATAGATTCTCCGTGGTGGGCACAGCGGAAGTAAACAAAGGATCGAGGTTCAAGTTGGTATGGTCGAAACGATCAAGGACCTTCGTGCGTACCACGCTGTCCAGATCGAAGAGGTTAATCACCATCCCCGTTTCGACAGCAACCGCCCCGCCCACCAACACTTCGACAATGTAATTGTGGCCGTGCCCGTGCGGGTTGTTGCATTTCCCGAACGCCGCGCGGTTCTGCTCAGGCGTAAGTTCGTCGGCGTGCAGCCGATGGCTGGCACTGAACGCATAGCGGCGGCCAAAGTAACCCTTCACTGCTCACCCCGATACTCAGCGAAGACTTCAGGGGTTTCATAGACGCGCACCGACGCGAGGCGCGCGCCACCAGCTGAGGTGACGGCGGGTTCGATCCGTCGCCATGCCGCAATTGCGATGTTCTCCGAAGTCGGGATCGTCGAGGCAAACTCGGGCACTTCGAGATTGAAATGATGATGATCCCACGCAGTCATGATGTTCTCTTCAATCACGTCCTTGAGCCATTTCAGGTCGACCACGAAACCGGTCACCGGGTCGGGCTCGCCTGCCACCGTCACTTCCAGCGTGTAGTTGTGTCCGTGTCCGTTGCGATTGGCGCAGCGACCAAACACTTGCCGGTTCTGTTCCCCCGACCAGGCATCGTTCCAGTAGTAGTGCGAGGCGGAGAAGGTCGCCCGACGCGTGAGAAAGATCATCAATTGCCCCTGCATTTGACAGATGCGCCGAAGTCGCGCCCGGGTTCACGAACGAATCACCGAAGCCCCTGCACTTATCGTACGGCGAGCAGACAGGTTCTGGGTTAACCGTGGTTATTTACGGTCTCTGCAGGGAATCGCGACATGCTTCGCGACCTGGTCAAACAGATGACTCTGAACTCACCTTTTACACTCAAAGTCCGCAGGAAATTTCACGGCACCTCTACTTGAGGTGCGTGAGGGATGATCGGCCCCATTAAATCGATTGAGTTCCGCTATGCGGGATGTAAAAACTTCCAGACTCAGCCCTAAGGCGCGCAAATCGAGTAATTTTTACAGGGGCAGGCAAAATAAATTGCACGATGCAAGTAGTATTTACAAGGCTGCCTGCATCGCGAAAAAAAAGTGCACTTTTTTAGGTTTCAGCGTTGCCCTCGCCACCCTGACATGTAAATATGGCCGTGTTGATCTTCAACAAGTTGCCTGACGCGCAGAATTTTTGAAGGCAACGGGGAACGCAGTTGAGCGGACGTAAGCGCGCCGTTTCACTATCCCGCTGGGCCCTTAAAAGTTTTGCCGTAACTCGTGCTGGCTGCAAGGCACGCTCTCCGCGTGCGCCAGAATGCGAGATGAACTAAAGAGGTTGCAGAATGGCTCGCAAGCGAAACGCCGTTCCAGAACAGCCCTGAAAATCGAAGTCCCTCAACCCTCAGTTTCGGGGAGGCGGGAGCCGTTTTGCACCCAAAAATGCGATAGCGGGGTGCCTGGCGGAATTCTGTACTCCAGCGCCATCAACCTCAGAAATCTTGTAAGCCGACTTAGATGTAGACGCGGCCGAAGACAAAAGGGTTGTAGAAGATCGGGAATCTCGGGCATGAAAACCTCACGGAGTAGACGAGGCTCTCGATAAAAGACAGACCCAAGGAAAACGCTTCACAAATTCATCTCCAAAGGCATCTGCATGAAATTCCTGAAGACTCTTGTTCTCGCCTCCTCCCTCCTGTTCGCTGCCTCTCTTCCCGCATTCGCCGGCGTTACCGTGTACACACCTGTAAACGGCAGCACCGTGAGCTCGCCCTTCACGCTCTACACGGTGGCCGCCTCCTGCTCGAACCAGCCGGTTACGGCAATGGGGTATTCGTTCGACAGTAGCCCCCAGAACTGGATCTATTCCGGTACCCAAATGGACGGCCCGGTGACCGTCGCAGCCGGCGGCCACACGCTTCACGTGAAGGCCTGGGGCAACGCGGGAGCGGTGTGCGACACCGACGTTGCGATTACCGTAGGCGCTTCTGCGTCTTTAGTCCCGGCAAATGCGCTTTCCAACAGCAATCTGCAGGCGATCGCTCAGTGGGCCGCCGTTCACGACGCCGGAACGACAGGTACGTCGTCGGGCTGGACCGGAACCCAGACCTCTCCTTCTCGCAGCGGCGTGTCCCGCCAATTCGCCACCAGCTATACCGACTACGGCGGCGAACGCTACCAGATGAGGTTCGGGGACGACGAGGTTTCGCAGAATTTCTTCTATGACACCTGGGTGTATATTGCGAATTCCAACGCTGGAATCGCGAATATCGAGATGGATATGAACCAGACGATGTCGAACGGCCAAACCGTCATCTTTGGATTCCAATGCGATGGATGGTCCGGCACTTGGGATTACACCGCCAATAAGGGAACCCCCACCAACTTCAATGATCAGTGGCTCCATACCTCCCAGGCCTGCAACCCCAGGAACTGGTCCCTGAATACTTGGCACCATGTGCAGGTTCAGTACTCGCGCGATACGGTTGGAAACGTTCTTTACAACTACGTGATCCTGGACGGAGTGACACAGTGGATCGGCGTCAAGGTGTTGTCGGCCTTTGCGTTGGGCTGGGGTCCATCCCTGATCACCAACTTCCAGGTGGACGGCCCTAACCTAGCCGGATCTTCCAACGTCTACATGGACGACCTCGTCGTCTACCGCTGGTAACCCACTCGTCGCGCTTGAAACGGCCGCGCCTACTGCTTGTAGGTGCGGCCTTTCCATGTCACCTGCTTGAGAATGCGGTGCTGAAACCAGCTTCGATAAAGAAGCACGACAAACAGCGGCAACCCCAGCGGCGCTAAAACGCAATCGCGAAATGGGAAGTTGGATTTCGCCACCCGGCCATAAAACCGCACCACGGTTCGCAGCCACAGGAGCGCGAGCAACCAGCCCGCGCCCAGCCATTCCAATCCGTGGGCGCTGAATCGCGCGCTCCACAACTCGATGGCGAGGAACGGCAGACAGAGTAGCAGAATGATGTCCAACGCGCGCCACACCGCAAGCGCCAGCGCGTTGTTGAACAGCAAGGCAAGATTTTTGGTCCAGCCCTCGATCATGGCTCCAGTGGTGCGGTACATGCGCGTCGACAGGGCGTCGTCCGCATAGCGGAATCGCAGCCCGGCTTTCCGGCGCTTGGCAAGAAACGCCAGTTCAACGTCTTCAAGGACCCGGTCGTGCACGGACGCGTGGCCACCCAGGCGCCGATACGTTTCCCGTTCCACCAGCAAAAACTGGCCGTTCGCCGCGGCAACGCGCTGGTTGGGGTCCGATACTTTGGCGGGCGGATAAGCGAGCGCGAGTTCGCAGAATACCAGGGGCATAAGCGCACGCTGCGCAAAGCCGCTGACGATCTGGCGCGGAGAATAGCTGAGCATCCCGACCTTGTGGCGCGCAGCCTCATGCAGGCCCCGTCGCAAGTCGCCGGGTTCGTGAATGGTGTCCGCATCGGTGAAAAGTAACCATTTACCGCGCGCCTTCCTGGCCGCGGTAAAGACGGCATTCGCCTTGCCGGTCCAACCCGGATGCAGCGTGCCGGCCCTCATGACGACCACCCCGGGAAAGTTGCGCGCAATCTCCGCGGTGCGATCGGCGGAGCCGTCGTCCACCACGATCAGTTCCCAGTCCTGGCCAAGTTCGAATACTCCCTGTTCGGACTGGCCAACCAGCGAATGCAGGCACGCGCCGATACAGTCCTGCTCATTGCGGGCCGGGACAATTACCGTAAGTTCAATCAGTGGTTCAGGCTCGGGCTGGTCGTAGACCGTACCGGCGCGCGCGTGCCACTGGGGCGCCTCCCCAGGCTCGGTCGCGAGCCCGAGAACCGGTTTCCAGTCCCGCGCCTGTGGGCCTTCGGGGGTGTCGTTCTGGTCGTGCGCCATGGATGAATCGCCTCTGGCATCCTTTGCTTTCGCTCCGTATTATAGGGATGTGCACTACCGACGTACTCTTTCGACCGTGGGGCTCGCGTCCCTTGCTTGCGTGGCACTTATTGCAGGTTGCAATCGCGGGGACCATCCCGCCCAAGTGGGCAGGCCTGCCCCCGACTTCACGGTCAGCGATGGGACGAACACCGTTCACCTCGCCAGCTATCGTGGCAAAACCGTGCTTCTCAACTTCTGGTGGAGCCAATGCGGCCCGTGCATCCAGGAGACCCCAGGGCTGGAAGCGCTCCACCATGACCGCCCTGACATTGAGATCCTGGGGGTGAGCATTGATGACGATGCCGACTCCTATCGAAGCTTCCTGACGCGGTATCACGTGGATGTGACCACAGTGCGCGATCCTGACCAGACCGCAGCGAAGCTTTATCACACCGAGGCGTGGCCGGAAACCTACATCATCGACAAGGACGGCATCATTCGCCGCAAGGTCGTAGGGGATCCGGACTGGTTCAACCCGGAGATCCGCACCTACCTCAAGAGCATGTAGCCTGCCTGCAATGCAGGCGATGCCCGCGACCTGCGATTCGGCGGCGCTTGCTATCATCCAACTATGACGAATACCGACATTGTCTTTCGCTACGGGACCCAACCCACTGAATCCGTGCTGTTGGCTCTCTCCGGCGCCAGAGAGGTGTACGGCATCCGTCGTCTCAATTTTAACCGGGAGAAGCAGACAGTTTTGGTGGAGTACGACGCGACGCGCCTGACGGGTGCCGTCGTTCTCAGCCTCATGCGCCAGGCGGGGCTCGATGTCGTCGAGGAAATGTCTCTGATTCCCCCACCTCCGCCGCCGCCCGCGACTCCCCCTGCAACGCCGGCCTGAGATTGCGCGACCGTGGATTTGTTGATAATCTGATTCAGGTTCAACCGAGCCCTTCCAGGACCACATCTTGGATTGCAGTGCGCCCGTAGCTCAGCTGGATAGAGCGACTGACTACGAATCAGTAGGCCGGGAGTTCGAATCTCTCCGGGCGCACCATAAAACCCCAGTCACAACTAAGATTCGCGAGCGTTCCGAGGGTTAAGCCAAGACGCCCCAACTCTGCCGGAGTCGGATGCCCAACATTGTGCGTTGGCTTGTGGTGCTTTTCTCTACCGCGCGAACCGTCGAGTCGAGGCGAGCTAGGCACCGCCAAGAGAACAATCCCGATCAGTTCTTGACCTCAGGAACGATCGGGAGAGGGGTGGATGGCGGCACAAATTGGACTCGCGTGGGGATTGTCCTGGCCCTTTTCGAAAGGTGAAAATGACAACCGCAAGGCGACCCAATGGATTCTGAGAAAAGGCGTGTCTCCGTGCAGCGTTAGCCAGGAACATCGAGCGGCTCCAGCACATCTTCGGGACGGCACCGAAGTGTAATCAATAAATTGGAACCTGCCCCAAAGGACCATTTGGGTTATCTAACAGAATGGCGAGTGAATGCCGCGTTAAATCCGAGCAAGTCCGTATTCAGCCCCCAGGGAATACTCCATACGCATTTGCTCCCCATCTGACTTATCAATTCAAGTAATAGGGACCTGGAATCTTACATACTGCCTATTTGACCAATAGTTAGTCGATACAAAATAAGTTATAGTTTATGCCTTTACTCTGTTATACTGAACTTGGAGAAGAATAAGCTTGTCCTCTCCCTCTTGGTTTCTGAGCTAAGTCAGCCCACCTGACATCTGTCCCTCTTAGCTCTCCCTCCTCAAAAAAAGGATTCCTTATGCGAGTTATATCTGTTTTTCTGGTCAGCGCCTTGGCGCTGTCGGCAGCAAACCTGTCTGCCGCTTCCGGTCGCCAAGATTCGATTGAGCGCCTTCATATGGCCTCTGATACGCTCACGGCGATGATCAATACACCCGACAAGAGCATTCCCGAAGAAGTCATCAGCAATGCCAAGTGCATCGTCATCGTTCCCCATCTCGTCAAGGGCGGTTTCGTCATCGGTGCAGAGCATGGCCGTGGCGTCGCGACGTGCCGAACGTCTGAAGGCTGGAGCGCTCCTGCATTCGTCTCCATCGGCGGCGGAAGCTGGGGATTGCAGATTGGCGTCGAAGGCGTTGACTTGGTCATGTTGGTCATGAACGACAACGGCCTGCAGCACATGCTATCGAGTAAGTTCAAGGTTGGCGCCGATGCCTCCGCTTCCGCTGGCCCAATCGGCCGCCACGCTTCCGCTGGCACTGACTGGAAGATGAACTCCGAAATCCTCACCTATTCGCGCTCCAAGGGTGTCTTCGCCGGTATCTCGCTGGACGGCGCCGTCGTCGAGCAGGATAAGGACTCCACCCGCGCCATCTACGGCCGCGAGACTTCGTTCCGCGCTATCCTCGCCGGGCAGGTACACGCTCCGCAGTCGACACATGCTTTCATCAGGGCCATCTCGCAAACCGCTCACACCAGCGCTGTAGCCGACGCCAGGTAGATGCCGGTATCGCCAGACAAAGGGTTCAGCCACGGAGCGGGTTCAGCCACGGAGCGCGCATCTCAAATTGGGTTGGGCGCGCCGGCTGAGTTCAGGAAATGAGAAAGTCTGCCTTACATCTAGTTATCCCGCTCTTCGTATCAGCGTTCTGAATCGCTCTATCCTCAAGTTACTTCGAACTTCGCTCATGCATCGACTAAACGCACGACCGCAGGGCATCCGCCTGCAGGAGAAATTGTGAATACCAGGCTCTTGTTTACCCTTGGATTGGCTGCCTGTTTAGGTGCCTTACCGCAAGCTAAAGCCCAGACCACCATGTCCGGTGACCCGAATGGCTCGGATTCCACATTTGTGGTGCACACCACTACCCGCACAGTGCAGGCAGTTAATTATCAGCACCACGGCGGCGCCACCAAGATCGACTTCGCCGGTACAGTAATGATGCCCACCGCAACTGGCATTGCGGAAGTGAAGAGCCAGCGCGGCTCCATCGCCATCGAGGCCGAATTTGGCGGGCTTCAGAAGCCCATTGTCTTCGGAACCGAATACCTTACGTATATACTGTGGGCCATCTCCCCTGAGGGCAGGGCCATCAACCTAGGTGAAGTGCTCGTAGGCGGCAATCACCGCAGCAAGCTCAAGGTCACCACAGATCTGCAGGCATTCGCCCTCCTTGTCACGGCCGAGCCGTATTACGCGGTTCGCCAGCCGAGCGACGTCGTGGTACTCGAGAATGTGGTCCGATCCGATACCAAAGGCTCCAGCGAGGCGGTTAACGCAAAGTACGAGTTGATGGGTCGCGGCGGGTACATTCCCACCGGCTATAAGTTCGATCCGGTAGTCCTGGACGCGAGGCTCCCGCTCGAATTCATGGAAGCACGGAATGCTTTTCGCATTGCCAAATCCGAAGGCGCAGAGCATTATGCCGCTGAAAGCTATCTACATGCTTCTCGGCTAATGGACGCCGCAGATAACTACGCAACGGAAAAACATGGCTCCAAAAAAGAATTGATTGCCACCTCGCGAGAGACGGTGCAGACTGCCGAAGACGCGCGAGCAATCGCCGTCAAGAATCTGGACGAAGCAATGCGCTCGGGGGAGCGTCAGAGGTCCGCCAGCGCTCTAGCCCACTCGCAGGCAGAAACTGACGAAGCCACACGCCAGAAGAATCGTGCGCAGTCTGATACCGCTCGTGCCCAATCGGACAACGATTTGGCGCAAGCTGCGAATGCGCAAGCACAATCGGAGAACGCAATTGCCCAGGCCCAAAGACGCAAGGCCGAGTCGGACAACTCGATGGCCCAGTCGGACAATGCGCTGGCTCAGTCCGATCGAAATCGAGCCCAGGCGGATGCGGCGACGTCGCAAGCCAATATGGCCGCTGCGCAAGCCGATGCCGCAAACTCCCAGAACGGCATGGCCACTGCTCAGGCCAATGCTTCAAGAGCACAGGCTGATGCCGCCAGAGCCCAGGCCGACATGGCTGCCAATCAGGCGTCTTCCGCCGCCCAGGTCAACGCAGCCAATGCCTCTGCCGATCAGTCCCGCGCGGCAGCACAACTGGCTCAACAGAACGAGCATCAGGCCGATACCGAGAAGGCCGTTCTGCGCACTCAACTCGAAGCCCGGTTGAACCAGATCCTGCAGACCCGCGACAGTGCTCGCGGCCTCATCGTCAGCATGTCCGACGTGTTGTTTGACACCGGACAATTCTCACTCAATTCGGGCGCGAGAGAGAAGCTGGCCAAGGTGGCAGGAATCCTGATGTCCTATCCGACCCTTAACATTGAAGTCGGCGGCTACACCGACAATGTGGGAAGCAACGACATGAACCAGACGCTCTCACAAAACCGCGCCGGATCCGTGCGCGACTACCTTGTAAAGCAGGGCGTCGAGGCTAAATCGGTGAGCGCTCGTGGCTTCGGCAACACCTCGCCCGTAGCATCAAACGATAATTCCGGCGGCCGGCAGAGCAATCGACGGGTCGAGCTGGTAGTCTCGGGTGAGGCAATCGGTGTTCCAGCTCCTGCAACCACAGTGAGTCTCCGCTAGACCTAACTGGATTCCCGAATCTCCGGACCACTGTGGCCCGGAGATCGGCGATCCGTGTAAGGTTCAAAACCCTATCGCTGAATGACAAAGAGCTTAGGACGGATTCACAGTTCGAAAAGTAAACCAATAGTATCGTCGCCAGCAGAACATGCAGCGAACCGGCTTGAGTGCGAACATACTGAGCAGTTCATCATAGGAACGCGTTTCCGCTGGCTTGAAACTGACAGAAGTGCATCGAGGACATATGCGCTGCGTCAGGAGTACATGTGGCAGCCAGTCTGGCCAAACTCGATCCGAAGAGCTCATCTTCCATCCAATCAACAATTATCGGGTCATCCGGCGTGGTGTGCCCGTGTGCGATCTCTATCGTCGGATTCGAGCACAGAGTGCTTCTGAATTCGTCGCCGCTGCACTGTGACATTTGCAACGTGGAAACCCAGGAACTTCTTGACATGAACGCGATCGAAGTCCACGGAGTTCGATTGTGTTGAAACCGCGCCGAGAGCCCGACCTAAGGCTTTCTCGATTGCCTTTTCCTGTGACCGCGCATAACCCCTCCGCGAACACGATCCGGACATCCAGATGAAATGCCAGCCCGCTCCCCGGATCATAGTGTCGAACAAGGTTGACGTCATCTCTTCGACATGAGCCCAGTGCTCGCCAAAAGGAGCCCTCAGGGGATTCAGTGGATTCGGAAGGATGCAGTCCTTGCGCAGGAACACGGAATGGAGTTTCACTTCCGGACTTTTCTGGAAACCGGGGAGTCTTGCGAGTCCACGGGAGCGCTGGAATCCACCGCCGGCGAGTGGGGTTTGCGGGAGGACGAATGATCCGCCGTAAAATCCTTGCTAAAGTTGGCCTGCGAGGTCTCGACCACAACCGGCTCTTTCCCAGAAATCGCGGTCGCCTCGGTTTGAGTTGCCGGCAGAACGTTAGCCCGCTTGCCCTGAAGGCGCCGGGCAGCAAAGTAGTCTTTTACATCGCGCTTCTTAATGAGGGTCATAGGAACTCCCATCGTTCGGTTTCGTTCTTGAAAGGTGCTCGTCCGAAGCGATGCGAGGAGTGCCGAAGGCGAGAAGAGCTTAGGTTACTGCTAATCTCGAGCATACGCCTAACCTCGTGCCCGTGCCGGCTGAAGCGTGCTTCCTGGGTTGTCCAGTGCTGGCATTCGTTCTTAGTAGGGAGCAGTGCCCTGAGCAACCTTCACCTCGACGGCAGGCCGCTTGCCCGCGGCTTTTCTCACTTCGGCACAGGCATTTTTTACGTTCCGCGCCAATCCAAGCATTCGCAGCATTACGATTCCGTACCAGTTCGGGTCAAACTCGTACCATGCCATCCCGTGACGAGCCGATTGTGGAAATGCGTGATGATTATTGTGCCAGCCCTCTCCAAACGTGAGCAATGCCACCCAAAGACTGTTCCTGGAATTATCGGGCGTGGCAAAGCGCCGCCCTCCCCACATGTGGGTTGCAGAATTGACCAGCCATGTCGAATGGAGGCCAATAACAGTGCGAAAGAAGATCCCCCAAAGCAGATACCGCCATCCCCCAACTGCAAATACCATGGCCCCGAGAGTGGTGATGGGCACCCAGTGCCAACGGCTGATCCAGGAGTGGAACTGGTCTTTGCGAAGGTCCGGCACATACCGCAGAAGCTCATTCGCATTATTGTGCATCGTCTGCCCAGTCAGGATCCAACCCATGTGCGACCAGAAACCGCCGTCATGCGGAGAGTGCGGATCGCCCTCGCGATCGGTGTTCTGGTGGTGCATCCGATGTGTGGCTACCCAGAAGATCGGGCCGCCTTCCAGCGCTAAAGTGCCGCAGATCGTCAAGCAATATTCGATCCACTTCGGAGTTTTATATCCACGATGTGTAAGCAGACGGTGGTATCCCATTCCGATGCCCAGGCCACCGGCGATCCACCACAAAATCATGGCCAGTAAGAACGCCTTCCAGCTAAAAAAGAACAGCGCGACCAATGCACCGGCATGAAATGCCAGCATGAAGAAAGTCGTCAGCCACACGATCGGCTGGCTAAACGTCTTGTCCCTGCTGAATTTAAGATGCCACATATCTCTCCATCCCGGGACGATGATAGATCGCTCCGCCTCCCACCGATGCCGCCAGAAAAAGTTCGCTCGCTGAACGTCATCAGGTGTCCGAATCAGCCAACGTTCGTCTTCTTCCGGCTCGCCGTCCCCCTTGAATGGGCACCAAAATACGAGTCGGCGACTACCAAACCAATCGTGGCTCTATTTTCCTACCGCCTTTGGGGACAGTCTGTACCGTTTTATACATATCGGCGCTTCTCGATGCCACGATAAGAGTATGTTCGTCCTAAGAGAGCCGCCTATGACGGAATCTCGAGTTGGGGTAATAACACTCCCCCAGTTTCTGCGCCACGCGAAATGTCCACGGGCTTCGCCTGCTGTCCATCCGAAACGTAACTGTGAAGAGCGTCATCGGTATCCGATGGGAGATGCAACGGCAGAAAGACCGAGAAGACAGTACCCGCGAAGGGAGGTGGGACTCTGCTCTTCACCTGGATGCTCCCGCCATGCCTGCGAACAATCTCGGAACTCATCCAAAGACCAAGGCCGGAACGAGTATCGCCTTTCGTGCTTACAAAGGGTTCAAAGATCTTCGTTTTGAGCTCAGGATGAATCCCGGATCCGTTATCCGCGATGGTCAAACGAACGCCATGACGCGCCCCGTTCCGGAGTTCGCGCGTATTGCTCACCCGGATTTTAAGCGTTCCGTCTCGTTTAATTGCTTCTAAAGCGTTCCCTATCAGGTTGAGGACCATATGACGCAGTTCTCCAGCCTTGGCAAAGATCGGAGAATTTTCGCGAAAGTCTCGCTCCACCGCAATTCCGGCTGAACTAAATCTCGATTGGTAGATAGCAAGAGCGGAGTCTACCACGTCCGTGATTTGCACCATTGCGGGTTTCGCCGGCTCCTTGTAGAACCTTAGCGTGTGGGCTACGAGCTCTGATACACGCCCCAATTCGTTTGCCGCTGTCTCTGCATACGCCTTCGACTCATGTAATGAAGTCGAGGCCCCAATGAGATAAAGCAGGTTGCTAACCGACGCCAGCGGATTATTGATCTCATGCGCCATGCTTGCAGCCAGGCGTCCGGCAACCACGAGCTTTTCCGACCTTCGCAATATTTCTTCCGCAACAGCGCGCTCTATCAAATGATCTCTTATCTGATATTGACGCCGCCGGCTACGCAATGCCGCCTGGACGGTGCTTATCAATGTCTCCGGCCTCACCGGCCGCTCCAATAACACCAGGTTTTCGAGGGGCGCTTGAGCAAGCATTCTACGCCTGCTTCTTTCTCCCGGTATGGTGAGAAGGATGACAGGAAGGTCGGACCACGAAGGTTGGCGAGCGATTCGAGACGCCCACTCCGAGATGTCGATGAGCGTAAGCGCTTCTTCTGCGAGAATCACCGCGCCGGCCCCGACATCCGATTCAGCGCGAGCCGCTTCAGCGGTCGCCGGCACGGCGCAATGGATGCCCTTGGCCGCAAGAAGATTGCAGATCAACTCGCTGTCTCGCCCTATAGGCGCGACGATCAATACGCGGAGTTCTTCCTGGTTTTTGACATCTTTCATGGAGGCGTCGCAACCGACTTGGACTGTTCAAGGCTTGCCATCTCGCCGCGATAGGTAGGAGCGCCCGTAAGCAGACCGTCAAATTCAGTGAGTACCGTTCCAACCACGATTCTTCCATTCTTCATTACCAGTTCGCGAATGGTGCGTTCGTGCTCCCCGCTGCGTTTCTTAATCACTGACAACGCCTGCCGCACCTCGCCTGCCGCCTCAAAATATCGAAACAGAAGCACCGTATCCGCCAGGTAACTCACATCCACCGGTGTATCGATGTTTGTTCCGACAAAGCCATGCTGGGCCACGGTCATCAGGGTCATAATGCCCCTCTGTCCCATGTAAGTGAGTAGTTCATGGAGTTGCATGGCGAGAAATTTTTCCCCGGGCATCGCATTAAGAAAGCCATTCAGGCTGTCGATAATCAGCACCTTGAGATTCCGCTTCTCGACAAGTTGCCGAATCTCTTCAATTAACTGGCCAGGCGACAGTTCCGCGGCATCCACCTGGCGCAGGACGAATTTGCCGGAATCAACATGTTTCTGAATATCAAGTCCGAGCCCCTTCCCTCTTTTCACGAGAGTTGCCAGGGTCTCATCAAAGGCGAACAACGCCGCACAGTCGCCATGATCGATCGATGAAATGGCATAACGGATAGCGATCGTCGACTTTCCACAACCGGCAGGCCCCAGTAGTAGTGTGCTGGTGCCGCTATCGAGGCCGCCGCCCAGGAGCGTGTCAAGTTCCTCGATACCGCTCTTCAGTTGGGTCGGCTGGAAGGCCAGGAGATGCTCAGCGGCAACCAGGCGCGGATAGACTTCCACACCACCCCGCTTGATGCAGTAGTCATGAAATCCTTCGCGGAAGTGTGATCCGCGTAGCTTCTTGACCTCAAGACGACGCCTTTTGATTCCATACTCACGATCGACGCTTTCCATCATAATCACGCCGTGCGCAATGCTCTGCAGCTGCTTATCGTAACCTTCAGCGGTGCGATCATCCAAAAAAAGCACGGTGCAATTGCGTCCCGAAAAGAAATGCTTAAGGCCCAGGATCTGCCTGCGATAGCGAAGGGATTCGCGAGCCAAAAGGCGCAATTCAGAAAGCGAGTCAAACACAACGCGCGCCGGTTGAAGCCTCTCCACCTCCGCTAGCACGGCGCTGATGGTTTCTGTCATTTCAAATTCGGAGGGATTGAAGACTGTGTACTGGGCTTCAGGCCTTAGCTGCGCTTCATCCGGCGCGAGTTCGAAAAGCTCGATGTCTTCGAGCGACCATCCATGCGAGTGCGCTATCTCAAGCAGTTCCGCCTTCGTTTCAGAGAGGGTCACGTACAGGCTCTTTTGCCCCTGTCGTATCCCTTCCATGAGGAATTGCATGGCGATCGTTGTCTTTCCGGTGCCGGGATCGCCTTCGATCAGATAGAGGTGGTCGCGGGCCAGCCCGCCTTCCAGAATGTCGTCCAGACCCACTATGCCTGTGGCGAATCGTTCAACGTGGAAGGATTTACCTGCGGAGTGGATCATCGCTCCGTTGTCCGATTCTGTCGCGGGAGCGTCTTGAGTAAAATTCAAATCCATGGTGACCCCGATTGCGGATAGGTCTTTCAGTTCCTTCGCATCGCAAAGCGGTCGTAAGGCGATTGCGACTGTTTTGTCGGACCGCCTGACTGGGTAAGATCGTTGGACTGGGCAAGGCGCCTCGCGCCTTGCATTCTCCCCCGGTAATTAAAGTATGCGTATTCAGCTAAAGCTCGTCTGGTCAATTTTATACACGCCGCGCATCCCCTTCGAGAAAGCGCTTCGTCGCAGAATCTTAACTTCGGCACGTGATCAATATTGCACATCTCGAATAAAGCGGCAGGTATATGAATGGCTACTACGCGGCGCGCAAGCGCCGCTTCTTTTTTGGCTGAGGCCGGTCGTGCGTTGCAAGACGGGTGCCGACACCCGCGGACGCCTTCTTCCGTTGAAAGCCGCTCGGGATTGATGTGTCGAACGAGTCCTCGACCGGAGAAAGATGAGCGAGTTACCCTAGTCCATTTTCCGGCTGCGGAAGTTCGTGGGCTTCATCTTGAGTAGTATCTTCCGCGCGGCGATCAGATCATTGACGAACATCTGTCTCTGTTCTCCTCTGTCTTCGTCAGTCCTGGCGCGGAGTATGGAGGACGGGTGGGCCGTAGCTAAAACCGGCGGATATCCCGTCACGGTCTGAATCACCCCACGGCTCCGGGTAACTCGAAAATTAGCTCCCAGCAACGCCTGGGCGGCTGTTGCGCCCAGGCATACGATCAGTTGGGGATGCACGGCTTCAATCTCGGAGTCAAGCCATGGACGGCAAGCTCTCACTTCCCGGAGGGTTGGTTTTTCATGCAGCCGCCGCTTGCCGCGTGTTTCCCACTTGAAGTGCTTTACGGCGTTCGTGACGTAGGCCGCGCTGCGGTCGATCCCCGCCTCTTCCATGCAGGCAGCGAGCAATTTTCCCGCGGGTCCTACAAATGGAACCCCGGCCTTGTCCTCCTGGTCTCCCGGTTGCTCGCCAACGAACATGATCCTCGCGGTGGAGGGTCCTTCGCCAAACACAGTCTGCGTTGCGTTCCGAAAAAGGTCACACCCACGACAGTCCAAGGCGGCTCGCTTTAGAGACACCAGGTCGCGGAGTTGTGGAAGAAACGGCGAGGCAGAAGGGTCGGATGCCTTGAGGGCCATGCAATGTCTCTCCTTGAGCCGTAGTCGCGTCTCATCGAATCGGGGACGCTCGGCTCAAATTGCCGCCACGGCTGCTGCGATCCAGTTGCTGTGATCCGCTGGTCAATCAGAGGGAACTACCGCACAAACGTTGTGCGGTGCTCTGGGCGCCTCAGTGCTAACTGCGCTTGGGTACACGCCATAGACTTATGAGAAAAACGCCATCTATTGCACACGATCAGAAGCTATGCGGCATTCTTTTCTTGCTTGGTACTTGGCCCGTTATCCTCGCCAGATGCCTGTTCGTCTCGCTTGCTTTCCTTCTCTGAACTGGATTCCGCCTCCTCGTTTTCTGCCGTTGTCTTGGCGACGGGTGCATCGCCTTGTGCAGCGGTCTCGCTGCTGCTTTCGTGATTCTTAGCCTTCGCGTCTTTTGTCTGTCGCTCGTTTTCGGCAAGCTGTTCCTCTTTTTGCTTTTCTGCGGAGAAGAGGTGCTCTAACCGTATTCGGGCGGCCCGCCACCGGACACTACTGGCATGGCCGGCTTGAGCCAGATAAGGGGCAAACTGTTCGTCGGTGACGACGCCATCGTCCTTCAGGAATTGCAGAAGAGCAGCCTGCTGGCTTTCCAGACTTTCGATGGATGAACCCAGTTCGTTCAGCAGTTCCTGAGCGAGATCGACGTTCATATGGCGCCCCTCCGTACGCTTTGGATGCCAAAAAACGACGATTTGCCTGTTGGGTTCTCGCTTGAGCGACGGATCACTTCCCGGCAAAAGACCGACGCCGATTGCTAGTCCGGCCGCCCCTTGTCAACGAATTATGTATTAGAAGGCAGTTCTGTATTTGTACCCAAAAAATCTATACGCAATTGTCCCGGTTAAAGATCAGTGCAGAGACACCGATTTATCTACTCGAACCTGGTTTCGGGCAGGTTTTCCATCGGCCCGATCGGCAAAATGTCAGCAAACGGCACGTCAACAGCCAGATCCGCTGCGGGTTTCAGAGACACCAGGTGAGCTCTCTTGCTATTCCAATCTATGCGCGTCACCAGAAACAGATCTTGCGCGCCCCGCATGCGCACTCTTTCTACAATTAAAGGTACGTACATCACGCCACGGCTATCTCCGCGCCTGAAACCTGGGGAATGTTCGGTACGGTCGTATTTTAATCCTGCCGAAGAGGTTAACGGATTCCGAGCGCGTTAGAAATCCCACCATTGGGCTACCTTTCAGGCGCGTGGGTTGACTGGGACGGGCTGCGGTCTGGCCGGAAACCCATTTCAGTGCCTGAAAACTTCAGAACAAACTGATTTGAGGCCCGAGATTCTCCGGTCTTTCGAGCGCGGTTGGGACGCGGATCGCGTTTTGCGATGTACGGCGGACTTGCCTCGAAAGCACAGGATTGGGTCTCCCACCGGGCCTGTCAACCTCTTCTGTTGAGTAGATGAAGGAACGTCCCGGCAATGCATGCGTTCGCTCGCCGGGCAGCAGGATTCCGATCAGATTCATCGGGTCGGCTCCAGCGAGATCGACCGTGTAATGTTCATTCCGGTTCTTTGCCGCGCGCAGGCTGTCGAGCACAGCGGGCAGGGCGAACTGCTCGCCTCCAAATCCTCCCACGAAGCGCCCGCCCCTGACCTCTCCGCGATCTTCAAGGCGACGCAGCATTCTCAACAGCAATCCCCAGCGGGGCGTGTTCGACTCGAGGACCAGCAGATCGCGGAAGACGACCCCGTAGCGGCAGAGCAGCATCCGTACAGCCGATTCGATTGCGGCATCCTCATAGCGCGCTTTCTCAAGCTGATCCACGGGTTGCGGCGATTCCGCATTGAGCAGCGACCATCTCCCCGCGGCGCTGCGTACCTTGCGGTAAGAAACGGCAGCAGCATTGCGGCGATCGCGATCGATCATGGAACGAAGCTGATCGAACCCGTCCGCGGCAGCAAGCCCTGAGGCTGCGAGCTCCCACAACGCGTGCTGAGCCTCCAGCGAACTCACGCCGAGGAGCCGCTGGATGTCCTCGGCAAAACACGCTCCTTTCTGCTTGAGAACTTCCCAGGTTCGAAACGCATTGGGAGTAAGCGCCCGCGTGAGGTTTGCCGGTTCGACGGCATGCTCTCGAAGCGCGAAATCAAGCCAGGCGGCCGAATCGCGCAGGTAGAAGGTGATGGGCGCCGCGTTCGACGGGATGACACGCCGCGGGCCTTCTCCGTCGCTGGAACGAAAGGCAGGGTGGGGTGAGATGCGGCCCCACGCGACTGCGCCGGATAGACACAGGCGATCGAGCCAGCGCGGATCGTAGCCGGCCACACGCGAGGGCAGTATCGTCTTCTCCCACTCGACTGCGGGCGCTTCGAAGCCTTCGAGCTGGGCGAGAACTTCGAGCAGCCCGTCCTCGCCTGTGAGTTGCGTTTGCGGGGCCAGGTGCTGCCATCCGAGCAGCCACCGCATGAAAGTGGCGGGAGGAACCGGCTCGACCTGCCTCCTGCGCGTTCCGATGGTGAGCTTGTGAATACGCTGCAGAATGCGGCGCTCGCACCATTCGATCTCAACATCATCGGCGGCCCGGGGGAGCTCGAAGACCCCGCGCATCAACAGCCCCTGAACTTCCAATGCAATGAATTGCTGGAAAACCAATGCCGCATCGAGCGACAGGTCGCGCGCGAATTGGCTCGCCGTCACCGGCCCGAGAATCTGGATCCATCCCTGCACGCATTTGCGCAGCGCCTCATCCCGGACGGCGCTTGATGCCGGCGCCTGGTGCCAGACGGTCTGCACCATGGGCAGTCGCTCGGTCGCAATCCAGCAAGACTCGTCGCCACAGGCAACGGTGAGAGCCCGGCCATCGAGCTCGAGGCGTTCGAAGAAATGCGGCCAGTGCCGGGCACGATCGTCATGGACGCGCGAAACGGGCAGCGCGACCAGGCTCATCAGCAGATCGTGGAGTTCGTGATGGTCGCGAATGTCCGGCCAGCACTCGGCGCGCACCGTTGCAATGGCCGCGGGGTCAAGTTTTCCGGGCTGTTCGAGCACGCTTGCCGGGATGCCGGTATTGAGTGAGATAGCCCGCGCACGGCGCTCCTCCAACCCCGCCTCATCGAGAAACGCATAAGGATTCGCATTGAGCAATTCGTGGGCAAACTGCGATGGCACGGGAGTGTCAACGGCGAGACACTGGATGCTTCCATCCTGAATTCCACGCAACACGCGTAGCAGTCCTTCGAGATCCATTGCCTCCTGCAGCACGTCCGTCATCACTTCCCGCACCAGCGGGTGATTGGGAATCTGGATGTCGCCTTCAATATTTTCAAAACACGCAGCCGCCTGCGGAAAGACGCTCGCCAGCAGATCTTCTGACCGCGTGCGCTGCACCTGCGGTGCAATGCGCTTGCCTTTCGAGTTCCGCAGCAACTGCAGGCTTCGGCCGGCAGCCCACCGCCAACGCGTCTTGAAGACCGGCGCCGCCAGGGACGCTTGTTCGAGCAGTTCCTTTGTCGTAACTTCAGTGAGAAACTGGAAAACATCAGAAAGCGGAAAGCTGTGCTGTTCCGCAAGCGAAATGTTGATCCCGTTATCGGTGGCCGCGGCCTGCAACTCGAAGTTGAAGCCTCGGCAGAAACGCTTGCGCAGGGCCAGCCCCCAGGCCTTGTTGACGCGTCCTCCGAAAGGCGCATGCAGGATGAGTTGCATCCCTCCGCCCTCGTCGAAGAAGCGCTCGGCGATGATGGTGGTTTTGGTGGGAACAGAGCCCAGCACGGCGCGACCGGCAACAATGTAAGTGACGAGTTGCCGCGCACCCCACGCGCACACGCCGCACTCCTCCATCAGCCACGCGATTGCCGACGACACTTCAGGTTGCGCCGGTGAGATGAATTCCGGCGACACGCCCACGGTTCGCGCGGAGACTTCACGTCGCAAGTCGCTTACGCCGTCAGAAAGCACATCGGTGCGCTGGGGCGCCTCTCCTGTCCAGAATGGCACGCTCGGCGGCGCTCCGTGCGCATCCTCGACGTGCACCTTGCCGGCGGGATCGATCCGCTGCACGCGCCAACTCGCATTGCCCAGGAGGATGACATCTCCCGGGCTGGAATCGACGGCGAAGTGCTCGTCGAGCGTGGCAATCTGAATTCCTTCGGGCTCGAGAATCACGTTGAACAGGGCCGTATCCGGGATTGCGCCGCCATTTGAAATCGCGATCATCCGCGCTCCGCGGCGCGCGTGCAGCTGGCCGTGGATGCCGTCGTGCAGCAGGTAGGCGCCATAGCGCCCGCGGCTCGACTCGATGCCGTTGCTCAGGATGGCAATAATCTCTTCATATTGTTCGCAGGTCAGATTGCGGTAAGGATAGGCTCGTCGCATCACCTCAAACAGAGACGCTTTGTCCCACGACTCAGCCCCGCATGCCGCCACAATCTGTTGCATCAATACGTCAATGGGTTGGGGAGGAATCTCGAGCCGATCCAATTCGCCGGATCGCATCTGCCGAACCAGCGCCGCCTGCTCCATCAGGTCGTCACGCGTGGTCGCAAACAGGCGACCTTTCGGAATCGCGCCGCGCCAGTGTCCCGCGCGGCCCACGCGTTGCATGGCGACCGATATCGCGCGCGTGGTGGCAATCTGGCAAACAAGGTCGACGTTGCCAATATCGATGCCCAGCTCGAGCGATGCCGTAGCCACCAGGATCTTGATCTCGCCGCGCTTCAGCCGCCGCTCCGCATCCAGGCGCAGTGCCCGCGAGAGCGAACCATGATGGGCGCCCACATTCTCCTTGCCCAGCCGCTCACCAAGCGCGAACGACACTCTCTCCACAAGCTTGCGCGTGTTCACGAACACCAGCGTCGATCGATGGCTCTCGGTATAGGCCGCCAGCTTGTCGAAGATCTCTTCCCACATGGGATAGGAAGTGACTGACGTGAGCTCATCCGTGGGAACTTCGATGGCGACGTCCATCGCTCGCTTCCGGCCCACCTGGATGATGGTGGCCGGTTCCCTGCTTGCGTGTGCACCGGTAAGAAAATCGGCCAGCAGCTCGATCGGATTCTGCGTGGCGGAGAGCCCGATGCGTTGTGGAGGAGCGAGAAGCCCGGTAATGAACGCTCCCGGCGACAGCTGGTTTTCGCCGCAGACTAAAGCATCGAGGCGTTCGAGTGACAGCGCCAGGTGCGCACCGCGCTTGTCGTCGGCCACCGCGTGAATTTCGTCCACAATGACCGTCTCAACGCGGTTCAAGTATTCGCGGCTTCGTTTGGAGGTGAGAAGAATATAGAGCGACTCCGGCGTGGTGACCAGAATGTGCGGAGGATTGCGCAGCATCGCCGCGCGTTCCTTCTGCAGGGTGTCACCGGTGCGGACAGCGGTGCGGATGTTCAACGAGAGATAGCCGCGCTCGAGCGCCAGCTGTTGAATCTCGCGCAGTGGCTCTTCGAGGTTCTTCTGAATATCGTTGGAGAGCGCCTTCAGAGGCGAGACATAGACGACCTGCGTGGTGGGCGACAGCGATCCGTCCAATGCCTTACGAATGAGCCTGTCAATGCAGACCAGAAATGCGGCAAGTGTTTTTCCTGAACCGGTGGGCGCGGAAATCAAGGTAGGCTTGCCATTGAGGATCGACGGCCAGCCGTGCGTCTGCGGTTCGGTCGGGGTGCCGAATCGCGTGACGAACCATTCCGCAACGATGGGGTGAGCCCAGGCAAGCTCGGCGGGGAAGGCCATGCTGGATTCTAGCCGATTCGCCTTTTGTTTGCCCAGTGGCGGATTGAATGCGGAGTACGAGTGAATTTTTGAATACGCTGGAGTTCGCCAGGGAGATTTTGTGGCCATCGACGATCACTCGCAACAGCTCAAGGAATTTGGCGTCGCGCTGTTGCGTGATGCGTTCAGTCACGATTCCCTGGCGAAGCTGAAAGCCGCCGCCTCCTCGTGCTTCCAGGCGGTCTCGAAGGGGACATCGCTTCCCACGTACTACGGCTTCAGTCGCTCGTCTCACTCTGTGCTCCTGGCTGCGCTGACGGACTTTGGATGTAACGAGGGCGACCTGCTAGCTCCCCTGTCCACACCTGGACTAGCGCAATTGTTCGCAGAGACTCTCGGCGACGATTCGACTTGCAGCCCGAACCAGTCGTGGGTTAGAAAGAAGTTCGCTCCCGGTAACGCGCCATCAAACGGGTACCACCTGCAGAACTGGCACCAGGATGGAGCGCTGGGCGTGTCGTTTCCTTTGCAGCCCGGCCCAGTCGTGTCCATGACGGATTTGCTGACTTGCTGGATCCCGCTAAACCCATGCGGTGTCGACAGCCCCGGCTTGGAGTTTGTCCGTCGCCGTCAACCGGCCTTGCTGCATTTCACGCAACTCGACGACGCGCTGGTGCGGAAGCAGTTCTCGCCGGAAGCGTTCTGGGCCCCGGCCCTCGAATTCGGCGATGGCCTGCTGTTCCGGAACGACGTGCTCCATCGTACTCATGCGCTGGCTGCGATGCGACACGACCGGCTGAGCGTGGAATACCGCATCTTTCCTCGATGACTGCCGATCGCAGGTCTGCCGTGGCTTATTGCTTGAACGCGTCATCCGACTCAGCGCCGGGGCGCGGCTTCCACGCAATGCTGTAGTATTCGCCGCGATCGCGCGCCCAGGGATCGAACGCGTTGACCACGCTGTCGAGTTCCGGCTTGAGCTCCGGAATGTTGCGCATCAGCACCCGCTTCATGGGCGAGACCGGTTGCTTATGGCCGTTGGGCGTCCCCTTCTCCATCACTTCAGGGCCAGGTCCGTTGTGATTCACCCAGTCGACGCCAAGCGTTGTATAGAACTCCGGCCGGAAGCACGACGTGAAGAATCGATCGCTGAAGAGCCGGCGCGATGCGTTCAGAATGAACACCACAAACTGCGTCTCCGAGATCGCGAACCCGTGAGGACGACGATACTCCGCGAGGTAGCCGACAGCCGTATCCACATCTTCAATGTTGTCTACCAACGATCCGTCGGGATGCCCGAGGCAGTCATTGATGGGCGTTCCGTCTTCGTTCACCTGCGCATCGGTAATCACCTTGGACGCGTCGCACTTGTGCTGGCCGTAAACATCGCGCATGGCGGCCACGGTGGTGCGCTGCTCCTGCCAATCCGCGGAACCAGCCTGCGCCGCCGGATCCATGAAGTCGTCAAAGCTGGTGAGTTGGCGCAGCCCGTACTGGCGGCGGAATTCGTTGAAGCGCGGCACTCCGTGTTCGCGATCGCGAATGATGTCGAGCGCCACCACGTCGATCTGTTGTGTCTTGCTCTCCAGCCTTCCCAACTTCAGGTTCTGCAGGAACTGCGGCGAATTGTTCAGCCCGAGGATCCCCAACCGCTGGCGTCCCAGCGTGATGCCCCAGTTCGCCATGCCCATCGTTTCCATGAATGGCGTCGCTTTCCCCTGAAAGGTCTCCACCACCGGCACGCGCTTGGCGATCCGGTTGGGATCGCCGCTCAGATCGCGATACTCCAGCAGGTCGGGCACCAGCGGATGCAGCCGGTACACGCTCACAAACTCCTCGGGAAAATTAAAGGGCGAACCGAAGTGATTCACTCCGCCGTTGGTGTACTTCGGATCGGTAATGTCGAATCGCGGCACTTTACTGCCCAGCCCGAAGATGCCCGGCCCCGAAGCGAACACCGAGTACAATGACGACCCTTTGTCCACATCCTTCGACTTGCCAAGGTTTTGCGCGACCACGTTGCTCAATGCTTTCGTTAACAAAGGGGCGCTTCCGCCCAGCAGGCCGCTCCAGTTGCCATTCATGCCCAGGTAGAGAGGCTCGTTGTAGAGCAGTTGTGGCGTCCACTCCGTGGTGTGAATCTTGGCAATCTCGGCCGCCACCACCAGCCGCGCCACTTCAAACAATTCGTCCGGGGTCACATCGCGATAGCGGATGATGTGCTGCGGCCGCGCCGGATCGCGCAGTCCGGAATCCGCCAGCGGCTTCAGCGCCGCCACCCGCCGAAACTCCGCCACAAACGCATTGTGCTCGCGCGCAAACAGGTTGTGCAGGAAGCTCAAACCCACGGTCCAGTTGTCCGGAAACGCCGCCGCCTCCTGCCCCGCCCACTCCGGATTGATAGGATCGCCCGTCGCAAATACCGGCAGATACTCCGCGCCCTTCTGCCCCGCGACTGGAACCAGCAGCATCTTCGCCCGGTCCGCCGGGTCGCGTTTCACCCTTTGCCGCGATGTGTCGTCGAAACCGTACAACTGCGATGCGTCCCACCACGCCGTGTTGGTATTGCGCATGGTCTTCGGAGCGCGCGCAAGTCGATCGACTGCCCGCCCGCCGGGAACGTCCCGGGAGGCCCATCGTCGGCGACGTATCCCTTGTCGATCATGTCGTCAGGACGGCACCCAAGCTGCGCAATCTCCTCCGGCGTCAACGGCGTTTCCACGCCATTCACCAGTTTGGTCGCACAACCCACCTTCATGTACTCCGCCTGGTTGTGGCCCTCTTCCAGATGCGAAAACCAGTCGTGCGTCATGAACTGAATCCAGTACGCCGCCAGCACGTTGAAGAACGGAGCCTTCTTGTAATCGCATTGCGCATCGCGGGAGTCGCCGGGCAGGCCGTAGCCGGCGTTGCACTTGTCCGGCGCGCTCTGTGTGCGCGTGAACAGGCGCCGGCTGATGACCTGCGGATCGGGCTGCAACAAAGCGAGTCGATCGCCATGCCGGTTATGCGTCAGCTCGTTCAGCCCAAGCTCCGGGAACGACGTTTCAAACTCCACGTTGCGCGCAAACAGCATGCCCGTAGATCCCATGGCTGGATTCAGGACGTCATTGCAGATGCCGCTCACGGTGCGAAACCGGATCAGCTCATCCTTGCAGACCTGGGCGCCATCGCCGCCTACATCCTTGTAACTTGGATCGGTGGGCTGCAGCCGCATCTGCGGCCACACCTTGATGACCGGACCGCCCACTCCGTCGTGTCCATTCACAAACGTCGCATAGGTTCCGGAGTTGTCGAAGAGGTTGAACTTGATGAGCGCGACCCGCTGCAGTTCAAGATCGGCCAGCGCACCGGTTACTCCGCGAGTAGCCGGCAGACTCTGCGAGATGAATCCCTTGGGCAGCGACGACTCATCGCCCGTCCCCCAGTAATTCGACCAATCCACCCACGGCGTGCCGCGGAATTCAAGCGCCTGCTCACCTCCGCGGCACAGCGCCACCGCCTCCGGCACCTTCCCTTCGAATCGCTTGGCGCGCATATCGGGAATTTTCAGCAGATTCACGTCGTCGATCACCGCCTTGCCACAGGCCAGCAGCGCCTTGGCCTCCTCCGCCTTGGGCGAAAGCGGCACAGATCCCTTGGATCCGTTCGTGGAAGCCGTGGACGAAGTCTGCCCTTGAGCAAATGTCGCCGAGAGCAGCAGGATCGCGATGCGTCGATAGTTCATGGACTACCACCTCCAGGGGGATTGGGGGAGCGCCTGCCGAATCGCACGAATCGGGCGGATCGCAACCGGCCGCACGAGATATGTCGATCTTCCGAGGCTCGGATCTGGGTCAGAAAATTGTTTCTTTGAGATGAGCGCGGAACCTCTGCGGGCCTCTTAGCGCATCTCGCGTGGTGCACCCTGGGAAGAGAGCAGAATCGTAGCATCCGCACAACCCCTTCGCAAGAGCCCATTGCCGATATGCCCAACCGCTTGCGTTCAGCCGCAAACAAAAGCGGCGCGGGAGTCCATCCCGCGCCGCGTTGGCCTTCACTTTTCACTCTTCACTTTTCACTGAAGAGCCCATTTCGGGCTACGGCTTGAGCTCTCCGCTGGTCTCCACCTGCAGCGTGGCCTGCACGGGCAGACTGTCACTGGACCCGCCGGCGAGCACGCGCACCGGTTCCTTCTCCACGCGCCACGTGTGCCCCGCCTCATTCCAGTACGCCAGGTCGCGCGGCTTCAGATCCAGGGTCACGTTCTTCTCGGCGCCGGCCTCAATGTGCACGCGCTGGAAGCCCTCAAGCTCAACCTGCGGCCGCTCCACCTTGGAGTCGAGATGCTGAACATACAGCTGAACCACTTCGTCGCTGGCCCTCTTGCCGGTGTTCTTTACCCTCACCGTCACCTGCACCGTGCCCTCGGCATTTACCTTCGGGGCGTTCAGCGTCAGCCCTTCGTACGCAAAGGTCGTGTAACTCAATCCGTACCCGAACGCATACAGCGGCTTCTCCTTCGCGTACATATAGGTGCGACCATGGAGCAGGTTGTAGTCCAGCAAAGGAGGCAGCTGCGCATCCCCAGTGGGCCACGTCTGGTTCAGCCGTCCCGCGGGTGAGTAGTCTCCGAACAGCACGTCGGCCAGGCCATGGCCCTCCTCCTGGCTGTTCAGCGTCATGTGCACAATGGCCGGCAGGTTCTGCTGACTCCACACGATGGCGTAGGGAAAGCTGGACCGCAGCACCTCAACCGTGTGCGGATTGGCAGCGAAGATCTGCTTCACCAACTCTTCCTGCTCCAGCACAATCGTTTTGCGATCCACGCTCTCCTTGCCGTTCGAAGGCACAGGGCACTGGTTCCACCCAGCGTTGCACGTGGGATGATTGCCAACCACCACCAAGGCCACATCCGCCTTTTGCGCCAGCGCTTTCGCTTCCTCCACGTTGGAGCCGTCGGAGTAGAGCACATTCACGCCCTTGCCGACAGCCTCCTTGATGCCCTGCACGATGCTTACGTCGTACGGCGGGGTTCCGCTGTACCAATCGAGCAGCACCTGGTCCGTCCACGGTCCAATTACGGCCACGGTCTTCAGCTTGTTCCGGTCGAGCGGCAGGGTGTTGTTCTCGTCCTTGAGCAGCACAATCGACTCATCAGTCGCCTTGCGCACCAGTTCCCTGCTCGACACCTGCTCCCACGGCGGCAAAGCTCCAGCCGTGTCCACGCCGATTTTGGCGTAGGGATCGGCGCCCGCTGGATCCATCTCGCCCAGCCGCAGGTAAACCCGCAGCAGGTTCTTGAGCGCCGCGTCCATGTCGGCCTCGGTGACCAGCCCATCCTTGAGCGCCTTGGTCAGGTCTTCCTGGTACTTGTCCAGGAAGTGATTGATGCCGGCCTTCACAGCCGCCGCCGAGCCCTTTTCCTTGTCGGGAAATGTCTTGTGTGCGCTGATCAGGAGACCAAGCGCCCCGCCGTCCGTGCAGATGAGCCCGTCGTTGCCCCACTCCTTGATCATCACGTCTTTCAAGACCGGATGAATCATCATGGGCGTCCCGTTCCACGAGTTATAGGCAGCCATCACGGCGCGCGAACCGCCCTGCTCAAAGCCCATCCGGAACGGAACCGAGTAGTATTCCCGGAATTGGCGCTCGTCGAAGTCCGACGAACTCGAGGCGCGGGTATCTTCGTTCTCATTGGCCAGAAAGTGCTTCATCAAAGAGGCGGACAGCCAGTGTTTCGGATCGGGCCCCTGCAGCCCCTGGGCGAACGCCGCCACCATGGTACCCACAAGGTAGGGATCCTCGCCCATCGACTCCTCGGTGCGGCCCCAGCGCGGATCGCGGCTCAAGTCTGCGTTGGGGGCGCGCACCACCACTCCCCCAAAGTCGTACACCGGGTTCTGGTAGTAGTAGCGAGCCTCCGTACCCTCGAGCGATCCAATCTTCTTCAACAACTCCGGGTCCCAGGTGGCCCCCAGACCCTTTTCCTGCGGGAAGGTCGTGGTGGGCAGCGGCTGCCGTCCGCGCGGTCCCCAGCCACCCGGACCGCCGAGAGCCAGTCCGTGCAACCCTTCCACCTGGCCGGAGAAAACCAGCTTGAGACGGTCAAATTTGGGATGGTTCGACATCAGCGTGACCTTCTCGTCCAGCGTCAATCGCCCCAGCAGATCGGCGATGCGCTGGTCTTCGCTCAGCTTCGTGTCGCGAAACGGAAAGTCAGCCTGCGCCTTCCCGAGTGGCGCCCCAAAAACGCAAAGCACAATCAAGACAAAAATCGATTTTGTACAGCAGAAACGCAAGGACACGGCCCATCCTCCAATTGTGTGAACAGCGAAGGGTATCACGAGAGGCAGGGACTGGCGAGGGGCTAGAGACCAGGGGCTAGGGACTAATTTCTCCTGCACATTTTGGGCCTCGAGCGCCCTCGAAGCTCTCGTCTTCGACTGCGATACCCCCCTCCCCCCTGCTGGACATCGGCCTCCGCATCCCGCTCACGCTTCAGGAGCAGACAGCAAACGCAACAACGCCCCTGTCTTTGAGCGATATCTAGCACGCGTGCGTCCATACGTTGTACGATTTGGTCGGGTGGCTGCTGGGGCGGTCGGCCCATCGAGGCTTTGGAATCAATGAAACGCATGATTATTTTGAACCGCGGACGCCGTGGCGCCCGACTCTCTGCTCGGCCCAACGGCTTTACGCTGATGGAATTGCTGATCGTGATGGCGATTATCGCCATTCTCATGCTCATTGCCATTCCCACCATGGGAAACATGAAGCGCTACGCCAATGAAACCTCGGCCATTCAGTCGATCCGCGCCATCAACATGGCGCAGAGCCAGTACGAGGCCACTTATCCGGCAAACGGCTACTCCTGCGCGCTGACGGCGCTGGGCGGCGACCCCAAGTCGGGGCCCCCCTCACCCACCAATGCCGAGGTGCTGCAACTCGACCTGGCCACCGGCATCAAGTCCGGCTACAGCTTCTCGATTGGCAACTGCACCAAGGTGAACAACAACGGAACCGACCGCATTACCGGCTACACCGTTGTCGCCACCCCGCTGACGGTGGGCGCGACCGGCAACCGCAGCTTCTGCAGCGATCAGTTCGGCGGCATCAAGTACGACCCGACCGGTGGAACCAACTGCAGCCAGAATCTGAGCCAATGACCCTGGGAACCCCAAAAATCAGCGGCGGCCTGCGCCTGCTGGCCGCCGCTTTGCTTTGTGGGTGTTCCTGGGGCCAGAAGGCGCCGTCCCTCGCCGCTCCGGACGCTCACACCCTGGCACAGCGGGTCGACCACCACTACAACCAGCTTCATTCCCTCAAGGCCGGCTTCACCGAGAGCTACGAAGGGCTGGGCATGCGGCGCAGTGAGAGCGGCACGCTCCTGCTGCAGAAGCCCGGGCGCATGCGCTGGGATTACACCTCGCCCCCGGGCAAGATCTTTCTGCTCGACGGCAAATATGCCTGGTTCTACTCGCAAGGCGATCCCCATGTTCAACGCATTGCGGCCAAGCAGCTTGACGATCTGCGCTCGCCCCTGCGCTTCCTGTTAGGACACACTGAGTTGGAGAAGGAACTGACCCACCTCACGATGGCTCCGGCCGCCAATGGCGCGGTGACCCTGACCGGGCAGCCCAAGGGACAGGAAAAGCGCGTTCCCCGCCTTGCGCTTACGGTGTCGCCGGACGGCACCATTCGAAGGCATCGAGATCGAAGAGGCTGATGGCGCCATCACCCGCTTCGTCTTCGCCGACGAGCAGTCCAACGTGCCCATTCCCTCGGAGACGTTCCACTTCGCCCCACCGCCCGGCGTTCCGGTCGTGGACGCGTTGCCGCCGGTGTGAAAGGCAGTGGTCAGTGAGTACTCAGTAAAACCAGACGCATCTCTGCTTCGGGAAGCGTCCGTCTGACCACTGAAAACTGATCACCGACCACTGTTTTTATTCGTACCGCAGCGCCTCGATTGGGTCCAGATTGGCCGCCCGAATCGCCGGAATCATTCCGCTGACCAGCCCGGTAATCATCAGAATGATGGTGGCCACCACCACCGACGTGGGAGAAATCAACAGCCGGATGTCCGCGGACTCGGCATTTTTGGCCAGCGCGCTATAAAACGTGATGCGCCCGACAAGCGCCGACACAAGATACGCGAGGATGATGCCCGCCACCCCGCCAACGCAGGTGATCGCCAAAGCCTCCGCCAGAAATTGCACCAGAATGTGGTGCCTGCGGGCCCCCAGCGCTTTTTCAATTCCGATCTCGCGGGTGCGCTGCTGCACGGCAACCAGCATGATGTTCATCAGTCCGATGCCGGCGATGCCCAGCGTGAGCGTGCCCACCAGGGTGAGAAGCACCGAGAGCGCAATCGACAGCAGCCGGAAGACCTTCACCTGGGTCATCAGGTTCGCCACGCCCATCGCATTGTGATCCGAGGGGCGAAAATGATGGGAGGCCGCCATCGTCTCGCGGAGCGCTTTCTCTACCATTTCGTTGTCGCCGCGATAGTCGAGCCAGATGCTGTCGAGGTACTTGGTGTCCTTCAGGTCGCTCATGGTGTTGAAGGGGATGTAGATATTGCGGTTGGAGTCGTCGCCGTCTCCCTCCTGCATCTTGGGCTTCATCACGCCGATGATCGTGAAGGCCTCGCCGTCGAGGCGAATGGTCTCGCCCAGCGCCCAGGCGCCGGAGAAGAGCTTGTCCTTGTTTTCCGATCCGATGATGCAAACGTGGGCGCGCTGCTGGTCTTCGGCGCCGCTGAAGAACCGGCCCTGGTCAAGATTCAGCTTCCATATCTCCTGATACGATGTGCGAACGCCGTTCACCGTCCACGTATACGTGTGCATGTCGTTCTTGACCGTTACGTCGCGGGGAACCAGTGGGGAAATATGCAGGATGCCGGGAACGTTGTTGGAGACCCGGTCGACGTCGTCGAGCGTAAAGCGGACCTTGACGCCGGCCTTGTCGCCGCCCGCCTGCTCGCTGGTGCGGTTACCCCAGAAGATGATGGTGTGGGTGCCGAACTTGGAAAAGATCGTCTCGACGGCATGGCTGAAGCCGGCTCCGTAAGCGACCAGCAGCACCACCGTGGCGATTCCCCACGCCATGCCGACCATGGTGGTTGCCGTCCGCCGCCGGTTGTACAGCATGGCCTCCCAGGCCTGCGCGAGAATGTCTTTCAGCATCGGTCGAAACTCCTTGTGGCCTGTAGCCTGTAGCTCGTAGCCTGCAGCAGGTAGCCGGTAGCCTGTAGCTGTGAACTGCCGCGCGCAACCTGCCTTCAATCTACAAGCTACCGGCGACAAGCTGCCTTTCAGTTCTCTCGTCGCAGCGCCTCGATCGGGTCGAGTTCCGCCGCCTTGTTGGCCGGAACCAGCCCCGCAACCACGCCGCAGAGGACCAGGCTGAAAAATGCAAGTGCCGCCGACCAGGGAACGAGCCGCGGCGGATCGAACCCCGGAATCTTGCCCGTGAGCAGTTGTTGCAGCGCCCACATGCCTCCGGCCGAGACGGCGATCCCGATGACCCCGCTGACGCCGGTCAGCAGCAACCCTTCCCAGAAAAACTGCGCCAGGATGCTGCGCTTTGTGCGCTCCAATGGCCTTCAGCACGCCGATCTCGCGGGTCCGCTCGGTCACCGACACCAGCATGATGTTGATGATGCCCACCGCGCCCAGCCCCAGGGTCACAACACCAACCCCGCCCAGGAACACGTCCATGGCGTTGAAGATCGCGCCAATCATGTGCTCCTCCTGGATGGTGTCCCACTCCTGAAAGGCGTCCGTCATTGACGGGTCGAACCCGTGCCGCTCGGCGATCACCCGATGGACGGCGGGAACGGCCGCGGTGGTATCGCCATGGGTGGCGGGCTGGTATTGGATCGACGTAAGGGCATCGTGAGGCACGTTATCGCCCTTCATCGCAAAGAGCTCGTGCATGGTGGTGAGGGGAATGTAGACCTTCTGATTGTCGCTGTCGTTGTTGCCCCGGCTGATGGTGCCAACCCGGCCCACCACCGTAAAGCTGACGTCGTTGATGTTGATGGTTTCACCGATCATCGGACGGCCCGGGAAGAGCAACTGCGCGCTTTTGAATCCCAGCACCACCACACGGCGCCGCTCGGTCAGATCGGATGCATCAATAAACCTGCCCTCTGCGAGCGGAACAAAGCGAAGGTCGGCGAAATTCGGTTCCACGCCCAGCACCTGGCCCGAGGTATTGGCGTAGGCGCTCACTTCATAGAGGTCGTTGCGGTTGAGCAGGCCGGTGACAGCACGAAGCTCGGGAAGCTTGCGCAGCGCGGCCACGTCGGCGGGCGTGAGCTGGTAGGGGCGCATCCCGGTGTGCTGGTTGGCGACAGCCGGAATGGTGGCGTTAAACATCAACACAACGTCGTTGCCGAAGGTGGCCAGCTGGCGATGCTGCCCGGAACGAAATCCCTCGCCCAGCCCCACCAGCACCAGCAGGGAGCCCACCCCCCACGCGATCCCGAACATGGTCAGGAATGTGCGCAGCTTGTTGGCCGCGATGGCGCGAAAGACCTGGCCGAGAGTGTCAGAGAAGCTCTGCATGGGTTTCGACGGTGCGTTCCGGTTTTGGTCCGCGGCATGCGGAGCCGGCAGGAGCGGCGTTAATCGAGAGTACGCGGGAAACGGGGTTGCAGTTCCGTCTAAGTGACAGAGCGGCTCCCGGGCTTGCCGGGCGGTCCAGGCTTGGGGCGCGAGGTGACATTCCGCCAGAAAGTCAACGCAGTCCTGACTCTATTTCTCATAGGTGTAGAACCCGCGCCCCGACTTCCGCCCCAGCCACCCGGCATCCACCATCCGCACCAGCAGGGGGCACGGAGCAAACTTAGGGTTCCCATACCCCTCGTGCAGCACCCGCAGAATGTCCACGCACACGTCCAGCCCGATAAAGTCAGCCAGCGTCAGCGGCCCCATCGGGTGCGCCATGCCGAGTTTGAACACCTGGTCCACCGCCTCCGCTGTCGCCACGCCCTCCATCACGGCATACGCAGCCTCGTTGATCAGTGGCATCAGCACGCGGTTGGAGACGAACCCCGGCGCATCGTTGACCTCAACCGGAGTCTTGCCAAGCCTGACAGCCAGATCGCGCACTGCCGCGTAGGTTTCGTCGCTCGTCGCCAGCCCGCGAATTACCTCGACCAGCGCCATTACCGGCACAGGGTTGAAGAAGTGCATCCCGATCACGCTTTGCGGCCGTCCAGTGAGCCCCGCCAGCCGGGTGATGGAGATTGACGAGGTGTTGGTGGCAAGGATGGCACCCGGCGGCAGCACACGGTCCATCGCTTTGAAGATCTCCGCCTTTAATTCGAACCGCTCGGTAGCCGCTTCCACGGCGATATCCGCCGCGCCCAGCGAAGCTCGATCCGTTGTGGGGGTGATCCGCGCAATGGCCCGTTCGATCTCCGCGTCATCCAGCTTGCCCTTGGCGGCTTCGCGGCCAAGATTGGTGCGAATCTGCCCAAGGGCGCGATCGAGAAACCGCTGCTCCACGTCGCAAAGGAGAACGCCAAAACCGCTGCGCGCAAAGACATGTGCGATGCCCGAGCCCATGGTCCCGGCTCCGATCACCGCAACCGTCTGAATGTCCGACATCCGGGGAACCCTCCTGGCCAAAGAGGGAGTTTAACAGGACTGCCCCGGCTCCAAACGCCGGACTATTGTCCTTCGGAAACCGGGTTGGTCTTCACGCGCGGCACTCCATGCTGATGGCAGTCCGTGCACTTCACCCAGTGAATATTGTGTATGCTCTTGCCATTCGCGAATGTGGTGTCCATCTTCTCCACCGCGATTCCGCAGTGCGACATGGCCGGATGGCACGTGGCGCAGGAGGCACGCGCGTCTTCGTTGTGCCCGCCGTGACAGGAAAAGCAGCTCAGCCCCTCATGCACGCCCATCGGGGTGCGATCGTCTCCCGAGCCTGCCTGCGGTCCCCAGTGGCTCCTGGCAGCGATGGACTCCGCCTCAGGCTGCCGAGGCGCGTGGCATTGGTAACACAAGCCCTGGCGCGGATCAGGGCTGACCTTCACCAGACGCGGCCCATCGTACAACTGTGGAAGCGCGAGCGACGCGGCGGTGAAGTGCATCTCCTCACGCCGATCGTAGAAGGCGAGCGAGTCGGGGATGGCGGCAGTAGCCGGTGCCGCATGGGCATTCTGCCTGCTCTGCGCCGCTCCTTCGCGGTGAATCCAGTGACACGACTGGCACGGAATGGTCGGCTCGTTGGCGAGTTCCGGCTTCGTGAGCCGCCAGGGACCTTGCGCATTCTGCGGCTGCACCAGGTCGCGCACTCCTCCCTCAAAATATGCTCCATGGCAGCGGAAACAGTCATCCATCATACGTCGCTTCGCGTTGTGCGCGGGGTTCATAAAAATGTCGCCATAGGACGCGGAGTGCGGCCCCACGTGCCAGCTTGCGTATTCGTGCTGATGGCATCGCTGGCAGTCGCTCATCATGCCGCGCACGTCCGCTTCACGGAGCCGAATCGCTTCCGGAGCTTTGCCGAATAGATGCACGCGAATGTGCCGCATCTTCGTCCTGAAGCTCGCTTCGTGGCAATCCGTGCACTGCGCGTTATGATGGGGCGACCCGTGCACAGCGTTCACATCCATCGCCATCTCGTGGCAATCCGCGCAGGCGGCGCCGTGCCCGGCCGCGTAATAAAGACCGGCTCCATAATTGCCTGCAAACGCCAGCGCAACGGCCACGCCGAGTCCGATGCCGCCCATGATCAGTGCCCGCTTCATGACCGCAGCTTCGTCCCTTTCCACGCGCGAACCAACTCGGCCGACGCGTAATAAGCCACCGCCATAATCGTCAGCGCCGGATTGAATCCGCCATTGGTCACATGCACGCTGCCGTCGATCACGAACAGGTTGTCCACATCGTGCACCTGGCAGTTGCGATTCACCACCGACCCGCGTGGGTCGTCGCCCATCCGGCAAGTGCCCGCCTGGTGCTGCCCCGCGCTCACAGTCTCTGAGCGATACGACATGAGAGATGTGTGAATTGCTCCAGCCTCCTTCAGCCAATCCTGCGCGCGCTTTGCCTGCACCGCGCCGATGTCGTAGGTGTGGGGATGAACGTTGCCCTGAATGCGCGCCACCGGCAATCCCCATTGGTCGCGCACCGCCGGATCGACCGTGACCCGCGCTGTAGCAGTGGGAATCTGCTGCGTGGGGCCCATGATCACGATGCTGCGTTTGTGCCACGCGCGCATCGCCTGCTTGTGTGCCAGCCCCCACCGCGGCGTCCCCTCCGGCAGCTTGTCGAGCATGTGAATGGGCAGCCGGATGAATTCATTGGCCAGCATGCCGCCGCCGCACAGTCCGGGGGTTCCGTGGTTGTAGTCGGTGATGGCGATGCTCGCGCCCGGGCCCACATCGTCGTACGTGTCGTAGTCAAAGTAGCCCACGGCGCCGGTGTAGTGGTGTCCCTGCAGATGCCGTCCCACCTGGTCGTACCGATTGCCCAGCCCGCTGGGAAACAGGCGGCTCTTCGAATTCAGCAGCAGGCGCGCGGACTCAATCGCACACGCCGACACGATCACGATATCCGCGGCCTGTTCCTGCAGGTTCTTGTTGCGATCGACATACGACACCCCGCGCGCCCGGCCACGATCGTCGGTCAGAATCTGCATCACCATGCATTCGCTGCGCAGTTCGCAGTTCCCCGTGGCCAGCGCAACCGGCAGAACCGTATTCTGCGAGCCGTTTTTTGCGTCCACCTCGCAGGCGAATCCGCAGCACCAGCGGCAGCGCATGCACGGCCCGCGACCGTTATAGGGAACCGAGTTCCGCGCCATCGGCAAGTGAAACGGATGCAGCCCCAGCCGTTTTGCCGCGGGCTCCAGAATGCCGAATTCCCGGTTCGGCGGCAGAGGCGGCATGGGGAGTCCGCGGCGGCGCGGCGCATGAAACGGCGTTCCGGAGTAATCGCCGCTGATGCCGATCTCGTACTCAGCCTGGTCGTAAAACGGCTCCAGGTCGTCGTAGCCGATAGGCCAGTCTTCCAGTGAGCTCCCCTCAGGCGCACCGTAAGTCGAGCGCATACGAAAATCCTGCGGCAGGTAGCGCCAGGCCTGCGCTCCGTAGCTCAGTGTGCCTCCACCCACGCAGGCTGCATTGTTCTGGTAGGCGCCGTCGCTGGGCTGCACGACGTGGGCATTCCCCCGGCCATCCACCACCAAGCGTGGATTGCCCTCGTCCTCCGGCCCAAACGCATTCCCCAGCAAAGTAGTTCGCTGATTGCGCAAATCATCCTTGCGGCAATCGTGCGCCGTGTACCACTTCCCGCGCTCCAGCAGCACCACGCTCAAACCCGCCGTCGCAAGCTCCTTGGCGACAATGCCGCCCGCGGCGCCGGCGCCAATCACCACTGCGTTCACGTGCTTCACGACTTCGACCCAGACTGCGTGAGATCGTATTGTGCACGCCCGCGCAGCGGCGGCTCGTCCAGCCCCAGCATGCGCCAGCTCACCGCATCGCGATTGCCGCCGTGCCGCGGCGAGCCGTAGTAGCCCTGCAGCGTATGGCGGCGAACCAGCTCAAAAAACTCCGGTACCTTGCGCTCCAAAGTGGTCGCAAGATCCAGCTGTTGCGGCCCGGAAATTGCGTCCGGTGCCCTCCCGAACCGCGAACGGCTCAGTTCGTCGGTCAGTTTCAGTCCAGCGCGATAAGCGCGCTGATGCGGCTCGTAATGCCTGACGAGCTGGCGATCGAGGAACGCCACCGCCCCGGCCTGCGAAGCGCTGGGGTAATCGTCGGCAGGAATGATCTGATCGCAAAGAACGGCCAGCGTGCGCGCTTCGGCCTCGGTGAAAAACTCCCACGGCGAGCGGCGCGCAAAGCATCCTGACATCAAGGCCGCACTGACCGCAGCACCCGCCGCGGCTGTCCTCACCAGCAACTCCCGCCGGTTGACCACGGATCCCTCTTTCCTCGAGCATGCATGTCCTCATCGGCCGAGCAGCATTTGCGCTCGCTCAGCGAAAGGTCAGGCCCAATACGGATCGAGGTCCATGCTCGGCTTCATGGGGAGGGATTGTCCGTGATGCGAGTCACCAAAAAAAGAAGCGGCGCGGCCGAAGCCGCGCCGAAGTGAATCCAGAATTGAGTCAGTTGGTGGCTGTTGTGGTGGCAACGAGATTCAAGCGGCTGTTAAGCGTAATCAGAAGCACGGTCCCGGGTTCCAGCCTGGCCTGCGGGTGATCGGTGAGCAGGTGAACCGTAATCGCTCCGGCGCCGATCAGGCTTCCGGTGAGCGCGCCCACGGGGCCGGCAATCAGGGCGCCCGTTACCGCTCCTGCGCCCACCCCCCCGCCATATTCCAGTCCATCTTTCTTCCAGCGCGAGCCAGCGTTAATGGTTCCTTCGCTGCTCACGCGCGTGTTGCTTCCCGGCGTACCGGTCACCTGCGCATCCATGTGAAAGCGCTGGCCATCCGCGAGAATCACCGTGTCCGGACGCAGGCGAATGCGACCGTGCCCTCCGGTGCGGCCTTCCGAAACCTCCACCACGCGGCCCTCGATCGAGGCCCCGGCGGGAATCAGGATTTGCCCATCCTGCAATACGTCGCTCGCCACATGGCCCCTGAACACTTCGCCCATCTCACTTTGCGAGGTAGACAGGCCGGTGTCGAGCCGCACCCGAATCATCGTTCCTTCGGCCACTTCCCCCGGAGCGAGCGGATGCGGATGGACGATGTCGCTGTCCGGATCGTCGTTCGACCGCCTGCTCAGGCTCGGCTGGTTCTCAGGCTGGGCAACGTGCACAATGCCGTCGTCGGTACCGTCGCCCTGGCTTGACTGCGGATAATTCGCCGGCGGATTCATCGCGGCAGGCTGTGAGGGCGCAGGCTGCGGCATCTCTGTTGCCGGTGCGGGATCAACCAGGGGCTTTCCTGCCCTCGGCTTTGCCGGCGGCTCCGTCTGCACGGGCTGGTCGGGCTGCGCCGTGATCGTATCGTCCGCAGGCGGATTCGACTGGCCCGAATATTGACCGGATTGGGCAGGCTGCTGCGCCGCTTGTTGAGCATTGGCCGCGGCAGTGGCGAACGCCAGTAACACGCACGTCAACATCAGCCGGTTCATAGAAACTCCTTCAGTTTGGGCAGAAACATCGAGCCTCGGCGGGGAACGCCGCACTTCTCTAGACACTGCCCGTTGCGGAGAGTTGCTCCCTTCCTTTTCAATCAATCCGGGAGTCCTCTCAACTAGTATCAGCCTACCGTGACCGAAGCTCGCGACGGATTTCGTGAATATCGGACGTGCCTCTCGCGCTAAGAATCACGAAAGGCACTACCCTCCCTGCTCACTTCTCTGCATTGCTCTTTCGATCCATCACCTTAGCCGCTCTGTGACCGGCGCCACACCAGCTTGAACGCACCGGTTTGTTAGAATCCCCATGGAAACATTCGCCAATTTTTCTCGGGACGGAGACAGGATGCGCAGCGTGCAGGAGGTTCTGACTACTCATATTCAGAGCGCCGCCGGAGAATCTCTTGCCGTGGATCGCCGCCCCCGATTGAACGACCGGCTGCTGCACCGCATTGCGAGGACTGATATGACTGAAATTGTTGCTATTCGAGCGCGAGAAGTTTTGGATTCGCGCGGCAATCCGACCGTGGAAGCGGACGTGATCCTGGAAAGCGGCGCCCTGGGCCGCGCCATCGTGCCCTCGGGCGCGTCCACCGGCGAGCATGAAGCCGTGGAACTGCGCGATGGCGACAAGAGCCATTACATGGGCAAGGGCGTACTGCACGCCGTTGAAAACGTTGAAACCGTCATCGCCCCCGAACTGGAAGGCATGGACGCAGCCAACCAGCGCCTCATCGACGCCACCATGATCGCGCTCGATGGCACCGCCAACAAAAGCAAGCTGGGCGCCAACGCCATCCTAGCCGTCTCCATGGCCTCGGCCCGCGCTGTGGCCCAGACCCTCGAAATTCCCCTCTATCGCTACCTCGGCGGCGTCAATGCCAGCATCCTCCCCACCCCCATGCTCAACGTCCTCAACGGCGGCGCCCACGCTGACTCCAACGTCGACTTCCAGGAGTTCATGATCATGCCCGTCGGCGCCGAACGCTTCTCGGACGCCCTGCGCTGGTCCGCCGAAACCTTCCACACCCTCAAGGGGGTGCTCAAGAAGAAGGGTTACAACACCGCCGTCGGCGATGAAGGCGGATTCGCTCCCTCGCTCAAGTCCAACGACGAAGCAGTCGAGCTCATCCTTGAAGCCATCGAGGCCGCCGGCTACAAGCCCGGCGAGCAAATCTCCATCGCGCTCGATCCCGCCTCCAGCGAGTTCTACGACAAAGAAAAGCAGAAATACGTCTTCAAGAAGAGCGACAAGCGCGAGCTTTCCAGCGAACAGATGGTCGATTTCTACGAAAACTGGACCCGCCAGTACCCCATCGTCTCCATTGAGGACGGCCTTGCCGAAGACGATTGGGATGGCTGGAAGCTGCTCACCGACCGCCTTGGCAGCCGCATCCAGCTCGTCGGCGATGATCTTTTCGTTACCAACGTCAAGCGCCTGCAAAAGGGCATTGAAGAAGGCGTCGCCAACTCCATCCTTATCAAGGTCAACCAGATCGGCACCCTCACCGAGACCCTCGAAGCCATCGACCTTGGCCGCCGTTACGGCTACACCGCTGTCATGTCGCACCGCTCCGGCGAAAGCGAAGACACCTTCATCGCCGATCTCGCCGTCGCCACCGGCGTAGGCCAAATCAAGACGGGTTCGGTAAGCCGCACAGACCGCATCGCCAAGTACAACCAGCTCCTTCGCATTGAAGAAGAGCTGGGCTCCGGCGCCGCGTTTCTCGGCCTCGAAAGCCTCAACTACAACGACTGAGGCTGTGTCGCTTCACCGGGGCGAAAGCCGCAATGCTCCGTGCCCATCCTTCGAGCGCACCGGTTCGAAGGATGGGATACCACGATCCTGTCCGCTAGTTTTTCAACTCCGCTTAACCACCGTTCCCCGTCCCGTGTCGGAACGTCAGCTCACTGCCCGCACAAACGGCACAGGATCGACGCCGATCTCCAGCACCGTCGCGGGACGGTCCGAGGAAGGTCCGGGCACCCTGCCCATCGCGATGTCGGCGAGCACAGAATCCATATCCCTTGAAAGCTGCACCCGGATTGCCGTATTGTTCGCCGCCGCCTCAATCATTGCCGCTTCAAACTTCAACACATCCTCGAGCCCCGGTACGGCAACCGGGTGTGCCTCCATGTAGCGACGAAAGCTGAGCGCCTCGTCCGTGGGAAACGCCACCGGCGGTGTGGCCGCGACATACCGGTCCATCAAATCTCGCAGTCCCGTCTCGCCCATTCCCAGCAGCAGCAGCCTCGTTGTGTTTTCGAGAAGGTCCGCGATGGCGCCTGTCCGGAACGACGCCGCCAGGCAGGCATAAAGCGCGAAACTGCGATCGTCCGGCCGTTTGAGATGCAGACTCTCTCCGTTGCAATGGGGCCGGTCGTCCGCCGGCAGCAGGTGCGACGCGATCAACCGCTCCCATTCCTCGGGCGTGGGCGCCGCAGGCTCGGCAAACGATCGTCGCGCGGCCGCCCTCGTCAACGTCGCTGGATGGTTGCTGTCCCACAGTCGATGAAGCTTCTCCATCTCGCGAAGCAGTCCCCGCTCTCCAAAGCTGGGCAAGCGATCGGAAGAAACCTCGAACAGAATCGCCCCCAGGTTCGGGAGCCCGGGTATTACCTCTTCGGCAATCGCAATTAACTCGTCGTCAATGCCGCCCGCATGTGCATCCAGCCAGTGTCCGTGTGCAAACTCAAGGCCTGCGAAATGCACCTCCCAGACGCGTTCCAAAGGAAGATCCGCCAGAACGTCACTGATCCTCGCGCGCCCGTTCCGCTCGTTGGCCCACAGGTTCGCAAGGTCCAGAAGGATGCCGCAGTCCGCAGCTTCCGCCACAGCGGCGAAAAACTCGCCGTCCCGCATCTCGCAGTCGCGCGGAGCAAAGTAATTCACGCCCGTTTCGAATGCAAAGGGACGACCCAGCGCCTCTCGCCGTCGAACGATGTTTGAGGCCGCAAGCTCGACCTGTGCCTCCGTCTGCAACGGCGGCATCAGGAAGCCGCACGTCTGCTCGCGGTGCGCGCCACGCACGTGGAAGATGCTGAGATGTTCGCTTGTCCACGGCACATCCAGCTCGTCGTTCCACAAGCGAAATAGCGGCGCCTGCCGCTCGTCGCACAGCAGCCCGCCAATGGGACAGCCGACCCCGTGAGTCAGCGTCCTCTGTGGCAATGCCGCAATATGGCGCAGCTCTTCGGGACTGCCGCGCGGCAACGCGCCCTCGGCGGTGCCCTTGGTCCACAAGGTCTGCGGCTCAATCTCTGCCACTCTGATCAGGTCAGGGTTCGATCGAAACGCGGCGTCAAGTGAACGCACATACACCGCCCCCGGGCCAAGCCTGGGTGGTCGAAGAGTCATGGGACGGGTCTTATTTGCCGACTTCTGTGATATTCAGGTTCTTATCCACCTGGAAGACCTGCGGGGCTGGATCAACAACATTCTGAAAATTGATGTTGAAGCCGGAGAGACAGGCGGGATGCCCGACCTTTCCCAGCACGCTGGCAAGAAGTTTCTGGCTCGCTTCGAGGTTCAGCTTGTCCGTTACGTGTACGGTCACAGTCTTCATGGAGACCTCCAAGGGGGGATGACTTCGCTGCGACGCGAGTATACTCCGAATTCCAGTTTCCGCCAGTCAATTCTGGTCAGCTCTTTGTGCCTTCTTTTGACATTCCGTGTAAACGGATTTTGACGCGCGCCCCATTCAGCCGGCTCGTCGTGAATACGATCGAACACTGCGCCCGGTCAGCGGTCACACAGTCTCCCGGCTCTCGCGGTTTATCCTGAACAGGACTCCGAAGATCTGAGGTGTAATACGACTGTGCCCAAGCGTCCTCTCGTTCTCACCATCCTTGATGGATGGGGCTACCGCGCCGAAAACGCCAATAACGCCATTGCCCTCGCCCGCAAGCCCTCTTACGACAAGCTCCTGCGCGAATTTCCCAACACCCTGATCCGCGCCTCGGAGCACTTCGTCGGCCTGCCGGACGGCCAGATGGGCAACAGCGAAGTCGGCCACCTCAACATCGGCGCCGGCCGCATCGTGCACATGGACATCACCCGCATCGACGAGCTCATCGCCACCGGCCAGTTTTCGAAAGATCCCACCATCGCCCAAGCCATGCAGCGTGCCCGCGAGGGTGGCCGCCAACTCCACCTCTTCGGCCTGGTCTCCGACGGCGGCGTGCACTCCCACCAGGAGCACCTCTACGCCCTGCTCCGCGCTGCCCGCGAATACAAGCTGGAGCGCGTCTTCGTCCACGCCTTCATGGACGGCCGCGACACCGGCCCCACTTCCGGCGCCGGCTACATCGCGGCTCTTGAGCAAAAAATGCGCGAGTATGGCGTGGGCAAAGTCGCTTCCATCAACGGCCGTTATTACGCCATGGATCGCGACAAGCGCTGGGAGCGCGAGCGCAAGGCATTCGACGCCATGGTTACCGGCAAAGCCGAAGGCGGCGCGTATCCTGACCCCGTCGCGCGCATCAAGGAAAACTACAACAACAAAATCACCGACGAGTTCCTCATTCCCTTCGTGGTCGTCGATGCCGCCGGCAAGCCAGTTGGCCAGATCCGCGACGAGGATGTCTGCATCAATTTCAACTTCCGCGCCGACCGCGCCCGCCAGATCACCCGCGTCCTCACCCGCGAAAGCGGCCTCAACAAAAACGGCGGCCGCGACCTCGACGCCTGGGAGTCGCTCGACGAAACCATCCCCCGCAGCGAGATTCCCAAAAACCTCCACTACGTGTGCATGACGCAGTACGACAAGCTCTATTCGTTACCGCTGGTCATTCCGCCCGAGTCGATGGACAACATCCTCGCCAACGTTCTCTCCGCGCACCAGCTCCGCAACCTGCGCGTCGCCGAGACCGAGAAGTTCGCGCACGTCACCTACTTCTTCAACGGCGGAATCGAAGTTCCCTTCCCCGGCGAAGACCGCACCCTCATCCCGTCGCTCAAGGTCGCCACTTACGATCTCGCACCCGAGATGAAGGCCGAAGCCATCGGCGACACCATCGTCAAAGCCGTCGAAGACACCGCCTTTGATCTGATAGTGGCCAACTTCGCCAACGCCGACATGGTGGGCCACTCCGGCCAGCTCGAGCCCACCATCAGGGCCTGCGAAGCCGTCGACGCCCAACTCGGCCGCATCTTCAAAGCTGTCAAGGAGCGCAACGGCGCCTGGTTGATTACCGCCGACCACGGCAACGCCGAACTGATGGTCGACCCTGTCACCGGCGGCCCGCACACCGCCCACACCACCAACCCCGTGCCCATGATCTACGTTGCCGAAGACGCCGATCACTACCGCCTGCGCACCGACGGCTCCCTGCGCGACATCAGCCCCACGCTCCTCAACCTGCTGAGCCTCGGCTTGCCCAAGCAGATGACCGGCGGCGACCTCCGCGTCCCCATCGCACAATAACGCTGTCCCTCACACCCAGCCACAAATCTCCGTGCCCCGTTCTTGCGGCTTCTTTCGAGCGCAAGGGCGGGACAGCACGAAAGTAGTCTCACCTCACGGCTTCTGCGGCACTTCCGTCGCGCCCTCCAGAATCCGCGACGTCACATGCGTCTTCTCAAACTCCCGGTTCTGCGCATCCAGCACGATGTCCCGATGAAAGAAGTACAGGATGTGAATCTTGAACTCCGATGAGAACGACACCGGAAACCACACCCCGTCGGCCTGCGGCGCGTAAATCACTGTGAATCCCAATCCCGGCACATTTGTCCCCAGCAGCGTGCGCACCGCAAACGGCACCTTGCGCGACATCTCCGTCGTCACCAGCACCGGCTGATATGCCGTGGTGTCGACGTACGCCACGCCCTTCCAACCCCAATCGTCTTTGTCCCTGGGGCGAAACGTGATGTGAAACACATCGCGCCCGTTCAGCCGCTCCCGTCCCCCCAGCGCGAACGCATACTGCTCCTGCTCCTTCGACGTCAGCGGAAATAAATGCGCGTTGATGCCGTCCTTCGACTTGTCGTGCATCAGGTTCTTGCGCATGTTTTCCACCAGGTCGCGGTCCAGGCCGTCTTCGCCGATGCTCACCGAGATTGAGTCATCGTCGTCCTTGTCCTTGGCGACCTTATCTGTACTGCCCTTGTCCTTCGCGTCTTCACCGTTGCCGTCTTTCGCAGCCTTGTCTTTGCTGTCCTTGTCCTTCTTACTTCCCTCGCCCTCATCATCCGGCTTGAGCGCGTTGTATGAAACGTACTTGCCCTTGACGCGCAACCGGCCATCCAGCTTCAGCAACTCGTCGTGCGATCCATCACTCGACGGCGTGATCCGGTAATCGGTCAGCTCCTCGCACTGCACAGTCTTGCCCTTGCGGGAGGCCATCTTGGCATGCTGCACGTAAACGTAGTGCGCCCGCTCCGCCTCCGATGCGTCCTGGTTCGCTGCGACCCTGGCCATGATGGACTCCGCCGTCTCCGGAGCCTGCGCCGCCTCCGCGCACAACCCACCCCCCACCACCGGCAAACACACCAACGCCATCATGAGCATCGTTCTCATAAGCCATCCTTACGCGTTCCCGCGCTGCCGGGTTCCGGGTGGAAGCCGGACTGCCACTTCTCAACTCGTACGGAGCCTTCCCTGCAGGCATCGCCGCAACCAAGGCGGCAAGGACCTCGCGGTCATACCTCCTGTCAACACGAGACCGATCCTGCAGTTGCACGCGCGGCACGAAAAAAAGCGCACCCCGCAGGGTGCGCTTATGTTCCAGGTTCTTGGGGTGTGATCAGCGCGAACGCAGAGAGCGGATCGCAGCCGGCAGATGTTCTTCGATGACCTTGCGACGCTCGGCAGCCAGGTCACTCAAATACGAGGGCGCGGGCGTAGCCGTCAGCACCAATGCCAGGGCGCAGATTGAGAAGATCAATCCCGCGAATCCAGCCGACAGCAGCATGTGGTACATATCCGAGATATCGAGGCCGAGAACATTGAAGGCCACATGCTCCAGCGGCTTGATGTGCTGCACGACGGCGAGCGCAAAGAGGAAGAAGACGACTGCCAGGGAGGTGAGCACCGCAAGCGTCACGTCGAGGCCGCGATGAAATTTCAACCGCGCACGGCAATGGGCGCAATCGCAAAAATGCTGCTCGTAATCCCTGCGCATCTCCGGCGAAATCCCGCTGATGTCATATCGCCAGCTTGCGAGAATCGCGCCGACTACGTGATCGTTGCATCGGGTTCTTGCCATTTGTTTTCACTCACTTCTACTGAAAAATTTGCCATTCCGGCCTTGCCGGCCCGGATCGTGCTGCAACAGGCTTGCCCATTCGATGCCACGCCTGCGAATTGTGTTTCTAAATTGTCTTAGGGCTCAAAGGTATCGAGCCACTGGTTCCGCCCCACAATCCGTTTCGAGTGCGGCGTCCCCCTTATCATTGTAACCTGTTTTGATCAAAACAAGATAGGGGCAAGCGGCTCGTGTTGACCTGCAAGGAGTAACCGGTTTGCCAACAGGCTGGCGCGCCCGCTCAGCGCCCGCTCCGCCGATACCCGGGCCAGTTCCGGGAGGTTGTTGCTCTCCGACAAATGACCCAGAATCACATAAGTGGCCTGGCCGTCGTAGCTGGTCTCCAGGAACTCCGCGGTGGCGTCGTTGGAAAGATGCCCCACCCGCGACAGAACGCGCTGCTTCACCTGCCAGGGGTACGGGCCGTCGCGCAGCATCTCGAGGTCGTGGTTCGATTCCAGCAACATCAGATCCACACGCTTCAACTGCGCCTTCACGTTCGGCGTAACGTAGCCCAGGTCTGTAGCCAGGGCCATGCGCACGCCCTCCGCCTGAAACACAAATCCCACCGGGTCCGCGGCGTCGTGAGGAATGGTGAAGGGACTGACCGCGATGTCGCCGATTTGAAAAGGACGCCCCGGCTCGAAGTACTCAACCGCCGGCAGCCACGTCGGATCCTTCTTCGGCTCTTCCGCCTTCCCGGCGGCGGCTGATTCGGTCTCCTCGCTCGCGGCAATTGCGGCCGGCCCATCTTCTACATCGTCGCAGTCGCACTCTTCGGTCGCGGCGGTCGCCTCTGCCTGTCGCGCTGCCGCCTGTTGCCGGCATTGCTCTATCCATTGCGCGTAGGTCATCTGCCGTCGCGGTGTCAGCCAGCGCATCCACGCCCGATGCGTCGCCTCGGTAAAGTACACTGGAATGCCCAACTTGCGCGCCGTCACCGCCAGGCCGTTGATGTGGTCCTGGTGCTCGTGGGTCACGATAATGGCATCCAGGCTGGCGGGATCCTCGCCGGCCAGCTTCATGCGCCGGAACAGTTCGCGACAGCTCAATCCCGCGTCGACCAGAATGCGTGTGTGCCCGCCGGTGACAACCGTGCTGTTGCCCTTGGAACCCGACGCCAGCACCGTGAAGCGGACCATGTTTTAGAGGATACAGCCAACTCCTGTGCAAAGCGCGGCTGTCAATTCACAGGGAATGCGCCCTGACAACCCCGGGCCGCCGAGTGCCGCACAAGAAACTGATAATCGCAATGCCGAGCTATATAACCTCTCCGGCACCCCATCCGTTGTTTGAGTGCGAGGTCATTGTGGACAAACACTCAAAAACTGAAAGTAACAAAGGAATAGTCTGGCCGCGAGAGGGACAAGACCCAACCTGGTTCAATGCAATCGCGCTCCTGTTGTGGCTGGTGGCGGGGGCGGTCGCGTTTCTTCCTTTTGCATTCGATACTTCGCCCTGGGACGCTGTCACGCTGCGGGTTCCCGGCAATCAAGGCAACTGGTGGCATCTCCTGGTTGGCGCGCCGTTCTTCCTGGCGTACGTCATGATCTGGCTCCGGCTGCGCTCGCTCTTTTCCCCGCGGCCACTCAAACCCATCGGACCGCGCTTGATCTGGTGCGCGGTCGGCCTTTCGATATGTGGCACGATCCTGGTGCAGGTGCCGTTCCTGCTGCACCTGGCCGGCACCAGTGAATGGCAACGCCTCTCGATCCTGAGCCTGGGCTTCGGCATCATGATCGCCAGCGCAATCGTATTGTTCCGGCGCCGGCGTAGCCTGTCTGCGATTCAGGCCTGCCTGATCGGCCTCGACACTGCGTACCTCGCCAATGCCGCGTTGTGCCTGGTCGTCTACAGCGGGGCAGCCGGAACCTTCAATTCGAGGGCAGGATGGTTCGTCTGCATAGTGATTGTCTGGCCAATCGTCTTTGAGCTCATCTGGATCCTCCTTCACCCTTTGCGTGCAGATCGATGGCGGAACGCCTCCGGCCGAACAGCCGGTATTCCCGTCTCTTGAGACCGCCAATACGCTTCTGACCGGCACGACAAGGCTTTTCTCGCCTGCCGGTGCAAATTCGCGTTAAGCTGGCTGAAAGCCACGGGGCCGCAGAGTTTGCCCGGAGACCGGATGCGAAGAGCGAGTTGGATGGGATGGGTAGCGACAGTCGTGGGCACAGCCTGCGGTTTGGTCGCTTTCCTGCCCCGCCCCGGAGTCCATGCCGCAGAATCCGGCGCCTCGCGAACCGTCGCCACGGACGACCAGGCCGCCCGCTACCGCGCCGCGGCGCGCTACATGGATGGCCGCGAAGCCTGGTGGCAGGCGTGGGATCACGACAAGCGCGATCACGGCACCCGTTGCGTCAGCTGCCATACGCAGGCACCCTACGCGCTTGCGCGCCCTGCTCTGCGCACGGCTCTCGGCGAAACCGGCGTCTCCCCGATGGAAACCGCCATGCTTGCCGACGTGGAAAAGCGCGTCCGCAACTGGAAGGACATGCTTCCTTTCTACAGCGATGAAGTCTACGGCACCGGCAAGGAGATCGAGTCGCGCAACGCCGAGTCCGTGTTGAACGCCGTGATCCTCTCCAGCTACGACCGCAGCCAGGGACGACTCAGCGTTCTCACCCAGCTTGCCTTCGATCATGCCTGGAGCCTGCAGTCCAAAACAGGCCCCGACGCCGGCTCGTGGGTCTGGCAAAACTTTGAATACACCCCGTGGGAGTCAAAGGAGTCGCAGTACCACTGGGCCGCGCTCATGGCCATTGCCACTGCCACCGCGCCCGACGACTACGCCGGCGATCCCGCCACCGCTCCCCATTTGCAGGCCCTGTGCCACTACCTGCAAAGCCATTACGCCGAACAACCGTTGCTGAACAAGGTCGTCGCCCTCTGGGCCTCGCACTGGTTCCCTGACATTGTCTCCAGGGCAGAACGCGAGACACTGCTCACTTCCATCTACACTCTGCAGCGTCCCGACGGCGGATGGAGCACGACGGACCTCGGCACCTGGGCACGCCGCGACAAGACACCCCTGGAGACCCGCCCCGACGGTTACGCCACAGCACTCATCACGCTGGTTCTTGAGGAGGCCGTGACCACCGCAACCCAAGCCAACCCGCAGCCCGCAACATCCATCCATCGCGGCATCGCGTGGCTGGTCGCCAACCAGGACAAGACCACCGGCGCGTGGCCCGCATGGTCGCTCAACAAGAATCGCGACCCCAAATCGGATGCCGGGCAGTTCATGAGCGACGCCGCTACCGCCTACGCCGTTCTGGCCTTGAACGATGCGCGACCTTAACCGCGAATCTCGCTCATGACCCCGAGCACATTCCCATCCGGATCCTTCAGGAACACCATCCACAATTCGTGATCGGGCATGCGCGCAATCAGGTGCGGCGTATCGACGAACTCCACGCTGCGCCCGCGCAGAATTTCGTAGACCGCGTGGATGTCCTCAACCTTGAAGTAAATGATGGTGCCGCCGCCCGGCTTCTCGCCCTCGCCGGTGCTGATCATCAGGCGAATGTCGCCGCACTGAAAGAACGCCAGCGGCCCGGTCTCGAACAGAAACCGCATCCCCAGCGTGTTCCTGTAGAAATCCTTCGCGCGTTCCAGGTCCGTCACGGTGAGCGCGATCTGGCCGATCTTCTCAAACTGTACCTGCGAAGCAGGCGTGTGCGACTGGTAGGTCATCGAAAAACCTCCAAATTCATTAGCTCAGCTAACGAATAACCGATTCTACCCCGAAATTCATTAGCTCAGCTAATGAATATTTGCCTCGAATCCAATTTTCATTAGCCCAGCTAACGAATTATCATGAAATATCACCATGACCCGACTTTCCAGCGAAGCCCAGGACACCGCCCACTTGATTCATTCCACGTCCATCCACCTGCTTCGCATCCTGCGCCAGCAGGACACAAAAACCGGACTCAACGGGCCGCGCCTGTCGGCCTTGTCGGTCATCGTCTTCCGAGGGCCCATCACCCTAAGCGACCTGGCGGCGGCGGAGCAGGTACGTTCTTCCACCATGAGCCGTATCGTCGAGGCGCTGATCGAACTCGGCCTCGCCATCAAGACCCCCAGCACCGAGGACAAACGGACCATCCTGATCAGCGGCACGCAAAAGGGGCTGACGAAGATGCAGATCGGGCGCGAACGGCGCGTGCGCGTCCTGGCGAAGAGATTGCTCGAGCTCGCTCCTCACCAGCGCGATCATATTCGCGCGGCCTTCGAGCTGCTCCGTGTCACCATCTCCGACCTGTGATCCGAGAACACAGTCCCGCGGCAGCCGGCCAGTTCGCCCCGCCGTCAACTCCCGTTCTGCAAATTCGCCGGAATCTCGATCGACACCAGCGTTCCCCGCCCCGGGTTGCTCACCACCGTGAACCGCGCGTCGCGCCCGTACAGCACCTCCAGGCGTTCGCGCACGTTGTTCATGCCGATGCCGGCGCCGGTCCGGGGAAGCGCGCTTCCCTGCCGGCCCTGGATCCCCACTCCATCGTCGGCCACCTCGATCAGCACGCGATTGCCCTGCAGGCGGCTGCGCACCGTCACCGTCCCGCCGTGAATGCGCGGCTCCAGGCCATGCTTGATGCTGTTTTCGATCAGCGGCTGCAGCAGGATGCTCGGCACCAGCACATCCAGGGTCTGCGGATCGATATCCTTTTCCACGCGCAGTTTGTCCGTCCCAAAACGCACCACCTCGATATCGAGATAGTCATCCGTAAACTTCAATTCCTGGCTCAGCGGTACGTGGTTGTCATGATCCCGCAGCAGCGCGCGCAGAATATTGGCCAGCTTCACCGTCATCTCGCGCGCCAACTCCGGCTTGATCCGCACCAGCGAAGCAATCGAGTTCAACGTATTGAACAAGAAGTGCGGATTGATCTGGCGTTGCAGAGCATCGAGCCGCGCCTCCAGCAACAGGCGTTTCTGCTCTTCCAGCTTCAACTCCAGCCGCAGCGCGTTCCACACTTTCAGCGCAATGCCCACCACCACCGGCGCCGACAACCACATCAGCACCCGCAGTCCCCACGACGCGGTGTGCAGCGCGAACAGCCGGTTCGGATACATGCGCGCGATCCACTCCCGCGTTATCTCCAGAACCACAATGATGAACAGCATCAGAAACTGGCGATCGATCCGCGGCTTGCGCAGATTCCTCCGCACCCAGCGGTACAAACTGAGATCGATGAACGGCGTGAATTCCCAGATTTCTTCGCGCTCGACGGTCCAGCCCAGCACGCCCGCCGCCAGCCCCAGCGCCGCATTGAACGGCAGCGCCAGGTATTCGTGGTGATACACCGCGGGCAGCGCCAGCACCATGCCCCCCAGCATCGCTGAAGTCGGGCCGATCAGCAGGCCCAGCAGGATTACGGTTTCGAAGGAGATATCGGCGGCCAGGAAATTCGGGACCGTAGTTCGCACCCAAACGCCCAGGGTCAGGGGCACCAGGAAGAACGCCAGTAGCGCCACCGTCTGCGGCGGCCGCCGCCGCTCGGCAAACAGCAGCTTTTGGAACGTGCGTGACCGCGCCAGCGCGCTGGCCACGGCCGCGGCTACCCCCAGCTTTACCAGCAGCGTAATCAGCAGCAGTGTGTTGGTCACGCCTTAACTCTATCAACAGGCGTCGGGAAACAGCTCAGCGCGGGCAGCCCACCGTCGGCAGCTACTCGTTGCGCAGCGCCGCCGTCGGATTAACTCGCGTCGCCCGCCGCGCCGGTCCCACCGTGGCGCAAAACACGACCGCCAGCATCGCTGCCAGCACGGCCGGATAAATAAGCGGCGCGCCGAACAGCAAGAGCCCCTGGAAGATCGAGTCGAAAATCTTCGGCAGCGGCAATGCCATCACCAGGCCAATCGTCAAGCCTGCGGCGCCCACCGTGAAGCCCTCGCGCAAAATCATCCGTGTGATATCCGTGGCCTTTGCGCCCAGCGCCAGCCGGATGCCGATCTCATGGGTGCGCTGTCCTACCGAATAGGTAATCAGCCCGTAGATTCCGATCGCCGAAAGCGCCAGTGCCAAAAGCGCAAACGTGGCCAGCAGCCGCACGAACAGCGGATTGCCATTGCGCTGCACGTCGAGCACGCCATCCATGCTCATCACTCGCAGCAGGGGTAGTTCCGGGTCAAGCTGCGCAACCACGCCGCGCAATGCAGGCGCGAGGCTGGTGGGCTCCACGACTGACCGGACCATCAGCGAGAACGATTGCACCGGCCGCTGGGCGTAGAACTCGTACACCTCGGGATGGTACATCGGGTCTTCGGAATAGCTCTTCACGTTGGGCATCACGCCTACAATCGTGCTCCAGGCCGGCGAGACACCCGTCACATCAAGCTGGATCTGCTGCCCCACCGGGTCGCGATCCTGAAAAAACTGGTGCACAAACTCGCGGTTTACCAGCACCACCCGCGGCGCGGCGGCATCATCGCGATCGTTGAACAGGCGGCCGCTCCGCAGTTGTACACCGGCCACCTGGAAATAGTTCTCCGTAACCACCGCGTCTTCGACGGAATGCTGCTGGCTGCTGCGCGACTCGACTTGACCCTTGATGTGGAACGGAACGGTATCCAAACCCGACGCCGGCAACGACGACGTAACTGCCGCGCTTCTTACCCCCGGCATCTGTTCGAGCTGCGCAATCAGCCTGTCAACGAACTGCTTCTGTCGCGGGCCGCCGGCATAGCGCGCCGTATCCAGCACTACCCCCGCCGTCAACAAGTGATCGTGAGGGAAGCCCAGTTCCTGGTGATCGATCAGGTAGACGCCGCGAATCAGCAGGCAACTCCCGATCAGCAAAAACAGCGCCATGGCAATCTCTGCGCCCACCAGCACCACGCGCATCCGGTTATGTCCCCGGCCCGCGCTCCCGCCGCGGGTCTCGTTCTTCAGGTCGGTGTTGATGGCCACGCGCGACGCCTTCAAGGCCGGCGCAACGCTCGACAGCAGTGCCGAAAGGATCGACACGGCCGCCACAAACCACAGCACGTTGGTGTCGAGCCTTACCGGAACCGCGGCCATCGCATCATTGAAGTTCAAACCGGCGCGAACCACCTGAATCCCAGCGTAAGAGAGAAAAAGACCAACGCCGCCGCCAAGAAGCGCGATCACCAGCCCTTCCGTGACCAGTTGCCGCACCACCCGCATGCGCCCCGCGCCCAGCGACATGCGAATGGCAAGTTCCTTCTGGCGGCCCACGGCGCGCGTCAGCATCAGTCCGGCCACGTTCGCGCAGGCAATCAGCAGCACGAACCCCACCACCGTCATAATTACGGCGAGCGCCGTGCCGATGCCGAAGTTGTGAACCAGGTAATCAGGAAGCCTTCTAATGGATGCGCCCCAGCGCCGCTCGTTCTCCGGGAAATCCTGCTGCGCTTGTTGCGCCAGCGTGTTCATCTGCGCACGAGCCTGCTCCAGCGTCACTCCGTCGGCGAGCCGCGCAAATAAATGCAGGTAGCGGTTTTTGCGGCCGTCCGGTGCGCGGTCGGCGGCGGTCAGCGTCAAGGGCGTCCAAAGTTGAGGCGCAAATCCCAGAAGCCGGAAATCCGCCGGCATCACGCCCGCCACCGTGTAGTCTTCGCGGTTGAAGCGTACGGTCCGTCCCGCAATGGACGGGTCCGAACCAAAGCGGCGCTCCCAAAGCCCGTGGCTCAGAATCACCACGTGGTCATGCCCCGGCTGATCGTCGCCCGGCAGAAACCCCCGTCCCAGTTGCGGCGCGGCGCCGAACACGTCGAAATAGTTGGCGGTCACCGCCGCATACTGAATCGCCTCCGGCGGTTGACCTGCACCCGAGATGCTTCCGGTGCGGTACTCGTCCGCCGCTGTCATGGCGGAAAACACGCGCCGGTCGTTCGCCCACGCCGTGTAATTCGGCGGCGACACGCGATTGGTGTCCGGCAGGAAGGACCCGTCGGGGTTGACGGAGGAAACCACCACCATGTTTTGCGGGTCACGCCCGGGAAGATGCGGCAGCAGAATCGCATTCACCAGGCTGAACATGGTGGCATTCACAGCGATCCCGAGAGCCAGCGTGAGCACCGCGGTAATCGTGAATCCGGGCGTCTTGATCAGTTGACGTACGGCGAAACGAACGTCCGCCAGAAAGCTCTCCGCGGTTGGCCACTGCCATACCTCGCGGCTCTTCTGCTCCGCCAGGCCCACGTTGCCGAACTCGCGGCGCGCGGCCTGCTCCGCGGCCGCCCGGTCCATGCCCTCTTCCACCAACTCATCGGCCCGTTCGGCAATATGCTCCTGAATCGAGACGCTTAGATCGTGATAGCGGCGGCTGCGGAAGAAAAGCTGCGAGAACCAGAACATGCCGTACTCCTTGCTTATGCCTTGGCGACGGCCAGGACGCGGGTGATGCCCGCGAAGACCTTTTCTATGCCTTTGCAACGGCCAGGACGCGGGTGATGCCCGCGAACATCTTTTCGAAACTGGTGACTTCGCGATCCAGTTGCCGGATCCCCGCCTGCGTGACGCGATAAATGCGCGTGGGGCGCCCCTTGGCCGAAATGCCCTCTTCAGACTCCAGCAGCCCATCCTTCAGCAGCCGTTGGAGCGCCGGGTACAGCGAGCCCTCCTCGATCTGCAGCAGGTGATCGGAAGCCTGTTTGATGTGCTTGGCCAGCGCATACCCGTGCATTGGCTTGAGCCGCAGCGTGTGCAGAATCATCAGGTCAAGCGCGCCGGAAAACAGGTCACGCCGTTCAGGATCTTTCGCCATGATGGAAAGGAATATAAATGGCGGATAGCTATTTAGCAAATAGTATTTCGAGGTTTGTATTTCCAACCGGGAAGTATCCGAAGCCCATCAAGAAAATTCCGGGAGATGTGGCGGGAGCAATGGGGGTGTTTTCCCGGGTCCCAAAATCAGGGACCCGGGGATACCCAGGTTTTTGAGGAAATTGGGAAAGGTGGGCGTGCCGGTTTTTCAGGCTCCTTCGCTGAAAACGTCGGGGACGTCGATGCCCAGGGCGGTGGCAAGGTCGTGCTGGTGCTCCTGCTCCTGGGAGATGATCTTGCGAAGCTGGTCAGCCAGGGCGTAGTGGCCAACCGATTCGGCTTGTTTAACCCGCTGGCGGTAGTTGCGGATGGTTTCCGTCTCGTTGTCGAGATCGAAGCGGAGCATGTCTTCGGCTTTTTCGCTTAACTTGACCGGCTTCGGCGTGGCGGTGGGCATGCCGCCCAGGTAGTCAATCTGGTCGGCGATGATCATGGCGTGAGCCAGTTCCTCGCCGGCGTGCTTCTTCAGTTCCGCGGCGATCGACATCCACTGGGCTCCGGAGAGCACGTTACTGTAAACCGTGTAAGCGATGATGGCCTGATATTCGCGGGCAAGGTCTTCATTGAGAGCGTTGACGAGTTCCTTGACGGACTGTTCCTTTTGCGGATCTTTGCGCTGCAAGTCTTTCGATTCTTTCTGTTGCGGCATGTTTTTCCCCTTCTCAAGATGGAAAGCCGGGTACTTAGATGCCGCGAACCGGGAAGCTGTTGATAGGCCTGAGCGAAAGAAGCGTGACCAGGCGGCCATTTGGGGAGTTTGCAAAATGGTACGCGCACGCATGATATTGCGCCGTGGCAAAGACAGGGCATTTCCGAGGCTCCAATCTGACCTCAGGCTTCCCCTTCAGCACAATCGTTCAAAGGAGAGAGGCGGACGAGTGCGCGGCGTCTTGAATTCGATTGCAGGAATCGTTGCCTGTGCCGGCACGGCGGCACTGTTGTCTGCGTTTCTGAGCGATTCGCACGGCGAAATCAAACTGGCCGGCCCGATCATCTGCCTGATGGCCGTGATTGCGACATCGGTCCTTCTTGGAAGGGTGGCGGGCCTGTTTGGATCCGCAGCCGCCACATTGATATTGGCCCTCTTCCTGTTTCCGCCGGTCGGCAGCTTCACGGTAAGCGACCACTCCTCGCGAACCGTCCTCCTGGTCACTCAATTCACGGCGATCTTTGTCGTGATCGTTTCACCCTCGGCCAAGTCGCTGGGGTTGAGCAGAAGAGCGATCCGCCCTAAATCAAAGCGATAGCGAACTTCGAGCAGGGTTCAGGCAACCGGCCCCCTCGCTGTGGACGGGAAACCCTGTGGCTGGATCGCTTCTCGATTAACCCCACGTATAATTCGCAGTGACTTTTTCCGGAGGTCCTGGGATGCAAACCGTGCGGTCGAGTCTTGCTTTTGCCGGCCTTGTTCTGGCTTCATTCGCGGCTCAGGGGCAGACCCTTTCACCGGATACAGCGACCAGGATAGACAAGGTCTTCGAAAAGTGGAACAGGACCGACTCTCCTGGTTGCGCGGTGGGTGTCTATAAGGACGGACAGATTGTTTACGAACATGGGTACGGAATGGCAAATCTCAACGACGACGTGCCCATCACGCCGGAGACGGTCTTTCATGTGGCGTCCATGTCGAAGCAGTTTACGGCGGCATCGATTCTGCTGCTGGCGCAACAGGGGAAGCTCTCGCTGGACGACGACGTGCACAAGTACATTCCCGAGTTGCCGGACTTTGGCGAGCGCATCACGCTGCGGCATATGATGCACCATACCAGCGGGCTTCGCGACCAATGGTCGCTGCTGGGGCTTGCCGGCTGGCGCTATTCGCAGGACCTGATTACCGACGATGACGTGATGAGTGTGCTGGTGCACCAGAAGGCGCTGAACTTCAAGCCCGGCGAGAAGTACATGTACAGCAACACGGGGTTTACGCTACTGGCGATCGTGGTGAAGCGCGTGAGCGGCATGTCGTTCCGGGAGTTTACGACGAAGAACATTTTTGAGCCGCTGGGGATGAAGCACACGCATTTTCGCGACGATCACGAAGAGGTAATCAAGCACGACGCGCTGGGCTACGAGCAGGACGGTCCGGACAAGCCATTCCGCATGAACCTGACGAACTTTGACACCGCGGGTGCGACCAGCCTGCACACCACCGTGGAGGATCTGCAGTTGTGGGATGAGAACTTCTATCATCCGCGGGTGGGCGGCCAGGCACTGATTGAGCAGATGCTGCTGCCGGGAAAGCTGAACAGCGGCAAGGATCAGGATTACGCGTCGGGATTGGCGCTGGGCAAGTATCGCGGGCTGCGGGTGGTGGGTCACGGCGGCGCTGACGCCGGCTACCGCTCCGGTATTGAGAGGTTCCCCGATCAGCATTTTGGGGCTTCGGTTTTATGCAATTTTGCGGACACCAATCCTGGCGACCTGCTGCACAAGGTGGAGGATATTGTGCTGGCGAAGGATTTCAAGGAGCCCGAAAAAGCTCCGGCGAAGGAGCCGGCCAAGACGGCCGTGGTGGCCATGACGGCGGAACAGACGGCTGCGGTGGCGGGAACCTACTGGAAGCGCGAGGACGATGATTTTCAAAAGATCCTGCTGAAAGATGGCAAGCTGCAGGTGGACTTTGGCGGCGATGAATACCACCCTTTGGAGGCCTTTGCAGAGGACCACTTTCACATAACTGGTGTGCCCTGGGGCGAGCATCTGGACATTCATTTTGTACCGGCCGCGGGGGGCAAGCCGGCACGTGTCGAGCAGTCGTGGGATGGGGACAAAGCGGAGGTTTACGAATCCGTCGTGGCCGTTGATCCCACCGCGGCGCAGTTGGCCGAGTTCGCCGGAGCCTTTGTCAGCGAGGAGATCGAGCCGGTGTACCGGATGTCGGTTCAGGATGGAAAGCTGACCCTGACGCGGCTCAAGAGCAAGCCTGATTCGCTGCGGCCGACGACCCAGGATGTTTTCGTGGGGCAGATCGGCACGATTCGATTTGCGCGGGATGCGAATCGGCGCGTCTCGGGGTTCATTCTGAACGCGGGACGCATCCAGGGGTTCCAGTTCACGCGAAGGCCTGAACCGGCTGGCGCGGAGATGCACAGCGCGCAAAAGTAGCGGCAACTGAGGCCCGCCCGGAGACTTTGCGCCTGGAGGATTCGCGTGGAGAGACTTTAGAGACTTTTTGCAAGACCGGGGCGTCTAATGGGCTAAAAGCTGTCGCCGCAAGGCAGATGGGACGAGTACGACACCGTGTCCGCCACCGATCCAATCGCGAGTTCTTCCCGAAAAATAGCCGCAGAGGGATGGACGGGCAGCGTTCGGCCACATCAAGCGGCCTGCTCCACGGCAAAAACGATCACGCCTGGAGCCTTCGGCCTGATCGCGCTGGCACTGGCGGTCGCGCTCTCGGGTTTTGGCTATCGGCTGGCTCGCTACAGCGATCGATCGGGCACGATTTCCCGCGCGTCGATTACCAAGCTGTGGGACAAGCACCAGGATGTTTTTCAGGTATTGCCTTCCAGGCAGCAGGCTTGGCCGGACCCTTTAATGGTTCTGCAGGCGCTTGCCGCGAGACCAGCCTGCCAGCCCGGGCGAGGCATCGCGATTCTTCTTCCCGAACGCGATGATCGCGACGCCATCGGGCTATTCCGTTCCCTCCTTCCCCTTCGATCTCCTCCAATGAACCCGCGCGCATAATGCGCGACCAGGCTGGATCGAGCAGCTGTGGTTTAGCTGTCGCCGAATGAGTACCAGCCGCGATTGGGTACTGGCCCTGTTGAAACGTCTTCCCTGAATCGTAAACCGAACCGGCCTGCCTCTCCGCAGAGAGCGGATCGGCAGCGACGTTTCCCGGAAAGCAGACGTGGCGGGGTGGTTGCCCTTCGCAGCAGATGCGTCCATTCTCCAGCTGAGTTGCAGGCGTCGAACGATTCCAACGAGCACTCAAGGGGGTCTCCACCATGGAGATGGAATGTGCGGAATTTTCGGAACGACCTGGGGATTTTCCTTTTTCGATAAACGTGAATGTGGTTGAAGACTCTTCGTGCGATCCGGCCGAAGCGCGAAACAAGGCCGCGGAATTGGTGGAGGTCGCGGAGCGATATCGTGCCAAGCTGGTTTGGATGGCGGCTCGCATTACCAACCGCCGCGAAGAGGCGGAAGACATTGTGCAGCAGGCGCTGATGAAGGCTTTTTCGAATCTTTCAAAGTTTCGTGGCGATTCCAAAATGAGAACGTGGCTTACGTCGATTGTCCAGAACACGGCACGCGACTATGCACGAACCAATCGGGGACGAACTTTTGTTTCGCTGGAGTGCGACCCGTACCGGGAGGGAAGCCATGACGAGCTTTATCTGCCCGATCCAGCGATGGGTCCGGAGGAACGATATGAACGCTGGGAGCGCGTGGAGATTCTCTATGGAGCGATCAGGGGGATGAGCGAGAGCAATCAGAATCTGCTCAGGATGTGCGTGTTCGAAGAGGTGCCCTATGAGCACGTGGCATCGCATCTGAATACGCGGGTCTCCACCATCAAGTCGCGCGTCTTCCGCGGCAAGCACCTGTTGAGCATGGCGATTCCGGCTGAACTGGCGTGAGGGGTGAGCGGGACTGGCGCTCGGTGTGAGCGTGAGTCCCGCCTGGTTTGCGAGATGCCTCCGGGCGAATTCGGAGCGAGGCCAAACGAGTCCGGTTATCGTTTGAACCGCCCTCGACGGTAGAGGGCAGGAGACTTTCGTGCGGGCGATATCGGTTTTTCTGCCGCAACTTCCGGCGGAAAAACCCGTCCGTACGAGTGGCAGCTTGTGCCGCGACCGCCTTCCCGACCAATTCAGCGGAGAGCATCCATGAAGATTTTGCAGGGCCCCTGGGCCGCAGCGCTCTGTTTCAACCTTGTCGCTTCGTCCACACCCGGATTCGCTCAACCCGGATTTGGGCAGCCTCCCGTAGACGGCAAAGGTTCCGAGCGGCGGCCATCTGCCGGGATCTCCAATGGCGCAATACAGGGAGACGAGCGGATTCTGCATGCGTTGAATCGATTCACCTTTGGGCCGCGGCCAGGCGACGTGGAAGCGGTGAAGGCGATCGGCCTGGATCGCTGGCTTGACGAGCAATTGCATCCGGCTGCGATTAACAACGCGGCCCTCGAGGTGCGGCTGGCGCAGTATCCAGCGATGCAGTGGTCGGCGGAAGATCTGCTGTTCCGGTTGCCGAGCAACGCGGTGATCCGGCAGGTAATTGACGGCAAGGCGCCGATGCCGGACAAGGGCGCGCTCTATGCAGTTTATGAAAATCAGGTGACACGAGTATCCGCCAAACGGCAGGAACAGGAACAGAAGAAGCTGGCGTCGACCGGGGCGCCGCAAAATGCGATGGACGCGAAGACGGCGACGATGGAGGGCTCGCAACTGGCGGTAGGTGACGGCCAGTCTGGGTCGATGGCTGCATCGATGGTGGGCTCGGCATCGCAAACAGGGCAGATGGCCAATGATGCGGCAAGTTCCGCTCCGCCGGTCGATCTGAAACTGATATCGACCGTGCTGGCGCTTCCGCCGCAGCAGCGTGTGCTGCGCCTGACGAAGATGTCCCAGCCCGAGTTCGATGCGTTCTTCAAGTCGCTGAAAGGCCCGCAGCGCGCGGCGTTCCTGGGCGATCTTTCTCCCGATCTGAGGGAGACTGTAGGCGCGCTGGAGAACCCGGAGCGCGTGGTGGTGGAGGAGTTGATGGCGCAGCGGCTGATGCGCGACATCTATTCCAACGCGCAGCTGCAGGAGGTGATGACCGATTTTTGGCTCAACCACTTCAATGTGTTCCTGCGCAAGAACGAGTCGACGCCGTATTACCTGGTGAGCTACGAGCGCGACGTGATTCGGCCGCGGGCGCTGGGCAAGTTTGAAGACCTTCTTGAGGCTACCGCGCACAGTCCCGCGATGCTGATTTACCTGGATAACGCGCAGAGCACGGGGCCGGATTCGCTGGCTGCGGATCGGGCAAAGATCGCGGCGGCGCGGAATCCCAACAAGAACAAGAAGGCGCCGGAGGGGTTGAACGAGAACTACGCACGAGAGCTGATGGAACTGCACACGCTGGGCGTGAACGGCGGCTACACGCAGGCGGACGTGATCCAGGCGGCGCGCATTCTGACTGGCTGGACTGTGGAACGGCCGCAGCGGGGCGGCGGATTCCTGTTCGACGAGAAGCGCCACGAGCCCGGCAGCAAGAAAGTGCTCGGCAAAAAGTTCAAGGAACACGGCGAGAAGGAAGGGCGCGACCTGCTGCACATGCTCGCGACACGGCCGGCGACAGCGCAGTTTATCTCGCGCAAGCTGGCTGTCCGCTTCGTGAGCGACGACCCGCCGAAGGCGCTGGTGGATCGCATGGCCAAGGCGTTCCTTTCTTCAGACGGCGATATGGCCGTGGTGCTGAAGACGATGTTCCGCTCGCCGGAGTTCTGGTCGCCCGATGTGTATCGCGCCAAGGTGAAGACGCCGCTGGAATACGTGGTGAGCGCCGCGCGGGCCAGCAACGCGAGCCTGACCAACGTGCAGCCGCTGGTGGCGCGCTGCGCGATATGGGGATGCCGCTGTACGGATGCGTTCCGCCGACGGGTTACAAGTGGGACGCGGCGGACTGGGTGTCGACCGGGGCGCTGGTGAATCGGATGAACTTTGCCTTGTCGCTGGCGGCCAACCGGCTGAATGGTGTGACGACGATTTGGACTCCTGATGGGTCTCCGGCACCCGTTGCGGGCCCGAAGCAGGCGGCGCTGAATCTGCTGGCGGATCTCGATTCCGATGCGCCTCCGGCAAAACCGCAGCAGGCAGCGGTGGGTTCCTCTCAGCAAACCCCATCACCCGAAGCGGAAGAAGCAAGACTTGAAGCACTGCTGGTGGGCGGAGAGGTGAGCACGTCGACACGGACCGCGGTTCTGCAGCAGTTCGAGCAGCAAAGCCAGGCTGGGGGTCGCCCCTTCCGGTTGCGATGAATCCGGATCAGGCGCGTCGCGCTCCGGCCGCGGTGCCGCTCGAGAAGCAGGACCAATTGCTCGCCGGATTATTGCTGGGCAGTCCGGAATTTCAGCGTCGTTGAGATCGAGGTAGACTATGCAGATCAATCGCCGTTTTTTTCTACATAAGGGCGCGTTGGCGCTAGCTGGCACCACGGCTATTCCCCAGTTTTTGGTTCGCACTGTGTTGGCGCAGACTGCGACTTCGCCGAATCGCCGACTGGTGGTGATCTTCCAGCGCGGCGCGGCGGACGGGCTGAACATCGTGGTGCCCTACCGCGAGAAGAATTACTACTCCATGCGGCCGAGCATTGCGATCCCGCAAAACAGGGTAATTGATCTGAATGGGTTCTTTGGACTGCATCCTTCGATGGCCGCGTTCAAGCCGCTGTACGACCAGGGGCATTTGGCGATTGTGCACGCCGCCGGCTCTCCGGATATGACGCGCTCGCATTTTGACGCGCAGGACTTTATGGAAAGCGGCACGCCGGGCGTGAAGAGCACTGACGATGGCTGGCTGAACCGTGCGCTGCAGGATGAAGACCTGCGCCATCGCCAGGAGCACACCGCGTTTCGCGCGCTGGCGCTGGGGGCCGAAGTGCCGCGAACACTGGCCGGCAAGATACCCGCGATCGCCATCAACAACGTAAACAACTTTACCGTGGGCGCGCGCGGTCCCGCCCCGTCGCCGGCGGCAAACGCGTTTGAAGCGATGTACGGCGGGAGCGGCGACCAGATCTTCCACGCCACGGGCGCCGAAACCTTTGACGCGGTGAAGATGCTGCGCGCGGCAAACCCCGCGCAATACAAGCCGGCGGCCGATTATCCGAACGGCGACTTCAGCAACAACATGAAGCAGATTGCGCAGTTGCTGAAAGCGAACCTGGGCGTTGAAGCGGCCTTCACTGATGTGAGCGGGTGGGACACGCATCAGAACCAGGGCGGCGTGGATGGGCAGCTGTCCAATCGGCTGCGCGAGTTCTCGTCGGCCATTGCGGCATTCTGGCAGGACATGGGCGACGAGGCGGCCAACATCACGTTGGTGACCATGTCGGAATTCGGCCGCACCGCACACGAGAACGGCACCGGCGGCACCGACCACGGTCACGCCAACGCAATGTTCGTGCTGGGGCCGGATGTGAAGGGCGGCAAGGTCTACGGGCGTTGGCCAGGACTCGCCAACGAACAGTTGAATGAGGGCCGCGACCTGGCGCTGACAACGGATTATCGTGCGGTGCTGGGCGAGGTAGTGGGCAAGACGCTGGGCGCGGATAACCTGGAGCGCGTGTTTCCGGGAACGCGGCTGCGGCCGGATGGGTTCCTGGGCCTGATTTCGGGCGGTAAGAGCGCGGCGGTTTAAACGAGCCCAATTCTCAAAGGTGCTCCGGGAGGGTTTATCCGGTGAGCATCCGTAGTTTCCCACCCTGAAAAACGATGAGACCGTTTTCAGGATGGGACACCCCAATTCCCGGGGCTACCTTTTGTCCCGTTATGCCTCGATTGGAAGGTTGGAGATGCCTTCGACGCCGAAGATGCGGCGATAGCGTTCCACTTCCTCCGGCGGACCCATAGCCTTCGCGTAATTGTCGGAGAGCTTCACGGCGGGGCGGCCTTCCACTTCGCTCAGCTTGCACACCAGGCTGACGGGGTTGAAGCTTTCATCCCCCTGCGGGTCGCAGTTGCGAAAATCATTGGTGAGGAATGTTCCCCAGCCAGAGGCGAGTCGAATGCGCGGCTCGTGCAGCCAGCGATGCGGATCGTGAAAGTCCGAGGCGCTGCGAAAATCGTCGGGCGCACCGGCCATGATCCGGCCGCCGAAGTACGCGTGCAAGGCGAGGATGCGATCCACGTCGAGCGCGTCTGAAGCGATCAACCGCTTACGCCGGGGATCGCGACCGCGGGCCATGAGCCACGCGATGTATTCATCGCCGCCGGTGAAGGGGTCCTTGCTGTCGATGCGCTGACCGGTCCAGTCCGCTACCCAGTCGGGCGCATGCTGCAGGAACTGCGTGGTACCAAAGGTGTCCGGCAGAAGGATAAGCAGCTCTCCCTGATAGGTCTGCTGCCACAGTTCGAGCATGCGGTACTGCGCGCTGCGCAACTCGTCGTCGGTGTTGGCCAGCGCGGCCAGGGCCATAGGCAATTCATGCGCGTTGGTGCCCATTGCTTCGAGATCGTGCTTATAGGCAAGATAAGTATTGGAGCTGCCGGTGAAACTTTCGCCCAGCACATCGCGCATGGCGAGCACCACGTACTCATGCCACAGGAAGCTGTGCCTCCGCCGGGTGCCAAAGTCGCTCAGGCTCAGACCGGGAACGCCGCGGAGACGCTGCATCTTTTCCCATAGGCGCGACTTGGCGCGGGCGTAGAGCACATCCAGTTCAAACTCACTCAGTCTCTTGAGAGCGGCGCGCGTCTTCAGTTCGTCGATGATGGAGAGCGCGTAGATCTCCCACATCGTCACTTCGGTCCATAGGCCGTCGAAGCGCAAAGCGATCTGTCCATCCTCGATAGAAAGGTCGAATTCGGAGAGACGAAAGTCGTTGGCGAACCACTCGAGGAAGGCCGGCTCGAACATACCCCTGCGCCCGTAGAAGGTATTGCCGGCCAGCCAGATCATCTCCGACTTGTGGAGGCGCAGCTTGCGGGTCGCCTCGAGTTGCTCGCGGAGTTCGCCGGCGTCAATCATCTCGCCGAGCCGAATGTGGGTCGTGCGGTTTTGCAGTGCGAAGCAGACGCGCGTCCTGGGAAAATGCTTCCAGATGAACTGCAGCATGAGCAGCTTGTAAAAGTCGGTGTCGAGCAGCGAGCGCGCGATTGGATCGAGTTCCCAGTTGTGGTCATGCGCGCGGCGAGCAATGTTGATGATCACAATCCCTACTCTACTTGACGGAGTGACCCTCAATCATGCCCTTCATGCTCGCTTCGAGATCGTCGGGCAGCGGAGGCATGGCACCCACCTGCGAGGCTACCCAGGAGCCCCATCGGTTTCCCGCCTCGTTGATCGTAGAGAGACTGGCGCCACGCATCAGATAATGCGTCATGGCGGCCGTAAAGGCATCGCCGGCGCCGATGGTGTCGGCCACCTTGGCAGGCACACCGGGGTGCTCGTCCGCGTCATCGCGGGTCACCAGCAGGCTCCCGCAGCCTCCCCGCGTGACCGCCACCATGCGCAACGTGGGAAACTCGGCGAGGAGCCGCTCGGCTCCCATGCGCAGCGCCTTGGGATCCTCCGGGTCGTTGGCCGGAAGGCCAAGCAGGCCAAGCACCAGCGGCACCTCGGCATCGTTCATCTTCATCACGGTGGCGAGTTCGAGCGATTCCTGAATCACTTCGCTCGAGTAGAACGGAGTGCGCAGGTTGACATCAAAGACTCGAACGCAAACCGACGACGTCTGCGCCGCGAGAGTCTGAATGGTCTGGCGCGATTCAAGTGCCCGCTGTGCCAGCGATCCGAAGCAGATGGCATCGGCACGCTCTGCCAGGCGCACCCAGTCATCGTTCAACTCCATGTAGTCCCAGGCAGCATGCTCGTGGATCACGTAATGCGGCTGACCGTCTTTGAAGTCGACGGTTACGATCCCGGTGGCGTGCGCAGTATCCACCTGCAGATAACGGGTGTCGGCGGGCAGCGGATCGAGGGTCGCCACCGCCTTGCGGCCGAGGTGGTCGCGACCGACCCGGCTAAGGACTACCGCATGGCTGCCGAGGCGACCCGCCATGACCGCAAAGTTCGCCGGTGCGCCTCCCAATGAACCCACTGGCTGGTCCGTTGAGGCTCCGTTTGGCCCCTGTGCTACTGGTAGAAGATCCCACAACAGTTCGCCGATACCCAAGATCAGATGCGGTTCCATCCTTACCCACTCCGCAGTTGGCCGGGACCATTCCGATCCGGGCGGGGAACAAGCTGCCAGAGACAGCTTTCTCCTCGGGGGGTGAGTTCGTCAACTAGGAACTGCAAATAGGAACTGCAAACTGACATGTGAAAGCCAAAGCGGCGCGATGCACTCAGGCGGCACACGTGCACTGCTGGCGAGAGTCCCTCGCGGCCTGCTGCGGAGCTTCTACTCGCCGGGTCTAAGCTCCCGACGTGGATCCCATGCCGCAGGAGGGATGCCCGCAAGTGCACATGATTTCAACCTTCTGCGCCACTCCTTCGCAGTGGGCACTGCAATATTTTGACTTTTCCCCAGCGGCGCAAGAGCAAGCCGCATTCGCACATTTCTTGGTTGCAGCCATGATTCGTCCTCCTCAGTCTCGCGGTGCCTCACCCGAACCTGATGATGTTCCGATGCGGCTCAAGGGCGGAGAGATTGCTCGGCAGAGCGGTTTTTTGGGCGTCCGGGAAACGCTCAATGGCGGCGGTTGCCGGTGGTCCCCTTCACTTCCTGAGCTTTGAAAGCAGGTAGAAGAGGAGCGTCAGCACAATGCTGACCAGGATGCAGGTGCCCAGCGGGAGGAAGACCTGCACGTTTTTGCCCCGCCATGCGAAGTCTCCCGGGAGACGTCCCAGGGGAAGGCCGGCTCTGGCCGCCAGAAGCATCACTCCGCCGACGGCCGCGAGAAGCAGTCCGAGTCCGAGAAGCGCCTTGCCCAGTTCGACCATCACGATCCTTCTGCGGGAGGATTCTCCACCTGGAACATTCCTCCCGTGTTTCACGGCTAGAATAAGGCAATCGCAGCGAGCGCGAGATAAAAGGTGTCGCGCGGCCTGGGAGCCGGAGGCTGGATGCACGTTGTAGCGATGATTGCCGGAATCGTCTGCGTCTTGACCGTGTTGCTCGACGCCTTCCAGACCATCATTCTGCCGCGCCGCGCTACGGGCCGCGTACGTCTTACGCGCCTGTTTTACATCGCAACCTGGATTCCGTGGCGATTTATCGCCAGCCGTCTTCACCACCCGCGCAAGCGTGAAACGGCGTTCAGCTTCTATGGCCCCCTCTCGTTGATCTTGCTGCTGGCCTTGTGGGCCGCACTCATCCTGCTGGGCTTCGGGCTGCTCTACTATTCCCTCATCCATCCCTTCTGGGACACCCGCGAGCACGCCGGCTTCTGGTCGGATCTCTACGTGAGCGGGACCGCGATCTTCACCCTCGGCCCTACGGATGCGGGGCCGCTGACCGGCACGGCCCGCTGGCTCATGGTGATTGAATCGGGCATCGGCTTCGGCTTTCTCGCCATCGTCATGGGGTACTTTCCGGTGCTTTACGGCGCCTTTTCGCGACGCGAGGTCAGCATCTCCCTGCTCGACGCCCGGGCGGGCTCACCGCCTACCGCCGCCGAGTTGATGCGCCGCCATGCACACGACGAAGCCCCGGAGGCTCTCTCCATTCTGCTGACAGAGTGGGAGCGGTGGTCCGCGGAACTCCTGGAGAGCCACATCTCCTTCCCGCTGCTTTGCTACTTTCGCTCGCAACACACCAACCAGAGCTGGATTGGCGCGCTGACCTGCATCCTCGACGCCTGCGCGCTGCTGATTTCCGGTGTGCAGGGCCACGAAGCCCGGCAGGCTCAGCTGACCTTTGCCATGGCACGTCACGCGATGGTCGACCTCACCCAGGTGTTCAACCAGATCCCTATGGCCAATGCGCCCGACCGGCTCCCCACGGAGCGATACAACCAGCTCTACGGGCTCCTTTGCCAGAGTGGCGTAAGCATGTGCCGCGATGGCTCTTCAGAGAAACGCCTGCGCGAACTACGGAAACTCTACGAGCCCTATGCCGAGACGCTCAGCGCCTACTTTCGCATGCCGCTGCCCCCCTGGATCGCCCAGGAAGCGCGCAAGGACAACTGGCTCGCCGTCTCCAAGGTCCGAGCGAGCGCCGAAGAGGCCAACCCGCCCGCCGACCTGATTGCCGGCGAAGGCCATGCGCACACCGTCTCGGTGCTGCAGGATGACCACCACGACTTTTAACTACCCTTGCGAGCAGGCAGGCGAAACGCGAGGTTTGCTGGCAGCGATTCGATATACTGCTCCCATATCCCCCGGAGGCACCCGCATGGCCACTCTTCCCTCGGCCGCCCAGGACCAAGCTCTCGCCGCGCTTGTCTCCGTCGCTGCCCCATCCAGCATTGCAGGGGTGATCGCCCAGATGCAGGCCATCGACGACCTGCTGCCTTCCTCCGACGGCCTCAAATGGTTCAATCGGCTTTATCTGATGGTGACGCGGCAGGTGGACATGAATCCGCCCGGCGGGGCATGGCAAGCACCTGTGTGGCTGCTCCATCTCGATGTAATCTTCGCGGGCCTCTATTTCAATGCGATCCGCAACTACCTGGCCGGCGCCGGCACGCCCACGGCGTGGCTCGTGCTCTTTGAATCGCGATTCGATCCTTGCATTGAGCGAATTCAGTTCGCGCTGACCGGGATGAACGCCCATATCAATCGTGACCTTGCGTTGGCTCTGAATCAGACCAATGCCGACCTGAACATCCTGCCGGCGCCCGATGGACCCGAGCACGCGGACTACCTGACGGTGAACACGTTGCTCGATGGAGTGATGCCCGCGGCGCTCGCCATGCTGGCCACCGATCCGCTCGGCGACATAGCCGAGGACACCGGGAAGACAGGCCGGCTGCTCGCCTCATTCAACATTTGCGCCGCTCGCGATGCGGCGTGGGACTTTGCGTGCCAACTGCGCGATCTGCCCGGCCTGGCCCGGAATGCCGCGCTCGACGCACAGGACGCAGCTACTGGGGCGCTGGGGCGCACCCTTCTCACAACGGTTTGAGAGCCTCGCTCAGCAGCTAATTCGGACAACTCTTCGGCGTCTTCACCCCCGCCACCACAACCCAGCCGTTGTCGGCGCCACGATGCGTGGAGCAGTGGGTGTCGTGGATGCCTGCTGCCCACAACCCATGCGAGATGTAACCCTGCCCGTACGCAAACACGGGATCATTCACCTGCGCGACCACCGGACCGTCCAGATCGTCGTTGGTAACAATCTGCACGTTAACCGTTTGCCCGTTGGGAAGCTGAACCGCGATGGTGGTCACGTGATGGCTTCCGTGGGGACCTCCCTGTTGAACGCGCGTCTTTTGCGTAGCCAACCCGCAGGCCATGATGTTGTCGACGTCCCGCGACGAATGCTGCGCAATCAGGTCGGCAAGCCGGGCGTTTACCTGCGGCGTGCAACTTGATGGTACCGGCACATCGTTTGCGGCGAAGGCGGTACCGGTCATCGAAACCGCCAGAAGAAAGACAACACGAATTACGTGGCGCATGGGCGACCTCCACCTCGGGAATTGTAGACCCTGACGTGTAACCTGCAGTGTGAGCCCTTCAACCGAATTCGGGCGCCGCCTCCTGCCGGGACTGGCGAAGAAGGACGGCTTTCTGCTTCATCCCTTCGACGAAGCCGGCGGCGTGAGCACCAGCGGCCTCGTCCCTGGGCGCCATCTCGTCTCAGGCCACGTCCACGATCGCCATGCAACGGCCTACTATGGGGTCGCACCGTCGGTCTTTCAAAGATTGATGGAACGCTGGAACAGGAGCCACTCCGCCGCCTTGGAGAAGACCACGTTCGTCGATATCGGCGGGGGCATGGGCCGCGCGGTGCTGCTGGCCGGCGAATTCCCTTTCCGCGAGGTCATCGGCGTCGAACTTCACCCTACGCTGGTTCGGATTGCCCGTAGCAACCTGGCCGCGTGGCGCACCGCCGGGCGCGCGAAGGCTCCTATGCGAATCGTGGCGCAGGATGCCGTGGACTTCGCCTTTCCGTCCGGCCACTGCCTTGCGTTCCTCTTCAACCCATTCGGCGCTGTGGTCATGCGTCGCTGGCTACGCGCCGTTACCAGATCATTCGCCGCTCGCCCCGGGGAACTCGACGTCCTCTACGTCAACAACGAACAGGAAGGCGTATTCGAAGACCAGCGCAACGCCCTTCTTCGCAGCCGCACTCGAGTTGAACCTGGCCGATCACGTCCGAATCTGGTCCGCGTGTTTCGTGGTCCCATCAAGCGCTCGCGCGAGGACCGTCTGGCCGATAATCGCATCCTCGCGCGCCAGCCCGACGGCGAATACGCCTCCGCTCCCCATGAGGACTGCTCGATCTGGCGCTGGATGGATTGATAGATTCGCCTGCTCGCAATACGGTCTCTCTGGAACGTATCGAACACGCCATCATCTCGGGCGGGATTCGGAAGGATACACCAACACTTGTCGTCGGTAGGATTGGTGGACGCGGTAGGAATCGAACCTACAACCTGTCGGTTAAGAGCCGAATGCTCTGCCAGTTGAGCTACGCGTCCATGCGTTTCAGGTGGGCTTGCGCGCACTCAGAAAGCCCTATGCGCACTAGAGAAATATAACACAGCGATGGAGAGCGGCCAAACGCGGCAATACTCCTCCCACGCTTGGAGATTTCCCATTCAGAGTGCAGATTTGGCAGGGTGGCGGCGAGGCCTAGAAGGTAAATGCCAGGCCCGCGCTCACGCTGCGCTGATCCTGCGCAAACACCAGCAGCGATCCATCGGTGAGCATGAACGGGCGGTCGCCCTGGGCGAGCATATTGCGCATGTCGAACATGGCGTCGAGGCTCCGGACGCCTTCACGATGCAGACAAACCGGTTGGCGGAGATGCAAATTGAGGTAAGGTTCGGACGCATTCTCCGCGTAGGGAGCGACACGGGTTACCGTGTTCTCCGGCTGCCATCGGTAGCTTGCGCGCCATCGCGTTCCGGTTCCGTCCAGCGTGCCGGAGAGCGAGATTGAGTACATCTGCGCCCGCCGAGGACGAGCCGCGCCCACCATCTGGCTCACCATGGTAAGGTGCTGCGCCGCGGGCATCACCAGCGCGTCTCCGTTCGCGTAGCTCACGCGTACCGAGTTCCCATGGGCGTTGCGGCGCTCCACCGCGGCCACGATGCCAGCCGTCGAGTATCCGGGCGCGGCCACGTGAAGCAGGCCGCTGGCGCTGTCATAAAGGCCGTTCTCGGCCATCTCCGCACCCATCGCAGAGCGCGTCATTGCCTCCATCACCGGATTGTTCAGGCTGTCGCGGTACACCACGAGCGACATACCCGATACGTCGGTCTGCCGCTCCCATTCAATCTCCTGGTGCAATCCGTGTTCCACCGTCAGGTTGCCATTCCGCATGGCGACGGCAGGAAAATAGGTGCCCGAGGTCGTGCCGTGGGACTGAATTCCAGGAACCGCTGTCGCCATGCGATAGTGAACCGCGGTGGCGCCGTCGTGCCATCCCACGCTGACGAAAGGCAGCGCGGCGAAGACGGTATTGGGCGAGCGCTCGGCGAAACGAGCCATCACCTGCTCGGCGCCGGTTTCGACATCAAACTCATCCCCCATGTTCATCGATTGCCAGGTGCGCATGGTGGCTTCGTCCAGACCCTCTGCGCCCCCTCCTTCAATCTCGGGATGAACGGAAACCGCGGCCATCGTCTGCACCGAACCGGCAAAGCCCAGATCCTGCCGGAATCCCAGGGTCGACTCCATCCGCGCATCGGTCCCCGGCGCAAAGTCCACGCGCGCCAGCAGCTCGCGGCTATCGGAAGGGGTGTCTTCCACCTCCACGGAAATTCGCTGGCCGTCTTCCCCAAAGGTGCCGTCCTGACCGACAGCCGTGAGCCGGGCCTTCAACTTGGGAGGCGAGTTCGGCCCTTCCGAAACTACGACCAGTGGGCCGTCCTCAAGCCAGCGAAGCAGGGGGCGGTTGGCGGGGGAACGCAGCGTCCAGGCCCAATCGTCCTTCTGCGAGTCGGCCGTACGCGGCTCGGCGGGAAGCAACTGCATTACCTCGTAGAGCGTGTTCAACGTCAGGTTTACGACCGTGTTGGCGCGAACGCGCACATTCTCACGCAGCGCGGGGAGATATAGCGCGCCCATGGCTTTGACTGCGTAACGGCCTGGAAAGACCGTAGAAAACGAGAAATACCCCTTGCGGTTGGTGTAGGCGCTGGCTATCAGGGTCATGTCGGGACGCAGCAACTGAACCACCGTCCCGATCTGCGGCACACCTGAGGAGTCGCGCACTACACCCGATACTGAAGCTGGGCCAGCTCCATAGGCCGGAGCGGCAGCCATGCCGATCAGTACGAGCCACAACGCGAGATTGAGCCTGCGCAATATCACTGATAGAGGTGAACTGGCGGCGACTCTGGCAAGTCCAAATGGATAATTCTCCGCGCGGGCTCCCGATCTGATGCCGGATACCCCCGATCGCGCGGCGTGTTGCATACTATTCCACGACAAAAGGTGCCGATTGTGCAATCTCTTGTTTTGAGATTTCGTCATTTATTTTGATCGTCACCTTGTACTTGCCTGGCTGAAGGCCCGCCATAGGCAGAGACTTCTCCACCGTCAATTGGTCACTGTGTGGACCTAAATCCTTTGAATCAAGCTGTTTCTCGAAGATCACGTTGTTCGTCGTGGTATCGATGATCTGGTAGGTAACCGTAGCGAGGTTACTCTTGCTTGCCTCGTCAATACCCAGGTTATAAACCTGCATCCAGAAATTCAGCTGCTGGTTGCGCTTGAAATTGACCGGCATGCCCGGGGTCGCCATCACGCGCGGGCAAATCTTGGTGTTGCCAATCACGCAGTTGCCGGCGCCAATCGAGTGGGAATCCACCGTGCCCATCTGGTCGGCCAGAATGAGCGACGAGGTAGCCAGCTTTTCATCGTGATAGGTGGGCACTTCCAGGCCACGGCCATAGATGCCAACGTGATCCGGGTTATGCACGTCCTTAATGGCGATGTCCAGGCGATACAGACCGGGCAGCAGCGGCAGAGCCTTCCAGTAGATCGACTTGCGGTCCAGGCTCTTTTCCAGCAACTCGGCTGGTTGCTCAATTTCGACGGTGTTTTCATCAGTCTGCACCGTCTTGTGAGTCAAGGTGGTCACCTTGATAAGGATGTTGACCACGCCCGTCGAAACGCCGTTCTTGGTCTCAAACGTGATGTCGCGATTGCGGATCTGCACGGTGACCGGAACCAGGACCGTGCTCTCTGTCACCTTCACAAAATCCGTGCGCACGTCGAAGGGGAACGGCGGCCCGTTCATGATCTTGTGCTCGGTAATAAACGATTCCAGATCCTTGAATTTGACCGGCGGAGGAGCAAACAGCTTGGCGGCCAACTCGATCCGATCGAACTCCTTGGCCCCCTGGCTTGACGACATCGGGCCAGTGCCCAGGCTCTCCACGCCTCCGCGGAACCGGTCCGCCTTCTTGGATTGCCCCATCTCTTCCCACTGCGTCTGGCCCATGCCGGGAACGTGGAGCAGAGCGTCCTTTTCACTGCGGTCAATCGTGAAGTGGTAGTCGCCGCACTGGCAGGTGTCGACAAATTCAATATCAATATTGTCGCCAACGCCCTCGAGGTAGCGGTAGTGCCACACTTCAAAGGGGAAGGTCGAGGTCGAACCGCCGCCCTCTTCGATGGGTCGGTTGTAGGCGCCGCCGGAGGGGTGCGAGTCAATCGAATCGGGCTTGCCGAAGGCGATGTAGATGTGGCCGCGATCTGTCTTCCAGCCCGGCTTGCCGGCCGCATAGTGATCGTTGGCGTACTGAATCCGGCGGTAGTGCTCGTCGCGGAACTCGTTCTCGGGCGAATCGGGATTAGGATTGCGCCGCAGCCAGAAGTTCTCGATGAACGCCTCGCGCTCCTCGTCGTTGCTCAGGCTCTTGAATGACTTCCGTTCTTCATCGCTGATGATGTAGGCCACGTCCTGCTCCAGCCAGGTCTTGTAGGCCCCGTGGAGTTCCTTCTTGAGCTCTTTCTGTGCCTTGAACTGTTCCTGATCAGAGCGCTGGCGCTTCAGGGGATCGGCGTCCTGTCCCTGAGATCCCTGAGTTTGGGGAGTGGTCGTTGCAGACTGTTGGGCCGGCAGCTTGGGAGATAGAAACGAGAGGCCGCAAACCAGTGCAACGGCTACGAAAGGACGGCGGGTCAACATCATTGCCTTGGAAACTCCTGGATTGCCCTATTCTACGGTTCCCGGCACTGCCGGGCAAGACTTCGCCTCGGAGTTGGCGCCTGTTTGACTACCCTCACCCGGCAAACGTCACCCTGCACGGGGCGCAATTGTTCATCCCTCTGCAATAAATTCTGCTTAAACTGACGGGCGCTCGTTGAGTCCCGCGCCAAGGGCCTCCCGTCCAACGGATAGGCATTCTCCGCATTCAGTTAACTGTCTGGCGTGATTTTTTTAACGGATCGCCCCGGGGCTTTCTCCGTGACTCGGCCACGGCCAGTTCCTCTTTCTTTTCTGGGGGCGATTGGCAGTATTCAACCGATTTGCGGAACCACGAACCTAGTTCTTGCGTAAACTGGAAGGAAGAATTCTTGGGAGCACCATCAACAATGAAAAAGATCCTGATCATAATTGCCGTCCTTGTTGTAGTCGCGGGCCTTGTGACATTCATGGTCGTCAAACAGTCTTCCGGCTACACCAAGGTCATGACCGCCAAGATTCAGAAGGCGGATCTGTCCACGGTGGTCAGTGGGACCGGGCAGATCAGGCCTAAGACCTTTGTCAACCTGGGCGCCACGGCCATGGGCCGCGTCACCCACCTCTTCGTGAAAGAGGGCAACCATGTGAAAAAGGGTCAGCAGGTCGCCACCATCGAGAATATCCAGCAGGAAGCTTCGGTCGCCGGACAGCAGGCCGCCATCGCCGCCGCCAATACCGACATCGCCTCCTACCAGGCCGCCGAAAAGACCGCCCAGGCCAACCTGGAGCGCGCCCAGGCAGACCTCGAGCAGAAAAAGCTCGACTATGATCGCGCCCAGGGCCTTTTCAAGGCCGGCATCATGGCCAAGCAGGATTTTGACGCCAAAAAAGCCGCGTACGACACGGACGTTGCCACCATCGCCCAGAGCGAGGCCGCCCTGAATCAGGCCAAGGCGCAAACCGAATCGGCACGCGGACACATGCACACCGCAGAAGCCACCCTCCGCGCCAACCAGGATATGCTCAACCGCACCATCGCAGTCGCTCCATTCGATGGCGTCGTCACTGACGAGCCGATTCGCGAAGGCGAAACCGTGGTGGAAGGGATTCAGAATGCCCAGGGCTCCACGCTCATGACCCTTGCCGACATGAGCATCATCACGGCTGAAGTCAAGGTCGACGAGACGGACATCGTCAACGTACAGATCGGCCAGCCCGCCGACGTTACCGTCGACGCGATCCCCGGGAAGGTCTTCAAGGGTCACGTAACCCTGGTTGGCGACCAGGCGCTGCTCCGCTCCAGCGGTCTGGCTACCTCCACGCAGACCTCCGGCACCGAGGAAGCCAAGGACTTCAAGGTTGTGGTGACGCTCGATCAGCCCAGCGATGAACTGCGCCCCGGCCTCTCCACCACCGCCAAGATCACCACCGCCCACAAGGCCAACATCCTGTCGCTGCCCATTCAAGCGCTCACCATGCACGCTCCGGAGACCCCCAACAAGGGCGGCGTGCAGGCGGCTTCCACCACCCCCGCCGGGGCGAACGATAAGGAGCAGCAGGGCGTCTATGTACTCAACAAGGACGCCCACGGGAAACTACGCGTCCACTTCGTCCCCGTCACCACGGGCATTACCGGCGCCACCGAGATCGAAGTGCTGTCTGGTTTGAAAGAAGGGGACGAAATCGTCACCGGGCCCTACAAGACTCTGCGAGGGCTCAAGGAAAACTCGCTCGTCAAGCGCGATACCGAAAAGCCGGCAGTACCGCCCAGCAACTCGTAGGCATTACCCGCACTCCGAACGTCAAAGTACCATCGGGAACCGAAAGCTCGGAAATCCGTACAGAAAGGTACGGGCAGGGGCAGCAGCTTTGCCCACGGCCGAGGAGATCCCGGAACGCCAGAGGAAACATATGGGGACGACGACCTTGGACAGCACTATTACCGAAGAGCTAGCGCAACCTGTGGCGCCGCCCAACGGCGACGTGATTGTAGTCGAAGACCTGTGGCGCACTTACGACATGGGCATGGAGCAGCAGGTGCAGGCCCTCCGGGGCGTGAACCTGCGCATTCGGCGCAACGAGTATGTGGCCATCATGGGGCCGTCGGGTTCAGGCAAGTCCACCCTCATGAACCTGATCGGCTGCCTCGATACCCCCTCCAAGGGAAAGTACTGGCTCAACGATCAGCTCGTCAGCGAGCTGGACGACGACCAGCTGGCGCGCATCCGCAACAAGGAAATCGGATTCGTTTTCCAGACCTTCAACCTGCTGGCCCGCGCCACCTCGCTGCACAACGTGGAGCTGCCCCTCATCTACAACGGCACCTCCACCGCGGAGCGGCTGGAGCGCGCCAAAAGGGCCTTGGCGGACGTGGGTCTGGAGAGTCGCATGAACCACAAGCCGAATGAGCTCTCCGGCGGGCAACGCCAGCGCGTCGCCATCGCCCGCGCCCTGGTCAATACTCCGTCCATCATTCTGGCTGACGAGCCTACCGGCAACCTCGATTCCAAGACCGGCGTGGAGATCATGGCGCTCTTCGACAGCCTGCACGCCCGCGGCAACACCATCGTCCTGGTGACCCACGAGCCCGATATTGCCGAGTATGCCCATCGCGTAGTCCACATCAAGGACGGCCAGATCTTCTCCGACGAGCCCTCCAAGCGCTTCCGCGACCACAATTACGTCCCCGGGACCAAGACCGGACACCAAATCTGAACACTTAACGTCTTCTCCGCAATCACAAAAAAGGGACGCACCGCCCAGCGGCAGTGCGTCCCTTTTGCATTTCTGAATATCGCGCCAGCGTGCCGGAATGCCGACCGCATTCCCGGCTTCAGCTTGACGCCGCCACCGCCCCTTGGGCTGCCGGCAACGCCGCTTTTTTGCGCAGCATCGCCGCAGAAATCAACGTGATCACCAGCCCTACCGGGAACGGCTCCAGAAACGTCATCGCCGCATTCGATAGTGGGTTATCCTCAATCGCCTTGGTCTTCTGCATCTCTACCAGTTTTGCCTGGATCGCCGCCTCGCTCGCCCCCGACGCACGCAGCTTCTCCACCGCATAGGCCCCGTACTTGGTCATGAAGTCCGGCATTAGGTAGAAGTACATGATCTGCCAGGTGACCACGTAAAACACGCAGGTGATCAGGGTGATCAGGATCCCCACCCCAAACGCGCGGCCAAACGTGATGCGCCCGCCGCCAATGTTGTTCCGGTACGACCGAATGCCGAAATACACCAGCAGAAACGACGCCACCATGGTTGTATAGCCCACGATCAAGCCATGGTCAAAGCCGATCTTGTCCTCGATCGGAATGGTGATCAGCATCATCGCGGAGATGAGAACGCCCCCGATGATCCCAAATGTGACGACTACTTTCTTCATGCCCCTCTCCTGTCTACCCAGACTCCGTCGGAACGCCAAAACCCCAGGCCCGGAACCCCGATCTGGGGTCACCATACCCGGAGCAGCACCCTTCCTGTCGTCATTCTTTTGAGTGATTTTGGCCTGAGTCGTCGGAAATCATCCGTTTGGGCGACCCGTTTCAGCCAGCAGCCCCAGTTCCCTGCCCAGCTGCACGGCCTGAGTCCGCCGCTTTGCGCCCAGCTTTTCAAACGCCCGGCTGCAATGCGTCTTCACCGTGTTCTCGCTCACAAACAACTTTCCGGCAATTTCGCGATTGCTCAACCCCTGCGCCACCAGCCCCAGAATCTCCAATTCCCGCGGCGTGATGCCCAGTTCTTCCCTTTTGCGCTCATTCCGGACAAACGCATCGTCCCGCCCAACCACAATCTCCCTCACCACAACGTCCTGCCGCCTCGCGTTCAAACGAATGCCGAGCCAGATGCCCAGCCCGGCAAACATCGCCGCAACCAGCGCGCCATAAATCTCAAACGAATGCTCGATCACCAGGAACCGGTACTCGGTCCACTGCAGCAGGGTCACCAGAACCCCGCCGACGATCCCGAAGATGAGCACATGACGTTTCATAGAGAGCGAGCAGACGTCTCAAAGACGCGGGCAGACGGTCGGCATCCACGGCCGCGACGCCGCGAGAAGTGTCTTTCTGATTTTGACTTAGACCCCCGCAATGCGGAAGAGATTTCTTCCGGCACATTGCGGCCGCGAATCGAGAAAAAAGTAAGGGGATGTGTTGACCAGTGGCACATCCCCTTTGTGCGTCATACCAGCTCGCATGCACGCACTCAAGTCGGCCAGGAGCAGCCGATCAATTCTCGCGCCACGTCGCGGCTCGATTCGTTATCCTCATTGGCGAAGGCACCACGCCAGCGAGACTAGTCCCCGTAACCTTGAAGTTGCTCCTCCGGGATCACGTTGAAGGGGGCGTCCCGGGGCGAAGATCCTGAAGCGACGTCTCCCGAAAGCCATCACGCGCACCACTGAACGACCCTGAAACCTGCAAGTGTCCTGCCAACTGGCTGAAGGCGGAAGCCACAGACTCCATGCGCGTTACATCCCGCCTTTGAGCGCGGTCCAAGGCACCCTCTGTGCGGATTCGAGGTGGATTGTCCGAATGTGAACATCCTCACATCGGGTTCGTCACCCCCCGGACTCGCGCGCCCCGCCGCTTATACTGCAGAAACCCTAGAGTCCATCCTCATTTCGGGAGCACCCATGAAGCGAATGATCTTCTGCCTCGCAGCCAGTCTCGCGTTCTTCTCGGCAGCTCTCTCCGCACAGACCGCTACAGACTCCGCGAGCCGTGAAGAGGCTTTCCGCGTGATCGATGCCTGGCTCGACGGCGTGCAGACTTACGGCCACATTCCCGCCATCTCCGCAGGCGTGGTGGTAGGCGACGACCTCGTCTGGTCCAAGGGCTTCGGCACCATCGATGCCCAACACTCCGTGCCCGCCACGCCTCAGACCATTTACTCCATCTGCTCCATCTCCAAGCTCTTCACCTCCATCTCGCTGATGCAGCTCTACGAGCAAGGCAAAGTCAGCCTCGACGAGCCCATCACCCAATACCTGCCCTGGGCCATCATCCAGCCCGCTCCCGACAGCGGCCCCATCACATTGCGCGGCATGCTCAGCCACTCCTCCGGCCTGCCCCGTGAGTCCGACTTCCCTTACTGGTCCGGCCCCGACTTCCCCTTCCCCACCCGCGAAGAAATCAAGACAAAAATCGCCACCCAGTCCGCGCTCTACCCCGCCGAGCGCTTCTTCCAGTACAGCAACCTCGGCCTCACGCTGGTAGGCGAAACCGTGGCTGCCGTCTCCGGCCAGGATTACGCCGAATACGCTCGCGCCCACGTGCTCGACCCCATCGGCCTGCACGACACGCGCCCCCTCATGCCCATGGATCTCTACGGCAAGCGCCTGGCTGTTGGCTACGGCGCCCTCAAACGCGATGGTACCCGTGATCTCCTCAAGCCCTTCAACGCACGCGGTATTACTCCGGCCGCCGGGTACACGTCCACGGTCGAGGATCTCGGCAGATTCGCTTCCTGGCAGTTTCGCTTGCTGCGCACCAATGAAGGAAATGGCATTCTCAAGGCCTCCACGTTGCGCGAAATGCAGCGCGTTCAATTCATGGATCCCGATTGGAAGACCACCTATGGCCTGGGCTTCGGAATCCAGCACCAGGACGATCAAACCTACGTGGGTCACGGCGGCGATTGCCCCGGTTACCAGACAATGCTCTCCATGCGCAACGACGACCAGACCGCCGTCATCGTCATGGACAACAGCTCGGAGAGGCCAGGCGGCTGGGCCCACTCCATCTTCGCCATCCTCGACAAGCGCAAGGGCTACAAGTTCAAAGATCCCGCGCCCGCCGCCGGCGTCAAGCTCGAAGACTATGCGGGCCGCTACTCCGATCAGCCCTGGGACTCGGAATCGATATTACTGCCATGGGCCGGCGGCCTCGTCGGCCTTACCCTCCCCACGGGCGACCCCGCAGGTGACATGATGTTCCTCAAGCCCAAGGGTGGCGACGTCTTCCGGCGCGTGCGCAAAGACGGTAGTGAAGCCGAGGAAATACGATTCGTGCGCGACGCCTCCGGCAAAGTCACCAGCTTCGTGCACTTCAGCAACCCCAGGCTGATGGAATCGCCGCTGCCCGACACCGACACCGGCGTCAGCAAGAGCTTCTAGGCTGCTGCGTCCCGTGTTTCAACTTGTCGCGGCATGGAACGAAATCGTCATTGGTCGCGCAGAATCGTCATGGGATCGATTGAAGATGCACGACGCGCGGGTAAAGTGGAAGCAAGCAGCCCAATCCCCATCATCGCGGCGGCCAGCCCCATCACGAATGGTGCGTCACTCGATAACTTGAATGCGACCACCGCGTTGATGAACCGCTGCGCCGACCAGGCAACGCCCAGACCGATGACTACCCCGGAGACCAGCATGATACTCACCCGGCGATACACACCGAGCAGAATCCGAATCCGCGAAGCCCCCACAGCAAGGCGAATTCCTATGTCCCGGGACGACAACTCTACTTCATGGCTGATCAGTCCATAGAGCCCGACGAGTGCCAATACAATCGCCAGCGCCGCGAACGCGCCGAAAAGCCAGTTCTCAAGCCGCTCAAAGGTCAGCACATCGGCAATCACTTCCTCCATCGTCTCCGGTTCGCGCAATGGCACGGTCGCGTCCACTGCGGCAAGTGCGCTGCGCAAGCTCGGCTCAATGCTCTTGGGATCGACCGCGGTCCGAATCAACAGGTGCATGCTGCCGATGGTACTGAGACTCTGTTCCGCGGGCAGCTGCGATACCAGGAAATCCATCTCCGGAAACGGCGGCTGGTAGATGGTTTGGCGAATGTTCTTGACCACGCCCACAATCAAAATGCGCGGATCTGATTCGCTGGCCAGGGTCTGCGTCTGGCTGTTGTCACCTATCTCCATCCCGATCGGATCTCGGCCAGACGGAATGAACTTCTTGACGAATGCCTCATTGACTACGCCCACAAACCGCGTAGTCGGTTTGTCGAGGCGAGGATCCTGTAATCGGCCTTCCAGCAATTCGTCCCGGATCGTCTCATAGTATCCCTGGGAGACAAATCGTACCTCGGCAGGGTCTGTCCGCGGGTTTTTCAGCGGAGGAGTTCCAACTATGTGAATATGCTCGGAGTTCCATCCCCAGCCCTGAACGGGCAGCATCTGGATCATCCCCGCCGCGCGTACGCCGGGAAGGGCGTTAACTCTTTCCAGCATCGGATCGTAGAAGTCGGCGACGACATCGCGGCCCTGATACCGCCCCCGAGGCAAGTTGATCTCCGCCGTCAGTAGATGATCCGACGAAAATCCCAGCTGCGTATCGCGCAGGCTCTTCAGCATTGCGAGCAGCAGTCCTGAAACCAGAAGCAACGCCAACGCAAGCGCCACCTGGGTCACCACAAATCCTGAACGCATGCGATGCTGGCCGCGGCTCGTTCCCGCGCTTCCGCCCGACTTGAGTACCATCGTGGCCGGGGTGCCTGACAGGCGCAATGCCGGCATCACCGCTGCCAGTACGGTAACCAGCACAGCAGTTGTCAACGCCGCGGCAAGCACCGGGAGATTTACCCTAACCTCAGCTCCGCGGGCCAGTGACGCAATCAACATCAGACGCATCGCACGCAGCAAACCATATGCGAGAACGACCCCGCCAACAGCACCACACCCGGCAAACACCATCGCTTCCGTCAGCAATTGCCGCGCGATCCGGCCCCGACGCGCCCCGATTGCCAAGCGCAACGCGACTTCCCTTCCACGCTTCACGCCGCGAGCCATCAGCAACCCCGCCACGTTGACGCAGCCAATCGCCAGCACCGCCAGCACGGCATACAACAACAGCCGCAGTGCTCCTCTCGAGCCGCCCACTACATAGCTCGTCAGATCCTTGGCTCTCACAGTGCGGCCGGCATTGAACGCGTCGTCCTTTCCGAGCACCGCGAACACTCGATCGAGGTCCGCCTCCGCCTGCTTTGCCGTCACGTCCGGGTTCAGCCGCGCAACGGTGGCCAGCCAGTGATTTCCCCTGTTGTCCCTTTGATTCGCGGTAAGATGCATCGGCACATACACGGCGTTCGCCATGTTGATTGGAAAGCGAAAGCCCGCGGGCATCACTCCAATCACCGTATAGCCGCTTCCGTCCATGTTCACGCGCCTGCCAAGAACGGAAGACTGCCCGCCAAAGTTCTGCTTCCACACTTCGTAGCTCAGCACCACCACATCGTTCTTGCCGTCCTGGTCTTCGCCCTCCCCAAAGGTCCGCCCCAGGATCGGATTGACACCAAACACCTCGAAGAAGTTGCCGGTCCCCTCCACTTCCCGCAAAGCCACCGGCCCCGAACCGCCCTCCATTCCGACAGTCCCGGACGGTTGATACCCCGCCATGGCCTTGAAGCTGTGCGTCATCCGCCGCCAGTCTTCGTATTCCGGCCAGGATGCACCCTGTGATCCGCCGCTCGCCGATCGCGTGTCGAGCGCCACGATTTCATCGCTGTCTCGATACGGAAGAGGCCGTATCAACATCGCGTACAGCACGCTGAAGACCGCCACGGTAATCCCGACACTGAGCGCGAGCGTCACGATCACGGCGACGCTGAACACCGGCGCGTGGACCAACTGCCGGACGCCATATCGCAAATCCTGCAACACTGATTCGATCCCGCTGCCAACCCGCTGCTCGCGAACCGACTGCTTCAGGCTCTCCGCTCCGCCAATTTCAACCAAAGCCTCGCGCCGCGCCTGCCCCGCACTTGCGCCGGCCGCCACCTTTTCATCCGCCGCCAGTTCCACAAACGCACGCACCTCGTCGTCGAGATCATTCTCGACCGCACGGCCATTCGACAGGTTGCGCAAAAGATTCTTCAGCCTGGACCAGAGCGTCAATGCGTCCTCCCCATTGCTTCTTGATTAGGTGCTTTTCAGCGCGTGCGTCATCGCCAGCGCAATCTTCTGCCACTCGGCAACCTCTTCTCCCAGCCGCCGTTCCCCTGCCCTCGTCAGCCGGTAAAATTTTGCCCGTCGCCGATTCTCACTTTCGCCCCAGAACGACATCAGCCAGCCATTCTCTTCCATGCGGTGGAGCGCCGGAAACAGCGAGCCGGGCTTCACCTGGAACGTCCCGCGCGTCATCTGCTCGATACGGCGCGACACGCCCAGCCCGTGCAGTTCTCCCACGCGCAGCGCTTTCAATATCAGCAAATCCAACGTGCCTTGCAGCAAATTGGTTTGATTCGAGCTCAATAGCTTTCTCCTATCGACATTCTGTAGGAATCTTGTCATGCGCTCCAATCGAAGGTCAACAGGAAGAAAGCTCCCGGGCAGGCTGGCTCCCCCCCCTTGCTACAATTCAGGCGCATTCACAGGAGCCCTTTTCGGATGACTTCCAGGATTCGTTTCTCTGCTTCTCGTTCCGCCTCATTCGCCGTCCTCGCCGTCTTCTGCCTTATCGCCAACATGCCGGCCCAGGCCGCGGCGCCCGCCGAAACCACATCGGCTCCCTGGGTCACAACCTGGGCCACGTCTCCCTTCGGCGGCGACCCATGGCACACCATCCCCACCCTGGTTGACTCCACCCTCCGAGAAATCGTGCACACCAGCATCGCCGGCAGATCGCTCCGCGTCCGCTTTACCAATGAGTTCGGCACCGAGCCGCTCCGCATCGGCGCTGCCTCTGTCGCGCTCAGCGCCGGCGGCGGCAGCATTCAGCCCGGGTCCGCCCACACGCTCTCTTTCGCCGGAAGCCCATCGATCGTGGTGCCCGCGGGAGCCGTTGCCATCAGTGACCCAGTCGACATGCCCGCGCCCGCCTTTGCTGACCTCGCGATCACCTTCTATTTGCCCCTGCAGCAGATCAGCGATGTCTCGGTTCATAGCGGCGCCAACCAGGACAACTACATCCAGCAAGGAAACGAAGTGAGCGCCCCGGCCCTCACCGCGCCCGTCATCACGCCGTCCTGGTTCTTCCTCAGCGGCGTAGACGTGACGCCCGTGACCGAGCACGCCGGCGCCGTCGTGGCCTTCGGTGATTCCATTACCGACGGCGCCTATGCCGCGGAAAACAAGAATGAGCGCTGGCCCGACGCCTTTGCCCAGCGTCTGCACAACAATCCTGCCACCGCCAACCTCTCGGTCTTGAACGAAGGCATCGGCGGCAACTGCATTCTCATCAAATGCGTCGGCGTCAACGCGCTCGCCCGCTACGACCGCGACGTCCTGGCGCAGCCCGGAGTCAAATACGTCATTGTGCTCGAGGGCATCAACGACATTGGCACGCTGCACAATCCCAATCGCCCCGACTACAAACTCACCGCTGAAGATCTGGAGCAGGGACTGTCGCAGCTTGTTGCGCGCTCCCATGAGCACGGCATCAAGGTCTTCGGCGCTACCCTCACCCCGTACCAGGGTGCCGGCTACTACATGGAGAATGGCGAGAAGATTCGCGAGGCTCTCAACCGCTGGATCCGCACCAGCGGCGTCTTCGATGGCGTGGTCGATTTTGACAAGGCCACCAGCAACCCCGCCGACCCTCTGCGCTTTCTGCCGGACTACGACAGCGGCGACCATCTCCATCCCAAAGGCACCGGCTACGCGGCCATGGCCGGAGCCATCGACCTGACCCTGTTTCACTAGCCGGTACGAGGTGCCTACCCCTCGTGCATGCTTTGCAAACGATGAGATAGCATGGCCTCTTGGAGGAGCGAAACACACGTGTCTAAGGTTCGAGTCGCAGGATTTGGTGTTTCATTGGATGGCTTCAGTGCCGGGACCGAACAAAGCCTGGACAATCCGCTTGGTCTCCGCGGTCCCGAAATCTTTCAGTGGTTCTTTCACACAAAAACCTTCGGCGCGATGCACGGCAACGGAAATGGCTCCGTCGATTTGGACGATGAGTTCGCGCACCGGGCGATGGATAACTTTGGCGCCTTCATCCTCGGCCGCAACATGTTCGGCCCGGTCCGCGGCCCCTGGCCCGACGACTCGTGGAAGGGATGGTGGGGCGACAATCCTCCCTACCACGCACCAACGTTCGTACTCACCCACCACGCGCGCGAGCCCCTCGTCATGCAGGGGGGAACCACCTTCTACTTCGTCACCGCAGGCATCGAAGAAGCGCTGCATCACGCCAAACAAGCGGCCGGCGACAAAGACGTCAAGATTGGTGGCGGCGTCTCCACGGTGCGGCAATATCTCCAGGCCGGCTTGGTCGATTCCCTGCATCTCGCAATTTCGCCCGTCCTGCTTGGCCGCGGAGAAGCGCTGTTTGCAGGCCTGGATCTACCCGCACTGGGTTTTTCCGTAGCCGATCGCAAAGTCTCTGAACATGCGACCCATGTCACGCTTGAGAAACGATAAAAATTGTTCGGGCGGTGAGGCCCGGGATTTATCCCGGGCAAGACCAAGCGGGATCAAAGCGGGCGGGCAGGGATGGGTTTCAACCCATCCATTTATCCCCTGAGGCATGCTTGGGTCATTTCGCTCGAGGTCAGCAAAAATCGCCAGCCCGCACCATACTCGACCGGACGCTTACGCGGGAAGCACATCGGCAAATGCAAACCCATCCCGCTCGATCACAACGCCCCCACTGACCTTGAGCGGGCGCGCGAACACTGGCGCCTCATACACAAACGTATGAAACTCTCCGTTCTCGCCGCACGGATCGAACTCCGGCCCCAGTTCCCGCAGTAAATCCTGGTCGTATTCTCGCCCCGCAAACGACTTCGCCATCTTCGCCGTGTCCACGCACACAAGTTTTGCCTTCACGCCGGCCGCGATCATCTCCCTCGCCAGCTCCCCGGTAGGAATGTCCCACACCGGAAACAGCGGCGCAAGCCCGGTCCCCTCCAGCTGCCGTTCGCGATATGCGCGAATGTCCTGCAGAAACAAGTCTCCAAACGCGACCGCTTCGATTCCTTCCAGCCGCGCGCGCCGCAACAACTCGCCCATCCGCAGCTCGTAGTGCTCATTCGAACACGGCCACGGCAGCTCCACCGGCCATAGTGGAAGCCCAAGCAGCGCGGCCTGCGCCTCCACCAGCTCGCGCCGCACTCCATGCATCGCCACGCGATCCGCTTCGGTGTTGAAGCTGGTCACCAGCGCCTCGACCTGGATGTCGGGCTGCTGCCGAAGCAGGTGCAGCGCCCACGCACTGTCCTTCCCGCTGCTCCAGGAGAGAATCACGCGCGTCAAGCCGGCACCACCGTCGCGCGCCGCCCGCTTTTCTCCTCAACCGTTCCAAGTCGCCGCCACGCGGTTCCCTCTGCCGTCGCTTCCCGCGTCGCGCCATGCAGAATCTCAGCGATCATCTCGGCCGTCGCAGCAATCGTCATGCCCGATCGGTTGAAGTAGAGATTCCCGTCGGCAAAAAACACATTGCCCTTGCGCACCGCCTGTAACCCAGGCCACCACGGGTACCGTTCCAGCACCGGTAGCTCTCTCGAGCTCCGCTCCAGATCGTATCCGCAAGGCGCCACAATCAGGTACTCGGGATCGGCTTCGCGCAGCATATCCGCAGGAATCGCGGCCGAATACTCACCCTTCTTGCCGAGCAAAAGCTCGCCGTTGGCTATCTCCACCAGCTCCGGACCCCAATTCCCCATGGCGAATAGCGGGTCTGTCCACTCCAGCATCACCACGCTCTTGCGCGGAAAACGCGCAGCCCGCTCGCGCACTCTCTCCAGCCGTTCGCGTTCGCGCTCGACAACCAGCCTGCCCTTCTCCTCGAGTCCCATCGCCTCCGCGATCCGCAGAATGCTCGCGAAAATATCCTCCAGGGACGAGGCCGACACCGCCAGTTGTCTTGTGCTGAGACTGCAAGCCCCGCTCCGCTCCACATCGCCGGGGGTCACCGCACACACTTCGCAGTGCGACTGCGTAATCAGAAGGTCCGGCTGCAACTCGTCAATCAATCGCGCATCCACGTGATACAGCGGCTCCCCCGCTTTCAGTCGGCGCCGCACCTCCGCGTCAATCGCGCCGCTCGCAACAGAAACATCGAATGCCGGCTCGGTGCACGGCGGCAGCCGCCGCACCCAGGCCGGGTTATCGCACTCGTGCGACCGCCCCACCAGCGTCTCCCCGGCGCCCAGGGCGCAAACAATCTCCGTAGCACTTGCCAAAAGGGATACCACGCGCACGCCGGCTCGACCTCCTGCCCCCATACTAGACGGCTCACCGCGCCCAGCGCCAAGGTCCTATAATCAACTCCATCATTCCAGCTTCAACGAGCCTCCACTCATGGATACCCTCCGATGAAATACGCATATAGAACTACGGCAATCGCCTGCCTCCTTCTTTTTGCTCTCTTCGCAACCCCCGCTTTGAACTCGCAGCAACCCGCGCCGCTGAGCCCCTATGCGCGCAAACAAATCGTTGACATGCTGCACGACGCCTACAGCGAAGTCAAAGCGCACTACTACGACCCCAAGTTCCATGGCGTCGATCTGGATGCGCGCTATCAGCAGTTCACTGCCAAAATCGATAGCCTTCATGACGGCGGCGGCGGAATCGCGCTGACCGCATCCTTTCTCGACGGGCTCAAGGATTCGCACACCTATCTCATCCCCCCGGGAAAACCGGGCGACTTCGATCTGGGCTACCGGCTTGCGCTGGTTGGGGACAATTGCTTCGTCACCCATATTCGGCCCAAATCCGATGCCGAGTCCAAGCTGCACATCGGCGACCAGGTGCTCACGGTCAACGGCTTCAAGGTCGATCGCAACGACTTTCACGCCATCCAGTATTTCTTCGGCCAGCTTTCACCGCGCAAGGTTCAAAAACTCGACGTGAAGTCTCCCTCGGGCGAGTTGCGCAGCGTCGAAGTCAATGCTGCCGTCAGGCAGGACAAGCGCGTCACCAACCTTGCGAATCCGAACGACAGTTTCATTGAGGACATCCGCAACGAGAAGGCGGATGATATGTCGCGCGACAAAATCGTCGAAATCGGCGACGCCACAATCTGGAAGATTCGCCAGTTCAGTCCGGGCACCACCGACATCGACAAAGCCATCGGAAATGCCCGCAAACACGCGGCCCTCATCATCGATCTTCGCGGCAATGGCGGCGGCGCCGTGGTTACCTTGCAGGCGCTTGTCGGGTCTCTCTTCGACCACGACATCAAGATCGCCGATCGCGTCGGCAGAAACAATCCCAAGCCCACAATCGCCTACCCCCAGGGAAAACGGTTCGACGGAAAATTGATTGTGCTGGTCGATGGAAGCTCCGCGTCCGCTTCCGAATTACTCGCCCGCGTCGTTCAGCTCGAGCACCGCGGAACCGTGATCGGCGATCGATCCGCCGGGGCCGTGATGGAGGCCAGCCGCTATATCGAATCCGAGGGCATGGGCTCGCAAATGTACTACGGCTTCAGCGTCACCGACGCCGACCTCGTGATGAAAGATGGAAAAAGCCTCGAGAAGACAGGCGTCGTTCCCGATGAGGTATTGTTGCCCACAGCCGCCGACCTGGCCGCCGGTCGTGACTCGGTTCTGTCTCACGCCGCAGAATTGGTTGGGGTCAAACTGGACCCCGTCGAAGCGGGCAAGATGTTCCCCTACGAGTGGATGCCGCTCTAGTGTGCCGTCTCTAAACTGCATTTGAAAAAGAGACTGTCATCCTGAGCGAACGGGGCCCCAAACGTCTTTCAGTTTGGGGGTGGTGAGTCGAAGGATCTGCATTTGTTCTTTCGCGCATATTTGAAAGAGATTGAGAGGCAAGACACTAGACAGACTCTCAATAAGGTGAGCACACCCCTCGATGCGGGTTCCGCCCCCTGAATAGCGCCGCCACCCAGTCCGGTCTTTCCGACTCATTGCCGAGAGAGTCAACCGCTTTTAGCTCCCTCCCAATTTCGGCGGCTAGATCGACCCTCTCCAAAAAGCTGTCAAGTGGTCATCCTGTGGAAAAACGCCGCAACTAAAAGAAAACACAAATGAAAATAAATTTTTGAAAATTAGGTATTAATTATTCGAACCTGCCATACTTGAAATATAGCCACAAGAACAGAAGCCCGCCATCGAGCGGGCTTTTTTCATTTCACCAGCAGAAAGGATCAGACGATGCAAGCACCCCGTAAACCCGAAACGGCAAGGTCCTTCTATTCCCTGGTCCCTACTCTCTATTCCCTGTCTTTTTCACTTCTTCACTCATTCACTTCTTCACTCAGCTTTTCACTGACCACTGATCACTGTTCACTGTTCCCTGCTCTTCGTGATCCAAATCACGGTCAGCACAAAATCCCCCCTTTTCTGGGCGTAATCGTATGATCCCACAGACTTTGATCGTTTTTTTTTTGCGTGAGTGTGCGTCTCTACGGGAATTACGCGGCCTTGGGATGATCAACCGGCGGCTCCTCGGTCAGATCGATCTTGTCGCGGTTGGCAAGAGAATGAACGTGGGTAAACTCCGCGCCGAAGTAGAAGATCTGCGCCGAGTAGTAAACCCACACCACCAGTACCACCAGGGACCCCGCCGCGCCGTAGCTTGAGGCGGTCGTCGACATGCCCAGGTAGATACCCAGCAGCGCCTTGCCGATCACGAACAGAATGGCGGTCACGGTGGCGCCGATCCGCACGTCCTTCCACTCGACCCGGCACGCCGGCACGTATTTCAGGATGCAGGCGAACAAGACAGCAATGCCGGCCAGCGAGACCAGGTTGTTGAACAGGTCGAGAAGCAGGGGTGGAACCGGCAGCAGGTTCGAAAAGAACTTGGCAACGGCGGCCAGTGCCGCGCTGATCAGCAGCGAGACCATCAGCACAAAGCCGACTGCCAGCACCAGGCCAAAGGAGAAGACACGCTCGCGGAGGAAGCCCCGGATGCCGGAGGCGGCGTCCGGCTTGGTGTCCCAGATCTCGTTGAGATCGGCGCGCAGCTCCTGGAAGACGCCGGAGGCGCCCACCAGCAGGGTGATGACGCCAACGATGGTGGACACGATCCCGGTGGAGAACTTGCGCCCGCTCTCCAATATGGTTTCGACCGAAACGCGCCCCTGCCAGCCGACCAGCGACTGCACCTCGTCGAGCAGGTGGGTCTTGGCGGCGCTCTGGTTGTAGATGAGCGAAACGATGGCGATGGTGAGAATGACCAGCGGGGAGATGGAGAGGATGGTGTAGAAGGCGAGCGCCGCGCCCAGGCGCGTGTCGTTGTGCCTGTTCCACTCGTCGAAGGACCGGCGGAAGAGATTGACGAGCTGCTTCAGACTCACAACGCACCTCCAGAGAAGGGCGGTCACCCGAACATGGACCCATTCGCGCATCGGCCTGTGCGCTTGGATGCGGTGCCCAACGGCATTTTGTTGCTTTGCCGATTGAAACGGCGCGAGCGGGGAGATATGGATGACGCTTGTCGACGTTTATCCACCGGGCGGCGTTCATGTTTTCCGGCTGTGCGCCGATGAAGCAAGCGTTGGCCGGAATGCTTCGATTTGGGCCACAGAGGCGAGGCGCGCAGACCGTGATGCAGAACGCCGTGCAGTTCCAATCATCCCTCCCTGTCCCCGGGCCTACGCTCGTGGAGATGGATTCAGTCAGCAATTTTGCGATGGCGGGAGTCAGCGCCGCGTGGCACAAGCTGCTGGTCCAGGCGGAGATGGCCGCGCCGCACGTGCAGGTGGCCTCGATCGAAGGGGAGCATGGGGTGGGCAAGCAGACCCTGGCGCGCTATCTTTTGAGCCGGTCGCCGCTGGCGGGTACGACGTTCCGACGGCGCGACGCGCGGGAGTGGCTGCTGACCGACCTTGATCCTGGAACCATGGCGGGATTCACGTATCTGGATCGAGTGGATCTGCTGGCGCCACCCGGACAGGGGCTTCTACTCAGCGTCCTGAAGGGTCTTCAGGACCGGCCACTGGGGCGGGTGCTGCTGGTGGCGTCGTCCCAGACCCCGTTGCGAAGTTTGGCGGGCCAGGGCTTGCTGATGCCGGACCTCGCCTTCCGCCTGACGGCGGTGCGGCTGGCCGTACCGCCGCTGCGGATGCGGCGGGAGGACATTGGCCCGGTGGCGCAGGCGCTGCTGGACAGCATCTGCTCGCGCTATCAGCATCGCCCGGTGGAGCTGGGGCCGGGGGCGCTGGGCAAGCTGCTGCAACACTCCTGGCCGGGAAACATACGCGAGCTCGCCAGCGTACTTGAGACAGCGCTGCTAGAGACGGTGGACGGGGTGATTCGCCCCGGCGACCTCTGTCTCCCGCTGGGCGGCGAGCCGGTGACGCAACCGGGAATGGCGCTCCCTGCTCCCGAACTGAATCTGGACGCGGTGATCCGGCGGCACGTGCAGTACGTGCTGGATCTGAACCGGGGCAACAAGCTGCGGGCGGCGCGGCAATTGGGGATCAGCCGGTCGACGTTGTACCGGATCCTGGGCAACGAAGGGGTGTTTGCGCCCTGAGAGCGGGTCGGGTGGCGGCGAAGCTGCCCTCAGGGCCCAAAGCCCCATGTTGATTCTGTGGCTTTAATGCCGGGGATGAATCCCCGGCCTACCGCCCGGACGAGTTTTTAGGCGACCTGCAATGCCCGGGGGCATTCTGCCGGCGTTATACGGATGAACCCCGGCCTACCGCCCGGACGAGTTTTTCCGCAGTCTGAAAAGCCCGCTCATTCCAAAGCCGGTCACGCCGGCTTATTCATTGCGGAGCGCCTCCATGGGATCGACGTGCGTGGCGCGGCGCGCGGGAATGAGACAGGCGATAGTGCCGACCAGGATCAAGAGGCCGGCGGCCAGCGCAAAGGTGAAGGGATCGGTCGGGCGCACCTGATAGAGAAGGCTGGTGAGCAGGCGGGTTACTCCCGCCGCGGCCGCGACTCCGGTGACCACGCCCACCGTCACCAGGACCAGACCCTGGCGCAGGATCATGAAGAGAACTTTGCGCCTTTGGGCGCCCAGTGCGGTGCGGATGCCGATCTCCCGGGTGCGCCGGGCGACTCCATACGATAGCAACCCGTAGAGGCCGACGCTGGCGAGCAGCAGCCCGAGGGCTCCAAAGAAGCCGAACAGCCGCGCGACGAGGCGTTCGTTAAAGAGCAGCCGATCGATGGAGTCGGATTGCGATCGCATGCGGAAGATGGGCAGGTCGCCGGCGGCCTGATTCACTTGATTCATCACAGCGGCCATCAAGGTAGACGGCGAACCTGCCGAGCGTATCTCAAATGTCGCCCCGCCACCTGTCAGAGGGACGTAGGCGGTAGGCGCTTCCGGGTTGCGCAGAGTGGCATATTTTGTATCGCCGACAACACCGACAATTTGCCACTGCGGGTCTTTCGGTTCGGTCCCGCCGAAGTGCAAGCCGAGGGGGTTTCTGGCTCCGATGAACCTTCGAACGAACTCGCGATTCACCACCGCGGCGCGCGCCGCGGCGTCGAGGTCCCTGGCGAGAAGAAAGCGGCCGGCCATCAGCGGAATCTTCATGGTCTGAAAGTAATCGGAGCCGATGGCGAGCATCTGGGGCTCAACGGTGGTGGTATCCGCGCGGCCTTCGATGCGCACGTCTTCGGTCCACAGACTGCCGTCGAGAAGCGCATCGGACGAGTAGCTGACACCGAGCACACCGGGGAGGCCGGCGAGCCGCCGTTGCAGGTCGGTATAGAGAGCGGCGATCTGGGTGTCTTTGTACCCGGCCAGTTGCGGGTCGACCGAGAACAAGAGGACGTTGCGAGTATCGAAGCCCGGGTCGATGTCGTGTAACTTGCCAAGGGTGCGCAGCAGCAACCCCGCCCCGGTAAGGACGACCATGGAGAGGGCCACCTGAACAATCACGAGCCCATTGCCGAGACCGAAGTGATGCCGGGTTCCGGACACGCGGACGGTTGTCGAGGCATTCCCCTTCAATTCCGTCATGACCTGGGCACGCGCGCCGCGGAAAGCGGGGGCGAGGCCGAAGCCGACGGCGGTAGCGACTGCAATTCCCATGGCGAAAAACAGCACCAGCGTATTGGGGTGGAGTTCCAGGCGCAGGCCGCGGTAGGAATTTTCCGAGAAGAAAGCGGCCAGGCCGGTGGTTCCGGCATACGCCAGCGCCGCGCCCAGCGCGGCTCCCAGGAAGGAGAGCAGGAAGCTTTCGGTCAGCAACTGGCGGATCACGCGCCGACGAGTTGCGCCCATGGCGAGCCGCACCGCCATCTCACGCTCACGCGACGCGCCCCGTGCGAGCATAAGGCCCGCAACATTCGCACAGGCAATGAGCAATACGAGGCTGACGGCCGCCATGAGCAGCTTGAGCGGTTCGCCGTATTGGGAGCGGATGCCTGCCAAACCTTGCTGCGCGGGAACGAGGAGGAGACGCGGATCGTCGGCAGCAGTCCAAACGGGCTTGTCGCCGTGGAACGACTCGTTGACGAACAGCTGATTGATGGCCGCCTGCGCCCGGGATCGGGGCACACCCGGCTGCAGGCGGGCCACGACGACCAGCCACCAGTTATGCGTGTCGGCCCGGCGCGCCCACTGCACACCCAATCGCGATGCCTGGGTGAACGGAACCCAAAGATCGACGGACTTGCCGGGAGTGAGCCGGGTAAATGCGGGCTCCGCAACGCCCACTATCGTGAACGCGGCGCCGTTGAAGTGAACTGCCCGCCCAATGACATCGGGCGCAGCGCCGAACGTGCGTTGCCAGTAGCCGAAGTCGAGGACGGCCACGGGCGGCGCTCCGTCTTTTTCATCGTCTGCGTTGAAGGAGCGACCGAGTGCCGCTGTCACGCCCAATGTCTCGAAATAGTTGCCGGAGACCATCTCGCCCTGTGCCAGGACGGCCGGGCCGTTCCCGCTCACGTCGATCTGCGAGGGCCCCGCAAAAGCCATGACGCTGGAAAAGACATCGTTGTGCCGGCGGATCTGCTGGAACATCGGTTCGGAGAATGTGCATCCACCGATCACGTTTCGCGTATCGCAATCGCCGTAGCTGCTGGTGCCGAGATGCTGGGGCTCGTTCCTGGCGAACCATTGGGCCACTACCAGTTGCTGCGGATCGCGGACAGGCAAGGAGCGGAGCATGACGGCATTGACCAAACTGAAGATGGCCAGATTGGCGCCGATGCCGAGAGCCAGCGTGACGACGATGACCAGCGTGAATCCCGGGGATTTGCGCAGCACGCGGAGGCAGAATCGCAGATCCTGAGCGAGCATTTCCAATTGAGTGACGCCGCGCGCCTGGCGGCATTGCTCTTCAACCTGGGCGATGCCGCCGAACTCAAGCCGCGCCTTACGCATGGCCTGCTCCGGCGACATGCCGGCGCGCACGTATTTTTCGGCTTGTTGTTCAAGGTGAAAACGCAGTTCCTCGGCGAGTTCCTGGTTGACCACCGGACGGCGGAAGAGTGCGCGAAGACGAGTGCGCAGATCGCTCAGCATCGGGGACCTCCGGTTGAAAAAGGCGTGATTTCGAATAACCGAAAAGCACGCCTCAGGGGATAAAGATGGGTTGAACAGGCTGCGGAAAAAGGGCGATTTCGAGTGAAAATTCCGGAAAAACATTCCCTCGTCTGAGATTGAGCGAAATCCACGAAGAGCATACCTCAGGGCTTAAAAGCCCATGTTGATTCTGCGTGTGTTAATGCCGGGGATGAATCCCCGGCCTACCGCCCGATCGACTTTTTCAGCGAGTTATGAAGTCGTGCCCTTTCAAAGTTCGAGTTTTTCCGCAACCTGTGAAACCCATCCCTACCCGCCCGCTTTGATCCTGCCTGGTTTTGCCCGGGATAAATCCCGGGCCTACCACCCGGGCGAATTTTTCGGCAGCACGTAAAGCCCCGTTGATTCTGGGTGGTTATACCGGGGATAAATCCCCGGCCTACCTCTCGAAGTAGAGGAGAATGCGGGGCGTCGACATGCTCCCCTTTCACTTCTACAGAACTTTCTATATGAATTGATGTAGAAGTGCAAGGGGAGAGTTTGAGCAGGCGGAGTTCGATTGCGCGGCGCGTCCTGAACTTTGGTGGGCCCCGCGATTTGCTGAGCGCGGGTTCGTGCGGCCCTTCTTGCGACGAAAAGAAATCGCAAGGACGGGGCACGGAAGTGTCGTGGCTGGTTTGCTTTTCTTGCTTCACCACGAAACCGCGCAGACACTGACGCAGAGCCGTCGTGCTCTACACTCGACGGGTAGGCAATCTCTCCGCGAGGAATTCTCTGTGCGCCAATTCCCCATTCTTCTTGTGTCTGCCGCTTCCCTGCTGCTGCTCTCGGCTGTTCACGCGCAGAGCGACGCGAAGCTTGATCCTGTTGAGGATCGACGCAAGGCGCTGAATGCGCTGTTTGACCAGTACTGGCAGGCAAACCTGGAGAATTCGCCGGAAATGGCCTCGACCATCGGGGACAAGCGCTATAACGACAAGACCAGCGACTACTCGGTGAAGGCTTTGAACAGCTGGCTGGCGCGCGAGCAGACCTACATGCTCAAGCTGGCGGCGATTGATCCGACGGGGCTGACGGACGCGGAGAAGACGAGCCGGGAGCTGCTGCTGCGGGACTTCGCAGATGATCTGGAGGGCGCGGAGTTCAAGCAGTGGGAGATGCCCATCAACCAGATGGGGGGCATCTACTCGAGCTACCCGCAGCTGGTGGAATCGCTGGACTTCAGCACGGTGAAGGACTACGACGACTGGATTGCGCGGCTGAAGGCGCTGCCCAACGCGTTCGACCAGGTGATTACGAACATGTCGATTGGCGTGGACGATAAGCGGGTTCCGCCGAAGTATCTGCTGGAGAAGGCGCTGGTGCAGGTGAAGCAACTGGCGGACCAGAAGGCAGAGGATTCTCCGCTGACGAAGCCGCTGAAGAAGTTTCCGGCTTCGATTCCGGCGGCGGAGCAGGAGCGGATCAAGACGGAGATGCTGGCGGTGGTGACGAAACAGGACCTGCCGGCGTATCAGCGGCTGGAGAAGTACATGGAGGTCAGCTATATTCCCGCAGGGCTTGCGGAGCCGGGCATCTCGGCTCTGCCGGATGGCGCGAAGTATTACCAGCACTTGATCCGGACGAGGACGACGACGGACCTGACCGCGGCGCAGATTCACCAGATCGGGTTAGACGAGGTAAAGAAGGACGAGGCCGACATGCTGGCGATCGCGCAGAAGCTCGGGTTCCAGGACTTGAAGAGCTTTCGCGCCAGCCTGAAGGCGAACCCGAAGCTGAAGCCGGCCTCCGCCGATGAACTGCAGGCGGCCTACCAGGGGTATGTAACGCAAATGCAGGCGAAACTGCCGCAGCTGTTCGGGAGACTGCCCAAGGCGCCGCTCGAGGTGATTCCGGTGCCCGATTACATTGCCAAGGAGATGTTCCCGGCTTACTACGAGGCGGGCACGCCGGACGGGAGCCGGCCGGGGCATCTGCGCGTGAACAGATACAACTTCGGCGACCGCAACCTGTACGCGGTGGAGGCCATCGCGTACCACGAGGGAATTCCCGGCCACCATTTGCAGATCTCGATTGCGCAGGAACAGACGGACGTGCCGAAGTTTCGCAATTTCGAATCCTTCACGGCTTTTGTGGAAGGGTGGGCTCTCTACTCCGAGCGGCTGGGCAAGGACGTGGGCTTCTACCAGGATCCGTACTCGGATTACGGGCGTCTGGAGGCCGACGTGTGGAGGGCGATCCGGCTGGTGGTGGATACGGGTGTGCATTCGGAGCACTGGACGCGGCAGCAGATGGTGGACTACTTCCACGAAAACACGAACATGGACGAGACGACGATACAGACCGAGACGGACCGCTATATTGCGTGGCCGGGCCAGGCTCTGGCGTACAAGATCGGGCAGTTGAAGATTCTGGAGTTGCGGGATCGGGCGAAGAAGGCGCTGGGGGAGAAGTTCGATATCAAGGCGTTTCACGACCAGGTGATCGACTCGGGAGCGCTTCCGCTGGATTTGCTGGATGCCCGGATCAACGCGTGGATCGCGAGCGTGAAGTGAGGGGACGGATGCGGGGTCGCGGACGAGATGAGATGACCTCAGCGGGAGAGCTCACAGATCCAGTTGACCTCCCAGGTCTTTCCGCCGTCTGCCGAGAAGGACTGTTCCATCCGCGATGATTTAGGGGAGATGTCGAGCCAGACATAGCGCACAAGGACGGCGCGGCCTTCCCAGATTTGCTGGTTGTAGAATTCGCCGCGCTTTCCGGAGAACTGGCCGACAACCGGTGGAATGTCGAGCGTGCCTTTGTCGAGGTCGACCAGGTAGATACTCCACTGGTGCGATTCGGGATTGTAGAGGCGAAGCGTTTGCGCCTTGATGCGCAGTTTGTGGTCGGCAGTGGCGACGTCGAACTCTTCAAAATTGGCATTGCTGTCGAGAAGCTTCTTGTGGTTCGAGATGCCATCGTATTCGACCCAGACGTTCGATCCCTTGAGTCGTTCGGGGAGCCGGCGGACGTGCGCCTTCCAGTCGCCGATGAGGAAATCGAAATCGTGCGATCCGTCTCTTTGGGGGGCTGTTGATGCGGTGGCGGAGGCCGGGGAATTCTGGGATGCAGAGAGTGTGGGAGCGGCACTGATCGCGAGCGCCCCGGTGATGATCGGCAGGATGAATACCAGTCGAAACGATTTCATGCCTGCCATGCTCTCATGGGTTTGAAAACGGGTGCAACGCCGAAAAGCCTCTGGCAGAGCTCGAGAGGTTGTTGAATGTTTGCTTGTTAACTTACACACTTCATTGGTGAAAAGTGGCCCTCTCGGGGGATTCCCGATATGACTGGGTAACAGTAACAATAAGAGTTGCTGCATCTTAATAAGCCTGGGAGGGCCTCGCAATTGGCGAAGTTCCGGTTGAAGCCGGCGATCATCATCGTCACGGCGGTAGCTGCTCTTTGCGCGCACGCGGGGTTGAATGCCGCGTTCCCGCGAGGCGCGGACTTCATCACGGATGCCTTCTACGCGTTCTGGACGTATGCGGCGTTTTGCGTGTGCCTGGGTCGCGGGGTGCGATCGCGCAGCATGCGCAGCGGGTGGCTGTTGCTGTCCACCTCGCTGTTTTTATGGTTCGCAGCGACGGTGGTATCGGCGTGGGATGAATTCGTTCGGCACGCCTCGCAAAGATCGGCAACGATGGCCGATTTTTTCTATTTCTTTTACGGCGTGCCCATTCTGCTGGCGATTGCGGTCCCGGACGATACGCGTTCGAATCACCTGTTCTTCTGGCTGGACGGGCTGCAGGCAGCAGCCGCCGGGTTCCTCGCTTACCTGTTTCTGTTCGGCGTGCTGCCGTTCTCGGGCGTGCCGTTGCGGCCAATCAGCGCGGAGCAGATGGTGTGGATCTATGACATTGAGAACCTGCTGCTTGCGGCTCTGGCCACGGCGCGGCTGCTGGTGAGTCCGCGGGGATCGGGGGAGTGGCGCTTTCTGCGGGTTCTGAGCAGCTTTCTCGCAGCGTACGGACTTTTCGCAACGGTGTACAACCACATCGTGGTCGCGTCTACGATTCCGCTGCTGGACGGAATGCTGGACGTGCCGTTTGTCCTGCTGGCGTTTACGGCGGCAACGGCCCGGGCCACCAAGGTATCGCGCCGCGACCTGAGAAGCCGGACCACGCTGGCGCTGGTGATCGACAATGCCAGGCCGGTGTTGCTGGGGTTGGTGCTGGTGCTTTTGAGCGTGTGGGTGGCGCAGGAGCACTTTGCCATCGCCATGGTGGTGGTGATTGGCGCTTTCGTAGTGTACGGAGTGCGCTCGACAACGCTTCAAAATCGGCTGGTACGGTCGCAGATCGCGCTGGAAGATGCGCGTGACCGCCTGGAAGAGCTGGCAATGCAGGACGGGCTGACGCGGATTGCGAACCGGCGCTGCTTCGACGAGAGATTTGTCCTGGAGTGGAACCGCGCACATCGCACGCGCCTGCCGTTGTCGCTGCTGCTGATTGACATCGACCACTTCAAGAGGCTGAACGACACATACGGCCACCTTGCGGGCGATGAGTGCCTGGTGCAGATGGCGGCGACGCTGCGCAAGGTTCTGAATCGCCCGGGCGATCTGCTGGCCCGCTACGGCGGAGAGGAATTTGTGGCCATGCTTCCGGAGACGGACGAAGCGGGAGCGAGAAACGTGGCGCTGCGGTTGCAGGCAGCCTTGCGCGGGACCAAGCCGATCCCCCCGATCGAGAAGCAGATCACGGTGAGCATCGGAATCTCGACGTGCCAGCGGGTGGGGCCCTTTGGTCCGGAGCACCTTGTACAGGCGGCGGACCGCGCGCTTTACCAGGCCAAGCAGAGTGGACGGAATCGGGTGGAGTACTTTGGCCTGGACTTTTGGCCGCGAGTCGAGGGTGAGGAGATGCCCGCTTAAGGGCGGTCTGACGATCCCCTCCTGCCGCCGGATGCGGGTATGCTGGTGACAGCACTCTGAATCGAGAAGGAAAAACATGGCGGAGATAGCCGTTGGAGCACCGGAGATTCCGGCGCAGTTGCCGCAGGTAAGGGTCGCGGTACTGGGCGCGGGCAAAATGGGGGGCATTCTTTTACAGGCTTTTTTGAAGCAGAACCTGTTTGCTCCCGACCAGATTCACGCGACGGTGGCACACGCGGAACGCGCGATTGCGCTCAGCACGCAGTGGGGCGTCGATGTGGGCACGGACAATCTGGAGGCAGCGCGGCAATCGGATTTGATTTTGCTGGGCGTGAAACCGTTCCAGGTGCCGGACCTTGTGGAGCAGATCAAACCGGCACTGACGACGGAGAAGACGCTGGTGTCGTTTGCGGCCAGCGTCAAGACGCGGTCGATTGAAGAGGCGGCGGGGATGGAGATTGCGGTGATCCGCGCCATGCCCAATACGCCTTCAGCGCTGGGGGCCGGTGCTGCGGGGTTATGCCGCGGACGCTTTGTGAAGCCGGCCCAAATGGAGCTGGCGGAGCGGATCTTCGAGACCGTGGGCCGCGTGGTGGTGGTGGACGAGAAGCACATGGATGCGGTGACGGGGCTATCGGCGTCGGGTCCGGCCTACATCTACATCATTATTGAGGCGCTGGCGGAGGCGGGCGTGAAGGTGGGCCTGCCGCGCGATACGGCGACGCAGCTTGCGGCGCAGACGGTGTTCGGAGCGGGCAAGATGGTGCTGGAGACCGGGTATCATCCGGCGCTGCTGAAGGACGCGGTGACGACGCCGGCGGGATGCACGATTGACGGCATCCTGGAGCTTGAAGAAGGCGGGTTGCGCGTGACGCTGATCAAGGCCGTAATGCGGGCTACGCAGCGGGCCAAGGAGCTGGCGGCGGGATAACGTATTTCCCGCGAATGCCAGTCCGGTTGTCGTGGCTTCCCACCCTTTCGCCAGTAGCCACCCTCGCGACGAGGACCTGTCGGCCGGAACCCGGTGAAGGCGAAAGCATCGGGCACGGAGAGTTTGTTTCTATCAGGGATTCTGCGCCAATTGCGTGGCGCTCCATCCTCCGCCGAGAGCCTTGACGAGAAGGACACTGGCTTCGTACCGGCGACGGGTGATCTCGATGTCGTTGCGCTGGTTTTGAAGCAGCGACGTTTGCCAGGTGATGACCTGCAAGTAGGTGTCGACGCCACCTTCATAACGCGTGTTGAACAGATCGAGTGACTGCTGGGCGGATGCGGTTGCATCGCGCTGCTGGCCTGCTTCGACTTCAAGATTGTGCAGCGCGTTGAGATTGTCCTCTACCTGCTGGAAGGCGGTGAGGGCGGTTTGACGATAGGCCGCGACGGTCTGGTCGTATTGAGCAACGGCGATGTCAGACGTGGCGCGGCGCCGGCCGTTGTCGAAGAGGGTTTGCGAGATGGTGGGGCCGACAGCAAAGAAGCGGCTGGGCCACGAGAACCAGTTCACCGCGGATGAACCGACAAAGCCGACGGCATTGGACAGCGAGAGCGTGGGGTAGTACGCGGCCTTGGCGATGCCGATCTGCTCGTTGGCGGCGGCCATGGTGCGCTCGCTGGAGGCAATGTCGGGGCGGCGCTCGAGCAACTGCGACGGAAGCACGCCGGGGATAGCGGGAAGCGCCGGAGCATTCACCGTGATGGGATCGGCAGGCAACGTGAAGCTGGCTGGAGGCTTGCCGATGAGCACGGCGATGGCGTGTTCATAAGCGGCACGCTGGATGCCGACATCCGTGGCCTGCACCTGTGCGGTCTGCAGCTGGGTGCGGGCCTGGCTGACGTCAGAGAGAGGCGAGGCGCCGCCGTCGTAGCGGTCCTGCGTAAGTTGCAATGCGGACTGGTAGGCCTTGACGGTATCGGCAAGCAGGCGGCTCTGCGCATCGGCGGCGCGGAGGTTGAAGTAGTCGATGGCGAGTTCAGAGTGAAGTGAGAGGCGCGCGGTTTCAACGTCGGCCGCGGAGGCTTGCGCCTGTTCGCGCGATTGGGTCACCGTGCGGCGAACGCGGCCCCACAGATCGATTTCGTAGTTGAGGTCGATGGGGAGATCGAAATAGCCCGTTCCACCACTGGCCGCGGTCTTGTTGAAGTAAGGCTGGTTGGTTGAATCGCGCACTGCACCGACTGTGGGAGCAGTACCGATAGTGGGCGCTTCGGCAGCACGATTGAAACGCACCGCGGCGCGGGCCGCCCGGAGGTTAGCTTCAGCCTGCTTGAGGGTCTGGTTGGCAGGGTCGATCTGCGTTTCAAGGTCACTCAGTTTCTGGTCGTTGAAGAGGGTCCACCAATCCCCCTTGAGTGTGGCATCGCTGGGCTGAGCAGGCTTCCAGCCGTCCTCGGCTTTGAAGTTATCGGGCAACGGCTCTTTGAACGCGGGCGCGAGCGGCGCGGACGGGCGCACATAGTTGGGACCTACGCGGCATCCAGCGATAACAAAAGCGACCGCGGCAGAGAGCAAGAGCCAGCGCGCGCTTCGGGTTCGTTTCGTAAGGGTAGTCACGACCGGCCTCCGATGCGGGCAGGCTGCACATGAACCTCCATGCCGCTGGCAAGCGAGTCAGAGGGATCGAGGATGACTTGATCCTGCGGCGTGAGGCCAGAAGTGATCTCGACGCTATTGCCGAAGTCGTGGCCTATCGTGACGGGGACAAGCTGAACGCGATCTCCCCTGACAACGCCGACGCGCAGGCCTTCGGCGCGGAACAGCAAGGTGTTGGAAGGAACAGTTACGGCGCTGCTGCGCGCGGGCAGATGGAAGTGGACGAAGACATAGGCGCCGGGACGGAGGACGCCAGCGGCGTTATCGACATCGACTTCGACGTTGAGGGTGCGCGTGGCATGATCGATGGCATTGGAGTTGCGCACGATTCTTCCCGGGATCTTGAGATCGGGGTTGGAGTCTTCAGTGAGGTAAGCGGTCTCGCCGTCGTGGATGGCGTCGGAGTCGACCTCGGGCACCGCAACGTAAACGCGCAGCTTGTTGATGGCGGCGAGGTGAAAGAGTTCGCGCGGATTGTTGGAGCCGGAGCCGGCGTTGATGAGGTCACCGATGTCGGTGTTGCGCGCTGTGATGACGCCGTCGAAGGGCGCAACGATGCGCTCGTAGTTCTGCAACTGCTCGAGGCGGTGCACGTTGGCCTTGCTGGCGTCGACCGCGGCTTGCGCGGCGATGAAGTTGCTTTTGGCCTGGTCGGCCTCCTGCTGCGAAACAGCATGCTTGGCGAGCAGGGCCTGCCAGCGCGTGCTGGTGACGCCGGCGAGCTGCTCATTGGCCTGGATGCGCTCAAGCTCCGCGCGCGATTGGTTAAGCTGCTGATCGACTTCAGGCGTTTCGATTTCGGCAAGCAACTGGCCGGTACGCACGTGCGAGCCGATGTCGAAGTACCACTTCTTCAAGTAACCATCGGTGCGCGAGTAAATAGGAGTCTCGGTAAAGGCCTGCACGTTGCCGGGGAGTGCGAGGTCGTCGGCCAGCGACCCGGGCGTGGGATGAACGACCGAGACCGTCAACACGGAGGCTTGCAGGGTCACTTGGGAGAGCGCGGTTTCGCTGGCATGTCGCGCGTAAATGCCGTACCCGATGGCAGCGAAAATAGCGACCACGAAGAGGATGCCGAGTTTGGGCACGCCGCCCGGCGGCTCGATGGGCGCCTTGGGGTGCGCCACATCCTCGTGCGCGGGAACCGTGTCGAACTGTGTGGCTTCGCGTTCGTCGATATTGGCGGGCATCTCTTCCTCCGGGGCAGAAACTTGAATGGGTTGGCTCATGCGTGTTCCTCCACAAGCCGGTCGTGGGTGCGCGCGCGGCGGCTCCGTTTGCTGCAGTGAATGAACGCGAAGACGCTCGGGACAAACAGAAGGGTCGCGACCGTGGCGCAGAGCAGTCCTCCAATGACAGCGCGCCCGAGCGGCGCGTTCTGTTCTCCTCCGTCGCCGAGGCCGAGAGCCATGGGCACCATGCCGATGATCATGGCGAGAGCCGTCATGATGACGGGGCGGAAGCGCGTGGTGCCGGCCTCAATGGCGGCACGAACGGCGTTGCCGTGATCCGCAAGGCGAATCTTGGCAAAGGAAACGACCAGGATGCTGTTGGCAGTGGCCACGCCCATGCACATGATGGCGCCCATGAGCGCCGGCACCGAGAGCGTGGTATGGGTGAGGAACAGGAACAGCACGATGCCGGCCAGCGCCGCGGGCAGCGCGGTGATGATGATGAATGGATCGACCCAGCTCTGAAAGTTAACAACGATGAGCAGGTAAACCAGCACGATGGAAAAGACCAGTCCGCCGAGCAGGCCGATGTAGGAACTGCGCATGGTTTGAACCTGGCCCTTCATGGTGACGAAGGTTCCGCGCGGCAGGGATTTTGCGTCCTGGTTGAGGATCCTTGCAACCTGGCGGCTGATGCCGCCGAGGTCGCGTCCTTCGGTGTTGCCGTAGACGTCAAGCACGCGGCGGATGTTGTAGTGGTTGACAACTGCCATCTCCGTGCCGCGATCGATGCCGGCCAGATCGCTGAGAATTTCAGGATTGGCGGGCGCCTGTTGCGCGGGGGCGCTGTTGGCGCGGTTGATGGGGATGTTCTCCAGATCCTGCATCGAGTCCATCTTGTATTGCGGCGTCTGCGCGACGATGTTGTAGTTGACCATGTTTTTCCAGTTGAGGAAGAACATGGGCGTGACCTGAAAGCTGCCGCTGAGCGTGTTGAGAACGCTGGTGCCGACGTCGCGCGCGGTGTAGCCACCCTGCGAGGCCTTGGTGCGGTCGACGTCGACCTGGAGGATGGGGTAATCGAAAGGCTGCTGGATGCGCAGATCAGTGAGACCGGGCACCTGTCGCAATTGGGCGAGGATCTTGTCGGCCTGGACCTTGCTGGCGCGCACGTCGTTGCCTTCGATCTGAATATCAATGGGGGCGGGTTGGCCAAAGTTGAGGATCTGCGTGGTAATGTCGGCCGGCAGCGTGTAGAACGTGGCCGTGGGGAACATGCGGGGCAACGTGTGACGCAGAGAGCTGACGTAACGCGCGGTGGGCCCATGATCCGGCTTGAGGGAGACGAGGATGTCGCCGTCGCTCACACCGAGCGTGCCGTTGGCGAGATGCTGCGTATTCATGGCGCTGTAGGGCAGGCCAATGTTATCGAGGATGTTATCGATCTGGGCGGGCGGAATTTCGCGACGGATTTCGGATTCGACCAGGTCAAAGAGGCGTGCCGTTTCTTCAATGCGCATGCCAGAGGGGCCGCGCACGTGCAGGATGAATTGGCCGCTGTCGGTGTCAGGAAAGAAGTCTTCGCCGAGAAATGGAACGAGCACGAACAGGAGAGCGCAGCCAAAGAGAAAAGCAGGAATGAAGAGGCGCCGCGCCAGGACGAGTCGCGAAAGGAGGGCATGGTAGCGATTGCGTATGCGTTCAAAGGTGCGTTCGAACGACTGCTGGAAGCGGGCGAAGAATCCGCGGGCGGCAGCGCCGTGCCCTTTGGCGCGCAGCAGGTACAGAGCAAGCGTTGGGACCAGCGTACGGCTGAGCACATAGCTGGCGAGCATGGCGAAGACCACGGCTTCAGCCAGGGGCACAAACAGGAAGCGGGGCACGCCTCCCAGAAAAAACATGGGCAGGAACACGATGCAGATGCAGAGGGTGGAGACCAGCGCGGGCACTGAAATCTGCGCGGCTCCTTCGAGGATGGCGTCGCGGAGTCCGTAGCCATCTTCGAGGAATCGCTCGATGTTTTCGATGGTGACGGTGGCGTCGTCGACCAGGATGCCGACGGCGAGAGCGAGGCCGCCGAGCGTCATGGTGTTGATGGTCTGGCCGATGAGGCCGAGGACGATGACCGAGGAGAGGATCGACAGGGGAATGGAGACCGCGATGATGAGTGTGGAGCGCCAGCTGCCCAGGAAGACGAGGATCATGACGGCCGTAAGCGCAGCGGCGATGATGGCTTCGCGTATAACCCCCTCAACAGCGGCGCGGACGAAGATACTCTGGTCAGAGAGCGGCGTCATTTTGAGATTTTGGGGAACGGTGCTGGCGATGCGGGGCAGCATGGCGCGCACGCCTTTCACCACATCGAGGGTGGAAGCGTTGCCGCTCTTGAGGATGGAGACGAGCACGCCGCGGCGGCCGTCCTGGCGCACGATGTTTGTCTGCACCTGGAACCCGTCGCTGACGCTGGCCACATCGTGCAAGTAAATGGTGGTGCCATTCACCTGCTTCAGGGGGATGTTGGCGAGTTCTTCGACGGTGCGGGGCGCTCCATTGGTGCGCACATCGTACTCGGACTGGCCCATCTTGATGGTGCCGGAGGGCATGACCACGCTTTGTTGCGCAACGGCGGCGAGCAGGTCGCCGGGAGCGATCCCTTTCGATTGCATAGCGGCCTGGTCCATGTTGATGCTGATTTGCCGCTGTTTGCCTCCATATGGCGACGGGACCACTGCACCGGGGACTGTGACAAGCTGGGTGCGAATGTAGTTGGTCGCGTAGTCGTTGAGCTGCGCTTCAGAGAGCCCGTCGCCGGAGATGCCGAGTTGCAGGATGGGAACACTGGAGGCGGAAAAGTTGATGATCTGCGGCGGGAGGATGCCGGGCGGCAATTGACGCAGCAGAAACTGCGAGGCGGCAGTGACCTGGGCGTTGGCCGTATCGAGAGAGGCGCCGGGTTGCAAATAAACCTTCACGACCGCGACGCCGTTGTAGGTGGTGGACTCGATGTGCTGGATGTTGTCGACCAGCGTGGTGAGCGCCTTTTCGTAAGGAGAGGTGAGACGGCCCTCGAGTTCTTCAGGGTTGAGGCCCGTGTATTGCCAGCCGATCGAGACGACGGGGATATTGATATCGGGGAAGATATCGGTAGGCGTGCGGAAGATAATGACCGGCGCGGCAATCAGGATCAGGAGCGCAAGGACGATGAAGGTGTAAGGCCGGTTCAGCGCAACTCGAACAATCCACATGAGTACTGGTCAACCTTCCTCGCCTCAACGAAAGCCGAATGGCGACATTAGTGTGATTCAGCTCACATGCTGATGTTTCACAGTTCTTTCCGTTGCGTATCATCGGAAAAACCGATAGGGTGTTTCGCATGGAATTACGACACTTGCGGTACTTCGTCGCTGTTGCCGAGAAGGGTAGTTTCAGCGCCGCGTCGCGCAGTTTGCACGTTGCTCAATCCGCAATCAGCGAGCAGATTGCGAATCTTGAGGAGGAGCTTCGCGTGCCCCTCTTCAAGCGTGCAGCACGCAAGCCCTCACTCACTGCGGCGGGTTCGGCTTTCCTGACGGAGTCACGCCGCATGCTGGCCGATGCGAACCAGGCGGTCGATCTTGCGCGCCGCGTCCATCGAGGGCAGGTGGGTTCGCTTCGCATCGGATTTTTCACAGGAGGAATGGGGGTCGATTTTCCACGAGTGATTCAGAAGTTCCGCGAGCGATTCCCCGACGTGCAACTCTCGCTGCAGGAGATGACTTCTACGCAACAATGGCATGCTCTGGCGGAGGGACAGATCGATGTCGCTTTCACGCGCAGGGTGGAGCCGGAGTATCGCCCGGAGTTGAGCTCGGTCATCCTGCAACATGACCCGATGATGGCCATCCTGCCGCGGGACCATCCGGCAGCAGGAGGGCCGGTGGATGTACGCGATCTTGCCAGTGAGCCCTTTGTTCTTTCCTCGCGCGAAGTTTCGCCCGCGGTCTACGATAAGGTGATTGAACTTTGCTCCGAAGCGGGGTTTTCGCCGCGTATTGCCAGCATATCGTCTGCATGGTCGAGCGTAGTTCTGATGGTGCAGGCGGGAGTGGGGGTAGGGCTGTTGCCTTCGAACGAACAGCAGTTCCGGACGAGCGACCTGGCGTTCCGCCCTCTCAAAGCGAAGAACGCATTCGTGGAGTTCGTAATGGCCTGGTCTTCGAAGCAGGACAGCCCCATCGTCCGCGCATTTCGAAGCATGGCCCTCGCTCATCAAAGGTCACGGCCATTGAGGGTGCCATGAAGTGTGTCTCCCGACTTCTTATGATTTATGGCCCGAGCGGGACGCCGGGAACCGCGAAGCCGATCTGCAAGGCGGGAGATCCTGTCTGAAGCCTGTAATCGCCGGTTGCAGGATTCGTAAAGAGGGGATCGGCAAACAGAGAGTCTGTGTCCAGCTTTCGCTCTCCGAAGAGGGTGTCTACCGCTCCCGACACATTCTGGTAGAGAACGTTTGTGTCGATGACTCCGGGATTCGGATCCACGTACGAGGGATTGCAGAACGGGGCCAGATCGTAGACATCTTGTGACAAGCCGCCATTGCGATAAATGATGTTTCGGAACACAGAGAAGTCGGTCACCTCCAGGTCGTCCGGGATCACGGCGAACCCATCGGCGCCATCAGTTCCAGTCGCTTCGGGGGCAATCATGCTCACCGCGGTGTTGTTCACCAAGAGCGCCAGATTGTGTAAAGAGGTGGTGCCCGTCCCAGTGTCGGCGCCTCCGGTAAGAGTGATACCGATGCGATGAACCTGACGGGGAACCAGTGCGAGTTTGAACGCAAAATCACTGACCGCGCTGGCAGCGGTGCCGGTTCCCACAGTCGATCCATCGACCTGGAGTTGGAAAGTGGGGCTCGTCGATCCGAATGATTTGCCGGAAAGCTGCACCACGATCGTGCTGATGCCCACGTCGTCTGGAAAGTAGGAAGGGAGCAGGTCGATCCATGTGGTCCCGTTGTACGCCATGTCTCCGGTGGCAAAGGAGGATCCGTAGAGGCCGCGATCATAAATGGGCGCCGGCTGCAAAATGACAACATTGTTATTCGCTGAATTGCCACTGCAGCCGTGGCATAACACCACGCCATAGACCCCGCCACTTTCGATCACATTGTTCGTGATCGTCACTCCGCTCAGGTGATCGTCCATGTAGATGCCCTGAGCGAAACCGGCTCCGTAGGCCCCGGATATATTGCGAACCAAACCTCCCACGTTTTCGATTCGATTGCCGGTGATGAGCAGGTCTGCATTCAAGTAGCCATTTTGAGTCTGAGCGACTCCGTAGATGGCGCCCGTATCGTTGGTTCGATTGCTCGTATTTCGAATGATGTTGTTGGCGAGCACATTGCCGGTATTGGAGAATCCGAGATCGGAGGGGACACCGGATGGACCGAGCACAATTCCCCAGCGGCCGACTCCGTCAATCAAATTGCTGTCGATCAGGTTGTTCGAGCTGTCTCGAATGGAAATCCCGTAAGAAAAGACGTTCGTCTGTCCAATATCCTTCAGGATGTTGGACGCAATCGTGTTTTCAGTGTCGTTTGACTGGAGGCTGATTCCTGAAACACCTATTTGCGTGAAGGTGTTACCGATCAGGGCGTCGTTTGATGATCCTCGCAAGACGATGCCATTGCCAACATTTGTGAACGTGTTCCCGCTAATGATACTTGCACGCAAATTATCGGCCATGATCGCGGCCGGAGAGTCGTCCCACAATCCCGACGGTTGAACGGTATCGGAGGTCGTGTCTGAGAAACCCAGGCCGCTTATCGTGATTCCGGAAGCGTTCTGTATTGAGATCAGAGTGCCCAGTCGCGCAGCCACTACCGTATCGGAACCCAGGCTTTCACTGCTGGCCGGCGCCACGTAGACTCTGGAGTTTTGCGCGTCGTAAGCGAACTGGCCCGCCTGCGATATATCTGCAGGATCGTCCAGCACCCTCCAGCTTCCAGCGAGTCCCGCCATTGTTCCGACATCGAACCCGTCGGCCACGGTAATTGTGCCGGCGCCGGGATCCACGCTAACGATTCTTGTGAAGATGTCACTCCATCGGCAATGATCGATCAACTGGATAAGGGCGCCAGGCTTAACCGACGCAGTCAGGTCAGCGGGGAGCACGGCGAATGTGGAACTGACGCCCTGCGCACCCGTCGAAGCGATTACCCTCCAACCAGATGTGTAAGGTTGATCGGGATCGTAACCGAGGTCCGCTGGAAGCTGGCGGAGGCCTGCAATGGTCAGGTCCACGCCCACAGGCTGTGAGGCTGCGGCTGAATAGATCCCGTTACCCTCGCTCCTCCATCCGGTAATGATCTGGCCTCCGCTCAGGACCACGTTGGCGCCGGGAGCAGCTTCCCAGGTCTCGCCATTGTCTGCTTCCGTCAAGACGAGCGGACTGCCGAGATAGTAGGTTCCGTTTTCGATCTGAGTAACCTTGGTTGTTGATGATTGCATTGCCAACTGCGCACGGGCCAACGTGGCAAACGGAAGAAGTTCGGACCCATCCGCCAGGTCGTTCCCGCCTGGGGCAACGAAGTAGCTGCTGACCGCAGGCATCGAAACCACTAGTTTCGCAGCCGCACTTGTAATACGGTGCCCGCTATCCGACACAACGACACTGTATAAAGCTCCGTTGTCTGCGATCTTTGTCGGCTGGGTGGTAAAGCTCGGAGAGGTAGCCCCGTTGATGTAAACCGAGTTTTTGAGCCATTGATAGCTAAGTGGCGTTTGCGCTGTTGCGACGACGGAGAATGTTGCCGATTGACCTTGCGCTACCGACTGATCTTGCGGCTGAGACACAATGACAGGAGAAGCTGCGTCGATGACCGTGAGGGTCTGGCTCGCCATGACGACATCATAATTTCGAGTATCCGTGGGCGTGTATTTGGCTGTTATGACCTGCGACCCGACGCCGGGTACTGTTCCAGTGGAAGGCGAATAGGAAAAGGTTCCCGCAACCCCCGTCGCAACCGCGTCGAGTTGCATGGCGCTCAGCGCCGTACCGGAGGGAATCGGCACTGGTTTCGGCCAGCAGATGACGGGCGTGGCTTTGTTCACCGTGAAGGTAACAGTCGCTCTCGCCGGCTGGTAGTTGGTGGTGTCTGCGGGAGAAAACGCCGCCGTAAGAGTCTGGGCCCCTGCCGACAAAACGGCTCCGGGACCAGGAGTATAGGTAAGCACGCCGTCGATAGAGGCCACGTTTGCACTGAGCTGCGCGCTTGTGAGCGGCGTCCCGTAAGTGATGGGCTGCGGCGGGTTCCACGTGATGACAGGTGTGGCCTTGGTCACCGTCAAGAGGACCGTTGCCGACGCCGCCTGATACCTCGCGGAGTCCGAGGGTGTAAAGGTGACGGAAAGAAGCTGATTTCCAGCGGAAAGAATCGCACCCGCGGCCGGAGTGTAGGCGAAGGTGCCGGGGACGTTGGCGGTTGCGTTCAGTTGGGCTGGCCCGAGCTTCGCGCCGTAGGAGATCGAGGCGGGGGTTGGCCACGCGAGTCCAAGGCCGGCGGCGATGTGGCTTTCCCCGCAACTTCCGACCAGGCTGATTACGCTCAAGGTCGCGAGCACCCGCAAGGTTGCCTGCAAAGGGGAGCGGCCTGGTGCTTGCAAGAATCCTGAAGCGTCGGTGCAATTGATACCGGCTAAAGCCCTGCGCTTTCGACTTTCTCGAACCATGGCAGATTCCGAGCACACTAAAGCAACACGGAAGCCGCGCACGGCCAATCAGGATTAAGAGATATTCAGAAGTGTCATCGCCTTGCAACGAGAGAGAAGAATCCGTTCTTGCCGCACTGTCTGGTGCTTGCGTTCAATGGGATCTGCCGAAGGCGGTTGCCACGCCGTGTGTGAGGGTTTCTTAAAGAAAGACACGGGCGGATTCAAACGCTTCAAGCGGACCGCAACTGCGCGAATACAGGATCGAGGGCCTCCTCCCAGGTCGGGAGTGTCAAGGCGAAACGCGCGGCCAGTTTTTCGTTGGAGAGAACGGAGTTGCGCGGACGGGCTGCAGGCGTGGGGTAATCCTTCGAGGGGATGGGGGTCACCTCAGGGCTGTTGCCACCGAGGAACGACCCGGCGCGGGCGAAGATGGCCTGGGCAAAGCCAGCCCAGGACGTGGATCCGCCGCACGTCATATGGTAGAGCCCTGCCCAGTCTTCGTCAGATCCAAGAGAACCGGATAGGGCGGCTGCGACGATGGTGCGGGTCGCGTCAGCGAGTGCGATGGATGTGGTGGGCGCGCCGGTCTGATCGTCGACGATGGTGAGGCGATCGCGTTCGCGGCCGAGACGCAGCATGGTAAGAAGGAAGTTTTTTCCGTGCGGACCGTAGACCCAACTGGTGCGAAAGATGAGGTGTTTCCCGCCGATGGCGGCGATCGCCTGTTCGCCGGCGAGCTTGCTGGCACCGTAAACATTCAGCGGGTTTGGGGAGTCGGTCTCGAGCCACGGAGAATTCTTAGTACCGTCGAAGACATAGTCGGTGGAATAGTGGACGAAGAGTATGCCGCGGCGATGGGCTTCTTCGGCGAGGACACGAGGAGCTTCGGCATTGATTGCAAATGCCAGGTCGCGTTCGGTTTCGGCGCGATCCACTGCAGTGTAGGCGGCCGCGTTAAGAATCAGGTCCGGCGCGCTCGCATGAATTAATTCCCGGATTTGAGTTGGGTCCGCAATATTGGCATGGTTGCGGTCACAGGGAACGACATCGCCGATCCCCCGTAAAGCTGCGTCGCAGTTCCCTGCCCAACTGGCCCGCTGAACCCACGATGAGGATTCGCCCCAGGTTCACGCAAAGACCTCAGCGGACCGAAGGGGGACGCCTTTGAGGTCCTTTTCGGCGAGGACAGCCTCTTGGGGAGATACAGGCCAGGGGATAGCCACCTCAGGATCGTTCCATAGCAGGGTTCGTTCGCCGGCTGGGCAATAGTAGTCGGTGACTTTATAGGCCAGGCCCACGTTGTCGGTCAAGGCGGCGAAACCGTGGCCGAACCCAACGGGGATATAGAGCGTGAGGGCGTTTTCGGCCGAGAGCTCGACGGCGACGTGTCGGCCAAAGTTGGGCGAACTGCGGCGGAGGTCAACCGCGACGTCGAGCACGCTACCGTGCGTCACACGAATGAGCTTGGCCTGGGGCTGGATTACCTGATAATGAATGCCGCGCACCACGTTGCGAGCCGAAACAGAGCAGTTGTCCTGGACCCAGTGGTCCGGCAGACCGGCATCCTGGTACCCCTTTTGATTCCATGCCTCCCAGAAGGCGCCGCGGTTGTCGCGGAAGATTCTGGGGGTGATGAGCAGAACCTCTGGCAATGCCGTTGAAACGACCGTCATCGGTTGAACCCATCAGCCCGGTGATAAGGCTCGTTGCAAATGGCGATGAGGTACTGGCCATATCCGCTCTTGCGGATGGGCTCGGCGAGGAGTTCGACTTGTTCCTGTGAAATGTAGCCCATTCTGAATGCGATTTCCTCGGGGCAGGCGATCTTAAGACCCTGGCGCTGCTGGATGGTCTGAACAAACATGCCGGCTTCAAAGAGAGAGTCGTGGGTTCCGGTATCGAGCCAGGCCATGCCGCGGCTCATGACGTGCACTTTGAGTTTGCCGGCTTGCATATAGAGTCGGTTGAGATCGGTGATTTCCAGTTCGCCGCGAGGCGAAGGCTTGAGCGACTCTGCAAGTGAGACGACGTCTTGGTCGTAGAAATAGAGGCCGGTAACGGCGAAATGCGATTTGGGAGCGACCGGCTTCTCTTCGATGCTGATGGCGCAACCGCTGGAATCGAATTCGACGACGCCATAGCGTTCCGGATCGTTGACACGGTACGCGAAGACGACTGCCCCCGAGTCCAGGGCGGCAGCGCGCTGCAAATGCTGGGAGAACGACTGCCCGTAGAAGATGTTGTCCCCCAGGACCAGGGAGCATGCGCCGCCGGCGATGAATTCGCGGCCGATAAGGAATGCCTGCGCGAGTCCGTCGGGGCTGGGCTGAATCGCGAAGCTCAGACTCAGGCCCCACTGGCTTCCGTCGCCGAGCAGGTCGGAGAAGCGACTGGTGTCCTGCGGAGTGGAGATGATGAGGATGTCGCGGATGCCCGCCAGCATCAGGGTGCTGAGCGGATAGTAGATCATCGGCTTATCGTAGATCGGCAACAGCTGCTTGGAGACAACGTGAGTAACTGGATAAAGACGCGTTCCTGATCCGCCGGCAAGAATGATGCCCTTCATTGCGCGACTCTTTCGTGGTAGTTACGGCGGATCCAGTCGCGATAAGCGCCGGTGCGGACGTTTTGAACCCATTCTGCGTTTTCCAGATACCATGCGACGGTTTGACGGAGGCCGTCTTCAAATCGGACTTGCGGACGCCATTCCAACTCGCGGGAAATTTTGGAGGCGTCAATCGCGTAGCGACGATCGTGCCCCGGGCGATCGGGAACGAATTTGATGAGCCGCTCGCGGGGCCCGATGGCGGGGTTGGGTGTGAGTTCATCGAGCAGACTGCAGATGCTTTTTACTACATCGAGATTGGCGCGTTCACTGTTGCCGCCGATGTTGTAGGTCTGGCCCGGAACACCGCGCTCCAGGACGGTGCGAATTGCCGAGCAATGATCACCGACAAACAGCCAATCGCGCACATTGCCGCCATCGCCGTAGACGGGGAGCGGCTTGCTCTCCAGCGCGTTGAGAATCACCAGGGGAATCAGCTTCTCAGGGAACTGGAAAGGACCGTAGTTGTTGGAGCAGTTGGTGGTCAGCACGGGCAGGCCGTAGGTGTGAAAATAGGCGCGGGCCAGGTGATCGGAAGCGGCTTTCGACGCAGCATAAGGGCTATTGGGCGCGTAGGGAGTAGTTTCGGAGAAGGCGGGATCGTTAGGCTTGAGGGAGCCGTAAACTTCGTCGGTGGATACGTGCAGAAACCGGAAGCCGCGCTGTGTTTCCCCTGTAAGGGAAGACCAATATCTTCTGGTCTGCTCAAGGAGAGTAAAGGTGCCGTTCACGTTGGTTCGGACGAAGGCGTCGGGCTCGGCGATGGAGCGGTCGACGTGACTCTCAGCAGCAAAATGCACGATGGCCCAAGGCCGATGCTCGCGCAATAGGCCGGCCACGAGCGCAGGGTCGCATATATCTCCGCGCACCAGAACGTGACGCGACTCCCCGAGGAGCGAGGCGAGATTCTCGACATTGCCGGCGTAGGTCTGGAGGTCGAGGTTAACGGCGCTGCCGCCGTCTTCGAGCCACTGTAAGATGAAGTTCGAGCCGATGAACCCGGCACCACCCGTGACAAGAATCTTTTCAGCAGAGTTCATAAGGTGGGCTAACAATCCTCGCTTCTTTCAATCATATAGCGGGCGGATTCACTCGCGCCAATGGCGAGGAACTCAGGTAGAATGCAGCCTTGGAAGGGGTTGCGCTCACAGTAGTCGCTTTCGACGATTCAGCGATGAGGCCGGTGGTTGCGGTATCTCAAGGTATCCTAAGTAGTGCCCCGATGGGCTGGCGGCGCAGCTCAGGCTCTCGCTCAGCCACTGCGACTTCGCAGAAGGTATTGAAGGGATATTGACTTGTTCGAAATTCACTACCATCTGCTGTTTGGCGTCGATGATGGACCAAAGAGCCTGGACGAGTCCTTAGCCCTCGCAGAGGCCTCCATTCAAGAAGGTGTAACGCATATCGTTGCAACGCCCCATTCTAATCATGAATTCGCCTTTAATCCGGAGGTGAATCGGGAGAAACTTGCGGCTTTGAACGCTCACCTGAACGGCCGGTTGACGCTTGGCTTAGGGTGCGATTTCCACCTTTCGTATGAAAATCTTGAAGACCTTCGCCGCGACCGCGCCAAGTACACAATCAATGGCAAGCAATATCTTCTGGTTGAGTTTGCGGACTCCTCGATCCCGGCCACGACGACTGAAATACTCTATGGGCTGCAGTTGGCTGGGGTGGTTCCGATCATCACGCATCCCGAGCGCAATCCAATTCTGGTACAAAGGCCCTGGAGGCTCGCGGAGTGGCTCCGCGGAGGATGCCTGGTGCAGGTAACCGCGGCTTCTTTGACAGGCCGATTTGGGCGTCGCGCCAAGTCAATGAGCCACGATCTGATTCAAAAGAACTGGGTTCATTTTATTTCAAGTGACGCCCACAGCATCGAGGGACGACCGCCGGCACTTGGCGAGGCATATCAAACTCTTACGAAAGCGTTCGGACAAGAAACCGCCGACCGGCTTTGCGTCCGCAATCCTGGCGCGGTGTTTCATGGAAACCCGCTAGGGCCGCAGCCTGCGCCCTCTGATCTCTACGAACCGAGCCAGTCTGCCACACGCGGGTTTCTGAGGGGCATTTTCGGAAGATGATCGGTTGCTCAGACCGTTCCCGAGCCCCGCACCTTGCTCGACGATTGGCCTCGAGGCGACCGTGCCTGAACGTTCGCCACGAGGCCCGTCTTGCGAAAAGGGGACCGATTGCACTCGACAAGCCGATGTATTACCAGGTCGATCTGGCTGAGTGCATATGGTACGTGATGCCGACTCCGAACCCGCTCGGATTCAATCCATTCGCTCCATGCAAGCCTGCGAATCCAGGCCACATCTGGTACTCGTATTCGTACCGGACGAAGAACTGCTGCGCGATGTGCTGCTCGAGGTGGACACTGGGCGAGATGATGAAGAAATTTCCCGACTGCCCGCCGTCCCAAATCTTAGGGATCGCAATCGACCCGATGCCGACAAGCACATTGGCCGAAACCATCAAGTTGCGGTTCCCGATCAGCCGAGCGGTGGGACCGGCCACGTAGTTTGACTCCCTCAATCCGCTCAACGGCCCGCGTCCATTGAGCCAGCGAACGTCAGATTCTGCGCCAAAGCGATTCCAGACCTGGTTCTTGCCGATATACGCTTCCACGCCCAGGAGTTGGCTGCCCCAACAACTGAATGGAGAGCTATTGCCGCAGCCCCAATCGGGATTTGCGGTTGAAGGTTCCGCTCCGACGTAGAAGGTGCTCGGCGATACGGCAGCCGGGATGGTTTGAGCGGTGAGGCCGCCTACAAATGCCGCCTGAAGAACAGCGAGGAGGAGGGTCTTTTTGACTTCCATAATTGCTCCACTTGAATATTCTGCGCTGATTTAAGCAGTAGTTTTCATTACATCCACCCAAGTATTCCCGTCAACCCTTGAAGGCGTTGAAGAGAGTTCACAAAGAGCCGTTGGAGGACCAGGAGCACAAAGCATCGCGAGACGCCAAGCGTTCCCGTTCCGCCCATTAAGAGCAGTCTAAAACTGATGTCGCCCGTAACCTGAATATGGAATCCATAGTAACCTATCGAAACTCAATTAGGAACCATAAAAGCAGACACACTTCGAGACTTTCGCTACAACTTCTGGGGACTATGAGGAATTCGATTTTTTACTACTGAACGGAAGGTGGTCGCAGAATGACGAGTTTAGGCCGATGTAGCATGCGAAAAGCGAGGAGGCACCGGATAGAGCCTGTGGGAAGTCCGCCTAGGAACGTAATCGATTCCAGTGGTTACTTCAGTGTCGGCGAAGCTCAGACGCTACAAATGATGGGAATCATGTCTTCATGGCGCGATTTCCAACGAAACGGGCTGGGGATCCTACATAAATGGCGCCCGGCGGGACATCGCTAAAGACAGAACTTCGCGCTCCAATCACGGCGCCGCTTCCGATGCGGACGCCAGGGGCAACGAAGACGTCAGTGGCCACCCAGGCTTCCGACTCAATCACTATCCGTTTGGCGTAAATGTCGAAAGTCGGGCTGGTGTAATCATGCGATCCAGTGCAGATGTAGGACCGCTGGGAGACGACGGCGCAATCCCCGATTTCGATCTCGCCGAGGGAATAGAGAACCACTTCGTCTCCGATATGGCAGTGGTTGCCGACTTTGAGCTTCCAGGGATATGTAACCCGAACCGACGGTCTAATGAATACTCCGCTTCCAATTCGGGCTCCGAACATTCTGAGCAGCCACCTTCTCCAACCGAAGCAAACCTGGGGAGACATTCCGAACAGGGTGGATTGAACGATCCACCACAATTGTGTATAGATCGCCGAGCGTCCACGGAATCCCGGCGGGACCCGGAACTGATCCATGCGCTGATAGCGCCGCTCAGCATCGAGAGTGGTCGGCATTGTCGTGCGATCCTTGGCAAAAAACTTGCGGTTGAATAGGAGCTGAATTCGAACAAATGTAACGCAAGTGGCAGCGTACGGCAAGGGCAAGAAGCGGCGACGGGCATTCCGTCCAGTGAGCACAATCTGAGAGCAAGCGGCAGCCGACCTGGCCCATCAAAGGGGCGGAGCCTGCGGATCTCGACCTGCAGGCCCGGACGTCCCCACACCGACTTCAGCGGCCAGTGCGGCCTGACGGCGGCCGTGCTCTGCCACCGTGAAACGGCTTCTGGATTGACCGATATGGAGAAACGGGTGCTCCAGCCACTGATAGCTAAATGCACAGATGACAATGATCACCGAACACGCGCCGAAAGATAGCATCCAGTAGGTGAATGGCTGGATATGAACGAGCAAACCAAACTTCCTTGCAAGAGTTAACAGAATGGTGAATGACACCAGGTGTAAAAGGTAAAAGCTATAACTTATGCGCCCGAGGAACCTCATACTTCGCGACGAAAGAAAACCCCACCAGGTATTCCCCAGGCAGATACATGTAAAGGGAATTGCAAGCCCACAGGTTTCGAGTAGTCCGTACCTTGCGGGTACGAGAGCGAGTACACAGCCCAACAGAACGACGGAAGCGACTGTCGCGATTGTCCCCTGGGCGATGGTGGAGAATCTCGCGAGAGGCAAACTTGCGACTAGTATGCCCAAGCTGAATGTGTGAATGAAGTAGTGAAGGAAGGTCAGTACAAAATGGATAAAGTCTGAGCCTCCTCCTGCTCTCAACGCGATTTGCCCAACTCCCGCGAGCACTCCCGCGAGACTTAACAGCAACAACGTATATCGCACGCGCCGCGCGAACCATGCCAGAAATGGCAACGACAAGTAGAACATCCATTCGAATCGGAGTGTCCATGCTTGAACCAACCATAAGTGGGAGTCCGCCACACCATTTATGTCCACCATCTGAACATTGGCAACCCACGACATCATTTGCATCGCCAAGGCCGTAGCAGGGACTCGGAGCACGAACCGGCTCAAACAAGCGGCCAAAAGGAATGCAATCAAGCACGCAAAGATATATGCGGGCATCAATCGTCCGACCCTGCCGAGCCAGAAGCGGCCCTTCGAGATGCCGGCCCCCTTGCGCAACTTGGACCAGAAGAGATACCCGGTGATATAGAAAAACATGCTGACAGGGGCGATGGCGAGTTGAGCGCCCCAATTCGAGGCCGGAAATCCCCACACGGACGAGTTTTGATAATTGTAATAAGAGATGACGTGAGTAAAGAACACGCTCAGCGCAAGCAGTCCTCGAAGCCCATCAAGGGGAACCTGCCTTCCCGCCTCAAGTTCCTCGGCATGGGCCTTCGCGTGGAACGGCAAAATGCGTGAGAGCAACCACCCCTCAAAGACAAACAACGCGAGCCCAATCGGATAGTAAACGAAACTTGTAATACCGGGCATCCGGCTCTCCCTCGCGCATCCGCAACCAGTCGCGCCAAGTGCCTGACCGACCAAGACTAGTCTGGAGTGGCCGATTTCCGTTTATCTACAGACGAACACAGAATTGGGATATTGTAAGCATTCGCCTGTCGGAACATCCATCATGCCTCAACAACGATCGTTTGACCAATTGCGAAGAATAGCTTGACCGGGGCCAGAGAGATAAAGAGCGATAAAGTATCTCCAATTGCTGACTGCGCACTAGCCCCGCCCTCAACGGTAGTGCTTGGTTCGAAACCGGGAAACCGCAACATAAAGAACATTCGTGTCCGTACCGGGGTTGTGGAGGCTTATGTTGGCATTGGAGAGGTGCTGATAACGATATCCAATTGAGACCGCCTGCCGCTCTTTTCTGAAGATCTGAATTCCCCCTCCAAAGTCAATTGTGTACATGAACTGAGAACCCTGAGGGGACAAGACCCGCTCATCGAAGTAGAGGCATCCACCGTTGGTCGAAAGGAACGGTTGGACCCGGCTTTCCGGATAGAATGAGGCGCGAAATCCTACCGGGCTCACGCCGCTTCCGTAACTCCGTCTTCGCTGTGTGAAGCGGTCTGCCGCGGCCCAGTTGGGCTCGTCGAGCATGGCCAGTGCGGTGAACTCGGGAGAATAGCGGAAGTTCCATTTGGCGCCGGGATTCAGCAAATAAGAATAGCTCACATCAACGGGCATGTATTTCACGTCCTTGGCATAGCCCCAGACGTGGCCGGACATCAACGACAATCCCCACCATGCCCCAAACTCGTGTACGCCGCCATATCGTGGCCACTCGGGAAGCGACTCCGCCCTACGCTCGGAGGCTGAAAACACCGCATCGCGATGCGGCGTTTCTCCGCCCCCTTCCACAGCCGCATCTTCCTCTCGGCCAGGTTCGGCCCAGAAAGACTTTGTCGCCACACGCCTGTCATCCCGGTACCAAGGTGGGCGGAAACGGAAGATGTTCGCGGTGGATCGAGCCGGCGTCAGGAAACTGACGAAGAGAAGTGTGAATGGGCCTCTTGGCTTTTCTTCGATTTTGCGCACCACGTGCTTGTCCAACGCATCTTCCGCGATCGTCCAAACAAGGCCTCCGACGGGCGTTGTCACAAGCTCCGCCCAGCCGGTCTCATTGGTCCACTTGTCAGCGGGGACGCCGTTCAGCGGGACGAGATGATCGCCGTTGTGCCCAATCCCTGCCTCTCCAAAGGGTCCCAGCTTCCATTCGAAGCTATATGCCGTCGAAAATAGGAAGGCACGCATTCGACTGTTCCAGTACTGATGGGTATTTCCGAAGTCGACCGTCATGCCTTTGGGATCGTTCTGAATCCATAGGTAGTTCGTAATGCCACCCATCATCGGATGTCCGACGTAGACGTCGAGGACAGGATTCTGGTCACTCCAGACATTCCAACGCCAGCCTGCAGCGCTATTGATCCAACGCTGGAACCATACGCCATGTGTAGTTTCCCAGCGGTACCAGTAGCCCGTATAGAGATTCCCGGCATTCTGAAGAGCATTGAAAGCCGCAGTTGAAATGAGCAGTTGATGCCAATGGACCCCGCAAGACTTCGCATGAGTCAGATCGTTGGGGCATTGATCCAGGCTTACGTAACCGGGAGCCCGGGTGCTTGTCACGGACGCATACGCACTGGCCGGTTGAAACTCTTCGAGTCTGGTGTCACCTGAATTGGATGTTGTGCTCGCGGAAGATTCGGAGATACCCGGCGCGTCCGGAAGGCCTGATGAGGAACTCAGATCGAATGTCGGTGATGGCACCGTCGAAGCAGGAACCACTACCGCGTGAGAAGTTGCCACTGGGACGGCCGCCGGAGTCTGATCTCTCGCGTCTTGTGAATATTCTTGACTCCCCATGCAGAACGTGCTCGTCCCCGCAAACAGGAGAATCATGAGATTCCAGCGGAACAATCCGCCAGCAGGAATGTGACTCATCCATCCCCCAGGTTTAATTTCTTGAATTCTTAATGACTGAATAGTCCCTGGTCTTGCGAGGTTCATCTGGAACCCATCGAGTTGCATCCTCAGTGAGCTTCTTTCCTGCACGCACTGAAACCTGAATAGTTGATGGGATGACCAAAGTCAAGAGAAGCCCTTCGAGCCCTGCTTTTTATCAAGTTTCGGCTCCCGAACGCGAGGAGGAATTGATCTAAACGGTGGTTCTGTGAGATTTCCAATCGGTAGGTTCCTGCGACGAAATACCTAAGGGGGCACCATGCAAATTGCATGGAACCGCATACGCGATCTTGCAGCTACTCTATCGTATTGCGCCTCTTGACGAGCGGCGCCAATCAAGCGTGCCGCGAATTTATTGCAGTATCAACTGCCCCCGATGTGGGGGTTTCGATACCGGACGCACCACCCCGGTCAATACCGGGAGGGATGTCGAATGAAGAAAACAGTACGTTTAGGCACAAGACGTGATAGTTTGTGTTTAAGTTGCTCCCCGTAAAACGGGAGGCCTTCTGTTTAATTTTGGAGCAACCCGCGTCTTCGCTCAAGCAACAGTGCCCCTGACTGAAGATGTCGACGGAAAGGAAACTAACATGCACTCTCGCATCACAGAATTTGCAGCCCGGATGGTTTCGTTAGTGATTCTTTTGCCGTTGTCGCTTGCTGCACAAGACGCGGCCAAACCCGCTCCGAAGGCGGCGGTTCCATCAGCGGATTCACCGTCCCGATGGGACATTTTTGCCGGATATAGCTACCTGGCCCCGAAGGACACTGTCCAGGTCCAGCAATCGGGCACTACTATTCTTCCCTTCACCTACACAGCGGACGACACCGGTATTATTTTCAGCGTTGCTCGCTATTTCAACAAATACGTGGGTGCGCAATTGGAAACCAGCACCCACGACACCTTCGTGAACAATTCCAATAGCAATAACGGGATCACGACAGTCCAGGGCGGCCTCATTTTTCGCTTCCCTACTGATGAGATTACCCCCTTCGTTCACGGCCTCGTGGGCGGGTCGGATATTAGCGGTCCCGATCACGAGCCGTACAAGTGGGGACCCTCGTTGACTGCGGGCGGCGGCATGGATTACGAGACGCCGTTCTTCGATCATCATCTGGCAATTCGTCTTTTTCAGGCTGATTTCCAATACATGCACGATAATTGGGGCCCACAGGAGTTCGGTGGCCGCGCCAACATCAAAGCGGCGCGGCTGAGCGCGGGCCTGGTGTACCACATCGGCACCCTCGCACCGCCGCCACAGTTGACGGTGGCCTGCTCGGCCAACCCCACCTCGGTGTTCCCGGGCGATCCAATCAACCTGACAGCAACCGTGGGCGCGCAGGATCCCAAGTCCCCCAGCGTGATCTACAGCTGGTCGGGAGACGGGGTGAAAGGCAACGGCGCCAACGCCACGGTCGACACGTCGGCGCTGGCCCCGGGCAGCCACACGGTCAAGTGCAACGCCAAGGAAGGCAAGCCGGGCAAGGAAGGCGTGAAGCCCTGGGAAGTTGCGGCCGAAGGCTCGACCACCTTCACGGTCAAGGAATTCGAGCCGCCCACCATCAGCTGCTCGGTTAGCCCGACCACCATCAAGCCGGGCGACAGCGCCACGATCACGGCGCAGGGCCTGAGCCCGCAGAACCGCCCGTTGACCTACACCTATTCGGCCTCCGCGGGCACGGTGAACGGCAATGGAAACAGCGGAACGTTCTCCTCGACCGGTGCTCCGACGGGCCCGGTTTCGATCACCTGCAATGTCGCCGACGACAAGGGCCACAACGCCTCGTCGAACACCTCGGTGACCATCGAAGCGCCGCCCCCGCCGCCGCAGCCGCACACGCAGTCGCTGTGCTCGATCACCTTCTCGACGGACAAGAAGCGTCCCACGCGGGTTGACAACGAAGCCAAGGCCTGCCTCGACGAGGTGGCACTCGACCTGCAGAAGCAGACCGATGCCAAGGCCGTGATCGTGGGCGAGTCCAATGCCAAGGAGAAGGCCGCGCAGGAGAAGGCGGAGAAGCTGAACGCGAAGCGCCGTCACCCCAAGGACGTGGAGAATGCGGCGGCTCAACGTGCGGTCAACACCAAGGAGTACCTGGTAACCGACAAGGGTATCGATCCTTCGCGCATCACCGTGGCCACCGGCAGCGGCGATGATCAGAAGGTAGAGAACTACCTGGTGCCGTCGGGCGCGAACTTCGGCGCCGATGTGCAGGGAAGCACCCCGGTCGATGAGTCCAAGGTGAAGGCCCAGGTCAGGAAGCCACTGCCACAACGGCACCACGCGCGGAGAACCAAGAAAAAGTAGTCGCCGCGCAGGCCAGGAAAAGAAACAGGGCTCACACAACGAGGCTGCTCGACTCTCCGAGCAGCCTCGTTTATTCATGTTTTATGGGGGGGGGCGATGGTGGCATGATGCCCTACCGCCTGGACGATTCCGGGAGAGAGTCGAGGGCATACAAGCAGAGGAAGAGAACCCTATGCGCCAGTGGGCTTTGGCTTCCCCTGCTGCTCGTTGTAGACCGCAGGCCTCCCAATGCTGACGTAAGTGAAGCCGTGATTAGCCATGGTCTGGGGCAAGTACAAATTCCTTCCGTCAATTACGATGGGAAAACGAAGCGCCCGATTGAGCCTGGCAAGATCGATTTCGGCGAACTCCGCCCAATCCGTCAGGATCAAGACCGCATCGGCATCTTTGGCCGCCTCGTAAAGACTCTGCACGTAGACAAGATTTTCGGATTCGGGAAGCACCGCGCGTGATCTATCGATCGCCGCCGGGTCATATGCCCGGATGGAAGCTCCTGCGGCCATGAGCCTTTGAATCACATCGATCGCAGGTGAATCCCGGATGTCGTCGGTATTGCCCTTGAATGACAGACCGAGAGCCGCGAGCCTTTTCCCACGCAAGTTCCAGAGGGCGGCTCTCACCTTGTTAAAAAACACCTCGCGTTGTGCATCGTTGATCCTGCGTACCTCTTCGAGGAGTTGAAAATTGAGCCCTTGTTGCTGCGCAACCCAATGAAAAGCGGCCACGTCCTTGGGGAAACAAGAACCGCCGTACCCAATTCCGGCGCGGAGGAATTTGTGTCCGATGCGACTATCAGATCCAACCCCAGCCGCAACGTCCTCAATGTTCGCGTCCACACTTTCAGCCAAATTTGCGACCGCATTGATAAACGAGATTTTGAGTGCCAGGAAAGCATTCGAAGCGTGCTTGATGATTTCCGCAGATTGGGCGGTTGTAACTATCAATTGGGCAGGTTCATGCGCGCTACATGCTCCCGGGAGCGCACCTTCGGCGCTGTAGTACTTCCCATCCGTCAAAGGCGCATAGATTCTCTTAAGTAGATCGATTGCGCGCCCTGTGCTAGCTCCTACCACGATCCGGTCCGGATGTAGAAAATCCATGATCGCCGTGCCTTCGCGAAGAAACTCGGGATTCGAGACCACGTCAAAAAGGCTGGGTTCAACGCCGTGGCGATGCAGCACTCGACGTACCCATTCGTTGGTGTACACCGGCACGGTGCTCTTCTCCACGATCACCTTGTAGCTCGAAATCGCCCGAGCAATCTCCGAGACCACAGCCTCGACAAAAGAGAGATCCGCAGCCCCAGTCTCGCCCTGGGGTGTCCCGACGGCGATAAAGATGGCTTCGCTGCGATTCACGGCATCCGAAAGATCGCTGGTGAATTGAACATGAATACCACGATGTTTTGCGAGCAATTCGGGAAGATGTTTCTCAAATATGGGTACGCCACCGTCGCGCAAGGTTCTAACTTTTGCTTCGTCGTTGTCTACGCAAATAACTTGATGACCCATTTCTGCGAAGCACACAGCGGCTACAAGCCCGACGTACCCCGAACCAATTACGCAAATAGAAACAGATTCCTGCATTTTCGGTGTTTCTCCCATCACTTACTGCAACCCGCGGTTAAGGCGATACTGTCCGCTCAACACGACACAGCAGCCTTCCCCTTTAGCCGCGGTTATTCCATTTTAACCGCCTCTTTCAAACCTGGTTTCATCTGCGTGTTGCTTGTCGATTGCCTCCTTTAGAAGGCCCACAAGGTCGATGACTGACGAGTCCCAGTTCAATCTCTCTCTGAATTCCGTGAATGCTCCCTTCGCAAAGCGAAGATAATCCGACATGATGATTCTGGCCTTGTCCGCGAATCCACTTCCATCGTCTTGCAATGAGAGACGGAAGCCAGACACTCCCTCGCGGACGGTTTCGCCTAGACCCCCGGTTTCGCAAACAAGTGCGGGAACACCGTGAGCAGCGGCCTCGCACACGACGATCCCGAAAGCCTCGGCTCGCGAGGGCAGAATAAAGATATCCGACGTGCGGAATATTTCACTGATTCGTTCCTTGCCGCCTTTGGCAGCCTTGTCAATGAATCCAATTATTTCAACAAAGGGCGGCATCGACGCCGGTGGAATGCACCCTAACACTCGCAGTGTTGTTGGAAGCCCGGCTTCATTCAGTAATCGGGCGCATTCAAGTGCTATCGCACCCCCTTTCCTTTCCCACTGCACTCCCGCAAAAAGCAAGACACAGGCGTCTGGACGAGCTGCTCGCCGTTCCGCAATCCATCGCTCCACAGTTGTCCGGTCGTGGTGAACATCCAGGTTCGCACCGAAGGGAAGCACTTTGACCCGCGCCTCGGCAGCGAACTGTCTCGCAGCGTCTGCCGCCCACTCTGATGAGTAGCAAGCAAAGTCAACTCGTCGCAGAGCGCGTTCTTCCTGGTCGCGACCATCTCGGATGGTTCGCTTGGAAAGGTGTGCGAACAATCCCGAATAGTAGCCGTACATCACATGAAATACTGCGTCCGTCCAGAACACCGCCGGGATATCCGTCCGAAGGTATGCTATGGGGATAGACGAGGTCGAGAATACCGCGTCAAGTTGTTTCTTCTTCACAACCGATTCTACCTGGCGAGCGAAGTACCGTTGGCTGCGCCTGGTTAGGTACCAGATGAAAGCCTGTCCTGTGAACTTCTCACAAAGCTTAGCGGGAAGATATAACCATCTAAGATTTCTCTTCAGGGGACTTATAAGTTCAATATCAAATTCCGAATGTTGTTTCAGCTTTTCGAGAATCCTGATGGGTATACCGGCCCAGGTGCCCTCGGACGAAGCATCTTCGATGGATACAAATCCAATACGGATTTTCTCGCCCATGATTCGTTCCTGCGTATACTCTCAGAGCCCTGGCGGTGTGAGCATTCAATTTCGAAAATCGAGCGTTAGCAAAAAGCAAAGGTTTTGCATTCGGCATCGTCTTCGCTATTAGATAGCGCGCAAGATATCAGATGCGGATTCAACCGAAGTCTCCATGATTGCCCTTTCTGGAAACTCGATCTCAAAAGGTCTCCCAGTCATTACGATTGGGAGGGCCGGGTTTAGGATCTTGGCCCAGGCACTCAAATGAGAAGGACCACGAATGCAGAGTTTGCACATAGATAAAAGCAAAATGGTGAGGAGCGCCTCGCGGCCTTTCTCAAATCCGCTCCCGCCTACGAAGTGGGCTCCGACCCCGCCCTGTGACAAGTGTCGGCAATCGAGCGCACTGATTCGCGAGCCGTATCGAGTACGCATGTAATTCATGAACTCTACTTCGTCCGTGGCTACAAACAATCGGGATTGCACCGAGGAATCGAGACATTCGTCCACTATTTTCACTACCGAATCCCAGCCCACTCGCTGTGCTTCAAATCTCTTGTCGCTCCCGCGAAAGTGCACCCCGATCGCGTTTCCGAGGTTTTCTAATTGAAACGCTTTGGCTTCCTCCGTGAACTCTGGCTTGATCCGAAAATGAGTATTGAACAGTTGGTGCGCCTTGTCGATCGTCAGATCTCTTCCCAGCGGGTGGACCGAGACGTCATAGACGTTACGAAATTCCACAATAGTGTTTGCCTTGTCCAGTCTTGGTGTGAGGCGGTCGAAGTACAATTCCATCATATCCGCGTGAGCAGCCGGATCGGAATAGAGGGGGTTCGATGAACATACCCCCTTGAACCCAGGCATGCCCGCCAAATGATCCAGCAAGACGACCGCGTTGCTGAGTGTGGCTCCGAATCCCATCCTGCTTGCGATGTCGACATGAAATGGTTTGTTTTCCGCGGAAATCCTTTTCAAGCCGGATCTCTTAAGTGCGCCGCTCAACACCCGCACGGTTCGCCCGTGACGGATTTTGAGTAAGGCATCAAAGAGGGCTGGCGTTGACTTCCTGAGCACCGCTTTCAGAGAATCCATTGGTCACCTGAAGCACCAAGACGGTCTGCTTTCTGCGCGTCGTTGAATTGGGTCGAATTCGTGAGGGACTGACATGGCAGTGTCCTGACGGCGCTTCGTGACCGTCATTGAGGAGGCCGAGCCAAGGTGCCGAGCTTCTGTGAGGTCGACGAATCATCCTTCCTGTTAATGTCGGCATGATTCAAATCAACTCCCTCGACATCGAGCAGCTTTACAGCTCCGTTAAGCCGCAAGAGATGGCTGTGAGCGTCAGGACTGTTAGTCGCCGCAGGACGATTCGTTTCCGGCGCGGTGCCGACGAGAGCTACATTTCTAATCGAAAGGCTACCACCTCCTGCGATATTGCTGAAGAGATAGTAGTCGCCCGGCACCTCCGACCATACGTAAGCTGATACGCCTTCAAAATCAATTTTGCTGTTTTCGGCCGAAATGACCGGATGGTTTGGATGCAGCATATGATGCATCTCGATATGCACGGACCGAACACTCATCGCCCAATTGCCAGAAAGATCCAGGCTGGTATCGACTCCATTATTGTCCTCGATGTCATCGACGGTACCGCTAGTACAGTTGTGCAAGGTTACTTGGGGCTCCGACGATGCCTGCTGGGAGTAAATATTGCGGAGGATGCAACGTGGCATTCCCGTCCCTGGGACAGGGCCCAGATTGATTGTGGCGCCGGACATCTCTCTCTGAGCGACAATATCCTCGATTACAAATCCCCAAACCGGTAACGAACCGTGGTTTCCAGGCCCAAGGTAGATGCCTCGATATCCGTTGTCGAAGGTGAGATGAGACAGGGTAAAGTTGAAGAGCCCTCCGCCGCTTGACGTTGTGGTTGAGAACAGAATAGCCACCGAATTTGTGTCCTGGCTCGATTGCGGCTTGGCCCACGCGAATTCCAAGTCGCGCACCTCCCAGCTGTGCGTCAATTCCCGCGTAAAAACAAAGATCGGCGTATTATCCGTCTGCTGTTGGATCTTCGTACCAGTCTGTCCCTCCCCGACGATTCGGAATCCCACCGAAAAGGGGATGCGGATCGGCTGAGTGATTAAATAGCATCCGGCCGGGAAATGGAGAGTTCGCCCACTGAGCTGCCCCACCGCAGATTGCAGCGCTGCCGTGTCATCATGCTTACAATCTCCGAAGGCACCCAAGGATTTCACGTCGAGGCCAAAACTGCCGCTTGTTGCGCTCGCAGCGGGCGATTGTCCAAAGGTTGTGCCGCATAACATGAAGCCCAACGCTGACAGGATTACGGCCAAGGCGTTCCTTACGACAAACCTCACGGAATAGATGATCTTCATCGGATTCGTGCGCCTCTTTGCCATAACAGCTCCTTCTGGATTCGAGTCTGATGAATCAACCGCGGCTGGCCCGTCGCCGGAATGTGAGTTCCATTCAATAGGTCCGGTGACCGGTGAATGCATCGTACGAATAAGGGTACATTAGCTTGGGTAACTTCATGTCGACGCGGTTGCGTTCTGGCTCGTCGACTGCACTGATTCAGAAATAATCCGGTAGAACTCACTGTAGGTGTGCAAGGCAAAAACCGCGTTCGCCGTCGCAGCAGCACCCGCCGCGCTGGCATCTCCTGTTGCAATTCTTTGAAGAACCTCGACAATCGATTGCTCTGAGCGTGGATCGACTGACATGCCAAAACCGTGGGTTCTTGAGAGATAGCCGATGATACCATCGCGCGAGGTGATACACGGTAGCATGTGTCGCGAGGCCATTACCAAAACGTTGCTCATGGTGTAAAAATCCAAATACCCGATCCATACGGCATCGCTGGAATAAACCAACTCGGCTACGCGGCTTTCAGGAACATAGCCCGACACGATGTGGAGACGATTTGAGGCGATCAATGACGTTGCTGGGCCACTTTCAAGAATGCTCCTCACACTGTCATCCGACGTCCCTGCCAGGAGAAGGTGGACAGACTCCGGACAATCGGATCGAGATAATGCGCGAATCAGTTGAGAAATCCCCTTTCGCTCACTTAGTGCGCCGTAAATCAAAATGAGCTTACATTCTTTGGGGATTTTCAGGCGTTCGCGAGCTTGCTCTTTGCTGAGAGCTGGAAGAACCTCGCTTGGGTCAGGAAGATAGTGTATTTTCCTGAACTCAGGCGCATCGTGACGCATCGCGAATTCCACAAGGGTGGGATCAATCGATAGGAGTTTCACCAAACTCCGGTCTCTGAGCATTTGGCGGAACAGCCACTCCCTGATTGATTTTGCGAAAGGCTGTGGCGCTATCACACCCATTCGCGATAGATGGAACTGGGTGCGCATCGTGATCCCGATCCAGCTCGCATGGCCAAATGGCGCGCCAAGCAGCGCCAGTGCATTTACGCATTCATCTACGAAGGGAAGGATCACGGTGTCGACCGCACCAACGCTTGAAGCATGACGCCAAGCCCGCGCGTATATTCTCCGCACCCGCAACTCACGTCGGATCAAGCCGAGTGGGGAGAAATTGAGTAGTGCCGCTTGCTCATGGCGAGACAGTTGTATGACGAGGGGGGTGAAAAGACCTTGGAAGGAGCTTAATTCGGCGTGAGCTAAAAGCTCCGGCGTGCCCGCTACAACCACTTCTTCCGCACCGGCAAGAACCGATTGGAGTATGTGCCGCAGATAGCTCGGGTGATGACCTGAATTGGAAAGCTCGATGATCAGTATCCGCATCATTTACGTGTTCGATCGCCAATCGTTCAAGACTTTTGGCCAATGAGCGGAAGATCCCGCGTCTGAACAACATTCGGGTTGAAATCCTCTTCTCTGAAACGCCTTCGAAAGCTTCGATTCCGACCGCCCCCTTTTCGCTGCTCTCCCGGACCATAAAGGCAAAGGGCGAACAACAATCCCAACCCAATCCCGCCGCCGCGGTAGAACAGTATGTTTCCAAGCGTGGATTCGACTAAAACGGCAAGTACCGCGATGGCTGCCATTCGCGAGACGTAGGAACTCTGTCTGGAACATCCTTTCCAGATTGCCACCAGAAACATGATCAGCAGAACCCAGCCCATCACGATCCCGGATGCGAAAAGCTCGTAAGGCCAGACAATGTGGCCCGGGAAATACACATGACCCGAGGAAGCTTCCTCCTTGGCTTCTACGACTCCAAGAAGGAACCTAGGATCATTAGCGTGATCCGACCCAATCCCCGACCCCAAAACAAAGTGACTGGCGTCTGAGGTCATGGCTTCCAACTCCCAGGCGGCTTCTGAGATCCGGGTTAGGGCGGTCGGGTCTTGGGTCCCCACAATCGAGGAGCGATCTGTCCATCTTCCCAGAATGCTCGGAAAGACCGCAATTAGTCCCACCCCTAACAAGGGAAGGATGATTGCTCCACGAAGCATCTGCCCGAGGATGCGTCTGCGCAACTTGCCCCCCAGCCATGCAGGTGGACGAACGACGCTGTAGACCACCGCAGAAATGACGGCCAGGAGGCACAAAATGAATGTTCTTGAGACCGACAAGAACATGATTCCCATTGCAAGAGCGAGCGCCACATAGTTCATCCAGCCGGCCTTAACGCCTTCGAAGATCAATCGAAAGGCCGCAAAGGCGAACAGAACTGTCAGCAATGGGCTGATGATTAAGTATCGGAGTTCCTCCATGGGGCGCCCCGTGGATAGTCCCTTGATCAAGAAGACAATACTTGAAATTGCGGCGGTGTAGAAGATGACTCTGAACATCCGCACGGCGTTCTCTTCCCGCTTGGCGAGCAGAAAGTAGCCGATGATCATCCCTTCTCCGAGTAGTACGTAAGGGAAGATTGTCCTCAGGTAATGGAGAGGGGCGACTCCCCGAATAATTGCCACGAGCATCGAACTGGCCACGTAGATCCACCATAACCAGGTCATTCTGCGGAGAAGGGGAAGGTCGCGCGGGGGCCTCCTGGTATTCATCATCAAGAGGCCAAAGGCAATGCACGCCATGATTCCCAGACAAATTTGAATGGTGCTGTTGGCCCCCAGGTCGGAACGAAAGTCGAACGCAGCGGCTCCGCAAAACACAATGAACAGCGCCCTGTCCATCCGCTGGGTCGTTGATTCCGCCCTCTGCGGTGGGATCACATTACGGGCCATCGATGCCATTCTGCCGCCTGGATTCTTTAGTTTGAGACTCTTAAACTCGTTGACAAACGCGAATTACTCGCATTATGGGTGCGTGTAGACTTCCGCGGTGGCGACCGATGGCAGAAGCGTCGCGAACGCCTTGGCCACGTCTGCTACTCCGCTGTTGGGAACGAAAACGACATCGTTCGCCTTCATCTGCATATCTGCCGCCTTCCCTCTCAGTATGTCGTGAAGGTTGATTCTTATCGCCACTCGGGTTCCATCCTGGTTATCGCGAAACAGATATGCCCTTTTGTCTTTGGCAGATGGGCTGAACCCCTCGGCAAGAGCGATGCCCTGGCTAAGTGTGGTGGGGTGTGCAAGAGGGAACCCCCCCGACCGGCGTACGTTGCCGACGATATAAACAATTGCGGCCCGCGTCAGGGTAATACTGTCTCCTGGAATTACGCTGTATGTTTCTGCCGATGCGGCAAGAACCACGTGGTCGGTCTGACCGTTCGATGCATGCCGGATGTCCGCCGTACCGTCAGACAACTCGGTGGGACCCCCACCCACTGTAAGAAGATCAGAGAGACGTCTCTTCCCTAGAATCGGATAGATGCCGGGGCTTCTCACTTCACCCCCGATCGACACCCCATGCGAAACATAATCCGTAATAGCAACGCCTACGACCGGGTGAAGGACGATCCCTCCATCCTTGAGACGCTGCTGAATCTCGCCGGCGACCTCCGCAGGTTGACGGTCAATCGCTTTCACGGTTCCTACCCCTGCCACCTCGATATTGCCCGCAGGATCGACCCGGGGATCTTGATCGAATTCCGGCGTGTCATATACAGAGACATGAAGGAGGTCTCCAATCCCTATAAGCAGCTCTCCGGAGAGTGGATAAGATCGGCCCGTTGCTGCTGGAGTGATGTAGGAAGCTGCTCCGCCATTACCTAGCCTTAGGCCCCTTGACGAAGTGGTTTTTTCCATCCCGGGGACGCTTGAATTGCTGGGAGAGATGTCGGAACTCTGCTGCGCAGCCAGATTTCCCTGAGTCACAGCCAGGGCAAGTCCGAGTAAGATAACTCCAGAGTATCTATTTAGATCTGTCATGATCACCGTCCATCGATCCGGAACCACTGGGCTTGGTGGAGTAGTAAGAATAGTAGCCATAATATCCATAGTTATCCGAGCGGTAATCAACTCCATTCAGGACGCTTCCCAGCAGGCGTGCCCCAGTCTGGCGGAGCATCCGGCAGCTGCGATGGACGAGATGCCTCGATGTACTTCCCGAACGGACAACCAGGAGCACGCCGTCGCCTTCCCTGGCAATAATCTGAACATCCGAGATCGACGCGACGGGTGGCGAGTCCATGATGATGAATTTGTAGGTAGAACGCAATTCTCGAATCAGATTATGGAATTGGTTCGAGCCAAGCAGCTTGGCCGGGCTGGGAGGCGTGAGACCGGCCGTCATAATGTCAAGGTTGTCCTGCTCTGGCAAGGCCCGGATACAGTCATCCAGTGGTTTCATACCCGCCAGGTAGTGGCTCAACCCCGGCCTGTCCCCAAGCCCCAATCGCGCCGCAAACGTGGGACGGCGCAGATCGCACTCCATCAGTAAAACCCGTTCTTCATTCTGCGCGAGCACCAGAGCCAGGTTAATGGACGTGGTTGTCTTTCCTTCCGCAGGAATCGCACTCGTAATCGCGATTGTCCGCGGCGGAGAACCCGCATGGGAGAGCAACAAAGACGTCCGCAGAGCCCAGTAAGATTCAACCAGCCGACGCGAATCTGAATCGCCCCCCGCATTCCAATGCGTTGCGGTCAAAGTGGCACCCTGAAGTCCCTTGACTTTTGGAATAAGGCCCACCGACGGTACGCCTGTTGCCTTTTCGAGCAGGTCGGCGTCCAAAATCGACGTGTCCAGAGCATCGATAAGAAAGGCCATCATGATGCCAAGAACTGCACCTACACCGAGCCCGCCGAAAAGGTAGATTGACACTTTCGGAGCAGACTTGACGATCGGGATGAGGGCGCGATCAATAATCTCGACATCGTTTGCCCGAAGCCCAGCAAGAACCCCGGCCTCCTTCAGTTTCTGCAAAAGCCCCTGATAAAGGGCGTAAGAGGATTCAAAGTCTCGCTGCGCAATGGTGTACGAAATCAGATCGCTCTGATGTTGCTGCATTTTGCTTTTTTCGCCGTTAACGGCCCCCTGAAGTGATTCCTGGGCCTGGGTGGCCGCGGTAAGTTCTGAAAGCGCTTGCTTGCGATCGTTCGCCAGTTCGGTGTCGATCTGCCTGTTGAGCTGATCGATGTTCGTCTTCAATTCCTGGATGCGCGAATAATTGGGCCCAAATTTCAGACTGTATTGTTGCAGCTGAGACAAAGCACTGGCCCGTGCGGTGAGCAAACTGGTCAAAACCGGGTCCGATTGCTGGGGAACTGCCGTCACATCCGAGGTGTTGAGAACGTTGTATTGTGCTTCCTTCACGAGTTTTGTGGATTCAGCCGCAGTAAGAGACTGCTGTAGCCCCAGAAGACGTTGCGTCGCCAGGGACTCCTGCCCTTGAGAGCCGCCGCCCTGTCCATTTGTACTCGAGCTGATGAACGAGGTGTTCAACAAATCAAGATTCTTTCCATACTGAAGAGCACGGGTTTGGGCCTGTTCCGTCTGCTTGCGAAGGTCGTCAAGCTGCCTCGCAAGCCATTCGGAGATTCCTTCCTGCGACTTGAAGCGAACCTGATAACCACGTTCAACATACTGATCAACGAGAGTGTTGGCGATTTGTTCGGAAAGTTGAGGGGAATGGGTCCGCACTCTGATGCTGATGGCTTCGGTATGAGGAATATCGGTCACGGCGATGGACTTCTTCATCTGGTCCAGTACGCGGAATACCGAGACAGGATTTGAAGAGTTCGGGATGCCTTCGGTTTTGCTGGGCTTGGAAAACGTGGCGTTCCCGTAAAGGTGCAGCACGTCCGCGACCCGCAGTGCCAGTGTTTTGCTGTTCAACACTGACATTTCCGTCTGGATCTTGGTCTCCTGGCTGCCGCCAAGTAATTGACTTGCCGGAGCCGAACCCAACTGAACATCCGCCCCGTTTGACTCAAGGATACGGATCTCCGCTGTCGAATCGAACTCCGGCGCCTGGAGTTTTCCGAGAACAACAGCTGCGATCGTGCTGATGGCGAGGAGCGCGAGCACCCAATATCTCCTCCGCCGCAGCATCGCCCAGAAGTCGTAAAGCAGTGACGAATCTGAGTCGAACTCTTCTTGGAGTTGGCCGCCGGGACGCTCTTCGACGACCGGAGGACTGGAAAAATCGGAGTATACGGTTTTAGCGAATTCAGTAGTCATGGTGTAATGATTCGATTCCCACGGCGCTTTTCTCCGCCGCGTTCATTTCGTTGGGCTGCAGATTAACAGGGGACGGCCCGGCGACAAGTCGCGTTATAGTCCTGATTCTCTTCGAGAGTATCTGTGGCAATACTAACGCTGGAACACAAATATTCGCCAGCAAATATGCACCGGCCATTCCGACTGCCCCATAGCGGGGGACCGCAAGAACACCCAATGCCAGCATGACCACGTTCTCCAGCACAATTACGCCGGCGACGGTCCACGCGCGGTCAAGCCCCATTAGGACCACGTAATGAAAGTGCGTCCAGGTGTTTGTGATCAGGTAGATGCCAAACAGGTAAACTGCCCATCGATTACCGGTCAAATCGATGCGCCAGATGTGCTCTATTCCCCAAGCGCCCATCGTCAACATCAGGAATGCCAGAGCGATTGCGGCAAAAGTCAATATCCGCCTGACTCCATCGATTGCCCCCAGCAGCCACTTTGAGTCACGCCGTGCCACTGCATCCGTTATGGCGGGCCACAAGGGCTGCGTGAAGATCACGACAGACGCGGTTCCCAGGCAGGTGGCGCGATAGACGACGCCAAATATGTCGGTGTTATGGGGGTCGGATACATGCGCTACCAGATAGGTCCCTCCGTGCTGCTCCAGCACGCTGGCTCCCTGCACGAACCAAAATGCCAGTCCGACACGCATCATCAGCCCAAAATTGTGCTGGTCCAAATGAACAGGGCCGCGGACGAGGTAAGGCCGCCTCACGAACAAAATCAGGAGATTCACGATACGGCTGAGAATCGCGCCCCCATACATGACCAGGACCACCTGAACAATGGACGGATGGAGGTAGTAACACAATACAAGCAGCCCGATGGTGCTGGCGATGTTCGCAGCGCATGCGCCAAGATTGGTCGCCACCTGTTCCTGATATCCAGCCAGCAAGGAATCCACCACCCCGGCCAGCATGTAGAGAAACATCACGAGCACTACCACATCCGTAGTGCGAATAATCTCCACGCGATCGGCCGCGAAGCTGGCCCCAAACAACACCGCGGGCGAGACTGCCCGGATGAGCGCCAGCAATCCCAAAGAACCCAGCAGGGCGGTAGATCCAACGAAGAGGAACGCAGACAGGTATGCGCCTCGTTCCTCATCGTGATCACCCGCGGCGCTGGCCTTCGCAATCGCTTGTGTCAAACCCGGACCAACACCAAACTGAAGCAGCGCGAGAGTGGCGAGAGCGGCAGTGAGCAGCAGGTACAAAGCGAAATTGTGGGTTCCCAGCGCGCGATAAACAAGCGGAATCGCAACGCCCTGCAGTCCAATCGCGCTGAGTTTGCTGATTCCACTGCTGATCACCGCCAACCGGAGCAAGTTGGTGCGCCGCAGGCTGTGGTCGCCAGCCCCTCTTCCGAAGAATTTCTGAAGTCTCTGCCCGATCCTCAACACTCTCTCCATCCAGGTGGCCTGGGAATCGGCGGATCTACCGGGCAGGTCTCGATTTGGATCAACTTGGTCCGCCGGAATCGACCCTCGGGCTTCACATCGAGAATTCTCAGTTGCGGGCAAAAGACCTGTTCGAATCGACGTTGCGCTGCGATCGCGGCGTTTCGAAAACGATGATTGACCTCAGTCGAGCGTTGCGCAAACGCTTTGGAATCAGAAAGCCAGCTTTTTATCGTCTTGACAGTCATCTCGACGAAACACTGATCAAGGGGGACCACGACGGCGTGTTGTGCTTCCGGTCGCAATATCTCTCCCATACATCCCCGGTCGGGCGCGATCACCGGGATGCCGGAGGCTTGAGCTTCCCAGATCACAAATGGCTCTGCCTCGTTACGATAGGTGGATGGAAACAGAAGCACATCGAGTGTTTCGAGGTATTCCGTCTTCGCTTCACCATAAACAGGACCAACATACTCCAAATTGCAATACCGTTGGCAGGCGTCTTTGACCCGGGTGAGGATCCTCTCATCGTTGCATGGCCCTGCAACCCGGAATCGTAAATCAGAATTCCCGGGAGCCAGTTCGGCGGCCACCTGAAGGAACTCAACGATTCCCTTGTCGAGCGTCAACGCGCCAAGGAAGCCGAGAGTCTTTATCTCGGTTCTCTGCCGAAACGGACCCCCGCCCCCCAAAAGCGCCGAATTAGAAAAGATCTCCGTATTCCTCACCACTCCATAGCGTCGGCTAAGCGCAGTTTCCATCGCCCCACAGAGGACAAGGTGGGTGGCGGACGGTCCGCAGACTCTGAAGCAGAGGCTCGCGAGGCGGCTCGTGCGGGAAAGGTACGAAAAGCTGTGATGATGGATGTACATCTTGGCCCCGCAAAGCCGTCCGAGCAGGAGAAACACGAGGTCAACAACTTGCCTCGGTCCACCGGAAAGAGCCAGGTAGAAATCAGCACCGCGCCGAGCCTTGACGACAACTTCGGCCATCTGCCGCAGTCGAACCTTGAGCGAGGAGAGAATGCCTTTCGGACCCCTTACTGGTTTCAGATCGATACACGCAACTGCGTAACCGGCGGTCTCGAAAAGAGAAGCGATCTCCATCGTCGCCTGGGAAAAACCATGCACGGGCGGAGGAATCGGACCGATCACCAGAATTGACGGGCGCCCCGGGCCAGATGCCTGGTCCACTTCGCCGTGGTTTTTCCGAAGCGGCATTCTCCTTACCTCGATCCCTTTACGAGCGCTGAAACAGATTCTGCAAAGCGTGAAGCGTCTGCTCCCTCGGCGTACTGCTGAGCGGATTGCGACATCCGTGTCCAGAGTGCCTCGTCTTCGGCAAGCATCTCCATGAACAGCGCCATCCCGATAGGGTTATCGGGCTCGACAACAAATCCGTTAACTCCCGTTCGCACCAGAAGATCGCGAGCTCCGCAACTGTCGGAGATAATGACCGGCAACCCCATCGCCATCGCCTCTGGAATCACGTTTCCGAACTGCTCCTCAATGCTCGGCAGGATTAGGGCCAGCGAGGAGGAAAACGTGCGGCAAACCTCTGGAGACTGCAAGAAGCCGCGGAAAATGACTAAATGTCCAATTCCTGCGTCGTGGGCCTGCCGCTTCAGCTCATCCTCGAGAGGGCCAGTTCCACAAAGATGAATGGGGCGTGGATTCTCGCTTCGTCCCGCATAGAGCGCAAACGCCTTGATGGCGGTGTGAAGGTTCTTTTTGGGGACGAAGCGCGCTGCGATAACGAAATGCCGATCTCGAAACGGAATGCCCTCCGGGGCCGGTGGTGCACCCGCGAGTGCAATAACGCGGGGGAGCGAAACGGCATTGTAGTGAAGTTTGATCCTCTCCTCGGCAAGCCCGAGAAATCGCATGTAATCGCGGGAACGTGTGCCGGAAGCAATGCCACCGCAATAGGGAAGGTAGAACACCGCCTTCAACGCCTCGCGCCACAGGTGGCGGGGATAGTCGTCGAATTTCGAGCACCCCATGGCGTACACCCGATGGCCCGTCACTCTCAACAAGGAGGAGATAATCAGCGTCATTGGGTGTTCGTAATGACACATGAAAAACTGCGCGTCTCTCCCTTGGGAAAAACAAACGCGCAGCGTTCTGAACAGCCGTTTGGCAAACGGAACCTGCTCGATCGAGGTTCCTTCAAAAACGGTGATTTTCTTGAATCCGCCCCCCGGGGCTGGAGTCCATTCGTAGATCTCACTTTTACTTGCCAATTCAAGCCCGATCACCTGGATTTCCCCGCCGAATTTCGCCGCCACCGCGTCGCAGCGGTCGGCATGCAGCGGGCCGAAGTTTTCCCAAACAAAAACCACCTTGCTCAACGGAATGCCCCTGGGGTGGCATCGAAGCCAAACTAGCGCCCCGCAGCCAAAAACCGCCTTCCGACTCAACTCCTCTTGTCTGCCAGGCAGTCTTCAATCGGACCGCTGGAATGCGATCGGCCCTTCAGATGGGATCTGACTCGAAAGTTAAGCTCTAGAATTCTTCATACTGGTTGGTTACTCGAATGAAAGTATTTTGGAACACTCCAAGCCGAAAAGCACTCCCACTATTGTGTATGGTTCAACGACAGAAGGACGTATCTCAAAAGGTGAGCCTCCGACTCATTCGCAGGCGGATAAATACCACTTGTATGACCCGAACGGACGATTCCGTCTGCATGGTCAGCCTCAAAGACAAATCAAGATGGCATGTCGCAGTGCTCCCGCCTGTGACACGCAATCAATGATCTGATTTTTTCTGGACTTCTCGGAACAGAATATGGGATCCCGTCCGATTTGCCAAGAAGTTTAGATTGAGGACGTGGTCGAACGGTAAACTGCCCGTATCTCCAGGGATGAATGGGAATTAAAAAAGTCGTTACGCAACCTCCCTTAGCTTGAAACAGGAGGTAAATTATGGCATCCTGACACACTAGTCACCATTTAACAGGCAGCGAGTTGAATCTACAGAATTAGGTGTGGGGATTTTGTTCCCCAGGTTACGCCACGCTTCTATAAGCCGTTTTTGAGGCCCCATATTGAGAGTTTTTCCCTTACAACCTTCGCCAAACGCAGTAATCCACTTCAGGTCGGCGCCAGGGCCTGCATCGGCTGACTAGTTGGTATCCGGCCAAACTCGAAGAATACGACTTATGAGGGACACTGTGTGAACTGCCCATGCCTGGTGCAAGTGGACTGAAGCTATTTGGAGGTCGAAGTACAGGGACCCCCGATCTATCGGAGACTGGGCAATCGAAAATGAGACTCGCCGTTCTACATCACTCGCTGACTGGATATTGGAACACTTGCTTGAGGAATCTTCATGCCCAGGGAGACGCATCAATTTTTGTTGTTCATCGAGGAATTGATCCGAATACCCCGTTTGATTCCGGTATGTTCAGCTGGATTGACGAACTCTACGATTGGGACCAGAATCCCGATTCCGATCACTTGCTTGAGAGGGTCGAGAACTTTCGGCCGAACATCCTGCTGATACTCGGCTGGCATTTCCCGGCGTATCGAAGAATCGCACGAGCGATGAAGGGCAAGTCGGAGAGGGTTCTTTACTTCGATAACGCGTGGCGAGGCACGCCGAAGCAGTGGCTCGGTGTCATGACGTCCGGTTTGCATGTTCGTCCGATCGCCGACTACGCATGGGTTCCGGGCGATCGCCAGCGTGAGTTTGCGCGCCGGCTGGGTTTTGGAGAGCTGCGGATCATCGAGGGTTCGCTCAGCGGAGACTCGACGCTGTTTGCGTCAGTGCCCAAAATACGCAGCGAATTGGCAGTAAGGCCTCGAGCCTTTCTTTTTGTCGGCAGGCTTGTCAGTTCAAAGGGCATATTCGTGCTTCTTGATGGATATGCAAAATATCGCTCCCGATGCGGTAAGGACCCCTGGCCGTTGATCTGTGCCGGAGCTGGTCCCATGGAGGACGAAGCAGCTTCCCGTGAGGGGGTCGTGATGCGCGGCTTTCTGCAGCCGGAAGAATTGGCTCAAGCCATGGCCCATGCGTCGGTCTTCGTTCTTCCCTCGTTGTTCGAACCGTGGGCCGTGGTCGTGCATGAGGCTGCCACGGCTGGGATGCCGATCATCGTCTCGGAAGCTGTGGGTTCGCATGTGCACCTGGTGCAAAGCGGTTTCAACGGATACATCGTAGAAACCGGGTCCGATGAGTCCCTGGCAAATACCATGCTTCGATTCCACATGATGGAAGAAGGCACTCTGGCGAAGATGGGTAAGGCAAGCGAGCAGCTCGCGCAGCAATACACTCCTTCGCGCTGGGCATCTACGCTGCGCCGCATCGCGGCGAGAAGCCATTCCTAGGTGGCGTCCTGATTTCAGTTGAATGCGCGAGTTCCTGCGCACGTTCAACGAAAAGTGCACCCTGCACAGAGAAAAGCCGGATCGTCTTCGCCGCAGGCTTCGATTGCACGGCGGCCCGCAGTGTCGCTGTAGACCCCACCCGCACCAGCGGGCGCAATGCCGCTGGCAGCCCCAACGGCGCATGGTTTAACCTTGAACAGGCATGAATCTCAAGCGCGCGCTTCTCGCTTCAACTGCTGTCGCTGCCTTTGCAGCCGGCGCCCTCGCACAACAATCCACGCCGCCCGCGCCTGCCGCGACCCCGCTGCCCGATGGGCCCCAGCCGACTGCCGCCGCCATGGTCCACCCCAATGGACCGACCGTGGTGATGGACACCTCGATGGGCCGGATCACATGCCAGTTCTTCCAGAAACAGGCGCCGGTCGCGGTGGCCAACTTCATTGGTCTCGCCACCGGCACCAAGGACTACACCGACCCCACGACCAACAAAAAGGTGCACGGTAAGCACTTTTACGACGGCACCACCTTCCATCGCGTCATCCCCCAATTCATGATTCAGGGCGGCGATCCCACGGGCACCGGGATGGGTGATCCGGGCTACAGCTTCAACGACGAGTTCGATCCCAACCTCAACTTCGACGTTCCCGGCCGGCTGGCGATGGCCAACAGCGGCCCAAACACCAACGGAAGTCAGTTTTTTATCACCGAACAGGCCTACGACTCGCTCAACCAGCACTACACGCTCTTTGGGCAGTGCGACGATCCCAGCGTGACCGTCGTTCAGGCCATCGCCCGCGTGCAAACAGGCGCCAACGACAAGCCGGTCGTGCCGGTGATGCTGCAGAAAGTCACCATTGTCCCTGAAGGCCAGCAGATTCCGCCGCCACCAACACAGGCGCCCGGTTCAACGCCTCAGCCTTAACCTTTGTTTTGCTCATTTCTGATCGATCGATTCCAGGCTCCTGAAATGGACCTGAGAATTTTGCTGAGTGGGAACAACCCCAAACCGCCGGCCGAATCACTGCGACGCCGACGCTAACTCCGCTAGCCTTGCTTGTTCGCTAGCCTCGCCATGAAGGAGTACCAATGCCCCAGACACCCGGAACCTATGCCGTATTCAACACCACCGAAGGCTCGATTACCGTCCGTCTCTTCGAATCCGAAGCACCCGTGACGGTGAAGAACTTCATCGATCTCGCCGAAGGCAAGAAGGAATGGACCCACCCCACCACACGCGCCAAGTCGAATGACAAGCTCTTCAACGGCACCATATTTCACCGCGTGATTCCCGACTTTATGATCCAGGGCGGCGACCCGGCGGGCACCGGCATGGGCGGCCCCGGCTACCGCTTTCAGGATGAGACCAAGGGCTCGCCACACAAGTTCGACAAACCCGGCAAGCTGGCCATGGCCAACAGCGGCCCCAACACTAATGGTTGCCAGTTTTTTATCACCGTAGCGGCCACGCCATGGCTCACCGGTAACCACACCATCTTCGGGGAGGTGGTTGAGGGTCAGGACGTCGCGGACAAGATCTCCAAGGTGCCCCGCGGCGCGCAGGACAAGCCCAGCAAGCCGGTGGTGCTGGAGTCCGTGGTGATTGAACGAGTGGCATAATCACCTCGTTGGTGAAGCTCCCACACCCCCGGCCTCGGCTGGGGGTACGTGCTTCTGAATCGGAGCCACAATTTGAAAGCCTTGTCCGTCTCGCTCCTCGTATCGGTTGCATTCCTGCATCCGTCTGCCAACGCCCAGCCGGACGCGGACTTTCTCCGCGCTTACCAAGGCTTGCCGTTTCACGATGCGCGTTATACGAACGGCCCGCAGAGAATTCCCGGCAAAGTTTTGTGCGCATACTACGATCTTGGCGGAGAAGGGGTGGCCTACCACGACAGCGATGGCAAGAACAACGGAAGCGGGGCTCTCAATCCGGCCAATGGCACCTATCTCAACGAGTTTCGCATGGGCGAAGGTGTCGACACATCTTACACAAAATTCGGGCAGGCGCCGCAAATCGACGACAACCCCTATAACAAGACAGTTCCGCCGTCAAACCTGCTCTACGTGGGGTGGACTCAGCCTGGCGAATGGTTCAATCTCACGGTTGACGCCGCGAGCGCCGGCGACTACGCCGCGGATCTTCTCTACACCTCGAATCGCGGCGGAACCATCTCGATCGATGTCAACGGACTCCCAGCTACCGGCGCCCTTACACTCGCCTCGACCTACGATTCAGCCGATCCGGTCGCGTGGCGACAATGGCATCACTGGAACCTTGCCCCGGGGATCGCCAAGGTGCATCTTGCCGCCGGTCGGAACGTACTCACGGTTCACATTCTTACCGAGGGCCAGATGAATCTCGCCACGCTGGATTTTAAGAAGGTGAACTAGACCTCTTCCATTCCGATAGGTCAGTTCTGTCGGCATAGTTCCAGAATCGCCTGGCCGAAACGGCCTACTTTGGATGGCCCCATGCCTTCGATCCCAAGCAATTCTCCCGGGTTGCGAGGCCGCGCCATCGCCAGCGCATTCAGCGTGCGATCGTGCATGACCACAAAAGCGGGAACCCCCTGCCGCTTCGCCTCGGCCGCGCGCCACTCCTTCAGGCGAAGCGCAAGCTCAGCACTCTTCCCTTCCAAAACTGGCTTTTCCACTTCGTGCTTCGCTTCAGCAATGCGACGCGGCTGTGGCTCAGAGACGGGTCTGTTGGTCGGAACACTTCCTGCGGGAAGTGCGTTGGCAGTTTGAGTTGCCGGCTTTCGCTTCGCAGGCGCCTTCTTCGCGCTCGCGGGCCTGCCGCCGAAGGCCTCAACCATTCCATCGCTGAACAGCAACGCCAGCGGGGTGTGGGCCCGTACGTCAAGTCCCGCGTGAGTCAGGCTGATTTTGCGGAATCGCTTGACCTCACCGTCTCTCTCGTATTCCGATTCTTCACTTGCAATCAAGCCCGCGCGCTCCATCGCCCCCAGTAGCTGGTCGAATTCATTCCTATCCAACTTCGCCAACGTCGCGGATCCTCTTTGCAGGGCACCTGCGCCCCTAAAGCTGACGTCGCGCAATGACTCGATGACGTCCTGCACCCATTCACGCTCTCGCGCCGTGCCGCGACGGAACAACCGCAGCACCGCGCCGGCGGGATCGCACACGTCGCACTGTCCGCAACCACGCCCGGCATCCGCCACATCGCCAAAGTGCCTCACCAGCGCGCACATTCGGCAGTCGTGCGAGTCGACATAGCGCAGCACCTTGTCCAGTTGTTCGCGGCGATACGCTGCCTGCACCGCGTACGTTTTCTTCCAGCCGGCAGCGCCCACTGTCACGTTCCCATTGAAGTCGACCCGCGCGCCGCCGTGAATCTGCAGCTTTTCGAGAGCCTTGTCGAATTCCTCCGGACCCAATTGCGATGCCTCGCGAAGTTCCTCAACAGATCGCGCCCCGTTGCTCAACATGGCGAACACCTGCGCAAGGTCGTCGACCGGCGGATAGTCCCGCCCGAGCAGGAAGTCGTGTGTCCGCTGGTCGGCGTACGAGTGCATCAGGATTGTCCGGCTCGACCTGCCGTCGCGGCCGGCACGGCCAATCTCCTGGTAGTAGCCTTCGAGCGTCGCCGGCAGGCCGGCATGAATCACAGTACGCACGTCGGCCTTGTCGATCCCCATGCCGAAGGCAATCGTGGCGACCACAACTTCAAGTTCGCCGGCCTGAAACGCCGTCTGCACTCGTTCGCGTGTCTCGGCACTCAAACCCGCGTGGTAAGCGGCCGCACGAATGCGTTTCCCCGAACCATGTGAAAGCTCTTCTGCCAGTGCCTCCGATTGTTTCCGCGACTGCGCATACACAATCGCAGGGCGGCGCTCGGCTTCTCCCAGCAGCCCGCAGACGACCCGCGGCCGCATGGGCACCGGAACCTCCACCACTTCGATAGCCAGGTTGTCACGACGAAAGCCGTGAATGAACTTTGACGGCGCCGACATTCCAAGCTGCGCCACGATATCTGCCTGCACGGTGGGCGTCGCCGTTGCCGTCAGCGCCAGTACGGGCGCGGAGTTCGGTCCGTTGCCGCGCAGCGCGGGCAAATGCTGCCCCAACATCCGGTAATCCGGGCGAAAATCGTGTCCCCACTGCGAAATGCAATGGGCCTCATCAATCGCGATCAGCGCTAAGGGGCGCTTGGCCAGCATTTCGGCGAATCCCGGCACACGCAGCCGCTCCGGCGCGATGAAGAGAAACTGCAGGCTGCCGTTCAGGTAACCCACGCAAGCCTGCCGCGAGGCCGCACGATCGAGTCCGGAGTGAATTCGCGCCACCCGCAGGCCCAGCGCCAGTAGTTTCGCGGCCTGGTCTTCCATCAGTGCAATGAGCGGCGAAATCACCAGTGCCGTTCCGCCACGCGCCAGCGCCGGCAGTTGATAGCAAAGGCTCTTGCCCGATCCCGTCGGCATCACCAGCAGCAGATCGCGTCCGGCCACGGCCGCGCGGCAAACCTCCTCCTGGTTGGCGCGAAATGCGGCGAACCCGAAGACCCTGCGCAGCAGTTCGAGCAGATCTGCGGATTGGACCTGTGAATTCAACACGGCAGCCGGCGAGGTAAGCAAGAGATTGTTCCTGCTTCCACTGTAAAGGAGGGCTGCTCCTCGCTGCCGTGCCCGAACGCACACCGGCACGCCCGGCATCTGCATCGTTACCCGAGCAAGTCAGCTCGAGTGCAGCGCAATCTCCAGTTCAACGAAATAGTCCCGGCGGCAGGTTCACAGCATGCCGCCGGGACTCATCCGCTTCTTGCGTTTGACCTTCAAAACGCCGGCGGATTTCCCGTGACTGCGATTGAGACCATGCCCTGCTTCGCCAGCGCCGTTGCCAGCGAGTAGCCTGGTCCTGTGCTGGGCGTAAGGAACGGCGTGAGCGCCGCTACCGCCGACTTCGGACCGTTGTACACCGCGTTGAGGCCGTCGGTCTGCTCGTAGGCCAGGTTATTCGCAGGGTTCGAGTTGCTGATCACGCGCCCCAGCACCCGATGCTCTGCCTCAATCCCCATGATGGACGCTGCCACCTTGGCGAAGTAATCAAGTTGCTCTGCGGTGTACTTGTTGCCGTCGCCATCGTCCACGTGCGCGGACTTCACAGAGAACTCCTGGATGGCATTGAGATACGCGCCGATGAACGCATTCTCGAGCGCGTCGAGCAGACCGGTGAAGGCAGCGAGCGTATCGAATGATCCTGCCGGAAAGTAGAAGGTCTGCACCGGGTCCGCGGCCGGCCCGGAGATTCCCAGCAGCGAGCGAAACAGGTCGGCATGCGCAATTTCTTCGGTCAGTGCTGCCTGCAGGTAGTTCACATTTCCGGCGTTCCCATTGCTCTGCACATTGGTTGCCGAGCCGCCGGGGCCGGCGAGGTTTACGTCCTGAATCACCGGACCAACCAGGCCGTTGTAATAAAACGTCGAGGCCAGGTCTTCGGCGATCAGGGCCGCGGTGAAGATCTCCTTCACGGTGTCCATCGCCTGCGCCTTCTCCTGCGCCTTCTCTGCTGCGGACTCGGCTGCGGCCTTCTGGCTGCCGAGGGTAAGTGTGGCTGCTGCGCCCAGGCCGACCATTCCCGCCCGGGTAAGGAACCTGCGGCGCTCGAGCCGCGTCTGTGCGATCGTGTCGATTAAACGACCCGTCTCCTGATTCATCATGGAAGTTGCTTTCCTTTCACTGACCGTGACTTAAGCAGTTGCAGACCGAGGGTGGGGAATCGCAGACGCGCCTTGCGGCGAAAAATGCGTTGCCCTCGCGTCTGCACAGGGAACGTCCCGTCTCTCATGCTGGATTAGGAGTGAATTCAATCGATGTTGATTACACGAAATGTTCTTGAATCAAATTCGGACCGAAGACCGGATTCTTGACGAAGACGCGACCCCGACGAGACTGCTCGATCGCTGTCCTCGATTCGGCGGGTAATAGATCCACCTTGACCTTCGGAACGCCGCTCGGTCACGATGCCTAAGGACCTCACGGAGCTTCCCCCATGTCGACAACGTCCGCCGCCTCCATGAATCAACTTAAAGACTCCATGCGCTCCGCGTGGATGGCCGGTGACTTCGGCAAGATCGCCGCCACCTCTGCCGTAATCGCCGCGGAGTTTGTCGGTCGTCTTCCGGTGCAATCCGGGGCACGCGTGCTCGATGTTGCCTGCGGCACCGGCAACACCGCCATCCCGCTGGCGCGCCGCGGAGCTCAAGTCACGGGAGTCGACATCGCTCCCAACCTCCTGGTTCAAGCGCGGGAGCGAGCCGCGAGCGAAGGCCTATCCATCCCCTTCGATGAGGGCGACGCCGAGCAGCTCAGCTACCCCGACGCATCTTTCGACATGGTGGTCACTATGTTTGGAGCCATGTTCGCCCCGCGCCCGGAACTCGTAGCCGCCGAATTTGCGCGCGTGGTCCGGCCGGGCGGTGTGCTCGCCATGGCCAACTGGACGCCTGCCAGCTTCGCCGGTCAGATGTTCAAGCTGATGTCGAAGCACGTTCCCCCGCCGCCGGGCGTCTCTCCCCCGGTCCTCTGGGGAGACGAGGCGGTTGTCCGTCACCGCCTGGCAAAGCACTTCGATCCCATCGAGGCGCAGCCCATCCTGATCGAGATGGATCTACCCTTCCCGCCGGCAGGCGCCGTTGCCTTCTTTCGTCAATACTTCGGACCGACGCAGACGGCCTTCAGCCGACTCGATGAAGCCGGCCAGAATGCCCTCGCCGCCGACCTCGAAGCTCTCTGGAGCAGCGCCAACCTGGCACCCGATCCGGCCAACCGCACTTTGATTCAGAACCAGTACCTGCAAATCATCGCGGTCCGAACGTTGAACTGAGCGCTCCTCTAGCACGTCCCGCTCGGTCGCACCGCGGTTCCGGTTTCCTGCGTTGGCATGGTCTGCGTCGTGGGTAGCGTGTAGGGGGCAAACCCTGCCAGGTCGGTCGCGCACTCGGTCAAGTCCGTGGGAATCTCCGCGGTGGCTGATGGCAGAGTAGGAATCGAATAATCCGGCTTGGTGAAGTTGAACGCCGTGGTCAGGTCACCCACCGTCGCCCGCCGCCACGCCGAAAGATTCGGCACCTCGGCGCCAAAGCGCGTTTCCAGGAATCGCAGAATCGACGTGTGATCGAACAAGTCCGACGATACGAATCCGCCGCGGCTGAACGGCGAAATAATCATCGTTGGCACGCGGAATCCCAGGCCGATCGGACCGCTGATTCCACCTTCCACCGTTGGATCCGGAACCGATGGAACCGTGACATACTCGCCGGCGGTCCCCGGAGGCGCCGTCACCGGTGGCACGTGATCGAAGAAACCGCCATTTTCGTCGTACGTGAAAAACAACACCGTCTTCGCCCACACGGCCGGGTTCGCCATCAGCGCATTCACAATCACCGAGATCGTAGCCTCTCCAAAAGCTGACGGCGATGGCGGATGCTCGGAGTCGATGATGGATGGCACGATCCACGAAACCTGCGGCAGATTGCCTGACACCGCGTCCGCCAGGAAGTCGGTGGGAAACTGCGGCCCGAACGCCTTCTGGTAGATCGAGCTGGTGGGGTCTTGATACTGCTTGAAGTAAGGAAGGACGTTGTCGGTGTAGATGCCCTGCAGGATATTCTGCTCCGGCGGGTTGTAGATCTTCCACGAGATGCCGCGCGTCTCCAGTTGTTCCGGCATAGTAGTAAAGCTCAGCTTGCCGGTAAAGGCTGACCGGTTCGCTATCAAGGTCTGCAGAAGCGGGCCACCGTTCTTGCCATCGGGATCAATGGAGGCCGCCATCGTATAGAGCCGGTTGGGATCGGTGGGCCCGATCACCGAACAGCAATAGTTGTCGCACAGCGTAAAGGCATCGGCGAGCCCGTAGTAGTAGGGCAAATCCGAGCGGTTGTAGTAGCCCATGGTCAGCACGGCGTCGTTCGCGTTGATGGGGAGCCGCGATGTGACAAAGCCATTCATCGCGCCGTTGTTCCAGCTCTGGTGCTGCGGAATCCAGTCGTGCGTGATGTCGTGCGTGCAGGCGGCGTTCACTTGCGTCGTGTCCATGTGGAACGGCAGCAGAACGCCAGCGGGCGCATTGGACGTATTGGCGGGGTAGGGCTGCTGGAAGGCCGCGCTCTGATCGTTAAATCCCTTTACACCCTTGTAGCTGCCAAAGTAATGATCGAACGACCGGTTCTCCTGGATCACGATCACCACGTGATCGATGTCTGTCACCTTGGCGCAGGTGCTGTTGCCCGTGATTCCCGACAGGATGCTGGATCCGCCTCCGCACCCTGAAAGCAGCGAGCCAACTCCGGCCGCGGCTCCCATCTTCATCATTTCCCGACGCGTAAAGCCGCTTCCCGCAGTCCCGATTTTTGCCATGAGAGGTCTCTGAATTCCCTTCCCGTGCTTGGATGCCGGTCGCTCATGCGGGAGCAGTTTCCTCGGCATTACGGCGCGAGGGCAACCTCAGTACCTCAACCCCAGTTTCATCGGAAAGTCGTCTTCCCCCTCCTCCAGTTCCAGCTGACCGCAGTGCAGCCGCACCACGTCCCGGTGCCGTTTGCGGAGCCACAAGTGCACCACCACGATGCCCACCGCCACAATCCCGAACGAACGCGCGCCGTTTTCCACAGCATGCTCAGCAATCAGCGACACCGCAGTCACCACCGGAAAAAACGTGAAATAGCGCAGCACCGTGAACGCCAGGTTCGAGTCGGGGTTGGACTCCTGGCTTCCCGCCTCCCCTGTGAAGGCCACCGAGGTCACATTCAGGAAGAACGCATCCGTCAATAGCAGGCAGACTCCACACGCAACCAGCAGTTGCGCCGCGGTTGCATCGCCCGTGCGCAACTCCGGCGGAGCCACCACGCGCAACAACGCCACCGCCGCCAGCGTGACCACCCCGCCACAGAGCGCCGCCCAAACCTTCGCCGCCCGCAATTGCGCCAGCGCCGCCTCGAATCCCGGCGGCCGGCCATGCACGATTCGCAGCACCCAGCTCCCCCGCTGGTTTCCCGACGATACAAACGCCGTCCGCAATCCCGCGATTACCCAGAACGCCACAATCCCGATCGCCACCCGCACGCCGTCCGCCGACACCTCTGCTTTCACCCGGCCGCCTTCCACGGTGAAACGAAGAATGGTTGCGATCACCACAGACAACCCCACTCCCCCGTAAAGCACCAGGTAGATCCGGTACCGCGGCACCCGCAGCATCGTCTGCCCGATAAAGTGGAAAACCGCCCGGCAAATCGGAGCGCGAACCACCGTCGCATGCAAAACGGCGTTCAGTGGCCGCGACACGGCCACCCGCATCGATCGTTTCGCGCCCCCCACCATCAACTGCCGCACCCTTTGCACATACGCAACGGGATACGCTGCCAGCGCGATCGCGGCCACAATCGCCAACGCCAGCCAGCCGCGCCGCGCCATTTCGCCCCACACCGGCAGCGCCGCCGAACCATCCACGATCCCCTGCTCCATGCCCAGAAACCAGAACGGCGGAAACCATCGGGCGTACACGCTGCCTGATTGCAGCACTGCCGGAGTGACCCCCGACAGCACCGGAAACAGCAGCATCGCCATCACCAGAACCGTTACCCCCAGCCCCTGAATCGCGAGCGAGATTTTGCGGAACAGACGCTCCCCGGCGACTGCCACCAGGACTCCCTGGAATGCCAGCACCAGCAGCGCCGCGAACAGGCCACTCGCCAATACTGCAATCACCGTCCCTGACAGAAACCGCCCCGCATCCGGCGGATCCGTCGCAATCACCAGGATCACGGGCGCCAGCGCATTGGAATCAATCAGGAACCCCAGAAGGAATACCCCGATGGCTCCCACACGCGCCAGAAACACCCGCCGCTCCGGCGCCGGCAGCGTGCCCAGCACCATCACGTCGAGCAAATCCGGGAAGAACAAATCCCACTCCCACACCGCCGCAATTCCCATGGCAACAAAGGCATACAGCACAAAGAACAAGTGATGGTTCACCTGCATCCAGTACGGCGGCGGCCCTACCCGCGTTTGACCCGGTGGCCAATTGGGAAATGGGATGGTACGTCGGCCAGAGATAAATTGCCACCACGAATGGGGGCAGCCCGGCCGCGCACGCAATCTGCACCAGCCGCGTCTTGGCGTCCCCATCCGGCGACGCCGTCTCATGGTTGAAGAACCGCTCCAGGAAGTGCCGCGTGAGCAGCGACAACTGGCTTCGCTTCGGCACGCGAACCGGCCCCATCGCCGCCTGCACATTGAGCGATTGCACCTGGAATTCGGCCCGCTGAAAAAGACGCTGGAAGGCTTCAGGCATGAGCAGTCTGCATGACCTCAACAATCTGCTGCGCGGTCGCGCGCGTGTCCTGCTGCTGCACCAATTGCGCGAAAACCCTTTCGAGGTTAGGCAGTCTCATCAGGTTGGTCAGCTCCGACGGCCGCGCGTCCGCCAGCACTCGTCCCTTGGCAATCACAATCACCCGGTTGCAAACCTGCTCCACCACCTCCAGCACGTGCGAGATGTAGAGCACCGCCTTTCCCTGCGCCGCCAGCATCTCGAGCAGGTCCTTGAAAAGCCGGCCCGACACCACATCCAGCCCCGATAGCGGCTCGTCGAAGATCAACAGTTTGGGGTCGTGCAGCAGCGCCGCCGCAATCAGCACCCGCTGCCGCATCCCCTTCGAGTACGACGAAACCGGGGTGTGCTGCCAGCCCTCCAGCGACAGCAGTTTCAGCAGCGCGGTCGCCTTCGCCTCCAGCAACGCCTCGCCCATTCCACGCAGCCGCCCAACCAGCTGCAGATACTCAAGGCCGGATAGATACGTGTAGAGGTGCGCCTCCTCCGGCACATACCCCAGCACGGTGCGAAATCCCACCATGTCGTCGCGGATATCGCGCCCTTCGAACAGCACCTTCCCGTCGTTGGCGCGCAGCATGCCGGTAATCATCTTCACCGTGGTCGATTTCCCCGCCCCGTTCGGCCCCAGGAACCCCACCACCTCGCCGGCTCCGATGCGAAAACTCACATCCTCCACCGCCGGAATCCCGCGGAAGCTCCGATACAAATGCCGCACCTCGAGCATGCAAATCCTCCACACTTTGAAACTGGGGTGCCAGATCCTGAACGCAGCCTCATCGCGTTCAGGGTGGGAGGCCCGAACGGTAAACCACACCCCCCCACCCCCGCGGAGCGAGACCCCTACCCTATGTAGCATTCAACATACTATCATTTTTTCTCTTGTCAAGTAGCTTTCTACATAGGGTAGAATTGCCCTCATGGCCTCTGAGGCGAAGCTCTCCCACACCGCAGCCATCATCCTGCAGGCAATCCACGCCGGCTATGTCTATGGCTTCAGCATTATGGAGATGACCGGCCTGCCCAGCGGCACCGTCTACCCCGCCATGCGACGCCTGGAGCGCGACGATCTCATCCACTCGCATTGGGAGAACCAGTCCATCGCCGACTCCGAACAGCGCCCCCCGCGCAAGTACTACAAGCTCACCGCTGACGGGCGAACTACCCTTGATGCCTCTCGCAAGCGTTATCCCTTGATCGAACGCCTCATCCCCACTGAGGAGGCAAAGTCCCTATGACTTCGCTGCGCACCCGCGGATTCCATGCTTTTGACTGCAGCCTGCTGCATGCCTCTTCCCTCCTCGTCCCCGCCTCCCAGCGCTCCGAATGGGTGCAGGAGTGGCGCAGCGAGTTCTGGCATGTCGAGCACGAATGCCTCCCGGCCTGCGGGTTTTCATGGGACGCCCAGCGCGAAGTCACCTCATTTTGCCTTGGCTCTCTCCCGGACGCACTTTCCCTCCGCCGGCACTTCCGTATTTCCGGCGGTGCGGCGCCCGCAGTCCACGGCTCCGCCGCGCAGTGCGTTCTCTGGCTCGCCACCCTGCTCGCCATTTGCGTCGTTCTTGCTCGCCTTCTTCCTGGCGTACAGTCGGAGATCGAGTCCGCCCGCTACCAGGTCCGCTCCGGTCTGCTCCTTGTTCAGGACGCCCGATCCGACAATTCCTCGATCCCCACCATCACTCCGTCCCAGTTCCGCGACTGGCGCTCTACCCGCCAGCGCTCTTTCGACGGTTTCGCTTTCTACCGCATCACGCACGAAACCGCGTTTCTGCCCGCCGCCCGGCCCGCTGCCTGGACGCTCGCACACTCCACACCCAACCTTTTCGGGATGATCGGCGTCCCCGTGCAACTGACTGCGCCATCCATTGATCGCGATCTTCCCGCCATCGTGCTGAGCCATCGCGTCTGGGTCCACGACTTCCGCTCCGATCGACGCGTCGCCGGACGCACGGTTCTCCTCGCCCACACCACCGCCCGCGTCGCCGGCGTCCTGCCGGAAGGCCCCTGGGGCCTCCCTGGCGATCCCGATGCCTGGCTCCTCGAATCCTCCTCCGCGATGGCTGCCGCATCGGCCGCCGCCCCCGGATACCTGATCGCCCATCTCACGCCTTTTGGGCAGGCCGAAATGAACGGCCAAAGCGTCCCCATCACCGTCCACGGACCCAGGGATAACGACATCGACCTTGCCGGCGTCTCCTTTGCTCCCCAATCTGAGAGTCCCTGGAGCACCTTCGAGTTCGCACTCTTCCTCTCCCTCCTTGCCCTTCCCGCCGTCATCTCCGTCACCCTCAACGAATCGACCTTCAGCGCCCATCGCCCCGGCCTCAAACGCCGGCTGGCCCGCTGGGCTTTCCTCGCCGCCAAGCTTTTGCTCATCGCCGCAATCGGGTGCTATGCGTCGCTCGACCTCGCATACTCCAGCGTTCCCGCGTGGTCTCCGTGGGCCCCTTTTGTTCAGCTTGTCACCGCTTTCGTGATCTGTCTCTTCGGGCTCCGCTGGGCTCTCGCCGACCACCGGCAACGCTGCCCCGTCTGCCTCCGGCGCGTCACGCACCCGGCGCGCGTAGGCCTCGCCTCACGCACCTTCCTCGGCTGGAATGGTACTGAGATGATCTGCCTGGGCGGCCACACCCTGCTCCACGTTCCCAGCTTGCCCACCAGCTGGTTCGGCGCTCCCCGTTGGCTCTACCTCGACCACTCGTGGGACTTTCTGTTCGCCAACAACACGGCCGCCTGAGTTTGACCACGTCAACGAGCGACGGAGTCCTTTTGACTCCGATCAAGCGTGCGCTTGCCATCTCCCTCATACTAGAGGTGCCAAGCGACTTCCATCCGGCTTCTATCCCTTTCCGGCGCTCAAGCTTGAGCCATTCTTCATGAGACCCTTCTGACGATGAAGCACGACCCGCCGCCGCAAGCAGCCGAGATGGATGATACCGTCACAGACGCCGGGCTGCGCGCTTCAGGACTGCAGATAGCGGGGGGGCCGGCGGACGAGTCCTCCCCCTCGGAAAGCCGCTACCGCGCCCTGGCGCGTGCAACCTCCGATATTGTTTGGGTCGCGGGGCCCGACGGTTTACAGCAGGGAGAGGTGGCCGAATGGCAAGGTTTCACGGGCAGGTCCGCACATGGCTGGGCCTGGCTGGAGGCCGTCCATCCCGATGATCGCGAGGAAACCGCCTCCAAATGGAAGGAAGCGGTGGGGTCCGGGGCCCTCTTTCAGGTTGAGCAGCGTCTCCTCCGACACGATGGGGTATACCGGGACATGCTGGTACGCGCAGTTCCGGTGCGCGGTGCGTCCGGGGAGATTGTCGAGTGGGTCGGAACTCATTCCGACATTACCGACCGAAAGCAGAGCGAAGCCAAAATTGCCATCAGCGAAGCGCGCTACCGGTCCCTGGTGCGCGCCACCACCGACATCATCTCTACAGGAAGAGTGGACGGCACGGAACTCGGCGAAATCGACGAATGGCGTGCCTTCACCGGCCTGACCGCCGAGGAAGCCGCAAACTTGGGCTGGGCCGTCGCCATTCACCCCGATGACCGCGACGCGACCGTGCAGCAGTGGATCGAGGCCATGGCTACCGGCCAATCCTTCCAGACGATGCATCGCCTCCGTCGTCACGACGGCGTCTATCGCACTATGTTGTGCCGGGCGGTTCCTGTACGAGACGGATCGGGAAACATCCTCGAGTGGATCTCGGCCCACAATGATCTGACGGAACAACGGAGCGCGGAAGAAGCCCTTCGCGAGCAGGCCGAACTGCTTGACCTGGCCCACGACACCATCCTGGCGTGCGATATGGATGGAAACATTCGCTTCTGGAGCCGCGGCGCGGAGCGGGTGTATGGATTCTCGAAAGCAGAGGCCTTGGGCCAACCCTCTACCGAGTTGCTCAAAACCGAGGCCTCGGAGCCAATACCGGAAATCCTCAAGATCCTGCAGCGCGACGGCTCCTGGGAAGGGGAATTGACCCACACCTCGGCAAGCGGCGAGCGGTTGACGGTCGCCAGCCGTTGGGTCGTTCAACGCGACAGCGCCGGGCGGCCGGTGGGCATTCTGAAGACCAACAACAACATTACGGAACGGAAGCGAACAGAAGAAGCGCTGCGCGCCACCGAATTCCGCTTCCGCAAATTGTTCGATTCCGACCTCATGGGTATCGCGATTCCAGACCGCTTCGGCGGTTTCCTCGATGCTAATGACGAATTTCTCCGCATCGTCGGCTATACCCGCGAGGAACTGGCGGCGGGAAAGGTCCGTTGGGATCTGATGACGCCGCCTGAGTATCAGCCTCTTGACGCGGCCCACATTGCCGAAGCCGCGCAACGGGGCAGTTGCACCCCCTATGAGAAGGAATACATTCGCAAAGACGGCGCCCGCGTTCCCATCCTGTGCGGCTTCGCCTTGCTCGAAGGATCCCAGGATCATTACATTGGATTTCTCCAGGACCTGTCGACGCAAAAGCGGGTCGAAGCTGACCTGCGAGAGCGAGAGCAGCGGTTCGGCCTCCTGGCCGAAAGCCTGCCGCAGTTAATCTGGGTCACCAACGCGGCAGGAGAGAATGTCTACTGCAACCGGCGCTTCTGGGAATACACCGGAATTCCAACCGACAAATTGATGGGGTGGGACTGGGGAGCCATCGTTCACGCTGATGATCTCAATCCGACTATCGCAAAATGGAATCGCGCCGTTGAATCGGGTGAACCCTTCGAGCATGAATACCAGCTTCGCCGGCAAGATGGCGCCTATCGGCGATTCCTGGCTCGCGCCGTTCCGGTCCGCAATGGGGCGGGACACATCGAACGCTGGTTGGGTAGTTCCACTGACACCCACGATCAGAAACTGGCTGAAGAGGCATTGCGGCGATCGGAAAAACTGACCACCGCGGGACGGCTTGCCGCCAGCATGGCTCACGAAATCAACAATCCTCTGATGTCCGTGATCAATTCCGTATACCTCGCTCTTCAGGATCCTTCACTGAGCGCGGAAACCCGGCTGCGCCTTCAGGACGCGGACCAGGAACTCCTGCGCGTCTCCCAGTTCACCACGCAGACGCTGCGCTTTCACCGCCAGTCCGTTGCGCCCGGCCCCGCGGATCTAGCGGAGATCATGGACTCGGTGCTCGCCATGTACGCTCCTCGCGTGCGCTCCCTTTCCGCGAGGATTGACATTGACTATCGAACCAGGGAGCCACTTCACTGCTTCCGGGGAGAGATCCGCCAGGTGTTTGCCAACCTTATCGGCAATTCTCTGGACGCGATCGGACAGGGCGGCCGTTTGCGTGTGCGCCTGGGCAACGGCCGTAGCTGGGATGCGGCCGGGTCGCGCGGCATCCGGGTCACCGTCGCTGATTCCGGATCGGGTATCCCCGTCGAACTGCGTTCCAGGCTCTTCGAACCGTTCGTGTCCACCAAAGAGATTACGGGGGTGGGGCTTGGCCTGTGGGTTACACAGGCCATCGTACACAAACATAATGGCCGGATCGCATTTCACAGTTGCACCGAGCCCAGCCGCCGGGGAACTGTCTTCTCCGTGTTTCTGCCGTTCGGCCAAACAGCCCCTTAGACCCGGTCCGCGGTTCCTGACCGTCAAACCCGGCAAAGAAGCTATTCCGCCCGCAGCGCCTCCACCGCATTCACGCGAGCCGCCCGATTTGCCGGAATTGCTGAAGCAATCACGGCCGCCGCCAGAATCAGCACCGACGACGCCAAAAACACCAGCAAGCCCGGCTGATGGATCTCCCCGACATATTTGCCTGCCACCTGCGCCAGCACAAAACCCACTACGACGCCAGCGCCGACTCCGATGCCCGCCATCGCTACCCCCTCGGCAAGCACATTGGTGAGGATATCCCGCCGCTGCGCCCCCAACGCCATCCGGATACCGAACTCGCGGGTCCGCCCGCTGACCGAGAATGCCAGCACACCGGCAACGCCGACCACGGAAATCAGCAATGCCACCGCTGCAAATCCACCAAACACGATCGCGTTCAGACGATCCGGCGTCAACACTTCGGCACGAATATCCTCGAGCGTGCTCAGCTTCTCCACTGGCTGATCGGCCGAGAGCTGATGAATGGCATGGGTGATGGCCGGCGCCAGCCCATACGCGTCCTGGTGTGTGCGCACAAACAGCCGCCCATTCCAACCTTCCTGCTCTGTTGGCTGGTAGATGGTCATGGCCGGCGCGGGGATGATGTTCTCATCGTCAAAGTCCGGCACCACGGCAACGATCCGCCGCGGTTCGCCGCTGATGCCGATGAACTTGATTACGCCGTCTGTCCACCACACATGCCGGTTCACGGCGTCCTGCCCGGGATAGAGCATCTGCGCCAGGCTCTGGCTGATGATCACCACGCGCTCCGAGCCCTCTTTGTCGCCGTCGTTGAAGTCGCGGCCCTGCAGGATCGGCACCCCGAACGTCGCAAAAAATCCTGGCGACACCGACCGGAACTTGGCGCGGAAATCATCCTGCCCGTCCTTGCGGGTGGCCCCCTGCGCCGCAAATGCAAGGCCGATGCCGAGCGCCTGGTCATCCCGCCACGGCACGCTGAATCCAGACGACACATTCTCCACGCCCGGCAGCGCGCTAACCCGCTCCTTCACGTCGCGATAGAACGTGCGCACCTGATCCGGCGTCTTCCCATACGACATCACCGGCAGGTTCACCGCCAGCACCTTTGCAGATTCATACGGCGGCCGGCTCTTCTCCAGCTCGAACAGCGTCTTCATCAACACCGCCGACCCAGCCAGCAGCAAAAACGACGCCGTTATCTGCGTAACGGCGAAGACGCGCAACCGGCGCTTGCTTCCGCCGGTTACCCGCACGCCGCGCCCCGTCAGTGCGCTCTGTGGCGCATTCGCGGCAGGAAGGCGCGGAATGTAGGCCAGAAACACCGCCGCAACCAGCGCCAGCCCGATCCCGAACCATACCAGGCTCAAGTCCAGGGGCATGTCCTTGGCGCGCACCGAGAACCGCGCAGCGTAGTGGCCCAGCACCGTGACCATCGGGACCGCCAGCAGCAACGCGGCCACTGCCCCGCTCACGCACAACACCAGGCTCTCCGCTAGCAGCGAGCGTCGCAAATCCCCGGTGCTTGCACCCAGCGCCGCGCGCACCGCCAGTTCCGACTCACGCCGCGTCGTCCGCGCCAGCACCAGGTTCGCCACGTTCGAGCTCGCGATCACAAACAGCAGCCCCGATGCCGCAAACAATATCCACAAAATTGAGTTCGCCTTCGCGTTGATCTGCTCGTGCATCCGCTTTACATCGATCGTGTACTGGCTCGAAGCTTTGTACACCTCGGGATGCGCCGACGTCATCGCCGAATACACGCTCTTCAACTCCGCCCTCGCCTGCTCTACCGTCGCCCCCGGTGCCAGACGTCCGAACAACTCCGTCATGCGGTGCTCACGCCCCTGCACCATGGTCGCCGACAAGTGATGCGGGCTCGTCACCACGTTGGCGATGAACTCGGTCGCCACCGGGTAAGGCACAGAGGGCTCGAGTACTCCCACGACCGTCGCCGATCGGGGCCCCTCAAAGGTCTCCAGCCGCACCGTCTTTCCCAGCACGCTAGGGTCGGAACGAAGAGAATTCCGCCAGAACCCGTACGTCAGCACCATCGCCCCAGCCGCGTTCGGCCCGTCGTCCGCTGGCGTCAGAAGACGGCCCAGCACCGGCTTCAGTCCCATCACATCGAAGTAGTTCCCATCCACAACGCCCGCCGGAATCTCGCGTGGCGTACCCAGTCCCACCACCGTAAAGTCGATGGTCGAGAACGTCCCCAGCTCCGTGATCGTCTTCAATCCCGCGCCGATGTCCTTGATCTCGGGAATCGAGAAGGCCGCATTCTCCTCGTGCAGGCCGGGCGCGCTTTGGCGGATGTAGAGCAGCCGGTCCTCGTCGCGGTTCGCAAGGGGCCGCAGAAGTACCGCGCGCACCACGTTGAAGATGGCGGCGTTGGCCCCAATCCCGAGAGCCAGTGTGAGTGCAATCGTGATCCACAAGGCCGGAACGCGGGAAAGCGATCGAACAGCGATCTTGAGATCATGAATGAAGGACATGAGACCCCTCCAGGGAAAGATTTGACGGATTGAGCCACGGAGAGTCCGCGCAGCGCGCGGTCAATTCAAACAAAAGGGGCAGGTCCTGAACGATTCGCCTCTATCTTAAGGCGACTCTGTTTCTCGTGTCATGCCGTTTCGAAACCGGGATAGCCGGATCGAAACTTTGTTGACGAATACGTTGATATCAACTAATATGTCCCCGTGTCAAGCCTTACCGTTCTCCCGTTTGAAACCACCCTCCTCGTACGGGACACTTGCCTCTGTCTGCATATCCAGAGAACGGCTCGCGCCCTGGCGCGGCGCTTCGATGACGCCCTTCGCCCCTTCGGCCTCACCAACGGGCAATTCTCCCTCTTGATGTCGCTGAACCGGCCCGCGCCCCCGCCCATGGGCCCGGTGGCCTCGTTGCTCGCCATGGATCGCACCACCCTGACGGCGGCTTTAAAGCCGCTCGAGCGCCGCGGCCTGGTCCAGGTCTCCCCCGACCCGTCGGACCGCCGCAGCCGGATCCTCACCCTCACCGACAAGGGCAAAGAGCTTCTAGCCGGGGCGCTTCCCGTCTGGCAATCGACGCATGATGAAATCTACCGGCAAGCCCCCTCGGTCGATCCCGACCGCCTCCGCAAAGACCTCCGCTCCCTGGCATAGTCAACCCCAAATGCCGATGGGCCGGAGCGCTTTCTGCTCCGGCCCATCCTTTGTGGCCAGGGGAAGCCACTCAATTCCTACGCACTCAGTTGCGCATGCCGGCAAGTGCTTCTGCCGACCGCTCGCTCCCTTTGCGGGCATTCGGGGCAAGGTCGTAGCGATCAAGGTTCATCACCTTGCTCCAGGCCGCCACAAAGTCGTGCACGAATGCCTCCTGCGAGTCCGCGCACGCATAGAACTCAGCCAGCGCCCGGAGTTGGGAGTTTGAACCAAACACCAGGTCGACTACTGTGCCGGTCCACTTGAGATTGCCGGTGGCCCGATCGCGACCCTCCAGCACGCCTCCCGTGCCCTTCTGCCACTTCGTGTTCATGTCGAGCAGGTTCACGAAGAAGTCGTTGGTCAGTATCCCGGGCCGCTTGGTGAAGACCCCATGCGGGGATTGCCCGAAGTTTGCGTTCAGCGCGCGCAGGCCGCCGACCAGAACCGTCATCTCGGGAGCGGTGAGCGTCAGCAGGTTCGCACGATCCACCAGCATCTCGGCCGCCAATTCCTCCTGGCCCTTGCGAATGTAGTTGCGGAAGCCGTCGGCGGTCGGCTCCAGCGGTGCGAAGGAAGCCGCATCGGTTTGCTCCTGCGACGCGTCCGTGCGCCCCGGCGCAAAGGGAATCTTCACGGCATGTCCGGCTTTCTTGGCTGCTTCCTCAATGGCAGCGTCGCCGCCCAGAACGATCAGGTCGGCAAGCGAGACCTTCTTCTTTCCGGATCCAGCGTTGAAATCCCTCTGGATCCCTTCCAGGGTCGCCAGCACCTTCCCCAGTTCGAACGGCTGGTTGACTTCCCAGTCCCTTTGGGGAGCGAGTCGAATGCGCGCCCCGTTCGCCCCGCCGCGTTTGTCGCCGCCGCGGAACGTTGCCGCTGATGCCCATGCCGTGTTGACCAGTTGGGAGTTCGAAAGTCCGGATGCCAGGATCTTGGCCTTCAGCGCCGCGATATCCTTTTCCCCGATCAATTCGTGATCGACCGCGGGAACTGGATCCTGCCACAACAACTCTTCCTTGGGAACGAGAGGGCCGAGGTAACGACTGATAGGCCCCATGTCGCGGTGGGTCAGCTTGAACCAGGCCCTCGCGAAAGCATCTGCGAACTCGTCTGGATGCTCGAGGAACCGTCTCGAGATCTTCTCGTAGCTCGGATCAACCCGCAGCGAGAGATCCGTGGTGAACATCATGGGTGCGTGCTTCTTCTTGGGATCGTGAGCATCCGGAACGGTCGCCTTTGCGGTTCCGTTCTTGGGCGTCCACTGGTTCGCGCCGGCGGGACTCTTCGTCAATTCCCATTCGTGGGCGAACAGGTTTTCGAAGTAGTTGTTGTCCCACTTGATCGGGTTCGTGGTCCACGCGCCCTCCAGCCCGCTGCTGATGGTGTCGCCACCCTTCCCGCTGCCAAAGCTGTTGGACCAGCCAAGGCCCTGCTCTTCGATGCCGGCGCCCTCAGGCTCGTGCCCCACATACTTGATGGGATCGGCGGCGCCGTGCGCTTTGCCGAACGTGTGACCGCCTGCGATCAGGGCAACCGTCTCCTCGTCATTCATCGCCATGCGCGCGAAGGTCTCGCGGATATCCCTTGCCGCAGCCGCTGGATCCGGCTTGCCGTTGGGACCTTCCGGGTTCACGTAAATCAGACCCATCTGCACGGCAGCAAGAGGATTCTCAAGCTCGCGATCGCCTTTGTAGCGTTCGTCTCCCAGCCACTTCCCTTCCGCGCCCCAGTAGATGTTCTCTTCCGGCTCCCACACGTCTTCGCGGCCGCCCGCAAATCCAAAGGTCTTGAATCCCATCGACTCGAGCGCCACGTTGCCCGCGAGAATCATGAGATCGGCCCAGGAAATCTTTCGCCCGTACTTCTGCTTGATCGGCCAGATCAACCGCCGCGCTTTATCCAGGCTCACGTTGTCGGGCCAGCTGTTGAGCGGCGCAAATCGCTGCGAACCCGAACCCGCGCCGCCTCGCCCATCGGCAATGCGATAGGTGCCCGCTGAATGCCACGCCATACGGATAAAGAACGGTCCGTAGTGTCCGTAGTCCGCTGGCCACCACTCCTGCGAGCTAGTCATCAGCGCATGCAGATCCTTGATTACGGCTTTCAGATCGAGGCTCTTGAATTCTTCGGCGTAGTTGAAGGCCTCGCCGGTGGGTTTCGACAACGATGAGTGCTGGTGCAGAATCTTCACATTCAGCTGATTGGGCCACCAGTCAGCATTCGTTCGTCCTCCGCCCATTGCGGGCTTGCGCGCGTCGTGCGCCACGGGGCACTTCGACTCGTTCAACATTGCGTTCTGATCATCGACTATCGGTGGTCCGGGATGCTCTGCGTTCTGAGTGTCAACTATCGGAGGTCCGGGATTCTTCGTCGTGCTATCAGACATCGGCGCTGCTCCTTATTTTTTGGGGGTTGTTGCAGGTTTGCGTTGAAAATGGCGGACCGCGACTCAATGTATTGCGCTTCCAAACCGAAGCGTATTGCCCTTCGAGAACGAAGCGTAATTGCTGTACCAGAACGAAGCCTACGCCCCGCCGGTCCATCATTGCAAGCTATCGAAACCTACCGTCATCATTCACAAAAGCTATCGTTCGTTGTGAGGAATAATAGCTTGTGGCTATCGTCACACCTCTTTACGATAGCTGCAGGCTATGATTCCTGTAGCACCTGAGAGGACACGTGAACCTGCAGGATCTACAGTACTTGCTGGCTATCGCCGAACATCAGCACTTCGGACGCGCCGCCGAAGCATGTAACGTCAGCCAGCCCACCTTGTCCAACCAGATCAGCAGGCTGGAGAAGACCCTCGGCGTCACTCTTCTTGAGCGCACCAATAAACGGCTCTCTTTCACGCACGTCGGTCTGCAGATCCTTCAGCATGCGCGCGGCGCCCTCGATCATGCCAACGAAATCGAATCAATCGCCCAGGGAGCCCGCGATCCGCTGGTCGGGCCTCTGCGGCTGGGCGTGATCCCGACGTTAGCTCCCTACCTCATGCCCCTGATTCTGCGACCTTTGCGCAAGAGTTACCCGGGGCTGGTCCTGGAACTCTGGGAGGACCAAACCCACATCCTGGTGGAGGGACTGCGCAACCGCACCCTCGACGCCGCACTGCTTGCTACTCCCTGCGGCGCACCGGAGACCACGGAGATCGAGCTCTTTCGGGAACCCCTTGTCGCCGCCCTGCCCCCCGACCATCGCCTGGCGAATTCGATCGCTCTCCAGGAAAGCGCCCTGGCCCCCGACCTTCTCACGCTCGCCGAAGGGCATTGTCTTGCGAATCAGGCACTTGAAACCTGCGGTGCGCGCTCCTTTCCGGGCCGCAAGCAGCAAGGTTCCATGCAGGCCGGCACCCTTGAGACCCTGGTTCACCTGGTCGCCGCCGGATACGGCACCACCCTCATCCCATCGCTCGCCGCCGATTCCCTGGGGCGCCTCGGCATCGTGATCGTCCCCTTCATGCACAAGCCGTATCGCACCATCCGTCTTGCCAGCCGCCCCGGCTTCCCACGCCCGCAAGCCCTGAGAGCCCTTGAAAAGGTGATCAAGAACGCGGTCCCCAAGGCGTAACTACAAGGGTTCGCGCCCTGTTGAAAACTTGCCCGAAATCTGGCATAAAACCCGGAAAGAACCCTAAAAGACGCCTATTTTACCGGAACTTCAATTTCGTCCTGTCTTATCCACAAAAACTAGCGTACAAACTGTTGACCCTGCCTTTCAGGCTCCGTAGAGTCTCAATCAACGGCAATCTTCTTATCCGGACCCTTGCGGCGAAGATTGTCGGGACAAATTATTGAGAGCGGCCACGCCAACCCCTATGGAGTCGACATGCTGAAACTGAAAAAAATCCACATCCTCGGCTTTAAAAGCTTCTGCGACCGCACGGAACTCACCGTCGCCGGTACCGGAATGGCCGTGGTGGTGGGCCCCAACGGTTGCGGCAAGTCCAACATCCTCGATGGCGTGAGCTGGGTTCTCGGCGAGCAGAGCGCCAAGTCGCTCCGCGGCACCCAAATGGCGGATGTCATCTTCGCCGGCACCCGGGACCGCAAACCTCTCGGCATGGCCGAAGTCACCCTGACGATGGTTGACCCGGACGCCTACGACGGACCCATTCCCGTGGAGCCCGAGGTGATGGTCGACAACGAGGGCCCTGCCGACTGGGACGAAGAGGAGATCCGCCGCCAGAAGGCCAGCGAAGCTGAAGAAATCGTCAACGCCGAGCAGCCCGGGCAGGTCCTCGAAGGTGAAGAGGGGCCGGAGGCCCAGTTGGCCGCGCCGCAGGTGCCGCAGGCCAGTGTTGAAGGCCCCCAGGCCGTGGTCCTCAAAATCCGCCGCCGCAAGTTCCAGCGCACCTTCCAGAAGGGCGAAATCGTCATCACCCGCCGCCTGTTCCGCACCGGCGAGAGCGAATACCTGCTCAACGGCAAGCTTTGCCGCCTGCGCGATATCCAGGACATCTTCATGGGCACCGGCCTTGGCCCTGAATCCTACGCGATCATCGGGCAGGAGCGCATCGGCCAGCTGCTCAGCTCCAAGCCTCACGACCGCCGCGCCATCATCGAAGAGGCCGCGGGCATTACCCGCTTCAAGACCAAGAAGCGTCTCGCCGAACTTCGGCTCGAAGCTGCCAAGCAAAATCTGGCGCGCGTTGACGACATCTTCGAGGAAGTCACGCGGCAGATGAACTCGCTCAAGCGCCAGGCCGCCAAGGCCGAGCGCTTCGCCCAGGTCCGGGACGAACTGCGCGCCCGCCTGCGAGTTGTTCTCGCCAGCCGGATGGCGGCGATGGACGCGGATCAAGCGCGCCTCGACACCGAGATCGCGGCCCTCAGCGAGCACATCAACACCGCCGCAGCCGAAATCGGCACCATGGAAGCCAGCCAGCACACCCTGACCGAGCGCGGCTACGAGCTCGAGACCAGCACCCAGGAGACCCAGGCGCGCGCCAACTCCGCCGCGGTGGAGCTGGAACGCGCCGCCGCCCGCGAACGCGGCAACACCGAGCGCGTGGCCGACCTTGAGTCCCGAATGGCCGCCTCCACCGCCGAACTCGAACAGACGCGCACCCAGCTAGCCGGCATTGTGGAAGAGCGGACCCAGCAACACAGCTTCCTGCAGACCGCCGCCGAGGAAGCCCGCGCCTTCCACCAGAAAGTTGCCGCCAGGCAGCAGGAAGCACGTACCGCCGCCGAAGAAGTTTTCACAGCCGAGCGCAACCTTGAAGCCACCCGTCGCCACGTCATGCACCTGCTCACCCTCGCCGGCAACGCGCGCAACTCCACAGCGCAGGGCGAGGAGAGCCTGGCCGCTCTCGAGCGCGAAGCCGAGCGGCTCAGCGCGGAAATGCGCCAATCCGAAACCGAGCTCGAAAACCTGGGCGTGCAAAAAGGTCAGGCCCTCCTCGGATTTGAGTCGGCCACCGAGACGCTGAAGCGCCTCGAAGGCGAAATCGCCGCGCTGCGGGAAAGCCTTCAGGTTCGGCGCGCCGACGAAAATGCGCTGCGCGCGCGTGCCAACCAACTTCGCAGCGAGCACGCTTCGCTGGGTGGCCGCCGCAACTCGCTCGAAGCCCTGATCCGCAATCACAGTTACTCCACCAACTCCGTGCGCCAGTTGCTCAAGCCCGGCGCGCTCGGCCCCGGCAAGGCGCCCATGGGCACGCTGGCCGATTTCCTTGAAGTCAGCGGCGAGCACGAGGGCGTGGTCGATGAGTTCCTGCGCGAGGAGCTGAACTACCTTGTGGTTGACAGCTGGAGCGACGCCGAAACCGGCGTCAACCTGCTCAAGTCCGGCGTCGATGGCCGCGCCACCTTCCTCGTCCACCCTGAAGACCCGGCGGCCCTCACCGCGCGCGCCGAAGCGGAAGAGTCCATCAACGAGCGAGGCATCACGCCGCTCAAGGACACTATCCGCGTTCTGAATGGGTTTGGGCGCTCTCTCGAAGCCATTCTGCCTAAGCTCAAGAACGGCTACATTGTCGAAGACCAGGCGCTGGCCCAGCGTCTCTCGAGGAGCATGCGAAAGCCTTCTTCTTCACCCCCGGCGGCGAATGCTTCCACAACACCACCGTCACGGGCGGCAAGCCAGCAAGCGAAGGCCCGCTCGCCCTGAAGCGCGACCTCCGCGAGACCGAGAAGAAACTGGCCGCCGTCGAAGCCAGGCTCGGCGAAGCCGAAGCGCAGGCCTCCGCCCTCACCCGCGAATTGGAAGATCTGTCGGCGCAGCTCGAAGCCCGCAGCGAAGAGCGTCGTCAGGCCGAGCGCGACACCGCCAACCAGGGTGCGGCGCTCAAGCAGATGGAGGCCGAGGTTCAGCGCATCGATCGCCGCCTGCAGGAGTGGCATCTGCAAGCGGCCCGCAACAAGGACGCGCGCGAGGCCAAGCGCGTCAATATCGACCAGAAGCGCGAAGAGACCATTCGGCTCGAATCCGAGCACGCCAAAGCTGAAGGCGAGCTGGACACCCAGCAGGCCGCGCTTGGTGAAATTCGCCACAAGCGCGAAGGACTGCAGCAGGAGGCAGCGCAGCTCACCGCCGAATTAGCAGGTTTTGAAGAACGCCGCCGCGGCGCTGAAGCCGCCTTCCAGCGCATCGACCGGCTCCATGCCGATCTGCAGCGCCGCGTGCAATCCATTGAGCAGCAGCGCGCCGCCGCTGAAGCCGAGCGCGAGCAGCGCATTCGCGAGAGCGAAACCCTCGCCGCGCGCCAGGAAGAGCTCGCCGCGGTTCGCGCCGAAGCCCTCGCCCAGGCGCAGGCCCTCGCCGCCGAAGCGCATAACCTGCGCCAGCAGCTCGCCAACTTCGAAACTCAGCTCAAGACCAGCCGCGCCGCGCTCGATCAGCTCCGCGACGATCGCGCCAGCCGCGCCAGCGAACTCGCCAAGCTGCACTCCGATCTCGAACACCTCGAAGCCAGCTGTCTCGCCGAGGTCAACGTCGAAGCCGCCGTGCTTCGCGCCGACACCGAGCTCGCGCAAATCGAAGGCGAGCTGCTGGCCGTCGAAGAGGAAGCGTGCCGCGGGCTGCGCCAGAAGATTGAGCAGATGGGCCCCGTGAACATGATGGCCCTCGACGAGTACAAGGAGATCGCCGATCGCCACACCTTCCTCGAAACCCAGCGCAAGGACCTGATCGAGTCGATCGACAACACGCAGGACACCATTAAGGAAATCGACATCATCTCGCGCACCAAGTTTGACGAAGCCTTCGCGCGCATCAACGAAAACTTCGCCAACGTCTTTACGCGCCTCTTCCACGGCGGACAGGCGTTCCTTCGACTCACCGACGCCGAGAACCAGGCTGAGAGTGGCCTTGAGATCGTGGCCTCGCCTCCGGGCAAGAAGCTGCAGAATGTGCTGCTGCTCTCAGGCGGCGAAAAGGCACTCACCGCGCTGGCCCTGCTGGTGGGCATCTTCCAGTTCCAGCCCAGCCCCTTCTGCGTGCTCGACGAAGTGGACGCCGCGCTCGACGAAACCAACGTCGGCCGCCTCGCCGATCTGCTTCACTCGCTGGGCAGGGAGACGCAGTTCCTCATCGTCACCCACTCCAAGCGCATGATGCACGCCGCCGACATGATCTACGGCGTCACCATGCAGGAGCCCGGCGTGTCAAAGGTGGTCAGCGTCAAGCTGGGGCACCAGGAACCGCAACGCGCCACGGCGTAATCCTGCCTTAACGCTCAACGCGGATGATCAGCATTGTCTGATCGTCCGCCTGCGTGCCGTGCTTCCGCGCCGCTTGTTCAATCCCTTCCCAGAGGAACGGCAACGGCTGCGATCCATGCAGCATCAAGAGCTGCTCGATCCGCGCCAATCCGAACTCCTCTTCGCCGTCGTTCTCCACTTCCGATATGCCATCCGTCAGAAGCAGAAACACATCGCCCGGTGAATATCGGAATCGCTGGCTCGCATACGAGCCCCCCGGAATCAACCCCAGGGGGAACTGCTCCATCGATAGCCGCTTTACATCTCCGATTTGCCGGCGATAGTGCAGGATCGGCACATGCCCCGCCGATGCAAACTCCGCTTCGCCCTGGCCGTCGAACCGAAGCAGGGCCAGCGTGGCATACATGCCTGGCTCCTTTACAGCCGGCAACACACGATCCGCGGCCTGCAGCAACGCCGATGGCTCCTGGTGAAATTGAAGTGACAGCCGCATGGCGGTTTTCAACATGCCCATCAGCTGTCCGGCGGCAAGTCCATGGCCCGACACGTCGGCGACGTACGCCAGCAGCGTTCCCTCGCTTTCGACGACGTCGATGATGTCTCCTCCCATCTCGGCGCTGGGAATGGACCTTCCATACGCCGCGAAGGCGCCGCTCTCAAACGAGATGGTCGGGACGAGTGTGGCTTGAATCCCGTGGGCCAGGGAAAGCTCCGTCTGCATCCGCACGCTCTCCAGGCCCTGGGTTGAGAGGAAGGACAGTAAGACGCGAAAGCCCAGCGCGGCGCCCGTCCAGATCCCAGCCACGTCCAGCACGACTCGCGAATAGATCGTTCTTTGGATTTCGAGCGATCCCGAGGCAAGCGAGGCATGAAGAGCAAAAACTGCCAGCGCCATCAGAGCCGCCCACAGAGAAAGGGCAATGCGAAAGTCCTTCATCCTCGCTGCCGATACGCCGGCCGCCATCGTGCCACAGAAGACGGGCCAGAAAACACCGCCCAGCCACGGCGCACGGTTGAGCAGCAGAAGATCAATCGCGAAGCCCATCCCGCCGGCGGTGAGAAACGTCCCGACGAAGAGCTTCGTCAGGCGCCTCAAGGGCAGCGCGCGCCAATAGGGGCTGGTGGCGCTGGGGTAGGCAGTGCTGACCAGCCTTCCCCAACGGCGGTGCCACTTCTCGCGCAAACGCCCTCCCCGCTCGCCAAGTCTGACCGTGATCCGCAGTTACAAGGGCATGGTACCAGCGCAAGAGTTAGTTCGGTGACGAAGACTGTTCTGCGTATGATACTCGCAGAGCCGTACCGGACCTGCCTCGTGAGCCCGGCTTCAAGGAGATCCATGAATCGTGAATTGGCATTGAAGATCGTGCTGGCGTTTGTGGGCTTGCTGTTCATCGCATTGAGCTACCCGATGGTAGTGTTCATCCGGCAAGACCCCGCGATGTCCATGATGTTCAGCCTGTACGTCACTCTGGGTGTATTTCTGCTCCTGGCTATTCGCAATCCCTCACAGAGCCGCTCTGTGATCGCCTTCACAGCATGGTCGAGTTTCGCGCACGCCGCGCTCATGGGTACCCAGGCTCTTCGCGGCATGGTCGCTCGTGGAGAATTGATCGGCGTCGCCGTTCTGATCGTCATCGGCGTCTTGCTAATCGCGCTCGCCCCGTCGAAGCCGCTAGTGGCGTCAGCATCACACCCGTAGCCAACGCCAGCCAACAGCAAGGCGCTTTGGCTTACTTACTTCTTCCCCACTTCCACAATCAGGAACGAATCCGGCTTCGCCTTGGGCCGTGCGCCCGCTACCGCAGGCAACAGCTCCGCCGTCGGCATGTAGAGCTTGTGATGCATCGCATCCAGTCCCATGGTGCGCGCGCCGCGTGGGGTCTTCACCGTGTCCGCCAGCTCATACTTTCCATCCTTTTCCGCGGCCACCGTAAGAGATCCATCGCCGCAGCTTGCAAAAGCCTGACCGCCTTCAACCTGCACCGCATCCACGCCTGCGCCAATGGGCACCGAGCCCAGCACTTTGCCGTCTTCCGTGCTCATTACCACCAGCTGTTGCGGTTTGCGGCAGCCAACGAACAGGCGGTGCGCCTTCCTGTCGATGGCCATGCCCACGGGATGACCGCCAGGAGCAACCGGCCACTTCGCGATCACTTTTCTCGCGTTCAGGTCCACCACCGCGACCATGTCCTTGTCTTCCAGGTTGATGTAGACCTTTCCTGTTCCATCGGACGCTAGAAACTCCGGTGCGCCTCCCAAATCGATCGGCGGATCCATCTTCTCCCGCTTCGGATCGATGTCGGCTTTGAATGTCATCAGCACGCCCTTATCACCGGAGACCGCCAGGATGCGTCCCAGCGTCGCATCGTAGATGATGCCGTCGGAGTCAGGCAGCGTGGTCAGCGTGCCGATCACGGCGTACGTCTTGAGATCGAAAATCAGAATGGCGCCATCGCCGCCGCCGTCGGTAATGAACCCGCGGTTCAGCGACGGAACCAGCGCCACGCCGTGCGCGTTCTTCTGTCCCGGAATATCACCGAGCACCTTGCCGGAATCGGAGTCGATCACCATCGTATGGGTGCTGCGCGGAACAAAGAGCCGGTGGTTCTGCGCATCCACGGTCAGATAATCCCAGCCGCCTTCGCCACCAATGTGTATGGTTCGAGCAACACCCCAACCGGTCTGTGCCGAGGCCTTTAATCCACCACCAAGCGGCAACAGGGCCGCGCATAAAGTAATCGTACGCATGAGATGCATTTGCTTGACTTCTCCTGTTGCGGAAGCGTTTGCAGAAGACCGCTTCCGAATCATCCGTCGAGGCTAAATGCACAACGTTCGCACGGTCAAAGCCGGCTCGCCCTTTGCACCATTCTCATCACCACCCTTTCCGCCCGCCGGAGACAACTGCCCGCAGCAGGCAAACCATCTCAGGTCAATGGGAGGATAGTCATGGCAACCAGGAAGGCAGCGAAAAAGAAATCGAGCAGCGCAAAGAAGACCTCCGCGAAAAAAGCCGGCAGCGCACGCAAGAGCACCGGCGCCAAGAAGTCTTCTTCGGGCCGCAAGTATTCGCCATCCGCAGGCAAGAGCGTGGAGCGCGAGATGAAGGCCATGAAGCAGGGCAAGCTCAAGTCGGGCCGCAGCGGCAAAAAGGTCACCAGTCGCAAGCAGGCCATCGCCATCGGGCTCTCCGAAGCGCGCAAGGAAGGCAAGAAAGTTCCCGCGAAGAAGTCCTGATTCACAACTGCTTCCGACGACGGGCGCAAGAGGGCATCTTCATTCGGGAGATGCCCTTTTGGCGTTTGCCCGCATCTTCCAAGTCTTCCCGTCAGGCGGGACAATATCTTCTGTCATCCCGCCGCGGGGCAGTAAGATTGCCTGTTGACTCGACATGCTCCTGCCGCGCGCGTGAACATTCGAGCCAATCAACTCCTGACGTGTGAGCTAACTTTCATGAATTCGAAACTCTCTCGCCGCAGTTTTCTTCGCTCCAGCGCCACGCTTGCCACCAGCGCTACGCTTGCCGGAGCCGCCCTTCCTGACCTTGCCGCGGAGCCTTCCCACGAGACCGGTAAGCCCTCGCCCATCAAGCTGGGGATCTGCAGCTACACCTTCCGCAATTTCTCGCGCGAGCAGATGATCGGCTTCCTCAAACAGCTATCCATGGACGAGTTGAACGTGAAGGATGTGAAAGACCACCTCCCCGCCGATCCCGAAGCGGAAGGAGCGGCCATCGCCGCCTACCAGGCCGCCGGCATCAAGCTGCACGCTGCCGGCGCCATCTACTTCCGCAAAGATGAAGACGACGACATTCGCAAGCAGTTCGAATACTGCAAGCGCGCCGGCATCAAGGTCATCGTGGCCGGCGACCCTACGCCGGAAACGCTTCCGCGCATTGAGAAGTTCGTGAAGGAGTACGACATCCGGATCGCTATTCACAACCACGGGCCCGAAGACAAAGTCTGGCCAAGCCCGCTTGATGTTCTCAAAGCTGTCGAGAAGTTCGATCCGCGCATGGGCTGCTGCATCGATGTGGGCCACACCGTGCGCGCCGGGACGGATGTGGTGCAGGCGATTCACGAGATCGGGCCGCGGCTCTTCGATGTGCACATGAAGGACCTGACGGACTTTACGGCGAAAGAGAGCCAGGTGCCGGTCGGGGACGGAATCATGCCGGTGCGGGAGATTTTTCAGGCGTTGATTGCCAACCACTATCCGGGGTTCGTGGATCTCGAATACGAGGTGCACGCGGACGACCCGATGCCGGGGGTGATTGCCAGCATTGCGTACATGCGGGGAGTAATGACCGGGCTGGGATACCTGAATTCCGCGTCGGTCGCTAAGAACTGACGCGACTGCTCATCCCGGCTCCTTTCTGCTTCGCAAAATGCAAACGCCCGCCAGGTTGGCGGGCGCTCTTTTCGCTATTGCTTTAGCGCGAGACGGTCAGCTCTTCGATCAGCTTTTCGGGGTGAATGGGCTTGGCCAGGAGACGGAAGTCGTGCCCTTTTCTGTGGGCCTCGTCGAGCAGGTTCGCCGTGGCGGCCTGGCCCGAGAAGAGGATCACCTTGCAGTCGGGCCGCGCCCGGGAGAGATAGATGGCCAGGTCGACGCCCGTCATCTTTCCCATGATCACATCGCTGAGCACGATGTCGGGTTCAAAGCTTTCGATTGCCTCCACCGCCTCTTCCGCGCTGTAGGCCGCGATTGCGTCGTGGCCTTTGATCTTGAAGACCATGGCGAGAGTGTTTGCGATACTTTTCTCGTCATCGACGATGAGGATCCGGGGCTTGTAGTCAACTTCTGACATGAGTTCCTTTCTATCGCGAGCTGTAATCTTCGGCTAAGCTTCGCCGCCGGCTGTAGACCGCCAGCGAAGATGTTAACAGAGACACAACTCGCCGCCCAACTGTCGTCCCTTGGTGCAGCGGCCGGGCAAGGGGGTCTTGAATGCCCGGCAGGTTGGCATTGTCTCACAGGGCGAATGGCGCGGTCCGTCCTTTCTTGCCCGAGCTCGACCGAAAGCCGGCATGATCCGTGAACACAATAAATCCGTTTGATTCGCTGCCTCGTACCCCCAACATGCGAAAGAAACTCACGATCGCTGCCCTTCTGTTCTTTTTACGGCTTCCGGGAGGGATCCTGTCGCACGCGCACGCGGCTGAGCCGGGGCAAATCGCGGCGCCGTCCGCGCAGTTGCAATGGCAGCCGTGGTCTAACGCAGCCTTCGCGCAGGCCCGGGCACAACACAAGTTTGTGCTACTCGACCTGGAGGCGGTGTGGTGCCACTGGTGCCACGTCATGGACGACGTGACCTATCGCGACCCGGTCGTGATGCGGCTGCTGCGGGAGCGTTACGTCCTTGTCAAGGTGGATCAGGACTCGCGGCCTGATATCTCCAATCGCTACCAGGATTACGGTTGGCCGGCGACGGTCGTGCTTGCGGCCGATGGCTCGGAGATCGTCAAGCGGCAGGGATACATTGCGCCTCGTCCGATGTCCTCGTTGCTGCAGGCCATCATCGACGACCCCTCGCCCGGACCAAGCGTGGAGAAAGAAGCAGACTTTCAGCCGGCACAAAGCTCGGCCATTGCCCCGGCAACTCTGGCGCGCATTCAAAAGCAATATGAACTCCAGTACGACAAGGCCGCGTCGGGATGGGGATTCGGGCACAAGTATCTCGACGGTGATTCGGTCGAATACGGACTGCGGCTGGCAGCCCACGGCGATCCGGTGTACACCAGGCGCGTAGCCGAGTCGCTGCGCAAGGCCTCAGGCTTGCTCGATCCGGTCTGGGGCGGCATGTATCAATATTCGGTAGACGGTCGCTGGAATGAACCGCACTTCGAAAAACTGATTTCGATACAAGCGACGGCCCTGCGGCAATACTCGCTGGCGTACGCGCAGGCACAAAACCCGGAAGACCTGCGCGTCGCGCAATCGGTGGTGCGGTACGTGAACGACTTTCTGACCGCGCCCTCGGCCGGGGTTTTCTTTGTCTCACAGGATGCCGACCTGCACGATGGACAGGAGAACGACTCGTACTTCAAGCTCGACGATCGAGGGCGGCGCGCGCACGGGATTCCGCGCATCGACAAGCACGTGTACGCGCGCGAGAACGGCTGGATGATCGCAGCCCTTTGCGACTACTACGCTGCTTCGGGCGATGAATCTTCGCTCGACCATGCCCGACGGGCGGCCGCTTGGATCCTCGCGCACCGCGATCTGCCCGGCGGCGGATTCCGGCACGACGATGCGGATGCCGCCGGGCCCTATCTTGGAGACACCCTGGCCATGGGCCAGGCCTTTCTGGCCTTGTATAACGTGACCGGCCACCGCGAAGACCTGAATGCGGCGAGGGCCGCCGCGCGGTTTATCGAGGCCAACTTTGCGCCGGCTGGGCCGGGCAAGGGCTTCGTGAGTTCCAAAACCGCAACCGATGCGGCGTATCGCCCGCACCCCGACCGCGACGAGAATATTGCGCTGGTGCGGTTTGCTTCGATGCTCGCGTTTGCAACGGCAGACGAGCGCTTTCATACCCAGGCTGCTGAGGCGATGCGATACCTTGCCGCGGACGCGGTCGCGTTGCGTCCGATGTCGGCGGGGGTGCTGCTGGCCAACCAGGATATGACCGAGGCGCCCATTCATGTGACCGTGCTCGGGCCGCGGGCGAAGCCGGAGACAGCCGCTCTGCACAACGCGGCGCTGCGGTCGATCGCAAGCCACGAGCTGATTGAGATGCGAGACCCCGCCGATCCTGCCCAACTGCCGACGAATGTCAGCTATCCGCCACTGGACCGCGCAGCGCTGTTCCTGTGCACAGCGCGTGCATGCTCTTCGCCGGTGTTTCGCGTCGAGGATGTGCGATCGAGAATCGAGCGCGCGCAATTGCGATAGGCTGAGCCACTTATCGGTCTATCGAACCGCCCTTTATCTCCTGCTGCGCGGGTTGGCCGAGAGCGAATTCGCGGGTGTAGCCGGTGGGGTGGGCGGAGATGACTACCCGCAGGCTGCCGTTGGCATCGCAGGTGTATTCCTCACGGATGTTGAAATCCGTTTGAGGCGCCAGGCGCTGCACAGGAGTTGCGGAAAGGTCCGAATCGCGGTGGGAATTGGACCGGGTCTCGCTCTGCAACTGAGGATCGAAGGGAAACAGGATCTGATCCCAGTTGGTGATTTCCCCGGCGGGCTGGCCGTTCTCGTCGAGCCGCGAACACTCCAGGTAGCGGAAGTGCCCGATGTTGTGCGCGGGATGATACACCCGTTCGCTGCGCAGCGGCGGATCGCCGGGAGCGGGTAGCTCGACATCGCGCGGAAAGATGAGATCGAAGACGATGGTGCCGCCGTGGTCGGCTTCGCGCCAGATGCCGAAGTTCTCGTTAAAACGATCGCGGATGCGGTCGGCGGCCATGCCGGCGCGGATGGCCAGGCCCACAGCGCTGGCCGAGCGCATGTAGCCCGAGCGGCGCACCTTGCGGCCGAAATGCTCGCGCAGGATGCGGGCCACGGGCGGCAGTTCCGATCCCCCGCCGGTAACGTAAAGGGTGTCGAGGATACGAAAGGGTTGCCGGGCAGTCTGACGCGCCAGCAGATCCTCCACCACTTCGCGTGTCTGCTCAATCAGCGGACGGCAGCGCTCGTAATACTGGTCCACTGGAATGGTGACCTGCTCCCAGCCGGGTCGCACGCGCTCCAGGTCGATGGAGACCTTGCGTGTGTTGGGATTCAGCGACTCTTTCTTCTCGCGGCACTCTTCGAGCAGGCGGTATTTTTCGGGCGCGCTCAGTGCGACATCCTTTTCGCCGTGGGCCGGTTTGGCGAGCGAGATCGCCAGAGCGGCCAGGATTTCGTCGAAATCGTCGCCACCGAGATTGGGGATGCCTTCGGAGGCATCGATGACATGTTCGCTCTCGCCCATGGTCACCAGGGAAACATCGAATGTCCCGCCGCCGAGATCGTAGACCAGAAGTCCGTTCCCGGCCCGGCTGGCGCGTTCGGCGCTGTTGCGGTAAGCGAACTCAAGGGCTGCTGCGGACGGCTCGTTCATGAGACCAAGCACCGTGAAACCAGCACGCTGAGCCGCTTCCTCGGTCAGGAAGCGCTGGTTGCTGTTGGCGTTGGCCGGCACGCCGAGAACGGCTTCCAGCCGCTCCGACTCGCGTGCACCGAGATTGGAGTGTTCCAGGAGTTGCGCGCGGAGGGCGGTCATCATCTCGGCCAGCAGCAGGCGCAGCGGCAAAGACTGATCCCCAACCTTCAGTTCGGTGTGCGGGCCGGCCTCGCGGAGAAGACGCTTGAGAGAACGAAGGATGGTCCAGCCCGAGTCTTCCTGCTGGATTGCGAGCGCCTCCCACCCGTAGAGGCGTTCCGCGCCTTTGATTGCGGCGACCGGCGGAAACCAGTCGCAGACGCCGCCGTCGGGCGTTTCGAAGTTCACCAGCGGATAGTTGCCGCGGTCTGCAGCTGCAACCACCACGCGGGTGGTTCCGAAGTCGATTCCGATTTTCATTCCTCATCAAGTTTACGCTGGCTCGCACTTGCGATTCAGGTGCAACGCATATCCCCGAAGGACAACGCGTACAGTCGGACGGATTGACGGCGGGGCAGAGTTGGTCGTGGATTATCGCTGGGTGCCGGAGTCCATCGCGGAGGGGCGGGGGCGGCCGTGCAAGACCGCGGCCAGAGGACGCAGAAGGTGACCGTTCCGTAGAGCGAATTGACTGAAATGATTGCTCAACAGGCAGACATTCTTCACATCGAGATGTGTCCGGCATCACAATCCTGGGCGATGACTTGCCCTCAAACTGGATTTCACGAAGGGGAGGTCGTTCATGAAAACCATACGCTTGGAAATCGAGGAAGTGTCTGGGGCGGTGACGCCAGTCCGGATGGAAGGATATCGGATCGAGAGGGTAACTCCGATCGTGGCCCTGAAGGAGCTTTTCGAGCTGCTGGAAGACTACAGTCCCATGTGGTACACCGAGGAAGTGCGAGAGCGCGCCATGTCCGCGCTAAAGCAGGGCATTCAGTAATGTCTCTGGCGCCGTCGCGCTGAGCGGTTAGAAGGACACGTCGGCGGGCTGGGTGACCCGAAGCACAGACTGGTCGCCGGTCAGCTTCTTCCACGCGCTGCGGATGGCTTCGATCTTGTCCCGGTTTTCCTTGGTATCGGGATAATCGATGATCAGGAGCCTCGAGGGATGGTGTTCAGGCGCGGCCTGGTTTTTCCCCTGCCACTGGCCGTGGACATCGATCACGCTGAGACCATTGGGAAAACGGGGCGTGACTTCGCTGTCCAGGAAGTTGCGCCAGCGGCCTTCGGCGTTTTCGACCAGGCCGATATCGAAATAGAGCTTGGTATCAACCCATCCAGACGTGACACCGGGGTGAGCCGGATCACCGGTCAGAGTGGGCGCGATACCCGGCGACGCAGCGGATGGACGGTGATCCGCGCAGGCGCTTAACGCCAGGGCGACGGAAGCGACCGCCCCCATCAGGCAAGTCCTCATTCTCACTTCCAAAGACTTTCCCCTGTAGAAGAAGTCGATTGATTGCTCTATTTTAGCGAACACTTTGAAACCACCACATTGAAGGTAGAGAGACTCTGCTCGAGACTCACAATCTCAATCGATACAGCGGCTTACCGGCAGAACTTACTTCTCTACCTCAACTCCGCGCCAGAAAGCGACGAAACCTTTGATCTTGCGAGCAGCAGGCTTGGGATCAGGATAGTACCAGGCCGCGTCGGGATTGTCCTGGCCATCGATCAGCAGGCTCAAGTAGCGTGCCTGGCCTTTCCAGGGGCAGGTGGAGGTGGTGGTGCTGGGGCGAAAATATTCGCGCTTGAGGCTGGATTCGGGAAAGTAGATATTCCCCTCCACCGTCTCAGTGACATCGCTCTCTGCGACGACCTTGCCGTTCCATATTGCTCGCGCCATAGGCTGTGACTTCCCGTGCAACAAAAAACACGCCCATCCGCCGGATCGGGGAGATCCGGCGAGGGCAATCGTTATGACACTAGCAGAGATTGGGTATGGGGTCGAGACGGATGAGACGGAAAGAACCTACTTTGCCTCGGCGATCGAATCGATGTGGACGCTCTTGCTGTCGGCGTCGGCCTTGGCGGTGATGGTGACGTGGCTTCCGAGGTAATCCTTGACCGCGTCGGGGTTGTCGATTTTCCAGACTTCCTTCTTGGCTTCGTCGACGAAGACGGGAGACATGCCGCCGGTGACGCACTTCTTGACGCAGGCAGCGCCGGAGCCGGCGTGCTTGGCGCCGCACATGGAGTCGGAGATGTAGCCGTTGATGGTGGTGGAATCGGCGGCGTTGGCCGCGATGGCGACAAACGAGAGGGCGACGACCACGAAAGCGAGGATGCGTTTCACGAGAAACCTCCGGTGGGGGGAACCTTTAGTGCGGTTCAATCATCCTCCCCGAGGGCCCGAGGCAGCAAGGGCGGCCGGAAGCAAAACCACTATTGCTTTTGAGGATACGCATATTGAGGGGAACCGGCCGTAGGGGCTGATTTGGCCCGGCGGGCACGCATGCCTTCCACGTTCTTGAGGGTGGCCTCGTAGCGGGCGGCGGCGGCCGGGTAGCGCTTGATGAGGTCGGAGGTGCGGGCCAGGAACATGGGATTGCGCTCGCGGACCGCGTCCACGATGGGCGCAAACTTGGCGAGAAGGAAGAAACCCTCTGCGTTGCAGTCCACGAAAAGCTCCGCCGAGACCGAACCATGAAGCACAAGCGCGGCGGCCATTTCCCAGTAGGTGACGACCTGCCGGACGAAGGCGCTGTGCGGGTCGGCAGAGTCCAAAGTGAGGGCGAAGTACTCCTCAGCCGTGGCGGGCCAGAACTCGCCGATCACCCAGGCGCGGGCCTGGCGCATGACGGTTTCGCGGCGGAGGTCGTAAAGCTTGAGGATGATCTCCGCATCCGCAGGCGAGGCGAGCATTCTTTCCATCTGCATACGTTCCATGGGGGGTCTCCGCTCCCATGGTAACGGAGCGGGGTCGTGCGTGGAGGGAATGATGGCGTATCGTCGGGGCAACGGATGGCATATACTAATGTATATGCCAGATAACCGGAGGCGCCAGGTGCAGCGAACCGCGAAGGTTTTCAAAAACAATCGAAGCCAGGCTGTACGCCTTCCCAAGGAGTTTCAGTTCTCCACCTCAGAGGTGTTTATCCGCAGGCAGGGAGACGATGTGATTCTCTCGCCGCGTCCGGAGGATTGGTCGGAATACTTGAAAATGGGTCCCGTTGCTTCCGACGAGTTCATGGAGGGGATAGAGGATTTGCCTCCACAGGACCGTGAACTCCCATGATCTTCCTGCTCGACACCGATATCGCCTCCTACATCATGAAGCGGTCCGAGCCAGAGGTTCTGAAGCGCTTGCAGAGCGTTCGAGTGGGAGATGCCGGAATCTCGTCAATTACCAAATCGGAACTCGAGTATGGCGTCGAGGTTTCTCCCCGACGACAGCAGGATCGCGCTGCGCTCGATGAATTCCTCCGCTATGTGGAAGTCCTCGACTATCCCGGCGATGCGGCCGGAGACTATTCCCAGATCCGTGCCGATCTCAAGGCGCGGGGAGAAATGATTGGAGCGAACGACCTGTTTATCGCCGCGCACGCGCGCTGTTTGGGCGTGACGCTGGTGACCAACAATACACGGGAATTTGGCCGCGTGGCGGGGCTCAAGGTCGAGAACTGGACCAAGCCGAAGCCCTGAGAAGGCTGGCAACAAGAAAGTCAACCGCGCCATTAGATCAAGACGCGAAACGTATTGATATCCAGGATCAATATGCACGAGATATCAGATAACCCCCAGATCAATATGCGGGGGATATCGATCACCCGCATTGAGACTTCAATCGTCTGGATCAAGAACGCTATAAAGCCGCCAATTTTCCAGCGTCACTCCACGCGGTAGAGAGCGCAGCCGTGAGCCGGGAGCGCGACCTCCATGTCTTCCGATGACGCGGAACTGGTCCCCGTCCAGACGTCGGTGGCGACATGCTTGCCGGCAAAGCGGAGCCACAAGTCGTTCCACTTGAAATGGAGGGTCGCGGGCTTGTCGTCCAGATTGAAGAACGCGAAATAGTATTCGGGCTTTTGCGCCGTTCCGGTGCTGGCGAACCACACGCGAGCGCTCGCGAACTCGGGGGAATGGGTCTCGACCGGCTTGGATTCGGTGGCGGTCTGGTCGATGGTTGTTAGCTCCTTGCTGGTCATGAGGCGGCGGGTGAGGTCGTCCAGTTCGGTGAGGTTGCCACCAAAGATCAGGGGCGAGCGGGAGATCGCCCACAGGGTGAATTCGGTGCGCTGCTCGTCGGGGGTATAGTGTGAGGCGCGCGAGTCGCCCCAGCCGGGATGCGGCCTCAAGGAGCCTTCCGGCAGCATGTCGGGATCGGGCCAGCTGCCGGGCTTCGAATGCTTGTTCCAGAGGGCGATGCGGTCGAACTCTTCGCCGAGGCCAAAGGGGAATTCACCGGCCCTCTTGCTTTTGTCGAGCCAGACGTCCCAGTGATCGTCGGCGATGCGCCACATTTGCGAGTATTTTGCGACTTCGTCCGCGTGCTCGATGCCAGTGGGCCCGGGCGAGAGGCTGAGCAGGATGGGGCGGCCGGTTTTGCGGATGGCTTCGGCAACCTGGCGAATTTCGGTGGGACGGTAGGGGCGGTCGCTGATGCAGTCTACCTTGATGAAGTCGAGCCCCCAGCCGGCATAGCGCTTGAGCATGGAGTCGTAGTAGGCTTGGCCGGCGGCATTGTCGGAGACACCGTAGTTGGCATCGCTCCAGGGACAGGTGGAAGCCTTGTCGACGGCGTCGACGGCGTGGAAAGTCGAGCCGGCGATGGGCAGGTTCTCATCGACCACCTGTTTGGGAATGCCGCGCAAAATGTGGATGCCGAACTTGAGGCCCAGGGAGTGAACCCAGTCGGCGAGCGGCTTGAAGCCGGCGTTGTTCGCGGACGACGGGAAGCGGGCGACGACCGGGACGAGGAGCCCATTCGCGTCGTAGAGGAATTTCTGGGCCACCGTGTTGGCGCCGAAGGGGTCCTGCATGTACCAGCCTTCGTCGATGACCGCATACTGCCAGCCATACTGCTTCATTCCGGCGAGCACCTGGACGTTGGCGCGAAACTGGGCCTCGGTGATCGTGAACCCGTAGGCATCCCAGCTGTTCCATCCCATGGGCGGCGTCTGCCCCACCGCCTTTGTCATCTGCGGTGGTGCTGTAGTCGACGGGGAGAGTGCCTGAATGGAGCAGGAGAACGCAAGAACGGATGCGGCGCACAAAAGACCGGCTCGAAGCATGGGAGAACGTATACCACAGCCACCGCTTGCGTAGAAGTACAGAGCGACGCGGTGCCTTTGACAAACGGATTCTCCGGCCCGCAGGGAAATACGACGGTCGGGGTCCGCATCGCACGGCCGGTTTCAGACTGTTTTTCTCTTGGGCTTGGTGCGAACCCTCAGCAGCTTGCGCGCCCGGCAATTCAGGCATTCCCACGGGTAGAGCTTGAACCACGGGAAGACGACCTTTTCGAGGAAGCCGCTCCGGCGGTCCCGGCGCATATCCCCGTTCCGGCAAGCCGGACAGGTGATCCGGGTTGACCCACTTGAATCGACTTTGGCGCCCACGCTTCCCCTTCCGTGGAGACGAGTTCATGCGCCGAGCATCTCACTCGTCATTCTGCCTTCGAACGACGCGTTCGTTTGATGGGCGCCCCAATATCAACAATGAACGGCACTATACGCGAGGAGGGAGTGAATTGGAAGTGAACTCTAAATTCAGCATCCTGAGGAGCGAAAAAGGATTGGAAATAGTGCGTTGTGCCTATCGGGCGCTCTCAAGGCGTGCGAGCCCGGAGCGGGCAAGGTCAGCGATGGCGCGCGCGAGGGTTTGCGACCCATTGAGGGATTCAGGCCGCTCGAGGTGAATTCCCTTCCCCGCCGCGTATTCCTTGAAAGCAATGTCGATGTCGTAGAGGATCTCGACGTGGTCGCATAGAAAGCCGATGGGCTGAAGAAGAACAGCCTTTGCACCCTGGTCAGCGAGCTTGTCGAGAGTTTCCTCGACGGTTGGTCCGATCCACGGGCCGCCGCTCGCGCCCTGGCTTTGAAAAGCAAAGTACCACTCCGAGATCTCAGGGAGACGCTCCGCGACCAGTACGGCTGTCCGCTTCGCTTCCTGGGCGTAGGGATCGGCGCCTTCGCCGGGCCAATGTCTGGGCGCACCTTCACTGGCTGCGGGCGTTTGAACCGTGCGGCAGGGGACGCTGTGCGCCGTGAAGAGCACCGGCACCGAGCGCCCGGCCTGGGACATGAGGCTGGCAAGAGCGGGGCGGAGGCGTTCGGCGAAAGCCTCGATAAGCAGAGGATGCTGCGGCCACGCGTCGGTGAAGTCGATGCGGAGCGAGCCGGCTTCCGCCTGCACCGCGCGGCGGTAGAGGCCGACGCTGGTGCGGGAGTTCTGCGGAGCCAGGCAAAGGACCGCTGCTTCTTCCACTCCGTCATCGCGCATCTGCTTCACCACGTCGGGAATGTAGGGCCGCCAGTTGCGCATGCCCACGTAGACCCGGACGTCACGGCCGGCCAATGCGAGTTCGGCTTCGGCCAGGCGCGCCTGCTCCATGCTGAGTTCGGTGAGCGGGCTGTGTCCGATGAGCGCGTAGCGGTGCTGGATCTCCTCGACCACATGCTGCGGCACCGGGCGGCCGCTGACTACGTTGCGCAGATACTCGGGGATCTGCTCGACGGTTTCGGGGGTGCCGTGGGCCAGGAGAAGGACGGCTTGCTTAGGCATTCTGCCCCTCCAGGCGGAATTCGCGCACCATTTTGGCTACGGCCTGGACATTTTCAACGGGCGTGTGGGGGACGATGCCGTGGCCGAGGTTGAAGATGTGGCCGGGGCGGCCGTTGGCGGACCGCAAAATCTCCTTCACGCGTTGCTCGAGGATCTCAACGGGAGCGAAGAGCGTGATGGGGTCAAGGTTGCCTTGAACCGCGTGACCGTGGCCGACGGCGCGCCAGCCCTCCTCGAGCGGCTGCCGCCAGTCGAGGCCGATGACATCGGCTCCAGTGGAGGCCATTTCGCCGAGGAGACCCGCGGTTTCGACACCGAAGTAGATCACCGGAACGCCCATGGCCTGGACGGCGCGAACGAGACGTTTGGAGGCCTCGAATGCATAGTCTCGATAGTCGGACAGGGAGAGCGAACCAACCCAGCTATCGAAGATCTGAATGACATCAGCCCCGGCGAGCACCTGGAGACGGCAGTACTGCTCGAGGACGGTAACGATCTTGTCGAGCAGAAGGCGCCAGCTCAGGGTGTCGCGGTACATCATCTGCTTGGTGTGGATGTAATTGCGCGAACCGCCGCCCTCGATCATGTAACTGGCCAGGGTGTAAGGCGCGCCGCAGAAGCCGATGATGCCGAGACGATCCTTGAAGTGGCGGGCTACCTTCTGAATGGCTGCGGCCACGTAGGCGAGTTCGTCGGCCCGATCGATACGAAGGGCGCGAACGTCTTCCGCGGTGCGGACGGGGTGGTGGACGACGGGACCCTCGCCGGCCTGGAACTCGAAGTCGAGGCCCATGGGCTCGAGGGGGAGGAGGAGGTCGGCAAAGATGATAGCGGCGTCGACACCCAGTTTTTCCGCGGCGGTGATGGTGACCTCGGCGGCCAGGTCGGGCTGCTTGCAGATCTCCACCAGCGTGTGGTGCTTGCGGACGTCGCGATACTCCTGCATGTAGCGGCCGGCCTGGCGCAGAAACCATACCGGCGTGCGGTCGACGGGACGGCGGAGGCAGGCACGGACGAAGCGGCTGCCGTCGAGGATGGTGTCGGTGCTCAAATCGAGCCCGGAGCCCTTGGCGCTGAGGTTCTCCATAGGTGTTGATTTTACCGGGCTGCGAACGAAAATCGTCGGCTGGGGGTAAAGCTATGTGAGCTTAGTCACACTTTAGGAACCGCGGGTTCGAGGAAGTCCAAATGACGGGATTGCTTCTTTTTCACAAGCAAAGGAGAATCGGGAGATTGTGAGGATCGGAATGAAGGCGGTGAATTTCGACGGAGCACACTGTTCGGTCGTGCTGGAGCAGCTTTCGGAGTCGGTCATCCTGATGAAGCTGAGCGGAACCGATACGGGAGAGCTGCGCGACAGGCCGATGAAGGCACTTGACGAATGGCTGGCTCATTCGACGCCGATCGATTTCTTCATCGATGCACGCGATGTGCGCGGCGCGTCCATCGATGTAAGCAGCGACTGGGCCGCATGGTTCACGGCCAATCGCGAGCGCTTCAGGTCGATCACCATGCTGACCGGCAACAAGTTCGTCCAGATCACGGCCGAGTTTGTGCGCCGATTTGCCGGTTTGAACGGCATTATGTGGGTCTGCACCGAGCCGAATGTCTTTGACCTGTCACTGGACCAGGCGCAGCGGCGGTAACCGCGCCGGTTCTCAGAACAGCCCCGCGGTGGTCTCCTTCGCCATGTAGTCGACTACCGCTTTCAGGTCGCCACCAGACTCCTCGAAGACTTTGAGCTGGCGGTCGGCGCCGGTGCCGGTTTTGAGGATGTTGCGGATGCCGTTGATGGCGTCGCGGCTGCCGAGTTCGTCCACTTCGCGGTCGATGAGGACGAGATATTCCTCGATCAGGTCGCGCTCGGGGATCTCCTGCTGGCGGCCGAAGTCGATCAGGCTGCCGTCGAGGCCGTAGCGGACAGCGCGGAATTTGTTCTCCATCAGCAGCGGGCGCGCGTAGTGGCGGAAGTCCTGGTTGGACGCGTGCAGGCGATAAAGATACGCGGCAGTAGCCTGGATGAGGGCGGCAATGGCGACCGTCTCCTCGGCGCGCAGCGGGATGTCGCAGGCACGCACCTCGACGGTGTCGAAGAATGGATGGGGGCGGATGTCCCACCAGATTTTCTTGGCATTGTCGATGCAGTTGGTCTTGACCAGCAGGTTTACGTAGGCTTCGAACTCGGAGTAGCTGGAGAAGGCATCGGGAATGCCGGTGCGGGGGAAGTTTTCGAAGACCTTGGCGCGGTAGCCCTTGTATCCCGTGTTCAGGCCCAGCCAGAAGGGCGAGTTGGTAGCCAGCGCCATGATGTGAGGCAGGAAGTAGCGCATCGAATTCATGATGCGGATGGCGGCCTCGCGGTCCTCAATGCCCACGTGCACGTGCAGGCCGAAGATGAGGTTGGCGCGGGCCACGAGTTGCAGGTCCTTCACCACCTGGTGATAGCGCGGGTCGGGATAGATTTGCTGCGTGCGCCAGTCGGCGAAGGGATGCGTAGCGCCGGCGACGAGCTCCAGGCTGTGCTCGCGGGCCAGCTTCACCATCTCGCGGCGCAGTTCGTAGATGTCCTCGCGGGCGTCGTCGACGTTCTTGCAGACCCGCGTGCCGACTTCGATAACCGAAGTGTGCATCTCGGCCTTGACGCGTTCCTCCAGCCGCAGCTTGCCCTGGGCCAGCATTTCGGTTTCAATGTGCGAGCGCAGGTCGCGGGTGACGGGGTCGATAACCTGGTATTCCTCTTCGATGCCAAGGGAAAACGATGGCCGCATGCGGGAACGCTCCTGGGGACAGCTTTGCGTCATTGTAGACGCCGTAACGAGCCGGCACTTAGATTCGCCTATTGTTCGCTTTTTGCGGTAAGATGCAGTCCAAGGCGATGAACCTGTTTTCTCAAATTCCCGTTGAACCCACGCGTGAGGAACTCTTCCCCGGGGCAGTGCTCATGCGTGGTCTCGCACTGACCCGGGCCGTGGAATATTTCGGTGCGCTGGAGACGATTCTTGCCGCCGCTCCACTCCACCATGCCACCACTCCGAGCGGTTTGCCGATGTCGGTGATGGTCACGGACTGCGGCACGGACCGGGCCCTTCAGCGCCGCTTCGGCCCCGATCAGTCGGATAATCTTCGGCCAGCGCGCCCGGGCCCGCCGATTCCCCGCCTGCTCGACGAGTTCGCGATCGATTGTGCAGCTCGCGCTGGTTTCCCGCGGTTCCGCCCCGACATGTGCCATGTCAATCGCTACCAGGCGGGTACCAAGCTCGGACTGCACCAAGACCGGGAGGAATTCGACGTGAGGGAGCCCATCGTTTCGCTCTCGCTGGGCCTGGAATGCACGTTCCTGCTGGGTGGGTTTCAGCGCACGGATCCGACGAAGCGAATCCTGCTGGAGCACGGCGATGTTATTGTGTGGGGCGGCCCTTCGCGGCTGCGGTTCCACGGGGTGCTGCCGCTGAAACCGGGGCATCATCCGCTCACCGGGCCCTACCGTTACAACCTGACGTTTCGCAAAGTCGCGTAAACACAGGCGATCGTGTGTCGTGCGTTCAGGAACAAAGGCTGACGGTCGCCTCGACGGGTTACGGCGTTTTGGGCTTCTTGGCGGCAGGGGCCTTCTTCGCAGGCGCTTTTTTCGCCGGTGTTTTCTTCTCTGTGTGCAGTGGAGACGCAGGATTGAGGAATGCCGACCACTTGAGATCGAGATGCTGCGGTCCAGCCTTCGCCTTGGCGATGGCCATGTCGGCCACTTCGCGAATGATCCACTCGAAGTTGGCCTGGCCCACGGAGTGCCGATCGGCGTCGGGCGCGGGGTTCATGAAGTCGATGGCGTACGGGATGCCGTTCTCCACCGCGAACTCCACCGTATTCAGGTCGTAGCCAAGCGCCTGGCAGAGCTTGAGTGCATCCTTCTCGACGCGATTCAGCAGCTTCTTGTCGTAAGCCGGCGGGTCCTGGATGTAGCGCTCATGGTGCGGACGGCGCGGGTCGTAGGGCATGATGTGTACCTTCTGCTGCCCCACCACGTAACAGCGGAAGTACTCGTTGAAGTCGACCGCCTTCTGGTAGAGCATGCACAGGTCGCGCGACTGGTCATAGGCGTGAAAGAACTCTTCGCGATTGTGGATGTGGTAGACGTCGCGCCAGCCGCCGCCGTCGACGGGCTTCATGAACCCGTGCTCGCCAACATATGCAAACACCTCGTCCCAGTTAAGTGGGAATTCGAGGTTGCGCATGGAGCGGTCGGTGGTGCCCTCGGGGTGCTTCTTGTGCGGCAGGATGACGGTGGGCGGCACGGCCACGCCCAGCTTCCCGGCCAGTGTGTAGTTGAAGAACTTGTCGTCGGCCGACCACCAGAACGGGTTGTTGATGATGATGGTGCCGTTGAGCGCGGCATGCTTGAGGAAGGCGCGGTAGAAAGGGATGTCGTGCGAGATGCGGTCGACGATGACGGCGTAGCGCGGCGGCTTGTCCATGATGACCGCGCCGGTTTGAACGAACTCGGCCTCGATGCCGTCGATGTTCCGGGCGTTGATGTGCTCTACCAGAGCGCCCGGAAAGCTGTTCTCCATGCCGAACAGGACGCCGATCTTTTTCATGCCGTAATCCTCCCCGCAGAGCTCATGCTGCGCACAGAAACAGTGTACAGAACGAATTAACGTGTCCGGGTTGGTGCCTATTGCTGCGATTCCATTGGTTCCAACCAGTGCAGCGAACTGCCAAGGCACCCCCCGGAGAAGACATGGCAAATTCTGTTTTGCCGGTAATACTCCCGGTTCGATCTCCTCCATGACGCTCTGTCTTGCTGAGCGCGTCCTCTTGGCCGAGCTCTGATTTGTTAGCGGTCCAGGAATTGCTGCCGCCAGATTCACGCCTCGTGACAATTCGCTTGCAGGGCGAACCCTGATTTGGAATTCTGAAGGCCAGGTTATTTCCCGGAGGTCCTTCGATGTGGATTGACCGGCAAGACCTTCTTTATGCGATCCGCTCGGCACGGCGCGCGCCGCTGCTTTCCATCATCGCCATCGTGGCATTGTCGGTTGGCATTGGGTTGAACGCGGGCGTGTTTACCCTGCTGAATGCACTGTTCCTGAGTCCGCCGACGCAGAAGGACCCCTCCAGATTCGTTCAGGTCTACCCGCGGTACGAAGGCTGGTTTACGGGGGCGGCTCAATACTCTTCGTTCACGACCGAAGACTACGACGCCGTTCGCGCACAAGCCTCCACTCTCGAGGAGGTCGCCTCATGGCATGATGGTGCGGCAATTCTCGAGCAGGCGCACAGTGGCCGCGGGATCCCCATGCTGCTGGTCACCTGCAACTACTTTCATGTATTCGGAATCGATCGCCCATTGCTGGGCCGCTTTCTGACTCCGCGCGAATGCGAACGCGGCACGGCGGCCCAGGTGGCGATTTTGAGTGAACCGCTTTGGAGGAACCGCTACGACGCCAATCCCCGCATTGTGGGCCAGACGATCCACCTCAACGCCCTGGGTTTCACCGTGATTGGCATTGTGCGGTCAAACGACACCAATATCCGGGCCGGCGGAGTGTATGTTCCCTACACGGCGGAGCCGTTGTTTGACGGCGCGGGCGCGAGCCGGCTGGCAAATCCCGATGAGCCGTGGCTCGAAATCGCGGCGCGGTTGCGGCCTGGCTTCGCGCGCGCGGACGCACAGGCGGAACTGACCACCATCCTTCGCCAACAGGACCGCGCCTATGTTGAACGCAAGGTGACGCCGTTCAATCGCAAGACGTCAGTCGAACTGACTAATGGATCGTTTATTCAGAATCCAGCTTATCGGGACACGGTTGCCGCGCTCATGGCGTTGATTCTGGGACCGCTCTCCCTGGTGCTGCTGCTGGCGTGCACCAATGTGACCATGCTCTTTTTATCCCGCTCCGTGGTGCGGCGCGGGGAGATCGCGGTGCGGCTGGCTCTGGGCATTGGACGCGCGCGGCTGCTGAGGATGCTCCTGCTGGAGAGTTTGCTGACCGCGCTGATGGCAGGACTGGCGAGTGTCGCCCTGGCCTACCGCGCGCCGCAAATGATCATGCACGCGGTCAATCCGATTCTGTACGCGCTGCTTCCGCCCATCCGGCCAAACTGGCATGTCTTCGCGTACCTGGCTGCCCTGGTTTCCGTTGCCGCAATTCTTTCTTCGCTTGCACCGGTGCACGCAGGGTGGAAGCTTGACCTGGTGACAGCGCTCAAGGGGCGCGAGGGCGCGGCCACAATGCGTTCGCGGATGACCGGCGGGCTGATCGTGGCCCAGATTGCCATGAGCTTCGTGCTGCTGACGGCCGCAGTTCTGTTCGCGCGCATGCCCGCCATGGTTACCGCGATGGACCCTGGATTTGAAACGCGAAACACGCTTTCGGTCCCGGTTGGGATCGACACGTCTCCGCAAAATCGCACCGCGGCCCTGGGGTTCTATCGCGCTTTGGAAGCACGCATCCGAACGATTCCCGGCGTCCAGTCGCTGGCGTACGAGACTCTGGAGCCTTTTCGGCAGACGCCGCCAAGCGAGGTTCGTTTCCCTAGACAGGAGAAGGGGCAGGGTAGGCCGGCGACAATCGACAACGTTTCGACGGATTTCTTTTCCACGTTCGGCATACGCATGATGGAGGGGCGAATGTTTTCCGCCTCTGATGTAAGCGCAACAACGGCAAGCCCGGTGGCCGTGGTCTCCCACGCGTTTGTCAATCAGTTCTGGCCGGGCGAAGACCCGATCGGGAAGGTTCTCGTGACACCCGATGACAAGCGATACACAGTGATCGGAGTGGCGGCCGATACGCAGTCGGAACGATTCGGAGTTGTCGATGGACCGCGTCTGTACATTTTGCGCGCTCCTGCAGCACTCGACGGGGAACTGTATGTGCGCTTCAAGGGAAGTGCGGCCACCATGGAGAAGGCCGTGTTTGACGCAATGCAGAGTCTCGACCGGACGCAGGTTATGACCCCGCAGACCATCTGGGAGTGGGCGGAATCAAACGCCGAGAACGTGCGTTCGCTGGCGCGCATTATCGTTGTGATGGCGTCGATAGCGGTGATCCTCGCCGTCGCGGGTATTTACGGGGTTCTGTCGTTCACCGTCAATCAACGTACGCGCGAATTCGGCATTCGCATGGTGCTGGGCGCCAACCGCGCCCGAGTCTTCCGCTCCATTCTGCTGCGCGGCGGCCGGCAGATCGCGGTGGGATTGGGATGCGGCGTTGCGCTTGCCGAACCGGCTGTATGGGCGTTGGCTCGTCTGATTAAGAACTCGCCATTCCCCTTTCGAGGTTTCGACGCGCCGGTATTCGGCATTGCGGCGGCATTGCTGGTTGCAGTTTCCCTGGCGGGCATGTGTCTGCCCGCCCTGCGCGCTACCCAGGTCGATCCGATGAAGGCGTTGCGTGCGGAGTAACGTGGAAATCCATCCGGCTTCAGCTACATAATTCCCTCCAGGTCGCGCTGCGTCCAAAGACTATGAACCGGGAGAAGTAGTTGGATTTTCGCGCGGGGGGACCTCACCCTTGTTTCCGGTTCCAGGAAGGATTGTCGTCGATGGGGAAGTTTGGAGTGATCCGACGAATCGATCCGACCTTGTCGATGTTCCGACAGGGACGGCTTGTCTCGGATCCCGTAATGGTCCCCGGCTTGTGCCGTAAGTGGCTATCGACGGGAGCCCGGGTCCGGCCTAAATTGGAAAGGGGAGGCGACGATCATGGATACATTTCTCGATCCGATCGAGAAGCCCAAAGGGCTGGTCAATAAGCTGGTGTACGCCATGATGAAGCGGCAGTTCGGCAAGGTCCCGACGCCGATCAAGGTGGTCTACTCCCGCATGCCCGCGGCCTTTGGGATGTTCGTGGGAAAAATCGCCAAGCTGGACAAGAAGCTGGAGCTACCGCCGGAGACCGCGATGCTGATTCGCGAGCAGGTGGCGCACCTCAACGTGTGCACGTTCTGCGTCGACATTGGACGCTACTTCGTAATCAAAGCAAGCATGAATGAGGCCAAGTTCGATGCGCTCGATCAGTACCGCACCAGCCCCCTGTTCAGCGAGGCGGAGCGCGCGGCCCTGGATTACGTTACGCAGCTGACGCGGGACAGGAAGGTCGAGCCGGAAATCTTTGCGCGCGTGCGGCGGCACTACTCCGAGCGGGCCATCTGCGATATGGTGTGGCTTGCCGCCAGCGAGCACTTCTATAACATCACCAACCTGGGCCTCAACATTCACTCGGACATGTTGTGCGACCTTGCGCGGAAACGCTGATTCACGCTGGCTTGGCAGCGATGCGCCGCAGTTGCCCCAGGTGATTCAGATCGTGACCGGCCATGGTTTCAAGGATTGTCTGAAACGTCATGGTGCCGCGCTCGGGATGCGTAACTCGCCGCGAGGCGGCGCTCGCCGGCAGCTCTTCAAGCAACAGCAAATTCCAATCGCGAAACGCCTTGAACGCCTGCAACGCTTCCGATGGGCTGATGCCGTGATACGTCTTGGCCCACTTCTCCTGGTCGAACGGCTGGATCACCGGCGCGTCCTCGGCCAGCGTTTGCCGCAGGCGAAACCCGAACACCAGTTCGCAGTCGGCGAGGTGCGCGACAATCTCCCCCGGACTCCACTTCCCCGGCGCCGGCGATTGAAACCCCTTTGCAGGCCCCATCGCCTCAATCAGTTTGCCAATCTCTACCGGCGTAGCCGCCAGGATCTCCTCGATCCGCCGCCCATCAAGAAAGCTTTCGTATGGATTCAGCGCACTCATAACTCCGACCTCCAGTCCACTGCCTTCTGTCGACTGTCCTCTGTTTCTAAAGATATTCCTGCACCATGCGCATCCAGGTCGGCCAGTCGTGTGAGTTCCACGTGTCCCACACGTAAAGTTTATGCGGAATGCCCTTCATGTTCATCAGGTGATCCATGTGCTGATTCTGACCCAGGCACTGGTCGTCCCATCCCGTACCGAGCACCCAGGTATTGCGCCGGTAGCGATCGAGAAACCACGGATCGCTGATATTGGGAAGAAACTGCGTGGGCTGGTTGAAGTAGACGTCCTGATCGTGATAGCCGCGCAGAAAATTTTCCAGGTTGAACGAGCCCGACATCGAAAGCATGCCCGTAAACACATCGGGATGGCGCAGCGCCACGTTCAGCGCGTGGTATCCGCCGAAACTGCACCCCAGCGACACGAAGTGCGGATTCTGATTCTTAAGCCGCACCAGCGGCGTTACTTCATGGATGAGGTAGTCGTCGTACTGCACGTGGCGGGCAATGCGCCAGCGCGGCGGCACGTCGCGGTTGTACCAGCTCTCCATGTCCACCGAGTCGACGCAGTACATCTGCAGGTGGCCGGCGTCGATGCGTCCCGAAAGCGCGCCAATCATGCCGCGGTCTTCAAACTCGTAGAAGCGCCCGCCTGACGTGGGAAAAACCAGCACCGGCAACCCGGAATGGCCGAACACGAGCAGTTCCATGTCGCGCCCCAGGCGGGGGGAATACCACTTGTGATACTCACGATTCATCGTCCGTGCGCTCCTGCGGATTATCTCCGTTGCATTGACACTGCATCCCTCGCACCGCGGCTTGAATCGAACCCGTGCGGAGAGAATGCCGCCCCTCGGCGGCCTTTGGAGAACCGCGATATTCTTGATACTGTAACAGCGGCGGGGCGCACTTCCGGGGGATTTCGCGCGGCCTGCAATCGAAGTCTGCCCCCTGAGGAACGTTTCGCATTGAATCTGGACGCTCAACCGCAGCCTCAGCCGGAAACCGGTCCTGACGCGCTGCTCTCGCCTGCACACCTGCCGCCGCACCCGCGCCTTCATCTGCATCGCGCCTTTCACAGCCGCCACCTTCCCAACGATCGCGACATCGTCGTCTACGTGCCGCCGGACTACGACCACCATCCCGAGCGCACCTACCCCGTGCTCTACCTGCACGACGGCCAGAATCTCTTCGACCCCGCAACCTCATTCATCCCGGGCCGCACCTGGCAGGTGCGCGAGCATGCCGACGCCGCGATCGAGGCCGGCGAAGTGGAGCCGCTCGTCATCGTGGGCATCTACAACACCGGCGACCGCCGCCTGGCCGAGTACACCCACGAGCGCGACTGGCAGCGTGGCGGCGGCGAAGCAGCCAAATACGGACTGCTGCTGACCGAAGAGCTGCTGCCGTGGATCGCAAGCCGTTATCGCGTCCGCACCGATCGCCGCTCCACCGGACTCGGCGGCTCGTCACTGGGCGGCCTGGTCACGCTCTATCTTGGCCTGCGCCACGCGCGCAATTTCGGCAAGCTGGCCGTCATGTCGCCCAGCGTCTGGTGGAACCACAAGAGCATCCTCGGCTATTTAAACGAACAAGCGCCGCAAGTGTGGGAGCGGCCGCGCTTGTGGCTCGACGTGGGCGACCACGAGGGCCGGCGCACTTTGCAGGACGCGGAGCAACTGGCTCGCCGCCTCAGGGCGAACGGCTGGGTGGAAGACGAGACCCTGCACTTCGAGCGCGTACCCGGCGGCACCCACGATGAAGCCAGTTGGGCCGAGCGGGTGCGGCCCATGCTGCGGTTCCTGTTTCCGGCATCGTAACTACCGGCCGCAATCTCGAGGCTCACATCAGAATGTTCTTGCATGAAGTTTGACCAAACGGGGATCATGAGCGCATGACCAGTACCACCGCACTGGCAAACTTCCCCATCGTGGCCTTCGTTAACATCCGCGACGCCGAGCGCGCCAAGCCGTTTTATCGCGACGTGCTGGGACTTTCGCTGGTGGACGAAGAGCTGCCCTTTGCGTTGGTCTTCGATGCCAACGGCACCATGCTCCGCCTGGCCGTCGACCCGCAATGCCAGCCGATTCGCGGCACGGTCCTGGGCTGGAGTGTGACCAACATCGAAGACACTGTGCGGCAGTTGCTGCAGGCTGGCGTGGTCTTCGAGCGCTGGGAGTTCATCCCCCAGGACGATTTGGGCATCTGGACAACGCCCACCGGAGCCCGGGTGGCATGGTTCAAGGACCCCGACGGCAACCTGCTCAGCGTCTCACAGATGCCTTAGGTCGCGACAAATTCACAATCCTCTTCGCTGCAATTCACGTTAATCTCGAACCAGGAAACGCTCGTGACCCAGCCACTCGCCGAACCCGTTTCGACCTTGCAGGAGACTGCGGCTTCCACGCTTCTGCTCCGCGGCCTGCGCAAGGCCTTCGGCGATGTGGTGGCCGTCGACGGCATCGATCTCGAAGTGGCTCGCGGCGAGTGCTTCGGGCTGCTCGGCCCCAACGGCGCCGGTAAAACCACCACCATCGAGATCTGTGAGGGTCTCACCTCACCCGACGCCGGCACCGTGCAGTTGCTGGGCCTCGAGTGGAAGCGCAGCGCCACCGAACTTCGCCAGCGCATCGGCGTGCAACTGCAGGAAACGCAGTTCCCTGAAAAGCTCACCGTCGAAGAAACGCTGCGCCTCTTCCGCAGCTTCTTCCGCCGCGGCCTCTCGGCTGACGAAGCGATTCGCATGGCCCAGCTTGACGAGAAACGCAAGGCTCGCGTGGGCACGCTCTCCGGCGGCCAGAAGCAGCGCCTCGCCATGGCCTGCGCGCTGGTCGGCGACCCGGAGCTGCTCTTCCTCGACGAACCAACCACCGGTCTCGATCCCCAAGCGCGCCGGCACCTTTGGGATCTGGTCGACGAACTCAAGAAGTCCGGGCGCACCGTCATCCTCACCACGCACTACATGGACGAGGCCGAGCGTCTCTGCGACCGCGTCGCCATCATGGACCACGGCCGCATCATCGCGCTGGGCACGCCGCAGCAGCTGATTTCAACCGTGGGGGGCGACCATATCGTGGAGCTGGCTGTATCCGGCCAAGCCGATCGCGCCCTCGATTCCAAGCTGCTCACGGCTATCCCCGGAGTCCAGTCGCATCGCGTGGACGCCAGCCTTCATCAGCTCTCCGTCACCGATCTGCACACCACCGTGCCTCGCATCTTCGCAGCCATTGACGCGCTCGGGCTGCATCTCACCGAATTCCGCACCCACTCCGCCACGCTCGAAGACGTCTTTGTCGCGCTCACGGGGAGGAACCTGCGCGATGAGTAGATTTGCCGACAGCTCGCTCTATCAACTCACCTCCGCGCGCTTCCGCCTCTTTCTGCGCGAGCCCGAAGCTGTCTTCTGGGTGTTCGTCTTTCCCATCATTCTCGCCGTGGGTCTCGGCATCGCCTTTCGCAATCGCCCAGCGGACGTGTTGCCCGTAGCCGCCACTACCCCGCAGCTCACGCAGGCGCTCGCCGCGGACAAAGGCCTGAAGGCCTCGACCATGGACGAAGCCGCCGGCACGCACGCACTCGCCACCGGCGCCATCCAGTTGCTGGCCATCCAGACTGCGCAGGGGGTCGCTTACAAATACGACGACACCAACCCCGATGCGCGCATCGCGCGTCTTCTCGCCGATCGCGCCATCCAGGACGCCGCCGGCCGCCACGACCCAGTGTCCGTGCAGAACAACCTCATTCACGAAACCGGCGCTCGTTACATCGACTTCGTAATCCCGGGCCTGCTGGGCATGAACCTGATGGGCTCGGCCATCTGGAGCCTCGGCTTTGCCATCGTGGAGTCGCGGCAGAAGAAGCTGCTCAAGCGCATGGTTGCATCGCCCATGCCGCGCTGGCAGTATCTTGCCTCGTTTCTGCTTTCCCGGCTCATCATGCTGGTCATCGAGCTTGTGGTCTTCCTTGGCTTCGCGCGCATTGCGTTCGGCGTACCCTTTCGCGGATCGCTATGGGATCTCGGGTTCCTCTGCCTGATCACCTCGCTGGCCTTCTCCGCCCTGGGGCTGCTCATCGCCTCGCGCGCCAAAACGATGGAAGCCGCGTCGGGCCTGATGAACCTGGTGATGATGCCCATGTGGATCCTCTCCGGCGTCTTCTTCTCCGCCACCCGCTTTCCCAACATCATCCAGCCCATCGTGCGCGCGCTGCCGCTCACCGCCGCCATCGACGCCCTGCGCGGCAATATGCTGCAGGGCCTCACACTTCCTCAACTTGCGGTGCCCGTCCTCACCCTGCTCTTCTGGCTGGTGGTTCCCTTCTTCGTGGCGCTGCGCATCTTCCGCTGGCGATAGACGGAATCACCGCTTTCACTTCAAGGATCGGGTATCATTCCCTCGATACGCAGAACGATGGGGTGCTTACGTCATGGCAAATCTTCCCGTGCTTGTCTTCGACTGGAAAGAACTCCCCCACATCGCTGACAACATCTGGCAAGCACAGATGGCTGGATGGGAAAGAGTGCTTACGTACCGCGGTCCACTTCCCAAGCCAATGAGCTGCGGTATCCGCAAACAGACAATGACCTACGAAGTGGGCGGACAGGGCTACGGAATCCCCACTACCGCTGGCGACGACCGGGACGAATACCCATTCGCATGCACCGTCGAGGGCGCCGCGGAAAGCGGTGACCGTAAGCCTTGGGTAGGCGCCGTCCCCCACTATGAAAACTGCGTACAGGGCGGCATGCTCAGCACGTTCATCAAAGCGAACAAAATCACCGCCATCGGTCCCAATCGCAGATTCGAAGTCCGGATCATCAATCATCCCCGAGGGCCCGTCCTTCCCTGAACTCGGCCCGAGTCAGTCGCGGTTCGTCTTCGCGCGAAAGCTGGGCATTTGCTTCCCGCCAGCCAATCCCTTCGTTTTTACTGCACGGCCATCCGCGCCCTTCCACTGCTATCATCGTTGCCATCGAGCCGTATCGTTCAAAGGAGAGCCCTTGCTTACTTCGATCCGCAAATCCATGTCCTGCCTTGGACTCATGATCCTGGCCGGCCTGGGTGCCGCTGCCGTCGCGCAGACCCCCCACAAAATGCCGGAGATCAAATTTGAAAAGTACACTCTGCCCAACGGGCTCACGGTCATTACGCACGAGGACCATCGCCTGCCCCTTGTCTCCGTCGACCTCTGGTATCACGTGGGCCCGCTCAACGAGCGCCCCGGCCGCACCGGATTCGCGCACCTCTTCGAGCACATGATGTTCGAAGGCTCCGAACACGTGGGCGAAAAAGCCCACATCAAGTACGTGCAGTCAGCCGGCGCTACCGACGTGAACGGCACCACCGACTTCGACCGCACCAACTACTTTGAGACCATGCCCAGCAACCAGCTCGAGCTCGCTCTCTGGCTGGAAAGCGATCGCATGGGCTTCCTCATGGAAGGCCTCGATCGCGTCAAGCTCACCAACCAGCGCGACGTCGTCCGCAACGAGCGCCGCCAGGGGGAAGGCCGCCCCTACTCCACCGCCGACGAGCGCGTCTTTCATCTGCTCTTTCCCAAGGAACATCCCTACTACGGCTCCGTCATCGGCAGCCACGCCGACATTGAATCCGCCCGCATCGCCGACGTCCGCGACTTCCATCAGCAGTTCTACACACCCAACAACGCCTCCATCGCCATCGCCGGGGACTTCGATCCAGCACAGTTGAAGACCCTGCTCACCAAGTACTTCGGGCCCATCCCCGAAGGACCCAAGGTAGATCCGGTCCAGGTGCAGACTCCCCCCATCACCTCGCAGAAGCGCGATACCGTCACCGACACCGTGCAGCTGCCGCGGGTCAGCATCGCATGGCTCACTCCCCCGGCCTACACCCCCGACGCCTACACCGTCGAAGCGGCAATGTTTGCGCTCGGCGGCGCCAAGGCCAGCCGCCTCGACCAGGTCCTCGTATACAAGACGCAAACCGCGCAAAGTGTCAGCTGCGAGAGCAGCGCGTACAAGCTCACCGGCATGACCACGTGCGACATCACCGCCAAACCCGGCGTCAAGCTTGAAGACCTGGAAGCGACCTTCTGGAAGGAAGTCGAAAAACTCCGGCAGGAAGGCCCCACCGCGGAAGAAGTCGAGGCGGCCAAGGCTCTCACTCTGACTCAGAAAATCAGCGGACTGCAGCGCCTCGGCGGCTTCGGCGGCATCGCCGACACTCTTGACGAGTACAACCAGTACACCGGCGATCCCGGCTTCCTTCCCAAGGACCTCGCCATGGCCGAGGCGGTTTCGGTCTCCAACACCAAGGCCGCGGCCGCCAAGTACTTCACCAAGGACTCCGCCGTCGTGGTTTACTGCGTTCCCGGCAAGAAGGTCCTGGACGACGTGCCGCGCAGCCCCGAGAACACCGACGCCGAGGTGAAGATCACCAACCCCTACACGCCGGACTTCGAAAAGGCGCAGGACTGGCGCAAGGACAAGCCCGCCGCCGGTCCCGCACCCACCATCCATCTCCCCGTGCCCACCGAGTTCAGCCTCGACAATGGTCTCAAGGTTCTGCTGGTTGAAGAACACGCCCTGCCCGTTCTCACCGCCGAACTCGTCTCCCGCGCCGGCAGCGAAAACTCGCAGCCCGGCAAAGGCGGCCTCGCCACCCTCACCTCCGAAATCATGAGCGATGGCACGCAGTCACGCAGCCTCGAAAAGCTCGCCCAGGACCAGGAGCGCATCGGAGCACGCATTGCCTCCAACGCTGGCATGGACTCCGGCTCCATCACCATGAGCGTGCTCACCACGCACGCCCCTGAAGGCCTGGAACTCCTGGCCGACGTGGCCGAGCACCCCGCATTCCGCTCCGAAGACGTCGAGCGCCGCCGCAAGCAGCGCCTCGTTCGGCTCGCGCAGGAAACCGACAATGTGCAGAGCATGGGCCTGCGCGTCGGCCCGCGGCTTCTCTTCGGCGACCAGCCCTACGGCATGTCCTCCAGCGGCACCGTCGACAGCATCAAGGCCATCACCCCGGCCGACATCTCCGGCTTCTATGCCGATCACTACGGCCCCAACGACTCCGTCCTCGTCATGGCCGGCGACGTAACCCGCGCCGATGCTGAAAAGCTTGCTAAACAGTACTTCGGCAACTGGAGCAGCCACACCGCCGGGGCGCCAACCATCCCAGCAGCGCCCGCCCCGCCAAGCACTCACATCGTCATCGTCGACAAGCCTGGCGCTCCGCAAACCGCGCTCTTGGCCTTCGGCCTCGGCGTTCCCCAAAGCTCGCCGGACGCCGACACCATCAACGTCATGAACTACACCCTCGGCGCCAGCTTCGCCAGCCGCATCAATATGAACCTGCGCGAAGTCCACGGCTACACCTACGGCGCGCGCTCCGCCTTCCAGGAATACCGCGAGGGCGGTGGGTTCTACGCCGGCGGCCTGGTCCGCACCGACGTCACCGCGGCCGCCGCCAAAGAGCTCATGTCGGAGATCAAAAACTTCCCTGACAAGCCCTCCACCAGCGAAGAGCTCGCCGCCGCCAAGGAAGCCTCCATCCGTTCCCTGCCCGGCCGCTTCGAAACCAATATGGCCATTGCCGACGCCATGACCAGCCTCTTCGTCTACAACCGGCCGCTGGACTACTACGCCAAGCTCCCCGCCAAGTATGAGGGGGTCACGCAGGACGATGTGGCCCGGATTGCCAAAACCTATCTGCACCCCGACCAGCTCATCATCGTCACCGCCGGCGATCGCTCCAAGATCGAGCCCGGCCTCAAAGATGCAGGCCTCGGACCCGTCGAAGTGCGCGATCTCAACGGCAACCCGGTCACCGACCAGAAAACCGACCAGAAATAATCACCCCATTGAACGGGTGCCCGGGTCTCGATCTTTGCGACCCAGGCACCTTTCCTCCCGCTCCGAACAATTCCCATTCCTCTCCTACGGGTTCACACAACATCTCCGGGAGGGTCAATGTCCGCATCGTTTCCCATTTCCCCCGAGCAAACCGCCGTCCTCAGCATGGACTGCCAGGCCGCCATTGTTTCCATCTACACCAAGGCCGACAAGGACGCCTTCATCGGGCGCGCCGCCAGCGTGCTCGCTTACGCGCGCGCATCCCGCATGCACGTCATCCATCTCCAGGTTGGTTTTCGCGCTGGCCTTCCCGAACTCAGTTCCCGAAACCAGCTGTTAGGCCCGATCAAGGCTTCCCCCCAACATCAGAGCCTGTTTCAGGAACCCCTGGGCAACATCCACCCCGGCCTGGCTCCCGTGGACAATGAGATCGTCGTCACCAAGCACCGCGTCAGCGCATTCGCCGGCACCGACCTCGCCATGATTCTTCGCGCCAACGGTATCGACACGCTCGTCCTCTACGGCATCGCCACCAGCGGCGTGGTCCTCTCCACCCTTCTTGAGGCCAGCGACGCCGACTTCCGTCTCGCCGTAATCAAGGACTGCTGCGCCGACCTCGACCTCGAATTGCACAATATCCTCATCGCAAATCTATTTCCCTCGCGCGCCACCGTCTTATCCGCTGCCGAATTCATCAAGCCAATCTAGTCAATCCCGACAGGACCTCGGAGTTGCCTTCCTGAGCGCAGCCGAAGGATCTGCGGTCGCTCCTGCTTTCGCACCTAAGGAAACCGACTCACCACGAACCGAGGTGCCCCACCTTAAGCGCGTCTTTGCTGCACTTAGGATGGGACACCTCGACCCATTGCGAAAGCCGTCGCATCCATTTATCCCGACTCATCCCCGCCCGTACTCCAGCTTCGGATACCAGTCCGTGCCACGACCGGCCGGAGTCAAATCCAGCATCAGCCACAGAGGATCCAGATCGGGGGCGCCGCGCGGATCTTGTCCCGGATCCGCCATGGCGCCGCTTAATTCGCCGCTGTAAAAGTGTCGAACCACGCCGTCACGCCTCGTGAATACGCTGAATCCGGGAATGTCCGCATCCTCGGCGGTGACATAAGTTCGCGTGAAATCACCAGGTCCATCGGACACGAACGGAAGGTTAGCGAAACCTCGCTGACGCTTGTACTCCACAAGCCGCTCGATCGGCGAGCGCGCGGTCACGGCAATAGCAACCCGCTCCCGCAAGTTGACGGCGATCCCGTTCCACGCGCTCAGGAACGAGGTGCAGCTGGGACACGGTCCTTTGCGCTTAGGGCCGAACATCATGCTGTAGACCATCAGGGAGTCCTTGTCCCCGAAAAGGCTGGAGAAGCGAATTGGCCCCGATTCGGAGACAAGTTCAAAATCCATGGCGAGTTCACCGCCGGGCGGCAATGCACGCCGCTGCGCCGCAACACGCTCGATATGCCGCCGTAGATCGATCTCTTCGGCGAGCAGCTGGTTGCGGGCTGCTCGATACTCCGCGCTTTCCCCGGGATAATGAGCCTGGTTCGTGGCCGCCAGTTGCTCAGCCGGATGTAGCGCTTGAGAAGCGGACATAAAACCTCCTGAATCGTTCCCGCCACGTAGGATGCGACGACTCAGTACGGGGAAGGCTGGAAACCGACTCACGAGTCAACGCGTACGCGAGTCCTGGAACTATCCGGTCCCATCCTTCGTATGAAGCAAAGACAACAGGTTAGGCCTCACCAGAAACAAAGGAGTTTCCCGTGCGCAAATCCTTGATCGTAGCCGGCGTTTCCGTCCTGCTTTTGGCCTCCGTTCCCGCAAGCTTCGCGGCCGGGGCGCCCGCCGCAAAAAACAGCCCGGGAACCATCGTGATCGTCTTCAAGGACGGACACCGCCAGGCATTCAATCTCGCCGACATCGAGCGCGTCGAGTTCCCCGCAGGCGGTGCAGTAGCTTCTTCTGACACCGTCCCCTACAACCCCAACTGGCCCCCACGCGGCCGCTACTTCGGCAAATGGGAGGCTGGCGACGGCAATGGCGGCACCTTCACCATCACCCTCAAGGAGGATGGCGAGGCCTTCCGCTCCATCGGCGACGTGCGCGGCAAGTGGGTCTATGTCAATGGCGAGGCGCATGTCACCTGGGACGACGGCGCGCAGGACGCCATCCGCAAAGTCGGCAACAAGTTCCAGAAATCCGCCTACGCGGCCGGTAAATCCTTCACCGACACTCCCGACAACGTGACCGATGCTCACAATACCGCCCCCCACCCGATCTAGAAGGCCGGAAAGGAGGGAATAGGAACGAGACACCGAAGCAACCGCTCAAGTCTCTCCCTATTCCCTAATCCCTATTCCTGGCCCCTGGTCGCTCGTCCCCCCTTGCTTCATCCCCGTCTTTCAGCGATACTTAATTGTTGTGTCTTGCTCCGGACGGCCTCTCCGTCTGGGCCGTCGCTGGGTGGCATGCGTGGCTTAACCGGCCCCTCCCGTCACAAGTCACGAACAGAACACTGGATTTTGAAAGGAACCGTATCGCCGTGGTGATGATTCGTTTGGCGCGTTTTGGCGCCCGCAAGCAGCCCTACTACCGTATCGTGGTCATCGAGAAGGACCGCGCCCGCAATGGCCGTTCGATTGAGGTCGTCGGCACGTACAATCCGCGTACCAATCCCGCTTCGGTCGATCTGAAGCACGAGCGCATCGCCTACTGGCGTGGCGTCGGGGCGCAGCTTTCCCCCACCGTTGCCAAGATCGTTACCAAGTTCCCCGCCCAGGCTCCGGCTGAAACGGTCGCCGCCTGACGAAATCCCCGCCTACCCCAAGGTAAAGCGTCGCCGTTGATGCAGAACTTTTGCTGACGGCGACCCCTGTGTGCTGATACTATTCGCGCACAGAACCGAAGCGCCACTTTTGCGAAAGCGGAACGGTCAGGGGCAAGAACATGACCCAACAGGAAATGGTTGCAGTGGAACAGCTGGTACGCGAGATCGCGCGCGCTCTCGTGGATGAACCCACAGCCGTTGAAGTGCAGTCGGTGGATCGGGAGGAAAATACGGTCCTCAAGCTGCGCGTTGCTCCCCAGGACGTCGGTAAAGTCATCGGCAAACAAGGCAGGACGGCGCGCTCGGTGCGCACCATCCTCGGCGCGGTGAGCATGAAGCTGCATCACCGCTACACCCTCGATATCCTTGAAGAAGACGACGAAGCCTGAGCATTTCCCCGCTTCCGGGAGATGCGATTGAACGCCCAGGCCGCAGCGAAGGATTGGGTGTGGCTGGCGCACATTCGCCGCCCCCAGGGCCGCAAGGGTGAGGTGTTCGCCGATTTGCTCACCGATTTCCCTGAAAAATTCTCTGAGCGCAAAAAGCTATGGTTGCTTCCCAGCAACTCTGAAGCAAGGGCCGCCGCCACCCCCGTTTCGGCCCGCGAATTTGACCTGATAGCGCACTGGCTTCACAAGGGCGGCGTGGTTCTGCACTTTGCCGGCGTCGATTCCATCACCTCCGCCGAGATGCTCGCCGGGCTGATCGTCGCCGTGCCGCGCAGCGAGCGCGCCACCTTGGCTGAAGACGAGGTGCACATTGCCGACCTCATCGGCTGCTCGGTGGTCGATGTCCGCGGCGCCGCGCCGGTGCTTGTCGGGGAGATCGAGAACGTAGATCGCACCGCCGGCCCGGTACCTCTGCTCATTGTCCAGGGACCCCAAGGCGAAGTTCTGATTCCCTTCGCAAAAAGCTACCTGCGCAAGCTCGACCTGGACGTCCGCCGCGTCGAAATGGTCCTCCCCGAAGGTCTCATCGGCCTCAACGCAGATCGATCCTGACCCCTCGCGCCGTCCGCGACACTCGATCTCCAGCCCTGGTGGCTTACTCCGCAGCGGCCTGAAAAGCGTTTTTCTGCACGGCCGGTCACCTGTCGCCGGAATCGCCCGCCAGCGGTTGGGTGCAGTTGGTGCCGCCGCTCGGGTCGTACTTGATCGTTCCCGATTGATCGCTGCAGAAGCTGCGATTGCCGGTCTGGCCCACGATCAGCGGCGTGGCCGTGACACGGTAAGCGGTAATGCGGTCGGTGCCGTTGACACTAACCTTTGAGCAGTCGCCGATGGCGAAGCTGAAGCCGGACTTTTTGCCGCCGGCAAGGTCGGCCTGCAACAACTGAGCGCCCGCAGGCGAAGGCTGTCCCGAGTTAGGATCGCCCCCAAGCGCCGTAAGCGAGCAGGCATATCCGTTAGCTGGATAAGTCGATTCGTACATGATCTCTGCCACAATGATGGTCCTGATGGTCGCGAGCGCCGACATCTCGTTGGCCTGGCGCTTCAAGTTCTTCAGATTGGGGATCGCGAACCCAACGATCGCAACGATCAACACGACGGGGAGGAACGCGACGCCGAGCAGCAAGGTTGCTTTAAAGGCCGCGCCGCCGTGCCCCGCCCGAGCCAACCGCCTGATACGGCCCATCGCCCGAAACACGGCCGCAATGAAGATTGGGACCCCCACAATGACGAGTGGAATCAAGATCACCGCTCGATAATTGCTGGGAACCAACGCGAGGCTCGCCGAGAGGGCAAGTGCAATTACCGCGCTGATCACCGCCATGGGCGACGTGCGACGGCTCATCTGCAACTGCTCCTCGGTCACGTTCGCCAGAACAAACTCCCGCCCACGGTCGATCTGGCCGGGCACGTCGTTCGGCAGGCTCTTCAAAATCACTTTCAACCCGGCTTCCAGGCGCCGCGTCCGGATGCTCTCCTCGCTTGCTTCAAGCAGGTGGAATTGCTCCGGATGGTTCCCCGCGCCGGCAATTTCCGCGATCGCGTTCCGCCACTCGGATTCGGTCTTGTCATCTCCCATCAGAAAGACACATCGCTCCGGTCCCATGGCCGCCAGGGTCATTCTGATCTCCTGGTGTACGTGCGGGGTCACGTCGCGCACGTCGATAAAAACCAGGCGGGTGCTCTGGTAGGTCTTCCACAAGCGGGCCATCCAGTCGTCCCCCGCCTCCAGTTGCATGAACTTGCTGCCTGCATAGCGGAGGGCGACGATGCCCGGCAATAGAAAGCGCACAAATATTGAGGTTCTCTCCTGCGGCGGCCGGATGCCGGATAGCCGGTATTCCGGTCCGAGAATGGCGGCAAGCTCCGCCCGTAACTTCGCGGTGGACCGATCGGTACGGAAGGCGCGCAGATAAATCGCGTTTGGCTTGCCCCAGGGTCCCACCAGAATGACCAGGCTCAATGCGCTCAGTGCAATGTTCGCTATGGGGAGCAAGGCCAGGAGAGGGCCGAGCGGACCTTCCTTCGACGTGAGGAGCACGACATAGTAAAGAGCGAACGCAGCGGCGCCGGCCAGGGTCAGTATCGAAATTGCCCGCACCGGATCGGATAGAGGTTTAGTCTTCGACAGGGGATCGGAGGGTACTTGCATGGGTTCGCCTCGCGAGGGATAAAAACCAGGCTTGAGCCACGCAACATCGCGACTGGGCACATGGTGATCGCCCAAAGCCTCCCCAGGGCAACGATCCGGTAAGCCATCGATGTCCGGCGTGGTAAGTCAGCTAAGTTAGCACACTTTCCGCCGCGCGAAAAGCGTTGGAAAGCGGCGGCTATCATCGAGAAGTATGCGCTTTGAGATCATCACCATCTTCCCGGAATTCTTCGCGGGCTTCTTTGAGCATGGAATTGTCCGGCGCGCGCAGGCCGATGGATTGGTGACCATCGGCGTTCACGATCTGCGCGCCTTCACCCACGACCGCCATCGCACGGTGGACGACCGTCCCTTCGGCGGGGGCGAAGGGATGGTGCTGAAGCCAGAGCCGCTCTCGAAGGCGCTGGAATCGCTCCAGATCGCGCCGAAGGCCGAACGCAGCCCTGAGGATGGGACAAGGGTGATTCTGACCTCGGCGCAGGGGCGGCCGTTGACACAAGCGGTGGCGCGCGAGCTTGCAAAACTGAACCGTGTCGTTTTGATATGCGGCCGCTACGAGGGCGTCGACGAGCGCATTAACGAACTCTACTGCGACGTGGAACTCTCTATCGGGGATTACGTTCTGAGTGGTGGCGAATTGGCCGCGGCCGTCGTTCTTGATTCCACCATGCGGCTGATTCCAGGCGTCTTAGGCAACGAGGCTTCGGGGGAATTCGAAAGCTTCGGAGTTCCCGACGCGGTGATTACCACCGATCAGGACGGCGTGCCGCGCTCGCAGCATGGGTCCGGCGGGCTGCTCGATTATCCCCACTACACCCGCCCGGCGGAGTTTACCGGCCTGAAAGTGCCTGAGGTTTTGCTCAATGGCGACCACCAGCAGATTCGCCGCTGGAGACGGGAGCAGCAACTGCGCAAAACTCTGGCAAACCGGCCCGATCTGCTCCAAAACTCTTCGCTCAGCGAGGAAGACCAAAGAATTCTGCGTGCCATTCGAGATTCGGCCTAAAAAGTGTCTCAGAATCGGACAATCTCACGACGACAAACAAGAGCATCGAAGGCCCTCCGATTCCCCATTCCTCTTCGGACACACTCAGGATCCCCACCAGAAAACAATCTTGAAAGAAATCGATCCCGCCGGATCCCAGAATCGAGGGATCCGGCCTACGGCACTGAGAACAAAATACAAGGGTTGGGTTTAGTCGTCGTCGGACCGCCAGACGAAGCCATGAGAGACGTCGTTCGAGTCCGTCTCGTACCCGATGACCAATCCCTCATCGGCTATCCCAACCACGGCAGTTCCCTCTCCACCGGCGGTCCCGGCTCCCGGGGCATCGAGCATGCGCACGTGACCGTTGGAGTCGCGGACGAATCCATGACTGACTCCGCCGGCGTCGACGGAGGTTCCCGCGATCTGGCTGCCGGACACCCCGGAGACTGTGGTACTGACTGCACCCGGGACATCGACTACGGTGATAACGCCGTTCCGATCACGCACGAATCCGTGGGTGGCTGAACTGGCGTCAATGAAGGAACCGACGATGGTTCCAGACGAATTGATGAACAGCGGGCTGGTCCCCTGGGAGGCGCCTGTGCCCGCGCCCGGAGCGTCGAAATCGGTGATGAATCCCCCCGGGAGGCGCACAAAACCGTGGCTGTTGGAGGCCGAGTCCGTAAAGGATCCGGTCACCGATCCGCCGTCGTTAATTGAAACAGCGTTTGTGGACACTGCGTTCGGAGCGGTGAACTCCTCGAAAGTTCCATTAGGGAGGCGAACGAAACTCTCATTGGTCCCGTTGGCCAGGAAGTATTGTCCGGTGATTTCACCACGAGCGTTAATTCCGTAAGCCCAGGTATCGATGATGCCCGCAGGGGTTGCGCCCGGTGCGTGGATGTCGGTGAACGCGTCTGAACGATTGCGTTCGAAACTGGTGAAAAGATAGTTCGCGGTGTTGGCTTGATAGATGCCGACGACCTGGTCGTTGGAATTCACGCCAGAGGGTATCGCTCCAAAGGCGGCGCCCGCAGCAGCCGATGGATCGCTGAAGGTCACGAAGCTTCCATCGCGCCTGCGCAGATATCCGGTGAGGATATCGTCGTCGCCGGCGAGGGAGCCCACGATGACGCCGTCCTGAGTGAATCCCGCTACGGAAGTACCCTGGGACGGGGCTGTCCCGGCACCCGGTGCATCGAAGAGCGTGAATTTTCCATGATGTCCCTTTGAATCCTGGGACCATGCGGTTACAGAGAGTGACATGGCAACGAAGAACACTAATGATTTTGAATATTTCACGACATCCTCCTTGACTACCTCAGGGAGTAAGGCAGTCAGTTCGTATTTACCGTATCTGGCGAGGAAACGCCTACCGTGACGTTCGTGGCGAAATCTGGGCGAAGTGAAAGGTCATAGACGACCCTGACGGGATTTGACTCTCTGATCGCTATCTTGGTGGAACTTCAGAAAACTCACGTACAACTAAGAGCGTAGAGCGGCAGCATTTCTCCAGCTTGATATGGGACAAAGCTGGCGCGCAAAACAGGCGAGACTTTACGTTAATTTACAGGTACGGAGTGCATGCTTTTGAGGAATAACGAGCGGTTCCGCCTTGGCTTTTCAGGGGCGTTGAAGCCGGAAAAGAAGTGGATTCGAGAAGGACCGTACCTGCGACAGCTGCAGCGCTTTCATCAGTGCAAGATTACCCACCCCGTGCCGCGGATAATGCTCTGATGGCCGCGAGCTGAACCTGCGGTTCACGTAGCGCTCACGGAATTGCGCAACAGCAATCCATCGCCCGAAAAGCACGCGAGGAGCCGAAGCCCGTATCGATTTTGGTGGAGATGAATCTCACCAGCTGACCCAGAAAAGCCCGCATCTTGCGATGCGGGCTTTTCTGTTTGAACGCGAAACCACTGAGGCGGACTTCGGATCGTTACTCGCCGGTTTCGGGCGTGACAGCCTTGGCATTGACTACGATGCGCTTGTTCTTCTTGTAGTCGTTGGTGAGGTTGGTAACGAAAAGCTGGAAGGCTTCGCCACGGCGCTGCTGCAGGATCTGGTCGCGGGACTGGTCGAAGTTCTTCTTGATGTCGTCGTCGGTGGGCTCGGTCTTGGCGAGCAGCTTGGCCACCACGCCAGTGCGTCCGGCGCTGATGGGTCCACTGATGTCGCCGACCTTCAGCTCGAAGAGCTGCGGCGCGACGGTCTGAACCTGGCCCAGATCCGGGACCTGGGCGGTTTCGCCAACCGTGTCGCTGGTCTTGATGGCTGCGCCCATCTCCTTGGCGGCCTTGTTGAGATCGCCGGAAGCTTTGGCCTTGTCAGCAAGTTCCTTTGTCTTCTGATTGAGCAGCGAGGGGAGCTGCTCGTCGCGGTAGTCCTCGAGCACGTGGCTCTTCCAGTCGGCAAAGTTGGGTGCGTGCGCTTTGGTAATGCCCGCGACCTGGAAGATGGCGAACCCTTCGCCGGTGGGCGCGTACTGCGGCGCATCGCCCTGCTTGGCCGAGAAGGATTTTCCGATGACCTGCGCGCCGTCAGGCAAGGTAGCGATGGTGCCGTTGGCGGCGATGGGCTGCGTGGTGACCACGTCAAAGTGATGCGCGCCGGCGGTCGCCTGAAGTCCGCTCTTGGCGGCCTCGGCGGCGAGCTGCTTGGCGAAATTCTCTTCGGCTTGCGAGATCATCTGGCGGCTGAGCGTGGCCTTGATGCTGTCAATCACCTCGCCCAGAGCCTGGGTGTGCGCCTGCTGGCGTTCTTCCACCTGTACGACGTGATAGCCGAACTGCGACTTCACGACGCCGATGTCGCCGGGCTTCTGCGTGAAGATGGCGTTATCGAACTCGGGCACCATGCGGCCCCGCTGGGCAAAGCCGAGCTCGCCGCCGGAGTCCTTGCTGCCGGGATCGTCGGAGTTTTTCTTGGCCAGATCAGTCCAGTTGCCGCCGCTGCGCAGCTGTTTTGCCAGATCCTCCGCTTTGGCCTTGGCGGCCGCGTCCGTCTTGGCGTCAGCACCGGGAGCCACCTTGATGAGGATGTGGCGGGAGCGGGACTGCTCCGGTACCTGGTACTCCGACTGGTGCTGGTTGTAGTACGACTGCACCTCGCCCTGCGACGGCTGCGGGATGCCGCCGGGAAGCTGGTTGGGCGTGAACGCGAAGTAGGTGATGCTGCGCTGCTCCGGCACGGCGGAAGCATAACGCAGGGCGTTCTTCTTAAAGAAGGCTTCGAGGTCGGCGTCGGAGGGATTGATGGTCTTGCGAATATCGTCCGAGGAGAGGACCGCGTAGTCGAATTTGATCTTGATGTTTTCTTTGCGATAGGAGTCGCGAACTTCCTTGTCGCTGACGTTGATGCCGGCGGTTTCCAGGTCCTGCAGGCGGTGAATGGTGATTTGCCGCTTGATGTTGGCCTCGAAGTCGGGCACCGACATATTGAGGCGCGTAGCCACCAGATTGGTGTAGGCCGCATCGCCGATGTACTTGCCGTTGGGGAAGATCACTTCACCGGTGGGACCGGTGTGGAGGAACTTGATAACGTCCGCATCGGTCGCGGTAACGCCGAGGCGTCCCGCCTCCGCCATCAGGATCTGCTCCTGAATGAGCTGCTGGCCTACCTGCTGGGTGAAAAAGTTCACGATCACAGGGTTGTCAGCATACTGCGGGCCGCGCTGCGCAATCTGCTGGCGGACTTCGTTCGAAACCCGCTGCATGGTCACGGTGTCGCCCGAGTGCAGGAAGCGGCTGTACCAGTGGGGATAGATTTCGGCGTAGGTGTCAGACGCGGTGACGCCGGTGTTGGTGAGTCCGGGAATCAGGTAGACACACATCGAAACCGATGCGGCTCCGATGATGACGACAAACAAGGCCTTGGTGAGGCGGTTGTCTCTTTGCAGAAAACGAATCATTTGGAAAAGCCTCTGCGCGCGGGGAAAACGCAGGCCAGCCAGCGCTGGCGCTGGAAAAGGCGTGCACATCTCGCTCGACGCGGTTCGTTTCATTATAAAGCAGGGAGAAGTGCGTTGTTTGACGGGGAGCTACTACTTAGGGGCTAGGGACTGGGGACTAGGGGCTAGAGACTGGGGGCTAGGGGCCAGGACTGGGACCTGGGGCTGGGAACACAGGGGCAACCCAGCTGCTTGTGCAGTGAAAACGCGGCGGGCGTCCCGGAGGATGAGGACGCCCGCTGTGGATAGGGCCCGGAATCGTGCTCCGGGCCCTGATTTCGAATTGTCCGTACCCTTTGTTCGTTCTCTGTCGGAGCGATGGTCTTCGTACTCCCTAGCCCCTTGCCCCTATTCCCTGCTTTCTTTATCTCCAGTAGTAGTAGCCGCCGCCGGCCATGTAGTAGGGGCGGTAGTAAACGGGCGGGTAACCATAAGGCGCGGGGTATGCGTAGTAGCCGGGGCCGCGGCGGTAGAGCGTGGGTCCGCCAGGATAGAGGCCCTGAGCCAGGCGCGCGGCCTCTTCGCGGCTGACCGGGTCAACCGTGAGCGCCGTGTTGACGTGGAAAGTGACCAGCGCTTCGGCGGGGATCCAGGCGCGGGGGCCACCGGCAGCCGAGAGCGCCGTGCCGCCCACGCCGCCCGCAACCGCGCCAACCGCAGCACCACCCCCGCCGCCGGCCGCCCCGCCAATGATGGTGCCGAGCAGCGCACCGCCGATGGCATTACCGATGGTGTGGCCCGTCTTGCTGGGACCCTTCACCCGGAACTGGTCGGAGTCGATGGGATAGTTGCGGCCGTTGAGGTCGAGAGAAGTGAGCTGGAGAGCCAGTTCGGGAGAGCCGGTGAGCTCGCCGGCGTGCTTGACGCCAGAAATGACACCGTGGACCGTGGCGCCGCGGGGAATGGCCAGATAGCCGTTGACCGTGACGTCGCGAATGACGGTGAAGTCGAGGGGCGTACCTTCCTTGGCACGCTTGCTGTCGACAGAATCAGCGGTGCGCAATTGAAGAACCGTTCCGGGCGCGATGGTGATGGGGCCACGCGGCAGGGAGTACGTGGGCTGCGGCGGAGCGTAGGGCTGGCGGCCGTAGCCGGGAGGCGGAGGCGGATAGCCGGGGCCGTATCCCGGGGGAGGCGGAGCCTGCTGCTGCCCATATTGCGGGGGCTGCTGCTGGTCGTAGCCAGGCTGCTGCGGCGGCGGCTGCTGGCCGTAGCCAGGCTGCTGGCCGTATTGGGGCTGCTGGTTCTGATCCTGACGCTGCTGATCCGGCGGATAACCCTGATTTGGCTGCTGGCCGGGTTGCTGGCCATAACCGGGCTGAGGCTGGTTGTTGGCCTGATCGTCGCTGGTGGGCGGCGCGGTGTTGTCCTCCGGCGGCCTGGGCGTTGGCGTCGTCGGTCGGATTGCCGATTTTGAGATTGTTTTTGACGCCGGAGACGCCGGGCACCTTCTTCACGATGGATTCGGCGAGCTGCTTGTCGGCATCGCTGGCGACGGTTCCGGAGAGGGTCACCTGGGTCTGGATCGTAGCCGCCGTAATGAGGTCGTTCTTGAGAGCCTGGGAGCCGTCGAGGGCCTGCACCACATCCATCTCGATCTGGCCGTCAGTTCGCGGGGCGTTGGCAGCGGGAGCGGAATCCTGGGCCAGGATGGCGGCGCTCGAGAAAGCCAACAACGCAGCGACCGCCAAGGCATTGATTTTATTCAGCCGTGGGTTCAGCTGTAAGTTCTTCATGATTTTGCTTCTCCTCCGTACCGGGTGCTGGGGCTTCACTCATTTAGACGAGAGAACGCCGCCAGCTGTCATTTATTTGGACCCGCGATGAGCGAAAAAGTTCCGCGTTCAAGCGTCCGGCGCGAAAGGGTTCTGCGGGAGCGAATAACGCGGGAAGTTCGAGCGCCCCAAAGGGTTGGATCACAATCGGATCCCATCACTGTTTAGATGCCTGGGGCGGACTCGGTTGCTGGAACGACGGAGGTTTTTGCGTTGGAGAGGTTTTCGTTGTCCGGCAGAAACACATGGAAGACGGTTGCGGAGGACTTCTCTGGTGAGGCGACCCGGCTGCGGACGCGCACCTTACCGTGGTGCTTGACGATGATTTCGTGGCTGACCCAGAGGCCGAGACCGGTGCCCGTGGCTTCCTTGGTGGTGAAGAAGGCCTCGAAGATGCGGCTGCGGACGTCGGGCGGCATGCCGGATCCGGTGTCGGCGACGGTGAGGCGGACGCCGGGAGCGGCGCTTGCGTCCCAGCGCTGAGAAGGGCGAACGCGCGTGATGAGACGGCCGCCGCCGTTGCCGGAGAGCGCATCCACGGCATTGCCAACCAGGTTGGCGATGACCTGGCGAATTTCGCCGTCGAAGCAGAGGAGTGTGGCGTCGGGGCGGAAGCGGCGCTCGACGTGAATGTTGAGGGTGTTGAGGCGGCTCTTGTAGAGGTCGAGGACGGAGTTGACGAGTTCGCCGACGTTGGCGCGGGTGGGGAGAGTCGACTGGCGGTAAAAGCGGAGGGTCTGCTGCGCGATTTCCGTGATGCGGCGCGCCTCGTGCTCGGCCATGGTGACGAACTGGAGAGCGGTGTCGGAGAGGCCGGTGAAGGTTCGGAGAAGATAGAGGAGGTTGGTGATGGCTTCGAGGGGATTGTTGATCTCGTGGGCGATAGAGGCGGCGAGACGGCCGGTGGCGGCAAGTTTTTCTGTGCGGCGCAGAGCCTCTTCGGCACGGGCGCGCTCGCTGACGTCGCGAACGATGATGCCCGCCCAGCGCACCTGCAGAGTCGTGGTGCGGACAGGGTAGACACTGACCAGCCACGTCCAGGGTTGATGGGTTTCGAGGGTCTCCCCGCTGAGCTCGATTTCGCGCACCGAATTCTCGATGTCGAAGACGCTCTCAAGGGCCTGCTCGAGGGGCCCGGCGACGTCGTCGGGAAGCAGCTCCGAAATGCCGCGGCCAAGGTGGCGGCTGAGAGGGATTTCGGTGAGATTCGCGAAGACCTGGTTCACACGCACGAAGCGGAGGTGACGGTCGAAAAAGGCCAGCCCGACCGGAGCGTTGGCGAGCATGGAATCAAGGATGGAAAGGGTGTCGCTGAGCCCGGCTCGCTGTTCCTGGATGGAGGCGACCATGCTGTTGAAAGCGACGATCAGGTCGCCAAATTCGTTGTCGACGGTCGCCGGCAACGGAAAGGCGTCACTGGACTCGGGGAGGGCCATCAGGGCACGGGTTCCGCGGTGCAGGATGGCAAGCGGCACCGAGATGGCCCGGGCAATGAGGCCGACGAGGAGCACGGAGGCCACGATCCAGATAGCCGCGAAGATGAGGATGCCGTGGAGCATGTCGCCGACCTGCTCGGAATCCCAATCGCGGTTGGACTCGACCCAGGCGTAGCCGCGCAGGGTGGTTCCCGTGAAGATGGCCCGCACGCCTTCCCAGCGATTGCGGCCGAAGGAAAACACGCGCGGCTCATCGCCGTGAATCTGGCGGAGTTGACGACGCTCGTCAGGATCGAGGGGGAAGTCGGCGGGATTGCCAGGGCTGGCATAGAGGGTTTTACCGGAGGGGTCGGTGATGAGAGCGCGGGACACGCTGGGGGCCTGCCCCATGATGTGCACCGAGAGGCCGACCCAGTCGAGTCGCTCCTGCCCCAGAGCCTCCTGGGCCTGGGCGGCAAGCGAGTTGGTCTGGTGGCCGATGCGGTCGTAGACGCGGCGACGCACATCCTGTTCCTGAAGCCGGAACAGGAGGAGTGCAAACAGACTGATGGACAGGGCCTCGAGAATCACGAGTCCGAGAAGCATCTGCCATCGTATGGAGCGCGGCCACCAGCGCATTTCGCAAACCTCGGGAAAGGGAAGCTTGTGCTCAGTTTATCGGATCATCGAGTGATCCCGGGGGTCTTGCCGTGCGAGAAGAGCCTTCGCGATCTGCTTTCCATGAAAGCGGCCGTTCTCAATAAAAATTTCATTGGTGCGGGAGCCGGCCACGATGACGCCGGCGAGGAAGATGCCGGGCACATTGCTTTCCAGGGTTTCGGGATCGCAGACCGGCAGGCGATCGGGTCCTTCAAACTGCACGCCCATACTTTCAAGAAAGCTGAAATCGGGGCGATACCCGGTGAGCGCGAAGACGAAGTCATTGGGGATCGTCTCACGGCCGGCTGGGGTTTCGATGGTCGCCGTGTCGGGGCTGATCTCGATCACGTTGGAAACGAAATAAGCGCGGATTTCTCCGTTCTTGATGCGGTTCTCGATGTCGGGCTTGATCCAGTACTTGACGTGGCGGTGCATCTCCGCGCCGCGGTGCACGAGGGTGACGCGCGCCCCGTGACGCCAGAGTTCGAGGGCGGCGATGGCGGCCGAGTTCTTGCCCCCGATGACGATGACATCGGTGCCGAAGTAGGGGTGGGGATCGTCGTAATAGTGGTGAACCTTGCTCAATTGCTCGCCGGGGATTCCGCACCAGTTGGGGATGTCGTAATAGCCGGTGGCGACGATGAGTTTGCGCGCCCTGAGTATGCCGGGCCGATCGAAGCGATCGACCAGGTGCACGGTGAACGCCCCGTCGGCACCCTCCACCCGCAGAACACGCTGGTACTGCCGCACGTCGAGCTTGTAGTGCGCGGCAACCTGGCGGTAATACTCGAGCGCTTCATTACGCCCGGGCTTGGCGTTGGGGCTGGGGAAAGGGATCTCCCCGATCTCGAGCAACTCGGAGGTAGTGAAGAAGGTCATGTGCGAGGGGTAATGAAAGAGAGAATTGCAAACACAGCCCTTATCGACTAAGACGGAGCGCAGGCCGGCGCGTTGCGACTCAATGGCGCAAGACAGGCCGGTGGGGCCGGCGCCAATGACCAGCACGTCGAAGCAGGTGTCGGACGAAGGTTTCTCGCCCAGTGTGGGCATCGTCAGCGGTTTGGCGTCCGGCACAGAGTCCAGCGGGTAGTCGGCCATATTTTCTAGATTAGGGCATTGGGGGGCTGAAACTTGCTCTATCTGGCAACTGATGGCAGAAAGGAAGACGGTTGAGATAGAATGGTAGAATCCCAGAGGTAAATTGGCATGGCTCTGAACATTAAGGACAAGGAAACCTACGAGTTGGTGAAGGAACTGGCGACCCTAAAGGGTGCTTCGCTGACCTCGACGGTGAAAGAGGCTGTCCAGAACGAAATCGAGAGGGAGAAAGTCGCCCGAGAGAACAACACGCCTGGAAAAGGAATGGCGGAATGGTTGATGAAGATTGCCCGAGAGACCGGCCCAATGCTGGACGATGGCCGTTCCTCTAAGGAATTGATGGATGAGCTCTATGACGATAGAACGGGGCTCCCGAAATGACAGTCGACACATCGGTACTCGTAGCGATTATCAAGAACGAACCGGACGGAATCATTTTTGCGGAGGCGATGGAGACAGCCGGCGTGCTCCACTTATCGGCGGCCTCCTACTATGAAGCGGGGATCGTAATCGATGGGTTGGGTAATCCCATCGTGAGTGCTCGCCTGGACGAGATTGTGACTCATCCAAAATTTTCGATCGAGCCGGTAACGGTGGAGCAGGCGCGGATCGCGCGCGAGGCGTATCGTAACTACGGCAAGGGCAGCGGGCACAAAGCGAATCTGAATTTCGGCGACTGCTTCAGCTACGCGCTGGCGCGCGTCAAACGCGAGCCGATTCTCTTCAAAGGCGACGACTTCGGCCGCACCGATCTGCGTTCGGCGCTGGACACATCCCATCGGGGCTAAGGGCCGCGTTTATTGGCCTTGCATGATACCGGGGATAAAATCCCCGGCCTACCGCCCGAATGAGTTGTCCGCAGCCTTCCCGGTACGCTTCCCTGCCCCGCTGTTTCTATCGGTAGATTTCCGGAATAAAGTTCTGCTCCTGGATCGGGGGCCGCACGTACTTCGACTTCCCGATAGGCGGAAGCGGCACCGGCTTGGGCGTGAGGTCTTTGTAGTCGAACTGCGACAGCAGGTGGCGGATGACGTTGAGGCGCGCTGCCTCCTTGTTCTCCGCGTTCACAACGAACCACGGCACCTGCTTGGTATCGGTGACGGCGAACATCTCATCCTTGGCGCGCGAGTAGTCGGCCCAGTGCTTGCGCGACTGAAGGTCCATGGGGCTGAGCTTCCAGCGCTTGGTTACGTTGTGCATGCGCTCCTGAAAGCGCCTCTCCTGCTCCTCGTCGCTGACGGAAAACCAATACTTGAGGAGGCGGATGCCGGAGCGGACCAGCATGCGCTCGAACTCCGGACAGCTTTGCAGAAACTCCTGGTACTCGGCCTCGGTGCAGAAACCCATCACGTGTTCCACCCCGGCGCGGTTGTACCAGCTGCGATCGAAGAGCACCATCTCGCCGGCCGCCGGCAAATGCTCCACGTAGCGCTGAAAGTACCACTGCGTCTTTTCGCGCTCCGTGGGCGTGCCCAGCGCGACCACCCGGCAGATGCGCGGGTTCAGCGGCTCGGTAATCCGCTTGATGGCGCCTCCCTTCCCTGCAGCATCGCGGCCTTCAAACAGCGCCACCACACGCAGGCCCTCGTGGCGAATCCACTCCTGCAGCTTGGCGAGTTCCACGTGCAGACAGCGCAATTCCTTGCTATAACGGCAGTCTTCGCCGAGGCGCCGGGCGGGTTCTTCCTGCAGGGCGACAGCGCCGTTCTGCTGGGCGTGACCGTTGCGGGACGCGTGATCGTGCTTCATAAAGTTCTCCTTGCAGCGGAAGGTAGCCTCGTGATGTTCACACTCTGTACCACGGACTTAAGATTGTGCCGTGATGAGGAACACCATCTTCACCATCGGCCACTCCACGCATTCTCTTGAGGAGTTTGTGGAGTTGCTGAAGACGCACGGGGTCATGCGAATCGCCGACGTGCGATCGATTCCCAAATCGCGCCATGTCCCGCAATTCAACGCGGACAATCTGCGCGAGTCGCTGCCGGCTGCCGGAATTGCCTACACGCACATCGCGGCGCTCGGCGGCCGTCGCCACAGCCGGAAGGGCTCGATCAACACGGGGTGGCGGAACGCGTCTTTCCGCGGATACGCCGACTACATGGCGACGGCAGAGTTTGCCGAGGGGCTGAGGGACCTGATCCGATTGGCGCAGGCAGCGCCCACGGCCGCCATGTGCGCGGAGGCGGTGCCGTGGCGGTGCCACCGCTCGCTGATCGCCGACGCGCTGATGGTGAGAGGATGGGAAGTGCGGGACATCATGGGTACCGGACCTGCTGCGGAGCACAACCTGACGCCGTTCCTGAGCGTGGCGGACGGGCAGCTAACCTATCCTGCCGCGGACGACGGGCCGGACCTTCCCCTGCCGTTTCCCCCCAGTCCCCCGAGCGAGTGAAAGGATTGCGCGTGTGAAGGAATTGGAGAGGTTGATGGAGGCCGCAAAGAGCGGCGCGCTCGAGGACGTAAGAGACATTGTCCGCCGCCACCCGGAGCTTGTGAACCAGAAAGATGCACTCGGCGCGACGGCCCTTCACCACGCAGCCTTTGGCGGGCACCGCCAGGTGGTTCAACTCCTGGTTCGGGAGGGCGCCGACGTCAATGCGGCCGACGATGAATTCGGAGCGACTCCGGCGGGGTGGGCCATCGAGTATCTGCGCGAACTAGGAGGTTTTCTGGGCATTGAGCTGGACGATTTCGCTTTTGCGATACGGCGTGGCGACGTGGATTGGGCCACGCGGTTCCTCAAACGCTTTCCCGGCCTTCGCGAAGCCGGTGACCCGCACGGAAACCGCTTCAGAGTGCTCGCCGAACAGGCGGGCAATGCGGAGATCATCAAGCTATTCCAATAGCGACGGAAGGCGACTGAGAAAACCATGACGCTTGATTGGAGTTGCGAAGCGCTGTCAGAGGGTCTGCGCTGCTACCGGAACGAGAAGTTTTTCGACGCGCACGAACACTGGGAAGCGCTCTGGCTGCAATGCGAGGAGCCGGAAAAGACGTTTCTGCAGGCGCTGATTCAGGTTACAGCCGCATTTCACCATATGCAGCGAAAGAACATGCGCGGCGCCGCATCGTTGCTGACGCGGGCACTGCGGCGGCTCGATGAGTTTCCCGCGCAATACGGGGGCATTGACGTTGACGGCCTGCGGGAAAGCATTCGCGGGTGGCTGCGGCGGCTCGACGACCAAAACCCGGCACCACAACTTCCCTTCCCGCTGATTCGATGACCGGGTCAGCCGGGTGCGAGTCACGCGTGCCTCGGAATCGTGCCAGCCTTGCCGCACATCCTTTACCCTAGAAGGCGTTGCACAGTACGAGGGAGCATCACCATGACCGTCATCCGGCAGCAGGATTTGATTGACAGTGTCGCGGGCGCGCTGCAGTTCATCAGCTATTACCACCCGCTTGATTACATCGAGAGCCTGACGCGGGCCTACGAGAAGGAACAGTCGCACGCGGCCAAGGACGCCATGGCGCAGATCCTCATCAACAGCCGGATGTGCGCTGAAGGACACCGGCCTATCTGCCAGGACACCGGCATTGTGAATGTGTTTCTGAAGGTGGGGATGGATGTGCGCTTCGCCGGGCCCGATGGCGGCAGCCCCACCAAGACGTTGCAGGAGATTGTGGATGAGGGCGTGCGCAAGGCGTATCTCGACAAAGACAACACGCTGCGCGCGTCGCTGCAGGCGGACCCCGCGGGCGCGCGCAAGAACACCAAGGACAACACGCCGTCCGTGGTGAATGTCGAGCTCGTGCCGGGGAACACGGTTGAAGTGACGGTGGCGGCCAAGGGCGGAGGGTCCGAGGCAAAGTCGAAGTTTGCCATGCTCAATCCGTCGGACTCGGTGGTGGACTGGGTCATCAAGACGGTGCCGACGATGGGCGCGGGATGGTGCCCGCCAGGGATGCTGGGTATCGGCATCGGCGGCACCGCGGAGAAGGCCATGCTGCTGGCCAAACAAGCTTTGATGGACCCCATCGATATGCAGGACCTGATCGCGCGCGGGCCCAAAACCACGGCAGAAAAGCTGCGCGTGGAGATTTATGACAAGGTGAACCGGCTCGGCATCGGCGCGCAGGGACTGGGCGGCCTCACCACGGTGCTGGACGTGAAGGTGCTGGATACGCCGGCGCACGCGGCCAACCTTCCCGTGGCGATGATCCCCAATTGCGCGGCCACGCGGCATGCGCACGTGGTTCTCGATGGCAGCGGGCCGGTGTATCTCGATCCACCGAGCCTGGAGAACTGGCCGAAGCTCACGTACGACCCCAAGGGCGCGCGGCGCGTGAACCTGGACACGGTGACACGCGAAGAAGCGGCGACGTGGAAACCCGGCGAAGTACTGTTGTTGAGCGGCAAGCTGCTAACCGGGCGCGATGCGGCGCACAAGCGCATGACCGATATGCTGAGCCGCGGCGAAAAGCTGCCGGTGGATTTCAATGGACGGTTCATTTACTACGTGGGGCCGGTCGACCCGGTGCGCGAAGAAGTGATCGGCCCTGCCGGTCCCACAACCGCCACGCGCATGGACAAGTTCACGCGGCAGATGCTGAAGGAGACGGGCCTGCTGGGCATGGTGGGCAAAGCGGAGCGCGGTCCGGCGGCCATTGAAGCCATCAAGGAGTTCGGCGCGGTGTACCTGATGGCGGTGGGCGGCGCTGCGTACCTGGTGTCGAAGGCCATCATGAGCTCGCGGCGGCTGGCGTTCGACGACCTTGGCATGGAAGGCATCTACGAGTTCGTGGTGAAGGATATGCCGGTGACCGTGGCCGTCGATACCAAAGGCACCAGCGTGCATCAGACCGGTCCGGCGGAGTGGCAGCAGCGGATTGGCGGCGTGCCGATACTGCAGTGATCGAGTGATCAGTGGTCAGGGAGCCAGCGCTGAGGCACAAAGCTAATCAGTCAGACACTAACGGGCGGGCCAGCTCCACCTGGGCTTGTTGAAGAGCGTCGCGCCCTCCAGCTTTGTTTCTCCAAAATCCTTCACCAGGTGCAGATGCGAGCAGACAGGCGCCGCAGCCAGTTCGTTGATCAACGCAGCCGCATGCGAAACCACGAGAATCTGCGTGGACTTGGCCGCGGAGAGAATCAGTCGCGCCAGCGCCGGCAAAAGGTCCGGGTGGAGACTGGTTTCCGGCTCGTTCAGCACCATCAACCGCGGCGGACGGGGCGTGAGCAGAGCGGCTGTCCATAAAAGATAGCGAAGCGTTCCGTCGGATAGTTCGGCTGCGGAAAGCGGCCGAAGCAATCCCTTCTGATGCAAGGTGAGTTCGAACCGGCCACTCTGCGCCTCGATGGAAAGCCGGCTGCCGGGAAAGGCGTCTTCCAGCGTTGCGGCCAGCGCTCCATCCGATCGGATCTCGAGGATCGTCTGCAGAGCGGCGGCCAGGTTGCTGCCATCGTGATGAAGCACAGGCGTGAACGTTCCGATTTGCGCTGCCCTCGCGGGAGAATCGGGGTCGGTGCGGAATTGGTCGTAGAATCGCCAGCCGCGGACAGCCTCGCGCACGGCCAGCATCTCCGGAGCGCGCTGTGGATCGGCGACGCTGGCCAGCATGCTGTCGGTGTCGGAGAGATGCTGCGTCAGCATGACCGGTTCTTCGTCGCGCGTGGTGGCGAGCCAGACGAAGTTGTTGCGGCGATCGACCAGCGCCGAGGCTTTTCGATACGTGGGGCCATGCCAGATGCACTCGCGTTTCACATGTGGATCGAGCCGGAACATGGTTTCCGGAGGCGGAGGCGGCGGATAACCCAGGTCGATGCTGTAGCCGAAGTCGTCGCCGCCGAATCCGAGCTTGAGACTCGCCACCTTCCGCTTTTGCAGCGGCTCCACGTCGTACGTCCCTTGGCGAACGGCGCGGGCGATGGTCTCCGGGCCCGCCCAGAATGTCGAGGGCAATCCACCCTCGCGCGCGAGCGAAGCCACAACGGAGTTCAACGCCGCGTCGGCCAGCAGGCGAAGGGCGCGATAGAAGCTCGATTTGCCGCTCCCGTTGGCGCCGGTGATCACGCTCAGTTGCCCAAGCGGCAGGGTGAGATCGCGCAGTGAGCGATACCCCTGGACGGCGACTGTCTGGATCATGAGAAACAGCATATCGCGGAGCCGAAGGGATATCTCCTCTTCGGGACGCGTCAGCGGCACGCGGAAAAAGTGCAGCCGATCCCGATCGCCAGCCCCTTGGGTCGCCCGATTCTTCGAGCAAAGTCGAAGTTCCATGCTACGTTGAATTGGGCGCTCAGCCTCCAGGTGCGACGCTCGACAACGGGCCCGGGAAATCGGAACGTTTGTGGACCTGAGAGGGCACGAACATGGCTGACTGGACAAAGGTAGTGACCCAGCCCCTGGGATTGGCTGGATTCGCGCTCTTCCTGGTGTTCGGGTATCTCGCCAGGGCGAAGCGCAACGATGAACGGCGCTGGCTTTCTCCTGTTGCCGTGGCCGTGGCAACCGTGGCGTTGGCGGGTGGTCTCATCCTCGCGTACGTCCAGGCGCCCAAGCCCGCGGCCCCGGTAGCCCAAACCGCCAAGGCGCCGGCGCAACAGACAAACCAGGTGCAGCAGAGTACCTCTGGTGCGGGCAGCCCGGCGGTTCAGGGCGTGCAGGGCGATGTCACCATCACCGTGGACCAGAGCGACGGCGGGGCCAAGCCAAAGAAACCCGAGATCAAGACGGAACCGAAGAGTAAGTGATGGGGCGCAATAAATGTTGGCCACACCGCTCATCTCGATGATGTTCATGGCCGCTGTCCAGCAGGCTTCGGGGGCCATCGTGCAGAAGCAGGTTGCGGGGCCCATCGTGCAAAAGACGAGCGGATGGTGCAGCCCTGTGATCGCCAATGTTACGGGCAAAGTCACGGTGAACTGTATCGGTGTGGACCCGCGAGCGCTCAATCGATTGAACGCTGCATTGAGCCGGATGGCCCTGCAGAAAGAGGACAAGGTTCGCGAGGCCAACGAATGGACCCGCAGGTACAAGGAACTGGAAACCCAGTTGAGTAAGGCCGGTAACGATGCAGTGCTCTCGCGCCAGGCTGAAGAGTATTTGCACCAGGGCGAACTGGAGAAAGCCGGCGAAATTCTCGACAAAGTGCTGGCAACGGAAGACAAGGGAACCGACCGCACGGCGGCCAACCACTACAACCGCGCCCTGGACTATGAACTTCAATTCCAGCTGCCCGAATCGCTGCCTCACCTCAAGAAGGCTTACCAGCTTGCAACCGTCAACGAGGCCTCTCCCGAAGAAGTGAAGTACGGCCGTGAGTACGCCTACGTCCTGCTCCGCGAGAATGAATACAGCGTCGCCGAACCGGTGTTGGTTGCGATTCTGGGGGTCGCGCGCGAGCTGGCGAAGACCAATCCAACCGAGTATCAGCCGGCGCTGGCCTCGATTCTGAATAATCTTGGTGTGCTATACCTCTACGCCCACCGCACGAAAGAAGGGGAGGCCATCTTTAACGAGGTGCTCACCACGTATCGTCAGCTGGTAAAAACCGATCCCACTTCCTATCAGCTTGAGCTGGCTGGTGCGTTAAACAATATCGGACTTCTCTACGACGACGACCGGCAGTATCCGGAGGCCGAGGCCGCCTACAAAGAGGCGCTTCCGATCGACGAGCAATTGGCGAAAGGAAACCCTGCAACCTATCAACCCTTTCTGGCCGATACCCTGACGGATCTTGGGAACCTCTACGAAGAAACCAACCGGCTGCAGGAAGCAGAGGTCGTCTATCAGAAGGCGCTGGACATCCGGCGCGAACTCGCGAAGACGAACCCGGCAGTCTATCTGCCGACGGTGGCGCTTACGCTCAACAACCTGGGATTGATTTACACCGATATGAAGCGTCCCAAGGAGGCCGAGGCCGCGGAACAGGAAGCAATGAGTATCTATCGCGAGGTGGCTAAAACCAACCCCGGGGCCTACCGGCCGCTGATGGCAACAGCGTTGTACAACCTGGGAAGACTGTACAGCGATACCTACCAGGGGAAGGAATGCGTGGCAGCCTACCAGGAAGCGCTGGATATTTATCGCCAGCTGGCGGCCGACAATCCCGCAGCCTACGAGCCGGACGTAGCCCACACGCTGTATTTCCTCGGACTTGTGCATGTTGCCTTGGGTGACCTGCCGCAAGCAACCAGGGAGATCGAGGAATGCGTTACCATCAACCGCGATCGCTGGAAGGCAAATCCGGCCGCGACGGCAGATGACCTGGCAAAGTGCTTAATCATAGCCGCCGCGTGGAAGCCGGAACCGTCGGACCGTTGCCAGTTAGCGCGTGAGGCCGTCAGCGTTGCCCAAGACGCGGAGGTCAGGAAATTGGCAACCAACAAGATGTCGGGCTGCCCGGCGCAATAACGTGCTCGCGTCTCTCTACGTCAGACGCAGCGTTCCGGTTCTATCCAAAAGGGCGGAACGCAATTTGCAGAGGCGGATCGGCGCCCGCTCGGTCGTCAGATCCCATACCTGAACCCATAATTCAGGAGATATTGATTCGCCCGATTGATATCTCAGAGATATTGATTCGGACCGAAATACGCCTGTCGCAGATATCAATCGGCGCGATCAAGACGCGGCGCATATTGATCTTGGCGCGCCGAAATGTCTACTGCTTGCCGAAGCGGAACACAAATCCCGCGGTGAATCCGCGGCTGTATTGCAGCGTGGAACCAAACCCGGTGAACACGTATTCGGGAGAGAGACGCAAGCCGATGCCGGGAGAGATGTTGTACTCACCGGTGATGGCCGCGCTGGCGGCGAAGGTGCCTTGATCCGGATAAAGGCCGAGAGTTTGTCCGCCGAAGCCATTGGTGTCGCCGGAGAAATTACCGAGAGCGTAGCCGCCCATGACCCGACCGGAGATGGAGTAGCGAGGCTGCATGTAAAAACGGTAGGTGGGTCCACCCATGAAGGTGTAGGTGCTGACGGCCGGCTTGGTGATGGAACTCGGGTTGAGTCCCACGAAGGGCGAGCCGTAGTATCCGCGGAAATCCAGGGTAGCGCCAAGACGCTGGTTGTAGTAGCGGGTCACGCCGGTGTCCCAGGCGTAATAGGTGACGCGCTGCAGCTTGGGTCCGGGGATGAAGCGGAGGTACCCGGCGTTGAGGTTGATCTCATAAAGGTGCGAATAGACCTCGCGGATGGCCTGCACACGGCGCTGCTCGCGGCGAGCGCGAATGCGGGCCTGCACGCTCACCGCTCCCTGATTTTGGGCGGCTGCTGCCTGATCCTGAGCGGATTGCGGGGTGGCAGGTTGCGCCTGGGGCACGGGGGGATTGCTGCTCGAACTGGGGTCTTGGGCAAGAGCAAAGTGCGCGGCGGGCAATCCCAGGACCAGCGCAAGAGCAAGACGGCGAAAAGAAGACATCGGTATCGGGTTTCCTCCACGGGATAACGAAAGCGCAGCCCGGCAATACGAGCTTGCCGGAGTCCGGCCGCTTTGCTCCTCGCATCACGGCAAGGCAGCGGGCGGCTCGCTTCAATTTCGGCGGTACGTTGCGCTTCCCCGTAAGGGTATTAAATCATCTGACGGGGAGCCCTGTGTTGATCTCGGTTGATCCGGCCATGTTTTGGACGGATGAGGCGGGAAATCAGCTTGCGCGGAAGCGGAAGAGAAGCGGCCGATTTTGCAACTCCCGTGTCGATTCCACGTCCATAGCAACATGCGGTGAACGTTAGCAGCGATTGGTTGAAATAGGATTGGTGTATTCAGGGAGGCTGATCGAAGATGGGACGATTGATTTTGGGAATCGTAATCGGAATCATTCTGGTTCCGCTGGTTGCTCTGGCTTATTTCAAGTTCGGCAAGGTGCCGGTTGCTGTAAACGATCCGCCGTTCCCGAACGAGAGACTGGTCACGAGTGTTCCGTTGGAGGCGCGGATTGACAAGGAGATGGTGAAGAACCCTCCGATTCAGGCGACCGAGGAGAACCTGGTGGCCGGCGCCCACCTGTATGCCGATAATTGCGCGATGTGCCATGGTTTCCACGGGAAGCCCTCCGCGACCGGAACGCACGAGTTCCCGACAGCGCCGCCTCTTTGGGAGAAGCACCACAACGGCGACGTGGTGGGAGTGAGCGACGACCCGCCGGGCGAGACGTATTGGAAGGTGGCCAACGGAATCCGGCTGACGGGCATGCCGGCGTACAAGGACGTGATGAGTGATACGCAAATGTGGCAGGTGAGCTTGCTGTTGGCCAATGCCGACAAGCCGCTTCCGCCGGCAGCCACGGCGGTGTTGAATGGCGAGACGTCCGCCCCGAGCCCCGCGCCGGCGACGGCGGCGGCTGGGCAGCCGGCTACGAAATAGTTGGCAACGACGACGAGATTGTTCGCCGCAGAACGGAACAGCGCATGAGCATTGTGGACTTGTTGCGAAAGGGTCTGGGCTTTCTGCTCATGAGCATGGGCGTTTCAAGTCCTGAGAAGAAGCCCGCCCCGAAGCCGGTAACGAAAGAGTGAAAGAAATGGGGGCATCGTTCGCCGTTCGTGCCGAATCGAAAGAGCTGGCAGGCTGACAGTCATGGCAGAGAAGAGCTTTTGGCGGGCGTTTCTCGACTTTTTCGTTCTTTTCAGTGGGGTATCGACCGCCTCGAACCTGTCGCGGACGCGCAAGGCTCCGGTGGAAGGCAGGGGCATGTTCCTGTTTCGCAAGGGGGCAGGAGTTCAGCCGAAGGCCCGGCGCGAGCGAACACGCTAAGAACGGAAACCCTGGGAAAGGCTAGAATTGAAGCATGTCGCTGACCCGCCAACAGGCTCTCGATTACTTCCACTCCCCTGACCTGATCGGCCTGGGATTCGAGGCGGACGCCGTCCGCCGCCGCCTTCACCCGGAAGGCGTGGTCTCCTACATCATCGACCGGAACATCAACTACACGAACTTCTGCACGGAATACTGCACATTCTGCGCGTTTTACCGGCCGCTGAAGGGACCGCAGGCCAAAGAAGGCTACATTCTCGAGTTCGAGAAGATCTACGAGAAGATTGCGGAGACTTTGGAGATGGGCGGCACCGGGGTCCTGATGCAGGGGGGAATCCATCCGGATCTGAAGATTGACTGGTTTGAGCGGCTTTTCACGGGGATCAAGACGCGGTTTCCGCAGATCTGGCTGCATTGCCTGTCGGCCAGCGAGGTGCTGGCGATTGCGGAATACAGCGAGCTGAGCCTGCGGGACACGATTATCCGGCTGCGGGACGCGGGGCTGGACTCGATTCCGGGCGGCGGTGCGGAGATTCTGGACGACGACGTGCGCAAACGGATTGCACGCCTGAAATGCCGGACCGAAGACTGGGTGAGCGTCCACCGCACGGCGCACCAGTTGGGCATGCGGACCACGGCGACGATGATGTTTGGCGTGGGCGAGACGTTTGAGCAGCGGATTAACCACTTTGACGTGGTGCGGCGGCTGCAGGAAGAAACCGGCGGGTTCACGGCGTTCATTCCATGGAGCTTTCAGCCCGGGAACACGGCCCTGGGCGGCCGCGGCTGGGACGAGGCGACCAGCGTGGAGTACCTGAAGGTGCTGGCGATCTCGCGGCTGTACCTGGACAACATCGACAACGTGCAGGCGAGCTGGGTGACGCAGGGGCTGAAGGTGCTGGAGCTGGGGCTGCACTTCGGCGGGAACGACGTGGGTTCGGTGATGCTGGAGGAGAACGTGGTGAAGGCCGCGGGGACGTCGAACTGCACCACCGAAGAGGAACTGCGGCGGATCATTCGCGATGCGGGGTTCAAGCCGGTGCAGCGGGATACGCTGTATCGGACGATGTTCTTGAACTAGCTTCTCAAGCGCGGTCGGCGACTGTGCGCCCGGTTACATCCTGCTGCGAAAACGCGCCCGTAGAATCGGCGCGTGTACGAATGGGACGAGGCCAAACGCGAAGCGAACCTGAAGAAGCATGGGATGGATTTCTTCATAGCGCACAAGGTATTCGAGAGTCCGAACAAATTCACGGTCAGGATCAGGGTTAAACCCGAAACACGCTTTCTGGATGTTGCGCTGGTCGAATCCAAAGGGGCACTTTTGGCCCTGGTTTACCCTATTCGCAGCGGAAACGTCCGATTCATCTCATTCCGTCACGCCTCGCGAAAGGAAAGGAGAGCCTATGTCGCTTCCAAATCGTGACATGACCGATTGGGAACGCGTCCGCAGAAGCATCGAGTTGGACGAGCCGATCCCCTATGATGCGAACGACCCGGATGATGGCCCATACGATCCCAACGATGACGCCGCTGTGGAGGCTTTCATGACCGAGGCGGAGATCCTGACGGGATACCCGGAACAGCGGGTCATTAAAGCGGCGGGTGTGCCGATCGATGAGTGGGAAGAGCAGAGGAAACTTGAAGCGGAGAAGAACCGCGCGAAAAAGGCTTCCTGACCAACAACGCTCGGCTCATCGCGGGGCGCACACCACGATACTTTGTATCGGGCGGAATCCCCGGAAAGCATTCCTCAGGGCTTAAAAGCCCGCGTTGATTCTGCGTGCTTCGATGCCGGGGATAAATCCCCGGCCTACCGCCCGATAAAACAGATGCAGGGGATTTAAATCCGCGGGCCTACCACCCGATAAAACAGATGCGGGGGATTAAATCCGCGGGCCTACCACCCGATAAAACAGATGCAGGGGATTTAGATCCGCGGGCCTACCACCCGATAAAGCAGATGCGGGGGATTAAAATCCCCGGCCTGCCACCCAACGGGGTGTTTCAGCAAGCGGCTAAGGGTGCGAGTGGCCGCCGGCGGCGACTTCTATGCCGTGCTTGATCAGGTGGAGGATGGAGGTAATGCTCTCCTCCGCGGCGCGCTTGCTGCCGGGCAGGTTGACGATCAGAGTCGAGCCTTTCAGGCCCGCCACTCCCCGGGAAAGCCAGGAAAACCTGTTTTTGATCGCGCCCAGGGAACGCATGGCTTCGGCGAGGCCGGGGGCTTCGCGGTCGATAACGCGGCGGGTGGCTTCCGGGGTGCGGTCGCGCGGGCCGAGGCCGGTGCCGCCGACGGTGAGCACGAGGCGGGCGCCTTCCCTGACGACCTGATTAACCTGGGCGACGATGGCGTCTTCCTCGTCGGGGAGGAGGGCGGTACGAATGTCCGCCTCCGGCCATTGACTGAGCAGGAGCCCGGCAACCGCCGGACCGGCCGTGTCGGTCATTTCGCCGCGCGAGCAGCGGTCGGAGATGGTGATTACGGCCAGCAGCATGGGGTGATTGTAGCGGTTGCTATTGTGATTCGTATTCGAAACGCTTGCTGCCGATTTGGTATAGCAAGGTGACTAGTTCTTCCGAGGTGCGGGCGGATTCGAGGGAAAAGGCCGCGCCTTGTGTGTCAGAGAGGATGCCGGCGTGTTCCAGACCGACAGCGCCAGGTTGGTTGTACCGAGGTTTCCCTGGTCTCCAAAACCGGGCGACCGGGGCACCCATCATGGTGCGGTGACGTCAGGAAGCAACTACTCCCGCTACGGCTGAGGCGATGGGAGAACGTGGATGGTGTGCAGCCATGTGATCACGGAGTCGGGCCACGTGGTAACGGGAAGCGCGGTGCGACGGAGGCCGTAGCCGTGTCCGCCTTCGGCGTAAATGTGGAGTTCGGCGGGAACTTTGGCCTGCTTCAGTTGCAGGAAATACGTGGTGGCATTTTCGACGTGGACGGGGTCGTCCTCGGCCTGGACGATAAAGGTGGGCGGGGTTTGCGCGGTGGGCTGAATGTCAGGATTGGCGGTCATTCCCTTTTCGGCTAGAGCCAGGTAGCCGGGATAGACCACGACGGCGAAGTCAGGGCGGCAGCTGAGTTGATCGGCGGCGTCGATGGGATCGTAGAGTCGCTTGTCGAAATGGGTGCTGATGGCGGCGGCGAGGTGGGCTCCAGCGGAAAAGCCGAGGACGCCGACGTGGTTGGGATCGATCTTCCACTCGGTGGCGTGCTGGCGGACGAGGCCAACGGCCCGTTGCGCGTCCTGGAGAGCGGCTGCGGACTTGGGATAGGGGCCGGTGCCGGGAACGCGGTACTTGAGCAGGACACAGGCGATGCCGGCGCCATTGAGCCAGTCGCAGACCTCGGTACCTTCAAGATCGATGGCCAGGATGTTGTAACCGCCGCCGGGGAAGACGACGACCGCGGGCGCCGGAACCCTGGCATTCTGCGGAGCGTAAAGAGTAATGGTGGGAGTGGAGACGTTGCCGAGGCGGATGAGCGGCTTGCCCGCGATGAGATTGTCTTTCGCAGTCGTGGTATCCACTTCTGCCGGCGCGTTGGGTTGCGCGCCGGGAGCGCCGTTGGGCCAAATCGGAACCTGGGTGTGGCCAGGCGCGGGCTGCCATGCGGGCTGCTGGGCAGCGAGTGCGACAGGACCGAGGACGACAATGACAGACAAGAGAGCGCACAGACGCATGCGAAGCAGCCTCCCGGAAGTTCGCTGCGATGATTGCAGTTAAGGGGGCGCGGGTGCAACGTGAAGTGAGGTTTAACGAGAAATCATCGAGGCAGGCGCGGGCAGGTGCTATAAGGGGATGGCTCATTCACTTGAGCGGAGTTCAACGATGGGAATGACGACGATTCTGGGTGCGGGCGGCACGATTGCCAATGAGCTCGCCAGGATTCTGGCGGCGGAGAAGAAGCCGTTTCGACTGGTGAGCCGTAATCCGAAGCCGATGGCGGGAGCGGAGCTGATGGGTGCCGATCTGGCGGACCGCGAGCAGACAGTGCGCGCCGTTGCGGGATCGAGCGTGGTGCACCTGGTGGCGGGTTTGAAGTACGACATCAAGGTGTGGCAGGAGTTGTGGCCACGGATCATGGCGAACACCATCGAGGCCTGCAAGCGGGCACAGGCGAAGCTGGTGTTCTTCGACAATGTGTATATGTACGGGCGGGTGACGGGAGCGATGACGGAGGAGACTCCGCTTGCGCCGTGCTCGAAGAAGGGAGAGGTGCGGGCGCGAATTGCGACGATGCTGATGAACGAAGTGAAGGCGGGAAGCCTGCAGGCGATGATTGCGCGGGCGCCGGATTTCTACGGGCCGGACACCCCGAACTCAGTCCCGCACGCCATGGTGTTTGAGCCGCTGGCGAAGGGGTCGACGGCCTCGTGGCTGGTGAACGCCGATGTGCCGCACTCAATGATTTATACGCCGGATGCGGCGCGGGGCGTGGCGATGCTGGCGGAGCGGGACACGGCCTGGAACCAGGTTTGGCATCTGCCTACGGCACCGGCACCGCCGACAGGGCGGGAGTTTATCGCGATGGCGGCGAAGGAGTTTGGAGTGGCGCCTAAGTTGCGCGTGCTGAACCGGCCCATGTTGAAGGTTGTGGGATGGTTCAATCCCATGGTTGGTGAATTTTACGAGATGCTTTATCAGAACGACGCGCCGTACCTGTTCGATTCGAGCAAGTTCGCGCGGGCGTTTGGGTTTGCGGGGACGCCGTATGCCGAAGGGGTTCGCGCCACCGCGGCCGGCTATAAGAAGAGCTAAATGGTCCGTCTGGATCAGGGTTCGGCGTTCGGAGGAATCAGCAGATTGAGGGTCTGGGCGGCAATTTCGATCCTGACCGGGAGCTGGCCCAGGAGCTCGCCGTCGGCCTCGACGTAGACCTTGGAATGCGAGCCGTTGCGAGGCAGGCACTCAACCGTGTCGGCGGCGATGAGCTCGATCTCCTTGCTGAACGAGTGGCGTTGAGCCACCACAGCCAGCAGAAAGCGCATGTAGTGCAGGCGGCTGCGCGTCTTGAAGGCCAGGAGACAAAGGTTTTGCCCATGGAGGGTGGCGCCGGGCGCGAGTTCGCCGAGAACTCCGCCAAACGAGCGCACGCGCACGGCGAGGAGTTGCGAAGTCTCGAGCACGCGCGGCCGGCCGTGGCCGTTGGCGAAGGTGGCGTTAAAGAGCGGGAAGGAATGGCCGACCCAGATGCGGAACGCCTCGACGATGTAGAGGAGATAACCGAAGCGGCGCTTGAGGGCGGGATCCATGCGGGCCATGAGGAGTGCGTCGGCGCCGATTCCGGCGGCCACGGTGAAGTAGCGGGAACATGGCTCGCCCTGGGAGTCGCGAAAGGAGATGCGGCCGACGGGAACCTGGGTAGGCTCGGCGTGAAGGAGCGAGCGGATGGCCTTTTCCGGCGATCGGCTGAGGCCGAGGTCCGACGCCAGGGCGTTGGCGGTTCCCATGGGAACTACGCCGAGAGCAACGTTGGTACCCACCAGGGCCTGCAGGACTTCGTGGACGGTTCCATCGCCGCCGCACACGAGGACGGTGTCGCATCCGCGCGCAATGGCTTCGCGAGCCAGGGCCGATCCGCTGCCGGGCCCGTCGATCATCAGGTGCTCGGTCTCGACTCCCGCGTGGTGCAGCGCCGCCAACGTGGAATCCACGATTGCCTTGCGGCGGGGCGAGGTTTGACCGGAGGCCGGGTTCTCCACCACGGCTACTTTTTGCATTGAGAATTGTCTCTTTACCGATTCTGACAGATCGGGACCGTTTTGCAATGTATTCATGCTCTATTCTTCGATGCGTAACAAACCGGGTTGGCGCGCGGAATTGAACCTTTCACATGGCAATAGCGTAATTCAGTAAATCGATTCGCCGTAAATCCAGAAAGGAAAGCTGCGTTCTGTATGCGTCATTCCATTGGCAAGACCTCGCTCTTACTCGTTCCGGGCCTGATTCTGGGCATGTTTCTGACCTCCGTTCATGGGAATTGTCAGCAGGCGGCTTCTGACGGCAGTGCGCCGCGTTACAAGGACGCCAGCCTGCCGATTGCGGACCGGGTGGCGGACCTGGTGGGGCGGATGACGCTGGAGGAGAAGGTCGAACAGCTGAATTGGACCTGGATAGACCGAATTGACGTGATCGACCCGACCGGCACGTTTACGGCAGAGACGGCGCGCAAGGCGCAGCAGGCGGAGTGGGGAGGGGATATCAAACTGACTCCGCATGACGCGGCGATTCTGCGCAACGGGGTGCAGCGGTATCTGCGGGAGAAGACGCGGCTGGGGATTCCGGTGATTTTCCCGGGAGAAGCCTTGCACGGGTACATGGAATACGGGAGCACGAGCTTTCCGCAGGCGCTGGGGCTGGCCAGCACATGGGATCCGGCGCTGGTGAAGCGCGTGTTTACGGCGGTGGGCGATGAGGCGGGCTCGCGGGGCGCGGGGCAGGTGTTCTCGCCGGTGCTGGACATTGCGCGCGACCCGCGCTGGGGACGGACGGAGGAGACCTACGGTGAGGATCCGTACCTGGTGTCGCGGATGGGTGTGGCGGCGATCGAGGGGTTGCAGGGGGACTCGTACCTGATTGACCGGCACCATGTAATGGCGACGGCAAAGCACTTTGCGGTGCATGGACAGCCGGAAGGGGAACGAACACCGCGCCGGGAAACTTTTCCGAGCGGGTGATTCGGGAGAATTTTCTGGTGCCGTTTCAGGCCGCGGTGCAGGAGGCGCACGCGGGCAGCGTGATGGCCTCGTATAACGAGATCGACGGCGTGCCCTCGCATGTGAATCACTGGCTGCTGGACAAGGTGCTGCGCGGGGAGTGGGGCTTCGACGGCTACATTTCGTCAGACGACGACGGGCTGCCGATGCTGGTGGGCACGCATCATGTGGCGCGGGATGCCGGGGATGCGGCGCGGCAGGGTCTGGCGGCGGGCATTGATTTTGAAGTGGCGGAAGCTCCGGTGTATCGGACGCTCGCCGAGCAGGTGAAGCAGGGCATGATCCCTGTAAGCGAGGTGGATCGCGCGGTGACGCGGCTGCTGACCGCGAAATTCAAGCTGGGGCTGTTCGACAACCCGTACGTGGACCCCGATTACGCAGCGAAGGTGAACAACAGCGCGGAGCACAAGCAGCTGGCGCTGGAGACGGCGCGCAAGGCAGTGGTGCTGTTGAAGAACGACAAGAACACGCTGCCGCTGGACTTGAGCAAGCTGAAGACGATTGCGGTGATTGGGCCGAATGCCGCCGATGTGCATTTGGGCGGATACAGCCGCGATCCGGGGTTTGGCGTGAGCGTGCTGGACGGGATTCGGGCGCGGGTGGGGGACAAGGCGAAGGTGCTGTACGCCGAAGGGTGCAAGATCACCAACGCACCGCAGGGATACATGGGGTGGTGGGCGAACGGCGTGGAGTTGATCGATCCGAAGACGCAGACGGAGTCGATCAAGCAGGCGGTGGATGCGGCGCGGAAGGCGGATGTGGCGATCGTGGTGGTGGGCGAGAACGAGAGCACGAATCGCGAGGCGTGGGCGGAGATGCATCGCGGCGACCGGGATTCGCTGGATCTGCTGGGGGCGCAGAACGACCTGGTGAAGGCGGTGGTGGAGACGGGCAAGCCGGTGGTGGTGCTGCTGCTCAATGGAAGACCGCTCTCAATCAACTACATTGCCGAGAACGTGCCAGCGATTCTGGAGGGCTTTTACCTGGGCGAAGAGGGGGGAACGGCGGCGGCCGAGGTGATTTTTGGCGACGTGAATCCGGGAGGCAAGCTGCCGATTACGTTTCCGCACACGGTGGGCGCGCTGCCGGACTTCTACAATCACAAGCCGAGCGATAACCGCAGCTACGAGTTCAGCACGCGTCAGCCGCTGTTTCCATTTGGCTTTGGGCTAAGTTATACGACCTTCAAATTCGACAACCTTCACGTTGAGCCGGAACAGATTCAATCGGGCGGGACGGCCGAGGTGCGGGTAGACGTGACCAATACGGGCACGCGCGAGGGCGATGAAGTGGCGCAGCTTTACATTCATCCGGCCGTCTCGTCCGTGACGCAGCCGGTGATGCAATTGAAAGGCTTCGAGCGCATCACGCTGAAGGCCGGGCGAGACGCGCACGGTGAAGTTCCCGGTGACGGCGGAGATGCTGTCGATACTGAACGTGGACATGCATCGGGTGGTGGAGCCGGGGATATTCGAACTGCTGGTGGGGTCGAGTTCCGACAAAACGAGCAAGGTAAAGCTGACCGTTGCGGGTCCGAATGGAGAGACGGGGAAATCGAAGCCGACTGCGGCGGTGCCGGCGGGATCGGCTTCGAATGTGGTGAGCACGTTCGACGATGGGAAAGTGGCGGCGAGTTATGGCTCGTGGATCGGCGCCGGCGACCAGATGAACGGCGGCAAGTCGATGGCGACGCTGTCCATTGTGGAGCCGGGCGCTGCGGGCAGCAAGGGCGCCATGCAGGTGACGGGCGAAGTGGTGGCGGGAGGGCCGTTCCTGTTCGCTGGGGCGTTGTTCTCGCCGGGCGCGACGCCGATGCAGCCGGCGAACCTGTCGAGCAAGAAAGAGATCAGCTTCTGGGCCAAGGGCGACGGCGCAACCTACACACTGCTGGTGCTGACGGAGGCGCGCAACGGCCAGAACGGCGAAGCGCCCGCGATGACGAACTTTGTAGCCGGAGCGGAATGGAAGCAGTACACGTTTCCCTTCTCCGTGTTTGAAACGGATGGCGGCGATGTGAGCGGGCTGGCGTTCATCAAGGTGGGTCAGCCGGGAAAGTTCCAGTTCCAGCTTGACCAGGTGGAAATCAGGTGATGGCAGCCGGCTCTGCAGCGTAAAGGGGTGCCTTTGGGCCTCCAAACAACTTGGCGGTGACTCAAAGGCATCTCTAGAATCAGACAGTTCTGGCGCATGGCACGAAGCGAAGCGCGCGGCGACCTGTCGTGGAGTTGCGGCAGAGGTGCTGATATGGTTGTTCTATTCTTGATTCCTGTGCTGATTCTGGCAACGATCGCGGTCGTCCCTACGTGGCCTTATAACAGGAACTGGAGCTATTACCCTACGGGTGGGCTGGGCGCAATTCTGGTGCTGACTATCGTTCTGCTCTTCCTCAATCGCATTTGAAACCTGGCCGGGCCGGCCGAACGGAAAGACGGCGCACGTGAACGTGGAGATTGAATCTTGAGATCTGTTCGTGCAGCCGTTTTTCTCTTTGTTGTAATTCTCTGTGCCGGCAAGGCATTTGGGTATTCGGTACTCACCCACGAAGAGATCGTCGACTTGCTGTGGATGTCGCACATCCGCCCTCTGATTCTGCAACGATTCCCCGGACTGACTGACGACCAGATCAAGGAAGCCCACGCCTACGCGTACGGCGGCTCCGTGATTCAGGACCTGGGCTATTATCCATTCGGCAGCAAAGAGTTCAGCGACCTGGTGCATTACGTGCGCAGCGGCGATTTTGTGCGTGAGATGGTGAAGCAGAGCAAGGATGAGAAGGAATACGCCTTCGCGCTGGGAGCGATGGCTCATTATGTAGCCGATGTGGACGGACACCCGGCGGTAAACCAGGCCGTATCCCTTCACTATCCCAAGCTGCGCGCGAAGTACGGAAACCGGGTGACGTATGCCGACGACAAGGCCGCACACCTGAAGACCGAGTTCGGCTTCGATGTTTCGCAGGTGGCGAAGCACCGGTATGCGCCCGAGGATTATCACAACTTCATTGGGTTCGAGGTTTCGGAGTCGTTGCTGGAGCGTGCGTTTCCAGTGGTGTACGGCCTCGACCTGAAGGATGTGCTGGCTCATGAAGACCTGGCCGTGGGTTCGTACCGGTGGGCAATCAGCCAGTTGATTCCTCAGATGACGAAGGTAGCCCTCCAGATCCATGGCAAGGAGATCGTGAGCGAGACGCCGGGTTTCGAGAAGAGAAAGTTTCTCTATCGCCTGCGGCGCGCAGACTACGAAAAGTCCTGGGGCAAGAAGTATCAGAAGCCCGGATTTGGAACGCGCTTCCTGGCGGTCCTGCTGCGGATCTTTCCCAAGATCGGTCCCTTCAAGGGGCTCGACTTCAACGTGCCGACGAAGCAGACAGAGGATCTTTACATTACGAGCATCAACAAGACGTTTGATGACTGCCGGGCGCTGCTCGAGAAGACAAAGACGGAAGCGCCCGAATTGCAGGACCGCGATTTGGACACCGGGGAGATGACCAAGCCGGCGGAGTACACTTTGGCGGACGACGCGTACGCACACCTGTTGACCCAACTTGACGACAAGAAGTTCGCGCAGACTTCTCCGGAGTTGCGCGACAACATTCTCGGCTTTTATGCGAATGCGGCGGCGCCGGTAAAGACGAAAAAAAATGAAGTGAAGTGGGAAAAGGTTTCCGCCGCACTCGGCCGGCTCAAAACTTCGCAGGCGGCTCAGGCGTCAGCCGCAAATCCATCCGAATAGAGCCACACTGGTTTATCTGGCCGCAACGAGGGTGCCGGCGCATTCTCCGAAACCTATGCGCGGAAGGCCTTCGCGCTGGGCGAAGGCACGGAAGGTGACCTGATCTCCGTCTTCGAGAAAGGTACGCATTTCGCCAGTTGACAGGCGAAGCGGCGCCGGCCGATGCTTCATCTCCAGCAGGCAGCCCTCGGAGCCTTCGGCGGGACCGGAGATGGTTCCGGTGGCGAGCAAATCGCCGGGGCGCAGATTGCAGCCATTGCTGGCGTGGTGGGTAACGAGTTGCGCAATCGACCAATAGAGATCGCGCATATTGCCGCGGCTTACGCGCGTCGGCTCATCGCCGGCGTCCCGCATCTGCCTGGATTGCAGGTAGACCTCGAGCGTGATATCGAACGCGTCATTCGTTGACGATGAGGCGAGATACGGGAGCGGCGCTGGATCGCCTTCCGGACGCGGGGTTGCGGAAACCCGATACGGTGCGAGGGCTTCCATGGGGACGATCCACGGGGAGATGGTGGTGGCGAAGTTCTTGGCGAGGAATGGTCCGAGCGGCTGGTATTCCCACGCCTGGACATCGCGCGCGGACCAGTCGTTGACGAGACACAGGCCGAAGATGTGCTGATCGGCGTCGGCGATGGAGATGGGTTGCCCCTGTGAGTTCCCTGCCCCGATGAAGACGCCGACTTCGAGTTCGTAATCCAGTGACCGTGAAGGGCCAAACATTGGCTCGGCGGCTTGCGGGGGTTTGATCTGGCCGCAAGGACGGCGCACTTCACTGCCACTCGGGACAATGGAAGAGGCCCGGCCGTGGTAGCCGATTGGAACGTACTTGTAATTGGGCAGGAGCGGATTGTCGGGGCGAAAGAGCTTGCCGACGCGCGTGGCGTGGTGGATGGAGGCATAGAAGTCGGTGTAGTCCCCGATTTCCGCGGGGAGGAGCAGGTCGGCTTCGCGCATGGGGATCAGAGCTGATTCCACGCGTCGTTGAATGTCTTCGCGCGTTTGATCTGCGGAGAGCAGATGGGTAATGATGCGACGAAGAGCGGACCATGCTTGAGGCCCGAGGGCCATCAGTGGATTGAGAACGCAGGCGGTGCAGGCATCCACTACATCGCTGGGGAGAGATTCGAAGAGGCCTTCGACAGCGCAGGAGCGCAGATCGAGGATCTGTTCGCCGATGGCCACGCCGATGCGGGCACTGTTGGCGTGCCGAAAGACGCCGTAAGGGAGGTTGGCGAGCGGGAAATCGGTGGTGGGATCGTTGGCGGAGACGATCCAGCTTGTCAGAGCCATCCCAGTGCCTCGAGGTCTTGCAGGGGTTCCGTGAAGGAGCAGGAACCGTAGCTGGTGAAGAACTGCTGCCTGATTGTACGCACCTGGTCTGTGGTCCATTGATGCGAGCGCCAGGCGATGGCATTGGGCGCAATGCGAAAGGCGCCTGGGTCTTCTTCTTCGAGAACTTTCCTTGCGCATTGCGTGTCGCCCCAGTAAAGGAACGCCGCGGCGCAGAAGAGGTTGATAAATCCATGCATGGCGCCGATGGGACTGTCCGATGCGTAGGTGAGATGATGGCGCGAACGGATGGGGTGATGAAGTCCGGCGGTTGCTTTGAAGGGAACCTGACGATCGGAGGCAATACGCAGGCATTCGACCACGTCGTCCGGGGGCGGAAAGGCTTCAGGAACGAGGCCGCCCATGCGTAGTTTGGCGCGCGCACCGATGGTTGCGAGCGCATCCACCGCTCCAGAACACCCGGACCGAATCGGAATCTCGAAGTATTGCTCCAGACGACGCGGAAGTATTTCGCTGATGCGGCAGATACTCAGCGGCTCCAGGCATTTGATCTCGACGGACTGAATTTCGAGTGAGGTGCTGAGTATACCCTCGATTTCTTCAGCCGACGCGGAGGCGGGAACAATCGCACTTATGCGGATTGCGGAGAATGATTCGCTGGCGGCCTCACGCATTTCATCGAGCCGCGCGACATCGACAATGAAACGCCCCAGCGCGAAGGCGTGTTTGCCGGAGCGGTACTCGAGGTAATTGCGCACGGCGGTGCGCATGTCGAGGCCGGCGGGCGGATAGAGGCCGGCGTAGTCAATAAGACCGGCCAGCAGCGTTTCGATCGCGCTCATTCTCTTATTCGGATGCGGCTCCTGGGCGAAAGCGCTTCTTGAGGCCCTGCCAGCACTCGAAGTATTCGTGTTGGAGGATGCGGGCGTTCATCGCAAATTCCGTTGGGCGCACCACGAGTTGGGTCTCAAACATGAAGGCAAGCGTGTTGGCCAGGTACTGGGGTTTGAGGTCTGCGTTGGTGGCGCGCTCAAAGGTTTCGGCGTCGGGACCGTGGCCGGCCATGCAGTTGTGCAGGCTGGCGCCTCCGGGCACGAAACCCTCGGCCTTGGCATCGTATGCGCCAAAGACGAGGCCCATGAACTCGTTCATCAGGTTGCGATGGAACCATGGCGGGCGAAAGGTGCGCTCGGCGACCATCCAGCGCGGAGGGAAGATGGCGAAGTCGCAATTGGCTGTGCCGTGAACGACGGATGGCGCGGTGAGAACGGTGTAGATGGAGGGATCGGGGTGATCGAAAGAGACCGTGTTGATGCAGTTGAACAAGGCGAGGTCGTACTTGTAGGGCGCGTAGTTTCCGTGCCAGGCGACGACGTCGAGAGGGGAGTGGTCGATGAAGGCGGACCAGAGGCGGCCGAGGAACTTGGCGGTGATGTGGAACTCGCCATCACGATCGTCGTAGGCGGCGACCGGCGTTTTGAAGTCGCGTGGATTGGCAAGGCCGTTGGCGCCGATGGGCCCGAGATCGGGGAGGCGGAATGGCAGCCCGTAATTCTCGCAGATGTAGCCGCGGGCCTGTTTCTCCGAGAGCACGACGCGGAATTTTACGCCGCGCGGGATCACGCAGATTTCGCCGGGCGCTACGTGAAGGATGCCGAGTTCAGTGTGGAAGATCAGGGCACCGAGTTGAGGAACGATGAGGAGTTCGCCATCAGCGGTGTAGAAGAAGCGGTCGTGCATGGAGGCATTGCAGGCGTAAAGGTGGATGGCGACACCGGTCTGGAACGCGGGATCGCCATTGCCGCCGAGGGTGACGATGCCATCGACGAAATCGGTTGGCTCCTCGGGCACCGGGATCGGATCCCAGCGAAGTTGGTTGGGGGTAGTCGGCACCTCAAGAAACGGTCCGCTGCGGATCAGTTTTGAGGGGATCTCTTCATAAGGACGGTGGGTAACGGAGGGACGGATGCGATAGGTCCAGGAGCGGCGATTGACGCCGCGCGGCGCGGTAAACGGCGTGCCGCTGAATTGCTCCGTGTAAAGACCGAGAGGATGTTTCTGTGGTGCGTTCTGGCCCTGGGGAAGGGCCCCGGCCACGGCTTCCGTCGCGAATTCATTGCCAAAGCCGGACTGGTATTGGATCTCATCGGACATGAACGTTCCCTTTCACAGACGGCCGTTGCGGGCGCGCTGCTCCGCGTCGTGCATGGCCTCGTAGATCTGGTCGAAACTTTCGACCGCGAACAGCACTTTCTGCAACTCGTCCACCTTGACCGGTGTTTCGAGAACCTCGTCGAGTGAAAAATTGTGGACAGCGCAACCGCCGCTGAACACGTTTTGACACTCTCCGTGGGAGCTGATGACGCCGCTCCCGTAGGCCTTGATCTCACTTCCCTGCCGGATGAGGCCGAACTCAACGGTATACCAGAACAGGCGGCCCAGTTTCTCGAGGACGCTGGAGTCAGCAGTTGCGGCGCAAACGCTGCCGTAACGTTGCAAAAAGTCAGCGAAGACCTTGTGCGAATGCATGGGGACGTGGCCGAATACATCGTGGAAGATGTCGGGCTCCGGAGTGTATTCGAGGGAGTCGCGGCTGCGCAGCCAGGTGGTGGTGGGAAAAAGCCGGTTGGCGAGCATCTCGAAGAATGCGGGCGCAGGCAGGAACCCGCTGACCGGCGTGGAGCTCCAACCGGTACGAGGGCCCAGGCGCGTGGAGATGGCGGCAAGGTTGGGTAGACGATCCCGCTGCAGTCCGATGATCTGAAAACCGTCAAGGTATTCGCGGGCCGCGTGCCGCTCGAGTTCCGGCAGCACGCGTCCAACGAGTTCAGCCCAGACGCTGTGTTGCTCGTCGGTGTAAGCCGCGTAGTCCTGTTGAATGATGTAGGGCGCGGCAGCAGTAAGGGTTGCGGTGGTCATTATGCATGTCTCCATGCGGTGCGAGTTTGTGCCGGGCGCGCCAAAAGTTGCGCCCGCTAAGGCATTGTGTCTTCAAAACTTCGTAACAGAGAGTGATGGCATCAGGACAATTGGTTCAAACACTACTTACAGATTGCCGCGCAATTCCTGCTCGCGTTCGATGGCTTCAAACAACGCTTTGAAGTTGCCCTTGCCGAAGCTTCGGCTGCCTTTGCGCTGGATGATTTCGTAGAACTGTGTCGGGCGGTCTTCCACCGGCTTGGTGAAGATCTGCAACATATATCCTTCGTCGTCGCGGTCGACGAGGATGCCGAGCTTTTCGAGTTCGTCAACGGGCTCGTCGATCTTGCCCACGCGGCCTTGCAACTCGGTGTAGTAGGAGTGTGGCACGTGGAGGAATTCAACGCCCTGTTCAGTCAGCCTGGTTACCGTGTGCAGGATGTCGTTGGTAGCGAGCGCGATGTGCTGCACGCCGGCTCCTGGAAAGAAGTCGAGATACTCTTCAACCTGGGAACGCCTCTTTCCTTCAGCGGGCTCGTTAATGGGGAACTTGACGTAACCGTTGCCGTTCGCCATCACTTTCGACATCAGCGCGGAGTATTCGGTGGAGATGTCTTTGTCGTCGAAATGCTGATAGAGCGAAAAGCCCATAACACGGGCATAGAAGTCGACCCAGTGGTCCATCTCGTGCCAGCCTACGTTGCCCACCATGTGGTCAATGTGCAGCAGGCCAACGGGACGAGCGAGAGGGTCCTCGGCAATCGCCTGATAACCGGGCATGAAGGCTCCGCGGTAGTCAGACCGCTCGACGAAAGTGTGGATGGTGTCGCCATACGTGCGAATGCTGGCCAGGACCACCTTGCCGTTTTCATCGGACTTCACGAAGGGCTCGGCGACGCTGACGGCCCCCCGGCTTGTGGTTTCCTGCCAGGCGCGGCGGGCATCGTCGACCCAGAGAGCGATGACGCGCACCGCGTCACCGTGGCGATGGACGTGGTCAGCAATCGGATCGCTGGAGCGCAGCGGCGTGGTCAGCACGAAGCGCACCTTTCCTTGTTGCAAGACGTAGGAGGCGCGATCACGCTGGCCGGTTTCGGGACCGGCGTAGGCGACCAGCGACATGCCGAAGGCGAGGCGATAGTAGTAAGCCGCCTGGCGGGCATTGCCGACGTAGAATTCGACGTGGTCTGTGCCCTTGAGTGGCAGGAAGTCACGATCGCTGGTGAGAGATGCGGCTTGTGAGTGCGATGCGATGGGAGCGGAGACGGGGGAAGCGCTCATAGTGACCTCAGATGCCGGCAGCGGGAGTGGGGAGCTTCCGGCTAGGTAAAGAGTAGGCCCGTCTGAACACGAGCGAACATGGCTCTTCGAAGGAAAAGATCAACTACTACTTAACAAAATTCGGCATAATGATTGTGAAAGTTAAGGATTGCTCAAGCCATGGCTCATAAAAAAATGCCGAATGTGTTCGAACTTGACGCGATTGCGTGGAAGATCCTGGAAGGCCTGCAGCGGAACGCCCGGATGACATTCGCCGAGCTGGGAAGAAAAGTCGGGTTGTCGACACCGGCGGTGGCGGAGCGCGTCCATAGGCTGGAAGAAGCAGGCGTGATCACCGGCTATCACGCGCAGGTGAACGTGGCCAAGCTGGGGGTGCCAATTCGTATCCTGATGCGCTTGACCATTCCGGGAGGCGACCTGCAGATCAGCCGCACGGTTACAGCCATCAAGGAGCTGCATGAGATCAGCCGATGTCATCGGATCACGGGCCACGAGTCGTTTGTGATCGAAGCGGACGTGGTTTCGATCCGACACATGGAAGCGCTGATCGATCGACTGTCGGCACTTGGCGCGACGTCCACTTCAACGGTTCTGTCGTCGCCTGTAGAGCGGCGGGAGTACTCAACCAGGCAGATCGAGACCTTCGCCAAGTATCTGTGAACCCCGAGCGCGGACTCCCGCGCTTGTTACTGGCCTGCGTTGAGCGCGGCTTCGAAGTGCATTGAAATTGGGTACGGGATTAGCATTCCCTTTGGAACGTCAGGCTGCACCAGCCACACATCGCGATCCTTGTAGTAGCGAAACAGCGCTTCGTTGTTTGCCGGGTCCATGTCGCGCGCCCAGATCGTCTTTGCTCCGTCAATGTCGGACAAGTTGTAGACCCACTCATCACCCGGTTCATGGGTTGTGCCGTAGCGCACCAGCACGAGATGCTTGCCAGGGAGGTGATCGAGTTCGGCGGCGATGCGCGCGCGCTCCTGGCCGAAGTGGTCGGGGCCTACCCAGGTGCACAGCCAGGGCCCGAGCGGCCATTGCTTTGGTGCGAGGTGCAGCGGATCGGCATAGAGGCGCAATCCGGCCATGAAGAGGCATATGACCACGGTGAAACGGACAAAGGCGGTGCCGGCCGGTTTCCATTGGCGCAAATGCCGCATTGCCTGAAGTCCCAACGCGTATGCGGCAGGTGTGAACGGAGCGAGGTAATGGGGAATGAAAAAGACGCTGATCGTCATTCCCGCTATCCAAAAAGGCGTGCAAGCGGCGAAGAATCGCATGCGTCGATCAGTAAAGACCCGGCGCATCATGAAGATCGGCGGCAAAAGCGCGAAACCGCAAAAGAACATCAAGGTGCTGTTAAGCTTTACAACCATCCTGTGGAGCAGACCCACCGGGGAGCGCATTTGGTTGAAACCGTCGGTCTCCGTTTCGGTGTAAAAGCGTCGCATTTCGTCGTGACGGTAAGCGGGCGCAGGACGAAGGGGCTGCCAGATGTAGTAAGGAACCACCGCGTAAGTGGCGCGAGCGACTGTGTAGGGTAGAGTTGTGGATTTGCCAAACGCACGCGCGTCATAGTGGCCCATCCACGCAGCTACCGAGACGAGAAGCGCTACGGGCACTGCGGCACGACGCAGAAGAACGAGGATCGGCGGCCGGTTTTTGCCCGACGCGATCCAACGGACCAACACGATCGCTACTGGAAGGCAGACCAGCATGCCCTCGTAAGGGCGCGTGGTGACGAGCAGGACAATGCCGATGGCCATGAGCATTCCGTAACGGAATCGACCTGTTTTAAGAAGCCGCGGCATGGCGCCGAGAACGAGCGCCGCTCCGGTGATTGATAAAGTAGCACCACCGGTGTACGAGTTGACCCAATAACTGAAGAGCGCGATTCGTAAAATAGCCACCACGCCGCCCAGCAGCGCCCATTCCGGAGGCAACCAAGCCTGCAACATCCAGCAGAGCGTTGCGCACATAATCGCGCCGGTAATCAAGATGGCGGCCCAAGGGTGGCCGAACAGCACCTGGCCGGCGGCCATCACCAGTCCGGGCCCTGGGAAGTACATCGACATGTAAGTGGGTTGCATGGAGATGTGGATGCTTTCGAAATGCGTCCACATCGCGGGAGTAGGATTGGCAAGGCGGCCGTGGGCGAAGGTATCGGCGGCCAGTAAAAAGCTGAAGTCGTCAGTTGCGGTAGGAAGCGGCGCTGGAAACCATGGCAGAAGAGCAACGCGAGCTACCAACATGGCAAAGCCGACGCTGATCACCGCGAGAGTTTTTCGTCTTGCAAAGGAGCCAAACACGCGTTCGATTCGCCCGAACCCGGAGTTGGCCAGTTGGGGCCAGCAGAGAGCGACGGCCAATGCGATTAGAGTGAGCCCGCACTCGATGAGCATGAGAGACAGGCTGCTGCCATTTCCAGATGGTTGGGTCATCGCGGCGATAACTCAGTGTCTAAGGATGTGCATCGCCGCAATCGCGACGCGATAGTGAGTGTCGGCCGCAGCCGACTTTTCGCGGATGTGGGAGCGACATGGGGAACGAAAACGGTGGGAGAGATGCGGCGCAGACCTCTGGCCTGTTTCGTCTCTCCCGTGCGAACGGGTGAGCCCACAGAGTCTTCAGATATTGCTTGTGACGCTGGTTCCGATGCTGCTAAAAGCACTACTCAGATCCTGGGCCAGGGTGTTCATGCCAGCAGTAGCGGCAAGTGCAATGAGTGCGACGATGAGGGCGTATTCCACCAGATCCTGGCCGTCCTCGCGCGTAAGAGCCTTTTGCAAAGTCAATGTAAGGCTCGAAAGGTGAAAATACATAGCGAACTCTCCTTCACTAATCCACATGGGATTCTATCTGCGGAGAACGGCAACCGCATCGTGACCTATGCGACCGCCATTCGCCGCGAAACAACGGGGACAATCGCGCTCCCTCAAGCCAAAAGGAGAAAGACTATACGTCGCCGTTGAGGGTGGTACCGATGGAAGAGAAGGCGCTGCTGAGATCGCTGGCAAGAGTCTTCATGCCAGCAGTAGCAGCGAGAGCAATCAAGGCAACGACGAGTGCGTATTCGACCAGGTCCTGACCTTCATCCCCAGAAATCAGGTTCTGCATCTTGATATAGAGCTTCAGCATGGTGTCCTTCATTTTAAATTCTCCCCGTAATTTGTGGATTTCCCCAGCTGCTGCCGGGCACCCATGAATGTGCAACTTCCGTGCCACTCTCACGCTTGATCCGCATTGAGACAAATCAACAACTTACAATTGCATCTCGTAACGCGAACTGTGAACAATCGTTTACAGAGCGCCCCGTGGAGTTATGACACGTAGACAGCGAATATCCCGCGAACAGAGTACGGCGGTAACTATCACTATTGAAATCAGCTTACTCTCAAACGAGAGATAGGTTAGGCTTGTGTTACTACATACCGATGTGGCGACTTGCCGCTAACATGATGAACATTCTACTTGATCCTGCCGTGATCGGGATGGCCGCTCTGTTCCTCTCAGTTATGTGGATGCTGCGGGACGAAAAAGACAGGACGCGGCCTCTCCTTGTCATTGTACTGGGCATCAATCTCTTCTACGGCTGGCTTCTCTCCTTTGTAATGGGGCAAGAACGGGATGATCCCGTCCAAGTTCGACTACATCCTGCGAAATCTGGACACCGCGCTAGGCGTTCCAGCGTCCGCTGTCGCGGCATTGCTTCAGCCGGCACGTTTACCGCTCCTGGTGATCTATCAATTGATGGTTCCCATGATGATTGCCTGGTTCCTGTGGCGCGCGAGCACGGCCAATCCCGACCGATCGTGGTGGCGTACATTGCGGAGATGACTACGGGGCCCCTGCTGTATACCATCGTTCCGGGGTGCGGTCCGCTCCACGCCTTTTCACACGCAGTGGCTGCATCCGCCCATTGTGCCTTCTGCCGTGGTTCGGTTGACCGGAATGCCGAATGCTTTCCGTCGCTCCGCGTTGCTGCGACGCTCCGTTCCTCTCGTTCGCCGGCGGCAGACTATGACAGACCATCTTCCTCTTCTTTACGGGAACAATTCTCGCCACGATCGCGATGGTAGAGCACTACGCGATCGACCTGGTGCCGGACTTGCCTTCGGATGCTTCGCGACCAACGTCCGGAAAGCGAAACATCAAACGAGCGATCTGCTTCTTTGGGCTGGGCTGGCCGGTCACTCGCTGTGCGCTTGGGTATCAATTCCTGACTGGGGACACCCGGTCGTTCCGCAGGTCTTCGCGGCGCTCACCTTGATTGCCGCACTCGCTGATGTGTGGAAGGAGTGGCTGAACAAGCGTCAAACCAAACAAGCAATTGCCCATGGAATCCATTCACGCCTCGGCCTGATCTATTCCTTCACGACTCAGAGGCGGTGGAACTTCGAGCTTGTCGCCGCGCTCCGTCTGGGTGGCCCGTACCGTCCCTGAAGGCAACTCCACAACAGAATGAGCGGTGAGGCATGCAGATAAGCGTCCTGGACGCACGTGACTTCGAGTCTTCACGACGCGGCTGCTGCGATCGAGATAGACGAGGTCGATAGGGAACTGCATGCCGAAGGTGTGGACGGCTTCGCAGGGCACGATCCAGAGACCTTCACCGCTCGATAACCCCGATCTGCCCAGCAGACCTTTTCTACGCCGCTGGCCGCGATCCGCAACTTCGATCGCGATCAGCAATCTCGGTTTGGCGTGTGACGTTGGTGATGCGGAGACGAACCACCAAGTGCGCGTCACGCGGTGGCAGAATGCGACCAAGTAAGCTTGTGATTGTTGATCCGCGTGAGAATCATTGCTCTCCATGTGTTATTGCGGGTTTGCTGGTGCGGATCCGGTGGTGGAGCTCCCCGAATTTCCCCCGGTTGCCCTCGTGCTTTCGGTCACAAGCGGTGTCTCCGGTTTCATGCTTTCAATGAGCTTTTCTACAGGCATGGTGGCTGGCCCGGGCTGCATGGCCGGCTGGTGCCGCTTCCATCCGGAGTATGCATGGGGATGCTGGAGTTCGGTGGCAGAAACTTTTCGGGGTAATTTAGTCCCGGGAAGTGGCGTGCCCGCAGGAATTGGCTGCACTAACTCAGGCGTGACTATAACAATAAGCTCCGTGTTCGACTTAGTCCTTGAAATCGATTGGAAGAATTTGCCGAGAATCGGTACGCTGCTGATGAACGGGATTTTCTGAAATGTTTGTGACTCGCGATTATCGAGCAATCCGCCGATTGCAAAGCTCTGGCCTTCACTTAGCTCCACCTCGGTCTTCACCTTGCGAATCGAGATCGCAGGAATTTGATAGCCATCTATTTGCACGGCGTTGGTGAAATCGAGCGAACTTACCTCAGGCGCTACCTGCAAGTGAATAGTTCCGCGGGGGGTAACTGTGGGGATGAAGTTCAGACGGACTCCATATTCCTTGAACATGACAGTGATGGAAGGACCAGTGGTTCCGCTCGAACCCTGGACAACCGGGTAAGGATACTCGCCTCCCGCGAGGAAGCTCCCCATTTTCCGCTCTCCGCCAGCACGTTCGGCTCCGCAAGTACCTGCACCAGTCCCTTGGCCTCCAGGGCCTGCAGGGTGGCGCCAAGATTGAGGCCAGGAAGAAATCCAAATAGGTTCAGGTCGTTGGATAAGATTGATCCCGCCTCCGGGAAGGATAACTGGCGGAGAAACTGCCCGGTCGACACGGCGCCATCGACATTTCCAAAGCCGGTGGAAAATAGATTAATACCAAGTTGCTTGCTTTGGGTACGATCCACACTGGCGAAGACCACCTTTAACAGGATCTGCGGCTGGCTCGCAGGCACCTCAACATTGAGCAGGTTAACCACTTTACCGGCAACGGAAGCAATCTGAACGGCGCGATCGGAGTTGGTCAGATCCTTGACTGTCCCACTTAGAAAGACTGCCCCATTTTCGGCGTTTACCTTGATGGCTTGGTCAGGCAGCTCTCTCTTCAGTTCGCGACGAACGGAGTCGAGGCGATCGCTCCCGGCGGACTGGCTGGCCCGAACCGTCACATTAAAGAACTCGCGCGAACCCCCTTTTTCCCAAAGGATTAATGTAGTTTCACCGGGCGCCTTGCCGTTCACCATGATTTCGGTAGGGCTGATAGCGGTCGCCTCTGCAATCCCCGAGCCAACGGCGACGCGCTGCACCGGTTGCGCGCAGTCGAGAAGCACCGAGCGGCCTGCAACAACAGACAGATCGTTGGTGGTATCTTGCTGCCCGACTTGCGAGACGTGGCCAGCCGCAATCGATGCCTGACTTCGCAGCGAAGGAGTAGTAATCAAGAAAGCAGTTACAAACAGAAGAGCTTTCGTCATTCCCTTCCCTCGGCCGCTGCAAATTTCTGTTCTGTTCGTTGCGAGCCGTTCAATACTTCAACAGACACGAACTGCGGAGTCAGCTTATGCGCAAATGTGGCGGCCAGCTTCCTTGGGGGTGCATCAGCATCGCCGAACAGATTGACCATCGCGCTGCCAGTCACTTGGGCCACCTGCGTATCGAGAGGATTGCGCAGGACGAGCTGAATCTGCGTGTGGTTGCTCGCGAGGCTGAGCACTTCGGCCTGCTCCGGACTAACCAACAGATTCACGACATGGACCTGTTGGGGTTTGCCTTCCGCGTCCTTCTGTATGTCGGTGCCAGCGGAAAGGACTTCAATATTCTGCAGAAGGGTCTTGACTTTGGTGCCTTCCCTTGGATTGGGCGGCCCCGGCGGATCGCCGGATATCAGGACGTCGACGCGCATGCCTGGAGTAACAAAGCCGGCCACGCCGACCACCTCATCTACTTTGACGGCACAGGCGCGCATGCCCTGCTTGATGGTCGCCGCCAATCCGCCGCCTGAACCTTTGGGCGCGAGGCGGCTCTCCAGAATCGGCTCGCCCTGGTACAGATCTGACGATACGCCGCGGCCGACTGCATCTTCTGGCTTGAGGATGGCGCCCTTGGGAAGCGGCCCGGCCATCTCAACTGTTGCCAGGTTGGCTGCTGTCAGGATGGTGCCAAGCTTGAGATCAGCGGCAGCGCCCACAATGCGAGTTGTCGCAGACTTGTGCGCCACGGCAACGCTTTTGCCGACGATCCGATAAGCCAGAAACGAGCATCCGGCGGCGATTAGAAACGCGCAGAGGAGGATGGTTAGCAGTTTTCGGTTCATTGCCTACCGTTTCCGAGCAAATAAACTTCGAGATATGACTAGGTTCACCAGTGGCAATCGGAGGGCCAAAGTGGGGAGTCGCTATTTGCCTTAGATTCCAGAGGTTGGGTAAGCAAATGACCGGGACCGTGTGAACTGGCGTTTACCACCGGAGCACCCTGTATAGGTCCGTTGACAGGCATAATCGTTAAGTTCCGCGTTCGCGTAACCGGTTTATGGCATTGGAATTGCAATGATATGATGGACGACCAACTTATCCGGAAACTTCTCAAACGTGAGCCGACGGTTCAAGCAATGATAACTAACGAATGATTTCCCTATTCGCAGGATCCGAAGCCCCTCGACGGGGGGTATCGTCAATCGTGCTTTCCAGCGGCTTGCATGCCGTCGGGTTCTGCCTGCTGTCGTATGGGATTCTTAAGGTGCCCAGAATCGAAGAGCCGATCATTACAGAGCGATACTCGGTTCGTCATTTGGACCTCCACTCACCCGAACTGCGAGAGGAGACAACCGGCAACGGTGAGAGCCTTTACCCACCGACAGACGCCGGTAGGCAAGGAGATCCTCAGGGGACTGCCGCAGCCTCGAGACCGGCGCCCACCATTCCCGAAGTTCCTCAAGGACATGAGGGCAAACAGACCCTGGTACAGCCCGAATTCCACGCTCACGTTGCGCTTTCAGAAGAAGCGCCAGTTCCCACGGTCGTGATCTGGACACCGGAGCTGGCTTCAACAAAGGAGGTTGTCGCTCCCCTCCCCGATAAGCCCTCCAAGGCGGACTTCCAAGCTTCGCTGGACACGCCAAACGAGGAGCTTGACCAGGGGTCTCTAGCCATGACGGCGGCCGACACTCAGCCGGTAGTGAAGACGCCTCCAGCGGGGACGACGTCCCCGCTGGTAGTGCGTGCAAACTCCGTGATCCGCATGGCGCCGGCGACGGTTTCCAACTCGGCCGACCAACCCACGCCAACCGCAGTGCTTTCGCTCTCCGACATGCGCATGACGGAGGGCACGATCATCTTGCCACCGGTGAACGAGACCCATTCCATGGCCCGGAAGAACTCAACCGCGCAGCCAGCCGCACCGGCCCCGCGGGGTCTCTCGGACACGCAGGGGTCATCAGAGGAGCAGGGTGGCCGCACCGGCGAAGGCGGCAACAAGTCAATTGCAGCCGACTCCTTCTACGAGACTACCGAGCACATTCAGCGGCCAAAAGACGGAAAATTCGGAGTGGTGGTGGTGGGGACATCTCTTGATGAAGAGTATCCAGAAGCGTTGCAGATATGGAGCAACCGCGTCGCTTACACTGCGTATCTGCATGTTGGGCTCACAAAGAACTGGATCCTGCAATATGCGCAACTTCGGTCTGCTGAAGCATCAGCGAACGGCGCGGTGACCCGTGTTGAAGCCCCGTGGCCGTACGACATTATGCGTCCAAATCTGGTTTCACGCGATCTGAACGCCGACGCTCTCATGGTGCATGGAATTCTGAACGAATCGGGACGACTCGAATCTCTGGCCATCGCGTTTCCTGAGCAGTTCTCGCACGCGGCGTTTGTATTGCGCGCTTTACAGCGATGGCAGTTTCGTCCCGCTCGCCGGCTCGGCAAGCCCACAGCAGTTGAGATTTTGTTGATCATTCCCGATGAGTCGGATTGAGGTCTTAAGCTTTGTGGGCACCGTAACGGCGCCCACATGGATTCACTGGACGCGCATCGCCAGCAGTGCGGTCTCTTCCGCTTCAGGCTGAACGAACTCCAGGCCTACGCCGTCGATCCCCCAGCGGCTGACCCGAAGCTGCACGGTGATGGGGTTTCTGGCGTTGTCATCGCTGCTGTCGGTGCGCTGCAGGCTCATCTTCACCTGGGCTCCCAACGGCCATCGCTCCTCGGTCATCAGGTAGATACCGCTGGCGCTGATGTCCCGGATGCCATGCACGGCAAGCGCACTGCCCTTCGCGTCGTAGGCTACCAGCCGCGGCCAGCGCTTGCGCATCGCGCCGCGGCGATCGCTCGCAGATCCGTGGGGAAGCCAATTCTTCGGCCACAAATGTTTTCCTTCGACAGGCCGTCCCATCACCTCGTCAAGCACCGGTTGAGGCGCGCTTCGCAAGCGAAACTCCATCTCTTCGGCGCGGCAGATGACAAGCTGATTGCCGGGCTGCGTCTGGGATGAATAGACCGCGCGCTGCGGGAGAGCAAGCACGGTTGCGGCACCCCCGCGTACCGGGGCCAGGCAAAACCTGGGAAACGACTCGATGACATCCACGACTCTATGGTTCTCGTCGAGATAAATGAGGTCGCGCGCCGAGAGAATGCCGACCGTCTGCAGGCCATGCGGACGACTGATCCAGCTGCCCTCGTCGATTCGCGAAGACCCCTTGCTGAAAACCCTCTTCAGGCGCGCAAACGAATTGATCCCCAGGGTCACGCCCAGGCTCAGAAAGCATTCGCTCGTCTGGTTATAAACACAATATCGTTGTCTCTCCATGTCTCTCCCACCCCTCGGTAACCAGCCGTTCAAGGCAAACAAAAATGCAAAGTCTAAGCAGACCTGGGCACTCTCTATGTGGCATGTTCTGCAAGCAGCCTGTCTTACATCATCGTAGGATCCGCGACACTGACGAACCGTCTCCGCGGAGTTGAGGTAGCGGGATAACGAAGTTCGCGTGGGAGGCTCGACGCGAACTTCGTCATCCGCATACGCAGATGGGGGGGCCAGGGAAGGAAGGAAACCTGGCCACGGTTCCGCAGCGCGCTTACTTTACGCGCGAGCGGCGGCGCTGGACCAGCAGGCCCAGAACCAGGACACAAAGTACGCCTGCGACGATCCGGATAATAGTGGCGTTGTCCATGTTGGTACTCCTTTCTTCACTCTCAATGGAGGAAATTCTTGAATTCGTCCGACATCAAAATGACTGCCGGTCCCAAAGTCACAAGAAACAGACACGGAAAAATAAACAGCACCAACGGAAAGATCAACTTCACCGTCGTCTTCGCCGCCATCTCTTCCACCGTCTGAATACGCTGCGTTCTCAACGTTTCTGAGTGAGTCCGCAGAGTCTTTGCGATGCTCGTGCCAAACTGCTCCGACTGCACCAGCATCGAAACCAGGTTGCGCACCACCTCAACGTCGGTGCGTTCCGCCATATGCTTCCACGCTTCCGAGCGGGGACGGCCGGCGCGTTGTTCAAGCACCACAATGTCTAGCTCATCGGCAATCACCGGATGCGTCGGCGCAAGTTCCAACGCCGCACGCGCCGTTGCTTGATCGATCCCCAGACCCGCCTCGACACAAATCACGAGCAGGTCGAGCAAATCCGGCAACGTCAGGCGAATCTTGGATTGCCGCGAACTGATTCTCTTTCCCAGCCAGAAATCCGGAGCCAGATAGCCCAGGCCCACGGCCGCGATGTAGAAAATCAAGGGGCTGTTCGCCGCGATACCCGTAAATGTGACCGCGGCACACAGCGCGATGATCGTCACCACTTTGCTGCCGTAGAAGAACTTCACCGCTGGGTCTTTGCGATAGCCTGCACGGATCAACCGTTGTTGCACAACCGAGATTTCCGATTGCGACTTGGGTATCACCTTCTCCAGCGACTCAACCACAACCCCTATCGAAGAACTCGCATTCTGAAGCGTTCCCGTGAAACTCGCCTTTTCCGGCCTCGACCCAATCGCCGACATAATGCGCTGGACCATCGCCTCCCGATAGAACAGGATGAGTCCCATGCTCGCGATGAGCAGGAACACGCCGAAAAATGCAAGAATTGCAACGCCCATCATTCCCTCTTCACACGTCCATGCGAACAATCTTTTGAATAATCAGCGTGCCCACCACCATCATGCCGCCGGCCGCCCACATCAACTTGATCCCGATCTCCCGTTTCCACAACAGGCTCATGGTGTCGGGATTCACGATGTAAAGCCCAATGCCCAACGCGATCGGCAGAATGGTGAGGATCCATCCCGTCAGCCTGCCTTGCGCGGTGTGCACCATCACCTGCTTCTTCAACCTGAAACGCTGCCGGATCACGTTCGCTGTCTTTTCCAATATCTCCGCGAGGTTACCGCCACTCTCGCGCTGAATCAGGATGGCAGTCACCACCATGCGCAGGTCTTGAATCGGAACGCGCGATACCAGGTTCTCCAGCGCGCTGCGCAAGTCCAACCCGAAGTTCTGCTCGTCAAAGGCCACGCGGAATTCCGGGCCTACCGGCGCAGCGCACTCCCGCGTCACCAGTCCCATGGCCGAACTGAAGCTGTGGCCCACGCGCAACGCGCTCACCATCAAATCCAGCGCCTCGGGCAAACCCTGTTCGAACTTGCCGAAGCGCTTGCCGCGCATGAAGAATACGTAGCCGCTGGGGATGAAACTCAATGCACCGGCCACCAGCATCGACAGAATCAACGATCCGGTGCGCATGTTGATCACGTACCCCGGAATTCCAAAGCACGCAATGGTCATCAGGATGAGCGCGCCTGGCGTCCACTTCACCTCAGCCTGCGCCAGCAGCTTGCGGATGCGCGGGATGATGTCGAGTTTCTCAAGCCTGCGATTCAACCAGGGGATGGCGCTGACCAATTCGCTCTTGCGAAAGTTGATGATCGCTTGCCGCGCCTCGCGCGACGCCTGTCCGATGGCCGAGTCGAGCGCGGCAATCGTCTGCTTCTTCTCGCTCTGTTTGCCCGCCCCGCTGAAGATAAGCACCAGTGGAGTGATCAACGCGAAGATTGCGACGAATATCAAGACTGCAATGACTGCCATCGGTTCACTCCTTTCTTCGCTTAGTCCACTTCCAATGAAGTTTCAAACATGTTTGCCGGGAGTTCGATTCCCGCCAGTTGCAACCGATCCAGGAAACGGGGCCTGATCCGCGTTGGCTTGAAGGTGCCCAGAACTCTCCCGTCAGAGGCAATGCCCTTCCGTTGAAACGTAAAGATATCCTGCATGCTGATAATGTTCTCTTCCATGCCGGTGATCTCGCTGATGTTCACAATCTTGCGGCTGCCGTCGCTCATGCGCGATATCTGCACCACTACGTCGAGCGCTGAAGATATTTGCTGGCGCAGTGTTCTTTCGGTCAGCGTCAGGCCGCTCATGGCCACCATCGATTCCAGGCGAATGAGCGCGTCTCGCGGCGTGTTGGCGTGAATCGTCGCCATTGAACCCTCGTGACCTGTGTTCATCGCCTGCAGCATGTCAAATGCTTCTTCGCCGCGCACCTCGCCAAGAATGATGCGGTCGGGACGCATACGAAGACAGTTGATAAGAAGCTGACGCTGACGAATTGCGCCCTGTCCTTCCACGTTCGGCGGCCGCGTCTCGAGTCGCACCAGGTTGTCATGCACCAGCTGCAGTTCCGCCGCATCTTCGATCGTGATCACGCGCTCGCCTTGCGGGATATTGCGCGACAGAATGTTCAGCAGCGTGGTCTTGCCGGCACCGGTTCCTCCCGAGATGAGGATGCTCAACCGCGCGCGCGCCGCGGACTCGAGCAGCAGCATCATCTCTTTCGAGATGCTCTTCAGCTGCACCAGGCGATTCGCATCCACCGGGCCGCCACCCTGGCGACGAATCGACATCGATGGCCCATCCAGCGCCAGCGGCGGGATGATGGCGTTCACGCGCGATCCATCGGGCAGGCGCGCATCCACCATCGGCGACGATTCGTCGATCCGGCGTCCTACGCGCGAAACAATGCGATCGATGATTTGCAGCAGGTGGCGGTCGTCGCGAAAACGCGTGTCGGCCTTCTGCAGCTTTCCACCCCGCTCAATGAACACCGTGTCCTTGCTGTTGATCAGGATGTCGGAAACCTTTGGATCGCGCAGCAGCGGCTCCAGCGGCCCCAGTCCAAATACCTCGTCCAGCAAGTCCGATTGCACCCTTGCTTGCTCGTCGAAGCTGAGGGGCGTGCCCTGGCCGCGAATGATCTCCTCGATCAGGTTCGCCACCACCTTGCGCGCCTGTTGCGGCTCGACCCGCGAAAGCTTCTCCAGATCCAGCTTGGAGATCAGGGTGCGGTGTATCTCCGTTTTGTATTTTTCTATATCGAGTAATTCCGTAACGGTTCCCATTCCTGTCCCCATCAAAACAGTCCCATGATCCTTTTCTTCTTTTCGGGCTCGGCAGATAGGCCGCATGCCACGCGCGCCATCTGGCGTATCGCGCGCGAAATTCCTGATTCTGACAGCGCCAGGGGCGTTGCCGTGGCCTGCACCTTGCGCGCCGCGCCGTTGTCCTCGGGGATGCGCCAATCCGCCTTGCGTGTCAAGGCGCGCGTGATGTGTTCTTCGTCCATGCCAATTGAGGAAGCCGAGAAACGGTTGAGAATGATTTCGAGCTTTGGCAGGTTCGACATGAACATCTCTGAAACCAACCGGTTCGAATTGCGTAACTCCGAGATGCCGACCTGCGAAACCAGGTAAACCATCGCGTTCGGCTCGAACAGCGCCGTGCCCGTCAGATCGAATCGCGATCCCGAATCCACCACTACGCAATCGAACTCCTGGCGCGCCACGTGAATCAGCCGGTCTACCGCATCGGTCGAAAACCGCACCGGCACCAGCTTTCCCGGGGCCGCAAGAACTGAAACGCCGGAATCGTGCTTCACAGTGAGTCGGGACAAAAAATTTGCGTCGAGCCGGTTGAAGTTCTGCAACGCATCCGCGGTGGAATACTGTGGGCTCAGGCCCAAATGCAAAACCGCGTCCCCCAGCGGCAGGTCAAGATCGATCAGCAGTACACTCTGTCCGGCCTCGCGCGCGGCGGAGATGGCGAAGTTGGTCGCAATGGTTGTCACGCCCGACCCGCCCTTCGCTCCCCAGAACACGCACAGGCGTCCGGCCGCCTTCTTGGTCGATTGCACAGCGGGGCGACGAACCGATGCCCGCACCATGGCTTCAGCCATCGCACCCTGGGTGATCGGCAACGCCAGGAACTCGCGGGCACCGGCCCGCATGCAGCGGATCATCAGTTCGGAATCACGCGACGCGGAGAAGACCATCACCGTAGCCGAGCTGCCGGCGCACAGGTTCTCCACCACTTCCAGCGCGTATTCCGGATTGCTGTCCAGATCCACGATCACTACATCGTGGTTCAACTCAATCATCCGCGGAATCTGGTCGATCTCCGGATAAAAGGGCAGCTGCCGCGTCACTCCGGACAGCGATCCGGCCAGGACGCCTGCCACCGCGTCACGACGCCGCTCGTCCGGTCCGATCACCACCACAGACAGGACGTTCGCCCCCAGTGAGCCGGTATCCTGAAACATCGCTTCCAAATCGTTGCTCCGGAGGGTCTGCAGCATTGCCGTATTGACTTCCTCTATGTAAAAACACAACGCCGTCATCGGGACTCAACCATCCAATCCCGGTTTAATGCGCGAAAAACGATATCAGCGTGCCGATCGCGATCGCGGGCGCGTACGGCATCTTGCGCGCGCTCGGATTGGAAAGCAACAGTTCGGGATGAGCGAGCGTCGAGCGGTCCCTCCATCCAAAGATCAGTTCGCTTGAGCCCTTAAAAAGTTCGCCGGTAAAGCCTTTGGAGACCGCCCAAACCAGCGCCATAATTCCACCCGCCAGCCCGGTCACCACCAGCGCAAACATCAGTTGTTCAGGGCCAACCCAGGCGCCAATGGCGGCGCAGAGTTTCACATCGCCCATGCCCATCCCACCCAAAAAGAACAGAACGCCAAAGATGAAGGCCCCCAGCCCGATGCCGCCCATGCTCTGCGCCAGCCCGTGCCATCCGTACATCCATACCGAAGCAAGAATTCCCCCAGCCATGAACGGCAGCGAGAGCCAGTTGGGAATGCGCCGGTTGCGCAGGTCGGTGAAGGTTGCCACGCAAAGAACTGCGACCGTTGGCCACCACGCGACGGAGTGAGTACCCATGCTCGTCCTCAGAACGCGCCAACGCGCGCAAACATTGCGGCGACCCCAACCGCCAGAGAGGGGAGGACAAGCCAGTAGAGAATGGCGCGATTGCTGGAGTTTTCTAATGCAGGAGCGGTTACCGCAGCACCGGCGAGAACCATGAGAGCCGGCCAAAGAATGACGGATTGCATTTCCGGACCTCCTTGAAAATTGAATCGATGCCAGGAAGATCTGCAATCGCAATTCCAAAGAGCATTCCACCACAACTTGCTGAATATCAATGTTTTAGATAATCCATAGAAAGGGGCGTGTGCACGGCTGTTTACACCTGAATTACACGACTGAAGCGCGCCGTCGACACTGGGCTCATTCGGGAAAGGCAGTACTCAAGTACCCAAATAGCGGTAATGCCCATTGTCGGTTACCGTAACATGATGCTAGATTACGTCTCACTACATCCCCTTATTAAAGGGAGTCACTTAAGTGATTCGAGTTGTACTGTTTTCCCAGGACCGCACTTTGCGGCCCTTGTTGTCTTCAGCCTTGGGCAAGGAATTCGAATTCTTCATAGACTCCAGCGAAGCCGGAATTAATCGGCTGGTTTCTGACGAAGACTGCCGGGTGGTGGTCCTCGATCTGAATTCAAACCACGATGCCCTTCGAGAGCGCATTGAATGCGCTCGCCGCCTGATCGCCTCCAAAATTACGCTGCTGGTGCTGGCCGACGACGGTCTCCGCGCCACGGCTAATGAACTGGTTCGACAGGGAGCGTACGGCTATTGCCGGAGGCCGCCATCCATTCGCGACCTTCGCATCATGTTGCGACGGGCTTACGAGGCCGCCGAAATCAAAGAGCAAGACGATCTCGAGGAATCGGAGATTGATCCAATGCTCTATCGCGATCGGATGGTCGGGGCCAGCGAGGCCATGCAGCGGGTTCACTACCTCATCGACTGCGTGGCAAACATTGATGCCTCGGTTCTGGTAACCGGCGAGAGCGGCAGCGGCAAAGAGTTGGTCGCACGCGCCATTCATAATCGGGGGTCGCGCGCGAACAAGCCGTTTGTCGCCGTAGCCTGCGGCGCGATTCCGGAAACCCTCATCGAAGCCGAGCTTTTTGGCCACGAAAAGGGCGCCTACACCGGAACCGTTGGTTCGCGGGAGGGCTTCTTCGAGCAGGCCGGAGATGGCACGCTCTTCCTGGACGAAATCGGAGAGCTCAGCCCCTACGTACAGGTGAAGCTGCTGCGCGTGCTCCAGCAGCGCGAGTTCAGCCGCCTGGGCAGCAATCGTCTTCTCCCGCTGCGCGCCCGCCTGGTCTTTGCAACCCACCGCGATCTGGGCGAAATGGTGGCCCAGGGCAAGTTCCGCCAGGACCTCTTCTACCGCATCAATGTCATGAAAATCGAAACCCCGTCCCTGCAGGAGCACGCCGAGGATATTCCCCAAATTGCCTTGCACTTCCTGCAGCACTACTCCGAGCTCTTTCAAAAGCGCATGGTCGAAATCGAACCGGCCGCCATGAGCGCTCTTCAAAACTACGCGTGGCCTGGAAATGTGCGCGAATTGGAGAACGTAATTCAGCGCGCCATCATCCTCGCTCCCGGCTCGAGCCTGCGGGTCGAGGATATGCCTCAAAACCTTCGAGAAGAGGCAGTTGCGTCCTCCGACGACTTCGTTCCGGGGGGGTCATTCGAGCGGCAGTTGCGGGAGTACAAAATCCGTCTGGCCGAGAATGCAGTCAAGGAAAACAATGGAAACAAAACACTTGCGGCCCGAAGCCTGAGCATTTCAAGAGCCTATTTGCACCGCCTGATCCGCCTCAGCGAGCCGGGAGAGATTATGGACCGGGAGACGGTGGATACGGTTGGAGGGCTGCAGCGCGTTCACTAACACGGTCGTTCCAACGGGGGGCGCAGACTTTTCCAATTTGGCTTAGATTAAAGATAGGAATTGTCTGCTATGAGTCTTCTGGGAACGTCGGCTGTGGGCTCCATCCTCGGGTTGATCGGGGTGATGGCCTGGCGCATCAACGAGGGGCGCTCGGCCGTCACCATCCGCAAAATCATCATTCCCCCGATGGGAATGGCGACGGGCTTCTGCATGTTTTTCGCCCCCCAGTTCCGCGTACCGCTGCTTTGGGCCGCGATCGCGTTTCTCGCGGGGGCGCTGTTGCTGGCGTACCCCTTGCTCATTACATCGCGGCTGGAGCGCGAGGGGGAAGCGATCATGATGCGGCGGTCGAGCGCATTCTTTGCGGTGGTCATCGGCCTGGCCGCCATCCGTTACTTCGCCCGCGGCTACTTCGACTCGATTCTGACCATTCAGCAAACAGCCGGCTTGTTCTTCATCCTCGCCTTCGGGATGATTCTGCGCTGGCGGCTGCGCATGCTCTCCCAATACCGGGCTTTGACGACACAGCAGGCAGCTGTGCAGTCGTAGCCGCACCAGTTCGGTGACCGCGTGACTTCGTCTTTGAAGTTCGGGGTATCCCACCCTTGCCGCGAAAAACGTCGCAAGGAGGGGGGCACGGAGTTGACACAAACGAATCGATCAAAACCCCTAGTGCTTGACCACCGGAATCAAGCCCTGGGCCCGGAGCCAGACCTCCAGCAACTCCGGCCACTGATCGAGTGCCGGATCGCCAGCGCCCAGGCCGGTCCCATGCGACCCATGCGCGAAGATGTGGGCCTCAGCCGGAACACCAGCCTTCACGAGCGCCTCGTAAAAGCGCAGCCCCTGCTCAACGGGGACGGTCTGGTCCTCCGTGGTGTGATACCAGAAGGTGGGCGGCGTGTCTTTGGTGACAAACAGGTCCGGCGAGTACGCCAGCCGCAATTCCTCGCAGCGGTCCATCACATTGAAGAGCTTGCAATAGCTGAGGTGAGACGTATCACTTGAGATGGCGCCGATCCAGGGATATCCGAGAACCAGAAAGTCGGGCCGGCTGGGGACGCGCTCGATGGGGTCCTCGGCGTCAGGTTTGCCGGGAACCGGCTGCACCGAAGCCAGCGCAGCGAGATGGCCGCCGGCCGAGAAGCCGATGAGCCCGATGCGGTTCGGCTCGACGTGATAGTCGGATGCGCGTGCGCGCACCAGCTGGACCGCGCGGCGCGCGTCGAGCAATGGAATGGGCAACAGGTAGCCGTTGGAGCTGAGACGGTATTGCAGCACGAAGACGCGGAAGCCACGGACGGTAAACCAGTCGGCCACCTGGCGGCCTTCAAGATTAGCCGCCAGATGCGCATACGAGCCGCCCGGCAGAACAATCATCGCCGAGCCGTTGCCGTGTCCATTCTGCGGCTCGAACACGGTGAGTGTGGGAATGTCTTCGCAGGCTGTGCCTTTGGCCTGGGGAGCGTCACCGGGCCAGAGCCGAATGGTTTGAATTCCAAGAAAAGCGTTGTTTTCGCCGGCCGTGGTGCAGGGCTGCTTCTGTGCTCCAGCAAAAGGACTTACCGCCAGTCCGATCGCCAGCGCGAGTTTCATGCCCTTGCGTTGTAAGAAGGTCATAGCGGCCCGATTATAACCAGAATCGAGCGCTTCGCATCGCGGCGAAGGGCTGCTGCGGTGTTAGCATCAAGACTACTGATGCAGACTAAGAAGCTGAAAATCATACCCTTGGGCGGCTTGGGCGAGTTCGGAATGAACTGCATGGCCCTGCGCTGGGAAGACGACATTATTGTCATCGATGCCGGCCTGATGTTTCCCGAGTCAGAATTGCTGGGCGTCGATATCGTTGTCCCCGACATTACCTACCTGATTGAGAACCGGCAGCATGTACGAGGCATCATCCTCACCCACGGGCACGAGGACCACATTGGCGGCCTGCCGTGGATGCTGAGCGAGATCAAGGTGCCGGTGTACGCGACCGAGTTCACCCTGGCCTACGTTGAGGGCAAGCTCGAAGAGCATCACCAGTTGGACGAGACCGAGCTGATCGAGATTGCGCCCAGGCAGAAGTTCACCATCGGGCCGTTCACCATCGAACCCATCCGCGTGACGCACTCGCTGGTAGACTGCGTCGCGCTGGCGATTGAAACGCCGGTTGGCGTCGTGATTCACACGGGCGACTTCAAGATCGATCTTTCGCCGCTCGACGATCACGCCTTCGACCTGCACACGTTCGCTGAATATGGAAAGCGAGGCGTGCTGTGTCTTCTGCAGGACTCCACCAACGTGGAGCGGACGGGCTATACACCGAGCGAGCGTGCCGTGCGGCCGCGGCTGGATGAAATATTCTCGCGGGCGCGCAAGAAGCTCTTCTTCAGCTGCTTTTCTTCATCGATTTACCGCATCCGCATTGCCATGGAACTGGCGCGCGAGCACAAGCGCAAGGTCTGCATCATCGGGCGATCGATGGTGGAGAGCACGGAGATTGCGCAGGACCTGGGTTACCTGGATGTGCCGACGGGTCTGGTGATCAACCCGGGACAGATGAAGGACTTTCCGGTTGACCAGTTGCTGGTGTTGATCAGCGGCACGCAAGGCGAGCCCATGAGCGCCCTGAGCCGCGCGGCGGTGGACAACCACAAGCACGCGCATATCGAAAAGGGCGATACCGTGGTGCTGAGTTCGCGCATCATTCCAGGGAACGAGAAGGGGATCTTCCGGGTCATCGACCACCTGTACCGGCGCGATGCGAACGTGATTTATGACGATGGCTCGCATGGGCTGATTCACGTGAGCGGGCACGGCAGCCAGGAAGAGATGCGGTTGCTCATCAACCTGGTGCGGCCGAAGTTCTTCGTCCCGGTGCACGGCGACTACCGCTATCTGCGGCGCCACGCGCAGGTGGCGATGGAGACCGGTGCGGTCGAACATGCCATTGTGATTGAAGACGGCGACGTGCTGGAATTGGATAAGGACGACGCGCGCAAAGCGGACAAGGTCACGGCAGGACGGGTGCTGATCGATTCGGGATCGTCGATCGATGTTGTCGAGGACCTGGTGATTCGCGACCGGCGCATCCTGAGTGAAGACGGCATTGTGCTGGCGGTGCTGGCCATCAATAAGCGCACCGGCACCGTGGAGCAGGCGCCGGAGGTGGTGATGCGCGGCTTCGGCGGCGCGGATATCACCGAGCAGGCGAAGGAAGCCGTGCTGAAAACACTGGAGGGCCTGAGCGGCGAGCAAAAGACCGACTACGGCATGGTGAAGGAAAAGGTGCGCGTGGAGTTGAAACGCGTGATTCAGAAGACCACGGGGCGCCGGCCGCTGATCATGCCGGTGATTCTGGAAATCTGAGCGAAGACCCAATTACCTGGATATGTAGAATCGCTCTATGAAACGCATCGCCGTTGTCCTTGTTATGGCTGCCGCTGCTCTGGTCTCGGCCCGCGCGCAAGAGAGTGGACCCGCCGCACCGGCTGCCTGCCCGCCTACCACCACGCTCGACGAACTGATCAAGGCAGTCGACAACGCGGTGAGCGGCCCGGCGAATCAGGACCGCGCCTGCTTTCGTGCGCTGTTCACGGCCGATGCGCGGCTGATTCCCATTCGCGTCGCCGCGGATGGCACGGCGACACCACGCATTCTCACCGTGCAGGACTGGATCGACGCCGTGGCTAAACGCGGCTCAGGCGTCTTTTACGAGCACCAGGTCAAGGTGCGCACGGAGTCATGGGCGCACCTGGCCCACTTGTGGAGCACCTACACCACCAGCGAGACGCCGAACGGCAAGCCGATCGACCGCGGCATTAATTCGATTCAGGCCATCTACGACGGAAAGCAGTGGCACGTTGCCGAGATAGTTTGGCAGGCCGAGACCCCCGCGGAACCTGTTCCGGAGAAGTATCTGCCATGAGCACTGCGACTGAGACCCTGGTAAACCTGGATATGATTCGCGCGGCGGCACGGCGCATCGCCGGCGTTGCCGTGAAAACTCCGGTGGTGCGAGCCTCGTTCGACGGAGTGCGCGGCGCGGTGTGGCTGAAAGCGGAGAGCCTGCAACCGATTGGAAGCTTCAAATTGCGGGGTGCCGCCAACAAGATTCTGCAGCTTTCCCGGGACGAGATCGCGCGCGGCGTCATCACGTATTCGAGCGGCAATCATGCGCAGGGTGTGGCTTATGCGGCGCGCGAGGTGGGCGCGAAGGCGGTGATCGTAATGCCGTCGAACGCACCGGCCATCAAGCGAGCGGCGACGCTGGCACTGGGCGCGGAGATTGTGGACGTGGGCCTGGCATCGAGCGAGCGCCTGGCCAAGGCGGAAGAACTGGTGCGCGCCCACGGTTATGTGGTGGTGCCGCCGTACGACGATGAGAAGATCATCGCCGGGCAGGCTACGTGCGGGCTCGAGATTGTGGAGGCGCTGCCGGATGTTGACCTGGTGCTTTCCCCGGTATCGGGCGGCGGCTTGCTCAGCGGAACCGCGACGGCGATGAAGCTTCTGCGGCCTGAGGCAAAAGTGTTTGGCGTGGAGCCGGCGTTGGCGGCGGATGCGGCGGAGAGTTTTCGGACCGGAACGATCGTGACCTGGCCTGCGGAGCTTACCAGCCGCACGATCGCGGACGGGCTGCGGACGCAGAGCGTGGGCGAGCGGAATTTCGCGCACATTCGGGCGTTCGTCGACGGCATCATCACGGTCACGGAGGCGGAAATTCGGGCGGCAATGCGTGCGATTGTGGCTACGGCGCGCCTCGTTCCGGAGCCGAGCGGGGCCGTAACCACAGCGGCGCTGCTGTTCCATGCGGCGGAGTTGCCTCCGTATCGGAAGGCGGCGGCGATTGTCAGCGGTGGAAACGTGGATCCGAAGATGCTGGCCGAGATTCTGACAGAGCGCGATTAGCAACGTCCGACTCTGTCGCTTGCGTAGGCATCGCCAAGAGTTCGCATTGCGCCGGCAAGGGATCTTGCTCACGTCGGGTCCAATTCCCCGTCGGTTGAACTATGATGCCGTTGATGAAGATGCAATCGTTTCGACCCTGGTTTCGCGTTATCGCGCTGGCGGCGCTGGTTCCCGGTTTCCTGTCCCCTTTCCTGCTGGCACAAAAGCCGAAGAAGGACAACATTCAGAAGCCCATGGCAGGGCCGCGCGCGACGGCGCTGCGGGTGACATGGCTGTACGTATCGCCGGATCAGGGCGCACAGAAGGTCGACCGGGTACAGATCGGGCGCGAGATGGTGGTCGCGGAAAAGAGTGGACCGTGGCTGCGGGTTTACGCGAACACCGATATTCAGGAGGAAAGCAACAAGCAGGACGCACCGCTGGTGGGCAGCGATAACACGCCACCCCCGATTTCAGGTTGGATGGAGGCCCGCGGGGTGGTGGTGGAGACGACTCCCGACGGGGACCAGGTGATCATGGGCGAAGCGGCAAACGAAGAAGCGCTGGCAAGCGATCCGCGCGGACCGGCGAACGCCGCCCAGAGCGCACGCCTGCTCTATCGCCGCCTGGTAGAGATGTTCCCGAACTCGCCGCTGGCCCCGGAGGCGGCTTGGCGGTCTGCCGATATCGAGTGGCAGATTCAGAAGTCCGATCAGGCCTCGCGGCCCTCGGCAAAGGAGCAGGCCTCTTACATGCGGGAGGGCATGGATGAGGATGCGATGAAGAAGGTCATCAAAATGTACCCTCATACCAAGCAGGCCGACATGGCGGCGTATGACCTCATCGACAATAAACTGTGCGGCGATTGGCAGGGGCAGGAGAAGTGCCCCGAGAAGGAATCCGAACTGTACGAAAAGTACGCGGCCGAGCATCCGGACGGGCCGCGCACACCGAAGGCGCTGTATGAGGCGGTTTATCGCAACGCCGTGCTGGTGGACATGTTCAACGCCGATAACAGCGACAAAAAGGCGGACGGCGCCAAGGCGCATGCGCACGAACTGGCCGGCCGGCTGAAGGAGAAGTTTCCGCAATCGGACTACACCGCGCGCGCCGCGGCGCTGGTGTTCAAGCTGGACCAGGGCATTCCTGTTTACGGCATCGACCGGCAATAGTTCCCTGATCGAGACTAATCGTCCATGATCAATTGAGGTTCAGTTCCCCCGACGACTGCGTGGCCTTATCATCGAATGAGACCCTTTCACGGAGATGCGGGGGCGCGTTCGACGAGAGCGATTCAACCGCACCGGAGGCTTTTTGAACGTCTACTTAATTTCTGTTCTGTTGGGAATCGTCGAAGGCCTGACGGAGTTTCTACCAGTTAGTTCGACGGCTCATTTGAGAATCTCCGAGGCGTTGCTCAAGCTCCCGCTGGATGACGCTTACTGGAAGATGTACACGATTGTGATCCAGGCAGGGGCGATTCTGGCTCTGCTGCTGCTCTACCTGGCGCGGATTTTGGAGTTTCTGCGGACGTTTCCCCGGGGGGAGCGAGGCGACCGCAATTTAATAACCCACCCTTTATCGCTCACCATCCTGGCCTTCATTTGCACCTCAGTCCCCGCCCTGCTGCTCAAAAAATGGAGCGACCGGAACTTGAGCAGTCTCACCGTGATCGCCATCGCACTGCTGCTCGGCGGCATCATCATGTGGGCGGTGGACGCGTGGGCCTCGCGTTACGAGCCTCACACCGTGCATGTTGAGGAGATTGGGCTGGGCCAGGCAGTCTGGATCGGCTTGTGCCAGTCGCTGTCGGCCATTTTCCCGGGCACTTCGCGCTCCATGTCCACCATTGCCGCCGGCCAGCTGGTCGGGATGGACCGGCCGACGGCGCTCGAATTCAGCTTTCTGCTCTCGATTCCCACCATGCTGGCAGCCACCGCGTACGACCTGCTGAAGGAGATTCATCCCAGCAAGGCGGCTCTGGCAGCCGGCGAAGCCGCGGTGCACGTGACCATGAACGGGGAACGCTGGATCGTTCTGGCCATCGGGTTCGTTGTTTCGTTCATCGTCGCCCTGGGCGTAGTCGAGTGGTTCCTGGGCTGGGTGCGCAAGCATGGGTTCACGATATTTGCCGTTTACCGCATCCTGCTCGGTATCGCTCTGCTGATCTGGGGCAGCCGAATCGTCGCCCAATAAGGAAGTGAAACCAAGACCAGGCGGGGTTGGATATCCAGATTCCCCCCGCTTTTTGTTTACCTCGAGCCATGCGCGCGCCGAGGATAATGAAAGCTGCTCTGGGATTCTTCGTCCGCCCCTAGACCGGGAAGCTCGACGCGCCAACAGGTTTGCGGCGGTCAGCCGGGGTTTCCACGAACGGATAGTCGTTCGTGGGTAAAAGAGGCGGAGGCGACGTTCCCATGATCAAGCCCATTCAAATCGCTCTCGCGCCGACGCGGAACCGGCCCCTGAACATGTTTCTGGGGATCGTGCTGGCGCTGGTCTCGCTTCTTCTCCTTCTCTCCATCGCGACGTATCACGTCACAGACCCTTCGCTGAATACCTCGATCGATCCGGTCACGCCGGTCGCGGTAAGCAACTGGGTAGGCCCTTTTGGCGCGTTTCTGAGCGACCTTATTCTGCAAACGCTGGGGTTCTCCGCGTTCTTCCTTCCCTTGTGGATGGGCCTGGTGGCCTGGGGGTGGATCCGCTCGCGGTGGGCGGGAGCTGCCTGGCTGCGAGGCATCGGCGCCGTCCTGGCGGTAATTTTCCTTCCGGCCCTCTTCGGTCTATTGCCGTGGCATTGGCGGTGGGATCATGCGATCCCGGTAGAAGGAGTGATGGGACGGGTGGCTGCCAGCTTCCTGGTTGCCTACCTGAATGTGCCGGGCGCGTGGATTGTAGCCGGCGTGCTCGCCCTGGCGGGGATCTACTTCGCGCTGGCCATCAACCTGAAGATGCTCTGGGAGAGCCTGGAAGATCGCTGGATCGGCCTGCAGTCATTGCATGACCGGTGGCGCTACTGGCGTGAAGACCGTGCCGATCGCCGTGCAGAACGCGAGAGCCTGTCCCAGGAGCAGATGCAGCCCGGCCCCGCACAGCGCATCTTCTCGGGTGCCCTCGGAGGAACTACGCCTGAACCGGAATCGCGGGTACATATGCCCAGCCGCCTGGCGGCCCTCTTCGGGCGCCGCAATCGGAACCCTGACGTCGATCCGGTGGACGAGATTCCCGCCTTTCAGCGCGCCAGCCAACAACCGCCCGAAGAACAGATCCCGGTGGCCGAGCCCGTTCGACGTACCAGCATCTGGGAGCGCGGGGAGGCTGTTCCGGTAACTCCGATCGCACCGCGAGCCGAGACAGTATCCATCCCCGCAGCCGTGGCGCCGCCGCCGGTCGCTGTGCGGCCAGCACAAGCCGATCCCAGGATCGTAGAAACACGCCCGACAGAAGCCAGGCCGATCGAATCCCGGCCGGTAGAAACAAGACCGGAACCGGTGCCTTCGCGGCCCCCTGAGCCCGTTGCGCCGCGACCGGAACCAGTCCGGGCGCCTCTGCCGCAACCCGCGGGCGAAATTGCCATTCACGAGCGCGCCGATGTCGATGTGCGGCATGTCACTGTGCCGCCAAAGCACGTGAGCGGATTCAAGCTTCCCCCCAGCACGCTGCTGAATCCCGGCGGAGGACCCCAGGCGGTGCGCGAAGACGTATTGCGCGAAGAGGCCAAGGTGCTGGTGGAGAAGTGCGGCGAGTTCGACGTGCGCGGGCAGGTGGTGCAGATCAATCCGGGACCCATGGTCACGACCTACGAGTTCAAGCCCGAAGCCGGCGTGAAGTACTCGCGCGTGACCGGCCTTGCCGATGATCTCTGCCTGGCGATGCGGGCCGAAAGCATCCTGATCGAGCGCATGGCCGGCAAGAGCACCGTAGGCATCCAGGTCCCGAACCACGAGCGCGAAACCATCCACCTGCGCGACGTGATCGAGTCCGAGCCCTTCGCCAAGGCCAAGTCGCGGCTCACCCTCGCCATGGGCAAGGACATCAATGGGCGCATTGTCACCGCTGACCTCGCCTCCATGCCGCACGTGTTGATCGCCGGTTCCACGGGCTCCGGTAAATCGGTGGCCATCAACGCCATGATCATGAGCCTGCTGTTCCGCACCACGCCCTCGCAGGTGAGGCTCATCCTGGTCGATCCCAAGCGCGTGGAACTGGGCATGTACGAAGGCGTGCCTCACCTGTTCACGCCCATCATTACCGAGCCCAAGCTGGCCGCCAACGCTCTGCGCAACGCGGTTCGCGAGATGGAGCGGCGGCTGAAGCTGCTGGCCAGCCGCAGCGTGCGCAACATCGACCAGTACAACAGGCTCTTTGAAGGAACGATGCCTTCTCTCTTCGACGATGGCCAGGAAGAAGAGCCCCTGCCTTACATCGTGATCATCATTGACGAATTGGCCGACCTGATGATGCTCGACCGCGCCAACGTGGAAGAATCGATCACGCGCCTGGCCCAGATGGCGCGCGCCGTGGGCATCCACTTGATTCTGGCCACGCAGCGGCCCAGCGTGGACGTCATCACCGGCTTGATCAAAGCCAACGTGCCGACGCGCATCAGCTTCCGCCTGGCCACCAAGGTGGACTCCCGTACCATCCTCGATACCAATGGCGCCGAGGCGCTGCTGGGACGCGGCGACATGCTGTTTCTCCCGCCCGGCACAAGCCGCCTGATGCGCCTGCACGCTCCGTACGTCAGCGAAAAAGAGACCGCCGCGATCGTCGCGTTCTGGAAGGACCAGGGACAGGCCGAATACGTGGAAGGTTTCCTGGAGTCTCCCAAGGACGAGCGCGCCAGCGTGGAAGGCGGGGCCGGCGAAGACGAGAACGATCCAATGTTCAACGACGCGGTGCAGTTGGTTTTCGAATTCGGCAAGGCCTCCACTTCCCTGCTACAGCGCCGGCTGCGCATCGGTTACGGCCGCGCGGCCCACCTGATCGACTTGATGGAACGGGATGGCCTGGTGGGGCCTGCAGACGGATCGCGCCCGCGCGAGTTGCTGAAGGCGCCCGGATGGCTGCACGAGATTGCAGCCAACGAATAATTCAGTAAAACTGTGAGCGGCCATTGACTCGAACGCGTCCTGATGGTCAAGGAGCGGTCTGCCATGACGACCTGGATTGCCGTGGTCCTGTTGAGCTGCACCACGATCGCGGCGCAGCAGGCGCCCATTCCCGCCGCCGACGAGCTTTCAGGCCGCCCCTTCGCGATCAAAAACAAGTGGGTCATTGGCGGCTCCGGTAACTGGGACTACCTCACCCTCGATCCTGTCGCGCGCCAGCTCTTCATCGCCCATCAGACTGTGGTCCAGATCGTGGACCTGGATTCGGGCGCGGTGGCCGGCGTGATCTCCGGATTTGGCGAAGCGCACGCCGTTGTCCTCGATCCCAACGGCCAGTTTGGTTATGCCACCGATGGCCGCGCGAACGTCATCCGCATCTTCGATCGCCGGACACTCCAGATTGAGTCAAGCATCGATGTCGGCTGCTCTCCGCGCTCCATCGCATTCGAGCCTCAAGCCAGCCTGCTATTCGCCATCTGCGGCGCCACGCCCGCTGTTCAAGCACCGCCGCGACGGCCTCGTTCCGCGCCGGGAGGGCGCCCCTCCACACCCGTTGCGGGGCAGACACCACGGCCTCCAACGGGCGGCTCGCACGTGATTGTCATTGACGCGGAAGCACGGCGCCCCCTGGCCGATATCGCGGTTCCCGGCGATTTCCGCGTGGCTCAATCCGACGACAACGGACAGGTCTTCGTGACCGTGGGCGAATCGGAGCAGAATAGCGCTCCTCCTTACCCCGCGCGCGTAGTCTGGCCTCCCCGGATCGCACGCTTCGATGCGGCAGCAATCGCTGCGGACGCGCGTCGCGAACTCAGTGCGCCACGCCGTGACGATGCGGCGCAGAACCTCCCGGTGCAATGGCAGTCCGACGCCAACGGCTTCAACCCGCATCTCAAGTTTCTGCGGCTCGACAGCACCTGCGCCAATCCTCAGGGGATGGCAATCGATGGCCACTCGCTTCGTCTCTTCGTTGCCTGCGGCAACCAGGCCCTGGAAGTCCTGAACTCCGAAACCGGCGCCGTGGCCGCGACTCTCACCATCGGACCGGGCGCGGATGCAGTGGCGTATGACCCAAGCCGCAGGCTCATCTTCACGGCCAACGGCGGCGGGTACGGCAGCGTAACCGTAATCCGCCAGCACGAGACGGACAGTTATGCCGTCATCCAGAACCTGCCCACCATGGAGCATGCGCGTACGATGGCCGTCGATCCCTCGACGGGCCAACTCTACCTGGTAACCACGCTCTACGGCGCCAAGCTCGATCATCCCCCGGCGAATGGCATTGGCACCCTGAAGGTGGATGCCGTGGACGGCACCTTTCAAGTGCTGGTCGTCGGGAACTAGACTGGCTCCTCCCGCATTCGGCCGCGACCTTTGTCTCCCCCGAGTCCCAGGTGGCACACTAATGCAATGATCGGCCTTACCTCAGACCAAAAGCTCCCCACCCTTCTGGTGATCGACGACGATCTGGTGAGCCGCGAGGTGATGGCCACCATGCTCACGCTCGGGGGCTTTCCTGTCCATACCGCAAAGAACGGGGCCGAATCGCTGACGCTGTTAGATGGCGGCACCTGCGCTCCTGAAGTAATCCTGATGGACGCCCAGATGCCGGGATTGAGCGGCGTCGAGCTGATTGAGCAATTGCGCATCCGCAGCAAGGCCATCCTGTTCGTCATGAGTGCCAGCGAGCCGCCTGCCGACGTGCTCAACGGCGTCGACGGATTCCTGATGAAGCCCTTCGGTCCCGAGGAACTTCAGCTCGCCCTGCAGCACCAGGCTCCCCAGCCTGAGCCAGTGCCGCTTCCCGACGTTCCAATTATCAATCTCACCACCTTGACCCAATTGCGCGGTCTCATGCCGGAATCAGGAGTCCGGGAGATCTTCGCGGCTGTGGCTACCGATCTGAAATCGCGTCACGCGCTCCTCGAAGCCGCCATTGCGCGCGGCGATTCCGGCGAAGTCCGTCGCATCGGCCACGCCATCAAGGGTGGGTGCAGCATGGCCGGCGCCATGCAGGCGGCCCGTGTGGGAGAATTGCTCGAGACCAGGGGTGACGATTTAGAGTACAGCCGGTCCGTGCTTCCGCATTTGCAGGCGGCTGCTGTAAACCTGAAGCGTATGCTTGATGCGGAGCTCTCTCCCCCTGAGTAGCCGTTGCTGATAGATATCGAATAATGCGCCGCGAGAAGCGCCATCACAAATTGCCGGCCCTGGAGGATCATTCATCCCGTGGAACGTGACATACGCATCGTACTGGCAGATGACCATCCTGTCGTCCGCATTGGCGTCCGCAACATGCTTACGGACACCGAGGGCTTTGAAGTAGTTGGCGAGGCCTCTGACGGAGACGAGGCCATTACCCTGACGCTGGAGACGCAACCGGACATTCTGCTGCTGGACCTGCAGATGCCCCGCTTGCCCGGACTCGAGGCGATGCGGGCGATCATGAATGGCTCGCCCACCGTCAAGATCCTGCTGCTGACCTCCACCATCACCACCCAGCAGATCATTGAGGCGCTCCACATTGGCGCCCGGGGTATCGTGCTGAAGGATGCCCTGGCGGGGCACCTGCAAACCGCCATCAAGACAGTGACCGCCGGCGACTATTGGATTGGCGGAAAGCGCGTCGTGAACCTGGTCTCTGCGCTGCACGACCTGATGCAGCAAGCCGCCGTTCCGCAGCGCAAGACGTTCGGCCTCACGCCTCGCGAACTTGAAGTGGTGGGCTCAATCGTCGAAGGATGCAGCAACCGCGATATCGCCAAGCAATTTGGGCTGAGCGAAGAGACCGTCAAGCGCCACCTGTCCAATATCTTCGATAAGACCGGCGTTTCCACCCGGCTTGAATTGGCATTGTTCGCCATTGCCCATCAGTTGGTGGCGCCGCAGTAGCGCGGGAAACTCGCTGTTGCGCGGGGCCGAATCCGGTCACGACAGAAGGTATTGCTTCTCCAGCCTATCCAGCAGATCGTCGGTTCCATGGCACACGCCGGTGTGCACCGGCGACGGCTGCACAATGGTGCTGCGCGGCGACGTCAGCCAGTGAAACCGCTCCCTTTGCGACAGCTTTGCGATGGCGCCGGCCTCCGGGTCCCCCGCGCAAATCCGTTCGATGGCTTCGAGATGGGGCAGAATGAGAGCCGCGTCCACATCAGGCCACAAAGCATTGAGGCGTTCCTGATCGAAATGAATCCGCGCCCCCAGGAAATGACGCTCCGGGCAATAGACCACGACGCCGGCGTTGATGAACTCCTGGCGCTCCACACGCGGCACCACGCGCAGCAAAGCGTAGTCAAACGAGGCGGCTGCGGGCATCGGTCGCCTCCTGTTCAAAGATAGGCGCCACGGCCAGCCTTCGCATGAAGAAATCAACGTAGACCGCGCGCCGTTCGGTTGGGCTCACGTCGCCGGGAATAGCTTCCAGCCAGTCGTCAGGAACCTGCTCCACAATCGCTTCGATCACATGCGGCGTTAGTTTCTCCCGAGCCATCTTTCCGGCGTCTTCGATCCCCGCGGCCCATGGCAGTAAAACGTGTTGGGCGACCTGCACGAACGGCGACTCAATCTTCTTCCCCATATTCTCCCAGTCGTGATGAAAAAACAGGGCTGCGCCGTGGTCGATGGGATAGAGCTTGCGGTGCCACACCAGCAGGTTGGCGTTGCGGGGCGTGCGGTCCACGTTCTGGGTGAACGCGTCGAACCACACCAGCATCGAGGCCTCTTCGGCAGAGGCGGTATCGCGCGCCGCGAGGTCGAACGTGATGGATCCGGGCAGATAATCGAGCGCCAGGTTCAATCCCGTGCTCGCGCGCAGCAGGCGGCGGATTTCGGCCTCAGGTTCGTTGCGTCCCAGCGCCGCATCGATCTCCACAAAAACAATCTCCGGAACGCGCAGACCAAGAGCGCGCCCGATCTCGCCGGCAATCAGCTCCGCAACAAGCGCCAGGATGCCCTGCCCCGCTCCGCGAAACTTGACGACATACAAGCCGAGATCATCCGCCTCCACAATCGCAGGCAGAGAGCCGCCTTCCCGCAGGGGGAGAACATAGCGCGTCGCCTCGACCGTTCGTATCATCGAAGAAACAGTTTAGCGGGACGAGGGTAGCATCGGCTTCTTCGATCGAACTCAAACGCTGCCACGGGAGAAATTGCGAATGAAGATCGGCTTTCTTGGCTTGGGAAATATGGGCGCGCCCATGGCACATCGTCTGATCGCGGCCGGACACGAATTATCCGTGTGGAACCGGACCGAGGGACGCACGGAGCCGCTGCTGCGCGAAGGCGCAATCGCCGCGGCCACCCCGGCGGAGGCGGAACTCGGGGCCGACGCCGTGATCACCATGCTCTTCGACGACCATGCGAACGAAGAGGTGCTCTTTGGCCCCAACGGGTTGATGGACGCGCTGACGCCGGCCACCCTGCACATTTCCTCGAGCACCATCAGCGTGGCCCTCTCGGAGCGCCTCACCCGCGAGCACGCGAAGCGCGGCATCCCTTTCGTCGCCGCACCCGTCTTTGGCCGCCCCAACATCGCCGAAGAAGGCAGGCTCTGGGTCGTAATGGCCGGCAACAGCGACGCAGTCGACCGCGCGCGCCTGGTGATGCAGCCGCTGTCACGCGGTATCTCCATCGTTGGACCGGAGCCGAAACAGGCCCATGCGCTCAAGCTCGGTGGCAACTTCCTCATCAGCGCCATGATCCACTCGCTGGGCGAGGCATTTGTCTACGCGCAGTCGCAGAATCTCGACCTCGAGGTCTTCTTCGAAGCCGTCAACAGCGCGCTCTTCCAGTCCCCCTTTTACGCCGCCTACGCCAAGGTGATGTTGCACCCGCCCTCAACGCCCGGGGCAACCATCGCGCTGGGCGCCAAGGATCTGCGCCTGTTTCGCGAGGCGGCAGCGGCCGGGGGGACGCGGTTGAGCCTTGCCGAGGACCTGGCCGCAGTATTCGAGGCCGCCACGCGGCAAGGCCTGGGGAACGAGGATTGGGCGGCCGGGCAGTACCAAATGGCACAGCGGCGCAGCAAGCCCTAAAAAATGATCGCCCAGAATGCAACGGACGTAATTGCCGTCACTCAACCGCCCCCGCGGCGTTGATTAGGATAATGCCATGAGTCTTAACGGGAAGGTCGTCTTTATCACCGGAGCCAGCGCCGGCATTGGCGCGGCTACTGCTCTTGCCTTTGCCGCCGAAGGAGCGCGCCTCCTGCTGGCAGCGCGCCGGGCCGGGAAACTCGCCGAAGTGGCGTCCGCGGCCCTGGAACGGGGAGCGCCCGCCGTCCACTCCATCGATCTCGACGTCCGCGATCACCGCGCCGTGCAGAACGCGATTGACAGCCTGCCGGCGGAGTGGGCCGAAATCGACATCCTCGTCAACAATGCGGGCCTCAGCCGCGGCCTCGACAAGCTCTACCTCGGCCACATCCAGGACTGGGAAGAGATGATCGACACCAACGTCAAGGGCTTGCTCTACGTGACGCGCGCGGTCGTTCCCGGAATGGTCGTCCGCGGCCGTGGGCATGTGATCAATATGGGGTCGACGGCCGGCGAGCTCACTTACCCCAATGGCGCCGTCTACTGTGCCAGCAAGGCCGCCGAGCGCGCCATCAACGACGGCCTGCGCCAGGACGTGCTGGGCACGCCCGATCCGCGTCACCAGCGTCGATCCCGGGATGGTCGAAACCGATTTCAGCCTGGTGCGCTTCCACGGAGACCAGGATCGAGCGGCCAAAGTCTACAAGGGCGTAAAACCCCTCACCCCGGAAGACATCGCCGAAGTGATCGTGTGGGCGGCCGGCCGGCCGGCGCACGTGAACATCGCGCGCGTGGTGCTCACTCCCGTTCAGCAGGCCAATTCCCTGCTCTTTCACCGGGAGAGCTAGACAAATACAAATCCAGCCCCGGATCGGCCCTGAGGCCGTCTTCCGAGGTAAAACGGGCATAAAAAATCCCGCCGGGGCGGGTTCAATCAACCAAGTTCTGTAAGCTGCGCTTCAATCTGCGTCAGCGCGGACTCCAACGCCGCGCGTCGCGCAGGGTTCGAAGTTCGCTGCGAGAGAATATTCTCCTTCTGTAATTGAAGAGCCTGCTTTTGCCGTTCGCGTTGAACCCTTGCCTGCTCCGCCGCACGTTTGGAACCCTTCGGATCGAAGCCGTTCCCTGGGTACGGCGTAGCAGTCTGTTGAGCGGTCGCCATCTGTTCCTCCACGGATTTACTTTCCCAACCACGGGCCATATCTTCATTCTACGAGGGTTTTGCTTCCATGCATCCCGGAAAGCGGGTTTGGACTCTCAACAACCCGGTGTCGTAAAGTAGTCGAGGCCCAAGGAGAATGCATGCACGTTTGGCAGATTTCATCATTCGGTATTGATTCTTTGGAGTTTACGGAACGCCCTGACCCGGAACCGGGCCCCGGCCAGGTCGTGGTCCGCGTCCACGCAATTTCCTTCAATTTTCGCGATCTGATGATGGTAAAGGGCGCCTATAACCCCAAATTGCGCCTTCCCCGGATTCCGTGCTCCGATGGCGCCGGCGAGGTGGTGGCTCTCGGACCGGGAGTCAATCTGTGGCGCCGGGGCGACCGCGTGGCCGGCATCTTCATGCAGAACTGGCTCGACGGGCCTCCAACCTCCGAAAAAGTCCGTGGCGCCCTCGGTGGCGACATCGACGGCATGCTGGCCGAGTTCGTCGTCCTGAACGAAACCGGCCTGGTGGCCATTCCCGATCACATGAGCTACCAGGAAGCGGCAACCCTCCCCTGCGCCGCCGTCACCGCGTGGAACGCGCTGGCCGCTGCCGATTTGAAGCCGGGGGGAACCGTCCTGATTCAGGGAACAGGGGGCGTCTCCATCTTTGCGCTGCAGTTTGCGCGCTTGCGGGGCGCAAAAGTCCTCGGAATCTCCGGCAGCCACGAGAAGCTGCATCGCGCCTATGAACTGGGACTCGATGCCGGCTTGAATTACAACGAAGTGCCGGAATGGGACCGCTGGGTCATGGACCAGACGGGTGAAGGCGTCGACCTGATCGTGGAAGTGGGAGGCGTAGGGACACTGCCCCGCTCCCTGCGCTCGCTACGCATGGGCGGCACCATCGCGCAGGTCGGGGTTCTTACCGGGGCAGCGTCCGGCGAACAGTTGCCCATGGCGGCGATCCTTCACAAGCAGGCGCGGATTCGCGGCATCTACGTGGGCTCGAGACAGGACTTTCTGGAGATGAACAAGGCCATCATCCTCACCCAACTCAGGCCCGTGGGCGAAGACTTTCCGTGGAGTCATGCGCGGCAGGTTCTGGCCCGGCTGGAAGAGGGCAGCCACTTCGGGAAGCTGGTCATGACGATCGGATGATTTCTGCTCCCAGCCGCCCGAGCGGGGCCGGGAGCGGAAATCAAATCCGTCTCTACCATCAATATGCTGGAGATATCGATTGCGGCGATCAATATCTTTCAGGAACTAAATTGCCCGAAGATCAATATGTTTTAGATATTGATAGCCGCAATTGATATCTTTCGCAGTCGATACTTTTATTGTCCGTTTCCGGTGGCGGTGGTGGAGTGTTTCTTGGGATTCACTTCCAGCTCGTTTACGACCTGCTGTACATTCGGGGTCTTCTTGGCCAGCGCTTCGGCTTCCCTCTTCTGCGCTTCCGTCTTGACCGAGCCCTTCAGCTCCAGCGTTCCGTTCTTCGCGCTGGCGTGAATACTCTGATCGTCAAGCGCCTTGTGCGCCTTGATTTCTGCCTTGAAGTTATTCTCGATGCCTTTATCCAGGTCGGAAGCGACCGCTCCGGCGTTGGCAGTCTCAGGAGGACGAACACCGATTTCGTTGGCGACCGTATAATCGGGCGCCGCCTGTTTGGCAAGCGTCGCAGCCTGGCTCTTCTTGTCGTCGGAGTCAACGTTGCCGGTGAGCGTCATCACGCCCTTGTCGCGGTCCTGCGAAACGCTTACGTTACTTAGCTGGTTGGAATTGAGCGAATTAGTGACGGCATCCTTCTCGTCGGGATGCGCACTGTCCTGATGGCAGCCGGCGATGGCGAGTGCCCCGGCCAGAACAGCGCTGGAGGCGATTAAGCTTGCGCGGCGAAAACCTTCCATGTGCATGTTGTTTCTCTCCTTCTATCTCGGAACAAGCGTGTCTAGTTCAGTCCCGCTGGGTGAGATGGGTTCGCATGCTGCGAAGGTTGTTCTAACTTTCAGCAGTCATATCTACAGGCTCAAATCAACTTATGTCCGGTAAGGAACATAAGCAGGGACAGATGTTAGTTGAAACCAAGCACCGGGTGCGGTGTATAGGGTCCCTCCAGCTCTTTGATCTCTTCATCGGTAAGGCGAAGGGAAAGAGCAGCGACGGCGTCCTCCAGGTGATGCGGTTTGGTTGCACCGACAATGGGTGCCGTCACCGCGGGTTTCGAGAGCAGCCACGCCAGCGACACTTGCGCCTGTGACACGTCGCGCCTTTTAGCGATCTCGCTCACCCGCTCGACCACCTTGCGATCGTCCTCCTCCGTTTTCGAGTACATCGACTTGCCGAACTGGTCGGTCTCGAAGCGCCTGGTGTTCTCGGACTGCCACGGCCGCGCCAATCGCCCGCGCGCCAGCGGACTCCATGGCAACATGCCAATGCCCTCGGCCAGGCAAAGCCCGACCATCTCACGCTCTTCTTCGCGATAGAGAAGGTTGTAATGGTTCTGCATCGACACAAAGCGCGTCCACCCGTGAAGATCGGCGAGGTAGAGCGACTTGGCGAACTGCCACGCATACATCGAGGAAGCACCGATATACCGCACCTTGCCCGCCTTCACCACGTCATGGAGCGCCTCGAGCGTCTCTTCAATGGGCGTCTCATAGTCCCAGCGGTGGATCTGGTAGAGGTCGACGTAGTCGGTTTGCAGCCGCTTCAGGCTCTCGTCGAGTTCGAAGAGGATGGCCTTGCGCGACAGCCCGCGCCCGTTCGGCTCCTCGCGCATGACTCCCTGTAGCTTGGTGGCAATCACCATGGCTTCCCGGCGCGTATTCGCCTTCAGGAAATTCCCCACGACGCGCTCGCTGTCCCCACTGGAATACACATTCGCCGTGTCCCAGAAGTTGATCCCCAGATCGAGAGCCTGCTTCAAGAAGGGCTGGCTCTGTTCTTCGTTCAGCGCCCACGCGTGCCGCCCGCCCTTTAACTCGCCGGTAGCGGGAGAGCCGTAGGTCATGCATCCGAGACAAATGCGCGAGACCTTCAAACCAGTCTTGCCAAGGTTCAGATACTCCATGCAATCTCCAGAGGGTTCGGGAATGTCTGTCACTTTTTGAAACCAGAGAGGAGTCGCTCGTAGATCAAAAGCATGTCGCTGTTGAAGCAAACGAACTGAACGATCTCAACCCCGCTGTCTTCCACGTGTGTTCCTGCGGTTTGGATGGCGATTTGAGCCGCCCGTTCCAGTGGAAAACGGTAGACACCGGTGCTGATTGCCGGGAAGGCAATGGAGCGCACCCCGTGTTCGCGAGCGAGTTCGAGACATCGGCGATAACAGGAGGCGAGCAGTTCGTCCTCGTTGCGATTGCCTCCCCCCCACACCGGTCCAACCGTATGAAACACCCATTTGGCAGACAAGCCGAAAGCAGGGGTGGCCTTTGCGTCTCCCGTAGCGCAGCCGCCGAGTTTGCGGCACGCCTCGAGCAGTGCGGGGCCCGCCACACGGTGAATGGCGCCGTCGACGCCACCGCCCCCCAGCAGCGAGGTGTTGGCCGCATTCACAATTGCGTCGACGGAAAGCCGCGTGATGTCGCCCGGAACCGCCGTGAGTCGCGCCATCATTCCACTCCTGCAACTACTGTCGAATCCGAGGATACAACTCCCGTGGCTTCGATGCACGGCATCGATTTGGCACAAAATGAATCTAACAATTTATGACAGACGTTCTTGCAATGTCGATTTTGGACCTGGTCGGCATGAAGCCCGGCGAGGGACCAGGTCCAGCGATCGCGCGGTCGGTTGACCTCGCCAGACACGCCGAGCAATGGGGATACAAGCGCTTCTGGCTGGCGGAGCACCATTCGATCGAGGGCCTCGCCTGTTCCGCCACCGCCGTTCTGATTGGCCACGTGGCCAACGCCACCAGGACGATCCGGGTTGGCAGCGGGGGAGTCATGCTGCCAAACCACGCGCCCCTGGTGGTCGCGGAGCAGTTTGGCACGCTGGAGGCACTCTATCCCGGCCGTATTGACCTTGGGTTGGGCCGGGCTCCCGGTGGCGACTACGCGACCATGCGCGCTCTTCGCCGCGACTTGCGCCAGAATGGCGACGATTTTCCTGAATTGCTGGAGGAATTGCGCTCGTATCTTGGAGTTGAACGTCCGGGACCCACGGTCAAGGCCATCCCGGGCCAGAACAGCCATGTTCCGATCACCCTGCTGGGCTCCAGCGGATACAGCGCCCAGCTTGCCGCGCGCCTCGGGCTGCCATTCGCTTTTGCCGCACACTTTGCGCCGGATTTCCTGTACGCAGCTGCGGACCTTTACCACGACCAGTTCCGGCCCAGCGCAACGCTCTCGAAGCCATACTTCATGGTGGGTGTGCAGGTCATCGCCGCGGAGACGGACGCAGCCGCACAGCGGTTATTCACCACGCCGCTGCAGCGTTTCCTTCGCCTCATCCGCAACCAGCCGGTCGAACTGTTGCCGCCGGTTGACTCCATGGACGGCCTCTGGACCGATTGGGAACGTTCCGCGGTGATGTCGAAGCTGGGGGCGGCTATCGTTGGGTCCGACGCGACTGTACAGGCGGGGTTGGAAAAGATCGTCCGCGAAACCGGCGCCAGCGAAGTGATCGCGGTGGCTGATACTTACCGGCACGAAGACCGGCTGGAGTCGTACCAGCGCCTGGCGGAGGTCGCCAATGCCGTCGCCGTCAAGAAGGAACGGAGTTACGCCTGAGCAGCCCGCGGAAAATACACCATAAGCTGCACTTTCAGCGGCAGCAATGAAGGCCGAGTCACCGTGGATACCGGGGCTGACATGCCCTGGTACCCCCTATTCCGATTGAAGCCGGTGTGCGACGTGGAGTCCCTTCCCCACCGGGACAATCATTTCCACGAAGCCTGGAAGCCGCCTGACGGCCTCCAGGTAGCCCGCGATCTCTTCTGGATGGGAAAGCGCGTTGTCGGCAAGCAACAACACGTCGCTGGCGAGTTTCGGCTGCAGGAGCGCGAGTTGTTCGGGCGCGGTCACGCGGTCCGCATCGAAAAACACCGCATCGAACGGACCTTTGAGTTCCGCCACAATCTCGGTTGCCTCCCCCACTCGCACGCTGGCCCACGTTTCCAGGCCGGCGCGGGACAGGTTCTCCCGGGCGTGAGCCGCTCTGTCGGGGTCCCGCTCCACTGTAATCAACGGTTCGGCGCCCGGAATGCGGCGGAGGGCCTGCGCGATCCATAACGTGCTGTAACCGTTGGAAGTGCCAATCTCCAGAACGCGCCTTCTGCCGCCGGCGAAGAGAAGCAATTGCAGGAGTTGGGCAGTCGAGCCCTCAAGGTTAAGCCTCTTGTGCCGATGTTCGGTTTGCGCGGCATCGTGAGCGAGGCCTTCCTGCTCGAGTCTTTCGAGAAAAAGCTGAAGATCGGGATCCATAGGGCTAGCTTGCCGTGTTTGAGACTGAGCGTCCAGCATTGCCGCGCCCAATTTGGTTGTCAAGCACCGGGCAGCGAGCCGGGTGAATAGGCCTGGATTGTGACGGTTGACACCCACGAGAGCGTCTCTCGACACAAAGGTTTCAATCGACAGTCGACTAGCCTCTCCGTGTACCGCCCCCAGACCTGCCTTGTCCCGAAAGAGAGAGCTGGCGAACAAGAGGCGAAGAAACATGGGGGGGGGAGGGGGTAGTTGATGGGGTGTCCGCGCGATTTCACATCGTTGGGCTGACAAACCCGGAACCCCCGTCTAAGCTATTGAAGAGCTCTTACCGTCGCTCTCAAAACCGGTTAGACTAGTCCATCTCCTCATGCTGAAGTCCCGCAGAAATCCGGCAGGAATCGTGCGGCTGAGTTCAAGGCGAACTTTGCCGTGCGGCAGTGTCGCTGGTCTGGCGATGGCCGTGATTTTGCCCTTCCTGCTGGCCGGCTGCGGAGCGGTCAATGGAGCTGTAAACGTTCCATCCAGTGCACTTGTGGTCACCCCGGGTGCTTCAACCATCGACACCAATTGCACTGGCTGCAACTCCACCGACACCCGGGGAAATACGGTTTTGCAGTTCTCCGCGCGCCCACTGCAAGGAAGCCCGCTGGCGGTGACGTGGTCGGTCGCAGGAGGAGACCCGGCAGCCGGTCCGGGGACGATGGATGCAGCCGGCCACTATACGCCGCCTTCGTATCTGACAACGGACCAGGCGCTGGTGCAGGTGACGGCCACGGCGGCTGCCAATCCCGCCCTGACGGCGAAAGCAATCGTCATGGTGACACCTGGCTTCCTGCAGCCGCTGACGCCGGAGAATATCGCGCTGGGTCCCCTGAGCACAGTGACCCTGACCGGCAGGCTGGCCCAGGCCGGAGGACACGCGGACATCCGGTTCGCGCTGGCAGGCTCGGCCGGCGGTTCGAGCGGAGGCTCGGGAACCCTGAGTGCTACGTCGTGCCAGCATTCAGAGCAGGCGTTCACGACCTGCTCGGTCACCTACACCGCTCCGGCCACCGTGCCGGCGACGGCCGCCACTTATGTCGTGGCTGCGGTGGGCAGGTCGAAGACGGAAGCAGAAGTCTTGCTGAACACCGCGGGAGTCAACAGCAACCCCATTGGCCACCAGGCCCCGCTGCCGACCATGATGCCGCTGGGCAGCTCGGGTGGAAACAACCATGATTTCGACGCCCGCGGAAACACGATCGCCGACTGCTGCAGCGGCACCCTCGGTGCTCTCATCCAGGACAACGCCGGGCGCCAGTACCTGCTGAGCAACAACCACGTGCTGGCGCGCAGCGATCATGGGGCGGTGGGCGACGTAATCGTGCAGCCCGGGCTGATCGACAACAACTGCACCCCCGGCGGCGACGGGCCGGGGACTGTCCCGGTGGCTGCCCTGACCGCGTGGCTTCCGCTCAAATCGAGCCAGACAAACGCCGATGCGGCCATTGCCCAGGTGGCGTCACGGACACTTGATGCGACGGGCAACATTCTGGAACTTGGGGCGCGGCAGGGGGATGGAAGCCTGGCCGCCGCTCCTCCGGGAATCTCTTCGACGGGGGGCAGAGGCGAGAAGGCTGCTTTGCAAATGACGGTTGCCAAGAGCGGGCGAACCACGGGTCTGACCTGCGGAGCGATCTCGGCGATCGATCTTGACGTTTCAGTGGACTACTTTCGCGATTGCGCGGAAACCAAGCCTTACGTAACCAAGGTCTACACGAACCAGGTGGCCGTCACCGGGGACCGGTTCAGCGACGCCGGCGACTCGGGGGCCTTGCTGGTGGACACGGCGAATGCCGAGCCTGTGGGGTTGTTTTTCGCGGGCGGGACGGATGCCGCGGGCGTGGTTCACGGCATCGCCAACCCGGCGGACGACGTGCTGAATGAACTGTCGGCGCAGACCGGGAACGGCGCCGGCTATACCTTTGTGGGTGGCGCTGATCACGGCGTAAGCTGCCTGAATTACGGAGACAGCACCATGGGCGCGGCGCAGGCTGCCTCGTTGACCAGTGCAGAGATTGCGCGAGGCCAGCAGGCGCTCTTTACGGCGCGAACGCTCGTGGATCCCTCGGCCGGAATACTGGGCGTGGCGATGGGGAAGAGCGCCGATCACATGGGCGAAGCCGCTGTGATTGTCTACGTGAATGCTCATATGAATCCCGATGTGCCGGCGACGATCGACGGGGTCCGGACGATGGCGATCGCAGCCACCGCGGAACAGGTCGCGTTTGGGACCGCGCCGCTCGCCAACGCACCCGCGGGCATGCCCTCGCCTGTCGCCGCAGAGTTGAAACAGGCGATCGACGTGAAACAGCAAAACGCGCGTTCGTTGATGCGGCGGAATCCGGCATTTTTCGGCGTCGGGGTTGGCCAGAGCCTCGACAACCCGCGCGAAGCCGCCCTGGTGATCTACGTCGATCGCCATCACTTGCCGTCGAACCTGGCGCCGGTTGTGGATGGCGTGCGCACGCGCTACGTCGAGATGGACCGGCTGCACGTAACGCGCTCGTACGCAACGGCGGTGCATGCCTCGCAGCATTGCCTTCCGCATCAAGCCGGGGAACCGGATCCCGACGCGATCATGCGTCCGCGCCTCACGGGCATCTTTTAAAGTGGCAAACGCGGGAAAACGCCTGAGTTCGTGCGAAATGCCCGAAAAGCATACCTCAGGGGATAAATGGATGGGTTGAAACCCATCCCTACCAGCCCGCGATGATTCTGCTTGCGTTACACCGGGGATATAATTCCCGGCCTACCGCTCGAATCGCGCAGGAGCTGCCGACGCCCATTCCCGGGTAGACGCCGGGGCAGAATTTACGCTGCACTGGCTGGCGAGCGCGGCGAGATTCGAATGAGATCGAGACCGCCCAGGTCTTCTATCGTGAAAGCCGGCGCGGCTGCCGGCACGCATGCAATTCCGCGCGCGGGAATCACCACTGGTTCGAAGCTTTCACTGGCAAGTCGTCCAGAGCCACTGGCGGCAAAGAGGTAAGCCAGGCCGGGTACGGCTTCGCCATCGCCGGGGAGCGAAGAGCTGGGGCGGCTGCCGCTCACCGGGATCCGTTCCACGCGGAAATACTCGACATCGATGAGGATGGTGCGATCGTCGAGCGACCGGGGCGCAACCTTCCCGGCGCGCGTCACGAAACGCGTTGCTTCGAGCGATTTTTCAATGTGCAGCTCGCGGGGACGGCCGTAATCGTACATGCGATAGGTAATATCGGAATTCTGCTGGGTTTCGAGCAGGATCGAGCCCGGCCAAATAGCGTGGACCGTGCCTGAATCCACAAAAATCATGTCGCCCTGCGCGACGGGAAGAATGTTGAGACTGTCCTCGAGCGACCCGCTGGCGATGCCGGCCTTTACCTGATCGAGGGTGACGCCGGGTTTGAGACCGGCCGCGACCTGGGCTCCGGGTTCGGCTGCCAAGGCGTACCAGCACTCGGTCTTTCCCCGCGGCTGGCCGTATTTCTGTGCGAGACGGTCGTCGGGGTGTACCTGCACGCTCAGCTTTTCCCGGGCGAAGATGACCTTTACCAGGAGTGGCGACGCTGGATCGGGGGCGGATGGCCCGAGCAGCGCTGCCGGCTCCGCTTGAAACAGGGCGCCCAGGGTCTTGCCGGCATAAGGGCCGGATTCAACGCGACATTCGTCGCCGGTGAGCCACACTTCTCCGATCGGCTCCGGGCCGGCCACCCGGTCATACCAGGGGTGAAGGTCGTTGTAGCCCCACACTCTGCCCACAAAACGAGGTTCGATCAAGAAAGGCGCGAGTTGCGCAAAGGATTTGTCGGGTGCCATGCGGGACGGCCCTTTCCGGCCGAAAGAATCGTGGTATTTTGGTGCGAAGTCTGGAAACTGCGCCCTCGATGCCGGCGGCGAATTTGCGACGGATCAGCCGTCAGCTCAATTCTGCCATAGAGGACTGAGCGCGCAGGAATTCGGCCGGAGCGTATTCTCCCGCCGCCCTTTGCGATGTAAGATGGTGTACTCCTGAGTGATGACCGCGAGATTTCATTTCGTGGTCACGTGCCGGGCGTCGAGGAGTTCCAGAAGCTGTTCCAGTTGACTCGAGTCGATTTCTTCCCCACTATTGCCGCGTACCGCTGACTTCTCCCGGAGGAGGACGAACGATGCCACTTCAAGTCTGCATGGGGGCCATGATGCAGTGCACGATGGGTATGGCGCCGAGTTCGCTGGTGGTGCTGCCGACGAACAAGGTGCTTACCGGCGAGGTGCCGGATGCCAACATCATGGATCACATCCCGATGACCAACATCATGCCGTTTGGAATGTGCCAGTCCCCGGCGAACCCGACGGTAGCGGCGGCAACCGCGGCGGCGCTGGGGGTGCTGACGCCCATGCCGTGCATTCCCAACACCCCTGCTCCCTGGATCGCCGGGGCACCGACTGTTTTGCTTGCAAACTTTCCCACGCTCGATAACGTCTCGCAATTAATTTGCGCCTGGGGCGGCGTGATCACCTTTACAAACGCCGGAGAAGAGACAGTCGAAGTTCCGTAAGTCCGGCTGGGTTTTTCGATCGACACAGCAAATGCACGGCTTTGCTACACTCGCTCCTAATTGGCTCGCGTTCGGTTGCATGAGGCAGGCTCGACATGACCCAGGAATCGGCGATCTCTCTCGAATTCGCAGCCATCACCGATATTGGCTGCAGGCGCAGCAATAACGAAGACAGCTTCGGGTACGATGCGGAGCAGCACGTTTACGTGGTGTGCGACGGGATGGGCGGCAACGCAGCCGGGGAAGTGGCGAGCGCGATGGCGGTGCGCGCCCTGATTGAGTCGTTCAGCTCGACGGGGGCGGTTGATGCAGGCGCCGGGGAGCCGGTACCGATCGAGAACCGGTTGGCGGTTGCGATTTACGAGGCCAATCGCGTGGTGCGCGAAGCGAGCTTTGAGAATCCGGAACTGGACAGCATGGGCACCACGCTGGTTTGCGCGTGCCTCGACGGCAACCGCATCGTGATCGGCAATGTAGGCGACAGCCGCGCGTACCTGGTGCGGAACGGCGAATGCGTGCAGATCACGCAGGATCACTCCTTTCTGGATGAAGAGGTTCGCAAAGGGAACATGACGCCGGAGATGGCCGCGGCGTCGAACCTGCAATCGGTGATTACGCGGGCCATTGGCGTATCCGAAATTGTTGAGCCCGACCTGTTTGCATCGACGCTTCTGCCGGATGACATGTTGCTGCTGGCTTCTGACGGTTTGACGCGCTACGCGCACAGCGAAGAGATTGCGCGGGCCGCAGCCAACGAAACCGACCTGCAACGGATATGCAGTTCCTTGACCGAATACGCGAAAGAGCGCGGGGGCGCCGACAACATCACCTGCATCCTGCTGCGTGCGGTTGTGGCGCCGGCGTCGACGGAGATGGCCGAATCGAGGGCTGACTCAAGGGCTATTTGAGAATCACGGGTTGCTGCGCGCAGGAGAGGCCGGTGAATCCCTCTCCGACCAGGAATTCGGCGCCGGGTCCGGAAAGTTCAAACGACACAGTCTTCGACCCTCCGCCGGACCCCCCAACGGTGTGACCGGCGATCGTGGTGTTGATGGGATAGTCAAGCCTGAATCCCCCGGGAGTCCGGGTAATCTGGGTGGCTGTTCGAACCATTTGAAACAGCGACCAGGTGCCGGTGTCGGAAAACGCCTCGACGTTGTCATAAACCAATGCGACCTTTTGCGCGGTCGATCCGACCCATGTGAATTGCTGCGGAGTGGTACCGGTCGGAACCCGTTGTCCATCGATGAGGAGAGCCGCGTTGGAAACTCCGTTCCCTGGAATGAAGCGGAGACTGAAGGTCAACGACGCGCTCTTGGCTCCAGCTGGATAAAGAACAGAGCTGACGTGTTCGGCGCGATTGAAATAGGCGAGGAATCGCGGATTCACGCGGCCGGGCGCAGAAGGCGAAGGACTGAAGTGCGCGCCATCGGGCACCAGGACTTTATTCAACACGGTGTTATACGTGGTTGCCAACACCCCGGTTTCCGGTGCGAAGACGTTATCGACCTCTTGAAGGCCAGCCGGTGGGGCATTGGGGTTGGAGTTGAACGGGAATTTGCCCAGCAGCGGAGTGGTGGCTCCACAGATCTTCTGACCGCCAGCGTTCGCTCCTGCGCCGGGGCTCGGTTCGAATTTGGCCACACATTCAATCGGGGCCTTCAAGAGGGCAAGAAACGTCCTGGTGGTGTGGGTCTGCTGGTCGGAATCGAAGGTGAGTCCAGCCTGGTCGGCGACGCCAGTCGCAGCCACGATTGCGGAGGAAATCGGGGCGAAGGCCGTTGCATCGGTGGCGATGTTCGGATTCTTCGCGGCGATCTCCACCTGGCCACCCAATTGCAGGAGCGCCTCAACGTACGGCTTGTTGACGTCCCCGATCAGGTTGCCCTTGGCATTGGGGTCAACGAATTTGTGCGCCGGCTGGAAGGTGGACATGATTTGTTGATTGGCAACGGCGGTGTTGTGGGAGATGACATAGAACAACTCGAGCAGGGGGGAGGAAGCGCTGCCCAGATTGCTGAGCCGACCCGGGGCTTCCTGCAGGCTGCCACAGGTTACATGAGCGCTGTTCAGGAAGGTCATCCACTCTTTGAGGAAATCATTGGTGTAGAGGGATGAGAAGTCGGAATTTCCGACGGTCGCGCCCGGCGCAGTTCCGGCGGCATCTCCAAGCACCCACTTTTCTCCGTTCGCATACCGGTCGAGGTGCTTCAGCGCGTCTTGCATGGCCGCAAAGCCCTCTTGCGTAAACGCTCCGTGGACGATCTTGCTGTCGACCACGTAGGCCTCTGAACCCGGGTATTGCTTCTTGAAGTCGATCGGAGGGCTTGCCTTCTCGGCATCCGCGAGCATGGCCTGATAAATGCGTGTCGTGGCGACAAAATGGGAGAGATAACCCTGCGTGTGGCCCACGACCGCCGTATCGGGAGCTATGTCGTAAGGGGGGTGAGGCAACAATTCGTTCCCGTAGAAGTCGAACTGTTTCGTTGCCAGCCTTTTCTGTTCGTCATTCACCGCGCCGCTACCGATCCAGTATTGGAGCAGCACAGGGGTCTGGAATGCGGGCTGGCTCTTGTCGTGGTACTGAGTCGTAATGAGGTAAGTCTTCAGCGGGTTGTAGGCCGCCTTGTAGAGATCGGAGTCGTTGGCGGCGTTCGGGGGCGGAGCATCCTGAAGAGTGCGCATGAACGCGACCATGTTGCTCTGCGCGGGGTTGAGCAGCATGGGGCGGAAGCGGTCGAAGTAGATGCGGCGCGCTTCGACGGCGAGTTTTTTCCCCTGGTACAAGCCGAATCCATACCGAAAAGGCACGCCGTTGTGCTGGAAGTCGTCGAGTTGCGCGATGGTCTGGCGCAGGTCGTCAAGGGCGGTCAGTTCGCTCGGGCTGGGGAGCGCAATGGAGGTAGCGCTGACGCTGGGGATTGCGTGCGCGGCATTTTCAATGCGCCGTTCGATGGCGCGGTTGTTCCAGTACGAGACGACGAGGATCAAGCAGCAGAGCGCGAACAGGAACGCAAGGGTGCCGAAGAGAATTCTTCGGAAGAGCCGGGCCGGGGCGCTGTGGCGTGTTGCCGCAAGGGCGCTTTTGTCGCCGAGAACCGCCTCAGGAAACAGACGGGGGAGAAACGTCCACTGCGGGATCCTGGTGGTGATCATCGCCGGGGCCGGTGCGGTCCGGGCACCGTACCCCGCACGGCCGGCCGAGATATTGAGAAACTGGGTAGCGCCCGCATCCTGGGGCAGCGATCTTTCCTCGACAACCGGAACGTTGGCGGCGCGTTCGACGGTCCTGGCGCGAATGCCCGTGAAATAGACGCCCCGCAAATAGGGGTTGGCGCTCAGTTGGCTTGGCTTGCAGAGTTCGACCAGGTACTGGTTGAGCCCTTTGCGGACCTTGCCGAACTCGCGGGGAAACTCGTAGAGCCCTGCACCGTTGCGCGCATCGCTTTCCCGGTCGAGCATCTCGACGCGGAATTCTCCCAGCTGGTAAACAATGGCATCGATCACGGCGGCCAGCGATTTCGAAGCCTGGTCGGCGTAGGTTCCCACGGAGGCGTCGCTGCGTGCGATCGGCGAGCCGAGAACCCGGCCTACCTCTTCGTCAGTGAGATTGCGAGCGTACTGATCGAAATGCGGCACACGGTCGAGCTTGGTCACGATGACGTAAACGGGGACCGGCATGCCGAGGAGCCTGCTGATGTCGCGCAATTGGGCGCTGGTGGATCGGGCCGACGCCATCAGGGAGGCGCCTGCGTCGGCCACCAGAAGCTGGTCCATGCTGAGGCAAACGATGACGGCGCGGGGAGCGGCTCCCCTGCCAAATGCCGATCGATAGGCCTTGGCGCGCGTGCGATGCACCATGCGTTCGAAGAGCGACTTGCTGTTGCGGACCGCTGCGCCGATTTCCAACAAGGCGGCGTGCCGGGAAAACCACAGGTTCAAAACCTGGGTGGGGGTTTGTTCTGTGGTTGGCGAAGCGCTTCCCGCAAGCAGTTCGAGATCGAGCCCGGACTGCACCACGGACGTGGTTTTCGCCGCACCTGCTTCGCCCAGGATGTAAATCAGCGGCAGGGCATTGAGCTCCTTTGCGCCTTGCTGGGAGGTGCGGAGTTTCCGGTTGGCATCGTTGAGGAGAAGATCGAGATCGCCGGCACCGGCCGAATCGCCGGTTTCTCCCAGGAGTGCCTTCTCCTTGCGCGCCCTATAGTGCAGAACGAGTATGACGGCGGCGGTGGCTATGCCGATGAGCAGGAGAACGATGACGAAGATCAGGTAGGAGGCGCCCAGGAGATGAAACAACGCGGCGAGTCCGAAGGCCAGCAGAGCGGCAATCAGCAGAACAACGACAGCAAGCACCCACGCGAGCAAGCGAATCCTCCCTCAAACTCGATAACTAGCCGAGTTGTGACATCCCGGAATTCAGGGCAATCCAGAAACCACCGTACATCAGGATGGCAAGCAAGAACAGCGCGGTGGCGGCAATACCGAGGCCACGGCTCCATTTGTCAACGACCGCGGTTTGCTTGACCTGGGGCACGGGGATGTTGGGTAGAAACGCCATCTGCCCGCGAATCCGGTCGATTTTGTCGCGTGCCTGGCGGACGAGGCCCTGGATTTCGCCGCTGGTCCGGGATGCAATGGGTTGCGCGGACAGCGAGGCGATACTCGAGTTGATGGCGTATTTTCCTCTGAATCCCAGCAACATGCAAAGGCAATACACTTCGAGACAATCCGCGGTTTCAGGGGAATCCTGCCTCACCAACACGGTGTGCAAGTGGTCGAAAAAGATCTCCCCGGCGCGATTGTGCCCGAACATCTCTTCCTGCAACGGCCGCCTGGCCCAATCGGAAAAGGCGGGATTCTGCATTTTGAGGACGCTCTCATCGAGGAAAGAGACCATCGCGAAGAACGCAAGCTGATTCACTTCGCTTGGGTAGCCCATGACCTTGGCCTGTTCCATTGCGGCTTTTAACGCGGCGCGAATGCTGTTGCGAAAATCCTGTGAATTGGCCGCAGATTGCTGCTGCAACGAGGTTAGCCGGAGAATGATGGTAAACGCGTTTTCATAACAGGAAGCAAGACTGTGCGTGCGAGCGGGCATCTGCATTGGTTGCTCTCCGGTGGGTTGACGAAGCACGATGGTACTCCGCTACTGGCGCGACCCAGCTCCGGCGTGCAGCCGTTGAGTAGAGGTCTGGATCGCAAATCATTAGAGCATACCTCTCCTCAAAGAAACCAACCGAAAGTACCGGGGCAGGGCGGCCGGAAGAGACGGGTATCTTCGGGTGCCCAACGGCGGCGCGATTTCGAACGGTGGTGGAGTGAAGTCTCATCTCATCTGCGTTGAAGGGCAAAGCCCTTTACGCGCGATAATGGTGCGTGTAAGCTTCGCATTGAGCCGGGGTACAGGCAAAGGGGAATCGCCTCTCATGACCACCAACAAATCGGATTCCGGTCCGGACAACTCGGAGCAGGCGGAGTCTCTGGGCGCAACCGGAATGTTTCTTCGGGCCTTTGGGGAGAATCCAAAGCGCGACCCGGCGCCGGAGGATCCGCTGAAAGAGTCTTCAGCGGGGGCTCGGACTCAGCCTGCGATTCAGCGGCCGGCCGCGCCAGCGCAAACGGCAGGCGAGTTCACGCAAATGTTTCCCGGGCCTGAATCCCGGCAGGCGGCGGCGCCGGCTTCTGCCGCGCCAGAAACGTGGCCGCGGACCGGAACTCCGGCGGGCGGAACCTCCGGCCAGACTCCCACCGAGCAAGACCGTGGTCCGGGCGAGTTCACCCGGATTTTTGTTTCCGGGGTGGCCCCGCCGAACGCGGCTTCGTCAAAGGCAAGCGAGGAACAAACAAGGGCATACACCTTGCCGGGGGCCAGCCAGTCGCGGGCAAAGGGTTTCTCCGCTCCGGGAGTTTCCGGGTCAGCCTCCGCCGAAGGAAGTTTCACCCAGATCTTTAACGCGGCAACGACGAGTCCGAGCCGACCGCCTGCCGAACCACCCACAGCAAGCGCCTCGCGAAATTCCACGTGGAACAGCGACCCCATATTCCGAAGTCCCCAGAACACCCCGCCTTCGGAGCCTCCCTCGCCCAGCATAACCATGCTGCTCGCTTCATTGGGAACGGACAAAGGGGCTGAAGCAGGGCGCGACTCCGAGCCAGTGCCCTACCGGCCGGAACCAAGTTTCCGCACGCCGGCGCCGGTTTCTTCCGAACCGCAGGAGGTTTCCCCCGGTGGCGTTACCCGGCTGATCCAACGGCTGGCTCAAACGCCGCCTGCGGAGCCAGCGCCCGCGGCAATTCCGGCAGCGCCGCCGGTTAGCTCCGGACCTGGCGAATTCACACGCATGATCTCGAGGATGGGACCATCAACTCCCACGGTTGAGCCGCCGGCTCCGGCCCCCCAGGCGGGGCCGCCCGCTCCGGCGCCCTACGTGCCCCCCGCTATGCCGGCGATCGCCCCGCCGCCACTTCCGCCAGCCCCGAAGTTTGCGCCGGCACCGGCTCCGGTCGTGCCACCAGCGCCGATTCCGCCTGTTCCGGCAGCGCCAAAACCCCCAGCCCTCGCACTCCCGGCGGTGGCTGCCCCGAAGTCGAAACTGGAGGCGATGGTACCGATCCTTCTGGTGATCAATACATTTTTGCTGCTGATATTGCTGGTCGTAGTGATCTTTTTAATTAAATCCCGCTGAAGACCCGGGATGGTTTCAGACCAGCAGCCCCTTCTCGCGAAGGAGGGTGTCGGCGCGTTCGAAGCGGTCGATCAGTATCAGACCCTGAGACCGTGCCTTCCCCGCCCACCTGGTGGAATCGTCTTCACTGAACTTCAAATCCGACAAGAGAGATACAAGCTCGTCGTAGGTGTGGGCCTTGGCCGGTCGGGTATTGAACCGGCCCGCGTAGGGAAGAAACATGACTTCAAAATGGGCCCGTACTCCTTCCGAAGCGGGTACCGCGGTGATGCGAAGATTCCCGACTAACTTCGCCATTCACTTCCTCCGTAGGCAACTCACCGGAACCCGCGCGGGCTCCAGTTCCAAGTCTTTCACAGCGTTGGAGCGACGAACAGAGGCGGCGCTGCGGGAAGCTCCAATAGGATCATACCCCTGACATGAAGCCACGTTCGATGAGGTTGCGAATCATGGACAGGCATTCGCTCTGAACCTTTTCGAGCGGAGCATTGGCTTTAACGGCGAAATCCTGGATCGCGGTTCCGGCGGTGCGGGTTCCGTCGCAGGACACCAGGAATTCCGCTACCAGCGGCTGCACGGCGACGTGAAATGCGAACCCGCTGGCGAGGCGCAAATTGAGAGAATCGACGCGCCATTGGCCGTCCGCGGCCTTACAAATCTGCTCCAGCCGGACATGGTCCGCGAGCCTGGGGGAGAGTGCCAGCAGTTTCTCGTCCGTGTCGTTTTCCCGGAGAAGGTCGTGCGCCGCGAAGGTGGCGAGAACCATCTCTCCCAGGTCTCCGGTCGGGGTGGGTGGAACCTGCTCGATTCGCACGAAATTCTGCCCGGAGCGACGGCGCATGACAATCAAGCCGCCGTGGATAGCCTCGACGCCCCGCTTGCGGTAATAGCCGAGGTATTCGGCGTAGCGGTCGGCGTCCTGCGACGAGTCCTGCGATGTCTCGCGAATGCGATGCTGCGCATATTCCTCGGGATCCTGGGTGAGTCCCTTCATTACCCAGGCGTCGCAGCCGGTTCCCTCAAGCCATTCGGCGACCCGTTGGTCCCACGGTTGCCCTTTGATCTGGGCCCACTCGCAGAGCATTTGCATGTAGCCGCCCTCGTTCAGGTAAGCCGGCCCTTCTTTGACGAGCCGCCGGCAGAGGCCGTCGAGATCCATGGAGTTGTCGCAGAAGAGGTAATCGGTCTGGGGGGTGATGAAGAAGGGAGGATTTGAGAGGATCAGGTCGAACCGGCGTCCTGCAACCGGGGCAAAGCAGTCGCCTGCAAGAACTTCAACGTTCTCAATTCCGTTCAGCCGGGCATTGAATCGAGCGCACTCCACGGCCCGGCAATTCAGATCGGTTGCAACGACGGAGTCGCTGTACCGCGATGCGCCGAGGCTCAGAATGCCGCTGCCGGTGCCGAGGTCGAGGGTTGCGCGCGAGGGTTTCGAGACCGCGAACCGGGCCAGGAATTTGCTTGTCGGGTTGGGCCAAAGGACCATTTCGGCTTGTCTCTTCTCAATGGCCACGGGATGATCGGATGCAACCAGGAAGCCCTCGATGTGGAGCAGCATGGCGCCGGGTGCGAGCATCCCGCCATCTGCCGTCAGCAGTCCCGACGCCAGCAGGAGAGCCAGGACGTCGGGGGGTATCTGCGCCGCACACTCCTCCCGCTCCTGCGAAATCCCCAACCAGAACCACCGCAAGAGCGTATTCAGCGGCGTGGCGGCAGAAGTTCGGTCTGCAAGTCGGGCACGATTGCGTAACTGCGGGGAGGGGAGTTCAGCCGCGCCGAGATGTTTGCGAAGGTTCGATTCCGTGTAGCCGGATTCGTCAAAGAACGCCCGGAGCCTGCGGCAACTTTCCACTGGCAGTTGTGTGAGCATAGCCACTTCACATTACCATTCGTCAGGAGCCGTCAAAAGGATTGACCGGCAATCACGGCGCAAAATCAATTGATTCAACTGGGTGATCGGCATTTTATCTTGACCACGCTCAGGCCCTATGGTATGAACTAGAACGCACCGAATATGCGGGTTCAAAACGCGCTAGGATTGGCTAAGCGTGTCAGCATCAGATTCGCGGGCCCGCGGTATCGAGTCACCGGGATTCCAATTTCGGACAATTTTTGCAGGATGTTGAGCCCAGATCCCCATGCCTGTTCTTCAGGTTTTCTGCGCTCATTTCACGACCATTCCCCGGTGCCCCGAAAAGTATTTCTTCGAGGAAATGAGACATGGCTAAACAAAGCGCGCAGCATAAGCTAGACCGAGTGCGCCCGCCCCGGGTGCAGATCACTTACGACGTCGAAGTGGGGGGAGCTATTGAAATTAAGGAACTGCCCTTCGTCGTCGGTGTGCTCGGAGACTTCACGGGAAATCCGGAACAACCGCTGCCCAAGTTGAAGGAGCGGAAGTTCGTTGAAGTCAATCCGGACAACTTCGACACAGTCCTGGAAGGAATGAAGCCGCATCTGTCCTTCTCCGTTGAGAACAAGTTGAGCGACGAGTCCGACGCTCCGAACCTGAAGGTCGATCTGAAATTCCGGAAGTTCGACGACTTTGAGCCTGCGAACGTGGCCAAGCAGGTAAAGCCGCTGAAGGAATTGCTCGACCTGCGCACGCGGCTCTCCGACTTGCGCGGCTCGCTCCAGGGCAACGACAAACTCGAGGAGCTGCTGCTGGAAGCGGTAGGCAACACGGAGAAACTGGACAAGCTGAAGAACGAGCTTGGCACGGGAGGTCCCAATGCCTGACGCAGCCGCAAACCAGCCGAGTTCAGCAGCCACAGTCGAGGCCCAGGAATCGAGCCTGCTCGACCAGATCGTCGAGCAGGGACGGTTTGGCCAGGAAGTAAGCGCGCGTGAGCGCGGCAAGGACCTGGTGAAGGAGTTTGTCGCACAGGTGCTTGAAGGATCCATGACCATCGCCAAGGATGCGGAGATGATGATCAACGCGCGCATTGCGCAAATCGATCACCTGCTCTCCATCCAGTTGAACGAGATCATGCATCATCCGGCGTTCCAGAAGCTTGAGGGCTCGTGGCGGGGGCTCAAGTACATGATGGACAACACCGAAACTGGCGTGGGACTCAAAATCCGGGTTCTGAACGCGTCGAAGAAGGAACTTCTGCGGGACATCGAGAAGGCTCCCGAATTCGATCAGAGCGCGCTCTTCAAAAAGATCTACGAAGAAGAGTATGGCGTTTTCGGTGGAGCACCCTTCGGAGCGTTGATCGGCGACTATGAATTCGGCAAGCACCCCGAGGACATGGCTCTGCTGGAAGGCGTTTCGCATATTGCGGCGCAGGCGCATGCGCCGTTCGTGAGCGCAGCCGCTCCGGATCTGTTCAACCTGGAAAGCTACACCTCGCTGGACGCGCCGCGCGATCTAGCCAAGATCTTCGACAGCACCGAGTACGCCAAGTGGAAGAGCTTCCGGCAGAGCGAGGATTCGCGATATGTGGCTCTTACGCTGCCGAGGACGCTGGGACGGCTTCCCTACGGGGCCGAAACCAAGCCTATCGAAGAATTCCGTTACGAGGAACACGTAGACGGCACCGATCACTCGAAGTACTTGTGGATGAACGCCGCTTACTCACTTGGATCGAAAATGACCCAATCCTACGCCATGTACGGAATGTGCGTGGCCATGCGCGGCGTGGAGGGCGGCGGCCTGGTTGAGGGGCTTCCGACCCACACCTTCGCGACGGACGATGGCGATCTTGCCCTGAAGTGCCCAACAGAAGTGCCAATCACGGATCGGCGAGAAAAGGAACTCGCAGACCTCGGTTTTGTTCCCCTCGTGCATTGCAAAGGGACCGATTATGCGGCTTTCTTTAGCGTACAGAGTTGCCAGAAGGCCAAGACCTACGATACCGACGCGGCGAACGCCAATGCTCGGCTATCCACCCAACTTCCCTACATCATGGCCGTCTCCCGGTTTGCCCATTATCTGAAGGCCATGATGCGGGATAAGATCGGCAGCTTCATGTCTCGGGAAGAAGCCGACCGTTTCCTCAATCGCTGGATCACACGATACGTCACCCCGGACGATTCTGCGTCGCCGGCGACCAAAGCGGAGCGGCCGCTCCGCGAGGCTCGCATCGACGTGAGCGAGGTGCCAGGCAAGCCCGGCGTGTATCGCGCCGTCGCTTTCCTTCGTCCCCACTTCCAACTCGACGAGCTCACGGTTTCCCTGCGCCTGGTAGCCGATCTGCCCGCACCAGCAAAGTAATCTGCGCCCTCTCTGTTCAGCGGGCGGCAGTTCTCTGCCGTCCACGCCAGCACGTCTTTGACTTGATTCTCGAAGGAGATTGCACATGGCAGTCAACGCATACCTCATCATCGATGGACGGCCCGGGCCAAGCACCAGCAAAAAGGACGCCATCGATATCCTCTCGTTTAGTTTCGGAGCCAGCCAAACTGCAGTGATCGGTGTGGGCTCATCGGGCGGCGAAGCGAGATCGGGCCGCGCCAACCTGCACGACATTTCCATTATGAAAGTGGTAGACAAGACGTCGCCGCTGCTCTTCGATGATTGCGTGACCGGCAATTATCTGAAGAAAGTCGACATCATCTACGACAAGCCGATGGGCGATGATCAGCAGGACTACTACAAGATCCATCTCGAAAACGCGCTGATTACGTCGATTCAGCACTCCGGCTCGAGCGAGAACCCGGTCGAATCAGTGAGTTTCGCGTACAGCAAGATCAAGGTGAGCTACAACCCAGAGGAGGGCGGAGCCCTAAAAGGCTTCATCGACAAGGGCTTTGACGTACTAGCGCTGAAGCCGTGGTAAACGGCGAGCAAGCAGGCATACGGTGCCAATAAACCCGAAGGAACTGTTCAAAGCAGGAAAGGTGCGTGAGGCTATCGAGGTGTTAACCGCGTTTTTGCGGGAGCACCCGTCGGACACGGTCCAGCGCACCTTCCTGTTTGAACTTTTATGCTTTGCCGGCGAGTTCACACGCGCGGAGAAGCAGTTGGCTGTACTTGCCAGCGGAAGTCCGGATAAAGAGACCGGGGCGATTGTGTATTATGCGGCGCTCCATGCTGAGAAAACACGTCATGAACTTTTCGAGAAGCAGAATTTTCCTTTAGATTCGCCGGTGTCACCGCCGGGGGAACTCAACGGGAAGCCCTTTACCGAGATCCGCGATGCGGACTCGGATATTGGCGCGCGGCTGGAAGTGTTCGCGGCCGGATCGTATGTCTGGCTTCCGTTCGAACATGTTGCTTCTTTGGAGATGGGGCCGCCGCAACGCCTCCGCGATACGCTATGGGCTCCAGCACTGGTTCAGACGGCGCCATCTTTCAAGGGCATGGACCTGGGCGAAGTGCTTATCCCGGCTATCTACCCGTTCTCCTGGAAGCAGCCGGACGAACAGGTTTGGTTGGGCCGCGTCACCGAATTTCTGGAGAACGAAGAGGGGGGAGAGTCTCCAGTGGGACAGAAGATATTTCTTGTTGACGGAGAGGAGTTTTCTTTCCTCGAAGTGCGCTCACTCACGTTTTCACACCCGGCGAGTACGCCTGAACAGCAATGAACATGATCCGTACGTCAGGGACCGGTCGACATGCCGATTCGCGAAGATATTCTTGCTCCTATTGCCGGTGAAAATCCCAGTGGCGTCGACCTGCGTTACGACACCAAGCTACTCATCTTCGATAAAATAAAAGAAGCCCGGCGTCAGGACGATGAGCTTGAGCAGGGTGCATGGCAAAGCGAACGCAAGACCGCCAACTGGCCTGTCGCTCTCAAGCTGTCGCAGGACACTCTTGCCACTAAATCCAAGGACCTGCAACTGGCAGCGTACCTGACTGAAGCCCTACTGCAGACCGAGCGATTCGCGGGTTTGCGGCAGGGTCTCGATCTTACTTATCGCCTTCTGAACGAGTTCTGGGATACGGTCTACCCTCTGATGGAGGATGGGGATCGCGAACTTCGCGCGCGGCCACTGGCATGGATCGGATCGATGCTCGACCTTCCGATTCGTTCCGCGCCGCTTGTTGGTGCTGGATACTCATTCATTCAATACAAGGAATCGCGCACGGTCGGCTATGAAGATCAAGTAAAGACCGATAAAGACCGAAAGAACCGTTCCAGCATGATCGAGAGCGGGAAACTGGCTCCGGAGGTTTTTGACAAGGCATTTGGCGAAACGCCCAAGCTCTTTTATGTTCAGGCCGAAAAGGAGCTTGACGCGTCGCTCGAGATCATTGCCAATCTTGATGCATTTTGCGACGAGAAGTTCGAGGACGATTCTCCAGGATTCAGCAAGATCAAGACGGCACTTACCGATGTACGTCAAGTCGTTCACTCGCTTCTCGAGAAGAAACGCGAGAAAGAACCGGATCCGGTGGAAGAAGCGCCGGTCGAGGAGTCAAGCGCCGAAGAGCCGGTCGCGGCGGCGGCAAGTAACGAGGGCGCGTCCATCGCAAGTAGCCAGGTTTCGCTTACCGCCGAACCGGCCGATCGCAGGCAAGCTATCGGAGCGATCGTAGCCGCCGCGATGTTCCTTCGGAAGCGCGAGCCCTTCAGCCCGGCACCTTACCTGTTGCTGCGCGGGCTCCGCTGGGGAGAATTGCGCAGCAGTTCCCACTTGAGCGATAACACCCTGCTCGAGGCGCCGCCTACCGAACTCCGCCAACAAATTAAGCGGCTCGCGTTGACCAGGAAATGGGCGGAGCTCCTGGAGGCCGGCGAGCAGGCATTGGCGCTTCCGGGAAGCCGCGCATGGCTCGACCTGCAGCGACTCTCCGTAACGGCGTGCACTGCCCTGGGGCCAGACTATGAAGCCATTGCCACAGCCATCCGTTCTGAATTGCGGGCACTGTTGAACGATGTACCGGAGTTGCTCGACGCCATGCTACTCGACGATACTCCCGCCGCCAATCCGGAGACGCGGGCATGGCTGCAATCGCTGGGAAACCCGCCTCAGAGAGCTGAGACCGAAGAAGAGGCCGAAGCCACGGAGGAAACGCACAGTCACCGCAACGGAACCCCAACCTGGCTCGCTGCCGCTCTCGATGCGAATGCACGTGCGAAGGACGCGCTGGCAGCCGGACGCGCCGAGGAGGCGTTTTCGATTCTGCGAAGCGAACTCGCGAAGGAGCGCTCCGGACGCCGGAGGTTCCGGCGCACCATGCAGATGGTCGAACTGGCCATAGCGGCCGGGAAGGATGAGATAGCTCAGCCTCTCCTGGAAGACGTTGCCGCGACGATCGAAAACCACAAGCTGGACGCATGGGAAGATCCGGAGCAGATGGCCACCGACCTGACGAAGCTGATGCGATTCAGCAAAAGGATTCAAGGCAGTTCCTCAGAAAAACAGAAACTCTTTGAACGGATTTGCCGCCTCGACCCAGTCAAGGCGCTCAACGTGGGGTAAACAGATGGCTCGCGGCGCAGGCGAAACGACAATCACCATCTCCTTGCTGGATCGACTGATTGACGTCGAGCCCGACAACCGGCTGGAGAACCCTCTCAGCAGGGCCCAGTCGGTCCGCCTGCTCAAAAGCTCCGTGCGTCGCGACCTGGAGTGGCTACTCAATACGAGGCGAATTGCAGATCCTCCCGACGAAGGTCTGAAAGAAGTCAACCGATCGACATACGTTTATGGCTTGCCCGATCTTTCCACGGTCAGCATTGGAAGCTCCGGGGACAGAAATCGGCTCGTCCGACAGCTACTGGCTACGATCAACATGTTTGAACCACGGCTCGCCCACGTGCGCGTGGTCCTGGTGGAAACTCCGGATTCCAGCAAGAAGGATGTGCGCATGCGCATCGAGGCGATGCTGCGCATGGACCCGGTGCCCGAGCCGATTTCATTTGACACGGTGATCGAGCTCAAGAGCGGTTCATGCCACCTGTCGGGAGGCGATGATGCGCGATGAACTGCTCCTGTATTACGAACGCGAGCTGGATTACCTGCGGAAATCCGCCGCGCATTTTGCCGAGAAGTATCCCAAGGTGGCTTCGCGTCTCGTCCTCGAACCGACGAAATGCGAGGATCCTCACGTGGAGCGTCTGCTCGAGGCATTTGCCTTTCTTGCAGCCCGCATCCACCTCAAGCTCGACGATGACTTTCCCGAGATCACAGAGGGACTGCTCAGCATAGTTTACCCACAACTGGTGCGGCCCATTCCGTCTATGTCTGTGGTTGAGTTCCAACTCGATCCGGAGAAAGGCAAGTTGACGAGCGGGCTCAAGATCGAACGAAAGTCGCCGCTATTTTCCAAGCCCATCAGTGGTATCCCGTGCACTTTTCGCACCTGTTACGACACCACTCTCTGGCCGATCACGGTGAATGCGGCCGAGCTGCGGCCACCCAGCCAACTCAAGCCGACGGTGAAGACCAGTGACTCAGCGTGGGCCATCCGTCTGGAGCTTGGCTGCGCGCGCGATGTTTCATTCTCGGCACTCAAGCCGGATAAGCTGCGCTTCTATCTTGACGGCGAGAGTGGTCTGGTCAACATTTTGTACGAATTGCTTTTCAGCCGTCTCAATCGTATTCAGATCCGCGATCTGACGCCGGGATCTCGCCTGGCGCCGGTTTTTCTGCCAGCGTCCGCTTTGCAACCGGTTGGGTTTGGTCCGGACGAAGGAATAGTGGCGTATCCTTCTTCTTCGTTCTCAGGCCATCGACTTCTATTTGAGTATTTCGCCTTTCCCGAGAAGTTCCTGTTCATCGATCTGACAGGTCTCGAAGCCGCATCGGCAGCGGGTTTCAAGGATGGGATCGAGGTAATATTCCTTTTATCTGAAATCGAAGGAAGCGGCCGGGTGCAGAGACTGGAGCTTGAACTTTCCAAGAAGACCTTTCGACTTGGTTGTTCTCCGGTGGTTAACCTTTTCGCCCAGGTTGCCGAGCCAATCCAGTTGAATCAACGCCGCACTGAGTACCCGATCGTTCCCGACGTGCGACGCCCCTATTCGGTCGAGATCTACTCGGTTGACGAAGTTACGGCGATCAACTCCGCAAATCAGAAAATCTCCACCTTCGAACCGTTTTATTCCCTTCGTCACTCGGGGCGAAGAGAAGAGCGCTCCTGCTTCTGGCTGGCCCGTCGCCGCCAATCCACTCGTCCCAATGATGACGGTACCGATGTGTCGCTTTCTTTGCTTGACCTGACGATGTCCAACGTCGATCCAGATGCCACGGTTCTCTCTGTTCGCACGACCTGCACTAACCGCGATCTCCCATCACGCCTGCCTTTCGGAAACCAGGACAGCGATTTTGAGATGGAAGGCGCGGCGGCGATGAAACGTATTGTTGCACTGCGCAAACCAACTGGTCCGGTGAGACCGGCTCTCGGCAAGGGCGTGTTGTGGCGACTGGTGTCGCACCTCTCCCTCAACTACTTGTCTCTCGTTGAAGAAGGCAAGGATGCCCTGCAGGAGATTCTCAGACTCTACGATGTGGGCCGGACCGCCTACTCGCAAAACGTAATCCAGAGTATTCTTGATGTTCGCTGCACCAAGCACTTCGCTCGCCTGGTATCCGAACAGGGAGTATGCTTCGCACGTGGCCTGCGCATCGACCTTGTATTGGATGAAGACCAGTTCGCCGGGGGAGGCGCATTCCTGTTTGCCGCTGTGCTGGAGCGATTCTTCGGGCTCGCCGCGTCGCTCAACAGCTTTACGCAGCTTAACGTGAAGACACCGCAAAGAAAGGAGGAACTCCATCAATGGGAACCGAGGTCGGGACGCCGCGTACTGGTCTAAACGAATCCGCATTCACAGTTGAATTAGAGGATGACGCTTGCTCATTCGAGTTCTTCCAGGCGGTGGCGCTGCTTGAGCGGCTCAGGCACGATACGCGGGCGGTTGGCGGTTTCTCCAGTCCGGAGGACGAGTCGGTGCGGTTCCGCGTCAACCCTCACCTGGGTTTCCCCGCAAGCGAAGTCCAGGAACTGAAGTTTCCCGATGACGGACCTGCGGAGATGATGGTCAACTTCATGGGTCTCACAGGGCCGATGGGAATTCTTCCTCATCCCTACAGCGAGCTGATCCTTGAGAGGTTGCGCGCGAAGGACAAAAGCCTTGCCGCGTTCCTTGATATCTTCAACCATCGCGCCATCTCGCTGTTTTATCGAGCCTGGCAACGATCGCGCTTTCCCGTCAATTACGCAGCGGGAGCGCGCGATTTTTTCACGCAGTATCTGCGCGACCTGCTTGGCTTGGGGACCGCAAGTCTTCGCGACCGACAGGACGTTGAAGATGAAGCGCTGATGCACTACATTTCGCTGATCGTGTCGCAGTCGCGGTCGGCAACCGCTCTGGAACAGCTTTTGGCCGACTACTTTGAAGTGCCGGTCGAGGTTCAGCAGTTTACCGGGGCCTGGTATTCCATCGATTCCGCAACGCAATGCGAGATCGACAAGCCCGGTTCCCTGTCGAGCCAGGTTGGTTTGGGCGCGGTCGTGGGTGATGCCATGTGGGATCGCCAAAGCTGCGTCAGGATTCGTGTTGGGCCGCTCACACTGGACCGTTACACCGATTTCCTTCCGGAGGGCAGCGCCCACGCCGCAATGCGCGCGATCACGCGTTTCTTCAGCAACGATTGTCTGGATTTCGAGGTGCAGCTGGTTCTCGATCGCGCCCAAGTCCCACTTATCAAACTCGATTTGAATGACGAAAGGCCAGCGCGTCTCGGCTGGGTGTCGTGGGCAAAGACCAAGCCCCTGAGCCACGACCCCGACGACGCGATCCTGGCATTGTGAGGAAATGAAATGGGATTGAATCTGAAATCACTCATCGGCAAATTCAATGACGCAGTTCGATCTGGAATGGAGGGAGCGGCCGGCTTGTGCCTTTCTCGCACCCATTACGACATCGAGATCGAGCATTACCTGACCAAGCTGCTGGAGTCATCATCGAACGATCTTGCGGCCATTATCAAACACTTCGAAATCGATAAATCGCGGCTCACGGGAGAACTGGCTCGCAGTCTGGACAAACTCAAGTCCGGCAACGCGCGAAGCCCAAACATCAGTCCCACAGTCATCAAGATGATGACGACCGCCTGGACAATCGGGTCGATTGATTTCAACGCGGGTCAGATCAGAACTGGGTTTACGATTCTGGCGCTCGTCTCCGACGAGGAACTTTCGCGGCTGATCCGCGAAGTGAGCAAGGAACTCCAGAAGATCAACGCAGACGCCTTGCGAAAGGACCTTCTCGGCATAGTTGCGCTGTCCAGCGAAACCACCAGCAGCGGTTCTCCAGCGGCGGCAGCACCCGGAGATGCTGCCAAACCGGTCGGCGGCAAGACTCCAAATCTCGATCAATACACGGTGGATCTGACGGGAAACGCCAAAAGAGGAAAGATCGACCCGGTTCTTGGACGTGATCACGAGATCCGTCAAATCGTCGACATTCTCACCCGACGCCGGCAAAACAATCCCATCCTCACCGGTGAGGCCGGCGTCGGCAAGACCGCCGTGGTGGAAGGATTCGCTCTGCGCGTGGCCCAGGGCGACGTTCCGCCTCCCTTGAAGAACGTACACGTGCGCACTCTGGATCTTGCTCTGTTGCAGGCCGGTGCCGGCGTGAAGGGCGAATTTGAAAACCGTCTCAAGGGGCTCATCGAAGAGGTGAAGGCGTCCGCCACGCCCATCATTCTATTTATCGACGAGGCGCATACGATGATCGGCGCAGGGGGACAGGCGGGGCAGAATGATGCAGCCAATCTTCTAAAGCCCGCTCTCGCACGAGGGGAGTTGCGCACGATTGCTGCTACCACGTGGTCTGAGTACAAGAAGTATTTCGAGAAGGACGCGGCTCTGGCGCGACGCTTCCAGGTGGTGAAAGTGGAGGAGCCGAGCGAACCACAATGCATGGTGATGATGCGTGGCCTGGTCGCTTCCCTCGAGAAGCACCACAAAGTACGCATTCTCGATGAAGCCGTCTACGCCAGCGTGAGGCTTTCCCACCGCTTTCTGGCTGGACGCCAGCTTCCTGACAAAGCCGTTAGCATTCTCGATACCGCGTGCGCGCGACTGGCTTTAGGGCAGAGCGCAACGCCACCGGCGATCGAGGACCTGATCCGCCAGATCGATGCGCTTGAGGTGCAGAAGAGAATTCTTGAGCGCGAGGAAATCGTCGGTGCCGATCACCAGGAAAAGCTGGCGCAGGTTGCAACGGAGAAAGGGACTGCGGATGAGAAGCTCGCGGCCCTACAGGCGCGTTGGGACAAGGAGCGCGACCTTGTGGGGAAGATCCGGGAGCTGAGGGACAAGCTAGAGGCATCGCACAGCGGCAAGACCGCCGGTGTCGCGGCAACGGCGAATGGGGCGGCGCCAGTTCAGCCCTCTGTAACTGAAAGCCCGGCAGCGGATTCGGCCTCGTCGACGGAGGCCCTCAAGTCCGAATTGCAGGGGCTCGAGGCTGAGCTTGGGGCGCTGCAAGGAGAAACGGGTCTGATTCGAGTTTGTGTCGATGCACAAATCGTTGGCGAAGTGCTCTCAGCGTGGACCGGGATACCGGCTGGCAAGATGCTCAAAGACGAAATTACGACCGTTCTTGCTCTCAAAGACCACCTTGCTAAACGCGTCATTGGCCAGAATCACGCCATGGATATCATCGCGCAGCGTGTGCAGACGTCTCGTGCCTCGCTCGACGATCCGCAGAAACCCGTCGGCGTGTTCATGCTGGTTGGCCCCAGCGGCGTGGGCAAGACTGAAACCGCGCTCGCGCTCTCTGACCTGCTCTACGGTGGTGAGCACAATCTCATCACGATCAACATGTCAGAGTTCCAGGAGCCGCACACGGTTTCGACGCTGAAAGGATCGCCGCCCGGATATGTTGGCTACGGTGAAGGCGGAGTGCTGACGGAAGCCGTTCGTCGTCGCCCGTATTCCGTGGTCCTGCTTGACGAGGTAGAGAAGGCCCACCCGGATGTCCTTGAACTGTTCTTCCAGGTATTCGACAAGGGCCAAATGGAGGACGGTGAAGGCCGTGAGATCGATTTCAAAAACTGCATCATCCTGCTCACTTCGAACGCATGCACCGATCAAATGATGAAGCTCGTCGCCGATCCCGAAACTGCGCCCGGTCCGCGCGCACTCATCGAAGCGATCAAACCGGATTTGAATAAAATCTTCAAACCGGCGTTCCTCGGCCGCATGGTGCTTATTCCTTATTATCCGGTGCGGGACGAAGCACTCAAGCAGATCATTCGTCTGAAACTTGGCAAGATTCAGCGCCGGCTACAGGAGAACCACAAGATCAAGCTCACCTACGACGATGCGTTTCTCGACACGGTCGCCAGCCGCTGCACCGAAGTGGAGAGCGGCGCCAGAAACGTAGACAACATTCTCACCAATTCCCTGCTCCCCGACATTTCACGCAAAATCCTCAGCAGCATGGCAGCGGGCGAGAAAATGAGCGTGATCCACGTTGGAGTGGGAGAAGATGGGGACTTCAGCTACACAGAACCAGCAGAACAGGCGTTCGCGGGAGCCCGGTGATGCGGGTGCAAGAAAGTCATCGATGAGCAAGTCAGTCAGGCTCGGTGAGCCAACACCCAGAAAGGTCTGAGCACGAGTATGCCGTTGTATAGCCAGCAAGGTCGCCTCATCTCTCTCACCACGCCTTTGGGTGAAGACAAGCTCCTTCTGACGGGCTTTACCGGCCATGAGGCGATATCGCGTCTGTTCAGCTTCCATCTGTCCATGCTTTCTGAAGATGATGGCATCGATTTCAAGCAAATCGTCGGGGCCAATGTCACCATCAACCTGATTCAGCCGGACGACACAGCGCGGCACTTCAACGGCATCGTGAGCCACTTCGCATGCACAGGCAAGGATGGCGACATGGCTCAATACGAGATGCAGCTGGTGCCGTCGCTATGGACACTGACGCGCTACGCCGATTGCCGCATATTCCACAATAAGGCGGTATCCGACATCGTCAAATCCATTTTGGGCGACCGGGGAATTGACTTCATGGCCCACCTGACTGCAGAGTACAAAGCCATCGAATACTGCGTTCAATACCGGGAGACCGATTTCAATTTCATCTCGCGCCTGATGGAGCAATACGGGATCTTTTACTTCTTCGAACACGATGATGGCAAGCACACCATGATCCTGGGCGATAACGCCAGCGCCTACCAGCCCTGCCCTGGGCAGGACAGCGCGGGCTTTAACCTGGCGACAGGCGGATTGGACGCGGGTGATGTAGTGAACGCGTGGCGCATCGAGCAGGAGCTGCGCAGCGGCAAATATTCTCTGAGCGACTATAACTTCACCACGTCAAAGACAGACCTCTCGGTCTCCGAATCAACGATTTACACCATAGGCAGCAACGACTCGATGGAGATCTTCGACTATCCCGGGATCCACAACACAGTTTCCGACGGAACCGCATTGGCGAAGCTTCGTATGCAGGAGGAAGAGGCAGTTCACCGGGTTGCACACGGATCGGGCGTCTGTCGTTCCTTCGTCACCGGCTACAAATTTGACCTGCAGGACCACCCGATAGCCGCTATGAACAGCACTTACCTGCTGACCGAGATTCAGCACATTGCCTCCGTGGCATCTACCTACAATCAGACCGAAAGCGGAGCCGAGGATAGCTATTCCAATCACTTTACCTGCATTCCAGCCGATATCGCCTTCCGCCCGGCGCGCCTGACACCGAAGCCATTTGTGCAAGGTCTGCAGACCGCACAGATTGTGGGCAAGAGCAGCGATCAGGATTCGGCAGACGACGAAAGCACCGGCGGAGATGGCGAAGAGATCTGGGTAGACAAGTGGGGCCGCGTTCTCGCGTCGTTTCCGTGGGACCGAAAGAAGGCGACATCCTGCTGGATGCGGGTCTCACAGGATTGGGCGGGACAGGGGTGGGGCATGATCAATATTCCCCGGGTGGGCCAGGAGGTCCTGGTCAGTTTCCTCGAAGGCGATCCGGACCGCCCGATTATCACGGGGCGCGTATACAACGATGTGCAGACTGTCCCGTATCCGCTCCCGGCAAATGGGACGCGGACCACGTTCCGGACGTCGTCTTCGACGGGAGGCGGCACCGCACACTACAACGAGCTTCGCTTTGAAGACAAGACGGGAAGCGAGCAGGTGTTCGTCCGTGGAGAAAAGGACTATGACACTCGCATTCTGAATGACTCCCGCGAATGGATCGGAAATAACCAAAGCATCATCGTTACCAAGGACAGAATGGAGAAAGTTGGCGGAGATGAATCCATCCAGATCGGCGGTAAACGGGCGGAAAAGGTCGGAGGTGACGACAACATCGACATCGGCGGGAATTTGAACCAGAAGGCAGGGGGTACGATATCCATCAAGGCCGGAGCGAACCTTTATGAAAAGTCCGGTGCGAATTTCGCACACGAGGCGGGGGCCGCTATTCATTTGAAAGCTGGGGCGACAATGGTGCTGGAGGCGGGGGCGCAGTTGTCTCTCAAGGTCGGCGGCAACTTTATTGACATCGGGCCGGCCGGCGTATCGATTCAGGGAACCATGGTCATGATCAATAGCGGCGGAGCAGCCGGTTCGGGGTGCGGGTCGAGCCCCACCGATCCAGCCGCTCCGAAGGATCCCGACGAAGCCGACGACGGAACCAAGGGAACGAAGATGAACTGATGCCAATTCAGCTCTCCCGCTCTTAGTAAAGTTGCTCACTCCCAAAGCGAATTGGTATTGTTAGTTTCCGGTCATCAATCATGAAACAGTTACAGCCCGTCCTCTGGAGCAAAGGAACGTTTCTGACGCCGCAGCATATGCAGCTTCAGGACAAGTTCCTCGAGGACAGCATGAATTTCCGGGTGCAGGCCCTCAATTTTTGCGCCTGGGGGTTCAGCGACCTTGTGCTCGATCAGGAATTGCTGGCGCAGGGGCAGATTTCGATCACACGCGCCTCCGGCATTTTCCCCGATGGCCTGCCCTTCGACATTCCGGGACCGGATCAGCCCCCACCCTCCAAGTCTTTGGTGGAATTCTTCGATCCCGATGTTCTGAACCTCGACATCTTCCTCACCATCCCCGACTACAAGGACAAAGGGCTGAATGTTGCTGGACTGGGTCGAGTGGCGAATTCCCGATACCTGGCAGAGATTGCCAACGTTCGCGACGACAACACGGGAGCGGGAGAGAAACCGATCCAGATCGCCCGCAAGAATCTGCGACTGTTAGCTGAGAACGAGTCACGTGAGGGAAGTTCGGTATTGCGGGTCGCCAATGTCGAGAAGACCGAAACCGGAGCCTTCCGGCTGAATCCCCGGTTTGTGCCACCGCTGCTCGATGCGCGAGCGAACGCCTACTTGCGGGGACTGGTCAATGGCACTTTGGAGATCCTTTCCGCAAAGAGCACGCAACTCTCCGGCGGCCGGCGCCAGAAGAACCAGAGCCTCGCAGACTTTACGACTGCGGACATCGCCAATTTCTGGCTTCTCTATACCGTGAATTCGAACATTCCCGTGTTAAGCCACCTGCTACAGGGACTACGGTGCCATCCGCAGGAGTTGTTTGCCGCCCTTACCGGGCTTGGCGCATCGCTCACCACGTTCTCATCGACCATTCGCCCACGCGACCTGCCCCTTTACGATCATGCAAACCTGAGCAAAGTATTTACTGACCTTGATGAAAAACTGCGGGTTCTGCTTGAAACCGTCGTGCGCACCAATGTGGTTTCTCTGCCTCTCAAGGTGGTGAGCAGCACGATCTACGCTACCGCTATCGATCAGGACAAATACCTGAATAACACCCGCATGTATCTCGCGCTGAGCGCAGACGCCAGCGAGGACACGATCATTCGGCGCGTTCCTCAACTGGTCAAGGTTTCCTCAGCGACGCACATCGATCAGCTCATAAGCATGGCGCTTCCCGGCATCACGTTGACTCACATTCCCAGTCCACCCAGCGCGATTCCCATTAAGATGCGGTACCAATACTTCAGCCTCAATCAGTCAGGGGCTGCCTGGGAAACCGTGACACGGGCGCGCAACTTCGCGGCGCACGTACCGGCTGAGATCGTAAACCCGCAAATGGAGTTGATCATCCTGCTGCCCCAGTCGGGAGGATCTTCATGAGAACCCTCACCAAGCCCGTCTGGTCAGAAGGCATGTATCTGGGGCCGCATCACTTCCAGGCGCAGAATCGCTACTTCGAAGACGCATTGGACTTTGTCACGGCGAGTCTCTGGCGTGACGCGTATGGCTTTGCCGGACTGCAGTTCGATCAGGATGCTTTGCGGAACGGCACTCTTTCGCTGGCTCACGCGCGCGGCCTTTTTGCGGATGGTCTCGCGTTCGACCTTCCGGGCTCCGATCCCGCGCCCCCTTCCCGCGCCTTCGGCTCACTTTTTTCCCCCGTAGCCGATCACTTGACGATGTGCCTCGCCGTGCCTGCGATTGTGAGAGACGGACAGAATACGAGCGCGCAGGATGGTTCGATCACAACGCGGTTCCAGCCCTGGGAACAGAAAATGCCGGATCAGAACACGGGGCTCGACGAAAAGGCAATTCAAGTGGGGCGGAAGAACCTGCTTCTGTTGGGCGAAGCGGAGACTTCGGATCGCTATATCAGCCTGCCTATGGTCCGAATTCTGCGTGACGGGTCAGGCCGGTTCGAACCCGATTCCTCTTTTGTTCCACCCAGCCTTAGCCTCAATGCCAGCACGGCCCTCACAGACCTGCTTCGGCGCCTGATCGATATTCTCGACGAGAAGAGCACTGTTTTTACGCAGGAACAACAACAACGCAACGGCGTCTATCAGGCGGGAATGTCTGCACGTCACGTCGCCCAATATTGGTTCCTTCACGCGATCAATTCGAATCTCCCGGCCCTTCGCCACATGCTGCTTTCGCATGCTCACCCGCAGGAGATGTACCGGGAAATGTCGCGGCTTGCGGGGGCTCTCTGCACCTTCGGTCTCGAAGTGCACCCGCGCTCTCTCCCAACCTACGATCATGACGGCCTCGGCGAATGCTTTGCTAAGCTCGATGACCATATCCGACGCCACCTCGAGATCGTACTGCCATCCAAGGCCATCAAGATCCCGCTGCGCGCGGTCGAGAGCTTCCTTTACCAGGGTGAAGTAACGGACGAACGCTGCGTGGGTCCGGGTCGATGGATTCTCGAGATTCAGTCGCCGACCGGTGAGGCAGACTTGATAGCTACGGTTCCGAAATTGACCAAAATCTGTTCCGCCCGCTTCGTGGGTGAACTCATCAAGCGCGCTCTTCCGGGCCTCACGTTGAATCATCTCTCCGTGCCGCCGCCGCAAATAGCAGCACGGGTGGAGAGCCAATATTTCTCCATTCATCGCGCGGGACCGTGCTGGGAGCACATCGTGCAGACCCGCCAGGTTGGGGTCTACGTTCCCGCCGAGATCCCTGCGCCGCAGTTGAGTCTTGTCGTTCTGCTCGACGAATGAGCGGAGATTTCTCCCGGCGGCATTTCCTATCAGCTTCTCGCGTATTTTGCTTGCAACTTCGAACTACTTCACATTGAGCTTTACGGACGCGGTGTGGGATAAGTTGCCCGACCTGGCCGTCACGGTCATCGAGAAGCTGCGCGTTGTGTAGGTAATTCCGCCACATCCGGTCACCCCCAGCGCGAAAGCCGCGAAGGCGATCGAGAGCACAAGCACTTGAATCCAGCGGTGAGCGTTCCGCAATCTGCGTGCGAACGGCAGCAGAACCAGCCCAATGGCCATCGGCAATGCACCTTTTCCAAGCGGATCGCGTGCGGTTTCTGCCGCGGTAAGCGATGGCGTGTTCAGCACCATCGTGATCGTCGTCGTTCCGGAGTTGGCTGCCACAACGCTCGGCGAGAACACCGCGGTAGCATTTACCGGCGCACCCTCGACGCTGAGCGCCAGGGCAGCAGGCATTGTCGCTCCCCCGATCGGCGATACAACAAAGGAGTAGGACTCGGACGTTCCCGGAAAAATAGTCGGGATGCCCGCGCCGTTTCCAGGCGCTACCGCGATCGCAAAGTCCTGAATCGTCTCCACGCTCGTAAAGCTGATGGCGGAATGGTAGTACTCGTCCCCCGAGTAAGCGGCAGTAATGTTGTGGGTGCCCATCGTCAATGCTGATGTGCTGAATGTTGCCGACGCCACCACCCACGCTGCTCGACCCAAGTTGTGTCTCGCCGTCAAAAAAGGTCACGGTTCCGCCTGGCGTGCCGGTCGACGACGGAATCGAAGCCGTGATCGTCACCGCATTCGACAAGAAGGCTGGATTGGGAGAAGCGATCACGGAAACCATGGGAGTGTTGATCTTAGGTTTGTGGGAAAGATCACCGTGTCGATTGCCGTGACGTCGCTTGAAAACGTGGGGCTCGACACGACCACCTTGATGGCGCTTGTGGAACCAGTAGGAGTGCCGACGCTCAGCGTCAACACAATCGAGTCGCTTACGGTGCTTGGAATGCTCGTCGTGCGCGTGCACTTCAGCGTGCTCAGGGTGCAGTTCCATCCGTTCGTTGGATCGACAACCGCAGTGGCAGTGAGACCGTGGGGGAGCGTGATTGACAGCGTGGCGGACGGATCGATCGAGGTGTCGGTGCTAGTATTGGTCACATCGATGGTAACCTGGTCGACGTGTCGTTCTGCTTCACAAGCAGAGGACTCGGGTTGAACGAAATCGACAACGTGGGCACAACAACCGGCTGAACAAACGCGGATAGGTCGAAGAGAGCGTACTCCAACATCTCCTCTTGAGCGCTCATCGGTCCGCTGGGGCATTCTGTGGGATACACCTTGCCCACCTGCCCATCCAGGTTGATGACATGATACTCGTTGAATAGCACACGGCCGCATTGGTCCGCTGCCGCTGCGCCAACTGGGGTGTTGAATGTGAGTTGCATGACCGGATTGTTCAACGCGCTGTCGTTCAGCGTAAGCCACGACTGCGTGGGCGGAATAACGCTGTCGACATCATGGCGAAGCGTACTGATTTGAACCTGTCCCGCCTGCCCGTTGTAGGCGGCCCCGGCATTCTGCAGCCACTGAGACAGTGTCGCGCCATCCGTAAAGCCCGTGTTCACGGTAGCCACCCCCGGGTCGGGCGATGGATAGGTGTATGTAGGGTCCCAATTCGCAACCGGCGGAAACTGAGAATTAAACGGTGGATCCGGGTCAAGCCAGACGTAGCTGAAATGCGTGCTGAAGATCCGGCCTCCCATATTCGCAAAGTTCACGATATTGGATAGGTCGGGTTCCGTTTGCGGGTCAGGATATCCCTGGCACGGAAACATCACCATGTCATAGCTGTTGAGAGTGGCCGTGTTGCCAGTCAGGGAGGTCTCGAGAGGAGTCGAAGGAGATATGACTGCTCCGGATCCGTAAGCGTACCCTCCCCCGTAGAGATGGATGTGTCCACCCGGGTTAGTCGCGCCGGTGTCATCGGTGAACTCAGAATCGGCAATGCCCATATCGCGCAGCACGCATTCCACCCCATCAAAGGCGCCCGTCGCAATGGCGATCATGGGAATGTCGCCTTCAAGGTGATTGGATGGCATGTGCAGATTGAGGCCAGTAAGAGGCACGGCGTCCACGGCCTCGGGGAACTGCCGGCGCCACTTCCCAGCCTGGATCACCAGTGTGTAGTTGCTATTTACGGGAACGCCCTTGAGCGTGAAGGTCCCATCAACTCCGGTGTAGGTATAACTGGTGACGCCGCTGGGGGCAGAGTGAGTCAGACACTGGACTCCGCCGGGAAGGGGCGCCACCGTACCGGTGGTGACATAAACCAGCACGTTGGGAAGCGGAAGAGCGCTTGCCGTAGTTCGCGGATCATAGACCTTGCCACTGATTGACGTTGTCTGCGCAGATGCGTATAGGGAAAAGGCGCACGCCAGAAGAATCGAGATTGAAGACAGGAAGAGGAGCCGTGCATATCCTGCTCTCGATGCGGTCAAAACAAATTGGGCAGCTCCGGGCCGTGCGATCATCGACGATTTCCCTTGTTCTACGTGGATCATCGGCTGCCTCTACAGTTCATCCCGTCGAACCTTCGCACTCCAGGCTGACCTCGCAGGCTCAATGTTCGACGGCGAAACGCCAACAGCGATCCCGGAAGACACGCAGATCCTGCGCGCGACACTGCGACGATTTTATGTGTCGATCTTACGCACGATCGAAAAAAGAATGCTTGACTCAAGGCAAACAGTCAAACCCGAGGTAATCCACCTCAATCCATCTTCAAGGGGCGGTGAGCTTCGCCAGACAATCAGGTCAACTGCCGGAGAGTTCTGGCAAGCCGGCGCATTCCGGAAACGGCGGGTACAACAACGGAAAACAGCATTAGCTCATGAAGCCGGTCGGCCTCAGGATATCGCACCTTCAGCTCCCAAACCGGTTATAAACCTTGGCGATAGATGTTGAAAAGCGGAGAAGATAACTGTTTTAAATACAGCGTTATCTCAAGTTCGACTTCGCCACTCAGCGATCCTATCTCGCTGACGGGACAGCCGTGTTGAGCACAGCCTGGAATGCCGGCTTGGGCTGGCCATTGCGATCGAATAGAAGGGGATAGGATGTTCGGCCCCTCACCGGCCAGTCGTTGAGCCACGATTGCCCGTCAGCCACGCCCCATAGAGTGACCCGGTTTACAACATCGCGGTGCTTCCAATACACGGCGAAGATATCCGCGTATCGTTTCGCCAAAGCTTGCTGGACAGTATCAGGTAACCCGTCGGGATAAGGATTCAGTTTGGGGTTTTTCTGAATGTTCAGAGAAACGTCCGCGGTTTGGCCCCAAGCCGAAGGCAATACGTCGATATCCAGTTCCGTCAGGGCAACCTTCACGCCCGCCGCCGCCAGATCCGTGATGGTGGCCTCTTCGGCTTCCGCCGAGGATCCGTCGAGGTGGAGGTGCCCCTGGTTGCCGACTGCGGCAATCGGAATGCCCGCAGCCTGCAACTTCTTCACCAACGCAATTGCGCCCTTGCGCTTGGCCGAGTTCTCCAGATTGTAGTCGTTGTACACCAACTGGACCTGCGGATCCGCCTCGTGAGCATATTGAAACGCCTTGACGATATAGTCTTCCCCGATGATTTTCATCCACGAGGACTGGCGCATAGACCCGTCCTCGTTGAGCGCCTCGTTGACTACATCCCAGCTGTTGATCTTTCCTCTATACCGGCCGACCACCCTGGAAATGTGGTCGTGCATGCGTTCCAGCAACGCGTCGCGATCGAGTGCATTCCCCTTCTCGTCTTGGAACACCCATTTGGGAACTTGCGAATGCCAGATGAGGCAGTGACCGACGATGAACATGTGGTTCTTCAAGCCAAATTCGACATACCTGTCAGACATTGCGAAGTCATAGGTATCGGGCCGGGGATGAATCACTTCCCACTTCATCACGTTTTCAGGGGTGATGGAATCAAACTGCTGCGTGATGATGGCATCGCCGCGCGCGTCCTTGCCGGTAATCTGATCTGCGTTGATCGCCGCGCCCACAACAAAGGCGCCGCGAAAAGCGTCCTTGAGCGTTACAGGAGCAGTCCCCTGGGCCACTGCGGCCAAACTCCACAAGCTTACGGTCAAAACTACGAGAAAGTTATTGCGATATCGCATTTCAAAAATTCTCCAAAACGATTCCCAGCTCGAAATCATGGAACAGTCTCTTGCCCCCGGCAGCGCAATGCGGCGCCACCTCATACCGAAAAACTCTTGCGGCGTTCGCTCAGATCGTGCGAGATCGTCATGTTGAGCTTCATGGTGATGCCGTAGAAGAGCAGGCAGACCGCTGCGGCGAGGAATGCTGCGCCGGCGTAGACAGAGGCAGTAAGGCGAATACCCATGAGCGCCTCGGTCGACTGCACAGCCACCTTGGGGGCATAACCATAGAGGGAGAGCAACCATCCCGCGATTGCGCCACCGAGCGCAACTCCCACCCACAGCGCAAAAACGATGCCTGCTGTCACGGTTGCAGTGGCGCGGCGCCCTGTCTTCCACTCGCCAAAGTCCGCCACGTCGCCCATCATGGACCAGAGCACTGGACCTGAGCACCCAAAAGCGAACTGCCGCAGAACTTCCAGGCCAATAATCGGCACGACGGCGGTCGGCGGAATGAAGTAGAGCGCGATACACATCGCCCCGGTGAGCAACATGCTCCAGAAGAAGACCGTGCGCTTGCCCATGCGCTTCGTCAAGGCAGTGGAGCTGGCCACCCCAATCAAAAGCGCTATCAATCCGAAGCCGTTGAACCAGCTGAAGAGGATCCTGTTGCCGGCGCAGTTCTCGAAATAGGGCAGCATCACATTGCCGCGAATGAGAAGTGCGCTGAAATAGAAGACCGTCACCAGGAAGAGCGTGATCCAGGGCCCATTCCCGACCAGGTCGCGCAGATCGCGGCCTACGGAGGTCTTCTGGTGCAAATCGGGCTGAATCCTCTCCTTCGATACGGCGAACGCGATCAGGAAAAAGACCACCGAGAGCGCCAGCAGACTGCCCATCGTCAACTGATAGCCACGTGCATTGTTTCCCCGGCCAAAAAAAGCAACCATGGGCACAGCCAAACTGCTCACGATGAATCCCGCGCTATTGGCGAACATCTGGCGGTACGATGCAATGCTGTTGCGCTCATTGGGATCGTCAGTCATGACGGCGGTCAGCGACGCATACGGCACGTTGTTTGCTGCATAAATGAGACGCAGCAACAGATAAGTAACCCAGGCATAAATCAACTTGGCGGCCGGACTGAGGTTCGGCGTAGTGAAGGTCAGAATTCCTATAACGCCGAAGGGCACCGATGTCCACAGCAGCCAGGGACGGAAGCGGCCCCATCGTGTATGAGTGCGGTCGGCAATGACACCCATGATGGGGTTGAAAGCGGCCGAACCAAGACCGACCACGAGAAACATGGTGCCCGCCTGGGCCGGCGTCAATCCATAAGTCTTGGTGTAAAAGTCCAACTGCAGGGCCATTAACGCCTGAAAGACAAAATTGGCGGCCAGGTCGCCCAGGCCGTACCCGAATTTCTCCTGGAATGTAAGGCTGGCGCTATTGCCGCTCATTTTTCCTTCTCTCTTTCCACCGCTGCTGGTGGAAGACACACCCTGCTCCGTTCGGCTCGTACCGCTGCAAAAACGACGCCGTGAAAACGGATCGATCCCGTCCGCTTTCGCACGGCGGCAGACCGCGAACCCCATCCGATTTTCCGAGCGCTAGACCGATGCGGCAGTGACGCGTGTCACCAACTATATCGCTTTACTCGACAGTTTTGGCAAGTGCGAAGATGGCTCCGGCCTCTATAATTCGCAGCGAGGTTCTACCGTGACCAAACGTGTACCGCTACCATACCATCTCAGCTTCAATGCCCAGCACTCGCCGATGGGCGCATTCATGAGCTTTACGTGCGGCAATTTCGGAAGCCGCGGCGGCATTGGCCTGCAAATCGGGCAGCCTGGCGATCAGGAAGTATTTGTTGGCTTCAAAGAGGGCGACCGCCATTCCGATGCGACATTGAGGTGCCTGCCGTTTTATACCGCTGCCGTGAACCGCGCGGCCGACTCTTTCCTGGTAGAACAAGCCGGACCCGCCGAACAGAACGTCAAGCCCGACGCCGTTCCGTTCAAAGATAATGAACTCTCCCGTTTCTACGGCTGGGCCAGCGATCAGTGGGTCGCCGACGGGTTAAGCTTCTCAGTCTATTCACCCTTTGGAACGATCCCCGACCCCGCGGTGGACACCGAGCAGCGAATGCGCGAAGGCCTATTACCCGCCGTCATCGCACGCCTCGAACTCGATAACACTGTCCGGCACCGCCACCCGCACCGCACTGTTCGCGCTCAATCATGCGCGGCCCGGCAGCCGGATCCTTGAAGACGATCTGGGCAGCGGCCGATCGGCCTTTGCGTTCCGTCGCGAAGCCGGCGGCGCCGGCGAGTTGTTCGATTACACCTCCACTGAAGAAGGGGTGAAGATCGACTCCGGGCCCTTCGTCTTTATGCGCTGGTCGGCTAGCGATGGCGTGCGGGAGCGGCACAATCCGGTTCACCTGCTCGGTTCCTGCCCCGGCTTTGGATTCGAGGTGCCCCCGGGCAAAAAGTATGGACTCACGATCGCGCTGGGTTCTTATCTCGAGGGTCTCCAGACTAACGGACTCGACGCCCGCTATCTGTATACTCGCTACTTCAAAAATCTCGCGGACGTGCTCAAAACTGCCCTCGATTCGGCCGGCAAGATCGTTGCGGCGGCACAGTCGCTCGATAGCAATCTGGACGCGGCACCCATCTCCGACGATCAACGCTTCCTCATCGCGCATGCCACCCACAGCTACTACGGAAGCACGCAGTTGCTCGAAGCGGAGAGCCAGCCGCTGTGGGTCGTCAACGAGGGCGAATACTGCATGATGAATACCCTTGATCTCGCCGTCGATCACGTTTTCTGGGAACTGGACCACAATCCATGGCTGGTCCGTAACCTGCTCGATACTTTTGTTCGCCGCTACAGCTACACCGACGAGGTGAAAGTCTACAAATCAGACTTCGCACCCTCGGTCGACACCGTCCAGGCGGACCCCTCGCAAACCCCTCCGCCACCCGATGAGGCTCAGCTCAACCGGCCCTACGACACAAAGCCCGGCGGTCTCAGCTTTTGCCACGACATGGGAGCGCACAACAACTTCTCACCGCGGGGCCGCAGCAGTTACGAGTTAGCCAACCTGACCGGCTGCTTCAGTTACATGACCCAGGAGCAGCTCTGCAATTGGATTCTCACCGCCGGCTGCTACGCCGCCAAGACCCGCGACCTGGAGTGGCTCAGAATTAATAAGGCTATTCTCGACGCCTGTCTCACCAGCATGATCAACCGCAGCGGCGACGTTGGATTCGCACAGTTCGATAGCACGCGCTGCGCAGGCGGACAGGAAATCACTACTTACGACTCGCTCGACCATTCGCTGGCGCAAACCCGCAACAACGTCTATATCGCCGTAAAAAGCTGGGCCAGCTACTGGGCTCTGCGGCTCATGTTCCGTGAAGTCGGCGACTCTGCGAGTCACGCTCGGTGTGAGCAACTCGCCGCGAAGGTCGCATCGGTTGTCGCCGACCAGGCCGAAAACGGAGTGCTTCCGGCCATCTTCGAAAAATCCAACCCCGGCTACTCCTCGCGCATTCTGCCCGCAGTCGAGGGCTGCGTCTATCCGCTCTATTTCGTGAAAACCGGCTTTGCGGGCCGGACGCTTGAGCAGATTTACGCCACGCCGTCTGAAAAGCGCATGTTCGAAGTCCTTCGCGAACACACGCGTAACCTGTTGTTAGATCCCGAGCGACGCAATCTCTTTGCCGACGGCGGCATCAAGCTTTCCTCCACCAGCAACAACTCGTGGATGAGCAAAATCGCCATCTTCATGCACGTGACCCGCAAGGTCTTCCATCTCGACGATGATCCCAAGGTCGCCGAGGTCTTCCGTCTGGCGGATGCCGCACACGTAAAGTGGCAAACCGAAGGAAGCTCGTACTGGGCTTGCTGCGACCAGATCGTCTCCGGCGAAGGCAAGGCCAGCCGTTATTATCCGCGCATCATTACCAGTGCGTTGTGGATGGACTGATTCACTTCCGCGAAGCACATCGCGGTCAGCAAGAGTGACTGCGATGTGGATAGTGATAATCAGCCCGAATTGGCGCACCGCATCGATTCCGCACCGTTTCGTAACAGAGAAGTGCCCATTGCGGCCACTTCCGCAAGCGTCGGCAACTTTCCGGTTGCTCCGATAACTCTCAACATCTATCGTTCTCCGGTAACGGCTGATGTTGCACGCAGTGAGCTGCGCCCAGGCCCGGGCTTTTGCCGTACATCAACTGTCAGGACCGACCGCACCGAAGAACGACCGGGAGTAGAAAATGAGGAGGAACAATGAAAGCGCGAGTTGCATTGTTCGCCGCAGCCGTGTTTTGTCTCGAGTGTACGGCCGCAGGTGCCGCGCCGCAGGAAGATCCGAGCGCCCATAGTCGGGTGATTGCGACAATTGATGCGCGCCAGACTGCCGTGCCCGTTTCGAAGTATGAGTTCGGCATGTTCATCGAGCACCTAAGGACCCTCATTTATCGCAGCCTCTGGGCTGAGATGCTCGATGACCGGAAATTCTATTTCCCTGTCTCATCCAGGGAGCCCGATGCCCCGCCGCAGCAGCAAGCCGGCCCCCAACGCAACATGCGTCTCCGCGCGTGGCGCCCAGTCGGTCCCGACCAGGCGGTCACAATGGACAAGGATCATCCGTTTGTGGGCGAACAGAGTCCGCGCATCGAACTCGATTCCTCAACGCCGCACGGAATCCGTCAATCCGGCCTCGCTCTGGTCAAGGGAAGGAAGTATGTCGGACGTATTTATCTTCGCGGCACCGCCGGCAGCAAGGCAAAGGTCGCGCTGATCTGGGGAGCCGGCGAAAATGACCGGCAGACTATCTCGTTTGCGGTTCTCACCCATGAATACAAAAGATTTCCGCTCAGCTTCACTGCTCAATCTTCTTCTGAAGATGGATCTCTCGAAATTGTTGGTACCGGCAGCGGGTATTTGAATGTGGGCACGGTTTCTCTGATGCCGGCCGACAATGTAAACGGGTTTCGTCCCGACACCACTTCGTTATTGCGCCAGCTTCACTCCGGCTTCTGGCGCCTGCCGGGGGGCAACTTCCTCTCCAACTGGAATTGGTATGACTCCGTCGGCGACATCGACAAGCGCCCGCCGATGTTCGACTATGCGTGGAACGCCATGCAGACCAACGACGTGGGCATGGACGAATTCATGACTCTCTGCAAATTGATCGGCGTTGAACCCTACATCTCTGTCAATGCGGGCTTCGGCGATGCGCACTCGGCGGCCGAAGAAGTCGAGTATATGAATGGCTCAGTGAATACGCGGCTTGGCGCGTTGCGCGCCCACAACGGGCATCCCGCACCTTATCACGTCAAGTTCTGGGATATCGGAAACGAACCCTACGGTACGTGGCAACTTGGACGCACCGATCTGAAGTATTACGTTCTGAAACACAATGAGTTTGCGAAAGCAATGCGAGAGGCTGATCCGTCGATCATGCTTCTCGCTTCTGGCGCAATGCCCGACGAAATGACTGTCACAGGCCAGACGCGGGCCCTGCATCTCAAAGATCTTCAGGCACAATTTGGCTCGGAAGGAGACTTCACCGGCGGCTTGCTGGCACACAGTTGGGGAAACTTCGACGGCATCACCGAACATTGGTACGCGCGCGCGGGTAAGCGTTTCGACTACGACCACGCAAAGAGTCTTCCGCCGGATGCGCCCAGTGAGGCCGGGTATGTGAACGTTGATCAAACCCTGCTCGAGTGGGCGCATTATCCGTCCAATCGCGTGCTCCTGAAGGCCAATGAATGGAAGGAGTACCAGAAGCGTTTCCCGGCGATGCTCGAAAAGAAAATCTTCCTTTCCATCGACGAGTACGCTTATTCCGGGGCGCCCGTAAATCTGAAGCTGGCTCTCGCCTATGGCATGGTATTCAACGAGATGCTTCGACATACCGATTGCATCGCAATGTCTGCGTTCACCATGGGCGTCTCAACGCTTGACTACAGCCATACCGCTGCGACGCTCAACACTACCGGGCTTCTGTTCAAAATGTACGGCGATCATTTTCCTGGTTCTATCCCGGTCGCCCTTTCAGGCAACTCGCCTCAACCGGCACCCAGGTTTGCCGTCGCCGGCGATCAGCCGGAAACAAACCCGGGCAGCCCCACTTACCCGCTCGACATGGTCGCGGCACTTACTCCCGATCGGAAATTCCTCACCCTCGCAGTAGTGAACGCGACGGAAGTGGAACAAACGTTCGATCTGAGTGTCACCGGAATACGCGTAGCCGCGCCCTCAACGCATTGGCTGATGACCGGGAATGGTCTGGACGCGGCCAACCGCGTTGGGGAACCGCCGCAAGTCCAAGTCAAGGAAGATGCGATGAAGGACGTTCCCGGCACGATCTCAGTGGCGCCGATCAGTATCAACATCTACAGATTTTCAGTAGTGCAGGCAGCGCCTTAACGAAGCGGAGTTGGCGATGACTTCCACTGTGCCGGATCCCCTCCTACGGCCTCTGCGCAATGGGGCGGGGGAGGCAGGAGCTTATTCCCGAGTTGACCGCGACGGTGCCGTCCAGGTTGCCGCCGGTCCGGACCCTCACCCGGTCGATTCGACTTATTTACGGAGCGGGGATGCAACCAGCGGAACTAGACTATATCTGGGCGTTCCCGGATCGATAAAAGTGAGTCATCTGCGTACGCCAGACGGAGGTTGAAGTCGCTTATGTCTGAGCGTCTCTATTATGCCGATTCCTTTCTCAAGTCGTTCAGGGGAACCGTAACCAACGTGCGCGAACTTGCGGGCAGACACGGTGAATCCGTCTGGCAGTTGTCGCTGAACCGTAGCGCCTTTTATCCAACTAGCGGCGGCCAGCCCTTCGATACCGGGGTGCTGCGTGCGACTTCGCGAGACGGCGCGGTGCTGGAGATCCCGGTGGAACAAGTGGAGGAGGACGAGGAAGGTGCGGTATGGCATTTCACGCGCGAACCGCTGGATGTGGGGACCCAGGTCGAGGGCCAAATCAACTGGGACCGGCGCTTCGATCATATGCAACAGCACACCGGACAGCACCTGCTATCCGCCGTATTCTTGCGAGAACTGAAGGCGACCACGGTATCTTTCCATCTGGGCGAGAGCATTTCGACTATTGATTTGACAGGCGGACCCCTGGCGCATCACAGTCTGGAGCGCGCAGAGCGGATTTGCAATGAGATCATCGGGGAAGACCGCTCGGTGAGGCCGCGCTCGGTACCGCGCGCGGAGGCCGAGATGATGCTTGCCGCAGGCGAGATCCGAAAATTGCCTGATCGCGAGGGAACGATTCGCCTGATCGAGATCGCAGACTGCGACCGGAACGCTTGCGGAGGAACACACGTTCGCTCCACCGGCCAGATTGGCGGACTGCTGATACGTGGGGTAGAAAAAGTGAGCCGAGGCGTGCGCGTGGAGTTCGTCTGCGGTTTGCGTGCAATTCGAGCCGCTCGCGCGGATGCGGCGATCCTGGGCGAGACGGCAGGGCTGCTTTCAAGCGGAGCGCCTGATGTGCCCGGCGCGGTGCGGAGACTGCTTACTGAGGCGAAGGCGAGTGCGAAGGAACTCCAAAAGCTGCGCGAGGAACTTGTGGCGTTTCAGGCAGCCGCGCTGGCGATGGAAGTTCCGCTCGACAGAGGGTTGCGGCTGGTGGTACGCGCGTGGAAGGACCGGGACCGCGATTACGTCAAGCTGCTGGCTTCGCGGACAGCAGCTTCCGCTCCTTCAACGGCGGTGATTTTCTCCGCCGCGGCCGCCGATCCGGTGCGTGTGTTCGTTGCTCGCAGCCCGGACCTGGCCTTCGATTGCGGACGTCTTCTGCGCGAAGCGCTTGCCCAACTGGGACTGAGAGGCGGAGGATCGGCCGATCTGGCCCAGGGGGATGTTCCCGCTCGGCAGGAAGCCCAATTAGCAGCATCTATTGCCGACTCCATTCGCAGGGAGTCGGAGGGACACAATCTGAACGGATCGGCCCGGTCGTCCGATGTCAGCTCGAAGAATTCTGTACATCTTTGATTCCCGAACTTGCTTGTGGATTGAGAGATCCGATGCACAGTCGGGAAACCTTTCACGATACAATGGCAACGTCGGGGCGTAGCGCAGTCTGGTAGCGCATCTGCTTTGGGAGCAGAGGGTCGGGGGTTCGAATCCCTCCGCCCCGACCATCTAACCCCTTCCCTTTCAATCGGTTTGACTGAGTCCTAGGGTTGGGATACGAACTTGGATACGAAACTCGCATGGGAGAGCCCGTCATTGGCCTTCAGATGACGAGATCCCCTTTTTTGCGACCTCTTTCTGTGGATCAGGGTGTGGACCGCCACCGTGAATTTTCTTATCCGGCCACCTGTATCAATCGGCGCAAGCGGTTGTTCATGATAGCTAGCTCCTTTTGGAGTTTTCAACAGATAGACCCTTTTCATTCGTTAGAAGTACCGTGCCAGCTTGAAGAGCGCGCCCAGACTCTGTGGAAGGCTCCCGAAATCGGAACGCCTTGAGCCAACATTCGCATTAACCTGAGCCCCGATGGTCCAGGTTCTGGAGATGTAGTAGTCGGCCGAAGCCTGGATCAGGCTTGAACCGTCGTAGAGATCAGTGTTTATAAATCCTGTAATCTCCAAGTTTGGGACAAGGGCATCCACCCAATCGGCGCGCAGGAAGGTCGACTGCCTCGCAAGCGGCGCCTGCTGATCGAGAGCATATGCGCGAACGTACCAGAGTTCCTTAGCGATCGGCGACGTGCTTGGTTGCCCTCGTCCGATGTTGAACCAGTTGTTCCAGTCCTGCCGCGAAAAGCCTGCCTGATGCAGGTGATATTCAAGATTGAATGTGATCTTCTTAGTGGTTGTGTAGGATGTGCCTACGGCGAAATCGTTCTGGAAATGGACGTAGGCATCGTCCGGAATCGCAATGGGGGCGTTTACTGGGAGTGTTCCGGTTTCACGTCCATAGCGCAGCGATTCATCAATGAGATTTGCACTCTCACCGCCCGCCCACTCCGCGTAAGCAACCACTTTCTGACCAAGGCCACGGGTGAGATTGGCGCCAAATCTGTTCTGGCTGCCTTCCCGGTAGTAGAGGAGTTCGGGATTGAAATCGCCGCCGGCAGTGAAGCTGCCCTTCACCAGAATGCGGTCATGAACGTTGGTGCGATCAATCGAGGGGCTGAAGCTGAGCAGATTCGTGTCTGTGTAGACCGGGCTTGGCCCCACAAGTGCTGGAGCCACCGCTACCGTCAGTGCGCGGCCACGGCCGATGTATTGTGTTTCCAGCATGAGAGTACCGAGTCGGTCTTCTCGCAGCACCGAGGGATCAGCGGAAAGCGGCTCGACGACGGCGCGAGTTTTGAAGAAGTCCGTCGGGTTGAAGCCGAGTGCAGCGCCACTGCGCACATTGATCCGACCAAGATCGAGATAGATTCCATCGTGCGGCTGCCAACTCAAGAAGCCTTCACGGAAATCGTTGATGACGTTTTCGTGGTTGGGCAGCGAGATGTCATTCTGCGCACGAAGGTTAAAACGATCGCTCAATCTTAAGGTGAGCCGCTCGTCGAGTTGCCACACCTTGCGAACATCAAGGAACACCCGTTCCTGCCATGGTGATGCAGCGGTCAAAGGCGGCGAAGGCACAATCAGTCCGTCCCGTTGGCCGGTTTGCGTGAATCCATTTTCCAGATAGATGCGCTCGTTGGCAGTTCCAGTGCGTGGTGCTTTTGTATCCGCAGCCCTGGTCGGTTGGGTGTCATTAGGAATGCGGGCGAGGTCGCTATCTTCATTCGCATTGGTCGGTGTTTGATTGGTCGGTGTTTGATTGGTCGGAGTCTGGTCGGTTCCATTCTGGACTGCTCCTGCAATCGGCCGTGGCCTCGTCTCGGGTTGTTCTGACTGGCGGGTGTTGCCTGCAGAATGGGTTGGCGCGCTTTGCTCAGTCGATACCTGGCTGGTGCCACCCGTTGAGGGCGTTGCCGTTCTGGCAGTCTGAGCCCACCCACGTGCCGAAAGCAGTGCCGATCCGAGAATTACGATGATGGATACACGGTTCATTCAGGCTTCAATCGTGGCAAATAGTCGCGCTGGAGCCAGGAATCGGGAATGTCCTGGAAGCGATAGTCGGAATAGTCGATTGTGGTCGCCAGATTGGGGTTCACGGCGTCAATGAGGATGACCTGAGCGGGGCGCAGCTCGCCTGCTTGTTCTTCATAGTTGTGGTAGTAAGCAATCTTCAGAAGGCGGCCGCTATCGGAGTAGAACTTTCCCTTTATGGGATGGTAAGTGCCGCGTTCGGCCCAATACTCGACTCGGTTGTAGACCGCTTCGGGTGTAGCTGCGGTCATATCCAGATGCCAGCAATCGCGGCTGTTGTGATCCGCATCCTGAAGAGTCTCTTCTCCCACGATCTTGGCGGTATAGTCCCTGGCAAGGTTCACTGAGAGTACGTCGCCTTCTGACGCCTGTCCCATTAGCCGCTGCTGCGGTGAGATGCGAATGCTGGCTTTCGAATTCGGATCGTAGAACCACAAGTCTTTGCCTTTGAACAGGACCATCTTGCCAGCATCGCGCGGCGGCTCCGCGTAACGCACAAGGTTGTTGAACTGTCGCGATTGCGCGTCCTGCTTGACGTATATGATGAGGCCGTCACGGTCGCGGGGTTTGCCGTTGGAGAACTCGGTAAGTGCCAACTCGACACGATATGGCTGACCCGGATTGCGCACGCGGTCTATACCTTCCATGATCGCATTGGCGGTTGGTTGATCGCTGGCCCGGACTTGAGTTATGCGCGAATCGAGCATTATGAAGATTGCCAACACAGGGAAAGCCATCAACAATGGAACAGATAGGTACGTTCTCATGGAGTCCTCTCACACATGGCGCAATGCGTCGACCACAACCATTCGAGCGGCGCGGTTGGCGGGAACCAGCGCTGCCAAGGCGGAAACTACAAGCAGGCCAATCCACGTGGTAGCAATGAGCCATTCGGCTCCGATCAAATAAAGAAGCAATGGAACCCGTGCTACCTGGCCCGGCGGGCTCCAGGTGAGGTTCGAATGATTGATGACATACGCGACAAGATAGGCGAGCGCTACGCCTACTGTCGCTCCCACAATGCCAAGCAAGCTGCCCTCAGCGAGAAATTGCTTGCGGATTCCCTGGCGGCGGACCCCCATAGCGCGCGAAGTACCGATCTCACCAGTACGTTCGACTACGCTCATGCCCATGGCGTTCGTCACGGTAAAAAGAACCACGATGGCAATAATGGCGGAGATGAAGGCAAAGATCGATCGGAACATTCCAATGATCTGGTTATACTGCGGATTCAGTTCTGTGAAGTCCCGGATCTCGAGATCAAGGCCATGTTCCTTGAAGAGAGCCGTTAAGCGTTTCCGGGCTTTTTCCAGATCCTCAGTACGGTTCAACTGAACCACGATGCCGCTAACCTTGTGCTCGCCGCGACCGTAGATCAGGTTCTGGGCCAATCCGATATTCATACCCACATAGTTGTCGTCCACCACCTTCAACGTTTGCACTTCAACCCCGGAGACTCGAAGCGTGACTACATTCGGCGCCCCACCCGCGGTCGCAGCGAGGAGATCGATGATGGGTTTTTCAGAGTGCGCGTCGTCTGTAGGCTTATCGCGTCGGGCGAGCTCGGCGAGGTCTGGGGCCGGAGTGGCGAGAGCATTCGTGGACGGGTCGGGCTGCCTGTCCGCAAGTTTTGGGGCGGGGGGACAATCATCCAGGTGAATCCGGTCGCATAGCCCGAGGATGCGTACAACGCCAGTGCCTGTAATCCCCTGCGTCAGATCGTTGTCCATTAATCCTGAATGCTGCAGGCCCTGCAGCCCGACGCCATATTCGTTCCACTGTTTCATGCGGTCACGGTCAGATGCGACAAAACCAGTACCGAAGAACGTTTTAGATGTGTTGTTCTCGAAATTGCCGGCAATCCCTGACAACGACTGGATGGGTGTTACCACAGCCGTGAGCTTTTTTAGTTCGGGATCCTCACGAATCAGGCTCAATACGCCCTGATAGTGATCAATGCCCCAGTCCGCTGGCGCCGCGGTGCCGTAGTTGAAATAGCCGTTGCGGAAGACCTGGAGGTGGCCAGTGCCCTGAACAGCTCCGGTCTGGACGCCAAATTGGATATAGGTGATGTAGGCGCCGAAAACCAGCACTGCCGTCGCGCCAATGGCAATGGTCAACAGAGTTGTGATCGATCGGCGCGTATTACGGAATATGTTGCGAAAGGCAATCTTTAGTGTCAGCATTGGCTCCCCCCGGAGACGTGGTCGACGAGTTGGCCGTCTAGGATGGTGAAGGTCTCGTCGGCGTGCGACATCAAGTGTGAATCGTGAGTTGAAAATACGAAGGTGGTCGAGTATTCCTCCTGCATGCGCCGCATAAGGTCGATGATGGAGGCCCCCGTTTGTGAATCCAGGTTGGCGGTAGGCTCATCAGCGAGAACGAAATCCGGCCCCTTTACTAGGGCGCGTGCTATCGCGACGCGCTGCTTCTGTCCACCGCTGAGTTGGTTCGGGCGCCGCTTACGTTGGTCCGATAAGCCGACTGCTTCTAACATTCGAGTGCTCCGTTCGCGGCGTTCTGCTGCGGGCATGCCCAGCAACATTAATGGGTACTCGATGTTTTCCCAAGCGGAGAGAACGGGAATCAAGCTGAAATTCTGGAAAATGAAACCGACGCGCTGTGCGCGGAAATCTGAGATGGCGTTGTCGTTTAGCCTGCCCACATCCTGCCCCCCAACCACGATGGTTCCTTGGGTTGGCTTATCGATGCATCCAATGAGGTTGAGTAGGGTTGTTTTCCCGCTACCGGAAGGCCCCACGATCATTGAAAAGCGTTGCCGGGGAATATCAAAAGTGATGCCCTTGATTGCCGATACCTCCACATTTCCCGCATCATAGACTTTGACAACTTTGCAAAGACGGACGACCGGCCCATCTGCGCGCTTGACTTCAGGAGCTTGAGCTAGAGCTTGCGTGTTCATCTTTGCCTCCGTCTTTTCACGTTGGTGATTTGCTTTGGCTGTCCTGTCTCGAAACCTGCTTGTAGAGATAATCCAATCGATTCGGACCTACTTTGGACCGGTCAGGACCTCATTGACCTGCGCTGACAAACGATTTGGCATTTGCTCGGAAGAACTCTTCCAACCTCTGTGGGTTCCGGCCCGTGACCTCACGAATAACATCCGTTGCCTGACGGGGTTCCTTACTATTGCGAAAGTATTGCCACAGATGGGCCAGATGATCGAGCGCATGGAGATTGATTCGCTCCTTCACTGCATCTGCCCACTGCTCGTCTGTTATAGGCACATAGCGAATCGGCCGGCCGATAGCTCTACCAAGGGATTCGATTATCTGCCGCACAGTTAGAGTTTCGCTGACCAATGGATACACCTTTTCGGAGAGCGTGCCCGGGGAAGCAAGAAGAGTTGCTGCAACTCGCGCGACGTCTTCGGCGCCGGTAAGCGGAATGACAGCGTCGCCATCGCCCCATGGCAGGAACGCGGCATTCTGCTCGGTGACACTGCGGCTGACAAGCGCACGTACGTTTTCGTAATACGGTGGCGCTTGAAGATGAACTGCTCCAATCTGCGCCCAGTCGAAAATATGATCAGCCAGCCGGTGCTGCAAATTCCGGAATGACGGAGCGCTTTGAAGATCGCGAAATAAGGGATCATCCGGCGCACCCTGAAATTGCGAGTTGTTCACGACCAATTCCAGCCCCGCATCCCGGGCCGATGTGGCGAAGATGGTGGCGGCCTCAAGCAGGCCGTCGGCCACAGGGAAGGTGAAGTAAGCCCGCTTCACGTCTTTCATGGCCGCCTGGACCCGGGCCGGGTTGAGGAGGTCGCCCTCAATGACTTCTGCCCCTTTCTGGAGAAGCTCGTCGGACCTGTGATCGAGTTTGTGGACGAATGCGCGGACGGGAATGCCCTGCTCGAGGAGAAGCGTTGCGATGAGACGCCCTGTTGAGCCCTGCCGACCGCCGGCTGCACCGGTGACCAAGATTGGGTGAGACATTAAGAGCCCTCCTTCGTCTCCATAGGATTATGATAATCATCCTATTGATTCAGTCTTTTTGCGCGACCGGCAAGGCCGGGAGTTTCAAAGAGCTCATGAAGCTAAGCTATTTGGCAAGGGGACCGGCTTCAATACCATCGGCCAGCGCAAAGGATGACCCAACGCTCGCGACCACGGCCGTTTTGCGGCTGAGGCCGAGGTCCTGTCGCAGGCGAAATGTGGCTTCGATCCCGGTGCAATGAGCCGCTAACAAATTTGCCACGTGAAACACGCGCAGTTTGTACGCGGTCCAGTCAACTACCTCATCGGTTGCGGCGTACAGATGCAGACCGCCGACGATGCCATAGATGGGCCTGTCGGCAAAATACTTCTCGGCAAGGGTCACGATGTTCACGATTCCTGCGTGGCCGCATCCAGTGATGACCACCAGGCCCTTGGGGGTATCGACCACCAAGGACGAGTCCTCCGGGATATCGTCTTCGATAAGTCCGGACGCGGTGAGAATCTTTCCTGGTCCGCTCCAGTTGTGTTCCGGATAGACACGAGGTACTGGACCGGTGAACCAAACACCAGGGATCAATTCCGCGCCGGAGGAGTGCACAATGAAACGGCCACCCGTCGCTTCGAATTCTTTGCGAATGGCAAGCATCTGGTTGCGCTCGCCGGTCTCTGACGGACGGCTGTCGAAGATGCCGTCTGACACGTGGACAATGGAAAGGGCCTTTGGATTGTCCTTCATCAACTCGCGACGAAGCGTGAGCAGGCCGCTAACGTGGTCCCAGTGATAATGCGTCAGAATGACATCCTGCACATCCGACAAGTCGACGTGTAGGTCATGTGCGTTCCTGATCACAGTATCCGGGTGAGCGCCGGTATCCACGAGCATACGATGGCCATCCACATCGACCAGGGCAGCGAAACCCCATTCGCCAATGCCAGTCGTATCGCCGACTAGCATTGTCGACAGAATGGTGATTTTCAAGCGCTGAATCTGATGCTCTGTCGTGTGTGCCGTCGCTTTGCTAAGGGATCCCCAAAAAAGGAAAACAAGAGTCATCGAGATCAAGATTTCGCTTCCCGGAGCTCTCAGTTGGCCTGCGATCGTGCGTCGGTTCATTCTCATGAGATCCCTTTCTAGCCCTTTTGAGCCTAATCCACATGTCAGTGGACTCCACTACGAGCGGCGATTCACCGTGCTCAGCGAATGTGGCGTGGACCAGTGTCGAGTAGATGTCATACCGCTATGCTGTAGTTGGCAACCACGCGGACGATCTTGTCTTCGCCGTCGCAAAGTTGCTCGCGTCCAGGGATGACGACATACGCAGTTCTCCTCCGAATATCTGATCGACGCAGGTCAGGGCACGATTTCTTTGAGCCGGACCAAGGCCGAGGGGCCTTATGCCAGATGCCGGCTTTCTTGTATTGCGGATGCGGGTTGATGTTGCAGAAGTATCCGGAAAACGAGCCCGTGCGTGATCAGCAGCAGGGGCACGACGAAAGTCGGAATAAAGAATGCGGCTCCCAACTGCCCTGCCAATAGTCCGGCGTGGGGGGCTTGGTAGAAAGAGTTAAGCAGATCGGCCGTGCCCCAGAGGCTAAAGATCCATGCGACGGCAACGCCAGCCGCCCTGCGCAGCAATAGGAGCGAAAGCAACGCAAGTATCACCGCAACGATGTCCCCGTAGGCCGCAGAATACGCGAAAGCAGGCGGCAATTCGGGCGACACTACGCCTGGGACCAGGACTGCCAACCCGATGAAGCGGAAGCTGTGCAGGACGAGCAGAGGCTCTAGAGCTTCGGCCCGTTGTCGGTCGCGGAGTTCCGGCCAGATATATCGGGCGGTGACTATCCCCCACGCGATGAAGCTGAATGCCATGCTTACGAAAAACCAGATCATTTGTTGTGGCACGATAGTTATCTCCTTTTTGGAATTCGATCCCTTGACACATCACCACCTCAGAAGCGCGTCGTAACATTCGTCAGCCATGCCGGGGAATGTCTAACGAGCCATGCTTCTGCATGCCGATCCGTCCCTGAAAGCGCGGTGATCGCGATCAGGAGCATCGCACTGCCGAGTGCAAGTTTTCCGGCCCTTCCCGCCTGGAGGAGGGTTCCTCGAGCATTCATCATCGCCGACCGAGACAGGTATCCTAGGATCACGATCGGGAGCGCAGCGCCTACGCTGAATAGCCCCATGAGAACTGCGGCGCCCAAAAGATGCTTCCCCTGGCTTGCCAATACAATCGCCACGCCGAGAGTTGGACCAACGCAAGGGCTCCAAATCAACCCGAGCACGAGACCGACGACGAACTGCCCGTATAGGCCACTTAAGTGAAGGCGCGAAAGGAACCGGTTTCCTGCGTTGCCGATTCCTGACGTCGCCGCCGCAAAGCGCTGTTGAAGGCTGCTCGACAGGATGACTAACGCGAAGAGTCCCAGAAGAGCCGCACCCACGCGCCGTACGAGTTCCGAGTTCAGCTCAAGGGCAGTTCCGGCCCATGCTATCGCCGTGCCGATTGTCGCGTACGAGATTGCCAATCCTAACGCCAGTGCAATCGGCGCGCGCCGATGCGCGCTCATAGCCGAGCCAAGCAAGATAGGAACAATTGGAAGCACGCACGGAGACAATGTCGACAGCAATCCCGCCAAAAGTGCAAGGCTGTAAGAGGCTAGTCCGATGTGCATTGTCAGTGAACCGCGCTATTCAGCAAACGTTCGATACCCTCGCGGCTCGTATCACCGACTGACCGGCCTTTTTCCTGTTTCCCCGCCAAAACGATAAGCGTGCTCTGATAGGACACGGTGTAAGCTTTCAGTAGTGCCGTGTCTCGATCGAAGTCAATGGTGAACATCGTCAGGTCTTTGTATTTGCTTTGCGCCACCAGCTCCCGGATTACAGGCGCTTGCGCTGCACAGATGGTGCACCAGTCAGCGCGGAAATCGAGCAGCATCGGCTTGCCCTCAGCGGCAAGCTTGTCGACCTCGGCCTGATTGTAAGGCTTGATCTCGCCCGCAAATGCTCCATGCGTGGAGAGCAACAACAGAAACAGCGCGGAAATCTTGAAGAGTTTGATGAGGCCCCCTTTCCGCTTTAATTGCGCGTTAGGGCTATCCTCTCGGCGCACCATGGTGCGGATGGAATAGCCGGCTTTCAGCAGTTGTGCAACAGGGACACTGCTCATCTCTCCAGTTGCGCCGGTCACGATGATTCCTGACTTGATCATGATCGTCTCCATCTAAGGTTTCTCTTCCACAGAAGCGCAGCCACTGAAGAGAATTACTGCTGCGCTCCCGGGCTCATCGCTCCTGGGCCCATCAACGCTTTTAGCGGCATCAGGGGCCCAACTGGGATGTACTCGGTATCCATCAAGTGTTCCTTCTCGAGTGGCAGTGTTTCCATGATGGCTCGCGCCTCGTCCTCGGTCTTCACGTCAACCAGGAAGACGACGCCTTTGCCATCGCCGCGGGAATACCACTCGCGAATCTTTCCGTCGAAGTAGAGATTCACGGTTGCCCTTATCTCTGCCGGGATCACGACCATGACTTGTTGAAAGGTCACACCCTGTTTGGGAGTCTGAATGACCAGCACCGCGGTGGTTTTCGGGATAGCAACGCTGGGCAGGCCTGATGCTTGCCCGGGCTGTGATTGCGCAATGGATGCTACGGGCAGCATTGCCATGAGAAAAGCGATCATGAGTTTCATCGGTTTATCCTCTCGATTCAGTGTGGTATCGATCTACTGCTGGATCAGATGACGCACGTACTCCTACGACGCAAAAAGACTTACTCTTCAGTGAAGCACTTGATAAAGAACTTTCTCGCCTCCATCAACATCTGTTCACGCCTTTCGGGGGACAAGGTCACCCGGACCGACGTGAACACTCCAGCCATACTAGGGAACAACAGCTGAAACGTTGCGACCTGTTCTTCTCGGGTTCGACGGGGAATAAAAGGCAGTAGCCGGTCACGATACGCTTCTCGCGACACCTCAATCCGCTTTCGCACGGACATGGGCTTTCGTGCGAGCTCGGGCCCGAGGGCAGAGAACACACATCCCATTCCAGGCGAATTCGCGTGGCGTGAGCTCAGATAGCATTCGATCATGGCTAGCAGAGCCTGACCTTGGGGCGCGGACCTTGCAACTTCCAGCATGCCACTTCCCATCTCGTCGAATGCCCGTGCCACCGCCTCGACGAATAGGTCGTCTTTGCTCCTAAAATGCCGGTAGAACCCCCCTTTCGTCAGGCCTACCTTCTTCATCACCGTCCCAATGCCGCTGCTGTCGCCGCCGTGTTCGCGGAAAGAACGAGCGCAAGTTTTCGGAATATGCGACTCATCTCACGTTGGAGAAAATCTAAAGGCAGAGTTCCAGCGAACCCTCATCGCGCGAAAGACCGTACCACCAGACAGAAACACCGAGAATTTGCTCTTGCTTGTTCACCTGCTAGAAGGCTCGCAATAGCCGATCACAGACTGTATCGAGAATCGCTTCCCGCACAGTCAACTCCGGCATAGTTCGAGCGATGGCGATAGTTCCGACCATGGATGTGATGATCACCAGGAAGTTTGAACTCTTTTCCTCCACAGTTCGTCCCGGCATGAACGGAATAAGCTCCCCGCGGAATTTCATGATTGCCGCAGAAATGCGCCGTTTCATTGCTGGAGGAGTGCGGGCAATGTCCGGAGCCAATGCAGCAATCGGGCATCCAATGTCTGCCCGGTCGCAGCGTTCGAGCGAAAGATATGTAGTTACCATGGCTTTCCATCCATCCCGTGAGCCTGAGTGTTTCGCAGCATCGATTAGCGTCTGGGTCAATTCCCGTAGGCTTTCTTCAACTGCTTCTACCACGAGATCGTCGCGGGTTGAGAAGTGCTTATAAAACCCTCCATGGGTCAGCCCGGACGCTTTCATCAGCGTCGCAACCGCGGGCCCATTCAGACCTCTTTTACGGAGCTGACGAGAAGCGCTCTTGACAATCCTGCGGTGAGTTCGTTCTTTGTGTTCAGGATCGTATCGCATCTCATAAGATTACATATATCATCTAACACTTGTCAAGGTCCGGCTCAATAATCGAAGTGGAATGAGAGCAAATCGGACTTGCCATCGATCAATGGACGTAGTAAGACACTGGCAAATTGTTGCGGTCCAGTTCACCGGGTCTATGGATGGCTAGGGGGCGGCTCCGGCCGCATCCGGCGCTGATCGATCCCTACGACTTTAGTATTGTTGCGAGTCGAAATTGCGGCGATAGCCCTCTGAGCGAAGACCACTGCTGGGACAGCCGTGTAGATATAGAGCCGGCTCCCCTTGAGATTGCCTGATATTTCCCAGTAGATTTCGTTTCCTTCGGACACGCGTGATCTGCGCGTTCCCATAGTGGCCGCCGATGCGGCCATCGCGAATGAAATCGGCCATCATTTGGAAATATCCTGGCGCGAATCGCGTGGAGATGCGTTCACCGTCGACATTCAACTCATACTGTGTCATCCCGTGCTCGGCGCCGGGATAGACAGCGAGTGTATAGTCCTTACCTAGTGCGATGAGCGATTTAATACGCTTGGCTGTTTCGACGCTGGGCGCTTCCAGATCATCGCTGCCGAGCACCCAGAGTTGCGGTGTGGTGGAACCGCGCAAGGCCGGCATCGGCTCGTAGTCAAATGGCGTATGGAAATTGAACTGCTGCGCAATTGCGTCGATAATCTGTTTTTGGTCGAGAGGCATTATGAAGAACACGAAGTCGCCGCGGACATCTTTGTACCACGGTTCGGACCTGTATTTCCGGCGCAGGGCATCAAACACTTGATAGCCCTCCTTGCCACTGGTTTCGATCACGCGCTCTCCTGCGCGAGCCAATTCGAGCGCTTTTGCCGTATCTGCCGAAGAGCGATGATGGAAATACATGTCTAGCGCAACACTCTCCTGATCCTCTTCCAGAACCGTCACTGCAAGTCCAAAGCATATGATCGCGAAATTCACCGGAGCGCGATTCGCAGCTATCGGTACAACCCATCCCCCTTCACTGCCGCCCTGATAGCCGATGCGGCCCAACCTCACCCCAGCAAGCCGTTTTGCTTCTTCCATTGCCGCGATAGCATCATTCGCGAGGACGTTGAAATCTTGCGTATATGTTCCGCCGGACGCACCAGTACCACGTTTGTCGTAGACGAAAGCGCCGATGCCCTGTGCTGGAAACATGCGCTGCAGCGCATAGGAGTCGAGCGCAGAATCATGCTCAGATCCGTGGACGAGGACTACAACCGGGACTTTTCCGCTGCCTCTCGGCAGCACCAGTCTCCCGACCAATCTCACTCCGTTGCTGTCGAACGTCACATCGTCCACATCAAAATCAATCCGTTTGCCCGACTCGTTGTCAAAGAGTATCTCGCCTTTGCCGCAGTCAGAGAACGATACGGTCTTGCCGTCAGGACGATCCGTCCATCCAAACGTGCTGGTCCATGTGCCATTTGCATGTGGATGAAGTTCACCCCTCTCCCCAGTGAACGTCAGCCAGCGCAGCGTGTCGACATCCGCCGGCGCAATATCTACTGTCCTGCCGTCGCTCAAGCGATACGTGCCGATATGGCAATCCTTAACTGTAGCGGCGCATCCCGGGACAACCGCGAGCGAAAGCAAAAGCCTAAAGACCAACGAAGGGGTAAGAAGTTTCATCTACCTTCTCTCCAGAAGATTTAGTGGCAAACGTATTGATTTCCGAGCTGAAGCGACACTGATCGCTTCTCGTTTGGCCGCTCCAACTTGCGTCATTCGGTTTGGTACCTGTTTTGGCTGGAATCGAACCATGATGGCACACTATCGATCCCCCCGATCAGCGCTTCGGCCATGTCGTTAAGGGGTCCCTTACCTCATCATGGCAGATGATCGGGCATTCGAGTCTGAATCATCTCAGTGCTGAGTTGGACGTCCGCGTGACGTGATTCTCCAGAAATTTGATCCAATGTCTACTTCGAGACATGCCGACGCCGGCCCAGCGCTTTGCGTCTTCTCTGCTTGCAAACCCACGCATCTTCGTTGCGCGTCCGTTTTGAAATGTATAGACGTCGGCCAGCCCTCTGTCCTGCCACGTTTCGCTGCCCTTCGGTAACACTCTCGCATGGACGAAGACGACGATGCAGTCTCCTCCCGGGACAAACTGCTCAGGTTGGCTAATCACCAGGGTTACGCTAGCCCATGATTTCGCGAGATAACGTTTTGCGCCCTTGACGCCGCCATATGTTCCGCCACCCTGGAACTCGGTGGGTTCTATCCATTCAGTCGGGGGATCCAAGAATATGGCGTTCTAGATTTCTTGATGATTGAGCACGGGAGTCTCCTTTCGTGCCTGGTGACAGCCCAATGATTATGACAGTTGATAGGAACGCGATCGCTCTAAGTCTGCTCATTTGAACCTCTTGCACTCACGCGTCTTCTAAGTGTCCGTCGAATCCTCATTTGGACGCGCCGACATAAATGCCAAGCCCAATCATTCCCACCCCAGACGCGGTACGCTGCCTCACGATGAAATTGGGATTACCCGCGAGTCTCAGCGCAATTGAGCCCGCAAATCCAACGATGATGAGGTCGACAGCCGTATTCAGGCTGACGGAGACGGCGCCGAGGAGCAGGAACTGCAAGGTCAGGTGCCCTCTAGCCGGCGAAACAAACTGCGGGATAAACGATAGAAAGAAGAGGGCTGTCTTCGGGTTGAGAACCTCGGTCGTGATACCTTGCAAGAAGTTTCGTTGAGATTTATCTCCCTCATTCTGAGCAGTCAGATTCGCACGACGATTCCGAATCATCGAAATCCCGAGATAGATAAGGTAGGACGCCCCAGCATACCGGACAACCTCGAACGTGGTAGCCGAGGTCATCAAAATCGCGGAGAGTCCCAACGCGGCAGCCAAGACGTGAACTGAGCCACCGACAAAGGTCCCAAGAGCGGACAATACGCCTTCACGTCTTCCGCCGTGGAGAGTTCTACCCAATACGTAAAGAATACCTGGGCCGGGAGTGAGAGCAAGTATGGCGGCTGCACTCACGAATAGGATGAAGCGTGCCCCTTCGATCAATGTCGGTCCTCCTCTTGGATGGCGCAGTTAGCAAACGCGATGAAATATGCAACGGGATGCCACGAGACTCAATCGCGATTCAAGACGGGGACAATACCCCGAGTTGGTCCTCACAAAGGTTGCGGGTTAGATTGCTTGCCATCTCCCGCATATCCGGGCATCACGACGCCGAGGTTCATTCCGTTTTGTGGCGGCCCCGTCATCTTAAACCAGTCGAGTGCGATCTCGGTGTCGTCGCGCCAAAAGACTGGTGTGAACCCTGCTTTTTCAAGTGACATTCGCGTATCGACTTCGCTAAGTAGGAAGCTGGCCGAGGTGTCACGCGCCCAAGGAACTGGATAAGCAATATCTCCCTCGCAAAGGACCAGATCGTACGTAGCAAACCGGCCGCCAAGCGTAAGGATCCGATGGATTTCATCATAGAGAGCGGTGCGATCCGCAATGTTCATCGACACGTGCTGCAGGAATACCACATCGAAAGCCGCGTCATCAAAAGGCAAATGTAGAGCATCGCCGACATGCAATGTGACTTTACTCGAGAGCCCGCAGCGCATGGTTAGATAGTTGGCTGCATCAATAAAGGATGGACTCAGATCGACGCCGATCACCTCGCACCCAAAAGTGGCGGCTACAGATCGTGCCGGTCCACGAATGCCACAGCCAATATCCAGTACGTGTTTAGATGCCTCGACTCCGGCCGCGCTGGCCAATTCTGCCGTGGCAAGCATACCCCGGATGTGGAATTGGTCGAGGGACGCGAGTTCGTCAACGATTAGCGGTTGTCCGTCAGGCACGATTGTGGCGAGCGCTGGCTTGATCCGGCCTGTTAGTCCAATGGCGCCGTAGTGCTCGCGCATCTTGGGCATGGTATCGATCATCGCGATTCTCGGGGGAAAGCGGTTGACTGAGAGGCTTGAGCAACGGTGGACCGGCGGCCGGCGCGGACGGGAGCGGTAAGCTGAATGGCATCGGCTATATCGTGCTCATCGCGCCAGATTGCTGACTCAACCGCGAACCGTGGCGCCGACGGGAACGGCCGGCGCAGTTCGCGGTCGTAGCGATCGAAGTTGAGGCCTGGGGTAAGCGGGGCCTTCATGAACCGCACGAACTCACGAAGCCAATTGCTGATCGACTGCTGGTTGCGCGACTGCGCCGCATAACGACGAGCGATGGTTTCGAAGTCCTCAGCTGGGCGGCCGGTCACATCGAGCACGTCACTAGTCGGCGCGCCGATCTCAAAGGCACCCCGCTTGTGGTCGTCGATGTAATAGCGGATGTTGCTCAGTGTATCGACCGTAAGGCCGGCCATCCGCGCGGATTTCAAAAACAACCAAGTCGGAGTCGGGATAACCCTAAGGGATCCCCCGACAACTCGACCGATGGCCTGGGCCATCTCCTTTGCGCCGAGAAGTTCCGGACCCGTGGGACGATAGCTCTTCCCAGCGTGGCGCGCAGGATCCATCAGGACTGTAGCAGCAACTCGCGCGATATCCTCCTTGGACGGCGGTGCGTTGCGGCTGTCGCCGTACATCCATGGAAACATTCCTAGATGCGCGGCTAATCCAATTGGCAAAAGATAGTCGTCAGCAAAGAATCCCGGGTTGACAATCGTATGAGCAATTCCCGGCGTCATCGCGAACAGATGGTCGATCAACCAACTCTGACGGGTCATGAGCGACGGATGCGAGGGGCTCGCCAGCCATTGGGTCAGACTGACGATGTGTTCGAGTCGCGCCTCCATCGCGGCAATCGCGAACGCAACCGCTCCCTGAATGGCATACGGATCAATGGGAGGACAATAATAAGCGCGCTGAACGTCAGCCAGCGCGTCGACCACGCGCTCGACATCGCTCATCTCGACGACAACGATCTCAGCCCCCAACGATTTCAGGCGCACGCTGCGTCCGTCTTCCCGATGCACCATGGCGCGGACGGGATAGCCCGCTTTCAACAACTCGGTAACGACGACGGAGCCCGTATTCCCCGTTGCGCCGGTCACAACGATTCTTGGCTTGATCATGAACGTCTCCTTTAAAAGGTTCGACAGGAGATCCGATGATTGGATCTCCCCGATGAAGCATGATTCAGGAAGCGCCTCGGCCCGCAGCGCGAGTTCCTTCGGATTGACGACGGCGGACTAGCAAGTAAAACGAAATGAAGTGCGTAATCATCAACAGGGGCACATAAATGATTACGATTGCGTAGGTTGAGCCCAACTCACCTGACATATCTGGGAGCGCGAATTTAACACCGTGGTAATAATCGACGAGGATGTCAATGGCTCCCACGAGATTGAAGCCGACTACAAGCGGCCAGAAGAGTGACCTTATCCTTATCGGTCAAAAGGGCCAGAATTGCCAGCAATCCGGTTGCCAGGTCGCCGTACGCAGCGAACGGCGCGAAGCCTAAAGGCAGATTGTGACCGACGACGCCTGGGAGGATGAATACGAGGCCGAAGAAGCGAAAACTGTGGAGCGTTGCAATGGCACGGTGCGCATCGACTGGGTTCATGGCATGGAGTTTGGGAAAGATATACGCACTTGTGCAAAGCAGCCACGCGACATAACCCATCACGAGATGCAGGATGAAAATGAACGCAGGCGACATTCTGTTTCCTCTCAGATTTTGCCAGGCTTTCAAAACCTAGCACATGAGATTATACTAATAATCCTACAGATTCAGATTTTGTTTGTTCTGAACCTGGGAACGAGTGCGGGGCTCCTCTTGAAGACCGGGTTCGCGATGTTTGGACCTTCGGTTGTGGGGAGCATGATCAATTGACGTCTAAGCCCTCTTATGACACACGCGCGGAGTTCTTTTTCTATGCCTTCGGTGCCCTCTCAACTCCTTTTTCTCCCCGGAGCCCTCGGAAATCGAAACTTTTGGAAGCCGTTGGCACATGAGTTGTCAACTCGAGCCGAAAGAGTCTTCATGACATACCCAGGCTTCGGAGGAGTACCTGCGGAGCCCTCCATTTCCTGCCTCGAAGATTTGGTAAGCGACATAGTGTCTCGGATAGACCGCCCTACGGCACTGATTGCTCAGTCGATCGGGGGCGTGCTTGCGGTTAAAGCCGCCCTCCGTAAACCAGACTTCATCACACATCTGGTTCTCGTAGCTACTTCGGGAGGAATCGATACTGCAAAACTGGGCGCGCTAGATTGGCGTGAGGAGTTTATCCGCCAAAATCCGCAGTTGCCCGATTGGTTTGCCTCCTTCCGTTCAGACTTGACTTCGCAACTGAAGAGAATTGATGCCCCTGTTCTCTTGCTCTGGGGTGACTGCGACCCACTGAGTCCCATCCCGGTCGGGCGATGCCTTATGAGCCACTTCCCCGATGCTCATCTGCATATTATCCCGGGAGGAGAGCACGACTTAGCTCACAGGTATCCTCACTTGATCGCGCCTCTCATTGAAACGCATCTTGCAAAGTGACTTCGCGTCTCCGACGCCTGAATTCAGACACTTGGGAACAGCAGCCTCGACTACTCATAAAAGGAACAGCAAATCTATCGCGTAGAAGCCTGCCGCTCTTCGGCGTCCCCTTTGTATCCGTTCAGAACGTCCTTCATCATGGCCGCATACTCGCCTTCAAGGAAGCGGACGCGGAAGAGCCATCGGCCGAACGAGCCACAAAACTGGGCGGTACAACATGCCTTAAACGCAGCTCACAGGAGGGATTTTTGCGATCGGCGCCGAATGCTGTCCTCCAACTGGATGGCCCAACAAATGTAGACCTTTAGGTTGACACATCGAGATACAGGATGAAGATCCCACGATTAATACCCTACTGCTGCTGCCAGGCGAGGCTTCTGATTGGCCTGAATTGAAACGGACCTCGCGGCGATCCAGTAGACCCAGGCTCCAAGAAGCACGAGGACAGCTTCAACCGCGGCAGACATCCATGGAAAACGCCACAATCCAAATCCCAATCGGGGAAGGTGTGCTATGTTGCCGGGAAGAATCGGCATGTCGGCACGATGAACGAGCAGATCGAGCACCCAATGCGATGCGGCGACAAGCCCGATGGCCGTTGCGCTTCGTCTACCCCAGAAAGGCAAACAGATCGTGGCCAGAATGGCCGAGAGCACCAGCATCCCCGCGAAGGAGTGCGTGTAGTCCGCATGGATCACAGAGGAGCCATAACCTCGATGGCCAGGTAGCGACTGAACTGTCTCGATCCCCGCCAGGAAGAGTGGCACGAAGAGGATGTCTAGCCAGACGGATGCGAGCATCAGCATCCAGAGGGGCGTACTTCGCTCCCGACCCTTTACGAGCGCCGCGAACCCGAAATGCCCAGCAATCATAAACGCTCTCTCTCAATTTTCGCTGCGGTCCAGGGCACCTATCCCAAAAGTTTCTAGTTCACAGTAAATCGATCGAGCCCCCTATCTACTATGTTCTCAGGGTATGCACGGGATCGACTCGTGAGGCGTGCCACGCGGGAAGCACGCAGGCAATCGCTGCAACAAGAAGCAGCGTTCCTGACACTGCAGCGAAGACAGTAAGATCGAGCGGCGCCGTTTCATAGAGAATAGAGCTAATCAGACGTCCTACGGCGACACTCGTTAAGAGTCCCAGGAACAGACCGATCACCGCCGGCCGGAGACCGTCAACCAATATCATGCGCAGCACCTGCTCTCGTTGCGCGCCCAGTGCGATGCGAATCCCAATTTCTCCGGTTCGTTGAGTTACGATATAAGAGAGCACCCCAAATAGTCCGACCGCGGCGAGCAACAGCGAAAGACCAGCAAACACGAACAGCAATGTTGCATCGAAACTGGCATCCATCGTATTTCTGTGCACCACCTGATCCATGGTAAGGACGTCCGATACGGGCAAATCCCGGTCGAATTTCGCCACTATACGTTGAATGGGCAACGCCAGTGCAGTTACCTCCTGATCTGAGCGAACGATTAGCGCAACTCCATTCTTATCCGAATCTGCATCGAGAGCGAAGTACATCATCGGCTGCGGGAGATCTCCCACACTGAATCGCGTGTCGCCGACTATACCAACAATTTCGTAATCGCGATCGCCTAAGGTTCGCAAGTACTTGCCGACCGGATCTTCTCCCGGAAAAATTTGCTTGGAAAATGATTCGGAGATAATGACCTCGGTTGCGTGGCCGAGTCGTTGATTGTCATCAAAAGTTTTCCCGCGTAAAAATGGAATTCCGATCGCTCCGAAATAGCCCGGATCAACCCACCTGTGAATTGCATCGAGGCGCTGGCCTGCAGGTGGCCTGGGATGTTCGACAACTACAAAACCGCTATCCCCGCCGTATCCGTCTCCTGGTACTACTGGGGAGACCAGTCCTGCAGCCTGAACGCCGTGTAGGGCCCGAACGCCCGCGAGCAGCGAATCGAGAAAATTTGCACGTTGAGCCGGCTGGCTATACCGTGCTTGTGGCAGGTCGAGGTCCATTTTGATTACATTCCGGGTGATGCAGCCAAGGCTTGTCGCGCGTAATTTGGAGAAGCTCTTGACCATCAATCCCGCTCCAATCAGCAGTACCACTGTCAATCCGATTTCGAGCGAGAGGAGCAGGCCGCGGAGACGGGCGCGGCCAGTCCCTGAACTGTTGGTGCGCGACGCCTCCTGCAAGGAAGAAAGTACCTTAACGCGGTGCACGGAAATGGACGAGATCAGGCCGGCAAATGTGGCGCAGAGCATGATCAACCCAAGTGTGAACAGCGCCGCCATTCCATCTAGTTGTATGACCTCGACACGTGCCATGTCAGGACGCGCACTCACTACCCACTTCAATACGCAATAGGCAAGCAGAAACCCAGCCGCACCTGCGGTTCCTGCCAACAGCAGGCTTTCCATCAAGTGTTGACGCAAAAGGCGCAAACGGCTCCCGCCCAGCGCCATCCTGATGGCCAGTTCCTTGCTGCGGTCGGATGCACGCGCCACGAGTAGATTGGACACGTTCAAGCATGCAATTAAGAGCATGCAGCCCGTTGCGGCCAGCAGCGCGTAGAGCTGCGCTCTTACATTTCCCACAAGCGAATCCAACAGGGAACGGCCGTTTGCGGCTTTGCTCACAAAGATTAAGTCTCGATGCTGTTCGTGAAGACGCCAGGTGATCAACGAAAGCTCGGTAACCGCCTCGGTCAGAGTAACCCCAGGTCTGAGCCGCCCAATCACTCTGAATTCGTGTAAATCCAGACTCTTCATTTCGAGCGCAGATTTTTCGTGAAAAGTCGGCGTCCAAAGCTGGATTGCCGCGTCGGGGTAGGAAAACCAAGCCGGCATCACGCCGACCACGGTGTACGACTTTCCATCGAGCAGAATACTCTGATTCACGATCGAGGAATTGCCGGCAAAACGCCGCTTCCACAGCCCCCAACTGAGAAGAACTGTTGGATTGGCCGACGGGCTATCGTCCTCCGGCAAGAAGTTGCGCCCCAGCGCGGGCTGGGCGCCAAGCGTAGGAAGCATGTTCCATGAGAACGTCGCCGCCCGCACACTCTCCGGCAATTGCTGTCCGGCATCAGACAGGTTGTATCGAGCATCGCTCCAGAGGGCGAGGTCGGTGAAGCTCTTATTGATCCTCTTCCACTCGGCAAAGACTCCAGGTGCACAGTCGTTCCATTCATACTTATCGTCGGGGGTCCGCTCATAAAGCCTCATCAGCCGGCCCGCATCTGCAAATGGCAGCGGCTTGATTAGGACGGAACGGACTATGGTAAAAAGGGCGACGTTCGCACCGATGCCCAGTGCCATCACGAGGATGGCAATCGCAGCGAAAACGGGCGTCCGAGCCAAGGCACGGACACTGTAGCCCAAATCGCGAAGTAGTAACTCGAGCCACATCGAGGTCCACGAGAAGCGACCTTGCATAGAATCCGAATTAACGTTGTTCTTATGCATACTGGCCTCCACAATGTGCATCAAGCTACTACCGGGTAGACGAACATTCGAGAGCGCAGTTTACTTAGCAGCGTACTTTGCTCCCGACACTTCGCGAGCACCGCGAACCCAAAATCTCCAGCAAATCACAAACGCGCTCCTCTCTTTCTTCGCGACGGGCCAAGTTAGCCGGGAGTCCAACCAGCCAATGACGACGACGAACAGAAAGATCCCGAGTAGAAACTGCACGTGGATTGCTCCTCTAGCGGCCATTCCGCGGATCAGCGCGTAGGTTGTGAGAGCAGAACGGCCCGTTTTGAGGATCGATCTGGAGATCAAAAGCTCTGAACTGGATCCTCGATTGGCTCTTCCACTCAATCAATCAGGTAGTCCAGAGTTTCACCGCCTCATCAGCAATTACGTCGGGGATCTCCTCGGGGAAAAACAGCTTTGCACCTTCCAATCGGCGAACCCCGCGCGAATGCGGAAGAGTCTTGTCTAGCCAGTCCGCCCACTTCACATCGAAGGTCGTGTCGGCCGTTCCCCAGAGAATTCTGGTTGGTGAGAGGCATTGTCTGAGAGCGGGTCCTATCGCGACCAGCGGATTGTCTGCAAAGGAGGCGGCGAAGCTGTTCAGTTGTTTCTTGCGTAACGACGTGCTAACAAGCGGCGAAAGATAATACTCGATTGCATCATCGGTGAGGTCTTCAGGCTTTGTGTAGAACGCTCCCAGTCCTCGTTGAGAGCGCGCATTTGCCTTATCCGCTAAGAGCCGAGCAAATCCGTCCGCCAGGACCCCCTTTTGTGCCGCGGCTAGTATCGGGGTGAAGGAGGGAGGCGGACTGTTGGTATCAACGTCGCAATTGGACAGCAGTAGCGTTCGAACGAGCGCGGGATAATGCGCCACGAAGAGCTGAGCAACTTCCCCACCTGAATCGTTGGCTACGATGTCCACCTTCTTGATCTTCAAAACATCCAGGAATTCAGCAAGCATCTGTGCCTGCGTTTCGGGAGTGAGCTCCTGATCTTCCGCGGCTTCCGTGTAGCCGAGACCCATGAAATCGGGCGCTATGCACCGGCGATACCGCGAAAGCCGCGTAATGACGCCACGCCATTGGAAACTGTTGAGCGGAAATCCGTGGAGAAAGAGCGCTGTTTGGCCACGCCCCCGCTCTACGTAGGCTACCCGACATTTCTTCAAGTGCGCATAGCGGCGGATCTTCCGGTACGTGTGTGCATCCATATCGTGCTGCTCCTCCGCGAATAGATATTGAAGCGATCCCGACAAGGGGAACATGCCTACTGCGCCGGCTGCATCTTTAAGAAACCACCTTCGATTCACAGTACGTCCGCCTCCAACATTGCTAATGTCATTGCAGTCATTCGTCAACAATCCGGGACCAGTGGCACTTCGGTGCGCCAGGCTCGTGGGCGCATTTAGCTGCTTTGGCTCTTGAGCGTGCCGCGGCAATCAGTTACAAACAAAGCTCAGGATGTCGGCGATAAATTCCTCCCGATGCGTTAGCGGCAATGCATGTGGAGCACCCGGGTACACAATTAGTTGGCTGTTCTCAATGAGTCTCGCTGTCTTCAATCCGGTGATGGGGAGGGGTGCACTCACATCTTTATCCCCGTGGAGAATCAGAGTCGGCCTGTCGATCTTTCCGAGATCTCCGCGCGTATCGGCAGCAGCGATTGTCATGCGGCACTTAAGCGCCACTGGCAAGGAAACGCTCAGCATCATGTTCTTAATCCAATTGCGCGTTTCAGGAATGGTTTTCGAGGTGAAGAACGGGTCCTCATTTGCGGCAACCCACTTCGGGTAATCCGCCGCAATCGCGTCGAGTTGTGCCTCGATTACGCTACTTGGCACTGCATCTGCATTGTCCGGAGTCTGAATCAAATAAGGAGTTGTCGGTGAGGTGAGCACAAGACGACCGATCCTGTCCATGCCATAGGACCCGCAATATCGCACTGCTTCGATTGAACCCATCGAATGCGCAATGAGCACCACGTCGCGAAGATCTTTCTGCTCCATCACGCAGGCGAGATCGTTTGCTAATGTATCGAGATCGTATCCAAAGCAGGGCGCATCAGACCGGCCGTGCCCACGTCGGTCTACTGCAAGACACCGAAAGCCTCGCCGGACAAGTGAGGCGATGTGGCTACCCCATACACTGGAGTCAAAGGTCCATGCGGCGAGGAAGAGCACAGGCTGTCCAGAGCCCCAATCCTGCACAAACAAGTTCGTCTTGTCTTGCGCAAGGACGAAGGGTGAACTTGGCGAGCGATCCATCCACCCCTCTTTGAGAGTTGGCGCGCCTTTAGGTCGGGCAAGACCAGTGTTAGTGCATTCTCCTGGCGACTGATTTGGGGGCATGAATGTGCTGTTCAAATAGGACCTCCCTACCACACTCTCGCTGATTCCGGAACTTGCTCGCCGAAGAACGATCTGGCACCAAAAAAGCTCAAAACCAGTGATTCCACAGGCGGTTGTACGCGCAGAACAATGTCCAATCCGCGTTCTGGGACAATCTGGAGAATGTGACTAACCTCTGGTTCATCCGTCAACTCGTAACATCAATGCATTCGGTGCGCGAACGCTAAAACGGCCGCTCGTCGGCGCTGGGGTCATAGACGAAAGGCACCGGCACATCGAGCATCCGCAGATAGACCGTCAACTGCCCACGGTGGTGATACCAGTGGTTCAAAAGAAACGTCCTCCAGACCTTAAATCGCGACCGTGAGAGAATCTCGTGCTCGCCGCGCATCAACCGCCAGACCGCATTGGCGTCTTCTTCGCTCGTCTCCGTGAACGTGTTCTCAACATCGCGCAGGCTCTGCTCGAAAGCCGTGAACACTTCTGATGTGTCCTTCGGAAGTGGAACCTCTCCCATTCTCGTTGCCAAATCGAAGGTGTCTGCCCGGCTCATCTTTGCGATTCCACCGGGAAGCAGGGCAAGGTGCATAGCCAGTTGGCCAAGTCGCATCGACTTGGGATGGGGCTGCCATGCCAGCTTGTCTTCCGGTACGCGGTCCAGAAGACGTCGCGTTGTAGACAATTCCTCTCGAAACTCACTCAGCATCTCTTGCCGCAGGTCCATCGTTATCTCCTTGTTTCAGGTGTTTGGCAGAATGCTTACCTGGCTTTCACGTTCAGCCTAATTCCATTACTCGGAGTCGAGTTGGCGATCTGCCTTTGGATGTTCGCGGAAGAACTTCCACAGAATGTCATTCGTTGTGGTGCCCGTTCCCGGATCGAACTCAGGATTAAAGGGAATTACCCCAGGGATATTCATAGGACCTTGGTTCCAAACGTCGCCGCCGCCCAAAAGCCGGTACAGCTTCACTTCCGTTCCCCTGCGGCAACCGGTGGCCGCCTTCGTGAGCAGTGAACTAGGAGTCCCTGGGGTGACCTGCGCCTGGTCATCTCCCACCCCAACACTCTCACAGAGCGGACCCGCCGGCGCGATGTGTTCACATCCATCGGCGGAAGTCCCCGTCCAGTAGTCGAAATCCTGATCCGAAGAAGCTTCCGTTACATTGAACGAAGGAAACACTGCGCCACAATACTGGTTGTTGGGATCTTGATCGCCTTTCAGGAACAATACGGATATTGGCGCGACAGGACTCGGTATGGACGGAGGGTTGCTTGGCGAAAGCAGATACAACCCACCTTCCACAACGCCGATTGCGGCCACTCGGTCGGACAGTTCCACTCCGACTCGCTGCGCCATGAATCCTCCGGCTGAGATTCCAACGACGTAGATGCGTTTTGGATTCGACCGCAGCCGATCCTGGAGAAGGTCGATTACGCTCCGGACAAACCCGACATCATCCGGACCGGAGGTGAAGAAGAAGTCGTAGTAATAGTTCCAATTAAGAGTCCCGGTTGCGTCAACGAGCCCATCTAGGTAAGCAACGGCAAATCCTTCCTGATCAGCTTTCAAGTCGAGTTGGCTGTATTGTTCCATTGCGGAACCTGGGCCGCCGGTGCCTCTTCCGTGGAGAGCGATGATTAACGCGCTGTCGCCGGACTCAAATGTGCGGGGGACGTACAGGCGGTAGGTCCGAGTGACACCCCCCACTCTGATTGACTCCGGGATCGACTGATCCAGTGGTGCGTTGATCTGAGAAAGCGTGATGCCTCGTGATTCCTCAGCCCTCGACTGCGCCATGGTTGAACGTGCACCGCCGATCAACAACATCGTTGTCATAAGACCAGATGCGTACAAGGATATTTGTCTATTCTTCGTCGCAGGCCACATGCTCACTCATCATCCCCAATTCCAAGGTACGGAATCTGTCTCAGCATAAAAGGACCAGATGCTCATTTCTTGATTGGACCAGTTTGCCTGCCCTGTGGCCGTTGATGATATTCGGGGCTATGGCTGATTCTGAGTATGAATATTCCGCGCACCGGCCCCTCTTCCGTGGAGAGCAATGATCAACGCGGCGTCGTCCACTCAAATATGCGAGGAAGGAAGGTCCGAGTGACGTCTCGCACGTCAATTGACTCCGGGATCGGCACCCTCGAGTGGCGCGTTTGGCTGAAAAAGTGTGATTGCCTTTGAGTGACCCACAGCCCTCGACTGTGATGTCAGCCCGAAGTGCACCACCGCAACAGCGTAGTCACTACAAGGCCGGTTGCTAACCGGGCTATTTGTCCACCCTTCGTTGCAGGCCACGGCCACATGCTCACTCATTAACCCCCAATTCCAAGGTGAGGAATACCCTCTCGACATGAAAGGTCCGGATTGTCACTTGGATTGGACGAGTTGCGCGCTTTCTGGTTGAGGCTCGTCACCTGCGGATGCAATGCGCTAGTCAGGTGAGATACATACGCTTTTACACGATGGGCTTTGTGAACCGGATTTCCTGGAATTCGGCTGCGGGCAAGGCGAACGCAAGTAGACGTGCTCCTTCGTCAGATATTGCCACGCGATCCCGCTTGTGCATGGTTGCGAAGGCTTCAACGGATAGAACAGCTCGCCCTCGCTCTTGAGCGATCTTCCACTTGGCTCCGACAAATCCATCGATCAGCACAGTGCCTTCGAGCAGCGCGGCAGTTCCGAAGAGCATCTTGCGATGTGCTTCTGAAAGGATGCGCCGGCGGTCGGCATGCGACAACAACACATTGTCGAAGACGGGGAGAAACCGCGGCTGGGCAGGCGTATCAGGATCGGGTCGTGGTGCGTCGGGAATGTCGAAAAGTTCGTTCCCCTCTTCGTCGACGAACGTCATGAGATTTGTGCGCATCGATTCGAGGGTTGGGCGCAAACCGGTGAGCCCAGACCAGGACTGCACATCGCGGACCGTGGCCGGGCCGAAAGCCGCAAGATAGCGATGGACAATCCGATCCAGAGAGGGAGCCGTGCAGAGAGGCTTTCCCAACCATTTCTCCGCAGGAACGTGCGTGGCGGGTCCGCTCTCATTCCAGATGCCGCGCGGAGGAATCTGAACTAACGGTACCAACGCTCTCGCGACATTTGCCAGAGCTGCAGGATCGCGATCAGGCCATCTGCGGGCGAGGAGCTTTCCAAGTTCGTTGAAGGTTAGAGGCTTTCTCTCTAACAACTCCCTCGCGGCCGCTTCCACACGCTTCAGATTCAAGCCATTCAGATGCTTTCCAAATGCGCCCCGCGAACCTCGCATCAGGACGGGATCGAAGAGCCGGCGGAGTTCCAGACAGTCGTCGTCGGTGACCGAATGAATCGTGCTGCGCATGAGTGCAATGCGCACCACTCGTCGGTCGTTGATGAGTCCGGTCAACCTTTTCGGATCGAATTGCGCAAGCCGCGACCACAAGGCAAGGTACGGCGCATTCGGCGTTTGTGCCTGCAGGCCCACAAGGTGCGTAACGGCGGCCAAAACAGTGTTCTCCGATCGGACTCAGCAGCGACTGCCGAGCCAGCAGTGCGCGGTTCAGCGCCCGCTTGCTCAGCACGGGGGCACTCTGTTTGAAATGGTCCTCGCTGGATAATTTTCGGCTCGGCATTGTTCGCACTATGCCTGCTCCACGCGTTTGGCGACGATCAGAGTAATGTCGTCGAACTGCTCGCCGGTGCTGAAATGCTCCACATCCTGCACGACCGCCCGCGCCATTGCGCATGCTGTGAGTGCGCGGTGGCGTCGCAGTGCGTCGAGCAGTCGCTCTTCCCCGAACTCTTCCCCTCCTGCGTTCGGTGACTCGGTAACGCCGTCCGTGTAAAGGGCAAGTATGTCGCCCGGGCCGAGGCAGCTCTCTTTCATCGAGCAAGACCAGCATTCGAATAAGCCGACTACCGTGCTGGTTGCGTCAAGCCTTTCGATCGCGCCGTCGGCACGAAGAATCAGACCTGGGAGATGACCACAGTTGGCGTAAATCACGCGGCTTGTAATGTTGTCACATGTGGCGAAGAAGAGTGTGGCATAGGAACTAAGAGCGGAGTTATCAAACAGCAGGCGATTGACTGAAGCAAGGAATTGGTCGGGCTTGTCGATGGCGCTCACGATCAGACTTCGCATAGTGGCCTGAAGATTCGCCATCAGCAACGCGGCTGCCATGCCTTTGCCTGCAATGTCTGCGATCACGAAGGAAACTCGCCCGTCACCAAGTTCGAGAAAGTCGTAATAGTCCCCGCCCACCGCGCGCGCCTGCACGCAGACACCGGCATAATCGATACCCGCGATAGCCGGTTGCCGCTGCGGAAACAGCCGCATTTGAACCTGCTTGGCGATTTCAAGTTCCTGAGAAGCGCGGCGCTCGGCTTCCACCTTTTCCGCATACGCACGCCTTCGCCGGTCGAGTTCGCGCGTCGCGTGGTCGAAACCAGCCAGTGCGAACGTGTTGCCGTCCGGGTCGACGAAGCGGCAGAACATGCCTCCCCAACTGGGTGTTTGCGGCTTAATCGTGAACTGAACGCCCCGCTTTGACCACTCCACATATTTCGCCTCCACGTTTTCCGTGAGAAACGTGACCAACCCGGAATTACCGACGAAGCGCTCTTCGTTTAAGCCTGGGATCGGCAGAGCCAAGGCCAAAATCGCCGTTCCGTCAGGCGGGCCAACCTCAACCCATCGATTGCCCGAGGCAAAGCGTACGTCTGAAACAAGCGTGAAGCCGAGTTGGTCGACAAAAAAGCGCAGGCTGCGCTCCTGGTCGGAAACGTAGACGGTAGCAAAGTGCAGGCGCAGATACGGATCATCACCGTTCAGACGAAACCCTGTTCCGTCATAGCGAAATGCCGTGGGTTGCTCGACCGAAGCGATTAGGTCCGTGGCCCACGAGCCTTCAGGTTGTAGACTTTTCTGATCAGGCAAGTCGATGACCTCTGGCGCGGGGTGCGAGAGTCACGCAAAGTGCAAATCGCTCCGACGCAGCCACCTATAAGGAAACCCTAACCAAGCGCTTATTGGCAAGCGTCCAACCAAGCTCCCACCGCTCAGTGGAGCCCTAGATTAGCGAGTCATCCCGATCGAGGCCGCAGGCAGAATAGACATCGCTACTACTGTCCTCGAGCCTCTAGAAAATGATTCGCGATAGGATTTGAACGCCTCTTGCGATCGCCTTGGCGTCCACCGCGGCAAAGCCAATCTGGAAGCCCGGAGCAATCTGTTGTCTGTGGCAATAGCGGGTCAGAGGGATGATATCGACGTTCTTCTCAAGCGCACGCGCCGCAATCTCCTCAGCGTCTTGTGCCGTTCGTAACCTTGCAACGGTTTGCATTCCTGATTCGGCGGTGGATAGCTCAAGGGCTCCATTCAGGTGCTTCCGGACCTCCTCCGTGAGCACTTCCAACCGCTCGCTGTATACCTTTCTCATTCTTCGAAGGTGCCGAATATAATGACCCTCCTCGATAAATGCGTGGAGCACGGCCTGGTCGACCCAGGGATGATGCCTGCTGTGAATGGACTTACACATCCTGAATGCCTCTGCCATGTTTTGCGGAACGACCATGTACCCAATGCGCAACGATGGAAAGAGAGTTTTATTAAAGCTTCCGGCGAAGATAACCTGAGCGTTCCGATCGAGGCTTTGCAGCGCTGGAAGGGGACCTCCGGCGAACCGAAACTCGCTGTCATAGTCATCTTCGAAGATGCATGTCCCCTCCTTCCGCGCATACCTGAGGATTTGAATCCGTCTGTCGTACGACATCGTTGCGCCAGTGGGAAACTGGTGCCCAGGGGTAACGTACATCAGGCGAGCACGAATGCCTTCCTTATTGGGGGGAACTGCGCCTTCTTGGTCGATAGATAGTGAGACAATCCGAGCGCCGGCCGACTTAAAGCCCGCCAAAGCAATTTGATATCCCGGATCTTCCATCAGGACTCGGTCTCCTGCATTCACAAGGATCCTCATTGAGAGGTCGAGAGCCTCCTGTATCCCTGAAGTGATGAGGATCTGTTCGGGTTCGCAGATAACCGATCTTGCCGTCCGCAGGTAATTGCTCAACGACTTACGCAAAGGCAGATAGCCGAACGCTTCCCCGCCAAGCAGCATCGATGTTGATGCTCGATGCCATTGATTCGTGGTGACCCTAGTCCACAGATCGATGGGGAAGAGATCGGTGGCCGGAAGATTAACGCGGAATGCGATTGTGCGCGGCTTCACATAGTAGCTGACTGGAGCCAGTCTTTCGGCAAATTTTGATAGATCAATTGGCTTGGAATTGCCGGGATAAACCTGCGCTGGGATGGACCGTGCGCTCAAGAATGCTTCAGGTAGTGTATCGGCAACGAAGATTCCTGAGCCTGGGATGCTCTTGAGGTATCCCTCCTCTTTCAGATGTTCAATGGCAGAGACGATCGTACCGCGTGCGAGTCCAAGGCTCTTGGTGAGTTCGCGTGTACTTGGCAGGGACTGGCCGAGTCGCAATGCTCCGCGTTGTATGGCCGAGCGCACGGCGTCTCTAAGCCATTTGCCTCGACCTCGTTCGTTGAGCCGTGGGGGAATTGCGAGTTCGAACGTTGATCGTTGGCGATTCATATTGTGGCTCTTGCTTACTCGATTTGAGTGGCGATCATTACCACACCCAGGCTGTAGACCACCAATGCGATCAAAAATAGACCAGCGTAAAGCAAACTGTCCTGTCACAGACCGGACAGATAACGCAGATTCAGCGCCAGCACAAGACCGCACACTGCCCAAGCGCGCCATGCGCGCAGAGAGGACCCGCGCTCGTCGTACATAAAGACCCCAAGCAGCACAATGCAGACCAGTAGCTGAAACAGGCGATAGTGGTTTGCGACCAGGATGGGAATGAGCAGGCGGCTCGGCTCATTCGGGTAAAGCGACGCGCCCTGCACGATCAGATCCAATAAGTAATGCGAAAAGACGGAAAGCCACACAACCACCAATGATTTCCTGCCGAGCCGCCAGAAAAAGGCGGCGAATGCCGTGGCCCAAACCACAGACATAACAAGCGAATGCGACCAGTCGTCCCACTCTGTATGATCCAGGTGAAGAACGCCGAAGATAATCCAAAGACAATCTAACAGGAATGCGCCCGACAGCAGGGCCCATACCGGTACGCGCGGCGCGCGGCCGCGCAGCGCCAGACCTGCCGCAAAGTGACCAGCGTACATGTCAGGCGTTCCCTCCGCGTTGGCGCTCCCCATTAAGCAGCCATCGAATAACCACGATCGGTACAACAATGAAAGCTAGCTCGATGATTCCCTGATGGCACGTCATCGCGGAGATCCTTTCTCAAAAGCGTCAACCCTCTGGAAAACCCTGTGCATCATCAGCACCAGGTCCCGAGACAATTGAATTGACCAGTCAGGATTTCACCTCAAAACTGCTAGAACTCTCCGGACCATTGATTCCAAAACGGCACTTCGCTTCAAGCCAAGAGCCTGTATTTCACCATTGGCGATCGCATCAAATGTTCGCTCGCTTGTGAACAAGTGGATGGCATCTTCTTCCCGGCTGCGTGGAGGTCCCCCAACGCTTGCACGAAGGCGCGCGATTGTATCGAGCTGATGCCGTCGCTGGGCTCGATAATACCTCTGGACATCGGCGTCCGCAAAAACCAGCTGCAGCAGCGAAGCGCGCAACCCACGCCAACGGCGATGAAACTCGATCGCTGAAGAAACAAGGCGCCGTGCGATCTCCTCAGGACTTCCGCCCGCGGACAACTCTTCCTCAACGGCCTTCCATTCGGCTGCTACCCAGGTTCCGTAGGCGGCGATAAATATCTCCTTCTTGTCCTTGAAGTGCTTGTAGAAAGTGCCGGTTGCATAACCCGCTTCTTCAGCGATGCGATTCGAGTCGGTGCCTTCGTAGCCAAAACGGTTGAAGAGCCTAGCTGCCGCAGCAACCAGGCGCTCCCGAGTCTGTTCCGGAGAACCACGAAGCGGGCGCATATTGTCTAGCCTTTTTGCGGTGGATCTTGAGCGAGTCGGCACTTGACAGTCCTTTTCGGGTCGGACCGAGGCAATGAATACCAACGGGTGGCCGGTGCTCTCTAGCAGAGGGAACACGATGACCAAGATGTTGCTGCGGGCTTGGAGTTTCCGAATCTGCATTCTTGCCTCACTTTGCTTGCTCGTGGCATCTGTAGGTATGGGTTGGATAGTCACGGTGAAGAAGGAAACGAGAGGAACCTCTTTTCGCTCCGCAGTTGGTGCGCAGGAACCAAGAAAAATAGTAGTTCTCGATGGCGTACCGATTGCTTTCTCGGATTCCGGAGGATCCGGGCCGATAATTGTCTGCCTTCACGCCATTGGGCATGGAGCGCGCGATTTTGAAGATTTGAGTCGACGGCTAAGACCTGACTATCGAGTGATTGCCCTGGACTTTCCCAATCAAGGAAATTCGGGTACCGACCCGCAGCCGCCAAGTGCGACCCGCTACGCGCAGATTCTCAAACAGTTTCTCGATCAGGAACAATTGGATTCCGTCTTTCTACTCGGCAATTCCATCGGCGGCGCTGTTGCGATCCGCTACGCAAGTCAGCATCCAGAACGAGTGAAGTCGCTTGTACTTTGCGATAGCGCTGGTCTGGGAGTTCCGGATAGGGTGAGCCGTCTGTTCATCGGAGCTTTTGTGGGGTTCTTTGCGGCCGGGAGACGCGGCGCCATCTGGTATCACTGGGCGTTCTCCTACTACTACAGCAAGGTTTTGATTCGAGAGTCCGCGCGAGAGCAACGTGAGCGCATTGTTCGCTCAGCGTATGAAATTGCGCCCGTCCTCGAACAAGCCTGGAAAAGCTTTGCCAAGCCTGAAGAAGACCTTTTGCCCATCCTTCCTCAAGTGCGATGCCCTGTTTTCCTGGCTTGGGCAAAGGATGATTTTGTTCTCCCGCTCGATCGCAACCAGCCCTCGTTTTCGAAGTTCCCGAACCATTGTCTCAAGGTATTTAGCGCGGGCCATGCTGCATTTCTGGAGGACCCGGATCATTTTGAGACTGCTTTCCGCGGATTTCTTGAACGAGGATGCCCTCCATCATTTGATGCCAGGTGATCGTGGACGCGTAAGCGGCGGGTGGCGAACTTTGTCGTTATGCAGGGCTTTGGCCATAACCGAATTCTGGCCACATCTGGACTCTACGAGATTCTGCGACACTTTGTCAGAGTCTCATGTCCGGAATGACCTGAGCCGCCTAGCCAGTCAAGCGGCAGGTTACGCTTGAGCGACGGCTGGCCCTGATCGGATGGGCTAATCGCAGAAATGCGGTGATTATCGAGAACGACTACGACGGAGAATTCCTTTACGGTGGAAGGCCACTGGAGTCGGAGTTCGGCGCGCATGGGCGGACCGTTTGTATGGGTAGGTTCTCGTGTACGATCTTTCCGGCTCTTCGAATCGGGTAGCCCTGCATTTCGGGGCATTTCGCTTGGCGCTATCAACCTCGATTCAACGCTGTTTTCCACCGATTCACGCTCACTTTTCATGGATACGAAGGATACGAAAATTCCGGGGAATCTCGGTCCTTATGTAGACCAGGGAGAAGGCAGGGACGGTATGGACCGCAGGTAAGTCCATCCTCTCTTGCTTTGCACCTAAATCACAGAAAATGCGGGTTTTCATGGCCTAAAAACGGGTTCGAACCCCTCCGCCCCGACCGTTAGAATCAGTCAATTGATCGATATGCGATTGGCGGTCAATCAGGCAAATCCCCTTGCGAAATTCGAGAAAGGCAGCCGCGTTAGCCCGCTCGTTCAGTGGTGAAGGATCCAATGAACCAGCCATAGGAATGCAACCACCGGTACCGCGAAGATCGCAACCAGGACCGCAAACATCGATAGCAGAAAAACCCAGTCGCGCCACGTGTTGCGTCGCGGTTCAACCAGATGGAGTTGCAGCAGACGGTAGTTGCGCCGATTCGCCTTCCATGCGATGTCGAAGATATCGCCCAGAATCGGGATCGAGCCCACCAACACCCCAATTCCAAGGTTCCATCCCATTCGCACCAGGGTCACGTAGGGCACTCCGCGCATCCACGCTGCCACCGGGATTACCAGCGAGAGCAAACCCGCCAACACATCGCCCAGGCCGGGCACAAGGCCGATGATGCCATCAATTCCAAATCGGAATGATGTCCCGGGAATGCGAAATGCCTCGTCCAGAAGAATCTCGAGCGCGCGCAAGGTCGTGTCTCGAAACAACCACGCTCCCCGGTCCCAGCGATTCTGAATCGCAACATCGGGCGAAACTGGAGATTGCGGTCCTACCGAACGCACAGTTGTACGCGGCATTGGCGGCCCTCCGGATGGCCAGTTCGATGCTACAATCTATAGGTTAGATGGCGGCTATAGTTCAGCGGCAGAACGCCTGACTGTGGCTCAGGATGTCGTGGGTTCGATCCCCACTAGCCGCCCCAATAGAAAAATAGACTTATTCAACCCTTCCCACCTCAGCGGGCAATACGGGCGACGGTGCTACGCTTCCTCCTTTTCTGAGAGGTATAGTCATGGGGCTGCAGCTCTGTCGCCGCCATTCAAAAGCATGCAAGGTCGAACGTCCGGAAGACTCCAGAATTGGCGAATTCGAGGCACGTAAAGGTGCATCAGGTGGTCGCAGTCAGGAATGAAGTCGTCCAGTTTTCTGAAGCCCCGCCAAGGCCGATCCTCACGTCGGCAATCGGCGGATGCTTCGCTGCCTCTCCTGTGAGGGGAATCGGCGTCACCGAGATCCGGTCGATGGCCGGACGTCGATGGCCGCGTGCCATCGACGTCCGGCATTCCTAGCCCCGACCACAAAACGAGGCCGTGCTCAGGGTGGACGAACTTCCGTGTAACCATCCCCGGCATAGCGGGGAATCCGGAATCGAAATATCCGGCGGCAGAAAAGCGGCTCTCGATGCCGATCCGCTTGGCATGTTGTTTCACTGCCGTGTAAACAACATCGGTGGCGACTCCGCGACTCAGTTCACCCGCTTTTCCAGATTCGCCTGAATACCGGGGGCTTTCTCAACAGCTATCATTTGCAAGAGAAGCTACCATGGGTTCGCCTGGAAGAACGATTCGCGTCTTCATCAGCTCAACGTTTAGCGACCTGGAGGCTGAACGAAATGCGCTACAGGAGCACGTCTTTCCGAGGCTGCGCGATCTCTGCCTATCGAGCGGAGCGCGTTTTCAACCCATTGATCTGCGCTGGGGAGTGAGCGACGAGGCGGCGGGCGACTATCAGACGATGAGGATTTGCCTCGACGAGATCGAGCGCTGCCAGCAGACAACTCCTCGACCGAACTTCATAATCTTGCTCGGGGACCGCTATGGCTGGCGTCCGCTGCCAGCTCAAATTCCCGCGGAGGAATTTGAGAACATTCTCTGCCGTCTCCCTGCAGATTCCGAAGGGATGCGACGCCGCGCACTGCTCCGGGCATGCTACCAGCTTGACGAGAATGCCATCGAGCCAGTCGTGTGCTTGCGGCCGGACAATTGCGGTTGTAACTGTGCCGCGCTCTATTCCACTCTCGAGGAGGCTACGACTACCCTGCCCCCTGAGCTGCGTCTCAAGTACATAAGCTCGGCTACGGAGCAAGAGATCTGGTGCGGCGCTCTCGGGGTTTCGGAAACGGCGCGCGCGAGCGTATTTTGCTTCATCCGGTCGATCGAGCCGGTGGAGAGCGGCGAGGGGGATGACCCGTACATCGATCGGCTGCACGGAAAAGTGGATGCCGACGCGCAAGCCCGCCTCAGTGAATTAAAGGGGCGGCTGAAGCGAGCGCTCCCGAAGCAGAACTTTTGGGATTACCAGGTCCTGCGCAAAGATGCCGGCATCTCGAACGAGCACCTGCTAAGTCCGCTGACCGGGGACCTGGACCGACATGGACGCCCCAATCTTTGCCAGGATGTCTATGACGCACTTGCGGGAGTGATCCGTGAGGAGATCGGGCGGGACGAAGAAGCGGATCCACTGGAGACGGAGGTCGCCAGTCACGCCGCGTTTGCCCAGCAGCTGGCTGCGCCTCAATTCTTCACCGGAAGAGCGGAAATTTTAGCGCAATTGGCGGGCTGTCTCGCAACGCCGCAGAAGCAGGTGATAGGCATTATCGGTGCTTCCGGGTCAGGAAAATCATCCTTGATGGCCTATGCCGCGGAACAGGCCCGCCGCGCACATCCGAACGCCAGAGTCATTATTCGCCTCATCGGAGTTACACCCGATTCCGCCAACATTCGCCTGCTCCTCCAAAGTCTTTGCCGGCAAATGACGCGAGGCGCCGGAGGCGAAACATACCAACCTATCGCCGACTACGACGAACTCGTCTCGGAGTTCTGGCGACGGCTGGAGCCGCCGGTCGGATCGGCGCCCCTGATTCTATTTTTGGATGCCCTGGATCAGCTCTCCGAGGCTGAGAACGCGCTCGGTCTGGCCTGGCTTCCTCCATCTTTGCCTCAGAACGTTCACTTGGTCGTTTCGGCCTCACCCGACCTAACAAACGCTTTGGCACGGCGAGTCGGGCCCGAAGCTCTTTGGAAACTGAATCCGATGGAGGCGGAAGAAGGGCGAGCCTTGCTCGAACGCTGGCTGAATGGAGCGCGTCGGAAACTTCAGCCGTTGCAGCGTCAGGCGCTGCTCGATGGGTTTCAAGAATCTCGTCTCCCACTCTACCTGAGGATCGCGTTCGAGCAAGCCCGCCAATGGCGCTCGTGGGAGAAGCCGCGCCCATTGGCGGGCAACGTTCCAGAACTGATCGAGCACCTCTTCTCCGCCCTAGCGGATCCCGCCGCTCACGGCGAGCTACTCGTTTCGCGTAGCCTGGGCTATTTAGTGGCGGCCAAAACCGGCCTCGCGGAAGACGAATTGCTCGATCTGCTCTCTGAGGACTCTGACGTCCTTGGAGATTTCGAGCGTCGTGCTCACCATACTCCTCCAGAGCGTCGACTACCGGTGGTGATCTGGTCGCGGTTGTACTTCGATTTACGGGCCTATTTGCGCCAGCAGAACGCCGATGGCGCCACTCTCCTTGTCTTCTTCCATCGGCAGTTCAAAGAAGCTGCCGCGGCCAAGTATCTCGGCGACCAGGTGAAGCGGGCACGACATGCACATATGGCGCGCTACTTTGACGAGCAGACGCGGCGGCTGTCTCCGGATGGTGATCGCCACTTTCCGCTACGCGCCCTCTCTGAGTTGCCATATCACCAAGCGCACGCCGGGATGCGCGCTGAATTGCGGGGGACCCTCCTCGATTTCGGCTTTCTTCAGGCGAAAATCTCGGCCGTCGGCCCGCAGCCGGTCATCGAGGACATCGACCTGGTTCTCCGCCCGGATCTTTGTCCTGCCGATGAGGATACAAACGGTTTCCGAATCGTCCAGGACGCCATCCGCATGTCCGCCCACGTCTTGATGTCGGACCCAACCCAATTCGCAGGGCAGATTCTGAGCCGATTGCCGGCCATCGAAAACGAGGATTTGCAGAATCTTGCAAGCGCCGCTGCCGCATTCAGGAAGTTCTTCTGGTTGCGTTCGGTAACGCCGAACCTGATTCCCGCGGGTAACCCCCTCCTGCGCACGCTGTCGGGGCACACTGAGCCGCTCAACTGCATCGAAGTGTTGCCCGATGGGCGGCGCGCCATTTCCGGGGGGAGTGAAGGAACCTTGCGGGTTTGGGACTTAGAGACGGGAACCGCACTTCATACATTGCTGCAGTCGAAAGGCGGCGTGAAGGAAATACTGATTACTTCCAACGGAAGCCTGGCTATCTGTGCCTTCCACAATGCCTGGCAACTTCGGATGTGGAATCTCGACGATGGAACGGAGCTCCCGGCGCCGGTCGGCGCCAGCGCACCCGTGATGCTGGCGCCGGACGGCCGATGCGCGATCTCTGAATTTGTCAACCTGGACGAGCTTAAGCGCTGGGGCGGTACGTCCTCTTCGGAGAATCTCTGCAAGGTCTGGGACCCGATGACGGGAGCCGTGCGATTCAATCTTCCGAAGGCAAAATTCCCCTTGGTTTTCCTCCCTTCCAGCATGCGCGCCATTTCCGCCAGTAGAAGTACTGGGTTGAAGGTGTGGGACCTTTCAACTGGCGAGGAGCAACCGCCGTTCGACTGCGGATCACCAGTCCGGCAATTCTACGTAACACCGGACGAGCGGCTGTTGATTTCGTGTGGCCAATTCGACAAGACCGTTACGATCTGGAATCTGGCGGCACGCGCTCCAGTGCATTGCTTAGGAATCAGTGACATGGCTGTGGGGTACGGGTGTGCTATGGCGTTTTCGTCAAACGGGCGCTATTCCGTTTTCTGCGGAGAGGATAATGCTCTTCATGTGTGGGACCTCGACGCGATTCAAGAGCGATACCGGTTGACGGGACACTCAGGTTGGCTGGCCAAGATCGTGATCAGCGACGATGGCAGACGCGCCGTTTCCCTTTCCGCCGACTCTTGTCGGCTATGGGATCTCGAGAAGGGAATCCAACTGCGCGCGCTTGCTGAGTCGAATTCTGCTTTGCTCGCGGTGGTAACCGTGCCGGGAAAGGAGCGGGTCATCGTCACCTCAGGCGGGGAGCGAAACCTCAAGGTTTGGGACATGGAAAGCGGCTACGAGGTCCAGACACATCCCTTTTATCATCGGCACGTCTTTGGGACGAATGCGAACGCCGTGGCCACGACTCGCGACGGACGCTTCGCCATCTTCGGGCTCGCAGACCACACTATGCGAGTCTGCGATCTCGAAAGAAACGATCATGATCTTTCTGTGCTCGAGGGCCATCCCGCCCCTGTCACACACGTAGTCCCCCTTGCAGACGGGCGTCGGGTTGTCTCTTGCTCCGAAGATGGCTCAATTAAACTTTGGGACGTTTCCCGTCATCCAAAACCATTCGTGCATAAAGGCCATCCAGAGATCGTCACTGCGATTGCTTTCACAGTTGACGGCGCGCGGGTCGTGTCAATATCGCAGTATTCTACGCGTACTTTCAAGGCCAATCTGAAAGTGTGGGACCCCGATACCGGTGAAGAACTCCGCACGTTGATTGGACATTCGTGGAGCGTCGATGCCATCGCAGTGCAGCCGGACGGTCGCCGAGTCATTCTATCGGCCGGTGGCCCGTGGGTCCGCACCGTAGGAGAACAGTATCCCGACGAAAACGACGTCATTATTTGGGATCTTGACGCGGGTGCAGAATCTCGGCGGTTGGTCGGCCACCTGGGAATCGTGGGTCGCGTTGCCACGACGCCGAATGGCTGGCGCGCCGTTTCCGCCTCGGAAGATGAAACCGCCCAAGTATGGGATCTGGAGAGAGGTATGACGACAAACACGCTGTCACTCTCACACGACATCGTGTCGCGCTCTGCCCAACCTGTCTGGATTACTCCGGACGGCAGCAAAGTTATCGCCGGTGCTCCGCTCGGCATAACCGTGTGGGGTGTCGCTGACGGCGCAAAGCTCTGTTCAATCTACCACGATGGGAGCGTCTCGGTGACAGTGGGAGCGGACAGTCGACACTTCTTCACCTGTAACGAGCGCCAGGAACTCCGGGTTTGGAGTTTGGAGTCCGGGCACTGCATACTCACTCTTCGCGCTCGGGAATGGACCCAGTATGTCCGAACGATCCAGTCGGTGAGAGTCGACCCACATGGAAGATGGCTCGTCGCCCCATCGCCCGATTCCGCCGAAGGGCATGTCCTCAAAATTTGGGACCTGCAGAGGGGCAGCGATCCAGAGGTATTGGGAAAGCACATGGGAACGATTACTGCGGTCGCCTTGTCGAGTGACGGCCAACGGGTGGCCTCAGTTTCCGATGACCACACACTCGCCATCTGGGACGTGAAATGCCGGATGCGACTAGCTATGTTCACTGCTGAGAATCCTTTGACATGTTGTGCCTTGGCACCCGATGGCCACGCCGTCGCGGCGGGCGATTCTTACGGTCACGTCCACATATTGCGCCTCGAGGGTCCGGAGAATACACACCCCGACGGATAAGCCGAGTCTCACACCTCAAGTGAATCGCAAGCACGGTGCGCCGGCACTGACGGCGACGCAAGGGTTCCCCGTTTGTAGCGATGGCACGCGGCCGCTCCTCCTACGCCAACAGCCTTCAGGCCGCTTTGCGGTCTTCTTCAGACTGCCTGCTGTGGAGAATTCGCGGCCTTCCGTGCACGGGCGTTGCAATGCCCTCTCTGTGACACGCTTGATGTTCCCAACTGGACAAAATCCAATACCGCGCTTCGATTCGGGGTTTTCTTTGCGCTGAGCTCTTGAACGACCTCGCTGCGCTACACAAAATGAAGTAGACGATCTACCTCTATCAGGAGTAGAGTGTCTACATCTATGAACGAAAGAAGCCAATATAAGAACCGAATCGAGCTGCTGCAGGGAACACTCGACATGCTCATTCTTCAGACCCTGCAATGGGGACCGCAGCACGGATACGGAATTGTCCAGGCTTTACGTTTGCGATCCGGAGACGTGCTGCAGGTGGAGACCGGATCACTTTATCCTGCCCTCCACCGATTGGAGCGTCAGGGCTGGGTGCAGTCTGAGTGGAAGCAGTCCGAGAGCAAGCAAAAAGCTCGCTATTACCGAATCACGGCCAAGGGGAAAAAGCAGTTGGCCTCGGATCTGGGCCGATGGGAGCGGATTGTCGAAGCGATTGGATCGGTGATGTACGTCAAGCCGGAGGAGAGTGAGTCATGAAGGGTTTCCCGAGCTTCGGTTTTCAGCGGCGCAAGCGCGAATTGCAGAAAGAGATTGATGCGCACCTGCAGATGGCAATTGCCGATCGAGTTGCGCGCGGCGAGTCGGTGGAGACAGCGCGGCAAGCGGCCGCACGGGAGTTCGGAAACATTCCTCTCGTGCAGGATGTGACGCGCGACATGTGGGGCCAGGGCTGGCTTGAACAGTTGGGGCGAGACCTCCGATATGCCTTGCGGCAACTGCGCAAGAGCCCCGGCTTTACGATCATGGCGACGACGATGCTGGCCGTAGCGATCTGCGCCAACAGCACCGTATTCAGTTGGATCGACGGCACGATGTTGCGTCCGATTCCTGGCGCGCGGGACACGGGCGACCTTGTGAGCCTGCAGCGGGGAGAACGAAACTTCTCTCCGACTCCGCCCTTCTCGTATCTCGACTATCGCGATCTGCGCGAGCAGAACCACACCTTCGCCGGAATGCTTGCCTATCATCACGATTGGATCACGCTGACCGGCGGCGCACAGCCGCAGCGTGTCTTCATTGCGAACGTGTCGACGAACTATTTCGATGTGCTCGGCATCAAGCCGGTGCTGGGACGATTCTTTGTGGCGGAAGAAGAGACGCGTCCCGATGCGGTTCCCAACGTAATCTTGAGTTACTCGCTCTGGAAGGCGCGCTATGCCGCAGACCCGGCAATTGTGGGCAAATCGATCGAGATCGCCCGGCATGCTGTGACGGTGATCGGCGTGGCGCCGGAGGGGTTTGTGGGAGCTATGCCCGGGTTGCGCGACGATCTGTGGGTGACGCTGGATCCCCTCGGGACGGATGTGTGGCGGATCACGCATCGCAGTGGTGGTGCGGTCTGGCTGAACGTCATCGGAAGATTGCGGCCCGGCGTGAGCCGTGACCAGGCAGCCCAGGATCTCGACACCCTGATGCGCCACATTGTGGCGGCGTATCCGGACGATCATCTGGGCGAGAACCGGATCACGCTCGATCCGATGTGGCGCTCGCCGTTCGGCGCCAACGGGTTCATGGCGGCGACGCTGCCGATTTGCTGGCCTTCGCGGGGGTGGTGCTATTGCTGACCTGCGCGAACGTGGCTACGCTCACGCTGGTGCGGTTTGTCTCCCGGCGGCGTGAGCTTGCGATCCGGCAGTCGCTGGGGGCGAATCGCATGCAACTGGTGCGGCAGATGGTGCTGGAGGGCGTGGTGCTTTCCATGGTGGCAGGAGCCGCGGCCCTCGCGTTGACAACGTGGACATCAAAGGCATTCGCATGGTTCTTTCGGGCGAGCTCGAATCCTAGCAACCTGAACGGGAGCATGGACTATAAGGTGGTCATCGGGATTGCGGCATTTTCCCTGTTGGCCGGCATGCTCTGCGGCGCGCTGCCCGCTTGGCGTTCGTCGCACGCGCCGGCCGTTGAGATACTCAAGGCAGAGTCTGCAAGTGTCTCCGGCGGCTCACGCAACCGGAGATTGCTCAGCGCGCTGGTCGTGGCGCAAATCGCGCTTTCACTTCCTCTGCTGTTGTGCTCCGGGCTGTTTCTGCGAACACTGCGGAACCTCGCCAGCGCCAACCCCGGATTTGAGCAGGACCACATTCTCACTGCGACCGTGGGGCTGAATATTGCCGGCTACGGCAACGATGAGACACAGTTGATCCGTCGCAAGATACTTGACCGCGTGTCGGTATTGCCCGGCGTGAAGGTTGCGTCTCTTACCGACTGGATTCCGATGACCCTGAGCCACAAAGGGGAGGATGCGTATCCGGAAGGGTATGTGCCGCACCCCCATGAATCTTTGCAGGTGTACCACGCCGAGGTGTCCGCGCGGTATTTCGAATCCCTACATATTCCCATTTTGGAAGGACGCGAGTTCACGCCGGATGACGATGAAAAGGCCCCGAGGGTACTCATCGTGGATCAGAATGCGTCGAGGCACTACTGGCCAGGGCAGGATCCGCTGGGAAAGAAACTCAGGATATGGGGCAGACTTTTCACGGTGGTCGGCGTGGCGAGAAATTCGATACATGTGTTAATGAATGAGTCACCCGAGCCTATGGTGTATATGAGCTTTTTCCAGGTGGGGTACGAGACGATCGTGCAGGTGGAGACCGAGGGAAATCCGGCCGACCTGGCGCCGGCGGTGGAAAACGCTATCCACACAATCGATACACGGCTGCCGGTTTTCGACGTGCGCCCCATGCGGGAGACCACGCAGTTGGCGAGCAGTTTCGCCGTCATCCAGAGTGCCCTGGCGGGCATGTTCGCGCTGATTGGGCTGGTTCTTGCGGTAACCGGCATCTACGGAGTGGTGACCTATCGAACCCAAATGCGAACCCACGAGATTGGAATACGAATGGCTCTGGGCGCCTCGCGCGCCAACGTGCTGCGACTCGTGCTGACGCAGGGATTGTGGATCACAGGTATTGGGCTGGCGGTGGGATTGGCATTTGCGCTGGGACTGACACGTCTTATCGCGCGGCTGTTGTACGGAATCGGCGCTAACGATCCGGTCACCGTGGTTTCCGTAGTCCTGCTACTGGGAACAATGTCTTTGTTAGCCTGCTACTTTCCGGCACATCGAGCGATGCGCCGAAACCCCGTGACAGCGATTCGCGAGCTGTAAGCCGCAGCTCGGACTCAACGCGAATTGCGCGAATTCGGCGTGCGAATCCCCGGCTTCAAAAATCTTCCGCCATTCGGGCATGACCGTGGCCTTGAAAACCACGTTTGAGATATTCACCAGGATTGGTCCCGACAACTCGCTTGAACGCCTTACTGAACGCAGCGTCGGACTCGTAACCGACCGACCGGGCAACGTCTATGAGCTTTTTGTCACGGTGTTCGAGTAACTGCATCGCCTTCTGCATCCGCCACTCGGTTACATATTCCAGTGGTGTTTGTCCCAGTAGCTCTTTAAATCGCGCTGCGAATGCGGAGCGAGACATGCCCGCCGCTTCAGCCAGGGATTCGACCGTCCACGGTCTATTCACTCTGTCGTGAATAGCACTCAGGGCAGTGCCCATTTGAGGATCGAAAACAGCACGAAGCCATCCTTTGTTACGTTTTGGTCCCGACGCGATATGGGCCCGGAGTACCTGGATAAACAGAACCTCGGCTAGCCGAGTTGAGACTACTTCAGATCCCGGCGCCCGTTCTGCCATCTCCGAAGCAAGCGCCTGCACTGTGTTGTTAAGAGCAAGCGTGCGTGCCTCATCGGCCTTCATCAAAATGAAGCTCGGCAATAGCTGAGTGATTGGCTTCAAGCTGGCGCGATCAAAGCTCAAGGAGCCACAGACGATTGCCGTGGGTGCGCCGCCGCCTCCACACTGAGCGACATTGCCGTTGGCCCTGGCCCCGATCTCGCTGAAAGTCCACTTCGGACGTGTGCGTGGGCTGTCGCGCAAAACAATCCGAGTCCCCTTAGCCAGCAAAAAGCAATCGCCACCGGTGAGGGGAATCGGATCGTGAATTCCTTCCACACTCAGCCAGCAGTTACCGCGCGAAAGCATAGCGAAGTGCGCCAAATCTGTTGCGGAGGGCTTTTTTTGCGAAGGCGTGAGTTTTTCTTCGGCGTGATTTTCCTGTTTCACGCCCCACGGGGCAGTGGCTTCGAGCCTGTGCAGGCCAAAAGCGGTTACGTGCATCGTTCTGAAGATGTCTGTGATCGGGTCCAACTTAGCCTCACTTTTTTGGACGAATAGACAAAAGATCTGGACTCTTGAGCAGTTCTCGTCCACCGCCAGAGAAATCTACTCTACTGAACCGAATGCTACACGCATTCCGAATGGAGTAACTATGAGAAAGCTTGAAGGTAAAGTTGCAGTCATCACGGGTGGAGCTACCGGCATCGGCCGCGCCGCAGCGAAGCGGTTCATCGAGGACGGCGCCTTCGTCTTCATCTTCGGCCGCCGGCAGCAAGAGCTCGACGCCGCTGTGGCCGACCTCGGGCCCAATGCCCGCGCGGTGAAGGGCTCGGTCTCCGATCTGGCCGACCTCGACCGACTCTACGAGTTGGTGAAGGCCGAGCGCGGAGTCCTCGACATCGTCTTCGCCAATGCCGGGGCAGGAAGCCCGCTTTCGCTCGGCAAGATCACCGCCGCGCACATTGACGAGACTTTCGACACCAATGTGAAGGGCACGATCTTCACGGTCCAGAAGGCGTTGCCGCTGATGAACAAGGGCGGTTCGATCATTCTCACCGGCTCGAGCGCCGGAACCACAGGCGCCCCGACAATGAGCGTCTACAGCGCGAGCAAGGCGGCAGTGCGCAACCTCGCGCGGACCTGGGCGGCAGACCTGAAGGACACCGGCATCCGGGTAAACGTGCTGTCACCGGGAGCGACGGCGACCGAACTCGCGAAGGCAGCGCTAGGCGAGGAGGGCCAGAAGGTCTACGCCTCCATGACTCCGCTCCAGCGCATGGCCGATCCGGCGGAGATAGGAGCGGCGGCTGCCTTTCTCGCGTCGGACGACAGCAGCTTCATGACTGCTAGCGAGCTCGCCGTCGACGGCGGCCTGGCGCAAATCTAACCCGCTACGCCGGACCGGTCACTCCGTTCGATTCGGAGCCGGTCGAGCGTTGCAAACTCAAGGAGACATATGAGCTACGCAATTGTAGGATTCGGCAAGATCGGCCAGGCCCTCGCCCACGCGTTCGCCCGTAAAAACATCAGCGTGACAGTCGCGACCCGCCGGCCGCCCGAGGCGTTAGCATCGGAGGCTCGGGCGATTGGACCCACGGTCGTCGTCAAGTCGTTGCGGGATGCACTCGAGGCCGACACAATCATCCTGGCGGTCCCGTTCGAGGAACATCGCGAGGTAGCGAAGGCCCTGCCGAATTGGAAAAGCAAGATAGTTATCGACGCGACGAACGCGTTTGGAGTTCCCCCTGAAGAGCTGGAAGGCCTCCTGTCCTCCGCCTTGGTTGCGAAGTCCTTCACCGGCGCTAAGGTCGTTAAAGGTTTCAATCACTTGGTCGCGGCCACCCTGGCTACCGATCCGATCGTCGAGGGCGGCCACCGGGTCGTCTTTCTATCGAGCGACGACGAGGACGCGACCGCATCCGTGGCGGATTTGGCCAAGCAACTCGGCTTCGCGCCCGTCAAGCTGGGAAATCTCAACGAGGGTGGCGCGCTGGTGCATGCACGGGGCCGGACGTGGGGACGGCTCATCTTCCAGGATTTGTTCAAGAAGCAGCAGTAATGGACCCAGAGCCGTGTGATTTGCCTCGCCCAGGATGGTTCCGAAACGTTCGATTAGATCGGACACGCTTGATGTAAGGGAAAAGGAGTGATTTCGATGACCATCGAAAAGAATGTCCAGATTGTGAAGAATTTTCTTGCGGCACTCGGCCGCCGCGATAAACAAGGTCTGCTGGCGTTGTGTGCCGATGATATTGAGTGGATCATTCCGGGCGAGGACTGGCCGCTGGCCGGCACGCACCGCGGGCACGCAGGAATCGAGAATTTACTTCAGAAAGCTAACGAAACGGTGGAGACTTCATACCCAAATCCCCCCGAATTCGTAGCGCAGGGAGACCGGGTTCTGGTCATCGGCTTCGCTAAGGGGAGAATCATGGCCACAAATAAGCCGTTCGAGGACCACTGGGTCTTCGACGTTACCGTTGGAAATCGCAAACTGACGATCATCCGGGAGTACATCGACACGCAAGCGCTGGCGCGGGCCGCTGAGGCCGCCGCGAGCCCCGGGCTCTAAGGCAGGGACATCCACCGAAAGGAGTATTTATGGGAAAGCTTGAAGGAAAAGTTGCAGTCATCACGGGTGGATCGAGCGGCTTGGCGCTGGCGAGCGCCAAGCGGTTCGTTGCTGAAGGCGCCTACGTTTTCATCACGGGCCGGAGGCAGGAGGCGCTCGATGAGGCCGTCAAGCTGATCGGCCGGAACGTGACCGACGTGCGCGGCGACGCGTCCAATCTCGACGACCTGGACCAACTGTTCGACACCGTCAAGCGGGAAAAGGGCAAGATCGACGTGCTGTTTGCGAGCGCCGGCAAGGGCGAAGCCGCCATGCTGGGTGAGATTACCGAGCAGCACTTCGATGCGGGCTTCGACCTGATTGTGCGCGGAACGTTGTTTACGGTTCAGAAGGCGTTGCCGCTGCTCAACGATGGCGGATCGATCATCATGACCGGGTCAGTTGCTTCGGTGAAAGGTTTTCCTGGATTCGGTGTGTATGCGGCGAGCAAGGCGGCATTGCGCTCATTCGCACGCACGTGGCTCAACGAACTGAAGGGCAGGAATATCCGGGTGAATGTGCTGAGCCCGGGGCAGGTCGATACACCGGATTCCCAGCGACTCGATAAGGCGACGAGGGAGATGTTCGAGTCCCTGATCCCCAGGGGAAAGATGGGTCGTCCTGAGGAAATTGCGGCGGCGGCACTGTTTCTTGCTTCAGACGAGTCGAGCTACGTGAATGGGGTGGATTTGGCTGTCGACGGCGGCTTCTCGGCCATCTGAGTCGGCGGATCTCAGTTGTTGCTTCCAGGGGCAATGCACTCACTTAGCCAAATTTTCCGTTTTGGGCCGAGGTTGCTCCACCGCATCTGGCTCCCCTGAAACGGGTTGGCATTCCGAAAAACGAATCGGGTGCGATTGCGGAATGAAGTAGAACCGATTTGTCAGGATTGAAGGCAGTGGGGAAGGATAATAAACATCGCGCCTTTCGCCCGCGCCAATCCAGCATTTCTCTATCATCTTGCCCAAGTGCGTTTTGGTCGGTTATCGCCCTGTTGCCAACGATCGAAATTGGCGTTGACGATGGGTAAACGCAAGCAAAGTCCCAATTCGAGACGTGAACCTCTAAATTCAACTGACCGGATGAGGTTTTTGCACGGCAGTGTTGAAATCAGTGCTATCCAAGGCAGGCTGTACCCCCGCCTGCGTGGTGAAGCGCACGATTAGGCATAGCGCGAGCAGCGCAAACAGTCCGAGAAGACTACCCTCGGGCCCATCTGATCCGCCAGACAGCACAGGGTTGCCCACCGGATGGCTGACAAACAATCTTCCTATGCTCACGTTGCCGCTGTCAGCCACGCCGAACAGAAAGCTTTGCGTCCAATCCCATGTCATGTGCATGCCGATGCTCCACCATAGCGAGCCGGTGCGCCATAGACCGTAAGCCAAGGTCATACCGGCGAGGAAAACCTGCAGCAAGCCGAGCATAGTTTCATTTTGATTGCCGAAATGAGCGATGGTAAAAAGTGCGGACAGAATGGCGGCGGCCAGCCAGAAGGCGATGGCGCGGACGCTTGTCGCGGAGAGTTTTTCGGCTAGTCCCCACAAGCCCCGGGTGAGGGTGTACTGCAAATATCCACGATAGCAATATTCTTCAGAAAAACCGACGAGTAGGAACGCGAGCAACCACTTGACCCCCCACCAGAGGATGGCGATGCCGTGGAGGGCGCGACCTTCAAAGACCAAGAGGTGCAACGCGTGCAGCACGGCGACAAGGGAGGACATGGCAAGAAGGCCCCAGAATGCGCCGGGGAAGATGTCCTTCCAGCGATAACTCCCGATACCATACGCCCGAAGGGGCCGACGCTCAGCATTGGAGAAAATCCAGCAAGCCAATAGCAGTCCGAAGAAAGTGACCCCAGCGTAACTGATAAGCATTTCCGGCGCAAACGGCAGATGAAGCGAAGCCTCCGGTATCGCGTGAGCTTTGGCGTAGTCGCGCGCCGTCAAGATTTCCTGTAGATGGTTAGTGATAGTGGTTCTGGCGAAGGTGGCGCAAATTGTAACGATGACGACCACCGCGATGAAAAGCGCGATTCCCCAGCCAGCACGCATGCCGAAGCGGCCGAAGAAGATTACGTGCGTCCAGCTTGGTGATGGCAAAGGCGCAGACTGTGCGGCCGTTGCGGATTTATTGAAGCTCAAGTCTCGTTTTCCTCCTTGTAGTGTCTTCTTAACGAGCTTAAGAAACGCGTGAAAGCCGCGTGCCATGTTCCCGCTAGTCAGTCCCCTCTGCCGAGGGGCTTCACTTGTGCGCTATAGGGTAGAACGCTTCGTGCGATGGATATTGCCTTGTGGTTCTTCACGACTTCACCAGGGTGTCAGTGGTCGCGCCGCTTGTCTTGAATTAATTTGATGCTTCCAGAGGTGACGAGGATAGTAGTCCGCCTGTGCCATCCGCCTGGCGTTGTACCGCTGAGCGAATAAACGGCTCGCGTCATGTGCGGCTGGTCCGAAAAGCCTGAGCCATGTGCGATATCGGAGGGTTGCTCCTTCGGGGTGGCTGCCAGGTGAGCGGCCCGCCGCAACGCTTCACTCGCTCCAGGCACGCCTCCGCGAGAGTGTGCTCAGAAGATCCGGCGAAGCTAGAAAAACCTCTTCACTGCCATCCCTCAACCGCATCACCGCACATCGCCAGCTCATCTGCTCATCGTCTTCCATCATCAACAGCGGATACGCAGCACCCAGAATCTCTCAGCCAACGGGCAGACGGCATTCAATATCCACAATCCCAGCTGATATCACCACGACCGCGGTAAACGCCTGCGGTTCCCTTCTTGTGTACTAAGAGCCTGTAACAAAACCAATTCCCAGATTTGGAGGAGGCAGCACTGTCCGACAGGGCGGCTTACCGGTAGTCCCAGCGTGATCCGACCGTATGATGCGCACGCTCCCTCTGCAATCCTCCCAAACCAAGAAAAATTACGAGAATCGCGAATATGCCCTTGGCGGTTCCGGCGAAGATGAGATTGTAAATGTACTCGGGGTGGGCACCCTTCCCCATCGCGAGAGGAATCGGAAGCTCGATGTTGTCGTATATACGGTTCAAACAAAACAGCGAAGGCACACAGAGTTGACAACATTAACGCTATCAACAAAAACCTCACCGGACTCTCGCGCCACGCCTTACACCAGAGAATTGTTAATAGTCATTCTTAATCGTGATAAGGGCCGCAAGCCCGACGATCGCGGTTGCGGTCAACGAAATCATCGCTAGTGTTTTGAATTCAGGAGTTCCCGAGCCGTTCATCGTGTCATGGATGTCCACGATGTAACGCTCTACGCCGGGCAGGTCCGTCGTAATCGAGTATGCGAACAAAAGAATCATGGCAGCTACCGCGACCGAGTACTCACCTGAAAACAGCACGGAGGCAAGAAAACCCATCGTGAAGATGAGAACGCCACCCATGGCCCAAAGGACGCCGAATTGAAGCGCTTGTCCCCATGAATAGAATTCGTGGGCAAATGGCGAGAGCGCCGGCACCAGAATGGCCGGCAAAAGCGACAGAAGGGCCGTCTCGATCACCCCGGCAAAGTCCACGACTGGCGATAAAACGCCAGCGGCTGACAGGAAGCGCGAGTGTATATCCCGTCGTGCCGTACGCTGATCCAACTGACGTTTACACAAAAAGCGAAACACATCAGGTTTTCAACCAAAACTCATGCCACGTGACATTCGTCACATCGCCCTATCGCGAAAGCTCGGATACTTGCATCTCTGCTGCTTCGAACCGGCCCCGCCGCAGCGGGCGCTTTTCGACCGGAAGCCCTCCAGCATGTAGTGACGAGTTCAGGAGACGGGCTATGGCGAAGCTGCCACCGCGAATTTTTGTGGTCGACGATGCTCCACTCGTCGCCTCCAGCATCGCTGACATTCTTCGTATGAGCGGATTCTCCGCTGTTTCATTCACCGACCCGGTGGAAGCCTTGACTGCCGCATCAGCTGAATCGCCTGACCTGTTGGTGTCCGATATCTACATGCCGGAATTCTCCGGGATTGAACTCGCTTCCCGTCTCAAATCCCTCAATCGTGACTGCGACATCGTTCTCTTTTCAGGCCATCCCTATGCAGCCGATCTCGTAGACGAAGCCCGCGGACGCGGACATGCTTTCAAATTCCTTATCAAGCCAATCCCTCCGACGCAGCTCATTTACGAGGTCTCAACCATTTGCCGCCGGACTGCAGACTAATCCAGGCCCTACTCGGCATAACTTTTCTTTGTACGCGTGTTTGGTCGCAGTGCCGCATCCAGTGCGGACTGAATTGGGACACGCTTGGATCGGCTGAGAACATGAGAACCGACTTTACGAATTCCTTGATTTTCGAGGCTCCGGGGAAAAGAGTGTGACCTCCGGGGGTGAAGATTCGCTCCGTTATACTCTTGGAAATACCGGGCCGCGAATCACGATGGGGTAGTCAATTGAGCGCGCATAACGGAAGATCAACCGCGGAATCCGTTGCTGGAGACCAACGAAAGAATCATCACCTGTTGGACTTGATTCGGCAGCGTACCCGCGTTCTCCACGATGGGCTGGAGGCGCAGATCGATCTGTCCCGCCACTTAGGCTCTCATTCCAGCTATCGGAGCCTGCTTTCACGCTATCTGCGCGTGTACCACCCCCTGGAGAGACTGGTAAACTGCCAGCCGCGGGAGTGGTTTGAACTGCTGCAATGGTCGGAGCGCCCACGCTTGGCGCGGCTTGAGAGTGACCTTCGGTCTTTGGGCGCTTCGGCGCAAAAGATTAGCGAAGTCTCCGGCTGCAGCACTCTCCCGGAAGTTGATGACCTGGACACCTTGATGGGGGCACTTTACGTGATCGAAGGGTCGTCGCTTGGAGGCCAGTTTGTTTACCGGGAGATCCATTCCAGGCTTGGTCTCGATGCGCATAACGGTGCGTCGTTCTTTTTTGGAGAAGGCGAACGAACGGCACAGGTTTGGAAGTGGTACGTGTCTCTTATGGAAAAGCACGTATCATCGGCTGAGCGTGCCACTCGCGCTGCCGTACAGATGTTCCATGTTTTCCAATCGGTGTTAGCCGACCAGCCGTCTGTGGAGATCTTTGAATGAGTGACACCATCGTAGACCTAGACCAGTGTGCCCGGGAACCGATTCATATTCCCGGCTATATTCAGCCCCACGGCGTTCTTTTTGTCCTCCGCGAAGCCGGGCTGAAGGTCCTGCAGGTGAGCGAAAACTGTAAAGACTATTTTGGACTGAAGCCGGAGGACATCCTCAAAGACGGTCTGAGCTGCATTCTGGATACGGCACAGATTGAGCGAGTTCAATTCGCCCTCGATTCTTCAGATCCAACAGAGAACAACCCGGTGCGTTTGAGCCTGGCGTGTCAAAAGGAAGGTCTTCTGCTGGACGGCGTCGTGCACCGGAACGACGGATTCTCTTTTCTTGAACTGGAGCCCACGATTGCAGCGGCCCACACCTATTTTCTTGATTTCTACAAGGCCGTTTCAAGAATCACGAACCGGCTGCATTCTTCGAAAGATCTCACCGCCCTGCTTGACGAGGCGACCTCCGGAATCAGGCAATTAATCGGGTTCGATCGAGTCATGATCTACCGATTCTCCAGCACACAAGACGGCCAGGTTATCGCCGAAGCGAAAAGGCCCGACCTGGAGCCTTTCCTGGGCCTGTGGTATCCCGCCAGCGACATTCCGGAACAGGCTCGCAAGCTATACACTCTCTCTCCTATCCGGGCAATACCGTCGGTGCGTTACGAGCCGGTCTTGATCACTCCCATCATTAATCCCGAAAGCCGCCGGCCCATCGATTTGAGCTATTCAACGCTGCGCAGCGTCTCGCGCGTGCATTGCGAATACCTCACCAACATGGGGGTTGGCGCCTCAATGTCGGTGTCAATTTTGCGAGAGGGGAAACTCTGGGGCCTGATCGCCTGCCACCATACGTCGTCCCACTGGCTCTCTTACGAAGCTCGTGCCGCGTGCACATTTTTGGGCCAGGTTATTTCCAAAGAAATCGTGCAACACGAGATGCGCGAAGAGACTCAATACATCACGCGATCGACGGCACTGCTGGCTGGCTTCATGGAGTCGATGGCGACTTCGTCCTCGCCGGCAGTCGGGTTGATCGGGGACTCTCCCAATCTGCTTGATTTGATCCCGGCGGACGGCGTAGCGGTGGTACTGGGGGACAAGGTGCGGACGCTGGGCATCACGCCCGGCTATGAAGAGCTACTATTGCTGGCCCGGGCACTGCGGCAAATTGACGCGCCCAGTACGTTCTCAACCAAGAGCCTGCAGAATCATTTCCCGGCAATGGAGAGCCTCTCAGCCACTGCGTCGGGCATGATCGCCCTTGAGATTTCAAGAGAACCGCAGAGTTATGTTCTCTATTTCCGTCCGGAAGCATCCGAGACCGTAACCTGGGGAGGTGACCCGAACAAACCGGTGACGCTCGAAGAGGAAGGCTATCGGCTGAGTCCGCGCAAATCTTTTGCAGCATGGCAAGAGAAGACCCATGGGATTGCATTGCCATGGACCAAGCAAGAGATTCAGATTGCGGACCAACTGCGCAAGCTAATTTCAGTAGTGGCGGCCAGGGGAGCTGCGCGCGAAGTCTAGCCATCTCCAGTTGACGCAGTCACTCGCGGGGTTTGCTTGCCTCATAGGGCAGGAATATGGAGATCACGGTGCCGGAGCGACCTCTCCTGGTGGAACTGCGGAGCGAAATGGCCCCATCGTGCCGAGCCACCAGGTCCTTGGTGACCCAAAGGCCAAGTCCCGTTCCCGTGATGCCCTTGGTGGTGAAGAAGGGCTCGAAGATGTGGGGGAGATGCTCCGGTGCTATTCCCTGGCCGGAATCAGCGATCGTAATTCGAACGCCCAATCGTTGCTTTCCCGCAAAGCACCGCATCGAACGCACGCGGACGGTAAGTTTGCCTCCTTCGGGAGAGGCCTCAACGGCATTGGCTATCAGGTTGCCGAAAACCTGGCGGATCTCTCCGGCAAGGCAGACCAGGGTTTCGGTTCGCTCGTACTCGCGCTTTAGCTGAAGGTTGGACGCAACGATGCGCCGGCGGAACAGGGAGAGCACTGAGTCCATTATCTCTGCCACCCGTGCGGGTGCCGGAGAAGTTGACTGCTTATAGAAACGAAGAGTCTGCGTGGTGACTTCAGAAACGCGCGCAAGTTCTTCCTGCGCCGTCCTGAGATAGGCGCGTACGACCCGATCGAGCGAGGGATTTGAATCCATCAAATACAAGAGGTTGGTCACGGACGAGAGTGGATTATTGATCTCGTGCGCAATGCTCGCCGCCAGCCGTCCCACGGCCGCCAATTTCTCCGATTGCCTTAGAGCCTCTTCGGCGTGCTTCTGCATAGCAATGTCCGTCGAGGTTCCGACCCATTCGATGATGTGGCCGCTTTCGCTCCGGCGAGGGGAGGCGCGGTGCAGGAACCACAGATACTGACCGTCATTGCGCCGCAGCCGATATTCCACCGTGAAGTTGGTGCCCGTCTCGACCGCCTCACGCCATCGGGCGGCGGTGATGGCGAGGTCGTCAGGGTGCACGCACCTGAACCAGCCGCCGTCGAGGACTTCGCGCGATTCCATGCCCAGAAACTCGGCACAAGCCCGGCTTACGTAGGTGCAACGACCATCTGGATCGGCTGTCCAAAGAAGTTGCGGCATGGCTTCGGTCAAGAAACGCTGGCGCGATTCCCCGTCGAGCAGCTTCTCGCGAATTTCGTTTTGCACGGTGGTATCGCGCTGGATGGTCATCCAATGCGTGTATCTTCCCTTATCGTCCGCAATGGGAAACATGGAGACGTCGACCCAGAATTCGCTGCCGTCTTTGCGGTAGTTGATCAGTTCTTCCCTAATCGGCTGACGGCGGATCAATGCGGTTCGAATTCGTTGCAAGACGACTTCGTCGGTGCGGGGACCATGCAATATTCGAGGTGTCTTTCCTAAAACATCCACAGGAGTGTATCCCGTGAGACGTTGGAACGCGCGGTTTACATACAGAATCCGCGGTCCAGGATCGTCGATCGGCTCCGCCTCGGTGATGAGGATGACGTCTTCGGCCCGTTCCACGGCCGCAAAAAGCATTTCCAATTTTGCAGACCAGGCTTTGTGCTCCCTGATTTCGCGCTCGACCTCTTCGCTGCGCCGGACCGCAAGACTACCCAGCTTCTGAGCGGTTACATCGACGGAGAAACCCACCATGCCCGTGGGGGCGCCATCCGCATCGCGCAAAAGGGCTACGGAAAGATGAACGTAGATGTAATCGCCATTCTGCGTCCGATTCCGGACCTCTCCCCTGAACAGACCGGTTTCCAGAACTTGAGGAAGAATGGTCTTAGAGAGCATCTTCGCGTCTTCTTCGGCGTAAAGAATGGCTACGTTTCGCCCAACGAGTTCCTCCGATGTAAATGCGTAAACGCTGCTGACGGCACGATTACAGCCGGTGATCGTACCGTTCAGATCCGTGGTGATGACCGCATCGTGCATCAGATCGAGCATCTGGGGCTGGAGGAACATCCAGTCCGCCGCCTGGAATGCGATTTGGGAGTTGACCTTTGTTTTAGATTTCATCGCCAGGGGAACCCACTTGAGTAGAGCGATGGGAGTTTGAGACTCCAGGGAACTTGAATCCGGCACAGCCGGCGAATCGGCGTGAAGCGCGCAACAATTGCGCGCTGCCTAAGCGTAATCGCTTTTACCTTACAAATCTTCATGTTGATAAAATCTTGAGAATAAAATGACATTAAAACGCTTAATATAAATGATATGCAAAAACTGGGCCCATTCCGGATCGACCTGAAATCCCGTGAGATCCGGGATGGTAGCAGAACCGTTCGACTTTCGCCCACCCAAGCGGAAATTTTGAGGTTACTATGTCAGGCCGGCGGAAAGGTCGTGCCCAAAAAGAAATTTCACAACGACATCTGGAAAGCTAACGTCGTCGGAGATGGGAGCCTGACTCAAAATATCTTTCTGCTCCGCAAGGCGCTCGGCAAACTTCCCGATGGCAGCGAGTTCGTTCAAACCGTTCCCAGGCAGGGTTATAAGCTCTCAACGCGGGCCTTTGAGCCGGACGCGTTCCGGCCTGTAACCACCTCCGGATCTTACCGGCACGTCGGGGCGACGGGCGACGAGGCCTACCGTTTACTGGTGGAATCGATCGAGGATTACGCCATCTATATGCTCGACTGCTCGGGCCGGGTCATGACCTGGAATCGAGGAGCCGAACTCAATAAGGGCTTCGGAAGCGCAGAGGTCCTCGGTCAGCATTACTCCTTGTTTTTCTTGCCTGACGATATTGAGGGGCGCGTGCCTGAGCGTGAGTTGGCGGCCGCAGCTGCCCGCGGCCATTGCTCCGGCGAGAGCTGGAGAATTAGAAAGAATGGCGAGCGATTTTGGGCCAGCTTTGTTCTGACCGCCCTTCGCGATTCGACTGGCAAGTTGGTTGGGTTCGCAAAAGTTCTCAAAGACCTCACTGAACAGAAGCGTCGAGAGGACACTCTGAAGAGGGTGGAAGCGAGCTTGCGTCGTGAACGTGACCGGCTGATCGCGGTCGCGGAAACCAGCATGGACGCGCTCTACATCTGCGAGCCAGTAAGAAATCCCGAGGGTCAGATCGAAGATTTTGTTTTTACCTATGCGAACAGCTGCGCCGAGCGATTGGCTGCCAAACCCCGAGACTTGTTGCTAGGAAGTAGGACCCGCGATCTGATTTTCTTGAACCGCGAGCTCGGAATCGTCGATGCATTCAAGGTCGTCGCAGAAACAGGTAAACCATTGATGAGGGACTTACCGATCCAGGCAACACATTTGGGCATGGAATGGGTTCTTTTACGTGCGGTGCGGCTAGATGGAGGAATCGCCATCACGGCTGCAGACATCACTCAGAATAAGCGCACGGAAGCCCGACTTCTCAAATTGACTCAGGCGAACTCTGGGAACAGCCAATAGGGCTCGGCATTTGTGTGAAGCCATCACCGATCTTTGTTCCGAGCAAATTGTTGTCTGGATAATGATCGCAATCATGAGTGACCTGCCGGGACTCATTCGCCTCGAAAGTCTCTCCGTTCAGCGATCTTTTGCCCATCGTCGCGTACAGGCCAAATCGATCATTAATTGGTGCTTAGGCCTATTTCCGGTCACTGGTACCGATAGACGGGGATCTGACCAGAGATCTTTGACCGACGCCAAACGCATTTTGACAATCGAACGCGAGCCACTTGGCTTGGCTGTGAAGTCGCCAATTCCTAGAAGTGGCTCGCCGCTTCCAAAGACGGTGTGACGGGGAAACGCCAGGTTGTGTGGTTGTGTTGAGCGGGTCCCGGGTTAACCGGGCAACCTGCGAGGTTGAGCTTTAGGAACTTCCAACAAATCAGAATGCACGCGAGAGTCAGAAATGCTAGGTGCACGTCTGGCCTTTTTTTCATACCGCATGCGAAGGCGGCGAAACTGATTCAACCATGCGAAAGTGCGTTCCACAACCCATCGCCATTGCCCCAGCCCGCTTCCATGTTTCGTATTTCGGATGGCAAGCCGAGGCAAGATTTGACGAGCACGCAAAGCAGAGCGAATGTACTCGGCGTCGTATGCTCGGTCTCCTAGCAGACTGTGCGGGCGATGTCGCGGTCGGCCGCGCGGCCCTTGGAGCGACGGAATGGCATCGAGCAAAGGTAAAGCCTGGGTTGAATCGTGACTGTTCGCTCCGGTCAGTTTGATCGCGAAGGGAATACCATGACCATCGCAGATCAAGTGGCGTTTACTCCCGCGCTTAGCCCGATCGGTCGGATTTGGCCCTGTCAGGCGCCCCCAAAAACGGCGCGTACCGAACAGCTGTCAATAACGGCACGCGACCAGTCAATCTGGCCATCACGGGAAAGATAGTCCAGCAATGCGAAATGGATCAAATCCCAGATTCCATCCTGCTGCCAATCTCGCAACCTTCGCCAGCAGGTCATGCCCGAACCGCAACCGAGTGCTTTTGGCAGCATCCGCCAGGGAATGCCGCTACGGAGCACAAAGATGACACCCGCGAGGCAAGCCCGGTCCGCCAAGCGCGGTCGCCCGCCTTGCGGCTTGGACGACGGAACTGGCAGAAGGGGCTTAATCAGATCCCACAACGCATCAGGAACGAGCACGCAAGCCATGTGAAGATCCCCCGATCAGCAATAGATGCCGAAGATGCTGCCATCCCGTGGGGGTTTTGTTACAAGCTCTAAGTTGAAAACGCCTTGCAAACCGCTGCGGATCCGCGTCATCACTGCTCGAAGCGTTTCCGATGTAACCCGAGGCTCATCTCACACTCTGGGCGGGACAACTGCGTTTGCAACAAGATTAGTCGTGAAAATGCAAGTGACCTCGTGGTAGCCGCGCCCCAGGCCTCCACCGGTATAGGGGAGTGCGATGTTCGCAATCTCAGTATCGAGCGGTTTCATGAACGCCGCATTTGTCACCCATCCGTTTGTATCGCCTATCGGGATCGCAAGTCTTCAACCCGACATTTCGACGAAGTGAGCATCAGAACTTCAAAGCAGGCTGGTCTTGTACGCCCTCATAGTCAGTTGCAAGGCTGACGTCAACCCACTCCTTGGCATCCGACTCCCGTTTCTCCTCAGCAAGCCGCGCATACCGCACGGCATCGCTGCCGAGCAGTAGGTGAGCAGGAAGATGCTCCTTCCTGGCGAGCTCGACGATAACTCGGGCGACCTTTGCAGGATCACCCGTTTCATGCCCCCAATAAGTTTCAAGGCTTTTGATGTGCGTGCCGACTGACGGCTCATACTCCGGCAAGAGAATCGGGATATCTGCGTGGGCGCGATTGCCCCAGTTGCCGTGGCACCTTGTTTTGCAGCTGCCTCATCCGCAAGCCCGCTGTATTTCTCCCTTAGCACCTCGGACTCCTTGGCCTTGTATTCATAATAGTCATGCAGGTTCCGCGCAGAATCCACCGGCCGAGGCCACTTTTCGCTGAGGGGATTGACCATTGTGCTTCGCTCTGCCCAGATATGCATTTCTTCTGCGGCTTTGCGTTTGTACAGACGTTTGCAAGTAGCGTAATAGTCGGCAAGGGTCGTGTACTGTTCAACGGTATGCGCCTCGCGCGCAAATCGCTTGATTTGAGTGTTGGTGTACTCCGGCCGATCAGCTGAGACCTTCTCCGCGAAGCACGCGCTGGCCGTGGCTACGGCAATCATTATCGCGCAAATCGCAGTAGCAGGGTATCTCATCGAACTCCGCCCAACTCCACACTGGATGCGAAAAGCTGAAGATGGCATGAAGTAGAAATGAAACTCGCCTAAAGAACTCTGCTAAATCAGGAAATAGCAAGTGTGTTCATGCTTTCCTCATGCGAGCTCTTCCAATCTCAAACTCATCGTTGAGTTCATTCAGAGTGTATCTCCCTGCTGTGCTATCAGTAAGGGACCATGACTTCAGAGTTACGGCCTGCGTTGAAACTAAGCGAGCCGTTTGTATGTCCCGGAACGTTCGCTTACGAAAAACTGAGCAGAGCTTTACGCAAGCCTTATGCAGTTCACCTTGAAATGATTATCCAGGGGGCACGTGTTTCTCGCGGGAAGCGATTCCTGTGCAATCATCTTTTTGCCTGCGATCCAATAACGCCCCAGATGCCAAACGTTCCGAGACTGCTCGGTATTCCGCAGATCTCGAGCATTGCCGGCCTAACGCATGAAAGACCTACGGAGGTCTAACTAGTGACATTGCCACTCTCGCAGGACAAAAGGAGACAGATGAACAGCATCGCGAAGCCACTCCAGAATTTCGCACTGGCATTGTTTATCGCGGCTGGACCCGCTATCGGCTGGTCGCAGTCGGAAACGACTCCTCAGATTCAGACAGCACGCGCCGAGGCAAACACAGTGCCGAACGCAAAGAGTCCGCAACCCGGACCGGGCTCTGACGCGAGCACGATTCAGCCAACGGTGGAAGAGCAACTGAAGGCACTACAGAGCCGCATCCTTGAGCTCGAGCGAGAAGTGCAGGCACAGAAAGCCGCGGCTCTCGCTGATAGCGCAGACACAGCCGCCCTGAAGGCTGGGGCAAAGGAACTGGTCGCGGGAACTCCTGTAGCCTCGACGGGGAATGGGGCGGGTTCGAGCGTGGTCCAAGGCTCTCAGGAATCTCCCAAGGAAGCCGTTCCGGCGACGCCGCCTGCACCTGAGATCAAGGCGCAGACGACCACCAAGGGCGAGCCGTTCGAGGGCGACTGGACGTGGCTGAACAGCAACGGTCATCAGGTAGACAGCCCGATGTCGACTAAGTACTTCACGCCTGAGTTCCGCGCCGATGCGAACTACACGCTTGATTACAATCACCCCAAGGACGACACGCTGGGGGGATCGACCGAGACCTTCCGTTCCGACGAATGGCAACTCGAGCAAATCAGCGTCGGCGGCGACATTCGCATCGACAACGTGCGCGGGCGCATTCTGACGATGGATGGATTATTCGCGACCACCACGCCGCGTAACGATCCCAGCGTGCAGCGCGGCAGCTGGGATCTGACTGGCGCCTACAAGTACGTGTCGGAAGCGTGGGGTGGCTATCACTGGGATGTCAACCATGGCCTGAACGTGGATGCCGGTATCTTCGTCTCTTATATCGGATTGTTCAGTTATTACAACTTCGATAACTGGACATATCAGCCATCGTTTGTCTCTTCCAACACGCCTTGGTTTTTCAATGGCCTTCGCGTTCAGTGGTTCCCCACCAAGAAGCTGAAGATCGAACCGTGGTTTATCAATGGGTGGCAGTCCTACGCAAGGTCAAACGGCAAGCCGGGGTTGGGTGGCCAAATTCTGTGGCGCCCCAAGCCCTATCTCGACTTTGTTTGGAACAACTACGGCTTGGGCGAAGATGTACCGGGCGCGCCAGGGCGTTCACGTGTTCACGCCGACTACAGCGCGCAGGTTAAGGTCTACGACAATCCAAAAAACGTCCTCGACAAGATCGCCTTCACAGTTACGGGGGATGCTGGCTGCGAATACGGCGGCGGCGCGCCAGGCGGTACCTATGATCCACAAGGCAACTCGCCGGAGATGGGATCCCTGTCAACTTATACCGGAGGCGTGAACTGCCACAACGCAAAGAATGGGAAACCGAAACAGGCTTTCGTTGGCTGGATGATGTACAACCGCTACTGGTTCAAGAAGGATCTTTTTGCCGTCACGCTTGGCGGCGGGCAGATGAACAATGCCGGACGATATTTGACCCTCCTCCCGCCCATCAATGGTGCTACTGCAGTTACGGGTTCGCCGTACTTCACCGAGAATCCTGGTGACCGAGCGCAGATGCATGACGGGACGATAACGTTCGACTACATGCCGAGCCAGTTCATCACCTTCCGTTTAGAGACGGGCTACCGGTATTCCGATGTTCCATATTGGACCGGTCGCGGTGGGATCACGCCCCCCGGAGCTGCAGGGCCTAGCAATAACGGTGTGCCGACGCAGTACGCCTGTGCCAATGGGGCGCCTTCCGGTTTCGGCTACGGCAATCTAGCCGCCGCGGAGACTGCATGTATCGGAAGCGGTAACAACAACGGAGGCTCCGGAACGGCAGCGATCTGGTGGCCCGATCTGCGCACTAATCAAACGGTGTCCACACTCGCGATTATGGTGAGATTCTAGCGCGCGACGATCCCAGATAGTTCGTGTGGCGTTTGAGCCGCTTATTCAGATCTGCCGCTCAAACGCCGCTGCGGCCCGATCTCGCCGGCTTACCAAGAGCCAGGCGTCGGGAGTGGTGCGAAGGAACCATGAGCAAAGCAGAACCAATGAAGAATGGGGTTATGAAGATGGAACGCCTTGGCAAGGGTACTGCGGCACTCCTGACTGCGTGTCTTGTCCTTCTGTCAGCGGCGGGCTGCAAGGAAAAGGTGGCGAACGCCGCTGATGAAGCGCCTCCGCCGACCAAAGTAGTTCGGGACGTCGATGTTGCCAGCTGGGCAGTCGACGATCCTTCGAAATATCCATCTGTAACTGCACAGGAGTACGACGCGTTTTCTTCCTTGCAAGTTACAGGAACAGTAACCCCGGATATCGCACGCACGGTGCCAGTGATCTCGATGGCTACGGGTCGCGTGGTTGAGATCAAGGGGCGTCTCGGAGACGAAGTCAAGAAGGGCCAGGTGTTGCTGCGCGTGCGCAGTGATGACATGGCAGGCGGTTTTGCCACTTATCAGAGCGCAGTGGCCGACGAGGTGTTGGCGAAGGCTCAATGGGAACGAGCGCAACAACTCTACGATCATGGTGCGATTGCCCTGAACGATCTGCAGATTGCCAAGGACACAGAGGACAAGGCGAAGATTGCTGTTGATGCGGCCGGCGAACACCTCAAACTGCTGGGCGGCACACTGGAGACACCCTCGGGGATCGTTGACATTGTTGCGCCGGTGTCCGGCGTCATTACCGACCAGCAGGTAACGAATGCTGCCGGCGTACAGAGCCTGGGCACGAACCCCTTTACGATTTCCGACCTATCGAATGTCTGGGTGGTCTGCGATGTATTTGAAAACAATATACCGGACGTGAAGGTCGGTGATTCGGCGCAGATAAGCGTGAATGCTTTTCCAGGGATGGTGCTGAAGGGGATCGTGAGCAATATCGGTCCCATTCTAGATTCGAATATCCGCACCGCCAAAGTACGCGTTGAGGTAAGAAATCCCGGTTCTCTGCGGGTGGGCATGTTTGCCACAGTTTCCTTTGCGGGGCGAAAAAAGGAAATGCATACTGCTGTTCCGGCCTCCGCGGTTCTTCGTTTGCACGATCGTGACTGGGTGTATAAACCCGCACCAGGCAACAGGTTTCAGCGCGTGGAAGTGGTGGCCGGCGACACACTGCCGGGCACCCAGTTGGAACTGAAGACCGGGCTGAGGCCGGGTGACAAGGTCGTGGTCAATCCCTTGGCTCTGCAGAATGCGATCGATAACCAATAGGACGACGAGCGAGAAACCATGATTCGAGCCCTGGTTGATTTTGCCCTGAACAATCGCTTCGTCGTACTGACTCTCGCAGTTCTGCTGACTGCTTGGGGAGCGGTGTCGTTCCACAATTTGCCCGTTGAAGCCTACCCGGATATTGCCGACAACTACGTGACCGTGATTACCCAATGGCCCGGGAGGGCCGCCGAGGAAGTGGAGCAGCAGGTAACAATCCCGGTAGAAACAGTAATGAATGGAATCCCCCACCTTACCGCACTCCGCTCCGAGTCCATCTTCGGCCTTTCGTTTGTGTTGATGATCTTTGACGATCAGTCAATCAATGATTGGAACCGGGAGAAGGTGCTGGAAAGACTTTCGCAGGTGAATTTCCCGACAGGATTGCAGGGACAGATAGGAACCGATTGGAGCACGGTAGGGCAAATCTACTGGTACACACTGCGAAGCACCAATCCGAAGTACGACTTGATGGAGCTGAAGTCGATCGAGGACTGGACACTTGAGAAGCAATTCAAGTCCGTTCCGAATATCGTGGACGTGTCCACATTTGGAGGGACCACCAAGGAATACCAGGTTCGTGTTGATCCGAATAAGTTGATCTCGTACGGATTGAGCATCGGTCAGTTGGAGCAGCAACTGGCCAATAACAACGTGAATGCCGGCGGCAGTTTCGTAGAAGCAGGCCAGCAACAGATGAATGTCCGGGCTCTGGGTCTGTTTCGCAATGTGCAAGATATTGGGAACACGGTCCTGACCACACAAAAGGGCACGGCGCTGCGGGTCAAGGACGTGGCCGAGGTGGCGCAGGGACCACGGATTCTCCTGGGCGCGATGGCGCGCGCCGATCATCTGACAGACGGGACAATTCGAGACAACCCCGAGGTCATACAGGGTGTCGTACTCCTGCGCAAAGGCGCAGATGCCCAGCCGACTCTCGACGCGATTCATGCCAAGGTAAAGGAGCTCAACGAGCGCATTCTCCCCGACGGCGTGAAGGTCGTTCCCATGCTGGATCGATCCGACCTCCTCCATTACACCTTGCACACGGTAATGCATAACATGGCCGAGGGAATGATCCTGGTGACTGTCATCCTCTTCTTGTTTCTCGGCAATGTGCGCGGCGCATTCATCGTCGCACTTACAATTCCGTTTGCACTTCTGTTCGCGTCCATCTGCCTCGACCTAAGCCAAATCCCGGCGAACCTGCTTTCATTGGGAGCGCTTGATTTCGGAATGGTGGTGGACGGTGCGGTCGTGATGGTGGAGAACATCATCCGCCACCTCGCGCACAAGAACGGAACGTCGAACCCGCCCGAGGGACTGGAACCCTCGGGAACAACCCTGACCATCAAAACGCCAGTGCAGGTGATCCGTGAAGCCTGCCACGAAGTACAACGGCCGGTCTTCTACGCTATCGCCATCATTATCACGGCTTACCTGCCTATATTCACGTTGCAGCGCGTGGAGGGCCGGCTCTTTAAGCCCATGGCCTGGACTGTGGCTTTTGCTTTGCTGGGAGCGATGACCTTCTCCATCCTGATTGCCCCAGTGCTGAGCGGCATTCTCTTTCGCAGAGGAGTCAGCGAATGGCGAAATCCGGTGATGGTCTTTTTGACCGATCGCTATCGCAACAGCGTTCGCTGGTCGATTCACCATCGCAAGATCGTGGCGGGTGGAGGGCTCATCGCTCTGGGTTTGACACTCTTCTTTGCGTTCAGCGGCATTATTGGTTCGGAGTTCCTGCCTCACCTTGACGAAGGCGCCATCTGGGCTCGAGGCACCCTTAGCAATAGCACGAGTCTCTCGGAAGGCAGAGCTTTTGCCGATAAGGCGCGGGTCATCTTCGCTTCATTCCCTGAGGTCACGAAGGTCGTTTCCCAAGCGGGACGGCCTGACGATGGAACCGACACCGGAGGCTTTGGAAACACGGAATACTTTGTGGATCTCAAACCAAAGGATCAGTGGCGTTCAACATTTCACGGAGACAAGGAAGAATTGATTGCCGCCATGAACCGCGAAGTGTCGAAAATGCCCGGTGGATTCTGGAACTTTTCGCAGCCCATTGAAGATAACGTCGACGAAACGATCACCGGCACCAAGGGTGGCTTGGCCGTGAAAGTGTATGGAGAGGATTTGAAGACGCTTGAAAAAAAGGGCGAGGAGATCATGACGCAATTGGCCACCGTGCAAGGGATCAAAGACCTGGGATTGTACCGTGACATGGGCCAGCCCAACCTTGACTTTGCAGTTGACCGGCAGGCAGCGGCACGCTTCGGGATCAACGTGGCGGACATTCAGGATGCCATTCAGACCGCGGTAGGCGGAAACGCCGTCAGCCAGGTTCTTCAAGGGGAAGCGCGATTCGATGTCGTGGTGCGCTATAAAGAGCAATACCGCAATACCGAGGAGGCGATCGCGAACATTCGGCTGCTGTCCCCTTCCGGAGAACGCGTGTCCCTTGCGCAACTGACAAAAATGCAAGTCCAGGAGGGAGCCTATGATATCTTCCGGGAAAACAACCAGCGTTACGTGGCAATCCGCTATGAAGTGCGCGAGCGCGATCTGGGGACCACAGTCGCAGACGCTACGGAGCGGGTCGACAAGAACGTTCAACTCCCGAGGGGATATCACATTGAATGGTCTGGCGAAAACGAGAGCCAGAAACGTTCTTCGCGACGCCTCATGGTGATTGTCCCGCTCACAGTGCTGGTCATTTTCATCATTCTGTACAGCATGTTTCGATCCGGCAAATGGGCCATTTTGATTCTTTCGGTAGTTGCCATGGCGCCCCTCGGCGGACTGGTGGCTCTCTTTGTTACGGGCACGCACTTCAGTGTTTCCTCCGGCGTGGGCTTTCTGGCGCTCTTCGGGGTATCTGTGCAGACCGGCGTCATCATGCTCGAGTACATCAACCAACTTCGCGCAAAGGGATTCACGGTTGAAGATGCGGCCGTCGAGGGCGCGGTGCTCAGACTGCGCCCCATCATGATGACCATGCTTGTGGCGACTTTCGGCTTGGTGCCGGCGGCCATGTCCCATGCAATCGGATCAGACTCCCAACGGCCATTTGCGATTGTGATTGTGGGCGGATTGACGGCGGCTCTCGTGATGAGCCTCATCCTGCTGCCAACGTTATACGTCTGGATCGCGCGCGATGGGGACAAACTGCCGGAACCGGAGGTGTCGGTTGAGGCTTGATCAAGACGTATTCCGGATTCGCAAACGCCTCAAGTCGCCTGACCGTCTTGTTTTGCTGTTGACGTGCGCGTGCCTGGCTGCAGCCCCGGCGAACGGCCAGGCAGCATTCTCCTGGGAGCAGATCAAGACACGATTCGAATCGGCCAACCCGGTTCTCCAGGCCGACGCCGTAAACGTCGATGAAATGAAGGCCGAAGAAACCACGGCATACCTTCGGCCCAATCCGCAGTACACGCTCTCCTCCGATGGCACCCAGTTGGCTCCGCACAACGGCGTCTGGCAGCCCACGAAAGGAACGCAGGTCCAGAACGCCTTTAGTTACCTGCATGAGCGGCAACGCAAGCGTGAGCTGCGGCTGGAGAGCGCTAAAGAAGGAACGCAGATTGCGACCTCCCTTCACTCGGACCTGGATCGCAATATGCTCTTCAACCTGCGTCTCGCCTTTGTCAGCGTCTTGCAGGCCAAAGCGGTATTGGACCTTACCCGGCAGGAGCTGGATTACTACGACCACATCATCCAGATCAGCCAGGACCGTCATAAGATCGGCGACATGGCGCAAGTGGACCTGGATCGGGTGGAGCTGCAGCGGGTCCAATACGAGTCCGATTGGCAGGCAGCCGAGGTCAGTTTGCGGACTGCGAAGATCCAGCTCCTGCAGATGCTCGACGATAAGACGCCGGTCGATCAGTTCGATGTGCAGGGGACGTTTGACTTCTCCGATCAGCTGGACCCACTCGATCACTTCCGACAGGTCGCCGTCGACAATCGGCCGGACCTCCGCGCCGCGGTCGGATCCGTGCAGCAGTCAAAGACAAACTACAAGCTTGCCATCGCAAACGGGTCGACAGACCCCACGTTCAGCGGTTGGTATTCGTACAACCCATCGTTCAATAATCCGAATGACCAGCACACCCTCGGGCTCAGCGTCAGCGTGCCGTTGCGGATCTTCGATCGCAACCAGGGAGAGAAGAAGCGCACACAACTGGACATCGGCCGCAATCAGCGAATGGAAACCGCTGCCCGTGACCAGGTCTTCAGCGACGTCGATTCTGCCTACACGCAACTGAACAGCAATATCGTTCTCTTGAAGCCCTACAAAGCCAGGTATCTCGATCAGGCGATCCGGGTCCGTGAAACAGTCACCTTTGCCTGGCAGCACGGCGCCGCTTCCCTGATGGACTTCCTCAACGCGCAAAGCGACTATCGCCAGGTACAACTGGCCTACGTGCAGTTAGTGGGCTCCTATCTCTCCGCAGCGGGCCAGTTAAACCTTGCTGTTGGTCAGGAAGCCGTCAAGTAAGTGGATGGCTGCACTCAAAACGAGCCGACAGAGAACAGACTCCCCTGAGGGACAGACACGCTGATATGAAACGTGAAGAGGTCAGGAATCGCATTGCGGAGATTGGCATTCTGCCGGGCATTCGCCTGAGTCGCGAGGAGGATGCTTTGTACGCGGCAGAGACCGTGTACAAAGCAGGCATCCCCATCGCCGAGATCACCATGACGGTGCCCGGCGCCATCGCGATCATTCGCACCCTGAGGGAGCGGTTTCCGGACATGGTGGTCGGGGCTGGCACTGTTCTTGACGCTGAGACCGCTGCACGGTGCGCAGACGCGGGTGCTTGCTTTATCACCAGCACTGGCTTGGTTCGAGAGGTCGTCGATCTCGCGCTGATGCGTGAGATTGTGGTCTTTCCTGGGGCGCTGACTCCAACGGAAGTCATCGCCGCATGGAAGACAGGTGCGGATTTTGTGAAGATCTTTCCTTCCTCGCCTGTAGGCGGCGACCAGTACATCCGTTCGCTCAAAGTTCCGCTACCGCAAATTCCCTTGATTGCCAGCGGCGGGGTCAGCCAACTTACCGCCACCAACTTCATTCGGGCGGGCGCAACGGCCGTGGGTGTCGGCGTTGAACTCATGCCCAAAGATGCGATTCGGCTCCGCCAGGACCACCGGATCCATGAACTTGCACGCCGCTTCCTCGGCTTTGTGGCGGAGGGCCGTTCCGCGCCTGAATAGCCAGCGGGCAATGAGGTTTCCTTTATTTCACGCTTATGAATTGCTAATGCATGGTCAGCTACCTTCAATCTGTCCCCGGTTCGGCTAGCTTCAGGAGGATAGTGAAGTCCGTGCGCGAATCCGGCTTGGGCAATCTGAAGCGTTTTCTACCTGGCACCCTCGGGGGTGGCTGGGTAATTGCTCTCATCGGATTCACGGGGTACGAGCTCCATTTCAATTCGGCCACGGTTGGATTCCTGTTCCTTCTTGTCGTCGTGTGTGTGGCCATTCTCAGCGGATTCTGGCAAGCGACGGTGGTGTCGCTTCTTGCATGCGGGTGCCTGGATTACTTTTTCTACCCCCCCGTCCTGGTCTTGACCATCTCCGATCCTCAGGACTGGGTTGCTTTAGGAGCATTTGAGTTGAGTGCCCTGGTAGTGAGCAGGCTCTCATCGAAGGAACAGCGAACATCGATTGAAGCGAAGCTTCAGCGCACCGCAATGGAACAACTGTATGAGCTCAGCCGAAGCACGTTGCTCGTCAATATGCACCAGCCCCCGGGGCCCCAGATCGTGCAACTCATTCATCGCATCTTTGGATTGAGTGCAGTCGCGCTCTTCAACACGGAATCAGCGACGACCGACAGCTCGGGCGTTTGGGAAAATCACGAGGCGACCCTGGCTCGTGATTGCTACGTTTCTCTAGTTGACGACGATGATCCGCCAACCGCCACGTCGCGCCGCGTACTCAGAATCGGGACCAACGCGGTCGGCGCGCTCGCAGTTCGGGGAAAGATGAGTTCCCTGGCTCTCAATGCTTTGGCATCCATGGCGGCCATCGCACTCGACCGCTGCGTCTCCTTCGAAAAGGAGACGAGGATTGAGGCCGCGCATCAGGCCGAGCGATTGCGGGCAGGCGTGCTCGACGCCCTTGCGCACGCGTTCAAGACCCCTTTGACGGCAATTCAGACGGCCAACTCCGGACTCTCAGAAGTCGGGGAACTTAATCCGGTGCAACAGGAACTTGTCGATCTTGTTGGAGACGAATGCACCGAGTTGATCTCCCTGTGCACGCGCCTCCTGCAAACGGCCAAGCTGGAGGCGAGAGAGATCAGGCCGGGGATGGAAGACGTCCGCGTTGCGGCCCTGGTGTCGAGGGCTATGGAAGAACAGTCAAGCCGCATCTCCGGTCACGACGTCGACGTGAACATCGCTAATCCCGAGTTGACGGTTTGTGGTGATCGCGAGTTGCTTTCCATGGCGATTGGCCAATACCTGGACAATGCGGTGAAGTACTCCTTCGATGGAACGAGGGTCAGAGTTGCGGCCCGGGAAAGCCGCTCAGAGGTATTGATCTCAGTTCACAACTTCGGACCTGCCATTCCGCTCTCCGAACGCGAGCGCATCTTTCAGCGCTTTTACAGGAGCGAAATTTCCAGCAGCAAAGTGGAGGGAACCGGAGTTGGACTGTCGGCCGTCAAGCTCGCCGCCGAACTCCATCGCGGCCATGCATGGGTTATCAGCGATCCCGAGGAAGGCACCACGTTCTATCTGTCCTTACCCCAATCCAGCCGGAGGCAATCATGACCGATAACCAGGGGACACTGCTCATTGTCGACGACGAGCGGTCGATTCGCCACTCATTGCGAACCATTCTCTCCAGCTTTGGCTTTCAGATCATCGAGGCCGCACGAGGAGAAGAGGCGGTCGACCTGGTTCGCTCCGCTCAGGTGGATGCTGTCCTCCTCGACATCGACATGCCGGGAATCGGAGGCATCGGGGCTTGTCGAGTAATTCGCAGAAGTTTTCCAGCGATGCCGATTCTCATGCTCACGGTGCATGGGAGCGAAGATCACAAAGTGGCCGCGTTCGATGCCGGCGCGGATGACTACGTCACTAAGCCGTTTCAGCTCAGGGAACTCACCGCTCGCATTCGTGCTTCTTTGAGGCGCACCCGCCTGCCCGAGGAAGCTGACGCCGAGATCGCGGTAGGTGACATTGTTCTCAACAGCAGCCGACACGAGGTCACAAAGAAGGGCCGCAAGATCCACCTCACCCCGAAACAGTTCGAACTGTTGCAGTACCTTATGCAGCATGCGGGGGGCGCCATCCCGCATGGCAAGCTCCTTCGCTCGGTTTGGGGGCCGGAATACGGGAACGAATTGGAGTACCTGCGCACCTTCGTCCGTCAGCTTCGTCTCAAGATCGAGGATGACCCGGGAAACCCAAAGTACCTGCTCACGGATTCACATTTTGGCTATCGATTCGAAGAACCAGGACCAGAGCCAGTCAAGGCCGGCTTACCAGGTTAACTGGTAGCGAAGTACCAGAACAATTCGTGAGGAGCCCGCGAATGCTCGGCTTCATTAGACCCGCGCGAGAAGTCGAGAATGAACTTCCAAACCTTTTCAAATGAGCCGGCGTTCTATCCTGTATCCTCTTCCGCGCCGATTTTTCTTTTGAAAACCAGATACGCCGGTCCGACCTCGCGTTAGTTCACAGATCCCTGTCGCGTTGGGTCATCGTGGGAGTCGAGCTGCTCTCACGCTCGCTGATGGGCCACGTAGTCCCTCAAGTGCGGTGCTTCCGGTACGGCGACGCGTTATCTTCCAGCACTGCGCTTCTTTCCGAGGCCAATTCCGGAGATGGACTACCTGCGTGCGATCGCATTCCTGCAGTTCGTCCGCGCTCGGTTGTCGTCGTCGCCAACCGCAGCAGCGTGAAATGGAGCAGCTGCTTTCATGGGCTGGGTGCCCAAATGCTCTCCGTTCCGATGTACAAACGCGCCGATGGCCGGATCGCTCACCTTCAACCAGACCGAAGGCCGAATTCAAATTGAAGACCCGTTCGGCGTCACGTCGGCCGGACCGAGGAACCAGTCTGGCTAACGAAGGAAATGGGAGATCTCTCGCGATTAATTTGGCCTAGGCCCCACGTCAAAACCCAACGGTCACGCTATTGAGCTGCGCTGCGAGTTTTTTCATTGCGGCATTTTCGCGGATAACTTCGCCGACCTCTCGACTGTGCAAAGCTATCTCTGCCGCGATTGAGCGACCCAAGATTTCTTGATCGATATTGCCGAACGGCCCTGGCACTAGGGCTCCCAACAAACCGACCCAGGCCGGAGTGTGTGCATTGCCAACAATGATGCCCGGACGGAAGATGGCGAGGCGCCTAAAACCGACCTTACGCACGGTGTCTTCCTTCATACCCATTACGCGAACATATCGAAATCGGCTTCGCGCCGCGCTTCCAACCGCAGAGAGTAGGCAAAACTGGGCGATCCCCGAGTAGTGGCAGCCACGTGCGAAAGCACCGACGACGCCGAGTTCAAGTCGTTTCAATTCTTCCTCGCTCCAGCGCGTCGATCCAGAACCGACACCCACACAGCTCACGGCGCTGACGGGACCTTTGCTTAACACTTCGCGGGCAAGGGCGGCGGTGCGTTCAGTAAAATCAGCAGCACCGGTATCGAGAACGACGTTGCGCACCTGCGACCGCGCCGGAATCGGCTTTCTGGTGACCATTACCACTTCCCGACATCCCGGAATTGCAAGCAGCTCCGCTACCGCTGCACCACCGACTTGCCCAGTTCCACCGAGGATAATCGCGGCGAATTTCTGTTCCATAAAGAGCATCTCCGCTTAAGGAAGGATGCGATACCCGTTCATCCCAAGAGAGAAGCATACTCGCTGTAGGTTCTAAGATTGAACCAATAAGGGCTCTCTTCCTCAATCGGCGCTGTCTAGCAAACCCGCTCGCCAACCGACCGCCTGACCCAGTGTGCGGGGAAATAGGGACCTCGAAGCCGCAAGTATGTCCGCGTTTTGGATTGTCTCTTGACTTTTGTAAGACATCTATGTATTAAGACATCTTAGTATGAAAAAGACGGACACCTTACAAGGCTCGCTGGACCTGTTGGTGCTGACAATACTCTCGCGGCGTCCGAAGCTGCATGGGTACGCGCTCATGACGGCGATCAAGGAAACCTCAGGCGAGGTATTGAACCCAGAGGAAGGGTCACTGTATCCGGCGCTGCATCGGATGGAAGAGGCCGGGTGGATTGGTGCGGAGTGGATCGTAAAGGAGAGCGGCAAGCGAGCGCGAATCTATCACCTGACGGCGGCTGGCAAGAAGCAGCTGGCAATGGAAGAGGCGCGGTGGACCACCGTCAGTCTAGCGATCAACCGGGTGTTGCGGGAGGCGTGAGATGTCGGTTTGGACGCGAGTTTGGAATGTGTTTCGCGGACATCGATTGAACCGCGAGTTGAATGAAGAGTTTGAGTCCCACATTGATGAGGCGGTTTCCGAAGGGCGAGACCCGGAGGAGGCGCGCCAGGTCTTCGGTTCGATGCTGCGGCAGCGGGAAGCGATCCGCCGCTTCCGCGTCGCGGGATGGCTGGATGGGCTGAAGGCTGATGTGGTTTTTGGCTGGCGTCAGTTGCGACGAAACCGAGTGACTTCGGCTGCGGCTGTTCTTTCGCTAGCGCTGGCGATGGGAGCTTGTGTTTCTGCGTTTCGGTTGATGGACGCACTGCTGTGGAGGCCGCTACCGGTGGCTTCGCCCGAGCGGCTGTTTGCACTGTCGCGCGCGGAGATAAATTTTGAGGGCAAACCGACACACTTCGATGGCTGGGCGTATCCCGATTTTGTGTTGATGCGATCAGCGGCCAGGGGGCAGGCGGAGTTGGTCGCCGAGTCATATACCGATCGTATGAGCCTGACATATACCTCGGAGTCCGAAATGGAGAAAGGGCTGGTGCAGTATGTCTCCGGGTGGATGTGGGAGAGCTTCGGGCTCCATCCGGCGTTGGGGAGGCTCTTTACCCAGCAGGACGACAAGGTTCCAGGCGCGCATCCGGTAGCCGTCTTGTCCTACGACTACTGGTCGCGCCGATTTGGTCGAGATCCAAAGGTGATCGGACGAACGCTTCGGTTGGGTGACCAGTTGCTGGAGATCGTGGGCATAGCACCGGAGAGCTTTACCGGGACGGAACCGGGCACGGTAGTAGAAATCTTTGTCCCGACGATGATGCACCGATGGGTGACGCGCGACGATTCGACGTGGCACCGAATTCTGGCGGTCATCCCGCCTGGAACGAACATGGAGCCGCTCCGTGCGAAGCTGGACGCCGTGAATATGGGATTTGAAAGTGAGCGCGCCAAAGGATTTACAGGATTGTCGCAGCAGAGCATCGCCAACTATCTGCGTCAGCGGGTGGAGTTTATCCCGGCGGCCACAGGGATCTCAGGATTTCAGGCGGATTATCGGGAGGCGCTGATCTGGTTGGGGGTGCTGGTGATGCTGGTACTCCTGATTGCGTGCGTGAATGTTGCCAACCTGATGACCGCACTGGCGTCGGCACGGGCGCGCGAAATGGCGCTTCGGGTTTCGATTGGCGCGGGGCGCTGGCGCCTGGTGCAAATGGTGCTGGTGGAGAGCGCGATGCTGTCTGCATTGGCCGGCGGACTTGGCGCCTTGTTTGCGTGGAGGACCGCGCCGCTGGTGTTGCGCATGGTCAGTTCTCCAGACAATCCGGCGCGGCTGATCTTGCCACCCGACTTGCGGGTGCTGAGTTTTGCCCTATTACTGATTGTGGGTGTAATGCTGCTGTTTGGGTTGATGCCCGCGATGCGCGCTTCGGCAGTGAGGCCCGTCAGCGCTCTGAAGGGCGGAGACGATCCGCACTCCCGGCGGCGGACGACGCATGGGACGATCGCGGTTCAGGTGGCGTTCTGTTTCCTGGTGCTGTTCACGGCGGAGTTGTTTGTGAAGACGTTTCAACGCTTGTCGCATATAACGCTGGGGTATTCGCCGCAAGGTTTGCTGCTGCTGGATTCAGTGGCCCCGAATGGAAAATTGCCGCAGGCGTGGGAGCAGGTTGCGGATGTATTGCGAGCCAAGCCTGGGGTGGAGCGCGTGGCCGAGTCGGGGTGGCCGCTGATGGCAGCATCGTGGAACAATGCGGTGGCGGTGAACGGCGGGCCTCCGAGCGTAGACCTGGTGTACTTCCTGCCTGTGTCGCCGGGTTGGTTTGAGACCATGCGCATGCAGGTCATGGCGGGCCGGGAGTTTCTGTCGAGCGATATGAATCCAGGTGCGGCGGTGGTCAACCAGACATTTGTAAAGCGCTTCTTTAATGGAAACAATCCCATAGGGAGATATTTCGAAGAGGTTGGCGACGATGGTCTGCGGCAGCACTTCCTTGTAGTCGGCGTGGTGGTGGATGCGCCTTATCGTAGTGTGCGCGAAGCGCAACTGCCGGTGGCGTTTGTTCCTTTGCACGAGGTCAATGCAAAGGGCGTGGTGCAGCCGGAGCACAGCACGACTTTTCTGGTGCGCATGGCAGGCAACGATCCCGCGATGCCGATGGCGCGGGCTGACGAATTGCGGAAGGCTGTTGGAGCGGCGAGTGCAGGCATACGGGTGAGCAATGTCCGAACGCAGCAGGAACTGATCGATGGGCAGACTGTGCGAGAACGGCTGCTGGCCATGCTGGGGGTGTTCTTTGCATCGGTAGCGCTCTTGCTTGCGGGCATCGGGCTGTACGGGGTACTAAACTATTCGGTGTTGCAGCGTCGGAGGGAAATCGGGATTCGCCTTGCCGTGGGCGCGCACAGTGGGGCCATTGTCCGGCTGATAGCGCGAAATGCGTTCACCATGGTGGTGGCTGGGTTGATCGCCGGAATGGGGCTTGGCTTATCTTCCGCGCGCTACATGGATTCCTTGTTTTTTCAGGTGAAGGCTTCGGATGCAAGCATGCTGACAGTTCCCTTCGCCGTCATTCTGGCAGTGGCGGCAGTGGCTACGGTGCCCCCGGTGTTGCGGGCGTTGCGGATCGATCCGGTGGAGATTCTGCGCGCGGAATAATCCCGTTTCAAACTCCGATTCACCGAACAAACAGGAAAAGCGCCGCTTGGTGCTCCTTGGCTATTCCTCGCGCAGAGCTACCATTGGATCTACCTGGCTGGCACGCCACGCCGGGATGACCGTGGCGGCGAATGCGACTGCCGCTAACAAGGCGGGGACCGCGAGAAATGTTGCGACGTCTGTAGCGGTCACGCCGAACAACAGGCTAGCAATCACGCGCGTGAGTGCGACCGCACCTAACAGTCCTGCGAAGATGCCGATCAACGTGAGTTGCATCCCCTGCCGGATGACGAGGGAGAGAATATTCTCGCGGCGCGCACCCAGGGCGACGAGAATGCCGATGTCGCGAGTGCTCTGCGTAACCAGAAACGACAGGACGCCGTAGAGACCGACGGCGGCCAGCAGCAACGCGAACGCTGCAAATGCGCCGAGCATGGTGCTGGAGAAGCGCTGGCGTGCCAGCGAGTCATGCAAACGGTCCTGCATGGTGCGTATTCCATAGACGACAACGGTAGGATCGACCGCGTGGATCTCGCTGACGATGGCGGTGGCGAGCGCTGCTTCATGCGAGGTGGCGCGAGCTACGAGGAACGTGCCTCGATCCGGCCCTTGCTGCATGGGGAAGTATGTCGCGATTTTGCCGTCGGTATCGAGGCCATATTGCTTGACCGCGGCCACGACGCCGACGATGGTGATGGGCTTTTTCGGATCGAACCAGAGGTGTTTCCCGACGGCGTCGTTGTGCGGCCAGAAGCGCTTTGCGAAGTTCTCGTCGATGATGACGACCTGCGGCGTGTCGAGGCGTTCGTTTTCGGAAAAGAACCGGCCGGCGACCAGGGAAATCTGCATGGCGCGGAAGTAGTCGATGCTTGCGGTGCGAATGATCGACCTGCAACTCCTGGCCTGGCGGCGGTGTGTATCCCTCGACGTGGATTCCGCCCCATCCCACCGTTCCGGTGAGCGGTAGCGCCGACACGGCGCCTTCGGCCACAACCCCGGGCAAGTGAGCCATGCGGGACTCGATATCACGATAGAACGCGGCGAGCACCTTCACGTCTTGGTATCTGGTGTCGTTGGCGAGGATCTGCATGGTGAGGACGTGGTCCGCTGTGAATCCTGGAGGGACGCTCTGCAGGCGGATGAAGCTGCGGATCAGCAGTCCGGCACCAACGAGCAGTACGAGCGAAATGGAGAGTTCGGAGACGATGAGCAGGCCACGGAGGCGGTGGCGTTTCAGATAAAGACCGCCATCGGCCGACCCGCTGCGGCCGCCGGCTTTGAGGGACGAGTTTGGATCGAGTTTGATGGCGCGCCACGCCGGAGCGAGGCCGAAGAGCACGCCGGTCGCGAGCGAAAGGCCGAATGTGAAGGCCAGAACCGTGCCGTTGATTCCGATTTCATCGAGGCGAGGAATGTTGCCGGGATTCATGGTGCGGACGAGCACAAGGCTGAGGCGAGCTACGAGGAGTCCGGCGACGCCTCCGAGGAGGCCGAGAAGCATGCTCTCCGTCAAGAGTTGCCGCGCCAGGCGGTGCCAGCCTGCTCCCAGTGCCGTGCGAATGGCGACTTCCTTTTCACGTCCCGCGGCGCGAGCGAGCAGAAGGTTGGCGACGTTGGCACAGGCGATCAACAGGACGAGCGCTACCGACCCGAGCAGCACGAGCAATGGGCGGCGTACGTCGCCGACTACCTGCTTCTGCAAGCCGATGACATCCATGCCGTAGCTGGCGTCGCGCTTGTCTTTGATACGAATGCCGCTGGCGATGACGTCGATATCCGCCTGGGCTTGCTGCACGGAGACCCCGGGCTTGAGGCGGACAACGATATTGTAGTTTTCGTCGCCCCGGCGCTGTGCGGCATCGGGTCCCAAGGGCATTGGGAGAAAGATGTCCACCTTGTCCATCGGTCCTTCCGAGGGCATGACCTCAGCGTTGAGCACGAAGCTACGCTGCAACACGCCCGCGACAGTGTATGGCTTTCCGTTAAGCGTAATGGTCTTGCCGACGATGGCGGGGTCGGAGTTGAACAGGCGCACCCAGGCGCCGTTGCTGAGAACTGCAACGGCGGGTTTGCCTGGCTTGTCCTCTTCCGGTAACAGCGTGCGACCAAGCAGAGGTTTCGCACCGAACATGCTTAGCAGGGTCGACTGCGTGCTGAGCACGTCAACGCGCTCCGGCTGCTGGCGGCCGGTGAGCGTGAAGGTGCGGCTCTGTGCGATGGCCATCTGGTCGAAGGAGTGGTTTTGATTCTGAATGTCCGATGTACTGGCCTGGAGAGGGCCAATCGCGCAGAATGCCGATTCCGGGAGAGTGCAGCCAGACGGCGGCTAGCCGGTCGGGGTGCGGATATGGAAGCGGACGCAGCAGCAGCGCGTCGACCACGCTGAAAATGGCGGAGTTGGCGCCGATGCCGATGGCCAGTGAGCCCACAATGACCAGAGTGAGCAACCCGTTCTTGCGAAGCATGCGAAAAGCGTAGCGAAAATCCTGGAACCAGAGGCTCATGAAATCCTCCCGGACTGGAGAGTCGATGATATGACGGGACCAGGAGTTGCGGTCAACAAAACTGATCTCGAGAGGGATTCTTGCTACCGGATTGTCGGCGTTGCGACGGAGCTTAGGCGCCAGTTGGCCAAGTAAGCACAGGTTGGAGACTGCAAGTGCAGCATTAGCTGAGTCTGGCCGACATTCCATGAGGGATGGCCGTCGAGTTATGCAACGAGATCAATCTGAATTGCCGGTCTTCTCTTTGCCGGCATGCGCCTGTGTGACGATGACAGATCGCCCCGGAGGTACTGTGACCGTGGTCCAACTGGTGGGCAGGCCTCCGGCAAGCGAGCCATGTTCAGCGTGAATCGGTCGTCCATCCACTTCAAGGTTATCGACCATGCCCTGAAATGAGGCTCTCCACCTGAGGGCGGGCCCCTTGCGGTTAACGAAGCGGGTGCTTAGGCCGGCGACGTGCGAGATATCTACAGTGTTGCCTTTGATCCGCAGAGAGGTGACAGACGAGTCGTCCGTTTTCGCCATCGGCTGCGGCAGGGTTCGGACGTCGTAAGATTCGCCCGCGGGGGCCGGTTCGATCCCCATGGCGCCGGAGACGAGAGCCGCGATCACGGCATAGGAAACTTCGGGATATTCGCGCCGGGGCTTGCCGGGCGCGGCAAGGTCGAGGAGCACCTGATACGCAGCAGGGGTTCGTCCGCAGCGAAACAGGACGATGGGAACATAGCTCTCTTCCTCGATGTTGATGGTCTTCCAGTAGGCGGGATCGGATACATAGTCGAGCGCGCCGCGCAGATGGCTCGGGTCCTTGACGGCGTCGAAATAAAGTGCGAGTGTGTCTCCGGAACCGAATCCGCTGAGGCTCTTTTGAATGACGCCGTTGAAATGCCCGCGTTCCTGCGACCAAGCAACCGTTTCAAGGAGATGTTGAATGGCATCCGCGGTCGTCTGCAGCCGCGAGGCGAGCGCCTTATCCTCGGGAGTACCTGCGATCTCGCCGTAAGAACGGATGGCACGGTATTCGGCGGCGAGGAGATCCGCTCCGAAGATGAAATCCTTGGGGCCCTCGGTGTAACTGGGGATGCCGCGCGAGGCGACGAATTCGCCTTCGGTCCGGAGCTGATTGGCGATGCGCGGGCGCGTCAGGATTGTGTCTGGCTGAAGTTGCCATTGCGCGATGTAATCGGTGAGGGTTGTCCGAAAGAAGCGTTGCAAACGCGGATCATTGCGGTAGGATTCATCTCCTGTCCATCGCCACATGCGGACAATGGCGTCGAGCACGTCGAAGTTCGCGGGAAGATTGAACCAGAAGTCGGCGTCGGAACGATAGTCGGCGGGCGAGGGCATGCCCTTGCCGTCGATCTCCCAATAGGCGGCCCAGTTGCGCGAGGCTGCGGCAGAATCTGCGAAGCGATGGAGCATGTTGTGATTGGCTGCGAAAAGGCCAAGCGCCGCCGCGCCCGTCGTCTGGTGCGAAACATCGCGCATGCAGAAGGCATTGCGTCCGGGCAGCGCGGCTTCGTACCAGGGGCCGATCGAATCGGCGCCGGTGCGTGCGTAAGCGAGGGCCTGCTCCCTCGCCCAGCGAAAGGCTTCGTTCAACGCGCGATTCGAGGAGTGGAACTCGAGTTCAGATAAAGTAGGGGCCTGCTGGGCGCCGGCTCGGGCATTCCAGAGCAATGGAATTACGCATAGCAAACCGCAGAGCTTTACGACTCTTCTCATGACACCTGATTCACGCCGGGAATGACCGGCTAAGCACGCCTGGGATTTCTTCGGAATCGGACTGGCCCCTCTATACGAGTGCTAGTACGACCCCGGGCGAAGAAAGATCGCCCGGAGTGCGGTGACGAAGTCCCTCGTTGCGCAAAACGCTTCCGCTCAAGTGGACGCTGGGAGCCCTCGAATTTTACAAGAGCGGTGATATCGACGGGCTCCTCACCGGCGAGATCCTGTGCGAGAACGCGCTTGCCGTGACGGGGCCTTCGCAAAGTTCAGGGTGAGGTGTTCGTATTCTCCGAAGATGCCGAACGGTCCGGGGGCATCGTCGATGTTCATCGTCACCGCGCAGAGCGGCATGTGCCACCCCTTTCCGGGATTGGTCCGCTCCTGCGCGCCGACGGCTACCGCGCCGTTCGGAAAGCGGGCAGCGAACACAAATGGCTTTTCGCCTGGCGCCGAGACCGAGGGCAGGTCGATGTTGCGGGCGAGGATGGCGGGCGCTCCCTGCCATACGGTCGTTCCCACCAGATCATGCTGCCAGGTTTCTCCGGCTGCAAAGGTCCAGCCGTCGTTGAGGACCTCGCGGGAAGTTTCGAAACGGCCGGTGCCACAGGGGAACGGCGGGGCAATTCGCTGCCAGCGCAGCGCCCGCACGACTTCGTCCATGCGGCAGCTTTGGCTTGCGGATCCCGTTGAAGAAGAGATCGGGATCGTTGTCTGGCCGCAGTCCGTGCAGGGGATGGCGCATGACGCCCATGGTGCATCCCAGCACGGCGGCCAGGTAGACTTCGTCTTCGACGTTGAGCAGGCTGCGCAACTCGGGATGGCCCGCAGCGCTGCGAAGCATTTCGGCGGTTCGATCGAGCGTGGTGGGCAAGGAGAGGATCGACGTGACATCGTAAGTCCGATACACGTCGGTGTGCTTGAGGATCTGCATCCGTCTGGAACCCCAGGGCTGGGGACCAAAGCGTCCGTCGGTTTTCCAATCACCGTTGACCGGAAGCTCGCCGTGCACGTGCTCCAGCGTTAAGGGAATGCGCGCGCTGTCGCGGGTTCGAACCAGGTTGAAGGAGGGATCGCCCATGTCGATCTTCCAATAGCGGATTCCGGCGTCGCTGCACTTGCTTTCGAGTCCGTAATCCTGCTCTCCACCGGGGGTATTGCGACACCAGAGTGCGGTGCCCCGCCATCCGATGCGCTCGATTTCGCGGTTCAGGGCGCGCATCCGCTCCACGGACGACCCTTTGAACGAGGGAAACTTTGTGGAGTCGAGTTCAAAGGTGGCCGTTCCCCCGGTTTCCCAGCCATCGTCGAGAAGAAGATAGAGGTCTTCGCGCACTTTCGAGTGGAAACTCGAAGCCCAGCCTCTGTGACCCAGTAGCGCGTTCTCGCTCATGGCACTGTGCGCGAGACGCCCTCCTGAGTCTCCTTCGAGCACCGAGGTGTCGAGGGTGGGCTGCCCCTGGCCATACATGTAGTTCTGCACCGCCCAGGTGCACCAGTAATTTGGCGCTCGCGACGGTCCTTTGGGAACCAGGCTCGAATATCCAGATGACGACGCCCTGGCAAATCGTGGCGTTACCGTGGCCAGTGATGTTGCGGCAAGCGCCGTCAGAAACTCCCTGCGGTTTGGCAAAAAAGCTCCTTCCCGTGCTGCGTTATCCTACGCGTTCGGACCCTGCGCGGGGTGCCGGCTTACGAGGAATTGCCGAAGGCTTGAGGCCCCCGGCAATTGCTTTGCAAGGAGCAATCAGAAGGTGAAGTGAAAGCCCAGCTGAATCTCCCGGGGCGTCCCGTTGGTTCCGCCAATCTGACCAAAGTTGGAGTCGGAGAGATTGGTATCCGGATTGGAATAATGGGGCGTGTTCGTCATGTTGAATGCGTCGACCTGCACGGCCACGCGCATACGGTCGTGAATCGACTCCGACTTGGATAGCGAGAAATCCGAGTTGTAGTAGCCGGGGCCGTGCACTTTACCGGAGCCCGAGGTCCCAAGCTGGAGCGGCGCGGGCGTGGTGAAGCAGCTGGTGTCGAACCACTCCGACACCGACCCGATAGTCTTCACATGGGAACAGGTTACGTCGGCACGGTTGGTGACGCCGCTGCCGAGGTTGTCGTAAGCCGCGTTGAAGGTGAGGGGGCTTCCGGATTGCAGTTTGGTGATGGTACTGGCCTGCCATCCGCCGAACACCCACTGTGCCGGACGGGGAGCATCGGTGAGCCAACGCTGGCCGCGGCCAAATGGCAGGCTGTACACGAGGCTGGCGATGAAGTTCTGGGGAATATTGGGCGCCTGGTTGGTGCCCTCACCTCGGTTGTAGCGGTCATCGAGAGGCCACCACAAGCTCATGTCGTCGATTTCCTTCGACCACGTATAGTTCACGCGGCCCGTCAATCCACGCGAGAAGTTAAGCTTCAACTCCGCCTGCAGAGCATGGTACATGGAAGAACCGTTGGGCGCGGCGTATCCAATATTGGTGGCGTACTGCTGGCCGTCGCCATTGAAATACTGGTACGGCAAACGGGAGTTAAACGGTGTGTCACCGGGAGGCGGCGTGTTGAGGTCGTAACGGCGGAACAGGTGAAGGCCTCGGGTGCCAACGTAGGTGATGCTGGTGGACATTGTGTTGGTGACTTTCTCCTGCATCCCGAAGTTCCAAGCATAGGCCACGTCGGGCTGCATGTTCTTCGACATCAGTTCGACGGACACGCCAACCGGTGGTTGCACAGGAGCGGATAGGGAAACGGGAACATACTGAGGCAACCCCGTAACACTGAGAGGGGTCAGAGGCACGTTGCGAAGTTGTGCCGGACTGGTGAAGACTTCAAAGAACGGGAAGTTGCGCTCGAGAAAACCGCCCATGGCGCCGAAGTTGCCGGGGAAATGGGTGACACCGAAGGCGCCGCTGAACGTGGTATTTCTTCCAAAGGGTGTGTAGGCGAAGCCGACACGCGGCGAATAGCCGCCGTAGTAAGTGTCGACGTTGGGACCACGATTGCCGCCGCTTGCGAAGTCAAGCACGCCTTTGGTCAAGTCGAAATTGGATTGGCGGTTGTTCTTGTCGATGGCGGGAGTAATGACGTCCCAACGGAGCGCGAGGTTGAGCGTCAGGTTGCGGGTCACACGATATTGGTCCTGCGCGTAGATGCCCAGCAAAGTAGCGCGGGTTGCGGGATCGGTGGCGACATAGCCACGATCGAAAGAGGATGGGAGGCCCAGCAAAAAGCTCGCAAATTGATTTCCCCCTGTCGGATTGCTGCAGTTCGGTTGCATGGTGCAGCTGCTGGTGTAATCGGAGATGTAGGAGAAGTCGCCGTTCTTGTTCGCATCAGAGTTGGTGAGCGAAGCCTGGAGGCCGCGGTAATCTTCGCCCAACGTAAAGGTGTGGGGTCCCCACAACCGCGTGAGATTGTCGGTTATCTCAAATGAGTTGCTGATGCGATGCGAGTTGGTCCATCCCTGCGAACCGGTCGATGCGATATTGCCGATGCTGAAATTGCCGATACCAGTGGCTCCGAAGGCGGCATCATTGCCGTTGGGGATGCCGAGAACGGTGTTCTCGTTGGTGCCCAGATCATTGCCAAAATCCTTGGTATAGAACCGATTGAAACCCAGTCGCAGTTCGTTGACCATGTTCGGCGAGAAGGTGTGGTTATAGCCGATGGCGGAATTGTGATCGCGCGTGGTCGCATTGACATCGCCGATTTGAATGAAACGCGTCCCAGGTGATGGGGCGGACAGGTCGCGCCGTTGATACGATTCGCGAACGAAGATGCGATCGGCGCTCGAAATCTGGTAGTCGCCTTTCACATCGAATTGATGATTGTCATCTGGCTCGACGGTGTTCGCCTTGTAGTTGTTACTGGTGCTGGATTGATCGGTCGCGGTCGGCCAGATCGTAGTACCGTTGACCATGTTGCTCGAAACCGGATCGAAACGGGCGGTGGGAATCTGCCATGCGTCGCCCTGGGGCGTGGAGACAGTGGGGAAAGGCGCCTGGGTCGAAGGATCGTAGAGAGGGCCTGGAAATTGCGATTTTAGGAATGTACCCTGCTTCATCAGGTCAGTCGGCACGGTCAGGATGTAGCTGATGCCATTGCGCAGCAGCAGGGCCTGATAATCGACGAAAAAGAATGCCTTGTTGCGGATGAGCGGGCCGCCAAGAGAACCGCCAAACTGATTGGCGCGGTACGGCGCCTTGCTGTCGGCCCGCCAGTTGTAGGCGTTTAACGAATCGTTGCGAAAGAACTCATAAGCCGAGCCGTGGAGGGAGTTTGTCCCCGACTTGATGAACGCGTTGACCTGCGATCCGCCGTACGTACCCACGGTGATGTCGGCGTTGTTGGTGGAGACCTTGATTTCCTGGATGGAATCGAGAGGCGGAGTGACATTGATGAACGCGTTCAACAATTCCATGTTGTTCACCCCGTCCAGGGTGTAGGTGGTTCCGCCCCAGGGCATTCCATTGACGCTGGCCGTGATGGATCCCGAGGATCCGGCACCGGCTGCCGCTTCGGGCGCGCTGCCAAAACCGGAGGCAACCGACCCGGGGACGGTCTGGACGAGTTGGGAAAAGACGCGGCCGTTCAGAGGGAGGTTGGTCACATCGCGTTCTGCGAGAACCTCGCCGAGTGAGGAGCTGGTGGTGTCGACCAGGACGTTGGCGGCCGACACGGTGACGGTCTCGTTGGTCGAGCCTACCTTCAACGTGAAGTTCACCACGGTGGCATTGTCAACCGTAACCACGTTGCCCTTGGACGCAATCGACTGGAGACCGGGCGCTTCGACTTGTACCCGGTAACTGCCGGGAGGCAGGTTATCTGCCCGGTACTCACCACTTGCGTTGGAAATGACCCTGGTGGCGATGTCTGTGTCCTGGTTGATGATTGTGACGGTGGCGTTGGAAATGACGGCCCCGCTGGAGTCAGTTAGAGTGCCGACGATTCGTCCGCTGACCCCCTGGGCGGAGAGAGTCACTCCGAACGCCATCAGGACGGCGAGAAATCCTACCCAACGCATCCTGGTTATTACTCCGCCTCTCCTGGCGGTTGGACAAACGCCGAACACGGGCAGTTTCATAGAAGCCTCCTTGCCTCATTTCGCTTTCGCTGTGGCCGCCAGCCCTGTCTTCGGGTTCTGTGCAGCAGGGGTGTCCGGCCATATCGACCTCACCAGGTAGTCACTGTTGACTCAAACTCACAGCGTCCGCAACCCTATCCAAATAAGCAGGCAAGGACTAGTTACGCCGAGGATACGGATTCCTGACACGCGGGGCTTTCGACGCTTCTAAAGCCACGTTTCAATCATGTTTCATAAGGGTTACATCGAACGTTACGCACGAAATTCAAGCATCCGCGGGGCAAACGCATGCCGGAAATTTCAGGTCAAGGCGAAGGTCTGGGGATCGGTATGCAGAACAAAACCCGCGCAAATCTGGAAGGTGCGCCGGAGCAGCAAAGGAGAGAACGCGGGAATCAGGGACAGTACAAATCTCGACGCTTATCGCGATCCAGAAACCGGACCAGTCTTGGGATGGGGAGCATTGGCGGTGGGCATCGGATGAACTGCGGTGAGTTCGGCGCCCAGGACCTGGTAACCCTTGGCGAGGCGCACGCGAACCAGCGCTTGAAAAGCCAGAGGGCCGGTCGAGGACCCGTTTTCGTTGCCAAGCACGCGAACCAGTTGCTCGATACCGAAGCTCGACGTAGCAAACAACGTTGCTCCCTGGGTGCCCTTGGTATCCAGACCTCCCAGGAAAGCAATGGACCGGCCGGGCACAACACCGGGCGCAATCGTGATCAGACTGTAATCGGAGGTAAGAACCCGCGTGGTCGCATCCCGTTCGGTGCTGTACGCACTGGATTCGCCATTCCTGGGATGGGCATCGATAATCTGTGCTCGCCATTGTTCGTGGTGCTGATCCGGGTTTTGGAATACGAAATCACCCGCCGTCAGAAGTTGAGCCACCGCGACGTTCTGGAAGGGTGAGCCCAGGAGGATTACATTGTGCAGGCTCAAGTCGTCCGGAGTCAGGTCCCGCGAAGACTTGATCGTGGGCTTTACGCCCATTCGACCCAGGAGTCGTGAAAGCATTGCCACCGACTCCAGTTCTCCTGTGCCGGTATACCCGTTCTCGTAATACAACTTGCCGGCCATCCCGACCAACTGGGGATTCGAAGCAAACTGGCGTGCAAGATGTGGTTCCACCAAACTGCCACGTCCATCGCTCGCGCCGCGCCGATATCGGAAAAGATCATTCGAATCGTCGAGCAGAAATACCGCATCTGGGTAAGCAATCACGGGAGCGCGATCATCATTCAAGAAACGCGACCAGAAGTTTTCAACGATGTCGCTGGTTCCGAGCCTCGCGCCATCCTTCAACGAAGACGGTTCTACGCTTCCCGTTTGGACTTTAGGGTACTGGCGACCAACCCAAAAGGCGCCCAAACCTATCCCAATCATGAGTCCAATCTTGACGCCCCTGGACCCCGTAAACCAGGCAAAACGGCGCTGGGCAGGGGCGGGCGCTTTCGCTTCAGCTACGTGGCCCCCCGCTGTGTGTTCTCTGGGAGTCGCCAAATCTGGCGGAGCGATCTCAGGCGCGTTGGCGACTGTTGTTGCGAGCATCGACTCCGCGACCAGACGTTCAAATGTAGGAAGGTAGTGGCCTTTAGGGATCTGGACCAGGATCGGATCATGACTCCCCTCATGGGAGTAATACTCCTTCAACTTGGTCCTCAGGCGATGGCTTTGCACCCTGACGATGGGGTCGATCTTCGGATCGAAATCGTGTTTGCGCCCGAGCGCTTCGACACCAATTGTGTACTCTTTCAGTGACTCGCCAACTCCGGCAATCGCTTTAGCAGCTAAGAATGTCAGTAGTTGTTGCAGCGTCGACGCGTTCCGGAAAGTGCCAGATCGAAGGATATGGCGCACCTGCTCCTCGCACTGCTCAACTCCCGGCGTTTCCGCGTCTGAGCCTGCCAAAGGATGGGGATCTGCCAAGGTCGTCTATTCCGCCGCGTATGGCATTATAACAATCGATCTCCCCAACGAACAGCCGCATCCCCGTTTCCTGGATGAATCTATTCAACTGATTTTGCAATCAACTACTTATAGCCATCGGGGGGACGTGCCGGCGAAGCATTCTCCCTGCTGGCTAGAAATATAAAAGGAACAGCTTCGCGCCGGGCGGTGCGAGTGGTTACCAAGATGAAGTGCTCGGCCGTGCTGATGCGGTTGACACTTTATGACACCAGAGTGGATCGAATCTCTGGGAGCTTCCTCTGCGACAGGTTGAAATCGGCGCGCGGGCTATGAAGTTTTCAGAACAACTACGGTTGCAATCGGGTCCGGCGCCTGCTCCGGCAACTCCACGTCCAGGCCTCCGCCGGCCTTGGTAACTTTCAACGGCTTTTGCGTCTTGTCTGCCAGCAAGTAGGCGCCTGTTATGTCGCGCGGCATTTTGTCGAGGTGGAACGTATTACCCGGCCATTCGAATAAATGGATGTAAATCGTACGGCGGCCCGTGGTCGATCTCCACTTCCAACTTGGCACAAATTTCGGTTTACCCTTTTCGTCCTTCTCCGTGGTCGAGAATGCGCCCGCCTCCGGGCCAAACAGTGTCGGCCGCGTGGAGTAAATCGATTCACCATTCACTGCGAGCCACTTACCCATCGCTTGCAGCCGCTCCACTTCGGGCAAAGGTACTTCACCTGTCGCCATGGGCCCGATATTCAGCAGGTAGTTCCCTCCCTTGCTGGCGATGTCAATGAGATTTCGCAACAGAGTTTCCGCGCTCTTGAAATTCGTATCATCCTGCTTGTACCCCCATGTGTCGTTCATTGTCATGCAGGACTCCCAGTCGCGCCCTGGGTATCCTTGTGCGGGTATGTATTGTTCCGGGGTCTCCGTGTCGCCACCGTAGCCGCCACCCAGGCGGTTATTCCATATCAGCTTCGGGTGGTCATTTAATACCTTTACGATTTCACCCGCGAGTTCCGGTGTCATGTCTTTCGTCGGCGTATCGAACCACACGATTGCTGGAAAGTCGCCATAGTTCGCAAGCAGCTCTCGAATCTGGGGAAGCGCCTTTTTCTTAAGATATTCAGCAAAGCTTCCATCCTGTGCCGGGTCCCAGTGATACGACGGCGGCTTATGATCGTCTCTCTTGTAAGCCGCTCCTCCCGGTGCCGTCCAGTCTTGGTCCTGCGAATAGTAAAACCCGAGTTTCAGTCCCTGCTTGCGGCACTCCGCCGCCAACTCCTTCAGCGGGTCGCGCTTGAATGGAGTTGCTTGCACAATATTGAACGGGTTCGCCTGCGAGTCGAACATTGCAAATCCATCATGATGCTTTGATGTGATTACGATGTACTTCATTCCCGCCGACTTGGCCAGTCCCACAATTTCAGTGGCGCTGAATTGCGTTGGATTGAATTTCGAGGCAAGCGCCTTGTATTCGGCTACTGGGATCGTCGCTGAATTCATAATCCACTCACCGATTCCCGGCACCTCTTTGCCATCCCAGCGTCCCGCCGGAATCGCGTAAAGCCCCCAGTGGATGAACATGCCGAAACGCGCTTCACGAAACCACCGCATTCTCTCGGTCTTTTGTTCGGGTGTCTCAGTGTCTTGGATTGAGCGCACAGGATGTGCAGCAGCGGTCTGAATGTGCTCGCCTTGAACTTGCGCAAACACCCGTGCCGGATCGCCAATGGCCATGCTGGATGCAGCCAGAACGCAGCCTTTGGAAAATTGCCGCCTTGATAAATTCATGGAATCCTCTCATTTTTCTGGAAGCTCGCCGGGCGCATCAAAGTTTCGATGGAATTCGCCTGCGGTCGGATCTGAAAAGGTGTCCGACAATCCCTATTCAGTTAACGCACGCTTCCCTGATGGAAACGTACGCGCCTCACCTTGCCGCTTGAGCGCTTAGTTGGTCGTTCTTGACGAATCCGGTCCGAAGTCGATGTTTAAGGTTTTTTCACCTCCTGATGCGATCAAACGGATCACGTGTCTGCAAGCCAAACGATCCCAATTTATCTCGCGACTCCTCGATATGTCTAGCTCTCTGAAAGAGAGATGCTCCGCCGTCCAGCGGCGGCCTGGAATTAAGCGAGGTTTCCCGATTGCATTGAGCCATTCAATGTGGCATCTTTGCAAAGGATGTGTGAGAACAGTTTGAGTGCTTAGATGCGACGTCGGACGGCCTCAAGCAATCTTCGGCACCGTGGACTTTTGAGGAATCGGGCCAGGGTTCTCATGAACATTTCGCTCTTGGATAACGCTTGGACAGTCCGTCGCCCGACCGGGATTTGAGTCTACCAACGTAGAGAGTTCATCATGATCGGATCCGAACTGCAAAAACGCCTGCTTCTTTTCGTGACAGGCTCTGTTCGTGGAAACATCTTAGGGAAGTTCATTGCGGTGTTGACGTTTGCGGCCGGCATCTGTCCTTTGCTCGCCCAGATGCCGGCGTCCATTTCGGAAGATATCGAATGGACGTGGGAGGTGCGACCGGCCCATCCAAATCCCCAACTGCCCAATGTCCTGCTGCTGGGCGACTCAATCTCCCGCAACTATTTTCCGCAAGTCACCAAAGACTTGACTGGAGTTGCGAACGTCTACTTGATGGCTTCTTCCACCTCTGCCGGTGACCCTCGCCTGCCGCGTCAAATTATGGAATTTGGCACTATGGAGAATGTGCAATTCCGTGTGGTGCACTTCAATAACGGCATGCATGGGTGGGGTTACAGCGAAGCGCAATATAAGGCCGCGTTCCCTCAGTTTCTCCTCACGGTTCGTTCTCTGCTCGAAAAAGACGGCGGCCTGATTTGGGCCAGCACCACGCCCGTGCGCGAGGATGCGATTGATGGGGCAACCAATGCCCGCGTGGAGGAACGCAACGCGATTGCACTCCAGGTTGTGACAGCTGCCGGTGTCCAACTTGATGACCAGCACGCTCTCATGAAGAAGCATCGCGACCTTTATGAGGACGCTGTCCACTTCAGTCCAGAGGGAGCCAGAATTCAGGGGGATCAGGCTGCTTCTCTCATCCGCTCCGCGCTCCACATTGCGCCGCCGCAAGTGAAATGAAATTTGACGCTGGAGAGTCATCATCTTTCGGGCTCACCTATTTGTCCCATCCATAAAATTCAGCGCCGTGTCTGGCTCATCGACCGGTCTTCTTGTCTCCTTTGACATTTGTCAACGTTTGCACAACCCACTCGGCCACAATTCCGGTGCTGAGGGCCAGGTCTTGTGCAGTTCTTGCCATGCCCTCTCACGGATGACGGCCGGTTAAACCGGCAATTGATACTTATTGGTTCCCCATTGCGAGCAACGCTGTTGCCCCCGTCAAAGATCCAAGCCCCAACACCAGAAGCAGCGTGGCCATGCGTGGAGCGCCCTTCCACTCGCCGGTCAGGACCCCGGAGAGCGTTGCGGTCATGATCATGAAGATCTGAAACAACCCCCAGCCGATCGATGTTCCGAAAGATCCCAGGTAGGTTGCGCTCATCCCGTACAGCGCAAAGGCTCCCATCCACAACCCTCCCATAAGGGCGGACCAGAATAGGTCTGGAGTAGGTGCATTAAACCGCTTCCAGCTGGCCCTCTTTCTGAGCAGATAAAGACTATATGCCATGTTAGGCAGAAAGCCGCCTGCCAGCCCGATAGGCCACACAGCGTACGCAGAGTGCAATGGCGAGTTTCCGAGGTTGGCCGCCCGCTGCGCAATGTCCTGGCCAAAGGCGAAAGAGTAGTTGAGCATCGGCGCCATCACACCACACAAGATCGCGAGCAGGACTGCTCCAAAATATCCATTCGGACCGCCGGACTGCCGAGCCGATTGGTGGTGCCCCTCCCTGATTCGCCCGCCCCAGGCAGACAAGCTCACGCCGATCACCATTACGGCCACGCCGGCAAGAATCTCGATGAGCTGGGCCCCGCCGAGTTGTGACCCATGCTGAGCGAACAACGGGACAAGCGTCCCCAGCAGGGCGCCGAGCCCGACAATGATCGCGTAAGCAAGACCGAGACCCAGCCGCTGGACTGAGAGTCCGAATAGCACCTGTGCGACCCCCCAGCCGGCGCCGAAAAGGAAGGGTACACCGAGTTGGAGTAAGGATAAGCCGCGATAGGTATCGAAAAGATGGTCGACCAGACCCAGCGCCAAAATCCAGGGGAGGATGACGAGTGAGACCACGCTGAACACGAGCCAGGTATTTTCCCATTTCCAGGTTCGATTAAACTTCATCGGCAACATGCAGTTGCCCGCCATCATTCCGGCAACCAGAGTAAGGGCGATCCCAAATAACAACGATGGCGCCATTCAGGAGCCCTCGCTGCCGGCCAGAATCAAGTCTGAAGAGGCTCCCGGTTCCTGGGGCGTTGCGTAGAAACCCCCGCTAACTTGAGCGGGAAACTGGAAATGTTCCTTCAAATGCGGGATATGTTCCAAAAAAACTACCTCGTGGCCGAGTGCGATGTGATTGAAGAGGACGAGATGTTGATGCAACTGGCCCATGTCGCCAACGTGCGGAACGATCGGCAGGCCAAACTTCCTGGCCATCAAACTGACGGTTAGAAACTCGCTGACACCGGCAAGCCGGGTGCAATCTGCCTGGACGAAATGCACACCACCGTAATGGAAGAAATTCTTGAAGAGTACTCGGTTTGGAATGTGTTCACCTGCCGCTATTTTGACTGGGGCGATGACATGCGAGAGCTCTGCGTGCGCCAATAGATCATCGGGATGCGTGGGCTCTTCGATCCACAACGGCTTGAAGCGGACGAGTTCACTGCACATACGGCTCGCGTCGGGAAGGTTCCAATGCTGGTTGGCATCGAACATCAAAATTCCACTGTCGCCGACTATTTCGCGCAACATCGCCGCTCGCCTCAGGTCGCGCGATTCATCTGCTGACCCTACCTTGAGCTTGAAGGCACGGAAGCCGCAGTCGAGTGCATGCTTTGTGAGGTCCCGAACTTTCTGGTCTTCATATGCCATCCACCCGACGGACGTGTCATAGCCTGGATAACCACTTTTCAGGATCGGTTCACGCATGCAGCGCGTGGTTGCATTGACGTTTAGGATTGCGAGTGCTTCCTCCTCGCTCAGAACGTCCTCAACATAGCTTCGGTCCAGAGTTGCGACAACCTCTTCCGGCGTTAGGTCGAGCAATAGTTTCCATAACGGGACTCCGCGGCTCTTGGCCCAGAGATCGAAGCATGCATTGGTGATAGAAGCGAGCGCGAGGTGAACCACCCCCTTGTGCGGCCCGAGCCAACGCAGAGATGGGTTATCGGCGAGCTGGCGGGAGAAACTCCCAAAGTTCGACATCACTTCATTGATCTCCCTACCGGCCAGAGGCTTTGCCAGAAGGTCGATCGCATCGCATACCAACCGGTTTCCATCCCCAAGCGTGAGTGCAATGCCGCTTCCACGAATTTGCTTGTCCGTGGACAACAGGGTCACGGCCATACAGTACTCCGAGCTGGTGTGCACAGAATCCGTACCTGCTCCGGCCGGCAACGGAAAGCGCGCGTCGACGGCGGAAACGGACTGGATCAGGCAATTCGGCATCGTTCCACCTTCGGTTATCTTCGGTAACCTAACTCGGCGCCCCCACTAACCGGCAGGATGCAGCCGGTGATGAACCGGGCCTTGAATGAAAGAAGGAAAACCGCGACATCCGCGATCACGTCCCCGCGGGGGCAAGGCCCGAGCAAATGAATGTCATCGAGGTACTGGCGGATACCTTCCGGGTCCGTTTGTTCGACACACCACTTCTCCAGCATCGGCGTCCACACCCCGGCGGGACAAACCGCATTCACGCGGATCCCGTAGGGCGCATAGTCGGCGGCCATGGCCTTCGTCAGGGAGATCATCGCGCCCTTGCTGGCCACGTATGCCGCATGATTCTGCTGTCCGATAAGTCCGACCATGCTGGCCGTATTCAGGATCGCTCCCCTGCTTTCGCGGAGCGCCTCGAAGGCGAATCGGGTGGTCCAATAGACTGACTTCGTGTTGATTCGCATGAGGTCATCCCACTCCTTCTCCGAGGTTTCATGGAGAGGCTTCGAAGGGCTGGAAATGCCAGCGTTGTTATGCACAGCGTCGATCCGCCCGCACCTGTCGAGAACGGTGCGGATAGCCGCGTGCACTGCATCGCCGTCGGATACGTCCGCATGGAGAGCCATGCTGCCGCCCCCAACTTCAGACGCAGTGCGCAGTGCTCCCTCCAGATCGCGGTCAAGAATTACAACCGTCGCTTCCTGGCGCGCATAGGCGAGAGCGCACTCACGGCCGATGCCGTCGGCGCCGCCCGTCAACATCACGACTTTTCCTGCGAGATCAGCCGGCATGTTAGATTCGCTTCTCCCAGTTGTCATAAGCCGTCTTTGCAAATCGTTCCATGGCCTTCTTCACATACTGTTCCGCGAGTTCGCCTTCCCCTTCGCGCAACAGATCGATGATCCGTTGATGCGCTTCCAAATCCTTATCCCAGGCCGAGGTCCCCTGCCCGCTTGCTGCCACGCGCATGCGGACAAAGGCGAAGAATGGCAGCAATATTCGCCGCGCGTGTCCAATGAGGTATGGATTGCATGACAATTCGCAAAGTTCGAGATGAAAGAACGAATCGCAATCGAGGAGGCCATCACAGTTCCCCGAACTCGCCGACTCGCGCATGATATCCATCGTGGCTTGCAGCACATTCAAGTTTGGCCGCGTTGCCGCCGCGAGACGCGCGGCCAGGCCCTCGATGGCGCCCCGGAGTTGGTAAATGTGAGCCACATCTGCTTCGCTGAAGTGGATTACCCTCGCGCTGTGACCAGAGGATTTCGTTACAAATCCTGCCTGCGCAAGAATGTTAATCGCCTCGCGAATGGAGCCCTGCGCGACGCCGAACTTTGCGGCCCATTTTCCTTCGACGATTCGCATGCCAGGCTGCAGCGCGCCGCACATGATCTCATTACGCAAGCGATTTGCGAGGCTATCCTTCACCAGGACGTCGGTCGCGTGTGGGAGTTTCCTGGGCATGTTCAAGCGCTCAAAATGGTGACTGCGATCGTAGATTAGGCAATGTGCGCACGTCAAGTCGATATTTAAGCACTTGCCGTAACTGCTTTTCCGCTTTACCCTTCCAATCGAAACGAAGTCTCGTCATTGCCGGCGGCATCGCGAAAGGGCATGCACTCGGATTATGGATGTTTCAGAGAGAGGTCGCGAAGATGAATCGATTCGGGATGGTAATCAAACTGAAGCCGGGAAGCGCGGATGCCTATCGGAACTATCACGCTGCTGTCTGGCCTCCGGTCCTGGAGATGATCAAGGAATGCAATATCAGCAACTACTCCATCTATCTCAAAGACGACCTTCTATTTGGCTACTTTGAATACCATGGCAGCGATCTGAAGAGCGACTGGGCCAAAATGGCAGCTCATACCAAAACCCAAGAGTGGTGGGCGGTGATGAAGCCGCTGCAGGATCCCCTGGCGACGCGGAAACAGGGCGAATGGTGGGCGGAGATGGAGGAAGTGTTCCACCTGGATTGAGTGGCCGCGTGTTACCGAGAGGCCAATCCGCTCTATATTTGAGCGCTTATAATGACCGACGGTTTCGTCTCGGATACTGCCTCTCTTATCTCCCGCAAGCGCACAGGAGCAGTTTGATAGCTTGACAGCCGTTTGTATCGAACATTATATGTCGCGCCGATATGAGCGCTTATATTTCAAGCCGCCGTCAGTTCCTTAGGGCCGCCCTGGCAACTTCCTGTTTCCCTGCCCTCGCTGGCCTGGGGTGGAGCAGTGGAGCCGCGTGCGACCGCACCAGCTGGTACCGCAATGCCAAGTTTGGAATGTTCATCCACTGGGGCCCGTACTCGCAGGCCAGTGTGGAAGCTTCCTGGCCCATCATGGTGCCTAAATCGGGAGGGATTACCGAAGCAGAATACCGGGCCCTGCCGACAGACCTTTAATCCGGTCAAATTTGATCCCCATGCGTTTGTCGAACTGGCGCGATCGGCGGGGCAGGAGTACATGGTGTTCACGACCAAGCACCACGATGGATTCTGCATGTTCGATTCGTCGTATACGGACTACAAGATCACCAACACTCCTTACGGGAAGGACATCGCAGCGCAACTGGCAAAAGCCTGCGACGAAGACGGCATGCCACTTGGTTTTTACTACTCGCCGCCGGACATGCATCACCCCGGTTTTCGCGATACTAGCAAACTGGCAAGAGAAAACTGGCATGGGGAGCCCCAGAGGCCGGAATGGTCAAGTTATCTCGATTACATGCAGTTGCAACTGGCGGAATTGTTGACCCACTATGGCCCCGTTGCAATTGTTTGGTTCGATGGCCTGAACGATCAGAGAAAGTACAATGGCGCGCGCGTAATCGAAATGATCCGTGAACTGCAGCCGGACACGCTGGTCAATGACCGGCTCGGCGTTGACGCCGATTATGAAACGCCGGAGCAGTTTATCCCCACCGCCATTCCAACAAAGGGCATTGTGCTAACAGGCGTCGACCCGCAAGTATCAAGGCAGTTGAAGAATTCCCTTCCTCGTCGAGAAGACTTCCGACTATGGGAGACTTGCATGACGATCAACAACACCTGGGCCTATAACAAGAACGATCGCGATTTCAAGTCCGAGCAGACGCTGATCCGAAGCCTGGTTGAAGTGGCAAGCCGTGGCGGCAATTTCCTGTTGAACGTCGGACCGCAGCCGGACGGCCAGATCCAGCCAGAGTTTCAGCAGCGGCTACGAGCAATAGGGGACTGGCTCACCTTGAATGGCGATTCGATCTACGGCACCACCTACGGGCCCGTCCAGGGCGTTGCCGGTCTGCGGACAACTGCAAACGAAAAGTCGATCTTCATACACATATTTGACTGGCCCGCCACGGCGACCTGCGAGATCACCGGCATCGAGACAAAAGTAATGTCGGCTCGCCTGCTTGCGAATGGCAGGCCGTTGACCTTTCATCAGAGCGAAGGCAAACTGCAGATCGATGTACCCGAGCAGGCGCCGGATTCGAATGTCAGCGTGATTGCACTTAAAACCTACTAAGAATTCCACGGTCAACAGTTTCACTAGAAGCGCGCAGGCCACGCCGAATTTGATTCACATCGTCGATCGGCTATCTGTTTATCGGGTTTTGCTGGCCGGTTCGAGCAATTGAAGCGCTTTTGCGATGTCCTCATCGCCCGGGGAGAGTTTCTGCGATTCGAGGAGTTCTACTCGGCCATTCTTAAAATCACCGGAGTGGCAATAAATCAGGCCGAGATCCTTGTGAAGCTGCGCCAGAGCACCGCACTTTCCGCAGGTCTCGATCGCTTCTTTCAGTTGCGCGATGGCCTGTGGCCAATCGTGCGCATCGGCTGACGTCAGAGCAAAGTTGCCAAGCAACTGAGCGCGGTCCAAGATGTGCTGCTGCGCCCGCATTTCTTCAAACCGGTCCTGCAGCCGTTTTGCTTCTTTGGGATCAGAGCTGGCCAAAAGCCGCGCCAGGCTGTAATAGACCTCGTTATACTGCGGACGAATCTCAATCGCCCTGCGCCATTGCTTGATCGCTCCGGCGCTATCGCCTTTTCGCACAAGTTCCTGCCCGAGCATGAACATGGCTTCGGCGTTGTCCGGCTTAATTGCGAGGGTCTTCTCAAATAGCCGAATCGATTCGTCGGTATCTCCTTTCGCCCTCGCGATCAAGCCAAGCAGGTACCAACAATCCGATTGTCCGGGGTCGAGCGCCGTCGCTTCCTCCAATTCCGGTTTGGCATCGTTGTTGCGCCGTAGATCAAGCAGAACCCGGCCTTTGTTGTAGTGCCCGATCGCACTCTTCGGATCAAGGCGAACCGACTCTGAGAATTCCGCCAGCGCGTCATCCAGGTTGTTCTGATCGGCCAGTGCGATTCCAAGGTTCAGATGCGCGCCGGGCGAGTTCGGGTCCAACGCTATCACCTTGCGAAAAAACGTTAGAGCTTCTGTCGACCGATTCAAACGCACGAGAACCATCGCGTATGCGCTGAGCGCGCCGGTGTTCTTTGGATCAAGCTGCAGGGCGGTGGCCAGCGCCTTGCCGGCGTCAGAGAATTGGGATTCAGCAGCCAGAGTCAGGCCCAGGTTAGCAAATGCCTGGCTATATTGAGGATTGTTTTCCGTGGCCTGGCGAAACAAATGCTCCGCCTCAGAGTTCTTGCCGAGCTGCCCATAGAGAACACCAAGATTGTTTTGCGCCTCGGCATATTGCGGGTCAAGTGCGATTGCCGTCTTGAGCTGCTTTTCCGCTTCTCCGGCCTGATTCGCCACCAGATCGAGGAGTCCAAGCTGATTGTGGGGCGGTGCTAGTTGAGCATCCAGTTGCACGGCTTTTTCGAGCGCCTCTCGCTCCCCGGCATAGTCTGGGATCTTGTCGAGAGCAAGGGCAAGGTTATAGTAAGTTCGCGCGTTCGTTGGGTCTTGAGCGATTGACTCACGATACAGCGCGGCCGCCTTTTGCGGATCGCCAGATTGCAAGTCCTGGTTGGCCTGGTTCGCCTTCACCACCGCCGATGTCTGTTTCATGTCTTCCTGCTTTTGTTGCTGGAAAACATTCAACTCCTGGCTTGCCTCTTCCTTGAGCCCCAGGGTTCGAAGTACAGCTGCAAGTTGAAAGCGCGCCTTACTCGATTCGGGACTCAGCTTTAGCGCCGTCTCAAGTTGGATCTTCGCCTCAGCGGGGCGACCGAGGTGGGCCAGCACATAGCCAAGGTTATAGCGTGCGTCGAAGTGGTTGGGATCGATGGCCACAGCCTGTTGCAGGGCTTTCTCGGCATCCTCGTTGTTTCCCAGACCCTTTTCGACCACGCCGGCAAAGTAAAGCGCATCGAAATCTCGGGGCCGGCGGCGAAGATAATCGCGAATGATGGGCGCGGCTGTTTCGAACTGCCCAAGGACCACCAGAGTCTTTACATACGTGAGGCGAGTGACGTCATCCGACGGATCCAGGCGCAGCGCCTCCTGGAATGCCGGCGCCGCTTCGCTGAACCGTCCTTCCTGCGTATAAACGACTCCGAGGTTGAATTGTGCCTGGGCGTAGGTGGGATGCTCTTTGACAATCGCCGAGACTGTTTTCAGCGCGTCGTCCAGGTTGTTGTTTTTCGAGTACGCGACGGCCAGGTTCAATTGCAACACTTCATCCGGTGGCGCATTTCTGAGCACAGCAATCGCTGCCGAATATCTCTTCTCCGCGATAAGCGCCTTGGTCAAACCGTCGAGCGCGATGACCGATTTAGAGTCCAGGTTCAGAACCGCCTTGAACGCATTGATCGCCTCATCCTGTTGGTTCAGCGCACTCAGGGAAGCTCCAAGTGGCAGAAGAATTTGCGGCGAGCCAGGTTTGAAACCGGATGCAATTTGCAGTTCCTGGGCCGCGCGCTTGGGATTGCCGCTACTGAGCAATGCAATTCCAAGGTCGTAGTGGCTTTGCCACGATTTGGGATCGAGCCGAATCGCAGATTCGAAAGCAGAAGTCGCGCAGGAGAATTTTCGCTGCGTGGCAAACCAGGAGCCCAGCGCTTCGTAAGCACCAGGCGAGGGGTGGGATACCAGCTCTTGCTCAAGCGCAGCCGTCCCCTTGCAAATGGTGGCTTCCTGCGCTCCAACCGCCGTAGGGAATGCGCAAAGCGCGATGAGTGCGAGCAGCGGAGAACTCTCTACGAATCGTCGCATCATGGTTCGGAGGATCACAGGCAACCCCTGACTAGAATGCACCTGCGCACGCGAATGCGGCAAGACCGGCGATTCTTCACGCGGCGGCGGAAGGAGTCTGCCTTCCAATCGTATCGGCTCGGGGTCCAATCGCCTCGATGTGTTCTCTTTAGTGTTGGCGATTGGTCTCGGTGGTTCAGGTTCGCGAGCAGGAACTGGATAGACCGCGAGAAAGCGCCAAGGGGCAACAGGGCGGACACGTCTCCGGCACAATTCGCTGGTTGCGGCGCATCAAGGGGGGTCGCAAAAGGGATGCATTTCCGATGCTAGAATTAGCCAAAACATGGGGAAGCTTCGCGCCGCCATCGCACAAAACCGCATCGTCTCCGTACTCGTCTTCATCGTACTTCCCCTGATTCAGGGAGCAGCAGGATCGTGCCATGCTCAAATCGGAGTCGCGACCGGCAACGGAGTGGCCACTCCTGCAAAGCCCTTGCCGCCGGGAATGAAGGCGCCGGTGGTGCAATTTGAAGACTTCGCAGCCCCAGCCGGGCTAACAGGCGTTAACGTCTCCGGCGCAGCCAGCAACAAGCAATATATCGTTGAGACCACTGGGACGGGAGTTGCGATCTTCGACTACGACAACGACGGGCTGCCTGACATTCTTTTTGTCAATGGTGGCCACTTTCAGGAGAGCGGAGTTGAGCCCGCCCCTGTGCTGTACCACAATCTGGGCGGGCTGAAGTTCGAAGACGTTACCAGGAAAGCCGGATTGACCCATAAAGGATGGGGACAGGGAGTTTGCGCCGGGGATATCGATAACGACGGATACGTCGATCTCTTCATCACAGGGTGGGGCCAGAACGTTCTTTACCATAATCGGGGAAACGGGACATTTGCAGATGAAACGCAGGCCCGAGGCCTCGCTTATTCAACAACTCGTTGGAGCACGGGATGCGCATTCCTGGATTTCAACCGGGATGGCGCTCTGGACCTTGTTGTAGTTCACTACATCGAATTCGATCCCGCCAAAACACCACATCCGGGCGAAAAATCGCAGTGCCAATGGAAGGGCATGCCGGTAATCTGCGGACCGCGAGGCTTGCCCGGCGAGACGATCTCTCTTTATCAGAATGACGGGCACGGCCATTTTACCGATGTCTCGGACCGCATGCACATCACCACGCCCAAGAATTATTACTGCTTCACTCCTCTTGTCGCCGATTTCGACAACGACGGATGGCCCGATATCTATATCGCCTGTGACTCCACGCCGAGCCTTTACTTCCACAATCTCAAGGGTGAGCGTTTCGAGGAGATCGGCGTTCAGGCAGGCGTGGCCTACAACGACGAGGGGCGCGAACAGGCCGGCATGGGCGTGACGGCGGCCGACTTCAACCACGACGGACGTTTCGATATTTTCAAGACCAACTTCGCGGATGACACACCGTCTTTCTACCGCAATCAGGGAGACAATAATTTCACCGATGCGACCATTGAAAGTGGCCTGGCGGTCAATACGAGGTATCTGGGGTGGGGAACCGCCGCGCTCGATATTGATAACGATGGATGGAAGGATCTTATTCTCGCCAATGGTCACGTCTATCCCGAAGTCGACACGGGTCATAGCGGGGAACACTTCAAACAGGGGCGATTGCTCTACTGGAATCGAGGCGATGGACAGTTCTTCGATCTCTCTCCTCAAGCCGGAAGCGGCGTAACGGCGGCGCACTCTTCGCGCGGCCTTGCTACCGGTGATCTGAATAACGATGGCAAAGAGGAAATTGTGATCGTCAACATGGGAGAAGCCCCTTCCTTGCTGAAGAACGTTGCACCATCAACTGGAAACTCTGTCCTGGTGCGCTTATTGACTTCGACCAACCGAGATGCGGTTGGAGCGCTTGTTACCGTGACATCAAACGGACAGAAGCAGATGGATGAGGTCCGTAGCGGCGGATCCTACATCTCGCAAAGCGACTTTCGACTGCACTTTGGCCTTGGCAAATCGGCTTCGGCAAATCTCTCGATCCGCTGGCTCGACGGCAAGACCGAGAAATTCGATCGCGTTGAGGCCGGACAGATCGTAACCATCCAGGAAGGCAAAGGCATTATCAGCAGGCAGTCCTACACAGCCGGCAAACACTAGGTCAGGGCTTCGGTTCGTTCCCCTCAGCGCGAGCCAGCATCTGCCGCATAAAATCGTCTTGCGGAAAGACTTCGAGATATTGTTTAAGCGCTTCGTGGGCCCGCGCATATTGTTTTGCTTCGATGAGGCGCACCACCAGCATCTTGCGTGTCGCGGGATTGAATGGGTCCAGCACGATTGCTTTCTCGATCAGGGAAAGGGCCTCGTCCGCTTGTCCAAGGTGCACCAGAGCGTCGGCGAGATCGGCACAGGTTGTAGCCGCGGGCGCGCTGCTTTGAAGGGCAAGACGCAAATGCCTGGCGGCAGACGGGAAATCGCCATTTTTCAGGTCCCTGCGCCCTGCAGCCGCCTGCACCAACGGGTCGCCGGGCTGTGTCTGCTCCAGTTGACTGAGCACTTTGAGATAGGACGCGACGTATTCAGGCTGGTTCTCCGCCAACTCTCCGTAAGCCGCGAGCAAAGTCAGCAACGGAGGCGGAACGTCTTCCTTTCCGGGAGCGGGATTGAGATGGATCAGGTTCGGCAGCGACGGGCTTGTCTGCCGAAAGGCAATATCGGGATATGGCTCATCAGGCGTCGCCACGATGCGATGGTTGGTGGCGCTGGAGTGGGAGATGACCTGGATATCACGCTTCGGCATGTGGCAGCCAATGCAATCGTTGACCGGTTTGTTCTGCATGCGCGTCTCAATTGGAACCTTGCAGCTCTGGTTTGTATGGCATCCAAGGCATTTACTCCGGAAGTACGCCGGCGCCTCTTCGGGAGACGGCTCATCATGAGGATCGTGGCACGTGATGCAGCTGAGCCGCGCCCGGCTGGCGCGATAGCACTTGCTCAGCGACATGGAATAGTAGTGTTCGACGTGATCTGCGCTGGGTGGGGACTGCGGCGAGGGTGGGACCATCAGGATGGACAGCGTGTCGTCGAGCGGATGCCCTGGCCGGAAATCCTTATAGGTCTTCCCGGGCTTGAAAACCCGCGCATCCCCGGTCTGGTGACAGCTCATGCAAATGTTGTCGGCAAGGTAGGGAGTGAGGCGCGCGGGATTGACAATGCCGCTTTCGAAATGAGCGTTTTTCCTCGATGGAGAGTTCACGCCGCTCATCGCACGAAGATGACCTGCTCCCGGTCCGTGGCAATTCTCGCAACCGATGGCTAGTTCAAAAAACGGTGCGCTGTCAAAACGTCCGTTGGTTCCGGCCACTGGATTCGGCCGACCGCTATGGCAGAAAATACAGCCAGGCGTAATAGGCCGATTAAAGCCCAAATCGGTAATCTCGTATCCGGGCGAGGGCGCCCATTTCATGGGTTGAGAATAGTACGACAGTGGCGCCTGAAAGAGATAGTCATCCGCTTGGAGGATTGCGCCGTATCCATTGACTCCGGCGCCGATGATCCACTCAATTTGATGAGCGCTTCGGAAGCTCTCTTTTCCGTCCAACCCGATTCCAGATTCGCTCTGAAAGAGATTTCCATCTCGGATATAGACTTCGAATCGCCGGTTTCGCCGTTCAAGTAAAAACGAGGCGGAGGAAGTTGTGCTCTCGAGAAAAGAAGGCGTCACGGGGGACATCGAATGTCCCATACTTGTGCGTGAGAAACGTCGATAGATCTCCGAATGGCATTTCGAGCAGGCCTGGGATCCAACGTATCCATCGTTGGGCCCGCCGGCCTCAACTAGGGCGTTGGGGTTTCCCTCGCCGGCACTGACAGCGAGCACAGAGAAGAGGAGTATCGCGCCTGCGAGCAGAAGTAGCGGTTTTGGCAATTTCGGTCCGGCGACTCGTGGAGATGAATTTCCTCGCCAACTGGTCCCGCTGCTCATGTTCCGATTCTCATCGAAATGCGCATGTGCGGACTCTAGTTTCTTTGTGTGGAGGACCGAACTACCAAAGTCGGTTCAAGGATGATGGTCCGAGCACGAGGCCTTTGTTTCGACTCAATCAGACTGAGGACAAGTTCGGCGGCTCGCTGGCCAATCATCTGGCTTTGCTGATCGATGCTCGACAGCGGTACCCTGAGGCAATCGTCATTGGTCAAATTTCCGCAGCCGATAAGAGCGATGTCCTCAGGAATTCTCAGGCCTGCGTCGAGAATCGCGATCATGGCTCCGATCGCAAGGGGATCGTTAAAGCAGAACACGCCGTCCGGCTTGGGATCTCGCTGCAATAGGAGGCGCATTGCCTCAATGCCCTGGCGGGTGGTCTCAGTGTCGACGAAGGTTCTGCGCACCACGTAATCTTCACGATACTGAAACCCGCGGTCATGGAGAACCTGGCGGTAGCCCTCGAATCTGCCTCTTCCGGTGCTGTTGTCCTGCCCTCGAATATGCGCCACCCGCCGGCACCCCATTTCGATGAGGTGTTCGGTCGCCAAACGTCCGGCCTTTTCTTCATTAACCCCGACAAAGTTAGCCGCAAGGCCGGTCAGGTCTCGATCGACAAGGACGTACGGCTGAGCCATTTTGTCCATTCGGTTGAACTGCTCGAGATCGGTCGCGGCCGACGCAATCACCAATGCATCCAGGCGGCGCGACAGCAACCGTGAGATCTCCTCGCGCTCGAGTTCCGGATCCTCTTCCGACGACGACACAATCAGAAAATAGCCTTTGTCGCGGACGGCGGTGGAGATAGCCCGTGCAATTTCAGCAAAAAACGGGTGAAGCAGGGTAGGTGCAACGAAGCCAATCAGACAGCTGCGTCCTGTCACTAGGCTGCGGGCCAAGGTGTTCGGCTGATAGTCCAGTTCCTTGACCCGCTCAAGCACCCGCAGGCGGGTCTTCTCGCTAATATCGGGATGCTTGCGAAGGACCTTGGAAACCGTGGCCTGGGAGAGGCCGAGTTCCTTCGCTATGTCTTTCATTCGAATCATGATTCGGGAAGAGCACCGGCTCCCTTACTAGGAAATCGCACACCCAACCAGCGATTTCCAGTTTTGAGGGGTAGAACCCTTGGAACACAGTAAACCGCCAGGCAGTTTTCCCCTTCCACCCGAAAAACAGCTTTCTTGCATCGCCTGCTCAAACGATTACTGTACCGAATTAGTAAGTACCATCGCAAATGGCAATTTGCAAGTGGGGAATCGGACAGTTGCCGAAATATCTCCTCCGAAAGATCGATTTTTCCGCTTGACAACTGTTCTTGGGTTCAATTATTGGATAGTGTCCTGAGGAGAGTATTCGAATTAGTTACCGTATACTCTCGCCGAAGACTCCCAAATTCCAAAGCCGGGTTCCCCGTTTTTTGCCGGCACCCCTTGAGATGAACGACACGTTGAGCGAGGTCATCCATGCAAAATCACGCGCAGGGTCTAGCCCGGCAAATGGGGATATTTATCTCCGAAACGTACCTGACCGTTCTGCTTGGCCTGATTTTGCTCCTTCTCTCGAGCCCCGCTAGAGGACAGGTCTCAACGGCCTCAGTGAACGGTGTGATCCGAGATCAGGCGGGGGCTGTCATTCCCGGCGCGAGCATCCTACTTCGCAGCGTGGAAACCTCGGTCGAGCACTCATCGGTTTCAAACAACGCCGGCGAGTACGTCATCCTCAACATCACTCCAGGGAGATATACGATCCAGACCAGCGCCAGGGGGTTCACCCCGCAGAAGAGCGACGAGTTCGTCCTGGCTGTAAACCAGATCGCCACATTCGACTTCTCCCTGAAGGTTGGATCGGAGACGCAGGTGGTCGCGGTCAACGCCACCGCTGCGCAACTGGATGTAACCAGCGCCACTCTCGGCACTGTGATCGAGACCAAGCAGGTAAACGATCTTCCTCTCGACGGACGAAATTTCACCTCCCTGCTTTCGCTTACACCCGGCGTGGTTCCCATCATGGTCGGGCAGAATGCCGGAATGCAAAACAACGGTGGCTTCGGCGCTGCTGTCGCCATTGGGTCGGACTACACGTTTCCCGCCATCAACGGGCAGACTGGCCGTAGCAACTTCTTTCTGATGGACGGATTGTTCAACTATGGAACGATCGAAAGCACGTATGCAGTTGCGCCGATCATCGATGCCATCCAGGAAATGAAGGTCGTTTCTCACACTGACAACGCGGAGTTCGGCGGAGTATTGGGTGGCGTGGTGAACGTGGTCACCAAGAGCGGCACCAATGATATTCACGGTTCCGCCTGGGAATACGTTCGCAACACTGTCTTTGACGCGCGCGGATTCTTTCTTCCTACGACTTCGCCCAAGCCCTTCTATCATCAAAACCAATTCGGCGGCTCGGTTGGTGGCCCCGTTGTGATTCCCAAGCTCTACCACGGAAGGAACAAAACATTCTTCTTCGGCGCCTACCAGGGCTATCGATATTCAACGCCCAGTAACAGCGAATTGCTCGTACCAACCGATGCAGAGTTGGCGGGAAACGAGGCCGACAACGCGCAAAATCCGGCCTACAATCCCTTTACGACAACCTGCATCGCCACGACCAATCCTCCGAACCCGTGCGGCACCTTCACGCGTGCCCCGTTCCCCGGTAATCAGATTCCTGCCAACCTGATTAATCCGGCCATGGTCGCATGGGCACAGTTCGTCTTCCCCAAGGCAGGCCCCTGTTTAGTGCCGCTTACAAGCACCGGTTATTGCTCGGCAAACGCTCTGGATACCACGCCGACAACCCAGGTCCAGAATGAGTTCAATGTACGCGGAGACCAGAACTTCGGGTCAAAAGATTCGGCATGGTTCCGTTATAGCTTCATCAATAGCACAGTGAACCAATCTGGAGGTCTGCCGGGGCTGCTGACCCATCACATCATTGACGCGCGTGATTGGGGCGGCAGCTATGTCCACATCTTCAGTCCCAACGCGCATTGGGCAGGCACAATTTACGCGGGCGACCGTCGTCGATAACGCCACGACTCGCTTTTCTACCTCAACGGCAGGGATCCTCAGCACCATCGGCTTCGCGAGCAACTTTGTGAGCGGGTTTGCCGCGGCCAAGGGAGGATCTTTGCTCCCCGGCCCAGGTATCAGCGGATTCGCGAACGGGTCGGAAAGCATCGACGATACACCGAAAGCAACGGATACCGATGAATTGCGGGGCACCTACACTCAAATCATCGGAGATCACGAGATAAAGTTTGGGGTGGGATTCGATACCGCGAATTTTGCCAGTCCGCTGGCACAAATCGGAATGGGATTCGGGTCTCAGCAAACAGCCGATCCCGAGCTGAGCACACCCACGGGCGATGCTTTGACATCCTTCCTTCTGAACGTTCCCAACAGCGGGGCTAGCCGCCGCGACGTCAATGAGCAGGAAAGGCCAGGCGGACTTTTGAGTGCGTTCCTCCAGGATTCCTGGAAGACCACTCGCCGGCTCACCTTGAATTTCGGGTTGCGCTACGACTATCCCTTCCTGCCCAGGTATGGAACCAAGGCGACCGTCGGCCAACACGGCGGGCCCGAAGCCGGCGACATGGATTTCGACAACGGCACCTTTATCGTGCAGCAAGTGCCACCCCTGTGCAGCGTTCGCGGTTATGCTCCCTGTATCCCGGGGAGCGGACTGCCGGACCATGTGGTGGCCAGCCCCAATGGCAAGATCACCCACAACGTCCACACCAACTACGGGCCACACGTTGGCTTCGCCTTCAAAATCGACGAAAAAACTGTGACCCACGGCGCCTTCGGCATTGTCTTCGATGACTGGGCGGCCGTGACGCAGATGGCCCAGAACTTTGAGGGCTCATGGCCCGACATCGGCCAGGAAATCGCGGGATCCCTCACAAACGTCCCCACGTCTACCCAACCAACGCCGACAGTGACCGCCCAGAATCCATTCGCCGCCAGCGGAAATGCGCTCTTTCCGCCCGCCACCCCGTTCGGAAGCAATCAGTGGTACTTTGACCCGAATATCAAGAACCCCTACTCCGAGCAATGGAATTTCGGCGTGCAGCGGCAATTGAACGGCTCATTGGCGTTGAGATTGGATTACGTCGGCTCGGCGACGCACCGCGCAAACGTCGGCGGGCTATACAACACCGCCCTCACACCGGGCCCCGGCGATACCCAACCCAGGGAGCCCTATCCATACAGCATTCCAACCTTTTATGACCGCAGTGTTGGCAGCGGCAGCTACAACGCCCTCCAGGTGCAACTGGATAAGCGCTACACGAGCGGCTTCTCGTACCAGATAGCCTACACGTGGGCGAAATCTCTCACAGTAGACGATGGGTGGTTCGGGATTGAAGGACAGGTGCCGCAGGATCCGTACAATCCGCGAGCTTCACGAGGGCCGTCCTCGACCAATATTCCCAACCTTTTCGTCGCGAATGGTCTTTATACCATCCCAGTGGGCCCGGGCCAGAAATTCTCGACCGGCAGCCGAATTGCCGACTACATCCTGGGGAACTGGCAATTCAACAACATATTCACCTGGCGCAATGGACAGAACTTCACCGTACTCGACGAAACCGATCAAGCCAACACCGGCAACAGCGCGTCCTATGAGCGTGCCAACGTGATTGGCAACATTCATAGTGGGCCGAAGACGAGAGCGGAATGGTTCAATACAGCGGCCTACGCGGTTCCCGCCAAATATACGTATGGAAATGGGGGGACCAACACGCAACAAGATCAAAGGTGGATCAATCTCGATTCGTCCATCATTCGTTCGTTCCCCATCTGGCGAGAGAAACAATTTCAGTTCCGTGCTGAGGCGTTTAACCTCTTGAACCATCCGATCTTTGGCCAGCCGGGCAATGACATCAACAATCCAGCCAACTTCGGTTCGATCGGCACCAGCCAGGCAAACCTTAACCGGGAGTTGCAACTGAGCGGCAAGATCATCTTCTGATAACTGCCCAGTGCTTCTATTTGTGAGTCCGTGTCCTTTTTACTTCGCGCGCCTGCCGGTTACCGGTGGGCGCTGCCGGCTTCTTTTCCCAGTTGTCGTAAGCGGTTGATGCAAATCGAGCCATCATCCGTTGAACGTACGCCTCGGCAACTTCACCCTCGCCTTCTTTCACAAGGTCGACGATGCGCTGATGCGCGTCGAAATCCTTGCCCCAAACCGAAGTTTCTTGGCCGCTGGATATCACTCGAATGCGTACAAAGGCAAACAAGGGTAGCAACACGCGCCTGGCGTGGTCGAAGATATAAGAATTGTTGGAGAGACGACAGAGCTCAAGGTGAAACTTGAGATCGGCGTCAATTAGCTCCGCCGGGCGCCTTTCCTTTGAGGCACGGCGCATCATCTCCAGCGCCAACTCGAGCGGCTGGACCTCGTGTGCCCGCTTTGCCAAGAGTTTCGCAGCGAGGCCTTCCAGGGCGCCTCGCAGCTCATAGATCTGCAACACATCCAGTTCTGTCAGGTTGACGACGCGTGCGCTGCGGCCCGAAGCCTTGGTTACAAACCCTTCTTGGGCGAGAAGATTGATGGCCTCACGAATCGAGGCTTGTGCTACGCCGAATCTCCGCGCCCAATACCCCTCGACAATCCGAATTCCCGGACGTAATTCTCCGCTGCCAATCTCCGCGCGCAGGCGGTCAGCAACGTTGTCCTTGACCAGCGTTGTGCCGGCATTCTTGAGTGTTACGGGTCTCTTCATTGGCACTTTCATTATTAACACCTTTACATCACGGCGAATCGAAATGATCTGCGACCTCCGCCGGCATTCGCTGGGCCAATCGCGGAATCATACGTCTGCCGGGTATGCGGCAGATGGTTTAGCCAGCCCGCGAAGTTCTTATTTGAGCGCTCATTATCCGAGTTACTGAACCTGAGGGTGATGCACCCGCCTTACCTCCAATGTGTTTCGCATCGGCGTATCTGACAGGGTTGAGCAATCCGGGCCTCCCAAAAAAACTTGGCAATTACTGGACAAACATGACATTTCCGGCATAAATTAGTTTCGCTTGCTAGTAAAGGCGCCGAAGCGCTTCTCCGCACGAGATCCTACGATTGTTGAAGGATCATGGCACCACGAGTAAAAAACAAATAAGCGCTTATTTCGAAAATTACCCAAGCGTCATACGCTCGTTTTCAAATGACGCGATTGTCCCGTAAACGGCAACAGTCCGGATCACTGATCAATATCCCAAGGAGATCCCATGCATAGGAATTCGAATCAAACCCGCGTCTCCAATGTTTGCGAGTCGAATGATTTGGCGATTGAATCCATCGAGGCAGGCTCTTTATCAAAAACCGCGATACGCCTCGCGTGGGTCTTGTTGTGCGCCGCTTTCCTTCGCCCTGTCAACGCGCAGGTAAACGGCCTCGGACAAAGGCCGTACCTGGGCTGGAGCACCTACAGTGAGCAGACCATCGTGCCGTCGAGCACGGTAATGAATCAGCAGAATATTCTTGCGCAGTCCGACGCCATGCGTTCCTCAGGCCTGCAAGCCCATGGTTTCAAGTACATCAACCTCGACGCAGGATGGAGCGGCGACAGCGATGAATACGGCCGTACACTTTGGAACACAACTGAGTTCCCGCAATTCCTGGACATGATCCAGCACCTCCATGCTAACGGTCAAAAGGTCGGCATCTATCTGCTCCCCGGACTTGGCACATCGGTCTATGCTCAAAATCTCCCTATCTTCGGCACGCCGTATCATGCGCAGGACATTGCTGCGATTCCGCTCAATTACGGTCAGGGGTTTGGCTACGGCTACAAGATCGATTTCACCAAGCCGGGAGCGCAGGAGTACATCAACTCAATCGTTAATCTCTATGCGTCCTGGGGCATCGACTTTATCAAACTTGACGGAGTAACTCCCGGCTCATACAACGACAATTTGAATATCAACAATATCCCCGATGTTCAGGCGTATTCCAAAGCCATCGCTCTGAGCGGCCGCCCTATTTGGCTTACGATTTCGTGGGCGCTCGATGAAGACTATCTCAGTGACTGGCAGCAGAACGCGAATGCGCGCCGCATCAACGGCGACGTCGAGTGCGAAGGGGATTGCCCAAACCTTACCGAATGGCAGCGCGTGCTGCTTCGCTTTTACGATCTAATTGGCTGGGAGAGTGCTTCCGGCCCGACACTTGGATGGAATGACCTCGACTCTCTTGAGGTTGGCAACGGCCCAACCGACGGCATTACGAATACGGAACAGCAGACCGCGATGACTTTATGGGCGATGGCCAATGCCCCGCTCTCGCTCGGCGGCGACCTGACGAAACTAACCAGTTTCGGCAAGGGGCTGCTCTTCAATGATGAAGTTCTAGCCGTTGATCAATCTGGGCATCCGGCAAAACAAGTTACGGGAGGATTTACACCTGTCTGGGTTTCGAATCTTGGAGACGGCAGCTACTACGTCGCACTATTCAACCTCAATGCGTTTCCCGCGAACGTGTCTGTTGACTGGAAGGACCTGGGATTTGTCAACGCAGTCGCGATGAGGGACCTTTGGCGCGGCGCCGACATGGGACCTGCATTCGGTTCCTTCTCAGAAGTGCTGCCGGGGCATGGGGCGCGCCTGTTCAAAGTCAAGTCGCTAAAGGCGGCTCCGGTGCCGCCATCCGAAGTGTATGGCGCGCAAACAGCAACGCTGCACGGAGGAGCGCAGTTGTCGTCGTGCTCCACCTGCGCGAGCGGCTACAAACTTACTTACCTCGGCATCGGCGCAGCCAACTATGCAACCTTCGAAGTGAGTGTCGCCAAGGCAGGCGTTTACCGAATGGAGGTTGATTCCATGACCCTCGGTACCCGTTCTTTCATCATCAATGTCAACGATGGTCCGGACATGACGCTGAACTTGAGTGGAGGAAGCTCGAATCTTCCGTTCCCGACCACGATTCCGGTGCGGCTCAACGCGGGGACAAACAGTATCCAGTTTGGCAATCCGACAAGTTATCCGCCGGACATGGACCGAATCATCATAAGCGGCGACGGAAACGAGCCGTATCCGGCTTCCACCGTCTATGAGGCGGAGAATGCGACGCTGAGCGGCGCAGCGGCGACCTCAGCGGGTTTTTGCGGAAACTGCTCCGGCTTGGCTGCGGTGGGCAACCTGGGCGGCAACCCGCAAAGCGCCGTCACTTTTGAGGATGTTAACGTTCCGGCTGCCGGGACATACCAGATGGAGATCGACTACATGACGCAGGGGCAACGATCTTTCTTCGTTTCAGTCAATGGAAATACGGCGCAGGAAATCGCTCTGAACGGGTACAGCTTCGGCACTCCAACCAGCACCGTGATTCAGGTGCAACTGCACGCCGGCTCCAACCAAATCGAATTCAGCAATCCGACCAATTACGCACCAAACTTGGATTCCATTGTAATCTCACCGTCAATGGACTTTTGAAGTCTGATTGCTTGGGAGTTTCAAGCGTTTCTTGGATCGCCATCCCTCTCCCAGGTGATTTCTACGCTGCGGGTACCCCGAATCATGCACGAATCTGCGCGGGGGACGGCCCATTGAGGCCGTCCCTACGCGACATTTTAGGCCGAGCAAGAACCTCACTTACCCGCACAAAAACCAGCCGCACAGATTTCCTGCGGTCGAGACGCGCGTTCTGAAAACTCGGTGCATTGCGTAAGAGATGGCAGCGAAGGTTTGAACAGCCACCTTCGACAGCCGGTGGTCCCTGAGGAATTCTGGCCAGGTCGACCTTGACCGCAAAGTTGAGCCGAAACGACTCCGCGGCGTGGTTCAGATGACATCCAGTTTCACAGATAGCCGGCGTTCGACTTGCCAGCGCAAGGTGGGATCTACTTCGATGCTCTCCGGTCCGCCCAATCTGCGCGAGCCCCAGCCATCTGGTTGCCCCACTTCCGCCAGAGTTTCCCTAGGCATTTTTTGATTGCATCTTTTGGAATTTGCTCGCATTATGTCTTCTTAGCAATTCACCTCAGGACTAGCTCGAGTGAAAGAAGACCGGCGAGATTGGTTTGGAGTCCGAAAGCCCTTCGACGCCTTAGACCACCTCGATTCTGCGACGGCTCGAATGTGCAATAGTGCTGCCCGAGTGCCGGGTCCGCTAGGACGCTCGTGGTCATCTTCGCCCATTCCGCATTCGCTTTCACCTGCAGCCCGCACATTTGAGTGTCAGTCTGAACTTGGCCGCCTTCGCCAACGCGATCTTGCAGAATCCGCAATCCGCACGCAGGAAATCGTCAAAGTCCTTGTTCAGCATTCCGATGATTTTCTGCGGAGCCTGCCAGATCCTTTGCTTCAACGCGCATACCGAGATCGGATCGAGTCCGTAAACGCAACGGTACCGCAAGGGGCCCCGTCCGGCTTCTTCGCTCGGCCGGACGTTCTGCAGATCTTAATCACCTTACGCACTCTCGCAGTTCCCATTAACTGGCTTGAATTGAATCTCCGCGAGTTGCCCGATGGTGATGAATTGCAGGACCTATTCACCACGCAGTCGACAATCCTGACACTTGGACCGGCTCGACCGCACTTGCTTCTTCTGAGCCGAATTGAAAAAGCCATCAAACGTGTCTACGAGCTGGCTGACCAGAGCGTCAGAGATCAATGGAGCGACGCGTCTCGAAGGGGTGCCCTGGCGGAACTGATTACCAGATGGAAGACCCGCTTGCTTCGCAAGGAGAGACATCTGGCGCCGCCCGTCGAAGAGGCTTCTCCCTTCCGGCCCGCGGCGGCAGTCGGATCGGATTCCGACGATGATTCTCCCCCCGCTGTCCCTCCGGTTCCCATTGGCCCTGTCATCCAACTGGCCAACTCTCTTGTGCTGGTTCACAAACCCTACCTGCCTGCTGCTGTCACAACGCGCACTCGTGTCACGCTTACCGTCACGGATCCGGGGGGATTCGATGGCTCCGGCACCTTCGCAGTCACCAGTCCAAGCGCCCGGCTCAATTTCTTCGACGCTGCCGTTGCAGGAAACCTGGTCACGACGGCCGGGCGCGATTTTGCGGCTGACGAACTCAACGCGGGTGTCGTCCTTTTTGCCGAAGGCGAAATCCCCAGTAACGCTATGGACGATATCGTTTTGCGGTTGTCCCTCTCCGGCGGGTCGAGGCCGATTCTACCTCCCGTGACAGCCCATATGACATCGATCGAGGTGACGCTCGACATCCACGAGAGCAGAACTGCTTCTGGTTCCGAACCCGCAGTGCTGTCAACATCCGCGAAGATCAATTCGGGCAGATTCGTGCATGTGCAAAATGCGTCGTTTCACCACGGTCGCGCGCTTGTGATCGTCCGCAAAGCGGTGCCGGCGACGTTCCCTGGAAACCTCGAGTTGCGGAGCTTCGACGGCCACGTGCGACTGTTCGCCGATCCAGATGAGATCGCGGCCGTCGGCCAGGCCCCGGTGGCATTGCCCCTCGTGATCGCCAACGGCGGCATCGGCGCAACAGGCCAGCGTTTTTGGGCGGAAGGGTCCGGCGTCAGCGGAGCCCTCGCCGATACGGGATTCAAGCTTGGCGTTGCCGGCCTGGGGCCCGACGGCGATCATGTGCGAATGACGGCCGTTCAATTCCACAACCTGTCCGCGCGCATCCGGTCTACGCCTCCGCACATTGCCCGTATGGGGAACGCGGCGGCACCTCATGTATTCGCGCTCGGCGGTACGCACACCCGCGATTTCGATGAGAGTTTTGCGGTCCGCGAACCCCTGGTACTTGTGCGCGATTCTCTGGACGCCGCTCATCCCATCGAACTCTCTGTTGCCGTCAATCCCGCTGGGGCGCCCGTGATGTGGAGCATCGAGCGGGCCGTCAATCCGGGAACCGCCGATCCGATCGATCATGCCGATGTTCTGGCGCTCACCGGGTCCGCACTCCCGACACTCGATCCGACGGGAAGCGTAACGTTGAATGCGACCCTGCTGCCCGACAGCGTGGGCTCTTTCCATGTTCGCGCATTCATCGACTGCAACGGGACGAATGACTTCGAACGACATGATGCTGCCGGCGCGAGAATCGACCGTGAACCTTACATTCTGATGAACCTCGTTCTGGTCCACGTGACCCTCTCTTCCGACAACTCCCAAACTCACCCTGCCAATTTTGTAGGCGTTGCCGCGGGTGGGGGTATAAACGTCACGGGAGGCACGTTTAATATCGGCGCGCCTCTGGCCGCCTCGATCCACATGAATGCGATCGTCGAGATCGTCGGCGGTGGCGCGGACGGAAAACTCGGCCTCACCCGGATTTTCGGAGGATGGATAAACAATGAGGCGAATACGGAAGACATCGTTGGCACCTTTCTGGACTCGACTGTGGCCCCTCCCGTGGTTCACACCCATGCCTCCGTCTTCGCATCCAATCTGGCGGCCGCGACCGGCGCCCATCCTTCCGGATCGGCAGCTTTTCGTCCCGTCGATCCTGCGCCCACCCTGGTTGTTGCGCCCGTTCTGGACACCGGACGGCTCACTCCGGGCACAGGAGGTGACACGGCAACCCTGTCAAGAAGTCGAATCCGCGTGAAACGCGACCTTGCCCCGCAACCTGGCCAACGATGGTTGATCGAATCTGTCGACAGTCCCGGCGATGGCGATCCGGCCAATCACATCGGTTTTCCTGCGGCTGTATTAACCCGTTTCCGATTTAACCTGCGGTTCCGTGCCGCCCTATGTTTCTGGACCAATTTTGGCGGAAGCAGCGGCGCGACCGGAAACTCTGCGGAACGTCTTTACTGCGTGGTGCGGCGGTATCGATGGACAATGCGCGGCGAATGGACTATCAATCCAGTCACGGGCGCGGTAGCTCCGGCTGGCGTTCCCGCAGTGACAATATCGGAGGCTCAAACAGATTCGCCGGCGGTTCCGGTAGCGGGATCGAATCTCGAAGTGCGCGCCCCAACCGGCTTATCTCTTCTCGCGCGGGATTGCAGGGCATGAGTTCGACCGGGATGGTCGTGCTGTGGACATGCCTTTGGATGGCTGCGTTTGGAGGACCCAGGACGAAGATGGCGAATTCAGAACAAGACAATGCCGGCTCTGAGGTTATGACCGCCTCGGCCATACTAGACATCGACCTGGTCGCCGCAGATCTATCCGCGTGGGCGCCCGAGGCCGATACCGGCCTTAAGCGGCGCGAAGCGCGGCTGCGCTTCCGCCTCGCCGAAGTCCTGAAAGGCCGAGTGATCCAGAAAGCAGGCGACATTTTTGAAATGACGGTTGTGCAGCGCGGTACAGGCGGTCTGCGGGTTATGGATTATTACGGTCCATGGTCGCATGTGAATCTGTCAGCGGGCATGTCACTTCTGGCATTTTGTCGCGGAGCGTCCGATGACGCACGGGTTCTGCTGAATCAGGACCACTTGCAGGAACTCTTTTCGGCCCCGTACGCACTTTCTGACACCAAGGCTGCATTGAGTCTCGAACACCTCCAAACTGACAGCGAAGTGTTAGCTTCTGCAGACGCTGGAAAGGATCGCTATGACGATCTGTTCGCAAGATATGTTTGGGAGCGCGTCCGCGGAAGCGCCATCCAAAACCAGCGGACCTTCGATGAGATTATGCGGATCGTGGAGAGCGCGGAGACGACCGGTCGCGCTCGCGAGACGTATCTCTCACGAGCATATGAGGAACTGAGCCTGCGGCAACGTCCGCCCCGTGAACTGGAAATCCGCCTGGCACAAGCGATGTTTCGTACTCTCGACCTACCGGACCAAGACAACCTGAAAAACGCCGTTGCGGAACTATATCTGCCAAATCTCTTGGGTCTTACCGCAGGGAAAGCAAAATACTCGGCAGACGAAATACTCCCCCGCTCCTCCAACGAGCGCACACGTAGGCTCACACAGCTTACTCATCTCACTCAGAATCCCGCCACTCAAGCGTTGCTGGAGTGGCTGCGCCGCTAGGCCGCGAAGCGATTCCTTCGGACATGGCCGCTTACGGCGGTTAGAAACGTGGACCATCGAGCCAGTCATCAAATCCTGTGGTGAGTTCCAATGGGAATGCCAGAATGACGGTTGACGACAGAGGAACTCGGGATACAGCGGCTATACACCTGAGTGACTCAACACGCGGCACGTCCGGTCAGCGTCATGATCGGTTTTGCCTTTGGTCTCCGTTTGTAAGGTGATTTGGGTGATTCTGAGTCTGTAAGGTTTTGTCAGGGTTTGGACCGGAAAGCCACGGAGCAGCCTTTATACCGTTCGCAAGTAACATACATTCGTCGAACAAAAGACGCACGTCGCGTCGCATAGTTGTTCACCCGATGTTGCGGGTGGGACCGAGAACGATCTCAGGCAATCTGTACAGGTCACAACAAGGTAACCTTTATCATTGACCGGTACCCATACCGGCGACCTGTCAGGCTTGACGATTTGACTCCTCATAGGGGCGCGTTCGATTAATTCAGTAATCTTTGCAACGAGACTCTCGGGGCGATACTCTCCCTTCGTCAGGAACGCATCAGCTATCAGAGCGGTTGGCCCAGTCCCAACGAAATCCCCACTTATCGCAATGACCGGGATGTGAGGAAACCGGCGTCGAATGATGGACAACAACTCAAACCCGCTCATGTTCGGCATTCGCAAGTCGGAGATAATCAAGTCGGGTAGAGCCAAGCGTAAATCCACCAGCGCCGCAAAGCCGTCTTCGCTAGTGCGGACTTCGAAGCCTTTGTGAGTCAGAATAAGGGCCGAACTCTCCCGGACAATCGGTTCATCGTCTACGAACAAGATTCGATATTTGAAGCCGCGCTCCACCATGCCTGTCCTTGTCTCGCCAAGTCACACAAATGTAGCAATCCTGTGGGACAGCGGGGCAGCTAGGATTTTCCTAGGTTACCGTGGTGCATGGACATGCCTGGCCGCTAAAGCAAAATTTTGGCGGAGGCCTCCGTTCGCAACCCGGGAATTTTCCCAGCTATCCCGACCGGCTTCGGACCGCCTACTCTTCAAATGAGCCTTGCGGCCAGTGAGCATCCCGAAAAGTCGCAAGCCCCTCGAAGGTACACGTGACATTCTCTCGGCTCCGCAAATTGCTCCCGGGGCTTCCATGTATCTGCGGCCACGCCGTCGCCAAGCATCCCCCGCGCGAGCAGTTCACCCGTTGCGTCGTGAAGGGTTGTCGCTGTCAGAAGTTCCGCACGGATGTGTCGGTCCCTAAGAAGACGGGCTTGCGCGTAATTTGAACGGGCATCGACCAAACCGACAAAGGTGCTACTTCGGGTCCCTAGATTTGGGCATCAGAAGCGCGAACGGAATACCGATCAGATTCTCAGACGATTCCTGGCTGACCAAATCAGCCAGCCCTCGTTTGTAGTCTGCTCTGACAACGCGGAATAGACCGTCACGTCCCTCCACGCGAACCCACTCGCGAACCAATGGGAAATACATCCCACCTCCGAGTACGACGAATGATGATGAGCATGCAGTCTGCGGCAGGATTCTACACGAAGCAGACGCGAAATTGTGTCGGATACCGAACCTTCGGGGGGATCGTAACCTTGCCTTGATATGACATACTCTGGCCACGGGAAGGGTTCCTCCCGAAAGCCAAAATAGCTCGCCGATACCGTCAGACATTCCGTCAATTGTGTGCGGATGGTCGCGGAGCAGTGAGGAGTGGTCAGGAGGGAAATGCCACTATAAACGCAATTAAATCAGTACTTAATGAACCCGGTTCTAGAGAGTAGAGGAGTCATCTAGATCGATGTAGACGGTATTCTGGCGGAGAGGGTGGGATTCGAACCCACGTTAGAGTTTCCCCTAAACACGCTTTCCAAGCGTGCGCCTTCAACCACTCGGCCACCTCTCCAAAGGCGGGTATTGACTCTCTGAATCTAACACAGCGGATCGGCTTTGTTTGCCGTTGAGGCTGCGGAGACAGCTGTCCCAGCTTCATTGCTGAAACCGTTTACTTTTGAGCCCCCGTAGTTTATATTTCCGCCTGATTCACCACCAACCCATAATCGTCGCGTGCAATTAATCGCCGCCCACTGGAGGCTCCCATGCCTGATATTTCCCGTCGCGACCTGCTCTCTTCCGGAATCGCACTCGCCGCCTCCTCTCTTCTCGCCCGTTCGGCCTGGGCGCGTAGCGCGGCTCGCATCGCCGACACGCTAAAAGGCTCGGCCGAGGCCGCCATGGCGCCGCGCGAGCAACTGCTCTTCGATTTCGGGTGGAAGTTCACCTTCGGCAACAGCGTTGATCCATCGCACGATCTGGGCTTCGGCTATGGGCAGGGCGACTTCGCCAAAACCGGCGATTTCAAGTTTGCCAAGGCGGGGTTCGACGACTCCAAGTGGCGCACACTCAACTTACCCCACGATTGGGCCGTTGAACTGCCGTTTGTGCACGACGATGAGCAGATGTCGCACGGCTACAAGCCGGTGGGCCGCCGGTACCCTGAGACCAGCGTGGGATGGTATCGCCACGAGTTCGACATTCCGGCCAGCGATTTGGGCCGGCGAATCTGGGTGGAGTTCGATGGCGCATTCCGCGATGTACTGGTGTTCGTCAACGGCTGCTTCATCGGTCGCAACAACAATGGTTATGCGCCATTTCGCTTCGATCTGTCCGACTTTTTGGCATACGGCCAGAAGAACTACATCGTGTTGCGCGTGGATGCGAGCTTCGGCGATGGATGGTTCTACGAAGGTGCGGGCGTTTATCGCCACTTATGGCTCACCAAGACCGACGCCGTGCATCTGGGCAAATGGGAGAGTTGGGTAAGGCCAGCAGTTGACGGGAATGCTGCCACGCTATCGCTGGGCTCGATGGTGCAGAATCAGGGCAAGCAGGCAACGAGCGCCAAGGTCAGTTGGAAGATCCTCGATGCGAAGGGCGCAACGGTGGCAACAGCGGAGGCGCCGGCGCAAAAGATTGAGGCGGACGGATGTGCCACCTACACAGCAACCGCGAAACTGCCCAACCCGTTGCTATGGTCGGTTGACGAACCCAATCTGTATTCGGCTGTTGTGACTGTCGACTCAGATGGTAAGTTGCGCGATGCGGAGCGCGTGAGCTTTGGAGTGCGTACGGCGGAGTTCACCGCAGACAAGGGATTTTTCCTTAACGGAAAGCCGTTGAAGATTCAGGGAACCTGCAATCATCAGGACCACGCAGGCGTGGGCGCGGCCCTGCCGGACCGGCTGCAGTGGTTTCGTCTCGCCGTGCTTCGGGAGATGGGCGGCAATGCGGTACGCACCTCGCACAACATGCCGACACCAGAGTGGGTGGAAGCCTGCGACCGTATGGGCATGATGATGATGTGCGAAACGCGCCAAATGAGCTCGAGCCCCGAAGGCCTGGAGCAATTAGCGTTGATGGTGAAGCGCTATCGCAATTCTCCTTCGATCATCCTTTGGTCGATCGGCAACGAGGAGTTCACATTACAGAGCGAGATGGCGGAGCAGGGCGCAAAGATTGCAACCAGCATGGTGCGCCTGTGCCACGAACTCGACCCGACGCGCGTGGTGTCGGCGGCTGTAAACGGCAACAACGAGAAGGGCGTGTCGGAGCCATTCGACGTGATCGGCTTCAATTACAACCTCAAGTTCCCTGAGAATTACCACACGAAGAACCCCAGAAAACCGCTTTACGGGTCGGAGACGTCGAGCGCTATTGGAACACGGGGCGTTTACTCCTCAGACAAGTTGCGCAACACGGTGAACTCCTATGACGGCGTGGTGCCGTGGGGCGAGACGGCCGAGGAGTGGTGGAAGTTTTATGGATCCCGCGAGTGGGAGGCAGGCGGGTTCGCGTGGACGGGTTTCGATTACCGCGGCGAGCCGACGCCGTACGGGTGGCCCTCGATCAATTCGCAGTTCGGCATAGTGGACATGTGCGGTTACCCGAAGGACAACTTCTATTACTACAAAGCGTGGTGGGGTAAGGAACCGTCGCTGCATTTGTTCCCGCACTGGAACTTCGAGGGCCGCGAGGGCGACGAGATCCCGGTGTGGGTTTATTCCAACCTGGACGAAGTGGAGCTCTTTGTAAACGGCAAGAGCCTGGGCAGCAAGAAAGTTCCACACCTCGAGCATGTGGAATGGAAGGTGAAGTTCGAGCCGGGCTACATTGAGGCGCGCGGCTCGAAGGATGGCAGGGTGGCACTGACGGAGAAGCGCGAGACCACCGGACCGACGGTTGCGATCCGGCTCACAGCGGACCGCACAGAAATCGATGCGGACGGCGAAGACGTTGCGGTGCTGAAGGTGGAGGTGCTGGACAAAGAAGGGCGGCTCGTTCCGACCGCCAACAATAAGATTGGGTTCAAGGTCACGGGAGACGGTGCACTGATTGGCGTAGGCAACGGCGACCCGAACTGCCAGGAGAGCGACAAGGAACCGAGGCGTTCGGTGTTCAATGGACTCGCCCAGGTGATAGTGCAGAGCACCAAAAAGGCCGGTGAGATTCAGGTTGAAGCGACCAAAGAGGGCTGGGACGGGCCGGACCTGGCGCCCGCCAAGGTGATGATCACGACCAGGAAGGTAGAGTTGCGGCCCGCGGTTTCGCTGGCGTAGGGACCCGTGAGCCCCTCCTCTCACGATGGAGGCTCGGGGCTGTTTCACTTTTTCAGACCCCAGCGGCGCAAAAAACTTCTCTTTCACTTCCCTCCCAGCGAGCGAGCCAACATTTCGTCTGCGGCCGGATAGCCACATGGAATTTCGATGCCGTTGAGCGTGGCCCCGGCCTCCAGCAGCGGCGAGATCCATTCAACCGAACGGCGCTCTTTCCAATAGGAGTCGACGCAGGCACGGATCGCCAGTTGAAGCGGCGTCCGGCCTTTGCCGTCGAGCACATTCACGTTTGCTCCGCGTTGAAGAAGAAGCTTGACCGTCTGCGGCCAGCCGCGCCATGCGGCCACGTGCAGTGCAGTCGAGTCTTTCGCGATATCGAAGTACAGATCTCCGGCATAAAGCGCATCCACCGGAACGCCAAGGTCGATCAGCAGGCGCACGCCCTCGGTGTTGCCCACTCCGGCGAACTGCGCGATTAGCGTTCCGCCTTCAGCGAGCAACTCCGGCAACAGGCTGGGCACTTCTGTGACCGAGGATTGAACCGCGGCCTCGTCCGCCAACGCGCAGGCCGCAATCAAGCGGTCCATGCCAGCGAACTGCGGATCAAAACCTCGTTCGCGAAGGAGTTTGAGTATGTCGCCGCGGCCGCGACGTGCGGCCATGACGGCACCAGACCTGCCGTCGCGGCCATTCCCAAGCAGCGGGTCGGCGCCGCGTTCAAGAAGCAACGCGATGATCTCAGCGCGATTGTCGCGCTGGATGGCATGTTGGAGCGCGCTGTTTCCCCATTGCGGAATAGCGTTAGGATCGGCACCATTGTCGAGCGCGAGCTTGATGCCGTCGTAATCATGCCAGTCCGCCTTGCGTACGAGGATCCACGTGCGGCTGCGATCGTTGAGTTTGCCGCTTTCGAGAAGGATCTGCGTAACAGTGTTGTCGTAATTCTCCGGAGCGTGATAACACGTTTCACCGTCATTCGGGTCGGCCCCGTTTTCGAGCAACAGGCTGGTCATCGCGCCGTGGTGGGCCACTCCGGCGGCGCCGTAGATGACGCTCTCAAATTCGGGCTTACCTTGCCACATTGCTGTCCAGCCGGTGTTGGGACTCGCTCCCGCATCCAGCAGGGCGCGCGCGGCGCGCACGAAGGCATCGGAGCGGTCGCGATCGATACGCAGGTAACGCGAAAAGCAGAGATACGTGAGAGCATCCCAGGCATGCGGTCCGCCCGGGACAGTTGCAAGTTTTGCATCGGCGGCCAGGAAGGCGAGAACCGCCTGTTCATTTCCAAGAACCGCCGCTGCGTAGATGTTGGCGGACCCAACGTGCGGATATCGGAGGAGGATCGTCTCGGCTTCTTCCAGCGTCCCGGATGTGTGATTCGACCCATCTTGGGGAACTGTGGCGGCAATCAGAAAGCCACCGATGGGCTCCGCGAGAGAATCGACGGCTCGTTGAATACGCAGAGTCTCAATGTGCGCGGCGAACTTCGGCCAGTTTTCGAAACCATGTTCGCGCGCGATCACAAGCTGAGCGGCTGTTAGAGACATCGGCGCCTGGGACTGATCCGGGTGGTAACGATGAAAGCGAGCCAACGCATCGGGCGCGGAGCTGCGGCAGTCGCGCACCAGGTCTTTGGCCTGCTTTTTGTATTGGTCGAGGTTGGGGCGGTCGGGCAGGGTCCTATCGGGCATACGAAGCTCCTTTCGCGCGTAGCCTGTTAGTCCGCGTTCGTCAGGCTGGAAAGAAGTTTCGTAAAGTTGTGAATCTAAGGTGGGCACTGCCCTTTCCGCGGACCGGGTGCGCCCTTCGCGCTGGTTATGACAGTAAGTCAGCGCGGCACAGGGGTCAAGAACTTCGCGTTGACTAACCGCATCATGTGACTTGCAAGGCATCAATTTCAGAAGCGATAGGCAGGCTTCAATTCACAGCGATACACCTCGGAACTGGCACTGTCTCTGCTGGCGCGCGCGGTGCAATTGGCCCAGCTGAGAAAGAGTTCCGGCCCCAGCGGAAACACCATGGGCGTTCGATCCAGATCCGCTTCAATGCTGACGCCCTCGGCGGAGCCAGGCAGCACGAAGTTGAGCGTACGGCCGTAAATCACCGGGTAAGACTCGCGAACATTTGAAGTAATCGAGGAACGGTAAACCTCGGCCTCCACCAGAAAGGTGGCCGTATCTGACCAGTCGAGCGCCTTGGCGGTGATCATGCGTCCTCCGTGCTGCAGCCCGCTCGGATCGATGCGCGTAAACGGGCACGGACCGGCGATACAGGAGGCGCGCACGTTGCGGAAGGCATTGTCGGGCCCGGCATCCAGAGTTACCTCACCGGTGGATGCCTTCCACGCGCCATCAGGAGAGCACGGCCCCTCGCCATTGCAGGGCACGTTGCCTTTGTTGACCACCTCGAATGGCTCGACAGCACCCCCAATGTTTTCATCGCCCTGGGCATTTACGGTGTAACGGATGCGTACGTTGCTGACAACCGCGAGTTTCTTGCCCGGAGCCGGTTCCTCGTCTGGCGCCACCGGGGTCATCGCCGCCACGTAGAGCTTTTTGGCCGCCGTTCTCAAACCTACAGGGAGCGTCATATCGAACGGCTTATACTGCGGGTCGCGGAATGTGAGTTGCACTGTCTGGCCGGGCCACACGTTCTCTCTAAATTTGAGATCGAAATAACCTGAGGCGTCAGATCGGGTTGTGACCGTGAAGAGACCGTCAGTCGCGGTCACCGCCACGTTGCCGATCGGCAATTGTCGCCGCGGATCGAGGTCACGGCGGATCACGGCGCCCTGAATCGTAATAGTGCGCGGGCGCCAGCGATGGGCGCGCACTACCAGAACCGCAATCCCCGCGCCTACCGCCGAGACGATCGCTGCCCATACGATCAAACGTTTCCAGTTCATCGCATTTATTATCCGTCAGATGCTTTGACGCGTTCTCGGGCCGATTCGCTGTACCCGATCCCGCACCACCCCGGGTGTCGCAGCATCTAAAATATAGGCTGTCGCAATCGTTTCACACCGGGCCAACCGGCGGAGAGCTACGACTTGGAGCCATCCCGCAACCCAGATGAGAAGAATCACCGCGATCCCGCGGAATTGGATGATCTCGACCTCCAAGGCCGGGCTCGTCGCAGACTGATGCGGCAAATGGCGTGGGTTTCTGCCGGTGTGCCGCTGGCTGCCGCACTCGGCCAGGCGCCCCAGCATTCCGGCAGGAAAACGGTTCATGAACCGCCGCAGACCCCTCCGTCGAGTGGCTTGTCGCCGCAAGACGATCAGTTTCTGAATGATCTGGAGCATGCCAACTTTCTCTTTTTCTGGGAACAGGGCAATCCCGAGACGGGCTTGGTGAAGGATCGCTGCAACGTCCGCACCAACGACACAAGTATCGTGGCCAGCAGCGCGTCGACCGGATTCGGCCTTACTGCGATCTGCATCGGACAGATGCGCGGCTTCGTCAGTTACGAGGACGCGCGCCATCGGGTAATCGCCACACTCAATTTCATCTGGCACAAATTGCCCACCCATCGCGGCTTTTTCTACCATTTTGCGAACATCAATACGGGAGAGCGGGTCTGGGACTCGGAAGTGTCTTCGGTGGACACGGCGATGCTGCTGTGCGGAATCCTGATGTGCAAACAGCACTTCAGCGACAAGGACATTCAGGAACTGGCACACGCCATCTTCGATCGCGTCGAGTGGACCTGGCTTTCGGAGGATACCAGCCTGCTGTCGCATGGCTGGACCCCGGAGGCGGGATTCATCCATTCCCGATGGGATTACTACAGCGAACTGATGATGATGTACTTGCTGGGTATGGGATCAACATCGCATCCCTTGCCGACCGAAGCCTGGTTCGCGTGGAAGAGACTGGTGTTTGAGTATGACGGTCTGCGCTACATCGGGTCATTCGCTCCGTTGTTCGTCCATCAGTATTCGCAGGCTTGGTTCGATTTCCGGAAGAAACGTGACCGGTTCGCTGACTACTTTCAGAACTCAGTTGTCGCCACCGACGTGCACCGCCGCTTCTGTGTGGAGTTGAATTCGCAGTGGTCCGATTACAGTAATGCGCTCTGGGGCATCACCGCGTCAGACTCTGCTAAAGGATATGTGGCTTGGGGCGGCCCGCCGGCGATGGGCCCGATCGATGGGACCGTAGTGCCCGCAGCCGCGGGCGGCTCCATTCCCTTCCTGCCCGCAGCCACCATGCGCGTCTTGCGAACCATCCATGACCACTATCCAAATGCCTGGTGCCGATATGGATTCGTGGACGCCTTCAATCCCCTCACTGACTGGTACGACCCCGATGTTGTCGGCATTGATACCGGGATCACGATGCTCATGGCGGAGAACGCGCGGTCGGGGTTTGTGTGGGATACTTTCATGAAGAACCCCGAGGCGCAAAGAGGTATGGAAAGCGCCGGTTTCAAGCCTTACGAGACCTGACCACGGCGATCCGGAGTGGCCTAAGGCGCCCCCCGTGCGGATCCCCGAACAACAATGCGCTTTTTCCCCGCATCGTATCCACTAGATACGGCCCCAAACTGCAGACGTCGGTCTCAGCTTGGATTTCTGCCCGCGTAGCCGGGAGACCTCCAGCCATTCAACGAGCCACTGGAACCAAAGGAAGTTCATGTCCGCCGAACCCAGCCATTCGGAAGTCGCCGGTGCATCCAGCGAACCCGCGATCGAGACGCCCAAGAAGCAAGTCAGCGCCTGGGGCGAGCGGGTCAGTGCGCTCAAGAATGTCCCCCCGGTGCTGCATTTCGTCTGGGAATCCGGGCCCTCGGTGGTGTTCTGGAACATCGCCATCCGCATCGTGGTAGCGTTTCTCCCCGTAGGCATCGGCATCATCGGGCGTTACATCATCGACGGCGTGAACCGGCTTCGGATGCATCAGCCTTTGCCGCAACATTTCTGGTGGCTGGTTGCCGGCGAGATGGCGCTGGCGGTCATCACCGGCATCCTGGCTCGTTCCGTCGACTACTTCGACAACCTGCTCGCCGATCGCTATACCCATCACGTGAGCGTGGAGGTCATGCGCAAAGCGGCAGCCCTGGACGTGACCGTCTATGAAGATCCGGTGTTCTACGACCGCCTGGAACGCGCCCGGGTGCAGGCCACCGACCGGCTTGCCATGATCCAGCAGATGGGACGTCTTATTCAGCAGTCGGTCACCGCGTTGGCGTTTTCCGCCGTCCTCATCAAGTACTCGCCGTTCCTGCTCCTCCTGCTGATCGCCGGGATCCTTCCCGCGTTTCTGGGCGAAAGCCATTTCGCTTTTCTCACCTACGCCAAGAACTTCAAGCAGACGCCTCTTCGCCGTCAAATGGACTACCTCCGGCAAGTGGGCGGCAGCAAGGAAGCCGCCAAGGAACTCAAACTATTCAATCTCAGCGACTATCTAACGGAGAGGTTCTCTCGACTTTCCCAGACAATCTACGAGCAGAACGTGGCGCTGAACCGGAGACGTCTCTTTTGGGGCGGCGTCCTGGCAATTATTGGGCAACTTGGCTACTATGCGGCGTATGGTTTCAGCATTTGGCGCACCGTCCAGGGGCAGTACAGCATCGGTGATTTAACCCTGATCACCACCGCCATCATGCAGGCCATGTCGAATATCCAGCAGGCCTTCTCCACGGCTTCGGGGGTCGCAGACCAGGCCCTGTTCCTCACTGACCTGATAGCGTTCTTCGAGATGAAGCCGCGCGTCGAATCAAAGGTCAACGGCCTCCGCGTGCCTCGCCCGATTCGACACGGCTTTGAGTTCATTAACGTGTCTTTCGCCTACCCCGGGACCACGCGTAGGGTCTTGAAGGATTTCAACTTCACTCTGGAACCCGGCGAGCGCATCGCTTTGATTGGCGAAAACGGTCAGGGCAAGACCACAATCGTGAAGTTGATTACTCGGCTCTATGACCCGACCGAGGGCCGGATTCTGCTGGATGGTGTCGATCTTCGCGAGTACGATCTCAACGACCTGCACGCTGAAATGGGTGTCATCTTCCAGGACTTCATGCGCTACGAGATGACCGCGCGCGAAAACATTGCCGTCGGACGCATCGAGGTTCCGCACTCACCAGGTGAGATCGAGTTTGCGGCGCAGAAGAGTCTAGCCGCCGGAGTAATTGCGAAATTACAGGGTGGATACGAACAAATGCTCGGACGGCGCTTCGAAGGCGGAGTGGATCTTTCCGGCGGCGAATGGCAGAAATTGGCTTTGGCACGCGCGTATCTTCGCGATGCGCAGTTGCTGATCCTGGATGAGCCAACCGCAGCGCTGGACGCTCGCAGTGAGATGGAAGTATTTGAGCGCTTCGCCGAGTTGACTGAAGGCAAGATGGCGCTGCTGATTTCGCATCGCTTTTCGACGGTGCGCATGGCCGACCGAATCGTGGTGCTCGAAGGTGGCCGTCTCGTGGAAGAAGGAAATCACTCGCAGCTCATGGCTTTAGGCGGTCGCTATGCTGCAATGTTTGAGATGCAGGCCGCTAGTTATCGATGAGGATCGGATGAATGAAACAATTTCCATTTTGGATACCCGGCACGTGTTAAGCGGAGAACAAATTGAAACCATCAAGGACGCCGCGAGCGCCTCAGCGTCCTGGGATGTCTCTCTGCGCCCTTCCGTGCCGGGGAAGTTTCAGCAACGGGTGATTGCAGCTCGATTTGCCGTTGAGCGCCTTGAAAAGGAGCTAACTCGGCTACCCCAGGATGCATCAAGCGGCAAACCTATAACTGGCTTGCTGGAATTACGATCGACCCCCAGACTTCTACGATCTGCCGTGGCCGCGGTAACGCCGCAGCCCAGAGACCGGGACGACCTTCCTCGCGTAATCTTGCCCGGCAATCGCGAAGAACCCCGCGTAGCCACCTTGGCCGCTGTTTATCTCGACGCCGTGAAGGGCGAGGTGTCCGCGTCAAGCCTCGCGCTCTTTGTAAAAGAGCTACAGGTTCACGAACCACTCCTGCTCATCGAGATTTGGAACATTCCGACATACCTTGGATTTGTTTTGCTTGAGAGCGTTCTTGCAACTGCCGACCGGGCCCTGAGAGAACAGGACGCGCAATCCGATTCCAAGCTTCTCACGCTGTTTTCAAGTATGCGAACCGTCGTGAATACAGAATGGAGCGGCATCCTTGAATCGCTCATCGTATTTGACGCCATCCTTCGCGAGGATCCATCCGGGACCTATCCGAACATGGATCTGGAGACTCGCCAGGTTTACAGGAACCGCGTAGCGCTCATAGCGCGCCATTCGGACTTTACAGAGTCCCAGGTGGCGGCACAGTTGCTTGAGCTCGCGCGCCAAGGGGCGCGCGGAGCCTACAGCGACGCCCGCAAGCAGCAGCGTTGCAGCCACGTCGGCTACTACCTCTTGAACGGCGGCTTCGCAAAGCTTGCTGCATCCGTAAATTTCCACCCTCCCATTTCTCATCGGATCAGGGCTTTCATTCGCCGCAATGCTGACGACTTCTACATCACCAGCATCGAGCTCATCACCATCTTCTTCATTGCCGTCGCCATCTTCCCTCTGCTTCCCAATTACCCTGTGTTCGGACGGCTGGCAATCACTTTTTTGCTCATGATCATGCCGGCAATGCAGTGCGCGGTGGAACTAGTCAACAACTCCGTCACTTCGATCTTCGACCCTGAGCCGCTGCCGAAACTCGACTTTAGCGATCACATCCCCTCCGACTGCACAACGCTTGTAGTTGTGCCCACGCTATTGCTCAACGAAAGGCAGGTGCGGGAGATGGTCAACGAGATGGAGGTCCGATTCCTCGCCAATCGAGACCCAAATCTCCATTTCGCGCTCCTGACGGACCTGCCCGACTCAATCAGCAAGCCTCATACCAACGACAGCAATCCGCTCGTGGACCTGGCCATTGAGCTGGTCAACGATCTGAATGCTCGATACACATCTTCGAACAACGGGTCGTTCCTTTTTCTCCATCGGCATCGCATCTACAATGTGCGCCAGGGAGTATGGATGGGGTGGGAACGCAAGCGTGGTAAGCTTCTTGACCTGAACAAGCTCCTCGTTGGAGAGTATGACGCATTCCCCATCAAGGCCGGAAAACTTGAGGCGCTTCGAACCGTCCGCTACATTCTAACGCTCGACTCCGACACGCAACTTCCCCGTGGCTCCGCAGCCAAGCTCATAGGAGCCATTGCACATCCGCTCAATCGAGCTGTCATCGATCCCAGGCTGCGCATCGTCGTCGAGGGATACGGCATTCTGCAGCCGCGCATCGGCGTAAGCGTCAGTTCCGCTTCGCGCTCGCGCCTTGCGGCCATGTACTCCGGCCAGAGCGGCTTCGACATTTACACGCGCGCAATCTCAGATGCGTATCAGGACCTTTACCGCGAGGGCATTTTCACCGGCAAAGGCATCTACGAAGTTGCCGCGCTGCACGAGGTTCTGAATCGCCGCTTTCCGCGCAACACCTTGCTCAGCCATGACTTGATTGAAGGCGCCTATGCCCGCGTCGGGCTGGTCACTGATGTCGAACTCATCGATGACTATCCTTCTCACTACAGCGCCTACACGCGCCGCAAGCACCGCTGGGTGCGGGGCGATTGGCAGATCGCACGGTGGATGTTCTCACGAGTTCCCGACGAATCGAACCGCCTTGTGCCGAACCCGATTGCGACGATTTCACGTTGGAAAATCTTCGACAATCTGCGCCGCTCGCTTGTCGAACCCTTCACGTTCATCCTCTTCGTCGCGGGCTGGCTTTGGCTCCCGGGGGGTCCTGTGTACTGGACTATCGTGGGCCTGTTGCTGTTCTTCTTCCCAACCATTGTGCAAGCAGCGTTCGGCATTGGCCGCGCCGTGTTAAGCAAGCGCGAGGGCGCAACGGGTCAGGCAATTTCAGGCGCGGGTCATGCCGCGCTGCTGACCTTGCTGAACCTCTTCTTCCTGCCGCACCAGGCTCTCCTTGTTCTGGATGCAGTCATGCGTGCTCTGATTCGTCGCTTCATTACAGGCGAACGCCTCCTGGAGTGGGAAACCGCCGCCGAAGCAGAATCGCATACCAGAAAGTCCACCCCCGTCGATCGATATCTTGCACTCATGCCGGTCATCGCCTGCAGCTTGGCCGTCATCATCTATTTCTTCGCTCAGCACCGCAGCGCCTTTCTGGTCGCGGCGCCGATTCTCTTGGGCTGGTGCATGGCCACGGTGCTTACCGCGTGGCTCAACCGTCCACCGCGCGAGTTGCAGCAGTTAAGTTCAAACGACAGGAGTTTCCTTCTTGGCCACGCGTTGAGGATCTGGCGTTACTTCAATGAATTCGGAGGCGAAAGTCATAATTATCTGATCCCGGACAACGTTGAAGAGAAGGGCCTGTTTGAAGCTGCCCGCGTATCGCCCACGAACGTGGGGCTTCTGCTCAACGCGAGGCAGGCGGCTTGTGAATTTGGCTTCCTCACCATTCCGGAATTTGCTTTGTTAACACAGAAAAGCCTCGCCACGATTGGCCGCTTGGAGAAGCTGCGCGGACATCTTTACAACTGGTACGACACGCGAACCTGTCAGCCCCTCGAAACCAACCCATTCATATCCTCCGTCGACAGCGGCAACCTGGTCGCATCTTTTTATACGCTCCACTCCGGGGCTCGCACTCTCATCAGCAAGCCCCTGCTTTCACGCGCGCTGTTTACCGGTATCAGGGCGCATTGGGAGCTGGTTCAAGCCCACGGCAAGCTTCCCGCAGAATTGTCCAAGCTATCGCTTCCGGATACGTCGGCCACGATGGCCGACTGGCTTGCGTGGCTACCCGACGCCGCCTCCGCTCTTCAATCCTTTACCGGTACGCAGACTACCGACAGCTGGTGGCTCGGCGAAATGCAGCGCAGGGTTGCAGCCGTGCAGTGGCTGGTCCGCGATTACTTGCCATGGTTGCAGCCGCAGTTTTTGCCGTTGCACGAAGTAACTGAGGTTGATCTCAACGCCAAGGCCGAGCTTCTCAGCATCGGCCAGGCCGCACTCTTCGCCGAAATCCTGGAACGCAAGCTTGCGCCCGGCTCGAATCTGGCCAATGACAAGCGTTCCCTTGCCGCGCAACTTCATGCCTCGCTTCCCTCCGCAATTCGCAACCTTCGCGAACTCGCCGCGCTGCTGCATTCCGTTGGGCAGCAATCCGAGCGCCTTGCGGAACAGACCGAGTTCGGCTTCCTCGTCAATCCCGGGCGGCGCGTCCTTTCAATCGGCTATGACGTGCGAAACCAGCGCGTGCACGAGGCTTCGTACGACATGTTAGCCTCCGAAGCCCGGATTGCCACTTTCTTGGCGATCGCTCGCGGAGAGTTGCCGCAGCAAAGCTGGTTCAAGCTCGCTCGCGACCACACCTTCGCCTTCGGTACTCACGTGCTCATGTCATGGACAGGAACCATGTTTGAATACCTGATGCCGTCACTCTGGATGCGAAACTATCCCAATACCCTGCTCTCCGACACACTGAACGGCGCGGTGCGAGTACAGCAAGCCTTCGCGCGAACGGTCGGCATCCCGTGGGGCATTTCGGAATCGGGATCGGCCCGGGCAGATGACGCTGGCCACTACAGCTATCATGCTTACGGAATACCGCAGATCGCGGTGTTTCGCGAGGCGACTGCTGGTCCGGTGGTCTCGCCTTACTCCACGTTCCTTGCGTTGGGAGTGGATCAGGTCGAGGCTCTTCGCAATTTGCGCCACATGGCTTCGGCCGGTTGGGTGGGTGCGTATGGTTACTACGAGGCTGTGGACTACACCACCTCGACGCGTCGCGGCGACCTGGTGCGTGAATGGATGGCCCATCACCAGGGAATGTCCTTGCTTGCGCTGCTCAACTGCCTTTGCGACAACGTTGTCCAGGAATGGTTCCATTCCAACGCGCTTATCCAATCGTCGGAACTGTTGCTCCACGAGACACCGATCAGCAAGGCCGCGCTGAAGGCCATGATGAAGGATTTCGCATTCGTTCCGCAGAAGACCGCCGCCGAAGCTGCTTGAATCGCTCCCAGGGCCGCGCGAAATTGGCGGGCTCGGGAGCGGCACTTACTTAGTTAACGAGATATCTGCACGAGCACCAGCGCATTCGGCGATAACTTCAATTCAAGTTTTCCTTCCGTCAGCTTCACTTCTTCGGGGGCCGGCAACGCGGTTTCGCGATTCAGTTGATCTACCTCCGCGGACGTGGGGCTTAGCGGACTGCCCATCTTCGCGTAAAGAGGAAGAACATTCCCGTGCTCGTCGTCGACACGTTGCAAGGTTACGCGTGCATTCGGCGATAAGTGGCTGAACGCCAGTGTGACAGTTTGCGGGGCTCCACTCATTCCCGGATCCACCAGGTTCCACGCGGCAATCGCCATTCCACCATCCGCGGTCTTGGTCACAATCACGTTCTTCGCTTGGCTGGCAATTCTCTGGTCGCCAAGTCGGTGCAGTAACTCGTAGGCGTAGTAACTGGGCTTATTGATTCCTCCCTCCGCGCGCAAACCAAACATGCCGACAAACGGCTTGTGAATCGGACCACCTTCCTCGAACACGTCGGAGAAAGTCCAGAACGACATCATGTTGACCAGTCCGTCGCACTGTCGCACGGTGTTTGCCAATGCCGGGCCGACAAACGTGGTATCACGAGACTCCTTTTCACCCTGTACGTTCCACTCTGTCAGAAAGAACGGCAGATCGGGTTGAGCAGAGGCCTTGATCTCGTCATGCACCTTCGATAAGGCCCTGAATTCGCGCTCATCCATAGGGATATCTTCGTTTTCCCCAAACAGGTCGAGCGTGGTGTCATCGGCATAAGCGTGTGTCGAGACAAAGTCAACCGGCACGCGATTCTGCGCGGTGAACTTGAGAAAATCACTGATCCATGCGATGGCCGCGGTAGCCGGACCGCCCACCCTGATCTTCGAATTCACCGACTTTAAATCGCGCGCGGTATGTGCGTACAACTCGAAATAGGAATGCTCTCGCGGAATCCCGCCCCAGAAATCGATGTTAGGCTCGTTCCATACTTCGAAGTACCATTGCGATACCTCCTCGATGCCGTAGCGATCCACCAGGTGCTGCGCAAAGTGCTTCATCAGATCGTCCCACCGCTCCAGGCTCTTCGGCGGCGACACGTTCTGCTTGTACCAGAATGGATGAAGCGCGTCAGGGTTGAATGCCAGCTTTTTGGGCATAAAGCTGATCTCAACAAAAGGCCTTACACCGTTTTTGAGCAGCCCATCGTAGATCTGATCCACATAAGCGAAGTTATAGACGGGATTTCCGTGCTCGTCCTCGTTGTACACTCCCACCTCGTCGTGCAGGATGGCGTGAAAACGAACATAGTGAAAGTCGGTCACCTTCTTCACAGCGCGCATGTCTTCGCGATAACTTTCGCGCAAGGTGAGGATCGCTCTACCCGAGCCGAACATCTGTTCCCAGAAGTGAGGAAACGGCGTCACCGCTGCCTGGGCGTCGATCGTGACGGTCTCTTGTGACAGGCCGAAATGCCCTCCGCCGAAGAGTAGAGCGAACGACAGCGACAATACCCGCGCTGCTGCCAAACGAGGCATGGCTATCTCCCTTGAAAGTTGTCAATTGGTTGGATCCTCGGGGACAACGAGAAACTGTTTGACGAAAAGAATGCGAGCAGCAGTTAAGTCTGCTGCTCGCGGTTGATAACTCGGTGGCTATGTCAGCGAGTTAGAAGTGGATTCGCGCTTGCATCGTAACCGTGCGCGATCCGAGAGCTTTCTGATCCTGTCCGAAGTTGGGCGATTGAATGTTATTTGAAATCTGGGTCGGGTCGAAATTCAGGTTGTTGAAGAGGTTGAATGCATCCGCGCGAATCTCGATGCCGGAACCCTCGTGCAACTTCGGAATGCCGAAAGTCTTGGTGACTGTAGCATCGACATCACGATATCCAGGTCCGGTCCAAGAATTGCGCCTGATACCCGGGGCCTGCGGAACGACCCCGCCCGTTGCCGGGAAGGTGGGACCAGCCGTCAAAGTCGGAGGCGTAAAGTATGCTTCCGCATTTCCAGAAGCAGCCGCCAGGGGGAAATTCTTGTTCACGCCGCTACCGACGCCCGGGCCAGACTTGTAGGCGTCGTTGCTATGGTCCTGTCCCGCCCCACCCAGGTAGGCTGCAGGTAGCACCTGGGTGTAACCGCAAGTCGAGCAATACAGGCTCCCTACTGGACTGTAGTACACCGGCGTCCAGGGGAAGCCGGTGTGCAGGTTCAGGATTCCACTGAGTGTCCAACCGCCTGCAATTTTCTCCGCCCACGCGTGTCCGCCATGGAAGAGTACCGGCTCCCACATCCCGAATAGCTTTTCTTGCCGGGTAATGTTGTAGTCGGAGCGTCCCCAGTTGAGGCTGGGATTATATGGATAGTCCTGCTCGGAATACGGCGCCGAACTGGTATCCATGCTGCGGCCCCAGGTAAGTTGGGCGTCCATCATGAACTGGTGACTAAACTGATGCCGTAAGCTCGCGATCATGGCGTTGTAACTGCCGTGGCCGTTGTTGTCAAAGTAGTTCACATTGCTGACCTGCGGGTTCAAAGGATACCCCTGCACCGAGGCCACCGCGTTTCCGTCATAGTGGAAGTACGTGTGCCTCGATACGCTGCCCTGGTAGCCAAGGCTGAAAACAAACTGCGCTCCAAGATCGGTCTGCGTGTCCAGCGAGTAATGCTCCGAGTACATCGTGGGCATGCTGTTACGAAACGCGGTCACGCCAACCGTACCAGTTGTTGGCAACCCATTCGTACCGAACGTCGAGATGGTGTTCGGATTTGGCGGGTAGCCGTAAAGCGAATGCACATCGCTCGGAATTGCGTATACGATACCGGGGTTAGGAGCTGTTGGCGTGCCGATGCTGAAACTCGGTGAAACCTGCAATCCGGGGTTCCCATACACGTTTGCGGAGATTGCAATCTCTTCCTCGTTATAGTTCAGTCCAAACCCCCCGCGTAGTACCACTCGCTGGTGGTAGAAACCCGGAGTCCAGTTGAATCCAAGTTGTGGCCCAAAGTTCTTGTTCTGCGGCTTCCACAGGTTTCCGCCTTTTTGAATCGTCATTCCACTCAGCATCGCGGGGGCAACGCCGAACTTGACGGAGAACATGTTGTTCTCCTTCGAGGTCAATGATCCAAAGTAGCTATAGCGTAGTCCCAGGTTCACGGTCAGCGTCGGCTTGAGCTTCCAGTCATCCTGTATGAACCCGCCCCACAGGTCTTCGCGATTATCCTGCCGCCCTGCCGTTGGGACGCCGGTGGTCGGGTCGAAGGTGCCCGACTCCGACTGCGGCGCGTCATTCAGAAAATCCCAGATGTTGAAGAATCCGAAGTTAGGCCGCGCAGCATAGGGCGCCACATTCAGATAGTAGAGGCGGGTTAGCTCACCACCAAATTTGAAGGTGTGTGGTCCCTTGATCCAAGTTGCGATGTCCCGGTAGTTGTAAGTCCACTGATTCAGATCGCTTGGTCCGGGAGCACCGAAGTTCTGCAGGGTGATGCTTCCGATCGTTCCGATCGAGTCATTGGGGAGACCGAAAGGCTCCTGCGGGTTCGACGTAATTTCGTTCCACCGCCATCCTGCTGCGTTAGCCCGCGCCTCGTTCAAAAGATTAGCGGAGAACGTGTGGTTCCATATCCCGGAGAACGCGTCGTTGACCGCGGAATGATGCCACAAGTTGTAAGCGCGCGTCGGGCCGTTGTAGTAAGTCTGATCAACGGGAACCCAGTAGATCGCGAAGGTCAGGTGATCCTTACCCGTAACGTTGGCGTCGAGACGCCCGTTGTATTGCTGGTCGACCACTTGCTGCGGATCAACGGTGGTAAAGTTTGCGATATCGGCCACCCCGGGAGTCAGGCCTCCTCCGACACCCGGTGATGTGGGACTGGTCCAACCCAGGTCCTGTGATCCCAGGGGCGTGGTCAGTGGCGATCCGATATTCAACCCCTGCCCGGGGACGGTGAGGCAATTAACTCCTTCGACAAGGCCGGCATTGGCGCATGTCTCGTTGATAACTCCCGACGAGCTCACGGCAGCGCCGGGAAAGGTAAGGAATTTCGACGAGATACTCCCCGCAGGTGCAAGTCCCTCAAACGCCTTCGTGTCATACCACCCTGTCGAGGTCACGCTTGAGTTGTTCCGCTCTGTTTCGTATGCAAAGAACGCAAAAATTTTGTCCTTCCATATCGGTCCGCCAATGCTTCCCCCGATCTGGTTGAACCGTTGCGAATCACGCAACAGACCCCGCGACGACGGCGTCCCAGCCACCAGTGATCCCGGGCCGTTGTAACGCTGGTACGCGTTCAATCCAGGACGATAAACTTGGAAAAACGCGCTCCCATGGACTGTATTGGTTCCGCTCTTCGAAGTTACCTGGATCTGGGCGCCGCTGAACCGACCGCTCTCGGCGTCGTATCCGTTGGCCACTACCCTTACATTGTCGACCGACTCTTCTGAGGGAGTAACTACCGAGGTTCCGCCCCACACAGCGCTGGTCGTGCTGATGCCGTCAATCGATATGCCATTGCTCTCATACTGACCTCCGGAGGCCAGCGTTTGCGGTCCATTTTCCGTGGCGAAGATCCCGGCGTTTGCGCCCGGTCCACCCGGACCCTGGGTTCCCGGCAGGCTGAAGGTTCCCCCGCCTGCCGCCTGGGATTGATCGCCAGTAGTGCCCGGAGCTAAGTTGGTCAGCTGAAACACGTCTCGCCCAAACGACGGCATGTGCTGGATCTCGTTTTCGCTGATCGTCCCGCCAACCGTCGCCGTTTCTGTGTCCAGCAACGGAGAGTTCGAGGCATCCACCGTCACCGTTTGAGCTTGCGCCGCCACGTTCAACTGGACATTAATCGAATTCGCCTGCTCGGGCTGAATCTGGACGTTGTCCAGTTCCTTGGTCTGGAACCCGGTCGCCTCCACCGTTAGCTTGAAAATATTAGGCGGCAACGCGTTGAAGTTATAAACACCTTCCCCGTTCGTTGTCCTGGTCTGCGTCTCGTTAGTCGCCGTATTGGTCAGGGTAAGTTTGGCGTTAGGGATGACTCCGCCCTGCGCATCCGCTACCGTGCCCTGAATCGAAGCACGATATTGAGCGAACGCCGCGGGAGAGATGAGGAGGATTGCGAAACCGGCGGCCAACATCGTGCGAAGCGCCGAAAATGTGCGAGATTTCCCTGTACTGGCCCAGAAATGAGGGAGGTGCATCGTTGTTCTCCTTTTGCTTTGCGCGCTTGCGCACGACGCACGTTGGCGTTCCGGGTCGATCCCGGTCCGCCCTGTTGTTTTTTTGACTTGGACCGGCGAAGTGCCGGCACAAAAAGAGATACAAACCGTCTCGAACGTCCGGTTGAGTGTCCGTCAGCTCTGCAGCTTTGGTCGTATGTGTACAAGCGCAACCTTACCGGGACGTTAGATGGCGACCTTCCTCAATAAGTGGCCTGAGTTGCCCGCGAGGTGTTGCGCACTCTCTCCGTGCAGAAATCGCACCGCGCCGTTCCCATCCCTTCGCGGTTCTGATAGCGTGGAATATCTGCGCATTTCCGAGGTGCGGTTGCATGTTTGAAAGCGAGATCGAGCCCAACCCAGCTGCGCCTCAGGGCCACCCCCCGGCAGTCATCGCCGGCTTCTCCGGATGGCTGCTCGACGCCTTCGACTTTTTCCTCGTCACCTTCTGCCTCACCGCCATCGCGCATGAGTTTCACAAGACCGACGCCGAAATCTCCCTCGTCATCACCATGACTCTGTTCTTTCGGCCCGTCGGCGGCTTCGTCTTCGGCATCCTCGCCGATCGCTACGGCCGCCGCATCCCGCTCATGATCAACATGAGTGCCTTCGCCGTAGCCGGAGTTCTCACCGGCCTAGCCCCCAACTACACGATGCTGCTCGTCGTACGCGCCCTCTTCGGCATGGTGATGGGCGGCACCTGGGGCGTCGGGGCATCGCTGGCCATGGAGGCCGCACCCGCCAATCGCCGCGGCCTGCTCTCCGGCCTGCTGCAGGAGGGCTATGCCGCCGGTAACGTGCTCGCCGCCGTCCTCTACTTCTTCCTCTTTGGCCGGCTCGGCTGGCGCCTGCTCTTCATTCTCAGCAGCCTGCCCGCGATTCCCCTCGTTCTCTACATTCTGTTTTTTGTAAAAGAGTCTGAGGTATGGCGCCAGCGGGCAAAAGTCAAACTGACCTGGGCGCAGCAGCACCGCGAAATCCTCTCGCACTGGAAACTCTTCGTCTACCTGCTGCTCTTCATGACGACCATGATGTTCGCCTCGCACGGCACACAGGACATGTACCCCACCTTCCTGCAACGCCAGTGGCACATGACCCCCGCACGCCGCGCCGCCATCACCGCCATCTCCGGCATTGGCGCCATCGCGGGAGGCCTCGCCTTCGGTTACTTCTCTGACAAAAAAGGCCGCCGCCGCGCCATTATCACCGCCTTCGTCTGCGGCGCGGCCGTCATTCCCCTCTGGGCCTACGCTCCCAATCAGGCTTTGCTCATCCTCGGCGCGTTCCTCATGCAGTTCATGGTGCAGGGCGCGTGGGGCGTGATCCCTGCGCATCTCGCCGAACTCTCGCCCGACTCCGTTCGCGCCCTGCTTCCCGGGCTCGCTTACCAAACCGGCGGCGTAATCGCCAGCAGCGCTCCCTACCTTGAGGCGATATACGCCCAGCGGACCAGCTACGCAACGGCAATGGCCCTCCTGGCTATCAGTGTCTTCGTCGTCGCCATCGTCATGGCGTGGATCGGCCGCGAGCGCCACGGGCAGCGACTCAGCGGCGCCTCTTGATCTGCCCGCAGGCTACGCGCCCTTCCGCTTCCGGGCCGCGCTCTTCGCCTGGCGCGAAAGTGCGTCATGGCTCGCCGAAGACTTCGGCTCCTTCTTCATCGCCTTCGTCCGCGCCCTGCTGCGAGCGTTGTTCTCTTCACCTGTTTGCGGATCCGTCTGCCCTCTTTCAAGATCCTTTTCCGCCTTGTGCCGCGTCGCGTCGCTGGTCTTGCCGCGCGCCGGAGCTTCCAGCGGAATCCCCGCCCTCCGCGCCTTGCTCAACCCAATCGCGATCGCCTGTTTCGGCGAACGTGCGCCGTGCTTCCCTTCCCGCACGTGCTCAATTTCTTCGCGCACAAACTCGCCTGCAGCCGTCGAGGGAGACTTCCCTTCCTGCAGATCCTCTTCGGCTCTCTCCATCGTCTCTTTCACCGGCATGATGTCTCCTCTCCGCATCCCCGAGATGCAATTCCCCTGCGCTAATCCTTGCCATTCTCCCGAGCCTCTTCCACTTTCTTTGACAACAGCTCCTTTGCCTTCTCGAGCTCTTTCTTACGCGACGCGCTCAATCCCTTGCCGCCGCGATTCATGTAATACGTCAGCATCCGCATTCCCGAACCGGGCCCCTTGGGCGATACATCTTTCGACGCCAGCTCCCGTGCAATGGTCGAGGCACTCTTGTTGAACAAGCCTTCCCGCGGATGCGTCGAGTCGGTCTTCACATCCTTCACCCATTTCTTTTGCGTATGAGCTTTCTTCGTCGCACCAGCCATGATTCCCTCCCTTTGTCCTTCAGAATTGCAAGCGAATCGGCACCATCACGCCGGCAGTTCCTCCGTCGTGGGAAAGTTGTGCTGCTGCCGTCCCAGCTCGCCATCGTACTTCACCGTGCTCTTGAACAGCTCATAGCGGCCGTCGTTGAACTGCTTTCCGTGCTGCCGCAGGGCATTCATCTGGCTTTCCTCCAGCGGCCTGAATCCGCGCAGAATCTTGAGATTCTGCTCCAGCACCTCCATCGAGTCCATCCCCGATATCGTCGTGGACACGCCCGGAACACTCATCGCATAGCTCAAAGCCTCCGTCGGCGTAAGCGCGCCACGCACAATCGACTCGCCCGACCCGCTCATGCTCTTCATTGAAAACACCGCCATCCCCTTCTTCAACGCAACCGGCAGCACCTCGCGCTCAAATGAGCGATAGCTCGGGTCGAACGCATTGATCGGCATCTGCACCGTGTCGAAGACGTATCCGCGGTTCAACATATCCAAATGGATCAGCGGATTCTTGTGGCCCGTGAAACCCACAAAGCGCACCTTGCCCTGCTGCTTGGCCGCGGTCAGCGCCTCCAGTACCCCCTCCCGGTCGTACGCCTTTTCGGGATCGTTATAGTAAATAACCTCGTGTACCTGCCAAACGTCCAGGTGATCCGTCTGCAATCTCTTCAGCGACTCCTCCAGCTGCCGCAGCGCAATATCCTTCTTGCGCCCGTGGGTACACACCTTCGTCATCACAATGGCCTGGTCCCGCTTCCCTTTGAGCGCCGTGCCCACTCGCTCTTCGCTCATCCCCTTGTGATATTCCCAGGCGTTATCGAAGAAGTTGATTCCATGGTCCAGCGCCTTGGCCACCATCTCGTTCACTTCCTGCTGGCCTGACGCAGTGCCCAGGTGGTAACCGCCCAATCCAATAATCGACACCTGCAGACCCGTCTTGCCCATCGGCCTTTTTGGCACCTGGAAATCGGGCGCGGCGCCGCCATACTGCCCCTCAAAGTTAGGAATAATCGGGTTCTGCACCTTCGCGCCACCCATCGATCGTGGCTCCACAGCCTGCGCCCCTTCCCCGGGCGCTGGCAATCGCGTTTCTGCCGTTGCCGGCCTTCCCGCAACAGCCGGCACCACCGCCGTCGCTCCAGCCAACGCCGCCCCCGCCAGGAACCGGCGGCGCGAAACGTCATTTCGCAACCCGGCCTCGCCTCCATTCGCCCCGTCTGTTTCTCTGTCTGTCATCTCCTCATCCCTGTTCATGTCCCTGGCTGTCTCCCTGCCTCGCATTAAATCCCCGGCGAATCCTTCACCTGCGGATACGCCCGGCCCGTGTTCTGCGCCTCGTAAACCATCTGCCTCACCTCCACTGAATGCCAGGTCGAGCGGGAACTCGTGCGCCAGACGCGCTTCCGGGTTATCGAACTTGATTGACGTCTTGTAGAGCTCGAAATGCCCGTCCCCTGCGTAGGGCTTGGCGCGCTCCCGCAACTTCTGCATCTCGCCTTCGTTCAGTGGCGTAAATCCCTGCGCGATTTTCAGGTTCTGCTCGAGAATCGCCATGTCCGACACGCCCGTAATCGTCGTCGTCACCGGCAGGCTCATCGCGTACTTCAGCAGTTCCTCTGCCGTGAACACCCCTTGCTGCACCGGCTCGCCATGCCCGCCGATCGGCTTCATGCCCAGCGCCGCGATTCCGCGTTGATTCAGCACCGGCAACACCTTCTGCTCAAAACTGAAAAAGTTCGCGTCGAAGGGATTCAGCGGCATCTGCACCGCGTCAAACGCGTACCCGGTGTTCAACATGGCCAGGTGGATATCAGGATCCTTGTGGCCCGTGAACCCGGTAAATCGCACCTTGCCGTCCTTCTTCGCCTTCTCCAAGGCCTCCATCGCGCCACCCGGCCGTGCAAACAGGTCGGGATCGTTCTGAAAAGTAACCCCGTGAATCTGCCAAAGGTCCAGATGATCGGTCTGCAGCCGCCGCAGGCTCTGCTCCAGCATCTGTACGGCGAGTTTCCCATCCCGTCCGTGCGTGCAGACCTTGGTCATGAGGAATACTTTGTCGCGCAGCCCCTTCAGGCCCTTGCCCAGCCAATCCTCTGACTTGCCCCGGTTGTACTCCCAACAGTTGTCGAAAAATGTCACTCCGGCGTCCACTGCCCGATGCACAATCTCCACTGCGATCTTTTCTTCCGCCGCCGCACCCAGGTGATGCCCGCCCAGCGCAAGCGCCGAGACCTGCACATCCGTCTTCCCGAAACGTCGCATGGGAATCATGCCGCTTCTCTCCGTCGTTCGCTCTTCACGTCAATGCCCCCGCTTCTGGCCAGAATCAGTCACTTCCAAATCTGCGGGAAGTAGATGCGACGCAACTGCCACGTGTCGCCTAAGCTTCCCGGTGGGCGCAGACCCCTGAAGCCCTTGTCAACTCTTCAGCTAGCCCGGTGTACGCCATCAAAACCACGCATCAGAAAAGCGCAGCAACAACAGCGCCGAGCTCTGCATCCCATCACCCGGAACAGAACACCCTGGAGGTATGCGTATGAAGGTCGACAATATTGAAAAACTATTCGTGAACGAACTGAAAGATCTCTACTCTGCAGAGAAGCAGATCACCCACGCCCTTCCCAAGATGGCCAAGGCTGCCACCACGGAAGAACTGCGCACCGCGTTTGAAACCCACTTGAAAGAAACCCAGGGGCAAATACAGCGCCTCGACCGCGTTTTCGAGATCCTCGGCAAGCCGGCCACCGGAAAGACCTGCCAGGCCATGAAGGGTTTGCTTGAGGAAGGGTCGGAAACCATGGAGGAAACCGCGGAAGGCGAAGTGCGCGACGCGGCGATGATTGGCGCGGCACAGCGCGTGGAGCACTACGAGATTGCCGCCTACGGAACCGTGCGTTCGATGGCCGAGTTGCTCAGCCAGCCTGAGATTGCCAAGCTTCTGCAACAGACCCTCGACGAAGAAGGCAATACCGACAAGAAGCTGACCCAGATCGCCTCGAAAGTGAACAAGCAAGCCCAGCGTCAGGCCGCCTGATCCGAATGTGTGCGCCCCATCCTGGCGCTCGAACCTCAAGGCGCTGAGACATGTCCTCCGGAGGAGCGTTCGGCGCAACGCGCCGGACGCCCTCGAGGGATTCCGCGGGTTGCACTTGCCCTCGCTCTTTCGGACGCTGGCACGACATGTACTGGAATTCGGCCTCTCGCAGGTGGAGACCTGGGAAACCACTTACCCTCACCCCCACGCCGGCCCCTCAACACAAAAGTAGACATCCATCCCAGTCGTCGCCTCTCCTGGCTTGCTTGCTCCCCAAATCCCCTCCGATGGCAAGTGACATCCGACCCCTGTACGCGTTAGGCTTAAGGGGTGTTCGCGCCGGGCGCGATGCAAGGAGCACATTTCACCTCAATGCCAATCCAACCGACTTCCAACATCTGGCACAACGGCAAGCTCATTCCCTGGGAAAAAGCCACCATCCACGTGATGAGCCACGTGGTTCACTATGGCTCCAGCGTATTCGAAGGCATCCGCTGCTACACCCAGCCGCAGGGAGCGGCCGTTTTTCGCCTGCCGGAACACATGCAGCGCCTCATCGACTCGGCCAAGATCTACAGGATGGAGATTCCCTACTCGCTCGACGAGTTGTGTGCCGCCGTGGTGGATACGATTGAATCCAATGGAGTCGCCCCCTGCTACATCCGACCCATTGTCATCCGTGGATACGGCGAGATCGGCGTCAACCCCAAGGGATCGCCGATCGAAACCTACATCGCCAACTATCCCTGGGGCAAATACGTCGCTGGCGGCGAAGCGGCCGACGTCTGTGTCTCCAGCTGGAACCGGCTGGCACCCAATACCATGCCCGCGCTTGCCAAAGCGGGCGCAAACTACATGAACTCCCAGCTGATCCGTATGGAAGCCGAAGCCAATGGCTATGTGGAAGGAATTGCGCTCGACGTCAGCGGTTACGTCAGCGAGGGCTCCGGCGAGAACGTCTTCATCGTGCGCAATGGGGTGCTCTACACACCCCCGCTGGCAAACTCGGCGCTCTCCGGCATCACCCGGGACTCCGTGCTCACCATCGCCCGCCACTTGGGCCTCACGGTTATCGAGCAGTCCATGCCGCGTGAGCTTCTCTACATCTCGGACGAAGTGTTCTTCACCGGCACAGCAGCCGAAGTGTCCCCCATCCGCTCCATCGACCGCATTACCATTGGCGACGGGAAGATCGGCGAGATCACCAAGAAGATCTCCGACGAATTCTTCGCCATCGCCAACGGCCTCAAGCCAGATCGATTCGGCTGGCTCACGCCCGTCAAGGTGACCGCCCCGGAGACCGTCTCCGCCTGATCCAGGTTTACCTGTCACGAACGAGGGCGGCCAGTTGGCCGCCCTTCATTTTGCCCAAAGGCTCCTGTGGAAAACATGTCAATAGGCAAAAATGAAAATAGTTTGTAACTACCTTTAGAATCAGCGCAAAAAACTTTGCCCAAATTGGGTATTAATTATTCGAACCTGCCATACTGAATACAGAGTTGCAAAAAGGCCTCTCCGGACAGCGGTCCGAGGGAGGCTTTTTCATTGGACCCTGAATTTTACGGACGGACCAGATGAACCTCACACATCCCGCTGACTTGCTGACTAGCCGAAACCACGAAGTGGCTGCTGACTCGCTGAAAACGAGGACCCGCCGCCAACCCGCCAAGACACTTCTTCACTTGTCTCTATTTCGCTGTCCACCGTCCTCTGTTCACTGTTCACTGTTCACTATTCACTGTTCACTTTTCACTGCTTTTGTGATCCAAATCACGGTCAGCACGAATTCCCCCCTTTTTGGAGCGTAATCGAATGAAAGCAAATAAGATGACCGTTTTTATTTTGTGCGCGGAAGTGCCCCTACGGAGTCAGGCGAGTATCATCGAAAGTAGCCCCGCACCGAGGACATCAGCCCGCACGTGAAACCCGATATGAAAGTGCAGTTGGCCGGCCTGACGCTGGTCAACCCGGTGATCGCCGCCAGCGGCACCTTCGGCTACGGAATCGAGTTTGAGGAAATCGTCTCCCTGGAGCGAATCGGCGGATTCGTCACCAAGGGCATTTCGCTTCAGCCCATGAACGGCCACCCGCCGCCGCGTATCCTGCAGACCGCCGCCGGCATGATGAACGCCATCGGGCTCCAGAACGTCGGCGTGGAAGAGTTCATCGCCAAGAAGCTTCCCCCGTTGCGCCGCTATTCCAAATGCAATGTGATCGTTAACGTATTCGGCTACACGGTGGCCGACTACATCGGCGTCATCGAACGGCTCAACGCGGCCGAAGGCGTCTCGGCATACGAAATCAACGTCTCCTGCCCCAACGTGCATGCCGGTGGGATGGCCTTTGGCGCCGACCCCAGTTCGCTCGAATACCTGGTGGGCCGGGTGCGATCGACCACTAAGCGGCCCGTCATCATCAAGCTCTCACCCAATGTGACTTCGATCGCACAAATGGCGAAAGTAGCGGCCGGCGCCGGCGCCGATGCTCTGAGCCTGGTGAACACCTTTCTCGCCATGTCCATCGACGTGGAAACCCGCAAGCCGCGGCTCAGCAACGTGACCGGCGGCCTTTCCGGGCCAGCCATCAAGCCCATTGCGTTACGCATGGTTTACGAGGCGTCCAAGGCCGTTTCCATCCCGATTCTGGGAATGGGCGGTATTATCACCCCCGAAGACGCGGTAGAATTCATGCTTGCCGGAGCGGCCGCCGTGCAGGTGGGCACGGCGAGTTACGCTGATCCGCGGGCAACCGAACGGCTGGCCAAGGGCCTGGAGTCGTGGTGCCGCAGCCACCATGTGGAGAGCGTGACCAGTCTGACCGGAGCGCTTGACGTTCCGAAGATCTGAGAATTCAATCATTGAACCATTACTGAATCAGGAATACTGCCATGGCCTTTCCAATTAGAACGTGCGTAGTTTGTGAAGACGAATTTGAACTGAAGCCCGACAAGCCAGGTTTTGCCAACCGCTGCCCTGCCTGCAGCGAACCCGACGCCGAGGAATCCAAACCCGGCGCCCCTGACTACCACACCGCCGACGCCGAGCTGAACGAGGCGCGCAAAAAGACCATGCGCGAAATGCTGTACCGGAAGGAACAGTGAACAGTGGTCAGTGGTCAGTGGTCAGTGAAGAACTTGCCACTCCGATAGCTCTGCGTGGTTTCTGTTCCCTATTCCCTATTCCCTGTTTTCTAGTCCCTAGACCCTAGTCCCTAGCCCCTGCCTTTAGATTCCCTTCCCGCGAAACGCGAGGAACAACTCGATGAGCAGGATCAGAATCACGGTCACTTCGAGCAGGAAGCCGCGGCTCTGGTTGAACTGCTCGATCATGTCCTGGTGCAGCGCTTCGGCGGTGCGCAGCTTTTCCGCGACCAGGTTCTTGTAGTCGGGGACACCGACCTTGGCGGCGGCCAATCGATACAGCCGCGCGGCGAACATATCGCTCAAAAACTTGATGGCATTATCGGCGTGCTCTGTGAGCTCGGCGATGTCGAGCAGCACCGTGTGCAGGCTGGTCGCTGACCTGGCAAGACGCCAGCGGGCCAGCATGCCGCGCTTTTCTCCCAGCAGGTCATAAACCTTGTTCAAAACCTCGGTCAGCAGTTCGTCGTAGTGGCGAAACTCGAGCAGCTGCGAGTTGGCGTATTCGAGCAGCTGAATGGCGGTCTGGGCGCCCAGGCTGCTGTCATAGAGGAACGCCGCATTCCACCCGATCACGGTAAGGTCCTGCGCGTAGTAGGAAATCTGCGACTGCAGAACCTCGCGGCATTCGCCCTCCGACAAGCCCATCCGTTCGCCGCGAACCACCTGCGCGATTTTGCGGCCGTGGGCTGCGATCAGTTCCTCCGCGGCTGGATTGCCGGCCACGTCCCGGGCGTGGAACAAGAAGTAGTCTTCGCTGAGCCAGCGCTCGTAAGGTTTAACCAGCGCGCCCGCGGACCGCTCCAGCGTTCGGCGCACAATGGGCTCGACGCGGGAGGCGAAATCCACGTCCCACACCCAGCGGCTGGAGAGCTGCACCAGCGAATCCCAGTCACCCGCAAAGGGAATCTGGTAGATGATGCTGACCACGCCGTAGTCGTAGAACTTGATCTCGCCTTCAAGGCGCTCGCCTGATTCGAGGATCAGCGGTTCCAGACGCTCCACCACGGGAGGCCGTTCATAGCGAACGTATGCGGGTGCGGCCTGCTTGGTGCTCGGCTGACGTACCGTTCGCGCGGTCACGCTCTGCTGGATCTTGTCGAGGCGGATCTCTTCGCACACGTCGAATTGAATCAACACCAGCACAAAGCCGCTGAGCGGAGGGGATGCGGGAGTGGAAGACGAGCTTGCCATCGCCTGAAGGCATGGTAGCGGATTGGGGCGGGCTGCGCAGGTGGTATCCCACCCTAACGACAAGAACAACGACGTCGTTAGGATGGGCACCCAGTTTCGTTGCGTGAACGGGAAGAATCTATTGCCCGGCGGCAGTCTCTACGGGCTTGACGGCGGCCAGCGGAATCTCCATGGTGCCCACCTTGCGTGTATTGCGATCGTACACGCCGGTGCGCAGCCAGAAGTTTCCCTTCGGCACCGCGATTTCGGCGTGAAGCTGAACCCCGGTTTTCTGGAATACCGCGTAGACATCCGGCTTGATGTTCAAGCGCGACCAGGTGGTCGCGGCGTTCGACGATGTTGCCGTAGCGGTCATACGCGATCAGAGAAACGTTCAAGTTCCCCTTGTGCAGACCGTCGGCATCGAGCTTGAGGTTCACGTCCTTGAGGTCCACGGCAAAGTCGATGGCATAGTGATCTTTCTTCTTCTCGTCCGCGGGTTCGGTGTCTTTAGCTGGAATCGGCTGCACCTTGGCTTCGTAAAGAATCTGCTCGCTCTGGGGCATGCCAAGATCCATGAACGGCAGCAGCGGATCCACCTGGCCGGGGTGCTCGGCGGCAAGCTTGCGGACGGCTTCGTCGCGCGAAACCAGTGACGAGCCGGGCAACGCTTCATCCACCGCGAAGTAGCCGCGGCGGTAGGAAAGGCGGTAATCGCCGTCCACCTTGATCTTGATGTCGCGATAACTGCCGTCCATCTTCGCATTACCTGGCGCGTACGACACGGTGTAGAAGTCCCCACTCGTGGCGGAGATGTCCGCCATGACGTGGGCCAGCCCGTTGGTGTTGGCGAATGCTTTTCCGCCGGATTGCTCGGCAAGGATCTGCGCGTCGGCCTGGTCGCCGTTGCGCTCGATGCTATCGGACGTTTGCGTGTTGGCAAAGCCGCCGCCGGCCCCATTCGGCGCGCCTGAGGCGCCGCCGACCGACGTCGGACCCAGCAACTGCGCGCCGGAAGTGATGCCGTGCGACAGATTGTTCTCGGCCGTGTAGAGCCCGCCTCCCGACACCGTAACGCCACGCGCATCGACCGGATAAATCGCAGCCCGGGCAGCGGCCAGCATGGCCAGCGTCTTCTTCAATCTCCGACTCCATGCCCGGGTTGCCGGACTGGATGCCGACCGATGCGGAAGAGCTGGTGACGAACAGCGCCGGCACCTTCTCGGCAAACCAGATGATGTTTTTGCGTCCCGGAAACCCTTGAAGAAACGCCGCGAGCTTTTGCAGGTTCGCCAGGGTCACATACATACGATCGAAGGATTGCGCTGTGTCGTTTTCCGCCAGGAAGTTCTGAAGTGATGCAATGGCTTCGGGTGACGCCGTGGTCACCGTGGCTCCGCCGCCCGAGGGCACCGGCGCGCTCATCATGCCAACGAGATTCTGCTGCGCGTTGCTTTCATCCGCGCCCTTGAGCATGACCGAGGTTTCCACCTCGTTGTTCTTCTTGTTCTTGAGCGCCGCCATCAGAACAGCCGGGTCGTCGTTGAATCCCTGGATGAAATGCAGGCCCAGCCCCATGGCAAAGATGGCCATGCGAGACCCGGGCTTGGCGGACTTGAGAAAGTCCAGGGCCTGCTGATGCACAAAGCTCTGGCTCTCCATGCGCGTGTTGAGCGAATCGAGCAGCAACACGTTCACCGCGGGCGGCTGGGGAAATGGCGAAAAGTTGCTGAACACGTTCTGCGGCAGCCTGGGCATCTCCACCGGCGCAGCCGGTTGGTTGGCGTGATGCTCTTCAAAGAAGTCGATCGCCTGCGGCTTGCCCTGTTCCGTCACGGTGAAGGCATCCTGCTTCAGGCCGGTTACGGGCTTTCCGTGCTGGTCGGTCACGATCACATCTACCAGGACGGCGCGGCTGCTGACGCGAAGGGTGGTCTGCGCGTCCGTCGAAGCCGGCGCGCTGTTCTGAGCAGAAACCGAGGCCGCAAACACGGCGAGAACAAGAACGACAAGCGAGCGTTTCATCCTATGACTCCCGAGAACCGGCCGGCGCGGCATGAGTGCCGAACGCCAGGCGGATCTGCAAGCGAACCTGACAAGTGCCTTGTCTAGTAGACGGATTATAGAGTTCCCAGTTACGCGCAGCGAGGCGATACCAGCTGGAATTTGAAGCGCGCTGCAGGCCTCCGTGGCTGATGCGTCCTATGGTGCGACGCCTGTGTTTTGTGAGGGATATGGGTGGTGGAATCACGGCTGAAGCTACCTTTCCTCGCGTTCGTGGTGACGCAGATCATAATCAGCGTCCTTTGAATTCCCGAGCGCCGAACAAAGCCCTGTGATGTCGCTCACAGCCCATCGTCTTTCGAAATCGCTAACGTCTGTTTCGACAATCGACAAAATCCTACCCTGCAGAAGAGTCGACGGCGGATTCAAGTTTCGCCGGGCAGGCAAGTGAGGAAAGCATGGGCAAAACCATTTGGGAATCGATGCAGCAGAAGGGCTACGACCGACGGCAGTTCCTTCAGTTCTGCGGCGCGGCAGCAGCCATCGCCGGAATTGAGCGCTCCGGCGTGGCGCAGGTGGTGTCGGCTTTCGAAAAGAAGGAAAAACCGGCCGTGGTGTGGATGCATTTCCAGGAGTGCACCTGCTGCAGCGAGTCGTTCATTCGCGCGTCGCACCCGATTGTGAGCGACGTGCTGCTCGATGTGCTCATCGCTCAACTACTCGGAGACACTGATGGCGGCATCGGGCTTTCAGGCGGAAAAGAGCCTGAAGGACACGATTGCCAACAACAAGGGCAAGTACATTGTGCTGGTTGAGGGCGCAGTGCCCACCGAGAATCACGGCGTGTATTGCATGATCGGCGGCAAGACGGCGCAGTCCATTCTGCAGGAAGTGTCGAAGGACGCAGCGGCCGTGGTGGCATGGGGAAGTTGCGCATCGAACGGCTGCGTGCAGGCCGCCAAGCCGAATCCGACTGGAGCCACGCCCAATACACAAGCTGGTGAACAAGCCGGTGATCAACGTGCCCGGCTGCCCGCCGATTGCCGACGTGATGATGGGCGTGGTGACTCACCTGCTGGTGCTGGGACAGATTCCCGCGCTCGATTCGCTGGGCCGGCCCAAGGAGTTCTACGGGCGGCGCGTGCACGATACCTGCTACCGCCGGCCGAATTACGATGCCGGTTTGTTTGTGGAATCGTTTGACGACGAGAACGCGCGCAAGGGCTATTGCCTTTACAAGCTGGGCTGCAAAGGCCCGGTTACCTACAACGCCTGCTCGGTGGTGAAGTGGAACGAAGGCACGAGCTACCCGATCCAGTCGGGACACCCGTGCATCGGCTGCAGTGAAGAGGGCTTCTGGGATAACGGTCCGTTCTACCAGCACCTGAACTCGTTCCCGGGCTTCGGCATTGAGAGCACCGCCGACACCAGTCGGAACGGCGGTGGGTCTGACGACCCTGGCCGGTGTGGCGGCGCACGCCGTTGTCACCAACATTCGCAAGCACAAGCGTAATTGCTGAAGTTCACGCCGAAGAGCAGAAGGAATCGTGAGGACCCATGGCACGGATTGTCGTTGATCCCGTAACTCGCATTGAAGGCCACCTGCGCATTGAAGCGGTGGTGGAGAATGGCGTCATCACGGACGCCTACAGCGCCGGCACCATGATAAGGGGTCTGGAGAAGATCCTGATTGGCCGCGATCCGCGCGACGCGTGGGCGATTACCGAACGCGTCTGCGGCGTATGCACCACCGTCCATGCGCTGGCCTCGGTGCGCGCCGTCGAAGACGCGCTGGGCATCGCGGTGCCGCCCACTGCGGAACTGGTGCGCAACATCATGCTCACCACGCAGTACGTGCAGGATCACGTGATCCACTTTTATCACCTGCACGCGCTCGACTGGGTCGACATTGTGAACGCGCTCAAGGCCGATCCGAAAAAGACCGCGGAACTTGCGCAGTCGTTCTCGACGTACGACAAAAACACCCCCGCGCATTTTACCGATGTGCAGAACAAGATCAAGGCGTTTGCGGCGAGCGGGCTGGGGATTTTCGCGAATGGATACTGGGGCCACCCGGCTTACAAGCTTCCGCCGGAAGCGAACCTGCTCGCCGTGGCGCACTATCTTGACGCGCTCGAGTGGCAGAAGGAAATCGTGAAGATCCACGCGGTCTTCGGCGGCAAGAACCCGCACCCCAACTATCTCGTCGGCGGAGTTCCCTGCTCCATCGATGCAGATGAGGTGGCGGCCATCAACTCCGAGCGGCTGAACCTTGTATCGCGCCTGATTGCGCAGGCCGATGAATTTGTGAACCAGGTCTACATCCCGGATTTGCTGGCCGTCGCCTCGTTCTACAAAGACTGGTCGAAGTATGGCGGCGGACTGAAGAACTATCTTTGCTACGGCGAGTTCCCCACCAAGGGGTACGGGCAGACGGACTCGTTCAAGTATGCGCGCGGCGCGGTGCTGGGTCGCGATCTGTCCACGGTGCATCCGGTGAACGCACGCGATGCGCAGGAGATCAAGGAGTACATCGCGCACTCGTGGTACGCGTACGAGGGCGGCAACGCGGCCGGTATTCATCCCTGGGCGGGCGAGACAAAGATCGAGTACAGCGGACCGCAGCCTCCGTTCGAGACGCTGGAGGGCTACGAGAAGTACTCGTTCCTGAAGACGCCGCGCTGGAAAGAGAACCCCATGGAAGTGGGACCGCTCGCGCGCCTGCTGGTCTCCTACGGCGCCGGGCACACCGATGTGAAAGAGCTCGTCGGCATGGTGCTGGGCAAGCTGAATGTGCCGGTGGATGCGCTGTTCTCGACGCTGGGACGGACAGCGGCGCGCGGCGTGGATGCCGCACTGGCGATGGTCTGGCTGAAGGACTTCTTCGGGCAGCTGATGGACCGGGTCAAGACGCGGGAAGTGTCGACTTTCAATAACGAGAAATGGGATCCGAAGACCTGGCCGGCGGACTGCGAAGGCGTGGGCCTGGTGGAAGCGCCGCGGGGCGCGCTGGCGCACTGGATCAAGATCAAGAACGGCAAGATCGACAACTACCAGCTGGTGGTGCCGACCACGTGGAACGGCTCGCCGCGCGATGCACAGGGGCAGCGATCCTCATTTGAAGAAGCGCTGATCGGCACGCCGGTGGCGAACATCGAGCAGCCGGTGGAGATCCTGCGCACCATCCACTCCTTTGACCCGTGCCTGGCCTGCGCCGTGCATCTGTACGATCCGCAGGGACGGCACCTTCACCAGGTATCTTTCGAGTGAGACGTATGAGCACAACGACAGTTCGAGTCAAAGGCAAAACCGGCATTGCGGTAGTTCCTCCCGCTCATCCTGTGGAGTATCGACGGGTTTACGTTTGGGAACTGCCGGTACGGTTCTATCACTGGATCAATGCGGTGGCGTTGGTGGCGCTGTGCATCACCGGCTACCTGATCGGCGCGCCGATTCGCGCGTTCTCGGCGGTGGAAGCGTATCAGCAGTATTGGTTCGGGTGGATTCGCTTCATTCACTTCGCCTGCGCTTACGTTTACGTGTTCAACTTCCTGGCGCGTCTGTACTGGGGTTTTGTCGGGAACAAGTACGCTAAGTGGAACAACTTCTTCCCGCTGAAGAAGTGGCAGCGGGAAGAGATTGTGGACGTGATCAAGACCGACGTGCTGCAGACCAAGCTGCATGGCGCCATCTCAACGGGACACAACTCGCTGGCGGCGTTCATCTACTTCCTCACGTTCCTGGCCTTCTGCGCGCAGTCCATCACCGGGTTCGCGCTCTACTCCAGCATGAGCAACTCCTGGATACCGCGCATGTTTACCTGGATCGTTCCGCTGATGGGCGGCGAGATGGGCGTGCGTTACTGGCACCATCTATTTCTGTGGTTCTTCGTGGGCTTCATCATCGTTCATGTGTATCTGAGCTTTTACCACGACTACATTGAAGGCCGCGGAACGATCTCGTCGATCGTCGGCGGATGGAAGTTCGAGCGCGAAAAGGGCGAAGACGAGGCGAAGTAAGGGGGAGGGGGCTGGGTCTTCTCTCCCGGAAACTCTGAAAAAGGCGAACAGAAGACGCACTACATAGGGGGTGGGGGTACCCGCTTTGAATCCAACGGCAAACAAAACGCTGGTGCTCGGGCTGGGCAACGTCATCATGGGCGACGAAGGTGTCGGCGTCCACGTTGTCCGGGCCCTGGTGCAGCATCCTCTCCCCGCCGGCGTCGAATGCCTCGACGGCGGAACCGGCGGCTTCATTCTGCTGGAGCCCCTGCAGAATGCCGGCCGCATCATCCTTGTCGACGCGACGGACGACGGCAAGCCGGTGGGCACCGTGACGCGCACAAAACCGCGGTTCTCACGCGATTATCCGCCCACGCTGACGGCACACGACATCGGCGTCAAGGATCTACTGGACGCATTTTATATGCAGGGCGGCCAGCGCGATGTGACGCTGTTCACAGTGACCATCGACCCGCAGCAGTCAATCTCGATGGAGCTGTCGGAGGCATGCAAGTACGGTGCAGATCAAGCCGTGGAACGAATCCTTGCGGAGTTGCACGACGCTGCCACAGTGGATTCGGAGTCCTCGGCGGCCTAGCGGTTGCGGCGATTCTACCGCAGGCCAGGACGGCCTTTCGTCACGAGGGAATGTTGCTTGATCACATTTCCGGACGTCGGCACCCTAATCCGGCGTGACCACCGTGATAATCTCTCGAAACCAAATCCCGCGCCAAACGGGGAGATTACCGGACATGTCGATTTTTCCAAGCGCTGCGTTCGTTGCGGTCTTTCTGCCCGTTGCATTAGTCGGTCAGTCGCCCCCTCCTGCGGGTTCGGACGAGTTAGCCGCGGACGCAGTCTACACTGCGCACCACTGGACGGAGGCCGAAGCGAGTTACTCCGCGCTCATTAAGCAAAATCCGGAGAATGGCCGCTTTTACTTTCGCCTGGGAGTATCGGCGCGCGCCAACCAGCACTATCAACTGGCGCTTGACTCATTCAAGCGGGCCAAAGTGCTGGGGGCGAACAAGGGACTTCCCGGATTTGTCGCAGATTACGAAATTGCGAGTACGTATGCGGCCAGTGGCGATGCGGCCCACGCATTCGAAACTCTGAAAGCCTCGGCGGACGGGGGATTTCAGCAGACCAGCCGTCTCGAACAGGATGCGGAGTGGAATTCGCTTCGGCAGGAGCCGCGTTTCCTCGCCTTGCTGAAACAAGTGAGGCACAACGCGACGCCTTGCGACGATGCTCAATTTCGCCAGTTCGATTTTTGGCTTGGGGATTGGGATGTAACGCCAGCTTCGGGTGGACCTTTGCAGGGTACAAGCCATATTTCAAAGGAAATGGGCGGGTGCGTTATTTGGGAGAACTGGACCTCTGCCGCGAGCGGCTACTTTGGCAAAAGCTACAACACATATAACGTGAACCTCCAACGATGGGAGCAGTACTGGGTGGACAATTCGTCCGGCGTCATCTTCTTTTATGGCAACCTGAAGGATGGCGTAATGGATTACTGGACCGACGATGTTCCCCAGCCGAACGGCGACAAACTCCGTCGCCATCTTCAATTCTTCAATCTGTCTCCAGACCGGGTTCGACAATTCAGCCAGGGTTCAACGGATGGCGGCAAGACGTGGCACGTCGAGTATGACTTTATCTACAACCGACACGCGTCACAGCCCGCTGGAGCGCAGTAATCTCGATCCTCTGTGACGAAAGGTGCGCCTGCACGAGGCCATGACATGGCTATCGCAGTTAGGCGGCAAGCCAATTGCCCGGAATTCTCCTTTGGACATTCCATATGAGATTGTGGTAGCTTCTCTGCAATGTCCAAAGGAGAGCCGTTGTGGTCGAAAAGAAATCCGAAGTGCTGCAGGGAACACTGGATCTGATGGTCCTGAAGACCCTGCACGCCATGGGGCCTTTGCACGGGTTCGGCATCGCCCGGCGCATTGAGCAGTTGAGCGAGGGCGTGCTCGATCTGAATGAAGGCACGGTGTATACCTCTCTTCTTCGCCTTCAACAGCAGGGTTGGATCGCCTCAGAGTGGGGCATTTCAGAGAACAATCGCAAGGCGCGGTTCTACTCGATCACGCGGCAGGGCAAAAAGCAGCTCGACCTCGAGACCGAGAACTGGGAACGCTTCGCGGGTGTGATCGGACGCGTGCTGCGGCTGGAGAGGGAGAGTTGAGGCCATGAAATTCCTTCGAGTGTGGGCAGCACGGGCCAAGGGGTTTTTCACCGGGGGGCGGCAGGATCACGAATTCGATTCCGAGATTCAGTCTCACCTGCACCTGCTTACGGAGCGTTATCTTCGCCAGGGAATGTCGCGCGACGACGCCGAGGCGACAGCGCGCCGGCAGTTTGGAAACGTCACTCTGCTGAAGGAACGGCAGCGCGCGCAACGCAGCTTTCTGTCGCCGGCGGAGTGGTGGGCAGACATTCGTTTCGGCCTGCGCATGATGATGAAGAAACCCGGGTCCACGGCCGCAGTGGTACTGGCGCTGGTTCTGGGCATCGGCATGAACACAGCCGTGTTCACGTTTGTCAACGCGCTTTTGCTGCGCCCGCCCGCCGGCGTTCTCTCCATGGATGGCTTGCTCGAGGTTTGGCTGCACAATCGCATCGCGACCGGCTTGCAGAGCTATCTCCCCTTTACTTACCCCGACTACGCTTACTTCGCCGACCATAGCCGGTCGCTCGAGGGCGTACTGGCGTTCGATGGGGACGGCCACCCGACTATCTGGAATCGCTCCGGCGAAGGCCAGGTGGTGCAAGGCCAGCTGGTGTCTGGAAACTACTTCCCTCTGCTGGGCGTAAATGCCGCGTTGGGCCGCGGCATTTCTCCGGGCGATGACCAACTGGCCAATCCACGGCCTGTCGTGATGCTCAGCTATTCGTTCTGGCAGAGGCAGCTGGGGTCCGATCCAGGGGTCGTGGGACGCACAATGATGTTGAACGGCGCGGCTTTCACTGTCGTCGGCGTAGCGCCGGCGGGATTTACCGGGCTGCTGGTGGCCACGGCGCCGGACTTCTGGGCTCCCCTCGCAACGCAGGAGCAGTTTACGCACGACAAGGACAGAATTGCGAACAGGAACGGCAACTGGCTGATCGTTGCCGCACGAATGAGGCCGGGAACCGACCGGGCAAAGGCGCAGGCTGAATTGCACGTCCTCGCCCACCAACTCGAGCTGAATTATCCCGACTCCAATAAAAACCTCGACGCGATTGTGTATCCCGCGACCCTGGTACCCGGACCTTATCGCGGGTATGTGACCGCGTTTACGGGACTTCTTCTCGCCGTCTTTGTACTGGTGCTTCTGATCGCCTGCACGAATGCGGCCAGCCTGTTGCTGGCGCGGGCGACGGGCCGCACACGCGAGATGGCAATCCGCTCCGCGCTGGGAGCGGGGCGCGCCAGGCTGGTGCGGCAGATGCTGATCGAGAGCCTTCTGCTTTCGTCGGCGGCCGGTGCCGGCGGTGTCGCGCTTGCCTGGTGGATGGTGCGATTGCTCCTCCAACTCAAACCAGCGAGCCTGCCCATTACGCTCGATGTTCCTCTCGACTGGCGGGTGCTGCTGTTTACGCTGCTGGTTTCGTGCGCAACCGGTATTCTCTTTGGACTTGCTCCGGCCCTGCGCAGCGCGGCAGTGGACGCGGCCCCGGTGCTGAAGGAAGAAACCAGGAGCGCGGGCTTGCGCAAGTCGCGCCTGCGCAGCTTGCTGTTGACGGGCGAAATCGCCACCTGCGTGGTGCTGCTGGCCGGGGCCGCGCTGTGTGTGCGCAGCCTGATGCATGCCAACTCCATTGACCCAGGATTCGATACACAGCATATCGCCCTGGCGGCGCTCGACCCTGGAAGTCTTGGCTATTCGCCCGAGAGGGTTTCAGACTTCTACCGGCGGCTGATGGACCATGTTCTTGCGCTACCCGGCGTCAGCGCGGCAAGTTATGCGGCTTATCTGCCGCTGGGGACTTCGGATGAGGTGACTTCGGTTGGAACGGAGATTGGCAAAGATCCGGATCGTGGCAGGACCGACGTGTTTCGCGTTGATCCGGGATATTTCTCCACGATGGGGATCACGCTGCTGCGTGGACGGGATTTTACCCAGAAGGAATCGGATAACGCCGAGCCGGGCGTTGTGATTGTGAATGAGGTGCTGGCACGACAGCTCTGGCCCGGTCAGGATCCCATCGGCAAACGGATCGCACTGGGCGATGCGAAGGCAACCAGTGAGGTGATTGGCATGGTCAAGCCGGGAAAGTATCGCACGCTTGGCGAAGGGCCGATAGCTGTGGTCTACCGTGGGACTTTACCTCCGGCCCGGACGCTGGTGATCCGCACAACGGGCGACGATCGGTCCACGCTTGAAGCAGTGCGGCGGCAGGTGCAGGTGGTAGATCCCATGATGGCAGCGACAGAATTGCAAACCATCGAGGAGTATATGGCGTTGCCGCTTTTCCCGGCGCGCACAACGGGTCTTCTACTCGGGGCCGCGGGCATTCTGGCCGTGGTGCTGACGACGATTGGTCTGTTCGGCGTGATCGCCTACGTTGTGTCACAGCGGACGCACGAAATCGGGGTGCGCATGGCCTTGGGTGCGCGACAGACCGATGTGCTGCGGCTGGTGATGAGGCAGGGACTGAAGGTAACGTTGATTGGCCTGTCGATCGGCCTGGTCGCGGCGCTTTGGGCGGCACGGCTACTCGCTCCCTTGCTGTACGGGATTAGCGCGAACGATCCGGCGACGTTGATCGGGGTAGCCGTGGGAGTTACGACGGTGGCCATGCTGGCCTGCTATATCCCCGCCAAACGCGCCATGCGTGTGGATCCCGCGGAAGCGCTGCGATACGAGTAGAAAAACCTTGCAACGTGGCGGGATCGTGTATCAGGGAGCAGCCACCGGCGTTGGCGCTGGCACGTTCGCTGGGTTGGGTTCGTGTTCTCCCGTCCTCGCGGAGCTAGGAGGGGCATGGCCGTTTTCGAGGTGGCGCGGGCTTCGATGGGTTCAACACGGACCTTGCTGATGCGCCTTCCCTCCATCGCCATCACCGTAAGGCGGCGGTCGTCGTAGTCCACGAACTCGCCGGGGCGCGGAATGTGCCCGAGGCGCGTGAGGAGGAAGCCGGCCAGCGTCTCCACGCCCCCGTCGCGGGGAAGATTCCACTGCACCTGGGTTTCGAGGTCGCGCAGGTTCACGCCGCCGTCGAGCGTGAGGACACCGCGGGCGTTAGTGATGAGGGGACGCGCCGGATCGTCGAACTCGTCTTCCAGTTCGCCGGTGAGCTGCTCGATGGCATCTTCCGCGGTGACGAGGCCGACCGTGGAACCGTACTCGTCTACGACGATGGCCATCTGGCGACGGCGTTTTTGAAATTCGCGGATCAGGTCGAGGACGGTCTTGGTTTCAGGGACGACCAGCACATCGCGCATGACCTGGCTCAAGCGCAGTTCGGCAAAGGGGGTTGCGGAAAGGCCGGTCGCAGCGGGGCGGGCTGCGGGTGTCGACGTTCCTGGTGTGGCAGAGATGCCGGTTCCAGGCGGTGCGTCGGGAGGGCGGGGCGTTGCCGCGGGGCCGATCGAGGACCGCGGGGCCGCCGGGCGAAAGAAGATGAGCCGGGCGAGGTCTTTCGAATAGACCACGCCAACAATGTGTTCAGGTCCTCGGGTCTCATCGTAGACGGGAACGCGCGAATGCAGAAGATCGATCACCTTGGCGCTGGCCTCCTCCACGAGCATGTTGGAGGGAAGCGAGGCGATCTTCTGGCGCGGGGTCATGATCTCGCGCACGGGCACGTCGTTGAGTTCGAGGGCGCGGTGGATCAGGGTTTCCTGGTAGCGCGGCAGGAGGCCGGTGCGGCGGGCCGCGGTGGCGAGAAGCTTGAGTTCCTCGGGCGAGTGGACGGAGGCTCGCTCTGTAACGGGGATATCGAACCCGCGCAGAATGAGCGAGGCAGAACGGCTGAGGAGGCGAACCGCCGGCCGCGCCAGGGCCATAAAGAGCAGCATGGGGGGCGCAACGGCGACGGCCAGGGCTTCAGCGCGGCGCAAGGCAAGCGACTTGGGGACGAGTTCGCCGGCGACCACATGCAGGTAAGTGATGAGGCAAAAGCCAAGGGCGACCGCGACCAACGCCAGAATGTGGGCGTAGAGGGCTGAGTGGGCGGGAGGGTCGGGCAGCCAGTTCAGTACGGTCAGAAATCCTTCGGCGGCGAGGGGTTCGCCGATCCAACCCAATGCGAGTGAGCACAGGGTGACGCCAAGCTGGACGGCGGGCAGGAAGTCGTCGAGGTGGCGCTGCAGCAGGCGAACGGCGCGGGCGCCGGGAACATGCGCGGCGAGGAGCTGGTCGATGCGCGTTTCCCGCACAGAGACGAGAGCGAACTCTGCCGCCACGAAAAAGCCATTGGCCAGGATCAATATGGCGACGGCGACACATTGAAGCAGCAGAAGGCCTTGCATCTCGCTGTGAGCATAGCACTCTGGCCGTGTGACTTCTCGGGGATGGAACCGAAGCGAGGCGGGATGCGTAAGGAAGGGCAGCGGCAATTGGACAGTGAATTTGGCTCTGAATTGCGCTCCATGAGTTAACTGAACGTTCGATGGCTCGTCTTAATTACGGGCAATCTCTGAAAAATCTTGAGGGTTGCGGCTGGAGCCGCGGGAGGTAGCGGTGGCGGCGCGAAGGAAAAAGAGATTCTGGATCTGGCTGACGATCATTGTGGTGGTGATTGTGGGAGCGGGCGGGGCGGCGCTGGCGCGCATGGTTTCAGGGGGATCGATTGATCCGAACCGGATTGCGAAGGTAACCAAGGGGGATGTGGCGCGGTCGGTGGTGGCGACCGGGAAGATTCAGCCGATCACCAAGGTTGAGGTGAAGTCGAAGGCCTCCGGCATTGTGGAAAAGCTCTATGTGGACATCAACAACCATGTCCGCAAGGGGCAGCCGCTTGCGCAGCTCGATCAGCAGGAGATACAGGCGGAAGTAGAGGCGCAACGGGCGCAGATGGCGGCTGCCGAAGCCAATGTGGGCACATTTGAAGCCAATATCGAGCAGGACAAGGTGAACGCGGAAGCGCCCGACCTGCCGATGTACAAGCAGACGCTGGACCGCAACCAGCTGATGGCGAAGGAAGGCGTGGTGAGCCAGCAGGCGCTGGATAACGCCAACAAGGATTACCTGGCCGCCTTGAACAAGCGCGACGGCGCCAAGGCGCAGATTGGCGTGGATATCGCGAAATTGAGGCAGGCGAAGGCGCAGGTGACGCAGACGCAGGCGAGCCTGAAGCAGCTGGAAGAACAGCTGAGCTACACGACGATTGTGGCGCCGATGGATGGCGTGATCCTGTCGCGGGATGTGGAGGTTGGCGCCGCGGTGAGCTCCATCCTGGTGCTGGGATCGACGGCCACCCTGGTGATGACCGAAGGCGACACGACGCAGGTTTACGTGCAGGGCAAGGTGGATGAGGCCGATATCGCCCACGTGTACATGAACCAGCCGGCGCGCATCAAGGTGGAGAGCTTCCGGGATCGCGTGTTCAACGGGAAGGTGACCAAGATTGCTCCCCTGGGCGTGGAAAAGGACAACGTGACCACCTTCGAGGTGCGCGTTTCCATCGACAACCCCGGCGGCGAGCTGAAGGCCAACATGACGGCCAACGCGGAAATTCTGCTGGATGAACACAAAGGCGTGCTGACGGTTCCCGAGAACGCGGTGACGTACGACGGGCAAAAAAACGCCTCGGTCGAGATTCCTGTCAAGGGCGACCAAGGAAGGCAAGAAGAAGATACCGGTAAAGGTCGGGCTGTCGAACGGGTCGGTCACCGAAGTGCTGAGCGGGCTTGAAGGAAGGCGATCAGGTGGTGTTGCAACAGTAAACAGTGATCAGTGGTCAGTGATCAGTGATCGGTTGTTCGAGGCGATGGCCAGGCGTACAAGGTTGGACAGAAGTGTTCGGAAACGAACAGCTAGACAGTACGGCAGGGTGCGAGGATTGTCTCGCAAGGCATTGCAAACTCAGCAGATGACGGCAAGACGTTGATTGGCCGCTGGAATGCTTCTGAAACGAGCGGATGACTTCGGCACCTATTTGACATTACAGAGCGACGGCAACTGAGGAACGTCGCCGGTGATCAGGGTCTAACCCCGGACCATTGATCACCGTTCATTGATCACTGTTTTGCGAGGGAATGCGATGAAATACGCAATTGCAGTAGCAGCGGCACTTTCGCTGGCAGCGCTGCCGGCGCTGGCATCCGAAGCCACGTTTGAACGCAACCTCCAGGTAAACGGACGCGTCGAGCTTTCCGTTTCCACAGGCTCCGGCAATATTCACCTCACCCACGGCTCAGGAAACCAGGTGCACATCTTTGGAAGGGTGAAGTCCGGGAACTGGATGAGCGGAGGAAGTGAGGAGAAGGTGCGCGAAATCGCGGCGAATCCTCCCATTGAACAGACGGGGAACATCATCCGCATCGGCAAGAACCACGAGAATCTGCACAATATCAGCATTGACTATGAGATCCAGGCTCCGGAAGACGCGTTCCTCGACGCCAACTCGGGTTCCGGCGATGTGACCGACGATGGTGTGGGCGAGAATGCCAAGCTGGGCACGGGCTCGGGCAATATTCACGCTACGGGTTTGAAGGGCGCGTTCAGCGTCAACACCGGTTCGGGCAATATCTACGCCGAACAGAGTGGACCGGGGGATGTGAAGGCGCAGACCGGTTCGGGAAACATCGAACTCCGCGATCTGCATGGCAGCCTGCGAGCCGGCACGGGTTCCGGCGACATCAAGATCAGCGGCGATCCGTCAGGCGAGTGGAAGCTGGAGACGGGGTCGGGCAACATCGAGTTCTGGCCGGGTAACGCGGGTTTGACGCTCGATGCGTCGACTGGATCGGGAACCGTTCACTCGGATCACGAGATGACGGTGCAGGGATCGTTCGACCACCACCACATTACGGGCAAGATTAATGGAGGCGGACCCACGGTACGCATCCAGACAGGCTCGGGCGACGTGCGGATTCACTAGGCTTTACCGGCCGAAGCGAAACGCATTTGCCACGAGGTTACTCCTCAGGCGAGACCTTCGAGAGCCACGGAGGGTCTCGCCATTTTTTTTGTTATGGGGAGTTGTCAGGCGCTCCACGCCGCGCGGGTATTGCGGCCGGCGGAGACAAAGCCCATATCGGTAGAGATGCCGCGTACGCACTGCAGCAGGTGGTTGGCGATCGAGGGCAGCTTTTGAGCGGTGACCCGGAACGACGGCCCGGAGATACTGACGGCCGCGACCGGCTGTCGCTGGGCATCGAGAACCGGCACCGCGATGCAGCGCAGACCCTCTTCCAATTCTTCGTCGTCGACTGCGTAACCGCGGCGGCGGGTTTTCTCGATCTCCGCGCGCAATGCGTCTGCCGTTGCAATGGTGCGCGTGGTGAAGCGCTCGAAGCGGGTGCGGCGAATCACGTCGGCGGCGCGCTCCTCAGGAAGAAAAGCGAGCATCGCCTTGCCCACTGAAGTACAGTGCACGGGATTGCTGGCGCCGATGCGAGTGATCATGCGCACCGACCGCGCGGGTTCGATCTTGTCGATGTAAATGACCCGGGCCTGCTCCAAAATGCAAAGGTGAGCCGTTTCTTCGGTTTCCGCTACCAGGCGGCGAAGATGAGGCTGAGCGCGTTCGCGGAGATCGTACTGCTCGATGGCCCGATTTCCGAAGTCAAACAGGCGCAACCCCAGGCGGAACTTGCCACTTACGGTGCGCTCAACCATGTGATGACGCTCCAGAACCATCAGGAACCGGTGCGCGGTGCTTTTGTGGAGTTGGAGAGCGGAAGCCACCTGGGCGAGCCCTAGCGGAGTATCGCTTTCGCCAAGGAGGTCGAGGACAGCGAAGGCGCGGTCCAGAGCCTGGACTTTATAGGTTCCGTGAGGGGCTGCGTCTCGCATCGTGGTCCTCCGTTTCGCTAATTGGGCAATTCCAGTTTTTCAGATCGATCCCAGCGTGTCAAACGTTCACTATGTGACAAAACTCATACGGATTCCGTATGGTTCTTCCGATTTTTTCCATAGATATGCTTTTTGGAATCCTTGGCTCGCCGTGGAATGTCCTCACAGGATATGACTCCATCGAGGGGGTGGCGGACGCATGGTTGAGAAAGATTCGAGGGGTTGCGGAGATCCTGCGGAAAATCCGGGGCTTATGCGGGAACCACGTCTCCCTCGCCGGGGGCGAGAAAGAAGTTGGCTTCGAGGCCGTGCTGGCGGGTATAAAGGTCGTAATAACGGCCGCCCAGGGCAAACAACTCGGCATGGTTGCCGCGCTCCACGACTCTTCCCTGCTCCACGACCAGGATCTGGTCGGCGCGGCGGATGGTAGAGAGGCGGTGAGCGATGACGAAGGTTGTGCGGCCCGGCCATCAGCTGGGCAAGTCCGGCCTGGATCATCGCCTCGGATTCGGAGTCGAGCGAACTGGTGGCCTCGTCGAGGATGAGGATGCGGGGCTCGGCAAGCAGGGCGCGGGCGATGGAGAGGCGCTGGCGCTGGCCACCGGAGAGCTTGACGCCGCGCTCGCCGACGATGGTGTCGTACTGGTCGGGAAAGCGCTCGGCGAATTCGTCGACGCGCGCGGTGCGGCAGGCGAAAAGAAACTGCTCCTCCGTGGCGTCAGGGCGCGAGAACAGGATGTTTTCGCGGATGCTGCCATCGAAGAGGAACGAATCCTGGAGGACGACTCCAAGCTGCGATCGAAAGGTGTTGAGATCGACTTGCGCGAGGTCGACGTCGTCGACCACGACGCGGCCGCTGTTGACGGCGTGTGGAAGGCGCAGAGCAGGCTGATGATGGTGGACTTACCCGAGCCGGAAGAGCCCACCAGCGCGGTTACGCTGCCCGGTTCGGCACTGAAGCTGATGCCGTGCAGGACGGGCTTGGTCGGTTCGTAGGCGAACTCAACGTCTTCAAAGCGGACGCGGCCCTCGATGGGCGGCATCTTGAGGGCACGGCCGGGGACCTGGTTCTCCTCGATCTCGGACATGATCTCGTTGGTGCGGTCGAGGCCGGCGAAGGCTTCCGTCAGTTGCGTTCCGATGTTCACGATCTGGAAGACCGGCGCGATCATGAAGGCGAGAAACATGTTGTAGCTGAAGTAGTCGCCGGTGGTCCATGTGCCGTGCAGCACGGCGTGCCCGCCGAGCCACATCACGATGCCGGAAACCAGCCCGAGTACCGTGGTGGACGCGGAGGAGAGCACGCTGGTCATGGTGAGCGACTTCATCACGTTCTGCAGCAGGCGCTCCACGCCGCCGGCAAAGACCGTGGCCTCGCGATCTTCGGCGTGGTAACCCTTGATGACGCGCACTCCGCCCAGCGATTCAGTCAGGCGGCCGGTAACTTCAGCATTGATCTTGCCGCGCTCGCGGAAGATGGGGCGAATCATCTTGAAGGCGTACTGGAGACCGAAGACGAAGACGCCGACGACGGCGAAGACGGAGAGGGTAACGGTGACGCTGCGGTGGAGCAGGTAGACGAAGGCCAGCACCGCAGTCACCATGCCGCCGAGAAACTCAACCAGGCCCGTGCCCACGAGGTTGCGTACGCCTTCGACGTCGGTCATGATGCGGGCCACGAGCGTTCCCGTCCGGTTCTCGTCGTAGTACGCGACCGACAACAGGCCGACGTGACGCTGCACCTGGCGGCGCATTTCCGCGATGAGACGCTGCCCGGCCTTGGATAGCAGTTGGGTGAGTGAAAAGGAGGTGAGGGCCTGAACGAGCATCGCGGAGAACACAATCGCGATAAAGGGACCAAGCAGTTCGGGGTGCGAGTGCGATGGGTTCAGGACCTTGTCGATAAGGGGCTTGCTGGTGTAGGGCAACACCAGGCCCGCCACGCGATTGATGAGCATGAGCAAGAGACCAGCGACCAGCAGCCCTTTGCGGGGAAGCACAAGCGACTTGATTTGGGGCCACAGCTTTTTCAGATCTGGTTTCTTTTTGGGGGGATCGGGCTGGCCGGCGCGCGCGCTGCGTCCATGGGGCGTGCGCTCGGCGCGCGCGCCCATTCCCATTCCGCCACCGCGCATGGTGCCCATTCGCTAGACCATCCTGGCGCGACGCGCTTCAATGAAGGAGCGCACGCACATCAACACGTAAATAAGGAGCAATCCGGCCATCGCGGCCTGCGCGCCCAGGGCGATTTTGTCGGGGTCAATCCCTTCAGAGCGAGCATGTCCGTAGCTGGTGAGAGCGCGGCCGGCAGCGCCGAGAAATCCCAGCAGGCCGATGGTCACGTTGATGTGCATGTAGAGCTTGCGGCGGTTCGCGTCAGGGCTCATGGCCAGAAAACCACCCACGCCCAGGGCGAGACCGAACCAGGTGGGAATGAGCGCAGTGGGGTGTTGGCTGCCGGTGCCGAAGTAACTTCCCAGCCCCAGAGCGATCAACAGAACCGCAAATATAATCGTCACCTTCGCCATGCGCACCTCTCCGTGAATTCCTCGGTAAGGATACCAGTTGAGATGAGCGGGCGGTGCGCGGCGATTCAGGTTCCGGGTGGTTCTGGGCCTAGCCGATTGGCTAGCGCTGAATACGCGCCGAACCGCCTTTGGCGAAGGCCAGCACCTGGTCCAACGTGGCCATCGTGGTGTCACCGGGGAAGGTGGTGAGCAGCGCGCCATGCGCCCAGCCCAATTTGACTGCCTGCTCGGGCGCTTCCCCCTTCAACATGCCGTAGATGAAACCCGCGGCAAAGCCATCGCCGCCGCCAACGCGGTCGTACACGTCAAGCTCGGCGGTGGGGGCGGAGTAGGTTTTGCCGTCGATCCAGGCCACGGCGCTCCAACTGTGGCGGTTGGTCGAGTGGACTTCGCGCAGCGTGGTTGCGACCACCTTTACGTGCGGCAGCTTCTTCGTGACTTTGTCCATCATGCCGAAGAAAGCGCTGGGATCGAGCTTGGACTTGGCAGCGACCTCCGGGCCCGGGAATGCCGAGGCCTTTCTGCAGGTCCTCTTCGTTGCCGACCAGCACATCGACGTTTTCCACGATGCGGTGGATGGTTTCAACGGCCTTCTCTTCCCCGCCGTGGATCTTCCACAACTTCTCGCGGAAGTTGAGATCGAAGGAGGTGATCGCGCCGGCTTCCTTGGCAGCTTTCATCATTTCCGCGGCCAGTTCGGCGGTGGTGGGCGAGAGGGCCGCGAAGATTCCGCCGGAATGAACCCAGCGCACGCCGCCGGAGAAGATAGCTTTCCAATCGAAGTCGCCAGGCTTGAGCTGCGCGGCCGCTTCGTTGGAGCGGTTATAAAAAACAACCGGGCCGCGCACGCCGAAGCCGCGATCGCTGTACACGGTGGCCATGTTGGGGCCGTTCACGCCGTTGTGCTTGAAGTGCTTGTAGATGGGCTTGACGCCCATGGCGCGCACGCGTTCGGCAATCAAGTCGCCGATGGGATAGTCCGACATGGCGCTCGCGATCGCTGTTTTCATGCCGAAGCAGTCGGCGAGGTTGGCGGCTACGTTGAACTCTCCGCCGCTGACGTGAATATGGCATTCCGTGGCTTTGCGGAAGGGAATGATTCCGGGATCAAGGCGATGAACCAGGGCTCCGAGAGAGAGAAAATCAAATTCCGCGTCCTTGCGAATCTGCAGTCCGTTGCTCATCGTTGTCGCTCCGCGCTTCTTTGAGATCGTTCAGCAAATGCTATTTTCGTGAAGGTTCACCGCGTGTTGGATCTTCAGGCTCTCGGTGCGGACTGCTTTACATCCGAAAGCAGCTGGTCGACGGTCCAGCCGTTACCGGGATAGAAGCGGATCACCTTGCCGTCCGCGCCAATCAACGTAGTTGAGAGTGTGTGCGTGATGGTGGAATCCGCCGCATGGGTCATGCCAACGTCGAACCACTGCGCCAGCTTGTCGAGAGTCTGCTTGTCGGGCACCGCGAAATCCCACCGCGCAAAGGCGTTCCTGGCATCGCTGCCAATATAGGTTGCGCCGTAGGCACGTAATCGCGCGGGAGTGTCGTTTTCCGGGTCGAAGCTCACGCAGAGCAAGTGCGTCTTACTGGAGAGAGCCGGATCGGAGGCAAGCCGGCGATTGATGTCGGCGAAGTTGCGGGTCACGCGCGGGCAGAAGTCAGGCAGGGGGCAGCGCGTGTAGATGAAGGTGACGAGCAATTCATTGCCGCGGAATTGATCAAGCGAGATCGTGCGGCCATCCTGATTGCGCAGTTTGAAATTGGGGACTTTGTCGCCGGGCGCCGGTACGTGATACGAGACGGCAGGACGATAATCGGGGTGGCTCTGCCCCACCACCACGATGTGGTCCAGCACCACGGCGCCGTCTGCGCGCTGCGAGACCAGCAGGTCGGCCGTGATCACGTCGCCGGGATGCAATTCGCTCAGCACGTTCGCATCCTTCACCTTGTACGGCATGGTCATGGCTTCCATGAATCCCGGGATGGCCTGATGGTTCACCGTCACCTCCGCGTTTGACGGGCTTGTCGAGATGACTTTGCCGCGCAACTTGTAGGTCTTATACGCGGAATCATCTGCGGAGGCTGCATCGGGCGAGGAGCCCGAGTGGCACCCGAGGATCGGGATCGCAAACGGGACCGCAATTAGGATGGCGGCCATGATTGAGCACCTGAGGAGTCGACGGATCACCCCTCAGTGTACAACCGCCGCGACGATCCACAGTCCGGGTAGCGGGACGCTGTGAAAGGGGGTATAACGCTGGAGTGGGAACAAATCAGGCCCTAGAAATCGACGCATGGTTGCGCGACGGCGGCATTGTGGTTACGGCCAGCGACCGTGCGGCGCGTGCGATTGCCTCGGCATACCACCGCGCGCGACTCAATGAGGGTTTGAAGGCGTGGAATGCCCCCGAAATTGTGAGTTGGCGGCTTTTTGCGCGGCGGGAGTGGGAACGGCGCGCCCAGGATAGCCGCCTTGTCCTGAACCCGATTCAGGAACGAGCGTTGTGGATTGCGATTGTTGCGTCTGGAGGTTATGCTGCGGCCACCCTCGAGCAATCGCGCGATCGGCTAGGGGCAATGGCCATGGAAGCGAACGGCCTGCTTTGTTCCTACGCGCCACGGTTTCTCGATCAACGCGCGCGTGCTGGATGGGCAAACGACGCCGCGGCATTCAGCGACTGGCTGGCGTTGTTCGAGCATGTGTGCCGCGATGTGGAGGCGATCAGCGAAAACCGCGTTCCGCTGGAGTTGAGTTCCCTGCTGAAACAGGATGCGAGGGTGCGGCCTCCGTTGCTCCTCGCCGGCTTTGATCGCGTGCTCCCGCTGCAATCCGACCTGTTTGGGGCGTGGGGCGAATGGCAGCGTGCTGGCGGAAACCAGGATCCAGGCACAACTCGTTTCTACGCGTGCCGGGATGAGGAGTCGGAACTGACTGCGAGCGCATTGTGGTGCCGCAATCAGCTCGCGGACAATCCGCACGCGAGGCTGCTCGTGTTGACCCAGGATGCGGCTACCCGGCGAGGTGAGATCGATCGGACTTTTATTGAGTTCTGCGGCGAGGCTTCGTCGCCGCTTTTCGAATTCTCCCTGGGGGTGCCGCTGGGGGGAATCGCCATCGCCCGGAGCGCCGCACTGCTGTTGCATTGGCTCGATGGCGCGCTGGACGAACATCTTGTTGATTGGCTAATCGCCAGCGGTCACTCCGTCGCTGGGCCGACTGAAACCGCTGCTTTGCAGGCGCGGATGAGAGACATACGGCGTCGGGGAATGCAACGCACCCAGTGGACGTTGCATTCGTTTCTGCGGCAATACGCAAAACCGGCGCCGCCGGCGACGTGGACGGAACGCCTTCTAGCAGCGCAGCGCCATTTGCAAAGCTTGGCTCAGCGAGAGCGCAGCCCGCTGGAATGGGCTGAAGTCGCGCCTAAATTGTTGAAGGAAATCGGCTGGCTGGGCGCAGGCGTCCTTTCGAGCGCGGAATTTCAGGCAACACAACGTCTGCAACAGGTCTTGGATCAATGCGGCTCACTCGGCTTCGATGGACGTCTCATCGCGTGGAAGGACTTTCTGGCGGAGCTCGATCGCGCATTAGCCGAGACCCTGTTCTCGCCGGAGGCACAGGATGCTCCGATTCTTATCGCGGGTCCATCAGAGTCCGCCGGCCTGACCGCGGACGCGATCTGGTTCCTCGGTGCGAGCGAAGATGCATGGCCGGCGCGCGGAAGCCTGCATCCGCTGCTCCCCCTGGCCGTGCAGCGAGACGAGCGTATGCCGCATGCAACGGCGCAACTCGACTGGGAATTGGCTCACGCCATCACCACACGGCTGTCGATCTCCGCTTCGGAGGTACGTTTCAGCTATTCCCAGCAAGTCGACGGTGTCGACACCGGTCCGTCGCGGATCACGACACAGTTTGCAGGGTTACCACAACCTCTGCCGATGGAACTGACGCCCCCTCCGGCACCTTCGCCGCTCATGATCGTCCTAGAGGACCTCGCGCGGATTCCCTGGAAGTCCGTTGATCAATCGTCGCAGGCTGGTGATCTTGAGCCACCTCGTTCTGGAGTGGCTATTCGCGGCGGTTCAAACGTGCTCACGAATCAATCGCAGTGTCCGTTCAAGGCGTTTGCCACGGCGCGTCTCGGGGCCGAGGCGTGGAAGTTCGCGGAGGCAGGCCTTTCCGCCGCGGTGCGAGGGAAGCTCCTGCATTCCGTAATGCATGCGGTGTGGGGAGGACCGCCGCGCGGCATACGCACGCTCGATGAACTCCAGGGCATCGGGGACCTCCGGGCATTTGTCACAGGCCACGTGAATCACGTGATGGCGCATGAGTTGCCGGAAGGAGCCAGGGAACAGCTACCCGGCCGATATCTGGAGTTGGAAGGGATCAGGATGACCCGCCTGGTCATGCAATGGCTTGCCTACGAGAATGCGCGGCTCTCCTTCACAGTGGTGGGCACCGAGTTGCAGACAGCGATCTCCGTGGGCCGCCTGCGCTTTGATCTCCGTCTTGATCGCATTGATCGCCTCAACGACGGCTCGCTCCTCGTTGTCGATTACAAGACTGGCGATGTCTCGCCGAAAATGTGGGACCTGCCGCGGCCGGACGACGTACAGTTGCCGCTCTACGGGGGATTCGCGCTTGAGCCAGAGAGTGAATGTGGTGGATTGGTCTTTGCAAAGATTCGGGCGGGCGATGTGAGCTTCGCGGGACGCGTGAAAAACGTTGGAGCGACGCTTGGGGTTGGTCTGGATAACTTCGCGACGCTGCGGCGCGATAAGCTTTCGCTCGAGCAACTCGATGACTGGCGAGATGAAATTCTACGATTGGCAAGCGATTTCCTTGACGGAAGGGCTGACGTAGATCCACGCGATCCTCAACAGACGTGCGTCCGCTGCGGTCTCCAGACACTTTGCCGCATTCAGGAGAGACAAGTAGAGGCTGTTGAGCTGGAAGAGGAGGAGGATGCGGATGAGTAGCCAGAACCGCATCGCGCCTCCCGACCAGGATCAACGCGAGCGCGCGCTGGACGCGTATCGCTCGGTCCTTGTGCAAGCGCCCGCTGGATCGGGCAAGACCGATCTGCTCACGCGCAGATTCCTGCGATTGCTCGCCGAGGTCGACGACCCTGCACATATTGTGGCCATCACGTTTACAAAGGCAGCTGCCGCGGAAATGCGCCACCGGATTGTTGCAGAACTAGAGAAGGCGGCCCTCCGCGACAAACTGGCGACCGACGACGAGTTGTCGATGGAAGCCCTGGCTCGGCGCGCGCTGGACCGCTCGCATGCACTTGGATGGAATCTCATCGATCTGCCTGCGCAGTTGCGCGTCTCAACCATCGACTCGTTTTGTCGAGAATTGGCGTTGCAGCAGCCGCTTCTTTCCGGCCTTGGCGGGGGCATCGACATCGCGGAGCAGCCAACCGAGCTCTATCGCCGGGCGGCGCGCCGCACTCTCGAGCGGCTGGGTTCGTTGGACCAATCCGCAAGCTCGACAAGAGTGCGGCAATCCATCGAGACACTGCTCCTTTGGCGCGATAACAATTGGCAGGATCTCGAAAATCAACTCGTCGAGATGCTCAGGCAGCGCGACCGATGGATGCAGGGCTTTGTACTCGACAGCGAGCAGGATTGGGATGCCTTGCGCGTGCGTTTGGAGCGGCCGTTCGTGCGTGCTGTAGGCAATGCGCTTACAGAGCTTGCGCGTTTAATCGGGCAACATCCCGGCGCCTGCGACGAAGCCATGGAACTGGTGCGCTTCTGCTGCGAGCATACTGAGGATAATCGGTATCGCGAACTGGCCGAGCTTGCGGAGTTCCCGTGCGGCCCGTTTCTCGATGCCGAGGCCATCGAAGAGGCGCGGCAAGCCTACGCATCACTCGCGCACTTGCTGTTGACCGAAGGTGGTGCATTCCGCCAGTCGGTTAACAAAAGCCATGGATTTCCGAGCGACCACCGCGGCGAAAAGAACCGCTTCCTCCAGTTGACTGCCGACCTGGCGAATATTGACGGCCTGAGGGAAGCACTAGCTGCAGTCAAGCGGCTGCCGGCTTTGCATTATACCGAGGACGAGTGGGTTATCGTGCGTGCCTGCTTTACGCTCCTGCGCCACGCAGCGGGCGAGCTCCGGGTCGTGTTTGCGGAATCCGGCGCGGTGGATTATGTGGAAGTGGCCCAGTTGGCGCAGCGCATCCTTAAAGGCGCTGATGGAGCGCCGGCCGACGCAGCCCTCGCGATTGCTGACGGAATTCATCACCTGTTGGTGGATGAGTTTCAGGACACGAGCCGCCGCCAGCACGAGCTGATCGCAGGCTTGGTGGCTGCATGGCCGGATGCAGCGGGGCGCACCGCCTTTGTTGTCGGTGATCCGATGCAGTCTATCTACTTCTTTCGCGACGCGGATGCGGAACTTTTTCCCCGGGTGCGCGATCTGGGGCTTGAACTTCCTACCGGAGAGTCGCATCAGTTCGAGTTCGCGCCGCTGGCATCGAACTTCCGCACCGAACCTCAGCTTGTCGAACGATTGAATGACATCTTCGGCAGGGTATTTGCTGTCAACGACGGAAGCCAAGTGCGCTTTTCGCCCTCCGAGCCGGTGCGTTCGAGCAAGCCCGGCCAGGAGCCGCACTTCACGCTGGAGCTCGAGTTTGTACCTCAGACAGTACGCACCTTCAGCTCTGATCCGGATACCCTGCGCGTGAAAGAAGCCGCAGCGGAGTCGCGCGCGCTCGCACTAAAGTCTCAAACAGGCAAGGTCGTTTCTTTGATCCGCAAGCGCATCAAGCGCATGGAACGCGCGCGCCTCAAGGGCGACAAGTATCGAATTGCCGTGCTTGGCCGCACCCGCGCGGCATTGACACCAATCGCAGAAACTCTCCGCAACGCAAACATTCCGTTTCGAGCCGTCGATCTCGAACCGCTTGCTGAACGCCAGGAGGTGCTTGACGCACTTGCGTTGGCGCGGGCGTTTTTGAACGAAGAGGATCGAGTAGCGTGGCTCGGGGTACTGCGCGCTCCCTGGTGCGGTCTGTCGCTCAAGGACCTCGACACGCTGACCGCGGGGAACGATCCCGAGAGCCTCCGAATTCCCATTGCGATGTTACTCGCCCAACGAGCGCACTTGCTCAGCGATTATGGGCGGACCGCGGTGGATCGAGTCATTCGCGCGTTCGAGGATACGCGTTTCCTGAGATCCAGCTTTCCCTCCATGTCGGTTGGCACGTGGGTCCAGACGGTTTGGAAGCGGATTGGGGGCGCCGGCTGCGTCAATGAAACAGAGCTTGCCAACCTGAAGCTACTTTGGAAGTGCCTCGATGAGCTTCCCGGCGAGCCGGATCTGTTGGGAATTGCGTTACAAACGGCACTCGAATCACTCACGGCCATCCCCAACCCCGCTGCAACCAGCGAACACGGTGTGCAGTTGATGACCATCCATAAATCGAAGGGGCTGGAATTTGAGGTGGTCATCGTGCCGGAACTTCAGGCTGGCGCTGGTCAGCCGACAACGCGCATGCTCACCTGGCTGGAACGCGGCATCGCCGCTCCTGACGAGTCGGGCGCGATCACCGAGTTCCTCATCGCCCCTGTGCAACCCAGGGGAGAGGAAGGCGGCCAAGCCAAAAAGTGGGTCGACCGCGTGTACCGTGACCGCGAGCGTCAGGAGATTCGGCGAATTCTCTATGTGGCAGCAACTCGCGCACGTGAGGAGCTGCATCTCTTCGCTCGCACCGAATACAAGCAGTCAGCGGCAGGAGAACTCGCCCTGCGCAAGCCGCGCGAAAGCTTGCTCTCCGCTGCGTGGCCGGCTCTGCAAGATGAGGTTCAAAAGCGGTTCGAGGCTTGGAAGCGCGAGCGCGCTGCGGCGGAAGCTGTCTCACTCGCCGCCGCCGGCGAAGGCAACGTCATCCAGATGTCCCTACCGTTTTCCACTTCGACTCACAAGCCGGCCGTTGTCCGCCGCCTCCCTCTTGTTTACCAGGCTCCCACGAGCACGAAGCCGAATGTTCCGCCGCTGACAAAGCTTGCAGTAGGTGGCCCCGATGCGCTCTACCAGCGTCACGAGGGCGGCTCGGAGTCACGTGCGCTCGGCTCCGCGGTCCATGCGTTCTTTGAAGAACTCGCTCGATTAGTTGCAACGCTAACCTGGGACGCGGCACGCGCGGCCGTGGCCGTCTCAGGATCGCGGATTGCTGCCCAGATTCGCGGCCTCGGTATTGCCCGGCCGCACGCCGAACGTATTGCGGCTCAAGCTCTCGCAATCGCATTGCGCGCTTCACGTGACGCAACGGCCAACTGGATTCTTGCGCCGCATGCGGACGCGGGCAGTGAAGCCCGATGGGCGGGCGAGCTTGCTGGTGGTCTTCGCACTGTGCAGGTGGATCGCGTGTTTCGCGCCGGGCACGCGCCGCATGCGGAGGGTGAAGACACCTGGTGGATTGTCGACTACAAAACCGCGCATGCCGAAAGCCTCGACCAGGAGCGCGCTCTCCCCGATCTTCGACCGCTCTTCGCACCACAACTCGAAACCTACGCACAAGTTTTGCGCAACCTCCACGGTATGGGGGCCCGCATTCACGCCGGACTCTACTATCCCCGCATGCTGCAGTTCGACTGGTGGAAGATTGAGTGAGCGGTTGACCTGGAAATGCTTCACAGCTCCGGCACGCCCAGCCCAATCGAACGCATCAACTTCAACGCATTGCTCGTCTGCACCACGCCCGGTGTCAATTTGTAATCGAAGACCAGATTTCCGTCTTCGAGGCGATCCGCGAAATGCGCGTTGAAAGCGACGCTGTTCATCGCCTCCGGAATCTGCGCCAATGCCAGGTCATGCGTGCTGACGATTCCGATTGCACCGTGCTCGACCAACTGCCGAAGCACGAATTCAGTGCCGATGAGCCGGTCGTGCGAGTTCGTCCCGGAGAGCAGTTCGTCGAGCAGGAATAGAACCGGTGCCGACCCCTCGGCCAGCCCCACGATAACCTTGATCCGGCGAATTTCGGCGTAGAAGCGAGATACCCCGCCACTGAGGGAATCGAGAATGCAGATGGAAGCAGCGACCCGCAGCGACGACAGGCGCATGCCAAGGGCACGCACCGGCGCGCCGCACTGCGCCAACACCGCATTCACACCGATGCTGCGAATGAACGTGCTCTTGCCGGCCATGTTCGGACCGCTCAAGATCATGAGTTGGGCGCCTGGCCCAAGAAACACGTCGTTCGCGATTGCTTCTGCACCAAGCAGAGGATGTGCAAGCCCATCCGCCTCCAGCAGCGGCGACTCTACTACGACTTCCGGGAATGCGTATCGAGGATGCTCGTATGCGAAAGTTGCGAGAGAAGTGAATGCTTCTATCGTGCCAATCGTGTCAAGCCACCCACGCAATGAAGGGCCAAACGTCCGCTGCCATCTTTCCGCCACGAAAACAAGCTGGGCGCTCCAGAATGTGACCATGTCGAGTGGCCGCGCAAAGAGACTGTGCCGGGACTGAATGGTTTCACTGAGCCACGCCAGTTTGCTGATTGCAGCCGAAGGCTGTTTGCCATCGCGTTTCAACGCCTTCTGCATTTTGACCAGCAACGGCGCGGTGAACGCTTCACTCTCCACAATCGCCAGCAGTTCAGCGATGAGGCGGAGTTCGCCCTCGGCCTTCTCGATCGCTCCCGCAGCACGGTCAAGCCGCGCATGCAACCTGTGCGCATAGGCAAAATTCAGCAAACTGATAAGAATCGCAGCGACCGGCGAACCAGAGATTGCCCATAGAACGATGCCCGCAATCCACGAGACGGCAAGAGCACTCGTGACTACGCGCGTGACCTTCGTGGAGAGGATCGGCTTGCTCTCTCCCCATGCGGACAGCGAATCCGGATGGACCGCATCACGGACTGTCTCGCCGGTCGATGCGAGGTTTTCGCGAAACTTCAACCTGCTCGAGAGATCACGCACAGCGGCTTGTCGCGCAAGAATTTCATCGATGGGCGCAGGCTCCAGCAACCAGCGTGCGAGCGTGTCTTGCCCGACTACTGTGCGCGCGACGCAGAGATATTGAAATACCGAAGCGTCCCCGAATATGTCCAGGTCACGGGCGTAGACATGGGATGGATCGAGGTAGCGCTCCCCGTCTTCGCCACGACCGCGCCATTCATCCCGCAGGCGAGCGATGCCGGCGTTGTAGTAAGTGATGATGCGCGCACGACGTCGCATTCGTTCCAGGAGTTTTTCGTGCAAGATGAAAAGCACCAAGAACGCGGACACGAGGACAATCAACGGCGCCAGCATCAGGCTGAGGTGAACGAGCAAGGCCGCGGCAGCAACGGCGCCCGCTGCGAGCGCCAGCTTCGCCAGGCCGAACCACCGGTCTCGCCGCCTGTCGGCATTTTGAAGCGCGTTCAGCCCGACAAGTTGGGCTGCATATTTTGTCGCCGCCGGCGGGTCGCCGGGATTCTGCCAAGGCACATCCATGCCGCGGGTCCTCGTCCCTAAACAGACTACAGTTCCGCATTCGGCAGGTGAATTCTCGTCACGCGGGATCGCGCGAATCAGTCCGCGCTCGGAGGAGGGCTGACTTTGGAGGCGTTTTGCTTGGCCATCACGCTCTTGTGGTGGCGGACGTCCGCCCCCTGCACCCAGAAGATGACATCTTCAGCGATGTTGGTGGCGTGATCCGCCACGCGCTCCAGGCTGCGACTGATCATCAGCGCGCTGAGCGCCTGTGGGGCCAGATGACTCTGTTCCTCCATCATCTTCGTCAGGTTCTTGTAGGCTGAACGATTCATCGCATCCACCGCATCGTCCATCGTGAGAACACTGCGAGCCAGGTCCGCATTCGCCTCGATGAACGACTGCAGGCTCTTGCGCACCATCTCCTCGGCAAGGGTTGCCATCCGAGGAATATCGACGGGAAGCTCGGCCAGGGGCAATTGATCCATCTGGCGCACGCGGTCGCTGATGCTCTTGGCCGCATCGCCCACACGTTCCAGGTCGGCGTTGATTCGGATCACGCTCAGGATGAACCGCAGATCGCTGGCCATGGGCTGCTCCATCGCCAGCAGGTCGAGCGCTGCCTGGTCAATGTCGCGCTCCATCCGGTTGATGGCGACCTCGCTGCGGGTTACAAGATCGCAGATCGACATGTCGCGCACCCGATACGCTTCAATGGCACGCTGAATCGCCTGCTCGGCGAGCCCAGCCATCACCAGAAGGTTCTCTTTTAGATCTTCAAGACTTTGATGAAACCGAATACGTGTCATCCGAACCTGCCCGTGATGTAGTCTTCAGTGCGCTTATCACTGGGATTGGTAAAGATCTTGTGCGTGGAATCGAATTCCACAAGCCGGCCATTCAGAAAGAACCCGGTCTTTTCCGCCACGCGCGCAGCCTGTTGCATATTATGCGTCACAATCACGATGGTGTACTGTGATTTCAACTCGAAGATCAGATCTTCAATCTTTGAAGTTGAAACTGGATCGAGCGCAGATGCGGGTTCATCCATCAGCAATACTTCCGGATCGACAGCGAGCGCGCGGGCAATGCACAAGCGCTGCTGCTGCCCGCCGGAGAGGCTGGCGCCCGATTTCTTGCGCAGATCGTCCTTCACCTCGTCCCACAGGGCGGATTTCTTGAGCGACCTTTCGACAGTCTCGTCCAGCACGCGCCGGTTGCTATAGCCATTCAGTTTCAGCCCCGAAGCCACGTTGTCGTAAATCGACATGGTTGGAAACGGATTAGGCCGCTGAAACACCATGCCCACCCGGCGGCGAATCTGAACAGGCTTGGCGTCAGCGTAGATGTCAATCTCACCCATCTTGACGGAGCCGGTCACACGGGCAATGGGATTCGTCTCATGCATCCGGTTCAGGCAGCGCACAAACGTGCTCTTGCCACAGCCCGACGGTCCAATCAGAGCGGTCGCATGATTCGCCGGAATGTTCAGATTGATCTCCTGCAGCGTGTGGTTGGTCCCATACCACGCGTTCAGGTTTTTTACCTCAATGCCGACGCCCACGTTCGCATTTCTCCTTCTTCGTTCCGTCGCAGGAAAACTTCCCGGCTAGAAATCGCAAACCCTCTGTCCAAAGAGATTCACTTTTAGCTTGTCCCCTTCAGAACACCGCGGCTCGTCACATACCGCACCAGCGATACGGCGAGAACGATCAACACAATCAACACCAAGGCCCCAGCCCACGCAAGGCGATGCCAGTCATCGTAGGGCGCGAGAGCGTATTTGTATATCTGCAGCGGTAACGCCGCGATGGGCCGATTCAGATCCACGCTCCAGTAGTCGTTCCCAAGTGCCGTGAAGAGCAGCGGCGCGGTTTCGCCGGCCACGCGCGCGAAGGCCAGCATGCAACCGGTGATAATGCCCGGGGACGCTGTCTTAAGCGTAATGGAAAGGACCGAACGCCAGTTTGGCACCCCAAGCCCAAGCGCTGCCTCGCGCACCGCGTGCGGCACCATCAGCAGCATCTCTTCGGTTGTCCGCGTGATCGTAGGAATCATCATGATCCCCAGTGTCACGCCGCCGGCGAATGCCGAGAAGCGCCCCACCACCGGCAGCCAACTCACATGGGGGCTCACAATCAGCGCGTAACCCGCCATGCCCATCACGATCGACGGAACCCCGTTCAACACATCGGCGGTAAAACGGATCGCGTTTGCCAGCCGGGTCCCGCGCCCGAACTCAGCCAGGTAGATCCCTCCACCGATGCCAATGGGAATTCCAATCAAGCTGGCAAGCACCAGTAGCACTCCCGAACCGACAATGGCGTTCGCCATGCCGCCCCCGGACTCGCCCGGAGGCTTGGGAATCTTGGTGAAGAAGTCCAGGTTCAGCGAAGCGGCGCCCTTGTACACCAGGTATGCGAAGATCGCCATCAGCGGCGCAATCACGAGCACCGTTGCCGCAACAGCCAGAAATGTCACCGTATGGTCGGTGAACCCGCGCACTCCGGACCGAATTGTCTGGTCTCCCGCCTTCACTCGTCCCTCTTCCGTTTCCGTGGCCCAATTAACGCACTGCGACTACATGACGCGCGCCGGCGTCCCTCGAGTGACCGCCCAAACCAGCAGTCGTGCCGCGGCATTTACCACAATCGTGACGAAAAACAGGGCCAACCCAATTTCTGTCAACGCGCTCCGGTGGAGGTCGCCGACGGCCTCCGCGTATTCGTTGGCAATCACCGACGCCATCGAGGAGCCATTCGCCAAAATAGACCGATGAATCTCGGGCGTATTTCCAATCACCATGGTCACGGCCATGGTTTCTCCCAGAGCGCGGCCTAATCCAAGGATGATGGCGCCCACAATGCCGATGCGCGCGTTACGCAGCACGCCCATGCGGATCATCTCCCACCGCGTGGCGCCCAGCGCCAGTACCGCTTCGCGCTGCGAGTGCGGAACTGCCGACATGACTTCCCTCGTCAACGACGAGATGATCGGCAAAATCATGATGGCGAGAATGATTCCCGCAGTCATGAAGCCCAGTCCCGTCGGATTGTCATCGGTGAAGAAACCGGTCCAGCCCAGATACTTCCCCAACACCGGATTCAAGTACGTCCGCGTGAGCGGCACCAGCACAAACACCGCCCACAGACCGTAGATGATGCTCGGAATCGCCGCCAGCAACTCGGTAAGAAAAGCAAGGAATCCGCGCAACGCCCGGGGGCACATTTCTGTAAGAAAGATAGCCACTCCTACAGCCAGCGGAACCGCCATCAGCAGGGCCAGAAAAGACGACACCAAGGTCCCGTAGATAAATGGCAGGGCGCTGAAATGGCCATTTACCGGATCCCAATAGATCGGCTGGTGGCTAATCGGATCGATGTCCGCTTGAAAGAAGAACTTGAACCCGAACTGCGCCCACGCCAGGTGCGATTGCAACATCAGCTCCGTTGCAATCAGCGCCACGATGCCGAAGATGCTGAGCGCGCACAACACCATCAACCCCTTGAAACTCCGGTCCGCGATCGCCGAGTTGCCGCGCGATAGAAGAAACCTGCGGATCTCGGAATCGTGGTTCGGTTTCACGGTCGCCGGGGATTCCGGCGACGGGGGTACAGGCTTGGGCGGGAGATTGACCTGGGACGAGCGGATCTCTGACACTGGTTCGATCACCTCAGTCAGGCTACCGGCGCAATGTGAATGGGAGGTTACAACCTTGCAAAATCAAACGCATACAAGGCGCGAAACCGGAGCATTCCGGTAACCGATGCGAGATTTTAAGTAACTCCAACGTTACGTGGCCAGGCCGCCTTCGATAAGCTGATGCACGAAACACGAAGGAGTCTCCGGGTGCGTTCAGTCTCCGTCACAGCAACGGTTCTTTTCCTTTCTCTCTTCACGGGGGCGCAAACGTCGACTCCTGCCGATCCGGCTCAACGCGAATGGAGAGCTTCCTGGATTACCCACCCGACCGCGCCACTGCGAGAGCCGATAGTGCTCCACTTCCGTCGCGTGCTGACCCTCACTGCCAGTTCCTGGCGCTTACCCCGTTCGCGTTAGTGCCGATAACCGCTTTGTCTTGTTCGTGAACGGAACGCGAGTTGGAGATGGGCCGGCGCGCGGCGACCTGACCCACTGGCGGTACGAGCGGTTCGACCTGGCCCCCCTCCTCAAGCCCGGCGCCAACCTGATCACGGCCACCGTTTGGAACTTCGGTGTCTATGCGCCGATCGCGCAAATGTCCGATCGCACCGCTTTCCTGCTCGAAAGTGAAGCCACGGGCGACGACAGCATCAGCACCCCCAAAGACTGGCAGGTGGAGATCGAACCCGGCCATCGGGTGCTCGACCGCTCTTCGGTCAGCATCAAGGAATACATGGCGGCCGGCCCCGGCGAAGAAATCGACGCCTCGAGATACGACTGGAACTGGAATTCGCCTCCGGCGGCAAGCGAAACCTGGGTCGCTGCGGGGGATCCCATGCGCGACAGCATCTACCCCGGAACCAGCAAGGCCCACTCAGCCGAGGTTACCGGCGACAACCCGTGGGGGCTGATTCCCGATGAGTTGCCGCACATGGAGTACGCGCCAACTTCCGCCGGATCCATCGTGGCGGCCTCCGGCGCGGGTGACAGCGCACCCCTGAAAGACCCTAAGTTTCCCGCGCAGCCACTCTCCCTCCCTCCGGGTGTCCACCTGAATCTCATCCTCGACCGCAAAACCCTCACCACCGCCTACCCGCAACTCACCGTCTCGGGCGGCAAAGGCGCGCGCATCAAGCTCACGTACTCTGAGGCCCTCTACGACAAAAACTTCCACAAAGGCGATCGTGACGCGGTCGAGGGCCGCACTGCACTCGGCCTCGTGGACAGCTTCCTTCCCGATGGCGGCAACCACCGCACCTTCGAGCCCCTGTGGTGGCGCACCTGGCGCTACCTCGACCTCGACATCACCACCGGCGACCAACCCCTCACCCTCGAATCGCTTAAGGCGCAGTTCACGGCGTATCCCTTTGAAGAACGCGCCAAGCTTCAAACCGGCGACTCCGATCTCGACAAGATATGGGAGATCAGCTGGCGCACCGCTCGTCTCGACGCCCACGAAACCTACATGGACACTCCCTACTACGAGCAACTCCAGTACATCGGCGACACCCGCATCCAGGCGCTCATTTCCTACACGGTCGGCGGCGACGACCGGCTCGGGCGGCAGGCGCTCGCGGCCTTCAACACCTCACGCCTCCCGGAAGGCATCACCCGCAGCCGCTACCCCAGTTCCCTGCCGCAGAACATCCCCACCTTCTCGCTGTTGTGGATTGGCATGCTCCACGACTACTGGATGTACCGGCCCGATCCGGCACCAATTCGCGCTTCGATCCAAGGCACCCGCTCCGTCCTGGGCTGGTTTGCCCAATACGAGCGCCCCGATGGCCTGCTCGAGAAGCTGCCCTGGTGGAGCTTTATCGATTGGGTATCCACCGGCGAGATTCCCACCTACAGCGCCCGTGGCGAATCCTGCATGACCACCCTCGAATATCTCGGCGCCCTCCAGGACGCGGCCGATCTGGAAAAAGCCTTTGGCGACCCGCACATCGCCGCGCAGCATCGGGACCGAGCTGACCACATCCGTTCCGGCCTTTACGCCCAATGCTGGAGTCCCGACCGCAAGCTCCTTGCCGACAACCCCGACCGCAAGAACTTCAATCAGCAGGCCAACATCCTCGCCGTCCTGTACGACGTCGTACCCAAAGAACAACAGCCCGCTGTCCTGAAGCAGGTGCTGGCCATCGAACCGGGAACCGCGCCCAACGGCGTACTCAGCGCCTCGTACTATTTCCGCTTCTACCTGGCCCGCGCCCTCGAACATGCCGGCATGGCGGACGAGTACCTTCATTCTCTCGATCCCTGGCGCAAATTGCTGCCGCTTCACTTCAGCACCTGGCCCGAGATTCCCGGCAACACGCGCTCCGACTCGCACGCGTGGACCTCCCATCCCATCTACGACCTGCTGACCCTCGTGGCCGGCATCGAGCCGGCCAGCCCCGGTTTCGCCACGGTGCGCATCGCACCCCACCTGGGAAGCCTGCCGGCGCTCACGGCCGCCTTCCCGCATCCCGATGGAATGATCCAGGTAAAGTACGAGCGTAAAGGCTCCAATCTGGACGCGACCATCGTGCTTCCAGGCAAGCTATCGGGAGAGTTCGTTCTGGGAGGCATAAAGAAGCCTCTGAAACCCGGCGAGAACCACGTGAGCGCGCCGATCCCGCCCTCCGAGGAACACTGAAAATCCGCGTTTCGTCACGAATCTACTCAGGCACGGGATACCAACCGCCTGAGGGGTTTCATGCGCGAGTAAAGCGTGTTACAACTCCAACATGGCAAAAGGAAAGAGCACAACCCCGCCGGGGCACGTGAATCTGCGCATGCTGGCCGAACATCTTGAGCTGTCGCAGACCACCGTCTCGCTCGTGCTCAACAATTCGCCTTCGGCCAAATCGATTCCGCCCGATACCCGGCAGCGCGTCATGGAGGCCGCCCAGCGCCTCAACTACCGGCCCAACTACTTCGCCCGTTCGCTGCGCCAAAGCCGCTCCATGAGCGTGGGCGTGCTGGCGCCCGACTTGAGCGAGGGCTACTTCACGCGCGTCATGAGCGGCGTGGTGGAGCAGTTAACCGCCGCGCACTACTTCTACTTCACCGCCTGCCATGACTGGAAAAAAGAGCTGATCGAGCAGTATCCGCGCATGCTGGTAGAGCGCGCCGTCGACGGCTTCTTGCTTCTGAACACGCCCGCTGAAGGCATCCAGGTCCCCGTGCCGGTGGTGGCCATCTCGGCGCACAGCGCCCTCGAAAATGTAACCAATATCGTGCTCGATCATCACGGCGCGGTAGCTCAGGCGCTCAAGCACCTCTACGAACTCGGGCACCGCAAGATCGCGTTCATGCGCGGCCCGCGCGCCATCCCCGACTCGGAATACCGCTGGGAAAGCATTCAGGAGATCGCCCGCGAAATGGGCCTGAAAATCGACCCCGCGAACGTGATCCGCATCGACACCGCCGGCTGGTCGATGAAGGCCGGCATCCACCCCATGGCCCCGGAGATCGGCTACAAGCCCATGAAGGCGCTGCTCGAAAAGAGCCGCGACTTCACCGCCATCTTCTGCTTCAACGACATCGCCGCCATCGGCGCCATCCGCGCACTCAAGGACGCGGGCTGCAGCGTGCCGGGAGATGTCTCCGTGGTCGGCTTCGATGACATCCAATCGGCCGCCTACTCCACGCCCTCGCTCACCACGGTACGCCAACCGTTGATGGAGATGGGCCGCCGCGGCGCGGAAGTTCTACTCGACCGCATCGCTAACCGCGACAAGGAGTACCTCGGCGAAATCGTTATGGCGGGGGAACTCATCGTGCGCGAGTCGACCGGACCCGTCAACCCCTCATAAGCCCGGACACCTGGGAGGGCCAAATTCCGCTTTTCGGTTTCCCGCTCATCCGCAGAACGTCTGGAACCAACGGCTGATATAAACCTGCGCGTGGGCTTCCCCACAATAGTGGCGGGCTCCTTCTTCTTCCGCCGCCTCTTTGGTCCACCTGAGAATCGTCAGCTTCGATTGTCCGCAGTTAATTACGAACCACTTGACCGGTCTCTGCGTCTCTTCCCCACAAATTTCACACCGATACATTGCTTCAATCACTCTGGCCTCCACCTATCGTTTATTCCTGTCCGCTGTTCACTGTTAACTGTTCACTGCTTTATTCAAGCATCTGCAAGTCGAGCGGCGGCTCCAGCAGACAGTCCATGGTGCGCATGCTTTCGAGCGCCCGTTGCAGTGCCGACGACTTGCACGGTTCCACGGTCACCACAAACGGCAACGCATGTTGGGGATACCCGGCCTTCTGCACGATAGCGCGTATGTTGATCCGTTCCCGTGCCAGCGCTCCCGTGATTTCCGCCACGATTCCCGGCCGGTCGTTTACCAGGAATCGAATATAGTGCGGCACCTCAAACTCGGCCGCCACGCTTGCCTTGGCAGAAGGCAGCTCGACTCGCCGAGAGCCGTGCGCCAGGGCCAGCAGATCGCTCACCACGGCAACCGCGGTGGGATGGCCGCCGGCGCCATGTCCTGAAAACACCACGTCGCCGCCGTAGTGACCGCTGAGAATCACCATATTTTCCGTGCCACGTGACCACGCCAGCGGCGAGCGCTGATCCACCAGCGTCGGCCCGACCGTGGCGGCCACTTGGCCATCGGTCTTCTGGGCACGCGCCACCTGCCGAATCGTGCACCCCAGGTCGCGGGCGTAGCTGAAGTCCACGGCCGTCACCTCTGTGATGGGCCGCGGCAGAATCTCCTCGGGATTCACTTCCACGCGCAGGGCGAGCCGCATCAGGATCGCCAGCTTGGCGCGCGCATCGAACCCGCCGACATCCTCGGTCGGATCGGCTTCGGCATAGCCCTTGGCCTGCGCCTCGGCAAGCACTGTTCCGTACTCGGCCCCCGCCTCCATCTTGCTCAGGATGAAGTTGCAGGTTCCGTTCAGAATGCCTTCCATCTTCTCAATGCGATCCCCGGCGAGCCCCTGCTCCAGCCCCGGAATCACCGGAATGCCGCCGGCCACGGCTGCCCCATATTTCAGATGGCCGCCTCTGGCCGCCGCCAGCCGCTCCAATTCCACTCCATGAAACGCGATCAGCTTTTTGTTGGCGGTCACCACGCTCTTGCCCGCTTCCAGCGCCCGGCGAATCCACGAGCCGGCCGGATCGAGACCACCCACAAGCTCAACCACCACGTCCACTTGCGACGAAAGCACGGCCTCCACATCCTCGCTCCACTCCACGCCCTTCGCCCAGTCCACCCGCTTGCGGCTCACGCCCCGGTTATAGACGTGTGTCAGTTCCAGCCCTTCAGGCTTCGATTCGGTCAGAATCCGCGCCACCGAGCTGCCCACAGTTCCGAAGCCGAAAATTGCAATGCGCAAAGGCCGCAATGCGCGCGGCTCGTGCGCTGTGGCTGATTGCAACGATGCGTTTCCTTGAGACACCGGCATTTCCCCCGGAATGCTTGAGGATGAAAACTTGTGTTGCCCCGATTCTACCCGAGAGGGGTGTTTGACCCTCCGCAATCCGGGCGTACCGAACCTGGTGTAGCATGCATTCTTAGGATGAGGCGCGGCTTCCCCATTTCGCTGGTCCTTTTCTTCCTGCTGGCGCCGTTGGTATCGTGGCTGCCGGGAATGGACGAGTCGAGCCTGCCCATGTGTTGCCGGCGGCACGGCGACCATCACTGCGCCGCGTCCTCCAACACATCGGATAGTTCGAGTGGAACGCATTCCATTGCTGCCCCCTCTCGCTGCCCGCTTTATGCTGCACCCGGGCCAGCAACGCTGGCAGCGTTTCTGTTGCCCGCGCCCCAGGCCGCCGCATCGCCAGAACAGCAGCTTGCGCCCACGCTTCCTGTCTTCCGGGTTCACCTCAATTCGCCGCGCACCCTCGCCGACCGCGGACCGCCCTCCGCCAGCTGATTCGAAGCGCCCTCCGTTCCCCGCTCATGAAATCTCGCAATCGTGTCCGACGGCTCTGGCTGTCGTGTCATAAATTGCATCGCTTCCCGCCGGAGAGGTCACGTCCATGCGCCGTCTTGTCACAATTTTCCTGCTCCTGCCAGTGTTGGCCGCTCTTCCAGCACGCGCAACCGTCTTTGCAACCGTCCGCGGAGTTGTTCACGATCCGCAACACCGTCCCGTGGCCGGCGCGAAGGTCATGCTCAAAGCCGCCGACTCCGCGTTTGCCCTACACTCCGACACCGGAAACGACGGAGAGTTCGCGCTACCGGAGGCACCCCTCGGAATCTACAACCTGACCGTCGAAGCCCCGGGATTTGCAGAATTCTCCGAGCCCATCACCCTGGCTTCGGGCACCAATCCCGTGGTCCACATTGCGCTCGCCGTCAGCGCCTCTACCGTTTCGGTGCAGGTGCACGACCTTGATGGCGCCACCGTGGATACCGATTCGGCAACGCCCACAACGCTCATTACCCGTGCCGATATTGACGAAACCCCCGGCGCGAGCCGCACCCTCGGCATGCAGATGATCACCGACTACGTGCCCGGCGCCTACATGACGCACGACATGCTGCACATGGATGGCGGCCACCAGACCAGCTGGCTTCTCGACGGCGTTGCCATTCCCAACACCAAGATCGCCTCCAACGTCGGCCCGCAGATCGATCCCAAGGACATCGACTCGCTCGAGGTTCAGCGCGGCAGCTACTCATCCGACGTGGGCGATCGCACCTACGGTGTCTTCAACGTGCTGCCCCGCAATGGATTCGAGCGTAACCGTGACGCCGAATTGCGGCTCACCGGCGGGAACCTTTACGCGGGCGAGGCGGAGCTTTCCTTCGGCGATCACTCCGCCTCCACCGCCTGGTACGCCAGCGTCACCGGCTCGCGCTCCAACTACGGCCTCGCGACTCCGATTTCCTCCATCTTTCACGACAGCACCAATTCAGGCAGCGGATTTGTTTCTCTCATCCGCAACCAGACCGCCAACGATCAGATTCGCCTTACAGGGCAGTATCGCCAGGACTTCTTCCAGATTCCTTACGATCCCGATCCGACCGACTACGAGACCACGTCCGGCCGATACAGTTCGTTTGGCCTGCGTGACGACCAGACCGAGCGCGACTCCTTCGCGATCGCTAACTGGGTCCACACTTTCTCTCCGCAGGCCATCCTTTCTGTCGCGCCGTTCTACCATTTGAACCAGTCCAATTACGATTCACCCGCCAACGATCAACCGGTCGCCACCACCTGGCATCAGACCTCCAACTACGGCGGCGGCCAAGTTGACTTCCGTGACGACTTCAAGCGCAACAACTTCTCCGCGGGCTTCTACTCCTTCTACCAGGGAGAGAGCGACCTCTTCGGAGACCTCGTCAATGACGGCTCGGCTCCGTCGCAGCCCAACACCACTGCCCATGCGAGCGGCGGATTGGTTGAGTTTTACGTGTCAGACCATCTCCACATCGGCCAGTACGTTACCCTGCTTGGCGGCGAGCGCATTTCTGTCTTCCGCGCCGCTCAGAATGAGACTGCAACCTATCCCCGCATCGGCGCTACGGTTGAGATCCCCCGTCTCCATTGGGTATTGCGCGGTTTCTACGGCCACTTCTTCCAGCCCGCGCCGCTCCAAACCGTGTCCAGTTCGGTTCTCAACTACGCATCCAATTTGTCTTCCGGAGAGAACACATTCACCCCCCTCCCTTCGGAGCGCGACGAGGAACACCAGTTCGGCATCGCCATCCCCTACAAGGGATGGATGCTCGACGTCTCCAACATCAAGAACCGCGTCAACAACTTCCTCGATCACTCCAACCTCGGCGAATCAAACATGTACTTCCCCATCGCGGTCGATGGCGCCCTGGTCCGCGCGTGGGAGATGACCCTGCGGTCGCCTCGCCTGGTCCGCGTCGGCAACTTCCACGTGACCTATTCCAACCAGATCGCCGAGCAGCGCGGCGCCATCATTGGGGGCTTCACCTGCAGCCTCCCGGGCGACCCGGCGTGCAACCCGCCAGACTTTTCCTACGGCCCCGTCGATCACGACCAGCGTAATACCCTCAACACCGGTTTCACCGCCAGCCTGCCCACGCACACCTGGTTCGCAACCAACGTGTACTACGGCTCGGGCTTCACCAACGGGCTCGCAGGGTCAGGGCAAGGCCCATACCAGGGAAACAATCTTCCCGTTCACACCACTTTCGACGTCTCCGCCGGCCACAGCATCAGCGATCGCCTGAAAGTCTCCGCCAACATAATCAACGTTACCAACCACCGCGTGCTGCTTGACAACTCGGTCACCATCGGCGGGTTCCACTACAACGACCCGCGCATGTTCTCAGCGGAGCTTCGTTATCGCTTCCACTTCTGATCTGCCATCAACAAAAACTCGGTATCAGTCGGCCGAGTTCTCAGTCAATGGGAACTCGGTCGGCAGTAAGCAGATTAGCCCCGATCGAGTTAGGATTTCCGACGGCATCTCTTCGGCTTTGATCAGATCCCGAACCCGCTTGCAACTACACTTTGCTCTCGCCCTTACTTAATGTGTCCTAAATTGTGGTACTGTATCTGGGCACAAGGACAGCGCGAACCCCGCCCGCGCCTGACCCGCGCTCATTCCTGGTACCCACTCGTTCGCAACCGTCGGGTCATCGTTCGCGTTCTGAACCTGCCGATTTGCGGGGATGTGAAAACCGAGACTCTCCAGTTTTGGGAGAAAGACATGAGCATGGTACAGCCTAAATTGCACTTGGTTCTCCTTGGGCTTGTATTCCTCGCGCGCCTTCCCGCCTGGGCCGACGCCCATGGACCGGCATTCGGCTATTCCACCACGGTCCTCGGCGCGGGAGACACCAGCATTAGATTGGCCGTGATGCGCCGTTTGGGAACAACCATGCTCGGGCCGGAGGTTTCGTATGGCTTGAGGCAGAATCTCCAGCTGTCCGTATCGGCGCCGTTCCATCTCAACCACGGCGAGCACCCGGTTGGACGTTTCGACCCTCTCATGCCTGGGGTTCCTGCCGTAGAAGGCCTCGTGACCTGGCGCTTTTACCACAAGCTCTCGGGTGTGGCCAAACGCGACGAGGCCACTCTATTTGGAGGATTCTCGGCGACCACCCAGCAACTTCCCCGGACGGACGGCCGTCCCCTGGAACGAGAGCCGGGCTATTACGGCGCCGCGGCTGCGGCACGCATCACGCGGAGATACTACCTGTCGGCCGGCGCCGGATACGAGTATTACGGAGCCTGGAGCAGCGGAAATCTGGATCGGCAGAGCAGTACCTTCCTCTCCAGCTTTGTCGTCGGTTGGAGACCACCGTCCTTTGACCGCGATTACCCGAAGCCCGACGTGCGGTTCTTCCTCGAGACAACCGGCGACTGGATCGGTCAGGCGTCACGTGATCTGGCGCAAATCACCGGTGGACCACCCCCGCCTCCTCACACGCACTTCATCCCGGCGGCAGCGGCTCAGACGGGTGTGACCGTGTTACCGAACTCCGGGGGGAGCGGGATCTTCTCCGGGCCGTCTGGCCTGTTTACTTACAAGAATATGGGCTTTCAAGGCGGCGTGCAGTTCGCCCTGAGAGATCAACGAAATGGCTCACAGCCGGCAGAGAGATACCGGGTTGTGATTGGCGTGAGCTACTTCTTTCTGGGAGGAAAGAAATAATGCGTGGAACTGCGATCATCTTGCGCATTATCACGTTCGTGGCGGTGTTCGGTGCCGCGGATTGTCTGCACGCCCAATACGAGAGGATCCAGCTCCAGGTTTACGGCTTGGACTGCGAACTCTGCGCCCGCGGCGTTGCCGCCTCCATCATGAGGCTGGGCGGAGTGAAGTCGATTGCCATCAACCTGAAACAAGGCATGTTCGACATTGTGCTAAAGCCGGACAACAACTTCAAAATGAGCGGCCTTCGAAAGCGAATCCAGGACAACGGATTTCGTCCAATGGGGGCGACGGTGACCGCGCTCGGCAGGTTCGACGGTTCTCACTTTGAGGTCCTGGGTTCTGGGGAATCGTACGAAGTCAAAGGGGCCGACTCCAAATCCCCGCCTCCGGTCGAGCTCACATTTCAAGCGCATGACACACATTTCTAAGGTTTAACCTCCGCGCATGTTCTCAGCGGAGCTTCGTTATCGCTTCCACTTCTGAGGGCGCTTGCGCATCGCTTTCCGCGGACCTGGCCGGCGGCACGTAGAGCAGCCCCAATCGCGTGATGATCTCGACGGGGACCTCCTCGAAATAAAGCTGCGCGCCCTTCGCCCGAGTGCGGTTGACGATGCCCACCGCGACGATACCCCCCAGCAAAACAGCCGCCATTGTCGCGTATCTGGATGCATCGTGAAGCGCCCCTTCTTCGTAAACCGCACCTGTAATTCCAAAGATTGCGGTGAGAAATGCGAAGCCCCAGAAGATGACCTGGATATTCGCTTTCCCGGGCATATAGGAGCAGGTGAACGGCACCTTGTCGAACTTGTAAAGCCCTAACTCCACCAGCAGGCAGCCCAGCAGCGCGAGAATCGCGAGATGCTGCGCCACGTGCAGCCACGGCCGAAAGTTGAGCGATAGCAGCGTTGCCACCATGAGAGTGGGCACCACCGCGAACAACAGCAACGCGAGCCGAGTTGCTGCGAAGTAATTCTTGGTGGCCTGAAGTTGCGTGATGCGCAGTACCCAGTTGGCCTGCAGGGAGATGGGCAACGAAAACACGCCGCGCAAACCAAGCACCGCGAAGGTCATCATCAAAAAGGTCGAGATCAGGAAGTCGGTGGAGATGGGCTCCGGACCGGGCGCCACGATTTCATGCCGCAACCACGACAGCGCAATGGCAAAGACCAGCGACAGAAAGAACGCAAAGACTACGCGATGCTGGCGGCTGCGCGCGAGCGATCGCAGGCAGAAGTTGACAATCGCCGTATGCAGCGCGCTCCCGAAGCGCGGCGTCCAATGGAGTCCTCCCGCACCAGGGACGAGATCGGGCTGCTCTGCTGTTTTCTTCATCGTCTTGAGATAGCAGAGCAGGAGCGATGCCAGCGCACCCGTGACGGCGAGGGCGAGCGCGATCCACGCGCGCTGCGCAACCCAGGACAACTCTGGCGGCAGCGATCCATTCAACTGATTCAAGAGCGCGAAGAACCAGAACGTCGGCAAACTCGCCAGCGCCGTGTGGTTGCCGCCGTTGGTGATTTCATCCACGCCCAGTGACGGCTCTAGAAAGTACGTGCCCAGAAACAAGGCGAAGGCGCCGAGTTGCAGAATGGCCGAGAGACGCAGGAACACTTTGCGCGGAAGAATCAAAGCGGACAGGCCCTGAGTCGCCAGCACCGATCCATATAAGAATGCCGAAGCTGCCACGATGGCGAACCAGAAGGAAAGGAAGAAGCGCGCCATTCCGATGTAGCCGGCGCTGCCGCCAAACACCAGGGCCCATGAGCAACTCGACGCGAAGTTAAGGGAGACGATCGCAATGCCGAGCAGCCCGCAGGTCGCCGACAGCTTTGCCAGCAGGATGGTACGGGGCCGTACGGGCAAGGGGCCGAGAACCGCGAGATCCCGCCGGTCAGGAAACGTCGCATCCCAGGTGATGACCGAGCACAAGCCGATGACCAGGAGCATGTTGGAGATCTGGCCCTGCTCCACCTGCCATGCCCGGGATGGGGGCGGCGGGAAGAACAGCGCGCCAATTGCCCGCATCAGGCTGATGAAGATGAGAATGCCGGCAAACTGGCCCAGAAAGCGCGGAATGTCGGCTTCAATCGACAAAGCCTCCAGGTCCACAACCCGCAGCAGAAACTGCCGATGCAGCACGCGAAACTGCAGCGGCAGACGCTCGGCAAGTGCTGCCAGCAGCTTAGGCATGGATCAGGTCCGCGATCTGGCGCGCCATCGAGCCGGTGTCCTGCTCCACCGCCAGCTGCGAGAAGATCGCCTCCAGAGTTGGCAGTTCCATCAATGACCGCAGCCGTTCAATGGAGTTGTCGGCTACCAGTTTGCCCCGGTGCAGGATGACGACTCGATGGCTGATGCGCTCCACGGTGTCCAGCTCGTGCGAGCTGAAGAGCACAACCTTGCCCCGCGCCGCTAGTTCCTGGATCAAACTGCGCAGCACCAGCGCCGAGCCGATGTCGAGACCCGAAAATGGCTCGTCCAGCAGGATGAGATCAGGATTGTGCATGAGCGCGGCGGCGATGAGGATCTTCTGGCGCATGCCTTTGGAATAGCCAGAAATGGACGCATGCCGGTCGTCATACAGAGACAGCAGACGAAGCAGGCCGTCGATGCACAGCGAGGATTCCCGCGCGGGGAGCCCTCGGAGTTGCGACACCATCACCAGGTACTCAAGCCCGGAAAGATGGTTGTAGAGGTTAGGCTCCTCGGGAACGTAACCCATGCGCCGCTTGTACCCGATAAGGTCCTCGTCGATCGGATGGCCGCAATAGAGGATCTGGCCCGAAGTCATCTCGATCAGCCCGGTGATCATCTTGATGGTCGTGGACTTGCCCGAACCATTGGGACCGAGATAGCCGGTTACTTCGCCGGGACGGGCGCAGAAGGTCACATCGTCAACCGCGGGAATGCCGGCATAGTGTTTCGTGACGCGTCGCAGCTCGAGCATATTCGACACCTATGTAGCATTCGGCATAAAGGGATGTCAAGTAGTTTGCTACATAGGTGCGCTTCAAAGACCACTGATCGAAACTTCCCGAATGGAGAACGCCCGAGGGTGTCCTACTCCTGCGCCCCCCCCCGTCGCTGCACCACCTTCGGTGCAGTTTCTGCTCAACTCCGGGCGATGAAGCTGCAAAGAACGGGCGAAACGGTTGGAATTTGGAGTGGCTACCCCCGATCCCAAAGCCGAGGGATGGGGGGCACCCTCATTGTGCCCTGGAAAGGTCTTCCGCGACGAATGTCGGCTTATCGCCGCTCCATCTGTTGAATCCTCGCATTTCCTTTCGTGAACTTCGGTTCCGATCGAGAAACCCCGCGCGCCTCACACATTCAGAGACTTCAGGTAAGGCACACTCAGCGGCATCAGCGATGGATCCTCTTCCAGTTCAACGAAGTAGTTCTTTACGCCACCTGTCTTTGCGGCTGTAAATACTGCCTTCCAATCCACGACACCCTTGCCCAACGGAACCTGGCGGAAGCCGGACTTGGTGGAGGAGTCCTTCACCCAGTCCTGACAATGCATGGAGAGAAAGCGGCCGGGATACTTCTCGAAGTAGGTCACTGCATCGTAGCCCTGCTGCAAGGTAGAAACCTGAAACTGCAACCGGGTGGTGGCGGGATTGAGGTCGGCGATCATCATGTCATAGACCGGCTTGCCATCGATGTGTTCCGAGACGAAGCCTTCATTGTGCAGCAATGCCATGATGCCTGCGGCGTGAGCCTTTTCGGCGAAGGCGTTGAAGGGCTCGACGTAGCGCTTCACATCGTCGACCGTCTCCGTTGTCCGCGGGCTCCAGGGCCCGAGCGCGGCAATCGCCATCTGCGTCATGCCGAACTCCTTCGCATAGGCGATGCTCTGATCCGCCTTTTGAAAGAGCTCCTCTGCCGACCAGTGCGCGGAGATACAGCCGAGTCCCCAGTCTTCCAGCATGCGCCGCAGTTCCTGTGGCTTGTATTTCTGGAGGCTGGAAAAGTCATCGTAACCGTATGGCGAGCAGAGCTCAATCTGAGTGAAGCCGGCTGCACGTAAACCCTTCATGGTACCGGCGAAGTCCGTACCGATCGACTTGCGCACAGGGTAGGTCTGACAGCCGATCGGCAAACCAAGCGGATCAGCGAATAGATATCGCGTGCCGGAGAGAAGAGCCGAAGCAGCAGCCCCTCCCATGAGAAACTTCCTTCGATTCATCGTGTGCATGACCCCATCGCGGAGCGATGGAAGAAACTATAGCACCTGGGAGAGAATGCCTTCGTCCGTCGCGCGCTGCAGCTTCGGGGCACATACAAACCGTCGTCTTCATGGACTGTCGGTACCGCAATGGCGTAGGGATCCCCGCGCTCCCGTCAGGAGATTTCGATCACGTCGCTGCTTGAGGCTGCGGCGGCTTCGGCGCGCTCCATCAATTTCTGCGCGGAGTCGAAGAATGCGGTCGCTTGCGGACTCTTCGGCCCCGCCAGCGTTACCGGCAAGCCGCGGTCGCCGCCTTCGCGAATCGCCGGAATCAATTCGATCGACCCCAGGAACGGAATATTGAACTGTTTGGCGGTACGCTCGGCCCCGCCCCTCGAAAAGATGTCGATGATCTCGTTGCAGTGCGGGCAAGTGAAGTAGCTCATGTTCTCGATGATGCCGAGCACCTCCACGTTGACCTGGGCGAACATCTCAAGAGCTTTGCGCGCGTCCTGCAGGCTGACGTCGCTAGGGGTCGAGACGACCACGGCGCCGGTGAGCGGCACGGTCTGCACCAGCGAGATCACGACGTCGCCGGTGCCGGGGGGCAGATCGACGATCAGGTAGTCAAGCTCGCCCCAGTTCACCTGCTGCAAGAACTGGCGGATGATCTGGTGCAGCATGGGGCCGCGCATGACCAGCGGCTTGTCGCCGGGGGAGATGTAGCCAATGGAAATGGTCTTGATGCCGTGGGTCATGTTCGGCTCGATGATGTTGCCGGCGCCCACGCGCGGCTGCTGGGTCGAACCCATCATCAGGGGGACGTTGGGGCCGTAGATGTCAGCGTCGATCAACCCCACGCGCTGTCCTAGCTTCGAGAGCGCAACAGCGAGATTGACGGCGACGGTGGTCTTGCCTACTCCGCCCTTGCCCGAACCCACGGCGATGATCTTGGAAACGCCCGGCAAAGCCACGGGCTGCGGCATGGCATTGGAATGCGCCATAGTATCAACTGCTCCTTCTTGGTGCGCTGGCTTGGTGCCGCGCTGGCTTGGTGCGGTCCCGGTCCGGAATCGCGACGCAATTTGCGCCGAGTCCAGAATGGGTCAGAAAAGGGTTCTCCCTATCGCCCGGCGCCGACTTCGAGAGCTGCCGTTTCTTGCCGCGCTTTTTTGCGGCGGGCTGATTCAGATTCGCGGTGCTGCCGCCTCAGGAGAGCATCGGCATAACGCCGTTCTTCGTCCGCGGTCACCGGTTTCAGTTCGGGCACGTGCACGCGGCGACCGTTCTGATCAATGGCCACAAAAACCAGGTAAGCGCTGGCCACGTGCAGCATCACGCCCGTCTGCGTGTTTTCCACCCACACCTTCACGCCCACTTCCATTGAGGTGGAAAACGCACGGTTGACGCTGGATTTGAGCGTCAGCAGATCGCCCACATGCACGGGTTGAATGAAATCGATGTGGTCCATTGCGGCCGTGACCACGTGGGTGCGCGAGTGCCGATAGGCAGCCATGGCGCCCACCAGGTCAATGAAGTGCATCAACCGGCCGCCCAGCAGGTTGCCCAGCGTATTGGTGTCATTGGGCAGGATGATCTCGGTCATCTCCGATTGCGAATCGGCGACCAGCCGTGCCGGCGACGGGATGTTTTCAGTCGAACTCATTACGCTTGAGGCTCCGTTCCTTTTTCAACAGCCAACCTGAAAAGCCTTCCTCCGGCTACAATGATTTCACGGGATCCGATCATCAGGGGCACAGTTCCAGTTTCGGCAATCCCTCCAATTTAAGCAAATCACCCAGGTGGCCAGACTCCCAATGAGCACCACGGACAAAATCGCAGGTCTGAAAGAGATCCTTGCCTTGGATCCGAAGAACAGCTTTGCCCGCTATGGCATCGCCGTGGAACTGGCCAACCGCGGGGAAGTCGACGCGGCCATGGCCGAGTTCAACCAGTTGCTGAAAGGTGACCCCGACTATACGGCGGGATACTTTATGGCCGCCCAGACCCTGTCGAAGGCGGGCCGGATCCCGGAGGCCGTCAATCGCCTCAAGGAAGGCGTCAGCTGTGCCGCCCGCACCGGCAACCGTCACGCTCTCAGCGAGATGCAGGGAATGCTCGACGAGTTAACGCGCTGATGCGGGTGGTTAATTTGTACGCAAAGCCCCCCGAAAAGCATGCCTAAGGGCTAAATGGATGGGTTGAACCCATCCCTACCGGCCCGCGTTGGTTCTGCTTGGTTATTGCCCGGGGTGATAAATCCTGGGCCTGCCATCCGGATGAGTTTCTCAGCACGCTGGGAGTTTCTGCTCTCTTTTCGATTGCCGACGCATCTATACTGGTAACATGCCGAAGTATTCCATCGTTGTCCCGTTCCACAATGAAGAAGAAAACGTTACGGCCCTCTACGCCCGCCTGAAGCAGGTGATGGAGCAGGTCGGCGACAGCTTCGAACTCGTCCTGGTGGACGACGGGTCCAGCGATCGCACTTACAAGCTTCTTGAAGAAATTGCCGCCGTCGACAGCCGCGTGCTAGTCGTCAAGCTGCGCCGCAACTTCGGTCAGACGTCGGCACTTGCGGCTGGCTTCGATCACTCTTCCGGCGAGTTCATCCTCTCCATGGACGGCGACCTGCAGCACGACCCCAACGAGATTCCCAACTTCCTCGAAAAGCTGGAAGAGGGATATGACGTGGTCTCGGGCTGGCGCGAAAAGCGCATCGACAATTTCGTGATGCGCCGCATTCCATCGCGCATTGCCAACTGGCTCATGGCCAAACTATCCGGCGTGGATATCCACGATTTCGGCACCACCTTCAAGGCCTATCGCCGCGAAGTCATCCAGAACATTCCTCTCTACGGCGAGATGCACCGGTTCATCCCTGCCCTGGCGAGCTGGTATGGCGCCTCCATCTGCGAGATCTCCATCAAGAACGTGAATCGCGAGCGCGGCAAGAGCCACTACGGCATCGGCCGCACGTTCCGCGTGTTCTTCGATCTGCTGACGATCCGCTTCCTGCTCAAGTACATGAGCCGGCCGCTGCACTTCTTCGGCACGCTTGGGGCGCTCGGCATCCTCTTCGGCAGCATCATATCGACGATTCTTCTGGGCCTCAAAGTGATGAACTGGCACCAGAATGTCATGGATCAGCATGGCCCGTTGTTCGTCATTGCCGGAGTGCTCATCCTGGCCGGGATTCAATTGCTGGCGATTGGCCTGCTCGGCGAGCTGCAGGTGCGCCATTACTACACGTCGCAGCAACACACGCCATACGCCGTCGATCGCCTGGTTCGCCTGCGCGCACCCGAAGAGCCCAGCATTCTCTCTGATCGCGACCTAAACAGCAGGGACTAAGGACAGGGAAATAGGAACTAGGGAATAGAAAAACAAGACCCGACGCTGAGTTGCTCAGCGCCGGGTTTTTCATTATGCCATCGACGAACCCGGATCTGCGAATAGGCCTCGCCTGTTCGCTGCCGTGTTTTCTGTTCCCTATTCCCTGATCCCAATTCCCTGTCTTTCCCTATTCCCTTGCAGTACCGTGGCCTCACGATGCATTCTTGCCTGTTATGAAAGCAATCCAGATTCGTGAGATTGGTGGTCCTGAAGTTTTGCAGCTGGTCGAGCTGCCCATTCCCGCGCCGGGGCCAGGCCAGGTGCTGATCCGCGTCGAAGCCATCGGCGTCAACTTCATCGAAATCTACTTTCGCAAGGGCCAGTACAAGGCCACTCTCCCCATGATTCCGGGCAGCGAAGCTGCCGGCACGGTGGAGGAGCTCGGGCCCGGTGTCAACGGCTTCAAAGCGGGAGATGCCGTCGCCTCGTGCGGAGTTCTGGGAAGCTATGCGGAGTATGCGCTCGTTCCAGCCGCCCAGCTTGTGAAAGTCCCCGACGGGGTGAGCCCCGAACAAGCCGGCGCCGCCCTTCTTCAGGGCATGACCGCGCACTATCTCGCCTACTCCACGCATCCGTTGAAAGCGGGAGAGACGGTCCTTGTCCATGCCGGGGCCGGCGGGGTTGGTCTTCTGCTCACCCAAATGGCAGCTCGTATCGGTGCTCGCGTAATTACCACGGTTTCGACCCCGGAAAAGGCCGAACTGTCGCGCGAGGCCGGCGCCTCCGAAACGATCCTTTACACCGAACAGGACTTCGTGGCTGAAGTGAAGCGTCTCACAGGCGGCAAAGGTGTCGACGTGGTCTATGACTCCGTGGGCAAGACCACTTTTGATGGCAGCCTCAATTGTCTTCGGCCGCGGGGCCTCATGGCGCTGTTTGGAGGCTCAAGCGGTGCCGTCCCGCCGTTCGATCTCATCCAACTCAGCAGCAAAGGATCGCTTTTCGTGACAAGGCCGTCCCTGTGGCATTACCTCACCACCCGCGAAGAACTCGAATGGCGTGCGAGCGAAGTCCTGGGCTGGGTGGCGAACGGCAACCTGAAATTGCGCATGGAGCATGTTTACGCGCTCGACGAAGTCGCACGCGCGCATGCCGACATGGAAAGCCGCAAGACCACGGGCAAGATTCTGCTTGAACCGTAAAAGCAGCTTGTAGCTTGTAGCCGGTAGCCGGTAGCAGCGGGGCTTTCAGCTACAAGCTACTGGCTACAAGCTACCGGCTACGCTTATGCAAATCTCCATCGCCCCAAATGATCGCGTCTTCATTCTCACCGGCGCCGGCATCAGCGCCGAGAGCGGCCTGCCCACGTTCCGCGCCTCCGACGGACTTTGGGCCGGCCATCGCATCGAGGATGTCTGCACGCCCGAAGCCCTCGAAAACAACCCCGCGCTGGTTTGGGAATTCTATTCGCAGCGACGCGCGCAGGGAGCCTTAGCCGATCCCAATCCGGCTCATCGCGCTCTTGCGGAACTTGAGTCGAAGCTCGGCGACCGGTTCTTTCTCTGCACCCAGAATGTGGACGACCTGCACGAACGCGCCGGATCCCAACGACTCGTCCACATGCACGGAGAACTGGCCAAATCGCGATGCGAAGACGAGTGTGGCCGACCTCCGGTTGAAGATCGCGCTGTCTACCGCAGCCTCGATGAAGTTGGTCGTTGCACCTGCGGGGCGCGTCTTCGCCCGCACATCGTCTTCTTTGGCGAAATTCCCCTCGAAATGCCGCGCATCCAGCGCAAGATCGAGGACAGTTCCCTCATGGTCGTCATCGGCACATCGGGCTCGGTTTATCCGGCCGCCAACTTTGTGAATTGGGCTCGCCACGCCGGAGCGCGCACCGTCTACATCGGTCCCGAGCGTCCTCTCAATGCCGCCGCCTTCACGCACATCGTGGAAGGCAAAGCCGGCGAAGTGCTGCCCGGATTATTCGACATGCAGTTGAGCTAGGCTCCCACCCGAACGGCGGTTTCCATCGCTTCGGCAAGAGCCTGCGCGGCCACAATGCAATCGCCGCGGCTCACATCGTGATGCGTCACAAGGCGAACCGCGGATGGCCCTACCGTGCTGACCAGAACGCCGCGTGCTTTCAGCCGCGTCACCAGTTCAGCCGCCGTGATCGATCCTGAAACCTTGAAGATCACGATGTTGGTTTCGATGGAGTCGAGATCGATGTCCACGCCTTCCATGTTCGCAAGCGCTTCGGCCAGAAGGCGCGCGTTGGCGTGATCCTCCTGCAAGCGAGACCGCATCTGTTTGAGGGCGATGAGTCCTGCAGCCGCGAGAACTCCTGCTTGCCGCATGCCGCCGCCGAGAGCCTTGCGATAGATGCGTGCCTGCTCCATCAATTCCGCCGAACCCACGAGCATGGAGCCGACGGGCGCGCCAAGCCCCTTCGAGAGGCAGAACATCACGGTGTCGAAGCCGCGCGTCAGCGTCTTTACATCGGCATTGAGGAATGCGGCAGCATTAAAGATGCGCGCGCCGTCGAGATGCACCGGGAGCTTCCTCTCCCTGGCGTTTTCCCAGATCTCTTCCATCACCGCGAGTGGCGTAACGCGACCGCCGGCCAGGTTGGCAGTGTTTTCAAGTTCAATCAGGCCCGTGGCTGCCCGGAACGAACCGCGGCCGTAGATGACCGGTTCGATGTCCTTCCACGTGAGAATGCCGGTCGGCGTCGGCACCGCGCGAATGAGGCAGCCGGAAAAGACCGCTGCGGTCGCCATCTCCCAGTCGAGGATGTGGGCTCGCGATTCGCAAATAATCTCCTGCCCCGGCTGGGTGAGCAGGCGCAGCGCGATCTGGTTGCCCATGGTGCCGGTGGGAACGAAGAGGGCCGCCTCCCGTCCGAACGTCTCGGCAGCACACCGTTCGAGCAGGTTGATGGTGGGGTCTTCCCCATAGACATCGTCGCCAACCTCCGCCGCAGCCATCGCGGCACGCATCTCGGGCGTTGGGCGCGTCACTGTGTCCGAGCGCAAATCAATCAAATCCACTGATTCCATGTCGTGTCCTTGTGAAGCTTGTAGCCGGGAGCCTGTAGCTCGTAGCCCGTAGCCAATTCTCCGCAGTCCAGCTACAGGCTACCGGCTACAAGCTACAGGCTTTCCTGCCTTTACGGTATCTGCGTCATCGGCAATTCCATCACCGGCGTCACTTTGCCTCCGTTCGAGGCATAGGCCCACATGCCGTGGAAGGTCTGCCGCAAGGCCGGTTGCGCCTTCAGCAGCGCGCTCAAAACTGCGGTCGCTTCCGTGCGCTGTGCCGCCGGGTCGCTCACCCCGGCCGACTCGTAGGTCGCGCCCAGGTCGGACTGGCGCAGCGAGGGATCGAAGCGCATGGCGTCGATTTTCCAGGTGCGGTCTCCCGCGGTCACGGAATACGGCAACGCCTCGGCGGGGGAGTTCTTGATCTGGCTCTGTTCCTGGCCCAGCTTTTCGAGATTGGGCGAGGAAATGAAGTCCACCGGAAGCAGTAAATAGCGAGCCGCCTCGTAGGAAAAATAGGCTCCCCACGGCGAGTTAGCCTGGACCATTTGCCGCGCGTGTTCCCAGTACCATACCCCGTCGTGGCCATCCAGCATTCCAGGACGCACAAAGGCGCCGCCCAGCTTCCAGGCATTCGCGTCCCAGCCCAGGATGAAGGCCATCTGCCCCGCCAGTTGGGCGCCAGGGGCGTCGGCGAGAACCACGGCATAGCGTCCCGGCGGCAGAGCCCGCATGGAGATTGTCACCGTCGTAGAACCGTTCGCGTTCGAGCAGAAAAACTGCGTATCTTCCGGAGCTGTCTGGGTAGTCGCGTCCATCAGGTAGAGATTGCGCACCTGCACCTGGCCGCCCTTCACCGCCGGCGCCCCCTGCTCAATGGCCTCGCGGATACCATCCCAATCCTTCGCAACGGTCGGCAGCAGGGCCGATTGCAGAACCGACTCGTCCTGATTGATGACCGCGGTCGCCAGGCGCTGGCCTACCGCCGCCAAAGCGTCGCGGTCGGTGGGGGTCATCTCGGCCTGCGTGGTACAACTTGTTGCAAAGGCGGCCATTGGCACCGCCAACCCAACACACGCCATGGCCAGTGCCGACCAGGTTCTAGAGAGGTGCATCAAGAGTTCTCTCCGCCCCAGAGGCCCTCTTTGTGAGCGTCTGCGGGTCTCTTGTAGTCTAGTACAGAGGGGCGATGGTTCCTTTCCTCCGCAATGCGATCGAAGGATCCAAAACATGATGCAAAACACACGGCCAAAACACGCGATTTTGAACGGATTTGGAACGCTCCTGCGCTCCCGGGGCGTGATGATGTGTGGGTGCATCCTGTTGACTGGATTCGCGTTGAGCGCGAGCCGACAGGTGGGTGCTCAAACCCCGGCTGACGTTCCCTCTCAGGAGTCGGTGCCCGCTCACAAGGACAGCGCTCACCGGAAGGCTAGCGCGGCTCATGCGGTCCCCCCTGCTCCAGTGCCGGATCCGCCTCCTGCGCCCCCGGCTCCCGAACCTCCCAAGTGGCCCCTGAACGAGTCCCCCACTCCCCCTTCGGTTCGGTGGGACAGCCAGGGCCTTCATGTGGAGGCAACCAACTCGAGCCTGCGCCAGATTCTGGATGAAGTGGCCACCACGACCGGAGCCAAGGTGGAAGGCCTGGGTCCTGACGAGCGCGTCTTTGGCGACTACGGGCCGGGACCCGCGCGCGACGTGCTGTCGCAGATCCTGAATGGGTCAACCTACAACGTGCTGATGCTTGGGGATGAGGGCCAGGGGACCCCGCGCGAGATCATTCTGAGCGAGCGGACCAAGGCCGGAGCTCAGCAGCCCGGACAACAGGCCCATCCGAATGCCGAGGATGACGATGCGGAGCAGCCCCCACCACAACCGCAACCGGAGGAGCCTCAACAGGTTAACCGGCCGCCCATGAATCAACCAATGAACCAGCCGGGCGTCCCCATGTCGCCGCAACAGCGCATGATTGAAATGCAGCGCCAGCAAATGCAGATGCAACAGCAGCAACAACAACAGGGGCAACCGATTCAGCCTCCTCCGCAGCAGCCGCAATAACATCTGCGGTGCTCCAGTCCCGGCGAGCCGCGCCAAATTGTTGTGTCAGTGTTTTTAGAGAGCCGCTTCGGGCTGAGTCTTGACCACAACAGCCCGGGGCCGGGGCCGCATCAGCGCAAACGCTGCGCGAAATATTCCGTAGGCTGTCAACACACCGAACGCCATCGAGCCTACCGACGCACAAACCAACATCCCAAAATTAACTGCATCCGCCATCTAAGTTCCTCTACTGGTGCCTTTCAAAACGGGTCCATATTGCCGGCCGTCATGGCAATCATTCTGCCCAACGACCACGCGACCACTCTGCGATTCTCGCATCAAATGGCTTATAACCCGCTTCGTTGACCCTTGATTCTATTGACAACTAGAATACCTCCAGGACTGTTTCATTTCGGTAATTCTAGTTGAACATGTGTGACCACCGTCACTCGCCGCCTCCGGTTTCCCCATCATGTCAATTACCCACATCTCGGTTCGCGGCGCACGCCAGCACAACCTGCAGGACATCAACGTCCGCATTCCGCGCAACACTCTCACGGTCGTCACCGGACTGTCCGGGTCCGGTAAGAGCTCGCTTGCCTTCGACACCATTTACGCCGAAGGCCAACGACGCTACGTGGAGACCTTATCGGCGTACGCGCGACAATTCTTAGACCAGATCGAGCGCCCCGACGTTGATTCGATCGAGGGCCTGAGCCCGGCGATCTCAATCGAGCAAAAGACCACCAGCCGCAGCCCACGGTCAACCGTCGGCACCATCACCGAGATTTACGATTACCTGCGCCTGCTCTACGCTTCGGTGGGGACGCCGCATTGCCCCAACTGCGGCCGTCCCATTGCGCGGCAGACCGCCGAACAGATCGTGCAGCGCATTCTGCAACTGGGCACGGGCGAGCGCGTCACGGTCATGGCGCCGGTGGTGCGAGGCCGCAAGGGCGAGTTCAAGGAACTGCTCGATCAGCTTGATCAGCAGGGGTTTCGCGCCCGCGTTGATGGCGAGATGAAGGACCTCTCCGAGCCCGTGCCGCTCGATCGCCGCAAAAACCACACCATCGAAGCCGTGATCGACCGCGTCCTGCTTAAGCCAACAACCGCCGAAATTGCCTCGGCCACCGGTGGCAAGCCATCTCTCGAGAAACGCCTGGACGGCGCTGTCTCCAAAGCCCTGCAGATGGCCAACGGCCTGGTGCTGATCGTGCTGTCGAACGGCGAAGAGCAGTTGTTTTCCTCGTCGATGGCCTGTCCCGATTGCGGCCTCGACGTGCCCAAGCTCGAACCGCGCAGCTTCAGCTTCAATTCCACCTTCGGTGCCTGTCCCGAGTGCCATGGCCTCGGCTCCATGTACGATCTCGATCCGGCCAAGGTCATCACCGACTGGTCGAAGCCCCTGCTCGACGGCGGCCTCGGACCCGGTTCGGCCTCGCAGTATCTCCTCAAGCTGATTCACCTCGCGGCCGAGCGTTACGACATCAACTTGAAGACGCCGTTTGAAGACCTGCCGCCGCGCCAGCAGCACATCCTGGTCTACGGACCGCCCAAGAACGAAACATCGCGCACCGGCTTCCACGGCATCCTCAGCTACCTCCGCGACACCATTGAAGAGGCGCGCAGCGACGGCTATCGCGACTACATGATGAACTTCATGTCGGCTACGCCATGTCCCGTCTGCCGCGGCAAACGGCTCCGCCCCGAATCATTGGCAGTCAAAATCAACAACCTCTCCATCGCCGACTTCACCGCGCTTTCGTTGAACCGCGCGCTCAGCGCAGCCTACGAACTTACGTTCACCGCGCGCGAAGCCCTGCTTGCCGACCGCATCCGCCGCGAGATCATCGAGCGCCTTGAGTTTCTCTGCGCCGTCGGCCTCAGCTACCTGTCGCTCGACCGCAGCGCGTCAACGCTCTCCGGCGGCGAAGGCCAGCGCATCCGCCTCGCCACGCAGATCGGCTCCAAGCTGCGGGGAGTGCTCTACGTGCTCGACGAGCCCTCCATCGGATTGCACCAGCGCGACAACACCCGCCTGATTGAAGCCCTCGTGCAGTTGCGCGATCTCGGTAACACCGTTCTCGTCGTCGAACACGACGAAGAGACGATCCGCCACGCAGACTACGTGCTCGACCTGGGCCCCGGCGCAGGCCGTCTTGGCGGTCACGTCGTGGCCGCGGGCACACCGGCAGACATCATGGCCTGCCCCCAGTCGCTTACCGGCAAGTACCTCTCCGGCGAAATCGGCATCGTGCACCGTCCAGAGCCCCGCAAGATCGCCGGCAGCAAATGGCTCACCATCACCGGGGCGCGGGAGCACAATCTGCAGGACGTGAACATCCGCATCCCGCTGGGAGTGATGACGGTTGTCACCGGCGTGAGCGGCAGCGGCAAAAGCACCCTCATCAACGACATTCTCTACAAGTCGCTGGCCAAAACCATCTACGGCTCGCGCGAGGAACCGGGCTCCCACGAGTCACTCGCCGGAGCGGAAAATATCGACAAGGTCATCCGCATCGACCAGTCGCCCATCGGCCGCACCCCGCGCTCCAATCCAGCCACCTACACGCAGGTCTTCTCGCCCATCCGCGACCTCTTCGCCATGCTGCCCGAAGCGCGCGAGCGCGGCTACAAGCCCGGCCGCTTCAGCTTCAACGTCGCCGGAGGCCGCTGCGAGGCCTGCGAGGGCGACGGCCAACGGCGCATTGAGATGAACTTCATGCCCGACGTCTACGTGCAATGCGAGGTCTGCAACGGACGCCGCTATAACCAGGAGACGCTGGCGGTGAAGTTCCACGGCTATTCCATCGCCGACATCCTCGACCTCACCATTGAGGACGCGCTCACCGTGCTGGCCAACGTCCCGCAGCTCAAACAAAAACTCCAAACGCTCGTGGACGTCGGCCTCGGCTACGTGCACCTGGGACAGAGCGCCACAACGCTCTCCGGCGGCGAAGCGCAACGCATGAAGCTGGCCCGCGAGCTCTCCAAGCGGCAAACCGGCCGCACGCTCTACGTCCTCGACGAACCCACGACCGGCCTGCACTTTGACGACGTGCGCAAGCTGCTCGAAGTCCTGCACCGGCTCACGGATCTGGGCAATTCCGTCATCATCATCGAGCACAATCTCGACGTGATTCGCAACGCGGACTGGATCATCGATCTCGGTCCCGAGGGCGGCGAGAACGGCGGACGGCTGGTCGCGGAGGGCCGGCCGGCCAAAGTGGCAGCCACGGCCGACTCCTTCACCGGCCAGTTCCTCAAGCGCTACTACACGTCGGTCGATGGTCGCCTTGAAGCCATCGAGTCCGAGAACGATGCGTCCGACAATGCAGAACTCGCTCTCGTTGCCGGCGGGGCGTTTCCCTGTGCGAATGGCGCGAATCCCAAGGCCGGAACCGGAGCATCGGCCACAAAGAAGCGCGGCAGACCCGCCGGAAAAAGCTCGAGCCCGGCTAAACCCGCCACCAAGACAACCGCGCCGCGCAGAAAGCCGGTGCGCTCATGACCGGGGTTCCCGAACCTGAGCGCGAAGACGTCGACGTTCGGCCAGAGTCCGCAGAGCCGCTAGTCTCGCAGGAAAGTTTCGCAGCCGTCCACGAGGACCTGGTTCCCGTCGCGGCACCCGCACCCGGGGTCGAGCCTTCGCTGTCCGCGCGGCCTTCCCCATCGTTCTTTGAGTCCTACGTGCGACGGCCACTGCCTGCGCCCGTGCGCTTTCCCAACTTTTTCGATGTTCTTCTGCTCGCGGGACTCGCGCTCTTCGGATGGGTCTGCTCCGGCGCATTGTTAGCGAGCGCGCTGCACTACCACCTGTGGGGCATCTCTACCGTCAAGCAGGCGCTCAACGACATTCACTACACCCTCGGCAGCCAGGCAGCCTGGTACTTGATATCGTTCGGCGGCTGCCTCGTGCTCTTTCCAGCCATATGGGACCGCGGATTCTTCGACGGGTTGGAGTGGCGCGCCGATGCGGCGCTCCACAAACGATGGCGCCTCTTCACCGCCGCGTTCGTGTGCTTCCTGCTCGCGCTCGCCGATGGACTGCTGCTTCCGGGTCCCCCCGACACACCCATCGACCAGGTCTTTCGCTTGCCCGGCGCGGCGTGGCTTCTGTTCGCGTTCGGCGTCACCATGGCTCCTTTTTTTGAGGAGATGGCCTTTCGCGGATTCCTTCTCCCTGCCTTCTGCACGGCAGTCGACTGGTCCGCGGAGCGCCTGCTGCATGTCCCGGAACACCAGCCCGACATGGAAGGCAAGACGCGCTGGTCTCTCCCCGCCATGGCCATCGGGTCGGTGCTCACCAGCATTCCGTTTGCCCTCATGCACGCCGAGCAGACCGGCTACTCGCTGGGACCGTTCCTGCTGCTCATTTGCGTGAGCCTGGTATTGTGCTGGGTCCGGCTCAGCACCCGGTCGCTCGCCGCCAGCACGCTGGTCCACTCCAGCTATAACCTGCTGCTGTTTTCGCTCATGCTCGCGGGCACCGGTGGCTTCAGGCACCTGGACAAGATGTAAAGGGCGCTTTTAACGATAGATGAAAGCTATCGTAGATGCCCTCTTCGATAGCTTCCATCTATCGGTCGTTATAACGATCAATAGCTCCCAGCTATCAAAATCGAGGTTTTCATAGATGAAAGCTATCGTACTTAGATCCCCGCGTACCAGGCGTACCCACCCTCCGGCGACGCGGATCCCAGACCCTTGCCAAAGCGCTTGAGCGAGTCCGTCGCCGTAATGCGGGCAATGTACTTCACGCTCTTGTAGCCGAGTTGGCGCGTTACGCGCATGCGCAGCGGGCCGCCAAACGGCACCGGAAGGTCGCCGTCGTTCATCCCCCAGGTCAGCAGAGTCTGCGGATGCAGCGCATCGGCCATGTCGATGCTCTCCCACCAGTCGCTCTGGGTGGAGAAGTACACGATGTAGCGCGCCTGCGGATGAACTCCAGCTTCAGTCAGAACCTCGCTCAACGGCGTTCCGATCCATTCTCCGATGTAGGACCAGCCTTCCTCGCACGAGATCTCGGTAATGTGGCTGCGGAACGGAAGGCTTCGCAGGTCCGCGAGCGATAGCGAAAGGGGATGCGCGACCATTCCATCCACTTGAAGCCGCCAATCGGCAAACCCGGTTGCCTGGCTTTTCTTGAATGCTGCGTCCGGTGGCGCGGTCTCATTGGCAAACGGCATCTTCGAAATCATGCCGCGGGGGAACTCGCGCGCCAGCGAGTGCCGCGTTAAGAGACGTTGTGCGGCGTAGGTCAACGTTTCGCCGGGTCCGTACAGTCCCCCGTTGTCGGGCGGGATGAGGCCATAGCGCTGCGCCACGCGGGCCGCGGCAGCCAGCCCCGCAACGCCTGCCGTTGCAGCCAGTCCTGTTGTGATGAGTTTGCGGCGTGAGAGGGGATTCATCGGTGCTCCTCCGGCTGGGTTACCCGGCCCGTGATCATGGCGCGCATGCGGCTTCTGAAACCCGACACGGCAACCAGGACGACATGCATCACGAAAAAGACGACGAGTGCGATGGAGACGAAGAAGTGCAGCGTCCGTGCCGATTGCCGCCCTCCCAGCACGTTCACAGCAGCGGGAAACGCGGAGTCAAACGAGGTGGACAGGGCGAGCCCGGTCCAGATCACCAGCGGAAACAGCACGAAGATGACCGCCAGGTAAGCGGTCCTCTGCAGCACGTTATACGAACGAGCCTCCGCCGGATCGGGCGGTGCGCGGCGAAGATACTGCGCGATCCGCGTGCCGTACGCGCGCCAATTGCGGTTACTCCGTTCGGGGATCAAGTCTCTGCGGAAGTGGCCGCTCCAAAGGCCGGCGATGCCATAGACCAACGCCGTGAGAACCAATCCCCATGCGGTCTCAAAATGGAGAGCCCGGCTCCAGCCATTCTGGTCGGGCATCACGTAGCCAAAGCCGGTCGGAACGGTGTCGCGCGAAGACGGAATATGCAGGGTAAACAGCGGTACGGTGTTTACGTTGCCGATCTCACCCCAATAAAACCGCGGATGGGAGATCACAATCTCCGCCCCGGTGACCAACAGCGCGCAGAACCACACGAACGTGAGCCAATGGGTCACGCGGACCAGACCCGAGTGCCGCGGGCGTTCAGCCTCAACCAGCGCAGCCTTCGGGCGGCCGGGATCGTTCAATGCAGACGCGGCGACAATTCCAGCCATGCCGAAGGTGCTCCTGGTGACACTCCAAAGATGTGAGCGATGCGGGGGCCCGTGCTCGAATGTTTCGATTATCCACATCCGAAGGGCCGCCCTCCACAAGAATCGACCTGCTTTTCTGCTCTCCCCATCCCTATATCCCTGGATGCCCCCGGTTCCCTTAAAATCATCCGTGATGATCAAGCCGACACACGCCCAGCAACTGCTTTCGCTGCTCGCCCGCATCAGCTTCAAACTCGGCCAGTTCAAGCTCTCCTCCGGCGGCACCAGCGATTACTACATCGATTGCCGCACCACTACGCTGCACGCCGAAGGCGGCCGTCTCACAGGCCTCGCGGTTCTCGAATTTCTGGAGCAGCAGGGAATCAAGGCCGATGCCGTCGGCGGCCTGACCATGGGCGCCGACCCCATCGTCTCCAACGTCGCCACTGCCAGCGCCTGGCGCGCCTGCTCGAATCCTTCCGCCCCGCTGATTCACGGCTTCCTGGTGCGCAAGGCCGAAAAAGCCCACGGCACCGGCCGCCGCATCGAAGGGTTTTTCCGTGAGGGCGCGCGCGTGGTCATCGTTGACGATGTCTGCACCACGGGAGCCTCTACCATCAACGCGATCGAAGCCGCGCGCGATGCCGGCATGGCCGTCGTCGCGGTAGTTTGCATTGTGGAGCGCGAGGAGGCCAATGGTCGTCCCGCCGTGGAGGCGGCCGCAAAGGGGGCTCCCTTCCTGCGGCTGTTTACGGCCAACGACGTTCGCGCCGAGCACCTGAAACAGCTCTCCCATCAGCCTGGCGCGCCCGCATGAACAGCAAAAAGCCCCGGCAAGTTCGCCGGGGCTTCTCTCGGTCAACGATGCTTCGAGAGCGTGAGTTAACGAGACGTTTCTTGATTTAGAACCCAGTCGGTGTGCTGGCGGTCTGCTGACCGTTCTGTCCACCCATGTTGGTGAGAAGCTTGATTTCGACGCGGCGATTCTTCTGACGGTTCTCCTTGGTATCGTTGGGGGCCACTTCCTTGTCCTTGCCGATGCCGATCAGGTAGAAGCGGTGCGCGGGCACGTTGTACTTCGTAGCGAGGTACTGCACCACGGCGTCGGCGCGGCGCTGGCTGAGCTCATAGTTGTATTGTGCAGGGCCCGTCGAATCCGTTCCGCCCGTCACTTCGAGTATGAAGCTCTTTTGCGAGCCAAGCTGGCCGGCGAACTGATCCAGCTGCTGCTTGTCATCGTCGGTCAACACGGCCTTGTCGAAGCCAAACGTAACGGCCACGTCAGCCAGTGACTTGTAGTTGTCGAGGCCCTTGACCACCGCATCCAGCGAGTCAGCCCGGTGCACTACGTCATTCGCAGCGGTCTGGGCATCGCCTGCCGACTTCTGAGCGTTTTGCGCGTTCTGCGTGGCGCTGTCAGCCGCACCCTGCGCCTGCTTGATGCCGGACTGCGCGCGCGAATCCACATCCTTGATGTTGCGGTTGTTATCGGCGGTCTTGTCTTCCAGTGAGTTTGTGTGGTCGATGAGCGGCGCCGTCTGGCTCTTGACATAATTCTTGGTAGCACAGCCCGTCACTCCCGCCAAAGCCAAGGTCGCAACACACAGCCCAAGTCGGTAAGTCATCTTTTCTTCCTCCTGTTGCCCGAAGTCGGTGGTCGTTCCGACCCCATCTCCCGGGGCAGAAATGAAAGTCTGCCAATTAGTACGATGCATTCCGGAGACCAAATGGGTATACATACCCTAAATTATTGGAAAACCGTGGTTTGCACTCCAAAGCTGAGTGTCTGCTCGAAGCCGCGACCGTGTAAACTTTACCCTTTAGGTAATGATTGCCGCGGACTCGACGCGAGGGTTTGCGTCCCCAGCCACGCAAGGCGAATCCAAAGGGAAGATCGCCTACAATAAAGTGCCGCCCCACGGCGGCAAGAACACCGGCGAACGCTCGCTCTCCTGAATGGATCTCATCGAGAAAATACGGACTTTACCCACCCAGCCGGGCGTGTATCTCTACAAAAATGCAGACGGCGAAGTGATCTACGTCGGAAAAGCCAAAAACCTGCGCTCCAGGGTGCGCTCGTACCTGCTGGAAGCCTCGCAGGCCAACGCCAAGACCGGCTCTTTGATGCGCGAGGCCGCCGACATCGAGTACATCCTGGTCGCCAACGAGCACGAGGCACTGGCGCTTGAAAACAACCTCATCAAGCAACGCAAACCCCGATTCAATATCCTGCTCCGCGACGACAAAACCTACCCTTACGTGAAGCTAACGCTGAACGAGCGCTTTCCCAAGGTGTTTGTTACCCGGCGCTTGCGCAAGGACGGTGCAGCATACTACGGACCGTATTTCCCGGGAAACCTGGCCTACCGGGTGGTGGAACTGATCCATCGCAGCTTTTTGCTGCCGAGCTGCAAGGTTGATTTGAACCGATTTCATCCCCGCGCCTGCCTGCAGTACTACATTCACCGTTGCCTGGGCCCGTGCGTCGAGGGTCTCACCACCCCGGAAGCCTACAAGGACGCGGTGCGAGATGCGCAGCTTTTCCTCGAAGGGCGACAAGCGGAGCTGGAGCGCGCCCTGACCCAACGAATGATGGCGGCAGCGGAGGCGCAGCAGTTCGAAGCAGCGGCGCGGCTCCGCGACCAGCTCACGACTGTTCACCAGCTCCAGGAGAAGCAGCGCATCGCCACCACCGAGCAGGACGACGATACCGACGTCTTCGGCTATCACTTCGAGGGCGGCAGCCTGGCGGTCAACCTGTTTCACGTCCGCAACGGAAAGATCGTGGACCGGCGCGAGTTCTTCTGGGAAGATTTGCCCGAGTTGCTCGAGAGCCTTGCCACGGAGCCCGTGGAAGGGCGCGCGACCGCCGATGGATCAGGACCCGCCGGAGACGCACCGGTCTTCAATGCGGGACAGGTGTTCTCTGCCCTCTTGAAACAGCTCTACATCGACCAGCCTTACGTGCCGCGAAACGTTCTGGTGCCCGTGGACTTCGACGATCGCGAGACCCTGGCGGGCCTGCTGAGCGAACGTGTCGGACATCGCATCGAACTGGCGGTACCGCAACGCGGCGAGAAGCGCTCGCTGGTGGATCTCGCCGGCCAGAACGCCAAGCAATCCTACACGCAGCGATTCCGGGTTCTCGAACCGTCGCGAAAGGCCATCCAGGAAGCGCTCGCCGATGTGCTGATGCTGCCCGAGAAGCCGCGCCGCATCGAGTGCTTCGACATATCCCACATCCAGGGCGCGGAGACGGTGGCCTCGCTGGTGGTGTGGGAAGACGGCAAGATGAACAAGGCCGAGTATCGCAAGTTCAAAGTGATGACGGTGCTCGGTGTCGACGATTTCGCCTCCATGCGGGAAGTCGTGCACCGGCGGTACAAGCGTCTGAAGGAAGAAGGCCAGCCGATGCCTTCGCTGGTGCTGATCGACGGCGGGCTGGGACAGCTGCACGCCGCGGCCGAGGCGCTCGAGGACCTCGGGCTTGACGTCACAGCCATTGGCCTCCATCGCGAAGAAGGAAGAAGTGATCTATCTCTACGGCAACGAAGAGGAGCCGGTGGTACTCGAACGGCGTTCGCCCGTGTTGCACCTGGTTCAGCTTATTCGCGACGAGAGCCACCGCTTTGCCGTCGGTTACCACCGCCAGCGCCGCGCCATGCGCGACCGCGACTCCGAACTGCTTAACATTCCCGGCGTCGGCTCGTTGACCCGGCAGCGCTTGTTGTCGCACTTTGGCAGCCTCCGCGACGTGCAACAGGCCACTGCCGACTCCCTTTCCGCTGTGGTGCCGCGAAAGACCGCCGAATCGATCTGGAAACACTTCCACGAACCCCAACCGGCGGATTGAATTCACTTCTCGTTTGCGAGGCGCTTCGGCATTCCGCTACCAGCCGTCCCCATCCGCGTCAACACGCGCTCCATGTAGCCATTGCCATCGAAGGCATTAGCGGGAATCACGCCGACGTAGCGCACGGTTCCTGCGTGATCCACAACCACGGCCAGTGGGTAATCGACCGCGCCGAAGGCCTTCGCGGTTTCCGGCGCAACCAGCAGCGTTGCGGTTCCCTGCACATCTTTTGCAGCATCCTCGTGCGACGTGTTGGCGGCACCGCCAGGGTCCTCCGCAAACATCAATCCGTACGCGTGGATGGGAGTGTGGCCGTTTGCCACCGCAAACGCAGTCAGCGTCTTCATCATCTTGCGGCACTGCGGACACCAATCCGGAAACAACACCAGTACCGTTGCCTGTCCATAGTTCGGATCGATCTGCGCCCTGGCTTTCTCTCCTTGAAGGGAGCGCAATACCTTGATCTCCGGAAGATGCTTGCCCAGCAGTCCGTACTGAATCCGCACGCTCGCAATGAGCTGCCGGTCGTCATCCGTCAATGCCGCCACATTCGCCAGCGCGGCATCGCAATCCGCAACCGTCGTCGCAGCCTTGCCGTCGCTCGCGTCAAATCGCTCCCAGAACGCTTTCTCCATCGCCGACTCATACAGTGCGCCCACGCTCATCACCGCGTCGCCATGAGCCGCCGTTAGCGCTGCGCCTTTCTTCAGTGCGTCCACAATCGCCGGATGCTCGGTCGTTGCCAGGTCCATCGCTTCGGAATCGCCGCCTCTTTCCAACACATCTTTCAGATAGCGAATCGCGTATGCCACCTCCGCATCGTAGGGCAATCCTTCCAACATCACGATCGCCGTCTGGTAGGCGAGCTGGTTCGATCCCAGGTGCACAAGCGCGTTCATAGTGAGCGCGTAGGCTTGCGCCCGATGCGGTTCCGCATGGCTGTCTATATATCGTGTAGCGGCGTTGTTCGCTTCACCCCAATTCTGTCCCAGGGAACAGAGCCGCGCGTAGTCATACAAATCGTCGCCGCTGTAGTCTTCAGGCTTTCCCTGCGCACAGCCCTCCGCCGCTTTGTGAACCCCCACCGCCAGCGCGCCCAATTCTGTGTCAGACCAGTTGTCCAGCGAGGTCCGCACCACATCCAGGGGGTGCATGGCTTCTTTGTAAATTGCACCGGGTGTTTTTGCCGGAGGAGGCGCATTCGCCGCTGCGCCCTGGTCGGTCGTCGGGAGGGCCGCCGGTTGTCCCGCCTGGCCGCTCGATAATCCAAGCGCGCAACCGAACAACGTAGTTCCCAGTCCCAACCACGGGCGCGCACCTCGACCGAACATGCAGACCTCTCCGGATGAAACAACGCTCGTGGTTATAGACACCGTAGCGGCGGCTGGAGTTCCCGATCTTCGCAATCATGCCAGATTGCGTGGCATTGATTCTTCCGCAATCGTGAACTATAGTTCACACATGATCGAGGTCCGTCAGACTTGCTGGCGGGTGGCACCAAGAAGACGCAGCGATCGGATATTGCCAAGGCAAAAGCACCGGCGAAGGAGTGGCACGATGCCTCTTAAGACAACGCAGTGGGATCCATCCGAGTACCTCCACAGTCCCAAGGCTGTCGCTGCGTATCTTGAGGCGGCCTTTGAGGACGGCGACCCTGCCCTGATTGCCGCCGCTCTGGGCGATATCGCTCGCGCCATCGGCATGACCGACCTCGCCAACCGCGCAGGGGTTACCCGCGAAGCTCTTTACAAGGCCCTTTCTCCCACCGGCGACCCGCGCCTCTCCACGTTCCTCGGAGTGATCAAGGCTTTAGGCATCAAGCTGAAGCCTCGCGCAGCATAGACACGATGACCCTTGAGCAGCGTTTCCATCCGTCCACGATCTGCAGAAAAACCGCGCCGGGATTATCCTGTTGTGCATGATGGCGCCTCGCGATTTTGCCCTGCCGATCGTCGTCTTTGCCTGCTCCGTTGTGTGCGCCCAGCAGCCACCGCGTCCTGCTTACGACGGCTCCAATGCCCCCGACGTGGCGCGGGAGATTCACATTGACGGCTCCTGCCGCATTGTTCCGGATCCCCTGCACCCGTTGCCGGGGCACAAGCTCAAGCCGTTCCACGACGCCGCGATCTGCCATCTCGAAGCCGCGCACGACTCCGAGCACAATGAAGAGCGGATCCAGGGCAATCAGCTTCTCCGCTTCTTTGTCCGCGTGAGTGAGCAGACCTTCGTGCTCCAGAACATCACACCGGATCACATCGTGTTCGTGGTGGAGCGGCCGGTACCGAATGGCTGGACGGTCGACTCCGACCCGCAGCCGAACCGGTTCGACGGCGGGAATGCGGTCTTCCCGGTGCATGCCGGTCCCGGCGAAACCGTGAGCCTGCACGTCGGCATTCGCCGCACCACGCCGCTCAAGCCGAAGACCATCTCCGCACCCTAGCGCAAAGCCTGGATCGACGCTCGCTAAACCTGCTGAGCAGCCGGCAGAACCAGGTATTGCAGCAGATCGTTTTGCGCGTCGATTGCCGGATTGATCTGCGTGCAGTCGATCTGACCACCGAGCCCCTTATCGCAGTATTGCCACGCCAGGATGGGGATTCCAAACGTATCGGAGCACTTCGGGCAGAGGATATCGCTCAGCCACTCGCCCACGGCAGGTTCATCGTGGTAGTACCGCGCCACCCACACGCCGCGACACGGAGTGCCTGCGGCAATAGCCTTGGAAAGATTGTCCCAGGTGGCAAGATCGGACTGCATGCCGTAGACGCAGGGCAAAACCTGCACCGCGCCGCCGGTCAGTTCCTGCGCCTTTTGCGCCAGGCCACTTACCCAGCCGTTGTAATAGTCGATTTCGAGACTGGGCTGGCCTTCCACATCGAGAAACATGTAGAACGCGCCGCCCTGTGAAACCAGGTAATCCTTGCCGAAGGTGGTGATGAAGTCCCCGGCATTGGCTAATCCGTCAGCCAGTCCCTGCGCGTTCGTGCCGTTCACATGCTTGGTCTGCCGGCAAACCGGAAGCAGCCGGATGCCGGCGCTGCCGAGAACCTGGCTCTCAAGGGCATGGCGGTACTCGACGTCGCCGGTGGTCGACGCGCTGGTGAAATATCGGCCCCAGAACGCCGGAGCGGCCCCGAACAGGGTGCGGGCCGAATCGACCATTTGAGCTGTGACGGGGATGCAACTATCCGCGGCGCCTTGTCCTTGAGCCATGATGACCCTCCAGAGGTTGGGTATGTGTCTGTCGATGCCGAAAAGACTGATCCGGAACGGACTCAAGCATACGGAAGTGTTCGGCGCGTTGCAATAGAATCCCGCCTTCTACGCGGTCCGTCGGCAATGAATTTGCAGATCGGAGCCGAGCTGATTTTTGCGGGCGCGAATCGCCGTGCAGGGTAAGACGCTCCGTTTCTCATCGTGCTACGCTCACATCACCGCATGCGCGAAACGGCCCCACAACAGGTCCAGCAAGCTCCAGCCGATCTGCCCCGCGTCCTCGGCGCCAGCCAGGCCACTGCCATCGTGGTGGGCACCATCATCGGCAGCGGCATCTTTCTTGTGCCGCGGGAGATGATGCGGGACGTCGGCTCGTCTTCCCTCGTCTACCTCGCGTGGATTGTGGGCGGCATCCTCTCCCTGATCGGCGCCATGACCTACGCCGAACTGGGCGCCATGATGCCCTTCGCGGGCGGCGAATACGTGTTCCTGCGCGGAGCCTACGGCGATACGCCCGCCTTTCTCTACATGTGGACGTGGTTCGCCGTGGCCAAGCCCGCCTCCATTGCCGCGGTCACCAGCGGCCTGGCCCGCACGCTCGCCGTGTTTCCCGCGTTTCACTGGCTCAAGGACGACGTGTTCGGACTCCCGCTGCTGGGCTCGCAAATGTTCGCCATCGCGGTCACGTGGTTCATGACGGGATTGAATTACCTCGGCATCAAGAAGGCCGGCGACTTCCAGCTTGTGTTCACAGTCCTCAAGGGAATCCTTATCCTGATCGTGGCCGCATTCTGCTTCGCTTCCGCGTCGGGCTCGTGGAGCAACTTCGCCACTTCCCTTCCCCACGCAACCGGCGGATTCGCTGGATTCATGGCTGCGCTGATCGCCACCCTCTGGGCCTACGACGGATGGAACGATCTCACCATGGTCGCCGGGGAGGTGCGGCGTCCCGGGCGCAGCCTGCCCATCGCGCTGATCGGGGGCCTGCTCGTTGTCGGCGTACTGTTCATGGCCACCAATGCAGCCATTCAGTACATTCTGCCGGCAGCGCAGATCGCCGCGAGCGATCAGCCCGCTGTGGCCGCACTCACCGTCGTGGCCGGCCCGCGCGGCGCTGGATTCGTGGCCGCGGCCATGGCTCTCAGTATTTTCGTCACCCTCAATGGAACCGTGATGTCGGGCGCCCGCATCCCCTTCGCCGCAGCACGCGACCGGCTCTTCTTCCGGCAGTTTGCGCGCATCTCGCCGCGCTTTCAGTCGCCCTCCACCTCGCTCGTGGTGCAGGGCCTGCTATCGACGGTTCTGTTGCTCTTCCTGAGCCAGTTCCAGCAGCACTTCGAGCTCGCCGTCTTCTCGGAATGGCTGTTTTACATGCTCACCGCAACCACCATCTTCCTCTACCGGCGCCGGCAACCAAACCGCGAGCGCCCTTACCGCGTGTGGGGATACCCGGTGCTGCCCGCGATCTTCGTCATATGCGCCGCCGCGGTGCTCGTTGCCAGCTACGCCAGCAACCTCGAAGGCTCGCTGATCGGCACAGCGCTTATCCTTGCAGGCCTGCCCGTGATGTGGATCGTGCGCCGCCGTTATGGCGCCTCCACTCCCACCAACCAGGATCAGACCGGCTAGCCGCGGCTCCAAATGAATGGCAAGGCAACCTCGCAGCGTCCCGGATGAAGGTGCGGCCGCCTTGCGCCCTCGAGGACCACAAAAGTACACTCTACCGGAGCAGTAGAGCGGTCCCGCAGCCGATCCAGTTGGCCCTTGCGCCTTTGGGTCACCATGGCTGAAAATGCCGCTGCCGTCGCCCCCGATCTTCGTTCGTGGCGCCACACCATCAAGGCTCGCGAACTCGCCCAAAAATCCCAGACAGACAACCCGAATCGTCCCGAGGACAAACCATTGCGAGTTGGCATCTTTTACACGCGAATATCCGCCCCAGGTTTACGGGGGAGCGGGAGTGCACGTCGATTACCTCAGCCGCGAGCTTGCCCGCGAAATCGAGGTCGAGGTGCGCTGCTGGGGCACGCAGCAGGTCCACGAACCAATCTGGACGTGATCGGCCAGCTGCCCTGGGACGAGATCACCAACGGCACCGAAGGCAAGTTCAAAGGCGCGCTGGAGGCATTCAGCCTGAATCTCACCCAGGTCAAGGACCTGGAAGCATCGACATCGTGCACACCCACACTTGGTACGTTTCGATGGCCGGATTCCTCGCCAAAAAACTCTACGGCATGCCCTTTGTGCTGACCACGCATTCCCTGGAGCCATTGCGCGCCTGGAAAGCCGAGCAGCTGGGCAGCGGCTACGCCATGAGCTCGTGGATGGAGCGCACCGCCATTCTCGATGCCGACGCGATCATCGCTGTCTCGCAGGGCACCAAGGCCGACATTCTGCGCGCCTACCCCGACATGGATGAAGATCGTATTCACGTCATCTACAACGGCATTGACCTGAAGGAATACCAGAAGACCGCCGACACCAAAGCGCTGATCGAGTACGGCGTCGATCCGAAGATCCCCTACGTGCTCTTCGTGGGCCGCATTACGCGCCAGAAGGGCGTCACGCATCTGGTCGATGCCATCGATTACCTGCCGCCCGACACCCAGGTCGTGCTCTGCGCCGGCGCGCCCGACACGCCGGAAATTGCCGCCGAACTTCGCGCCAAGGTCGAGCACGCACGCGAGAAACATCCCCACATCGTGTGGATCGAAAAGATGGTCACCAAGCAGGAGACGATTCAGCTCTACAGCCACTGCCGCGTGTTCTGCTGCCCTTCGGTGTACGAGCCGTTCGGCATCATCAACCTCGAGGCCATGGCGTGCCGAGCGCCGGTAGTCGCCAGTTCCACAGGCGGCATCAAGGAAGTGGTGGTCGAAGGCGAAACCGGCTACCTGGTGCCCTTTGAGGCCGATCTCGTCACTGGCTTCCCCGTCGATCCTGATGCCTTTGCGCAGGATCTCGCGGTACGCATCAACATGCTGCTGCAGGATCCCGAAAAGTGCAAACGATTCGGCGATGCGGGCCGCAAGCGCGTGGAAGACATCTTCAGCTGGACGGCCATCGCGCATCAGACCATCGCTCTCTACCGCAAGCTGGTTGAGAAACGCGCCGGCGTGAAGAGCTGACCGGGCCTCGCACCGGACCACATCGCACCCTGGATCACACGCCGGATTCCGGCATCGCGGAGGCAGCGGCCAACATCCAAAACCAATGCCGTCCCCCTCTTTGCGCGAGCACTCGAGAACCCGGATGCCCAATGCCGCGTTGCTCGACAACCCCATCTGGAACGCGTTGCGCACCGAGCACGCCCCGCTGGCGCTGGGTGATGACCACGCACGCCGTTACCCGCCAGCAATCGGCCCCCTCAGCGGAATCCCTGACCAGTCGCCCGCGAGCTACGACAGCCTTGGCGAACTCGCCGGAACCAGCGTGGTCGTTCTCTTCTCCGTCGAGCCCTTGCGCATTCCCTCGGGATGGAATCTTGTCCGCGGCGGTTCGATCGTGCAGATGATCCGCAATTCTCCCCTCGGCGACGTGTCTGATTTTGCGACGTTCGGTACCTGGAAAGATGTCGAACTCCGGCAACTCACCGCAGCCGATGCACCTGCCATGGTTGCACTCGCCGAACTCACCGAACCCGGCCCTTTCCGCCTGCGCACGCATTGAACTCGGCAATTTCTACGGTATCTTCCACGGCGACAAGCTCGTGGCCATGGCCGGCAAGCGCATGCATCTCCCCGGCCTTGTCGAAGTGAGCGGCGTCTGCACGCACCCCGACGCGCGCGGTCGCGGCTACGCAGCCCACCTCATGTCGATGGTGATCGATGAAATCGAACGGGAGGGCAAGGCGCCCTTCCTGCACGCCTTTGCGGAAAACCCCGCCGTCCGTCTTTACGAGCGTCTGGGCTTCGAACTCCGGCAGAGATTCGACTTCGGCGTTCTCAAACCGGAGAGCTGATCGGCGCGGATCTCAACTCGATGGTCCCGTCGTGGTAAGCGCTTGAATGATCCGATGGGAGACACGATATTCCGGCCGCACTCCATTGAATCTCCTCAGCAAACGCTCTCGCCATCCCTGCGGCGGCGGCATCTCCTCCGCTTCGAGATACTCCACCCCGGCCAGGTGGTTCGGCCACACCACGCGCGAAGCCCAGCGCCTCGACGCCGATAGCTTTAATTGGAGTGAACCACCGAGTTGCTTTTCGATCTCCTCCAGGACCGTGTTGATTCCGGTTGCGCTCATCGTCACGCTCGAATAGAACAGCTCGCCATATTCCCGCGTTACAAACACCAGAAAGTAATCGTCGACCGAAGGCCCGTGGTCCGTGGTGTACTCCGCCACCAGCACCACGTCGCCGATGCGAATCGACCAGCCAGGATCGGTCGAATCGCTGCGGCAATAGATTGTTGAGTCCGGAGATCCCGAGATAGATCATCTGGGTCTACTCTATAATCGCGATTGAAGCATGCTCCCCGCTGGAATCCAAAATGACCAAAGATGCGGGATCATTTCAAATACCATCGAACTTGCCCATGCCCCACAAACCCAAGCTCGGTCAAAATTTTCTTCGCGATCAGAATGCCGATTCAGCGCATCGCTGCCGCGCTCGGCGATCTATCCGGCCAGACCGTTGTGGAGATCGGCCCAGGCCGAGGGCGCCATCACCGCGGCACTCGCCGAGCGCGCTGCGCACGTCATCGCGATCGAGCTCGATCGCGAACTCGCCCCGCGCCTTCGTACCCGAATTTCCGCCCGAGCGCGTCACCGTACTCGAGCAGGATGTCCTTCAGTTCGATTTCGCGGCGGCCTCGCAAGCCCGCGGCCATCGCCTGCCGGTCATCGGCAACTTGCCCTACTACATCACTTCGCCCATTCTGCTTAAACTCGCCGCCAGCCACGCCGCGCTCGATCGCGCCGTCCTCATGGTGCAGCGCGAGGTCGCCGACCGCATCGTCGCCGCACCCGGCTCGCGCGACTATGGCCTGCTCTCCGTCACCGTGCAGATGTACGGCCCGGTCACGCCGCTTGTTTACGCTGCCTCCCGGGCGCCTTTTCTCCCCCTCCCGACGTACACTCCACCGTCTTTCGCTGGCGATTTGCTCCGCGCTTCGCCGAGCTGGGAGTCGAAGAGGAGTTCGTTCTTTCGATTTGCCCGCCAGGCCTTCGCGCAAAAGCGGAAAACCCTCGCCAACAACCTGCGCGCCGCCCGGTTCGATCCAGCCGCCACACATGCCGCCTTTGCGGCAGCGGGGATCCGCCCCAGGCGCGCGCCGAAGAGCTCTCCATCCCTTCGCTCGGCCGCACTCCATCTTCATCTCGAAAAGGAAAAGGCCGCCTCGCCAGGCGAAGCGGCCTCTGTGTCCTAAACACCGCCAGATCATTTGGGATGGCTCGGAGCAGGCGGCGGTGGAGAAGAATGACTCGCCGCGGCGGGGGCGAACTGCGCCCACCGCCCCCGCCATACGACGGGCGCGGAGGGGGAGGGGCCGGCCGAGAGTATGCGCGGATATGCCGGAGGCTGCGAGCTGGGACGCGCAGCCGGCCAGTTGGCAACAGGGGGCCCCCGGTCACCGTAGACCGCATCCCGCTTACAGGCTCCGTCCGATGGCCAGATGTAACCGGCCGCGCCGGCTCCGGGCGCAACGGCGCCGCAACCGTCCCCCCAATCGTCACCGGCGTTGCCCGGTCGCGTGGCGGCAGCGCCACCCCATCCATTGGAAGCCGTCGATTGACCGGCACAATGGGCGCCGGACTCACAGCATGCGCGCGATCGACTGGGTGAGGATTGAACGGTTTCGGCGGTCCCGGCCGCACCGGCAGCTTGTACCACTTTGGCGCGGTCCCTATCGTGAAATACCAACCCGCGCCGCCGCCCACTCCATATCCGCCTCCGCCCCACCACGTGTTGCACCCTCCCGGGGCCCAGCCCCAGCCAAAGGCGTCGTAGTAGTTCCAGGCGCCGCATTGGTAAGGCATATAGCCCCACGGCTCGCCTGACACCCACACATATCCGTACCCCGGCGTATTACCCAGTTGCCCGTCCCATACGGATCCCAGCCGCCGTTCGCGGCCTCGTAAGGCGACCAGACGTAACCCTGATCCCCCGTGTTGTACCAGGTGCCGTTGGCATTCAGATCACCCCAGGCCGGGTTGTTGCTCTGCGGCAGGTTCCTGGTCGCGTCGGTTGGCCCGGTCTCTGACGCCGTCAGCGCCTGGTCGCGGTCTGCAGTTCCACGCATCCCACGAATCCGGCTCGATCGACTCGGCACACGCTGAATCCGCCGCACCCGCGCCGTTCAACGCGATGCTCTCGCCTCCATGCAGATCCGCCACAGTCCTCCCGGTCCCTCCAGTGCGCATTGCCTGAGAAGACTGCCACGTTCGGCGGCCCGTCGTCCAGCTTGACGCGCAGTACCGTGAACCCGGTGGCTGTCACTACGTCGCTGCCAAAGCGAACCCGCATCGGGCTGCCCTGGCCTCCGCCCTGCAGTTCGAAATAGCCCATGCCGCTGCTCAGCAGAATCTCCGTGCTCCCATTCGGCCGCAGCACCGAAAGCGTCAGCGAACTCGCGGGCGGAATGCGCGCCACGCTGCCATCTTCAAACTGCACCTCGGCGCGCCCGTCGTTGCCGGTGGTCACCTGCGCGCCTTCAAACAGCGGTGTATTCGCAATCGCGTGATCCCCCAGCATCTGGCCGCCCTGCGATACCTGCACCTGCCCGTTCACGTTGCTCAGCCGCACGGCCCGTCCCGCTTGATTGTCCCCTTCATCGGCGTGCAACCTCTGGGCCAACCCCAGGCTCCAAACCAGGGTCAATGCCAGCCCCATCGCCGCCGTGGCTCCCCGCACCAACCCTCTTCCTGTCGGCTTCATTCTGAAACCTGCCTTTCAACAGCGCCTGCCTGATCCCTTGCACTCACACTGATTTAGACACTTCGACTGAGCGCAAAGTCGCGCGGCGATGCGGCGGTTCAGTTTTGCGCCCGGTCCAACAGTGCCCGGGCGCGGCGTCTCACCCGCTCCAGCACCGAATCGTCGTCCGCCAGGCGTTCCAGAATGTCGCGAATCGAGCCGATCTGCTGCGCGCGGCCGTCGGCGGCCGACTCCGCCAGAACTTCGGTTTCATGGTCGAGGCCCAGCCGGTCGTGCAGCAGCAAACTTTGCAGCCGTGCGCCTTCGATCATCGTGTTGGCCACCGAAACCAGGTCGTCCCCCAGCGCTTGAATCTCAACGATCCTTGGAATAGTTAAATTGGCAGGCTCCCTCGCCGTCCGGACCCGAGTACGACAGCTTTTTCGTTCCCTGGAATGCGACCTTCATCTGGCTGTCGCAGGCCATCCGAAACATCTTCTTCTTGCGCGCCACCGCAAAATTCCGCTCCGCAAATTTCGGGCTCAGGCGCAGGTCGCGGTCCACATCGGGCGCTTCGATCCCCTGCCCTTCGATCCGCGGCGCATCGCCGCGTTGCGACTTGAAATGCGCGCTTCCATCCGGATGTACTTCCAGGCGTCCAGTGCCCCGGAATCAGCCCAGGATTGGAATACTCCGCCTGAACCAGTGGTCCGCTCTCACCCAACGCCGGCACGGCCAGGGTGACCAACACCGCCAGCACAAGTCCCCTCATCGCCCTGCCCCCTGCATCTCGAGCGTCTGCGCGGTGTGGATGTGACAGATTGCGATCGCCAGAGCATCCGCTGCATCCGCCGGCTGGGGAATCTCCTTTAGCGCCAGAAGTCGCGCCACCATGAACTGCACTTGCTCCTTCTTCGCCAACCCGTAACCCACGACGCTCGACTTGATCTTCAGCGGCGCGTACTCCGCCACCGGCAAGCCCTGGCAAGCCGCCGCCAACAGCGCCACGCCGCGCACCTGCCCCAGCTTCAATGCCGACTTCGCGTTCACGGAATAAAACACTTCCTCGATCGCCACCACGTCCGGCCGCCACAGCACCAAAGCCTCTGACAGTTCCCGAAACACCTGCTCCAGCCGAACCGGGAGCGTTTTGCTCTTCGCCAGCCGGATCCCGCCGAGTACCTTGCACTCCAGCCGGGACTCGCGGCCGGTATCGCAGCTTTCCACTACTCCAAAGCCGGTTATCTCCGTGCCGCAGTCAATCCCAAAGACGCGCATTGGGAGAAGTTTACCGCAGACGAGCCTTCCGGCGGTAGCTCTGTGACCAGCCCGCATTCCACTTGCCAATTGCGACACACGCACCTGTGAGCTGCTATCACCGTGCTACTTGCACGGACCTTGAGACACTGCAACGATGGTCAAGCTTCCCCAGATAATTCAGGGCGGAATGGGCGTGGGGGTCTCCAACTGGCGGCTGGCGCGCGCCGTTTCCCGGCTCGGTCAGCTCGGCGTGGTCTCCGGCACGGCCCTGGACCAGGTTTTCGTGCGCCGCCTCGCCGATGGCGACCAGGACGGTCACATGCGCCGGGCAGTCGAATCGTTCCCCTTCCCCGAAATGGCCCGCCGCATCTGGCAGGAGTACTTCGTGCCCGGGGGCAAGCCCGCAGGCATCCCCTACCCCCCCACTCCCATGCACCAGCGCCGGGAACCCCGCAAACTCATTGAGCTTTGCATGCTCGCCAACTTCGCTGAGGTCTTTCTGGCTCGCGAAGGGCATGACAATCCGGTCGGCATCAACTTCCTCGAGAAAGTGCAGCTCCCCCACCTGTCCTCGATCTACGGCGCCATGCTGGCCGGCGTGAGCTACGTGTTGATGGGGGCCGGCATCCCCCTCCACATTCCGGGCGTCCTCGATGCCTTCGCCGACCACTGTGCTGGAGAGTACAAGCTCTCGGTCGCCGGCTCGCTGCCTGCCGGGAGCGAAACGCCCGCCATGTACCTCAATCCGGCGGACTACATCGAAGGCGCTCTACCCCCCTTGATGCGTCCCCGCTTTCTCGCCATCGTCTCCTCGAACACGCTCGCGTCCACCATGCTGCGCCGCGCCAATGGCGTGGTGAACGGCCTGGTCGTGGAAGGTCCAACCGCCGGCGGCCACAATGCCCCGCCTCGCGGCAAGATGCAGTTGAATCCCGCCGGAGAGCCCCAATACGGCGATCGCGACCGCGTCAACGTAGCTGAATTGCGCGACCTCGGCGCCCCCTTCTGGCTCGCCGGAGGCTACGGCAGCCACGCCCGCCTCGTCGAAGCGCTCGCGCAGGGCGCCGCCGGCGTACAGGTTGGCACCGCCTTCGCATTCAGCCGCGAGTCCGGCCTTCGCGACGACCTCAAAAACCGCCTGCTCTCACAAGCCGTCGCTGGAAGCGGCCGCGTCTTTACCAATCCCCTCGCGTCCCCCACCGGTTACCCGTTCAAAGTGGCCCAGCTCGAAGGCTCCCTCTCGGATGCCCCCGTTTACCAGCAGCGCAACCGCGTCTGCGATCTCGGCTTTTTGCGCGAGCCCTACGCCACGCCGGAAGGCTCCATCGGTTATCGGTGCTCCGCGGAACCGGTGGCGTGCTTCCAGAACAAAGGTGGCGACCAGGCCGCCACCACTGGCCGCATCTGTCTTTGCAACGCCTTGCTGGCGAACATTGGACACGCCCAAATCCGCCGCGATGGCACGGTCGAGCCGCCTCTCGTGACCGTGGGCGACGACCTCAATACCGTCGCCCGCTTTCTAGCCCCCGGCCATGACAGCTACTCCGCCGCCGACGTGGTCGAATCGATCCTTGGCGCCACGCCCAACACCGAATCCCCGGCCGAACCGCTTCTGACACACGCCGTGTAAAGCGTCACTCCGCGGGCTCGTCCTCCGCCAGCAACGCCCCCAGCCGATCCAGCTGCCGTTCCAGCTGCGTCCGATGCGCGCGCACCCACTGCTCCAGCGCGTCCAGCCCAGCCGATGCAATCCGGCAGGTGCGCACCCGGCCCACCTTTTCCGTGTGCGCCAGCCCGCATTCCGACAGGATTTGCAGGTGCTGCATCACCGCCGTCAGCGTGATGCCCAGCGGCCCCGCCAAGGTCGAAACCGAAGCGGGACCCGCAGCCAGCCGGTCGAGCAACGCCCGGCGCGTCGGATCCCCCAAAGCGTGAAATAGCCGGTCGATGTCGACGTCCGGTTCGGCTTTCCCGGCCGTCACTCCGCCTCCAGAATCTTGCCCAGCCGATCCATCAGGTCGTTCCAGCCACCCTCCAATCGCATCGCCATCTGCATGGTGTCGCCATCGAAATACGCCCCCTGGTGGGTGCAGATCAGGTCCGTCCCCTTCTGGGTCCCCACCAGCTCAAACGTGATCTGCGAGGCCAGAATGCGCTTGCCGCTGAACTTCATGGTCGTCACCATCACAATGCGGTCGTTGGGGACAATCTCCTGGAACCGCGCCTCGTTATCAATCACCATTCCGGCAACAGGGGTTCCCGCTTTCATCCGATACACCAGGTGCTGCGTGCCACCTTCGGTGAAGTTCAGGTTGAACTCCAGCAGGTCGTGCCTGTCGCCTTCGGCAAACCACTGGCTCACCTTTTCAGGCTTTGAGAGCGCTGCAAACACCGTCTCCACCGGCTTCGGAAAGTTGCGTTCCACCACGAATGTGCTGTGTACCACTTTGGGTTCCGTCATTGTCATCATTTCCTCCTTGGCTCTCGGCCAATCACTGAAGTAACAACTTCAGTATTGTGCTGAGCGCGCCAAATTGTCAAGTGGCCACTTCACTATTTTGGAAGTTTTTTCCAGCTAGCGAGGCGGCGGAACCGCCTGCGGCTCCGGCGCGGCCTGCGGCTTTTCCGGTGTCCCCGGGTCCGCTCCCTGCTGATCCGGCTTCGCGGACTTCGGCTCCCCCGGCACAATCGTCATCTCCGACCCCAGCCGGTGATAATCCGAGAACACGATACGGTTCAGCATCGCCACCGGGCGGGTCAGCACCTGCTTGCGAGCATCGCGACAAACGTCCGCCTCTTGCGTGGTGAAGGCCAGGCTGCGCACCGGGCAAAAGTAGCGGCGATCCCCCATCACCACCACTCCGTATTCCACGGCGGAGCCAGCCTGCTTGATCGGATCCCCGGCGGTCGACTCCGTTTGCACCGTGTAGCGCACCAGCACCCCGGTCGCGGGGTCGATCGCCAACGTCCCGTGATATCCCGGCTGTGCGCGAAAGCCCGGCCTGCCGTGGCAGTCGTACTTCACCTGGTAGTGCGAGTTCTCCTTCGGCACGGCGTAGCGAAATACCGCCACCGTCCCGACAGCGCTGTGCTCCCAGTGATGAAAGCTCAGCGTCCCGTGCGCCAGGTCGAGGAAGACGATCGCGGCTTCCGGGCCAAACTCACCCTGGCTGTCCAGTCCTTCCTCGCGACGCCCGTTCTTCAGGAAGCTTCCGCGCGAGGAGTCGAAGGCTTCCTTGCCGTCGCTGAACGTGATCTCTTTTTCCGATGAGCCCACCAGGTGCATCCCCGGCGCGGAAGCCAGCTTCACGCCACTGGCCATCAGCGGTCCGTCATCGAATTGCGTCGTGGTCAAGAGCGCAAAGAAATCCGGTAGATGCGTGAGCGTTTTGAACACGAATTCGCCTGCCTGCCGCACCATCGTCTTTTGCGCATCGCCGTCGGGCGGCGGCAAATCAGGGTTTTCGCTCGCCGGAGGATCGAGAAGCGCCGAGCGGTCGGCCAGCAGTTCCAGCGCGGACTTCGTCAACGGGCCCAGCTTGTACTTGGCCACCAGCTTCAGGCGCGCCGAACCCGTCAAACGCTCCGTGAGCTCCAGCGCCGAGATTCGGGGGGCCAGTGACTCCTCGCGATTCATCTGGTCGAGCAGGTCGGTATCGCCGACCTCCTTGGTGCTCTCCGCCTCTGGGCCGGTCGCGGAGAGAATCTGCTCCAACTGCTGGACCGTGACCCGCTGGGCGCCGGCTGTTCCCGGCGCGACCGCTAGAACCAGCACGAGCAGAATCGCCCTTCGCATCGCTATTCCCGCGCGCGGAGAGAGGAATCTCCGCCTCCGCGCTTTGAAGCTAGCATAGATGCCGGCGCCGCGACGGTGTCTTCACAAGCGGACAGATACCCGGCTTCGCTTGACATCCCACCGCGCAGGCAGCTACAACGGCCGGTTCACATCTATAACGAAACAGGAAGGATCCCTGATGGAAATCTCTTCGACCCGACGCAAGCTGCTGGGCACCCTGGGCTCCGCAGGCGCCCTGCTGTCCCTGGGCGCTGCCGCTTCCGCACCCGCAGCCGGCGCGCTCCCGCCCGAGATGCCGGACCTCCCTGACAACCTTCTGCATCTCGCCCGCCTGCGCAGCTACAAAACCCGCCGCTCCTCCAGCTGGGACCGCACCGGCGGCAATGCCGACGCCATTCCCGTGGACGCCGGGGCCACCGCCACCCTCCTCGACGTCACCGGCGCGGGCGTCATCACCCATATCTGGTTCACCATCAATTCGCACGACCACTACCATCTCAAGAACCTGGTCCTGCGCGCCTGGTGGGACGGCGAATCCAGCCCCTCCATCGAGGCCCCCATCGGCGACTTCTATGGCCTCGGCCTCGGCGAATACTTCACCTACCAGTCCGCCCTGCTCACCGTCGCGCCCGTCAAAGCCCTCAACGCCTACTTCGAGATGCCCTTTGCCACCGCCGCCAAGGTCACCATCACCAACCAGGGCAAGGAACGCACCGACAACCTCTACTTCGCCATCGACTATGTCACCCTGCCCGCGCTCCCCCCCGACATCGGCCGCTTCCACGCCCAATACCGCCAGTCCGCCCCCACCAGGCCCACCCTTGAAAAGTGGACGAACAATGGGGATAAGGCTATCAACGACATCAAGAACCTGAACGGAGAATCCAACTACGTCTACCTTGAAGCCACCGGCCGCGGCCACTTCGTCGGCGTTACCCACGCCGTTCAGCAGAATCAAAACGACTGGTTCGGCGAGGGAGACGACATGTTCTTCATCGACGGCGACGCACTACCCACCATCAACGGCACCGGCACCGAAGATTACTTCAACGGCGCCTGGGACTTCAACGGCCAGCCCTTCGCATACCTGCACAACGGCGCGCCCTACATCGTCGATCCCGAGCGAATCGGCGGCCGCTACTGCCTGTACCGCTGGCACACCGAAAGCCCTATTACGTTCGAAAAGTCCATCAAGGTCACCATCGAGCATGGCCACGGCAACCATCGCGCCGACAACTTCTACTCCACGGCTTATTGGTACCAGACAGAGCCGCACGCCCCCTTTCCGGCGCTTCCCGCTCCGGAAGACCGCGTCCCCCGCATCTTTGCCGTAGGCGGAGCCGGCGCCGCCCCAAAGGACTGATCTCTCGGCCCGCGAGCCTGGCAAACTGCGGAGACTGCCGGACACTGAACCTTGTAATCGGGCAGGACTTCACAGGATGCAGGAAAGACTCCTCCGGGCGGTAGGCCGGGGATTCATCCCCGGCATTAAGCTGCAAATTAAGCGTGGGCTTTAGCCCCTGAGGCACGCTTTTTTGCCTGAAAGTCAAGCCTCCGCGGCCTGCTAATTCATCTTCATCCCCGGCATGGCCGAGTGATCCATGTTGTCATGCCCCTTGTCATCGTCGTCCGTCGACCAGATCTTCGCCGGATCGGTTTCGTACGGGTAAACGTGAACCATCCAGCCGAACAGGTGAGGCCGAAACTGCCCGCCCGCCGCATCGCAGGCTTCCTTGGTGCTGATGGAGCCCAATAGGCCGAATTTGGCATTCGGCCCGAAATACGCGGCCCTCTTATCGGCATCTGGCGGCGCAATGCAGAAATTGATGTGCTGATGCCACCGCGCAACGCTCAGTGGAATCCGCGCGTTCAGATCCTCCTCGGTTGCGTCGACCCGATCCGTGTACATCGCTCCCACCAGCTTGTATCCGCCATCTTCCGTTTTCTTATAAAGCAGCGAAGTTGGCTTCAGAGAATCGAAGTGCGACCACGCCTCGCGCCCGTAGTCGTGCCTCGTAAAGTGGTATTGCGGCTGCGGAACATTCGGAAGGAAGATCTCATAGCCATCCGCAAGCGCCTTCCGATAATCCTCATACGGCGCCATGGCGGTCTTTGCGGCCGCCACAACTGCATCCGCCTTTTGTTGATCGCCAGGTTGACGGGGCCGGAGCGTCGTCATGTACATGTGGCCCGGCATGTGCGCCATGCCGCCGCCCCCCTCGCCGGGGGCGGCTGCTTGTTCTCCGTCCGGCTGCAAACCGCTCCGGTCACCTTGCGCGGCGGCCATCCCTGCGGCGCCGGTTGCCAGCAGAAAGACAAGCGCGGAAAAGCGCGCGCATAAACCGAAGCGAGCTCTAGAGAATAACGGCTGAAACATTTCGCCAAAACCTCCTGTATTCTCTCCAGCCAGGGGAACACGGGCTGGGGATTTTACGCCGGATTTCACTGGTTCCGGTTCCCTGATCAAAGAGACGAACTAGCCTGAACGAAGGCTACAGCCGGGTCATCGGGGAACCTTTAACGTACCCCGCCTCGCGGGCAAACAACTCGCGTTACAACGCGAATCGCGCCGCCCCAGGACTCCCCGCAGCCGCTTCATCCTGCGCACATCCCGGTGGCCACCTTATCGCCCGGAATGCTCACTCGGTGGTAAGCTTGCCGCAACCGCAGGAGGCCGCCTATGAAGCGCTCTGCCTTTCCCGTGATTGCTGTCATTCTGGCCAGTGCAGCCCCATTTTTCGCGCAGGACGCGACCCCGGATCCAGAAACTTCGCTCCGCATCAACAGCCGCGCGGTGCTCGTCGACGTCCTCGTCACCGACCACAACGGCAATCCGGTCACCGGCCTCGGCAAAGACGCCTTTGTCCTCACCGAGCAGGGCAACCCACAGCCGCTCACCTACTTTGAAGAACACCACGGCCTGACACCAGAGCAGACACGGGCCTTGCAATTTCCCCAGCTCCCACCCGATGTCTTCACCAACTTCTCCCCCATCGGGCCGCCACCCGCGGTCAATATCCTTCTGCTCGACGCCCTCAATACCCCCATGGTCGACCAGGCATTCTTGCGCCAGGCTGCGCAGCATTATCTCAAAACGCTCAAGCCCGGCTCCCGCATCGCCATCTTCACCCTCGGCCTGCGACTGCGCTTTGTGCAGGGCTTCGCAGATGACCCGGCCCTCCTCGCTCGCGCTCTGGGTTATCAAAAGAACGACAAGCCAGAACCTGCGGTTCTTCTCCAGTCGCAGGAAGAGGGCGCCGCGCAGGACACCGTCGTCGGACTCATGAACCAGCTGGTGGGCGCCGGAGCCGGAGCAGTCACCTCCGCCGGGCCCGCCAACATGATCGAGGCGTTTCAGCAGTTCCTTACGGAGACTCAGTACGCGCAGACTGCCGATCGCGAATACCGCACCACCCAGGCTCTGCAACAGCTCGCCTCCTACCTGGCGGCTTTCCCCGGCCGCAAAAACCTGGTCTGGATGACCGGCGCCTTCCCGCTCGATATCTTCGGCCTCACCGACATGCGCTTCGACGACAGTACGCCGAAGACCATCAACCTGCTGGCAGCGGCGCGCGTAGCCCTCTATCCCGTGGATGTGCGCGGCGCCAACGTGCACGCTCTGCACACGGCAGAAAACACGCTCGATCCCACCATTACCAACCCCCAGCAGATGATTGGGCCGGCCGCGGGCTTTGCCCCCGCCAATGCGGATTCCTCCAACATCGTGAGCGGCCAGGGAGCCGTCACCACCACCAGCGGCGGATTCGATCACGCCCTCACCACCGAAAGCATGGCCAATAACTCCAGCAACGCTGCCATGGACATGGTGGCCCAGCAGACTGGCGGACACGCCTTCTACAACGGCAACGACCTCGCCGGCATCCTCGACAAGGTCGTCTCCTCCAGTTCCGACTTCTACACCCTCTCCTACACTCCGTCCGACCCCAACATGAACGGCGCCTTCCGCAAAATCAAGGTGAATGTCGCCGGCGGCAAGTACACCCTCTCCTACCGGCGCGGCTATTACGCCCGCGACGAAGGCCTGCCCGGCGCGTCGCAGAGCGCGCAGAATCAGGCCGTCCAGCAGGCATCGCACACCGGCACCGACCCCCTCGGGCCCTTCATGGACTTCGGCCTACCGCAGACCGAACAGATCCTTTACAAGGTGCGCATCGTTCCCGAGCCCGATAAGCCCGAAGGCCAGCCCGCCGGCAAGACCGAAATCAAGAGTGACATTCAAGGCCCCCACGACCGCTACGCCGTCGACTTCGCCGTCGACCTCAAAGACCTGAACTTCACCCTCGGCTCCGACGGCCTCCACAAGGCCACCCTCAACCTCTCCCTCATCGTCTACGACCGATACGGCCAGGCCGCCGCGCGCCGCGACCACCTCGTCGCCCTCAACGTCAAGCCGGATATCTGGACCATCTTCCAGCAGACCGGCGTGCAGCTCCACGCCGACATCGACGTCCCCCGCGGCCAGTACTGGCTCCGCACCGGCGTCTTCGACCAGTCCACCCGCAAGGTCGGCACCATGGAAGTCCCCTTCAGCTCGGTTCACCCTCTGCAGGCCTCCACGCAGCAAGCCCAGCAACAACACCCCTGACGACAAACTGACGGTGCCCCATCCTAACGACGTCTTTGCTTTCGTCCTTAGGATGGGATACCTCAAACCTCAACTCACCGCGTTTCCACTGTCTTCCCCGACTTCAGATACGCGTCGATCGCCTGCTGCCACTCCTTGCCAGCCGTCCGATCCCCCTCGCTCATCGTCTTCACATGCGCGTCGCCTTCAGGCGTCACCGCCGTCCGCGCGTACGTCACCGTCACCGCAGTCGTATCCGAATCCACCACCCGAAACCGCACATCGATCGTCGTCACCATCAGGTCCGCAATAAAGTACACATACTGAAAGTGCCGCGCCTCCAGGTCGTGCTGCGCAATCACCCACACCGCATTCATTGCACCATGGCTGATGGTGAACACCGCGCCCTGCTTATCGCTCGCGGGCACTGGGTGCACAAACTGCGGATCCCAGTGCTTCCCGGCCCACGCGCGTTCCCCCTCCGGGCTGAACAGCTTCGCGGTCTCCGGATAAGGAGCGTGTACCGACACATCAAACGTCGTCTCCGTATGCATACGATTCTCCTGGCCTGCTGCGGCCTGCGCGGCCGCCAGCGAAAGCACTCCCATTGCCAATGCTTGTCGTACGTGCCTCATTTACGTTTCTCCTTCAGGTTGTGGCTGTCCGTCGACCGCAGCGTCATCCCGTACAGGGTTTTGAACTGCTCGATCTCCTTCAGCGTCTGCGGCGAAAACGGCGCCTTGCCTTCAAACGCGTGCAGCACAATCCCCTCCAGCAGGTCGCCGAGCGTCATGTCTTTCTGCTCGGCCACCGCCTTCAGCACCTTGAGCATCCGCTTCTCCAGCCGCACGCCCGTCTGCACCCGCTCCACTTCCACCAACTCGCGTTCTTTCTTTTCGTCTGTCATTGGTACTAATGTACCAAAGTACCAAGATAACCGCAACAAGTTTTCCCTCTTTTCCCCCCTCTGGTCAGGAATCCGCTAGCATGGTGTGCGAAATGGCGAAACGCAAAGAAGGCACAATCCAAAAACCATGGCTGGTTGCGGCAGGATGCCTCGCCACCGCGGTGCTGCAAGCCGCCGCGCAATCTGGAGCACCCCCAGCGGCCTCCTCTCCCAGCCCCGCTTACGTGCCCACGCTCACCTTTGACGTCGCCTCCATCCGCCAAAGCGAAACCGCGTATTCCTATTCCGTCTCCGGATACTTCTCCCCCCACAGCAGCACGTTGCGGGTAACCAACTTCAACATCGAGAATCTTCTTCACCTGGCCTACGGAAGCGACCGCTACTACCAGATATCCGGCGTGCCCGACTCGTTTCGGAGAGTCATGTTCAACATCCAGGCAAAGGCCGACGACTCTGCCGATGAACGTCTGGCGAAGTTGAACAATAAGCAGCAAACGCTGGAACAGCAGCACATGGTTCAGGCCCTGCTCGCCGACCGCTTCCATTTGAAAACTCATTGGGAGACCCAGGAGGGTGACGTCTACAACCTGGTTACCAAGAATCGCGCCAGGCTGCATGAGTCGAAGGGCGAACCGCCCAGCCCCGACGAAGCCAAAAATTTTGGCGGCCATCCCATTCCACCCCTGTACCAGCGAGGAGACAGCCGCAACGGATTCGACTTCGTTGCTCACGAATGTCCGATCGAGACCCTCGTCCACGTACTGGCCGGGCAATTCGGCCGCCCCGTCGCCGACAAGACCGGACTCACCGGCAAATACGACTTTGTCCTCCGCTACTACGGGACCAGGGACAGCGACAGAGAGGACAACGAGGCCAACCCGCTGCCTCCCCTCGAGACGGCCATTCAAGATCAGCTTGGATTGAAGCTTGAGCCGGCGAAAGGACCGGTCGCGGTCCTCGTCATCGATCATCTTGAGAAGCCCTCCGAGAATTAGCGCCGGCTCGAATCTCACTCCACAAAACCATCCGCATGGCCCGGTTCGCGCCTCCACCCCAAGCCTGTTAATGTCTTTGAGGAAGCACATGAATCCCCCATCAGGACCCATGCCGCATGTGGAAGCGCTGGCGAACCCGCATACTCCTGTTTCTCGCCGTGCTCGGTCCGGGATTCATCACCGCCAACGTCGATAACGACTCCGGCGGCATCCTCACTTACTCCCAGGCAGGCGCCCAGTTCGGCTACACCCTGCTCTGGACCATGCTCCCCATCACCATCGCCCTGATCGTGGTCCAGGAAATGTGCGCCCGCATGGGCGTGGTCACCGGCAAGGGCCTCAGCGACATGATCCGCGAAGAGTTCGGCCTGCGCCTCACCTTCGTCCTCATGGTCCTGCTGGTCGTCGTCAACTACACAAACGTTGTCACCGAGTTCATCGGCATCGCCGGCAGTCTGCACCTGTTCCACGTCGCCAAGTACTTCAGCGTCCCCGTGTGCGCCGCGCTGGTCTGGTTCATGGTGGTCAAGGGCAACTACAAAAGCACCGAGAAGATCTTCCTCGTCGCCTCCGTCGTCTACATCGCCTACATCTTTGCCGGCGTGCTCTCGCAGCCCGACTGGCACGACGCCCTCCTCGCCACCGTCAAGCTCCCCAATCGCAGCGTCTGGCGCGACAAATCCTACATCTACACCGCCATCGGCGTCGTCGGCACCACCATCGCCCCATGGATGCAGTTCTACCTGCAGTCCTCCATCGTCGAAAAAGGCATTCGCGTCCGCGATTACGCCGCCTCCCGCCTCGACGTGATCGTGGGCAGCTTCTTCACCGACATCGTCGCGTGGTTCATCGTCGTGGCTTGCGCAGCCACCCTCTTCGTCCACGGCATGGGCGCCATCCAGGTCGCCTCTGACGCCGCGGAAGCCATGCGTCCCCTCGCCGGCGACTACGCCTTCCTCCTCTTCGCCTTCGGCCTCTTCAACGCCTCGCTCTTCGCCGCCTCCATCCTGCCCCTGTCCACCTCCTACACCGTCTGCGAAGGCCTCGGCTTCGAATCCGGCGTCGACAAGAGCTTTCGCGAAGCCCCCTTCTTCTACTGGCTCTACACCGCGCTCATCGTGGGCGGGGCGGCCACCGTGCTGGTACTCCCCGACGCCCAGCTCATCAACTTCGCAATCCTGTCGCAGGTTCTCAACGGCGTCCTGCTGCCCGTCGTCATCATCCTCATGCTCCTGCTCATCAACCGCCAGGACCTGATGGGCAAATACCGCAACTCCCCCCTGTGGAACGTCATCGCCTGGGGCACCAGCATCATCGTCATCGGCATGACCCTGGTCATGCTCTGGGGCATGATCCCCGGCCACTAGGCTTTCGTCTGCTGCGGGCGTGCCCTCCCCTTGCAGGGCTCTCGACAAAGCAGGACCGAGCGGCGTTCACGCTTACGCGGCATGCATCACACGTTGTGGGAGAGTGGCCCTGATGCTGTCCACACAATGTTGCGTCTCGATCGCCTTGCAGCTGTCTTTGAGTTGCCTGGGATCGAGTCTCGCCATCGCGGAGAAACCAACCGCCGAACCAGAAAAACTTGCCGGCGCTCCAGCCATCGAAATTTCGAATGTGCTCTTTCGCTACACCGACGACCTGAGCGTTCTGATCGTTGGTCTGAAAGGCAAGCTGGTACCCACCAGCGGACACACGGTAGCCGACTTCAACGACCCGGAGTCGTTTGTGATCGCCGCCGATAGTGCGCTGGTCGTCCTGTCGACTACTCAGCTTTCCTCTCTCATGAACACTTATCTGCTGGCTTCTCCCAAGGCCGCAATTAAGAAAGTGCAAGTCGACGCGGAAAAGGGCCATCTCGTCATCCGGGGCACCATGAAGAAAGGCCTGCACATTCCATTCGAAGCGACGGCGGAGGCATCCATCACGCAGGACAACCGCATTCGATTCGAGATCAAACAGGTGAAGAGCGCGAAAATCCCCCTCAAGGGCATCATGGACACGCTGGGCTTGAGCATGAGCGACCTCATCAGCCAGAGAGGCCTGACGGGGCTTTCGGTGGACAAGGATTCCTTCCTCATAGACCCGCAGACCGCTTTGCCGGCACCGCAATTGAGAGCCCGGCTTAGCAAGATCATCATCAACGGGCAGAACCTGGAGCTGAGTTTTGGAGAGGCGGCCGCGAAGTCTGACCGTACCGGCCACAATTTCATCGCCATGAAGGGCGGTCGCGTCCGCTATGGCCGCGACGAAATGCATGACGCCGATATCGTGATGATGGACACCACGCCCGCCGACCCCTTCGAGTTTTACCTGAAGCAATACAAGCGGCAGTTCGCCGCGGGAACCATCAAGGCAACCAGCGACATGGCGTGGCGGGCCTACCTTCCCGACTATGCAAAGTTGAACCGCAGTCCCAGGCAGCCGTCGTCTCGGCCGTTGTAGCAGGCGCTTCAGAATCGGGTCTTCAAGGTGGACCCCGGGGCACGCGGAAGGTCCGCCTGAAACGCCAGGCATCCATTTCTGCGCGAATCGGCATCACTGTCCGATAAGCGACATAGTAAGCACTTTTGGGCCCAGCCAGTCGGGGTCTGGAAAAGGGTCAAGGGCGAAACTGTGAATCGAAGAGTAGTAGCTGTCATTTTACCTGGAATTGCAAGCGAGACCCCGCCCGTGGGCAAGCGGGTCCGGGTGAACGGAGAAGATGGCGAATTTATGGTGATTCGCGTGGATCGTTCGCGGAACTCCGCCGATCTGATGAAGATGACCGGCATCCGCCGCGTCGAAGAGGGTGTGCCCCTCGCTGCCCTTCGCCCCGTGAACGACGCCGCCAGCCGTTTGCATCCGGAGACTCTCAAGCCAAAATAGACCCCGCCCAGTCGCGGCATGGCTTGGGGTCAGAGAGCTGCCGGCAGCGCATCGGCCGCCCGCTGGGGACTGGATTCTCACGCGCCCGTCAGCTTCCACGGCACCGGATATTCTCGATTGTCCGGCTCAACTTCTTCCCTTGAACAGCTTTTGAAGCGTAACGACGACGGTCACAACGAAGTCCATGACACTAAGGGCAAGGCGCCCTATCCAATACTCGACGTCTCCCCGCCTTCTCACGGCATCTCCCTGCGCGCGAAGGAACCGCTGGATAAAAGCCGGCCACATTCCGAGCGTCGTTGCCCGCGTGGGGAGGGGGACCCCGTCGCACATTGTAGACCGTTTGATCGCGACGCGCTGGGTCAATGCGGTGTAGGGATGGGTTTCAACCCATCCGTTTATCCCCTGAGGCATGCTTTTCGGGCACTTCGTTAGAAATCAGGCTACCTGTGAAGCCCTCTATTTTTGTCTCCGTGATCCAGATCATGTTTTCCGTCGGTCGATTGGCCTAAAGTCAAGCCATCGCCGAGCTGCACCGGAGCGCAAAATGTCTCAATTCAAGGTCGGGGAGAGCGTCCGGGTGCAGGGAAGCGAGTTGCATTACATCGTTCTCAGCGTTCACGATGAAATGGCGATTGCCGATCTGTTGATGACCGGCGGACGTATCGAGAGGGCTGTGCGACTGGAGACGATGTACCGGAACGAGCTACCCCCGAACAGAAAGTCAAAAGCGCGCGGGCTCGACGTCTTCAAGGGCGCAATCGCGCCGGTCAGGCGATTCTGGGGGTAGATCCCCCGGCCAATTTCCAAATCTCGTTGGAGGCGCGCTGCGCGGCAAGAGGAGCGAATCGCTCCAAAAACATGTCAAGCCCCCACCCTGTGTGAAAAACGAGCTAAACCATTGATTTTACGCGTAAAATAAATTTTCAAAAATTAGGTATTAATGATCCGAACCTGCCATACTTGAAACAGTCGAACAAAAGCCCGCCGGCGAGCGGGCTTTTTTCATGTCACGAGCAGGTCAGGAGCAGAAGATGGAAGCACCGCAAAAACTCGAATTGCCAGGATCCTTCCATTCCCTACCCCTGTCTTTTCACTTGTTCACTCGTTCACTTGTTCACTTTTTCACTTTTTTTTTTCTTCACTCTTCACTTTTCACTTTTCACTGTTTCGTGATCCAAATCACGGTGAGCACAAATTCCCCCCTTTTTGGGGCGTAATCGAATGAAAAAACAGGTCTTGCTCGTTTTTTTTTGCGCGTGTGCGTGTCCCTACGGGAAATCGCGCGGTGTTAGGTAGCGCCCATCCACTTCCGCAAGCGGCGCTGTGCCGGCTTTTCCACGAAATGGAGAGCCAGCAAAGCCAGCGCTATGAGGATTAGGTAGCTGATCCATGGATCGAACCTCGCCAGCCCGAGCCGGTCCAGGACATGCGTATCGTGGATGAGGTTCCAGAAGTTGAAGTGCAGCAGGTAGAGGCAGTAGCTCGCCTCGCCCACAAACACCAGCGGCCGGATGCCTAGGCCCCGCGCGAGCAGGTTGTCGCCCGAGAGGCCGAGAATGACGCAGCCGAACAGGGGCATCAGCAGCCCGTCGTGGATCATCGCGTAGGGAATGTCGGATCCCAGCCACAGCAGGAAGAAGATGGCCGCGAACCCGCCAATCCCAAGCCCCAGCCGCAGCAGGCCGCCGCGGGGAATAAGCTCGTCGACCTGCGCCAGCGCCACGCCGAAGACGAAGCTGGCCAGGTGGGGAAGCGGCGTGTACTTGAGCGCCTGCAGCCACGGGCCGTAGCTGAATCGGTCAGGGTGCGCAATGCCGTCGGGATGGAAGAGGACGTAAAGGGTCCCCGGCAACAGCCCGAAGGCCCAGATGACGGCCAGCCGCCGCAGGATGGGCGCGACGCGATCCGGCCGCTTCCAGCGCGCGATCCAGGGAAACAGGAAGTAGTAAAACGACTCCGCGGACATGGTCCACGCCGGCGTGTTCAGGAAGGTGGCGATCTCGGGAATCCAGCCCTGCAGCAGCAACGGCGACAGGATCATCCCGGTCCAGAACATGGCGTGGGTGTGGGAGGCGTACTCCATGGGGAGAGTGCGCCAGGCCAGGACGAGGCTGAGCAGGTAGATGGGATAAAGCCTCGTAAAACGGGCCTCCCAGAAGCGAACGGTGTCGAGCTTGCCCTCGCGGGCTCGGGCCGCGTAGTTGTACGCCAGCACGTAGCCCGAGAGCAGGATGAAGAAACTGACCGAGGCGTACCCGGCGTTGACCACCGGGGCGAGGTTCAGCTCGGGATACCAGTGAATGAGGGGTAGCGCGAAGCCGGCCTTGAAGTGGAACCAGTCGGGATTGGAGAAGTGAAAGAGAACGATATTGATCGCCGCGAAAGTACGCAGGCCGGTCAACGCATTCAGCCGGTCTGGCTTGCGTATCTCCACTGCGTTCTTAGACGGGAGTGGCTGCGGCGGTGACGCGATTGGATGCAGATAGGTACCGTCCGGGTTTGGCTTGGGGAAGTTACGCCGTGACGAGGGAGCCGACCTTTTCTCCCATTACTACCCGTTTGATGTTGCCGGGCTGGTTCATGTTGAAGATGATCATGGGGAGATTGTTGTCTTTGCAGAGGCTGACGGCGGTGAGGTCCATGACCTTGAGGCCCTGGCGGAGGATCTCCATGTAGGTGATCTCGTCGTACTTGACGGCGTCGGTGACCAGCTTGGGGTCGGCGTTGTAGACGCCCTCGACCTTGGTGCCTTTCAGCAGGACGTCGGCCTTGATCTCCATGGCGCGGAGGCTGGCGGCGGTGTCGGTGGAGAAGAACGGATTGCCAATGCCGGCCGCGAAGATGACGACGCGGCCTTTCTCGAGGTGGCGGACGGCGCGGCGGCGAATGTAGGGCTCGGCGATCTGGTTCATGAAGACCGCGGTCATGACGCGGCACTGCACCTGGCGCTGTTCGAGCGAATCCTGCAGGGCGATGGCGTTGATGATGGTGGAGAGCATGCCCATGTTGTCGGCGCTGACGCGGTCCATTTCGCGGGCCTGTTCGGCGACGCCGCGAAAGATGTTGCCTCCGCCGACGACGATGGCGATTTCGACGCCGAGTTCATGAACTTCGGCAATTTCGGCGGCGGTTTCGGCCACTTTGTCCGCGTCCAGGCCAAAGCCGCGCGAGCCAGCCAGAGCCTCTCCGGAGAGCTTGAGAACTACCCGCTTGTACATATCGTTTGAAGTATACCGGAGGGGAACAGTGATCAGGGAACAGTGAGCAGTGAACAGTGATCAGAAAGACTGAGGGCCGCCCTGAGGCGGCCCTTGAGTTGATCCCGAGTGGTGAGTTACGGGACGGTGGCGTAGACGATGCTGAGCCACTTGGTGCCGGCGGTGTTGACGGCGTAGACGCCGAATTGATGCTTGCCGGCGCCCAGGGGATACGAGACGCCGAGGGTGGTGCTGGTGGTTTCGGTGTAGAACTTTGTGCCGTCAATCCACAGTTCCATGCGGGCGAGCGAACCTGTGATATTGGCGGCCGCCTGTACGAGTACGGGCGAGTTGACGGTGGAATTGTTGACAGGGTTGCAGATGTTGACCCCCGGTGAAGACGGGACGGTGCAGGCTCCCCCCTGGGCGATGAAGGAGAGGTCGTAACGCTGCAGGCGGTTGTCTACGTCAGCCGCAAAGAGCGTGGCTTGATGCTGGCCGGGGGTTGTGGTGCCGCTGTATGCGAAATAACCGTGCTGGTCCCAGGTGTGATGCTGCTCGCTCACTTTCTTGCCGTCGATCCAGAGCTCGATTTTGCGCAGCTTGCCGTAGGAGTTGACGGCGGCATCGATGATGATGTCGGTGTCGTTCACGTAAGCCGGAACGCAGACGTTGAAGCCCTGGCCGGTGCTGGGGTAGTAGCAGGGGCCGAAGTAGCCGGACGAGGCCCGGTTGATGCCGAGGAGCGTGTTGCTGGGCATGGTTTGCCCGATGGCGCCGCCGTTGTCGCTGGCACCCACCCCGATGTCGGGCAGGAGGTGGCCGCTGAAGAGCCCGGAGACGGGCGGAGTGAAAAAGGTGTAACCGGGCAGGCTGAGCGTCTGGGTGGTGAACTGGCCCGGGCTAGTTGCGGCGAGGAAGAAGGCGAAGTTGTAATTGGTGCCGCCGGACACCGGAACGTAGTTGAACGCGGCAATGTCCATGCGGCCGTCGCCGTTGTAGTCGCCCATGGTCAGCAGAGGAGTAAAAGAGCCTGAGGTGCTCGTGAGGTAGCCCGCAGGAAGGGGCGAGAAATAGCTATTGAACGTGCGTCCGGCCGTTCCATAGAGTACGGCGAGGCGGCTCGAGCCGTCCGTGCCGAAGATATCGGTAAGCCCGTCGCTGTTGAGATCGCCGGCGCTGATGTAGAACAAGCTCGGATTGGTGTTGGTGTAGGGCGTGGTGTCGGCAAAGCCGAAGGCTCCGTTGCCATAGAGAACGTGAACGGTGGTGGAGGCGAGGTTGCCCGCGACGTCGGTGGTTACGGTGGTGGTGGCGATATCGGCCTTGCCGTCGCCGTCGAAGTCGCCCACAACTACCTGGGAGGCGTTCGTTAAGACCGCGTGCGGAGTCGTGAAGCCGCCCGTACCGTCTCCCTGAATTACAAACATCGAGGATCCCGAGGTGTTGCCGGCGTTGGCCGCGAGGTCAAGTTTGCCATCTGCGTTGAAATCAGCCGCAGCGGCACTGCCGAGGTTGAAGATGTACCCGGACGGCAGCGCGATGGTAGACGTTTTCGGGGCCTGCAGGGTGCCATCGCCATTGCCCAGATAAACAAGGATCTTATTGGTGCCGGCAATGGCGACGGCAATGTCGACCTTGCCATCGTTATTAAAGTCGCCGGTCGCAATAGGATTGGGACCGGTGTTGGAGGGAAGCGAATAGAAGACCGGCGCTTTGAAGCTGCCGTCGCCATTAGCCAAGGTCACGGTGAAGCCGGATGGCGTTTGTTCGGTGTCCTGAATGAGGTCGGAGATGCCGTCGTTGTTGAGGTCGACGGCGTAGACGTTGCCGGGGGTTCTGCCGGCCGGGGTTGTATCGGTGGAGAAATTGACCGGTGTTTGTGCCAGACACACTGATGACACCGCAGAGACGATGCAGCTTGTCAGAATCCGGGAAGAGGACAACATTTGAAGGGGCACTCCTGAAGACTTTCTAAGTTACTCCTGCAATAGAGGGCGGCAATGGGCGCCGAGTTGTTTTGAGGGTGATTTCAGGCGCCCACGACGTGATCTGAGGGAAGCTGTGGAGGCGTCCTCCGCATCGGCGAGGCTGCGGCGGACCCCAGGGGTGGGTGTCTTTGTTGCGGCTGAGCCGGTCAACGCTGGGCGCGGTCGCTCGTGAGCCCGGGAGTCGAAGGCCGCACGCCTATCTTGATCGGCGGGCATACGGCCCTCGGCTCGGCCTCGAACAGCGAACTGCGCTGAGGGGCTACTGGATGGTGAAGAGGAAAGTGTGCATCTGCATCCGGTTGTCGACATCGACGGCGAAGAAGGCCGCCTGATGGGTGCCTGCGGCAAAGGTGCCGCCCCAATCGAAGTAAGCGTGGGTGTCCCAGGTGTGGTGCTGTTCACTTACCTTCTTCCCGTCGACCCACAGCTCAATCTTGCGCAGTTTTCCGTAGGAGTTGACCGCGGTGCTGAAGACCGCCCTGGTGCCGCTGGCGGTGCCGGCCTGGCAGACATTGAAGCCTTCGCCGCTGCGCGGATAGGTGCAGGGACCAAACCAGCCGGAGTCCGCCCGGTTCAACTCGGAAACGATGTAGGAGGGCACGTTTTGGGGCGGGCTGCCGTAGTTCGGGCTCTGGTTCAGCGCAGCATCTGGCGTGAGCATGTTGCCGCTGAACAGTCCGGCGGAGGGTGCGGTCTCAGCGTTGTACGTAGCGGGAAGGGGCGCCAGTTGCGAGGTGAACTGGCCCGGCTGGCCGTTGGAGAGGAAGAACTGCATGAAGGAGGCAGTGTAATCGGAACTCCAGGCGATAGCCGCCAGGTCCATGTTGCCGTCGCCGTTGAAGTCGGCCATGGTGAGCTGCGGGTTGTTCTCCCAGCTGCCTCCTTCGGTCCCGGTGACGGTATTGCCGGGCAGGTTCATGAAGTAGCTGTCGAAGGTGCGCGAGGAATTCCCGAGGAAGACGCCAAGCTGGCCGTTGCCCACAGCGAACAGATCGGTAAAACCATCGCTGTTGATATCCCCCGCGCCAATGTTCAGGTTGCCCTGGCTGGTGTAGGGGCTGGTGACATCGAAGCCGTAGTTGCCGTTGCCGTAGAGGACGTGGATGGTGGAGCTGACGGTATTGCCGATGGAGCCCTCAACAGAATCGAGCGCGGCGATGTCGGCGTTGCCGTCGGAATCGAAGTCGCCGACCACGATCTGGAAGCCAGGCTGAAGGACGGTGCCGGTGAAAGCGGCGGTGGGAGAAGCGTTGAAGGTACCGTCGCCATTGCCGTGGACCACATACACGGTCGTGTTCTGGGAATTGCCAGCCCAGGCGACAAGGTCGACGTTGCCGTCCTTGTTGAAGTCGGCAGCCGCGAGCTGGGAGAAGAGGAAGTTATTGCCGGCGAGCGAGATGGTGGAAATCCGCGGGGCCTGAAAGGTGCCGTCGCCGTTGCCGAGGTAGATATCGATCTGGTCACTGCCGTCCGGCACGACGGCCAGGTCAATTTTGCCGTCGTTATTGAAGTCGGCCGCTGCGATAGAGGGCGATGTATATTGCGCGCTGCCGCTGGCGTAGTTTGGAACGTTGTAGACGACGGGTGCTTTGAACGAGCCGTCTCCATTGTTGATGCTGACCGTAAAGCCGGACTGCGAAACGCCCGAGTCCTGGATGAGGTCGGTAAGGCCGTCTCCATTGACGTCGACCGCGAAGATGTTGGCTGCTGTGGGCCCAGAGATGCTGGTCACGCTCCCCACGGTGACCGGGACTTGAGCCGCGCACACGTGCAGTGTTCCCGACACGCCTGCCGCGAGTAAGATAATGCGCCTGATTGTCATTAAGTTAATTCCCCCGGGCGTAACGTACCGAAAGTAAGATAGCCCCGGTTACTTGGAGTGGCCGAAGGCGATGCGCGTTGCTTTGGGGTTGAGTTTTATCTTGGAAAGAAACGGCAGGTGAGAAAACAATGGCCGCCTTTTGAGGGGCGGCCATTGGAAGCGTTCGGGTTTGAAATCCGGTTTACGCGGGGCTCGGAGAGCCTTCAGGGAAGCCGCCGCCGCCGCGGCTTTCGGGCTTGAGGACCTGCTGGCCGCCGCTGCCGCCTGTATCGCTGGGCGAGGCCAGGATGGAGCGCATGGGGGGCAGTTCCTTGCCTTCGATGAGGAGCCGGACTTCTTCCGCGTCGATGGTTTCGCGCTCCAGCAGGGCGGCCGCAATGCGATGCATGGGGTCCTGGTGGGCGTTGATGATGGAGTGAGCCGACTGGTAAGCCTCGTCGATGAGGCGGCGAACTTCGAGATCGATCTGGCGAGCCGTCTCTTCGCTGAAGTCGCGGTGCTGGGCGATCTCGCGGCCGAGGAAGATCTGCTCTTCCTTCTTGCCGAAGGTGAGAGGGCCGAGGCGGCTCATGCCGTACTCGCAGACCATGCGGCGGGCGAGGTCGGTGGCGGTCTCGATGTCAGAGCCGGCGCCGGTGGACATCTGGTTGAGGAAGATTTCCTCGGCCACGCGTCCGCCGTATGCCGTTGCCAGGCGGGTTTCAAGGTACTCGCGGGTGTAGTTGTGACGATCGTCGGGCAGGTAGACGGTGACGCCGAGCGCCATGCCGCGGGGGATAATGGTGACCTTGTGGATGGGGTCGGAGTGGTCGCGGATGAACGAGACCAGCGCGTGACCGGCTTCGTGATAGGCGGTGACCCGCTTTTCTTCGTCGGTCAGGAGCATGGACTTGCGCTCGGCGCCCATGAGGACCTTGTCCTTGGCGAGCTCGAAATCGTACATGGTGACCTGCTTGCGATTGAGGCGCGCGCCGTTGAGGGCGGCCTCGTTCACCATGTTGGCGAGATCGGCACCGCTGAAGCCCGGTGTTCCGCGGGCCAGGACGTTGAGGTTGACGTCGTCGGAGACGGGAACCTTCTTGACGTGTACGCGGAGGACTTCTTCGCGGCCGCGAACGTCGGGCAGGCCGACAACCACGCGGCGGTCGAAGCGGCCGGGACGGAGCAGGGCCGGATCGAGCACGTCGGGGCGGTTGGTGGCGGCGACGAGGATAACGCCGTCGTTCGATTCAAAGCCGTCCATCTCGACGAGGAGCTGGTTCAGGGTCTGCTCGCGCTCATCGTGTCCGCCGCCGAGACCGGCGCCGCGATGGCGGCCGACGGCATCGATTTCGTCGATGAAGATGATGCAGGGAGCGTTCTTTTTGCCCTGCTCGAAGAGGTCGCGAACGCGGCTTGCGCCGACGCCGACGAACATCTCGACGAAGTCAGAACCGGAGATGGAGAAGAACGGGACGTTGGCTTCGCCGGCGACTGCGCGGGCGAGGAGGGTCTTGCCGGTTCCGGGAGGTCCGACGAGCAGGACGCCCTTGGGGATTCTGCCGCCGAGTTTCTGGAACTTCTGCGGCTCGCGCAGGTACTCGATGATCTCCTTCAGTTCTTCCTTGGCTTCGTCTACGCCGGCCACATCTTTGAACGTGACTTTCTTCTGCTGCATGGAGAGCAGGCGCGCGCGGCTCTTGCCGAAGGAGAGGGCCTTGTTGCCGCCCGACTGCATTTGCCGCAGCATGAAGAACCAGATGGCGCCGATGAGGACGAAGGGCCCCACGTTAAAGAGGATGGGCAGAAGGAGATTGCTCTGCGGCTCCTTGATGGAGAAGTTGACGTTGGCCGCGAGCATGGCGTGCTTGAGGTCTTCGTAGTTGGAGCCCACAGTGGTGTGGAACTGGGTGTTGGACCCCTTGAATTTGCCGTGGAGGTCGGGACCCTGGATGGTAGCTTCCTGCACCTGGTTCGCCTGAACCTTTTGGAACAACTCGGAATAGGGGATCTCCTGGTCCTTGCCCAACCCACTCGTGCCTTTTTGCACGACTGTCCACAGCATGAGCAGACAGATGAGTATGAAGACCCAGAACATGATGGTTTTTACGGTTGAATTCACCAGGACTCCTCATTTCCCGACGGGGAAGAGTCCGCGAGGGACTTCGATCCCGCCTTTACATCATCCTTTAAGACGCCTTTAGCCCCCGACTGGTCACAAAAGTTCATGCGTCGGAATAGGGGAACAATACAAGCGACCCGCCCGGATGAGCAGTAGATCAAATTGTACTCCCAAGGCGAAGAAACGTGAATTGGTCGGAAGGCGGAAAAGTTGCGAGGTGGTTACGACGGGGTGACCGGGTATTTCCTTGCGGGTGCGTCACTTCAGGCTTGCGGAACGACGAGTGGCGGTCAGGATGGATCGAGCGGACAGACGGTGATTTCGATTCCTGTCTGGGGTTCGATGGAGACGCCCTGCATCCAGACGATGTGGCCGCCGATTTCAAGGATGGGCCAGTTGGCGCGGGCGGCGCCGGAGACCTTCATGCGCTCGAGGATTTCTTTGACTTTGCGGGGGCCGCTGGAGTGGCGGAGGTGGACGCGATCACCGGGTTTCCAGGGGCGGAGGGTGGCGGAGGCGGGGGCGGGGGTGTGGATGCGGAGATGGAGGCCGAAGGCTGGGGATTCGACTTCGCCGGGGACCGGGAAGACGTGGGTGTCCGGGCTGGTGGCCGGGGTGGCGGCCGAGGAGGAGGCGGCGGGCTGGATGGAGAGGCGCAGCTCGCGGTGGGTGCGCTCGCCGCGCAGGCCGCCGGCTAGCTCGGCTTTCTGGCCGGCGCGGCCGGAGAGGGCGAGGGAGCGGAGGGATTCGGTGGCTGGGAAGTCGGGCGCAAAGCCAAGTTGCTCAGCGACATGGCGGAGAACGCGGCGCTGCAGGGCGGGCTGCAGGGCGGCGAGTTGAGCGATGTCGAGGGCTGCGCCTTCCGACGCCGCCCGTCCGCCGCCGCGCACGGGACGGCCGGGAAGAATGACACGGGAAGCAAGGCGTGGAACTTCGTCGGACCAGAAAGCTTCCTCGTCGCGGGCGAGTTCGGCCATCTGGGAGAGATGCTCGCGGAGGCGGGGGTTCCAGCGCTCGAGAAGGGGGAGCAGTTCGTGGCGGATGCGGTTGCGGGTAAAGGTCAGGTGGCGGTTGGACGAGTCCTCGCGCCAGGTCTGACCGATGGTGTGGAGATAGCTCTCGATTTCGGCACGGGTGGTGGCGAGCAGGGGGCGGAGGATGCGGCCCTCGGGAAAATCGACGATGGGGTGGATGCCGCTGAGACCTTCGGTCCAGGCACCGCGGAGGAACTTGGCGAGGACGGTTTCGGCCTGGTCGTCGAGGGTGTGGGCGGTGGCGACGGCCTGAATCTGGCCGGACGACATCAATTGCCGGAACCATTGATAGCGGAGGCGGCGGGCGGCTTCCTCAATGGTTTCGGAGGGCTTGCCGGAGGCAGGGTCGGCGGACGCGAGGGCGGCGGTGTTGACCCGCTCGGTATGGAGTGGCAGGCCAAGTTGATGGGCCAGGTCGCGGACGAAGGCCTCGTCGGCATCGGCCTCTTCCCCGCGCAGGCCGTGGTGGAGGTGAGCTACGTGAAGGACGAGGCCTAGTTCGCTGCTCCGGGTGGCGAGAGTGCGAAGGAGGGCGACGGAGTCGGCGCCCCCGGAAACGCCGACGGCGAGGCGCATGCCGGGACGGAAGATACCGGTATTCAGCAGCAGCGCGGTTTGAGGCGGCCGGGTCACTTCTCGATGATAGGGCGTTGCGCCATTCTTCGAAGGAGTGGGGCCCGGACAACCGGTTCGAACGCAGCCGCTGCGCGGGACGGTTCTTTAAGATCGGCTCATGGTCGAAACAAGAAGCGCTACCGCGGCCGATGCAGAACTGATCACGGCGCATCGCAGAGCCATGTTCGCAGCGATGGGCCGTGGAACCGAGGCAAGCCTGAACGCGATGTGCCGGACATTTGAGCCATGGGTAACCGAGCGGCTGGCGGATGGGCGCTATCTGGGATGGATTGCTTGTTACGAGGGGCGCCCGGTCGCCTCCGCGGGTTTGTGGATTATTGACTGGCCCCCGGTCCCACATGACCCAACGAGCACTTCGCGGGGATACCTGCTGAACGTGTTTGTCGAGCCGGAATTTCGGCGCCAGGGGCTGGCACGCTCCCTGCTGGATCTTTGCATCGCGGAGGGTCGGAGGCGAGGGATTCGGATGCTGTCGCTGCACGCCTCGCACGAAGGCCGGCCGTTGTATGAGCGCGCAGGATTCGCGGCCAGCAACGAGATGCAGCTCATGCTTGGCCCGGAGTAACGGCGGGGGGCTGGAGGAATGCCACGAGAAGCATACCTCAGGGGCTAAAGCCCGCGTTGTTTTTGCCTGGGTGATACCGGGGATAAATCCCCGGCCTACCGCCCGCGCGATCCCCGGCCTACCGCACGAACGATCCCTGGCCCACTGCCCGCGCGATCCCCGGCCTACCGCACGAGATCCCCTGCCTACCGCGCGAGCGATCCCTGGCCTACCGCGCGAGCGATCCCTGGCCTACCGCCCGAACGATCCTGGCCTACCGCCCCGCGCGATCCCCTGCCTGCCGCCCGAACGATCCCTGGGATACCGCTCAAGCGATTTCATACGCAAGCGGGCGGCGGGACTCATCCGACACTGCCTGACGTCCACCGATGTATACTCCACCAGTCATGCAAGTTTTTGCGATACTTCCCGCGGCCGGGTTGGGCACGCGGATGGCGGGGCCCCAACCAAAACAGTTTCTTTCGCTGGATGGAGTGCCGATCCTGATCCATTCGCTGCGGGCGTTCGCCGCGGTGCCGCGGGTGACGTCGATTGTAGTGGCCGTGCGGAAGCCCGAGGTGGAGCGGGTGCAGGCCCAGGTAGACGAAAACGGGTTTGGCGGCCGCGTCCAGGTGGTGGAAGGCGGGGACAACCGGCAGGAGTCCGTGCTCCACGCGCTGGCGGCGATCAAGGCGGAGCCCAACGATGTGGTTCTGGTCCACGACGCGGTTCGCCCGCTGATTGACGCGGCGACGATCGAGCGCACTATCGACGCGGTGGCGGAGCACGGGGCGGCGATTGTGGGGTTGCCGGCTGTGGATACGATCAAGCAGGTAGAGCGCACGGCTCACGGAGCGCTGGTGGTTTCGACCATCCCGCGGGAGTTTATTGTGCAGGCGCAGACGCCGCAGGGTTTCCGCTTCAGCCTGCTTCAGAGCTCCTTTGCCGAGGCCACGGCGGATGGCTTTGTGGGGACCGACGAGGCATCGGTTGTGGAGAGGGCCGGGCACCCGGTTGCAGTCGTCCCCGGTTCTCACGTTAATCTGAAGATCACTCAGCCCGGCGACCTGGAATTGGCGGAATTCTATCTGCGCCAACGCGCGCGCTGAGTAAGACAGGGATAATCTTGAGGGAAGCGGGCTTCGGCTCGTTCACCCGCAAGATGGGTCAAGGGCTGTTCACCCGGGAGATCAACGGTCGCGCTTCGCTCCATTTGTTCAATTTTTTCGCCTACTGGAAACCATGGACACTCGCATTGGATTTGGCTGGGACTCGCACGCTTTCAAGCCGGGCGTGCCGCTGCGCATTGGCGGCATGACGATCGACCACCCGGAGGGGCTGGCCGGCCACTCCGATGGGGATGTGTTGCTGCACGCCATTACCGATGCCCTGCTGGGCGCCGTGGCCGCGGGCGATATCGGGAGCTTCTTTCCGCCGGGCGATCCGCGCTGGAAGGATGCCGACTCGTCGATTTTCGTCAAACTGGCGCTGGAAGAGCTGCACCACGCGGGATATCAGATTGTGAACATCGACACGACCCTGGTGCTGACGGCTCCGAAGATCGGGCCGATAGCCGGGGAGATGCGCTCGCGCGTGGCGGACCTGCTGGGCGTAGAGATGGACCAGGTGAGCATCAAGGCGAAGACGCCAGAGGGGATGAACCTCGATCACGTGGCGCAGTGCCACGCGGTGGCGCTGGTGGAACGCTCGCTGGATGAAGACGATTTGAAGAGCATGAGCGCGGTGGTGGAAAGCCAGCGGCAACTCGAAGACGTGGTGGAAGATTTGTTGAGCCAGGTGCACGGGGTGCCGAAGAAGCGCGCCATCGCGCCGATCTTCGATACGGAAGACATCACGTAGCTCGCGCCTTCCAGATCAGGTAGAGGCCCCAGGCGGCCAGGGTGCATCCGTCGCGCACGACGCCGTCGCGCATCATCTGCTCGAACTCGAGGATGGGTACACGCCGCACCGTCAGGTCGTGTTCTTCCTCGTCGGGTTCGGTGTCCAACTGGGTTAGCCCGGTGGCCAGAAACACGTGCTGCTTCTGGCGCGTAAATCCATAGGCAATCCAGAGACAGCCAAGGGAGACCATCTCCGCGGCGTGAAGCCCGGTCTCTTCTTTCAACTCGCCGCGGGCCAACTCCTCCGGATCGTCGATCTCCATCTCCCAGCCACCCTGGGGCAGCTCGACCGCCCGTTCCTGGATGGTGTAGCGAAACTGCTCGACCAGCCAGATGAAGTCTCCGTCGATGGGCAGGATGATGGCGGCGTCGTCCTTCTCGACCACGCCATAGATACCCGTTTTGCCGTTGGAGCGCAGGATCTCGTCCTCACGCAGGCGCATCCAGGGATTGCGGTAGATTTCCCGGCTACCCACGGTGGTGATGGAGGGACGAGGGGCGGCGACATCGTCTTTCGGGGCGCTTGCCTTCACAGGCTGCGGGTCAGGGCTCACCTGTACAGTTTGTCACGGCTCTGTTCGGCTGCTTCCCGAGTTGTTCCACATCCGCGACCGAAATCCGGCATAGAAGACAACTTTGCTCCGGAAAACCGTCTTTCTCGGTCATGGGATCGGGACCAGAGCGCGTGCAAAATTGGCCGGTTGCCATAATTGGTCGCCTGAGACACACGAGGCGGCGTAGAATTTCTGCCATCTGATTTCTCGAGTGTAAATGCGTTCCTAAATCGCTTTGGGAGATCGCCGGAGAGCCTTTGATGGCCGTGGCAGAGAGTTCGGGACCAGACCAATGAAAAACTTTGGCAAATGTTTGCTACTTGGCTTCCTTGCGTTGTCACCGGTGAGCATCCTGGCTGGAGGTCAGTCGTCTTCGACGGCTACCTCCGCGGCCCAATCCCCAGTGCCGCAGAATCCAACCCAGTCGCCGTCAGTAACCACCAATGTGGACGAGGTGGCCCTGGACCTGGTGGTACACGACAAGAAGCACAAGCTGATTCTCGATCTCAAGCCGGAAGACCTTGCGGTGACGGACAATGGCGCTCCGGTCCAGTTGAACGACTTCCACCTGGTGCGGGGAGAGTCGGGGCGCGGACACATGGTGACGCTGGTGTTTGACCGCTTCACCGGGCAGATGGCGAAGAGCGCGAACATCGCAGCGCAGAAGGTGCTGAAGGCGCTGCCTTCGGAAGGCTACTCTTACGCGGTACTTGATTTCGCAGGGCGTCTGCGGCTTCTGCAGGGCTTTACGAGCGAGCGCAAGCTGGTGGAAGAGGCGGTGACCCTGGCAACGGCGAGCAATGCCACCTCGCTCGAATCGACGTTGAGCCAGGACATCCACATCATGACGGACAAGGCGGAGCCGGAACGCATCAAGGCCGCGTCGCAGGCCGAAAAGGACCTGATTGCGGTTGCGCGCACCGGGGCGGATACGGCCGGCCGCCATGCCGAGGTTGCCGACAGGGCGAGGGCGCAGATCCTGCTGGCAGCGCTCGAGGACGGGCCACGGATTGCGATGGAACAGCATGCTTCGCGTTCTCTCTCCGGATTGCTGGCGCTGGTGAAGGCGCAGCAGCGGGCGGGCGAGCGGAAAGCGATCATTTACTTCACGCAGAACCGGCAGATGGATTCCGCCGCGAAGGAGATGGTGAAGTCGATTGCGGCGGCAGCGACGAAAGCCGGCGTGACGATCTATACCGTCGACCTGGATGCCATGAATTCGTCGGGCCAGTATCAGAGGGACAACGCAAGGGCCACCGCGAAGGCGCCGTTCGAGCCGGGAATGGATGTGATTGCCAATACACCCAATGGGCCAGTTGGCGTGCCGCGCATGATTCAGGAGGGTGGGGCGCCCATCAGCGGTACCCCGGGACTGGCTGGACCGAGCTGGGGCTCGCAGCAGGACATCGCGGTCATGACGGACTTCATGCGCAGCCAGACGGAACATAACCCGCTGGGCGATGTGAAGAGCCCCATGGCGGACCTGGCCGAAAACACGGGCGGGGGCTATATCGACGCGGATGGAAGCCTGAAGAAGCCGTCTGCAGCAGATGGTGGAGGACTTGACGACCTATTACCAGGCGACCTATGTGCCACCCATCAAGGAATACGACGGAAGCTTTCGCACCATTGGCGTAAAGCCGTTGCGCGCGGGGCTGCGGGTGCAGTCGAAGAGCGGGTACTACGCCGTGGCTCCCGGCGCCGAGGCGGGGACACGTCCGTTCGAGGTGCCGCTGATGAAGGTGCTGGGCGGAGCGCAGATGCCCAGCGACTTCAAATTTCGCGCGGCGGTTTTGAAGTTCGGCGACCTGGCGGACGGCAACAGCAACACACTGGCGGTGGAAGTTCCCGTATCGGCGCTGGATACCAAGGAAGACACGCACACGAACCTGTATTCCGCGCACGCCTCGATCGTGGCGCAGATCAAGGACAAGAACGGCGTGGTGGTGGAGCACTTTGCCGACGACTTTACCAAGCGAGGCGCACTGGAACAACTCGACCGCGACCACGCGACGGCCATCACCATGCAGAGGCATTTTGTTGCGGTGCCCGGGACGTATACGGCCGAGGTAGCTGTGATCGATCGCAACAACGACAAGTCTTCGGCGCAGAAGTTTACGTTCGACGTTCAGGGCGCGCCGGGATCGCTCTCTCTGAGCGACATGGTGCTGGTGCGAAAGATGGACGCAGTCCACGAGGATGACGACGATCCTTCCGAGCCTCTTCGCTATGAAACCAGCAAGGTCACGGCGAATATATCGGACCGGCTACCGGCGACCGCGAAGGGCGTCTCGCTGTTCTTCATCCTTCATCCGGACACGTCGTCGAAAGATGCTCCAACGCTGGAGATGGAAGTGGTTCACAACGGCAATCAGGGGCGGCGGACGCCTCTGCCGATGAAGCTGAACGCGGGGGTGGGGCCAATACCTTACCTGGCGAGTTTCGGCTCGAATGCGCTGGCGCCGGGGGACTACGAGGTGAAGGCATTCCTGAACCAGGGGGGTAAAACCAGCTCGCAAACCATCAGCTTCAGCGTGGAGGGCGAGGGCACGAGTTCGGGACCCGACCTGGCGAAGAACGGGACGGACAAGGCGAGTGGGGCGGCGACCATCGCTGCGGCGGCTTCTTCATCGGACTTGAAGCTGCCCGGCCAGCTAGCCATCACGGTTCCAAGCAGCGCGGTTGCGCCGCTGCCCAAGGAGGAAGCCCGCCTTTTGGTGGAGGACGCGGGGAAACGGGCGACGGGGTATACGGATTCGCTGCCCAACTTCATGTGCGTTGAGGTCACGAACCGGTCGGTGGATGCGAACGGGACGGGGCGCTGGAAGCTGAAGGACAGCATCGTGGAGTTGCTGCGCTACCGCGACAAGCAGGAGACGCGGACCACGATCGAAGTGAACGGCGTGTCCAGCAACACCCAGCATGCGGCTATGAAGGGGGCGCTGTCAGAGGGTGAATTTGGCGGCGTGCTGCGATCGGTTTTCAGCGAGAAGTCGAAGGCGGATTTCGAGTGGAAAGAAACGGATGAGCTGAATGGCGGCACCGTGCAGGTCTACAACTACCGCGTGGACAAGGCGAACTCGATGTTCGGCGTGGTGGGCACGGACGGCCGGGAACTGATTGTCGGCTTCCACGGCCAGGTCTTTGTCGACGGGGCAACGCGGAGCGTACGGCGGATCACGCTTCAGGCCGACGATCTTCCGGCTTCGTTTTCAACTCACTCGTCCACGATTGGCGTGGATTACGACTACATCGCCATCAACGGGCATGATTATCTGCTGCCCGTGAGCGCGGAGATGCGGCTGACCATCGGAAAGCGCCAGGCGGTGCTGAATACGATCGAGTTCCGGAATTACCGGCGATTCGGATCGAACATGCGGATTCTGGGGTATACGCCGGTGGATGAGCACGACAAGGCGGAGAAGCCCTGAAGCCAACTTAGGATAGGGCGCTAGCGATCGCGCAGGCGAAACTCGCGGAAGCGGCCGACGAGCGATGCGGGGCCGGTGACCGAGAGGTGCACCAGGTTTCCTTCGTATGCCCTGTTGTGAATGACCATGCCGCCCTCAATGGCAGCGAGCACCCCGCCTTCCTGCTGGGGGATGCGGAGGTCGGCGTCGATCAGAGGATCAGAAAGCAGAGCATCGTCGATGGCGGTCAACAAGGCGTCGATTCCCTCCCCTGTATGTGCCGAAACTGAGACTTCGCGACCAGAGGGTTCCTGTGCCTGGGGACGCGAGGCGAGACCGAGCCGCTGGTGCGCGTCGAGAAGGTCGATCTTGTTGAGCACTTCAATGCGCGGCTTGGAGAGCGCTCCGAGCTCGGCAAGTACCTTTTCCACCTGGACTTTCTGCTCCTCGCCGTAGGTGGAGGCGGCATCGCGCACGTGGAGCAGGACCTCGGCCTGCTCGACCTCTTCAAGAGTGGCGCGGAAGCTGGTGACCAGGGTGTGGGGCAGGTTGCGAATAAATCCGACGGTATCCGAGATGAGGACTTTGCGGCGGCTGGGAAGTTCGATGGCTCGCAGCTTTGGGTCGAGGGTCGCGAACATCCGCGAGGACTCGAGGACCCGTCCGCCGGTGACCCGGTTGAACAGGGTACTCTTTCCGGCGTTGGTGTAGCCCACGAGCGCGACGGTGGGCACGGGGACAGACTCCCGGCGCTGACGCTGCTGGCGGCGCACACGGCGAACAGAGTCGAGTTCGAGCTTGAGGTGGTCGATGCGGCGCTGAATGCGGCGGCGATCGGTTTCGAGCTGGGTTTCGCCGGGGCCGCGTGTGCCGATTCCGCCGCCCAGCTGGGACATGCTTTTGCCACGCCCGGTGAGGCGCGGAAGCATGTATTCGAGCTGCGCCAGTTCCACTTGCAGCTGACCTTCGCGGGTGCGGGCGTGGCGGGCAAAGATGTCGAGGATGAGCTGGGTGCGATCGAGGACGCGGCAGGGCAACGCGTTTTCGAGGTTGCGAAGTTGAGTAGGGGAGAGGTCGTGGTCGAAGAGCACCAGGTCGGCGGCGGTTGAAGCGGCGATGCCGGCGATCTCCTCCACCTTGCCCGCGCCAATGAGGGTGGCGGGATCGGGGCGCCCTCGACGCTGCAGAATTTCAGCGGCAATCTCGGCGCCAGCGCTCGAAACAAGCTCGCGAAATTCGGCGAGGGATTCCTCGACATCGAGCGCGGTGGATTGGGTTCGAAGTACAGGCGTAGCCAGACGCAGTGGGTCGGAAGGCGTCTCGGAGTGGCCGTCTTCTTCGCTCAGGCGCGCCTCGGAGCGCGCACCAGAAACTCCAGCACGTTTGCTCAGCGAGCGGACCGCTAGATCAACACCCACGAGGATGGCGCGTTCTGATCGCGCATCCGTAGAGCCGGGCCGTTTCTCAGGGGTTTCGCTATGTCCACCCCTGAGAGAGGAACCCGGATTAGAGGCTGCCGGAGGGATACCGGCCAAACCCTTCCTGCGCTGCTCAACTTCCAATCGAGACGGCTCCCCGCGTGCCATCGCCTGTCCCTGTTGCCGGGGTAGTCGACGGTACACCAACCGGGGCAGGGCCAAGACCCGTATGCATGCCAGGTGCCCGATGCTCCCCGTGCAGGACGCTTCGGTTGCTGACTACCGTAGATATCGCGTGTTTGAAGATCAACTGCTCCTGGCTGTTGTTCTCCAGGAGGACTGAGTACTTGTCGAAGGACCTGATTTTGCCGGTCAACTTGACGCCGCTGACCAGATAAATGGTGATTGGTGTTTTGTCCTTCCGAACAGTATTCAGGAACGTATCCTGAATATTTTGTGCCGGCTTGTTTTCCATGATGCCGATCTCCGCTCTTCTTTACAGGTTGGATGCTGCGCGAATTCAAGACGTATACAGAAACAAAACGACGGGCACAGCCCTGGAAGACCCAGGAACCGCCAAAATCCCGCAATGTGACAACAATAGAACGGTTACGCGCGCTTTTCAACTGCCATAGGTGGGGGGCGCTCCGAGATTGGGTGGAGGAGGCCTGACCGAAGGCCTCTGATTTGATCGTGTCAACTTGAAAACGAGGAAAATTCCATGGTTCTCAAAGGAAATTTGCCTCGAACGATTGCGTATGCGCAGGAGGGACCAGCACGGATTTCCGAGGGCCTCATGGTTGTCGGTAAAAGGCGTGCGGTTTCCCATTTAGAATCAATTGTATGAAGTGTCCTTACTGCGGATTCGCCCAGGATCGGGTGGTTGACTCGAGGGAGAGCAAAGAAGCCGATTCGATCAGGCGCCGACGGGAGTGCGAAGGCTGCAATCGCCGTTTCACCACTTACGAGCGCATCGACGAAATCCCTTACATGGTGGTGAAAAAAGACGGGCGGCGCGAGCGGTTCGACCGGCAAAAGGTGCTGAGCGGACTATTGCGGGCTTGCGAGAAGCGGCCGGTTGCGTCGAGCAAACTCGAGGCCATTGTGGATGCCACGGAGACGTTTCTGGTGGATGCTCCGGAGCGGGAACGGAGCACGCAGGCGATTGGCGAGTTGATCATGGATCACCTGAAGAGCATCGATACCGTGGCTTATATTCGATTCGCTTCGGTGTATCGGGATTTCAAGGATGTGCGGGAGTTCAAAGAAGAGCTGGAAGACCTGCTGGAAGGTCACCGGAAACCGGGATCAGGGGTCAGGGAACCCGGGTCGGACAAGACGAAGTGAGCGTTCAGCAAGCACAATGAAGAGCGACAAGAGAATTGGAGAGTTCATGGCCGAGACGCAGACGCACAAAGTAACGCTCATTCCCGGCGACGGTATCGGGCCGGAGGTCACGCAGGCGGTGGTGCGCATTCTTGAGGCTACGGGCGTGAAATGGGAGTGGGAACGGCATGCCGCGGGGGCTGAAGCTTTCGAGATCTTTGGCGAGTACATTCCCAATGCGCTGTACGAATCGATCGAGCGCAACAAGGTGGCGCTGAAGGGGCCCGTGACCACGCCGATTGGAGGCGGATTCAAGAGCATCAACGTGACGCTGCGCAAGAAGTTCGATCTGTTCGCCAACTTCAGGCCGATTAAGAATCTGCCCGGGTTAGAGTCGAAGTGGCCTGGCGTTGACTTGATTATCGTGCGCGAAAACACCGAGGGCGAGTACGTGGGCCTGGAGCACGAGGTGGTGCCCGGCGTGGTGGAAAGCATCAAGGTGATTACGGAGAAGGGCTCGACCCGTATCGCCAAGTTTGCGTTTGATTACGCGCGCAAGCATGGCCGCAAGAAGATCCACTCCATTCACAAGGCCAACATCATGAAGCTCTCCGACGGCCTGTTTCTGCGGTGTGCGCGCAAGGTGGCGGAGGGGTTCCCTGAAATCTTTTATGGCGAACACATCATCGACAACACCTGCATGCAACTGGTGATGAACCCGTATCAGTACGACACGCTGCTCCTGGAGAATCTATACGGCGATATCGTGAGCGATCTGTGCGCGGCTTTCGTGGGTGGTCTCGGGCTGGTACCTGGGGCCAATCTCGGGATCGATTGCGCGATTTTTGAAGCGGTGCACGGGTCGGCGCCCGATATTGCAGGGAAAGACGTCGCCAATCCGACGGCACTGCTGCAGTCGGCGGTCCTGATGCTGCACCACCTGGATGAAGAGGCGGCTGCGAACCGTGTCCAGAAGGCGCTGGAAACGGTGTATTCCGAGCGAAAATTTCTAACGCGGGATGTGGGTGGCACGTGCGGAACGACGCAGTTTGCCGATGCTGTTCTTGCGGCGATGGGGTAGCGTCAAAGCTGCCGCCCCAGAGACGTTGCTAATATCTCCAGGATTTGACATCCGCTCCTTCCGGCGCGGTGGCGAGCATGTGGTCAACCATTGGAGGCAAGATCCGCTGCGTCCAGTTGGCGTTGTTTTCCTGCATGGTGTACTCCGATGGGCCGCCGGTGTAGCAGTGAGGCATACCCGGCCCGTACTGAAAGGTCGCGTCCGAGTGCGGGTTGCGGGTCGCCTCTAACTGTTTCTGGAGCAGATGGACGGCGTTATTCAGAAAGTAAGTATCGGCGTCGCCGACAGCGAGGTGCAATTTGCCCTCCAGCTTTGGACCGAGCGTGGGCCAGTCGCGTTTCAGGATCGCCGTCAGGTCGTAGTGGTCGTGCCAGTATTCCAAAACCTTCTTGTTGATCTCGCCGGTGACGGGATCAATGATCGGCGCGGGATAACCATCTTCCCCGGCGGGCGAATAGACCGCCTGCCAGATGTCCCACTGTTCTGTTGACCGGCCGCGGGTGCCGAGTACCATTTCGTATCCAAACTCTCCCGCGGCGGTTGCGATGACGGTGCCGTCCGTCTTGCGATCCCCGGCGATGGGGACTTCACCGAAATCACCCTTGCGGACAAACGCATTGGAGTCGTCGTACAGGTTAATGTTCTGGTAAGCGTGAAAGTCAATGGGGTCGGGGCACGCGGTGTATGTGCCGTTGTACATATCGGGGTAAAAGACCTGCGTCGCCAGAGCTTCCCAGCCCCCGGTGGAACCGCCGAACGTGGCACGCGCCCAACCCTGCCCAATGCCGCGATATTGCTTTTCGATGGCGGGGATCAACTCTTCGTTGATGGCTGATCCGTAGGGTCCCACGTTCGCCGAATCCACCGCGTACGAATCGTCATAGTAGGGATTCGCATTCTGAACGTAAATCAGGATCACGCGCGGCAATCGGCCGGATGTCCAATCCTGAAACAGCCGATAGCCCAACTGCTCGCGCCGAAACGCAGGCGATTTGGGATCCGGTGCAGCAGAGGTAAACGGCACCGGGCCAATTGCCTCGTGGTAGTGGTCCTGATAAACAATGAGCGGGTATTTGGCGTCGGGATGCTCGTCAAAGCCGTCGGGAAGCAGAATCCATGCGCCAAGCCAGGTGTCCCGGCCCCAGAACGCGCTCAACTTGTCACTGCGGAAATGCATGTACTTGAGCCACTTCGCCGCGGGACTCCTGGCGGCCATCACCGCGGGATCCTTGTCGGTGCCTTCAATGGCGGGGATTACCTGATCAAGGGTCAGCTTGACCGCCTGCTGCGATTTCGGGTCGAAATGAATCTTGAGCGGCTTGTTGAAAGAATTGCCCGGCTTGGAATTCCAATGCTGCCCCTCACCCTTGTCCGGCGGTAGCCAGACAGTCTTGCCCGAGCCCAGATGAAACTCCTCATAAACGTTGAAGACAGCTTGCACGAAATAATCGCCTGCCTCCAGGTCCGTCAGTGACCGGCGGGGGTAGCCGAACGTTTTCGCGTCGACGACAATCGGCTTGCCTGGAGCCAGACCTTCGACGTCAACGCCAAATCCTTGTGCGGAGAGATAGTTTTCTGAAAGCTGCATGCGCGGCTCGGCGTTGTCGTTCTTCGAGAACACAACCACAAGGTGCCCGTTCAGCGGCCTGGTCGTGGCAACGGCGACCTCAATCCGCTGCGAGAAAGCCGCGGAGACGCCCAAGGAAAGCAGCAGGGAGACAGCCCATAGGTAACGACTTTTCATTCTGACCCTTCTGTTTCGAATGGCGAAAGTCTAACATGAGGCTTTCGGCCTTATTCCGCGAAAGGATATGGCTTCAAAAATGCACTGCCTTCTGTTTTACGAACTCGTTGATGATTACCTGACCCGGCGCGCGGAGTTTCGCAATGAACATCTGGCCAAAGCGTGGGCCGCCAGCGATCGCGGCGAGCTGCTGCTGGCCGGTGCGCTGGCAAATCCGGTGGACAGTGCGGTGCTGCTGTTCAAAGGAGACTCGGTTGAGGTGGCCGAAACCTTCGCCAGCACCGACCCTTATGTGTTAAACGGCTTGGTGAAACGCTGGTACGTTCGTGAATGGACAACGGTTGCCGGTGAAAGCTGCACAGTGCCTGCGTGGCCGAAGTAGTCTTTGCCGCCCGTATTTCCTGCTCCAATTCCCTGGCCCGCGAATCGCATTCCTGTACACTGGAATGTTTACAACGCCATGCAAAACAAATATCCAATCGGCATCCTGGGTGCGACCGGTATGGTCGGCCAACGCTTCATTCAACTGCTGGAGAACCATCCGTGGTTCGAGGTGGCGTGGCTGGCCGCCAGCGACCGGTCCAGCGGAAAAACCTACGGCGAGGCCGCCAAATGGCGGCTGGACACGCCGCTGCCCGAGCGCATTGCGCGCATGACGGTTTCACCGGCGAATCCTGCCGGAGCCCCGAAGATCATTTTTGCTGCGCTCGATGCCGACATCGCCCGCGACATGGAGCCCAAGTTTGCGACGGCCGGATGCGCAGTGGTGTCGAATTCCAGCGCGTTCCGCATGCATGCCAGTGTGCCGCTGGTGATTCCCGAGGTGAACGCCGACCATCTCCACCTGATTGAAGAGCAGCCGTGGCGCAAGGAGTCGGGCGGTTACATGGTGACCAATCCGAATTGCTCGGCGATCGGGCTGGTGGTGGCGCTCAAACCGATCCAGGAGCGCTTCGGCATCGAGCAGATCTTCGTGACCACGATGCAGGCGGTTTCCGGCGCAGGCTATCCCGGGGTTCCGTCGATGGACATTCTTGGCAACGTAGTGCCTTACATCAAGAACGAAGAAGAGAAGATGGAAGCCGAGACGCTCAAGCTGCTGGGCCGATTCGAGGGTCATGCCGTGAAGCCGCTGAATGCCCGCATGAGTGCGCATTGCAATCGCGTGGCGGTCGAGGACGGGCACACCGAGAGCGTGTCGATCAAGCTGGCGAAGCCCGCAACGCGCGAGCAGATGCTGGCAGCGTGGGCGGAGTTTCGTCCGCTGGCCGGGCAGCATCTGCCCATGGCACCGGAGCAGCCGATTGAGTTTGCGACGCAGGACGATCGTCCGCAACCGCGGCTCGACAAAAACCGCGGGCGCGGGATGGGTGTCACGGTTGGACGTTTGCGGCCCTGCGGTCTGCTCGACTGGAAGTTCACAGTGCTTTCGCACAACACGATCCGCGGCGCTGCGGGTGCCGCGATTTTGAATGCGGAGTTGCTGGCGAGCCTGGGGAAACTGGAACCGGTTGCGGAAGCGGCGACCCGTGGATAAGGGACATCAAGAAAAGCAAAAAGCACAAAGAATAATGAGAAAGAGCGCATGAGTCTGGTGGTCATGAAGTTTGGCGGCACTTCGGTGGAAGATCCGGCCGCCATTGGGCGCACCGCGGCAATTGTCGCGGGCCGCGTCGCCTCAGGGAAAAGTCCGGTCGTCGTAGTCAGCGCCATGGCCAAGGTCACCGACCAGCTGTTGCGTTGTGGCGCTGCAGCCGCGCTGGGTGATCGCACGGGCGCGCTGGCCATCAGTTCGCGGCTTCGTTCGCGGCATCGCGACACCGCGGCCGCTCTGGTGAAGAATCAAGAGGAAGCGGTCGAACTTGTCACATGGATCGATCGAAAGTTCGATCAGCTCGATGAGGTTCTGCGCGGCCTTGCGGCGATTCTCGAACTCACGCCGCGCATTTCCGATCTGATTGTGAGCTACGGGGAGCGGCTGTCGAGCCGCATGATCGCCACGGCGTTTCGCGAGCGCGGAATCGATGCCGTGCATGTGGACGCCCGCGAAGTGATCGTGACTGACTCGCAATATCAAAAGGCTATCCCCATCGATTCGATCATCGAGAAACGCACTGAAGAGAAGCTGCGACCGCTGGTCAACGAAGCGAAAGTGCCGGTTCTGGGCGGATTCATTGCCTCGAACGAGGCGGGCATCACGACGACACTTGGCCGCGGCGGGTCTGACTTTACCGGAGCGCTGATCGGCGGCGCGATGCAGGCCGATGCCATCGAGATCTGGACGGACGTGGACGGCATTATGACCAGCGACCCGCGCGTATGTCCCGATGCACTGCGCGTGAAGGTGATCAGCTTTGAGGAAGCGGCCGAACTTGCTTACTTCGGCGCCAAGGTGCTGCACCCCGCCACAATTCTGCCCGCCGTCAAGAAGAACATCCCGGTGCTGGTGCTCAACAGCAAGAACCCCACCAACGAAGGCACCCGCATCATCTCGATCGCTCCGCACTGCAAGAGCCCGTTCAAGTCGATCGCTGTGAAGAAAAGGCTGAGCATCATCGACGTGGTGGCGAGCCGCATGCTGATGACGCACGGCTACCTGAAGGCCATTTTCGATATCTTCGACAAGCACCAGTGCCCGGTGGACATGGTTTCGACCAGCGAGGTTTCGGTTTCGCTGACCGTTGACTCCAACGACAAGTTGCCCGCGATTGCGGCGGACCTGGGCAAGTTGGCCGATGTCACTTACGAGGGCAAAAAGGCGCTTGTGTGCCTGGTCGGCGAAGATATCCGGGGACAGAGCGGCATGGCGGCGCAGGTGTTCACGGCGGTCCGGCACATTAACGTGCGGATGATCTCGCAGGGCGCGAGCGAAATCAACATGAGCTTCATGATCGACGAAGACGACGCGGACGAGGCAGTGCGTTCCCTGCATGGGGCGTTCTTTCAGAATCCAGACCCGGAGATCTTCGATGTGGAAACCCGCAAGGCAGCGGTCAGTTCCTAGGTGGTCGTATCCCTTCCGCCTCGCGGGTTATGATCTCAACGCAGCACCACTTAGGGCAGATAAGCTCGTCTGACCGGCTTTGGCCATTGCATCATGAAGCCGGCGGGGAAGCTGACACCCAGGAGCGAACATGCTCTTCCTCGTCCTCGGAAAAGGCAAGACCGGCAGTCTGGTTGCGGAGATTGCGCACGAACGCGGGCATGGCGTGCGGGCGCTCGATGTTTACGAGAATCGCGGCGCTTCCGCGCTTACCGCTCCAACGCTCGCCGGCGTGGACGCGGTGATCGATTTCACCAGCCCGGAGGCCGCGGTGGAAAACATTCGCGCCGTGCTCGCTCTGGGATGCCGCATCGTGGTCGGCACCACGGGCTGGTATCAGCACCTCGATGCCATGAAGGCCATTGCCGAGCGACGCGCCGGAGCGCTGCTCTACAGCGCCAACTTTTCGATTGGGGTGCAAAAGCTCTTCCAACTCACCGCCGAGATGGCAAAACTCGACGGTTACAAGTTCTCCGTCGCCGAAACGCACCACGCGTCGAAGGTCGACGCACCGTCGGGGACGGCGCTTACGCTGAAGGGCATTATCCAGGCTGCCCAGCCCGGAGCCGACGTCGAAGTGACGTCGCACCGTGTGGGAGACGCCAAGGGCGAGCACGTTGTGACCGCGCGGAGCGATGTGGACGTGCTGGAACTTCGCCACGATGCCAGCAGCCGCCGCGGCTTTGCGCTGGGCGCCGTGCGTGCTGCCGAGTGGCTGGGAACGCAGAAGTCCGGAGTGTGGGACTTCCGCGACGTCGTGGACCAGCTATGATGGGTGTCCCCGGGACATTTCTTCTGCGCCCGGCCACCGCCGGCGACATTCCCCTGATTGCGGCAATCGAGCGCCTCCCGGGGTTCCGAAACTTCGTCGGCCAATGGTCGGACGAACGGCATCTGCGCACGCTCGCGAGCGGCGATGCACGCTATTTCGTAAGCGACTCTCCATCCGGGGTATTGCAAGCCTTTGCGATTTTGCGCGGCATCGAGGAAGCGTCCCGGTCGATCGAATTGAAGCGGCTGATCGTTGCCACGCCCGGCAGGGGGCTTGGCCGCCGCATTCTCAACGAGTTGATGCGCATGACCTTCGAGGAATTTGGCGCCCACCGGATGTTCCTGGATGTGTACGAAGACAACGCCCGGGCGCGCCATCTCTACGAGAGTCAGGGTTTCGTTTATGAAGGCCTCATGCGGGAAGCCGGGGAGCGCGGCGGGGCCTTTATTTCGCTGCACCTGATGTCGATGCTCGATCGCGAATATTGGGCCAAGACAGGCTTGCCCACCCCGAGCGTGCCGCCGTTATAAACTAGCCTGTCATGGATACAACTGGTTGCGGTACGGCAATCGTGACGCCCTTCAACGCGGACGGATCGATCGATGAGCAGGCGCTCAGGGCGCTGGTGAACTGGCAGATTCACGCGGGCATCGATTTCATCGTTGCATGCGGTTCCACGGGCGAAGCGGCCACCCTCGATGAAGAGGAGTGGCTGACTGCCGTGCGCATAGTCGTCGATGCGGCCGCGGACCGGGTACCGGTTTGGGCCGGCTGCACGCACAACTCCACCCGTACGCTGCTGCGCATGGCCGGGATGCTGCGCCAGGTGCCCGGCGTCAGTGCGATCCTGTCTGCCAACCCCTACTACAACAAGCCAACGCAGGAAGGCCAGTATCAGCACTTCCTGGCGCTGGCGAAGGCCGTGCATCCCATTCCGGTCTGTCTCTACAACGTGCCGGGCAGGACGGCTGTCAATCTGGATCCGGAGACGGTTGTCCGGTTGGTGAGTGGCGCACCGAACATCCAGGCCATCAAGGAGGCCAGCGGCAAGCTTCCGCAGATTGCGGAACTTGTTCACCTCCTTCCGAGCGCATTCAAAATCTTCTCCGGCGACGACAACCTCGCCCTCGCCTCAATCGGGATTGGGGCGCATGGACTGATCAGCGTTGCTTCGAACGAGGCTCCGGCGGAAGTTGCGCGGATGATTCGGGCAGCCCTGACGAACGACTGGAACCAGGCCCACGAAATCGAGCGGCTTTACACGCGGCTCTTCGAAGCCAATTTCTGGGAGTCGAACCCGTCGCCGGTCAAAACGGTGCTGAACCTGATGGGAAAATGCCGGGATACCGTGCGACTGCCACTCGTCCCGCCGACCACGGACACGCGCGCCCGCCTGGAGCGCCTTGCCGGCGAACTGGGGTTGCTCAAGTTTGCGCCTGTCGAAGGCGATCTCCACATGTTCTAGCCGAAAAGTGGCAGTGTTAGTGGAGAATGCAGGCGCGGTGGGGGGCGGCAAACCCCCAAGAGCGGTTTCCTGTCTTTTTTTCAAGAATTCCCGGCCAGATGTCGAACGAGCGAATCCTCAGCCGTCATGGTGGTGACGGCAATCAAAAGCCGCCTACAATCCCAAACAGCGGAGGTTCGACATGCAATTCCTTCTCACTCTCTATGCAGACGACGCAGGCTGGAACCAGATGACTCCCGAACAGCAGCAGCAGGGCGTCGCTGCCTACGCGGCGTATACGCAGGCCCTTCAGACCGCAGGCGTTCTTCGCGGCTCTAACCGTTTGCGCCCCGCCGACACTGCCACCACGCTCCGCACCACCAACGGCAAGGTGCAGGTCCTCGACGGTCCCTTCATCGACTCCAAAGAACAGTTGGGCGGCTACTACCTCATCGAGGTTTCCGATCTCGACGCCGCTTTGTCCTGGGCAGGCAAGTGCCCCGGCGTCGCGCACGGCATCGTCGAAGTGCGGGCCATCTGGCCCATGACCCCCGCCAACCAGCAAACCTCCACCCACGAAACCGTGGCAGCAGCAAGGTGACCTCTGCAATAAATCCGTGCCGTGGCGCGCAGGTTCACGAAGCGGCGGAGGCCGTCGCGCGCCACAGTTACGGCAAGCTGGTGGCCTTTCTCGCTGCCCGCTCCGGCAACCTGGCCGCCGCGGAGGACGCCTTATCGGAAGCCTTCGCAGCGGCTCTCGGCGACTGGCCCTCCAACGGTTGCCCCGCCAATCCTGAAGCCTGGCTACTCACCGTCGCCCGCCGCAAGCTCACTGACTCCGTTCGCCGGACCAAACATGAGGCCCCCGCCGACGAACTCCAATTGCCCGTCGACCCTCTTCCGGAACTCTCCCCCGAGCATGAAATCCCGGATCGCCGGTTGGGATTGCTGTTTGCCTGCGCACACCCCGCCATCGAAGCGGCCATCCGCGCGCCCCTCATGCTTCAAGCCGTGCTGGGTCTCGATGCCGCACGGATCGCGTCGGCCTTTCTGATGTCGCCGGCAGCCATGGGACAGCGCCTGGTTCGGGCCAAAAACAAGATCCGGATGGCAGGAATCCCGTTTCGCGTTCCGGAGCGGGCAGAAATGGAAGAGCGGCTCGAGACCGTGCTCGATGCCATCTACGCCGCCTTTGCGGAGGGATGGCTCGATGCTGCCGGAGCGGACGCCAGCCGCCGCGATCTCGCCGAAGAGGCGATCTTCCTGGGAACCATGGTTACGGAGTTGCTTCCGGACGAACCCGAGGCGTTGGGACTGCTCGCTCTCATGCTTCACGCCGAAGCGCGCCGCAAATCGCGGCGAAACGCCGCCGGCGAATATGTCCCGCTGGCCGAGCAGGACATGGCGCTCTGGGACGCCGAGTTGATCGACCGGGCCGAGAAAGCGCTACGGCGCGCCGGCACCATGAACTCCATAGGCCGCTATCAGTTGGAGGCGGCAATCCAGTCGGCGCATGTGGGGCGCCGCCGCAGTGGTTGCGCAAACTGGCAGGCGCTGGTGCGGCTCTACGACGGCCTGGTTGCAATCACCGGTTCACCGGTAGCGGCCTTGAACCGCGCCCTGGCCATCGCCGAAATGGAAGGCGCAGCCGCCGGGTTGGCGGCGCTCGATGACGTTCAAACCGACTCGCGGATGATGGAGTACCAGCCTTATTGGGCGGCCCGTGCCGAATTGCTGGCACGGTCCGGCGCCTGGAGCGATTCCCGGCATGCTTACGAAATTGCCCGTGGTCTGGAGTGCGACCCATCAATGCGCCAATATCTTGAGCGGCGTTCTAGCGCGCTCCCTAAATAGAGATTGGGCAGTCGGGCCGGCAGATTCGATCGGCAGCGGCTGCCTCTCGAATCGCCTTTCCGCTTTTACGACGCCTTGCCGCGAAGCTCCTGCTCGGCGCGATACCAATCTTCCTCATGCTGGCCGTGCCTGTGGCCGCGCTCTTTCCAAAACTTGTGAGCCAACCGGGCCACTTCCTCCTGGGAAATCGACGGTTGGTGAGAACCGTTGCTGTGATTCTCAGGGGCTCCGTGGTTGATCAGGGTTACGGGGTTGGCGCTCACGGGTTCGCCAGTCTTTTTGGCGGCCGTTTTGCGCGGCTTGGCCGCTGCTTTGGGTTTCTTGACCGTCTCTGCCATTCATTACCTCCAAGGGATTGAGACCAACGAACGTCTCGTCCACTTCAGGATACAAAAAATGGTTTGCTCCCCAGAAGCCCGAAGTTCAAACCTGCACCATGGAGGTAAAACCGGCTTTTTCAGCATCCGCAAGGTTGAGCTACCAGCATCCGACCCAAAGTGATGCAAATCACTCGGTTAGGTGCTCCTTGGCACTGCGCGTCCCGCGCGATTGGTGGCACGCTAACCATTTGCGAGGTACCGCGATGCAGGATTCGCCCTCCAGTCGCTGGACACATCCTTCAGTGATCCTGATCGCAACAGACCTCAGCGACCTCGACCGGCTGATGCCCTTTGCGATGCGGCAGGCGGTCCAGACAGGCGCGCGACTGATCTTTCTGCATGTCATCGCAGCGACAGAGGGGGTTGCAACCGATCTGGCGGGAATGCCCTATTACGACCCGGCCGCGGTCGTGGAATCGGCGGGAAGAATCCTCGAATTCTGCTGCGAAGGAGCCCGCAAGCATGGAATTGCCTGCACCGGCCTTGTCCGCGAAGGGATTCCCGCCCTGCAGGTACTGGACGCCGCAACCCAGTTCCATGCGGATCGCATTATTCTCGGCACCCGGAGCCGGAGCAAGTTGAGCAAGCTGCTTCTCGGCTCCGTCGCAGAGCAGGTGCTGCGCTCGGCAAACCTCCCGGTCATTACCGTGGGTCCCGAGGCTCGTCTCCCGGCAGCGAGCAACACGACAGAAATGGTTGTGCTGCATGCCACCACACTCAGAGAGGCCTCTCGTCCGAGCGCAGCCCTTGCCTGCCAGATCGCTGGAATTCTGGCTGCCAGACTGATCGTCCTGCATGTTCTTCCGCCTTCCGGGGAGATGGAGCGCAAGGGGCTTCCGACGGGTCTGGAATCGGCCGCCATGCAGGAACTGCAAGCGCTGGCCCGCACAACTTCTGAGGGATCTTCAGTCTGTGTTGAACCTCACGTGGTGCATGGCAACCCGGCGATCGAAATCCTGGCCGAAGCCGAGCAGCGCCACGCCGTTTTGATCGTGATGGGATCGACCGCGCGTTCCGGTTTCCAGAACCTGACGCGCGATCGCACCGTCTACAAGGTGCTTGCCCACGCGCGCTGTCCGGTTCTCACTCTTCGCGAGGCACAAGTGAAAAGCGAAGAGGAACTGGTGGCGCGGCTGGGGACGCACTTCTGACGGGAAGCAGCTACAGATCCTTTGAGGAATCGTCGCCCTCAGGCGGTCAACTGCTCAAGTTGATCGGGCTTTGTGATGGTGAGGCTGGCACCCTTGATCTGAATCCACTGATCGCGCCGGAACTGGTTCAGCAATCGCGTCACCGTCTCGCGGGAGGTACCCGCCATGTTGGCGATCTCCTCGTGGGTCAATGCCATGGTGAAGCGAATCTCCGGCTTGCCATTCGAGGCGGAACGGCCCCAGTCGAGCAGCAGACGCGCCAGGCGTCCGGCCGCGGAACCGGAAAGAGCCAGCCGCTTGGCGTCGTGAAAAACGGTCAGATATTCGCCCGAGAGCGACTGCGCGGCATGCATGCTGGCGATCCCGTGGCGTCCCAGGAAATCAATGAATTCCTGCTTGCGCACCGTCTTTACCTGGCAGGGTTCGATGGCTTCGGCAGTCACTTCGTGGGGGACGTTGGCCAGCACCGCACTCAAACCCATCACGTCACCAGGGCCAGCTATCTTGAGGATCATCGTCTTGCCGTCGCGGGACGTTGAAGAGATCTTCACATGCCCGAAGCAGATCACGAACACATTGCGCGCCGCGTCGCCTTCGTTGAAGAGCTTGGCGCCGCGCGCATGGCTCATCATGATGCCGATCCCGTCGTAGTCCTGCAGGGCCTCCGGGGTGAGATTGCAGAACATCCGCAGATGGCGATGCTCACAATTCAAACAATCTTCCGGAGGGTGATGCGGATGAAATGAAGCCATGACGGGTTGCTTGAAGTATAACCCATTTTTTATCCACGAAGTTAATTAGTATCGACCCCCAGAAAACGAACGTTTGTGAAAGTCAGTTCGCGAACTGCCATAGATTTCGGAGAAACAATTCCGTCATCCGGCTAGGCCGCAGGGAAGCCGGAGCGGCGCCGCGTCTTGAGCAATTTCGACGAGCGGCAGGCACGATAGGCTCGCGAAACCTCCCGCGCTAATTCCTCCAGAAGTCTCATATGAAGAGGAGGATAGCTCGCAAATGCCTGGTGCAGGCTATCGATGGGCAACATGAGCAACGACCCCGAGGTTTGCGCTATTAGGGAGAAGGTGTGATGCCGGTCGCCGAGAGCCGCCGCAAGTTCGATCAGGTCGCCCGGCCGCGCGGAACCGAGAACGATGCGCGTCTTGAGCCGCTCGGTGCGGCGAATTAACTGACCTGAGACCACCAGGTATAGCCCCTCGCAGAGAGACGATTGCCGGAAGATAGTTTGACCGGCGTCGAAGTTGACGCTTTGCGCCGAGGCCGTCAGCAGGATACCGGTCTCCGGCGGGCAGGCCAATAGTTCCGAAACCGGGTGTGCCTCGACCGCGTCCACCTGAGGGGACCTTGCCTCTGGCTGCATGGATTTCTCTCCCTGGTCAGTTCGCCGCGATATGAGTGGCTGTAAACCCCACCTCATCACGGTTTAGCTGATTTCCATTGGAACGCTTGCCTCGTGGTCAGGCAGGTTCAGTTCCGACAGCATCGGAACACACAGGACGGGGACGCGTGAACTAGCTAGCAAGTTGAATGCGGTTCCGTGACGTCCCGGCGAATCGCTCTTGCGCTTGACTCCCATCACCAGAATGCTGGGAGTGTATTGCGCGATGGCCTGAGTCAAGGCCTCCGCCGGATTTCCGTCCTTGACGATGCAGCGAATCGGAAACTCCCCTCCGCTTCGGACGCCAAACTGCTCCAGCGTGGTTGCGCATGGATTCAAGAAGGCCGAAGCTTCGGCAGCATTTCGTGCGTGAATCACGATGAGCGTGCGCTTGAACGTCAACGCCAGCGAACTGGCAGCGTCCACCGCGGACTCCAGTGCTTCGTTTCTGTCCATGGCCAGCAGCACGGAGCCCCCAGGCGTAGGCCGGTGCTCGCCTGCATTCCAGTCTGCCGCAACCGCCAAAACGGGACATGGCGCCCGACGAACCAATTGCTCCGCAATGGTGCCGACAGCAACGGGTCCAGCACCACGTTTTCCCCGCGTACCCAGAACCACCAGGCCGGCCTTGTGCTGGTGCACGACGTCGAGCAGCATTTGCACAACCGCGCCCTGCTTCAACTCCGTGTGGCTGTGAATGCCGTCCCGGAGAAGGTCGGCAGCCATCTGATCCAGCGTTGCCCGCGCTTCCTCCGTCAATCTCCGCATCACGCGCCCCGGCACGGATTCGATCGCCGCAAATTCAATCGGATCCACACCGTGCGCCAGGACGATCCGCGCCCCGTACGCGCCGGCCAGTTTGCGTGCGTACTCCAACGCGGCTTCGGATGTGCCTTCGAGATCGGTCGCAACGACGATCGTCTTCATGCTGCCGGCAAAGCTCATGGGTGCCTCCCAGCGCTTTGAGTCGTGCGATAAGCGCCGCATCGATCCCTATTGTTTTTCGAGTCTGCGCTTTGTATTCGCTTCCAGGCAGTGACACCATTCACCTCGCGGTGTGATCCTGATCACTAAATCCGAAATTAGCCCTCATCGTTTATGTCGACCAATCCTTTGAAACTCTAAATTGTGCACTGCCGGACAAAATGCTGTACTCTTTTGCGTCATGAAAAAGACCAAAAGATTGCCCGCTGAATTGGTTTCTGCATCCGCGATAACGTGCGTCTGGGTGGTCCTCCTTGCGGCGGTGTCGTCCTCCTGCGCGCAGGCTCCCGCTGCCGACTCACCCGCGATTGAGGCCAAGGCGCACGAACTGCTCGCCAAACTCACGATCGAGCAGAAGATCGAGTTGCTGGGCGGTCAGGACGACATGTACACGCGGGCCGTTCCTTCGATCGGGCTGCCCCGCTTCAAAATGTCGGATGCCTCGGTGGGTGTCCGCACCTGGGGTCCGACCACGGCCTACGCGGGCGGCGCCGCGCTGGCAGCTACCTGGGACGTTGAGTTTGCACGCAAACTCGGCGAAGGCCTCGGTAAAGACGCACGGGTTCGCGATGTGAATTTCCTTCTCGGCCCCGGAGTAAACATTGCTCGTTCGCCTGTCTCCGGCCGCAATTTTGAATACCTTTCCGAAGATCCGTTCCTCAACGCCAACCTGGTCGTGCCCTACATTGAGGGGGTCCAATCGCAGGGCGTCATCGCCACCGTGAAGCACTTCGCCGCCAACAACCAGGAGTACAGCCGCCACGACACCGACTCCGAGGTTGACGAACGCACCTTGCGCGAAATCTACCTGCCTGCCTTCGAGGCTGCGGTCACAACGGGCCATGTCGATGCGGTCATGAACTCTTACAACCTGCTGAACCATCAGCACGCCACACAGAACGAGTTCCTCAATCTCAAAGTCCTCAAGGGCGAGTGGGGATTCACGGGCATCCTCATGTCCGATTGGGACTCAACCTACGATTCAGTCGGCGCAGCCAACAACGGCCTCGATCTGGAAATGCCGTCGGGGCGTTTCATGAACACCAAGGGTTTGCTCCCCGCCATCCAGGCTGGAACGGTCAAGGAGGCCACGATCGACGACAAGGTGCTTCGCATCCTGCGCACAGAGTTGCGTTACGGATTTACGGACCGCCCGCAGTTCGATCCCGCCAACTCCACGTACTCCTCTGCCGATCGCCCAACAGCCCTCGAGGGAGCACGGGAGAGCCTGACGCTGCTCAAGAACGAGGGCCATTTCCTTCCCCTCGATGCAGCGAAGATCAAGACCATCGCCGTCATCGGTCCCATCGCATGGCCGGCGGTCCCCGGCGGAGGCGGGTCGTCTCAAGCCGATGCCTTTGCCCCGGTCAGTATCGTCGCCGGCATCGCCAACCTGGTTGGGCCCAACGTCCGCGTACTCTACACCCGCGGCCTCCCCGAGATGATGGATATCCTCTCCAAAACCCACTGGGACGGCGGCGTCCAGGTCTCCACCTACCCCAGCAAGGACTTCTCTGCCACGCCTGAGACGACCACCCAGGAAAACATCGCGGAATACAAGGCCGACTGGTGGGGCCAAGCCGCCAAATCCCCCCGCAGCATCCGCTATACCGCCAGTTTCAAGGCGGGCACAGCGGGAAAATACCTGATTCTCTCCGGCGCCGCCGGAGGCGAAAAGTACAAGATCACCGTAGACGGCAAACAGTTGCTGGAGCAGACGCAAGCCGAAGGACAGCATCCCGAATCGGCGACGATCGATCTAAACGCAGGCCAGATCATCAAGGTGGTGGCGAACTACCTGCCTGGATACATCGACAATCGCTTCGGCCTCGGCATCATCAACGAAGCGGACATGATCTCTCCTGAGGTAAAGCAATACGCCTCCATGGCCGACGTGGCCGTTGTCGCCGTGGGATACGGTCCGGCGTTTGAAAGCGAGGGCCTCGACCGCAGCTTCACGCTTCCATGGGGGCAGGATGCCTTGCTCGAAGCCGTGGCCGCGGCCAATCCTCACACGGTCGTTACTCTAACGGCCGGCGGCGGAGTGGACACGCATCGCTGGCTCGACAAGGTGCCGGCCCTGCTGGACACTTTCTATCCAGGCCAGGAGGGCGGTACGGCCATTGCCGAGATTCTCTTCGGCCAGCGGAGTCCAGAAGGCAAACTGCCGGTCAGCTTCGATCGCGCGTGGGAAGAAAACCCGTCGTACCCCTACTACTATCCGGTCAAAGGAGCGGACACAACCTTGCACGTGGACGAGCCCGGACACCCGCCCGTCGACATCACCGTTGGCCATGTGAAATACGGCGACAAACTCATGGTCGGCTATCGCTACTGGACCACGACCGGCAAGCACCCGCTCTTTCCATTCGGATTCGGCCTCAGTTACACGACCTTCCGCTTTTCCAACCTGAGAGTTCCCTCAGCCGCTGCCGCCGGATCAGCAGTCTCGGTAAGTTTCGACGTGATCAACAGCGGTGACAGGCCCGGCGCTGAAGTGGCGCAGCTTTACGTATCCGATCCCTCATCGAGGGCTCAGCGGCCCGAGCGGGAGCTGAAGGGGTTTACCAAGGTGCGGCTTGCGGCCGGCCAAACGAGGCACGTGACCCTGAATCTCGACGCGCGTGCCTTCAGTTACTGGGACGAAGACGCGCATAAATGGACGATTGATCCAGGCAAGTTCGTGATTCGCGTGGGCGACTCGAGCGAGAACACGCCGCTCACGGCTGACATCACGCTGAACTAATTCCTTCTGCTATCAACGGATGAGGCTCCCGCGTCACTGTAGCGACATTCTCGTGCTTCAGGGCTGAGTACCTTTGGCGCGTGAAGTAATATCCTTCAGTACGAATTCGCGAATCAGGTTGCCGACGGCGGTCGCCCCGGTCTCGGCCAAGTCCATTCAGGAAAACCAGCTTTACCCCGCGATCCGCCTGCGGATAGTAAAGGTTTGAAAGCGCGCCCGCAGACAAGTTCCCCAACAAGCTCGCGTAATTCGGCATCCGGCGGCCGTTATCCCCGCGCGCGATCACCGCGGCGGACATCGCGTACACGGCCCGCGAACTGACGGTCCCTGTTCCCTTGTAGAAGTAGCGCGGATCCTGGTGGAAGATCGACGGATAAACGGCGCGCCCGAAGAATTCTCCCGAGGCGTGATTCGCGAGGGCGGCCCCGTAGCGCTTCCCGTAACCCGCAAAGCAGCAACCATACGCAGGAAAGATGTCCTTGTACTGCTCGGCTCCGGCGATGCCTGCCACTTCGAGAAAGAAGACTGGATCGATCAGCGCACGGGCGCTCAGCTTGAACTTCTGCTTGGCCAGCATCGGCGGCGCGTTCCAGTCATAGGAACTGTAGAAGTTGGGAAGCACGCCCAGGACTCGTTGCTGCTCGGCAATCTGTACCTGTTCCTCAGCCAGTTCCTCTTTGTCGCCGTTGACCGTGACGCTGGTCGTCGTTCCGGCGATGGACAGCACGATGGCCGGCACGAGCTTTGCTTCCCCGGCTTGGATAACGATAGGCTTCGACACGAACGTGCTCATGCCCGGCCCGGTCACAGTCGCCTTGTAGGTGCCCGGCGGTACTTCTTCAAATTTGAATCCTCCGCTGCTGCCGGAGACCGTCCTGCGCTCGCCTCCAGGACCGCCAGCTAGTGTGATCCGGGCACCCTGCACCACGTCCTGGCTCGTGTCGACTATTGTGCCGGAGATGGTGCCAGTAGCGCCTGGCTGGACAGAATTGGCTGATTGAGCCTCCCCCGCAATCTGGTCAGAAGGCTTCGGCGCCTCCGGGAATCCGCTCGCATGATTCGGACGATCCAGGGATCTGCGCTTTCGCTATCGGGAGACCGCGCCGCCAGCGAGCCCATCAAGACAACGCTTGCAAATATGAGTCTGCTGCCCAATCGAACCTGCAATCTGCTCCTTATGGACTAGACGTCGGAAGACAGTCCTATAAAGGGGATGCAGCCTCGGGGCAATGAGCCGTACTATCTGGCTGATTCGTCATCTTCCCACTCAAATCGCAGCGAATTGAGCACGGCCAGGCAACCCTTACGCCGATCAGATGCGGATGAATACTTTGTTCCGAAACATCCAGTAAAGCACCAGCCAGTAGATGAGCAGCGTGAGTGCACCCAGGAAGAAGGGCTCCAGCGCGGTGCCGAAGAGATTGAAAAATCTCATGCCGAGATGGATGCGCAGGCTGCTCTGAATGAAGTCCTCGCAGAGGTGCGCGATGAGGTACGCCGCGATGGAGTTCATGCCCACGACCACGAGAGGGAACGCCCAGCGGCGATGGCCCTTCACATCCACAACCCATGAAAATGCGGCGAGGAAAACGAAGCAGACGCCACCGGAGAAAAGCGTCCATGCGGGAGTCCAGATGCGTTTGACGATCGGGCATATCCCCGTAAAGTGCAGGATGAGCCCCAGCGCCATCAGCGCCGCGGCGGCAACCAGAAAGCGGCGCAGCGGAATGCGCGGTTCGGACTCGCGAAACCAGCGGCCGGCGATCAAACCCAGCAACATGGTGCCCAGCGTGGGGATGAAGCTGAGCGTGAGATAGCCGCCTCCGTTGAAAACAAACCGGCTCGTGCGTGGAAACAAGTTCAGGAACCACACGTCGAACGCCTGCCCCAGATTGCTGTTCTTGTTCCAGTGCGAAAGAAAGCCGGTGTAAAGATGCCCCTGCCAGGCTGGTGGCACGCCAACGGCCGCGTAGTTGAAGTCCAAGCCCGGAGCCGGGTAAAGCGCCCATGCGAGCCAATAGCCAAAAAGAATAGCCCCCGTGGCGATCCACTGCGTCTGCGGCCGGGCAAATGCCAGCAGAAAGGCAAACGTGTAGCCGAGGCCGATCTGAGTGAGCGTGTCTTCAAATGTGAAGTAGGTGATGGGGCCGTCGACGGAGCGCAGAAAAATGCCCAATGCGATCAGCAGCAGGCTGCGCCAGATCGTATGCAGCAGCATCCGCTTAAAGCTCTCACCTTTGCGGCGCCTGCTCGCAATGGAATACGGAAGAGCCACCCCGGCAAGAAACGTAAATCCAGGCTGGATGGTGTCATGCAGGCTCATGCCCGCCCACTCCACATGCGTCTGATTCCAGGCCAGAACGTGCCAGAAAGTGCTCCCCGGAATAGCGCGGGCGACATCACTGAAGCGCAGAACTTCGCCCATCATCAGCAGCATCACAAGTCCCCGATAGGCATCGACCGCAACGTTGCGCACGGGCGCTGCGGCGAATGAGGAAACCCCGGGATAGCTTTGGGCGGCTTGAGCGGCGACGGCCATGAACACCTCAGATCACGAGGCCAACAGCATAACCTTGAGACAGAGGCGAGAGCCAGCGAATTGATCTCCCTGCCGACGCTCGCGGCTGAATAGGGCCGAAAGAATGGGGCAGGGGAACTGACTAGCGAAGGCTGCGCAGCGCCGGATACAGCTTTCGCCATTGCGCGTAGCCGGTTTTGTAGGCAGCTACATCGTCCGCATCAGGCCCAATCCGCTCGGCCACCTCGATGGCCACCCCACAGGCTTGATCGAGATCCGTCCAGTGCCCCACACCCACACCCGCCAACAGCGCACAGCCAAACGCTCCGCCCTCTTCCGCAGTCAGCACCTCGACCGCGTGGCCGTACACCCCCGCCTGAATCCTGCGCCACAGGGGACCGCGCGCGCCGCCACCGCCGAGCCGGATCCCGGTCACCGGGATTCCCAGTTCCGCAAACAGCGTGAACGTATCCTGCAGAGAATACGCAACGCCTTCCAGCACCGCGCGGACAAAGTGTGCCGCTGAATGCACCGTGCTGATGCCCGCAAACGCAGCGCGAACCGTGGGATCGAGATGCGGCGTCCGCTCGCCCAGAAGATAAGGCGCCCACTCCAGCCCCTCGCTTCCTGCCGGCACTTTCGCAGCCCCCTCGGTGAGCGAATCGTAATCCTGGCCGGCGAAAAACGTATTCCGCAGCCACTGAAAACTCAGCCCCGCCGACTGCGTCACGCCCATCACGTGCCACAGGCCGGGCACTGCATGACAAAACGTGTGCAGCCGGCCCCTCGGGTCTTTCGTCGGATCAGCCGTAGCCGCAAACACCACGCCGGATGTGCCGATAGTGGCTGAAACTGAACCCGGCTGCAGAATTCCCATCCCCACCGCGCCCGCGCCCTGGTCGCCCGCTCCCGCCACCACCGGCGTCCCCGCGTTGAGTCCTGTCAGCCCCGCCGCAGACTGGCTCACCCTCGCACAAACCTCCGGCGACTCATACACCGTCGGCAGCCAGCTCTCCGGAATTCCCGCTGCCTCTGCCACCTCTTTCGACCAGCGCCGGTGCGTCACATCCAGCAACAGGGTTCCCGAAGCCTCCTGCACGTCGATCGCGAATTCACCCGTGAGCCGGTAGCGGACATAGTCCTTGGGGCACATCACGTGGCGAATCTTCGCGAAGATCTCCGGCTCGTGCGTCTTTACCCACAAAAGCTTGGTCAGCGTAAAGTTGGGCAGCGCCGGGTTGCAGGTGAGCTCGATCAACCTGTCGTAGCCAATCTTTTCGTGCAGCCAGTCGCACTCGGGCTGCGTCCGCGTGTCGCACCAAATCAGCGACGGCCGCAAAACCGCGCCATTCTCATCGAGCATCACGGCGCCGTGCATCTGTCCCGTCAGCCCCAGAGCCGCTATCGGCTCGCCCGGTTCGGGAGCAGCCGCCAGAGCCTTGCGAACGGCATCCTGTGCCGCACGCCACCAGTCTTCGGGATCCTGCTCGGCCCACCCCGGATGCGGGGTGCGAAATGGGGCATGCTCGCTCGATGCCCCGCTCACCACCTTGCCATCCCCATCCACCACCACCGCCCGCGTGCCGCCCGTACCCACGTCCATTCCCAGAAACCACATGGCTTGACCCTCTTCTAAATCGCTTTGCTTGAGCGCTCGCAGCATATCAGCTTTGCACTCCGCCGGAAAACCTGGCCCGGCGACTCAATCGTCACATTTCGCGAACATTTCTGCGTCCAGTAGCGTATTCCTCTTCATTCGCGCTGCGAGGCGCAGTCCGGCGCCACACGCTGAGACGTTCATTCCAATCGCAGGGAGACTTCCGATGTCCGCCTTTTTGGAGCAGCTCAGGCAGGTTCTCCGCAGGCTCGTACGTGCCCCGCTCTTTTCCATGCTCTCGCTTTTCACCATCGCCGTCGGCGTCGGAGCCACCACCGTGATCTTCAGTGTCGTGGATGCCGTGCTGCTCAAGCCTCTCGCCTATCCCCATCCTGAGCAGCTCATCGGGGTCTGGTACGCCGCGCCCGGCGTCAATATCCCCAAGCTCAACATGGCGCCGTTTCTCTATTTCATTGAGCGGGAGCAGAGCACCACTCTTCAGGACATCGGCCTGTACCGCGGCGACGGGGTCAGCATCACGGGCGGCGCCCAGCCCGAGCACCTTGACGCTCTCGACGTGACCGACGGCGTCTTGCCCATGCTCGGTGTCACGCCGGCAATCGGCCGTGTCTTTTCGCGCAAAGACGATCTGGCCAGTTCCCCAAAAACCGTCCTCCTTTCTTACGGATACTGGCAGCGGCACTTCGGCGGCAGCAACACAGTGGTTGGCCGCACCCTCACCGTCGATGGCACTGCGCGCGAAATCATAGGCGTTCTCCCCAAAAGCTTCCACTTCCTCGACTGGAACGATTCCGACCTGCTCCTGCCCATGCAACTCGATCGAAGCACCGTCAAGCTGGGCAACTTCAGCTTTCAGGGAATGGCTCGACTCAAGCAGGGCGTCTCCTTGCAACAGGCCAGCGCCGACCTGGCTCGCCTCATCCCCATCTCCCTTCGCAGCTTTCCCCCACCGGAAGGGTTCAGCGCCGCGGTGTTCGCAACGGCGCGATTCTCCCCCACCCTCTACTCCCTCAAACAGGATGTGATCGGCGACGTCGGTAATGTCCTCTGGGTCCTCCTGGGATCCATCGCGATTGTCCTGCTGGTCGCGTGCGCCAACGTGGCCAACCTCCTGCTCGTCCGTGTTGAAGGCCGCCGCCAGGAACTCGCTATCCGCACCGCCCTCGGTGGAAGCCGCCGCGACATCGCGGTAGTCATCATGCTCGAGAGCCTGGTGCTGGGTACTGCGGGAAGTTTGCTGGGCCTCGGCCTCACCTTCGGCGCCCTGCGCATCCTCATTGCCGCAGCACCTACCGGTCTGCCACGCTTGCACGAGATCGGCATCAACTTCTCGGTCCTCTTGTTCACGCTGGGCCTTGCGCTCTTTGTCAGCATGGTCATCGGCATGATTCCCGTCCTCAAGTACTCCACCGTCAGGGCAGGCACCGGACTGCGCGAAGGCGGTCGAGGCCTCAGCCAGAGCCGCGAGCGCCACCGCGCCCGCAAAACTCTCGTCGTCGTCCAGGTCGCCCTCGCACTTGTCCTGCTCATCTGCTCCGGGCTTATGATTCGCACCTTCCTGGCCCTGGCGCGCGTTTCTCCGGGGTTCTCCGATCCCAAGTCGCTTCAGACCTTCCACATCTACATCCCTGAGTCGCAGATTCCCGACACGCAGAAAGAACGCGTGGTGCGCACCGAGCAAGCCATCGCCGCCAAGCTTGCCACCATCCCCGGCGTTTCCTCCGTAAGCATCACCACCGATGTCCCCATGGCGAACAACAATTCATTCGATCCGGTCTACGCCGCCGATCGAACCTACAAGGAAGGCGAGCTAGCGCAGGTGCGCCGATTCAAGTTCATCTCCCCGGGGTTCTTTTCGACCTTCGGCGCAAAGCTTGTGGCTGGCCGCGATCTCACCTGGGCAGAGACTTTTGAAAAGCGCCCCATCGCCATCGTCTCCGAAAACTTCGCCCGGGAGTATTGGGGCAGTGCCGCCAACGCTCTCGGCAAGCGTATCCGCGTCGGCTTCAACGATCCGTGGCACGAGATCGTTGGCGTGGCCGGCAATCTTTACGACAATGGTGTGAGTCAGGATCCCTCCAGCTGCGTCTACTGGCCCCTCTATCAGGGCCAATTTGAGGTCGACAAAGAGATGGTGCGCCGCTACGTCGGCTTTGTGATGCGAACCCCTCGCGCCGGCTCATCGGCCTTCATGAGCGACGTCCAGAAGGCGGTTTGGTCTGTCGATCCCGACCTGCCACTCTCTGAAGTCACAACCCTGGGCGAACTCTATCGCAAGTCCTTGGCGCGCACGTCGTTCACCCTGGTGATGCTGTGTGTAGCCGGCAGTATGGCCCTGCTCCTGGGCATCGTCGGCATCTACGGCGTCATTGCCTACGCCGTCTCGCAGCGCACCCGCGAGATTGGCATCCGCATGGCCCTCGGTGCGCAGCGCGATTCGCTGACCGGCTTGTTCGTCCGACAGGGCCTGGGGCTTGCCGCAATCGGCGCGGTATGCGGCGTGACCGCGGCCTTCCTCTGCGTCCGGCTCATGCGGTCCCTGTTATTCCAGGTGAGCCCCATGGATCCATGGACCTACGCGTCCGCCACCGTCTGCATTCTGATGATTGCGTGGATTGCCAGCTACCTGCCTTCGCGCAGGGCTGCCGCAGTAAATCCCGTGAATGCTCTGCGCGCGGAATAAGCCAATAGCTAGTAGCCCAGCTTGCTGAAAAACCCGCGGCCTGCCGCCCGGTGGAGTTTTTCAGTGAGCCTGGGGGGCCCGCGCAGTGCCGTGACTTTTCTTCAGGCTCTACTGACCCCCACCCGCCTCCCTTTCATCGCCTTTTGCACGCGGAGTTCGACTCGCGGAGATCGAACTGCCGAGATTCAGCCACGTTGACCACGTATCGCAACGCGGTACTCCAATCCGCACTGTGACCTCACGCACAGGCCCACCTGCCGCGCCAGGGCGAAAATGATCTCGTTAGGCCGGTCCTTATTCTTCTGACCCCGGCCCCGGAGAAATCACCCGTATGAGCGATCTTGCCCCTCTCGCCGAAGCCGTCGCCGTCGATCCCTTGGTGGGCCATCCCGCGGACTACCACGTCTTCCACCAGTTCCTGGAGCGCTGCAAACACCTTCCCGCCATCACCACGGCGGTGGTCTGGCCGCAGTCGGAGGTCGCGCTGAAGGGCACGGTCGAAGCCGCGGTTGCGGGCTTGATCGAGCCCACGCTCATTGGCGACGAACCGGCCATCAAGGCCCTGGCGCGGAGAATCGGGGTCGACCTGAGCCCCTATGCCTTCGTGCAGGCCGACACGGAGGGCAGGGCCGCCGAACTCGGCGTGGCCATGTGTCGCAGCGGCAATGCCCAGGCCATGATGAAGGGCAGCCTGCACACCGACGAACTCATGAAGGCGGCCATGCAGCGCGACACCGGCCTGCGCACCGCGCGCCGCATCTCCCATGTTTTTGTGATGGATACGCCGGCTTATCCGCGTACCCTGCTCATCACCGACGCGGCCATCAACATCACGCCGGAGCTCGAAGACAAGGTCCACATCGTGCAGAACGCCATCGACCTGGCCCACGCGCTCGGAATTCCCGAGCCCAAGGTTGCGCTGCTCTCCGCAGTCGAAACCGTCAATCCCAAGATCAAGTCCACGCTGGACGCAGCCGCCCTGTGCAAGATGGCCGACCGCGGACAGATAACGGGCGGAATCCTCGACGGGCCGCTCGCCTTTGATACGGCGGTCAGCGCCAAGGCTGCTGGTATCAAGAAGTTAGAGTCGCCTGTGGCGGGCCAGGCGGATATTCTTGTCGTTCCTGATCTTGAGAGCGGGAACATGCTGGCCAAGCAGCTCGAGTACCTGGGCGGCGCCCAACTGGCCGGAATTGTTCTCGGGGCGCGTGTACCCACCATCCTGACCAGCCGTGCCGACTCCGCCGAGACGCGCCTCACCAGTTGCGCCGTGGCCGTCTTGTTGCACTATGCCGAGCATCCCGGCTTGAAAGTGTAACCGGATCTTCATCTTTCATCGCGGCGCCGGACGGAAATTCAGGTCGGCGCCGCCTTCGTTTGTGCTCGAACTGGCAGAAGAATCGATCGTCCATTTCGTCGCATCCTAAGCGTGCGGGAACCGGCGCCCTTTCCCTCCCCCTTCCGGCGCCGTTCCTGAAAAGGAGAGATATGGCGACAGGAACTTTGAGAAATGCAAATGTGACCGCCCCCGGCGGCTTTTCAACGGAGGATGTTCTCAACATCACCCGCGCTCTCAACCCATTGCTGGCCGACGTGTTCGCGCTTTACATCAAGACCAAGAACTTCCATTGGCACATGACCGGTCCGCACTTCCGCGACTATCATCTGCTGCTGGACGAGCAGGCGGATCAGATCTTCGCCATCAGCGACGACATTGCGGAGCGCGTGCGCAAGATCGGGGGCACGACCCTGCACTCGATCGGCGACATCGCAAAGCAAAAGCGTATCGCGGATAACGACAAGCTCAACGTATCCGCGCACGACATGCTCCGCGAACTCGAGGCCGACAATCGCGCCCTGGTGGAAAACCTGCGCGCTGCGCACGAAATCACCAGCGAAGCCAACGACTATGCCACCACCAGCCTGATCGAAAACTGGATTGACGAGGCTGAACGGCGGGCCTGGTTCCTGTACGAAACCGTCAGGTAAGACATCGGGCCTATTAACAAGCAAAAAGGGCAGCCATCATGGCTGCCCTTCTGCTTTTTCCAGTTCTGCCTTAATCCATCGCCATGCTGAGTTGGTGGCGGACGTCAGCGCCGCGAATCCAGAAGATCACATCCGTCGCGATATTCGACGCGTGGTCTGCAATCCGTTCCAGCGACCGGGAAACAAACAGTCCATTCATGGCTTGCTGCGTATTTTTGGGCTGTTCCTGGATCAGTTGCAACAGCTCGATGTGGGCGCGACGGTTGATGCGGTCCACCTCGTCATCCATCTCGCGGACCGAGTCGGCCAGACGCGCATCGCCGTCCAGCAGCGATTGGATCGCTGAACGGATCATGCGGCTGGTGCACTCGGCCATCGCTTCGAAGTCCACCGGAAGCTCGGCAGGCTGAATCTCCAGCACCTCGCGGGTCCGGCGAGCAATCGCGACCGACTGATCGCCGATCCGCTCCAGATCTCCGTTGATCTTGATCACAGCCAGGATGAAGCGGAGGTCGATCGCCATGGGCTGCTCGCGGGAGAGCAGTTCGTACGCCATCTCATCCAACTCCCGCTGCGCGGTGTTGATGGCCGTCTCATTTTGACGAACGTACTGGCAAAGTCCCGCGTCGCGCTGCAGGTAAGCGTCCACCGCCGACTCCATTGCCTGCTGCGCCAACGCGGCCATGGCGAGGAGCTTGTCCTTCAGCTCGGCGAGTTGTTGTTGAAAGTGGATGCGCGGCACGCCTGGATCTCCCTCAAATTCGATTGTGCATCATGCTATGTTACACGCCTGCGAAAATCCTTGCCCTGCATCTATTTGGTCACGAATTAAATGAGAAAGCTGCGCTGGCACTACCGCCGCTTGCGATATTGTCCGCGCCACGAGGGAAGCGTCTCGACGTCTTCCGGAGCATCCCAGCGAAGCCGCTTGGGAACCGGACGAACCGGCTCCTTCTCGCGTTCCGTGGTCTCCGCCGCTACTTGCTTGGGAGGCAGAAACTCCGGCTTGGCTTTCACTGAAGCTGCATCGGCAGGAAGCGTCTCAATCGAACCTCTCGCAGGAGAATAGGTAACCGGCTCGGCGTAAACCGGGCGTTCCGCGTTGCGTTCGTATTGAGGCTCAACATCCGCAGATCGACCGTGCAGGTCCGCTTCCTTGTTCAGAGCCTTGAGGCCGAGGGATACCAGCAGGGTCCTCAGCCCTCCCAACCGCGATGCCGCGCTATAGGGCAGATCATCGATCTCATCCTCGGGGGCCTCCTGACGGGCTGTTGAAGGAGTTGGCCCGGACGTAGCCGGCTCTGCCCGGTAGCCTGCCGCCTGAGCGGGAGCGAAGTCAGCGGAATTTGTGCGAGGGTCCGCTTTCGATGCATGCAGGGAAGGAGCTGGGCGCGGCGAAGTGGGAGGATCGATGGCAGCCGCGTCAAATGCAACGCTCGCCGGCACCGGCGAATCCGCTCCGAACTTTGCAGGCGCAGAAGGCTCTCCTGGCGGGACAACCGCCGGTGTGTTGATTCGCGCTTCGACCGTGGGGGCCGTGGGAGCCGCCGGCCTGGGACGATCCGCGACGGGCGCGGGTGGTACATATCGCGGAGCCTCTTCCACATGGGGATGAACCACGGCTGGCGGAGCGGGCCGCATCGGCTCGCGTCCACGCGGTGCTTGCGCGGTGAGGGGCGGAGCAGCAGGGCGGCCGGGCATAGGCTCCGGCCGAATCGGCTCTCGTGCGGCGGCCGGGGATGGAATCGGCTCAACTGGCGCGGCAGGCCGAGGAACCGAATAGGCAGACGCGCGAGCACCGCCGACCGGGGTTGGATCGAATATCGGCTCGGGAGTGATAAACCGATGCGCAGTATAGGTCGACTCCGAAACCGCCGAAGCAAAGACCGGCTCCGGAGCTACGTGATGTCCATTGGAAGCGGCAGATTTCGGGGCAGGCACGGGCTCGCGGACTTCGGGGACTGGCGTAGGCGTCTCCTCGCGCTGGGCCGATTTGGGGGCCTGTTTGCCGTCTTGCATACCATCCGCGGGAAGCTCCTGATGAGTTGGAATGTGAGCGTCCATGCTCTGTTCTGATGCAACATTCCGTCGCGATGCAGCCACCGGCTCCTGGACTGGAACGGGCACGGCATCGGCTTTGTGCCGGGTACGCGCCACTCTCGACTCGGCGTGCGCCTCCCGCTGCGGCTGTGCGGGCTGCTGGTTGCGCGTTGTGTTGCGCGCGTACGACCGGGATTGCGCCTGCAGGTGCTGCTCGACTGCCCGGACTGAGTCCCGGAAGGGGGCATTTGCTTTCGCTAGCGACACACGATTCAGCACAAAACCCACTGCCGCAACGTCAAGACGCTGCAGCGTCTTTGCCAGCTCCCGCAATTGCGTTTTGGTGGTCACACCGGACTCGATGACCACGATCGCGGAATCCACAAAGCGCGCCAGGTATTCGGTCTCGCCTGAGGCCAGCAGCGGTGCCGTATCCGTGATCACGATGCTCTCGCCGGCGGTCACGTCGGCCATCTGCTGCAACAGGGCCGTTGACCGGGTTCCACGCGGCGATGCTACAAGCTCGGTGCTGTCGGGGTGTCCACCGTTGGCCTCGGCCGGCGGCATTCCCGATGCGTCCACCAGGACCGTTTCCCGCCCCATGACCTGGAGCATGTCAGTAACCCGCGAAGCCAGGGTAGTCGAGCCTGCGCCGGGAGCTACCGCGGTAAAGATGCAGCTCTTCATCGCGCCCTCCTGGTAGGCATGTTCCACGGCCGCCGCCAGGCGCAGCATGTACTCCTCGGAGACCCCGCTGCTGACCTCCTGGAAGTCGGGCAGCATCCCCATGGGAGCGAAACCGAGAATCCGCTCCACGTCTTTCGCGACGTAAATCCGAGGATCGAGATTGTGGGCGACCAGGGCCGCTCCGAGACCCAGCACCAGGCCCAGAATTACGATGATGAACCCATTGCGAAACATCTTCGCGTGGTCGGCATCGAGCGGCGGCGTGGCCGCGGATGCGATGTACACCGCGCCGGGCGCGTTGTTCTCCATGGTCAGGTTGCGAAACTGCTCGTCAACCAGCGCAAAACGGTTCTGCAGGCGCACAATATCGGTCGCCAGTTCATTGGAGCGCTGCAGCCTGGGGGTGGCCGATCCGGCGGCCCCGGTCAACTGGGCCAGTTGGGAGTTGAGCTTGGATTCGACACCGGAGGTGCGTTCGAGGTCGTTTTTGAGGCGCTGCTGAATGTGCGCCGAGGCCTTGTCGCGCAGTTCCTTGGTAATGGCATCGATCGCGGTGTTGATCTTGGCCAGCTCCTCGGTGTCCTGCTTGAATTCCGGATGGTTCGGCGTCAGGTTCGCCATCCGCGAGATCAGGTCGGAGCGCCGCTTGTTGAGCTCGGTCTTCATGCTGACCATGCCGGCATCGGACGACACGATCTCATCGGCTTCCGCATCCAGCGCAGCGGTTGACGTGCCGGTTTTCGCGAGGCTGGTAAGGCGAGCAGCCGCTTCGTCGTTCGAAGTGCGCGCCTTCACCAGTTCTGCGCGAACCGCTGCGATCTGTTCATCGTAAGGATCGGGCGTAGCGCCCGCGACGGCAGCAATGCCGAGCTTCTTATTGAGATCTTCCTGCTCGGAGCGATCCGACGCCAGTTCCTTGGTGATGCGATCCCGCTCTTCGCGCAGCAGTTCGAGCCTCTGGGTGTCACCCGATCGCAACTCGCGCGTGGCGCTCTCGATGTAGCTGGCGGCGACCGCATTGGCGATCCGGGCCGCGTCTACGGCGCTTCCGGCCTTCGCGGTAATGGAAAGCTGGTAACCCGCCCCCACGCGCACCACTTCCACGGCGCGATCGAGGCGCGCGGCGGCCGCCTGTTCCGTCTCCGAACTGCCTTGCCAGCCGGGAAGCTTGTGGGCGGCGGCGACCAGCACATCGGGACGGGTGACGTTGTGGATCTGCTGCTGGATGTAGGACTCGTAGGTGTTGGCATCATAGGGCCAGCGCTGCGTCGGCCCGTTGTCCATCAGCCGAGGAGGCGCAGGTTGCACGTAAACCAGGCTCTCCGCGGTGTAGTGTTTCCAGCTCTTCGCCATGTAGCCCGCCGCCAGCAACAGGGCAGCGGCGAAGATTCCGATTGCCAGACGGCGATGCAGTTGGAGGCTGCGCAACAGGTCCAGGTGAAACAGCGTCTGGGGCGGATTGGACGAGGGCACCGCGCGGACAGAAACCGAGGGGGACTCGACCGGCATCCCGCCGGTCTGCAATTCATCGTGGAAACCGCGACTGGGGCGCAATCCGGTCATAGCACCCCGGCGTAGGAGAACACCATGGCCATCTGCGTCATGGGATTCAATCGTTCCAGGTAGTAGGTGGCTCGGGAAAATCCGGTTTGCGGGATGTAGACGATCTCTCCCGGCTTGAGCGTGACTTCAAGATTCTTGGCGGGATTCAGCAGGTCGTTGAAGGCGATGGTTCGCGTGCTGCCACCCGCCGGATCCACAATCTGAATCTTGGGCCTGGCGCCGGCCTTGTCGGTAATGCCTCCCGCCGCGGCCAACACACTTGCCAGCGTGGTGCCGGCGGTGAGCGGCACGGCCCCCGGATGCTGCACCTCGCCCAATACGGAGACAAACCGAGCCGCGGGGTCAGGAATGTAGATCACGTCGTCGCGCCGAAGCCGCAAGTCGGCCAGCGGATTTCCCGAATCGATCAGGGACCGCAGTTGGACCCAGAGAACCTTGTCGCTTCCGCGGTAGATGGCGCACTGATCGGGTATCTGCGGCCGCTTTTCCGGACCGGCCGTGGGCAGCCCGCCGCGCGAAATGGCTTCAAGCAATGTGGGCACGCCGTCGAACATCAAGGGGCCGGGATGCTCTACCGCTCCCAGCACCATGACGCGGTTGGCGGTGTACTTGGTCACCGTCACCTGGGCCGCCAGGTTCGAGTAGTAGGGAGAGAGACCGCTTTCGATGGATTTGGCGGCTTCCGAGCGGGTCAGGCCGGAAAGCATGATCTCGCCCGCAAGCGGCAAGGTGATGCGGCCGTCGGGTCCCACCACCAGCTTGGCCTGCAAATCGGTCCGTCCTGCAAAATCGACCGTAATTTCGTCTCCCTTGCCCAGCCTGTATTCCTCATCGGCGGCGGGTTCGAACTTGCGCATCTCTTCGATCGGATTCGGCTTCAATTCAGGATTCGGGGTTCCCGAAACGGGACTCGCGGCCAGCACGTCGGAAGGATTCGGCGATGCTGCCGCAGGAGCAGCCTCGACCGGTGCCGGGGACTGGGCCCAGGCGGGAGCGCAGCACGCGCCGGCGAGGAGCGCTAAAGCCATCGATTTGTAGAGTTGCCGGTTCATGATTCTTCGCTCGTATCTCGGAAGAAGTTCCGGCCCCTCACCGCTCTTGCCGATTGCGACGGGGAAAGGCAACTGCACGGCTGGTTTCCTGTTTTCGAGTCGTGCGCCCCTATCCTATGTAGATTTGCACCAAAGTCGCTGCAAAAATCAGGACGTCTACACGGGGCAGGGGTAGATCCTGATCAGCGTAAGGGATTTAGCCCGTCCGCAACATCCCACAAACAGGGTGCTTGCTTTCCCCCTCTTTGGTAACCAACTTGTAAACTACCGCCTTGCGGAATCCTGAGAGTGAATTGCCGCCGGAGTCAGCGCCATGCGCGCGACGCTTTCGCGGTCGAATAACGGGGATCGCGCCGGATTGAGCGCCAGCTTGTCGACGGCATAACAATTGCCGGCGTTGAACACGAGAGGGCTTCCCTGCCCCCCGTCCACTCCCCCCATGGTCTTCAGATAGCAGTTCTGAGCAGGGATGCCCAGATTGTGAGAACCGGGGCCGGTTCCCGCTTTCACATCGGGTCCGATGGCGGGAAAGGCGGAGGATCCCCACCACGCCGGCTTGCCAGGCAGGTAGAAGGACGGGGGCAAAATCTGGCTCATTCCCGACGCCCAGATCGTGGTTTGCCCCAGATTCTCATAGTTCCCATGTAGTAACTGATGGGCTGAATTCCCGTCCAGATGGCAGGGTGGAATTCCTCCGCCGCAACCGTTGCCCAGGCCGTCGTCGCCCTCGCTTCCATATCCGAACGTCCACAATTGCGCGGCGTCGTAGTTCCGCACCGCGGGGTACTCCAGCCGGGAACTCTGCGGGATCGGCTTCCCCGAGATCGCGAGGGATTGCATCTGGCTGCTCCCAAGCAGGTTCCCGATGAAGTTATTGCGAAAGGAAACGTAGGAGATCTGCACCGCGCGCGCGGCCTGGTATCCGTAATAGCCGTTCTTGCCGGAACAGCTCACGGGGCCCCGTCCGGTCGCTGGTGCGCACACGTGATTGGTCCCCACGAACCAGTTGCGGAATGCGGTCGTATCGCTCGAGCTTCCCCACACCGAATCGGCGTAGAAGACGGTCATGACGTTGCCTTCGATCAGATTGAACTGGGGATGCGCCCCGTGATAGTCCAATCCGCCGATGACCACATTAGGCGATCCGCTGTCGAATTCGCCGGTTGTGTAGTTATATGCGACCACGTTGCCGGCCGCACCCCACTCGAGCATCACCGCCACGTGGGTGCGCTCGATAATGTTGTTCTCGATCAGACTGGCGCTGGTTTTCAATACCAGCTTCACGTCGGAGTCATAGGTCCCCGGAGTATGCAGATAGGCATTGGAGAAATAACTGTCGCGAATCTCGTCGTGAAAACCCCAGGAGACGGCGACATGATCTCCGTCGGCATAGTTGGATTCAACGGCCTTGACCCAGCAATACGCGCACAGGTCCATGGCGAAGTTGGCGGAGTAGCCGGTGTTGTTGGCGCGCACCTGCAGATCTTCGACGCCGGCATTACTCGCTGCCATGCTGAAGGCGACCGCGACCGGCGCAGTGCGTGTAACTGCTGTAAAGCGCAGGGTAGACGGTCACGGTATTGCCGCTGACTCCCGTGACCTCAACAATCTGGCCGCGTGCGTAGTTGCCGGTCGTTGACCAGCCCCCATCGCACCAGTTGCAATTGCCACCGCTGCCGGCCGAGGTCACGTAGGCGGGATCATTGGCTTCAGTGATCACGAGATACTTGCCCGCGCTGATGCCCAGGGTGGTGCCGAGGGTAATTTGCGTCGAGCCTGTCGCAGCGCCGCCGCTGATGACACGGGGCGCGAAGGGAACCGATCCCGCCCCGAGAAGGATCACGGCCTCGCCGCTGCCTGTCGCGTTCAAAATGGTCTTGTCGGCGCCCGCGCCGCGCAGTGTTACGTTCGACGGCACATGCAGCGTGCCTGGAATGGTGTAGGTGCCGGCAGCCAGAGTCACGGTCTCCCCACTCGGGCATGACGCCAGGGCCGCATTGATCTTTGCCAGCGTGGCGGTTGGCGTCAACTGCGCACAGGAAACCGTTCGCGCCGGAATCGTCCCGACTCCCGTACCCGTCCAGTCAATCGCCTGTCCCGGCAAGAGAAATGAAGCCCACGTTTGCGCGGTTCCAAGTGCCGATGCAATGATCCAAACGGCAACCGTCATGAGTATCTTTATAGACTTCATATTCCCTCTATCCTTCCGAAATTCATTGCCCACCCTACCGGGTGATCGGCAACTTATTACGCGGCCACTAGCTGGCGGCGTTTTGGCAATAGCGCGTCAACCAGTCCGAAGTATTCATGCTGCCGGACGTCCCAATTATTCTGCGCAATGAATGCGGCGCTTGCGGAGCGCAACTCCGCGCGTCTATTCGAATCCTCGTAGAGCATAGAAATCTTGTCGGCCAGATCGCGCGCGTTGCCTGACTGGAAGAATTGCACGATGCGTTCGTTGAAGTAGTACTCGTCGATCCGCGTTCGCGAAGCCAGCACCGGCACATTCATTGCCATGAACTCCATGATCTTGGTGCTGAAGGCCTCGTTGCCGAACGAGTCGGCTCGCTTGGGTACAACGCCCAGATCGATACGTGACATGATCTCGGCCACCTTTTCCATCGGGATCAGCCCGGTGAGCGAGATTCGATCTTCCAGGCCGCGCTCGCGAATGAGTCTTTTCAGGTTTTCTCTCTCCGGACCATCGCCGATCAGCTGCAGCCGAAGTTCCGGAATGTCACTCTTAAGCAAACCCACTGCTTCCACGGCGATGTCCAGCCCCTGATGCCAGCTCAGCGTTCCCGGGTAGCACAGGATGAACTCATTTCCAGTCCGGGCCGGGCCGCCGCGCCGCGAGAAGATGGCGGGATCGGGATAGTTGATGATCGCCGTGCACTTTTTCGGCTGTACCGAGCGCTGTGTCAGCTTGTCGTACCAAAGGTGATTGGCAATGATCACGTGGTTCGAATAGGCGATCGACAGCCGTTCCAACATGACCAGCGCGCGGAAGACCAGCGACTGCTCGGGCACCTTGAACTTGCTGGCATAAAACTCCGGCACGATGTCGTGGATATCGAGGATGACTCGCGTGCCCAGCAATCGCGGCACGATGGTTGCAAACACCTCAAAGTCAGGCACCGAGTGGACGTGAATCAGATCGTAGGGTTCGCGGAAATGCCGCACGGCGAGGAACCACGCCGAGCGGAGAAAGAAGAGCAACAACTTGATGAGGTAGCTGAACGGGCCGGTTTCATCGATGACGCGCTTCTGAATGCGAAATACGCGCACACCGCGGATGACTTCAAAGGCCGGCTGGCCCTCGCGCGCCAGGGCGATCGCATCCACCTGGTCTCCGCGCCGCACCAGTGCTTCTGCGTAGCGACGCACACGATTGTCCGCGTCGTAAAACGTGTAGGCCAACATGCAGGCTCTCATAGAAACAGCTCTTGCTCTCCCGGTCGCAGTCCACGCGACTATAAATATCGTTGCAAGAAGAAAAACATCGCGGGCGAGCTCTCCGCAATTGCACCTAAGCGAGTTCGACTCCCCCGCTTGGGTGATCCGTCTCTACCGGGGCTCTGCGCGCTTTTCCGCGCAACTCTCCGGCCAGCCGCAGGATCTTGCGGAGGGGTTCAACTCCCCCATGCAGAAGAACCACAGCTCCCAGGTAGAGAGACCCGAAAACCAGCGTGATGCACACCATCCGGAGGGCCGCGCCGGGAGCGCCCGGCAGTTCTTGCAGGGGCCGGATGCTGCGAAGCGCAAAGAAGGTAGCTGTGGCCGCCGAAAGCGATGCCACGACGTAGCGCCACGCGGTCCCGACCACGGGCCCAATTCCCAGATCAATCGGCTTCCCCGCGTACCACATGGCGGGGATGGTCAGGACCCAGTAAGACACGCACCACGCCACGGCGATCCCCTGCGGACCATAGGGCAAAAACACCAGGAAGAATCCGAATGTGACGACCCATTCCACTATGCTCCAGAGGAACCACCGGTCAGCGCGGCCGATCGAGACGTGAATCCACCCGTGAATGTAGTAGATGATCATCACCCCGATTCCCGGGGCGAAGTAGGTAAAGATTACTCCGGCTGTCGCCCAGTTCGGTCCCAGAAGCAGCCGGATCAGGTCCTTGCCGACCAAGGTAAGATCGCCGGCAAGCCCCATACCGAGAAACGACATCACTCCGATCGCTCCCAGCACATAGCGGATGTACTGCGGACGATCGTCGCGCACACGGCTCAGCGCGGAGACGGCAACGTTCGAAGTCGCAGCGACCAGTTGCCCCGCCGAAAGAGCGAAGAGGTCGTAGGCTTTCTTGTAGAAACCGAGCGCATGCGCGCCGAAGCGCCACCCTACGAGCAGATTGTCAGAGTTGCGCGCGAAATAGTTGAGGCTGAATCGGCCGCTGATGTGCGAAGCGAACTTGAGCGTTTCGGTGCTCCCAACGCGCCGTCGCGGCGGCCCGGGCATCCAGGGACAGAGAATCCATACGCCGATGGCGGTGCTCAACGCCAGCGCGCACGCCCCCATCACCAGCGACCAGTATCCCCAGCCGGCAAACGCGAAAGCGATCGAGGCCAGCACGCCGACTGCACGGGCGATAATGTCGTTCTTCGCCAGGGCGGTAAATCTCATCGCACGCCGCAAAAGTGCCGCATGAATGGTTGGCGCCGTGGTGAGGAAGACGGTGGCGGAAAACCCCGCGGTCAAGTGAACGAGCGGCCATTCGCCATAAAAGCGTGCCACCAGGGGGCCTGCCGCGGCAAATCCCGCGGTGAGCGCAATCCCGATTCCCAGGTTGATCCAGAACAGCGTGCTCGCCAGCGCGTGCGTCACGTCCTTGCGCTGCAACAGCGAATCGATGAACCCGTTCGCCGGCCCGTTCATGAGTAGCAGGCTGAACGTGGTGATCATGGTTGCGAGGCCGAAATCGCGCGGCGTCAGCAAACGGCTCAGTACCACGGCCGCCACAATCTGGATTGCCAAGCCAATTCCGCCCGAAATGACGGTCGCTCCCGCGCCGCGTACCGCCATGCGGCGCAGCGCATGACCTCCTCCCGGCACAGTGGGAGCGAACGCTCCATTGGCATCAAATGGCTTCAACCCGGCTCCTGATTGGACATGTTTTTCGATTTTATCCTTTTCAATTACTGCAACACGCGCATACGCCGGCGAGGCACGGCCTGTCGCAGCGGGAAATCAACTGCCGGTTGAGCGCTCGTTTCTGAAGTTACAGGCACCGCAGTCACCGCCAGCAGAAATCCAATCCAGACCGGGCTCATCATGCGAAATCCCGCCTCGGTACAGCTGTAGATGATGCCGCAGGTCAGAAACGCCACGCGCAATCGGCCCGCCGCCGGGTCTCTCTGAAACAGGGTCAAGGCGTTGCGGTACCCACTCACGATCAGAAGTCCCAGCAGGGTGAGGCCGGCCCAGCCCAGGTTCAGATAGAGCTCAAGGTATCCGTTGTGGGCCTCTTCAATCCCCACCTGGCTTAAGCTCCACACCGACTGCAGCCGGTTCCCCATCCAGAAGCTTTCAAACCCCGTGCCCAGCACCGGGTTAATGTGTTGCGCCAGCACTGCCGCCCAAATCTGGGTTCTTCCCGTGAGGGTGGAGTTGCGCCCGATCGACTGCAGCATCGATCCTCCCGAGTCCAGAAAGAGCGCGAACAACGCCACACCAGCAGCTCCCGCTACCAGCAGAAACACCGTGGCAGGGTTTCGCACAACCCATTTGGTGGTGGCCATTACCATGACCCCGCCCGCCAGACCCATGCAGGACAAAGACGTCATGGAGTCTGCCTTCACGATCAGCCATACCGCCATCGCGATCACCGTTCCATGCGCGATCAGCAATCGAACCCGCTCCGGGCGATTTCGATCCTGATAGACGTCGAGGAAAGACCACAATGCCCCCAGCCCGCAGAACATGGAGGTGACACCGAGAAGGTTCTTGAAGGTCGTCACGCCGAAGTACATGGTGACCCGATCGACAGGGTCGTAGCTGCTTCCCATGGATGGAATGAATACGATGAACAAGATGGAAAGGGGCAACAAGCACGAATCCCAACCCGCTCGAAGACGCCGCCGAATCGCCAGGGCGGGAAACGGGTCCGTCAACACCACCAAGAATCATCAGCAGGTCGCCCACCGCCTTGACCCAGCGCTTCACCGCGATGGCCGGCGAGTCGGCCCACATGATGCTTAGCCCGCAATAGAAAAAGAAAAGAAGAATGGGCAGATTCGCCAGCAGAAAGCCCTTCACCCGCACCCAGCGGCGGTTGAGCGTGAGAAGTCCCGCCACAAGGAGAATCGCGTAATAGGCCGCATCCAGCGGACTTCCTTCTGTGTACCGATCCTCGAGCGTGACCTCGCGATTGACATGCAGCCACATCGAGACCGGGCGCGACGACACGATCAGTAGCCAAAGCAGCGGGATCCACAACGCGCGCGATGTCTGTGGGCCCTTTTCGCGGGCCAGGTAAAACAGCGCCGCAATCAAGGCAAGCGTGAGGATGGTTCCGATCAGGCTCATTAGGAGTCGATGAACAGCCGGTGGATGTACTCGAGGTTAAGCAGCTTGTGAATCGAGGGGGTGCACACGACTTCTCCGGCGACATGTTGCTTGACCAACGTTTCCACCGCGGTCCTGTTGAGGTAGGGACGAGAGAGAGTGCGCGAGTCCAGCAGCATCTCGCGAATATACCCCGCCAGGGACTGCCGGTACCACAGCCCGAAGTGAGTAAATTTGTGCAGCCCCACAAACTTCCGCTCCAGCACATGTCGCAGAACGGTGCGATCCAGATTGGTGAGCCAGCGCGGATCGCCGAACTCGAGCGCATATTCTGCACGCATGGTGAGCCGGTGCATCATTTGGCTTGCCTCTCCCACCAGCTTCCCTCCGCGACCGGCAAATCCAAGGTCGGACCTGATCCTTCGCAGCTTCGGATCGCCGTCTTCAATCAACTGCACGCGCAGATCGTTATTGGCGAGAGCGCTTGCGGGAGCACGGTAGAGCAATCGAATCAGGTCGTTGTCAATGTAGGGCGTGCGCAGCGTTACCTGGGAGAGTTCCACGGTCATCAGTCCATGGAAGTACCATGCCGTCTGCTTGGTCGTGGCCGTGGTCAGCGCGTGCCCCTGCATGCATTGCGCGTAGGTGTCGGCAGTTGCGGCCACCTGCGCCTGGAAGTCGGGGCTGAATATTCCTGCTGTCGGCGCCGACGGCCTGAACACGGTTTTGTGCCGCAAAACCTGATCGCCCGCGTTCCCGGACATCCGGATCGGCGCAACCTGGCGCACCAGCTGATTTACATATAGATCCGCAGCATGCTGCACTCCCGCGCAGCCATCGCCGAGGTAAACAGAGCGCTCCGCATATTCGGGAAACTTCTCAAGAAAATCGCTTCCGACGCCAATCACCTGGTGCGTCTGCCCGCACATGGCCGCGACGCGTCTCGCGATCCGCACGTCTCGGCATTCCTGGTGAGGGCCCCCAAACGTGTAACAAGGAAGACTGTCTGGCTCGGGCTTCTGCCAGGCAAGAATCATTCTCGTATCTAAACCGCCGGTCAACGAAAGACCCACCCGATCGGGGTTCGAGAAAAATCGCGGCAGGTTGACTCCGAACGTCTCGCGCACCTGCTTGTAAAAGGGCTCCGGCTCCATCACCGGCTGCTCTTCCCACTCCCGCTGATCGAAATACTTGCCTCTGCTTAATAGTTGGCCCTGCCGGAAGACCCAGGCCGAGGCGCACGGCAATACAAAGATCTCTTTGAAGATTGTCCGGTTTTCCAGGGTGCAGCCGCACCCCATTAACTCTCCCAATCCCTGCTCATCCAAGACGCGCAATTCGGGCTTCACCGCCAGCAGGGCCTTGGCTTCTGCTGCAAAATAAAACGCGTCGCGAGTCTCGTGGTAATAGACACGGCGCATTCCAAAGCGGTCATTGAACAGCGTGACCGTTTCCTGCGACTTGTCCGCCAACAATCCCTGGAACTGACCGTTCAATCCCAGCGGAAAGTGCGGGTCCACCTCGGCCTGATGGATCAAGTGCGAATTCGCGCACGTCTTCAACGCGCGACCGCGCGGCTTCAGTTCCTGCGCTGCCCCTGGCGCAGAGAACTCATCGCCCGAAAACAGCAGGGTCTTCCCGCCCGACTCGCTCCGCTGCGGCATCTCCCCGCAACACGATTCGTCGCGCTCGACCCAGCCTGCGTAAAGTCCGAGCCCCTCGTCCATCCATGTGCCGCTCACGTAGAACGGCTCATGACGCATCGACCGCAGCATGCGCTGCAGCTCCGCCGCGGCACGCTTCCGCGGCATCTTCGTGATGATTCCTACAATTCCCGGCATAATCTCACGATCCCGATGCGCCGGCCTTTAGGTACTGGCCTTTGCTGATTGATGTGTACGGCTGTACCACTTGCTGCGCAGATCGCGCAGTTTCTCTCCCATGTCTTCGGGCAGCCGGTCGACGAACCGGTGATGCAGGCCCAGTTTGAACGCCACTCGTCCCCAACTCGTAAGCGGCACGTAGTAGCGCGGCAAATCTACCCTTACGAACGCGTTGCGCTCTTTGAAGTCGGTCAGATTGTCGCGCTCGCGCTTCCCGTAGGCAAAGTGCGAATAGACAATGTTCCCAATGCCGCGGGTTGCAGCTGCCCGCACCGCGTGTGCCATCAGCGCGTTCGTGGGCGCCTTGTCCCGGTGGCCGATCTTCGAGATGATGTTCATCAGCCCTGCCTGAACACCCGCCTCATCGGCGACCATTTTGATGAACCCGATCAGTTCCTCTCCGACGTATGCTCCAATGTAGGTGCTGCTGTCGAGATAAGTGGCTGCCTCGCGGTACACCGTTTCCAGGCTCTTTCCAAAGTGAGGATACGGCCGGCCTTGCCGAACCGGAGTTTCGTTGTAAATCTCCCAGATGCCGCGCACCAGTTCCTCACCAAACGGCACTTCGCGCAGCACCACGCCCTTCTTCTCCGCCTGCTTCGCCTTGTTCCGGGCCTTGAATCCGATCTGCTTGTCCCACCAGTGTTCAAACGTGGAAATCGGCAAGACTGCCAGGTTCTCCTGCTCCATCGGATAGGTATATTTCGGCGTCGTCTCGGCGACGTTCTGCGTGAATGTAAACAGGTCCACGCGTGTCCCCGAAGCGCGCAGCGCCTCGACCATGGCCACCGGATCCGTCACGAAGTGATACATGTCCGCATCCAGCCGCGCAATCCGTACCAGTCCGCCTGACACCCTGATTTCTTTATTGCAAACCCGCATCACGTCCCCACTCCCACGAAGAATGTCGCTTCCTGTTCCTTGATTGCTTCTTACTCGCTTACGTACACGTCATGAATCGGATTGATCTTCATCGTCTGCAGCAGTTTGCCCGTATGATCGCAGAGCTTTACCAACAGGGTCATAAAGTAGCTCTGCCCGGCAAGCAACGCCAACGGCAAAATCAGCGTATACAGCGGAACGGCGATTGCCGATTTGGCGATCTTGACGGCTCCGCAGTCCGGCTGCTGTGCCGCCGTGGCTCCTTGCAGAAGCGCCTTGCGAATGTAGTACCACCGTGTCCATCGTGCCGGAGGAATGACCTCGTACACCGCTGCGTCGGACGACCAGACAAACCGGCGGCCCTCTTCTATCTTGCGCCGGAAAAAGTCCTGATCCTCACCGGCACGAAACTCGGGACGGAACGGCATGGGGTCATTGAGCACCACGTCGTGTCGCAACAACACGTTCCCGGTGCGCGATTCCCGCCAGGCCACCTGCATCCCGGTAGGGTTCGTGCTGCGATCGTAGAGGCTGCTCTTCTGCAGCCAGCGTGGAGGCTCCTCGTCAAAATACCTCTTCACGGGCCCGAGAACGCCGTCAACCTTATACCGCCGGCACGTGGTCAGCAAAATCTGCAGCCAATCGCGAATCGGAAACTCATCGTCGTCGATCAGCGCCAGGTAATCACCCTCCGCGTTGGCAACCACCGTATTCCGCGCCCGAGCGATGCCACGGTTAGGCTCCGCGCAATACTTCAGCGGAACTCGAATCGCTTTCTGCATCTCCGCAACGGCAGTCCTTGCCGAACCCTCCGGATCGTTGTCCGCCACCACGATCGAATAGGTGAACAGTTCCCCCGTATTCTGTCCGTCCAGATCTCTCAGCAGCCGCTTCAATGGCTCCGCTCGCTTGTAGGTGCAGATGCACACGCAGATGTGCGGTACTTTCTTCTCGCCCTGTGCTTCCGATTCGGCAATCAGTTCAGTCCCGGCGCGGCCATGATGGTCCTCCGTCATCGTCGAATCCCGTAGAAGATATCCGCGCGCCACCGTCAGCTCGGGAACGAGTTGCGCCAGTCCTCCGCCAGTCAGGAATCGGTGCTCGTCGACGCGCGCCGGATGCGTTTCAATCTCCACGTTGTGCCGGCGAGCAAGCTCACAAATGCCTCTCATCCTGACCCTCTCCGTCGGAAGAAGATCGAAGAAGTAGTCCGTCATCCGGTGCCCCGTCGACAGCAAGGTGTCCTGCATCCGCCGGAACCACCGATTGACGCGCCTCTTTTCGCCGGGCGCGAACGAGAGATTCCTGCGCACAATCGTTCCCCTGGGGATTAGCCTCTGGAGCAACACGTTGGCGGACAGGTGCATGTGATGATGGCCGTCAATCCGGTGGGGCCGGGCGCCGTAGATGCGCTCGAACTCGTCCAGTTGGCTCTTCACCGTGTAATCGAACGACTTGACCAGCAGGGGATGGAACACGGCGGGAGCATAACGATGAGAACGAAGGAAGCGCGCAATCTTTCCCTGATGTTCCATCAGCTTCTGCGGAACTTCGCTGCCCGTGAACGGAGTGGTGAAGTTCAAATGAACCCCGGCGTCGATGTTGTTCTCGCGGGCAATCGCGCCGGCCCGCTCCGAGTCGTCCATGAACACCATGGCGCTAACAGACGAAACGGCGTTCCGCCGGATGCAGTCAAAAATGCGATTCGTGGCTTCGCTGTTCCAGCCCCAATCGTCTGCATTCACAATGACGATTGCATCCCGCTGCGCTCGCATCGCAACTGGAGAGTCGCATGATCCCGCCGTCGAGGAACGCTCGAGATCGTGTACCACCCGCGGGTTGTCCACATCACACTGCATAATTGTTCCCATACTCAATGAGAGACTTTGGCCTGGACGCGCGCTCGCGTTCCGCTCTCAGGCCGCGTTCTCACGCGCAGCAATACTTTCGCGAGGTGTTCCATCTGTTCCTTGCGGCGAAAAGCCCTTAGTTCCGGAGAAACCGGCCGCTCCGCACGCTGCATCGCCGCCCAAAGGTATCCGGCAACCAGTGCCGTTCCCCGCACTACCAGCGGCTTCTTTGTCATCTGGTAAACGCCGCGAAAAACCTCCCATAGTGGATGATTTCCAATCGCATAATCACGTTTGCCCAGCGTAAATCGTGCCGCAATGGGCCCGGCCTGGGCCGTTCCGATAATGCGATGATGAAGGCAGATCTTGTCGGTAAACGTGTGCGTCTTCCAGCCCTTCATGCGCGCCGTCAACGCCGCGATAGTATCGATTGCCCCGCCCTTGGCCACTACGTATCCGCCGATTTCCTCATAACAGGCGCGCCGGAATACCTGGCAGGCCCCGGAGACATGCTCCGCACTCACAAAGCGGTAGTCGTACATCTCGCTCGTGGTGTCCTTGTAGGGTGTGCCCACGATCCCTAGTTCCGGCTCAAGTGCCATTTTGCCCAGCAGAAATTCGAAGTAGTCGCTCTCGAACGTAATGTCCGCGTCCAGGCAGGCGATCACCTCGTACGGTAGGCCCGCCATTCGCTCCAGCCCGGCGCGAATGGCCAATGCCTTGCCGCCAAAGTGGCGTTCCTTGCGCTCGGGCATGCGCAGCAGTTCGATCCAGTCATGCACGGCCGCGTGCAGGCCGACAATCTCATCGGTCCCGTCCGTCGAACCATCACTGACGATCACCCAACGCAACGGGCGTACCGTCTGGGCTACCATGGCGCGGATCGTGCACTCGATCAGGCGTGCCTCGTTGCGCGCCGGAGTGACCAGCACGTATGGGGGAAGCCCTTTCAGCCCGTCTTGTGTCGCCTGGTTCATCGCTCTCTCTTCCGACCGGATCGCAGAACGCATCAACGAGCCTTCGCGGTCAGCGAAGCGCCCACCGCTTCCGCTTTCGCATTGCCGCCAAACGCACGTACCGCTTCAACCACGCGTCTCTGCTGATGGCTCGTCAGTTGCGGGAACATCGGCAGCGAAAGAATCTCCGACGCCACGCGCTCCGTCACCGGGAACGCGCCAGATCCGTACTCCATGCCCGCGTAGGCTTTTTGCATATGCAGCGGAATCGGATAGTGAATTCCCGTTCCAACCCCCGCCGTCTTCAAGTGCTCCATCATCCCATCGCGATCCGCTACGCGAACCACGTAAAGGTGATAAACCGCCCGCGAAATGGATGACTCCGTGGGCGTCAGAATCGATGTCTCAGCGGCGAGAAACCGGTTGTAGTCCGCCGCAATCTCTCTCCGCCGCGTGTTCCAGCCCTCAAGGTGCGGCAACTTCGCGCTTAGAAACGCTGCCTGAATTGCATCCAGCCGTCCGTTGTAACCCTCGATATCGTGGTAATACTTCTTCGCCTGGCCATGATCGCGAAGCAGTCTCATCCTGCCTGCGATTGCGGCATCGTTGGTCGTCGCCGCCCCGCCTTCACCGCAGTGCTCCCAGGTTCTTTCCGGGATAAAAGCTGAACGCCGCCGCCACCCCCATCGATCCAGCGCGCATCCACTTGTTCTGCCGCGCCGAGAAATATTCGGCGCCGTGTGCCTGGCACGCGTCTTCCACCACCATCAATCCATTCGAGTTGGCGAGATGCAATATCCCGTCCATATCCGCCATCTGGCCGTAGAGGTGCACCGGCACGATGGCCCGTACCGGACGCCCGCTGCGAAGACTGATCAACCGTCCGGCCGCGTCCCGCGTGCACTGCATGGTGAGATACGTCTCGAGCGACTCAACCGACATGTTATAAGTGGCTTCGTCGATATCCACGAACTCGGGCACGCCGCCGGCCTGCGAAATTGCCTCCGTCGTAGCGATGAACGTATTGGGCACGGTAAGCACCACATCTCCCGCCTCGATGCCGCACGCCATCAGCGCAAAGCGCAATGCGTCCGTCCCGCTGTTTACGGCGACCGAGTGCTCGGCGCGGCAAAAAGCTGCAAACGCCGTCTCAAACTCCTGCACTGGCGAACCGCCCACAAAGCTCGCTGTCCGCATGCAGGCGCGAAACGCGTTCACCAATTCCTGCTCCATCTGCACGTGCGGAGTCACCAGGTCGAGAAACGGAATCGGCGCCGAGTCTGCGGCCTTCTCCGGCTGCATCATCCTGGTCACGCGCGCCGGGTTTCCCGCAACCACCGCGTTCGCCGGCACGTCTTTCGTCACCACGCTGCCCGCGCCCACAATCGCGTTCTCGCCCACGGTCACGTTCGAGAGGATCGTCACACCCGACCCGATGGAAGCGCCTTTGCGGATCACCGTGCGCTCCACCTTCCAGTCCGCCTCGGTCTGCATGCTTCCATCCGCGTTGGTCGCCCGCGGATAACGATCGTTGATGAACATGACGCCGTGCCCGATGAACACGTTGTCCTCGATCTCCACGCCCTCGCACAGAAAGCTGTGGCTTGAGATCTTGCAATTCCTGCCCACCATGGCGTTCTTCTGGATCTCGACAAACGCGCCGATCTTGGTGCCATCGCCGATCGTGCAGCCGTACAGATTAATGAACTTCGAGAGCCGCACTCCCTCGCCCAGCCGGACATCGTCTGCAATGCTGTTGTAGGTGTTCATAGATAAACCAGGGCTCCCTTCTGGGCCAGCGATTTGCTGGCTGCTTCCAGCATCCTCACCACGCGCAATCCCGCGCGGCCATCGTTAAACGGATCGTTCCCCGTCTCGATGCACTCGATGAAATACTTCATTTCCTGCTGCAGGGCTTCCACTTGTTCCAGCCGCGGCGCCCACATGTCGCCCGAACGGTAATTCACCAGCAGTTTGTATACGCCTTCCTGGGTGGTCGTCTTCACTCCGCGGTCGTATACACGCAGCTTCTCGTCGGCCACCAGGTCGTTCCACACCACCATCTTCTTTTCGCCGCCCACCAGCGTCATCCGCACCTTCACCGGCGACAGCCAGTTCACGTTGATGTGGGCGATCACCTTGTTGGGAAAATGGAGCGTCATGTAAGCCACGTCTTCGTGGTCGTTCAGGTGCTTCTCGCCGGTGGCGCCCACTGCCTCCGGGTCTCCCGGAATCAGGTGGTCCATGATCGAGAGATCGTGCGCGGCAAGATCCCACAGCACATTCACATCATGCTGCAACAGCCCCAGGTTCACGCGCGTCGAATCGTAATAGTAAAGATTGCCGAGCGATCCATCGTCGATCATCTCCTTCATCTTCCGCACCGCGCCGGTGAACAGAAAGGTGTGGTCGACCATGATCTTCAAATTTCGCTTCTGTCCAAGCTCCACCAGCTCTTCGCCCTGCGTGGAGTTCATCGTGAACGGCTTCTCCACAAACACGTGCTTGCCGTTCATCAGCGCCGCTTTGGCCAGTTCGTAGTGCGTCCACACCGGAGAGACAATGGCCACCGCGTCAATCTTGGTGGACGTCAACACCTCCGCCGGGCTCGAAGTCACCTGAGCGGAGGGATGCGCCTTCTGCGCACGCTGTCTTGCGGCCGGGTCAAGGTCCGCTATGGAAATCACGCGCGAGCCTTCCAGGTTCGCAAGATTCCTTACGACGTTCGGGCCCCAATACCCGTAGCCGATTACACCAAAGTTCACGACGATCTACCGTTTCTTGATTGATGGAGAAGAAGTGCGTGCGCCCGCTTTGCCTGTTGGGGCGAAAGGAAAAACAGCTCAAGGGCGGCCGCGAAGGCCATCGCGACCGCCCATCCCTGCATACTCAATAGGCACCCGAGCCTTTGATCACTGCCAGCGGTGTCATCAGCAGGATCTTCAAGTCAAGCCACAACGACCACGAGGTTGCATACCGCAGGTCGAGGCGGACCATCTCATCGAACTTCACGGTGCTGCGGCTCGTCACTTGCCACAGTCCGGTAATGCCGGGCTTTGCTTCCAGCACGCGCCGCCGATGCCACGTCTGGTACGCCGCAAGTTCGTAAGGAATTGCCGGCCGCGGTCCCACCAGCGACATATCGCCCATCAGTACATTGATCACCTGCGGCAACTCGTCCAGGCTCAGCCGCCGCAGCCACTTCCCCAGCGGAGTGATCCGGCGATCGTTGGTGAGTTTGTAAACTCCTGCACCCTCCCCGTTGGTGGGCGGCGCCTCGTTCCGGATCAGCTTCACCACATAGTCCTTGTGCACGCTGCAATCGTTCTGCATGTACATCGAACGAAACTTCAACACCGTGAACAAGCGTCCGTATTGCCCTACCCGCTCCTGCCGGAATAGCACCGGCCCTTTGGATGTCAGCTTTATGCCCACGGCGATCCCCAGCATGATCGGCGAAATCAATGCCAGCCCCAACCCGCTCACCAGCAAATCCAGGCTTCTTTTCACCAACAGTAGCGAGCGCTTGCGGCCGCTCGGATTCATCAGGTCGGGATATAGGGCTATGTTCGTCGGTCCCTTGGGTCCTGACTGATCCCAGTCATCCGGGAAAAAATGGAACGACAGGTTCACCTGGTTGAATTGATCGAACGTCAGCTCGTCGCGAAGCATGGTGCTGATGCGGTTCAGGATCGTCGTCAGGATCAGATCCTTGTCATTCAGCATCAAGGCCGTGAACATTACCCCAAGCGTGGCGCGCTCACGGTACCATCCAATGACATCCGTATCCCGGCTGCAGCCCATCAGGACACTGGTCATCTTTTCCAATACATTCTGGCTGTCTTTCGATTCGGGATCGCTTCCCACATCGACAAGCATCAACAAAAACGGTTCCTGCGAACGCTCGCTCCGCTTGCGCTCCAAAGCGATAGTCCGCTTGAAGCTTTTTTCGTTCTGGATCTCCCGTTCATGTATCGATATCGAATCAAAAAACGGATTGTCTGCAACCGGGATGTTATCAACGCGCACCGATCTCACGACCTACGCCTCACATTCGTCTAGCTAAAGATGTTTCACCTCGGGTTCGCCGGATGAATTCATCGAGATACGATTTATGAAGTCCCGCGCCCGCCGCTGAGCCCGGATCGAAGAAGGGGAGTCCTTACCCTTCCCAACCGGAACCCGCCCCAGAACTATCCAACCCGGCAGCGCGCTTTCGCAAAGGGACCTCTTTTCTTGAATATGCCTGATCATAGGATTGCTCCCATATCGGCACAATGACCCGTTTGTGCTAACAAAAATGTCAAAAGTAGCTGGAGAAAGAACCCGCTCCCGGGACCCAACTTCGTGCACCTTCCTGCGCGTTTCCAATCGCTAAGCGTAAGTGCCCCAACCTCATACCAATCGTTGGTTCGCCGAAATCCCCTGCCTCCGCAAATGTTTGTTGCAACAACTAACCTCGCTCGTGCATCCTTTACTCAGTGCCGGGACGTCGGTTGCCGCTTCCCTTGCCAGCCAATTGCTTCCCTCGCGGCGCAAGCGCCACGCCTCTTCAACTCAATCTGAAAGGAACACCCGATGAAGTCTCTTGTTCTCGTCCTCGGACTCGCCAGCCTTGCTGGTTCGCTCGCCGGAGCTCAAACCTCGACCTGGGCCATCGATCCCGCGCACAGCGAAGTCGACTTCACCGTCCGCCACATGGGCGTCTCCAACATCCACGGCCGCATCGGCGGCATCAAGGGCAACATCGTCGTCAACGACGCCGACGCCAGCAAATCCACCGTATCCGTCACCATCGATGTCAACAGCCTCGACACCGGTGTGTCCCCCCGCGACACGGACCTGAAAAGCCCCAACTTCTTCGACGTGGCCCAGTTCCCCACCGCCAGCTTCACCAGCACCGCCGTCACCGTAGCCGGCAGTCACATGAAGGTGGATGGCAATCTCACCCTCCACGGAATCACCCGCCCGGTTGAGTTGGACGTAGACGGACCCAGCCCCACCGTGCCCGGCATGGATCACAAGCCCCACTCCGGCTATTCCGCCTCCACCACCATCAAGCGCAAGGACTTCGGTGTGGGCGCCAATTTTCCCGTTGCCGCCGTCGGGGACGACATCAAGCTCACCATCGATTTGGAAGTGGTGAAGCAGTAACACGGCCCATCCTGCGAAGGCGGTGGCCTCATCTGCTTCTTGGGGTCGCCCCGCCATCGCTCGTTGCAGACCCCGTTCCGGAGCACCCTTGGCAAACTTGAAACAAGAAATCGCTCAGCAGCGCCCCTTCTCCAGCCCTGCCGAGGAGGCCCTGTTGAACCTTATGCGCACGGCCGATTGCCTCGGCCGCGCCATGCAGCGCTCCACCCGCCAATGGGGAGTGACGGCAACCCAGTACAATGTGCTTCGCATACTGCGCGGCGCCCATCCCCAGGGGCTTACTTGCACGGCCATCGGCGATCGCATGATCACGGCCGACCCCGACATCACCCGCCTCCTGGGCCGCCTCAAGACACTGAAGCTCGTCCGTCAGCAACGCGACAAACGCGATCGCCGCGTGGTATGGACACACATCTCTCCCGCCGGGCTGGAACTGCTCGCCGGGTTGGATCCCACCGTCCAGAGGCTGCCCGGAGAGATGCTCGGCCATCTCAATCAGGCCGAACTCGCCGAATTCATCCGGCTGCTGGAGCTCGCACGCTCGCGATGCGGCGACACTCAAGCTCCGGTCAGTTGCGATGGAAAGACAGATGGAGAGGGAAGTTCCTGCGCAGCAGCATCGAGCGGAGTCTAGCAGGCTGCGGGGAAACTCGTTCGGGTGGAAGCCCCGGGATTTATCCCGGGCAGCGGCTTAGCGTGCCGCCCGGGCAATCATTTCGTCATCGGCATCCGACTGGATGATCTTGTTGTGCAGGCAGTACAGCGCAAGCTCAAGCCGGTCGCTTACTCCCAGCTTGTCGTAAATCTTGCGCAGATAGTTCTTGATCACTTGCTCCGTCGTGCCAAGCTGGAACGCAATCTCCTTGTTCCGCTTGCCCTGGGTGATGCAGGTAATGATCGACATCTCTTTGGGCGACAGCCGCGGCTGACTACGCGGGCTCACCAGCGACGCAGCCTGGGCGCGATAAGCTTCGATCACCCACGTAACCGACTGGTTGTCGATCCAGGTCTCGCCCGCCGCAATTCGCCGGACGCACCGCACCAGCAGGTCGGGTGATATCGACCGCGAGATGATGCCCCGCACCCCGCGACGGTAAAGCTCCACCGTGTGACTTTCATCCGTCGACACCGCTTGGACAATCAGCTTCAAGTCAGGAGCCGTCCGCAAAAGGTCGGGGATCGCATTCGCCGTGCCGGCCAGCAGCGCGCCTTCCAGCAACACCACATCGGTTGGATAGCGCTCGATTGCGGAACGCAGATTCTCGAGCGAATCCGCCTGCGCGACAACACGCAAATCGTCTTCCAGCGCAAAGATCTTGCGAATTCCTACTCTGTAAATTGCTTGTGAGTCCGCAAGAATAATGCGGACAGCGCCAGGCTTCCCGTGCGCGTCAATAGGTTCTACACCTGGGGAGTCGTCCAAGATATCCATAACCTGCTTAAAGAGCGCCCAGCACTAATTTGTTACTGTTCCACAAATTGATATTCGTCAATGGTGGCGGCAACATGAGACTGAGATTGGCTCATGGAGCAGCGTACCACACGTCCATGACAATCCACTAGCACGTCATGGGGAGTGCCTAAAACGCCACCCGGCATGCGCAGGGAAAAATGAATGCCTTCCCCCACCTTTAATGGACTGCTCATTTCAAACAGAACGCCGCTCGCCGAAACGTTCTTGGTCAGTGCCGTATGTTCGGCGGTACCCGCCGAAACTACCACGGGGAGCGCGAGCGGAAATCGAACCGCGCAGCGCACTTCCTGAGCCTTTTCCGTTGTTTGCGCCGCCGGAACGACCGACAGCCCACTCTTAATCTCTTCATTCATATATGCACATCCCGCCATCGTTTTGGATGGCTTAGCAAAATCAATGTAGCGGAGAACAATCGCAAAACCTAGGAACGAAAGTTTCAAATAAAGTAACATAGGCCAACTCCTACTTGCGAGAGGAGTTACTGACCCATTAGTTGCAGGCCGTCACATTTCGATAACATCACTTTGCTTCCCCAGGCCCGCTGGCGGCCTTCAATATACTGATCGCGGAGGGCGAAGTACACGTGGACAACCAGATGATGGCACGCCTGCTGGAGCAGACTGCCGATCTCATGGCGATCGACGGCGCCGACAGCTTTCGCATCCTCAGCTACCGCCGCGCCGCCGAGGCGGTGGAGCAAACCACCGTCGATCTGGCGGAAGCGATCGACGATACCGCCCGCCTGCTCGCGATCCCCGGCATCGGCAAGAGCATGGCCACCAATCTTCAGGCCATCGCCACCACTGGCAGCATGCCGCTTCGCGACCAGCTCCTCGCCAAATACAGTTCCGGCATCCTCGAACTGATGAAGCTGCCCGGCATGGGGCCGAAAACCATTGCCTTGTTCTGGTCGGCCGCCCAGGTCGCCAGCATCGACCAGCTCGCGGACGCTATCGAGTCCGGACGCCTCGCCGAACTCCCCCGCATGGGCCAGAAGCAGCTCGAGAAGATCAAGAAGGGCATCGACGATTACCGCCGCAGCGCCGGCCGCTTCCGCATCGACCAGGCCCAGGAGGCCGCCGACCGCCTCGAAACCTACCTTCTCGCCTTCCCGGGATTCGAACGCGTTACGCCCGCCGGCTCACTCCGGCGCGGCCGCGAGACCGCCGGCGACCTCGACCTGCTGGTGACCGGCCCCGCCTGCGCTCCGCAGCACACGGCTGAAGCCGTCGAATATGTCGCCGCCTACCCCGGAATCGCCGACCTCATCGTCAAAGGCGAGAACAAGGTCAGCTTTCATCTCGCCGGAGGCATGCAGGTCGATGTCCGCCTTCTTCCTTCCGAAAGCTATGGCGCCGCTCTCCAGTACTTCACCGGCTCCAAGGCGCACAACGTAAGCCTTCGCCAGCGGGCGCTCAAGATGGGCTACACCCTCAGCGAATGGTCCCTTGCCCGCCTTCCCTCGGAGGATCAAACCGACGACACCCCGGTCGCCGCCGCCACCGAGGAAGAGATCTACGCCGCCCTGAACATGGACTGGATGCCTCCGGAACTCCGCGAGAATCTCGGCGAGATCGAATCTGCCGCCGCCCACACCCTGCCCCGTCTCATCGAGGAGAGCGACATTCGCGGCGACGTCCACATGCACACCACCACCACCGACGGCCGCAACACCATCCGCGAGATGGCCGAGGCTGCCGTCGCCGAGGGCCTTGAGTATATCGCCATCACCGACCACTCCAAGGCGCTGGCCATGACCTTTGGCCTCGACGAAAAGCGCGCCCTTGAGCACATGCAGCAAATCCGCGAAGTCGGCCGCGAGATGGAAGGCCGGATCCGCATCTTCACCGGCATTGAGGTCGACATCCTCTCCGACGGCGCCCTCGATCTCGACGACGAGGTCCTTTCCCAGATGGATATCGTCATCGCCAGCATCCACTCCCGCTTCGACCAGGGCCGGGACGAGACCACCGCCCGCGTCCTCCGCGCGATCGAGAACCCCAACGTGCGTATCCTCGGCCACCCCACAGGCCGCCAAATCCTGCGCCGGGAACCCATCGCCATCGACCTTGGCGCCGTGATGCGCCGCGCCGCCGAACTCGGCGTCGCCATGGAGCACAACGCGTCTCCCGAACGGCTCGATCTGTGCGACCGCGATCTGCGCCTGGCCAAGGAACTCGGCTGCAAGATCGTCATCAACACCGACGCGCACGACACGCGCGACTTCGCCAAGCGAAAATACGGCATCCGCCAGCTTCGCCGCGCGTGGCTCGAGCCTAAAGACGTCCTCAACACCCTTCGCGCCGACGAGTTTCTTGCTTCCCTCCGCCCGCGCCCGCACGTCTCCGTAAGATAAGCCAGGCGGCCCAAGACCCCGATTCAGGCGGAAGACTGTCGTGAGGAGCGGAGAGAATACCCACCCCCCTCGCCGGTGAACTCAATTTGGTGCAATCGATCGCCGAAATCAATCGAAGTCGAGTTATACCGACACGTTTGCGGTGGATTGTGCCGGCGATCACAGGCAGTTGTCGGCAGTTGTTGTCCCGCGGGCTCTCCAAGAGGTCTGCAGGGAACGGCTATGATTCCCGCATGCCTCCCCGCAAACACGGAAGGATCAGGTCTCTATGCGCCGTTTCTCCTTTGCAGCTGTCGAGGCCGCTCGTGCGCAGCTGCCTTCTCTTGCTGCTGTGGTTCGCCGCCTCCATCGCCGCGGTAGCTGCTACCCCTGTTGATGCCCTGCAATGGCGTTCGGGCCTCACCGAAATCAACGAAGGCTGGGCAACGCGCGCGGGCGACGATCTCGAATGGGCGCAGCCGGACTTCAACGACAGCGGCTGGACGCAAGTCGACCTTGAGGACATCGGCCCTGCGCAGCCCGGCTGGCGCTGGTTCCGCAAGCACGTAACCGTTGGCCCCGATCACGCCGACGCGCGCCTTCTGATCTCGGGCGGCGACGGCACCTACGAGCTGTTCGTAAACGGAGCCCGGATCGAAGGCCCTCGCCTCAAATCGGGGTTCGGCGCAAGCCGCCCCACCGAACGTGTCTTCCCCTTGAGCGATCCGCGCGGCGAATTCGTGATCGCGCTCAGAACGCATGCGCCGGCGAACTACGCCGCATATCACCTGCCCCTGTTTCTGTCCCTCACCCTGGGCATGCCCACCGCCATCGAATATGAGCGGCAGGCACTCGAGAGCCAGCGCATGTACGCGTTGATGCCATCGCTCGCGATCAATCTCCTGCTGATTGCGATGGGCCTGGGCAGCCTGGCGCTCTACCTCAGTCAGCGCGGGCAGCGTGAGTATCTCTTTCTCGGTCTTCTTCTCGTAGTCGCGGGAGCCGCCAACTGCCTTTGGATCCCCCAGCAGGAGGGGATCCTCCCCACTTCGGCGAACTACTGGATCGCCGATCCGCTGATCTTTGTTTTCACCATCCTGCAGATCGAGTTCACATTCAGCTTCGCGCGGGTAAGGCCCAACCGCCTGTGGCGGGCATATGAAATCGGGCTCCTGGCGCCGTTGCTGCTCATTCCTGCAGTCTGGACAGGACATTTCTCCTTCGATCTGTATGCCTTGATCGAGGCGGTTTCGATTCTGCCCGCAGGCTTGCTCCTTCCTGTGCTGCTTCTCCTTTGGTACAGAAGGGGGAACCGGGAGGCCGGCTGGCTGATATTGCCCAGCCTTCTGCCTACCGTTACGCTGTTCCTTTTCGATCTGGGCGGCGCCTTCGCCAGCATGTTTGGATGGGCTCAGTTCGCGGTCCTCCTCCAACCGGTCCCCCTCGGTCCGGCGCAGGTCCAGATTGGCGACCTGGGGGACCTCATCTTCCTGTTCGCCATCGCCTTCGTCATGTTCTTTCGCTTCACCCGCGTCAGCCGCGAGCAGGCCCGCTCCGCCGCCGAGCTCAACGCTGCTCGCGAAATCCAGCAGCGCCTGGTGCCTGCGTCCCTGCCCGCCATCCCTGGGTACACCATCGAAACGGCCTACCTGCCCGCCCAGGAGGTGGGCGGCGACTTTTACCAGGTTCTTGCCCAGGAAGACGGCTGCACGCTCGTTTTTGTGGGCGACGTCAGCGGTAAAGGACTCAAAGCTGCCATGACGGGCGCCCTCGCCATCGGCGCTCTCCGCACTCTCAGCTCGGAATGCCTCTCCCCGGGCGCTCTTCTCGGCCGCCTCAACCGGCAGCTCCTTCAGTCACAGGAAACCGGCTTCGTCACCTGCCTCTGCGCGCGGATCCAGCCCGACGGCTCCGTCGTCTTCTCCAACGCGGGCCACCTTGCTCCCTACCGCAACGGCGACGAAGTCCCCATCGAGTCCGGCCTGCCGCTCGGCATCACTTCGGACGCCGAATACACCGAGACGGCCATCCAGCTCGATCCGCAGGACTCTCTCACCCTGCTGTCCGATGGTGTTCTCGAAGCGCGCAACGCATCCGGCGAACTGCTCGGCTTCGATCGTACGCGCGCGCTCAGTGAAAGCTCGGCCTCAGAAATAGCCCGCGCTGCGCAGCAGTTCGGTCAGGAGGACGACATCACCGTGCTCACCCTGCGTTTCGCCCCCTCCGTCCTTCTGCAACCGTAACCTTCTGACTTCGCAAGCTTCAGCTGCCTTTCAGCCACGTAATTTCACTTTCTGATCGCCCGAACAACTGTCCGAACCGCGCCAGGCATCCCACTCATCGCCGCACTACGTCTGCGTACGATGTGCAGCGCGGCATGAAACCCCGGGGGCCCCGGCCAGCGTTCTTGACCGTTGGGCAGCCGCGGTTTAGGAGAAAAACTCGATGAAGGACAATGCTGAATCTCGTGGCAGCAATACTGGAACACAGGGAAGCAACCAGTCCGACACCAACGCGCAGAAGGGATCGCAGTTCGCCAATCAGGGCAGCGGCTCCAATCGTCCCGGTCAGAACCCAGGCAAACAGGATGATATGAAGAACAAGCCCGGTCAGTCAGGAAGCAGCACCCAGCAATCCGGTTCAGGCGGCTCACATGCCGGAACCACCGGCACGAGCAGCGGCCAGATTTCACCCCAGACCCACGATACGGCGAATGCCGGCCATCCCGGTCAATCCGGTTCAGGGTCCGGATCAGGCTCCTCCGGCCGCGGAAACCAGAAACCCTGATCCACCCAGTTGCCTTCGTGAGGATCCCCGCTCGGCCTCACGTCATAACAACGGCTAAACCATACATATATTAAGCAAATCGACCCATACCGACGATCTCGGTGTGGGTCGATCTGCTTCTGCGACCAGCAGCCATAGTCCCTGATCTCTACGTCAACCACCCTTAAGTACTCCGACGAGGCGGACTATTTGCTTCGCCTTTACCCCTGCTTCGGAGCTATCATCATTTCGCCATGAGTTTGCTTCAGCAGAACCCCACTGCCCTGGAAGGCGCCGCTGCCGGCGAAGAGTTGACTAAAGGGTCCAGCCACATCATCTGGGCCAGCGTCATCGCCGCGGTGGCCGTCTCCATCGCCATCGCCGTCTACGTCATCGCCGGCCAAAAACCCCCGGCTTCCGCTGGTGAGGTGAACGGGGCGGTCGCCCACTTCATGCATCGCGAGATGCCCTCCTTTGACGCCAACGGCGCTCCCATGCCCAAGGAGGACTTCGACCAGGTCCTCCTGTTCACGCACATCAAGCTCCATAATCAAAGCAAAGAGCCCCTCTTTCTCCGCAACATTATGGCCAACGTTCTGCTTCCCGACGGCCTTCACTCCAGTTACGCCGCCACGCCCACGGACTACAATCGCCTCTTCGCCGCTTATCCTGACCTCGCCTCCCTGCACGGCAAGTCCCTCGCCACTGAGGAGACGATCCCCGCCGGCCAGTGGCTGGAAGGCGACTTTGTGGCCTCTTTCCGCATGAAAAAAGACGAATGGGAGTCGCGCAAAAACCTCGACTACAGCGTCAGCTTCCGGTACCAGCCAGATTTGAAGCTCACTCCAACAACGCCCGTTACCGAGCAGTAAGGCCGGTTGAACCGCCCTCAGATGCCCTTGTTCGATTCCGGACATCTCCTCCGGGAGCGAACACTTCTGCGATTTTCATTCCTTCTAAACACCGTGTTATCAGCCGGTCCCTGGTGGCGTCTCTGGCACCCGGCATGCACTAATCCTGTCTGATTACATGCATGCGGAGGGAGCGACCTTGCTCGCAGATCTTAAATACGCCGTTCGCCAGTTGCGCAAATCCCCGGGATTTACCGTCACCGCGGTCCTCACGCTGGCCCTGGGCATCGGCGCCAACACCGCCATCTTCACCCTTATCGATTCCATCATGCTGCAGCCCCTGCCCTACCCGCAGCAGGATCGCCTGATGCAGATCGCGTACGCGGGGGACAGCGGCCCTACCTTCAACTTTCCGAAAGGATGGCTCCGCGCCCTCAACGAAAACTCCGCTACGTTTGCTTCCATCAGCGGCTTCGGGGTCAACGCCGAGGCCAACATTGGCGACGTCTCCTCCTCAAGCCGGGTCTTCGGGGCTGAGGTGATGACCAACGCCTTCGACACGCTCAACATCCACCCCGCCGCCGGCCGCTTCTTCACGTCCGCCGACGGCATTGCCGGCCACGATCCGGTCGTCGTCCTCAGCTACGGTTACTGGCAGCAGCAATACGCCGCCAGCCCCGCTGTCATCGGGCAAACCATCCGCATTGACGGCGTGTCGCGACGCATCGCCGGAGTCATGCCGTCCGGCGTGCGCTTTCCTTACTCTGAAACCCAGTTCGTCACCCCCGTCACCTTCAAGGGCGGCGACGTAAACGATCCCTGGCAACTGTTCGACCTTCGCGCTTTCGGCCGTCTCAAGGCGGGCATATCGCCCCAGCAGGGCCGGGCCGAGCTTAACCGCCTCCAGCACCTGCTGCTCCCGCAATTCCCCTGGCGCATGCCCGACAACTGGGCTTCCGATTCCATCGTCGTCCCGCTCCTTGAATCACAGGTCGGCGCCATGCGCCCGCGCCTTTTGCTGCTCTTTGCCGCCGTCGGACTCATCCTCCTGATCGCCTGCGCCAACGTCGCCAACCTCATGCTGGCGCGTGCCGCCGGCCGCCAGCGCGAAATCGCCATTCGCGGCGCCATGGGCGCTTCCGCCACCCGCCTGGTGCGGCAACTGCTCAGCGAAAGTGTCGTCCTCGGCGTATTCGCCGGCGCCGTTGGCCTGGCCACCGCTGCTGTCAGCATGAAGGCGCTGGTCACCTTCCTCCCTGCCGACACCCCCCGGCTCGCCGATGTGTCCCTGCACTGGCCGGTCTTCGCCTTTGCCGCGGTCACTTCGTTGATCACGGGCTTTCTCTTTGGACTTATTCCCGCCCTTCAAATGGCGTCGCGCGATCTCCGCGATGCCCTCCAGTCCGGCAGCCGCGGCGTTGCCGGGCGCACCGGCCAGTTCCGCACCTCCATGATTCTCGTCATGGGGCAGATTGGGCTGACCGTCGTGGTCCTGACCGGCGCGGGGCTTATGCTGCACAGCCTCTGGAGTCTCAATCGCGTCGATCCCGGCTTTCGCCCCGAGCGCGTGATCACCGCCGAAGTCGCCCTGGACGCTACCGCCTGCCAGGCCAAGGGACACTGCCTTTCGTTCTTTGAGACCCTCCTCCAGCGGCTCCACAGCGCACCCGGCGTGCAGAGCGCCGCTTTGGCGGATTCCCTTCCCCTCGGCGCGCAACAAGGCAACTACGTCTACGACGCCGAGAACCATCCCCGCGACGCCCGCCAGGGCGCGGCGCTTGCCACCGGCCGCTTTGTTTCCCCGGGTTACTTTCCCACTCTGGGACTAACGCTGGTGCGCGGGCGCCTTCTCAACGACCAGGACCTCGCCGGCGCCAGCCACGCCGTGGTCATCAATCTGCGCATGGCCGACCACCTCTGGCCCCACCAGGATCCCCTTGGCAAGCATCTCCTCAACGTCAAAGACGAAGCGATTCCCGCCGTCTGGGTGCCCAACGCCGCCGTCAACGTGGTCGGCATCGTGAACAACACCCACGAGGCGGGTCTCGCCGACAGCTTCGGCGACGAAGTTTACCTGCCTCTGACGCCTTCGCACGAGTTTCCCGTTCTCTACGTCCTGATGCGCTCGCAAGCCACCACACAGGCCGCCGCCACAGAATTGCGCAACGCCGTAGCCGACCTCAATCCCGAAGTGCCCGTCACCCGCGTCCGCTCCATGAACGAAGTGGTCGCGGCCACCCAGGCCTCTTCGCGCTCCGTCACGTTGCTGCTGCTGGCCTTTGGTGCCTTGGCGCTCGCCATCGGTGGCGTTGGCGTCTACAGCCTTATCGCCTACATTGTGAGCTGGCGCATCCGCGAAATCGGTATCCGCCTCGCGCTCGGCGCACAACGCTGGCAGATCATCAAGGCGATCGTCCAGCAGAGCCTCCTGCTCGCTCTTGGCGGATCGGCGGCCGGCCTCATCGCCGCGGCGCTGCTGGGTCAACTGCTGCGCGGCTTTCTGTTCGACGTCAAGGCCATCGACCCCATCACCTACAGCGCCGTCCCGCTGGTGATGATCGCGCTGTCCCTCATTGCCGCCTGGATTCCCGCGCGCCGCGCCGCCGCCGTCGATCCCATCACGACCCTCCGCATGGAGTAAGCCGAGTTCCGATGACTGGTTTTCCGGGAAGGCAAACCCATCCCCTGCCCGCCACTCGCTATACTCGTCCGAAGTGGAGGTTTAATGCATGCATCATCCCCTGAGACCGCCTCGTCACCCGAAAACGCCGCCCGCCACCGTGCCGAAATGGCCGAGTTACACGGGCAAATCCCAACTGGTGGGTACCAGCCCATCCGGCAAAGTCACGGTTTATGTGGATGCCGCGCTCGGCTCCCAGGCACTCACCAATGCCAAGGATCTGTTGAGCGATGCAGATCGCGTTGTCAATGCCAATAACGCTATCTTCGGCACCACCGGTGGAGCAGTGAGCGTGATTGTGTTTGCGCTCGGCGGCGCTACTGACGGCACCGGTGGCGCCGACCACGATGGCTGCGACTACTCGACCGGTAACGCGATTGAAGTCGACGTGTCGTATGGCAACTCCGCAAGGGTTTCCGCGCTCTTTGAGGCCGAACTCAGCGAATGCTCGATGGGTGGAAACCTGTGCGGCGTGAGTACCGGCGAGGCGCTATCCCGCTGGTGCGCATCCTCCACCAGCAATAACGCCTTATCCGACTTCGCCACCGCCCCCCAGTGGTTTCAGGACGGCATGCCGGACTTCGTCGACCAAACCGACCCCACCGATCAGAACGGCGACAGCATCGGATGCGGCATGGCCTTCATCTCGTGGCTCATCAGCCAGGGGTACGCCTTGAATCAGATCGCTCCGGCGCTGGTTGCGCTCACCGCCAGTGGAACACTCGCGCAGCTCTACGCAAACCTCACTTCCGACTCGGCGTCAAACGCATGGACTACCTTCCAATCAGCAGTCAACGCCTTGCCCAACGGGGTCACTAGCGACGACCCCTTCGGCGCATAAAGCTTCTAGCGCGCAAATCAAAGGCCCGGCGCCAAGCCGGGCCTTTTGTTCTGATCACTGAGCACTGATCGCTGACCACTGTCCTTCACGCCACCGGATGCTTCAAAATCTCCTCCAGCGCCGACAGCCTCGCCGAATCCGCCGCACTCTTCGCGCCGCTGCCATCCAGCCCCGCCGTCACCGTCTTCAGCTTGGTCGTCGACTTCGCGCTTAAGTGCGATTTCTCCGCATCGTGAATCGCCTTCTGCAGATCGGCAACCTGCTTCGCCGGCAGCGCCTGCGAACGCGCCAGCTGATCGAGATACGCCTTCGCCACGACTAACTGCGACGGCCACTCGATCTTCTGCTGGTTCTGCACGTTCAACTCCGCCACCTGCACAGCCTTCGCCGCGTCGATTTCATTCTGCGTCAGAAACTTCGTCGGCAACAGTTGAAACACATCCAGCCCGCGCGCGATCTCCGACCCGTAAATCGATCCGTTGTACCAATACGCCGACCAGTCGCCGCCCAGCACCAGCGTCTTCGCATCAATGGGCCCGCGATCGAAGTACGCGATCTCGAATGGATGCGTCGGATCGGTAAAGTCCATCACCGACACACCGCCCTGGTACCACGCCTGCACTTCGATATCGCGCCCCGGCACCGGAATCAGCGATCCGTTATGCGCCACGCAATTCTCGGTGTCACCCTGCGCCGCGGGCAGCTTGTAATACGATGCCAGACTCAGCTTGTTGTCCTTCAAATTGAAGATCGCGTCCGCGCCCCATTTGTTGGGATCGTTCGCTCGGCACCGCGCACCCAATCCGCCGCCCCACTCATCCGTGTACACCACCTTCGTGCCGTCATTTGAAAACGACGCCGAGTGCCAATACGAATAGTTGGGATCGTTCACCGCATCCACGCGCTTGGGATTCACGGGATCCCGGATATCCAGCAGAATGCCGTTGCCCGAGCACGCCCCCGCCGCCAGCCCGATCGCCGAGTACACCGTAATGTCGTGGCACTGATTCGTGTCCGCGGGCTTCTCCGCGCCCTTGTCGTGGCTGCCCCCGTTGTTCAATCCATTCAGCGCGCCCGTCCGCGCATCGATAAACACCCGCGGGCTCGAAACCACCTTCGCATCCTGCGGCGACGCCACCGGCACCTTGATCACTTCAATGCGAAACAACGCCGTGTCCGGATTCTTGTCAGGGGCGCCTCCCGAGCATCCAGGCAATTCCTCCGGCTGCCGCACAAACGAGGTCCCCGACACGTAGATATACACGTTGTCCTTGTCGTTGGGATCCAACACCAGCGTGTGCGTGTGCGATCCGCGGCAGGTCTGCACCGCCGCCACCTGCTTGGGATTCTTGATATCCGAGATGTCGAAGATTCTCACCCCGCGGAAGCGATCCGCCTGCGCGGCCGGAGGGCGACGCTCCTTCTCATGACCCGCAGCTGGGGGCGGCTCCGGCGGGAAACCCTGCTCGCCGCAATCCTTCCGCCCGTTCGACATCTCCACGCTCATGAACAGAAGATTCTTGTACACCGACACATCGCCCTGCCCGCCCGGGCACACCAGCGAAGTCAGCAGCGATGGCTTGGCTGGATTGGCAATGTCGTAGATGTTGATGCCGTAGAAATTTCCCTGAAAGAGATGATTGCCCTGGAACGCGAAGTCCGAATTCGAAAACGCCAGTTGCGCAATCACCGGCTGCATGCTCCTGGGCATCTTCGACGTATCGCCCATGCCCAGCTTGCGCAGCGCCTTCTGCACCTCCGGATCATCCGCCGACGTGGCATTCAGCTGAAACGCCGTTGGCTTCTTCAGAAACGCCACATGCTTCATCCCCATCGCCGCTTCGCCCGCGTCGTAGAGTCCCGGCTTCAGGCTGGCGCGCGGATCGTTCACATCCGATCCCGTCATGCCCGCAGGTAGCGGCGGCGCCGGGTGCGGTGCGAAGGGATCTTCTTCCGGTTCGTCCTTCTTGGCAGGCGCATCGGCCGACTTATCCGCTGGAGCCTGTGCGGACGGCGCGGGAGCGGGAGTTGGTGCAGGCGCATCCTGCGCGCGCATCAGGCTTCCGTTGCAGCACAACAAAAATGCGGTCATCGCGGCCAATGGCAAAGTCTTCACTGGATTCAACGTTTCTCCTCCAACATGTTCTGCATGATCTTGATCTCGGCGCGCTGCGTGTTGTCCACGTCCGTCGCAAAATTGAAAATCTCCGCGTCCTGCCCCGCGCCCGCCGTGTCGAACAGATCCTTCACCATCACCAGCGCACCGCCGTGGTGCTGAATCATTCCCGTCAAAAACAGCCGGTCGAACTCCGCGCCGCGCGCCGCTCTCAGGGCCTTCATCTGCTCCGGCGTCAGCATCCCGGGCATGGGAGCCATGGGCTTGCCATCGAGCCCCATATCCGGCATCCCCGGCATGCTCATCGAAGTCGCCTGCCCCCGCGCCGCCAGCCACCGCTGCATCATCCGAATCTCATCGGCCTGCGAGCTCGAGATCTTCGCTCCAAGTCTGCGCACCGCCGGGTTCTCGGTGTGCGACTCGATCAGGTCCGTCATTTCCACCGCCTGCGAGTGATGCATGATCATCCCCTGCATGAACTCGACATCCGCAGCGGCGAGCGGCGGCAGCGTCCCGTGCGTGTCGGCAGGCAGCTTCTTCGTCGGCTCGCCCGGCGCCCCCGGCTGCACCACCACAGGTTGCGATCCCTCAGTCTGCTGTGCCCACGCCGCGGAGCACACCGTGCTCACGCCAACGCCAAAAGCCAGCAGCGCGCCGCCAAGCGTCACCGCATTAGTTGCAGCTGACTCGAAGTTACGTTTGCGGGGAGAGCGCCAAAATCTCAACTTCTCAGGGAAGCCATCCATTTCAGTTTTATAAACCTATCATGCCCGCGACGATGCGTGAAACCTTCGGCAGCTTCATCACTGCGTCGTCTCCTAAGCAAACAGCATGCCCGGTCTTCCACCATGCCTCATGCTGCGGAATCAGTCGGCGGTAGGCCGGGGATTTATCCCCGGTGCGACCCGCGCGAAAAACAGCGCGGGCTTTAGCCCCTCGAGGCATGCTTTTCAGGCATTATCTTTTTTCCGCAGCCTGAGACCCAGCTTCCGCTATTCCCTGCCCTTCAACGGCTCAAGCAGCGGCGCAACCTTCTCATCGCCCTCAATCGTCGGCAGGAATCGAGGCGTCAGTTTCGCCTTCGCAGCCTGCTCATACGCGAACCCGAAACCAAGCAACCGCGCTTCGCTCCAGGCCGGCCCGATGATCGACAGGCCCACCGGAAGTCCCATCACTGCGCCCATGGGAACGGTCAGATGCGGATATCCCGCCACCGCTGCAAGATCTCCCGCACCACCGCCTCCAATCTGATCACCATTCGCAGCGTCAATTTTCCACGCGGGCGGCATCGTCGGACAAACCAACGCATCGAGGTGGTCCTTCGCCAGCATCGCATCGATCCCGTCTTGCCCCGCCAGCCGCAGCGAGGTTGCGCGCGCCTTCTTGTAGTCCGGATCGTCCAGGCCCTTGGTCGCCTCGGCCTTGATAAATGTCTCCTGCCCAAACAGCCCAAGCTCGCGGTCTGCATGAGCTTCGTTGAACGCGATGAGATCGGCCAGCGTGCGCGACTTCACCGCCGGCGGCGCCGTCGCCAGATACGCATTCAAGCCTGCCTTGAACTCCGTATTCAGAACCAGCCCCTCCGCCTCGCCAATCTTGTCCCGATCCTTGAACTCCTTGATATCCACCAGCGTCGCGCCCTTCGCCTTCAACACAGCCAGCGCCTGCTCAAATGCCTTGTCCGTGCCCGCCGACCAGCCCATCGCAAAACGCAGCACGCCAATGCGCGCGCCCTTCAATGCGTCCGGCTTCAGGGCGGCCAGGTAGTCCGAAACATGCGCATCGGCGTCCTTCGTTGCCGCGTCATCGGGATCCGACCCTGCGATTGCCCTCAGCACGCGCGCCGCAGTCGTCACATCCGCGGCGATGGGACCCGCCGTGTCCTGGCTCGCGCTAATCGGCACAATGCGGCTGCGGCTCACCAACCCCACCGTGGGTTTCAAACCCACCACCCCGTTTATCGCCGCCGGACACGTGATCGATCCGTCCGTCTCCGTGCCGATCGCGGCCTCCACCTCTCCGGCCGCCACCGCCGCCCCGCTCCCCGACGACGATCCGCAGGGATCGCGATCCAGCGCGAACGGGTTCCGCGTCTGCCCACCCACCCCGCTCCACCCCGAGATCGAAGCATTCGATCGGATATTGGCCCACTCCGACAGGTTCGTCTTGCCCAAAATCACGGCGTCCGCATCCCGCAATCTCTTGACCAGGGGCGCATCGCGATGCGTCACGTTGTCCAGCAGCGCCATGCTGCCGGCCGTCGTCGGCAACGGACCGTCCGCCTCGATGTTGTCCTTGATCAGGATTGCGTAGCCGTAGAGAACACCGCGCGCCCCAACGCCCTTCGTGATCGATCTTCCGCGCCTGCTCCAGCGCCGTCGGATCCAGCGCAATCACCGCGTGAATCCGCGGGTCGATCCGTTGCACCCGCTCCATCGCCGCCTTGGTCGCGGCCTCCGCTGTGTGGACGTCCGCCGGGGTCGCATTTTGAGCAGCCACTGGCACCACCGCAGCCAGCGCAGGAATCAAAAGAATTTGTTTTCCCATCATCGCCGCATTGTACAGCCCTGCCGGGGGTCCATCGGATCGATGTAGATCTGCACGCGACATAACAAAGGCCCGACGGATCGCCGGGCCTTTCACTTTTCACTTCTTCACTTCATTTTTTCACTTCTTCACTCGTTCACTGTCCCACCGGCGGCGGCGCGGGCGCGCCCTTCGGCGTCGACAGATAACCCGCAATCTGGTTCTTCGAATTGATCGAGTTCACCACGATCTCGTACAGCGCCGGATCTTTCCCGCTGTAAAACTGCAGCGGCTCATTCACGTTGCGGTCCTTCTTTTCATACCGCTTGTCGTCGGCGTAAACCACCAGTGTGAACTTGTTCTTCTTGGCGTCGGTCTTCTTCAACTCCAGGCTCACCGTTCCCACGGGCTTTTTGTCGCCCTTGGTCAGCGTGAACTCGTAGTAGCTGCGATCGCCTTTGTGCTTCAGAATCTCGAGTTCGTCATGGTTCCGCGCAATCAGGCTGGAGTGATCGCTCAGGTCCCCCTTCATCGACTGCAGCTGGCTCACCGCTCCTGCCAGATCGTTCTGGGTCTTGCCCAGGTCGGTCTTCACTCCGCCCACATCCGTTTTCACAGACGACACGTCGGTGGCCACCGCCGTCACCTGTTGCGCCGTCTCCTTTTGCGCGGTCTCCAGGCGGCGGTTCTCCGCCTCCTCGCGCGCCACAATCTGCTGCGCCCGCGCATCCATCTGCTTCTGCGTCAGTCCCAGGCTCCTGCCCAGTTCGTCCGCCGTCACCCGCAGCTTCGCATTTGTCTCGCGCAAATCGGCCGACAGCTCCACGTTCCGCTGCTTCGCCTCTTGCAGATCTGACTGTTGTGCCGCAACCCGGCTGCTCAGGGTGTAGGCCCAGAAAAGGGAACCCAACGCACACACCAGCGCCGCAATCCCTACCGCAAGCAGCGCCCCCGAATGAGTCTTTGGGGTAGTCTCGATTTCGCTCATGCTTTCCATTGGTCTCCTGGCGGCTATGCCGCAAGCCGCTCTCGTTTGGTGCTCTTTTCCCGTTAGACGATGAAAATCCAGGGCCGTCAGAGCAAAAACGCCCCGGACGCGGCCCTTCAAGTAACAAAAACTGGCCAGCGCACCGCGTTTTCTTCGGGAAACTACAGATTATAGGACGCGACGCTCTTTTTGTTGTAAAACCTTTGCCTCCTTTGCACCGTCCGTACAACATTCCGCACCGCGGTGCGCGATGATTCGCACTTTGGTTCTTTCCGCGTTCCGTGACAACCATGGAATGGCTACGTTATAAAGGACTTTGCTCCATTTCGAGCGCCGGGCTCACCGTTTGGCCCGAGTTGCCTTTGCTGACATCACCATAAGGTCATTCAAAAAGAGGGAGATCCAAGCATCATGTCCACTGCAGCTGTTGCGGGAAAGGGTCTGGAAGGCATCGTCGCGGCAAACTCCGGAATCTGCTGGATCGATGGCGAGGCAGGTGTGCTCGCTTATCGCGGCATCGACATCCACGAGCTCGCTGAACACTCCAGCTTTGAAGAGACCACGTATCTCCTCTGGAATGGGACTTTGCCAAATCTTCTCGCCCTGCGCGAGTTCCAACAGCAGCTCGCCCTGGCGCGCGAGCTCGACATGCGCGTCATTGATATGCTGCGCACCTTCCCCAAATCCGCCACGCCCATGGAAGTGCTGCGAACTGCGGTGTCCGCGCTCAGCTTCTACGACGCCGACGAGAAGGACAACTCCCACGACGCCAACGTCCGCAAGGCCTACAACCTCACCGCGCAGATCGCCATGATCGTGGCCATTTACGATCGCATCCGCAAGGGCCTCGACATCGTTCCGCCCGACCGGTCGCTCTCGCACGCGGCCAACTTCCTCTGGATGCTCAACGGCGTCAAGCCCTCCGAAACCGCCACCCGCACCCTCGACATCGCCCTCATTCTGCATGCCGACCACGAGCTGAACGCCTCCACCTTCGCCGCCCGCGTCATCGCCGCCACACTCTCTGACATTCACTCCGCCATTACCGGCGCCATCGGCGCCCTGAAGGGTCCCGCTCCACGGCGGGGCGAATGAAGGGGTGATGCGCTTGCTGCACACCATCGACAAGGCCGGCGCGGACCCCGTCGAATACGTGCGCAACATGCTGGCCGCCAAGCAGAAGATCTCCGGCTTCGGCCACCGCGTCTACAAGACCGAAGACCCGCGCGCCACCCACCTCCGCCGCATGAGCGAGCAGCTCGGCCGCGACGCCGGCCAGCCCAAGTGGTACGAGATGTCCCGCGCCATCGAGCTCTACATCAAGAATGAAAAGAAGCTCAACGCCAACGTCGACTTCTACTCCGCGTCGACCTATGCCACGCTCGGCATCGACATCGACCTTTACACGCCAATCTTCGCCGTTAGCCGCATCTCCGGCTGGGCCGCGCACGTCATCGAGCAGCTCGACGACAACCGTCTGATCCGTCCGCGCGCGGAGTACATCGGGCCGGAGTATCCCCAGCACTGGATCCCCATTGCCGAGCGCGGATAAAGATCACGGACTTTGCGTCGCGCCTCATGGGACGCTACTGACTTGCTTGCCGTTCGCCTCATCTCGCGAAGCGGCGAAACCATACAGAGTATCGCCGGCGCCGACCACCAGGTATTGCCTGCCATCCAGCTCGTAGGTCATCGGACCATTGGTAACGGTCGAAGTGAGGCCTGCATGCCAAAGCGGCTTGCCCGTCTCCGGATCGAACGCAATTACGTTGCCCGCATTATCGCCGGTGATCAACAACTTCCCGGCCGTCGTCAAAATGCCGGAGAGGGATGGGCCGTCGGCCGGGTAGACGTGACGCCACCGGACCTTGCCGGTTTGGTAGTCGAGCGCCACCAGCGCCGACTCACCCCAGACGAAGCTGTCGCGGCCGCCATATCCTTCTGGACGCTCGCTCGTATCGGTAAGGTAGAACACGCTGTAGGACGGGGTGCTGCTCACGTAGAAGAGCCCGGTCTGTGGATCAAAACTGGGGGGCGGCCAATTGGTCGCGCCATCTGCCGCCGGATTCACCAGCGTTCCGTCCGTCTTGGGCTCCTTGGCCGGATTCGGAATCGGTTGTCCTTTTTGATTCACGCCCGCCGACCAGTTCAAGTCGGGATCGAACGGCGCCGTCACCAGCTGCTTGCCATTGGTCCGGTCCAGGACGAAGAAATATCCGTTGCGCGCGGCTTGCGCGATCAGCTTCCTCGGCTTGCCATTCACTTCCGCGTCGAACGCCACCGGCGTTTCCACGTTATCCCAGTCGTGCGTATCATGCGGCGACGGCTGAAAGTACCACACCAGTTTCCCGGTGTCCGGGTTCAGCGCCACAATCGAGCAGGTGTATAAATTGTCGCCTTTGCGGCTCTGCGGTGCATGCACCGGGTTGGGATTCCCTGTTCCCCAGAACAGCAGATTCAGTTCCGGATCATAGGTCCCCGTCAACCATGTCATGCCCCCGCCATGCTCCATGGCCTGCGCGTCCGGCCATGTCTCGCTGCCCGGCTCGCCTTTCCGCGGTTCCGTATTGAATCGCCACTGCGCCGCTCCGGTCGCCGGGTCGCGCGATTCCAGGTATCCGGGATCGTCGAGCGAATCCCCTCCAACCCCCACAATGACGTGGTTGTTGACCACCAGCGGAGCCGACGTCGAAAAATACTCCAGATCCAGATCCGCAATCTCCACGGCCCAGCGCAGCTTCCCGGTGTTCTTGTCCAATGAGACCAGGTGATCGTCCGGCGTCTCGAAAAAAAGCCAGTCCCGATAGATCCCGACCCCTCGATTGCCAATGTGGATCCCGCCCTTGCTCTCCCACTTGTAGTGCCATATCTCCCGGCCCGTGCGCGCATCCACCGCCCACGCATGGTCCGGAACCGTGAAATAAAGAATGCCGTCCACCTCCAGCGGCGTGGATTTGATCTGGGGACCGAAAGGCAATGGGTTTGGGCCGGTATCGATGTGATAGGTCCATGACAGCCGCAGGTCCCGTACTGTGTCCTGATTGATCTGCGACAGGGGGCTGAATCGCCGTCCTGAATAGTCGCCGTTATACGTCGGCCAGCTTCCCGGAGCCGGGTGCACAATCGCCGCCGGATCAAGTCCCTGCGCCGCCCCCCATACGGGAAGCGCCAGCATCAGCCAAGCCGCGCTTTTGAGCTTCACTTCAGCGTCTCCAGATAGGCAAGAATGTTCCGCATCTCCGCGTCCGAGTAATGCCGCAGCAGCGTCAAATGTTGCGCCAGCGGATCATGCACCTCTACCCGGATCCCCGGCACATCGTCGTAAACCCACGAGCGATACACCCCCGAGCTCTCCCGCAGCGCGACGCTGAAGTCGTCAATGTGCGCCAGCACACCCGTATAACTCGCTCCCGACGCCAGGGTCACCGTCACCGTCTTCTGCGCCCGCGGATCAGGTGGCGGACCCATCCCAAACGGATCGCCGTTTCCGGGATACAGAAACCGTCCCTCCAGCGCCACTGGATCAAACTTGCTGGCAATATGCGCCAGGTCGCCCGCAGCGTGACACTCCGCGCAATGACTCTGGAAATAGGCCTGCCCCGCTTTGGCATCCCCGGTCACTATGTTCTGGATCTCGTACTCCATCCGGTTCGCCGCCGCCTGCGTTCTGCCCAGCAGAAACTGCGCAACGTCGTGAATCTGATCATCGGTCAGATTCGGAAACGCGGGCATGCCCTTGTCGGGACGACCGTGCCGAACCGCCGGAGCCAGCTCCTTCGCCGTTCCCTGGTCATGCAGCACCAGCGTCGAGCGCACCAGGTTCGCTCCCTGCGCTCCTCCCGTTGCATTTGTCCCGTGGCAAAACCCGCACGTGGCTACAAACAGGGTTCGCCCGCGTTTCTCCGCCGCCTTGTCCGGAGGCGCGCCCAGCCCCAGAAAGCCGCGGATCATCTCCCGCACTGCCTCCGGCGGAGCACCGGGCTTTGGCGTCTCCCCACCCGGCTTCTGATCAGTTTGCTGCCCCACGCCTCCCGGTTGTTCCGGGCCCGGCTGTTGACCCGACACAGTCTGTCCCGCCGGCGCCGGGCGCGCAGCCGGCGGCTCACCCGCGGGAGAGCTCTGTTGCTGAGCCTCGACCGCGATGATTCCGGCAATCACAAGCAGGCAAACTGCCAAATGGCGAATCATCATCTCAGTGTTCCATCACCTGAACTCTCTTAGACAGTGCGACGCCCAGTCCTGGCAACGACTCATCGCCTTGGTTCCGCTGTGGCTCAGCGATTATCCGATAATGGCCGATCAATAGGAAAGGAAATCGTGACAGCAGGGAGCAGAGAGCCTGGAAGGTCTCCGCTTGCGAAGTAATCCCTGCAAACAGGCATAAGCGTCACAAGCACCCCTGACGGAAGATTCGATCGGAAATCTCGCTTCCCTGGAACCAAACACCCAATACTGCCTTCCCCTTCAATGGCCTGGGGATTTCGGTTGACCAATCTCGGCTAAAATGATCGCCATGCACGGCGCTAGGGTAGCTAAGAACCGCCCGTCCCGACACCGCAAGTCCCGCATCATGGCCGCAATCTGGATACTCCTTCTTTTCTTTGGAGCAATTGCTCTTCAATTCCTCTTCGAGCACGCTGAAGAGGTACAGGACCACGTTCCAATGCCACAATGGCTGCGGCTCCCCGTCGAGAGGGTAGGTTCCTGGTTTAATTCACCCTTCTCATTCATTCCCAGGCCGACTGAAGCGCGTTATACGGCGCTGGTCAGCATAAGTGATCAAGTCGAGGGAAGCCTTCCCGGCCCGTGTCCGCTGCGCGCCCTTGTTTCCAGGCTTCTCCCGGCAATCAATAACGCGCGCCCGATGATGATTGTCGTCGACCTTGCATTCCCGGCAGAAGACTCCAGCGATAGTTGCCCAATGAATGCTCCGGAAACGAAAACACTACTATCCAGCATCGACCAGGTAGCAAAGACGACCCCGATCGTGCTCGGCCAGGCCTCCACGAAACTCGACGAGATGCCGGACGCGCTTGCTGCGCAACTGAGGAGCCAGGGATTCGAAGAAAACGAATTGCTCTTGAGAAAGCCGTTCCTTCAAATCGGTTCTGCAGGCAATGTATCGTTTGGGCTCATCCGTCTGAATGTTGACTTGAACAAAGTGCCGATTGTGTGGTTCGGCCACGAACAGGAACAATCGAGTCCCAAGCCTTATCCAACCCTCGGCCTGGTGAGCGCCGAGGTTTATCGCGCCAGCTTTCCCCACGGGATCGAACGGTTGCAGAACTTCGCAAACGCTGGATATCACCCCGTAACTTCCCTGTTGCCAAAAAGCGACTTCGCAGTCGTGAACGCAATCGACATAATTTGCGCTCATCGCCCGCAAAATCATGATTGGGCGGGCTGCAAAGGCCCCGAGGCCGGCGGCAGTAGTGAGTATCCGAAACTTCACGGCCGAATTGTCGTCGTCGGAGTGGATGATCGACCGCAGGACATGTGGAATACCTCTTCGGGACGACTCCCGGGGTACACCGTTCAGGCAAACTACGTGGAGGCTTTGCTCGACGCCCGAACCTACCGCCCACTGGGTTTTTGGGCCACCCTCGCCCTGAGCTTTGCATGGCTGATTCTGGTCGAACTGCCATTCTGGCTCATGCAGGAAAAGCTGATGAAAGGGTTGATTTTTTCCGTAGCTGTCTCCATCATCATACTGTTCCTGGCAAAATATGTGGCTTTGGTGAATTTCGGCATTTTCATCAATCTATTTGCGCCAAGCGCGCTTCTACTGGGAACATCCTTAATCCACGTATTGGCCCACAGGTCAGAGCAGATGAAGGGGTGAGACTTGGTCGGCGTTAGACAGATGCTCTTGGGCGCTGTGCTTCTAGTGCCATCGATTGCTCATAGCCAGGCAGCCAATACAACTTCGCCCGCAAGAATTGATGTTAACCACGCGAATGTTGCAGAGTTGGCCAAACTGCCTGGCATCACCCCTGAAACTGCCGAGCGCATTGTCAGGAACAGGCCTTATTCGAAAGCATCGGACTTGCACCATGCCGGACTTTCAGATGTGCAGATCCAGCAGGTAGAAGCGCTCATTCTCTTTGCGCCGATTCAAAACGAAAAGCCCGGCTCCGAGGGCGGTACGGTTGCATACAAGTCAGACTCTTGGCCCCTCGGTGCCATTGACTCCTATTCGAGCGGATCCCTGTTCAAAGAGGTGGGTCTGGATCGGGAGTCATCCTACAGCGATGCGGACAGGAAGAGAATTGCGGAAATAGAACAGCGCCCGGAAACGCAAAGCGGGATCTCAGATGCCTGGCGAGAACAACAACAAAGGGATCTCGATAGGGCATACGAAGTTAACCAGTCTGCGAGTTGGGGCGAGCTTCCCTCTTCGGCAACTATCGATGATCGGGCGGCGAGTAATCCGCGCGCCACCCGGCTCTATAGCAATCCTGTATTTCAGGCTTATGTCAATCAGCTTGGTCAGACACTGGTGCCAGGGGATTCGCATAACTCCTATGTCTTTCGAGTAATCCTATCCCCCTTCCCAAAGGCCATCCCGTTGAGCACGGGGTCAATCTATATCTCGACTGGACTTGTCTCGATGCTGTCAAACGAGACTCAACTGGCTTTTATGCTGGCGCATGAGATTGCTCACGTCGAGCTACATCACGAGTATGACCGCGTAAGGTCCGGGATGATTTTATTGGAGTTGAATAAGGAGAAGCAGGAATCCTTTGAGAGGAAGAGAGCTATATTCACCTCTGCCCTCACGGCTGCTACCCCCGGATTGGGCACCGGCTCTGCGAATGGTCTTAAGGGAGCGCTGGCAGGGAACGTAGAAGGCGGATTGTTGAGCGCTTCTACGAACTTCGCGGTTGGGGATGCGATCGGGCGAAGCTTTTTTGACCCCTATCCTATCGAGCCCGACTGGACCACGACGGAAGAGGTCGATGCGGACACGTTGGCTTTCCGCTACATGCTCAATCGAAACTTTGACCCGCGGCAAGTCCCATCCCTATTCGTCAGGCTGCATGGTATTGCCGATGGCGACTCCCAGGATACCTTGAGCTCTCGAGCCGACTTGGAGCAACTTAAGCACCGCTCAGAACATGTGGCTGAACTGATAAATGGACCTCTGCGCGAGCAGATCAATCTGCACTCCGACTTGTTCGGCCTCGCTGGTTCCGCTCGCGGACCCTTCGAACTTCTCTCTGCTGCAGCCAAGCGAGATAATGCGATTATTGCCATCCAATATGACCTGCTGGTCGAAGCGCGTACGAATCTGAAAGACGCGATCTTGTTGGACTCCAGCGACCCCGTCGCATTCTACTACCTCAGTCGCGTCCTTTCTCTGACAGCTAAGGGGCCGCAGGACAGGACAGAGGCCTTGGCCGATCTCCAGACTGCTCTCAGGCTCGATGCGGCGCGTGGCGACATTCCTGGTCTTCATCTGGAATTGGCAGTCGAACTTATCCAGCAGGAAAATCCGGAATACAGACAGCGGATCGCAAATGAGCTGAAGGAGTACGTCACCGCATTTCAGCGGCGCCATGGCGGTGAGATGCCAAAGAACATGACGGTTGTTTCTGACTATCTCAGGATTGTTGGCGAATCCGCCTGGCGTCCCCCGGTCCAGACCGAGAAGTTGAGTCCTTCAGAGGGCGGCGCCCTGTCTGCACCCGCGTCAACGCCCCCCCGCTAATCCGCAGGAGGCGCGGTCCGCCCTGGCTTCCATCGTCAAACCTGTGGAAAACTTCTCTCCCAGGATGATGTCAAGCCCCCACCCTGTGGAAAAACGGCCTAAACCGTTCATTCCATGCGTAAAATTATTTTTCAAAAATTAGGTATTAATTATTCGAACCTGCCATACTTGAAATAGTCGAACCAAAGCCCGCCAGCGAGCGGGCTTTTTTCATTTCACGAGCAGGTCAGGAGCAAGATGAAAGCACCGCACAAACTCGAGTTGGCACTGCCTTTGCTGATCACTGACCACTGTTCACTGATCACTTGTGTCTTAAATCACGGTCAGCACAAATTCCCCCCTTTTCGGGGTGCAATCGAATGAAACCAATCAAGTTGACCGTTTTTTTATTTCGCGGCGAAAGTGCCTTTTTCACCACTAATGGAGCAAAAGAAACCGGACGACTGCCAGAGGCAATCGTCCGGTGTTGGAGTGATACGAGGTTAAGGACCGGTCTAATTCAACCCGTAAACATCAATCTCCCCTTGCGGATTGGTCGCGGTGGTGAGGTTGTGGCCGGTAGAGATGTAGACCTTGCCGTTTCCAACTACCGGAGAGCTGAACTTGATCCCGTAGCCGGGCACGTCCGCGGAGTTGGTGCTGCTGTTGTAGAGTTCGGTTGCCAGGTCGGTGGCGTCGTAGGCGCGGAGAGTGGCATTGGTGGTGCCGCCCGTTCCGGTGTTCTGCAGCGGCAGTCCCTGGTCGATCATCCACAGAATTCCGTTGCTGGTTCCGTTCGCCGAGAGGAACGGGGTGGTCCCGCGGGTGTTCTGCTGCACGCTCGGGGAGGTGTAGGTGCCGTAGGACAACACGCCGCCCGCATACTTGAACTCGCGGATACCCGCGGGTACGTTGGCAGTGGGTGTGATGCCGAGATAGACGGACCCGTTGAAGTAAGCGGAGGTGCCGAAGATCTCGTAGGAGTTGATGTCGGTTGTGTGCGTCCCAAGGCTGTCGGTGCAACTGGTGGGGTACGGGGCGGTCAAATCGGATTCGAAGTACAGGGTCTGCGTGGCACCGGCATCGTTGGCTTTTTCTCCACCCATGCCGTTGCTGTTAACAAGGAAGAGTTTTCCGGTCTTGCCGGCGGCGATCATTTCGGTGGTGCCGGGGATCATCATCAATCCGCCCGCAGCCAGGTCGGCGTCGGCGCAATCCATGTATTGATAGTCCTGGGGTGTGAAGAAGTCCTCGAGTTTGAGGGTTGGGCTGAATTTGAGGATGGAATCGCTCCACGCCGTGGATTCGTCAAACGGCCCGTTTCCGGTGGTGATGTAGACGTTGCCGGCGCTGTCGGCGACGGGACCGCCTCCGCCCATCCACACACCGCCGGCGCTGGCGTAGGCCCCTTCGCCGTTGAGGTTCGGACTGGCGTTGAAGACTCCAGTTTGGGCGAGCGTGGATGCGCTGTAGGCGAGCAGCCATCCGCTGTGACAACTGCCGAAACCGATGTAGATGGAGTTGTTGGCCAGCAGCAGGGCGGCGCGCTGGATGCACGAGGTGTTGAGGGTTTGCACGCCGTTGACGGAATCCGAATTGGTGGCCGGGACGGATGCGTTGATGGTGACGGGGCTGCCGAACTTGTGCGCGCCGGTAGTGATGTCGAGCGCATTCAGCCGGAAGGTGGATCCGCTGGAGGATTGCTGCGCGGAGACGACGTAGATGGTGTTGGTGGATGGATCGATGACCGGCGTTGAGGTGACGCCCTGGACCGGCTTGATGTACGTAGACATGGGAGTTTCGCCGGTCTTCAGAAGAGAAGTCTTCCAGAGCGGAGCGCCGGTGCCGTAGTTGTCGCCGTCGAATGCGTACACCGAATCGTTCTCGGTGGCAACGTAGAGAACGTTGTGCGCCGCGCCGCCAATGGTGATGTTCGACATCAGCAATGGCTCGGCATAGGAATATCCGTCGAGGAGGTAGGTGAACCGCTTGCCAAAGGTTTGAGCGCTCACGTTTGTGGGAGTGAGCGTGGTTTCGTGGGAGTTGAGTCCGCTGCGCAGGTTATCGACATGCCAGGTGGGGATATTCACACCGGCTGTGGTTCCGGACGAGACGGTGAGGTTGACGGTGGTGAAGGCGGCGCCTCCGCACTTATCCCATTCTTCGACCACGGTGTGTTCGGCACCCGCAGCCATACTGATCTTTGTGTTCAGGCTGGCGCCGTTGTTGCTGTAGACCAGCTGATTGTTTACGTAGACGCCCATGGCAGCAACGCCGGCGGCACAGGTGGCAGTGGAAGCTGTGGCGGTGTAGGTGACCGGCGAAGTGACGGTGCTATTGGGTGCGGGCGAGGTGACCGTGACACCGGTCTGGGCAGAAGAAACAGTGATGGGGATGCTCTTATAAGCAGCGCCGCCGCAGTTATCCCACTCTTCTACCACCGTGTTGTAACTGCCGGGAGTGAACGCCAGGCTGGTGTTCAAACTTGCCGTATAGGTTACGTAAGTCAACTTGTTGTTGACGTAGACACCCATGGAAGCAACGCCCTTGGCGCATGTTGAGCTGGCGGTCGCCGTGTAGGTGACGGGCGAAGTGACGGTGCTGTTGGCGGTAGGGGAGGTAACGGTAACACCGGCTTGACCCGCTACAACCGTGATGGCGATGGGCGTATAAGTAGCGCCGCCGCAATTATCCCATTCTTCCACTACCGTGTTGTAACTTCCGGGGCTAAAGGGGAGGCTGGTGTTCAAGGTTGTGGTGTAGGTGACGTAGGTCAGCTTGTTATTGATGTAAATGCCCATGGAGGCAACACCCTTTGCGCAGGTGCTGGAGCTGGAGGCGACGTAATTTACGGGTGAGGTAACTTGTGCGCCATTGGCCGGACTGCTGACCGTTACAGTGGCAAACGCAGGTACTACACACAGCGACAGCACAAGACACAGAAAGGGAAAGGTTCTGGGATGAGACATGGAGGAGGCCCCCGAGATTGTTGAGATGCCGAATCGGGAGAGGTCGCGCGATGAATTCTTTGTAATGTGGAGGAAGGTGTTTCCCAGAATCTTGCGTTAGGTATGGGAGAGCAAACAGCCGAGTCCTATTTTTCGCTTGATTTAGCGCATCTCCGGTCTCTCCAGATCCGGTAAGTTTCGAATCTTACCACATACAAATGACGAATGGCCCCGAAGTATGAAGGATTGGAGATAAGTGGGAAGTGCGGAATCTCAAAGTAAAGCAAGAAGGGCGGTTATCGGGGAGAAGATCGACGAGTTGAACTCAATTGGGATCGACTTCGATGCGCGGCCGGAAAGATTATGTCGATGTCGTTTGAAATGTTGATAGTCCTGCAAAAGTGACTTTGCGCGACGCAACATAGCATATCTCAACTAGCTTGACGACACGACTTCATCCTTTGGGGTTCGGTGGTACCCCACCCTTGCGACAGGAAAAAATCGCAAGGATGGGTACGGAGCGGTCACAAAACTAATCGGTCAAAGCACTAGTGAGTGGGCGAGGCCCCGGACTGGGACGCTGCGGTCTCGACAAGCTTCTGAAGGGATGGCAAGAAGACGAAGCGGACGAAGGCGGAGGGCTTTTGCGCGTCGGCTATGACAGCCTTCTGTCCGTCGACCCAACCTGCCGGCGGAACGGTGTGCATGTCGAGGAAGGCGAGAGCTTCGAGGCCTGACTGAGCGAGCGCGGCGAGTTGGTGCGCGCGTTCTCCCACGTCGGAGAGGCGGCCGGAGCGGACGGCCCAAGCTTCCATCAGCGGCGCCGCATGCTGCCATGATTCGAAGCGCGCGCGGAGATGCATTGCAGCGGCGCCGGAGCCGGCCGATGTAGCTGACGAGGCATCCACTTCGCGCGCGATCTCCTGGCGGGCAGGAGGGTCGGCAACGACGGCGTCCACCAAGCGATCGAGGGCCGTGTAGGCGTCAGTGTGCTGGTTGTCTTCGCGGTCGCCGAAGCTGACCGGCTCAAGGACGGCCGCAAACACGGTAAGCGCCTCGGGATTGGCACTGCCCGCGAGGTTGCGCCGCAGCTTCGCGGGGCCGGAGAGGTGGTTGAGACCGACGTCTTCCAACTCGAGCGAGGCAAGGCGCAGGCGGCGGTACATGTCCGCGACATCGCGATCGGATTGCGGCGACCAGAAGCGCTCCGCGACGGCAAGGGTGCGGGGCCACACGCGCGAGTCGATGGTTTCCGGATCGATTTGTTCGGCCCACATGCAGACTTCGCCGCCGAGGATGAGCTTTTGCTGCTCCATGGTGAGCTTGGTGTCCGCGGGAATGGGATCGTCGAGGAACATCTGCTCCGAGGTCTTCTGCCCATCGAGGTAATAGGGCGCGGAGAGGATGCCGGTGTAGCCCTGGACGGCGCCCTGCGAGAGCGACTCGACGCCGCGCCAGCTCTGGATCATGATGTCTTTGGGCAGCGCGGGGTTGAGGATCTCGTCCCAACCCACCATCTTTTTGCCGTGCTTGGTGAGGATGGGCAGGAGGCGCTGGTTGAAGTAGGCCTGGAGGTCAGGCAGGCGTCTTGAAACCCTTCTTGTCCATGAACGCCTTGATCCTGGGATTGGCGAGCCAGGCCTTGCCCTCGGTCTCGTCGCCGCCGATGTGGAACCATGCGTCGGGGAAAATTTCCGACATTTCGCCGACGAAGGCGTCGATGAACTTGTAAGTCTTCTCATTGCTGGGGTCGAGTTCGGCGTGCGGGGCGTTGTAGACGAGGGAGAGTTCCTTGATATCTTCGCCCGATCCGAACTCAGGGTAGGCGAGGGCGGTGGAGGAACTGTGGCCGGGCATGTCGAACTCCGGGACCACGCGGATGCCGCGCGCGCGAGCGTAAGCGACAACTTCGCGCATCTGCTCCTGGGTGTAGAAGAGGCCGCTGGAAGCTACTTCAGTGAGTTTGGGAAATTTCCTGCTTTCGGCGCGGAAGCCCTGGTCGTCGCTGAGGTGCCAGTGGAAGACGTTGAGCTTGCCGATGGCCATGCCGTCGAGGGTGCGCAGGATTTCGTCGACGGGCTCGAAGTGACGGACGACGTCGAGCTCAAGGCCGCGCCAGGGGAAGCGAGGGGTGTCCTCGATGGTGACGGCGGGAACGTGGCAGGCGCCGGTCTCGAGAGTGACGAGTTGCAGGAGCGTCTCGAGGCCGTGCATGGCGCCGACGTCGGTAGCGGCTGTGAGCGTGGCCTGTGAAGTGGTGACGGCGAGTTTGTAGCTCTCGTCCTCCTCGACTCCCTGGATGGCGGCGCCGGGGCCCGCTACCTGCAGAGTGAGCAGCAGCGGGTCAGTGGAAGCAGCGGTTGCCTGCATGCGGCGGATGTCGCCGCACTGGCGATCGAGCCGCCACAGAAAGCGATCGAGAGCGGCGTCGAGGCGTGCGTCGTGGGTGCCGGAGAAGCCGGCGTGAAAGTGGGCGTTCAGCGGGAGCGATCCCTGGCCGGGTTGGAGAGAACTTGGAAGCGGCATGAGCCGGAGCCTGGGCGAAGCTTCCTGGGCCGGCGCGAGTGCCGCGAGTGCGATGACCAGAAGGGCCAGCAAAATGGGTGGGCAATAGAAGACGAATGCAGAAGGAAGACAGGACCGGACGCTATGACTTTGTGCGCTCACAAACACCCCGAGGACGAGTTTGTATTTCGCATTGGATTCTCGCTTGCCGGGGTGCGTGCATGCAACGGCACGGAGAGTTAGGTGTGTTGAATCTGTTAGGTTTTCACGAGAGGTGCTGTGGGGCTGATGCGGGGATTGCGTGGCTCGGTGATGGTTGGCTCGCTGGGGCTGATGCTGGGGCTGGCGCCGGCTCCGGCGCGGGCGAAGGCGGGCGATCACGCCCGCATCCAACAAGGAGAGAGTGCCCGGCTTCACGATGTTCTTGATCCGCTGGTGGAGAAGGCCGTGGCGGACCAGATGATTCCTGGTGCGGTGTTGCTGGTGGGGCACAACGGGCGGATCGTGTATCGCAAGGCGTTCGGATGGCGGTCGCTGGAGCCGGCGCGCGAGCCGATGACCGCGGATACGATCTTCGACCTGGCGTCGCTGACCAAGTGCGTGGCGACGACGACGGCGGTGATGAAGCTGTTTCAGGACGGGCGTGTGCGGCTGAACGATCCTGTGGCGGTGTACCTTCCCGAATTCGCGCAGAACGGGAAGCAGGACATCACGGTGCGCGAGTTGCTGACGCACTACTCGGGTCTAGCGCCGGATCTGGATCTGCGCGCGCCGTGGAGCGGGCACGATGGCGCATTCAAGGAGGCGATGGAGCAGAAGCCGGTTCATCCGCCGGGGAGCCGGTTCGAGTACAGCGACATCAACTTTGAGGTGCTTGGATTTCTGGTGGAGCGCGTGGCGGGGATGCCGCTGAACGAATATGTGGAGCGCAGCGTGTTCACGCCGCTGGGAATGCGGCATACGCGGTTTCTGCCTCCGGCGGAGTGGCAGCCGCGGATTGCGCCGACGCAGTATGACGATGCGGGACGGATGCTGCGCGGGGAGGTACACGATCCGGCGGCGCGGCGCATGGGCGGGGTGGCGGGACACGCGGGGTTGTTTTCAACTGCCGACGACCTGGCGCGCTTTGCGCAGCAGTTGCTGACCGGCGAGAGAGTATTGAGCCGGGCCACGATTGAAAAGATGACGACGCCCCAGCAGCCTGCGAATGCGGCGAGCGAGCGCGGGCTGGGGTGGGATATTGATTCGCCCTATGCGAGCAATCGCGGGGAGCTGCTGCCGGTGGGGTCGTTTGGGCACACAGGATTTACGGGCACGTCGTTGTGGATCGATCCGGTGACGGACAGCTACGTGATTCTGCTGACGAATGCGGTTCATCCGCGCGGGGGGAAGTCGGTGGTGTCGCTGCGTGCGCGGGTGGCGACGGCGGTGACGCAGGGGCTGAAGCTCACCGTGCGCGAACGAGCGAAGCTGAGGCTGGCACGCATTACCGGGTACAACGAAGCGCAAATGACGGCGCGGCGATTGGAGCATCGCAATGGCGAGGTGAAGGCCGGCATCGACGTGCTGGAGAGCCACGATTTTCGCGAGCTTCATCCCGATGCGGAAAAACCGGTGAAGGTGGGGCTGATTACGAATCAGACCGGCCTGGATACGAAGGGACGCCGGACGGTGGATGTGCTGGCGCATGCGGCGGGCGTGCAGCTGGCGGCGATCTTCAGCCCGGAGCATGGGATTGGCGGCGACCTGGACACGAGCGAGGTTGCGAATGCGCGCGACGCGGCGACGGGCGTGCCGGTGTACAGCGTGTATGGCAGCAGCGATGCGAAGCGGCGGCCCGATGCGGCGGTGGTGGCGGGGCTGGATGTGCTGGTGTTCGACATTGCGGATGTGGGGGTACGGTTCTACACCTACGAGAGCACGCTGGGGTATTTTCTGGAGGCTGCAGGCAAGGCAGGCAAAGAGATGCTGGTGCTGGATCGGCCTGATCCGGTCAACGGGGCGTTTGTGCAGGGGCCGGTCGCGGATGCGGGACGCGAGACGTTTGTGGGTTACTGGCAGACGCCGGTGCGGCATGGCATGACCATGGGCGAGCTGGCACGGATGTTCAACACGGAACGCGGTATCGGGGCGAAGCTGACGGTAGTGCCGATGGAGGGATGGATGCGCGGCGACTGGTTCGATTCGACCGGTGAGGCGTGGATCAACCCTTCCCCGAATATGCGCGGGCTGGAGGAAGCGACCCTCTATCCGGGCATCGGGATGATTGAAGCGTCGAATGTGTCGGTGGGGCGCGGGACGGATACGCCGTTTGAGGTGGTGGGTGCGCCATGGGTGAACGCGATGGTGCTGGCGCGGTATCTGAACGGGCGGGAGATCGGCGGGGTGCGGTTTGTGCCTGTGCACTTTACGCCGGCGAGCGCGGTGTATGCGCACGAGGATTGCGGCGGCGTGAACCTGGTGGTGACGGATCGCGATGCGCTGGATGGGCCGGAGTTGGGATTGGAGATTGCGGCGGCGCTACAAGCTTTGTATCCGGACCAATACAAGATCGATGGCGTGGATACGCAGATGTTGCATAAGGCCAGTCTGGATGCGTTGAAGGGGGGAGAGGATCCGCGGCGGATTGCGGAGGATTGGCGCGAGGGACTGGAACGATTCGAAGCGGTGCGCACGAAGTATCTGCTCTATTAGGAATTTGGTTCCTGGTGGACCGCACTCTTCCCATCTCAGGAAACAACTTTTTGGGGGGTGACCGGGGCGCTCGTGGGGTTGATCACGCGATGATGGCCGGTACGGCAGTGCGGTCGATGGTGAGAACCGTGATGTCATCCTGCTGGCCGAAGTTGCGGGCGGCGGCGGCGATTTCCGTGGCGGACTGCATTGACAGCTCGCGGCTGCGCTCAAACCCCAGCAATTGTCCCTTGCTGTCTTGCGCCTCCACCACTCCATCGGAATAGAAGGTCAGGCGGCTGCCGGCGTCGAGAACGAACTCGGTGAGCTCGTAAGCCACTCCGGCGGCTACGCCGAGAGGCAGGGCGCCGGGGAGTTCGACTTCCTTTCCATCGAGATAGGGCGAGAGGTGGCCGGCGTTGGCAATGGTGACCCAGCCGTCGTCGGCAATGTGGGCGACAAGGGCGGTGGAAAAGCCGCCGCCGGCGCGACCAACGAGTCGATCGTTGAGGTTGGCCAGGAGTTGGGCGGGATCTTGTGTGAACTCGGCGGTGGCGCGGATGGCGCCGACCAGGACGGAGACCAGCATGGCGGCGGGCAGACCCTTTCCGGCGACGTCGCCGACCACGACTAAGAGGCCGCCGCTGCCATCGGGAATGATCTGGAAGAAGTCGCCGCCGACCTGTTGCGCGGGGAGGTAGACGGATTGGACGGAGAAGCCGGGGACATCGCTGATCTGTTCCGGCACAAGGACCTGCTGCACCTGCTGGGCGGCTTCGAATTCCGACTCGAGCTGGGCCTGGCGTCGGCTCATGGTGGTGGAGCGCAGCAGGATGATGATGGCCAGGGCCAGGGTGCACAGAATCCCCGACCCGGAGTTGAGAGAGAGGTGGATTGGGCCGGCCGGATAGTTGTCGATGAGGTTGAAGCCGCGGATGGCGAACTGCTTCCAGCCGGGAACCTCGAAGAGAACGGCGAGAGCCATGTCGGCGTAGATGTAGAGGCTGAAGAGAACGGTGGGAATCAGTATGATGCCGGCTTCACGATTGCCGCGGCGCCAGTGGATGGCGAGCACGATGGGCACGATGACGGAGAGCAGGAAGATGTAGGGGAGATTGACGAGGAACTGGAGAGGCAGGGTGTGGGCGAAGATGAGGGACTGCACGCCATTGATGCCGTTTCCAATGCCGGCAATGACGAGAAAGATGCGCCAGCGCACGCCGATGCGCTGATGGACGAAGGAGAAATAGAGACCGGCCCAGAGGTAAGGCGACGCGAAGCGGGGCAGGTCGTTAATGATTTCCCAGTAGGAAGGAATGTTGCGGAAGACGACGAGGAAGGGCTCGGGAGACTCAGCGAGCGTGATCGCCCCGATGGCGGCGATCCAGAGATATTGAGTTTGAGTGCGCTGGGCGGCAAAGAGGACGAGAGCGACGATGCCCAGACAGATAAGCAGAAGGTGGTCGGTCCAGTTGAGGCAATTCCCTCCGATGATGCTGAGCCAGTTTTCGTGGACGAGGGTGTCGTACTGGCCGATGACGAGGTTGTTGGCGTAGTAGCCGGCGTTCTGACCGTTTCCCCATTCGGGGGGAGAAATGTAGACCCGGATGGCGATGACGAGGGATCCGGTGGCGACCATGCGGTCTGGGACACGAGCCACGATGCGTGCAGCAGAGGTGTAGGGTTTGAACGGCTGGATCTGCCCGGAGGCGATGAGGCGCTCCCCGTTGACATAGACCTCGAAGGCACGCGCGATCTGCCACTCATTAAGGGCGAGATCTTTTTGAGCGGGATCGACGGTGACGCGAAGGCGATACCAGATGATGTTGGGACGCTGATTGCCGTAGATGGCGTTGATGGGGCTATAGGGATCGAAGTGTGTCCAGTGCGAATCGTCGAAGGCAGGGCTCGCCCAGGCGGGGTCGTCGCCGGCTTGAACAAGCCATGGGGAATCGAGGTCTCGGGGGCCGTGGATGTGACTGACGTCGAGCGCCGGCACGGCGGATTGCGCGGAGAGACCGACGGAGCCGGCGCAAAGCAGGATGAACGCGAGAATTGCCCAAGGTCGCATCGAACCCCAGCTTACCCTAAGTCGAAAGCGGAGCTACTGCGGCTACTTGGCACGGGTGGCGGTGAATTCGACTGCGGGCCGATCGCCAACCGTGCGGGTGAACTTGATGGAGTCTCCGTCGACCTTGCCGGTGTAGTTGATCTTCATGTCGTTGCCATTGAAGTTCACGGTCTGGGTGAAGGAGAGATTGTCGCCGTCGATCTTGCCTTCCGAGATGTCGCTGTCGCCGCGCTGGGTGGTGATTTTGCCGGTGAGGGTGGCGCCGTCGGCGTGGAAGTCGAAGGTGATGTTCTGGGTGCCGCGCGGGGTTTCCACGCTGGCGGTCCATTTGCCGGTGACGTCCGCGGCCAGGCATGTGACAGCGCCGAGGGTGACGAACAAAAGGGCAAGAGCCAGTTTTCTGGACAGGTTTTTCAACATGGGGCGCGCCTCCGAAGCGCGGATTCTGGTGCGGGCAAACTCTAACTTCTGCCGCTGTGATGAGGGACGGAGACGCGGGGAAGGAAGACGCATAAGACAGCTTGTAGCCGGTAGCCTGCCCTCAGCTTTCAGCTACCGGCTACAAGCTACCGGCTGCTTACTTGCTTCAGCCTACGCGCTGGATCTGTGTGATCTGCTTTCCGTAGCGGCCGATGAGGGCGTTCCAGCGGACGATGGCAAGTTCTTTGAGCATCTGCAGGCCGTCGCGGAGGTAGCTGATGCGGGAGCGGGCGTCGTGGGCCCAGCTGACGGGGACCTCGCGGATGCGGTAGCCGCGCTTGCGGGCTATAAAGAGGATCTCCGGGTCGAAGCCCCAGCGCTCGATGGTTTGCAACTGAAAGATAGTCTGGGCGGCGGAACGGGTGAAGGCTTTGAATCCGCATTGCGTATCGGCAAAGGGAAGACGCATGACGGCCCGGGTGAGGGCGTTGAAAACGCGGCCAAAGATCTGGCGATAAAGCGGTTGCCGGTGGGTTTGGCGACTTGTGGCGAGCCAGCGCGATCCGATGGCGATGTCGGCGCCTTCGGAAATGGCCTGGATGAGGCGTTCGGCTTCGTCGATGGGAGCCGACAGATCGGCGTCGGTGAACATGACGATGTCTCCCAGTGCGTGGAGGAGGCCGGAACGGACGCTGTAACCCTTGCCGCAGTTGCGGGGATTTTCCATGAGCTTGACTTCAGGGGCGGAGAGCGCGAAGTCCCTCACCAATTGGGCGGTTTCGTCAGTGGATCCGTCGTTGACGACGATCACTTCAGCGGACCAATGGTGGGCGCGCACGGTCTCCACGACCGACTTGAGCGTGGCGAGGATGCGCGCTCGTTCGTTATAAGCCGGGATAACGATGCTGTATTTTGGGTACTCCGTCACGTGAAGGCCCTTTCGGCCGGTCGTACTGTTGATGTTCAACGGATGCGGGAAGACTCTGGACATGATAAACGGGTGCGAGGGACAACGGATTGAAATTGGGGATTGGGGGGAGAAATTCCGGCAAATCACTGATGGGAAAAGCCCAAATAGACGAGGGAGAGCTTCTTTTTCTCCCAATGCGAGGGTTTTTGGGTATGCTGGGAGCGGAGGTCGAGAGGAAATGACGAAGGCAGACCTGGTGGAAAAAGTGACCCGCCTGGGCGACCTGACGCGCCGCGACGGCGAGGTCATCGTGGAAACCATCTTCGAGTCGGTAATTGGCGCGTTGCAGGGCGGCGACAAGATTGAGATTCGGGGCTTCGGTTCGTTCCGTATACGGCAGCGGAATCCGCGTATCGGGCGGAATCCCAAGACGGGGGAGCGAGTGGAGGTTCCGGCGAAGCGCGTGCCTTACTTCAAGCCTTCGAAGGAGCTTCGCGACCTGGTAAACCCGGAAGAAGCGAAGGTTTCGTAGGTGTCGGCCCGTTCCATTCCCCGGAACGGTCCGGCCTTTTAGAGGCTTTCAGGACAACCTACCGCTTTGCACAAACCGCGGAGCTGGCCGGCACCGCGGTTTTGCTTTTCCGATGATTTCACTCTGGACGGATGCCGATCACGCTCAGCATGCGGCCCGTCCTGCCACGCGACGCGCGGTGGGAGAAGAACATCTGCGGCTGGCAGGCAGTGCATCCGCCGGCAAAATGGATCGATTCCGGATTGAGACCCGCGGCGAGGAGTTGGCCGCGGTTGGCGTGCAGCAGATCAACGTGCAGGTTCCCGCCGACTCGATGGAACAGATCGTCCGCGTAAGAGAACTGGGATTGGAATTCGGAGAGCACCTCTTCCCCTACGGAGTAGCAGCAGGGACCGATCGCGGGACCGATCGCGGCGACAAGGTCTTGAGGGCGCGACCCAAACTCGAGTTGCATCCGTCCGATACCGTTTTCGACGATGCGTTTCACGGTTCCGCGCCAGCCGGCATGGAAGGCAGCGACGACTTTGCGTACGGGGTCGGCAACAAGGACGGGAACACAGTCGGCGGTCTGAACTCCCAGCAGAATTCCGGGCTCATGGGTCAGGATGCCGTCTCCTTTGCGCGCTGGCGGAGGAGGCTGAACGGCGGAGTGCGGCTCTGGAATGACAAGCAAGCCGGAGTGAATCTGGCGCAACGTAATGAGGGGGGTGGCGGGATCGCCCGTGACCGCTTCAGTGAGGAGACGGCGGTTGCGAACGACATGCTCGCGCTCATCCTCAGCCGTAAAGCCCAGATTCAGCTCGCCCGTGGCGCCTTCAGATGCGTAGGTTCGCGTGAAACCGCTCTGACGGCAGCTGAAGCCGTGCCAGAGCCAGGGGAACCGCTCCCAACCGGGGACGGTGACGAAATGAACGCCGTTCGATGCGATTATGGGTTGCGCGGGAGCGGGGCGGAGATCGTCAGGGGAACTCTGTTGAAACGGGATGCCGTCGAAACGAAGGGATGAAGCCATCTTTTCCAGTTTAGCCGGGAGGGAAATACGGGAAGGATTATCGCGAGGGGAAACAGGGAAAAGAAAGCATTTGGGCCTGCCTTCCGGCAGGCCCGCTTGAGAGGCATATTTGGAGGGGGTCCTGGAGGGTATTGGAGAAGGGGTCCCAAGTAACCGGGACCTTCAAAGAGGATGGAACACCTACCGTTTGGAAGGCCTTAAATCGAGGAAGCCTCTGCTTGTTACAGTATTCGACGCCACCCCACCGCAAATGGTTGCTCAAAGTTGTGGAGGAATTCGTAAAGTATTTTTTGCATGCGAGCAAACATTTCGCCAGATTTAAGTTGCAGAAAAACAAAGGAGTTGGCAAGCTTATATCAATGAAACGCTGGCATTTTCTAGTGATTGCAACGGTCGTTTTGGCGGCGGGAGCCTATTTTTATGTCTACGGGGGCTTCGGATTTAATCGCAGGGTAGAGTCGGTCGACGGGGTTGGCGGGACGTCGGGCCTGGGTGGATCTGCACCGCGGCCGGCGCGAATGAGCTGGAAAATGTCGCAGCGGCCGGACGCCGGATTCAACGTGGAGATGCCGGCCGACCCGAAAGATCTTCAGGTACCCGCGTATAACGAAGCGGGGAGCACCGAGCCGGTGAAGATGATTTTCGCGAATCCTGACGCGGATACGACGTTTGCGGTGACGTGGGAGGACAATCCGCCGGTTGCCCGCGTGAACAGTCGTGCGCCGGACAGGACACTCGATGCGGCGCGGGATGGCATGCTGTCCCGGACGCAGACCTTTCTCGATCACGAATCGCGGGCGACGGCCTCGGGATATCCAGCTCGCGACGTGGCCGCGCACAATGCGGGAGGCGGCGTGCTGAACGCGCGGCTGATCTACACGGGCGAGCGGCTTTATACGCTGATGGCGCTTTTCCCTGCCCCGAGCGCGCGTCGCGAACAGGATGTGATCCGGTTCTTCAACTCGTTTTCGCCGTCACGCGTGCCCGGCGAGACGCTGCCGCTGGCTTCGCCGCGCAGTTGATCGTGTCCAAGGTTCTGTCGCGTCTACCACTCGAGCGTATGCACGGAATCGGACGGCAGATCGAGATCGATTGCGGACGTGCCGAGAACGATTTGAACGCGCTGCTCTGTCCCCCGGTTTGCAAGGACCAGAACATGCGATCCGTCTGGATTGAGGAATGCGCAGTGGGTTACGGACGCGTGAGCCGGGTCCGGGGAAAGGCCGTTGCTGGCTATGACCTTTGCTCCGCGCCTGACGTGGCGCGAGAAGTGCGCGAAAGCCCAGTACTGGCCGCTTCGCGTTACTTTGTGACTACTGTTTTCGATGGTGATGACGCCGCCGCATGAGAATGGGCCGATGTTCGGCTTGCCCTTTTCGTCGAGCGCCAGGTTCCACGATGTGATGGAGCGGGCCCAGTTGTTGAGGATGCCGTTGAACGTGTCGGCCCACTTGGTGAAGTCGGTCTGGTAGTCGGGCTGGGAAACGTCGGGACCGCCCTCGGTCCAGTAACAGGACTTGGCGGGAAACGCATCGTGAACGCGGGTCATTGCCGATGGTTCGCCAACATAACCATGCCAGGCGATGCCGTCGATGTACTCATAAGCCGATGGATCGCTGAGTTCATCGATGGCCCGGCCCCACAGGCTGTAGTTGTGATCGAGGATCCACACCTTCGTTCCAAGGCCCGATTTGCGCAGCGCGGGGCCAAGGTGTTGAGCGACGAACTGCATCTCCTGCTCCTGCGCCCACAGGCACGCGGGCATGTTGCCTTCCTGCTCCGCATCGGTCTCATTTTGCACCGTGACGGCCTCGATCGAGACGCCTTCGGCCTTGTAAGCCTCGAGGAATTTGAGGAAGTAGCGCGCGTAGGGATCGAAGCTGGTCTTGCGCATGGCGCCGCCGATCATGGATTTGTTCGGCTTCATCCATCCTGGCGGGCTCCATGGCGAGGAGAAGAGAAACAAATCGGGATTGTGCTTGCGCGACTCGCGGAGCACGGGCAGGATGTAGGCCTTGTCGTGATCGATGGAGAATTTCTTGAGTTCAGGGTCGGGCGCGTCGCTTTCGTCGAAGCTGTAAACGTCGCGCGAGTAATCGCTGGCGCCGATGCAGGTGCGACAGACGTTCATCGCCATCTCGGAGGGATCAAAAATGTCGTGCAAAACAGACTGGCGTTCGGCGTCGTTGAGTTGACTGAGCACGTAACACGAAGCATCGGTCATCGCAGCGCCGAAGCCAAGAATCTCCTGACGCGTGACACTCGGATCGAGGACGATGGCATCCGCGCTAACCTGTGGGACGGCTTTCCATACCAGGGGAGATGAGGGGACGTGGCGGCGATCGCGGAAGGTACTCCAGATGCGAACCGGAGCAGAGGCCGTATCGGCCCAGGCGCGACGGGCGGGAAGGGCGAGTACCGCTGCTGTTGCCGAAGCGGATTGAAGGAAGCTTCTGCGCGAACGCACCACCATGACCAGGCTCCTTGCGGCGCGATGGAATCCGCGCCGGAGGCATCATACCAGCGCCAACGGCTTCAGGTAAAACGTTTGCGCAGAGGTTCGGCGCGAGCGGTCAGGGGTTGAGAGCAGCGAGGATTTGAGGAGCAAGCTGGCTCACGCTGCCGGCGCCGAGGGTGAGGATCAGGTCGCCTTCCTTCGCTTCTTCGAGCACAGCCGCGATGGCCGCGGAAAAGTCGGGAACGTAGCGCACCCGAGGGCCGGAGATGCGGTCCGCCAGCAGTTCCGCGGTGATGCCGGGGATGGGATTCTCACTGGCGGCATAAATGGGAAGGATGAAGGCGTTGTCGCAATCGACAAAGGCGCCGGCAAACTCCTCGAGCAGATCGCGCGTGCGGGTGTAGCGATGCGGCTGGAAGATCACGTGGATACGGCGATATCCGCACTCGCGCGCTGCAGCCAGGGTGGCGCGGATTTCAGTAGGATGATGGCCGTAGTCGTCGACGACGGCGATACCGCGCGCCGTGCCGCGATGGTGAAAGCGGCGATCGACTCCGCGGAAATTGTTGAGCCCTTCCGTGATTTTTTCGGGAGCGATTTCGAGCTGATGAGCGATGGCCACAGCGGCGGTTGCGTTGAGCACGTTGTGCCGGCCTGGTACATGCAGCGCGAAGGGTCCGAGCGTTGCAGCATCCGTTCGCACTTGAAAGCGGGAGAAGCTGCCCGGATCGCTGGGAAGAGGCTCGAGCCTGTAATCGGCGTCCTGCGCTACGCCATAGGTAAAGACGCGGCGATGCGCCCTGGGCAGGATGGCAGCCAGCTGGGGGTTGTCGATGCAGGCTGTGACCGCACCGTAAAAGGGCACCTTGTCCATGAACGCAAGGAAGGCGCGCTCGACGTCCTGCATGTCGGTGTAGCAGTCCATGTGCTCGCGATCGAGGTTGGTAACCACGGCGAGGATGGGCGAGAGCTTGAGAAAAGAGCGGTCGCTTTCGTCTGCTTCGGCCACAAGATATTGCGTGGTGCCGAGGCGAGCGTTGGAACCCATGGCGTCGACCCGGCCGCCAACCACCACGGTGGGATCGAGGCCGCCGGCGCTGAGGACGCTGGCCACCATGGAGGTAGTAGTGGTTTTGCCATGCATGCCGGCGATGGCGATTCCGTATTTGAGCCGCATGAGTTCGGCGAGCATCTCGGCGCGTTGAATCACAGGAATTTTGCGCGCCCCGGCCTCAAGCACCTCGGGATTGTCTGCATGCACAGCGGAACTGGTGACGACAACCGTAGCGCCCGCGACGTGGCTGGCTTCGTGGCCCTCGTACACAATGGCCCCAAGCTGCGCGAGACGTTCCGTGACCGGCGTGCGGCGCAGATCGGAACCGGACACCTTCATATTCTGATTAAGCAGAATCTCGGCGATGCCGCTCATGCCGATCCCGCCGATGCCGATGAAGTGCGCGTGCTGCGAAGTGGCAAACATGGAGAGTAAAGGTTCACTCTAACATTTGCGGGTGCCAACCATGCTTGCCGGCGCGGGCGAGACCGGCTGGCGCAAAGCCTCAGTCGGGGAGCGTGTAGTCGAACTTGTAGGAGTGCTCGCCCTTCGCAATTTGAATCGTGAACGTGCCGGCGATGCCCTTCAACGCGCCTGTTCCGGAGCCGGGAACCACAATCACAGTCATGTTCGGCCCGCTCTTGTCCATGGTTGCGCTGTGCTGCAAAGCAAAGCTGCCTTGCCTGCCGACACCCTGCTCGTCTTTGAGGGTGCCGGTGACCATCTCCATCGCGACATAACCCGCTGCGCCCTGCCTTGGATCGCCGCCGCTGAGCATTTCGCCCTTCGTTGTTGCCTCAAGGTCGCCGTGAATCTGCTTGTCGATGGAATAGCGGCTCAGGCCTTCAGGCGGTGCGGGTTGAAGAGGGTGAACATCCACGGTGAAGGTGCCATGCGCATGGTGCATGAGGGGCTCCTGTTGCGATGGGTTGCTCTGGGGTGAGATGAGTGCGGCGACGAGGAGAAGAGACGCGAAGAGCGGCATAGTGGAACTTCAGAATAACCTGCGCACACGCTCTTTCTCTGCGTTACTGAGCTGCGGATAGACACAGAAATTGTGAAAAGTTGCGCGAGTTTATTTCTGCGAAGAGGGCGCAACAATCGAGAAGAACGGTTGTTTGAGAGAAACATGAACGGCGGCATTGAGGCAGCAGCAACCAAGCCTCAGAGCGAAGCCGGAAGGGCCCATCGCAATCGGAGGGCCGAAGACGGAGGAGTTATGAAGAACCTAGGCAAATGGATGTTGGGCGCAGCAGTCATGGCAGGAACTTTGGGATTGGGAACGACCACAGCCCACGCCGCGCAATTTGGAGTCTACGTGCGCAGCGGACCGGTTGCCTACGTTCCTCCGAGCCCCGGACCGGGATATGTGTGGGCGGCAGGCTACTACGACGGTGGGTACTGGGTTCCGGGACGCTGGAACTTTGTCGGCGCACGGCGCGGGTTTGATCGCGATGATTATGTCCGCGTTTACCGCGACCACGACGACTATCGCGGGCGGGGCTGGGACCGGGACCGCGGCTGGGACCGCGATCGCTACCAGAATCACGACGGGTACAGAGATCATGACCGCAGGTAGATACGCTATTTAAAACCTGCCCATGGTAAACGGCTTCTCCTCAAGGAGAGGCCGTTTTATTTGGTTGTCTCGGGCTACCCTTGGTTTTGAGATCCGAAGTATTGAAGACAGTCTCATTCTCAATCGAACACCGCAACTTTTCCCGTCATTGGTTGTTCTAATGATTGGAAGCCGGAAGGGGAAGAACCCGAGAGCCGGCAGGTGCTGAAGAACTGGAGGCGGGCTTGAAGCAGAGTCCCTTCGAAGACCGGTCCCGGGAAGCGGGACAGGGCAGCACGAGGAGGTTGGTTATGCGGAGTTTACGCCTTGTTTTATTGGCTGCACTTCTGGTGGTTCCGTTCGCCATGAGGGCAGATGCCCAGGTTGCGGTTGGCGTAGGCATTGGGCCGGCTGTTGTCGCCGCCCCGGTTGCTTACGGGCCGCCCGTTTGTGAGTACGGGTACTACGCCTACTACCCCTATTCGTGCGCACCGTACGGATATTACGGGCCAGACTGGTTTGCCGGCGGAATCTTCATTGGCGCAGGTCCTTGGTATCACTGGGGTTGGGGTCGCGGATGGGGTTATGGCGGCTACGGATGGCGGGGTGGATACGGCTATCGCGGCGGATACGGCGGCCCGCGGCCCGGATACGGGTTCCGTGGAGGGTATACCGGTGGCGGACGAGTCGGCGGTTATGCAGGCGGACGGGTTGGCGGCGGCTTCGGCGGAGCCCGCGCCGGCGGAGTCGGCGGCGGCTTCCATGGTGGCGGCGGTGGCCACGGCGGCGGCGGACATCGGTAATCCGCCTGAAATATCCATTACAAAAATGCCCGTCTGCTTCGGCAGGCGGGCATTTTTGTGCGTTCAGTGTGTTTGCAATCGCCGTTAGAGGCTGACTATCTGAGACGAAAGATTGGATTTGCGTCCTGCGAGCGCGACCAGCCGGCGCGCGATATGCTCAGCGGCTTCCGGATGAGCCTGAGTCCGTGCCGCGGAAGACATGGAGGCAAGTTGCTGCGGCGAATGCAGGAGATGAACAAGCGTCTGCAGCAGGCGCCCGGGGGTGTCAAGATCCGACTCGTTGAGCATCACGGCGGCGCCTGCACTCACCATTTCCTCAGCGTTGCGCTTTTGATGATCGTCGGCCGCGGCCGCGAACGGAACCAGGAGCGCCGGCTTTCCGGCGGCCGCCAGCTCAGCGACCGTTGAGGCGCCGCTGCGCGCCATGACAAGGTTGGCACGGGCAAATCGGGCCGGCATGTCGTCGAAGAACGGTTTCACCGCCCACCGCCCGGCATCCGCCCCGCTGGCTGCGTATGCTTCTTCAGTAGATGTCAAGTGCCGCACTCCGCTCTGGTGAAGGATAGTCAAGGCCGGAACTGCGGAAAGCAGATCGCGAGCGATCTTCGGCAGCGACCGGTTGAACAAACGCGCCCCCTGCGATCCGCCAAAGACCAGTAGCGCAGGTGGATCCGGAGAAGGCGACGGAAGTGAAAAGAACTCGGGACGGACCGGAATCCCAGTCACCTCGGCTTTATGGAAATATGCAGCAGCGGAGGGAAAGTTGACGGCGGCGGCCTGCACCCGCTTACCCACCAGCCGATTGGCCAGTCCCGGCATGGCGTTCGGCTCGAACACCATCGTCGGCAACTTCAATTGCAGCGCCGCAGCCATCGCCGGCCCGGACGCGTACCCGCCAACGCCAAACACCACATCCGGCTGGAACTCGCGGATAATGCGCTTGCAGGCGCCTATCGAGCGGGGAAGGTCGATGAGAGTACGAAGGCGGGTGGCGAGAGAGACATTTTTGAGCTGTCCCACATCGATGAGGCGGAGTTGGAAGCCGGCCTCCGGCACGAGCCGGATCTCCAGCCCGCGCTGGGTGCCGATAAACAGTATCTCAGCCGACTCTCGTTCAACCAGCTCGCGTGCTACCGCCAGTGCTGGAATGATGTGGCCGCCGGTGCCACCGCCGGCAATTAGGACCCGGAGATTCCCCAAATTTCCGCCTTTCTTCCATGGAACAGCCGGCACATAGCGGGAGACTCGATCACCCGAATCGGTGTTCTCAAGGGGCAGATTTGCGTGAGCCTCAGGCATGTTGATTCGAATGCCCTTGCATTGGCGAGCGGCAATAGATCGCGGCAAATCCGGGGAAGGTATCCAAGCCGGGCTGAAGTGATCTTAGCAAACCAGCCTTAAGGCATAAAGATTTTGTAAAGACGGAAACGGGCTCATCGCAAAGGGAGCGACTAGTCGACCTTGCGCGAAATGTTGAGCAGAATGCCGATGCTGCAGAGGGTAAAAAAGAGCGAGGTTCCGCCCGAGGAGATCAGGGGCAATGGAATTCCCTTGGTGGGAACCAAAGAGAGCACCACGCTGATGTTAAAGAAGGCCTGCAGAAGTAGAGCAGTGGTAATGCCGAAGGCAGTGAGGCGGGCAAATGGATCCTCGGATCGGAACGCGACGCGCAGGCCGCGGATGGCGAAAACGACAAACAGGAAAACGACTACCATAGCGCCGAGGAACCCGAGTTCCTCCGCAATGTTCGCGAAAATGAAGTCCGTGGAAGCCTCGGGGAGGTAGAAGAGCTTTTGCATTCCCTCCATAAATCCGCGCCCGGTGAGGCCGCCTGCGCCAACGGCAATGAGGGACTGGTTGATGTGAAATCCGGCTCCCTGCGGGTCGGAATCGGGGTGCAGAAAGACCAGCATGCGCTGGCGCCGCCAGGAGACCCAGAACAACAGGGCGGCCAAAGGCGGTAGGGCCGCCGCGACCGCAAGGGTCAGGTATTTCCACTCCATTCCAGCCAGCACCAACATCATCGCGGTGACCCCGGCAAGCACCAGCGCCGTGCCCAGGTCAGGCTGTTTGACCACCAGCAGAATGAACAAGACCGGCATGACCGCGGCCTTGAGAAGTGTGTTTCGCCAATCCCGCATCTGGTCGAGGCGGGTATGGAGAAACCAGGCGAGAAACAGGATGAGAACCGGTTTGGCGATCTCAGAGGGCTGAAACGTGAAAAAACTCCCAAAGCGGATCCAGCGATGAGTATTATGCGAATCGCGGAAAAAAAACACAGACACCAGAAGAAGCGTCGCGATGGAGAGCAACGGATAAATGAAGCGCGGGGAGTTGTAGCGGGTGTAATCCACGCGCATGAGCAGGACCATGGCGATGACGCCGCCAAGAGCCCACAGCGCCTGCCTGCCGACATACATGTAAGGAGAGTGGTAACGCTCCTGCGCAACAACGGCAGACGCGGAAAAAACCATCGCCAACCCAACTGAAACCAGCAGCAGGGTGGTGAAAAAAATCCATTTATCAACGCCTACGCGTTTTGCCATACTTTCCAGTCGCGCCCCGCATGCACGAGTTCTTTGAATACACGTCCGCGGTGTTCATAGTTTTCGAACTGATCGAAGCTGGAGCAGGCCGGAGCAAGCAGCACAATTTCACCCGCTTGCGCCGCTGCCGATGCGGCAGCGACCGCCTTCTCCAATGTCTCGCAGGAACGAATGAGGATCACGCCGCGCAAGTGGGATTCGATCTTGGCGGCGGCCGAGCCGATGGTGTAAACCGCCTTCACGCGGCTGCGGATCAGATCGGAGAGCAAGGTGTAGTCGGAGTTCTTATCCTTGCCGCCGAGGATGAGATGTATGCCGCCCGGGAACGCCGCGATGGCTTTAGCTGTGGCATCGACGTTGGTGGCCTTGGAGTCGTTGTAGTAATCCACGCCATTCAGGTTGGCGACAAACTCGAGCCGGTGCTCGACGGCCTTGAACTTCTCAACAGCACTCCGCACCGCGCCTGCCGGACTGCCTGCCAGGCGAGCGGCGCACACCGCCGCCAGCACGTTCTCGACGTTGTGCTCGCCTTTCAGGGGAATTGCGCTCAGCGGCAGGATCGACTCTGTCGGGCCGTTGACGGTTCCGCGAAAGCAGACATGGCCGTCCTCGACCCAGGTTCCCTGGTCGACCGGATGTTCCATCGAAAACCAGTACACCTGGGCCGTGGACCGTGATGCCGCAGCCGCCGTGCGCGCATTGTCGGCATTCAGAACCACGAAATCCCGAGGAGTCTGCGCGGCAAAAATCCGTTCCTTGGCGAGCGCGTAGTTCTCAAAGCTGCCGTGGCGATCCAGATGATCGGGCGTGATGTTGAGAATGACGGCGATGGTGGGGTGGAACTCCTGGGTGCTTTCGAGCTGAAAGCTTGACACCTCGAGTACCGACCACGTTTCATCTGTGCTCTCGTCGATAAGAGCGACAACGGGTACGCCGATGTTTCCGCCGACCAGCGTGGGCAGGCCGGACTCTCTTAGAATCTCGCCCACGAGGGTCGTGGTGGTCGTCTTTCCGTTCGAGCCCGTGATGGCCACTGTTCGGCCCTTGAGAAATCGCGCGGCCAGCTCAAGCTCACCGATGATGGGTGCGCCAAAGGTTCGCGCCTGGGCAAGCTCAGGCGTATTGAGCGGGACGCCAGGGCTGACGACGATGAGGTCTTGACGGCGAAATGTCAGCAGGCCGTGACCGCCGGCTTCCACGTTGATTCCTTCTTCGAGGAGGGCCGGTATGTCTTGCGCCAGCGCTTCGGCGCTGCGTACATCCGAGACGGTGACCTGGGCTCCGCGCCGGCGCAGAAACAGGGCCGCGGCCAACCCGGATTTCCCCAGCCCGACGACCAGAACCTTTTTGCCTTTCAAATCCATCATCGCACTATCCTCAAGCGGTTCTCGGGAAGCAGCAAACTGTCGAACCGCTGTAGCCGCCGGCTTCTCCATTGTCTCCCGGAGTGATTACGGTTGATAGTCACGCTAGCGCAATTTCAGCGTGGTGAGTGCAAATAATGCAAACACCAGCGCGCCGATCCAGAAGCGGACAATGACTTTGGACTCGCTCCAACCCAGTTGCTCGAAGTGGTGATGCAGCGGCGCCATCTTGAAGATACGCTTCTTCCGCAATTTGTAGCTGCCCACCTGCAGCATGACGGAGATGGCTTCAAGAATGAAGATGCCGCCGATGAAAGGGAGCAGAAGCTCCTGGCGGATGATGATGGCAACCGTGCCGATCGCGCCCCCCAGCGCCAACGACCCCACGTCGCCCATGAAGATCTCGGCCGGGTGCGCGTTGTACCACAGAAAGCCGATGGAGGCGCCGACCATGGAGCCGCAAAACACCGTCAGTTCCCCCACCTGCGGCATGTGCTGAAGTTCCAGGTAGTCGGCGAACACCACGTGTCCACTCACGTAGGTCAGCACCGCCAGCGCGGCAGCCGCGATGATGGTGCACCCGATGGCCAGACCGTCCAGTCCATCGGTCAGGTTGACCGCATTGGACGATCCCATGAGCACGAATACAACGAAAGCAATGAACGGAAAGAAAGCTAGAAACTCCAGGTGCGGAATGTGCAGCGGCAGGTTCCACATCAGGTCGGGCCGCCAGCTCTTCACGAACGGAACCGTCAATTGCGTGGAGTACAGTTTGAATTGCTGCAGGATCGAGAGCGCAACCGCAACGACGACGGCCGCGAGTGCCTGCCCCAGCAGCTTCTGAAGGCTGGTCAGGCCCAGGTTGCGCCGCTTGACCACCTTGATGTAGTCGTCTGCAAAACCGACAGCTCCAAATGCGAGCGTGGAGAAGACCGTTATCCACACAAAGGGATTCGCCGGATCAGACCAGAGAATGGTCGGAAGGAGGATGGCGATGGCTATTAAGACGCCGCCCATCGTGGGTGTTCCGGACTTCTTCTGGTGCGACTTGGGGCCGTCCTCGCGAATGTATTGGCCAATCTGGAATTCGCGCAGCTTCTGGATCACGTAGGGGCCGATGAACAAGGCGATCAAAAGCGCCGTCAGGGACGCAAACGCAGTCCTGAAAGTGAGATAGCGGAAGATGCGGAATGGGTGAAAGAACGGGTAGAGCTTTTGGTAAAGCAGCCAGTAAAGCAAGTGGCCTCCAGAGCCGGCTTGAGGCGGGATTCTCCCTGATTTTACAGGCCCCGACGCACCCCAAACTGTGAAGATCGAATCGGATCAGGTCACTTTCCAGATGCCTGCCGACGCTTCGCGGCCGGCCATCCCGGTATCCTTGAACAAGCGCGCCCCGCGCTCCCCGGTACGGGATCTTCGAGAGTATTCTCGCTTCCAGGAGATATCCATCCACGCTTCCCTGCTGCTTGTCCTGGCGATTGTTTTCCTGGCCACGGTGATCCGCTCGGCGTTTGGCTTTGGCGAAGCTCTGATCGCGGTTCCTCTCCTGGTGCTTTGCATGCCCCTCACAGTCGCCGCGCCACTGGCGGTGCTGCTCTCCGTCACCATTGCCGCGGTGGTCGTGGCGCAGGATTGGAGACATATTCACCTGCGCAGCGCCGCCGGGCTGGTGGCGGCCACTGTCTTCGGGATTCCCCTTGGGTTGCTGGTGCTGACCAATCCGCACCAGGAAATGGTGAAGGCGGGACTTGGCATCCTGATCGTACTGTTTGCGGTCTATTCGCTGGTGGCGCGCGATGCACTCCGGCTGCAGCAGGAGAACCGGCCGCTGCTTCTGCTTTCCGGATTCCTGGCCGGCATTCTGGGTGGAGCGTACGGCATGAACGGGCCTCCCCTGGTGGTTTACGGCTCGCTGCGAAGATGGTCGCCGCAGCACTTTCGCGCCACCCTGCAGGCTTATTTTCTGCCTGCCAGCTTGCTGGGGATGATTGGCTACTGGAGCGCCGGCCTGTGGACGCGCACCGTCACGCGCGAGTACCTGCTTTCGCTGCCGGTGATGCTGCCGGCCGTCTTCCTGGGACGGGCCATCAACCATCGCTTTTCCGGCGCCGCGTTCCTTCAATACATCTACGCCGGCCTGGTGCTGATTGGCGGCGTGTTGTTTGTGGAGGCAGTCACGCACCATGCGTGAGCAGCAACGTGTGCGACACGCTATTGAGAACGGAGGCCTCGAACATGAAGCCTGAGGAACCCAGCCGCACCGCCCTGATGATCGCCCGGCAACGAGCTGCTCATCAGCTGCTCGATCATGGCTCAATCTTCCATGACCCATTTGCCATCAGGATTCTGCGGGAAGACGAAATGGAAGTGCTTCAATTTGCGACCAAACACCCTTTAGCCAGCATCGGACGCCTGTTCACCGCCGCGCGAAGCCGGATTGCGGAAGATGCCTTGTCCGCAGCTGTCGAAAAAGGGATTCGGCAGATCGTCCTCCTCGGCGCAGGACTCGACACCTTCGCTCTCCGAAATCCCCACAGCGCGCTGGAGATCCGTATCTATGAGGTGGACCACCCCGCCACGCAGGCGGGGAAACGCCAGCGCCTGGCCGAAGCTCAAATCGCACTTCCGCCCGGTCTCATTTTCGTGCCCGTCGATTTCGAGCGCGACGATCTGGGAGAAAAGCTTGTCGCCGCGGGCTTTCAGCAGAACTCGCCCGCGTTTTTCACCTGGCTCGGCGTCGTCCCCTATCTCACACAGGACGCCATCGGCCGCACTCTCGACTACATCGCGTCAATCCCGGACTCGGAAGTGGTGTTCGACTACATGGAGCCCCCCGAGGCATTTTCCGAAGAGCTGAGGCAAATGGAAAAGGCGCGGACCGAACAGCTTGCAAGAATCGGGGAGCGCTCCGACACCCGTTTCGAGCCGGCTGCCATCGCGGCGATTCTTCGCGCACACGGATTTTCCGACTTCGAAGACATCAGTTTTCAGGAGATTGCGTCCAGGTTCGGTCGCGCCGTTCAAGCACTCGCGCCCGGACACGCCGGCCTTCATGTTGTCCGTGCCAGGCACGAATAGAACGCTGCTATCGATCGCTAATCAAATCGAGAGCCCGTACCCTCTCCCAATCTTGATTCATGTACAGACAAATGCAGTCCCGACAGCCGGTCCGGATTGTAATCTGGCTTGCAAAGCAAGCGTTCCGGGCCACAATGCCGTATCCCGCACGCATCCTCCACGCTAAAATGCCCTGCCTTCCTGAACGCAGTGAAGGATCTGCGGTTGCCTCTGGGAAACTCAAAGCAGCCATACTTCCGAATCGCCCACCTACACACCCACAATGCCGTATCCCGCACTCACTCTCCACACCCGAGCCGTGTCATCCTGTCGATAAACCGAAAGGCGTTGTCAAGAGCATAGAAAGGCGTGGACCTGCGTTGAGCAGATCGGTCGAGCCAGGTGTTTGGAGACCGAGCCTCACGCGAGTCCTCTGCGAATCATTTTTGGTGGAGTTCGTCGATTCCACCAGCCATCGATGCGGCCGTGACTTCGACCATGATTCTTTTTGCGAACATCCAGCCTGTGCCGGATGCGAGGGTGCCCACTCAAACGCACGGTCTAGCTTGCGCCGACCACAGGAATGACTCGGGCTGCCCTCGTTGTGAACCCCGTGCGCGTACGGCGTCCTGGGTGCGCAGCATCCAGTACAGCCGTACCGCCAGCTTGCGCGCCGCCGCCACCTTGGCCACGCCTTTCGGCTTCTGGTGGCAGCGATGCGCATACTCCTTTTTGAATCTCTTCGTCATGGCGAACCGCCGACTGCGCCGCCTCGACCAGCATGGTGCGCAGAAACACGTTGCCCTGTTTGGAAATCGCGCCCAGCCGCCGTTTCAATCCCGAGCTGCGTTCGCTCGGAATCAACCCCAGATAGCTGGCCACCTGTTTGCCGCGCTTGAAACGCGCCACATCGCCCATGGTCACCACAAACGCCAGCGCAGTGATGGGGCCCACGCCCGGCTGCGTCATCAATAGCCGCGCCCGCGCGTTCGAATATGCCACCTGGCTGACCGCCTCATCCAGACTGGCCACCTGCTCTTCCAGCATCGCAAGCACCGCAAGTAAATCTCCGCGCCGCCGCGCGGTCCAACCTCCAAGAGGAAGTTTTTCTAAATCAGCCCTCCCCCGAACGCTCCACAGGCTTCTCTGCTTCTGCAGCCCCTGGTTCAACGCCAGATGCTGCAGCTCGGTCTTGACCTTGGTCCGCATCTGCACCAGCCGATGCCGGTGCAACAGCAACTGCCGCTGATCGCGCTCCTGGCTGGAAGGCACCCAGATCCGAGGAAAGCGCTTCTCCACCAGCAGCCGCAGAATGTGCCCCGCGTCGCGCTTGTCCGTCTTCTGCCGGCGCACATAACTGGCCCGTATCTGCGCCGCATCGCCAATCCATAGCTCATGGCCCAGTTGCTCCATCAGCCGCTCAAACCACAACGTATTACCCACTGCCTCCATGCCCACCAGAATCGGCGCTTCTAACTCCCGGTAAAACCGTTCCGCTTCTCCGCTGGCATGAATCAGCTTCAACTCCCCAACCTCCCCAGTGGAAGTATCCAGAATCGCCACCTGCTGGAAGCTGGGATGAAAATCACACCCTACAATCTTCATGAGGCTCCTTTACTCCCGCCGATGACTTCGGTCTCCAAACAACCAAAGTCTACCCGGGGCTAATGGAGCCTTCCGGTTTATACAATCAAACGCAGTGAAGGATCTGCGGTTGCCTTTGGGAAACTCAAAGCAGCCACACCGCCGAATCGTCCACGATGCGGCCACAATGCCGTATCCGCGCACGCATCCTCCACGCTAAAATGCCCTGCCTTCCTGAACGCAGTGAAGGATCTGCGGTTGCCTTTGGGAAACTCAAATTGCGTTACTTCCGAATCGCCCAAAAGCCAATCCCATGATATTTTCACGTGCCCACTTGGGATTACCGGTAGAATGAACTGAACCCTTCAATTGAAAAAAGCAAAGATATCGTTGAGGAACTTGCCTCACCTGCATACGACCTCGGACAAGCTCCTCCATTTGGATTTATTGCGCTTTGTCGCAGCTGCCGGCATCGTCTATTGTCACAGCTTCTTGCTCTTGGTCGATCCAGTCCGCAGGGCTGCCGAGGAAGAGCGAACCAAGGGCCTCGTCTTTTTTGTGGATCTGTTCTTTGTGATTTCTGGATTCGTGATCGCTTATGTCTACAGTGATGACATAAAGGGAATTGCGAGGTTCGGCCGCTTCATGCGACGGCGAGTTGCGAGACTCGTTCCCCTGCACTGGTTGACCTTGATCGTGTCAATACCGTTGGACTTGCTGGCAAGGAATTTCGGCCGCACGCCCGAGCATATGGCCACGCTGCGAGCGTGGAGCATCGCGAAAACCGCGCTTCTGCTGCATGGGATTCTCCCCCCATCGGGGCATGAGATCTTTCTGAACGAACAGTCTTGGTCAATCAGTGCCGAAATGGCGATGTATGTGGCCTTTCCTCTTTTCGCTCTCATAGCGAGGAAATGGAAACTAGCCCCCCTGATTGCCGGATCATTCGTGTTCCTGGCTATCGGCACGCTCTTCGCAATGAAAGGAACCCTGCTGTCTTACGACATAAGGTTCCTGCCTCCGGTGATAAGAGCGCTCCCTTCATTCCTGGTCGGCGTGATCCTTTACCAGCATCGTGACCTCTTGCGCCGTCTTCCTGCTGCAGGTTCGATCTTGGGAATATCTTCGCTCGGGTTGATTGGCTCAATGCTGGCGGGTTGGCCGCCTTCCGTGATCCTGGCGCTCGTTTATTTAACAGCGGCTGCGGCGATCGCTTCCGACATGCAGGAAAGTGCCGGCTGGCTGGTTCGTAAGGCAGCACCGCTGGGGCAACTCACATATTCGATTTACATGTGGCATGGCATTTTCATCTTTGCCATCATCAGCGGGATCGGGATCAAGCTTCTAAGGGGCGACAGGATAACGCTGATCGTAGTGACCTTGGTCTGTTATGCCGCAATATTGATATGCAGTTATCTTTCGTACTTCTTTATTGAGACACCAGCGAGACTGGCGATTGATCGGCTTCGAATATTTGCAAAGGTACCGCGGCCCACTGTAATGCAATAAATGTGGATTTCCTTTTCGGACGGAGAATGCCGTTCATTGTCCGTGCACTACGACCGCGTACCCGGCAATTAGTGGTTCATCGACACGTCCGCGCGAGTTGTCAGACAAGACTTAGGCTTACGGGCAAGCTGATCTCATGAACACGGGTATTCAGGCAAATTCCCCTGGAGGAAGACGTCGCAAGTTCCTCAGCAATCTGAACCCGAAGGCTTGGGGCTTTTCTATTCCCTGGCCCCTATTCCCTGGCCCCTGTCTTATCACTTCGGCGCCTCATACGGCTCCACCCGCAGCATATCGGTCAGAATCCCTCGCTCCTGCGGCGAAAACTGCCCCTGGTACCGCGCGGAATTCAACACGATGCCGCGCTGATCTGGCGGGACCGAGCGTAAATCTCGGAACGCGTTTTTCATCATCGCCTGCCGGTTCGCAGGTAGCGTCGTCCACTCCCGCGCCGAGCGATTCACATGCATGCGGTCTTCCGGCGAGAGACGTTCCATCATTTCCGCCCGCGCCAGCCGCCGCTCCCTCACCTGGTCCGGCATCTGGTTCACGTTGTGCAACTGCTGCACCAGCCGCTGCTGCTCACCCTGTGGAAGACGCCGGAAGCTCGGGTCGCCGCGCAGCTGCTGCTCCTGGTTCTGCACCGGCACGTTTTTGTGCGCGTTGAGCCATGACTGTAAATGGCCCGGTGGCGCGGTGGGCCCTCCCGGATAGCCCGGGAGTGCCGGACGAACCGTGCCGGCGCCGGAATACGTGGCGCCGGGGTAGGCAGGCCTTGTCGCCCCCAGGGGAGTTCCATTCGGATTCACGGGTTGCGGGCGCAACGGCACGTTGTTCCCCCGCCCCTGCGGGCCAGCAGGCCTTCCCTGCTGCTGGACGCGATTCTGCGGATGCGGAGCGGTTTGCCGGGACGGCGCAGAACGAGGCGCGGGAGCAGACTGGTGCGGGTGCTGCGCCCACCCCCCCGGACAACACAACACCGCCAGAACCGCGTACATCGCGGCCCGGCGCATTGCTGTCGCCCTGGTCATGCCCTTCATCGCCCCTTGCCCCCGTTCAATTCCCAGCGCGTTTCCACCCGCCGGGTCTTCTGTTCCCTGTTCCTTGCTCACCGCCCCTTATTCGCTCGCCCCTTGATTCTGGTCTGCCGAGATATCCTCCAGCTGATCCAGCAATTGCGCATTATTATCCAGGGTCTGCAGATCGTGGACCACCGCTGTTTCGGGATGTTCCGGCGGCGCCTGCCAATACAGGTCAAGGTAAGCTCCGCCACCCAGCAACAGGCACAACGTCAGCGCCATCGCCGCCAGAGGCCGCGCGTGCATCCGCGGAGCCAGAGTCATCCGCGCCCGCAGCCGCTCCAGCCAGCCCGCCGGCGCGGCTTGCTTCTCCTCGCGCAATCGGGCTTCGAACCGCGTCATGAAATACGGATTCGGCGCGGGCGCTTCCCATGCGTCCATCGCCGTCATCGTCGCGCGCAACTCCTCCAGCTCGCTGCGGCAGCCGTCACACGACTCCACATGCGCCTTCACCGTCACGGGCGCCATCTCCGGATCGAGCAGCATCTCCGCCAGCTTCGCTTCCATCCCCGCGCACATGTTGTTTTTCTTTTCCATCACAACCACCCCGCCATTTCCCCGTTCAATCTTTCGAGCCCCCAGCCTTAAGTTTCTGACCACTGATCACTATCCACTGTCTTAAACAAATTCCTTCAACCTGTCGCGCAGTGTCTGATAAGCCCGGAACAACAGCGACTTGGTCGCCGACTCGCTCAGCTTCAGCACGTCGCCGATCTGCCGATAATCCAGCCCCTGGTACTTGTGCATCACCACTGCCATCCGTTGCCGCTCCGGCAACGCCATCACGTGTTTCCGTATCGCGCCCATGCGCTCATCCCGCAATAACCGCTGCTCGACGTTCGGCTCGTCGTCGGCTACCTCGGGAGTCGTTCCCGTCTCTTCGTCCGGCACGTCCAGGTACACATTCTGTGCCGCGCGTTCATGCTTGGTGTCCCGTGCGTGGTTCACCGCCAGGTTCGTCGCAATCCGGTAGAGCCACGTGGTGAACTTGGCCTCGGCCCGGTAACTTTCCCGCGATCGGTAAACCCGCAGGAAAACCTCCTGCGCCAATTCTTCCGCCACCGCCTGGTTGTGCACCATCCGATACAGAAAATTGATCATCGAGCGATGGTATTTGCCAACCAGGTAATTGAAGCCCGCTTCGTCCCCGGCCGCCACCCGCAACATGATGGCCGCATCGCTGGCCGGATCGGCTGCCGCGGAGCCCGCGAAATGGGCTTCGGCTCGCTCCTCCGGCAGTCCCGCCGGTGGCCGTCCCAGCCCCGGGCTGTCTAGGACCAGTGTCGCCATACCCTCTTCAACCCCGTCACTCTCGGGATGTTGCGCGTCTGCGTCATTTTCGTCATCTTCCGGACCGGAATCTGCATCCCCTTCCGGCCGCCGCCCGGAACCGTCTCCGGAAGAGCCTTCAGGCACCTTCCGTTGCGCAGTTCCAGCTTGCCTGTCGGGGTCGCCGTTGCGGCGTTTCGCGCTGCCCGTACCCGCTTCCGGATCGGCCTCCGACGGGCGCACGTCTCCGCTGCCGTCGGACCGCGCCGCCATCGCGTCGCCGAATGTCCCCAGCGCGGCCGCCCAGGTTCCAAATCCGCCAGCATTTGCCAGCTTTTCACCCACCGAAAGCACTCCCCAGCTCATGAAATGAGAGCCCGCCTCGCCCCTCAGGAAGAACGCGGTCATGCGCCGGATTGGCTTGCTGGGAAATAACATTCGTACCGAGGACAATCTCCAATTGCCAGGACGCTGCTCCGAACCTCCCTGTGTCGCAAACCTCACGGAAACAGGGACTTCGGGCCTTCCGGAAACGCTGGCGGCCGGTAAAGAACAACCAAACCTGACGCCAGTAGCGGCTTGGCCGCAAAGCGCCGTAAGTGTTACTCTAACCTACGGGAACCCCCTCCGGCCGATGATCCCACGGCTGGCAACGCAGTCCGGCGCCAACCCCGCCGGCCCCGTCCCGAGGGCGCTTAACTCAGCGGTAGAGTGCCACCTTCACACGGTGGAAGTCGCAGGTTCGAATCCTGCAGCGCCCACCATCCAAGCTAAACGAAACAGGCATCTTATGCCGGCGCTGGAGAACGGATCCACCGCCGGCAAATTCGAACTCCTGCAACAACGCAGCGTCTTTATTGCGCTGTGTACCATCGAACGTAATCGACGGTCACGGGTCCAGGGTTGGTCAATCCGCTGATCGATCCACCCAGGGTACCGCCGATCGCTTCATTCAAGATGATGAACATCGGCTGATTGAATGGCCATACATCCCCGGGGGCCAGGGTGGCCGGCGTTGTGGTGAAGAATGGCTTGGTCGGATCATCCACAAAGTACTGAACTTTGTCAGGCGACCAGATCATTCCGTAGGTATGGAAGGCAGTATTCGATGCCTCCCCGCTGGGGAATACATAACGATCGGAGATTCCGTCCCCGTCAGTGAGGTAGGTGTGGATCGTGGAGTTCTCGCCCGCGTTCCCCGGTCCGCCGTAGCGTAGCGGCGACCAGGCTTCCAGAATGTCCGATTCCCCGGCAACGGGCCACGGAACGCCACCATTGATGTTGTTGCCCAGCGCCCAGAAGGCAGGCCACAATCCCAGATTGGTCAGATCGGGAAGCTTGATCCTTGCCTCCAGAATGCCGTATTGGAAAGTCTGCCCGCCGCTGGTGAGCAGCCGAGCCGAGAGCCAGGTTCCGTTGACATTTCTGGGCTGGATCACGAGATGCCCGTTGCCATCAATATAGACCGGCGCCGTTTCCGTGCTGAAGGTCGTTGGGCATTGGCTCGGGTTGCCCCATACTCCGGGAGGTCCGCAGTAGACTTCCGCTTCGCCATTTCCCCAGCCGTTGTTGTTTCCGAGGTTGAAATTCCAGGCATCGGTGGAAGGCGGCCGGGACGGACCTTCAAACTCCTGGCACCAGGTGGGCCTGTAGGCCACGCCTCCAACCGTGAGGCCGCCGATACCCGTGCATTGACTGTTCTCGGCGCTATGTTTCCCGGTGTTGCTGCTGTTGGTTTCCACAGCAACCACCCATAGTTGGTTGCGAGCCCCGGTGCATGTATCCACCACCACCGCGCTTCCCGAGTCCGACCCGCTCGCAGTAAGGCAGAGATTGTTGCTGTTAGCAGGCTGAAATTCGTAGGAATCGCCAATCAGGATCGGGTCCCAGGCCTGCCCGGGGGAGCCGGCGCAAGCATCCAGAACCACTGCCGAACCACCGGTAGATCCTGAGGCGGTAATGCAAAACGGACCGAGGGCGGCAAAGTTATAGAAACCGGGCGGTGCCACACCCGTGTTGTTTGCTGACCATGCCTGGCCGCCGGTACTGTTTGAGGTATAGATGTCGAGCGGATTTCCGGGTCCTGTTCCGCCGCCTGAATCATCCAGGACCAGGTCTGGAGCGTTGCGTGGGCTCAGCGTGAAGCTGCCAATGCTCAGGGGGACGGTGCTGGCTCCCCGCACCGGGCCGGAGACACCTTCCGGATATCCGTCTTGTGCGAGGAGCAAATAGCTCCCCTGGAAAAGCGTCACGGCCAGAAGGCAAGGCCAAAGCCTGCCCCTTCCTTTTGCGATACCTCTTGAAATCACGGTATTCTCCTCTCTTTTGGCGGGTTGTTTGCGCGCCTCTGCGCGGTGAACTCTGACTTCCTCACTCCATTCCGAGATATGCCTTTTCTCCAACCGCCCTTTCCTATCGACGACTTCATCGGCGCAAAGGGCAGGTTCGTCCGGCGTAAACGAGCAAAGGGGCTCGGAGACGAGTCATGTCCCAAGGCGTGCGGATTGTATTTCACGCTGCCCCAACCGCGCTACTGCACCGCCAAAACGCCGAATCGAAGCACCGACTTCGATCCTGCTTTCCAGGACTTCAAATAGTGATCCTGGTTAACCGTACGTTGAAGTCGCCGACCTGCTTCTCCATGTCTCTCCAAGCTGCGGTGGTGTGGTTCAGGCCGGTGCGATCTTTCTGCCAGGTGCGGTGTGGGTAGGGCCAGGCGCCATGTCGAGGCCTACCTGCATCATGCTGACCATCGTGTTGTGAGCGTTGTTCAGACTCATCAACGACTCGATCGCCTTTGGGTCGGTAGCTGCGCGGCGAGCACCGCGCTCGAAAACCTCCCAGTTCTAACTCCACCGTTTTTGGTGAGGCCGGCATCCAGCGTCTCAGTCTGTTGCGGTATTCGAAGAGATGTCGGCGGAACTCGAGGTGGAACCTGATCACGTGCGCGAGATTGGGACAACCGGCATTCAGAACTTCAACGGTCCGCAATCTTTCGACCTGCATTGAGTCAAATTTAGGAAAACGGGCATTGCTCCGGAGCGCCGTTTGACCTGGATCTCATCACGTATCACCCGTGGTAAGGCCCTTTGTCTTGTCGTAGCGGAGTCGAATACGCGAGGCAGTCTCGGGTGGACGCAACGGCCTACTCGCGGCAACCAGGACCAGCCCAAGCAGACCACTGAACGCCGGCGATCTTGCTGTATCTAGCCGAAGAGGTCGGTGAGTGCCTTGGCGATAACGCGTAACTTGAGGCAGGTGTCGACCGAGCCCGACTTCCGTAGCCCGCCTACTCAGTTCGGAGAGAGTCGATTGGATTCACGTTTGCCGCTCGCATTGACGGAACGAGACTGGATACCAGCGTAACCGCTGTGAGAAGCAGGGTGGCGACGGCGAGAGTCGCCGGATCGCGCGGCTTCAATCCGAACAGGAGGGAGCCGGCGGTGCTGGCCACAGCCAGGGACAAGCCAACGCCCAGCACCAGCCCGAGCGCCAGGAGTTTGGCGGCCCTACCCAGAATCATCGCCGTGATGCTGCCGCGTTGTGCGCCTAGAGCCATGCGAATGCCGATCTCAGTTGTTCGTTGAGTTACAGTGTAGGACATCACGCCATAGAGACCGGTCATCGCCAGTACCACTGCGAGCGCGCCGAAGAATCCTGAGAGCGTGGCCAGCAGCCGCTCGGCAGTGAGCGATTGCTGAATCTGATCTTCGAGGCCTTCGAAGTCGAAGCTGATTCCTGAGCTCACTCCACGCAGGGTTTGGCGGATCGCCTGCTCCTCTGTTTCCATAGGCAGCCCGGATCGAACGAGCACTTGCATGTTGTTCTCCGTGTCCTTTTCCTGTATCAGCGCGAGATAGGCAGTCGGCTCATCGGAGCGCCGTATGCTGTGGTATTTTGTATCCTTTACCACGCCAACGATCTGGATGAGAAGCGCGGGACTCGAGGGAGTGGCTTCACGCCAGAACCGCGCTCCAATGGCATTTGCGCCCAAACCGAGCTTTTTAGCGAATGTCTCGTTCACCACCGCCACATGTGGGGACTGGGGGGTGTCGTCGTCATTGAAATCGCGCCCGGCAACCAGCGGAATCCGTAGGGTATTGAAATACGCCGGACTGACGCTGCTGAAGTTCATTTCCTCCCTCCGGGTGGAGTCATGGCCGTCGATCCAGACCGAGTTGCTCTGGCCCATGCCGCCCAGCGGCACGATACTCGTTGTCGATGCTTGATCTACCCCCGGGGTGGCGCGTATGCGATCAAGCAGCTGACGCTGGAATGCAGTGCGCCGGTCGACAGGGATGTGCAAACGGGAGAAGTCCAATTTCACAATCAAAACGCCCTTTGCCTGGAAGCCGAGATCGGCGACCAAGAGGTTGCGAAAGCTCCGCGTGAACAGCAGCGCCGTAAACAGCAGCAACAAAGAGAGAGCCACCTGTGACACGACCAGCGCGCCGCGAACGCCCAGGCGTTCCCGGCTTGCAGTCACGTTGTGTCCACCCGCCTTCATCGCTGCACTCGGAGGCGTACGGGATGCGCGCAGCGCCGCAGCCAATCCGAAGAGCAGACATGTGAGCAAGGAGATCCCAAGCAGAAAGGCAAAGAGTCGCCAGTCTAGATTGAAGTCGAAAGAGGTATTCAGATAATTCAGCAGCGCTCGACTCAATCCCTGAGCCAGCGCTGCGCCGGCTACCGCCCCTGCAATCGACAGCAGCAGGCTCTCCCCCAGCACCAGCCGGATCAGCCGCCACCGCCCTGCGCCCATAGCCAGCCGTACCGCCATGTCCCGCTCGCGAGCAGTGGTACGGGCCAGCATCAGGCTGGCGAGGTTGGCACACGTAATCAGCAGCACCAGGCCAGCGATCCCCAGTAGGAACCGCAGCGGATCGGAATACGTGTCGCGCAACATAGAAACCCCGGCCGCTGAAGGCTCAGCGGTGAGCTTCATGGCGAAATAATCTTTGACGCTCTCGACGGGATAATCCGCCCGCAGCGTCGACGCGAAGATGCCCGGCGAGACAGCCTGAAGATGTGCTGCCACTCGCTGCACAGACCACGAGGGATCCAGCCTGCCAATGATCGATAGCCACCACTTGGTGCTCGTGTTTAGAAGGTTTCTCGTTTCCAGGTAGGGTTGCGCGCAGATGGGCACAGCCACGTCAAAGTTGTTGCCTACTGCCACTCCGAAGAAGTTCGCCGGGGTCACGCCAATGATCTCGACGGATTTGTCATCGAGGCTCAGTTTTTGACCGAGCGCCGGACGGCCGCCGAACTCCCGCTGCCAGAAGCCATAGCTGATGACCGCGCCCGGCATTCCGCAGCCGGGCCGATCATCCTGCGCGGTAAACACTCGCCCGGCCACCGGCTTGATTCCCAGAACACGAAAGAACTCGCCGCTGACGTAGAGACCGTTCACGAAACGAGAATCGCCGCCGGAATCGCGAGAAAACCCGACATCCCGCCACGCAGCGATTCCAGAGAAGCCCATGTGATCGTCGCGCAATTTCTCCCAGATGAGGTTGGTGACCACCGGATAGCCGCTGAAAAAGCCGCCACGCGCCTTGCTCAAATCGACGACGCGCACCTGCGCCAGCTGCTGCGGGTTCTTCACCGGCAGGGACTCCAGCAACAAGGCATCGAGAAGTTCGAAAATTGCCGTGTTGGCCCCGATGCCGAGCGCAAGCGTGGCGACAACCACGAACGAAAAGCCAGGATTCTTCACGAAGATGCGCAGCGAACTGCGCAGGTCGTGCCAGAGGCTTTCCAGGCCTAGCGCAGTATCTTCCGCCGAGACGCGCTCGCGCATTACCGTGGGGTTTCCAAACCGCCTGCGCGCCTCGCGCTCAGCTTCTTCGCGGCTCATCTCATGGGCCATGTTGTCGTCTATGCACATGGCCATATGCTCGCGCAACTCCGCTTCGATCTCGCGTCCCGTGCGCTCGCGCCTGCCTAGCGATAGGATTCTTCGGAAGAGTGCCATCGTTCACCTCATGCAAAACGCAGAACTGCGTCGACGCCTTTGACGACCTGTGCCCAGTTCTTTTCGCGGCTGGCCAGTTGATCCCGGCCGGCGCGGGTGAGCGCGTACCACTTGGCTTTGCGCCCATACTCCGTAATGGCCCAACTTGCGCGCACCCAGCCGTTCTGTTCCATGCGGTGCAGCGCTGGGTAGAGTGAGCCTTCTTCGACCATCAGGAGTTCGTCGCTGACTCGCCGAATGTGCGTCAGGATGCCGTACCCGTGCATGGAATCAAGCTGCGAAAGGGTCTTGAGGATCAGGAGATCGAGTGCGCCCTGCAGGTCATTCTTCGCCATTAGATACCTACCCTAGTCATCAAGGGTGGGCGAAGCTTAGCGTCGCCCTGCCCTAGATGTCAAGGGGAGAGTTTCCCGGCGACTTGTTTGTGTTCCGCTCGGATAAACGGTCTTTAGAGCCAAAGAGAATCAAGATCCTGGAATGGTGGTAACAGGCCTTACCGCTCACGGAGCGAGAGAAGGCGGTCTCGCGGCAGGTCAGTTTACGACCAGGCGATTGTGCATAAACCAACATTTGCCAGTCTCGCGAAAGGTAATCGTGCAGGAGGCATGTAGCTGAAGCGAAACGCGTTCCTGGATACCCAATCCTGAAAAACGAACGCTTACGCCCGACCTAGATTGCGGACCGTCGCAGCTGGGAGCGATTGCGAACACCGGCTTGCCGCCAACGTCGAGCACTTCTACTCTTATTTTTATAGTTGACAGACCGTTTCTCTCGCGTCTACAGTCGTTTTCGAGTCTTAATTCCTTAGTTGTTGGAGACGCTCGTGGCGCGAAAGAAATCCCTCAACCTCACTGAAGCCGAACTCCGACTCATGGATGTCGTGTGGGACAAAGGCGCAGCCACTGTCGGAGAAGTCGCCGCGGCCCTCACCGGCCAGCCGGTTCTCGCCTACAACACGATCCTCACCACGCTTCGCATTCTCGAGCAGAAAGGCTACCTCCGGCATACGAAGTCCCGAGAAGGCCGGGCCTTTGTCTATCGCGCTGTTGTGGGCCGCAAGCAGGCCAGCCGGAACGCCCTGCGTCACCTGGTCCGTGGGTTCTTCGCCAATTCCCCCGAATTGCTTGTCCTCAATTTGCTGGACGATGGCGATCTCTCTCAGCGGGAACTCCAAAGCATTCGAAATCTCCTTGCAGGAGGTGAAAGATGAGCGCGACCCTCGAATTCCTGAATGCCCTTTCGGCTGCCGGTCTCATGGCGGTTCTCAACACGCTGTGGCAGGCACTCGCCGTAGCCGCCGTGATGTGGTTCATACTCCGGCTGATGCCAAGGGTCAACGCTGCAACTCGCCATGCCGTGTGGTGGGCCGTGCTGGCACTCGTCGTGCTGATGCCTCTCGCCATTCGTCTCCCTCGGCGTGCGCCCGTGGCTTCTGCCGCCGTCCGGACCGAGAAGCAAATACGATCGCGGGTCCTGCCCTCTTCCGCGGCAGAGCCGCCCGCGGTCAGGGGTTCCTATGTCTCTGCTCCGCCGCTCGCATCGGCTGCGCTGACGGCGCTGAACTCTCGTCCCGCTGCGGCGCCGCGCGTGCGCATTCCCATTGAATTTCATCTGGGAAACTGGCCGTCAAGCCTGCTATTCCTCTGGATCGCCGCCAGCTGCGTCTTACTCAGCAGAATCGTGTACGGTTACTTGCGTATTCGCGGCTTGCGGAAACGCGCTCGGCCTGCCAGTTCGGATCTGGCTGTGCGTTTCGAGCAGCGTCTGCGTGACTCCCACACTTCGCGCTCGCCTCGGCTTCTTGTGTCCGATGAAGTGATTTCACCTCTGGCCGCGGGATTTCTGCACCCAGTTGTCATTCTCCCGCGGACCCTGCTGGCGGAGATTGCTGAGCCGGAACTCGACTGCGTACTGCTTCACGAACTGGCTCATGTTGCCCGTCGCGACGACTGGACCAACCTGCTGGGTCGACTGGCATCCGCAGTTCTTGTCTTCCATCCCGTGGCAGTGTGGGTTTTGCGCCGCATCCAGCGAGAAAGGGAGATCGCCTGTGACGATTGGGTTGTCGCGGCCACCGGCTCCGCCGTTCACTACGCCTTCACTCTCGGGCACATTGCTGAATTCTGCTCAGCGCGCCGCCGCGGATTGCTAGCGACTGAAATGGCGCACCGATCCTCGAAGATCCGTGAGCGCATTGAGATCCTGCTTCGTCCGAGGTTCCATTTTTCGGCGGGGGCTTCACTGCCGCGCGTTTCGTTCTGCGTCGCGCTCGGGCTCGCTCTGCTCGGTTTGAGCGTGCGCATGCCAGGATGGATCGCGTTTGCCAAGGACGCGACGGTCGCGGTTGCAGAGAACCAGGCCACTCCGCAGTCTCAAGGCTCGGCTGCACACGTCGCGCGGGCTCCTCGAACATCTCCTGTCGCAGCGCCTGCCCTTGTGGCAACGCTCTCTCCAGGGTACGCCGTACAATCCTCCGCGGCTCCCGCAGGCAGTCTTGCAACTCAGGACAAGACCTGGCGGCACGAATGGAAACTCACGCGGGATTCGTCGTCGAGCAAGGCGCAGCTCTCGCTCATCATCCGCGATGACTTCGGTAGCGATCGAATGAATACCGAGAGCGTTCCGCTCTCCAGTCTCACCGGATTCTCTCTCTCCCAGCTCGATCACGACGGCCCAGTCAAGTTCGAATATGTCAGAGACGCGGGGCGGATTGTGTGTGAAGGGAGCGTCGCAGGCGGTCGCGCTTCAGGGCCGTTCACGGTCGTTCTCGATCCCTCCTTCGCCTCCGCCCTCGAGAAGATGGGATACGCCGCACCCCATGACGAGGAAGCGTTCTCCCTTGTAACCTCTGACGTGACTCTCAGCTATGCCCGGGCCGTCCGGGACACCGGACTCACATCCTCGCTAGCGGATCTGGTCGAGTTGCGCGATCACGGCGTCAGTTCGGACTATGTTCGCGCCGTGCGCCAGGAAGGGTTCACGGATTTGTCCGCGTCGAGTATTTGCGAATTGCGCGATCACGGCGTCGAACCCAAGTACCTCAAAGCGATCAAGGCCGGCAATCCCGATCTCTCCATCGAGGCAATCTACAGTTTGTACGATCACGGGGTCAAGCCCGACTATTACAAATCAATGAAGGCTGCTGCCCCACAACTGTCGATCGAGCAGATCGACAGCCTGTTCGATCACGGCGTCGAGCCGGATACCTACAAGGGCTTTGCCTCTTCAGACAGCAAGCTCTCAATCGAAGAAATCAACAGCCTGCGTGATCACGGGGTCAAGGCGGAGTACTACCGGAGCATGAGATCAGTCGACCCTCATCTCTCCATCGGGCAAATCGACAGCCTGTTCGATCACGGCGTCGATCCGGATTCCTACAAGGGCTTTGCCTCTGTAGACAGCAAGCTCTCAATCGAGGAAATCAACAGTCTGCGCGACCACGGGGTCAAGGCGGAGTACTACCGAAATTTGAGGTCTGTCGATCCCCATCTCTCCATCGAGCAGATCGATAGTCTTGACGACCATGGCGTCGCTCCCGAAACCTATAAGGACTTTGCCGCCGTCGATTCGCATCTCTCTGTTTCGCAAATTGCCAGTCTTCACGACCACGGCGTCGAGCCGGAATTTTACAGGGGAACGAAAGCAGCGGACTCGACCGTATCGATCGAGGAGATTGACAGGCTGCGTGATCATGGCGTCGAGCCGGAATATCTTAAGGAGCTTCGCGCGCTGCCGGATCGGTTCTCCACGTCGGACATTTCGCAGCTTCGCGACCACGGGATCACTGCGAAGTACATCCGCGACCTCCACGATATGGGAATGAAGAATCTAACGGCGGCACAGATTGTTCATCTCCGCGAGGGGAATTAGCCAGGAGTCGGCCGGAGATTGGCGATCCAAGCAGGTCAACGGACGACTTCAGGGCAATGCACTCACTAGGCCAAATTTCCGGCTTTGGGCCGGGGTTGCTCCACCGCATCTGGCTCCCCTGAAACGGGCTGGCATTCCGAAAAAGCGAATCGGGCGCGATTGCGGAGTGAAGTAAAGCCGATTTGCCAGGATTGAAGGTCTTTCGCGGTTAATTGCTTTCCCCGCCTCGTGCGATTTCAGACATCACTGATCGATATTCGCTGTCAGAGTGCAGGCTTTCGACGGCCTTTCGCAGGGCCGCATTTACCTGTGGATCCTTGGAATATCGGTGGGCCGCATTCACTAACACACGCCCCTTGTCGCCATCTGAAGATATGCGAGCTGCCGACTGAATGGCTGCGACCGCCATTGCGGAAGAGGTGCCGGGTTTATCGAGCAAAGCCATCAGAACGTTGCTGTGATCGCCATCCGAATGAATGGTGTCAGCGGCGGCAAAGAAATCGCCGCGGGCCGGCTCAAGATTCACTCCAACGAGTTCCACAAGAACGCGCGCTTTATCTCCGTCCGACGAGATTCTTTGCGCTGACTTCGCGATTGCGTCAATGGTAGGCGTTTCAATGCCTTGCCGGTGAACGAGCGCCACGAGCACCTGCTGGTGATCGCCGTCGCTGGAGATTGAATTTGCAGCGTCGATGAAGGCCTTGCGGACCGATTCATCTGCACTATACCGGGCAACTGCTTCTTTGAGCACGCGGGCTTTGTCGCCGTCTGAAGATATTTTCCCTGCCGACCCGAGTACCCGAGCCAGTGTGTCACGATCATCGCCATGTGCGGCCAGCAGTGTCGAGAGAACGCGTGCGTGGTCTCCATCCGAAGAAATCGACTTCACCGCATCGAAATAGGCCATGCCAAGACCGCCGTTGTCACGATAGGAGCTTGCCATCTCGATGAGTACATCGGCCTTATCACCGTCGGACGAAATATGCTTTGCCGCCTTCGTCACGCCAAAAAGTGTGTCAGCACTCCCCGCGTCCTTCTTGAGAATGTCGGAAAGCACCCTGCGTTTGTCGCCATCTGAACTGATGCTCTCAACTGCTTCAAAAAGATTCGGGCGCAACTCATTCGTGAAGTACTTTCCGTCGACGTCAACGAGTACCTGCGCTTTGTCGCCGTCCGACGAAATCCCTCGGATGAGTTTCGCGGACTCCGTCAGTTGATCTGAGTTCAGGGTCGCGTGTGAAAAAAGCTCCTCGAGATAGGTACGTTTCGATCCATCGCCGTGAATCAATCCAATCTCATTGATTACGGTCTGCGGACCGCCTTGGCGCAGGAGGCGGGCGACACGGGCGACCGCCCCAATCCCGCTGTCTCGAATGATCTGTGGCAGCAAACGCCCCAGCCATTGCTGTCCTTCCGAGTCCAGGGGCTTTACGGACGAATCCACGGAGTAGGTCTTGGTGAGGTTTCCTGCCGAATCGGCCCTCACGTCATACTTGCGCCCGGAAAGCCAAGTCCCTTCTTCGATCCGGAAATGACCGCCGGGAGAGAGGGACTTGACGTCACGGTCGTCATCGGTGAATTCTATGGCGCCATCAACCTTCACGCTCACTGACGTCAATCCGTTGCGGATCGTGATTTCCGTGTGGGTCTCGCCGCTTTGTTGTGACTCGGCTGGCGCAAATGGTGCGCGAGGAGAGGACGGCATACTCAAGGCAACGAGATTTAGCGGTTCCACCGATGTCTTCGACGCGGGCGACGGGATAGACGTCGGCGTTGCTGGCAAACCCGACTGCGCAGGAGCAGGGAAAGCTGGAATTGGCGCTCGCGCTGCAGGAGTTGAGTGCGTTGGCATCAAGAGAACCAAGCCCTGCGGGCTGCCTTCCGTCGCCGAAGTCTGTGCGAAGGCGATCATTTGCGGTGCATGCCCAACCACACAGATCAAAATTCCAATCGCGGCAATCGCGGCACCCAGAGGTGCGATGGTAAGCTTCGGCGCCGCGTTCCGAGTTCTGTCCAGCATGTGATGGACGCGGCTGAAGAGTTGCGAGCGATCTCCCGTCGCGCCCGCCGCCAGAATACCCGCGTGCGCCCATTGCGAGAGTTCCGCGACTCTTGTGAGTGAGGCTGCATAGGACTCGGCCTTTCCAGTTGCGGCGATCACCCAGTCATCGCATGCCATTTCGCGCTCGATCGACATTCGGTGGCCGATCCAGTAGACCGCCGGCTGAATGGGTAGCAGCGCTTCAATCAATCTCTGTGCCAGGTTGGTCCAATCGTCCCGGCGCCGAAGGTGGCACAGCTCATGCAATACCACGTGTTCGAGTTCCGAATCCGAAAGCGTATCAAAAAGTATGCGAGGGATCAGGATCGCCGGATTGAGAAATCCGAGCGACATGGGCGCCGCTATGTCACTCGAAACGAGCAATTGCGTTTGCCGGCGGATACCGTTCGTCCGCATAAGACTTCTCAATCGCATCTGCCATTTTGCCGACACGGACGTGGCGCTTGCCTTCAATCTCAACAACCTCCAGTAACCAGTCCCAAGGCGCACCAGCATTCCTAAAGAAAGAAAGATCCACGTGATCTCGAATGCGGCCAGAATTCTCCCGGAGTGAATGCGAAACAGCGGATGCTCAGCAACCGTTGTCGCGCTCCATCGACTCGCCGAAGGGATAGTCTTCGCGTTTATGGACTCAGTCGGCCGCTCAGGCTCTGCCCCCGGATTTGCTTTCGGAACAGATACGGAACGCGGCTTGAGGCGGGGACTTTGCAGGTTGAATTTCGGCTCCCGGACCTTAACCGGTGTCAGCGATGAGATCGTGGGATTGTTTGTCGCCGCAAAAGGCAAAGTCGTTTGCGCGACTGGAGTGAACCTTCGTGGAGCGAATGGTTCGAGAACCAACGCCAGGACAGCGAGCAAGGTGATCCACAAGACCGTAAAGCGAGTTGTCGGGTTCAATCTTGGAAGCAGTTTTAGAAAGAGCCACATCGCCACCGCGAGTAATGTACCCTCCCAGACTCCGTTGAGGAGAGTTGTCACTGCAAAGTTGAGGTGCGTCATTTCTTCCCTCCTTGCTCGCTCTCCGCAATCATTTTCTTGATCCGTCTCAATTCTGCGCGACCGATCGTTTCTTCCCTCAGCAGATTCATCACCAGAAGCTCGCACGAGCCGCCAAAAAAGCGGTTCACCAAGTGGTCGAGTGCCTTTCGGCTCGCTTCTTCCTGAACAACGACGGGCTCATAGACAAAGGCCCGCCCTTCCTTCGTGTGGCGCACATAGCCTTTGCCTTCGAGAATGCGCAGGGTAGTCAGCACTGTACTGTACGCAAGAGGGGGATCGGCCGGTAATGCGGCCACTACATCGCCGACAGTCGCGCGACCCATCTCCCACAGTGCTTGCATTAGAGGCAGCTCGCCTTCCGTCAGATTGAGCGACTTCCTTCTTGCCAATGGTTCCTCCCCCTGCGAAACATTAAGAAATTAATAGTTCGAGGCATTTATACGGCGGCCTAACGTCGTCTGTCAATTATTAAATTAATAGTTCGGCTACTGCTTCGCTTGCAGAGACATCGAATCCACATCACGGATAATGATGGCCGGGGAATGCGGTGGAGCTGGTTCGAGTACCCGGTCCCTGCATGATTCTTTCCCCGGACACAAGTGTCAGCAAGTGGCCGCCCCGATGGAAGCACGTGCGGCGCGTTGGTCAGTGTGGGTTGGAAACAACAAGGTGCACCATGACTCACCGAAACGGCATATCCTCACTCATTCCTGAGCGACCGCATCGGGTCCACTGAGGCCGAGCGCCGCGCCGGCACCCAGCACGCCAGCAGCGCCACCGCGAACAACAGGCCCGCCACGGCAATCAGGCTTAACGCGTCCACCGACTTCACGCCGTAGAGCGTCGAGTGCATAATACGTCCCAATCCCAGTGCGCCTGCCAGTCCAACGCAGAGTCCGACGCTTGCCATTCGCATTCCGCTGCTCAACACGAGTCGCACTACTTCGCTCCGTCGCGCCCCCAGCGCTATGCGAACGCCTATCTCGTGGGTGCGCTGCGCCACCGCGAAGGACATCACGCCGAAGATGCCGACGCTGGCCAGCAGCAAGGCTACTGCCGCGAACGCGGCAAACAGGATCATCTGGGCCCGGTCGCTCGAGCGCTCCTGCTCCACCACCTGCTCCATGGTTTGTACGTGGTCGATAGCTGCGCCTGGTTCTGCCGCGGTCACCGCTTGCTGTAAAGCGCTGCTCAGGCTCGACGGATCTTTCACGATTGTTCGAAGGCTTATCGCGAACGGGCGCCCTGCAACCCACTGGCAAATGTACATCTGCGGCTGAACTTCTCCCGTGAGGTGTTGATTGTTCAAAACGTCATGAAACACGCCAACGATCTGAAATTGCGTGGGCGATGGCGGCTTGGTCCCGTCGCGAACAATGGCAGGAGGAGGAAACTCGAGCCGATGGTTGAGCGGATCTTCGCTGGGCAGGTAGCGCCGCACAAACGTCTCATTCACCACCACCACGGGTTGAGATTGAGGCGTGTCACCGTTGTTCAGAAATCTACCGCGCACCAGGCGGACGCCGAACGTGGAAAAGAAGGACGGGCTCACGGCTTCAAGATCTGCCACCGGCCTGTGCGCGGGATCGAAAGGCTGCCCAACCACAGTAAATGAAAACGTATCGGCGCCACTCATTGGGACTCCGGTGGACAGAGCCGCATCCAACACGCCGGGAATCTGCCGCAGGTGCTGCAGGAGCGCCTCCTGACGAGCAAGGTTCTGCGCGGGATTGCCAGACCAATCTGTCCGATTCTTTCGCGGATGCAGCTCCGCCGTAAGGACGTGCTCTGCCATGAATCCCACATCGATGTGACTCAAATTCCAGAAGCTGTGCAGCGCCATGCCCGCGCCCGCCAGAAGCGTCAGGGCCAATGCAAACTCGGTCACTACGAGCAGGGATTGCAGCGGCGCTCGACCGCCGCCTCCCATGGCCCTCGATCCCTGCTTCAGAGATTCGCTCTGGTTCATGCGCGCGCTGCGCCAACCAGGCGCGCACCCGGCCACCACGCCGGCGATCACCGCGATCAACAGTGCAAATCCCAACACCGGCATGCTCATCTGCACCACTGTGTCTGTGGACTCGAGTGCCAGGTTTGGCAGATACGCCAACGCCATCTTCATCAAGGCCCAGCCCAGTCCCACTCCGATAAGCCCGCCCAGCAGAGACAAGGTGAGGCTCTCGGTGAGCAGCTGCACGAAGATTTGCGCGCGAGATGCACCTAACGCGGTGCGTACCGCCAGTTCCTGCCTGCGCGAAGCGCCGCGGGCCAACAGGAGGTTCGCGATGTTAGCGCATGCAATCAGCAGCACCAGACCCACTGCGTCCAACAGCAGCCAAAGATTCCTCTGTGTTTTCACGTCGAGCCAGTCGTTGCGAAAATGCTCCACGGTAAGCGCGAACGGACTCGTGCCGTGTATGCCGTAATGCTGCTGCGCGTAATGCTCATCCATCACGGACAGCTCCGCCTGTGCCTGCGCCAGGGTCACGCCTGGCTTGAGCCGGCCAATCAGGATGCCAAATTGAGAGTGCGTGCTCGGCGTCAGCAATATCGGCACCGCAAATTCCACCCCGCCGCCCTGTTCATGCGGACTCGCCCTGAATACCCCGATCACCGTGTACGGTGAATCCTCGATCAGGATCGACTTGCCTAGAATGTTTGGGTCTGCGTAATACCGGTGCCGCCACAGCCAATCGGTCAGGATCACCACATGATCGTTACCCGGTGTACCTTCGGTTGGCAGGAAATCGCGGCCCATCGCCAGCGGCTCCCGCACGGTGCGCGTCTGCAAGCCTGGAGAGGTAGGTAAACCTGCTTCCTGATCCGCCGTGTGATCGGCATTCGTCAGATGCACCGCCATCCACGACTGAAACGAGAGGCTGTCAAACGTATTGCTCTGCGCGGCGAGTTCGGCGTATTCATCTCCCTGCGTCGGAATGCGCTCGCCCTTGTAATGCCGCCACACCACGACAAGCCTGTTCGCATGGGGATACGGCAGCGGCGCGAAGAACGTGGCCCATATGATGCTGAAGATCGCAACGTTCGGACCGATTCCAAGCGCAAGAGCCAGGACCGCCGTGGCTGCGAATCCCGGCGAGCGCCGCAATTGGCGCAGAGCATAACGGACGTTTCGCGCGAAAGCCTCCAAGCCAGGCGCCGCCCAAGCGGCCCGCTCCACGGGCGGCTGAAGCTCACCCTCAATCAAATTGCTGGTGCCATGCGGCCGAAAGAGATTGGCGATCCGTCGGAATGCGCCCACTGTGCTCCTTTCGAAGCGGGTCTTTCACATTACTATCTCACTTGGCTGACTTGGCCTTGATCCAGCCGTTCTGCTCGATCGATGGAGCGTCGGACAAAGCGAGCCTTCGTCCAGGCGCAGCAACTCTTCGGATATGTGCTGCATGAAGCCAAAGTGAACCGAGCCATTCTGTGAAGCGGCTTCCACCGGCTGCTTCCGAAGTATCGGTCAGCGTAGGCGAAGAGGATTCGGCATGTCAACCAGAGGCAGCGTTTGGCCGGCCTTGGCCGGCCTCTGCGCTGTCCCGCGCGGTTCGCGCGGTGATCCGTGGGGAAATCACCGGCATGGCGCTGCAAGGGGCAGAGTGCGCCGAAAGTCTCCAACTGTTTTCTTGCCTATGTTTCAGTGCTTTTCGATCATTTCCCGCACATCGCCACGTAGCGCCATCCGGCTGGCGTCGCGGGTGTAGAACATGTGGCCGCCGGGGAACTCGTGGACCGCGACCCGGTCGGCATCGCCCATGACCGGCATCTGGTCGACGCTGAGCACCGAACCCATAAAGGGGCAGGACAGGTCGTTCCAGCCGTGCACGATGAGCACGCGGAGTTTGGGGTCGGCGGCCACGGCCTCACGCAGGTCCGGCACCGAGCCTTTGCGCATGTCGCTGTCGCGATCCCAGAGCCGGGCCACTTCGTAGGAAAGAGCGTTGTAGCGCGCATCGACCTTCCAGCCCACCGTGCGGGTCACGAAGTCCACCATCGCGGTGGTAAGGGGGGCGATGATGCTGGCCAGGATGGGATCGTTGGCGCGCTGCTCGGGCGCAAACGGAAACGGGTCGAACGAGGTGACATTGGAGTCGTAAACAGAGCCGAGCTTCCCCTCTTCGCGATGCACCTCGCGAAGATACGCTTCGGTCTCGATGCGGCCGCCGGAGTACTTCACGAACTGCGCGTCGAGGCCGGTCAGTTCGGTGACGCGATCGATCATCTTCTTCTGTGCGGCTTCGTCGGCGCGGCCCTTCAGCAGCGTGGTGGCATACTCGCCGCGCGTGTAAGCGATCACATCGGCCATGGCTTCCGGGGTCAGCTTCTTTTCGCGCTCCAGGTGCGCGGCGGTGATGGAGGGCAGGGTCATCATCCAAGGCAGCGGCGAGAGATCGCCATTCGATGACTGTTCGGGATTGAGATAGGGCGATACCAGCACCACACCGTTCATGGCCACGCCCAGCTGCGACTGCAGATAGTGGGTAACGCGCGGGCCGCGGAATCCGCCGTAGCTCTCGCCCACCAGATACTTCTTCGAGCCGAGGCGGTTGTTCTGAACCAGCCAGTCGTAGATGATGCGTGACAGATATTGAATGTCGGGGGTGGTGGAGTAGAAGAGCTTTTTGGCCTGGTCCTCGGGAACCAGCGAGCGGCTGAAGCCGGTACCCACCGGATCGATGAAGACGAGGTCAGTAAAGTCGAGCCACGTGCCCTGGTTGTCAGTGAGCGCCACGGGATCAGAAGGGCTGTCGCCTTCATTGCCGGCGTTCATGTGCTTCGGCCCGATGGCGCCAAAGTTGAGATAGACGCTGGAAGCGCCGGGGCCGCCATTGAACGCGAACGTCACGGGACGATTGTCGCCATCAACCGTGTAGGCGGTCACCACCACGTCGCCGGCAGTCTTTCCATCCTTGTCGCGAACCGGCAGTGAACCGACGGTTACGGTGTACTTGAGCGGCTTGCCGTCGAGTTGGATCGATTGCTGCGCGTGTGCCGGCGCGGGCAGAGGTGGAAGAGTGATCTTGTCCTGAGCCGGCTTCTCAGCAGGCTTGGCGTCGGTGGAAGGGGCGGCGGCCTGCGCATGCGCCTGGGTTGGCAAAGTGGTATAGCAGCAAAGAGCGCACGCAAAGATCGCCCAGCGCACAAAGGCAATTTGCATCGGGAAAGTTTTCATGGAAATACGATACACGGCGTCGCATTGCGCACCCGGTACAGGCGCGGTCAACTTTGCGGTGCGCCGTGGCCGTGCCGGAAGACGCGTTTACGCCGAGGCGACAATCATCCCGTGCGGATTATGGTGGTGACGTTGGGGAACTGCGGTACCTTGGCGATCGGCAAAGCCTTTGCGAGTTCGTGCTGGATCTGGGTGCCGAACTCGTAGGCGAGCACGCCGCGGGTGCGGCGCAGGACCTGCCAGGAGATCCAGGGCATTTCCAGCTCGCGGCCGATGTGCTTGAGGCGGCGGGCGGCGAGGTTGATCTGGTTGATGGGGCGGCCGGATTTGGTCGACAGCACGAAGTCGTTCCAGCCGCTGGATTTGGTGCGGCTGAGAGTGTGCAGCACCGAAAACAGCAGCTGCGGGATGGGCAGGCTCTTGCGGCGCCCGGCCGGAACCGCGCACAGTTCGCCGCGGTACCACTGGTTGCGCACCATGATGCTGCGCGGCGGAATCGACTGGCCCTCGCGGCTGAGATGATGCTCGGTCAGGTTCACGTACTTCCACTGCAGGCCGCAGATTTCCGCGATGTTCATGTTGGTGAGGATGGCGAACAAGGTCACTTCCCGCTCTGGATACTGCATCAGGGCCAGCACCTTGAGGGTCTGTTCCAGGGTGAAGGCATGCGACTCGCGGCGCTTCATGCCGGGCAGCGTCACCAGGCTGGCCGGATTGTCGCCGGCGAAGTGCCGGGTGCGCAGGGCGTGGGAGAACACCGCGCCAACCACGTTGCGGATGTGGCGGATGGTCTGCGACGAGTAGCCCCCGTGGGCCGCCGCCGCAATCAGCCGCTGCACATGCTCGGGGCTGGCCTCGCGCAGCTTCACGTCACTCATGTAGGGCCAGTCGGTCTTGGGATGCATCTTGGACCGCGAGCCTTCCACCGGCGCTCCGAAGATCGTCTCCACCTCTTCCGGGGTGAGAACGTGCTTCAGGATGGCCTGGTAGTGGCGCTTGCCGGGGCTGGTCTTGATGGCGATGTGGTCGGGCAGGAAGCGCGCGGCCACGAAGTCGGCCACCGTCATGTCGGACGCCTGCGCCTCGACCGGCGGATCGTCCTGCGGGTTCACGGCGGGGCGTTGGAACATGACTGTCTTGGATCCCTCCCCGCGTGCCTCGGAGGGGCCCAGAACACCTTGAGGCAGCGGTCGATTCCAGTACTCATTGATGTTCATGACTGACGCCTTCGCACCGTAATGAAGAACTTTTCGGGGACTGCCCAGCTCACGACAACGAGCACAGAATCATGCCGCTAAGACAGACCCCGTGACCGGCACGGGATCCGCGCATGGACCTTCTGAGGCGAGACCCAACTTCCCTTTGCTGCCATTGCCTGCCCGCAGCCTTGATCGCTGACTTACTCGGCATTCCCCGAGTCCAGGCCGTCTTGTACACTGCGCAACTCTGTGCCGCTGTCCTGGCTTGAAAACAACCCGCTACTTCAGACTGCTCCCTCAGGGGCTAAAGCCCTCGCATTCCACGGGCTTGACTGGCACGGCTGAACCCGTGCCCTTTCAAACACCCACTGCGTTCCTCAGCCTCAAGCTACTTCTTCGCCATCTCCACCTGCGGCTTGGTGAAATGCGAGGCGTCCAGCTTGGCATTCACCACCACCTTGTCGATGGAGATCTTCTCCGGCGGATAATGCGGCTCCCGCGCCGCGAGCGCCGGGGTCTTGGCCACCGGAACCACATGCGTCTCGAGCACAAACGGAATCTGCAGCCCGTTCACCGCGCGGTAGTCGCGATAGTAGACCTCGACGGGATGCATCTGCCCGTCCAGGCGGCGCGGCTGGCCTTCCACCTTGGCTTCGAGGAAGGTCTGCGCGTCCACCCACACGTGCGTGACCCGGCCGTCCTTCAGGGTCAGCTTCAGCTTGTAGGCGTCGTGGTCCTCCACCTTCTCCGTGCCCTCAAGCTCCACCGTCGTGCCCTTGGCCGCGTAATCGACCAGCGGACCGTCCAGCTCCGACTGCATCGCCGCCAGCTTCAGCTCGTCGTCGGTGTAGGACTCCACTTCCAGCCGGTTCAGATACGGACGCAGCTTCCAGCCGTTGGCCCCGTCGTAAACCTGCACCGCGGTCTGGCCCTTGAACTGAATCTCGAAGCGCACCTTGCGGGGACGCTCCAGCTCCATCACGAAGGGCAGCTGCGCTTCTTCCTTCAGCCGCGGGCTGGAGGGAAGAGGCATCGCCTTGCCAGGCCGCTTGGCTCCCGGAATCTCCACCGGCGCGGTGGCGCGATCGTTGCCCCCGGCCCCCAGCTGGCCCGTCTCCCGAAGAGACTGAACCCCGCGCCAGGCCTGCAGCCCGCCCCGCGCCGCCACGTTGCGGTCCACGATCTCGGCCGCCGTCAGTTTCGCTCCCGAAACCGCCTTCGCGTCCGAAACCGCCTTCGCGTCCGAAGCTGACTTGTCGGCGCCAAACGACACCAGTACACAACCACTGAAAACCAATCCAGATACCAGAATTTTACGCAGCATCGTATACATCCTCATTCCATCCATTAACGGCTCATCTGCCCTACGGAGACAGCCGGAAACGTTGTTCTCAACCCAGCCCGATACGGTTCAAAACACCCCTAGCGGGCGCGGAAGAATCAAGTTATTGGACCAGAAGTCCATGGACATGAAATTGACCAATCTCAATGTCCACGCGATCTCCTCGCCGAACGGGACGACCGGGGTTGGAAAACGCCATCCAATACGTGTTTCCAACAACGGGAGTGCTGCTTTGGCGGAGCTGGCCGACCTTTTCAAGGGAAGGAACGATCAGCTTGACGTGAGCGGCCGGCGAGACCAGGTAGGCCTCATTCTTCTTGTCGTTGAGAACCCTGGCCTTTTCCCCGTCAAGGACGCGATAGGTGAAACGGATCAATTCGCCGGATTCAACGGCCTTGACGTTGAATGAATCCACTCCGTACAGCTCGGAGTAGTACATGCTCTCGCGCCGCGGAGTCCGATTGGCGGTATAGTGGCTCGGCGACGCGGCGGCAGCTGGAGCGGGCTCAGAAGATTGCACAGCCTGACCAGAAGATATTGTGCCTGCCGCGAGGACGCCGGCCGAGATGATTGCGCCCAGGTATCGGGGGAGACGAAGCTGAAAAGCGTCGCTTTTGGTAATCATGTGGTTCCTCTTTATAGACCCATGTTTTAGTTGACGAGACAGCTTAATGAGACGATCGATTTATCGGGATCTTACTGCTCTGTCCGGGGTGCCAATTTGTGCAATAGCAAGGTAGGGTGAAACTTCGATGGGCCCGGCCTGGTTGGACTGGACCCAATCGAGCGAACTGACTTGCGGATCTTGGAGACCTCCAGGCGGGTGGCCTGGAGGTCTCTGCTGTTATGCGCGTGGGTTACTGGAACGTGTAGGTTTTCGCTCCCACGTTGCTTGTGCTGTATCCGGTCGCCACCGCGATGGCTTTCACCGATTCGCTTGTGCTGACGGTGATCGCGCCCGAGTACTGGGTTGTTCCCGCCGCATTCGGCACGGGGGTCGCCCCATTGGTGGTGTAGTAGATAACCGCACCCGGTGTGGTATCCGAAAGAGTCAAGCTCTGATGCGACCCGATCGGATAGGTGGTGGGGATACCCGCCAGGCTGAACGAAGGCGTTGCGGCCTTCGGCAGTGGCGCGTAGGTGTAGGCACTGGAAGTGACGTTGCTGTTCAAGTACCCGGGGGCGACCGCGATAGCCGAGACGGTTTCCGTCGAAGCGATCGTGATTCCAGCGGTCGGGAACGTGGGCGAAGTTGCAGTCGCCGGTGTCCCGCTGGTGGTGTAGTGGATCACCGCTCCCGGTGTTGTATCCGACAGCGTCAACAACGTCGGCACATTCAAGGTACCCGCGGGCACGCTGAAGGTAACGGCTGCTGCCTGCACTGGGACGTAGAGGTATTGCTTGTTGCTGACCGCACTCTGGTAGTAGTTGGTCGCGTAGGCAATTGCCTCGACGTATCCGGCCATGTTGATGGTGATGCCGGTGGCAGCGTTATACAGCGTTGACGTCTGGCTCGGAGTGGCACCGTTCGGAGTGTAGGTGTAGTAGATCACCGCTCCGGGGGTGGTATCCGTGAGGTACAACGTGGCGGGTGCATGGTAGACGGTTGGCGTACCTGGCAGGCTGAATGCCGGAGCAGCGGCCGGAGGCGTATAGACATACGTCTTGGAGCTGACGACACTCGGATAGTAGCCAGGTGCGTAGGCAATCGCCTCCACCGTTTCGCTGGCATTGATGGTGATGGCCCCGGTGTACTGGGTGGACAGGTTGGTTGGAACCACCGGAGTGGTACCGGCCGGAGTGATGGTGTAGTAGATCACCGCTCCAGGGGTAACGTCGGTGAGGATGAGGCTCTGCGGTGTGTGATAGATAGTGGGTGTCCCGGCCAGGCTGAATACCGGAGCAGCCGCGTAGAGCGAGTTGACGGCGCCGATATCAAAGGTTGTGTTCGAGTTGGCCGCCGGTCTTACGTTGCCGAAGAAGTCGTACTGCAGGAGCGACAGGTTCGACGTATAGGCGGACTCGTTGGCGGGAATCTGGTGCAGAGCCGGTGAAGACGAGCTCGGCGCGTAGTTAGCAAGCGTTGCATTGGTGACCGGGTTGACGAGCGAGAGCGGTCCCCAGGTCATGTTGATCCAGTTGTTACCCTCGTCCACCGTGGCGGCCGGGGTCAGGTTGAAGATGGGGTTCGGCACGCTTGCGTCGGAGATTCCCGGCGGAACGTTCCAGGTTCCCTTCTGGAACTCTGGCGGAGTGCGCGAACCGTTGCAGTATTGGCTGACCAGCTGTGCATTTTGTCCCGTTACTTCGTGCGTGCCCGAGCCGCCGCTTTCCGACAAGGACGTCAGCAACGAGTAGGTGGGTTGCAACCAAGTCAACACCCCACTCTTGGTCGAGTGCTTACCAGGCCCGGTGTCGCCGCGGAAGCCGAGATCCCAGTAGCTGGAGTTGGTTGGGCACTGACCCGTTACGGTTTGTGGCGTCAATGCCGGTCCCAGGTTGCCGCCGCCGGTGAACGCAGAGTTGTACAGCGTGACGATGTTCTGCTGGACGGCTGCGCTCAGAGCACCGACGCTAACCTGGAAGGAGCGATTCTGCCAGATCAGGTCGTTGGCCAGGAACGGTATGGAGTAGACCGCGCAGTCGGTCTTCGACGAGCCTCCCTGATTCGGCGGGCAGAGGATTTTTCCCTGACCGGTTGGGAACGCCGTAGTCATCTGCGGGCTGTTTTGCATGGTCACAATTCCGGCAGGTTGCGGCGCCGAAGTTGTGGGGCTGGTGGTTTGGGTAGTGCCCGGGGTTTGCGAGCTGGCCAGGGGGGCTCCGATGGTATTGAAGAGCACACCGGCAGTCGCAGTGCTGTCGTTGGAAGCGACCGTGTTGTTGATGACCTTCACAGACAGCGCGTCTTCGAACGACAAGCCGCCGCCATCCCATCCTGCCACGTTGTTGGCGATGATGTTGTTGGTCACCGTTGCCGAGTTCCAGTACTGATAGGTGTTCCTTCCACCGCCGACGGCGTCGTTGAACCAGCGGATGACGTCGGTACCGTTGACAGCCTGGAACCGCAGGCCGCCGCCGCTACCGGCTTCCGCCGCGTTGCCCTGAATCAGGTTGGCGTTGATGACCAGCCCGGGGCCAGTACCGTCGCTGAGGCCGGGAGCGCAATCGTTGTCGGTTACGCTACCGCACTCGGTGCCGGCCGGGGAGCCTACGGGAGCGCCGTCCGGAGCAGCACCCATCACGACGAGACCGCCGCCGTTGGTGGGGATGGTGGGATTGAGGCTCTGGTTGAAGATGAACGAGTTGTGCTCGACGTCTCCGTCCCAGATAAAGCCGAGGTGGGCGAAGCCGCCGCCGTCACCGGTGCTGTAGTTGCCGCAAACCCAGTTGTAGTTGAACTTGTAGTAGTCGGAGCCGGTGCAGAAGCTCACACCGCCTGCGCCTGCCGGCGTGCCCGAGAACAATTCGTCGCCAATCGAGGTGTTCGAAGTGACGAGGTTATTGTGCACGTTCACGTAGTTCTGGAAGCAATACGGCATCTGCATGTTAGCCGGATAGCCGGCGCCATCAAGGCACGAGCCCGGATCGGTGTCGAGGGTCGTCCCGTTGAGGTAGGCGTCGGGGAACTCGCCCTGGCCGATGTTGATTCCGCCGGAGAGGGTTCCGATATTGCCGAACACGCGGTTGTTGGAGATTTCCAGGTTATGGGTCCAGGCGTGGGTGAAGATACCACCGCCGCCGGCAGAGGAGTCAGTCACGGTGAGGCCGTCAATGCGCGACGGGTTGCACCAGAAGCTGCTCGGATAGAGGTTGGTTCCGTTGGGACCGCTGGTGCAATCGTTGGTCGTCAGGTTGAGGGTTCCGGTCGGGAATGTTGCCTCCGCGCCACTTCCGTAGTAGCTCGTGGTTGCATTGGATGGAACGTTGACGCCCTTGGCAAGCACCGTGATTCCGGCGCCTTCGTAGGCTCCCATCAGCGTGGGCTCCTGGAGCAACTGCGCCAGGTTGCCGTTTACGGTTGCATCCCATCCCACCATGCCTTCGAGGGGCAAGCGATCGATCTGCGGTGCATTGAACGTCCCGACAAAATCGGTGAATCCAGTGCCGCAGCTATACGAGCCGCTTGGATCGTAGGGGTTGGAACCACCCGTCCCTGGGACAACCTGACCGTTAGAGACGGTCACATTGCCGGTGCTGGGTGTGCCATTGAGTGCGAGGCCGAAGAGGCAATTCACCTCACGGCGCCAGGGATCCATCTTGCCGGCGGGTTGGGCGTTCGCATCGATTGTGGTCGAGGCGGCGCCGAAGCCCTGGAGACGTACTGGTTTCCACATCAGCAGCATTTCGTAGTAGGTACCCGGCGGGACCAGGATCAGATCGCCAGGCTTGGCTGCATCGATGGCCTGCTGAATGGAACCAGTGCCGTTGGGCGTCAGCGGTGCGTTGCCCGAGACGTAAGTCGGGGCTTTGCCGCCAACGGTGATGTTGATCGCGTCGACGGACTGCTTGCCGTTCGCCGCCGTGATAACGAGCTGACCGCAGGACGCCTTGGAGCCGCCGTACTGGGCCTGCTGCTGCATCGCACAGGCCGGGACGGTGCTGGGCACTGCGCCGGTGATGCTCAAGTCACCCCACGTCACGTTGGTCAGCGACTGGCCGCCAACTGTCACGTACGGGCAATGAGCAGTTGCGCCGCCGCCATTGCAGGAATAGGTTGCAGGAGACGTCAACTTCGGGAACTTCGAGAAGTCCGTCGGTGCAGTACCGAACCCGTAGTGGCGAGTGATGGTTTTCTGATTGAACGGAGCCGAGGTAGCCTCCGGTCCGGCGTAGCCGTAGTTGTTCACCGACTGGTCACCCAGCGCGGTAATGGTGATGGATGCTCCGGGAGCACTCACCCACGGTCCACCTTGGCTGCCGTTTCCATCCACCCGGGCGATGGCGGGGGTGGCGTCGGGATAGGAGCAGTCGGGGTGGTTGTATCCAGCCGAGAAGGCCGCGGTCGGCACCACGGGGGTGTCGAGGTAGTCGGTCTGGCCCGGCATGTAGGGCAGTTCGTAGCAGAACTGGCTGTACTGCGAGTTGTACAACGGATCGGTAACGGTGCCGCTCCCCGACGGAATGGGTCCCTTGTCGTTCATGCAGAAGATCATCATGTTCGGCGAGTAACCGGTCGGGTTTGGCGGATTGACCTCCCAGGTCGAGTACACCATTCCGTTGTAGTCGCCCCACCAGTCGGAGTAGACGCGGCCGATTTCTGCACCGGTCCAATCCCTCAGCGCGATGGGCATGTTTGCCGGAGCAAACTTCTCACCGAACTGCGGAGAGAACGGATCGAATTCCGACGTGGTGTCGTCGGTGATCACACCGGTGAACTTCGCGGCCTTGTGGACCGAGGTGTAGATGTAGAACTTTGCAATTGCGCCGGCCTGATCGTTCAGGGTCACTTCCTTACGATCGCAAAGGTTGCGGGTAGCACCGGCAAACGGGGCGACCTGCTTCGACTGCGGGAAGAGGCTGATGTAATCAGGCACGATGCGGGACTCGCCCACGCAGGGCCACGTCGGCTCCGGCGTGAACCCGGGAACGATGCCATTGCTCTGGCCCGCGCCAAGGGCCTGGGTCGGGTCCTGGGCGTTGTACTGGTTGTAGCCAGGGCCGGCGTACTGCTGCGCGGAGCTTACCGAAGCCTGGTCGGGGATGATGAAGATGTCGCCCAGGCCGCCGAATTCCTGGCTCACGGGAGCAATGAAGTTGTCGCCGATGAGGATGTTCTTGTCCTCTTCCTTGACGATTTCATAGCCCGCGGGCGGCACTACCTCGACGACATACTTGCCGACAGGCAGCTGCGGCACGCCGTAGTACAGGTCGTTAGCCGGAAGCGTGGGAGCCGCATTCGCGGTGCCCTTGTTCTGGCAGATGGTGCAGTTGGTGGCCGTCGGTTTGCCGGTAATCGAATCCCGCGCGGTAACGCTCGGGAACTGATACATACCGTCATAAACGGCGGGCTGCAACTGGTTCCAGTTGTGCATGCCGTCATAGCACTTGAACTGTGCGTTGCTCGGCATCGGGGTCGGGGCACTCGCGGTGCCGTGTTCCACGTTGGTGTAGAGGTCCAGGTACTGCGGCTGATTGTAGATCGAGAAGTAGAACAGGTCAGCCGTGGTCTGGCCAGGGCAGTTCATGTTGGGAACCATGGTCTTGCCATCGGGTCCCATGTGGAAGCCCTGCGCGAAGTCATCCCAGCTGCTGGTCACGGTGGTATCGACCAGGGTCAGCGTCGGGGTTACACCGTCGGTCGCAAAACCTTCCTTGTAGAGGTTGATGGTGACGTGGGGGACCAATGGCTCCCACTGGGTCTGAACGAGTTGCTGCGGATCGTCGAATGGACGGGTCGAGGCGTAGACGACGTGTCCCTTGATGCCGCCGTTCTCGCCGGCGACGTAGGGTTCCTTGCCGAACTCGACGAAGTTGCTCTGTCCGGAGAAGCCCTGCCAGCCTTCCACGCCGCCGTACCACGGGTTGTCGATGCGGCCGGTGGAGTTGGGCAGGCTACCGCTGGTTCTGGAAGCCGCCGTGGGAACGTTCAGGATCGACTGTGACGTGCAATCCGCGATCGGGCAGTAGACCGATCCCGGCACCGCCAGCAAGGCCGGCACGGGATTGTTCTCATACGTGTTCGCCATGAACTTGCCGATGACGGAAGTTCCGCAAGCCGGATATCCAGCCTGTCCGCAAGAAGCACTGCCGTCGGCCGGACCGCCAGCATCGTAGACCGTGTGCGTGCCGGTGTTCTTATAGCGCGTGGTATCGGCTTCAACCACGTACCAGTTGAACAGCGGGAAGGTTTCGTTGAAGTTCGCGGTACCGTCGAAGTCGGTAACCAGGTTATTGGCCAGGCTGCCGTCGCGATAACGAACGGTGGTGTTGATCAGCGGAATTCCGGGGTCGTCGCTGTTCGAAACGCCGGTTGCCGTCTTATCGATGAAGGTGCGGGTGTAGACGTTGGACTGCCACTGGTTGGTGGCGATGTCGCCCATGTTGGTGGTGCCGCCGGTTGATCCTTGGGCAAGTGCGACCGGTGTTGACAGTCCATCCACGAGCATGTCGTTCCACTCATCGAAAACTGTCACGCGCCAGGTGCCATCCGGCAGGCCAGACAACGTGAAAGTGCCATCCGGATTGCAATAGGTGAATGCAAAGTCTTCGCCGTCCGGATCACCAAAGCTGACGTAGCATTGGGTCCAAGCAAACGCATCGTGGGAACCGCTGCTGTAAAGCCGCTCATCGGGCGTGCGGCTCATGCGCTCCGTGGTTACCTTACCGGTAATGGTGTTATTGCAGTTGGTACCGGTGATGTTGAGATCGGTACCCGCGCAGACACCTGCCTTGCGGGCATTGATGATGGCCGGGTTGGCGAAGCCGATAGAGACGTGATAGTTGGCAGGACCGAACTCCTGGAAGTAAGCCGGCTCGCCGATCCTAAGGAAGGAGTCATGCGCCTTCTGGCCGTCCAGGGTGTTGGTCTGCAGCCAATTCTCGCCGCGTGCGATCCGGTCCGCGCCGGGAATGGCCTGGACGCTGAATCGACCTGGCATCAGGTTGGCAATAACAGCCTGGCCCGCGAGGGGAGACAAAGTCAGCCCATCGGATTCGAACTGGGGACAGACGGTGATCATGCCCGTAATTCCGGTCGGATTGGTCGTCCCCTGTTGGGTGACCGGGCAAGCGTTGGCTCCCGTAACTGGATCGATGGTGCCGTCCAGGCTGTTGGAGAGGGGCTGGTTAAACATGTCATAGGTCATTTGGCCCGTGACGTCGCCATTGCCACCCATGTCGTCCCAGAGAACGATATTGAAGTCGCCGATGCTGGGTTCGTTGGTAGCGAGGATGTCCACGCCACCGCCGGAGTCCTGCTCGCCGTTCAATGGGAAGTCGTCCTCGTAGACGTTCACGGTCAGCTTTGCAGGCGGGAAAGGATCCTGCTCAACCAATACCGTGACGGGATTGGGCGAGGACGTCGCCGAGGCGCCGGCGGCAAAGGTAACCGGAGCGCCGCCCATGCTGTGTCCGCAGCTGAAGGAGGGCACCGCAGGATTCGACGAGAGTCCCACGCTGCAAGTTGATCCGGCATATCCCGTGGTGAAGGGATTGGCCGCATCGGCAGGCAGCACCGAGATGTAGTAGCGCTTGGTTGGATCCAGGGAGACCTGGGTCGGAAGGACTGCGGCCTTTCCGTTGCCGGACGTATCGGGACGGCAAGAGCCGTTACCCTTGTCGCAAACCGCCGGGACGTGGTTTCCGGTGCTCGGATCGATCATCGTCTGGCCGGACTCGCAGGACACCACGCCGGTGCAACCCTGCGCCACATACGGCATGTCGCTGGTGTGGAAGTTGACGCCGAGTTCCGGTACGGTTCCGTTCGTTCCGGTCTTGAGGCAAGGATAGCCGGTCACAGTGCTTGTGGCAGGCGGAGGATTCGTGGTGCAGCCCGGATCGGTGTACATGCTCCGATCTTCTTCGATGATCCATCGGTAGTCGGTAATCACTTCACCCGACTTGGGGTCAGTGACGGTAACGGTTGGACCATTCGGAGCCGGGAAGTTCACCGTCACAGTAGCCGGCGGGTTGCTGCTGCTTAGCACGCCTTGTGCGTTCTGAGCCTGGAAGGTAAACGTGGCAACCGCGGGGCCGGAGTGCGGCGCGATGGTCGCCGTGAACCCGCCCTGGGCATCCGCAATCAGGGTCGCAAAGCCCGAACCGGCTACGGTCGAGGTTGCCACCGTGAGGGGATATCCCGCCGCGTCAACCGCACCCGTCAAGATGCCGGGTGAGGGAACCTTGATGTAGGTAGCTACCTTCGAGGTATAGGAAAGAGAATTGACGTTGAAGCTGATGTTAGCAGACGTCTCGAGAGTTGCAGGGTGCAGGTATACAGTCTCGACGAGACCAGAGGAGCAAGTCGTCCCTGTCACGGTTCCATTGGCGCAATAGTTGAACTGGTCCGCGGTGAGCGTTCCATTGGGAACGTAGGTAAAGGTTCCGTTCGGGTTGAGGCTAATCGTTCCATGGAGTGGCTGCCGGTAAACCGTGACGGCATAGACGTTAATGTCGTTAGCGATCACACCTTTGGCCGGATCCGATACGGTGAAGGTAACCCCGGGAATCAGCGAGGCATAGACATCCGGGTGAGTGACGGCCGTTCCGCCTCCAGCAGCGGAGGGGACAGCCGAACCGTTCACGCCCACGTACGCAAGCATGCCGGCATCGTGATTGACCTTGTTGGCCGAGAGGCTCAATTCGCGATCGTAAACTGCGAGGGCGGTCGAGCCCGCTGCGGGAGCATTGACCATCACGTCGAAGGTCTTGCCAGCCGCCATGAACACTTCATTCTGCACGTGGGTCAGACCGGGAGCCGGATTGCCGTCTTCTGCGATCAGGCCCATGCCACCCACTGTCTTGTTGGCGGGAACCGCGCCCGCAGAGTTGGCTACCGTTACCTGGCTGTTGACGATGGAGGGGATGTGCATGTGCGAACCGGCATTCACGAGGCGAACCAGGATTTTTCCGGCACCGCCGATCGTGCTTGCAGGACTCGTCGGGAACAGCGAAGAAGCCGCGCTTGTTCTGTTGAAGCCAACGCCGTTGATCAAGTAAAAGAGCGGGGTATAGTTCACCGCCGGCGGATAGCAGGTCATGTAAGTCGAGGAGGCGGGATTGCCGCATCCCCCCGGCTGGCCGGACCACACAGCGGTTTCGGAGAAACCGGCGGTGTTCACAGCCGTTGAGACGGCGTTGTTCTGCACCGGATCGATTTCGCCGAGCACCAGCGGAACCTCAGCGTCGTACGTGACGTTGGGGTAAGCGGTGCCAGGAGCCGTCTCGAGGCCCGCAGTCGCGGTTGGCGGATTGGTAACAACCAGCACGCCATACAATCCCATGGGAACCTGGATCGAGGGGTGGGTGCCGGATTCCAGCAGATAGGTGCCGGGGCGGAGGTTACTCCAGGTGAGCGAGGTCTTCGTGCCGGCCGCTACTTCCGTGCCGAAGGACTGAACCCGCGCGCCTTGTGTTGGAGGCTGGAATGGGCTTGCGGCCGTTGTCACTGTTGACCAGGTCGCATCGGTCTGGGTGGCGTGCGTGGGGCTGGGCGTGCAGGTTGATCCCGTCGAGCCCGTACCTCCACAACTGGACGCCAACGATCCGAGACCGCCGCCGAGTTGTCCCACAATCATGATCGAGGTGGGAACCTTGTTGCCATTCGCAAACGACAGATTGTTGGTCAGGTTAATCTGCAGGGTCGATCCGGTCACGGCCTTGATGATCACCGGGGACCAGTTAGCTCCTGCAGTCGGGTTCGCCGCCGCGCAGCTAGCCGTGGAGTTGCCAACTGCGGCACCGCACGAATAACCCCACATAGGCACAGTCGTTCCACCAGGCAGAGTGGCGCTTGTAGGCCCGGCAGACAGATTGATCTGCTGCTGGGCTGTTGCAAATCCCGCTCCGAGCAGGAGAACAGTAGCAACATGCACCGTTTTTTTCATAAGTTTCTTGAGATAGTTGGTTTGCATCTCTGTTCTCCTTACTAGTTGGATTCGTCAATCACGAATTCCCGGGAATCGATAAGCATCATCATCATCATTCCGCCGGGAAAAACGTTGTTAGTTGTAATTTCACGTTCGTTATGGCTGTGCCACATAAACGCCCATCCCCGCTCGTTGGCTGGATTGCCCTGCGTGTTGGAAGGAAGAAGATTTGTATTTGGGCCGGTGGCGCGCGTAGTCGCGTCCGGTCCCAGATAGGGACTGCCGCCGTACCACACACCGTTGGTGAAGATGAGCGGGTTGGGCAGGGTTGCGGGACCACCGCCGGCCACATCGCCGATCGGATTGACTTCGAGCGGCTTGTTGTGGTCCTGGCACCACTCGTAGTAATTGATGGCGGTGACCGGTGCGGGAGACGGGCTGTTGACCGTGTAATACCCGTTCGTGTCAGGGGAGCAGGCCAGGTTCGCCAGGGGATCCGAAGCATCGAGTGCTGCGTGATGAGCGTACATATCCCAGTTCAGTCCGCGGCCGGTGAAGTAGAAGATACCGTCCATGGTCTGTCCCGGAGTGGTGGTGGTGGTGAACAGGGGTGCGCCGGCGAGATCTTCGGCATTCGTGGCGCTCAGGATCATGTTGCCGTCGCGAGCGAGGATGCGGACGTGGTTAGCATGCTCGTGGAAGGGATGCTGCCAGCGGCCCTGCCCGATGATGCGCAGCAACACCTGTTCACCTGGATGCATGTGCGGGTTGCCGTTGTAAGGCTGATGCGGATACTCAACCTCGTAGTTAGCGTCCATGTCATCCGGCATCGAGCGGCCGTTGATCATAAAGTACGAAGGGTGGTAGGGCTCGGTCGGGACTTCAAGCTGGGTGGGGCAGGTCTTGGCTTGTGTGGGCACGCAATTCAGGATCGTTGTCACCTGCGCCAGTGCCTGGCTGTGGATGTTGGCATCCATCTCAGAGAACTGAAACAGGTACTCGCGGTCATAGCACGACTTGTCGTGATCGAACGCGGCGGCGGAGAGGCGGAAATCCAACTCCGAGTGAGCCTTTTCCACCTGCACGTTGGCTGCGTGTAGGCCGCTCGTGCAGGCCGCCGGCACATTTGCCGGAAGCACGATCAGAGCGCCATACAGGCCCATTTCCACCTGCAAATCGCCTTGCGTCCCGCTGTAATAGGAGTGCGTTCCGGGCGCCGAGGCGACGAACGTATAAGTCACCGTGGTTGCGGGGGCAGCTTCCTGGGTCAAAAGCCCTGTCACGCCATTGGTGCCCGTCACCTGGAAGCCAGGGAAGAGGATCGACGTGTTTCCCGCCGCGGTGGGCAGGTTGTTAGTCAGGTTCACCGTGACTGTCTGACCTTCGGTAACTACCATGGTCGGACCAGGCACCTGCATGGTGGAACAAGATGCGCCGGTGATCGTCGCCGGCACGAAGGTCGGAGTCGAACCCGATACGCAGCCGTAACCCCACGAATAAACCGTCGAGCCGTCGGGTTGATTCAGAAACGCGGGTTGAGCTGTCAAGTTAAAGGTGGCGGTAGCGCCAGCCGTTGATGTAATTCCGGGAGCAGCCGCGTGAGCCGTGGCCGCGAGTGACGCCACTGCCCCCATAGCGAGCAGGAGCAGTCTTGTCTTACCAAACGCGCTTTTCATAAATGTCGGCTTCATCGATGCTCTCCTAATTGATGTGTACTTCAGTCATCAGCCCGCCGAAGTTTTCCTGATCATTGGACAGGTGGTCGAGCTGAGGAGTGTAAAGGTAAAAAACGCTGCCGGCGGTATAGTTGGTGGCGTCAAGAATCACATCGAGCGATTCACCGCCAGCCAGAGTGATGGAGTTGGCGTAGTAATCCATGTTGTTGCCCGACTGATCACGAAGCAGCTTTGCGTTATAGCCAATCACGTGCATCGGAATGCCGAGCGAAGCCAGCGTGGCATACTCCGTCACACTGAGATCGGAGATGCGAAGCAGCGCCTTGCCACCGGCTGGAATGTTGATGATCGAAGGCAGAGGCTGCGAAAAGTGGCTGCGGCCATCCGAGCTCATCGTGGTCAATGGACCGGGGGTAACCGTATCCGGATAGCTGCGCCCATTCAACAGGAAGAACTTGTCTTTCATGTCGACAAATGCTTCGGGGTTGAAGGTCATGCCTACGAAGTGGAAGTTGGGATCGAAGCCGTGAATCTGCAGCGGATACTCGACGTCATACGCGGTCAGGCCGTCGCCGTCGTTGTATGCGTACTTGTAGGGCTGACCATAATTGGGGTTTGTTGCTGTGCTGCCAATCATGTCGTTCTGCTGAGTTGCGCCGGGCGTAGTCAACAGCGCGTCGGTCGCAGGATTCGGCAGCACCGCGGTGCAGAGGATGTCGACCTCCGGACTGCAGGCAGTGCGAAGATCGTTATTCTGCCAGCTAAGCGCCGTGCGAAGGTTCGTTCCCACCGTCACACGGTTCTGACGGGGGCGTACATAAATCTGACCCACCATGCCCATCTGTAAGTGCTCGGGGGGCGTGATGTGGCAGTGCCAGAAGTAAGTGCCGGCATCGGGAGCGAGATAGTAGTAAGTGAAGCTGCCGCCGATGTTGATAGCCACGGAGGCGTCCGGCACACCGTCATAGAACGATGAGGCGTTGGGATAGCCGTGGAAGTGAACCGTGTGCTGCTCGAACAGGTCGGGGCGCATGATCATGCCCACGTTGCTGAGCGTAAGGAAGAATTCGTCATCCTCGTCGATCGCCATCAGGGGAGCGGGGATATTGCCGTTCATCACGCCGATGTCCATGATTTGCCGTGGATCCACGTGGCCATCCAGGCCGTTTCCCGGAATCGTGGCTGCGCAGGTGGGATCCGCAAGGCAATCCGCATCAGGAACCAGACCGACGGCACCATTCCAGTTGAAGGGCGGCGTGGCCCCTGAGAGGTTGGTGTTCGACAAATACCCGTACGGGTTGCCGGTGTTGCTTGAATCCGCCGTCGCCGGATCGCCTGGCATCAGGGTCGCCGGAGGGGTGCTGTTGAAGGTACTGGGGAACTCGGTGCCCGGAAGACCTTTGGCGATGTCCGCCAGGCCGGACAGAGGTCCGAAGGAGAACATGAACGTTTGTGTCCCGTTGGCCATGGTCGAATAACCATCGCCGCCGGAAATCTGTTGGCACTTGATTGCGCCGTTCACGCCCGCGCTTGGAATTAGGTATCCGTTAGGGCCTAACACCAGCGTGGTGGGCCCTGTGTATGCCGGTTCTGCGTTGTTATTTGCTGCATTAGGGTGCGTTATCGTGCTGGTGGGACATTGCACCCTGAATGATTGTGCAGTTGCGGACACGGCCGCGACTCCCATTGTTGCCAGCACAAGAATCTTTGCGATTCTGTTCGACATGTGCTCTCCTCCTCAAAAGCACCAAGCGCGTTTCCCCCGTCTGCAACGCCTGGTGCTACCGATTCGGAGTATTCGCTGTAACGGGGTGTCGGCATTTTGCGATAGCACAATCTGAATGAAGGAAAAGTGGACTTCGTGTGTCTTTTTCTTAATCCTTCAGGTGTTTGCTTTCGGCGCAGATTATCCGCGGCTTGAATGTCTGTTTTTTCTCTCTTTCCTTGCTGTGTATCAAAACCGGAGGGTCTAATTGATGCTCTAATCTCGAGCCGCGTTTGAATGTTTCTCCGCTGTGAGTGGATAGCTCATCTTCGATCGAGAGTACGGACTAAGTGACGCAGGTCACATTATTTGCATCGTTCGCGATCCTCTCCGGCCCTAAAGATCCTCTCCGGCCCTAAATCTGACAGCGCCGCGATTTCTCCTCAAATGGGTGCGGTCGGCTAGAACGGAGAAAGGTGATCGAAAGGGACTTTTCACACAGGGAAAGGGCCCGATTGAAGATTGCTTTCACCACAAACTACTAACTGGCGACGAGAATCCTCAAACGCGCCGTTCTTGCGTCAAAAGAGCTCACGCAATGTGCAATGGCCGCCACCCAAATACTTGGGCCCGACAAATGCCGTAAGCCAGTACCGCTCGAACTCGAAGGTGCGCACAATGGGTTAGGGAGCACAGCGGTCCGGCTTTCTTCGTCGGGGTGTGTACGCCAGCAAGGGCAAGGACGCGAATTAAATCAACCCAGGCAGGTCCTTACGCTCGTCTCGGTGCAGAAGGTCTCGTCGTGGTAGTTGGCTCGAATTGTGTCGAGAATCGCGGCGGCCCAAGGTTACGGTTAAACCGGATCCGATGCCCAGGCTCCCGTTCCGCGGAAAGCTGGTACTCTCAACGCAGCGGGTTCAATGCACCCACTTCTCTTGCCTCGCGCACTGTCTTTGGACTCTCGTTGCCGGACGGTAAAGACGCTTGAAACGTAAGTGATCACTCCTGATATTCGAGAAACCCAATAGAATGACAGACTTCGTCCAAACCGACAAATTGGGGCCTTTTCTTCATTTTTTCATTCGAACGGTGACGAATTTCTTGCCAATGTGAGAGCATTCACTTACACTCTTTTTTAAAGGCTATTTCCCTAGACTGGCGAACAGAGCAAGCCCCTGTTCCTGACCCAACGACCGACACGACTTAGGATCACAAAACCGTCTGCAAGACGGCATGGATCGGCCTCCCCGCACGCTGAATTCTCTCGAAACTGGCTTAGCGAAAGAAAATTGCTAAGTCACGGTGGCGAAGCCTTGCGCAAATCTGAATATCCTTTCGATTGCGACAGGTTGCACCCCTATCGGACAGATCAATCGGCACCCCTCGCTTAGTGTGGGCTGGACAACGCAGGCCATAGACAAATGTCTCCCTTCGGATTTTTGAAAGACGACGTGTCGAAATTTTGCTGATTTCAAACAACTTGTGACTCTATCCCCCCGAAAATTCGAACGGCTGGAGAAAATCCTCCAGGTTTCCGCGCAATTGTTCGCCCGTCAGGGCTATCACGGTACCAGTACGCGTGAAATCGCACGAATCGCGGATCTCAGTGAAAACACGCTATTTCGTTACTTTGAGCACAAGGAAGACATCTTTTGGGCGGCCTTGCGCCATCGGCTCGGAAGCTTCCAGCCGAAGCGGGAGCTTCTGGATGGACTTGCTCAGTGCGAGAACCCTGAGACTCTACTTCCAAAGATTGTCGCGCAATTGGTAGACAGCGCCGTGCTGCACCCCGAGATTCTTCGCCTGGTTGCAGTTGCCTTCCTCGAACTGCGCTGGAAGGCCGCCTCAGTCTGCGGAGAGTTCCTGTCCCCGATCTTTTCCACGGTTACCTCGTACCTGAAGGTCAATATTGAGCGAGGCAGGCTTAGAAATCTGGACCCGACCCTGATTACCGCGGCCATTGTCACGACCGTCCTGGCACATCCTGAGATTGTCCGGATTATGGAAAAAGCAGAACCTTCGTTTGCCGATAATCGTGCCGCCATTCAGGTTTTTTCGAGCTTCTGGTTGGAGGTACTGACCCCGAGCCGAACGGATGGGTTGAGGGCGGAGGTGAAGCTCCGATGACTCTTATATCGCAGATTCGATTGATGATCTCAAAAGCCATGGTCTTCTTAGCACAATCGGGTCATCTGACACGGTCTAATATGATGAGAAGCCGCCGCAATGAACGCAACGTTTGCTTCCGGTCGATCCGGACGGCCTGCTTGACACCCGGTTTTCGGATCGTCTGGTAACACTTTCCGGAGAATTCGAGTTACGCAAAATGTAGCCTGCCGTTGCTCGACCCCCTGCCAGTGGAATGGACGAATGCAATCCCCACCGACATTGGACGCGTTCGCACGATCACCGCATACGCTGGCAACCGCAAAGACACCCCAGCGAATTAGGAGCATAGATGTCCGTTGAACTTCAGACCGCGCCTCAGGGCTTACCGGCTGCCGAACGCCGCATGCCCATCCCTTCTCCCGGCGAGCAGGTGAGTTTGCTGGAAGTGTGGCGCCTTCTCAACAAGCAGCGCTTCGTCATACTTGTCGTCACCATCCTGTCAATTGCGGGCGCGGCATGGCACGCCTTTCGGACTCAGCCGCTCTTCGAAAGCGTCGGGCGAATCGAAATTCAGCCTCAGCAAACGCCTAACATCGGCATTCAGCAGGTGATTGAGCAAAGTCAGGCCGGCGGAGAATCCACTGCTCTACAGACTGAAGTGCGCATCTTGCAGAGCGATTCGGTTCTGTTCCAAACGGGCCAGAGCCTGAACCTCATTGACCGGGTGCGCGCCGCGGAAACAACAGGCAAGAACGAAAAGAAGCCCGCGCCCAGCCCTGCGTCGGAGATTACCCCGTCAGAACGGCGCGCAGTCATTGGTTTCATCAGGAGCCGTTTGTCGGTTACAGCAATTAACGGCACAAACCTCGTTGAGATTCGGTATCGGGATTTCGATCCACGCTTTTCGGCGGCGGTCGTAAATCGGATGGTGGAGACCTATTCCGACGAGGACCTCCACTCAAGATACGAACGGACGATGCATGTCTCGGGTTGGCTGCAGACGCAGCTTGAAAACCTGCAGTCGGAAGCGAAGAATGCACAGCAACAGCTTGTGGACTACCAGAAGGCTCACAACATTGTGGGAACGGACGAGAACTCGAATCTAACGATCCAAACCTTAGAGCAACTGAGTTCTTCCGTTGATAACGCCGAAGCGGATCGAATCATGAAGGAAGCGCGCCTGCGCGATTTCGACTCCATGAGTCCAAATCTTGTAGCTGTTATGGGTGACAACCCCGGCGTGGCGACATTGCGCACCCAGCTCGAAACACTAGAGGCGCAGCAGGCGCAACTATCTGCAAAATACGGCGCGAAGCACCCCAAAATCCTCGATATTCAAAGGCAGATCAAAAACATTCAGGCGCAGATCGATACGGAAGTGGCTCTGGCCCGGCGGCAGATTCGCGACGAATACGAGGGCGCGTACGGCGCAGAACAGTCGTTGCGGAAGCGACTGGGAGCGCAAGAAGAGGCAGCCTACAAGTTGAACGAGGGGGCCGCCCAGTACGCGATCCTGCGCAACCAGGCGGAACTGACTCGCGATCTCTACGACACGCTGCAGATGCGGTTGAAAGAAGCGACCGTGATGGCGGGATTGTCCGCCACAAAAATCACCGTGGTCGACGCTGCCCAAGTGCCTGACTTGCCCGTAGGACCCCGCAAGGCCCTCATTCTGGGCATGGGGTTGCTAGGCGGACTCTTGGGCGGTTGCGTTCTTGCGTTCCTGATTGAGTCGATCGACGATCGCCTGCAGACTTCCGACGAGGTCGAGACTGTCGCGATGCTGCCCTCTCTCGCGGCCATCCCACACTTCCACAGTGAAACAGATAAAAAGCGCAACGGCAGGGCGACATCCGAAGGCGATGCCGGCACGAGCCACCTGTCTCCCCAACTAGTGGCCGTGCGGGATCCCAAATCGATCAGCGCAGAAGCGTATCGCAACCTGCGCAGTTCTCTCTTGCTCTCTTCCATCGACAACCCTCCGCGAACCATCGTCGTCACCAGCGCATTTCCGGGCGAGGGAAAGACTACGACCGCAATCAACGTGGCCATCGTGCTGGCGCAACGCGGCGAGAAGGTTTTGCTGGTCGATGCCGACCTGCGACTGGGGAAACTGGCCGCGGTGTTTGGACTTGCCAGCTCGAACATTGGTTTGACTACGGTGTTGGCGGAACCAGGCGTACACCTGAACATTCCCGCTCCGCTGCTTGAACTGCCTACCCTGCACGTGCTGCCCACCGGGCCTCGGCCTCCGAATCCGGCCGAGATGCTCTCTTCGATCCGGATGGGGGAGCAGTTGCGTCAGTGGTCGCAGGAATACGATCGTATCGTGCTCGACACGTCACCCCTGCTGGCGGTTTCCGACACTCAATCGATGGCCGTATATGCAGACTCGGTGGTACTGGTGACGCGGGCTCGAATGACCCGCAAACGGGCCCTCCTTCGCGCCCGCGATTTGCTGATTCGCATCAACGCGCCGCTCGCCGGAGTGGTCGTAAACGACGTTGACCAGCGGCTTGAAAACTTCTACACACACCACTATGGGGCGTACGGATACCAGTACGGATATGGTGGCTACGGTGCCAGTTCCGATCGGGCTTACGGCTATGATAAAGAAGATGAGGAAACGAAGTAACATGATGAAAACGTTGGCGCGCGCGGTGCTGGTTGGCTTCCTGCTCCTTGGCGTCTCCGCCGCCGGCGGCGCACAGCAGCCGACCGGCCCGGCGCCGGCTTCGGCTGCCCCCCTGACCATTGGCCCTGGTGACCTGCTGGACGAATTGGTATTCGGCGAGCAGGAGCTCTCCGGCCATTTTCGAGTGGATGAGAAGGGCTACATCGAGTTGCCTCTGATTGGCCCGGTGCACGTTCAGGGTCTTACCGCCGAGCAGGCCGGGAAACTGATCGAGAAGCTATACGTCGATGCCCAGATCCTCAGGCCGGAAAACTCCCAGGCCGCGGTTTTTATCGAAGAGTATGCCAACCAGGGGATCACCGTTGCAGGGCAAGTCAAGAGCCCGGGAGTCTACCCCGCATTCGGCGTCCGCATGTTGAATGACGTCATCACGGCGGCCGGAGGCACAACCCCGCTGGCTGCATCCAAAGTTTTCATTACCCGCAAGGCCGAACCTCAAAACCCGATCAGCGTTGAATACAATCCTGAGGCGCTCAGCCCGATCGTTCCGGCCATTCAGGTTTATCCCGGCGATACAGTCATGGTTCCGCGTGCCGGCATCGTTTATGTAGTTGGCAATGTGAACAAATCGGGCGGCTACATTCTCGAAGGCCGCAGCACGCTGACGGCGGAGGCGGCGATGGGATTGGCAGGGGGAACTGGGCGTGGGGCCGACGCGCGGCATGTGCGGCTGGTGCGCGGATTGCCCGACGGCAGTAAGGAAATGATTGTCATTCCTATGGATCGAGTTTTCAAGGGAAGGTCTCCGGACGTGGCTCTGAAGGATGGGGACATCCTCTTCGTGCCCACAAGCACTGCCAAGTTGGCTACGGAGCAGGTCATCACCTCTGCAATCGGCATTGGCACCCAGATCACCATTTATAAAACCGCGTACTAGCAAGCCCGTTCATTGGCCAGGGCGCAACAAAGAAAGCTTCGCCACATGAAAGCTCCCATCCGTAATTTTCCATGTGTACTGAACGATGTACCGGCCTGTCCGGTCGGTCGACCCGTTTTCAAAATGAATCTCCACAAAGCCCACAGTGCGTGTAAGAACACCGATGGAGATTCGGAATGAGCCCACGCGCATTGATTTGTGGCATCTCCGGGCAGGACGGAACCTATCTCGCCAAACTGCTTCTGAACCGCGGCTACGAAGTTTGGGGAAGTTCTCGGGATGCTGAACAGACCTCCTTCGATAACGCCCGCCGCATGGGAATCCGCGATTCTCTCCAGCTGATCTCATTGCACCCCCGCGACATGGGGAGAACCATTGGGCTGCTGCAGCGGATTCGCCCGCAGTATATCTATAACCTGACGGGTCAGAGCTCCGTGGGGCTGTCGTTCGAGCAGCCGGTCGAGACGGTCGAGAGCATCGCCCTGGGCACACTTAACCTGTTGGAGGCGGTGCGGCTGACTGACCGAAACATCCGCCTGTATAGTGCCGGCTCAACGGAGTGCTTTGGCGACACGGGCGATGGTGTTGCCACCGAAGCAACGCGATTCAACCCGCGCAGTCCGTATGCCGTCGCCAAAGCGTCCGCGTATTGGTCGGTCGCAAACTACCGTGAGGCTTACGGGCTGTACGCATGTACCGGAATTCTTTCCAATCACGACTCGCCTTTGCGCCCGCTGCGCTTTGTTACCCGCAAGATCATCCACGCGGTGGCACTCATGGCGCTGGGCCGGGATGTAGAACTCACGCTCGGCAATCTGGAGATCGAACGCGACTGGGGTTGGGCTCCGGAATATGTTGAAGGGATTGCGCTCATGCTGGACCAGCCTTCGCCCCAGGATTGCATCATCGCGACCGGCCAAAGTCACACGCTCACCGAGTTTGTTGAAGCAGCGTTCAATCTGATCGGAAGAAACTGGCAGGATCATGTGAAGCGAGACGACCATCTCTTGCGTCCCACCGATATTCGCCGTAATAAGGTAGATCCTTCCAAGGCGGCGATTGAGCTGCACTGGAAAGCCGAGAACAAGATGAAGGATGTTGTACGGATGATGTTCGAAGCAGAAATGATGAGCCTGAGCGCTCCTCGCACCGCGCAATGAGAGACCGGAATTCAAATCGATCGGTGCAGAAATCCCTCTCGACACGTCCGTTGCTTATTCAAGTGGTTCCGCAGCTTATCCCCGGCCGTTGCGGCGTAAGCGACCAAGCGGTTTTTCTCGCCCGTGAATTCAATGAAGCATTCGCGATCGACACGGCATTCGTGGTTCTGAATTCAAACCGGCGGACTGATCTTCCCTTCCCGGTTGTCCATTGCCTCCCTTCGGAATTATTGGAAACCTGTTTGAAGCTGACAGACGGCCAGCCGGGAGCGATGCTGGTTCACATGAGCGGCTACGGTTATTCAGCCGACGGGGCGGCAACCCTTCTCGCTGCATCACTCGAAACCGTTCGAGAAAAAGGCCAATTCCGAATCGCAGTTTTCTTTCATGAGACGTTCGCAAGCGGGCCACCTTGGAAGTCTGCGTTCTGGCATTCCCGCCGCCAGCAGAAAGCGCTTCGCAAGATCATTGCTCAATCTGAACTGAACGCAACGAGCACAGATTACTTTGTGAAATGGCTTGGAGGTGAGTCGCGAAAGCAAGGCCGTCCTCCCATTCAATTGATGCCGGTATTCTCCGCGGCTGGCGAAACAGGGGCACCGCGACCTTTCGCAGAGCGAAAGCCCGTGATGCTGGTATTCGGTCTTGCCGGCACCAGGAAGCTCGCCTACCAGATGCTGGGAACAGCGGGAGATCTGCTGGGCACTCTCGGCATTCAGGAAATCTTCGACGTCGGTCCTGAATTCAATCGCCCTTCCGAGATTAATGGCATTCGCGTGCAGGGGATGGGACTCGTACCGCCTGAAGAGTTGCCGGGAATTTTCTCACGCGCACAGTTTGGATTTGTGACCCACCCTTGGTTCTGCCTCGGAAAGTCATCGGTGTTGGCCGGTTATTGCGCGCAGGGAACGATCCCCGTTTTGACCGGACCGTTCCCGGACGAAGCCGACGGACTGCGGGAAGGAGTGCATATTGTGAGCCCGAGAACAGCCCGGCACGCACGCGAATCGGGGTGGGAAGCTTGTTCACGTGCAGCGTGGAGCTGGTACAACGGTCATCGCCTTCACGCCCACGCGGAGCTCTACGCGAAGTGGATGGGAGAAGCGAAGTGAGCGGGGTGGGCATTTCACCTTCCCGGTTTCCAGCCGCCGTCGGGCAATCCCGGCTTGCGGAGAACGCCGTCAATCTTCCCGCGGAAAAGAGGCCCGCGGTATTGATTTCGCGCACAACTGTTAATCAAAACACCCGCAACGCTCTCCGGAGCCTCGTGGACCACGAGATGCTGGCGGAGTTTTGGACGACGGTTGCATGGAATCCGGATTCCGGATGGAACCGGCTGCTGCCTCGCAGCGTGCAGACTCGCCTGGCGCGTCGAAATGTTCTCGAGGCCCCCGCCCGCCGCGTGCGAAGCGTTCCCTGGCGCGAGTTGGTCAGGCAGGGAGTGCGTGGTACGCCGGTTGAGTCGTTGCTTTGTTCGCGCGATCGGCCGTTCTCAGTGGTCGGCATGAATTTGCATTTCGATGCAAAGGTGGCGCGAAGGATAGTAAAACTCCGGCCCAATATCGTGTATGCGTACGATGGCGCTGCACTGCAGACCTTCCGCCAAGCCAGGAAGCTGGGAATTACTGCTGTCCAGGAACTTACGATCAGCTATTGGCACTGGGAGCGCAAGCTGTTCGCGGAAGAAGCGGAACGCAATCCCGAGTTCGCCAGCCTTCTTCCCAGCCTGGTTGACTCTGCCGCGCACCTTGAATGGAAGGAAGAGGAACTGCGGCTCGCCGACTACATCTTCGTACCCAGCCAGCACGTGCGGGAGACCCTCCGAGGCGTCGTACCAGATGACAGAATTCGTGTAATTAGTTACGGAGCTCCGCCCGTTCGAGGCAGAAAGCTCGTGTCGCTCGATTCGAAAAGGCCTCTCAAGGTTCTCTTCGCGGGTTCGCTCATTCAGCGCAAGGGCATCGGTTATCTGCTGGACGCGATAAACATGCTGCCAACTCAGGTGGAACTGACACTTCTGGGGAAGAAGTTCGCACCGCACGCCAGGGTAGACGAAGCGTGCGGCCGCCACCGCTGGTTTGAAACGCTGCCGCATGCGCAGGTTCTGGAATTGATGCAACAAGTAGATGTTTTAGTGCTTCCGTCACTGAGCGAAGGGTGCGCGCTGGTCGTACTGGAGGCGCTGGCCTGTGGATTGCCGGTTATCGTAACCCCGAATACGGGATCGACGGCGTTCGTTCGCGACGGGCGGGAGGGCTTCGTTGTGCCAATCTGCCAGGCCGAGGCCATCGCTCAGCGGCTCGAGACCCTTCATGGCGATCGCGAGATGCTGGCAGAGATGTCGCGGCAGGCACAGGAGACCGCTGCGGAAAATTCCTGGGAGAATTACCGGGGCAACCTGGCCGGCTTGGTGAGGAGTCTCGCGTGGCATTAGCACGAGGAATAAATTCGAAAGGCTACTTCAGGCGGCTACCGCGTCTCAAGAAGCTCTTTTGGCTGTATTTTCTTCTCCTGATCTTCGAAGGCTCGTTGCGCAAGTGGGTGGTGCCCCAGCTTTCCGGGCCGCTATTGGTCGTGCGGGATCCGGTCGCCATCATGATCATCCTGGAGGCCTACCGAACCAACAAATGGCCGCCGCGCTGGTCGTCCGTAATGCTCCTGCTCTCGACTCTATTGCTGGGACTGTTTATCGTGCAGATCATCGCAGGCGGGAATCCAGTGCTCGTCGGGTTGTATGGACTACGTTCCTTTCTGCTGCCATTCCCGGTGATTTTCATTATGGGTGAGAACCTCGACGAAGAGGATCTCCGTAAGCTCGGCGCATGCACACTGTGGCTTCTCCTGCCCATGACGCTCCTTGTAGTGGCCCAATATCTGGCCCCCGGCAGTTCGTTTCTGAACAGAGGAGCCTATGAAGGAGGATCTCAGATTGACTACGTCGGCGGTCACGTGCGGGCTTCGGGTACGTTCAGCTTTGTAACCGGCGTAAGCCAGTTTGGCACCCTGGCTGGAGCATTCATCTTCTACGGGATGGTCAAGGAGGGCTTGGCAAAGACCTGGATGCTGTGGGCCGGTGCTTTCGGACTCATGCTCTCCATCCCAATGACTGGTTCCCGGACGTTGGTATATCAATTAGCGGCGATGATCGTTTGCGTGGGATTGGGGGCGATCCTGGGAGTGTCCCAGTTTGGAAGAGCGCTCCGCGTCATATTGCCGGTGGCGATCATGGCATTTCTGGTTTCTCTCTTGCCGGTTTTTTCCGATGCGTTCCTGAGCATGACCCAGCGGTTCACCGGTGCCGCTCAAGTAGAAGGGGGATCTGTAGGGCAATCCCTGTTTGATCGCACGGCCCGACCGGCGATTACCGCGATCGAAGAGGCGGCATCGGCAAACAATTGGTTGGGAGTGGGGATAGGGCGCGGCGCGGTTGCAGTGCAGGCGTTTCTGCTTGGATCAAACGAGGCCGTGGCCGGCGAGGATGAGTTTTCCCGCGAAATGGTGGAAATGGGGCCGGTTGCGGGGATCGCGTTCCTATTGTTCAAACTGCTCCTGGCTGTCACAGTGTTTGGCCGCGCTGTAGGCCGAGCGCGGGAGCATCAACCTCTGGCCCTCCTGATGGTTCCGCTGGCGTTGGCTAACCTGATGTTTGCTATTCCCGAGCAACCGACCGTGCAGGGCTTCATGGTCATCGGCTTGGCATTTTGCATCGCTGGGACAAGGGTTGCCGAGCAAGCGCCGGAACGCTTGCTGCCGTTTGGTATGCAAAGGCAGCAACTGCTTTATCGCCGGCGGGTGCAACGAGGCTGATCTTCTTTGAGCAGCGGAAAGATTGCGCACAGCGTCAGGTAATATTGCCCATCGGCCGCAATGAAACCACGGTCGGCATGATTTCCATGAGTCCTTTTCGTTCGAGACTGGCCTCTTCTCGAAGATGGTCTGCACACGATACGTTCCAGCACCGCGCTTGAGAATCGCAAACATCAAATTCGAAGAGCAGATTTCCCCGTGACAAGCTCTCAAACGCAATTCTTCAATCGAAATTGTGTGAGGCCATGAACAGCTACTTGCTTGTTATGACAGCATGCGTAGATCCGAGCAAAGGTGCCGTCCCGTTAAAAAGGGCGGACCCCGAAACTCGGCTCTCGGATTATCAAATATCGTTAAAGTGGTGGCTCTCACTACCTGATCCCAGGTTGAACCGTATTTTATTTATCGAAAACTCGGGATATCCGTTATCGAGCTTGGAGAAAATAGCGCGCGAGGAAAACGCATTTGGGAAACAGGTGGAGTGTGTGAGTCTCGACTGCAACGGCTACCCAAAGGGCGTGCATTACGGGTACGCAGAGTTGAAAATGCTCGATTTGGGGTTGCAGGCAAGCAAATTGCGAGAGATTACTACTCATATGATCAAGACTTCGGGAAGGTACCGCTTCCCTTCGATCAGCCGATTGTTGAGTCTGATTCCCGACGAATTCGACGCCATAGCGGATGCCAGGGGTTCGGCTTCGCCCCTGGCCAGACGCAAGGCCAATCATTACGTGACAACTCCAATTATCCTCTTTAAGCACTCGTTTTACAGTGCGTACCTGCAGGGCTGCTATAGCGACCTTGAATCGGGACGGGAACGAATCACTCATATGGAGAATGTGTACTACGAAAGGTTGATGTCTTTGAGAAGCAGCCACAAGGTCTTTCTCAGGTTCCCGTGCAACGTACAACCTTTGGGCTTTTCCGCTAACTGGGGATCCTCCTATTCTTCGCCAAAGGAAGTGGTTAAGAGCTCAATTCGCGCAATCGCAAGAAGAGTTGCACCGAATTGGTGGATCTAGGATTGCGTAGCCTGGTCTCGAGTCGCAGGCGCGTCGGCGGTCACAATTGTTGCTTGTTTGTAGCCGGAGGGGGTCGATGGCAAATCAACTGGGGCAGCTAATACGGCGGGTACTGCCGCCCCGTCTTTATAAGAAGGCGATTACATATTGGAGGTACAGGCTATATTGGCAGCAGAGTATCTCTTCAACTTTCATCAAACGCAGGCCTGCCGTCGAAGTTTTTCGGACTGGCAACGGGTCCGACCTTCTGATCAAACTCCAGAGTATTAACGTCCTTGCTCCAACTGCAATGTGTAGCGCAATGCTCTGGTGCGGAAGCGATAAGAGTCTTTTCAGACACAATTACACCACTGTCTATAACGCCCTCCTTGGTGGCGCACGAAGAGATTCGTTACAAATCTTTGAGCTTGGCCTGGGCAGCAATAATTCGCAGTTCGCTTTCAACATGTGGGCACATGGTGTCCCGGGAGCATCGCTGCGGGGGTGGAAGACGCTCTTTCCAAGAGCACGCATATTCGGCGCTGACATCGATCGTGCTAGCCTTTTCCAGGAAGATCGAATCTACACGACATATTGTGATCAGCTGGACCGGTCGGTAATCAACGAAATGTGGAAGGAGCCGGGGCTTTCCGATGGAATGGACCTCATTATCGATGACGGTCTGCATACGTTCGATGGAAATGTCATCTTCCTCGATGGCTCTCTTGATCGTCTTCGCCCGGGAGGCTTTTATGTTATCGAAGATATTGCCAGGGGCGAGCTCGAGAGATGGCGTGCGCTGTTAAGCTCAGAAATGACTTCCAGGTACCCCGGCTACGAATTCGCTATCGTTCAATTGCCTAACCCGTATAACAAGTCGGACAACAACCTCATTGTGATTCACAGGTGGATGCGATAGTCCGGCTCGCAGGCCCAGGGTTTAACAATATCTGAAATGTATTAATGGAACCGATTATGACGTGGAACATATTGATCAGGTACCTTATCAATATCCGCATCGTATTAATCGAATCGATCATGACGTACAACGTATCAATCGCTGCACAGGGCCGCGCGCTCGAGGATCGGTCCAAAGATCTGAGCCACCCGATGCGCAGAGTTGCATGCCGTGGTTGAGGCGAGAACTGCGGAGAGCGCTCATGACCACATCTCGACCTGACCGTCCGACATTGTTTTCCGCGGAGCGGCCGCTTCGTCTGGCCTACTTTGTATCGCACCCGATTCAATATCAGGCGCCGCTGCTGAGAAGAATTGCGCGAGAAAAGGACATCGATCTCAAGGTCTTTTTCAGTTCCAACATGTCCGTGAGGGGCTATCGCGATCCGGGCTTCGGAGTATCAGTGAAATGGGACGTTCCTTTGCTGGATGGATACAAGCACGAATTCCTTCCCGTACTCAGGGACACAGACCAACTTGGTCCATTGAAGCCCGTGAATTACGGAATCCGCCGAATCCTCCGCGAGCAGGGCTTTGACGCGGTGTGGGTCCACGGTTACAGCCGCCTGGCGAACCTGCAGACGATCCTGGCTGCGGGTTCGTTGGGAATCCCGGTTCTTCTGCGGGCGGAGTCCAACCTCGATGACCGTCCTCGCTCCCGCAAGACGCTTCTGGCCAAGCGTATCTTCTTCGGGCTGCTGCGGAAAAAGATCTCGGCTGCGCTGGCTATCGGCGAATCGAACGCCGTCTACTGGAGACACTACCTGGGAGATGACTTTCCGATTTTCCCGTGCTCATACGCCGTGGACAATGAATTCTTTCAAAGGGAGTCCGCTAGGGCCAAAGAGAGCCGCGAGGAATTTCGCCGGTCATTGGGCCTCGATCCCGGCCGGCCCGTGATTCTTTTCGCCTCGAAACTCCAGACCCGGAAGCGCTGCATCGATCTGGTGGACGCTTACCTGCAGCTAGCAGCCTCCAGCCCGCCGGACCGCACTCCCTATCTCCTGATTGTCGGCGATGGTGAGGAGCGCGCCGCGCTTGAAAGTCGAGCTCAGGGAGCGGCGCCCGGAAATATCCGCTTTCTGGGCTTTCGCAATCAGACCGAACTGCCGCGATTCTACGATCTCTGCAATGTCTTCGTGCTGGCATCGGTGGACGAGCCATGGGGTTTGGTGGTCAACGAGGTGATGAATGCGGCCCGGCCCGTGATCGTGACCGACCAGGTTGGCTGCCACAAAAACCTGGTGCAGAACGGCATCAATGGCTATGTGGTAAAGGCCTATGACACGCAGGCCCTTGCCGACTCGCTCCGCGCCGTACTGGCGGACGAGCGCTCCTGGCAGGCCATGGGGGCCCGGAGCCTGCAGATTGTTGGAAACTACAGTTTCGAAGAGAATGTCGGCGGCATTCGCCAGGCCCTTCATCATGTCCTGAGTGGATTCGAACAGACGCCAGCGGTCGAAGTTCCAGACGTCATAGGCCTGGACCAGACGCGTGTCGAGACATGATTCCGGGTGTTGGAGGGATCGGAACGGCAGCTTCCAATTAACTTGGCTAGATTCACTCGTCGCCAACGCTCTCAGAAATCTATCCGCGTGATCAGACGTCGCGGACGCGCAATTTTGGTCCGGCACACTGTCAGGCTCGAAAGCAGGTTGGATTGCAATTTCTCACAACTGTACGCAAGCTGTCTCGCTCTAGAGCTGGAATATCCGCCACACTGCAGTGGGCGGCCTGGCGTTTCGCTGCCAAAGCAGGACTGCCCGAGCCAGCGGCTTGGCGCCTTCATCCGCGCCCAGCATTCCATCCTCTTCGCGCCCGGTTGCGGGGAAGCAGCGACCCGCAGGTCTTTGACCAGATCTTCATCCTTGACGAGTACTCATGCCTGCGGGACTTGAAGGAACCGGCTCTCGTGATCGATCTGGGAGCTAACGTCGGGTTCAGTTCGGCATATTTTTTGAGTGTTTTCCCAAAAGCACGCGTCGTGGCGGTCGAACCCGATGAGCGTAATCTGGCGATCTGCAAGACCAATCTATCGCCTTATGGAGATCGAGTCCTGCTTCTGCATGGCGCGGTGTGGTCGAAGACCGCGACGCTTGGATTGTTGAGAGGTACGTTCGGGGATGGGCGTGAGTGGGCTACCCAGGTAGGGGAATTGAGCGAGGAAGAGCGTACCACGGCAGGCATTCAAGCGTGGGATGTCGCGAGCCTTATCGAAATGAGTGGGCTAAGTACTGTGGACCTGCTCAAGGTGGACATCGAACGAGCTGAGCTATCGGTTTTCGGCGAGTCTTGCCGGTCCTGGCTGCACCGGGTTCGCAACATTTGTATCGAGCTTCACGGCAAGGACTGCGAGGAGGTGTTTTTCTCCGCATTGAAAGACTTCGATTACGAATTGGGACATTCCGGTGAGTTGACCATCTGTCGAAACCTGCGCCCCAGAGAACAGGCCCAAAACAAAGATCGCATTCCCTAAGGATTCCTTCCATGGATCACAAACCCCTCACCGTCGCGGTCTGCATTGGGACATATAACCAGGCGCAGTATCTCAAACAGTGCATCGATTCAGTTTTCGCCCAGACCTATCCCATCCAGGAGATATGGGTTTCAGACGATGCGAGCAAAGACGAAACCGACCGGGTCATGGCAGAGATCGCCGCGCAATCGCCCATCGTTCGATACTACAAACAGCCTTCAAATTTAGGCCTCTCAGGAAATCTAAGTTGGGTATTGTCACAGCCTGGGACCGATCTCGTGGTGCGCCTTGACTCAGATGATCGCCTTGAGCCCGAATATGTCAACACCCTGACGGCCCTGATGACGAAGTACCCTTCGGCCGGGTTTGCGCACTCAGATGTATTTGAGATGAACGGAAGCGGGGAGCGGACACGCGTGAGGAGGCTAAGCAGGACGACGGAGTTTGAGTCGGCCGATGAAGCATTAAGGAGAAGCGCCTCCGGATACCGTGTCGCCGCGAACTGCTTGTTATTTCGAACTGCAGCGCTAGCCCAGGCGCAGTACTATCTGCCAACTCCGGGGTGGTGCGCGGGCGAGGATTGGAGCCTGTGTATTCGGATTGCAGCCAATGGCTGGGGAAATGTGTATGCTCCAGCGCCACTGACGAACTATCGACAGTGGGAGGACGCTTTGAATACCCGATCGACTCGTATCATTGAAGAAATCTCCAATGTGCGATCCATCTATCAAAATGATCTTATGCCGGAATATGCCAAAAGAGGATGGGATACCTCAATTCTAAAAAGGTACATGCGGAGCAGGGCAGTGGGATTTGCCGGAGCACTTGACTCGCCGGTTTTCAGCAATGCGGATCGTACGTCCTACAAAGAACGACTGCGCGAATTAGGCGATTCGTTTTCCTTATCGGTCGCTATCAGTTTGGCAGATGCCGGATTCAACCCGGTGCTTCGGACGTTCCGGAGAGCAAAAGTCAGGCTAAAGGACACAGTGAAGGATTGGCTTCGTATAATCAAGTAGCGTGTGGATGACCCTTAATTGGTGGGCCGCAAACGCCGTACTCGGGGTACCAGCTTTCCTTCAGGAGGAACCAGAGCCATGATCAGGCCACACAATCTACAGATCGCAATTATTCTGGTCGCGATGGCAGGGTTCCCCGCCGCGGGGCAGGCTCAGGAACAGGTGATTCCTGACGCTGCGCGAGCCGCCGGAGTAGCTGCCGATAGCGGCACGACAAAAGCTGCCGACAAGCAGGAAGCGAAATCTGGATCTTTAGGAGCATCCAAGTGGACGGCAGGCGCGACGAGCTTCGCGTCTCCAGACAAAGCCGCCTGGGGAGGAAGTCGAGGCTTCTCATCGACAAACAAGGCGTCGTTTACGCCAGGCGGCTCGGCCTTCAGCGAGAGTGGCGCCCAACCAGGTGGAGTCTGGCGCTCACGGCCGGGTTCCTCTACCCCGGAGGACGCAACCTCAACAAAGGGGACCGAGGCGGAATCTTCCTCCGCCGAACCGGCGACGCCCGAAATGCAAGCCTTGGCACCGGTCTCGAACCATGTATCGGCCAGGCAAATCTCCAGGTCGGCGACGAGCCGCATGCCGGTATCCGGAATGGGAACTCATCAAAGCGCCATTGGGATCCATCAATCTGTCATGAGTGGGCATCAATTCGCCCTGCCTCTGCAGGCAAGGGCGGGTGTAAAGCCCACGTTTGGCATTTCGGGGCAGCGCCATTCTTCCAGAGGAACCAGCTTCGCAGGCAGATCTGGCATGCGTGGCAGCTTGTCAGGATCGAGCGTGGGGCGGCATGAAACAACCGGGACTGGGCCCGGGGACCGTCTCGAAGGACTAAGCCCCGCGGTGGGGAAGCCGCAATCGGGTATTGGTTTAGGTGGAACGACGGGTTCCGGATTCGATCAGAACCCCTGGGAACCCCGACTCCATTCCGGGGAATCGAAGCCTCAATAAGCCTCTTCAGCTCCGAACGGCCCGCGCCTCTCCGGGGATGTTCGCGCTCCCGAGCAGTGGGTCCTGGCCCGGGTCATGGACACTTTTCGATAGCCAACACTCGCTGCACTCTATCTCGGCCTTTACCCAACGTCGGCCCCGGGACCGCGAGAGTACGACCGCTTCCGACGTCGCGGAGTTAGTTCCCGATCCGCCGCAGCAACGCGGTCGGCAGATTCAACTTAGTGGCGACCCCCAAGGGAACACCCGGTCAGGCACAAGAAACTCTATGAAGATTCTGCTCGTCGGCAATTATCCATACGATGGATCAACCAGCATGCAGATATGGGCTCGCGCTCTCGAGCGTGACCTGCTTCAGCTCGGTGTTGATGTCCGACTCATCTCTCCGCGGCCGGTCTTCGGGCGCTTCAAGCCTTCTCCCACCGGTGTCGGCAAGTGGCTGGGCTACATCGACCGCTATCTGCTTTTCCCGCTTGTTTTGCGCGCCGCCGCCACCAGAGTCGACGTGGTGCACATGTGCGACCACGGCAGCGCCATGTACTGCTCGACCGTCAATAGCACGCCTGTCGTTGTCACCTGTAACGACATGCTCGCCGTGCGTGGGGCCTTAGGGGAGTTGCCGGAAATGGCATCCTCCCCATTGGGCCGGTACTTGCAGCTCTGGATTTGCAAAGGACTGCGGCGCGCCACGCGAGTGGCTTGCATCTCGCAGGCAACGTTCGACGATGCCGCCGAAATCCTCGCTCGCCGCGACCATCTTCGTGTTGTCCTCAACTCCTTGAACCATCCGTTCCAACCGCTTCCGGCGAATGAGATTGACCGGCGCCTTGCTGGTTTGACCGCAATCGAGAATCCGTTTCTGCTTCATGTCGGGTCCAATCACCCGCGCAAGAACCGCGACGGCATTCTGCGAACTTTTGTGGAAGTGGCAGCAAGATCCGATCTGCAGCTGGTCTTTGCCGGTGAAGCGCTCAACGAGACCCTGCTCCAGTTGGCTCGCCAGTTGAAGGTTGAAGATCGCATCGTTCAGGTGGTAAAGCCAAACGTTTCGATCCTCGAGGCGCTCTACAATCGGGCCCGCGTCCTGATTTTCCCTTCCCGCTATGAGGGATTTGGCTGGCCGCCGATCGAAGCCCAGGCCTGTGGCTGCCCTGTTGTGGCGAGCGACATTCCACCAGTAGCCGAGGTCCTACGCTCCTCCGCCGCTCTTCACCGGCTCGACGACGAGTCCGGCATGGCGGCCTCGATCCTACGCCTCCACACCGACCAGGATTATCGCGATCAGATGAGTCAGCTCGGACTTGAAAATGTTCGGTCGCGATTCCAGACTTCTCGCATGATGGACGAATATTTGTCAATCTACCGGGAACTCACACGCACAAGCCGATCTTGATTCCAACGGCAACCTTTTCGCTTTTCATGTACGACCACATCCGCCTCCTACCGTATGAAATTGAGCCACCTTTACGACGAGCTTGAAGTTTGGGGTTCTCGCAAGGATCCCGGCTATTGTTATCAGTACCAAATACGGCACGGCTGGTCGCTGCGTACGATACAGGAATTGCTTCCGGCAGGCGGATCTATTCTCGATGTAGCCGCGGCCAGCGGCAATTTCACCCTGCCTCTGGCGGAAAAAGGCTACCGCGTCACCTGGAACGACCTGCGCGCTGATCTGGTCGAATACGTAAAGCTGAAATATGAATTCGGCGAAGTACAGTTTTCGCCCGGTAACATCTTCGAGCTTTCCAGGGATTGGGCCAATCGCTTTGACGTCGTATTAGCTGGCGAGGTGATTGAACATGTCGCGCATCCCGACGAATTTCTCGTTTGTTTGGCTAACGTCGTGAAGCCGGGTGGCCGGGTCCTCATAACTACCCCGAATGGCAAGTATTTTCGCCATAATAACCCCCGTTTCTCAGAGTGCTCGGATCCATCTGCTTTTGAAGCCATGCAGTTCAAGCCCAACTCCGATGGCATATCCTTCTTCTCGATTGCGACGAGTGCAAAATGCTAGCCACGCATGCGGGACTCGAAGTGGAACGCATCGCTCTCATGACCAACCCGTTGACGCGAGGTCACGTAAAGCTGGGGCACCTTCTGCCCTACTTGCCCGACAGCTTAGTCTGGGCTCTGGAAGCGAGGACAGAGAACCTTCCCAAGACTCTGCAGGAAAGAGTCAATTGCCAGATGGTCGCCTGCCTTCGCAAACCGGCGAATTGAAGTTGAACATGGACATGTCAGCGTGTTGATCAGATGAGTAGCGCCCAATTTGGGAGATCCCTCGCCGGCCCACACTGCATGGAGTCATCGAATTTATCAGTGCCTCTGCCGCCCATCTCGGAGGATGCCAAGTCGCTGTGTTTGCAGTTTTCGCCCCGATCACGGTTCCTGGGGCCGCTGCGAGTTGCCAAAACACCAACTACCCGATTCATGACATCGAACCGCGACCCTGAGGTGCTTCCCAGAGGTCTATGACGGTTTAGCTCGCTAACTCCACTAGTATACTTGGCTTACTGGAGTATGACTTGAATGTCATGCTCTCTTCAAATAACCCTGACTCCAGATCGAATCTCGTACTCAGTCAGAGAGGAATTCTTCATGTCGAAAGTCGCTCTCATCACCGGAATTACTGGCCAGGACGGTGCGTACCTTGCCGAACTTTTACTTGGTAAGGGATACGTGGTCCACGGCATTAAACGCCGCTCCTCATCGTTTAACTCCGCGCGTATTGACCATATTTATCAGGACCCCCATCTTCCCGATGCACACTTTCAGATCCACTATGGAGATATGACCGACTCGACCAACCTGATACGCATCATTCAGGCTGTACAGCCAGACGAAATCTATAATCTTGCTGCACAGAGTCATGTGCAGGTGAGTTTCGAGACCCCGGAATACACTGCAAATGCCGACGCCACCGGTGCCCTGCGCATCCTGGAAGCTATTCGGATCCTCGACATGGTAAAGAAGACTCGCTTTTACCAGGCTTCCACTTCCGAGCTTTACGGAAAGGTGCAAGAAACGCCGCAGAAAGAGACAACGCCATTTTATCCGCGGAGTCCCTACGGTGTGGCCAAGCTTTATGCCTACTGGATTACGGTGAATTATCGCGAAGCCTACGGAATGCACGCCTCCAACGGAATTCTGTTCAACCATGAGAGTCCGATCCGTGGAGAGACGTTTGTCACCCGCAAGATCACGCGTGCTGTGGCGGCCATTCATCTGGGCATGCAAGAAACCCTCTATATAGGCAATCTCGATTCCAAGCGCGACTGGGGGCACGCCCGCGACTATGTCGAAGGAATGTGGCGGATCCTGCAGCAAACGGATCCCGATGATTATGTGCTTGCCACCGGCGAAATGCACAGCGTGCGCGAATTTGTTGAATTGGCGTTCTCGAAAGTGGGCCGTAGGATCGAGTGGCAGGGTCAGGGCCTGGATGAAGTCGGCGTGGATGCGGGCAAAGGTAACATTCTCGTCCGTATCGACAGCCGCTATTTTCGCCCCACGGAGGTTGACTTGCTGCTGGGCGATCCCTCCAAGGCTCGTCGCGTTCTGGGCTGGAAACACACCGTCACCTTTCCAGAACTGGTTAACGATATGGTGCGTTCCGATCTCGAGACAGTCGCCAGAGAATTCCACCTGGAAGAGAGCCATCACGAATAGTTTCGAGTTAGCTGGCTGGCGTTAAGAATTAAGCGACTGCAGCATGAATGTTTCGCCGTGGTCCGCGAAGATTCTTACCAGCTGGCTCATGGTCGTGTCGAACGGTTGCGGCCGGCATCGCAAGTGAGCAAGGCCAGTGAACTCGCATACAGCGTGAGAAAGAGTGGAAACAGAATGGAATCCACTACCACCAATGGACGAGAAGGCACGATCCACAATATTGTGGCGAATCCGGATGTCAACGCCTATCACCGGGCTTCGTTCAGTAAGAGCAATCGACTTGCGCGGCTCTTATGGCAGGTAGTTTACCTCTTGCTCTATCGCAGTTCTCCACGTCCGTTGCATGGATGGCGCTCCGCCCTGCTCCGACTCTTCGGTGCGAAGTTGGGATCGGGTTGTCATTTTTATCCCAGCGGCAAGGTATGGGCTCCGTGGAATCTGGTGTGCGAGGATTGCTGCACGCTGGCCGACAGCGCCGAAATCTATAATCCGTCTCTGGTTTATCTTGAATCGCATTGCGTAATCTCTCAACAAGCATTTGTCTGCGGTGCAACGCACGACTACAACAACCCCGAGTTTCCCATGATTTCCTATCCCATGCGGCTTGGCGCATACTCGTGGATTTGCGCGCGAGCCTCGGTGGCTCCCGGAGTTAAGGTGGGGCCCGGCGCCGTTCTCGGGCTGGGCTCAGTGGCAAGCCGAGATCTGGAGCCGTGGACTGTCTATGCTGGAGTTCCCGCGGTGAAAGTGAAGTCACGCGACATGACCTCTCCGCAGGTACGTTAGCCCAGCAGACACCCGCATTCTTACGGAACGAACACGAATTTCACCCCATTGGACGGGTTACGATCTTGCTATGCGACCAGCTGTAATTCTTTTGTCCTTCAATTCCGAAGACACTCTGGGAGCTACGATCAAGAGCGCCCTGGAAGTATCGGACGTCATTTACGTCGTCGACTCCTACAGCCAGGACGGCACTGTGGCGTTAGCAATATCCCTTGGCGCTACCGTGGTTCAGCATCCGTTTGAACACTATGGCGCCCAGCGAAACTGGGCTATTGACAATCTTCCAATTCTACAGCCCTGGCAACTTCACCTCGATGCCGACGAATGCATGGACAATGAACTTGTAGCTGCCATCAAGGCTCTGCCCGATGAGACCAGGCATTCCGGCTACTTTGTGGCGCGTTATTTCCGTTTTCTCGGACGGGTGTTTCGCCACGGAGGCATGAGCCCAACCTGGCATCTGCGGCTTTTCCGCACAGGTATAGGTCGATGCGAAGATAGAAAGTATGATCAGCACTTTCTCATCACCAGTGGGACTACCGGTAGCTTGCCCGGCGCAATGGTGGACGATATTCGCATGTCCCTCACAGAATGGACGACGCGGCACAATCGATGGGCTGATGGCGAAGTAGCCGAGATCGACAGTCAGATTACGGCTGGACGCTTGCATCCGGATCCGCGCGGCAACCCTGCCGAGCGCAAGAGGTTTCTTCGCCAGAGATACAACCGTCTTCCGCTCTTTATCAGGCCCTTCGCTCTCTTCATCTATCGCTATTTTTTTCGACTCGGACTACTGGATGGAACGGAGGGGCTTATATTCTGGGTGCTGCAAACCTTTTGGTTTCGTTTCCTTGTGGATGCAAAGCTCTGGGAGAAGCGCCGCGCCTCCAATCAACTTCGCAATTCGGCCTCCGAATTGAAGGTGGCGCCTCGCAACAGGATCGAGTCACGTCCGGAATAGAAGTGCCAAGATTTAACCCTCTCAGGTTAGTCAGTGGGCATAAGTGGTACGCGAGCGCTTTGAAGGTTCTGTTTCGATTTGCATCGTATAACCTTCGAGCCTTGGCCAATTCCTCATCTCGCCTTTTCATGCTCAAATGAATTCGCACCCAATCCAGCGGCCTCCAAAAGGCATCGCTCCAAGTGTCCCAAGACCCTGCTTGCTGACCAGCGCAAGCGCGAGTACTCCCTGGCATGTCGTCCTAACTCCGCCAAATCTGCGGACCTTAAGTCCCCGATTGCAGCCAGGAGTGCTTTCGCATCCTCAGGTTCGACCACCTTGCCTGCACCGGACTTGTCGATCGTTCGCGCCACCTCGCTGTTGGCATTTACCGAGGCGACAACTGGACACCCAGCCGCCAGATATGACACCACTTTCGATGGAAAAGCAATATCCGATACGGAACGCTGCTGGGTCACGAGGCATAAATCGGTCGCTGCCAACAGTCCTCGAAAGTCGATATCTGGCAACAGGGGCAGAAAGCGAACATTGTGCAGATCAAGTTCAGCCGCCCGGCGCTTGATTCTATCCCGATCGACGCCATTTCCCACGATCAGAAACAGCAACGAGTCATCGGAGCGACTGAGTGCCGCCGCATCCAGGATGACGTCCAATCCCTGCTTTACACCCATGTTGCCGCTGTGTGTCACGATGAGTTCGTTCCGGATCCCATACTTCTGACGGAATTCAAGGCCGTCCTCCGGTGAGATGCTCGCTAGAGAAGAGTCCATCCGCGGCTCAAGCAGTTCAACCTTTCCCTCTGCTACTCCCTTGGCGATGATTCTTTTCCTCATCCCCGAGGTCAATGTTGTTACCAGACGTGCGTGACGGTAAGCGGCCCTTTCCACTCGATACAAAATTTTCACCGCCCAGGATGGAAGCATGCCAAGATCTGCCGCGGAGTCAGGCTGAAGATCTTCCACGTCAAAGACGTACGGAACGCCCCGTAGGCGCTTGAACAAGATAGCAACAATTGCCAGCCCCAGGGGAGGAGAAACCACGAGCAGAAGGTCAGGACGTTTGCGGATGATGGCGCGCAACATTGAGGAAACAATGAAACTGGCCTCATGCAGAATGCGCTTCAAGGAGGTCACAGGATTCGGAATATATGCGTAGCTGCGGAATATACGAACTCCATTTCGCTCTTCGCGAGTCAAAGCCTTTCCCGCATACTCCGGGGAGACCTTCCAATCCGGATAATAGGGAAACGTCGTACACACTTCCACGTCATGACCGGCGCTGGCCAAATGCTCGGCGCGATAGGTCGTGAAGGCACCAATACCCGTGACCTCCGGCCAATAATTGATGCTGAGAATGAGGATTCTCACAAATCAATCCTCGATGACTTGTCCAAGAACGTAGCGATAGATGGTTTGAACAGCGACGAATTGCCAACGCGGGCAACCGCGCACTGATAAGTCTTTTCCGTCGCGGGCATGTACCGCCGAATCAATTCAACCATGACGATAAACTTTCCTCCGAGAAACATGGTAAGGCGCTGGCAAGCAAATCGCGGCGCCTGTTTTGTTTCAGCGCGATCCATAGAAAATCACTTCTTTTCTCTGATCAGGAATCAGGCGTGGCGCTCGATTCTCTCCCGATCCTTGATCGAAGAAAAGAAATCGCGAATCATGGCCGCGGTGTGATTCATTTCAAATCTGGCGACGAAGCAGGGTCGTGCTCGCGCCGCCATTGCGTCGCGCCCGGACGACGAAAGGTCAAACCAGCGACGCAATAAGCGCTCCGTGCCTTCGAGAGTATCGTCGTCGACCAAGCCCACGCCGTGAGCCTCAATCTCCGGCCAGATGTTCACCTGATTGCTAATGAGCACCGGACGCCCCACGGATAGGGCTTCCACCACGGAGATTCCAAAGTTCTCTTGGTGTGATGGCAGAATGAAGGCATCGCAAGCCATAAGCGCTCCCCATTTCACTTTGCCGCCGATCAGGCCTGGCCAATGCACCCGATTCACAATCCCGAGCCGTTCCGTCAAGCTCTTCAAGTTCGCCTCCATCCCCTCCTGATCGGGGCCAGCCATAACCAGATCTACCTCGGGGGCCAGTGGGGCCAACTTTGCGAATGCCTCTACGAGAAGGTCGCAGCCCTTCTTTTCGTGAATGCGGGCCAGAAACAACAAGAAACGCCGTCTGCGCAGCGCAGGCAACGCGCCGTAGAAATCCTCAATGAGCGAATCGGATTGCGACCAGTTCGTCATCGGATCTGTAATTCCGTAAGGGACCACGATGCTGTTCCAATTTGCTGAGCGGAAACTGGAACGCGCCAGATCTCGCTCGACTTCTGTAGTAAAGAAGACCGCCGATGCATCGCGCAGAACAGCGTGCTGTACAGGCCAGTAGAGCTGCTTCTTCAGATGTTTGAATGGGTACTGCCGGTTGAACCAGGGATCGAGCGCGCCATGAGCGAATATTCCATAGGGTTTCCCCGTCTTGAGCGCCGCATGGCGAAGCGCCACTCCAGGAAAACTCCAGAGCCCGTTCATAATCAATCCATCGAACCGCTCCGCATTGTCGCTGAGCCAATTCCAGAGCCGCGGCGAAAATGCATATCTGCCGAAATGCGTCTGATCGAGGGTATGAAGACGACAAGGGACCTCGCGCAGAAATGTTTCACCAGGATTGTCAAGAGTAACAATTTCAACATTTCCGCCGATCGCGACGTAGGCCTTCACTAGCTGGCGAACGGCTTCGGGCGGTCCACCGGTGACCGGCGAGAGCGTGTCAATGATGTGCAGTAGGTTCATTGCAATCCGAGATTACAAAACATGCAAAAGAGCGAAATGAGGCGAGCGCGAGCGGTCGAAGAAAGCGCGCCGTAGCATCCAGAACTGGCAAGCGGCTCTGAAGCAGTCAGCTTCGCGATTTTGCTTTCGCTAATTTGGCGAAGCATAAACCCGCATTATCATGCCGCAAAGACGCCGAAGCCGGAGAGATCACTGTTGGGAAGCGGCTCAAGATTCTCCAAGTCTACTTCCACTGAAAAGCTCTTCATGATGTGCGCCACGGTTATGACCACCCGAAAGTTACCCTTGCTCCTCACCACGACGCCTTCCAGACCAGCAAGCGGTCCCGTGCGAACGCGCGCTCGTTGTCCAGCCGTCATCAAGGGATGAGGCTCGGCCGCGCGAAGCTCAAGCACCTGGCGAAGCGCTTCAACGGTAATATCAGGCAGCGCGGCAGGCTCTCCTCCCGTCCCACCGACCACCGCAAGTGCGCCCGGGACACTCAGGACAGAGACGCGCTGATTTCGTTGGATGCGAACAAAGACATAACCCGGAAACAGGGGCAATTCCAGAGTTACCTTTGACCCGTTGTTCCATCTGCGCAGCGATCGATAGAGGGGCAGGAAGAATTCGATGTTCCTTTGGCACAGATGCTGAGCAACGCGCTTCTCATGCCGCGAGGTTGTATACAGGGCGAACCAATTGGTATTCATATTGCGCAATGAACCAGACATATCGCTGAGCTCATGCCGACGCATCGTTTGCTCACTCCCATTCGAGTCAAATCGCAAAGGTTCGCTATCCTCACTTGTAGGAATTTCCGGCTCTCTATATTTCGACAAAAGCGCGCTCGCAAGGCGTTAACTGGGGAATCGATATCAAAAGGGCTGGCGCGTAAAAATAGAGATCACCGATCGCGCTAATGAAAGAACTTACGTTCATACATCCGGGGGGAGTTCTGTGTCGATCGATCCCTTCGAATCAGTACTTTAAATATAGCATTTACTTGCTTTCGATCAAAGACAATCCCACACTCCGCAAATAGGACCCTCTTTGCCACCAGGCACCCGCCGCCCCCTTCCGCCACCCTCTGACTTGAATGCAGTTCGGATCGCAAACGGGGAAATGCGGCCTGCCAATGGCCCAGCGGAAAAGTGCGACTTTCCGTAGATCATGACGCTCACGTGACCCATTTCCCAATCCCCAGTGCACCCGGGCACTCGTAAATGCCGGAAGAAGAAGGGTAAACAGGCGGGAGCTATTCAGCAATCTTCTCCGCGAGCATGCGGACGGCCGCGATGTTCGGCACCAGTTCATGCGGGATGCCGTGGCGACGCTCGAGATACTCGGGAGCATTGTAGGAGATCGTAACCTCCCCATCATCTTTTTCCCATACAAGGATCTTCAGCGGAAGATCGATCGCGCTCGTCGGCGCTGCAAGCATTACGGGAGTACCGGCCCTGGGATTGCCAAAGATGAGCAGCTTCGTTGGCCGCATGGCCATTCCCACCTTCGCGGCTTCCCCGCTGTGATCGATCAATGCAAACAAAGTGATCCCCTTCGAGTTTAGAAGAGCTTCAAGTTTTTTCACGGTCTCGTCAACAGAATGGTGGCTATGGATATCCACGATTTCAGATTCCTTCGGAATCGCCATGAATTCCTCCTGTATGTTCTCGGTGTTTGCATGATTTGGCTTCTGCACGGAGATGAGGTAGACGGCCATGCCCACCCCAACGATCGCGAGAAAGATTGCAACCGCCACTGCCAGGGTGGCGAGGTGAGAATGCTTCGCGTCGCCGCGGTCCAGAGACCGTATCAGCCGGATGTAGTGTAATCCCGAGGAGATGTTTACGATGACGCCCGACACGATAAGAGCCGTTCCGAACCACAAAGAAAACCCGGAAGACCCGCCTGCCGAAGGCTTCTGGATAAACTGCATCTGCTGGAGAAACAGTCCGAAACGAGCCACGACGAATCCGAATCCCATCAGCGCCAGCCCGGTCCGAATCCACGCAAGCAGGGTGCGTTCGGCAGCTAGATAGTCACTCAGGCTCGCCCTTTGAGCGAGGGGTTGCGTATCCTTCATATCTCGCTCCCTAGTGTGTAGACTACCGAATACTGCCTTCCAATCCGCACCCCCATTTCCAGTAAATATCGAACTTTCGTGTTTGGCGCCCAGGAAGCGCTTCGGCAACTTACGAACCGGCCCGGCCAGGATTGATTCGGCAGGAGCCGCCCCCTATGATGAACTGGGAGATGCCAATGAAGATCAGCGCACGAAACGTACTGGCTGGGACGATCCGTTCCGTGACCATGGGCGCAGTGAATGCCGAAGTTGCGCTTGACCTGGAGGGCGGCGAGACGGTGGTAGCCGTGATTACAAATTCCAGCGCAGAATCCCTCGGTCTGAAGACGGGCGGGGCCGCCTTTGCGGTAATCAAAGCATCGGAGGTGATGATCGGCGTCGGAATAGACTCCAGCCGGATCAGCGCCAGAAACGTGCTTCAAGGCGAGGTTATCAAGGTGGAGGAGGGAGCCGTGAACAGTGAAGTTGAAGTGAGGCTCCCGGGCGGAACAGCGGTGATTGCCTCAATCACGAAGGCAAGCGTTCGATCTTTAGAGCTGAGACCGGGAAGCAAGGTCAGCGCCATCATTAAGGCGTCGACTGTCCTGATTGGTGTCTAGCTACGGAGTTCCGCCATAGCGATAGCTGGACCCAGCAAGAAGAAGTCAGCAGGTGCCCAGCATTTCTGGGGCACCTGCACCCCGGGACAAGGTCGTTATCGCCCTAACGCACGGTCAAGTTCCCCACAGATCAAAACTCGACTCGGGCCGAGAACTGCGCCAGCCGCTTGTTGGTCAGCAGTTGAGTCGCCTGCCCAAAGTTCTGCGGATTGTCGAGGCTGGCGCTAATGGAGTGTGAGTCGAAACGCACACTGTTGGTCAAGTTGAACATCTCCCAGCGGAGTTGCATCTTGAGGCGCTCGGTGAATTGGAATTCCTTATCGAGGCCGCTATCCCAGCTGAAATACCCGTCGCCGCGGAGCGGATTCCGCGTGCCGGATTCGCCCGGGAGAGCGTGATCGAACGCAGCGAGGACGGAAGCCGGATCGGCAAAACGCTGCGTCAAGTGGCCGTGCCCCTCGGCGCGCGATGGGATCTTCGAGCGAAGCGTCGCCCATCCTTCGATATCCCAGTTGGTGGGATAGTATGCGCCGTTGTCCACCAGGAATGGGAAGCCGGACGTCCAGCGAATGATGCCCGTAGATTGCCATCCTCCCACGATGGCGTTGGTCAGTCGGCTCGCCGAGCCCATGAACTGCTCGCCCCTTCCGACTGGCAGTTTCCAGAGATAGTTGGAGTTGATCTGGTGCGTCGCGTCATAGTCCGATACGCCATACAGCTGGTTTGGAAACCAACTGTTCATAATCTGCGCATAATTCGTACCCGCCGAGGTGTTCAGGCGCTCGGCCTGCGAAACAATGTCCATCGACTTTGAGTATGTGTAATTCACATCGGCCTGAAGCTGCTTGCCGATCCGCTGGCGATAGACCACTTCGAGCGCATGGTAGTTCGAGTTCGCGATCGACCTCCAGGTATACAAAGCCGAGTACTGGTCGTGATAGAAACGATAGGACGGATAGGTCTGGTTGGGATTGATGCCTGCCCCGCTGAGAGAGTCTGGCACGTCAAGCTCATACAACGCATAGGTTTCGTTATAGAGGTTCTGCGCAAAGAGTTGATAGACGTTCTGAGTGGCCGAAACCGCCCCCGCCCCGAATCCCAGATCCACGCCGTCCAGGGCGCCGAATACCTGCTGAAAGTAAGGAATATTCTGCACCCCACTCACCGGGGTTCCGGCACGCGAGAGCAAGGCAAGCTGGCGGGCAGCGGCGAAATAGGTGGTTCCGGAAGCAGCCAGGTTGATGGGCATGGCAACATCCTCCTGTGCCAGCCCGCGATGGGCGAGACGCCCCACATACGAAATTTCCAGGGACGACCCGCGGTTTAGCTCTCGAGCAATCGAGAGATCCAGCAAGTGTGCGTATGGAGTACGAATCTTCGAATCAAGTCCCCAGCTGATCGCGAACTGGTTGGCCGACGGAACGGCCGGGAATCCGCCTGGCGGCGCTGCGGGCAACAGCGCCGTAGGGATATCAGTGATGCCGGTGAAACGCGGAGCCGTGCCCGTAGCAACCGACCCCGGGGGGTTCGAGAGATTCGTCGAGAGACCATAGGAGCCGTTGGTGTTGAAGGTATTCACGGTAGCGGCGCCAAAGTGATCGAAGATCAGCGAGTAGCCTCCCCGAATGCTGGTCTTGCCGTTCCCGATCAGCTTGCCCAGAGCGCCTTCGCTCACCATCGGTGAATAGGCGAAGGCAAGGCGCGGCCCAATATCGCCCTTGTCCGGAGTCCAAAAGTCGGCGCGATGGTTGTAACGGCCATCGAGGTCGAATGCAATTTCGCCGACCGCGCTGGCCGCCCCGCCAATGGCCGCCTGGTGTGCGCTGCCGTTGTAGTAGTCAGAGAGCGCGTAGGGTTTGCAGGTGGAACCATTCAGAACGCACGCACCCACCTGGGTCCCGGTTTTTTCCGAAGGGGCCTGCAGATAAGAGTATCGGATACCATAAGTCAGTGTCAGGCTCGGCGTCGCCCGCCACGAGTCCTGCGCGTACAACTCATTTTCCTTCCATCCGTAGTCGCGCGCGACGGGCGTTCCAATCGCCAGAGGACTTCCCTGCTTGTCGTAGTTGTAAACGGCATCGGCCTCGGGGATAATGCCGACGAGAGCCATCAGGGCCGCGTTGTATTCGTTGCCAAAATTCGAAAAATCGACGGCAGGATAGCCATAGGCCTTCGGGTCGAAGGCCCCGCCGCTATTCGCGATTGTCGATCCATTGGATAGCCAGCCCTGGTTCATCTGTCCATCCGGAAACGAGTTCGCATTTGTCTTATTGCGGTCATCGATCAGTCGCAGGTTCCAACCGAACTGCAGGTTGTGTGTGTGTTTCGTCCACGCCAGATCTTCCACAATGTTCTGCAGAGGCACAATGACGGATGTGGTTCGCGTGAACGCCTGGGGCTGCGCGACTGCGGATATGTAAACGTGCGGCTGGTTCGACAAGCCGGACACCGAATATCCCTGGCGCGTGAAGCCGTAACGAAGATTGTTGACCAGGTTGCTCGACAGGATGGCGGTGTAGCCAATCGCAAAGCCCTTGTTGTTGGTCAGCGTGGAACTCGATGGCGGCTGGCCCGGGAACGCAGGCGGCGACGGTTCGGTATCATTCTGCAAGTTGCCGCGCCAGAATAGGCTGTGCTTGCCATTGAGGGTCCAGTCCACTCGGGAAATGTACGTGTTGTAGCTGCGTTGCAATGTGTACGGAAACCGGTATCCCAGCACATTTAGCCCATCCCCTTGCGTCGGATCGTTTGGCAAAGGGTAATTCTGAAGAATCTGCAACAGCGTGGCATTCTCCCCGATATTCTGCGGATCCATCTTCAGGATGTCTGAAGGAGCCAACGTATATACAGAGTCTCCGCCACTTGAGTTCAAGTATTGGTACTGCAGGTTACCCGCGCGAAAGGCGGCGGTAGGCACCGTGCCGGCGTTGACACTCACACCTTCGGTATCCCGGCGGCCTTCGTAGTTGGCGAAGAGAAATACCCGGTCCTTCTTGACTGGGCCGCCCAGCGCCACGCCGAAGATGTTGCGAATCAGCTTGGGGGCCTTGTTCGGCAGTCCTGCCGCTGCCTGCTGAGCCTTGTTGAAGAAGTCGTTGGCCTCAAGAAAATTGTTGCGGTTATATGCATATGCCGCACCGTGATAATCGTTCGTTCCGCCGCGCGTAATCAACCCGACTTGCGCTCCCGACGAGCGACCTTCTTCCGCGTTGGGATTGCTGGTCGTCACGCGAAACTCGGCCACCGAATCCTGTGTCACCCGCAGAACACTGGTGAAGGCGTACCCATTGTTGATGTCGTTCACGTCAACGCCATCCAGGGTAATATTCGACTGATCGCTGCGACCACCATTCACCGCCCCGCTGCGCGAGTCGCTGTTCGTGTTTCCGACCCCCTGCGTTCCGTTGGCCGCATCGGTGCGGCCCAGAAAGACGACGCCCGGCTGCAAGGTCAGCAGGTCCGGAACATTTCGACCTTCAATCGGCAACTCCTGCACCTGCTGTGCATCGAAAGCGTTACCAAGCGTTGCATCCGTGGTGTTGAGCGCCGGTTCAACATCCGTCGTGACGACCACATTGGACGTAACTTTCTCCACGCCAAGTGTCACGTTGACCGTGGCAGGCTGCCCGACTAGCAAGTCCATGTCAGTCTTTTGAACGCGTTCGTATCCCGGTGCAGTCACTGTCAGTGAATATCGGCCCGGAGCGAGTTGCGGAAACTGGTACTCTCCGTTTGAGTTCGTGGTGCCGGCGCGGGCGGCGTTGGTTGTAACCAGCACAAGTTGCAGTGCGGCGTTGGGCACACTCGCTCCACTGCTGTCGGACACGCGTCCGCCGAGTGAAGTGGTGGCCTGACTCACCAGCCGCGGCGGGACCGAGCCAATGAGACCAAGAAGCAATAGGAATGAAAGAGAAGAATTCCTCAACATGTCGACCTCGCGAAGGGGGAATCCACGTGGTTTGGGCTTCCGCGATTGTAAGACTGGAATTTATCACAAATCTCCGGGAAGCTCGATGAGCCCTCAGGAGCCGTCCTGCTCCTTCGGCCGCGCGTCGCTCGCGCGACTTCTGGCTAAATCGGAACTACTCGATGTTCTCTGAAATCAACCGCGCCATCTATCTGGACTCATCCAAACTGTTCGAGGCTGAATCCCAGTTGATATGTCTCTCCGTGGGCCAGCAGGTCTTCCCATGTCACCTCGCGCCTCTGATAGCCGGCCATGCGGCCGAGCATACAGCTGAGCGCCGTGTCCACCCCCGCTGCAATCTGGTTGTGAGCAGGTCCGGCCGTAATGCTCTCGATGAACGCACGGTCCTTCTCGCGGTCCGCGAACTGCAGATTGTCGAGAAAGCTTCCGTTCGCGGCAAACTGTCCCGACCCGGGCGCGGTACTCTTCCCTTCCTCCCACTCCCACGCCTGCGCTCCGGTGATCTGAATCGGCCCTGAGTACGGAACCGTGGCCGAACCGGTCTCTCCAAACAACTTCAGGCCCGCATCAAATTTTCCATCGCTTCCAAACTGGGTCGACGCGAAAGAGAAATGAATGTCGGCAGGATAGGTGTAGTCGACCTGGTAGTTATCCCAGCAGTCGCCATAGTGCTTGAGGATGTTGCGGCCCCCCGTGGCAGTGGCCTTTAACGGATGCGCCCCCAGCATCCAGTTGCACAGATCAATGATATGGATGTTCTGCTCGACCAGGATATCTCCCGAGAGCGCCCGGTCCCACAGCCAGTTGCGCAGCCGGTACTCGTCCGGCTTGATGTCTGGGCGTGTCTTCTCAGTAGACGCCGGCGCGTTGTAATTCCCCGAAACGGTCGCGATTTTGCCTAATGCCCCCGCTTGAATCTTCGCAGCGATTGCCGCGATGGGCGGCGCCATGCGACATTGAAAGCCCACGTCTACGCTCTGCCCGGGCTTTACTCGCTTCGCTATCTCGAGCGCCTGTTTTGCCTGCAGTACATCGACGCCCATCGGTTTCTCGCAATACACGTGCTTCCCTGCTGCTACTGCCGCTTCCAGATGCTGCACATGAAAGAAGGGAGGCGTTGATATCTGGATCAAATCCACATCATGCGAGCCGGCCAGTTGCTCGAACGCGTGCGGGCCATGAAACAAAAGTCGACTATCGACAGGAGCGCGGTTCAAGGTCGCGTTCAGTTTGTCGAAATGGTCTTTGCCCGCCGCGAGTTGATCGGGAAACAAATCTGCGAGAGCCACCACTTGAGCAGTTGTGTTTTGCGAAAACGACGTCGCCACTGAAGTGCCGCGGTTCCCACAGCCAAGCAATCCATGTCGAACCGCGGAGTTGGCCTGATAGCCAAATGCTGTGCGCCCTTTCAGAAGCATCATCCCGGATATCGCTTGCGAACCTGCTACAAGTAGTTCACGACGGTTCATATTACCTCGCCTTACAAGTGCTTCTTGCCATGGAGGAGATTGGGAAAACAGCGTTGCGTGGAACGAATCCCTCATTCTACGCGTTCTTTTGAAGGTGTTTACTCAGCCAAGAACTTCGTTCAAAATCTTTTCCAGATACAACTTTTCCTTTCGGACGTCATCGATCTGCGCGGGGCCGGACGTCTCCCGCTCGATCGTAACCGCCCCCGTGTACCCAGCGCGGTGCAACTTGGTAAACACTGTTCGAAAATCAACCAGCCCCTGGCCGATCAGTACCTCTTCGCCGAGTTGGCTTGGATCGGTCGGCCAACGCCCGTCCTTAGCATGAATGCTTCGTACATGCGGCCCCAGAATATCGACTGCATCCACTGGATTTGCCTTGCCGTAAAGAATCAAATTTGCCGTATCCAGTCCAACACCAAGATTCGGCATCGCCACGTCCCGAATCATGCGCGACATGGTCGTGGGTGTCTCCTGCCCGGTCTCCATCAGGAAGTGCTGTCCGTTCCCCTGGCAATGTTGGGCTACTGTGCGAATCGCTTCGACTGTCCCTGGATATAGGGCGTCAGCCGGATCTTCGGGAATGAATCCGCAATGCGTCTGCACCTGCGCAATGCCCACCAATTTCGCAAAATCCGATGCCTGACGCAGCGCATCGATACGCGCCGCGCGGGTGCCCGGTGGCACCAGGCCGATGGTCGATGGGCCACGAAGAAAGTTCCACTCCAGTGGCGGCGGGCCCACCACCTCAACGGTCGTGGCTGTCACCTCGTACTTCTCCAACAGATCTTTCATCTGTGTAGCGACCGCTGGCGTGAAGCCGCCAATGTATCCGTCCATCGACAGGAAGCAATTTGTGAAGCCAAGCTCATGCACGCGGCGAATAGTAGCCTCGGGAGCGCCGAATGGGCTCACGAGCAGACCGAGAGCCATCGGCCTCGTCTTCATCTCCTGTGCGCTGGAGACGCCGGAATGAAATGCCGCCGATGCGATTGCGGCCGATGCGGAACTCAAAAACGTGCGGCGGTCCATGATGCTCCCTCTCGCCTTCCATATCAAAACTCGGTCACAATCATGATGCCACGCCGACCCGAATCGTGCGCATCCCATTGGGTGATTGATCAATTCGTTCTTATCGCCCGGCCGGAAGCAATCCGTAGACATCGACCTCGCGTCTCGCCCCAATATAGACGTGCCCGTTCACGATGGTCGGAATGTTGAATCTCAGGGCCACGCCTGCGCGGTCGCGAGTGGGATTCTGTTCGCTGTTGTAGAGTTCATGGGCAACGTCGGATGCGTCCGCCGCGTGCAGCACCGCCGTTCTGTCCGGAGAATCCCATCCCTTCGAACTCACAACCCACACGATGCCCTCCCTGGCGCCATTCGCTGAAACCGCCGGCGTTGCCGCGTGATCCCGTAACGAAAAACTGCTCGCCGCCTTGAATTTCAACTTCCCCTCGATCACCTCGTAATCCCGCAACAGGTCACCATCGGTCAGGACGTAGAGATTGCGGTTCCAATAGGCCATCGATCCAAAGATCCCACCGCGGGTCGGTATAGTCTGCACGGCGAGCGCGTTGCTCCCCTGCTGGAACTGACCCAGGCGATCACGATCCAACACGTAGATTAGCGGAGCTTTTCCACCCACAACCACCAGGTGCGAATGCGGTCCTGGCTGATCGGGAAGCAGCATAGGACCACCTGAGCCCAGATCATTATCTTCAGCATTTAATTGATCGGCGTTGAATGGAGTGAAGTAGTCCGCCACCGTCAGATTCTTGCCATCCATCCTTAGCTTCAGCAGCGTGTCTCCATAATCGCGACCACCTTTTGCTGCATCGAAGCGCCCATTGCCGGTGGCCGCAAATACATTGCCGTCCTTATCTGCCGCGATGCCGGTGTCGCTGGCCCAGATTCCACCGTCATCGGCGTCCGGAGAGTCATTAAACACTGCCCTCTGTTTGAGCGTCAGCGCATCGTACGCCATCACCCAGCCGTGATAAGGGCCTACATCGCAGGAAGATGCCCATGAGAGATAAACCAGGCCATTCGACAGCAGCAGTGCCGCACGTGGGTTTTCTCGCAACGGCTCGAATGCAACGCTCCCGCCGCTGCTGCCGTCTCCTTTCCCGCGCACGCTCGCTTGTATTTCCACCGGTCCACCAAATTTTTCCGCTCCATTGGTCACCGCAAGGGCATGGAGCCTTTGATGGTATTCGTTGGCGGCCAGAACATGCTCTCTCTTCGTACGGGCCAGGACATAGAGCGTGCCGGCTTTCCGGTCGATCACCGGCGTCGACGTAATTCCCACTTCCGGCCGAATAAAGAAGCATCCCGTATCCCGTTCCGGGATGGTGATCTCCCCGTCCTTGAGGAAGCTGACCTGCCATAGTGGCGTGGAGGGATTTCCATAAGCGTCGAACGCATACACGCTGTCATGCTCCGTCGCCACGAAGAGCACATCGTGTCTGCCCTTTCCAGGAATGTCCACACCCGCCAAAAATAACGGCTGAGCGTAGACATCTCCGTCCACCTTGAGCGTGAACAGCTTTCCAAACTGACGGGAGTTCACGTTGCCCGGCGTCAACGAGGACTCGTTCAAATACGCGCCGGTACGGGCGTTGTCCACCTGCGAGGTGGTCATCTGCGCGCCGGATAATGTTGCGAAGGCTAGAAGAACGATGCCTGCGATACGAACGCAATTTCGCATGAAATGATCCTCACGAGGGCCACGCCATCTGGCTATGTAGCATACTACTTTGTAACGCGGATTTCTAGATTGACGGCGTCCCGTTTTCCAGTTCAACTTCAAGCGTGAGGTCGCTATGAGATTGAAGGACGTGGCTATCGCCGCGCGGATTCTTTTGAAGCGTCCGGCTTATACCTTGATAGCCGCGATAACGATCGCTCTGGGTGTCGGCACAAGCACCGCGATATTCAGCGTGACCAATGCCGTCCTCATCCAGCCACTGCCGTATAAAGATCCAGGCGCACTGGTCGTTGCGGGGATGGATCTGCGCAAGCGCAACGTCCATGATCTACCGTTTTCAAATGCGGACTTCATCGACCTTCGAGAAGGCACGAAATCTTACTTTTCCGACATGGCTGGCGTTTTCACCGGCCGTTTAGTCGTTCCACAGGAAGACGGGACGCCCGAACAAATCAATATCGCCGTCGTGACCACGAACTTCTTCGACGTAATGGGCGGCAAGGTCGCGCTCGGAAGAAATTTCAATTCGCAGGATGGGCTGCCGCAGCCCCCGGCTCCGGCCAACGGCGCTGCTGGGACCGCCCCGCCCCGCCTGCCGGCTATCGCCATCCTCAGTTACGAGTACTTCCGCAGGCGTTTTGGCGGCAACCCAGACCTGTTAGGCCGGAATATGGTGATTCCCGGACAGCCCGGTCCTCTGATCGCGGGTGTGCTGGCGCCTGGCTTTCGCCTCTACTTTCCCCCCGATGCCAATATCGAGTCCGCTCCGGACATCTATCTGGCTAATCGGCTCAACTACGACTCTGCGAACCGCAACGACTTTTCCATTCTTCCCATTGGCAGGCTCAAAGACGGTGCCTCGCTCCAAAGCGCACAAGGCGCGGCAGACGGCATAGCAGCCCAGGCGCGCCAGAATTTCACGATCGACCAGACGGCAGGCTTTTACATCAACCTGGAACCGATGCAAAAGCATCTCGTGGCCGCGGTGCGTCCAGCGATACTGGCGCTCATGGGGTCAGTGATTTTCCTGCTACTGATTGCCTGCGCCAATGTCGGCAATCTTCTGCTGGTGCGGGCGTCGCTGCGGCAACAGGAATTCTCTGTCCGTGCGGCGATGGGAGCAAGCCGCTGGCGGCTCATCTCCCCGATTCTGATCGAAGCGGGCCTGCTGTCCGCACTGGGGACGGCCCTTGGTCTAGGGCTAGCCTGGGCGGGCATCGTCGCGTTGCGGGCTCTCGCTCCAGCGAATCTTCCCCGCCTCGACGATATTCGCATCGATGGCGTGGTTCTGGCCTACAGTGCCTTTGCCGGCCTTGCGTCCGCGGCCATCTTCGGCATCGTTCCGGCATGGCGCGCTTCACGTCCCGCACTCATGAATGTGCTGCGCGGAGTCAGCCGGACTTCCGGCCTCGGCAGTGGAGCGTTCCTTCGCAATGCGGTGGTGATGGCTGAAGTCGCGCTCTCCTTCATGCTGTTGATCGGATCCGGATTAATGTTCCGCAGTTTCCTCAAGTTGCAGCAGATCGATCCCGGTTTCGATCCCCACAACCTTCTCACCTTCCAGCTCCAGGGCATACGGCTCAACCGACGCACTCCGGAGCAGCGCGCCACCTTTATCCGCGTGATCGCGGAACGTCTGCGGGCAATTCCCGGAGTTCAGAGCGTCACCGCTTCGTTCCCGTTTCCCCTGACCGGCCAATTCAGCCCCATCCGCTGGGGCACTGAAGACGCCGCGCGCGACCCAAACCGCTTCCAGGCAACCGATTTCCAGATCGTGCTTCCCGGCTACTTCGAAACCATGCGCACGCGTCTCCTCGCCGGACGCGCCTTTTCCGAGGCCGACAACCTGCCCGGCCGCGATGGCGTCATCATTGATGAAGCTCTCGCGGCCAAGGCCTTCCCCGGCCAATCGGCCATCGGTAAGCACATCCTCATTCGTCTTCGCACGCCACAGGCAGAGCGCGTTCAAATCATTGGCGTCGTTGCTCATCAGCGCGTGAACTCGCTCGCTGAAGCAGGACGTGAACAGATCTATTTTCCCGACGCATTTCTGGGATCCGGAGCGATCCAATCCTGGGCGATACGCACCGGAAGCGATCCCGCGCCCTACGGCAACCTAGTCCGCGCAACGATCAAGTCGCTCGATCCGCAGCTCCTGGTCAATAAGATCGATACCGCCGAATCCGTGGTTCATGAATCGCAGGCAAGCACCCGTTTCTCCCTCTTATTGATCTCTGTATTTGCCGCAATCGCTGCATCGCTGGCAGGGATTGGGCTCTACGGTGTCATCTCCACCTCGGTCCGCCAACGCACCTCCGAGATCGGCGTGCGTATGGCTATGGGAGCCGAACGCACCGATATTCTCCGCCTCATCGTTCTCCACGGCTTGCGTCTCAGCATTGTTGGCATCGCCATCGGATTCATTGGATCCATACTGCTTGGCCGCGTCATCGCCGCACTCCTTGTGGGCGGCATAAAGCCCACAGACACCGGTACGTTCATTGCCATGACGGTGGGGTTCCTGGCTGTTTCCACGCTTGCGTCCTGGCTTCCGGCTCGTCGCGCCTCGATCCTTGACCCCGCAAGGGCCCTCCGTGAGCAGTAAGGTTCTTTTGCATTGTGGCGACGAACTCGGGCTACTTCGCGCTCGGGCTACACCTTCAGCACATCGCCATCCCGTGCGACCATCTCGTACAACACGGGATTGACGAAGAACCCGAGGAACAATCGAGAGATCAGGCCCGCCACGATAACAATCGCGAACGGCTTCTGCGTGTCGGAACCGATGCCGGTAGAGAGTGCAGCGGGTAGAAGACCGAGGCAGGCGACCAGCGCGGTCATCATGATGGGGCGTAAACGCAGGAGCGACGCCTCTCGAGTCGCAGTGCGAATGTCGTAGTTCTCAAGACGCAGCTTGTTGATGTAAGAGACGAGTATAACTGCGGTTTCAACCGAAACCCCCAAAAGCGCGAGCAAACCCAGGCCCGATGAGACGCTGAACGGCGTGTGGGTCAACTTGAGAGCAATCAACGCCCCTACCGGCTCTGTCAGGATGACGCCAAGAGCGATCGTCACCGGGAATTTCAGATTGTCGTAGAGCGCAAACAAGATCATAAAGATGATCAGTAAAGCGAGAGGTCCGATCCATTCCATCTGGTGTTCCGCCTCGAGAAATTCTCCATACTCGCCGCCCCATGAGAGCCGATATCCCGGCGGCAGCGACTTCTCGATTTCCCGGATCGCGCGCTGACCGTCGAGCACTGCGCTTTGCAGGTCGCGGCCCTCCACGCTGTACTGCACGCCGATGTAACGCGAATTGTCTTCTCGATAGATGAACGATGCCCCGCCCGCCTCGTGAATGTCCCCGAGATTGCTCAACGGAATCTGTTGGCCCGCTGGGGTTCCGACCAACAGGTTCCCGATCTGCTGCGCATTCTCGCGAAACTCCGGCCTCATGCGTACGACAAGATCGAAAAGCTTTTCGCCTTGAATCACCTGCGTCGCCGCTTGTCCGCCGACGGCGGTTTGGACAACGGCTTCTACATCGGCGACATTGATCCCGTAGCGCGCTATCTTGTCGCGGTCAATGTCGATGAGCAAGCTCGGTTGGCCGAGTTCGCGCACGACCGTCAGTTCTGTAAATCCTTGCACCTCGGAAAGTCTGCGCTTGATTTCAAGCGCCTTGCTCTGGAGAACATTCAAATCCGGTCCATAGATTTTTACCGCAAGGGCGCTTTTGAGGCCGGTCAACGCTTCGTCAACTGCATCCTCTGCGGGCTGTGTGTAATTGAAGATGACTCCCGGAAATGCCTGAAGCTGCTTCTGAATGTCCTCTGTCAGCTGCGCTTTGTTGTGAATCGTGCCGGCGGTCCAGGAGGAGTCGGTGTAGGGTTTCAGACCTACGTAAAATTCATCGTTGAAGAATCCTGTGGGATCCGTGCCATCGTCGGGGCGGCCAAGTTCAGAGCCAACGTCGGTCACCATCGGATACTTCATCAATATGCGGCGAACCTGCGGCGAGAACCTGCTTGCTTCGTCGAACGAAACCGTGTAGGGCATCGTGGCTCGCACCCACAAGGCGCCTTCATCGAGATGCGGCATGAATTCTCCGCCGATAAACGGGACAAGCAGAAGAGTTGCGGCGAAGATTAACGTAGCCACGAAAATCGTTATCTTCGGATGGTCGAGGCACCATTCCAGCTCGATCGCGTAATGGTCGCGCACCCAATTGAACGGCTTATTCACGCGCTCGTGCACGCCGTGTTTGAACCAGAACGCGCACATCATCGGAACGAAGGTGAGAGTCAGGATCAATGCGCCAACGAGTGCGATCGACACCGTATCGGCCATCGGCTTAAACAGCTTCCCGGAGGGCCCACCCAGTGCGTAAATTGGCAGGTAGCCCGCTATGATCACCGCGACGGAGTAAAAGATTGGACGATCGACATCCTTTGCGGCAGCCAGTATCACTTCGTGAAGGTCGTAAGTTTTGCCTTCTCGCGCGCCCAACTCCCGAAAAATGTTCTCGACCATTACCAGGGTTCCGTCGATCAGAATCCCAAAATCGATTGCACCGATGGAGAGGAGATTTGCCGGCACTCCCCGGGCATGAAGGAATACAAACGAGAAGAGAAGCGCCAGAGGAATCGTGAGCGCAACGATTACCGCCGCCCGAACGCTCACCAGAAAACACATCAGCACCACCAGGACGAGCGCCATCCCGAGAAGCATGTTGTGCTCCACCGTATCGATTGTGAGTTGAACGAGGTCGCTGCGATCGTAGTACGGCTGCACCTTTACGTCGGCGGGAAGAATATGCTCATTAAGTTGCTGTGTCTTCGCTTCAACGCCCTTCAGGACATTTTGCGTTTGCTCTCCGCGGCGCATCATGATGACGCCCTCCACGGCATCGTCGGCTTTATTGAAGCCGAATTCACCCAGACGCGGAGCGTTTCCGATGGTAACGTCGCCGATGTCGCGGATACGCACCGGCACGCCATTCTGTGAGCCGACGACTACGTCGCTGATATCCCTGGTATCGCGGATGAGCCCCAGTCCGCGAACATAATAAAATTGGCCCCCCTGCGAATAGAACCCGCCTCCGGCGTTGGAATTGTTGACGGAGAGTTGCTGAAACACAGTTGGTACAGTGATGTGGTAGGCGTAGAGCCGCGCGGGATCGAGCAGCACCTGGTATTGCATCACCGTGCCCCCGAAACCGGAATCATCGGCAACCCCCGGCACCTGTTTGTACTCGCGCTCAATGACCCAGTCTTCGTAAACTTTCAGTTCCTGTGGCGTGCGATCGGGGCTCTGAATCACGTACCGATAGACAAGTCCCGACGGACTCGCCAAGGGCGCCAGAGTGGGTGTTACTCCGGTTGGATAGGTCACTTCGCTCAGACGCTGAAAGACCACCTGGCGAGCAAAGTAGTCGTCAGTGCCCTCGTCGAACGTAAGAATCACGTCCGAAAGCCCATAGAGAGAAATCGAGCGCATGACAGACAGCTTGGGAACGCCGTTCATCTCCACTTCGGTCGGGACTGAAACAAGACGTTCGACCTCTTCGGCAGCGTGCCCCGGCCACTGGGTGATGATCTCCACCATTGGAGGAGAAAGATCGGGATACGCGTCGACTGGCATGTGGTGGAATGAAATGGCCCCGCCGACAGCGATGAATGCCACCATCAGAAAGATCAATGACCGTTGCCGCAGCGCGAATTGGACGACGTGATGAATCATTCCGAAGCCGCCTTCTCAGTGTTGCAGCGAATTGGCGAACTGAAGAAACAGGCTGCCGTCGCCGACAACCTTTTCTCCGATGGAAATCCCTTTGACGATTTGCGTTTGCCCGCTCTGGTTTTGGCCGATCTCCACGTCGCGTCTGCCAAACTGGTTTGCGCCGATCTCGACATAGACGAATGGCTGGTTGTTGTCGTCACGCAGAATCGATGCGTCGGGCACGGCGATAGCGTTCGAAACCGAGCCGGCCGTCACGTTCACCGTGCAGTACATGTCTCTCTTCAACTTCTCGCCCGGGTTGTCGACGACGATTCGCGCCTGCAGAGTCCTGGTATTGGGATCGAGTGCCGGCGCGACGTAAGAGATGGTTCCGCGGAAACTGCCCGGATACGCATCGGTTTGAACCGTTACCATGTCCCCGCTACGAACGTAAGCGAGATCTGCCTGGTACACGTTGGCGAGAACCCATACTGTGCTCAGGTCCGAGATGGTAAAGGCCTGGGTCTGGCCTGCCTGCAAAACCTGTCCGGGCGAAACCAGGCGCTCGACAACCTCTCCGCCGATTGGGGCAAGCACGGGAACCTGCGCGGAAGAAGGAGCCTTTTCCAAATCCGCCGGATTCTTGATTCCGAGAATTCTCAGTCCCTGCTCCGACGCGTCCAGATCTGCCTTGGCCTGATTGCGGTCCGACTCGGCTTGCTCCAGATCCTTCTCCGCGATTGCGTGGTGCTGATACAGGTCTTTGGCGCGTTCGTAGTTCTTGTTCGACAGCCGGAAAGAGTCCGATGCTTTCAAGTAGGAATCCAGAAGCTGCGAGTAGTCCGGACTGCTCACCTCGAGCATTGGCTCGCCCATCTTTATATGCTGGCCAGGAACCACAAGAATCCGGCTGACCGGTCCTCCGACCTGAGAAATAACGGGCGTCGTCTTGAATGCGTTGTAGGCTACCGCACCTGTCAGTCGAAGAGTGCGGTTCAGCCGGGTTGGCTGCACCGTGACGACTTGCACATGGGCCATCTGATCCGTCGGAATCGTGAAAAGCTGCGGAATCGCAGACTTTGACGCGTGCGCGGAAAAGGATGTCATTTGGCTTGCCCGCTCCGTGTCTTTCGAACTGCAGCCCAGCATCAATGTGAAAACGAGAGTCAGGGCAGTCTGAAGCCGGCGATTCTGGCATGCGAGCGCTGCAATCGTCATGGTAAGCTCCTGGTTCCTACGGCTTCGCGAAGCTGTTCGACTGCCAGCAGATACGAAGCCAGCGCCTGGCGGTAACCAAGTTGAACAGTCCGGTAGCTGCGCTCGGCGTCGAGAAAATCAAGCAGGCTCGCGGCGCCGTGCCGGTAAGCGTACTCGCTGATGTCCCGGGATTGCTGCGCCTGATCGAGATAACCCGAGCGGTAAAGTCCGACGATCTGGTCGTTGGTTCGCAGGCTCTCGAAGGCGTCCTCGACGTCGGTGAGAACCTGCCCGTTCGCGAATCTTTCCTGCTCCTGCGCCTGCGTTACCGCAAATCCGGCCCGGGCGATCTCACCCTGGTTGCGGTCAAAAATCGGCATCTGAATTTGGCCGAACAGCGAAATATCATTGATGTAGCCCAAATGGGTGTAGCTGGCCTGACCAGTAACATCCCTCTTTCCGATCGCTCGTTGCAATTGATACTGGCTATTCGCCGCGGTTACTCCGAACTGCGCAGCTCTCAGGTCGGGCCGGGTCTGCAGCGCCTTCGCTTCAAAGTCTTCCACGTTGCCTTTGACCGGCTGATAATCGAATGCCCCCGCCACGTCGTAGTCCGCGGATATCGATTCGTAGCCCAGGAGTTGTCGGAGATCGGAAAGCCCCTGCACCCGCGCAAGCTTTGCCTGCGAAACATCTGACTGGAATTGCAGCATCTGCAGCTTGATCTTCAGCAGGTCGTCTTCGCCAATGTCGCCATCCTTATACCGGATTTCGCCGATATCGACCGTGTTCTGGAAGCTTTTGAGGTCCTGCTCGGCCAGCTCCAGAGTCGATTCCGCGAGTTCGATATTGATGTACTGCGTTGCGACGCTGAAGGTCAGGCTGCGCTCGTTGTCATTCACCTGCGAACGGGTCACCGCCGTCTGATCCTTTGCCGCCTGCAGCCGGTGTTGACGCTTTTTGCCCCGTTCAAACAAGTAGCTCAGGCCAACATCGAATTGTGCGGTGTTGTCGATGTAATCCGAACTGAATTGACTGGGTTGAAAGATCGGCAGGAACTGCGAGTCTGCTAAGAGCACGGGGTTTGGGCGAAGGTTTGCCGTAGTCTCCTCCGCCAGGCTCTGTTGAATCGTGGTGCGCGCTGCCAGCAGACTGTGGTTGTGCTCGAGTGCCCTTCGAATCGCTTCATCCAGAGAAATGATCACTGACCCGGGCTTCTGGGCCAGGGTTTGGGCCGGGGGAGATGGCGGACTTGGCGCAGGAGAAATCTGCCCAAACAATGCATTTGAAAGCACTAGGTCGGCTAACAGGACAGGAAAGCAGAGATGCGGTAAACGCATAGACGCCAAGCCTCCTCAGATTGGGCGTAGAACCAATTGACGTGCTGCGGACAGCACGTGATGAGGTGGGGCTATGCGGCGGGAGGAGCTCGTACCGGGAGGTTGGGAACAAAGAAACCTGGCAGGACGGCGATCCGCACGGGATCTGGACCGGGGCCAGTGGGAACAAGAATGTATTCAGGAACGCCGGCTTGGGGCGGCTCGATGATCTGATGGCTCTGGTGGCAGATTGAGCAGGTCTGTGGAGAACAGTTGCTGTGAGTGTGCGAGACCAGTCCGACGGTCGTCCCTATAAGGAATGCCAAAAGCACAATCGGGGTTACGAGGCGCCAGACGAGCGTTGGACCGGACTCTTTCGCGGAGCTTTTCAAATAGTCTGCCTGACCGTTGATACAGTCTAATCCCGAACTCAAACCTTTGAATACTTTGTTCTTATTGTCCTCTTAATCGACGGAGTGCGCATTATCTAAAGACACGTACCGCCCGAATCCTGGAGAATGTTCTTCGCACCCGCGTCTTAGCCTCAAGTCTGTGCAGAACATACCCGGAATCAACGAGTTTGCCTTTCAAGCCGGCCGACTGTAGCACCGGTAACGCCAATGTTGTCACAGAAACGTCAGCCAGATCGTCCGATGGGTCTTCTTTATCCTCGCAAACCATCTGCACGAAAAATAGAGCAGTGTCAGGCACAGTAGACCCTCACGTGATCGATTGCCATCAGAATCATGGCAACGCCGCGCACAAAGTCGAGCGAAGAGACCCGCGCCGCGGCGCCCGATACCGCCGCTCGCGTCCCGGGCAGTTCGCAAACTCCAGAATCTTGCACGCGCTCTCCTTTTCCCAGGCTGGCCAATATTCAACTGCGCCTTCTTGCCGAAGCAGCTTACCAATCGCGGTCGCGGCAGGAAAGATTCTTCGGCAAGCGGTCGATATCGTGCAGACAGCGGTTCAAGCTCCGCAACGCACTGGACCGCCCCAGGGCAGGCGGTCGTGTCTTCGCGCATGCCGCTCCATCGCAACGCGGCCGATAGCCTGCGGTTCGGGAACGAGAGATGCATGCTGCACAATCAGGCATTTTTGCGCGATGCCTTGCGAGCCAACGCAAGCAGTTTGTGAATCCCTGTTGGAGTAGGTTTCATCTCTTCAGGAACACAACGTCGCGTCTTCCCCGATGCCGGCGATTTTGGCTCAATATTCACACCGTGATGGAGCATGAAGATGAGCGTGCAGAAAATGCGCGGGGTTCGATTGATCGCCCTTAAAGCGGCCCTGGCTGTTGCCGTAACCGGTTTTGCAATGTTGTCCATGGGCTTGATGTCCGGTTGCAACAATCACGTCGCAGCGGCGGGCGCGGCTCCAATGCAACCGTTGAAGGTCGCCGCCGTGAAGGCCGAACAGGCTGACGTACCCGTGACGGGCGAGTGGGTAGGCACGCTCGATGGGTACGTCAACGCCCAGATTCAGCCCCAGGCGAACGGCTACCTGGTTCGCCAGAATTATCGCGAAGGCTCACAGGTCCAGAAAGATCAGGTCCTCTTCGAGATCGATCCTCGACCGTTCGAAGACGCTCTGCAACTTGCGCAGGGGCAGCTCGAGCAGGCGCAGGCGCAGTTCAAACTGGCGGAGATCAATGTGAATCGCGACACGCCCCTTGCTGCCGCCCATGCCATTGCGAAAAGTCAGCTCGATAACGAGATCCAGCAGCAGTCTCAGGCAGAAGCAGCCGTGAAATCAGCTGAAGCAGCCGTGTCAACCGCCAAACTGAATCTGAGTTTTACGCAGGTCAGGTCTTTGATCACCGGAGTCGCTGGACAAGCGACGACACAGGTTGGAAATCTTGTAAGTACGCAGTCGGTTCTTACTTCGGTATCACAACTTGATCCCATCAAGGTTTACTTCTCCATCGGCGACAGCGAGTACCTTGCGCTGGTGCAGCGGGCGCGAAAAGGCGGCAGCAGCCTGCTTCAGGGAGCTTCCAAAATACCCCTCACACTCACTCTCGCCGACGGGGAAACGTATCCGCACAAGGGCCAGATTGTGTTCATCGATCGGCAACTTAATGCGCAAACCGGGGCTATCCGAATCGCGGCTTCTTTTCCCAACCCCGGAAACATTCTGCGGCCGGGACAGTTTGGAAGAGTAAAAGCCGACACGGAAATCCGTCACAACGCGGTGCTGATCCCGCAGATTGCCGTGACTGAGTTTCAGGGCACGCAGCAAGTCTACACGGTCGCTGCCAATAAGACTGTCCACGTAAACACCGTGACACTCGGCCCTCAATACGGAAACAGTTGGGTCGTCGAAAGCGGCCTCCCCGCAGGATCGCTCGTTATCACCGACAACCTGCAGAAACTTCGCGAAGGCGCTCCCGTCAATCCCGAACTGACTCAGTTCAAGGCATCGGTCGGCTCGGAATCACCGCGCGCGGCAGGGCGGTAAACGATGTCAAAATTCTTTATCCGGCGGCCAATCGTCGCCATCGTTATCGCTATCCTCACTGTGGTCATCGGCGTGGTGTCTCTCCTCACGCTGCCCATATCACAGTTTCCTAACATCGTTCCGCCTGAAATCCTGGTCACCGCTACTTATCCCGGAGCAGACGCCAAAACCGTCGCGCAAGCCGTCTCGACCCCGATCGAACAGCAAATGAACGGCGTCGACAACATGATTTACATGAACTCCGTCAGCGCCAATAACGGAGTCGCTCAAATCTTCGTTGATTTTGACGTCAAGACCGACCCCAATATTGACCAGGTGCTTGCGCAGTTGCGCGTTGATCAGGCTCAATCGCAATTGCCCGCTCAGGTGACGACCGCTGGCCTGACTGTTCAAAAGGCCCTTACCTCGCCACTGATGCTCGTGGCCATCAACTCTCCCGGCGGCACGCTGAACCAGGATTTCCTTACCAACTTCGCCATCATCAACCTGCAGGATCAGATCGCCCGTGTCAAAGGTGTCTCCCGCGTTCAGGTCTTCGGCGGTCAATACGCTCTCCGCGTATGGGTACAGCCCGACAAACTCGCGAAACTCGGCGTGACGGCACCTGAGGTAATCGCCGCGATCCAGACGCAAAATAACGTCAATCCCGCAGGTCAGATTGGCGGAGAGCCCATGCCGAAGGGCCAGCAGTTCACCTACACCGTGCGAACGCAAGGGCGGCTCGTCAAGCCCGAAGAATTCGGCAATATTGTTCTCCGCGCCAATCCTGACGGATCCATTCTTCACCTTCGCGACGTCGCGCGCATCGAACTGGGCGATCAGGCTTACACCATCTCGGGCCGCTACAACCAGGCGCCCTCCGGCGTTATGGCCATCTATCAGCTGCCAGGCTCGAACGCCGTTGAAACTGCCCGCGCAGTCAGCCAGAGAATGAAGGAACTCTCGGCCACTTTTCCGCCCAGTATCTCGTACAACATCCCGCTTGACACCACCAAGGCAGTCACCGCTGGCATTCGTGAGATCCTCTTCACGCTGTTCGAGGCGCTGGGGCTCGTCGTCCTCGTAGTGTTCGTCTTCCTTCAGGGATGGCGCGCCACTCTCATCCCGCTGCTTGCCGTACCCGTCTCGCTCATCGGCACATTCATCATCTTTCCGGCGCTCGGGTTCTCCATCAACACACTCTCCCTCTTCGGATTGGTGCTTGCCATCGGCCTCGTCGTGGATGACGCCATCATCGTGGTGGAGGCCGTTGAACACCACATCGACGAAGGCATGGATCCGAAGTCCGCCACCGAGAAGGCAATGCAGGAGGTCGGCGGTCCCGTAGTCGCAATCGCGTTGATTCTCGCCGCAGTGTTCATCCCCACAGCGGCCATTCCGGGCATCACCGGGCGCCTCTATCAACAATTCGCCGTAACCATCGCCATCTCCGTATTGATCTCTGCGTTCAACGCCCTCACCTTGTCGCCGGCGCTCGCGTCACTCCTGCTCAAGCCCAGGGATGAAGCTCGTAAGAAGAGCCTTCTCGAGAGAGGATTCGCAGCCTTCAATCGGCTCTTTGGACGCGCTACGGATAGCTTCATCAAGACTTCCCGCGTTTTGATTCACAAGTCCGTTATCGCCATGATCGCGCTGGTTCTCGTAGCCGTTCTGGCTGGTTTCCTGGGCAGCAGCCTCCCCGGCGGATTCATCCCCACAGAAGACCAGGGCTACATGTTTCTCGCGCTTCAGCTTCCTGACGGCGCATCGGCGCAGCGCACCGACGCCGCGGAGCAAAAGATCACCGCTTCCCTGCTGAAAATGCCCGGCGTCGATGGCGTTATCGCGGTCACCAACTTCTCGCTGCTGACCCAGGTGCAGAGTACGAATGCGGGATTCTTCTTCGTCAGCCTCAAGCCATGGGAGGTTCGCAAGAGCAAGGAGCAACAACTCGAGTACATCCAGGGCAATCTGCAAAAGCAACTGGCCGCCGACCCGGATGGGATCGCGTTTGCCTTTCCGCCCCCTTCCATCCCCGGTATCGGAACATCGGGCGGCGTCACCATGATCCTGGAAGATCGCTCGGGGTCCGACGATCCGACAGCGCTGACGAAAAACGTTTTCGGCTTCCTTGGCGCCATCTCCAAGCGCCCTGAAATCGCGGCCGCCATTCCCTCTTACCAACCCGCTGTACCCCAGCTCTATGCAGACGTCGACAAGGAGAAGGCCCTCCAGCAGCAAGTCGATCTCTCCAACATCTACACCACCATGCAAACCTTCATGGGAGGCTATCTCGTCAACTACTTCAATCGCTTCGGCCGCCAATGGCAGACGTACGTTGAGGCAGAGGGGACATCGCGCACCAACATCGCCAACATCGATCAGTTCTATGTGCGAAGCGCCAATGGCAGCCAGGTTCCCCTCGGGTCGTTGGTCAAAGTCAGCCGAATCACGGGTCCCGAATTCATCTACCGGTTCAACGAGTACAACGCCGCGCAGCTCAATATCACCGGCGCTCCCGGATACAGCTCGAGCCAGGTGAGGAAGGCGCTCGAAGAAGTCTTTCATCAGACCATGCCGCCCGATGCGGGATTCGACTACGCCGGCATGTCGTTCCAGGAACAGCAGGCGGAGAAGGGGGTTCCATCGTGGGCCGTCTTCGGTCTGTCGCTTGTGTTCGTGTTCCTGATCCTCTCCGCGCTCTATGAAAGCTGGACGCTCCCGTTCAGCGTCCTTCTCAGCACCCCGGTGGCGATCCTCGGCGCGTATCTCGCCTTGCATGCGCGCCTTCTCGAGAACGATATCTTTGCCACCATCGGTCTCGTCATGCTCATCGGCCTCTCCGCCAAAAACGCCATCCTCATCGTCGAATTCGCAAAGTTGAATTACGAGGGAGGAGAAAGCATCTGCGAGGCCGCCCTCAACGCGGCGCGTCTCCGCTTCCGCCCAATCGTGATGACCGCGCTGGCCTTTATTGTCGGCTGTCTGCCGCTCTGGACCGCCACCGGCTCCGGCGCTGCCTCTCGCCGCATTCTCGGCACTGTGGTCGTTGGGGGCATGACACTCTCAACCGTTCTGGGCCTCATCTTTATTCCCGTGACATTCGCCGTCGTTGAGTATCTTTCGCACCGCTTCGTTAGTGGAGGCAAAGGCACCACGATGGATTCCAGTCACGGCCTGTGCGGGCCGCCGGCCCGGCAACCCGAGGCGCCCGTTGCGTACGCGCACAACGAAGGAGGCCAGGATTGACCCCCACCACGTCTCTTTCGCAGCGCAGTATCTACATCGCCATCGCCGCTGCCGTCCTGATTCTGGCCGGTTGCAAAGTTGGGCCGAATTACGTTCGCCCCAACTACACGGCTCCGCCGGCTTTTCGTGGCGCCGATGGAACGGATATCAAGACCGACGCCAGGACATCCCTCGCGGATGAACAGTGGTCCGCCGTTTATCGCGAACCCGAACTCCAGCAACTGATCCGCAAGGCGCTCGCGAACAACTACGACGTGCGCATCGCTGCCCAACGCATCCTTGAGCAACAGGCGCAAGTCCGCATTACGCGCTCCCAGCAGTTTCCCACTGCCACCGTCGGCGGCACCGCGATTGGCGCTACGTTGCCCTCCTCCCTGGGAAGCAATTTTCCCAGCCCGCTGGTGGATGGATCGTTCAATCTGTCGGCGGCCTGGACCCCCGATTTCTGGGGCCTTTATCGCCGACAGACCGAAGCCGCTCGCGCGCAGCTCCTGGCTCAAACATGGGCAAGGCGCGCCGTGCAGTTGACGCTTGTTCAGCAGGTCGCCACCACTTACCTTCAGCTGCGCGCGCTCGACCGCCAGCTCGATATCACCAACCAGACGTTGAAGGTCCGGCAGGATTCGGTTGACCTGACGAAGACGCTCGAAAGTGGCGGCTCGGTTCCACTCTCCGACGTTCGGCAGGCGGAGCAGTTGCTCTACACCGCGAGTGCCCAGGTTCCCCAACTCGAAGAGCAGATCCAGCAGCAGGAAAACGCCCTTGCATTTCTGTTAGGTGAAAATCCGGGACCGGTCGAGCACAAGGATCCCGCTGCCCTTACGCCTCCGCCGATGGATCTTCCAACAGGATTGCCCACGGAACTCCTGGAGCGCCGGCCAGACATCCAACAGGCGGAAGCGACCCTGATTGCTGCCAACGCCCAAATTGGTGTGGCACGGGCTCAATTCTTCCCCAACCTGTCAATCAGTGGATCGGGAGGAGTGGGCGGCGACAGCCTGTCGAGTATCTTCGATCCCGCGGGAAAGACAATCTACGGCATTGGTACCCTCACCCAGCCCCTGTTCGAAGGCGGCAAGTTGCGCGGCCAGCTTCAGCTCTCTGAAGAGACGAAGAAGGAGATGGTCTTGAATTATCAAAAGACCATCGCCGGCGCAATCCGCGACGTGTCGAACGCGTTGATCGCGCTCAACAAGCAGCGCTCCAATCGCGAGCAGCAAGAAAAACTGGTAGACGCCGCACAAGACGCCACACGTCTCGCCCGCGTCCGCTACCAGGGGGGATCGACCAGTTATCTTGAAGTCCTCACGACCGACTCCAACCTCTACACGGCTCAATTGAACCTGGTGAATGCGCAGGAAGGAGAAGCACTCACTCTCGTTCAGCTCTACGGTGCCCTCGGTGGGGGCTGGCAGCAATGACGACGGGGTCACAGCGATAGACGCATGAAAACGTCGGCCCGGGTGTAGGGCATGGGGATCGACGGGTCGGGCTGCACGCGGCGAAAGCCAACACTCTCATAGAGATGCAACGCTGCCGGGAGCTTGGTGCTGCTGCCGAGGAAAACGGCGGCAGCGCCCATCGACCTCGCTTCTTCGATAGCGCGTTCGAGCAGGCGGCGCCCGATTCCGCGTCCGCGACATTGTGGATCGACAGCCATCTTCGCCAACTCGACCAGCCCATCGGCCATCGGAATCAGGGCCACGCACCCGACCGGCTCCGCGTCTGCGTAAGCCATCAAGATTCGGCCGCCTTTGCCAAAGATTGTGCCTCCCGGATCGCCAAGGGTCTCAATGTCTTTCGGTTCAAGCACGAAATGACGAGTGATCCATTCTTCATTCAACGTCCGGAACGCGGTGGCGTCCCCGTCGGCAAGCAGAGGGCGAATCTCAATCGCATTGCGAACGGAATCGGAAGGCATCGGGGTTAAAACCGGCGTCGGATTGGGCATTGGGGACCACCTCTGAAGAGGAGTTTGCCATTTAGCCGGCATAACGTCCAATATATTGTTCCTTCCGATCAATATGTTTCAGATATGAATCTGGCCACTTTTTCCAATGTCTGGTATATTGATGCGTTGTATTAAGACGTTTCAGATATGGATCTGAGCAATCTGGAGTTAAGGCACCTCCGCTACTTTGTCGCCGTTGCTGAAGAGCTGAATTTCGCTCGCGCGGCTGAAAGACTGCATCTATGTCAACCGCCGCTATCGCAGCAAATCCGCAAGCTGGAAGAGATCGTAGGCTATCCCCTTTTTGTTCGCACTTCGCGGTCTGTGAAGCTCACGCCCGCAGGTGAAGCGTTCCTCGAACGCGCCCGCCGCATTCTCAGCAACATGCAGCGCGACCTCGACGAAACCCGCAGCGTGGGTGCAGGCGAAGTCGGGTCGCTCCATGTTGGTTTCGTCGGTTCCGCCATGTTGACGACTCTGCCCGAGGCGCTGAAGCGGTACCGGGAACTGTACCCGCGTGTGCAACTGAGGCTCTATGAATCGTTCACGTCGCGGGTTCTGGAAGGTTTGGAAAATGGAACCCTGGACGCAGGAATCCTGCGCGACAGCGATCCCTCGGAGACGCTGAGGCTGACACCTCTTTTCTCAGAACCATACCTCGCGGTACTCCCCGCAACGCATCCACACGCGCGACGAAGAAGCCTTTCCCCTGCGCTGTTGCGGGACGAGCCATTTGTTTACTATCCGCGGTCTGCCGGAGCGCGTGCCTTCGAGAAGCCGCTGACAATCTTTGAGGAGCATGGATTCCGGCCGGTAATCGTCCAGGAAGCGTCGCATTGGCTGTCGATCGTGCGGTTGGTGGGGGCGGGGCTCGGTGTATCCGTCGCCCCGGCGTGCGTGCGGCGCCTCGCGTCGCCGGATGTAGTCTTCATTCCACTCAAGAACGCAAAAGTCTGGAGCGACGTTGATATAGCCTGGGGGAGAGAAGAAAAGCGCCCAATCGTGGAGAACTTCGTTCGCAGGGCCGTCATATCACAAAAAGCCTGAGCACCGAATTGCCGGCAACGAGCTTCGTTCGAGATTGCGTTATGCGCCCGCCAATTTGCAGCGTCCGATGCGCTGTGGCGAAGCAACTCAGGCGTAGCGAAACAGGGCTTTAAATCCGTAGTCCATGTGCTGCTGGATGTGGCAGTGAAACAGCGCCAGTCCCGGTTGGTCTGCCGTAAAGTCCACCACCGCGCGTCCGAAATACGGCACCACCACCGTGTCTTTCACAACGCCCGCGGTCTTTTTCCCGTTGATTTCGGCCAGTTCCCAAAGATGCCGGTGCAGATGCATGGGGTGGGCGTCGTCCGTGCGATTGCGCATCACCAGCCGGTAACGAGTTCCCTTCTCCAGCACGAACTCGCGCTCGTGCGGGTACGGCTTGCCGTTCACCAGCCACAGGTTGAACTTGCCGGCACCGCCGGGAATCTTTTCGAAAATGAGTTCGATGGTTTGCTGGGGAGACGGCGATGCGGAGGTATCCGTTCCAAAGATGGTGTAATCCCAACGCGTTTTGGGCGGGTCGACCCACTGTGCCTGCCGGTGGAGGCCCGCATACTCTACCACCACCCCCATCCCCGACTCGCGGATGGACTTCTCGGTCGCGCCCAGGATCCATACACCGGGCTGGTTCATTTCCACCACGACATCCATCCGCTCGCCGGCCCCGAGAAACACCGAATCGAGCGTCTGCTGCGTGGGCACCGGGTTGCCATCGAGCGCAATCACTTTCATTTTGTGGCCCGCGAGCGCGATGCGGCGGTTCTCGATGGCGCTGGCATTCAGCAGGTGGATCAACACGTGCTGCCCCTCGCGAACGCGAATGGGCTCTCCCGACCCCAGCGATTTGTCGTTGATGGAGTAGGTGACCGATCCCACCTCCAGCCCGTCCGGATCGCCGTTCAGTGCAGCAGGCTTTTCGAGAAGGGGGCCATCGTGGGTGTCGTCATCCTCGTCGTCCATGGTCGCGGTAAAGAAGGGCTCCCAGTCGCGCAGAGCGAGGAACAACTCCTGGTCGTACTGGCCCGGATCGTGGCCGCTCTCGACAAACACAAAGCCGAATTGTCCCGTGAAAGCGCCTTTGTGCAGGTCGTCCATGGCCATGGCGTGGGAGTGATACCAACGGCTCCCCGCGGGGCCGGGGGTAAGTTGCATGCGCTGCCGGCCGTGAGGCGGAACCACCGGCGAGCCCTCTTCTTCCGTGCCGTCGGCGGAGGCGGGAATCAGCATGCCGTGCCAGTGCACAAACTCCGGTGTGTCGGTGTTGTTGACGAGATCGACCGTCACCGGGCGACCTTCACGCATGCGCAAAACGGGGCCCGGCGCGGTGCCGTTGTAACCGACCGTCGAGATAATATGCGAGCGATCCAGCTCGACCGTAACGGGGCCGATGCGCAGCGTGTAGTCGGCTTTGCTGTCCTGTGTTGCGGCGCCTGGCGGCTGCGGCGGTGTCATGGGGGCTTGGCCCAGAAGCGGAATCCCGCTTCCCCCGGCACCCGCTAACGCCATTCCACCCAGTCTCAGGAGCTCGCGCCTGTTCACAGAGCCCTCCACCGGGCTGATTATCAGCATCGTCTCACGCGTGAAATCGTGCCTGCAAGCCGAGCCAGCAGGGACTCCGGCATTCTGCAACCGGATTCCGGGCTGTTCCGTCTAACTGGCAAGCGTTCTGCAGAGGCCGAGTGAACGTTTCATCTTGTCGAGCAATTCATCCCAGTTACCGCTCCCCGGGGTTGATTGCAGTGTCTCGATTGGCTTAGTTTTGGGACACGGCGTTTCTATTCGGCGTTCGGGTACTGTCGCGTACATCCCCATCGCGGAGGTCCCTCATGAAGGTCGCGCGGCTGACACTTCCCCTCGTGGTGGTTGCTGGCTGCTGCGCTGCGGTGTGGGCTTTTCAGCGCACCGCGAACTTCGGTTTCGGCAATGACGACTCCCCCAGCAATGTGAAGTCGGAATTCTACTGGTCGCGGCTGGCCTATAACGCCAACATGTCCAGCCTTTCCAGCCCGTGGGGACACCGCGGGTGGGGAGCGTCGTGGTCGCGCGATTATCCCAAAGCCGATCGCCAGTTCCTTATCGCGATGCATCGCCTTACGCGGATCGATGGGCGTCCCACGGAACAGGTGGTCACGCTCGACTCCGACGAGATCTTCAACTACCCCTGGATTTATGCAGTCCAGGTGCAAACCTGGTCATTCAGCGATGCCCAGGCCAAGCGCCTGCGCGAATACCTTCTCAAGGGCGGCTTTTTGATGGTCGACGACTTCCATGGCACGGAAGACTGGGAGAACTTTCTCAACGGCATGCGCCAGGTGCTGCCCGATCGCCCTATTGAAGATCTACAGAGCGGCGACGAGATATTTCACACCCTGTACGACATCGACGACAAGATGCAGATACCCGGCGAGCAGTACGTGTGGACTGGCCGGACGTACGAGAAAGACGGCTACCAGCCCAAGTGGCGCGCCATTCGCGACGACAAGGGACGCATCATCGTCGCCATCTGCCACAACATGCACCTGGGCGACGCATGGGAGTGGGCCGACGACCCCAATTATCCAGAGACATTTGCCTCCATGGCATTTCGCGTGGGGCTTGATTACATCCTGTATGGCATGACGCACTAGGCTCGTTCGCTTTGGCAGATGGTCAACTCAACTGGTTCGAATCACCGCTTCATCACGACTCCGGGCGTGCATGTTTCAGTTTCTGTTCAAGTACCCTCTTCCGGTGTTTACGCAAGGCCACCTGGTGCTGCTTGGCGCCTGGCCCGGGTGGTTGCTGCCTCTCGCGATTCTGCTGGCGGTAGCCGGCCTGGGTTATCTGATCCGGTCGCGGGTGCGCCGGTCGGCCGCAAAGGTACATGGCTGGCGCGCCGGTTTGGTGTGGGCCCTGCAGTCCTCCACGCTGGCGCTGCTGCTTATCCTGCTGTGGCAACCGGCGCTGACCATCGGGGAACTCAGTTCGCACCAGAACATCATCGCGGTGGTGATTGACGATTCCCGCAGCATGGCGATTGGCGATGTGGAGGGGCACACGCGGGAAGACGCCGCGCTCGCTGCGCTGAACAAGGGATTGCTAGCCGGCCTTCAGGCCCGCTTTCAAACGCGTCTCTACCGGCTCGACAGCGAACTGGTGCGCCTGGACAACCTGCGCTCTCTGGCACCGAGTGGATCTGCCACTCATATCGACCGCGGATTGCAACAACTCGCCACGGAGACCGCGGGGCTGCCGGTGGGCGCTGTGGTGCTGTTGAGCGATGGCGGGCAGAATTCGTCGGACCTTGGGGGTTCCGGCATCAATGCTGAAACGCTGGCATCGCTGCACAATCGGCGGATTCCGGTACACACCGTCGGTTATGGCAACGAACGCCCCTTGCGGGATGTGGAGATCGAAGAGGTAAACGTTGAGCCCAAGGCCGTGACGGACTCGCGCGTGGCCTGCGTGGTGAGCGTTACGCAGTTTGGATACACCGGGCAGGCTGCCCGGCTGACGGTGCGCGATGGAGAAAAGCTGCTGGCCGCGCGCGACATCACGCTGGGGCCGGAAGGCCGCATTCAGCCTGAGACGCTCTTCTTCCCTGCGGGAACGGCGGGCGCGAAGAACCTGGTTTTCTCCATTGATCCTCTTCCGCGCGAAGAAAACCTTGCAAACAATGCGGTGACACAACCGCTGCTGGTGACCGATGCCAAGCGCCGGATCCTGTACATCGAGGGGGAGCCGCGCTGGGAGTACAAGTTCATCCGCAGAGCGGAAGACGATGACTCGTCGATGCAGGTGGTGTCGATGCTGCGCACCAGCGAAAACAAGATTTATCGACAAGGAATCAGCGATCCCGAGCGAACTTGCCGACGGGTTCCCAACGCGGCCCGAAGATCTCTTCGGATATGCGGGCATCCTCATCGGCTCAGTCAGCGTGGACTATTTCACGCCCTTGCAGCAGGAGCTTTTGCGCGAGTATGTCGATCGTCGCGGCGGCGGCGTCCTCTTTCTCGGCGGCCGCTCTTCACTCAGCGATGGCGGCTGGGGCGCATCAAGCATTAGCGAACTGCTGCCCACGTTTCTTCCGCCTGGCCGCAACAATTTTCATCGCAATCCCGCGACGGTGGAATTGACTTCGGCGGGTGTTGATTCGCCGATCACGCGGCTGCTGGATGACCCGCAGAAAAATGCGGAGCGCTGGAAGAAGCTCACGTACCTGGCCGACTACGAAGACGCCGGCGCCCCCAAACCCGGAGCCACCGTGCTGGCCAGCATGAACGCGGCGAGCCGCAAGCTCCCGCTGCTGGTAACCCAGAACTACGGACATGGACGAACCGCGGTGCTGGCTACGGGCGGCACATGGCGCTGGCAAATGAGCGAGGCGCTTGGCGATCCATCGCACGACCTTTTCTGGCGGCAACTGCTGCGCTGGCTCGTGGCCGACTCGCCCGGACCGGTTTCCGCCGCTATGCCCGAGCGCCTGCTATCCGATGAAGGTCGCGTGCAGATCACCGCGCAGGTCCGGGATCGCCAGTTCCAGCCGGCGCCCGATGCGCACGTCACAGCCCACATCATTGGCCCCTCCAACTTGAATGCAGTTCTCGATCTCACGCCGGTGCAAGGCGCGCCGGGGACATTTCAAAGCGACTGGACTGCCGACAAGCCTGGCTCCTACCTGGCGGAGGTCACCGCCTACTCGGCCGGCGGTGTGCCGCAGGAACTAGGCCGCGATGTTCTCACGTTTGCGCGCCAGGACGGAGTGGCAGAGAACTTCCACACCGCGCAGAATCGACCCTTGCTGGAGCAGCTCGCCGAGCAAACCGGCGGCCGCTATTGGAAGCCGGGCGACCTCAAGACTCTTGCCCGCGATATTTCCTATTCAGAAGCAGGCGTGTCGGTACGCAGCACTAAAGAGCTGTGGAACATGCCGATTGTTTTCCTGCTTCTCGCCGGTCTGCCTATCACGGAGTGGCTGCTGCGGCGCAAGTGGGGGATCGTATGAAGCGCATTCTACTGCTTGCCATTTTTTGCGCGTGCGTCGTCCCGGCGCGGGCAGCGATCTATTACGTGGTTGTGGCCGGCCTTGGGGGGGAGCCGGACTACGAGCAGCGTTTCACCGCTGCTGCCCGCGATCTGGACAAGGCTTTCAAGGCGAATACTGACCCAGCTCACGTGTCGACGCTGACCGGCGCACAGGCCTCGGCGGTGCAGTTGCGGCAAACGCTGGGCGCCGTCGCCAACCAGTCAAAACCCGACGACGAGTTCGTGCTGGTCCTTATCGGACACGGCTCCTTCGATGGCGTGGAATACAAGATCGCCCTCGTTGGTCCTGACATTACGGCGGCGGAGATTGCCTCGCTCTGCGACAAGATTTCCGCCCGTCGCCAGCTCATTGTGAACACGACCAGCGCCAGCGGCGGCTCGATTGCGGCTCTCGAGCGTCCCGGACGGGCTGTGATCGCTGCTACCAAATCGGGGACGGAGAAGAACGCTACGGTGTTCGCGCGCTACTGGGTGGAAGCGCTGCAGGACCAGGCCGCCGATACCGACAAGAGTGAATCCATCAGTGCGCTCGAGGCCTTTACCTACGCGGCGAAAAAGACCGCGGCTTTCTATGACTCCGAGAAGCGTCTCGCCACTGAGCATGCGGTATTCAACGACATCGGCCACGGCGAGCCGGTGCGTGCTGCAGGCGATGGGCAGGGGCAGCTTTTGTCGAGCCTCACTCTGCTGCATCTCGGCAACGCGGCACTGGCCGCCAACGATCCCGCAAAAAGCGCTTTGATACGAAGGAAGGAAGAACTCGAACAGGAGATTGATGGTCTCAAGTACCGCAAGGCTGCCATGGACCCCGGCGACTACAAGATGCAACTCACCGCAGCCCTGGTGGAACTGGCCAAGGTGCAGGAGGAACTCGACAAGTGATGCATCGCGCACTCATTTCGGTCTTAGTTCTCGCTTGCGCCACGTTCGCGCAGGCGGCGGCTCCGTCGGAGTGCTGGACGCAACGGAAACATGGCGAGACGGAACCAGCGCACGCATGCTTTGAGAGCCTGACACGCAGCAGGGACGCCGCTTCGCGAGCCGAGGGTTTCTGGGGGCTCGAGCAATGGGATCAGGCCAACGAGCAGTTTCGACTCGCCGCTGCGCAGCCTGACAGCCGGGCCGACGTCAAGGTTCGCTGGGGGCTGCTGCTGCACGAACGCTTCAACGATGCCGAAGCTGCCGGCTTGTTTCGCGAGGCACTGCAGAAGGAGCCATCCAACGCCGAAGCTTACCTGGCACTTGCCACCGTTTCAGAAGGAAGCTTCAGTGGGCAGGCCGCCGCATTCGCCGCCAAGGCCGTCGAGATTAATCCCAAGCTTGCAGCAGCGCATGAACTCATGGCCGACATGGCGCTAACCAACGACGACCGCGAAGCCGCGGTAATTGAAGCCGACAAAGCGCTGGCACTCACGCTCTGACGCCATTGATGCCATGGCTATCCATGCAGTCACTCGAACTGCTCTCCGAACGCTCACCCGAAGCCTGGTTTGCGAAGATTGCTTCGATTAATCCCCATGATGGAGAAGCGTACGCGCACGTCGCCCGCCAGCTTGAGCTGCACTATCGCTTCCAGGACGCCGTGACCTACTATCGGAAGGCTATCGAAGTTGAACCGCGGTTGTGGTCGGCACATTCTGCCCTCGGCATTGAACTCATGCGGCTCGGCCAGGACGAAGAGCCTTCAAAGGAACTGCAACTGAGTTACGAGAACGGCTATCGTGACGCGGCTACCGTCAACAGCCTGCGGCTGCTCGACAGCTACACGCATTTCGTTACGGTTCGCGACGACACCACCGTTCTCAAGCTCGACAAATCCGAGTCCGATCTGCTTCTTCCTTACCTGCAATCGGAGTTGCACACCATCCTCGCCACGTACGAGAAGAAGTACCAGATGAAGCTTGCCGGGCCGGTGCAGGTTGAGGTTTACCCCAATCATGAAGATTTCGCGGTGCGCACGATGGGCATGCCGGGCCTGGGTGCTCTTGGCGTCACCTTTGGACGCGTGATCGCAATGGACAGCCCTTCTGCGCGCAAGCCGGGCGACTTTAATTGGGGCGCGACCCTGTGGCACGAGATGAGCCATGTGTTCATTCTGACAGCTACGAATTTCCGCGTTCCCCGCTGGTTTACCGAGGGACTGGCCGTTCACGAAGAGGGGGAACATTCCGCGGAGTGGCGCAATCAAGCCACGCCGGAGATTCTCGCTGCCATCCGCGACAAAAAGCTTTTGCCCGTTGCACGCCTGGATCGCGGCTTTGTATTTCCCGATTACCCGGCACAGGTTGTGGTCTCTTACTTCGAGGCCGGCACGATCTGCGACTACATCCAATCGAAGTGGGGCGAACCGAAATTGCTCGAAATGGTGCGCGCTTACGCACACTCCAGTCCCACTCCGCAGGTCATTACGCAGGAACTTGGAGTCGCGCCGGAAGACTTCGATAAACAGTACCTGGCGTGGATCGATCAGAAGTACGGCGCGGAAGCTGGCCACTTCGATGCGTGGCGCGAACAACTCAAGTCGCTGATCGCTGCGGCACAACAACACCAGTACGACACGGTTCTGCGGCAGGGACCAGCCGTGGTTGCGATGTATCCCGAATATGTGGGCGACGCCAGCGCCTACGAGATCATCGCCGAGGCGGCGAAGCAGAAAGGCGATTCGCAGGCCGAAGCCGCGATTCTGGCTGCGTATCGAGATCACGGTGGGCAGACACCGACACTGCTTAAGCGGCTGGCGGCACTTGAGGACTCTGCCGGGCAGCACGCAGAAGCGGCCGCTACGCTGTCGCGTGTGAATTACATCTACCCGGTGAAAGACGAAGACCTGCACCGCCGACTGGGCGATCTGCTCTACGCACAGAAACAATACGACGGTGCGATTCGCGAGTACAACGCGCTCGTCGCCACGCATCCGACCGACAAGGCTGGCGCCGAATACAGCCTGGCCCAAGCCTATTTTGCCGCCGGCCACCGGGACAAAGCCCAAGAAAGCGTCCTGAGCGCGCTTGAAACCGCGCCCGGCTATCGTCCCGCGCAAAAGCTGCTGTTGCAGTTACAGGAACCCGCATCGAAGACCAACTGAGCACGGAGGGAATGGATGGCTTCAGTTTCCGACTTGACCACGGATGCAGCACAACTTCAGCAGCGCATCGACCGTTTTCATGCGGTGCGCGAAAACATCCTCGCGCAAGTGCACCAGGTCATCGTGGGGCAGCAGGAGGTTCTCGACCAGGTACTCATCGCTCTTTTTGTGGGCGGCCATTGTTTGATGACGGGCTTGCCTGGCACGGCGAAAACCCTCATGGTGCGGACCATTGCGGAGGCTCTCGGGCTGCAGTTCCGCCGTATTCAATTCACTCCTGATCTCATGCCCTCTGACATCACGGGCACCGATATCATCGAAGAAGATCTGGCGACCGGGCACCGCAAATGGACCTTTGTCGAAGGACCAATCTTCGGCAACATTTTGCTTGCCGACGAGATCAATCGCACTCCGCCGAAAACCCAGTCGGCCCTGCTCGAGGCAATGCAAGAGCACTCCTGCACGGTGCGAGGCCACCTTTACTCGCTTCCTGCGCCGTTCTTTGTGCTGGCCACGCAAAATCCCATTGAACTTGAAGGCACGTATCCTTTGCCCGAGGCGCAACTGGACCGTTTCCTCTTCAATGTGAGGCTTGAATATCTGAGCGCTGAAGATGAATTGAAGGTCGTCGATCTCACGACTGTGAACCGCGCGCCAAAGATTGATATTGTCACCAACGGCGAGGAACTGCTCGATTTCCAGCATCTCGTGCGCATGGTGCCCATCGCCGAAACCCTGGCGCGATATGTGGTGAACCTGGTTCGAGCCACGCGCCCCAAAAGCAGTAATGCCCCGGACTTTGTGAAGAAATACATCAACTATGGCGGGAGCATTCGCGCGGCGCAGTTCATTGTGCTTGCCGCCAAGGCGCGCGCACTTGCTCACAGGCGCTACCACGTCACCTACGACGACGTGACCTCCATGGTCGTGCCCGTGCTCCGTCATCGCATCCTTCTCAACTTCCACGCAGACTCGGACTCCATCGACTCCGACGAGATTCTGACCCGGCTCGTGGCGCAGACTCCGCAACCCAAAGAGGCATGATGCAGCGCTTTCTCGATCCTTCGGTGCTGGCGGGCATTTCGTCGCTCGATCTGATTGCCAAAACAGTCGTCGACGGATTCGTTGCGGGTCTGCACCGTTCGCCTGATTTCGGTTTCAGCCAGGAGTTTGCGGAGTATCGTGCTTACACGCCGGGCGACGACCTGCGCCACGTGGACTGGAATCTCTACGCGCGCACCGAACGCTGCTACCTGAAGCGCTATCGCGGCGAGACGAACAGCCAGCTTACGATTCTGCTTGATGCCAGCAAGTCGATGGAGTTCACTTCGGGGCCACCGAGCAAGATGGACTACGCGCGATTCATTGCTGCCTCTCTGTTCTATCTCGCCATCCACAATCAGCGCGACGCCGCGGGGCTGATCGTGTTTGACGAACAGGTACGCGACGTGATCCGGCCGTCTACGCGCCCTGGCCAGCTGCCCCGCCTCTTTGCCGGCCTTGAGCGTGCCGAAGCCCGTGCTCGCACCGACTTCGCCAAGCCCCTGCACCATTTTCAGGAACTCCTTCATCGTCGAGGCATTGCTGTCCTGATCTCCGATTTCTATGAAGATCCGGAAACGATTGTCCGCACGGTGGCCCCTCTGCGCTATCGCGGCAATGAGGTGGTCCTGTTTCACATTCTTGATCCCCAGGAAATCCGACCCGCATTCAAAGGTTCGGCTCTGCTGGTGGATGTGGAAACGGACCAGCGGCTAGAAGTTGTTCCCGAGTACGCAAAGACTTTGTATCGCGAAAGAATCGACGCACACATCGAGCAGCTGCGCACGCGGTCTCGTGCTGCCGGTATGGATTATCAGCTGCTGGTGACAGACCAACCCCTGGACACAACCCTGCGCGCCTACCTGGCGCTGCGGCAGGCAGGCAACTGATGGGCTTCCTCGCTCCATGGTTTCTCGGCGGACTGGCGCTGCTTGGCATCCCAGTATTCGTGCACCTGCTTCGCAAGCACGTAACGACGCCGCGGCCGGTTAGTTCGCTGATGTTCTTCGAGCGCGGAGTGCAGAGTTCCACGCGTCATCACCGTCTGAAACATCTAGTCCTCTTCGCGCTGCGATTTGCCTTCGTCCTGCTTCTCGTGCTGGCCTTTGCTGATCCGTTCATTCACCGCGCCGCTAAGAATTCGTCTGGAGACCTCTTGCTGATCGTCGTTGACAACTCCTTCAGCATGCGCGCGGCCAATCATCTGGATGAAGCGAAGAAGGATGCCGTCTCGGTCCTGAACACGCGGAAGCCCGCACAGCGCGTGCAGATCGTTGCTCTCGGCGGGCAGATCCAGATGCTCACGCCACCTTTGGCAGACCCACTTCAGGCGATGGCCGCGCTCCAGAGCATCCAGCCCGGCGACGGACACGCAAGCTTCGACCAGTTGGCCCAGACAATGCGAAGCCTCACTCAAGCCAACCGTTCAGGAATCGACCTTCACCTTTTCAGCGACCTCCAGCGTTCGGCAATGCCTCAAAACTTTGCCGACATGACGCTTCCCGATTCGGTCACCCTGCACCTGCATTTCATTGGGACGCCAAAGGCTCTCCCGAATTGGACGGTCGAAAGTGTCGAGTCCCCAACTCAATTATCGGATCCAAAGGATCCCCGTCGTTCGCGGGTTCGCGCTGTTATTGCGGGCTACGACACACCGGCCGCGGCAAAGAACATATCGCTCGTCATCAACGGAAAGATCACGGCTACTCGCAGCGTGACTGTTCCGGCAGCTGGTCGTGTCACCGTCGAGTTTGCACCTCTCGATGTGGGCTACGGCCTCAATCGCTGCGAGATTCGAGTTGATGGCAACGATGCGCTGCCGGCCGATGACACGGCGTTCTTTTCGGTTCGGCGATCCGATCCCGAGCGTGTTCTTTTCGTTCATCAAGCGCGCGACACCCGTTCGGCGACTTACTTCGGCGCTGCGTTGGGGTCCGCTCCGGAGGCATCCTTCGCTCTTCAATCCGTCTCGGAGGATCAAACCGCGGACTTCGACCCCTCGCGATTTGCATTTGTCGTCCTCTCCGATGCCATGGATATTCCCGCCATCTTTGCACATACGCTCTCGCAGTACGTGGCGAAGGGCGGCAGCGTCTTGATCACACTCGGGAACCGGCGCATCGCGCGGCACTTCAATTCCTGTATGGGGCGGGACGGTCCTCGAGACGCACACGTATGGACGCAGCGGTCATGGAATGGGCGTGGGACATGTGGATTTCGCCGATCCCGCGCTCAACGATCCGAAACCTGCTTCCGACAATGGTGGATGGGACGACGTGAACTTTGCACTTGTGAACCGCGTGCCTTCAGAGGGAGCCCGCGTCGCGTTGCAGCTCTCTGACGGCACGCCGGTCTTGCTTGATCGGCCTTTCGGAGAAGGGCGTGTGTTGTTGTTCGCGTCGGGATTCGACAATCTCACGAGCGATCTGCCGCTCCATCCCGTCTTTGTTGCCTTGGTCGATCGCATGGCTCGCTACTTGTCCGGCGAGGGCAGTCTCGGCGGCTCGATGCTGGTTGGTTCATTCGTGCAACTGGGCAATACCTTAGACAATCATCCTCAACGGTCTCCTGTCGAGGTGATCGATCCTGTCGGGCAGCGGCCACTGTCATTAAGCGCCTCGCACATCGCTCAAAGCCTTCGTCTTGAAAAGGTCGGGTTCTACCGCATTCATTTTTCCACCGGCCGCGACGCCGTCATTGGTGTGAACCCCGACAGACTTGAATCGGACCTGCAGCCCATGCCCGACGACCTACAGCAACTCTGGACAGGCGGTGGATCCAAACGCCCGAATACTGGCGAGGCAGCGAGCGCCGTCGAGGACTCACGACGTTCTTTGTCGCTCTGGTGGTATGTGCTGCTGGTCGCCACGATCGTGGTGGTCGCGGAAACTGTTCTGGCCGGCAACTATCTGGGCACTCAGAGGGAGGAAGCATGAGCAAACTCAATGAGCTCAATTCCTATATTGTGCAGGTGCAGCGCAGGTTGCGCCTGGGAGCTTGGGTTCAAGGAGTCGCCGTCTTTACAGGGACGGCGTTGTTGATCACCGTGTTCCTGGTGCTGGTGCTCAATGATTTCGCATTCCCGCACCGCGGCATGATCAGCGCACGAATTGTTTTGCTGGTTGTTTTGGTGGCTGCCGCTGCGTTTGGCATGATCCTTCCCGTTCGGCGCCTGTCAATCGCGCGCGCTGTGTCGAGAGTGGAAGCGGCGAATCCAGAACTCGAACAGCGCCTGACCACGTTCCAACAGGCGGATCGCAACACGCAAGGGCCGTTCCTCGAACTGCTCGCCGCCGACACCCTGCAGCGAACGCAATATGCATCTCCCTCAACGCTTGTACCGAACAATCGCATTTTCGCGCTTTGCGGCGCGGCATTCGCCTGTGTCGCCGTACTCGCGTGGATGATCGCTGCTGGGCCAGGCTACATCGGCTATGGCGCCTCGCTTTTATGGACTGGTGCGAAGAGGGATGCCCAGCCTTTTTATTCAATCTCGGTGTCCCCGGGAAATGCTTTGGTGCGCCGCAACAGCGATCAACTCATCTCTGTGCGAATCTCCGGCATGCGGCCGTCACGGGTGCAGCTCTACGCCCGCTACCACAGCGGGAAGGGTTGGGAGGCGGCGGTCATGCAGATGCGGCCACAAGCCAACGGTGACGCGAACTACGAGTTCGTTCTCGCCGGCCTTCCCGAAGATGTCGAATATTACGCTGCCGCCGGTCCATTGGCTTCCCCTCATTACACCGTGCGCGTTGTCGATCTTCCATCGGTCAAGCAGATTCGCGTTAGCTATCGATATCCAGCGTGGACCGGTATGAAGCCATTAACGGAGGACCACTCCGGCGATTTGCGGGCGATTGAAGGAACCAATGCCGACGTGGAGATCGAAATGGATCGTCCTCTGAAAGGTGGACAGATCCTTCTTGACGGAGGCCAATCGATTCAGCTTTCCGGCGGACAAGGCAATCGCTATCGCGGCACCATCACAATGGAGAAAGACGGCGCGTACCATGTGGCCGCGCTCGATTCGGGCCAGCTGGTGCGGCTCTCGGAGGACTACTTCATCGCTACCGATAAGGCCCAGCCACCGGATGTTTCCATCAATCGTCCCCATGGGGATTACCGCGCCATTCCGATTGAAGAGGTCACGGTAGGGGTCGATGCCGCGGACCAGTTTGCGCTGCGCGACATGCAACTGCACTACTCCGTCAATGGCGGTGCGGAGCGCGTGGTCAATCTTCTCAACGCACCCGGTGTGAAGCAGTCTCAAGGCTCACACACGTTGCCGCTGGAAGACTTCAAGCTCGTTCCCGGAGATCTGGTCAGCCTGTACGCCACGGCGCGCGACGGACACGCCGAGGCCCGCACCGACATTTCGTTCATCCAGGTAGAACCGTTCGAACGCGAGTTCTCACAATCGCAACAGAGCGGGGGGAATGGCGGAGGCTCCGGGGGCGGCCAGAACAACCAGACTGAAATCTCGAAGCGAGAGAAAGAGTTGATTGCCGCAACGTGGAAGCAGCTGAACGACAAGACTGCCACCGCGAAGGATGCTGCAGTTCAGGGACAGTTCCTGTCAGACGCGCAGCAGAAACTGCGTGATCAGGTGCAGGCTCTGTCGGCACGCATCGAGAGCCGCGATCTATCCGCAGCCACCGAAGAGTTCAGCAGTTTTGATCGCGACATGCAGATGGCCGCTGAGGCCATGGCGCCCTCCGCACAAAAACTCCAGGCAACGCGGTGGGCAGACGCTCTGCCGCTGGAGCAGAAGGCATTGCAGGCACTCCTTCGTGCTGAGGCGACATTCCGCAAGATCGAGGTTGCCTTCGGACAGAGCGGCGGAGGTTCCGGAGGCGGCAACGCAGGCCGCGATCTAGCCAGTCTTTTCGACCTGGAACTCGACACAGAAAAAAATCAGTATGAAACCGGGCAGACTGCGTCACCCTCCCAACAGCGCGAAAAGGAGATTGAAGACGCCCTGGCCAAACTCGATGCATTGGCACGACGTCAGCAGGAACAAGCCCAGCAACAACCCAACTCGCAACAGGCTTTTGAACAGCGTTGGCAACAGGAGATGCTGCGGCGCGAGGCCGAAGAACTACAACGTCAAATGGAACAGCTTGCAAAGAACGGGCAACAGCAGGGTTCGCAAAGCGCAAGTTCCGCAGCCCCCTCGAACGGCCGGCAATCTAACCCCGCCTCGCGCCAAGGCTCTAAGTCTACGAGTAGCTCGCAATCTGGGCAGCCGGACGCGAATCAAACCGATGCCCGCGTTCAACAGGCCTTGCGCCGGTTGCAGGACGCGACAGAGGCAATGAAGCGAGGTGCCGGTCCACAACAAAATCAGGATGCCGCGCGGCAGGCCGCGGATGAACTTCATCAGGCCGCCAATTTACTCGCTGGCTCGCATCAACAAATTGCCACAGGCAAACTCGATTCGATGGCGCAGCAGGCAGCGAAGCTTCGCGATGAGGAACGCGGCCAGGCTCAACAGTTCGACAAGCTCGGTGCACAACCGAGCGAAGGCAATCCCACCGACTTAAGTGGAATGATGGATCGTCTGCACGCACGCGACCGCCTTGCCCAGCAGCGGCAACAACTCTCCAATGATCTTTCGCAGCTATCGAGAGATATGCGTGAGGGTGCGCTGGCCATGGCCCCGCACGAGCGCGATGCTGCGAAACAGCTGCGGGACGCGCTCACCGAGATGGATAATTCCGATCTCGATAACCGCGTGCAAAGGTCCGCGGACTGGTTGCGCCGAGGCATTAACCCGAATTCGAATGGCACTGAAGAACAGATTGCGCAGGGCCTGTCGAAGCTTCAGCAGCAACTGGACAAGGCCAGGGAGACGGCTGGCAAGGCGTCTCCTGAACAAGGCTCTTCGTCGAGCCACGACGAGAGGCGCAACTCTCAATGCCATTGAGCGATTGCGGAGACAAGTGGAATCCTTATCGCGCGCGAACCAAGGTCAAAAAAGCGGACAATCCGGGGAACGCGGCCAACCGAGCGGTACAGAGCAGTCCCGCAATGGAACGAACCAGGCTGGCGCGGCACAGGGCTCGCCGAATGCCGCCGGCAATCAGGCTTCAGGTGGTTCCGCGGCGTCGGGCAATTCGTCGCGCGACCTGAGCCGAGGTGGTTCACCTGCGGCAGGTGACCTCGGCGGTCAACGCGAAGGCACGCGCAATAATGATGCCAACGGCGCCGACGGCACTGTGTGGGGCAACATCAACACGGGCAATAACACGTACGGATCGCCTGGTCAGCGCTTCGACCCAAGGAACTCCTTCGCCAACCCTGACGATCCGGAGCGCGCGTTCCAGCAGGGTATGCGGCAGCTCAATGAGCTTCGAACCATGGTCAAAGGTGATCCGCAGGCGTCCCAGGAGGCCGAGAAACTCGCACGCGAAATGCAGCGGCTCGATCCCCGTCGCTTTCCTGGCAACCCCGAGATTGTTGATCAGATGCATCGCGAACTGCTTGGTGCTATCGACAGGCTCGAACTCGAAGTCGAACACAACTCGGGGGGCGCCTTGCAGTCCCGCACGGGAAAATCGGATAGCGTCCCTGCAGGGTATCAGGACGCTGTGGCGGAGTATTTCCGCACTTTGAGCAAGACGCCGTAGGTGTTCGGGCTCGCCGATCACTTCCATCGCTGCGATGATGCCGTTTGAACCAAGCCGTGGCGCGCTAGATTGATCGTGAATGCGGCTATCACCGGGTGCGGTAGCCGCCCTTGCTCTCAATGAGGTTTTGCCCGGGCCTACCAGCCTTCATGAAGCACATAGACGTCGGCGGTGCCTGCCTTCGGTTGCCGCGTCAATTCGGCCGTTGGTCTGAGTTGGATCGAGGATCGTTCTCCATGGGCCTTGAAGCTGCGGGCATGAGTCTGTATCCATCTCGAGTTCGAATGTGATACTGCTGCAGGTCCTTACCGACCAGCTTCACTTTAATTGAGCGCCACCCATGATTCGGGTTGGGCTTTGGATAATAACTCAAGGTATAGAGATGAACCAGGTCCTCCCGGATGGAGGCGAAGGCTTGCTTTTCTTCGCGCCAGTTCTTCGCAAAATACGCCTTGCCCCCGGAGGCCTTACTCATCCGCTCGAATGCAGCGGCGGAAGCGGGATCTTCCTGAGCTTGTCGCGTGCTAAGGATGTAAATGATCGTTCCCGTTGACTGGGCCAGTTCAGCCACATCTTCGGGTGGGACCGAGGACGCATTGTCAGGGCCGTTCGAAAACACCACGATGGCCTTCCTCCCCTGAAGAGACGCCGCGTCCTTCACGGTCAGCAGAAGACTGTTATAAAGCGCGGCATCGTCGCCAGCGACGGTGCTGCGCACACCGCTGACAATGCGGAAATGGTCGGAGGTCAGAGTGGTTGCACGCGAAAGATTCCGGCTGTACGAATAGAAGGCAATCTTGCTGCTTTCGTCCAAAGAACGAATGAAATCCGTGATCGCGTCTTGAGCAAACACGAAACCCCGGTACATGTAATTACTGGTGTCGAACAGAACAAAGATATTTGCGTCTCCCAAATGCGCAATCGCAGTTTCGGACGCTTCCGCAGGTGCCGACGCCGAATCAGCCGCGGGAGCCTCGCCGGCGGCTTTCGACGGACGGCTTTTATTTGGCTGCGCGGCTTCCATCGAGCTATCACCGGATTCGATGCTCTCCTCAAATGTGGAAACCTTCTGCGGAATCTTGTCCTCGAAGACTGAGAAGTCTTGAGGGCGAAGGCCTGTGATATATCTCCCCTTGTTGTCGGTCACGGCGACGTCGAGTTGGACTAGTACAACGTTTACACGCAGATGCATCGGCTCGTCCTGAGCCTCAGACACCGACTCATCAAGCTGCGAGGAGACGAGGCATAAGAACAATCCAAGGACGGCGAGAGTTTTTTTTGCCATCATCAATCCGCTCCTCAATCTCTTACAACTATTGGCCGACGCTCGCGTCTTCCGCCCACAGGTTGATTTTGCCTTGCCGGAATTCGCTTCCAGTCTCCAACATCGCGCGGTGTAACGCAGGCCAATCATCAATGTTACTGGCGAAGATATTGGCGATCATGCGCCGAGTCAACGTGGGGACCAGAATGTTGAGCATTACGGGGGAATAGCCCATCTCATCCGCGAGCCTGGCCCAGTAGAGATTATTGGATTCCCAGGATTCTGCGAGAAGCCCACTGGCATTTCCGCCGTAAGCGGTCGGTGATTTCATGGTAAGAAGAGCGCGAGAGTTGGCGAAGACTAAAGCGGGATGCGGCACCCCGAAGTCCGCCGACAAACGCTCCGAACTGGCTTCTGATGGGTGCAGGCGGGAAAGATCGTCCAACTCCCGCCCGGCGTTTCCCCAGTTGGATGCCTGCTCAGGATATTTCTTACGGAATTCGACCGCCAAATAAAACGCGTCTGCCGGCAACATCTCCGAAACCACCGCCTTGGTACTTGCCGGATCGTGAAGGGCTCGTTCGATCCGATCCAGCCGGTCTGGCGTCATGCGATCGGAAAAGATGTCTATTACCTTTGCCGATAACTCCGCGTTCGTCGCTGAAGCGGCCAAAAGCTCTTCGCCGAAGCGTTGATAAAGCGCGGCGCAATGCAGTTCGTTTCGGCTGACGGCCCACCAGCGCGGAATTGTTGCGCCCACGAGGAGGTCGGGAACGACTTCTTTCCAGATCAGAGCCTGGATGTTCTTTGGAGCAATGAAGTCTTCCTCCGTAGAGGCCAACGCATACGGCAAATCAGCGAGCGAACCCATCAAATACGCGCCGCCGCCGGCAGTTGCGCCAACACCGATCAGCCTTGGAGCACCCCAGATCTGCAGGACACCTTCAACCGAAATCGACGAGAAGTCGTGAGAACGGACGAAGAGAGGATTGTTATGAAGAACTTCGGCGCCGGGTGGCTCATAATAGGCGTAATTCAAGCCAACCAGCGTATCTCGCAGAAAGGGAGTGAGTTGTCCCCGGGCTGCTTCAAGTTGCGAAGGCGAACCAGGAGTTCGAAGGATCTTGGTCAGATCGGTTCGTACCTGCAGTTCCGCGTGCCGGCTGCTGTAAACGACGGGCGACCAGGTACTTCTTTCGTTGCCCGTGAATATGGGGCGGGGCATTTCGAATTCCCGCAGGTCTCCAGCAAGCGGTAGCAGGCTGTTTCCGACCTGGGCTCCGTGAGCCATCTCACCCATGCCGTCGTAAAGAGCGAAAAGCGTGTCGAGGGGCACCAGGCGTTGGTCATCCAACACGGCGCGGATCCTGGCGGCCAGATCGCGATGCACTCGTTTACTTTCGGGGTCATCCTGAAGCGGACCCGCCAGCAGATCGACTAGCTGGTCCTGGGAGAGATTTCCGTTTCCGCCGGCTGCCTGCAGAACTGATTGCAAGGAGGTACGGGCTGCCTCAAACAGTTTCACCGAAGAACTAACTTCGGCAAACGGCTGAACAGCGTTCTGCCATGAAGAATTCAGCTTATCGCCGGGGATCTGGCCCTGCCGGGCCAGAATTTGCCATAGTCCGAGATCCGCTTGAAAAGCGCCAAGGGCATTTGCGCGCAAAGCAGGATTCGAGACGGCATCTATTCGGTCCGCGGCGCTTAAAAAGCGAGTGATCGCCGAATCATCCAGCGTGGGAAATTCTGCGAAGATTGGAAACCAGTGATTGAACTGGGGAAACCGCTTGGCAACCAGCTTCTCCGTCTCGTCAGACAACTGCCGCTCGTGAGGTCTGCCGTTGTTCATCGCACTGAGCGCGAGAAACACCTGAACCGGTCCGATCTCCGAGTCAAGGGTGGAAGCCGCAACCAGCGACTCGAGCAATTTTCCCGAGGTGTCCCAGCCGTGGCTGCGTTTCAAAGCCTCCCGCATCTCTCTCGATTTGGCCATCTGCGAAAAGATTTCATCCCACACGGCCAAACCGCCAGGAATCGCGAGATCGCCATCAGCTTCCCATTTGAGCGATGTAAACAGAATCAGAAGGTCGCCATTTCTTGCAAAGACTCCTTTTGAGATGTTGTTGCGCATCGCTGTTGATCGATAAGCGCCATAAAAACGCTTGAGGCGAGCCCCTTCGGCAAGGTGGGCCTGCTGCGCTTGATTCAAACGGCTCAAGACATCGAAATACGGTGCCAGCCAGCCACCGTCCTTTGTAAGAAGGTGGGTAACGAATTCTCCGGGCGAGTTTGGACTTGCTCCCACGAGGTCTTCCCACGCCTTATCGTCGTTTGCTGGTACAACCACCTTCCCCGAGTTGATGTTGATCTGACTTCCATATAAATCAACGACGGCCGCAAGAGGCATCAATCTCCGCAGGCCAGGCGCGTGCATCAAGGCTGACCGCGTCTCCTGATCGCACCTGGCAAAGGCCGCATAGAGGCGGTCCAGATCCTGATCGTGCATCAGGACGTCGAGCAAATTGTCGTTCGGTCTCCGCTTCCATGTGCTTACGTCCACCCAGTCCTTTTGTTCGAAAAAGACCGGAACCTGGGTTGAGGGAAACGAATAGCTAAACGGTTCCCCTTTCTGCAACGATTGCTCAAGCGCTGTGAGGGGAAAACCGGAGTCGAGGGTTACAAAGGCTCGCTCCGCATTTTCGGTCGTCAGGTTGGCATCTCCCGTCCGGCACGGGCGTAGGAACTTGTACCCGATAATCTGGATGAGCCTAGCCGCATCGCTACAACCGGTAACACGAATCGTGCCCTCCCCGTCAGAGAGGCTCTGGAGTTCTCGGGCCACGTGTACGTACCGGTCCAGTAGCACAAGGAACTCGGTTTCTCTACCGGTGTAGTAACCGTAAAGGGCAGCGTTGCGAGCAAGCATCGGCAGCACATCCGCCGGAGAGACCTGCTGACTGATTCCGGCCATGCGAAGGAACGATCGCAACGGCCCCGGGATCAAGACGGAATCGTTTGATGGCGATGATTGGTTTTGGGAGGAAGCCGTGCGATCTGCTGCAACTTGGAAGTTCGCTTCCGGCATTGACTTGCCATGGACGGGGCAGGAAATTCCCAGGCATAGCAGAACGGCTGCTGAGACTGCATGGGAAGAGTGATGGAACATCATCGAAAGCACCCCCTGATGGCGAAGGAAGTCCTGATTGCAGCACTACCCGAGTCAGATCGCATGGGAAGCCAGTTGCGCTGGAACCATAATTGCGCGGTTCGGGAGCGCGAAACCCATTTCATGAATTGCATTCGCATTCGGCAAAAACGGCGCAGTCAGATTATCGATTCCGCGCCAGCTCTGCTGACAAGCTATCGGGCATCTACTTTGCGAATCTGATCCTTGGCCACGTATCTGGCTCTTCAGGTAACGTGGGGGAAGTCACGCGGTCCGGCGAACCATCATCGCAAATCACCGGTTGTCAGGCAAGTCCCTTTCGGCAGTCGGGTCTGCACGAGAGCAAATAGTCCCGAGGTTTCGACGACAGGGGCTTATCTGCTTAACCGGTTCTTGAACCTGGGTTTAGGACACGGCGGGCCACCGCAACCAGTGGCTCTGCCGTCAAAGGGCTCACGAACGTGGGACTTGTGAGGATCTCGAAAGGTTCTCCCGCCAGGCAGCCTTTTGCTGAGAGTCACGTGATAAAGATTGATTCCAATGGATTCATCCAGGCGCATGACCGGGTTTACTGTCGACAGCCGCATGGATCGACGCTGGTTCAGCGTCCTGCTCGTGACAGTGGCAATCGCGATCAGCTACTTCGATCGCCAGACACTTCCCGTGGCAATCGCCGCGATTGAGCACACGATACCAATCTCGAACCAGCAGTTTTCGTATCTTCAAACCGCGTTTCTTCTCTCGTATGCTGCCTTGTATGCCGCGGGGGGGCGTCTGCTGGATCTGATCGGCACGCGCCGCGGGTTCATGCTGATCATGCTGTGGTGGTCGATTGCCTGCGCTCTGCACGGCTTTGCTTCAGGGTTTGGATTGCTGTTGTGCGCCCGCTTTCTGCTGGGAATGGGCGAGGGCGGTGCCTTTCCCGCCGCTGTCCGGGTCGTCGCGGAGTGGATTCCGCCGGAACATCGGTCGACCGCGGTGGGCATCGTCAATGCCGGAACGGCATTAGGGTCCGTGTTGGCGCCTCCGCTGATCGGCTTCGTTCTGCTGCACAGTGGCTGGCGAATGGTCTTCTTTCTGGCGGGGACCGCGGGCGTCGCCTGGGTGTTATGGTGGATGAGTTCCTATCGCAGCAACACCGCGATTCTGTCGCTGAATACGGCGGACTCCTCACTATCGGCTCGGCAGCTCGGACTGGGCCGGATCGTAGGATTTCGCAGCGTGCAGGCATTGGTCTTTGCAAAATTCATGAGCGACTCCGCCTGGTATTTTCTGCTCTTCTGGCTGCCCAAATATTTGTATGACGCGCGCCACTTCGACATCAAGCAGGTGAGCTACTACGCATGGATTCCGTATGCGGCATCGGGGGTCGGCAGCTTTCTTGGAGGAGTTTTTTCGAGCAGTCTCCTGCGCGGTGGCCTGTCCCTCGATAAAGCGCGCAAGATTGCTCTCGGATCAAGCGCGGCTTTGATGCCCGTCGTGATGCTGGTCCCCATGGTCCCGGTGCAACTTGCAATTTTGCTGTTCAGCATAGCTTTCTTCTGCCAGCAATCGTGGTCAGGGCTGGTGATGACGGTGCCAGCCGACATCTTTCCTTTGTCGGCCGTTGGCACCGTTTCCGGCCTGGTCGGATTTGGGGGCGCAATTGGCGGAGCCATCTTCGGCGTAGCAGCCGGATTCCTCCTCGGACACGGCTTCGGTTATCAAACGCTTTTTGTCCTCGTCGGCAGCTTTCACCTCGTCGGCTTTCTCGCCATAGCGCTGTTTGGCGGCCGGATTCAACCCCTGGGTAGTGATGATCTCCACGAAACGAGGCATGATTTATGAAGATCACCGAAGTTCGCGCGCGCGTTGTTCAATGGGAAGGAAAGACGGTGCCGCTCCCCCCGCACTTCTGTACCAATCCCATGGATCTAGTGAGTTACCGGGAAGCATCGATGGGGAATTTCTCCTTTCACGGGTGGGTATTGGTTGAGATCTTTACGGATGCGGGCATTGTCGGTCTCGGCAACGCGGCGCTCTCGCCGTTAGCTACGAAATTGGTGATCGACACGTATTTGAAACCGATCCTGGTCGGCGGCGATCCATGGGATACCGAATTCTTGTGGCAGCAGATGTACCGGCGCACCATGGCATTCGGGCGCAAGGGGGTGGCGATGACGGCGATTTCGGCCGTGGACATCGCGCTGTGGGATCTGCTCGGGAAAGCTGCAAGGCAGCCCGTGTATCGCCTGCTCGGCGGCCGAACGAAGCAGCGTATCCCTGTCTACGCCAGCCGGCTGTACGCGATGCCTATCGACGAACTTCGCGCAGAAGCCCAGCGTTATAAAGACGAAGGTTACACCGCGATGAAGCTGCGCTTCGGTTGGGGCCCCGTGGATGGACGCGAAGGGATGATGAAGAATATCGAACTCGTCAAAAACGTGAGGGAAGTTATCGGAGAAGGCATCGATTTGATGACCGACGCGTACATGGGTTGGACACTCGATTATGCCAAGCGCATGCTGCCGCTTCTCGAGCCGTTCGGGATCCGCTGGCTCGAGGAGCCGGTGATCCCGGATGATACGCGCGGGTATCGGGAACTGAAGAAATACGGACTCGTCCCCATTGCAGGGGGAGAACATGAGTTTACAATTTTCGGTTTTCGTTCCCTCCTCGAAGACGACGCTCTCGACTACATTCAGTTCGATACCAACCGAGTCGGCGGCATCAGCCAGGCACGAAAAATCTCGGCACTCGCCGAGTCGTTTCAAGTGCCGGTGGTTCCGCATGCGGGGCAGATGCACAATTACCACGTGGTTATGGCAAATCTGAACTCGCCGATTGCCGAGTATTTCCCAAAGGTGGATGTCGAAGTTGGCAACGAACTCTTCTGGTACATTTTCGATGGCGAGCCGGTCCCCGTGGAGGGTCATATCGACCTGGATGAAAATACGCCCGGGCTGGGACTCACCGTGAACGAGGAATCTCTCAAACGCTTCAAGGTCATCGAATAGGAGAGTCGTGCCCACACACCTGGTGCAGATTTCAAACGGGGACAACGCTCGCGTGGCAATCGTGGATGAACCGCATCTGCGGTGCCTGACAAAGGCGTCGTCGGTCTATGAACTGGCGCAGCACTGTCTCCGAGAAAACGCGTCTTTGGAAGAATATGTTCTCACGATCGCGAATGGCGAGACGCTTTCGTATGACGAGGTGTATTTTCGCCGGTCTCCGTGGCGGCTACTCGCTCCCATTCATGTCCCCGCGGAACCCTCGCGGCTGCTGATTTCGGGAACCGGTCTAACGCATATCGGGAGCGCCCGCCAACGCCAGGCCATGCACATGTTTGATCGGTCCAGGAAGACAGATGAACCGATCACCGATAGCATGCGAATGTTTCAGTGGGGTGTGGAGCACGGACGACCGGCGGAAGGCACGGTAGGGCATCGCGCCTGAGTGGTTCTACAAGGGCGACGGATCGGATTTGCGCGCGCCGAACGAAGCGTTGGAGATTCCAAGTCACGCCGAAGATGGCGGCGAAGAAGCCGAACTCGCAGGCGTGTACATCATCGGTCCAGATGGTGAAGCGTATCGCATCGGGTTTTCGCAGGGGAATGAGTTTTCCGATCACAAATTTGAGAGGCGAAATTATCTGAACCTGGCCGGCTCGAAGCTCCGGACATGTAGTCTTGGCCCTGAACTGGTCGTCGGAGCCTCATTCAGCGATGTTCCGGGTAAAGTTACCATCTTGCGTGCAGGCAGCATTTTGTGGCAGAAGGAGATCGCAAGCGGCGAACAAAACATGTGCCACAGTCTGGCAAACCTGGAACACCATCACTTCAAGTTCGCGGGACATCGCCGACCTGGCGGCGTTCACATTCATTTCTTTGGCGCCGACGCGCTCTCTTACGGGGAGGGCATTGTTCTCGTGGATGGCGATGTGATGGAAGTCAGCTTTGACGGCTTTGGACGGGCACTTCGCAATCCGGTCCGGGTCGACACAAACTCGAATCAAATGTATCGGGTGCGCTCGCTCGCGTGAGCAAGGCGCAAGGAGTAGGCATGGAGACGTTGCCGGTAGCTTTGCTCGGTTTGGGAACCATGGGTAGTGGCATGGCACGAAACCTGCTCAAGGCGGGCTTTCAGGTTGCCGTCTACAATCGAACGCTGGCAAAGGCTGAGCCATTCGCCCCACTTGGAGCCCGCATTGCAACCACGCCGGCGGGCGCTGCCTCGGGAGCACGGGTCATCCTCTCCATGCTTGCGGATGATCAGGCTTCTCGAGAGGCATGGACGGGCAAGGACGGTGCTCTCCAGGGTGCATCCGCGGGAACGATTCTCGTTGAGTCAAGCACGGTGAGTCCGGAATGGATAACGGAACTCGCCGGGCTGGCTGAAGCGCACGGTCTCGAATTCCTCGATGCACCGGTGACCGGCAGCCGGGTCCAGGCAGCGGAAGGTCAGCTCACTTTCCTCGTCGGAGGTTCAGAGTCGACGCTTGGCAGAGTTTTCCCGGTGCTGAAGTCGATGGGTAAGGAGGTCGTGCATTTGGGACCGGCCGGTAGCGGGGCCAAGATGAAGTTGGTGAACAATTTTCTCTGCGGGGTCCAAGTGGCATCGCTTGCGGAGGGTCTAGCCTGGCTAGAGAAGAGCGGCCTCGACCGGGACAAGGCTCTGTCAGTTCTGAAAAACGGCGCTCCGGGGAGTCCCCTGGTGGGAGCGATTTCCGCTCGGATGGTCAGTCGAGACTACAAGGTCAATTTCCTGCTCAGACTCATGGCCAAGGACCTGGCGTATGCACACGCCGAAGCCCGACGGAGCGGCGTCGATCTGACCACGGCCATGAACGCGTACCGTGTCTTTGAGCGCGCGTCTATCGCTGGCCACGCCGAGGAAGATATGTCTGCGGTGATCGAAGTGCTGCGGTCGCCTTCCGAGTAGGGTGTCCTACAGCTTGACCCGCGTCACCGGATCCGCCAGGGTAACGTCCTGCGCTTTTGAGGATCCGGCCAGTTCGACGCGGACCCTGCGCCCGGCGCCTTGATGGCCTCTCGAATCGCGCGTAAGGGAAAGCGTGTGGCTGTGGTCGTTCCACTCGCATCTCGTTAGCATGAAGGCGCCGCGTTCGTATTCGAAGCTGTCACCATCATCGTCGTACCAGTGGAAAAGGCCGTCGGCGCCTGGGTAAACGCGTAGAGTTGTTGGCTCGCCGCTGGCTTCGGCGGTGAACTGCTTGACCGGCCCAAAGGGGACAATGGCGCCGGCCTTCACAAAGAGGGGAAGCACATCGAGCGGTGCTGACGTGGTCACCCTCTTGCCACCGTCCACCCGTTCGGAAGTCCAGTAGTTCAACCAGGTGCCATGGGGTAAATAGAAGCTGCGTTGGGTCGCGGCCTTTTCAAAGACGGGGGCGACAAGGATGCTGTCACCCCAAAGGTAGACGTCGTCGACCAAAACGACATCGCTGTCCTGGGGATACGCAAGCCAGAGGGCGCGGATGATGGGCAGGCCGGTTTCGTGGCTTTGAGCCGCAGCGGAATAGGTGTAAGGAAGGAGTTGGTAGCGGAGGTTGAGGAACTTGCGGCAAATCTCCTCGATCTCCGGACGGTGGAGGTCGGCTTCGAGCGGCCAGTTGGCGACCCAGTCACCCTCTACCTCCTTGGGCCCGGTCGTGCCAGTATTCCAACCCCAGGGGAGATGTAGCTTCCAGCAACGTCCGTGGGATCGGAAGGACGGGCAAAAGGTGCTGAACTGAAACCATCGGACGAAGAGTTCGGGAGAGTACTCAGGGGTGGCGACGAACCCACCCGTATCCGTGCCCCAGAACGGGATCCCCGAGAGGCCGATGTTGATCCCGACCATAATCTGGCCCTGAAGTGCTTCCCAAGTAGAAAAAGTATCCCCCGACCAGAGCCAGCCGTAGCGCTGAAGGCCGGCATAGCCGTTGCGGTGAAGGGCGAATGGCCGCTTACCCGGAACGTCCCTCCGTGAACCCTCGAAGTACATCCTGTTGCGTTCAAGACGGGCATAAACGTTGAGACGGTCCCCTTCATCGGGCCACCAACCGTCAATACCGAGCTTGGAGAGGGCCTTGTGTTTCGCCCAGTAGGGTGCCGCATCACCCGCGATTTCGGCCGCTGCGCCAGAGTCTGTAATCTCGCCGTGAAAATCGCCAGGCGGCACGACATGGACGATCACCTTCATGTTCTGATCATGGATCTGCTGGATGACGTCGCCTGGGTTGGGAAATACGGCTTCGTTGAAGGTGAATGACCCGTGGCCAGTATTCCAACCCGAGGGACAGAAGCCCGTGCCGAGGTAGATTACGGTGTCGCAAGGCAGCTTCTTCTCGCGAAACGTGTTGACCACCGAAAGGACTTCGTCCTTGCTGGCGAGGGTGCGGTGCGACTGCTGATATCCGAAGGCCCAGAGAGGGGGGAGTTGCGGATGACCGGTGAGGTCGGCGTAACCGGACAGGACGTCAGCCGGAGTCTCGCCGAGGATGAGATAAACATTGCGGGTAGAGGTCGCTTCGACGCCCCTGAAGCGGGCCTCAGTCTGGCTGAATTCGAAGGAGCCGGAGGGCTGTCCAACGAACACTCCCCAGCCCTGAGGGCTGATTACCCAGGGTATAGGCAGACGCGCGCCAAAGGTACGGAGATCAGGGGAATGCTGGCCGTTGATCATGTCGTCGCGCGTGCCACGCCGATCGAATGGATGGACTCCCTCGCCAAGACCAAAGACCGGGCCATTCACGTTGAAGTGGACATCGGTACTGTCGAGGTCGAAACGAATCTCCTGGCGCAGCCTTTCACTTTCGAAGGCGGCCACGCGCAGGGGGCTGTCGGTGATCCTCACGGAGTACTTGCCCCACGAAATAGTGCCGGCATGGACGTCGCCGTAATCTACAAGTCTCTTCCCTTCCGGGCCTGCGACACCTGGTTCACTGAGTTGGGGAGCATCGTTTGCCGGCGAAATGCTGATGCGCAAAATTTTCGACGAAAGAGCCGTGACGGTTAGATCCAAAACTCCCGGTCGAGCGGTGAGGGCTCCGCGCGCGGGATCTTGAGCGCCGGCGAACGCATTCAAACGGCGAGACAAAAGAACCCGAGTCGACAACGCCGCCATGCCCCCCAATAAAACCCGACGAGTAACTGTCATCGATGTCCCTCTTCAATGAACAAATTCGAGCAGGAAGCGCGGTGCCTCCGGTCAGGACTAGGGTAAATTGCTTAGTAGGCGTGGCCCAGCGCAAAGGGTTGTTGCGACAAGCTAAGGGTGGAAGGTTGCCGCTGGCAAGCGATCGCTCACGGGAGAAATGTGCGGATGTCATGAAGCTGAACCCCAATTCACAAATTGTTCTTTTGATCCTGTTCGTTCTTTCGTTCTGGCCGGCTTTCTTCGCACAAACCGCGAAAGATCAGGTGCAAACGATTGCTTCCGCAATTCGCAGCCGGGACTTTGACAAAGCTCTGCAACTACTGCAACCTTCCCTTCAAAGTTCTCCGCACGATCCCAGACTTTGGATGCTGCAAGGGTTGGCGTATACAGGAAAAGGCGACTCGAAGTCTGGGCTCTCTTCGTACCATCATGCATTAAACATCTCTCCAGATTATTTGCCGGCTTTGGAGGGCGCAGCTCAAATCGAATATGAATCTTTAAGTGCAGATGCAATTCCCCTTCTTGAGCACGTGCTAAAGCTGCGTCCAGACGATGCCACGTCGCACGCCATGCTTGCCGTATTAGCCGAGAAGAGTGGCGACTGTGCCACCGCGGTGAAGCACTTCTCGCAGAGTGGGCCGATATTGGATTCCAAGCCCGAGGCGATGCAAGGCTATGGCGTTTGCCTGCTAAAGCTCAAACAGACTGAAGAATCCATCCGCGTTTTCCAGCAGATCGTAACGTCCCATCCGGACGATCCTCGTTGCCGGCGAGTTCTGGCAGCAGTTCAGCTTAAGGCGGAAAAGCCGCAGGAGGCACTTCAGACTTTGCAACCACTGCTGGATTCGACGCCAGATGTCAGCACAATGCGATTGGCTGCGGCTGTTTACGAGGCGAATCAGGACACGCCAAACGCGGTAAAGATTCTGCGGTCCGCGATCGTAAAGGATCCGCTGCAGACAGGCCTTTATCTGGATTTCGCAGAAATTGCAATGGACCATCAGTCGTTTCAAACAGGCGTGGAGATGGTCAATGCGGGACTCAAGCTGCAACCCACGGCGGCGCAACTCTACCTGGCGCGAGGGGTTCTGTATGTGCAGCTGGCCGACTATGAAAAGGCGGAATACGACTTTGAAAGAGCAGAACAGCTGGATCCGCAGCAAAGCATCGGTGCGACCGCGCAGGGAATGCTTGCCGAAGAGAAAAACCAGGGAAATCCCGATCGAGCACTCGCAACGGTGCGCTCGAAACTCGCGAAGAATTCTGACGATGCCTTTCTATGGTACCTGCAGGCGGCGATCTTATCCCAGAAGTCTCCAGCGCCTGGATCGACTGAATTCGAGCAAGGGCTGGCGTCCGCAAAGCGCGCGGTGATTCTGCAGCCTTCACTCAGTGCAGCCCACAACGTCCTGGCCAAGTATTATCTCGATTCAGGCCAAAGCGCTATGGCGGAGAAGGAATGCCGGTTGGTCTTGGAACGGAGCCCTTCCGACCAGAGCGCCTTGTACCATCTTGTCCTTGCGCTTCGCAAAACCGATCATCAGGCAGAGATCCCTGACTTGCTAAAAAGGTTGGCCAAAGCGCGCCAGGACGCTACCAGAGAAGAAAGCGAACGGAACCGCTATAAGCTGGTCGTCACTCCTGCCGGCTAGTCTCAAACCAGCCGTAGCAAGCTTGAACCGCGGGCAAGCCTTTACTTGTCTTCGGGTCCAGCACCATAATGGAGACGCTTCAGCCATTCTTTCTCATGCCAATTAGCCGCCGTTCCTTCGTTATTCTGTCTCTCTGTGCCGCTTCTCAACCCCTTGTATCTCAAGAGGGAATCGCGTCGCGCAACATCGCGGCGTTGCCAAAACCCGCCGCTTCCGGCCGTCCGTTTAACGCGCATTTCGTCGATGTGGCGAAGGAAGCAGGCTTGCATGCGCCCGTCATCTATGGCGGCGTTGAATCGAAGAAGTACATTCTGGAAGCGAACGGGTGCGGCTGTGCATTCATTGACTACGACAATGATGGCTGGATGGACCTGTTCGTGCTGTCGGGCACAAGGCTCGAAGGTGATCCTCCAGAAGCAACCAATCGTCTCTACAAAAACAATCGCGATGGCACATTTACCGATGTGACCGATAAGGCGGGATTGAAGGCTGTCGGCTGGGCGAATGGGGTGTGCATCGCCGATTACAACAACGACGGGTTTGACGATATCTTTTGCACCTACTTCGGTCAGAACCGCCTTTACCGAAACAATGGCAACGGAACCTTCACGGACGTCACGAAGGAGTGCGGCCTGTGGGAACCAGGCCCACCGCGGTGGGGAGCAGGATGTGCCTTTGTGGATTACAACCGTGACGGCCACCTCGATCTCTTTGTTTCCAACTATATTCACTTTTCTTTTGAACACGCCCCCGTGCCGGGCGAGAAATCGACCTGCAATTGGAAAGGAATACCGGTCAACTGCGGACCGCGGGGACTACCGCCTGGACGACACACTCTCTACCGCAACAACGGGGACGGGACCTTCACCGATGTTACGAAGGAGGCGGGAATATCTGCAGCCACTGAGAGCTATGGGATGACAGTTATAGCGGCCGATTTCGATGAAGACGGGTGGCCCGACATCTTTGTGGCCTGCGATTCCACCCCCAGCCTGCTGTTTATGAACAACCATGATGGGACATTTCGTGAGGAAGGCGTCACCCGCGGGGTCGCCTTGAGCGACGACGGAATGGAGCAGGCGGGAATGGGGGTTGGGGTTGGAGACTACAACGTCGACGGACACCTCGACATGTTCAAGACGCACTTCATTGGCGATACCAGCGGCTTTTATCGCAATGACGGAAAGGCCAACTTCGACGAGGTGACCCGTGCTGCAAAGACCGGGGTGGAGACCCGCTTTACAAGTTGGGGCGCGGGCATCGTCGACCTCGATAACGACGGCTACCCGGATGTTCTTTTCGTTACGGGGAGCGTGTACCCGGAAGTCGAGAAGAAGATGCCGCAATACCCCTACAAAACCCCGCGCGTTCTGTTTCGCAACCTCGGAAACGGCACGTTTGAGGAGTTGGAGTCGCAGGGTGGTGAAGGGATTTCGGCGTCCCATAGCAGCCGAGGATGCGCTTTCGGCGACTTCGATAACGACGGCGATATCGATGTTTTGATCGTCAACATGAATGAACCGCCCTCCCTTCTTCGTAACGACCTGAAAGTCACGCAGAACTGGCTCAAAGTCAAGCTGGTAGGCGTGAAATCGAATCGAAGTGCAATCGGGGCCCGGGTATTAGTTCACTATGGCAACAAGGTTCAAGCTCAGGCTGTTCTCAGTCAATCGAGCTACTATTCCTGCAACGATCCGAGACTGCATTTTGGTCTGGGAACTTCGACTGAGGCTGCTGTAGACGTTTTCTGGCCCAATGGTCTGCGCGAGAATTATGCACGAATCTCCGCAAATCGACTCATAACTATTCAGGAAGGCGCCGGGATCGTTGCGAACCGAGGCTGGAAGGTATAAACACTTACGCAAGTGCAGCTTACCCCACAACATAGAAAATCCATTGACAGGTAAGAGCGGGCTACTATATAAACTTCCGCCAATGGGGAAACGTTTTCTGACCGGCGTGGATTTTCCCCCATTTGCCTGGTTCAGGAGGACTCATGGCACGACGCAGCCTCTCTCCCACTGCCACACTGCTGTGTTCACTGGTAGCTTTCTGGGCCATTCCAGCAGTGGCACAATTCACGGCCAGCATCCAGGGGGTCGTACAGGACCCATCGGGCGCTGGTGTCGCCAATGCCCGAGTTGAAGTAGTCAGCCTGTCCACCGGAGTTAGTAAGACTGCGAATTCTGACACCTCCGGCAATTACCGCCTGGTGAGTCTTGCTCCGGGAAGCTACAGGATTTCGATTGAAGCAACAGGGTTTGCCAAAGCCGATGCCGATGTCACGCTGCTGACAGAACAGAATCTCAATCTTCCCATCTCATTGAAGATCGGGTCGGCGCGAGAAACCGTAACGGTCAGCACGGAAGCGCCAATCGTCGACACCGCGGACAGTCGCATTGAGCTCACATTGGAAAACAAGGCCGTTGCAGAGCTCCCGATTGTGGGCCGTAACCTTGTCACGCTGGTCACAATGGCCCCGGGAGCCTCGGGACTGGGGACAAGCACATCCGGTAGTCCGGCCTCTGGAGTCGACAATTACTCTACGGAAGAGCAGGTTGACGCGAGTGCCAACGGCCAGGGACAGAACAACAATCAATACGTCGTTGACGGTCTCGACGTCACAAGCGGAATCAGGCAAGGCGTATTGAATCTGACGCCACAACCAGAGTCGATTCAGGAAACCAGCGTTCAGGTGAATACGTTCTCAGTCGAGCACAGTCGTGCCGCGGGGTTGCAGACGATATTCACCACAAAATCGGGGACAGACGCATTTCATGGCTCGGCGTCGGACTGGTTCAACTACCAGGGGATGTTTGCAAACCAGCATTTTGTGACTTCCTCAACCCATCACTACCAGCCCTTTCATTCGAACAACATGGATTTTGCGATCGGCGGACCCATCGTTCCCCATCACGACAGCTTCTTTTTCTTTGCCGTCGAGCCTTTGCGTTCTTCCGCGAGCGCCGGTGGCTCGGTGACTTTCGCCGATCCTCAGTTCATCGCCTATGCAACGGCAAATTATCCAAACACTGTGGGTACGCATGTCCTTAGCACCTATCTGCCCACGGGAGTGGGGGCGGTCACAGTTCAGCAGACGGCCGCTGATGTGTTTGGCACTGCATGTGGCACAGGAGTTGGGCAGAACGGCGTGCCGTGCAACCTTTCGATGATCGATCAGGGTTCTTTCGGGGCCACGCAGATCCGCAATGGAACACAATACTTCGCACGCATCGATCAGGGATTCAAGAAGGAGCGGATTTATGTGAGCCTGTTCCGGACTCTGCTACAAACTGGTGCAGCCTCACCGATGCCGCAGTTCTCGGCTTTGAACAACACCTGGCAGATTGCCGGGCAGGCATCGTGGACACATACCTTCTCTGCAAACACTCTCAATGAAGTTACGGCGGGACAGAGCAGGGTTGAAGGTGATCAGGGAAGCGGTGCGAAAGACTACACGGTGCCCTCCATCTCAGTGAATGGAATCAATGCGGACGGTGGTCAAGCGTATGGTGTGGGGTTCGCCCAAGGCGATTTCATTCAACACAACTATCATTGGCGCGATGTGCTGACACACGTGCGTGGTACGCATACTCTTCGATTCGGATACGAAGGCTGGTACGGAGATGACGTCGAACCTTTTCAGGGGCCCTGGTCGCAGCCGAAGTTTGCCTTTGATAACCTCTTGAAGCTCGCTGAGGACTCCCCCACCAATGAGAACGGGGTCATGTACAACCCTGCAACCGGAACGCAGCAGTTGTGGAACTGGGACGCGGCCGCCAGGACGTTTGGGGCGTTTGTGGAGGACACCTGGAAGGCCAGAAAGAACCTCACCCTTACGGTGGGCTTGCGTTATGACGACAGCGGAAACCCCTGGTCGAAAAACGCGTCAACCGTCTTCGGCAATTTCTATCTGGGTACGGGCACCACAACAGCCCAGCAGGTCGCCAACGGATACGCAAAAGCGACTCACAATGCGCTCCTTCACGCGGTAGATAATCTGTGGAGTCCGCGAGTTGGCCTCGCCTGGGATCCGACCAGCAAGGGAGAGTGGGCCATACGCGGCGGATTTGGCATTTACGATAACTGGTTAACCTCGGCAAATGTGCAAGAGGAGTTTCGTGGGAGTCCTCCTGGGTTGGTACTTCCTGTCTTCTTCGCAGGAACCGCAAGTCCTCCCATCTTCGGGCTGGGGACCACGACGAAGCCGCCGTTCGGATTTACATTCCCGAGCTTCCCGGGTGGGCTCAACTCGCAGGGAGGAGTTGTTGGCGCCAACTTCTCGATAGGGGGCATCAATCCCCTTCTGAAATCGCCGAAAGCGGATATCTGGTCTTTGAGTGTGGAGCGGAAGATCAGCAGGATATTCGCCGCCACTGTCGGATATAACGGCTCCCATTCCTACGATATTGTTGGCAATGGTAACTCCATCGGGAATGTCTCCTATGGCGTAAACGTTAACGTGGTTTCGGGCGACCTGATTACACACGAGAGCATCGTTCCCACCAGGCTCAACCAAAGCTTTGGATCGATCCTATACGCCGACAACGATCGTTACGGAAACTACAATGGTGTCTTCTTTGATTTGAAAGGACGAGTCTCGCGCGGCTTTGTTGATGCCTCGTATAGTCGTTCAAGCGCTAAGGACGACGGCTTGGCATATCCAACGCCTGACAATCCATCTCAGTATTACGGCCCATCAATCTTTGACGTACCGAATCGCTTCTCTCTCAGCTTCAACTACTCGCTGAAAGGACTAAACGATGGCAAGGGAGCCATTGGTTCCATAACCGGGGGTTGGGGTCTTAGCGGCACAACCATCTTTCAGTCGGGGTATCCATTGACGGCCCAGAACACCAACTCTTACATCCCGGTATGCCAGAACACATCGGCCAGCGCTCCGCCCTGCCCGTCGATGGCCAATCCCGCAGTCGGATACGCTCCTGGGAGCGGCGACTACAACGCGGATGGCAATAACCTCGACTACCCGGATGCTGTGAGTTATCACGAATCGACCAACAACAAGGATTGGTTGACGGGAGCGATTCCGAAATCCAATTTTGCTGTCCCGACTTTTGGGCAGGAGGGGAATGAAAAGCCGATGCTGTTCCGAGGGCCGAATTTCTTTGAGACGAATACTAACCTCTACAAAGACACGCCGATCACGGAACATGTGAACTTTCAGATCCGCTTCGAGTTCTACAATCTGTTCAATCGCGCGAACTATGCGAACGTGGATACAAACTTTCCGGACGGGAGCTTCGGCGCCGCGACCGCTTCGCACGAACCGAGGTTTTGGCAACTGGGGGGAAGGATATCTTTCTGATCTCTTCCCCGAGTACAGCTATCTGACAACTGGTGCGCTGTGACAGCGTGCCAGTTGCGGTCGTTTTTGCGTCCGGCGCGAGTAGCAAAGAGATTCTCGCTTACAATTTCATTGACCGCTGTCTCGTGATGGTGTTCCGAAATACGGCCTTGCGCGACTCTCCATCGCAATTCGGTATGACTCAAATGAGAACCTGCGCCTTGAGAGCATCGGCCTGTCTTTTGGTGACCCAGTTACTGTTCTCGGTGGCTATTGGGCAGACGGACCAGGATCCAACTTCTCAAATCGCGCTGGCCCTCCGCGGGGAACAGTACGATACAGCCTTGGACATGCTTCACAGGGCATTGGTGAAATCCCCAGCTAACCCTGAGTTTTGGACCATGCAAGGTGTTGCGTTCCATGGGGTTGGGAAAAACAAGGAAGCGCTCAGTTCGTTTCGGCAAGCCCTCAAGTTCGATCCGAACAGCATTCCGGCTCTACAGGGGGCTGCGCAGATTGAATACGATGAAGGCGATGCCGCCGCCATTCCCCTCATCGAACACTTCCTGCTGCTCAGGCCGAACGACCAGACAAGCCATGGGATGCTCGCATTACTTGAGTATCAGCAGGGCAATTGTGGCGCCGCCGTAGTTCACTTCAACAAAGCCGCCTCATTGTTTGAATCGCGCGCTCCTGCTCTGGATGCCTATGGAACGTGTCTGGTAAAGGAAAGGCAGTTCGATAAAGCTGTGGAAGTATTCGGGAAGTCCCTGGCTCTCAAACCCGAGGACCGGCGCGAGCGTCAGGTGGTGGCGTCAGTTCAGTTGATGGCTCATCAACCCGACCAAGCGATTGCGACGCTCGATCCGCTATTGCGGGAAACGCCTGACGCCGGAACCCTGGAACTTGCGTCTGCGGCTTTCGAAGACAACCGCGACACCGAGAAGGCGGTTGAGGCACTGCGCCAGGCAATATTGCAGAACCCGCAAAACGTCAGACTCTATGTAGATTTTGCCGCCCTCTCCGCGACGCATCAGTCGTTTCAGATCGGGATCAACGCAGCGAACGATGGCATCGAGCTGCAACCTGAAGCAGCCCCCCTCTATTTTGCTCGCGGCGTGCTCTACGTGCAGTTGGGGGAATACGAAAAGGCGCAAGCGGACTTCGACAAGGCTTACGATCTCGACCCGAGCCAATCCTTGAGTGTGGCCGCACAGGGGCTTGCTGCGGTTCAGCAGAATGATCTCGAGCGCGCACTGGCTGGCGTGGAAGAAAAGTTGGCAAGGCGGCCTGAAGATGCAATCCTGCTCTATCTCAGAGCGGATATTCTCGCGCAAGAAGGCCCTGCTCCCGGCAGTGCTAAATTCCAAGCGGCGTTGCGTTCCGCGAAAAACGCGGTTCGGCTCCGTCCGACACTGAGCCCGGCTCGCGGCGTTTTGGCGAAACTCTATCTCCAGAACGGGCAATTTGCAGAAGCAGCCGAACAATGCAGGAAGACGCTCGAGCTTGATCCGAAGGATCAGACAGCCGTGTACCACCTGATTCAGGCTCTCCGGAAGACTGATCGGCGAAGCGAACTTCCGGAGCTGTTGAAACGGCTCGCGGCTCTCCGTCAACTCGCAACGAAAGAAGAACGGGAGCAGTACCGATACAAGCTGGTTGAGGACGGTGCCAACCCCAACTAGGGTGTGCGCGTCCCACACTTCGAGGTTTCCATTCGCACCTAGATCCAAACCTTGGACATGATCGGTTTCGGTACGGCCGCACGATCGCTTTCCGCTTCTCCCGGATATTCGCTGGGAGGTCCGACTCGATTTGCTCGCGCAAAGTTGGGGACCGCCAGCATCGGCGAGCCATCCTGCCATTTGCCCGAGATCACCAATACGCCCCCCAGCAGGTCAGGACGCCATTCGGTCTTGAGCGGCGCATCACCGATTTTGCGGTCAATTCCTTCGTTGTCCGCGGTTTCGACGTTGTAAACGAGTGGGCCGAATTTTAGTGCTACTGTGCCCAGGTCTGCTTGAATCCGACTGTCTGCTGTTACGCGCTGTGGTTCCATCGGCAATTCCAGTTCGATGCGGTCGCCGGACTTCCATTCGCGCGTGACCACTGCGTATCCTTTTCGAATTGTTGGCGTCTGCTCTTCTCCGTTGACAGCAAACCGCTTCACGCCGCCGATGGAGGGCGACTCTCTGTAGAGCTTGCTAGTGGTTCGATCCGGAATTCTCACGTAGACCGAAAATGTTTTAGCCTCTTCCGGGTTCACCACGATTGAAATCAATCCTTTCCAGGGATATTCCGTCTTCTGGACGACTTCGACATTCGTGCCTGCAACTTGTCCAACTTGAATGCGGCTTCCGACGAACATGTTGACGTAAAGCCCATCTTTACCCTTGACGTAGGACCAGGTGGGAATCATGAGCAGGGTGCGTGCGACGTTGCCAACGCAGCACGGGCAGACGTGCCATTTGGCGCGCTCGGTGTTCACGAGTGGATTGGTATAGCAATAGCTTTCTCCGTCGAGCGCAAGCCCTCCGAGCAGAGCGTTGTACATCGTCTCCTCGTACAAATCAGCGTACTTCGCATCGTGATAGGCGAGGTTAAGCTTGTATTGAAAGAACACCAGGCCACAGCTCGAGCATGTTTCGCAATACGCCTCATTGCGAAGCGAGTAGTTGGGTCCGAAACCCTCCGACGTCTCTCCGCTTCCGATGCCGCCGGTCAGGTAATACTTCTTGTTGACCATGTTGTCCCAGAGCGAAATCACAGCGCTTTGGTAGTCGCGGTCCTGAGTTTCGGCGGCGACGTCCGCCATGCCTGAATAGAAATACGTTGCGCGGACGGCATGGCCTACAGCTTCATATTGCTGCCCCGGAGGCAGGTGGCTTTGGTCGTACTCAGCTCCGCCTCGGCGTGAGTCGAGGAGGAATTTTGCCAGGGCGATATACGGGTCTCCGCGATGATTCCCTTCCTGGTCGTTGACAAAACGGCCGAAACGCACCAGAGCCTGCTCCATCTCCTGGTGCCCGTCAAACCAATCTTTTTTGCCGGGGCCGATGTTTGCAACCCAGCAGTCCGCCAGCTTTTTAGCGGCGTTGTACAGGCGAAGATCGTTTCCGTCGGTGAGAGTATAGTGATTGATCGCCGACTCGATAAAGTAGCCTGAGACGTAACCTTCGTGGTTGCCTCGATGATCCGGCGACCAGCGCTCCGGCCAGGTTTTCCGGTCGGCTAATATATACGCGGTTTGCAGATACCCATCAGCCATCTGAGCAGCAAGAATGATCGGTATCCACCGCTCCAAGGTCGCGCGCATCAGTCCCTGCGCCTGAAGGATTTCATCATCTTCCTGTGGATCTACCATGAGGGCGATACACATGGACTCAACCGTCTGGTGCACCCACGCGTTCGAGAAAACATAACCCTTGTGAGCTCCATGCGGTTCGCCGCGGTTCGCCTTGCCTGCCTCGATGAAATTATCGATGCCGCCGTCCCCACGCATCGCCGGGATATCGGTCCGCTCGCACATGGCGATACAATGGGGAATCCACTTCACGATGAGGACCTTGGCCCGCTGCTTCCAGAGTTGGCCGTCGATAGAATACTTTCGCGTATAAACCACGTTTAGACGGTCGGCGGGTGGCGCCGGTTCGACGTGCACACCGATCGCCTGGGACCTGTCTTTGCTGCCAGAAGCCTCGAGCGTCAGCACGTATTCGCCGGGCTGAGAGAACGTTGCGGTGGTCACTGGCGAAGCGACATCAGCGAATGCAACCGCGCCCGGTCCGGCCGACTTCAGCCACCGAGCCCTGTTTCGGCTCGAATCCTCCAGCCAGGTCACCTTGCCTGAAAGATAAGTCCGGCCGTCGCTTACTACGGAGCGGTCTACTCCAGCATCGATCACTGGCGGAAGGGACGGAGCAGGCCCGTAATTGAAGACTTTCCACTCAATGATTCCGGCGGGCCGACCGCGCTTTGGAATGACTTCGAGTCGCAGTTTATTGGTCTTGACCGGTTCAAACGTTGTCGCATTGAACGTGTCCAAAGCCAAGCCGAGCCCCTCGGGTTGGGCAACCGGGGCGAATTCGCGTCCGTTCCAATAAAGAATCCGGTAACTCTCGGGCGGTTCGGTTCGCGGCCAAGCGCTGCCTGGCAAGGCGCCCGGCCGTGGCCGATCCAGGGCCCAGTAGATATCCACTCGGTTCACGTTAATCGGCTCGCTCCACTCGTACTGCACCCAGCTCACGCGGCTGGCATCTGATCGCTCGGACCACAAGGTATAGATCGAGTGTGTACGGTCGAAGGAGTCTACGGGTGTGAAACCATCGTTCAGCGCCGAGATCTTGTTCTCGCTCCTAATCGTCTGGCTGGTCGGAACAGCAACGCGGGCGACGTTCAAAGCTTCTTCGGGGGGCCGCGCAATCGCCTCTGTTCCCGATAGGGCGGTCAGAAGTGTTGCGCCTCCGAGCCCGGCCAGGAATTCTCGCCGGCTTGGCTCGGGATGGGTCTCATGAGTCGTGGAATGTGCACCCAGCGTTTTCAAAAGACTTAATGATCGTTTCTGTCTCATCGCTCAAAACACTCCAAACCTACCGCCAACGCAAAGGGCCAGACGCGATTCGAGAGGCCAGAAAACGTTTGCTAGGAGAAAAGCCTAAACCGCCGACGAACGGTTGTAAAGTGAGAATGAGTTTCCACCTATGACTTGCCACAGTCCAAGAGTTTCGCGTCTTCATAGGGCATCGTGGTGCCTCGCTTCGGCTTTTCTTGGTTGGGCTATAGCGAGCGGCCAGTCTCCAGCAGTCGTTGATAAGACCGCCCCTCAAGACATTGGCGCTTCATCCTATCGAGAACTGGTCGACATTACCGGTTCCACCGGGATCACTTTCGAGCATTTGTCCAGCCCGGAGCAAAAGTACATTGTGGAGTCGATGAGCGGCGGCGTGGCACTCATTGACTATGATCGCGACGGGTGGCCAGACATCTTCTTCACCAATGCACAGAGCGTGGCAATGGCGCTGGATGGCAAACAGGCTCGAAGCGCGCTCTATCACAATAACCATGATGGCACCTTCACCGACGTAACCGACAAAGCAGGAGTGGGATATCCCTGTTCGGCGCAGGGCGCGGTCGTCGGTGACTATAACAACGACGGCTGGCCTGACCTGCTGGTTACATGCTTCCGCGGTGTCGTCTTGTACAAGAACAACGGCGACAATACCTTTACCGATGTCACCAAGGACGCCGGGCTCGCGGGAGACACGTTCTGGGCGACTGGCGCGGCCTTTGGAGATTATGACGGCGACGGATGGGTGGACCTGTTTGTCGCGCACTACGTCGAGTTCGATCTGCACGACATGGCTGCATTCGGATCAAAGGACACTTGCAAGTACGTCGGAATCGATGTCCAGTGTGGTCCCCGCGGGATGAAAGGATCGCCGGACCGTCTGTATCACAACAACAAGAACGGGACCTTCACCGACGTGTCGACAAAATCCGGAGTCAGCGACAACGATCGACGTTACGGCTTGACATCCGTGTGGCTGGACCTCGAGAACAATGGCAAGCTGGATCTCCTGGTTACAAACGATGGACAGCCGAACTATCTCTATAAGGGCGATGGGGCGGGAAGGTTTACCGACGAAGGGTTCACGTCGGGCATTGCCTACAACGAGAATGGTATGGCTCAAGCCAATATGGGAGTCGCCTGGGGCGACTATCTCCATACCGGCCGGATGTCGATTCTAATCTCCCACTTCGACAATGAGTACGCGGCTCTCTACCGCAATGACGGTGGCCTCAATTTTATCGACGCTTCCATGTCCTCAGGCGTGGCAAAAGGGACCCGCGGCCTTGTCGGATGGGGCGATGCATTTGTCGATTTTGCCAACACTGGATGGCCTGACATCTTCATCGTCAACGGGCATGTATATCCTCAGGTGGACACCGTACCGGCAGGTCCCCGTTACAGAGAACCCAAGGTTCTGCTGCAAAACCAGCACGACGGAACATTCAAAGACGTCAGTAAGAGTGCGGGTGCGGCCATTCGGATCCCTCAAGTCAGCCGGGGATTGGCAATCGGCGATCTGTTCAATGATGGTCGACTTGAGGCGGTAGTAGAGAACCTGGTTGGCTTGCCGATGATCCTGCAACCGGAAGGCGGATCGGAGAATCACTGGATCAGCTTTCAGCTCGAAGGCGTGAAATGCGACCGCCTTGCCCTCAATGCCCGGATACGTCTTACGTCCGGCAAGCTGATCCAGCTTGGCGAGGTTGCAAGCGGTGGCAGCTACTTGTCGCAGCATGATCTTCGGATTCACTTCGGTCTTGGAGCCAACACCAGGATCGAGAAAGCAGAAGTGCTCTGGCCCGATGGCGAGGCAGAACCGGTGACAAATCTGCTTGCCGATCGGTATTACGTTGTGCGCCAGGGTGCGGGGGTGATTTCGGTCAAGGCGGCGGAGACAAGAAGAAAAGTCACTGTTGCGGTCAGACCGAAATCCTGACACCTCCCTACCTTCAGAAACCGATTTCTTGGACCAGAACACCGAAGCCGCTTTGGAGAAGGAGCGGCGAGAGACCGGTCAAGTTTAGTAAAGTGATTTTCCAGCCGCAGGCGCACGGTATTGCCACTGCGAGATAACTCCTATTTTCAAAGATTGACAAATTTACGCGGCGAGGTTGAGAATTCTCCGCTAATCGAGATTTCAGGTTCGGCTTGCACCGACTTGAAAAGCGACTGGGTCCGAAAAGAAAATCACTATGGCGGTCGGCCAGGGTGACGGTCGGATGACGCGACCGCTTTTGGAACAGCGTCAGGTTGAGTAATTGAGTGGCAAAGAGAACAGCCTTTTCCCCTTTTCTCCGGCAGTGGCATCGTTGGCTCAACTAATTCATTCTTTTGGCTTTCCGCACGGAATCTGGTGGTTGGGAACAACCCCGAATCGACTTGGGTTCTCAAGAGGCCGGGAACTTGATTGTGAATATTTGACTCGTCTTTTTCAATCAATTTCGGTCTCTCGATTCAGAGTCGGAGCGTAGGCTCCGAATTTGGTACAGAGTTATCAGTGCGCGAATCCAACAGCAATCGCTGGTTTCACAACCAGTAAGTAAGCGTTTTCTCAGGAGGCGGAAATGAATCGATACGGAATTCAGGCATTCCCCCTTGTCGTCAGTCCCGCGGCATCTGCCAGGACCGTGCACCGCGGACAGCCACGTCAAGCTTTAACGCTCTGGTGTGCTCTTGTCGCTCTGCTCTTCGTCTTTGTCCCTCGGGCATGGTGCCAGGACAACGCCACCATCACTGGGACCGTGTCCGATAGCTCCGGCGCGGTGGTTCCAAATGCCGAGGTGTCACTCACTAATCCCGCCACAAATCAGACGAGGAAAGTTACAAGCAACACCGCAGGCGCCTATCGCTTTGCCAATGTTGGAGTCGGAACCTACACGTTGAACGTCGACGCTCAGGGATTCCAAAAGTACAGCAAGACAGGCATCGTAGTGAACGTCGCCCAGACCCTTGAAGAGAATGTCGCCTTGGCGGTCGGCAACCAGACCCAGACAGTGACCGTGGCCGCGGACGCCCTTCAGGTTCAGACGGAGACAAGCGAAGTCAGCAATCTGATCAGTGGGCAACAGGTTGAGCAGCTTGCCACGAACGGTCGCAACATCACTTCCCTCGCCGCTTTGGGCCTCGGAGTTTCAAACAATCTGCCTCCGTTCGGCGGTGTGAATGCGTTGACCTCTGCCAACGGGATCAGTTTCAACGGCACCCGCACCACGCACAACATCTACATGATCGACGGTGGCGAGCAAAACGATCGCGGCTGTGGCGGCTGCTTCATGAACCTGCCCTCACAGAATGCCATCGCCGAATTCCAGACGTTGGACAGCAATTACAGTCCCGACTATGGCATCGGATCCGGCGGCACCATTCTCATGGTCATTAAGTCCGGCGAGCGTCACTACCATGGGGAACTTTACGAATTCAACCGCAATACCGACTATAACGCAAACGACTATTTCACGAAGGCAGGCGGCAAGCCGCGGTCAAAGTTCCAGCTGAACGAACCGGGCGGAAACATCGGGGGCCCTCTCTGGATTCCCCACGTCTATAACGCGAACCGTAACCGCACTTTCTTCTTCTGGAACGAAGAGTGGCGCCGGTTGATCCAAGGGAGTGCGCCATCCGTGCAAAACGCGATTCTGGCGAACAACTTTCCGACTGCTGGACAGAGTTTGGCTTACACGCCCCCCAAGGGTGTAGCGCCCATCGTTCCGGTTACAAGCGATCCGGCGAAGCTGGCACTCTACGCGGCAGATGGTCTCACGGCCGGTCGGCCATTTCCCAACAATGTGATTCCTGCTAACTTAATCGACCAGAATGCTGTCCTCGAAATTAATGCGGGGACTTTCCCAAAGCCAAACTTCAACAATGGCACGCAGTACATCGCGTCCATTCCTCAGCCGACCAATGTTCGCGAGGATATCGTCCGAATCGACCATACGTTCAACAGCAAATATCAGCTGATGGGTCACTACCTGCACGACACGCTGGCCCAGAATTACTTTCCGCCACTTTGGGGCGACAGTACATACCCAACGGTCGGCACCGCTATGAACAACCCATCGTATTCGGCAGTGATAAGGCTGACACAGACCTACACGCCGAACCTGCTGAACGAGACGGCATTCCTTTACAGTGGCAACAAGATCACACTCACCCCGGTTCCTGGGCCGGGAGGCGGTCAGTTCCAGCAGCCTAGCGGTTGGAACGCAACCAGCTTCTTTCCGCTTGCAAACAACCTCATGAGTCGCATGCCCGAAGTCCAGTTGCAAGGCTCCCCTCTGAACGTAACCTGGAGCCCGAGCTACTATCCCTGGAAGAACGGTTACGAGGGATTTGAGTACAGGGATGATATTTCCTGGACGAAGGGGCATCACCAATTCAAATTCGGTTTCAGCTGGCTGCATGACTACAAAAACCAGCAACTGCAACACAACACCAACGGAGTCGTGCAGTTCAACTCGAGTACCTTCTCAGGGGATTCGTATGTCAATTTTCTGCTCGGCGACGCGTCCTATTACGATCAGTTGGAGTACCTGGCGGGCAAGCACTGGGTCAACAATAACTACGGGTTCTACGGCAACGACAATTGGCATCTCACTCCCCGCTTGACCCTCAACCTCGGTTTGCGCTTTGACGGGTTGCCCCACGCATTCGAGCGATACAACAAGTTCGCGAACTTCGTCGAGGCCGATTACGACCCAACGCTCGGCAATCCCGTACAGGCGGATGGCACGCTCACCCCATCGTCGCTCTCGACCTTCAGCCAAACCGGGAGTGAGCAGTTCTATCTCAACGGAATAAGGGAAGCAGGTGTGAATGGCTTTCCACGCGGAAATGTACAAAACCGGTATGACACTTGGGAACCCCGGGTCGGATTTGCCCTGGATCTCTATGGCAATGGGAAGACCGTTTTGCGGGGCGGTTACGGAATGTTCTTTGAGCGCGTCCAGGGAAACGACGTCTATAATGCCGCGCTGAATCCACCATTTGCCTACATTCCATCCGCCAACAACGTGTACTTCTCCAATCCGAATACCAGCGCGTTGACTGGGCAAACTACAAAGAATAGCTTCCCCTCCAGTCTCACAAACATCAAGTTCGACTATCCGCCTCCCGGAACGGCGGACTGGAGCTTCGGCCTCCAACGGGAGGTTGCACCCTCAATTGTCGCGGTTTTGCAATACGTTGGTTCGGCTGGCTGGGATCAGAATGATGACCGGCAAGTCAACACCCTGCCCCTGGGAGACATCACTCACCGGCAGGGAGTTGCCAACGGCACCGTCAATGCGAACCGCTATCGAATCTTTCCAGGGTTCGCCAGCATCAACCAGGAAGAAAACGAGACAAACTTCAACTACCACTCTCTTCAGGCTGGCGTGCGTGTCGAGAATCGGCACGGCATTACAACCCAGGTGGCCTACACGTGGTCTCACAACATTTCTGTGATATCCAACGACCTGGGAGGCCTTTCGAACCCGTTCAACGCAGGGTATGATCGAGGATCCGACACCGGCTTCGACCGTCGGCACATCCTGAATGTGAGCTACATCTACGTCCTCCCATTCTTCAAGAGCGGTTCCAACCTCGCGGCGCGTGAAATCCTGGGCGGCTGGTCCATTTCCGGCATCACGACGGCGGAATCGGGTAATCCCCTTTTCGTTCATTACACCGGCTCCGACACGTTGGGCCTGACCGCAGGCACCAATCGTCCTAACTTAGTGGCGAAGGTGAGCTATCCCAAGACCTTCAGCCAATGGTTCAGCACCAGTTCGTACGCCGATCCGGTCGCTCCCTGGAATGGTGGCCCCAACCAGGGCTTCGGCAATGCAGGCAAAGACTCGGCCGTGGGACCGGGTATCTTCAACTGGAATCTCTCCTTGTTCAAAACTATCCCTCTCGGCTCCCACGAATCAGGACCCAGAATCGAACTGCGATTCGAGTCATACAACACCTTTAACCACGTCGATCCGCAAGGAATCGATACCAACAACCACGACGGGAATTTCGGAGCTGTCACAAGTGACTACGGTCCTCGAACTCTGCAGTTAGGAGGACAATTCAAGTTCTAGCTCATAGACATCTCTTTGCGGCGCGGCAATGCTCACTGCCGCGCCGCTCGTTTCTCGGCGGACCAGCGGTGCCTTGCGATTCGAATCCCCCGCGCGTAAGAATGCACGAGGAGGCTCCGTGAAGCGTATCGGCAACGTGAGGCTTGCTGTAGCGCTCATGCTCGGTCTGGCAGCGTTAACCTGTCCTTCGCAGTCAGCAATTGGGAACAACGATCGCGACCTTGCCTTCGAGCTAGAGCAGCAGGGTAAGAATGCGGAGTCGGAAACTGCCTGGCGAGCAGTGTTGAAGGCTCGCCCATCGGATGGAGAGGCGTATGCGCACCTTGGCCTGCTTGAGGCTCGGCAGGAGCGCTACAAGAATGCGGTTCCGCTGTACCGTCGTGCGCTTGCATTGAGTCCTCAGATGCCGGGACTGCGATTGAATCTTGGCCTCGCGCTCTTCAAGGGCGGCGAGCTGAAGCAAGCGATCCAGGTATTCAGCCCTTTACGAACGGGCCTTGCCAAGGATTCGCCTGAAGCGCGCCGGATCACAGCGCTGCTCGGACTTGCTTACTACGGAGTGGGAAACTACTCCACGGCCGTGCCCTACCTGAAATCCGCCGCGATTGATGATCCACAGAATCTGCAATTCCGGCTCGTTCTCGCCCACAGTTGTCTTTCATCTCGGCAGTTTCAATGCGTTCTGGACACATACCACGAGATCCTGGCGCTGAATGCTGAGTCGGCCGAAGCCGACATGCTCGCCGGCGAAGCCATGGATGAGATGCACAACTCCGGAGGCGCGATCGAGCAGTTCCGTGCGGCGGTAAAAGCAGACCCGAGAGAGCCGAACGTCCACTTCGGACTTGGATACTTGCTGTGGACCCAGAATCAGTTTGAAGAAGCTGCTGAACAGTTTCACGATGAGCTTGACAACGTACCGGACAACGCTCAGGCACTCGCCTTTCTGGCCGACTCTGACATGCAGACGAACCGGGCTGCCGAGGCCATTCCTTTGATCAAGAAAGCGCTTCAGATCGATCCAAAAATCGGTAGAGCACACCTTGATCTCGGTATCCTCTATGCGAGTCACGGCGAAGTCCAGGACGCGACCCGCGAGTTGAAAAAGGCTGCACTCCTCATGCCAGGGGACCCGAGTCCTCACTGGCGGCTTGCCCGAATCTATCAAGCGACCGGAGACAGGACTCACGCTAACGTCGAATTCCAAAAGACCAGAGATCTGCACAAAGCCGAGAACGAGACCATTGCGCGCAAGCTCAAGGCCGCTCAGGACAGGGGAAAGCCGACTGAGAACGCAGCCGAACCGTTGCCCCCCGATCCTGGCTCGTCGCCTAATAACTAAGGTCGATCACATTCACCGATTATGGCTCGAAGCTGTACTTGAACTTTGGCTCCTTTATCGGCAGGCTACGCTCGACAGGCTTAATCGCGCCCGGGGTCGCTGATCGAGTTGGTTGCGCTAGGCGACGTGCCCCTCAGAGTGATGAGAGTCGCTGGCCCAGAGCCCGTACAACATTGGACTCACTTTTGCAGTGGGATGATCTACCTGCACGGTGTGCTGAGGTTGTTGGCCGATGAGAATTGACGCCGAGAAGGCGCAGGCTGGGACGAGGAAGTGTAACAATCGCATTCTCATGGCTCGCAATGATAACCTCGCCACGAAGGCCGTCGCAACGGAAAAACGTTTACTTATCCGACTCCGATTGGGAGGGCCCGGTCCTCTCTACTGCGAACATCTGGAGGCGAGCCATCATGGCTCCGGAGATGCTCCACAATCATACGCAACCATCGCCAAACTGGCCCCAACCCTATCGATGCGCACGATGATATTTTATGGAGGGGTTTTGCGTTGACAATAGTATTCGCTCGGAGTATCCAGTTCAGGAGAGTGAGAAAAGGATTTCCGAATGTGCTTAAAATGTGCCTGGAGGATTCGCAAAACCGTTAAGGAGGCTCTTCCGTAGCTAGTTGAAACCGTTGCAAGTGATCTTTGGCAGCGAGCCATTTTCCCGGCACGTACCGCTGACACGCTCTGAGCGAGCTTGATGGATTGGACACAAACTGCGCATAATACATCCATCACCAAGAAGAGAAAGCAATTGCAAATACCGGCAAGAGATCTGCTCGTATCCGCGAAGTTTCAAACAACATTCAGGATCGCAATATGTCTTCAAAAAGACTGAAAAAGAGGCCCGGTTCGGCAAAGAAGCCCGTGCGGATGGATATCAGCGTTGTGGCGAAACGGGCTCAAGTGTCGATCGCCACGGTTTCGCGTACCATCAATCACGTTCCCACTGTGAATGCGCAAATGGCGAAGCGCGTTTGGGAGGCGATTCGAGAACTCAACTACTTTCCGAATACGCAGGCTCGGGGTTTGGTGTCAGGCCGCAGCGGGTTACTGGGCCTCATCGTATCTGAAATCACTAACCCTTTCTTCCCGGAATTGATCCAGGGATTCGAAGACGTTGCGGTAGAGAGCGGGTACGAAATCCTGGTTAGTTCCACCAACTACGACCCCAAGCGCATGTCTCTCTGCATCCGCCGCATGCTGGAGCGCAAGGCGGAGGGAGTCGCAATTATGACCTTCGGCATCGAAGAACCGCTTCTCGATCAATTGGCCGAACGCAATGTTCCCATTGTGACAGTAGATGTGGGCCCTGACCGACCCGGGTTTAGCCTGCTAAAGGTGGACTATCACAATGGGATACGACAGGGAGTACAGCATCTGGCAGCTTTGGGGCATCGGAAGATCGGCTTTATCTCAGGGCCAGCGCGCCTGCACTCTGCGCAATCCCGACTCCTTGCCTTCACCAATTCCCTGCGAGAATGCGGGATTCCGCCCGACCCCTCGTGGCTCGTCCAGGGCGATCACACCCTGGAGGGTGGCATAGCTGCCATGGAAACGGTTCTGGCCAGCGAGAGAGTCCCCACGGCAATCATGTGCTCCAACGACATGACCGCCATAGGCGTGCTCCACAAAGCGTATCGCGCCGGACTGCGTGTTCCAGATGACCTTTCGGTCATCGGCTTCGACGACATTCACATGGCTCGTGTTACGATTCCTCCACTCACATCCATCCACATGTCCCGTCTTGATCTGGCGCGTGCCGCAGTCACAGCCCTGCGAGCTCATCTCGAAGGCACCGGTCCGGATCGCGAACACAAGATTGAAACACATCTCGTGGTTCGGGAAACCACGGGGTACCCGATGGGGACAATGCAGGATCTCCCTCCTATTCGAGGGCGCAAGCGACCTGCTGTTCCTCAACCTCGCCCGTAAAGATTTACACGAGCCCGAGCAAAGCCCGGGATGCGGATTGCTCTAGAGCGGACGACGATATCGGGGATTTAAGCCCTTCAGCTCCCTGGCAAACCGTCTTGTTCGAGTCGACAGGAACAGGTCCGCGGCTTCAGGCCGGCGGGTATAAGGCGCGAAGACCCTCGGTACGATTGAATAATTGAAAGCATTTAGCCCCACTTTGACTTGGAGAATGTGCGGCAACCGCCGCCCTTCAGAAGCAAAGACAATTGGCCTTGTGCTAGTGAGTCGCGATGGATGGGGCCGCAGCGGGCGCAGCGTCAGCCACGGCGTCAACCAATTTTCGCAGCTCCGGAAGTGACACAAAACGAACCAGCGCGGACGGCTTCTCGGCGTCAGCAATCACCGCCCTCTGGGTGTCTTTCCAACCTGCGGCAACCGCGGAGTGAGCTTGAAGAAATGCGAGGGACTCGAGCCCAACTTGGGCCAACGCGCCAAGCTGACGGGCGCGGATCTCAACGTCTGACAAGCGCGGCGTTCGGTGCGACCAAGCCTCCAATGTAGGCGCCGCTTTCTGCCATCGCTCGAAGCGCATGCGCAACTCCATCGCCGCCGCCATGCGCATGTCGGGGCGAGAAGCATCGAGCAGGGCGTCGACCTGGCGCGAAATCTCTTGCCGTGCCGGCGGATCGGCGACAACAGCATCGACGAGGCGATCCAGGGATGTGTAGGCATCGGTCTTCTGGCCCTGATAACGCTCGTGGAAACTGACCGGCTCCACGGCGGCGGCCAAGGTGTCAAGCGCATCCGGGTGGCGGACAGCTGCCAGGTTACGCCGAAGTTTTTCAGGACCGGAGATGTGGGTGAGCCCGACGTCCTCCAACTCCAGAGAAGTCAATCTAAGGCGGCGGTACATATCGGGCACATCGCGATCCGACTGCGGCGACCAGAACCGTTCGGCAATTGCCAGGCTGCGCGGCCAGATGCGCGAATCAACGGTTTCGGGGTAAATCTGCTCAGACCACATACAGATCTCTCCACCGATGATTAGCTTTTGCTGGTCGGATGTCAGCCTGGTGTCGGCGGGGACCGGGTCCGCAAGGAACATCATCTCGGAGGTCTTTTGCGCGTCGAGATAGTAAGGAGCGGAAAGAATGCCGGAGTACCCTTGGGCGGCTCCGTCGGAAAGCGATGCTTCTCCGCGCCAACTCTGGATCATGATGTCCTTGGGCAACGCAGGGTTGAGGATTTCATCCCAGCCCACCATCTTTTTGCCGTGCTTGGTTAGGATCGGAAGCAGACGCTGGTTGAAGTAGGCCTGCAGTTCGGACGGAGTCTTGAACCCTTTCTTTTGCATGAAAGCGGCGATGCGCGGATTGGCTAACCAGCCTGCGCCCTTGGTTTCGTCTCCGCCAATATGGAAGTAGACATCTGGGAAGATTTCGGCCATTTCGCCGATGAAGGCATCGAGGAATTTAAAGGTCTTTTCGTTGCTCGGATCGAGTTCCGCCTGGGGGATGCCAAAGACTTTTGGAAGCTCCTTGATATCTTCACCCGCGCCGTACTCCGGATATGCCAGGAGCCAACTCGTGGTGTGGCCGGGCATGTCGAACTCAGGAACAACCCGGATGCCGCGAGCACGCGCGTAGGCGACCACTCCGCGCATTTGGTCCTGGGTGTAGAACTGGCCTTCGGAAGCGGCCTCCGTAAATCGAGGGAACTTCTTGCTCTCAGCTCTGAAGCCCTGATCGTCGCTCAAGTGCCAATGAAACACGTTGAGTTTGGCCACGGCCATTCCGTCGATGGTACGCTCGATGACGCTGACGGGTTCGAAATGGCGGCTGACGTCAATCATGAACCCGCGCCAACGAAAGCGCGGCGCGTCATCGATCGAGACGGCCGGCAGGCTGCAGGCGCCGTCTGCGACCGTAACCAGCTGCAGAAAAGTCTCCATTCCGTGCATGGCACCTACGTCCGTCGCAGCGCTCAGCGTAGCTTGGGACGATGTCACCTTCAACTGGTAACTTTCATCCTCGTCAACACCTTGCACCGTACCGCCGGCGCCGGCGACCTTCAGTGTCAATTTGGGCACACCATCAGCACCGGCCGCATACTGCGAGCGACGGATCTCGCCACATTGCCGGTCGAGACGCACGATCATGCGGTCCAAGGCAGCATCAAGACGAACGTCGTGGTCTCCTTCAAGAGCTGCTTTGAAATGGTTGTCAATGATCAGACGCCCGGAACCCATTTCGGCGGAACGGGGCAATGGCATCAAATTGAGTGGCTCGTCGGAACTGCTGGCGGCCGGCTGCCCAAACATTGATCCCGTCGTAACGAGACCGAACATAACAGCGGGCAGAAATAGTTTGAACCTGCCACCGCATACCGAGCCGGACTTACCCATTTCGTCAGAAACCATCAGGACCCTTTCTTCAAGGTAGTTCTGTTCCGGAGGATTTAGAGTCGTAAAGATGATCATACGGCCTTGGTTTGATCAATTATAAGAAATAATTCTGGCATTTGTCGGCATATGGAGACCGCAAATGGATGAATAACAAGCATACTTGCAACCAATTCCGTGTAGAATCAGTCCGTCATGTCGGACACGCTTAGCCCTCGCTCCTCGCAAATTATGAAGTTCCTGCTGCGCTCCGGAGCCGCCACCATCGAAGAAATACTCGCTGAAGCCGGCTCATCGGCGCCAAGTATCCGCCGCGATTTAGCGCGGCTGGAAACCCGGGGGCTGATTCGCCGGACTCACGGTGGTGCAACGCTGGTTGAACCGCTGCTATACGAGCCGTTCCGCTACGATAGCTCCTTCTTGGCTCGAGAGCAGCGTCATGCAGCGGAAAAGCGTCGCATCGGAGTTGTGGCCGCGGAATTGATCCAAGCCAATGAAACAATCGGCTTGACCGCAGGGACAACCACTACATACATCGGCCGAAGTCTTCGTCACCGGGAGAAAATCCAGGTCATTACGAATGCGCTGAATATCGGCATGGAACTGTGCAATCAGCCCGGAATCCGAACCTATTTGACCGGTGGCGTGGTTCCCTGGGCCTGGTCTTTCTCTCTTACAGGCCACGCAGCCCTTACCTTTCTGGACAACGTTTACATGGATAAGGTCTTCCTGAGCGTGACTGGGCTGGATGCGGAAAAGGGGGCCACTTCGCTCGAGACCGATGAGGCCCTGGTCTACCGCAAGATGGTGAAGCAGGCGAAGCAGGTAATCGTTGTGGCCGACTCAAGCAAACTAGGGAACGTGGGGCCTGCTTTACTCTGCCCGTCGAGTGAAATTCATGTGCTCATCACCAATACCGGCGCGACTCCGGAGTCCCTCTCTCCCTTTGAACGGCAGGGCATCCGCGTCATCCGCGCGTAAGGGGAGTGCGCCATTCTGATCGATTAAGTTGCATCTGGCGATGCACAGATGGACACGATATTCCGAGGTCTGACACCTCTGACGCGACTCCGACAGCTTGAATTTGATCATTTTAGCTGCAAGTGCTCATTTTGTCCTTGTAAAGTTTCGAGATTGGTCCTATTGTACGTAACAAACGGATCGAGTTTGTGCAATCGGTCTGGATCCAATCACCATGATTCCACGCGACCACTCCCTTGCGGCGGTCAACAAGCCAAGGGCTTCTAGCTGAGGCCTTTACGGAAAGCAAGGACGTCCCAATGAAGTCCGTCTGGACTTCAGAGCTTGGAGTTGTCCCTCTCGGCGACGTGTCCAGAAGCGAGCGGGGTCTCATCGTCCTCGATCGCTTCGCTTTTGTTGAATTTACAACCGTTCGGATTCTTCCGCGAAAGCCCATTTTGGAGACCAGCCATTTCAACTCAGGAAGGTACAACGCAAATGAATAACAACACGCGGATCCTCCCCTACCGGCGATCATTTCACTGTATTAGCCATGTTCTGACAGCCACGCTGCGGCAATTGGTCAAGCACCCACGCAGCCTGGTAGTGATACTGGCGGCAATCGTGCTCCTTAGCCCTGCGACGTCAAGCGCACAGGAATTGGCTGCCACTCTCAGCGGCACAGTGACAGACTCAACTGGCGCAATGGTTCCTCACGCCACCATCACCATCACCCTCAACGGAGTCAATGGAACCTCGCGGGTGGTACTGTCGGATGCCACAGGAAATTACACTGCCACCAATCTCTCCGCCGGAACATATTCAGTGAACGTAACGGCCAGCGGCTTTGAGACATTCAGGGCCAACCAGGTCGTCTTGAATGTCGCGGAGAAGCACACGTTGAACATTCCTCTCAAAGCGGGATCCGAAGCCCAGACCGTACTTGTGGAGGACAACCCGGTCTCTGTAGATACGGAAAGCAGCGCTCAAGCGGGCACGATTTCAGGTGTGCAGGTGAGAGAACTCGAGTTGAGCAGCCGTAACTTCGAACAACTGGTTACTTTGCAGCCGGGCGTAGTAAATGAATTGGGTGATGAAGCCTCGGCCGGCAACTCGGCAATGGCGGTGAACGGTGCACGTACTACCGCAAATAACTGGACTGTGGACGGCGCTGACATCAACGACAGTGGTTCCAACGGCACGATTACCAATGTGCCCAGCATCGACGCTATCCAGGAGTTCACTCTGCAGCGCGGCACCTATGACGCGGGTTACGGGCGCAGCGGCGGCGGCCAGGTTCTGGTGGCCACCAAGAGCGGCACCAGCCAGTTCCACGGTGACGTCTACGAATTTGTTCGAAACACTGCTCTCGATGCTAATGACTACTTCAACAAGATGGGTGAAATCGCCGCAGGACTACCCAACAAGGCCTCAGTAAACCATCGCAACGACTATGGCTTCACAATCGGCGGACCAGTCTTCATTCCTAAGGCCTACAACGCCGCGCGCAACAAGACCTTCTTTTTCTGGTCCGAAGAGTGGCGGAAGATTACCACGCCGGGCAATGCGAGCTTTCCGGCGGCCACGAGCGCCGAAATTTCAGGAGTGGTCCCGGGCGACTTCACTAATGGACCCGCGACCTGCTTGTCCTACAGTGCGAGTGCCAACACCACTACTATTTCGCCAAGTTGCTTCAGCAAGAATTCGCAGGTCTACCTTGCTGACGTTTACAGTAAAAACCCCGCCAATAACGGCGGCAACTACCAATTCTCTTATTCGGCCAAGAACGACCTTCACGAGGATATTGTTCGCGTAGACCACTACTTCAGCGAGAAAGTACACTTCTACGCGCGTGGCATGAACGATGATATGCCAGTCAATCAACCGATGGGCCTATGGGCTGGAAACAATTATCCCGGCCTCGTGAACACGGCCGTCGATTCTCCCGGCAAGAACGTCGTAGGCAATCTCACCTGGAGCATCTCGCCCTCGATCGTGAACGAAGTTGAATTTGTGTGGGCGCAGGGTACGTATCATTCGAGCATCGACAGCGGGCAGTTTGCCACCTCCGCGACCGCCAACAGCGCTTTGACCAATAACTGGGCCTACAAGGATCCCTATGGGCGCGTTCCGGCTATCACAATCACGGGCCTTCAAGGCTTCTCTCCCGGCTCGTCTCCTTGGAAGGAACGAAATCTTGACCGGACGTACTTTGACAATCTGGCTATCACTCGCGGGAAGCACACCCTGCGCACTGGATTTCAATTCCAGCAGATGTTGAAGACCGAGAATGCGGTGTCGGGCGGACCATCCTTCAGCTTCGACACTTTCGGAGATTTCCTGCTCGGCAACGTCCGTACCTACTCGCAGGCGAGCCGCGATATTATTCCCGATCTTCATTACATCAACAGCGAAGCCTACGTTCAAGACGACTGGAAGATCGCCAGGAAGCTGACCCTCAATCTCGGCGTGCGCTGGAGCAGGTTCCCTTCTCCGACGGATGTAAAGAACACGCTGAACAACTTCAGCCCGTTGATCTATAGTGCCGCCAAGGCTCCCGTGATCGACCCCACCACAGGTAACTTCGTAGCCGGGCAGTCGCAGATTCCGGCAACCTACACCAACGGAATCATCTTCCCCAAGGGGGCTGCGTGCGCCGCGGCGCAGGCCATCAGTCCACAGGTGACCTGTTCGCCGTACGGCAGCTACATCAACCCCAACAACAACGCCAACTTTGGTCCTCGCGTCGGTTTTGCCTACAATCCCGATGGCCGAGGTATGACGTCGATCCGCGGCGGTTTCGGCATCTTCTATGACCGGTTGCTGAACGGCATCTGGGAGCAGAACGCATTTTCCGATCCTCCGCTGTTGCAGACCACTACAGTCAACGCGACTTCATTTGATAACCCCTCCGGTGCGAATGCTGTTTCGTATGGGCCGAACGGTTTGACGGTGACGGGAAATCCGGTGTTCAAGGTTCCGGACTACGCGAACTACAACCTCTCAGTACAGCGCCAATTGATTCCTTCGACGACCTTGGAATTGGCATACGTAGGTAACGAAGCGCGGCACCTGCTCGGCGAATTCGACATGAATCAACCGACAGTTTCAGCAAGAGTGGCGAACCCAACCGCAGATGTGAATGCGATTCGCCCGTACCTTGGGTACGGTTACATGCACACTCGCGCCCCACTATTCACCAACAATTACAACTCGCTGCAGGTGTCTCTAAGTCATCGCTCGACAAAGGGCCTGACACTGGGCGCAGCCTACACGTGGTCGAAGGATATGACCACGAACTCCAACGATCGCGGAACTTCCGCAACTGACAGTTACGACTTCAAGCGAGACTACGGTCCGTCGTCGACCAACACTCCGCAAGTCCTTGAAATCAACTATATCTACGTGCTGCCTTTCATGCACGAACAGCGTGGATTCACAGGCCATATTCTCGGCGGTTGGGAACTGTCAGGTGTCTCGTCATTCGTGTCGGGCTCATCTTTCACGGCAACTCAGACCTCTGATCCATTCACTGTTGATGGTCCGAATGGGATCGGAACGGTGCAGGATGGCGACATTTCCGTGCGACCCGACCTTGTGTCGCCGGTTCGCAACACCAAGAGCTTCACGCAATGGTTCTCGACATCGTCGTTTACGCCGGCGGTGGGACATTTTGGGAGCGAGCGCGTTGGAACATTACTTGGACCGGGCGTGCAGAACTGGGACCTGGCGTCGATCAAAAACCTGAGCCTGGGTGATCGTGTTCACTTCCAGCTTCGCGGCGAATATTTCAATGCCTTCAATCACACGAACTTCAATACCGTCGATTCTTCAGTGAACGACACCAACTTCGGTCAGGTCACCAGCGCCCACGTGCCACGCCGGATTCAAATTGGCGCCAAGCTGAACTTCTAGATCCGCTCGATTTGAAGTCGCACCGCATCACCGGCCCGGGCGAAAGTTCGGGCCGTTCTTTTGCTTCTTAAAAGTCATTGTTCCGAGCGTGTCGAAAGTGTTGAGAGTTGTTATCTATTCGCTGGATGATCCTGCTTAGGCTGAGCTTCGGCACCCTTCCCGGGAAGGCGGGACATCACCTGGAGCAGGTGCTCATCCGCGGCTTTATTGAGCGTGTTTGCCTTATCGAATTCCACCTTGGCTTCCGCGTTCTTGCCGAGAGAACGATAGAGTCGCGCCATCCGCCAGTGAACATTCACATCTGAGGGTAAAAGTTTGGCGGCGACTTTGAATTCAGTCAGAGCGTCCTCTTTGCGACCCTGCTCGGTGTAGACAATTCCTAGGTCCAGATGCTCCATCGAATTGTCTGGGGAGACCTTTATCAGCTTCTCCAGAAGAGGTTGCGCCTGGTCCATATGGTTCATGCGAATCTGCGCGTCGGCTAGATAGCGCATAGCCTGCAGATGATTGGGATCGTTGTCGATCTCAGCCTGAAACTGTTGGGCCGCCTCGTCGTACTGCGACTGCGTCCACAATAGGTAGCCGAGTCCAAAGTGCACATTCGGTTCCTTAGGATTAGCCGCGACCGCAGCTCGGAATTCTCGCGTGGCCGCAGGCGTTTCGTGCATTTCGTCAAGCGCTTCGCCTACCAGCATGTCGGCTTCGGCCGACTCGGCATTGAGGGCAATGATCTTGTGAAACGAATCGAGGACGCATTGGTACTGCTGCGATAACAGGCAACTATGAGCAAGTGTCGAAAGCAACGAAAGGTTTTGCGGATCATGATCAGCAGCCTGCTTCAAATAGGGAGTGGCGACTCGATACTGGCCCAAGCCGTAGTGCGACATTCCCATCAACACAGAGAGACGCTGATCGTCAGGATGCGCTTTGCGCAGAGGCTCAAACTCCCGGATAGCCTCTTTGTAGTCGCCGTTCTTGAAGAATGCAAGGCCAAGGTTTAGTCGCAGGCCCGGCATGGTGGGCTGGAGCGCCATCGCCTTGCTGTAGAAGCGGATCGCCTCGTCGTAGTGCTCCTGGCGCGCCTCAAGGAGGCCCAAATGCGCAAATGGCTCGGGGTTCGAGGGTTGCTCTTTAGCGATCGCTTCCCATGCGGAATGTGCCTCGGCCGGTTTTCCTTGCTGCTCGAGCAATTCGGCGGTTTGCCGTTGATCGATTTGCGCCAGCAACGTGATTGCCAGGCCGGTAAAGGCCAGCGGCAAGCAAAGAGCCGGCCTAAGTCGCAGCGTGTTTGTCACAATCGAATACCCCTTTGGATTTTCTCTTGCAGAAGCGATGCGGTGCAACTGCGAATCTTGTGCGCCAGTCCCGATCCTGGCACATTCTGAGTTGTGAATGCCAAACAAAAGGTGCAAGCCAAGACACGACCTCAAAAGTCTCTCCTGCGATTGGTTGGTCGATGTCTCGTGATTGGTGTAGCCCTACCCTGGTCTCTTGCCGCGCTTACCCTTCTTGCCGCGCGCGGATCGCCTCGCCGGCGACAGCTGCGCACATTCAGCGTGGCGTGCAGGCCTGGATTCACGAAATGCCCTACCACGAACGGTATCGGTTTATTCCACTCAGCAGGATTTCGCCCGATCTACAACACGCCGTGATCGCTGCGGAAGACGCACGTTTCTATCAGCAACATGAATTTGATTGGCACGAGATTCAAATCACAGCCGAAGACGATCTAGATGGTGGTCGAAGACCGGAGATTCGGAGCTTCAACCATCGCCAAGCAACTAGTGGAAAACCTATTCTTCGGAGCGGGCCGCTCGATACTCCGCAAGGGAGCGGAGTTCACACTGGTGCCGGCGGCCGAATTCGTCCTCGGCAAGCAATGCATTCTTCAGCTTTACCTCAACGTCGTCGCGTGGGGCCCGGAATTTACGGTGCAAGGTCGGCGAGTCACTATTACTACTAAATCCCAGCGCGGAATATCAACCAGCCATAGGCAGCACGGCTCGCCGCTATTCTGCCGACTCCTTTGAGAAGGTCAGATCGTGGAAATGACTTTGATGCATCCTCGAATGGATGCGACAGATGGGTTGGTAATTGGAAGCCGGCACTTCGCATGGAGACGTTTGTCGGAATCATAATAGGCTCGGGAAGGATCGTACCTAGTCGATGGGCCAGATTCGGGACCTCCTACGCGAGATTTGCGGAACAGGTGTCATAGGATACGGAGTCGTGGATTGGCATTAACGGCTCGCACTCGCATTCTGACTGCCGCACGCCCTGCGCCATGTTCCTTGCAAAAGCGCAGGAACCCATCTCTCCGCTGGGCAACGACTCCAAGTTTTACTTAGGAATGCGAGATCGTTGTCCGGAGTCTCCACCTGAGCAGCCTGAAGTTTGAGAATAACGACCGTTCCTGTTCCAAGCTCGCTCCCATTCTGAGTGGTGCTCGATATAGCCTGCCGAATGACCGAATCAGGCGCGAAGACGCATCGCCCGCCGGCCATTTCCGGTGACAGCGACGTCCGCATGGAACGATCATTGTACAGCTGCCGCATGAAGACCATCCCGTTCACGATGTTCTGCACCGCAATTCCAATTGCATGCACGCCTGCGAGATCCCCCCCTACCATGCCCGAAAGGAGTTGCTTCGCTCGATCTAATTTGTCGGTCAAAGCCAACGACAGAAGGAGGATCGGATTGACCGTCCGCGGGGCTTTGCTCAGCAACAGAGCTGCATTCCAAGTGTCCGGTGTGGCTTTGAAATCGGGATTGAATAATCGCCCAACGACTTCCTGCGCAAGAGGGCCGCAGGAATCATCTGGGCCTTCCCCCCTCACGAACGCCGCAAGATTCTCCAGTTCTGGCGGCCCATCGGAAAGGGCGAGCGCGCTTTCATTGAGTCGATTCCACAGAGCCAGTTGAGCCGCGGCGCGTGATGGATCGTCCTTGGAAGTGATTGTCGGGAATCTCTTCCCTCCGATCTGTAGAATTTGGCAGATGCGCCTGAGAAGTACTCCATTCATCCGAATCGAGTCGTCCGAGTATGCCCGGTCGAGTTGGGGATTTTGCGCGAGCGACTCTACTTCACCAGCGTCGCTTGATATGGCCACATCCAATACGCCGGGAATCCGAATGCGTTTCATGAACTCTCCACAAAAAAGGATCGACGATTGCGATGATTGACTATGGCTGATTACAGTTTGCAAGATATCGGAGTGTGCTGATGCTCGGGAGAAAGAAATAGGCGCCTCCGCGAACGGTAACAAATTGCGGCATATCAAAGATGCGTTTACCCGGCGGGGACTCTTGCGGAATCGAAAAGGTATTGGTGACAGGACAGCCAGGAATTGCCGCACGGTTCCCCAGCAGCGGATCGCTTTCCTCAGTCAACGCGTCGAATTTAGAACGCATCAGCCACGAGTTTTGTACAAACTCGAACTGACGCAAAATGTTAGCGACGATACACATGAAGTAAATGCCGCGCTCTTCTGGATCCTCATCATCCATGAGCGCTGCCTCGGGAGTTAGTTCTGATCCGTACTCGCGCCCGCGTCTGACCATGCGGTGAAAGCGCGTTGAGGCAACTACGTCATCGTTGTACTTCGCGTTCCCAAAACCGAGAATATGCAGCATTCGCGAGAAGACGTTTTTAGAATTGGGTAGGTCGGCATTGCGAGGATTTGCCCTGCGGATGTGAGCGCCAAGAGGGCAGCGAATGCCGTCGCGGTCTGTTTCGAACGTGAACTGATTTTGAGTCGCACTCTTCGGACTCAGGCCCGCGATCGGATCTGAAGGGGGGAGCAGAGGATTGCCGTCCATCCGGCGGCCGACCATCGATTCGGCCAGTTCGCGACGGGCATCCTGATTCGACGCCGTCTGGTGATCGAGAAAGCGCCAGAAGCCGCGAACGTCCTGTTCGAGCTGTCTTAAGACTAGAAACGTTCCATCTCTACCCAAATCCAGCTTGGTGGGTACATCCTCGGCGAAAGGCAGAATCGGCTTGCGGTCCGGGTCAGGTTCCACCAGGGGCCTTTGCGTGTACTTGCCATACTCGTTGGGATAGCCGAGCAGTACCTCGCCGAGTGCTACGACATTTGCGTATTCGAGTTGATCACCCTTGAAAGCGCGTTCACGTTTCCAATCGGGCGCTGGCTGACTGATGCCATCGGCGAATCCGAAAGGCTCTTTGTTGTGCATGTTTGATGTCTTCAGGATATGCTCCACTTCGAACGCAGTGGCCCATAAGGAATTTTGAACTGTCCCGATCCATTCTTCGAGCTGACACTCGTTCGCGTACAGCATCACCAATGCATGCGGAACGTTTCCTGGACTTCCCCATCGCCACAGCTGCGGCGAGTTGGCACCCACATCGCCCAACCTTCGCGAACGGCTCTCTTGATCTGTCATTCCTGACACAAATTCAGCCGAGAATTGCGCCAGCACGTCGTCGGCTAGTCTTAGCTCCTGCAGTCCTTGCCGAGTAAATGCCACTTGCAGGGCTCTTGAGGGCGGTGGAAACATGTCTGCTGCAGTTGTAATGGGCGCATCAGCCAGCCACGCACGGGCCGCCCTCGCGTCTCGGATTTTCAACAGAAGGAACATTGCCTCGGTGAGCGATCCGTACCCGAATCGTGCGAGCCCCTGAACGTTGCTGAAATCCACTGAGGCGGCCATCATTTCATCTCTCCTGCGGTCAGATCACGGGCGACTTTCGAAACCGCAATCCAATCCGCAGCTCGCAAGCTTGCCTGATCTACTTATAAAGACATGGAGGCGGTTCCCTACAGCAACCTAAGCCACTCCCTAATTTCCCTTTCCGTCATACCGTCTCTTTCGATTCCCTCTCGAATTAGCGAGTTCCGTCGCTTGTCGAGCGCTGTCAATCCCGGGTGCGCATTATACCAAACATCAGAGGGAACCTGGTGACGGCGCAATACGTCTTTGAAGTTCTGTTCGTCCTTCGCTCCGTCCTCTATTAGCCAGTTTGTCCGCGGATATCCCACTCCGTTGCTGAACACCAAGTTCAATCCGAATGCTACTTTGTTGATAAAGTCGTCCATGTAACTTTCAAGACTTCCATCGTAGTTGCTTGCGAAGATCATTCTCTTCTTCCCGTCAAGAAACACCCAGCGAGCGAATTGTATTGAAGTTACCCGAGCCAGTCGACCGCGACAGAAAATATGCCGCACCGTATAGTCGATGGCCGCGAGCACAAGCACCGTGGTGCTCCGGCGAAACCAACCGGGCTTCAGAGTACCCATCGCGTTGAATGAGTTCGTGACATCGTGATCCTCAAGAGAAGCTAGCCGGTTAGCATGCACTGGATCGACTCTCGGGGCGATTTCTGGATCTGATCGTTCACATCGGCGAAGCTCAATGAGAAACAAGGGGAGGGCCACCACCAGAAGAGGAAGAGTAGCGAGCAGCAGAATTGGCACTCCCAACAAGTGCATAAAGTCTCGAACCCTCCAGCCGAGCGGTGTTTTCGCTGGCGGACTCAACGCAATTCGGCGTTCGCGCTCTTGCCTTCTTACGTGCTCTTTGATCACTTTATAGCACTCGTTCGGAGCCATCATTCGAAGCGAGTCACCTTGCTCCCGCAGATAACCTAAGATGAGTTGATGTAATCGGCCCTCCTCGCTGACTTGTGTCGCGGTGCGACCGATCCAATTTATGTAATTTGCAGCGGCGGGGACGCAATGTGCCATCATCCAAGGCAGAAGTTCTGTATTCGGAGCAAATCCCTCGCAGTGACTGAATAGTCTCCTTAGCCCTTCACCGGCTCGTTCTTCTAAATCCTGGAGAAACGCATATACCGTTCCGTCAATATCCCCCAGTATCGTGAGGTATGTTGGGTAATCTCTCTTCGGCAAACCATAGGCCACAATGTCCCCTGTGGTCAGATCATCAAGAATCACACAGCGCATAAAGTGGACCGTTTTCAATTCCTGGAAGGGGATTAAGCAGTTGAGCGGATCGACACGCCCGGGCGCGCAGTTCATTGAAGCCAGAAGTTCGCGCAGTTCTCGCCGTTCGGCGGGCTTGATGATTGCCAAAATCGTGAAACTTGACTGCGGAGTCATTGCCGGCTATTCAAAAACCTCGTCGCCTGTCGGTTCATAGTGAGGCGTCGCGTTCATCGCTTGTCGCAGATTTGAAAGAGTCCAGTACATCTGCCGCCGCGCCCGGCTCTGATTGCCGAGCGGACGGTGTTCAGGGATGCAGTGCCAGGGATTGTAAGTTAGACGCTTCGCGAAATCCAGCTGAGCGGGTGATGCAAATTTCTGTTTCGGAATGCGAAGGGTGGCTGCCGAAAGTCGCGGCGAAAGCTTCTCCGGCCATAGAACTGCATTATTCTCAATCGGCATTAGATGCGAATCTGTCTGCAACTGCACCCGAACATCAAGTTCCACATCTTCTTCCGCAAGCGTAGCGACCATCGAATCGCGCAAGTAGTTGTCAGGAGGCCGAAAAGGGAGTCGGGGGATTGGCGTGCGGCGATTGGACGTCGGCCAAATCGAGTACTGCATGGCCTGTCCTTCCCCGAGCAAATAGGGAACACAGCTGAAATAGGGAGCCTCGAAAGGTCCGCTCTGCGTCTTGACCCAGAGCGACTGCATGAGGAGATCGAGTATGTGGCTCCGCTCAGAGTTGATGAAGTAGTGAATTGTCGCGTTCTTGACACTTTCCTTCTGCAACTGGGCATTCGCCTTTACATCGGGAGTTACGAACGTTGGAGTAGACACTCCGAACATGTCTTGAGTGAATCTCTCGTCGTCCATGAGCTTCAGACCTGGTACACCCATCAACTTGATGCTGATGCTCATGAATCCCACGTCATCGATGTCGGGTGTAATGTACGGCCCTGGGCCCGAAAAGCGAACCCAAGCGCGAAACGTCCTTGGCTCGGCGAATATGCCGTGTCGCAGGGAGGAAGGAAGATCATCGTGGACTACGAAGTCTCCGCGCACGATGCCATGCGTTTTTGTGTTCCCGCCCCTTTCGAAGCGCCCTGGCTTCCATAACAAGGCCATCTGCTCCCTGAAACTAGCAATGATCGAATCGAGGTACATTTCTTCGTCAGGAAGAGCCTTCTCTTCGGCGAGATTCAATCCATCGTTGGTCCGCTTCGAATTGATCAACCAGGTGGCGATCCGGGCCAGAGGGTCTCGCAGGAACGCGTCGAATGCGGGACGAATTATGGGATCAAATCTTCGTTCCAATTGAACCAGAAGGATTGAGGCGTCACAAAAGAAGTTTAAGAGTCCTGACCCTGTGTTGGCCCTCGGAACAGGACGATCAGGGTTGAGCTGGGTGGTCATGCGACCGGAAATTGCAGGGCGAAATGAATGGTTTTGGCTTGGTCCCAATAGACGAGTCCAAGGTAAATCCCTACTCCTATCTGCCGGATTTCATCTCGAATATGCTCGGCTACGAATGATGTCTTCGAGTAGTCCAGAACAATGCATTCCTTGTTATCAAACAGACTTGGCGCCTTGTAGACCTCAGCCACGATCGCGTTTAATCCAAAAGAGAGAATGCGATTTCGCAGTGTACCGTGAGCACTGTCGAAAGTCTTTCCTTCCCACACAAAGATGTTGATCAGGCTTGCTATCTCTGAGCTGTAGATGGTCCCGGGGGCAATGATGGCGGTCCCTTGCGCCTCGCCATCCGGGACGTCTCCCGACGGACTGCTCGAAAAGAGAGCGTCCAAATCTGACTGAGACATCGCGAGCAATTGAGACCGCGTGTACGCCATGACTAGTTCTCCAGACATTGAGAAGGCACGACATCAGCTTGGCGCAGGCCAGGTCGGGGAAAGCGCCGTTTGGAATCCCGCGATTATGCCAGTGGGAGATGGGGTTGTCAACGAAGAATCAGCGAATTTTTCTCTCGGCGCCCAAAGCTACGCGGATGGGTAATCGGTTTATAGCGAACAGGATGCCTAATTCACTAGCTTCGATCCGGCGCACTGGTCATTAGAATCTACGCAAGGTTGACCATTCCGGAAAAAACACCGCTAAAACGGTGCTTGACCTGCAATTTGAGTTCATGCTAGCTTCATACAACGTCGCGGCGAGGTCTGAATGTTTGTCCAAAATCAGGCTCGCCGCCCAGGCGCAATGCCGTTCGGCAACGGCCCATGTAGCGGTCGAATTGGTGGTCGTGCATTGAGCCATCCAGCAATGAATCTGGGGCTGAAAATCTCCGTTCTGGCCCCTGTCGTGGAGAATACGCTCGCTCCAGGCGTGCAGTTGTTTGCGACTTTGAATTCATTTGAATCTTGCAGTCTCCAAGCGTCCTTCGCAGTGACTGTTTTTGTTGTATTTTGACGAGGAATCGGCAACAACAAACCGTTCCTTGATCTCGATCGTGGCTTCATTTCATTTGTCAAGAGATTAGTAGTTACTCGTGTCATGCACCGATAGGTGGTGTGCGTACCGCGAGTATTTTTGCCCGCGATTTGCCGAAATCGGTGTCGATGAAATTCGTTCGTCGAGATCGATGGCTATTTTTGTCTTCATCCCGGCACCCGGATCTCATTTAGGGATGTTGTCAACTTCAGGAGGCATGCAGTGGATCAGTTTCGCTCGAAATGGCTTGCCGTGGCTCGCTTCATCACCTTGGTCGCTTTGCTTGGCGCAACTATTGGTTATGCACAGTCGACCAACACCGGAACGGTAGTCGGCGTTGTCTCAGACCAAAGCGGCGCCGTTGTCCCGGGCGCGACCGTAACCCTAACTGATGCTTCAACGAACGCAGCGCGAACAACCGTAACTAGCAACACCGGGCAATACGTTTTTGTCAACGTTTCCCCGAGCGTTTACAACATTACGGCGAGTAAGGCTGGCTTTCAGTTAGACAAGTTGGCCAACCAGAGTGTGCAGGTAGGCACGCAGGCAACTGCTAACTTCAGCTTGCACGTTGGCAATGAGCAACAGACGGTCGAGGTACAGGCGGCCGGCACGGATTTGCAGACCCTTAATGCGACGGTTGGCAGTACCGTTGAGGAGGAGGCGATTGCGCAGCTTCCCAGCCTTCTTCATGATGCCGGCACATTCACCACATTGCAGGCGGGCGTCAGTCCCGATGGCAGTGTGGCTGGAACCGTAGTGGATCAAAGCACGTTCTCGCTGGACGGCGGTGACAATACGAACGACATGGACGGCAGCATGTCGGTCTACACCGGATCGTTTGCGGGTGATCCGACGGGCGGAATAGCTTCAGGAAATCAGGGCCTCGCCACTAGTCCCACGGGCGTAATGCCCACGCCGGCGGATAGCGTGGAAGAGTTCAAGGTGAACGCCACCGGCCAGACTGCGGACTTCAATAACTCGGCCGGTGCACAGGTAGAAGTTGTGACCAAGCGGGGAACCAACACTTGGCACGGCACGGGCTATGAATATTACCTTGACAACAATTTCAGCGCCAACAACTGGGAGAATAATAATCCCGCCAACTATGCGAAGCCGGCTGACTACCACTACAGCAAGTTCGGGTTTGGTGCAGGCGGCACAGTGCTGCCCAAGTTTATGGGCGGAAAGACTTATATTTTTGCGCTCTACCAGGGATGGCGCTATCCGAATTCCGAAGTTATCTCGTGGCCGGTTCCGTCTCCAGCGATGGAGCAGGGTCTCCTAACTTTGGGCGGGGTAAACGGGACGCAATACGATATGAAGGCGCTGGATCCTCGTCATATCGGGATCAATCCGACCGTTCTCGCAATGTGGACGAAGTATATGCCACAAGGGACGGCTGCCGCTTGCGGTTCGATCAGTTCCACTTGCGATGAGGTCAACACGTTCGCAATCAAGGGCAATTTGAGCCTTCCCTACAAGGACGATTTTCTGGTCGGCCGCCTGGACCATGACTTCGGCGACAGGAATCACTTGATGGCCAGCTATCGCTATTACAAGCTGACCAAAGCTTCGGATACACAGGTGGATATCGGCGGGTTCTTCAAAGGGGACACATTGGGCAAGCCAGCGTCAACGGCATCCCGTCCTCAGCAGCCCTGGTTCTTTGTGGTGGGATTTACGACCAGCATTACCTCGAAGCTCACCAACGATTTCCACTACAGCTTTCTGCGTAATTACTGGTCGTGGTCGGACAACAATGCTCCTGCACAGGTGTCGGGACTGGGCGGAGCGCTTGAGCCGTTTGGTGAAACTTCGCGTCCCCTTGCACCTTTTAACGTGAACACGCAATCGATTCGTACGCGGTTTTGGGACGGTCAGGATAACTTCTTTCGTGACGACCTCACTCTGATCAAGGGCAGTCACCTGTTCAGCTTCGGCGGCCAATACCAGCACAACTTCGATTTCCATCAGCGCTCTGACAACGGCGGTGGCATCAACTTCACTCCCACTTATCAACTCGGATCTAGTGGCGGAACGGGGGCGGGAAACCTTGACCTCACTGCACTGCACCTTGCGGGTTATCCGAAAGGGTCCACGGCAAGCCGCCTAGCAGCCGCGGTCTACGGCATTGTCACCGCATCGCAGTTGGCCTACACGCGCCAGGGACCGAACCTGGCCCTGAATCCCCCACTTACCCACGCCTTCGACAAGAGCACTATTCCCTATTACAACGTGTACTTCAGCGACACATGGCATATGAAGCCGTCCTTTACCTTGAGCTATGGCATGGGTTGGACGCTGGAGATGCCCCCCACTGAGGCCAACGGCAAGCAGACCGTGCTGGTGGACGATTCCGACAACCCTGTCAAGACCCTTGACTACCTGGCACGGCGCAAGGCGGCAGCTTTGCAGGGGCAAGTCTACAACCCCAACCTCGGGTTTGCCTTGGTCGCCAACGTAGGCAACGGACGCAAGTATCCGTACAACCCATTCTACGGTTCATTCAGCCCCCGCGTCGGCGCTGCCTGGAACCCTCATTTCGGTGACGGAGTTTTAAGCAAGATATTTGGAACTGAAGGCACCGTGATCCGCGGCGGATATGGTCGCATCTATGGACGTCTGAACGGGGTGGACTTGGTATTGGTGCCCCTGCTGGGCGTCGGCTTGATTCAGCCTGTGCAATGCACCAGGGCGCTTAATGACGGAACCTGCGGCGGCGTCAATGGAACTACCAACGGAACTGTCGCTTCAGCTTTCCGCATTGGTGTCGACGGCACTTCAGCGCCCCTCGCGTCAGCTAGCGCCACCCTCCCTCAACCAGTCTTTCCGGGCGTAAACAGTGCTGAAAGTTCGGCGGCCGAAGGGCTTGATCCAGACTTCCGTCCCAACGTTTCAGATACGTTCGATTTGACCATCCAGCGCAAGGTGTCCAGCCACAGTACATTGGAAGTTGGCTACATAGGGCGTTTGATTCACCATGAATACCAGCCGTACAACCTCAACGTCGTTCCTTACATGATGGTGAAGGGCGGGCAGGATTTCAAGACTGCTTACGCCGCGTTGGAGACCGCATTGGGTTGCGCGACTTCGATTGGCGCATGCGGTGCCCAAGGAATCCCCACAACCATCACACCACAACCATTCTTCGAAGCGGCGCTTGGGGGACCTAATTCTGCTTACTGCACCGGGTACGCCAGTTGCACCGCTGCCGTGTTGAACAATGAATTCAGCAACCTCACCTCGCAGGCTGTCTGGAGCCTCTGGTCCGACCTGGACGGTGGCCCGTTCACCTTTGCGCCCACCATGATGAATAATTCAGGCGTGGCGTCCAGTGGTCTCGCTCTCAATGCCAGCACGGGGTACGGCAACTACAACGGTGGATTCATCACGTTGATCACCCAAAACTGGCACGGCTTGCTGATGCACAACAACTTCACCTACAGCAAGGCCCTCGGCACTGGCGCAGTGGTGCAGGCGTCGAGCGAATACACGCCCAACGACGCCTTCGACCTGTCGAAGATGTACGGTGTTCAGCCCTTCAACCGAAAGTTCGTCTTCAACACCTACCTGGTCTATGACGAGCCGTTCTTCAAAAACCAGCAAGGCATTCTGGGCCGCGCATTGGGCGGCTGGTCCCTGGCGCCTATCTTTACCATGGGCAATGGTCAACCGATCTATAGTGGCACTCAGACAAGTGCCCAGTCCTTTGGAAGCGCAGATGGCAGCAACTACTTCACTAACGAGCAATTGGTGTTCACCAGCAAATACAAGGGTGGCGTTCACTCCCATTACGGGGTGGCAGGTGGAACTGACCAGTACGGCAATTCGGTAGGTACGGGCGTTGTCGGACCCGGCAGCCAGTCCATCAACATGTTCAAGGATCCTGTCGCGGTCTGGAACCAGGTGCGCGAGCCCATCCTCGGCATCGATACCAAGAACCCTGGTGTTGGCCCAATCATCGGAATGCCCTACTGGAACGTGGATGCGAGCCTGCAGAAGAACGTCAAGGTCTGGGAGCGTGTCACACTCCAGTTCTCGACGATTTTCACCAATGTGTTGAATCATGACGTCCTTGGCGATCCGGGCATTGCCGCCTACAATCCGGCCGGCTGGGGCGTGGAAAGCGGGCAACTCAATACGCCGCGTACCATGGAGTTCGGCATGCGCGCGAGCTTCTAGACAATCAACTCCAACTTGGGGCTGGGAGTCCAGGCTCCCGGCCCTTTGCATTTCTTAGCAATTATTCGGAGCAGACGTCCCAACGTACGTAATGGTGTCTTCAGACGTGGCAGAATTCGCCGAATCCACTCCGCCGTATCGAGGTGAACCGTCTTGCGCAGTTACGCTCTTTTCGTGTGCCTAGTTTCAATGCTCGCCCATGCTGAAGCTACCGATAAGCCCCTGACCGGCTACAGGGCCGATCACTCGGCGGTCGAAGTGAAGTGGGAAACAGAATTTAGGGCCATTCCGGAACCTGATCGAATCCGGGAGACCATGCGTCGCCTCTCCGCTCGCCCTCACCATGTAGGATCCGCCTACGATAAAGACAATGCCGACTGGCTTCTCGCGCAATTGAAGGCCTTTGGACTCGATGCTGAGATCGAAACATTCTCAGCCCTCTTTCCAACTCCGCTCGAACGACACCTCGAGTTGATAGGCGACACCAAGTTCGTCGCGAGGCTTCAAGAACCAGCTGTCAGTGGTGATCCGACATCGGACCAGACCGCTGAACAGCTTCCCACTTATAACGCCTACTCCCGAGATGGCGATGTAACCGCGCCGCTGGTTTATGTGAACTATGGACGACCGCAGGATTACGAGATCCTAGACAGAATGGGAATCAGCGTTAAAGGCGCGATTGTGATTGCGCGATACGGAATGAGTTGGCGGGGCATCAAGCCGAAGGTAGCCGCGGAGCATGGCGCCATCGGCTGTCTCATTTATTCCGATCCTGGAGACGATGGATACTTTGAAGGCGAGACCTATCCGAAGGGTCCTATGCGCCCCGCGGATGGAGTCCAGCGCGGCAGCGTGATGGATATGCCGACGTATCCTGGCGATCCGCAAACGCCCGGTGTTGGCGCTCTCCCTGATGCCAAGCTCATCCCACTTGACCAAGTCGAGACGATCACCAAGATACCAGTGCTTCCAATCTCATACGCAGATGCTACGCCACTTCTGCGATCGCTTGGCGGTGAATCGGTCCCGCACGACTGGCGAGGCGCATTGCCGTTTACTTATCATTTCGGACCGAGCGCTGACAAGGTTCATCTCGCGGTTAAGTTCAATTGGGACCGCAAGCCGCTCTATGACGTCATTGTGCACATCACAGGGATCGCCCATCCGGACCAATGGATCATTCGCGGGAATCATCACGACGCTTGGGTAAACGGAGCGGAAGACCCAGTCTCCGGTGCCAGCCCCGAACTGGAAGAGGCAAGAGCGCTCGGTGAATTGCTGAAGCTGGGGTGGAAACCGCAGCGCACGATTATTTATTGCTTTTGGGACGGAGAGGAGCCAGCCCTTCTTGGCTCTACGGAATGGGCCGAGGCACATGCTGCCGAGTTGCAAGAACACGCGGCGATTTACCTGAACAGCGATTCGAATGACCGGGGCTTCTTCTATGCCGAAGGGGCACAATCCCTTGAACATTTTGTGACGGAGGTGACCCAGGATATAGGTGATCCGGAGACCGGCATGCCAGTGGGAAGGCGGGCACAGTTGGCCGCAATCTCGGAGGCGGACTCCAAGCGCCGAGAAGAGATTCGGTCGCGTGCCGATCAACGTCTTTCGGCCCTTGGTTCAGGTTCTGATTTCTCGGTATTTGTCGACCATCTGGGAATCGCCAGCCTTAACGTTGGATACGGCGGAGAGGATGAGGGCGGTCAATATCACTCCATCTACGACGACTTCTATTGGTATACCAAGTTTGAAGATACGAATTTCGCCTACGGTCGCACGCTCGCACAGACTGTCGGGACGATGGTGATGCGCATGGCGGATGCCGATGTGCTTCCATTTCAGTTCTCCAACTTCGCAGACACGATCAACGTGTATGTTGGCGAAGTCAAAAACCTTGCCTCCGAGATGAAGGAGCGCTCGAAGGAGCGCAACCTGGAGCTAACCGAAGGCGTCTTTCAAGCGCTCAAAGATCCCAAGAAGCAACGTGTGACGCCGCCAGTTGAAGCCATCCCACCCTATCTCAATTTCGCACCCCTCGATCAGGCATCTGAGGATTTAACAGTAGCCGCGAAGGACTTTGACCGGGCGTTGTCCAACGCAGGGGGATACATCCCTGACGAGATAAACGGGCAGATCGCGCGCGTCGAGCAGACTCTTCTAGATCCTGCAGGTCTCCCGAATCGGCCATGGTATCGTCACATGATTTACGCGCCTGGCTTCTACACAGGCTATGGAGTAAAAACCTTACCGGGCGTGCGCGAGGCGATTGAGCAGAAGCAATGGAAAGAGGCCGACGTTCAGATAGAGCGCGCCGCGGCAGCCATCGAGCGTGAAGCAGATCTACTGAGAAAGTTGACATTGCGTCTGGCATCGATCCAGAAATAGTGAGGACGGGCAACCAGCATTCAGTCGGCTTGCTCGTGAGCGCCGCCCTATGGCTTCGTTAACCGGATCGTGCATTCTCGAACATCGTAACGAACTCCTCGTATCGCTTCGCAACGGAGCCCACAGCCATTTCCCTTGTGCTCTTCCCATCGCGCCACGAGATTAGAGCGTCCCAAAAGTCTGTCCTGCCCACAGCAAATCCGATAAATCCATCAACTGAGGCAGCGGTGGCGAGCCATTCGCGCACCTTTTGCTCGCTCTCCCCGCGGCCCAACACAATGCATCCGACGCTGCCCGCCCGTCGCGTCGCACGGCCTGAACAACTTTCTCACAATCCTCCCGGCGATCTAACCCCTCAACCTTCCAGACATCAGGCTCGACGCCCTCGTCCTGCAATTCAGTGATGGTCTCAACCATAAGCGCCGGGCGAATCTTTATGTCATAAGTGCTCTTGTCGCCGTTCACCTTTTTGAGCTGTTCCGCTTCTGCCGGCACCAACAATTCAAACATGAATCGGCTCCGACCCGTCTTCCATTAGATATTCGGATAGCGCTCGCAATCGTGTGGTCTGGCGGCGGTTCAAGGCTGGGTCGCCTTCCGGGTTGTAACGGACCAGAACCTTGCAGAAGGTTGGATGGAATGCCTCGATGTGCGCGGCAAACTCGTCACCGTATTCAAAATCGAACTCTTCCTGTCCGCTCTTCTCCGCTGGACAGGCAGTGTGGTATCCCTGTTCAGAAGCATCGCGAAGGATCGCGGCGCCGAATTGTTCATCGACCAGAAGGCCGGCATTATCCTTCTCGACACTAGAAGCGACGGCTCGCTGAAAACCGTCATAGATCACCTGCTTTGCTTGAGTGATCTTCTCCGTCTGCTCGGAGTTCAGTTCTCCGTGCCATCCAAACATGCCGGACTCGAATGAACCGCGGTGATCGAAGGGAAGAATGTAGAGAGGTCGGTCGTATCCACGTGGGACCATTAGCTCTCCTTGAAGTTTCTGCACAACCGGACTAGATTTATGTCGCGGGACTGGTTGATTCCCTTCCTGACGCGCCGCACGAGAGCCTGCCCCCGGAATCGGGCACGTTTGATTTCTATGGAATGCAAAAGTACCCTGCCAAATGCACTCATCGCTGCTTGAGCATTCGATAGCGGCGAATCAAGGAATTGGTCGAACTGTCGTGGTGTAAGTCAGGTTCTGATTGACTCTCTAGTTCGGGGACAATCCGCTGCGCCAGTACCTTCCCGAGTTCCACACCCCACTGATCAAAAGAATCGATATTCCAGATGGCGCCCTGCGTGAAGACAACGTGCTCATAGAGTGCGACCAGCTTCCCCAGAATTTCCGGCGTGAGCCGTTCCGCGAGAATAGTATTTGAAGGTCTGTTCCCTTCAAACACCCGATGAGGAACAAGCCAATCCGGAGTGCCTTCCGCCTTCACCTGCTCCGGTGTCTTACCGAATGCAAGAGCCTCAGTCTGGGCAAAGACATTCGCGAGCAGCATGTCGTGATGCCGTCCAAGCGGATTGAGCGCTTTGGCAAATGCAATGAAGTCGCAAGGGATCAGCCGTGTGCCTTGGTGGATCAACTGGTAAAACGAATGCTGTCCGTTCGTACCGGGCTCCCCCCAATAGATAGGCCCGGTATCGTGGGCAACGGCTTTCCCGGCGAGGGTGACATGCTTTCCGTTACTTTCCATGGTCAATTGCTGAAGGTATGCCGGAAACCTCTTCAGATACTGCTCGTAGGGCAGAATAGCCACCGTCTGCGCGTCGAAAAAGTCGTTGTACCAAAGCCCTAGCAGTCCCATAAGGACGGGCAGGTTAGCTTCGAAGGGGGTCGTACGGAAATGCTCGTCCATCTGATGAAAGCCATCCAGCATGGATCGAAAATTATCCGGGCCAATGGCGATCATAGTCGAAAGGCCAATCGCCGAATCCATCGAGTAGCGCCCGCCCACCCAATCCCAGAATTCAAACATGTTTGCCGTGTCGATTCCGAATTTCGACACCTCTGCGGCGTTCGTCGACACCGCAACAAAATGCTTTGCGACTGCCGTCTGATCGCCTTCCATGCCCCTAAGCAACCACTCTCGGGCTGTGTGTGCGTTCGTCATCGTTTCGAGCGTTGTAAAAGTCTTTGAAGAGACGATGAAAAGGGTTTCCGCCGGATCGAGATCCAGTACAGCCTCGGCGAAGTCAGTGCCGTCGACATTGGAAACGAACCGGAATGTCATCTCGCGCTCAGAGTAGTGCTTGAGGGCTTCGTATGCCATAACTGGCCCGAGGTCGGAGCCGCCAATTCCAATGTTTACGACGTTTCGAATTCGCTTTCCGCTCTGGCCTTTCCATGCGCCGCTCCTTACTCTATTTGAGAAATCATTCATCTTTTCCAGTACTGAATGGACCTCAGGCACAACATTCTTCCCCTCCACCAGAATTGAGGCCTCTTTGGGAGCGCGCAGGGCAACGTGCAACACTGCCCGATTCTCTGTGATGTTGATCCTCTCTCCGCGAAACATGGCATCAATCTTTTCCCGAAGGCCGGACTTTTCTGCGAGTTGGATAAGAAGCTTGATGGTTTCATCCGTAACGCGGTTCTTGGAGTAATCGAGGTAAAGACCCAGGGCCTCGATTGCCATGCGTTCACCCCGTTGCGGATCGTCCGCGAACAACTGGCGCAGATGAAGTTTCAACACGCTTTTGTGGTGAGTGGCCAGTGCCCTCCAGGCTGCTGTATTGGTTGCCGCTCGTTTCGTCGCTTCTTGAGCTTGCGCTGCCATGCTCATGCTCCTTCGTCACTGGTTCGATTGTCGACGCACTCCGCGTACCCTGGTTTCGATTCTAATCAGCTGTCCTCAGTCGATATGCCTCTAAATATGATGCACCAATTGTCCGGTCCCCCTCTCTTCGTGCAAAGAACGATGAACGTCATCCTTGCACGGTTCGATGGCTCTTTGTCGTCTTCAGCGCTGGCCACCTGAGTATCGGGCGCACATTCAACCAAGAGAGACCCAATCTATAAGTTAAGGCGATTTTAGGCGATTCCCATGACGCCCCACACGAAGCTATTTCGAGCCAGCGCGCCGTGAGGCTGAGGCGCATTAACTTCATCGGCCGGCTCGCTTGCGGAATTCTTTGACTTTCGCATGATGGATTCCCTATTGTGATTCTGTTCGGAAATAGTTTCATTTGGGACCGGCGCTACTTTCGGCCTGTGTTGCTTGGGATCATAACCAAGCTCCGCGCGCACAGAGTAGTCATGCCGCACGCAAGGAATTGCCGCACCGAAAGCATAAAGGGAATTGAACACCGAGGGAGATCTGCATCTTGGGAGCGAATCCGCTAATCGGGGTATTCCTGCACTGGTTGGGCGGACTTGCTTCCGCCAGCTTTTATGTTCCTTACCGGCAGGTTCGTGGCTGGTCGTGGGAGACCTATTGGCTCGCGGGTGGGGTGGTGAGCTGGATTGTGGCGCCATGGGTGATGGCAGGCTTGTTGACGCATGACCTGCTATCCGTCCTGCACGGGGCGCCGTCATCATCCGTCGTTTGGTCTTATTTCTTCGGAGTTCTTTGGGGACTCGGGGGACTGACGTTTGGCCTGACCATGCGCTACCTGGGCCTGTCGTTGGGCATGGCGGTCGCGCTTGGATACACGGCGGTTTTTGGGACGCTGGCGCCGCCGATCTTTCACCACCAGTTTGCGCAATTGCTCACCCAGAAGTCGGGCGTCATCATTCTGGTGGGCGTTGGAATCTGCGTGCTCGGAATTCTGTTCGCCGGCGCGGCCGGCATTTCCAAGGAAAACGAGCTGTCGCATGAGCAGAAGCTAGCCAGCATTCGCGAATTCGATCTGAAACTTGGACTCGGCGTGGCGACATTCTGTGGCATCATGAGCTCCTGCTTCGCCTTCGGGCTCGATGCGGGGAATCCCATCAAAGCGCTCACGCTGCAGCACGGCACCAGTGTTATGTGGCAAGGACTGCCGGTGCTGGTGGTTGTGTTGGCGGGCGGCTTCACCACGAATTTTTTGTGGTGCGCAGCCCTCAATGTGCGCAATCGAAGCTACGGAGAATACTTAGAGATTCCTGCCAACGCCGCCGATCGCGCGAGCGGAGAACATCCACGGCTCGAAAACGCAGTAGATGCCCCCTCGGCTGAAATGGCGCTCGAATCCCCGACGCATCCCGACCACGCGCCATCGCTGAGTTGGAACTACTTCTTTTCCGCCTTGGCCGGTGCGACGTGGTACATGCAGTTTTTCTTCTACACGATGGGCGAAACCCAGATGGGGCGGTACAAGTTCTCCAGTTGGACGCTGCACATGGCGAGCATCATTATCTTCAGCACGCTGTGGGGGATTGCCCTGAAGGAATGGCGCGGCGTTAGTCGACGGACGAAGACGCTGGTTTTTCTTACGCTCCTTACGCTGGTGGGGTCGACTGTGATTGTCGGCTACGGCAATTACCTGGGCATTCAACACTGAGAACGAACTGTCCTCAGAGAAACGCGGGCTAAGGGGAGCGTGGCTTAGCCGACGTTGTCGTTTCAGATAGCTTTACGGCCCAGCGATGGATGGAGTCTCTTTGCAGCGGTTGGCCATGCGCCTCGCTCGAGGCTAATTGAACAGCGAAATTTCCCGCAGTGGAGCTTTCCGCGTTACCCCGCTCAACTGATCGACCGGTACGCTCGGCGGTGAGGCGCGTCAACAATTGGTTCAGGCTGCCGCCGCCGAGAATGTGAATGCGATGCAACGAGCAGCCCAGCATGCGCTCCAAGTTGTTAATCGCCGCGGCGTAGCGGGTGGCGAGACTCTCAAAGATTACGCGCGCAAAAACGGGTTCGTTGCCTGCACGGTCGGGGATCTCGGCGTAGCCAGCAGAGCGCAGCTGCTCATTCAGACGGATCGGCATATCGCCGTCGAGCAGAAGGGAGGGGGCGTCGACGGGCACAATACCCGGAAACCGCTCCACTTCGGCGGCCTTCACGATCAACTCCGGCAGATCCCATGGGCGGCCCTCACTCTGCCAGCTTTCAAGGCACTGCTTCAAGATCCACATGCCGTTCACGTTGGAGTGAAAACAGAATCCGCCACCAGCCGCACCTTGGTTGGTGAAGCCCGCCCTCATCGCTTCGGGAGAGGTGAAGGGTCTCTCGATAATTGTTCCCACAAGCGACCATGTGCCGGAACAAATGTACGCGGTGCAGCCCATGGGCGTGGAGATGCCTGCGATCGCCGAGGCTGTATCGTGGCAGGCCGGAACGATCAGCTGCGTATCTCGATAGGCGTCGAGATCGGCGAGCGGTCCTTGCAGTTTGCCGATCACAGTTCCGGTGGGCACGATGAGCGGGACCGCGTCCTTGCTGAGGCTGAGTTGTTTCAACAGAGGTTCGGACCAGTCGCTGGTTTCGATGTCAACCAGACCGGTGTGCGTGGCATTGGTGTACTCAGCGACGCGTCGGCCACCGAGACGATAGAGCACGTACTCCGGCAAATTGACCCAGGGCGCATGAGGGTCGATTCCGGACGCTGAGTCCGCCATCAGTTGATACACCGTGTTGATTCGCAGAGGCTGCGCACCGGTGTGGCGAAACATCCATTCCGGTTCAGAAACCTTGTCTGTCGCGGTCTTCGAAGCGGTGGTCCGCTCATCGCGGTAGCAGTATGGCAAACCGATCGGCTCGCCGTTCTCGCTCAATCGGACATAGTCCACCGCCCAGCCATCAACTGCGATCGAGGCAATCCCTTCGGGCGCGGATCGCGCCGCTTTGCTCAGACCCTCTACCAGTCCTGCAAGAATTGCATCGAACGGCCACCGCAACGTGTCGTCGACATGCAAAGGGCCATTAGGGATGCGATGGACGAGTTGGATCGAGGGGCTGCCATCGTACCATCGAAGCAGCGAGACGCGGCAACTTTCCGCACCGAGATCAATGGCGACCCGCGCACGAACATCGAAAGAAACCTCTTTGTTCAGGCCGCGCGCCAATCGCGACTTGGACGCCGTCACCGAAGAAACGCCTCGGGCAAGCCGCCATCAACGGGGATCAGGTGGCCAGACGTGCAGCGTGCGCGGGGGCTTGCCAGGAATAGGATCGCCTCTGCGCAATCGCTGGGATCGATCGGCTGATGGGTGAGGGTGCGCTTGGCGTAAAAAGTTGCCAACAAGCCGCGGAGATCCTCGTCACTCATCGATTCTTCGAACGCGATACCGTACTTGGTCAGCGATGCGCGCACGCGATCGCGAGGAAACATCGTGGAGCCTTTCACCACTGTAGCCGGGCAGATGCCGTTAACACGCACCTTCGGAGACAAGCCGACTGCCAACTCGCGCACCAGATGGCTTAATGCTGCCTTGCTTACGTCATACGCTTCGCTGCCGCGCTTGGGGACGATGGCATTCGCTGAACTCGTCAATACGATGGAACTCTCGAGCCCCTGCGCCGCGAAGACCTTGGCTGCCTCGTCGCAGAGCAGGTAATTAGCCGTGACGTTCACGTCGAGGGTCGCGGCCCACTGTGCTTCTGAGATCACTCCGTCCGGCGACGACGGGAACATAGCGGCCGTGTTAATGAGGATGTCAGCCCCGCCGAAGGCCGCGATTGTGGCCTTAAGGGCGTTGCAGATCGCGTCACGACTGCGAATGTCGACGGGCGTCGATGCCACGAATTCCTTGGATATGATCTTTGCGAGTTCAGCCACAACGCTGGAGGCGGCATTTGTGTCACGGTCGGCAATCATCACGTGAGCGCCGCGTGCGGCAGCCAGCAACGCCACTTCGCGGCCAATCCCGCTTCCCCCTCCCACGACTACGACGATGTTGCGGCTCAGTTCCTTCTCTGCGGGCTGGCGACGAATCTTGGCTTCTTCAAGGGCCCAGTACTCAATGCGAAAGGCTTCGCTCAGCGGTAAGGCAACGTAGTTGGTGAAGACCTTGAAGCTGGCGGGATCCATACCGTTGGCGCACTGCGGGACGGCCGTCGAATTGGCCCCTGCAATACCTTCTTCATGCAGCAGGCTGGCACCTTCCATGACGTGAATCGCGTTAGTGTAAAACTCACTACTGATGCGCGCTTCGGTTTTGTTCTTGCCAAAGCTGATCATTCCCAAACCGGGGATCAACACGATGGAAGGGTTATTATCGCGAAACGCCGGCGAGTCGGGCAGAGCGTGGGTCCGATAGTAACTCCGATACTGCTCCCGATATTCGGCGAGCGACCTGTCGATCTGGGCCTTGAGCGCTTCAATGTCCTGATCTTCCGTCCACGGCACGAACATGGGCCGAATCTTGGTACGAATAAAGTGATCAGGACAACTCGTGCCGAGAAATGCCAGATCCTTCGCGTGCGTGGCGTTCACGAACTGCAGCACGTCCTCGCCGTCGCTGTAGTTGGCAATCCATCGTCGCTGGCCGCTGACGCGACCACGCAGGAAGGGAAGGATCTCAATAGAAAGTTCCTGACGGTTTTGCCGAGACTTCACTGCGGCGCCACCGAAACGGCTCGACCCCTTCCTTTCGCCATGTGCCGCAATAAACTGACCGATTTGATCGATTACCGTGAGCGTGTTGACGTAACACTCGCGCTGCGTCTCACCCCATGTGAACAGGCCATGGCCACCAAGAACAATTCCATCGCACCCGGGGTTTTGCTCCACTGCCTGCTTCATCATCATGGCGAGTTCAAAGCCCGGACGTTGCCAAGGCACCCAAACAAGATGGTGGTGGAACTCGCGGTTGAACTCTTCCATTTTGGCTTTGCCGTTAGCCGACGCTGCCAATGCGATACCCCAGTCGGGGTGCAAGTGATCGACGTGGGCAAAGGGAAGAAAACCATGCAGAGGCGTATCGATGGACGCCGCGACAGGATTGTTCCGGAAGGCACAAAGCGCGTACATCTCAACCATAGAATCTTCTGTATCCGGACCGCGATAGAGCTTCTCTAAAGCCAGCAGCTTTTCCTGGTAGAGGGTGGCGAACCCGCTCCGCCTGATGCTGCCAAGATCGCCGCCACTGCCTTTGACCCAGAGCACTCTAACCCTCCCGCCTGTGAGCGGATCAACCTCGTCGACCTTGGAACTCGTATTCCCTCCGGCGAAGTTAGTAATGCGTAGGTCAGAGCCGAGTAGGTTGGAACGATAACGCAACAACTCGGGTTCATCGAGTTTGGCCGCTACGGTTTGATCCCAGCGGTCTTCTAGGAATTTGAGAGTAGGGGAAGCAACCGTTGCGGAGGCCATGAAAACCACCTTCCTCGTTCGAGTACGGAATCACGATATCACAAGTGAAATGCAATAGGGAATATGTTTCTCAACAGGATAAACGATCGATTTGAGCGCGTTGGGTGATTAATCAGGGTTTAGAAACCGGGTTCTGGCTTGCGTCCAGGGATTCGGGGGTAACGGCATGATGGCGCACGTAGTTATAGGGAGGCACGATACGCCCGCGGAGCAGCGTGATCCCGAGTTGGATGAGCCGTGGCCCATAGCTTTCCGCGCCGTGGGAGATAGATCCAATGATCGCGCTCGATCCTTTCCGCATTTCCTCCAGTATTTCCGGGATGCAATCCTGACCGGCGATGGCGAAGTCCTGTTCGCGGCCATTCTGACGGGCGGCGTCGAGCACGCCCAGGGCGCTGGAATCGGTGGAGGCGGCCACCAGGATCCGCTGGCCTTTTCTTTGGGTACGCAGGAATTCGTTGACTGCAACAAAGCTGGGTTGACGCATTCCGCGTCCTTCGAGACGAAGAAATCGGTCAGATGGAATCTGTGCGAGCCGTTCGCGAATTCCTTCGAATGCGCCGGTAATTCGGCTCTGAACAAAGCTCCCCGCCTCAGAGAATCCGACGCCGAGAACCCAATCCACCTTGCACTTCCATTTATTGCATGCGTGTTGCGCAAGTAGTGTACCGGCTTCGTAGCCTACTTCAAAGTTGTCGACGCCAAAGTAAGTCGCGTTGGGATGTGGAACATCGATGGCGATCAAGCGGGATTTCGGCTTTCTTCAGGATATGCGCGATATGGGGGGCGACATGTTCCTCGACTTGAAATTCAAGAACCAGGTCAACACGTTCGCGCACGAACTCTTCGGCATTCCTGATGGCGATATCAGGATCGTAGCGATTATCAAGGTGCAACAACTCAACGCCGGCCGCGGCTGCGGCGGCAGTCACGCTTGAGGTGACCGCGAGCGAGAAGGGCATCTCGCCGCTTTGAGCAGCAACGCCGAATCGCAGGCGGCGCGGGCGCGAAACCAACCGATATTGTCCGCTCTCGCCCTGAGCAACATATCCGCGGTGAACGAGCGTCTTAAGAATCCGATAAACACTAGTCTTGGAGATTTTGGTCTGCTGGTACACATCTTCCAGCGATATCGGCCCGTTTGTCTGTTCCAGCAATTCCAGGACATCAAGGGCCTTGGATAGGATCGGAATGAGGTAGAGACGCTTGATCTTGGTCTTTGCCAACCTGCGAGCCTCCGTTCATTCTGGCCTTAGAGATTGCTCCAAGCATACTATGCGTAAGAAGTGACGGGCGCTGCCTTCGCGCCGCGTTCAGCGCTGATGCGCTGAACGTATCCGCTCTGCTCCAGAGCAGCCAAAGGGTCCTCGGGCAGCCCTTTGATAAGGCGCCACTCCTTGATGATGGGTCGCACATCCAGCCAAAATGCCCCCCGGAAAAGTTCTTCGGCTTTGACCACTTCACATTTGTTCTGAAGCTGGGCTAGACTCTGACGATCTACGAGAGCGGCCTTTAGCCACAGTTCCTGGGCCGCCATCACAGTCTGCACCATGGCTTCCATCTTCCCTTTCAAGTTGTGGCTCTGATCGATCATGAAGGCCACATTACGCAAGATGTCGGGACCTGATAACTGAATCTCATGGAAGATCCTGAAGATCTGGTAAGGGTCGATCGATCCGAGGGTAAGGTCATCGTCGGCATAGCGGCGATCGTTGAAGTGGAATCCCCCCAGCATGTCGGTGTGGAGAAGCCACGCGACGATCTGCTCGATGTTCTGGGATGGGTAGTGGTGGCCGGTATCGACGAGCACCCGAGCCTGCGGCCCTGCCTTCGCAGCCAGGTGCGACGCCATTCCCCAATCGGCAATGTCCGTGTGGTAGAAGGCCGGTTCGAAGGGCTTGTATTCGACGAGCAAACGCTGCTGCGGTGCCAAACTCTGATGAGTACGAACCAGCGCCTCTTCAAGCCGCTCGATACGTTGTCGCATGCTCTGCGTAGCGGGATAGTTTGAGCCATCAGGCAGCCACAATGAAATATCACGCGATCCGAGTGCGCTTGCTATGGCGACGGAGTCAAGCATATGCTGAATGGCCCGCTCGCGAATGTCCGCCGAGGGATTACACAACGACCCAAACTTGTACTCCTGGTCCTGAAAGAGATTGGGATTGATCGATCCCGCAGAAATTCCATTGTCGCTTTCGAGACGGCGCACCGTGTCCACATCCGCGCGCCCATTTGGCAGATCCCACAACACATGAAGCGCTAGGGTTGGTGTTGCCCCAGTCAGTTTATGGACCTGTCCTGCGTCGCTGAACTTCTCTTCGAGTGTCGAAGCGGCGCCCGGCTGCAGGAATTTTCCGAAGCGCGTGCCGGTGTTGGCGAAGCCCCACGACGGGATTTCGATTTGGAAGGCATCGAGCGCGCTAAAGGCCGTTTCAAGAACGGCCGTACTTGGCTGCATTTTTCTACCTGCCTTTTCGATTCAGTTCCTGAGCGCCACCGACCGAGTGTGCACCTTGTTTGCGACCGATGCCCGCGCTTGGAAACAAGCCCTCACAAGCGGCTTCCGGATGGATTCAACCACTGCAAAATTCGCATCGCAGCCCCATCTTAATACAATTTGTCTAATGGAATTACATCTTCTTTGGATAGAGATAATAAGGTGCTAAAACTTATTGTAAGGAAGCCAAAGTCTCGGAAAATGTCGCAATAACGGCTCCGTTACGGGTGACAGGCATTGAGTAAATACCATCAGTCTTGATTGACGCAAGTGGCAGCATCGCCGGTTCCCCCGTCTGGAAGAAGCACTTACGAACGCGGCATAATTCAAGTTCCAGCATCCTCAACGGCGACCTGGCGGACTGGGGGTTGAACTTGGATTCCGCGTCGGAAGTGATCAGGGTTTCGCTTTCCACATACTAACTCCCAAAACAGCTCAATCCAAAAAAGAGAGGTGTCCAAGGAGCGAAACGGCTGCTCATGCGTCTATGACTTCGAAAGCTCATTCGTTTCGAACCATTTCTCGCACACGGGCAGTCCTTAGATTTTTGATGGGGAATGCCCTGCGAGTTATAGTGGAGCAACCACAAAAGGGACACGTTAAGGGATTCGCCGTGGCATTCACCTTTGTTGAAGTGGGCTCACGTGAATAGCGGTATCGAAACTCTTCCAAACCCGACCACCAGGGCCACAGCAGCCTCCCGAGCACTTTGGCTGCGCCTGGTACTTTTTTCGGTCGTCTTGATTGCGACCCTCGCCGCATTCTTTGCAGTCAAGCGAATCCTTCGAAAGCCTTCCGCCGGCCCGTCAACCATCTCCGAACCAGCTCACGCATTGCCCGTCTCGGTTCGCCTCAACGGCAAGATGGAGGCGGTTCGATCGCGCTCCATTCTGGCGCCCGTTCTCGCGGGGCAGCAGGTAGGTACGCTGACCATCGTCAAGCTGGTTGCGAGCGGCAGCCGTGTGAAACAAGGCGACCTTCTCGTCGAATTCGATCGCCAGGGCCAGCTGCGCGATTTCATCGATAAACAGGCGCAGACCGACGATGAGAATGGCAAGGTCGTAGAGGCCCAGGCGGCTGAAGCTGCGGCACGCGCCAAAGATCAAACCGAAATGGAGCAGGCCCAGAGCGCGCTGAGTAAGGCCGAACTTGAAATGCAAAAGGTGGAGTTGCTTTCCCGCATTGACGCCGAAAAGGCCAGAGAAGACTTGGACGAGGCGCGCGCAACGCTGGCGCAGTTGAAGGAAACCTTTGATCTGAAGCGCAAAGCCGCACAGGCCTCCATCCGCATTCTTGAAATTCAACGGGATCGTACCCGTGAGACCATGCTGCATGCACAGTCGAACGCCGCCCTGATGCAGATTCGATCCCCCATCGACGGCATTGTAGTCTTCAACACCATCTGGAAACAGGGCAACATGGGCGAGGTCCAAGAGGGGGATCAGGTCCGGCCCGGCGTGCCGTTCATGCAGGTTGTCGATCCTTCGATTATGCAGGTGCATGTGCTGATAAACCAGGAGGATCTGACTGCGTTGCAAGTCGGGCAAATGGCCCGTGTCCATCTCGACGCCTATCCTGATCTGGCGCTCGAGGGCCGGCTCGAGTCGATCGATCCCATGGGCCAGCGAGGTGATTTCTCCGCTAAGTTGCGGAGATTCTCCGCGATGTTTTCGATCCGGGGGAACGACCCGCGGCTGATGCCCGATTTGTCCGCCGCAGTCGACGTACGGCTCGCTCATTCGCCCAGCAGTGAGGCCCACAGCCAATGATCCGTGTCGCGCAGAAACTGTGGACGCTGCACCGGACAGCGACGATACTTGGCAGCCTCGCGGTCGGCAGCCTTGCGGCATTTGCCTGGATGGATTCTGTAAGGAAAACGCCGCGGGCTCCGACCTTCGCGGTGGAGCGCTCTGAATTCCTTGACACGCTGCAGTTTCGGGGTGACCTGAAGGCCCTGAAGTCCGTCACCATCTCGACGCCGCCCGACGCCGGCAGCCTGCAAATTCTGAAGATTGCAGCCGACGGAAGTCAAGTGAAGCGAGGTGACGTTGTGGTGGAATTCGATCCATCCAAAACTACGCAGGATCTTGCGAAGGACGAGTCTGTACTCAAGTCGGCGAACGCGGAGACCGAGCAGGCGCGCGCCCAGGGCAGACTAACCGAGGAAGAGGACACCACCGCCGTCATGAAGGCCCGCTACGACGTCGACGTCGCAAAGCTCGATGCAGGCAAGGGCGAAATTCTTTCGCGCATTGACGGCGCCGAGGCCACATTGAAGGTAAAGGATGCCGGCCAGTCTCTGAACGAAGCCGAAGAAAAACTGAAGGCCGACAACGCCAAGGACAAGTCCACAGTCGAGAGTCATCAACACGCGAGCCGAAAGGCCCAATTCGATGAAGAACGGGCCTCGCGCACGCTCGCATCCATGGTGCTGCGAGCCCCTATAGACGGCACTGTCAGCCTCATTTCCGGCTGGCACGGCAGCGGCGAAGGCACGTTCAAAGCCGGCGATCAGGCATGGCCCGGCTCGTCGATCGCAGAGATCCCTGATGCTTCATCGCTGCGCGTGTCCGCACATGTCGACGAAACCGAGCGCGGCCGCCTCGCAGTTGGGCAAACCGTGACCGTGCAACTCGACGCAATAAGCGATCGCCAGTTCACCGGCAAAGTCGAGAAGATTGGGACTATCGCCACCATGGACTTCTCGGCGGGCTGGCCGTTTCCACGCAACTTCAATCTCGACATCGCCCTCAATGAAAAAGACCCGCGACTGAAGCCCGGCATGACCGCGCAGATCACGGTGGTCGTCGAGCGATTTCCCAATGCCATCTCCGTTCCTGCGCAGGCCACATTCCTCAAATCCGGTCGAGCCGTCGCGTATGTGTGGGACGGTTCCGCATTTGAAGAGCGAACGGTTCAAATAGAGCGGAAAAGCCGTGATCGAGCTCTCATCGGGAGCGGCCTGCAACCAGGCGACAGAATCGCGCTCCAAGACCCGACGGTGAAACCATGAAAAAACCTCGAACGGGCGTGTGGGTGATCCTGGCAGTCCTTCTCGCGCTGGGCGTCGCCGCTGTCATCGCCATGAGCCGCACTCGACCCGTTGCAGACGCCAGCTCCATTCCTGTGGCGCAGGTCAAGCGCGGCGATATGGACCTGCAGGTTCACGCCACCGGCGAGTTGAGCGCCAGTAATATCTCCGTCGTGGTCGCTCCTGCCATCGGCGGTGACGCACTGCAGATTACGAGTCTTGCTCGAACCGGTGAGCCCATTAAGAAGGGCGATGTCGTAGTCGAATTCGACCCCAGCGAGCAGCGCTACAAGTTGGAGCAGAGCCACTCCGAGTTGCTGCAGGCCGAGCAGGAGATCACCAAGGCAAACGCCGACGCCGCGGTGCTCGCAGCCGAGGACAAGGTCGCCCTGCTCAAGGCCCAGTATGGTGTCCGCCGAGCCGAACTCGACGTAGAAAAGAATGAGCTTGTGAGCAAAATCGATGGGGAGAAGAACGACCTCGCGCTGACACACGCTAAGCGCGTGCTGGCTGAACTCGAGGCCGACATCGAATCGCATCACGCGTCTGGCCAGGCATCGATCTTTCTCGCCCAGGAAAAGCACAACAAGGCTAAGATTGCGATGGACCAGGCGAAGCAAAACCTCGATCGCATGCGGGTCATCGCTCCCATGAACGGCTTGGTTTCGATCCAGAAAAACATGAACGCCTCGGGAGGATTCTTCTTCACCGGGATGTCTCTTCCCGACTATCGGGCGGGCGATCAGGTGCAGCCAGGGAGCGCGATCGTGCAGATCCTGGATCCGGCCGGCATGAACCTTACTTCGAAGGTCGAAGAGGGGCAGCACGATAACATAAAACCTGGGCAGTCCGTGAGGATAACGTTCGACGCATTACCAGGCACCCCATTTCATGGCAGCGTAAAGTCCGTGGGCGGAATGGCAATGCAGTCATTTTTCAATTCCGACTCCTCGCATGGTTTCGACGTCACCGTACAACTGGACAAGATGGACGCACGACTTCGCCCCGGTCTCACGGCTCAAATCGTTTTTGAGAGCGCCCACAAATCAAATGTCCTCTACATTCCGCGCCAGGCGTTGTTCATGCGAGATGGCAAGCGAATCGTGTTCGTCAGGAACAACGGCGCCTATCAGCAGCGCCAGGTCAAGGTCATCAGTGAAAGCGAGAGCCGTGCGGCGGTCGATGACTTGAGTGTGGGAACTGAGGTGGCGTTGCTCGATCCCACCGCACCTCGCAAGCAGTCAGGTGGCGCGTCCTCTGCTGCAGGAGCGGAAGGAGCGCCGTGATGGTAACCCTCTCGGAACGGCGAGCACGCCTCATCTCCGTCTCGCAGCAATGGACGCGCGACGCGGAGCTGGGCCTTAAGAATCTCCTCCTGCATGGTCTTCGTTCGTTGCTCACTATGCTGGGCATGATCTTCGGCGTCGCCGCTGTCGTAGCCATGCTCTCCATCGGCGCAGGCGCGCGCCAAAAGGTCATGGCGCTCATCGAGCAGATGGGCGTGCGCAACGTGATCGTCGAAGCCAAGGAGACAGTGGAGTGGCAGGCCCACAGCAAGATGCGCAAAATTTCCCCGGGCCTTACCCTGCAGGATTATCGCGTCATCAGCGACGATATCGACGGCATCGTCGCATCAACGCCCCGCAAGCGGCTCACTCCCTCCAAGATCATCCCTAAATCGCAACAAGACATGCCCTCGATCTATGGCGTGAATCCGTCGTACCGTGATATCGCCGGATTGCAAGTGGTGAATGGCCGTTTCTTCGATCAACACGACGAAGATGCCGGCGCGCCGGTGTGTGTCCTCGGAGCTTCGGCCAAGTGGAGCCTTTTTGGATCGTCAGACCCTCTCGGTGAGTACGTGAAGGTCAACGAGCAGTGGTTCCGAGTCATCGGCATCGTCAGCCCGCAACTAAGTTCCGAGCAGGGCGTCGCGGGAACCCCGGCCGTCGACGTGAACAACAATATCTACGTCCCCCTGCAGTCCGCGTTCACACGCCTTGAAGACAGCTACAGCGACGTGCGCGACGAGATCGACGGAATCTATCTCGAGTTTGGCGATTCGGGCCACATCCCTGAAGCGGCGCAAGTGGTGCGGGCCATCCTCGACTCTTCGCATCACGGCGGCGATGACTTCAGCATCATCGTTCCCGCCGAACTCCTCGCCGAGCAGCGACGGACCGAGCGCCTCTTCAACACCGTGATGGTCGCCATCGCCTCCATCTCCCTCCTCGTCGGCGGCATCGGCATCATGAATATCATGCTGGCCAGTATTCTTGAGCGCACGCGTGAAATCGGCCTGCGCCGTGCAGTGGGGGCGCGGCGCTCTGACATCGTGCGGCAATTCGTGGTCGAAGCAACCATGATCTCCTTTGCCGGCGGCACCATCGGGGTCATCCTCGGCATTGTTATCTCGCGCGCCATTGCATGGCTCGCGGGATGGTCAACCGTGGTGACCTTCGGATCCATCGCCTTGGCATTTCTGGTCTCCATCTCCGTGGGACTGGTATTCGGCATCTATCCCGCCACCAAGGCCTCCCGGCTTGATCCGGTCGAGGCCATCCGGTATGAATGACGCCTGAAACTTCAAAAAGAATTTGCAGGATAGCCGTTAAAACGCATTTGGCGCACGACAGTGAGACCGAGTAACGGGGAGACGGAATGAAAGGTAAGTATGTCGCATTTATTCTGGCCTTTGTAATTCTGGTTTGTTTAGGCGCGGCCGCACAGAGCGCGGAGAAGTACCATGCTCTTCTCACGGAGCGCGTCCACGCCGGCAAGCTCGCTCCTCCGGCGCACCTCAAGGCTTATGTTGAAGGCGACAAGCTCCGCCTCAGCCTGCGCGACGCGATCCTTCTCACCCTTGAAAACAACAGCGACATTCAAGTTGAGGAAACCCAGATCGAGTCGCAAAAATTCTCCCTGCTGGCAGCCCACGCGCCCTTCGACCCGCTCTTGCAAAGCAGCCTCAATATCAATCGCACTTCCTACTCCGGATACAGCCAATTGCAAGGAGTGGGCGAATCGAGCAACGCCATCCTGAACAGCCTGAGTCAGACGGGCGCCATCAACTATCTGCAAACATTTTCAACCGGCACGGCCATCAACATCGGTCTCTCCAGCAGCAAGTCGTCGACCAACAGCTCGTTTTACTATCTCAATCCTTACTTCAATACAAGCCTCAACCTTCAGTTCACGCAGCCGTTGCTACGCAACGCCGGCAGGTTCGCAAATACCGCACCTATTCTCATCGCGCGTCGAGGCCTGGCCCAGTCGCGGGCCAGTTTTGAAGGGGAAGTAAATGACGCCATCCTGCAGGTTGTCAGCCAGTATTGGGCTGCGGTGCAGGCGCGGGGCTCTCTGGAAGTCCAGCAACGTGCCCAGCAACTTGCCGACGTGAGTTTCCAGCGCGACAAGCGCGCTCTGGAACTCGGAGCGTTGCCTCCTCTCGACATCAGTCGCTCTGAGTCAGAAGTGGCGTCGCGGAAGGTTCAGGCTATTCAGGCCGCTTATGTTCTCACGCAGGCGGAAGAAGCTCTCCGCATCACCATTGGTGTCGATCAGGATCCGCAGTTTCGATCCCTGACGTTCGATCTCACCGAAAACCCTCAGCCCACCGGCGATCTCATGACTATCGATGCCGACTCTCTGTTGACAGAGTCTCTCGCAGCACGGCCCGAAATTGAGGCAGCAAATGAGGCCTTAGCCGGCGATGAAATTAGCATCCGGCTAGCCCACAATCAGCTCAAGCCTGACCTCTCGCTGAATGGCTTCTATCAGACCAGCGGCATCGGCGGTAACCAATACGATCTCGTGACTGGCAAGCTGATCGCCCCGGGCGGACTTGGTGCATCCTACAGCCAGATGTTTGGCTTTGGCTATCCCGGTTATGGAGGAACCCTTAAGCTCAATCTGCCCATCCGTAACAGCACTGGAGAGGCTCAACTTGGAACTGCCCTGGTCGCCAGAACCCATGACCTCTATGGTCAAAGACGCACCGCGGAGCAGATTACGCGCGAAGTGAGGAACGCATCCCAGCAGTTGGAGGAGACGAAACTCGCCTTATCCGCCGCCGAAGTCTCGCTCGATCTGGCGCGAAAAACCCTCGCCGCCGACCAGCGGAAGTTTGAGCTCGGTGCGGAGACCAATTTCTTCGTTCTCGACTCGCAGGAACGCCTTGCACAAGCCGAGCTCATCCTGTTGCAAAGCCAGGTAAATTATCAGGTCGCCGCAGCCGCCGTAGGCCACGCAACCGGACGCCTTCTTGCACCCTATAAACTCCAGATTGACGCCGCTTCCAAATAATGGACGCCGCAATGTGCGAATAACCCAGCGACGCTATGGAGCAGAAGGAGCCGCGACCGTGGTCTCAGTAGGTGAAGGCGGTGTCCAGTCATACAGTTGAAACTCCCGAATGTTCGCCTCCGACGTGCTGGAGAGAATATTCAGCCGGACCCGGCTAGCGATCACAGCCGGGAAGGTATCGATCTTCTTGTGCCCGATCGCCTGCCCTTCCACAAACGGTTCCCAAACTTGGTTGGTCTCGTCCCATGCCTCGATCGCATATTTCTGCACGTGTTGGCCATCGTTCAGCCACTCCATCGTGACCACATGATCGAAGCGGATAGGATGGTCAAACGATACTTCCAAGACCGAATGATGCGACCCGGCAGGAGCCGACCAAAACGTATCCGGATCGTTGTCGAGCGCGGCAATCATCTCCGGTGCAACCGCCGTGGCCTGCAGCGCAAGATTGGTCTCGGCGCGATCATGCAGCGCCGCTCCCAGCTCCTTCAGACGTTCGACATCAACCTGCGGCAACAACCCGCGGTTATCGGGCGCCACACCCAGCATGAGCTGCGCTCCGCGGCCCACCGTTTTGTCGTAAACCTCGAGTAGATCATCCAGGCTCTTCAGAGACTTCTCGTCTTTGGGATGCCAGAACCAGTGTTCTTTGCGCAGCGGGGTGTCAGCTTCGATCGGCCGCCAGCGACGGTATCCATGACGATCGACCACGTTCCAGTTCTCGTAATCCACGGCGCCCGATTCGGTTCCCACCCATCGCGCATCTGCATATTCGACCAGCCCGGTATCGGCAAACACCACTGTGTTCGGCTGATAGGTGCGCAGCGTCTCGATGATCTTCTTGAAATCGTATATGTGACCCTCGCTCCCTGCGCCGTCCAGCCAGAACTCCACCATCTCCCCGTAGTTCGCCGCCAGCTCCGCAAGCTCGGCGTTGTAGTACTTGTCGTAGGCAGCCGCATCCCGGTAGCGCGGCTCATGCCGGTCCCACGGCGAGAGATAGATTCCGAATCTCAAACCGTACTTGCGGGCCGAGCGCGCAACCTCCGCCACCACGTCTCCTTTACCTCCGCGCCATGGGCTGTTCTTTACGCTGTAGCTCGTCTGTTGTGTAGGCCAAAGGCAAAATCCATCATGATGCTTGGCAACCAAGACCACGTACTTCGCGCCCGAATCCCGAATCGCTTCCATCCACTGGTCGGAGTTGAACTCGGTGGGATTGAATACCGACGGTGCGGCAGTTCCGTCGCCCCATTCGCGATCGAGAAAAGTGTTCGTGGAAAAATGAATGATCACGCCGAATTCAAGATCCTGCCACGCGCTCTGATAGGGCGCGGGAACAATCGAACCGGCGGAATCCTGGGCCCGCAAATCGGCCGCCCCGAGGCCGGCAAAGACAAATAGTGACACCATCAAGCTCGGAAGCAAGCATTTCTTCATTAAAAGATTCTCCCCTTTACCACACCCCTTGGCGTCCTGTCATTCTGCCTGATTCCGCTTCGATCTGTCTTTGCCCATCAACAGCCTTCCGCAAAAGAAAGTGGCGCTGCCCTCATGAGGAGCAGCGCCACGATCTGGAACTGGAATTGAGCTTACCAGTCAATCTCAGCCGGAAAGAACTCGGCGATCAGATCCTCGTAATACGGCTTCAGCTCCTTGACATTCGGCTTGGTAGCCGCCTTGGAGTAGAGGTCGTAAGGATTGAATTTCTTCACCCACGGGAACATCTCTTCATCGTGCTTCGACAGCAGATGCTCATACGCACCCTGCTGGTGCCATGCGTAAAACGAGTGGTAGCGAAGCATGTATAGCGCCTCTTCGGGCAGATAGTTCTTCGCCACCTCCGCCATGTAGCCATCGTGACCGAAGGACAGGTGCACGTTGTTCAGCCCGCAGTGCGGTTCGTAGATCCCGTACTTCGTCTGATATTCCGGGAACCGCACTGTCGGGATTAGCGGCAAAATACTCCGGGAACACCACCTTGTCGGAGTAGGCACAACCCACCGGGAACGTGTCCCCCACCACCGCCCACTGCGGCTCGCCATACAGGCACAGCACCTTTCCCAGATCATGGACGAATCCGGTCAAAATCATCCACCGCGGATGGCCGTCCCTGCGAATGGCTTCCGACGTCTGCATCAGATGCTCGATCTGCGTCAGATCCGTGTCGGGGTCGCTGTCATCCACCAGCGTATTGAGAAACTCCGCCGCTTCCCAAATGCTCTTCTTGCCCTTCTGCAGAGCGTAATATTCCTTCTCTTTGCCGAGCACGAAGTCGAGGGTCTGGTACTGGTGGTTGAGCCGGTAGAATTCGGCCACACCGGGCACAACGGCGGCATCGTAGACGCGAAATTCCGCTTCCGTTTTGCCCTCGCGATAGCGGCCCGCAACAAACTCGCCCCACCCGTCTTCGATTGCCAGCCCGTCGCTTGCCTTGGGCACTACTGTCGCCATAATGCAACCTCCGTCCGGACTCATGCTCGAGACCGGCCTTATCGCCAAACTACCTTTGCCGAGAGACGATTGCAAGTGAAAATACGCGACGGCAACACCGTCGCCGGGTATAAGATCTAGATCGAAAGCGCGATCAACCCACTTGGTTTCAGAGGATTAACCCCGATCTGGCCCGCTGACCTGCGGCGGGCTACTGCACTCTTGCCGCACTGGAGGCGCCAATTTGGTCCATGGGAAGTTCGAGCGCAAAGAGCGACACGTTTCCCTGGTCGGCGTGGACCCACATGCCGTGGAAGGCCCCATGCAGTTCCGGATGTTGGGCGAGCAGCGCACTCATGATGTCGACCACCTGTTTGCGCGCGGACGGTGGATCGCGCAGTTGAGACGTCTGGGTAGGATCGGGGAGGTAATGAACATCCAGATCGAGGCCCCCAAACTGCGTGGTCGTGTCGACCGCTGACACCTGGTAGGCCGCGCCGTTGGCATTGAGCGTCACGGGCTTGTCGGTGGGCAGATTCTCCGGTTTGGCGGTGTTTGACTCGGTCTGCAGCTTCTGCAGGTTCGGGCTGGAGAGATTGTCGAGCGGAGCCAGCAGATCGTTCGCGAGCCGGTAGTAAAACCATGCCCCCCATTTTTGATTGGCTGCGGCGTACTTTCGCGCGGAGACCCAGTACCAGAGCCCGTCGTGCCCGGCCTCCACCATGGGCTTGGCATAGAAGCCGGCGAGTTGCCAGCGCTTGTCGGGTGATTGCGCCAGAATCAGTGACACCTGCTGTGGGTCCTTCACACCCGTAGCGTGTAACAAGGCTAGCGCGTACTTGCCAGGGGGCAGGCCATTAAAGCTAATGATTACAACAGGATTGCCGCAGTAAAACTGAGTACTCGCCGCTCCGGCCTGATCGCTGGAGGCATCGAGGTCATACACCGCATCCACGGTAACAAAGGCCGACTGCACCAAAGGCTGCAGGCCCTGGACCGAGGATGCGATGCCGCCGAAATCCGCGGCGACTGCAGGCAGGGTCACCGCCTTGAGCCCCTGCACATCGCCGTTTTGCGCCTTCAACATCATGGAGCGGGAGGCATCGACGATCGAGTTGCGGTCGGCGGGCGTCATCTGCCCCTGGGTGATGCAGTTTGCCGCCCAGGCGCCAGGCGCCAGCAGAGCAGCAGACACGACTGACACAAGCGAGCCGAGACGTAAATTATTCAAACTTGGCATAACAGCAGCCTTCCTTCAGGAGTTCCCGTCAAGCGAACCAGAGGACCTGGCGCGCCTACTTCATTGGATGCAATGGGATCTTTGCACACCCATTCGGCCACTCTCATTCAGCTCACCTTCTGCATGGCCACTCCGCTGCGCTCCTCGTGCGTGACCGAAGTGGAAAGGGCTCCCAGCGCGTGATGCAGCACTTCGCGCTGAACATCGATCAGCGGCATGGGCGGAATGACCGTAATGCCGCCGACAAGATCGCTCAAATCAAGGTACGACTGCCGATTCAGATAAATGAAGTCGAGCGGATATTCAGGCTTGCGCGCACGGGCCTGCAACGGATCGGCGTCGAGCACGTAACTCACGTCCGGCCGCGGGGTAATCTTCATAATCAGCTTGGCGTAGACGCGCATAAACGGGTTGCGAAGATTCAGGTTAGCGAGCTCGTCATAGATATAGCGATCGAAGATCACAAAATCGGCGCGAGACCGCAGCGCTTCGCGCATCGCTCGACCGGTAGCGATGGCGTCAAGCAGATAAAGCGATAGCCGCACGAACGACATCGGCCACGAACGAACATTCTTGTCGCGGCGGTTGACGGGGGCGTTGGGGCTGCCCACTCCCTTTTCGCCTTTGAAAATGCGGTGTCCCGCGTTCTCGCGCACATTCTTGAGGCAGGCGATGCAATCCCAGAAGGCGATGATCTGAACCCGCAACCCCTGCTGCCGGAAGTAGGACGCGAGGGCGTGAATCTGCGTGCTCTTCCCTGCCCCGTCGACTCCGGAGAAGCTCACAAGGGTTGCGCGACGTTTCGCTTTCGCCTTAGCCATGGTCTCAGTCCCGAGTTTGTCAAACTGGTTCAGCATCCCTCTACGGTCGCGACGAGCTCCCCCGCGATAGAGCCGCTACGGTTCCAATGGCAACACCGGCACCCACGATGATACCCACACGGATGACGATAGCGCGCACACGATGTTGCTTGGCGGGTGCGATGACCGCGCCGGCAGGTCTCGAGGCGGCCACACCCGTGGGTTTGGCAAGCGGTGCGGCCGCGGTGCCTACGGGGTTAGGGTTTTGTTTCTGGTCTGATTGAAGATTGCGAGTGGATGGATCGGCAAGCTGCGGCTGCGGAGCATCGGGCGCAGCACTCTGCTGGGAGGATTGCTGCGGGGACTGCGCAGGCTGTTGACTTCCCGGTTCCTGAAGTGCCTGAGCCTGAACCAGTGCCGAAGCCAGCAGCAGAACAAGCAATTCCGCGATCAACGACTTTGCCAGCTGGAGCATGGAGCTTTTCATCGTTCCTCCAGATTTCATGCGGCGTTCGCTGGAGACGGCCGGCCACCGTCTGCCGATTTAACACTTTGCAACTGCCCGTGAGTCGCCCGGCGCTGAAAGCTCTCCACGGCGTCTTCAATCGTTTCGAACATTGTGAAGAGACGATCGAGCCCGGCAAGCTCCAGGTTGAGCATGGAGTTGGGGGCCACGGCAGCGAGACGAACATCTCCGTTGCGTTTGATAGCCCCCTCGAGGCAGCAGAGCAAGAGATGCACAGCGTAGCTGTCCATCTCGCGCACGCGGGAGCAGTCTAGTACGATGCACGGCCGTTCGACGTTAATGCAGCTTTCCAACTCGCGAAAGAAAAGCCGCCCTCGCTTCACATCCAGTTTTTCCGGCACCTGTTTAATCGAAACAGCACGAGTACTCAGCGTCATCCTCAAATCACTCCTTAAGCCCTTCAAATCTATTGAGTCTCCGCAAGGCATTGGTGTCACAAGGTTCACAAGAAGGACTTCAGAATTGAGCTATCCAGCATTACGAAGGAGGCGCGCGAGCTCGGCCTCGGGGTTGCGAACGGTATGGGTAAGAACATTTCTTGCATACCGGAAGAGCGTTGTGAGGTTGCTGTTGTACCAGCAACACTCCGTCATGCGCGGCGAAAGGCCGCACATGAACTGCAGCTTCTTGATACGCCCGGGAGAGGCCAGCATAGCCGCGATCAGGCGATGATTGCCGTCGAGCACGGTGAGTGGTTCATTCTCGTTAACGCCAATCATGATTACCGCGCCCAATCCCGGATTTGGTTCGCGCAGCTGGTCACCGATGGCGTCGATCTTGGCAAGGAATGACGTCTCAAGCAGGTGCGGGCGCTTGCGCATGCCGTCGGCCACTTCCGTCGCAGAAAAGTTTCCATCTGCGATTCTGCGCCATTGAGCACGGGGAAATATGCGGACGTTGTCGAGATCCGCATCCGTCACTTCCACTTCGTACCATTCTGTGTTCTCGGGCAATTCTTTCCAAAGCGAGAGATGGCGAATGAAAAGCAGAGCGCGTCTCTTCGCGTTTTCTTCCACATTGTCGAAATCCGGATTGCGGACCAGGTCGCGCATGGTGCTGTGGTACTCGCGAAACTCGCTGCGATGGAAATCGCTCTTGAGGAACTCGGCGATCACCTCATCCTCGGCAACCTGGCGAATGAGCCGGAAAGGACTGCATCCCGTCCCGCGCAGCATGCCCTTGGGATTGGTGAGAGCGCTGATCAGGAAAGGCAGCGAAACCAGAACGAATAACACCACCATGAGCACCAGTTGCACCAGCACAACTTCTCGCAGCGACGAATGGAATCGGGCGATGCCCGCGATCAGAACCACGCTGAACGCCAGTTGCACCCAGCTGGTATTGGCGATCTTGTACGACATTTCGAAGCTGATGATGAGCGCCGCCAGTGAATAGATGACCGTCGACAGCGCGTACAGCGCAAGCAGGTAGGGAATGTTGAACCTGCCCGCGATCTGGAACTCGGCCCCAAACAAATGGGTCCAAAGAGCCGCTGGGGCAATCATGAGGAAAATCGCGATGCTGGCGCCGATACCCAGAACGAGCATGAGCGATGTGGCGATAACACGCAGATCGCGACGCTCTTCGTCCGACGTAGCCGCCACGATCGGAAAAGTCGAGTTGACGACGGCCATCGACATGGAATAGATGACGCGGCCCACCATGGCCACGGCGGCGTAAATGCCGGCGTCGCCCGCCAGGAAGTAGTGATTCACCAGCACGATGCCGCAGTTGTTGATGAGCATCTGACCGGAGAAGAAGATGGTGGCGTGGAAGGTTTCGCGCACCGCGTACGAAAGACGAAGCGGGTTGCGGGCGTGACCAACGAGTTTTGCCGGCACCACGAAGTACGCAATTACGATGGCCGCCGAGTTGGCGATGATGACGCCATGAACGCCCGTGCCCAGCTTGATGAGAGCTATCGATCCGCCCAGGCGCACCGCTTGCTCGATGATCATGTTGATGGCAAGGGAACGGAAGCCGAGTGTGCCCTGCAGCAGTCCGCGGCGAGCGCCCAACGGAATGTAGAAGGCGGCGCCGACTGCGATCAGCGCAACGAGATTGGAATCGGGCAAATTCAGATAGCTCGAGATCGGACCTTGAAAGCCAACGAACAGCAGGCCGACGAGGATACCGAATCCCCACGATCCGCGATGGAACGCCCGGTAGACGGCCGTCTTGCCCTGCGGCGTGTCCTGCTGGGCCACCACCTTGGAGCTGATCATCTGGAAGGCCAGAGTCACAGCCGAAAGAAGGGTGAGGAGCGTGTAGACAACCGTGGCGTGGCCGAAGCCCTTGGCTCCCAGATATTGCGCGACCACAATGTTGTAGGCGAGGTTAATCGCCATGGTGAGGCCAGAGCCGGAGAGCAGCACTACGCTTCCCGAGACAATGCGGGCCTGAAGCGTCTTCGTCTTATGGGTAACGCTGTTCGCCAAGCCGGAAACTCCAATTTAAGCGCAAGATGGGCTACGGGTGAGGCTCTAGAGATAAGTTCTGAGCGACAGATAATACGATGCTCAAACCGGGTTAGACGGCTGCTCCTCGGTTCGGTTTTGGGGTTGAGTTTGCGGCGCGCGCACAGCAACCGGCGCCGCGGCGTTGCAATCTAACTAAATGGCCCATGAATATCAACCCAGCGATTTTTGCGCTTTTCTTCACTCTTCTGCTGCCTCGCGGATGCTCCGGTCCGGCGTCGAGCCAGTTCTCGCCCTTGAAATACAAATCCGAAGGCCCTGCACCCGTGGTGCTGGCTCTGTACGAGGCATGGTGGGGGCACCCGTCTCACATTGCGATGAATTACTCCTCCCATGACCCTGCCGTCCTCACGCGGCAGATCCGGCAAGCTAAGTCAATGGGCATCTCCGCATTTGTAGTGGACTGGTACGGCGATCGCGAGCCCTTCATCGACAAAAGCTACGCGCTCATGCAAGAGGCCGCGGCGAAGAACAAGTTCAAGATCGCCATGATGTACGACGAGACAGACCAGGACGATGGCGCGACCGATGAAGCCATCGCTGACTTCACTATGTTTCACGACACCTACCTGGCTGACCGTTCGCCTGGGCACCAAGCTTACCTAGCCTACCAGGGGCACCCTGTTATCTTCATCTTTCCAAAGGGGAACCACACGGATTGGAACAAGGTGCGGACGGTGATCGGCACCTGGACTCCCTCGCCTTTGCTGATTCAGGAAAACATGCCCGGCAAGGATGTGAACGCATTCGACGGGTACTACGCCTGGGTTCAGCCAGGCGTAAAAGGTTGGGCGCCGGACGGCAGCAACTGGGGCGATCAGTACCTTGATGACTTCTACACCACCATGGGAACCAGGTTCCCTGACAAGCTGATCGTCGGCGGCGCGTGGGCCAAGTTTGACGACAGTAAGGCGTCTTGGGGCATGAATCGCCATATTTCGGGGCGCTGCGGCGACACCTTCAAGGATACATTCAATGAGTGGCGCAAGTTCTTTCCCCCCAACAACGTTCCGCCATTCATCATGCTGGAGACCTGGAATGACTACGAGGAAGGAACAGCGATGGAAGCGGGGCTGCCGACCTGCAGCAACCAGCCGCAGAATGTGCCGGCTGCGGCAGCCGCGCCCGATATGAATCGCGCCCAGCCGGCTGCTCCTGGCGCCCGGCAGTAAGTAAGATGAGCCTTCCTCGATTGTGGCCTGCATTTCGCGGCGTCAGTGCGCTGGTCAGCCCAAGTCCATTTCTAAACCTCGTGACGGTGCCCAGCACGGTGTGAGGTGACTCCAGCAACCTGCCTTGTGTTACAGCGAGCACTTCCCGTTCGCAAAGAAGCGAAGCTGGCAGATGCAGCTCCCCGGAAAGGTGCTCTGGTGCGTGTCGTTCGGATCAAGCGAAAAGGGCGCAGCTCCCGCCGCGCCCTTCGATATCCGTGTTGGTTTGCCGTAAGATCGGCCTCGGGGCCACCGCGTTCGTGAGACTAGAGACTAGGCCGCGCGGCTGATGTCCCCGTCGAATGCTTCAGAAGCGATGGCAAACGCCTCCGGTCCGTAACCGCTCGGCATGGCGATCATCCCCACCTGGCTCGGCACCATGATTTGGGCGCGATGCACCGTACTGATCAGCGACAGCGGACGATTGCGCACTTCGTCGTAAACGCGCCCCACATATTCGCCGAGAATACCGAGGGTCAGCAGCAGCAAGCCACCCATGAAAAAGACTGAGGATGCCACGCCGAATCCGACCGTTGCGATGGCGCTTACGGGAAGCAACATGCAAATTGCCAGCAGGGCGGCAACGCTTGCCGAAAAGCCAAACAGGCCGAAGCTAAGGCGCAGGGGCTTGTAGCTGAAGCTGGTGATGGCGTCCATCGCGTACTTGATACGGCTGATAAACGAAAGCTTGCCATCTCCGCAAAGACGATCTTGACGGTCGTAGTAAACCACCGCGTTTTTGTAGCCGACCCACGCGCGAAGCCCGGGAAGATAGCGGTTCTTCTCCCGCATGGCAAGTACGGAGTCGAGTGCTTTACGGTCCATCAGACTGAAAATACCCGCATTGAGCGGAATCGGGTAATCCGAAAGCGCGCCAAGGAAACGGTAGAACAAGGGGAAAAGAAACGCCAGAAGCTTGCGGCTTTCCTGACGGCTGCGGCGCACACCCACCACTACTTCAGCGCCTTCGCGCCATGCGTTGATGAGCTGGGGCAATACCTCGGGAGGATCCTGGAAGTCCCCATCCATGAGGATGATAGCTCTGCCGCGAGCCGTTTGCAGACCAGCTGAGATGGCCCCCATGTGGCCCCAATTGCGGGAGAGCTCGACTACCACGACGTGAGAATCTACAGCCTGCAAACCTTTCAGCAGTTCGAGGGAAGAATCAGTTGAACCGTCATTGACGTAAACAACTTCCCAGTCGTCGACTACCCCCTTCAGGGCACTTGCCACTGCCTCGTGAAAGCGAACGACGAGTTCTTCTTCGTTGTAAATGGGAACGACTACTGAGACCATGCCGCCACTCCTGGATCATATTTTTTGATTCTCGTGCGGTCTTGCTTTGCATTCAGTCTTGCGTGTATTACTGGGGACCACGTCTTGCAGGGGTCTTGGAACTTCTGTAAATAACGAGCCCGAATCCCCCTATCTGCATTGGATGCAACCAATCACTCCGTTACTGCCTGAAAAACGCGAACTCTCCATCGCGTTTCCGACGGCGTCAGTACCACCACGTAATGTGCGCTAACATGTTGAGTAGTCAACAACTTATCTTTGTCAAATACCTGCTGATCGTATTCCACGTTGTCGGTCAGCTCGATCGAAAGACCTTCCGGCGAGTAAAAAGTTATTTGCACGTCATGGGAACGATCCTGATAGTTTGAGCGAACTCCAGATTTTGTCTGCTGTTGAATCGTCTGTGCCAGCTTGTCTTTCGCGGCGCCCACAAAGTCCTGATCCAGCACGTCCACTCGATTCTGATCGAGCGCGGTATGCAAAGTCTGCCATGCATCCACATAGTCCTGGATGACGGCCTTCGCCGTTTGTTCGGCCAGCGGGCGCGGCCCCTCAAGATGCGAGGGCTGCACATGCACCGAAGCTTGTGCCATGGCCAGCGACGAAGCGGCACCCAGAGCTGCCGCTGCAAGAAGAACCGATCGCGACATGCCTATCTCCCCCACCGGATCTGATTGCCCAGCACCACGCCACTGGCAACGGTGATGGTGGCGCCCGCCCGCGCGGGCATCTCCACCTTCGCCACTCCGCGCTTCAACGGCACATCAACCGTCGTCTGTTCACCGTTATACGACTCGGTAAAGGTGATGACCGTACCGTCGGGGACCGCGTTCCCACTGCAATCTCGCACCGGTGCCGTCTCCAGATCCACCTTCTGCCCCGCTGGCTTGGCCGTCATCTGCAACCCGCATGGGTCGCCCGGAACCTGCCCGATGACGCGCGTTGAAGAGATATCGCCGGAACGCGCCACGAACTGTGCCGCGCCTTCCTTGGGAGAAGAATCCATCGCGATCCACGCCGCTCCATTGCGCGTCGTCACGGACTTGGTTTGCGCCGAACCAGCCGGCGTCGAAAGCTGAAACGCCACCGGCATCGGCTGCGTAATCAGGTTCTGATACGAATCGAACAGGTACACCGCCCCGGTGATTCCCTCCCGCAGGCCCACAGGCAGCCGAGAAGGCCTCGCCAGAAAGCTGACATCCGCAGGCTTGTTCGCCGGCAGGACGTCCAGTGTCCCGCTCTCCCCGGCGCCACCCGTGACGAACACGAGGTAGTGTCCGGCGTTGTAAAGCGCGCCGGGCGCGAATTCCACCGTCGCACCCAGCTGCACATCGCGCTTGATCACCTGATCCGGTCCCACAATATAGAGCGTCCCGGGGCCGCTTCCGCTGCTCTGCACGGAAAACGCGCTTCCCGCCTCAATCGACTTAGGCACATTCAGCCCCTGCGCGAAAAGCGATACGGCTGCGGAAACACATAAACAACTGGTCAGCAGCGCGCGTGCAAATCTCACTGCGTGCCTCCCATGATGTAAGTGGAGATCACCGTGCGCTGGCTGCTGATCTTGTGCGCCAGGTCTTCCGGAATGTGAATATTGAATGCTACCGGAGTACCCGGCAACAAGGCGCGGTCCACGTACTGGTCCGCGACCCAAACCAGGTTTCCGTTCTGATCGTAGAAAGTACCTAAAACATGCGCGACGTTGGCGATTTGTCCGCTCTGGTTCACCAACTGCCCGGTGAGCGACGCCGTCGGCGCTGGGTTCAACTTCTCATCCTGGATTTCGATGACTGGGTCGGCCGAGGCAGGAATCAGCGTAGAGAACGGGGTCATGCGCACCCCACCCACCTGCGACAGATTCACATCGGGAAAGCGAATAAAGAATGGCGTCACCTGCTTGGGCAACAACAAGTGCGAGATCTTGTCGAAGCTGCCCTCGGTAGCAATCGGCTGCTGACTCTTGTTCAGCAGGGTTGCCGAAACCGATACATAGGCCGGCACCACATCTTCATTCAGGAGTTCCCCGAGAATGAAGGTCCCCTCAGCGCGCTGCACCGGGTGCATGTCAATGATCTTCACGTGCGGCGCTTCCACGTCCGCCGCGCCCCAGTCGTCGCCGGCGCCCCGATAGATCACGTCCCAGCGCAGGTAGTTCACGGGAATCACCTGCGGTGGCACCACGGGATCCTTTATGATGGGCCAGCTTACCTGCCAGTGATCGCCGGCCTTTATCACGTGGACATCGCGGGTCTCCACCGCGTCGCCGACTACGGTGGCCCAATGCAGTTTTACCTGGTATTCCGCGTCCGTATCGGAAGAATGAACCGGGGCGATCTCAAACGTGTCCAGTCCCGAGTACGTCCGCAGGTTGGGATAATAGCCCATCATGTCGGCCATAAACTGGGGCTGCGAGAATTGCGCCTTGTTGGCAAGACTGTCGTAAGCCGTACCCCAGGCGTTGGCATGAATCGCATTGCCAAATGACCGCATCGCAGCTTCGGAGGTCGAGCTGTCGTTCATCAGACCGCCGCCCCCCGCATCCACCGTCGCCGTAGCAAGCGGAAATGCGGCCCCGATCACGATCAACAGCACCGTCGCCGCTGCAAGAGACAAAGCAAGAAGTCGTCCAGTCATCACGAAGCCAACCTTCCTGGCATGAGCGTTTCATCGCTGGGGTAGGGATACTCATCTTCCATCTCACGCCGGCGGCGCTCCGGAATCAGCATCACGAGAATGGCGAGAATACTGCTGCCAAAAGGTAAAATCCCCCACATCACGCCCTGCCAGTGCGGGGGCATCTGCGGGCCGTTGACAGGCTGGAAGGGCGGTACTCCGTCCTTTGCCCAGATGATGATGGTCCTGTCATCGAGGCTGTCTACCGGACGCCATCCTGCAAACGCGAGCAGCGGATCATAGTAGCGGTCACGTACGAAGATCCACTTCAGACCGTAGTGATCAGCGTGGTCGAGGATGGCGCGAAGGGACTCCAGTCCCGGCTTGCCGAAATACTTCGAACTGGTGAGGGCCGCCGCTCCATATTTCGTGAGTTCGGGCAGCAGACGGCCTGAGTTCCACTCGCCATCCTCACTCGGCGCATCGGTCTCCATCGCCAATCGCGAAATCTTGTTGCCGAATCCCAGCGTGATGTAGCTGTATCGATCGTGGCCGTCGCGATTGAGCCACTGTGCCGATGAGTCCACCTTGAAGTCCGCAGCGTCTGCCGGGCGATAGGTCGACCAGCTCACCGCCAGTGCGCAGGTGAAGACGGAAAGCGCCGCCAGGCCCGCAATCGCAATGAATCGGCGGCTCGCGACCACTTCCGCCGCCAGCAAACCCACAAATGGCAGCGCGAGCAGCGTAGCCCAGTAGCTGAAGCGCTCCATGGTGAGCACTTCAAATGCACGTCCCAGCAGGAGATGTCCAACCGGTGTGGTGCCGCCGAGCCCTACCAGGAATGCGACCCAGAATCCCAAGAGCAAAGGACGCAGGCGCGGAATGCTTGCTCCGCGCCAAAAGATGAACGGAAGGGCAAGAATCAGCGCGCCATACGGCACCACGAAATAGTTGATCCCCGAAGCCGGACTTAACAGATAGTTGGCGCGGCTGGCGTGCGGGATCGGAGTCTGCGTGACGGGGTAATTGATCAGTGCGATCCAGAACGGCAGCAGCACCACCGCAATCGCTCCGCCAACTACCACCACGATGGAGAAGGTCCGGACCAGGAAGGCGGGAACAGCTATCCGTTCGCCGTCCTGGCGATCAAGTAAGGCGAGGGCCAGCACCGGCAGCGCGAAGAAAAACGACCCGAACAGCAGCGTTGCGTGGTGGGCCGCTGCGGCAGCAATGAACAATACGCTTGCCTTCAAAAACGCGCGCCAGCGGCCATAGCGCAACCACTCATACAAATAAGGCAGCGCGTTTAGATAAAGCGGCGCAGCCGAAGTAGTGCCCAATTGGCCGGCCGAATAAACCAGAAAACTCTCAGAACCAAGAAAGACGCTAGCCAGTGCCGCATACGATGCGGCACGCGGACTGACCCAGAGTCTCGCAAAGCGGTAAACGCCCACGACCAGCAGCAAAATGGCCGCCATTTCAACAGCCATGTATGCCAAATCGAGTCCCAGCACGGGGGATATGATCGCCACCCACTGCTGCGGCAAGGGCGGATAGGTCATCTGCGAGAAGCCCGCGTACCATTTCGGGTTCCAGGGATTGAACCAATGATGAAGGTAGTGCGACGCAAAAAAGATGTGGAAATTGGTGTCGTAAGACTTCAAAGGGAGCTTCATCAACAGGAGCGGCAGATGAACCGCGACGGCAGCCAGGAGAAGGAGGCTCATCGGAAGGGGCCGCTCGACCGGAGCAACCATCTCCCGCGCCGCCGTGCGCTCCTGTGTCGTTGCTCGCTCTTCTTGCGTAACCCGTTCTTGCGGGGTGAAGAGGCCTTGCGGAATGACGCGCCCCTGCGGCTTAACCGTTTCTGAATTCTGCACTATAGCCTCGTGGAAGAGCTGGGCCTGAACCCCGGGATACTCTTCCTGTAACGTCACGTCGCGGCCGCATCTCACATAGAAAAAATGTATTGATTGGCATGATTCACCCGGAGATGTGTGTCGCAGACGTGCATGTTCTTCGATTCCGGGAACATCCAATGTGGTTGCTTCGTGGTCGGGATTCGGACAGTCAAAAACTCAATACTCTGCATCCAATTTATCTCGAGCCGTTTTCCAAACGGATGCGTGATCGCGTCTCAATATGCGAGAGCGGTCGGAAACTGGACCGAAAGCCAACATCGCGCGCAAATTCGGAATCAAAACAGGTGTATTCAGTCCGCGCCATTGGGGTTTCCTTTTGAAAGACAGATTTCCATTGCTGAAAATTGTCGTTTTTTTTGCGCTCGCCGCCGCATCCGCGGTCTGCGCACCCGTCTGCGCCCAGGAATCGCAAACCTATCAGATCGGTCCCGACACTTCAAAGAGCCCGCAGGCTCAGACGCAAAAGAAGCAAAAGCAGCCTCAGAATCAGGACCAGTCACAAGGACAGGAATTGGGCTGGGGAACAAACATCCAGAATGCCCGCATCGGACGGGCCGCCGAACTCGCCCTCAAAAAAGGAGACAAGGTCCAGGCTCTCGATTTCGCTCAGCGCGCCGTCCATGCTTCTCCCAACGATTCCCAGCTCTGGTTCCTGCTCGGATACGCAGCCAGGCTCAACGGGCGAATGGGCGAGTCCGTTGATGCATACAATCACGGCCTGCGCCTCAATCCCTCGTCACTCGAAGGCTCCTCGGGACTCGCGCAGGACTACAGCGTCATGGGACGGACCGAAGATGCCCAGAAGTTGCTCGCGCAAATCGTCGCGACCGATCCCCGCCGCCGCGACGACACCCTGCTACTCGGCGAAACGTACATGCGCGCCAAGGATTACCAGGGTGGCCTGGAATGGCTGACCCGCGCCGAGCGCCTCAAGCCGGATGCCCGCTCCGAGGTGCTGTTGGCTATCAGTTATGAGCAGCTGAAACAGATGGACGAAGCCAATCGCTATCTTGAACTGGCCAGGCGTCATGACCCCAATAACCCCGACGTCGAACGGACCCTGGCCGGATTCTTCCGCGAGGTCGGCAAATACGGCGAAGCGATCACCGCCCTCAAGGCAATCAAGAATCCGCGACCCGATGTGCTCGCCGAGCTTGCTTTCACCTATCAGCTCAACGGCAACATGACCGAGTCCGCCAAGCTTTACGCGCGTTCTGCCAACGCCCTTCCCAAGGACATGATGCTGCAGCTATCGGCCGCCCAGGCTGAGGTTGCGATCGGCTCGGTCGACGATGCCAATCCGTTCCTGAAGCGGGCCGAGGGCATCGATCCCAATCACTACCGCCTCCATGCCATTCGCGGCGAAATTGCCCGCATGCAGGAGCGCGATGACGACGCCGCCAAGGAATACAACGAAGCTATCGCGCACCTTCCAGCCGATGCGGCCGAGGGTCCACTCTACGGCATTCAGCTCCACGTCAACTTGATGCAGATTTACGGGGCTCTCGGAAATGCCGCTGCCTCACACCAGCAGCTCGAAACCGCGCAAAGCCAGATAGGCGGCCTCGATGAACGCGGGCCCGGCCGAAATGCCTTTCTCCGCCTGCGTTCCCTCATCAAAATGGCCGGGGGCAATCTCGACGGCGCTCTATCCGACATCAAGGAAGCCCTGGCTCTCAGTCCCCGCGACCGCGATGACCTGCAGCAGAATGGCGACATCCTCATGAAGCTGAACCGCACTGAGGACGCCATCAACGTCTACAAGCAAGTACTGGGAATGGACCCCAATAACCGCTTTGCCCTCATCTCCCTCGGGTACGCATCGCGCGCCGCCGGTCGCACGGATGACGCCGAACGCTACTTCAAAAAACTGGCTCAGGTCGATCCCAACTCTTATGTTCCCTACCTCGCCCTCGGCGATCTCTACACCTCGCACCGCGAGTTCACGCAGGCCCAGGCCTCCTACAGCAAGTCCTACGCCCTCGGCCCCAAGCATGCACTCATCGTGGCCGGGGGGATGAACGCGGCCATCGAAGCGCATAACATCAATCTCGCCGGCGATTGGTACAAGCGCGTTACCGATCCCATGATGGCCGAGCCGCAGATTCTACGCGAGGAAGAGCGCTACCTTTCTTTCAATGGCGACTATCCGAAATCCGAGCAGTTGGGCGAGCGGGCACTTAAAGTGCTCCCCTCCGATCGCGACGTGATTGTTTACCTCGGCTACGACCTGCTGCACCAGGAAAAATATCCCGAGTTGCTGCAGCTCACTACCCAGTACAACGACGTCCTGCCCAAGGAGCCCGACATCCCGCTTCTTGCCGGCTATGTGCACAAGCACTCGGGCCAGCATGAGGAGGCAGTCAAGGACTTCACTGAAGCCATCGAGCGCGATCCCAAGGCCACTACGGCCTACATTAATCGTGGCTACATGCTCAACGACCTGGGCCAGCCCAACAAGGCCGCCGACGATTTCGATGAAGCATTGAAGCTCGAGCCCCGAAACGGCGAAGCGCATCTCGGCCTCGCTTACGCGGATCTCGATCTGAACCGCGCTGGAGCGGCTCTCCGCAATGCCGATCAGGCCGAAAAAGCCATGGGCGATTTCCGCGACCTGCACATCATCCGCGCCACCGCCTATGGCCGCATGGACAGCCTCGGCAAAGCCGCCGCCGAATACCGCGCCGCGCTGCGCTTTACGCCCAATGACCCTGCGCTTCATCTCGGCCTGGGCAATACCATGTTCGCCGAGCGCCGCTACCACGAAGCCATCGACGAATTCAAAATCGGCGAGAACGCCGCGCCTACCGACGCATCCATCGACGCCATGCTGGCCCGCTCCTACGCCTTCCTCGACGACCGAGGCCAAACCCTGCACTACGTAGAACTCGCCGAGCGAAACGCCACCGCAAATCCCGATTCGCCGCATCACTTTGGTCCCTCGCCCCTGAGCACCATCTACGTCGAAACCGGAGAAGCCCTCAACACCATCGGCGAGCAGAGTTCCGCAATTCAACGTTTCACCAAAGCGCTCAATACACCCCACAGCGATCGCGTCTCCGTCCGCCTCGCCATTGCACAAACCATGGCGGCGCAGGGCCACGACGACGATGCCGAGCGCCAGATCGCACTCGGCCTCATGGAAGCCGGCACCGGCGAAACCATGCCCGTCTCCGGCAATCAGTACATCGAAGTCGCCGACGTGTTCCGCGGCCTGCATGAGTACAACCTCTCACAGGGCTATCTCGAGCGCGCCAAGAAGGCCGGCGCGCCCGATCCCGCCGTGCGCATCGGCATGGCCAATAACTACCTCGCCATCGGCGACACCATGCGCGCCAAAGCGGAACTCGACGCCGTCAAGACCTCTGCCGACGGCGACCCTGACTACCAGTTCCTCCTCGCGCAGGCCAACGTCTTCCGCCAGGAGCACCGCGGCGCGCAGGCCCAAACCTCATTCGCACAGGCTTCCAACGCCGAGGGCGAAGACCAGACCGCCGAAGCCGGCCTGCTTGAGACCGGCGGCGAAGAAGGCTACAGCATCAACAAAAAGGTGAACGTCCTCTCTGACCTCGCCGTCACCCCCATCTTTGAAGACTCCACCGTCTACGTTCTCGACTCCAAGCTTGACGCCACCTCGCCCGTAGCCAGCACCAACACCGGCCTGCTTCCTCCGCCGCGTTCCTCCATCCAGACGCAGTGGACCGCTGCCTACCATCTCCATTACGACTTCCTTCCCCCCATCAGCGGCTTTTACCAGCTTCGTAACGCCCGTGGCTCCATCTCCGTTCCTGCAACCAACTCCATCGTCAATCGCGACACTACGGATAACTCGTTCAACTTCGGCCTTAATCCCACCATCCGCCTGGGCACCAACACCCTCACCCTCAACAGCGGCATCCAGGCCACCATTCGCCGCGACGCCACCTCGCCCGTTCAGTTGAACCAGAACCTCATTCGAGAATTCACTTACATCACCAGTTCTTCGTTCTTCAACGTCCTCTCCTTCAGCGGATATTTCATTCACGAGCACGGACCTTTCACCGACACCAATCAGCACTCGGCGCAAATGACCGGCGCCCTCGACTTCCGCGTCGGCGCCCCGTGGGGCAAGACCGCGCTCGTCACCGGCTGGGGATACAGCGATCAAAAGTTCTCTCCACAGAATTACGAGAACTACTTCACGTCTTCCTACATCGGGCTCGAACGCCGCTTCGGCATGCGCCTCAACGTGCGAGCCATGCTTGAGGATGTGCGCTCCTGGCGCGTTGTCGGCAGCAACTCGGGCATCGCGCAAAATCTGCGCCCGGCCGGCATGGTCGATTTCACGCCACGCAAAAACTGGGATGTCCAGGCGTCGTCCTCCTACTCCAGCACCCGCAGCTTCCACGTCTACGACGCAACCCAGAATGGCTTCTCGGTTTCCTACGCACGGCCGTTCCGCCGCCGCATGACAGACGCTGGCGGCCCCGTCACCTTTACCTATCCCCTGCGGTTCTCCGCGGGCGTGCAGGAGGAGACTTTCTTCAACTTCACTGGCGGTCACAACCAACAACTAAGGCCATATTTCGGCATCACAATATTCTGAGGCGGTTTCCCTATGAAGATCTGTCTGGTCGGCACGTTTCCACCCAGCGGAAGGCAGTTGAATGAGTACTCCTTCCACATTGCTCGCGAGCTGAGCCGCAACCCGGAAATCGAGTTGACGATTCTCGCCGACGAGCTTACCCGCTGCGACTTCGCGACCGATGCCGACGGCAAGCCGCTTAACATCCACGAGCAGTCCGAGCTCAATGGCTTCAACGTCGTCCGCTGCTGGAAGTTCGGCAGCATGGAAAATCCCGTCCGCCTGCTCAAGACCATTCGCAAAATCAAGCCGGACGTGGTCTGGTACAACCTCGTCTTCTCCAGCTTCGCCACCCCCGACAACCCCATCGCCGCCTTCGCAGGTCTCTCCGCTCCCGCTCTCACCCGCGCCGCCGGATACTACACCCACATCACCCTGCACCATATCCTCGAACACGTCGACTTCGCCGCCGCCGGCGTCAAGCGCGAGCGCCTGTTCCGCTTCGGTACCGAACTGGCCACCCGCGCGCTCCTAAAAGCGCATTCGGTATCGGTCCTCCTGCCCGGCTACCACCACACGCTGGTCTCGAAATACTCCGCGCAGAACGTGCTCCTCGGCACCCACGGCACCTTCGCCACTACCCCCACGCCGCCCGACTTCAGCAAGCGCGGCAATCCTGACAAGCGCATCCTCGCCATAGGCCACTGGGGTACTTACAAGCGCCTCGAAACGTTGATGGAAGCGTTCCCGCTCGTACTCGAAAAGATTCCCAACGCGCGTCTCATCGTCGCCGGCGCCAATCATCACACCAGGGCCGGCTATTGGGAGTCCATTCGCGAGGCGCAACCCAAACATCTGCCGATCGAGTTCCGCGGCTATATCCCTGAGGCCGATATCCCCGAACTGTTCTCCACCACCTCGGTGCTCGCACTGCCTTACGACTCCGCTACAGGATCCAGCGGCCCGGCCCACCAGGCCTGCGAATACGGTGTCCCTATCGTCAGTGCCGATCTTCCCGACTTCCGCGGCATGGCCTTCGATGAAGACATGGCCATTCGCTTCTATCAAATTGGCAACGCACGCGACCTCGCCGACCAGATCATCGCAATCCTGGAGTCGCCGGAACTTGAGCGCCAGATGGCCGAACACAACTTTGCCGCCGGCGTTGAAATGACCATGACCAACGTGGTCAACAACTACCTGCGCTGGTTCCGGGTCAACAAGGCCAAGCGCGCTATCCGCCTCTCCGGCATGGCCGCGCAACTCCCCCGCTTTGCGAGCCGCGCACTGCCAAGCCGCCACGCCGCCCCCGACTGGCGCCTGCAGCCCGCCTTAATCACCCAGCGCGACGACTCCATGGACCACAGGTAACCCCAACTGGCAAATTGATGACTTTTCCCGTGCAAGTCCTGCGCGAAGCGCAGCAAAGTGACTTGTTTTTCTACCCTGGATTGGTGTGGAACCGTGAGAGAAGCAAGAGCAGGAACAACCTCGAATCCTTCGACTCCGCTTCGCTTATCCCACGCTTTCACAGTCTCATCGTGAATGGGCGGGATACCTCGAGCCTGTCCTGTCATCGTTCCACAAACAAAAAGTCCCAGGTCACTGACCTGGGACTTTCCTTCGCACCCTGAAAAACTACGGGCGCGTTATCTGCGTAGCCACGTAACGTGTCCCGTCATAATCCGCTGCGATCCGCACATGATCCTCCGCGTGCAGCCTCAACACCACCGGGTCTTGCGGATTGAAATGGATCTGGTAACTGCGCTGGTCGCGCGGATCCACCACCACCATGTATCCCCCCGCCACGTTCAGTGACGAAACCGTTCCGGTGAACACGAACGAAGCGCCCGGCGTAGCCAGAATCGTAATTTGCTGGGCGATTCCCTGCCCTTTATCCGACTCGAAGTTCAACGAAACCAGCGCACCGCCCACTAGGTCGGACTGGCCGCGATTCTCAGCCGTAAAGGTTGACTGACCTTCGCGGGCTACCGCCGTGTCCTTGGTGACCTGCACGCGGAACTGCTCCTGCGATCCGGACGCCACCAGCGTGAGCGTCCCGCTGCCAGGATCGAAGTTCAGTATGCGCCCCTGGAAATCGCCTTTCGGCGTCTGCGAAAGGATATGTACGCTCAGCGCAAAAATCTTGGACCCGTCCAGAGTTGTCTGCACCGAAGCATGCTGGGCTGGCGAAAACTCGTGCAACGGAATCCGATTGCCATCAAGAAATACCTGCGTGCGTCCGTCATAGAGAATCTTCATCGGCTTTTCGCCGTAGACCCGGAGCACGAACTGGTCGCGTACCTGGTCGATGTCTCGAATCTGGCCGCCCAGAATCGTGCTCTTGCCCCGTGGGAGCGGCGGAACATCCGCCAGATTGCCGGTATTTTCTGTCTTGACCGTAGCCGATGCCGCAAGAGGCGCCTGCGCCAGCCCTCCCTGACCTAACGCGAGGCTGCCCACCACGACAACGGCAAAAACTCGTTCCATTTCCCCACACCTTACTCTTCGCTTGATTTAGCTTCCTACAATTTGATGTGCTTCCAGCACCCCCGGTGGCCTGACTTTCGCCCGTTTAGTGCTGTTTTGGAGCGCGGAGCAACATACCGGAGATGGCCGCATCTAAGAAATTGTGTCCGCATATTTCACAGCCTTTGCCTGCGGCCGCCGTCTCGAGGGGAACCAAAGCTACATGATGAAACTATCGCTCAGGCTCCTGGCTGTCGCTGCAACTGTTGCTTTATGCAGCGTCTCTTCCGCCTGGGCTAAAGAAGGCACGGTCCTCAATATTCCCCTACGCAGCAAGCTCACCCCCGTACAGCGCCTCAACCGCGAGGGTGTTGAAGCGGTCAAAAAGCGCGATTACGAAAAGGCGGAGAAGCTCTTTTACAAGGCTTATCTTTTCGACCCGGCCGATCCCTTCACCCTCAACAATCTCGGCTACATCTCCGAGTTGCAGGGACAAATCGAGCGCGCCCACAAGTTCTACGACCTGGCAGCCGAACAGGGCAGCGACGCCAACATTGATCTTAGCAACGCCAAAGAGCTCAAGGGCAAGCCGATGAAGTCGGCCCTCGTCGACCTCAACGACGCCTCGATGCGCGTCAACCGGGCGAACCTCAATGCCATGCGGCTCCTTGCGGAAGATCGCGGCTTCGAGGCCGTCGCCATGCTCAAGCAGGCGCTGGCCCTCGATCCTAGAAATCCATTCACGCTCAATAATCTTGGCGTGGCCAGTGAAGCCGTCGGCGACCTCGAAGGCGCGGCAAAGTATTACGCCGCCGCTGCTGCCACCGGTTCAAATGAACCGGCCGTCGTCACCCTCGACCGCGCATGGCGGGGTCGATCCGTAAGCGCTATGGCTGAGGCGAGCGGCAAACGGGTCCAGAGACTCATCAACAAGGCGGAGCCCTCTGAGGCGCAGGCTGTCCAGCTCACCGTCCACGGCGTCTACGCGGCCAATCAGAACGACTGGAACACCGCGCGCCAGGATTTCCTCAAGGCGTACACCATCGATCCCAACAGCGCCTTCACCTTGAACAATCGCGCCTACATCGCAGAACACGACGGTGATCTCGAAACAGCCCAATATTTCTATGAAAAGGCCGGCAGGGCCGCAGACGCCGGAGCCCGCGTCGGCATGGCAACACGCAAAGCCGCACAAGGCCAGCCCCTGGGTGCGGTCGCCTCCACCAGCAACGACAAGGTCGACACAGCGCTGGAGGAGTACAGCCGCCAGCGCCGCAATCAAAAAGAGCCGATCGAGCTCACGCCTCGCAGTAACAGCAACCCCGCGGGAGATGACAATAACAAGCCTCAATAACCTTCGGATGGGCCCCACGAATATGAATACCAATACCAAAAGTGTTTTACCCACATACAGATCTCTTCACGTTCTTTCCCGGCTTCTGCTGGGCTCCCCAGAGAACGCGTCTTACCTTGGTTCCCCGATTTCTCAAGGGGCGTCTGACACAGGCGACCTCAAAAGCGAGCTCCTCAATCTGTCGCGCGAAGGCTTCGACGACCTACTTGAGCTTGCCCACCTCAACCATGTCGTGATACGAGGCATGGAGGCGTTCCTCGCCCTTGTTAAGTCCGCCGGAGATACCGCCAGGGCCGAGTGGGCGACAACCGCGCTGGAGGCTGAAAAAGGCCGCATAGCCAATGCCCTGGCCTTCCTAGAAGATATCTGCCAATCCTTCAATGACCGCGGTTACGACGTCTCGGTCATCAAGTCGCTCGATCACTGGCCTGACCTGGGAAGCGATCTCGACCTTTATTCCAGCGCCACTCCCGACCGCATCTGCGGCCTCATGAAGCGCCGCTTCGAAGCCGAAGTCGCGCCCCGCAGTTGGGGCGACCGGCTGGCCTGCAAGTGGAACTTCAGCGTCCCCGGCTTGCCGGAATTGGTGGAAATTCACGTCGGACGACTCGGCCAGACAGGCGAACAAGTGGCGATTGCGTCTTCCTTGATGAAACGGACGCGCACCATCGCCGTCGGAGGTCGAACGTTTCGCGTGACATCGAAGTCCGACCGGCTGCTCATCTCCACGCTGCAACGGATGTACCGGCATTTCTACTTCCGCCTCTGCGACATCGTCGACTCCGCTTCACTTGTTGAAACAGAAGGAGTTGACTTCGAAGATCTGCGCACCGCCGCCACCCTTGCCGGCATCTGGGAAGGCGTCGCCACCTATCTCGCCATCGTCTCCGACTATGTGAAAAGTTATCGAGGATGGGGAATTGAACTGCCAAAGTTCGTTTTGCAGGCAGCCCGGTTCGGGGGAGATGCCGTCTATTACAGTAGGGGATTTATCCGTGTCCCCATCATGCCGCAATCGGCAAAGCTCTACGGATCGCAGCTCGTCGGCGTTCTCCGCAAACGGGAGCTTCACAATGGTGCAAGGCTCAGCTTGCTTCCCTGGCTGGCAACCGCCGCAGTCGTCGGACAAAAAATCACTGGAAGCGATAAAGGAATCTGGTAATACGGGCGTTCGTCTCCGGTCTAGCCAGACAGACCGGTTTTTGATCATAACTCTGCATCATAACTAATAGCGGTCGACCAGGAGAGGGGGATGCCGGAGATTGACTTTTTCGGCACGAATTATGGGCAATCCAAAAATGACACCCAGGCCGATCTCACGAGGAAGGCTGATGGTTGAACCCAGCAGACAGCAAGGGGCTCATACTTACAATCGGTCCAGTCTTGCGTATGAAGTAGAAGACAACTTCCCGGAAGAAGAAACACCTCTTCCTCAGCTTGTTCCCAGGGCAGGAACCCCGGTGCTCGCCGTGGCCGGTGCGCCCACCTTCGGGAGCCTCGACATTCTGACCGCGCAGAAAGACCCGACCTCCAAGGCGGTTTCCGCGGTTGTGCACGTCTTTATCATTGCCGGTGTTCTCTTTCTGGGATTTAAAGCGAAGCAGACGTTTGTTCAGCCCGAGGTCGTGAACCCGGTGAACATCACGCTCTACGCTCCGCCTCCGCCGCCCAAGATCCTCCCCGTCGCCCCCAAGGAAGGTGGGGGCGGTGGAGGCGGCAACCACCAGGTGGTGGAACCGATCAAAGGAAACCCGCCCAAGATCGTGGCCAGGATGCCCGTGAACGCTCCCCAGATTCTGCGCATCGACCACCCCAAGCTCGCGGCTGAACCGGCAGAGATTGTGAAAATGCCGGACAATCCGAACCTGCCGAATCTTGGCATGTCGACCAGCCCACAGGTCACCATGGCGTCAGCTGGGCGCGGCAGCGGTTCGGGCTTCGGTTCAGGATCGGGCGGCGGCATCGGCATGGGACACGGCATTGGCTCCGGGGCGGGCAGCGGCGGCGGTTATGGCGGTGGCCTGATGAGCGTGGGCGGCGGCGTCAGCGCTCCGACCCTGGTTTCGCGGGTCGACCCTGAATTCACCGAGGAGGCGCGATCCGCCAACTTCCAGGGCAACGTGGCCATTCAGCTCGTTGTCGACCAGTCGGGCAATCCGCAGAACATCCGCGTAGTGCGCCGTGCGGGAATGGGTCTGGACGAAAAGGCGATGGAAGCGGTGCGGCAGTACCGGTTCCACCCAGCCATGTACCAGGGACATCCCGTTGCAGTACAGATTGTGATCGACGTGGATTTCCATCTCCATTGATTGCCCGTTCTCTCTGAGACCCGAAGAGGAGCCGCTCGCGGCTCCTCTTCTTTTTTGCTCTGCGGCCACGGAACGTTTGGCCGAGGGCAGGTTGAAGCCCCCCTGCGCACCTCTGGAGAATGGCTGTTCGGATAGAATCGCGGAGCAAGTGGCCGCCCGGTCACGGTGTCTTGTCAGTCGAATCTTGCTTGGGATGGGAAACGTGAAGAGAGTCCTCATTACGGGTGCTGGAAGAGGGATCGGGCTGGCAACGGCGCGGGCCTTCGCGGCAGCGGCATGGTGCGTGGTTTCGCTCGACAAGCAGTTCGACGAACATGTCGGCGAAAGTGTCGAGTTCGACCTGAAACGGCTTGCGGAGATTCCCGCGATGGTGGCTTCGCTCGGCGAGGTGGACACGCTGGTGAACAACGCGGGCGTGTTGTACTGCGATCCGGAGGATGCCATTCCCGAGGAACACAAGCGGGAGATTCTGACCGTCAATCTGGAAGCGCCGGCCGCGCTGATTGCAGCGGTTGCACCGGTGATGAAGGCGCGGCGCAGCGGGCGCATCGTAAATGTGAGTTCGGTGGCGGCGTTCACGGGGCATCCGGACCTCTGGTATGGAATCACAAAAGCCGGTTTGCTGAATATGACCAAGAGCTGGGCACGCCTGCTGGGACCGCACGGAGTGCTGGTGAACGCGGTGGCGCCTGGACCCACGAAGACTGCCATGTACGACCAGTTGCCGCAGTCGCGCAAGGACAGCGTGATGAGCGCGGTGTACTCCGCGCGCGTTTGCGAACCCGATGAGGTGGCGGCGGCGATATTGTGGCTGGGCAGCGACTGCCCGGAGTATGTGAACGGAACCACACTCGATGTCAATAACGGGAGCTATCCGCGGTAACTTTCGTGGTGGGCTGAGTGGCAGGAGTGAGAGACGGCGCAGGAATCACTCGAGTAAAGCCGATGTTCTGTATCCCGGTAGTTCGCCCTGTACGATGGGTGCAGGATCGCAATTTCCCTTCAATCAGTGTGCGGCCCGCGTCCACTTTGTCTGATTCTGCCCCATCTCGCTGGATGAGGTTGCTGTTGAGGTCGCTCGGCCCGGGAGTGATTACAGGGGCTGCTGACGACGATCCGTCGGGTATCGCCACGTATTCAGTGGCAGGTGCGCAACTCGGAACCAGGCTGCTCTGGACTGCGCTTATCACCTGGCCTCTGATGGCCGCGGTACAGTTCATGTGCGCGCGGATCGGCATGGTGACCGGGCAGGGTCTCGCTGCCAGCCTGAAACAAAGATTCCCCGCATGGCTGTTGCACGTCTTCGTCCTTGCCCTTCTCGCCGCCAACACCATCAATATCGCAGCCGATCTTGCCGGCATGGCCGACGCCGCCGAGATGTTGACGGGCATCAGTTCGCGCTGGTTTGTGGTTCTCTTCGCGATTGTGATTGCGTGGGCCACCGTCCGGCTTCGGTATCAACAGATTGCCAATGTGCTGAAGTGGCTGGTGCTGGTGCTCTTCGCCTATCCGATTACCGCATTTGTGGTGGGAGCGGATTGGGGGCAGGTGGCACGCGACAGCCTTGTTCCATCCTTGCCGCGCAGCCGGGTGGAATGGTCCATGCTGGTGGCAATCCTTGGCACAACAATCAGCCCTTACCTGTTTTTCTGGCAGACAAGCGAAGAGGTGGAGGAAGAGAAGATGGCCGGCCGGAACACTCTCACGGCACGGAGAGGCGCAACCCTGACTGAACTCCAAATGCGCCGATTAGACGTAGGGATTGGCACGTTCTTCTCCAACCTGGTGATGTTCTTCATCATTCTGACCACGGCGATCACGCTCCACACGCATGGGATTACGCAAATCGAGACATCGCGCCAGGCAGCCGAGGCGCTTCGACCGCTGGCCGGAAAGTTTGCCGCCACGCTGTTTACGGTTGGGATTGTCGGAGTGGGTTTTCTTGCCATCCCGACCCTGGCAGGATCCGCAGCATACGCCTTTGCCGAAACGTTGGGGTGGCGCCAGGGGCTGGATAAGAAACTGAAACAGGCGAGGGCCTTTTATGCGCTGATTCTGCTGTCGACAGCTATCGGTGTGGGGCTGAATTTTGCGGGTATCAATCCGGTGAAAGCGCTCTATTGGACGGCAGTCATCAACGGCCTGCTGGCGCCATTCTTGCTCGTGGCAATTCTGGTTGTGGCTGCGGACAGGAAATTGATGCGGGGACAACCGAGTTCCCGACTTGGGTGGTCCGTCGTGGCGGTCACAACGGTGGCCATGTTCGCGGCAGGCGTGGCCATGTTTGTGATGTAAGGACCTCAATCGCGCCTTCCAGTTATCGCGGAATAGCGAAGGTTATTTGGGCAGCTGCTGCGTGCCTTCGATGGTGAACTGCTGCGAAACTGTCGCCTCGGCGGCATCGCCGGTGGGTTGACTGCTTCCTACGGAGATTTTGTAATTGCCGGCGGTGACGGCCCGATCGCCCTTGTCATCCACCTGCGACAGGGTGCGCGGGTCTAGGTGAAACGTCACGTGCTTCGACTCGCCTGCGTCGAGATGAATGCGTTCGAACGCCGCCAGGGCGAGGTTGGGCGAGACCCCGTTGCGCGGCGCAGTGAGGTAGAGCTCGGCAACTTCGTCGCCGGCGACAGGGCCGGAGTTGGTGACGTCAGCTTCAACGGTGAGCGGATCGCCGGCGCGCAGCGTTGCGGCAGAGACCTTGAGGTCCTTGTAGGCGAAGGTGGTGTAGCTGAGGCCATCGCCAAAGGCGAAGAGCGGCTTGCCCTTGAAATAGCGATAAGTGCGCTTCGCCATGGAGTAGTCGTCGAAAGCCGGAAGCTGGTCAACGCCGGTGTAGAAAGTGATGGGCAACCGGCCGGCGGGATTGTTTTTGCCGCTTAGAGTTTCAGCAATCGCTTGGCCACCGGACTGCCCGGGATACCAGGCTTCCAGAATGGCGCGGGCATTGTCCTTGGCCCAGTTGACGGCAAGGGCGCTGCCGTTGAGCAGGACGACGACGAGGGGCTTGCCGGTTTTGGCAACGGACTCGAGAAGCTGCTGCTGCACGTCTGGCAAGTTGATGTCGGTTCGGTCGCCGCCGGAGAAGCCCTTGGCGTTGACGCGCATCTCCTCGCCCTCAAGGCGCGGATTGAGGCCGACAAAGGCTACCACGACATCGGCCTTGTTGGCGGCGGCTACAGCTTCGTCGAGCAGCTGCTGCGGACGCGGCGTCCACTCGAAGGCGACGATGGTGGTGGGCACGTGGCTGGTCTGGATGTACTCGACGCGCAGGGCGTGCCGTTTGGTGTCGGCGAAAGGAATGGAAAAGCGCTGGATGCCGCCGAAGTTGCGGCCGCTGGGCGGTTGCTTGGCGTTGCCCGCGGATGCAGGCGGCGAAAGAGGCTCGAGCTGCTTGTCATCGAGATAGACGGCGAATTTGACTTTGCCGCCGCAGGGCGTGCACATGGGCAGGCGGAACTGAAAGCTATAGGTGTCCGCGGAGGGCGCAGCGATTGCGCCGGTCCAGCGCACGGCGAAGGACTGGTTGGTGGTGTCGGCGGAGAGGCTGGGGACGGGGTTGGCGCTGGACCAGTCGAAGTCGATCTCCTTGTCGGTGCGGGTGACCTCCGGCGCACCGTCAAGGCTGGGTTGCGCGAAGTACTCGGCCTTGAGGCCTTCTTCTGTGGAGTCTGCGGAGGGATGGAGCATGGTGCGCGGAACGGGCACTTCGCCGTCGGCTACGTAGGGCGAGCCTTGCGCGTAGAGCACGTGATCGGGGCCGAACTCTTTGACAATGCCGTCGATGGGCAGGATGGGGTGAAGCGGGATGGCGTTGTAGTTGCCTTCGAGCGCCATGAGCGATGCGGCCAGCGGGCCGACGACTGCGACGGTCTGCTGCGGCTTGAGGGGAAGGATTTGACGATCGTTCTTGAGTAGCACCATGGACTCGCGCGCGGCGCGAAGGGCCAGCTCTGAGTCTTCCGGCGAGTTGACGACGCTGAAGGGAATCGATGAGAACGGTACCTGAGCGGGTGGATCGAACATGCCGAGGCGCATGCGTGCCGTGAAGAGTCGCTTGACGGTGGTGTCGAGCTGCGCGCTGGAGAGCAGGTTGTGCTGGACGGCAGCGGTGAGTGACTTGTAAGCAGTGCCGCAGTCGAGGTCGGTGCCGGCGATGAGGCCGAGGGCGGAACCGTGCTCGTTGTCGGGCGCGTAGTGGTGACCGTGGGGTTGCGAGAAGTCGTCGACGGCATCGCAGTCGGAGGTGACGTAGCCGTCAAATTTCCAGTCGCTGCGGAGGATGTCACCGAGGAGCATCTTGCTGCCGCATGCTGGAGCCTTGTCGATGCGGTTGTAGGCGCACATGATCGAGTCGGCATGGCCTTGAGTGATGGTGGCGCGGAAGGCGGGCAGGTAGGTGTCCCAGAGGTCATGCTCGGAGGGGTCGACGTTGGCCTCGTGGCGCGTGGATTCCGGGCCGCTGTGGACCGCGTAGTGCTTGGGAGTTGCGACCGCGCGGAGGTAGTGGGGGTCGTCGCCTTGGATGCCTTTCACGAACGCGGTGCCGAGGGTAGCGGTGAGGAAGGGATCTTCGCCGTAGGTCTCCTGGCCGCGGCCCCAGCGGGGATCGCGAAAGATGTTGATGTTGGGCGACCAGATAGTGAGGCCGTAGTAGCGGTCGTGGTTGTCGTGGCGGAGCGCGTCGTTGTACTTGGCGCGGGCTTCGGTGGATGTGACGGCGCCGATCTGCTCGACGAGGGGTGCGTCCCACGTGGCGGCGTTGCCGATGGCCTGGGGGAACATGGTGGCGTAGCCGGAGCGGGCAATGCCGTGGAGACCTTCGTTCCACCAGTTGTACGCGGGAATGTCGAGGCGCGGGATGGCGGCGGCGCGGTCGATGGTCTGGGAGACTTTTTCTTCGAGAGTGAGACGGCCGACGAGGTCGTTGACCCGCTCGTCAATCGGAAGCGATGCGTTGCGGAAGGGCATGGCGGCCGCAGCCTGTTTTTGTTCGGGTGTGGGGTCGGGCTGCGGGACTGGCGCAGGAGCTTGCGCCGCGAGGAGCGTTGAGAAAAGCGCGAAAAGAAAAGCGTGGGGGCGGGGGTTCATTGGGGACTCCGGAGAAAATTCGAGGCAAGAACAAAATAGCACCCGGAGCAGGAACGAGAGTCTGTGCTGCCTTGCCGACCGGGCCCACCCCCCTCCACCCCCCTTACTGCACCATTTTTGGTGCAATTCTCGTGGTCGCCGGGGGAGTTTTGAGACACGCCTCCCGTCGGTTCGGGGAACCTTGAATTGAGTATGGGACCGGTTGGACCCGTGCCGACGATCACGTCAGCCTGTGATACGCCGGCGAGGGCTATGGAGGGACCTTGGATTGGGTTATGGCCCGACGGTGAAGGGAAAAATGCTCATGTTCTGGGTTCCCAGCATGAGGGCGTATTCGCCGGGGGCGAGCGGCGTCTGTGGACGGACGAGCCAGACCTGCGAATCGGGGTGGGCCACGTCGGCGGGGATGAGATCGCTTTTGTTGGCGTCGGCCATCTTACTGCCGCCGACGACAGGGTAGACGATCATTTTGCCGCCATCGAGTTCGCGCGAATCTTTCTTTGGGTGAAGGCGGACGATGACGGGTTCGCCCGGAACCCCCACGATGTGGCAGATGCACAAGACGGGCTGAGCGCTCTCGGATTTGGTGGGTGCGTGATCGCCTTGATATTCGGCGACGACCTTTGCGGGGGCCAATCCATAGGAGAGGGACGCGGCGAGACCGTGAGCGACCTTGGTCTTGGCGGGCACCTGGTTTGAGACGGGATTCCACTCCGAGCCTTTGATGAAGATGCCGGCGCGGTTCATGGGGTAGTCGTCTGCGAGTTCCGGGGCGGAGGCGGGCGGCTGCTGGGCTTGGGCGGGAACTGCGCACGGCAAAGAGATGGCCGTCACCAACAGAGCAGAAAGAAGCAAGGCAGGCAGTCGCATACGTATCCTTCGCCGCGAAGCGTAGTTTTTGGGGAAGGGGAAGGATAGCGCGCGCCGAAAGGAAAGGCAAGGCTGTTGCGATCGAGTTCCGGAGTGCCGTAGAGTAACTCGAGTTACGCCATGAGCTATGAAGCGACGCCCACGCCCGCGCGGCTGGTTTACTCGGGTTCGCGGGGGACTTGCTCTAAGAGGCGCTTCCAGGTTCGCTGGTTTTTGCGCCAGGCACGCTTCAGGTCTTCGAGGATGCGCTCGAAGTCGGCGTTGGTTTTGAGGTTGTTCCAGGCAGGGTTTTTCTGGAACCAGGGGTAGTTCTCGTTGCCTAAATAGATGGCGCGGCGGAGCCAGTGAAGGGCTTCGGTGGAGTCGCCCTCGACGGCAAAGTAGGTGGCAAGGCGATACGCCATCTCGCTGTCTGCTTCGGCGGCGGCCAGGGTGTCGTCCTGGAGGAGCGCGGCGGCCTGGGCGCGCTCGCCGGCCTGCACATAACACAAGGCAAGAGTCGGGACGGCGATGCGCAGCGATTGGTCGTCGCGGATGACGCGCTCGAGGATGTCGATGGCTTCGCCGAGATTGCCGAGGCGCATCTGCTGATAACCGGCGGAGGTGCGGAGCAGCGGGTGGCGCGGCTCGAGGGCGAGGCCCTTGTCGAGTTCGTCGCCGGCGAGTTCGAGCTGGTTCTGATAGTGATAGACGCGCGCGCGGTGGTTGTAGAGGATGGCGGCATTCGAGGGGTTGAGCTTAAGCGCGCGATTGAACTGCAGGATCGCCTCGTCGTACATGCCGTCGCCACGCAGGGCGAGGCCGGTGACCATGTGGACGTTCCAGTCGTTGGCCGCGGTGGAGAGCATGTTGGCGATGCCATGGCGCGCGGATTCCTTTTCGCCGCGGGAGAGAAGCATGTAAATGCGGTAGAGGTTGGGCTCGGTGGCATTGGGGTCGAGGGCGAGGGCCTCGTCGAAGGCGCGGCGGGCGTGCATGATGTGGCTCTGGCCGCCGAAGCCGTGGCGCGTGTATTGGAGTTCGGCGATGCCGAGGCCGCTCCAGCCGAGGGCAAATGCGGGATCCTTGGAGGTGACGCTGGTGAAGAGGGCGTGGGCGCGGTCGAGGTCAGCGCGCGCGCCGGTGCGAAACATGAAGGAGCTGAGCAGCGCGCGGCCTTGCAGGTACTCTTCGCTGACTGGGCCGGGGAGGGAGGCTTCGCGGGCGGGCGAGCGCGGGCCGTCAGGGGATGCGGCTTCCATGCGATCGGCGGCGCTGAGGCCGTGGAGGGCGGCGAAGACTTCGTTGGAGATTTCCGACTGCACGGCGATGAGGTCGAGCGAAGCGACGCGGATGGCGCCGCCAGAGCGGACGCTCTGCGAGGCAACGTCGAGCAGTTGCCAGTTGAGGTCGAAGCCGTGCTCTGAGCGCAGGAAGCTGCCGGCGAGGACGAAGGAGACGAGCAGACGCTGGCCGATCTGCAAGGGGTCCATTTGCGCGGTGGGCAGATTCATGAGCGTGCTGGAGGGGCGGACGACCAACGCGGGAATGCGCGCGAGGCGGGCGGCGATAGCGTCGGCGAGGGCATAGCCGTAAAGCGGAGCAACTTCAGTAGCGCCGAGGTTGGCGAAGGGCAGGACTAATAAGGACGTGGGCTGGGCGCGATCAGGCGCCGATTCGCGGAAGCGCTCGGCGAGCATGGAGAGGAAGCCGGTGGTGCGTTTCTCGGCCTCGATTCCGGTGGTGGGCAGATTGGCGGCGGCCTCGCCGGGGATGCTGCCGGTCTCGATCTGCAGCGCCTTCATGATGGTCTTGAGGGCTTCGCGGACTTCGCCGGCGGAGGCATAGCGCGCGGCGGGATTTTTCTCAAGGCAGCAGAGGATAACGCTCTTGAGCTCTGGTGAGACACCCGGGACAATTCCAGTGAGGTCAGGCGGGTCGGAAAACTGAATCGCGCGAATGGCCTGGAAATCTTCCGCGTCAGGACGGGTGAAGGGGTGGCGGCCGGAGGTGAGCTCGTAGAGGATGACGCCGAGTGCCCACACGTCAGACTGCACGCTGGACTGGCCGGTGACGAATTGCTCGGGCGCCATGTAGCGAATGGTGCCGCCGCGTGCGGTGTAGGTGGCAGCGACGGAGGCGTCCTTGGCGAGGGCGGGCTTGGCGGGATCGAAGTTGGCTTCTTCCGGACGCAAGCGGCGGGCGAGGCCGAAGTCGAGGATCTTGGCGAGACCGCCGTCGGTGAGCATCACGTTCTGCGGCTTGAGATCGCGATGAAAGATGCCGAGGGCGTGGGCGGCCTGAAGGCCGTCGGCGACCTGAATACCGACGGAGAGCACGAGTTGCATGCTGGCCGGGCCGCGGGAAATAAGGCGATCGAGGGACTGGCCGGGTACATACTGCATGACGATGAAGCCTTCATCGCCGCTTTCGCCCACTTCATAAATGGCGCAGACGTTGGGGTGTTCGATGGCAGAGGCGAGGCGGGCTTCGCGCAGGACGGTCTTGCGCATCTGCTCAGCGGAGAGCAGGCCGGCGCGCAGGATCTTGAGCACCACGGGGCGCTGCAGCTCCGTGTCCGTGGCCAGGTAGACCACGCCGCTTCCCCCGGCGCCGAGCCGGCGGACAATCTCGTAATGTTCGATCGTTTTTTTGGCCATGTCGAAACTAGTTCCAGTTTACCGGCAATATCGCCAAGGTATTTCACAGCGCAGGATTGCAGCATCGCGAAGGGAGGAGGGAAGTATGCTGGAGATCAAATTAGAGCAAGACGGGAATCTGTTAGCTTTGTAGTAACTATGACTGGAGTAGGCGGACCGGTGCGGGCGGGGTGCCTGTGCCTGATGGCAGGGTGGGCGGCGGTGTTCGCACCTTGCGCAACGGCCCAGCAGCCTGCTCCCAGCACATCGTCGTCGCAGGAACAACAGCCTGGCTCGGGCTCGCAGGTGCGGACAGGGACCAGCAGTGGTCTCGACACGGATGTGCGCTTGCAGAACCTGCTGGCCGATCACCAGTACTTCCGTGTTGCCGACGAGTTGGATCAGCTGCCACCGGAGCAGGCGCAGTTGTATCGCGGCGTGCTGGCCAATCGGGAGAACGATGCGAAGAAGTCAATCGCGCTGTTGGAGCCGCTGGTGGACAAGGTGACGGCGAGCGGCGATACGGCCCATGAAAAGATGCTCCGCAAGGCGCTGGCGGAGGACTACCTGCGCGAGGGAGATCTTGCCAAGGCAGCAAAGGCGTACCAGACGCTGGAGGCGCGGCTCCAGAGCAAGCTGAGCAGCGACGAACAGGACGAAATCGAGATGCCGCTGAAGATGTTGCCGCTGGCGGTGTCGAATCCCCCCATGACAGTAGATGGTTGCGACCCGTTTGTGATGCAGGTCAGCAAGGATCCGCTGGGGCTGACGGATATCCCGGTGTTTGTAGACGCCATGCCCCACAGGTGGATGCTGGACCCGACGCTGCCGTTCAACCTGATTGCGCGTTCGCTGGCGCACGAGGTTGGGCTGAAGGTGTCGGACGAAGCGGTTACCATCCACACGTTGACGGGCAAGCCTATTCGGGTGCATGTGACGGTTGTGCCGCGATTTACCATCGGCGGCCGGTTGACGCTACGCAATATGACGACCTTCGTATTTGACGATGCGGATTATTTCTTTCCGCAGACCAAATACCAGGTGCAGGGCGTGTTGGGATATTCGGCCTTGCAGGCGCTGGGCAGCTTGACGATTACGAGCGACGCAACCGTGGAGGTGCGTCCCACCAAGGGTGGGGGATCCGATGCCGCGGGTGAGTCGAAGGGCGCGCACTTCTTTCTCGATGGCGACCAGATCATTCTTGCGCTTGGGCCGGTAGGCAACGAGCGCATGTTCGCGGTGGATGCGGGCGGGCAGCAAAGCTATTTCACTTCGCGGTACTACGACGAGCACGCCAGTGATTTTGCCGGAAAGAAGATGGAGCTGTATTCGGTTCCCGGCGCGGAATCGCAGAAGCCGCAGCCGGTTTATGTGGCGGAGACGGCCCCTCTCGACGTCGGGGGAACCGTGGTGCATGCCCATTACATTCAGGTGCTTACACAGCCGGCTGGGAACGCGGCGCTGGATGATGTCTACGGGGTGCTGGGGGTCGATGTACTGGACCAGTTTCGCCGTTATACGTTCAACTACCGGACCATGCGATTCAGCGTAGGGCCGGAAGACGGGGAGCGATGATTTTGGCCGGGAAGACAGGTCGTTGCGCATCAAGCATTTGGCGAAAACGCGTGACGGAGTCAGTTTTCAGTCGGTTTCACCACAACTTCGGCGCCAAATGAGAGTCAATACGTTAAAGAAGCAAGACCTCGGTAGCACGATCGCAAGGAGCATTACTTCGTATCAAAATTTCCCGTTGCGATTTGCCGTGTACTGACCGACGGTGAGTTGGAATCTGTGTATACTCGCCTACACGCTCCCCCTGAACACTCGACAAAACCAGGTGCAAGAGGACAAAATGGCGGCTCATGTACTCCATATAGGAATGGACGAATGCCACCGTGTGGCGGTACTTCGCAGCGTAGGATACCGGGTGGAGGAGTGCGCATCGCTGCTGCAACTGGCCAAGGCACTGGACCAGCCAAATGGAGCGGATGCTGTGTTTCTGACTGAAAGCGACAGCATTCCGCCGGAAAAGGCTTTTTTGCTGGCGCGGGAACGATCCGGGGCGCCGGTCATTTTCTTTCGCCGAACCACACAGGAAGATAGCGAACAGGAATTCGACCTGGTGATCCCGCCGTTGACTTCCCCGGAAAAGTGGCTGCGCGAGGTAAGCAGTCTGCTGGAGTGGAGCCGCATGGTCCGTGACCAGGCCAGGGTGATCGCCGACCAGGCTCGAACGCTGCGCAAGCAGACCACCGCACTGAGGATGGACTCAGAACGGGAGCGGGACCGCTCCGTGCGGCAACGGTTGCGGAACTCCGATGCTCCCGATCCGTGGAAGAGCCCAGGCGGCAGCAACTGATCGAATTCTCAAGCGAAGTTTCAGTGTCCGCGGCGCGGCGCGGCGTCATCGACCGGCTCGGGCGGCAGTAGAGCCAGCCTCTTCTGGCTGCGGCGGCCCATGTGAAACATAATCTGGCCGAAGATGAGCAGCACAATCCCCCACCAAAGGTTGGCGTCGACTCCCAGGCTGCGCGCGTAAAGTGCAGTGTTGTGATACGTGGCTGCGCCGAACCCGGTGAGGATGACGCCGATAATCGAGAACATGAGGCCCATGGGAATGCGCAGATCGAGATTCATGATTCGTTCGGCTCCTGGTTTTGTTTCGTCATGATCAGGCGAAGAAGATGTTGAGGGCGATAGCGCCGATGAGCACCGCGATGGCGAGAGTCTCGGGACGTTTCCACCAGACGAGGTGCGAGGTCTCCGGTTTCGGCGTGAGGGAGTGGACCAGTCCCACCAGTTCCGATTCCGGTCTGGCCTTGGTGCACAGGCTCACAATGACCGCGACGATGAAGTTGGTTCCGAAGGCGAAGATGGCGCCGTAAAAGTTCTGCGCCATGTCGCTGGGATAGTGATGGATGACGGTGATCCATCCGCCGTGGATGCCGGGACGCGCCTCGATGGGAAGCGTCAGGCCGTGATGAATGATGGCTGCGCCGGTGCCCGCGATAAGGCCCGCAAAGGCGCCGTGTCCGGTGGTGCGCTTCCAGAACATGCCCAGCAGGAACGTGGCGAAGAGCGGTGCGTTCACAAACGAGAAGACGAGTTGCAGCGTGTCCATGATGTTGTTGAAGCTGATGGCCGCGTAGGCGGTGGCGATGGAGAGCAGAATGCCGCCGACGGTGGCCCATCGCCCGACCGCCATGTAGTGGCGATCGCTGGCGCCCTTGTGAATGTAGGACTGATAGAGATCGTAAGTGAAAACGGTGTTGAAGGCGGTGACGTTGCCGGCCATGCCGCTCATGAAACTGGCCAGCAGCGCGGTCAATCCCAGGCCCAGGATGCCGGTGGGAAAGTAGTGCAGCAGCATGTTCGGCGTGGCCATGTCGTAATCGAGAAGCGGCTCGCCGTTGGCCATGGTCATGGGCTTGCCGGTAATGGGATTCATCTTGGCGGGGACGAGGCCGCGTCCCTCCGCTTGCTGCGCCGACACCACGTCAATCTGGTGGACGATGGAGCCATCGGGGTTGTGAATCACGGTGGTGGTCGAATGCGGTGTAGGCAGCCCGATTGCGATGAGGCCGGGCAGGATCACCAGGAACGGAAACAGCATCTTGGGCACGGCCGCGATGAGCGGCACTTTGCGGGCCGAATCCATGTTGTGCGAGGCCATGGCGGTCTGGATGACGAGGAAGTCAGTGCACCAGTAGCCGGCGCCGAGAACGAAACCGAGGCCCATGCCGATCCCGATGATGTCGATGCCCATGGGATTGGTGCTGGCGTGCATCACGCCCTTCCACTCGTGCATGTAGGCGACGGGGAGTGATGCTTTCAGGCCGTTCCATCCGCCGATGTTCTTGAGCCCGAGCAGAACCAGCGGCAGAAAGCCCGCAATAATGAGGAAGAACTGCAGCACCTCGTTGTAAATGGCGCTTGTGAGGCCGCCGAGAAAGATGTAGGCGAGGACGATGATGGCCGAAAGCACGATGGAGAAGGTGAAGATGCCACCGGGATCGAGGCCGAGGGTGTTGAAGAGCGAGTCGAAGACATGCAGCGCCTGGATGAGCCGCGCCATGGCGTACATGCTGATACCGGAGCTGAACACAGTCATCACGGCGAAGGAGCAGGCGTTGAGGGCGCGGGTCTTCTCGTCGAAGCGCAGACGCAGGAATTCGGGCACGCTGCGGGCTTTCGAGCCGTAGTAGAACGGCATCATGAAGATGCCCACGAAAATCATGGCGGGGATGGCGCCAATGCCGTAAAAGTGCGCGGTTTCGAGGCCGTATTTGGCGCCGGAAGCGCCCATGCCGATGACTTCCTGCGCGCCGAGGTTGGCGCTGATAAACGCCAGGCCGCAAATCCAGGCGGGGAGAGCGCGGCCGGCCTGAAAGAAGTCCTTGCTGGTCTTCATGTAGCGCTTGAGGGCAAAGCCAATACCAAGCACGAACACGAAATACAGCAGCATGATGAGCCAATCGACGGAGGTGAGTTTCGCGGCGGAGATCAAGTGGGCGGGCTCCTTTGCGCCTGGTGGGACGCCTGTAGGACAGTGCGACTCGCGGGAAAGTTACGCACACAACTGTAAGCAGTTGGGAGCGGCTGCGTCCAGTGGAAATTGCAAACGTTTTCACGACTTCCGTCTATGATCGAGCGGTTAAACTAAGAGAGCATGATTCCTACGCTCACGTGGACTCCTGAGGGCGTCCGCTTTATCGATCAGACGCGGCTCCCTCTCGAGGAGAGCTATGTGCTCGCCACTACCTACGAAGAGGTTGCCCACGTCATCGTGACGATGGTGGTGCGCGGAGCGCCGGCCATAGGCGTTTCCGCGGCTTATGGCGTGGCGCTAGGTGCGGAACGCTCGTCTGCGGCGACCGCGGAAGCCTTTGCACCGGACTTCGAGGCCATTTGCACGCGGCTCGCCGGTACCCGGCCGACGGCAGTGAACCTGTTCTGGGCGATCGACCGCATGAAGCGGCTGTTCTCCCAATTACTCGCGGAACGCGCAACCATGGCCGAGGTTCGGGAGAGAATCCTTGCCGAGGCACACGCCATGTACGACGAAGACATTGCCGCCTGCAAGACGATGGGGACGCATTCGGCGGCGCGTTGCTACCCGACGAAGGGGGCGTGCTGACGCATTGCAACGCGGGAGCGCTGGCGACGTGCGGTTACGGCACGGCTCTGGGCGTGATCCGTGCGGCCGTGGAGCAAGGCAAGCAGATTCATGTCTACGCCGATGAGACGCGGCCGTTTTTGCAGGGCGCGCGGCTCACCGCGTGGGAGTTGATGGCGGACGGTATTCCAACAACGGTGATTTGCGACAACATGGCGGCCAGCCTGATGCGCGCCGGCAAAATCAAGGCCGTGGTAGTGGGCGCGGACCGCATTGCCGCGAACGGAGATTTCGCCAACAAAATCGGCACCTACAATGTAGCGATTTTGGCGAAGGAGCATGGGATTCCGTTTTATTGCGCGGCACCGTGGTCGACCATCGATACGGCGACAGCCACCGGCGACGCGATTCCAATCGAGGAGCGCAGTGCGGTTGAAGTAACGCATCACGGCGGCAAGCAGCTTACGCCCCACGGGGTGGGCATCTGCAACCCGGCGTTCGACGTGACCCCGGCAAAGTACGTAACGGCAATTATCACCGAGCGCGGCGTGCTGCGGGCTCCTTACGCGGACTCCCTACGCGAGATGGAACTGGCAGCGAAGTAAGTTTCCGCACTTACGCGGGATCCACCTCCGCCGGTGTGCCTTCACGCGCCATGGCGCCCACGTCCGGGATGCGGAGCGCCTTCTTCTCCGCTTCATCACTCAGCACCTGGGCGGATTCCTGCACCATGGCGTACTTGTTGCCGTAGAGGTCGACAAAGACCGCCTCGATGCCCCACGGTCGCGCTTGCGGACCCTGGACGAACTCGATTCCCTTCCCCTTCAGCTCTTCGTATCCGGCTTTGCAGTCGCGCGTGGAAAGCACCCACGTGGCATTCTTGCCCACGCGATCGGGGAACCACGAAGCCAGCAGGAACTCCACCTCGATCTGCTGAGGCGGAGCGACGGTCAACCAGCGAAATCCATGACCCTGCTGATCGACGCGCTTCTCAAAGCCCAGCATCTGGGTAAACCATGTGAGCGCCTCGTCCTGATCCTTGACGGCGATAGTGATAGTGGACACTTTGTCGATAGCCAGCATGATTTCTCCCACAAACTGAGATTCCTCATGCGGTCCGGAGGCTGTATCCGTATCCTCGATCCGTCTTGCGATAATGTTGAGATCGTGCTTCCACGCACACCACTTCTCCGGCTCAAGCAGCCTTCGATCGTTCGCAGCATCGTCCTGGCGCTTGGCGCGTTTGTGGCGAGTCTTCGCCTGGGCGGGTTTCCGAACATCGACGACCTTCATTCTTCGCGCTGGCAGGTGCTCGCCATGATGGCGTCATTGGGCGCAATGGTGGAAACCGCACGCTGCATGAAGCGCAAGTGGACCCTTTACCAGGCCGGCGTTTTGATCCTGCTATACACCGACGTGATGATCATGGGCCTCGCGGTTTTTCTGTTCTTTTATCCGTAATTGATTTGTAAACAGAGGGATCGCCTGCTAGGCTGCTACGAAGTTGGTCGAGGAGGTTCCCCGGTGCTCAAAGGCTTTCGCGATTTCATCCTGCGCGGGAATGTGATTGACCTGGCGGTAGCGGTTATCATTGGCGCCGCATTCAGCGCGATCGTCGCCTCGTTTGTAAAAGACGTCATGACACCCCTGATTTCGGCGATCGTCCATTTGCCGAACTTCAGTGACCTGAAAGCCACGGTCAATGGCGTACCCATAACCTACGGCAACTTCCTGAATGCCGCGATCTCCTTCCTGATTGTGGCTTTCGTGGTGTATTTCGGTCTGGTGCTGCCCATCAACTCGCTACTGAACAGGTTCAAGAAGCCGGTACCGGAAGTACCGCCGGCCACCAAGGCCTGCCCTGAGTGCCTCAGCGATATTCCCATCGCGGCCAGGCGGTGCTCGCACTGCGGTCAGCCGGTAGCGTTGACGGCGGCGCTTTAGGCAGCGGCAATCGCGGCTCCTCGGCCGCTCAGTCAAGCGAACGCAACGCCGGCGAAAACGCGAAGAAGCCCACGAAGAGCAACAGCGACGTTCCCGCCATGGCTGCGAGCGCGTGGCCGGTGGGAATGTGGCGGGAGAGCTCCCCCGCCAGCAACGCGCCAAGCGGCGGAAGCCCCAGAAAGCTGGTTGCGTAGATGCTCATGATGCGGCCGCGCATTTCGTCGTTCGACAGATGCTGGATGGAGATGTTGAAACAGGAAACCATCAGGATCCCGTTGAAACCCTCCACGAAAGCCAGGCACTCGGAAAGCGCGAACCATCGGGAATAGCAGAAGCCGACGATGGCGAGAAAGAAGATGATACCGGTCACCGTCAGCACGATGCCGCGGTGCCGGATGACGCCAGCTGCCGCTACGATCATGGCGGCCAGCACCGCTCCCAACCCGGAACAGGCCATCAGCCAGCCGAGCCCGCTTTCGCCCACGTTGAGTTGGACCTTGGCAAAGTAGGGGATGAAGCTGAGGAATGGAATGCCGAAGAAACTCACGGCCACGGTCATCCACATCAACACCAGCATTTGTCGCTCGCTGTGCAGGTAAGCGAACCCGCCGCGCAGGCTCGACAACATGCTTTCACGCCGCGCCGGCTTCTCATCCGGGTAATGGATGCGCATCAACGCCCAAAGCACAGCCAGGAAACTGAGCCCATTCAGGAAAAAATTGCCGGCAACGCCAAACAGAACCATCGCGTATCCGCCCAGCGTGGGCCCGAGGATGCGCGACATATTGAACTGCGCGGAGTTGAGCGCGAGAGCGTTAGTGAGATCTTCGCGTTTGACGAGCCGCGGCACCAGCGCCTGGTAGCTGGGCGCATTCATTGCCATGGCCACGCCGTTGAGGAAGGCGAGGGCCGCTATCTCCCACACGGTGATGATCTTGAGCCACGCCAGAATCGCCAGCAGAAAGGCCAGCAGCATCATCACGGTCTGCGTCACCAGCAGCAGGCGGCGCTTGTTCACGCGATCGGCAATGACTCCGCCAAACAGGGTGAAGACCAGGAATGGAATCGAGCCCGCAAAGCTCACTACCCCGAGCCAGAACGCGGAGTTGGTGAGCGTGATGATGAGCCAGCCCTGGGCGACATTCTGCATCCAGGTGCCGATGTTGGAGAGAAAGTTTCCACTCCAAAAAAGGCGGAAGTTGGCATTGCGGAGCGCACGGGCCGCCTGGGGAAATTGACGTGGCTTCGCTTCCGGCATCACGTTCGACGCGGATTTCTGCTCCGTCGCAATTCCCGAGGGCTCCTCCATTTGCGGTCCTGCGCTCAAAACAGATGCTCCAGTCTGTCTAGTGTAAGCTGTGGCTTTGTTGCGTCCGCGGCGCTTCCGGCCTGCATCGGCAATCGGCGCGGCGCGCGATTCTACTTCGAGGGTCTCTCCCCATGACTTTGTGCAAGCCTCTGGCCGCCAGCCTCCTGCTCTTCGCATCTCTTCTCTCCGCACCCGCGCAGACGACCGCGCCGGCGACGGTGTTCGGCTACCGCGACTTCAGCAAAGAAGCCAAGATCGAAGACAAGTTTCTCGCCGTTCCCGATGCGAAACTTGCCGGCGAAGCCCTTAAGGCTCTGACCGCCGAACCGCATCTGGCCAGCACGCCCGAGGATCACAAGACGGCCGAGTACGTGGCGCAGAAATTTCGCGCCGCGGGACTCGACACCGAGATCGTGCCCTATCGCGTGCTGATGAACCAGCCCAAGGTGGTGAAGGTTGAAGCCTTCGGCTCCGACGGCAAGCTGCTGATGACAGGCCCGCAGCCCGAGCATGTCTCCGGCGACCCGTTTGACGACAATCCCCGCGTGGTGATGCCCTTCAACGGCTCCTCGGGCTCCGGCGACGTGACCGGCGATGTTGTCTACGCGAACTTCGGCCGCCTTGAAGACTTTGACCAACTGGCCGCCGACCACGTCGACCTTCACGGCAAAATCGTGATTACGCGCTACGGCGGCAACTTCCGGGGTGTCAAGGTCTATATCGCCGAACAGCGCGGCGCCGCGGGCGTCCTCATCTACTCCGACCCGCAGGACGATGGCTATTTCAAAGGAGATACCTACCCTCAGGGTCCATGGCGTCCCGAGAGCGGGGTGCAGCGCGGGTCCGTCCAGTACCTTTTCAAATATCCCGGGGATCCGGAGACGCCGGGAGTCGCCTCGACGCCGGATCTACCTGATTCGGCACGCATTAACCCCGAGGGCAATCAGCCGCACATCATTTCGATCCCCATCAGCTACAAGGATGCGGAGCCGATTCTGCGGGCACTCAAAGGAGCCAGCGTACCCCAGGGCTGGCAGGGCGCGCTGCCCTTCCGCTACCACGTCGGAGGACAGGGGGGGGTGAAGGTGCACCTCGTCTCCGATCAGGACTACCAGCGGCGCACGATCTGGGATGTGATCGGGCGCGTGAAGGGCACGGAGAATTCAGATGACTGGGTCGTGGTTGGCAACCACCGCGACGCGTGGGTCTATGGCGCTGTCGATCCCAACAGTGGCACGGCGGCCATGCTGGAGGCGGTGCACGGCGTCGGGTCGCTGTTGAAGGATGGGTGGAAGCCGAAGCGCTCGATCGTCTTCTGCAGCTGGGACGCGGAAGAGGAAGGCCTGATCGGGTCCACGGAGTGGGTGGAGCAGCACGCCCAGGCGCTCGAGCATGCGGTGGCCTACTTCAACGTAGACGTAGCGGTGGCGGGACCGAATTTTTCCGCTGCCGCGGTGCCCTCGCTCAAACAGTTCATGCGCGAATTGACGCGCTCTGTGCCCAGCCCCTCTGGAGGCACGGTTTACGAGGCGTGGCGCAACGAGCACGGCGAAGGCAACGAGCATCGGCCGTCGAACGCACCATCGGATGGCGATGTGCGCGTGGGCGATCTCGGTTCGGGCTCCGATTTTACGCCGTTTTTGCAGCACGTAGGCGTGCCCTCTACCGACATCGGCTCGGGCGGCCCGTACGGGGTCTACCACTCGGTGTTCGACAACTATGCCTGGTTCACCATGAACGCTGATCCGCACTTCGTTTATTTACAGGAGATGGCGCGCGTGCTGGGCCTGGAAGCGCTGCGCATGGCCGACACCGACGTGCTGCCCTTCGACTATGTGCCCTATGCGCACGAGATCACGTCGTACATCGAGAATGCCAAGAAAAAGGCCGGCGAGGAGAAGCTGGGTTCCGTCGACTTTGCCCCCGCGCTGGCCGCTGCCGGACGGTTTGCTGCTGCCGCAGAACATGCAACCGGGGTGGAGAAGACCTCCAGCGCCGATCCGGCCCACATGAATCAGGCGCTGCGCCAGGTGGAAACCGATCTGGTGTCTCCGGCCGGGCTGCCCAACCGGCCTTGGTACCGGCACACCATCTACGCTCCCGGGGAATACACGGGATACGCCGCGGTCGTAATTCCCGGAGTAACAGAGGCCATCCAGGGCAAAAATGCCGACCGCGTCAGCCAGCAACTGGGAGTTCTTACCGAGGCGCTGGATCGGGCCGCCAGGACGCTCGGAGCGATGTGACTGATGCAAAGCGTTCAGTGAGCAGCTAACCGCTTGGCAAGAAAGACGTTCCGGTTCAGGCGCCTTCGGTTTTCGGACGGTCTTTCGTACTTTGGTAATGATTAGTTACCGAGAATTGTTTGACATTTGGCGCCGACGCGATTTGCATTTCTCAAACTTCCGTGTAAAAGTAACCGTAAAGCAACCGTTACCTTTGTTCGGATAAAGCGGGACCGCGCGGTTCAGCGCACATTCCGCCATTTCCTGGATCGCTTAAAGGAGTCCCCTTTCCATGCATGATGTTTTAGTGGCACTTGCCTTTGTTGCTATGGTGGCCTGTCCGGCAATTTGCGCGGCAATTCCCCGCAATGAGGCGGAAGAAGACAATTAAATTTTCCCGAGTACCCCTCTTTCCGAGGGCTTGATTTCAGACTCCGACTACCTCGAGTAGCTGAGTGGCCTAGTTCTCACCCCGAAGTGGGAGTGGGGGTCACCAACCTGCTATTCCCAGCGCAATCGGAACGGGCCTACATTTCGTGGAGCGGAAACTTCCCCGGTCGGGCTCGCCCAGGTTTGGACGTGTAGCGCCGCTTGCTGAACGGGATGCCGCAAGGAGCTTAACCCGCATGCGGGATTTAGTCATCGGCATTGCCTTTCTCGCCATCCTCCTCTCTCCGGCTTTAGTTGCGTCTTTTCACAAGGGCAAAACGGATGACGAGGCTTGATCGCCGAAACGGAAGCTAAGGGACGTCGAATCAGGCCGGCAGGAAATCCGCCTGAGGGCTCTCCCTACCCATCGCCAATCCCCCTTCCAGGGTGATCGAAGGCACTTCAACAGATGTGATGGGCATCACCATAAGACGGTTGACCCGAGCCCCCCCCACCCGTATCGTTGAACTTGAGCATCTTTTATGAAAAAGTCTTCCAATAACGTGGGCATCGGAGTTGCGGTGGCCGTCATTCTGGGCACCATCGGGTGGCTGGCTTACTCGGGCTACGACGGCAACAAGCAATACCTGGTGCATATACCGGAACTCGTGAGCATGGGCGACAAAGTGTACACGCGGCATCTGCGTGTGGATGGGTTCGTCAAGCCGGGCTCGATTGAGCCAAACGGTCCCAACGTCACCTTTGTAATGAATGAGTTTGAGAGCCACTCCCCGAAGGCCGGCCAGGGCCGCCTCCTCAAGGTCGTTTACAAAGGCCTGGAACCGCCGCCGGACACATTCAAGGATGACTCGCAGGCTGTGGCGATCGGCTCCTACGGGCGGGACGGCGTGTTTCACGCCACCGAGTTGCAGGCCAAGTGCGCCAGCAAATACGCTCCGACTACCCCCGGCGGAAAGCCAGGGATGGCGCCCGCTCCTCCGTCGTCCAATCCGCGTGCGTCGGCAACGCCGCCCGCTTCGGTCGTTCCAGCCTCCGTCGCCACCTACTGAGGCATGAGCGGCCCTGCAAGTCCCGCAAGCTGTGCCCGGCTCGAAAACGTCTCCAAGCTCTTCGGCTCCTTTGCCGCGCTGCGCCAGGTTTCTGTCGAACTGGAGCTGGGCAAATGCTATGTGCTCATCGGCGAGAACGGCGCCGGCAAATCCACTCTCCTGCGCATTCTGGCCGGCTTGCTGCGGCCCAGCTTCGGCACCATCCAGGTGTTTGGCGAAGAAGAACCGCACGATGCCCGCGACCGCATCGGCTACATGAGCCACGCGCCCATGCTGTACGACGAGCTCACCGGCGCCGAGAACCTGCGCTACTTCGCAAGCCTTTATCGCGACCGGACGTGTCTTTCGCCGGCAGAAGCGCTGCGGCAAGTCGGGCTCGATCCCGATCTGCCGCGCCCCTTCGGCCAATACTCGCAAGGCATGCGCCAGCGGACGTCTCTGGCCCGGGTCCTGCTCGCGCAGCCGGAGCTGCTGCTGCTCGATGAGCCGTTTTCCAACATGGATGTGGAATCGGTGCGACAGATGGTGGAACTGCTGGCGAAATTCCGGCACGGCAGCCGGACCATCGTGATCACCACCCATCAGCGGGATTCGGCCGCGCCGATCGCGGACTACGTGCTGGCCCTGAAGGCCGGCCGGGTGGCCAGCTTTGAGCCCGGGAGTCCGACCCTATGAAGACAAACGGCGCGCGGTTTCTGGAAAGCCTGAACATCCCGTTCGAATTGCGCGAGTACGAAGTCGACCCGGAGGATCTTTCCGCCATCACGGTAGCAAAAAAGATCGGCATGCCCGCCGAGCAGGTCTTCAAGACTCTCCTGGTCACGGGCGGGCCCAACATCTACCGGTTTGCGGTGATCCCCGGCGATGCCGAGTTGGACTTCAAGAAACTGGCGCGCGCGGCGGGCCTGCGCAAGGCGGAGATGGCCCCTCTCAAGGACGTGCAGCCCCTCACCGGTTACATCCGCGGCGGGGTCACGCTGTTCGGCGCACGCAAACCCTATCCCGTCTACATTGACGAGACGGCCATCCTATTTGACCGCATCAGCGTCTCCGCCGGAACGCGCGGGACCCAACTCATCCTTAGCCCCACCGACTACCTTCGTGCCGCGCAGGCGCTCGACGTGGAAGTGCAGACAGCAGACCTGGTCAAGCCCGCGAGACTGGAAGGCCCGGCGTGATCCCCAGCGTGCTATTGACCCACCTGGCGAAAGACCTGCGCATCGAGTGGCGCTCGAAAGAGGCCATCAACTCGATGCTGTTCTTCGCCCTGCTGGTGGTGGTTCTGTTTTCACTGGCATTCGATCCGCGCGGCTTTTTCTCCCAAAGCATCGCCGGGGGCGTACTTTCCGTGGCCACCATGTTTGCCTCGGTCAGCGCTCTCAACCAGGCCTGGGCGCGGGAGATCCGCCACCAGGTGCTGGACGCGCAGCGCATGGCGCCAGCCCCTGGCGCGGAGCTGTTTCTGGCCAAGGTGCTGGCCAACTTCCTGTTCGTGACCATCGTGCAGGTGATCCTGGCGCCGGTGTTCCTGGTGATGTACAACCTGCGCGTGGAAGGGCAGGCGTGGCTGCTGGCCGTGGTGCTGCCGCTGGGCACGTGGGCGCTGGTCGCCAACGGCACGTTCTTCGCGGCGCTCTCGATTCGCAGCCGCAACCGCGAACTGTTGCTGCCGCTGATCCTGTTTCCCATCTTCATCCCCGCTCTGCTGGCCATGGTGCAGGCCACCACCTCGATCCTGACCGGCGAGAGCGACCCGGGACTCTGGATCAAGCTGCTGACCGGCTACGACATCATTTTCACGACCGTGAGTTTGCTGCTGTTCGATACCATCTTCCACGCGGAGTGATCCAGCCTGTTATTAACGATTGACGTTATTAACGAAAGCCGATATCATGCTCCTTGATCAGAAACTTCAAGGACGCTGACACTAAGTTGCTTTGGGAATCCGGCAAGAGCCGTCGCATTCCGGCCAACCTCAGGTCATCAGCTCTCAAGAAGCTGGCCATCCTGAACTGGGCTACCGATCTGAAGGATCTCGCCATTCCCCCCGGTAATCATCTCGAAGCGATGTCAGGCGATCGCAAGGGGCAGTGCAGCATTCGCGTTAACGACCAGTATCGAGTGTGCTTCAAATGGGAAGCCGGGAACGCGAGCGACGTTGAAATTGTGGACTATCACTAAGGAGTGAACATGGATTCGATTCCCTTTGCGTTTTCCATCCATCCCGGCGAGATCCTTCGAACTGAGTTCATGGACCCTCTTGGACTGACACCCTATCGGCTGGCGAAGGAGCTACACATTTCCGCTCCCCGGGTGAATGACCTTGTCCGCGGAAAGCGCGGAATCACGGCCGATACAGCTTTGCGGCTAAGCCGCTACTTCGGCAACTCGGCACAGTTCTGGATTGGTTTGCAGAGCGGACACGATCTGTGGCTCGCCGCCAGGAGTAATTCCTGGAGCAAGGTCAAGCCTCGAGAGTGGGCTGCCTGAAGGTCGAACGCCCTGTGACTGCCAACACAGATTGACGCGAAATTCCCCCCTATCCTCGAACCTGCGGTACTGCGCCCAGCGCCGGTTGTCTTTCGCGCGCTAGGCAGGCGGGCAGGAAAGTACCCCCTCCCCCCCCTGTTTCATCGCCATCTGTTCGCCCTTGCCATTTATTCGCTTCAGAATGGCTAACTCGATGGTCGCAACACCGATGAGGCTTTGCACGGCAACGTGATCTGCATCACATAATCCGCCATCCGATGGAGACTCTGCCGCTGCGCTCGACGTAAACTGAATGCGTCCTCCGGGAAAACCGAACGCTTTGTTTTCCCCGCCGGACTGGATGGTCTGAATGAAAAAGCTGGCAATCGGTTTCTATGCCGCGATCGTAGTGGCGCTCATGGTCTGGGGGTTCTACCAGGCCATCTACGTGGCGCCGGACGAGGCGACCATGCACGAAGTGCAGCGGATCTTCTATTACCACGTCCCCAACGCCATCGTCTGCTTCGGCTTCTTCGCCGTCAGCCTGCTGGGGTCAATCGGTTACCTCGCGTTCCGTAGAAGTCATCCGGACTGGGCGCAACGCGCCGATGCGTGGGCGCTGGCCGGTGCTGAAGTGGGCGTGGTGTTCTGTACCGTCGTCCTGACCACGGGGCCGCTGTGGGGCCGTCGAGCCTGGGGCATCTGGTGGACATGGGATGCGCGCCTGACGACCACCCTCGTGCTCTGGCTGATTTACGTGAGCTATCTGTTGCTGCGCCGCTTCGCCGCGGGGCCTCAGATGCAGACCCTGGCCGCGGTTCTGGGCATCTTCGGCGCCCTCGACGTTCCCATCGTGTACATGTCGAATCGCTGGTGGCGCACGCAGCACCCTGCTCCGGTTTTCGGCGGCGACGCCGATTCCGGCATCAAGGATCCCACCATGCTGGCGGCCTTCGGATGGAACGTTCTGGCGTGGTTCGCCTGGGGCGTGCTCATCCTGCTATTGCGGTACCAGGTGGAACGCCGCCACCAGAAGAACGCCGCGCTCGAAGCCCAGGAAGCCCTGGAAAGCCACGTGTAGGACACAGAGGAAATCATGGATCAACGCGCCATTCTCGATCACCAATTCACGGTCGCGGCTTACGTCATCACGTGGGTCATTCAACTCGGCTACCTCGGATACGTTGCACTCCGGTGGCGGGCGGAAAAGCGAGCCGAGCGGCTGAATGCGGGCAAATCCCGTTAGAAACCAGCCGTTGTGATCCGCATCACCTGGTGGGAATGCCTGCCCGGGCGCATGCGCGTTTTTGATCTCAGTGTCTCGTTATTTATGCCCACTTTTGCACAAGGTAATAGCACCTTCGGGTCAAAGTAATCACTCCGGCTGCTCGGTAACCCCTTTCTTTGTGGGATTTAACGGTTTGTTGATCCGAGGGATGATTCAGATGTGGACAGGTTGAACCTGCCGCAGGCTGAAGACAGCCGAAGGAGAAACAACATGCACGATCTTCTAATTGGCCTTGCGTTCATCGGGATGGTTATCGCGCCCGCGTTGGTAGCCGCTCACTCTGGAAGTGGCGAGCCGACCGACGAAACCGAATAAGCCGCGTTCCTCCCTGGCCCAGCGCTAAACCCCAGTTCTGCGCTGTTGGGCTCTAGCCGTCAGCCTTCCGAAACCGGGCAAACGTATTGAGACCCGCCGAGGTTTCCGTCCCGGATGCATCATTGCCCAGCACACCTTCAACGCGTAAACTGAAGGTTCGAGGGGCCAACCATGCTCGTAGTCATGAAGGCGCAGGCGACGCCTGAACAAATACAGGCGGTCTGCGAACACATCGAACAGTTGGGGTTCCGCGCCCACCCGCTGCCGGGTGCGCAACGCACCGCGATCGGCATCACCGGCAACAGCGGCGAAGTGGAACGCGGCAATCTGGAAGAACTCTCCGGCGTCGCGGAAGTCATTCGCGTTACCAAAGCCTACAAGCTGGCCAGCCGCGACTCCAAAGAGGACGACACGATCGTTCGCTTTCCGGGCACCGATGCGGCCATCGGGGGCAGGAACCTGGCCATCGTTGCCGGACCTTGTTCCATTGAAAGCCGCGAACAGGCTTTCGCGATCGCCCAGCAGGTTTCGGCGGCCGGCGCGCAGTTTTTCCGCGGCGGCGCGTACAAGCCCCGCACCTCGCCCTATGCATTTCAAGGCCTGGGGCTTGAAGCCCTCAAGATCATGGCCGAGATTCGCGACGCGTTCGGCCTGCGCATCATTACCGAAGCCATCGACAACGAGACCCTCGAACTCGTAGCCGAGTGGGCGGACGTGATCCAGATTGGCGCGCGCAACATGCAGAACTTCTCGCTGCTGAAACACGCAGGCCGCGTGCGCAAGCCCGTGCTGCTGAAGAGGGGCATGAGCGCGACCCTCGACGAGTTTTTGATGGCTGCCGAGTACATCATGAGCGAGGGCAACTACGAGGTTATTTTGTGCGAACGCGGCGTGCGCACTTTTGCCGACCATACGCGCAACACCCTTGACCTGAGCATTGTGCCGGCGGTGCAGCGGCTCAGCCATCTGCCCATCCTGGTGGACCCGAGCCATGGAACGGGCAAGCGCAACAAGGTTCTGCCCATGGCGCGCGCCGCTATCGCGGTCGGCGCGGACGGTGTCCTGGTCGAGGTTCATCACCAGCCTGAAAAGGCGCTGTCCGACGGCCCACAGTCCATTTATCCCGAACAGTTCGCGCTGATGATGGACGAGATCGAGCAGATCGCGCCGATTGTGCATCGCAAGCTTCCGCGCGGCATCCATGTTGAAACCGCATCGGCCGTGCATGACGTTCAAGTCAAGTAAGGCGGTCCGGGCAATTGCAGAAGGCGGCCTGTCAGGCCGCCTTTTCGCCGTCTGCGTGGGGATCGCGCTCTCCGGCTGCCGGCCGCACGACTTCCCCCAGTTCCCGCCGAACTATCGCGAATACGCCTACGTGACAAACGGGACGAGCGGCACCGTCTCAGTCCTGGATGTGGTGAATATGCGCCTCGACCGCGAAGTGCTGGTCGGGCAGAATCCGGTTGCCGTATCGGTTCATCCCACGCGCGACGAGGTCTACGTGGTCAACTCCGGCGCCCCCAACGGGCAGGGTTCGCTGTCGATTCTGAACGCGCAGAACAACAGCGTGGTGGCGAGCATCCCGCTGCATAGCCAGTCGGTTTCGATCGATATCGATGCGCCGCACGATCTTGCCTATGTTGCCAACTCCGGATCCAACACCATCTCCGTCGTCGATCTCAAGGCTCGGCGGGAGATTGCACAAATCGGGACTGGCGAACAACCGGTGACAGCCCGCGTTGCTCCCGACGGCAACACCGTGGTAGTGGCGAATCGTGGCGGCAACTCCGTGAGTTTGGTTGATGCAACCAGCCGCCGCGTGCGCGCCATCTTCGAAGGCTGTCCGGGAGCGGCGGACGCAACGATTCTGCCCGATTCGTCGAAGACCTTTGTAGCCTGCTCGGGCGGGCACCAGTTGATGGCCATCGGCCTGGCGCACGGGGGGCAACCGGACCGTCTCGAGTCCATGATGGATGTGGGTCGCGCGCCCGTCCACCTGGCATTGAAGCCCGACGGCGGCGAGTTGTTTGTGTCGAACTCGCTCTCCGACACCATCAGCGAAGTTGTAACTTCGACCGACGATGTGGGGGGAGCTTACCTGATGGGCGACAATCCAGTGCGCGGGCTGGTGTCGGGGGACAATTCCCTGCTCTACGTGGCGAACCTTCGCGCGCAGGATGTAACGATGTACGCGATCGACGAAGGAAAGCGCGCCACTTTCTCGGAAAACCCGTCAGGCTCGATCCACGTGGGGGACGGGCCTTCAGCGATGGCATTTTCGGCCGAAGGACATCTGCTGTTCGTGGTCGACACGCGCTCTGGCGACGTGGCGGTGGTGCGCACGGCTTCGCATGCGCTGTTCACCATGCTGCCTACGGGGCGCGGGCCGAATGCGATTGCGGTAAAGGGGTTCAGGGTGCAGTAGGAACCCGAGCTACTTTCTCGGCCCCAGTCGCGCGACACTATACTGCGCCCCGGCGAACAGAATCAGTCCTGACACGTACGCCCAGAACAACAATCCCACCGAGATGTAGAACGGCCCGTACAGCGACTTCAAATCGAGATGCGGCAGCACGGCCACAAAGACGTACCGTGCCGCCAGCCAGATCAGTCCCACCACGATGGACGCACGCATCACCGGACGCACCGGCACCTTGCAGTTAGGCAGCAGCCAGTAGATGCAGAAGAAGAACAGGATGCACGCCGCGCCGCTGCAGAGTGCCAGCCACAGGTAGCTGACGCCGTTGAATACATAGCTGAGAAAACCCGTCTCCGTGTGATGGAAAAAGAGAAAGTCGAGGATCTGCCGCTGCGCCGCGCTGAGCAGGATAGCGATGATGCCGAGCAGCACCATGATGATGGCGAGACCGAATGCGACCACCTGGTTAAGAAGGTAATTGCGGCTCTTGGCGACGCCCCATGCCTGGTTGAGCGCCACCTCCAGGGGAAGAAAGATGCCCGTGCAGGAGATGAGAATCATGATCAGCGAAAACGCCTGCACGCCGTGCCGCGACGACATGGCGGCGGCGCTCTCGATGTTGTTGGCCAGCCAGTTGGGCTGCTTGGTGACCGAGGGCAGGAAGTAGTTCACCATGTCGTTGACCACACCCACCATGGCCTGCGAGTGAAACACCGACATGGCCAGGGTGTAGAGCAGCACCACGAGAGGAATAAACGAAAGAATGGCGTTAGCGGCAACGCTGAAGGCGAAGGTGTGCACTTCGCTGTCGAGCAAATAGTTGATGAGGGCCGATCCATCCTGGCGGAGGCGGTACCACTTGGGAAGCTTCGCAGCCTCGGAGTCTGGTGTTACGAGTGTGCAGTCCGGCACTGCCGCCGAGACTGCGCTCTCCAGAGGCGGCTCGGCCACCGTACCGGAATTCGAGACAATTGCCACGCTCAACTCCTCTTGAAGAGTCCTGTCCCTGACGGGATGAAGGGGCGGCAAATACGCCGCGATTGCTGGGAAGTTTATGTATTCAGAATAAGCCTTTTGCGAAATCTTTGCAGAATTGCGGCCAATCGACGAATTTTCGGCTCACATTTTCTTGTTGCATAAGTCGCAGAATCCTGCCATAACTGGAGCACGGCGCGCCGGTGGTAGATATCTGGGAAACGGCGCTGCCTTCCCTTGCAGGACTCCGCTCCGCGAGAGTTGCAATCAGGCCCAACGCAGGCCGGCATTAGAGCTGTGCCCACCATTACAGGAGAGCGTGCATGAAGGAACAGGGTGTTGTGAAGTGGTTCAACGGCGCCAAAGGTTATGGCTTCATCCAGCGCAATACGGGCGAAGATGTCTTCGTCCACTTCTCGGCGATCCAGGAGAAGGGATACAAGACGCTGAATGAAGGAGAGGCCGTTGAGTTCGAGTGCCAGCAAGGTCCCAAGGGATTGAGCGCGGCCAACGTTCTTCGCGTGGCATAGCCTCCGGACTTTCAGCAGTGAAATAGGCCGCCGCGAACAGAGTGCGTCAACGGATTTCCCCTTCCTCCTCGCGCTCGTGCAGTTTGTTGAGCGCCCAAGCCGCGGCGGCGCGCAGTCCTTCGTCGGCTGCATCTCTCCACGCGCGCAATTGCGAAGAAAACCGGTTTTCCCCGCTGTTGCCCATGGCGATGGCGATGTTGCGTCGTAAACCCAGAAAGCCCGCACGCCGCACCGGCGACCCATTGAACTTGAGTTCGAACGCCTTTTCATCGAGTGCGGCCAGAGCTTCGAGCGCGGGGTTTACCAGGTCCGGGCGCGCGTCGAGTTCAGGATCGACGGCGATGGGCGCTTTGCGGTTCCATGGGCACACATCCTGGCAGATATCGCAACCGAATACCTGACGTCCCATGCCCGGCATCAATTGGGGAGCAATCGCGCCGTGGTGCTCAATGGTGAGGTAGGAGATGCAGCGCGTCGCATCCATCTGGTATGGCGCGTCGAGAGCATTTGTGGGACACGCATCAAGACAGCGGCGGCAGCTCCCGCAACGATCAGGAACGGTCAGCGGGTTCCGCTCCGGTTCTACTTCGAGCGAGGTGAGCAGCACCGCAAGGAAGACATAAGAACCCAGCCTGGGATGAATGAGGCAGGTGTTCTTGGCGATCCATCCAAGCCCGGCGGCGGTGGCCAGCGATCGCTCCACCACGGGACCCGTATCCACGTAGGGGCGCGATTCAAATGCGCCGAACTGTTCCCGCAGTTTCGCGTCGACGGCCCTTACGCGCTTGAGAAGAACCTTGTGGTAATCGCTGGGACGCCGTGTTCCGTTCGCATCCACGCGGCTCGACCACGCGTAACGCGCGATCCATCCCGCATTGGGGGGTGCGGGTTCGGTCGACCTGGGTTGCGCACTTTGGTAACTGGCCAGACAGACGATGACGGAGCGGGCCCATGGAAAGGGCGTGGCCACCCGCGCACGCACCAGTTCCTTCTCGTCATTTGCGCGTGACAGATAATTCATGGTTCCGCCGCGACCGGCGCGAATCCAATCTGTATACCGTTCCGCATCTCGTTCGTTGTTTGGATGTGGCAGCGCAACAATTCCAGCCTCGGCGAATCCGGCATCGAGCGCCAGGGCCCGGACGTGTTTGCGCTGCAGCAAAGCTGCACGGGAATCATTCGCCGGTTCGTTGGAATTCAAGCTCATGGAACCGCGAGGGCCTCCTCTTGCGTACTACTCTGCAACATGTTCGATAGCGAACAGCGAGCGCGCAATCGGACACCAGGGACTTATTGGCGAGTGCCAAACCCCTGTGAATTCAGCATATTCGCATAGCCGCCTTTTGGCTGCTCGCATGCAACATACAGGTCACCAGGGTGTAGCACCAAAAACGCCGCAGAGCGGAAGGGTGCAACACCTGTGAATTGGGAGGTTGATTATGTACTGCACTCTTACTCAAGGAAGCGAATTGAAAGTCGCGGCGCCGAATGGGATGACGGAACTGGTGCGCGGCAATGATCATTGCCTGGTCGCGCAGCTTGAGCCGCTTGTACGGCAACAGAATGTCACGCTCGATCTTCACGCCATCGGGCGTATCGACGCAGCGGGAATCGCCGCCTTGATTGCTCTCTACGGTTGTGCTCGCGATGCGGGCCACGAATTCAAGCTTTGCAATGTGCCCGCGCGCGTAACCCAGATTCTGACCCTGGTGGGACTCGACGCGATTTTGCTTCTGCGCGTGCCAGTCCAAGCGGCTGCGAGGACTTGCGCGGAGAGGCCCGCGGCGTAAGGCCCCGGGCTGGGACGATGCGGGCCGTTGCCCGGTCAGATGGATTGATAGGCCTCGATAGATCAGGGAGAACGTATTTCACAATGTGGTTCGGGCCGCGAGACGCCGCCAGGCATTTCTCGCGGCTTGTCTGTTAATGGCCCGCGTTGTACCGGATTCTGAGGCCGATAGGGTTTTCATTCCAGATTGCGAGAGTTCCGCTGCGCCAGCGTATGATGAGTCGCCTTTTGAAAGTGAATGCTCAGTGACGCCCAACACAGGCAGTCATCGGGGCAGGTCTGTAATTTGTATTGCGATTCTTGGTATTGCCGCGATGTGCAGCCGGAATGGCTGGATGACTCGCACGCGCTCAGCCTGATCACTATCGACCCCGTTGAAGGCTGAGCCAACGTCCCGCCACCCACTCATGGGCTACCGCAACGCGGGCTCCCGTACCCAATGACAATCTCTTCGTCGACGGGCGGGAAATCTTCGTACGGAGGGATTCATCCCATGGCGCAGGGCGTAATGGATCAGCAGCTTGCCGGCCAGGCAGGTTCGACGTCAACTCAGGCAATCAAATACGTTTACTTCTTCGGCGGCGGCAGTGCCGACGGCAATGGCCGCATGAAAGACACGCTCGGCGGCAAGGGCGCAGGGCTGGCGGAAATGACCAACGCCGGGCTTCCGGTGCCTCCAGGCTTCACCATCCAGACAGAATCGTGCCGCGAGTACATGCGCGGACAGCTAAACCCGCAGATCGACACCGAGATGCACGCTGCCCTGGAGCGCCTGGAAAGGCTGCAGGGCCAGAAGCTGGGCGAGGGCGAGAATCCGCTGCTGGTTTCGGTCCGGTCGGGCGCCAAATTCTCCATGCCGGGCATGATGGACACCATCCTCAACCTGGGCCTGAATGACAAGGCCGTCGAGGCGCTCGCGGTCCGCAGCAATAACCCGCGCTTCGCGTATGACTCCTATCGCCGCCTGATCCAGATGTTTGGAGACGTGGTCCTGGACATTCCCAAAAAGAAGTTTGAGCACATTTTCGATGGGGTCAAGGAGAAGGAAAAGGTCAAGTTCGACTACGAACTCAAGCCCGCGGCCTTGCAGGCCATCATCGCCGAGTACAAAAAGCTGGTAAAGAAGGAAACCGGCAAAGATTTTCCGCAAAACCCTTTGGATCAGCTGGTTGCAGCCCGCGATGCCGTTTTCCGCAGCTGGCAGAACGAGCGCGCGAAGACCTACCGCCGCATCAACCACATCGATGACTGGCTGGGAACGGCCGTGAACGTTCAGGCCATGGTTTTCGGGAACCTGGGCGAGAATTCAGGAACGGGCGTGGGCTTCACGCGCAATCCCGCCAACGGAGAGCGGGTCTTCTTCGGCGAGTACCTGATGAATGCCCAGGGCGAGGACGTGGTTTCGGGCGTCCGCACCCCGATGCCGATCAGCGAGCTCGAGAAGGCCATGCCACTGGTTTACGACCAGCTCCGCACCATCACCTGGAAGATGGAAAAGCACTATCGCGACCTGCAGGATTTTGAGTTCACTATCCAGGATGGGAAGCTCTACATGCTGCAGACGCGCAACGGCAAGCGTACTGGACTGGCGGCTGTGCGTGTGGCGATCGACATGGTGCGCGAGGGCCTCATCACGCAGGAAGAGGCTGTCTTCCGGGTTGAGCCGAACCAGCTGTATGACTTCCTGGTTCCGAGACTCGACGAGAAGGGCGCCAAGATTGAGGTGCTGGCGACCGGATTGCCGGCGTCGCCGGGTGCGGCTGTGGGACAGATCGTGTTTACCGCGGAAGATGCGGTGAAGCACCACGCCAAGGGCGACTATCCTTCGATCATCCTGGTGCGCGGCGAGACCACTCCCGAGGACATCGGCGGCATGGAAGTCGCATCGGGTATTCTGACTTCGCGCGGCGGCATGACTTCGCACGCAGCGGTGGTCACACGCGGCATGGGCAAGTGCTGCGTGGCCGGAGCGGGCGACTGTGTCGTGGATGAAAACCGCAAGGAACTGCGCGTGAAGGGCAAGACCTTCAAGCAGGGTGACTGGCTCTCGCTCGATGGAACGACGGGCCGGGTAATCGATGGCAAGCTGAAGACCATTCCGGCACGTCCCGACGACGCGGACCTGGTGAAGTTCATGAGCTGGGCCGACCCGGTTCGCAAGCTGCGCATCCGCGCCAATGCCGACGTACCGCGCGACGCCAAGCAGGCTCGACTGTTCGGGGCGGAAGGTATCGGACTTTGCCGTACCGAGCACATGTTCTTTGCCGAGGGCCGCATTGAGCACGTACGCGCCATGATCCTGGCACATACCGAGCCGGAGCGTCGCGAAGCTCTCAAGAAGCTGCTTCCCATGCAACGCGCCGACTTTGTGGGTCTCTTCAAGGCCATGGAGTCCTTGCCGGTCACCATCCGCCTGCTTGACCCGCCGCTGCACGAGTTCCTGCCGCAACGGGAAGAGCTCCTGGTGGAAATCCAGCATCTCGAGGACACCAAACCGCGCTCGCCCAAGCTGAAGGATCTTCGTGTTCTTCTAGCCCGGGTGCAGGAGTTGCACGAGGTGAATCCCATGCTCGGCCTGCGCGGCTGCCGTCTCGGCATCGCGTTCCCCGAAATCACCGAGATGCAGGCGAGGGCCATTTTCGAGGCTGCTGTCAGCGTGCAGAAGAACGGCGGCGAACCGCATCTTGAAATCATGGTTCCGCTGATCGGCTCCATCGAAGAGATGCGTCATCAATCAACCATCATTCGCCGCATCGCCGCGCAGGTCTTCAAAGAGAAGGGCGCGACGGTCGACTACATGGTGGGGACGATGATCGAGCTTCCGCGCGCTGCCTTGACGGCCGACCAGATTGCCGAAGAGGCGGAGTTCTTCTCGTTCGGCACCAACGATCTGACCCAGACCACCTTCGGCATCTCGCGCGACGACATCAACCACTTCCTCCCGGCGTATTTGAAAGCCGGCATCTTCAAGCAGGATCCTTTTGCGACGCTGGACCAGGCGGGCGTAGGAAGCCTGGTGAAGACGGCCACAGCCAAGGGACGGAATACACGGCCCAATCTCAAGGTTGGCATTTGCGGCGAGCATGGCGGCGATCCAGAGTCCGTCAAGTTCTGCCACAAGATCGGGCTCAACTACGTATCCTGCTCGCCCTTCCGGTTGTTGACGGCACGGCTTGCAGCTGCGCAGGCGGCACTTCAGGAAAAACAGACGGGGCCAGACCTGCACAACAGCACCTGCTGATCCATCAATCGGCGAAACAGCGAGGGCGCGGTTCCACGACCGCGCCCTCGCTGCGCTTTCATCTGAAATTCAACAAACTCGGGCAGTCGCATCCCATTCTGCAGCAATGCGTAAGAGAATCGGCGCTGGGATCAGCGCGAAAGCAACAGCGGGCGCCGGGGTCTCATCCCATCAGACAAGCGGAAGAATCGGCAACGTGGCGAGGGGGCGCTTCGGAGCCTGAGGATGGCTGCGTACAAATACCAAGACCCCGACTGGAGACCCGAGATGAACTTTAATGCCTACAGCCCCCAAATCATCATTGGCGCCTGTGCCGTAGTTCTCGTCATGTTGCTGCTCATTGTGTGGGGCATCGCCCGGCAAAGAAGCATACGCCGGACGGCAACCCTGCGCGCGCGGTTTGGGCCGGAATACGAGGTGGCGCTTCAAGAGTACGGATCTCGCCGCAAGGCAGAAGCGGCGCTCGAGTCCAGGCTCCGTCGCGTGGAAGGTCTGACCCTCCGCCCTCTCGAGGACGTGGAACGCCGACGCTTCCTGGCGGAGTGGGATGCGATTCAAGCGCGCTTTATCGATCACCCCCGCGGGGCAGTTACCGAAGCCGACGAATTGATCAACAGCGTGCTCACAACCTGGGGCTACACCGGCGGGCGCTTCGATCAGAGAGTTGCGGATATATCAGTGCATCACGCGCGGCTCGTGGACCCCTACCGGCGCGCCAACGCGATTGTAGTGCGTGCGGGAAAGAACGAAGCCACCACCGAGGAATTGCGCAGCGCAATGATTCTGTACCGGGCGCTGTTTGAAGAATTGATCCAGATCAAAACGGTAGCGATGCCGGCGGCCCAAGCAGCTTAGCCGACTGGGCGCATGGTCCGTGCCCTTGATATCGCGGATCGCAAACGGAGCTTCCGCGCACTGACAGCCTATAGGATTGGGGCTACTTGCTTTCTGGAGCGTAGTAGCCCTCGGGCACGGAGACGGACAGATCTTCCTTTTTTGCCTTTAATTCCACCTTGTGGAAGCCGCCTTCGTCGTCGGCCTTGTCGGGCGTGTAGGTGAGCAGGTACTGAGCCCGCATCTCGCCGTCAATGAGCTTGTAGATCGCCTCAAGGTCGGCCGGCTTCTTGGCCTCGAAGGCATGGCCTCCGGTGCGGGAGGCAATCTGCTGCATGATCTTTTTGCCATCCACGCCGGCGGCGCTGGTGGGCTCGGGATTCTTGCGACCACCACCGCCACTGCCGGGCCAGCCTCCGCCCATTCCGCCGCGGCGGCGCGGCGATTGCATCTCGTTCTCGGTTTTGTCCTGTTGACCTTTAAAAAAGATGGTGAAGATTTCGAGATTGGCCCGGTCGGCGGCGTCGATGGCGTCGTTGAGCGTTTCTTTGCTTCCGCGATCAGCTCCGTTGGAGAACAGAACGAGGGCCTTGCGGCCGTCCTTCGATTTCATCAACTCGTCGGCGGCCAGGTAGATGGCATCGTAGAGCTGTGTCCCATCGTGGCCGTGCCGGGTCGAGGTGCGCTCATCACCCGTGGTCTCGGGCCCCTGGTTGTCATAGCGCTCCTGATGCGTTGGCCCCAGGTCCTCCAGTTCGCGATCCACCTTCTCGCGCGAATTAGTAAAATCCTCAAGTAGTTCCACTTCGCGATCGAAGTGAAGCAGGAAGACCTGATCTTTGGTGGTGCCCGTAGCCGGCAAAACGGCGTCGACGAACTGCGCAGCAGCCTTCCGCTCTTCGGTCATGGCGCCACTCACTCCGCGGCTGGTATCCACGAGAAGCCCCACGCGGACGGGCTGGACGGTTTGGCGGGTAAAGCTCTTGATGGTCTGCGGGCGGCCGTCCTCGGACAGCGTCAGGTCGGTCATTTGCAGATCCGTGACCAACGCACCCTTTTTGTCGCGAACCGTGACGGGAAGAACCACGTCGTGTGCGGCGGGCTTGGGGGCAGCTGCAACCGGAGCCGGAGAGGCCGGGCTCTGTTGCTGGGTGATCCCGTCTCCCGCGAGCAGGGTTCCCGCTAGCCCAAGAATAACAAGAGCCAGGAAAGTGGATTTCCGCATAGGAGTCAGCGTTTGCATAGCGTTCGTTCCTTTAGACGCGTTGCAAGAGCTAGAGTTGCGTTAGTAATTGCGGCAGAAGGCGGAGTGTGACTCGTTAGCAACTGATATCGCAGGCCGCGGGCCGTGCCATCCTGAGCGCGCCAGCCTCTGTCTTGCTCGTGCAGCTTTCCCCGTCCGCATCCTTGGGATGGATACGTTTTCCGAGCCCAATTCAGTGGAAACCCAACTGATATGGCGCAATTCACAGGTCTGCAACCCCGCAACAAACGAAATCTGCATCCATTCCTTATGGGGTCTGACTTATTCTGGAAGCTGATTCCCGCTCAGCGCGAAAATACAACGAGTCAATCCAAGAGTTCCCAGAACGGCCCTAAATCATAGAAGAGGACGATATTCCCTACGATATGGAATTGCCCAGCTCTTTCCCTGCCCAGCAGCTAACGCGGCGCAGTCTATTGAAGACCCTTGCCTATGGCGCGGCTGGTACTGCTCTCTATGCGGGAGAAGTGGAGCGCCATTGGATCGACGTGGTTCATCGCGATATTTTCATAAACGGCCTGCCGCAGGAGTTCAGCGGCTTGAAGATCGCGCAATTGAGCGATATCCACCTCAATGAATACACGGAGCCGTTTCTGCTTCGTGAAGCCGTCGATCAAATCAATCGCCTTAACCCTGACATGGTGCTGCTGACAGGCGACTATGTCAGCGCGCAGGTGCTTCCGAAGAAGATGACAATGAGCGCGGCGTGGGAGTGTGCCCGCATGCTGGGCCAGATTGCCTGCCCGCGTCGCTACGCAATCCTCGGAAATCACGATTGCATGGCCGGAGAGGATGAGATCACGGACGCGCTCCATCAGAACGGCATCCCGGTTCTGCGAAACGCATTTGTCCCGATCGAGCTAGGGCGAAGCCGGTTGTGGCTTGCCGGCCTCGAGGATCCCGTATGCGGGCGGCCCGATCCCGATCGCACCATTCCCGCCGCTATTCGCAACCAGGCTAACGAACCGGTGATTCTGATGTGCCATGCTCCGGATTTCGTTGACGAGCTTCTGCGCCATCCCGCCGGCCGCTCCGTGGCTCTCATGCTCAGCGGACACACGCACGGAGGCCAGGTACGAATTCCTCTGCTGGGTGCGTTTCACCTTCCCCCTGGCGGACGGAAATACATCGAGGGATGGTTCCCCATGGGGGGGCTGCAGCTGTACGTGAATCGAGGCATCGGCAGTGTGGGTGTGCCCTTCCGGTTCAATTGCCGCCCGGAGATTACGGCGTTCACGCTGCGCAGGGCGAGCAGCGGAACTCCGATGATCGCGACGTAGTCGACGCGGCGCAACACGATCGAGTGGCGCGCGAAAGATATAGTGAGGGAAGGCATGGCATCCGCAGCGCTCCCCGCAACCTTCCTCGTTCACTTTTCAGGACCCGACAAGCCCGGGCTCACCGCTTCATTGACCGGCGTTCTCGTTCAGCACAATGTGCGCATTCTAGACATCGGACAGGCGGTCGTACACGAGAACGTCTCCCTGGGAATCCTGCTCGAGGTTCCGGAAAGCTGCGACTTCGGCGCGCTTCGATCCGTGCTTCATCACCGGGCTCATGAGTTGGGGCTGCTGGCTCGCTTCACAACCGTTCCCGGCAATGCGTTGCAGCACTGGGTGCACGGAATGCGCCAGCATCATTTCATCGTTACGGTTCTGGGGCGTTCCATCACGGCAGAGCAGCTCGCGCGGATCAGCAGCCTGATTGCCGGCCATGGCATGAATATCGAGCGGATCGAACGACTCTCCGGACAGCTTTCACCCGGCGACGGCTCCTCCAACGCCTGCGTCGAAATGCTGTTGAGCGGCGACGCCGCGCGCGAAGCCGCCATGCGAGCCGATTTTCTGGCCACGGCCCAGGACCTTTCGATCGACATCGCCGTTCAACGCGAAAGCATCTTCCGCCGAAATCGACGGCTGTTCGCCTTCGACATGGATTCCACGCTAATTCAGGGAGAAGTGATCGACGAACTCGCGGGCATGGCGGGAGTGGGGGACCGCGTTTCAGCCTTTACCCGCGCGGCGATGCGCGGTGAGTTGGATTTCGACGAAAGCTTCACCCGCCGCCTTGCGCTGCTCAAGGGACTTCCCGAGCAAAGGGTTAACGATCTGCTGAACACCATTCCGCTCGCGGAGGGCGCAGAGCGACTGGTCCGGACACTCAAGCTTCTGGGCTACAAGACCGCGATCCTGTCAGGTGGATTCACGTTCTTTGCGCGCGCACTTCAGCAGCGTCTCGGGATCGATTTCATTCATTCGAACGAACTCGAAATTGTTGACGGCATGGTGACGGGCCGCGTCATTCCACCCATCATCAACGGAGCGCGCAAGGCAGCGCTGCTGGCGGAGATCGCCGAACGTGAGGGCATTTCGCTCGAGCAGGTGGTTGCGGTTGGCGACGGCGCCAACGACATTCCCATGCTGAATCTGGCCGGAATGGGCATCGCGTACCGCGCCAAGCCGCTGGTGCGCGAGCTAGCCGACCAGTCCATTTCGTGCCTCGGGCTCGACGGGCTGCTTTATCTTCTTGGCGTCCGCGATCGCGATCTGCAACCCCACAACATGGAGGGGATTTCCGCAAGAATTGGGCGCCCGTAGACGGCCTGCGGCGGAGCGAAATCAATGTTGACAGACATGAAAAAACCCGCCGATTCAGCGGGCTTTAGCGTGTGTTGACTGGTAGCGCTAACGGGAATCGAACCCGTGTTTTAAGATTGAGAATCTCACGTCCTAACCCCTAGACGATAGCGCCATTTTTCAACGACATAACCAACAGAAGACATCCAAAAACTGGATGGTAACCCTCAACACACCTTCAGAATACACCATTTTGACCCGTTCGAACGCCACCAGCAACCGACCTAACCTGCCGCCGCTTTTCGGCGCAGCGAGTGGGGTCCCTGTTGCCGTCTCCCATCGACGCACGGAGAAAATCCTTCGGCTTCGGCGATACTCTACGCTCTCCATACCGGCATGAGCTCGACTGCGGCGGTGCGAAGAGTCTTTAGCACCCCATGGGAGGGGCTATAGCGGCAAACTGGATCGATCGCTCTCGCATCTCCGGTCAGCAGAAAGGCCTGGCAGCGGCATCCACCGAAATCGACGTCTTTGCGGGGGCACCCCAAACAAGTGGACCGGCATCCACGCATCGCCTCGAAAGGATCGAAATGCACTTGATTCCCGCCAAATCCATCCCAGTTCATGCTCTCGCACGTTGTCAAACTCAAGGTTTGGAATGACCGCTGCCGCGTGGCATGGCAGCGCATTGCCGATGGGGTCGACCAATATCATCTGGCGGCCCCACCCACCGACGCACGCTTTGGGATAGCTTGCAAAGTAATCCGGAAATACGCTCTCGAGCTGGATCTGTCCGCGCAATCGCTCCTTGGCGTTCGCCACTACTTCCAACGCGCGGTGTACCTGCTCTTCGGTTGGCATCAGCAAGGAGCGGTTTTTCAAAGCCCAACCGTAATACTGCACATGGGCAATCTCCAGCCGGTCTGGGCCTAATTCCTCGGCCATTGCAATAAATTGCTCCAACCTGTCGAGGTTTAGCCGATGGACGACCAGGTTCACGGTAAATGCCAAAGGGGATTTCCGGATCACCGGGGCGAGCGCCAGCTTGATTGCATGTGCCTTGGTACCAGCAATGTGATTTGCCGAGGCTTCGTCGAGATCCTGAAAGCTCAGTTGCAGATGCTCCAGCCCCGCCTCCACCAGTTGGGCCAGTCGCTCCTCGGTCATACCGACCCCTGATGTGATCATGTTCACGTAGAGTCCGGCCGATCGCCCGGAAGCGATCAACTGAGCCAGGTCTTTGCGGACTAGCGGCTCGCCACCGGTCAAGTTCAGTTGCAGAATGCCCAGCGCCACTGCCTCGCGAAACACACGCTCCCAGTCCTCCGTCGTCAACTCGTCCGCGGCCTTTCGCATCTCTATCGGATTGGAGCAATACAGGCAGTGAAGGGGACAGCGATGCGTCAACTCGGCGATGAGTGATAGCGGTCGCGTGGTTGAATTCGAGGCTGATGGCGATGTGCTCATGTCTTCTCCCGCAACACACCGCGCTGCTTCAGATCCTGCAGCAGCGCGAGCACATCAGCACGAACCTCGGACTCCTCCGCGCCTTCGTACTCCTGTAGCAGTTCCCTCACGATCGCCGCTACGTCGCGATTCCCGTCGACACGGACCAGCACATCGCGCGAGGGCCCGTTCAACTCGAGCGTACCTTCTGGCATCAGCATCACATCCTGCGTCGGATGCAACCGGCATCCCCGCACCACCATCGGAATCGAGTCCATGTCCATAGATACCTGGCGACCACAGCAATCAGTTACAACGCGGAACAAAACAGCCCGGAGGGATATTTCCTGGCGTCACATAAGCATAGTCAAGAGCATCCAGCTGGGCCCACAGGATCGCGCATTTCTGCTCGAGCGCGCCCACTATCTGCTCCTGCTGCCACCGCGCCTTGGCGTGGGTAAACACGTAGTCCAGCGCAAAGTTTGCGTCTTCAGGAGCCTGGGTGAGCCTTCCTTCAAAATACGCCAACCCCTCAGAAAGGTACGGATAGTGCAGCCTAATTTTGTCGATTCGCAGTGAGATCAGATCCCGCGAAAAGAGCTCTGTCAGCGAAGACGCGACAGCCACAAGCAAGGTGCTCTCCCGCACCAGCGCAAGGTAGGCATCCACTGCGTAGCGAACCCCCGGCAACACGCCGCTGCAGGGAATTACTTCTTCCCGCGACAAGCCGGCAGCTTCCGCGAGCCGAATCCATTTTTCGATTCCGCCATACCCATCAAGCTCCCCATCGTGGTCCCAGATCCGCTTCCGCCACGCGCGCCGGAACGCTGGATCTTCGCTCTTCGCCAGCAGCAGCGCATCTTTCATCGGAATCCGGCTTTGATAGTAATAGCGGTTGAGCGCCCAGGCCTGCATCTGTCCCCGCGTCAGCAGCCCTTCGTGCATCCGCAAGTGGAAAGGATGCCGATGGTGGTACCGGTTGGCACCGACCGAAATCAGCTGATCGCGAAGTTCCTCCCGCGAGAGCATCTCCGTTACCGGTGTTACTGTCCTAGTTCCCATCCATCCTCCGCAACCTTCCATCCAGCCTCCACAACCGCTCGGTAGGCACTACTCGTTGGATCAAGAACCGGGTTGGTGTTATTCAAATGCACAAAAACCTTTTGCAAACCGGCCAGGCCCGACAAGAGAGCGATAGTGCCATCCTTGCCGCTCATTGGCACGTGTCCAATAGCTTGCGCAAGAGGCGTTCCGGAGTGAGTCTTATTCAGCTCTTCATCGCTCCAGAAAGTGCCATCCACGAATATGGTGTGGCAGCGAGTGTAAATCCGCTGAAGCGAATCGGTGACTGCCGGCACCGCAGGCGTGTATGCGATTCGCATTCCATCCCCTTCGAGAATCAATCCCAGGCTGGCCTGATCGGTTCCGCTTGAACCAAGCTCTCTGGCGTAATAGGGCAATTCTCCTGCCATAGCAAATGGCGTGCACACTATTTCACTGGTTCCAAGCACAAAAGGGACACCCGCCTGGATATCCACCCACGTCAGTTGATTTGGCACGCGTTCCAGCATTCTGAAAAAGCTGTTCGCCTCAAGCACTCGACGTACCAGCTCCGTCGCATAGAGCGTCAGCGGCTGGAATTCGCGCAGCAGAAGCAGTCCCAGAATCTGATCCAGGTCAGCAGTAGTCAAAACAATTCCTTGAATCGGCGTATTGCGGTTGCCTCGGTCAGTGCTGGGACAAAGCTCAGGGTTGGCTTCAATCTGGAATCGAATATCTGGAGAGGCGTTTAAGAGGAATATGGCGGCCGGCGAATTCCACACCGCCGCCTGAAGTTGCAGACGGGGTGAAACCTTCTCAGGTTCAGCGCGACTGGATGCGCAAAGGGCGCATGCGCAGTTCCACTGTGGGAAGCCGCCGCCCGCAGCCGTGCCAAGCAGCCTGAAATTTAACATCTGCTAGCGCTCCGCTCGAACGTCGCCGGTGACCCCGCTCCCTGAATGGACCCCTCTGACCACGAGGCGGCTCGAAAACCTGCCCTTCATGACATTCCCCTGTTTGAATCCAGTGATAGTTTCGGCTTGTAAGCGAACTGTAACAAGTTACATAACTCTGGAAGAACGATTTGCGAAATCCAAGCTCAGCGTTGCCAACAGTCAAAGCAAGCTTCTAACAACAGTCACAGTCGCATCGCGCATCTGCAGTATGTCACCGCTCGAGGAATATGAATGAATAAATAGGTCTCTGTCAAGGGAAAGAGAATGACAGCCTGATTAAGATCGTCCTGACTACTTAGCTGTTAGAGTTGCCTCGAACCAGTAGCTGGACATTAAGTCGGAACAGCACTTGTGCGCATTACTTCCGTGCCCCGTTTGATTCCGAACTTGTCTACTAAATTTTACTTCCTTGTTTGACAAAACGCATTCTATGAGAAATCACTGAGCGCCTACCATCACGGCCAGTTTGCAAATGCCTGCGCAAGCCGCATGGGATTTCCGAGCCACGCTCGATGATCCCCCCGCGACTCCTTGTTTGAAGATTCTGTGTAAGTCGTCACAGACCTCTTTTCAGTGGCAAGTCGACCCAAAACACTGCTGTGAGACAGGAGAATGCCGATGAAAGCCAAAGTTTGGACCCGCCCGGAGGTCAAAGAGATTCACCTCGGATGCGAAATCAACAGTTACGCGCCTGCGGAAATCTAGCATTTACGCGAAAGGGCCGTGATGTTAGCGACAATCAGGCAGATTCGAGGGCAGACCTTTCGTTGGTAGGTTACGATCCGTCGAATCACTTACTTGAATCGTGCCGGATTGGCGCGTTCAGGTGACTTAGGTCGAGCCGTCCGAGTCCTGCCACTCGAGTGCGGCAGTGAGGTAAAAAAAGCGATGAGAAACTGGATCCCCGCGGGATCGATTCGCGTCGATCTCCTAGGCTACTCGTGCGCTCTTGCGTTGCTTCTGGGCGCAACGAACGTCCCGTCGTTCGCCCAGGTCAACATGGACTGGCGTTACCACGGAAACACATTGGACAATGAACGGTATCAAGACGTCGACCAGATCAACCCGAATAATGTCTCCAAGCTCAAGCCAGCGTGGATTTTCCATACGGGCGTCCTGGGCGATCCAAACATGGCGATGGAGATGACGCCGCTGGTGGTCAACGGCGTGATGTATGTTCCCACCGGCGACGACGATGTCTTCGCGCTGAACGCCACCACCGGCAAGCAAATCTGGGCCTATCACCCGACCGACATGCCCTCACCGTCCACGCTCCCGATTTGCTGCAATAACGACAATCGCGGCGTGGCGCTCGGCGACGGGCTCATTTTTGTAGCGCGTCTCGATGCAAACCTCGTGGCCCTCAATGCCTCCACCGGTAAAGTCGTCTGGAAGACAGCCGTCGACCTTCCGAGCAACGGCGCTGCGATGACGATTGCTCCGCAATTCGCCGACGGCAAGGTGATCGTTGGCGTTTCGGGCGCTGAATATGGGGTGCGCGGCCATGTAGATGCGTACGATCCGCACAGCGGCTCGCTTCTGTGGCGCTTTTGGACCACTGAGCCCACCACGTGGGAGGGCAATTCCTACCTTGTTGGGGGAGCGTCGGTTTGGGGAACCCCCAGCTTCGATCCGGATCTCCACATGTTGTACTTCGCCACTGGTAACGCCTACCCCTGGCCTTACGTGGGCAATCACGCGGGAAAAAACCTCTACTCGTGTTCGATTGTTGCAATCGACTCAAGGAACGGGGAGTACAAGTGGCACTTCCAATTTGCTCACCATGACATGTGGGACTTTGACGGCCCGCAGCCGACTGTGCTGCTCAGTGTGAAAGGCACTCCGGCCATTGCCCACACATCGAAAACAGGGTACACGTTCATCCTGGATCGGCGCACCGGCGAGTCGCTTTTCCCGTGGGCGGAGGTACCGGTTCCCCCGACGCCGCCGGACGCGGCTTTCCAGCATCCATGGCCCACTCAACCTGTATCCGCGATTGGATCCCTGCTCGAGCACTCGGCGGAACTCCCACTCCCGGCCGGCTACGTCGCGGCTCCGATGTGGACAACGGAGGGACCAACGCCATTGGTGTTCCAACCCTGGGCGGATGGAGTGGAATGGCCTCCCGCGGCATACAGCCCGCGGACCCACTTCCTCTACTCGCATGCACGTTATTCGCCGATTGACGTTGGCATCACAGATGACCCAGCGGCAGATGCGAATTGCCCATCGGCGACCTGCACGTTCACAGGAACCTTCTTTGTGCCCGGCGCCACGCCGCACGGCGTTTACGGAGCGATCGATACACGTACTGGGAAAATCGCCTGGACAGACCCCATGACTCCAGGCATGAATCCCGGCTCGGGTATAGGAGTAGCCGGCGACTTGGTCTTCTTCGGCGAAAGCAACGGGCTCTTGCATGCCGCGAATGCCGAGACAGGCAAGATCCTGTGGACGTTTGATGCGACGAAGGTGCCCAATGCAGGCGGCGCAAATGCCTCGCCGGCTTTTTACGTTGTCAACGGAAAAGAGTACGTGGTCTACGGCTTTGGCGGCGAGCCCGGTGAAGGCCCTGGGGTACTGGGCGACGCTGTCATCGCCTTCGCGCTTCCGGATCATGATGACTAGCAATTCAAGGCCGGATAACAAAGTCCAGTGACTCTTGCTGGCTCGTTTCGGGATGCAGCCGCGATTCGTTCTTACCAACGGATCGCGGCTGTTCGCGAGGCGTAATACTCTGGGCGGCCTGGCCGCTTCCAAGCTTCGGGAGGGCCGTCGATGCATGATAGAAGATCTTCACGCCAGCGGAGACGGCGTGTCCCTAGGCTTGAATCCCAATGCATGAGAACTGATCCGATATTCTTAAGCAGGACCGCGCGGTATAAACACATCGCAGCCGCAATGTTAGCTTTCGGGCTGGTTCTTATCTTGCTGGCCGCGGTCTCCACCGCATTGGGGCAGACGCACTCGGCTTCACGGAGCGATGAAGAGAAACCCTCATCCCCACCCAGACTCACGGGTCTCGACCTTTCCTCGATCGACAAAACTGTCGACCCGTGCGGCGACTTCTATCAGTACGCTTGCGGCAACTGGATCAAAGACAATCCCCTTCCCGCTGACCAAGTGCGATGGGTGCGTTCATTGTCTCTGCTACAGGAGCGCAACCTCTATCAACTCTGGCAGCTGTTGGACACCGCCTCCCGAACGCCGGCTACTCCGCCACAAAAGCAATATGGCGATTACTTTGCCGGTTGCATGAACGTCTCTCTGTTGGAGAGCAAAGGCCTTCAGCCCCTTGCGCCCACACTGAAGCTTATCTCCGACCTTCAAGATACAAAGGGAGTAGCTGCGCTCATGGGAGATTTCGCGGCAGCCGGTGAGCCGTCGCCGCTGTTCGACCTCGATGTCGAGCCGGATCCGCGGGATTCGTCAAGACAAATTCTGACGATCTCCCAGAGCGGTCTGACGTTACCGAGCCGCGAGCCTTACGTTGGAACGCGGGGATATGTTCGCAAGCGGCTTACCAGCCACATGGTTCATGTCTTCATGCTTGCCGGCGATACGATGGAACGAGCCGAGACGGAAGCTGACGCTGTTCTCAAGATCGAGACGTTGCTGGCGCGGGCTTCGACCGGCCCCCGCGATCTGAGCGACCCCGGGAAACGCGACCACTTCTTCACCTTTGCCGAATTTCAGAAGCTCGCGCCGCACTTTGACTTCGTACTCTACTTCAAGCACCTCTCTCCTCTGCCAGTCGAGACACTCAATGTAGCCGAGCCGGATTTTGTGAAGGCGGTCGATGCTTTGCTTGTTTCCGTGCCAGTTGACTTGTGGCGCTCCTACTTCCGTTGGCACGTCTTGAGTGAACAGATTGAAGCTCTGCCAAAAGCCTTCCGGGACGAAGATTTTGCGTTTTGGGGGAGTTTCTACACGCGACAGGAACAACCGGAGCCACGCTGGAAAGAATGCACGGAAATGACCGATAAGGCACTGGGCGATTCCATCGGCCAGGATTGGGCGAAGCAGAACTTTCCTTCGGACGCAGGGACCGGCATGGAAAAGCTGGTGGCTGCTCTTGAAAAGGCGCTTGGCGATGAGATCAACAGCGTGCCCTGGATGAGTGATACCACGAAGAAGCTGGCGGAGGAAAAACTGGCACTGATCCGAAACAGGATCGGAAATCCCGAAGCACGGCGGGATTACGCGAGCCTGAAGGTAGACCGCAACGACCTGATGGGAAACGTGCAGCGCAGCCGGGCCTTTGAACGGACCCATAAGTTGAGCCAAGCCTGCAAGCCAACGGATGATCGTGCCGGGGATATCGCTTCTCCAACGGTCGATGCCCTGTATCAGCGGTCGACGAACAGCCTGAGCATTCCCGGCGGCATCATGCAGCCGCCTTTCTTCGACCGAGCCGCCGATCCGTCCGTAAACTTCGGTAGCATTGGCGTAGTCGTGGGCCACGAGTTGACGCACGGATTCGACCAGCTCGGATCGAGATTCGATGGCAAAGGCAATCTGCGGGAATGGCAGACCGCCGAAGATCAACGGAGGTTCGCGGAGAAGACTTCCTGCGAGGTGGCCGAATACGGCGGCTTCGGGGCCATGCCCGATCCCGACAATCTGCCGCGGCTCAAGGTGAATGGAACGCTCACGCTGGCCGAGAACACCGCCGACAATGGTGGCCTGCGCATCGCATTTCAAGCTCTGACTCAGGCTCTGGCAGCCCAAGGAAAGCCCGTGCAGGATCCAGTAGACGGCTACGACGCCAAGCAGCGCTTTTTCTTGTCGTTCGCTCAGGTCTGGTGTCAGAATCAAGGCGCGCGTGCAGCCCGGCAGGCGGCTGCGGCCGACCCGCAATCGCCGGGACGTGTGCGTGTGAACGGCGCCATCCAAAACTTTGAAGAATTCGGCAAGGCCTTCGGATGCACCAAAGGTACACCGATGTATCCAGCTAACGTTTGCAGGGTTTGGTAGAAGAACGAGGGCGACCCGCGTCAAGACGGGGAACGGACTTAGGAGAAGGAACAGCTCAATGCGGCGATTCTTCCCGATTCTCGTGCTGCTGCTAGGCGCAACGGATGCGTGTAGTCAGACAAATCGGGGCAGCTTGCGGTTCAGCATCATGGACACATCCGGTGCTGCTGTGAGCGCAAAACTGGAGCTGACCTCCGAGGCGAATGGATATAATCACGCCTTCGAAAGCGACAGCAGCGGCCGCGTGGTTATCTCCTTGATCCCATACGGCTTGTATCAGGTCCGGATCGAGCAGTCCGGGTTTGCTCCATTCCGTAAAGACGTGGAGGTGCGATCCGAGGTTCCTGTCGAGCAACGAGTGCAGCTTGCAATCGCAACCGTTCACAGTGAAGTCACAGTGACGGAATCCCACTCTCTCATCGATCTCAACAGTCCTTCCTCCGCGGTACAGATCGGGGCAAAGGAAGTCGAACAGCGACTCTCCTCGCTGCCCGGCCGATCGGTGCAGGATCTTGTGGTTTCGCAACCAGGCTGGTTGTACGAAGGAAATGCGATTCTCCATCCGCGTGGCTCTGAGTACCAGACGCAGTTCATCGTGGACGGAATTCCGCTGATGGACAACCGCTCCCCGGGCTTTGGTCCAGAAATCGACGCCGACGACCTGGAATCCATGAGCATTTACACTGCGGGGTTCCCCGCTGAGTATGGACGCAGGATGGGCGGAGCGATAGAACTCAATACCCGCCGCCAGACTGACCCCGGAGTCCATGGAACCGTGGCGTTGTCCGGCGGCAGCTACGGAACCATGTCCGGTTACGGCCAATTGCAGCAGACCAGGCGGAAAGATGCGTTGGCGGTCTCGGCATCCGGATCGGAAACCAGCCATTTTCTCAATCCAGTGGTACCGGAGAATTACACCAACACCGGTACCGTGGGAAGTTTCGCGGCGAGCTACGAACGCGATTTAAACGAGAAAGCAAGGCTTTCGTTCAGTGGGCGCCGCGACCTGTCTCGATTCCTGATTCCCGACGAGCTCGTGCAGGAGCAGGCTGGGCAAGTGCAGAATGGCGGCAACTTCGAGACCATGGGAACGGGGCGTTTCCAATACATCGCTACGCCTGAGAGCCTTCTGCTGCTATCTGGAATGCTGCGCGAGAACTCCAACGATCTTCAGTCGAACCAAAATCCCACGCCCATCGCTGCTTTCCAGCACAACCGGTTCACGGAGGGATATTTCAAAGCCACCTATTCAGTCCACCGCGGCAGTCACGAACTCAAAGCGGGAGTTGAGTCGGATGCAACATTTCTTCATGAGAACTTCCATTACGCAATCACCGATGCCAGCCAGTTCGATCCCGGAACTCCGCAAAATTTAAGTTTCTCGGATGCCCGGCCCGACCTGGAACAGTCTGGATTCGTTGAGGACCTGATCCGGCGGCACAATTGGACCGCAAGCGTCGGGCTGCGCTGGGATCACTATCAGCTCCTGCTTAACAAGCAGGCTCTCAGCCCACGAGTTTCCATTGGGCGCGGTTTTCCCGGTGAAGATCTGGTCATTCATGCTTCTTACGATCGCGTCTTTCAAACTCCATCGTTCGAGAACATTCTGATATCGGGATCCCCACAACTCGGTGCGATCAGCCCGGAATTCCTTCGCCTCCCGGTCCCGCCTTCGACGGGAGACGACTACGAGGTCGGGCTTACCAAGGGGATCGCCAAGCGCACGCGTCTGGACGTCACGACTTACTCGCGCCAGGCCCTCAATGCCGCGGATGACGATCAACTCCTCAACACTGGGGTAAGTTACCCCATTTCATTTCATCGAAGCCGGACCTACGGGGTTGAAGGCAAGCTGCAGGCGATCGCAACCGGGCCGCTCAGCGGGTTTGTGAGCTACTCCTACATGGTGGCGATGGCCTGGTTTCCTGTAACAGGCGGACTTTTCCTCGGCGCAGACGCAGAAACTGCTTTGGCGCGACTGAACGGACATTTTCCGTCGAGCCAGGATCAGCGCAATACCCTCGCGACCCGGTGGGAATATGCGCTGGGTTCGCGTCTCCACTTTGCCGCGGGTGCTTCCTATGGATCGGGACTGCCGTTCACTTACACAGGAACTCCGACGCAGGCATTGGACCAATATGGTCCGCAGGTCGTAAATCGTCTCAATTTCGCGCGAGGTCGCATATTGCCGCTGTTTGCGCTCAACTCTTCCATGAGTTTTGAGGTTTGCCACGGGGACCGCGTGCAGATGACGATTCACGCCGACGGAGAGAATCTCAACAATCGGCTCAACGTACTGGATTTTGGGGGGCTGTTCTCTGGGAATGCGATCGCCCCGCAGCGCTCTGTGTTATTGCGCTGGGATACTCGCTTCTAAAGTTTGGCTCTGCGTGCAGTGGCTCAGGAGGAACTGCACTCACTCAGATACCCAGCTTGCGCACTTCCTCGTTGTAGTACTTCCGGTAGAGGATTTCCCACTCTTGTGATCCCTCGAGGATAATCTTGCGTTGGGAGGCGATTTTGGCACGCGCCGCGGTGTCGATGCGGGCTTCCTCATTGAGAAGGTTTTCGAGCGCCTTCCGGGCTTCCTGGCGGATGGTGTTGCGGTCCTCCATGAAACCGACTGCATCAATGTCGGCCAGAGTATCCGCCACGGTATGAGCCAGCTTGTTCAGCTTGTCGCGGCTAATTCTCATAGCACCGCCTTGTACTTGCGGGCGAGCTCGGTCTTCACCTTTTTGAACATCTCGGCGTACTGCGCGCCGGACTTGCGCATTTCGTCGGAGTAGGCTTCCAGGATCACGCGCACCTCTTCGTTGATGCGGTCCTCAAGGGACAGCTCCTCGGTAAGGCCCTGCGTGACGCGCTCCTCAGTAGTCTTCAAGTCACTCGTGGTGATGAACTTGGCGTCGATGAGGTGCTTGACCGTACGGCGGCCAAGATAACCAATATATTCGCGAGAGAAGATCATGGACTAATGGTCAGGATAGCGCACGGGGCGGCGGTCTGTACACCTGCGCCGCCCCGCGGCCCGCACTTCGAAGGAGCACGCCAGAGAACCTCCTCAGCTACGGTGGGGACAGATTTTGGAGTTGATACAGGCGTCATCGATGCGCAACCGTTCCACCGGGTGGCCGTTTACGAGATGTTGTTCCACGATCTCCTGGGCATCCTCGGGCCTGACTCCCCCGTACCAGATTGCATCCGGATAAACTACCACGGTCGGCCCGTGCTCGCACTGGTCGAGACACAGGGATTTGTTAATGCGAACGCGATCGGTCAAACCAGCGGCCTTGGTAAGTTGCTGCAACTGGGTAAAGACTTCGCTCTTTCCGTCGCTGGTGCACGAAGGGCGCGGTGCGCCTTCGGGCCGGACATTATGACAAACGAAAACGTGATGCTCGAAAAGGGGCAATGAGGTCAATCCTCCTTTTTCCAGACTAACCGGCCCCGCCCGCGGTCGAAGTTTCCACAGGCAGGGCACCACCCCGCCCGCATCTGCGAAAATGACTGTTGACATGAGCAAAGATAACCTCCTCTCGCTGAAAGATGACATGGTGGCCTTCGTTGAGGGCCACGGAATGCGCCGCCTTCCCGGCTTCGTAACGGAAGATATTCCATCCGTGCTTTGGGACGGGAAAGCGAATCCCGACGCTTGGAAAGACTTCGTGGAGATGGCAAAACATGTCGGTGCGCCGTTTGTGACCTTCAGCGAAGTCACGCTGGAAAGGGAAGAACTCGAGGCCCTGATTGAAGAAGCCGGCGAGATGAACTTCCCCGACGAGGAGGCCACCGAACTGGTGGAAGCGCAATGGCTGCGCAAGTACGTGGGGATGCTCGGCTACATTCAGCTTGGCTTCGTATACCAGGGATTGGTGTTTTTACATGAAACGACCACCGAGTGGTACGAGCGCTACCAATCTTTGCTCGAGGACATTGAGAGCTTTCAAGACATCGTGATCGACGACGCACACGACGCCGGCGACGAGGACGAGTAGGCCGCGTGAGCGCAGCCAGCGCGACTGCCGGCGTTCCGCCGCGCTCATACCCGCGCCAGCGTTGGGTCTTGGCTCCGTCGCACCCTGAGGAATCCGCGGTACTCGCTGCGGCCGCGCACCTTCCACTTGTTCTCGCCGAGTTGCTGATAGCGCGCGGCATTCGCGACGCCCAGAATGCCCTCGCATTTCTCTATCCAGATTTCTCGCACCTGCATGATCCCAGCGCGATGAAAGGCATGGCCGCGGCTGTCGAGCGCGTGGAGCGCGCGATCGCGACCAAAGAGCCCATCCTGCTCTACGGCGATTACGACGTGGACGGCACGACCGCCGTGGTGCTGCTGAAGACCGCTATCGAGATGATGGGCGGCGTGGTCAGCTTTCACGTTCCGCATCGGATTCTCGAGGGCTACGGCTTGCAATCGAGCGTGCTCGAAGCCGCCTACCTCGAAGGCGTTCGACTGGTGATCACCGTCGACACGGGCATGCGCGCCTTTGCTGAAGCGAAGACTGCGCGTCGGCTTGGACTCGATCTGATCATTACCGACCACCATCTGCCGAGCGCCGATGATGCGGTTCCCGACGCGCTCGCCATCCTCAATCCCAATCAGCCCGGCTGCGGATATCCCGAGAAAGGTCTCTGCGGGGCGGCGATTGCGTTCAAGCTTGCCCAGGCATTGCTGGAACGGCGCGACGCGGTTCGCACGCGCGAAAAGACGTTGCCCAGCTTTCTGAAGATGGCGGCCATCGCCACCATCGCCGACGCGGTGCCGTTGCACGGCGAGAATCGCACCATCTCGGCGCTGGGACTGCGCGAGTTGCGCAGGCCCGTGGGCATCGGGCTTCGCGCCTTATGCCAGGCGGCTGCGCTTGATCCAGCAAACAAAGCGATTACCGGCTTCGACGTGGCCTTTCGCCTGGCGCCTCGCATTAATGCAGCGGGGCGAATGGATGTGGCCTCGGAGATCGTGGAGTTGTTCTGCACGCGTGACGCGGCCCGGGCCAGCGAACTGGCCGCAAAGCTGGAAGCGCTCAACCGCCAGCGGCGCGATGCCGAGGCCGCAGCGCTGGCTATTATCGAAGCGCGCCTTGCTGAAGACGCCACCTTTGCCACAGACCGTTTGTTGGTGGTGTACGGCGAAGGCTGGCACCGCGGCGTGATCGGCATCCTCGCTTCGCGCGTGGTGGAACGCACCGCCAAGCCGGCCATCGTGATCAGCGTGGAGGACGGGATAGCCCACGGATCCGGCCGATCCATAGACGGGTTCCAGCTTCTCGAAGCAATCGAGACCTGCAGTGATTTGTTCACCCGGTTTGGTGGCCACGCATTTGCGGTGGGCTTCGCCATGCCGGCCGATGGGCTTCCCGAGTTACGCCGGCGCCTCAACCTGCACGCCGCCGAACGCCTGGCTGGAATGGACCCGGAACATGTACTGAAGATCCACGCCGAACTTCCACTCGATCGCATCACGCCGGTCCTTGCTGGGTGGTTACGCAAGCTGGAGCCACTTGGCCACGGCAATCCCGAGCCTATCTTCGTGGCCCGCGGGGTCCGTATCGCCTCCGCGCCGCGCGTCATGAAGGACCGGCACATCCGGCTGGAGTTAGCCCAGGATTCTGCCGCAAATCGAGGGATGCGCTGCGTTGGCTGGGATTGGGCGGGCCGGTGCATAGCCCTGGAACTAGCCCTCGGCAGCATAGTTGACGTGGCCTACCGCATTCGCGAGAACGATCATCCGGAATACGGCGGGATCGAGATTGAGATTGCGGGAATTCGGCCGGCTCAAGCCTGAACGTACGAAGGCCCACGGTTAGTCCGTGGGCCCCCGCTTTCCTGGTCAATTTTCGTGACTAGCGCTTCGGCTCCTTGGGCGGCTTTGACTCATGCCTCGGTTCCTGGGCAGGACGGGACTCCTGGCGAGGCGCCGCAGGACGAGATTCAGGGGCAGGGCGCGATTCAGGACGCGACGGCGGCTGGTACGTCGGACGTGACTCCGGCGCAGGACGCGATTGCGGTTGCGGTTGATACGTCTGACGCGAATTGTCCTGCGGCCGGGGGGCGTTGGCTGGATGCGGTTGTGTCCCAGGCTGATTCGATTGTCCATTGCGGAAGTCGCCCCGCGCACCCGCATTCGCATTCACGCCGGCGTTCCCACGCGCTCCAACAGCGTTCATCGCGGGGGCGTCGTGATGCTCGACAGGGAGCGGCTTCGCCATGGCCACATTTTGCGGACGCCCGTGATTGGCGTTGAAATAATTGCTGTGATCGGCGCGCGCAGTCTGCACATGCTGCTGCTGGAACTGCGTCGGCGCAACGTGCGGCTCGTTCATCGCCTGCCGCTCGACTGCAGTTGGCTGATGGTTAATGCCACCCGGACCACCGGCGTAGGCAACGTGGCGATCATTGACAATCGTATTCCGCTCGACGACCGTTCGATCCACGTAGGTGGTGTGAATGATGGTTTCATTCACATGGATGACCGCGGTATTGTAAGCAAATTCGTGTCCGCGCCATGCGCCGCCGACAAAGCCTATTCCCATGTAGCCGAATCCATAGTTGACGCCGCCGTAGTAGCCGACGTGCCAGCCCCAATATCCGGGATGAAAGACATACACGCCTTCCTGCCAGCCCCAATAAGGCGGTGTCCATAACGCGCCTTCATACGGCGCCGGCACCCACGCGCCCGGGACCCAGTAGTATCCGTCATCTCCATAGGCCCAGTAACCGGGCGACCACATCAAGTTTGGCTCAGGGCAGGGCGGTTGCACGTAGACGGGCAGCACCGGCGGTGCAAATCCAACGCTGATAAACACGCCGGCATGCGCCTGCGAAATCGGAATAAAGGGAAGAAGCAGCGCCAGCAAAAGCCACCGCGCGGAACGGAATACTCGCATCGAAGTCCTCCTGATGTTTCGATCCCACCTGCGATTCATCCGCAATCGCGGAGCAGGGGGAGTAAAAAAGGAATTCTGTCTGGGCAGGCTCCTCGTAGTGAAAAACCGTCGCCCGCCCTGCAATCGCCACCCGTAAAAATAAGGCCAGCGCTTGCCCTCTTCACCATGCACTGCCGGGGCGATTCGAGTCGACCCAAGCTATTGAATTTGAACCCGAAGAGAAAACAGAAGTTGCAGCGGAAGGGGAAAACTCTTGTCAACGGGCACACTCCCGCCAACGAGAGGAATTTCCTCCCCTCTCGCAAGTCACTCTAATAGCGGAGGCTGAGACCCATGCCGAACACGGCGCGCGCCTGCAGGTTGACCGGGATCAACACCGGCCCGGCGGGGGTGATGGCGGCGGTGGTCCCGATCATGCCCGCCACCTGGCCTACTCCAATATCGAAGGCAAAGTGAGGATTCTCTTTTTGGGTCACGCGCACCGCATAATCGAGCGTGGTGGGCAAGTGCGCCCGGCCGCCAGGGGGAAAAAGAATAGCTCCGAGGTTCTTTGAGGTGGGTGGCTCTTGAGTAAATCCCGCCGCCGGCACAATGGCCGTTTTGAATGGCCCTTTGATTGGTATGCCAAGGCCCCCAAAAAGGCGTCCCCCAAACCGGGTCGCCTGGCCTCCGATGCCGTAGATGGAAGCGTTGGTCGCCTTCCAGCCAATGTTTGCGAGGAACGGGAACGGCGCGTGCAGCCAGGTTTTCGTGATCACCGCGTACACGTCTTCGTTGGTATAGCTTTTGAGGTTTCCTGTAAACGACTGATCGAGAGCACCGGTTACAAATTTGTCGCCGGTACGCACAACAAATCCCGCCGCCAGCCCCGGAGTCAGAGGGCTTCCCTGCCCGTCGCGAATGGCCACCACCTTGCCGTTGACGATGTTCATGCCGGCGTAGTGCCACAACTGGCTGAACAGGGGGCTGTTGCCCTCCTGATGAACGCTGCGGGTATAGCCGATTTCGGCGCGATTTCCGAACCCCTCCTCAATGCTGAACGTGTGGATGTTGCCGATCACCTTGGAAGCGTTCACGAAATGGTAACCAATGGCGGGATACGAAAAGAACTGTTTCTTGGCTGAGTAAACAACGTATGCGGTGGGTGTAATGAATCCACCGGTCTGGCCTTCGAGGGTGAGATTCTGTGCATTCAGTGGCGAACCGACCATGAAAGCAGCCGCGACAACCAGTGCAGAGACGATTGTAGAAGTCTTAATTATCTTCACGTTCACTCCAGATGAGCCCCTGATTCCGAGGGAGGGTTGAGGCCCATAGTCTTTCGAATCCAACCTCTTGTAACACAATCGGATGGCAGCCGTCTTCCCCTGCGGGCGATGGTAGACTCACGCCATGTCGCGCGGCTTCTTCATCACTCTCGAAGGATTGGATGGATCGGGCAAGACCACGCAGCTGAAACGGCTGGCAACGTGGATGCAACGACGCGGCCACACGCCGGTCGTGACTCGCCAGCCGGGGGGCACGGTCACTGGCGATCGGATTCGAGAACTCCTTCTCGACTCGCGCTCCGGTTCGCTGGCGCCGATGGCCGAAATGGCCCTGATGTTTGCCGATCGCGCGCAGGCCATCGCCGAGGTCATCGAGCCAGCGCTTGCTGCCGGAAAAACCGTCCTCTGCGACCGCTTCACCGATTCCACCGAAGCTTACCAGGGAGGCGGCCGCGAACTGGGTTCCGAAGTGGTGCTCGAACTCCACCGTGTCATCTGCGGCACACTGCAGCCCGACCTTACCCTGCTTCTGTTGCCCTCTTTAGAATCAAGCCTGGAACGCGCTCGACGCCGCAACGACCGCGTCGCAGCCCAGTCAGGCAAGGACGAGAGCCGCTTTGAGCGCGAGCAGGACGCTTTTTATCGCCGGGTGTGGGCGAAATATCGTGAGATCGCGCACCGGGACGCACACCGCGTAGTTTGCATCGAAGGCGATCTCACCATCGACGAGGTCCACGAGCAGATCGTGGAGGCCGTCGCCATGCGCATCTCCGAAACCAGCGAGGTCTAGGAACAGGCTATTCCGCCGTCCAGGTCCCCAGCATTCGACGCACGAGAACGAGCTGCCCAAGGTGATAGGAGTTGTGATCGGCCACCAACAGCGCCTCCCGCAGAACTGTCTGCCCGGTTCCATGCGGAATAGGCGCGTAAAGGTCGGTGTTCGCGTCCTCGATCAACGCGCACATCGCCTGCATGTCCTGGCAGAACCCGTGAACAGTACGGTCCCAGGCCTTCGCGTCCGTTGGTTCCGGCTTCTCGGGCCAGTATCCAGACGGCCAATCCGGCGACTTGTGTTCCGCGTTTCGCGAGAACTCCAGAATGTCCGCCTGGGCGATGCGCATGTGCTCCAGTAACTCCCATGCAGAATGCGGCGCGCCCTTGGGCCGTTTGCCCCTCAACTCGGCTGGAAAATCCTCAATTGTCTTCTTGAAATCTGCATGCGCATTGCCGCCCCTGATCAACTCGGTGAGCTGTTGCCGAAGAACCGCGTCCTTGTCTGCCACTGGAGATCTCCTCTCAGGTCCCGATAAGGAGATTCCGCCGTTCGCGAAAAAGATGCCTTCTTTCCGTCGAACAAAACGGGCAACTTAGCTGACTGATGCTCTATTTGAAGATGCTTTTGGGACACATGGCATGGACGCCGACATTGCCATCCACCAGTTGTGTAATGTCGACGTCCACGGCCACGCTGGTCAGCATGTAGGCTTCGTCGCGGCTCAGGTGCCGTTCCTCCACCAGGAAGTTGATCATGTCACGCACGGCAAGACTCGTGGCCTCCTTCAGGTCCGGACTGAAGCCCATGCTGATGTAGCTTGTCTGGGTCTCGGCGCGCGGCCAAAGCAAGTGCCGATCCTTGTGGACAATGAACCGAAACGTGCCGGAGAGAAACGTCTCCAGTGCCGTAATGTCCACTTCTCCGTTGCCCTGCCCGGCATGTCCATCGCCGACTTCGAACAACGCCCCCTTGGCATGCACCGGCAGATAGAGCGTTGTCCCAGCCACCAGTTCCTTGTTGTCCATGTTGCCGCCATGCATCCACGGAGGCGCACTGTCATAGCGTCCCGCCGACTCCGGGGGCGCCACCCCCATGCTGCCAAAGAAGGGATGCAGGGGAATCTCGACACCCGGCGCGAACTTTCCGATCATCTTCTCGCGGTCGAGCGGGATGATCTTCCGCCGGCTGTAGGGGAAATCGTTGGGCAGAAATCCGCGCCCCGCCGCGAACCCATTGCATGCGAACGGAACATCGATGTCGATCCTGACGATTTGCACCTCGAGCACATCGCCAGGTTCCGCCTCCGCAATCTCAATTGGGCCGGTAAGAATGTGTCCTCCCGGGCCTCGTTCCTTCACCTCGCGATAGATGTCGGCGTTGTAGGCGGGAATATCCGCCGCCGGAACGCCTTCTTCCTGCAGACGCTCCGTCGGTCCGCAGGTGGAGAGAGTTTGCACGCGCACTGCCTCTCCGGAATGCACAGTCAACACCGGCTTGGCTTTTGCCGAGTAATAGCCCCAAACTACGGTCGAGGGAGACGCAGCCAGCGTGGCCGTCGGCGCCTGGCCCGCTGCCACAGTAGCAATCGGCAAGCTCGCAGCCAGCAAAGAGAGGACCTTCTTCATCGTTTGGCTCCCGGCAGGAATAGGTTCCGAATGATGCAATGCGCTCGCAAATTAGCTGTTCAAAACTGCTCCACGAGTGCTCTGAATATATCGGAGAGTCACCATCCTCCATCCACCATGTGCGCCGCCTCCACGCTCTGGGCGCCCGATTTGTGGCACAATATGAGACGGAAGCCAAGAATGACAGCAATCAGGCACAGAAACGCGTGGATATGGGTGGCGGTCGCCGCCATGTCCCTTGCGTTCATCGCTCGGGCGCAGTCTGGCGCGCAAAATGCCCGGGCGTACACCAACCCTGTGCTTGAGTTTCTTGCCGGACATCCGAACGCCCAACCGGTTGCTGCCAACACAGTTCAGCGGTTCCTGCATTCCCGCACCGCCCGGGTCAAACTGTACGGATCGGGTACGGGCGTCTGGGCTGCGATGCTGCCGGTCCTGTTTGTCGGTCTGGTTTCGCCGCTCAATCTTCTTTCCCCTAAGTCCTTCCGTTGCATCGGCCGCGCCCCGGCGGTTCCGTCGCTTCCATTCTCGTATCAGCGTCCTCCGCCCGCCCCAATCCTCTAATTCCTTCACGTTCTTCGTCCGGAATCCCTCCCAGCCTTCATCGCGCGAGGATCTCACCGGGACTTTCACCCGTGAACGAAATCACTGAGGAACCATTGCACATGAGCCTTTTTGTGCTGATGAGTCTGTCGAATCCCATGACGTGGCTGGTCGTCACCATGTTGGGTATCACCTGGTCGCGATTCCGCGAGCGGCGCAATCGCAAAAACCCACCGCGGCATGCGCGGCTGGGAACGTCATCCTCAGCCGCCGGATTGGGCGCGGCCTTTCAGTTCCTGTCCATGGCATACCGGCCCGATCACTCCTTCGTCGCCAAGGCACAGATCCAGCAGCAGGAAGACGCCGACGAGGACGACGACGGGACGCCCGAGACGCCGATCAAACACCTTCACCGGCAACTCCGCCGTATTCGCCGGGGCGAGCCCGTGGAACGTCTCATCTGGCGGCTGGAGTAACCTATACGGCCAAGACGGCCCCAGACTTCGCTTCTCGCAGCAGGAGCGGCGATTGACCGCTCCGCTTCAACCCACGGCATTTAAACTGATAAACGGAGATTCCAGTGTTTTTCGATCCAATCTTAACCAAGATTTTTGGCACGGCGAATGAGCGCGTCATCAAGCGCCTTGTTCCCCTCGTTGCCACCATCAACGCGCTTGAACCAAATATCAAGCAGCTCTCGGATGAAGAGTTGCGCGACAAGACCGGCGGAATTCAAAGCTCGCATCGCGGCGCGCCTCGAAGGCCTGACCGACAAAGACGTCATCAAGACCGCCGAACGCGAAGCCCTCGACGAAATCCTGCCCGAAGCCTTCGCCGTTGTCCGTGAAGCCGGCTGGCGCGCCGTGCACATGCGCCACTTCGACGTGCAGTTGATCGGCGGCATGGTGCTGCACCATGGCAAGATCTCTGAAATGAAGACCGGCGAAGGCAAAACGCTGGTTGCCACACTCGCCTGTTACCTCAACGCTCTTGCCGGCCGCGGTGTGCACGTGGTCACAGTCAACGACTACCTGGCCAAGCGCGACGCCGAGTGGATGGGCAAGATCTACGAGTTCCTCGGCCTCACCGTCGGTGTCATCGTTCACGACCTTTCCGACGATGAACGTCGCGCCGCCTATGGCGCCGACATCACCTACGGCACCAACAACGAGTTCGGCTTCGACTACCTGCGCGACAACATGAAGTTCGACATCAAGGACTGCGTGCAGCGCGGCCACTATTACGCCATCGTGGACGAAGTCGACTCCATCCTCATCGACGAAGCCCGTACGCCGCTGATCATCTCCGGACCCACCGACCAGACGACCGACAAGTATGCTCGCGTCAAAGACATCATTCCCCGGCTGGAACTCGGAGAAGAAATCGAAAGCCTCGAGGGCAAGACCTTCACCGGCGACTACGTAGTCGACGAGAAGCATCGCACCATCGGCGTTACCGACGAAGGCTGGGTCAGCATTGAGAAGGAACTCGGCATCGACAATATTGCCGACGCCGAAAACTGGGATCTGAAGCATTACGTCGAAACAGCCATCAAGGCCCACTCACTTTACAAGCGCGACGTGGATTACGTGGTCAAGGATGGCGAAGTCATCATCGTCGACACGTTCACTGGGCGCCTCATGCCGGGCCGCCGCTGGTCCGACGGCCTGCACCAGTCCATCGAGGCCAAAGAAGGCGTCACCATCCGCAAAGAAGACCAGACACTGGCGACCATCACTTTCCAGAACTACTTCCGCCTCTACCAGAAACTGAGTGGCATGACCGGCACGGCCGAAACCGAAGCCGCCGAATTCGAAAAGATCTACAAACTTGAGATCGTCGTCATCCCGACAAACAAGCCGATGCTCCGCAAGGAAAACGCAGACATCGTCTACCGCACCGAGAAGGAAAAGTACAAGGCGGTCGCCGACGATATCTCGGCCCTTCACGAAAGCGGCCAGCCTGTTCTGGTCGGCACCACGTCCATCGAAAAGTCCGAGCGGCTCTCCGGCATACTGCAACGCAAAGGCGTACGCCACGTGGTTTTGAACGCCAAGTTCCACGAGCGCGAAGCCGAGATCGTCGCCCAGGCGGGACGCCTCGGCATGGTCACTATCGCCACCAACATGGCCGGCCGCGGCACCGACATTTTGCTCGGCGGCAACGCCGACTTCACGACCCGCCAGGAGCTGGTGAAAAAGGGCCGCGCCCGCGCCCTCAGCGTCGCCGAAGGCGCCATCAATCCCATGGCCCCCGCGGGTTTCCAGCGCTTCTACTACCAGGGCCAGGAGTTCGAAGTCTCAGAACCCGACTGGGCCGAAGTCAACAGCGTCCACGCGGCGGCCGCGGAGAAGGAGCACAACGAAGTCATTGAGGCCGGCGGGTTGTTCATTCTCGGCACGGAACGCCACGAGTCACGCCGCATCGATAACCAGCTTCGCGGCCGCGCCGGCCGCCAGGGCGACCCCGGAGCCTCCCGCTTCTATCTGTCTCTCGAAGACGACCTCATGCGTATCTTCGCCAAGCAGTGGGTTTCCACGCTGCTGGAGCGGCTGGGAATGGAAGAGGGCGTGCCCATCGAGTCGCGCATGATCTCGAATCGTATTGAAGCCGCGCAAAAGGCCGTCGAGTCGCAGAACTTCGAGTCGCGCAAACACCTGCTGGAGTACGACGACGTGATGAACAAGCAGCGCGAGGCCGTCTATGGCCTGCGCCGCCAGTTGCTCGAAGGCGTCGAACAGCGCGAGCTCATCCTCGAAGATTACGTCGGCGGCATTCTCTCCACAATGCTCGATGAATTCTGCCCGGAAAAGCAGCATCCCGATCAATGGAACATCAAGGGGCTCCAGGAACGCCTCACGGGTCAGTTCGGCATCGACCTCGCGGCCTCGGGAATCAAACCCGCGGAACTCGCCCGTCACGAGCTTGGCGACGAAATCTTCGAGCAACTCAAGCACGAATACGAAGGCAAGGAGAAGATTCTCGGAGCGGAAACCATGCGCTACCACGAACGCATGGTCATGCTCAGCGTGATTGACGGCCTGTGGAAAGATCACCTGCTTGCCATGGACCACCTGAAGGAAGGCATCGGCCTGCGCGGTTACGCCCAGCAGGATCCGCTGGTCGCCTACAAGCGCGAGTCCTTCGACATGTTCGAAGCCATGATGCTGAAGTTTCAGGAAGATACCGTTCGGTTCCTGTTCCGGATGCAGATCATCGGCCCCGACGGACAGCCAGTCAATGCGGCTCCAGAACCGCGCCGTGCGGTTCCTCCCGCTCCTCCGGTTGCCAGCGCTGCTCGCCCCGCTTCCTCCAACGGATCGCATCCGCCGGTGCTTGAAGCGGCGCCGCGGGAGATCCCTGTCCCCACCCGCCAGCCCTCCACCACCATCGACGCCCTGGAAAAGGAATTCGCCCGCAAAAAGCAGCGTGAGCTCGCCGCCGCAAGCATGGCCGGGGGGTCTGCCGCCAGCCAGCCTAGCCAGCGGCGCAGTGGCGAAAAGGTCGGCCGCAACGATCCCTGCCCCTGCGGTTCCGGAAAGAAATACAAAAAGTGTCACGGCGCCGAGGCATAAAAGCCTCCTCCAGCAAAAAAGGCGGGCCAACGCCCGCCTTTTCATTCACCGCTCTGGCTTACCGCTTCGGCGCCTCGGCTCCCACTTCGGCGAACGTCAGGTTCTCGGCGCCTGAGTGATGCTCCGCGCGCCACTGCTCAAAAAGCCTTCCGTAGCTCAAAGTCATGTAATCGGAATTTGAAACCCCCAGTTGGGAGGCAATCCGGTCGATCCACTCCGGATCGCCCTCCAACTCGGCAAAGGTTCCAATCGGGGTTTCGTCCACTACGCAATGGCCCTCCCGGTCACTCCATTCACTGCGCCACTTTTCATAACGAAACGCAGGAACCAGCCCAATCGACCGAAAAACCTCGGCAAGGGCGGCGCCGTCACCTACCGTGGTTTCAGTCTCGACCCGATGCTTGTGCCGATCCTCTCCCGGCCCCTGGTCGGGCAGTCGCTTGTGCGTTACAGTCCATTTGCCGCCGTAGCTTCGAATGCGCAGGATCTCCGTTCGCGCCCGCATCTGGCGATCCGGCGTGTCGTAGAGCACGTTACTCTCGAATGTCCGTGGCGTGTCGAGATGAAACCCAGCGGCTTCCAACCGTCGGGTGAGTGCCGCAACGTCATCCACACTGAATTTGATCTCGGTTTCCACGCCTGTCATAACCAGAGAGTATATGCGAGCAGCTCCGGTTGCCCGCTGCTCAACATCGATCAAATGAATTAGCGGCTTCCTTCGCACCCTTCGTGGCAGGCGACAATGGTTGAAGTGAATACCCTCCGCCTCAGCGTGAATCCCGAGCATCCCGACGACCCTGAGTCCGTGCGCGCGATCGAACAAGCTGCCGGGATTCTGCGCCGCGGAGGCCTTGTCGCTCTCCCCACGGAAACCGTCTACGGCCTGGGGGCCAACGCCCTCGATCCGGCTGCCGTTGCCCGCATATTTGCTGCCAAGCAGCGTCCCGCCTGGGATCCCGTCATCGTGCACCTCGCCGGCCTCGCGCCGGGTAACCCTATGCTCGATGAGCTGACAATTGACATTCCCGATACGGCGCGCAAGTTGATGGCTGCATTCTGGCCCGGCCCCTTGACTCTGCTTCTCCCCCGCACTGCCGCCGTCCCCGACGCCGTAACCGCCGGTCGATCGCTCGTTGGCCTCCGCATGCCCGCCCACCCGGTCGCTCTCCGGCTCATCCAACAGGCACGAGTCCCGGTCGCCGCTCCAAGCGCCAACCTCTTCAGCCACACCAGCCCCACGACTGCCGACCACGTTCTTCAGGATCTCGACGGCCGTATCGACGCCATTCTCGATGCCGGCCCGACCCGGCACGGCGTCGAGTCAACCGTCCTCGACCCGACTCAAAGTCCCATGGTCATTTATAGGCCGGGCGCCGTCACCATTGACCAGATTCGCGAAATCGCGGGCGATGCCGAAATCTACCAGCCACCCCAATCTGCAGCACAGCAGGAGTCCCTCCCCTCGCCGGGCGTAGGAATTCGCCATTACGCGCCCAGAGCGCGACTAATCCTGATCGAAGCGTCGCTCGCCGATCTGCCCCGGCAGCTTGCAGAGGCCCTCGCGCGCTACGCCGGCGACAAAGTGGGCCTCATGCTCCCCGGCGAGTGGTCGGGAACCGCATGGTCAGCAGCAATCATCTTCCCCTGGGGCCGTTTTTCCGCTCCCGAGGAGCTGGCACACAACCTCTATGCCGGTCTCAGAAGCCTCGATATGCAGAATTGTTCGGTGATTCTCTGCCCGGTTCCACCCGCCGAAGGCATCGGCGCGGCCATTCGCGACCGGCTCCGCAAAGCCGCCTGGGCCCCAGAGCCGGAAGCCCCCGGGCATCCGGAGGCTCGAGAGGCGACGCCCTAAGCGCCCATCTCCCCTTGCTTGTACATGTACTTGATAGCGGACTTGAATATCAGCATTCGCGAGCGCCCACGAACCTTCAGCGTGTGCCGGTCATACCACTCGATACACCCTTCCACCTGTTCGCCGTCCTCCAGAACAATCACCATCGGCGTCTGCGACTGAATCTGCTTCTGCAGATAAAACAATTCGGCTTGCCGCTGCGCAGTTTCTTCTTCGCCGTACACCAGCGCGGGCACCCGGAACGGTACCGATTGAACGCCAAACCGGGTCTTGCGAGGAGCGGGCCGCGCCACCGCCATGGCAACGCGCGCATCCGCAAAAGGGGGAACCAAAATCTGTCCGCTCATCGTGCCCTCTTCCTTATCAGGCTGTGCATCAACTTCCAGCGTCTCTGAGTCTGTTTCGCTCACAACAACCGCTCCAGAACTGAGCCAAACCGGGGATTGAACTAATAAGATGCGTCAGCCTGCAAATCGGCTACTCACAAATCCAACCACGGTTTCGTGTGCAGAGATCCCTGGGGTCTAATTCGACTTCAATAGACAGAACATCGGGCATCGCCTCTAACTAGGGCGCACGATCTTCCCAAAACGGGACGGTCGATGTTTATGCTTGTACTCGCTTAAAAGATGCGGGCAAGCCATGGGAAGTTGCCCTATTGTAGAACGGTTCCAGGCTTCGCAGCTATCGAATAGAGACGCTATTTTCGTACCGAAAGTTTGAAATTCCCGGCAATTCGTACGTTGAAATTGCGCTCAGGAAATTCTGCCACCGCTTCCAGCTATCGCCCTTCCAAACTCACCGCCATGGCGTCCAGCGAAAGCGATCGCAGCAAATTCCGCCGCATTCCCGACTCCACTTGCGCGAGGGCGCGCGCCGCGCCGTCAATCCAGTCCACGCTCAATCCTTGCCCCAATTTCTCCAGTTCGCCGGCAAGGTCCACATTCCGGGCCAGGTGCGGTGCTCCAGCCACCACCAGCAGAAGGTCCTCCACCAGGCTGCCTATCGCCCGGAGCAGGTTGATCGTCTTCTCCTGCCCGTCCGCACCGGCGCGATAGGTCTCTGTGGCACGAAAAAGCGTGGAGTAGTCCGGCTCCCGTAATGCGGTGCGCAAAATCACCAGCGCATCCTGCCTGCTCGCCAGGTACACTCCCAGATCGAGCGTGAGTGCCCGCCCAATCGCTCCCTCCGCAAGGCGAGACACCAGCTTTCTGTCCGCGGCCTTTAACTCTGGTCGACGCGCTGTGAGCAGAGTCTCAATCTCCGTGGCCGGCAGCGCTCCGACCCGGTGCAGGACCGCGCGCGAGCGGATCGTCGGCAGCAGCTCCTGCGGATTCTCCGCCAGCAAAATCAGCGAGGTGCGCGCTGGCGGTTCTTCCAGAACCTTCAGCAGGCTGTTGGCCGCCTCCTTCATGAAGGCCGAAGAGGTGAAGATCGAAAACGACCGCCGCGCCTCCGTGGGAGGGCGGTAATACGCATTGTGGATCACCTGCCGCACCTGCCCCATCTTGATCATCAGCTGCGGCGGATCGGGCGGCACCACCAGCACGTCGGGGTGCGTCTGGATCAAAATCCGCGTTTCGCGTTTGTCGGCATCGCGCATCTCCTCGCGCGCCGCCACTGCCTCGGCCACGCGCGCTTCCAGGTCTTTCGACTCGGCAATGCGCAGGCAGTTCTCGCATCTTCCGCAAAAGTCCGGCAATCCGTCTGATTCCGTAGGTTGCAGACAGTTCACGGCCTGCGCCAGCATCAGCGCCAGTGTGTACTTACCCGCACCCTTGGGCCCTGCCAGGATCATCGCCTGCGGGAAATGGCCGCTGCGCACACTCTCGCGGAGCCGGCTCACTGTCGCCGTATTACCCAGGAAATCGCGGAAGCTCACACCTCGAGTCTATCGCGTAATTCGACGCGCGGTTTCGCTCCCGTGGCCAATGAATCCATTTGCTGAAATCAGCGCTTCCGCCTATTCTGACAGCGATCAAGTCCAACTTCATTCCCCGAGGTTTCATGGGCCGCGCAATCTTCATCAGCTATCGCAGAGACGACACGGAAGGCGAAGCAGGACGCCTTTTTGACGACCTCACCCGATCCTTTGGAGAGAACTCCGTGTTCATGGACGTGGATGGCATCAATCCCGGCATGGACTTTCGCAAGGCCATCGATGACAACGTCGCTTCCTGCGGCGTGCTCCTCGCCATGATCGGACCCACCTGGTCGAGCATCAAGAACAGCGCCGGTGAGCGTCGCCTCGACGATGCGAACGACTTTGTCCGCCTGGAGATCGCCTCTGCCCTCGCGCGCAACATCGCTGTCATCCCCGTCCTCGTTCACGACGCCAAGATGCCGCATCCCGGCGACCTGCCGGAAAACCTGAAAGACCTGGCCTACCGAAACAGCGTCGAAATTACCCACGCGCGCTGGAACTCCGATGTGCACCTGCTGATCGCCGCCCTGGGCAAGTACGTGTCCCCTTCCGCCGCCACTGACACCGAGCCCGTCCACGCAACCGTCTCGGTGCAGTTGCCTCCGCCAAACGTACCAGCGGAGGCTCCTCCCCAGCCGCGCTCGTCAAGCCTTCCGCTCATCCTCGGCGTTGTTGCCGCCATTGTCGTGGCCCTCGGCGTCGTGGCGTGGCTGGTCTTCAAACCTACGCCCGCCCAACAGGACCCTCTCTCCGGTACCTGGACCAACCCCGCACCCGAAGGGCAGAACGGCATCAACAAGCTGGAGATTTCCGCGAACGGCGATCAGCTCACCCTGCATGCCTGGGGAAAGTGTGCCCCCAACGACTGCGATTGGGGCACGCAGATCACGCAGAAAAATGGATCCGAAGTGAAGGCCACTTGGAGCTGGGTTCAACAGGCCGAGAGCCAGGAAAAAGGACGCGTCGCTACCTTGACCATCAAACCTGAGAATGGCAAGCTCAGCGTCGGAGTCGTCAACACCTACGCGCAGCGTCCCGCCACCGTGCGCCAGTTCGATTTCGTCCGCGCGCAGTAACCACCGCGGGATCCGCACTTGTCTTGCCTTCGCACTTCCTGTCCCAGCCAACTCAGCCGGGTGCCCCAGGTCTCGATCCTGAGACCTGGGATACCACGCCTATTTCCCAGCCACCGTCTTCCGGAAGCAGCCGCCTTTCATCCCTTGGCGTCCGACTTGCCCGCCTGCTGCTGGAACGAATTCCACTGCGCGTGCTCCTGTGAGACGAGCGACTCCACCCGCTCCGCCAGCAACGCGTGCGCATCCTTCGCATCGGCATAAGGCCCGGCCTTCCCCAGGTAGACAAACTTCTCGTGCTTCAACGCTTCGCACGTCGAACGGTAGGTGCCCCAGAGCTGCTGGTACTGGTTGAGGTGCAGAAAGCCCTCGAGGATCGTGATCAGCACGCCCAATCCGGCGATGACGAGTTTGTCGTATTGAAACGTGATGCCGGCCAGAAACGGGATGATTGCCGCAGCCAGAATCTCCGCCACCTTGATGCGCTTGAACGCCTTCTGCGCCGTCCGGCTCTTTCGGTCGTACCAATCGATCTGTTCTTCGAGTCGCGCGTAAATCGGGTCACTGGCAGGGAGCAAATCCGTCGCCTCAGGCATTCCCCATTCCTCCGGACCGAGCGATCCAACTCGCCTGTACGTCATTCCATCCATGCAGGTCGGTCTTTGACAGCATACCCAGAAATCTCCGCCCGCGTTAGCTGTTCGATCGCGACCGCCCGCAGCAGAAAGCTGCCTCTGGTCAACTCACAGCTCCCGGTGCTAGTGTTTCCACCGTGCGTTTTTCCGGCGCGCCCTGATCCCGGAATCGCACCGCGATTTTCCCATTTCCCGGAACGTAAACGCGCACCCCGCGCCACACTGAGGTCCAATTATGGCAACTCTTTCCATCGACCCCCGCGTCAGCGGCCACACCGCCGACTTCGTCGCCACCGATCACCGCATGCTCATTGACGGCCGCTTCGTCCCCTCGGCCTCCGGCAAAACCTTTCCCGTCTACAACCCCGCCACCGGCGATGTCCTCACCCACGTGCCCGAAGCCGAAGCAGAGGACGTGAATCGCGCCGTGCTGGCCGCGCGACGGGCCTTCGACGAAGGGCCATGGCCCCGCCTCTCACCCTCTCAACGCGGACAGATCCTGTGGAAGATCGCCGACCTGCTCGAACAGCATACCGACGAGTTTGCCGAACTCGAATCTCTCGACAACGGCAAGCCGTTTTCGGTAGCCCGCGTCGCCGATATCCCGCTCGCCGTCGACATGTTCCGCTACATGGCCGGATGGGCCACCAAGATCTCCGGCAAGACGCTGCCCCTGTCGGCCGGCTATGACTTCCACTCCTACACGCTCCGCGAACCCATCGGCGTCGTCGCCCAGATCATTCCCTGGAACTTCCCCCTCCTGATGGCAGCCTGGAAGCTGGCGCCGGCGCTCGCCTGCGGCTGCACCGTCGTCCTCAAACTGGCCGAGCAGACGCCGCTTTCCGGCTTGCGCCTCGCGCAGATCATGAATGACGCCGGCGTGCCTCCCGGCGCGGTTAACGTCCTCACCGGCTACGGCGAAGGCGCGGGAGCTCCCCTGGCCGCCCACGATCTGGTCGATAAGGTCGCATTTACCGGCTCTACAGAAGTTGGCAAGCTGATCGTTCATGCTGCCGCCGGCAACCTCAAAAAAGTCACTTTGGAATTGGGTGGCAAATCCCCGGCCATCGTCTTCCCCGACGCCAAGATCGACCAGGCGGTCTCCGGCACCGCCAGCGCCATCTTCTTCAACCACGGCCAGTGCTGCTGCGCCGGCTCGCGTCTCTACATCCACGAGAAGGTCTTCGACCAGGTCGTCGAAGGCGTCAGCAATATCGCCTCCGACATCAAGCTGGCGCCTGGCCTCGATCCCTCCTGCCAGATGGGTCCGCTGGTCTCTGACGAACAGTACCGCAAAGTGGTCGGCTATATCGAATCCGGCATCGCCGAAGGCGCGCGCGTTCAGGCAGGTGGCCCCGTATCGGGCCACGAGCGCGGCTACTTCGTCCGCCCCACCGTGCTCACCAACACCAACCCGCGCATGAAAGTGGTCCAGGAGGAGATCTTCGGACCCGTCGTGTGCGCCGTGCCCTTCGCCGACAAGGATGTGGACGCCATCGTCAAGCGCGCCAATGACACCACGTTCGGTCTGGCCGCGTCGGTCTGGACTCAGAATTTGAGCATGGCCCACAAGGTCGCCCGCGGCCTGCGCGCCGGCACCGTCTGGGTCAACTGCCACAACGTCTTCGACGCTTCCCTTCCCTTCGGGGGCTACAAGCAATCCGGCTGGGGACGTGAGATGGGCGAAGAGGTGCTCAACAACTATCTCGAAACCAAGGCTGTTACTGTCGCACTGTAGTTGGAACCGCAATCACAACAACAAGCGGCCCTGCTTTTGATCGAGCAGGGCCGCTTGCATTTCCGGCGAATTCGCGGGCTCAACCGTGGTGAGCGTGGCGATCCTCCGGCGACGCGTAGTAAGCCGCAACTTCTGCGGCCGTAATCTGGATGCTGGAGTTGTCCTGGATGGTCTTTGCAATCTGGGCGTCGCTGTGGCCTCTCTTGCGCAACGCCTCCACTTCATCGCTGATCATTCCCACGAAAGCCTCGACGGGGAACATCTCCGGCTCCAGACCCGCCAGGTTTCGCAAAGCCTGCTGGGCGCGCAGTGCCTCTTGAATTGGGTAAGTTTTTTCGTGCCGAGTATCGCTCATGGCCGCCTCCGGATTGATTGCGTACTACGAGATGACCCTATCCCGGTTTCCGCTCCCGGGTCTATCTTGTGGCCGTCGAATCTCATAAAAAAGCGAACCTGTTGTCACAGAGTGGAAATATGCCTCAACGCACTTTGACGGCATACAGCGCGTGATGCGCCAGGATGAAGAGCATCTTGCCATTCGTGCCGCCAAAAACCAGTTGCAGCGGCCGCTCCGGCACATCGATTCGCCCAATTTGCTTGCCCCCTGCGTCGTACACGAAAATCTGCCCGTTCGCCACATAGACATTACCCTTCGCATCTGCGGCGACGCTCTCGCCGCCGCGCTCCACGAATGGCTTCAACTCGGCCAGCGTTCCATCGGCGTTTACGCGCGCCGAATACGTCACCTCCTCCGACTCGCTGCTCACATAAACGCGCTCTCCCGCCTTTGCCGTGATGAACCCGTAGGTGTCGAGATTGTCGGAAAAGCGCCAGCCCGAAGTGTCCGTCGCCGGCCCTTGCTGAAACACCCGGCCGGCGGGTAAAAACACGCTGCCGTCCGCCGATACGTACTCGCGCTTCTTCGGCGTCGTGGCATCCTCCGCGAACATCTCCGCGAGGGTTGTGAATCGCATCGTGTTGAGATCGAGCTGGTCTTTGAATTCCCCGTTGTTCCACCAGTTCGCAGGCAGAATCGCTGCCGCTGCCGGATGAGGCTTCGCGTCTTGCGGTTCGAGGATCGTCAGCTCCTCGGCCGAACTTCCGGGCTTGAAGGTATAGACCGTTCCCTCCGGCCCCGCCGACGACAGCACCAGCAGATTCCCCGATTTGTCGAACGCGACATTCACCGGGTCGAGCGGGTTGTCGCGCTCGATCGTCAGCCCCTCTTGCTCCGACCACCCGTAGATGCGCTGCTGGTGATGATCCACGAAGTAAAGCTTGCCGTGCGTATCGACCGCCGCCCCGGAGATGGAAAAGAATCCGTCCTCCAGCTTCTCCACCTTTGCTCCCGGCGCGAGGACAGCTGCGGCATCAGCAGCAGCCGGCCGCGCTGGAGTTGCAGGCACATCGAGCACTGCAAACTCACGCTCCCGCACCTCCAGGTGATGCGTCACGTCTTCAATCGCGTTCTCATACGGAAACTTGCTCAGCCGTAGAAACGTTCCGCAGCCGTTCGCATCGCACACACCATATCCACTCTCCGCGTTCACGTGCACATTGCGGAAGTGAATGTCGGAAGATTGATACATCCGTACCGCCGCCGGAAACGGCGCCCGCGAACGCGTCACGCGATAGCCGTGATAGTTGGCGATGGTGATGTTGCGGCACCAGTCCAGCTCCAGCGACAGCGCCTCCGGACTCTCGCCCGCTTCCTCCTCGGTCTGCGGCGCATTCACGTCCCAGTTCTCCACGCGGTCAAACTTGATCTCGTTGCGCCAGTGATGCTCGTTCGAGAGCTCATACACGTGCCCAGGCGTCTTCGTGTTCGAGACCAGAAAACCCTCCTGCGCAAAGGTGTTCGGCGTCCAGATATCCGCAAAAACACCGCCTCCGCCGTCGGCAACCCACAGGCTGGGATACTGTCCATCCCAGCGCTTGCGCAGGTCGGAATCCGCGGTGTGGTTGTTGTTGTAGGGATTTGTACCGCTCCCATGGCCGCCGAGAAACCGCACATCGTCGATCAGCGAACGTTCGCCCGCCTTCCACAACACCGGCACCGCGCGCGGATTGATGCCGCCTGCAAACAGCCCGATCCCGCTCAAAATGTTGGTCCCGGCTGCCGGCGCCAGGATGATCGCCTTGGGCGCGCCCACCCCCTGGTATCCGGGCGTCTCGTCGAGCAGATCGATCTGCGTCGCGGTCGGATGCAGCCCGATCAGTACCGTGTCGGCCTTGAGTTCCAGCGTGTCGCGCACCACGTAGTGCCCGCTGGGAAAATAGAGCACACGATGCGCCGCAATCGCCGCCCGCAGCGCCTCCGTGTCGTCCGTCTCGCCGTCGCCTTTCACGCCCAGCGTGTGCACGTTCACCCACTCGCTTGCCGGTGGCAACGCGGGAATCGCGGCCTCCAGCGGTGCCGGCATCGCGTTCAGCGCAGCGGCCTCGTAGCGCATCCCCATTGTGCCCATCTCTCCAACCCCGGGCACGATCAGTCCGTAGTTGAACTCGCTCACGCGGTAGATCGCGCCCTTGCCGGCAACCGTCTTTCCACTCTCGCGAAATCTCGCGAAAATCGGAACGTCCTTGAGCACCTCGTTCTCAAACCCAATCTCGGTAAGCGGGCTTTTCTCTTTGCTGATGACCACCGCCGCCTGCGCAATCGATTCAAACCGGCAGTCCTTCACCCACAGTTCGTCGGGATAGCCTTCGTCGATATCGATCGCCGTGGGCACTTGGCGAATCGCGTCGCGCACCAGCGTAAGTTGCGACTCGTGCTCGCGGATCGCAGCCTCGCGCTGCCCTTCAAACGTGGAATCCAGCAGCGTGAACTGCCAGGCTGGCGAGGTCTTCTCGGTCAGGATCCCGTAGCGGCCTCCAAAGAAATGCAGATCCTCGGCCTCGTTCCCCACCTGGTAAAGCGCGGCCAGCCCCGAGCCCATGTGAAAGTCCATGTGGGTGAGAAATGAATGCTGCGCCACGTGGAAGCGAACCGCGACAGCCCCCGCATTGCCCTCGCCGATCTCGAAATCGATGTTGCTCATCGCGGAGTAGAACGTGTTGGGATTCGCGTCAGCGATCTTGTCATTGGGGGGCACCTGCCCCGGCGGCGGAATTGCCACTTTCCCGCCCGCGCGTTGAAGCTCGGCAGGATTCAGCCCCGTGAACATCACCATCACACCCATCCCGCTCTGAAAGCCTGGCGTATTGGGCGCCAGCAGGAACACGGGGCGCGTCATCCCATAACCGATCAGCCGCACGCCCGGCCAGAGGTACACGGTGCGCGTCAGGCGATACCGCCCCGCCGGCACAAACACAATGCCCTCGCGCGTCTTGCTCCCCGCCTTGTCGATCGCTGACTGAATCACCGCGGAGTCGTCGGCAACTCCATCCGCATGCGCTCCAAATTCCGGGGCGTCGAGATACACCGCCTTCGGATCGTCGGGCCGCGTGGTGTACACCGACGAAGCGTGCATCGTCGAGCCAAGACTCAACACCAGAGCAGCCAGCAAGATTCTCATCATGAATTTCCCCGCGGAAGAGCATAACCTGCGACAGCGACCTCCAGCATAGCGGAAGAGCCGGTGCTCATCCCTCAGGCGCGGGTATCCAAAATGGTGTGCTCAGAGACGAGAAACTTAGGGCAAATCCCCGCCAAAAACGATAGGTTTGGTGAATGATAAAGGCTGTTTTCCATAGGCCTCATCTATCGTTCCTCACAACGAATAATAGCTTACAGCTATCAAAATCAAGTTCTTCATAGCTAGCATCTATCGTCGCCGGATCGCATTTCCGCACCGCGGAGGCCCTAGTCCCGGGACCTATTCCCTAGTCCCTCTTCCCTGGTCCCTAGTCCCTGGTCCCTCCCTGCCTTTAGTCGAACACCACCGTCTTGTTTCCGTAGCTCAGGATGCGACGCTCCAGGTGCCAGCGCACCGCGCGCGACAGCACCACCCTCTCCAGATCCCGCCCGCGCGCTACGAGGTCTTCCACCTGGTCGCGATGCGAGATGCGCGCCACATCCTGCTCGATGATCGGGCCGTCGTCGAGCACTTCGGTCACGTAGTGGCTGGTGGCGCCAATCAGCTTGACGCCGCGCCCGTGCGCCGCGTGATAGGGCCTTGCGCCGGTGAACGCCGGCAGAAAGGAATGATGCACATTGATGATCCGCGCCGGATAGCGCGCGACAAACTCCGCCGACAGCACCTGCATGTAGCGCGCCAGCACCACCAGCTCCGCGCCGCACTCGGCAAGGAGCGCCAACTGCCGCGCCTCCGCTTCCGCACGCGTGTCGGGGGTCGTGGGCACGTGTACAAACCGGATTCCGTAAAACCCGGCTAGGCCTTCCGCGTCGCGGTGGTTCGACACGATCACCGGAATCTCGCAGCGCAGCTCGCCCGAGTGCCAGCGCTGCAGCAGGTCGGCGACGCAGTGCAGGTAGCGCGAACAGAACAGCGCCACGCGTGTCCGATGCGCGCTGGCGGTCAGCGTCCAGCGCATCTCCAGTTCCTCGGCGAGAGGCGCGAAGGCGCGCTCGAATCGGGCCAGGTCGAATGGAGCCGGATCAATCTGGCCTTCGGCGCCCGCGTTCAGCGCCCACTCCACTCGCATGAAGAAGAGTCCCAGCGCCTCGTCGCGGTGCTGGTCGGCATGGAGAATGTTGGCGCCCTGCTCATAAAGCAGCGACGAGACGCGCGCCACCAGGCCCCGCCGGTCGGGGCAGTCAATCAATAACACCGCTGAATCCTGCATATGAACTAGAGATTACGGCACCCGGCAGCGTCGAAACTTGTTGCCACGCAAGGGAGCCGGCTCGCCACGGTCGCATCCCGCCGTCCAAACCTCAGCCGGCCCCTGTCACAACTGTTCTCCCTCGCCAGGCTGTATGATTGGCGGTCGCGACCGGCTCCAGGCGGCTCAATTCGCGATCGGCCGCGTTTGAAAGGAAATACGCACAATGAAGTCGCGGTTTGCAGTTTCATCGGGTCTGTTTCTCGCCGCCATCTTCATTTCCGGCGCGGCGGGCGCCCAGGACCCCGCCGCGGACTGGATCCGACAGCACGCGATTCCCATCTCTACCGTGCACGCCGGAAGCGGCTTCAACGACCTTCAGGCGTTGAAGCCGGTCATTCACGACGCAAGAATCGTCGAACTTGGCGAAGCCACTCACGGCACGCGCGAGTTCTTCCAGCTCAAACACCGCATGGTCGAGTTCCTCGCCTCGCAGATGGGGTTCACCATCTTCTCCATTGAAGCCAACATGCCCGAAGCCTATCGCCTCAACGACTACGTTCTGCACGGCGCCGGTGATCCCAAAGAGCTTCTTAAAGGCATGTACTTCTGGACCTGGAATACGCAGGAAGTCCTGGACATGATCCTGTGGATGCGCGAATTCAACAAAGCCGGCGGCCACCTGCAATTCACCGGGTTCGACATGCAAACGCCCACGCTGTCCCTGGAATCCACGCGAAAATTCGTGCAGAAATACGACATCGGCTTTGTGGATCCGCTGGAAAGCTCCTGGAAGAACGTGTTGGCCGCCGGGCAGCAGACGAGCTTCGGCGTGGCCACGGCCACCTTTCCCGTGAGTGCAGCCGCCGGTCACCACATCCGTTTCAGCGGTTACATTCGCACAAAGGAGCTAACCCAGGGCTTTGCGGGCCTTTGGTGGCGCGTCGACGGCGCCGCTGGCACCAATCCCCTGGCGTTCGACAACATGAGCGATCGCGGGCCATCAAACACAACGCCGTGGACCCGCTACGAAATCGCTCTCGATGTCCCGAAAGAGGCCCGCAACATCAACTTCGGCGTGCTTCACACCGGCACCGGCGAGGCCTGGTTCGACACCCTGAACGTGGAGATCGATGGCGCTCCCTATACGGATACGAGTGCGTTCGATCTCGATTTCGAGGCACCCGGTGCCCGCGGGTTTTACACCGGCGGCGCCGGTTACGCGGTCACCCTCGACCCGGACACCCCGCACACCGGCAAGCAGAGCCTGCACAGCCGCTTCCTGGGCGCCGCCGGGTCCCCGGTCGACAATGCAAAGGTGGTTCGGAGCTGTCGCGACGTTCTCGACCACCTCACCGCTCAGCGCTCGGCGTACCTTGCCGCGGGCGCCGGAGCGTCGGAAACAGACTGGGCTATCCAGGGCGCTCGCCTCGTTCTCCAATACGTCCAGATGAAAACCGGCGAGGCGACCCGCGATGAGAGCATGGCAGCCAATATCCGGTGGATCGCCGACCAGAACCCCGGCGCAAAGATCGTTGTGTGGGCCCACAACGGCCACGTGGCTTATGACGCGGCAGGCTCGAAGCCTATGGGCGGCTACCTGCGGAAAGCCTTCGGCAATCAGTTGATCAACTTCGGATTTGCCTTCAACCAGGGCTCCTTTCAGGCTGTTGAAATGGGCTCGTCCGGATCGAGCTCGAACAATCGCCTCCACGATTTCACCGTCGGACCCGCTCCCGACGGCACCCTCGACCACGCCCTCGCCGGCACCGGAATCCCCATCTTTGTCCTCGATCTGCGCCGAATCCCGACGGAAGGGCCGGTTGCCCAGTGGTTTGCTCAACCCCGCCGTTCCCGCAGTATCGGCGCCGGATACAGCGACACGCTCGCCCCCAACCTCTGGTCCGATACCCCGGCCCCGCAAGCTTTCGATGCGCTCCTGTTTGTCGAGACAACCACCGCAGCCCGCCCAAACTGACCGAAAAAATGGCCGGGGCTTCAACGAAGCTCCGGCCCAAAGCGCGTGTCAAGCAAAACAGGACATCCAGGAGAGCGCAAAAACTCAAATCACGACGAAATCCTCACGAGACGGACGGATTGCGGCCCGCTGCCGGCGGATTGCCCAGCTTGCTGCGCAGGTTTCCCGCCAGGTCGGCCACGATGCGCAGCCTTTCCGCCACGCGCGATCCGGCGTCGCTGCTCGACAGCGCCAGCTCCGACTGGAGCAGCAGTCCGGCTACCGTGCTCTTGAGCTCCGATTCGATGGCGGCCGCGGCGGCCTGGCGGGCGAGCATCTGCTCCCGATCGCGGCGCCGCAAGGCCGCGCGTATGTCGCGGATGAGCCGTGCCGTCCCGGAGACCGCAAAGTTGACCTGGATGGGGACCGCCAGCCCGGCGCGTTCCCAGATGGTGTCCGCCGCCACCGGGTCGCACTCGGCGATGGTCTCGTCCACGACCACCGCGGCGAACTCCCGATGGCGCAGAATCGCGAGCGCCGCCTTGCGCCCGTCCGCCACTTCGACTTCCATTCCCAGCTGCTTTGCCACTACGTCCGCGCAATTCCGCGCGCCCTCAATTCCCGCCACCATCAAAATGCTCATTGCTTTCATCCTTCCGGACCAGGGGCGTTGCCGCCGGGTCGATCGCCAGGACAGAGATTCCCTCTGGTCCGTCTTTGTGCTCAAAATTTGGGGTTGTCCGCTCTGCTGCTGATCCGTGCAAGGCGGTCATGCGACGGCGCCCGGTTATCCGTCGTGCAAGGTGTCGGCGACGCCGTATTCCTTCAGCTTGCGGTAGAGCGTCGTTTTGCCAATGCCCAGCACCTTCGCCGCTTTCAGCTTGTCGCCATCGAAGAGGCGGATTGCCTTAAGAATCTCCCGCTTCTCTGTCTCCGCCAGGGGCGCCACGCCACTGCCACCAGCCGAATCGGATCCCGGCCCCTCGGCCACTGCGCGCCGGGCCTCCAGTGCCTGATTCCGCAGTTGCGTGGGCAGGTCGCCCAGAGAAAGCACCGGCCCCGTGCCCATGGTGCAGGCGTGCTCCACCGCGTTCTCAAGCTCGCGTACGTTGCCGGGCCAGTCATAGCGCATCATGGCGCGCAGCACGTCGTCACTCAGGGTGTACTTCTGCTTCCGTTCGCGGCTCAGGCGCTCCAGAAAATGAGCCGCCAACAGCGGGATATCCTCCTTGCGGGTGCGGAGCGGCGGCAGTTTCAGGTTCACCACGTTCAGGCGGTAAAACAGGTCCTTGCGAAACGTTCCGCGTTCCACCATCTCCACCAGGTCGCGGTTGGTGGCAGCCACCATGCGCGCCCGGACCGGGACCCGGTGCGTGGCGCCCACGGGCCGCACTTCGCGCTCCTGCAGGGCGCGCAGCAGCTTGGCCTGCAGGTCGAGCGAGAGTTCCCCAATCTCGTCGAGAAACACGGTCCCGCCCTCCGCCGCCACCAGCAGGCCGTCTTTCGAGCGATTGGCGCCCGTGAAGGCTCCCTTCACGTAGCCGAACAGCTCGCTCTCGATCAGGGTCGGCGCCAGCGAGCCGCAATCCACGGGAAGAAACGGCTTCTCGGCATTGGCGCCGTAGGCGTGGATGGTGCGCGCCACCAGTTCCTTGCCCGTGCCGCTCTCGCCCAGAATCAACACCGGGTGCGAACTCTGCGCCACCTTGGAGAGAATGCGGTACATCTTCTCCATCTCCACCGACCGGCCGATCATCGACCCCAGCCCCTGCGACAGCTTCAGCTTCTCGCGCAACTGGCGCGTGACTGCGTCCATCAGCAGCGATGACGAGGCCCGATCCAGCGCCGTCAGCAGGTTATCCATGGCGAAGGGCTTCAGCAGGTAGTCGGAGGCGCCGCAGCGCATCGCCTCCACCGCCGTATTCACACTCCCCGAGGCGGTCATGGCGATCACCGCCATGTGGGGATGGAGCATCTTGACCTCCGCCACCAGGTCGAGACCCTGGGTGCTGCCGGCGGGAAGGTTCACGAGCAATATGTCGGCCGACGCTGCCTCCAGAAGGCGTCGCGCGTGCGTCATGTCCCCGGTGCTTTCCACAAGGTATCCCAGCCCCTCAGCGATCTCGGCGCAGGCTGTGCGCACCGCCGTGTCGGGGTCGACTACCAGCAGGTGCAGGGGCGCCGCCGGCTGCCCGGTTTGAGGTAAGGACTCCATCGTCGTGGTGTTGAAGACTGTTGCCAGCATTGTATTCGCCTCGCGCGTTGTTTGTTGTGTTGCGGGATAGGTTTGTGCTGCCCGTGGTTCCTGTTTTCTGTCCCCTTCTAGTACACGCGGCGTGCCAAATCCGGACAGTTTTCTTAAGTTATTCATAAGAATGGCTTTGGCGCTCCGGCTTGGGTCGCGGCGGAAGCTGGGTGCGCCCGCTGGAGGCCCGATTCGGGACTAGCCGTCTTTCGTACCGTAAACTAACCCTTTTTGTTTCATAGAGTTTACGGCGATTCCCGATTCGGGAAGCCGTTCCCATCCTGGCACCAGACCCCTCTCGTACAATCTCCCTATGCCCGCGCCCTTCTTTCGCCCCGGCGGACGTACCCCCGTCCAGCTTCGTTCCCTCTCGCTTGTTCCCGAATTCGTTCAGACCGCGGAAGGCTCCGTCCTGGTGTCATTGGGAAACACGCGCGTGCTCTGTAACGCCACCATCGAGCAGGGTGTCCCGGCTTGGTTGCGCAACTCGGGGAGGGGGTGGGTGACGGCCGAGTACGCGATGCTGCCCCGCTCCACGCTTACCCGCACGCCGCGCGAGAGCGAGAAGGGAAAGATCGGCGGCCGCACCCACGAGATTCAGCGGCTGATCGGCCGGAGCCTGCGTTCCGTGGTGGACATGCAGGTTCTCGGCGAACGGACGGTCATCCTGGACTGCGACGTGCTGCAGGCGGACGGCGGCACGCGCACCGCCGCCATCACCGGGGCGGCGGTGGCTTTAGCCATCGCCCTCAATGCGCTGGTGGCAACCGGCACCCTCAAGAGTTCGCCGATGCGGCAGCTGGTTGCCGCCACTTCGGTGGGAATTGTAGAGGGCACGGCGCTGCTCGACCTGTGCTACGAAGAGGATTCTCAAGCCGAAGTGGATATGAATGTCGTGATGACCGCCGACGGGGGCCTGGTGGAGACGCAGGCCACGGCGGAGCGGGGCAGCTATTCCCGCGCCCAGCTCAACGGAATGATCGACCTGGCGGAGTCCGGCTTGAAGGAGATCTTCGCGGCGCAGCGCGCGGTGCTGGCTCTTTAGCCTGCGACCAGCGAAATGCCGGCGCGGAGCTGCCGCGGTTCACAAAGTGCTAGTTTCCTCACGCTCCAACCAGCGTTAAATCCGGGTGCATCCCCTCTTCGCCGAACTCATCTGATAAGTTGTCAGGCTGCCAATCCAAACCGCTGCTCCGATGTGCGACAAGACACCGCGAGCGGATCAGAACTCAATCCAAGGAGACATGCGATGAAGAGTGCGAAGCTGTTGCTGCTGGCCGGAGATTTTGTTGAGGATTACGAGATCATGGTGCCGTTCCAGGCTCTGCAGATGGTGGGCCACACCGTGGATGCGGTCTGTCCAGGTAAGAAAAAGGGCGAGCAGGTGCGGACGGCGATTCACGACTTCGAGGGTGACCAGACGTATACCGAAAAGCGCGGGCACAATTTCACGCTGAACGCCACGTTTGACGAGGTGACGGCGGCAGACTACGACGGGCTGGTGGTTCCGGGCGGGCGCGCGCCCGAGTATCTGCGACTGAACGAGCAGGTGCTGAACATCGTGCGCCACTTTGCCAAAGAGGGCAAGCCGATTGCCGCGTTATGCCACGGGCCGCAGATCCTGGCCGCGGCCGGGGTGCTAAAGGGACGGAAGTTGAATGCCTATCCTGCCTGCGCGCCGGAAGTGGAGCTGGCCGGTGGGACCTTTGTGAAGCTGGATTTCTCGGATGCGGTGGTGGACGGCAACCTGGTGACGGGGCCGGCGTGGACGGCGCACCCGGCGTGGCTGGCGAAGTTCCTGGAAGTGATGGAAGCTCACATGACGGCGAAGCAGGGTCTCGTTCATGCGTAAAGTACGCGCATAAACTTCATGCGGGCGTTGCGGTGTTCTTCAGTGCGCGTACGTTGCGCAGCGGGAGCGCCGTGGATTTCGTGAGTACTTTCTGCATTTCTGCAAGCATCGAGAGCGCGATGGAGGCGGGCGTGTCGGCGCCGAGATCGAGGCCGGTGGGTGCGTGCAGATCATCGAGCCATTGATCGATGAGCTTTTCCGTCGGGGCGTGCTCGAGCAGGCGCGCGGCTTCGACAAGCGCTTCGCGGGTGCGCCGTTGCGGGCCCAGAACACCGACGTACGCGGGCAGGTTGCCGCGGCCCAGAAGCCAGGCGAGGAACCGGGAGTCCTGCTCGAAGCTATGGGTGATGAGGACGACGGCGTCAGTTGCGTGAATATCAAATGCATGGGGAGATGACTTGGGGAACGCGGCGATGTCGATGGAGTAGACCTCGTCCGCCTTCGTGAAACGCGCTCGCGTTGCAAGGTGGGATCGGCCGTCGACAACGGCGACGAACCAGCCGAGTTCGCGGGCGAGGTGGAGCAGCGGCCGGGCGTCATCGCCGGCGCCGAAGATCCAGAGGCCCGGTCGGGCAGGCCGGTAGTCGACCCAGACGCGCGTGGACTCGCCTTCGATGTCGATTGCGGTCTCCTGCGAAGAGCGGCCTTCCAGGGTTTGCGCCGCCAGCAGGGCAAGATCCCCTTGCGTGCGGTCTTCGTCAAGCGGCGGGTCGACCGCCAATGCGGACGCGAAGGCGCGGCGGGCGATGTTGCGGCCTTCCAGGACCGTGGCGATGGCGAGTGAGACACGGGCATCGAATGCGGCATGGAGAGCTTGCAGCAGCGGTGCGGCGGTGGCACGGCGCTCGAGAAGGATGTGGACCACGCCGCCACAGCCGGATCCGTAGGGGAGATCGCCATCGTCGTCCAGGGTCGAGTAGCGCTCGACGACGGGACCGTCGCCGGTTAGCCACCATGCCTTTTTGGCGACGGCTGCCTCGAGGCATCCCCCGCTCACCGTGCCGGCGCGGCGGCCGTCCTGCGCAAGCAGCATGCGCGCGCCGGGGCGGCGATAGCTCGATCCTTCGACGGCAACGACCGTGGCGAGGACATAGTCCAGTCCGGCGGCTTCCAGTTCGCGCCACAGCGGCAGGATGTGTTCGAAGTCGGTCAAGGCGCTCCCGAGGCGTTCATTAGACTGACACGATCTTGGACTTGAGCAAGTCCTCAATGCGCACCGGCAACTCGCGCACGCGCACGCCGGTGGCGTGATGAACCGCCGCGGTGATGGCCGCGGCCACGCCCGCCAGTCCGATCTCGCCCACGCCGCGCGCCCCGTACTCGCCCATGATGGGATCGGGATAATTGAGGAACGTGACATCGATATCCGGCGTGTCGGCGCAGGTGGCGACGAGGTAGTCTGCCAGGCTGCCGTTGATGGGTTGCCCGGTGCGCTCGTCAAAGCGGGTCTCTTCCAGCAAGCCCATGCCCACGCCCATCACCACCGCGCCGGCAATCTGGTTGGCTGCGGAGGCGGGATTGATGATGCGGCCGCCATCGATGACCGTGACCACGCGGCTCACGCGGAGGCGGGCGATATCCGGTTCCCATTCGACTTCAACAAACTGCGCGCCGTAGGAGTGCAGCGAGAAGCCCTTCGATTTGGGATCTTCCCAGGTCGGTATGGTTTTGCCATCGGCGCTGACGCGATTCAGCTTGGCGGCGTTAATAATGTCGGCGAAATGGGCCCCACCGTCCGCAGGCTGATCCTTGAGATGAAGACGGCCTCCGGTGAAGGCGACGGTTTCGAGCTTGGCTCCGTTGAACGGCGAACCCTGCGTGGTGGCGGCGATCTGCTGCAGGCGCTTGATGGCGTTGTTGGCGCCATCGGCAATGGCGTTGAGCACCGAGCCGGTCACCATGGAGCCGCCGGACATGGGGCCGGAGGGCAGGCTGCTGTCGCCAAGAATCACGTCGATGCGATCGAGCGGGACGCCGGTCTTCTCATGCAGCACCTGGGCAAAGATGGTGTAGGTGCCGGTGCCGATGTCCTGCGTGCCGCAACGAACGCAAAGCCGGCCATTGGCGCAGAACTCGACGGTGGCGGCGCAGGGAAGGCGCACGGCCACCCAGCTTGCGCCGGCGAGTCCCCAGCCGAGGATTTTGCCATCGTGCTGCATGGAGCCGATGGCCGGCATTGCGCTTCTCCCAGCCAAACTTCTTCGCGCCCACTTCAAGGCACTCGCGGAAGTGCCGCGACGAAAACGGAATGTTGTCGTGGCTCTCGTCCTTGTCGGCATCATTCTTGAGACGGAGTTGCAAAGGGTCGATGTTGAGCTGATCGGCGAGCTCGTTCATGCCCGATTCGAGTGCATAAAGGCCTGGCACCGCACCGGGGCCGCGCATCCACATGGGCGCACCCATATTGCGGCGAGCCATGCCACCGGTGACTTCGAGGTTGGCTACGCTGTAGAGATAGGGTGTCGCCTCGCCGCAGCCTTCGTCGAAATCGTCGAGCATGGAGGTGTTGTTGACGTACTCATGACGCAGCGCGAGCAGCTTGCCTTCCCTGGTGGCTCCGAGCTGAATGTGCTGCTCGGTGCGGGGGCGATAGCCGACGTTGGAGAACATCATGCGGCGCGTCATGCTGAGCTTGACGGGACGATTGAGCCGGCGCGCGGCCACGGCCGCCATGGCGGCATGCGGCCAGGGGAAGAGCTTGCCCCCGAAGCCGGAGCCAAGAAAGCGGGTGATCACGCGGACGTTTTCAAGGGGTACGCCGAGCACCTGCGCCATCACGACGCGATGATTCACCACTCCCTGCGAAGTCTCGTAGAGGGTGACGCGATCGCCATCCCAGACCACGACCGAGGCGTGCATCTCGATGGGGTTGTGCGTTTCGACAGGCGTGATGTAGGTGGCGTCGAGCTTGACGGGCGCGTCGTCAAACGCCTGATCGACGTCGCCGCGGTTGGAGACGGTTTTGCGCTCGCCCTTGTAATCATCGAGGCTGACGCGCACGTTCGCGGTGTCGGGTGCGTACTCCACCTTGACGGCTGCCGCAGCGGCGGTGGCTTGCTCCAGCGTCTCCGCAATGACGACCGCGACGTGCTGTCCCCAGTGGCGGATCACTTCGTCTTCAAAGGGCGAGCGCACTTCGCTGTTGGTGGCGTTGTCGTCGCCGGGCACGGTGCGGAAGAGAGGGCCAATGTTGCCGTGATGAAGAACCAGAAGAACGCCGGGCATGGACTCGGCAGCAGAAGTATCGAGCCTGGTGATTTTGCCGCTCGCGATAGGGGCGCCCACGGGCATGGCATGCACCAGGCGATCGAAGTGAAAGTCGGCCGCGTACTCCGCCGCGCCAGTGGTCTTGAGCGGGCCGTCAATACGCGGGGTGGGCGTGCCGATAATCGAATTGGGAGTCGTGCTCATACTTGCCTTCGATCGCAGCGGCCTGGGGCGCGCCGCCGCATCTTTCCTGCTGCGTCTATGCTTCCGTGACGGTTGACTTCAAAAGGTCTTCGATGCGGATGGGCAGTTCGCGTACCCGTACGCCCGTAGCGTGATAAACCGCAGAAGTGATGGCGGGAGCGACCCCGGCCATGCCGATTTCGCCAATGCCGCGCGCGCCGTATTCGTTGACGATGAGGTCAGGGTAATCGAGGAACGTGACGTCGAGCTCGGGCAGATCGGCGCATGTGGGCACCAGGTAGTCTGCGAAGTTGCCGTTGATGGGCTGCGCGGTGCGTGCGTCGTAGCGCGTCTCCTCCATCAGAGACATGCCGACACCCATAATCGCGGCGCCGAGAATCTGGTTCGCACCGGACTTCGCATTGATGATGCGTCCGCAATCGAAGATGGAGAAGATGCGGCTGACGCGAAGACGCGCGATCTCCGGCTCCCATTCCACCTCGGCGAAATGGCAGCCAAACGAGTGCAGGGAGTATCCCTTCGCCTTGGGATCTTCGAAAGAGGGCAGATTCTTTCCCGTACCGGTGATGCCGCTGATGTTCGCCATGCGCAGAATTTCTTCGAAGGGCAAGCCATTCGCGGTGAGGTCGGAAGCACCGTGGTACGCAACGCCAACGACCTGCGGCTGTCCCGGCTTCGCCATCACGCGGCCTTCGGCCACGGTGAGCGAGTCGGGCTTGGCGCCGTGAAAGGGCGAGCCCGGCGTTTGCGCGGCGATGTTGATGAGCCGCGAGACGGCCTGATTCGATGCGGTCGCGGCGGCGGGCATGATGGCGCTGGTGACCATGGAGCCACCGGATGTGGGGCCGTCAGGGAGGTTGGTGTCGCCCAGGAAGACATCGATGCGGTCGAGCGGAACGCCGGTCTTGGCATGCGCGACCTGTGCAAACAGCGTGTAGGTGCCGGTGCCGATATCCTGCGTGGCGCAGCGGACGCAGACACGGCCGTTGGCGCACAGTTCCACCGTCGCGGTACAGGGCACGCGCGCCGCGCTCCAGGACGCGCCCGCGACGCCCCACCCGATCACTTTGCCGTCGCGCCGCATAGACCCCACTGCGGGTGTGCGCTGCTTCCAGCCGATCTTTTCCGCGCCCGTCTGGTAGCACTCCTTCAGATGGCGAGACGAGAAGGGCAGGTTCTTGCCCTCATCACGCTCGGCGTCATTCTTGTAGCGAAGCTCGAGCGGGTCCATCTTGAGCTTGATGGCCAGTTCATCGATCGCGGACTCGAGAGCAAACAGGCCTGGCACCGCTCCGGGACCCCGCATGGGCGCGGGCGTGCCCACGGAGCGCCGCACCATGCCGGTGGTGACTTCGAGATTGGCGCAGCTGTAGAGGAACGGCGTTTGCTCGCCGCAGTGCTCGACGAAGTCGTCGAGTTGCGACGTCTCGGACAGGAAGTCGTGACGGATCGCGGTGAGTTTGCCGTCCTGCGTCGCGCCCAGGCGAATGCGCTGCTGGGTGCGGGGGCGATGGCCGACATTGGAAAACATCATGCGCCGGTCGACACTGAGTTTCACGGGGCGATTGAGCTGCCGGGACGCGGCCGCAGCGAGCGACGCCTGGGGCCATGGCGAGAGCTTGCCGCCGAATCCCGAGCCGATAAAACGCGAAATGGTGCGCACGTTTTCGCGGGGAATGCCCAGCACCTCCGACATCACGGTGCGATGGCCGACGACGCCTTGCGAGGAGTCATAGAGCGTGATGTTTTCGCCGTCCCAGACCGCGACGGTGCCGTGCATCTCCATGGGATTATGGGTTTCGACCGGCGTGACGTAGGTCTCGTCGACAGTTACGGCAGCCGAACCCAGGGCCTGGTCGGGATCACCGCGCTTCCAGCTGCTTTCGCGCGGGCCGCTGAAGTCCGCACTCAGGTCCGCACGCACGTCGGGCGATTCCACTTCGTAGTCCACGCGAATCGCCTGGGCTGCGGCCTTGGCCTGCTCCAGTGTCTCGGCAACGACAGCAGCGACATACTGGCCCCAGTAGTAGATCTTTTCATCTTCAAATGGCGGCCGCGGCTCGGCCATGCTGCCGTCCTGCTGGCGCGGAAACGTGCGATAGACGTTCTGCAAGTTTCCGTGATGAAGAACGGCGAGCACACCCGGCATCTTCTCAGCAGCGCTGACGTCGAGCGAACGAATGCGGCCCTTGCCGATGGTGCTTTGCACCGCCACCGCGTGCGCGAGATTGGGAAAGTGATGATCGAGCGAATAGCGCGCGGTGCCCGTGGTCTTGAGAGGCCCGTCGATGCGCGGCACTGCGGCGCCAATAATGCGGGCGCCCTGCGGAATTTGGGACGTCGCCATGAATGAACCTCCTTGGCCCGACGTTGGAGATTGACGTGGGCGGGAAAACCGGCTACGCGGTCGCCATCTTGAGCGAGCGCACCACGCAGCGCTTCGCCAGTTCCACCTTGAATGCGTTCTCGCGATGGGTACGCGCGCCCGCCAGAGCCACCTCCGCCGCGTGCTTGAATGTCTCGGCGCTGGCTGCCTTGCCCATCAGCGCGGCTTCAGCTTCGTGCGAGCGCCACGGCTTGGTGCCGACACCGCCCATGGCTACGCGCACATAACGGATGCGGCCGCCTTCAACCTTGGCGACAACGGCGCACGACGCCAGCGCGAATTCATAGCTGGCCCGATCGCGCAGTTTGAGATAGACCGACTTGGCGCCCTCGACAGGCTTGGGCAGATCGACGTACGTGACCAGCTCGCCTTGCTCGAGCGCGTTTTCAATGCTGCGGCGTGTCGCCGGGAAGCTTGTGGAAGTCGGCGAAGGCGATGGTACGCTTGCCCTTCGGCCCTTCCGTCTGGATCAGTCGCTTCGAGCGCGGCCATGGCAACACACATGTCGGAGGGATGCGTGGCAATGCACTTGTCGCTGGTGCCGAGCACCGCGTGCATGCGGTTGAAACCCTCCATTGCGGCGCAGCCCGAACCCGGCGTGCGCTTGTTGCATCCGTAGCCGCCGGGTGTGCCCGCGCTGGGCTCGCGGAAATAGACGCACCGCGTGCGCTGCAGCAGGTTGCCGCCCGTGGTGGCCATGTTGCGCAACTGCGGCGATGCGCCGGAGAGGAGCGCCTGCGACAGCACCGTGTAGTTCTTCTCCACTTCGGCGTTCCACGCCAGGTCGGAGTTGCGAACCATGGCGCCGATGCGAAGCCCGCCGTTGGGCAGCGGCTCAATCTTGTCGAGAGGCAGCAGGTTGATGTCGACCAGCCCGGAAGGCTTCTCGACGCTCAGCTTCATCAGATCGACCAGGGTGGTGCCGCCGGCGATGAACTTGGCTCCGTTGCCCGCGGCCAGCGCCTTGTCGATGCTCGCGGCCTTTGTGTACTGAAAGGTCTGCATGATCCAGCTCCTTAGGCCCGCGCGCTGCGCACCTGGCGCACCGCGGCAACAATGTTGGTATACGCGCCGCAGCGGCAGATGTTGCCGGCCATGGCGTGCTTGATGTCTTCGTCGGTGGGACCGATGGGCTCTTTCAGCAGCGCCACGGCGCTCATGATCTGTCCGCTGGTGCAGTAGCCGCACTGGTAGCCGTCGTGCTCCACAAAGGCGGCCTGCATGGGATGCAGGTGATCCGGCTGTCCCACGCCCTCGATGGTGGTGATCTCGTCGCCCTCGTGCATCACGGCGAAGGAAAGGCAGCTATTCACGCGGCGGCCGTTCACGTGCACCGTGCAGGCCCCGCACTGGCCGTGGTCGCAGCCCTTCTTGGTGCCGGTGAGATGGATCCGCTCGCGCAGTGTGTCGAGCAGCGTAGCGCGGGTGTCGAGCCCCTTCAGCACGTAGTCTTTGCCATTGACTCGAAGCGTCAGGTTAACCGTACCCGCGCCGGCTTCCGCGGTTTCGTCCTCCGCGGGAGTGACTGCCGGAGCCGCCTGCACCAGCGGCGCCGCGCCAGCCAGCAAGCCGGTCGCTCCCAAACCGGAGAGGAACGAGCGACGACTAAAGCGCCCTTTTTCCTCCGCCAGCGGCTCCAGGTCGATCAGTTGCCGCTCGGCGTCTGCCGGGACATCCACGGGGTTCGGAATACTGGTGCCACGCAGGTGCTTGAAGCGCAGGTCGTTCGATTCTGCCATAGAGACCTCCTCGCATTGCCGTAAATCTGAAGGGCCGGTTCGCCGGCCGGCGGCGCAGGGGAAAAGGGGAAAACCGCCGCGAACTCCGAACGTTCGTCGTCGCTATCCTATCTGATTTGTGATGCGGCTTGGAACCGGGGAGCCTGCCGCAGGCAAGTTGCCCAGCCGCCTCTTGCGCGGCTTTGGCTTTATTCGAACTCTGGCCCGAAACAAGGCCGAAGCCTCTTGCGCGCCTCCGATCACACCCCATCGAATTGCATGCGCCGGTCTTTCAGTCGCATCAACATTCGCTTCGGGCGTGCGCACCCTTTCGACAGCCGGTCACCTGCCTAGCCGGCCGTAGCCAGGGCCCGATCCGCGCTCGCATCCTGCATCGAGCGAGGTACTCGAATGCGCTCTTCGATCTTGCGATAGTTCTCGATCTTGTGGTTCAGCAGGGCATGGGCTTTCTCTAAAGCCACAATCTGCTCCGCAATGGTCGCCCGGTGGTCTTCCAGAATCTTGCGCCGATCAAGCGACGTATCATCCCCCTGCTCGCGCAATGCCGCGTAGCGCTGCATCTCGCGAATGGGCATATTGGTGGCGCGCATGCAATGGAGAAAATGCAGCCACGCCTCGTCTGAGTCGGAGTAGCGCCGGTGCCCGTTCCGCGCCCGGCCTACAGGTTGAATTAATCCCACACGTTCGTAATAACGCAGCGTGTGTGTGGTCATCCCGCAACGCGCCGCCATGGTCCGAATGGTGTACCCAGCATCCCGCATAATCCCAACGTACTCCTTGGAGCGCGCTTCAAGTCAAGACACTTCGCGAACCACCATGGAGGGAGCTACGACGGCGATAAGTTACTCTACTCTATAGAGATAGGGACAACCAATCCAGCTGTTTGCTGCGCCACCTTTACATTTCTTAACATTGCGCCGTCCGGGGCGACAGGCCGCTCAAGGCCGCCAGCGCACCGTATGATCGAAGACGAATCTCGCACGGGATCTTATGGATCTGTCTGCCTTTTACCCCATGCTGGCTGTCGCGCTCGAAGAGGCCCGCCTCGGTTTCGACGAGGGCGGCATCCCCATTGGCGCCGCGCTCTTTACCAAGTCCGGTGAGTTGCTTAGCCGCGGCCGCAATCGTCGCGTGCAGCAGGGCGATCCCAGCGTCCACGGCGAGACCGATGCCTTCCGCCGCGCCGGACGACAGCGCAGCTACCGCGATCTGATCATGGTGACCACGCTCGCCCCATGCTGGTACTGCAGCGGTTTGGTGCGCCAGTTCCGCATCGGCACGCTGGTGGTGGGTGAGAGCCGCACATTTGCCGGCGGTCTCGACTGGCTGCGGGAGCACGGCGTGAACGTCATCGATCTTGACAGCGCGGAGTGCCGCGAACTCCTCGAAGCCTTCATTGCCAAACATCCCGAAGTCTGGAACGAGGACATCGGGGAGGAGTAAGAGCCGCGCCCGTCGCACTCTCAAAGCCGTGAAGTTGAGGTTCAGGAAACTTAAGAGACCGGCCGCAGGCGCGTGTCTTAGAATGGCCTTTCTCCGGGAGGCACTTCATGCAACGTCGCCAGTTTCTTGCCGCATCCCTCGCCACCTCCGCAGCCGCGATTGCCGGTGGAGCAGGCGCGCAGACGTCGGCTTCGCACGGCCGCGAGTTCTACCAGTTGCGGCGTTATCTGCTGCAATCAGGGCCGCAGGTCGGACTCACCGAACACTACCTCAACGATGCGCTGATCCCCGCGCTCGCCCGCCGGAACATGGGGCCGGTCGGTGCGCTCAAGCTCGACATTGGCCCCGAGACACCTGTCTACTACGTGCTCATCCCTTCAACCTCGGTTGAGGCCCTCGCCACTGTGGACTGGCAGCTCGCGCAGGATGCCGACTTTGTGAAAACCGCCGACGCTTTCTGGGCTGCGCCCGCCACCGCGAATGCCTTCCTGCGGGTCGACTCCACCCTGCTGGCCGCGTTTGAAGGCTGGCCGCGCGTCACGCCTCCCGACACAAAAGCCAAGCGCATCTTTCAGCTGCGCACCTACGAAAGCCCCAGCTACCGCGACCACGTCCGCAAGGTGGAGATGTTCCACGCCGGCGAGTTCGACATCTTCAAGGCCGCCGGCTTCCACAACGTCTTCTTCGGCGATACGCTGGTAGGCGCGCGCATGCCCAGCCTGACGTACATGCTGAGTTTTCCCAGCCTCACCGAACTCGATGCGCACTGGGACAGCTTCCGCAATAATCCCGACTGGAAGAAGCTTTCTGCCGATCAGCGCTTTGCGTTCGAGCCCATTGTCAGCAACATCACCAACCTGATCCTGAGCCCGCTGCCCTCCTCGCAGATATAAGAGTTTTGGCCTTGCTTGCTCTCTCTCCATCAGCAAAGCCTCACCGTGCCCGTCCTTGCCACCAGCAGTTGGTCGCAAGGGCGGGATGGCCCAACTGTCGCCAGCTACCCCCGATTCCCTGTCTTCCGCTTCGCCCCCACCAGCGCCGCAACCTGCAACAGCGCCTCATCCTGTTCCCGCGCCGCGGCCAGTTGCATCCCGCCTGGTTGACACGGAATCGTCACCGCCGGAACTCCGGCCAGGCTGAACGGCGCGGTATACCGCAGCAGCCGTTTGCGCGTGTTGCTATGGTCCGCTCCAGCTGCCAGCCGCGCGACAGGCGCCGCCGGCAGCATCACCAACTCATGCTCCGCAAACACCCCGTCCATGCGCGCCTTGAAATCGGCATGCCGCCCCCGCAGCACAGCAATCTCGTCAAGGGTAATGCGCGATCCCCACTCGAGCCGCTCGCGAATGGCCTGTTCAAAGGCCGCGAAGTGACCCCGGTGGTATCCCGCCGCCTCCCAAGCCTGGATCGGCGCCAGGATATCCTGCGCGTCGCTCCACCAGCGCACGTCGATCTCGGTTGATTTCAGCCCCAGCGATTCCAATTCGGCAATCGTCTCGCGGTAGCCGGCGCGAATCTCCGGCTCGCAGTCGTAGAGAAAGTCATCCCCGACCGTAGCAAACTGTACGCAGGCGCGGATGTGCACCGGCTCCCTTTCGGCGAAGAAGCTGCCCAGAAGCGGGGCTTCTTCCAGGTCCGCGAACAGCCATCCCAGCGTATCGAACGACTCAGCCAGGTGAGCGCCGCCCCGCCAATCGCCTCGGCCCAGAGAGGCGCGATACCCAGCAAGCCCGCACAAGGCCGCCGGCACGCGGATCGACCCTCCGGTATCGGTTCCTATGGCGGCAACGGCCGATCCCTCCATCACGCTGGCGCAGGCGCCGGAGGACGATCCTCCCGTAAGCGCGCCGTCGTTCCCGGGTTGAAGGCAGTCACCAAACTCCGGATTTTCGCCCGTGATCCCATACGCCAGCGGATGCAGATGCGTCTTGCCGGTGATCACAGCCCCGAGGGCGCGCAACCGCTCAACGACCCAGGAATCGCGCTGCGGAATGCCGTTCTTGTCGCGATAGAAACTCGTTCCGCAAGTCGTGGGAGAACCGGCCAGGTCGAAGCAGTCCTTGACGGAAACCGGCAGGCCCCACAGGATGCCGCGCCCATCGCCAAACGGGCCGCCTTCGCCGCCGGGCTTTTCCTCCGCGCGCGCCGCTTCTTCCAGAGTCCAGGCCGGATCCCGCCAGAGGTACGTATTGTGACTGGCGTTCTGATTTGCATTGGCCAGCGCAGTTTCAGCCAGGCGCGTGGGAGTTGTGAGCTTGTTGGCGAGTGCGCTGCGAAGGGAACGGATGTTGCCGAGGGGAGCGGCCATAGGGTGGATTGTAAACAGCCGGATGCGGCGTGGTCGGCTCCTCTAAACTCGAATCATGAGGACTCCCGCTATCGTGCTGGCTGCCGGCGCCAGCAGCCGCCTGGGGCAGCCCAAGCAACTGGTGGAATTCCAGGGCGAGACCCTGCTGATGCGCGCCACGCGCCTCGCGCAGGAGGCCGGAGCCGACCCGGTCTTCGTGGTGCTGGGAGCAAACCGCGAATTGATCGCTGCGGCTATGCTTTCAGGGCGTGCGGTAGCTGTCGTCAACGACGCATGGCGGGACGGGATTTCCACTTCGATTCGCACCGGCCTGCGCGCCGTTGAGCAAGGCGCCCCAGTCGCGGACGGCGTGCTTCTCCTCGCCTGCGATCAGCCTTTCCTGACAGCGGAGCACCTTCGCGCGCTTCTCAACGAGTTCACGGCGCAATCTGGCCTGGTGATTACGACGTCGGCTTACAAAGGGACGATCGGCACGCCGGCCGTCTTCCCGCGCAAAGTATTTCCGCAACTTCTGGACCTTCGCGGAGACTCGGGCGCCCGCACGCTGATCAAAGACGCACCCTGCGCAATTGTCGAAGTTGCGTTCCCGAGCGGCGAAATCGACATCGATTTCCCTGAAGACCTCAAAAAGCTATCGTGACCGTTACCCATCCTCCAAAGCTCTGTCCCGCGTCTCGCGCCAAGCCCTCGGGCCTGAGGGTGGGAAACCACGAACCCATCCGAGCAGAGGCACCGGTTCGGGGGGCCAGCTCCGAACTCGCCAGGGCGGGAGACCACGCGCCCGGCCCGCCGGCGTTCGCATCCCCTGTGCCATACTGGCCTTGGCGCGCCCCGCATCTCACCCTGATTCGCAAAATTCGGAAGGACGTCGTATTGCTCACGCCCCCGTCGCCCAATCCGGAATTCCTGCGCCGCGCCATCGCCCTGGCCACTCAAAACGTCCTCACCGCGCGCGGCGGCCCCTTCGGTGCGGTGATCGTGCGCGGCGGCGAGATCGTAGCCGAGGGCGCCAATTCAGTCACCGCGACCAATGACGCCACCGCCCACGCTGAGGTGGTCGCGATTCGCGCTGCCTGTGCGGCCCTCAACACATTCAAGCTTTCTGGCTGCGAACTCTACACCAGCTGCGAACCGTGTCCCATGTGCCTGTCGGCCTGCTACTGGGCGCACCTCGACCGCGTCTATTACGCTTGCTCCGCCGAGGATGCCGCGCGCGCCGGATTCGACGACGCCTTCCTCTACGCCGAACTTCGGAAAGAGCAATCCGACCGAACGCTCGCTGTTAGCCAGTTCCTGCGCGAAGAAGGCTGGGCCAGCTTTGCTGCCTGGATCGCCACCCCCAATAAGATTGAGTACTAGGCCTGTCCAGGTCTTAACGCGTCAACACGGGAATGGGCGCGGCCGCCCGCCGACCCCGCCTGAGAATCACTCCGCACCCGATCAGAACCAGCCCCACGCCCCAGTACACGTAATGCGGCCAGACCACCAATCGCAGGAAGATGACCTCTACTGTGATCCATCCCGCGATTACGATTCCCTGGCTGGCCACCATGTTCCCGTAACCCGATGTTCGCCGCATCGTCGCTGAAAAGATCACAAGACTCACTAAGCCATTTGCCACGAACAGAATGATTCCAGGAATCAGAAAGCTGTGAAATGGCGAGTGTTTCAACAAAATCAGCGGCATGTGCAACAATCGGCCCGTCGGATCCACGATCAGAGGGAGCCCGCCCATAACCGAGGTGATTCCAAGGAAGCCGAGCGCAATCAGCGCCAGAATGCGAACCGTTTTCATGCCATGCCCGTCTCGGGCGCACCTGTCGCGCCGGATTCTAGCAAGCGACCGCAATCTCCGCTGTGACAAGGACTTGAGTCGTCACCTGTCGAGTGATCTAAATCACCCCCTCCCAAGAGAAGGTAGAATAACGTGTATCAATGACGGAGAATCCTCTGGCAGCGGCTGCTTCGGCCACCCGCTCTACGCGGGATCCGAATCTGCGAGCGCCCGATGCTTCCGTCCGCTCACCGATCATCCAGGTCCAAGCCCTCGAGAAAACCTATCGGACGGCGCGCGGACCGCTCACCCTTTTTCAGCACCTCGACTTCGAAGTCCTGAGCGGTGAACTGGTTGCGATCGTGGGTCAATCAGGCGCCGGAAAGAGCACGCTTTTACACATTCTGGGCGCCCTTGATGCGCCGTCCGCGGGGACGGTATACTGCGCCTCAACTAACGTGGCAACCCTTAGTCCCCGGCAGGCGGCCACCTTTCGCAATCGCGAGATCGGGTACGTCTGGCAGTTTCACTATCTGCTGCCGGAGTTTACGGCGCAGGAAAACGTGGCCATGCCGCTGATGGCGGGCGGCCAATCAAGACGGGAGGCCCTGGTGATTGCCGCAAACTGGCTCCGGCAAGTCGGCCTCGAAGACCGTCGGGATCACCGTCCCGGCGAGCTTTCCGGCGGCGAACAGCAGCGCGTCGCCCTGGCCCGCGCCCTGGTGAACAAGCCACGGCTGCTGCTCGCCGACGAACCCACCGGCGATCTCGATGAAACCACGGCAAGCGGAGTGTTTGCTCTGCTGCAACGTGTCCACGACGAGTACGGTCTAACGTCGATTGTGGTAACCCACAACATGGAATTGGCCGCGCGCTGTACCCGGATCATGCGCCTTGAAGGCGGGCGGCTTTTGCCCCTAACTGAAACGAATTCAACTCTCCGCCAACAATCGGATCCGGAAAAAGCAGCATTCCGGGTTCAAAATGAGTCTTAAGAATGTAGGGGGAAGTCGGCCTGGCAATCAATCCCCACCAGGCTGGTACGTGTCGGATGGAAGCCAACGGGCGGACTTTTCACCTCGCGGCGATCGGAAAACCTTCCGGAACCATCCTCAAGAGCTGTTCTGAGGCAGGAGCGTTCTTTCCGACGGGGCCTCAGGCGGCATCGTTTTGCACGGGCAGCGCGGCAGGCAGAGCCGAAGCCGGCAACCGGAGTCTTAGAGACAGGTTTTCGTCATTAAGCGCGGTGAACCGGACGGCTAATGCAACCGACAGCCTGGATTAAGGGAGAACACCATGTTCGAACGCTATACGGAGAAGGCACGGCGAGTCATCTTCTTCGCGCGCTACGAGGCCAGCCAGTTTGGCTCGCCTTACATTGAGACCGAGCACCTTTTGCTCGGACTGCTGCGAGAAGACAAGGCGCTCACCAACCGCTTCCTGCGCTCGCACGCATCAGTGGAGTCGATCCGGAAGCAGATCGAAGCGCACACCACCATCCGCGAAAAGGTTTCGACCTCGGTCGACCTGCCGCTTTCGAACGAATGCAAGCGTGTCCTGGCGTACGCGGCGGAAGAAGCGGAACGTCTTGGTCACAAGCACATCGGCACGGAACACCTGCTCCTTGGGTTGCTGCGCGAAGAAAAATGCTTCGCCTCGGAGATCCTCCAGGAGCGCGGCCTCAAGCTCGCCCAGATTCGCGATGAGCTCGCCCGCGTGACACAGGAAAAGGCGCCCGCCCAACAGCGACAGCGCGAATCCAGCCTGCTCGCCGAATTCAGCCGCGACCTGACCCAGGCTGCGATGGACGGGCAGCTCGATCCGCTCGTGGGCCGCGACGGCGAACTCGAGCGCGTCATCCAGATCCTCTGCCGCCGCACCAAGAACAATCCCGTGCTCATCGGCGAACCCGGCGTCGGCAAGACCGCTATCGTCGAAGGCCTCGCCCAGCGCATCGCTGACGGCGAAGTCCCCACCTTCCTCGCTGACAAGCGCGTTCTGGGCTTGGATCTTTCCCTCATCGTCGCCGGCACCAAGTACCGCGGCCAGTTTGAAGAGCGCCTCAAGACCATCATGAAAGAGCTGATGGAGAACCAAAATTCCATCATCTTCATCGACGAGCTCCATACCCTGGTCGGCGCCGGTTCGGCCGAAGGCTCGCTGGACGCCGCCAACATCCTCAAGCCCGCCTTGAGCCGCGGCGAAATTCAGTGCATCGGCGCCACCACCCCGGCCGAATATCGCAAGTCCATCGAGAAGGACCGCTCCCTCGAGCGCCGCTTCCAGGCCGTCAAGGTCCCGCCGCCCAACGAAGCCGATGCCATCAAGATCATCATGGGCATCAAGGACCGCTACGAGAAATTCCACGCGGTCAGCTACACCGACGCGGCCATCGAGTTCGCCGTGTCGCACTCGAATCGCTACATCCCCGATCGCTTCCTGCCCGACAAGGCCATCGACCTCATCGACGAAGCCGGCGCACGCGTCAAGCTCCGCCAGACCTCGCTGCCCGAGGAGATCACCGAAGTCCAGAAGCGCATCAAGTTCATCGTCCATCGCATGGACTCGGCCATCGCCAACCACGAGTTCGAGAAGGCCCGCTTCTACTCCGACGAAGAACGCAAGGAGCGCGAAACCCTGCGTGCCCTGCGCGACAAGTACCACCTCGACGACTCCGCCGCCGGCATCGTTGGCCGCGAAGACATCGAGGACGTCGTCAGCCGCTGGACTGGCGTGCCCGTCACCAGCATCAAGGAAGAAGAAACCCAGAAGCTGCTCCGCGTGGAAGAAGAACTCCACAAGCGAGTGATTTCTCAGGAAAAGGCCATCAGCGCTCTCGCCCGCGCGATCCGTCGCAGCCGTGCAGGCCTCAAGTCCCCGCACCGTCCCATCGGGAGTTTCCTGTTCCTCGGACCCACCGGCGTCGGCAAAACCGAAATGGCCCGCACCCTCGCCCAATTCCTCTTCGGGTCGGACAAGGCCCTCATCCGCTTCGACATGTCGGAGTTCATGGAGAAGCACTCCGTCTCCAAGCTCATCGGCTCGCCGCCCGGATACGTGGGCTACGAGGAAGGCGGCCAGCTTACCGAACGCGTCAAGCGCTCGCCCTACTCCGTAGTCCTGCTCGATGAAGTCGAAAAGGCGCACCCCGATGTGTTCAACCTGCTGTTGCAGGTCTTTGAAGACGGCCAGTTGACCGACGGCCTCGGCAACACCGTCGACTTCAAGAACACCATCCTCATCATGACGTCGAACATCGGCGCCCGCCACTTGATGAAGAAGCAGGGCCTCGGCTTCGCGTCCGACCGCGACGACCTGGTCAGCGAGAAGGTGGAAGAACTCGTCAAGCAGGAGGTCAAAAAGACCTTTAACCCCGAGTTCCTCAACCGCCTCGACGAGGTCATCCTCTTCCAGTCGCTCAACGATGCCGACCTCATCCAGATCGTCGAACTGCTCGTCCAGCAGCTCAACGCAAACCTGGCGCAGAAGGCCATCACCATCTCCGTAACCGAGGATGCCAAGAAGTGGATCCTCGACAAGACTCTCGTCGACCGCAGCTACGGCGCCCGTCCGCTCCGCCGCGCCCTCCAGCGCTACGTCGAGGATCCGTTGTCGGAAGCCTTGATCGCCGGCCAGATCAACGACCGCCCCGCGTTCCTCGAGGTCTACCTGAACAACAACCAGCTCTACTACCGCCCGATAACCGCCGACGACGCCACCAGCACCGAAGAAAAACCCGCCGGCATCCTCCTCTACAGCGCGTAAGAGCGCGAAGAGGAAGCTTTCGGAGACAGCACACCAACAAAAAAAGCCCCCGGGTCCCGGGGGCTTTTCACGTCTTCACCTTCATCCCGCCTTCCCGAAATCCGCCCGCCGGGATCAACCCAGCCCGACGCGGTGAACCAGGTCCACAAATCGGGGGTCGTTGCGAAGTGGATCGAAAAATGGATGCGTCTTCAGGAATTGCAGGATATTCGATTGCTCCTTGTAAGCCCGCTCCAGCCAGTAGAACGCCTGCTCTTGGTCGCCCAGTCCCAGATAAGCATTCACAAACGCGGCCGGCGGAATGTAGCCGGCCTTGCTGCGCTCCTTCAGTTGCGCCAGAAGTTTCAAGGCGTCGCTGTGACGCCCCGCCTCAGCGTAGGCCCTGATCAACACGCCGGTCGAAGCAGGACTGCCGGGCGACTGCGCCACGGCTCGTTCCAACACCGGAATCGCCTCACCTGCTTGATGAACGGCAAGTAGCGCGAATCCCAGGTTCATGAGATTCATTCCATTCTGCGGTCGCACTGCCAGGACACTGCGTGATTCGCGGATTCCCTCTTCGTATCGATGCGCATGGAACATGATCATCGCTACCTTTTCGCCGGGGACGCCCACGGGATCCAGCGCACGGGCACGTTCGATCCACGCCACGGCTTCCTCCGTGCGTCCCTGGCACACCAGCCACAACGCATACCCGGCTTGGGCATCCGCATCGTTTGGATTCAGTGCCAGGGCGCGCTGAAATTCCGCTTCTGCTTCGGCCCAGTGCCACTCCCGCTGCAGCACATTGCCCAACACGGTATGGGCTTCCACAAGGTTTGGATCGAGTTCCAGCGCCTTTCGCGCGTTCTCAATCACTTTGGGCCGCGTCGCTTCCGGAGCCACCCCGGCAAAGACGGTTCCAAGGTTGGCGTAAGCCTCGGCCAACCCAAGGTAAGCAGGCGCAAACGAATCATCTTTCTTGAGCGCGTCTTCGAAGTCGACGATGCTTTGCTCCACCTCAGGCCGGTTGATCTGCGCAAGAGCATACTTGCCCTTCAGATAACTCTCGTACACTTCAGGCGCCACCGGTCGCGCCGACGCCAGCCGCTGATGCTCTTCCCCGGTCACCGTCACTTCAACCTTTTGCGCAATGGATTGGGCGAGGTCACTCTCCAGCGTCAGCGCGTCGCGCATCTCGCGGTCATACGTCTCTGACCAGAAATGTTCGTCCGTTGCGCCGCGAATCAGTTGCGCCGTCACCCGGATATGGTCGCCTTCCTTGATCACCGAGCCCTCGACAATCGCGTCCACCCCCAGCGACTTCGCGATCTCCGGCACAGAAAGCTGCTGGCCCTTGAAGCGCATGACCGACGTGTGCGAACTGACCCGCAAACTGTGAATATTCGAGAGCCGCCCGATTACCGCCTCCGTGATGCCTTCGGCTAGATAATCCTGGCCCGGATCTCCCGACAAATTGCGCAGCGGCAAGACTGCCAGCGACCCTACTGCCGACGGAGCCGGATTAACCACACGATGCCGCGATGTCAACCAGAAGCCGGCCGCCAACAAAACGGAAAGAACCGCGGCCATCGCAATCCACAGGCCGCGCTTCTGAGGGGCCGTCGCAACCACATCGCGATCAACCGCGACGGCAGTCTCCGCCTCAGGCTCCTTCTCAGGCTCATCTACTCGAACCCGCCGGCTCCGCACCCACGCGTCCAGTTCCTCGCTCAGGGCATAGACCGAGCCCCGCTTGGCGTGCACATGCCGGTGCACCGGCATCCCCTCCCGCTTCTCCCAGCGCTGCACCGTCGTCACATCGCGGTTCAGGTACGCAGCAATGCCCTTCCACGAATCGAGCCGCTCGTCAGGCGGTCTTTCCATGGGCGGGATTCCAATTGACGGCTCACCCATCGAGATCTCCGGGCCCTCAACCTCAATGCTGCTGACTTCGGCCCATTGTAACCCTGCAACAGAAAGCCGCAATAGACCGCATTAGACAGCACGTTGTGGCTCCGTCACTTGCGGCTTGACCCCGCCTTCCACTCTGGCCGATGGTGTCGCTAGTTCAGGCGGGAAATCCCCCGAATTCCGCGCACTGCTCAGTCCCTGCTATCTCCACCCAACCCGCAGCCTGGGCAGTTCGCAAAATTCCGTGGCCAACCGCCCATCCCAATGCTGGAGATCCCCATGAAAACCCCGCCCCTCACCTTGATCGCAGGCACGATCGCAGTCCTTCTCGTTTCAGCCTCCTGCGCTTTGGCCCAGGAAGGCTTGCCCTCTCACTTCAGCGGTCCCCTCAACGACTACTCCCCCGCCGACGTCAAAGGCGGTCCCTGGGAGATGCACGGTCAATGGGCACTCACCCTCCACCAAGATTCCGGGACCGCCGACTTCTCCGCCGACATGACCATGTCCGACTACGGCACCGCGGGCGGCCTCGTCGATCCCACGCAGCCCGGCCAGAATCCCCACACCCACCACATCCGTCTCACCCACGCAACCGTCATTTGGGACATGGTCGGCTGCCCCGCATTCAGCCCTCCAACCAAACAGGGCTTTCGCATCAAGGACACCGTCACCCTGCTCACCGGTAACGGGACCAATGCTCCCTTCGAGTCGACACCGCCATCTTCTGCGCTGCAGGTCTGCATTACCGGCGGAGATCAAGTCCCCTACTCCGTTCCGTTCTCCAACATGTCGATGGTGTTCACCGGTCCTGCAACCAGTCATTTCGGCACGCAGGCCATACACGGTGTCGTGCGCCCTGCCGCACCCGCCGGCAAAGACTGATAACCTCTAGCGTTACTGTTGCCCTGGTTCTCTTCGACGCAGCCTCAATCCGTGCCCGTCTTGCGCCGTGTTTTCGGGCGCAAGACGGGCGCCGCTGCTACTTGGCGTTCGCGCCTGGATTCGGCGCCGACCCCGCCAGCGGCTTGATAATGTCATCGAGAAACGCCGCTGCCTCGGAGTTGCGCTTCAGCACCGGGTAGCGTTCCCCATCGTGATAGTCGATATCGGCCATGCGCAGGAATGAATCAGACTGCACGATCAGGTGAATCGGTTCCGTCTTCCCCTTTGCATCGCGAATGGCCGCCCGCAGCAAGTCGCCGCTGTAAACCCGCCCATTCACCCCGATAATCTTCTCTCCCGGCGAAAGTCCCGCCTTGTATGAAGGTCCGTTCCAAAGGACGTCCAGAATGCTTCCGTCGGCATTCATGAGCAATCCGGCCGAGAACCACGCCTCCACGCTGCCCAGCCACTTCGGGAAGGCTTGCACGATCGACTTCTCTGAAGCGGACATCTCCTCCTGGTACGCGACGTCATAGCCCGCTCGCCTGATCCCCTCAAAGTCCGCATGCTCGTGAACCTTCTCCATCCGATCGTGCAGAAACGTCGCCCAGTCGTACGGCATCACCTGGTTAAGAGTAGCCACCAGCTCATCGAAGTCATACGGAACAATCGCCGGCCCGGTGTTGCCGCCCTTGCCCAGAAACAGCCGCTCGAAATCATCCAGCGACTTCTGGTTGTTCGTCGTCTTCCGGATCAGCGTATCCGCGTCCAGCCATAGCAACTCGCCTTCAAAGTAGTAGTCCTGTCCGCGTGTCCAGCTGCCCCACCGGTCGCTCTCGCGCAGCAGGCTCGCCGCCACAGCCGTATCTTCTGTGCTGCGCCATTCGCGCCCCGTCGTAACATCCATCAAGGCCGCCCAGAACGCCAGAACCTCGCGGTATTCCTGCGGCGACTTCAGCGCCGCCCGCGCAGCCAGCACATTGCCCAGGTACTGCGTCATGCCTTCATACACCCAAAGCAGCTTGCCCTGCTGGGGCGTGGCGAAGTCCGGTTGATACAACGTCGCCGGCCGCCGGTATTTTCCGTTCCACGAGTGCGTAAACTCGTGCGACAGCAGATCCGCCACCGCCGGCTGGTGTTCCGCGTCGGAGAAGTCCTTCTCCCCCACTCCGTTGTCGGATGATTGCCCGTGCTCCAGTCCCGCAAATCCCGCCGGGTCTGACACTGTCAGCAGAAAGTGATACTCGTTGTAGTGGTGCGAGGCGTATTCCTTATCGGCTTCCCGCACCAGGTTGGCAATTTCCGCCAGCAGCGGCGCGCGTAAGGCCGCGGCTTCCGGCGTGTCGCCCGCCACATCGATTACATGCCTCGGCGAAATCTCGGGCGCCAGCGGATACTCGTGAAAGTACAGTCCGGAGATAATCGGCGAGTCCTCCAGTTGTTCCACATTGGTCGCCGCAAAGCGCGTCGTGGCTCCCGCCGCCGGAACCAACTCGGCTCTCGGAGACAACGGCGTCAGTGCCGTTCCCAGTCCCCAGCCCGCGGGAACAATCACTCCCGGCTCAATCGGAATCTCGCGAACCGGAACGTGTGCGGGATACAACAGCACGTTCTCCCACTCCAGCACCGCCACTTTTTCTGAGACGCGGTCAGAGACCACGCAATCCAGGTGCGCATGCAGCTTCGATACCCCCGCGGGAATAGTCAGGTGGAACTGGTAAAGGTCCACATCGTCGCGCCGCCACGCCACGGCCTGCCCGTTAGCCGTAAACACTACGCCCGCAATCTTCGCCGCTGACCCCGCGGGCATGTGCGTTCCTGGAATCCACTGCGGCGTAATGAGCGTCAGCGGGCCGGCACTCACCGGCAGGTCCACCTCGGCGTGAAGGATCCGGCGTGGAGCGTCCGTTAGATCGGCAACAATCTGAATTGCTTCTTTCGGTGCCTGCGAACGAGCCGACCCCGCCTGCGCAGAAGAAACGCCCATGGCCGCAAAGGCGCCGGCAAGAGCGATCACACCATGCCTGTTCAGTCGTGCGAGATTCATCAAACCGCCTCCTCAGGGAATTCGTCCATTGTTACGGTCCGCCTTGATCACCGCAAGCAGATTCTGGTCCCCCCAGGGCTAATTTGCGGAAGGGAGATCCCGAGTCGGTTCCCAAACCAACGCCAATGGGTTCACGGCCAATCGTTGGGGAGACTTTTCCTCTTGTGCTGCCCCAGCCTCACGGATCAGCACTTCAGCCATCTGGCGCAGGTGACTTCGGTCATCACAGCCTTCGGGCTTCCCGCCGTTTCACCGCGGTCGTCAAGCCGGCGGATAGCTACAATAAGGTGCTCTCAAAAAGACCATGAAGACTTTTGGATCTCTGACCTATCTCTCCGTCTGCCTTGGTGTATCGATCACAATCACAGCCTGTGGTGGCGGTTCCGGCTCCGGGACAACGACCTCCACTCAGCCTGCGGCTCAACCTCCGGTTGTTTCGTCCATTTCGCCCACAAAGGTGGCCGCCGGCGCCGCCAATACCACACTTACGGTGAATGGCAGCAACTTCAGCTCGACCACAGTCATCCAGGTCGGCCAAACCATCGAGCCCACATCGTTCGTCAGCGCCAGCCAGGTGACGGCCCAGCTGCCTGCCAGCCAGCTCGCCGCGGGAGGCAACCTTCCCATCATCGCCGTGAACGGGTCCCTCTCCAGCGCGTCCGGCACACCCGTCAGCCTCGAGGTTGACAACCCGTCTCCCGCCCTTACGCTCCTTTCCCCCGCGACGGCCCAGGTCGGGGTAACGCCCGCCAGCATAGCCGCCTCCGGAACTGGTTTCGTGCCCACCACGGTCATCGACGTGAATGGCACCGCCCGCACCACTGTCTTCATCAGCGCAACCCAGGTCAATTTTGTGCCCTCGGCCGCCGATCTCTCGGCAACAGCCAGCCTCGCTGTTACCGCCGTCAACCCCGCTCCCGGCGGCGGCACCTCCAGCCCTGCCACTCTCATCGTGAACAACCCCACGGTCGGTAACCTTCAGCTCACTCCGTCCACCGTCGCGACCGGCGGCTCATCTCCCCTGACCGTTACCATCAAGGGCTCGACCTTCGTTCCCGCTTCAGTCGTTCAAGTCAACGGAACCGCCCGCCCCAGCACTTTTGTTGACGCCAACACCCTCACCTTCGTGCTCAGCGTCTCCGAGCAGGCCGCGGCCGCGGTCTTCTCCGTTACCGTGACAAACCCTGCCCCCGGCGGCGGAATGTCTCCTGTCGCCAGCCTCACCGTCACGGGTCCTACGCCCACTCCCGTCATCACTGGTGTCAATCCAGGCAGTTTTATCGCAGGTTCGCCTGCCACGACCATCACTGTGAACGGCACTGGTCTCACGCAAGCCTCCGTCGTGCGCTGGAACGGAACCGATCTGCTCACTTCCGCTGTCAACTACGGAGCTATCACCCTGTTTGCCCAGGTCCCCGCGCCCTTGCTCGCCACCGCTGGAACCGCCAGCGTCACGGTTTACAGCCCCACCGCCGCTCCATCCCTGTCCAATCCGTACACCATCACCATCACAGTCCCGCCCGCTCCGACCGTCACCAACCTTTATCCCGGCGCAGGTCCCATTAACACCGACACGTCTGTCACGTTGAATGGATCCAATTTCACGGCCGCTTCCACCGTCTCCTTCAATGGGAACAACCTCAACGTCACGGCCCAGACCTTCTACTCGCTCACCGTGACGATCCCGGCAACCTCCATCCCGGTTCCCGGCATTTATCCATTCATCGTCACCACCCCCGCTCCGGGCGGCGGCGTCTCCACGCCTCTCAACTTCACGGCCTATGCGCCAATCGCCAACAATGACATGGTGTACAACCCGGCCAACGGCCTCATATACGCTTCGGTACCCAGTTCCGCTGGCCCGCCCTACGGCAACTCGATTGTCTCCATCGATCCGGCCACCGGCGCTCTCGGCGCCCCCATCCTGGTCGGCAGCGAGCCCAACAAGCTCGCCGTCAGTTCCGATGGCAAGATTCTCTGGGTCGGCCTCGATGGCGCCTCCGCCGTTCGCCAGGTCAACCTCACCACCGGAACCGCCGGGTTGCAGTTCACGCTGGGCAACAACCTCGGCATCTACGCCAACCCCCAGACCGCTGCCGCCCTCGCTGCCTTGCCTGGCTCCCCCAATTCGGTGGTAGTTTCCGCGGGAAACACGCTCGCCATCTTCGACAACGGCGTAATCCGCGGAACTTCCGGTAATGGCGTCATCTCCAACAGCGGCGCTTCAGCCCTCTGGGCCGATGGCACGCGGGCGGAGATCTACGCCGCCGCGTCCTACGGCTATGCAACGTTCACCTACGGACCTGCCGGCCTCACGCCGCTGGCCACGGCGACCACCGGCACCTACGCCAACTACTCGGCCGCCGAGATTCAGATCGCGAACGGTCGTCTCTATACCGACCTCGGTTATGTCTACGACGCCGAATCGGGCGCTCTGCTCGGCACCTTCTATAGTTCGGGAACCGCGGTCGCCGGAGGAGCCACGGTCGCCGACACCACTCTCGGCACGGCGTTCATCTTCAACACCAATCAGTTCACCAACAATCCCAGCCAGATCCAGATCTTCGATCTCGCCACCTTCAACCGCTCCGCCTCGGCCATCCCCGTCAACTTTGCCACCGATCCCAACATCTATACCGCGCCGGGACCCGCTCGGCTCACCCGCTGGGGCGCCAACGGCCTCGCCTTCCGCACCAACATCGGCCTCTTCTCTCTGCGCTCCAACCTCGTGAAAGATCTGTCCTCCACCAACGCGGACCTCAATGTCACCATGGCCACCGCTGGCTCTCTCACCACCGGCGCTTCCACCACTTTCACCGCAACGGTCAAGAACAACGGCCCCTCCACAGCCACCGGCGTCGCACTCACTGCGCAATGGCCCTCCACGGGCGTCGTCGCCTCGATCACGCCATCGTCCGGTACCTGCTCCCTTTCCAGCCACATCAGCTGCGACCTCGGTTCCATCCCCAACGGCTCCTCCGTCACGGTGGCGATCGCCGTCAATCAGCAATCGCCTGGAGACTCCACGGTCTCGGCGCAGGTTGTCGCATCGGAGAACGATCCCAATCCTGCCGACAATCAGGCCTCCGTTACCGCCGCCATCACCGGGTCTGCCTATAACGCCGTCCCGGTCCTCTCTTCCATCAGCCCAGCCGCTGTATTGGCGGGCGCCACTGACACCGTGCTCACCATAACCGGCAGCGGCTTCTCCAGCGCCTCAACCGTCCTGCTCGATGGCGCGAGCCTCGCCACCAGCTTCCAGGGCGCCACGCAGCTTACCGCGACCGTACCCGCCGCGCAGCTCGCCTCCCTCGGTTGGTCCGCCATCAGCGTCTCCAACAGCGCTCCCGGCGGCGGCAACTCGGCCTCCCTGCCGCTCACCGTCTACAACGTCCTGACCCTGGGCGTGAATCACATCCTCTACGATCCCTACTCCCGCAACATCATGGCCAGCATCGGGTCAGGCTCCTCGTCTGTCGCGGGCAACTCCATCGCCGCCATCAATCCCGAAACCGGATCCATCAGCACGCCCGTCAACATCGGCAGCCAGCCCACAAACATGGCCCTTACCTCGGATGGGCAAATCCTCTACACCGTCCTCCTCGGCTCCCAGAGCGTCGCGCGCTACAACATGCTCACCCAGCAGCCCGACTTCACCTACGCCGTGCCTCAGGTTGCCAGCGCCTCCGGCATTCAGGGACTGCGCGGCCTCGCAACCCAGCCCGGAACCGAAAACACCATCGCTCTCGACCTCGGCTCGTGGGCCGGTGACGCCATCTACGACTTCGATCCAGTGAACAAAACCGCCGCTATCCGCGGCGCAGCCACCGGCCCCTACACCGGTTCCTGCATCCAGTTCCTCGACGCCGGCGACATGTACTCGTTCGACGTCGACACCTCGGGCGCTACCTTTAACCAGTTCACTGTCACAGCGGCCGGCTTCACCTACTACAACTACTCCCAGTTCAAGGAATCCACGCTGCTTCACTTCGGCTGCTTCAAGTTCTCCGGTGGCCTTGCCTTCGCCAACGGCGGCGGCATCGCCAACCCCGCGCCCGCACCCGCGGTCCAGGTTGGTGTATTGTCCGGACCCACCAGCGGCGGAATGTTCTCCACCTTCTACGCCTTCGCGCCCGACGCGGGCATTGGACAAGCCTTCTACCTGACGCAGTCAGGCTATGGCTCAATGCCCACTGCAATCAGCGCGTACAGTCTGGCCAGCTTCATGCCGTCACAGTCCCTCCCGGTCGACTTCGCCGCAACCGAGGGCGCCAATAGCTCCGCCACCATGGTCGACCTCATCCGTTGGGGGCAGGATGGCCTGGCGCTGCTCTCCAGCGGCGGGCACATCTACCTGTTCAAGGGCGGATTCGTTCTGCCGCAACTGCTCCAGTCGAGCTCGGCCGCCACCCTCACCTCCAGCTCCGTTTCCACTGTCGCTCACGGGTCAGGAAACCTCCTGCTCACGCTGACGGGCTCAAACTTCCTGCCCGGAGTCGCAGTCAGCTGGAACGGAGCCTACCGCACCACCACGATCGTCGATCCCTCGCATGTCACCGTCGCGATCCCCGCGTCTGACCTCACTTCCACGGGAACCGCCTCGTTGGTCGCCACCAACCCCGGCGCCTCGGCCTCGTCGGCTCTGGCCGTCACCATCAACTAGCCGTCACCCGTGCGGCGTCACGAAAACCAAAGCCCCCGGAAAACCGGGGGCTTTTCGTGTCATCGAGCCAACCAAGGCAATGTTTTGTCGACGTCTAGACCTTGAAAGCAGTACCGGTCAGCGGCGTTACCGTGTAAAACTCCACCTGGCCGTGCAGCAACGAAATCGGAATCGCAAAGTGGTGCGCCGTGGTGATGCCATCCGTCGACACGTGTGCCGAAGCGTGAGGCACTCCGCCATCGAGATTCGTGGTCGGCAAAATCACCGTGAAAGTCGAGGAACCGCTATCTACCGTCAGAAAGATTGTGACGCTCACCAGCGTGCCCAGGTCGGGCACAACCACAGAGCGAATCTGCGCACCGGAAAACGTCTCGTTGCGGAAAGAGTCGTGATAATGGAAATGGTTGGTGGCGGAGGAGTATCGAACATGAATCCCGCCGCCCGAAAGCACCCACAGATTTGGCTGTACGAATGCCATGGTGTTGTCCTCCCCGTTGGTGTGACTACACCTGGGTAGTGCGACAACGCATAGAAACGTTTCAGTCGATATGCCAACCGGTGGGCGCAAGCCAAGCTAGCCGCGTACCGCCCAATCTCTTTGCCCTTTCCTCCTCGCAGCAGGATTCCAGGGTGCCCAGGTCTCGATACTGAGACGTGGATACTACGAACCTCAACCGGCCTGTGGGTAAGTCAGTGCTTCAGCCCCTCCACGCATGCGACCGCCACCTGGGCTGCATGTCGGGCGAAGCTTCGGCATGTCCGCCACAGTTTTCACGAGAGGGTTCACGCTGGGCGAACCCGCAAGAACAGTCCAGCTCAACGCCGGCTCCGGAAAATTGGATTGCTCTCCAAAAGTTGTCAAGAGGGGTGCCTGTGGAAAACGTTCGCAAATTCTTGAATTTAAAGCGAAAATAAATTTCCCAAAATTGAGTATTAATTATTCGAACCTGCCATACTTGAAATAGTCGAACAAAAAGCCCGCCAACCGGCGGGCTTTTTCCATTTCAGCAGCACGTCAGGAGCAGGGTGATGGAAGCACCGCGCAAACTCGATTCGGCAGGGTCTTTCTATCCCTATTCCTATTCCCTGTCTCTTTTTCACTTTTTCACTTCTTCACTTTTTCACTTCTTCACTCATCCACCATTCACTTTGCTTTCGCCCTGTTCACTTTTCACTCTTCACTTTTCACTCTTCACTTTTCACGTTTGTGATCCAAATCACGGTCAGCACAAATTCCCCCCTTTTTGGCCCGCAACCACAAGAATCCAATCAAGATCACTATTTTTTATTTTGGGTGCGGAAGCGCCTTTTTCACCAAAGTCAGTGCAATCTTTCAAAGATTCCGGCCGCGCCCATGCCGCCCCCTACGCACATCGTCACCATGCCGTACCGCACCTGCCGCCGATGCATTTCACTCAGCAGGGTGGCCGTAAGCTTGGCGCCGGTGCAGCCCAGGGGGTGTCCCAGCGCGATGGCGCCGCCGTTCACATTCACCTTCTCCGGATCGATACCCAGCGTCCGCAAAACCGCCAGCGCCTGGGCCGCGAAAGCCTCGTTCAGCTCGATCAGGTCGATGTCGGCCAGCGTCAATCCGGCCAGCTTGAGCGCCTTGGGAATGGCGTGAATCGGACCGATGCCCATCTCCTCCGGCAGACAGCCGGTGGCGGCGTAGGCCACCAGCCGCGCCATCGGCTGAATCCCCAGTTCGCGGGCGCGTCCCGCCTCCATCAAAACGGTGGCGGCGGCGCCGTCGGAGGTTTGCGACGAGTTGCCGGCGGTGACGGTGCCGTTGGCGTGGAAAACGGGCTTCAGCTTGGCCAGGGCGTCAGCAGAAGTATCGGCGCGCGGTCCCTCGTCGGCGGAAAAAACTGACTCCGTCACCGTGGGCTTGCCGGCTTTGGCGCCGGGGACCGCGTTGCTGACGGAAACAGGGACGATCTCCTCCGTGAAACGGCCGGCGGATTGCGCGGCGGTGGCCTTGCGGTGGCTGGCCAGGGCGAAGGCGTCCTGGTCGTCCCGCCTGATGTTGTAGTGGCGCGCGACCCGCTCGGCTGTCAGGCCCATGGTAAGCAGCGAGGCGGGGTAGTTCTCGGCCAGCCAGGGGTTGGGGCTGGGCTTGTTGCCGCCCATCGGAATCATGCTCATGGACTCGGCGCCGCCAGCGATCACGACCTTGTTGCCGCCGGAACGAATCCGCATGTCTGCCTGCGCGATGGCCTCGAGGCCGGAGGAGCAGAGGCGGTTCACGGTGAGTCCCGGCACTTCGATGGGCAGGCCGGCGCGGAGAGCGGCAAAGCGGGCCATGTTGAAGCCGGCCTCGCCCTCGGGCTGCGCGCAGCCCAAAATCACGTCCTCGATCTCAGCCTTGTCGAGGCTCGGAACCCGCTCCAGGGCTCCATTGATGGCCGTGGCCGCCAGGTCGTCGGGGCGGGTGGTGGCGAGGGTGCCTTTGGGGGCGCGGCCGACGGGGGTGCGGACGGAGCTGACGAGGACGGCTTCGGGCATGGGATGCTCCTAAAGGCAGTGGTCAGTGGTCAGTGGTCAGAACTGCACCGCCGCTGCTGGCTCATTGTTAGATGTCGGAGGTTGCGGACGTCAACCCGGCTACTCTTCGGGCATGTCGAGGACGCGCCACGCGCCCTGGACGTAGAAGTGGTAGATGGTCTTCCGGTCGACCTGGGAGTCGGAGAGGGCGTCGTGGTCGAGGCGCGCCGGGCGTGGCCAAAGTCCGATCTGGGCCTGGCGGATGGCGTCGGGGGTGGCGGGGTCGATGCCCCAATTGAAGCCGAGAACGCTGGTGCCGAAGTGGGGTTGCAGCCGTTGCGTTTCGGGCGCGGTGGCGAGAGTGAGCGGCTGGCCGGGGGCGCTGCCGAAAAAGATCATGAGCGAGACAGCGCCCTGGGCGGAGCACAGGACCGCCCAGTCCGAAGAGCCCGGGCGCTGCAGGCTGGCGTGGACGACGTTCTCAGGGCGCCGGGCTTCGTAGGTCTGGGGGATGAGGCAGCCGCGGTCGGTGAGCTGGCCGGCAACGTCGAGGGGGAGGTTGGGGTAGGAGCTTACGGGGAGATGGCGGACTTCGTAAGCAACGGAGCGGCCATCCTGATCGATGTGACCGTCGGTTATGAGGGGATCTTGGGCGGATGTTGCCGACGCGACCGCGAGTGCGAGCACGAGGAGGCACGGTCTGCGGCCGGTCAGGAACATGGGTCGGGAGCATTGTAGCGCCGGCCTGTGGATGCGATGCGTGACGGGTGAACATTCGCGAAGGGTTGATTGTCACGCTATGGTTTCAGTGCGAGCTGGAGCACGATTGCCGAGTCGATCCGCTCCATATCCGCCTGGTCAACCGAACCGATTCTGTTTCCAAGCCTGAGCTTGCTCACTGTCGTCAGCTGGTCGGCCATCGCCTTGCGTTTTTCGCCATTTAGATCAATAAGTGCTTCCCCAGGATAAAGACGGTCCGTCTTCGAAGTGACTGGCATGACCTGGACGCGGTTCAGTGCAGCGTTGGCAGCATTATTAGAGATCACGACAGCAGGCCGGGTCTTACGGATTTCGCCACCGAGGCTCGGGTCGAAATTGACCCAATAGACGTCGCCTCGGTTAATATCCATCGCCGACTAACCCTTCGATCCATTCATCGGCTTCGGCTTCCCGCTCGCGATCAGCCGCCATCATCCGGTAGCCCTCGGCTAAGGATGCACGCTTTGCCTGGCTGATCTCTTTGGCAGCTGTGAGGACCGCGGATTCCAATTCCTTGGGAACGATAAACCACGCTGGATTTCCGCGCGCCTGAGGCGATCCCTTGGTGCTGGTGGAGTCTCCGTTGTAGCGAATTCCGACTGCCGTCGAATCTTCCCAGTCGATCTCGGCGACTGACCAGCTGCCATCGACGGGCCCCAGATCAAAGACAACGTCAACTGCCTTAACTCGATCTTTAGGGGAGAGAACGGTGCTCGGATCGTGATACATGCAACAACCTCCAACGCCGATCGTCTCATACGTACGTACGTATGTCAATTACGGAGGGGTTTGCCGGTTTTGAGGGTGTGGGCGATTCTTTCCTGGGTTTTGCGCTCACCGCAGAGGCTCAAGAACGCTTCGCGCTCCAGGTCGAGCAGGTACTGCTCGGTGATGATCGAGCCGGCTGTCACGCGGCCACCGCAGAGGATGTAGGCGACCCAGCGGGCTACCTTCTGGTCGTGCTCGCTGGCAAAGCCCGCTTCGCCCATCATGTAGATTCCGGTTTCGAGCATGGCAAGCGAGGCGATGCCGGGGGCGGCGATCTGGGAGCGCGGGACGGGGGCGGCGTAACCCGATTCGATGAGGGACTGGACCTGGGACTTGGCGTCGAGCAGCAGGCGCTCGCGATTGAGGGTGATGCGGTCGGAAGGCGAGAGCAGGCCGAGGGTGCGGGCTTCGGCGGCGGAGCTGGACACCTTGGCCATGGCGATGGTTTCCAGGGTGCGCTTGACCGCATCCTGCATCTCGGCGGACTGGGCGAAGCGAGAGGGCGGGTCCTTCGGATCAGGCGGCGCGACAGCAATGGCGGCGTCGATGGCGCGAAGCAGCATTTCCTTGGTCCCGCCGCCGCCGGGAATGAGGCCGACTCCGGCTTCGACCAACCCGATGTAGGTTTCGGCGTGGGGCTGGCGGCGCGCGGCGTGGAGGCACATTTCGGCACCGCCGCCGAAGGTCATGCCGAAGGGCGCGACGACGACGGGCCGAGGGCAAAACTTGATGGCCGCGGTCATCTGCTGGAACTGGCGGATAGCGCCGTCGACCTCGTCCCAATCCCCTTCCTGCGCGGCGAGCAGGAGTTGCATGAGGTTGGCGCCGACGCTGAAATGTTCGCGGTCGCCGGAGATGACGAAGCCGGAGAAGTCGCGGACGGCGTCGGAGTCTTGCTTGAGGACCGAGGCGACGAGGGCCACGACGTCGCCGCCGATGGCGTTCTTGAGGGAGTGAAGCTCGATGCAACCGATGCCGTCGCCGATGTCGATGAGCGAGGCGCCGGAGTTGCCGCGGACGATGTTGGAGTGAGCCGGACGCGTGCCGCGTCGATAGTCGGCGATGCGGGCATGACCGGGCTGGGTGGGGATGAGTTCGCAGGCGCCGGTGACAGGGTTGTAGCAGTGCGGGCCGTCGGGCGAGTACCAGGTAACCGGCGCAGACTCGGGCACGGTGCGGAGAAGCGACTCGACGGCGGGGCTGATGGGGATGTTCATCGCCTTGAGGCGGGCTACCGATTCGCGCACGCCGGCCGCGTCCCACATTTCGAAGGGACCGAGTTCCCAGTTGAAGCCGGCGCGCATGGCGCGGTCGATGGAAGGTGCGTCGTTGGCGGCTTCGCCGATGCGGTCGGCGGCGAAGTTCCAGAGCGTGCCGAGGAGCGGCCAGAGGAAGCGCGCGGCCTTGTCCTTGGCGGGGTCGTTGGCGAGGAGCAGGCGGAGACGCTCCTTGAGCGTGGCGGCGTTTTTGGCCATGTCGACGGAGGGCAGCGACGGCTTGGCCGAGGGCGGTATTCGAGGGTTTTCCACCCCGCCGACAAAGACCCGTCGTCGGGGGCCCCGGTTTTCAAGTCGAGGACGAAACGTTCTTCTTTGCCGTCGGGGGTGCGGACCTTTTTGTAGAAGCCCTGGCCGGCTTTGTCGCCGAGCCAGCCGCGTTTGACGATTTCCTGGAGGATGGAGGAGAAGCTTGTCTCCGGGGATAAATGGCTGGGCTGAAGCCCAGCCCTACCAGCCCCATCTTCTTTGGATTCAACGTGCGGGCTAAAGCCAGCACCTGCCATTCCGGCACCTGCCGCGCCGGCGGGGAAGTTGGCGGCGACGTGGGCGAGGATGTCGATGCCGACCATGTCGGCGAGACGGAAAGTGCCGGTGCGCGGCCAGCCAATGGCCTGGCCGGTGAGGGTGTCGGCTTCTTCGATGGTGAGGCCCTGCTGCAGCATCAAGGTAGCGGCGGTGAACATGACGGAGACGCCGATGCGGTTGGCGATGAAGTTGGGCGTGTCGTTGGCGAGCACGATCTGCTTGCCGAGGAGGCGGTCGCCAAAAGCCGCGAAGGCACTGAGGAGCGCGGGGTCGGACTCCGGCGTGGGAATGATTTCAAGCAATTGCATGTAGCGCGGCGGATTGAAGAAGTGCGTCCCGAAGAACTTTTTCCTGGCCTGTTGGGGGAGTGCGGCCGCGACCTGGGCGATCGGCAGGCCGGAGGTGTTGGTGGTGAGCAGCGTATTGGCGCCGAGGTGCGGGGCAACGCGGGCGAGCAGAGAGTGCTTGATGGCCAGGTTTTCAGCGACGGCTTCGATGACCCAGTCGCAGGCGGCGAGCTTGGGGAGGTCGTCGTCGAAGTTGCCGGGGGTGATGCGGGCGGCGTAGGCGGGATCGTAGAAGGCGGCGGGTTTTGATTTCGCGAGGGCTTCCAGGCCGGCGATGGCCAGCTTGCTTCGCGGGGTCGCGCCTTGGGGCAGCTCCGCTGTTTTTTCTGAAGGCATATCGAGCAGGAGAACCGGGATGCCGGCGTTGGCGAGGTGCGCGGCGATGCGGGAGCCCATGGTGCCGGCTCCGAGTACGGCGGCGCGGCGGATGAGGAGAGGCTGGGCGGCGAGATTGAGACTGGGGGATGAGGCCGGTGCGAGGGTGGTCATGCGGTCCTCTGTTGCGCGGGGATGATCGCGCGATGTGAAGGGAGGATAGCAGGGGGCAGGGGGCAGTGAACAGTGGGCAGTGGGCAGTGAACAGTGGACAGTAGACAGTGGGGAGTGAGCGGTGCACAGCCCGTGGCTTGTTGCTTGTAGCCGGTAGCTTCGGCGTGCGGGCTACGAGCTACTGGCTACGGCTCGCTAAGAGCTACTGGCTACTGGCTCGCTAGAGCTACGAGCTACTGGCTACAGGCTACTGGCTACTGGCTACTGGCTCTCGACCTGTACAGGACGTGACGGAGCAGGGGGTGGCCGGCGGGAAGCTTGGGGTGATCGAAGTCGTCGGAGGGGTTGCGGGTCATGCCCAGCTTCTCCATGACACGACGCGAGCGGTGGTTAATGGCGGCGGTGAAGGAGACCACCTCTTTCAGGCCGAGTGTGGTGAAGGCGTGATGGAGGACGGAGCGGGCGGCTTCGGTGGCCAGGCCCTTACCCCAGTGGTCGTAGGCGAGACGCCAGCCGATTTCGACGCAGGGCGTGAAGGGCGCGTCGAAGTTTGGGACGTTGAGGCCGGTGAAGCCGATGAATTCGCCGGTGTCGCGGAGTTCCAGCGCCCAGAGACCGAAGCCGTAGCGGTCGAAATGGGCGTCGATGAGCCCGATCATGGCATCGCTTTCCGCGGGAGTGAGGGTAGCCGGAAAGTACTCCATGACACGCGGGTCGGCGTTGAGGCGGGCGAAGGGTCCGCAGTCGGATTTGCGCCAGCGGAGGAGAAGGAGGCGCTCGGTGTGAAGGTCGGGCATCGGTGACATGGTAGATGCTTTGCGTGATTGCAGGTCGCGGATTGCAATGTTCGGGTTCGAGATATCCCGGGTCCCAAAACCAGGGACCCGGGGCACCCGCTGTTGGTGCGTGAATTGGAAGAGAACAAAAACAAGAACAACTGCAGGTCCTTCGGCTCCGTGGCGCTGCGCTCCGGTCCCTCAGGAAGACAAATCATGATTGAGGGGACCGGATCGCCGGCCAGGCGAGTCAGCGGTGCGGCTCGTCACAGAGACAGCGGGGCAATGGGGTTTTGCGATAGCTTGGAGTGTGTAAGGCCGGGAGCGAGCTTCTGGCTACACAGGGAGCGTTGATGCGACTGAGAGCTTGCTTGAAGTGTTTCTGGTTGACAACGAGCGCGGTGCTGCTGACAGGAGTGGTGGGGGCGCAGGACTTGAAGAGCTTTGAGCAGAGGATCACGACCAAGGTGCTGCCCAACGGGTTGACGATCCTGATCTGCGAGCGGCCGGAGGCGCCGGTGTTCGCCTACACGACGTTTGTGGACGCGGGAGACGTGAACGATCCGATGGGCGAGAGCGGGCTGGCGCACATGTTCGAGCACCTGGCTTTCAAGGGGACGACGGAGATTGGCACCACGAACTGGCCGGCCGAGAAGGCGGCGCTGGAGAAGGTGGAAGAAGCCAACAACGCCTACGAGGAGGAGTTCCGGAATCCAAATGGCGCGGACAAGCAGAAGCTGGCGCTGCTGAAGTCGAAGTTCGATGAGGCGCAGGCGGAGGCGGAGAAGTATGTGGTGCCGAACCAGTTTACCGAGATTGCGGAGCGCAACGGGGCGCATGATCTCAACGCCGGGACGGGTTTGGACGAGACGCAGTTTTTCTGGCAGATGCCGGAGAACCGGCTGGAGCTGTGGGCATGGCTGGAGAGCGGCCGGCTGGCGGACGTGGTGCCGCGGGAGTTCTACAAGGAACGCGACGTGGTGATGGAGGAGCGGCGGATGCGCACCGACTCCAACCCGGAGGGGCGGCTGTTCGAGCAGTTTGTAGCGACGGCGTACGTGGCGCATCCATACGGGCGAAGCAACATTGGATGGCCGAGCGAGTTGAGCCAGATCACCGCCACAGAGGCCATGGACTTTCACAAGGCGTATTACGTGGGTTCGAACATCGTGGTTGCGGTGGTGGGGGATGTGAAGGCGGCGGAGGCGATGCCGATGCTGGAGAAGTATTTCAGCAAGGTGCCGGGCGGGCCCAAGCCGCTGCGGATGACGACGGTGGAACCGAAGCAGTTTGCGGAGAAGAAGGTGATTATCCGCGATCCTTCGCAGCCGATTTACATTGAGGGCTATCACCGCGGGGATTACAAGGATCCCGACGACGCGGTGTATGACGCGATCGGCGACATTTTTTCAAATGGGCGGGTATCGCGGCTCTACCGGAGCCTGGTGCGCGACCAGCAGATTGCGGCGGTGGCGGTGGGCGAGAGCCCCTATCCGGGAGACAAGTTTCCCAGCCTGTTTCTGTTTGGGGCGGTACCGCTGCCGGGGCATACGCCGGAGGAGATGGCCAACGCGATTCACAAGGAGATCGACAAGCTGAAGAACAGCGATGTTTCGGATGACGAGCTGGCGATGTTCAAGACGCGGGCGCGGGCCGATTTGCTGCGCGGGCTGGCCGACAACCAGGGGCTGGCGGATGCGCTGGCCGAGTACCAGACGCGCTATGGCGACTGGCGGGAGTTGTTCAAGCAACTGGACAGGGTGGACAAGGTGAGCAAGGCGGATATCCGGCGGGTAGCGAACAAGGTGTTTGTGGAAGGCAACCGGACGGAGGCGTGGACGGAGACAGCGGGCCAGGCGGCGGCGCCGATCGCGGGCGGAAAGGCGGGCGCACAATGAAGCGATTGGCTGCGGGAATTTTGCTGGGTTTTGGGCTGATGCCCTGGGGCGCGGGGGCGCAGGAAAGCAAGCCGTGGGACAAGATTCCGATACCGCCGTTGCCGGACTTCAAGCCGCAGCAACCGAAGCGGATCGAGCTGAAGAATGGGATTGTGATCTTTCTGCAGGAGGATCACGAGTTGCCGTTTGTGTCGGGGTCGGTGCTGATCCCGGGGGGCGCGCGCGACGAAGACAAGGGCAAGACAGGGTTGGTGGACTTGTACGGGCAGACGTGGCGCACCAGCGGTACGGCGAAGATGTCAGGCGACGCGATGGATGATGCGCTGGAGGCGAAGGCTGCGCATATTGAATCGAGTGGCGGGGAAGAGTCGACGGCGGTGTCGTGGGACTCGCTGAAGGGGGACGCCGACCAGGTTCTGGCGATGGCGCTGGAGTTGCTGTTCCATCCCAAGCTGGACGGGCAGAAGCTGCAACTGGCCAAGCAGCAGGAAGCCACGAGCATAGTACGCCGCAATGACGATGAGGCGGAGATCGCGGGGCGCGAGGCAGCCAAGCTGGTTTACGGCGCGGACAGCCCTTATGCGCGGCAGCCGGAGCTAGCCACCATTCGCGGCATTACGCTGGCGGATCTGCAGGCGTGGCACGACCGCACGCTGAACTACAAGCTGATTGTGTCGGTGGGCGGGGATTTCGACAGCGCGGCCATGGAGGCGAAGCTGCGGGCGGCGTTTGAGGGGCTGCCGCCGGTGAAGCAGAGGCCGGAGCGTCACGATGAGTTTCACGCACCGAAGCAGGCACTCTACTTCATCAACAAGGAAGATGTGAACCAGTCGAACGTGCAGATTGTGGGACTGGGGACGACGCGGCACAATCCCGATGTACCGACGATCGAAGTGATGAACGACATTCTCGGCGGAGGATTCGCCAGCAGGCTATTCCAGACGGTGCGGACGAAGCTGGGCCTGGCCTATTCGGTGGGCGGAGGACTGGGGGCTGCTTACGATCATCCCGCGCCCTTCGATGTGGAGGTGATGACGCAAAGCGCAACCACCGTGAAGGCGACTCAGGCTGCTTTGGATGTGATTGGGGGACTGGACAAGACGCCCTTCACGGAGGAAGAACTCAAGCGCGCCAAGGACGACATTCTGAACTCGTTCCTGTTCCACTACGACACCAAGGGCAAGGTGTTGAGCGAGCGGGTTCGGCTGGAGTTCTTCGGATACCCGCCGGATTTTCTGGAGACCTACGAAGCGGGGATCAAGAAAGTGACGCTGGCCGATCTGACGGCGGCTGCGAAGAAGTATATTCACACCGAACAGCTGGCGGTGCTGGTGGTGGGCAACGCGTCGGAGATCAAGCCGCCGCTCGACGAATTGAAACTGGGCCCGATACACCCGGTGGACATTTCGATTCCGGGCGCGCCCACGGGCGGACCGCAGGGCGGGGAGAACCAGCCGTGACCGATCAAAAGCAGCATGCGGAAGCCAAGGCGGACCCGGGGCGGCAGGCGGGGAGCATCGCCGCCATGGTAGCTGCAGACGCGGAGGAGAAGTCTGCGAAGGCGCGGCGGTTGATGGAGGCGGGGGTGACGATCTTCCGGCCGGACACCTGCGTGATTGATGCCGAGGTGGAAGTGGCGGCGGGGACGGTGATCGAGCCATACGTGCAGTTGCTGGGCCAGACGCGGGTGGGCGCGGGTTGCCGGATCCGGTCGTTTACGGTGGTGGAGAACTGTACCCTCGGCGACAACATCCTACTGCGGCAGAGTTGCATTCTCTCGGACAGCGTAGTCGAGGCGGGGGCGAAGATCGGGCCGTTCTCGCACCTGCGGCCTGGGAGCGAGATTGGCGAAGACGCGCATGTGGGGAACTTTGTGGAGACCAAGAAGGCCCGGCTCGGCAAGGGAGCGAAGGCCAACCATCTCGCGTACCTGGGGGATTCCACGGTGGGCGAGGGCTCGAACATTGGGGCGGGCGTGATTACCTGCAATTACGACGGAGTAAGCAAGCACCAAACCACGATCGGCAAGGGAGTCTTCGTGGGCAGCGACTCTACCCTGGTGGCGCCGGTTGCTCTCGGGGACGGGTCGTACGTGGGCGCGGGATCCTGCATCACACGGGACGTACCGGAGGGCGCGCTGGCGGTGGGCCGGGCACGGCAGATTACCAAGGAGGGTTGGGCGGCAGCGCGGCGGGCACGGAAACGGGAGCAGCTGTAAGTTGAAGCAAAGCAAAGAACTGCGCCGAACAAGCGGCGTTTTGCGCGGGACCAGGGAAATCCCCTGTTCGTACCCATTAAGTGTTACCTGGGACCTCGGAATTCAAATACTTAAGGTGTCGGCTTTCCTCAGAAAAGTGGTACGTTTGTGGTTGCACCCAAGTTATTCATAAACAGAGATACGGGATAGAGAGGTGCGTATTGTCAGCAGCCAACCCGTAGATTCTGACGCTGCAGTTTTACCCCATATGCCAAAAACCGGAGATGCACGAGTTACTTGATTACAAGGGGATGATCCGACGGGTTTTGAAGACCTTGACCGTGCGGGTCGATCTATCTCCTGTGCACCCGAAATCTCAAAGCACCGCGAGGAAAGTAGACGGTGCGCGCCGTGGGATTGCTTAATTGCGATTTGGAGAATTTGCTTTGAGTTGGGAAGCAGCAGGATCGGGATTGCGAAAGGTTGCGATCGGCGGGGCCATGAACGCTGGAGGACGTGGTTTGGTTCGACCACACAGAGCGGCGCGGATCCTGGTTGTGGACGACGAGAGCCACGTGCGATCCATGATGGGGGCCACACTCGAGCGCCAGGGCTACGAGGTGCAGTTGGCCGCCAGCGGCCACGAAGCCATGGGCCTGATGGAAGAGAACACCTACGACCTGGTTCTGACCGACATCGTGATGCAGGACGGCAACGGGATCGCTCTGCTGGAGCAGATTCACGACAGCGACCCGCACTTACCCGTGGTGATGGTAACGGCCATCCACGACATCAGCGTGGCCATCGATTCGATGCGGCGGGGCGCATACGACTACCTTCTGAAGCCCTTCGAGCGCGAGCACCTGGTGGGGACGGTGGTTCGGGCGCTGGAACATCGCCAGGCGATGGAGGAGAGCCAGAATTACAAGCAGAACCTGGAGCAGGTGGTGCAGGCGCGGACCGAGATGCTGCGCCAGGCGATGGCGGAGCTGGAGCACTCGTACGATGTAACGCTCGAGGCGCTGGGCGACGCACTGGATTTGAAGGACTCGGAGACCGAGGGCCACTCCAAGCGGGTGACGGCCTACACCATCGCCCTGGCGCGCGCCATGGGGCTCAAGCCCTCGGAGATCAAAGTGATTGCGCGCGGGGCATTCCTGCACGACATCGGCAAGATGGCAATCCCCGACCAGATCCTGCGCAAACCCGGCCCCCTCAGCAAGGACGAGCAGGAGATTATGCGCGAACACTGCTCGCGCGGCTACAACATTTTGCGCAAGATTCCATTTTTGAGCGATGCCTCAGAGATCGTCTACTCGCACCAGGAGCATTTCGACGGCAGCGGATATCCCAATCATCTGCGCGGAGCCGAAATTCCGATTGGTGCGCGAATCTTTGCTGTCGCTGACACCCTCGATGCGATTACCAGCGACCGGCCCTACCGGAGGGCGCGCAGTTTCGATGCGGCTCGCGAAGAGATTCTGCGCTGCTCGGGATCGCAGTTCGACCCCGCGGTGGTGGAGATGTTCCTGAAGATCCCGAATGAGTTGTGGCACGAATTGCGCTCGGAGATCACCGGCCAGCACAAACGCTTTTCAACGTTTGATATGGCGACCGCAGAACTGCCGCGGGCCCTGCGTTGAGCACTCCCGCGTCGGCGAGCACCGGAGGGCGATGATTTCTCCGCGGCGCAGCTTCGCGATCCGCAGTTTATACTCGATGTAAAGTCAGATCCGCTCGATCTCGATCGGGCGCCAATTCACCGCCAAGCGCGACGTGACTGGCGCGAGGGCTTGGATTTGAGCGGCGGAAGGCGAATGCATTCAAAGAGTCGCATTTATTTGGCGGGACACCGGGGCCTGGTGGGAAGCGCAATCGCGCGCGCTCTCTCAAACGGCGGGTTCGACAACCTGCTGTTGCGGACGCATGCCGAGTTAGACCTGACGAAGGCAGACGAGGTTGACCGATTCTTTGCGACCGAGCGCCCGGATTATGTGTTTCTCGCGGCCGCGAAAGTGGGCGGCATCCTCGCCAACGACACGTATCCGGCGGACTTCATTCGCGAAAATCTCGCCATTGAGAGCCATGTGATCGACGCCAGTTATCGTTATGGCGTGAAGCGTCTCTTGTTTCTGGGATCGAGCTGCATCTACCCCAAGCTTTGCCCGCAGCCGATCAAAGAGGATTACCTGCTGACCGGCCCGCTGGAGCCCACGAACCGCCCTTACGCGCTGGCGAAGATCGCAGGCGTGGAGATGTGCTGGTCGTATAACCGGCAGTACGGAACGCAATTTCTCTCCGCCATGCCTACCAACATTTATGGCCCGGGCGACAATTTCGACCTGGCGAACTCTCATGTTCTGCCGGCGCTCATTCGCAAAGTAGTGCAGGCGAAGATATCGGGCTCGCATCAACTTGAGATTTGGGGTACGGGAACGCCAAAGCGGGAGTTCCTTTACAGCGACGATCTGGCCGAAGCCTGCCTGTTCCTGATGAATCTTTCCGACGACAAGTTTTCAGGATTGTTGACTGCCGACACGCCACCTCTGGTGAACGTGGGCACGGGCGAAGATTTGACCATTCGCGAACTGGCCAGGCTGATTTCCGATGTTCTTGAATTTGATGGGAAGCTGGTGTTCGACGCAACCAAGCCCGACGGCACGCCGCGGAAGCTGCTGGATGTGAGCCGCATCGCTGCCCTGGGTTGGAAGGCTCGCACAGGCCTCGCCGAGGGGATACATCTCACCTACAAATCGACGCGGAGCCAGTTGGAAGCTCTGGCCTCGCAATAGAGAGCAACGCCCAGCGCGAGGCTTGCACTGCGCTGGACGAAATGCCTCATCCACGGACCAGGAGTCCGTTTCATGAAAGTTCCTCTTCTCGATCTGAAGGCGCAGTACGGTGGTCTCCGGAAAGAAATCCTCGCCGCGGTGAGCGACGTTCTTGAATCGCAAGTGTGCATCCTCGGCCCAAAGGTTGAGGAATTGGAGCAGCGGGTCGCCTCGCTCTCCAACTGCCGTTTTGGCGTGGGCGTTTCGAGCGGTACCGACGCGCTGCTGGCAGCATTGATGGCGCTCGGGATCGGTGCGGGCGATGAGGTGATCACGCCGGCGTTTACCTTTTTTGCAACCGCGGGGTGCGTCTCGCGCGTGGGAGCAACTCCTGTTTTTGTCGACATCGATTCCCGCACGTACAACATGGATCCTCAGAAGATCGAGAAGGCCATTACGCCTCGCACCAAGGCCATCATCCCGGTTCACCTGTTCGGGCAGATGTGCGACATGGACCCGATCATGGAGATCGCGCGGCGACACAATCTTCACGTGATTGAGGATGCCGCGCAGGCCATCTCCGCGACCTACAAGGGCCTGATGGCGGGAAGCATCGGCCACGTGGGCTGCTTCAGCTTCTATCCGACAAAGAACCTTGGCGGCGCGGGCGACGGCGGCATGCTTGTAACCAACGACGCCGACTTGTACGAGCGGCTGATGGTGATGCGCAACCACGGCGCAAAGCCGAAATATCACCACCACGTAATCGGGGGCAATTTCCGGCTGGATCCAATCCAGGCGGCCATTCTCCTGGTAAAACTTCCGCATCTGGAGGCATGGTCGGAGGCGCGCCGGCGCAACGCAGCGGTCTACGACCAGGCGTTTGGCGGCAGTCCGATCGGCATTCCGTGGATCAGTCCGGATACGGTGAGTATCTACAACCAGTACGTGATCCGGGTACAGGGGCGTAACGACCTCATCGCGCACCTGCAAGAGCAACAGATCGGCACCGAGATCTATTACCCGGTTCCGCTGCACTTGCAGGAATGCTTCAGAAGCCTGGGATATAAAGAGGGCGATCTGCCTGAATCAGAACGCGCCGCGCTCGAAGTTGTTGCTCTTCCGGTTTATCCGGAGCTTGAGGAGGAACAGGTGCGGTTTGTTTGCAACTCGATTCTTGACTGGGCCTCGAAGCATCCGGCACCCGCGCACGAGGGTTCGTTGTCACGGGCTTGAGGTCGAACGCGCGGATCAATTTACAGCGGCTTCGTTACCGCGGGTTCGCTGGGAGCCGGTCCGCAACTTCGGGGTGGGGCAAGACTTCGATGTTGACATAGGGAGGGAAGGGGGGGGCGCTTTCCCACTATGCGGGATTAAGCGGCACCAAGTGCCTTGAAATGTTTCAAGGGGCAGCTGCCGGCTCTCAGGGTTTCGGTATGGCAGAACGTCGATGGACAAAGGAGTCGTCGCTCTCTTTTTTGGATAAGTGGCAACAGCACGAAAGCGGCATCTAAATCCATTTGTAGGTATGGTCACGCGCGCTTCCATTCCCCAGCAGCACAAACAATTCGATACGGTCTCAGGCCCGACAAACCCGCAACCAGGGGAACGAACGTTTGTCGACATCCTGGTGGATTTGGCGGTGGGCAAGCGCCTCATCCTGCAGGTCACTGCGGCGTTTTTCGTAGTGTCGCTCCTCATTGCGCTGTTGCTTCCTCCCAAGTACACGGCGAGCTCGACGATCCTGCCCCCGCAACAAAACACTTCGATGGCTTCCATGCTCACCTCGCAACTCTCCAATCTCGGAGGAATGGCTGCTATCGCAAGCTCAGCTGTCGGCTTGAAAAATCCGAACGATATGTATGTGGCGATGCTCAAGAGCCGAACCGTTGAGGACGCCATGATTCAGCAGTTCGGACTGATGCAGCAATATCGTGCAAAACATCCTTCAGACGCCCGGAGAGCTCTCGAAGAGGTATCCAAGATTGACGGTTCCGGCAAGGATGGTTTGATTCACATTTCTGTATTGGATCGTGATCCGAAACGCGCTGCCGCGATGGCAAATGGTTACGTTGAGCAGTATCGGAGACTCTCCGAACATCTCGCCATCACGGAGGCTTCTCAGCGCCGACTGTTTTTCGAGCATCAACTTGAACAAGCCAAGGACAATCTGGCGAATGCTGAAGAGGCGATGAAGCGCACTGAGCAACAGACCGGGTTCATCCAGTTGGACAGCCAGTCGCGAGCCTTGATTGAAGCAGCAGCCGTTCTGCGCGCCCAGATCAGCGCAAAGGAGGTCCAGATTCATGCGCTGGAGACGTTCGCGGCAGATCAGAACGCTGACCTGGTTCAGGCGCGGAATCAGTTAGAGGCGATGCGCGAGCAATTGGCCAAACTGGGTGGATCGGAAGACAGTTCCAGCGAAAACTTCATCATCCCCAAGGGCAGGGTTCCGGAAGCAGGCCTGGAGTACGTGCGCAAGCTGCGCGATGTCAAGTATTACGAAACCATCTTCACAATCATCGCGCGGCAATTCGAGACCGCCAAGCTGGACGAGGCAAAAGAGGGTGCCGTCATTCAGGTAGTGGACGCGGCCGTGCCTCCCGATCGGAAGTCCTCTCCTCAGCGAACGTTGATCGTGCTGGGCGGAACTTTGCTGGGCCTGCTGACAGGGTCCGTCATTGCATTCCTGCTAGCGTGCCTGCAGCGCTTGCGGAAGAACCCCGAATCCAGGTACAAGCTCGAGTCCCTTCGCGAGGCGCTGTCGATTTTTCGTTAGTTCTCAGATGGCTGCTTTCCTGCGCAGGCCACCTGACTAGGGATGCACTGACGAGAAGAAGGAGATCACAGCGGGAGCATCGAAGTTGCTTGGATCCCCGTGGTTTCCGGCCGAGGTGTGGAGGATCACGCTGCCACCCGCACCGTTGATCGCTTCGGCGAAAGGGTCCTCGTTCTGGGACCGTATGACGACCTGGTCGGAGTAAGAGGACCACATCACAATCGGAAAGCCGGTGAAGGTCACGGGCGAGATGAGGATGGGGTCGAATCCCCTGGTCGCCGCGGCGTACCCCGCTTGCGAAGTGAAGTCATAAGCGGTCTGAATGGTAGGAGCGAATCCACTATTGGCGTACATGGCGGCCAGATTACATACGGGGTAGATCCCCACGACGGCCAGCGGATTGAGTGTGCCGTGCGAGATCGCATCCCACGTCACAATGCCGCCCATGCTCTCTCCAACCACAAACGGCCTCGGCCATAGGTTCAACTGGGAACGCCATAGAGTTTGGACGTTGGCGACGTCCTCCGCGCACTGCTCGTTTCCCCAGCACGCCAAGTTACGGTATTCGCTGGCGACCACCACAAATCCGGCTGAAGCCAGGGACTGGACGAACAGACTTTGGGGAGCGTTCGCCTCGATGGATGCGATCGTCTGCCCGAAACCGTGATTGTAAATAATCCAGGGCGCCGGGACCTTGCTGTTGTAGGAGGGAGGCAAAATCGCCCACGTCGCGACGCCGTTGACGTCCGCCTCCTGCAACAGGGAGTTCAGTGGGATGGAGGCAGACGACTCCGAGACATGCACCGTCGCACAGCCCGTGATGAGCGCAGCAACGAGAGCAAGAAGAACCAGGTTTCTCACGGCAGCTGCATTCTATCAAGCGGCATGCGACAGTCAGGCACGCCCCCGGAAGCCTGCCGAAGCACCCACCGACAAGCGCTGACCTCCAAACTCGAAGGCAACAGTCCGAGCCAGCCCCTCCAGGAGTGAGAACGGAGGCACGAAGCCCCATTCCCGTACCCGTTCGGCCTGAAACTGGGTTGTCTCGCAGAACTTCCGCACGCGGATTGAGCTGATGGGGAACCGGCGTCCAGAAACTCGGGCCAGCGCGTCGAAAGCGTGGCCGGCGGTCATTGCGGCGCTCTTGGGGATTTTACGAATGCGCGCGGGCCTCTGAAGGCATCGATGAATGTGCCGAACCAGCTGCATTGTGTTCAAGTCCGGGCCGTCAACATAGTTCGAAATATGAATTCCCGGCCCCAGCGATAAAGCATGCAGGAAAAAAGCTGCGACATTGCCCACGTAGGCCATGGACTTGACGTTGGCGCCGGAACCGACCATGAAGAACCGGCCCAGGGCGATTTGGCGCAACAGGTTGTAAACGTTGCCCCGATTCCCCTCCCCAAAGACCACGGTTGGGCGAACGATGACCAGGCTGCGACGGGGATCCTCCTCCGCCCAGGCGCGATAGACCATCTCTGCTTCGAGCTTGGTCCTTCCGTATTCGTTGAACGGCTCAAAGGGGCCACGCTCATCGACAGCATGCGGATGAAACCCGTAGACCGCGACACTGCTGGCAAAGACAATCTTTCGGACACCGGAATCTCGCGCCGCCTTGCAAACCTGAACCGCACCATCCACATTCACCTGTTGATAGCGGGAGATCGGACGGACATCGTCGCGATGTTCGGCTGCCAGGTTGATGACGGCGGAGGCGCCGCGAACAAGGCTTTGCAGCGATTGCAACTGGGTTACATCGCAAGTGAAGGAATGCTGTGCGAATATCGGGCTGGTGCGGAGATCGCCAATTTGAAAAGGAATTGACTTATCCGTGAGGAGTTCAGCCAGACGAGTACCGATGAAACCAGCGCCGCCGAGAATCAAAATGTGTTGCGATGCATCTTTCGGAAGGAATAATTCGGGGCCGTCGCTCACTGTTCTATTTTAGACGACTTTACGCGATCAGCCGACATTCCTAACTTCGCTCGGCAGACTGAAAGTAATTACACCTTGCCAACGAATGCGGACCGTTCTGCGAGCAGTTCTTCAACCTCGCTCCGGACGGATCGCTGGATTTGGGTCCAGTTGTGGCCTGCTTCTACGATCCTTCTCCCGTTCTCGGCAATACGGGCTCTAAGCGCCACGTCCCGGTGCAGCGTCGCAATGAGATCCACTGCCTGGTGAGCATCTTTATAGACCAGGAGATCTGTACCGGGGCGCGCTTTGATTCCCGCCGCCCCGACCTCAGAAGAAACGCATGGGATGCCAAGCGCAAAATAATTGAGAATCTTGTTTTGAATCCCCGCTCCCCCGCGGATAGGACAAATTCCGCAGAATACGTCCTGCACGGCATCGGCGATGCGCGGCACCGCCCCGGTAACCTCCACCTGGCGGTGGCGCTGAAGCTCACGTTTAACCGACGGTGGGCAGGCGCCTATGACTCTGAACCGCATGCCGTGGCGATCGCGCAAAACCGGGAATATGTCTCGAACAAAGTGACGGGTGGCATCGAGGTTCAGACTGAACGACATATTGCCGACAAACCCGATCACGTTGCCGGATCGCTTTGGATTGTAGGGAAAATCCTCGAGATGGACGCCTACCGGAAGAATCTTTACCGCCGCTGGATCCAGGTTCAGGAAACGACGGTCGATTTCAGAGTGCAACCACGTCTGCTGGAAGCTCGCGGTGCACCGTTTCTCGTATTCAAAGAGTCGCTTTCGCTCCAGGCGATAGACAAAGCTCCAAAACGGGGAAGCACCGGATTGGTCGATCATCCGCGTATAGGCCATTGAGATGGCGTCCGACATCAAGAGCACGCGCGGAATTCCGGCTTGGGAACCATCGAGATATTGGCCCGACCTGATCAGGTGAGCGATCACGATATCGGCCTGTGGAAGGAGTGCCTCGAGGGCCCGCCGGAAGGCAGCCGACTCGTAGTAGGCCAACTGCAGCGGTCTAGGACTCAAAAGGGCACGTAAAGACTTGAAATACGATTGCGCTTTGGGCAGATATACCCGATGAATCTCGTCGAACGTCCCGTCGTTCACCTCCATTTCCATCTCCTGCTTACTGCTGCAGAAAGTCAGAAGGGTGAGACGATATCCTTCGAGTGCTCGCGCGAAATTGAGGAGGGTAAGTTTTCCCCCACTGAGAGCAGGATAGGGGAACCGGGACGCGAGGATGAGTGCTCGCTTTTCAGCCATTGCAAGTGACCTTCACGATGTCCCGAATTCCGATCCCTGGCCGCTCCGAATTGTCAATGAAGGTCAAACCTGCCGTTACCAGATTCAAAATGACTGCTCCGCCGTCAAAGCGACTGCTCTAAGCTTGTCAGAGCGCGTGGAGCGCTAGCTCTTATGATGCCATTTCTCATCCAGTGCAGTCCAGACCTATGATCTGACGACGGCTCCCCAATCGACAGAAATGGCTGGGCGCAACTTCGATCCCCAGAATTGGAAAGAAACAAGATATGGCTCACGGCGCACGACGTTAACGGCTGGAGTTAAAGATTTGCCTATTCGCTACGAACACCCGCTTTACCTGTAGAATCAAGAGATACGGACCCGCACAATCGGGCAGGAATTCATGGCAACCGACGTTTCGATCCCAAAATCGCCAGGGAAGGGAGCATCCGCTTCTCGCCTCACTGATGGTCAGGATGTCAATCCCGGGGAGATCTCTGTTCTCGATGTCCTGATCATGTTCGCCCGCAGAAAGCGAATGATTCTGATGTTCACCGCAGCCTGCGCGGTCATCTCAGCGATCGTTTCACTGCTGCTCCCAAAGCAGTACACGGCACAGGTAACGCTCCTGACACCTCAGCAAAGTTCGTCAGCCTCGTCGGTATTGTCGTCGCAACTCGGCGGTCTGGGCAGCATGGCGGCCCTCGCAGGCGGCAGTGGTGGAGCGTTTGGTCTGAAGAACCCAAATGACATGTATGTCGCGTTGCTGCAGAGCCGCACAGTTGAGGACGCCATGGTGCAGCGCTTTGGCCTGATGAAGGAATATCGGGCGCGCTTCTTGTCGGGCGCACGCAAGGCTCTGGAATCTCATTCGGTCGTAGACGGAACCAACAAAGACAGCCTGATCCACATTCGAGTTCAGGATCGCGATCCGAAGCAGGCTGCCGATCTAGCCAACGGATATGTGGAAGAGTTTCGGCACTTATCAGAACACCTGGCGATAACCGAAGCATCCCAGCGGAGGCTCTTCTTCCAAGGGCAACTGGAACAATCGAAAAACGATCTCTCAAACGCGGAAGAAGCGCTGAAACGAACCGAACAGAAAACCGGACTGATCCAGTTAGACGCCCAGGCACGAGTTCTGATTGAGACCGCGGCGGCCCTGAGGGCGCAGATTACCGCCAAGGAAGTGCAGATTCAGTCTTTACAGACTTTTGCTACCAATGAAAACTCGCAATTGGTGCAAGCGCAGCAGGAGCTGGAGAGTTTGCGGGGGCAACTCCACAAGCTGGGGGGAACGGAAGAGGGGCCTGAGTCGGCGCTGTTTGTTCCCAAGGGAAAGGTCACCGAAGCCGGGCTTGAATACGTTCGCCGGTTACGCGATGTCAAATACTACGAGACAATCTTTGAGATACTTGCCCGGCAGTTCGAACTGGCGAAGCTCGACGAGGCAAGACAGGGAGCCGTGATCCAGGTGGTGGATGGCGCGATTCCGCCTGACACGCGATCGTTTCCGAATCGAGTGTTGATCGTCGTGGGAGCCACAGCACTGGGGTTTATTGTTGCGCTTGTGTTTGTGGTGTTGCAGGCTGTGTTCAATTATTGGAAGTCGGATTCGAACGGCGACGAAAAGCTGGCCAACTTGCGCAGAGCCCTGTCGCTTAGAAAACCGGAACGGGATGGAACCTTGATCCTTTGATCTGGTTCATTGCCTTAATCTGAAACGTCAAGCCTTCCAGTTCCCTGGACCGAATAGCTGCGGACTCTCCAAGGTCACGGCCGAATGCCTGTCAGGAGATTGGGCTGGGTTCACGGTTGTCCGAGACTGTGCCAGAATGAATCGATCAGGGGCTGGATTTCTTTCTCGTGATACTTGCGTGCCTGCTGATCCCCTGCCGTGATCAGGGCATCCCGGGTGGTCTTGGTTGTCAGGATTTCCCTCATTCTTTCGGCCATATCTTCAATGGAATACGGGTCGAAATAGAGCGCGGCATTTCCGGCAACTTCGGGCAGGGATCCACCTGTGCTGACTGCTATGGGAACGCGGCTTGCCATGGCTTCCAACACTGGAATCCCGAATCCCTCCGATAATGAGGGCATCACGAACATATCAGCGGATCGATAGAGATTGCGCAGATCGCTTTCGGTCAAGTATCCCAGGAAATCGACGGCCGACCCAATCCCGAGCTTTTCAGCCAATGGCGCAAACACCGCATGAAACTTCTTCTTCACGCCGGCAATTTTAAGCCGGATTTGACGATTTCCGGTCATCTGAACGAATCGAGCAAAACCCTCAATGCCCCGTGCGAGGTTTTTGCTTGGAGCTTCGCCAGAAACCATGAAGATAAATTGCTCTCGGCGGTCTGTGGGTGTCGCGCACTCAAACCATTCTGCGTCGAGGCTGCAGGGGATCACCTGTACCTGCTGAGGGTCAATGCCGAAGCTATTCACGAGTCGCGTCTTTGTGAAGTTAGAGACCGTCAAAACAATTTGCGCCTTTCGAGTTGCTCTAGGAACAACGAGGCGCCGGTAGATGCGGCCGATGTTCTGGTACATCGATTGCGAGGGTGGCATCGGCTCAAAGAATATAAGGTCATAAACGATGATCACCAAACGCACATTCGACGGCAGGAAGAGCGGCGCAGTGTTGTAAGGCGCGATAAAAGTATCAACATTGAACTTCGAGATCAGCCTGGGAAGCGACCACTGCTCCCAGGCGGGATAAAAGTGCAATCCGCTCGCGGTCAGGTTAAGGGATTTGCTGGATTCGCCGGACGCACAGAATCCGAGCAGTTCGTCCTCTCTTCCCGATATCAGAGTTCGGAGAAAACGGCCCATTCCGCGAAATGGCTCTATCGCCAGTCGCCCGTCGTATGCGATTCTCCGCGACTCCTTCATGCTTGCTCCTCAGTGGGTACGCGCGAAAAGCAGGTTGCAAAAAGCGGCCACACAATCAGCACGATCACGCAGTACGACACCGAAAACGCAAACCAGGTCGACCATTTTCCACGCACAGCGAGGGGAGTGCAGCCGATTACCATCAACAGGCAGAGCATCAGCGGCGGAGTGAGATTGAAACTGAACATCTTGATCGGTACCGTCCATCCTAGCAGAAACACCAGCAGCGGATAGACAAGAACACCTATCCATCCAAAACTCACGAACGATGTCTCCAAGCCGGGAGAAACATTGCCGGCAGGTTTCTTGTACCAATACCAATCCTGAACGGCCTCAATTGGTCCCGAAACCAATTGCTTCAGGAATGACGGCAGAAGCTGCGATATTCCGTCCAGAGCAGACTGAACACCATAATCACGATGCACCTCAGACGGATTCTCCTGGGCGTTGCTTATCGCTCCCGCCAATCCGGACATTCCTTCAACGCCCACTCGGTACGTGAGTTCCAGGGAAAGGAGGCTTTTTTCGGGGTGATCGAGATTGTATTGGATCAAATCTTTTATGGACCCATGCGTGAAATTCTGAGCATCGCGCAGAGCTCCGAAGCCAAAGAAGAATACGGTAAGGAAAAGACCGGAGAAGCTGAAAGCGACGATCATGCGGAAGGTGATCGGCCTCTTGACCCACCCTCGGCGATAATAAACAACCGTCAAAATAATGAAGGAGTAGAGTATGACATGCAGCCTGGAGAATCCCGCGGTCACCGCCAACGAGATGACGAAGCAAAGCAGGTCTGCTTTCCCAACCTTGCTCCTGTAACCAAGTTTGAGCAGCAATGGAAAGATGCCAATGCTCATTAGAGCGATGAATAATGTCGCTCCCGGCTGATTCCCCGGCCGTGACGAACCTAGAAACGCTGAGAGCCCGACGACCCCAAAGATCAGGATGCCGGCAAGCGAACACTCGCCGAATAAGAGGATCGCATAAAAGAGATTCGACGGCCTGAATCGATATTCTGTGCGCAGCGCCGGCGGATCTCGGTAACCCTTTGACACAATAACCAGCCAGAGCGAAATCGCATTGACGACCAATACATACCACAACGCTTCGTGGAAACCGCGCTCCGTAACGCGGGAGAAGGCGTAAGTCGTAAAGCTGGCCGCAGAAAGGTCCGACTGCATCTGGAACGCCTGGCCAGTTACCAGGAAGATGGATTCCAAGGTCAGAATCGCATAAAGCAATACCCGCTTCTTCGCGGCTAAGATCGCCGTAACTATATTAAGAGCCAGAATCACCCAAAGCACGGCGCGCTCCCTACTCCGATGACGAAGCCGCGTTCCGGCGCGAGAGAAAGCGAAGCGCGGCTCATCGGGCCGTTCCCCAACGAGGACTATGCCCGAGAGCTGTCCGAACCCTTTTAATGAGTGCATCGCAACGTCTCTGGCCCAGCATGTAAGCAAACAAGCAGTAGAAATGAAAACTTGGATAGCGATAGAATCCAAGCTTCGCAAACGCGCGATACATTTTGAGATATTTTGGTAGTGGCTGCGCCAATTGGTCTCTTATGCAAAGGTAAAAATAGTTGGCGTAATCGCGCGTGATCGCGTCGACCAAGTCGATGCCGGACCTGTCTCTCAAGTCTTGAATGATGGCCAGCACTCCTCCGATCATATTGACCCTGGCCTCCGGAGTGTAGTTGCCCGGAGTATACTTCCCCGCCTCGCTCGCACTATTGCCGAATTCAGGCATCTCCCCGTCCCGGCAAAGCACGAGGACAGTCGGGGTCGCGACAGCGGCTTTAACGGACAAGACAGATGCCGTCAGATGCATTTGATAAAAGAGAGTCCCGTCGAACCTGTCTGTAGCTGCTGCTTGTGCTGCTTCCCGGTCAACTATATAGCCAGAGATAACTCCGGAACGGCGGAAGCAGACGGATATCGCTTCTTTTCCCGGACTCAGTAACTTCTCCTCTGAGAAGTAATGGACTGTCTGCATGATCTTATCCGGCGTCCCCTCAAACCATGCATAACTCTTCAAGACAACGCCAACGTTTTCGTGCCGGTTGATGACATCCGCGGCACTTTGCAACGCGCGGGGACACATGATGTCATCGTTTCCCATGAAGAAGCAATAACGGCCTTTTGACTTGGCGACGAGTTCACGAAGATTTCCGTCGTACCCCAGGTTTTTTGGGTTCTCAAAGTATTGAATTGTTCCGGGAAACCGACGGGAGTAGTCACTTACGGTCCGACGGATCGATTCCCTTTCAGGCGAACAATCCTCACAGATCACGATCTCGAAGTCTTCAAAATCCTGCGAGAGAATCGAATCGAGCAGTTGGCCCAAGTGGCGATCACGGTTGTATGCGGGAATACAAATTGAAAAGAACGGCGAGCCCGGCATCATATCTTCTCCCAGGTGCCGGATAACCCCGCGAAGCGTTTGATGGGAACGGCAGGGGTTCCGGCGACAATTGTTTCAGGTGGAACATCCCGGGTCACTATGGAACTTGCAGCGACGATCGCGCCGTCTCCTATGGTGACCGGGCCGAGGATTACCGCATTGTTACCGATCCAGACGTTCTTTCCAATAATGACTGGCCCACCGCCCCCCAGATAACGAAACGCCGGCGAAACATGGGGCGAGGCCTGACTTGAACCGGAATACGCGCCGTGGTTGTGATCGGCGATGAAAACGTTGCTGCCAATCAGAGATCCGGAGCCGATCTCAATGTAGCTAATCGCGGAAATGTGTGACCAGCGACTTACGCTCACCTCGTCCCCCACGATGATGCGCGGACTCAACTCCTGGTCCTTGTAGCGATCCAGGGCTTCGAGCCAGAGCCCTTCCATTACGCGGAAATTCCTTCCGATGGTCATGTAGGAAAGTCCCCGCAGCCTGCAGTGAGGGCCCAGGGCGATTCCCGGGCACCTGAGCTTGCGAACAAGAAAGGTTCGCCGAAATGCGATTAGCGCGCGTCGGCACATTTCCTGCACGAACAGATTTGCTCCGTTCACGTGCGCGAAATGCCTCGCCGCAGCCAATCGATTTCGAGTTGCATCTTGTTTTGTCATATGCCTAGGTTGCGAACATCCGCAGCGTCCCGACCTTGTTGAATGCCCTCACACAGGTTAGCCAGGCCTCTGCTAATGGAAGAGGAAGAGCACATATCGGATAGTCGAAGATCCAGTAACGCGCATACTTCCCAAAGCAGGATCGGAGGACCCGATGTGGGTCTTCGGCGACGTCGGATGCGATGCGACTTCTGCTCATCAGTATCCATGAGGGCAGGAACTTCTGAATCGTTCCGTTGAATATAGCGTCACGGACCGATGCGTCTTCCAGCCACTCGTTCGCTATGGCAGCCAGATTCGTCCCGAACACTTCGCTCACCGTATATCCAACCCGGGTGTTGGCAGTCGCGGCAATCAGCGGATCGCGGATCACCAGGCTTTTACGATGATGGTTCAGAGCTGTAAAAGACGGTCCGAGCTGGGCCAAACACGTGTCATAGAGGGATTCGAAGGGACGATGAGGAGCGCTACAGATGGCCTTCTTGTTCATCACGAGGCCGGAGACGAATGTGAGCAATACATGGACCTGCCGCGCGAAGTCTTCGGCCCTCGTGAATTCAAGGTCAGGGATGGGTGAAAAAGGTTTATGCCCGTTGAATTCACCTTTGAAAAAAATAGGAGTTACAAACACAAGGTCGTATGTATCGCGCGAGATGGCATCCAGAATACGGCGCACCGCACCCGGCGCCAGCAGGTCGTCGTCGCTAAAGATCCAGACATATTCCCCGACTGCGGAGCCGAAACATTGGATGATGTTTCTGTCTGCCCCGAGATTTGTCGCATTGCGGATGTAGCGGATAGCCGCGCCTTGTTTGCGGGCCGACTCGACAACGTCAGGGGTAGCGTCCGTCGAGGCATTGTCAGATACAAGAACTTCGACTCGTGAGTCACCGAGAATCTGTTCCTGGAGAACTCGCAGGAGACGGCCCAAAGATTGCGCACGGTTGTAGGTCGGTATGGCAACCGTGAGCAGGGGAAGGTTACTCTGCATGCCAGATTCTCCGATATTTGAGAAAAGTATATGTCCCCAGCGGAAGTCCAGCAAACAGCCCGATGGCGAGCGAGCCTAATATGATTCCAGTAGCCCCAAAATACCTTCCCAACACCAGGGTGGACCCGGCAATGAGAACTGCGCTCAGAATTGAAATGGGAAGGAATTTCTCCTGCTTATGCGCCCTGAGATAGAGCGCTTCGGAGAAAACCATTGTGTCCAGCATCGCGGACAGCAGAAGAAGCGCGAGCAGAACAGGGGAAAGGATACGATGTGCGATCGGCGACTGTATCCAATTCAGATAGACGGCACCAACACAGATGGTTATCGCGCCGGCGAGGCACACCACCAGCGACTGAAGGAGAGATCGAAAGAACACCGTGTCCAAGGTTGAATACTGCTTCCGCGCGATCAAGGCGCCGAACGGGGAAGCCTTGGTATTGACCCAGGAAATGGAAATCGATTTCAGGGCATTTGCCAGGCTCAGGGACATTCCCATCTGACCCGCGACGACAGCTCCCTTGTATGCGAACAAAACAGGATTGAATAGCTGATAGATAAAGTAGCCACATAACCAACTCACCGCGATCCTCCATTGGAATGGCCACACTTCGGCCATCCAAAGAATGCGGTGTTCTCCAGGAGCATGGCGAAGCAGTCCCACTAAGAATTTTCGGTGATGCCAAAGCCAGACAGCCGCCACGGATGCATTACCGAAGATAATCATGGCGGGTGCAAACAGGCCATGGTGGGCGATGAGACTCACCCATGCGAGCACACTTCCGATTAAGGCTTGAAAGAGCCGAACCCTGGCAATGTTCGATACGAATCCGCACCCCTCCATGAACGACAGAACAGGATCGATTTGGAACGTGATACTTGCCATAAGCGCCGCCGCGAACCAGGGCGGACGCCAATGCACGCTGCCATCGCCGACCGCTTGGTGAGCGGCGAAGAAGTGGGCACCCGCCACAAGAAGAAACCCAGCCAGAAACAGGGCGGCGGCAGAGTACCAGCGCACTGTTTTTTGGAGTACAGACGCAAGCCGCGCATGCGAAACGGTATCCCCGGAAATCGTGCCATCACTGTTAAAGGACAAATGAGCCCGTTCATGGCTCGCCATTTGCAAAATCACGAACGCAAAACCGAGCTCAAATACGATTTGCAATGCGATCAAGCTGCCGAAGGTATAGTAGTAACCCTGCTCGTTTGGACTCAGAAACCTTGCGATCAGCAACACCGTAACAACACCGGCAAGGCTAGCCCAGCCTCTCGCCAGCACCGTAAAGCCGATTGCCTTGTCGAGTCCGAGGGTCGCCCGCAACCAACCCTTTGCGGCCGCGATCACGCCGCGGGTAACGCTGCACGTCCGCACAGTCGTCCGGGGTGGCTCCCAAGCCGTCAGCTCGGGATTTGGAAAGAGGTCGCTTCACACAGCCCTAATCTGGTCAGTATTTGGATCCCGGATTTTTAGCATTGGCTCCGACCATCCACGCTCGCCGCACCCACCAATTGGTCGTACGCTCGGATCTGAGCCAGCGTCTCCTTGCGCATATCCGCGCCCGCGCTCCAGGCCCGGAACCACTCAACGGTCCATTCGAGCGCCCGTTCAATGTTCAATCTGGGTGTCCAATCCAGCTCGACTCGAGCCTTGCTGGCATCGAGCCTCAAATAGTGGTCTTCATGAACAGAGGGCTCGGCATCTCGAATCCAACTCGCGCGGTGGCCCCACAGAGTGGTTAGCCGGTCGGCGATCCGGTCAACCCTCCATGCATCGTCACCGCTCGGTCCGAAATTGAACGAATCCGCGAATCTGTCGTCGCCTGTTAGCAGATGCTCGGCCAGCTTCAGGTATCCGCAGAGTGGCTCGAGCACATGCTGCCAGGGGCGCACTGCGCTCGGCCTGCGGATCAAAACCGGGCATTCGGCCAGGAAGCCTCGGATGAGGTCGGGTATCAGGCGATCTTCCGACCAGTCTCCACCTCCGATGACATTGCCCGCCCGAGCGGTCGCCAGCGCCACATGATGCCCAGGAGTGCGATCGGCAGGAAAGAACGAGGTGCGATAAGCCGCACTTACGATCTCCGCGCACGCCTTGCTGGACGCGTAAGGGTCAAATCCGCCCAGTCGATCGGTTTCCCGATAGGGCCATACCCACTCGCGATTCTGATAGCACTTGTCGGTGGTTACAACCACCACAGCTCGCACACTGGGAGCCTTGCGCACGGCCTCCAACACATGTGCAGTGCCCATAATATTGGTCGCATAAGTACCGAGCGGATCAACGTAGGACCGCCGAACCAGGGGTTGGGCGGCGAGGTGAAATATCACCTCCGGTTCGAATTCAAGGATCGCGGATTCGACGTGCTGATAGTCCCGCACATCTCCTCGGATGTCTTCGACAAGGTCCATCAACGAGACGGCGGAGAACAGGCTAGGAGCAGAAATGGGATCGAGCGCGTAGCCGCGGAGTTGGGCACCCAGGCTCGCCAACCAGAGCGAGAGCCAGCCTCCTTTGAAACCCGTGTGCCCGGTGACAAACACACGGCGGCCGCGCCACGGGCTCACCATGTTTTCCACGGGGCCCTCCCGCTCGCCCAAAGTTCTTCCAGGCGCTGCTTGTCGCGCAGGGTGTCCATGGGCTGCCAGAATCCACTATGAAAGAAGGCCTGGACCTCGCTCCGAGAGGTCAGTCTCTGCATCGGCTCCCTTTCAAACATGGAGCCTTCGTCGTGGATTTCGCTTAAAACCTTCGGCGAGAGAACGAAGTACCCGCCATTTATCCATCCACCCTCGCCTTTCGGCTTTTCCTGGAACGCGAAAATCGACGTTCCTTCAACACCCAATCCGCCGAATCGAGCCGGAGGTTGAACCGCGGTTACGGTCACCAGTTTTCCGTGATTGCGATGAAATGCTATTGCAGCCGAGATATCAATATCGCTGACGCCGTCTCCGTAGGTCATGCAAAAGCAATCTTCCCCCTCGAGGAACGGCGCGACTTTCATCAAGCGTCCTCCGGTGCCGGCACTCTCTCCGGTATCGATGAGGGTTACACGCCAAGGCTCCGCCACACTCTGGTGAACCTGCATCCGATTTTCGCTCATATCAAACGTGACATCGGACATATGCAGAAAGTAGTTGGCGAAATATTCCTTGATCAGATATCCCTTGTATCCGCAACAGATGAGGAAATCGTTGATCCCATGCTGAGAATAGGTTTTCAGAATGTGCCAGAGGATTGGGCGGCCCCCAATCTCGACCATCGGTTTGGGACGGACAGTGGTTTCTTCGCTCAGGCGAGTCCCCAAACCTCCCGCCAGGATAACCGCTTTCATTTCTATCCTTTGCGCTTCATTTCAGGGGCATCCACTGAGAAAGGATGGGCCGTCCCGCTAACCCTGTATCTCTTATTCTATACGGTGCGCGATGCCGCACTCTCAATGGATTGTGTATCCTGAAGCCTCAGGCTATGACCGATAAAGCTGTTCAGCTGCGCGCTCGAATTCTCGAATTATCCGCGCAATATATTGACGAAATCGGGTCTCATTCTGAGTTCAAGCCCGGCGAATCTCCTGTTCCGGTTTCCGGCAAGGTGATCGATGGCGGCGACGTCAGTGCGGTGGTCGATTCGGCTTTGGATGCGTGGTTCACGACGGGGCGTTTCGCTGAAGAATTTGAAAAGAAGCTGGCTCGCTTCGTGGGGGTGCGCAGCGCATCCCTGGTGAATTCGGGATCCTCCGCGAATCTGCTTGCGATCAGCGCCCTCACATCGCCGAAACTCGAGAGTCGGCGGCTTGCGCCCGGGGACGAGGTAATCACGGTTGCCGCGGGGTTTCCCACAACGGTCAATCCGATTTTTCAAAATCGTCTCGTGCCCGTGTTTGTCGACGTCACGCTCCCCAATTATCAAATCGACGTGAACCAGCTTGAAGCCGCGCGAAGCGAGAAGACCAAGGCTGTGATTGTGGCCCACACTCTCGGCAACGTCTTCGATCTGGACGCTTTGATCGACTTCACTCGAAAGCACGGGCTCTGGCTGATTGAGGATTGTTGCGATGCGCTCGGTTCCACCTGGAAGGGGCGTCGAGTCGGCACGTTCGGCGACGTCGCAACATTCAGCTTCTACCCCGCGCATCACATCACGATGGGCGAGGGCGGAGCGGTTGTGACCGACAAGCCGAATCTCCGGGTGCTGATCGAGTCGTTCCGAGACTGGGGCCGGGACTGCTGGTGCAATCCTGGCAAGGACAATACGTGCGGAAAGCGGTTCGATTGGCAGTTAGGCACTCTTCCCTGCGGCTACGACCACAAATACACGTACTCGCATGTTGGCTATAACCTCAAGGCGACCGATATGCAGGCCGCGCTCGGGGTATCTCAGATTGCCAAGCTGCCGGGTTTCATCGAGAGGCGCAAAGAGAATTACCGGCATCTCCTCGCAGCTTTGGAACCGCTTGAGCATTCCCTTCTGCTGCCCCGTGCGACCCCGGGAGCCGATCCCTCCTGGTTTGGTTTCCCCATTGGCGTCCGCCCGGAGGCTTCCTTCCAACGCGAGGAACTGGTTCGTTTCCTCGAATCGAGAAAGATCGGCACGCGGCTCCTGTTTGGCGGAAACCTGCTGAGGCAGCCCGCCTACGAAGGATGGGAATACAGGGTCATCGGCAACCTGCCCAACACAGACTACGTGATGAACAACGTCTTCTGGATCGGTGTCTATCCCGGGTTGACGAAAGCGATGCTCGACTATGTGGCGGCCAGCATTCTCGAATTCGTTGCAGACCACAGATCTGGCGGCTCCCGAATCCAATCGGCGGAATTTGTGGACCTCGGCTCGATAGGTCGATAAATAATTGCGTATCGCGAAACAGGAGAATTATGCCTCCCACCGTTGAGGTCACTCGTCTTTTCAAGACGTCAATCGAAGACCATCTCGCCGTCGTCCGGAACCTGCTCGATCAACAGGCAGTATTCGAGAACATCGCCACCGTGATGACCCGCGCCGTTCTTGGCGGTCATAAAGTGCTCTGGTGCGGTAACGGAGGCAGTGCCGCCGACTCGCAGCATTTGGCCGCTGAACTCATGGGCCGTTTCCGTCGCGAGCGGAGGGGGTTGCCGTCCATCGCACTCACCACCGACACATCGATTCTGACCGCAATCGGCAACGACTACGGATACGAGCGAGTCTTCCAGCGACAAGTCGAAGCGCTGTGCACGCCGCGCGATGTCGTCGTGGGTATTTCGACCTCCGGAAACAGCAGGAACGTCTGCGCCGCCCTCGAGAGCGCTCGGTCGATCGGCGCCTTCACCGTAGCGCTCACCGGCGAAACGGGTGGAGGTCTCGCGACAATTGCCGATGCGACGCTGCGCATTGCCTCACGCGACACGGCGCGAATCCAGGAGGGTCATATCCTGTGCGGACACATGCTTTGCGACTGGATCGAATTGAGCGTGTGCGAATCCGAATCCGAGTAAGGGTTACCGTACCGTCAGACGGTCCTTGAGAGCGAGGAACCTGCTCTCGAAGAAGCGGAAACTGAGCCATGCGCCGACCACGGTGAAGAGAAGCGCCATCGCAGCTGCCACCTGAGCGCCATGAGCCGAAGAGATGCGCGCTCCCATCCAGGCAAAGATCGGGTGTGGAATTTCATGGAGCACGTAGGCGCCATAACTGATTCGGCCCAACCAGCGTAGTGGCGCTGCGCTGAAAAGACGACAGAGAACGGATGCAGGCTGGATCGCCGCCAAAATGAGCAGCGCGCCCAGCAGGTCCAGTCCGCTCAAACCAAAGGTAAACGTCCAAGCCGGGTAGGGGTACGGCGTCTGGAAGAAATGTCCCGCCGGCAGAATCAGCGCAATCGCGAGCGCTAATGCAAGCGCGATCGGCAGAGCAATCCTCCCTGCGCGAAGGAGCAATCCGGAACGCGGCCCCCGCAAAAGCAGCGCAATCATCCCTCCAATGAGGAGGGCATCTAACCGGAATGGCGTTGCGCGGTTCAGGATCCCGTTCTCGAGCATCCAGTTCGGCAGAAACTGTTGACCAGCCAAGCGCATCGCGAGACACATGGGAAAGGATATGGCGCAAATCCAAGTGAGCTTTACTCGATCTCGCACGGTAAATACTACGCACGGCCAGAAGAGATAAAACTGTTCTTCCAGGCATAACGACCAAAAGTGGCCGAGCGCAAGGGGGCAGTGGATGCCGTGAAAGCTGCCAATGGGCTGAAAATCTGCCAGCAACTGAAACGGCGAGTGGTCCGCGTAGGGATGAAAGAACCGGGCAAAGTTTCCGATGTAAGCAGGCCAAACCAGCCATTTCCACGACATCTGCCAATGCAGTACGGGGTAGGTGACAAGGAGAGCCAGCATAATGCCGTAATAAAGGGGGAAGATACGAAGCGTTCGCCGCACATAGAAATTGCGAAAGCGATGTTGGCCGTCGCGAGCGTCGAAGAGAATCCCGGTGATCAGGAACCCGGATAGAACAAAAAACAAGTCGACTCCGGCCCATCCCCATGGGAATTGCTCGTAATGATGGAAGAAGACCATCAGGAAAGCCACCGCTCTGAAGCCATCAAGCGCGGGATAAAAGGCGCGCATCTCGGGTCGCGCTTCCCGGGTTCTCGATGGGGTTGCGACGCTCACTGACAACTGATTGGCACCTCGTTACCGGGCATGGAGTGAGAACGGAACGCCGACGCTGCGTACACGCGTTAGATTTAATCGCGGCTCCCACAGGTTGCGCATTCGAAAGAATGTCCAAGATCATGGGTACGGTTCAACCACGCCGTCTACCTTGATCGATGGCAGTTGGGTGCTTGCGGAAATGTACGGTACTCCATTGGCCATTACATTATCCGGGAACTCCCAACCGGTGGCCAGGGCCCCGGAACCACTGACCAATGTAATCTTTGAAAACTGTCCGGCGGAACACGGTGCCTTAATCTGCGTGCTGGTCACTGAGTTTAACACCAGTTGTCCGATCGATCCGGAATCGATGTCCACCAGGCTCGCCATCGTTCCGTAAGACTTGCCTGCGGGGTCTTGGATCGCAAATCCATCAAAAATGAGGTTGGAAATCGCGGAGCCGTATTCCAGGACGAATACCGCCTTGACACGATCTGACGTCCTCTGAATGACACAGTTGTTTACCGTCAGGCTTGAGCCAACGTAGGTGCAGCCGTTGAAATACGGTGATGTTCGCCCCAGTGCCAGGCCCGGCGATTCAAAGGTCGGGTTCATGTTCGCGTCCGACGCAATAAGCGTGACGTCGTTCAGTTGGATGCTCCCGAAGCTCGCTCCCATCTCCAGCACGGCGGGGGCAGTAAGCACGCAGTTGGATATGGTCAAGCCTGTGATGGAGTCAGGATTCGCCATCGCTCCCTGGCCAAGCAGAAAGCCTGCCTGCCGGAGAGTCCCGGTACAGTTGGTCACGGATACCGTATCGATATTGCATTTAGGGTCGCATCCACTGCATTGAATCGAGTCGAGTCGCATCAGCGACCAGCTGTTGAATTTGCAGTTGTCAACGGATACGCGAGAAATGTTGCCGGTATGGCCTTCCGGGCAGTTCAGCGCGATGGCGTCGTCGCCGGTTGTGAAGTCACAGTTGGAGATGGTGATGTCATTTGCCGGACCATCGAAGTGCAAGCCGTCCGTACTCAGACCGACGCTATTCATCACACAGCCGGAGACCGAAACATTGCCGACGTTCGAGAACCGCATGTGATACGCGGGGGTACTGACAACAACCACGTTCTGAACTGTGATGTTGTCGAGATTCATCAGATTGATTCCGTAAAACCATTCGCCTTTTGCATTGTCGCCTTGGCGATACCCCCCTGTTGAATCCCCTGACTGGTTGCCGTTCAACGTGAAATTGCTGAGCGACACGTTGCTTCCCCTCGGGGGTGCCGGCGGACCCGGGTCCGAAGGAGACGATGCGTTGGGTGGCCCGTTATGGATTCCGTCGTTATCGGTGCCGGACTTGACATAGAAGCCGGTACCGCACCCCAGCCCGGCAATGCTCCAGTGTCCTCCAGCGGGAAGAAACAGGCCTGAAATGAGGGCACTGCCATCGATGATCAGGGTGATGGGATGGCTTGCGGATGCGCCGGCCATGGCTGCGTTGATGCGGGGTGCATCATCGGTGGCCGCGCCGAGAGTGTACTTGTTGAACCCTAATTCAAGATCGCAGTTGAGCGCGCAGCCAATCTCCGAAGCCCGGATATACGTCATTCCGGGCACAGGTTGAGGCGCCAACGCTGGGCCAAGACATGGAATCAAAGTGCCGTCATGGAACTCCGCGCACCCCAGGGAAGATTTGACGAGAATCGACCCCGCTGCCAAGAAGCCGGCGCGAACGAGCAGTTCGCGCCGGCTCATGCAGCTTGCCGCTGAGTTGTTGGCTTGGTCCACAACTTCCTCTTTTGTCGATGTGGGAGTGTACAGACCCAATGTACCGTCGAAGCGCGGACCACGTCTATAGATCTTGTTCCGACGAGAAGACAAGCTCAAGGCTGACCGCGGTCGTAAATCACAGGTAGCTCTCGATTGTCCTGCGAAAGCCTTCTCGCAAGGTCGTAGCCGGTTCCCATCCCAGCGACCTGATTTTGGTGAGATCGAAGTGCCCACTCGCAACCGGGCTGGCAAGATAGGGATCGCCCGGGTCCCGCTCTTGACGAACGACCCTGCATCTCCGTTCGGGGAACAGGGAGCACAACATTTCCGCCAGCTCCCCAACTGAACACTCCGAATCGGAACCGACGTTGTAGGCCTGGCCGGCCGCGCCTTGAAGCAAGATCGAGAAGAAGGCGACCGTCGCATCGGCCAGATAGCAAAACGGCCGACGCGTAGTGCCGTCGCTCTTCATCATGATGTCCCGCCCGGCCACAATGTCGGCCACAAAATCCGCGAAAACCCGGCCATCATCCAGGCGCATACCGGGCCCGTACGTGTGCGAAAGCCGGACAATCTTAGCCGGAATTCCGAACTGCGCGTGCCAGCACACACAAAGCGCCTCACCCGCCCTCTTTCCCTCGGCGTAGCAGGAACGGATGTTAGTGGGATCCAATGAGCCAAAAGACGACTCATCGACAGCTATCGATGAATTCGGAACCTCCCCGTACACTTCGCCACTGCTGAAGAATAGAAACCCTTCACTTCGATCCGCCTTGGCTACCTCCAGCATGCGCTGCGTTCCAACTACGTTCGTTTCGAAGGTGCCAACCGGGTCGAGGCTGTAATATTTCGGACTGGCTTGGCTGGCTGCATGCACCACGTAATCGATCCCACGCGGGCCGCTATAAGATTCGCGCACATCCTGCACCACCAGGGTCAAGTCTGGCCGCCCAGCCAAATGCCCCAACCGCTGCATCGCTTTATGGTGATTCCTCACCAACCCAATCACCCTCACGTCTGCGCGCTGAACTTCGTTCAGGTAGAGAAGCGTCTCCACCATGTAGGCGGGAACAAATCCATTGGCTCCAGTCACTAAAACCGTCTTTCCGAAGAACCGATCCCACGGCAGGGGCGACGACAGAATTCGTTTCAAATCCTCCTCGACAATGGGGTGTCTCAAATTCGGCAATAATCCTCCTAAGACGGCAAAGCAACCTGCGTAATTGTAGAAGTCACTGCATCACAGCAGGTTATCAGCTACACGAATGGCCCAATTGGAAAGCCTTCAGGGCCCTGTTCCGCGGTTAAAACCCGGGAAATGGTTGAGCCAGTTTCGCCCCCCGCATCCACTGGAGAACCACTTCCTCGGGCAACCTTCAGCCGATCCTGACTCGAAATGGGAACTGGTATCATTATCCACGGGAATCCGCCAGAAGCGCTGGTGACCCGTGCCACGGTCTACTTCTCGCATTCCGATTAACAAAAGGAGTTTCGCTTCATGAGTGTGGTCAAGATCGGAAATAGATTGGTGGGCGAGGATCACCCTTGCTATATCGTGGCGGAGATCGGCATCAATCACAACGGGGATATCGACCTCGCCAAGCGGCTGATCAGCGTAGCGGTTGGGGCAGGCTGTGACGCAGTCAAGTTCCAGAAGCGCACCATTGAGGTCGTCTACACACCGGACGAGTTAGCCAAGCCCCGCGAAAACCCCTTCGGTCCCACCAACGGCGACCTGAAGTACGGACTCGAATTCGGTCAGGAAGAATACGAAGAGATCGATGCATTCTGCAAATCCCTCAAGATTACCTGGTTCGGTTCTCCCTGGGACGAGGGATCCGTGGACTTCCTCGAGCAATTCCGCGTCCCGGTACACAAGATTGCCTCGGCCTCTCTTACCGACGATAACCTTCTCCGGCATATCCGCCGAACCGGAAAGCCGATCATCCTTTCTACCGGGATGAGCACCTACGAGGAGATCGACCATGCCGTAGAGGTGCTCGGAAAGCAGGACCTGGTCCTTTTGCACGCGACCAGCACCTACCCGGCGAACTACGATGAGTTGAATCTCCGTGCGATCCAGACCATGATGGCGCGCTATGGAGTTCCAATCGGATACTCCGGGCATGAAACGGGAATCCCTACCAGTGTCTGCGCTGCGGCATTGGGAGCCTGCTGTATCGAACGGCACATCACGATGGATCGTGCCAGTTGGGGATCGGATCAGGCTGCCTCCCTGGAACCGAATGGAATTACGCGGCTGGTGCGAGACGTCCGGCTGTGGGAGCTATCCAAGGGAGACGGAATCAAGCGCGTCTATGAGCGCGAGTTCCCCATCATCAAAAAGCTTCGCCGCGTAGGCGCAGGGGTTTAGCGAACGTGACGAAAGCGAACCGCGGGGGTGATGGCCTTGCACGCATTCGGGCCATCGCCTTCGACGTGGATGGGGTTCTGACCGATGGCGGCGTGTGGTGGGGACCTGACGGTCAGGAGTGGAAGCGATTCTGCTTCGCCGATATCATGGGCGTTTCTTTAGCCCGGCGCGCGGGGTTTGCCCTGGCGTTGATATCCGGGGAAGACAGCCCGCTCGTAGATCGCTACGCCCGAAAGCTGCTCATTCAAAACGTGGTGAAGGGTTGCCGCGACAAGGCGGGCGCTCTCCGCGAGTTTGCAGCTTCTTCCGCTTTGGAACTCTCCGAAATTTGCTTCATCGGGGACGACGTAAATGACCTTTTCGCTATGCAAATCTCCGGTTTTTCCGCGGCTCCAGCCAATGCCAATCCCCTGGTTCTCAACGAAGTAGATTTTGTTGCGACCAAGCCGGGAGGCAACGGGGCCGTACGCGAACTCGTCGATGCGCTACTCGTTGCACACGGTTTGCGTGCCCAGGAAGTCTTCAGCCGATCTTGAAACTCAACCCAGTTTTCTTCACGAAAAGAGACATGAAAGTTTCCGATTACGTAGTGAGCTTTATCGCCGATCAAGGCGTGAAGCATGTTTTTCTTGTGACGGGCGGCGGAGCGATGCACCTCAATCAGTCGCTCTCGTGTGAATCCCGGATTGAACCCGTCTGCAACTCTCACGAACAGGCCAGCGCCATGGGCGCGGAAGCCTACGCCAAGGTGACCAACCATCTGGGCGTGTGCATGGTGACCACCGGGCCCGGAGGCACGAATGCCGTCACGGGAGTCGCCGGCGCATGGCTCGATTCCACTCCTACGCTTTTCGTCTCTGGCCAGGTTAAAAGGCCCGATCGCATGTTCGATTCCCGCGGAGAACCTCTGGGGATGCGGCAACTCGGCGTTCAGGAGGTCGATATCGTTTCAATCGTTCGACCGATCACCAAATATGCCGTTACCGTTCTAGACCCGGATGAAATCCGTTACCACCTGGAGAAGGCAGCTTATTTGGCTCTGAATGGTCGCCCCGGTCCAGTATGGATTGACATTCCGCTGGACGTCCAAGCCGCGCCGATCGCGGATCCTTCTTCTTTACGCGGCTTCGATCCTGCGGAATTGCGAGTTGCCTCGATCGCAGCCGCCGGCCTGGATCAGCAGGTTCAACACCTCATCGAGAAGCTCAACCAGGCCGAACGGCCGCTCCTGTTCGCTGGAAATGGCATTCGACTGGCGCGCGCCACTGGGGAATTTGAACAGCTTCGGAATCTGCTCCAGATTCCTTCGGTTGCAACGTGGTGCGCCGCCGATCTTGTTCCGAGCGACCTTCCAACGTTTGTCGGCCGTCCCGGTTCGGTTGCCGCGCGCGGCGCCAACTTCGCTCTGCAGAACTGCGACTTTCTTCTGGCTATCGGCGTACGCCTGGACTTTGCCATCACCGGCTATGCGCCACAGAACGTAGCGCGCGAAGCGTATAAAACCGCTGTCGACATCGACGAAGCGGAACTGAAAAAGCTGGAGCCTCACCTCCATCTTCCGATATGCGCCGATGCGAAGCAGTTCCTTCAGGAGTTGTTGCGGCAAAAAGATTCGATCCGGCTCCGGAACCATACTCCATGGGATGCGCGGTGCGCAGATTGGAAGACCCGCTACCCAGTCGTCACAAACGAGCACAGAGACCCGAAAAGTCGGGTCAGCATCTTCAATTTAGCCGAAGCCATCGGGACCGAAGCCGACGCCAATGACCTGCTCGTCTGCGGAAGCTCAGGAAGCGGAATCGAGATCTTTCTGCTGGCCTGCCCCACTCGCAACGGCCAGAGGATTTACCACACAGCAGGTCTGGGAGCCATGGGTTACGGGCTTCCGATGGCTCTGGCGGTATGCATTGGCGGCGGACGACGACGCACCATCCTGGTCGACGGCGACGGCGGCTTCCAGTTCAACATCCAGGAATTAGAGACTGCTCGCCGCCTGCATTTACCCGTAAAGTTCTTCGTCCTGAATAACAACGGCTATGCCTCCATTCGAGCTTCCCAAACCGCGTATTTTGGCCGACCCAGTATCGGATGTGACAGCAATACCGGTTTGACCGTGCCCGACTTGAGCAAGGTGGCTGCGTCCTACGATATCCCTTCCATCGTGATTTCGGACCAGAGTCACCTGCGCGAAGAACTGCGGCGCGCCCTGGACATGGAAGGGCCGGTGCTCATCGATGTGCACGTGATCCCCGACGAAGTCCGCGCACCGCGCCTCCAGTCCTATCAAAGACCCGACGGCTCTTTTGTCTCGAAGCCGCTTGAAGATCTGTTCCCCTTCCTGCCCCGAGAGGAATTTCTCGCGAACATGATCGTGAAGCCCTTGCCGGAGTAATGTGATGAGCATTGAGATCGCCAATCCCGCTCCTCTTGCATCTTTGTTCGAAGAGTCCGTTGAACAAGTCTGCGCGCGTGAGCAGAACGCCATGGAAGATCTGCTCCAGAGAGTAGACGGACGAGTCGTGCTGGTAGGAGCCGGGACGCTGGGCCGTCGCGCTCAGTTGCTGCTGGGGAAACTCGGCGCAAAGCTGATGGCGTTCACCGACAATAATTCTCGGGCCTGGGGTACGGAGATCGAGAAAGTGCCTGTTCTCTCTCCCGCCGAGGCGGCCGCACGCCACGGAAGCTCCGCCCTGTTCCTGGTGACCATCTGGAACGATCGCCACTGGTTTCGCGAGACCTACGATCAGCTCACCGGTCTTGGCTGTTCTACGGTGAGCAGTTATCTTCCCTTGTTTTGGCGCTTTCCCAACGATTTCCTCCAGCTAATTTTGCTGAATGAGCTTCCGCACAAACTTTACGCGGATCGTAAGGCCGTTCTCGACGCTGAAGGACTGTGGCAGGATGAAGAGTCACTTCGAATCTATCGCGCAAATATTCGGTGGAGGGCGCTGGGAGACGGTCTCAACATGCCGGGGCGTCCGAAGGCGAACACCTACTTTCCGCCTGAATTATTCAGACTCGACAATCGAGATTGCCTCCTGGACTGCGGCGCTTTTGATGGAGACACGATTCGCCAGGCGCTCGAGAATTACCCGTCTGGCTTTGAGGCCGTTCACGCCATTGAGGCCGATTCGTTGTCGTATGCCCGGCTGGAAAGCTTCAAGGAAACTCTCGACCCAGGTATCCGCGAAAGAATTCATCTTTACAACTGCGCTATCGGCGCAGAACGTGGGTTCGTTCGGTTCGAATCAGATGGTAGCGTGAATGCCAGGATGTCGGAGTCGGGCGCTCTGGTCGAGTTGCTGCCCATCGACGAATTGTTTGCTCCGATGCCCCTCTCATTTATCAAAATGGATATCGAAGGGGCTGAGTTTGATGCACTCCAGGGAGCACGGAACGTACTGCTCCGGGATCGTCCGATTCTCGCAATTTGCGTGTATCACACACAAAATGACATATGGCGGATCCCCCTCTTACTTCGAGAAATTCTGCCGGAGCACCGCTTATTCCTTCGAGCCTATGAAGGGGACGGGTTCCAAACCGTTCTTTATGCGTTGCCGCCCGAACGCTTCATTAATAAATAGCGGAGATCCGTCAAGGCGCGGCTTGGACGCCTCGAGCGCGTAGGAATGAGCCCGGCGGGCGCCACGGCTACGAACCTGTCCGCGCCCGACGCGCGATAAGAAATTGATCGAATTGGTGGAGGCGGCGGGAGTCGAACCCGCGTCCGAAATCGCTGTCAGCCAGGAGAGTCCATGCTCAGTCCGGTTCCGCATGTTTTCGCCTCAGACGCTCAGAACGGACAAGATGCGCCTGAAGCTAGTCCGATGATCTCGTGGCTACGACACGGACCGAGCCGCAGCCACCAGCCTACTGAATGACGTCCGGTTCACAGCCCATAGGCAAAGCCGTGAGGGACGGCTGCTTAGTTAATTAAGCAGCAAGTGCCAGATTATCGTTGGCAACTTTAGTTTTGCAGGCGATTACGGGTGCCCACACCCCGACATGCCTCCTAAGCCGCAATCGATCCCGTCGAAACCGTGACGCCCCCATTGCTGGCAGCGCCTTCAAATGAACGAGGACGCCTGCCGGGTGCGAGCCGGGCCAACTGGCTCGTGCTGCTCCCTTTATTTTACGTCAATTCCAGTCTCGATCCCGAAACGGAGTGTTACGGTGGCAGAATGCCTGTTCGAAACAGGTCTGGAGAGACGGGAAGATGGTAGAGAAAGTAGTTCGCCTTACGGTCAGTATGACGGTCAACGAGGGACAACAAGAGGCTTTCACGAGCGTCGCCCAGGACATGACGGAGGGCAGCAAGACAGAACCGGGCACGCTCGGCTATGAATGGTTTGCAAGTGGCGACGGAAAGACCTTCCGTCTTGTCGAAACGTACGAGGATGCGCAGGCCGTGGAGGCGCATTTTACGGGCCCCGTGGTGCAGAAGGGTGTACCCAGGCTGGCCTCGGTTTGTACCGTGACCTCCATGGAGTTCTACGGCGATCCAGGGCCGAAAGTTACCGAGATGGCGGCCGGATTCGGAGCCGTAACCTTTCAGTATTTCCTGGGAATCAACCGGTAAACGAGAACGCCCGCCGGGCCGACGGGCATTCAAGAGCATAGTGCGGTTTACTGTTTTTCCAAATCAATCGACTCATACTCGTGGCGCGCGATGGCGGCCCGAATCTGCGTCGGAGTCTTCCCCAACTTGGTCTGCTCGTAGGCGTAGAAACCTTCCTTAGCGCACGTGGAGCACTCCGTCCCGTGCATGCCCTCAAAGCAGCTGCGCAAACTCGTATGGCCAAGCGCCCGGTCGCAACGGCAGTTGCAGGGCAGCTGGTAGAGTACGCTTCCCACCTTGGCGGCTTGCTGGTAGACGTGCAGCTGCCAGGGATATTGGAAATTGTTGCCCGTAAGTTGAGCACCCGCGAGAATCGGCGGAAGAAGGCTCACCTTGAGCGGGGCGCTGGGGTGGTAGGCCGGTACATCGTCGGCCGGGTTGGCCCACTGGGCGTAGCTGGCGGCTGTCGCGGCCGCAATCACGAGGCCAAGAATCCAGCGGCGATTGGTTGAAGTCTTCATAGAAATTCTCTCGGACTCATTTTAGACCACGACCGCCTTGCCCCTGTTAGCTCTCGAGCAAGAGCAAAACCGGCAATTGGACGGATAATCAAAGTGGAATTGATGCGGGAGAAGGCTTTTGGGCAAAAAAAGACGGCACGAGCTTTTTGCTACTCGTGCCGGGAGGCCAGTGACGCAAACTACTTCCATTGAAAAGGGACTGTGAAGCCTCCCTCAACAACGGAATATATACACCATACTATAGATTCACAGGAATGCAAATACAGAAATCGAAATTTTCTGTGGATTTCTTTTTGCGCCCGGAAAGGGTTTGTAGAGTCGAAAGAGCATAGAGCCTGATCGCAGCCCACTGAGAGCGGGATGATGAGCCAACTTAAAGGATCAAGTATCGACGATTCTGCTACTTACGGTGACTCGACTGGTTCGGGGTCTGCACGGCTGACGGTGGCGGTGGTCGCGGCCGTATCCGCCTTGACCGGAGGCTTAGCGGTCGCTTGGTATTACCGCAAAGCGCTGTCTCGCCTGCAACAGGCGCAATTACAGCAGAGCGATTCCAATTATGGGATCGACCTGACTTCGAACGATGACGGAGTCTGATCCTGCTTCCTTCATGACCGTTCTTCCTACATTTGACCGCGGCTGGCCGGGGGCACGATCCCGTTCATCCGCAAATAGACCACCAACTGTCCATAGTGATCCATCAGGTGAGCGAGCCCGAACGCAGTCATTCCGGCGCGGGTGCCGTGAGTGGTGGTCACAAAGGCGTTGTCGGCAGTCATCCCATCGACCAACGCATGAGCCTGCTTGAACGAGTCCTTGAGAGCCTGCATGATGTCCGCCTTGGAAGTGAGCTTTTCAATGGCATCGGACTTGGCCTTGTCGCCGGCCTCAGTGAAGGCGTCGCCGCCGAAAAAGAACCAGTTGGCCTCGGCAATGTGCTTGACCTGGGCGCCGAATGAGCGCACTCCCTTGAACTCGCCGGTGGTGGGAGCGAAATCGTACTTGTCCTCCGGCATGGCGTCGGCAGCGTCGACAAATTCCTTCTCCATTCCCGCCAGCAGCTTGCCGTAAACCTGGGCCGGAGCCTGCGGGGTACCGACTGCGGGCTTGGGGGGTTGAGCAGCCTGGGCGTGAGCAAAGCTGGCAGCAGCGAGCAGGCAACAGGCGAGTACGGAATCGGCGATGCGAACGATCTTGAGCATTTCATTCCCTCCCGCGGCCAGGTCGCCGCGTGACCGAAATGTAGCAGATCGGCCTCGACGGCTCGCATGAGAATGGGGTGAAATGGCTGCCGGATGGGACAAGCCGGGCGGGAAATCCAGCTTGCCCTTACAATTTAAGAGAGGAGAACGCCATGCGCCGTGTGTATATGGATGCGAACGCCACCACCCCCCTGCTGCCGGAGGTGCTGGAGGCCATGCGTCCGTACTGGATGGAGCACTTTGGCAACGCTTCCTCGATTCACCTGCCCGGCCAGCAGGCGCGCACTGCCGTGGATCGCGCCCGCGAAACGATGGCCGAGTTCTTCAACTGCCACGAGGCGGAAGTGGTGTTCAATTCCGGCGGCACGGAGGGCGACAACACCGCGATCTTCGGCTTGCTGCGCCCGGGCGATCACTTCATCACCACGTCGATTGAGCATTCAGCGGTTCTTCAAGCTGCCGAGCGAGTCGCGAAGCGCGGCGTCGAAACGACTCTGGTTGCACCGCAGCCCGATGGCCTGATTGACCCGGCGGATATTTTTCGTGCCATCCGCCCCAATACACGGCTGATCAGCGTGATGCTGGCGAACAACGAAACCGGTGTACTGCAGCCAGTCGAGCAGATCGGCAGGATCGCGGCCGAAGCGAGCGTCTTCTTCCATATTGACGCGGTGCAGGGAGCCGGAAAGGTGCCGATCGACGTGCGCCGCATCGGCTGCCATCTGCTCTCCATTAGCGGCCACAAGATGCATGCGCCGAAGGGCGTCGGCGCCATGTTTGTTCGACGCGGAACGCCAGTGGAGTCGCTGCTGGTGGGCGGTAGCCACGAGCGCCGACGCCGCGCCGGCACCGAGAATGTGGCCGGCATTGTGGGCCTGGCCAAAGCCGCCGATCTCGCGATGACCAGCCTCGAGAACGGCACAATCGACCGCGTAGCCGCCCTTCGCGACCGGCTGGAGGTCGAGTTGCTGCGGCTGCCCGGCACCGGCCTCAATGGCATGGGTTCTGACGGGAATCCGGCGCCGCGAGCCGCAAACACCACCAATATCTGGTTCGATCATCTGGAGGGCGAAGCACTCGTCATTGCGCTCGACCTGAAGGGAGTCGCGGTTTCAGGCGGGTCGGCCTGCCACTCCGGCGCAACCGAACCAAGCCATGTGTTGATGGCCATGGGCCTCGACAAGACACGTGCCCGCGCCAGCCTTCGCTTCAGCCTGCTGAAAACGGCGACCGCGGACGACGTGGATTACGTGCTGGGTGTCGTCCCGCAGGCCGTCGAAAGGCTGCGGGCCCTCTCGCCGGTGGAGGCAGGAACGCTGCGATAGGGGAATATTCATTAGCTGAGCTAATGAATTTGACAAGTTTTTCTCATAATCGTTAGCTCAGCTAACGATTCTCATCATGTGAACTGAGAGCGAATGAATAGCGAAGCTACAACCATTGCCGTCGCCATGTCCGGAGGGGTCGACTCCTCTACCGTTGCGGCGCTTCTTTCCCGTTCGAACGAGGGCGAGAACTCAGTCGTCGGACTCACCCTGCACCTCTGGGATCAGACCCGCCTGGCGGGCAAGCATGGCATCCCGGAAGCCCCCAAGGCCGGCCGCTGCTGCTCGCTGGATGACGTTTATGACGCGCGCCGGGTCGCCGAGCACCTTGGCATTCCGTATTACGTTGTGAACCAGGAAGAACGCTTCGAGGCGGATGTTGTCCGTCCCTTCGTCAGCGAGTACCTCGCCGGCCGCACGCCGATTCCCTGCTCTCTTTGCAACAATCACCTCAAGTTCGACCAGCTCTTGCAGACCGCCCGCTCCATCGGCGCCAGCCGCATCGCCACCGGCCATTACGCAGTGAACGAGTACGACCCGGCACGCAAGCGCTGGATCCTCAAGCGCCCCGCCGACTTGGCCAAGGACCAGACGTACTTTCTTTTCGGCTTGACCCAGGAGCAGCTCGCGCACACGCTCTTTCCGCTCGGCCACATGACCAAGCCGGAAGTTCGTGAGGTGGCGCGGCAGCACGGCCTCGCTCTGGCTGAAAAGCCCGACTCGCAAGAGATCTGCTTCATCCCCGGCGGCGATTACAAGCAGTTCCTTACTGCCTATCTCGAGGAACAGGGCGAGCCGATGCCCGAAACCAGCGGCGAGCTGGTGGCCTCAACCGGCGAGGTGCTGGGCCGCCACGACGGAATCTCGAATTTCACCGTCGGCCAGCGCAAGGGGTTGAAGGTCGCTTCGCCCTCGCCGCTTTACGTGCTGCAGATCGATCCGGCGAGCCATCGCGTCACAGTGGGCGCCGATGCCGAGTTGGCCACGCGGACTCTGCGCGCCGGACGGCTGAACTGGATCAGCATTCCCGCCCTCACAGCGCGGATGCGCGTGAAAATCAAGATCCGCCACCGTCACGAACCCGCCTGGGCCACGCTTGAACCTGCCGGAACCGGCGAGGTCGTCGCCACCTTCGATGAGCCGCAGCGCGCCGTCACTCCAGGCCAGTCTGCCGTGTTCTACGACGGCGATGAAGTGGTGGGCGGAGGCTGGATTCGATAGTTCTGCCTCAGTGAAACAGGGACCGCAACCACGCGAGTAGTCCGAGGCCGAGGACGATAAGGACCGCAACAATCCACCCCTTAGGATCGTTCCTCGTCATTAGGTAGAGCACTGTCTTCTTCCGACGCACCGCCTCCAGCTGGTCGAATCGTGCTTCGCGGTGCGCTTCTCTCGAATGCAACCTCTCCAGTTGCGCCCTGCTCATACCCCTCCGCTGAATCTCCGCTCCCAGTGCCGCGCGGGCTGCATCTGTCAGCTCCTCCATCTGCGCGGCGAGGGCGGCGACCTCATCATCCGAATACCGCCTGTAGGTTGCCGCGAGTACCTGCTCCTCGATCTGCATCAATCCGCCTCCACTCAACGGCCCGGGGGATGCGACTATTCTATTGCGCAAACCCAGGAACGCGGCCAGCCGATCTGTCCGCCAACGCAAGTGCGGTATACTGGCGCGTCATCGAAAGGTCATCCATCGCCCATGCCCAAGAAAACGTTTGCTCAAGTCGCCCTCTTGATGATGGCCGTTGCCGCCTTTGCGCAACAGTCCCCGGTCAAGCTCACGATTCATGCCGATCAGCCCACCACGCCGGTCAGCCCCACGCTCTACGGCCTTATGACCGAGGAGATCAATTATTCCTACGACGGAGGCCTCTACGCCGAGATGGTGCGCAACCGCACCTTCCGCAGCGACTGGAGCGGCATCAACTTCTGGTTTCTCGTGGAGGGAGGCAACGCCGCTGCGAAGATGGAACCCGACAAGGGAACGGGCCCCAGCAGTGCGCTTAACAGCAGCCTGCGGCTCGACGTGGAGAGGGCCGATGCACAGAACCAGGCAGGCGTGTTGAACACCGGATGGTGGGGCATGGCCGTCAAGCCCAACACCGAGTACAAGGGCTCGCTTTACGCCAAGGCTTCCGTCAGTGACATGGGACCGGTCACCGTAAGCCTGGTGAGCGATGACACCGGCAAGGCACTTGCGACCGCCGCGGTAGCGGGGCTTACGGGCGATTGGAAGCAGTATGCGTTTACTCTGAAAACCGCGGCGACCCCCGCCTCGGCGAGCAATCACCTCGTGCTCACCGTGTCCCATCCGGGAACGTTGTGGCTTCAGCTAGTGTCCCTCTTTCCACCCACCTATCGCAACCGCCCCAATGGCTTCCGCGTCGACCTGATGGAGAAGCTCGCCGCCATGCATCCCACCTTCCTGCGCTTCCCTGGAGGCAATTACCTCGAAGGCAACCACATTAACGAACGTTTCGATTGGAAGAAGACCATCGGCCCGTGGGTTGACCGGCCCACGCATCCCAGTCCCTGGCATTATCACTCGTCCGACGGGATGGGCCTTCTCGAATTCCTGGAGTGGTGCGAGGACCTCAAGATGAACCCGCTCCTCGCCGTCTATGCGGGCTTCTCGCTGCCCGAGGGCGGAGGCGAGCGCGTGAAGCCCGGCGCCGACCTCGAGCCCTACGTGCAGGACGCGCTCGACGAAATCGAATACGTGACTGGCTCGGTTGATACGAAGTGGGGCGCCGAGCGCGCCAAAGATGGCCACCCGGAGCCATTCAAGCTGACTTATGTTGAGATCGGCAACGAGGAATGGTTTGACCGTTCGGGAAGCTATGACGAGCGCTTCGCTCAATTCCATAAGGCCATCAAGGCGAAGTATCCCGATCTGCAGTTGATCGCCACAGCGCCAGTCAAACTCGCAAAGCCCGATGTCATCGACGAGCACTACTACGTGCGTGCCACGCAGAACTTCCACGACGCCGGGCACTACGACACACCCGAGGGCAGTGCGGCCGGACCGCAGCATTGGGACGGCGGCCATTACGACAAGGTCGATCGCAACGGTCCGAAGATTTTCGTGGGCGAGTGGGCCACACGCGAAGGCGCCCCAACCCCGAATATGGGCGCGGCGCTCGGCGATGCGGCATGGATGACCGGACTGGAGCGCAACAGCGACCTGGTCGTGATGGCGTCCTACGCGCCGCTGCTCACCAATGTAAATCCCGGCGGCCTGCAGTGGGACACCGACCTCATTGGCTACGACGCGGAGAAGAGCTATGGCTCGCCGTCTTACTATGCCCAGGTCATGTTCGGTTCGCACCTTGGCGACCACACGCTGGCATCGAAGGCCGACGGCGCGGGCACGAAGTTTTTCTACTCCATCACCGGCAGCACTGCAAAGAAGAAGCTTTACCTGAAGCTGGTCAATGCCGCGTCCACAACGCAGGCAGTCGACATCGATCTCGAAGGAGCCAAGCTGGCGCCCAAAGCGAAGCTGACCACTCTCAGCGCTAAAGACACCCAAGCAACAAACTCGATCGACCGGCCCGAGTTCCTGAAGCCTGTCGACACTCCCATCGCGCTGGACGGCAGCCACCTTCGACACACCATGCCGCAATATTCGATCGAAGTAATCGAGTTCGACCAGCAGTAAGCTACTGTCGCACCGCCCATGCGAGGCCGTCGGGATTCCCGCCGGCCTGGATGTGTCCTGCCACGGCTAACGTGTCGAGGTCGATGATCGCTACATAATCATCGGGCGTGCACGCCACGAAAGCGCGCTTGCCATCGGGCTGCACCAGAATTCCGGCGGCTCCGTGGCCGATCGGAATTCTCTTCTCCACCTTGTGGTGCGCCACGTCGATCACGACAAGGTCCGGCCCGCCCAGCAGCGAGATCAGAACGCGTTTTCCGTCAGGCGTAAACTTCAGGCGGTTGGCCGACTTCACGTCCACCTGCAGCGTTGCCGTCACCCGTTTCGCGGTCAGGTCGATCACGGAAACGGTGCCATCGCCGGAATTCGCGGTCCACGCCTCTTTGCCGTCAGGCGAAATGTCGAATCCCTCATCGCCCGCACCCACCGGAATATTTGTCAGCACCCAGTCACCGCCAGGAGGTCCCATCGGGCGGCGCGGCATGCCAGGAGGCGGACCCTGCTGCGGCCCACCCGGCCCACCCGCACCTAGCCAGGACCTCCAGGAGGCGGCGGACCACCACCGTTTTCCGCGTGATCCAGAATCGTCACGGTCCCCGCGTTCACATTTGTCGTCACAATGCGCTTCCCATCCGGAAACACGTAGAGCATATGCGTTCGCGCCTGGCCGATGCCCATCACCCAGTCGATCTTGCCCGTGGCGGGATCGAATCGGCCGATGCACTTCGCGACCTCCGCCGTGAACCACAGCTTGCCCTGCTGAAAGTCCAGCCCGTGCGGGCCGCGTAACGCGCCAAGATCGATGCTTTCGAGAGCCTTCGGCGTCACCAGATCCAACACGGCAAGGGTGTGAAACGCGCCAAAACCGTAGTTCGAAACATACGCGGTGCGCCCATCGGCCGACGCGATCACTTCATGAGGATCATCGCCGACCGGCAATCGCGCGCTGATTTTCGACGTTGCCGGGTCGACAATCGCCAGCGTGTGATCCTGCTTGGAAAGCACCAGCAATGCCGGAGAGGGCGTGGTTTGCGCGGCTGCGAAGTCAACCAGAAATGCCGCGGCCAACACGGCAGCGAAAATGCGCATACGCATGAATCGACCTCCGCGACAAGACTAACCGATTGGCGAATAAGTAGGAGGATTCAGCGACGAACTGATCATCGCGCGCGAGGTGTCGGATTGCGCAGTGTCTCAAAGACGGCCTTGGCTGCCGCCGCCACTCCCGAAACCTGGCGAATGGGAACGGTCACCGCCTGGTTGAGGAGATGCCCCACGCGGTCCATCGCGTTTAACGTTTCCGTCGTCATGAAATCCACGCGCGTCGCCTGCCGTCGAACCTTCTCCGTGATCTCGTCGGCCACCACCTGTATCTTCTTGGATTCGGCGTTCGCAACCCTCGCGACCTCGGCCAGATCGGTTGCCGCCGCTTCCAGCTTGGGCTCGAGACGCGTGATCAAATCCTTCGTTGTCTGCATGAGCACTTTGGAGCGTTCGAGCACCGGCACAACCTGGCTTTTGAGTTCCAAAGCGTACTCGCCGGCAAATTTCATTCCCTTGCGCACAGCCAGGAAGACGACGAAAAGAATAATGAGTTGTACGAGTACCCCACCTGCGATTACAGAAACCAGGATGGTCAGGATCGTTTCATGGTTCGGCATATTGGTCTCACGCAGTGCATCTGCGGGTTCATCGCATTGGATGCTACCCGGCGGGTACGCGCTGGGGCCGGAAGACTCCCGGCGAACATGCAGTGTGCATGCGCTGGTGGTCTCCGGCCGTTGCGCTGTATCGGTGCTGCCGGATCAAGGTTGCATCCGGACAATGGTCGTATTCGTGGCTTAGGAGCCCGAAGTAGAAGAACCAGTGGACGGAGTGGAACCGGCGCCGAAAGCGCTCCCGGTGGAACTGCCGGGGCTGGCTACGCCCGTTCCCGCCGGGGATGTTGTCGAGCGATAAGCCTGGCGCCCGGCATCCACAGCCGCCGCTACGCGCGTACTCTGATCGCCGACCAGGCTCTTGCCTCGTTCGACAAACTCTTCCCACTGTGCGCGGCCACGGTCTACAACCTCCCGACCGCGATCCACGTACTCGCTCACCTGTTCACGGCCCTTGTCGACCATATCGCCCATTTGCTCGCGGCCCTTCTCGACAATGCCGCCCACCTTTTCCGCCACCTGCTTGCTACGGTTGCGCAGGTACTCGCTGCCTTCGCGAGCGCTGTTGGCGAGGTCTTCCCTCGTTTCGCGCCCGCTCTTGGGTGCATACAGAATCCCGGTCAGGGCCCCTATACCCAAGCCCGCCAAAAACCATGCGAAACCATTAATTCTGCCCTCGTCTGCCATATGAAATCTCCTTTCGTTGAAACCGAACAACGGTTGAGCTTCCAGAACGCTCCCCATGGTACCGCAATCGGGCTGTCCTGCAGTTGGAATACTCGAATCAGTGGGCAGACACTCGAGTCGCCCTGCCTCATCTTCTCCGGGTTGGACGCCGGTTCACCTTGATGAGTTGTAAACGGTCCCGGGACACGGAATTACCCTCTGCGGGTCCGATTTCGCCGGCCGGGTCACTTTGCAATCAATCCCCGCGCAATCGCATCCAGAACACCGTTGAGGAAGTTGATCGATTCCGGCGCCGAATACCGCCTTCCGATCTCCAGCGCCTCGTTGATCACGATGGGAAACGGCGTCGCCTTGAACCCCAGCATTTCGCCAATCGCCATGCGCAGCAGGTTGCGATCGACCGCCGGCATGCGCTCCAGCCGCCAGTGCCGCGAGTTCGCGCTGATCAACTCGTCAATCTCTTCCTGGTGCGCGACCGCTACGCCGAACAGGTCCTCTGCAAATCCGCGCACTTCCGGCTCGACCTCGTCGCCGGCCTTCCAGAAGGTAGCGCGCACCTCGTCCGGCGTCTGCTTGCCAATGTCCGATTGAAACAGCATCTGCATGGCGAGTTCCCGCGATTTGCGTCGCGTGCCGGCGGTCATGCTTGCCCGCTTTCAAGAAGCTTGCGGCGCAGGCTCACCATCTCGATGGCCGCTGCAGCTGCTTCGAATCCCTTGTTTCCGGCCTTGATGCCCGCGCGGTTCAACGCCTGTTCCAGGGTTTCGCACGTCAACACGCCAAATGAGTGCGGAATCCCCGTCTCCTGCTGGGACTGGCCGATGCCGCGCGATACTTCGTTGTAAATGGCTTCATAGTGCGCTGTTTCTCCGCGCAACAGGCAGCCCAGCGTTACGATCGCATCCAGAGCGGCGCCACCCACCACCCCGCGATTGGCAAGCGTGCGAGCCGCCGCTGGAATCTCCCACGCCCCGGGAACCCGCACAACCTGAATATCGCCACGCCGCGCCCCACTGCGCAGGAGCGCATCGAGCGCCCCTTCGAGAAGCCGATCGGTAATTACCGCGTTCCATCGCGCAACCACGATGGCAAACTTCATGCCTTCCGCAGAGAGGTCCCCCTCGAGAGCAACGGGCTTGCCTTGAATCGGATCGATCCAGGCCCAGAATGAAAATGAATGTCCAGTCTCGGGCTCCGCCGTGAAGTAACGCGCCTTCCAGTGCGTCTCGCTGATCGCAGTTATCGATGCCTCCGGGTTGAGCCCTTCGCCGCGAAACCACGCGCTCGCCGCCTGGTGCATTGCATCGAGTGAGGTCACTTCAATGGCCACATCCGCGAACGGCGGCATCGCCCCATCAATAAATTCAAGATTGCCGACCGGCGCAAGAAATGAAACGCCACGACTCGCATCGGCATCGGGGTAGGCTCCACTGCCGGCAATGGGCGGTTCATCCCACCCCGGGCCGGACTCGAACCCCAGCGCGGAAAAAAAGCGCGACAACCGTGCGTACGCCTCTGCGCTCGCGGTCGGACGCAGCAGGGAGATGCCCTTGACCATGTATCGATTCTACCGTGCGCGCACGCCTCAATTCACACCGCCGCAGGCGCAGAGCGCTGCCCAGGATTTGCGGCCGGCGTAAGCTTCAGAGAAAGAACAAGGCCAGCCCCCAAGGCTGGCCTTGTTCTCTTTCGCATCACCCGATCTATGTGGTCGAGCGCGGTTTCACCCAGATCGTTGTTGCAGGAACCACGCCGCCTGTGCTCCCGGCGGGCACTGTGCACCCCAGGTCCGTCGTCGGATTGCATGCCGGAAGGTTGGGACTGATCTGCTGCGTATCTTGCAATGTCGTGGTGTTGATGTAATGGATCATGTTATCCCCGGACGTCGACACAAAGAACAGCGTGTTGTCTGGGCTGAATGCTCCGGCAACTGGGGCCGTTATATTCGCGGCTCCGTTGAGCGTAAGGTAGCCCACCGTGCCAGGCGCGGTGGTGGTTCCTGTCGTCTGCTTGTAATACGGCAGAGTGGCGCCCGGCGTCGTTCCGTTGTAGGTCACGAAGCTCAGGCTGTACGCGGAACCGCTTGTCCCCTGGTTGACCGCCGCGGGAGAGGTAACCACCTGGTTCACAGAGGTTGCGTTCACGGTCATCGTGGCCTGATTCAGCGTGTGCGCAATCGTCAGCGGCTGCAAAGCGTTGTTGATCGCGGCGGGGCAAGCTCCCGGCGAAATCGTAACCCCGATATCGGAGAACGAAACACTGCCGCCAGTCGCGGCAGCACCTAGAATGTGCTGTCCGTCGATGGTCGCCGTCAGAACATCCGTATCCGCATTCACCGAGTCGCCCTGCGGATAGAACGTCATGCTGTTGTAATCGCCGACCGTTCCCGTGGGACACCAGGTATGTGCCACGGTCGGATTGCCGCTTAAATACGCGCCCACGCCGGGGATGGTAACGGCCACGTTCTGTGGACCGTTGGAAGGCGAGCCGTTGGGAGTGCACGGATTCGCCGCTGTCGGCCCGCCCGCCGAGCAGGGCAAGGGGTACGTTGTCCAGCCCGTATTCGCGTTATATACGTACAACGTGTCGCTGTGCGCCGTAATGCCCGCCGCAATGTTCGCGGGCAGGTTGTTGGCAGCCGCGCTGTCCGTCACGTATAGAGTCTTTCCGTCTGGCGTAAATTGCGCACCCGTTCCCAGGCCTCCGAAACTCGCTGTCGAGGTACCCGTCCCGTTGAGAAGGTAAAACACTTGCCGCATCTGGTCATTTACCAGCACGGTGGTGTTGTTCGGCGCGACAGCCAATACCACTCCCGGAACATTTGTATTCTGCGTAGTCAGCGTGTTGCTCGTGGTACTGAAGATCATCAGCTCGTGCTGGGAACCGAAGTACAACGTGGTCCCCGTCTGGTCCATCACCATCGAATTGGGCACGTACGGCAGCCGCACCGTAGACCCGATCGAGCCGGTGAGCAGCTCAACGGGAACAAAGTACTGCGACTTCCCCGGAGCTCCATACCACACGAACGCACTCGCCGTGCCCGGTACCGTCAGATCGACCGGGTTGCTGGAGATCGACAAGCCAGTACCATTGACGCCGAACACATTGATCGGCGCGGGATTACAGGTCGCCGGCTGGCAGATGGCATACACCGATGCCGACCCGGGAAAGTTTGCCGCGACTGCTCCCGTGGTGGAAGCCGTGAGATCCAGCGGATTCGTCGACTGGTAATCGAGCGTCAGGCCGGTGATCGTATGCCCGTTGGTGTCGTACACCGTAGTGACAAGGTTCTGCGTCACGCCCTCGGTTACCGTTCCGGTCGTATTCCCGTTGAGCGTCAGGCTGATCGATTTCGGCGGGCACGTCGAGAAATACCCCGCGGATGAGCCCGATTGGGAGATCGATGCGTTGATCACCGTCGTACCCGGCAGTTCCGCGGTAATCTGGTTCGTCTCCGGATTAATCTGCGCGACGCTCGAAGTTTGCGCGTTATAACTCAGCGTTCCAATCGAAGCGTTGCAGGCGGGCACCGACGTCACTCCCGGAGCCAGGCCGTTCTTGCAGGCAAAGCTGGTGACCGTGGAGGGCGCACAGAACTCGTATTGGGCGTTGTTCGCGCCCGCAAAGCATGCTTCGGCATCCAGCTGCGCCACCTGGGTCTGGGAAAGACACTGCGTTGGACCCACCAGCGATATCGACGTCACCGGCGCATGCACATACACTTCCACCGGGTTCGACGTAACCGCATCCGCCGCGGCAGTGATGAATGCCGTTCCATACGGCAGCCCGCCGCTGCTCGGAAGCGGACTTGGATAGTTGCAGATCGTGTAGTCCGCGATACCGCCGCCAGAGTTGCGGTTCCACGTGCCGGCGCACAAGTTGCCCGATGGAGAGATGTCAACCAGCCGATTGTTCGTCGTGCCGTAGGAGTATGTCGATACGGAAACCGTCCCGCCCTTGCAATTGGCCCCCGCCGGCGCGCTCACCTGCCGCGTTTGCCCAAACGCGATCGAAATCCCGGTGTTCTGCGGACCGAGCGTTATTGTGTACAGGTCCGTAACCTTCGGCCCATAGCCGAGACCGTTGCAATAATTACCAGCCGGGTTGCGATAGCACCCGGTGATCGTTATCCCTGCCGGAAGCGCCACGAACAACAAACTGACAAGCGTCAAAAACCGCCGCATGAATCCTCCCCGTTCCGCCCTCGACCTCAGCGGAACGGTCTCTCCCTGAACGATCGGAAAGTAACTGTTGAAAGCCCCCGCACACACGCTGAACGGAGCCCGCGGGCGAGTATTCCGCTCAAGCTTTGGCGCGGCCCGCATGGGTCCGGCCAGCCCCGGGAACAAGTTTTTCTCCAAAGCCAAGTGTATCAGGGCAAAACGGCAGCCACCCTTCAGGCAAACATGCCGGCCCTCTTTCAATAGACTCCGGGAGCCGGCCTTGGCGAGCACCGAAGGCTTTGGTTCCCAACTCTCTACTTCCTACTTCCCCCGCCTCGCCGTCACTTCTTCACTTTTTTCTGTTCACTCTTCACTGTTCACTCTTCACTGCTCACTGTTCACTGTTCACTGCCTTCAAGGCATATAGTGCGCGAACCATTCCACCGCCCGATCCATCACGTCGCGGCGATGCGCGGGATCTACGAACCCGTGTCCCTCATTCGGATACACGACGAGTTGCGTCGGCACATGCTCATCCCGCAGCGCATGCCAGAACTCGTACGACTGCGGCGCCGGGCACTCGCCATCGCGATCGCCCACCACCACCAGCGTCGGCGTCTTCGCCTGTTTGATGAAGTTGATCGCCGAACTCTTCGCGTACACCGCCGGATCGTCGTACACCGAGGCGCCAAAGTACGGAATCATCCACTGGTCGATTGAATTCTCGCCATAGTAGCTTTGCCAGTTCGAAAGCCCCGCTCCCGACACCGCGGCCTTGAACCGGTTGGTCTGCGTCACCGCAAACATGGTCATGAACCCGCCATAGCTCCACCCCGTGATCCCCACACGATTCGGATCAACCGGGTACTGCGCCTCCACGGCATCCACGCCCTTCAGAATGTCCCGCAGATCGCCGTAGCCGAAATCCTTCCGGTTGGCCTGCGTAAACGCCTCGCCCTGCCCATAGCTCCCTCGCGGATTGGGTTGCAGCACAAAGTATCCCAGCGCCGAAAGGCCCGTCGCGCTCACGCCGCCACGCCCGCCCCAACTCGCCTGCACTGCCGCCGCCGGCCCCCCATGCACTTCCACGACAAGCGGGTACTTCTTCGCGGGATCGAAGTCCTTGGGCATCAGAAGCCAGCCCTGCACCCGGAAGTTGTCACTCTTCCAGCTCAGCGAAACCGCCTTCCCCCACGCCGGTTCCACACCGTCGTTCAGATGCGATAGCTGCATCACGCCTTCCAGGCCCGACGTCATCACCGTCCCCGGCTTGGCCGCGTAAATCTCCGTCGCGTGGTCAAATGTGCTGGCGTGAAACACGAACAGCGAGCGATCCGCCGTCGACGACAAGCTGTGCGACCACCGCCCGTCCCCCACACTCCCAGGAATGCTGAAGATCGGCGACCCAAAGCTGACCTTGCCATCCCCGGTGCGATCGCCTTCGACATGCAGCCGGATCAGTTGATCGTTCCCGCCCGCCAGCTCGCTCACAAATAAATAGTCGTTACCGCTCCACTCAATCCATGCCGGCGAGGTCGGTCTCCCCTCGGTGAGATCTCTGGGAACTCCTCCTCCCGAAGGGACGAGCCACACATCGCCGCCCGTCGACCCCTGGTCGCTCATCAGTCCGCCGATGAACGCAATCGCCTTCCCATCCGGCGACCAACGCGGCACCGCGATCTGCAATCCATGCAGCGGCCCCGTCACCTCGGCAGGCGCAAGAACCGCCTTCGCCTCCCCGCCCAATTCCTGCGTGTAGAGCTTCGCGACCCACCAGTTGTTCTCCCCCGGCGGCTCCGCGGCAATGTACGCCAGCCCCTTCGAGTCCGGCGCCCAGTCAAATTCATACGCATGCAGATTCGCGGGCGTAGCCAGAGTCGGCGCCGCCGGCGCAGCGGCATTCACCTCCGCCACCGCCACCCTCTGAATCTCCACGCCGTCCTCGCCAATCACCCCCGACGGCGGCTTCATCGCCGCCAGCGCGCCCGCAGGCCGCGTCGCCCCCTCAACGTACAGAAACGCCACCTTGCTCCCATCGGGCGAAAACGCCGGCTCGTGCACGTATCCCTTCAGATCCGTCACCTGCCGCGCCGCATTCCCGTCAAGCCCTCCGAGAAAGAGATTCGCCTGACCCTCGCTCCCGCAATCTGAGAAGAACGCGATCGTCTTCGAATCCGGCGCCCACGCCATCTCGCCTTCGTGGCACTGCTGGCCAGCCTTCGCGGCCGTCACCTTTGCGCTCGATTTCAGATCGCCCAGCGGCGCCACGCGTATCTCCCCGCCCCCGCGCCCGCCCTCGATCCACGCCAAGCGCTTCCCGTCCGGCGACACCGCCACCTGCCCCACGTTCTTGCCGCGATTCAGCCCCCGCAGCACCTCTTCAATGTGTGCCCGATCGACATGTGCCTGATCCGGCGCAGGCGCGCTCTGCGCCACACCACGCTGCAGCGGAAAACAAACCACGCTCAAAAGAGCAATGTCAAAACAGAAGTTCCGGAAGAGCACGGCGGCCCTGGCAGATTGCATACAAAAAATCCTACCAGCCCGCGCAGCGCAGCGAAGGATCGTCGATTGTTCTCGCCGTCGAGTTTAGGAATTCAACCCGCCACGAACCGAGGGCGCCCCGTCCTGACGACGCCTTTGTTTTGATCGTCAGGGTGGGATACCTCGAACCCAAACCAGCCGCGCACTTTTCACTTTTCACTTTTCACTGCCTTATCAATCGCCAGCAACCTCTCCAGCAGCGGCTTCAACAAATCCAGCCGCAACGCATTCGCCCCGTCGCTCTTCGCATGCGACGGATCATCATGCACCTCGAGGAACAACCCATCCACCCCCGCCGCCACCGCCGCCCGCGCCAGCAGTGGAATAAACTCCGGCTGCCCTCCACTCACACCGCCAGCCGCACTCGGCTGCTGCACACTGTGCGTCCCGTCAAACACCACCGGCGCCATCTTCCGCATCACCGGCAAGCTGCGATAATCCACCACCAGCGTGTTGTATCCAAAACTTGCCCCGCGCTCCGTCAGAAACACGCGCTCGTTCCCCGTCGACCGCACCTTTTCAACCGGATGCGTCATATCCCACGGCGCCACAAACTGACCCTTTTTGATGTTGACCGCGCGACCCGTCTTCCCCGCCGCCACCAGCAAATCCGTCTGACGGCAAAGAAACGCGGGAATCTGCAGCACGTCCACCGCCTCGGCCGCCACCTCGCAGTGCCCCGGCTCGTGTACATCGGTCAGCACCGGCAGCCCCGTATCCTTCGCCAGCCGCCCCAGGATCGCCGTCCCTTCCTTCAGCCCCGGCCCGCGAAAGCTCTTCACGCTGGTCCGGTTCGCCTTGTCGTAGCTGGCCTTGAAAATGTACGGAATCCCAAGGTCCGACGTAATCCGCTGAATCGCCTCCGCCATCGTTCGCACATGCGCTTCACTCTCGATCACGCACGGCCCCGCAATCAGGAACAGCCGCCCTGCCCCCACCTGCACCGGCCCAATTTCAAAGGAGTTCGTCACGCGTTCGATTGTAAAGGCTGGCTCGCATGCCGTCCGCGATCGAAACCGGCGGCTTCAAGGCTCGACCTTCCCTGGAGCTGGCGCAGCCGACGCTGGCGATTCGCCGAGTGAAAAGATCACGTTGACTGTGGTCTCCACCTCCATCGGCTCTCCATTCACGAGAAACGGCCTGTACTGCCATTGCTTCACCGCGTCGAGCGCCGCTCCCTGAAGCAGCGGCGGCCCTCCAATCACCCTCAGCTGATCCACCTCTCCCGTCTTGGTGATCGTGGCCTGCAACACAACCACGCCCTGAATCCTGGCGGCCTTCGCAACTGCCGGATACTCGGGCACAACCTTCTTCGTGATCATGCCCGCCGCAACTCCGGCGCTGATGTTGACCTTTTTTGGCCCGTTCGTTGTCGGTGCTCCCGCTCGGAACAAGCCGCCCACAACCCCGCCGGCGGCGCCACCAAGCCCTTCCATTCCAGCCACACCAAAAGAGGGAGGCGCATTGATCGCCCGGATCCGCGATGCGTTCACGCTGCATCCCACCCCCGAAGGAGAATCCGGCCCCGGCACCGTCTGCACCTCCAGGTACCCCGCGCGTGAGCTTTTGGCAGGCCCGTTGGTCGTGGCAAGCCCGTTGCTCGCGCTGGCGTTTGTCACCGAGCCGTTCCAATCGGGGACAAGGCTTGCAGCCTGCTCGTTGTATTGAACGCAGGCGGCCGCATGCAGCGCGCGAAGATCAATCAGCGTCATCACGCAGGCCTCGGAACACTTCGGCCTCGCGCCGCAATCCGCATCCCACGAAGCGCTCTTGCACGCCTCGTAGGCTGAGAACGCCTGGAAACAGGACTTCGCCGGCTCCGCACAAAACCCGGCCACCCTGGCGTTCATTTCAGAGTAGAGATGCGCCGCCTCGGGAACATCCCCCTTGTCCGGTTGGTTCTCCGAGCGAATCTCGACTCTGTTTTTGGAACTCACATCGGATACCCTCTTCGAAACGCCGTCGAAGTCCTTGAGACTCTTCGGAAGCTCCTCAAACTCCTCGTCCACACGCTTCAGATCCTTCGGAGCGGGCACCTGAGTTCCTGACATGCAGTTCGCGCAGATGTTCGCGAAGGCGAATTGGTAGAACAGCTCCATCGTTGCTCCGAAAAAGCCAACCAGTTCCCCCGGCTTGTGCTGAAGTTTTACTTCCTCGCGGGAGTAATCCATGTAAAACTCCGCGTCCTTGCCGTCGTTGGGAAGAAAGCGGAAGCGCGTCGGGGAAATGACCAGTCTGCCGGCAACAGCGCGCGACGGCTCCAGGTTTGTCCCCGTTCTCTTCAGCCTCACCACCGTCACCAGCCAGCAAACGGCCTTCTCGGAAGAGCCGGCGAGTTTCGACTTGATCTCCGCTGGGCCGGAGAATTCCAACCCCGTTTCGCACGGGTAAACAAAGTGATAGACGCCAGGGCTTTGTTCATAGCGCACCCCTGCCCGGCCGCCCCAGAATGCGGGCTCCTGCGCCAACATGGCGGCTTGCGGAACAACCGCAAAAATCAACAATGCCGATCCCCGAACGATGCGATGCATGGGCTTGCTCCGGCGTTGAAAGGATGCTGGGGTATTTGGGAGCGCTGGGAAAGAACGCGGCAAGTATCCCACGCGCTCACCGGCGGGTCAATGCGCGAATGCCCCCGCGCCCCGAAGCCGCACCGCGAACTTACCTCCCGCCCACCTCATCCCAACCCGGTCGCCATACCCGCGAATCCTTTTCCCGAAACCCACGCTCTTCCCCAGCAGAGGAATTCATGGCTTCCACCGTAATCACCAACGGCCCCACCCTCATTGACATCGCGACCTGGAAATCCTGGCAGGCATCGGGCCGTCCGGCCCAGCTCATCGACGTCCGCTCCGCCACCGAGTTCGCCAGCGGCCACATCCCCGGCGCTGCCAACATCCCGCTCGAACAGGTCGAGCTTCGCGCCGCGGACCTGGACCCCACCCTGCCCGTCGTCCTCGTCTGTCAGGCCGGCACCCGTGCCCGCCTCGCCGCAGAACTCCTCCAACCCAGCGGGAAGAATCTTGTCGTCCTCGAGGGCGGCACCGGCGATTGGATCAAGGCCGGCAATCCCGCCGTCCGCTGCACCGCGTCGCGCTGGGCCCTCGAGCGTCAGGTTCGCCTCATTGCCGGCCTGCTCGTCATCGCCGGCGTAGCCCTCACCCTGGTCGTCTCCCCCTGGTTCCTCCTCCTCGCCGCCTTCATCGGCTGCGGCCTCGTCTTCGCCGGCGCCAGCAACCTCTGTCTCATGGGCGAATTGCTCGCCCGCCTTCCCTGGAATCGAGTCAGGACTGGAGCACAGCGGTCGTCCGGCACAGCCACCCCCGCCTCCGCCGCGTTATCCTGCGCCTGTGACCGGCAGAAAACACCATGAGCCCCAGCCTCGAGCCCACGATGTCTCTGCAACCGGCACGCCCGCGTCGCCGTCGAGGCCCGCGCCAAAAGTTGAGGAACCCTTCAGTGTTAGCCCCACCGCAGGTGGCGTTGGCCCCACCGCAGGTGGCGTTGGCCCCACCGCAGGTGGCGTTGGCCCCACCGCAGGTGGAGTTGGCCCCACCGCAGGTGGCGTTAGCCCCACCGCAGGTGGAGTTGGCCCCACCGCAGGTGGTGACTTTGATCTGCTGGCCCGCCGTCACAAGGACGCGGTCTACCGCCAGATGGTGCGCGTTTGCGGCAACCGCGAAGACGCTGAAGATGTCCTCATCGAAGCCCTGCTCAAGGCCTACCGCGGCCTCAACGCCCTCAGCGCCCAGGAGGCTTTCCGCACCTGGCTGGGCCGCATCGCCAGCCGCGTCTGCTGGCAACTGCGCCGCCGCCAGGCCCTGCTGCCGTTGCTCCAGCTCTCAGCCCTCGAGGAGAGCGGCGCCGAACCGGCCGACCCGTCCCCCTCCGTCGAAACGCAGGCCGCCTCCAGCCAGCTCAAGCAATTACTGCGCGCCGCCCTCGACAGCCTGCCGTCCGGCTACCGCGCGGTCTACGAAATGCGCGCCATCGACGAACTTTCCGGCGAGGAGACCGCCCGGCGGCTCGGCCTCACCCTCCCCGCCATGAAGAGTCGCTGGCACCGCGCCCGAACCCTGCTCCGCGCGCGCCTCGACCAGGCGCTCGCACCCTCATCCGCTCCCAAATCATCCATACATAAGGAGAAACACCGTGATTGAAGTGAAAGTAAGGCATCAGGGCGCCGTAAAGTTTGAAGTCAGCGCCCGCCAACACACGCTCATCTGCGATCAGCCGGCCGAAAACGGCGGCGCCGACGAAGGCATGACCCCTCCCGAACTTTTTCTATCGTCCCTGGCTTCGTGCGCCGCGTTTTACGCCGTCGCCTATCTCAAGAAAAAGAACTTGCAGCGCCAGGGTGTCGAAGTCCGCGCCACCTGCGAGAAAGCCGGGCCGCCTGCGCGTTTAGATCATTTCCATATCGAAGTCGACGTCCCGGGCGTCCTCAGTGATGCCGACCGCGCCGGCGTCCTGGATGCCGTGCACCGCTGTCTCATCCACAACACGCTGCTACAAGCGCCCGCCATCCACGTCGACGTGCGCACTCCCGTCCTCGCCTGACCGTCTCAAGCCCGAGCAGGTCGACCCGAACGAAACCTCCGTGCCCCACCCTTGCGACGCACTTTGTCGCAAGGGTGGGATACCTCCAACGCCGGCATCCCGATTTTCCCCGCCCCCAATCTCCGCTATACTCACTTCCGACCTCAGGGCCCCGTACCCCCAAATCCGAGAATCCATTCCCAGGAGCTCGCGATGGCCACGGTTACTCTTCCCCGCCGGCAACTGCCGGGCACGCGCTACGACCACCGCTTCTTCCCCGCGATGACGGTCCTGCTCACGACGGCCATGCTTGTCGGCTTCGCGCCCACCTATTTCCTGGCCGGCGTCTTTGCGGCGAAACTGCCCGGCGCGCTCATCCACATTCACGGCGCCGTCTTCACCGCCTGGTTCGTGCTTCTTCTGGTCCAGTCAGCCCTTGCCGCATCCGGCCGCGTTCGCCTTCACCGCAGACTGGGCATGGCGGGCATGGGGATCGCCGCACTCATGGTTCCACTGGGCCTGCTCGCTACAGCCGAGTACACCCACCGGCTGGCCTCGCACCCCCGCATCCTCATGGCCGCCATCATGCCCTGCGCCGAGATCTTCACCTTCGCGGTCCTGGCCACCGCCGCATTCCTGCTCCGCAAGCGGCCCGACGCTCACAAGCGCCTGATTCTGCTGGCCACCATCGCCATCATCGGCGCGGCCGTCGGCCGCATGACCTTCCTGCCCTACTGGGACTTCCACGGCAAAGCGTCATTGCGCCTCGCCTGGGCCTACACCTATCCGTTCCTCGTCCTCATCATGGCCTACGACCTGTGGTCCCTTCGCCGCCTGCACCGCGCCACGCTCTGGGGCAGCGCTTTCCTCATCGCGGTCCACCAGCTCAGCCTGCTGGTCAACGGAACTCCAGCGTGGTTAGCCATCGCCGCGTGGATGCAGTCCTGGAACCTCTAGCCCCTGTTTTCCCCAATGAGCCTCGACTGCCGCGTGCCCCATCCTTGCTGCGTTTTGTGCCGCAACGGTGGGATACCACGAACGCCTCCGCGATTACTGAAGAAGCTGCTCGGCTACCGGTTCTTTCTCTTGAAAATGCACCCTCTTGTTCTTGTAGCTGGCGGTGATGAACTCCCGGAAGAGCGGGTGCGGCTCCAGCGGCTTCGACTTGAACTCGGGGTGGAACTGACAGCCGAGGAAGAACGGGTGGCCGGGAATCTCGACGATCTCTACGTACGTGGCGTCGGGAGTGGTCCCGCTGATCTGCAGGCCTCCGCCCGTCAGCAGCGCTTCGTACTCGCGGTTGAACTCGTAGCGGTGGCGGTGACGCTCGCTGATCTCCGTAATTCCGCCGTAGGCCCGCGATGCCAGCGAACCCTCCTGCAGGATGCAGGTCCACGCGCCCAGCCGCATCGTCCCACCCATCTCCTCGACGCCCAGCAGTTCCCTGAGTTTGTAAATGATGCGGTGCTGGCTGGCGGGGTCGAATTCGCTCGAATTGGCGTCCTTCAGTCCGCAAACGTTGCGGGCAAACTCGATGCATGCCGTCTGCATGCCAAGGCAAATACCGAAGTAGGGGACCTGCTTTTCCCGCGCATAACGGATCGCGTTCAACATGCCCTCGATGCCGCGCTTGCCGAAGCCGCCGGGCACCAGGATGCCATCAAAGCCTTCCAACTGCTGTTCGTAGCTGCGGTCCTCAGGCGTCTTCGACTCCAGTCCTTCCGCCTCGATCCACGTGACGTTGAGCTTCAGGTTCTGCGAGATGGCCCCGTGGGTCAGCGCTTCTTTGAGCGACTTGTAGCTGTCCTCGTACTCCACATACTTGCCCACGATGGCAATGTTCACATCGTCCTTGGGGTGGTGGACCCTATGGATCAGTTCCTTCCACCTGCTCAAATCGGCTTCGGGCGCTTCCTTGTGCAGGTACTTCAGGAGCAGGGTGTCCAACCCCTCGTCGGCGAAGTTGAGCGGCACCTGGTAGATGGAAGGCACCGTGGTGGCGTTGATGACGGCGCGCTCTTCCACGTTGCAGAAGGTGGCGATCTTCTGCTTCATCTCGCGGTTCAAATGCTTCTCTGACCGGCAAAGCAGGATGTCGGCCTGGATGCCGATGGACAGCAGTTCCTTCACCGAGTGCTGCGTGGGCTTGGTCTTCAACTCCTGCGCCGCCGCGATCCAGGGAACCAAAGTCAAATGGATAAAGACGGTATTTTCGCGCCCCAGTTCCTGGCGCATCTGGCGGATGGCTTCGAGGAACGGCAGGGACTCGATGTCGCCGACCGTGCCCCCGATCTCCACGATAGTCACGTCCGCGCCGTTGGAGGAAACCTTGCGCATGGCGTTCTTGATTTCGTTGGTGACGTGGGGTATGACCTGGACGGTCTTCCCCAGATAGTCGCCGCGACGTTCTTTGAGGATGATCTGCTCGTAGATCCTGCCGGTGGTGAGGTTGTTGTCGCGCGAGAGGGGCGCGTGGGTAAAGCGCTCGTAGTGGCCCAGGTCGAGATCGGTTTCGGCGCCGTCGTCGGTCACGAAGACCTCGCCGTGCTGGAAGGGCGACATGGTGCCGGGATCGACGTTGAGGTAGGGATCGAACTTCATGAGGTTGACGCGCAACCCGCGGCTCTCCAGCAGGCAGCCAATGGAAGCCGCCGCGAGCCCCTTGCCGAGGCTGGACACAACCCCGCCCGTCACAAAGACATACTTTGCCGACATCGATGCACTCTCTTCTCTGAGTTTTGGGTTTGGACGTACCGGGTGGGCACAATCAAGTATGACAGAGAATCGGCGGCGAAGGAAATTGGGAAGGCGTAAAGATTCGCATCCCTGTTCCGAGTACCTTGTTTGTCACGTAGGGACGCACACACACGCAAAAAAAACAGCCAAGGCGAGTGGGTTCATACGGTTACACACCAAAAAGGGGGGAAAATGTGCTGACCGTGATTTGGATCACGAAAGCGGTGAAAAGTGAAAAGTGAAGAGTGGATAGTGAACAGTGAGAGGCCAATGGAAAATCGAATGAGTGAAGAGGTGAAAAAGACGGGGAACAGGGAGTCGGGACCAGGGAATAGAAAGACCATGCCGGCTCGAGTTTGTGCGTTGTTCCATCTTGTTCTCCTGACCTGCTTGCGCAATGAAAAAGCCCGCACGATGGCGGGCTTTTGTTCGACTATTTCAAGTATGGCAGGTTCGAATAATTAATACCTGATTTTTGAAAATTTATTTTACGCATGGAATCAACGGTTTGCGCGTGTTTTCCACAGGGCGGGGGCTTGACAAGTTTTCCACAGGGACTTTGTGGATTTCATGCCGGGGATGAATCCCCGGCCTACCGCCCGGATGTTTTTATCCAGTTTGTAAGACCCGCATCGAGTTTGCTCGTTCTTTTACCCCGGGACAAATCCCGCGCCTACCGCCGGGACGAGTTTTTATGTCGTCTGCCGGGGCATCGGCGGGAGGAACGATGACGTTCTGCTATTCAATGCGCAGGGCGGTCATGGGATCGACGCGGGTTGCGCGTCGGGCGGGGCTCCAGATCGATAGCAGGGCAATCGCGCTGAGGACAATTGGGGTCACGGTGAAGGCGACAGGATCAAGCGGCTTGACGCCGAAGAGAAAACTGGCCAGAAAGCGCGTAAGCCAGAACGCGCCGCCTATGCCGATGGCAACGCCGATCAAGGTGAGAACCATTCCCTGGCGGATCACCATATTGCGCAGGTTGGAGGCCTGGGCCCCGAGCGCCATGCGCACGCCAAGTTCCTGGGTGCGCTGCTCGATGGAGTAGGACATGACTCCGTAAATGCCGATGGCCGCCATCAGCAATCCCGCCGATCCAAACACGGTGAGCAAGAGCATGTTGAATCGCTGGCGCGCGATATTGCGTGCCTCAATCTCTTCCATGGTGCGCATGTGGGCAATGGGCAAACCGCCGCTGGCTTCGCGAAGCGCGGAACTGATGGGCGTTGCGAGAGTCCGCGGATCGACCTGGCTGCGGACGAACCAATAGAGCGGCGCAACTCGCGAGTTAAGCGCGGTTTCGAGGTCGGGCATCTGCGCGAGGGGGATGAACATCATGGGAAAAGGCGGCTGATTGGGCCCTCCATCATGGGTATCGCCGACGATGCCGATGACCTGGCGTGGGCCTTCAGCAAAGGCGGGCCCCGCACCGGCGCCGATCACGATCTTGTCGTTGAGGGGATCGCTCTTGGGCCAGTACTGCCGCGCCATGGCCTGGTTGATGAGGACCACGCCTGGGGCCGATCCGTCGTCCTGTTTCGTGAAACTGCGTCCCCGCAACAAGGGAATCTTGAGAGCGTTGAAATAACTCCACGACGTTGAGTAGAAGCCAGCGCCGCCCGTAAAAGGTGTGTTTCCCTTGGGCCTGCCGACGATATCGAATATCATCTGGAATCCCCCCGCCATGGGCAGGCAATTGCTCACGCCCACGTCGAGCACGCCGGGAACGGCCAGCAGGCGCTCTGAACCTTCGCGGATGACCTCCGCAACCGGAGCCGTCTTCTGAAACCGGTCACCGCTTACCGACATGGTCATGCTCATGACGTTGTGCATGGTGAAGCCAGGATCGACAGCCTCAAGGTTCCGGAAGGTGCGGATGAGAAGACCTGCGCCGATGACCAGCACAACCGTGAGGGCCATTTCTCCAATCACGAGGATGGAGCGGAGTTTTCCGCTGCGGACACTCATGCCGGAGCGGCTTCCATTTTCGTTGAGGGAGGCAGCCAGGTTGGGCCGCGACGCGCTGATGGCTGGAATCAATCCAAAGATGAGGCCGGTCAGCACCGCGATTCCAAGGGTAAACAGAAGGATGTTGGGATCGAGTGTAATGGACGATCCATCTTCGCCGATGCGGGGGATGTTGCCGGGATTGATGCGAAGCAGAAGGCGCACGCCGGCGAATCCCAAAACCAGGCCGATGGCGCCACCGGAAAGAGACAGGGTGAGGCTTTCGATCAAAAGCTGGCGAATGATCTGGCCGCGTCCGGCGCCGAGGGCGGCGCGGGTGGCGAACTCCCGCTTGCGCGCCGCTGCCCGGGCGAGAAGCAGGTTGGCGACATTCGCACAGGCGATGAGGAGAACAAAGCCGACTGCCGCGAGAAGCACAAACAGCGGCGTGCGCATATCGCCAATCGTTGCTTCCTGCAGGGAGAAGACGCTGAATGCGGCTCCCGGCGGAAGAGAGTCTGCGCCATACAAGCGGCGGTACTGATCCGCAGCAAGACCTAATTGGGCGTTGGCCTGCGGTACGGTAATGCCTGGCTTCAGGCGTGCGGCGACCGTGAAGTAGTGAGCCATGTCTTTGGAGTTCAAATCGAATTGAAACGGAACCCAGAGATCGGCGGGCGTGTCGGTAACAAAGCCACGGCCTATGACGCCGACCACGAGATAAGCCTGGCCATCGACTTGAATGGTCGACCCCACGATATGGGGATCGGCGCCGTACCGGCTCTTCCATAGGTCGTAGCTCAACACCGTGACGTTGCCGCCGTGGGGACTGTCTTCTGCCGCGGTAAAGGTGCGGCCCTGAACCACGGGAGCGCCGAACATGGCGAAGTAGTCCGCGGAGACATGCATTCCCTGCACCTGCTGGGGATGATCGCCGCCGGTCAGGTTGAGTCCCGAGCCGCCGAAGTCGTATGCGGCCACTTGCTGAAAGATGGAGGTCTGCTGATGCCACAGGCTGAATTTGGGGATATTTGCCCCCGGGAAGGAGCCCTGGGGGCTTACGTTCCTGAGTTCGACGAGGGCCGCGGGGTCAGGATAGGTGAGGGGTTTGAGCAGAACCGCATCCGTCACGGAGAAGACGGCCGTATTGACGCCGATTGCAACCGCGATCAACAGAATTGCAACGGTCGTGAATCCGGGTGTCTTGGCCAGTCCTCGCAAGGCGAAGCGCAGATCGCGTCCGAGGTCTTCAAGCCAGCCCAGCGAGCGGTAGCGCCACACGCGCTCCCGGGTTGAGCGGGGATTGCCAAAGCGGAGGTTGGCGCGGCGCCGCGATTCGTCTTCGGTGAGGCCGCGCGCCCGGTTGGCATCGCGCTCATGGGCAAGGTGCGATTCAATCTCTTCGGCCAGTTCCTGATCTTTCTTCGACCTGTCGCTAAAGCGCCGCATGTTCATGGTGACCTCCCATGCCGATCTATTCGAACGATTCGCCCAGGATGAGGCCGATGGCGTGCGTCATCCGCTGCCACCGTCCCGCTGCCGCCGCCAGCTCTTTTTTGCCCTTGCTGGTGAGTTGGTAGAACTTGGCCTTGCGATTGTTCTCGCTCACGCCCCATTGGGAAGAAACCCATCCCCGATCTTCAAGACGGTGAAGAGCCGGATAGAGCGACCCCTGCTCCACTTCGAGAGCATTCTCAGACCGGCGCTCGATTGCTTCGGCGATGGTGTGCCCATGCGCCGGTCCCAGAACCAGGGTGCGCAGGATGAGCATGTCGAGGGTGCCTTGCAGAATCTCCCCGGCATCGGGGGGTCGGTTCATCGCCATCGGGTTCGCTCCCACTCGAGCGTGCACTCCACTCGAATGACTATGGAAACGGATGATACTCCACTCGAATGACTATGGGAAAGTTTTTTTTGAGGGGGTGCCTGACAAGCAAGAACAACCGCGGATCCTTCGACTGCGCTCAGGAAAACCCGCATTGAGGAAGCGAAAAAGCAAACTAGTGGGTCAAAGCAGTGGGTTTCTGACCGCGTGATTTGGTTCTTTGAGGTTCGTGGTTTCTTTGCGCGCGTAGCGTGTCAGCGGACGCCTCGCGTACGTAGCGAGTCAGCAAGCCAGCGGGTCCGAGTCATTGCCCTGTCGATCGGGCCACTTCCCACGATCGCTTCAGGCGACGGTGATGGCGGCGACCTCGTAGTCGTCGACGCGTGGGATGGTGAATTGAAGGACTTGGTCGACAACGTGGGCGGGTACGGTCTGGCCGCCGTGCAGGAGTTCGATCGATTTCACCCTTACGTTCTGCGGGAGCTTCATGCTGACGGTCTGCGGGCCGAGCGGGTAGGTAGATTGCAGCCATCCGTGCTGGGCATCGGGGCTGGTGTAGTTAAGTAGATGGACGGCGTATCCGGCTTGCGTTTCCCAGGCGAACATCTCAACGAAGCCATCGCCCTCCACGTGGACGATGGACTCGCCGTGGGTGAGCCAGCGGATGGTGTTGTGGAGGAGGCGCAGGAGATCGCCGTGGCCGGTGATCCAGTAGGTGCGCTCGATGTCTCCGGGGAAATAAGCGATGCGGCTGGAGCCGGATTCGCGCAGTACGACGGCCGGCTCGTCGGTGTGCGAAAGCGGCGGATAGGCGAGTTCCGGCGGATAACGCACGAAGCCGGGAACGACGGTGAGCACGGGATTGGGCACGGGCTTGAGGGGGATGCGATTCTGTGCGCCGGGAAGCCAGTTGGTGTTGGTGAAGCCCGCGAGGATGGGATGCGCGGGGGCCTCGGTGTGCGCGTTGGCGGGCTTTTCGATGCGCGCGTAATAGGGATTGCCGTTGGTGCCGACGACGTCCGCGGCCTTGTCGATGCCGAGCAGAGCGGCGAGGCCGAAGTTTGCGCGGCGTTCCAGATTCTCATCGCAGAGGCTGGTCTCAAAGCTGGCCATGATCGATCCGCCGGACTGAACGTAGTCGGCGAGTTGTTGGCACTGGCGGTCACTCAGCATGGCGATGTTGGGCAGCAGGAGGGCGCGATACTTGCGGAGATGTTCGGGGTCGAGGCGATCTTCATGCACGAAGTCGAATGCGAAACGGCCACGAAGCAGCGCGTCATAGATGCCTTGCGTGGTCTCGTGCATGTAGGCGCGGGATCGTACGGTGGCGGGACCGGGATAGAGAAGCTGCGTGGACTGGCCGATGACGACGCCGATGTTGGCGAGGGAACGGCGGGTGGTGAAGTGGGCGTCGTGTTTGGCGGTCCAGCGGAAGTAGTCGACGCCGACCTGCTGCCAGCGGCGGTCTTCGCCGAACCCATTCTCCGATCCGATGAAGTGGTAGTAGGGCCTCATGCCGCTGGCGAGCGTTTCGTTGAGCCACATGCGGGCTTCGGCAGGATTTTTTGTGGCGTTGCGCCAGCCGGGATTTCCGGTGGAGTAAGCGGCGGTGACGTTGGCGGCAAACTTGCCGTCGAGCACGGCATTGCAGACGCGGCCTTGCAGGCTGCAGCCCCACACGGCGGCGTCCTCGTAAGTGCGGCCCTGGTTGTCGGCCTGAAACCATGCCGCGACTTTGCCAAGCTGATCGAGATTGGGTCCGCCGCGCACGTTGCCGCCGGAGTTGGCGAAGAAGAAGCTGTCGGGCTTCTTCTCTTTGGCGATGGCATCGTAGCGCTGCCACAGCTCGAGGACACGGGCGGTAAACGCGCGCCAGTAGGCGGGAGTGCCGGACGGCGCCAGCTTGCTGCATATGGCGCAGTGACACTCGGGCAGGCTGCCGAGGGGCGGCCAGCCGTTGGTGTAGAAGCAGTCCACGTCGTAAAGCGCGTTGATTTCGTGCATGATGGCGGGGACGTAGTCGTCCATGTAGGTGGAGAACATGCAGGTCTTGAAGAGGCGCGGCTCTTCCCCGCTGAACTGTGGAGAGCCGTCTTTGTTGCGCATGGCCCATTCGGGATGGGCCTCGAGCGCGTCGCCCCAATTGAGGTCGGGGCTCATGCGGGCGACGACGCGCATGTTGCGCTTGCGGGCGGCGGCAACACACTCGCCGAAGAAGTCGCGGTCGTTCAGGAACTTTCCATGGCGATGGAACGGGACTTTGGAGGGATAGAAGGCGAGGATGCCGGTGACGCTGATGAACACGACATCAGCCTGGGCGGAGTGCCAGTAGTCGGCCCACTCTTCGATGTTCATGACGGCGGGGTCGTGCTCGGTCATGTTGCTTTGGCCGACACGGCGGACGCGTTGCTGCCAGGATTGGGTGGTGGGGTCGAGCGGAGGCATGCGTTGCGGGAGCGCGGCGAGTGTAGGGATTGGGTCGGCGGCGGTGGCGGCGGAGGATTGCTCAGCGGAGAGAGGAGAGCGGGCGTCGAGCGCGCCGATGGCGGCAGGGATGACGCTGGTTTTGAGGAATGCGCGGCGGTTGAGCATGGGGAGTTCCTCGGTTTTCCGTCCGAAGGAAGTGTAATTGCGGGTTGCAGGGCGGAGCCAGCGGGCAAATCGAATTAGCGCGCTCGATGCAGATCCGCGGCCAGGAGGCGGTGGAAGAGATGCTCGCCGGCTTCGCGGCGCACCGAAAGGCGCCCGGCTCCATAGGCGCGCGAACGAAGGCCACGCTGCACGCTTTCGCAGATGTCCACGTCTTCATCCTGGATGCGCTCGCTGACGGCTACGCTCTCGGTGTTGGGCGTAAGAGTGGCATCGCTGACATCGGTGAAGAAGAAATCGAATTGGACGAGGCAGCGGTCGGTGGCGAGAGGCAGGACGAGGTTTGTGTCCATGACGCCTTCGTAGAGGTTGATCATGAAGTTGGGATAGAGCCAGTAGTAGAAGGCGCGGTCGCCGGTGCGCGTGGCGGCGAAGGACTGGTGTTCCTGCGAGCTGACCATGGGGCTCGATTGCAGCGAATAGCGCTGGCTGTTTTCGATGGTGTACTCCTTGTAGTCGAGCACGCTGTTGAGGCCCTTGTGCAGGTGGGGCACGTGGTAGCCGCCGTCGAGGTAGTTGTCGACGTAGACCTTCCAGTTGCATGCGAGGGTGTAGGTCTTGCGCGCGAAGAAATGGAGATTGGACAGGCGGAGCGGGGCGATGCGGGCGGGGAGATTCCCGAGATGCGCTGGGAGGGGCGGCGCGCTGGGGTCGAGGGTTACGAAGATGAACTGCTCCCAGGTTTCGACGCGCACTGGGACAAGGCTGTTGGCAGAGCGATCGAAATTGCACACGCCGGCGAATTCCGGTGCGCCTTTGAGGGAGCCGTCGAGGCCGTAGGTCCAGCCGTGATAAGGACAGCGGAGGTGCTGAACGGTGCCGCAAGGCACGTTGGCGACGGCCGCGGCGTGATGGCGGCAGACGTTGAAGAAGGCGCGCAGCTGGCCATCGGATCCGCGCACGATGACGAGCGGTTCGCCCGCGATTTCAACGGTGAAGAACTGGCCGTCGGCTGCGACCTGGTCGAGGCGGCCCACGGCGATCCAGTTGGCGCCGAAGACCTGTTCGCGCTCCGCCTGTTCGATGCGGGGATCGAGATACCACGGAGCGGGGATAGTGTGGGCCTCTTCAAGGGGAGCTGCGGCGTTGTAGAGGTCGAGCAGCTCGGCGAGAGATTGGCTCATGCGTGGGTCCTCAATTTTTAGGAGCGGCGATTTCGGGTTGCCGGGCGCGGAGGCTGGAGCGATAGACGGCCACGCCGGCGGCGAGCAGCACGATGTTCATGACGACAATCTTGAAGAGAGTAAGCGCGGGACGCGTGTCGTCCTCGGCGGGAAAGAGCGACAGGACGATGGTGCAGGCAGTGGAGAGAAATCCGATGCACGCGAGCACGATGATGGTGTGTTTGCCGCCGGGCAGGCGGAATGCGCCGGGCGGCGGCGGTTGCGACTGCATGCGAATCGCGGAGGCAAACAGAAACAGGTAGGGGATGAAGTAGGTGATGACGGCCATGGCCACCAGCATGTCGTAGGCGCCGCGGATGGTGGCGCCCGCCTGGCCGAGCAGGCCGAAGAGGATTCCCGCGGCGCCATAGGAGATGAGGGCCACGTGGGGGGTGCGGAAACGCGGGTGAACGCGGCCGAAGGCGGCGGGCAGATAACGATGCACCCCGGCAACGAAGGGGAGGCGCGCGGTGGAGGAGAGATAGGCGCTGGCCGCGCCGATGTTGCTGATGGCCACGAGCACGGCGATGGGAACGATGAGGGCCGGCAGGCCGAGGTGGCGTGCGAGCAGGTCGATAGCCATCATGAAGCCGCTGAGTCCGGTGATGCTTTCAGCGGGGAGCGCGACGAGGAGCGAGAGAGTGCCGGCGATGTAGCCCACGGCGAGAATGATTCCGGCGATGAAGAGGGAGCGGGGAATAACGCGGCGGGGCTCGCGAATCTCTTCGCCCATGAAGGATGCGGATTCACATCCGCCGAAGGCGAAGAAGATGGTGGAAAGGAAGATGAGGTTCTTGATGCCCGGCCTTGGCACCAGGGAACCCCAGGTGAAGTGGGTTGCTGAGCCGAAGCGTACATAGGAAGTGACGCCGAGGGCTATGAGGATAATGGCGGGGATGAGGATGCCGATGGCTCCCAGGTTGTTGAGCCACTTGCCGGTGTTGAGGCCGACTACGTTCAGCAGCGTAATGAGCGAGAGGATGACCACGGTGAAGGACAGAAAGTAGAGCGGCGACTCGGCCAGCGTTTGCATGGGGCCGCCGAGATAAATCAGGCTGCTGGCGGCGAAGAAAAGGATGGCGGGGAAATAGGGCAGGTTGCTCATCCAGTATGTCCAGGCGGAGATGAAGGCGGGAAAGGGTCCGAAGGCCTGGCGCGTCCAGATGTAAAGTCCGCCTTCAGCCGGGCAGCGCGAGGAGAGATCGAGCACGCAGGCGGCGAGGGGCAGGAAGAACCCGCAGAGAGCCGTGAGCCAGACGGCGATGGCGGAGGGTCCGGTGGCGGCGGCGGTGGCGATCCAGCGAAGGCTGAGGCCGGAGACGACGTAGAACAGGATGAGGTCGCGGAAGCCGAGCGCGCGCTTGAGTTGTGCGTTTGCCAGTGGGGACCTCGCTCGCGAACGGTGTGCTGGATGCCGGAAGGGAAACCGTTATTGGACAGGATAGCGGGTTCGGGAGGCGCAGCCTAGCTGACGGATCAAGTCAGTGATTCACGCGGCCGTGCATTCCGGCTTCGAAACTGCGTCGGTCGAGGCGGGGCAGCGCGCGCGCCACCTTGTCAGGAAAGAGCGGGTAATGACGGGCTGCGATAAGCAGATCGGGGACACACCAGAGGTCTTCTTCAGCGGTCATCCAGTGCTGGTTGTCGAGGCGCGCGAGGTTGACGGGTCTGGAGAAGGCGCGCAGGGTGCGTTCGCCGCGCAGGTTGTAGTAGTTGTCAAAGTAGCTGAGGGCGAGTTCGCGCAGAGTGCGGTAGACGGGGGCGCGGAAGCGAAGGCCGGCGAAGTTGGACTTGGCGATGCTGCCCCACAGGCCGCGCTCGCGGTAGAGGGCCAGGACATGATCGTCGTCGTGGACGGCTTCGAGATCCATGAGCAGCGGGGGATGGCCGTTGACGCGCAAAGCGGCGGCGGCAAGGAGCGCACCTTCCAGGCAGTGGCCCCGGCGCTCGCGGAGGGCGCGCTGCGGAGAACGTGCGGTGTCAGCTAGTCGTACGTGAGGGCGTCAATGAACTGCTGGACCTTCCTGGGTGTCTTGAGGGCGCGCAGCGCGCGGAAGTCTGCCGGCGACAAGCCGAAATGAGTGCGGCTTTTCGACACTCCATAAGTTGCAACCTTCGCGGAGGCGCCCTTCATGGCTTGATCCGGAAGCTGACAACGACTTCGATGTCGGAGACGACCGGCTCGGAGCCGCACATGGCGGGCTTGAACTTCCAGGTTTTCAGAGTCGTAAGGGTTGCGTCATCCATCGAGTGGGTTCCCCCGCCTATCAGTTGAATGTCGGTTACGGAGCCGTCGGTGAGGACCGTCATGGCCACCGTGGTGTCGCCGATCATGCGGTTGCTGCTGGCGGACTTCGGATACGCCGGCTCGGGCGTCTTGATGGGCTTGGCGTGGGTCATGCCGGCGCATTGGCGGCGCTCGACAGCGCCGTTCGGCGGGGTCAGGAGTTTCGGATCGAGGGATGCCGATTTGAGACTGATGACGGTGGCCGCAATGACCTTGCTTCCGTTGACTTCAAGTTGAAGCTTGCGGGGGTAGCGATGACCGCGAAATTCGACGTAATCGAAGAACAGCTCGCGCCGGTGCTCATCGGGGGGCTCCTGCCAGGCGTCGCTCACGATTTCGTGCGAGACCGGGTTCACGCAGAGCTCATGGGATTCCTCCTTCGACTTTTCCCGCTGAACCTGGAGGCACGTCAATTGCAGGCCATTGACGACGCTCTGCTTCATCTTTTTTGCGGTGAGCACGCCGGGGGCCTGGGCGAAGTGGATGAGCCGGGTGAGTTCGCGAAGGCGCAAGGGAGCGGGGTGGTTGCTGAGGGTATAAAGCCGCTCGCCGTTCTGCAGGGTGACCTGCTGGAAGCCGCCCATGACGACTTTGCTCCACCAGCGATCTTTCGATTGCCACCTGACAGAGAGATGACCCTGGACGAGGACGTTGAACTGGGCCTGGAAATCGACTTCGAGATCGAGCGGGTCGTTCTGGTCGCCGAAGATGTGAGATTGCATTTCAGCGGCTGCCAACACCTGTTGGGCGGCGGGATCGGAGTCGGCGAGAAGGGGCACGGGGGCGGCAATGAGCAGAGCAGCCGTGAGGATGTGGGATTTCATGGATGGAGAGATGGTAGCGCAAAAGGCTCCGTCATTGGCGGAGCCTCGCCTTCGATGGTGTTCAGGAGAAGTGAGCGTGGGTGGGGCACCGGGACCGGGGTCACGGGCGAAAGCAACAAGAAGCTGCCCCAGGGATCAGGGCTCGCGGAAGAGGGCGACCTTGATTTCAGTGTCGGTGTCGAGCTTGATGTCTTTTTTCATGCCGCGGAGTTGGGTGGCCCTGTTCTGATCGAGGTGGATCCCAAGAGCGACGCCGGGAAGGGCGCTTCCGAGGGCGATTTCGTCCTTGTGGCCGGTGTTGCCGATGTCGAGGTTAGGGTCGAGGCCGCCGGTCGACCCGACGCCGCCGCGGCCGAGGGCTGAATTCGGGCCGAGGCCTGGATCGTTGGTGATTTCGCCAATGCCGATGATGAGGCCGGCAATCTTCAGGGTTGGGCCGCTTTTGAGATCGATGTGATCGAACCGAATGGCAAGCGAGGCGGTGCCGTTGCCGTCCTTCACAGACTGGGCCTCGGTGATGGTACCCACCAGTTTGGAGCCCTTGGGGATGTCGACATCCGGGAGCTTGAGATCGGCGAGGATCTTGGCGCTGACCGGGTCGCCGGTCTTGAGAGATTTGGTGTTGAGAAATGACGCGAACTTGGCGACGACGTAGGGCGCGCGCTGTGGGGCGGGTGGCGGCTGAGTGGCTGTCGCGGGCGCGGTGGTTGGCGCGGGCGCGGTGCTTTGGGCGTTGGCGGACAAGAGTGCGGATGCGAGGGCGACGATGGCGATTAGACCGCGCATGGTATTTGCGGACATCTGAAAACTTCTCCTTCTCATAGCTCCCGTGGAAGACGGGTCGCAAAAGGGGAGCACGGCTCCCGGTCGAACGACCCCATCAACTACGCAAAAAACCACCCGGGAGTTCTGTGTTCATGGTAGAACGCCCTGGCGGATTCGACGGCACCCAAAGGGGATGGTTACTAAGGCCGCAATTGCCGTCGGGCGCCAGCCCAGGCCGTTTCGCATTCCTGCCAATCCACTTGACGAAACCGGCGCGCAAGAAAAGCTCGGAGTATGGCACAATCGCTTGCGTTGATATCAACGCATCTTCAATGGAGGGAAAAATCCATGCTGAGAAGGAAATGGTGCACGATCGCAGCGAAAAGTATCGCGCTGGTCGTTTTGCTGGGCGCCGGGCGGTATGCGACCGCCCAGGAGGCGAAGTCCCTTTACCCCAGCATGGCTCCTGTGGAGCAATACCTGATTGCCGACCGAGACCAGGAGATTTCGCTGGCGCGAAGCGCTGGTCCCGACGCGATTTCGCGCGACGCCGAGGTGATGGTTCTGGGACGGCACGGTTACGAAACCGCGATTCAAGGGAAGAACGGGTTTGTGTGCATCGTGGAACGATCCTGGATGTCGCCCATCGATGATGCGGACTTTTGGAATCCCAAGTTGCGCGGCCCGTTGTGTTTGAATGCCGCGTCGGCACGATCCTACCTTCCGCGCACCATCAAGCGGACGGAACTGATCCTTGCGGGGCGCACCAAGGCCCAGATGGTGGAGGCAATGACCGCGGCGATCGACAGCAAGGAATTGCCGCCGATGGAACCCGGCGCCATGTGCTACATGCTGTCGAAGCAGGGATACCTGAACTCGCACGATGGACACTGGCACCCGCACCTGATGTTTTTTGTTTCGCAGGCCGAGCCTGCAACATGGGGTGCAAATATGCCCGGGACACCGATCTTCGCCTTCAACGATACCTGGGGGCACATGACGACCTTCATGGTCCCGGTGCAACAGTGGTCGGACGGCACGGCGGATCAATAACGGCCGGAGTGAAAGGTTGGGGTTCCTGGTCCCGGGTCCCAAAATCGGGACCCGGGGCACCAGAGTCCTGGTTTCACCTTGAGAGATTAAAAGTTCACGGTTACCCGGGCGGTGAGAGCACGGGGCGTGACGTAGTGCGTTCCGCTGAAGGTGGAAAGGAAGTTGTAGAGGGCGTACTTGTCGGTGACGTTGATGGCGGTCAGATCGAGGTCGGTCTTGAAGTGGTCGGTGTGGAAGATGTTCTGCTTGCCTGCGGTGGCGTCGAACAGGTTGCGCGGCGCGATGCGCGGGGGGTTCTTGTCATCGTTTTCGGTGCCTGGCGCCGGAATGGAGACGAGCGAAGACGAGTACTGGGCTGGAGCGCAGGACTGGAATCCGGCGGATAGGGTGGCCTTGACGCCGTTGCAGGTGATACCGGCCTGCTGCTGCTGATCGTTGGTAAGGCCGCTGAGATCGACGGGAGTTGTGGTGTCCGTGGCGAACGGCACCGAGCCGGCTACGAGGCCGGAGTCATAGCGCCAGTTGAAGCCGCCCCATAGGCCGTGGATGAACTTGCCGTGCTCGAAGGTGTATTGCACGTGGCTGTTCTGGTTGAACTTTTCGTCGTGATCGATGCGGAAGGGCTGACCGCTCTGTCCGACCGTGGCACCGGCGCCGGCGACCTGGGGCGGGAAGAAGCGGGCGGCGACGGACGACATGATGGAGTAGGCGCTTAGGCCGTGAAAGTCGGGCATCTCGAAGTGGAGCGCGTAGCCGGGAATCTTGGAGTTATGCCAGTCGATGGGGAAGGTGATGGGGGTGTTGCCGAGGATGCTGAAGTCGAAAGCGTTGTGGGTGTACTTCCAGATGTACTCGCCGCTGGCGACGAAGTGCTTTCCGATGCCTTGCTGGAAGCTGGCGTGGAACTCATTGCGGTAGCCGGGCTGCTCGGTGCTGGAGACGCCCTGGGTGCAGCTGAGCAGAGGCGAAAGCACGGGATTGGCGCAGCCATTGCTGGACAGGACGAGGTTTTCGTTGAATGGCGACTCGAGGGTGCGGGCGTAGGAGATGCTGAGGACGGTTGAACTGGGCTTGATGTTGTAGGCCAGGCCCAGGCGGGGTTCGGCCTGGGTGGCGACGGTGAGGCCGTTGTAGAGGTCGCCGCGAATGCCGAGATTGGCCGTCCAGTTGCCCACTTTGACCTGGTCTTCCACGTACAGGCCGACGGTCTTGATGTCGGCATGGCCGAAGTAGCCGTAGTAGCCGCCGCCGCGGGTGAAGTCGTACGGCGCCAGGATGGGCAGGTAGTTGGGATTGGGAGTGTTGGCGCCCACGCACTGCGAAGGATCGGAGAATCCGGCAAGCGGGTTGCCGTTGGCGTCAACGCAGGGAGCACTGAAGGAATAGGTGGGAAAGACGATGCCGAGGTAGTCGTGCTCGCGGAGAAACGTGGAGTCGTATTGAACGCCGGCCTTCACGTTATTGCGGCCGTGGGTGTAGGTGAACTCCGCGTGCGCGCCCGCGTCGAGCAGGCTGCGGTTCTGAAGGATGGACGATGTCTGCAGGTTGGGAGGTCCCAGATCAGCCAGCGGGTTACCGCTCGGGTAGTAGTGATATTGGTCTTTGCGTGCAAAGGCGGTGAGGTTGAAGACCGAATCGTTGCTGATGATGTGGGTGTAAGTGGGGGCGATGTTGAATGTGCCGATTTGGGAGCGCTGATCAGTATTGCCGACGCTGCCGAAGACCGGGCTTGAGCTGGCTCCGCCGCCGATGACATTTTGCACGTTGACGTTGTCGTAGGCGTTGGGGTTTTGAAACCACGAACGGCTGTAATTGAGGTCGAGGTGCATGGAGTCGGCGGATGAGAAGGTGTAGTCCACGCGGTCGAAGGTATTTTCCTCATTGCCCTTGTCGTGGAAGATGGCGAACTCAGGGGGATCGAGGAAACGGCCGGAGTTGAGGCCATCGACTTCAACAAAGTTGCCCCAGTTTTTGCCGCCATAAGCGACGTCGAAGGATGTGCTGGCCGAACCGAAGCTGCCGTAGGAACCGGTAATGCTGCCGGTGGGTTTGGTGACACCCTCTCCGGAGCGGGTGGTGGCGACAATAACCAGGCTGGTTTTGCCACCGTACTCAGCTGGAGGCGCGCCGGAGATGACCTCGATGGACTGGATGGAGTTGGATGGGATCTGGTTAGAGAAGACCTTGCTCTGCTGGTCGGTGATGGACTGGCCGTCGACGGAGAAGGAGTTGGAGGCGTGATCGCCGAGGCCGTGGAAGAGGCCGTTGGAATCGGCCGCGACGCCGGGGGTGGTCTCGGTCACCAGGGAACTGAGGGTGGAGGATTGGCTCTCCATGGGGACCTTGATGAACATATCGCGATCGACATCGGTGTGAAAGGTTGAGTCGTTCTCAACCAAGTCGCCGGCGGTAGCTTCGACGGTAACGGTGGAGGCGGTGGCGGAGACCTGGAGAACGAGCTTGAGGCTGGTGCCCACGACCGACCGTATCTCAACATTCTGGCTGAGTTTGGCAAAGCCGCTGGCCGTTACCGTGACCACGTAGGGATTGAAGGGGACGTTGGGAATGGAGAACTGGCCGGTGGCGTCCGTGGTTGCAGTGCGATCAAGGCCGCTGACGGAGTTAGTGAGATGGACGGTGGCGCCGGGGATGACGGCGCCTGATGGATCAGTGACGGTGCCGTGGATGGCGCCGGCGTTGCCGCTTTGGGCGATGGCGCCGATGGGCAGTAAAGCCAGGGCAAAGAGAGCAAAGATGCGGAAAGTTGCGCCGCGATGAATAAGCATGGGAAGCGTCTCCGGAACAATGGCTGAATGGGCTGCTGCGCCGATGCGCAGGCTGCTGCGCGCTTGCGCAGAGGGTGCCGGACCCGCAGACGCGGGACCGCATCGAGCGGTGGGGCGCTCTCGAATCGGGATTCGGCTTACTGGAGTGTGGCAGCTTTCGGATGTGCCAATGCCCGCCGGAATTGCGAAGTTGGCGGGAGAGGTAAGCCAAACAGGAATCGGGGGCGCTTCAGCAGGCGCAGGGAGGGGGACGCGTGAAGAGAGCGGTATGCCAATGGCGGATGGCGGGGCGTTCGTCGCAGGTGGGGGTGGGCGCGCCGAGTTGAACCAGGATGATGACGGCGGCGGTTACGGCAACCGGGGTAACGGCGTGGAGAACGATGCAGAGGGGACAGTTATCGGCGTCAGATTCCAGGGAGTGGGTGTGGGCCACCTGGAGGACTGCCAACAGCGCAAGCAGGACGAGGCACAGAGCCGTCGCCAGCACCAGATAACGGGGCTTGGCGAAGACGGATTGGCTTCGAGCTGACTTTAACCTGAGCAGGGTTGTTCTCCGTATCCTAAGGATACACAGATTTCGATGCGAAACAGAACCGGACGGTTACAACGACGGGATGGCCGGAGGCCGGGAACGGCGCCAGGGCCAACCGGTTGGACCGTCGCTCGTCTAAAATGTGAGGCTCGGTGGGGACGACCATGAAAGATTTGTTGACTGCGCGGCGTTGGCGCGGCTTGGTGACGGTTGCGGCGCTGGGGTGCCTGCTGCCGGCGGGAGCAGCCTGGGCGCAACAGAACCCCAACCAGAACCCCAATTCGAAGCCATTACCGCTGAAGCCGGGGATTCCGGGTGCGCAGGCGAACCACCGGCTGATTCTCAAGGACGGAACGTACCAGATTGTGCGTAAGTACGAAGTGGTGGGGGACCGGGTGCGTTACATCTCGGTGGAGCGCAGCGGGGAGTGGGAGGAGCTGCCCAACGACCTGGTGGACTGGGAGGCGACGCGCAAGTGGGAGCGGGATCATACCCAGCCGGTTGCCGAGGATACGTCGGACGCGATGAAGGAGGCGGAGACGATCGACAAGGAGGAGTCCGCGGAACGGGGCGAGCAGGCGGCGCGCATGCCGGAGGTGGCCAAGGGGCTGGAACTGCCAGACGAGGACAGCGTATTCGCCCTGGATACCTTTGAGGGCAAGCCGGAGCTGGTGGAGCTGCCGCCGAATGATCTGGCGGTGGACGCCAAGACCCATCACGGGCTGAGCTCGCTGAATCCGATGGCGGGAGCGCGGGCGGCGATCGAGCTGCCGGGGGCGCACGCCAAGATTCATCTGCACGTGAACGATCCGGCGATCTACCTGTCGCTGAACGTAACCGACCAGACGGAGCATGTGCTTTCGCACGCCACCACGGTAGACACGGGCGGGGCCAAGGAGGCGGTGAGTCGCAAGCATGGGGCGCACTCCGCGCAATCGGGCTTTGCCATTGTCAAGGTGGACGAAAGGCGGGCGGTGCGGGTCGTGGGGTCCATCCGCATGGCGCGTGACGGCACCCTGTCGCAGGATGAAGACATCATCCCCACCAAGGTGGAACAGGTGGCTGGCAAGCACTGGCTGAAGCTGACGCCGTCGCGACCGCTGCTGATCGGGGAGTACGCGCTGGTAGAGATCTTGTCGCCGTCGGACATCAGCCAGACGGTGTGGGATTTTCGAATCGATCCGCAGTTGGGGGATAACCAGGGATCGATCGGGCCGATTATGAAGCAGTGATCAGTGGACAATGATCAGTGATCAGTGGTCAGCGATGAGCGATCAGTGATCTTAGGAGCGGCTCAGTCTACGGGCTGGCGCTTGCCAAGTTTGGCGCGGCGCTGCTCCCATTCCTCGCTGGAGAAGATGCGGGGACCGACTTCGATAAGCCTCGGCATCATGTTGAAGACGGCGATGCGGCTCCAGGGCTTGCCCTGGCGGGTGCGGTAGCCCTTTTCATTCAGGTCGCTGACAATGCTCGAGTAGGAGAAGTCCTGAGCGAGCAGGTCCATCATGAGGAGCAGGACCCTGTTTTCGGCGGGGTCGACTTCGAGCCGCTTGCAATCGTCGGAGATGCGCAGGCCGTAGGGGATTTCCTCGGCAGTTGCCATCTCGCTGGGGGCTTCCGAGTCGGGCAGTTCGCGCCGCCACTCAATGGCGACCATCTGCCATCCTGCTGCTGCTCGCTGCTGCATGATTTCGGGGCTGAACACACCGGCAACCTGGTCGCGCATTCGTTCGAAGTAGGCCATTGCAACCTCCTTGAAGTGAAACAGATAGGATGTGCTGAGCAATCCGGGCACCAGACAAACGCCCAACCCGAATTGAGGCATCCTGCTGATTTGGCTAGAGAAAGCGGGATCTGGCGGGACGGTGAACGGGAACGCGCCTGTTCGTTTCCGCGAAGGCTGTCCGCTATCGGACAGCCCATGTTGCTCGTTTCGGTACACTCTCGCCCCCCTTGTTTAACTTTTGCATCGAACGCCCGATAGGCTGTTGAGAAACCGACTCGAGATCTGGCCGGTTGGAGATACCCATGAGACACAGAAGCGGAAGCAGGATGGCGGGGCAGATATTTGACCAAGCGAACCCAACTCCCGATTTCTGGGAGTTCTCAGACCGGGAACTGGCGAAGAGCTGTGTCCTGATGGCCGAGAGCCGTTCCGGGCCGGGTAACGCGCTGTTGCGCGCAGAGGCGATACGCCTCCTGCTGTTGTGGCGCGAGGCAATCAACGGGCGCTTCAACTCGGATGAGCAGAGGGAGCACGGAATGGCACTATCGTGGAGCCTGCGGAAGAGGACCATCCAGTTGCTGGTGCGACTGAGCCTGCAGGGACTGCTGTTCATCCCTTAAGGCGGCTAGTCGCGTACAGGCCACCGTTTATTCCCTGACGCTGATGCCGAGCGTCTTCATTTTGCGGTAGAGGTGACTGCGCTCGAGGCCGAGCAGTTCGGCGGCGCGGCTGACGTTGTTGCGGGACTCTTCGATTTTCTTGAGGATGTAGTCGCGCTCGTAGGCGTCGCGGGCCTGCTGCAGCGTTGAAAAATCTTCGTTGGCGCGGGTCTTGTGAGTGAGCGGGGGAAGGTGCTTGCGCTCGATGCGCAGCGCGCGGGGGTTGAGAATGAGGACGCGTTCGATGACGTTCTTGAGCTCCCGCACGTTTCCCGGCCAGTGATATTGGCCGAGCACCTCGAGTGCCTCCTCAGTCATCTCCATACGCGGGCGGCCGTACTGGCGGCCGAAGTCGGCGAGAAATTCGCGTACGAGGAGGGGAATGTCCTGCTTGCGCTCGCGCAGCGGAGGGACGAAGAAAGGGACTACGTTGAGACGGTAGAACAGGTCTTCGCGGAAGTTGCCCTTGGCGATTTCCTCTTCGAGGTCTTTGTTGGTCGAGGCGATGAGGCGGACGTCAACACGCAAAGGCTGAGTGCCCCCGACGGGGGTGAACATCTGATCGTCGAGGGCGCTGAGCACCTTGGCCTGAGTCTTGAGGCTCATGTCACCGACTTCATCGAGGAAGAGCGTGCCGCCGTCCGCGCGTTCGAGGGTGCCGCGCTGCTCGGGTGGGCCGCCGGGCTGGACGCCGTGTCGATAGCCGAAGAGTTCGGCCTCAATGTGAGCTTCGGGAATGGCGGCGCAGTTCAATTCAACGAACACGCGATCGCGGCGAAGACTTTCGGCGTGGATGGAGCGCGCGATGAGTTCCTTGCCGGTGCCCGATTCCCCGTAGATGAGAACGCGGCCGTTGGTGGGCGCCATCAGGCGGATCTGCTGGCGCAAGGCCTTGAGGGGCACGCTCTCGCCGGTGAGAACGGAGTTGACGCTGAACTGGCGCTTGAATTCCAGGTTTTCAACACGCAGGCGGCGGGCTTCGACGGCGTTCTTGAGAACGATCAGGGTGCGATCGAGGGAGAGCGGCTTCTCCAGAAAGTCGTAGGCGCCCAACTTGGTGGCCTTGACCGCGGTTTCAATAGTGCCGTGTCCGCTGATGATGACGACTTCGGGGCGGGTTTCGCGGGGAAGGCGGTGAATTTCATGCAGCACTTCGAGGCCATCGCGGTCGGGCAGCCAGATGTCGAGCAGGACCACATCGTAGGGCGCGTCCTCGACCAGGACCTTGGCTTCCGCGGCGGTCGCGGCGCTGGCGACTCCGTAGCCTTCCTCGCGCAGGATCTCCTCGAGCGAGGCGCGGATTTCTGCTTCGTCATCCACGACCAGGACGTGATTCATGAACGCATTTCCTTGAGGGACTCAGTATTCTCGGCGTCGTGGGTGTGCGGTGCGGCGCTTTCCATCAGGGGAATCCTGAGCAGGAAGCGCGCGCCTTTCGGAGCGTTGCTTTCGGCGCGGATGGAGCCGCCGTGTTCCTGCACGATTTTGGCGGCAATGGAGAGGCCGAGGCCGGTGCCGCGGTGCTTGGTGGAGTAGAAGGGCAGGAAGAGGCGTTCGCGAATTTCGTCGGTGAGACCGTGGCCGGTGTCCGATACCCAGACCTCGACGGCTCCTCCATCTTCGCTGAGCGAACTGCCAAGGCCGAGCACGCGGAGCAGGCTTCCCTGCATGGCTTCGGCGGCATTGTCGATGAGGTTGGCGAGGGCACGTCGAATGGCATCAGGGTCGGCCAGGACAGCGGGTAGATTGGGGGCGAGATCGCGCTGGATGGTGATGCCATCGAGCCGGCCGGCGAAGAGCGCGAGGGCCTCCTCGGTCACGCGATTCATGTCGCAGGCGCGGGGTTGCGGCGCGGGGAACTGCGCCAACGCGGAGAATTGATCGACCAGTGTACGGAGCGTGCCGACGCAGCTCAGAATCACCTCGCTGCACTTGCGAATGACGTTAGGCGATTCGGGCTGCGCGCGATCGAGATGCTTGCCGATTCTTTCCGCCGACAGCGCGATGGGCGTGAGCGGGTTTTTGATCTCGTGCGCAACGCGTTGGGCGACTTCCTTCCATGCCAGCTGGCGCTGGGCGCGCAACAGTTCCGAGGTGTCTTCGACAACGAGCACAGTTCCCTGCTTGCCGCGCGCCAGGTCAAGACGCGCGCTGGTCACGGCAAGGTGCATGTTGCGGCCGCGGATGTGGATTTCGATCTCAGTGGACGCAGCGCCCATGCGATGGCTGCGACGGATTACGGTCGCGACTTCTTCGGCGCATTCGGGAGGCAGCAGGAGATCGAACGGCTGGCCCTGGAGCATTTCGTCTTGTCGCCGCCCCATCAGAAAGGCGAAGGCGCGATTGGCCTGGAGCACGGTCCGGGTGTCATCGAGCGTGACGACGCCGCTGGGGATGGTTTCGAGGATCGTCTCCAACTCGCGGCGGCGTTCTTCGAGGGCCTGGTTGGCGGCCGTGAGTTGCGCGGAGGAGGACTCTGCCATCAGGCGGCTGGTTTCGAGATCGGCGGCCATGTGGTTAAAGGAGCGAACCAGTTCCGCCATTTCGCCGTTGGTGATGAGTTCCACGCGCTGCTCGTATTTGCCCGTCGCGATGTCGTCCATGGCGTCTGCCAGCGCTTCGACCGGCCGCGTGATCTGCTTGGACAGAAACAGGGCAACCCAGACGCTGGAAAAGAAGACGAAGACGGTGACGAGCATGAGCAGCAAAAAGAAGTTGGAGCGGATGCGATTGCGCAGCCGGAACAGTCCCCAGTAGGCGACGGCTCCCTTGCGGATGCGTGCCGTAGTTTGACTGAGCCCCTGGGGCATGGGGAGAGCGGCTATCACAGCATTGCCGGCAGGACTGATGGCCATGCCGAGCGCGTACTCCTGATCGCCGATGCGAAGGATCGGCCGGTCGTTGCGCTGGGCAGAGGTGAAGAGGTTGGAATAGAGCGGGCCGTTCAGCGGGACAGGCGTGACGCTCTCGCCCTCCTCGTTTTTCTCGGGCAACCAGGGAAGAAGGCTGGCGGACGTGGAGTTGGGCGGCGCCTGAAACGTAGATATCACGCGGCGATCTTTGGAGTAGACGACGACGAATCCGCCATCGAGCGTGATGCGATGCGATGTGAAGACGCCCTGCAGGGCGGTTGAATCGCGTTCGGCCGCACCGGAATCCGCAATCGACTGGGCTTCGCCGCGCGCGTTGCTGGCGACATATTGCGCCAGTTCGAGCACGACCCGCGTTGAGTCCTCGCGCAGCTCCGAGATGTTGGGCGAAAACCAGCGGTCGATGGTCCGGTTCATGAGAAAGAAGCTGAACAGAAACATGAACACGGCGGGAGTGAGGGCGATGAGGATCGCTCCCAGGACCATGCGATTGCGCAGTCGTGCGCCGAGCGCGCGGCTTCCCTGGTCGGCATAGAGCTTCAGCAGGTTCCTCAGCAGCAGCACAAGCAGGGCAATGAGCATGAGGAACAACACGACGGTGAGACCGGTGAAGGCCAGCGTTTCGCCGGTCGTGTCGGGATTGAGGAAGCTGACGCTGGAGGTATTGAAGGCCTGCAAGGCGCCCAGAAGTGCAAAGACGAGGATCACGGCGCTCCCGAGGAGAATGATCAAGCGGAGCCGTGCGTTCCCTTTCAAGGGCATGGGGGGATTATAGCCGTGGGCCAGGCTGTCACGGCAGCCCCTGATAGCGGTGGGAGACTCCAGACCTCAGGCGTCGTTGTAGCAGGAGAAGGTCACTCTTCTTGCATTGCTGCTTGGTTTTACCCGTTGTGGCATGGGCGCACGGCCCGGATGCCGGCAAATACGAGATTCCGGTGCACATGGAGAGGTCTTGGGTCATGTCGATTTGCAGGGACCATCGATGTGGCCGCGTGCTGTATCAGGAAATGACCTGGATGGGGGGAATCCACGGGCGCTGCTGACTCTCAGCCACACCACGATGTGTCAAATCGCCCAACCATGTATTGAGGCCTTCGGCCAGACCAGGATCGCGCCGGAGCGCTTCGCGCGCGCCCAGATTGGCGAGCCGCATCAGGTAAGGGAAGGTGGCGTTAGTGAGCGCGAGGGTAGAGGTGTGAGGCACCGCACCCGGCATGTTGGTGACGCAGTAGTGGACTACGCCGTCGACCTTGTAGCTGGGGTCGGAATGCGAGGTGGGCCGCGCGGTCTCGACGCATCCGCCCTGGTCGATCGCCACATCGACAATGACCGCGCCTTTCTTCATTTTGGACACCATGGCGCGGGTGACAATTTTGGGCGCAGTGGCGCCCGGGATGAGCACGCCCCCGATGACCAGGTCGGCTTCGCGGGTGGCGTGGGAGATGTTATAGCTGTTGGACGCGAGCGTGAAAACGCGCCCATTGAAGATGTCGTCGATCTCGCGAAGGCGGTTCAGGTTGAGGTCGATCAGCGTGACCTTGGCGCCGAAGCCCAGGGCGATTTTGGCGGCGTTGGTGCCAACCACGCCGCCGCCGACGATGGTGACGTGTGCGGGGGGGACGCCCGGAACGCCGCCGAGCAGGATCCCGCGGCCGCCCTTTTCCTTCTCCAGATAGCTGGCGCCGACCTGGACGCTCATGCGGCCGGCGACCTCGCTCATGGGCGTGAGCAGTGGCAGGGTACCGATGCGGTCGCGCACGGTTTCGTAGGCGATGCCGATGACCTTGGACTCGAGCAGCTTGTTGGTGAGGCCGGGAATGGGCGCGAGATGAAGGTAAGTGAACAGCACCAGGCCGTCGCGGAAGTAGGGGTATTCCTGCTCGATGGGCTCCTTGACCTTGACCACCATGTCCGACTTGCCCCAGACGTTGCCGGCGTCGCCAACGATCTCAGCGCCTGCGTCCTGATACTCCGCGTCAGGAAAGCTGGACATCGCGCCCGCGTTGGTTTCAATCAGCACGGTGTGGCCGGCGTCGGTGAGGGCTTTCACGCCTGCGGGAGTTACGCCAACGCGCGCTTCGTGGTCCTTGATCTCCTTGGGAACGCCGATGATCATGGGTTTCCTGCTCCTCTAAATCCTGCTCTTTGAGAATACGCTGGCCGATTCGGGAGGTTAAAGCGGGCTTGCACTATGCCCGGGACCGCCCGTGCGTTAACCTTTAAAACACGCTGTCCGATTGTCTGCAGTATCGCTGAACAGTACCTTCGCCCAACCTTTTTTCATCCCGCGTTGCCCACTTCCCAATCGTGAGGAGAGTCGATGTCGCACAAGCTGAGCCCGGTTTCCCGCCTTCTTTTCATTGCAATTTGCGCCTTTGTTTTCGTGGCTCGGTTTGCGACCGCCCAGATGCCCACGCCGGCCTCGGTGCTGGGGCACACACCTGGCGATGACTTCTATCTCGCCGATTACGAGGACACGGTTCGCTACTTTCATGCACTGGCCGCGGCTTCGGACCGCATGAAGATGTTTACGGTGGGACAGACGACCCAGGGCAAGACGATCGAGGTTGCGGTGATCAGTTCGGCCGCGAACCTTGCCAGGCTGGATGAGACCAAGCGGGTTGCGGGACGGCTGGCCCATGCGACGGATTTGAATGATGATTCGGCGCGCGAGTTGTCGCGGTCGGCCAAAGTGATCGTGCACATTGATGGCGGACTTCATGCATCCGAGGTCGCCGGGCCGCAGCACACCATGATGCTCGCGTACAAGTTGCTGTCGGCGAAGAACGATCCCGAGGTAGACGCGATTCTCGACAACGTGGTGCTGGTGCTGTGGCCCACGCTCAATCCCGACGGGCAAGACATGGTGGTGCACTGGTACCGCCAGAACCTGGGCACGCAATATGAAGTGAGCCCATTGCCGATGCTCTACCAGGAGTACGTGGGGCACGATAACAACCGCGACGGCTACATGCTGAATATGAAGGAAGAGCAGGTGGTGGTGAAGGCGCAGCTGGACTATAGCCCGGTGATCTTCTATTGCCAGCACCAGACCGCGCCGTTCCCCGCGCGTATCTGGATTCCGCCGTTCTCCGACCCCATTTCGAGCAACATCAGCCCCTACGTGCGCAGCTGGCTCAACGTGATCGGCACCAACATGGCAGCGTATCTGAACGCGCACAAGATGCCGGGCGCCATCTCGGAATCGCGTTTCGACAACTGGTATGCGGGCTTCACGGACTGGGCGCACGTGTTCCGCAACGAGATCTCGTTCTTCACCGAGACCGCGCTTTACGAGTACGCGACGCCGCACTTCTACACCGTGAGCGACTTCCCCAAGAACTACCAGGATTTGCGCGCGCTAACCATGTACACCACGCCGTGGGAGGGCGGATGGTGGCATCTGAAAGACGCCGTCGACTACATGGTGGGCGGGTCGATGAGTGTGCTGGACCTGGCGGCCAAGAATCGCGAGACGCTGCTTTTCAATCGCTACCAGGCAGCGCGCGACAACATTGAGCACTTCCGTAAGGAGCCTCCGTTCGCTTACGTGATCAGCAGCCGCCAGACCGACACGCCGGAGGCCGCGCAGCTTGCGCAGTTGATGATCGACAACGGGCTCGATGTGTACGCGAGCAAGGACGGCTTCAAGGCCAACGGTGTGAGTTATCCCGCAGGGTCGTGGGTGATTCCGATGGACCAGCCCTTCTCCGCGTTGGCAAAGGAATTGTTTGAGCGTCAGAAGTATCCCGACGCGCTGGAGAACGGGACATCGAAGGCGATCGACCTGCCGTATGACGTGACCGGATGGACGCTCCCACTCCAGATGGGCGTGGATGTGGATGCGGTGACCGACCCGTTGCAGCCGGAGCAGCGCGGACTGATCGCCAAGATAGACAAGGCAGAGGCGCCGGCCGCAGCGATCGACGGCACGGGCGCGGTGTTCGCGGTGAGCCACAGAGTCAATGCGTCGTTCGAGCTCGTGAACGCCGCTCTGCGGGAAGGCGGGACCGTTTCGCTGGCGCAGGATGCGGTGAAGACCGCGAGCGGCATGGAGAAAGGCGCGTTCGTGATTGGTGGCGTGGCTCGAGGAAAGTTTGAGGAGTTGGCGAAGAAGTATGCCGCGCCGGCTGAGGCGATCGCCGCGCCGGCGCATGCATTGGCGTTAAAGAAGGCGCGCATCGGACTGTATCGCCCATGGGCGCCGTCGATCGATGAGGGATGGACGCGGTGGGTGCTGGAGAACTACGGGTTCGCGCCGAAGAGTTTGTATAACGCCGATATTCGCTCGGCGAACTTGCGCAACCGCTATGACGTGATCGTGCTGCCCGATATGTCGTCACGACAGTTGATGGATGGATATGGAGTAGGGGTGGTGCCGGGGCAGTATGCCGGTGGCATCGGGCAGGACGGGCTCAATAACCTGCGCGAGTTCACGCGCGATGGCGGCACCCTGATTGCCTTGAACAAGACGGCGAGCACGCTGATTCCCCTGTTGTCGCTACCGGTGCAGAACGTGATCGAGGGCGCGAAGAGCGACAAGTTCTTCTGCTCGGGCGCGCTGCTGCGTGTGAACCTGGAGCATGCGGATTTGCCGGTAAACTATGGCGTTTCCGACTCGCCGGTGGTGATGTTCCAGGGCGGCCCGGCATTTCAGCCGTTGCCGGGGTTCCACGGGGCGGTGCTGGCGCGGTATCCCAAGGAGACCAACCCGCTGGAAAGTGGTCTGCTGCTGCATCCGGAAGCTATTGAGGGCAAGGCTGCCGCAATGGAATTGGTGTACGGCCGGGGGCGCATCGTGCTCTTTGGATTCAAGCCGCAGTTCCGCGGACAATCGCATGCGACATACAAGTATCTGTTTAACGAACTTTACTCGTATGAACATCCGGATCTGCCGGCCGAGCCGGTTGCGGCGCCCGCGAAAGACAAGGATGCGCCGCCCGTCAAGACTGCCAAGACAGCAGAGCCGGATGACGATTTTCCAACCGAATAGCTGATTCGAAACGGGCGGGCCGGAGCTTGGGTGCTCCGGCCCATTCTGTTTGGACTGGAAAGGTGACGGCGTAACGCTCAATTCATATTCATACGTGCGGAGCGCCAGAGATCGATGCCGACATCGATGGCGTGCGCATCAAGTTCCTGCAATTCCTCCGAAGTGAACTCAAGCGTCTTCAGAGAATTCAGGGAGTCATCGAGTTGCTCAACGCTGCGCGCGCCGATCAGGGCGCTGGTGACGCGTTTATCGCGCAGGACCCACGCAATCGCCATCTGCGGCAGAGACTGACCCCGGCGTTGGGCGAATTCGTTGAGCTTGCGCACGTGGGCAATGTTCTGCTCGTTCAGAAACTCCTTGAGCAGAGACGAGTTGCCGAGCGCGGCCCGCGAGCCTTCAGGGACGCCATTGAGGTACTTGGTAGTAAGCAGGCCCTGGGCGAGCGGCGAGAAGGCAATGCAGCCGACGCCGAGTTCGTCGAGGGTGTCGAGGAGCCCCTTCTCGATCCAGCGATTGAGCATGGAGTAACTGGGCTGGTGGATGAGCAGCGGGACGCCCATGCTCTTGAGAATTTCGGCGGCCTGGCGGGTGCGCTCGGGACTGTAGGACGAGATGCCGACGTAGAGTGCCTTGCCCTGGTGCACCGCGGTGGCGAGCGCGCCCATGGTCTCTTCGAGCGGCGTGTCGGCCCAGGGTCGGTGGGCGTAAAAGATGTCGACGTAGTCGAGGCCCATGCGCTTGAGGCTGTCGTCGAGCGAGGCGAGCAGATATTTGCGCGAGGCGCCAATGCCGTAAGGGCCAGGCCACATGTCCCAGCCGGCCTTGGTGGAAATGATGAGTTCGTTGCGCAGGTTGCGGAAGTCTTTGCGCAGGACAGCTCCGAAGTTTTCTTCGGCGGAGCCGTAGGGCGGGCCGTAGTTGTTGGCGAGGTCGAAGTGGGTGACGCCGCGATCGAAGGCACGGCGAATCATGGCGCGGCCGGTCTCAAAGACGTCGGCGCCGCCGAAGTTCTGCCAGAGGCCGAGGGAGATGGGCGGGAGGACAATGCCGGAGCCTCCGCAGCGGCGGAAGGCGGCGTGGTCGTAGCGATTGGGATTGGGAACGTACGGTTTTTCCATGGCAGTGCTAGCTTAATGCTTCAGGCGCTTGGCCCAATAGCCCTCTTGTCGCTTGGCATGAGCGATAGCGATGACCAGGATGACCCCTTCCTTCTCCTGGTAGACAACGGAGAACGGAAACGAACCGAGGACGCGACGACGGGTGTTCTTGGTGTATGCGGGATATAGTCGCGGATCCCTTTGAATGTTCTCGAGAGATCTGGATATCTCGTTCAGGAAACGCTCCGCGAGACGAGAGCTCTCGCGTCGGTAGTATTCAAATGCTTGTTCGATTTCGACTTCTGCTTCAGAGCGAAGCCGGATCGGCTTTGAACTCATTTGGACAGCCGCGAACGCAGTCTTGATTCGAGTTCTTCCCACGAGACGGTGCTGGCGCCCGGCGAAGCTGCATTGGCGACACGGCGTTCGACCTCGTCAGCCCACTGCGGGTCGATTTCTTCCCCCTCGTCCATCAACAGGCCGTGGGCGACCCACTCACGTTCGGTTGGGGGAAGCAGACGGGCGAGATCGAGGATCTTCTGGGCGTCGGTGCTCATGGGAAGATTTTAGCGCGGATCCAGATTTCGCAGGAGTTCCGTACTTCTCGTCCACTACCAAACCCGTTGTTTACATACCCAGGAACGTAGAAACGAGATCTCCATACCAGCAAACGAGGATGGGGTGAGGATCCGACGGAAAGCCATGTGACGCGAGTCCGAACATTTGGCCGTCTTCACGCATGACGATCATGTATCCACCGTCGGATCGTTCTTTGCCCACCAGCCAGACCATTTCTTCCTCGTCGGTTACGATGCCCTGCCGGACAAGTCGGTTGTTTATCACGATGGGCTGCGGATGGACTAGCGCCTCCTTGAGGGTGATTCCATGTGCTACCGCCTCCAGGTTCCTTCCGCTTCAGCACGGACGGTTTCTCGGACACCTTCGCTAGTCACCGGCATACTCTACTCCGCATTGTCGATCTGGGCGCGCTGGAGCTTGTCGCTGTAGTCGACGTAGACGGCCTTCCACGTGGTATAGAAGTCGATGGCCTCGGAGCCTTCGCGGTGGCCGTTGCCGGTTTGCTTGACGCCGCCGAAGGGAAGATGAACCTCGGCCCCTATGGTGGGCGCGTTGATGTAGGTGATGCCGGCTTCCAGGTCGCGGATGGCGGCGAAGGCGCGATTCACGTCGCGGGTGTAGAGGGCGGTGGACAAGCCGTAGTCGATGGAGTTGGCGATCTGGACAGCCTGCTCGAAGGTGTCGAACTCAAGCACGCTGACCACGGGGCCGAAGACCTCCTCGCGGGCGATGCGCATCGTGGGTGTAACTCCTCCGAAAACGGTAGGCGCGAAGAACGTGCCGTTCAAATGCGCGCCTTCCATCAAGGGAACGCCGCCCGTGAGTAACTCTGCGCCTTCCGCCAGTGCGATGCCGACGTACATCTTCGATGTCTCGGTTTGCTGCTCGTTGACCTGAGGGCCGACTTCCACTCCAGCATCGAGGCCATTGCCGACCCTGAGTTTGCGCGCGCGTTCGACCAGGCGGTCGGTAAACTCCTTGGCGATGCCTTTCTGCACCAGGATGCGGCTGGTGGCAGTACAGCGCTGGCCGGTGGTGCCAAAGGCTCCCCACAACGCGCCGTCGAGGGCGAGGTCAAGGTTGGCATCGTCGAGCACGATCTGGGCATTCTTGCCGCCCATTTCGAGCGAAACGGGCTTGAAGTTGGCGGCAGCGCGCTGGGCGACAATCGAACCCACTTCACTGGAGCCGGTAAAGCTGATGGCGCGCACGTCACGATGCTCAACCAGGGGAGCGCCGGCGTCGGGCCCGTACCCGGTGACAATGTTGACCACGCCCGGGGGTAATCCGGCGTCGATCATGGTCTGCACCAGGTTGAAGGTGGAGAGCGGAGTATCTTCGGCCGGCTTGATGACGCAGGTGTTGCCGGATACCAAGGCGGGAAACAGCTTCCAGCTAGGGATGGCCATGGGAAAATTCCACGGCGTGATCATTCCGACGACCCCGAGCGGCATGCGGATACTCATGGCGAACTTGTTCTGCAATTCGCTGGGAGTGGTTCTGCCGAAGAGACGGCGGCCCTCTCCGGCCACGTAGAAGGCCTCATCGATGGCTTCCTGCACGTCGCCGCGGGTTTCAGCCAGGACTTTGCCCATTTCGCGGGTCATGTCGCGGGCGTATTGCTCCTTACGTTCCTGCAGCAATTGTCCGGTGCGGTAGAGAATCTCTGCGCGCTTGGGAGCGGGAAAAAGGCGCCAGGTTGCGAAGGCCTTCTTGGCGGCAGCGACCGCGGCGTCCACGTCCTGCGCGCCCGAGGCCGGGAATTCGCCGACGATGTCAGAGTGATCGGCCGGGTTCAGGTTGAGAAACGTCTTGCCGGAGCGCGCGGGGTGTTGCTCGCCGCCGATCAGGTTCAGATAGATCTTAGGTGACATGGAAACCTCAAAGAAAATTGATCAGGGATCAGTCGTAGGGGGGAATCAGCGCCTGAACCTAGGAACAACACTAGGCAACATGAGTGCCGTACAGCACACTATGCGCGCGAATTTGCGGTATGCTGGAGGCACGGCAGACAGTTGAGTTTACCGCACCGGCAAGCAGCATCGCCCCTGCCCGCGCTCCGCAAAAGGCATTCGCCAGCTGGCCGTACAATACTCTTTGAGGTAGAAGTAAGTCCCCCATGTCTCTAAACGGCTATCCTTCGCGGACTTCCCGCACGCACGGCCTGCGTTCGCTGTTCAGCATGTTTTCCAGCGATCTTGCGATCGATCTGGGCACAGCCAACACCCTGGTTTACGCGGCGGGCAAAGGGATCGTGGTCAACGAGCCCTCCATCGTCGCCATTAACAAGAACACCGGGGAAGTAGAAGCCGTGGGCAAAGAGGCCAAGGAGATGCTGGGGCGCACGCCCGGCAACATCGTGGCCATCAAGCCGATGAAGGATGGCGTGATTGCCGACTTCAAAGTCACGGAGAAGATGCTCAACTATTTCATTCAGAAGGCGCACAACCGCAAGATGCTGGTGCATCCGCGGATCGTGATCGGCGTGCCCTCTGAAATCACCCAGGTGGAAAAGCGCGCCGTGGAGGACTCCGCCTACCGCGCCAAGGCCAGCGAAGTCTATCTCGTCGAGCAGGCGATGGTGGCGGCCATCGGCGCCGGCCTGCCCATTACCGAGCCCTCGGGCAACATGGTGGTCGACATTGGCGGCGGCACGACGGATATTGCGGTGATCTCGCTCTCCGGCATCGTCTACTCCCGTTCCGTCCGCATGGCCGGCAACCAGATGGACGAGGCCATCACCAACTACCTCAAGCGCAAATACAACCTGCTGATCGGCGAGCGTACGGCGGAGCATATCAAGATGGAAATCGGCTCGGCGTTCCCGCTGGACAAGCCGATGACCCTGGAGATCAAGGGCCGCAACCTGATCGAGGGCGTGCCGAAGACGATTTCGATCGACGATAGCGAGATCCGGGAAGCTCTCGGCGAGTGCATCGCCGTGATCATGAACGCCATTCGCGTCGCCTTGGAGCGGACTCCTCCCGAGCTTTCCGCCGACATCTCCGATCGGGGAATCGTGCTTACCGGCGGCGGGGCGCTTATCAAGAACCTCGACAAGCGCATCCGCGAGGAAACCGGCCTGCCTGTTTCGGTAGCCGACGATCCATTGGCTTCCGTGGTTCTGGGCACCGGCAAAATGTTGTCCGACTTTCGCCTGCTGCGCAAGATCAAGATTGATTAAAGACAGTGGTCAGTGATCAGTGGTCAGTGGTCAGTTCCGACCGGACACTTCACCATCTCACTGGTTTCGCATTGGGTTGTGCCCGTAACTTCTCGATCCCAGGGACCCTTCTGATCACTGATCACTGACAACTGATCACTGGCTTTTCATGGAATCTTTCTTTGTCCGCTATCGAAACCTCCTGGTGCTGCTGGTGCTGCTGCTCGCGCAGATCATCGGACTGGCGATGCAGGTGCGCCGCACGCCGACCGGCCGGATGACCTTCGATACGGGCGACGGATCCGGCGTGCGGCTGATTCGACTGTGGGCAAATTGGGTGGTATCGCCGCCCGAGCGGGCCCTGCAGACCTCCAAGACCGGCGCGGGGGGTATCTGGTTCAACTACTTCGATCTCCGCCATGTTCGCCAGGAAAACAAGGACCTGCAGGCGACCGTTGACCGGCTGCGCCTGGAACAGGCCGCGCTGCTGGAAGACGCCCGCCAGGGACAGCGCCTCCAGGGAATGCTGAACTTTCAGCAGAGATACCTTTACTCCACCGTGATTGCGCAAGTCATCGGAACCAGCGGCTCCGATCAGTCCCGCGTGTTTTACATCGACAAGGGAAAAGCAGAAGGGCTGGCGCGGGACATGGCCGTGATTACCGGGGACGGCATTGTAGGCAAGGTACGCGACGTATTTGCCCACTCGGCGCAGGTGCTTGGAATCAATGACCAGAGCAGCGGGGCCGGCGTGATTCTGGAGTCGACTCGGATTCGCGGAATTCTGCGCGGGGACGCCTTTGGCCAGCCGCAGATCGTGAACCTGCTTGCCGACCAGCGGATCAAGCCGGGCGAACGCGTGCTTACGGCGGGCGGCGATCAGATCTTCCCGCGCGGTTTGCCGGTCGGGGTAGTGCAGAAAGTTGTCAACGATCCGGACCGGGACGGCTTTATCCAAGTTGTGATCAAGCCCGACGCCCACCTCGATAGCCTTGACGAGGTTATGGTGATCACTTCGACGGAGCCGCGTTTCTCAGACAATCAGAAGAAAGACTTGGCGATGAGCCAGGATTTGAAGGGTGCGGAAGCGGCTGCTCTGGCAGACCAAAAAAAGGCGTCCGAGATCATGGCGGAACGGCTTCCGGGCCTGACCGACCCCAATGCGCCTCCCCCAGTCCCGACCGCAAACGGTGCATCCATTCCACAAACCGGACAAACTTTGCCTGGATCGACCGCGGTGGTCCCAAAGCTTCTTCCTCCGTCGCATCCCGACCGATTCACACCGGGCAATGCCGGCACGTCGACTGCGCCAAAAGAGCCGGATTCTACGGCACCAAAGACCAGCACACCGACCGCCCCGGCCCGAAAAGCTGCCGACGCCAATGCCGCTGCGTCTGGAACGTCCAAGCCTGTTTCCAAGCCAACCGCGACGGCGCCATCTGCGAAGAATCCGCCGGCTCCCCATCCGGCTCCCGCAACCCCGAGTTCCCAGCCGCAGGAGCGGCAATAGATGGCAGTGATGATGGCCAACTCGCGCCGGGATCTTGAGATCCATCGCTATCCGGCACCTCTTTACCTGGTGGTCATGCTGGTGGCCCTGGTGCTGCAGGCACTTCTGCCCCGGGTGGTTGGGCAGAGTCATATCTGGTTTGATCTTCCCCTGGTGATCACCATCTACTTTGCATTAGCGCGACGCAGCCCCATTGGGGGAATGCTCATCGGCGGCGTCATGGGGATCTTTCAGGATGCGCTGACGGGACATGCGATCGGAATCTACGGCATTGCCAAGACGCTCTCCGGGTACCTGGCGGCTTCGGTGGGCATTCGCATCGACGTGCAGAATACGATCATCCGCGTCATGCTGAACTTTTCGCTCACCGTTTTGTGCAGCGCCATCTACCTTTTTATCTACCGCGTACTACTGGGCATGGAGTTCTCGTGGAACTGGCCGAGCACTCTTTTTCAGGCCATTGGGAATTCGGTGCTGGCGCTGTTTGTCTTCCCATTGTTGGATCGATTCCAGGTGAGGGATTAGGCAGTGATCATTGATCGGTGAACAGTGGTCAACAGAAGGGCATCTTCGCGAATTTGAAATTGAAATGGCTGTATCCTTATAGAGAGAATCATGTATCAGGACCGAGGTAATCGCGGCGAAAAGCTCTCCTCCGTCAAGTCCACGGCGGTACAGTACGGCATTCTCTTCATGATGCTGGCACTGGCGGCGGGACTGTGGCGGCTTCAGATCCTGGGCGCCAGCAATTTTCGCGAACTGGCGGAGCAAAACCGCATCCGCAAGGTGCCAATTCTGGCTCCGCGCGGCAAGCTGTTCGACCGTGAAAACCGCCTCATCGTTGACAACTACCCCTCGGTTTCCTGTTTCCTGGTTCGCGAGCAGAACAAGAACATTGATGCGGATCTGCCGATGATTGCGCAGGGCATGCATCTCGATCTCGACCAGCTCAAGACCACGTTGCGGCACTACCGCGCCGCTCCCGGCTACCAACCGATCCCCATCAAGCAAGATGTTACCGCCGACGAAGAGGCATTCATCGAGGCGCACCGCAACGAGCTGCCGGAGCTCGAGACCATCGACGAAGAGCGGCGCCTGTACCCGCGCGATGGCTTTGCGGCCCACCTGATTGGCTACGTCGGTGAAGTGAGCGAAGAAGACCTGAACCAGGCTCGTTACGCGGCGTACCAGCCGGGCGATGTGGTGGGCAAAGCCGGCGTGGAAGAAACCTACGACCAGCTGCTGCGGGGCGAAGACGGATCGCGAGACGTGATTGTCGACAGCCACGGCCGGGAGGTCGGCATCCTGGGGACGCAGCACGCCAAACCGGGTCAGGACCTGAAGCTCACTATCGATCTTGACCTGCAGCGCGAAGCCGAGATCGCGCTGGGCGACAACAACGGCGCCGTCGTGGTGATGGATCCGCGCAACGGCGAGATCCTGGCGCTGGTGTCGCATCCCACCTACGATCCAAACGACTTCGCCGTGCGCATCCACCGCGACGAGTGGAACAAGTTAATCACCGATCCGCGCCACCCGCTGATGAACAAGGCCATTCAGGACCAGCTGGCGCCGGGCTCGACCTTCAAGATCATCATGTCCGCGGCCGGCATGCAGGAAGGCATCGCCCAGAACATGCATGTGAACTGCGTGGGTGGTGGCGACTTCTACGGGCGATTCTTCAAATGCGACAAGCACCACGGAGTTTTGGATATCCACCAGGCCATTCCGCTCTCGTGCGACACCTTCTTTTATTCGATGGCGCAGCGGCTGGGGATCGACACCATCGCGCGGTACGCCACCTCGTTTGGGTTGTCGCAGCGGACCGGTATCGATTTGCCCAATGAGATGAGCGGCTTGATGCCTTCAACGCAGTGGGAGATGAAGAACTTCCACCAGAAGTACTACGCCGGCAACACCATTTCGGTAGGCATCGGGCAGGGCGAGACGCAGGTCACGCCGATCCAGCTGCTGCGCGCGTTGAGCGGACTGGCGTCCGACGGGCATTTCGTCCGGCCGCACACCGTCAGTCCCGACCAGCTGCCCGCGGACTTCCGGCAGGCGGTGTTGGACTCGTTCCCCGGTTCGGGCGACAAGACCGTTGCCTTGAATGAGGACACGTGGATGACCGTCACCGACGGCATGGCGGCGGCCACCACCACCGGCACGGCCGCGGCCTCGCACATTGAAGGCGTCGACTTCGCGGGCAAGACCGGAACGGCCCAGGTAGTTGGCGGCGGCGACACCCACGTGAAGGGCGGAGCGCGCACGCCGAACTCCTGGTTCGTGGGCATGGTGCCCCGCCGCAACCCGGAACTTGCGGTCGTGGTCCTTCAAGAGCACGGCGACTGGGGCGCCAACTCGGCCCACATCGCCCAGGCGATCGTGACAGTGTACGTGAACAAGGTGCGGCGTCAAAACCATAATCTCCTGCAACGGGCCGGGGACAGCAAGCCGGTCGAGGTGGGCGCCATCTGGACCACACCGGCGCCACCAGTATCGAATCCAGACCCGAACGACGCTTCCGAGGAGGGCGAAGACGTTCTCCATGAAGGACATTTCGTGGTCGATCCAAAGCAGACTGCGGCGGTTGTGGCGGCCAGGCAATCCGGGTCCGTCGCGCTGCTTGCCGCAGTGCCGCTGCGCCGCCGCGAAAGGCAGCCCTGATGCGCCGATTCCTGAGCTTCCGGGACTTCGACTGGGGGCTGCTGCTGATGATCCTGGCGCTCTGCTTCGTTTCGGTTGCGGAGATCTACTCGGCGACACTGCACACCAAGTACGTCGGTTTCCACACCAAGCAGGTTTACTGGATCCTTGGCGGTCTGGCCGCCATGTTCATTTTCTCCAAAATCGATTACCACAAGCTGCTGGATTGGGCACCGTGGGCCTATGGCGTGTGTCTCGTCGCGCTAGTGGCCGTCAAGTTGGTAGGAGTGAAGGTTCTGGGCGCGAAGCGCTGGATCAAGATCGGGCCTATGCACTTTCAGCCGTCCGAATGGGTGAAGCTTATTTTGATTCTGGCCGTGGCCCGTTACTTCGCGAACCTCGGTGGGCGGAGCCTGACCTGGCGGGATATCTTCAAGGCGTTTGCATTGGTGGGGATACCCATGCTCCTGGTGCTGATGCAGCCGGATATGGGCACCGCGCTCACCTACTCGCCGGTGCTCGTCGCCGGGCTGTTTCTGGGAGGAATCAACATCCGCCAGTCGCTGGTTTTGATCACGGCGGGCCTGATCCTGGTGCTGGGCGCCTGGAATAGCGGGAAGATCCTGAAGCCCTATCAGAAGGCGCGATTGACCGGCTTCATCAATCCCGACAACGACCCCAAGGGGGCGGGCTACCAGGTTCTGCAGGCAAAGATCGCCGTAGGGGCGGGGGGCATCTGGGGCAAAGGCGCGGAAAAGGGTACGCAGACGCAGGGAGCGTTCATTCCTATCCCTCACGCCGACTTCATCTTCGCGGCATTCAGTGAGGAACACGGCTTCGTCGGCGCGATATTTGTGCTGCTGCTATACTTCTTCGTATTGATGCGTTTGATTCAAAACGCTCAAACAGCCGCAGACCTGTCCGGTTCCCTGATTATCATGGGAATCGTGGCTGTATTGACCTTTCAGATCCTGGTCAATGTGGGCATGGTCATAGGCTTTATGCCGGTCACCGGAATCCCTTTACCGTTAATGAGTTACGGCGGATCTTCGGTGCTGTTTACCTTCCTGGCGCTGGGCGTGGCGATGAATGTGCGCATGCGCCGGTTCGTAAACTGAGTTGCATCAAAGGGTTTAGTTTGCGGCGCGGGATTTCCGCGCCGCGGTATACAGTTTTCCAACATTTCGCCGGCCAAGGTTCCCAGAGGGAGTCCGAGCCCGGCAGGATTGGGTTCATGAGCACGCAGAAACGGGCAAACCGGTGTACCCCAGCGACCACAATACGTCGCTGGGGTCGCCGGTTCCGCCGGCGATGCCTGAGTTGCACAGAGCGCGCGAGAGTTTGGGGCAAATTCCTCCCCGCTCGGTACGCGCGGCACGATTGTGCGGGCACCGGCGGTGGAACGGCCCCGCCCCAATTGACCTTTTGGTCGATGTGGGCATGGTTGGCCACAAAATTTCTGCAAGCGGATATACGAATTGGACAGGTTGTTCGGCTGGTTTTCAAGGCTGAACGGACTGGTTCGCCGCCATCCTTCAGGACCGGCCGCCCCCTTCATTGGCTCGCGGCCCTCGGCACACCCGTCTCACCCCGGTCATCCCTTCCGCCCATCCCCTTCCCTTCCGGATACCCGAGTCTCCATCTGACCTTGCCGCAGGCCCCGGCCGCCGAACAGCGCCGGGCGGAAAGGTACGATGGCAAAAGAGATTTGTATTTCCTCCACGCCGCATGAGACGCGGCTAGCTATTCTTGAGGACGATCAGCTCGCGGAAATCTACTACGAGCGCGAAAACGAGTACACACTCGCGGGATCGATCTATAACGGACGCGTCACCCGCGTTCTTCCCGGCATGCAGTCGGCATTTGTCGACCTAGGGCTTGAACGCGACGCCTTCCTCTACGTCACAGACTTCCTCGAAATGGAAGATCCGGAAGAGAGCGACGAGGTCGAGAAGGCCGCGGTTGCCGGCGGTGCCACCGCTCCGCGGGAGATTGTCCGTTCTACGGGCGACCGGAAGCCGGATGGGCGCCGCGATCGCGGCGGAGATCGCCCGGAGCAGGACCGCACCAGCCAGGATCGAAGCGGCCAGGATCGAGGCGGCCGCGAGCGCCGACCTGCTCCTGAGCCAACTTTTGAGGTTGAGCCGGTTGAGTCGGTCACGGAAGCGCCGCCGGCCCATGGATTCACTGAAGAAGAAACCGAACCTGGTGGCGAACAGGGTGGCAAGCGCTGGCGTGGACGCCGCCGCCGCCGCGGCGGTCGCGGTCCGGCCGGACCGGTTTCCGACCCGGTGGAGACGGAGGCTTCGGCCGAGACCTTTCTCGATCCCGCCCCACGAACGGAACCAACCGTTGCGACAGAGCTGCTGGCTTCGTCCCATGAGCCCCAGGGCTATTCTGCCCGGGAGACAAGCGCCCCCCCATCTCGCGAAGCGCGTCCGGAACGCCAGGCCGCTCCCTTCCTTCTTCCCGGAGAGTCGCTATCGAAATACGGCGGCGAACCAGCGCCTGCAGCTTCAACTGCTTCAGCACCGCCTGCACCCCCGGTACGACCGCCCAGCTTCAAGCCTTCCACCCTGATTGAATCCCCCCTTGAGTGGGACGGCAGCGGCCTGCTTCCAGGCGAGTCCCTTGCCCGGCATCGCAATCGTCCGCCTGAACCTGCGCCATCGGATGGACCTTCACTGCAAGTGGATGCGGAGCCGCAGGGTACCTTTGCCGATGCGGCGGCCCACCATGCCGGACACGGCCATACCTTCATCGAGGAGACGGGGGAATCCGCGCCTGGAGACGAGTCACACACAGGCGAGATATTCGAGTCCTCTTACCTGACGCCGGAAGAGGGAACGCTCCACGCCGACGACCTGGTCGAAGAGGAGTTGGTGCGCGAGGAGCAGCCGGAGGAGGTTCTGCCGGGTGCGCCTGTTGAGATTGCGGAGCCGGCCGTGGAGGGTGCGGAGTCTGATCCGTTCACCGACCCCTTCTTTACCGATCCGCACCATGGCATCGCCAATCCCGAGCCGAAGGGCCTGTCGTGGTCGCGCGAAGGCTACCGGCAGGAAGAGCACACCGGCGAGCCGGATGGAAAGCCGGAAGACGACGACAATATCGGTCATGAGCCAATCGAGGAGCCGTCGACCGAAGTGGTCGCCGACGCCGTGTATCCCCAGACCGGCGATCCCGACAAACCGGACCAGGAATCCGGCGAGGTGCAGCCGGAAAAGGACAGGACCGCTTCCCATCACGTCGATCCGCTCCCACCCAGTGAGTTTCGCCTTTTTGGCATCGGAAGCAAGAAAAAGAAGTCTGAAGAGCCGGCTGTGTCCGAGTACCCTGCCCCCGTCACGGTTCCAGTTTCGGAACCCGTGGGCGCCAGCGTTGGATCAACCGCGCGGTCCAATTCGGGTTTTGCACCAGGTACCGGCTTGGTGGAGGAAGAAACCATCGAAGGGGAGGAGTTTGACGCCCCTGGCACCCACCACAAGTCCGACGAACACGATCTGGACGATTATGAGGAAGAGGAAAAGCTGCAAACCCAAATCCGCTCGGGAGAGCTGGGCGAGATGTTTCAGGAAGCCCACCTCGACCATCGCATTCAGATGAACTTCGACGACAAGAATGGCGATGTCGCGGTGGAGGACGAGTTCGATACCGAAGAGGAGGAAGAAGAGGCAGGGGAATCGACCGATGGCGCAGCGCCCACAGGGCAGCCTCGGCGCGAACGGGGAGGCCGCGGGCGCCGCGGTAGCCGAGCCCCTCAGAGCGGGAGGGGCGGCGACCGCCGGGGCGGACCGTCGCGCCGCAGCGCGCAGACCTCCGACCTGCCGATCATCTCCGACCTGCTGAAGCCGGGTCAGGAAATCCTGGTGCAGATCGCCAAGGAGCCTATCGCCAAGAAGGGCGCGCGGATCACGAGCCATATCGCGTTGCCGGGCCGTTTCCTGGTGTTCATGCCCACCGTCACCCACGTGGGTGTGAGCCGCAAGATCGCATCCGATGAGGAGCGCCAGCGGTTGAAGCGCATCCTGATCAGCGAACGCGGCGAGGCGGCAGGCGGATTTATCGTGCGCACGGCTGCCGAGGGCGCGTCGGAAGAAGAGTTGCGGCAAGACCTTCGTTTCCTGCTGCATCTCTGGGACGAGATCAAGGACCGCTCCGAGAAGTCGAAATCTCCGGCCCTGATTTATCACGATCTGTCTCTCATCGAGCGCATCCTGAGAGACCAGGTCAGCGCCAACTTCTCGTCCATCTGGGTTGACTCGCAGGACGACTACGAGCGCATCGTTCGCTTCCTGAATCGCTTCTCGCCGAACCTCGTGCGCCGCGTGAAGCTCTACACCAAGGAGACCCCGCTCTTCGAGCACTTCGGCATCCAGGATGAGATTTCGAAGGCGCTGCGTTCCAAGGTGTGGCTCAAGTCGGGTGGTTCCATCGTCATCAACCAGACTGAAGCGCTGGTAGCCATTGACATCAACACCGGCAAATACGTGGGCAAAACGGCGCGCCTCGAAGACACGATTGTCAAGACGAACCTGGATGCGATTCCGGAGATCGTGCGCCAGATTCGCCTGCGCGACCTGGGCGGGATCATCATCATTGACTTCATCGATATGGATGAGCGCAAGAACCGCTTCAAGGTGATGGCGGCACTGGAGGAAGCTCTCAAGAACGACCGCGCGCCGACCAAGGTTCTCCAATTTAATGATTTTGGCCTGGTAGCTATCACGCGCAAGCGGGTCAAGCAGTCCCTTGAGCGCACTCTAAGCGTGCCCTGCCCCACCTGCCAGGCAACCGGCATGGTGAAGAGCCCCACCACCGTGTGCAACGAGATTTACATCGAGTTGCGCAAGATGAGGAAGCATTTCGAGAGCTCGGACGTAGTGGTCCGCGTGAACCCGGAAACAGTCAAAGTGCTCAAGGCCAACAATGCCCGGTGGCTCACGGAATTTGAAGAGCTCATTGGCAAGAACATCCTGGTGAAGAGCGATGCGGCTTTGCATCCAGAGCAGTTCGACATTCAGGGCTGAGCGATCCAATCTCACTGCAACGAGGGCCGGGGCATTGCTCCGGCCCTTCTTCTTTGTCGCAGAACCACGCAACCCTCCCCGATCATTTGTGTCTAAGGGGTTAGCGGAAGTGTTACATTCGGCTTGCCTCGGTGCGCTCCAACCTATTCTTCGCGGACGGAGGCAAGCTGGGCCACCTCCGAGTTCGTCATGGAATTCAAAAGAAGGCAAATTTCTTCAAGAGGTCTACAAATGTCATCTCCAGATTGTCTATTTCCCGCCCGGCGCATCGCAATTCTTGCCGCCGCCGCGTTGCTTGCTGCCGCGGGGGCGAGCGCTCAGGTTGCCGTATCCAGCGATTCCTCTCACGAGCCGGCAATTTCCGCCACGGACTCCAGCTCGCATGAGTTCGCAGCGTTCAGTGACAGCAGTAGCGCTGCGGATCCGAGCGGAATTCCGGCCGCTCCTGCTCCCGCGAATGCTGTCGGGGGCGGTCAGTACGACAACTCCGCCGGCAAGGCAAGCCATGACTGGAAGAGTAAGCTGGCTTTTGAAGCGGGCGGTGGATTCAACGTTCCCTCCAGCGACACCAGTACTTACCTCAACACGGGCTTCAATTTCACGCTAGGGGGCGGCATGCGGTTCTCGCATGGCGTGAAACTTCTGGCGGAGTATCAATTCATCGATGACGGGCTGCCCAGCGGCATCGTCGCGGAGGCCGGCGCCAACAGCGGTAACGCACATATTTGGTCGCTTACCCTGGATCCTGTAATCGACCTTATGCCGAAGAAGGCGACCAGCGTATACGTGACCGGCGGCGGCGGTTTCTATCGCAAGGTAACCAACTTCAGCAGTCCGCAGCCTACTCAGTACTGCACCTACTTCTATTGCGGCATAGGCTACCAGAACCAGGTCATCGGCCACTTCTCCTCCAACCAGGGCGGTTGGAACATCGGCGGTGGCATGACCCACCGTTTCGGCGGAATGTACGGCGAGGGGAAAACAGAAGTCTTCGCTGAGGTTCGCTATCTTGACGTGATGACCCCGGCCGTATCCACCGCACCGAACGGTCTCGGAGTAACGAGCGTCGGAGCCGGCACCAAGCTCATTCCGATTACCTTCGGACTGCGCTTCTAAAGAGAGTTCAACTTCGAGCGCCGCGAGATTTCCACTCAAAAGCGGCGCTCGAACTACCTCACAGGATTCCCACCACTCTCAGCCTGACCAGGCCACCGGCCACCACGCCGATTGAGGTGATAATCAACAGGGCCATTTGATACCAGAGCGGCTGCCTCCCTTTCGATTGCAAAGCGCTGATCGCACCCAGCACCAGGACAATGATCGACAAAGCCAGCACGGCGCGCAATGGACTCTGGCTCGCGATCCAGGCCGTGACATACCCGCCGCCCGCAGCAGCCAGGAATGAGTAGCCCAGGTTGACGGTAACGTAAGCTGGACGCGGTCTTGCCTCCGTGCCAACCCACCCGGGAACACTCTTCTGCAAAACCGCGGTAACCAGAATCACCACCATCGCCATGGTGGCGAAACCGGCTAGCAGCGCGAGAAATCCGTGCAGAACGTTGGTCATCGGGTGCCTCGCGGATCGTCCTGCGTGGGGGTACCCACTTCGCCTTTTTCGATACGCTTCAAGAACTCCCGCGCCAGGCGAGACTCGCCCGGGTCGTGTTCCCCGTGAATGGTGCAAAGATCGAGAAACTCGTCGCAGAGGGCATCGCGCTCTTCTGATTGCGCGAGGATGGACTGCAGTGCCGCGGCCAGCTCGCGAAGACGGCTCGCTTCCGGCCAGCCCTGATCTTCTCCAAGATGCTCGTGACCGGCAAACAACCCGCGCCGGCCGCGCGCACATTCTTCCAGGCAGGCCATCAGCTGGTCGCGGAACGCGTTGACGAGAGGCTCCAGTTCGCCGGGATTGAATTGGTCCGAGTCCATATCGCCGCTCACTTTTCGCGCATCGCAGCTTCAACATCTTCTGCACTGTGCGGCAGATCGGCCACAAGGTCGATCAGCTTGCCGTCCTGGCCCACCACGAAGACGTCCTCAATGCGGACGCCGATCTTTTCCTCCGGGATGTACACACCGGGCTCGATGGTGAAAACCATGCCAGGCTTCAGAACCGCGGGATACTTTGCCGGATCGTGCACGTCGATACCCACCATGTGACCGAGTCCATGGAGCCAGTATTGGCCGAGCGGCTTGCCATCCAGGCTTTTTCCGTGCGTGTTGATGTAGTTGTACGCGACGGTGTCGAGCGAATCAGGATCGCGTCGATCGCGATCGTTGATCTTCGACTTGCCGGCGACGAAGGCCGCCGCTGCAGCGCGCTGCGCACCCAGCACGATGTCGTAAATCTCGCGCTGCCGGGCCGTGAAATGGCCGTTTACCGGCACGGTGCGCGTAATGTCGGAGGCATACATCGAGTACTCGCATGCCGCATCGACCACTACGACATCGCCATCCTGGAACATGCCCTCGTTGTTGGAGTAGTGCAACACGGTGGAGTTCAAACCGGAACCGACGATCGGCGCGTACGAAGCCCGTTCGCACCCATGCTCCATCCACGATGCAAACATCTTGCCGGCGACGGCCTTTTCGGTGCCTCCAGACTTTACCGAGCGCATCATCACGCGCTGCGCGGCCATCGAGGCATCACTGGCCTTCTTCAGCAAATCGAGTTCCCCTTCGTCTTTCACGACGCGCAATTCCCGCGTCGGCTCGGAGACGTCGTGAGTGGGCGGAAGAGAACTGGCACCCAGCGTGGCCTCCGTCAGCTCCAGAAGCGCGTGCGCCTGCGGGTTATCCGCCTGCACCCAGAGATTCCAATCGAGCCCGCGATTCGCGGCCACCATGTCGCCGAGCACCTTGAGCAGCTCCGTCATCGGCTCGACCGCGTCCACGCCTGCCGTTTGCGCGGCACTGGGGGTAGCCGCATCGAGCTTCACGCCGGTGTACTTCTCCATGCGCAGGTTACGGGTGGGCAGAAAGAGGATCTCGGTGTATTTGCGTTCCGCCTGCGGTTCGAGAGCCCCAGCCGGCCCTGACGGCAGATCCGAAGCTGCCGCAATCAGCAGTGCCGCTCCTGGTTCGTTCCATCCCGTGAGATAGTAGAAATCCTCGTCCTGCCGGTAGGGCATGAGATCGAGTTGCGACTCCTGGGCGGCGAAAAGGATGGCCGCGCCCCCATGCAATTTCGCTGCCAGCGCAACGCGTCGTGCGTGGTACACCGAGGCAGACTGCTTTTCGAGAGCTTGAAGGTGAGGTAGGACAGAGAGAACCGAGAACAAGAAAACGAGACAGAAACGCAGGAGTTTCATGCCGCTATTGTGACCGTTTGCGCCCGTATGCGCAAAAGGCCGATCAGAAATGCCCGCTAGCCCTTGGTGCGGCGGGTGCTCCGGACCACCCGGAGTGCCCCCGATACCCCTCTAAAGAAATTTATTCGGAGCAAACTAAACTTTTTTCCCTCTATACAGATTCCGGGTGGTCAAGCTGAATGTAACTGCATTCAAGCAAGCACTGAATAGCACTTCTAGCAGGCAATTCGTCACCCAAATGGGCCATTTTGGTCCAGAAAGGGCATGTGGTATTGGCCGATCCAAAAGCGGTTGCTCATCCGCGCTACGATGCGGGGGCTTTTGCCGGCGAGGCGCGCCCTGGCTTCGTGCCACGGCCCTATAAACCGAACTGCATCCGGAAGTCGTTGATAAATAGCAGGCAGCCGGTCCAGAGTATGCTCCATCGAGAGCCGCTCAGCCGCCCCGAAACCGAGCCCGAACTCCTCTCGGAACCGGAGGGGAAGCCAGCCGGCAGTGAGGGCACGATACCACCGAGGCGGCCGCAACCAGGAACCAGCGCCAGCCATCAGGCGCCGTCCCATGACACGAGCCGAATTCGTGACGCCCAGTGACTGCGATTGTTCCATCTCGCGACAGTAGATTAGAAAGCTTTTCCAATCGGCCGGCAGAGCGGCCGCCGGTAAACCGAACAACGCCGCCAGCGTTTTGCTCTCGGCGTAGTACGCGGTCAGTTGTTCGCTATCGAGCGGCGGCAGAATGCACTCGTACGCGAGCACCGCACTCTCCAGCAATGTTGCGTAGACCCAGCGCAGGGCTGCAATCTCGTTGGCTTCGTAACGCGATCCGCACCTGTACGAGGCCGCATCTTCCGCCAGTTCCCCCTCGATACGGGTATGAAGGCCATACAAATGGCGCGCCGCTCTCGCCGCCTGCCCAAGCGAGCCGAAGATCATGGTGAAAACGATACGGAAGGTATTGTGGAAGCGCTTGATCGGCTTGTTCATGAGGCTGGAGTGCTGCTCCAGCGCCGTCGCCACCCAGGGATGAGCCAACTGCAGAAGCGCCGCCCGGCCCGCACCGAGAAACAACGCCGATTCCCGGTTGATCTTCCAGGTGATCGATTCCGGCCCGAAGATGCCTGCGCGCGGATTCGTCCCCTGCCGATCGATCGTCAGTTTCTGGACAAACGAGATCAACGAATCGCTGTCTGCCTTCGAGACATGCCCGACGACCTCATGAATGGAGTCCATGTCGTTCGGACTAGCTGCCGGGCTCTTGGGCTGCCCTCAAGATAGCCGCAAGGCTGCGGTCCACGTCTTCTTCGGTCGTCATCCATGACGACACGCTGATGCGCATGGCGGTGTGCCCCTGCCAGACCGTCGACCCGCACCAGCACGTGCCCTCCTGCTGAATTCGTGCCACAACGCGCAGAGTCCTTTCCGCATCGCCGAACGAGACCAATACCTGGTTGAGTACCACGTCGTTGAGAACCCGATGGCCCGCATTGCGGAGTCCAACAGCAAAACGCTGCGCGCAATCACAAGTGCGTTCCACGATCTCCGCCATGCCCGATCGACCCAGAGAACGAAGCCCGGCCCAGAGCTCAACTCCTCGCGCACGGCGAGAGAGTTCCGGCGTGTAATGGGAGGGATCGCGCTTCAAGCTCTCCTGGAGATAAGCGGCCTGGATCGACATGGCGCCACGGAGCGCGTTGACATCGCGGACCAGCGCCACACCGCAGTCGTATCCGATGTTGGGCCACTTGTGCGCATCCGTTGCCCAGGAGTCTGCCAACTCGAACCCGTCGACATGATGACGGTATCGGGAGGAAGTCGCGGCCCACAAACCGAAGGCGCCGTCCACGTGAATCCACGCTCCCGCATCACGAGCCGCCGGGCAGATAGCCGGGGCAGGATCGAACGACCCGGTGTTCACGTTGCCTGCCTGGAGACAGAGGATCGTCCGTTCGTCCAAATGCGGGACCGCATCGGCCCGCATGCGCCCCTGCGCGTCCACCGGCACGCGCACCACCCGTTTGCGGCCCAGGCCGAGCATACCGAGCGCCTTGTGCAATGACGAATGGGCCTCTTCGCCCACAACTACGGTGAGCTCCGGCGCGCCAAACAGGCCATCGTTCTCCACATCCCAGCCGGCGCGTTCGAGCAGCTGATGGCGCGCCGCCGCCAGCGCCACAAAGTTTGCCAGCGTTGCTCCCGTCACCACCGCTCCGCCACAGCCCTCGGGCAAACCGAGGAGTTGCCGCGTCCACTCGAGAGCCGTTTCTTCGAGTTCGGCTGCCACGGGAGAAGCGACGTGCAGGCCGGCGTTCTGGTCCCACGCGCTCACCAGCCACGAGGCGCCCATGGCGGCAGGAACGCATCCCCCGATCACGAACCCGAAGTACCGTCCTCCGCTAATCGCGGACGTTGCCGGCGAACCGTACTTCGTCAGCAAATCCATGACCTCCTCCGGGCTGGTGGGAGCCGATGGCAGAGGCCCCCGTAATGCCCGCAGAGCCGCCGCTGCCTCAGGGCTCGGAGCGACCGGTCGATCATTTACGCCCTGCACATAATCGATGGCTGCGCTGGCTGCGTTTTGAAGAACGACCGTCCGGGACGATGTTGCAGAAGTGGACCCGGCGACTGGATGAGAAGGTGCCGAAGGCATGGCTGAGTTTAGCACCGGAAATGCTTTCCGCTGGCTGGGCGCAGATGCACAAAATCGTGCCGGTTCTGCCAAGCAAGCACGCCCGGATGTTGCGCGCCGCGCGGGGCCCGGCTTTCGCAACTGGTTCCCGGCCCCCACCCGTTGTATTTCGCGGCGATTCGCCGTATTCTAGGTAAGCAGACGAGTTTGTCCGCCAGGTTTGCCGTGGGTCTGCCGGCTGGCGGAGAGATGAGTGGGCTTTCAGCCCACTTTTTATTTGGCTCGAAATTCCCTCTGAAAATCCGCGCAACGCCCGGCGGCTGAGGGCAAGGTAACCGAAGCATTTGCGGCTGTAACTTGCCGTGTTTTGAGGAAGATGGCAGTCAGATTGGACGAAATCCGGAACGCCGCGCAGCGGGTGGCGGCCTCCCACGGGCTCGATGTAGTGGACGTGGAGTTCGCCGGCTCGGCAAAAGAGCGCACATTGCGGGTTTATCTGGAAAAGAATGCCGAGGGGCGAGCAAAGCTGAGGGCTCAGCTCGCAACCGGCGGAGACGAACTTCCGGAGGCGCTGCGGGAGGGAACCCTGAGCCCGGAGCAGCTGTCCGGCACGACCCATGAAGATTGCGCCGAATTCAGCCGCGATTTTGGTGTGCTGCTGGACGTCGAAGACCTGGTTCCCGGCGGCGAGTATACGCTGGAGGCCAGCTCTCCGGGTCTCGATCGCAAACTATCGAGGCTTGAGGATTTTCAACGGTTTACGGGAACGCTGGTGAAGGTGCAGACCTTCGAACCGATCCGCAATAACCGGCATTGGCAGGGGCGGATCATCGGCGTGGGCTCCCAGGCTGCCGAAGCGATAGAAGCGGCTGCTGAACCCGGCATCACGATTGATCTGGGCGCAGTCAAACAAAACAGCAAGAGCCGGAAGACTGGCGTAAGCACGGTGGACATCGCGCTGAGCAACATCGAAAAAGCGCAACTTATCCCGGAGATTTAGACCCGAGATTCCAGATTGGAAGGGCGGAGTTCCGTGCCCTTCAACCCTCACAACGAGAACCGGCCCGGGCTCGAAAGCCCGCGCCGCAGAACCCCAAGAGAGTACGCAAAAGTATGGCGAGCGCGTTGTACCAGAGTATCGAACTGTTAAGCCGCGAGAAGGGTATCGAGCCCGGGATTGTCGTTGGCGCCGTGGAGGAGGCCATTGCCCTGGCCACACGCAAGTATTACAAGACCCAGGAAAACATGCGTGGCGAGCTGAACAAGGAGACCGGCGAAATCACAGCCTACGTGTTCAAGACCGTGGTGGCCGATGACGATCAGGTCGAGGACCCGGTGAACCAGATCACTCTCGAAGAGGCGGAGACACTCGCCCCCGGCGTTGAAGTGGGCAGCGAAATCCGCATGTACAAGGACACCAGTCCCCTGGGCCGCATCGCCGCGCAGCTTGCCAAGCAGGTCATCTTCCAGAAGGTTCGCGAAGCCGAGCGCGACACCGTCTTCCAGGAGTACGCACACCGCGAGAAGGAAGTGCTCAACGCCACGGTGAAGCGCATCGAGGGTCAGGACATCATCTTCGACCTGGGCAAAGCCGAAGCCCGGTGCCCCAAGCGCGAGCAGTCGCGGCTGGAGTCGTTCACGGTGGGCGAGCGCGTCCGCGTGGTGCTCTTGAAAGTAGACCGCGCCGCCAAGGGGCCGCAGGTAATCGTCTCTCGCGCCGCGCCGGAGTTAGTGCAGAACCTGTTCCAGTCCGAAGTGCCGGAGATCTACGACAACACCGTGGTGATCCGTGCCATCGCCCGCGAGGCCGGCGAGCGTACCAAGATCGCCGTGATGAGTCGCGACAAAGACGTGGACCCGGTGGGAGCTTGCGTGGGCATGAAGGGCATGCGCGTGCAATCCATCATCCGCGAGTTGCGCGGCGAGAAGATCGACATTATCGAGTTCAGCGAGGAGATCACCACCTTCGCCGAAAAGGCTCTGCAGCCCGCGAAAGTGAGCCGCGTCTCGATCACTGACCTCGGCGAAAAGCAGCTTGAAGTCATCGTGGACGACACGCAGCTCTCCCTGGCCATCGGCAAAAAGGGGCAGAACGTGCGGCTGGCTGCCAAGCTGCTGGGCTGGAAGATCGATATCAAGAGCGAGGAAGAGAAGCGCCAGGAAGTCGAGCAGCAGATGCAGGCCATGTCGGGCGGCCCGACCACGCCGATCGAGCAGGTCACGGAACTGGGCGAAGGCATCATTCAGAAGCTGGTCGCCGCCGGCATCACGACAGTGGAAGGTCTGGCCGACATGACGCCCGAGCAACTGGAAGAGATTCCCGGCATCGGCGAGAAGACGCTGGAGCGCATCAGTGTGGCCGTCCGGCACTACTTCGGCCACTTTGAGGAAGGCGAAGAAGGCGCTCCTGAAACTGAAGCGGCGACCGGCGAGTCCGAAGAGCCCGCGGCAGCGGAAGCAGGCGAATCGGCCGAGCCGGCGGAAATCGAAGCTTCCGCTGAACCCCAGTTGGAGCACGCGGAAGAAGCAGGGACCGAGGATCTGGTCGCGGGGGAAGACCACGTCGCGACCGCAGGACAGTCAGAGATGCACGAGAACGAGTTGGCAAACAAAGATGAAGCGGCCGAGTAGCACGGCGCGCATCATGCGCCGCGCTGTTATTGGTCAATCCAGGGATAATGGAACTGGGAGTTTTTACAGTTCCAAATGCAGCAGCCATTGCCACGGGGTAGCTATGAGCACTTAGGGCTTTGGGTAGCAGGTTTCGAAAAGAGGCGGATGAGCAAGGTTCGAATTAACGATCTCGCACGGGAGATGGAAGTCAAGAGCAAGCAGATTCTTGACGTACTGGGAGAACTCGGCCTGGGTGAGGGCAAAACGCACTCCAGTTCGATTGAAGATTACGAGGCCGAGAAGGTACGCGGGCATTTTCAGCGCGGCGGTGGATCCGGCCGCGCGAGCGCACCGTCGCGCCCGCAGCAAGGGATTCAGCCGAAGGTCGACCTGTCCCATATTTCCAAGCCCGGCGATGCACTGAAGGCCATTCTGGCAAAGAAACAGGAGCAGGAAGATGCGGCTCGCCGGAGCCATATTCCTGCGCGACCTGCACCACCGGCTCAGCAACAGCCCGCCGCCAGGCCGGCTCCGCCCGCGATGGTGGCGGCTCCGCCGGCTGCGGCGCCACGGCCCGAGCCCCGGAAAATCATGCCGCCGGTGCGTCAGGAACCGCGCATCGTGCCGCCTTCGGCGCCCGCCATCGCGTCACGTCCGCCCTCGAATCCTGTTGTCGCCAAGGCGCCAGCCAGCGTTCCAACCGTTTCGCGTCCGGCTGTTGCGTCTGCGCCCCCCGCGGTGACCGTAGTGGTGAAGCCGCCCGTGGCCCCACCCGCTGCCCGCCCGACGGAACCCGTGGCAACGCCGGCCAAGCCCCCTGTTGTCGTGGTGGCTCCCCCGCCGGCTGCGCCTGCACCGGTTCAACCAGCCGCTCCAGTCGCGGCTCCGCCACCTCCGGTATCGTCCCAGCCGGCTCCGCCAGTTGCTGCGCCCGTCGTTGCCGAGCCTGTTCAAGCGACGCCTCCGCCACCCGCGGAAGTCGTTGCGCCCGAGCCACAGATTGCTGCGGAGGCTGTCGTGGAAGCGCCTGTTTCTGCTCCCGCCGCCGTTGCCGAGCCCGCCAGCGAGCCTGTTGAAGCCGCTCCGGCCCCGGCGCCGGCCCCTCCTGTGCGTCGCGTGGTGATGCCACAAACCGGGCCGCGTCCGGTCTACAAGGCCCCCGCTGCTCCACCCCCCACGGCGGTAGCAGCAGCTTCCGGCGTGCCCGCCGCTGGAGCTACCATCCAGCGCGGCCGACCCATCTTCGATCGTCGTCCCTCCGGCGCTCCTGCTGGTCCGGCGGGTTCCACTCAGGGTGGATATACCCCGCGCCCCCAGGGTGCCCCGGGACAGTTTCCCGGTGGTCCGCGGCCCAAGCACCCCACACGTACAACGCCCGGAGGCGGTTTCGCCGGCCCCGGCGGCCCCGGTGGCCCGGGTGGACGACCCGGCTTCGGCGCCCGTCCCGGATTCGGTGCGCCACGCCCCGGCGGATTTGGTGGACCGCGACCCGGTGGCTTTGGCGGTCCCGGCGGAGCAACCCCACCTCCCGGCGAGCCACCGCGCGCTCAACGGGCCTCTGCGGCCAAGGGCCGTGGCGGGCGCCAGCAATACCCGAAGACCAAAGAAGGCCCCATGAAGGGGTTTGTGCCACCGCCACGCTTTGGCGGAGCCGCAAACTTCTCCAATGAGCCGTTGCCCATCACGCGCGAAATCACGGTGACTGAAGGCATCAGCGTCAAGGACCTGGCCGAAAAGCTCGAAATCCGAGCCAAGGACCTCATCGCCATCCTGCTCATGCGCGGTGTCTTCGTTACCGTCAACCAGTCCCTCGACGCGGAAATGGTGAAGGACGTGGCCGCCAAGTTTGGCGCCGGCGCTACCGTCATCAGTTACGAAGAGGAACTGGCGAACCAGGCCATCGAAGAAGTCCTGGAAGCGCCGAATTCCGACGAGTTGGAAGTCCCGCGTGCTCCCGTGGTCACCGTCATGGGCCACGTCGACCACGGCAAGACCAGCCTCCTCGACGCCATTCGCGAGACGGACGTTGCTGCCGGCGAAGCGGGCGGCATCACCCAGCACATCGGCGCCTACAAAGTGAAGTTCTCCAAGGAAGGCTCTCCGGCTTCGGGCCGTGAGATCGTCTTCCTCGACACCCCGGGCCACGAGGCCTTTACCCGCATGCGTGCCCGCGGCGCCAAAGTCACCGATATTGTGGTCATCGTGGTCGCAGCCGACGACGGCGTCATGCCGCAGACCCTGGAAGCCATCGATCACGCCAAGGCCGCGGAAGTTCCCATCATCGTAGCCGTAAACAAGATCGACAAACCCGAGGCCAATCCGGATCGCGTCAAGAAGCAGCTCGCCGATCGCGGCCTGATCCCCGAAGAGTGGGCCGCCGGCAGCGAAGGCACCGTCTTCGTCGAGGTCTCCGCGAAGAAACGCAAGAACCTCGATCTGCTGCTCGAAATGATCTGCCTGGTGTCCGATATCAAGGCGCCCAAAGCCACCCCCGGGCGCAAGGCGGTGGGCTCGGTGCTCGAAGCCAAGCTCGATCGCGGCCGCGGCGCGGTAGCCACCGTCCTGGTGCAGGACGGCACCCTGCACCTCAACGACAGTTACATCGTCGGCAACACCTTCGGCAAGGTCCGCGCCATGTTCGACGACCGCGGACGCGCCATCGAGGAAGCCGGCCCGTCAACTCCAGTTGAAGTGCTCGGTCTCGAGGCCATGCCCGACTCCGGCGACACCTTCCTCGTGGTTGCCGATCGCGACAAGGCCAAGGGCATCGCGCAATACCGCAAGATGAAGGAACGCGAGGCGCAGCTGGCCAAGAGCTCCCGCGTATCCCTCGAAGGACTGGCCGAGCAGATTCGCCAGGCCGGCGTGAAGGACCTCGCCCTCATCATCAAGGGCGACGTCACCGGCTCGGTTGAAGTGCTGGCCGATTCGCTCGTGCGCATGTCTACCGAGAAGGTGCGTGTCAAGGTGATCCACTCGGGAGTCGGCTCCATCACGGAATCCGATGTGCTCCTGGCGACCGCGTCGAACGCCATCATCATCGGCTTCAATGTGCGCCCCGAGCGGAAGGCCGCTGAACTCGCGCAGCAGGAAGCGGTCGAGATTCGCCTGCACTCGATCATCTACGAATTGCAGGACGAGATGCGTCTGGCCATGCTGGGACTTCTCGATCCTACGTTCAAGGAGAACTACGTGGGCCGCGCCGAAGTGCTCAATATCTTCAGGATTCCGAAGGTGGGCACCATCGCTGGCTGCCGCGTCACCGATGGCGTCATCCGCCGCGATGCGGAGGTCAAGATCATGCGTGGCACCGAGCAGGTATTCAAAGGGAAGATCGGTTCGCTCAAGCGGTTCAAAGACGATGCCCGCGAAGTGACCAACGGCATGGAATGCGGCATCGGCATCAACGGCTTCAGCGACCTGAAGGAAGGCGACATGATCGAAGCCTTCTCGACGGAGAAGTTGGCCGCGGACCTGGGCGCACTGACCTCAGCAAAAGCCTAGGTGCATGGGATCGGCGGGTCTTAGGCTACGCCGCAATTCAACACTCCAACTCGAAGCAAAAAAGCCCGCTCCTCACTTGAGAAGCGGGCTTTTTTGCGTGTTCAGGGATTTTTGTTTTGTCCCATGAGCAGAACCTTCGGATCGTCCGTCGGAAATCTGCTGAAGGTCTCACAAAAGAGCCGCCCTTTTCTCGCGAATTTCATAAAGTGTGCTCCCGCTCCATTTCAAATACCTGAAAATATTGGGTCTAATTTTTATGATTGACAATCATTGCATAGGAACGCTATTGTGGTGATGGTAACTATCGTCATAAAGGAGGTAGTAAATGCGCCGTATACTTGTTTCTTCCCTGCTCTTATCTCTTACGCTTACCGCCGCGATCGCTGCGGCCAAGCCCGTCAACGACGCTGTCCCAGCCTCTGTCCGACCCATCTCCACCGGTGTTACCGCTCCCCAACTCGTCTACTCCACCAAAATCAGCATTCCAACCTCCGAATTTCCCGCTGCTTTCCCAAGCACCGCAACCGTCGTCCTGAAATTCACCCTCGACAAAACGGGCAGCCCTCAGGGCATTCAGGTTCTCCACCCCCTCACCCAATCCATCGATGCGCGCGTCGTAGAAGCCGTCCGCCAGTTCCGCTGGACGCCCGCCGTTCTCAACAACCAGACCGTCCCAATCGAGATGAACCTGACCGTTCAGGTCCAACGCTAATCACTCACGCCCGCCCAGCGCCAATCAGCGCGTAGTGCGAAATCCGGTCAACCCCCAACCGGTCCCATGCGAAAACCAACACCCTGACCTCCTGCCGGTCTCGATACCTCTCGAAACCGCAACAGGTGACCTGTCTCTGCGAACCCCCTCCGTCCTGTCGCGGCGTGCGCACATCGCCGGCCGCTTGAGGACCTGCGTTCTTTCTTTGTTTTGAACCCTCAAGGAGAAGACTCATGCGTTCTTCCATTGCCGTCATCCTTCTTTCCTCATTCCTGGCCCCTGCCACCATGCATGCTGCGCCTTCTGAGGCGGCCGCATCCGGCTCGGCCATCCGCATCTCTACGGGCGTTGTTGGCCCCGCGGTCCTCAACTCCAGCAACTTCGCCGTTTCCGCCGATGCGTTGAGCGGCGTCTCAGTCGACAATCCCGCCGTCGTCCTCGCTCTCCGAGTTAACGAGAAGGGCTTGGCAGAGAACGTCCACGTCGTCCGCTCGGTCAACACCCGTGTCGATGCGCAGGTTCTCGATGCAGTCCGCGATTTCCGCTTCAAGCCGGCAACGCTCGACCAGCAGCCGGTGCCCGTTGACCTCAACCTCACCGTAGTCGTCCAGCGCTAGACATTCCCAGCTAGACACCACGCCCGCAAACTAATCCTCCAACCGCCCTTCCAAGCAAAAACCAGGCCCGCCCCTCGAACAGGGGCGGGCCTTTTCCATTCGCCCCCCAGAAAACAAAAATAAGCGAACACCCCGCACCCAGGCTCCGTCTTTGCGGGTGTACAAGCCAATTCTGAAAGCGCCTCGACTCGGCCGTCCGGCGTACATTCGGAGTTGCATGATCTCCGGGAAGCGAGCTCGTTTTGACCAACGATGAAGAAGCGGAGTTTACCGCGCTCGTCCAGCGCCAGTCACGCTTCGCGTTCCGGGTGGCCTACGCCGTGCTGCTCAACTCCCATGACGCGGAAGATGCGGTACAGGAGACCTTCTTGAAGCTCTATCGCAATGGTGGCTGGCGCAACGCACATAATGAGCGCGCGTTTCTGGCGCGCGTCGCTTGGCGGGTTGCCGTTGATCGCCGCCGCTCTTCGGGAAGCCCGCTCCCTGACAGCAGTTCCAGGTGCAATTCAGTGCCCGTCGAGGCCGCTGACCCTCCATCGCCGCAGGCCGGTCCGGAACAAACGCTATTGGCCGCCAATGACCACGCCGTCATTCATTCCATGATCGATGCTCTTCCTGAAGAATTGCGCCTGCCTCTCGTGCTCTCAGCGTTCGATGAACTCAACTCGCGCGCCATCGCCGCCATTCTCAACATCCCCGAGGGCACGGTCCGCACGCGCCTGCAACGAGCGCGGCAATTGCTCCGCGAGAAGCTTGCTGCGCTCCAGGACCGCCACCAGGAGACTCGCTATGCGTGAGCACGACGATCTCGACCTCCTGCTTGACTCCGCTCTCAAAAGCTACGCGGAGTCCGACGCCAGTCCCAACCTGGAACAAAGCGTTCTGGCCCGCATCGCGGCCGAGCCGTCAAATGCACCGCGACCGCGATGGATCCCATCGGCCATTGCACTGCCACTGGCCGCTTGCCTGCTGCTCTTCGCCCTCTTCATGTCTCGCAAAACGCACTTCGAACCGACCGCGCACGTATCGCAAGCGCCTTCATTGCCTCTCGAGGCTCTCCCGGCTGCACCTCATCCCGGACACGTTCATCACACCCAGGCTCGCTCACACCTGAAATCCGCGCGGCCGACCCAACTCGCCGGTCGCGACGTTTCGCTCCCCAAGCTCGATGTCTTCCCCACCCCGCAGCCCCTCACCGCGGAGGAGCGCACACTCGCCGCCATCGCAAATGAGACGCCGGTGCCTGTTCGCAAAGCCCTGGTTGAGGCGCAATCGCAGGCGATCGCACCTCTCCACATTGCCGCTATTCGCATTCCCCCCATTCAACCACCCGATCAGGTCGAACCCTAAGGAGAATCCATGCGCAAGATCGCTGCCTTTTGCTTCCTTCTGTCGCTCATCCCCGCTCTGGCCTTGCCGGCCCCCGCGCAGGACACGCCAAAGCCACCCGACGCGGCCACCACACCCGAGCCGCCGGCGCATTACTATCATCTTGAATTCGTCCTTCAGGAAGTGGGCGCCGACGGCAAGCCTACGAACACACGGAACTACTCCGCCATCGTGTGCACCGGCCGCGATGAGCCGTTCAGCGCCATTAAAACCGGCTTGCGAGTACCCATCATCACCGGCGCCTTCCACGGGCCAGACACACCAGGCGACAACAAGGAGTATCAATTCCAATACGTTGACGTTGGGGTCAATATCGACACGGAGAAAGTCCACGAGATTGGCCGCCAACTCGCTATCCATCTGAAGGCCGAGGTCAGCAGCGTGGCCGAGTCCTCGCATTCGCCCGCCTCCGGTTCGCCCAGCGATCCGGTTATCCGCCAGAACGTGTGGCAGGGTTCGGTGCTCATCCCTGTCGGCAAACCGACGGTCGCGTTTTCCTCAGACGCAATCGACAGCAAAGGCAGCATGCAGCTCGTGGTCACAGCGACTCCGCTGCAGTAGCGATTCAACCCTGTAGTGCGCAAAGAAGAAACGGCGCGAAAACCAAGCCCCGTGCATCCGGAAATCAGCCTCCGCGCCGTCTTTCCTGCTCCACCTCTATCGCACCGCCAGGCTCTCTCCTGACACCACTTGCCTGGCGTGCGATACCTCCGGCAAACCCGCATCCGCGTTTGCCCACGCCTTCAGAAACGCCGTATAAGCCTGCCGGGCTCCCGCCGCATCGCCCTGCGCTTCCTTCACCCGCGCCAACCCGTACAGCCCGAACCCCGAGTTGGGACGCTCCTTGAGCGCCATCTCATACGCAGCCGCCGCACCGGCATAGTCCTTCGCATGCATCAGCGCCGCGGCCTCCGTCTCACCCACCGGCCGAATATACATCGGCGGCTCGTGATACCCCAGGTTCTTCTCTTCCAGCAACGCCGCCGCGTACAACTTCTTCGCCTCATCCAGCTTCGCCTGCGCCACCAGGATCCCCGCCCGCAGCTCCAGTGACGCCACGCTCAGGCTTTTGAGAATCGGATCGGAGAGCGCATCCGGCATCACCGGCTCCATCGGCGTCTCGTCCTTTTTGTCTTCCTTGCTCTTGTCCTTCGCCGCCTTCTCGTCCGCGGCTCGCTGCTGCAACCGCCACAAAGCCGCATCCATATGATCCGACGCCCCCTGCGCCGCTGCCGAATCACTCTGCTCCAGCGCCTTCATACCCCTGGCATAGTCGGTCAATTCACCGGCAAGCGACTGCAGGTTGGCAGTCTTTTCGCCCTGCAGCTTCACCTGTCCTGTCATGGTGAGCACCGCATTCCAGTCTCCGAGCCGCAGCGCGACGGGCAGCCGGTTGCTGATCCGCGCCATCTGGTCCCTTGCTGACCAGATGTAAAGCGTGTCCGGCAGCTTCCCGCGTCCTCCCGCGGCGTGATCGCTCAGTGCATTCGCCTGCGCCAGCTTGCCCTGTTCCATCAGGTTCGCAATTCCATACATCAGATTGTGGATGTAATTCCAGTCGTTATCCGGATCGACATGCTGCTCGCGCATGTACTTCTCATCGGCCTCGGTCGAGGCGGCAAACCAGTGTTCCGCCTCCGCGTAGTTCCCTACGCGATAGTAGATGTGACCCGGCATGTGCACCATGTGCCCCGATGTGGGCGCCAGGCTCGCCAGCAGAGCCGCACTCTTCAAGGCCAGCTCAGGATGGTTTCCCGGCTCGATCGCGTGAATCCAGTAGTGATTCGCCGCCGAGTCATTGGGCGCATCCTGCAGTACGCCTTCAAGAATGGAGATGCACTCCTTTTGCCCCGCCTTCGGTTCGCCTTTGTCGTCGTAACCGTCGCACAGCGATTCCGCCAGAAAGATGCGCGCCTGCGTGTCGTGCGGGTGGTCGCTCACCAGCTTGCGCAGGATGCCGATCTCCTGGCTGTGGTCATCGTCCTTCGCGGCCTGCGACGCCTGCGCTGCTTCAATGTAGAGCTTGTCTGTCTCGCCGGCCTGGCCCATCAGCTTGCCCGCTTCTTCCAGAGCATGCTTGCCGTAGGTCTCGGCGACATTGTGGCGAAATCCCTCCGCCAGCGCCAACCCCCACCAGCACATGGCGCATTGCGGATCCACGCGTATGCCCTGCTCGAATGCCTTCTCCGCTTCGTAGTTCCAGAAGTCGTGCTGCAGACTGAGACCCTGGTCGAACCACGCCTGCGCCTCGGGTGATGCCTTGATGGTCATATGGCTGTTGCCGATGCCCGTCATGCGCACCGGTACCGGAAGCTTTTCCGGCGGCGGCACCGGCTGCATATCGGCCATGTCGTGGCCGCTCATCGGGCCAGTCTGCTGCGCATGCAAACCATGTGCGCAGACCGCTATAACAATTGCGCCTGTTGCAGCGAGATGAAAATTGCGAGCGGGAAAACCTGCCAGGTGCATAAACCTCATGCAGGGACTATAGCGCACGCGCAAATATATTGGGGAGACCAAAGGCAGTCACGCTCGGACTGTCGTACGCCCGGCAACCCTCGCCATCCTCCCCGCGTCCTAAGGCTCGGAAACGGAGGAACCATGGCTTCAGAATTAAACGGCAAGAAAATCGCACTGCTCGCAACAGATGGCTTTGAACAGGCGGAGTTGCTCGAACCCCGCAAGGCTCTCGACGCGGCGGGCGCGACCACCGTCGTCATCTCGCCCAAGGGCGGAGAAATCAAAGGGTGGAACCATACGGATTGGGGCCAGTCTGTCAAGGTAGACAAGACCCTTGCCGATTCCAATCCCAACGACTACGACGCCCTTGTTTTGCCGGGCGGCGTCATGAACCCCGACCACCTGCGCATGGACCCCGCCGCGGTCAACTTCGTCAAGCAGTTCGTGTCCAGCGGCAAGCCCACGGCCGCCATCTGCCACGGCCCGTGGACCCTGATCGAGACCGGCGCGCTAAAGGGCAAGACCGTAACCTCATGGCCCTCGCTCAAGACCGACATCAAGAACGCCGGAGCGAATTGGGTAGACCAGGAAGTCGTCACCGACGGACAGTTCATCTTCAGCCGCAAGCCCGACGACATCCCCGCCTTCAACCGCGCCATCATCGACGCCATCACATCTGGAAAGCAGCAGAAGACCGCCGCCTGACTCGAACGAATCTTCACCCGCGCATAGCCGCAACAAAGCGCCGTGCCCCACCCTTGCGACTTGTTGGTGTCGCAAGGGTGGGAACCACCAACCTCAGCCGGCGGGTTTTCTGATCACTGCCCACTGATCACTGATCACTCGTCGTCACAGCGGATACTTCTCCGCCGCGATGCAATGTTGCGCCACGGTGCGGCTCAACCCCACCACGTCCGCCGGCGTTGACTTCGCCAGCCGCCGCAGAATCGCCAATTGTGTGCGCAGCATGTCGCCCTCTCCGCAGGCCGCCAGCACCCGTTTCGCAGCCTGCTCAGACAGCGCCAGTGTCTCGTCCGCCAGCATGCCGGTCATCGCCTCCGCCGCCGCGGCTTTCTTTCCCGCCGCCAGCTTGCGCGCCCGCAACAGGGCCGACTCCAGGGCGTACACCTGCGCGATGATGTCCGCCAGATCGGCCATCACCTCCTGCTGGTCCTGCAGCGCGGTCATGTAGCGCTGGCTCGCCACCCCCGCCGCGAACAACGCAATCTTCTTGGCCGCCGCCAGCATCTCGGCCTCGTGCGCCAGTCGTTCTCCGGTATCGCTGCCGCCATCAAACGACGGCGGCTGCATCACCTCGTCCATCAGCTTCTTGATCGCGGCCAGCAGCGGCAATTGCCCGCTCAACGCCCGCTTCATCAACCACCCCGTGATAATGAGCCGGTTGATCTCGTTCGTCCCTTCGAAGATGCGGTTGATCCGCGCATCCCGATAAAACCGCTCCGCCGGATACTCCTCGACATATCCGTAGCCACCCATCGTCGCCACCAGCTCATCGGCAACGTAGCTGATCATCTCCGATCCGTACACCTTCAAAATGGAGCACTCCACCGCGTACTCCTCGATGCGGCGCTGCGTCTCGCGCGGATCGCCAGCCTTGCTCGCATCAATTTGCGCCAGTGAAGCGTCGATCATGCCCACCGTGCGATACGCCATGCTCTCCGCCGCAAACAACCGCGCGGCCGAAGTCGCAATCTTCCGCTGGATCAGTCCGAACTCCGCGATCGACTTGCCGAATGCCTTGCGTTCCTTGGCATAGCGAATCATCTCCGCCAGCGCATAGCGCGCCCCGCCCACGCACGCCACGCCCAGCTTGAAGCGCCCCACGTTCAGCACGTTGAACGCAATGTGGTGCCCCTTGCCCGGCTCGCCCAGCAGGTTTCCCGCCGGCACTTTGCAGTCCGCCAGCACCAGCGGGCAGGTCGACGACCCGCGGATCCCCAGCTTGTGTTCCTCCGCGCCCACCGTCACGCCCGGAAACGTCCGCTCCACCAGGAACGCGGAAAACTTCTCGCCGTCGATCTTCGCGAACACCGTGAAAAGATCCGCGACCCCGCAGTTCGTGATCCACATTTTTTCGCCGTTCAGCAGATAATGCGTCCCATCCGCCGAGAGCGTCGCACGCGTGCGGATATTCATCGCGTCCGACCCGGAAGTCGACTCCGACAGGCAGTACGCCGCGATCCACTCCGCCGTCGCCAGCTTCGGCAAGTACCGCTGCTTCTGCTCTTCGGTCCCGTACCACACCAGCGGCAGCGTCCCAATCCCGATCTGCGCCCCGAACGCCGTCGAGAAACTCGCCAGCACCGAGATGTGATCAGTGATCAGCGTCGACGTCGTCTTGTCCATCCCCATCCCGCCATACGCCTCGGGAATGTCCACTGACGTGAACCCCAGCCCTGCCGCCTTCTGCATCACGGCGCGCAGCTTTCCCGGCGCCTTCGCCTCAAGTTCCTGCGTCGCCGGCACAATCTCTTCGCGCGCAAACTGCGCCGCCGTCGCCGCTATGTGCTTGTGCTCTTCGGTCAGGTCTTCCGGCGTGAAAACTTCCTCGGGCGTGCGATTCTCGAGCAGAAAACTCCCGCCCGCGGCAACCAACGGTAAACCGATCAATGACGACATGGCGAATGATCTCCAACTAGAAGAAAACGATACGCCGCAGCACGCAAGCGCACAACCGCGGCACAATCAATTTAGATGCGTCCCTCACCCCGCAGCCGGGTTTCCTGACGCTCCCGCCGTTCGCGTACAATCAACTTATCCGGATTCTGGAGGGAACTGCCCTGTTACCCGCGCTTTTGCCCACTTCAGGTCACGCTCTCAGCACCCTGCAGACGCTCTCTTTCCGCGCGGCAAACTTCGCAGCCTTCGCCCCCAGAAATGGCCTCAGCCACCAGGTGAAAACCTGGTTCACTGACCCTTTTGCCTCGGTCCACCACTACTTCAACTGGTTCGACACCCTCCTTCTGCTTCCCTACTTCGCCGTCATGATCGTGCTGGCTCTCTACGGCATCCACCGCTACGCCATGTGCTGGCACTATTACAAATTCCGCAAGAACTACAGTCCCAACGCGCCCAGGCACTTCGACGAACTCCCGCGTGTCACCGTCCAGCTCCCCATCTTCAACGAGCAGTTCGTCATTGATCGCCTCATCGAAGCCGTCTGCGCCATGGACTACCCGCCCGACAGGCTCGAAATCCAGGTCCTCGACGACTCCACCGACGAAACGCAGCAAGTCGCCTCCGCCATCGTCGATCGCTACGCCGCCCTCGGCCATCCCATCAAATACATCCATCGCGTCAACCGTCACGGCTTCAAAGCGGGCGCGCTCGATGCCGGCCTCAAAGTCGCGCAGGGCGAGTTCATCGCCATCTTCGACGCCGACTTCGTCCCGCCAACCGACTGGCTCATGCGCGTCATCCACCACTTCGCCGAACCCCACATCGGCATGGTGCAAACCCGCTGGACCCACCTGAACCGCGACTACAGCATGCTCACCCAGATCGAGGCCATCCTCCTCGACGGCCACTTCGTTCTCGAGCACGGCGCCCGTGCTCGCTCCGGCGAGTTCTTCAACTTCAACGGCACCGCCGGCATGTGGCGCCGCCAGGCCATCACCGACGCCGGCGGCTGGCAGCACGACACCCTCACGGAAGACACCGACCTCAGCTATCGCTCCCAGATGGCCGGGTGGAAGTTCAAATACCTCCCCGACATCGAGTGCCCCGCCGAGCTTCCCATCGAGATGACCGCCTTCAAAACCCAGCAGGCACGCTGGGCCAAGGGCCTCATCCAGACCAGCAAAAAAGTCCTCCCCATGATGTTCCGCTCCAATGTGCCGCGGCGCATCAAGATCGAATCCGTCTACCACCTCACCGCCAACCTCAGTTACCCGCTCATGGTCATCATGACCGCGCTGCTCATCCCCTGCATGATCGTGCGCTTCTACCAGGGCTGGTTCCAGATGCTGCTCATCGACGTGCCGCTCTTCACCGCGTCCAGCCTCTCCATCGCCGTCTTCTACCTCGCCAGCCAGCGCGTCCTCTTTCCCAAAACGTGGATGAAGACCTTCCTCTACCTGCCCTTCCTCATGGCCCTCGGCATCGGTCTCACCGTCACCAACACCAAGGCCGTCATGGAAGCGCTGCTCGGCATCAAGAGCGCCTTCGCCCGCACGCCGAAATACCGCGTCGCCAAAAAAGGCGAAAAGTCCCAGGCCGCCAAATACCGCAAGCGCCTCGTCCTTGCCCCCTGGATCGAGCTCTTCATCGGCGCCTACTTCTTCCTTGCCATCATCTACTGCTTCTCCAATCACAACTTCTTCACGGCGCCCTTTCTGGTCCTCTTTGTCATCGGCTACTGGTACACCGGCCTCATGAGCCTGCTGCAGGGCCGCTTCGAACGCTGGCGCGGCGGCAGTTCAGCCAGCTCCGACGAGTCCAGCCCCAAGCCCTTCCCCGTCGGCGTCTGAGCGACAGTCCCCCCTTTCCCCCAGGTCCTGTCTTCCTGAAGGAGCGCAGCAACTCGAAGGATCCGCGGCTGTTCTTGCTGTTGCTTCTTGCCAACCTGCCACAACAGCTTCGTGCCCCATCCCTGCGCCTTTTCCCCGGCGCTAGGGTCTCAGAACCTCGACACTCAATTAGCCTTTTTCCCGGCGCGAAGGCGGGAAACCTCGAAACTCACTGGCGCAAACTGCGCCCGTTGGCCGCCTGCCCGTTGGCCGCCTGCCTGTCATCCATGCCAGCCCCGATTCATCCGTTCCAGCGAGCTCGAAGATACAATTGCGCAGACAGCCGCTGGAGGAATGCCTTGGCGCGAATCCATTTCGTTCTGCTGACTCTCGCTCTCAGTGCGCTTCCGTTGCAGTCTCAGAATCCAAAGCCTAAGTGGGAGGTTGACCTTGTCCGCTTTGGCTATCAGGGCAGGCCGCCGGCAGCCCTGCTGCACGTTTCGCCAGGCTACGAAAACGACTTCGGATGGGCCAACCAGCAGGGCGTAGTCTTCACCGATCCCAAGATTGTCGCTGCTTATTTCGTCGTCTACGACGCTCCCTTCGGCGTCTCTGAGCCTCGCGAACCCAAAATCTCCGATTCATTTCGCCTGGTGGCCGTATTTCTCAACGCAACGACTGGCGAGCCGATCAAACAACTCGACTGGGTCTTGCCGCAGGATCCCGTGCAACTCAGCCAGTCCTTCTTTTATCCGGCGGCGCATGGCAAGTTTATTGTCATTCTCGGCGACACGGTTAACCTCTACTCCTCCGCGTTCACATCGCTCGCCCACTTTGAGGCGCACGGCGAAATGACTCCCATCGCGAGCCCATCAGGGGAGTCGCTCCTGCTGCGAACAAGCGATGCCCGATACACTTTGCTGGATACCGAACGGTTATCCATTCTCAAGTCATGGAATGAACCGGCCGGCGACTCTCCTTCACAAGTCCAATCGCTCTGGGGTGATCGATTCGCAGCGATAAAGCGGTTCACTCTCTATCTGGGAAATGCAACGTCGGGCTCGAAGAAACTCCTCGCCGCCCGTCCGGAATCCTGCGATACGCTGAAGCCCGCCGGCAATCCGGCGAGGCCGAGACCAGGGTGTGACACACAGGACAATCTTCTGACTCTGCCCGGGTACCTTTGCGGCGGATGGCAGTTGATCGGCAAAGATTCGATCGTGGGGCCCTTATGCGGCGGCGACACCAAACTTCTCACGGTCTCCGCGGAAGGAAATATCACCCGCCAATTCAACCTTGGCCTCGAGCTGGTAGACGGCCCTGCGAACTCGTCGGCGAACGGCCGGAGGTTCTCCATTCCGACCACCCGTTGGGGACTGGGAAAGGACAATGTTCCAGACAAGCAGATTGCGCGTGTGTTTGATCTGGGATCGGAGAACCCGCTCCTCACAGTGAATGTGCCGCCCAACCCGGATTCGTCTCGCGGATTCTTCGTTGGCAACTACGGCGACACACGCTACGGGTGGGGAGGTTTGGCCCTGTCGCCAAACGGAAAGCTGCTCGCCGTGAAGTCAGGCGCGACCGTCCGCCTCTATTCCGTGCCGGAGCACGCCGCAGCGAGCCAATGCGCGCCGAACTGCAATGACCCCGCCGCCCACAACAACCCGCCGTCATCGCATCCGCATCCGGCGCCCTCGCGGGTCTCTCCACTGGTTGAACACATGCTCTCCTGGTTCCCAGCTGACACAGAAACACTGATCGGCGTCACGGGCCCGCTCCCCATCCCAAAGGCAGTTCTCGACGGGAATGACGGTTCTCAAGAGGTGGTTCGCGACACCTTCAGGCAGTATTTTCTGCTGTCGATCCTCCGCTTGGAAAACGAGTTCAAGGATGTGCCTGTCGCGGCGGGGATCGAAGGTTCGCGCACCTTCCGGCCGCCAAACGGCCTGGGCATGGCGACCTATCAGGGTGCTGCGATCGCCGCCTTCACGGGCGACATAACGGACCAGACCGCCGCATTCCTCCAGAAATCGTCATCGACTGCCGTGCGATCGGAGCAAATCGAGGGACAGACTGTCGAGGTCTTCCAGGATAAGGTCGAGGAAAACATTCTCACCACCTACGTCGTCTTCCCCAAACCGGACGTTGTCGTGGTGGCGACCGACGAAAGCTACCTTCGCGAGGTCCTGGCCAGAATCAATGGAAAACAGGGGGAAAGAGCGTTGCCTGACACCTTGCCTGAATGGATGCACGTCGATACCAGCGCCGCATTCTGGGCTCTGCGGCACTTTCCCAAAACGGAAACCGCACAGCGCTCTCTGTTGCCGTCTGCCTGCCGCGTCGGGCATTCCACCGATGAGAAGCCAGTCGGACTCACCTTCAGTTTCACCCCGGGTGCTTCGAATCTCGCGACCATCGACTATCTGTCCGGAGACGAAGACTACCTCCGCTGCATCCAGAAGGAGCTGTTCCGCCAAAACGAACGGGGAGTCGCCGAAATGCGGATGCAATACAACGAACCGCAAAACGGCATGCTGGAAGGCTCCTACAATCTGGACGAGATCGAGTCGGCGCAGTATTTTTTGTTCGTGCTGGAAGCCCTGCTGGGCCATCCGATCTTCGTCTGATCGATTTTTTGGCAATCGATATTGGCGATCGCAACGTCTCGGCGCCGGAAAACGCCCCCTGGTTCGCTCCGTTACAATAGACCAAAGCGCCTGCCGATCCAGGGACTCGAATCTCCGGATCGCCAGGCGCGTCAAAGTATTATGCTCCTGAAAAATCTGCCGGAAGCGCTGACCTTCGATGACGTGCTGCTCGTGCCTGCCTACAGCGACGTGGTGCCCACCACGGTGAGCACGCAGACGCAGCTGACCCGCGACATCACGCTCAATACTCCCCTGCTCTCTTCTGCCATGGATACCGTCACCGAGTCGCGCATGGCCATCGCCATGGCCCAGCAAGGGGGCCTCGGCATTGTGCATCGCAACCTCACCATCACGGATCAGGCCGGGGAAATCGACAAGGTCAAGCGCTCCGAGAGCGGCATGATCGTCGACCCGGTCACCATCGGTCCCGACCAGATGATCAGCGACGCGCTCGACGTCATGCGCCGCTACAAGATCTCGGGCGTCCCCGTGACGCAGGGCAAGAAACTCGTCGGCATCCTCACCAACCGCGACCTCCGCTTCGAAACCCGCACCGACGTGCCCATCGGCGATGTGATGACCAAGAAAAACCTCATCACCGTCCCCGTCGGTACCACGCTCGAAGAAGCCGAGCTCATCCTCCACGAACATCGCGTCGAAAAGCTCCTCGTCGTCAACGACCAGTACGAGCTCAAGGGGCTCATTACCGTCAAGGACATCCAGAAAAAGCTCAAGTATCCCAACTCGAGCAAGGACGAGAAGGGCCGCCTGCGGGTCGGGGGGGCCATCGGGGCCACCGGAGACTATCTCGAGCGCGCCGTTGAGCTGGTGAAGGCCCGCGTGGACGTGCTGGCCATCGACTCCGCCCATGGCCACTCCTCTCGCGTCCTGGACGCCGTTCGCGAGGTCAAGAAGCGCTTCCCGGGCATTGGCCTCCTGGCCGGCAACGTGGCCACCTACGAGGGCGCCAAGGCCCTCATCGACGCCGGGGCCGACGCCGTCAAGGTGGGCATCGGTCCGGGCTCCATCTGCACCACCCGCATGGTCACGGGCGCCGGCATGCCCCAGATCACCGCCATCGCCGAGGCTTTCCGCGCTGCCAGCGAGCACAATATCCCGGTCATCGCTGACGGCGGCATTAAGTACTCGGGAGAGATCACCAAGGCCATCGCCGCCGGCGCCAGTTCCGTCATGATCGGCTCGCTCTTCGCCGGCGTCGACGAGAGCCCCGGCGAGACCATCCTCTACCAGGGCCGCAGCTTCAAGACCTATCGCGGCATGGGTTCCCTTACCGCCATGAGCCAGGGCTCCGGCGAGCGCTACTTCCAGAGCACCGAGGACATGGCCAGCCGCGAGCAAGGCACTGAAGGTGTCGTCCAGCGCGAAAGAGCTTCGCAGAACCGCCTGGCCAAGTTCGTTCCCGAGGGCATCGAGGGCCGCGTGCCCTACCGCGGACCGCTCGAAGCCATGGTCTACCAGCTGGTCGGCGGCCTCAAGTCCGGCATGGGCTACCTGGGCTGCGAAACCATCCACGACCTGCAGCAGAAGTCGCAGTTTGTCCGCATCTCCAACGCCGGACTCCGGGAAAGCCATGTGCACGACGTCATCATTACCCGCGAGGCGCCCAACTACCATGTGGAGTAGGCGGCGGAGCGCCGCGTTCTGGATCAACGCCTGGTGGCCGGTGGCAGCCGGCATCATTGTAATCACCATCGAATCGACGGAGATGATGGGCGCCGACCACACCAGCGGGCCGCTGCGCACGATCTACCAGTTCCTCTTCGGGCATGTTCCCGGGCCGCGGTGGGAGCGGATCCACCATTTCATTCGCAAGAGCGGTCATTTCATCGGCTACGGGCTCATTGGCCTGGCGTGGCTGCGTGCCTGGTGGATGTCATTACCGCACTCGCGGTTCCTGCAGGACACGCTGCTCGCCCTGGTGGGAACTGCCCTGGTGGCTTCCGCCGATGAGTATCACCAGTCGTTTCTGCCCAACCGCACCTCTTCTCCCTGGGATGTGTTGCTGGACTGCTGCGGAGCGCTTACGTTGCAGCTGATTGTCTACATTTTCATGCGGCTGGCGCGGCCGAAGCGGCTTCTGCGGGCTTACTGAACCCCGTAGTCTGCACTGTTCCTGTTACAAAAGACCCTCCCACACGCAAAATAAAAAAAGCTCAACCTCCTTCGATTGAGGGAGTTACACCCCGTTTTGGGGGGATTTTGTGCTGACCGTGATTTAAATCACAGTGGACAGTGAACAGTGGGCAGTGAACAGAGAAAGCCCGTGCAGAAGTGAATGAGTGAAGAAGTGAAAAAGGCAGGGAACAGGGAGCAGGGACCAGAGAATAGAAAGATCCCGTGAACCCGAGTTTGCGCTGTAGCTTCATCCTCTGCTCCTGACGGTGAAATGAAAAAGCCCGCCGGTTGGCGGGCTTTTGTTCAACTGTTTCAAGTATGGCAGGTTCGAATAATTAATACCCAATTTGGGTAAAGTTTTTTGCGCTGATTCTAAAGAGGGTTACAAAGTATTTTTCGTCGGGGGGCTTGACAAGATTTCCACAGGCCGCGGGAGATCGCTTCTGAAAGCGGGTTTGGGTCGTGGTGTTCGGGACTTCGAGACCGGGGTCTGGGTGCGGCGTCTTGCGAGGGCGAAAAGAAGGCAAGAGCAAGAACCACCGCGGATCCCTCCCGTCGGTCGGGAAAACAATCGCGGGGATCGTTTCGGGAAACGCCTTGGGGATGTTAGCAGACAGGAGGTTTCGGCAGACAGGATTGGAGCCTGGGTAGTGTCTCTTGGCCCCAGAACCGGCGACCCGGGCGGCGTCATTCAGGGAAGGTGTAGCCGTCTTCCTGAAAGACGCGGAGGCAGGCATCGACAACGGCGCTGTCGTAAAGCGTGCCGCGGCCTTTGAGGATCTCATCGAGGGCGATGTCGATACCCCTGGCGGGGCGATATGGCCTGTGCGTCGCCATGGCTTCGGCCACATCGGCCACGGCAAGGATTCGCGATTCCAGCAACATGGCGTCACCCACCAGATGTTGGGGGTATCCCGATCCATCCATCCGCTCGTGGTGCTGCAGGACCATGTCGGCAATCGGCCAGGGAAAGCGCACATTCCTGAGGATGTCGTAGCCGAGTTGGGCATGTTCCCGAATCAGAGCGTACTGGTTGGGCGTGAGACGGCCCGGCTTGGAAAGGATTTCGGCCGGGATGCCGATTTTCCCGAGGTCGTGAATGGTGGCCGCCAGATGCAGCCCATGCACGCGTTCTTCATCGAGGCCCAGTTTGCGCGCCACCTGCGTACAAAGATCGGCGACCCGGCGTCCGTGGCCGGAGGTATAAGGATCGCGCTGGTCGACGGTCTCGGCGATCACCTGGATGGTCTGTTCGAGACTGGCGCGCAGGTCCTCCTGATTTCGTTTCCTGGCAGCACGGGTGCGCAGGTTTGTGATGCCATATCCCAGATCTCTGGCGATGCCGTCGAGCAGTTTGCGTTCCGAATCCGACCACGCACCGGGCTCGGCGCCATAAGCGGTGAGACAGGCTACGCTGCTATCGGAGTGGCGAAACGGAAGGGCGATCGCAGATCGGTATCCCCGCTTCGAGGCCTCGTCATGCCAGGGCGCGAGGCCCTCAGATGTTGCGAAGTCTTCCGCAAGCTGAATTGTCCCCACCCGGATCGCCTTTCCGGTGACTCCGACGTCCGCGTTCCCCTTCTTCCCACGAAATGTCGGCAATCTTCAAGTAGCCTTCCTCGTGGCCGAAATGGGCGACAGGTATGACGGGCTTGCCCGGCGAGGATTCTGCGAACCCAACCCAAGCCATGCGATAGCCGCCGGTCTCCACCATGATCCGGCAATATTCGGTAAGCAAGTCTGGCTCGTTCTCGGCGGTCACGAGTGCCACGTTCATTTCGCTGAACAGCTGCAGTTCCCGGATCTTGGTCTGCAGGGCGGATTCAAGACGCTTGCGCTCAGAAATGTCCTGCATGAAGCCCTGGTAGTAGACGGTCTGCCCATCGGCTCCGCGGATTCGCCGCGCGGCGACCGAGGCCCAGAACCAGGATCCGTCCTTGCGCTTGAATCGACAGGGAAAGTCGCGGACCTCTTCCCGCTCTTCGAGAAGGGCCGCATAGCGTGCGCGATCCGAAGGGTCGAGCCACGCGTCGTGGGCCGAATTGTTGATGGCGGAAACGGCCTCTTCCGAAGAGGCATAGCCTAACATCTTTGCGCCGGCAGGGTTCAGCGCCAGGGATTTGCCTTCCGGGGAGGTCTGAAAGATTCCTTCGGGCGCGTCTTCAAAAATTTCGCGAAATTTCTGTTCGGCCCTTTGAATCGTTTCCTGGGCCGCCTTGCGCTCTGAAATGTCTTCAATGATTTTGCAGACGTAATCGACGCTCTGATCCGAATTGCGCGCGCAGCCGACGGAGATGGCGGTCCAGATGATGCGGCCGTCTTTCCGGACAAACCGTTTTTCGAGGGAGTAGGTGTCGATCTCCCCGGCAACAAGGCGTGTGAACTCATCACGGTCGGCATCCAGATCGTCAGGGTAGGTGACCTGCGCCGTGGTGTTCTCAAGAAGCTCCGCGCGGCTGTAGCCGAGGATGTCGCAGAGCCGGTCGTTGACGGCGATGAAGTCTTGCTCCAGCGACGTGATAGCCATGCCCACAAGAGGCAGTTCGAAATAGCTGCGGAGGCGGGCTTCGCTGGCGCGCAGGGCCTCCTGGGCCGCTTTGCGTTTGCCGATGTCCTGCAGATAGCCGCAGACATGCTCGACGGTGCCGTCGGATTTGCGGACGCATCCAAGGGTGATCTCGGCCCAGAGGGTGCTCCCATCCTTGCGGATGTACCGCTTCTCAATGCAATGGCGCTGGATTTCGCCGGAGACGAGCCGATTGAAGTTCACCTGGTTGGATTCAAGATCGTCAGGATGCGTGATTTGCTGCCAGCTCAGCTGGCCCAGTTCTTCCGACGTATAGCCGAGCATCTCGCAGAGCCGGTCGTTGGCGATGATTCCAGGGGCTTCGGGATGAACGATTGAGAAGCCGACCAGAGGAAGGTCAAAGTAATTTCGGAAGCGCGCTTCGCTCTCCCGCAAGGCTTCTTCGGTCGCCTTCGATTGCGTGACGTCGGAGAGAAACACAAAGTGGGCAGGCCCGTCGGGAAGAACAATGGCTGTGGCTTCGCCGTGCATGGGGAAGCGGGAACCGTCAGGCCGCTCCGCCACACCATCGAACGCGATGCCGCGAGACGCCTCTGCCGGCCGGCGAAGCAATTGCTCGATGGACGCTCTGCTCTCAGAGGCCCATTGTGAGAGTACAGGCCGGCCGATCGCTTCTTCCCGGCTCTTAAGCCCGAACATTTCGACATATTTGATATTGACGTAGAGGATCAATCCATTGCGGCTGAAACCGATGGCCATGGGGGCTCCGTCAAGCAGGGTGCGGAACCGTTTCTCACTGGTCTTGAGAAATTCCTCCGCGAGCTTGCGCTCGGTTGTATCTCTGGCAAAGACCGAGATCCCGATGATCGTCTCGCCTGCCTGAATGGGGCTAAAGGCCAACTCCATCACGCGACCATCCTGGAAGACGTATTCGGCGCGGAATGGACCGTGTTCGAGAGCGCGCTGGAAGAAAGGGGGCCAGAGTCGAGCGAGCTCGGGAGGCAGGAGGTCGCACGGGCTCATGCCCGGCTTTGCGACGACGCCGCAGTGTTTCAGAATCTCGTTGGCAAGGGCCTTGTTGAAGGTGACCAGGCGAAAGTCCAAGTCGACCGTCCAGGTCAGATCCTGGGTGTTCTCAATCTGGGCAATCAGATGCGCGGCGCCATGACTTGGAGATTTCCCGCTATGATTTCGCGGATCGATCCGCACGGGGGCCCTGCTTTCTTAGAAGAGTGGCTCTATCTATGGAAGGCGCGCAACTCGGACGGTTACAGGATCGCAGGTGAAATCGTAAAGTCCGGTGATCCGGATCACATACGATGGCGATATTTCCAGAGTCGGACGGCCCGCAGGAAGATTGAGGGCAGGCCCCGGGAAGCTCGGCTTTTGTGGATGATCACGGGTCTGAAAAACACGCGAGGTTCGTGATATCCCGGGTGCCGACATCGGCCGGGAAAACATTGGCTGAAGAAAAGGAGTGCTGTCCCGGGTCCCATCTGCAGGGACCCGGGGCACCTGGCAACTGGACACCGGCACCTGCGGTGACTGAAAATGCGGGGGCGGAAACTTCCCAGCTTGTCGACCCCTGGAGTGTTCATGACGCAAGGGCTCCCGCGTCTTAAAACCTACGATGTGTGCATTATTGGATCAGGCGCCGGCGGGGGTACCGCGGCCAAGGTGCTGACCGAGGGCGGACTCAGCGTGGTGATGCTGGAGGCCGGTCCGGTTCTACATCCTGAAACAGATTTCAAAGAGCACATGTGGCCCTATGAGCTGCCACATCGCGGCGCCGACATTGGGGGACGCGCACGCGGGCAGATCAATCCCGAGTTCATGGCGCCGAATGGGTTTTGGGAGATCGAGGGCGAGCCGTATACGACGGCGCCGGGGTCGAGCTTCCGGTGGTTTCGGTCGCGCATTGAAGGCGGGCGCACCAATCACTGGGGACGGATCGCGCTGCGCTTTGGGCCGGCGGATTTCAGGGCATACTCCCGGGATGGGATGGGCGACGACTGGCCGATCACCTACGAGGAGCTGGCGCCCTATTACGACAAAGTGGAAGCGTTCATCGGGGTGTTCGGGACGAAGGAGAATGTGCCCAACGCGCCGGATGGGGTGTTTCTGCCGCCGCCCAAGGCGCGGTGCACCGAGACGATTATCAAGAAGGCGTGCGACGCGCTGAACATTACCTGCATTCCGTCGCGGCTGGCGATTTTGACCAAGCCACTGAACGGGCGCGCGGTGTGTCACTACTGCGGGGAGTGCGGACGGGGATGCATTACGGCGTCGAACTTCAGTTCCAGCCAGGTGATGATTCCCGTGGCGAAGGCGACGGGGCGCTTTACGATGATCGCCAACGCCATGGCGCGGGAACTGGTGTTGGGCGCGAACGGAACGGTCAAGGAAGTATCGTACGTCGACAAGAAGACGGGCAGCGAACAGCGGGTGCGGGCACGGGCGTTTGTAGTGGCGGCCAGCTCGTGCGAGTCGGCGCGGCTGCTGCTGAATTCGAAGTCGCCCAGCTTTTCAAACGGGCTGGCCAACTCGTCGGGAGTGGTGGGGCGGTATCTTACCGACTCGGTGGGCAGCACGATGGGGGGGTATTTTCCGCAAATGGAAAAGGTTCCGCGGCACAATCACGACGGTGTGGGCGGGATGCACATGTACATGCCGTGGTGGCGGTTCGACAAGAAGAACGAGTTTCTGCGCGGATATCACATTGAGTTTGGCGGCGGCCCGCACATGCCCAGCGTGAGCGACTTCGACGGGATTTGCGAAGCGTTTGAAGGCTATGGCACGGGGCTGAAGCAAATGTGCCGGCAGCGTTACGGTACTTCGATTGGATTTGCGGGCCGCGGGGAGATGATTCCCAACGAGAACAGCTATTGCGAGATCGATCCGGAGATGGTGGACCGCTGGGGGATCCCGGTTTTGCGTTTTCACTGGGAGTGGGGCGAGAACGAGAAAAAGATGTCGGATCACATGCAGGAGACGTTTCGCTCCATCATTGAAGCCGGGGGCGGCACGGTGCTGCACCCGCGCAAACCGCGGCCGTCACATATTTCCGAAGGCGGGGCGATCATTCACGAGCTGGGCACGGTGCGGATGGGGAACGATCCGAAGAAGTCCGCGCTGAACAGCCACTGCCAGGCACACGATGTGAAGAACCTGTTTGTGGCCGACGCGGCGCCGTTTGTGAGCAATCCCGACAAGAATCCCACGCTGAGCATTATGGCGCTGTCGTGGAGGACTTCAGAGTACCTGCTGGATCAAGCCAAAAAAGGAGAGATCTAGCAATGACGGATCGGGCGAACCCGGTGGAATCGCCATCGCGGCGCGATGTGCTGAAGACGTTGACGCTGGGCGGGATGGCGTCGGCGCTGGGGGGAATCCCGCTGGCGGCGGCGCAGCATGCGCACCAGGTGATATCGGCCGAGAAGGCGAGTGCGGCGCACGGAGCCTACACGCCCAAGTATTTTTCGCCGCGTCAGTATAAGACGCTGCAGACGCTGTGCGAGATGATTCTGCCGGCGGACGCGGACTCGGGCGGAGCGGTGGAGGCTGGGGCGCCTGAGTACATTGACCTGCTGACCAGCGAGAACCGCGATTGGCAATTGAAGCTGGGCGGGGGAATTCGATGGCTCGATCTGGCCTGCATTGACCGCTACGGGACGGATTTTTTGAAGTGCGCGCCGCAACAGCAGAAAGAGATGCTGGATGCGATTGCATTCAGCCGCAACGGAGAGGCAGAACCGGGCTTATTGCAGGGCATCGAGTTCTTTCGATTTCTGCGCAATCTGACGGCTGACGGGTTTTTCACCAGCGCAATCGGCATCAAGTACCTGGGCTATATCGGCAACACATTTCTGGTGAATTTCCCCGGGTGCCCTCCGGTGGAAGGTGTGTAGGAGCCGGCGAGACGGCGCGATTTTCTGGGTACACTAACGCAGTGGAGGGGAAGACCGGAGCAATGGTTCTATCGAGACGCAGGCGGAAAATCAAAGCTGGGAATGGCAGCGGGAGTGGGATTGGCGATGGCACTAACGGCGCATGGCGCATGCGCGCAAACCGAACCGGGAACGCCGCCTGCGGAAGTCTTCAAGAACACCTGCAGTGTGTGCCACGGGGAGGATGGCGCGGGTACGGCCCTGGGGAAGAAATTCAAGAGCCCCGACCTGCGCAGCAAGTTGATCCGGTCGAAACCGCAGGATGAGTTGATAACGGCGATTACCAAGGGCAGGGGCAAGATGCCCGCGTTCGGGCCGACCCTGACGCCGGAGCAGATCCAGGGGCTGGTGGAATACGTGCGGCACCTGGGCGCGCCGGCCAAGACGGCTTCGAAGTAATGTCGCCCGGCAGACACGAGGGACAGCGGAAGACGAGCCGCGCTGACGATAAGCAGGGGAAGCCTTTCCGGCTTGTCTTGAAGCGTTGACTGGGTTCGGCGGCACGGCTATACTCCGGCGCAATTGAAGAACAGCCTCCCGCTCGTTGCAAGCGCGAAGGCGGCGGTGTTTCTTCGGAGGCTTTCGATGGGTATAACCAGGTTTTTCAGGGCGGCGGTAGTGGCGCCCATGATCCTGACTCCCGCGGTTCTCTTTGCCGATTACACCTACCAGGAAACCACGCAGTTGACGGGCGGCTCATTGCTGCACACGGTGAAGATGATGGGGGCATTCAGCTCCCAGGCCAGGAAGGCGGGGGATCCGGTTGTCTCCACTGTCTACATCAAGGGGAACCGGATGGCCAAGGTGAACCCGGACGGGATCGAAATTATCGATCTGGACAAGGAAACCATGACCCACATCGACTCGTTGAAGCACACCTACACGGTGATGACGTTCGAGCAGATGAAGGAGCAGATGGAGAAGGCCGCGGAGGAAGCTCAGAAGCAGAGCGCGAAGCAGCCGGCCAGCGCGCCGGCGCAGAGTCCCAACGACGTGAAGATGAGCTTTGACGTAAAAGTGCATGAAACGGGCGCGGAGAAGCAGGTGAGCGGCCTGAACTCGCACGAGACGATCATGACGATGACGATGACGGCGACCGACCAGAAGACGCAGCAGTCGGGCAACATGGCCGTGACGAACGACATGTGGCTGGTGCCGGAGGTGCCGGGGTACGACCAGGTGCGCGACTTTTACCGGCGGATGGGCGAGAAGATGGGGGCCATGACGGCCGGCGTGGGATTTGACCTGAGCAAGATGCTGGCGCAGAATCCGGGCGCGACGCAGGCCATGACGGACATGGGCAAGGAGATGCAGAAGGTGAAGGGCGTGCCGATTTTGCAGGTGATGCGCATGGGAAGCACGTTCGACGGGAAACCGCTGCCCGCCGCGTCGGAAGCGCCGCTGCCGCCGGACAACTCGCCGGCGATGCCCAGCGGGTCGGATATTGCCAAGCAGAGCGTGGCTTCAGCGCTGACGAGTAAGTTGGGAGGATTCGGCTTCGGGAAGAAGAAAAAAGAGGAGCAGCCGGCGCCGGATGCCAACGCGAATCAGAATGGCCAGGGAACGCCGACGTCGGCGGTGTTGATGGAGACGCAGATTACGGTGTCGAGCTTCTCTTCGGATCCGGTGGACGCATCGCATTTTGAGGTGCCGGCGGGGTACAAGCAGGTACAGATGCCGAGCAGGTAGCCTCGGGATCTGGTCGCATGGTTGCGGCAACGATGAGTTTGACGAGTTGGAGACGGGCGCAAGGCCGGCGGCTGGTATGCTGCGGGAGACCTGAAGGGACCTGATTCCATGCCGCTTGAAGCGCAACCGAACGTGGTACTCCGCACCGCCGTGCCGCAGGACGCGCCTGCGTCCGGGAAAATCTGCTACGACGCGTTCTCCACCATCAACCAGGCGCATGGCTTTCCCTGCGATCTACCCGGAACGGAGGCGGCGGTCGGGGTGCTGTCGATGATGTTTGCCCATCCCCGTTTTTACTGCGTCGTCGCGGAAGTCGAAGGCCGCATTGTAGGCAGCAATTGCCTCGATGAGCGCTCGGTGATTGCGGGCGTGGGTCCAATCACGATCGACCCGGCTGCGCAGAGCGCCGGGGTTGGCCGGAAGCTTATGCGCGCCGTGATGGACAGGGCGGAGCGGCAGGGTGCGGCTGGGATCCGGCTGGTTCAGGCTGCGTTTCACAACCGGTCGCTCTCTCTGTACGCAGGCCTTGGATTTTCTGTGAGGGAGCCGCTTTCGTGCGTGCAGGGTCGGACGTTACAGCGGAGCGTTCCTGGATGCGTGGTGCGGCCGGCGCAACCGGCTGATGCGGAAGCCTGCAACATGCTGGCTCGCCGGGTTCACGGGTTCGACCGAGGCGTCGAGTTGGGGGAATCCATCCAGTCAGGAGCGGCCCGGGTCGTAGAACGGGATGGGCGGATCACTGGATACGCTTCCCGGCTTGCATTTTTCGGTCATGCGACGGCGGAAACAAACCTGGACATGCAGGCCCTGATGGCATCCGTGGATTCGTTTGAGGGTCCGGGGATTCTGGTGCCATCCCGGAACAGTGTTCTGTTCCGCTGGTGCCTGGAAAATGGCCTGCGGGTGGTGCAGCCGATGACGCTGATGAGCACCGGGCTCTACAACGAGCCGGCGGGCGCATGGTTTCCTTCGGTCACGTTTTGAGTTGGTTTCACAGTCACGCGGCGTCGCATCGGGATGACCGGCCGTGCGCCGGCAGGTGGCCGGGAGCAAGACCCGGATTATCGAGGTGGGGTAGAATGACACAACCCCCATTGAGGATACCCCTGCGATGACCCGCAATTTTCTTCGCGCCCTGTTCGCCACGGCCAGTCTTGGCTGCGCGATGACCACGTTTCCAGGCCGCGCCGCGGCGCAGCCGGGCGCGCAGCCGGACAAGCCAAGAGGTGAGTTGAAGCTGGTCACTTCATTCGGACCGGGGGCGATTTCGCTGCCGAGAAATTCTGAATGGAAGCCCGAAATGCTGACCGTGTACGACGATGGCCGGCGTCCGGTGGCACAGTTCTCGAATGATCCTCGGCAAGTGGGCATTTCCTACCTGCTTTTCGAGAATTTGAGCGGGACTCCAAATGCGAAGGGCTGTCGCGAGGATGCTATCGCCCCGATGGTGAAGAATGGCGGGAAGCGAATCTCGGAACGCAAGGATGAGGACAGCAAGCTTGCGGACGGGACGGAGACGGCGACAACGTGGTACCTGCTGACCATGGGCGAGGGCGGCGCGGGGCGACAGCGCAATCTGTTTGCGTTTGCGGGGAACGCCAAGACCTGCGCCGAGATGCATATCTCAAGCGTGGTGGACACGCCGGAACAGCGAACCAGAATGCGGGACTTGCTTGCGGAGTTCCATCCGAATCTTGAGTATCAGCCGACGGCTCTTGATTACTTCCACCTGGGGCAGCTGCTGTTCAAGAATGCGCCGAAGCTGGCGGGCCCCTACTTTCGAGCCTCGCTGGGAGCGATGCCCGCGGATGCGAGTTATGCGACTCCACGGCGCATGACGACGGACCAGCTGGTGATGGCGCTGGGCTTGAGCGGCGACGTAAAGGCCAGCCGCGCGGTGGCGGAGAAGGCCGTAGCCGTGGATCCGGACTACCCGATCAACTATTACAACCTGGCTTGCGCCGATGCGGAAGAGGGCGATGCCGTGAATGCCAGGAAGCATTTGCAGGATGCGTTCGACCGCCGGAAGAATGTAATCCAGGGCGAATCGATGCCCGACCCCTCGATCGATGATTCGCTAGTGAAGTTGAAAGACAATAAGGCGTTCTGGGAGTTTGTGCTCTCGCTGCCCAAGAGCTGAACCGGACGCGCGGCGGCGGGACAAGATTGCTGCGAGTTATCGTTCGCCCGATGAGCTTTGGATGGACTAGACTGGCATCCTGCGAAGAGGTGCTTCATGCGCTGTCGAAGAAGCGTGGTGTTTTGTACCCTGCTGCTTGGGTGCTTCCTGGTTGCGGCCGGCAAGGACAAGAAAAAGGCGGTGCTGCCGGACGACGTCCTGGAAGCGCGAACCGTGCTGGTGGTGATCGATCCGGATGCGGGCGTTGCTCTTGAGGCTCCCAACGCGAACCAGAAGGCGCGGCAGAGTGTGGAGAAGGCCCTGATGAACTGGGGCCGGTTCTCACTGACGACGGATGTGTCCACAGCCGACCTGGTGATTTCTGTTCGCAAAGGAAACGGCAAGATTGCGCAGCCCACGGTCAGCGGCATTCCTACGAACAATCGACCGGTGATCTTTGAACCCACGGATTCGGGAGGCCGGGCCGCAGGCAGCCGGGGAATTCCGCCGCAGATCGGGGACCCGACGGGAGCGCAGGGACGGAACCCCTCGCCGCAGATTGAGGTGGGAGCCGCGGAGGATATGTTCGCGGTGTATCGCGGCAAGCGAGACAATGCACTGGCCAGTCCCTCGGTCTGGCGCTATAACGAAAAAGATGCACTGCGAACACCCGATGTACCCGCGGTGGACGCCTTTCGCAAAGCGATTGTGGAGGCGGAGAAGCAAAGGGCGGCCAAACCCTGACCGAATAAAGACACTCCCGACGGAGATGTCTGGACCTGGCTTTGTTCGAAACGAAAAGAGCGGCGCGCAGACCGATCCGACTGCATGCCTTCATCCCTAAATACAAGAGACCAACGCCAACTTGTTTCCGGCTGCGAGGGCTGTGTTTACCAGCGATAAATGGTGAGGTTATCCAGATAAGCGGTTGCGGCGCCCATCAGGCTGCCGCCATCGACCTGGAAATTGGTCAGCAGCACGGGACCCCATCCAAGCGCGAAGGACGACGGCACGGTCACGTTGATATCCTGCTCGACTCCCTCAAGCCAGATGGATTTGTAGGTGACGTTGCCCGCGTCATCGCGCGCGTAGAGGAGTTGGACGTGGTGCCAGGTGTCGGGACTCCACTGGCGGGGGTTGCAGGGCTGGCCGGAGTGGACCCAGTGGTCGTAGTAGGCGGTTGGAGTACCGGCGTTTTCGGTGTAGTCCCAGGTACCGGAGGCGCCGTCGCATTGAATGCCGAAGATGACGGTCTGGCCGTTGGCCATGACCTGGTTCATATCGAGTTCGAGATTGCCGATGCCGCTGGACGGGCTGGGGAGATAGACCCATCCGTCATAGAGGAAGTTGGTAGCCCGGGTGTCGCTGTCAAAGGTGACCCAGTAACGCTGTCCGCCATAGTTTGAGTAGCTGGTGGCGAACTGGCGGCTTGAGCCGCTGAGCGAGGGCGATCCGACCAGGGCGGTAGATCCGGCAGAGAGCCCGTTGAGAACGCCAAGGTCGTTCATGTCGCGCCAATTGGAAAGGTTCTGAATGGAAGTATTGGCAGTGGCCGTGGAGGCGACGACAGCCTGGGGCGACGCGACGGCATCGATCCATCGATAGACGGTGAGGTTGTCGAGATAGACGGTGGAGGAGCCTTGAGCGCCGGAGCCATCAACCTGAAAGTTGGTGAGCAGAGCCGATCCCCAGCCGAGGGCAAACGACGAGGGCACGGTGACGTTGATGTCCTGGCGGGCGCCGTCAAGCCAGACGGACTGGTAGGTGACATTGCCGACGTCGTCGCGGCGATAACTGGCCTGCACATGATGCCAGGCGTTGGGGGTCAACTCGCCGGGATCGCACGAAGCGGAAGAGGCGAGCCACAGATCGGTGAATTGCTGCGGCGTGCCGCTGTTCTCGGTATAGTCCCAGGTTCCCGTGGAGCCGTTGCAGCGCACGGCAAAGATGACGGTCTGGCCGTTGGGAATGACCTGATCCATTTCGAATTCAAGATTGGCGATGTTTTCAGCACCGGCGCCGAGGTAGACCCAGGTGTCGTAGACGAAGCTGGTGGAGGCACGGTCAGTGCCGAAGGAGACATAGTAGCGTTCTCCGGCATTGTTGGTGTAGCTGGTGAGGAAGGCGCGCCCCGAACCGCTGATGGAGGGCGTTGTGGCTGCACTGGTGCTGCCTGTGGCGATGCCGGGACCGGTGCCGGGATCCTTGACTGCCTGCCAGTTGGGCAGGGCCTGAATCTTGTTAACGACGGTGGCGCCGATGGGAACGGAGGGCGCCGAGGTATCGACCACCGTAAGCGGAATATTGGCGACGCAGGGCTCGCCGTGATTGCCCCAGGACTTGACGTGAAGGGTGTGAGAACCGAGTGGGGCCGCAACCTGGGCGTTGATGGCAGCGCCCCAGATGAAGGTGGTATCGGGGCTGCTGTCAAACGAGTAGCCCATGGAGACGATGGCCTGCGTGGGGCACGCAACCGCGGTGGCGGTGAGCATGAAGGGCGAGGCGACTGTGGCTCCGCTGACCGGCGCAGTGACGTTAATGTCAGCCAGGGCGGGTAGGGCACACAGCAACAATGCGAGAGATAGGACGAACTTCATCAGCGGCTCCTGACGAGAAATGCGAGCACGCCAAATCGGCTTGCAAGACCCCTAGCTGGAGCGCTGGTACGGGACGCCTCAATCGTTACGGCTCACTCAACGGCTCTCGATGGATCCACTCGATCCGGAATGAGAGGATTATCTCCACCGAGATTGAAAAGGCGTTGCTTTAGATCAATTACGCGCGAGAAATTACGCGGTGACGGAATGGAGGGCGGAGAATGGCGACGCGCGGATTCCGCTGAGGTGTGTCAAGGGAGAAGGAATTCTGAGCTGAAAAACAAAAAGGGGCATTCGCCGCAGCGAACGCCCGTTGTAGTTCTTCCCATATTGAGGCCAGAGACAGTGAAGCTGGTTAGGCGGCCTCTTCGCCGCCCTTCTTCCTTCTTGCTTTCCTCGAGCTGCTTTTCGAGGTCGGCGCGCTTCTTGGCCTTGACGTCGGCGCGCTTCTGGCGCTTTTCGTCGAGCTGCTTTTCAGCGCCGAGGAGTTCGATGAAGGCCTTTTCGGCGCCATCGCCCTTCTGGAAGCCGGTGCGAACGATGCGCAGGTAGCCGCCCTGACGATCGCCGTAGCGCGGGGCCACGGTCTCGAAGAGGCGGGTGACGGCGATGTCGGTCATGAGAAAGCTGAGGGCCTGGCGGCGCGAGGCCAGATCGCCTTTCTTGCCGAGGGTGATCATCTTTTCGACGTGGGGGCGGACCGCCTTGGCCTTGGCGATGGTGGTCTCCACACGGTCTTCCACGATGACGGACGTGACCAGGTTGCGCAAAAGAGCGCGACGGTGGCTGGTGTTGCGTCCAAGCTTGAATCCTGCATTGCGATGGCGCATGGTGAAAAACTCTCTTTCGACTCAGTGATCAGTGTTCAGTGCTCAGTGTTCAGTTTGCGGTTGCCATTTACCGGCGATCAGCCAGCCGGGAACTTGCACCCGGCCTGCTGATCACTGATGACTGACCACTGACCACTGTTAGAAGTTCTCGGTCTCGGTGGGCAGCTGAAGGTCGACGGAATCCAGCGGCTCGTCTTCGTCGTCGTAGCGGCTGTAGCCTGCGGCCAGCGCTGCGGCGGGCGAGATGCTGGTCGGTCCGGGAACCGCGTTGCCCTGTTCGTCGATCCTCATGCCGAGGGACAGTCCCATCTGCGCGAGGATTTCCTTGATTTCGTTGAGGCTCTTGCGGCCAAAGTTCTTGGTCTTGAGCATTTCGGCTTCGGTCTTCTGGACCAGCTCGCCGATGGTCTGGATGTTGGCGTTCTTGAGGCAATTGTAGCTGCGGACGGAGAGCTCAAGCTCTTCAACAGAGCGGTTGAGATTGTCGTTGCGCAGCATGACGCGGCTTTCGTCGCCACGGGATTCGGTCTCCATCTCCTCTTCGAAGTTGATGAAGATGTTCATGTGGTCCTTCAGGAGCTTGGCGGCGAGGCCGACCGCATCGGCGGGGAGCACGGCGCCATTGGTCCACACTTCGAGGGTGAGCTTGTCGTAGTCGGTGATCTGGCCGAGTCGGGCGGCGTCGACGATGTAGTTGACGCGGCGGACGGGCGAGTGGACCGAGTCGACGGGGATGAAGCCCAGGCCGAGGTCGCCGTCGAAGTTCTTGTCGGCGGAGATGTAGCCGCGACCGCGCTTGAGGCGCATTTCCATTTCCAGCTTGCCGCCCTCGGAGACAGTGGCGATGTAGACGCCCTTGTCGAGGATCTCAACGTCGCCATCGGCTTCGATCATGCCGGAGGTTACGACGCCGGGTGTGTCGGCGCGGAGGTAGAGGGCCTTGGGGCCTTCGCCCGCGAGCTTGAAGGGAACCTGCTTGAGGTTCAGGATGATGTCGGTTGCGTCCTCGACGACGCCGGGGATGGACTGGAACTCGTGCAGCACGCCTTCCACGCGGACGGCGGTGACAGCGGCGCCTTCAATGGAGCTGAGCAGGGTGCGGCGGAGCGCGTTGCCGATGGTGGTGCCGAAGCCGCGCTCGAAGGGCTGGGCGCTGAACTTGCCGTAGGTTTCAGTGAGTGTCTCGGCATCAACTGCGAGACGCTTGGGTTTCTGGAATCCTCTCCAAAGCATATGCTTGATCTCTTTTCCCGCGCGGCAGGTACGTCGCGAAGCATTTTGCGGCGGCCGCGCAAGTTCTCCTTTTTTCAGGGGTCAGTGATCAGTGGTCAGTGGTCAGCAAATGCGACGAACACGGGTGCATTTGCCGGGCTGAGCTTTATCACTGTTGATTACGGGTTGCGGTGCAATCAGTGCCAGCAACCAGTTGACGCTGCATCTTGCGCAGGAAAACTGATCACTGACCACTGATCACTGTTCCCTACTTGCTGTACAGTTCGACGATGAGCTGCTCGTTGACGGGCAGGTTCACGTCCTTACGCTTGGGCAACGAGAGCACGCGGCCGGACATGTTTTCGAAGTTTGCTTCGAGCCATGCCGGGGCGGGGTTCTGGGCGGCGTACTGGGTGCCCTGCTCAACGATGACCAATTTCCTTGCACCTTCGCGGATGGCGATCTCGTCGCCCACATTCACCTGGTACGAGGGAATGTTGACTTTCTTGCCGTTGACCTGCACGTGGCCGTGACGAACGACCTGGCGGGCCTGGCGGCGCGAGATAGCGAAGCCGAGGCGATAGGCGACGTTGTCGAGGCGGCGCTCCAGTTGCTGGATGAGCAACTCGCCGGTGACGCCAGTGGCGCGGTTGGCCTTTTCGTAGTACGCACGGAACTGGCCTTCGAGCGTGAAGTACATACGCTTGGCCTTCTGCTTTTCGTGCAGCTGGAGGCCGTAACCGACGATCTTGGCCTTGCGATCCTTGCCGTGCATGCCCGGCGGGAAGTTGCGCTTCTCAATGGGGCAGCGATCGGAGTGACATTTGGTGCCCTTCAAGAAGAGCTTGGTGCCTTCGCGACGGCAAAGGCGGCAGACTGCTCCGGTATAACGAGCCATTTCTTCTCCTGACTTCGGATGACGGCCGGTTTACGTGCGACGGTGCGCAGGTCATCCCGGCCCCTGTTTCAGTGATCAGTGAACAGTGGTCAGTGATCAGTTATTCGTGCGGCGGTGTGCAGCATCAACTGACTTCAAAGACCGGTTCACTGCAAGCTGCCGGCTCAATTCTCGATGGTTTGGCTGCTGCCCTGGCACAAGCAGGTTCAACTGACCACTGATCACTGAACACTGGCAACTGTACTTACACTCTGCGGCGCTTCGGCGGACGGCAGCCGTTGTGGGGAACCGGCGTGACGTCGCGGATGGAGCGCACTTCAATACCAGCCGCTGCCAGCGCGCGGATGGCGGACTCGCGGCCCGATCCGGGACCGGCGACACGCACATCGACCGCGCGCAGGCCGTGATCGCGGGCCATGCCGGCGGCGTTGGATGCTGCCTGCTGAGCCGCGAAGGGCGTGCCCTTGCGCGAACCGCGGAAGCCGAGTGAGCCGGAGCTCTTCCAGCTCAGCGTGTTGCCCATCTGGTCAGTGATGGTAACGATGGTGTTGTTGAACGAGGCCTGAATGTGACAGATACCAAATGGCACATTCTTGCGCTCGCGCTTTTTGAACTTCTTGTTCTTGCCAGCCTTGCCGGCAGCGCTCTTCTCTGGTTTCGCCATTTAGGTTTTACCCGTCGCTTTCTTCTTGCCGGCCACGGTGCCCTTACGGGGGCCCTTGCGGGTCCGGGCGTTGGTATGGGTGCGCTGACCGCGCACCGGCAGCGACCGGCGATGCCGGTTGCCGCGATAGCTCTGAATGTCAATGAGGCGCTTGATGTGCATCTGGGTGTCTTTGCGCAGATCACCCTCGACGTTGCCTTCGTCCTCAATGACCTGGCGGATGCGATTGACCTCTTCCTCGCCCAGGTCCTGGATCTTCTTGAAGGCGTCGACGTTTGCCTTCTCGAGGATTTTCTTGGCGCGGGGGTCACCGATGCCAAAGATGTAGGTCAGCGCGATCCGTGCCTGCTTGTTGCGGGGCAGATCGACGCCAGCAATACGTGCCATGCGAATTCCTCTGGTGGTGCGGGTTGGGTGCCATCCGGCCTTAACCGGTTCGCACGGGTGATGCGGAAAACTCCGGGGTTCCTCGCAAGCCTTGACTCCAGCTAACTAGCCCCTGAAAAGCAGTTGTCAGTGATCAGTGATCAGTTCTTTTCGTGCTGGTTCGAGCATTTCAACGGTTCACTGGACACTTTGCACTGTTTACTTCTCGTGGAGGTTTCCGGTTGACTGCCAGGCTCCTGTTAGCCCTGGCGCTGCTTGTGCTTTGCGTTTTCGCAGATCACGCGAACCACCCCACGGCGGTTGATGACCTTGCACTTCACGCAAATCTTCTTGACCGATGCACGGACCTTCATGGTTTTGCTGCCCTTCTCCGCGCATCTTCTGACGCCGCGGGGTGAAAATCAGTGATCAGTGGTCAGTGTTCAGTGATCAGTCTGCTTCCTCTGAAGTTTCTGATCACTGACCGCTGATCACTTTCCACTCTCATTTGTAGCGGTAAACGATGCGCCCGCGGTTGAGGTCGTAGGGGCTCAGTTCCACGGCCACGCGGTCACCGGGGAGGATGCGGATGAAGTTCTTGCGCATTCTTCCCGAGACATGGGTCAACACCTCGTGGTTATTTTCGAGCTTGACCTTGAACATGGCATTGGGCAACGTCTCGATGACCGTTGCCATGACCTCAATCGCGTCTTCCTTCGACAAACCGTATCCCGCTTCTGACGCTCACGCGCCGCAATGTTTTGGACCGAGAGCTACTCAGTCAGGATTGTTGCCCCGGTGTCGGTAACCGCCACCGTGTGCTCGAAGTGAGCACTCATACTTCCGTCGTCGGTCACCGCAGTCCAGCCATCCTTGAGGACGCGGACTTCCGGCTTGCCGGCATTCACCATCGGCTCGATGGCGATGACCATGCCGGGACGGAGTTTCATGCCGCGACCCGCCTCGCCGAAGTTCGGCACTTGCGGATCCTCGTGCATGTGCGATCCGATACCGTGGCCCACAAAATCACGGACCACTGAAAAACCCTCGGCCTCGACCACCGATTGCACCGCCGCGCCGATGTCGCCCAGGGTTGCTCCCGGTTTGACCGCCGCGATACCGGACTTGAGCGACTCCTCGGTAACACGCAGCAGCCGCGCCGTGTCCGGATCGATGTTGGCGCCCACCGGCACGGTGATGGCAGCATCGCCATAGTAGCCGTCGACGATCGCTCCGCAATCCACAGAGACGATGTCGCCCTCTCGCAGTACGCGCCTGCGGGAAGGAATGCCGTGCACCACCTCACTGTTTACCGAGGTACAAAGAACACAGGGAAAGCCGTGGTATCCCTTGAAGGCCGGCTTGGCTCCGAGTTCGGAGATCCTCTTTTCGGCGGCGTTTTCCAAGTCGAGCGTGGTAGCGCCCGGCTTTACCTGGGCGCGCACGAGCTCAAGCACCTCGCGGACCACACGGCCCGCGCGGCGCATTTTCTCAATCTCGTGGGATGACTTGAGTACGACCGCCACTAAAAACCAGTCCTCAGGGAACAGCGGACAGTGAACAGACAACGCGCACCGGTCACTTCACCCTTACGTTCACAACACAAACCCGCCGCTTCGGGTGCGCTAGAAACGACGCATCCGCTCAACGGCGGCAACAATTCCGGCAGCCACCACATCGATGGGCCGGTCTCCATCCACTTCCGCGAAACGTCCTAATGCCCGGTAGTGTTCGACAACCGGCTCGGTCAGCGCGATGTAAGCGCGCATGCGCTCCGCGAAGACCTCTTCCGTGTCATCGGCTCTCTGCACCAGAGCCGCACCTTCAACGTCGCATATCCCGCTGATTTTAGGCGGTTTCGCATACACGTTGTAGATCGTCTGGCAGACAGGACAATTTCTGCGCCCGGTGATCCGGCGCAATAACTGATTATAGTCGACATGGATGCTGACAGCAACCACGGGAAGGGTGTCTGGACGAGCCGCAATGCGGCCGTCGAGCCAGCCGGCCTGGACTAAGGTCCGGGGATACCCGTCGAGAATGTAACCAGCCGCGGTATCCGGTTCCTTGAGGCGAATGGCGACCATCTCGTTGACGAGGGAATCGGGAACCAGATCGCCGCGGTCCATAATTCCCTGGGCGGCGCGACCGAGTTCAGTACCTTGCGCGACGTTGGCGCGAAGCAGGTCCCCGGTCGAGATTTGAGGTATGCCCCACAGCTTGACGAGTTCCTTGGCCTGGGTCCCTTTCCCCGCTCCCGGGGCACCCAGCAAGAGGATGGGGCCGGGAAGAGTCTTTCGTTTTGTATCCCGGCTCATTTCGATTTCGGAGATCAACGAAGCCATTACCAGGTTTTCCTTCCGCGTATACGACCGGAGCGCGGGGAAAAGCCCTCATAGTGACGCATGATGAGCTGCGATTCGATCTGGTTGACGGTGTCCATGGCTACACCCACCACAATAAGCAGCGAGGTGCCGCCAAAGTAGAAGTTGACCCCCAAACCGTGCGTCGTCCAGGTGGGCAGGCTCTCGAACAGCCGGCCGATCAGGAAGAGTTTGTCAAAGCGAATGCCGGAGATCATGAAGGTGGGCACGAGGGAAATGATGATCAGATAGAGAGCGCCAACCAGGGTGATCCGCGTGAGGATGTCGTTGATGAAGTCAGAGGTGCGCCGACCGGGCCGGATGCCGGGAATGAATGATCCGGACTTGCGGAAGTTGTCGGCGATGTCGTCGGGTTTCATCACGATGGACACGTAGAAGTACGCAAAAAAGATAATGCCCAGAACGTAAAGCGTTTCGTACCACGGATAACCCGGCTGCAACGCTTGGATGATGGGCTGGAAGAAGCGGTTGTTCTGCACCCACTCGACCTGCGAAAAAAGCAGCGGGGCGGAGAGGATGGAAGACGCGAAGATGACGGGCATCACGCCGCCGGAGTTGACCTTGAGCGGCAAATGGCTGGATTGGCCGCCCATCATGCGCCGGCCGACGATGCGACGTGCGCTCTGAATGGGGATGCGGCGCTCGGAGCGCTCGACGAATACGATGAACGCCACCACGGCGATCATGGCGGCGAGCATAAGCAGGACGGCCAGGAACGTGAAAGACCCCCAGGCGTTGGTCTGGACCTTGGCGACCAGTTCGCCTACGCCGCGAGGCAGGCCGGCAACGATACCGGCGAAGATGAGAAGGCTCATCCCGTTGCCGATGCCGCGGTCGGTGATCTGCTCGCCGAGCCACATGATGAAGGCGGTGCCGGTGGTGAGGGTGAGCACCGTCATGAGGCTGAAGCCGATGCCGGGGTGCAGAACCAGCCCCTGCCGGGTGAGGATGGCAGCGATGCCGATGGACTGCAGAGCGCCCAGGACCACCGTCATGTAGCGGGTCCACTGGGTGATCTTGCGGCGGCCGAGTTCGCCTTCCTTCTGGATGCGCGCCAGCGGCTCATACACCACAGTAAGCAATTGGAAGATGATCGACGCCGTAATGTAGGGCATGATCCCCAGGGCGAAGATGGTCATACGGCGCAAATTGCCGCCGCCAAAGAGGTTCATGAGGCCCAGGGCCGAGCCACCCTGCTGATCGAAGAGCCGCTCGAGCAGTGTGGTGTTCACGCCAGGCGTGGGGATCCAGGCGCCGAGGCGGTAGATGGCGAGGATGCCGAGGGTGAAGAGCACCCGCTTGCGCAGGTCGGGGATGCGGAAGATATTGAGGAACTTCTCAAGCATGTTTAAGTGTCCACTTAAGGCGCACCGTGCGCCCGAGATTGTGCGTGTGCATTCATCTTACGCGGGATTGGGGTGCTTGTCGCTGTGACGGGGCGCAACCTAGGTGATTCTTTTGGGGTATTCCAGATCACAATTGCGATCTGGAATACCGGGAAGTCCCTTAGGCCTTGGCCGGCTCCGCGGCGCCGAGAACAATGGCCTTGCCGCCGGCCTTTTCGATCTTCTCCTGCGCCGACTTGGAGAACTTGTGGGCGTGGATGGTGATCGCCGCAGTGAGTTCGCCGGAGCCGAGGATCTTGATGAGCGCCTTCTTGCTGGAGGCCAGGCCGAGCTTTTTGTAATCTTCCTGCGTGATCTCGGAGATGGACTCGAGGGCCGCGATGCGGTCGAGATTCACCACTGTGTACTCGGTGCGGAAGATGTTGGTGAATCCGCGCTTGGGGATGCGGCGGTGCAGCGGCATCTGGCCGCCTTCAAAGCCGCGCATCATGTGGGAGCCGGAGCGCGAACGCTGGCCCTTGTGGCCGCGGGTCGAAGTCTTGCCCATGCCGGAGCCCATACCACGGCCGACACGCTTGCGCCCTGTGTTTGCATTCTTGGGCGCGCGGAGATTGCTGAGATTCTTTGCCATGATTTCCTCGCTATAGCGCCGGCCCGAGGGTGTCGGGACGACTCGCGTTTGGGAAAAGTGATCAGTGGTCAGTGGTCAGTGATCAGCCTCGTTGGCGGATCGGAATCTGAGCACTGATCACTGAACACTGATCACTGGTTTTCCAGAATCCGGACCAGGTGCGGGATGGCCTTGACCATACCGCGGGTGGATTCGGTGTCGACGCGCTCGACGATCTGATTGAGCCGCGTAAAGCCGAGACCTTTCACGATCAGCTTGTGCTTTTCCGGCGTGTTGTTCTTCGAGCGAAAGTACTGAATGCGAATCATCTTTGTCTCAGCCATGATTAAAGATCCTCAACCTGCTTGCCGCGCATGGTGGCCACTTCGCCGCGATCGCGCAACTGCACCAGGGCATCGAATGTGGCCTTGATGACGTTGTGAGGGTTGGCGGTACCGAGGCTCTTGGTGAGCACGTTTTGCACCCCGGCCGAGGTCATGACCGCACGCACCGCACCACCCGCGATCACGCCCGTGCCTTCCGGCGCCGGCTTGAGCAGCACCTGGCCGGAACCAAAACGGCCCAGAACCTGGTGCGGGATGGTGGTTTCGGTGAGGTTGATGCGGACCAGGTTCTTCTTGGCGGCTTCGATTCCCTTGCGGATCGCCTGGGGAACTTCCTTGGCTTTGCCCGAACCGTAGCCGACCACGCCGGAACCGGCGTCGCCGACCACCACGAGCGCGGCAAACGACATGTTCTTGCCGCCCTTGACCACCTTGGTCACGCGATTGATAGCCACCACCTGATCCTTCAGGTTGTACTGGTTGGCATCGAGTTTCTTCTTTAACATCGTCATTGCTTTCTCCAGTGAACAGTGATCAGTGGTCAGTGATCAGCACATTTCGGTCCATTTTGCTTCAGCGGCGCACCCGGTAAGAAGAACTGACCACTGACCACTGTGCACTGACAACTGCTTTTAGAACTCCAACCCCGCTTCGCGCGCTGCGTCGGCCAGAGCCTTGACGCGGCCGTGGTACAGGTAGCCGCCGCGGTCGAAGACCACCTTCTTGACGCCCTTCTCCACCGCGCGCTCGGCTATGGCCTTGCCGATCTCCTTGGCTGCGGCAACATTGCCGCCCGTCTTGGTCTTGAGCGACAGGGTGGAGGCGGAAACCAGCGTTTCGCCGGTCTGGTCGTCAATTACCTGCGCGTAAATGTGGTTCAGCGAGCGGTGCACGCTGAGGCGCGGACGCTCCCCGGTACCCGCAAGCTTGCGGCGGATGCGGGCGTGAATGCGCTGGCGAATTGCGTCTCTCTTGATCATCGGTATCTCTTCCTATCAGCGGCGCCGCCCTGCGGCGCCGTTCGGGTTTCAAAACAGCTTGTAGCTCACAGCCCTGTAGCTTGTAGCTCCTTGTGCCTTAACTACGGGCTACAGGCTACTGGCCGATTTTCCTATTTCGCGCCGGTCTTACCGGCCTTCTTCTTGAGCTTCTCGTCGGAGTAGCGCACACCCTTGTTCTTGTACGGATCCGGCTTACGTAACGAACGCATGTCGGCGGCGACCTGGCCCACCTTCTGCCGGTCGATGCCGGTGATGGTGAGGTGCGTCTGCTTGGGGTCGATGGCCACTTCAATGCCGGTGGGCAACGGGAATTCGATGGGGTGCGAGTAGCCGAGCGTGAACACGACGGTGCCCTTGCCCTTCAACTCGGCGCGGTATCCAATGCCGACGATGTCCAGTTCCTTCTTCCAGCCGGCGGTGACACCGTGCACCGCGTTGAATACGAGCGCGCGAGTCAGGCCGTGGAAGGCAGCAACCTTGTCGTTCTCGCGGATCACGTTGAGGACGCCGTCTTTGGTCTCGAGCTTGATGCCATCGGCGATGAGCGCCGAGACCTTGCCCTTGGGGCCTTCGACGAGGACAGTATTGCCCTCTACCTTGTACTTAACGCCCGCGGGCAGCGGGATGGGCTTCTTTCCAATACGCGACATTCGAGTCAATCCTTTGTTGGCTTGCGAGTCCCGATGAAAGTGGTCAGTGAACAGTGGTCAGGGATCAGTTGATCTTCGCCACTCTTTGCCTGTCCATCCCCTCGTTCCACTGCAGCCGGTCCGGGCTCGCGCCCGGCAGTGATCGATGACTGAACACTGATCACTGTTCACTGACCACTGCGAGGCCTACCAGACCTCGCAAAGCACTTCGCCGCCAACGCCTTCGCGGCGAGCCTGGCGCCCGGTCATGACGCCCCTGGGCGTTGTCATGATGGAGATACCGAGACCGCCCTGGACGCGCTTGATCTCGTCGCGGCCGATGTAAACGCGGCAGCCGGGACGCGAGATGCGCGCCAGGTCGCGGATAGCTGCTTCCGTGCCGCCGTACTTCAGGTACACGCGGAGCACCAGCTTGCCTTCCTCTTCCTGGGTCTTGTAGTTCGAGATGTAACCCTCTTCCTTGAGGATGCGGGCAATCTCGGTCTTCAGCTTGGAAGCCGGCACATCCAGCTTCTGGTGGCGGGCCCGGATCGCATTCCGGATGCGCGCCAGAAAATCTGCTACTGGGTCGGTCAGACTCATTCCTTCTCCTTCATTCCCCGTTCGCTCCCGGCCTCACTCGACGAGGAGAACCAGCGGGAATGCTTACTACAGTGATCAGTGTTCAGTGATCAGTGCTCAGAAAGAACCTTGCGGCTTTACTGATTTGGCCAGCGATCGAAGAACCTCTGATCACTGACCACTGTTCACTGACAACTGCTTCTTTACCAGCTCGACTTGACGACACCGGGGATTTCGCCCTTGAGCGCCAATCCGCGGAAGCACAGACGGCAGACGCCGAACTTGCGCAAAAAACCGCGCGGGCGCCCACAGAGCTTGCAGCGGTTGTGCTTGCGGCAGCTGAACTTCGGCTTCCGCGCGTCCTTCACTCGTTTTGCAGTGGTTGCCATAAATCCTCTTAACTGCGGCCAGTAGCCATTAGCTTGTAGCCTGTAGCTTCCAGCTTGTCCCTTGCTCGAATCACTCACGTAACTGAGCTAATCTCGTCCTGCCATATCCGCCTGCTCAATCGCAAAAACTACGAGCTACCGGCTACGGATTGTCTTTACGCCCCCTGGCGGAACGGCATGCCGAAGGCGCGGAGCAGAGCGCGCGCCGAGTTGTCGTCCTTGGCCGTGGTGACGATGGTGATATTCATCCCTTTCAGTTTTTCCACCTTGGAGTAATCGATCTCCGGGAAGAGCAACTGGTCCTTCAGGCCAAGCGTGTAGTTACCGCGGCCGTCAAAACTCTTGGTGGACACGCCGCGAAAATCGCGCACGCGGGGCAGTGCGGTGGCAATCAGACGATCGAGAAACTCGTAGGCCTTGTCGCTGCGCAGCGTGACCATGGCGCCAATCGACATGCCGGCGCGCACCTTGAAGGCCGCAATCGACTTCTTCGCCTTGGTCGTGACCGGCTTCTGTCCGGTGATCGACGCCAGATCGGCCACCAGCGGATCGAGCAGCTTGGTGTTTTGCGTGGCCTCGCCCAGACCCATGTTCACGACGATCTTCTCAAGCTTCGGCACCGCCATCGAGTTCTCGAGTCCGAGTTCCTTCTGCAGAGCCTGCCTGATCTCTTTGTGATACTTCTCTTTCAGCCTTGCCGCCATTGCTCTTTGCTCTCTCTCTGCCGGGTCTCGGAGTGGCCATGCTGTCTGGCCGTTTACCGTTGCGGCAGCGGTTACGCAGATCCGGAGATCTGCCGGGTCCGATTACTTCTTGGTGGGCAACGTCTGCCCGCACTTCTTGCACATGCGCACCTTGGTGTCGCCGTCCTGCTTGTAGCCGATCTTCGCCGGCCCGCAGTTGGGGCAAACCAGGGATACGTTGGAAATGTCGATGGGCGATTCCTGCTCGGCGATACCACCCTTGGTGCGCTGGCCGCTCTTGGACGAGACGGTCTTCTTGACCACGCGCACGTGCTCGACGAGCACCGTGGCCTTGTCCGGGAAGACGCGCAGTACGCGTCCGGTCTTGCCGCGGTCGGAGCCCGTGAGGACCTTGACCGTATCATTGCGACGAATGCTTAGGTTCTGCATGATTTCTCCGAATACAGTGGTCAGTGATCAGTGATCAGTTTGTTATTGCCAACACTGAAGACTGCGGTAATCCAAACTCATTTTTCTGACCACTGTTCACTGAACACTGATCACTGTTTAAACAACTTCAGGCGCCAGCGAAACGATCTTCAAAAACTTCTTCTCGCGCAGTTCCCGGGCCACGGGGCCGAACACGCGGGTACCCACCGGCTCGTGCGCGTCGTCGATCACCACGGCCGCATTCTCGTCGAAGCGGATGTAGGTGCCGTCGCGGCGGCGGTATTCCTTGCGGGTGCGGACGATGACCGCCTTCACCACTTTGCCCTTCTTGACGGTGCCGTCAGGCGAAGCTTCTTTCACTGCGGCCGTAATCACGTCGCCGAGCGAAGCCTTCTTGCCCAATCCGCCACCCAGGGGCAGAATCATCTGCAGCTTGCGCGCGCCGGAGTTATCGGCGACGGCGAGCATGGATCTCATTTGCACTGCCATGGTCTGTTCTCCCTAGCGCGTTTACTTGGCTGCCGCGGCAGCGTCTTCTATCTGACCGAGCGACGAACGGCGAACGATTTCTTCCAAAGCCCAGCGCTTCAGCTTGCTCGTAGGCCGGGTCTCCCGGATGCGCACCACATCGCCTACGCGAGCCGAATTCTGCTCGTCGTGGGCATAGAACTTCTTTCGAGCTCTTCACGATGCGTTTGTACTTCGCATGGGCCTTGCGCATCTCCACTTCGACCACGATGGTCTTCTGCATCTTGGTGGAGACCACGTTGCCAACCTTCTCATTGCGCCGCGTGGTTGCCGCCGGCGTCTGCACTGCGTCTGTTGTCGCCATTTAGCGTGCTCCCTTTCCGGCGGTGGTCACGGCGCCGTCCTTGCCGGTGCCGCGAACGCCCAGGGCGCGCTCCCGCGCCACGGTCTTGATCTGAGCGATCTCCTTGCGCAACTGACGGAGTTTCTTGACTCCATCGTTCTGCCCCATCGAGACCTGGAAGCGAAGGCGGAACAGCTGCTCCGCCGAGGTCTTCTCGTGGGCCGTCAGTTCTTCGTCGCTCAAACTGCGAATCTTATTGAGTTCCATCTGAATTCTCTCTCTCGGGCGCCGTATCCCTTGGGGACGCGCGCCAGGTGAATCTCAAGCCGCTTCATCAGCGGTGCCGCTTATGCAGCGGGCGTCTTCTCCGCGGACGCGGACTTCTCCGCACCCGGCCGTTGCACAAACTTGACCTTCAACGGCAGCTTGTTCGACGCCAGGCGCATGGCCTCCTGCGCGACATCCGGGGCGACCCCTTCCATCTCGAAGAGGATCTTGCCAGGGCGCACCACGGCAACCCAGTGATCCAGCGCGCCCTTGCCCGAGCCCATTCGAACTTCGGCCGGCTTCTTGGTGATCGGTTTGTCCGGGAACAGGCGCAGCCAGATCTTGCCGCCGCGCTTGATGAACCGGGTCATGGCAATACGGCTGGCTTCGATCTGGCGGTCTGTGATGTAACCGCACTCCAGAACCTTCAGTCCGTATTCGCCGAACGCAAGCGAGGATCCACGCCACGCCTTGCCGCGGCGTTTGCCCTTCTGCTGCTTGCGAAACTTCACCTTCTTTGGCATCAACATAGCGAAACCTCAAAACGAGTGGTCAGTGATCAGTGATCAGTGGTCAGACTGGTCTTGCCGTTACCGGCATCTCCATTGCCACTGAATCCTGCGCCCAACCGTCTCAGAACTTACAACTTCAAACCCGATCACTGATCCCTGACCACTGATCACTTGCCCTTAAAACACGCTCGTTCCGACCTGCGGGGTCTGGCGGCGCTTCTGCTCATAGATGTCGCCGCGATAGATCCACGTCTTGACACCGATTACACCGTAAGTGGTGTGCGCTTCAGTAAAGCCGTAGTCGATATCGGCGCGCAGCGTGTGCAGCGGCAGACGACCCTGCAGATACCACTCGGAGCGGGCGATTTCGTTGCCATTCAAGCGGCCCGAAACGCGCACCTTGATGCCCTTGCAGCCGAAGCGCAGCGCCGAATCCACGCTCTTGCGCATGGCGCGGCGAAAGCTGACGCGCTTTTCAAGCTGCAGCGCGATGTTTTCCGAAACCAGCTGCGCATCGAGCTCCGGCTTGTTCACCTCGATGATGTCGATGAACACGTCGCGATTGGTGCGCTTGCCGAGCTCCGTCTTGAGCTTCTCGATCTCGGCGCCCTTGCGGCCGATCACGATGCCCGGACGCGCGGTGCGGATGAGGAAGCGCAGCTTGTTGCCGGGGCGCTCGATCTCGACCGAGCTCACGCCGGCAGCCTTCAGCTTCTCGCGCAGTTCCGCCTTGAGCTTGACGTCCTCGACAAGGAGCTTGTCGTAGTCGCGCTCCGAGAACCAGCGCGAGCGCCAGGGCTTGTTGACTCCCAGCCGAAATCCGTAAGGATGGACTTTCTGTCCCATAGTTCTTCCCTCAAACCTCTCAGGCCTTCTTGCTGACCTTTTTCACCGTTGTTGCCTTCTTGGTTACCTTGGACGCCGACTTGGCTGCCTTCTTGGCGGGCTTGGCAGTCTTCGTGGGCTTCGCCGCGGCCTTGGTATCGTCAACCCGGGTCACCAGGGTCTCTGATGTAGCGCGCTCGGCCACCGAAAGGATGATGTGCGTCAGGCGGCGCTGGTAGCGGTAGGCGCGGCCCATGGGGGCGGGGCGGATACGCTTCATGCGCGGCCCGTCGTTGGCCAGAGCCTGCTTGACGTAGAGGTTGTCCACGTCCAGATCGGTTCCCTGCTCGCCGGAAACGTACTTGGCATTGTCCACTGCCGACACCAGCAGCTTGTGGATGACCGGGGCGATGCGCTTCTTGGTGAAGGCCGCCGTCTCCAGTGCTTCCTGCACTCCCCGGCCCTTGATCAGGTCGAGCACCAGGCGCGCCTTCTGCGGCGACACGCGCTGAAACTTGGCTTCGGCCCGGTATTCTTTTGTCACGACTGCCATTGGTTTCTTCCTCAAAATCAGCTAGTAGCCTGTGGCCCGTAGCTTGTAGCTTGTCCCGTTTCCCAACCAGCTTTCGCCTCGACGCTCATAAGCTACGAGCTACAGGCTGCGAGCTGTCTTTTTACCGCGGCTTGGCGGCGGCCTCCGCCTTGCCACCGGCGGTGTGTCCCTTGAACGTGCGCGTCGGCGCAAACTCCCCCAGCTTGTGGCCCACCATGTTCTCGGTCACATACACCGGAACAAACTTCTTGCCGTTGTGCACGGCGATGGTGTGTCCCACGAACTCGGGGAAGATGGTCGAACGCCGTGACCAGGTCTTCACAACCTTCTTGTCGTTGGCCGTGTTGAGCGTCTCGATCTTCACGCTCAGGTGCGTATCTACAAACGGACCCTTTTTTGTCGAACGTGCCATAAACTCTCAGCTCCTAGCTTGTAGCTCGTAGCCTGTAGCTTGTTCTTGCCAAGTCAGGCGCCCAGCTATTGCTCAATTCTCTTTTGGCCTTGAACCAGCTACCAGCTGCTGGCTACCGGCTGCATCTCTTACTTCTGCCGGCGGCTGACGATAAAGGCGTCGGTCCGCTTGTTGTTGCGTGTCTTGTAGCCGCGCGTCGGCTGGCCCCACGGGGTCACCGGATGACGGCCGCCCGAAGTCTTGCCTTCGCCGCCGCCGTGCGGGTGGTCGACAGGGTTCATCGAAACGCCGCGGTTGGTGGGGCGAATGCCCTTCCACCGATTGCGTCCGGCCTTGCCGATCGAAACATTTTCGTGGTCGGTGTTGCCCACCTGGCCGATGGTCGCCATGCACTCGACAAGCACCTTGCGGGTCTCGCCGGAGGGCAGCTTGAGCAGAGCGTAGTCGCCTTCCTTGGCAACCAGCTGCGCCTGCGCGCCGGCCGAACGCGCCATCTGCGCGCCTTTGCCCGGCCGCAGTTCGATGGCATGCACCGTGGTGCCGGCGGGAATGTTCTTCAACGGAAGTGCATTGCCGACCAGGATGTCCGCCTCGGCTCCGGAGGTCACCGTCGCGCCCACCTTCAAGCCAACCGGAGCGATGATGTAGCGCTTCTCGCCGTCGGAATAGTGAACCAAAGCGATGCGCGCGGAGCGGTTTGGATCGTATTCGATCGTGGCCACTTTGCCGGGAACGCCAGCCTTGTCGCGCTTGAAGTCGATAAGACGAATCTTCTGCTTGTGACCGCCGCCATGATGGCGGATGGTCAAGTCGCCCGAGTTGCGGCGTCCGCCGGTGCGCTTGCGCGTCGTCAGCAGCGGCTTATGCGGCTTGTCCGTGGTCAGGTCGTCGTTCACCTGCGTGGTCTTGAAGCGCAGGGTCGGCGTGATCGGTCTGAATGTCTTAATTGCCATCGTCTTTGTCCTGAAGAGCCAGCGCGCTTGCTGTGCCGCTCTCCCCGTTTCTCCGGGACTTCATCTTGCCTGGTCCCGATATTCCTTGATGGGCTAAGAGCTTGTAGCCTTTAGCTCATCTCGTTCAGCGAACCGTATCGATTCAGCCCCGGCAGCTACAAGCTACCAGCTACTGGCTGCCTTTACAGGTTGCTCACGTACTCGGGCATCTTCTCCCCGGCCTTCAGCCGGACGTATGCCTTTTTCCAATCAGGCCGGAAGCCCGCGAACTTGCCCCTGCGGCGCTCCTTGCCCAGAACATTCGAGGTGCGAACCGCGGCTACCTTGACCTTGAAGAGCGTCTCGACAGCCTGCTTGACTTCGATCTTGCTGGCGTCGGGGGCTACTTCAAACACCAGCGTCCCTTCGGTTTCCTTCACGCCCAAGCCCTTTTCGGTGATCAGCGGGCGGCGGATTACGGTATAGAGTGTCGGCATTACGCGGCCTCCGTCTGCGCAGCGTGATTGCGCTTCGAAACGGTCTTTTCCAAAGCCTCAGTCAATTGCTCGATGGCGGACTTCGAAAAGATCGCCCGGTCATAACGCAGCAGATCGTAGGGGTGCACTTCGTTGTTGAGCACCAGTTCCACGCCCTTGAGATTGCGCGCGCCCAGCACCAGCGCCTGCGACAGCGTCTTGCCGTTCTCGACCACCAGGGCCGTGCGCGTGACGCCCAGTTTCTCGAGCGCATTGCGATAGAGCTTGGTCTTGGCTTCCTTGATCTCGAGCGAATCGACCACCGTCAGCTTGCCGTCGGCCAGTTTCGAAGCCAGCGCCGAGCGCAGCGCGCCCAGCAGCTTCTTGCGTGGAAACGCATAATCGTAGCTTCGGGGCTGCGGTCCGTGCACCGTGCCGCCGTGGCGCCACAGGGGCGAACGCACCGAGCCAACACGCGCACGGCCGGTACCCTTCTGCTTCCACAGCTTCTTGCCGGAACCGGCGACCAGCTTGCGGTTCTTGGTGGCGTGCGTGCCCTGGCGCAGCGAGGCGCGGTAGTGCTTGACCGCCTCCCACAACAGCGCCTCGTTGATCTGTCCGAACACCGCGTCGGCCAGATCGAGCGAGCCCACCTTTTCTCCATTCAGATTGACTACATCCACTTTTGCCATCGTCTTCTTCTTCTGCCGGCTCCCTAGCTGCCGACTCTCAAACTTTTTTGCGCCCGTCAGGGCGCAGTCACCCACACCGGAGGTGTTACTTGCGCTTTGCGGTGGCCTTCTTCGAAGCCTTCAACGGATCGACCGTGCCGGATCCGGCAAAACCACGGCGCTCGCGCGGCGGAGCCTTGGCCTTGGAAATCATCACGTACCCGTCGCGAGGCCCTGGAACCGCGCCTTCCACCATCAGCAGGTTCTCGTCCAGATCGATGCCGCGAATGCGCAGGTTACGCACCGTCACCTGATCCGTGCCGAAATGTCCCGGCATGCGCTGTCCGGGAAACACGCGCGACGGAAAACTGGAGGCGCCGATCGAACCCTGCACCTGGAACATGTGGCCGTGCGATTTGGGACCGCCGCCGAACTTGTGGCGGCGCACAACGCCCGCGAACCCGCGGCCCTTGGAAGTGCCGATCACATCAACAAACTTGGCATCGGAGAAGATATCGACCAGAACGCGATCGCCCGCCTTGGTGCCGTCCCCGCCGTCCGCCGCGACTTCAACATTGAATTCGCGGATCATCTTCACTGGCGGCGCTTCGGTCTTGGCCAGGTGGCCCGCCTGCGGCTTGGTGATGTTCGAGGCTTTCACGAACTCAACCAGCCCAATCTGCGCGGCCTCGTAGCCGTCCTTCGCCATCGTCTTCAACTGCGTCACCACGCAGGGGCCTGCCTGCAACACCGTAATCGGGTGCACGTCGCCCTTCTCGTCGAAGACCTGCGTCATGCCGATCTTTTTACCCAGAATTCCCGTGACTGCCATATTCCCCTCACCTCATCATGCGATCTTGAACCTGATCGCACTGCCGGGCCCTGCGCGGGCTGCGAACGTTTTAAATTTTGCTCCGATGTGGTCTGCAGCGCCGCAAGGCGCAGTGGGCCGCACCGCAGGTGCTATTTCTCGAACGCCTTGATTTCCACGTCGACACCGGCCGGCAGATCGAGCTTCATCAGCGCGTCCACCGTCTGCTGCGTCGGCTCGAGGATGTCGATCAGCCGCTTGTGGGTGCGGATCTCGAAGGCCTCGCGCGATTTCTTGTCCACGTGCGGCGAACGCAGCACGCAGTACTTGTTCTTGATCGTCGGCAAGGGAATTGGACCCGCCACCGTTGCCCCGGTGCGCTTGGCCGTATCCACAATCTCGCCGGTCGAGGTGTCGAGCACACGATAGTCGTATGCCTTCAGCCGGATTCGAATTCTCTGTCCTACCATGTGCTTCCCTTCGGGGAACAGTGGTCTGTGTTCAGTGAACAGTGATCAGAATTTCGTCTGATCTGACTTCCGCGGTTGCTCCGCGCTTTCTGTTCACTGTCCACTGTTCACTGTCCGCTGTTACTTAATGATTTCCGAGATCGTTCCCGCGCCCACCGTGCGTCCGCCTTCGCGGATCGCAAAGCGCAGACCCTTCTCCATGGCCACCGGGGTAATCAACTCCACCTTCAGCTGCACGTTGTCGCCCGGCATCACCATCTCCGTGCCTTCCGGAAGCTCGGCCACGCCCGTCACGTCCGTCGTACGGAAATAGAACTGCGGCCGGTAGCCCTTGAAGAACGGCGTGTGACGGCCGCCCTCTTCCTTACTCAACACGTACACTTCGCCCTTGAAGTTGGTGTGCGGCGTAATCGACGCCGGCTTCGCCAGCACCATCCCGCGCTCCACGTCTTCCTTGGGAATGCCGCGCAGCAGAAGTCCCGCGTTATCGCCCGCCAGGCCTTCGTCCAGCTGCTTCTTGAACATTTCCACGCCCGTGACCACGGTCTTTCTGGTCTCGCGGAAGCCCACGATCTCCGCTTCCTCGCCCACCTTCACCTTGCCGCGCTCGATACGGCCCGTAACCACCGTGCCACGCCCGGAGATGGAGAAAATATCTTCGATCGGCATCAGGAACGGCAGGTCGATGGCGCGATTGGGCTGCGGCACGTTCTGGTCCACCGCATCCATCAGCGCGTCAATCTGCGCTTCCCACTTGGGCTCGCCGTTCAAGGCCCCCAAAGCCGAGCCGCGGATCACCGGAACATCGTCGCCGGGGAACTGGTACTTCGAAAGCAGCTCGCGCACTTCCATCTCGACGAGATCGGTGAGTTCTTCGTCCTCCACCGCGTCGCACTTGTTCAGGAAGACGACAATATAAGGAACGCCTACCTGGCGGGCCAGCAGAACGTGCTCCTTGGTCTGCGGCATGGGGCCGTCGGTGGCCGCGACCACGAGAATCGCCCCGTCCATCTGCGCCGCGCCCGTGATCATGTTCTTGATGTAGTCGGCGTGACCGGGGCAGTCAACGTGCGCGTAGTGACGGTTCTTGGTCTCGTACTCCACGTGCGCCGTCGCAATGGTGATGCCGCGCTCCCGCTCTTCCGGCGCGTTGTCGATCGAGTCGAACGAGCGGAACGTGTTCTTCGGGTTGTGCTTCTGCAATACCTTGGTTATCGCCGCCGTCAGCGTCGTCTTGCCGTGATCGATGTGCCCGATCGTCCCCACATTGCAGTGAGGCTTCGAACGATCAAATTTTTCCTTCGCCATAAAAGTCCTGAAACCCTTTCGTAGCTCGTACTGCCCGTTGCACTCCAGGGGCGCCGGCGGTCCGGCTCCAGCCCCAAAATCCAGCTCGCAGCCTGTAGTTCGTAGCTAACCACTACAAGCTACCGGCTTGTTTCACTTCCCTTGCGCCCTGCTGATGATTTCATCAGCGATCATGCGCGGCGCCTCTTCGTAGCGCGCGAACTGCATCGAGTACGACGCGCGGCCCTGCGTGGACGAACGAATATCGTTCACGTAGCCGAACATCTCTTTCAGCGGTACGATCGCCTTGATAATCTGCGATCCGCCGGCATGCTCCATGCCTTCGATCCGTCCGCGGCGCGAGTTAATGTCGCCGATGATGGTGCCCATGTGCTCTTCCGGAACGGTGACTTCAACCGCCATCACCGGCTCCAGCAGCACCGGGCTGGCCTTGCGCGCCGCTTCCTTGAACGCGATCGAACCGGCAAACTTGAAGGCCATTTCGTTCGAGTCCACATCGTGATAGCTGCCGTCGAACAAGGTCACCTTGATGTCCACCAGCGGATAGCCGGCCAGGATACCCAACTCGATTGCGCCCTGGACGCCCTGGTCGATGGGCTTGATGTATTCCTTGGGCACCGCGCCGCTCTTGATCTCGTTGATGAACTCGTAGCCCTTGCCCGGCTCGTTGGGCTCGATGCGCAGCTTGCAATGCCCATAGTTGCCCGAACCGCCGGTCTGGCGAATGTACTTGCCCTCGGCCTCGGCCTTCTTGCGGATCGTCTCGCGGAAAGCAACCCGGGGCTCGCCGACATTGGCCTCGACCTTGTGCTCTCGCTTCATGCGATCGACCAGAATCTCAAGATGCAACTCGCCCATGCCGCTGATGATCGTCTGGCCCGATTCCTCGTCGGTCCGCACCTTGAAGGTGGGATCCTCGTCGGCCAGGCGAGACAGCGCAATGCCCATCTTTTCCTGATCGGCCTTGGTCTTCGGCTCGATGGCCACCGAGATCACGGTCTCAGGGAAGGTAATGGCCCCCAGCGCGATGGGGTGCTGCGGCGATGCAAGCGTGTCGCCAGTCTTCAATTCCTTCAGGCCCACGCACGCGCAAATGTCGCCGGCGTAAATCTCGGTGATGTCTTCGCGCTTGTTGGCGTGCATCTTCACCAGGCGGCCCACGCGGTCAGTCTTGCCGGTCCGAGGATTGACGATGGTATCGCCGGTTTTGAGCGAACCCGAATAGATCCGAATAAAGCAAAGCTTGCCGAATGGATCGTTGATGATCTTGAAGGCCAATGCTGAAAGCGGCTCTGTGTCCTCAGCCTTGCGCACTTCAATCCTTTCTGGATGCTGAGGATTGATGCCCTCGACCGGGGGCTTGTCGAGCGGGCTCGGCAGGTAATCGATGACTGCATCGAGCAGCGTCTGAACGCCCTTGTTCTTGAATGCGCTTCCGCAGATCACTGGGAAGACCTTCATGTCGATGGTCGCCTGGCGGATGCCGGCCTTGAGTTCCGCGATCGAAGGCGTTTCGCCTTCCAGGAACTTCTCGAGCAGCACATCGTCGGTCTCGGCGATGACTTCAATCAACTGCATGCGGAAGGCTTCCGCCTTCTTCTTCAGCTCAGCCGGAATCTCCTCGACGTCGTACTTGGCGCCCATGGTCTCGTCGTGCCACAGAATGGCCTTCATCTCGATGAGATCGATGACGCCTTTGAAGTTCGCTTCCGCGCCGATGGGAATCTGCAGCGCCACGGGACGCGCGCCCAGCCGCTTGCGGATGGTGTCGATCACGTGCTCAAAGTCCGCGCCATTCTTGTCCATCTTGTTGACGAAGCAAATGCGCGGAACCTTGTACTTGTCGCCCTGGCGCCACACGGTCTCGGTCTGGGGCTGCACGCCGCTGACCGAGTCAAACAACGCAACCGCGCCGTCGAGCACGCGCAGCGACCGCTCCACCTCGGCGGTGAAGTCCACGTGGCCGGGCGTGTCGATGATGTTGATGCGCACGTTCTGCCACATGCACGTGGTGGCAGCAGACGTGATGGTAATGCCGCGCTCCTGCTCCTGCTCCATGTAATCCATGGTCGCGGTGCCTTCATGCACTTCGCCGATGCGGTGCGTAATGCCCGTGTAGAACAGGATGCGCTCTGTCGCTGTCGTCTTCCCGGCGTCGATGTGCGCCATGATTCCGATATTCCGGCAACGATTCAGAGGAATGGTGCGAGCCACTTTGATTCATCCTTGCGGGCTTGCGAGCCCGCGGTTATTGCGTATTTCTCTTCAATTCATTGCCCGGACACTGCTTGCAATCCGGACAGAAAACTCTGCGAAAGCCCGACCGCCGGCCGCTTACCAGCGGTAATGCGCGAACGCCTTGTTGGCCTCGGCCATGCGGTGGACGTCTTCCTTCTTCTTCATAGCCGCGCCGCGCCCGTTGGCCGCGTCCAGCAGTTCATTCGACAGCTTGTCGGTCATGCCCTTTTCACCGCGGTTGCGTCCGTAGGTGATCAGCCAGCGAATGGCCAGCGATGTACGCCGGTCCGGATTCACTTCGATCGGCACCTGGTAGTTGGCGCCGCCCACACGGCGGGTCTTCACTTCCAGCAGCGGCTTGCAGTTCTCCACAGCCTTCTTGAACAGCTTCAGCGCGTCGTCGCCGCCGCCCTTCTCTTCCAGGTTCTTCATCGCCTGGTAGAAGATGCCCTGCGCGGTCGACTTCTTGCCGCCCCACATCATGGAGTTCACAAACTTGGTGACCAGCGTAGATCCGTACACCGGGTCCGGCGCTACTTCCCGCTTCGCAATGTGCCCTTTTCTCGGCATATTTCCTCAAAATCCTTGCGCTTTCGCGCTGCTTCTGCTGCCCCAGTCCCGACTCCGTGCTCCGTCCGGGAACCGAAAATCAGTGATCAGATTTTGTGGTCAATGTTCAGAATCTGCTGATCACTGACGACTGATCACTGACAACTGCTTTACTTCTTGCCCTTCGCCGGCGCCGCTGCACCACCCTTGGCGCGCTTGGCTCCGTACTTCGAACGGCTCTGCTTCCGGTTGGCCACGCCGACCGAGTCAAGCGTGCCGCGCACCACGTGATAACGAACGCCGGGAAGATCCTTCACACGGCCTCCGCGGATCAGCACGATTGAGTGCTCCTGCAGGTTGTGGCCAATGCCGGGAATGTAGGTGGTCACCTCGATCCCGTTGGTCAGCCGCACGCGGGCCACCTTGCGCAGTGCCGAGTTCGGCTTCTTGGGCGTCTGGGTGTACACGCGGGTGCACACGCCGCGGCGCTGGGGCGAGGCCTGCAGAGCAGGCGAAGCCGTCTTGTAGCGGGGGGCCGTACGCCCTTTGCGGACAAGCTGATTAAAAGTAGGCAAACCGAAACTCCTTACCCGAAAACCTGCACATCTCGTTCAACAGCCGCGCGCAGGCCCTTCGGCTCCTTCTTGGCGCGGCGGCAACAAGCCGAACGCACGCACAGAAGCCCAGGATTCTGCTTCGCGTCTGCCCTCTTCCCATCTCAGACGAGAACTGCGACGGTGGCTGCACGTTTCCTGGGGAAACCCGGGGAAAGCCAACTCCGTTTCGCGGTTCCGGCTCGCATAGCCCTCCAAGGTGGAGAACGCGCGAGCGCCGTAGCGAATATTCGCGATCTGTCCGCTTCAGGGCCTTAAACTGCCGTGATCGAAATGCGGAAGGTCGACGTTGCCCCTGCCCTTCGCAAGAGGAGAGCGATTTCGGAGCATGTCTGGCCGGCTTTTACCTTGCCTGGCCTCAGGATCGACCCGCGCTGACTGACGCCCGGGCTTCCCGTACATCCTCTCCCGTTCAAACACACGGAAAGAGATGTTCTTGCGGAACCTTTTAACAATAACAAGAAACCTGTGCGGGGTCAACGCACCCGCACAGGCGCTCTTGAATTTTCACACCAGGCCTTGGCGACTGGCAATCAGTTGATCGAATGCACCGTCCAGGCGCCATTCACCAGCGCGAAATCAGCATGCCGCTTGGTGCTTAACCGGTTGATGGCATTGTGCGCAATGGTCTGCACCGATTCCGGGATCCCCGTCCAGTCGTAAACCTCCGTGAAACTGGCGCTCTTGGCGGTGTCCACATTCGCCACCACGTCGTCTTGCGGGTCCGCCACATCTTTTGCTTTCAGATGGTTAGCGGCCACAGTGGTGACAAAAAAGTGAAAGTCCTTACTCCCCTCCTCCGGCCGCCACTGGATGCCCTCGCCCGTTCCATTCAATTTCAACACTTTCTTGCCATCGTCGGTCAGCGCGTAATCAGCCCAGCGGTTGTTGGGATAGACCTTGGTCAGCTTCCAAAGCTTGGAATTAATGCCCTGTTTCAGTCCCATCTCGTCAACAGCAATGGTCGCAGGCTCGGCGGGGCGCTTGTCGTAGTCGGCTTGAATCAGCGTCAAAGCAGTGGCTGAGCTCAAATCGGGCGCGGATTTGCATCCGCTCACCAGCCCCAGTCCCAGCATCGCCAGGGCGCCGGCAGCACAGATTTTCATTGACTTGGTCACATGTCCCTCCATCTCCGGGCGTTCCCGCCCGTTCCGTGATGCGTTCGCAGACTCCTCGTCGATTCGCGTGCCGAAGAGAGACGACCCGCCGCGCGTCGATTTGCCCGCCGGGTTCGCTTCGGGTGAAGACTCAACGCAGAGCCTTCTCAAAACTGGAGCGAAATCAACGCCGCCATTTTTGTCTCACTGTCTCGCGATGTCAATGGAAATGAAAGTGATGGCGGGCACACCAGAGGGTTCCAACCGGCAAAAGGACGCAAACCGGGAAACCTGGGCTCAGGAGGAACTCCGAAATTCGGCGCAGACCACCCTGGATCAACGCTCCGGGACCGGCTCCGCGCTGGCGACCCGGCCCAACAGGAACCCGAGAAAACCCCCTTCGTCCGATTTGAGGCAAACTTGGGCATTGGGCGGCCCATCCACCGGCCGCGTAAGCCCCTTTGCGTCGACCTCAATGCGGAGTGGCGTCATGGGGCAGAGTTCCGGGCGGATGGCATAAGTCGCGGCAACCGGGTCGAAGAGGGTCGGATCGGCGGCATGGTTATCGGTGTGCGCAACCCATTGGTGGTAAAGCAACGTGAGCTGATCGGTAACTGGCGATCCAAATGAGAAGATCCGCTCCCGGTCGGCCGCCGCCAGGTGGATTTGCGTTGAATCCAGCGGCATCATGAAGATCGGCACGCCCGACGCAAACAAGGCCTGCGCGGCCTCCGGATCGCGGTCGATGTTCCACTCCGGCTCCGGCGGACGATGCTCGTCCCCGTAGCCGCGATACACGCTCCCGCCCATCATCACGACGCGCTTCACCTTGTGGAATGTCACTGCATCGCGGTCAATCGCGGCCTTCACATTGGTCAGCGGTCCGATCGCGATCAGCGTAATCTCACCCGGATGGGCGCGAATCTGATCGAGCAGGAACTTCACGCCATCGGGCTCAAAGAGCGAGGCCTGCCGAGCCTCCGAGCCCTGCCGAACAGGCGCCTGGTTGGCGTAAGCCGCCTGCGTAAACACATTGGTGTGCGACGTGGGCACTCCGGCGGCGATGGGAATTTCCCTGCGCCCCACGGCTCCCAGAAAGCGAGAAACCAGCCGCGCTCGCAACGCCGTGTCGCCGTACGCCGTGGTGATGCCGAGCAGTTTCACCTCCGGACTCCGCAGCAGCAGCGCCAGGGCGAACGCGTCGTCGATGTCATCGCCGATGTCGGTATCGAGAATCGCCAATTGGGGCGAAACGGGCTTCTCCTCCGTCTGAGCAGCCGCCACGGCCGTCGTCAGGTTTCCGTTTGTCCCTGGCCACGACGCCGCCATCCCCACCGCCACAAAAGTCGCTACCGCCCGCAAAATCCTCATGCACAACACTCTAAACGCAACCACCACTCAATTCGGGGCGCCAGATTCCGCAGCACGCCAAGCCGAACTGATTTAGCATCGAATCACGTTTTCTCCCCTGAGTTAAAGGGAAACGCCGCATGCGCCTACGCTTCGCATTTCGCTGCCTGCTGGCCCTCCTGATGGTGATCAACACCGGCGCGGCACGGGCGCAGTCGTTCGATCTCGACAAAGGCCGCGAGCCCGTGGTCTCGCTGGACGGCAACTGGCGCTTCCATCCCGGCGACTCACCCTCGCACAACGGAAGTTTTCAGTGGGCCGCTCCGGGATTCGACGATTCGGCGTGGCCCCTGCTCGAGAGCGGCAAGCCGTGGTCGGAGCAGGGTTATCCCGGCCTTGGAGGGTTCGGCTGGTACCGTTTCACCGTAAACCTTCCGGCGGGCGACAAGCCGATGGCGCTGCTGATCGCGCCGTCCGTCAGTTCGTACCAGGTATTCGTCGATGGAAGACTCGTTGGCGGTCGCGGGCCCGATGCCCCCACAACGCTTCCTTCTCCCGAATACAGCTTTCACGAGTTCCCCTTGACAGGATCCGGAGCGCGTCCCGCGCGCCTGGTCCAGGTCGCCCTGCGCATGTGGCATGCCCCAATCTGGGCCAATTACGTGGGCGGAGGTCCCCTCACGCACGGCCACATGGCCGGCGACCCCGCCCTTCTCCGCTCTGAGCAGCACCATCACGAACTGCAGCGCAACGTCCAGTTCGTCGACGCCTATTCCTACAGCATCATTACCACGCTGGTGGGGATCGCGATTCTTTGCCTTTTTCTGATGCGACCGGCGGAGCGCGAGTACCTGTGGTTCGCCTGCATGCTGCTGGCGCAGTCAGCGGACAACGTGCTCTACGTGGGCGAGCAGGTCTTCGCCTGGATGCCGGAGCCGGTCTACGATTTGCTGGATGCCGCGCTCGTCGCGCTGATGATCGGCGCCTCCGTGCGCTTCTTCTCGCGGGTTCTGTCCACCGCCACCGGCAAACTGGGCCGCATCGCCCTGGTGCTCGCGGCCATCAGTCCCCTGGCCTCGGTGCTCTACTGGCCGCGCCTTGCCTCGCCCGCTGCCTCGGCTTCGATTCAGATTGCCTGCCTGCTTCCCGCCATGCTTTGGATCCTGTTCACGCTGGTGCGGGGCGCGGTGCGCGGCAACCTCGATGCACGCCTTCTGCTGCTGCCCACGGTGCTCGATCTGGGATTCTACTTTGCGGATAACCTGGCCATCGTGCTTGCGCAAGCGGGATGGACGGATATTCCCAGCATGCGCATCTTCGAGAAGTCGCTTCCCCTGCCACCTTTCAAGCTGCAGTTGGGCACGGTGCTTCACCTCATCTTTCTGCTCGCGCTGCTGGTCTTCCTCATCCGGCGCTTTTCCCTGGCACGGAAAGAGGAGGAGCGCCTGGCTGGCGAGTTCGAAGCCGCACGCCAGGTGCAGCAGGTGCTGCTGCCCGACGATCAGGACCAATGCCCAGGCTTTCACGTGGAGAGCATCTACCGCCCCGCCGACCAGGTGGGTGGCGATTTCTTCCAGCAGATCGCCGACGGCCAGGGCGGCATGTTGATCGTGGTGGGAGATGTAAGTGGGAAAGGCCTGCCGGCGGCCATGATCGTTTCCGTGCTGGTGGGCGCCATCCGGGCCGAAGCCAGCCATGGTGTCGATCCCGCCATCCTGCTGGCGTCCCTGAATGACCGCATGATCGGCCGCTCCCACGGCGGCTTCGTAACCTGCCTGGCCGCGCACTTGAACGGCGAGGGAGTCCTCACCATAGCCAACGCCGGGCACCTGCCGCCTTATGTGAATGGCGAGGAGATTGACGCGCTCGGCTCCTTGCCGCTGGGTCTTGTGAGCGGCGCTCGTTATGAGCCTTTCAAGATGCTGCTGGCTGCAGGCGATCGGCTAACCTTCGTCTCCGATGGCGTTGTAGAGGCGCAATCGAAGTCCGGGGAACTGTTCGGCTTTGAGCGCACCCGCGCACTGAGCCGCCTCTCCGCGGAAGCCATCGCGCGGGCGGCCGAGGAATTCGGGCAGCAGGATGACATCACCGTAGTCACAGTCGAATTCAAGGGCGTTCCGTGCAGAGGCGTTGCCGCATTTGCGTCCACGGAAACCGCGCGGCCGGCGACGACGTAGGAGCGTTGTTCACTGACCACTGATCACCGATCACTGACCACTGTCGTCAGGATTGGAATTCCATCCACAATGGGATAGACCACGCCACAAAGCGTGCAGATCAAGCGATCTGCGTCCATGCGCAGTTCGCCGTAGCAGACGGGACAAGCCAGCTGCGCATGCAGGGAGGCAAAGGCGGAGACGAAGCCAAGGGGAACGCGACTGGCAGGCATGGCGAGTGATTAATTGATGATGGCGTCGGGATCGGTGCCGGAAGCGGCGCGGTGCCCCTGTGGCCGGCCCGCGAACTCCTGCTCGATCAACTCGTTGGTTCCGGCCTTGGCAAACTCGTAGGCCACGCGAATGCCGTTGTAGATGGCGTTGTCGTTTGAAGACCCGTGGCCGATGATGCACACGCCGCGCACCCCCAGGAGGGGCGCGCCACCGTATTCGGTGTAGTCCAGGCGCCGGCGGAACTCGTTGAAGGCCTGGCGGGAAAGCAGCGCCCCCACCTTGGCTGTTACCGTGCGGGTGAGCGACTCGCGCAGCACGTCGCGCACAAAGCGGCCGATGCCCTCGCTGGTCTTGAGCGCCACGTTGCCCACAAAACCGTCGCAGACGATCACGTCGGCGTGGCCGTTGAAGATGTCCCGGCCTTCCACGTTGCCGATGAATCGGATGGGGAGAGATTTAAGCAGCGGGGTAGCTTCGCGCGTGAGGTCGTTGCCCTTGGTCTCTTCCTCGCCGATCGAGAGCAAGCCGACGCGCGGTTCCCGCACCTTGAGCACGCCGCGGGCGTACATCTCGCCCATTACCGCGAACTGCTCCAGGTTGTGCGCCTTGCAGTCTACGTTGGCGCCTACGTCCAGCAGTACGCAGGGATTGCCCGTGGAGGTGGGCATGGGAGTCGCCAGAGCCGGACGGTCGACGCCAGGCAATGCGCCCAGCACCATCTTCGCCGTGGCCATGGCCGCGCCGGTGTTCCCGGCCGTCACAAAGCCGGCGCACTTGCGCTCGCGGACCAGTTTGAGTCCCACCCGCATGGAACTGTCTTTTTTGGTCCGGACCGCGTGAGCAGCCTTCTCGTCCATGCCGATGCGCTCGGAGGCATGATGGATGACGATGGGCAGGTCCTCGTTCTCGAGATGCTCGTCGAGCAGATCGCGCAACTCCGTCTCCGGCCCGATGAGATGGACCCGTACCGGAAGGGCGCGGCAGGCGAGGATAGCGCCCCGAATCTCAGGTTCGGGGGCCTTGTCGCTGCCGAATGCATCCAGCGCAATATCGATGAGCATGTGTCGCTCTCTCGCGAGAACTACTTGGCTTCCTTCACTTCGAGTACCGCGCGGCCCTTGTACTCGCCGCACTTGGCGCAGGCGCGGTGGGGCAGCTTCTTCTCGTGGCAGTTGGGGCACTCGGAGACACCGGTGGCGGTCAAAAAGTCGTGGGAGCGGCGTAGGGCAGTGCGGCGCGTGGAGTGGCGCCGTTTCGGATTCGGCATGGTGCAATTCCTTTCGGTGTCTTCGCTCTACCCGGCAGTGCTCACGTCCGCAACTGGCCTTCGCCTGCCCCCTGGCGTGTGCGCAACACCCTCAATCTTATGGGATTACTTTTCGGTCTTTATCCGGCTGCGGAGTCCGGCCAGAGCTTCCCAGCGGGGGTCGCTCGGACCCTCATCGCAGGAGCATTCCTGGCTGTTGCGGTTCTGGCCGCAGCGCGGGCAAAGTCCCTTGCAGTCGGGCTTGCATAGCGTTCTGACCGGCAGAGACAAAAGAACCTGCTCCCGCAGCACATCTTCAAGCAACAGACTGTCCTTTTGATAATACCCGATTTCCGTTTCAGGCGCTGTTATGGACCGCTCCGGCGCGTCCGCATCGGCTCCCACCGGGCGGAAAAGCAGGTCGAAATCTCCGTCGAGGCGGGTAGCCACCGGTTCCACGCACCGGGCGCAGGGGATCTCGAACTGGCCGTCGAAGCTTCCCTTCAGCCGGATGTCTGCCACGATCTCTTTAGGGCCGCGGTGCTCGTGCAGCACCTCTGCCCGGCCTTCGCTGGCCAGAGGGCCTTTCTGCTCGGCTTCGTCGCCGAAATCGATGACTCCAGGCTTGAACTGGAGGTCGAAATCAATCGGGTCCCGCTCCAGATCGCTTACTTTGAATTCCATACTGTGAGCCTAAAACCGCCCGGCGCGGGCGTCAATGCGCGGTCCGTCCTCGAGTTGTAACTCGGCAACATCGCGCAACAAAACCACCACAATCATGCGCTCCTTGTCGTTTTGCACCAGCTTTGGTGCACCATCGGAGGGGGGGAGGGCGGTTCAGCGGTCCGTCTTGAATCGCTCCGCGTAGCCGCTCCCGCGCAAAAGTGCCGCGGCGTCCTTGAAGTTCAGGATGTCGCCGAGTGCCTTCCTCTTGTCGCGAGCTTTTTCGTAATAAGCCTGCGAAATGCGGTATCCGATGAAATACGCCAGATCAGCCGGGCGGCCGTTTTCAGCCTTGCCCTGGTAGAGCCAATGCGATGTGTCCTCCCCATTCATTTCCTTCTCGAAATCGGCCCAGAGTTCCGCCTCGTGTTTCATCCCGTATTCATTGATCGGCTGATTGATGTTTGCGGTCGAGATCATCTCTCCAATAAAGTCCGCACTTCCTTCGACGAGGGCCTGCGTCAAAAGGGTCTTCCCTTCCGCATGTTGCTGATAGTGGATGAGTTCGTGCGCGACCGTAGGTGGAATTTTATCGACCGACTCCACCACTGTCCGATGCCACTCGCTCAACTCATCCAACGAAACGCCGGGCTGCCGCCCGAACATATCCGCCCCAATGAGCAATCCGCTTGTGCCGGTGGTGCCGGCTGAATTCATGCGGCCGATCAGGAAGTAAACGTCCGGGAAGGTGGCGGGCTCATAGAGCGCCTTCAACTGTTGGAATGAGGCTCGGATTCTCGGCACCATCTCCTTGATTCGCATCGACGCGGGCCGTAGAGCCTCATAGTACTTTGGGGCCTTGTCGATTGTCCTGGCAAGATCCGAGGCCGAATGAATGCGGGCGAAGATGAAATCCTGCAATCCCGGGCTTCCAGGAGCGAAGTACTCGCGTTCAAAAACTGCAGTTCGATCCGAAGCGGCTTTGGAATGATCGTATGCCGTCCAGAATAAGTCGATATCGCTCGTGACAATCCTGGCTCGGTCCGGATCGCCGTGCTCTTGACGGTATTTGTCATCATTGATGGCGGCCGTTCTAATCACGTCCGGTAAACTCGGGTCGTCGCGAACCGATTCAAGATCGGTGTCGGCGTTGATATGGCCCGGATCGTGAAAGCCAAGCCGCACGGCCGTTTGCAGGTACTTGATCGCCTTGACACGATCGCCGGATAGCGCGGCGGAACAGGCTGCGTTGTAGGCATCGTCGTTGCGATTCAAACCTCGGGAGAACGCCTCGTCGAACAACTTCACCGACTCGCCGTAGTGCTTGTCATCGTAGGCCTTCGTGGCCTTCCGTTCGAGATCGTACACAGACACGGGCGCAGGGACGTCGCTGCGTGGGATTGCTGGCGCAGACTGCGCTCTACCCATAGCTGCGCCGAGCGTTGCGATCACAAAAACGGCGATTATCCGCGGTGTGCGCATGAGTACCTTCTGGGCCGGAAATAGATTGCAATTGTGCGAAAGACTGACGACCCGGGGCTCGGGAAGAATGGGCACCAGAATATTGGCCCGTCGAGACTTTGACAATGACCCAGTTTGCCGGCCCCCTTGGGAATGACCGATCTCACCCCCCTTTCTGAAGTACCAACGCCACGGCTGCATCGCTTTTTTGTTCGCTAACTCAGTGGTCAGGGGACGGGTCACTTTGCCCGATCCGCGGCAGCCAGCGCGCGCGTCTGCGCAATCTGCTGCGCATGGCGCCTGGGGTGGAGAGCGATCAGGAGCAGCATCTCGTAGCAGTTGACGGGACGCGTGATCATGGGGTGTTGCGCGAGCGACCAGCGAAGGTCGCCAGGAAACTGCGCGACGAATTCCACGGTCTCGCGCCGAACCGCTTGAAAACCCTGGAGAGCCTGGGCGAGGCTGCCGCAGACACCCGGTGGCTTTACCAAGTCCGGCGCCTCGATGCGGCGCTCGCGATTGAGCGCCAGGGCCTGAAACTTCGCCTCGCGGGTGCGATCTTCGTGCGACTCACTACAAGGGATCGCAACCCGCAGTAGCCCAAGCAAGACAGCCTCCGAAGCGGCCAGATGCTCCACGCAATCGACGATGGACCATTGCTGCGGCTCGAGCTTGCGCACGGCTAAGTCTGGGTCTACGCCAGCCAGAGAGGCTTGAAGCTGATTCATGCCTTCGTCGAGCAATCGCAGAATCTCGTTTCGGTTCAGATCCTCCACCATCGCTGGCCTCGCTTCCGCAAACCGCTCATTTCATTTGACTTTTGGGCTAATTGTTGATATAATACTAAAGTGCCTGCGGGCTCTGAAGATGACAATACGCCGCAGGCCCACTGAACACCAGCCTGGAGGAACGCCATGGAGAACATCAAGACGCCAATCGAACGCTTTTTCGCCGCCTATGCGCAGCACACCGACACGGAAAATATCCCCGGCATCATCGCTTGCTACGCAGAGGTGTTTCTGGCTGGAGGACCGCAGGGCGCGCAACCGGTGCGGGCCGCCGACTTCGCACTGGCTCTGCCGAAGCGCTACAAAGTCTTCGCAAACATGGGATGCCGCGCCACGGAACTGATCGGGCTCCAGGAAAACTGGCTCGATACGCGATACGTGTCGGTCCGCACTCAGTGGCGCCTGACATTTGAGCGGCCGGGCGTTGAGCGCCTGCCGATCGTGGTTGAGTCCACACATCTCGTCGATGCCGGGGATGAGCCGTTCCGGATTCTCGTGTACCTGGCGCACGCCGACATCATGGAAGTCCTGAAGCGGCACGGGATTGTTCCTGCTTGAGGAAGCAAGCGAGAGCGTGCAGGATTTGGGAGGCGACATTTGCGTGAGACCGGGCGATATTCTGAATTCACCATGGCCGCCGAACCCATTTCCCTGCACATCCGGTCCGCAACGCCGGCCGACGCTGATCGCCTGATTCCCCTGATCAACGCCGCGTTTGCGGTGGAGACGTTTCTTCAAGGACCGCGAACGGATCCGGAGAGGTTGTCGGCTGCCATGAGGAAGGGCACGATCCTGCTCGCCGAAGACCGGGAGGGCCGGCTGGCGGCATCCATCTATGTGGAGTTGCGCGGAGATCGCGGATACGCGGGAATGCTCGCCGTCGATCCGGCACGGCAGCGATCGGGCATCGGCGCACAGATGATGGCGGCGGCAGAAGATCATCTCCGCAGGCAGGGGTTCACCGCGCTGGATATCACGGTGCTCAGTTACGGCCGGAGTTGCCGCCGCTTTATCGCAAGCTCGGGTTTGTGGAGACGGGCACGGAAGAGTTCGTCTATCCCCACCCCATCGCGGGCGGGCAAGAGTGCCACTGCATCGTGATGTCGAAGCTGCTCTAACGCCCGGCTGCTCCTTGCGCGAGGACCGGAGGAGAAGAGGGCGCGTGCAGGTAGTGGGCGGCGAAGTCGAGAAAAGCCGGCCAGTTGGGTGCAGGGGTGTGGCCGAACTGATGCTGACGGAAGGCAAGATCTCCGCTGTCGATCGCCGTTCCGAGGGGCGGAAACTCAGCGGTTCCCAGGTCTTTTGCCCCCAGCAACCGGTACACCGGGCCGGCGGCCACCTCGGCGAGGAACATTCCCTTGGGATCGGCCCACGCGTCGCCGTGGGGATTTGCGTATCCGTCGCCTGTGGTGGACCCGCCGCCAATGAACACCGGCCGCGGAGCGGCGAGCGCGATGAGTTCGTGCGCGTCCACTGGAAGGTCTTTGGGGGTGAGTGGGCCTCCATAGCGAAGGAAATTCCCGTCGAACCATTGATAGAGGGACGCGGACGCAAGATGAGGCATCTGCTCGCCGAAGATGTGTCGATACAGCTTGGCGCCGCCTTCGCCGGAAGAGCTGGAGTAGCAGATGGCGAAACGCGGATCGTAGGCCATGGTGACGAGGGCGGCCTTGCCAAATCGCGAATGCCCCTCGATACCTACTTGCCTGGCATCGACGGCCGGGTCGGTGGCGAGGTAGTCGAGGGCACGGCTCGCGCCCCACGCCCATGCGCGCAGTCCGCCCCAGTCATCGAGCTTGCGCGGCTGTCCCTTGTTCATCAGGCCGATAATGCCTTCCGTCAGGCCTGCTCCATCGTCGGCCTGGTAGCTGGTGGGGCTCAACACCGCGAATCCCCAACCGCGGGCAAGCACTGCGCGGCCGTCTACGTCCCAATGGCCGGGAAGGGCGGGATCGGGCTCCGGTGGAAGAGGACGCGAGAGAGCCGCCTGAAAATCCTTTGCAAATGCCATCTCAAGAATGACGGGAACGGGTCCGGGAGCTTTGGCGGGGACCGTAAGGAGAAGATCGATGCGAACGGAGAGCTGCGGATAGGAAGAGTTGTCGACGTGGCCCACGAGGCGTTTGGTGATGGCGTCCACCGCGCCGTACTTCTCCGGCGTAATACTGATCACGGCCCATTCGACGGAGGGAAGATTCTTGGGCGCGCGGCCGAGGATTTCGCGTTCAAAGTCGGCCACAATTTCGGGTCGGCGCTCGGACCACCACGCATCCGCGCTGGAGACATGCTTGCCGTTTTTCAGCGCCAGCGGGTCGGGCAGATCGGGATAGACGTTGGCCTTGGATTCGTCGTAGTTGGTGGCATTCGGGCTCTTGGCGTCGGTGGAAGCAAGCTCGCGCATCGCCGAATCCTTGATGCCCAGCAGGCCCAGCATGCGCTCGCGATCTTCGGCCGCGGTGAGATGAACCGGCGCACTCGCGGCGGGCGGGATCGCCGGCGCGGCTTGAGCGGCAAGCAGCGTGGCGTGCGCAATCAAAAAAAGCAGGACACGCAAAGCGGACCGCGAGAAAGGGAATGCGTACGCAGGCATCGGAACCCTCTTCTTCCCTGGTAAGACGTGACGAGGCGAGCGGGGCAAGGATATCGAGTTGCCCAGGTCGCCGCAAGTTGCATGGTGAGACGGGCATCGATGTGGAGCGGCTTTCCATCGGAATTTCACACGCGCGGACGGCGGCGCGCACCGGCCCTTCAGGGGGCTATGGTAGCCTCCGGATGTGGACCTTACCGGTTCCCGGCCGGGTGCGCCGCGGGCAAAGCTGATCGCTCGTTTTGGGGGGAGATTCGCATGAGCGCTGTCAGATACGACCTCACCGTCATCGGCTCCGGACCTTCCGGACAGCGCGCCGCCGTTGCCGCGTCCAAGATGAAGAAACGTGTCGCCGTGGTGGAATCGCGGGCCGTCGTAGGTGGCGTGTGCATCAACACCGGCACCATTCCCTCCAAGACCATGCGCGAGGCAGTGCTGCATCTCTCCGGGTACAACTACCGCAACGTTTACGGCATTAACTACCGGGTGAAGGAAAAGATCACCATGGCCGACCTGGCATTCCGGGTGCAGGCGGTGATCAAGACCGAAGTGGACGTGACCGAGGCGCAGCTCTCGCGGAACGGGATCGACATTGTCCACGGCGTCGCGCATTTCCTCGATCCGACTCACATTCGCGTCGAAGGGCCGTCCGGCGAGTCGACCCTTGAGTCCGATCACACGATCATTGCGGTCGGCACCAAGCCGTCGGTCTCGCCCAAGGTTCCCATCAATGGACGCACCATCATCAACAGCGACCAGGTTCTGGAGCTACCCACGTTGCCGCGTTCGCTCATCGTCGTCGGCGGGGGCGTCATCGGCGTGGAATACGCCTGCATGTTCGCGATTCTCGGCGTGCGGGTCACCATTATCGAAAAGCGCAACAAGCTGCTGGAGTTTGCCGACCAGGAGATTGTGGAGGCGCTCAGCTATCACTTGCGCGACAGCCGAGTCACACTGCGACTGGGGGAAGAGGTGCAAAGTGTTGAAGAGCTTCCCGACGGCGGCACGGTGGTCGCGAATCTCGAAAGCAAGAAACGCATCTCCGGCGATGCCCTGCTCTATGCCGTGGGACGCCAGGGCGCGGTCGACGATTTGAACCTGGCTGCGGCGGGAATTGAAGCCGACGCGCGCGGGCGCATACCCGTGGATGAGCACTTCTGCACCAAGGTTCCCCACATTTTCGCGGTGGGCGACGTGGTGGGTTTTCCCGCGCTTGCCTCGGTATCGATGGAGCAGGGACGTATTGCCGCACATCGGGCGTTCGGCGACAATGCCACAACTTCGAATCCGAGCTTCTACCCGTACGGCATCTACACCATCCCCGAGATCAGCTTCATCGGCAAGACCGAAGAGCAGCTCACCGACGAGGACGTCCCTTACGAAGTGGGCATGGCGTACTACCGTGAGACGGCCCGCGGCCAAATTCGCGGCGATACCACCGGCCGGCTCAAGCTGGTCTTCCATCGTGACACGCGCAAGGTTCTGGGTGTTCATATCATCGGCGAGGGCGCTAGCGAACTGGTTCACATTGGTCAGGCCGTGATGACACTGGAGGGCACGGTGGATTATTTCATCGACACGGTATTCAACTATCCGACCCTGGCGGAGTGTTATAAAGTGGCAGCCTTCAACGGCCTTGGACGCCTGTATCGATACCAGGGCGGAGCAGCCTGAGAAAAGCCGGCCGGCAGCAACAGACGGGCCGAGGCGATCGAACGGCAAGGAGGAACGCAATGGCAACGGCGATCGGCGTGGTGATGACCGAACATATCGTGGCCGGACGTTTGGAGGATCACAAGCCGGTTGGCACAGCAGTTCGCTTTCCCACGGACGCGGAGGAAGTGGACGCGCTGACCGCCATCCCCAGCAGCGAAATCGTGGAGATTCTCGCCAGGCAGATCGCGGAGCTGGCGGCCCAGGGGGGAAACCGAGTCGAAGCGATCGGCGTGGCTGTCCCGGGCGTGGTGCGGCACGGAGTAGTGGAAGACAGCCCCAATCTCACCCAGCTCAAGGGCATGCACCTCGGGCAGGAACTCGGCCAGGTGCTGTCGGATCGAGGCATCACGGCGCCGGTGCATATCGCCAACGACGCGGACGCAATTGCGGCTGGCGTAGCGGCGACGCGCGGACAACTCAACAAGCTCACCCGCGTGTGGACGATCGGCAACGGTATCGGGTATGGCCGCTGGCCTTACGTGGAAGGCGTGTGGGAGGGCGGCCATGTGACGGTCACGCTCGATCCCAAGGAGCGCTACTGCGGATGCGGCGGCGTCGGCCATCTGGAAGGGATCATGGGCTATCGCGCCATGCGTCTGCGCTTCCTGGACAGGGAACCGGAAGAGGTTTTTGCTGCCGCCCAAAAGGGGGACGACCGCTGCCGCGAGTTTGTCGATCTGTGGCATCGGGCGCTGGCCGCTGCCACCGCATCCTTTATTCATCTCGCTGGGCCCGGCCGGTTTTACTTCACGGGCCACAACGTGGGCTTTCTGCAGATCGACCTGCTTCGCTCCCATCTCGAAACCATGGTCAAGATGAGCCCTCTACAGAGCTTTTCGCTTGAGGCACTTGAAAACAACGACGAGACTGCTTTGATCGGGGCGGGCGTGAGCGCGTTGCGCGCGCTGACGTGGTAATTCGTTCCGATAGCTGTTTCGCGCGACAAAGCGCGCTTCTAATCGAGGCGCAAGGCCCTCATGGGATCAAGGCGTGAGGCGCGGACGGCGGGCATCCATGTTGCTGCAAGCGCCACCGCGCTCAAGACCACGGGGACCGTCACGAATACCATGGGATCCCAGCTCTTGACGCCGTAGAGAAGCCCGGCGATGAGCCGCGTCAGTCCAAACGCTGCGCCCAGACCCAGCACAACCCCAACAAGAGCCAGCCGCATGCCCTGCCAGACCACCATGCGCCGGATGCGGTCGCGGTCGGCGCCCAGCGCCATGCGAATTCCGATTTCCTGCACCCGCTGCTGCACGCTATACGCCATGAGGCCGTAGATTCCGATAGCGGCAAGGACGACCGCGGCGACCCCAAATATCGAGAGCAGAAGCATATTGAAATCTTGACGCGCGGTGGAGAGCACGACGACTTCATCCATGGGTCGAACCCGGGCAACGGGAAATCCGCCGCTGGCGTTGCGCAACTGCTCGGCGACGGCGCCTGCCACCTGGCGCGGATCCAACTTGGTGCGTGAGACCCACGTCAGCGGAGCCACCTTCGAGTTCAGGAGGGTAAGCCCGTCGGTCATCTGCGCAAGAGGCACAATCATCACCTGAGCGGCTTCCTGGTCCAGCCCGCCGTCGCGCACATCGCCAACAATGCCAACGATGGTGCGAGGGGGTTCCTCGAACTCCGGCCCCACCCCTTTGCCGATCGTGATCTGTTGACCGAGCGGATCTTCGCCCTTCTTCCAGAAGCCGTTGGCCATGGCCTGGCTGATGATGACCACGGGCGGTGCGGCGGCTCCGTCGTTCACCGTGAAGTCGCGTCCACGAAGGATGGGAATACGGAAGACGTTGAAGTACTCGGGCGAGACGGCCTTCCACTCCGCATCGCCCGTACTCGGGCCGGTCAAGGGTCTGCCCGCGATGATGAACGGGAGGCCAAAACCGCCCACGAGGGGCAGAGAATTAGTGACGGCAACGGCCTCGACCCCAGGCACAGCCGCAATGCGTTCGCGCCCGTCGCGGACTAACTGCGCTACGCCCGCGGTGTTCTCGAATCGATGGCCGGTGAGCGCCATCTCCATGGTGAGAACGTTGTGCGCCTGGAATCCCGGATCGACCATACGCAGGGCGATGAAGGTGCGGATGAGCAGCGCGGCCGCCACCAACAGCACCAGCGCCAGTCCCACTTCACTGACGATCAGCATGGAACGCGCTTTGCTTTGCCGCAGCCCGAATCCTGCGCGGCCGCCGCCCGCGTTCATAGTGGCGGCTATGTCCGGGCGGGAGGCGCTGATGGCCGGCATCAGTCCAAACAGAATTCCCGTCAGCAGCGAGATTCCGATGGTGAACACGGCCACTCGCCAATCAATGGTTACACCCGAGCCATCCTCTCCAATGCGCGGAATGTCGCCGGGGCGCACGGAGAGCAGCCAACGCACTCCTGCAAAGCCCAGGCCAATTCCCACCAGGCCACCGGTGAGCGCCAGCAGAACGCTCTCTGTGAGCAGTTGCCGCACCATGCGTCCTCGCCCTGCGCCCATGGCCGCGCGAATGGCAAACTCCCGCTTCCTTCCCGCTGCTCGCACCATCAGCAGATTGGCCACGTTCGCGCACGCGATCAGGAGCACGAAACTCACAGCGCCAATGAGCACCAGCAGTGACGAGCGAACGTCGCCCACGATTGAATCTTTCAGCAATTGTGCGCTGAAGCCGTTCGTCGGATCGGCATCCGGATAGCGCCGCCTGAACTCAGCGTACGCGAGCTTGAGTTGGGCTTTTGCGTGCTCCAGCGTCACTCCGGGTTTCAACCGCCCGGCCGCGCGGAAATAGTGCGCTTGATCGCTCGTGTTGGGCGGGAATTGGAACGGAATCCACAAATCGGCCACAGGGTCGGGTTCGAAGTCCGATGAGGTCACGCCAACTACCGTGTAAGGCTCGCCGCTGAGCGAAATCGTCTTCCCCACAATCCGCGGATCGGCTCCAAACTTACGTTTCCAGAGGCCGTTGCTCAGGACCAAAACATTCCCACCGTGCGGAAGGTCCTCTTGCGACGTAAACGCGCGCCCCAGCAGCATGCGTGCGCCGAACAGACGAAAGTAAGCTTCAGTGACGTGAACCCCATGCAACTGCTCAGGCACGGCGCCCGTCAAGTTTAGCCCTTTGCCGCTGAAGTCATACGCAGCCACGTCCTGAAAGACGCCGGTCTGTTCCTGCCAAAGGTGGAACTTGGTCGCCGACGCGGCCGTGCCCTGTCCACCCGGCGATGTGGTGAGGAACTGGACAATGCGGTCCGGCTGCGGATAGGTGAGAGGCTTGAGGAGAACCGCGTCGACCACGGAGAAGATGGCGGTGTCGGCGCCAATGCCGAGAGCTAACGCGGCGACCACCGCAAGGGTGAAGCCGGGGTTCTTTGCAAACATACGCAATGCGTGGCGAACATCCGCAAGCGAGTTGACCAAAGCGCACCCCCAATTTGACCTGCACGGTAAGAGTGCCTCGCGGCAATGGGGACCGGCTGGTCTGGACTGACCTGCTGTTTGGAGAATACGAGCGGAAACGAGAAACCGATCCCGGCAAAAGGATCGGTTTCTCTGAAAGACTCGAACAATCGGTTTTTGGTAAGCAGAAAGCTAACGCTTGCGCAGGTACGTGCCGGAGATGCGGTCGTGCCAGCTCAAATGGTCCTCGTCGAACACCGACCACACCATGCCCAGGCCCACGGGAAGCAGCGATAGAGCCATGGCGCCGAGCCTCCGCCACAGTTGGTCGCGCGTGGGAACATCATCGTCGAAGGTACACAAGGCGATGCCGGCGTAGCGCATGCCCGGGGTCGCCTTGCCCAACGCGAAGAACAACGCGTGATACGCGAAGCCGGTGAGGAGCAGTCCGCAAAAGGCCAGGAATTCGGCAGGCTTGGGAGAGGGAAGGTGGGCAAGCTTCGACGCGATCCACACGGCGGCTCCGAAAAATGTTCCCAGGATCAGCGACCCGTCAATCACCAAGGCCATCAGGCGAAGCCCGACGGGGGCCAGGTAGGGGCCGCGCTTTTCGGCAGGTTCAGCACGCGTAGCCTTTTCACGGATAGGGTCAGCATCGAGTTGGATGCTGGACCAGACCGGTCCGTCCAACTCGGCGAGGGACTCTTTGCCGCGGCCCTCGGTCATCGGCTCATAGGAGATAGTTCCGGGGTCCACCTCGAAGATGCTTAGCTGCCCTTCCGAGTCTGCGGCGACACCCGCTGCTGTTTCCGCCAGCCGCGGACGCATCTTGCGCGGCGCGACCACCTCGCGTGGAAACTCAATCAGGTTGGCCTGCGAGGCCGAAGCTTCCACCGCAATCGGTTCACTGTGCAGCGTCGCGCTCACTTCCGCGGAAGTCCACCAGTCCGCTGCGGAAATCTCGCTCTGATTCTGCACGTACGCGGAGTCGAACATCTGCCGGCCAAGAGCGGGGAGATCCGGCTCCCAGCGAAGATTGAAGTTTTTTCCGTCTACAACCTTCTGCGTCACCACCGATGGGCGATCGGCCGGCGCACCAGCCGCACTGTCTGTGGGCCGAACGTCCGCCACCTGTTCCCGCGCCGGCGCGAACGCAGGCTCGGCGACAGTCTCTTGCAAGTTGGCTCTGCGTGCGATGCTCTCGACCATCGCCGGTCCGTGCATGGTCTGGTCCGCAGGGATTGCATGTAATTCTGCCAGCGCCAATTCCGCGGCTTCACGGGCCTCGATCGCCGCCTTCACTGCAATCTCTGCGGCGCGGACAGCGGCCCGGGCTTCCTCGGCCTGCAACTGGGTGTAACTTGGAGCCTTGGCATAACGGGCCGCGACGCGCGCTGCGGCTGCCGCGGCGCGGCTTTCGCTGGACTTGAGGACCTGATCCTGCCGGCTGGCCGAGTCGACGGGGCCTTTGCGGTTTCTGTGCGCTGCGATGCGCTGATTGACTTCCTGTTTCCACGCTGGCTGTATAGGCTGTGTACTCAACTTATAGTTCCCTTCAACTTGGTCTCCGCTTCGATCTCGATCGAGTGGCGCCTTTTTAGGTCTGATTCCCCGCTTTGTGCGGCGTCCAGACGTTGTTTCAGGGAGAGGTTAGGAGTGCGCGGAAGAAAATCGCAGGCATCGCCCGGACCGAGTGATCCGTGCAGGCAATCGAATGCGGGTTGTCCTGCAGCCAGAGCAGCGCGGCAACATCCCAAAGTTGAAGCCAGTGATTTGCTATGCTGGCCTTGGTTCTCCGGATGCGTCCTCGCAATTTTCTGTTTATCACGATCATGGTCCTCTGTCACGGTTTTGCGACAGGGCAGGCGTTGACCAATGGGTTACCCCCGACGCAATCTGCAACGATTCCCCAAAAACAATCGCAAGCTGATGTTCTGCCCGATGATCCCGGACAGGAAGCGCTGCCTGTGGCACAACCCGAGCCGGCGCCTTCTGACGGACTGCCCGTAACCTACAAAGCGGATCGGCAGCATTGGGTCGCGAACACTGTAACCCTGGAGGGCGTCGAGGACTTTCACTATCGCGATTACGTCTTTCGCGCCGACAAGGTGATCTGGAATCGCGAGACGGGCGACGTGGAAGCCGAGGGAAATCTGCGTGTCATCGGGGGACCGGAGGACATTGACATCACCGCCTCGCACGGCGACATTCATCTCGCGATGCACACGGCGCGCTTCTACGATGTGACCGGGACGATGGGCGTGCGCTCCAAGGGGCGAACCGTCGTCTATTCCACGCCGAATCCCTTCATCATTCACGCCCGGGTTCTGCTTGAAACCAGTCCCGGCAGCTATCGGGTCGTAGACGGCTCGATGACCAATTGCCGCCTGCCTCACCCGGACTGGCAGCTCATGGCGCACTCAATTGAAGTGGCCAACGGGCAGGCGTCGACCAAGAGCACCTACTTCAAGTTTCTGGGCGTGCCACTCTTCTATCTGCCGTACCTGCGACATCCCGTGGACGAGAGTGGGCGGCAGAGCGGGCTCCTGATCCCTTCCCTGAGCAATTCGTCGATCCGCGGATACACGGTTCGCGAGCAGGTGTACCTGGTGATCAACCGCAGCACGGACATGGTCCTGGGCACGGAGTACTACAGCAAACGTGGCTGGGCGCCAAACGGGGACTTCCGCTACCGCGGAGCGGGCCTCGATCATCTGACAGCAGGATGGAATGCATTGTTCGATCGCGGCTATTACCAACTGCAGACCACTGGACCGCAGGCGGGGCAGACGATCTTCATCAATCAAAGCGGCACCGATATTCTGGCCTCGGGCCGCAAGGACTTTTCGCCGGAGGACCGCCTGGCGGGGAACGTGGAATACCTCACCAGCTACCTTTACCGGCTGGTGTTCAACGACAACTATTGGCTGGCCGTCAGCTCCGAGGTGAAGAGCGACATCTCGTTCACGCACACGCACAACGGCGTAGTGCCCTCACTCGATGTGTCCCGTCTGCAGTCCTTCGCCGGTTCCACCATCGGCGACGAGGTGAGGATCCTGCGTCTGCCGAGTCTTCGCTACGACGTGCTGGATCGTCCCCTCGGCGCGTCGCCCGCGTACTGGGGTCTGGGCTCTTCCATCAGCCACCTTGGACGGTCAGAGCCGGGCTTTCATGCCCACAATGACGGCCGCATCGATTTTTACCCGCACGTGTCGCTGCCCCTGGCCGGGAGCGGATGGAGCATCGTTCCGGAAGCGGCGTTGCGCGCAACCTTCTACTCCGGCAGCCAGGTGCCCGACCTTACCGGCGCCCAGGGAGGCATTCCTGCCGTCAGCCACGATCCCCTCCGCCGCACTTTTGGAGAAGCCGCGGTCGATCTTCGCCCTCCAACGCTTGAGCGCGATTTTTCTCTCGGTGGCTGGAAGCTGCGCCACGTGATCGAACCCGAGCTCACCTGGCACTTCGTGGGAGGAATCGGCAGCAGCGCGCGCAACGTGCTCCTGGTGGACACTTCCGACATCGCCACGGACACAAACGAAGTTGGCTTCTCCGTAACCCAGCGCTTTTATGTCCGTCACCCCGGAGATCAGTCTTGCCCGGAAACGGAGACCGGCACCTGTCCCGACCATCCCCAGGAATGGGCGAGCTGGCAAATCGCGCAAAAGTACTATCTCGATCCGGAATTCGGCGGTGCGCTGATTCCTGGCCGCCGCAATGTCTTTGACAGCACCCTCGACCTCACCGGCATCGCATTTCTCACCGAGCCCCGCAACTTGTCGCCGATCATCTCGCGGATACGGTTCAACGCCGTTGAAAACCTGCGTATTCAATGGGATATGGATTACGACCCAAGGGCGGGACGCATTGGAGCAGACAACATTTTCGCGGGTTACAGCTGGGGAAATACGACCCTCGGGCTGGGCCACTCACTCCTGAACGCCGTAGACGAACAAGGCAGCTCGGCTTCCCTGATTCAGAGCCAGCTGATCAATCCTTTTCTGCAGATCGGCAAGCCCAGCGGCGCGGGATTCAATCTGGCTGCCAATGGCGGGTACGACTTTGTCCACGGCGCCTTGCAGTACGGCGGCATCCAGGCGGTGTACAACTGGAACTGCTGTGGTCTGACGTTCGGATATCGCCGCTTTGCGCTGGGTTCGGTGCGTGACGAAACCCAGTATCTCTATAGCTTTACCCTGGCCAACTTCGGCTCCGTCGGCGACATCCGTCGCTCGAATTCGGTGTTTCGCGACCCGACGGCTCCCCCCGCTTACTAGTTCCTTTCTACTTGACCGGCGTCTACCTCTCAGGACTCCCGCCTGGAGTATCCTTTTCAAAGAGGATTCCACCTTGTTTCGACTTCGTTTCATGGCCGGTCTGATCGCCCTTTCGCTGGCCGCGGGCTGCAAGGCCCAAACCGCTCCCGCCGATCCTACCCTGATGCGCCACATCGAGGTGATGGTTCGATCGCAATTCAACGTGCCGCAGGACTATAACTTGACGATCGGTACGCGCAGGCCGAGCCAGGTTCCGGGGTACGACACACTTCCGATTTCGATCGGCAAGGGCGCCAAGAATACAACGATCGACTTCCTGATTACCACCGACAACAGCAAGCTGGCGCGCCTGGAGACCTTCGACCTCGCCAAGGATCCGGCCCTCCACATCGACGTGGCAGGTAGACCGATCCGCGGCAACCCGGACGCCAAGGTGACGGTCATCAATTATGACGATCTGGAATGTCCCTACTGCGCGCGCATGCACCAATCGCTGTTTCCCGACACACTGGAGCGGTACAAGGACAAGGTTCGCTTCATCTACAAGGACGATCCGCTGACGGAGTTGCACCCCTGGGCGATGCGCGCAGCAATTGACGCCAATTGCCTTGGATCGCAGAGCACGCCTATTTACTGGGCCTATGTCGACTACCTGCACTCGCATGGCCAGGAGATCAACGGCCAGGATCGCGATGTAACCAAGAGTTTCGCAGCTTTGGATCGCATCGCCCGTCAGGAGGCGACCATCGCCAGGCTGGATAGCACAAAACTTGACGCCTGCATCACCAAGCAGGACGAGAGCCAGGTCAAAGCTTCCGCACACGAGGCGGACACGCTGGGCGTCAACGGCACGCCGGCCATCTTCGTAGAAGGCGAGAGGATCGAGGGCTTTGTACCGGAACAGCAGCTCTGGAACGTAATCGACCGCGCTTTACGGGCTGCCGGTGAAGAGCCGCCTCCTTCCGAGCCCGCCCCGCCAGCCCCTTCCAAACCATCCGGCCAGTAGAAAGTTCGGCGGTGCGGAAGAATTCCATTTCTTCGGAAAAACAGGCGACGGTGATTCCAGTCGCCGCGCCGTGCCGGAGAGTTATCCTGTAGTGCCGGAAACCTTTAGGTTTCTGAGGAGAGATCAGGTTGCAGGTTGAATCGTTTTTTGGGGCGCGCCGTTCCGCCCTAAGCGTCTTGGGTGCCGGGGTTCTGCTTCTAGCCGTCGCCGGGTGCCATCGCCCCCCGGGAGCCGACGTCGTCGCAACTGTCAACGACAAGGAAATCATGCGGGCTGACCTGGAGAAGTACTACAAGGCCAGCCTTGGCGACACTCCCGAAACATCTCCGTCTCCCCAGGTATCGGACATTCAACGGCTCAGTCTGCTCCGCGGCATGATTGACGACGAAATTCTGCAGCAACGCGCGGCGAAGCTCAACCTGGTGGCGAGCGACGAGGACGTCAACGCCAAGCTCACCGAGATCAAGGCATTGTCGACACAAGAGGAATTTGAAAGCCAGCTGAAGGCACGGGGACAGACGCTCGATGACCTGAAGAGGCAGATTCGGCGGGCCCTTACCACCACAAAGCTTTTGAATAAGGAAATTGAGTCGAAGATCAACATCACCGATGCCGAAATCACGAACTACTACAACACCCACAAGTCGGAATTCAACTATATCGAGCCGCAGTACCATATCGCTCAGATCGTGGTCACTGGTGCGCCTCCCCAGCAGGCAGGAAATCCTCAGGCACGGCGAATCCCGAATGAGGCGGAGGCTCGCAAGGAAATCGAAAACATTCACAATCGCCTGCAAAGCGGCGACGACTTCGGAACGCTGGCGGCACAGTTTTCAGAGAATGCCACCTTCGCTCCCAACGGCGGCGACATGGGATTCGTGGCCGAGTCACAGCTGCACTCAGATACCGAAGTCTACAACGCGATCGTGAAGTTGAAGCCGGGCCAGGTCACCGATATTATTCCCGCATACGATACTTCAGCTCCAGGCAGGAAGTTTCTCGGTCTTGCCATCTACAAACTGCTAGGCCACGAAGCCGCCGGTCAGCGCGAGATCAACGATCCCCGCGTGCAACAGGCCATCCGGTCGAATCTCCGCGAAAGCCACGCGCAGTTGCTCAAAACCGCGTACTACGAAATGCTTCACGACAATGCCAAGATCCGCAATTACTATGCCGAGCAGATCTTACGGCAGGGGGCCCAGTAACTGCGACCGCGTCTCGAGTAGACGCCGCAGGGAAATGACCGCATTCTCTCAGACGCAAACAGATTTTGTTGGAAGCGGAGTTTTCCACCAAACGATGTAACTCATCGCATGTCGCCCACGGGGACTGCAGAGCCTTCTGGCTTGATCTCCACGGCTTATCGACTGACATCAGCAGATGAAGCAACGCGCGTATTTGGGGTGATGCCGATCTTATTCTTCGACTCTATCCGGAAGCGTCTCGTAACGAGGACGGCCTCCGCCTAAGCGGAGGCCGTCCTCGTTATTCGGTCAGAATTAGAATTACTTGAGGTTCCCGCTCGAATCCATGGTGATGCCGCCAGGGCCCTTTTCTTTCTTCTCTTCGTTCTGCTTGCGCGTACCCATCGCCTTCGCGGTCCAGTCCTTTGCCTCAGAGACGTCCTCTTTCACAGCGGCGGGATCTTTGAAATCCACGTCGGCCTTGCGTCGGTAGATCAGGTTCAGGTAGGTCATGGCATCGTCGTAGTTCGAGCGATTCTGCACTGCCTGATTGAGGTACTTCAGCCCTTCGTCAACGATCGCCCCATTATCGTCGGCGATCTGCTGCAAAACCTTTTTGGGCGCCTTCAGATTCCCTTCGCCGTCATCGTTCAAGCCGGCGGGAACTAGCTCCTTAAGGGCGTTCTTATGGGCCAGGGTCCAGTCGATCACGCCAATTGTATAGGCTGCTTCTGGATCCTTCGGATCGACCGCAAGCACCTTCTTCTGCCAGTCCTTGGCATCATTCAGCTTGTTCACGCTGAAGTAAATGGCAGCGATCTGCTTGAGGCTGTTCACATCGTTGGGATCCTTCGCCAGAACTTCCTGGAAGATGCTGATGGCCTGCTGCGCATTCTTCAGATTATCCGGCGTGTCCAGGCCTGGAACGATGTTCTGTGCCAAGGCAGTCGCCAGATAACTCTTCGCCATGGGAAGGCTCGGGTCCAACTCCGTCGCCTTCTGGAAGTGTCCAATGGCTTCTTCGTACCGGGCCGCCTTGTATGCGTCCACTCCCTTGTTCAACTGGTCACGGGCTGCGAGGCGGTTGCACCCGCTCATGGAAAGCACCAAGCAGCCCAGGGCAAGCGCGAGCGCCGAAATTCGTGCGGGTTGATTCATGTCCTTGTCCTTCTCCTTCAGGGCGAGCCTTGTTCAGTGCGCGCCTGGATCTTTGATAAAAGTCGGCTCCGGCGGGAGTTTCCGAAAACCGGGACGAAAAAGAATTGTACTCCTGTTCGCGACACCTACAAGGTCGAAGTTTGCCGGAGTGAGTCCCGCTGGCGAGCCGCCGGTCGTAACGCTACAAGCCCGCCGTCTTCCTCGGCGTCACAAGACCAACACGCCCCCCTCCGGTGGAGTGGCTAATGTCGATTACTTCCGCAATCTCCCTGAAGATCAATCGGTGTTCGTCCCTGACAAGAAGCAGGTGCTGCACGTGATTGGCGTAGATCGCTCCAAGTCGCACCGGCAATTCAGCCCGGGATAGGTTTTGCCGGTTAATCCCAAAGGTCGCCTCATCCCCTGCGCCTCTCGGAACTTCCGGAACCACTGCATCCGGTCGAGAGGGATGCCCCTGTCGCGCCGGCTTCGGCTCCAGAACCTTCTCCCCACCCGAACTAGCAGGAACGATCACCGTGAGGACAATGAGCAAAACCAGCGGAACGTCGATCATCGGAGTCATATTGATCTCCGACGCGGGACGGCTCCCGGCTGCGTCACCCACCGACTTGGCACAAGTCGTCCCCTTCTCCCGTGCGGGGAAACTGCTCCGGAGCGGCCAGCGGATTACTGGCCGGCCATGATCTTCGGTGTCATGATTCCGATGTGATCTACGTTTGCCGAGTGAGCAATATCAATCACATCTGCAATGGCAGCAAAGTTCACATCATCGGCGCCCTTGACGAACATCACGCGCTCGGCGCGGTTGGAGTAAATATCGGTGAGCTTGGCCAGCAGATCCCGCTTCTCAACAGGTGTCTCGTTGATCTTGTAGGTCAGCGGCGTCCCCGCCTTGCCTTCGACCTGCACCACAATGGTGCGGTCGTTGGGCTGGGTCTGGGTAGGATTCTTCGGTGGCTGCGGCACAAGCGCATCCAGCCCCTTCGGCGTCACCGGCACAATGACCATGAAGATGATCAGCAGCACCAGCAGAACGTCGATCATGGGCGTCACATTGATGTCGGACGAGTAAGCACCCCCGCCCCCCATTGACATTGCCATGGCTTCAAACTCCTCGGTTCCTCAAAATCGTTAAGAACGACAGTGCAGAGCTATTCGCCGCCCGCTGGTCCGCCGGGTTCGCGCTTCTGCGTCAATAAGCCAACTTCATCCACGCCCGCTGTGCGCACCGCATCGATCGCGTCTTCCACGGCTCGGAACTGTGCGCGTGCATCGGCGCGAACGAAGATGGTTTTGCCCGGCTTGTCGGCAATCTTGTCGCGAACACGCGCGCCAAGCTCGCTGACCGCGATCTTGTCCTGCCCCAGGAACACGCCCCCGTCGCGCGTAATTGCGACGACGATGGCATCTTCCTTGTCGGCGTCCGGCATCGACGTGGGATTATCCACCTTGGCCATATCCACCGACACTTTATTCTGGAGCATGGGCGTGATGACCATGAAGATGATCAGCAGCACCAGCATCACGTCCACCATCGGTGTCACATTGATGTTGGAGCTGACCTTGGCGCCCTCGTTACGAACTGCAATTCCCATTGTGGTGCTCCATGCCTAGATTTTTCTCTTCCGGACAGCACCCGGAATCACTTGGATTTCACTTCCACGGAATCCTGTTGGAAACCGGCGGGCGGGAGAGAAGCATCGCCCCCGCCCTCCGAAATATCCCGCTCAAGATCGCCCTTGCCTAGCGTTTGTGGCTCTGCTTGATGAAGTAGTCGATCAACTCGCTCGAGGAATTGTCCATTTCGACATCGAAGGCCTCGACGCGACCGGTGAAGTAGTTGAACGCCATAACGGCAGGGATAGCCACGAGAAGACCGAACGCAGTGGTTACCAACGCCTCAGAAATACCACCGGCCACCGCGCCGATGCCCGAGGTCTTTTGCGTTGCGATCTGCTGGAAGGCGTTCAGAATGCCGACGACGGTGCCGAACAGGCCGACGAAGGGAGCCGTTGAGCCAATGGTAGCCAGCACACTCAGGCCTCTCTTCAACTTGGCATGCACAATCGCTTCGGCACGTTCCAGGGCGCGTTGCGAGCTCTCGATTGTCTCTTCAGTCGCCAGACCGGAGGAAACCCGGAACTCCTGCAGACCTGCGGTCACCACTTCCGCCAGGTGCGACTTCTTGTTGCGGTCAGCGATCTTGATGGCTTCCTCAAGCTTACTGTCCTTCAGGGCGCCGGCAACCTTGGGAGCGAATTCGCGCGACTGCTTGCGGGCGGCGGAGAAGTACAGGTAGCGGTCGATCATTACGGCAAGCGACCAGATCGACTCGATGAACAGGATAATGGCTACCGCACGGGCCAACCAGCCCATGTGCTGCCACAAACCCATAGGGCTGAAGCTGACTGTTCCGCCCTCTTCCTGGAAAAAGGCCACGCTGCTGACCGTGTGCGAAGCAAAGTGTGCGAGCTGAGCGAGAATCACTGAATCGTTCCTCCTAAGGAGTTTTCTTGTGAACTACGGCTTTGTTGCGGTTTCAGGGCGCTCTCGGAAACGAGTGTCAGGCGAAGTAAATCCGCTGAGTGCCGCAGGTTGACGACACATCAGCGTTGCTGGAGCGCTTCGGTTCGACAATTGTTCCGGAAGTCATATTGGGAATGCGGATTTTGTTCCATCCGCATTCACGCCAAAAAGAAGCCCTTTTACCTTGGATGGGTAAAAGGGCCACGGAGTTCTCATCCGCCCAGGCTGAAGATCACATTGACCGTGGTCTCTACCTCGACGGGGTCGTTGTTCAGCAGATAGGGCTTATAGCGCCACTGCCGCACCGCGTCCATCGCGGCCTGCTGCAACATGGCTGGACCGCCGATGACGCGCAGGTTTTCGATCGTTCCAGACTTGGAAATGGTTGCCTGCAGTACCACCGTGCCGGAAACACGCGCTGCCTTGGCAATCGGAGGGTAGACCGGAATCGTTTTCTGCAGAAGCATGCCCTGGGCGACGCCCGCCGAAATGTTCACCTTCTTCGGCGCCTCGGCCTTGACCTTCGGTGCATTGTTGTTTGCGAACAGGCCGCCAATAACGCCACCCTGGCTGCCGCTCAACCCTTCCATACCGGCTACGCCGAAGTTATTCGAGGGCGGGGCTTCCTTCTCGGCGACGTTTTTAATGTCCTTGGGAATCTTGGTCGGCGCAACGAGTTGGTTGTTCATCATCTCCGACTGCACGTGAACGACATGCACGGGCGCGGCCGGAGGCGGCGGCGGAGGCGGTGGCGGCGGCGGCGGCGGGGCAACCAGAAGCGTTTGCATCATCGCCTTCGGGAGCGCCTCAGGATAGATCAGCGGGATCAGGATCAGCAGAAGAAGTATGGAGCCGTTCACGACAAACGTGGCGATCATCCAGTACTTGCTTTTGCTCTTGATCTTGCCGGCGGATTCAAATGTGGAGTCTTCAAACATGGGCCAGCCTCGAGTCGGGTTTGGTTACCTCTTTTTAGACACCGCGGAAACGCTGAATGTTCCCGGACGCCTAAGCTGCTCCCAGCAGCGTGCTCCAACCTATACCAGAACATCGCTCAATCATGCAAAGGGTGTTTCAAACCTGATGGCGGCGTGGCGCGAAAATTGCTAGATGCGGGCCCGTTTCGCGGCCGGCAAAACGACAGCCTTCCCCTTGCTCGTACGCCATTGTTGATACGCAACCAGCATCGGCGCCGCGATCGCAATTGACGAATACGTGCCGATCAGAATGCCCACCACCAGCGCAAACGAGAAGCCCCGCAGCACTGGCCCGCCAAAGACAAACAGCGACAAAACCGTCAGGAACGTCAGCCCCGAGGTAAGCACGGTCCGGCTCAGCGTCTGATTGATGCTGCGATTGACCACATCGGGCAGCGACTCCCGCCGGCTCAATCGCAGATTTTCGCGAATGCGGTCGAATACGACGATGGTGTCGTTCATGGAATAGCCCACCAGCGTGAGGATCGCTGCGATCACCGTCAGGCTGATCTCCTGCCCTGTGAGGGCGAAGAAGCCTACCGTAATCAACGTGTCGTGGAAGCATGCCACCACGGCTGCCACGCCGTAAATCAGCTGAAAACGGAACCAGAGATACACCAGCATTCCCAGCAGTGAATAGAGCGTAGCCAGGGCCGCCTGCTTCTCCAACTGGTGCCCGACCGTGGGTCCGACCGAGTCCACCTTGACACCTGAATCCAGGAACGAATTGTTGTAGTGGGCGTGCAGCGCTCCGACAATCTGAGCCCGGCCTGCGTCCAGAGTGGTCTCATTCTTTTGCTCGGGGAGGCTGATCAGAACCTCGTTCCGGTTCACATCCCCGCCGTAGGCCTGTATCTTGGCGTCGCGAATCCCCGCAGCTTCGACCGCCTGGCGAATCGCACCAATATCAGGCCGATTGGCGAACTGCACCTGTACCTCGGTGCCACCACGAAAATCTACGCTCAAGGGAACCGGGCTGCCGGTTTGTGCCCAGTGCCACGCCATGGACACGATTCCGGCTACGCTGAAGATGAGGCTGAACGCCAGGAAGTACCACTTCTTGCCCAGCCAGTCGATGTTTACGCCACGAAAAAATTCCACTTGGATCTCTACCTTCCTGGAAGGACAGGGATGGGGAACAGGGATCAGGGAATAGAAAAGTCAACCGCCCCGTCCGCGTTCGCCCTCACTTGCCCATTAAAGTCCTCAATGCCACGGTTTACTATTCCCTACTGCCCATTCTCTTGCTTCTAGATCGAAACCAGCTCGCCCGCCTTCATCTTGTTCAGGTGGGCGTCGAAGATGGTGCGCGACACGAACACCGCCGTAAACAGGTTGGCCAGCAGACCGAAGGTCAGCGTGGTCGCAAAGCCCTTTACGGGTCCGGTACCGAACAGGAATAGAATCGCCGCCGAGACGATGGTCGTCACGTGGGTATCGACGATGGTGACCCAGGCGTGCGCGAATCCCTGGTCCACCGCGGCCGATGCTGCCTTGCCCGCCCGCACTTCTTCCCGGATGCGCTCGAAAATCAGTACGTTCGAATCAACGCCCATACCAATGGTCAGGATCACGCCGGCGATGCCCGGCAGTGTCAGCGTGGCGGTCGAGTAGCCCATGAATCCGAGCAGAATGAGCAAATTCAGAATCAACGCCAGGTCGGCGTTAATGCCCGAACCGCGGTAATAGATGAGCATGAAGATCATCACCACCAGCATGCCAACGATTGCGGCAGTGACGCCTTCCTTGACCGAATCGGCTCCCAGCGAGGCGCCCACCGTGCGGGTTTCGATCTCGTCCAGCGACGCCGGCAGCGCGCCGGTGCGCAGCAGCTTGGAAAGAGCCGACACCTCATCTTCGCTGAAACTGCCCTCGATCTCGCCGGTGTCGTGGATCGCGCTCTTGATATTCGCAACTTCGCGGACCGAGCCGCCCATGACCACCGCCATGGGGTTCCCGACATTGGCCTTGGTGTACTCGTAGAACTTCTCCCCGGCCTCGTTAGTCAGGGTGAAGCGAACCTCGCGCTGGCCGGTGTTGGGGTTGGTGTCAGGATCCGCGGAACGGAACTCGCTCCCCGCCACCACGGCTAAACGCTGCAGCACGTAGTAACTGGTCTCACCCGATTGATTCCCAATCGAGCCGGAGAAGGGCATGATCACCTCGTCCGGAGGCAGGTTGCTGCCCACGCTCTGCAGAGCAGCCTGCTGGGTGGGAAAAGGCCCGCCGACGACCGGGTGAATCTCCAGCCGCGCCGTCGATTGGATGATGTTCTTCACGCGATCGAGATCGGATATACCGGGTAGTTCGACAAGAATCTCATTCGCGCCCAGGTTGTACTCCTGGATCACTGGTTCGCTCACGCCCAGCGAGTCCACGCGGTCGCGGATGGTCTCGATGGCCTGCTGAACCGTGCGTTGTTCCAGGTCGCGCTGATAGTTCGGCTTCATGGTCAGCGTGAAGCTGCCGTTGGGGCCGCTGCTCACGTCGAACTCGTTGGAGTACTTCGAATCCAGCGTGGAGCGCACCGCGCTGACATTCGCCGCCGACACTCCATCGAGCTGCACCACCGTGGGTTTGGCGGGATCGGGTTTGTACGGCCTCCCGCTCAGGCTCGCCTTCTTCAGGTCCTGTTGCAGGCTGGCGACGACGTTATCCGTCTCCGCATTGGTCGCGTCCTGCACCTGCACGTGCAGAATCAGGTGGGCGCCCCCCTTGAGGTCGAGGCCCAGGTGGATGCGATTGGTGAGGGCGTCAGTCAGCGCCTTGCCGCTGACCCCCTTGGGGATGCCAAAAATGCCGTAGAGGCAAACCAGGAGGACTGCAACAATCAGCGCAACTCTGCCTTTGAGATTCTTCTTCATCGTTTCACTTCTCTATTCGAGATTACCGAGAGGGAAAGCCCGGAGGCACTCCATTCTCTATTCCTGACTAAAAAACAAGCCGGCTACGAGGCCGGCGCATCCTGTGTGGTCACCGACGCAATGGCGGTTTTCGCAATTTCCATCTTGAGCCCATCAGGCGCCACCTTGATGATGATGGCGTCATCCTTGATGGAAAGAATCGTCCCGCGAATTCCCCCTGCGGTCGTCACCTTGTCCCCGGGCTTGATCCCACTCAGCATCGACTGCCACTGCTTCTGCCGCTTCTGCTGGGGACGGATCATCACCAGGTACAGAACCGGGATCAACAACAGTGGCAGAAGCATTGGAATACTGCTGCCACCGGCGGGCGGAGCCGCGAACATCGCCAAACTCGTTACCACACTCATCCTTTGCCGCCTGGCTTCGCCCCCGCGAACCGCTCAGGCACAGGCGCATCCCGGCTCGAGCCGGGCGCCTGAAATAGATTTGTCTCCGGGAAACGTTCTAGCCGCGGTGCGGACACAAACGCGGACACATGAACCCGATTTGGGTGCCTGCCGGACTCACATCCGTACCCACCCGCTCCGGTCCCGTCTCCGTCGACTTCCTGTTCGACAAGGCCTGTCTTGTGGACTCCGATCGGTCGGCTTCAACCCATTTTGCCCAGATTCCGCAACCCCGGATTCGGCAAAACCGTGCCGTTACCTGCTCTTACTGCCGGACGGATCCCAAAAGAATGCCTAGCAAGATAAGATACGCGGAGCCGGGGCCGTGTCAAGGTATTCGCGCTCTTGAATGACGCGCATCACATGCGGCTCGCACCGCGCACCCCCCTTACAAAAACCTTAGAGATCGATTGCCCCAGTCTTACGGCCGGCCGTGTCTTCTGAAGAAGTCGCACGAGCCGTGGCGCCGGGACAACTTGCTTCTCCTTCGCCGCCACGCCTCAGGAGCCGCAATGTCGCACACGATTGATCCCACATGGCTGCTGTTGATTCCCTTCTTCATCGTTCTGACCTTCGCCGTGTGGGCGCTTTGGAACTTCTCGGGAGAGCTCCGCACCGGAAAGAGGCGTCGCAGCCGGCGAGTTCTCTACTCCCACGAAGTGCGCGTCTATTGGCCCGCACGGGATGTCCCCCGGTTTCGTCGCAATCGTGACAAAGAAGCGGCCTGAACGGCTGACTAGTTCGATTTCGCAGCGGGAGGCGCCGGTTCCGCCTCGTCCGCCGCATCCTCTACCAGCATGGCCGACCCCGGCACGATCTCAAAGCTGGCCGGCTCGCGTCCAGCAGGCCGGAAGAAGACCCGAAGCGGCTGGCGCTGCCACTCGGGCGGCCCGCACACGGGATCGGATTGCCCCTTCGCATCGGGATCGAATGGTTCCAATTTCTTTGCCAGCACCGGCTTGCGTACTGCCAGCTGTGCCACCACGGCATACACGCTCTTGCCGCTGGCCGTTATTCCGCAGTACGCTCCATAGTCGCGAAACCAGCTCACCTGGCTCACGCCCGGATCGTAGTCGGGCAGCTTCAACGCCGTCACGTGCCCCGTGACTCGATCAACCAATAGCCACGGCCCCCGCTGCCACACCCAGTGAGCCTGCGCCGGGCCGCCGGCTACCTTTTCTCCGGGTAGCTCGTCATTCAGCCGCACCGCGCGCCGAACCACGAAGCTACGGTCGGTCACGTCATGCGCCTCGCCCGTGGTCCACTCCTTCACCGCCCCGTCCACGACCAGCGGCCGGGTTTTCAGCGAATCCTCGGCAGCCAGCGCGCCGGCTGGGTCACCAGCCTTGGAATAAGCCACTTTCCTGACCGCGCCCAGTCCCACAACGTGTTTCTTTGCAGCTCCAAAACCAAGGGGGTTCAGGAATAAAGCCATCCCCAGAACCCCCACAATACGTTCGACTTTCCGTCGTTCGAACATGACGGTCTTGCTCCTTGCCTGTTACAGCTTTGCCGCCTCCACCGCCCGAGCGACGCGGAAGGCAGTTCCTTCGTTCAAGTGTGCGGCCAACACCTGCATCCCTACCGGCAGCCCTGCCGACGTTGTCCCGCATGGCACCGAGACCCCACAGATTCCCGCCAGGCTGGCCGTCACGGTATAGATATCCGCCAGGTACATGGACAGCGGGTCGCCCGTCTTTTCGCCCAGCTTGAAGGCGGGCACCGGCGAAGTCGGCGTCACAATGGCGTCAACCTCAACAAAACACCGGAGATACTCCTCTGCCAGCAGGCGGCGAACCTGTTGCGCTTTGCCGTAATAAGCATCGTAGTAGCCGGCTGAAAGAGCGTACGTGCCGAGAAGAATTCGCCGTTTCACTTCGGCGCCAAACGCCTCGTCGCGGGAGTGCCGGTACATCGCTCCCAGCGTCTCAGAAGCCTTGGAGCGGTAGCCGTAGCGCACCCCGTCAAATCGCGCCAGGTTCGCGCTGGCCTCTGCTGTTGCTACCAGGTAGTAGGTCGGGATCGCATACTTCGTGTGCGGCAACGACACCGGCTTCACCACGCAGCCTGCCGCCCTCAGTGCTTCAATTCCCTTCTCGATTGCCGCGCGCACCTCGGGATCCAGACCCTCGGCAAAATACTCCGCCGGCACGCCAATTCGTAATCCCTCTGCCGGCTTGTCGCTCTCCGCAGCGTAGTCCGGCACCGGCGCCGGCGAACTGGTCGCGTCCTTCTCGTCGCGTCCCGCAATCACACCCAAAAGGGTCGCGGCATCGCGCACATTACCCGCAAACGGCCCCACGCGATCCAGCGAGGACGCAAACGCGATCAGCCCATACCGCGAAACCCGGCCGTACGTCGGCAGGACCCCCACCACGCCGCAAAAGCTGGCGGGCTGGCGAATCGATCCCCCTGTGTCGGTTCCCAGAGTAGCCACGGCCATGTTGGCCGCCACGGCCGCCGCCGAGCCGCCGCTCGAGCCGCCCGGCACCCGCTCCGAATCCACCGGATTGCGCACCGGCCCGTATGCCGAGTTCTCGTTTGACGAGCCCATCGCGAATTCATCGCAGTTCAGTTTCCCCAACAGCACCGCGCCCGCCGCCTCGAGCCTGCTCACGACCGTGGCATCGTATGGGGGGTGGTAGCCCTCCAGGATCTTGGAACCTGCCGTGGCCGGTGCACCCTTCATCACCAGCACATCCTTGATACCAACCGGTATCCCAGCCAGCGGCGGCAAGGGGTCGCCCTTGGCGGCGATCGCGTCCACCCGCTCCGCCTGCGCCATGGCGCGTTCCTTGGAGAGGCTCAGATAGACATTCAGGTGCGGATTCACCGCCGCGATCCGGTCGTAATACCTCGAGGCCAGATCCGCGGCCTTCACGCTGCCCGAAACGATGTCCTCACGCAGCGCCGCCAGCGTCCTGGTTTTCTCCACAAAGGTCTCGGCAATCTTCATTTCGCCAGCCAATCTCGCCGCCCTTTCGTTCAAGGGGTCGGGTTTTCTAGTCTCTAGCCCCTCGTCCCTTGTTTTTAGTCCCTATCTTTCAATCACCTTCGGCACCTTGAAGAACGTTCCATCCGTCTCCGGCGCCTCGGCCATCACCGTCGCACGATCGAGCGAGGGCAGAATCACGTCGGGCCGCAAAGAGCCCGATCCTCCGGCCCCTTCCAACTCACTCACTTGGGCAAGGGGAACCACGCCGCTCGTGTCGAGCTCGTTCAACTCGGCCACATACTCGAGAATCGCGTTCAGGTCGACTACCATGCCGGGCGTTTCCTCCGGAGACAACTCCAAATGGGCCAATTCCGCCACGCGCACTACGTCCTTCACTGTTACTTTGGCGGTCATTCTCGCTCTCTCCGAACCGGTGTTTCAGGCGATTTCCGAACTTAAAGTATAGCCCGGCGAGTTTCTTCGGTTCTCCGCTGCCTCCCCTTTCAATCAATCCACCACCAGCGTCAGCGTTATGGTGTGCTGCACTGAACCCGAAGTCACCACGAGCGAAACCGAATACGTCCCCGGCGACACCGTATGGGAGGTCGGTGTTGGCGTGGGCGTGCCCCCGCCACCGCCTCCGGAGCTCGAGCAACTGGACACTCCCGCTATCGCCAAAAGAAGCAGTACGACGAATGCGAGCCGCCTCCTCCGCTTTTTAGTAGCCACCGGAACCAGCAAAAGGCCGCAGGCCAGGACTACCGTTCCCTGCCACCCCCACGGTCGAGTTGGCGCCACCAGGCCGGTCGCCTGGCTGGTCGTAATTTGCACCGTTTCAGTTCCCGTGGCATTGGCAGCCACATTGTTCGTCGCTGGATTGAAGAGACACGCAGCGTACGTGGGAAGCGCGCTGCATTGGAACGTGAACGCCCCGGCAATGCCGCCCAGCGGTGTGAGCGTGACGGCGTAGTTCGCGGTTTGCCCGCTCGCCACCGTCTGGCTTCCGGCACCGGCAGTGGCTGCGCTGAAGTCGAACCCCGTTCCCGACAGCGGCACCGTCGCAATAACGCCCAGCGAGTTCGAGGTGACGGTCAGCGTTCCCACCTGCACCCCGAGGCTCGTGGGAGTAAAAACCACCTGAACTTTACAGTTTGCCCCAGTATCGAGCGTGCCGCAGTTAGCCGGCGAAAAGGAGAAGCTGGTCGCCGCCGGTCCGGTGATCTGAAGTCCGACGTCAGCCATCGCGGCGGCCCCCGAGTTCGTCAGCGTGAGCGTTATCGGAGCGCTCGCCACCCCAGCCTGCTGTGCCGCAAACGTCAGGCGGGGAGGGCTCACAGAAAACCCGGGAGGCAGCTGCCCCGTGCCCGAGAGCACGACGCTTTGTGTCGAAAGAATATCTTTGACGGTCAATGTTCCGGTCTGCACCCCCGGCGCCGTGGGCAAAAACTGCACGCTGATCGCGCACCGCGACTCCGCGGCCAGCTGCGTGCTGCAGTTGTTCGACTGCACGAACGGCCCGCTGACCGTCACCTGAATCGAGGTCAGGGGGTTCATGCCGCTGTTCGTGATCGTCAGTGTCGAGGCCGCCGACGTATTGCCGAGAACCGTCGACGGAAAACTCAGCGCAGGCGCCGAAAGCGTATCCGTGGGAGGCGATGTTCCCGAGCCGGTGAGCTGCACGACTTGCGTGCCGCCTCCATCCACCATCGTCAGCATTCCCGTTGCCGCTCCACTCGTCGAAGGCTGGAACTCCACCAGCAACACACAATCTGTATTCGCTGCCAGAGATACCGTTCCGCACGAATTGCTGGTCAGGGCGAAGGGCCCGCTCACATTGAGGCTGGTGATCGGCACCGCCGTTGCTCCGCTGTTGGTCATGGTGACCGAAAGGGCGGACGAATTGGTCCCCACAGGCACCGGTCCGAAATCGACCCTGGAGGGGCTCAAGGCGACGCTTCCGGTGCTCAACCCGGTGCCCCCGAGGGTCACCGCGATCGATCCTCCCTGCACATTGGCCGCGATCGTCAACTGTCCCGCGCCCGACCCTGACTGCGTCGGAGAGTACGTGACGTTGAGTGAACAGTTTGCCCCGGCGGCAATTGTTGCCTGCGCGCAGTTGTCGGTCTCGCTGAAGTCCCCAGTGATGCTAACCGCGCCGGGCATTAACGCGGCCGTTCCGGTATTGCTGACGGTTACCGTTTGCGCGGAACTGGACGTTCCCACCGTCTGCGGCCCAAATGTCAACGAGGCCGGAGACACATTCGCCGTCGTCAGGGACGTGGTGCTTGTCAGCAGCGGAATTTGCCAGAGGCCGCGTCCATACGTTCCAGCCACCAGCACGCTGGGACTTGCCCCCGCTGGCGAAGCGCTCAGGGCAACCACCGGCGCCATCGGCAGGCCGGTTCCGTATGCAGCCCAGCAGACGCCGCCCGACGCGCCGCACGAGGCCACGCTTCGCGTCGAAAAGACTCCCGCATCCGTTGCCACGTACACGGTGTTCGCATCCGCCGGGTCCACTGCCAGCGCGTTGGCTGGCGCCCACGTCAGGTTGGCGTCAATCACGTTCCAATGCGCCCCGCCGTCCATTGACCTATAGACCACGGCCAGCGAACGGGACGTATCTTGAAAGCCCGCGACGGTCACGTAGACGGTATTCCCGGTCGCGTCGTGCGGGTCCAGGGTCACGCTCGACACGTCGAGTTCGTAGAAGTTCATCGGGTACGGATCGTTGAGCACCGGATTCAGCGTCAGATCCGTCCATGCCGACCAGCTTCCGTTGGCGTTCATCGTGGCGCTCAATACGTGTCCGGCCAGCGTTGCCCCGCCGTCCGTCAGGCCGTAGACGCCCACGTAGACCACTTCCCCGCCGCCCGGTAACGCCATGGCCGCCATTGATCGGATCAACGCATCGCCGCCGCAGGAGGCAGTGCTCACGTTCCCATCCAACATCCCCACGACCGCATTCGCTGCGCTCCAACCCGCGCCGCTCGCCGGTCCACGCCACAACCGGCACGTCCCAATCAACAGCTGCGTCGAATCCTGTGGGTCGACCAGGAATGGAGCCGGCGATGTCATGGTCAACCCATCGTCGGCCACGTTCGCGTTTGATACCGCCGGCGCAGCTTCGAAGTCGGCCGGCGTGCACGCGCCGCTCTTCGAACAAAGATGGATCGATACCCCTGCGCCATTGTTCACATACCAATTGTTGGCATTCGTTGGGTCGATCACCACGGGACCGCCCTCCCCGCTGAGAATCTGCGGCCAGTTCTGCGTGGCTCCAGTCGTGCCTTTCACCCCCGCGGTTCCATTCGCGCCCAACCCCGCCATCATTGTGTAGGGCGTGGCGCCCACTGCCGACATGCTCTCCACTTCCGCCAGCGATCCCAGGCTCCCGTTCAGGTTCTGCCAGTGGCTCGCATCCGACGCCGCACACACCGATCCCGTCTCGCCGACCGCATCCAGCGAGCGCCACAGCCCGCTGTCGTTGCCCACAAACACCTCGAGGGGATTGCTCGTGTTCCACTCAATCGCGTGCTGGTATTCCCCCACTTGCGCGCTCATGCAGGTGGTGCTGTTGGTCGTGTTCCGCCACGCGCAGCCCATCGCCAGGCTGCACTGCCAAAGATCGTTGCCGCCGGCAAGCAGCATCGTGTCCTGTTGGGAGGGAACCGCCGCCAGCGTCAGGTTGTAGTCTCCATTCGCAATCGTCGCCGCACCCTGGTTCGGCTGGTCTGTCTCCAGTTTCGTCGTGCTCCACTGCTTGCCGAACGTGATGTCGCCGCCGCACTTGCCTCCGCTGACCGAGCATGCGTCCTGCCACAGGCCCTGGTCCTGGTTGTTCTCATCCACCGTCCAGGCAAACGTGTCGCCGGTCAGCGGATTGACCGCCAGCACGCCACGGAAGATGGGGCAGGCAGGCGAGCCGGCCATCATCGGATTGGTGGGGCACAAAACCGTCGTGAGCCCGGGCCCGGGCTGCGACGGCAACCGCGTCCACGTCCTCCCATCGGCCGACTGGTAGTAGCCATGAAAGCGCACCGCGGCCAAAAAGATGCCACGCACCGGGTTCCAAACCACCGAGGTCGCCGCGCTTCCATTTCCAAGTGCGTAGCCGTCGAGCGGGCCCTGCACGTCGCTGCTTCCGTCGGTGATTCGCGCCAGGTGCCAGGTGGCCCCCGAGTCGGACGAGTAATACAACCCCTTGTAGCTCGCGCGGTCGATCTCCGCGTCCACCAACTGGCCCTCAATCGACTGCGAAACAGCCCCAACAACGAGTTGAGGATTCAGCGTGCTCCACGCAAATCCGGCGAAGCCTTCGCCCTGGAAGCTGTAATTCTGGGCGCCCGTCCCCGTCTGCACGTCCGCTGTTCGCGGGATGAGGGTCCAAGTGGCGCCGCCGTCGGCGGAGCGCAGAATTCCAGCCCCGTAGTAGGAGTCGAGGGCGTCATTGGGATCCCCGGTTCCGGCGAGAATCACGCCCGTTCCCCCGGGCTGAACCGTGAGCGCGCCGATGCTGATGGACGCATCGACGGCGTTGCTCAGGGAATTCACCGCGTCCGTCAGTGGATTGAACAAGATTGGAGAGGAGGTCGCCGTGGCCGCGTTCTGAGCCCGCCACACGCCCCCGCCGGTCGTCCCCACATACAAGGTGTTGCCTGTCGCGTCGGATGGATCGAGCGCCAGAGACGACACGCGCCCGCTCACCAGCCCGTAATTCGGCGAAACCACAGCCGCCGGACCCAGTGGCGTCCAGGTAGCTGTGGGAAGGTCGGTGGAAGTAGCTGGAGACGCCTGTTTTCCCGCGGGATTCGGGTTCCGGTCGACAAGCGCTTGAGCCCTCGCCGGCTGCCCGGCCTGGAGTCCCCGACGCGCCAGAAAACGCGCCGCTTGCCGCGCGCGAGGCGGGACGCTCACTTGATTGGTTTGCGCAATTCGCCCCGACTGCGGCAATCCAGCCGAGGGTTGAACAAGAGCGGCGCTTTGTCCAATCGATGTTCCGACCGCAGAAGCCAGAATGATCGGCAAAACAGGCGCGAGTAACGCCTGCCTTTTCAGAGGAATCAGACTCGAGGAAGGGCCACGGCTGCCGCCGCGCACGGCAGCTTCGGACCCAAACCTTTCATACGGCGTCATCCTCATGCACACCCGGAGTCCAGCTCCGGTCTTACCCGGCAATTCCCTATGAGTTCAGACACGCGCGAGCGCATTCCAGGGAAGTACGGGCCCCAGACTGGAAAGTGTGGCCAATTTTAGGACACGCGCTCTATCCGACTGTGTGACCGCCACTACATCCGTTCAAGCATCAGAATTTCGGGATCTTTAACTTGCTCGCGAGCGTCATTTCACTCGCCGGCAACTTGCCCGGACAGTCGTTTTTGGCAGTTTTTTCGATAGCTTCCAGCTATCATCGACCCATTTTTTCATTCATCAAAGCTATCGTTCGTTATAACGATTTATAGCTACAGGCTATCAAAACACTACAAGATCATTTCTCCAAGCTATCGTTCAGCGGGCGAATTTTGCGTTATGTACGCCTCGGAATCAAACTTTTTCGCGGTTGAAGCTCCCGACATCGGCCTAACCGTTCCGAACACCGGCCGGTCGAACCACGGCCGGTCATGCTTGCCCACAATCGCCCACGCTACCCCCGCGTACCCATTTGGATCGCGGCCGTCGATCAGGTATTTATCGTTGAGGGTCACCGCCCACTCGAACGCGCGCGCCGGATCGGGAGACCACTCCAGGATCTTCTTCGCCCAATACATACGCATGTAGTTGTGCATCCACCCGGTGTTCACCATCTCGCGTTGCGCGGCGTTCCAAAGCTCGTCGTAGGTCTCGGCGCGCTCCAGTTGTTTCAGGGTGTAGAGAGCCGGCCGCGCGTCTCCCGCGTGCTCGGTCAGCGTCTTCCGCGCCCAGGGCTCCGCGCACTCCCAGTTGTCGTAGTTGGCGTTGTACCGGACAAACAGGACCGACAGCTCACGCCACCCGATCAACTCGTCCAGGTAGCGTTTGCGGGCGCTGGCCGGGGCTTTCCCGTCTTTCGCCGCCTTCTCGACCGCCAGCGCGATGGTCAACGGCGAAATGTTGCCGAAGTGCAGAAACGGCGACAGCCGGCTTGTTCCCTTCACCTCCGGCTTGTTGCGCATGGTCTCGTAATGGGCCAGTTCGTGAGTCACAAAGGCGTGCAGCCGTTTGAGTGCCGCGTGCGTTCCTCCGGAAAATGTATCCACCGGCCCCACCGTGCGATCCAGCTTGTCGAAGCCCCTTGTGATGTCTTCGTCGACGGGGTAACTCGCCATCCCTTTGGGCTTCCGCCATTCGTATTGCGGCTTCCCGTGCTTCGGTTTCACCAGATACTTCGGCAACTCCCGCTCCAAGTGCGGCCGAAAGTGATGGAGCAGAAAGTAGTCGCGCCCAAAGACCTTCGACGGCACCACGACGTCTGCATCCACAGTCCAGTAAGGCAGACGCAGCCGCTTCGACAGCACCTGCCGCCAGCGTTCTGGTTCCCGGCAAGGGTTCTCATCCCCTATCACCAGGGCCGCACCCACCTCCTCGAGAAAAGCCTCGAGAGAGTTGTCGGGATGACGCCGCAGCACAAACCCAACGCCTCGCTCCGCGGCATCCTCCGCCACATCGCGAAGCCCCTGCGCCATGAAGTGGTAGTGCCGCAAGTTGGCGTTGGGATAGTTGGGAATGACCGAGAAGTACACCACCACCGGCAGGCCCAGCAGGTTACCGGCCTCGATCGCGACTTCGAGCGCAGGGTTATCCAGGATGCGCATCGCCCGCTGCATCCAGTAGACAACGCACCTCGCGTCTGCTCGAAGAGCGCCGCTTCGTCTGACCAGCACGCGCGGCTGATCCGCCAGCCGCGCCAATTCCGCCGGCACACCCAAATCGCGACCCGCCTCTTCGCCCAAGAGTCATCCTCCGGCTCTATTTTCGATGCCGGTGCCTCGTATGGCCTGCGCGGTATCTCACGACTTTTGTGATCTCAACAAACGCACTGGATTCCGTCCGCTACATGGTAGATTGCGTCCGGATAATCAGCCCACTGGAAATTGGTTTTGATGAACTTCGTTCGGGTTCACTTTATTGATCGACGGGCGGCTCCGACCAAACCTTCTCAAGCCGGATCGCTTCGGCATGCGCTGGGGCGCCTTCGCCGCTGAATCGCAGTTCCGCGGCCAGGGGCGAAACCAGCGTCATCGCGAACTCCGTCTCATCGTCACCCGTTTTCGCCACCACCCGCAGCACGCCGTTCCGAAGGGTCCCCATCACCGGCGTCGATCCAGACGAAGACGCCGCGTGCGTGATCTTGTTCTGAGAGTCCATGTCGATGTGGACGTTGGTCATCGAGCCCTTCAATTCATCGCCGCGCAATTCCAGCGTCATGGTGCCGAATCGCCGGTCCTGGAACATCCAGTTCCATGTGCCGGCAAAGTCCTTCGCGGCGACGCGGTCCGTGGCAGCGGGCTTCGCCGCAGGAGCCTGAGCGAACCCCGCCTGGAGCCCGCCCATCAGAAAAACGCCAGCCAGGGCCGCCCGGCAGATCGTTGTGTTGATTTTCGAAAACGTCATCGCTGCGCCTCCAATCCGGCGAGTGTTGAACATCATCGCCTTGCAGCGATGTTGTTCAGCGGCGTGAGGCATTCTCGCCCTGCCGCCGTACCCATATTATGCCCGCCTGGGTTTGCGTGCGCGTCGCACGGGCGGGCGGCATCGTAATCTGGCTGTGTCCTGATGCGCATCCGACTTCAGTCCGCCACCAAGTTCGATGCCCCCAGCCTGGTTGCACTGCGCGCCGCCGTGAACGCACGCATGGTCGCCCAATTCCCCGGAAAAGTACATCCGTCCCTCGTGACGGAAAAGGGGGTGCTGTTCGCCATGATCCGGGCCACGGTGTGTGTGGCAAAGTTCCGCGGCCAGGCTGTCGCCACACTGGCGCTTTCGACCCGCAAGCCCTGGGCCATCGACACGGCGTACTTCACACCCACAGCGGCGCCGCTCTACCTGACCGACATGGCGGTTCATCCGCGCCTGCAGCGCACCGGAGTCGGCCGGCAATGCATCGCGCAGGCAATTGAGATCGCGAAAAAGTGGCCCGCCACAGCTCTTCGGCTCGACGCCTACGATACTGACTACGGGGCCGGCGACTTCTACCGCAAATGCGGCTTTCACGAAGTGGGCCGCGCCATCTATCGACAGGTTCCCCTCATCTACTTCGAACTCCTGCTGCCCGCCGCCTGCAATTAGTCCGGGCGCCGCATTTCCGCTCGCAGCAACCAATCAAAAAGGGCCACCTTTTGGGCGGCCCTCTCTGTCTGCTGTCGTTTGCCTTCTGGTGGCTGCGTTGCTACCATCGACCCCACGCCCGCGTAAAGTAATCGGCAAGCGTCATCGCAATCAACGTCAGGAAGGTGAACAACCCTGCCCCGACCGTTAGCTTGGTGAGCTTCGAGCTGTATTTGACGTGCATGAAGAACAGCACCACGATGGTCGCCTTTACGCACGCGATGAAAAGCGCGATCACCGGGTTCCACTCGTGCAGTTCGAAAAGCGACGCCAAGACCGTTAGCCCCGTCATCACCAGCAGGATCGCTCCCACAATGACGTAAATCCGTGGAGGAACAATGTGGTTCATCGTATCGTGCACGTCCTGCTCGTTCGGCCCGTGGTCGTGCCCGGTATGAGCCTGGTGATGTGGATCGTTTGATGCGCTCATGTGCAAGTCCTTAGCCGTGGCGGCTGATCAGGTAAAGCAGTGGGAAGAGGAAGATCCAGATGATGTCGACAAAGTGCCAATACAAGCCGAAGTTCTCGACGAATGTGATGTGCCCCGTCGTGTAGGCTCCGGCCTGCGCTCTCCAAATCATGAAGGCCAGAATGGCAATGCCGATGATCATGTGCAGCGCGTGCATGCCCGTCATCGCGAAGTACAGTCCGAAGTACATTTCGGTGTGCCGCGCCATATCCAGCGGCAGCGGCTTGTCGCCGTAGGCCTTCGCTTCCGGATCGCTATCCGGGTTGGTGAATGATTTCAGGCTATAGTGGAAGCCCGGTACGTGGTGCTTCTCGATCTTCTCAGAGTACTCAATGGTCTTGATGCCAAGGAACATCAGGCCGAGCAGGAACGTCAGCACCAGGCACAGCACAAGGCCGCCCTTGCGCCTTGTCTCCGCGCACCACACGCCCATGGCCATGGTGAAACTTGATGTGATGAGTACGGCTGTGTTCCCTGTGCCCCACCAAATGTTTAACTGGTGCGATCCCGCCACAAACGCCGGGTAATACCAGTTGCGATAAATCAGGTAGGCGGTAAACAGTCCGCCGAAGAACATGATTTCCGTCAGCAGGAAGAGCCACATGGCAAAGCTGGTGGCGTCCACCTGCTGTTCCATGGTTTCGAAATGGTGGCGCTGATACGGCGGATGCTCGTGCTCCTCGTGCTCGCCCGGAACCGCCACGGTGCTATCCGACACGGGTTACCTCTTTCTCATGCTGCCGATCCAGCCACTCGTAGTCGTACGCGTCGTGATCCACAATCGGAATCTCGGGGAAGTTCTCGGTCAGCGGCGGAGATTGAATTTGCCACTCGAGGCCCGTCGCCTGCCAGGGATTGCTGCCGGCGATTTCGCCGTACCGCAGCGACCAGGTCAGGTAGAGGATGGGCAGCAGGTAGCCCACTCCCAGAATCGTGGCGCCCGCCGTCGAGAACACGTTCAGCACCTGGAACTCCGGCGGATACGCAGCGTAACGCCGCGGCATGCCCAGGGTTCCCAGAATGAACTGCGGGAAGAACGTGAAGTTGAATCCGATGAAGGTGATGAGCGCGGCCAACTGCGAAATCTTCTCCGGATACATGCGCCCGGTCATCTTGGGCCACCAGAAGTGGATGCCGGAAAGGAAGGCCATCAACATGCCGCCCACCATCACAAAGTGGAAATGCGCCACGATGAAGTAGGTTTCGGTCAGGTGGATGTCAGTGCCCGTCGTACCCAGGAACACGCCGGTCAGACCGCCGATGGTGAACAAGCCCATGAAGCCGAACGCGTAGAGCATGGGTGTTTCGAAGGTGATGGAACCCTTGTACAGCGTGAACGACCAGTTGAAGATCTTGATCGCGGAGGGCACCGCCACCAGCATCGTCAGCAGCGAAAACACCAGCGTGGAGTAGCTGGAGACACCCATGATGAACATGTGGTGCTCCCAGACGAAGAATCCGAACACGGCAATGGCCACGGAGCTGAACGCAACCGCCGTATAGCCAAACACGCGCTTGCGGCTGAAGGTCGAAATCACCTCGGAGATGACGCCCATGCCCGGCAGAATCATGATGTACACGGCGGGGTGCGAATAGAACCAGAACAAGTGCTGGAAGAGGATCGGGTCGCCGCCCTTGGCCGCGTCGAACACCCCGATGCCCATGGTCCGTTCCAAAATCACCAGCACGAGGGCGATGGCCAGAACCGGCGTGCCGAGCACCATGAGAATGCTGGCCGCGTAGTGCGACCACACAAACAGCGGCAGCCGGAACCAGGTCATGCCCGGGGCGCGCATCTTGTGGATGGTCACGATGAAGTTGAGCCCGGTAAAGATGGAGCTGAACCCGGCGATGAAGATCGCGATGCCCGTACTCAGGACGTTGGTATTGAGATAGTGGGTGGAGAGCGGAGTGGTAAATGTCCAGCCCGTATCGACGCCGCCCGCCGCCATTGTGTAGATGACCATGCAGCCGGCGGCCATGTAGAGATACCAGCTCAGCAGGTTGATCTTGGGGAGGGCGAGGTCTTTGGCGCCGATCATCAGTGGGATGAGAAAATTCCCCAGCGTCGCCGGAACCGAGGGCACCAGAAACAGGAAGACCATGATCACGCCATGCATGGTGAACACCTTGTTGTAGGTGTCCGTGGCCATGAGGTCCGACTGTGGCGTCAGGAGTTCGAGCCGGATCAGTCCTGCCAACGCTCCGCCAATGGCGAAGAAGAAGGTGATGGAGGCCAGGTACATCATGGCGATCCGCTTGTGATCTCCGGTCAGCAGCCAGCTCAGAAGGCCATGTTCCTTCGAGATGAAGTTGACCTTTGGGATCCGGGCTGTGGACTGGTCGGGAAGACTGACAATTGTGCTCATTGCTTCACCATCCCCTGCTTGGTCGAAGTCTGCCCCACTGGCGGTTTCTGACCAGTGGAAGCGGCCTTGCCTTCGCCCTCCGGCAGCAAAGTAGTTGTGTTTAGTGTCTGTTCAATGCGGGCATTGGAATTAAGGTTCTTGATGTATTCCACCAGTGAAATCACGCCGTCTTCGCTGATCTGTCCCTGGTAAGTGGGCATGATGGGGTTGTAGCCCTGGGTTATGTGCTCCGAGGGATTGAGGATTGCTTCCCGCAGGTACGCTTCATCCGCCAGCGCCGTCTGTCCGTTGGCCAGATTGAGCTTGGTTCCGAACACCCCCGCCAGGCTGGGACCGCGCGCATCGGGCCGGCCGTTGTGGCAGGCGCCGCAGCTCAGGCTGGCAAAGAGGCGCTCGCCGTTTTGCGACAGGCTCATGCCGCTGGTCGAATCATCGAGCCACTTTTTGTAATCGTCCGGCGTCAGCACCACGATCTCGCCAATCATCGCCGAGTGGTTGGTGCCGCAGTATTGCGTGCAGAACAGATGATAGGTGCCGGTCTTTGTGGCTTCGAACCAGACCGAGGTGTAGCGCCCCGGAATGGCCTCACGCTTCACACGGAACGCGGGGATCGAAAAGCTGTGGAATACGTCCTGGGAAATGATGGTGAGCTGGATAGGCCGCCCGATGGGGATATGCAGCGCATTGATCTCATGCTGGCCCCCGGGATGTTCCGCCTTCCACATCCACTGCTTGCCCACAACGTAAATGTTCATAGCGTTGGCGGGCGGCGTGTAGACGCGGAAATAGATCAGCGCTCCCCACACGAACATGATCAGGAACAAGCCTAGCGGAATGATGGTCCAGGTCGCTTCCAGCAGCGTCGATCCCTCGATCTGCACGGCCACCGGGTGGCGCTTCTTGCTGTAGAGGATGGAGAACCCGGTCACCAGCAGCACCACGATCGTCAGGCCAACCAGACTCACCAGGACCATGAAGAAATAGAGCGCATCCATCTGCGGCGCGATCTTCGACGCCTCGGGTGGATACAGCGAGAAGTTCGTCAGCCACTTGACGAGAAATTGCCAGAGTACTTGGCTAATGTGATCCATTCCGTTATCCGTTCACCTTTGTTCCTGTGCCCTGCTTTTCCGTCGCAGCGTGGTGCTCCTGTCGGTAGTCGCGGCGGAACATCACAAACATGAATCCGCCCAGCGAGAAAACCGTCACGAGGCCACCCAGCTGCACCACACGAGCCACGATCAGCGAATGCTTGTTCGTTCCCGGATCGTAGTGGTAGCAGTAGGTCAAAATGTTGTCGACCCGCGATCCGATTTTTCCGTTGGAAGCCTCGACGAGGCCGAGCCGCAGGTCCTTCGGCGAGTACTCCACGCCCATGTAGTACTGCGCCAGCTTCCCTGCCGGGGTCACGATCTGAATCGAGCTGGCGTGCGCAAACTGGGTGAGCTTGCCATCGGGGCCGGGAATCTTCGCGTATCCAAATCCCACCGCGTTGGTCAGCGCGTCAATGTTGGCCTGCGTGCCGGTCAGGAAGTGCCAGCCGTACGCGGTCTCCGGATGTCCGTACCGTTTCACGTAGCTGCGCTTCTTGGCCGAGGCGAGATCCGTCCCCTCGCCGGGGTCGATGCTCACCACAACCACGTTGAAGTCGCGCCCGGGCATTTCATCCACCATCTGCAGGGCCCCGGTCAGCCCGTTCAACTCCTCCGAGCACAGCATCGGGCACTGGTAATAAACCAGCGCCAAGATCGCCGGCTTCTGCCCGAAATAGCTCGCCAGCGGCACCTGCTTGCCTGCGTCGTCGGTAAACGTGAGATTGAGGGGGAGTTGCTGGTTGAGGTGCTGCGCGATTCCAACCTTGCTCAGGATGGGCGCCTTCTCGTTGGCGGGCCCCATCTGTTTCTCGCCATACCCCGACACCTGCGCCATGAGCGCCGGCATCAGCACAATCGCAGCACCGGCAGCCACCGCCGCCGCGCGTACGAAACTCCGGATTGTGCCTGTGAACTCCATACAGCCTGTGATTCCTCACTTATTAAAACTGCAAACTACTTCGCCGCCTTCGGCCTCTCCGCCCTGGCGCCTTCGTTGCGTTCCAGTTCCAATTCGTACGCCGTGCGTGCAAAGCCACTGGTCAACGGAGCATGGACCGTCGGCCTGTGGTCCCCGGTCAACAGGGGTGCCTCCTGCGTCGCGGGCGCCACGGGAAGACCACGCTGCGCAAGCAGCTCGATCGCACGATCGATGGGGATGCGCACCTTGCCCGGCTGCCCGTCGATTCGCGTGTAGTAATCCAGTAACAGGTCCTCGCGGGCATGCAGATCGGCCACATCCTGGTTGCCGTCATCGGTCTGCACCCGCGGTGTAGGAAACTGCTGGGTCAGCTCTGCCATCTTCGACTGCAGCGCGGGGCTGTTGGGCAAGTTCCCTAACTGGCGCACATCCACCGTCTTGGTCCACTTATTGTTGCGCCCGTCTTCCTTGTTAAGTTCCGCGTTGATGACCTTACCGATGCCGTAGCAGAGGATGCCCGTTACCGCCACAAAGATTGCCAACGCCGTCAGAAAGACGATAATGCCCGTAACGCGTACATCGCTCCGCTCATAGCCGGCTGACGCGTCAACCTCTTCGTTGCCGTGCGGAGGAAGCAGGTTGTCGTTATGCTGTGGCATGTTCGGGCTCCAGAATCTCCGCCAGGTGCGGATCGTTGACTTGAACCAGCGGCCGGGTCTTCAACTGCATGCAAAAGTACACAAACCAGAACGACAACATCGCCCCCGACACCGCTATGTACTCGAAAATCCCCCAGCTGAAGTGCAGGTTGCGCGCCGCATCCTTGAAGTTCGGCTCAATCAGCCAGAACAGGTCGAAAGCGCGGGCGAAGATCATCCATCCGCATACCATCACGAGACGCTTCTTATTGCGTTTGATGTCGCGCGACAGCAACAGGGTGAACGGAATCACCCAGTGGAAGATGAAATCCAGCGTAATGATGATGCCCCAGTGCCCGCGGATGCGATCGAGATACCAGTTGATCTCTTCGGGCAGGTTGCCCGACCAGATGATCAGAAACTGTCCGAACGCCAGGTAGATGTTCAGCATGACAAAAGCAAAGGTCAACTTTCCCAAGTCATGTTGCTCGGTCTGGCGCAGGATGGTCTTGAAGGGCTCGCCCTTCGACAAACCGATGGCCACTATGATCGAGAAGGCCAACACCATATATCCCTGACCGACGAGGAAGAGCAGCCCATACACCGAGGAGTACCACGTCACATCGAGCGACATGACCCAGTAGATGGCCCCCGCGGTCATGGTCAGCGTGTAGACGACGATGCCCGGCCCGCTGATGTTCTCCATTTTCTTGATCCAGAATGGAGTGTTGGCGGGTGAATCCGTATCGCGTTTCAAGGCCAGCGTATTCAGCCGCCACGTGTACAGGCCCCAAATTGCAAAGCAGAGCACGCTGGCAATCACGAACATCCGCGGATTCAGCATGGCGTGCTTCCACGCGATGGCGTGATCAATCGCCTCCACCTGGGCATTGTTAATCAGCCCAAGTTGCAGATCTTTCTCGACTATCCCATGGTTGGCCCACATGTACAGTCGTCCTTGCGTAAACGCCAGCGGAATCCAGTACACAAAGACCAGGGGCAGCGTGCGGCTCATCGCCTCCAGCGGCCTGCGCAGCAGCAGGCCCCACTTGCCGCCCGAGCAGTACTGCACCATGAGGAGCGCCAGGCCGCCTACCGCGAATCCGAACGTAAGCATCAGCCCGTGAATCCAGGCGCGCAGCACATGGTCCATCGAACCGTCGGCGAACGCCAGTCCGGCCGCAATAACCGTAAACACCACCCCCGATATCAACGCGCGCGACTTCCACACGTCAACGAATGCCGGGGCGCTCAAATCGGCCGGGAGAGTTTTGGCGTGAGTTCCGTGAGCCATTCCTGTTCCTTCTGGTTACCTGCTTGACTGCTGTTGCTTCCGTGCTCTACTTCTGTGCCGGCTTGGCCTTGTTGATCTGCGCCGGATCCGGCGGATTCGCCGGCGCCATCGCCGGATTTCCCTCGCTCGCAACCGGCGGGTAAGCCTGCACCGCCGTAGCGGGATACGGCCAAACCTCCGCAAACGATGCCGGCAAATTGTTGCGCGTCGCCACATCCTTCAATGTCTGCACCTGCGTGCCTGCCGGTACGTCGCTCTCGCTGGCCGCCTGGCTTAACTGCAGCGCCCGAATGTAGGCCGCCACTGCCCACCGGTCTTCCGGCGGCAGCTGGGCGGAGTAATCCGGCATCGCTCCGTATCCGTGCGTCATCACGTAGAAGTAATGCGATAGCGGCTGCGCCCGCCGCACCTCGTCGTTTAGATTCGCCGCCGGCTTGTACCCGCGCTGCACAATCTCGCCCAGCCCGTTGCCTACCCGCGAATGGCACGGCGTGCAGTAGATGTTGAAACGCTCATGGCCGCGCTCCAGCACCTGCATGCTCACCGGAAACGGCAGCGCATCGCGCTCCTCGCGGTATCCATTCGCGCCCTGCACCACGCCCGTGTAGAAGTAACTGTCCTCGTGCAATTGCCCGCGCGCCACGGTGTTGAGCACCTGGGGCCGCGCACCGCGTCCGTCGGCAAACATCTCGGACCCGCGCTGCGGGATAATCTTTGGCTGGTTGTGCATGTCCTGCCGGCAACCCGCGAGCAACAGCAACCCAGCGAGCCCTGCCGCGGCAACACCGCGACGCACGCGAGCTCTTGAAACAAGCCCCTGACCACTGTCTTTACGGAGGTCCATCAGTACTCCACCTCCACCACTGAAACCGGCCCGAACCCTTCCAGGTATTTCCGAGCTTGCAACAAATCAAACTTCGGATCCAGGGCTTCCAGGCACAGGAAAAACTTGTCCGTCGTTGCCCCATCGCGAAAGGTCGGCGCGTTGAACAGCGGATGATACAACGCCGGCAGTCCATTCAGCGCCAGCATCCCGAACGCCGCTGAAAGTCCCGCCCACAGGATCGTCCATTCATATGCGGGCACAATGAACGCCGGCCATGAATACATCGGCCTTCCTGCAATGTTCAGCGGATATGCAAGCGTCGAGACCCACGTCTCCAGCGAAAACATCGCGGTCAGCCCCATCAGCCCACCCACCAGCGTTAGCAGAGGCACCTTGTTGCGATGAAAGCCAATCGCCTCAGCCGCCTCCTCCACCGGGTAGGGCGTATAGCAATCCATACGCCGCCAGCCATCTTCGCGGGCCTGCCGCGCTGCGCGCACCAGGTCGCTCGGCGTTTCGAATTCGGCCAGCAGGCCGTACGTACCTTCACGAGGAGGCATAACTAATCTCCACTCCCCGCCGTTGCCTTGGGCTTGATTTTGGCAGCCGGCAGCAGCATGCGGATTTCGTTCATTGGGATCATGGGCAGGAAGCGTACGAACAGCACGAACAGCGTGGTAAACAGCCCCAGCGTGCCGATGAACGTCATGTAGTCCCACTTGGTGGCGCGATATGTACCCCACGACGACGGAAGAAAGTCGCGATACAAACTCGTCACGATGATCACGAACCGCTCAAACCACATGCCGGTGTTCACCACAATCGAGATGAAGAACATGAAGCTGATGTTGGTGCGCAGTTTCCTCGACCACAGCGTCGTCAGCGGTATCGCCAGGTTGAACAAGACGAGGAGCCAGTACGACCACCCCATCGGCCCGAAGACGCGATTCCAGAACATGAACCATTCCCAGTGCGACGCCGAGTACCACGCCATGAACGCCTCCATGCCGTAGCCGTAGGCGACAATGAATCCCGTCGCCAGCATCACTTTTCCCATGTTGTCGATGTGCCGTTCCGTCACCAGCGCTTCCAGGTGATAGAACTTGCGCAAGGGAATCGCCAGCGTGAGCACCATCGCAAAACCCGAGTAGATGGCGCCCGCGACAAAGTAGGGCGGGAAAATTGTCGTATGCCAGCCCGGCAGCACCGCGACCGCGAAGTCGAAGCTGATGACGGTATGGACGGAGAGAACAAGAGGCGTTGCCAGGCCTGCCAGCAGAAGCGACGCCGTTTCATATCGCATCCAGTGCCGCACCGATCCACGCCAGCCCAGCGAAATCAATCCATAAGCGTACTGCGCCAACCGGGTCTTGGCGCGGTCGCGCATGGTTCCGAAATCGGGAACCATGCCGATATACCAGAACACCACCGAGATGGTCGCATAGGTCGATACTGCGAACACATCCCACTCCAGGGGAGAGCGGAACTGCGGCCACACGTTCATCGTGTAGGGCAAGGGCAGCATCCAGTACCCCAGCCAGGGGCGGCCCACGTGGATCAGCGGGAACATGCCCGCGCAAACCACCGCGAAGATGGTCATGGCCTCAGCGAAGCGGCTGATGGAGTTGCGCCATTGCTGCTTGAACAACAGCAAAATGGCCGAAATCAGCGTTCCCGCGTGGCCGATGCCGATCCACCAAACAAAGTTGATGATGGCGAAGCCCCACGCCACCGGCTGGGTGATGGCCCAGATGCCCACGCCCTTCAGGAACAGCCATGTCACCGCCACCAGCAGCACCGTGGCCCCCGCACCTGCCATCGCGAAGATCGCGAACCAGCCGAGCGGCGTGTGCGGCGTCAGTACAATCCGGGTGATCTTGTCGGTGACCGATCTAAATGTCTGCCCCTGCTCAATAACCCGGTACTCTCCGGTGGCGGGATCGACCCACCGCTCGTACTCGGGGCTCTTTGGTTTCAGGTCGCTCGTTGCCATCGTGGCTTATTCCTTCACCGGCGCATGTTCCACCGGCGTTTCTTCGAGTTCGCTGTTGGGGTTGATGACCGCGGCCACATAAGTCGTCCGCGGACGGGTATTGAGATCCGCTAGCACCTGGTAGGCACGCTCGTCGCTGCGCAATTTGGCCACCCTGCTGCCCTTGTCGTTGATGTTGCCGAAGGTGATCACCTGCGCGGGGCACGCCTGCTGGCAGGCCGTCTGGATTTCGCCGTCGACAATGGCTCGATTCTCCTTGTCGGCCTCCAGCTTGACTGCTTGGATGCGCTGCACGCAGTAACTGCACTTCTCCATCACGCCGCGCGACCGCACCGAGACATCGGGGTTGCGCATCAGCTTCAGGCTCTCAGTCTCGTAATCAGAGAACAGCAGGAAGTTGAACCGCCGCACCTTGTAGGGACAGTTGTTGGAGCAGTAGCGGGTGCCCACGCAGCGGTTGTAGATCATGGCGTTCAGGCCTTCCGGCGTGTGCACCGTTGCGCCCACCGGGCAAACTTGTTCGCACGGGGCGTTCTCGCAGTGCTGGCATGTCATCGGCTGGAAATGCGCCCGCGGCGCCGCCAGGTCGCCCTCGTAGTAGGTGTCGATGCGCAGCCACTGCATATTGCGCCCGATCCGCACCTGCTGCTTGCCCACCACCGCAATATTGTTCTCGGCATAACAACTGACGACACAGGCATTGCATCCCGTGCAGCTGTTCATGTCGATCGACATGCCCCAGGCGTTGTCCTTGTAGGTCCAGTTGGGGAACATCGACGTACCCATATCGGTCGTCTCGTGGCCCTCGTTGGCAAATCCGGGATGCGCCTTGTACTCGTCCAGCGTGGCGTAGCGAATAATGCCGCGCTCGCCCAGCGCCTCGTTGCCTTCCAGGGAGTTATTGCCGTTGCCTACCGGGGAGCCGCTGCCCGCGGCTGCGGCGCTGCCACGGTGATCCTGGAAGTGGCTCTTGGTGATCGCGATGCCCCACTTGCCATCCACTTTCTTCAGCGTTCCGGTGGTGTAGAACGGCGCCGAACTGGGACGAATCGCGTACGCGTTGTAGCCCATTCCCGAACCCACGCGACCCGCGAACTCACGGCCGTAGCCAAGGAATACCGTGACCGAATTGTCAGGATGGCCCGGCGCGAAGATCACCGGCGCTTTTACCTTCTTCCCGCCCACGCTCAGCTCGACGATGTCGTCTTCCTCGAGTTTCAACCTGGTCATCATCGAGGGAGAAACCAGCGCCGCGTTGTCCCAACTCAGGTTCGTCACCTGCTTGGGCAGTTCCTGCAGCCACCCTACGTTGGAATAGCGGCCGTCGTAGACGTTTGGGTCGGGCCGGAAGATAATTTCGACTGATCCACCTGCCGGATCGACCGTCGATGGCGTCGGAACCTGGCCCTTGATCGCAACATCCGTGCTCGACTTAGTGTCGAACGCCGTGTTCTCGACCCAGCCCGCATGCAGCGACTGCCGCCACCCGGTCTCAAAGTCGCCCTTGATGGTGGACTGCCACGTCTCGCGAACCGCGTCGTACGCGCTCTTCAACGGTTCATTCAACAACGACTGAAAGACATCATGCGCTTGTTTGCCGCCGTAGAGCGGATCGATCATCGGCTGCACAATGCTGACTGTGCCATCGTACGCACGGGCATCCGACCACGACTCCAGCGCGTGCGCTGCCGGAATGTGCCAGTGCGAAATCTGCCCCGTCTCGTCGTTGTGCGAGCCCAGGTGCGCAACCAATTTCACCTTGTTGAATGCACTGGGAAAATCGAAATCAGCCGGCGCGTTGTAGATCGGATTCGCGTTCAGAATGACCAGGAACGTCACCTTGCCCGCGTTCATGTCCCCAACCAGCGCCTTGAAATCGCCCAACTGATCGCTCGGTATCGGGTGCAGTGGCTGGCTCGATACCATGACTGTCTTGCCCACGTTGCCCAGTGCCTGGTTCATCGCCAGCGCCAGGGCCGCAACCGAAGGATCCTGATACAGGCCCGGAATTACGACGCTCTTGCCCGCGTGCGCCTTCAGGTCCTTGGCCAGCGCGGCCAGGAACTTCTGTTGTTCTGCGGTCCAGTTGTAGTTCGGCGCCTGCGCGCCCGATACGCCCACGGCCTGCGCCAGCGCCGCTGCGAATGAGGGAATCTCGCTCGCACGCAGTCCAAGACGATGTTCAGCCTTCATGCCCGTCGTGGTCGGCGTGCTCTCGATGGTATACAGCCGGTTCAGATTGTCCGGCGTCTTGCGCCGCTGCGCATACTCGCGCACCAGCTTGTGGAAGCCGGGATACGTTGAACCCGACAGGAAGTCCGCATCGAGCGAAACGATCACATCGGCATCGGCCAATGCGAACTGCGGAGTGGTGCCATTGGCCAGCGCGGTGCCCGCGATCGCCGGGTCATATTGCACCAGCTTCGCGTTGGGATACGCCTTTTGCACCTCCTGCCACTGCCGCGCAAGCGTCGGCGAGGTGATGGTCGCGCTCAAAAAGTAGATGCCGGTGCCGTCCTTCGACTCGGTCGCGGCATGCCGCAGCACTTCGGCAAATTCCGTCCACTGCCGCACCTCGCCCATATTGATGACGCGCGTCGAGCGGTCCGGATCGTAGAGGTCGAGCAGCGATCCCTGCGTGAACACATCCGAGGAACCACGGTTATAGGAGTGTTCGGGATTTCCATCCAGCTTGATGGGACGGAACTGATCGCTCTTCACCAGCACCGGCACCGCACCCGTCAAAAATGGAGCGGCGGAGGAGAAGTACATCGGCTTGCCCAGGATGAGATCCTCGGGCTGCTTCACGTAGGGATAGATCGGTTCGTCGGGCTGCTTGGTGCATCCTGCCAGCCCGGCCAGCGCCATCGAGGCGCCCATCAGCTTCATGAAGCCGCGCCGCGAAACCGGATCGACCCACTCCTGCGCCGCCGCGGGGAACTCACGCTGCACGGCTTCGTCGAATTCCGGCGTCCCCGCCAGTTCATCTATAGACCGCCAGTACTTCTTGCCCTTGATGCCAACCAGCTTTTCCCGCACCGCTGTCAAGGTCAACGGCGCTTCGGCCGCCGCAGGAGAGGAGCAGGTGCAGCCCGTCCCGCAGCATGACCCCGTCGAAGCTTGATCCGGAGCATTCGCTCCCGGGATATTGCGCTCGCTCACTATCTGCTCTTTCCCATTCACGCCGGACAATCCATTCAGTGCGCGCTCGTTGTTCATCGGTGGCAGACCTCGCAACTGGTCAACTCACGCGGGGTGCGAATCTTGTAATGCTCCACCAGAAAATGCCCCAGTTCGTTCTGATCGGTGAACTTGGTATAACTCGCAGGTACCGGCGGCGTCGCACTTGCTACGTCGCCCGAAATGCCCTTTACGCTGGTCAGTGGCATTTGCAGGGATGCCACTTCGGACCCCGCGCCTGTCGGATCCTTCATCACGCAGTTGACGCTTTGCGCCGTCGGCAATCCCAGCCTCTCGTCATTCACGGAACACCACACTGGACGCTCGTCCGAGGGCTTTTCCCACGCCATGTTGTAAATCTGGCTCGTCGGACGAATGTTCTTGGCCGGATTCCGGTGGCAATCCAAACACCACTCCATCTGCAACGTATTTTGCATGTACATCAGGGGCATCTGGTCAACTCTGCCGTGGCAGCTGCTGCAGCCCAAACCCTTGTTCACATGGATCTCGTGGCTGAAGTACGCAAAGTCGGGAAGATCGTGAACCTTGGTCCAGACCACGGACTGGTTGCTTGCCCAGCTGCGGCGTACCGGTTCGAGCAACATGGCATTGGTCCAGATTTGCGCGTGACAGTTAATGCAGGTCTTGGTGGGCGGGATGCCGGCGTAGCTCGATTTCTCCACCGTGGTGTGACAGTACTGGCATTGCAATCCCAGGCCCGTCACATGGTGCTTGTGGCTGAACGGCACCGGCTGGTCCGGACGCTGGCCCTGGCGGGTCACCCACGGGGAGCGTTGCAGTTCATCCAGCGTCACCCCCAGGGCGATCACGATCAGCCCCGTCAATACCAGGCTCATGCGAGCCAGGGCATTGGAGCTGCGGTCAAATATCTGCGCCATGAGTCTTTCCCTAATCTTTACTGCGAGTAGTTTTGGAAGGGCTTGTTGGGTTCTTTGTATGGACCGCTGTGCGGACGGTCACATACCTTGCGTTCAAAACTGTTTTTGGGTCAGGGAACAAGCGTTTCGGGTGCAACCCCGAAGAAACAATATATCAGCCGCTACCCTTCTCCCGGAGCAGGCGTCGCCGGAATTTCAGAAATTTTTTGATCGTGAGGCGAGTTTGTAATCCACTGAAAAGAAAATGCTTTGTGATTAACCCTGAGGCTGGGGTAAATCCCGGTATCTCCAAGGCGCGTTTGTCCCAGAGACTGGTATGTTTCCGTTTCATTTGTTGAGGCAGATACCGCGAACAGGCAGCGATTCGAACCGCCGGAGTTGAGTCTGCGCGAGTACGACTAACTGGAATCGCGGGGCTGCCCGTAGGTTTCGCCGAAGGACTCATCGGGGGAGGACGGCGGCCAGCCGGCCATAACCAGGAACACGTCGAGTACGAAGAGCGCGATGGCGAAGTCATTGAGGATTACGGCCTGGTGCGGATCGGGCCAGACCTGGTTGGCAGCCCAGAAAAAGAACGCGAGCGCCAGCATCCCAGCCTTGGCCAATTCTCTCCACGGCGGTCGGTGCGCAACCTGATAAAGAAGATAGGAAATCGCAATCATCGCGAGCGAGATCGCCGCCAGAACGTCGTGACCTTTCGCGGGAAGCAGGCGGGGAAATGCATCGCATAGGAAGACAACCCCTACCACGGCAAGAGTAACGGCACCCAGGAAGACCGAAAAAGCCCGGTGAGCGCGGTCGAGTCGACTGAACATGGTCCATTATTGCCGGCGACGAGACAGGAAAGCATAAGGGATGGGCAGGTACATCGAGATCGAATCGCGCTTGCCCAGGGCTAAGGGGGCCGAAGGCGCGATTCCTTCTCCGAATCGATGCTTTAGAATTCTGGAAAGCTCCGCAACGGGCAGCTCTCCGTCCACACAACATCTTGCACGCGGGTCCGAGTATGAATTCCGGGTCCGAAGCTCGAGTCTCACCTTGAATGAAGTTCGCAGGACCGGCATCTGCGTGGGTGCCCACATCAGAAAGGAAGAGTCCATGAAATATGCAGGATTGATCGTGATGCCCACGGGATTCTTTCTGGCGATCGCCGCTCTTGTGCTGTTCGCCGATCCAGGACGGCGCGGCGCATTCGTGTTGTGCGGCTTGCTTGTGGAGGTGTTGGGCCTCGCCGTAGCGGTTCGCGGACACATGCTGAACCGCGGAGACGTCCGCCCATGACCAACGCTTCCGACCTGCCCATCCCGGGGCTCGTTCCTGCCATCGCCTTTGTGCTTCTGCTGCTTGCTCCGCTGGCGATTGCGGGACTGGCGCTGGTCAACTCGGGGCTGGGCCGGTCGCGCTCGGCGGCGCAGGCGCTGCTGGGATCGCTGGCCATCGTATCGGCGTCGGTGATCGCATTTGCGGGAGTGGGAGCCTGCTTTGCGGGAACCAACGGGGCAGCGGTTTTCACCGTTGCCGGCAAAACCTGGAACTGGGTTGGCACCGGACCCATCCTGCTGCGTCATCTTGGCAAGTCGCCGATCGAGGCGCAACTCGCGGTGCTTTTTGAGTGCATGGCGGTGGCCCTTGTCGGTTTGATTCCCTGGGGTGCGGGCGCCGACCGGCTCAGGCTCGGCGCGGGATGGGCGATCGCAGCCCTGCTGGGGGCGTTCGTGTTCCCGCTGCTGGCGCACTGGGTATGGGGCGGCGGGTGGCTGGCCCAATCGGGCTCAAACTTTGGCCTGGGCGCGGGGTTCCTCGATGCAGGGGGCGCAGGCACGGTCCATGTTCTTGGCGGCGCGTGCGCGCTGGCTACGGTGTGGATCGCAGGCCCGCGACGCGGCAAGTTCCCCAAAGAGGGTTTGGCGACAGCGATGCCAGGCCACAATGCGGTGTATGTACTGTTCGGGTGCATGTTGGCGCTGGTCGGGTGGATGGCATTCAACGGTGCCGGGGCCCTGCTGTGGCTGCATGCTGAGCCCGCCGCCCTGGTGGTGACGGCAATCAATACCATGCTGGCCGCGTCCGGAGCGCTGGGAGCAACGCTGGTGGTGACATGGATGCGGTTCGGCAAACCGGACGCGAGCCTCTGCGCCAACGGCTGGCTGGCAGGCCTGGTAACGTCCAGCGCGTGCGCCGCGATGGTGCCGCCCGCGGGGGCGTTGTTCGTGGGTATTGTGATCGGTATCAGCACGCCGCTGCTGGTAGAGGTATTGGAACTGGCGCTGTCGATCGATGACCCGTCGGGAGCAATCTCAGTCCATCTCGTGGGCGGTTTGTGGGGCCTGTTTGCCGCCGGGGTCTTCGCGCCGCAGAAGGGGCAGGTGATGGCGCAGTTGGTGGGAATTGCGGCACTCCTGGGGGTGTTCCTGCCCACGGTGTACTTCTTGTTCAAGCTGCTCGACCGGCTGGTGCCCTTGCGCGTGGATCCCGATGGGGAACGGTTGGGGATGGACTTGCATGAGCTGGGTGGCGGAGCATATCCCGAGTTTGTGATTCACAGGGATGAGTCGTACCGGTAAGCTCCTTGCTTCTCTTCGAGCTCGGCAGACCGAGACCTAACGGAGGTTGGTTGCGAGCCGGGGCCAGGCGATCTGCACCACGATGGTGATGGCGAGGGTCAGCAGAAAGCCGGCCCATTGCGGATGAGCGGGCCAGATCAGGTGGCCGATGCCGACAATCCATGCGCCCAGCCCGACCGCCGTCCCGATCAAGGTCGCAGCCATGGAAGCACTCAGAGCTTTCATTTGTTTGTCCTTGGAGAGTCAATCCGATTTGCGATCGGGTTTCGTTCGTGACTCTTCAGGGCTTGGCTGGAGGAGGATTTTGCGGGTAGTCGTGCTCCACGGCTTTCTTGAGTTGAGCGATGAGCGCCACTTGCGGGGCATCAAGCCCATCAGTAAAGGAGCGTTGCCAGAGGAGCGTCCCGAGCGTGCCGTCAGTGTTGAGCATGTGGACTTCAAGAATGTCGTCGGGGGAGCCGACTTCGGTTCCCACTCCGATACCCCGGCCGTTCCCGACTGGACCGGAGGCAGGACGCTGGCTCGAGATTGGCCGGTTGACCGGGCCGGTGCCAGCGCCGACGGTTCCACCGACGGTGGCGGTGGCGATACGCCCCTTACGAACGATGAAGACCAGGTCCGCCTCACTGCGCGTCATCGTAAGGGAGTAGCGATTCCAATCGCGGAGCGCGTCTTCGACGTCGGCGATAGCCTGGCGATCATCGGGATTGACACGGGGCGTGAATTCATCGCCGTTAAATGCTTCAACCCAGGCGTAGCGGGCGTTGCGGAAGGCGGCCGGGGTGGTAGGTTTCTTTTTTGCCGTCTGCGCGGCAAGGAGTGTGGGAAGCAACAGGAGAACCAAGGCGACTTTGACTGCAGATTTCATGCCGGTATCCCGCTTTCTCTTCGCTGGACCCAGGAGGCGGTGACGGTGATTGGACGCACTCCGCCAGCGGTGGCGAGCGAATATTTGTTCCGCAGTGAGCGGAAATATGAGCTTCGGGTAAGCAGCGCTCGGGATTAGGTCGTACGAAAAGTCGTTGGCAATTCTACTGCAGGCAGGAAGCGTTGTACCGGGAAATCGATGGCCTCGCGAAGAATCCGAGTTGAACATTTACATCTTTTTACAGCCGTCAACGCGCAGCAACGTTAAACTTCAACAATCACCGAGGCTTGCAAAGGCCCCATTTAGTGAACGCGCGGAGTGGCGAGCTCCGCGCTTCTTTTTGGCGCACATACGAGAGCAGACATTCAGTAGACATCGCCATTACAGACCCTCGAAAAAAACACCGCCAGACGGCAGGAGATCGGCACCATTTCGCCAGACCGCTGTGCTCCCTTACCGACCACGTTCCTGGCCCGGACCACTCAAGGTTGGTGCCCTGTTTGCTGCAAGTCGCCGGAATCTCCGAACTGACATGTTGGCGCAATTTGAATCTTCTTGACGCATGATACGAAACGTACTATAGTACGCCTCGTATCATGCCAAGCTCTTCTACGCTTGAAATGGCTCTACTCGGGCTATTGAGTCAGAAGGCTCAGTCCGGATACGACCTGCGCAAGACTTTCGCGACGACGGCCATGCGGCACTACAGCGATAGCCCAGGTTCGATTTATCCCGCGCTGGGCCGTCTGGAGAAGCGCGGTTGGATTGCGCGGGTGAGTCGTGGCGACAGGGAGACCCTCGATTCGCGGCGGCGACAGGAATTTGCCCTGACCAATGAGGGGAGGGTGGCCCTGACGAGTTGGTTGCAGCAGGAAGTGAGCGCGGACGATGTGATGCTCCGGCTCGACGAGCTGCTGCTGCGGTTTGCTTTCATGGATGGAAACATCCCGCGTTCCACCACCATTCGGTTCCTCGACCAGTTCATTCGCGAGCTGGGTCTATATGCCGCGAGGCGGCGAGCGGAGTTTGAACAGACGCGCGCGCGGATCTCTCTTCACACCGGACTACTTGCTTTCGAAATGGGGATCAGAAGCATGGAGACGCAACTTGCCTGGGCGCAGGAGGCCCGCGCCCGGCTGGCGGAGGCACTGCGATGAAGTTGACTCGGAGACCCGATTCAGGGAGATTTACGATGAAAGTGTTCTTTGCGATGCTCTGCCTCCTGGCGTGTTCCTTGCCTGCCGTCGCGCTCAGCCAGGCACCCACTCCGCAATCGAGTCCTCTGCACCGCCAGTATCGCGAAGGCGAAAAGCTGGGGTACCACATGAAAGGCACGAACGACGGCTGGCACTACGAAATTGACGCGGATGGCATAGTCAGGAAGGACCCCGCAGGAAAGTATTTTGAGGAGTACACCTGGAGGCATATGGATTCGGACGGACAGCCGGTGACGTTGGCTGCGTCGAGCGGCGACTTCAGGCAGCGGTTAACGCTCGACCCTTCTGAGAATCCGATGGTTCCAGACCTGAGCAAAGTGGATTCTAAAATGATTGGCCCCGTCACCGACATGATGGCGTTTTATGTGGACTTCTGGTTGGCGAACAAGCTGGGGGTGTTGAAGAAGGCTGGAGATCACTTCTACTTCAAGAACCCCATGCCGCCCTCGTCATGGGCCGATGGAACGCGGGTGCAGGTGGGCGAGGACGCCATTGACTTCGACATGACTTTAAAAGCGGTGGATGCCGGAACCGGTACAGCGCTGCTTGAAGTGAAGCATGTGCCACCGCATAATTCCGCGGTACCGCTGAAGGCGGATTGGATGAAAACTCCGGTGGGCGCGGGCGCGAACAACTGGGTTCAGATCGTCAAGACCCCCGAAGGCAAGTACGAAGCCGGTGTCGGGGAGGAGACCTTCACGGTAGAGATCACCATCAGCCTCGCTGACGGGCACATCGTGAGCGCCACCATGGAGAACCCGGTGAAGACGATTGAACGCATATGCGAAGATGAGGCACTGATGAAATGTGGAGATGCGAAGCCACACGCCATCCTGCGACAAATTGAGATCGCGATGCAAAAGTAGCGATTTAGTCGTTTCAGCGAGCGGGCGCGTTGAGATGGGGAATCAACAAAGGCCAGCCACTCGGGCTGGCCTTTGTTGCCGAGTGCATTCAGAGTTCAGACCCGGATGGAGGCGGCGCGCACGGAGACGCCGCTGATTTCCGCGGCGCGAGCTTCGGCAAAAGCTGCGGCACCGAGCACCGCGGCGCGGCTCTCGAGAATCACACGGACAGGCATGTTGATGAGAAGCTGCGAAAGACGGCCCTTGTCGGTGAAGGCCTTCATGAAGGTGCCGTCCTTGAGCTTTTCCAGAATGCGGGGCGCGATACCCCCGCCGACGTAGAGGCCGCCCACTGAGAGAATTTTGAGGGCGAGGTTGCCGGCTTCAGCACCGTAGGCGGAGACGAACATATCCATGGTTCGCTCGCAGATTTCACTGCGGCCGGCCAGCGCCATCTCGGTGATGACCGAATTGGCGTCATGGGCTTCCTCAATCTGCTCGGCGAGGCTGACCGGAACTTCCACGCCCCGCACGTCGCGCAGAAACTCGAAGATGCTGGTCATGCCCATACCGCTCACTACGCGCTCCCAGCTGATGCGGCCGTTGTACTTCTGTTTCAGGTAGCGGAGCAGCTCAATCTCAATCTCGTTGCGAGGGGCGTAATCTGCGTGGCCGCCCTCAGACGGATAGGGGGTATGCATGCGGCCGTTCCACGTCAGGAGGCCCTCGCCGAGACCGGTACCGGCGGCGATAAGGGCGCGGTTGCCGATTTGGCTGGGATCACCCTCCGAGAGTGTGTAGATCTGGTCAGGCTGAAGTTCGGCGATACCGTACCCGTTGGCTTCGAGATCGTTGATCAGGAAGACGTGTTGAATTCCAAGCCGGGTGGCCAATTCACGGCTGTCCAAGGTCCAGGGAAGGTTTGTGAGGCGAAGGCGGCCGTCGCGAACGGGCCCTGGAACGCCGAAGCAGGCGGCACTGACGGGATCTCCCCCCATGAACTCACGGACGATGTCTTCGAGACCGGAATACTCTTTAGCCGGAAATCGATTCTCACGCTTATATGTAAGTTTTCCATCGCTGAAGTCATACAGCGCCAAGTGAACCTTGGTGCCGCCCACGTCGCCGGCCAGAATCATCTTTCTCTCTCCAAAACGCCGCAGCCTTCCCCGTCTGTCGCAGGCAGATGCGCAGCAGCGGCCTTATCCAGAAACAGAGTGAGTATACCGCTTGCGGGCCAGATAAGTTGGCTCGGGAGGCGCTCGGGATCGCGGGGTCCCATGAATACTTCGCGAACCAGATCGGCCTTGTCGGCTCCCGCGATGAGAAAGAAGACGGATCGAGCGTGATTGATGACGGGCCAGGTAAGGGTAATGCGCCAGGTGTCGAGTTGGGGAACATGGTTGGCCGTGACCAGGCGGCTCATTTCATGAATCGCCTGGGTATGAGGAAAGAGCGAGGCCGTATGGCCGTCGGGCCCCATTCCCAGAGAAACGAGATCGAAGCGCGGGCTCTCAGCGCCCTCGAGGCGGAAGGTGTTGCGCAATTCGGACTCGTAACGCGCGGCAGCCGCTTCGGGCTCCAGTTCTCCCTCCATGCGATGCACCTGGTTGTACGGCAGGGGCACATGATCGAGGAGAGCTTCGCGGGTCATGCGGTAATTCGAGTCAGAGTGGTCGGGCGGAACAGTGCGCTCATCCACCCAGAACAGATCGAGCTTGTCCCACGGCATACGGGCGCGCCAGGGCTGGGTGGGATCGGCGAGCAGCTGGAATGCCGTCTTCGGAGTTGAGCCGCCGCTGATCGCAATGCGGGCGTAGTTCTGGTCGGCAACCGCTTCGCTCACCATCTCAGTGAAATACTGCGCAGCGCGCCGCGCGAGAGCCGCCGGGTCCGGCTCCACGTAGTACTTGATGTGCAGCTTTCTATGCATCTCGATCCACTCCGTTTGTAACTTGGTCTGCGGTGGGCGGCAGATAGCGTTCCCTAAAGGGGGTGCGATCCGTGTTCGGAGCCAGGCGGCCGACTGCCAAAAAAAATCTCGTGTTTGTTTGAGATGCGGGATCCAAGTTGGCTGATTCTCGCCAGGAAGTGTTGCAATCCGCGCGAAGGCGTATTCCTAGACTATCTCAGACGGGCAGGGGAAGTTGTCCCTCGACGGGACGGAGACGCACCAATGCGACCGAATAGCGGTACAGAATCATTCGGCGCAAAACGAAGTCAACCGACGGGCTGGCGGAGGCTACTTCTTCCCTGGCGCCGACTTGGGGTCGGTGGCCGTGGAAATACTGCCGTCCGTATTAATGAGAAAGTATTGCTTCCCTGCCCCGACGTATTCAGGCATGGACGGCTTGCGGTTCAGCACGTACAGAACGTCGGTGTCTTCAGGAAGATCGGTCAGGATGTGAAAGTGATATCCCGCGACCTCGTTCGACCCCGCTTTCGGTTCCGCATCAAGAATCGCTTTGTGCAATGGGCGCTTATCCACGATGTGCTGGCCGTCCGCCGAAACGGTGTAGCGGACGTCTCCGCCAATAGGCCACGCGTTAGCTTTGATCTGGCCAGGATAGAGATAGACGTAGAACTGGCCATGCGGCGCTGGAAGAATGGCGGTGTTGTAAGGCCGCGAAGGCTGCTGAAAGTCGTGGAGGGCAAGCTCCAGAGCGATGGATTCGAGTTGGAGCGCGCTGTCGGCCGGCTGGGGCGGATCGAGCTTACGGGCTTTGAAGGTCTTTTCGGGTACAGACTCGACCGCGTCGTAGGCGACAAGAATGTGTTCGTGAGCCGCATCCCACTTGGGGAAGACGATGCGCCAGCCCTTGGCGGTGTGAATGCAAAGGTAATGGGTAAGACCCTTGGTGTCCGGATGCAACGCGAAGATGGCGTCAGTGCCATTGGCAGCGGCCTGGTCGTATTGGTAAAGAGCACGGCCGCGTTCCGTGATCCCGGCAAGGGTGGCCTTCAGGTCGGCAGATTGGCAGTTTGCACTAACGGCTGTCGCGCTCAGGCAAACGGCCAAAAACATCGCAGAAATTTTCACGCTGGCTCCCCGCTGCAGGCGCCGGGAGGCCGGTCTGCGGCATGAAGGGAATTGTACGGGACGGCCGAGCAGACATTCTTTGCGCTTGCGCAGGTTGGGCGCAGCATTGAAACCAAAGACTATCTGCCCAAAAAAGCGCGGTATTGCTGCTCGAGGACGCCAGAGGCGCGCGCCAGCGCCAACTTGGCAACATTGAACTGGTAGAGGCTCTCAACCAGGGTGTTCTGCGCGTTGGCAAGCGTAGCCTGGGCGGTCACCAGGGGAAGCGTATTGTCGACGCCAGCATTCACGCGCTCCGTTTCGTCGCTGAGGGCCCGAGTCGCGAGGTCAACGTTGGAGCGCGATACCTCCACCAACTGCTCTGCGGCACGGACATCCAGCAGCGCCGACCGTACCTGCTGGTCGATCTTGCTGCGCAGGTCGTCGAGCTGGGCATCGATCGCATTCACCTGGGCCTGGGAGGCGTCGATATCGCCACGGAGCCCGGCTTCGCGGAAGATAGGCACGCTGAGGGTGCCGATGGCCGCAAACGTGCCATGCGATCCGCTGCCGCCGATCTGCTGCACGCCATAGTTGCCGCTGAAGCTCAGCGTGGGGAATCGCTGACTGCGGTAGGCGGCGTGGACGGCCTTGAGTTCCACCTGCTGATTCTGGAGGTTCTGGTAATCCTGGCGATTGCGGTAGGCGATGGCGCGCACTTCTTCCGGCGTCTGCGCAGCGAGTTCACTGTAAGGAGCGCGGTCGGTCAGCACGATCTTCTGACCGGGGTCGAGGCCGATTTCACGCTTGAGCAGAATCAGGTCCTTCTCATAGCTGTTTTGAGCGGCGATGGTCGCCTGCTGCTGGGACTGGTACTGCACCCGCGGCCGCAACTCGTCGAGATTGGAGACAGTGCCGGCCTCATGGGCCGCGTGAGCATTGTTGAGTTGCACCAGGTCGGCTTGCTCGAGGGCCTTGGCGTTATCCACTTCGCTGGCCGCCGCGATGGCATGAAGATAGGCCGAGGCTACCTGCTGAACGACCTCGCCGCGCGCGGACATTTTGCCGAAGTGCGCGGCGCGCGTCGCGGCACCCGCAGCCCGCCATCCGGCGATGACCGGGCCGGAGAAAAGAATTTGATTAAAGTGCAGCTGGCCCTCGGTCAACGTGTCTTTCGTAATCAGGGAAATGCCGGAAAAGTTGCTTCCACTGGGAAAAAGCTTGGCGAATTGGCTCAGTACGCTGGGGCCGAATCCCTGCGCCGCCAGGTTGTGCTGGTAGAAGCCGGTGTCGCCGGTGAGCGTGATGGTGGGGAGAAACTCCTGCAGCGCCTGGTTCTGTTCTCCGTGAACCGCCCGTTCGTAGTTCTCAGCCTGCTTCAGCCCGAGATTGTTCTGGAGGCCGCGGGAAATAGCGTCGTCGAGCGACAACTGAATGGGCTGGTCGGTGGCAGGCGCCAGGGTGACGCTGCCGTAAAAGGCATTCGAGGCCGAGCTGGGATTGGATGATTGCGCGCGCGACAACGCTCCCCAAGTTGCGCAAACCAGCGCGACGCAGAGGAAACACACGACCCGGCGGGCGGGAAGATGGGGCGATCGGCTCACTAGCATTCATTTTCTCAGATGTCGCTGAGGGGGCTGGAGATTCGGCTGGTGCCGCGGAAAAGTGGGCCGGGAGCAGAAAACCCGGCCCGCGAAGAATCTTCAAATGCGCTGCCGCTTCCATCGGCCCTGTTTGAACAAGACAATGCCGGCGGCAGCCATGGAACACTCGGCGATGACGACAGAGAGAAAAGCGCCCTCGCCGCGCATGCCAAACGTGGTGGCCAGAAACCAGGCCATGGGCAATTCCACCACCCAGAAGCCGAAGAAGTTGACGAACGTGGGGGTAAGGGTGTCGCCTGCGCCGTTAAACGCCTGCAGCATCACCATCCCGTAGGCATAGCCGATATTGCCGCAGGCAAACGTGCGCAGCGCGATGGCGGCAATGGGGATTACGGCCGGGTCGTCGACGAAAAGGCGAACTACCGGCGTGGCATAAACAATGAAGAACACGCCAATGGCGCCCAGGAAGATCATGTTGTAGAAGCCGGTGCGCCAGACTGCCTTCGCGGCGCGATCGGGATTCTTTGCGCCCAGGTTCTGGCCCACCAGCGTGGCCGCGGCGTTGCTCAGTCCCCACGACGGCAGAATGAAGAACACCACGATGCGGATAGCGACCGTGTATCCCGCGACCGACGCCGCGCCGAAGAGCGACACGATGCGGACGAGGAATATCCAGCTGGCATTGGCGATCGCAAATTGCAATATTCCCGTCGCCGAAACCCGCAGCAGTCGCACCATCACGCCCAGGTTTAATCGCAAATGGCGGGCGAGCGCCGGAAGGCGTTCAGTGCCGCGCAACAGCCGGTAAAACTGGTAGAGCACACCGATGCTGCGGCCGGTGCACGTGGCCAGCGCCGCGCCCGTCACCCCCAGGTGGGGGAAGTGAAACGGACCGATGCCAAGCCCGAAGATGAGGCACGGGTCGAGAACCAGGTTGATGATGTTCGACACCCACAGCAGGCGCATGGCGATAGCCGCATCGCCCGCGCCGCGGAAGATGGCGTTGTTGAGGAACAGCATGATGATGGCTCCGCAGCCCCCGAGAGCAATGCGAGCGTAGCCGGAGCCGCCGGCAACGATGGCCGGCGAGGCACCCATCAACTGCAGAAGATGCGGCGCAAAGATGCCCGCGGGGATTCCAAGGCCCAGCGAGATCACGATGCCAAGCACGATGGCCTGAACGCCGGCGATGGCCGCGTCTTTGGGATCCTTCTCGCCAATTCGCCGCGCCACCATGGCGGTGGTCGAAAGCGCGAGGCCCAGCCCGATGGCAAACACCAGCGCGAGCATGGACTCGGTGAGCCCCACGGTTGCGACCGCATTGGCTCCCAGCCGCCCGACGAAGAATACGTCGACCACGGCAAAGAGCGATTCGAGCACCATCTCCAGCACCATGGGGATAGCGAGCAGGAGAATGGAGCGGTTAAGGCTGCCCTGCGTGTAGTCCTGGTGAGAGCCGCGCAGGGCTTCCCGAATAGAGGACCAAAGACTGGAGGCACGGCCGTCGGAGGACGGCACGATGGATTCAAGCGACGACATGGGAACTCCACGATGTCCGCGCACAAGTAAAGGCGGACACAAGCGAGTGGGGTCATGCTGCTGACAGCAGGCGCGACCGGCAAATTGCCGGTGCAATCAAGCTGGATTTTGCAGAGCAATTACCCGGGGGCTGAAGTCATCCTCGGGTGCCGCGGCGTACGCGGTGTGGGATTGCCCGAGGCAATGTTCAGCGAATAGGTCGTACGGTGACGGGCTGAAACATTGTTCTCCTCCGTGGACCGGCGGGACCGGTGGGTACAGCGATAGTAGCGCAAATCTGGAACAGATTTCTAGCTAAAAAGCAATGAATCCGACTTCGAGTCATGCGGAGTTCGGGTGTTACCTGAAGCGGGCGCCAGGAGTGTCACTCCGCATCTCAGCAGGTATTGCGCGGTCGCATTAAGTTCATCCGGGTTGATCGTTGGGTCTTCGTCACTGCCCTTCGGAACGAACAGGATCATGCCTTGTCGCGCTCTGGTGAGCAAAACGCGATAAGCGTTCCTTCTAAAAACTCGTTTCTCGGGATTCTTGATGCTCAACCATCGATTGGTCGATCCCGGTCGAAAAGTCCGCAGTTGCCATCCTGATTCGCCCCAGATGAAGTCACCGCCCCAGCACACGCCAATCCAGTCAAGTTCTAAACCCTGAATCTCGAACTCCGTGGCGAAGACTTCGCATTGAAAACTCGAACGAACATCGGTCTGCTCGGCAAGATACCAATATTCCCATGGGTAGTCCGCGTGGAAGCTGGAGTTTGGCTCAAGCCCTTCGGCCCTCAATCGCGCAGCACCAGAGGAGCCAACCAGCCCATACCGATTTTGTCCAATACCCTGCCGCCGAAGGTGAAGACGAACTTCGTTTAGATCCCTTGAAAGGAAGATTGGAAACTTCGAAGTGATACCCAGCGCGGCCGCTTCGCTATCGTTGCCTTCAATGACATGATTCACCCATGTGGCGAGCCTCTCGGCGCGCAGACTGCGATTCGACGTGCGCAGGTGCAGTGCGGGGCTCGTGCGAACATATCGAGTGGAAGACCCAACATCAAAGAGCCGATGTCCGGCCGTTGAGGGTCCACCTTCCAGCACCTCCGGCGAAGCGTAGATTACCCAATCCTTGGCGCTCTCGGAAAGGGCCTTACCCCACTCCTCGAGCCCCGCTTCCCCGTCATTGATCTCCTGGCCTCCCCCGACGAGAGCAATGACGGCGCCCCAATCTTCGTGACGCTCCATGATTTTCAGCAACATCTGTGGTTCTGAATAATCGCGGGCAAATTTCTTCTTGTTCTGCGCGCGGTTCCACGCCCGCTGCGCCTCATCAAAAATGATCGCGTGATTGGATGGGCAGCGCAAATTGTCTTCGGTGTGATAACGCGCAAAGACGTGCACGTTTTCGATCAGCGTTTTGGCCTCAATCCGCGCTTGAGCCGCGCTCGTTCCAGACTTCCTGCTTTCTTGTGTAAACAGATGCTGAAGCACCTTCACAAGCGGACCATTGCCGCTCATGAAGTGGATCGCATCGGCTCTGTTCTGATCAGCGTGCGCTAGACTTAAGCCGACAAGTGTCTTGCCCGACCCCGGAACACCTGTCAGAAAACAAATGGCGTGCTGACGGTTGGAACGAGCCTGATCGACAAATCCTTGGATGGCGTCGCGGACGGACTGAATCTCATGCTCTGATGCCTCTGAGTGCGCGATCTCCCGAATGTCCAACCCGGAGCGCAGAGCCATAGCCGCTTCGATAATGCTTGGTACCGGATGGTAGGGGCTGTCGTTCCATGTCTCCGTATCAAGGGAATCCCGGCTGTCTCGTGCAACATCTACGAGGATCTTTGCAAGTGAATCCCAGGATATTTGGACTACGCCTGCAATCCAATAAGTTGCCAATTGCGGAAACAACTCGTACTGCTGAAGAGCATCGAGGTTTGGGGCCTGCGCCTCCGGCGAAACGATAATCGGAATGATCTTCTTTTCCGAGGATCCCTTATGGAAGTAGTGCAATAGCAGTGCGTATTCCTCTATCTGGCGACGTGCTTGAAGAAATGCGTGTCCCGATTTGGCCTCAAGCATGACTACTCTGTCCCCGATCAAAAGCACAACGTCAATTCGCATTTCCTTCCGAGGAATGGAGAACTCAAGAAGGACACCCCAGCCTTGAGCAGACTGCGATCGCTGGACACATTGTTCCAACGAACTGCGAAGGCATCGAAGATCACGCTCCCATGTAAGGGTTTGGTCCGCATATTGGCTCGTATATCCCCGGTTCGCATAGCCGACCGATAGACGAGCAAGCACTTGATCTTCCGTGAGAGTCAGAAACTCTGCCACGGTCGATCGATAGAAGGAAGCCATTTATTGATCTTATGTCGGCTAGATATGATGATGAGCGATGAATTGGGGAGGGAGGCTCTTGTGTCACCTGGATTACGTGCAATCGTCGCTTACGTCGCCAGCCGGTTGATCTCGCGGGCGGAGTCATCGTTCATCTTCGATTTCTCGGTGCGGGGCCACCGCTCCATGGGCGGAACCGTGAATGAATCCTGCATCAACGTCTTCGACTTCAGCGAGAACTGCCAGATCACCGGACACATGAGCAGCGGCACTTTCCAGCTATTTCATCTCGGGGAGCGCGTTCATTTGTCGCTGGAAATTCTGGGCGAGCAGTTTCGCGGGCAGGACCATAGCACGGGGCGGCACTTCAGCGGAGTCACGCGAGGCCCGCGCGTCTCCATGAAGGACGACGCGGACCTGCGCAGCTATGAGTATTGGTGCGAGGCGCCGCAGTGGTCCCAGGTCTTTGGGCAGCAGGGGGAAGGGCTCGAAGACGCGCCCGATCCTCGATCCGTTGAGAATCCGCAAGCGGAATAGGTCGTTCCCCTTCCCAGTCCGTAGGCGACAACCTAATCTGCTCGTGTCTCGAGAAACTCAATCCTGGCATTACTTCTGCACTCGCGGTCAACCACGCTGAGCACTCGAGCCAAGCTGCGCGAGAAGCACTCGCATGCCTTCAGATCATTCATTGCGGAAGGCCGACGCGCCGAACCAGTTCTTGGAATCGCGGGTCGTTGCGCAGATTGTCGATTGCAGGGTCCGCCTTCAGGCCACCCGGAAGTTCGAAGCTCCGTTCCTCGAATGCCCGATTGAGATACGCGAACGCCTTGTCCTTCTCGCCCAGCCCGGCGTAGATGGTTGCCATCGCATACGTTGATGTGCTCCCCGCCACGCTTGACTTGCGCTCTAAATCGCGCAGAACCTTCTGCGCCTCAGCCTTTTTGCCGAGGGCGGACCAGGCGTGCGCCAGGGCCACAACGCAGGAAGGGTCACTTCCGGAGAGATCAACTGCTTTCTGGTACTCGGAAACGGCTTCCTGCAGCTTGCCCGTGCCTTCGAAGCCAACGCCAAGAAAGCGGTGCGCATACGAATTGTTGGAGTCCAACAGCAGCACTCTCTTGCTGGCGTCGATGAGGTTGGGGTAATCGCGCAGCGTGTAGTAGACTCCTGCTTCCGTTGAAGCCGAACCGATACCGAAGTCCAATTGGTCGATCTTGGCAAGCTCCGCGAGTGCTTGATCCCGCCGGCCAAGCAAAGCAAGCAGACCGGCGCGACTCTCATGTGCGCAGCTGTAGCTTGGCGCCAGAGCAATGGCGCGGTCGTACTCGCGTTCGGCAGCATCCCAATCCCAGTCAAACGACTCTTTCATGGTGCCGAGGGTATCGTGGGCTTCGCCAACGCTGTCGTCCAATTCCATTGCTTTGGCTAAAGCACCCTGCGCAGACCGGTAAGCCCAATCCCTGTTCAAAACTCCGGCAAACGCCGAGTAGATGTAAGTGTTCGCCAGTCCGGCATACGCCTGCGCGAAATTCGGATCGGCCTGGATCGACTGTTCGAAATACTGCCGGCCCTTCTTCAGCGAATCAGGCTTGCCGAAGCCATTGTCAAAGTAAAACCGGCCCTTCATGTAGTCGTCATAGGCTGCCGGGTTCACCGCGTGTACCGAGTGGACCGGACTCTGCTGCGGTGCACTGAGCTTTGCGCGCACCACCTGCGCAATCTCCCGCGCAACATCTCTCTGGAGATTCAAGACACCGTTCAGGGGACGCTCATACTCTTCGCCCCACAAGTGACGATCGGCCGGGCCGTCCAGCAGCTGAACGGTCACGCGAACGTTGTTGTTTTCCCGGATGACTGATCCCTCCAGGATGGCATCCACGCCAAGCTCGCGCGCAATCTCAGGCAGAAGCTTCTTCGTCCCTTTGTAGTTCATCACCGATGTATGCGAGATGACCCGCAGAGATTCGATTCGGGCAAGCTCGGTGATCAGCTCTTCCGTCATGCCATCAGAGAAGTACTCCTGCGCTGGATCGCCAGAGAGATTTTGCAAGGGGAGCACAGCGATTGAGCGTACAGATTGAGTCGCTTTTTCACCGTAGAAATGGTGCCACCCAAACCAGGTTGCAAACCCGATCGCGCCGCAGGAAACAAGCGCTATCAACAATCCGAATCGCCGTCCCCTTGCCGCTGCGGAAATTGCCGACGCGGCGGGTGCCTCCGCCGCTCTATCGACAATCTCTTGGGAACCCCGGTGCATCTGGACGGGTTCTCTTTCAGGCTCCTGCGCTTGCAGGGGGCGGCGCCCCTGCGGGGAACGCGGCTCCTCCCCAGATACCGGGGCAATAAATCGGTACCCTCTGCCGGTGAGCGTTTCCACGTAGCGCGGCTGCTGAGGATCGTCCCCCAAAACCTGTCGAATCTTGCGGACAGCACCGTTGATGCTGTTGTCGGTATCGAGAAAGACGTCCTTGCCCCAAATCCTCTCCGCAATTTCTTCGCGAGTAACCAGCTGACCTTTCTGCTCAATCAAAATGAGCAGCACTTGCAAGGGAATGCGTTCCAGTTTCAGGCTGCGCCCGAAGCGGCGAAGCTCGAAGGCGCGCAGATCGACCTCGAAATCCTTCCCGAATTTGACGGATTCCTGCGTTCCTGCCGGGTTTGATCCCACCGCAGTACCCCCTGGACGAGTGGACAGATTCTACATGGTCCGAGGTATCTCTAACAGTCACACTGATTTGACAGAACAGGAAAAATTAAGACCTCCGACAGGCGTCCGCTATTGAGCGTAAACGGCTTCGGGCGCATCATCCGCTTCGTCGTGTGCCGCAGTTCGGCGAAATCGCGAGCTGAAAAGCAGACATCCCCAACATCTGAAAAGGAGATCGTCCATGAGAACCCAATCCATATGCCGCATCGCAACCCCTTTCATCGCCGCCCTTGCACTCGGCTTTGCGCCGGGGGCGTCTGCGCAAGAAAACCCGCCCAGCGTCGTGCAGGTAGTGGCACTGGACGAATGCGACCCGACTACATTCAACAACGCGCTCGGCGCCGACTTCTGCAAAAACATCACGCTTGGAGCTTCCACGACGCTGTTGGACTTATTTGCAAGTGTAGCCAGTAAAAAGCCGGACCCAGGCTGGGATTTTGAACCCGATTCCGCGGAGATCAACGGCGGGACGATTCTCAGCGTCGTCGACCAGGGCGGCGAGCCTCACACGTTTACCGAGGTTGCCAGGTTCGGTGGCGGTTTCATCCCGATTCTCAATGCCCCGGGAGAGGAAACAGTTCCCGAATGTGTGGGTGGATTCAAGAACATCGCGGTGGCCAGGACCCGCATTCTTCAGGGCAGCACGACGCAGATCACGGGCCTGTCGAAAGGCGAACATCTCTTTCAGTGCTGCATCCATCCCTGGATGAAGTTCAAAGTCACAGTGAAGTAATCTCTCTCCGGCGAAAATCCGGCGTGAAATCAGGCCTGAGGCTTGTCTCGCCGGAACAAGGTCGGAGCCAGGAACCTGGAGGTTCCAATGCCAAAGTATGTGATTGAGCGCGAAGTCCCGGGCGCCGGGGGATTGACCGCGCAACAGCTCAAGGATATTTCGCAAACTTCCTGTGGCGTGTTGCGCAAGCTCGGGAGTGAAATTCAATGGATAGAGAGCTTTGTAACCGGGGATAAAATCTACTGCATCTACCGCGCTCCCAACGACGAGTTGATCAGGGAGCATGCGCGGATGGGTGGCTTTCCGGCCAACGCCATCTCGTTTATCTCGACGACCATTGATCCGACAACGGCCGAAGACTAGACCAGGCATCTTAGCGGCGGCCTGATTCCATCAGTCCGCCGCTAGAGAGCATCCAGGACCCTGTAACCCCAGCCCGGGCTGCAAATTCAGCCGCCTGCCCGCCAATTCCGATACGCTTCGTCCCTCATTCCTTGTCCCTAGCCTCGTCGTATCAGGCCCACCCGTGACCCCGGACAGGTGAAGCAGCCCAAAGCGAGCGCCAAGCGGTTCCGCTAGCGTACCTGGACGCGATTGCACCGAAAATGGTGCAGCACCCGGGGGGGGCGCCCCCCCCCCGTTGTTAGGCTTTGAGAGAGGCGGAATTTACTCCTCCTCTTCCTCGACCGGCCGCTTGGCGTTGGCCAGGATCTTCTCGGCCACCAGTTGCGGGACGATGTCGTAATGGTCCATCTCCATGCGGTAACTGCCCTTGCCCTGGGTCATGGAGGTGAGCTGGGTGCCGTAGGTGAGCATTTCAGCCATCGGCACCTCGGCGTGGATGGCCGTGGTGCGTCCCTTGCTCTCCATACCCTGCACCCGGCCGCGGCGCCCATTCAAGTCGCCCATAAGCGCGCCGGCAAACTCGTCGGGAGCTTCAATTTCGATCTTCATGATCGGTTCCAAGAGGCACGGTTTCGCGGTTTCCATGCATTTGCGGAAGGCGAGGCGGCCGGCCATCTTGAACGACATTTCGTTGGAGTCGACATCGTGATAGCTCCCGTCGTAAACAACCGCCCTGAAGTCAACGACCGGGTAGCCGGCCAGGTAGCCACGGGCGGCAGTCTCGACGATGCCCTTCTCGATAGCCGGGATGAAGTTGCGGGGGATGGCGCCGCCGAAGACTTCGCTGGCAAACTCGAAGCCGCCGCCGCGGGGCATGGGCTCCAGGCGGATCTTGCAGTCGCCGAACTGGCCGTGGCCGCCGCTCTGCTTTTTGTGACGTCCGTGGCCCTCGGTTTTGGCGCGAATGGACTCGCGGTAAGGCACTTTGGGCGCCTTCAGCGTGACCTCGGCGTGATAGCGCTTTTTGAGTCGCGAAACGATGGTCTCGATATGCGGCTGGCCCGCGCCGGCAATCAGGAATTCGTTGGTCATGGGATCGCGGTAGAAACGGATGAGCAGGTCCTCCTCCATCAGCTTGTGAATGGCGGGAGCGAGCTTGTCTTCGTCGGCGCGCGACTTGGGTTCGATGGCGTAGGTCATGGCCGGTTCCGGCAGCGGGAACAGGTCGATCTGGATCTCCGAACCCTTTACGCCAAGAGTGTCCCCGGTGAGGGTCTCCCGCAGCTTGGCAACCGCGCCGATGTCGCCGGCGTGCAGCTCGAGGACCTCGACGGCCTTGCGGCCCTGCATGACGCTGAGATGGGAGAAGCGTTCCTGCCCCCGGCGCGTGTAATTCTCAAGAGTCGCGTCATTCTTGATCACCCCGCTGACGACCTTGAAGAAGCTGATCCGGCCGGCGAACGGATCGGTCATCGTCTTGAACACCAGCAGGGCCGCCGGCTCGCTATCAGATATAGTGCGGACGCTGGTGGCAGGCGGCGCATCGTTGGCCACCGCGGCGCCCCCGTTGCCATTGGCGACCGATGCCAGGACGGGCGCATGCACGGCGATCGGCGCACGTTCAATCGGCGCGGGCGCGTAGACCTTGAAGAAATCGAGCAGGTGGTCGGTGGCTACATTGGTCTCGCCGCTGACAAAGAGCACCGGGAAGATTCGGTCTTCGCGGATGGCTTCGTGCAGCGCGGTGATCAGATGCTGCTCGGGGATGGTGCCTTCGGCGAAGTACTCCTCCATGAGCTCGTCTTTGCCCTCGGCGACGAGTTCAACCAGCGCTTCGTGAGCGGCCTTGGCCTGCGCGGCCAGGCTGGCGGGAATCTCACCGGTGATTTTGCCGCGGCCGTCGCCGTTGGGAGTGTAGTAGAAGGCCTCCATCGTGACCAGGTCGACAACGCCGTGGAAGCCGCCGGCATCGGAAATCGGCAGCTGGACGGGAACGCAGTTGCGGCCCCAGCGCTCGTGCAAGTCGTCAATCAGCGCGCTCAGCCCCCCGCCGCCGCCTGCCTTGGGGTGGTCCATCTGGTTGATGACAACAATGCGCGGGATATTCGCTTCCTCGGCATACTTCCACACGCGCTCGGTAACGGGCTCGACACCGTTCTGCGCATTCACCACCACCGCGGCGGCCTCGACGGGCAGGAGGGCGGCGCGGGCCTCATGACAAAACATATGAAAACCGGGAGTATCGACGAGATTGACCTTCACGCCCTGCCACTCGGCAAAGGCAACGGCGTTCTGCATCGTGGTGCCGCGGGCCACCTCCTCTTCGTCGTAAGCCGTCGCGGCGGTGCCGTCGTGGACGCGGCCCTGGGTGGGGGTCATCTTCGCGGCATGCAGCAGAGCGGCAATCAAGGTGGTCTTGCCGCTGTGCGCATGCCCCACTACAGCTACGTTGCGGATCTCACTTCCCTGGTACGTTTTCATGGTTCTTCTCCTACCCCTGCGGTGGGGCCAATTGCCTTCGGCCCATGTGGTTGTGGTGTGATGGGGGTGCATTGCGGCGAGCGCCCCGAACGGTGCTCTCCCACGGGCCTTTGAGAAGGCCTGAATAACCGTGAGAGGCAACAGGACTCAGTAAATTGCGTTCAGTTGTGGTCAGGCTGGACAGGCGCAGAGACTGCGGGAGGGCGTCCTGGCGGGCGTCCGGTTGGCCGAATTTTACGGCCAAAGCTCCGGGTCTGCCGTCTTCCTCGTCCATGCGGAGAGTCTCCGGCAGGCGACCGGCAGGTCAACAGGAGATGAATCCGCCGGGCGTCTATCAGTTGAGAACCGGATGCTATCACAGCCGGAGTGTGAACGTCTTGTGACTTGAGGTACAGGGGACAGCTTGCAGCTGGCGAGCTTGGAGCTTGTAGCTAGAGGCTGACGGGACTAGCTTCTGGCGACAAGCTACCGGCTACTGGCTTCCGGCTACAAGCTACCGGGGGCCTCACCACCGTAGAACGGGCAGTAAAGCCGAGTAGTCGTCGGTCCAGACGCGCAGACCGGGTCTCAGATGCGGCGCATTCGCGTGGGCGGCGACCCGGGGTAATTCAAAAAAGTCGGAGTTGTCAGTGACGAGCATCCACGTCGAGCCGAACTCGCCAGGGGTCTCATTGGAGGCCGTCGAAAAGAGCCGGGCCTCAAGGCCGCTGGATTCGGCCAGCACCGCAATGGGTGGACCGAGATTGATGTGCTGATTCGAAATGTGGAAGGCGAGAACGCCTCCCGGGGCGAGGTGGCGGCGATAAAGAGCAAGCGCCTCGCGGGTGAGCAGGTGAACGGGAATCGCATCGCCTGAGAACGCGTCCACGACCAGCACGTCAAAGCCCTGCGGCGGCTGGCTTGCCAGAGAAGCGCGGGCATCGCCGGGGACGACGTCGATTTTTGCGCCGGAATCGCGAATATAAGTGAAGGCGTTGCGCGCAATGGGTTCAACTGCCGGGTTGATCTCGTAGAAACGGATGGTGTCGCCGGGCAGACCGTAAGCAGCCAGGGTACCCGCGCCGAGACCGATCACGCCAATCTTTCGCGGCCGTCCGGTGCAGCAATTGTCGAGCGCCAAGCCGACGCCGGACCCGGGAGCATAGTAAGTCGTAGGCGTGTGGCGCAACTCCTCCGTGCCGAAGATCTGCGTGCCATGCTGGATCGATCCGTTGAGCAGCGTGCGAACGGTTGCGCCGGGATAGCTGTAGTCCTGGGTCACGCGAAGGCTGGCATAGAAGTTTCGGACGGCGACCGTCGTGTTGTGCTCGTAGGCGGCGCGGACCCAGAAGACGAGGACCAGCATGGCGCCGCTGGCAACGATCCAAAGCATGCGCTGGCTCCAGGGTCCGCGCCAGTTAATGGCGAGCGCCAACAGCGCTGTGACCATGAAGGTGAGAGGCAGATCAAGGTTTAAAGTGAAGAGCACCGGCGAAGCGATGCCAATGAGAAACGAACCGAGTGCGCCGCCCGCCGCGAAGAGTAAATAGAAGAGTGTGGCTTCCGACGCACGTTGCGGCCGCATTCCATACGCCGCACTGTGGCAGAAGAGACTGGCGAAGAAGAGTTCGACGAGGAAGAAGAGGATTGACAGCCACAGGGGCCAGCTCACGTTGGTCTTCGAGAGCGAATAGGCCAGGGCGCCGAGCATCACCACCATGACCCGCGCAATGATGGCCCAGGGCAACCTCAGGCGGAACTGGAAGGCAAGAATCAGCGTGAGCAGGTACACCATGAGCGGCAGGACCCACAGCAGCGGGATCGCCGCGACGTTGGCCGTCAGATAGGCGGTAATTGCGCTGAGCTGCATGGCCGCGCCCATGGGGAGCAGGACCCACAGCAGCTTGTGAAAGAGCGGCGCGGCGAGGAGCATTCGCTTCGGACGGCGCGTCGGGTGTGATGGTTGCGGGGAGGCGCGACTTGAGCGTTAGCCGGGCGGAGAGGAGCGCGAAGGCCGCAAATCCAACTGCGAAGACAATGCGCTGCACGCGCAGCGTGAGTTGCGGCTCAATGAGCGTGGGATAGGCCGCGAGCGCCAGCAGCGAAGCGAGATTCGACAGGGCGTAGAGACGGTAAGGAATTGCGGACCCCAGCAGGCGCGACCACCAAACCTGCATGAGCGGGCTGGTGGCGGCAAGGGCAAGGAAAGGCAGGCCGATGGTAATGGTTAACGCGTAAAAGACGGCGGCGATGGGGTGTTGGGAGCCGAGTTGCGTACCCAGAGGACGGGCTGCCCAGAAGATGGCGGAAGCTGCCGCTGCAACGAGCACGAGGAGATGAACGGTTGCAGAGATGCGGCGGCTGAGCCAGTGGGCGTAGAGGTATCCGGCCAGCAGCGTGGTCTGAAAGAAGACCAGGCAAGTGATCCAGACAGCGGCCGAGCCGCCGAGGATGGGGAGGAGTTGGCGGGCCGCGATGGGCTCAACCAGGAACAGCAGGAAGGCGGCCAGAAACACCACGCCGCCAAACAAAAACCGCAGTCGGGGCATCGACTCCTCGGGCTGCGCGAATCGGCAAATTGCGGCGACGAGGACGTCGTCCGCCCCTGGCGCAGATCACTCAATCTGCGGATATTATCACAGCGCTTGATCGCGTTGCATTTGCACGCGGGCGGTCGGCACGACCGCGTCCGTTAGAGGCTGACAGCTGCGGGAAGAATATCTTCCACGTCCACCCATTGCGTGGGATAGTTGCCCGTGTAGCAACTTGTGCAGAAGCCATTGCCTTCGCCGCCATCGCAGGCCCTGGTCAGGCCCTCGAGCGAGAGATACGCCAGAGAATCGGCTTCGATGAACTGGCGAATCTCCTCAATGGTTTTGTTGGCCGCAATCAGGTCGCGCTTCGAAGGCGTGTCAACTCCATAAAAGCACGGGGATACGGTGGGCGGGCAGCTGATGCGCAGGTGTACCTCACTCGCGCCGGCGCCGCGCACCATGCGCACAATCTTGCGCGAAGTCGTGCCGCGGATGATGGAATCGTCGATGAGGATGACGCGCTTGCCTTCGAGCAGATTGCGTACCGGGTTCAGCTTGAGCTTCACGCCAAAGTCGCGCACGCGCTGCTCGGGCTCAATGAATGTGCGGCCCACATAGTGGTTACGAATGAGCCCGAAGCGAAATGGAACTCCGGCCTGCTCGGCGTAGCCCAGGGCCGCGGTCACTCCCGAGTCGGGGACGGGGACAATCACGTCAGCCGGTACGTGCGACTCGCGCGCCAGCTGACGGCCCATCTGGTCGCGGCTCTCCTGCACCCAGCGGCCGTAAATCTTGCTGTCGGGCCGCGCAAAGTAGACATGCTCGAAGATGCAGCTCGACTGCTGTACGCCGGTGGAATACTGTCGGCTGGTGACGCCGTCTTCGGTCACCATTACCAGTTCGCCGGGCAACACGTCGCGCTCGTAGTCGGCACGCAGCAGGTCGAAGGCGCAGCTCTCGGAAGCAAAGACAATCGTGTCGGGCCCGTCGGTGTTGCGGATGCGCCCCATCGATAACGGACGGAACCCGCGCGGATCGCGTGCGGCAAAGATGCGGTCGCGTGTCATCATCACGATGGAAAACGCGCCCTCGACCTGGGAAAGCGAATCGGCAATGCAATCGACGAGCGAGTTGGCGCGCGAGTGCGCAATCAGCTGCACGATGATTTCAGAATCGGATGTGGTCTGAAAGTACGCGCCGGCGCGCTCCAGCCGGGTGCGCAGGTTGCCCAGGTTCACCAGGTTGCCGTTGTGCGCAATGGCGATCAGGCCCTTGGTTGAATCCACGCGGATGGGCTGCGCGTTCAACAGCGCGGAGTCGCCGGTGGTGGAGTAGCGCGTGTGGCCGATGGCCATGTGGCCCGGCAGTTTCTCGAGCACCTGGTCGGTGAAGATCTCCGACACCAGCCCCATGCCCTTGATGTTGGCGAGGTGTTGCCCGTCGGCTGTGGCAATGCCCGCCGATTCCTGGCCGCGATGCTGCAAGGCATAAAGTCCGAGATAGGTCTGGCGCGCTGCATCCGGATGCCCGTGAATGGCAACCACCCCGCACTCTTCGCGGAGCTTGGGATCCTCTGAGGTATCGCGTGCACGGCGGACGGCGACAGCGCCGCCGCGGATCAGTTGCGAGGCCTCGCATTTCAGATCTTCAGATGCATCACACTCGCCAGAAACTCCCTGATAGAGCAACCGGGTCATGCCGTCACCTCGTTGTGGAGTGCGGCTTCCAGAGCGGAGGCCCAGGGTGTGCGCAGTTCGGAGATCGGCGCGGAAATAAATGGTTCGCCATAAACTGATATCTCCAGCCGATCGCCACCGGTAGTGCCGATGCGTGCGGCGAAGAAGCTGTACTCGTCCGCGAGTTCCTCGATGGTTTCAAGCTGGCTGCTGTCTGCGGTGAGCAACACGGTGGAGGCGGGCTCGGCAAACAGCCCGAACAGCGGGTGGACCATCAACGCCTGCTCCTGCTCGACTTTGGCGCCGATGCCATGTTGGAACGCCGCCTGCGCCAGCGCCACGGCGATACCGCCGTCGGAGAGGTCGCGCGCGGAGTGAATCAGCTGACGATCGGCGAGAACCTGCAGCAGGGTGTGCAGGTCGGCTTCGGCCTCAAGATCGATGGGCGGCGGCGTGCCCCAAAGACCCGAGAGCACTACCTTTGCATATTCTGAAGATCCGAATTCGGTGAGTTCTGGCGCGGTTGACTCTGCCCTGGGCGCATCCTCCGCCACGATTACAGGCTCATCGCCCATGAAACCCGGAGCGGTGCCCGACGTAGCATCCGTCGGTTCGGCGGGGAACGGCGCCGCCATTTCAGGCTGCGGTTCCTCAGGTCGCGGCATCGGCCACAGCAGCACGATGGCATCCCCGGCACGCTGGAAACTCGCCGGCACTGCCTTGGTCACGTCGTCGAGAATTCCCACGATACCGAGCACTGGCGTCGGGTAAATACCTTCGCCGCGAGTCTCGTTGTAGAGAGAAACGTTGCCTCCAGTGATTGGAGTGCCCAGCGTGCTGCAGGCCGCGGCAATGCCGTCGATGGCCGACGAGAGCTGGGCCATGATCTCCGGCTTCTCCGGATTGCCGAAATTGAGGCAGTTGGTGGCCGCCACCGGCAATGCACCGGTCATCGCTACCTTGCGCGCGCACTCGGCCACCGCATGCATGGCCCCAAGTTTTGGATCGAGGTAGCACCAGCGTCCGTTGCCATCGAGCGCCATGGCGAGCCCGCGCTCGTGGCCCGGCACCCCCGTTCCCTTGATGCGCATCACGCCCGCTTCTCCACCGGGGCCCATGACCGTGTTGGTCTGCACCATGGTGTCGTACTGCTCGTGCACCCAGCGCTTGGAGGAGACGTTCGCGCTTGCGAGGAGAGTCTTCAATTCGGAGACGTAGTCGTGGTCCCGATCGAGCTTCGCCAGCACATCCTCGGGCGGATCGGACGGAACGGGCGCCCTCCACATCCCCACCGGGCGGTGATACAGCGGGGCATCGTCAGTAAGCGACTGGTTGGGAATATCGGCCACCAGCACGCCGTGATGACGGATGCGCAGGCGCGATTCGGGCTTTACAGTTCCCACGATGACCGCGTCCAGTCCCCACTTCGCGAATACCTGCAGGACCTCGTCTTCCCTGCCCTTCTCCGCCACCAGCAACATCCGCTCCTGGCTCTCTGACAGCATGATCTCGTAGGCGCTCATGCCCGTCTCGCGCTGGGGAACCAGGTCGAGTTCCACATCCAGGCCCACGCCGCCGCGCCCGCCCATTTCGCAGGTCGAGCAGGTTAAACCCGCGGCTCCCATGTCCTGGATGCCCACGATGGCGCCCGTCTTCATGGCTTCCAGGCAGGCCTCGAGCAGCAGCTTCTCCATAAATGGATCGCCGACCTGAACATTGGGCCGCTTGGCCTCGGTACCCGCGTGGAATTCTTCGCTGGCCATGGTGGCGCCGTGGATCCCGTCCCGCCCCGTCTTCGCCCCTACATATATGACCGGGTTGCCGGTGCCGGTGGCCTTGCCGTAGAAGATCTCATCCGCGCGCACCATGCCCAGCGCAAACGCGTTCACCAGCGGGTTGCCGCTGTAGCAGGGCTCAAACTTGGTTTCGCCACCCAGGTTCGGGACGCCGAAGCAGTTGCCGTACCCGGCGATGCCGCTTACTACGCCCTCCACGATAGAGTGATTCTTTTGAACGAGTTCCCGCTCCACCCCGGCTTCGTCCGTGATGGGGCCGAAGCGCAGCGAATCCATCACCGCCAGCGGACGGGCGCCCATGGTAAAGATGTCGCGCAGGATGCCACCCACGCCGGTCGCGGCGCCCTGGAAAGGCTCAATGTAACTGGGGTGATTGTGGCTCTCGATCTTGAAGGCGCAGGCCCAACCATCGCCAACGTCGATAATGCCGGCGTTCTCGCCCGGCCCCTGCACCACGCGTTCGCTCCTGGTGGGCAGGCGTTTGAGGTGTACGCGGCTTGATTTGTAGGAGCAGTGCTCGCTCCACATCACGCTGTAAATGCCGAGTTCTGTGAGAGATGGGACGCGGCCGAGGGCTTTGAGGATGCGCTCGTACTCGTCCGCTGTGATGCTGTGCTGGGCCAGCAACTCCGGGGTTACAGCTACCGGCTCGGGTACCGAAGCAGGTACAGAAGCAGAGGAGGCGGTGGTCATCACGATTAAGTTCATTGTCGCATGGCCTTCAACCTCCCCGCTGCGGTGGATAATGAGGGGGAAACTGCGTCCGACGAGCCGCCCCGCGCTTGTCAAGATCGAAACGCCGGTATTGGCGCCCAGACAAACGCTATGCGATACTTTGAAAGCCCACCCACCCCTGCCGGGATGGCGGAACTGGCAGACGCAGCGGACTCAAAATCCGCCGATCGCAAGGTCGTGGGGGTTCGACCCCCCCTCCCGGCACCAAGATTACCCTTCTGTAACCTACACAAAAATAGATAACTTATATGTATGAATGGCGCTTTAGATGAGATGCCGCTCATGGCCGAGGCTAGCCGGTTTTTCTGTTCAGGTACAATTTCAGGTACAGTGCGGGTACAAACCCGCTCCTGGAGACTCGATGGCGACTTTGTAAAGACCCCTTCAGGTACTTGGAAAGCGGTTATTCGGCGCGAGGGCTGGCCTCTCACGGTCAAGACATTTCGTACTCAACGAGATGCCGGCGACTGGGCGCGGCGCACTGAGGACGAAATGGTTCGCGGAGCTTATATCCAGCGAGCTTCGGCCGATCGACTGTCTGTGTCGGCGGCAATGAAGCGCTACCTCACTGATGTTGTCCCTACAAAGCGTCCTAGTACTCAAGTGGCTGATCGAAAGCGCTCGAAAATCATTGTGAAACACCTTGGAAAATATTCTCTGACTTCTTTGACCCCCGAAGTCATAGCGCGTTTTCGTGACATGCGTTTGGCGGGAGAGGATCGAAAGGATGACGACGGGAAGCCCCAACCAAGAACGAACAGCACCGTTCGACTTGATCTCGCCTTACTCGGACACATGTTGACGACTGCGATCAGAGAATGGGGCATCAACCTTCCTGCTAATCCAGTCACGAACATCCGCCGACCGGCTCCCGGCGCGGGACGAAACCGCCGCCTATCGGCCGACGAGGAAAAGCGCCTCTTAGCTGCGGTGAATAGCCACTCGAATCCCATGATGGGCTGGATCGTTGGTATTGCGCTTGAAACGGGATGCGCTGGTCTGAAATTCTGACCTTGCGCAAGATGCAGGTGGATCTCAAAAGGCGCATCGTTCGACTTGCTGAAAACAAAAAACACGCAACCACGAACCGTGCCTTTGAGCGTGAAGGCCGTAGAACTCTTTCGTGAAGCGATGAACAATCCGGCTCGACCCGACGATACGGATCTGATCTTCTTTGGAGAACCGGGCAGGACGGTCAGAGAAGGCCTTACCAATTTGATCGAATGTGGCAAGCGATCAAGCGAAAACAAGGGTTGAAGGACTTTCGCTTCCATGACCTACGTCACGAGGCCGTTAGTCGGTTCGTAGAGGCGGGATTTTCGGATCAGGAAGTCTCGGCGATCAGCGGTCATAAGAGCATGCAGATGCTGAAGCGCTATACGCATCTGCGTGCCGAGGATCTCGTTGCCCGCTTGGATGAGGCCGCAAAGAGGCGCAAACGTGGAGCCTGAATAGAGGAGAGCGTGGGCTTAAGAGCCGATTACTGTTTCCTTGCCTTCGCTAGGCGGTTCCGCTTCGGCGCTACACGTGCCTCAAGTCGCAAATTCGCTTCGTGCCTCTCTCTTCGCAGCTGCGTACACTTCCTCCCATGGCACTGGGAATTTCTCCGGCACGCCAGAGAGTTGAACAACTGCGTATTCGGGGCGGCTTTCCACGATCATCTCTCGTGGTTTTCCCTTGGCGATTATTGATGTGGCTGTAACGAAGATGGTCTGACTCTTTCGCTCGATCAGGTAGGCCATTGGGGGAAGACTCTCCTGTGTGGTTTACGCGTTGCGTGAGCCAACTTGCGGTCCTTGAATTGCGTCAAAGTGTTCAGAATCCTTGCGACGTCAGAGGCTGAAGGCGCCTCTACTCCTATAGCTGTTGAATTGACCTGAAGTTTGACACCCGACATTCCACTTTTTTTCTGAGCGTGCAGGCTTCAGCGATTTAATGGCGGCCATCCTTCTTCATCTTGTTGACGAACACGACCAACCTGTCCCCCCACAGGTGCGCCTGGCCGTCGAGACCGCTTATCGCTGGGCCCTGCATGAATATCAGCATTTTGACCGAGCTGTGCTTGCAGGAATGGCTGAGTCGGTGGCTCTGGCAATGTGCCGGCGCTTGGACGAGATCGAATTCCCGAGACGGTATGCTTTCACCGCACTGACTGGCAAATTGCAGGAGTGGTATCGCGCGCATCCGGCGATCGAAATACTGATGGACCCCGCGGAAGTCGAACATCTGACAGGAGACAAACCAAAATCCACCTCAGCCGCGGACTTGAACGTGCTGTTTTCGCAGATAAAGGCCCGACTGAGCGAACGCGATCGGCAGATCCTCGTTCTGCTTGGAGCAGGACCTCGGCGCGCAAGAGATCGCAAAGGCATTTAAGATCAGCTATTCGGCGGCTGGAAAGGCCATTCAGCGCGCAAGAGAAAGGATGGCGGCGATACTCTCCGCCACTGAAAATCAACAGGACGAGAAAAACGACAGCTGGTTCACGTCCCCGAGCCATTGGCTTTAAGATTTGGTAACCCCGAGTTCAAAGTGAAACCGATTCGACAATTCTTTCTTGAAGCAAATCCGAACCCAGAACGGCAAGGCTGTCCTGACGAGAAAACGTTAAAGGACATCGCAGAGAATCGCCTGCCCGCCAGATCACCCCGCCCGGCTGCACCTGGCGTCCTGCTCGCCATGCTTTGCGGAATTCCGGAGCTTCAAAGCTCAGGTTCGAGGACGCGCGTGCATCGCGGCGCAGAATTCTCGCGTGGGCCATAGCTGCCTGCTTGCTTATCGGGGTCGGGATTTACGGATCGAGATTGCTCTTCAAGAAGTCCGAGCCAAACGTGGTCACGGGTGGGACGCAGAAACCAGCAGGCGAATTGGCCGCGGTCGGACCGAACTATCGATCTCTTTAACCATGGCACGGTACGCGGTGGTAGTGATCCGAACCCGCTAGACGCGGTCTCGCTTCCTTCCACCCTTGTGCATCTCCGACTTGATTCTTCCGCGGTTTAGCGATCCGGGGAGTTACGTCGTCGCGGTCTCAAAGGACAGGGATGGTGCTGCAATCGTCGCGCGAGGAACCGGGAAAACAGTTGGTAGACGGCCAACGATTGCTCCTGGATGTATCGCTCGATCTTCGCGGTGCAGAGGCGGGATCTTACTTCCTGGCCACAGTGCGAGAGAGCGATAACGGCACCTACTACTATCCTCTGAATGTGCAGAGCCGATGAGCATCCGCGGCCATCACGTCGTGCTGCTTATCCAATTACTTCAGTTTCGCAGCGGAGACGCCGAGTTTCTTCCTCCAGTATTCAACCTCGTTCGCGTTTATCCGGCTACACGGCCTGAGGCAATAACGTTGCATGTCTATACGTGCGCTATCTGAACCAGCGCAGAACGCTCTATCTCAATTGCGCGCTTCATTCGATCCATTGCGGGTAACGTCGGATTCTTTACACGCTTGGGAAAGCCGTTATGCGTGCGCCCCCTCAAGGTACGGCCATGCACCTTCTTGTGCACGCCACCCCATTGCTTGAAGAAGAACGGAATTTCAGCATCCTCGCACTGTTTCTGGATCGAGATGACCCATTCCTCTTTCATCGGCCTGGCGCCGGGACCGCTTTCGCCGCCCACGATAACCCACGAAATACCCTTGAGGGGGATCGTCCCGACGTCTTCAAGCAGCGGCTCAACGGATAAGAAGCGAACGGCTGCGGGCGTGTCTTGCAGTTGCGCAATGCGGGGAACGCCATGCTTCCGGTTCTCGACCGAAACTCCCCACCAGATGTGCTTTTCAGCGGCTGCGTCACGCAATACGCCGTTGAGCAGCTCTTTCATGCGTTCCGGGCGTTTCGTGAGGACCTGATAGGTATGCCATCTGGCAACTTGCATCGTCTTCGTCACCTGCTCGATGAATGAATCCGGCACACCGGGATGAAATAAATCGCTCATCGAGTTCACGAAGATCATCTTCGGCTCGCTCCAGCGCAGCGGCTCGCCCAGCTTCTCCGGTACGAGACGCAGATCGAATCCTTGTCCGAAGGGATGGCCTTCAATGCCCCGAAACCGCTCAGCGAACCGTTCCGCGTAGCAATGCTTGCAACCCGGACTGACCTTCGTGCAGCCGCGAACGGGGTTCCATGTGGCGTCGGTCCATTCGATTTTGGAGTTCGTAGACATGGCTTACTCCCAGAAGGTCCGCTGATTTGTACCATACTTCAAAACGTCTTTCCAGAACTCGTAGGCTCTCTGGTGCTTCGAGAACAAAGCTAGGTAATACAGGGCCATATTGTTGTCGTACGTCTTCACGCGCTTCATATCATGCGCTTTTCTCGGCAGATAACCGATGGTCGTCATGCTGTGCGCGAACTCCTCAGCGAGGAATACCGGGAAACGGTTGCGTGGAAGATTGGACGCTTCCCAGCGTTGACGCCAGTCCTTTACGCCCAGAGCCTCGGCTATTTTGGTGCTTCCTGCCGCCATGTAGTTTTCATAATTCCGATTGGCGTCCATCTGGGCCGCAAGCAGCACCATGAAATCCATATAGGCTGCGGATAGGCGCTTCAGCGTATCGAACTTGAACCCGAAATCGTAAGGGTCCACAAGGCAGAGGCTGAGCACCTTTCTCGATGTCGAACCTCGGGGTATCGCACGGAGAATCTCTTCAGCGCATCCGTCACAGTCACCGCCGATGAAGACTACGTCGGCTGACGGGGCGAGGCGTTTCACGCGCTCCCGCAAGGCGTCGAGCTTTTCTGGGTCTTGCTCGCAGAAGATGTAGCGATCGAATAGGAACTCCACGTTCAGCGCAATGATAGGTGACCCTATCAGCCTAGTTTCGGCCCCCTTGACCTTACCAAAGCCGGCCCCGGCGTAAAGATCGACGTAGACGCGAACATCCCACTTGTCTTTCATCCCCTTCGCGAATAGATGGTCATACAGGGCGATGAGGCGATATTTCTCCTCAGCCCACGGCCCTATTTCAGGAAAGATAAGTCCATCATCGGAAACACAAAAATCGTCCATAGAAAGCTCTGCTCTTTCATTCTATGGTTCGCTTCAGGAGATTGACCGTACATGACTCAGGTTCATCAATGCCAGTATCCGTTGAGAGGACCAGCTCTCACGCTTGAAGCGGTTGCTGGATACGCGCCAGCAACCCGTCGCGCGAACGCCAACGCAATGCCGTTACGCGGTCAATTCCTGAGCGACTTGGACGGCTTTGCTCAGTTGATTGTCGCGCCCATGGAGCGCTTCCTCGTAAGACCAATCCACCGGCACATCAGGAGTGATTCCCTTGCCCTCGATCCGGTTTCCTCTCCAACTGACGTACGCACCGATTGGAATGACGATGCGATAATCGTTCCCGATTTTGAAGGCAGAACGTGACACGAGTCTGCCCGGCGTTTTGTTTCCAACAATAGTGCCGAGCCCATTTTCCTGGGCGAATTGAACGAGCATCTCCGCTGCGCCTGTGGTGTGTTCATTTACGAGAATCACGACACGACCGTGGAAGCTCTGGCTTCCCAAGCCCGACGTTTCGAGCACGACGGACTTCTTTCCGAAAAACTTGAGCGCGAGGAGCGGAATTTCAAGCTTCGACTTGGGAATGTGGTCAAGCCTTGGGAGGCTTGCCTTGTCATAGCCGCGTTCCGCGGTCGGGCGATCCAGACTGTATCCGACCGGAACCTTTGAAGGGGTGAGATAGCTCATCAGATGGAGTCCGCCGATGCCCCCTCCGGGATTGCCTCGCAGATCGATCACCAATCGCTTGACGTTCGGAATCTTCTCCCGGAAAACGGCGTCCACATGGTTCGCGAAATCGATGCCGATCTTGCCGGGAAACAGACTCACCTTCACAGCGCCGAGCGAGTCGGACGCCATCTTGCGCGGTCACGCTGTCTGGTTCTGAATAGGGATTGTCTTTGTATTTCGGCTCCTGGGTCGCCAGGTCCAAACGCTTCTCTGTTCTGTCTCCGTTTCTGGAGACGACGATGGGGATGCGTTCGCCCATCGGAAATGCCGGCGGCTGAGCAGACGCGATGTCGTTGCCATCGGCTGAAATCAGCGCATCCCCAGGCTGTACGCCGGCACGAGCGGCCACGCCTCCCGGCAGCACATCTTGAAAGACCCAGCGGCTTCCATCGGCACTGGTCTCGACTTTGCGGAAACTGGCGTTGATCGCGCTGCGTGGAGTGATCTTCGTGGTTGGACCGAGCAAGCCCATGCCGCTGGAATGGACCTCATGAAGCATGTCTGTCACGGCCGCTTCGAAGCCGTCCACCGTTTCAGCCTGGACGATTGATTCCGTGTGCTTCGATACGATCTGTTTCCAGTCTTTGCCGCCAAATGCTGGATCGTAATATTTCTCGAGCTACGAAGGTTGTGATCTTGCCCAAAAGGTTCTGCCGGTCGGAGCGGGTAAGGGTCATTTCGATTCCTCTCAGGGGATGGATTACAACGATGTATCGGGGTTGCCAACAAGTTGGAAGCTAGCCCAGAAGTAAGGCGGATCTTGTTCGTTTATCAGCTGAAGCTGCGCGTCTCTGAGTGCTTGCGCTTCTGGCTCGTGCATTGCGACGTGGTGGTAAAACTCAGTCATCAATCGTGAGGTTGAATGATCTTCAAGCTCCCACAGAGTGGAGACGACGCTCTCGGCGCCTGCCTCAATGAAGGCGTTCACGAGATTTGCAACGCCGGCTTCGCCCACCGGGCCAACGCCGGTATTGCACGCGGAGAGCGTCACAAGCTTTGCATTCAGGTGCATCTTTCGAATGTCCCGAACCTGAAGTAAGCCGTCATCGCTTTCGCTGGGTTTGGGCGCAAAGACAAGCGCTGAGCGGTCGGGGTAATCGATATCGGCGTAGCCGTGTAAAGCGAGGTGGAGCACGTTGAATCTGGTCCAGCGGCAAGCTCTCGAAATGAGTCTTGGTCGCGTCCTCTCCCAAGAGAATGGTGCTGGGCTTGGGCAGTGTTGTCGCGATCGATTGCACCTCTTTTTTGCTGTCGGGGAGCGGCGTAAGCTCGCTCCGTTCTGGACCGGAGATGGCGCGGGTGATGAAATTGCGAGCATCGGCAGTTTGAGTCCACGCGGCTACCCCAACATACGGAAGCGACTGCTCGTTCCGGTCGCGCGTCCGTGCTTTCAGAATGTGAAGAACAGTAGACGACGGCGTCACGCTGACTTCGTGTGTCTGGAGAAGATACTGGTTGTGGTCGACCAACGCTGAGAATGGAAGCAGGTGCAGCGAGCCATCTGGAATCAGAATCAGATGGGACTTCTCGCGCAGCTCTGTGATGGGTCCTAACAATTCATCGAAGAGTTTTTGCCCAAGGGTGGGATCAGCGCCCTGTGCGCGGAGCTCGTGGCGATACCTGCTGGCATCGGCTTCGAGCGTGGCCTGGCCAGGCAGCGAATACGGGTGCACGGTGGTTTTCGTGATCGCCAGCGCCTGTGACTGAGGTTCTGCCACGACATATTCGACAACAAGGTCTGAATCACTGAGATCGCGCTGAAACTCTGCAAGGGCAATGGGGCGGGTGGCAGTTTGCCCTTCAAGAGAGGTCGAGTCAACCGACAGCTCCGTGTGATAGATGGCGTCCGTGATCTGGGCGCGCTGTTTGGGATCGTCGGTGTCGATCAGAGCCAGATTCAATTTCGTCAGCCTCTGCTCTTCAGGTGTTGGCGCGTGCGGCACGATTGTTCCGTGATGCTGCAAAGCCTCGGCTTCGACTCGCCCGCGCACTTCTTCAAGCGTGCGGAATGCGCTGTCGTATTTTCTCTGTGCGCAGAGAGATGCGAAGTAGCCAGAGTAGACGGAACCCATCTCGGCAAGCACGATACGCTCAACGTTTTGGGTGGGCGCGTGAGCAAGCATCACATCGATGAGAGCGGCGCTCTTGCGATACAGTTCGTCTGATTCCTTCGCGTTTCCGAGTTTCTGCGTGATTTCCGCTTTGATGGCCATGTTTTTCGGAACGAAATACAGCTCATCGGGAATATGGGTATTGGCTTCAATCGCTTCATCGATAGCTGTCAGCGCCTGCGGCAACTGACCTCGATGCTCATATGCGAGCGCCAGAAACCCGCCTCCTTGCGTGATGCCTCTCCAAAAGGAGAGGGTCCGGGCATCATTGAGGGCTTCGTTACAGTCGGCAATCGCCAAATCCCATTGATTCAGGTCTTCGTAGATTTCCGCGCGGGACATCAGAATCTGAAATTCATGTCCTTTGAGTGAAGCATTCGGCAGATGCGCCAATGCATCGCGGGAAAGAGCCAAAGCCTCGTTGTATTGTCGAAGGCCGCGCAACGCATCGATCTTGGAATTCACTGCGATCGTGGGATAGGCGACTTCGGGATGTGTTGTTGTGATTTTGATGGCTTCGTCGAGGGGAGTGAGCGCCTCCTTATACCGGCGCAGTTCAACCAGGCCCGCGCCATAGACGCTCGCATACCGAACGCTGGCTGCGGGGTCGTGCAAAACTTTGGCAAGTGTCCAGGCCTCAAGCACGTCTTTCTTCGCTGCACCGATGTCGCCGAGGATGAAGGCGGCGATGCCCTGTTCGCCAACGGCGCGGCTGGCCAATTCGAAATGATTGAGATGGCGAGCAAGTTCGGCGACTTGCGTCCAAGTGCTCCGGGCGGAGGCCGCGTCGTAATTGACCTCCAACATCCCTCGGATCGTCAGGATTCGTAGCCGCGTTTCTGGGTCGGCAGCTTCAGGCCGGGCCAGGTCTTCCGTTAATCCAAAGATGGTAGCGGTCAAGCTGGAGGATTCAGCATTGGGTGGGATTTGGCTCACGTGCGCATAGAGCGACCTGGATGGGCGGTGCTGCTGCGCATACAGCAATTCCGCGCGGTGGTAGAGTGGCTCGGCGCGAATCCAGTTATTGTTCCATGACAACGAATCGGCTCTTTTCAGGAGCGAATCGGGATCTCGATCGTCGAGTTTCGAACTGCTGGATCGAACGCTAACGAAGGTTATAACTACCAATGGAATCAGAACGATAGACGCAGTGAAGAGTTGCTTTCGCGTAGCCCTCAATAGCCCATCCGGCGCTGTAGGAATTAGGAGAGACCTGTGAGGACAGGCATCCCCCTGAGCTGATAGCAGCGCATTATGGCTTGGATTCCTCGTTGTTCGAAACGGGTTGCCTAGACGATTCCTGCCGACGCCCGTCCTAGCCAGTGGGTGCCTCGATTTAACACTCGGCGATTGGCGTGAACCGAGAATCGCCTGAGTGTCTGGCACAAGTATTCGGGCGCAAAACTCTTCAATTTAGCCATGCTGGCCAGTCTAGGCTCGATATCCGAGTCGGTGGGTAGAACCCTTACCGTCCTCAGTTCCCTGACAGTGCCGACGGGTTAATAAGTACATTGGTACGGCTGTTACAGTTTTGGTGCAAATCGTGCGAAACTGGTAGCGCCCGCTATGGCGAATAGGAGGCGAAATGTCCGACAAATCATCCATCGAGTGGACTGACGCAACTTGGAATCCAGTGCGCGGCTGCACGAAAGATCAGCCCTGGATGCAAGCACTGCTATGCGAAGACATTCGCTGAGCGATTTCGCGGTGTTCCCGGCCATCCCTATGAACAAGGTTTCGACCTGCGGATTGTTCCCGAGAAACTCAGTGACCCGCTGAAGTGGAAGAAGCCTCGCAAGATTTTCGTCAACTCGATGAGTGATCTATTCCATCCGGAGGTGCCGGATGACTTCATTGTGAAGGTTTGCGAGGTCATGCTCCAAGCCGATTGGCACACCTACCAAGTGCTCACAAAGCGGCCCGACCGTATTGCCAAGCTCTTGAACTCGCAGCTCTCCTTCGCGGCGAAACATGAACACATCTGGTGGGGGACCAGTGTCGAGAACCGAAAGCATGGTGTTCCCCGCATCGCACAGTTACGGAAAGCGCGCGTAGCGGTGAGGTTCCTGTCTGTCGAACCTCTACTGGAGAATCTCGGCGCCCTCAACCTGCGCAACATCCACTGGATGATCGTCGGCGGTGAGAGCGGTGCTGGCGCTCGGCCCATGCAGCCCGAATGGGTGCGATCGTTGGAACGGCAATGTCGTCAATTCGAAGTGCCGTTCTTCTTCAAGCAATGGGGCGGAGTGCGTAAGAGTGAAACCGGTAGATCCCTCGATGGGGTCACCTATGATGAATTGCCAATTTTGAACCAAGTCTCTGCAGGTTCCACTGGTGAGCATGACGGAATCGGGTTATCAAGATCGTGAACAGTCCGAGATCAAGCACTATGCCATTCGGCTCTACCTCGAGGCCGCGGCCCGAATTCTAGGGTCGGCGTACGACATTAATACGTCAACTACTGCGCCGGTCCGTGGAACTCAAGGGACAGCGAATACCGGGACACCTCGTTTGGTATCGCGTTCGAAGTGCTCAAGGCCACTCGCGCGGAGCTATTGACCCGGGACCGGGTTCCTTCAATCGAATGCCTCTTCATCGAGAAGGAACCAGAGCCCTTCCAGCAACTGGACGCCTTCGCGAAGAAGCGGAACTCTTCCAGAGATCAAGGTCCGTGCCGAGAACTGGGATTTCGCCCAACGCATCGACGAAATCGTCCGTTACTGTTCGACACGGCGCGCCTTTCCATTCATCTTGATCGACCCGTGAGGGATGGAAGCTTGCCGGGGATCTCACAAATCTCTCCCCTCCTGAAACTGAAGCCCGGTGAGGTCGTCATCAACCTCATGTCGTCGTTCATCACCCGCTTCGTGAACGACACCGCTACGGATCTGAGTGACCTGCTTGGTGAGGATTTCCCGGAATTGCGGAGCCTGTCCGGGACCGAACTCGAATTCGCGGTGGTGCGGAAATACTGCGACCTGATTAAGCGCGAAGGAGGGTTCTCCTACGTGTGCGCCTTCCCGTCATGAAGCCCGATTCCGATGCCTTTAACTTCTACCTCATTTACGCGACCCGTCATCCGAAAGGTGTCGAGGTCTTCAAGAACGTGGAGAAGCGTACTGAGGAGCAGACACACGTGGTCCGGGCCGACGTCCAGTTGCGACAGCGCCAAGAGAAGACTGGGAACTTCGAGCTATTCTACCCCTCCAGTGCTGTATCGAGAGAGAAAGTATCAGCAGCTTGCGGAAGATAACCGCGTGCGCGCGAAGAAACGGGTTTGGGAGCTTCTAGCCGCGTCGGGCGAGATCTCTTACGATGATTGTTGGGCAGAGGCATTGCAGTTCCCAGCTGTCTATAAGACGGATCTACGCGAGTGGCTGACCGAGTGGGAGAAGGCCGGGAAGATCCACGTGAAGGGCCGCAAGAAACCAACTGAAGTGTTGAAGAGAGGCTATGGTCACAGTCTCCTGCTCCCCCCGAGAGCCGATGAGCTGTATCCCCCTGGCATTTGAGCCGTCATTGCGAAAACATGCGAATAAATCCTAGGGGGAGTGGAGTACCCGCTGAGAAGAGTCGTTCAATTCCACGCTCCACAGCCGTGCCGCGACTCGGCCGCAGTGAACCGGGATCTGTATCCATTGCCAACATGACCATGCGTCGAATGTTTGCAGACTGTTCCGACTGGTCGAGGTGTCTCATTGCGTCGCTCGTGCCGATTCCGGGGCCACGTCCCATTGGAGACTGAAATTGTTTTTACGTGCCAGCTCGTCGGCAAACTCACGCAGTGCGACTTCATTGCCAGTGAGAAACGGCTGGATTGTTCCAAGTTCATAAATGTACGTCGAGACGCTATGCGACCATTCTTCGGGGCTACGACCCTTCAAGTGATTCTCACGTCCCAGCCGGTCGAAGACGGCGTTTAGCGACGTGGCAACATCGGACGCAGATCGGTTGTCGGCGTCCACGCGGCGCAGCTCTCCGGCCCAATCGTAGAGGTCCTGGTAAACATGGTGATGGACCTCCTGAAGGTGTACGGAGTCGAAGCCGCCTGGGATAGGAGCGATTCGAAGCTCAACGAGTCGAAACGCGGTGAAGTCGGCCTCTGCTGTCGCTAGCTGCTGCGGGTCAGTGATGCCAAGTTTGTTTTTTAGTGTCGTAGTGCCGAGTATTGTAATGTCAGTGTGCTCAATCATTTGTTGTCCTCACCTTTGCTAAGAGAGAGTCATAGACCTGGTCGAGTGTCGAGTTACCGTCAATCCAAGAAGCGAAGAGGCTTTCGAGATGTTGCGATGGTTGCAGGCCAGCGAGTTGCACCGAGGCGAGCGCGGACTGCGCTGCTTTTAGCCGGAGGATTCGTTCCTTGTCAGAAATAGTCATTTCGCAATCTCTCGGGGTGGAATGGCGGCGGAAGTGGCTGCCGATTGCGTGGCTGGCGACGTGGGGCCTCGCAGTGATGAGTGTGGCTGTTCCCTATTGGTGGGTTATAGGGCTGCTTGCAATTGCATTTTGGGAACTCACTTGGCAGATGAGCGGCACGGACAAGGCTCCGGTCCTGTCGCTGGAGCGTGTAAACAGGACGGCTATTCAATGGGCGACTTTTGCGGCGATCACCCTCTTCGCGCTGTTCTGGGTCTGTGTGAAGAAGTGGAATCTGCCTGTCTATAGAAAGGTCCCCGCAGGAAAAGTGCTGTGGTCGGCACTCATTTCTCCAATAACAGAAGAGCTCTTCTTTCGTGGCCTGATGTATAACGGCTTTCTCCTTGTAGGACGAAAGCTGCGCTGAAGCGGGCATTTGAGACTTTCGTTATGCTCTTCGTGGCGTCCGTATTTGCAGTCGCTCACGCTCGCACTGGAATTTATCTGACATTGACGACCGTTGCTGGCGTTGTCTATGGTCTGTGTCGCTTGAAGAGCGGCAGCGTCATTCCAGCGATTGTTTGCCATGCTGTGTTCAACGCCCTGGTCATGTGGACTTTCGGAAGATAGAACCTCATCGCTTCACCGTCGGTGGCTCGGCCGGCAGTCTGCGGACTGCCGCAAGGACGCGGCCTAAATATCCATTGGTGATGCCTCGCTGCGTATCTCCAGTGTTGTAACGTGAAATTGCGTGCTGTAGGGCTTGCTGGCCGGGTCCGTAGGTCTGCTTCTCTATGCGGTAGTCATCCTCAAGAATCAGCCAGCCTACCCGGAGATTCGTGCAGGGCTCCAACAGAGAATCGGGCGATATGCCCCGTCGTTTAGCTTCTGCCGTGCTCACTTGCATCAGCCCCAAGTCCACAAAGATGTTGTAGCTCTGGAAGTATTCCAGCCAATTCAAGGCCTCGCGTTGGTTGATGGGCTGGCGCTTGAGGCGTAATGTTTCCTCGGCGAGCCCCCATCGCTTGAGTAGCCCCTTCGGAAAATCGATCTGCATGGCGTTTGGATTGCCGCCTGATTCAACCTGAACGACGGCGCGAAGCGTACTCAGCGGAGCAGTCGGGAGACAGGTCGATTGCAGCCTGGTGATGTCCGTGTTCTGCCCTAGTGACCTGTCGCAGAGTAAACATTACTAGTCCTGCTTACATCTAAGCGGGTATGTCCATCGATTCCGTGGTGCTGAGCGAAGACCAGCAACTGGAACTCAGTCGTAGTGCCCAGTCCCGCTCTCTGCCCGCCGGATATGTCTTCCGCGCCAGGCTGATTCTGATGCTGGCCAGGGGAGCGTCGTTCAATACGATCAAGCAGAGGTTGCGGACCACGGCGCCGACGATCAGCCGGTGGAAGCAGCGCTTCCTTGCTTCGGGGATGGATGGCCTGGATACGAGTCATCCCGGACAGTCGGCTTCCGTGCTGACTCCGAAGCTGCGAGCCCGGATTCTCTCGGCTACCCGCAAGAAGCCGAAGGACGGTTCCACTCACTGGAGTTGTCGCAAGCTTGCCGCAGCGCTGGGCGTCAGCAAGGACGCTGTGCATCGGGTGTGGAAAGAGGCCGGCCTGAACCCGCACCGCCTGGAGCGCTACATGGCCAGTGACGATCCGGATTTCGAAGCCAAAGCCGCTGACATTATCGGGCTGTACCTGAACCCTCCGCAGCATGCTGCCGTGTTCTGTGTCGATGAGAAGACTGCCATTCAGGCGCTGGATCGGCTTGATCCGGTGCTGCCGCTTTCGCCGGGCCGCGCCGAGCGCCACGGATTTGAATACGACTTCACTAACCCTGTCGCTGTATGCGGCGCTGGACACCGCGACCGGCCGCGTTCACGGCAAAACCGCCGCTCGCCACACCAGTCGGGACTTTGTCGGTTTCCTGAAGGAGGTTGTCTCCCTGTGCCCGCCCGATCAGCAGGTATCCACATCATCCTCGACAATCTCTCGGCTCACAAAACCGCGCTGGTGCGGGAGTTCCTGGAGCAACATCCCCGCGTCCAGTTCCACTTCACACCCACCTACTCCTCCTGGCTCAATCAGGTCGAACTCTGGTTCGCGAAAATCGAGCGGGAGGTCATCGCCCGCGGCGTCTTTACCTCCGTGCCCGATCTGGCCCGCAAGCTGCGCCGCTACATCAACGCTTACTCAGCCAATCCTCAGCCTATCAACTGGAAGTACTCCGACCCTTCTCACCGCATCCGTAGTAACGATCTCTCTGCGACAGGCCACTAGCGCTGCGGGCGGAAGAAGCGAATAGGGTCATGACCAGGAAAGTCTTCATCGGTTGCTGGCCTCATATAAAGGAATTGCCCCAAGGTCTGCCCAGTCTTGAGAGGAGACGTGCTGGACAGACGGAATGATCGTGCCGGTTGGCCCAGTACAAGTTCGAAGGTGCCAAAAGCATGTCAGGATTTCGAGATAGCGTCTGGAGAGCGGGCCGAACAAGGAGCTGTTGTCGTAGCAGATGAGGACTCCGGCGCGTTGATCCCGAGATGCGGATTGTGGCGGGGAAGCGGAGCGTAAGAACGGAAAGCCGTTTTTGCCTCGTCGCCAAAGTGCCACATGCCGAGAGGTACTGGAACACGCTGAACGTAGGACAGGCGCTCCGTGTAG
>CAVUSR010000011.1:0-53957 GCA_963744185.1 uncultured Acidobacteriota bacterium | reverse complement strand
GCAACTCGTCAATTTGACGTTTCTTCGCCCCCGGTACCGGCGTCAAGCTCTTGAAGCCTTTTCCTTGATCGGAACAGCAATTGCGCACAAAAAGCCAAGATGAAGACATCGACGGCAGCGCCCACAAGGCGAGGTAGCACAGGCTTGCCTTGCGTAGATAGCAACCCATAGCCAAGAAAGACCGCGAACATTGCAATAAGTCTCTTCATGCTGCGAATGTTCTTGACGCACTGATCTCGGTCGAGCGCAGCCGTGGAAACGCCGTCGGAAATCTGTTTGTCTCGGAAGTCTCTAGCTCCTCGCTGCCGCGACCTGATTAGAACGAACACGGAGGCGAACATCGCGGCCCACCAGATCAAAACAGCAACGGCAAATCCTCGTGGCGACAGACCGCTCTTGATTAATACCCAGACCAAGGCCAGCAAGACACCTGCACCAACGCACACAATCGCGTAGAAGCGTTTTATGTAAGCAGAATGATTCATTGTCGTCCATTCTAGACCGGTTGCTGGAGGTGTCACTCGCACACCGGAGTCAACGAACGAAACATGTTTCGCAGTCGATTGTCGTTCGTTGCGGGCGGGTGGTGGGCAATCCGGAAGTAACTCCAAGTTTGGACTTCTAAAAGCAACTGCAGATCCCTCCGCTGCGCTGCGGGATGACACCGCATTGGAGTGGGTGATTGGGTGCCAGACCCGACGTTGTTGTTGGGGGGGTGAACAACTCGTCCCTTTGACCATTTGTTCCCCTGCGGGAATGGCTTGAACCCGCAAGCGTGGACTCAGCGTCCTTCGCGCTCCGCCTCCAGCAATTGCCGCTTGCGGTCCACGCCCCAGCGGTAGCCGGTGAGCGAGCCGCTCGCGCCCACCACGCGATGGCACGGCACCAGCAGCGCTACGCGATTGGTGGCGCATGCGCGGGCTACCGCGCGGGTGGCGTTGGGTTCGCCCATTTCCCGCGCAAGCTGGCTGTAACTGCGTGTTTCGCCGCGCGGAATGGCGCGCAGGGCCTGCCACACACGCAACTGAAACACGGTTCCCCGCAGATCCAGCGCATCGGCAGTCTTGCGGCTTTCGGCCAGGTCCGTGCCTTCGCGCACGCTCTCCAGGGCCGCCTGCATCACTTCTGCCAGCGATGGATCGGCGTGCAGTTCCGCCTCCGGGAACTCCTCCCGCAGCGTCGCCTCCGCCTCGGCCTTGCTGCCCGCGAGCGCCAGCCAGCACAGGCCGCGCTGCGTCGCTCCCACGATCATCCAGCCAAACGGCGAGGAGCCCACCGCGAAGCCGATTCGTTCGCCGCGTCCTCCCGCAGCAAAGCGCGCAGGCGTCATGCCGAGTTGCGCTCCCTCGTAAGCGCGGCTCGAGGAGTTGAACCCCGCGTTGTAGATGGCGTCAGTCACGGAATCCCCCTTCTTCAATGCGGAACGCAGGCCGCCTGCGCGCAGCGCCCTCTGGTACTGCAGGGGGCTCGCGCCCATGGCTTGCTTGAACTGCCTTTGCACCGTGAAAGGGCTGAGCCCCGTTACGCGCGCCAGTTCGGTCAGCGGCACCGCACGGTCCAGGTTCGCCTCAAGAAGCGCCCGCACCGTGGCAAGCGCGTTGCCGTTTGCGCGGTCGGGCCGGCAACGAAGGCAGGGACGGAAGCCCGCCGAGCGCGCCTCTTCCATCGAGGTAAAGAAGCGCACGTTCTGGCGGAGCGGACGACGGCTGCCGCAGTCGGGCCGGCAAAACACGCCGGTGGTCACGACGGCGTAAAAGAACCCAGCCGCGGGGTCACGGGCCAGAAGTTGCTGCCAGGCGTTTTCGGGGTCAATCGACATGGTCTTCGGGGTCGCAACGAATTGGGCTGTAGCACTCATGATTCAATTCTGGCTATTTTGTCGCATGGCCACACTCCGATTCTTGCGCTGAATTCATTTTTCCGCAGGAGATCAACGGACCGATCGACGCGCTCAGTTCCCGCGATCTCCGCGGCTCAACAATACCGCCTCCGCGCGCGCCAGATCCTCCTCGGTGTCCACGCCGATTGTGTCCGCCGGAGCCGGAGCGACGTAGATGTCCATGCCATTTTCGAGCAGTCGCAACTGCTCAAGGCGTTCGATGCGTTCCAGCCACCCTGGCGGCAGGGCAGCGAACCGTTCCAGCGCCGCCTTGCGGTAAGCGTAAATCCCCAGATGCTTTCGATATCCCGCGGCCCCGCCGGCATCGCGGTCGAACGGAATCGCAGCCCGCGAAAAATACAGTGCCTTACCATCTTCCGCGGTCACCACTTTCACGGCGTTGGGGTTGGCAATTTCCTGCGGAGGGCAGCGTACGGCCAGCGTGGCCACCTGCACTTCCGGGCGTTCGAAAAGGGCGAGCAGCGGCGGAAAAAACTCCGGCGTCAAGGTGGGCTCATCGCCCTGGATGTTGACGTAGATGTCGGCGGCGATTTTACCGGCTACCTCGTGCACCCGGTCGGAACCGCTCGCGCAATCCGGGGAGGTCATCACCACGGGAATGCGCCTCTGCTCGCACGCCGAGGCGACCTCGCCGGAGTCAGTGGCCACTACCACGGGATCCATCAGACGGCTCTGGCTCGCGGCGCGCCAAACCCACTCCACCATGGGCCGGCCGGCAACCAGCCGCAAAACCTTGCGGCTGAGGCGAGTAGATCCGAGTCGCGCGGGAATTACCCCGGCAATCTTTGCAGCGATTGTCATCCAGATGAGTGTAAAGGGGGCGGGGCCAGGTTCGGGGCCGCCTGGATTTCCACCCGCACCAAGCGCGGGAGGGAGATTTCTTTGGAAGGGAGGAAAGCCGCTATGGTTCGGGATGGCTTGATTGTCGGTGGAGGTTGCGTGTTTTTCTGCTTTCGGGTTCGTACGCGACGTGGGGAATGCAAATTAGACACGCAACGGCGGTTTGACCTGACATCCAAGCGCCCGTATCATCGATACTTGGCGGTCCCCGCCGTGTCGCCTGCCCGGGTGACACAGTTTGAGGGGCGGAGTAGCTCAGATGGTTAGAGCGATGGATTCATAACCCATAGGTCGACAGTTCGATCCTGTCCTCCGCCACCAAGCAAATCAACAAGTTAGAGATTCCGGTCGACGGAAATCCTGCCGAGGCGGTCATCGTCTACGACAATACCCCGTCCCGTCCCTCTGCCTGATTATTCAGGTGGATGTGCGAGCAGCGTGAGTATCTCATCGATCGTCATCCCGGGAACGGCTAACGCGGGCACTTCATTCATGTGTTCGATCACGTATTTGAGAGCCGCCGAAATCCCCTGCCTTTCGATCCACGCCTGGCAGTCCCGGTAGATCCCTTTGAAGAGCGCCCGGCTTTCGTCCATTGACGCCTCGTTCTTGCAAACGTAGCCATTCAAACCGACTGTGTATACGGCCAAGTGTCGCTCGCGCGCGTCGATGCACTCCAGCGCGGCCCCGCTCATCAGTCCATCAAGTGTCATCGCCTCTCCACGAACCGCTAACTCGAATTTTAAGTTTAGTTCACCTCTTGAGCTGATCGCATTCTCTTCCGCGAACGCGCCCTCGTTGGAAATCGACCCTTTAGGTGTCTTCGGTGTCCTCTGTCATCATGATTGACAATAGAATCAATAGTTTACCGGATCTTCCCGGTGAACCCACAAGGTGAGCCCGTTCTGTTCGGCAGCATCTTCGATCGCGACTTGGAGACGGCCGCGCCGTTTCAAAGAGTACCCTTGAGCGGGGCCTTCCTGTGAGAGTCGTGATTGCGATGGGTTGGTTCAGGATCCTCGAGGTAGCAAGTCTAGTCAGTCTTGCAGCCGCGGGGGGGTGTTGCGCCGGCGCTCAACAGGTTCCCGACGCCCCTGCGGCGGGCGCCCCCCCGACGTCGAAACCTCCCCATGCCTTGTTTGCGCGATTGGTTGACTTTTATCGACAGGATTGGAAAGGCACGACGGCGGCCGGTCCCCCTGCGCCTCGACGGGGGCTTCCCTCGCCGCTGAATTCTCCCCCGTTTCCCAGCTCAGACTGGTCTTACGGCGGTTCGCCCACCATCGGGGAAGCTGACGGAAATGTCTACCCGCTTCAGACCGCGATCAACGGGGCGTCGGGGCGAACAAAGCTCTATGGATGGATCGAGGCGACCGCGGACGGGACGACATCGCGCACCCGGAACTATCCGGAGACGAACGATATTTATTCGAATCGCGTGGAACTCGGCCAGGCGGTGCTTTATTACGAGCGGCTGCCCGACTCCGTGCAACGCGATCATGTCGACTGGGGATTTCATCTTTCGGGGCTCTACGGGACCGATTACCGGTCCACGACCAACAAGGGATACCTCAGCAGCCAATTGTTGGACCACGACAGGCAATACGGATTCGACCCGGTGCTGGAATACGTGGACGTGTACGTTCCGCGCGTGGCTAAAGGCATGAACTTGCGCGTGGGGCGATTCATCTCCATCCCGGGAATTGAAGCGCAGCTGACGCCGAATAACTACACCTTCAGCCACTCACTTCTGTATTCGGTGGATCCGTTTACCGACACAGGCGTTCTGGCGACTATCCAGGCCAACGATCAGTGGGTGGTGCAGTTGGGCGTTTCTGGCAGTCATGATGTGGCCTTATGGACCGACGACGCCAGGCCGTCGTTTATGGGCTGCGTAAGCTATACCACGCAGAGCGTAAACGACAATTTTTATCTGTGCGCGAACGGGCTCAATGACGGTACATACGCGTACAACAATCTGCAAATGTATGACGGCACCTGGTATCACAAATGGGGAAGCACCTGGCACATGGCGACAGAAATGTATGCCATGTACGAGAGAAAGGTTCCAAGCGTGAACGGGTCAATCGCGCTGGAGAAGGGAACGAATGGCGCCGATTGCCGAGCCGGCGTGCAGACGTGCCTGGCGCCCGAGTGGGCAATGTTGAACTACGTCAACAAGCAGATTTCGCCGCACGACTTCGTTTCGATTCGCAGCGACTTCCTGAACGACAAAAAGGGCCAACGAACAGGTTACGCGACCAAATACAGCGAGGCAACGGTGATGCTGAGTCACTGGGTCGGGTCTACCGTGCAGACGAGACCCGAGATTCGATTTGATCATGCCTGGGATCGCAGAGCCTACGACAAGGGGACGCGTACCAACCAGTTCACGATTGCAACGGACATCATCGTTCATTTCTGAGGCGGCCTTTTTCTCGGCTTCCCAGCATGCAGGAGGATCGGCTTCTTTGCCCAGTAACCAATAGAATGATCCGCAAGTATGAACACGTGAGGTCATCGCTGCATGGACATCAAGACGTGGGCTTCTGCCGGGCCGCCCAAACTCGGGACACTGCTCAGCATCGACCACCCCACCATCACTGAAATCGCGCGCCTGGCCGGCTTCGACTGGCTCTGGATCGATGCAGAACACGGCAGTTTCAATGAGATCAGCGCTGCCACCGCGTGCGCCGTCAACTCCGGCGGACCGCCGGCCTTCGTCCGGCTGCCCGATTTCTCCGCCACCGCGATCAAGCGCTTTCTCGACATCGGCTGCGACGGCATCATCCTTCCTCAAGTTTCCACCGCAGCCGAAGTCGACGACATAGCGCGCGCCGCGCTCTATCCCCCGCGCGGGGAACGCAGTATCGGCCTCACGCGCGCACAAAGTTTCGGCAAGACGTTCGCCGAGTACCTCAGCAACAAGAGTTACGCAATCATTGTGCAGATTGAGAGTGCGGCCGGGGTCGAGAATGCGCGCGCCATCATCGAGCACCCGGCAGTCGATGCGGTGATTATCGGCCCTTTCGACCTCAGCAGTTCTTATGGCATTCCGGGCCAAATCGATGCGCCGCGGGTCGTTGAGGGCATCGAGTCAGTCCTGGCGCTTTGCAAGCAGGCAGGAAAGCCCTGCGGAATCTTCGCATCCACGGCCGAAAAGGCACGAGCGTACGCGCAAAGGAATTTCGATCTCATCGCGGTGGGCATCGATACAACTACTCTGCTTAGCGGCTTTACCGCCCTCCGCAACTGCCTGGCGGAAACCCCATAATGGGTCATAAATCGATAGACACAAGCTATCGTGGATGGCCTGAACGATAGCTTCTATCTATCATTCCTCATAACGATCAATAGCTTGAGGCTATCGAAATGCCCGTTTTCCATAGGCAATAGCTATCGCAATTTCTCATCTTTGGCCTGGCCCTAATACTCGGAATTCCCCGCTCGCGTGCATCAGGCTCATGAGGTAGAGCAGGCCGTCGTAGTAGCGGTTTTCTCCCGAGGGGGTGGGCGTGTTCCACAGCGCCTCGGTAAACTTCCGCGCCCGCGCTTTGTCAGTGGCCGCCAGTCCCGCCACCGCGTTGGTTCCCGCCAGGCCGGCGGGATGGTCTTCCGGAGTCAGATTCGGCGTCGCGCCAAGGTCCTTGCCGTCGAGCGAGTACACCGGGCCGTACTTGTCGATACCCTGCGATTCAAAGAAGGTCTGAATGCGATCGCTGAGCCGCTGTTCTTCCGGCGCCTTGCGCCACCACGACCAGTCCACGCTCCAGTTGCTGGCCGTGCGCCACGCGTCATAGCCGAATTCGCCCGACTGCGGGAACCGGTTGCTGTGCGGCGTGCCGTCGAAGTTTGCGTAAGTCGGGGCCAGCCCCGTTTGTGGATTGGTGGTCTTCCCGAAGAATGCGCGGCTGGTTTCCGCCGCCTTTGCCCAGAAGGCGCGATCTTCCTGCGGCCCCCAGCGCGCCCATAGCTCGTAAAACGCGGGCAGATGATACGAGGGGTCGGTAAACATCTGCGGCGAGACATCCGGAACAAAGAGAATCATCGGCGGGTCGGGGTTCATCATCGGTCCCACGGTGTGCGGCCCGAACTTGCCGGGCGCGGTGATTTGCTCGCGATGGACCATGGCGCGCAGGAGTTTATCCGCTTCGGCGTGATAGTCGTAAATGCCTTTGCCGTCGCCCCAGCGGTTGGAGGCGAACAGCAGCGCCATGGCGAAGTAGGATTCGCCATCGGGCGCCGCGCCCTCCGAATTGTGGGTGCCGTCCGTCTTGCACGACCAGGCAAAGAACTCGTAGCTGGGAGCCTTGGGATCGGAAACGTACATGTAGGTCTTGGCCCAGTTCCAGATCGCCGTCGAACTCGGCCTTCTTGTTCAGCTGGACCGCAATCATCATGCCGTAGGACATGCCCTCGGTGCGCACGTCGTGATTGTGCCAGTCGGTCACATAAATCAGGGGGCCGTTGGCATTCGATCCCGCGTCGAATGCGATGGCCTGCGTCTTTGCGTCGCCGTGGAAGAGCTGCTCGTAGGCGGCGTCAATCCTGGCGCGGATCTCGTGTTGCGAGTGGCCGTCTTCAGCGAACAGGTTGCGGTATTTGCCGGTGACGTACGCCCCGGAGCCGTTGATATCCGCATCTTGGGCCTGTGCCGCCGCTAACGCGATCGCGATCACGACAAACGCCAATCCGCGCCCGAACCAACAAGAATTCACCGTGTCTTCCCCGCATGTGAAGCGATTTACTTCTACGAAAACAAGTATCGCAGACGACGAGACAGCACGGAATGAGAGCAACTCAGGCTATTTCGTTGCTCCCATGGTCCTTGGCCCCCTCGTACAATGCAGGTATGACCTTCCCGGATATCCGCATGCGGCGGCTTCGCCGTAACGAGTCCCTCCGGGCCCTCGTGCGCGAAACCACTTTGGAGCCCGGCGACCTCATCTATCCGCTCTTCATATGTCCCGGCCAGGGGGTTCGAACCCCCATCGGCTCCATGCCCGGCGTGTTCAATGTTTCTGTCGACGAAGCCGTACGCGACGCGGAAGACGCTGCATCTCTCGGCGTAGGCGGCCTGCTTCTCTTCGGCTTGCCGGAGTCGAAAGACGAGCAGGGAACCGGCGCCTGGGCTGAAGACGGCATCGTCCAGCAAGGCCTCCGTGCCCTCAAGCAATCCGCCGCCGCCAAAAAGCTGGTCCTCATCGCCGACGTCTGTCTTTGCGAGTACACCAGCCACGGCCACTGCGGCCTGATTCACGAGACCCCTCACGGCTGGGACGTCGACAACGATCCGTCGCTCGATCTGCTGGGCCGCACCGCCGCCAGTCTTGCCCAAGCCGGCGCCGACATCGTGGCTCCCAGCGACATGATGGACGGCCGCGTTGCCGCTATTCGCCGCGCCCTCGACCAGGCCGGCCGTGCCGACACGCCCATCCTCAGTTACGCTTCGAAATTCGCGTCAGCCTTTTACGGGCCCTTCCGCGAAGCCGCCGACTCTGCCCCCCAGTTCGGCGACCGCAAAACGTACCAGATGGACGGCGCCAACCTTCGCGAGGCCATGCGCGAAATCGACCTCGACCTCGCCGAAGGCGCCGACATGATTCTCATGAAACCCGCCATGCCCTACCTCGACGTGGTCCGCGCCGCACGCCAGCGCGTCGACGTCCCCATTGGCGCCTACCAGGTTTCCGGCGAGTACTCCATGCTCCAGGCCGCGTTCGAAAAAGGCTGGCTCGATCGGGATCGCGCCATGCTCGAGTCGCTCCTCGGCATCCGTCGCGCCGGCGCCGATTTTATCGTCACCTACTTCGCGAAGGACGCCGCGAAACTGCTGTGAGCGAGTGAAGCAGTGAAACGAGTGAAGAAGTGAACTAGTGAATAAGTGAAAAAGCGCGTGATGACGTGGCCAAGCGACGAAGTCATTCCACGGTGAGCGCGCCTTCTCACTCTGCGTAAAACGCAGGAAGGCCGGCGCTTGCGCCGGCCTTCCTTTCACTTTTTCACTTTTTCTTCACTTGTCACTCTCGCTACTTCGACCCCGGCTGTCCCCCTGCTGCCGGAGCCGCCGCCGCCTTCTGGACCGACACCAACTCCACCTCGAAGATCAGTGTCGCGTTGGGCCCGATATCGCCCGGCCCCTGCGCTCCGTACGCCAGGTTCGACGGAACAAACAGCTGCCACTTCGATCCCGCCGGCATCAACTGCAGCGCCTCTGTCCAGCCGGCAATCACACCCTTCACCGGGAAGGTCGCCGGGCCGCCGTGCTTCTCGGATGCGTCAAATTCCGTCCCATTGATCAGCGTGCCTTTGTAGTTGCACACGACGGTGTCGTCCAGCGTCGGTTTGTCGCCCGTGCCCGCCTTCAGGATCTTGTATTGCAAGCCGCTGGGCAGCGTCACCACGCCTTCCTTCGTCTTGTTCGCGGCCAGGAACGTTTCGCCTTCCTTTTGCGCCGACGCGCTCTTCTCCGCCTGCTGCGCCGCCTGCTTCTGCCGGAACTCCTGAGCCTTAGTCATGAGCAGTGTCTTCATGTCCTCTTCGCTCATAGCAGTCTTGCCCGTATTGAAGGCCTCTGCGAATGCCTTGGCGAATACTGCCGGATCCAGATCCAGCCCCTGCTTCTTGAAGTTCTCGCCAAAGTTCATTCCCAGCGCGTAGCTGAACTTGTCTTTGTCGGTCTTGAGCTCAGAGGTGTCTTGCGCCGCCGCGCCAAACGTCGTCAGGAGCCCGATGCCAATCGCCAATATCCATTTCCGTTCAAACATGTCTTTATCCTTCTCCAACCTGAATTTCGAGTGTTTGCTCCCGCTCAAGGAACGCAAAACTATCCATGGCGCGTTTCACAGGCCCCGCTAACGGGCTCAATTAAATGCGACCGTTGGTGGAAACCGAGCCGGTGCGCCGGATTGATTTACTCGCCGCTATTTTGAAAGTTGTTGAGGAGGGGGAATGGATTGAACTCCTCAACCTTTCGCTTGATTGCCGCCTTCGCATCCGACCATGCACTCGTAATGCTCGGCTCCGATTTTGGGAGAACCGTCACTGGCGCATTGGGTGAAAAGGGCCGGACCCGTTGAATGCTATAGTCCTGGGTCTCGGGATCGTATCGAACGATGAACGTCCGATTCATCGAATCCCATTCGGGGTCGCTGGTGAAGTAAAAACAGGTGCCACTGTCCAGTTCCCGCAATGACGGTCCAATCTCCAGCAGAAACTGGTGCAGGTCAGGGAACAGGCTCGGATTCGTGAGCGGGTGCGTCACAACTTGAAAGAAGTGTCTTCCCGCACTCCTGAGAAAATCCGTGTTGATCGGGACCGGGTCGTCGATTTCACCTGAGGCCATTCACCATACTCCCATCGCAGAATTCTGATGTCTGACGCCATGTTCTCTCTTGCTCGAACGCAAAGATCCACGCTATATCGCATGCCTCGCTCGACTGCGCTTGCCGCGTTCTCCCCATTCACTGTTTCAAAAACTCCAGCAGGTCCGCATTCACCTGGTCTTTGTGCGTGGAGCACATACCGTGCGGCGCGCCCGGGTACACCTTCAGATTCGACGCTCGCACCAGTTTGGCCGACAGCCGTGCCGAATCCTCGATCGGGACAATCTGGTCATCGTCCCCATGCAGAATCAGCGTGGGCACCCGCATCTTCTGCAAATCAGCCGTGAAATCCGTCTCCGAAAACGCCTTGATGCAGTCGATCACCGCCTTGAATCCCGCCAGCATCCCCTGCATCCAGAACGAGTCCCGCAGCCCCTGCGACACCTTCGCGCCCTCGCGATTGGCCCCATAAAACGGACCCGACAAGTCCTTGAAGAACTGCGACCGGTCCGCCATCACCCCCGCGCGAATCCCGTCGAACACCTCCATCGGCAGCCCTCCTGGATTGGCCTCGGTCTTCAGCATCAGGGGCGGCACTGCACCAATCAGCACGGCCTTCGCCACGCGCCCGTTTCCCGATCCGTGCCGCGTAATGTAGCGCACCACCTCGCCGCCACCCGTCGAGTGCCCGACGTGCACCGCGTCTTTCAGATCCAACCTCTCCGTCAACTCCGCCAGGTCGTCGGCATACGTATCCATATCGTTGCCGCCCCACGGCTGGCCCGACCGACCATGCCCGCGGCGATCGTGCGCAATCGTGCGGAACCCGTGCGACGCCAGAAACACCATCTGGTCCTCAAACGCATCCGAGCAAAGCGGCCACCCGTGGCTGAACACCACCGGCTGTCCCGTTCCCCAGTCCTTGTAGTAGATCTCGGTCCCATCCCTGGTCGTAATCGTCGGCATCCACATTCTCCTGGCACTCTGGTTGATCAAACGGGTTTTGGTGAAGCGAATCGCCAAAAAACTTCGCCTCCCCGCACTCGCGAGTTCTTAGTATCGCAGGGGCGGGTCATTACAAACCCCTCCGCGTTTCATTTCCTGTTACCGTGCTTCATCGAGCCCCACTCTTCCCAACGTTCTCGAATCACTCAACCCCAGCCACTCCCGCTTTCGCTACTATCAACTCATGGCGGCGAACGCATGAACACCCTCGAAGTTGTCTGTGTCATCGTCGCCACCGCCGCGCTCTTTGGCTGGGTGAGCACCCGCGTCCTCCGTCTGCCCATCACCATCGGCACCATGATGTTCACCGTTGGCGCCTCGCTCATCCTGATGGACGTGGGCCGCTTTGTGCCTGCGCTCCATCAATGGATCGAGCAACTCGCGAAGCAAATCGACTTCGAAAGCCTCATCCTGCACGGCATGCTGCCGCTGCTGCTCTTCGCCGGGTCCTTCCTCCTCGACTTCGACCAACTGGCCCGCGAAAAACTCCCCGTCGCGCTGCTCTCCATCCTGGGTACGGTCCTCAGTTTCTTTGCGGTGGCCGCGCTGATGAAGCTCTTCACCTTCGGCCATGCTTCCTGGATCGAATGCCTTCTGTTCGGCGCCCTGATCGCCCCGACGGACCCCGTGGCCGTGCTCGAGATGCTGCGCCGCGTCGGCATCAACAAGTCCATCGAAGCCCAACTCGCCGGCGAGTCGCTGTTCAACGACGGCATCGGCGCCGTTCTCTTCCTCACCATGATCCAGGTTGCCCGCGGCAACGCGCCCACCGCCGCCCATGTCGCCTGGCTGCTGCTCCTGCAAGCCGGCGGAGCCGTCGCTCTCGGCATCGCCGCCGCATGGCTTATCTCGCAGCTCATGTGCCGCTGCAACTCCTACCAGGTCGATATCCTGCTCACGCTCACTCTGGCTCTCGGCGGGTATGTTCTTGCTACCCTGGGTCACCTCTCCGGCCCGCTCGAGGCCGTGGTGGCCGGCATTGCCCTCCGCCACTTCAATCGCGGCCAGCCCGCCGGACTCATCGCCGACGAGCGAGTCGACGAGTTCTGGACCATGATCGACGAAGTGCAGAACTCGCTGCTCTTCGTCCTCCTCGGTCTCGAAGTGCTGGTCGTCACTCTCAACCCCGTAACGCTCCGGGCCGGTGGCGCCGCCATCCTCTCCGTCAATGCCGTTCGCCTGGCCGTCGTGGCCCTCTGCGTCATCATCATCCGCATCTGCCGGCGGAACCGCCGCACGGATTCCCACGAAGCCGGTTTTGCTTCGTGGGGCGGAAGCACCATCCTCACTCTCGCCTGGGGCGGCCTGCGCGGGGGCCTGTCCATTGCCCTCGCGCTGTCCGTTCCCCAGTCCCTGGGCGGCAACTGGATCTTCGGCGCCACGTACCTGGTTGTGGTCTTCAGCATCCTCGTCCAGGGAGGTTCGCTGCACCTCGTCATGAGCCGCCGCAACCGCGCCAGGTCCGCCACCCATGCTGCCATCTAGCGATCCTGCCACTATTTCTTTCCGACCAGCGCTTTGAACTCGGGATGCTTTTCTACCAGGTGCCTGGCAAGAGGACAGATGATATCCACCCGCAAGGAATTCTCTCGGGCATATTGAAACGCCGTTGTGACCAGTTCGAGTCCGATCCCTTTTCCCCGCTGGCTCTCGGCGACTTCTGTATGCCAGATGGTCATCCATCCATGACCATCGGTTTCAAACTCCAGATAGCTGACCTCTCCGTCCTGCGCGATCTCAAACCGGCTCTTGACTACCCTGGTTGTGTTATTCACGGCGTCCCCCGTTTCCCGATGTTACAGAGGGCGTGGTCCCAAGCAGGTAGGTTTCCAGTGTCGAGATTGGCAGAAGGCCCGACTCTTTTTTGCCGAACCCCTTGGGCCTGTAGAGGACTGCCCATCCTCCATCCTTGTGTACGGTCAGTTCCGGATAGAGAGCAGGCGCGCCGAAGACGTCCTCCTGGGTTTTGGCTGCGATCACGGTTCGCCGCCAGCTGGTCGTCTTGCTTTCCTGCATTTCGCAATCGAAAGCGACAATTCGCAGCCCGTTGCGCTCTCCGTCCATCACATTCCAGGTCATCCGTGTGGTATTGAACGGCGTGCCGTAGAGGCAGAGTGCGCCAGGCAGGTTGGTGCCGACGAACTTGAGCCCGAGCCGCCTGGCGAGCCGTTGCATTCTGAATCTGCGCACGTGCTCCTGTGTCCACAGGACCACGATCCCGATGGCGAGAACGACAACCCAAATGACAAACCAGGCTACCTTCCACCAACTCATCGAAGCGAGTCTATCGCAAAAACCTTCTAGATTTGTCGCCCCCCGTATTGCGGCAAGTCTGCCCCTCCAGGATCTGCGGACTGCCTGAGTCGTTCCGGCTTGGAAATCACAATTCCTCCCCGCCGCGAGACCACGAATCCCAACTGATCCCACGTGGACAAAATGCGGCTGACTGTACAAACTGTCGTACCTGTCATCTGCGCGAGGTCGCGGCGGCCCAGCTTCAGTTCCACCCCTGCCCGGCCTTGCTTTCCAACCGATTTGGCCAGCCGCAACAGCAGCAGCGCCAGCCGGTCGGCCACCCGATGGCTCGCGATCTCACAAAACCTCTCTTCGAGTTCGCACAAGCGGGCCGCCATGATTTTGGCGATGTTTGCGTTGATCTGTGGGTATCGCGCCGCCAACGCTCGAAAACTGCTGTACTCCCACACAAGGGTTTGGCATCGTTCCATCGCGCGCGCTGAGCAGGTGTGACTGCCGTCAACCGTATCGCCGTGCACATCCACTGCATCGCCGAAGCCGTTCACCCACAGAATCACCTCGTTGCCATCCGTAGTCACCTGCGAAAGCTTTACCCGGCCTGTTTGAATCCAAATCAGGTTGTGGGCAGGCTGGCCCTGCGAGCACAACGTCTCGTAGCGGGCAAACGTCTTCGTCCTCGCTCGCGACAGAATATCGCTGCATTCCAGTGGCGAGAGTCCTGCGAAGAGCGCGGAAGTACCCATCCGCGCGATTTGCTCGTGAGGATTAGGACAAGCGAACAAACGTGTTCCATAGCCAGGCACGAATCCCGGGCGTGCGACATCGACGACATTTATCATTGCGTTTTCTCCAGTCAATTGGCCTGGTTTCCTCACATCGAGGGAACAGACCGCTCGCGAAGATCCACTGCCGCGCCCGAACACCGCAGGCAAGCGAATCATCTTTCCCTGAGCCTATTGATCGGAGATCAAGGGGTTGTCATCCTGCGGTCAGTTGAATGTCTAAGAGTTGTAAATATTGGCGGATTCCCGGAAACCCGGCTAACCGCGTCCCACTTCGGATTTCTGGAATCTAAGCAAGGGACGCGGAACACAGGCAACGTTGGAGCAAACCATGCAAGGTTCTTTGTTTAAAGTCATCAGCCTTTCGGGAGAATCAGCAACCCCGCAAACCTACGATAACCACGCGATCGCTCATGTCAACGATCATGAGATTCGCATCAGCATCATGACCGAACCTTTTTATTGGCATTGTCACCCCGACTCCGATGAAAGTTTTCTTGCAGTGGAGGGCGGTCTCTTCATCGATTTTGAGGACAGAACTGTCGAACTCTTACCGGGTCACATGATCACGGTTAAGCGAGGCGTTCCCCATCGCACCAGGCCAATCGGCGATCGCTCGGTCAATCTGACATTCGAGCGCGCGGGTGCACGAACCGAAAAGCTTGCGGCGCCACTGGAGTGAGCGCGCTCTGACTTCCGCGCCCGCTTCCGATCGGAACTCGTGGGATCATTTCTGCCCCATCGCAACCGCGTCCCGAGTCGCGTTGGAATTCTGACCCGCGATGTTCGCGTCCTGTTGCTCTGAAAGCATTGCTTGCGCAAGCAGCTTCTGCCGCGGAGTCATGATGCTTGCAACTTCCCTGAGCCCCAGTGCGGCCCTCGGTTCACCCGCCGCCGCTGCCCGGCTGTACCAGTAATAAGCACTCACATAGTCGAGCGGAACGCCCTTTCCCGAGTAGTAGAGAGACCCAAGATCGAGCTCGCCCCGCCTCTCACCCTGCAGGGCCGCCGCCCGGTACCACGTCGCAGCCTGTTGATAATCCCTGGCCACCCCCGTGCCGTCCTCATACAGCACGCCGAGGTCATTCTCCGCTCCCGCCAGCCCCTGCTCGGCCGCCTTCCGGTACCAGTGGAATGCTTCGTCAAAGTCCTGCTTCAGTCCCAGGCCATGATGATAGAGAGCGCCAAGATTGTTCTCCGCCACCGCGTCGCCTTGTTCCGCCGCCATCCGAAACCACTTCGCCGCTTCCAGGTAATCCCGCGTCGCACCCCGCCCCGCATAAAAACAGTTGCCGAGTTTCCGCTGCCCTTCCGCGTCCCCTTGTTCCGCCGCCAGCCGATACCATCGGATCGCTTCAACCTGGTCCTGCGGTACCGCCCATCCCTTTTCGTAAAAGAGTCCCACCCTGGTCTGCGCCTGCGCATTGCCGCGATCGGCGGCCGCGCGGTAAAGCCGTAAAGCTGCGGAATAGTCCTGCGGCACGCCCAACCCTTTCTCGTGGAGGTAGCCGAGATTGGATTGAGCACTCGCCAGGCCGGCGGAGGCCGCCCTGCCAAACCACCGCGCCGCCTCCTCATTGCTTAGCGGAACACCTCGGCCAAAGGCGTACGCGACTCCCAGCCTGTTCTGCGCCTGCGGGTCACCGGCCTCCGCGGAGGCTCTTAGATCCGTAAGGCTTTCAGCACTCACGCGGTCGCCTGCGCCGAAGGCTGCCAAGAGCTGATCTGGATCCTGGGCCGCATTCTGCCCAGTGCCGCGTGCCTGACCCGCCAGCCCAGCCCCGCCTTGCAATAGAAATACGATTACCAGCGAACCTGCTAAATAAAGGGCCCTCACGTGAAATCCCTTCTCGGGAAGGGCGCGATTCAAATGCCCGGTCACCGCAAGGGACTATTTTCACCTGATTTTAACAATTCGTACACATTAATTTAATATCCGCCGCAGAAGCGTATTCCACCAAAAAACTTGGCGGGGAGGACCGTAACGATCCTCCCCGCCAAGACAGCCGTCGACCGTCCCTTGCCCTCTAGCGATCCTCACCCGGAGCCAGCGCCACACCGCGCAGCACCTCGCCGGCCTTTGCCGTATAGAGCGTCGCGAACCTGCCCACGCCGTCCCCTCCATGGCCAGCCGGCAATGTTGTTGCGGCAAGCCGGTCCTTCACCCGCACCAGTTTGTTGGGATCTGCTCCTGTATCCCCGTTCGCGCTGACCGTTGAGGTGATGGCCCAGATCGTCACTGTACCGTCTCCATCCACCTTGCCTGCGACGTTGCGGCATCCGCCCGTCGCCGGATCCAGCGAGGCCGGATAGTGCGCAACGCCGTACGGGACGCCGATATTGAGCCCATCCTGGAGCACGTATTCCCGCACCCAGGTGCCATTCTGCAACACCCACTTCTGCACCCCTGCGGTCGCCAGCGTCTGTGCGTCCGCTACGTTCACCTGCCCGTTGATAGTCTGCCCGGTCACCAGCGTCCCATCGCCCTCATCGCACACATACAGGGTGGTGGCATTGGCAAAGAAGATCCCGAACGGGAACGCCGTGGAAGTGCTGGCCGTCGTGTTCGGGAAGCCGGGCAGAATGCTGATCGGCACCGTCGCGAGATCCGCCGCGCTGCCGGTCGGCAACGTCCCCGTGCTGCCCACCTGGTACACCGTGTTGATGCCGTTGCCGCCGCTGCCCTTGGTGATGTAGAGCGTGTTGTCAAAGATGGTCATGCCGCGGAAGTTCGTATCCTTGCCCGGCTTGTCGCCCGCGAAAAGCAGCCTGCCGATCATTCCAATGTTCGGAGGCACGGGCGGTGCCTGTCCCGGCATCAGCGTCTCCGCGCCCGTCGCATTAATCAGGTCGATACCGATCGGCGTTGTCGGCAACTGCTTCTTCGACAGGTTGCCGCTGTTGTCGTTTCCCACCATGTAGTACGAGCCATTGCCGCCCTTGATGGCGGCCCGCCCGTTGTCTCCGCTGTACGCATTTCCATCCGTCACGTTGAGGTTCCCGTCTCCATCCACCTCCGCAACCGCTCGGTAGTACGCAGTCGGGACCGTGGGATTGCTCACAAAACTCGAGATGACCGGATTGGTTGGATCGCAGATCGCCGGCGTGTTCGAAGCCGACACATCGATCAGGTTCGGCGCCGTGGGAGATGCCTGACCGCCTCCGCACCCGGGGCCGCCGCGATACCCCATGAACGTCAGCGACCGTCCGTCAATCGAACGATTCAGCGCCAGTTCCGACTTCGAGCTGAAGCTGGTCACCATCATGCGGGTCGGGATCGGAAATGTGCCCAGCAGTTTGCCATCTTTCGTCAGGTTGTCCAAGAAAATAGGCGACGTAATTCCAAAGCTGCCGTCGGTCGCGGAGTTGTTCCACACGTTATGGGTGTCTTTGTCGTTCGGGGCTTCGCCATTGTCGCTGGCAACGCCGCACGTCACCGGCACGGGCGTAGTGACGCCAGGCGTGGTGGTTGGCACATTCACGGTATAGGTCCCGTTCGGGCCTGCCGGGCATCCCGGCGGCAGAACCTCGCCAATCGCAACCGTGTCGGCCGTTCCCATGTACACGCTGCGCGTGAGCACCAGGCTATCCGGGGAAAAATGAAATCTGTCTTGATCCTGGGCGACTGCGCTTAACGTGCCCAAAGCACCCGTTACGCCCACTGCCGCAGCCATCGTTGCCAGAACTACCCTTTTCATCTGCAACTACCTCCAGTGCGGAAGGTTTTCACATTGCAGATCGCTTGGAGATAAATTTGCCCGGAGCGCTCGATGAATATTCGGTTACAGCTCCCCACTCGCCCCCACCGCAGCGAAGACGAAAAATCTTGATTTTCCGCCGCGATCACACACGGGATATCGGGATCTCTCTGGTACAGTCTCAGGCTATGAGAACCGGTTCTCTCCGCTGTGTCCTGAATTCCCTCGCTCTGTTCGCGGCCGCACTCGTCATCGCCTCGCCCGCCACTGCGCAGGTTCCGGTTCCCGACTGGGCCCAGCCCGGCTCGTCCACCCACACGCAGGTCCCTCCGCCCGCCGACTTTCATCGCCCCACCGTCACGATCGAAAAGCCCATCGGCATCTTCGCCGGCCAATCCGACATCGGTGGCTCCCTTGTTCCCGGCAGCGCCGACTACGATGCCGCCACCCACGCCTACACTATCCACTCCGCCGGCTACAACATCTGGTACCAGCGCGACGAGTTCCGTTACCTATGGAACAAGATGTCCGGCGATGTCTCCCTGGCCGCCGATGCCACTTTCCCCAACGCCAGCGGCTACGGCGATCGCAAAGCCGTCCTGGTCATTCGCCAGAGCCTTGATGATGACGCCCAGGAAGCCATGATTGGCGAGCATGGCGTCGGCATGATTCATCTCGCCTTTCGCGCCCCCCGCGGTGCGCAAATGAAAGACATGTCGTATCGATTCGGGGGCACCCTCACCGATGTTCACGCCAAACGCATCGGCATCGAGAAGCACGGCGACTCCATCGCCATCTTCATCAGCCTCACCGGCGAGCCCATGCACCAGTTCGGGCCGCCCATCACGATGCATTTTGAGGAGCCGTTTTACGTCGGAATCGGCTTCTGTTCCCACCTGCCCGCGACCGTGGATTCCGCCGTCCTCACCAATGTCACTCTGGAGAACGCCGCCGGCCAGGTGCGTTAGCGCCCATGCTCGCTAGCATCGTCCCGATCCGCTGCCTGCGCCTCGCTCGGCGGATCAAATGGCAGAAACAGCGTAAACGTGGTCCCGTTTCTTCCCGCGCGCTGGCAGCTTCGCACCCGCAACGCTCCGTGGTGCCGCTCCACAATCTCCTGGCAAACCCACAGTCCCAGCCCGTTTCCCGCCGTGCCCTTCGTCGTGAAGAACGCGTCGAAGATGTGTTTCTCCACCTCCGCCGGAATCCCGCCACCATTGTCCGCGATCGTCAAGATCAATCCGCGCTGCCCCGTCCTCCAATTGCGCCCCATGCGGCTGCGAATCAGCAACCGTCCCCCCAGCGGCATGGCCTCCAGCGCATTTGATACCAGGTTGTTCAGTACCTGCCGCACATCGCCCTGGAAGCACACCACCGGATCCGCGGTGCGAAACTTCTTTTCCACGGTCACCCGCGCGTTGCGCAGCCGCCCTTCATAAATGCTCATCACAGTCGAAAATAAATCTGCCGCGGTCACCGCCTGCGGCCTCGACGCCTGCTTGTGGAAGCGCAGCGTCTGATTGGCAATAATCGACACCCGTCGAATCTCCTGGTCGGCGAGATCCAGGTAGTTCTTTGCCTCTGCCGACTCCGAGTGCCGCGCCAGGTAAATCAGGTTCATCACCGATTCCAGCGGGTTATTGATTTCGTGCGCAATCGACGACGCCAGCCGCCCCACCGCCGCCAGCTTCTCGCTCTTCAGCAGCGCCGACTCTCCCCGCTTCGCCTCGGTGATATCGCGAAAGAAAATCACGATCCCGTTTTCCGCCGGTTGCACATGCACCGCGTACCACGCATTCAGCGGTTCTGGATAAAACGCTTCGAACCTGCCAGGAATCCGCTGTTCCATCGCACGGTGGTAGTGCTCGTAAAACGGCGAGCCCGGCAGCGCCGCTTCCGGAAACGCTTCCCAGAATTGCCGTCCCGTCAACTCTCCCGTCGCATGCAGCACATCCTGCGCAGTCCGATTGCGGTACACCAGGTTCCAGTTCCGGTCCACGCTCAGCACGCCATCCGTTGTCGCATCCAGCACCATCGCCAGTTGCCGCGATAACGCACCCCGCTCCCGCTCCGCCAACCGCCGATCGTGAATATCCCGGAACACCAGAACGATCCCAACCAGGTCGCCATCATCGCCAAGAATCGGCGCGCCGCTGTCGTCGATCGCGATCTCGTCGCCGCTCTTTGAAATCAGCAGCACCGGTTGTTTACGGCCCACCACCACCGGGCGTCGACGAACCTTGTCCGCATGATTCTCCGCTGCCTCGCGCGTCGATTCGTCGACAATGCGAAACACCTCGGCAAGCGGCCGCCCCGCCCCTTCGCTCGCGCGCCAACCCGTCAGCGATTCCGCCACCGGGTTCATTTTCACCACCCGCGCCTCCGCGTCGGTCACAATTACCGCATCGCCGATGCTCTGCAGCACACGTTCAGCCTGTGCCTCATTCTCACGCAGAATTCGCGTCGCACTCACTTCGCCCGTTACATCGTGCAGTGTCCCGAACAGCCCGCCCACCTGCCCGCCCGCCAGCACCGGGCTGTACGAGTAGTCCAGGTAGTGTTCCTTAACCCCTTCTTCGGTCTCAATCGGCACGCATAACTTTTCGTGATTGAAACTCTGACCGTTCACAAAGGCGTTCTCCAGAATCGGTCCCACCACGTGCCACGATTCGCGATATACATCGCGCGCCGGCTTGCCCAGCGCTTCCGGATGCCGCTTCCCGGGGAAGCGTTTGTAGCGGTCGTTGTAGATCAGAATGTGATCGCGGCCCCACAGCGTTCGCGCCGGAATGGGCGCGCACAAGGTCAGGTTGACCACCGTCACCAGTTCATGCGGCCAGGTTTCAATCGGCCCCAGCGGGGTGGTGCTCCAATCGAAACCCCTTACCCGATCGGCCATCTCGCCCTCGCCCACAATTCGCGATGCGCTCCCGCCTTCCGGAATCGCTTCCCGCGTCGGAACTTGCGTGGGCCCGTTCGAGATCATGTCCCGAGTCTCCTTAGTCAAATAGGCGGCATCCTCCCCAAACCTGACGCTGCTCTTTGCTGGTCTTCGTATCGCTGCCGTGCGTCTCGCGAGAAAACTCGCTTTCGGCGGTCGAAATCGGACCATCGATTTTTTTGATGCCGATCCAGCCTAGGTGTCTCCCGCGCGTTAAAACGATTCTCGTCTGCTGCCAAGCCTTAAGATGATATTCACGGCCGTTCCCCTGTTCGCCCGGGCAGCGAACGACATTCCGGTATCCCGCGCGTCCAATCCGGTACATCGAATTGCGGGAATTCCGGCCGTTTTCAGGAGAAACATGCCCACCGCGCACATTAATCGCATCGCCACGGCCGTCCCGCCCCACGATGTTCACCGGCCCTTCGTCGAGTTCGCAGAGACCCTGCTCCCCGCCGGTATGCCGCGAAGCCTCTTCCGCCGCATGGCGCGTATGTCCGGTATCGAACATCGCTACTCCTTTGTCCAACCCGTTCCGTCCAATGACGGACAGTGGCGCGACGCCGAAGACATCTACGTGGTCGGCAACTTTCCATCCACCGCGCGCCGCATGAGCGCCTTCGAGCACTACGCTCCCCGCCTTGCGCAGTGCGCCCTCAACCGGCTTGCCCTTACGCCGCTAGAGCGCGACTCCATCAGTCACGTGCTCGTCACCACCTGCACCGGCCTTTACGCTCCCGGGCTCGACTTCGACGTCGTCAGGCACCTTGGCCTCAGCTCCTCCGTCGAGCGCACCATGATCGGCTTCATGGGCTGCTACGCCGCCATCAACGCGCTCAAGTCCGCGCACCACATCGTCCGCTCCGCGCCGGAGTCGCGCGTCCTTATCCTCAACCTCGAGCTCTGCTCCCTGCACATGCAGCAGACCGCTGACCTCGAACAGATCCTCTCCTTCCTGCTCTTCGCCGATGGCTGCAGCGCCGCCCTTGTCAGCGGCGACGCCCGCGGATTGGCGCTCGATAGCTTCCTCGCCGTCAGCATTCCCGAGACCAGCCACCTCATTACCTGGAAGATTCGCGACGGCGGCTTCGACATGCACCTCTCCGGCCAGGTGCCCACCGAACTCCGCCGCGCCATGAAAGAATCCGGCACCCGGTTCACCCGCGGCCGCGATCCGCTCTCGTTTGATCTCTGGGCCGTGCACCCGGGCGGCCGCACCGTCCTCGATTCTGTTGAACAGGGTCTCGAGCTACCTCCAGAGGCCATGCGTTTCTCCCGCGACATCCTGGCCCGATTCGGCAACATGTCGTCGGCGACCGTCATGTTCGTGCTGCAGCAGGTACTTGAAGACGCACAATCCGGCCAGCAGGGCTGCGCCATGTCATTCGGGCCCGGCGTCACCGCCGAAACCATGCTCTTTCACGCCGCATGAAGATTCAGAGTAGTGACGTCGCGAAAGCACTTTTGGCGGAGCTGCCCGCGATGTCATCGCGAGTCAGCGAAGTCGTAGGACCCGCGATTCTTCTTGCCGCGCCTTTTTCGGGAAACCGACCTGCCCGGGTCCCGACGGACAGACCCTGCAGCCGTGGCCGAATTCGCGGACCTGACCTCAACCCCAGACCACCAGGACTGGGTCTCTCCGAGGCCTTCTTGGCCGTACCGCCCCACAGTTCCGTCAATCCGGCTGCGCACATACCCCCGACCTCTCCCGCCGCGCCCAGCCACTCCGTCCTGCTTCCGAGCCGATGGACCAGCCTTGCAGCCGCGCGCAATTGCGAACCTGTCTCCAAGATCTGGGACCTGGGTCAACCGCGAGCTCTTCGGCTACCGCCCCGCTCTTGAATTGGCTACGAAGCCTCAACGTGGGTCCGGAATTCCCACACATCACTCCGCATCCTCGACGTCGGCTTCGGCTACGGCGACACCCTCCGCCAAATCGAAAAATGGGCCCGGCGGCAGGGCATCAACGTCGAACTTACCGGCATCGACCTCAATCCCGACGCTGCCGCCATCGCCGCCGAAGCCAGCCCCCCGGCAAGCCGCATTCAATGGCTCACCGGCGACGTATTCGCCTATACGCCTCCGCAGCCCCCGCATCTCATCGTCAGTTCGCTCTTCACCCACCATCTCGCCGACGACGAAGTCGTCCGCTTCGTTCAATGGATGGAGCACACCGCCGTGACCGGATGGTTCATCAACGATCTCTCCCGCAACATCACGCCCTATCGTCTCTTCCGCCTCTTCTCCCGCGTCATGCGTCTCCATCCCTTCGTGCAGCACGATGGCCCCGTCTCCATCGCCCGCGCTTTCGTCCCGGAAGACTGGCAGAGTTACTGCGCTGCCGCTGGACTCACCGCAACCGACGTAGTCATTCGCGGTTTCACCCCCGGCCGCCTCTGCGTAGCAAGGAACAAGCCCCGATGACAGCTCGCCGCAGCCACCAATCCTCCGTGCCTCATCCCTTTCACCGCTCCATCGTGAAAAGGGTGGGAAACCACGAACCTCACCCCACTTTCTGTCCTCACCAGTGATCCGATGACGCTCTCCGGATCACAACCCGAATGTCTGATCCTCGGCGGCGGGCTCGCCGGCGCCATGGCCGGTCTCCGTCTCGCCGCCTCGGGCCGTAAAACCCTCCTCATCGAGAAAGAGAAAATCGCCCACCACAAAGTGTGTGGCGAATTCCTGAGCCCGGAAGCCGTCGGTTATCTCGGGCAAGCGGGCGTCGACCCCATCCAACTCGGCGCGGTCCCCATCCGCATCCTCCGTCTCTCGGTTTCCGGTCGCATGGTTGAGACAAGGCTCCCCTTCACCGCCCTCTCCCTCTCCCGTCACATCCTGGATGAAGCCTTGTTGTCTCGTGCCCGGGAGCAGGGCTGCGAAATCCGCCGCGGCGTTGCTGTAGACGGACTGGAGAAAACAGGGCAGGATTGGACGGCCCATCTCGCCACCGGTGAATCCGTCCCGGCGTTCACCGTGTTCCTTGCCACCGGCAAACACGACCTTCGCGGCTGGCCGCGTCCCCACGGCATTCAAGCCGATCTGGTCGGCTTCAAACTCCACTGGCGCTTGGCGCGCGCGCAAACTGCCGCTCTCGAGAACGCAATGGAGCTGTTTCTCTTCCCCGGCGGATACGGCGGCCTCGCCCTGGTTGAGAACGAAATCGCAAATCTCTGTCTTGTCGTCCGCAAACCCCGATTCCGCAAGCTCGGGGGCTGGCCAGCCCTGCTAACCGAACTCCGGGCCGGCAACCGTCGCCTGGGCCATCTCCTCGAAAGCGCGGTGCCGCTGTGGGATCGTCCCCTCGCCGTCTCCTCCATTCCCTACGGCCACCTGGGCTCTCCCTTCGATCTCCCCAATTTCTGGCCAATGGGCGACCAGGTCGCCGTCATCCCGTCCTTCACTGGCGACGGCATGTCCATCGCCCTCCACTCCGCCGCCATGGCCACCGGGTTCTTTCTCGCCGGCGCCCCCCCTGCCCGCTATCAGCGACAGCTCGTGGGCCAACTCAGCCGCGGCATGAAACTGGCCACCGCCCTCTCCCGGGCCTGTGTCCACTCCCTCCCGCGCCACGCCGCCCCTGTGGCGTTGTCGCTCTTCCCGCAAGCCATGTCCTGGATCGCCGCCGCCACCCGCATCCCCCCATCCGCCGTCTTCTCCGCCAGTCCGTTCTGACCTCGCCGGCTGTCGGGGAGGTAGGCGGGGGATTTATCCCCGGCATAACACAAGCAGAATCAACGTGGGCTGGGTAGGGATGGGTTTCAACCCATCCATTTATCCCCGAGGCATGCTTTTCGGGTAATTTCGCGGGATGGGATTTACGGTCTGTGTGAGCAAAAGCAGCTTCGGCTGCGGGCCGCGCGCGAACGGATGCTGAACGATGGGCTTGATGCGACCAGTGCTGCGTATGAGGTGGGATACGAAAGTGCCGGAGTGTCAGACGCGCCGCGGCAGGAGCACCAAGTCGGCCGCTTCCTCAGCCTCTTTAAGGAGCGTCTTGCGCGGCGCGCCCATCTGCGCACGCATGGTCAGCCCACGCGCTAAATCCGTGACCTGGATTGCGCGCGCGGATACGGGAAAATCAGATGGGATTTCTCCCGCGCTGATCCCGTCCCGGAAACGGCGCTCCAGCATCGCCGCGCCGCCCGCGGCAGCGTTCTGCAGGAACCGCTGCACCTCAGCGTCGTTCACAAGCGGCGCGACGCAAATCAGAAGGCAGCCCCGGGCGGACCCTTTCTCGGTCGCACTTTCGACGTTGTACCTGAGAAAGCCAGCGATCGAGTCGCGAAGACCCTGTGGCGAAAGGAGTGCTTTGGCTGCGAGAGCGCCCTTCCGCTCTGCGTACGCCCTGAGGACGCGCAAGAATATCGCCCGCTTGTCCCCGAAGACGGCATACAGGCTCGGCCGTCCCACACCCATCCCCGCGACGAGATCGTCAATCGTCACTCCGTCGTAGCCTTTCGACCAGAACACCTGAGTCGCCTTCTCCAGCGCCCCAGTCTCGTCGAAGCTGCGCGGACGGCCCCGCGGCCTGGCAGGTTTTTGAATCATTTAGTTCAAAACTCCTTGACATCCTTCATGTCACCATTATAAAACCAAATAGTTCGAAATTAGAAAGTCGATTCCGGCCTCGTGGGGCCTGACGACTTGACCTTTACCCTTCACCATGGAGACGCCCCATGGAATATTCGATCGCTCTCGTCACCAGCGCCACCTCCGGGCTCGGTCATGCGGCAGCGTCCAGTCCGCGCTCGCCGTGCTGGTCAAGCAAGGTCGGCCGGTCGATTTCCTGCTGCCCAATGCCGAGATGGTCCCAGGTAAAAAGCGCGTGCTCACCGCGGCGGGCGTCGAGGCTTCTTAGGCCCGTTCATCGGCCATCATCAATGGGCTGTCGGATTGCTCCATTCGGTAAGTAACTAACGACCTAAGAAGGAGAAAAAATGAACGAAAGTATCTTGATAACCGGAGCAAATGCCGGGCTTGGGAAAGAGACTGCTCGACAGTTGGCATTGAAAAAGGAAACAAGAAAGGTCATTCTTTTTTGCAGAAGTCGTGCGAGAGCGGAGGCAGCCAAAAAAGACCTTGAGGAGACAACGGGAAAAAAGATGTTCGCAATTGTTATTGGGGATGTTACGGATACAGATTCTGTAAGAAAAGCAGTAGAAGAAATAAAGGAACCTGTCGATGCAATCGTTTTAAATGCGGGTGGAGTAGTGGGGAAGACGGCTGCGAAAGCTACGCCTTCTGGTATGAATCAATTAGCTGCTACGAATATTTTAGGAAATGTGATTCTGGCGGAGGAATTGATTAAACGGGACAAGTTAAGGAAAGCAGTTCTAGCAGTCAGCGCGGAAGCTGTTCCAGGAGTGAAGATGCTCGGAGTAAAACGAGTTTCAATGAGGACCTCTTCTGTAGATGAGTTTGCTGCTGTTCTTGATGGATCGTATTTTGGTAATAAGTTCAATGCATTGCAAGCATACGCATATGTCAAGTATGCAGAAACCATGTGGACGTTATCCATGGCAAGAAAATATCCTAAGCTCAAGGTCGTCGTTGTGAGCCCCGGAAATACAAAAGGAACTCAGGCGCCAGATAGTCTCCCCCCGCCAATGCGGTTTATGTTGAAGCATGTGATGATGCCTATCGTCTTCCCCTTGATGGGCGAAATGGTGCATACGCTGGAAGTAGGTGCAAAACGCTTTGTCGATGCCATCTCTGATGAGCGGTATAAGAGTGGCGTCTTTTACGCCAGTAAAGAGGGTAAGTTATCAGGCGACATGGTAGACCAGAGTACCTTCTTTACCGATTTGAAAAATACTTCATTTCAAGATAACGCCAACGAGGCAATTCACCGTTTCATAAATTAGACGCTCGGAATCGACGTCTCAGGACAATCCTTCGCCTCGGCTCAAGGGGAGTTCACGGTCCCAATTGAGGCGCGTTCGACGCGACCGACCGGCGCTGAACTTCCGGTAGACGGAGGCTGGTCGCAACTCTAAGGTGTGGACCTTCGCTTGATGAGCTGACCGATGAGTATCGGCGCGGAGCTGCAAGCCGGTAAGAGGAAGGACCAAGGAGATGCACAACTTAGTAGTGAGCTGTTTGGCGGTTGCTTATCTCGCAGCGAATGTATACGCCATCGTGAAGATACGAGTGTTTGAGTTGGTCCGTTCGCGCAGGCATCTCATATTCTACGGCGTTCCCTTCATATTGTGGGGCTCTGTCATCCTGTTGGGATGTTGGCTCATGGAGATCATGCGCCGATTCGATGAATGGGCCGCCTAATGGACATTGAGATGATTTGTTTTGCGGACAAAGTTCGAACAAGTTAGCTGAGAACCGGATTGCATTGTCAACTCCGAATACGGGCAGAGTCGCCAAGTTTCTCGACTGACGAGCTCAGGCGTCGTCACGTTTCCAGGATCAGAAGGGCTTGAAACGCGAGTTGGCGATGTATCGCGAACGGAGATCCTGTTACGGAGGTTTGACTGAATCCTGAAGCAGGGGCCTGTTTCTCGGTACCGACCCTACGACCACTTTAGGGTCGCCCGTGATTCGCTCCGTTCAACGGTTGCTCGGGCATTTTGACGAACTCCGCGCCGCTCGTGTTTCGGCGCTGCAAAGCGTCCGTTGTTGCATTCAGGCGACAGAGTGTAGATTCGATGCATGGCGCTCAAAAGAATGGATAACGTGGGAATCGTCGTCGATGATCTCGGAGGAACAATTGATTTCTTTCGAGAACTCGGCCTTGAGCTTGAAGGGCGGGCCACGATCGAAGGAGAATGGGCAGGACGGGTCACCGGACTTGGCGATCAGCGCGTCGAGATTGCGATGATGCGCACGCCAGACGGCCACAGCCGTCTCGAGCTCTCCCGCTTCCTCACGCCACCCGTCGTCGCGGATCACCGCAACGCCCCGGTGAACGCTCTAGGCTACCTCCGCGTCATGTTCGCCGTGGACGATATCGACGAGACGCTTGGCAGACTTCGTAAGCGCGGCGCACAACTCGTGGGCGACGTAGTCCGGTATCAGGACTCGTATCGGCTCTGCTACATCCGCGGGCCAGAAGGGCTTCTCATCGGACTCGCACAGGAACTCAACTGAGCGCGATGCGCCTGGGCTATTCAAGAGTTGATTCGGATCGGTCCTCAGACGTCGGCCAGTGCTCAACAATCCCGACGGTTCGAGGCTTAACTCTTGATTTAACGCCAACGCGCTCATTGAGCGGAACCGGAGTGCCACTCCTTCTTCGCAAGAACCCCACTTGAGTGAATAACCGGCCTATCGGTCAGCTGATATAGGACAGGTAATTGCAGACACAGTTCTCCCTCGCCGATTAACCTCGTGATCTGCCGCAATGGAGGGCGGAAATCATGGGAAGAATGCCAATGGATGCAAAAGAAAAGAAGAGCCGACCAAAGACCAGGCTTGGCATACCAGACCTCGAACATTCGAAAGCCGCAGCCCTGCGGAGCCTTGGTTCTCCCGATTCTGTGCGCGGATATCAGCATGCCATCGATGAGTTCGTCGCCTGGTACTGCTCTGAACCACGATTGGCGGTATCTTCCGCTGCGTCTGTAGTGCGGGTGACTCGGGAGGCGAACTTGAACAGATCCAGTTTCTCCTCGGGCATGTTTCTGTTCAAACCACCGAACGCTATATTGGTTGCAGCGCTTGAGAGTGGCAGCCGCCTTGATGCGTGTGTTGACAATCGTTCGCTCGTTGGCAGCCCTTGATTCGAGTAAACGTGATGGAAAGAAATAGTGGGTTTCGGAGGACGCTGACCTTGCGGCTACCGTCAAGCCAAGATGATTTTGCGAGCTTCACCTTCCGGATCATCGGCCATGCGACACTCGTTGTCCCAGATCATCGTCCGATTGGTGTCAGGATTGGTTGGCGCCCAGTTTAATCCAGGTATGCTCGGATTCCCAGTCGCAGCAAATGCGGCCCATGAAGACGCCATCTTCTTCGCCAGCACCTGCGCCTCCACTGTGTGCCCCGTCCCTTGCTCGCAGCGCTTGGTGTTATCAAAGCAGAATTGAAGATCTGCCGTATGCCATGCACCCGGCACGCCATCCAGAATCTGCGTCTGCCACGTAAAGTAATACGCATACGCCGGCGCTGCATGCAGCTCATGCTTCAGTCGTGCCATCTTCACCACATTGTTCCGCATCCCGAGCCCATTCAGCCCCGCAGTCCCGCTGCACATGTACGAAAGCGTCTGAATCTTCTTCTGCGGATACGCCTTTTTCAGCGCCGCAACTATCCCCGTCGCCTTCTCCTCGCCATACATCTTCGCAAGATTTGCATGCCACTCCTCTTCCGTCGGATGCGAAGACATCTGGTTTCCTTCTTCGCTTACCGAACCAATCAGCATCGGCACATTCTTTGATATATCCGGAGCCGCGTCAAAGAACGACCGCATGTTGATCACCTTTCCGTCAACGCAGGGCGACCATCCCACGCGCGGAGTTCCCGGCGCCCCTGGCCCCGCCATGGGCCGCCCCTGCGGATTGATCTTCGCCGCAGCCGCGTTCCCGGCCGCGAACAGCCGGGCCCACTCCAACTTCTGCAGCGAACCGATATCGTTCGCCGCAAGTCCCAGTTCCTTCATCGTCTGACGCGCCAGTTCCTTCTGCTGATCTCTGCTGGGAATATTTCCACCACCGCCGGACTGCGCCGCGGCCCGATGGATCAGGCCCGCTGCAGAGGGCATTCCCATCAGCGTCGTTACCTTCGACCCGCCCCCAGACTGCCCGTAAATCATTACGCGATCCGGATCGCCGCCGAAGTTCTCGATGTTCTCCTGAACCCACTTCAGCGCCGCCACCAGATCCGTCATCCCTGCGTTCGCTGAGTCCTCGTATGCTGAGCCGCCAATCTCCGCCGCATCGAAGAACCCAAGAATATTCAGGCGGTGATTCACGGAGACCTGCACCACGTCGTGGTGCCGCGCCATCTGCGCACCCTCGTGCGATGGCAGTTCGTAGGATGATCCAAAGCTGAACCCGCCGCCATGCATGTAAAACATCACGGGCCGCTTGCCCGTCAGGCTCGGCGTCCAGATGTTCAGCTTCAACATGTCTTCGCTCTGCCAACCATCGTCCCAGTCGAACAAAAACGTTTGCTCGATGCTCGTCCACGGGTGCAGGGTCTGCGGGCAGTTAGCTCCGTAGGCCAAAGCCGGATACTCGTCCGTCCACGGCGCGGGCGGCTTGGCCGGCAGCCAGCGATTCTCCCCGGCCGTGGTTGCCCCATACGGAACTCCCTTGAACGTCAGCACGCCGCCATCTACAAACCCGCGCACCTTGCCGTACTGCGTCTTTGTCACGGCGGTTCGCGGCGTCGACACATTGCCCGGCTCCTGGTGGGCGCCTGTCTCCACGCTGTCAGATCCGAAGGCAGGCTTGCTCAGCGCTGCCCCCAACCCTGCCGTAGTGGACAGCAGAAGCGCCTCACGCCGAGTAAGAAAAACAGATTCTTTCGAATTTTCCATGACAACTTCTCCCCTCGTTTATGCAATCATTCGCTTCGGAGTTGGTTTGCTCACTCAAAGCAGCGCAATCCTGGTTTTTCCGGCAGCGCTGCGCGGGAAGCGGTCCGACGACCGATCCCCCTGAATAGGCGGGCGCAATTGTCTTCCCCGCCGCAACCAGCCCGGAAGTCGTGATCTCAACTCCGGCGAGCGTTGCGCTCTTCAGGCCGGCACAGCGGTTCGATGATGCAGATTGTGCCTGTGCCGCAATCGAACATGCTACCAGCACGACGGTACCGATCTTTGGTGCCTCATTGGAATTGCCTCTCAGGAAGTTCGCGCGCCGGTTGTTGCCAAGGTCCGCGGAACTCTCGACTATACCGACTCTCCGGCTGCTCCAGCAATAGGAAATAAATCGCTTTATTTAACGCCGGTTGGTAGATGGCCCGCCGCTGATGCGGCTGCGCTTTCGCGCAGCCGTATGAAGCATCGTATTGTCTTTGCCAACCACTTATGGACGGGCCGGAAGCTTTGGCGCTGGCGCGGGAGCGGAGCTTGTTACGTATGCAGCCGTAACATCAAGCCGCGCTTTCATTGGATCTTTCTCGGCTACTGGACCGTTTTCGGTGAAATCCATCAGCATGTCGGTCGCTGGCGAGTACCGTGGCCAGGCCGGCGTGTTGCCCGAGCTCGGATCGCCGGTTTTGGCAAAGGCCACCCAGTAACTCAACATTGCCTGCGCGGTCTTTTCATCCTCGGGGGCGAGCTCACCTCCATATTTCGCTTGCACGGTATCGAAGACGAAAGGTATCTCGGTGGCATGGGGCGCGCCCGGCCACTTGCTGCGCATAGACTTTGCGACATAAGAAAACCTGTATTCGTAGGCTGGGAGGCCTTCCGAAGCAAATATGCTCGCCACGAAACGGGCGGGCTCGACCATGAATCGATCCATGGAGACTTGGTACTGCACGGCGCGCAAGTCACCCTTTCCCGTTGGATCGTAGGCCGCCATCGCTTTCTCGCGATCGGCACCGAATGGCGCGAACAGCTCTTCCTTATCCCGCGCAAATCCGAAGCCGATATCCAGGCTGTTGGTACCGATCATTAGTGGTACATGCCAACCTGCGCCGGAAAGGTAAACGGATTGCGGATCTGCAAGAACCACGCGGCCGTCGATAAAGGGCCCTGCATATCCGGGTTGATTCATCGTTGCCATGTTGAGATTGCCGAGCACCTTTTCGGCCGAGAGTTGCCGCAACTTGTCCAGTGCGTCCTTGTCCGTTCCATCCACTCCAACGCTGCGTGCGAACTCGATGCCAACCGATTCAGCTGAGGCAGGCCCGTTCGGTAGTGCGGTGTTGAGGTAGCGCTCCCCGCCAAGGTTGGTGCGGCCGCCGCCGGACTCAATGATCGCTCTCGAGAATAATCCTTGCGACAGAGGCGAGGTGAGCAACATGCTTACCGAGAATCCGCCAGCAGACTCGCCAAATACGGTCACGTTGCCGGGGTCACCGCCGAACGCGCTGATGTTTTTTTGCACCCACTGCAACGCGGCGATCTGGTCCATGAAGCCGTAGTTGCCCACCATCCCGTCGGCATTCTGCTTTGTGAGCTCAGGAAATGCGAAGAAGCCGAAGCGGCCCAGGCGATAGTTGGCGCTGACAAAGACCACGCCCTTTTCGGCGAACTTGCTGCCGGCATACACCTCGGGGGAGCTGCCTCCATTGACGAAGCCACCACCGTAGATCCAGAACATGACCGGCAGCTTCGCATCCGCCCTGGTTCCGGCGGGACGCCACACGTTGAGATAGAGGCAATCCTCTGCCGGCTTGGTGCCGAGCGGAGCAGCGTCGCTGGGGAACGGCACCTGCATGCAATCTGCGGAGTAGGCGTTGGCCTGCCGCACATCGGACCAAGGCTGCGCAGGCTTCGGAGCGCGCCAGCGAAGTTCTCCGACCGGAGGCGCGGCAAACGGCACACCCTTGAACGATTCGACAGGTCCCTCCGTAACGCCCTGCAACTTGCCTGAATCGATGCCGACTACGCCGGGCTGTGAAAACAAGGGGGACACAGCCAGCTAAAGCGATTGTCGCCACGGCGAACTTCTTCAAACCGTCCATTTACAGCCTCCGGAACCCACTGCTTTTTGCGATGCACGCGACTATAACAGTGCCCGGATGCATGAGTACAATTCATTGATTTGAACAGAACAATCGGATTTGCCGATCACCGGTTTTTCTTACTCGAGTGCGCGGACGATGCGCCTGGCCGTTCAAGCTTTCTAACACGAAGTTTGTGCAGAAGATGGCGCACCAGTCTTTCCGAGGCCGGTGACAGAGTGGTATCTCTTCTCTGCAGCAACTCGATCTGGCGGTTCGCAAAGCGGTTGTTAAACGGAACGATCATGATGTCCGAAGTGTCGGCGCCGGCAGCCGTCTGCGGCAGGATGGCTATACCCAGGTTGGCGCGCACGAAGGCCAGGGCAGTCGGCATGAAATTTGTCTCGTAGCGAATGTCGAGGAGCAACCGCTCGCGATGCGCGATGGCCTCAACCGCCTCTCTCACGCTGCTAGCCCGCCCCGGCAAAATCAATCCATGAGCTGAAGCCTCGCGAAGTGTAACGCTGCGCTTCTCCGCAAGAGGGTGCCCCGGAGGCGTGAAGACAACCAGACGATCCTGAAACAAAGGAATCGCATGGAGCTCCGCATCGCTCCCGTGAAGGGTTCCGATCCCGAAGTCAACCTCTCGCTTGAGCACGGCGTCTCGCACGCGTTCCGCGATTACGTCGGAGATTTGCACGCGGATGCCTGGATAACTCTCGATGAAGCTTCGTACCAGTTCCGGAAGCGGCCCCGCGCACACCGTGGGAAGAGCAGCGATGGACACGAAGCCGGTCGAGGCGGAACTCAGGTCGCGTGCATGCTCAACAATGTTCTGCGCATCGTTGAGTAATCGTTGCAGCGGGCCGAATACGTCCTTCCCCGCGGCGGTGAGGGTCACTCCCCGCTTGTTTCTGTCGAATAGACGGACGCCCAGGCTCTCCTCGAGTTGTTGCACCTGGACAGTCAACGCCGACTGCGAAACATGCAGATCGTTGGCAGCGCGTGTAAAGTTGCGCGTCTCTGCAATTTTGAGAAAAGCACGAATGTAACGGAGCTCGTGAATCATCGGAAATCCCGATTATAGACTTCTGATTTATGCAATGTACATATTGAGACAAAGCTCTCTATACTCGCACTATTCGCGAAAGGGCTGCACCAACGGTCGCTGAGCATGCTTGCCATCTGGGGTTTGATCACTATCCTCGGCATGATCGTGGCGATCGCCAGCCGCCGCGTCTCGCCGCTGGTCGCACTTTTCCTGTTCCCGGTAACCGCCTGCCTGGCGGCCGGCTTCGGGTTGAATACCGCCCAGTTCGCGCTCTCCGGGCTGATATCGATCGCGCCTGTGGTGGCGATGTTCCTGTTCGCCATCCTGTTCTTCGGTGTTTTGACAGATGCCGGAACAATTGAGCCATTCGTCAGAATCCTTCTTCGCGGCATCGGCAAAAATCCCGTGCTGATCGTTCCGGGCACTGCTCTGCTTGCACTGCTGCTCCACCTGGACGGCTCCGGCGCCGTTGTATTTCTGGTTGCCATCCCCACCCTGCTGCCGCTGTATCAAGAACTCGGGATGGATCGCAGAATCCTGGCATGCGCGGTATCGCTGGCCGCAGGCGTGAACTTTCTGCCATGGACGGGACCCACAATTCGCGCCGCCACCGCGCTCCATACCACTCCCATAGCTTTGTTCAAGCCTCTCATTCCTGTTCAGATTGTTGGCCTGGTTTATGTTTTCGCTGTCGCCGTATATCTCGGACGCAAAGAAAGCAGGCGCATTCGTCAAACGAATTCAAAGCCCATGCCGTCGAGCGCAATTGCGACGATTACTTCTTCGCGTTCGCGTGTTCGCATCGCTTGCAATTTAATTCTCGCCGCGGCAGTTCTCGGACTTGTGATCAGCGGCAAGGTTGACCCGGCAATCGCGTTCATGCTGGGCACGACGCTGGCTCTGCTGCTCAACTTCAAAACAGTGCGCGAACAGAGCGCGGCCATTGATCGTCACGCGAAAGCAGCGCTGTCTATGTGTGCCATCCTCTGCTCGGCCGGCGTGTTCACGGGAATACTGAAAGGCAGCGGCATGCTCACCGCCATGGCGAACGCTTCAATCGCGCACATACCCGCAGGATTCGCGCCACACATTCCCGTTGTGCTCGGCCTGATCGCCATGCCGTTAAGTCTGCTGTTCGATCCTGACTCTTTCTATTTCGGAATTCTCCCTGTGCTCGCCGTCGCCGTTCAGGGCTTTGGACTGCCTGCGGCGAGCGTCGCGGAAGCCGCGCTGCTTGGGCAGATGACCACCGGATTCCCCGTAAGTCCGCTCACGCCGGCGACGTTTCTTGTGACCGGTCTGAGCGAAATTGAGTTGAGCGCGCATCAACGATTCGCCGGCCCATTCCTTCTGGGAGCGTCTGTCGTAATGACGATTGCGGCCGTCTTGTTTCACGTCATACCGCTGTAACGTCGCAATATCGGTGCCACACGCAAAGCGCCAACGTTTTCATGCTTCCGACGAAGCTGGTAAAGAGGGCTTGTTCAGGAGATTGCAGATGAAGAAGATCAGAATCGGCGCGGGTGCAGGTTTTTCCGCAGATCGCATCGAGCCTGCGGTAGAACTCGCCGAAAAAGGACATCTCGACTTCCTGGTCTTCGAGTGCCTGGCGGAGAGAACAATCGCGCTGAGTCAACTGCGCAAGCGCGAAGATCCTGACGCTGGCTTCGACCCGCTTCTCAGCGAACGCATGCATGCTGTTTTGCCGGCATGCCGCCGAAATGGCGTGCGTGTGATCAGCAACATGGGCGCAGCCAATCCGCGCGCGGCCGCGCGCGAGACAATTAAGATCGCTCGAAGCTTGGGTCTTCACGGTTTACGGGTCGCATGTATCGAGGGCGATGATGTTCTGCATCTCAAAGATGCCTTCATGCCTTTCGACGATCAGCCGCTTCCGGCTGACACGACGATCATTTCGGCGAATTCATACTTGGGCGCTGACGCCCTGGCTGAGGCGCTGGCTGGCGGTGCAGATGTTGTTCTGACAGGAAGAGTAGCTGACCCCTCGCTGTTCCTGGCAGCACTGATACACGCGTTTGGATGGGAGAAGGAATCGTGGGACTTGATGGGCCAGGGCACCGCTGTGGGCCACCTGTTGGAATGTGCCGGGCAACTTACAGGCGGTTACTTTGCGGATCCAGGATATAAAGACGTGCCCGATGTTGATCGGCTTGGCTTTCCTCTGGCGGAAGTGAGCGAAGACGGCTCCGCGCTCCTGACCAAGGTGGACGGTTCTGGCGGACTCATTACCCTGCAGACCTGCCGCGAGCAGATCCTGTACGAGGTTCTAAACCCGTCCTCGTACATAACGCCCGACATCATCGCCGACTTCACAGGGATCCGCTTCGAACAGCAGAGACCCGGCGCAATGCGTGTGTCGGGTGCAAAGGGGAGGCCGCGTCCACAGGAGTACAAAGTCTCAATTGGAGTTGATGACGGATTGATCGGTGAAGGTCAGATCTCATATGCCGGACCGGGCGCGCTGGAGCGAGCCGAGTTAGCTCGGCAGATCCTCGAAAAGCGCCTCGCGCGGACCGCTGCGGAGGATCTAAGGATCGACCTGATCGGCCTGAGCTCAATGCACGGCACGCCGCCGGATTGGCCCGCACCCTACGAAGTGCGGCTGCGAGCTGCGGCACGATTCACGCACGAGATGGATGCGAAGCGCCTGACACGTGAAGTGGAGAGCCTCTACCTCAACGGGCCTGCCGCAGGCGCGGGAGTCACATTCGCGGTGCGGGAGAACATCGCTATCGTGCCGGCCCTCATCGCGCGTGAACTCGTCAACCCAATCATCTCGATGGAGGTGGCATGATGAAGCTGCGAACCATTGCCCATACGCGCGCCGGCGATAAGGGCAACCTGGTCAACATTTCGGTGTTCGCATATCGCGATGAGGACTACGCGACGTTGATTGAGCGCGTGACGGAGGAGCGTGTGAGCGAACTATTTCGCGAACACATCACGAGGCCGGTCACACGATATTGCGTTCCGAATCTTTGCGGACTCAATTTCGTGTTGCAGCGCCGGCCAACCGATAGCGTCACGCGCTCCTTGCGTCTCGACGCGCACGGGAAGAGTCTCAGCTCGCTCATGCTTTCATTGGAGATCTGACCAGATGAGATCCGCCTACATCATCGCGTCCGCCGTGATTGCCGCATTGAGCGCCAGCGCCCACGCGCAAACAGGACAAGCTGCGTGCGAACGTCTGCGCACTCTCCACAGCGGCTCATCGCGCATCCTAAGTGCGGAGTACAGCGTGGCCGGCGAGTTTCGAGCGCCTGCCGCACAGTGGGACGGCAAGAGCGACCCGGCCAAAGCTTCGAGCTTCCGCTGGATGGATGATCAGACTCGATAACGCCGGGAGCAATATTTACGGAACTGTGACATTTGAGGAACCGGCAAACCGGACCCTGGTGTGATCTCAACGGCTGGGAACGGGTCACTCGCACAGCTGCTTGAGCGCCTATGTTTCTGGCAGGTTGCCGTAAAACCGGCTATCAGTCAGCTGCTATAAAACAGGGAGTTGCCGTCACAGTTGCAGGCAGCGTTTGAGAGTAGCGGTCAACGACAAACTCGGCATCGAATCCGGGTGAGCCGGCAACACAGCACCTGGACGGACAGGCGACTCTTAGCTCAAGTTGTTTGCCGCAGCGAAATACGCCGTCTGGTGCGATTTCTTCCTGGAATTCGCGACCGATTGATCTGGGGATGGAAGAAAGGTCGTGAAGAGATGACCCACTTTGCCACTGCTTTACGTTTAGTTCGGTAGAGGCCGAAAAAGGGTTGATGCACTTCGGGTGAACCAATACTCGGCTGCATTGCCGGTCAGATGGCCTGCCGACTTCGAGTGATCCGCCGGTGCCACAGGAACTTGAAAGAACTTCTTCCCATAGGACTTTCCACAGCAGCTAAGCGGCCATGCTGTCGCAACGTGAAGTACGGTGTGCGCCTGAAGGCTGCCGCACGGAGGGGATTTCATGAAAGCTCCCACGATCAGGATAGTGATCTTCGTCTTCGTGATCGGGCTCCTGCAGAGTTCGATTGCTCAGACTTCCCCCCTCAATATGAGCCGGTCTCGGCCGCCCTACTTTTCCGCGCCTGCGACCCGAGTCATCGATCATGGCGCGCTTGCCGCGGAGTCACCCGGCATGCCGATCACGATCACGATCGCTCTCAGCATTTCCAATCTGGCCGAAGCGGAAAACCTGTTGCAGTCGATTTACACACGCGGAGATGCCAAATATCACCAGTTCCTCAACGCAGACCAATTCGCATCCCGCTTTGGACCGTCGAACGCAGAGGTCGCGCACATCATCGCAGAACTGGCAAAGCATGGGCTCTCTGCGGCAAGAGCAACCTCCACCACCATCAAAGCAACGGGGCTCCCCGCCGATCTGGATCGCGCCTTCGGGGTGTGCCTGCACGATTATGAGATCCCCGCCCGCAACAACGTACCCAGTCATCACTTCCATGCGCCTCTCACTCGCCCGACCATTCCACTGGAGATTGCGGATTCGGTTGCGGCCGTAGTTGGCTTGGACACCCATCCAGCACTCCACCCAATGAGTCTTGCGGCGCCCCGTAACTTCACGCAGCCTACAGGAGCCGTCACGACTCCGACTTCGGTGGCAGGCAATCCGACCGGGCTTTGGACCGTCACCGATTTCGCCAACTACTACGATGTACAGCCTCTATATAACCAAGGCGTCACCGGAAGCGGGCGCACTCTTGGAATCATTACGTTCGCGAATTTTACGCCGAGTGATGTCTTTGACTATTGGAGCGCCGTTGGGCTCAATGTGAAGTCGGACAGGCTTCAGATCGTGAATATCGATGGCGGTCCCGGCGCACCGAGCGATGCCTCCGATTCACAGGAGACCACTCTCGATGTCGAACAATCCGGCGGAATCGCTCCAGGAGCGGAGATCGTCGTGTACCAGGCGCCGAACACCAATCAGGGGTTTGTGGATGCGTTTGCCGCGGCCATCGACGCCAACGCTGCCGAGACACTCTCGACCAGTTGGGGCTTATGGGAGTGGTTCAGCAGCCTTGAAAACGCTCCTGTGACTGATCCCGCTACCGGCCACACCGTGAGCATGATCCAGGCAATGCACGAATTGCTGGTTCGCGCTGCAATTCAGGGACAGACGATGTTCACCTCTTCAGCAGACGATGGCGCCTACACTGCGGATGGCTACCCCATAGCGTATTGTTATCCATCCCTTTGCAGCTTGCCGCTGAGCGTGAATTATCCGGCAAGTGATCCGGCCATTACGGCAGCGGGCGGCACAACCCTACCCGGCTTGCAAACCGGATATCCCGGCGCTCCCCAATTCAGCGTCAATATTCCCCACGAGCAAGTGTGGAACTGGGAGTACCTGATCCCATATTGCGCCGACATTGGAACTCCCAACCCGATCCAATGCCAGATCTTTCCTTGGGGAAGCGGCGGGGGCGTCAGTGTCTTGTTCCCGGTACCTTCGTATCAGGCTGATATCCCTGGCGTGCAACTCAGTCAACCTCACCAGGTATGGCGAGCCAATGCGGCTGCCGCGTCTGAAAATGGGGTCGGCGACTACTTCGCGCTCCCTGCGGGTTATGCGGGGCGCAACGTTCCGGACATCTCCATGAATGCCGATCCTGACACCGGATACGTCATTTACTACACTTCGGACGTGAACGGATTCAGCATTCTTCAATATTGGGGCGGCACAAGTTTTGTAGCGCCGCAACTCAACGCCGTCTCAGCCCTTGTCGCCGAATCCCTGCACGTCAAGAGGCTGGGTTTGCTGAATTATCCGCTCTATCAGCTTGCAAACACTGGTCAGGCATATCGCGGTCCCAACCCGCCGATGCACGCGATCCCTTATGGGGATAACTGGTTCTATCACGGCACGAACGGCTACAACCCGGCTGTTGGTATCGGAACGCTCGATGTGGCAAATTTCGCAGAAGCGCTCCGCGATCAGTTCTAAATCAAGATGCAGCCAGGTTTGGCGGCGTTGAGCAAACCGCTGGTACGTTGGGAACTTGGAATAGCCCTGGACTTCTATCAGGCTGTCCACTCACTGGAGCGAAGATGCGGACGCGAGGTGAAATACGATCGCCGCCTGGAACCGGCGCTTGTTTCGTTCCAGCGCTTGAGCTGATTGTGCGGTTGCGGGTAGATGGATTGAATAACTTGCTGGAGGTCGGCCATGCAACTCAAGAGGCGAGGTCACGTTCAAGCGTTACATCCCCAAATGAGCGTGTGGATCGGCAGAGTCGCGGATTTTCTCTCCATCAAGACTAAGGGCAGGTGTGCTCTCCTCTCGCTGCTGTTTCTGGTTGTCACGTCTTTGGCAGTTGGCCAGACCGAGAATGTGCTCCACAGTTTCAGCGCCAACCCGGACGGAGCCCTTCCCAATGCCGCACCTTTTTTTGATTCCAGCGGTAATCTCTACGGCACAACCCCGAGCGGCGGCGCCTTCGGTAATGGCACAGTGTTCATGGTGACCCCTACGGGCACTGAGAGCATCGTCTACAGCTTTACGGGAGGGACCGACGGATCCTCTCCCTATGCCGGATTGATCGGCGACGGAAGCGCCCTTTACGGCACCGCCTCAAGCGGAGGTGCCAGTGGTTACGGCACAGTCTTCAAGTTGACACCGTCTGGTGAAATCACCACACTCTACAGCTTTCGTGGCGGAGTGGATGGCGGCCTTCCCGCGTGCACTCTCGTCATGGACGGGCTCGGAAACCTCTATGGCACGACGGAGAACGGAGGCTTGGGCTATGGGGCCGTGTTCGAAGTGACGCCTTCTGATGTTGAAACAACCCTCCACAGTTTCTTTCCGAATGGAACCGATGGCTACGCTCCATATGGCGGCCTGGTCTTCGATAACGGGAATCTCTACGGCACAACGTCAAATGGCGGAACTGCGGGCCACGGCTCTGTCTACCAGGTCACCACATCAGGCACAGAAACGGTGATCTATAGTTTTGCCGGCGGTATAGATGGGGCAGCTCCAGTCGCTCCCTTGATCGTGGGACCAAATAACGTCCTCTATGGCACAACAACCGTTCACGGATAACCGCAATGGCACTGCCACGCTGAGCGGCATCCCAAATCCCTCTCCCGCCGGAGCCACCTTTGGGATAACGCTCACTGCCGGCAATTCGTACGCAGTTTCAGGGACCTACTCCACAACCCAGAACTTCACGCTCTCTCTCCTGCCATGAGGAAGACTAACAACGCATCGCGATCTATTCCGAGATGGAGGAGTGCACTGACGATTCCATCTCCCCACCTTGGTGCGCCAACGCGTGTTCCGAGTAACAAAATCAAATTACAATTGCCCATGTCACCCTCGTAAACGTTGACTTCAGACGAAGAGCAGTGCAAACTGTGAGGCGAAGTCTCTTCCTCGGAGTAAGGCTTTGCAACTTGCCTCCAGCGAGGTCACCGAACTGCTCCATCAGTGGAGTGGAGGCGATGCTGCGGCCCGCGATAAGCTGGTTCCGTTAGTTTACGACGAATTGCGACTTATCGCCCGGAACTGCCTGGCAGGACAGCCCAGTAGCCACACCCTGCAAAGCGCGGCACTCGTTCACGAAGCGTATCTGCGTTTTGCCGGCCGCGCTTCAGTTCGGTGGGACGACCGAGTTCACTTCTTTGCTGTTTCGGCGCAGCTCATGCGCCGGATCCTGGTGGATCACGCCCGGATGAAGCGCGCGTCGAAACGCGGTGGCGATTGTGTCACATTGCTCCTCGATGAGACTATCGCGACACCGCAGCAGCGAGAAGTCGATCTGGTAGCGCTCGACGATGCTCTGAACACCCTCGCAAAACTAGACGAGCAGCAGTCCCGCCTTGTGGAACTGCGGTACTTCGCCGGACTCAACATCGAGGAGACTTCAAAAGTGCTGAACATCTCTCCTTCTACGGTGAAACGAGAATGGGCGACGGCAAGATTATGGCTGCTCCGCGAGATGAGCCGCACGGAGGTTTAACCCCAGAGCGCTGGCAGCGAATCAAGGACGTGCTCGCGGTGGCGCTCGAACTGGAGCCGGAAGATCGCCCAACGTACCTTGACGAGGCTTGTTCGGCCGATTCCTTGCTTCGTAGCGAGGTTGAATCGCTCCTCTCCTTCGACAAGGATGGATCGATTGCGGCTCTGGAACCTCCCGGCCTGCACCTCGCCCTTCGTCCGGGTACGATGATTCGCGAATACGAGATCGTCGAGCTCCTGGGGGCAGGCGGGATGGGCGAGGTTTATCGCGCTCACGACAGGCGCCTCGGGCGCGACGTTGCGATAAAGGTCTTGCCGTCATTCGTTTCGAATAGAACCGAATGGCTTGGGCGGTTCGAAGAAGAGGCCCGCGCAGCCGCGGCTCTTAATCATCCGAACATTCTTTCGGTGTTCCAAATGGGCACCCACGAAGGTGCGCCCTACCTGGTTTCTGAATTGCTTGAAGGCAGCAACCTTCGCGAGAAGATCAGAAACGGACCTCCTTCCTTGCAGGACTCAGTCAATTACGGATTGCAAATCTGCCGCGGATTGGAAGCAGCACACGAGAAAGGAGTCGTCCATCGGGACATCAAGCCGGAAAACATCTTCATCACAACCGACAATCGAGTAAAGATCCTCGACTTCGGGTTGGCAAAACTTGTGCGCGGCGCAAAAAACGCCACCCTGGTCCGGGCAGAGACGCAACCAGAGATCGCGATGGGAACCGCGGGTTATATGTCGCCCGAGCAGGTGCACGGTCAAAGTGCGGACCCCAGATCGGACATCTTCGCCTTCGGTTCATTGCTCTATGAGATGCTCGGCGGAAAACGCGCCTTCTCTGGCAACAGCCCGGCAGATGTGATGAATGCGATCTTGTATAAGGATCCGCCGAACCTGACGCAAGCTGAAATCCCGAACGCCTTAAATGTTCTAGTAAAACAATGCCTTGAAAAGGACCCGGAGCGGCGCTATCAGTCGGTTGCCGAACTGATATCTACCTTGGATTCAGCTGGCCACGCTGACAACCTTCAGAATAGTGGCAGGAGATTTGGGGTTCGCGTTTGGCTGGCGATCGTGACCGCCGCCATGTTCACTGCCGTGGCTGGAGTGACATATTTCTTCGAACGCGGAATTCGCCACACCGGAACTGCGCCGTCGCTCCAGGTCTCTGATTCTGAATCGACCGTTCTGCCACTTATCGGTTTGCCAGGGATACTGCACATGCCGGCCATATCACCGGATGGCGGCCGCGTTGCCTTCCTCTGGATGGCCCCGGACGCAAAGAAATCAGGAATATATGTTGCGGCTGTCGGGAAGCAGGGCTTGCTGCGTTTGACCAAAAACATTGCAGACTACTCTCCAGCATGGACTCCGGATGGGCAGCAGATAGCTTTCTTGAGGGACGTTGGCGATCATTTCTCTGTCCGACTGGTTCCGTCACTCGGCGGGGTGGAGCGTGAGATTCACGTTGGTCAACGCAGTCAAGCCGGAAACTGGGAACCGGAGAATGCAGGCTTGTCTTTTTCTCCAGATGGCAAATTCCTCGCCTTTTCTGAGTTGAACGCAGGAACGCAGCAAGATTCGATCAGGCTCATCTCCCTCGCCGATTCCAGAGTGCGTGCTGTTACTGATCCTCCCGAGGGCTTCCAGGATCGCTACCCGGTCTTTTCGCCAATGGGAGACTCTTTGGCGTTCATACGTTCGGCAGGTCGAGCTATCGTGGATGAGCTCTACATAACTCCGCTCACCGGAGGCGACGCGAAAAAGTTGACCTTCGATCACCACCACATCTACGGACCTCCCGCCTTTTCCCAGGATGGAAGCGAGATCGTATTTTCATCCAATAGAGCAGGGCTGGAGAGCTTGTGGCGGATATCCGCGCGGGGCGGGAACCTAGAGGCAGTCTCTCGATCGGGACCGCTGGAGTGGTATCCATCGATCTCGCTCGGTGGGCATGCTTTGGCGTTTGAGTACAGCGACGACGAACAAAACATCTGGCAAATTGACCTGAAGGATGAAACCCATAGCAAAGGTCCTGCGAAGATACTGATCCCCGCGGCGAATGCGTACAACTTCTTACCCCAATTCTCTCCAGATGGTCGCAGAATTGCTTTCCAGTCAAACCGTTCGGGTTACTCGGAGATATGGATCTGCGATGCTGACGGTTCAAATCTTGTGCAACTAACCAATTTGCACTCGCTCACTGGCAGTCCGCGATGGTCACCTGAAGGTCGGTACATTGCATTCGACTCTCGCCCCAACCAGCATAGCGAGGTCGATGACGTTGAGGTTGACGTTTCCGACCCTCAGCCTCATTTGATTGCGCAATTCCATGACGCGGATGCCTTCATCCCCACATGGTCTCGCGACGGCAAATGGATCTACTTCTCCTCTAATCGCGGAGGCAAGGAAGGCGCTATCTGGAAGGTCGCAATTGAAAATGGTGTTGTAAGACCGGGGCTACCAATTCAAATGACCGGCGATCATGGTTTCAGTGCCGTTGAATCATCAGACCGGCGGTTGTTTTACTATCGCAATCCTCCCCACCAGGGAATTTGGGCTATCCCTCGAGACAGACCCAAGCAGATCGCCGTGCGGACGGGGCCGGTACCCGATCTTTGGAGCAATTGGGCATTGTCTAATCACGGCGTCTACTTTCTCATACCCGGCCATCTCGGACCAGAGATTGAATTCCTTGATTTCCGGACGAGGCTGGTATCGCATATTGCAAAGCTGGACAAGCCCTCGTTCTATGGACTGGCGATATCGCCCAACGGCAAGTCTCTGATCTTTTCTCAACAGGACAAGAGCCAACACCAGATCTTCGTCATGTCGGGTTTTCGCTGAACATGGTAGGCTGCGTTTTTTTAGTATTTGGCTCTGGGCAGGAATTGAAATTGCGCTACTCTCACCGAGCCGAGATTGATCCCGATGTGTTTGCCTGTGTTTACGAACCCACTCCACCTGGACGTAAAGACCGGCTTGTCGGACAAGTAATCGCTGCAATTGACTTCTTGCACCAGAACATGCACTTGAATCTTGGCGTCCCGGTGCAATTTGAACCCGTGGAATCGGGCGCGAATGGGCGCTCCCTTGGTGCTCTGACAATGTGATTTCCAATTTCCAAATTGGAAATTGGCGATAAAACAGATTCATGCACGACTTACAAACTCGTGGGGAAGTTCTCGAACCTCGGCTCCGATGAGCCTTCGGTTACGTGGCTTCACGGTGATAGTCGGGGCCCCGATAGGGCACGGGAACTCACCGACTCTTTTCCACGACGCGCGTGTGCGCCTGAACACGATCAATGTCGCTGACGATCTTTGAGAGTGCTGCGAACGTCTTGTGCGCGGTGGCGGAGATGTCTTTCTCGCCTTTCTCGAACCAGCACTGATGGGTGGTACCAAGCACAGCAAAAACCAGTCCCGCCAGCAGATGAGCCGTAACGCCGTCTTTGCACCGCCTGCTGAAGGCCTGCGTGACCCGGTCCTGAACGGCGGCGATGCGGGAAAGCTGTGCTTCACGAGCAGCGGGATAGTTGCCGGCAATTTGCATCAACTTGCCCGACCGAGGATTGGAAGCCGACTTCTGAGCAACTTTGAAGACGACTTCACAGAAGAGTTCCCCGAGAGAAAACGAAGGCGGGCAGGATTCGATTGCGCTGACGAGTGAGGTGCCCCATTCGACGATGGGCTGCGCCATCAGGTCGCTTTTCGACTCGAAGTGACGGAAGAATGAGCGGCGGGAGGTGCCGGCTCGTGCCGCTATCTCATCAACGGTTGTCTCGTCGAACCCTTTTTCGAAGAACAGATCAATCGCCGAATCCCAGATTGCGTTGCGAGCGAACTCCTGCTTGCGCTCCTGAAGGCTGACACGGGCGGGCGCGGCGACGGACGAGGCTTGCGAAGCGGCATACATGATAGATAGAGAATAGCATTTTTGGCATCAAATGCAAATATGTCATTTGGATGTTGACATGGCACTCAGTGCCATACTACTGTTTGGTTCATGAGATTGACGACCCTCCCATGCGCACTATCGATCGCGGCAGTTGCGGTATTGGTGGCCGCTCGTTGCGCTTCGCCGCAGAGCTCCATTTCGGGCGATCGTGAGATTGATCGCAAGGTGGAGGCACTCCTGGGGCAGATGACGGTCGAGGAGAAGATCGGCCAGCTGACCCAGTCGTTCCATTTCGTCAACAACGCCAAGTCGGACCAACGCGTGATCAACGGAGAGCTCGGGGCTTACGTTCAGGAAACCGATCCCGCTGAAATCAACCGGTTGCAACACCTGGCAGTTGAAAAGTCGCGGCTGCATATCCCGCTCATTTTCATGATGGATGTGATCCACGGTTACGGCATAACTTTTCCGGTGCCGATCGCAACGGCGGCCTCGTGGGACATGCCAATGATTGAGAACGAACAACGCCTGGTGGCCAAGGTTGCCCGGCATGCGGGCCTGCAATGGACGGCCTCTCCGATGGTCGATATTGCACGGGATCCACGATGGGGCCGCATTATCGAGGGAGCCGGGGAAGACCCGTATCTCGGCGCGAAGGTGGCTGTGGCCCAGACCCGCGGCTTTCAGGGCACGGGGCCAGTCGATGGCGATCACATGATGGTTTCGCTGAAGCACTTCGCGGGCTATGGCTACGCGGAAGGCGGGCGCGATCACGATGAGGCGCTGATTCCAGAGAGTGTCCTGCGCAATATCGTTCTGAAGCCGTTCAAAGCGGCGATCGATGCCGGGGCAGGGTCAGTGATGAGCGCATATATGGATCTGAACGATGTGCCGGCTACCGGCAACCACTGGCTCTTGACGGATGTTCTGCGAACTGAGTGGGGATTCAAAGGAGTGGTGGTCAGCGACAACAACGCAGTCACCGATCTCGTGCCGCACGCCTTCGCAAAGGATCAGGAAGACGCCGGCACGCGCGCTCTTGCCGCAGGCGTCGATTTGCAGATGTCGAACTTCGGAAACGTCGTCGGACTCCTTGCCGCGGCGAAAGACAAAACCATCAATATGCAGGATCTGGATCGGTCGGTCCGCCGCATGCTGAGGTTGAAATACCAGTTGGGGCTCTTCGATCGCCCCTATGTTGATGAAGTCGACGCCGTGACATTCCACCGGCAGCCACTGCTTAAGGAAGCTTTGATCGCCGCGGAGCGATCCGCGGTTCTGCTCAAGAATGAGAACGGACTGCTACCGCTTCACGCAAACACCTACAAGAAGGTTGCCCTCATTGGATCGCTCGCAGACTCCAAACAGAACACGCTCGGGCCCTGGCTCGCACGGGAGAATGTCAGCGAAACCGTGACGGTGCGGCAAGCCCTGGAAGAGTCGAAGAGGTTCGACTCAGTCACCTACGCCCCAGGCGTGCAGCTTCGCCGCCTTTATGGATCGCCGTTCGACTTGTTCCTCAAAGAAAAGCCGCAGGCACCATGGACTCAGGAAGAGGCAGACGCGCAGCTAGAACATGCTGTCGATGTCGCGCGAGATTCGGACCTCGTGATTGCCGTGATGGGCGAAATGGGAAACATGAGCGGTGAATCGGCGTCACGCGCATCGCTCGATCTCCCGGGCCGGCAAGAGGAGTTGTTGAAAAAGATCTCGGCGCTCGGCAAGCCAGTCGTTCTGGTATTGATGGCCGGCCGACCGCTTACGATCTCGTGGGAGGCAGAACATGTTCCCGCGATTTTGGATGCGTGGTATCCAGGCACTGAGGGTGGGCATGCGATCGCGAATCTTCTATTCGGCGATGCGAATCCAGGCGGTAAGCTGCCGATGACATGGCCGCGTGATGCAAACCAGATACCGCTGTACCTGTCGCACACAGCAACGCAAGATCCGCAGAACCAGGGCAAGCGTTACTGGGACACACCCAGCACTCCGCAATTCCCATTTGGCTATGGACTCAGCTATTCGAAGTTCGACTTCGCAGTGCCACAGCTTTCAGCGCCTAGCGTCCGCATCGGGCAGCCGATCACTATTGAGGCGCAGGTTACCAACAGTAGCGAGGTCGCCGGAGATGTGGTCGCACAGCTGTACATTCATCAGCGGTATGGTACGTCCTCTCGTCCCGTGCGTGAGCTGAAGGGATTTGACCGTGTGCCCTTAAAGCCTCATGAGACCAAGACTGTGCGCTTCACTTTGAATGAGGAGGACCTCTCTTATTGGAGTGAAGCAAAGAAGGCCTGGATTCAGGACTCCGCTGACTTCGACTTCTGGGTTGGGGAAGACTCGCGAGCTTCAGTCGGCGGGGCGTTTGTCGTAACGAGGTAGTGTCGTTCGGGGGAATTTCAAATGAAGCGTCGAGCATTCATTAGATCGAGTTTGGCAACAGGCGCCATTGCGGTGCTCCCGGACATGTGGTCTGAGTCACTTGATGCTGCTGCCCAGAAGACGACCTGGGATGCGGCCCTGACGGCGTTGGCCGCCAATGTGCAAATCATGCCCAAGTTCGATAAGCCTGTCTTGCAGGAAGGGTCGGTCTATCGAGGCACTTGGATGGAGTGTGGTCCCCACGAAAGCCTGGCCTACGCTGAATTGGCGGAGTATGTGACGCCGACCGAGGCTGGACCATCGCCTATTCAAGTTGCGATCAATACGCATCGGGCGTTCTTCGCGAACCAGCGAGAAGATGGCCAATTGCCGGCGAACGTAACGAAGTGGGGAATCGGCTGGTCGATGATACAGATGGTTGTACCCATTGCTGCGACGGCGTGGGAGGTCTCGCAGATCGCGAAGAACGAAGAAGTTTCTCGCAGAAGCATATCAGTCATGTGCGCGATGGGATGCCTGGCTTCGGCGATTTCGGGACACGCGAGGCACGGGACTAGTTGAAGCGTTTTGCACATACGATACCGGGCAAGATAACAGCCCTCGTTGGAAGGGTGTGTCGAATGATTGCCCGGGGCATGATGCCAAAAACTGTCCGAAGGGGCAGACGGTCCCTCGCCTTTGCCCCGATCTTTCGGCAACGACCTTCGGCGCGCGAATCGCATTGAGCGAAATGGCCAAAGCTCTCGGCAAGCAGGCAGAGGCGCAGAAATGGATGGAGGACGCGGAACTCATCCGTAAGCTCATCCTCGAAAAGCTCTGGTGCGAGGAAGACGCAAGCTTCTACGATGTCGCCCCCGACGGCAGCTTCGTTCGCGTGCGGTCGGTTGCGAACTGCCGTGTGCTGTCGGAACATGTGCTGCGCCCCGATGTTCCGCACGAGCGGAAAATGTTCCACGCACTGTGGGAACGTCAGCTCCACAATCCCAAAGCCTATTGGGCGCGGTATCCATTCCCGAGCATTGCTTTAAACGACCCGCTCTTCGTGCGCTCCATCCCTATGAACTCCTGGGGCGGTGCCTCCCAAGCCCTGACCGCACTGCGCGTTTTGCGTTGGATGGAGTTCTATGGCAAGTCTAAAGATCTCCATCTCCTGATGGAACGCTGGTGCGAGGCGGTTATCCGATCAGGCAAATTCGCTCAGCAGCTGAATCCGGACACCGGTGATTTTACAAAGGGAGATCCAGGGGGATATTCGCCCTGCGCGCTCGTGTTTCTGCATTTCGCGAAACGACTGGGTCGCGCGCCTTCGCAACGTGGCTAACTCAATCCAGTTTCAGGTCGCCTACAAGGCATTCCGTTTCAAACCCTCAACCCGAAAGGAATTCAGATGAAAATCGCTTTCAGACTCGCTCTCGCCGCTCTGTTCGCCGTCGGCGTTGCCCAGGCGCAAACGCCTTCTTCGCTCAACGGCAAGTGGAAGATCCACACCGTCATGGTTCAAGAGTCGGACTCCACCTGCACATTCACTCAGAAGGATTCGGCCCTCACCGGAGAATGCGAAGGAGACAACGGCAAGTACAACGTCACCGGCAAAGTTGAAGGCAACAAGGTGAGCTGGAGTTTCAAGACCGACTACAACGGCAGCCCGCTCACGGTCTCTTACGAGGGCACGATTTCGTCGGACGCGAAGATCGCCGGAGCTTCCCACGTAGCAGAAATGTCATTGGACGGTGACTTCACCGCAATCAAGGACACGGACGCATCCGCAAAGTAGCAGGAAGGTCTCACCGACACTTCGATCGAATCATTGAGTAGGACAAAATATGAAGGTTGACGGCAAGATCATCGTGGTCACCGGAGCTGGAAGTGGGATCGGGCGTGAACTCTCGCTCCTGCTTCTCACAAGAGGCGCAAAGGTAGCGGGCATCGACTTGAATGCGGCAGGTCTGAACGAAACTGCACGCCTTGCGGCAGAAAACGCTTCAGCCTTCGCGCCGCTCGTTGCAAATATTGCGGACAGGCAGGCAGTCGAGCGCCTGCCTGCCCTGGTGACCGCCCGATTCGGTGCCGTCGATGGCGTCGTCAATAATGCCGGGATCATTCAGCCTTTTATCAGAGTGAACGATCTTGACTATCCGACGATCGAACGAGTGCTGAACGTGAATCTCCTCGGAACCCTTTACGTTGCCAAGGCATTTCTGCCCTGCCTGCTGAAGCGGCCCCAGGCGCACCTCGTAAATCTTTCGAGCATGGGTGGGTTCATCCCCGTTCCAGGCCAGACGATCTATTGTGCCGCGAAAGCCGGAGTGAGATTGCTGACGGAAGGCCTGGCAGCGGAGTTGATCGATACCAACGTCAAGGTGACCGTCGTGTTTCCAGGCGCGATCGCAACGAATATCACGGCCAATTCCGGCGTCAGTCCGCTGGCGAGACAACCCGACCAAAAGGGATCGATGAAACCGATGCCAGCCCGAAAGGCGGCCGAGATCATTGTGCGCGCGATGGAACGCGACGCTTCCCACGTCTTCGTCGGGCGAGACTCAGCGGTCATGAACATTTTCCATCGTCTGAGCCCGAGCTTTGCTGCTCGCATGATCGCAAACAAGATGAAAAGCGCGCTCCCCAACTGATCGGGCGCTCAGACTCGATAGTCGGCAGTGCCGCCGGAACAGGTCAAGCAGAAAGAAGTCTCCATGATGCCAGTCAAGATCTACACCCTCAACGTTATGTTCGTTCTGGCCGCGCTGTTCGCGACAGTCCCCATGAATGCGGCTAACACCGGTTCGCCTCGGCAGGAGCTCGCAGCCGATGGCGAATGGAAGTTCTTTCTCGGAGATCCGGGTGGAGCGGAGGCGCCGGCGTTTGTCGATTCCTCGTGGCGCACAGTTAATCTGCCTCACGACTGGAGCATTGAAAACGCGCCTGAAAAAGGTAACCCGGCCGGCGGAGGCGAAGGGTATTTTCCAGCAGGAATTGGGTGGTATCGCAAGACCTTTCATGCTCCCGCCAATTGGAAAGGTAAGCGCGTGAGCGTCGAGTTTGACGGCGTGTATCGCGATGCGACTGTGTATCTGAATGGGCGCAAACTGGGGACGCATCCGTATGGCTACACTTCGTTCACGTTCGACCTGACACAGGGGTTGAACTTCGCCGGTGCGAACGTGTTGGCGGTCCGCGTAGACAACTCGGAACAGCCGAACAGCCGCTGGTATAGCGGATCGGGCATCTACCGGCATGTTCGCGTTGTGGTGACGGATAGAGTCCACGTGGCGCATTGGGGAATATTTGTCTCAACGCCAGAGGCTACAGGCGAGTCGGCTAAAGTTTCGATTCGCACGCGCGTAGCGAATGAGTCAGCGAGCGACGCAAATGTGACGGTGGAGACGACGCTGATCGACAAGGCGGGGATGAAGCTCGGCGTCGCGCAGTCGAAGTTGGACCTGGCGCCGGGAAAGGAAGTCGATGCCGAACAGGACATAGCGGTGGCGAATCCCACGCTGTGGACCCCGGCAACGCCCACACTGTACAGCGCCGTTTCAACCGTTTGGCGGGGCGGCAAAGTGATCGACAAGGTGATTACGCCGTTCGGCATCCGCACACTGGCATGGTCCGCAGAGAAGGGGTTCTTACTGAATGGAAAGTCGATCAAGTTCGCGGGCGGCAGCGTGCACCACGACAATGGGCCGCTCGGGGCTGCTGCATTCGATCGCGCAGAGGAGCGCCGGGTGGAGTTGCTGAAAGCGGCCGGGTATAACGCCATCCGCACCGCGCATAACCCGCCCTCCCCTGCATTCCTGGACGCATGCGATCGTTTGGGTCTCCTGGTTCTGGATGAACCCTTCGATATGTGGGAAGTGAGCAAGGTCAAATATGACTACGGCCGTGAATTCGATGACTGGTGGCGGCAAGACACCTCTTCGATGGTGATGCGCGACCGCAACCATCCTTCGATTGTGATTTGGGGCATCGGCAACGAAATTCCCGAGCTAACGGTGGAAAGAGGAAGAACGATCGCAAAGCAACTAGCGGATCAGGTGCGATCGCTCGATTCCACGCGGCCCCTCACGCTGGCGTTCCCCGGCACAACCACCGCGCCTAATGCCGAAGCGGTCTTCTCGCTTCTTGACATCACCGGGTATAACTACAGCCTCGCCTCATCCTATTCGGCGGATCACGAGAAGCTCCCATCTCGGATCATGCTAACGACTGAGTCCTTCCCGCAAAGTGCTTACGCTTTGTGGAAGATTTCGCAGGAGAATCCGTACGTTCTCGGCGATTTCACCTGGACAGCGATGGATTATCTCGGGGAATCAGGAATTGGCTCGTGGTCCATTGCCAACGCCCCAGCTGATGGGAGTTCAAAGACGACGAGCGGCGGGAACGCAAACATTTCATTCACGCGAGTCGTCGACGGCATGTTCTTGAAAATGGCCGAAGAGCATGACAGGGCGATCGCAGAAAAAGGTACGGACGCGAAGAAGTCAAGCTCCTCCGGGAATGCAGCCATGGGCACGATGGCTTCGGCATTTCCCTGGCATGCGGCAATCTGCGGTGACATCGACCTCACCGGCTATCGAAAGTCGCAGTCCTACTATCGAGACATCTTGTGGAATGGGGGCGACCGCATCTTCGCGACTGTTCGCGTACCCGCACCGGAAGGCAAGAGAATCGTTGCCGCCATGTGGGCGAGCTACCCAACGCTGCCGACCTGGACTTGGCCTGGCGAGGAAGGAAAGGAACTGCAGGTTGAAGTGTACTCAGGTGCCGAACGTGTACAGCTTTTCCTGAACGGCGAACTCATTGGCGAGAAACTGACGGGAAAGGAGCAGGAGTTCAAGGCTGTCTTCCCGGTTATATATAAGCCGGGCACGCTGAAAGCCATCGGACTGCGCGGTGATCGTCAGGTCGCTGAAAACGTCCTGATAACAGCGGGAAAACCCACGGCACTTCGAGTTAGGGCAGACCGAACGATCCTCCAGGCGGACGGTCAGGATCTATCGTTCATCACCGTCGAAGCAGTCGACGCCAAGGGTCTACCCGATTTGCACGCGGATCAGGAGGTTCAGTTCGAGATTACTGGACCGGGAACGATCGCAGCCGTTGGAAACGGTGACGGACGAGACCCAGCTTCCTATCAGACGAATAGGAGGAAGCTCTTCGACGGTCGCGCACTCGTCGTGATCCGTTCGTCACGCCAGGAAGGCCCCATCCAAGTAACAGCACGAAGCACCGGCCTCGGTGACGGTTCGTTGACTATCGACGCCAAGAAGCCGCAGCCAACTGCTCAGTTGCAGTAGTGGTGCGCTTCATTCCATTGAGCAAGTCCCGAAAGGAAGCTCATGAACCGAGATCCTTTCTTCAGTCGACCATGCTTGCCGGCCCTTCATACCTGGCTCCGTCCGCTCTCTGGGCACAGCCGGATTCAACGCAAGGCGGAACCCTGAAATCAATCGGCATTCGTACTCGAGCGGGGACGCCCTTCCCGCATGTGTGGGAAGAGTGCGCCGGGCCCGCGCTGTCGTCGGTCTGCGGGGACAATGGCTTAGAGATCTGGAGGCGGTCAAGAAAGCTGCCGGCATCAAGTTAATTCGCTTTCATCGACTCTTCAACGACGAGAGGGGCGTGTGGCCGGCAGGCTCGAAGCAGCCGAACTTCCCTCTACGTCGACATGGTTTGCGATGCAATGCTCGATCGCGGATTGAAGCCCTTCGTTGAACTGAGCTTCATGCCGGGCGCGCTGGAAGCTAAGGGCATCTACAAGTTGTTGGTTCTTGGTGCCGGGAGGGGGTCGAACCTCAGCCGGTGTTCGAAACACGTAAGTTACTGATTCCAGAATCGAGAGAATCGCTCAAATCGCCACAACCGAGATTCCTGGGCACAAATCGGGCACAATCGTCTGTCTGAGAATGCGCTCCCAGCGGAGATTCTCAGCGTCTCAAAGGCGGAGCGTTCGGTTTTCACCAAAGGGTTGTAGGGGAATTCTGACTCGGAAGCCGCATTCCAGTTCGGCGCCCTATTCGACAATTGCCATCTCCGTCGCATGCTCAGCCCGAGCTTTGCTGTTCCATCGAACTGCGAGCTTCTGCCATTGCAAGCCGTCATCCTCGGAGCGATAGAGCAATCCCTCCGTTGAACAATAGAAAACTCCAGGCTCGGAAGAACTAGCAGCCACTACGGGGATCCGCAAGCCTTGCGGATCGGGTAGGCCTGCTCGTACCGGCTTCCAGGCATCGCTTCCGGTGCGGCGATAGAGGATCGAGTTAGCCGACTCTTTATAGTGCGCTCCGTATGCGCTCTTGGATGTGGACA
>CAVUSR010000010.1:0-804468 GCA_963744185.1 uncultured Acidobacteriota bacterium | reverse complement strand
CGGGATCGAACCGATGACCTCTTCCATGCTATGGAAAAGTCGGGCCGCAGGTTACAGGCGGCAAAGGACTTATGAGCCGGTACAACCGGCAAAACCGACACAGTCGGGGGATTTGACACCAAATTGACAACAAACATCGAAATGGGCGAGGGCTGAACGTGGCGGGAAAGCGCTCCCGATTGTTGGGCCGGATCTTCGGAGCATAATTGCGACTACTGGGAGCATTCGGCTGTTAACCGAAGGGTTGTAGGTTCGAGTCCTACCTGAGGAGCCAATCCTTGCAAAATCAATCATTTAGCAAAGCGATCGTTTCAATCCTCGTCGAATCGTGGTCCAGTTTGGTTCAACTCGGTCCAAACCGCGACCCCGACCCACGTGCGCGGATGCGGAAGCTCTTTGTATTCTTCAGCCCCAGAAGCAGGGAAGGGACCGCACTCGCGATAGATTAGGTTTTCACCCGAAGGGTTGTAGGGAAGACGGTCGCTATTGAATATCGGTGTCGACTGAGAATCGTCAACTCACAATCCTTAATCTGCACTGCAATTTTAAGTCGAAGGAGCGAGAACAGGACTCGCCTACTCGTCTCAAGGCTGCGCGGAGAGATGTACGTCAATGCACTTGAATCTTGCCGGATGCTCCCGGCTTATTTCTCTCCAGCAGGAAGCACAACAAAAACATCAGGGCAGCGGTTACCGCAAGCAGCCAATAGACGTCAACATAAGAGAGAGCTTGAGCTTGTGTGTTCAGCAGGTCGTACATTTTGGCGAGCGCCGCCTGTTGCGCGGAATACAAATCAAAACCGGCATGGGACAGCCGCGTTGTTAGTTCTGAAACGGCTGCACTGAACTGGGGTGAACGCGTGTATGTGGCGAGGACGGATTGATGATATTGACTTCGCCGCGCGATCAACGTGGTCACAGCTGAGGTTCCCACGCTCTGCCCGATATTGCGCATGAAGTTCATCAGACCTGCGGCAGCATTCGTCTTGCTTTTCGGCACGCCAACATAGCCCGCCATCGTAAGCGGAACGAACAAGAATCCGACCGGCAAGTACTGCATGATTCGTAGCCATGTGGCACCGCCAAAACTGATCAGTAGATCGATGCGCTTGCAGGTTACGTACATACCCAGCGCAAGAGTGATCCAGCCAAATGCAAGGATGTGGCGAGCCTGGAATCGAGTTGTCAGACGGCCGACGATCTGTAGAAGAATGAGCAGTAAAATTGCGGCGACCGAGAGCACCATCCCAGCTTTTTGCGCTGTGTAGCCCATGAGAGTCTGCAGAAATTGAGGAAGGAGCACTGTAGAACTGAAAAGAACGACGCCGACGACGAAAAACATGAGGCTGCAGCTCATGAAATTGAAGTTCTTGAATAGATGGACATCCACTATAGGCTCATTGTGGAACCATTCCCAAATCACCAGTGAGATAAGGCCAATTGCGGCGATAATCAGCAGCGTCGTAATGAAATGAGATCCGAACCAATCGTCCTCCTGCCCTTTGTCGAGAGCGACCTGTAGAGCCCCGACAGCGATGGCCAAGATGCCGAACCCTACGAAATCGAAACTCGCCTTCCGGCCCTTCTCTCGGATCAAGTAGGGCGGATCTTTGACGAGTTGCGAAACGAGGATGACGGCAAGAACTCCTACAGGTACGTTGATATAGAAAATCCAACGCCAGGAATAGTTGTCCGTGAGCCATCCCCCTAATGTCGGACCGATTGCGGGGGCGCAGATGGCCGTCACGCCATATAAAGCGAAAGCCAATCCGCGTTTCTCGGGCGGGAAGGTATCCGCGAGAATCGCTTGTGTCATCGGTTGCAGTCCACCCCCGAAGGCGCCCTGGAGCACGCGGAAGAGAAGCAGAAGGCCGAGACCCGGCGCCAACCCACACAAGAACGAGCTGACGGTGAAGAAGGCGATGCAGATCAAGAAAAAGCGCTTTCGGCCAAGCAAGCCGACTAAGAAGCCGCTGATGGGAAGCACGATAGCGTTAGACACGAGGTAGCTCGTCAAGACCCATGTGCTCTCGTCATTGCTCGCCCCCATGCTGCCTGCAATGTGCGGGAGTGCAACATTAGCAATGCTTGTGTCGAGCACCTCCATGAATGCGGCGAGGGAGACCACAACCCCGATGAGCCATGGGTTGACGTCCGGCGTCGGGCTCGCATTTTCAACGGAGATCGCTGTTGCACTACTCATTGCTGTTTCCTTTCCGGTATCCCTCAATCAATAGCGACACACATGGAGAACAGGTAAATCCATTGCTGATACGCCCGTGATCCCTTGCGGAAATGCAGACTGTTATGCGAAAGAGACAGTCGCTTCCCTTACGCAGCAGCGGAAAAGTTCCGCTGCTGCGAACGAGATCCGTTCGCACGGAGGTGCGCGACTTAAGCTTTCACGGAATCCAACACTCGTTCCGCTTGAGGGAACGCCGAAGCATGTGGCGCGCGCGCAATATTCTCGATTTCGCTGCTCCCTCCGAGACCCCGAAAATCTTTGCGGCGTCTTTCAAAGGAAGTTCGCTCTTGTAATACATTTCCAATACGTTACGGAGTTGAGGCGATAGCCTTCGAACCGCGTGGTTTACCTTTTGGCTGGTCTGGGACATCATGTAACGCATCTCGGATCTGGCGCCGTGTCTCGCCATTCCATGACGAGCGTCTCGCCATCTTCTGCAACTACATCGCACGTGTTCTTGCGCAACATCTTTCTCTTCCTTAGGAGCATCAGGGACACGTTCTTCCCGATGGCCATGAGCCATGTGGAGAAACTGCACGCGCCACGGAAGCTCTGCAAATGCTGATAGGCATTAAGGAAGGTCTCTTGCAGGACATCTTCCGTGTCTTCCGGGTGTCGGACGATCCTATAGATCCTGTTCATGAGCATCGCGCGGTACCCGTATGCCAGCAGCGAATGTCCCAAGACCGGCCGATCGCGGCGAAGCGCTTGCTTCGCAATACGAGGCACTCACCCGCATTGCGGAATTGATCCGGTGTCATTCCGACGAAAAGATCTTGTTTCAGACATGCGCGAGCGAACTGCATCAAGTGGTTGCGTTTGACGGCCTGAGTTGGCTCGATCCGGCAACCAATTGGGTTCAGTGGCACTTTGTCGAGCCTTATGACAGTGCAATTGAGGCACTCGCCGTCAGGAACATTCCGAAAGAGGAAACGGTCGTTTGGTGGGTATATCAGAGTCAGCAACTCGTAGTGATTCCGTTCATCGACCGCGAGGCCAGGTTTCCGCTTGTTGCCGAGCGGTTCTCCAAGTTGGGACTTCGTTCGCTCTGCGCTCTGCCTCTAAGTACGGCACATCGAAAATTGGGAAGCCTGGTGTTTGCCAGCCACCTCGATGACGCATATTCCACCCAGGACCAGCAATTCTTATCAGTGGTTGCGAATCAGATCGCCGTAGCGTTGGATGACGCTCGCGCCCAGGCCCGCTTGCGATTGCTGCTCGATATTACGAATCGAATCGTGACAAAGCTTGAATTGCGCGATCTGCTTCGCGAAATTGTTACGAGTGTCAGACATTTTATGCATTGCGACACCGTCGGAGTGGCTCTGCCCGATCAGGAAGATGGCGAATTACGTCGTTACGCTGTGGATCATGCCGACTACGAGATGTCCGTCGGACCCGCGTCCGAACGGACGATGACTGTCTTCCGGACTGGCAAGCCGCTTATTGCCACGAAAGAAGAAGTTGCCGCGGATCCACAGGGCTTGCTGGCGAACTTGTCGCTGTGCCTTTACCCTCTGATCGTCCGTGAACGCATTCTCGGTGTAATGGGTTTTGGCAGTTCACGCGAGAATGCATTTGCGGAAGACGATCTTTCCTTCTTCAGTCAGGTTGCCAATCAGATCGCTCTGGCTGTTGAAAATTCTCTCGCATATGGGCAACTTTCCGAACTCAAGGATAAGCTCGCGCAGGAAAATGTCTACCTTGAATCCGAGATCCGCAGCGAACTTCACTTTGAAGAGATTGTTGGAAACAGTGAACCTCTTCGCCGGGTCCTGCGGGAAATTGAGACGGTAGCGCCCACAGATTCCACTGTGCTCATTTATGGAGAGACCGGCACCGGAAAAGAGTTGATCGCGCGAGCGCTGCACAACCTTAGCTCCAGGAAGTCAAATGCCTTTGTGAAGCTGAATTGCGCGGCAATTCCTACGGGTTTGCTCGAGAGCGAGCTTTTTGGCCACGAGAAGGGTGCATTTACCGGCGCCATCACACAGCGAGTGGGTCGGTTTGAACTGGCCAATCGTGGAACTATATTTCTAGATGAGATCGGCGAAATTCCGTTGGAATTGCAGCCAAAACTCCTGCGAGTGCTCCAGGAGCGGGAGTTTGAGCGACTTGGCAGCTCGCGAACCGTGCGCACCGATGCACGGTTGATTGCCGCGACCAATCGCGATCTTAAGACGATGGTCGAGGAGCAGAGATTTCGCTCTGATCTGTATTATCGGCTCAATGTCTTTCCAATCCAAGTGCCGTCATTGCGGGAGCGAAAGGAAGATATTCCTCAGTTGGTCCGTCATTTCGTTAAGGAATTCAGCCGCCGGAATCAGCGGGTGATCGATACCATTCCGTCTGAAACCATGCAGGCGCTGGTCCGCTATCACTGGCCAGGTAATATTCGGGAGCTTCAAAATGTGATCGAACGGGCTGTCATTATCTCGCGAGGACCGGTGCTGAATGTCGGCCTCTCAGAGCTCACTCCGGATGTGCCTTCGACACCAGCTCCTGTCGTCGTAGCTGCTAAATCGGCGCCCCCTGAGGGCCTTCAAAAGATGCTGGAAGAGACGGAGCGAAATCAGATTCTGCGCGCTCTGGAAGAAGCGGATGGAGTGGTTGCGGGGCCGAACGGAGCGGCGGCGCGCCTCGGAGTGAAGCGTTCAACGCTGCAGCTCAGGATGCAGAAGCTTGGAATCCGGCTTTCGCGAACCGCCGTTGATGAGCGCAAGCAAACAGCGCAATAGATAATCAAGCGAATAATGTCGTCCAGAAGGTCAGTCTGGCCGTTCATGCCAAATGTTCAACACGGCCACAATATCAGAGTCCAGGCGAGCGCCCAGAGGAAACACAGCGGCGTCAGGTTGGCGGTCACGGCGATCTACGTCGCTACATTCAGGCAGCTCTTCTAATCTCCTTCACTCCGAGTTTCAGCCGACGTCGCAGAAGGAGCCGCAACGTTCCGCCGTCTGTGTACCCAACTTTTGTGGCAATCTCATCGACACTTGCCTTGCTGGTCTTCAAGAGATGTACCGCGCGTTCAACGCGGAGACTTTGGAAATATGACATCGGAGATTTCCCAAGTACGCTTTGTAGCCGTCGGGTAAGCGTCCTTTTGCTTGCGCCTACGGCCTTCGCAGCACTGTCGAGAGAAAATCCTCGCGCCAGCCGGCCACGCGCCCAGCGTTCGAAGAGGCGAACAACCGGGTCACTGTGCATCAGGTGATCAGTAAGAGCATAAGCAGTCTGAGAAGGTCTGGAGTCGACAACGAGATACCCATTCGGCGGGATTGTTGGGGTTGGCGAGAACCTTTTCCCCGCTGACCAGCCCACTGCCGCTAACCACAAATGGCTGACCCTGCGACCACGACGGGCCCACCGGTCCCAGGTCCACAATGGTGTACTTTGGGGCTTGTGCGAGGGTGCAAACCGGCGCTGCCAGCGTGGCCAGAGCTAGACTTAGCCGCGCCAGGCGCGGCCACTTCGGTGCGAATTGAGGCGATGTCATTTTCCTTCTCCTGTCGGTGGGGTAGTTTTCGGGGTGGGTAGTCCGAGAGCGCCCTCCGTTTCGAAGCAGCGGAGGAGCGAGGTAAGGCAGATCCGATCCGGACCGCCATCGGAATTCCAAAGGTGGAGCTTGCCGGCAGCCAGCAAGTCTCCTAGGAGAGTGGATGGGAAGTCTTCGCCAAGGCTGTCGCCCTCCAGCGTCATTGCTTCCGCTTCGGCACAACAAACTGGACACCAAGTCACGATGGTTTTGCCCCTGTGCACTACCATCAGGCTTTCGGTTTCAATCGTGATCCTTGTTGTTTTCACCACCATGCCACTCTCCAGTCAGCCCGTTGCTGCCGCGGCTGCTTGGTACTGAGCGCATCCTGAGGGGAGCAGGCATGAAAAGTCTTCAAACCGAGGCTCAATTTTTCTCAGGAGTTCTCAAGAGGGGTGTTGAAGCAACAGATGCAGGGAGTTACGGGGCAAGGACGGCAATAGAGGGAGAGGATTCAGGGGTAGTAGAGATTGTGGTAGATTGCGCTTACTGATGCATTGGCCCGCGGTGACGGGTTTCCCCGCTCGTCGGGCTGCCGGCTCCTCGATCTATGGCTACCGAACCCAGGGTTACTTATGAATTCGGGCCGTTCCAAATGGACCCCGACAAGCAGATCCTGCGCCGGGGAGACGATGTTGTTCCAGTGCCCCCCAAGGCCTTTGAGACGCTGCTGATCCTTATACGCCGCAGCCGCGAAGTGGTCTCCAAAGAAGAACTCCTCAAGGAAGTCTGGCCGAATTCGTTTGTAGAGGAATCAAACCTGAGCCAGAACATCTTTTTGCTTCGCAAGGCGCTGGGGGACACCGCGGAGAATCGCCAGTACATTGTGACACTGCCGGGAAGAGGCTATCGATTTGCGGCGACGGTTCGCACGGTTAGTGAGGACGGCGAAGCCCTGTTCGCTCAGGCTCGGACACGCACGCAAATCGTGATCGAAGAAGACGAAGCGGAGACAAATCTGCCATCAAGGGCGCTCCCGATTCCGCACGCGCCAAAAGTGAGCCGGAGATTTCAAATCTCCGTGGCAGCCGTTGCCCTGCTGCTGGCGCTTGGCGCATTCTTCCTCATTCGAAGTCGCCGGGGTACGCAAACCGCCCATGACAAAGAGTGGGAGCAGCTTACCTTTTTCACCGATTCCGCAGTCTATCCCGCACTGTCCCCGGACGGGCGAATGCTCGCGTTCATCAGGGGAAGCGACTCATTTATGGGTCCAGGACAGATTTATGTCAAGCTGCTTCCAAGTGGCGAGCCGGTCCAGCTTACCAACGACAATACCGTGAAACTGGCCCCTTCGTTCTCTCCGGATGGCTCACGCATCGTCTACAGCATCATCGAGCCCTGGGACACATGGGAAGTATCAGCCCTGGGTGGTGGCGACCCTCATCTTCTGCTGCCCAACTCGTCGTCGTTGACCTGGATCGAGCAAGGAAAGCGGCTGCTCTTCTCCGAGATGAGAGAAGGGCTGCATCTCGTGCTTGTGACTGCGGATGAGGACCGGGGAAACAGCCGTGACGTCTATGCGCCCCCTGGAAAACGCAGCATGGTGCATCATTCCTATCTTTCGCCGGATGGTCGCTGGGTCCTGATGGTTGCGATGGACAGTCAAGGCAAGATCTTACCCTGCCGCGTCGTTCCGTTTCAAAGCGGCAAGGACGTCAAAATTGTGGGCCCGTCCAATGGCAAATGCCTCTCTGGAGCGTGGTCGCCCGATGGCAAATGGATCTACCTCACTTCGAACGCGTCGGAAGCGGACCCGGGACGGGTGGGGCGTACCGGCTGGCAGCCCGCGCCCGGCTCTCATATATGGCGGCAACGTTTTCCGGACGGGGAGCCTGAGCAAATCACCTTTGGCCCAACCTCAGAAGAAGGAATTGCCATGGCCCCCGACGGCAAGTCGCTCATTACGTCGGTCGGCGCAGAGGACCTTACCGTGTGGCTGCACGACAAGGACGGAGATCACCAGATATCTTCCGAAGGCAATGCTTCATCGCCGTCGTTCTCTTCTGACGGACGCAGGCTTTACTTCCTGATGTCGAACGGACCAACGCAGGGCGAGGAGCTGTGGATGAAGGACCTCACGGCGGGGAGAATAGAAAGGGTGCTGCCCGGTTACACCATGCAGTCGTATTCTGTGTCGCGAGACGGGAAGGAGGTTGCTTTTACCAGGAATGACCAGAGGGGCCCTTCGAGCCTGTGGGTTGCCCCGACCAGCCGCCGCACGCCTCCCGTGCGCATCTCCTCTCCGGCAGCGGAAGATTCCCCTTCCTTCCTGCCTGACGGGGGGCTCGTCTTCCGCGCGATAGAAGGCGGCGCGAACTATCTCTATCGCATGAATTCTGACGGCAGCGCCCGTAAAAAAATCTCTCCGGAACGCGTTCTGGATATTTTGGACGTCTCACCTGATGGCCGCTGGGTTGCTGCCGCGGTGCCCGGCTCCGGCGACGAAGAACATATCAACCTGGGAATGACCAAAGCAATTGCGGTGGATGGAACATCGGCAGTATCGGTGTGCGTCGGGTACTGCCTGCTTAGTTGGGACAAGGGCGGAGGCTTTGTTTATCTCAGCTACCCGATACGGGCCGAAATGAGTTACCCGCTGCCGGTGATCCGTGACTCGGGCCTGCCAAAGCTTCCGCCCGTGGCAGCCAGGCGCATCGAAGACTTTCGAAACCCGAAAGAGATCACAGCAATCCCCTGGCAAGTGGAGTCAGCCGTCAACCCTTCCGTTTACGCCTACACCCGCCAGAATAGCCGCCGCAATCTCTACCGCATCCAGTTGCCGTGAGCTCCTAACTCAGGCTCGCAATGCTTCATCGGCTACCGGGGATGAGCGGCATTGACGGAGTTCGGATCCTGCGGGAGCGCTACCCCTCGATTGCGACCGGTCTCCGCCGGAGGCTGTGGATACCTGCTCAAGAAGGCCTCGCCCACTCGCCTGTTGGAAGCAGTGAGCGAGATTGCAGGGGGCGGCACGGTGATGTCACCCGAAATTGCGGTGCTGATAGTCGAGCTATTCCGAAAGTCACAAGCTCACCCTAAGTCGGCTGGCCTCACACAAAGATCTGCGGAATCAGAAGTCGTTCAGGATCCAGGCATTGTTGTCAGTTGGGATCCATACCAACACCACCGCGTGGCGCGAGTCTGGCGATTGAATCATGCAAGCGAAATCGGTATTAGCTCTACCCTGAAGGGCAACCTTGGCCTTACCTCTTTGATCGACCTCGATAACCACGGGGACTTCACCGGGTGAATGGCTCGGCATGAACACTGTCTGGCCGTCTGCTCCCCAATCGCCATGGTGCAGGGGCCAGTCTTTGACGGTAACGTCGTGTGCCGTTCCTGTTGCGGTGGAGAAGAACCGGATCCGATGTGGATCTACAAAGAGGGCGAGCTTCGACCCGTCGGACGACAAGCTCCAGTTCACCCATCTATTCCGGCGAGCAGCGCCCACCGGATGGTCTTTGGGCGGACCTCCTCTTTACACCAACAACAAGCTCACGCCGGCTGAAGGCTTTCGGGTGCCCGCTGAGGCACGGTCCCAGTTCGATATCGCACCGTTCTCAGTGGGGACAGATCCCAATATGACTTTAAAAACGAGACGAGGCACCGGTTATTACAAAGTGCCGTCGCTGAAAGGTGTCTGGTACCGCAGCATGTTCGGCCACAGCGGTTGGTGCGCGTCTCTTGAAGATTGGTTCGATCCCAGGCGCACGGAAGACGACTATGAGCCGACAGGATTCAAGCCTTATGGAACGAAGAGCTTTCCGGTGAAAGGTCATCCCTTTGGGTTGGATTTGTCTGAAGAAGGTCGCCGAGCGCTCATCGCATTCCTGAACACTCTCTGAACTTCCCGAAAGCAAGTGACTCCCGTCATGGGCAAAGTTATGGCTGCCTTTGATCGCGAAAGGAATATCATGACCATCACAGATCAATGAGACTCACGCCAATCGCTCGGTGGCACGCCTTCCCAAGTGCGGAAGGCGCGACCGAACGAGTTCGGGTCTTCAAAGCCAAGCAAATACGCGGCCTCATTCAACTCCAGGACGGAATTGGAGAGGTAGTACCGAGCCATCTGGTGCCGGGCTTCACCCAATACGCGTTGGAAGCTGGAACCAGATTCCTGCAAGCGACGTTGCAGCGTGCGAGAGCTCATGTGCAGCGTCTCGGAAATCATATCCATTGAGGGGCGCTGTCCAGTCAGTCGGTCCTGAATGGCGCGCCGCACCAGTTCGATGAAACTGTCCTCTTCCTTGTATTGTCGCAACTGCTCTTCAAATTGTGGCGCGAGCAATTCGAGCAGTTCGACATTCCGAGTCACAAATGGCGCGGTGGCGTCGGAGGCACGAAAGACGATCGCGTTGTGCGGCGCGCCGCTCACGACCTTGCAGCCTAAGCTGCGCTCAAGCACACGCAGATTCTGACGTTATTGCACATACTCCACCCGGAGTGGATTGAGCTGGGTTCCGGTTCCGTGCCGAGCGAGAGAAATCATCCACGAGAAACAATAGTCTGTGAGCACCTGCGGCTCTGCATCGACAGCCATCAGCCACCGGAACGCAACTCTGAACTCCTCTTTGCTCAGCTTGTTGAGGATCTCTTCTGGCGCTGTCAGCTTTTTATAGCGAGCCAGATGCTCGGTGGCGGTTACAAGATTCTGAGTTGAGAGGGCGGCGATAGCCATCGGGTGAAAGCGCTCTGTCTTGGTTTCGATGCCCAGTTTCACACCCATGAGCGGATCGGAACTGACCACCTCGACCGCGGTCCAGAGTGCAAAAAGCTCTTCGGTCGAGACGAGAACGCGTGTCTGCTCGAACAAATCTCGGGGAAGCCCCGCCTTGCGCAGCACCCCAGCAACTGAGACGCCGTGCTCCTTCAACTTGAGGGCGAGACGGCCTGGAACCCGAAAACGCTTCAGCACGACGGAGTCCTCCACCTAGAAGCGTATCGGATTTCCGACTTGTGCACCATTCGGAACGCGCCAGAAAGCCAGCAGATGGCGCCAAAGAAAGATTGGCGTGATTAGAAGCCATATTGGCGCGTCTGGCAGAGCGGCGCGATCACATCAGGGCTAATGTGGGAAATATCAGAACGTGGGCGCCACTTCGGTAGCGTTCACCCCTGATGAGATCAAGGAGTTGAACGCCGCGGTATCGAGTATTCAGATTCAGGGAAAACGCCTGCCGGACGGGATTCTCGCACTTTCGGGCGTCGAGGCGCCGGCGAAGAAATAGGAAGTGAACGATGCACTATGGATACCGTAACATCAACGACACATTTCGAGGGAGCGCCATGAAAATCTTAATGCTTGGTCTGTTTCTATCAACTCTGATTGCGCCATCATCGTACGCACAGCAATTGGCAACGCCACCCACGGAAACAATCAAAACTGCCGCCACTCAAACACCAGAGCAACAGGAAGTCATCAATCTCTCAAACACGAAATGGGAGTGGATGGCAGCGAAGAAGGTCGATTCCTTAGAGACACTCTTTGATGACAGAGCCATGTTCACTCACATGGGAGGAACATGGGGAAAGACCCAGGAACTGGCAACCATCAAGAGCGGGGGCATCTGGTACAAGAAGGCCGTAGTTTACGCCGTTGACGCTCGCATATTTGGCAACACGGCCATCCTGCTGGAGGATCTTGATTTGCAGGCAGCAGTAGGTGAGCACGAAGTTACCAATCCCTTTATGGTGACTGAGGTCTATATCACAGAAGACGGCAAGTGGAAGCTCGCTCAACTCACGTTCTCGCATCTGCTCAGGCCGGTCAAAATGAATGGCGATAAGAAATAGCCGCCAAGGGCATCGGGGCACGAGGCTGCACGCAGGATGATGCGGCAAGGTTGAGGTCTTCAGGATGATGAAACGCATAGCTGTTCTCTTGCTGACCCTTTCGACAGCCCTCTGTCTCGCATCTGGTCCTTCGCGTGCGCAGCAACCAGGGGCGAACTCTCAGCGAGCGCCCACGGAAAATAACACACTGATTGTCTACGGTCCCGAACCAACAACACCAAGGCCATCGCGGAAATCATTCATCAACGGGTGGGGCGGCACACGTGTCGATCTCGAATTGGTGTCCGCGAAGCACGGTCCTGCAGGGCTTCACCACGAGCGGCGGATCGGAGATTCGATGGACACAACCTTGTCATCAAAGATGCCATGGCAGAAGAAGCACGCATAAGCTGCATCGGCTGGAAGAAAACCTCGGCGCAACTAACACTCGACGATCCGCATCGCGTCAACGAGGCTACAGCGGCGTTCGCGGTGCCAGGAGTCCGCTATTCCGCCGGTGAGCAGAAGGTGATTGACCGCTAGGTAATTAGACGACACCGGAAGCAGGCCACTGGGTTGCAAGTTCGATGGTGATGAGATCAACCCGCCATGTGCGGACAATTTCGCGACCGATCACGCATATAGTCGAGGAGGAAACAGCATGGAAAAGAGAAGGCTAGGGAAGAACGATCTTGAAGTATCTGCAATCGGTCTCGGCTGCATGAGCATGACTGCAGCCTACGGCCCGGCCGGCGATAAGGGCGAGATGATCCAGCTGATTCGTGATGCCTACGATCTCGGCGTCACTCACTTCGACACTGCAGAAGCTTATGGGCCATTTGCGAACGAAGAGCTGCTGGGCGAGGCGCTGCAGACGATCCGCGATAAGGTCACGATTGCCACCAAGTTTGGCTTCGACATCGATCCCGAAACCGGCCAGCGTCGCTTTGGGACGAACAGCAAGCCCAAACACATTAAGCAAGTGGCGGACGCCGCACTGAAGCGGTTGCGGACCGATCATATCGATCTCTTCTATCAGCATCGTGTTGATCCGAACGTGCCGATCGAGGACGTGGCGGGTGCGGTGAAGGAGTTGATTGCCGAGGGCAAGGTGAAGCACTTCGGCATGTCGGAAGCCGCTGTTCAGACCATTCGCCGGGCGAACGCAGTCCAGCCGGTCACCGCAGTGCAGAGTGAATATTCGCTCTTCTACCGTGGCCCGGAAGCGGAGCTCTTGCCGGCGCTCGAGGAGCTTGGTATCGGCTTCGTTCCCTTCAGCCCTCTCGGTGCTGGATTTCTGACAGGAAAGATCGACGAGAACACGAAATTCGATCCCACTGACTTCCGCAACATGGTGCCGCGCTTCTCGCCGGAGGCTCGCAAGGCCAATATGGCTTTAGTTGATATGGTCAAGAGCGTCGCGGAAGGCAAGGACGCGACGCCTGCGCAAGTTGCACTCGCTTGGCTGCTGGCGCAGAAGCCGTGGATTGTGCCGATCCCGGGAACGACTAAGCTGCATCGGCTTAAGGAGAATCTGGGTGCGGTGAACGTTGAGCTGACCGAGGCAAACCTCAGGGAGATCGATGACGCTGCCTCTAGTCTGAAGCTCGAGGGAGCCCGCCTTCCTGAAGCGATGTTGAAGATGACGGGACGCTGAAAGCAATCAGCAAGTACATCTAACGCGCAAGAGGAGACGATGAAGGACACGGGTTCCAAACTTCAAGTCATCGCTTGCGCAGTGAGCCTTCTGCTTGCATTTTAATGCCATGCACAAACAGCGGACCCGATCTTCCCCAATGGTGAACTGTCCACCACGAAGAATCACACGGGGAGTATCTGGCTCAACGAGCTGAATGTAGGAGACAGTACGTTCGATCTCAATATTGCCATGGCCACATATGGTCCCGCGGCAAAGCTGGACTGGCAAGTTCGTCCAGGCGGCCAGGTTTTGCGTGGCGACCGCGTGGTTCGCTGAAATGCAAATTCGTTCAGAGACTTCCGCAAAATCGTGGAGTATAAGAAGGGGATTGGGAATTGAATAACAGTGACGAGCGCCGCGGAATCAACCCGGACGGCTGTCGGTTCGGGATTCTGCGGCTGCCCGTCGGAGGGATAAATGATCCCTATATCTGCTCATTGAGGCGAGTCGTAACGATTGGCTGCAATCACCCCCCAGTCTGACGTCTATCAGCGGTTCGCTGCGAGAGTTGTGCAGTCCGCTTCTTTTCCAATTGTGTGCGTTCTGCTGAGGGTTGAGACGATCGCCGAAATATCGAGGTCGCCGCTCTCGACGAGCGCTTTTTCAAAGGCGCAGCGGGTCACGCGTCCTGTGGGCAGTTCAGCGCCCGATTGTTTGGCAGCCGTCTCGGCGAGGCCCAGGTCTTTCGTCATCAGGTGAAGGGGGAACTGAGGCGAGTAATCTCCCGATTTGATTTTTGCGAACTTTCCTGAGAAAGCGGGTGCAATGACAGCTGTTTTTGGAAGGACGTCCAGAAGCAAACCTCGATCCAATTTGAGGTGTTCGCCGAGCGACACGGCTTCGGCGATCGCTTCCATTCCGATGCCAAGCAAGAGATTCACCACGAGCTTCATGCGGATGCCCGCTGTCGCAGGTCCCATCAGGAACCACCGCTTGGCGATGGATTCAAAGATCGGAGCACAACGAACGAATACTTCCTGGTCGCCGCCGGCAAACAGTGTCACGGCGCCCGACTCGACCGCGGGCGTGGATCCAGATACCGCAAGGTCGATCAGATAAACCCCTCGCTTCGCTGCCTCCTCGTGGAGAAGGGCCGACAGGCCAGGCGAGATCGTGCTCATCTCGAGGATGATTGTCTCCGGCCGCACATGAGAAAAAACGCCGTCCTTACTCAGGTAGACCTCCTCGACAGCACTGTCGTCGGTCAGTGAAGAGATCAGTACTTCCGAGCCATCGACCAGTCCGGCCAGAGTCGTTTCGATCTGAAACCCATATTCCCTGAGAGTAAGCGTCACCTGCTTATTACGGTTCCAGCCACGAACATTCCAGCCCTCGGCATTCAAGCGGCGAAGAAAACGGCTACCCATAAGCCCGAGCCCAATGACTCCCAGAGTTGTGTTTCCCTTGCTTAGTGTGGTGCTCATTTGTGTCATCTCCCTTTCTGTCCGCGACTCGATTCCGTACGCGATGTGAAGGCGTCCCTCAGTATTCGGCTTTCTCACCCTTCGCTGGAATCGAGGTGGGAACTCCCGGGGTGCCGGCGTATGTGATCAAAAGAACAGTAGGCTCATCGCCCGACTCGCCGCGATGGACAAGATCGACAGACTCACCCACCGCTTGCCCCTGGTGAACCAAGAGCGTCTTTCCGTCATCGCGATCACGCAAGGTGAGAGTGCCGGATAGGACGTAGACGGAGTTCGGGAACGGATGAGTGTGCCAGGGCAAAGCCGTGTGCGGGGCCAGGGTTACTTTGATCGTGGTTAACTGTGGCTGCCCACTCGGATAGTGAAGGTACCGTTTGCCATTCCACGATTGCGTCGTTTGCAGCAGAATCTCGCGATGACCGCTGGCAACGTGCGGCGCCCCAGTCTGGGCGAGTACCGGCATCAGGAAGAATCCGCCCGCTAAGGTTGCGATCGATAGATAGCTTTTGAACTTCATTGCATCTCCTGTTCATTGGGGTCAATCAGGCTCAGTTCATCAAAGCCAGGCATTTCTATTCACTTCCGGGTGTAGGCCACGCGCCAAACGCTGCGCGAGCCGTCATCGCTCACGTAAAGTGCGCCGTCGCTCCCGACAGTCACTCCAACCGGCCGGCCCCAGACTTGTCCATTCGGGGTGACAAAGCCGGTAAGGAAGTCTTCATAACTTCCATCGCGGGCGTGGCCATCTTTCATCGGTATGCGGATTACCTCGTAGCCGGCCCGCTTCGCTCGGTTCCACGACCCGTGTTCCGCGGCGAAGGCATCGCCATCGTACTGCTTTGGGAAGCTGCCTTTATCGGGATAGAACAACATTTGCAGCGAGGCCATATGCGGTTGGACGAGGACGTCCGGCACCGTGACCTTCGATCCGATATCCACGCGTTGACAGTTTTGCGCTTGCTCCGCGGTCAGAGCCGGCGCCTGGGGATTCGGCCCCGTTCCGTTTGCGCACGGCAGCGGAAGGCGCGGGTCTTTGTGGTTGCCGATGTAGTACCAGGGCCAGCCATAAAATCCGCCTTCCTTAACCGAGGTCACATAATCGGGGACAAGATGATTGCCCAGGTCATCGCGCTCATTTGTTGAGCACCATAGCTGCCCTGACACCGGGTTGATCGCTTCTCCCACGCAATTGCGAATGCCGGAGGCGTAGACTTTGATGAATTTCCCTGCCGGGGTGTATTCCAGGACGTCGGCCCGGTGAAATTCTCCGGGATGCGTATCGGGATCGTCGATGTTCGAGGCAGAGCCCACCGACACCAGCATGTGACTGCCGTCTTTGGTGAACACCACGTCGCGCGTCCAATGTCCCCCGCCCATCAGTTGCGCATAGCCGGGAACGTCGGGAACGACCGTTTCCGGCGCTCCCGTTGCGTGGAGGTCGCCATCGTGATAGGGAATTCGCTGGATGGTTGTGGCGTTGCCCACGTAGACATACTCGGGATTTTGGGCAGGATAGAAGGCAATGCCGAAGGGATGATCAAGTCCGGTGGCGAACTTTCCGATGTATGCTGCCTTTCCGTTTGCATCGACACCGCGAAGAATCAGAATGGTTCCGGCTCCGGAATCCGCAATGAAGATATCACCGTTCGGAGCCGTCCTCATCAATCGCGGCATGGTGAATGTTCCACCGCTCAATTGCATGTACTGCTTGTTGTCGGCGCGTTGCATCGGTGCAGCATCTCCCCCGGCGTAGAGCGTGACCTTGAAGCCGGGAAGGGAAATGGGCCATGCGTCCTTCGGCCGCGGGATCAAATGAGGAGTGTTGTTGACAGCTTCCTCAGGGTCGGGTGCGGGCAAATCGGCTACCGTGACCTTGTGGCGGGCACCTGGCTGCTGTTGATCCCAGTCTGCGAAGACGGACACGGACTCACTGGCGCTGGGCCGCGACTGCCCGAATACAGGCGCGGCCGTGGTGATCACCAGAAGTTGAAGCGATATTAAGAAAGACAGACGTCTCATGTTTATCTCCACCAAAGCGGGATCAATCCCGCAAACTTACGTAGACAGGCCGGACGGCAGACAGAGTCTCAAACGCAGCCTGCGAAAGCACCAGCATGGCAGCGGCGACATTATCCTCGAGGTGCTCGACCGAAGCGGTTCCAGGGATCGGCACGATGACCCTCGAGCGTTTGAGAAGCCACGCCAATGCGACCTGCAAGGGAGATGCGAACACCTCATTGGCAACCCGCTGGAGGGCATCGTTTGCTTCTTTTGCCTGGCCGATTGGAGCCCAGGGCAAGAATGCGATGTCGTTCTTCTCGCAATAATCAACAATGAAATCCGACTCACGATCAGAAAAGTTATAGCGATTCTGTACTGAGACGATCGGCGCAATCTTCCGGGCGCGCTCGATGTGCTCGCGAGTCACGTTCGAGAGTCCGATGTGACGAATCTTTCCTTGCTCGCGCAATTTGGCGAGCGCTTCCACTGAGGCCTCGAAAGAGACGACGTTGTCGGGCGCGTGAAGCTGATAAATATCAATACGCTCCAGGCGCAGTCTCTTAAGGCTGCCTTCCAGGGCTTCTCTGAGATGCTTGGGACTTGCATTGTGTGTCCATTGACCAGGGCCGGGACGTTCCCATCCGCCTTTGGTTGCAATCACGAGGTCCCCCGGATACGGATACAGAGCCTCAGCGATGAGTTCTTCCGAAGTGCCGGGACCGTATGAATCCGCGGTATCAATCAGATTTATGCCCAAATCGACAACCTTGCGCAACGTTGCGAGCGCCGCTTTCTTATTCGTCGGTGGGCCCCAGATCCCGGGTCCTGTGATGCGCATCGCGCCGAAGCCAATGCGATTGACAATTAAATCGCCGCCTATCGTGAATGTACCTGCCGCTGCGGCTGAGATTGCTGCGTGTTCGCTCATACTTCTCCTTATTCCTTTTGAAGAAAATGATTGCTACCATGAGTCCGTTGACTCTCTATCCTCTTCGCGAAATTTTTCCAATTCGCTGAGTACATGGTTCGCCTCGAGGACCTGGTTACTCAGGTCGGACCACTGCTTCTTGTCGTAATCGCGAGCGGCTACTGCTTTGTCCCAGAGCGTGACCAATAAATGATGGTCAATTCTCATCACTCCGTCCTCTCTCCACTCGTCTCTCATAGATGGTGTCGTTCTTCTCAGTCCTTCCATCTCTCGCGAGTGAAGAAGCAAACGTGATACCACTTTCAACCCTCTGAAACCGGGCAACTTAAGTGATACGGCTTGTCACGATAATTCGGAAATTTTCGAAAACCCGAGGTTTGCGGGAGGCTCGATGGCTCGAACGCAACCGAAGGGTCTCGACGATGCTAAGATTTCTTCCGTCGGCTTCCTTCGCATCGGAGCGCCCCAGTGTCCGATTCCAATCGTCATCCCGTTGTCGTACGCATTGCTCGCGCGTACGCCATCGCAGTCGTGTCGGTCTTTCTCGCTCTGCTGATCGCGCATTGGCCTCCGATCCACCTGGAATCTGCACCAGTGTCGCTGTTTCTTTGCGCGATCATGCTAAGCGCGTGGTTTGGCGGTACAGGTCCGGGAGCCCTGGCCACGATCCTGTCGAGCGTTGCGTTTTATTATGGCTTCCTTCCCCCGGTGGACTCGTTCGCAGCAAAACCAGATCAGGTGGCGCGATGCGCGGTATTCGCCGTTTCTGCTTTGCTGGTCGGCGCGGTAAGTGCCGCACAACGGCGGGTCGCCGAATCGCTCCGTCGGACTCGTGATGATCTGCGTGAAACAGTTGAGGAGCTGAAGAACACCAACGACGCGCTCATCAGGAGCGATGCCTATTTGGCCGGCGCACAGACTCTGAGCCATACGGGGAGCTTCGGATGGGATATTTCGAGCGGGGAACAATTCTGGTCAGAGGAGACCTACCGAATCTTCGATTACGATCGAACGGTCAGGCCCACACTTCAGCTAGCGTTCGATCGAGTCCATCCCGAAGACCTCCAGCTGGTTCAGGACGTTACGGCAGGCGCGGCTCAGGATGGAAGAGATATCGATGTGGAACATCGGTTATTGATGCCTGACCGTACGGTGAAAACAATCCGAGTTCTCGGCCATACCTCGCAGGGGCGAGACGGCAAGCCGATTTTTCTCGGAGCGGTGACAGATATTTCCGTGGTGAAGAATGCGTTCGAGGAGATTCGAACGCTGCGGGATCAGCTTTATAAGGAAAACCTGGCTCTTCGTGAGGAGATCGATATCACCCGGATGTTCGAGGAGATCGTGGGTTCATCCTCGGCACTGCAGTCAGTACTCGCCAAAGTGGCCAAGGTTGCACCAGCGGACTCAACTGTTCTTGTGACGGGAGAAACAGGCACGGGCAAGGAGCTGATTGCGCGCGCAATTCACAAACGCTCAAACCGGTCCACGCGAGCGTTCGTCAGTGTCAACTGCGCTGCCATTCCTCGCGATCTGGTTGCGTCCGAGTTGTTCGGGCATGAGAAAGGAGCGTTCACCGGCGCGACCCAACGCCGCCTGGGCCGCTTTGAATCCGCAGACGGCGGGACAATTTTTTTGGACGAAGTTGGAGAACTGCCCCTCGAAACACAGATTTCTCTGCTGCGCGTCCTGCAAGAACGTGAGTTTCAGCGCGTCGGCTCGAATCAGTCGTTGCAGATTGATGTTCGTGTGGTGGCGGCTACGAATCGGAACCTGGAGGCGGCCATCGCATCCGGCGGATTTCGCGAGGATCTCTTTTATCGACTGAACGTGTTTCCCATTGAAGTTCCTCCGCTTCGCCAGCGAAAGGAAGACATTCCCCTGCTGGTGGAATACTTTGTTGATCGCTATGCCAGTAAAGCCGGGAAGAAGATAACCGGAATCGATAAGAGGAGCATGGGGCTTCTCCAGTCGTACTCATGGCCGGGCAATATCCGAGAACTGCAAAACGTGATTGAGCGGTCCGTTATCGTCTGCGACACCGCCAACCTTTCCGTGGATGAAAGTTGGCTGGGGCACGCCGCGCATTCCGGCCTATCGACCGCTCAACCCCTTTCGGAAAAACTGGCTTCTCAGGAGAAGGAACTGATCGAGGCAGCTCTTGCCGAAAGCGAGGGAAGAGTCTCTGGTCCCCGAGGAGCCGCTGCGAGGCTTGGCATTCCACAATCCACGCTGGACTCTAAGATCAAAGCGCTGAAGATCAATAAACATAGATTCAGAAAGAGCTAGTCTTTTCGGCGGGAACTACTGCATCTTTTCGACGGCGATTCCCAAGCTCCCTCGACCGCCCACCCGGGCTGGCCGAAATCGCGTTCACGATAATTCGGAAATTTTCGAATTATCGAAGCGACTCGCTTGTCATAACTCATCTCTTTACAAAGACATACGAATGGCATCCTGGGTGCACTTATCCAGCCCAGAAGGCTGCACTCGATGACCTTAAGAATTCAGAGATCGATTGAACGCGAACGGGTGGTTTTCACTCTCACAGGCCGGATTCAGGCGGCGCAAGTTCCCGAACTGCTCGCCCAGTTGAGATCGGAATCGACGGCCCATGGAATCGTACTTGATCTCGAACAGGTAAAGCTCGTCGACCGGGATGCCGTGCTTTTCCTGGCACTGAGCGAGGCGCTCGGCGCAAGACTGAGAAACTGCTCAGCCTACATCCGGAAGTGGATCGACCAGGAGCGGAACGCGCGTCGAGGCCAATCCGAAGACCCAGAGGAATCGGAAGAATAAGGGAGCACACGTATGTGGATTGTTCGATTAGCTTTGCGGCGGCCCTACACGTTTGTCGTGATGGCCATTCTGATCCTTGCCGGGGGAATCGTGTCGATCCTGCGCACACCCACCGATATCTTCCCGAATATCGACATTCCGGTTGTCAGCATCATCTGGAACTACAACGGCCTGGTACCGGAACAGATGGCTGACCGCATTGTCAGCATCACCGAGCGAAATCTTACAACGGTTGTCGACAATATTCAGCACGTCGAATCGCAGTCTCTGTATGGCATTGCAGTTGTCAAAGTGTTCCTGCAGCCAAATGCCAGCATCGACCGTGCAATCGCGCAAATCACCGCCAGCTCCCAGACGCAGCTCAAGCAACTTCCTGCGGGCACGACTCCGCCCCTGATCATCGCCTACAGTGCCTCGAGTGTTCCCGTGATGCAACTTGCCCTGTCGGGACAGGGGCTCTCAGAGCAGCAACTGAATGATTACGGACTCAACTTCATTCGTACGCAACTCATCACCGTGCCGGGAACAGCCGTTCCTTATCCCTATGGCGGCAAGCAGCGCCAGGTTCAGGTTGACCTCAATCCGGCGGAGTTACAGTCGAAGGGCCTGTCCGCCCTGGATGTTGTGAATGCCATCTCCGCGCAGAATCTGATTCTTCCCACTGGCACATCGAAGATCGGCAGTAAGGAATACAACGTCGACATTCCCAATGCAGCTCCGACAACCATTGCGGACCTGAACCGGATTCCGATAAAGACGGTTGGGAATACCACAATTTATATGAAGGACGTGGCATGGGTGCGCGATGGCTTTCCTCCTCAGACCAACATCGTGCGCGTGAATGGCCAGAGGTCGGTACTTCTTACGATTCAAAAGGCTGGTGATGCTTCGACCTTGAAGGTGATATCCGGAATCAAGTCGCTGCTTCCTCAAATTGCCACAACACTTCCGAAGCAGCTGAAGATCAAGCCGCTCGCGGATCAGTCTGTGTTCGTTCTTGGGGCGATCAGCGGTGTGGTTCGCGAGGCTCTCATTGCCGCGTGTCTGACCGCGTTGATGATTCTGTTCTTTCTCGGGAGCTGGCGGAGCACGCTCATTATCGCCACGTCCATCCCGCTCGCCATTCTGACTTCGATCATCGTGCTCAGCCTCACCGGGCAGACCATCAACATCATGACGCTGGGCGGATTGGCGCTTGCCGTCGGAATTCTCGTGGATGACGCGACTGTCGAGGTCGAGAACATCAATCGCAATCACGAGGAAGAGCCCGATAAGCCTCTCGATGAAGTGATTCTCGACAGCGCCATGCAGATTGCAACTCCTGCCTTCGTCTCAACGCTTTCGATCTGCATCGTGTTTGCTCCGATGTTCTTGCTCTCCGGCGTCGCCCGCTATTTATTCCTGCCTCTCGCCGAGGCTGTGGTCTTTGCAATGCTTGCCTCATATTTTCTATCCCGAACCATCGTTCCAACGATGGCGAAGTACCTGTTGCGCGGACAGAAAGTGAACGATCACGGTTCTCACAGCCGGAACGTGCTGGTCAGGCTTCAGCAGAAATTTGAATCAGCATTTGAAGGTTTTCGAGTTGCATACCGTGGAGTGCTGGAGAACTGCCTCCATCATCGCTTGGCTTTTCTGACGGCTTTCTTTGCGGCGTGTCTCGGATCGCTTGCCGTGATCGTTCCATGGCTTGGCCAGGATTTCTTCCCGGCCGTTGACGCCGGCAGCTTCAAGCTTCACATGCGCGGGCCAACTGGCATGCGCATTGAGGACACCGCCTTCCTGTGTGATCTTGTCGAAAACTCGATTAGAAAACAGATTCCCGCGGTCGAGGTCGACAGCATCATCGACAACATCGGCTTGCCGTACAGCGGTATCAACCTCTCGTACAGCAACTCAGCGCCGATCGGAACATCGGATGCGGACATCATGGTGACGTTGTCGCCGAAGCACCATCCGACTGAAAGCTACGTGAAGCAACTCCGGTTTTCCCTGGCGCAAGCCTTCCCGGGGGTAACCTTCGCGTTCCTGCCCTCTGACATGACCACCCAGATTCTGAACTTCGGATTGCCCGCTCCGATCGATATCCAGGTGATTGGCCACGACCTCGAAGGCGACCGCGTATGGGCAGACCAGGTCCTCGAAAAGATTCGCGCTGTGCCGGGCGCCGTTGATCTTCGCGTGCAGCAGCCATTCGATCAGCCCTATCTCCATATGGCGATCGAACGGACCAAAGCACAGGAACTTGGCTTCTCCGCGCACGACATCGCACAGAATCTTCTCGTATCCCTGAGTGGAAGCTTCCAGACCTCGCCGACCTATTGGCTCGATCCCAGGAATGGCGTCAGCTACTCGATTGCAACGCAGACACCGCAGTATCGCGCGGACAGTTTGCAGGATCTCGTGAACACCCCGATCACGGGCACTGACCCATCCTCGCCGCCATCGCTCATGGCGAGTCTGGTCTCTACCCAGCGGGGGGCCGGGATGGCCGTGGTCTCTCATTACGATGTTGCTCCCGTGATCGACATTTTTGGGGCCGCGGACGGTCGTGATCTGGGCGGTATCGCCCGCGACATCAACAGAATTATCGACTCGGAACGGACTCAACTGCCTCGCGGTTCGCATGTGGTCATTCGTGGCCAGGTGCAGACGATGAAGTCTTCTTACGGTGGATTGCTCATCGGATTGCTGTTCGCGATTGCGCTCGACTATCTGCTAATCGTTGTGAACTTCCAATCCTGGCTCGATCCATTCATCATGATCTCCGCCCTACCGGCGGCCCTCGCGGGAATCGCATGGTTGCTCCTCATTACGCACACGACCTTGAGCGTCCCTGCGCTGATGGGAACGATCATGTGCATGGGAGTCGCAACCGCGAACAGCATTCTTGTTGTGAGCTTTGCCACCGAGCAGATGGCCAAGGGCAAGGATGCGATCTCCGCCGCGCTGGAGGCGGGCTTTACTCGTTTTCGTCCGGTCTTGATGACCGCGTTGGCCATGATCATTGGCATGGTCCCCATGGCCCTCGGGCTGGGCGACGGTGGCGAACAAAACGCACCCCTGGGAAGGGCGGTAATCGGCGGCTTGGTCTTCGCGACCGTATCGACACTCTTGTTTGTACCCACTTTCTTCAGCGTGCTTCACGGTTCTTCCCGCAAGCCCGGCCTGGCCGGACAGGAATAAGAGCAAAGGATTGGTGATTGACATGACACAAGTTCAAACTGTCGAAAAAGGTGAGGCCGTGACGCCTCCAACATGCGAGTTGCGCCGGCGACCCTCTGCACGACGCTGGCTCATTGCATCGCTTGTCGCTCTTGCGGTGGTCGCAGTGCTGGCGGTCGAGATCAGATCCCGCGTGAAGGCGGCATCGAATCTGAGTGCGGTTACTTCGCAGTTGGCAGTGCCCTCGGTATCAGTCGTGCTCCCAAAGCAGACTGCACCCGCTCAGGAAATCGTGCTGCCCGGCAATATTCAACCCTACATCTCGTCTCCCATTTACGCGCGAACCGACGGCTACCTCAAAAAGTGGTATTTCGATATCGGCGCGCATGTGAAGGCAGGCGATTTGCTGGCTCTCATTCAAACGCCGGAGGTTGACGAGCAGTTAGCACAGGCACAAAGCACGCTGGCCACCGCGCAGGCCAATTTGGAATTGGCCCAGGTGACCAGAGACCGTTACCAATCCTTGCTGAAAAAGCACGCGGTAGCTCAGCAGGACGCAGACAATGCGGCGAGCGCCTACACCGCGAACAAGGCCATCGTCGACGCTGATAACGCGAACGTTCGTCACTACCAGGCACTGGTCTCGTTCGAGAAGGTCTACGCGCCATTCGATGGTGTGATAACTGCCCGCAACACCGATATTGGCGATCTCATTAATTCTGGCAGCAGCACTGCACCCAGGACGGATCTGTTCGACATCTCCCAGACACGTACTCTGCGCGTGTATGTGAATGTGCCGGAGGAATACTCCCAGGCGGTAAAGCCGAGCGAGACGGCTGCGGATATCACCCTCGCTGAATTTCCCGGCAAGCGGTTCCGGGGAAGGCTGGTTCGCACGTCGGAGGCAATTAACAGCACGACGCGGACTCTGCTGACCGAGGTCGACCTCGATAATCCGGGTGGGACGCTGTTCTCTGGATCTTATGCGGAGGTCCATTTGAAAGTCCCGGCGCGGAATTCTACCTTCCTTCTTCCAGTCAGTGCGCTCATATTTCGGGGCGAGAAGCTGCAGGTTGGCGTGGTGAAGAACGGACACGCAGTCGTCACCGATGTCACCCCTGGCCACGATTTCGGCGATCAAATTGAGATTGTCGCCGGCCTCACACCCCATGACCAGGTAATCGTGAACCCTGCAGATTCGCTCGTTACCGGACAGAGCGTGAAGGTAGTGCAAGCAGCACTACCGGGAGACTCCCAATGACCATCCAGCGAGCCAGCACCCCATTCTTTCAGGCGTCGGTCCTCCTTGTGGCAGGCATTTTCGTTACAGGCTGCGCTGTCGGTCCAAAGTACAAAGTGCCTGCGGTGACCGCCCCGCCTGCATACAAGGAGTCGGCAAATTGGAAACCGGCGCAGCCTAACGAGCAGCAGTTGGGCGGGAACTGGTGGGAGATCTTTCAAGATCCGCAACTCGATAAACTGGAGGGTCAGATCAATGTCTCGAACCAGAATCTGAAGGCTGCCGCTGCCCAGTATCAGCAAGCGAGGGCTGCACTGCGTTACGTCCGCGCAGACTATTACCCGACCGTTACGGTGTCTCCATCGGCGACTCGTCAAGAGTATTCAAACAACCGTCCGCCTCAAAGCTCGTTTGACGGATTGACTTTCAATGATTTTGTTTTGCCGGTCAACTTCTCCTACCAGGCAAACGTTTGGGGCCGCGTGAGCCGCAACGTTGAGGCTAACCGCGAACAGGCACAAGCATCCGCCGCTGACCTGGCGGTCGTAAACCTGAGCCTCCACGCGACATTGGCGGTCGACTATTTTGCGGCACGGACTCTCGATACCGAGCAGAAGTTGCTCCAGGACACGGTTACCCAGTACGAGCAGGCTTTCCAATTGAACGAAGATCGGTACCGGGGCGGCCTGGGCTCCGAAGTGGAAGTTGAGCAAGCGAAAACAATTCTGGAGACAACGCGGGCCCAACTGGTGGATGTTGGGGTAGCGCGTGCGCAATACGAGCACGCAGTCGCCGTACTGGTGGGTAAGGCTCCGGCGGAATTTACCTTGCCTCCTCTACCGCTAACGACTCCACCCCCTCCGGTTCCGGTTGGCATACCTTCGGAACTGCTCGAGCGCCGGCCTGATATTGCTGCAGCAGAGCGCAGGGTCGCGGCGGCGAACGCAGAGATCGGCTTGGCGGAGACGGCGTACTATCCGCTCGTCAACATTGTCGGCAGCGGAGGATTCGAAAGTGGGAGCATTACAACTCTTCTTCAGGGTCCTGGCGCCATGTGGACAGTTGGGGCATCGATAGCGCAAACGCTCTTCGATGGCGGTCGCCGGCGCGCGGCGACTGATGAGGCAAAAGCTTCCTACGATTCCTCGGTTGCGTACTACCGCCAGACCGTACTGACCGGCTTTCAGCAAGTTGAAGACAATCTGGCTGCACTGCGGATCTTGGAACAGGAGGCAGGAGTCCAAGCGTCCGCCGTCGAAGCCGCCCAACGATCCCTAGACCTCTCAAACTCGCGGTACGAAGGCGGAGTCACGAGCTATCTTGAAGTAATCACCGCTCAAAATGCTGATCTGTCCGATGAACTTACGTCGGTCAACATCCTGGGGCGGCGAATGGCAAGCGCTGTGCTGTTGATCGAAGCGATCGGTGGAGGATGGGATCGCAACAGCTTGCCTCAGCGTCCCGAGTGTTGTGGCAAGCTGGTCGCGAGCCGCGATTGAGAGTTGTACCGCCACTTCCAATGCCAATGCCATCTGCGGGTAGAGGGTGCCGGCCTCGTGCGTGGTTGGATCGCTTCATGCGAACCAGGTGTCGTTTGGATCGGCTTCGATTTCGACCACACGCGGAATATGCGCTGGCGCTGATCTGGACGTCGCTCGTCAAGGAGACTCGATCCTCAAGCCCGTTCAACTTGAAAGTTGATTTCAGGGTGAGGTCCTGGAAGGAGCCGCCGAACATGTCGACGCACTTGCCGGGCAGGGGCTTCCAGTCGGTGGTCGTGGGTTCGTTCAAGATGGAAGCGTATTGAGGGTCAATGGCAGGTCAAGCCACCGATGAGAGTTTTCGAAGTATCACTCGAGACGATTTTGCCTGCCTCGGGGCATAGCTCAAAATTCTGAAAACAACAACCTTATTGACTCGGCGTGTCTATAAATCTCGAGTCTGAATTGACCCCTTATGGATCGGCATTCGCGTTGTTTCGTTGCGGCGATTAGGCAGCTTGGACGTCGCATTCTGGCTCCTCGCGGATCGTCGCGGTGAGGACCGCGCAGCGATGGATCCGGGGGCGGTGGCAATTCCATTCCTCGAATGCTAAGATGGGGCCGCCGAACAATGCAGACCTAAGGGATGAGTTCTGGTCGCCTCGGACGAGGTTTTTTCACCGCAAGACGCGTAATGAGTTGCAGAGTTCTGGCGAATCCGGTACGAATTCGGCGCAATTATGGCACAGAGGAATCTCGAATCGCAATTGCCTGATCTGATCGATCTAAGGGAAGCGGAAATCGCAAAAATCGCTGGTTCCGCCGAAGATGTCTCTGAGCTTCGTAGACATTTGCAGACAATTGTCCAAGAAAAGGCTTTCAAGGGAAGCAATCGAAGCGCCCAATTCCTAACCCATGTCGTGGAACAGGCCCTGGCCGGTCATTTTGAATCGCTCAAGGAACGCGTGATCGGGATTGAGCTGTTCGGGCGATCTCCGTCCTACGACACCAGTGAAGATGCGATTGTTCGAGTCACCGCGAGCGACGTTCGCAAGAGGCTGCTGCAGTTTTATGGCGAAAGCGGCGGGTCATCGAAGTTCCGCGTAAGCTTGCCGTCGGGATCGTACATTCCCGAGATCATTCGCGTTCCAAAAGGCGACGATACCGTCAACAACCAGGCGGCGGACGCTTCCGGTTCGCAGATCGAAGCCAAACGGGCACCAGCTAACGACCTCGCTGGATTGGCGCCAATTGCCGGCGCCCCACCATTCAGTACGGGTAACCCAGAGGTGCGCCTGACTGATCACTTCAGCCGGCGCTTCACGCTGTCTGCGGTGCTTGTTCTACTTTGTCTCAATCTGTTTTTGGGGGCTGCATATTGGTATCGTTCCCCACGGGTGCATGCCACGGCCGGACTGGTGCCTCCCTGGTCGGTGCTGTTCAGCCCAACCCATTCAACTCACGTTATCACCAGTGATCCAAACATCGTATTTGTCCAGACAATCACTGGTGGGGAAATCTCGGTCTCGGATTATGCCAATCGCAAGTACATTCCGGAGAACAACAAGCTGACGCCGGAGGAACTTCGCTTGTGCCGTACGATTCTGTGGGGCGACAACTCCGCGGCTTCGGTGGATCCTCCAATCGCCGTGAAGATCTCGGCATTGGCACAGCGCGGCTCGATCGATATCGATTCGCGCGCAGCTCGAAGCATCCAGCTTTCGGATTTGAAGACCGATGACAATTTTATCTTCCTGGGTAGCCCGCGGTCCGATCCATGGTCGTCTCTGTTCAGCAATCAGCTGGACTTTCGATTCGATTTTGACCAGGGCACACATCAGGAGATCATTCGCAACGTCCACCCGCGAGCCAATGAACTGCCTGCGTATGTGCCGACCGCGGAAGGCTGGGCGACCGGCCGATCCTATGCGATCATAGCCTTCGTCCAGAATCCCGATCAAAACGGACAGGTCCTTCTGATTGCCGGAGCCAACGGCGAAGGGACTGCTGCGGCAGGGAAGCTGGCGACGGATTTGCCTCGGCTGTCCGCCGAACTAGCTCGGTGCGATATTCGTTCCAATCGGGGAGTTGAGCATTTCGAACTTCTTCTTGAATTGAACACGTTGGCAGGCTCTCCTAATGGCATGAACGTCGTGGCGTGCCACACCCTACCTTCGGTTCCTGGGCGTTGAACCCTGCTATCAAATCCTGGGTGCCGTGGGAATCGGGAAGGACGCGCTGCCCGATCGACCTGCGTTTAGACGCGAATCGAGGGGTCTCTACCGTTCTGCATGGACGTTAGCGCGTAACATGATTTGAAAACAACCGTATAGACCGACGTTAGAAGTGGAACTAACGTTGAGTCTACCCCTCTCTTTCAACTAAGGTAGTCGCGCCGCCATTGCTCAGAAGGGCAGACGGCGAAAATGACTGACCGACCTAGATTGAAGGATGTCGCACGGTCCGCCGGAGTGGGCGCGATGACGGTTTCGCGTGTGCTTAACGGCGGCTCGGTAGGTTCTGAAACCATGGCAAGAGTTCATGATGCCATGCGCCGGCTGAACTACCATCCTGATCAACTGGCTCGATCCCTTAGAACTCGTCGAACCAAGACCCTTGGCCTCCTCGTCCCCAGGTTATCGGACCCATTTTTCGCGGCCATCACCGATTCAGTTAGCAGGATCGCCGCGCGAGCAGGATATGCCCTTCTAATCGCGACGACGTTCGGTGATTCAGATCTCGAGCTCAAAGCTGTTCGTGAGATGCTGTCCCGGCGAGTTGATGGGCTTCTCTTTGTGCCCAGTGAGATCTGCCCCGCCAGGCTGATTGCGAAAGAGGCGGGAGAAGTCAAGATCATTTCCATCGGTCAGCCGCTCCGTGGATCAAGATTTGATCTGGTTTGTGTCAACAACTTTGATGGTGCGAGCAATGCGGTTAAGCATCTGATTTCACACGGACATTTCAGGATTGCCTGCATCTCGGTATCGGATTCCCTGCGTTCGTTACGCGAACGCCGGGAGGGATATTCGAGCGCTATGAACGAGCATGGTTTAGCGCAATTCGTGGTTTCGCCATGCACCGAAGGGAATTCAACTGGATTGGTGCGTTCCCTGCTGCATGGAAGCGATGCACCCAGCGCAATTTTCACCACGAATTGGTGCGGAACCATTCACGTCTTAAACGCGCTCAGAAAACTGCAGGTGCGGATTCCGGATGACATCGCAGTGATCAGCTTCGACGATTTTGATTCGGCCAATCTGCTTTCAGTACCATTGTCGGCGCTCCGCCAACCGGCGGCGGAAATGGGACGAGCCGCTACCGAACGAATCATCGAACACGTTCAATCGAAACCGAACGATATTACACCCCAAGTTCTAAAGTTCTCGGCGGAGCTTATTTTGCGGCAATCGTGCGGATGCAAGCCAAGCAGCAGCTGAGAACACCCCGGTCGGTCCTTGCCGGCCTGGGGGATGATCCTTAGCGAATTCAGTTTTATCAGCGTTGATCTCGGATACCCGTGTCTGCCGACAGCCTTTGGTTTCAACCAGAATATCGACGCTTTTTGGCTTGTAACCACCGTTACGCGGGAAGACTAAATGTAAAGCTTCTGGTTTGAATACCGTATTTGCCAGGTTAGGAATCCCTCCTAACGTTGTGGGCACTGCGACCGGGCGACTAGGGTTCTCTTCGAAGTGAACTGCAGATTTGAGCGTTGGGAATGACAGCCCTGAGAGCAGTTGCTCAACCTGCTGGGAAGATGAGCGAAATACCGGGACACACCGAAACGCACTTCTGGTGGGCCGGAGAGGGGCGTCGGCTTGCTCTGCATGCAGATCGGCCCCCGGCGATTCACATCACCTTGTAAGAACCCTAGGAGGGTAGGATGACGCAACAAAGAAGTTGGCTCAATTGCCGCTGCTTGAGCCTGATCGTTATTTCTCTCTGTTGCGCAGCTGCGACTGGCTCTGCACAGAGCGATCGCGGCAGCATCTCAGGAATTGTCACCGATCCGTCAGGCGCCGATGTATCGGGCGCGAAGGTGACGGTCACCAATACTGCGATGGGCACGCAGAACTCAACCGTTACGACAGACGCCGGAGCGTATACGATACCGGATTTGGCCGCCGGTCAGTACTCCATAACAGTCACCGCGCCAAGCTTTACCACGCTGGTTCGCAACGGGATTACTGTTTCGGTAGGCGAGACAGCGCGGGTCGACCTGAAACTGGGGCTCGGGCAGACTACTGCGACTGTCACGGTAAACGCAGACGCCCCTTTGCTCCAAACTGATAGCGCACAGAACAACGTTGAGGTCTCGACGAGAGACTTGAACGAGTTGCCAATCAATATCGCTGGCGTTGGAGCTGTGCGCGACCCGATGGGTTTTGCCGCCTTGCTGCCAGGATCTATTGCAGGCGGATGGAATGATATTCACGTGCAGGGCTCGCCGGCGACAACATATCGTGTCTTCATGGACGGCCTGGATGACACCTCGGCGGTCAAAGGCGCTATCTCCGACGAGCAACAGCCCTCGGTAGAGTCGCTCGGCTCGGAATCCGTGATGATCAACGACTATTCCGCTCAGTTCGGTGAGTCCGGGGGCGGCATCTTCAACTATACCTCGAAATCCGGCACCAATAAGCTGCACGGGACCCTCTTCAACTACCTTGAGAACGAAGACCTGGATGCGGGTCAGCCCTTCAATTACACGTCATCCGGCGACAAGGTTCTCCCCGTGCAGCGGCAACTTGATTTCGGCGGTTCTTTTGGCGGACCGATTGTGGTCCCTCATCTTTACAATGGCCACAACAAGACTTTCTTCTTCTTCGCTTATGAGGAATACCACAATACGCAGACGCTCAACAATGGATTCATCACGGTGCCCACTAACGCCTATCGCAATGGCGATCTGAGTGCCAACCTGCTTGGCCCCATAGTCGATAATAACGGGAACGCGGTTCTCGATTGCCTGGGCCGGCCGATGATCAATGGCGCTGTCTATGACCCGAGCACGACCAGGACGGCGACGTGCACCGATGGTTCCACGAAGGTCGTTCGCGATCCGTTTCCCAACAACTTCATCGGCGTGCCCGCCAGTTGGGATCCGGTCGCACAGAAGGTTCTTACCTACATGCCTGCTCCTTCTGGGCCCACAGCGAATTCGCTGACCAACAACTATCCCAATTTCCAACCGAATAACAAGTATCAGTACTTGACGAGTTTCAAGATCGATCACTCGATTGGCGACAAGTGGCACTTCTCGGGCTATTACATCGCCGAGTATTCAGACAAGGACAACGCCACCGACGGCATCAACGGTGTGGCAGCGCAGACACGCTGGAACACCACCCCGGCTCCGCAGTTGTACCTGAATGCGAATTACACGGCCACCCCGAATATGGTGCTCCACGCCGGATTCGACTTCACGCGCCATGCCGCCATGCAGAATTCGGCGGTGCAGAACTTCAAAGCTTCCACTCTTGGGCTGAACACCGCGGCCGATATGCCTGGCGGCGCCGCGAACACCTTCCCGGTCTTCAACGGGCTCACCGTCAACCATCAGGGCGTTCCTCAGATGGGTATCAACAACGCTCCGTTCATTGACGACAACTGGTATAACACGGAGTCTGCGATCTGGACTCACGGTAACCATACGGTGCAATTTGGCGGAGACTTCCGTCATCAACTCTTTGGCACGCACAATGACCTGTCGGCCGGAGTTTACGGTTTCTCGCCCGATCAGACCAGTCTCCCGTCGGCAAACAGCCAAAACCTTTATGGAGCCAGCCTGGGCAGTGGCTTCGCGAGCTTCGTTCTCGGTCAATTAGGGGGCGCAAGCATCGGCAACGATAACATTCAGTGGTTCCACCGCATGGAGGGATCATTCTTCGCAGAGGACACCTGGAAGCTCACGCACAAACTGACGTTAAATCTTGGTCTGCGCTGGGATCTGGAACAGATGCAGCAGGAACAACACCTCCGGGTAACCCAATTCAGCCCGACCGTTGTCAATCCATCAGCCGGCGGCCTGCTGGGCGGGACCGTATACGAGGGATATGGGGCCGGCCGCTGCAATTGCATCTTCGAGAAGTTCTATCCCTGGATGATTCAGCCTCGCGCTGGCCTCAGCTATCAACTGGATCCAAAGACCGTCGTCCATGCAGCAGCCGGCTATTACTCAGGCCCGCAACTCTTCATGAATGAGGAGGGCTATAACAACAACGGCTTTGGCTTCAACCAGGTGAATCTGACCAGTCCTTCGTATTCTCTGCCCGCCGGTCAGCTTTCCAACGGAATACCGTACTCGCCGTCTGCTCTAACAGCCACCAAATTCGACCCTGGCGCTTACCCGAATCCTGGTTCGACTAATTCGCCCCCGAACTTTATTGTTCCAAATAATGGCCGCCCGCCACGCTTTTTGCAATCGACAGTTGGAATTGAACGCGAAGTGCTCAACAACCTGACCGTCAATCTGTCTTTCATTGACATCCGTGGCGTCTGGCTCAATTCCGACGGGTTGACAAACACGACTAACGAACTCACTCCCTCGATTCTCTCCAAGAAGTACCACTTGGACATTACCAACCCGGTCGACTACAACCTGCTGACACAGCCAATCTCTTCCACCGCCGTGGCGCAGCGGGGCTTTACCAAGCCTTACGCGAGCTTCCCGAGTGGAGACACCCTCGCCCAGGCGCTACGTCCGTTTCCGCAATTCGGGGGTATCGGCGACTACTACGAGCACAACGGCAATTGGTGGTACGATGCGTTCCAAATCAAGGTCACTAAGCGTATCAGCAATGGCCTGTCTGGCGGCCTCGGTTATTCGTGGTCGAAAAACTTGGGAACAGTAGCGGCCACGAACCAGCCGACCTTTACGACCGCGATCCCAATACAGGATCCCAGTCTGTCGCCCAAAAGCCAGAAATCGTTTGAAAACATCGACCAACCGCAGGCGCTCAATTTCTACTTCAATTACGAATTGCCGGCGTTCGGCTTTGATCAAAACGGCTGGAAGCGCGCACTGCTCGCCGGCTGGACAGCCGACGGCATCTTCCATTACCAGAGCGGCTTCCCGATACAGGTGCCGAATTCGAGCAGCAACCTGACTTCGATCACTTTCGGGAACGGGGTTTGGGCAAATCGGGTTCCGGGGCAAAAACTGTTCCTGCATAGCCTGAACAAACACGACCCCACCTACGCGCGCACGCAGCAGTTTCTCAACGCTGCCGCGTGGACGAACCCAGCCCAGGGCGCTTATTCAACGTCAAAGCCGTTCTATAACGACTATCGCGGGCCGCGGTATCCCAGCGAGCAGTTGGGCTTTGGCAAGAACATCCCGCTCAAGGAGGGTCTGATGTTCTCTCTCCGCGCGGACTTCTTCAATGTCTTTAACCGTTGGGCATACCCCAACCTGAACAACACCGGCAATCCGTTCCAGACCGTTCAAACAGACCCGCAGACAGGTGTAATCGTCAACGGCTTTGGCTACCTCGGGAACAGCCTCGGCAACGCTGGCGGAAACTTCGCTCCGAGAAGCGGCGAAATAGTCGCGAGAATCCAGTTCTAGTGGGAACAAGGTAGCTGACACTCCGGCTGGCAGGCCAGATGAACCAGTCTGGCTTGCCATCTTCTCGGGATCTTCTATGCGAATGCTCAGCGCAGTCAGCCTGTTTCAAATCAGGAGAGAACAATCAGAGCAATTATTCGTCAGGGAAACATGAACTCGGAAACTCCGCGGCGTGACTCTGTTCGAGGCTTGATCGCTCTGGTAGTGATTGCCCTGAGCATATTAACCCTAGGCGCCCATGCACCGTCGGTCTTGCCCACTCCTGTCGGGCGTTTCGCAAAGGCAAATAGCGTCGCAGTTGAACAGCCAGGCAGCGCCTCGCTCAACATCAATTCCAATGCCTCCGGACAGAGCGAAGTTGCGAAGAACCGATTCAATGATTCACCGATTGTCTTCGAAAACACGATTGACTCGTCAAAGATTCATTTCCAATTGAAGAACAGTGTCAGCCCTCAGCGATACTCCATCGAAACAATGACGGGCGGCGTCGCCGTCTTCGACTACAACAATGACGGACTCCTTGACATCTTCCTTACGAACGGCGCGGAGATTCCATCTTTGAGGAAGAGCGACCCCGTCTTTTCTAATAAGCTCTTTCGCAATAATGGTGACGGAACCTTCACCGATGTCACCGACGCGGCAGGTTTGGCCGGCGATGGCTATTCAATGGGCGTTGCCGCAGGTGACTACGACAATGACGGTTTCGTCGATCTGTATGTGGCCGGATTCAATCGTAATCAACTGTTTCACAACAATGGAAATGGCACCTTCTCCGATGTAACGGATAAAGCTGGTGTCAGTGGCGTGGTGGCGGGTCGAGGGAAACCATGGTCTGTCACGGCGGGGTGGATTGACTACAACAATGATGGCTTGCTTGATCTGTTTGTGGTGAATTATCTGGATTACTCGATCGCCACAGCCCATCGTTGTGAGACAGACAACATTGTCGACTATTGCTCTCCAAATGAGTACCGTGGAACACCCAATGTCTTGTTCCAGAACAATGGCGACGGGACATTCACTGATATCTCCGAACAGTCGCACATTTCGCAGTATGTAGGCAAAGGCATGGGTGTCGCTTTCAGCGATTACGATGACGATGGATTCACCGACATCTTTGTTTCCAATGACACCTCTCCGAACTTCCTGTTGCACAATAATGGCGACGGAACATTTACCGATGAGGCGCTTATCGCCGGCGTAGCCTACAACGAAAGCGGTAAAACCGTTGCGGGTATGGGGACTGATTTTCGCGATCTTGACAATGATGGTCGGCCGGACATCTTTCATGCGGCAATGTACGGAGATACATTCCCTCTCTATCGCAACACGGGCCAGGGTCAATTCGAAGATGTTACAGACACGACCGGTCTCGCCGAAATGACGACGCGCTTTACTGCTTGGGGCGCAGGGATCTTTGATTTCGATAACGATGGCAACAAGGATATCTTCGTTGCCGGCTCCGCAATTCTCGACAATTCGATGGAGGTGAATCACAAGCCCTACCCGCTGCCCAACGCACTCTACCGCAACCTCGGCAAAATGAGGTTCAAGGATGTGAGCGCAGAGGCTGGAGCTGGTTTCATCGCCCCAGAGGCACATCGCGGCGCCGCATTTGGCGATCTGAACAACGATGGAAAGGTCGACATCGTGGTCACGGTCCTGAACGGAAAACCGCAGCTACTCATGAATCGATCTCGAAATGCCAATCACTGGATCATCTTGAAACTTGTTGGTGTTTCGGACAATCGCGATGGGCTTGGAACGAAGGTCAAGATAACCACTGCGAATGGAGCGCAATACAACGAGGCAACCACAGCCGTCGGCTACAATTCGTCGAGCGACAAGCGAGTGTACTTCGGGCTGGGGAATGCAACCGTGATCGACCGGATCGAACTTGCGTGGCCTACCGGTGTAAAACAAGTGCTGGCGAATGTGGCTGCCGATCGAATTCTGACGATTGTCGAAAATCGACGACCACACCATGAGGGCAGGCCCCTATGATCTGGCTTCTCGCATTACAACTGACGATCGGCCCGGCGCAACACTACGAGAACGCCAGGCAGGATTTCGCCGAACAGAAGTTTTCAGAAGCTGATAGCGAATTGAATGCGGCTCTTCATGTAAGCCCCTATATGGTTCCCGCTCTCATACTCAAGGCGAGGCTGGCCACATTCGCGCATCGTCCTGACATTGCCAGGAGTTGTCTGATTACGGCCATTACTGCCGATCCCAACTCTGAAGAGGCTCAGTTCCTTCTCGGAGTGCTTTACTACGCGCAAAACAATTTCAAATTGGCTATTTCGCCGCTTGAGAAAGCCCAATCGCTCTCTCCCAGTAGCGCTCTGCCCGTGTTCTATCTTGCAATGGCCCATGAGGCGCTGGGCGAAGAGAGCAGAGCGTTGGAACTCTATCGGCAGGCGGAGAGCCTTGCTCCAGACCGTCCACAGCAATACGCGGAAATTCTCGTTGTCCATGGGAAGTCACTTCTCTCGCTTGGTCGGACCGAAGACGCTATCGACAAGGATCGTAGAGCGATCGAGGCGGATCCTGCCTCCCGCGATGCGCATTACCAATTGGCGAAGGGATTGGACCACGAGGGAGACTTCAAGAATGCGGTACTCGAAGGAGAACGAGCCTTAACGCTCCGGGAGGTGGGGACCAGCGACGCCGAGATTCACTATCTGCTGGTAAGTCTATACCGGAACTTGAAGCAACCTGACCTTGCAAAAGCCCACATGGCGAAGTTCCTCGCTGCGCAGCGGGTGGAAGGAAAGTGAATTGTGCGGCGAAGCGTTAGTCCCGCGTGCCTGGAAAAATGATGGACCCGAAAGGAGACGAGAATCGATGATCGGCGGCGATGACCCTGCAGAGAGAACCATACCAAGCAATGCGCCACCGTCGCGACGTAGGTTGCTCAGCGCAGGAGCGGTGGTTGGACTGGCTGGCTTAGCCAGTTCTCAAGCAGGGTTTGCCGTCGAAAGTCGCCATGCGCCGCCAACTGTCCCCGAAGCGAATGTGAAGAGCTTCGGCGCGAACGGAGATGGAACGAATGATAATACGTCCGCGTTTCAAATGGCTCTTGACACTGTTCATCGCAATGGCGGAGGCTCGGTCTACGCCCCGGCAGGCCGCTACCTCTTTCGCGGAGTGTTGAATATCCCCGTGGGCGTCACACTGAGGGGCTCTTTCGTTTGCGTTCCTTCTCATACGGGCATTCGCGATCAAGGGCAGTCCAAACCCGGTGAAGATGGCACGGCACTGCTCGTAACTTCCGGTCGCGGCAAGGAGGATGGCGAACCTTTTATCACGCTGAACACAAACAGCGCGTTGAGCGGGTTGACGATCTACTACCCTGAGCAGATCGCTGATGGAGCACCGATCGCCTATCCATGGGCGATAGCAATGCGGGGAAAAAATCCCGCTGCTTTAGATCTGGAACTTCTCAATCCCTATCAGGGCATCGACGCCAGCCGCAATGAACGTCACATCATCAGGAACGTCTCGGGCCAGCCCCTGAGGCGCGGGATTTGGGTCGATGCCATCTACGACATCGGGCGCATCGAGAATGTTCATTTCAATCCCTGGTGGAATAGCCACGGCGCGGTCTTTCGATGGCAGATGGAGAACGGCGAAGCTTTTCTCTTTGGGCGTGCGGATTGGGAATATGTCTTGAATACCTTCTGCTTCGGCTACCGCGTGGGCTACAAGTTTACGCACAGCAGCACTGGCGAATGCAACGGGAACTTTCTTGGCATTGGAGCCGACGATTGCAATCGCGCCGTTTTGGTGGAGCAGAGCGCCCCTTATGGCCTGCTGATTACGAATGGCGAATTCACTTCATTTCACGGCGACGACCCCACTATGGTGGAAGTTGCCGATACGAACAGCGGCGTTGTTCGCTTTTGCAACAGCGCATTTTGGGGACCGTGCAACCAGATCGCGAAAATTGGGGGCACCGGCACAGTTGGATTCAGCGATTGCACCTTTGTTGAGTGGGGGGCAGATCGTGCGGCAATTCAGGCTCGCTCAGGAAGCGTTCTGATCAAAGGATGTGAATTCCGCCAAAGCAAGCCGCATATTGCTCTTGAAGCCAATGTGGACCGTGCCGTCATCGTGGGAAACCTTTTTGCGGGCCCTTCCCAGATCCGCAATGCGTCAAACAAAGACGCGCAGATTGGACTGAACGCTGCACTCTGAGCGGAGCGATCGAAAACATGGGACCGATGCAAAGAACCATTCTTCTCGCGCTCTTAGCATTTGTTGAGGTGACCTTGGGGATTGGACAGGATGGGGTTGGGTCAAAACACTTACGCCAGAATGTTCATGCAAGCGCCGGTGGTGTGGCACCGCGGCGCAAAGGAGCTTCGATTGTGCTGGCTATCGATCGTAAGGTCTATTTCGGTGGCGAGCCTTCGATTGCCGTCGAGCAGGAGATTGCAGGTTGATCATGACACAAATGGGCCGCGCCCTGGGACGCGCAATTGTATGCAGCTTGGCAATCTTCTACGCATCGGGCGCCGGAGCGATTGGCGCTGCCCAACAGAATCCTGGCAGTAAGGGGATTCCGATCTACAAAGAATCGGACGCTCCGATCGAGCAGCGTGTTGAGGACCTTCTGGGTCGAATGACGCTGGAAGAGAAGGTCCGGCAACTGGATCTTTACTCGGGGGCTCGAGATCTGTTTGATAAGCACTCCGATGACACTCATGCAGCATCCGACGCGATCTTCTTGCCCGACAAAGCTCAAGCCCTGTGGGGAAGCCTCGGCGTTGGCGCCGTACATGACCTCTATCCGACAGCCGACCAGTCAAATGCGCTTCAGCGATGGGTGATCGGGCACAACCGGCTTGGAATTCCGGTGCTTTTTATCGAGGAAGCACTGCACGGATTCAATGCTGGCACGGTTTTTCCCGCCCCTATCGGTCTGGCCGCCACCTGGAATCGTGACCTGGCCGAGCGAACTGGAGCGGCAATTGCCTCTGAGGCACGTTCTACAGGGGTGGGAATGATACTTGCTCCGGTGTTGGATCTGGCCAGGGAACCGCGTTGGGGCCGCGTCGAGGAAGACTTCGGCGAAGATCCCTATCTTACCGGCCAACTCGGCCTGGCCTATGTTCGGGGAGCACAAGGCCCGAGCTTGGACACGGATCATTCTGTCGTCGCGGAGCCCAAGCACTTCGCTGCGCACGGATCGCCAGAAGGCGGAACAAACACATCTCCCGTCCATATCGGGGAACGCGAACTGCGGATGACCATGTTGCGCGGGTTCGAACCGGCATTCCGGGAAGGCCATGCGATGGCGACGATGGCGGCCTACCACGAGATAGACGGAGTACCTGTTACTGCCGATCCATTTCTCTTGAAAAACATTCTGCGCCAGGAGTGGGGCTTCCAGGGGTTTGTTCTTTCCGATCTGGGGGCGATCCGCCGTCTCTATGATGTTCACCATGTCGCAGCTACACCCAAAGATGCTGCTTGTCTCGCCATTCGTTCCGGCGTCGATATGCAGTTCTACGATTTCGACCATGACATTTTTCAAAAAGCCCTGATCGATTGCGTCCATGAGAAGACACTTCCAACCAGGGATTTGGATCGAGCTGTAGCGGCCGTTTTGCGCGTAAAGTTCATGCTTGGTCTCTTTGACCACCCTCTGGTGGACCCAAATGTGACGCCAAGAGTGACTCGATCCCCTGAGCATCTGGCTCTCTCCCTGGAGTCGTCGCGTCAAGCCATGACGCTGCTCCGCAATGAGAACAACATTCTTCCTCTCTCGCGCTCTCTGCACAGGATTGCGGTGATCGGCCCCAATGGCAACATCGCTCGATACGGCGATTACGAGAACGAAGCGAACGGGCTCCACATCAGCATCTCCGAGGGAATCCGAAAGCTCCTTCCGAATGCAACCGTGACGTTCAACGACGGCGAGGATATCCCGGCTGCGGTCTCTGCGGCGCAAAGCGGCGAGATCGTAGTGCTCGGTTTGGGCGAGTGGCAGGGAATCTCGGGTGAAGGCTTTGATCGATCGGATCTGGACTTGCCTGGCAATCAAGAACAGTTGCTCGAGGCAGTTGTTGCGACCGGCAAGCCAGTGGTGCTGGTCCTCGAGAATGGACGGCCCCTGGCGATCAATTGGGCTGCCAAGCACGTCCCCGCGATTCTTGAGGCGTGGTATCCGGGTGAATTTGGGGGTCAAGCCATAGCGGAAACTCTCTTTGGCGAAAACGATCCCTCTGGCCGCTTGCCAATCACATTTCCGCGAAGCACTGGACAATTGCCCGATTTCTACAATTCCGATCCATCGCGTGTACATAAGTATGTTGATGACGATGGCAAGCCACTGTTCCCATTCGGATTTGGGCTGAGCTACACGTCGTTTCACTACGATCACCTCGCCATTCGTACTCCGCCCAATGGAAGCAAAGGCGCCATCGAAGTCGATGTCGACGTAACGAATACCGGAAATAGGGCGAGCGACGAGGTCGCGCAACTCTACATGAGAGAGGATACGGGGAGTGTTGAGACCCCAGACCGGTCATTGCAGGGCTTCACCCGGATTCATCTTCGGCCAGGTGAAACTCAGACGATCAAGTTCCACGTCAGGCAGGATCAACTTGCGGTGTGGACTCCCGAGAAGCGCTGGGCAGTCGAGCCTGGCGACTATACCGTGTGGGTGGGCGCATCTTCTGAGGCCTCGCTCACAACTCAGTTCCACCTGAATCCATAGCGAAAACCACCGACAGCTGAATCAGGATGATCAGCTGCGATGAGTTGAGAGACACATGACAAACCGAGAGAAATGTTCTGCCACCGCCATGATCATCTTGGGTGGCGTGTTGACTGCCTTCGGGCAAAGCCAAAAAGAACCGGTTGATTACGTTTCACCCAATATTGGGACAATCGGGCAACTGTTGACGGCCACAATTCCTTATGTGCAGCGGCCGCATGGGATGGCGCGCGTTGCTCCCGTCACCACGCCCGGCATTGCCGATCGCTATCTAGCGGATAAAATATATGGCTTCCCTGCCGGGCCTGCTTTGCTGATGGCCTCGGTGGGCAAAGCGGGTACAAATGCTGCCGATTACGCTTCGGACTTCGATCATGATTTCGAACTCGCGACCCCTTACTATTACGAAGCCGACCTGCAGACATGGGGAATACGCGCGGAAGCGACTGCGACCGATCAGGCCGCGTATTATCGATTCACATTTCCAGCCAGTGCTCATGCTCACTTGGCCCTCAGTTTGAAAGAAGTTCCAGAATTGGCTGTCGTCTCAGATCGCGCGGTGCAGGGAAGTCAGCAAAACGATGGCATTGTCGCTAAGGTTGTAGATGCCAGCAAGCAGACGCGGGAGTATTTTTACGCTGAGTTTTCGCACCCGTTTACCTCCTATCAGACATGGAGCGGTGACCAGCTATCGAAGGATGCGAGGCAGAAAGGCGAGCGAATCGGGTTTGTCAGCGATTTCGAGTCCTCGCCCGGCGATTCGATTGAAGTCAAGGTCGGCTGGTCGTTTATCAGCGCGGAGCAGGCTCGACGCAATCTACAGCGCGAGATTCCCGGCTGGAAATTCGAACAGGTAAAGTCAGAAACCAGGGAAGTCTGGAATCGAAGTCTCTGTGGAATTCAAGTTGTCGGAGGAACCGAGCGGCAGCGCACGATCTTTTATACCGCGCTTTACCGGTCCCTCCAACGCATGACCGATATCACCGAGGATGGAAAGTACTTCAGCGGCTACGACCACGCAGTCCACAATGCAGACGGTCATGACTTCTATATCGATGACGGTCTGTGGGACACTTATCGTTCCCTGCATCCTCTGCAGTTGTTGTTGGAGCCTCGGCGCCAGGAGGACATGATCCACTCCTATCTGCGGATGTATGAGCAAAGCGGCTGGCTGCCGTCCTTTCCCTCCGGCGCAGGCGAGCAAGCAGTCATGATCGGCCATCACGCCGCCGCCTTCATTCTGGACGCATATGAGAAAGGATATCGTGATTTCGATGTCGAAGAAGCGTATGCTGCCATGCGCAAAAATGCGACAGAAGCGACATTGCTTCCCTGGAGTCGCGGGCCGTTGACCAGTCTGGATCGCGTTTACTTCGAGAAGGGGTTCTTTCCCGCATTGGCTGCCGGAGAGCAAGAAAGCGTTCCTGAAGTGACCGGAGAGCGGCGCCAAGCGGTTTCAGTCACGCTCGAGAACAGCTACGATGACTGGTGCGTCGCGCAGCTCGCCAAGGCTTTAGGCAAGGTTGATGACGCTGCTCATTTTTCCAGTCTCGCGCACAATTATCAAAACGTGTTCAATCCAGAGATTGGCTTCATGGCTCCTAAGAGTGCCGATGGGAAATGGGTTGCAAACTTCGATCCGAAGCTCGGAGGCGGGCAGGGAGGACGAGATTATTTCACGGAAATGGACGCGTGGACCTATACGTTCCATGTGCAGCATGATGTCGCTGGACTTATCAGATTGATGGGCGGCCGGGAGGCGTTCAATGCCAGGCTCGATCAGCTCTTCGTCGAACAATATGGAACATCGAAGTTTCAGTTCCTCGGCCAGTTCCCGGATGCGACCGGTCTTGTCGGACTTTACGCACAGGGGAATGAGCCGAGCTTCCATGTCCCTTATCTGTATGACTTCTCGGGGCAGCCATGGAAGACGCAGAAACGGGTGCGGCAACTCATGGACGTCTGGTATGGCGATGGACCGCTCGGAATCCCCGGCGATGATGATGGCGGTGCCACGTCCTCGTGGTACGTCCTGAGCGCCATCGGTTTCTATCCGGTGTGCCCAGGAAGCCCGGTATACGAAATTGGCAGTCCGATCTTCACAAAGACCACTGTCCTGCTTGGCAATGGAAAGGAATTCACGGTCATCGCCAATCACGTTTCGGAACGCAACAAGTACATCCAATCTGCACAGCTCAACGGAAAGCCGCTCGATCGGGCCTGGTTCTCGCAATCGGAGATCGCAAATGGCGGAACACTGGTATTGGAAATGGCGGATCGGCCAAACCTGGAATGGGCCAGCCTCCCGGAGAACGCGCCGCCGTCATTGAGCGATGCCACAGGTTCGGACGCGGTCGGGCGATAGCACCGGTAAGGACAAGGAAAGCATTGTTTTCAAGCGAGAGGCCGCTCTTCGGTTTCGGACCTTTCCCCAGATGATTGCAGCCGTTTGGGGACTGAGCTGCTCATGGATTTGCGAGGAGATAACTTTCGTGAAATTTGCCAATTGGTTCACATTGGTTGTCGTGATTGTCTGTTTCGGGTCTGCCCGAGCACTTGTCCACGACAATTCCCATGTATCTGCAGAAGACGTGACCTGGACAGCTTTGGGACAAGACGAAAACGACTCGATGCCCATAGGAAACGGCGATCTGGCGGCCAACGTGTGGACCGAGAAGAATGGTGATCTGCTCTTGCTCGTGGCGAAGTCAGACGCCTGGACCGGGATGGGAAAACTCGTGAAGCTTGGGCGAGTGCGCATTCGGCTGACACCAAATCCCTGGGCCGGCGCAAGGCACTATGTACAGAGGTTGCGGCTGGAAGACGAACAGATCGAGATTCGAAACGGAAAGGATGTTGTGCGCGTCTGGATTGACGCCAATCATCCGGTTCTGCGTGTGGAAGCCGAGTTGAAGCAGCCGGCAACGTTACAGGCAAAACTGGAGCTATGGCGCACCCAAACGCATCCTTACAGTGCGCCGTCGCCGGAGCGGGGAGGTCTATTTGAGTTTGGCGATCATCCAGTTCCGATGGACTTCGAGGCGGACACGATAGCGGGCGGACCCGCCCGTCGAGATTCGATTCTCTGGTATCACTACAATCGCTCTAGTATTTTTCCTCTCGTGCTCCAGCAGGAACACCTCGACTCCATTTCGAGCCGGCACGCAGACCCGCTGCTTCATCGGTGCTTCGGCGCTATGATTTCGGGACCGGGTCTGGTGCGGGTGGATGACCGAATGATGCGCTCCGTAACGCCATCCTTCAATCCTCGCGTGAACCTGGTGGTGCTGACCGAAACCGAGGTTGCCGATCCAGCGAGCTTTGAATCGGATCTCAAGCAATTAGCAGCTAGGACGAACCGCATTCCTCTCTCCTCTGCTCAATCGGCTCATCGGCAGTGGTGGCAGGAGTTCTGGAATCGAAGTTGGATTCGCGTCACCGGGTCCGAGGATGCGGCGAAGGTGACTCAGGGCTACGTAATGCAGCGATACATGATGGCAACGTCTTCGCGCGGCGCCTTCCCTGCCAAGTTCAATGGGGGACTGTTTACAGTCGGGCACGATATCACAGAAACACAGGACTCGACTCGACCCAATCACAATCCGGATTTCCGCGAGTGGGGAAATTCCTACTGGAATCAAAACAATCGTTTGCTGTATTGGCCGCTGGTGGCGACCGGCGACTTTGACTTGTTGCAGCCTTGGTTCCAACTTTATCTCAACGCATTGCCCATGGCCGAAGATCGCGCCCGCTTGTACTTTCATCATGGCGGAGCCCTGTTTCCGGAAACTATGTACTTCTGGGGTCTTCCCAACCTCAACGATTTCGGGTGGAGTAATCCGACGATCGAGATGGAGAGCCGCTGGCAGCGGTATCACATCCAAGGCTCTCTGGAAGTGATTGCCGAGATGCTGGATGCTTATGATGTGACCCAGGACCAGGATTTCGCGCGTGATCAGGTTCTTCCGCTTGCCAATGCCGTTGTGACCTTTTATGCGCAACACTGGCCGCGGGGCACAGACGGAAAAATCTACATTGCTCCAACACAATCGCTTGAGACTTATCAGCTCGATGCCGCAAATCCAACTCCCGATATAGCGGGATTGCGCTCGGATATTACGCGGTTATTGGCGTTGCCGGCCAGTTTGGCTTCATCGGAACAGAGAGCTCTCTGGACGAAGACGCTCGATGTTCTGCCGCCGATTCCTAGCCGGTACAACTGCGAATGGCAAGACGCCGCCCTTGGGCAAAGGTGATCCGGATGGCACGCCGGTAATTCTGCCTGCCGCTGTCTACGGCAGCCCGAAGAATGCGGAGAATCCCGAGCTTTACGTAGCATTCCCGTATCGCTTGTATGGCGTGGGCAAATCGGATCTCAAGTTGGCTCAGGATACCTTTGCGGCACGGAAGTTCCCGCAAGACACCTGCTGGGGGCAGGATGGACCTCAGGCCGCAGTTCTCGGATTGGCCGCTGTAGCGCAGAGAGCGGCAGTCGACGAGTTTACCGATTATGGCGACCAGCATTTCATGTGGTTTTGGAGGGCAGGAGGTGATTGGATTCCCGACCTCGATAACGGCGGCACTGGAATGATGACGCTGCAATTAATGATGATGCAAACCGATGGCCGCCGGATCCAGCTCTTGCCCGCCTGGCCGAAGGCCTGGGCTGCGGATTTCAAGTTGCATGCTCCGTACCGCACGGTGATCGAAGGACATGTGGAGAATGGGCGTATCACTCGTCTCGAAGTGACTCCGCCCGAGCGCGCCAATGACGTTGTGGTCGCGTCCCATTGAGCCCATGATCCTTTCTGATCTGTTTCCTCTTAGAGGCATTTCTGTTCGGCGTCGATTATTCCTTCCGGAAAAGGCGAGATGACGGTATGCGCCGTGATTGACGGCGAGACTTACTGCGCGGGCGCCGGCTGCGATGCGGTCTCGCGTGGGTACGTGATTTCGACAGCGGCCTTCAGGTCCATGAGCAGGCGGACCGTAGGGCCGCTCAGTCCGTTGTCCATCTCGCGCGCCCACACGGGTCCTTTCAGCTTTCCTTTTTCATTCAGGGTGTAGACGCGCAGCAGGTCCTGCATGGCGATATCGTCACCGCCGGTGCCCACGGATGCGTTCTGGTCTGTCGGGTGGGCCTGCATGGTGTGCTCCTGGCCGGGCTGTACCGGTCCGGGCTGCGGCAGGGCGGGATGAAGTCCGAGCCCGAGGTGGTCCTGGTCGCCGACGTTGTGACCCTTGCGCACCACGATGACGAGATCGGCCTTGTCGCGGCTGGGGGCAAGCACGTAACGGTTCCACTCGCGGATACCTTCCTGCACCTGCAGGATGGCGTCGCGATCGGCCTCGCTGAGGCCGGGCTTCGAAATTTCGCCGTCGGTGGATTCCACATACACGCTATGCGCGGTCTGGAAGACATCCGGAACCTGGAGCTTTTTGGGCTTCGCAGCGGCAAGGCTCGCGCAAAGCAGTGCGATGGCGAATAACGCCGGGAATCGACGCTTCAATCCGGGTTTCATCGAAAGGACCTCCCTGAGAGAAAGCCGGCGGGTCTGGGAAGAGCCGGCGGCGCGGGTGTCAAGGTGCCGACGCGGTTGGAGATTATGCCTCGACAAATAGCGTTGTCAATGGAAGTGGCATGAGGGTTTTGTGCATTTACAATCGCAGAGATCGAGGGTTCCATCCAAATGAAAATGAGTCGTGAGGCAAGTGGTGCGCAGGCCGCGCCGGGGGAGAAGACTGAGTTTTCTCTAATCCCGCCGGCGACGCTGGAGGCGCTCTACGCGAACCTGTTGAAAGGCCGGATGCTGGAGGAGCGCCTGGGGCGTTCCGGCGGACGGCGCGAGGAGGGTTGGGCTGCGGTGAAGGGGGCAGTTGCGTCGGTGCTGATGGATTTGCGTGCTGACGATGTCGTAACCGCGGCGGAGGAGATTCCGCTGGTACGCCTGTTGCGCGGCGAAAAGGCTGCTGCGATTGTGCGGGAGCGCGCAGACCATCGAGGCGAGGCCGGAAATATGCTTCTGCATGCTGTGGGCGCGGCGCTGGCGAATCGCACGAAAAAAAATGGCCGGGTATCGGTGGCCTTCTGGCGCGATGCGGACGAGACGTTGTGGCGGGATACGTTGGAGATGGCGCGCGAACACACGCTGCCGCTGATCATGGTGTGTCCGGCGGGCGAAAGTGGGAAAGGCGCGCGCGAGAAGCAATTGGCGCCGGGTACGGAACTGCCGCGCATTGCGGTGGACGGTTACGATGCGGTGGCGGTGTATCGCGTCGCGCATGAGGCCATCGACCGCGCGCGGCGAAATCGCGGGGCGACCTTGATTGAGTGCGCCAGCTTTCGTGTGAAAGGGCAGCGCGGCCGGCACGGCGATGCGGTTCTGAATATGGAGCGGTATCTAAAGGGCAAGGCAATGCTCCGGCGCGCGATGAAGGACGAGATCGTAGCGGCGTTTGCGCGGGAGCTTCAAGGCGTGTTGACGGGAAAGCGGGTCAAGGCTTAGCGGAGGGCCCTATTTAGCCCGGGGGTGCGTGCGGTCGTAGACCTGCGTGAGCTGGGTCGTGGTCAGTTGGGTATACCGCTGCGTGGTGGAGAGACGCTCGTGGCCGAGCAACTCCTGGATGGCGCGAAGATCGGCGCCTTCTTCTAACAGATGAGTTCCGAAGGCGTGTCGGAGCGTGTGCGGATGGACGTCCGAAGGCAGGCCGCGCTGGATGGCGAGCCGCTTGACGATGCGGCCGACGCTGCGGGTGGTAAGGCGCGCCTCGCCGCCGGGTTTCGACAAGCCGCGCAAATAAACATTGAGAAAGAGTGCAGGGGTTGAGGCGCGTGAAGTCGCGGCCGCGAGCCGCGCCGAGCGATCGGCGAGATACGCGCGCAGGGCTTCGGCGGCGGCATCCCCCAGCGGGACGTAGCGCTGCTTCTGGCCTTTGCCGCGAACCAGGATCGCTTCGTTGGCCCAGTGGATGTCTCTGAGGTTGAGCGCGGTGAGCTCGGCGTTGCGCATGCCGCACCCGTAAAGCAGTTCCAGGATGGCGCGGTCGCGCGAGGGCCACGCCGCAGCGTCGTCGTCGACCGTGTCGACTACCTGGTTCATCTGCTCGATGGACGGGACGCGCGGAAGATGCTTGGGCAGGCGCGGCGTTGAAACCAGAGAGGCGGCGTTCTGCTCCACGCGGTGGGTGCGCGCCAGCCACTTGAACCAACTGCGGATGGAGGCAAGGGCGCGGGCCGCGGAGGCTTTGGACAGTCCGCGATCATACAAAGTCGCCAGGTAAGCGCGAATGTGGGTGTGCTCGATGCGATCGGCAGTTTGCGCCGGACCGAACGCGGCGTGAATGTAGTCGGCGAAGTTGGTGAGCTCCCGTTCGTAGGCGCGCAGGGTGTGGGCCGAGGCGCCTCGTTCGTTGGCAAGGACGCGCAGGTAATCGGTGACCAGTGTCTGGAGAAGCGAAGGTGGAACCGGCGGGATCGCTGCTTCGCTGCTCATGCCGACTCCTCAATGGGGTTGTCGAGCGGGTCGGGCGCCGTGTCGGAGGCTTGCTCGGGTGCGTTGTCGGCATCGCGGCGCGTAGCGCGGGGATGATGCATCCGGTGCACGGCCTTGAGGCGGCCCAACGCCAGGTGGGTATACACCTGGGTGGTCGCGATGTCGGCGTGGCCGAGCAGCGTTTGCACGCTGCGCAAGTCCGCGCCGTGCTCCACCATGTGGGTCGCGCAACTGTGACGCAGCATGTGGGGGCTGGCGGAACTGTCAGCCATCTTCACCAGCGACCATACCCACTGGCGCGTGAGCGGCATGCCGCGCAGCGAAAGAAACAGGCGCGCGCCGTCGGTGCGAGCGGTGTTGCGCGTCGTTCCGATGCGGGCCAGGTGCGGCCGTCCTTCCGCGAGGTAAGTTTCGAGCGCTTCAATCGCCGTCCTACCCAGAGGGACGATGCGCTCCTTGTCGCCCTTGCCTCGCACCTGCACCCGCCCGGTATCGAGGGCCAGGTCACTGGTGGATAGGGCAATCAACTCGGAGACGCGGAGGCCCCCGGCGTAAAGCAATTCCAGGATGGCGCGGTCGCGAAGCGCGGTGCCTCGGGCTTTGGGGTGCGAGGCGGCCATCGCGGCGCGCTCCAGCATCTCGTTGATCTCCGGCTCGGCCAGTGATTTGGGAAGTACCTTCCAGGCCTTGGGAGATTCGATGTTGAGGGTAGGGTCGTGATGAATGCGGCGATCGAGGAGCAGCCACTTGTAAAAGCCGCGCAGGCAGCTTAATTTCCGCGCCGCGGAGCGGGATTCGATGCCGTGCGCCCGGAGATGCTCGAGAAAGCCGGCTACGTCCTCCTGGGTTGCGCTCTCCAGGACGCCATGGTGCTGTTCGACGAATTCAGCGAAGGTTCGGAGGTCGGAGAGATACGCTTCGCAAGTAAGAGGACGCAGGCCCTTTTCCACGCGCAAATAGATTTGGTAGTCCTTCAGCAGCGCAAGATTGGGGGTCGTGCTCACAACCCCGATTATCGGCGCGCCCCGGCAGAAGCGTCTCTGCGGCAAGACATTACCGTACCTCGTTCATCACGGAATCAAGTCCGCCAATACATCTTGCCAGGCATTCTGACCTGAAGATGGTGCAAAATCGTTTCCTGGGCCGACCATCTTTCTATCTCTTTGCGTCGAGAAGATGGCGAAGAGTACGTTCCATAACGGTCAGATCGGCTTCGCCTTTGAAGCGCGCGGCCACGCGGCCCTGGCGGTCGATGAGAAAGGTGACGGGAAGGCCGAGTATACCGCCCCAGGAGTTGGCCAGCTTCGCATCCCCCATAACGATGGGGTAGTTGACCCCGCGCTGCGCGGTGAGGGCGCGCACCGGCGCTTCCTCGTCGTCCAGGGAGACGCCGATGATCTGGAGGCCTTGGGAGCCAAAGCGTGTCTGCCAATCGACGAATCGAGGCATTTCAACCTGGCACGGGGCGCACCACGTGGCCCAGAAGCTGACCAGGACGACGTGTCCACGGAGGGCAGTGAGATCGACGGGATGGCCCTGGAGGTCGTTGCGGACAAGGGGCGGAGCCGGCTTGTGCAACAGCGGGCGGGCCGCTGCCGGCGAAACAAGACTGGATGCCCAGAAAAGCGTTGCCGCAAGCAGGGGGATGGCTCGGGAAGGGAATTGGCGGGGACCTCTCACTCGTTACTGCCCCTTCGGGTAACCCTTCCTGACCCAGTCGTCTCCGAAGTTATGTTCGAGGTAGAGGACCTTCACGTTGGTGTAGCCCAGGTCGTGGAGGCGGGCAAAAGCGGGGCCCACGTTGGGACAGCGGTCCCAGGGGCAACAGCCGCAGTAAAGGACGATGAATTTGTCCTTGGGGACTGCGGCGACAGTGGTCTCAAGGGCTTTAATTCCCGCGGGTTGCGAGCCGGGTCCGGCGAACTTGGCGCCCGGGATGTGGGCTTCCTGGTAGAACACGCGCGATCCGACCTGGATGACAAGTGGGGCGCCCGCGCCCGCAGAAAGCAGCTTTTTGAGTTCCTCGGGTTGAATCTGCTGGGCCGCGGGGATGGTGCTGGCGCTGGTGAATGCAGGGGCGGCCGGAACCTGGGCCCCTGAAACGGTACCCGTGCCGAAAATTGCCGATACAGCCAGAGTGAGAATAAACATTCGAGAACGCATGGGACTCCTGGTGGCGTGAAGCATCAGGATACAGCACGGCCGAGAAGGCGGCCCGGCGGGCGAGCAAGCTTCAGGAGGGCACGAAACTTGGCCGGTGTTGGCGTTGCAGACAATGGATTTACGGTGCTTTGACGTGCAAAACTCGAGGCTATGGAAGAGAATAGAAGGAGATGCATTCCCCGAAGAGGAACGAAGAGCGCTTGACGACGACAGAGTTTGATACGGCCCAGCTGACGGCCGAGGAATTGCAGCAGAAGGTTCTGGAATTGAAGCCGCAGGTCGCGGTGTTCGATTGTGACGGCACGCTGTGGGACGGCGATGCGGGGTTGGGATTCTTGACGTGGTCGCTGGAGCAGGGGCTGGTATCGCGATCGACCAGCGACTGGATCGACACCCGCCACCGCGCGTACCGCGCCGGAACGGTGAGCGAGGTCCAAATCTGCGGCGAAATGGTGCAGATTTACGCTGGGCTTCGGGAAACGGAACTGCGGGAAGCGGCGGCCAGGTACGTGAGCGAGTTTGTGACCCCGCGGGTATTCCCGGAGATTGCGCGACTGGTGGCGGCGTTGCGGGCCTCAGGCACGGAGTTGTGGGCCGTAAGCTCGACCAACAAGTGGGTGATTCACGAGGGCGTGCGGCCGTTTGAGATACCCGAGTCCCGCGTGCTCGCGGCCGAGGCAGCGGTTGTGGCCGGCACCATCACCACCACGCTGGTGGATGTGCCGACCGACGAGGGCAAGGCCACCGCGCTTCGGCGGGTGGGGCTCGATCGGCCCGACGCGGTCTTTGGGAACTCGATCCACGACCTCGCGATGCTGGAGATTGCGGCGAACGCGTTCGTCATCAATCCGTCGCCGGCGCTGCTGCAGGCGGCGGCCCGCAACGGGTGGCGCTGGTTCCGGCCCGCGGGCGCCGAGGGAATGTCGAGCGACACCGTCAAGTAGTTTTATTTTCGTCGAGATGAGGACCGTGCGGGGTACTCAGTTCGCCAAGAGCAGGCAGGGCGGCCAGGTTCCTCTTCCAACCCCTGGCGGGTAAACTAAAGGCGTGGAAAACCAGCAGCATGAAGTCGATCCAAAGCCGGCAGGCCCCGCGCTGCGGTTTGTCGCGGCGGGGTTGATCGTGCGTGGCGGCGAAGTTTTGATCTGCCAGCGGCGACCGGACCAGCCGATGGCGCTGCAATGGGAGTTTCCCGGGGGAAAGATTGAGGCCGGCGAGAGCGCGGAAGAGGCACTGGCGCGCGAACTGGATGAGGAACTGGGGATCCAGGCGAAAGTGGGGCCGCTGGTGACGAGGATTCGTCACAACTATCGGCACGGCGGCGCGGTGGACCTGCAGTTTTTCGCCGTGCGGGAGTTTTCCGGGGAGCTGGAAAACCGCATCTTTGCTCAATTGCGCTGGACGCGTCTCGAGGAGCTTCCGTCCTACGACTTCCTCCCCGCGGACCGCGGGTTGATTCGGGAACTCGCTTCAGGAAAGCTGCTCTAGCGTCGTGATTGATTCATACACGGGAAGTATCGATGCACCGGATCGATATTCCCCATGTATTGATCCACCCCCTTATTGAGACGTCGGAAATATGGATAACAGGAATTGATACTTGCAACATATCGATTCCGGATCTCCTGGCATAAGGGTTTCGTCCTCAGGCGCGACGGGTTTTTGCGTTTGTTTTTGATTCCCCGCGACGCTGCACGACGGTGGCATTGTCGGCACCCAAGTCGGTGTGGGGGTCGGAGCTGGTGTCGCCGGGCAGCCGGGTTTTCAAGGGCTCCTGCGACCCGTATTCATCTCTTACTCGCTGGGTCGCGTCACGCAGATCGGGGCTGGCGGTCAAGTCGTTGCCATGAGGATCGATGAGTCCGGCCTGGGGCGCGAGTTCGCGGCCGGGTTGATCGTTATATTCGGGATCCGACTCGAGTGTCCGGCCGACGTGATGTTTTGCCGGATCGATGGTCCGGGTGCCTGAATGCGTGTCTGATTGCTGGGCTTCGGTCTGGTTTGCGCTGGTGCGGGGTTGCGACTTCCTGGTCATTAATTATTCCTTTCGAGGAGTCGGAAGCGCCTTGCCTCGAGGCGGTTGCCCCGCCGCAAGGACGACCGCGGAGAGCGGGGTTTAAATTGCGGGGCATCCTTGCCGAACAAGTCGTCCATCAGATTTTCACGGAGGAAAAGGCGATGACGGACGAAAAGAAGCGCGAGAAGCGGGAGCCGTCAGGATTCACGCCGCGCACCGGCGGGCTGGCGAGCGAGTACGCCCGCGAGCAGGGTTGGGAGATCAACGAAGAACAACGCGCCAGGACGCCGATGGAGAAGCAAGACTACGACGGCGGCCGAGACTATGACTACGGCGCCCAGGACTTTGGCGATACGGCGACGGACACCAGTGAGTCCAAACCCGCGCAAAGCCAGGGGCCGGGGAAGGGACCCGACGCCCAGGGTCTATGAGCTGGATACGGCCGCGCCGGCGTCGATCAGGGCGATCTGGATGTAACTATCGAAAAGGGCGCCGCTGGTGTCGAATTTGAGATTGCCGGGCGCGTAATCGCCAAGAGCGTATTGCAGGCGAAGGGCGACGCTGTTGGAGATGTGAGATTTGGGATCGACGTCGCGGAGGTGCTGCGGACCATCTTGCGGAGCCCAGCTTTGGTTGAGTTTATCGAGGGCGACATCCTGCGGCAGGTTCTGGAATTGCGCGTACACGGTGGGGTCGAAGGTCAGTCCGAGAGCCTGGCCCTTGGCCATCATCCAGCCCAGGGTGATATCGCAGAGGCGGGAGTTGCCGTCAACGCCGGCGCCCGGCGGAGTGCCACCGCCGATGTCGCTATGGCAGCCGCTGAACCAGACCTGTTCGATGGTCTGGCCGGGTGCGGGATCGCCGCTCCACAGCGTGGCCGGGAATTGGTCGCGAACCTCGTCGATGGCGAGAGCATGGTAGGCGTTCTTTACGTCCGGATGCAGCCCGGTATCGAGGAAACCGTATTGCTTTTGGTCCACGGCTCCAAAGATGGCGGGGATGCCGAGGGAGCCGACGGTGTCCCACACGCCCACCATGCGTAAGGAGGCGTCGGCGAGTCCGCAGGTGCCAAGACTGGCGAGGATGGTCGCGCGGTTATCCGGATCGCGGTAGGCGGAAAACGCCTTGGCCACGCAGTCATCCGTAAAGGACCCGCTGGGAAGGCCGCAGGTGGCGATCATGCCTGCCAGGCAGCGCGCTGTGTAGGCGCCTCGGCTGAAGCCGAACAGGAAGATATCATCACCCGCTTCGTAGACATGCGCGATCTTGGTGTAGCCGTCCTGAATCTTCTGGAGAAGGCCCTCGCCGAACGCGCCTTGAAGGACGCGATTCAATCCGGTCGCATCGGCGCCTACACCGTCGTCGTAGTAAGTCACCTGGTCGGCAGTGACCGTCAATGCTTTGTAAAGGCGATAGACGTTGGTGTTATTCAGCGGAGCCTGCCAGGTTCCGTCGGCACAAAACACGATGCGTTTTGACATGGCGTACCTCTTGTGAACATAGAAGGATTTGCGCTTGCGGGGCCCGGATGTGGGGTAAGTCTACACCTGCGGAAGTTATTGGCAAGAGAATAACAACTAATCGTGGCGAGGGGTCAATTGTCCTGTTGACAACAGCGGGGGTGACGGTACAAAGTCAGCCATGCTCCCCCGCATGGTTGCACGATCCCGCGTGTTGAGGACTGCCAGGACACTCTATCTGCCGCAGTCGTTTGCCGGTGCGATGGTTTGCGCGTTGCTGGCTGGATGTTCGCTTACGCCCATGGCGAAACACGCCGCAGCGTTTTCTTCCGCCACCAACCTGGTGATCGACAACTCCGAGGATGCGTACCGCGCCGCCAACGATCTGCGGGAGCGCGAACAAATGGAGGCGGCGGTCTACTCCTACGACTATGGGGCGGATCACGATGTTCAATTCGACCCGCACAAGGAGTTCAAGCCGCTGTTTACGCCGGACCAGCTGGCGGCGCGCATCAACGTGCTGGATGGGCTGAAGGCGTATGCGGACAGCCTGGTGCTGTTGACGGGCAAACCTTCCAAGGAAGACTCGGATGCGCTGGATGCGGCGGCCAGCGGGGTAGGAACGAACCTGCAGGGATTGAGCACGCAGTTGAACACGACTTTTCCTGGCGTGCCGGCAATCTCAGACACCGCGGCGGCGGGAGTCAGCACCGCGATGAAGGCACTGGGCGAGTATCTGCAGAACCGCACGATCAAGAAATCGCTGCCGGCGGTGACCGGGCAGATGAACGATCATGTGAAGGCGCTGTGCGGGCTGCTCGAGTCCGACATTGCGGTGATGAAGACGCAGTCGGATGGCGACTACACCTCGCTGCTGCTCACGGAGAACCAGTTTGTGCTGCACAACAAGCTGGACGCGGTGGAGAAGCGCAACGAAGTGGAGAAGCTGATGGCGGTTGTGCGCGCCCAGAAGGCGAACGACCGCATGCTGGACGGTTTGAACAACGCGGTTGTAAAGCTCAGGTTGACGCACCAGGCGCTCGCAGCCGCGGTCCAGGGCAACAATCCCGGCTCGCTGAAGCAGGCAATTGCCGAGTTGTCAGAGGCGGGAAAGAACCTGTCAACGTTTTACAAATCGCTGTTAACGCAAAACCCGTAGAATCGCAGCGGAGGATATGCCGGTGGCCTCGAACTCATTGCCCTCAGCCCTGCAGACCAGCGACTTGATCGCCAGTTACAAGCAGGTGCTGGATCTTTTGAGCAACGCATACTGGGAAGCCAGCACCATTGAAGACAAAGACCTGATCTACGGTGTGGAGCAGTCGATCGGGGAGATCATCACGACGCTCGATGAGCAGCAGGTGGCGTCGCTGACCGACCAGTATATTGCGCTGAAGCCGCAGATCGACGCGACCAACGTGGCGCTGGGGAAGATCAAGGATGAAGTGAACAAGATTACGAAGAACATTGGGACGGCATCGACGCTGGTTGCGGGGATTACGAAGATTTTGTCGTTCTTCGCGTGAGGGCGATGCCACGGTCGTTGAATGAAAAGCCCAGCCGCGCGGCTGGGCTTTTTGCGGAACGATGCTCGAAAACGGAGCTCGAAAACTAGGGTGTGGTGGTTTCGAGGGAGTGGTTGCCGTGGGGGATGCAGGCGACCGCGGTTGGGTGGTTCAGAGAGGGGTATGGCGTGGCCTGGGTCTGAGCCAGCGTACCGGTGTTGGGATTGAGACGGAAACCGGAGAGCGAGTTGCCGAGGAAATTCGCGGTGAACACGAAGCGGCCGAGCGCGGGATCGACCACGATGGACACTGGCTGCGTATCGGTATTGTTGGTCTGGCTGCCGGTGGTGTTGATGGCGAGGGAGGGAATGCCGGTGGCCAGGTCGATGGCGTAAGCACTCACCGTGGAATCGAGGGCGTTGGCGGCGTAGAGGAATCGGCCGCGGGGGTCGATGGTGATGGACGTTGGCTCGTTGCCCGTTTTGTAGGGGCCGCTGATGAGGAAGCTGAGTTCGTCGGAAGAACTGATGCCGTAGCCGATTAGCTGATTCGACGCAAAGTCGGTCACGTAGACAAACCGGTTGGTGGGATCCGCAACGAGGGAACTGGGCTTGACGCCGGCGCGATAGGGGCTGTCGGCGGTGGCCGTCAATGCACCGCCCGAACCAACGCTGAAGCCGAAGATCCAGCCGGGGTTAGCAGTGCTGGAAGTGGCGCCGCCGGGGTTGTAAGCGGATTGATCGTAAACCGTGGCGTAAACCGCGCCGTTATTGGGCAGCGCGATGACGCCGGTGGGGACGGTTGTATCACTCGAAAAGCCGGGGATCGCGAGGCTCTGCTGAGAGGCCACGGCGCCGATTGCGCCGGAGGACAGAGGGTACGCCGACAAGGTTGCCGTGGTGGTGCCCGAAACCACGAACAGGAGAGAGTTGGCCTGGTTTACCGCGATGGAAACGGGCGGGGCGCTCAGGGTGACGGAATCCTTTTTGGTCAGGGTGCCGTCGGTCGCGATGGTGAAGTGAACGATGGAGTCGTTGTCAGAGTTCGCCACATAGAGGTTGGCGTAATCCGAGGTGCTGGCCATCGCGACGGGGGAGTTGCCGCCCGTGGCGATGGAGGTGCTGTTCGAAGTGCCGGCGGCGAAGCGGATGGCGCCGGACTGGGAATCGACGGCAAACACCTGGATGCCCCCGCTGGCGGTCTTGGGATCGTTGCCAGCCACATAGAGGTAGTCGATGGTCACCAGCTGGCAGGCCGATAGAAGAGTGGCCACAATGAGGCCGGTCCCGGTGGCCAGAAACAGCTGGCTCAATTTGTTGAACTTCATGCGCTTCCTTCGTCGAGGGCAATCGAATAACAAGCCCGTAGAATCCTGGTTGATTTTCCCCATATTGTAAAAGCCCGTTATGGGGGACCGCTACTGGTTGCGCCCCGATCCGACGAGCGGCCGGGAGCGCTGAAATCGTTGCTTCGCCGCTACTTGGTCACCGTGCCATGCGGGATCGCCGCTATCGCGGTGGGATTGACGTTGGCCGTATAGGGAGAGCTCTGCGAGTTCAGGAGCGCTCCGCTGGTGGTCAGCTCGAAACCGGACACCGTGTTGGAGAGGAAATTCGCCGTGTAAAGGTACTGGTTCATCGCGGGGTCGATGCCGATGGCGACCGGCTGGGTGTCGGTGGCATACGCGACCGGCGCGCCGTTTTGCAGGACCCGGCTAAGAGCGCCGCTGCTGATCGTGTAAGGAATCACGTTGGAGTCCTGGGCGTTGGCGACGTAAGCGAACTTACCGGTTGCGTCGATCACGATGGCGGAAGGGCCGTTGCCGGCGGCAAATGCGCCGAGAGAAGTGAGCGCGCCTGAGGAGACGGACCAGGACTGAATGTTGTTGCTGGCGGCATCGGTCACGTAGAGATAGCTTCCGGACGGGTCGATGGCGATTGCCGACGGCTGCACTCCGGCGACGACGGGAACTCCGCCATTGAGGGGAGCAAGGGTTCCATTGGCGATGGAAAAGGTGAATACATAGCCGGTGGACGTCGTGGAATCAACCGTGGCTACGAAAAGCTCCGAACCCGAAGCCGTGATTGCGGTTGGAGCGATCACATCCGTGGGACTGGCGGGCAGAGTCAACGGCCAGTAGTTGGTGCTCAAGGCGGGGTTGGCGACGGGCGGGCACAGGCCCCCGACACCGATGGCGCCGCCGCCCGAACTCGTGCACGTAGTGGCCGAGGTGGCGATGGGATAGGCGGCAACCGAGCCGGGGCACGGGGCGGCAGGGGAGCAGGTCGGCAGCGGCTGATAGGTGTCCGCCACAAACAGCATGGTGCCGGATACGGCAGTGGCCAGGGGGAAGATGCCTGGCGTATTGACCGTCTGGTTGGGATAGACCTTGCCGTCGTTTCCGATTGCGAACTGAACGATGGTATTGTCGTCGCGATTCACCACGTAAAGGTTGTTGTGGTCGGTGGAAACGGCCTCGGCAACCGGGTTGCGACCGCCGGACGGGAACGGGGAGGTGGGAATCTGGCGCATCTTCCCGGATTCCGAGTTCACCTCGAACACGTCCACCTCGCCATAGCTATTAGCACCGGCGGCCTTGGCGCTGGTGATGTAGACAAAATCCACGGTCAGGGTGCCGGTCAACTGGTTGCAGGCAGACAGCAGGGAGGCTACTCCGACGCCGGCCACGGCGACCAGCAGCAACTGGCCCGGTTTTTTCAACTTCATGCGCATCTTTCGTCCGACTGAAAAGCTGGTTACGTTCGTTCTCCAGGCTGCTCACGCTGGCACGCGCCTGGAATCGGTTGTGTCTTGATCAGAGGCCGGAGTGTCCGGAAGCAGATCCGGCGTAGGTTCCAGCACCTGATCCGGAAGCCGGGGCGGCCGCGAAGAGAGCGGCCGCCCCGGAAAAATGCGGGCGCGGGCTAGCTTGTACGCCCATTGATGACGCAATAGGTTGCCGGGCCGGGAAGGCTGTAGGCCTTGTTTGCATTGCCCGGAAGATCCTTGAGTACGCCCTCGTTCTGGTCGAGCGTATGGCCGGTTACGGTGGAGTCGTTGAAGTTGGCGGTGTAGATGAAGTTGTTGGACGGATCTTCAACGAGGCACCGCGGACCGGCGCCGGTTCCAAAGGGGCTGCCGGCCATATTGGTGAGCTGCTTGGTGGTGGTATCGATGTCGAATCCGGCAATGCCGCTCTGGGCGTTATTGGTATTGGCATTGTTGCCATAGTTGGCGACGTACGCCCACTTTGACCTTGACTCAACAAGGATGAAGAGCGGATCGGTCTGGGTTGAGGTGTCAGGGACGGAGCCACCGGACTGGGCCTGCAGCGATCCACCGGTCCCTACAGAGAACGGAAGGATCTGGCTGGGATACGTGCCGGCGGGGAAGGTGCTGCCGGATGTGGAAGTGATGGTGAGCGGCTCGTTGTCCATGACGTAGACGAAGCTGGTGCCGGCCTGAATCGCGGTGGCGTTGGCGATATTAAGCGGCTGCGAGGTGTTCTGACCGATGGCGAGCTGCCCATTGCCGGCGCTGTAGGTGTAGGGAAACACCTCGTCGCCCGAGGCGGGTGTTCCGCTCAGGGTAAGGATGTATCCGTTGGACAGTACGAAGTCGATGGGCTCGGCAGGCACCGGGAAGTAGGGCAGGGGAGCCCCGGTGGTGGCCGAGGAGACCTGCGCGTTCTCGATCAGGCTGAGACGGCCGGTGGTGGCATCGATGTTGAACGCGGTGATGTCACCGCAGGACGTGACCCCGGAGCCGAGCGTGAGTGCGCAGGAGGCGCTCGATGGGGCATCGTGGTCCAGCACGAACAGGTGAGCTCCGGTGGCGTCGGCAAACATGCGGAACGGGTTGTACCCCTGGGTGAAGAACGTCTCCTGCTGGGAGAGGATGCCGTTGCCGCCGACCGCGAATTGAACGATATTGGCGGTGGGATGGCAGGGCTGGTCAGTCACACAGGCGTCAGTTCCCTTATTGAGCACATAAAGGAATCGGCTGCCGGTAAGAAGAACCGCGCGTTCCGGATTGGCGCCCCCGGAAGCAACGGGGAGGCCGTTGATCGCGGTCAGCTTTCCGGTATTGTGGTCGATCTTGAATCCGCTGATGACGCCCTGGCCTGGAGTACCTGAAGTCTGCGTGCCGGTAACGTACAAAAAGCCGACTGTATAACTCTGGACGCAAGACGTAACGCTGAGGACTGCGCCGAGGGAGAGGGCGCTCATCAGGAGGGCCTTGCCGAATTTCCTAAACTTCATGCGATTCCTTCATCCTGGTCAGGCGTGCGCCGCCAAGTGTGGTCGTTCCGCAGCAGAGCTGGGTTGGGATGGGTCCCTGCTGAATTGTAAAAGCCCGGGGCAGGTTGTGCCTAGTTTCAGGAACGATGAGGGATAAACCCAGTATCCCTGCATGCTCACCCCTGCGCTTGATTGCCGCCTCCTTGATTGCCGTTGTGTCCGCCCTAGCTGCTTTCAAAAAAGATGGGAGCACAATTGCCGTTTGGACTGCCGGACAGGCGCAAACGTCAACCTGCAAGGGGCGGGGATCGCGGAATGCAACTCGATTGAGATGAACTAAATACTCAGTTGCTGCGCGGGACCGCGCACTTCCTGCAACGATGAGCTGGCCAGTTTGGGGATCACGATCGAAAACACAGTGCCGTTGCGGCCGGGAGCCCGGCTGCTGCGCACGCGGATGCGCCAGCCGTTCTTGCGGATGATCTCAGAGGTGACCCACAGGCCGAGGCCGGTACCGGTCTCGCCCTTGGTGGTGACAAAGGGCTCGAAGATGGTGGGAAAGACCTCGGGAGGAATGCCGGTTCCGGAGTCGGCGATGCTGACCCGCAATGCGGGGCCTTCGAACGCTGAGACGTCGCATTCGGATATGCGAATTCTCAATCGGCCGCCCTTGCGCATCGCATCGATCGCGTTGCCAATCAGGTTGGCCAGAATCTGGCGCAGTTCGCCCGGGGTGGAAAGCACGAGGGGCGAGCGGGACCGGGGTTCTCGCTCCACGGAGATGGAGGCGGCCGCGATCCGGGTGCCGAACAGTTTGAGCACCGAATCGAGCACGGAGCTGACATTGGTTTCCACGGGCTGAGACGGTTCTCGATAAAAGCGCAGAGTCTGCTTGGTGATCTCAGTCACGCGTGCCAGTTCCTGATCGGCCTCCGCGAGCAGGACTTTCATCTGCTCGGGGGAGGGATCGCAGCGCATGAGGTAGAGCAGGTTAGTGATTGCTTCCAGCGGGTTGTTAATTTCATGCGCGATGCTGGCGGCGAGACGTCCGGTGACGGCCAGCTTTTCAGACCGCAACAGAGCCTCCTGCGCGAGGGAGTACTGCTGAATCTGATCCCGAATCTGGTACTGCCGCTGGCGGCCGCGAAGGGCGATCTCCAACGTGCTCAAAAGGGTTTCAGGGCGCAGAGGCCGCTCCAGAAGGAAAGTGTTGCCCAAAGGTCTGCGCAGCTTGCGGAGGCGCTCGCTTTCCACGGTGACGCGGCCGCTCACGGTAAGCAGAATGACGGGAAAGTCGGACCAGGATGGCTGATGCTGCAAAACCTCGTGGAGAGGAGTGATCGAATCTCCTCCCGTGAATGCTTCTTCGGAAACAATGGCCGCTCCCGCGCCGTCGCGGATGCACTGGCATAAGTCGAGAACGCTGGATGCGACATGGCACGCAATCTCAGATCGCTCGAGCAGGCTCGCGATCAGGCGCCCGTCCTTGCCGGTCGGGGTAAAGATGACGGCGCGTAGTTCCTGCACCGAGAACGCACTTTCAGGAAACAGGGGGAATCTCCACCTTGGCGGGTTCGCCAACGAAGCTGGGAACCCCTGTTAAAACCCCTTTGAAGTCGGTAAGGGGTTCGCCGACCGTGAGGGAGTTCTTGCTGAAGCGCAGTTCCCGGATGGCTCGCTCGTGCCGTCCGCTGCGCTTCTTGAGCACCGAAAGAGCCTGTCGGACTTCGCCTCCAAATTCGAAATAGCGGAACACAAGTACGCTGTCGGCCAGGTAGCTGACATCGACGGGGGTTTGCATGTTTCCAATAAACCCGTGCTGGGCAAGGGTGAGAATGGTGGCCACGCCCTGCTGTCCCAAGTACGCCAGCAGCTCGTGGAGCTGCATGGCGAGGAATTGCTCATGGGGCATAGCGTTCAGAAACCCATTCATGCTGTCGACGACAAGAACGCGCAGTTGCTGGTCCTCGACGAGGTGACGCACGCGGTCGACAAACTCCCCCGGAGAAAGCTCGGCGGGGTCAATCTGCTGGATCTCCAGGGTGCCCTGGGTTATACACGACGTGGGGTCCATACCCAGTCCCCTCGCCCGGTCGACGAGGGTCGCAAAGGCCTCATCGAAGGTGAAGATCATGGCCTTATCGCCGCGCTGGGCAGCGGAGACGGCGTAGCGGAGAGCGAGGGTGGATTTCCCGCACCCCGCGGGACCGATGAACAAGGTGCTGGTACCGGTATCGATGCCGCCGCCGAAGAGCTCGTCCAACTCCTTCAGGCCGCTGGGCACGCTGTGGCGCTGGAAGCCGGGGTTGTGCTCGGCTGCAATGAGCCGGGGAAAGATGGCAATGCCCCCGGTCTGGATGGTGTAGTCGTGGAATCCCTCGCGAAAGGACGATCCGCGCAGCTTGCGAACCTCAAGGCGGCGGCGCTTGATGCCGAAGTCGCGCTCCAGGCTCTGCATCATGATGACGCCGTGAGCGATGCTTTGGAGCTGCAGGTCGTGGCTGCCTTCCGCGGTACGGTCGTCGAGAAGGAGAACAGTGCACGCTCTGCCCGCGAAGTGACGTTTGAGCGCGAGAATCTGGCGACGGTAACGAAGCGGATCGCGCGCCAGCATGCGGAGTTCCGAGAGGGAGTCAAAGACCACCCGCTGCGGTTTCACAAGGTCCACTTGTTCGAGGATCGCGGTGATGGTGTCGGCGAGTTCAACTTCAGAAGGATGGAAGACGGTGTACTGTTCCTCGCCAATGAGGTCGTCCTGGGGAGGAACCATTTCGTAGATCTGGAGGGAATCGGTTGACCAGCCGTGGGAGCGGGCGACCTGCTCGAGTTCGGTCTTCGACTCCGACAGCGTGACGTAGATCACCCTCTCGCCATTGCGGATGCCTTCGAGCAGAAACTGAAGAGCGATGGTGGTCTTGCCTGTCCCGGGGTCGCCCTCGACCAGATAGAGGTGACCTTTAGGCAGGCCCCCTTGCAGAATGTCATCGAGGCCCGAGATGCCGGTGAGGATGCGGTCGTTGCGACCTTCTGGCCCCCCATTGGAAGTTGAACGGGAGGAGTTCTGCTTGCCAACGTGGCTTCCCTGCGCAGACTTGCGTTGATGATCGTCCATCTTTGCCTCGGGATCCCCTTAAAAAAATCGATGAAAAATTAGATTCCCCACGATTTAGGAGAGTTGCATTTGCGCGAGGCGAGGGGAGACGAAACGCGGCGCCAGGCGAGGTTGCCTGGCGCCGTGTTGGGGTTGCCTGGTTACCAGACGCGGCAGGAATTTTCCGGGTACATGGGCTGGCCTTTCTTGCAGCCGAAAGCCTTGCCGAACTCGTCAAAGTTCTGCACCGACCCATTGGTGCGCCACTTGCCTGGCGAGTGGGGATCGGTCAGCGCCGACTGGCGTGCGGACGGCTCGGTCTGGTTCTGGCACCAGACCTGGGCAAATCCGATGAAGAAGCGCTGCGCCTCGCTGAACCCATCAATCTGCTCAGTGATCGACTTGCCTTCTTTCGCGAGGACGTCGAGAAGCGCCATGTAGGCGATGCGCAGGCCTCCGTTGTCGGCGGTGTTCTCGCCCAGGGTGAGTTTGCCGTTGAGGTATTGCGCCTGCGTGTCTCCGTGTGCCGGAGCCGCTTCGAACCCGCCGTACTCTTTCACTTCGCAGTCGGTGCGCTCCACAAACTTGGCGCGGTCTTCAGCGGTTTGCCACTCGCGCAGGTTGCCTTTGCCGTCGAACTTCGAGCCTTGGTCATCGAAACCGTGGGTCATTTCGTGCCCGATGACCACGCCGATGCCGCCGAAGTTCACGGCCGGATCGATGTCCGGATCGAAGAACGGCGGCTGCAGGATGCCGGCCGGAAAGTTGATGTCGTTCATGGAGGATTGGTAGTAGGCGTTGACGGTGGGCGGCGTCATGCCCCACTCCTTCTCGTCCACCGGCTTGCCCAGCTTGCTCAGCATGTAATTGCGCTGAAAGACCGCGTCATGATGGGCGTTGGCGATGGCGTCGTCGCGGCTGACGTCAAGAGCGGAGTAGTCGCGCCACTTTTCCGGGTAGCCGATCTTGTTGCGGAACTCGGATAGCTTCTCTTCGGCCGCTTTCTTGGTTTCGTCGGTCATCCAGGGAAGGGTCTTGATGTCGTCGGCGAGTGCCTTATCGAGCGCGGCTACGAGCTGATCCATACTGGCCTTGGCTTTGGGCGGGAAATGCTCCCTGACCCAATCCTGTCCCACGGCTTCGCCCAGGGCGCGGTCGGTTTCAATGGTGCATTGCTTCCAGCGGGGAGTGGGCTCTTTCTGGCCGGCAAGCGTTTTTTCGAAGAAGTCGAAATTCTCGTCCTCAAATGCCTTGGGAAGGTTTTCGGCGCTGGCATGCAGGGTGTGCCAGCGGAGGTATGACTTCCAGGAATCGATGGGCTCGGAGGCGACCAGGTCGTTGAGGGCCTTGAAGAAGTCGGGCGTGGAGACGTTGAGCGTGTCGAAGTGGCCCACGTTGACGTCTTTGAAGTAGGCGCTGAAATCAAAGCTGGGCGCCAGCTTTTGGAAGTCCGCCGTCGTATAGATGTGGTAGCGCTTTTCCGGATCGCGCATGTCCACGCGGGCCATCGATGACTGGGCGAGCGCGGTCTCGATCTTGATGACCGCGTCGGCCTCTTTTGCGGCTTGCTCGGGCGTGTCTCCGGCGAGCGTGAACATCCTGGTGACGTGCTCGCGGTACTGCTGGCGGATTGCCTGGAAGCGCTTGTTATCGACGAGGTAGTAGTCGCGGTCGGGGAGCGAGATGCCGCCCTGCCCGATGCTGGCGATCTGCTTGGAGGAGTCCTTCTCATCCTGCTGGATGCCAAAGCGGAACAGGGGAGCGGGATCACCGTGCTGGGCCAGATCGCCGAGCACGGAGGCCAACTGATGTGCATCGTTCAGAGATGCGATGCGGTCCAGGGCGGGCTTGAGCGGCTCCAGTCCTTTCTTTTCGATCAGGTCGGTGTTCATGCAGGCGGCGTAGAAGTCGCCGTACTTCTTCTGGAGCGGCGTCTTGGGAGCTTTGGCCGCGGCGTCCAGTTCCTGCCAGAGGTAATAGCGGTTGCGCTCGCCGAGCAATGAGAACGAGCGTGCCCAGCGGACCTGATCCGCGGGAATGGGGTTGTTCTTGACCCAGTTGCCGCACGCGTATTGGTAGAAGTCGGTACAGGGGTCGGCGGTCTTGTCGATGGCGGAGAGATCGAAGCTACGGGTCTCAGGGGGCGGCGTGGGCTTTTGATTGTCAGCTGTGGAGGCCGGCGCCTGAGCCAGCGCCGTGCCCGCCAGCAGCAGAACGGGTACGAAACGGAAGGGATTCATCTTCGGGTCCTCACAAAAGTGCAGCGAGCGTGTAATTGTCGATCGAAATGGGAAGAGACAAATGAAACGAAATCTCGACTTGGGTCACTATCAAGATGATTCGCAAAAAGCCTAACACGGCGGGTGGAGGAAGGTGGCCTCCTGCCCCATGCCGGTTAGAAGCGCGTTGGAGGGGGAATTTATTGGAATCATGCCCGTGCTCCTGGTTTTTTCCACCGACCGGCTCATTGGGAGTTTGCTACACTCCGGAGACGGCAATCCCCAGGAGATATCGATGAGCGATCGTTCGACGAGAGCGTTGTTGCTGTGTGCGGTCATTTGCACCGCGGTATTCGGAGGCTATGCAAGCGCGCAGCAGGCGGCGAAGCGCACGCTGGTGCGAGCGGGGCACGTGCTCGATGTAAAGACGGGAAAGCTTGCGGATGCGCAGACGATTGTGGTGGTCGGCGATACGATCCAGTCGATTGGGCCGAGCGCGTCAGTGAACGCGCAGCCTGGAGACGCGGTAATCGATCTCGGCAGCATGACGGTGATGCCGGGATTGATCGATGTGCACACGCATCTCACCGGAAATCCCGATTTCGATCCGTATCGCGAGCTGACAAGTACCGATGCGAAGGAGGCCATCAACGGCGTGGCGAACGCACGCAAGACCCTTATGGCAGGGTTTACCAGCGTTCGCAACGTGGGTGCGGGGGGCTATACCGACGTGGATCTGCGCGACGCAATCAACGCGGGGCAGGTTCCTGGGCCGCACATGCTGGTGAGCGGACCGCCGCTGGGGATTACGGGCGGCCACTGCGACGAGAATTTGCTGCCCATCCGGTATCACGAGGTGGGGGACGGGGTGGCGGACGGAATCGCCGAAGTGCAGCACAAGGTTCGGCAGAACATCAAGTATGGAGCTGACCTGATCAAGATTTGCGCGACGGGCGGCGTCCTCTCCAAGGGAGACGACCCGCAGGCCTCGCAATACACGCTCGAGGAGATGCAGGCGATCGTGGCGGACGCACACCGTCTTGGCCGCAAGGTGGCAGCGCACGCGCATGGAGCCCAGGGGATTCTGTGGGCGTCGCGGGCCGGAGTGGACTCGATCGAGCACGGCAGCTACATCAACGACGAGGCGATTGCCGAGATGAAGAAGAACGGCACGTACCTTGTGCCGACCCTCTATCTCGAGGACTGGATGATCGAAAAAGGCAGCCTGCCTCCCATCTATCACCAGAAGATGGTGGATGTGAGCGCGGTGGCGAAAAGCAACATCAAGCATGCGATGCAGGCCGGGGTGAAGATTGCGCTGGGCACCGACGCCGCGGTTTATCCCCACGGTTTGAACGCTCACGAGCTTGACGTGTATGTGAACCAGCTGGGGATGGCTCCCCTGGCAGCGCTTCAGACGGCGACCGTGAACGCGGCCGACCTGATGGGGTGGAGCGGAAAGACCGGGACGCTGGAACCAGGCAAGTGGGCTGACATCATCGCCGTGGATCGGAACCCGGTAGAGGACGTTCGGGTGCTGCAGAATGTGAAGTTTGTGATGAAGAGTGGTGCGGTCTATAAAGATGCGGCGAAAGGATACCCGGAATGAATGTCTGCTTGGATCAAAGCTGTGGAAAAACGGAAAAGGGATTTATCGGTACATGTCATTTTCCTGTACTGTGATATGGAACACGCATCATCCTGGCAACACTGGAAATTTATCCCTGTAATTCTCTCAAAACAGGGGATTTCGTCCCCTCAATTGTGTGTTCCAGCTCACAGACATTTTTGCGGACATCTCCTACCCTGTAAGAGGGCTCGCACTTAAATTGTTTCAATTCTTGTCTTGGCGAGGAAATCATGGCTATAGAAAGGCTCAAGGAAGCGGAGAGAAGCTCCGGACCGGGAGCATTGCCTTCTGAAGTCCGATCGTCTCAGACCCTGTCTCTCGTAAATCCGAGCTCGAGCTCATCGGCGATGATGGCGGAACACCTTGTTCTGATGTGTGCATCGGCACTCTTCACGGGGCTGGGAGAGCGGGAATGCAAGGAAATCGTGTCCTGTGCGCGGGCGAGAGTTTTTGCGCGGGATGAGTTGTTGTTCTCCCAGGGACAACCGGTCCGCAACCTGATTCTGCTGCAGTCTGGCAGCGTAAAGCACACGCAGTTGAGCTCAGGCGGAAACGAAGTTCTGTTGTGGATGAGCGGGACGGGGGACGCGGTTAACCTCGAACCGGAGTCGGCGTGCGGCCACACATGCTCGGCGCGCGCGGTGGAGCGGTGCCGGGCCCTGGTCTGGGAATACAACCGCCTTCAGACAGTGCTTACCCAGTATCCCTCCATTCGCAAGAACATCAGCCTCATTCTCGCCGGCCGGTTGCACGAACTGGAAGAGCGGTTCCGCGAGATGGCCACGGAGAGGGTGGCGAAGCGCCTCGCTCTCACATTGCTTCGACTTCTTAAACGGGTGGGCAAGCCAGGACGCACAGGCGTGGAGATTTCGCTTACCCGCGAGGAGCTGGCCCAGATGACGGGCACGACCCTGTTCACCATCAGCCGGATTCTCTCGGCGTGGGCCGAGAAGGGCTACGTACAGCCGCGGCGGCAGGGCGTGGTGGTCAATAATCCGAAGTGCCTGGAGTCTCTCGGGGACGAGGAAGTGAACTAGGACGGCGCGACAGCGCCGGACGGATTGCCGGGACGGCTCCAGCCAGAATCGGACGGAATTGACAGCGGTTGCGCGCCGATCCCTGGCTGGTAAATCCGGCAAAGATTGCGTCCATCGTTCTTTGCCCGGTAGAGCGCCTGGTCAGCCTCGCTGAGCAGGGATTCCCAAGTGAGATCGGACCTTCCGGCGCTGACCGCCAATCCAAAGCTGGCGGTTATGTTGACATTCTGGCCATCAATGGAGAACGTGTGCCGTTCGAGGGCCGCGCGCAGGTTCTCCACCAGCTTCGCCGCGCCGGCAGCAGGCGTACCGGGCAGCAGAACCACGAATTCCTCGCCTCCGAGCCGCCCCACGGAGTCACTTTTGCGGACGAGGCTGCGGAGCAGCCACGCGGCCTCGCCAAGCACCTGATCGCCGCCGGGATGACCAAAGGTATCGTTCAGCTGCTTGAAGTGATCGATGTCCATCAGGGTTACGGCGAAGTCGCGACCTTCGCGGGTGTAGCGAGCGACTTCGAGCTCCCCGGCAGCGTTGAGGCCGCGGCGATTGAGCAGGCGGGTCAGGGCATCGGTTGTCATTTGCCGCGCCATGTGAGCGTGGAGCCGCGCATTTTGCATCCAGATGAAGTTCATGGGCAGCGCCGAGCACGACACCACATAGACGATGCCGCTGGCGGTCTCCACCCATGGTGCTGCGCGGTCCGGAAGAACGCCGGTGGCCAGGTAAACAGCGACACGAGCGAACTCCACGGCTGAATAGAAGCCCAGAAAGGCGCCCATAACGCGGCGCGGCCACTGGGTTTCGTCGTCCCGGGTTGTCAGCAGGACGATGCTGCTGAGCGCAGTCTGGATCGCAAGAACGAAGTCCTGCAGCGTGGCCATTCGATCCATTTGGGTTGCGAATGACGGAGAAAGATGCAGCGACCCATAGAGGAAGGCGGGAAGGCTGCCCAGGACGAGGAAAAGCGAGATCCAGCGGGTGCGCGAGCCTCGACCCAGGAATTGCACGATGCCGGCGTGGATGCAGGCGTAACCCACGGGCGCGGCAATCATGGAAAAGGGAATCGAGATCCACTGCGGCAGAAAATGGCCGCCGAACTGGAAGGCCCCGCCGATCAGCCCCGAAACATAAGCAAGCGCCAGCCAGCGAAAGCTGCGGTTTGTTCGGTCGAGCGCCGCCATCAGGAGGAAGATGATCGCAAAGCAGGCGAGTTGTACGTTCTGGATGAAGCCGATGGCGTAAGTCAGCATCGTGGGGACCGCAAGAGTCGAAATAGTTTAGGGCACGTCTGGGAGCAATGTCAGGGGACTCTGTTGGGATTTTACTTTGGAAGCGCATCGCGGGGAAGGGGATTCATCGACGCGCGCAGCGTACTGGGCGAGCGCCGTTCTTTACAGTCCGCGGCGCACCCTGCAAAAATAGAGAGTGGACACCCAGACAATCGTTATCCTCGATTTTGGCTCGCAGTATACGCAGCTGATTGCGCGGCGTATTCGCGAACTGAATGTCTTCTCGGTCGTGCTGCCCTGCACGGTGCCCCTCGCGGAGATTCAGAGGCACAAACCGCTGGGCGTCATCCTCTCGGGAGGACCGTCGTCGGTCTATGACGCCGACGCGCCCGCGGCCGATCCGAAGCTGCTGGAACTGGATGTGCCGGTGCTGGGGATCTGCTACGGACTGCAGTTCATCGTCCACCACCTGGGCGGGAAGGTGCGCTCCGCACCGAAGCGCGAGTATGGCCACGCCGAGGTGACGATTGAGACGGCGGGAACTCCGCTGTTTGCCGGGCTGCCCGACACCCTGCAGGTGTGGATGAGCCACGGTGACGAAGCATTGGAGCTGCCGGCGGGCTTTCATCGCACCGCGGTTACGTCGAATGCGCTGGCCGGCATTGCCAACGAGGAACGGCGGATTTGGGCCGTGCAGTTTCATCCCGAGGTGCACCATACGCCGCTGGGACCGCTGGTGCTCAAGAATTTCGTGTTCGACATTTGCGGAGCGGCCGGCGACTGGACACCCGCGCACTTCGTCGAAACCACCATCGCCTCGATCCGCGAAAAGGTGGGCAGCGACCACGTGATCTGCGCGCTCTCGGGAGGCGTTGACTCCTCGGTGGCCGCGATGCTGGTGCACAAGGCGATCGGCAGCCAGCTCACCTGCGTCTTCGTGAACAACGGCGTGCTTCGCAAGAATGAATTCACACAGGTGCAGAAGAATCTACGCGACAAGCTGGGGCTGAACCTGGTTGCGGTGGACGCCTCCGACGCGCTTCCTCGCGCAACTGGCCGGCGTGACCGATCCGGAGACCAAGCGCAAGCGCATCGGCGCGGAGTTTATCGCGGTCTTCGACGATGAGGCCACGCGCATTGCCAAGGAGACGGGCGGCGTGGATTGGCTGGTGCAAGGCACGCTCTACCCGGACGTGATCGAGTCAAGCAGCGTGAAGGGACCGAGCCAGACGATCAAGAGCCACCACAATGTCGGTGGCCTGCCGGAGTTGATGAAGCTGAAGCTGATTGAACCGCTGCGCGATCTGTTCAAGGATGAAGTGCGCCGCATTGGCCGCGATATGGGAATGCCGGAGGAGATTCTGAGCCGGCAGCCGTTCCCGGGCCCGGGGCTTGCGGTGCGCATTCTGGGCGAAGTGACGGCGGAGCGCGTGGCCCTGTTGCAGGAGGCCGATGACATCGTGGTGAGCGAGGTGAAGGCCGCCGGTTTGTACAAGAAGATATGGCAAAGTTTTGCAGTGTTGTTGCCGGTTATGAGCGTGGGCGTGATGGGCGACCAGCGAACTTACGCTTACACCGCGGCGGTGCGCGCAGTTCACTCGGAGGACGGCATGACCGCGGATTGGACGCCGTTGCCGTACGAGGTGCTGAAGCGCATCTCCAGCCGCATCGTGAATGAAGTGCGCGGCATCAATCGCGTGGTGTATGACATCACTTCGAAGCCACCCGGGACCATCGAGTGGGAATGAGGCTAGCGGTGATAACCTCAACTTCCGTGCAAATCCAAAGGAATGCCGCGTGAGTGCGCTCGACGCCAACGATACCGTGTTCGATTCGCTGATGGAAGCCGCCAGGGAGGCTGCGCTTCAATCCTATTCGCCCTACTCGCATTTCAGAGTAGGAGCGGCTCTGCGATTGTCGAACGGCGCCGTGGTGACCGGCGCCAATGTGGAGAACGCCAGCTACGGGCTGACCATTTGCGCGGAGCGATCGGCGCTGGTTCGCGCGGTGGCGGAGTTCGGACCGGAGATTCGCGTTTCCGCGGTGGCGGTGGCAAACCTGAATGAAGCGGCCAGCCCGCCGTGCGGCGCCTGCCGGCAGATGCTCTCCGAGTTCATTGACCCCGATGCGCAAATCGTGTTTCCGTCGGCGGAAGGCCCTCGCAGGATTCGGTTCGCCGAGGTGTTTCCGTTCGCCTTCGATTTGAAAGTTTGATCCAAAGGGATTCGGCGCGACGGTCGAATGGTCGTGGACGCCAGTTTCCCGGCGCAGGCTGCGATAATCTCAACGATCCGATTCGAGGCGCCTCTCTCATGTCCAGTAGCCCTGGTTCTCCTCTGCACACCATCGACCTCATCCTCAAGAAACGCGACGGCCAGCCACTGTCTGACGAGGAGATTCGCTTTCTGGTCGGGGGCGCGGCCGATGGTTCGATTCCGCTGGAACAACTTGCAGCGTGGCTCATGGCTGCGTGGATCCGCGGCCTTTCGCTCGACGAGGTCCGCACCCTCACCATCGCCATGCGGGATTCCGGCGAAAAATTTGACCCCTCGCGTCTTGGAAAGACCGCCGTCGACAAGCACTCCACCGGCGGGGTGGGGGACAAGACCAGCTTCCTTGTGGCGCCCATTGCTGCGGCGTGTGGTCTTGCCGTCCCCATGATTTCGGGACGCGCGCTCGGCCACACCGGCGGCACGCTGGACAAGCTCGAAGCGATTCCGGGCTACCGGACCGCGCTCAGCCTCGAGGAGTTCGAAGGTGTGCTGATGCGCTGCGGTGCGTCGATCGTGAGCCAGACGCCGAAGCTGGTGCCTGCGGACCGGGTGCTCTATGCGCTTCGCGATCGCACCGGTACCGTCGAAAACGTTGGCCTGATTTGCGCTTCGATCCTGAGCAAGAAGCTGGCTGCGGGACTAGACGCGCTGGTGCTCGACGTCAAGACGGGTTCAGGAGCGTTTCTGCGCAAACGAGAGGATGCGGAACTGCTGGCGGCCCTGATGGTGGCCACGGCGGAGGCAGCCGGCACGCGCACGGTGGCGCTGCTCACCGACATGGACCAGCCGTTGGGGCGCGCCGCGGGCAATTGGATCGAGATTGCCGAGTGCGTGCAACTGCTGCGCGGGGAGCGCCCGGACGCAAGTGAAGATTTGCGCGAGCTGTCGCTCATTCTCGCCGGGTGGATGATTGCTCTGGGCGGCCGGGCCTCCAACGTGGAGTACGGGTACAAGCTCGCTGAAGCTGCGTTGGACGACGGCTCCGCGCTGGCGGTGTTTCTCAAAATGGTCGACGCGCAGGGCGGCGATCTCTCAGTCTTCGACGATCTTGCGGCGTCCCACAAACCGGGCGCAACCGAGGTGCTCGAAGCGTGGGAACCGGGGTACATTTCGGCCATGGATACGACGGCAATTGGGTGGGCCGTCCAGCGTACCGGGGCCGGAAGGGAGAATGCGGGCGAGCCAGTCGATCCACACGCCGGCATCGAGTTTCACGCCCGCCGCGGCGCCCGTGTCGAGAAGGGCCAGCCAATCGCAACCGTTTACGCCACGAACGCGCAGAAACTCGCTGAGCCGATCGACCGCCTGAAAGCGGCAATTCGAATCTCCGCGGAGCCACCCGCCGCAGCGCCTCCATTGGTTGGCCGCATCTTCGATCGCGAAAGCGCCGAAGCTTTTCTGGCCAATCCTGTTAAGGTTAGGAAAAAGGAAAAGACAGGGAATAGGGAGTAGGGAATAGTTTCCGCCTCTTCATCCTTGGCGGCCAGTTGTTGGGGTTCGCCCCAGTTGGTGACGCCACTGGTGCTCACGTTTTGCCCTATTCCCTATTCCCTGGTCGCTATTCCCTGCATTTAGGAGCCATCCTTGGACCGATTTACGGGCATTCTGGGAATTCTGGCCGTGCTCGCCGCAGCCTGGCTGGGCTCGACCAACCGCCGCCGCATCCGCTGGCGCACTGTCGGGTGGGGACTTTGCCTGCAGTTCCTTTTCGCCTTTTTCGTGTTGCGATTTACCTTCGGCCAGCAATTCATGGCGTGGGCCGGCGACGTCATTAACCACATGCTGGGCGCCACAACGGCGGGCACGCGCGTCTTGTTCGGGGAACTCGGACTGCCCAACTCCGGCGCATTCGGCAAGCTGATTTCCCCGTCCTCCGGCGCAATCTTCGCGTTCCAGGTGCTGCCGACCATCATCTTCATCTCCGCGTTCTTCGCGGTTCTTTACCACATCGGTGTCATGCAGATCGTCATTCGGGCTCTGGCCTGGGTCATGCTCAAAACCATGCGCATCTCCGGGGCCGAGAGCATGAACGTGGCGGCCAGCATCTTCATGGGCCAGACGGAGGCTCCGCTCACCATTCGCCCTTTCCTCTCGAAGGCCACGCGCAGCGAACTCATGACCATCATGACCAGCGGCATGGCGCATGTTTCGGGCGGGATTATGGCCATGTACATCTCGCAGGGAGTCGAGGCCAAGCACCTGCTGGCGGCCGTCATCATGACCTCGCCGGGCACCATCGTGATGGCCAAAATGCTGGTGCCCGAGATCGAAGTGCCCGCCACCGAGGGAAGAGTCATTATCCCCAAGGACGAGCTGCACCAGGAAGAGAACCTGATCGGGGCCATTGCGCGCGGCACCATCGACGGCGGCAAGCTGGCCATGAACGTTGCCATCATGCTGGTCAGCTTCCTTGCGCTGGTGGCCCTGCTCGACATGCTGCTGGCCTGGGCGCACGGCGGCGTTGCGTGGATTCCTCCAAGCCTGGGCGAGATTCTCGGCTTTGTGTTCGCGCCGGTCGCGTGGCTCATCGGCGTGCCGTGGCACGACTGCGGCATCATCGGCAACCTGCTGGGAACGCGCATGGCGCTCAACGAGGTGATTGCCTACATCGCGCTGGGAGCGCACAAGGCCGCCATCAGCCCGCGCTCGTTTACCATCGCCACGTTCGCGTTGTGCGGGTTCGCCAACCTGGGATCGATCGGCATGCAGATTGGCGGTATTGGAGCGCTGGTGCCGGAGCGCCGCAATGATCTTGCCAAGCTCGGGGTACGCGCGATGCTGGCCGGGACGATGGCCAACCTGATCAGCGCGTCGATCGCGGGGATGTTTCTGGGTTAGGGATTCGAGCCGCTCCGTCCCGTCAGGCTCCGAATCGCGCTGCGCCGCGTGCTCGCGCCTTGGCCGCTTCCTCTTCCCGGTTGTGCACCGGCCCGTTCGTTTCGAGCGAACTGAGCAGTCGCGCGGACGCGGCCGCAACCTCGTCGATCGCTGCGTGAAACGCTGCCTCATTCGCCTTGGACGGCTTCTGAAACCCGCTGATTTTGCGTACATATTGCAACGACGCCGCACGAATCTCCGCGTCGGTTACGGGCGGATCGAAGTTAAACAGCAATTTGATATTCCGGCACATGGGCCAGTCTCCCTGTCAGTTTGCGATTCCGACACTCAACACTAAAACCAAACAATAAAACTAAACCCTGAATTGCTGCGGCCCTGATTGCAGCGTGAAGATAGATTCCCAGCGGGACCGCTCTTTGAGAGCCGGCCGTGGGCGTGCTCTGTTTCCTGAGGAACTCAGCTCTTCTTCGATGTCACCGCTGCAAACGCTTCCACGCGCTGGGTCACCCGTTTACTTCCGCATATTGGACAAGTCGCCCCGCCCTTCTCAAACTCCGAGATCAGCAGGTGTTGGGTGAACTCCTGGTGGCAATCCAGGCAGAAGAAAACATAATGCGACATGGTATTTTCTCCTTGCTCATCATAGCTCCGCTCGCGCGGGGCGCGGGAGCAAATGTGCATCATGGAAAGCAACGTTCTTTGCGCCCGGGGGCTTCCAAGAGACAGCATTTGTGCCCCGCGGCGTGCGGAAGAGGAAGTATGGCAATTACCGGGCTCCCCAACCCGACCGTTCAACGGACGCGTGGCCCGCATCTTCCCCGACGCCCGTGGCTCATCGGCATCGCCGTGATTCTGGTGGCGGGTGTGATGACCGGCATTTACTTCGCGGGACAGTACTGGCCCTACCGGTATCGCGAGATCAAGCCACTGCTGGAGGACGTCTTCGGCAGCCAGGTGTTCATCACGCAGTATCACCGCACTTACTTTCCTCATCCGGGATTTGTCGCCACCGGAATTACGCTGCGTCGCAAGTCTGCGCCGCACCAGCCGCCGATTGGCAGTGTTCAGACCCTTTTCGTACAGGGCCGATGGATCGACCTTGTCCGCCTCGTGCGACGCGTACAGCTCGTAGATATGACCGGGGTGCATATCGTTCTGCCGCCACCGGGAAGCCGTGCCGCGGCAGAAGATTTCCCGCCAGGAAGCTCGTCGGACTTCACCGGTCCTGACACGGCGATCGGGCACCTTGCGGTTCATAACTCGGTTCTGGATGTGCTGCGAGCCGATGGCGGCCGTTACTCGTTCCCCGTGTCGCAACTGCAGTTTGACGACGTGCAGAAGGGCCGTGCCACCAGCTTCGCAGTGGAAATGGAGAACGCCATCCCCTCAGGCCACATTCACGCATCCGGCAGATTCGGGCCGCTCGTTGAACACGATCTCGCGGAAACCTTGGTCAGTGGACAATTCCGCTTCGAACGCGTCAATCTGCACGATGTCGGCAACATCCGGGGCACGCTTGATTCTTCTGGAAAATTCTTTGGGAAACTGGGTGCTCTTCAGGCCGAAGGCATTGCCCACACCCAGGATTTCGCTGTGGACGATGGACACCCCACGCCCGTGTCGGGGACGGTGAAATGCACAGTCAACGCACTGAATGGCGACACGATCTTTCAATCCATCGACCTGCGCGTCGGCCGCACCGCTGTTAACGCGTCGGGAACAACGGCAGGGCCTGGGGAAAAATCAACGAATCTCGATCTTGCGGTGAAGTCGGGCCGCGCTGAAGACCTTCTTCATCCCTTCGTGCACAGCGACGTACCCATCGTGGGGCCTGTCTCTCTGCATGCCCACACCTACCTGGCGCCTTCCAGTGTGGGCGGATTCTTCCATCGTCTCCACGTCGATGGAGCGTTCGACGTGCCTGCCGAGCGCGCGACGGACCGCGACACCGAGAAGAGCCTTACTTCGTTCAGCCAACGTGCACAGGGGAAAAAGCCGGGCGATACAACGGAGGCGCAATCGCCCTCCGGTACTCATACCGACGCTCTGTCGTCAATCTCCGGCCCTGCTTCCATTCGCGACGAGGTCGTCACAACCAGGGGTCTCACCTTCAGGGTGCCAGGCGCGCAAGCGAATCTTCAAGGCACTTTCGCCATTCATACCTGCACGGTCCACCTGACTGGTGAGCTGAAGATGGAATCAGACATTTCCCACACCACAACGGGTTTCAAGTCGTTCCTGCTCAAGCCAATTGCCCCATTCTTCAAGAAGAAGAACGCCGGCGCCGTGGTTCCCATTGCCGTAACGGGCACTCCGGGCAAGTACAAGGTCGAGGCAGACCTTGAGCACAAGAAGTGAATCTTCACCGCGCGCGCAGGCGGCGCTGCCGGTAAAAGAGCGTGAGCAGCGTCACGGTCCCGCAACTCAGCAAGCTTGCTGCCATCCCCACGATGAGTGACAAATCGTGTTGATATACACCGTGCACGATGCCGATCACCTGCAACAGGCTGAATCCGCCAAACGTGATCAGTGAGATGCCTTCGTCCGTCTTCTTGCGCCAGACAGCCACTGCCTGGGGAACGAACAGGAGGGCATTGCACAGCAATCCAAGGCCAAACACCACTGCCACGATTTGTCTCATTGCCGTTGTAATCTCTCTTCCTGCAGGAGTCTGCCATATTCTTGCTCAAGGACCTAAGTCCTTTCATTTCAGAGTATCGCCTCGTAGAGACCGTTTTAATAATGCACGAAACGCAACTTCGTTGGAGTTTGGCGGCATCTCAGCATGCTGTGCGTAAGAAACTAGCAAATTCGATCGTTGTGCTTCTTGGCCTGGTGCTGGTGGTCGGGGTTCTCGGCGCCATGCAGGCGCCCCAGGACAAGCCCATACCGCAACCGCAACAGGCAGCCGCAACTGCCGAGCCGATGTCCCAGCCCGGAGCCAAGGGCCAATCGAAGGAAGAGACGCAGCCCGCCGTGCCCGTGCCTCCCGGGCCAGTGCCGGCGTCGCAGATCAAGCCCGGTCCCCCGACGCCGATCGCCGTAAAGAAAGACGAGCTCGGAGACGACGAGACTTGGGATCCGCAATGGGACGTGATCGTTGAAGAGAACCTCCCGGCCGAGTTGCTGTCGCATCGCGTTTCGAAAGCTGTTCATCCGTTCTGCCCTCGCTTCGATTCTCTAACTGACACCGACAAACGTTCCTACTGGGCATATTTCTTTCAGGCGCTCGCCGGCGCCGAAGCTGGGCTCAAGCCAACCTCCAACGTTCGTCACACGGAGCCGGAAGTGGCCGTCGTCGACAAGATCACCCATCGCATCACCCGGCAGGAAGGGCTCCTCCAACTCACCTACGAGGACTCCGACCGCTACAATTGCGACTTCGATTGGGACGATGACAAGCAGCTTGCCGAACATGACCCGTCCAAAACCATCCTGCAGCCGAAGAACAATTTGCTTTGCGGAATCAAGATCCTCAAGAACCAGCTTATCGATCTCGATGAGCCGCTGCTGACGCCCAAAAGCTATTGGGCGACGCTGCGGCCAGGCACGGTCAGTTACCGGGTGTTCGCAAAGCAGATGACAAACCTGCCCGTGGCCTGCGGCGCTCGCCCCGTCCGCACCCAGAAGAAGCAAGAGGCGGCGGTGCGCGTTGCCTCCACGAATGCGCCTGACATTCAGCCATCCCGCTGATCGTCGCCTGAGCAAAGGTTCATCCCGTAGTCGTCATCCCTTGTAAAGTATTCACAATGGATTCGACCTACTTCGATCAGGTTTCAGAGGCCGCCGGGTATTTGCGTGAAAGGCTTTCCGGGCTCAGCCCACGGATCGGCATCGTCCTGGGCTCGGGCCTCGGCGCGGTTGCCGACTCCGTTCTTGACCCCACGACCGTCCCCTACGGCGAGATTCCCCACTTTCCGCAGTCAACGGTTGAGGGCCACTCCGGCCGGGTGGTTGCAGGACGCCTTGGCGAAACGCCGGTCGTGATCCTGCAGGGCCGTGTTCACTACTACGAGGGTTATACGCCCGCGCAGGTCACCTTCCCCATGCGCGTGCTGGGGGCGATGGGCATCCGCGCGGTGGTCCTTACGAACGCCGCCGGCGGCATTCAGAAGGGCTATTTCATCGGGCAACTCGTCGCATTGTCCGATCACATCAACCTGATGGGTTGGAACCCGCTCACCGGCCCCAATGAGCCGCGATTCAGCTGCATTCCCGGAGCGGGCCTGCGCTTCTTCGATATGACCGAGGCATACTCGAAGGCCCTGCGCACGCTTGCCGGCGAAGCAGCCGGTGAAGAGGGATTCGTGCTGGAGGAAGGCGTGTACCTGGCCACGCCGGGACCGAGCTTCGAAACGCCGGCCGAAATCCGTGCCTTCCGCGCCCTGGGCGCTACGCTGGTGGGCATGTCCACGGTGCCGGAGACGATTGTGGCGCGCCACATGGGAATCGAGGTCCTCGGCATCTCCTGTGTTACGAATCTTGCTGCCGGACTCAGCGAAAGCCAGTTGAGCCACGCTGAGGTTTTCGAAGCCGGGCGCAAGGTAGAGCATCGACTGGCGGCGCTATTGAAACGCCTGGTGCCCCGGATCGCCGCGCGCCTGGATCCAGGTGCATGATGGCGACCGCACCGCAATCCGGCCGGCTTCCGTTCCCTCCCGTTGTGATTGGAATAGCCGGCTGCTCCGGCTCCGGAAAGACCACGTTAGCCGCCGAACTGGCTCGGACGCTCAACGGCATTCATTTTCCCCTCGATCATTACTATCTCGATCTTTCCCACCTGCCCCCCGCGGCGCGTCTCCTGGAGAACTTTGATGATCCGTCACTGATTGAGAGCCCTTTGCTGGCTGCCCACGTCGCGGCCCTGGCCCGCGGTGAAACCATCGAACGCCCTCTTTACGATTTCTCTACCTACACACGCGTTCCCGGGCGCACCGAAACCATTCATCCCGAGGCATTCCTGATTGTGGAAGGGCTCTTCGCTCTGATTTATCCCGATCTTTTGCCGATTTACCAACTCAAGATCTACGTGGACACGCCCGACGACGTCTGCTTCGAACGGCGGCTGAAACGCGACGTAGTGGAACGCGGCCGCACCCCTGAATCGGTGCGCCGCCGGTACGAAGCCACCGTGCGCCCCTCAAGCGTTGCGTGGGTTCGCCCTTCGGCGATGAATGCCGATCTGTCCGTCGATGGCACCGGAGCCCTGGATTGGAAGGTGGAACGCGTGCTCGCGGAGCTTCGCAGCCGCGGGTTTCCGCTCAGTTTTTCACACTGACAGCAACGATTCTGCTGATCGATTGGATTCATGACGAAAGTTTGACAGCGGCTTGATGCAAAGTGTGCATCCTATCCGCTAGGGTCAATATCGATATGCAGACATACCTTACAAACCGCGAGGCGGCTATCGAACGGCTCCGCCACTTCCTGGTGCAGGGCATTTCACCCCGGCGCCTGGCACTCACGCTGTCGGTGGGCTTTGTATTAGGCTGCATACCGGTGGTCGGCATCCCGACCGGATTGTGCGCCCTGGTCGCACTGGCTTTTCGGCTGAACCAGCCGGCGATCCAGGCGGCCAACTACGCGGCCATGCCGTTCCAGATCGCTCTCATCGTTCCTTTCCTTCGCCTCGGTGGGAAACTGACCCCGAAGCTGGCTCATTCGTCACTCGACCTTGCAACGCTGGCGCATTCTCCTCTGCAACTGTTGATGCACTCTTCAAACCAACTCCCGGTCCAACTCGGAATTCTTGCCGGGCAGGCGCTCCTCGGATGGCTGTTGTTGGCAGTCCCGGTTGCCGTCGTTTTGACACTGATGTTGACTGGCGTCCTGCGCCGTATCCCGGCACTTGCCGGGGCCAGGGTCCAATCGCACTCCAGCCTTGCAACTAGACCCTGATCCCAATTACTCTTCGCGCAGCAATGTGAGCGGATTGATGGAAAGGGCGCGTTGCGCCGGAATCCAGGTGGCTACCAGACCCAGAAGGGCCATCGCCACCACCACGCCGCCGAGCACCAGTGGGTCGCGCGGCGTCGCTCCGTTGACAAGAAAAGACAGCAGCCGGCTCGCGAGCACTCCCAGCAGCAACCCAGCACCGGAACCGAAGGCCAGCAACTTCGTCGCTCGGCCCAGCGCCGCGCCCAGTACCTCGCGTCGTTGCGCGCCGAGCGCCATCCGAATCCCCAACTCCTTCATTCGCTTCGACACCGAGTAGGCCGCCATTCCGAAGATCCCGGTGATTGAAAGCATCGCGCCCATCAGTCCCATCACGCCCAGCGAGAGCGTAGCCATGCGCGCAGGAAATAGTTCGGTGTCCAGATCCTTGTAACGCGTCTCGATGTAGACCGGCAATTCGCGGTCCATGTGACGCAGCTGGTTCCTGATGGCCTCGGACAACTCCTTCGGGTCGCGATTGGAGTGAACCACCATCGTCGTCAAATCGGACGGCGATTGCAGGATGGGAACAAAAATCGCAGTCGTCGGATCTTCCGTCAGGCTGCCGTATTTCCCGTCTTCTACAACTCCCACGATCTCGAGGCGCGTTCCGTCTGGCAGCTTGACGTGCTTGCCCAGGGCATTTTGCACGGAGCCGAACAGCTTGCTCGCAAACCGCTGGTTCACCACAGTGACAGGCGGCGAATTCTTGTCGTCATGTTCGGTGAACCCTCTTCCGAACAGCAGGGGGGTGCCGGCAGCATGGAAGTAATTGGACGAAATGCTGAATTTCTGAGGGCGATCCGCAGCATTCGGCATGCGCAGATCGGTGGTTGTATCGGAATACACCGGCAGCGAACCGCCGCCTCCTTCGCCCAGCGGAAGCTGATCGATCATGCCCACGGACTCCACGCCGGGAATGGACGCAAAGCTATCGGACATGCGCTTCTCCATTTGCGCTGCCCGGTCGCCCTTGTAACCCACCATGGCCAAATCGGCTTCAACAATCATGGAGTTGTGCACGTCGAACCCGAAGTCGGCGTGCAGAGTCCGCGCCAACCCCCTCACTGCGACCAGCGAAGACGTTACCAGCACGCCGCAGATGGCAATCTGGATCATCAGCAGCACGTCTCGCACCCCCAGCCTCCGTCCCGCCCTGGCGGTCGTCCCCGACTTCACTACTTCGTATGGATTTGTGCCGAGCACCTGCTTTACCGGCACCGCGCCAAACAGCAGCCCGCTCGCCAAGGCCAGCAGCAAGGCAACCGCGTACACCTTGATATCGGGAGTCACCGGCATGTGAATCGGCCATCGCGTAAAGGGGTGCCACGTGCTCAGCGCGCGCAGCAGCATCACACTGCCTGTCAATCCCATTGCGCCCCCTACCAGCGAAATCAGCATGGCCTCGGTAAACAGCGCGCGAAGAAGCCGCTTGCGGCTCGATCCCAGCGCCAAGCGCAGCGCCATTTCTCGCGAACGATCCATGGCGCGCGCCGCGAACAGGCTGCCGAGGTTCGCGCAGGCTGCCAGCAGAATCAAGCCAGCCATCATCATCAGCGCCGCCATGAAAGCCTTCACCGGGCGCCCAAGATAGTCGCCATAAAGATTGGGCCTCTCCAGGGTGAATGTCAGCTTGCCGTTGGCGTGAGGGTAGGTCCGGTCGATCTGCGCGCCTACGGCATTGAGATCCGCGATAGCCTGCGCCGGTGTTACTCCAGCCTTCAGATGCCCCAGCAACATGAAAACCCATCGAGTCTTGCGATCATTCAAATCCTCCGGTCCGAATTGAGCATGGTTCACGATCGGCACAAACAGGGCGGCATTGAAAAACACCAGCGCCCCCCGGAAATCAGGCGGCGCTACGCCGACGATCGTGTATGGATGCTTGTTCAGCCGCACCACGCGGCCGATCACGCCGCGGTCGCTCTGAAAATTGTCTTGCCAATACGCGTAGCTCAACACTACGTAGGGGGCGCTGTTGGGGCCGTGGTCGTCGGACCCGTGATAAAAGTGGCCGAGGAACGGCGTGAGTCGCAGCGCATCAAAGTAGTTCACGCTGGTTTCCTCCATCCAAATGCGCGATGGATCGCCGCCCGTATCGAGACTTGCGTCAGACGCTGTGAAGGCTGCCAGGTCCTCGATACTGTGATTGCGGGCCCGCAGGTCGAGATAGTCGGGATACGACTGGTAGGAACTGGCTTCGTTTCCGTGCTGCAACTCGTAGAGGCTCTCGGGGTGGGGCACGTTGAGGGGACGCAAAATCAGCGCATCCAATACCCCGAATACCACCGAATTTGCGCCGATTGCCAGTGCCAGCGTCAGAATTGCCGCAATCGTGAATCCCGGCGACTTGCGTAAGACCCGCACCGCAAATCGCACGTCCTGGCCGATGGTGCCCATCAGGTTGCCGCCCAGTTCCTGATGAATCTCCTCTTTGTACTTCTCGCGTCCTCCGAACTCGATGCGCGCGCGGCGATCTGCCTCGATGCGGCTGAGTCCCGATCGCACCAGGTCATCGGCGCGATGCTCGATGTGGCTGCGAAGTTCCTCCTCCAATTCCGCGTTCGTCGCGGAGCGATGGAAGAGAGCCGAGATGCCAAGGCGGAGAGAGTCGAGGAGATTCATGTGTCCTCCCGGGGAATTCCAACAGTGACAACCAGACCAGACCTTAGTCTTCGCGCAACAGAATCACGGGATTCACGCCCAGTGCGCGTTGCGCCGGGATCCAGGTAGCCAGCAGTCCCAGCAGCGACATGGCGACCACCACCCCCGCCAGCACCAGGGGATCGCGGGAGGTAGCCTGGTACACGATGAACGCGAGCACCCGGCTGGCCAGAATTCCCAGCAGCAATCCCGCCGCCGAGCCGACGGCGAGCAATCGCACCGCGCGGCCCAGCGCGGACTTTAATACTTCGATACGTTTGGCGCCCAGCGCCATGCGGATTCCTAATTCGCGCATCCGCTTGTTCACCGAGTAAGCCGCCATTCCGAAGATGCCCGTAATCGAAAGAATCGCGCCCATGAGCCCCAGCACTCCCAGCGAAGCGGTTGCCATCTGCGACGGGAACAGCGCCACCTGGAGCAGCGAATTCCATGTCTGGATGTCGCCCGGCAGTCCCGGATCCACTTCCTCCAGCTTCTTCCTGATCGCCGCGGCCAACTCCTCGGGGTTGCGCCGCGAGCGCACCACGATGTAAGCCGATGCCATCGGAGATTGCAGTGAAGGCAGGAACAGCGCAGGCTGCTCATCTTCATTGAGAGCCAGGTATTTCCCATCGGCGACCACACCGACAATCTGCACGCGATGCCCGTCCTTCATTCGGACAAACCGGCCGATTGCATTCGTCACCGAGCCAAAAATTTTGCGTGCAAACGCACGATTGACCATTGCGACCGGCGGTGCGCTGGCCGTGTCGCTCCAGGCGAAGTCCCGGCCTGCCAGCAAAGTCGTCCTGGCCGCATCGAAGTAGCCCGGCGAAGTGTCGAACCGGAACGGCATGATGGCGACATTCGATTGCTCGTAGGTCCGGGTTTCGTCCTTGAAGACATTCTCCCGGCTGCCGGCGGCGTAAGCGAGCGGCGGGTAGTTGTTCACCAGACCCACGTTCTCGACGCCGGGAATGGTTTGCATGGCGTCAATCAGCCGCTTCTGCGTGGGCAACACCTCGTCGCTCCGGTAGCCTGCTACGTTGAGATCGGCGCCCAGCAACATGGCATTGCGCGGGTCGAATCCAAAATCGCTGTGCAGCGATCTCTCAAGGCCTCGCAGGGCCACCATCGAGGAGGTGACCAGAACGGCGCAGATGGCGATCTGGGCAACCAGCAGGAAGTCGCGCACGGTGAGCCGCCGTCCCAAGCGCGCGCTTGCGCCGGCCTTCACTATCTCGTAGGGGTTGGCGCGAAGCACCTGCCGGACCGGAACAATGCCGAAGAGCAGGCCGCTCGCGACAGCCAGGATCAGCGCCATCACGTAGATGCTGGCGTCGGTGTCGACCGGAATGTGAATGGGAGCTCCGGGGATCGGCTGCCAGCTTTCCAGCCGCTTCAGCAATGCAATGCTGCCCATGACTCCCAACGCTCCGCCGCACAGCGCGATTAGCATAGCCTCAGTCAACAACTGCCGCAGTATCCGCTCGCGGCTCGACCCCAGAGCCAGCCGCAGGGCCACCTCCCGGGCGCGGTCCGCGGCATGAGCCGCGAAGAGACCTCCCAGGTTGGCGCAGGCTGCCAGCAGGATCAGTCCGGCAAGCACCATAAGCGCGGTTACAAACGCCTTCACCGCACCGCCGAACGCAGAGAGCCCGCATCGCGCCAGCCGGAAGTGGCCGCGGGTCGCCTCTTTGGGATAGGCCGCTGCGAGATAAGCTCCCACGGCGTTTACGTCGCTGGTGGCCTGCGCTGGGGTTACACCCGGTTTCAAATGCCCGAACGTCTCGAAGATGGCGTGCGTCGTTCCCCGCTCGGTAAGCGAACCCGTTGCGCCCAATTCGTCCTGGTCCACAATGGGAACAAAAAAATCGGGGGAAAGAAACTTCAACGTTCCACGAAACTCCGGCGGCGCGACCCCGATGATCGTGAACGGGTGCTTGTCAATCGCCACCGCCCGTCCCACGACGCGAGTGTCGTCGTGGAATCGCGTGTGCCAATATGCGTGCGTCAACACCACCAATGGGGCGCTGTTGGGGCCGTGTTCATCGCTGGCGTGGAAGACGCGTCCGAGAAACGGCTGCACCCGGAGCACATCGAAATAGTTCCCACTGGTCGCAAACCCAGTGGCCACGACGGGATTGTTGCCGGTGTCCACTCCAGCAAAGACAAAACTGAACGCCGCCAGGTCTTCAAAGCTGCGGTTGCGGTCGCGTAGATCCCGGTAATTGGGATAGGACTGGAAGACCGCGTCCTCGCCGTAGACCGTTCCCCACAAACTCTGCGAGTCCGGAACATTCAGAGGGCGAAGCACGAGTCCGTCCATTACACCGAAGACCACGGCATTGGCGCCAATCGCCAGCGCCAGCGTTAGCACCGCGGCGATCAGGAAGCCGGGAGACTTGCGCAACACCCGCATCGCAAGCCGCACGTCGCGAACGAGCGTGTCAAAGAAGTTGCCGCCTAGCGCCGCGTAGCTCTCTTCGGCATACCGTTCTTTCGCCCCAAACTCGATGCGGGCGCGGCGTTCTGCTGTGGCGCGATCCAGCCCCGAACGCTCCAGATCGTCGGCGCGATGTTCCATGTGCGAGCGAAGTTCCTCTTCCAGGTCTTCCGAAACTTCGGAACGATGGAAGAACCGGGCAGTCAGCGAGCGAAAGTGGGAAAGTGGATTCATACTTCCTCCGCACTGGCGGCCAGCGCAGTCGTCATCGCATTCGACAGGCGGTTCCAGCTTTCCGTCTCTTCCAGGAATCGCTTGCGGCCTGTCGCCGTGAGTTCATAGAACTTGGCCTTGCGGTTGTTCTCGGAAGTGCCCCACTCGGCCTTGAGCCAGCCCTGGCGCACCAATCGGAACAGCGCCGGGTAGAGCGCGCCCTGTTCAATCAGCAGCGCCTGCCCGGTGATCTGCGCAATGCGCAACAGCACGCCGTAGCCGTGCAGCGGGCCCAGAGAAACTGCCTTGAGGATGAGCAGATCGAGTGTTCCGGGAAGAAGCTGGGCCTGGTCGGTCATGTCACTCCTAAACTGGTAAGGAGAGTACCGCCGCTTTCCTAAGCTGTCAAGGAGAAAGAGAAACACCGTTTGTCGTGGGCAACGTCCTTCAGGCTGACGTGATCAGGATCACTCGCTAGCCGCATATTCGTTAGCTGAGCTAACGAATATTGCAACCCAATGCGAAAACCGTTAGCTCAGCTAACGATTTTTCAGGCATCGAGCCGCCTTTCGGAAGGGGGGTCTAAAACTCTGCCTTAATGCCCAGGCACAGGTTTCGCGCTCTCCAACCATGCGGTGTAAACCATGTCCCGCAGCATGCTGGCGCCTGCAGCGAGCCGCTCGGCGGTGAAGTCGCGTGATTCCGGCGATCCCGCTCCGTTGAATCCGCCCGCCTTTTCGAGTTGGTAGACCTTCTCCACGTAAGTCGCCGTGTGCCGCAAGTAACTGACGTAGGAGTCGAACACGTCGCCATCAATCGGGCGCGTCGGCGTCATCTTCGGTTGTACGTCGGAAGCGTGCAGATTGGCGGCGACGAACACACCTTCAAACTGCCAATGGATCTGGTGCTCCGTGGTGTAACCGTTCGGGTTGGGGCCGGTCCAGCCGTTGTATTGGATGGTGGTGTGGAGCGGCTGCGAGGCATCCCCGACGTAGTGTCCGAGCCAACCCGCGTAGAAGATGGCCGCCTGCTCGACCGGGGCGGTGTCCTGGTGGGCGGCAGACAGTGCGCGATACTCGCGCAGTGCGGCCTTCAGGCGTTCCCATACTTCAATTGCTTCCCAAGGCTGCAGTCCCACCTTCTCCGGTCGTTGGCCTGCCGCAAAGACTTTGGCTTCGAAATCGAGTCGTCGGCGGGGCAGGGGACCGAGGGCATCGGCCGGCTCCAGATCAATAAAGTGCTCAGGCGCCTGCGCGGCGCTGAGTTCGGGTTCCGCGGGCGAACGCCAGCGGTCCGGCTCCGGTCCCAGGTACTCGACCTCCCTGGCCGCCGCGTCTGACCGCAAGAAAGACGGAACATCGGCCGGTAAGCCACTGACCGCAAGCCGGTTGATCATGCGATGGCCCTCATTCCCCCAGGCCAGGGCGGCAGGCGGTTGCAAACAGGTACAGAACAAGGAGAGCAAGGCAACGAAAACGGACAAAGAAGGCGATTTTCTGACCATGAGAGCCAGTATAAAAGCCGTTCGAAGGCAGTTTGCTAAAGCGTTTAAGCTCCTGAGCGCAAAATTCGTGTCCGTATCGAGAACCATATTGGACGCGTCGCTTTCGGGACCGTTGTGCCTCGATGGTGTAAAAAAAACCTCAAAGTTGACAATGTGAATCGATTGTTCAATGTCACGAAAGCTAATTCGTGTCGGCGAGCCACCTGTTCTGTATCCGGTGATGACGGTTCTTGCCAGTCGTATTTTCGGCGGTCTAGTATTCCCCCTAGTTCGACCGGGTGTCTCACTCACTGAAACCCGGCTGTACGCCAGCATGCAGTCCGTCCCGGCATTTGCAGAGTTCCACAGAGAGCGGCGCTTACCGGCGCCGAGGGAGTGTTCCAACATGGCATGGTATGCCTACTGCATTGGTGAAAAGCAAGCCTTTCCTGAGTTAGCCCGTCATCGCAAACCAGTTCCTTTGGAGACCGTCGTTGGAGTCAGTGGAAACCAGGTTTTCCTGTATCCCGCCAGCGACCTTGCCGTGATCGTGAGCGAGCACAATCCAGCAGAGAATCTCAACCAGAAATCAGGGATCGACCACGCACGAGTCATCTCCGACTGTTTCCAACACTCAACTGTCCTCCCCTTCCGCTTCGGCACGGTATTCAACGATGACGAAGCCCTTCGCAAGTCCATCCGCTCCAACCAGCGCCAATTCCTTACCAACATCGAAAAGCTCCGTGGCAAGACCGAGATGCACCTGAAAATCTTCGTCGATGACTGTTGCGCGAAGGAACTCAGCAAGCATCTTCCTGCCGAGGGAGTAGGGCGCGAGTACCTCACCAGTCTTCGTGAAAACGCCGTGCGGCAGCGGGAGCGCCAGACACGGGCACGCGCGGTGAGCTTCCAGATGCACCGGCTGTTCGCTCCTCTCGACGAGGAAGTCAGTTGCCGGCTCACCGAAAGCGGCAAGATGATTCTGGATATCGCCCACCTTATCGATCGCAAATGCGTGGAGCGGTATCAGAACAAGTTTGCCAGCACCAGTGCCGTCATGCGCGACTGCCAGATGCAGGTATCAGGGCCCTGGCCGCCGTATCACTTCGTCCATCGCCTCACCCGTGGAAACGCGGCGGCCTCTCTGCCGGCTCAGGCGAATCCAACCGCTCCGGTTATCCGGATTCCCGAGCCCACCGTGGCTGCGATGGCCTGACGCTGAACCTGTCTCAGTCCGTAAGAAAAGCCCCGGTCAGCCGGGGCTTTTCTTTTGCGCCGATTTCTCTCGGGGTGCCTCTTGTATGATTCCGGGGTTTGCTGATCACCTTTGAAATGAGGCGGAAACCTTGGGAACTCGGAATCTCGACAAATTGACCCGTCGCCGCTTTCTGAACCACGCCGGGATGTCGGCGGCCGCGCTTGCCATCGGGGCGCCCGCAACCAACGCGTGGGCCTCCGCGATCCCGATGCGCGGCAGGTTTCTGACCCACGTCTCGGTGCTGCGGGTCAATCAGATTGAGGTTACCCCGACACGCAATATTGGCGAAGATGAAGCCGTAGACAACCGCCCCGAACGGGTCCGTTCCCGCCGCGAAGCCTTTGCGCGCGGTTGCCCGGATGGCCGCATGACGTGGGCGATCAGCTGGCTGGGCCTCCGCGACGAGCGCAAGGAATACAGGGAGGCGCGCCGGCTTCTTGCCGGCTATCACGATCGTTACGGTGACGAGATCACCTTCATCCCCGGCGGCTACTTCGCACCCATGTACAACACCCGCGAGCAAACCCGCCAGACCATTCATGATGCGCTGGCGATGATCACAAGCCTGGTTGGGGGCGGTTATCGTCCGCAAAGCCTGGTGGCCGGTTTCATGGATGCCGAGAACCAACGACTTCTCGCCGCGGACGAGGGAATTCACGTTTGCCAGGGGCAGATCTGGAGCCAGCACGGTATCGATAATGGCGACGGCGACGGAGGCATCTGCTATCCCTATTACCCCAGCCGCGAGCACTACCTGAAGCCCGCGCAGGGTGCGGCCGACTTTATCGATTGCGTCTGCCTCGACGGATGGACCTGCGACTTTCTGACCGCGCGCCGCAACGGCTTTGAGGGAAAGTTCAACAGCCGGCTGGGCGTGGGTCCCATTGAGACGGTTGGCAACCTCGGCGTCGCAGTGGGGCGTAAAGAAATGATGGATACGACCGCGATTCACTTCGATCGTGGCCAGGAGCTGAATGGCTTTGGCTTTGTGACCGCCATCTGGGAACTTTCGATCGGTCACGATGAGGATCTGACCGCGTGGCTGCAGGCCGTTCGCGACCGCTGGCCGGACACCAGGGTCATTACCGAAGGCGAGTTCGGAATGGAGTGGCGCAAGCACACGCCCAACAACGACACCCTCAACTACCGGTTCGAGGAACGAGGGACGGGCGCCCCGGGTTCGGAAAAAGAACTCGAAATCAAGTGGTTCATGAACCGCGAATTCCGGCTGGCCCTGATTCGTGACTGGATGAAGGGTACGCCGCCGATGGTGCTCGACTTTACCCGCTACGACCTGAAGGCGGCCGAGCCGCAAGGCCTGCAGCGCGAATGGAGCCTGATGAACGTGCTGAATCAGAAGGGCACGCGTCCGCAGGATAAGCCCGTACCGCTTGCAGCGTCTCAGTCCGGAGGATCAGCAGCGTATTTACAGGCGCTATCCCGAATTGCGCAGTTGAATCGCTCCCAGGGCAGATTGCTTCTCATCGCGCGAGAGCTCCCCGTCGTCTAATTCGCGCCTTGCGTGCCCGCGCCCTTGCGGCGGCTCAGCACGAACGAGCTGCGGCGATCCTTGGAGGCGCGGTCGATCTGTTTCCAGAATCCAGCAAAGTAGTCGATCGCCGAGATGGTGGAGACGACCACTGTGAAGTAAATGGCCGCTACGGCGATCCACTTCACCGGGATCACGAGCCAGCCGATCTCCCACTGATACCAGTGGTGCGCGAGGATTGCGGAGACCACGGAGACGATCTGGACCACGGTCTTGAGCTTGCCCAGGTCGCTGGCCTGGATCGTAAAGCCTTCTGAAGCGGCGATGGAGCGCAGGCCTGAAATAAGGAACTCGCGACCGATAATCACCACCGCGATCCAGACCTTGACGATCTGCGGATTGTAAGCAACGAGGGCGATGAGGGCCGCGGTCACCATGATCTTGTCTGCCAGGGGATCAAGCAGCATGCCCATGGTGGTGATCTGCCCGCGCTTGCGCGCCAGGTATCCGTCCACGCCGTCAGTGATAGACGCGAGAATGAACAGGACGGACGCCATGAGTTCCTGTTCCGCACCGGTCTTGTAAGGGAAGTGAACCGAGAGGATCCACAGCAGGAGCGGGATCATGACAATCCGGCTCATCGTGATGGAGTTGGGCAGATTCATCCGACCTTGGCCACCGTGCGAAGAAACTTGCGGGCGGAACTCTCGAGTACCAGATTCTCCTCGAACGCGCAGGAGTCATCGTGCCCCTCGAAGGCTCGCCGGCAAATAGCGGCTTATCACAACTATATCCGTCTTTGCTCGCAGTGAACCGGGTTCCGCCACATGGGGCGATTTGCATTGTGAAAGCCGGAATGGTGCAACCTCTCTCTCCCAGGAGCGCGCAACCGCCCGGAGAGTACCGGAAAGTTGCGCAGAATGAGCGGGATACTGCTGATTCAGAATCACCCCATATTGACTTCGGAGTAACAAGTCAGGGATCGGATATCGCCCAGGTAAAGTCCGCGCCTTCTTCGTGGAGTCGTGACCATCGGGGTACCGGTGAACAGCCGGGTGCGCCCCGGACATTCTTCTCGATCTTCATTCCATCCTTACGCAAGTCTTCCTATCGTTGAGAATGGACAACCACTTCACATCTTTCCGGCCCTCGTCGGTACAGTAAGAAACTTCAATTCTGCGTGGGTATTGTGCAGCGCAGTTTCGCACCCGGGTCCTCTCATCTCGGGGCGCACCACAAGACATCTTGAACCGATTTTTTCTGGAGGATAAGCGCAATGCTTCATCGGATCACTCGACGTGTATTTGCGGTCCTGCTGTTCGCGATTGGGTTCCTATCTGTCTCATCCACAACCAGTTTCGCGCAGACGTTTCGCGGCGCCATCAGCGGCACGGTCGTCGACGGATCGGGAGCCGTTGTTCCCGGCGCCGAGGTAACCGCCGTTGAAGTTTCAACCTCCACGACGCACAAAACGATAACTTCAAGCGCCGGTGAGTTCTCGTTTGCGAATATGCCGCTCGGCAGTTATACCGTCTCGATTTCGGCGAGCGGATTCAAGAGCATCAAGGTCGATAAGGTTCCTGTTACCGCGGGCGAAACCTACACCCTCCCGATCAAGCTGACGGTCGCTTCAGCGGGGGAGACGGTGGAAGTCACAGCGGATTCGCTCTCGCTCGACACCGTCACCGACACGCAGGCTACAGCGCTTCCTGAGGAAGTGGTGCAAACCCTCCCCAACAGCGGCCGCGATTTCACCCAGATGCTGGCGCAGACGCCCGGATTTGCAGGCTTGTCCACCGGCGGCGGGGCGGGAGTAGCCAGCGTCAACGGCACGCGCTCCAACTCGGTTAACTGGCAGATTGAAGGTACCGACAACAACGATCTATGGTGGAGTATCCCAGCCGTCAACCAGGGCGGAGTCTCTTCGATCGCCGGCGTCATTCTGCCCGTGGACGCAATCGAGAACTTCTCCTTTGTGACCGCGGGCTCCACTGAATTGGGTCATAATTCCGGCGGAACCGCCAATCTCACCATTAAATCGGGTACCAATAAACTCCACGGGTCCGGCTACTACTACAATCACAACGAGTTCTTCCAGCATGACAACCCCTTCACCGGTACCAAGACTGAAACTCGCAATCAGCACTACGGTTTCTCGATTGGCGGGCCGATCTGGAAGGACAAAACCTTCTTCTTCATCGGCGGCGAGCACCAGAAGTTTCTGATTGGCGCGGAGAGCAAGGCAACCGAGCCTTCGTCCGCTTACCAGGCGGAGGCGTTGAGCATCCTCAGTTCCTACGGCATTGCCGAAAATCCAGTTTCAAAGAATCTGTTGAACGGCAACGGGTCGTTGAAAGGCTTGTGGCCGTCGAACGCTCTCACGGGCGCGGCCGTCAACGACAACTACACTGCGGTTGGCGATCTGACCGGACACAGCTTCAACGGCATCATCAAGCTCGACGAGCAGCTTACCGACAAAGACCATATCGCGGCCACGTGGTTCGTGGGCCAGGGAACTCAGACAGCGCCGACCTCCTCCGCTCTCGCGCCTTACTTCGAGAACGCTCCCATCCACGTGCAGAACTACTCGCTGGTCTACAACCGCGTCCTCACCAACGCCATCACCAATCAGATTTCGGCGGGCGTCAGTTACTTCAACCAGGTGTTCTCCGATCACGACATCAGCTTCAATCCTGTGGGCCTTGGCCTCGATACGGGGGTGACCGATCCGGCCCTGGCGGGTTCGCCTCATCTGATCATCGGTCCCACCGCAGCCAGCGTCGGACTTACCGCCGGGGGCAGCGGCTTCGATCCGCTCGGCGTCACCGCACCTTCCGGTCGTAACGACATCACCGGCCACCTCGATGACAGCCTCGCGTGGACCAAGGGAGCGCACCAGCTCAAGTTTGGCGGCGAACTGCGTAAGGCTCAGGTCGACGACTTCTATCAGACCGGCGAGCGAGGCACTATCTACTTCGATGGATCGCAAGGTCCGTGGGTCGCCACTTCCACGGCGTGTGCACAGCTCGGCAACGGAAGTGCTCCGTTGACAACTGCTCCGTCAGATCCAAATGTGCTGTTCCTGGCCGACTTCATGGCCGGCTGCTTCGATCCAAGCAACTCGTCAATCGTTCTCGGGGATCCCAAGCGGCAGGTGTTTGTGAACACCTGGGCGTTGTCTGCGGGCGATGCCTGGCAGGTGAACAAGCGTCTGAGCTTCGACTACGGCGTGCGCTACGACTACGAGGGCCCGGTGCACTCGAACTTCCCTAACCTCTCGGTCTTCGATCCGACGCGAGCCAGTGGACTTGCCGTCGTCGGCCAGGACGTCCCCAATCTGTGGAGCAAGTTTTATGGCGGCGCCAGCCCTCGGATGGGGTTTGCATACCAATTAGATTCCTCGGCCAAGACCGTTCTGCGTGGCGGGTACGGTCTCTATTACGACTCCATCTACATGAAGTCGGTGCTGCAAAACAACGGCGCGCAGAACATCTCCGTCTTCGGGCCTGGTCTGAATCCCGCGGGCAGCGACCAGGTCGCAGAGGCATCGGGCAACGCCGATACGGTGGTCTCGGCTGGGACGCCCATCTTCCCTACCTTGAACCAGGCTCTCGCTGCGCAGGCCGGCAGCCTCGTCAAGATTTCTACTTTCGACAAGAATTTCCGTCCCGGTTATGTGCAGGCATTCGACCTCAATCTGCAGCATAGCTTCACGCCCTCGGTCGTCTGGCAGTTGGGATACGTGGGCACCAAGGGAACCCATCTGCTCGGCTTGCGGGACATCAACCCCGGCGCACTGGGTGCGCTGAACACGGCGGTGCCTTACAACTCGACAACCTGCCCTGCTCAATACAGCGGCGCAACCCCCTCCACCCCCGGCAACAATCTGCAGTGCTCTCGCCCGTATTTCAACCAGTTCCCCAACTTCTCCGTCATCGACCAAGCGCACAGCGGGCTCGGCTCCATCTTCGGCTCCATGCAAACCACTTTGCGCGTTCAAAATTTTCACAGTCTGACTTCGCAGTTGGCCTACACCTGGGGCCATGCCATCGATTACGAAACCGGCCTTCTGCCCTACGTTCCGCAAAACCCGCTCAACCCATCAGCGGAGCGCGGAAACTCCGACTTTGACGTTCGCAATACGGTCACCGGTTACATCAACTACAGCATCCCCAAGTTTGCTGGACCGGCGCGTCTCAGCAAGGGATGGGAGGTCAACTCAGGCTTCTCGTTCCACGGTGGAACGGCCTATACCGTTGTCTCGGCCAACAATCCCAGCGGCAATGGCGAGGGCGCCGATCGCGCCGTGCAGGTGTTGGCGCATCCTGAGGCCGGTGTTTCTCACGCAATCGTCAACGGCGTCGTCCAGTGGTTCGATCCCAACGCCTTTGTCGACGCGCCCTTGAATACTTACTCGCCCACCCGGCGAGGCCAGAACTACAACCCGGGATATTCAGCAGTGGACGTGTCCTTCATGAAAACTACCGCCATCACGGAACGCGTTTCCGCTCAATTCAAGGCGGACGTGTTCAACATCTTCGATCACGTCAACATGGCGCCCGTAGGCTTCCCCACTGGTGGCGAAGGTGGTCAGATCGGCTCCACGCTGGGACCGTATCTGGGTAATCCAGGATTTGGACCCGGCGAGCCGTTGAACGCCGAATTTGCCCTGAAGCTCACTTTTTAGGTCCCAAAGGCGCTGCAGAACAGAATTGATGCCGGCCGTGCTCGGAGCGGTCGGCATCTTTTTGTGCGCCCGCATGCTGTAGGATTCAGTAGGCATGTTCCTGGCCGATCATCAGCTCACCGCCAACGAAGTGCTGCGCGTCTTTCATCACGACGAGCCCTACCTCTTTCTGGGCGCGGCGTTCACCACGGTTGCGCTGGTAGCAATTGCCTTCTGCTTCGTCCGCCGCCGCTTCGACCCCCTTCTCGTGTGGCTGGCCATCTTCGCATTTCTGTACGGCCAGCGCTTGTGGCTGGACGCCGGTTTGTTGCGCCTCACGATGCCCTCGAGCGCTTTCTTTAATCGCATCACCGCAGTCGTCGATTACCTGGTGCCGATTCCCGCGCTTTTCTTCTTCCAGGCAGCCGGGTTCCTGGGACGGCTCGGCAAGCCGATCACCATCGCTTTGACGTTCCTGTTTTCCGTACTGGTGATCTCAACGGCAATTGTCGGCGACCTGAAGAATTTCCACACCGTGAACAACGTCACGGTGATCTTGATGATTTTGGCTATGATGGCAACCCTGGTGCGCCGGCGAGGTGATCGCGACTTCGCTGTTGTGCGCGTCGGCCTGTTTACTTTTGGGATCCTCTCTTTGTTGGACAACACGGTGGGCGCCTTGAAGATCGAGCCCTATGGCTTCGCCGTACTGCTTGGCGCGCTGGGCTATGTGGCGGCGCGCCGCACTCTCAAGCGCGACGAAGAACTGGGCGAAATCCACAAGGAACTCGAGTTGGCCAAGCGGATCCAGCTCTCGCTCTTGCCGCCGCCGTTTCCTGATTCAGCCGCATTTCGTGTGGCGGCGCGGTATGTTCCCATGAACGCGGTGGCAGGCGATCTGTACGACTACCTGGTTGCCGACGCCACCTGCGCCGGAATCCTCATCGCCGACGTCTCCGGCCACGGCGTGCCCGCGGCGCTCATCGCTTCCATGGTCAAGATGGCCGCCATTGCGCAAGTTGCCAACGCAACGCATCCGGGACAATTGCTTACCGCCATGAACCGCGCCCTCTGCGGCAATACGCAAGGGCAGTACGTCACCGCTGCCTGCGTATACATCGATGCCGAGAGCAGGGAACTGCGCTATGCTGCCGCTGGTCATCCCGCAATGCTTCTGCTCCGCCACGGGAATGTGATGGAAATCGCAGAGAACGGCTTGCTGTTGGCTGCGGTCGAAGGCATTGAATACGGCGAACGCACAATCTCCATCCAGCCCGGCGATCGCTTTCTGCTGTACACCGACGGGCTCCTTGAGGCACGCAATGCGTTCGGCGAACTCTTCGGTGAGGAGTCGTTGATCAACGCTCTCATGGCCACGGCTCCTCTGCCTCCCGCGGATGCCATCATTACCATCGTCGAGCAGGTGCAGCGCTGGTCGCACTCGCAGGACGACGATCTCACCGTGTTGCTGTGCGATTTCGAAGCAGCAAGACAATCCTGAGCATTCTGATCGCCGCGCGGCCTATTACTTCTTCTGCTTCCATCAGCTTCGCAAATAGATCCGAGAAATGCAGGGAAAAGCAGCACAACGAAAAGAGCGGAAGGAGTTGAAGTCCTTCCGCTCTCGTTGTCTGTCAGTCTTTTTCCAGTGTTTACGCGTACAACCCGCGTTGCTTGATCGTGAACGCCACGCGATCGATGGCCAGCATGTAAGCGGCAATGCGATTGTTCACGTTGTGAGCCTCGGCATAACGCACCACGTCTTCAAAGCTGTCGCGCAGAATCGTCTCCAGCTGTTCGTTGACGATGGCTTCCTTCCAGAAGTAGCCCTGGCGGTCCTGCACCCACTCGAAATAACTGGCCGTCACGCCGCCCGCGTTGGCAAGAATGTCGGGCACAATGAAGATCCGCTTGTCCGCCAGGATATCGTCGGCAACCGCCGTCGTGGGTCCGTTGGCGCCCTCCACCACGATGCGAGCCTTGATGTTCTCGGCGTTTCGGCTGGTGATCACGTTCTCCATCGCGGCGGGAATCAGAATGTCGCACTCGGAGACGATCAACTCCTCGCTGGGCATCGCTTCTGCGCCGCGGAATCCCAGCACCGTGTTGTTGCGGTACTTGAACTCCAGCAGTTGATGAATGTCGATCCCGTTCGGGTTGAACAGCCCTCCATCCTTCTCCGCAATGCCGATGATCTTGTACCCGTGCTCCATCATCAACCGCGCTGCATTCGAACCTACGTTGCCGAATCCCTGGATAATCACGCGGCATCCGTCGATGGGCATCTTCAGGTAGCGCAGGCTCTCGTCGCACGCCACCAGCACTCCGCGCCCTGTGGCCTCGGTACGCCCGCGCGACCCTCCCAGGGTTAACGGCTTGCCCGTCACCACGCTGGTCACGGTCTGGCGCATGTGCATGGAGTAGGTGTCCATGATCCACGCCATCGTCTGCTCGTTGGTGTTCACGTCCGGTGCGGGCACATCCTTCTCCGGTCCGATGAACTCGATGATCTCCGATGTGTACCGGCGCGTCATGCGCTCCAGCTCGCCCATGCTCATCTTCTTCGGGTCACAGATCACACCACCCTTGGCGCCGCCAAAGGGGATGTTGACCACCGCGCACTTCCACGTCATCCAGCTGGCCAGCGCTCGCACTTCATCGAGCGTCACTTCCGGCGTATAGCGGATGCCGCCCTTGGCGGGGCCGCGCGCTTGCGAGTGCTGCACGCGGAATCCCGTGAACATCTCAATGCGTCCGTCATCCATGGTTACGGGGAAGTGCACGATGACTTCACGCGATGGAGAGCTGAGGACTTTCCAAAGACCTTCGTCCAGATTTAACTTCCGTGCTGCGTAGTCGAAACGGGCGCTTTGCGCCTCCCATGGATTGATTTCATGATCCAGCGTTACTGTTGGGGTTAACACCGCCATACGTTCTCCAATTCCGGCCACCCGCAGTTGCGGATCCGGGGTCTTCGTTCTGCCTGCATCTATCAGATGCAGCAGAGTTTTGTCCGTGTCCAACGGAGTTGCAATTCCGGCCATCGGCAGCTTTGAGCAATTGACCGGTACCTTGGGCCCAGACAAAGCCCCCAATGAGCCCAAACCCCACTGAGTCTAGGCCCGTCCAACAGCCGCGTCAAGCAACAAGGAACCCGTTCTGGAACCCCCCTCCTGGAACGATTCTCAGGCCGGGCGGGGGCGAGACCGGCGGGAAGCCGAGGCAAAACCCGGCCAGACGCTTGGGATGTTCCCCTCTTCGCTCGAGGATTCGGTGCCGCAACCGCAGAGTATCCTCCAAACTCCCCGCCGTTTCCGCGTCAATCCTGCGGAGCGGTTATTTTCGCTCTTTACATCGACCACCCCTGGGCATACCATTCGCGCTGACTGTGCTTGCCTCCGGTCAACCCCTCTCCCCGCACGGTCCCCAAAACACAAAAGGAGGTATCCGATGAAAAAACTGCTCGTCCTGTCCGCCCTTGCGCTCCTGTCGATGTCTGCGGCAACTCTGGCACAAAGCCCACTCGATGGCACATGGAAGCTCGACACGAACTCGTTCAAATTCTCGCCAAAGCCTGACGTGATCCTGCTGATGAACGGAATGTACGACTGCAAAACCTGCACGCCGCCTTATAAGGTCAAGGCAGACGGCACCGATCAGCCGATCACCGGCAATCCCTACGTTGACACCGTCGCCATCGCCGTCGTGAACGACCACGAGATCGCTGAGACCGACAAGAAAGACGGTAAAGTGGTTGGAAACTCCAAAGCCGTAATCTCCGCGGACGGCAAAACCAATTCCTTCACCTTCACTGACAGCAGTAACAGCAACGGCGGCGAGCCGGTTACCGGCAAAGGCGAGCAGACACGCGTTGCCAGTGGCCCCCCGGGCTCCCATCTGGTCTCCGGCTCGTGGAAGACCAGCAAACTGGACAACGTATCCGACAACGGCGTCGTCTGGACTTACAAGATCAGCGGCGATCAAATCACCATGACCACGCCGACAGGTCAGTCCTATACCGCAAAGCTCGATGGCACGGACGCTCCCATGAAGGGCGATCCGGGCGTCACCACTGTGTCCGTGAAGATGTTGGCCAAAAATACGCTCGAGGAAACGGATAAGCGCGACGGCAAAGTGATCAATGTCGTGAAGATGACGGTGGCGCCCGACGGCAAAACCGCGGAGACCATCGACGAGGATAAGCTTCAGAATCGGACAACGAAGGCTACCGCGGTCAAGCAGTAATTTCCGCGCTTGATGTCTTAAGGTCTCAGGGGCTCGACCGCGCCTTCAACCCGAAGGCAGGCGGGACAGGGCCCCTCTGCTCCCACTTCACGACGAACCTTTACACTTATCCCTGTGAAGCCCGCGCCCGCTCAAGTTCAACCCAGCCGCAAGGAATTCATCAAACTCGCGAAAGACCACACCCTGGTTCCGGTCTGCCGTACCCTCACCGCCGATCTCGAGACGCCAGTGTCGGCCTTTCTGCGCGCGGCCTGGCAGGAGCGCGAGTGCTTCCTCCTGGAATCGGTGGAAGGCGGCGAACAGGTGGGCCGCTACACCTTCATCGGCCTCGCTCCCTACAAGCGGATCGTGGCCCGCGGTCGCGACATTGCCATCACCGAGGGCAAGCGCACCACCCATCTGCAGGGCGACGTCTTCGTGATTCTGCGCGAAGCGCTGGGCGGCCACCATCCCGCCAAGCTGCCCGGCCTGCCTCCATTTACTGCCGGCGCCGTGGGCTTCTTTGCCTACGACGCCGTCCGCCAGATCGAACGCCTGCCCGTCACCGCCCCGGATGAACTCGGCGTCCCTGACGCGTGCCTTCTCTTCTTTGACGAGGTCCTCGCCTTCGACCACGTTCGCAAGCAGATCTGGCTTGTGGTCACCGCCGACGTCACACTCGCATCGCCTGATGAGGCCTACGCCGCAGCCGTGAAGCGCCTGACGAGGCTGGAGAAGCGCCTCGCGCAGCCCTTGCCGAAGTTCAAGTCCCTCAGAACCAGCGGAAAGCTGAAAGTAAAACCCCGCACAAAGGTGAAGGACTATTTAGCCGCCGTTCGTCGCACCAAAGAGTACATTGCCGCCGGCGATGCCTTCCAAGCCGTTATTTCTCAACGATTTGACGTCGAGCCGGGCGTCGACACGTTCCAGGTCTATCGGGCCCTGCGCAACGTCAACCCCAGCCCCTACATGTTCTTTCTGCGCTTTGCTCTCGAGGGCCCGCTTGGCCAAGCCGTCCAACCCGGGAAGGCCGCGAAAAAGGGGACATCGCAGAGGCTGGAACTGGCGGGTTCTTCGCCGGAGCTGTTGGTGCGGGTGCACGGCCGCAAGGTGGAATATCGGCCGATTGCCGGGACCAGGCCGCGTGGTGCGAATGACGAAGAAGATCAGGTCCTCGGCGAGGAGATGCTTCACGACGAGAAGGAGCGCGCCGAGCACGTGATGCTGGTCGATCTCGGCCGCAATGACGTGGGCCGGGTCAGCGACTTCGGCTCCGTCAAGGTCGATAAGCTGATGTATATCGAGAGATACAGCCACGTGATGCACATCGTCAGCACCATCGAGGGACAGTTGCGCAAGGACCTCACCGCGGTCGATGCGCTGCGTGCCTGCTTTCCGGCCGGCACCCTCTCCGGCGCCCCGAAAGTCCGCGCCATGGAGATCATCGAGGAACTGGAACCCGCGCGCCGCGGCACCTACGGGGGCACCGTCCTCTACGCGGATTTCTCCGGCAACCTCGACTCCTGCATCGCTATCCGCTCGTTGATGGTGAAAGACGGGAAGGGAAGCGTACAGGCCGGCGCCGGCATTGTGGCTGACTCGGTTCCCGAGTCGGAGCACCAGGAATCCCTCAACAAGGCCCAGGCGGTTATCCGCGCCATCGAACGCGCCCGCGAACTCTAACTTCTCAGGTTTTGCGGACCGAGTTATCACGAGTCCTGGGTGCCCCCATGTCTCCCGTTGTTGGAGACATGGGATAGCACGAACCCAATCCGCGCTCGCGATGCGACGTCAATTCCAGGCTTGCCGTCGCCAGAATGGCGCGCCGGAGATTCGCGCGGCGGCCAACAAAAGTAAAACACCCAGCACCAGGACTCCCGGCGCTACGGTCCAGCGCGCCTCGGCACAATCCACGTAGAAATCCACTAGCTGAATGAAGCCGACGATCGCCACGACGCTGCCGAGCGCTCGCCGCGCCCCCATCGCTAACAGCACAAGCAGCATTACCGCCAGAGTTCCGTTCCGGGCGGTGAGATAGCCGGCGTACGTGCGCACTGCCTGGTTAATCTCGGCGTGGGGATCCACCAGCATGGCCGGTTGTAGCAGGGCAATGACCGCGCCCATTCCCATTAAAACGGCGCTGAGGACGACCACCACCTTCGCCCAGACGGGTACCGCATGCGCACGGGCTTGTTGAATTGCTGTCTTCATCCCTGTCTTCATCTTGGAGAAGCTCCGAACCACCAGCGAGAAGGGAAATGCCGGTGCTGTAATTACGCACACAAGTTGTCCTCGGTTCCCGTTCGCTTCGGCCTGCAGGTGCTGTAGAAAGGCGGACGAAATGCAAATAGAAGCGGGCTCACAACGCCATATCCGCATCTATCCGAGCACAGGTTTCCGTCAAAACCTGAGTTGTCCCTTCCGGAGGTCCGATTGCATGCGATCCCCCTTTCGACGCAAGAGCGCCAACACATCCGGCCCTCGGCCCGTAGACGCACATCAGAAGAGCCTTTCGCGTCCCTCCGCTGAAGACATCTATAAGCAGGTCGCGGCAAACGCTCGCCAGGAGCTGAAGCGCACCAACACCGCTCTCGCCATCTCCGGCTTCGGCGGCGGTACGTTCATGGGTCTCTCCGCGCTGGCTACCGCGATGGCCGTCGCCCTTTTAGGCAGCAGTCCCACTACGCAGATTCTGTCGCGCATGTTCTACCCGCTGGGATTCATCGTGGTGATCATCGGGCGCTCGCAACTCTTTACCGAGAACACGCTCTATCCGGTCGCGCTCGTACTCGCTGAAAGACGCGAATTCTGGAATACGCTGCGCCTGTGGTCCATCGTCCTTCCCGCCAACGTAGCGGGAGCCTTCGCCTTTTCCCTGCTCGTCGCCTGGACACCGGCCTTGCAGCCCACGTTCGTGCAAGCCCTCGCTCGCCTCGGCTTGGATTGTCTTGCCCATCCCTCAAGCACGGTGTTCTGGTCAGGTGTCGTGGGCGGCTGGATCATCGCCCTGGTTGCGTGGCTGGTTTCCGGCTCTCACTCCATCACGGGCTCCGTCATGATCATCTGGCTGCTCACATTTATCGTCGGCGTGGGCAACTTCGCCCATTGCATCGCGTCGTCGGGCGAAATCATGGTTGCTGTCCTTACCCATCAGGCCACGTGGGGCGCCTATATCCACTGGCTGCTTCCGGCGGTCTGTGGAAATATCTGCGGTGGAGTCGGGCTCGTCACCATCCTCGAATACGGACAGGCCGTATACGGAAAGGATCAAAACGAGACATCGGAGGGATCCACCACGCGGGAAGAGCAAGAAGCAAAGGCCAGCTAGCTCCACGGTATTCGAGGGTGCTTTACAGGTCCGAGCAAGCCAATAGCAAGATAGACTTGTGGGGCCTCGATGAGCCGATCAATGTTTTCACGACGTCACTTTCTGTTGGCCAGTCTTCCGTCCACGGGAGCCGCATTGCTGGCCCCTGGTGTTGCATCAGCCATCGGCTCGAAGGTCGAAGATCCAGCCGGCCCGCTGCCGGAACGCCAGCAATGGCTGGCTTTTGTGGAGCGCGTTTCCAACCCCGTACTTGAGGCTTTAAGCAAGCGCGAAATGCGCCGAAAAATGCCGGTTGAAGCGGCGCCCGGGCTGCGGGAGGAACGCGCAGTTGGAACTCACCTTGAAGCGTTTGCCCGGCTGCTCGCCGGACTGGCGCCATGGCTCGAACTCGAGGCCTCGCCCCAGGAAACCACGCGCGAGACGACACTCAGGTCCCGATACCGTTCCTGGTCGCAGCAAGCACTCGCGTCTGCGCTCGATCCCTCATCGCCGGATTACATGCGCTTTGGCGAGTCGGCACAGACCCTTGTCGACTCCTCGTTTCTGGCGCTGGCCCTGTTGCGGGCGCCCCGGCAATTGCTGGGCACCATGGAGTCCCGCACCCGCGCACGCTTGATCGCGGCACTGGAGAAGGAACGCACAGTGCAACCGCCTTTGAACAATTGGCTGCTCTTTGGCGCGCTCAATGAGGCTCTCCTTCGCCGATTGCAAGCGTCCTGGGACCGGACTCGCATTGACCATGCGCTTCAGGAACATCAATCTTGGTATCTCGGCGATGGCACTTATGGAGACGGGCCGCAGTATCACGCCGATTTTTACAACAGTTTTGTGATCCATCCCTATCTTCTGGCCCTCATGGACGAACTGCGCGATGAGGCGGCGTGGGCCGGTATGGCTTCCTCTATCGTTGACCGGGCTCGCCGATATTCCCTCATCCAGGAGCGCAGCATTTCGCCCGCGGGCGAGTTTCCCGTTCTCGGCCGCTCGATTACCTATCGAGCTGGCGCCTTTCATCTTCTTGCGGACATATCCCGCCGTCGTTTGTTGCCGTCAACACTTTCACCGGCCGGTGTGCGCTCCGCGTTGACCGCCGTGCAGCAACGCACATTAAATGCCGCCGGCACGTTCTCGCCAGATGGGTGGCTGCAGATTGGCCTCGCCGGGCATCAGCCTTCACTCGGGGAAAGATACATTTCAACCGGCAGCCTGTATCTGTGCTCCGCGGCGTGGCTGCCCCTGGGTTCGGGGCCGGATGATCCATTCTGGTCAGGCGCCGCGGCAAGCTGGACTCAGAAGAGCGTCTGGTCAGGACACGACGCGCCCCCGGATCACGCCCTGGACACGCACCAATAGTCATAGGCACCCACCGTTCGTTTGGAGATGCCTTACTCCGCGCCGAATAGGCGCTTGAAGAAACGCCCAACCCGGTGGAAGAACCCCGGGTTCGTCGGCTTGGGAGTGGGCGCAGGAACGGGGGAGGGCTGAGCGATCGTGGAGGGTGCGGGCAAATTGGGCGCGGGCTGCGCGGCTGGCGCCAGGTAGACGAGCGGTTCGGTCGGCGTCTGCTTTGCGGGTGCTGGAGCCGGATCGGCCGGCACCGGCGCTGGCGCCGTGGCCGGACTTGCTGCGGGGGCCGCCAGAGGTGCCAGTCCCGCGCTCTGGGCTGCGGGAAACTCGTTACTCCCCGGCTTCGGCGCAGCCGGACATCCGCAGGATTCCTTCTCCTGGTCTACCACTTCCTGCAGGCTGCCATGCTGGAACATCACCCGCTGCCCCGGCTGTACCCGATAGACGCCGCCATCGAAGACGCTGGTTACCAATACGTAGGGCGCATCCTGCCCCGGGTTGTCCACGCACGTGTCGCCTCGTGGGCCCAGCCGCAACTTGACCTCCGCAGCGCCCGGGCCGCCGATAAGGATGCGGAAGTCTGGCGTAAGCACAATGTCGGAGTTCTTGGCGGTGGCGAAGCTGGCTTCAATTGCGCCGTGATCCAGCGACATCATCAATCCCGGCGTCTCCCCGTCCGGCACACTCGAATCCGCGGCCAACTTCACCATGGTGGACGCGCATACCCGCAGCACTCCGCGTCGCGGCAGCACCACGTCGGTCGTCTTGTCCGCGGACATGACGGATCCGCTGCCGTCAATCAATGTCTTGCCTGCGGTTACCTGTAGCGAGCCCGTCACGGTTGCGCCTGAGTCCACGGGAACGATGGCGATGGGACCCGCAGTCGACACCGGCGCCGCGCCGGGCGTGCTGGGTGGCGCGTCCTGCGCACCGGCAGCAGCACACACGGCAACGACGATTCCCAACGCAACGGCCGCGCGCTCTGCGCAAACCGCGCGCAAAAGAATGCTCCCCGACCGTCGTGCCTGTTTCGGTCTCCGTTTCATGGACTTCACATTTCCAGGAAATTACGAATCATCTGCCGGCCGCCTTCGGTCAGCACGCTCTCGGGATGAAACTGAACGCCCTCGATCGGCAGCGTGCGATGGCGGACTCCCATGATCACCGAAGTCGCCTTGCCATTCCCGTTCTGCTCCGCCGTCCGCGCCGTCACCACCAGTTCCCTGGGCAGCGTCTCTTCGGCCACGATCAGCGAGTGATAACGCGTGCACGTCAGTGGGGTTGGCAAGCCGGTGAACACGCCCTTGCCGTCGTGCTCCACCGCGCTGGTTTTGCCGTGCATCAGGTGCCTGGCCCGCACCACGTCCCCGCCAAACGCCTCGCCGATGCCTTGATGGCCGAGGCAAACCCCCAGGATAGGCGCCTTGCCCGCCATGTGCCGGATCAGCGGAACTAGGATCCCCGCCTCACCTGGAGTGCATGGCCCCGGCGACAGCAGGATGCGCTCCGGCTTTAGCGCCTCCACCTCTTCCACCGTCAATTCGTCGTTGCGGCGCACCTCGATCCGCGCCCCGAGTTCGCCCAGGTACTGAACGAGGTTGTAGGTGAAGGAATCGTAGTTGTCGAGAACGAAAACCATGTGAACCTCAGTGTAGCGCGAGCATGTGCGCCACATCGCGTTGCCCAGTTTTCCGAGTTGCCGGATACCCCACTTTCCTTGTTTCCAGTGGGAGCGCTCCGCCGCCACCGTTGCGCACGCCGTCTCGCGGCTGCGGCGGCTTCTCATTGGTTTCTTAAGCCCATTTCCGGCGCTTTTTCGCACCCTTCACAACCCTTGCACATCGCGAATCCCGGGTATACCTTGGAGTCACTCCTATCGTTCGAGGACTCTGTGCTGCAACCGGCCTCTCGCCATCGTTATTCCTGTCTATTTGTATTGATTTGTGCCTGCTTTTGTTCCGGAATTAAAGCGCGCGCACAAGGCGCCGCACCCTTCACCACGGAAGCCTGGAAGACGCCGCACTTCTCCGTGCCTGCCCGCGACCTGTTTGAGGCGGCAACGGCTGTCGCCGCGCCCGAAGGCACCAACATCTCCATCCTCGAAGACGACGACAGCTTCACCTTCGATGAAGCCGGCCGCCTGACGCACACCGGCTACGTCGTCTACAAGGTGCTCACGCAAAAGGGCGCCGAGGGCTGGGACTCCATCTCCGTCGGCTGGGAACCCTGGCATCAGCTGCGCCCCGAGATCCGCGTCCGCGTCATCACATCCGACTACGTCGAGCACGCCCTCGACCCCAGGAACATCAACGAAACGCCCGCCCACGACGGCGACTACAAGATTTACTCCGACGGCAAGCGTCTCCATGCGCCATTCCCCGCCATTACCCAGGGCGTTGTGGTGGAAGAGGAATACACCGAAAAGGAAACCGAGCCGCTGTTTACCGCCGGCCACGCCGGTTGGACCACCTTTGGCCGCGAGCGCATCCCCGTGGCCCACAGCCATCTTGAGTTCGATTTCCCCAGCAGTCTTCCCGTGCGCACAAGCACCTTGCTGCTCGATACCACCAAGCCCCAGCGTACCGAAGCCAACGGCCGGGTAAAGCTTGTCTGGGACCTCGCCCGCCTCGACGGAGTCGAGTCTCGCGACGCGTTCCTTCCGCCGGAGGCAACACGCTTTCCCCAGGTGAACTACTCCACCGGCACCTCCTGGCAGAATCTCGCTACCGAATATGCAAAGATCGTCGACGCGCGCGCCGCAGCCTCAGCGGTGCAATCGGTGGTCGACGAGGTTGTCGCGGGCAAAACCACAACGGCCGACAAGGAGGCCGCCCTGCTCGACTACCTCGATCGCGAGGTACGCTACACCGGCATCGAGTTTGGCGGTGCCGCGATTGTGCCGCACGACCCTGCCGAGACGCTCGCCAAGAAGTACGGCGATTGCAAAGACAAAGCCACGCTGCTCGTCACCATGCTTCGCGCTGCGGGAATTCCAGCCTACGTCGCCCTGCTCAACGCAGGATCGCGCATGGACGTCCCTACAGACCTGCCCGGCATGGGACTCTTCGATCACGCCATCGTTTATGTGCCCGGCGCGTCCGGCGCTAAGGGCGAAGCCGCTGTCTCCGATCTCTGGATCGACGCCACCGATCAGTATGCCCGGCTCGGACAGTTGCCCATCGCGGACCAGGGTCGCATGGCGCTCATCGCGCGGCCGGAGAGCAAATCGCTTACGCGGACCCCGGAGCTCAGCTCCAAAGACAACGTGCTGGTGGAATCCCGCGAGATCATTCTCAACGAGAATGGCCCGGCTAACGTAGTCGAGAAGACGCAGCCCAAGGGTGTGTACGAATCGCGCTATCGCTCCTTTTATGCGGACCGGCCCGACAAGGACACGCGCGACAATCTCACCAACTACGTCAAGGCGCAGTACGCCGCGGAGAAGCTCACCACCGTCGACCGCACCGATCCCGGGGACTTGTCGAAGCAGTTTGAGCTGACTATTGCCTGCGAGAAAGCCAAGCGCGGTTACACCGGCCTCACCGATGCCGAGGCCGCCGTCCGCTTCGAAGCCCTGTTCTTCCGCATCCCCGAGGATCTCACTCGCAAGGAAGACTCCGACAAGAAGAAAGACGCCGACCATCCCACGCCGCCGCGCACCGCCGACTGGCAACTCATCGAGCCTTACAGCGTCGACCTCAACTACAGCATCGTTCCGCCGGCCGGTTTCGTTCCCAAGGAGCTCCCGAAAAGCGGTACGCTCACGCTCGGCCCCGCTGTCCTGAAAGAGGACTTCTCTACCTCTGCGGATGGCACCGTTCACGTGCGCCTGCTGTTCGATACCGTCAAGCGCCGCTACACCGTCGCCGAGGCCAACGAGTTCCGCAACAAGGTGGTCGATCTCGTCTCCGGTCCCGCAATTCTCGTGGCCTTCGAGCCCAAGGGGCAGGTGCTGTTGCGCGAAGGCAAGGTTCGCGAAGCTCTCGAGACGTATCGTGGTCTCATCGCGCAGCATCCCAATGAGGCCGTGCACCACCTGCAACTGGCGGCCATCCTGCTCGATGCCGGCATGGGCGAAGCCGCCCGCGCCGAAGCACGCGAAGCCGTCAAGCTCGATCCCAAGTCGTCCCTCGCGCAAAAAGAACTCGCTCAGATCCTCAAGCACGATCTCGTCGGCCGCAATCTTCGCCCTGGCAGCGATCTCGCCGGGGCCGCCGAGGCGTACCGCGCCGCGGCCGCGCTCGATCCCGACGACAATAGCATCCGCGCGGATCTGGCCATCCTGCTTGAGTACGATCCCGTCGGCCGACGCTACAGCCGCCAGGCGCCTTTGAAGGATGCGGTCGCGGAGTACGAAAAGCTGGGCCAGGACAAGCTTTCCGAACTCGAGCTCTCCAACAATCTCGCCTTCGCCCGGTTCTACTCCGGCGACTACGCCGGCGCCTGTAAGGCCGGGGAGGCTCTCAATCCCGAGCCTAAGGCGCTGCTCGCCGCCTGCATCGCCGCGCAGCAGGGAAGCAAAGCCGGCATGGCCGAGGTAAACAAGCGCGCCAGCGATGAGAGCGCCTTCAAGGAAACCGCCCACACCGCCGGTGAAATGCTCATGAACGTGCGCCAGTATCCGCTGGCTGCTGACTTCCTGCAGGCAGGCGCCTCGGGCGACAACGCTGCGCAGGCCGTCGGCCTTGCCTCTCTGCTGCGCGACGCCCACCACCACGAAGATCTGCACTTCGACAACACCCCGCAGGATGTGGTCAAGCAATCCTTTCTGCTGGCCATGGATCCCGACCTGACCGAGGCGAGGCTCAACGCCCTGGGAAGCCGCAACGCCCGCGTCGTAATGGCCGCCGAGAACGACGAAGAACGCAAGCGTACCCTGCAGTCAGGCCGCCAGCTCAATAGCCAGCTCGCCCGCGAAGACAGCTTCCTAGACGTGACTCTCGACATCCTTGCCCAGGCCTTCGATCCCAAAATCGAAGGTAGCGACGAAACCGGCTACCGCATCAAGGTGCAGGTGCCAGGAGGAAACAACCTTACGTTCTTCGTGGTCAAGGAAGACGGCAAATACAAACTCCTCGACACCACTCAGGAGCCCAATTCGATCGCTCTCGAAATGCTCGACCGCATCCAGTCGGGTGACCTGCACGGCGCGAAAGTCCTCCTCGACTGGCTGCGCGAGGACTCGCACCTCGAGGGCGGCGACGATCCCCTCGGCGGCCCCGTCTTCCCGCGCTTCTGGATCAAGGGCCAGGCCCCGGATGCCGCCAAAATGAAGCTGGCTGCGGCGTCCATTCTCGCCGGCTCGCGCCCCACCGCGGCGCGCGGTATCGCCATCCTCGGGGAGGCCCTCAAGACCGCCTCGACCGATCGCGAGAAGACCAACATTCGACTCGCGCTGTCCCTTGGCTACTCGGTCGATCAGAACTTTCAGGGCCTTCTCGACGTCTCTACCGTGCTCCTCGAGCAGACCCCCGAGTCCCGCCTCGCCTTCCTCGACAAAGTACAGGCCCTCATCGGTCTCAAGCGCTACGACGATGCGCTTGCTGTAGCCGATGAACGGCTCAAGCTGCTCGAAAACGACACCGATGCGATCCAGTCCCGCACCCGCGTCGAGACTGCCCGCGGCAATTACACCGCGGCCCGTGGATGGCTCCAGAAGCTCGCCGACCTCGGCAAGGAGGACGCCGAGTTGTTGAATGAGAACGCGTGGCTCGCGCTCTATACCGGCAAGATCGACGACAAGGATCTGTCCACCGGCATCAAGGCCACGCAACTCGCCAAGGACAATCCCCACATCCTCCACACACTCGCCTGCCTTTATGCGGAGACTGGCAAGACCAAGGAAGCGCGCGACCTTCTCATCCGCAGCATGGACGAGCTCAACCTCGACGAACCGAACGACGACTACTGGTATGCCTTCGGCCGCATCGCCGAGCAATATGGAGAGCGCGACATCGCCATCGCCGACTACCGCAAGCTGCAGAAACCGACTCAGCTCCTCGCCATTCCAAGCTCCAGCTACGAGCTCGCGCAAATGCGGCTCAAGGCTCTGAAAGCCGACCCTGCGGCGTCTGCCCAAACCGCCTCGACCCGCACCAAGTAGGCCGTCTGTCACTCATCGCGAACTGGGAGCGCAGGCGCCCTCAACGTTAATCGATTCCGGGTTCTCGAAATATCGCCGCTGGAAATACAGCGAAAGATTCACGAGCGCGATCATCACCGGAACCTCGACCAGTGGTCCGATGACAGCCGCGAACGCGGCGCCGGAATTGATTCCGAATACCGAAACTGAAACCGCGATCGCCAGTTCGAAGTTATTCGAAGCAGCCGTAAAAGATAGCGTTGTTGTCTTCGAATAGTCCGCCCCGAGTTTGCGTCCCATGTAAAACGAGACCAGGAACATCACCACGAAATAGATCAGCAGCGGGACAGCGATCCTTAACACATCGAGCGGCAGGCGCACTATGTAACTGCCCTTGAGCGAGAACATCACCATGATGGTGAACAGCAAAGCGACAAGCGTGATCGGACTTACACGAGGTATAAAGCTTCGGTCATACCACTCGCGTCCCTTTGCACGAACAAGCAGCGCGCGCGTAAAACACCCCGCCAGAAACGGAATTCCAAGGTAGACAAATACGCTTTTGGAAACTTCGCCGATGGACACGTTCACCACCGCGCCGTGGAGTCCGAACCAGCCCGGTAGAAGCGTGATGAAAACCCATGCATAGGTGGAATAAAACAGCACTTGAAAGAGCGAATTGAACGCTACCAAACCAGCCGCGTACTGCGTGTCTCCTTTCGCCAGTTGGTTCCACACGATCACCATCGCGATGCAGCGGGCCAGTCCGATCATGATGAGACCCGCCATGTATTCCGGATATCCGCGAAGGAACACTAAGGCCAGCGCAAACATCAGAATCGGCCCGATGAGCCAGTTTTGAACAAGCGAAAGTCCCAATACCCGCCAGTCCCGGAACACCTCGTGAAGCTCTTCGTACCGGACTCGCGTGAACGGTGGATACATCATCAGAATGAGGCCGGCGGCGATTGGAATGGACGTTGTGCCAACCGTGAAGTGGTTGAGCAGGGGCACCACTCCGGGCGCAAGCCATCCGAGCCCCACACCGGCCGCCATTGCTCCAAAAATCCAGGCAGTCAGGTATCGATCCAGAAACGAAAGACGACTCTTCTTCAACGATGGTCCTCCATGGGTTAGCACAGCCCAATCTTGTCGATCTCGGCCTTGATCGTGAGTTGCTCGAGGGTTGCCATGGGCAGCGAAACAAACAGTCCAATTCTGCGTTCAAGCACCACAAATGCATCGCGGAAGGCGCGCTGAATCTCCTCCGCAGTTCCTTTCACCGCCGCCGGATCAGCAATCCCCCAATGCGCCGTCATCGGCTGACCAGGCCAATAGGGGCAAACTTCACTGGCCGCGTTGTCGCACACCGTAAAAACAAAATCCATCATCGGTGCGCCAGGCTCCGCAAACTCGTCCCACGACTTGCTTCGCAACCCATCCGTCGGCATCCCCGCGGAAGCAATCTGTGCGAGCGCTTCTGGCCGCGGCGTGCCGGAAGGGTGGCTGCCAGCACTGTAAGCAGTGAAGGCGTCCTTGCCGCGATGATTGAGGATCGCCTCCGCCATGATCGAGCGTGCGGAGTTCCCTGTGCATAAAAACAGAACGTTATAGTGCTTCGCCATCGCCGCCTCTACACTTTCGCTCCGCCGCAGCAACCCGGCCCGCAGCATGCCGCCGGTTTCTGCGCGCGGATGAATGCACTCAGGAAGCGCCCGTCCACCTGCGGCGCAATCGCGTCCACGTCCACCCCCGACTCGCTCAGAAAGTAGCGCGCGTCCTCCACCCGGTAAACGCGCGTTGGCTCAATCGACACATCCCCGAACCCCGCTGCCGCCAGCTTGGCGCGATATTCCTGCTCTTCCAGTGCTCCGCCAATGCACCCCACCCACAGCATCATGCACTTCTGCACGGCCTCCGGCATCGGGCCCCTCAGCACCACGTCTGAGACCGCAAAGCGCCCGCCCGCCTTCAGCACCCGAAATGCCTCGAGCAGCACCCTGTCCTTGTCCGCCGACAGGTTGATGACGCAGTTCGAAATCACCACGTCCACTGACCCGTCCGGCAGCGGGATGTTCTCGATCTCGCCCTTCAGGAACTCAACATTTTCGACACCAGACATCCGCTGATTCTCACGTGCCAGCGCCAGCATGTCGTCCGTCATGTCCAGCCCGTACGCCTTGCCCGTCGGCCCTACTCGCTGTGCCGATAGCAGCACGTCAATTCCTCCGCCCGAGCCCAGGTCAAGCACCACCTCGCCCGCCCTCAACTCGATCAGCGCCGTCGGGTTTCCACAGCCCAGTGACGCCAGCACGGCATGCTCGGGGACCAGCGACTTCTCCTCGTCACTGTAAAGATTCGTCGTGATCGGGTCGCAGCAGCGCAGCCCCGGATCACAACACGCCACGCTTCCCGACTCCGCAACCGCCCGCGCCGCGGCCCCGTACTTCTGTTGAACTTCCTGCTTGACCCGATCCGTGATGGCCATTGAACCCCTCCTCATATGCGTCAAGGCAAATATATGATTGGCAGTCATATCTGTCAAGGCGTATATTTAGACCATGGGAGCACCTTCCTCTTCCCCTGATCTCGCGCTGTTCTTTGCAGCCCTCGCCGACCCCACTCGCCTGCGCCTTCTCAACCTCATGAACGGTCGCGAAGTCTGCGTATGCTATTTCGTCGAAATCCTCAGGCAGAGCCAACCCAAAATCTCCCGCCATCTCGCCTATCTCAAGAAAGCGGGTCTCGTGGACGCGCGGCGGGAAGGGAAGTGGATGCACTACCGGATCAGCGACCTCGACCCGGGTGTGGCCCCGGTTCTGGCCGCCGTGCTGGCCAGGCTTCAGGCGGATCGCACCATGCAGGCGGACCTCGCGCGCCTCAGCAAGGCGTGCTGCCAGCCGCAACGGTTCGTGTCTCTCGAAGGGGCTCCCAGACCTGCCGAACTCACTTCCAGCCCGGTTTGATCGCGTCCGCGGTTCATCCCGCTCGTTGAGGTCTTCGAGCGGTCAATCGCGGTGCCGCAGTCTTGATCGCTGGGATGCGGACTCAGGGCGCCCTTCATTCCACGGATGAAATTAATGTCATGTAACGTCGACTCGTTTTGTTATAAACTCAGCCCAAATTGGATCAATTGGGGCAATAAACGGCAGTGATGTATCCGGCGGTTCGTGAAAGAGTAAGGATTGAAGGGCGGGACGACGTGTTTCTGGTCGTTTCGGTCGATTTGGTGCGAGGCGTCGCGGATTTGATTCCTGTCGCGGAGGGCGGAAACGCGGAAGAGGACGTCCCGCTTGCTTCGATTCGTCGTCTCCGGGAGAATCGTTCCTCCGCAGCAGACTGATCCTGGCTCCCCAGATTGCTCAACTACCGTCCGAGATGCCCAGCGGTCGCCGATCTTCCTTCCAGCGCAGCCGCCCACTCATCCAGATAGTCCAGCAAAACCTGTGGATGCACCGGCTTGGTCAGCATGTCGAAGCGGTTGCCCCCGGTGTCCGCCGCCACGATCAACTCGGAAGTCGCCGCCTGACCCGAAAACAGAAGCACCCTGCAGGTGGGGAAGTGCTCCCGCACATAAATCCCGACTTCAATTCCCGTCATGCCGCGCATGATCACGTCCGAGATCAGCACGTCCGGTTCAAAAGACGGGGCAAGTTCCAAGGCGCGTTCGCCGCTGTATACGGCTCGCGCCTCAAACCCTCGGGCCCGGAAGATCATCGCCAGGCTGTCGGCGATCACGCTCTCATCGTCCACTATAAGTATGCGCATAAATACTCTCTCCCGACGTTACCCACTTTCAGCGTCAGTCCCGTTCTGATCGCACTCAAAAGCGCCCGTTGCTCCGGATTCGGCGCAACACAGGAGAATAGAACCGAGGATGATCCCCGGGAAGATAAGGCGAGTCACACGGGAATAGCTGGAGTCTACCATCGATTGAAGTTGGAGTCCTGCAACCAGATGGTCAATTTACCTTTACTCACAGCCCAGCCGCCCCGTGGGTGCGCCTCCCGCAAATCCCGCTGATCTTTCAGGTTACGCACGCAAGATTGCGGTCGCGCAATTCTATAAATGCTGCATTCTCGTCCGCGTGCCATGAATGGGAGCCTTCTCCGCTCGACATCGATTTGGCCATGGCCGCAGGCCCTATCGGCTACAGCCGCGAAGTTCGGAATCTTTCCCCGTTCGGCGCGAGCGGTAGAACTTACGCTACCGAGTAAAAAATACTGTACCTGGGGCAGGGAAAACTTTCCGGTTGTCGAGAAACCGGAATTGTCGCAAACCAATTATCTCTGAATCTAAATAACTTAAGGTGCGTCAATGATGGTGCTCGGTTTGGCACGCGCATTGCTATATACAGGGCGAGCAGTCGAACGCTCTTCCCGCAGCCTCCATGCGGAGATCGTTACAAACAATATGAGGAGCCCTAAAAAATGAAAGCCCCAGCCGCTCACAATTTGATTTCCATTTTCGCCCTGGCATCCGCGATTGCGATTCCGGTCGGCGCGCAGCAAGCGCCCGACGCCGGTTCCCAAACCCCTCCCGCTGCCCAGTCGCAACCCTCTACGACTAGCGCGCAGCAGTCTGAGGCACAGTCGCAACAGCCCTCCCCGGATGTGAACCAGAAGCGACTGGAAAAAGCTCAGAAGGAGGGGTTCTGGGGAAGAGTCAACCCCATGGCCCGCAAAAAGTGGGTGAAGCGTCAGACCGATCCCATCAATGATCGCCTCAGCGAACTCGATCAGGTTACCTCCAAGAACGCAAGCGATATCAAGGATGTAGACTCCCGGGCGCAGGCTGGTATCCACCAGGCCCAGTCGACCGCCGATGCGGCAAACCAGGCAGCGACCGCAGCCGGAACGCAGGCTCAGCAAGCCAGCACCGTGGCGCAGGGCGCAGCCGGTCACGTCGATCAAATCAATACCACCGTTCAGGGCCTCGACCAGTATCGCCCCGTAAGCGAAGTCGACGTGCCGTTCAAGGGTGGCTCGCCAATTCTTTCGGATGCTGCCAAAGAGCAGCTGGACCAGGTTGTCTCCAGCGTCAACGGACGCCAGGGATACATCATCGAAGTTGAATCGCACTCGCCCGGTCGCGGCAGTGTCGGCATCCAGAATTCACAGCGGCTGGCCAACGTGGTCAATCGCTACCTCGTAGAACACGACATTCCCGTCTACCGTTTGCACGCCGTGGCCCTGGGGAACGCACAAGCCCAGGCTGCTGCTGATCAAGAGACGAAGCCTCTCAAGACAAGCAGCGTGCACATCCGGTTGATGGAAAACACTTTGGCGGCCCGGGACGCCGCATCACCCCAGGGTGCGCCGTCCACGAATGGTGCGGAGCGGCCCTAAAGCCGACTCAGCCACTCCCCCGAGGCTCTTTCCGTGCCATCGGCTCCCCCGCCGAAGGCCGCCAACCAAGCTCTCGTAACAGAGAGAACCAAGGCAACTTGGCCCCCGCCGAAAACGGGGGCCGTTTTTTTTGCTTTTGCGAACCGCCATCCTCACCTGCGACCGGTTACCTCCGCTACCCCCGAAGGGTTGTACAACCCCATCGCGAACTTTCGCCATCCTATCAACGGGGAAACATGCGGAGAAATCTCAAAGGGAGCGGGGCCCCTTCAAGGCGGGATCTGGGTCGGTTCGAGCTCCTTGAAACGATCGAGTTCGACGCCTTGCGCCTGCTGAGCGCCGCAGCCTTTTCCATGACCGAGCACGACACGCCCGGCTTTACAATTGCTTCCACCAAGGGCGCTCGCCGGGTGTCGAATCAGCGCGGTTCCTTCGCGGGTCAGACGTGACCGCCCGCAAAATCTCCCGGCGTAAGCGTCAGATCCAGGAAGGCAGCCGCCGCCGCGCTGCAGAAGCCGCGCTCCGCGAGAGCGAAATGCGCCTCCGCGCCATCCTTCGACATTCCCCCAACGTCGTGTTCATAAAAGACACCGACGGCCGCTACGTCCTCGCCAATCACTGCTGCGAACGCCTCGTTGGCATGCCGGAAGCGGAGATTCGGGGTAAGACCGACGCCCAGCTTTTCACGCCTGACTTCGCCTCCCTCTATTCCCGCAACGAGGCCCAGGTGCTCGAGTCCGGACTTCCCATGCAGTTCGAAGAGCAGGTCCCCTCCCCCGAGGGAATCCGCACCCGCCTCGCCAACCGTTTTCCCCTATTCAATGAGTTGGGACACCCTCAAGGCGTCTGCACGATCTGTACCGACATTACCGAGCGCATCAAGCAGGAAGATGCCCTGCGGCGCAGCGAAAAGCTTGCCGCCGCCGGTCGCCTCGCCGCCTCCATCGCTCACGAAATTAACAATCCCCTCGAGGGCCTTGTCAATCTGCTCTATCTCATCCAGCGTCAGTCCGAACTGCGCGACCAAACCCGCGCCATGGTCACGATGGCCGAACAGGAATTGAGTCGCGTCAGCCAAATTGCGCGACAGACGCTTGCCTTTTACCAGGATTCCTCCGGTCCAACCCGTGTCGATCTTGAAGAAACCCTGAGAAGCCTTCTCGACCTTTACCAGCACAAGATGCAGCAGCGCGAGATTCAGCTCGACTTTCGCGCAGCCGGCAACTGCTCCGTTCGCGCCGTCCGTGGCGAAATGCGCCAGGCCTTCGCCAACCTGCTTGCCAATGCCATCGATGCAACGCGTCCGATGGGCAAAATTATCATTCGAGTGAGGGAGACGCGCAGCAACGATAACTCCAGGATGCCGGGTGTCCGCGTCACCATCGCCGATCAGGGCTGTGGCATTCCGCGCGAGAACCTCGCCCAGATCTTCGACGCCTTTTTCACTACCAAGGGCGAAGGCACCGGCACCGGCCTTGGCCTCTGGGTCACCAACAACATCCTCCAGAAACACCATGCCCGCTTGAATCTCCGCAGTTCGGTGACCCCGGGTGCGAGCGGCACCATCTTCTCCATCTTTCTCCCCGATGAGGTGGAACTCAGGCAACAGGTCGCGTAACCTCGACCGCCTCATCGCATCCGCACCTTCGGACCAACTGGGGTATTCCCTAGGTGCTAAAGTAATCAGCTTCGTCTAGGCTCAAGGCCTCACAGAATGCGAAATCGATAGCGTGAGGGTGCGAGGTCATCCCCCATGGTCAATCCGGATCGGGTCTTCCGCGTTCTGGTGGTCGATGACGAACAGCTCATCGCAGATACGCTCGCCATGATCCTTTCCCGCGCCGGATTCCGGGCGCGGGCTGCCTACAATGGGGAGGATGCCGTGGAAATGGCGCCTCATTTCACGCCCGATATCCTCATCTCCGATGTCGTCATGCCGGGAATCGATGGCGTCGAAACCGCGAATCGGATCACCCGGATCCTCCCCGCCTGCAGGGTCCTTCTTTTCTCCGGGCAGGCCACTCGCTCCGAAATCGACAAACTGGCGGAAACAGCCGGAAACAACTTCGATCTCATCCTCAAGCCCGTCCATCCCACCGAGCTGATCGAGATTCTCAACGCCCACATGCTCGTCGGCGATCAGGCTCAGATCTCGCCAATCGGGAACGACTGAGAAAACCTGCATGCGCTGATCCATATGGATCCGCTAGCCCGCTCCATCTCTGTTGTTCCAGAGTCGGCCCATCAGAAGGTTGCGCCCCTGGTTGCCGAGGGGTATCCCACCGCGTATGGTAGACATATTCCTGGAGCCAGCAATGCGCCCGCCTGATACCCCTGAAGAGGACGCAGCGGCTTTGGCTAAACACCAAGGGCCCGAGGTCGCTCAAACCGCTTGGGAGAATGTCTTCGATCTCTCTCCCGACGCCATCCTTGTCACCGATCACCAGGGCGTGATCCGGGGCGCCAACCCGCGCGCCGCTGAACTCTTTGGTCATACGCAGGCCGAGTTCTACGGCCAGCCGATCGAAAACCTCGTCCCCCAACGCTTTCGCGCCCGTCACCCCCAGCACCGCGAGAACTACGAAGCCCATCCCCGCGCGCGGCAGATGGGCGCTGCCCTCAACCTCTTCGCACTCCGCAAAGACGGTACGGAATTTCCCGTCGACATCATGCTCAAGCCGCTCGCGAGTCCCGATGGACCGCTGACCCTGAGCTTCATTCGCGACATTACCGAGCAACGCCAGGCCCAACAGGCAGCCCGCCGCAGCGACCAGCAGATCCGTTCCCTGGTCGAGGGCGTGCGCGATTACGCCATCTACCTTCTTGACGCCGATGGATGCGTGATGACGTGGAATCCCGGAGCGGAACGCATCAAGGGTTACACCGAGGATGAAGTCCTCGGATTCCACTTCTCCCGCTTCTTTATCCAACCGGATGTGGACCGCGGTCGCCCTGCCGAGTTGCTCCGCATGGCCGCCGAACGAGGGCGCATCGAGGAGGAGGGCTGGCGCGTGCGCAAGGATGGCTCGCGCTTCTGGGCCCAAATCACCCTCACCGCCCTGCGCGACGAAACCGGGACGCTTACTGGCTACGCCAAGGTAACCCGCGACTTTACCGACCGCAAGCGTGCCGACGAAGCCGTCATGCTGCAGTTGAGTTCGGCACTGCTCGCCAACATGGATGTAACCCGGCTCCTCGGAGCCATCTCGGCAAGCATTCGTGAAGTCATTCCCCACGATGCCGCCACGCTCGCCATCGCCGACCAGGATGCGGGCAGGTTTACCGTTCAGTTCCTCGTTCCCGAGGAGGACCGGCAGCATCGTGGCATGGTCCGCCTCCCCATGGAGGGATCGCCCGCCGGCAAGGCATTCCAGTCCCGCGAACCCGTGGTGCTCGACAACATGACTGCCTCCGGCTTTGCCCCGGAAACCCTTCGCCATCACACCGCCTTGGGGATGAAATCCGGCTGCTGGGTGCCGCTCATCCACCACGGGGATGCGGTCGGAGTTCTCGCCACCGTCAGGCGGAGCGAAGCGGCCTTCAGCCGGCAGGAAGTCGAAATGCTCTCCCAGATCGCCGGACAGGTCGCCGTCGCGGTCTCCAATGCCACCGTGCTTCGTCATGTTACCGAGTTGCGCGACCGCCTCACCCAGGAAAAGAAATACCTCGAGGAGGAGATCAACCTCGACAATCGCTTCGAAGATATCGTGGGTGAAAGCGCCAGCCTCCGTCAGGTACTCAAGCAGATTGAGACCGTCGCTCCAACCGAAGCCACCGTGCTCATCCAGGGCGAGACCGGCACCGGCAAGGAATTGCTTGCCCGCGCCATTCACCGGCTCAGTCCGCGCCGCGATCGAACCTTTATCAAGCTCAACTGCGCCGCCATCCCCGCCGGCCTCCTCGAAAGCGAACTCTTCGGCCACGAAAAAGGCGCATTCACCGGCGCCATCGCCCGCAAAATGGGCCGCCTTGAACTGGCCCACGAGGGCACGCTCTTTCTCGATGAGATCGGCGAGATGCCCCTCGATCTCCAGCCCAAAGTATTGCGCGCCATTCAGGAGCGCGAGATCGAACGCCTGGGCGGCGGCAAACCCATCCCGGTCAACATCCGCCTCATCGCCGCCACCAATCGCGATCTGGGCGCCATGGTGGCCGAAAAGCAATTCCGCTCCGACCTCTACTACCGCCTCAAGGTATTTCCCATCTCCGCCCCGCCACTGCGCGAACGCGTCAGCGACATCGTGCTGCTGACCCAGCACTTCGTCGCCGTGCACAGCCGCCGCATGGGCAAAGTTATCGAGTCCATTCCCGATGCCATCATGAATGCTTTCGTTCGCTGGCCTTGGCCGGGAAACATCCGCGAACTCGAAAACTTCCTCGAGCGCTGCGTCATCCTCACGCGAGGCTCCGTCCTTTACGCCCCGCTTGCCGAGCTTGAAACCCGCCGCTCTGAGCAAGCCGCACCGCCCTCCGCAGCCTCCGAGCCCACACTGCACGAGGCGGAACTCGATCACATCCTGCGTGTGCTCCGCGAAACCCGCGGCCAGATCGGCGGAGACGATGGCGCCGCCGCTCGTCTTGGCTTGAAGCGCACCACCCTGAACTCCAAGCTCCTCAAGTTAGGCATCGACCCCTCCAGCTTCCGCTGAAACACGCAGGATTGAAGCCCCTGTCACTTGGGGGGCGTCCTGGCTTCGTTCGGGCGGCTGGCCACGACGGCGTCGAACACAGCAAAAAAGAGACCTCAGGAACGCGTTGCTCCCGAGGTCTTTTCACCCTTTCACTTTCGTGCGGCATCTGCTCGCAGCCCGTTATTTGCCCGACTCGATGACTTCCTCAACCTGAAACAGATACACCATCGACTGCGATCTGGTTTTGAGCGCCTTATCGAGCGTCGTGTTCATATCCATGCCGGGGTGAACCTTCTTGAACCGCGCCTCAAAACCCGTATCGTTCTGTGATTGAAACACTGCCTGCCAGCTTGGATACACGTCGACCGTAACGCCCTGGTACGGCATGTCGTCCCCGGACGGCAGTACCGCCAGGTTCACCGACCAACCGCTTTCAACACCCTCCTTGATCATCGCGTCAGCGATGGGCTGCCAGATCGTTTTCTCCATATTCAGCCACTCGTCGATATGGGCGGCCTTCATGTAGCTCACCGCCAGGTAGTCGCCCTTTTTCATCGATCCCAGCGCGAACTGATTCTGGAAAATCTCGTTCGAAACCGCTTTTCGCGTTGCATCCCTGCGCTCTGCGAATTCGTCCGCGCTCGCGATTCCGGCCTTCTTCAGCAGAGATTCAAATTGTTCCCGGCTCGGCGGTTCCGGCGGGATACCCGGATAAATCGAGACCGTGACGTTGTCGCACGCGGCCGACGCCCCCGAAGGCACGACGGCTCGAAGGCGGTAATACGTCTTCACCAGTCCGGTGTCGACCATGGCCTGCATGACCTTGCGGCCCTCTTCATCCCACCACTTGCGGTGTTCCGCATCTTTGCCGGGATTCACCTTAAAACACGCCACCGAGTGATACCCGGAGGGCTGTTGCTGTGCCAAAGCGGCCGCGCTGCAGGCCGCCGCCATTGCGAGTGCTGCCAATACCCTTGGAATGTTCACCTTTCGACCTCCATGGATTGGGGCCTCTCAGACCGGTTCAGCATTACCTCCAGCACCCCAGCGTTGAGGCGCCCTTTGAGTGCTCGTTTTGGGGACGGTCCAGAATACTCCCGCTCGTTCGCGCAGCAACAGAAAAACCTCAGGAGCTCGGCGCCCCTGAGGTCTTCTCACTTATTCACTTTGTCCCTGCCTTATTCCATCACTGCCTCAAGCGTGTGCGAATCGTTCCAACGCCGAAGGATTGGGAATCGTCAGCGTCGACCCGTTCAGCATCACCAGCTTCCGGCTCTTGAACGTGCTCATGACCCGCGTCACTGTCTCCCGCGAAGCGCCAATGCACTCCCCCAGTTCCTCGTGGGTCATGCAGAACCGGAACCGCGCGCCCGTGTCGCTCGTCTGGCCGCTCTTGCTCCAGTCCAGCAGCAGCCGCGCCAGCTTCTGCGGCGCCGTCGTCGAGAGCACTACCGTCCGCAGTTGTTCGCACGCCTTGTTGAACTCGCGGCCCAACTCCTCGCTCACTACGCGGTACGCATCCGGGTGGCGCAGCAGAAAATTCATAAAATCGGCCCGGCTGATTACCGCGATTTTCGACGTGTACACCGTCTCCGCCGTGGTTTCCTGCGCCTTGCCGCATAACAGCGACGCCAGCCCCAGTATCTCTCCGTTGCTGAATAGCCCCAGGATCAGCCGCCGACCCCCGTTCGAGTTCACTGAGAGCTTCACCGTGCCCTCGAGAACAACAAACACTTGCTCCGATTCATCGCCCTCCGAGAACAGAACCTCGCTCGCCTCGTGGGTCCGCACGTGCGCCAGCGACATCAGGGAGCGCACTGTCTCCGCTTCCAGCTTGTCAAACAATCCACCATGCGGGTTTACTTGGCTTCTGCGATTCAGGGGCACGTTCTCGAAGGTTGCCATGTTCGTTCTCCTCTTCAATCGTTCACGTTCTGGTTGCAAATCTCGTCCACTAGCTGCCGGGTCCAGGGCGTTGTCGCAATCAACACAGCTCCAGTCTGCTGTTCGATCTCCCGCAGAATCCGCTTGCCGTCACTATCCGCCCACGTAACATTGCGCAGATCAACCGACACCTGCCTCGAGTTCACCCGCGGTGACGCCTGCTTCCAGATCTGCTCAAGTTCCTCTGCCCACGGCCCCGTGACCCGCCCTTCCAGGTTGATCGTCACTTCCGCCGGGGATTCGTGAATTGTGATGCGTAACATGCTTCGCCACTTTCCCGGCTGGCCTTTCGCCGGACGCATTCCTTTATGCAAGAGCCGTGCCAATTGGCCGCGACTCAAAATGCCTTTCGCCAAGACATTCGCTATCAGTAACATGCACGGAATACTTCATGGGATGGTTCCGTTGAGTGACGAACCAACTGACGACCCCGAAGTGACGAAAACTCGTCACCGTGACTGAGCCAAGTCATCTTCGGCCTCGGCGACAAACAAAAATCAGCCCCATGGCGGCCATGGATCCGCATCGATCCAGCCTTGCCTGCCTGCAGGAATCCAAGTACCCTGTACTCCAGTCGCGCGCACCCTATGATTCATGCTGACGCTGGACCGGCGCCTCGCGGGCCCGCGACGATCCACTCGATACCGGATCCACCGTAAAGGCTCGTCGAATGCAAGGTCGCGGATTCTCCCGCTGCGTGAAGGCCGTATTTCTCTTTGCGATTCTGCGCTCCTCCCCCGCCTGGGGATTGATTCCGCATCCGTTCGGCCCGCTAACGCAAAACGCTTTCGCTTTCATCGCGCTCCCCGCTCCCCGTGTTCCTCGGATCGCCCTCTGCATTTCCGTGCTGCTCGTCGCCCTGGTGCTCTGGATCTTGTCGGCACCAAGGTCTCCGCACCCGGCTATCGCCATCTGGTTCCTCAAGCTCATCTTGGCAAGCACCCGCCAGCGCCGGTTCGCCCGGCGCGGGGCGCGTCTCTACCGTTGCCTCATCGTGTGGTTCTCGACCGGATGGCGCGCAATCCTCCTCGTCTACCTGGCTGCCTCCGTGCTGCTCGCTCTTCAGCACATCCTCACCGCCAAAGATTCGATCGCGACCACCAAATGGCTGCGGGCTCAACCCGCGGCGCATCTCCCCCTCATCGCGTTCCACTGGTTTCTCCATCCTGGTGCCGGGCCGTGGTTGCAGGCCGTCGCACTGGCCGCGGTGCTCTGCCTCGTACCCGCGGCAGTCCACGCCCGCAGACGCATCGTCATCTCCGCTTTCGTCAACGCCACCGGAGACACCGCCCACGCCGCCACCGCAGATGGCCTTGCCCGCCGCCTCATGGCCGAACTCAGCGAGATCCGCGAAATCTATCAGGATGTCAGCGACGATCCCAGCGATCTGTCAGTCGATACCAAATTCGATCTCGGATTGGCCGTTGGCGCCGCTTCCGCCTTTTCCGATTTCACCGCATCCTTCAAAGGCCAGCAGGTCGAAGTCTGGGGTTTCAAAATCCCACTGGACTGGGCCGTCGTTACCCTCTCGGCGCTGGTGCGTGGCCCACAAATCAAGGGCAGCATCCAGAACACTGCCGACGGTCTCATGTTCGAGGCCTCGCTCACCGGCGGCGGAAACGATCTGGCGTGGCGCGTCACGGCTGCCGACATCAAAGCCCCAACAGACGAGGACACCGCGAATCCCCAGATCGCCGCCGCGGAAGTCATGGTCAATCAATTGGCCTTTCGCATCTTCGCCAACCTGTCACACGATCAGGTGGGTACCGGGTCCTGGCGTGCCGCGCAGCAGTACACCCAGGCCCTGCGCGCATTTCGTCAAAGCAAGCGCGACATTGCCAAACGGGGAAGCTTCATGCAGCAGGCGCAGCGCGGCTTCTTCCAGGCCTACCGTTACGACAATCGCTTCGTGCGCTCCCGCTACAACCTGGGCGTCATTCTTTTTTCGCAATACCAATACGAAGCCGCGTACGAGGTGTTCAAGACGGTCATCAACGAGTTTGCCAATACGCAGGTTGCCGATCGCTCCCCACGCGACACCAGCACCCGCCGCCGCTTTCTGTCCCGCCTCCATTACGCCGCGGCCAAGGCAGCTCAGGGCATCACCGACATCAAGGTTCCTGAAAATCTTGATGCCGCCCAGAGAGACAGACTGTCGCAATCGTATGCGCAGTTCTGGGATCGGATGGATTACCACGTCAAAAACGCGATCCAGCTCAACCAGCGCGACGCCAGGGCATGGAACCTGCAGGGCGTCATCCTCTTCAAAACAAGTCCGGGTGGCGCGGAGACACGCCGGTGCGCCAGAACCGCTGTTGCGTTGAGCTGGTCGGGTCTGTGCGCGGCCGAGTTGAGTGGAAGACCGCGAGGCACTGCAGCCGCGCTGGCTGCCTTGCATCTTGCCAATCTTTCCAAAACTCTTGCGAACCTGCCCGCCTCTACGAAAATCATGGCATTGGCCATCGACCTGGCGCCCTCCAACTCCCCCAATTGGAAAGACCTCGGCGCGCTTTACCTTCGTGTGGGAAAACCCGCGAAGGCGCTGTCTGCCTTTGAAATGGCGAATCGCGTGGAAGAGAAACCACTCTATTGGCTCTGGATTGCCTGCACCCGGCGACTCGTAAGTCCCGACGAACGCAAGAGCGACAATACCGCGCCGACGCAGTCGTTTAACTACGCCTGGAAATGCGCCATCGAGAATGGATTCGATCCCCTGTTCGAGCAAGAATTGTTCGCCGACTTCTGGAAGGAATGGGACAAGTCCATTCGGGGTCTGAAAATGAAGCCAGACCTGCACAAGTGGAAAGATGATATCGGCGTAAAACTGGATTTGATCGCTGCCGTGAAAAAGTCATGGGAGCAGCTCTTTCCCGTGAACGCCGCCGCAGGAAATCACGCATCCCCCGCTCAAATCAAAGACACTATCCGCACATGGGAACAAACCCTCGCCGAATGCAGCGAGGGGCATGAGTGGCATAAAGCTCAAATCAACCTTCTTCTCCTTGACTTGCATGACAAGGCAGGAGACAGCAGGGGCACGACGAACCTGGAAGCGGCCATCGAGTTGCTCTCCTTGAACCACCGCAGCGAAATCACGGCGCGTGGACTGCGAAGCTTGCTCGCCGGCAGAGCGTTCGTAGACTTGTTCCCGGAAAAAGGCAGTCTCGCTTCCACCGCTCGCCTCGAAGCCGTCGTGGCAAAGACCATCGCGGCCTTGAAGCAGAATCCCAACACGGGCTATGAGCGAAGCCTGCTCGCCCGCTTGTATCTCGCCATGGGACGAACCGAGGCCGCCGCCGAACAGCAGCAAAACGCTCTCAGTCTGGACCCCCTGAACCCTGACATCCGCAACGTTGCTCGCGACATTTCCTTGAAACAATTCCCGGCCCTCCGCGATCCCAAAGCTCGCAAGGCAGCTCTTGAACGCATGGTCCTCGACTCGCGCGATGAAGCCGCCTACGCCGAAAACGACGTGTGGAAGATCGATCGCTTGCAACTCGGGGTGGCGCATTTCGTGCTGGGTTTATTCAGCCTCGAGTTGCTCGATTTCGATACCATGCGCAGCAGTTTTGAAACCGCCGTGGCATGCCGATATCAACCCCTCGAGTGCCTCGCCAATCTTTGCGAAACCCAGTTCCGCTGTTGCGACCCCGATGAGGGCGAACGAGATTACAACAGGCTCCTGGCGTTTCTCAACGACCTGTTTCCGCGATACGGCGACGGGGACGCCCGGCTGCTGGAATGCTCGTCTGCTTTAAAGGAAACGTTCCAGGCTGCGAAGCCGCCCGCCTTCTGCCTGGCTTGGGCGGCCATCTTCACGGCCGCCGCCCGGGCCGAACAGGGACTGACCAGCGCAGCGGCGAAAGCACGATTCCGCACTGCCCTCCTGTGGACTCGAAAACTCAAGAAGAACTACAAAAAGAACCCGTCCCTCTACAACGACAACTCGCTCACCGCCGATGACCTCACGAATCTTGACGCCGGAATTTCGTTCTGTTGGGGCGCCATCTTCCGCTGTGCCGCCCGCCAAACTCCCGATCTGGCCCGAAACCGCGTCTGGTTCCTTCGGCAAGCCATTCGCCGCTTTAACCGTGCCCTCGAGCTGACCACCGGAACCAGCGGCACCATGCGCTCTGACGCGCTCTATCGCAAAGCCGCGGCGTGCGCCGAACTGGCTGAGGCAGATTCTGCAAACGCGCAACAAGCCCACACCCTCGCAGCCGAAGCCGCCACCCTGGCCCAGATCGCCGATCTTCGCGGCGAGTACAAGTCGCGTCTCGAGAAGTTCCTGCAGTCGCTCCCATCCATCCCCGCCTCCGGCGCGACCCCGAAAACCGCCTTTCTTCCCAAAGACCAGCCCGCGCCCGCTCCAAAAGCGGCGTCAACTCCAACTCAACCGCCTCCCGCCCCACCAGCGCCACCAGAGCCAAGGCCCCCCGGAATTCCGTAACGCCGCCGCTCTGTTTCCGAGCGCCTCGCGCTGTTTTCCCGAGCGTAGCCGAGGGATCCGCGGTTGTCGTTGCTTTTGTTCTTTCTCGAGCGGCAACCAAGTCCCGGCTGGCTCGCTGACTTGCTACGGACGCGAAGCGACCGCTGACTCGCTAAACGAAGCCGAGAGTAACATCCCAGCATCGAACCGACTCAAGGGCATCGACTATGCGCATCGGCGTTTGGATCTTTGGTTTGGCATCGGTGGCAGCCGGGGTACTCGACCTGGTCTGGGGAGAGTTTGAACCGGCGCATCAACCCCTGCAGGCGTGGGGCGAAGTCCCCGGCGTCAAGGTCTTCGCCTACATTGCCGCCGTGTGGCTGATCGCTGGAGGCGCAGCGGTGCTCTGGGAGCGGACGGAACGCGCGGGTGCTGCCGCCCTGACTGTCCTTTACGGCACCTTCATCCTGTTTCCTCTGCCCCGTCTCGAAACCGCCCCCCACTACCTCGGCCACCATGCCTCGGTCTATATCGGTGTGTTGGGCAGTGTCGCGGAGCAGGCGATTCTTGCGATTGCCGCCGCCGTTCTCTGGATGTCGCGAAGCGGTCCTCTGTCGCCAGTCGCCGCGCGAGTCGCCCGCTGGGTTTTCGGACTTTGCTCCCTCAACTTCGGCCTATCCCATCTCACAGGGATCCCGGCGGCGGCGCCGATGGTTCCGCCCTGGATGCCTCTGGGAGCCACCTTCTGGGTTCTGTTTACCGGGATCGCTTTCGTGCTCGCGGGGCTGGCCATCATCGCCGGCGTACTCGATGTGCTGGCGAGCTGGCTTCTGGGAGCGATGCTGCTCCTGTTCAGCGCCCTGACACTGACGCCGGGTATCTTCGCCACTCCCCGGAACCATATCTCCTGGGGTGGGGACGCCTATAACCTGACCGCCGTGGGTGCCGCGTGGATTATGGCTGCATGGCTGGCCCGGAATCGTCGCCCGCACGACCCACTTCGCCCTTGACTTCAAAGCCGCCATTAAAGATGTCAAGCCCTACCCCTGTGGAAAAACCCCGTAAACAGCACAAAACAAACAGAAAATATTTTTTTGAAAATTAGGTATTAATTATTCGAACCTGCCATACTTGAAATAGTCGAACAAAAGCCCGCCAGCGAGCGGGCTTTTTTCATGTCATAAGCGGGGGCAGCAGATGGAAGCATCGCGCAAACTCGAGCCGGTACGGCCTTTCTACTCCCTGCTCCTTCACTCCACCGGCTTTCGTTCTTTTCACTCTTCACTCTTTCACTCCTTCACTTAGCTTTTCACTGACCACTGATCCACTGACCACTGTCACTGTTCACTGACCACTGTTCACTTGTGTTTTAAATCACGGTCAGCACAAATTCCCCCCAAAATGGGGCGTAACCCTATGAACGGAATGAAGTTGATCGTTTTTTTTTGCGCTGCGTGCGCGTCCCTACGGGAAATGCGGTACCGAAAGGAAGCTAATGAGACTCGGATGGGTGTTGAAGGTGGCTGGCAGTCTGTTTCGGAGTAGCCGCGGGCGCTTTGTAGCTGGTAATCAGGAACTGGCCTCCCAGGATCAGCAGCCAGATCCAGAGCGCCAGCCGCAGCGGCCTACGCGGAACACGAACACTGAGCAAGGTACCCGCGATGGCGCCGAAGACGCCTCCGGCCACCAGCTTCACCAGCAGGTCCGTGCCCGCTCCCTGGGAAAACCAGTGAGCGCCGCTCCCGATCAGCGAAACCGTGAACCCGAAAGCAATGTCCGTCCCCACCACCTGCGCCGGACTGAGCGGCGTCAGGGTAAGCAGCGCGGCCGAACCCAGTGCCCCGGCGCCGGCCGACGAGAATCCCACTTCGGCGCCCACGGGAAACATGAGCCACGGAAGCCAGCGGGTGCGGTCTGGAGCATTCTCGCTGCGCTTCGCGTTGCGGAAGGTGAAGATCAGTTGCGAACCAGCCGTACCAACCAGGATGGCTCCCAGAAGGGCATTCAGCAGGTTCTGCTCCCCGGCGGTGATCAGGTGCTTGAGAAACAACGATCCGATAAGGACGCCGGGCGCGCCGCCCAGCAGCATGTAGCCGAGGGTCTTCCAGGCCACGTTGCCGCGCGCAATCTGCGCCGGAACCAGGATGAGCTTCACCGCAGCCGAGAACATGAGCCCGATACCCACCGCTTCCGCCGCCGGAACGCCGAGAAACAGCACCAGCGTCGGCACCGTGATGGTGCCGGCGCCCACGCCCGTGAGCGCGATAAACAGGGCGATCAGAAATCCGAGAACGTAGGGCATAAAAACTGCTCCTGAGGAACTGGCTACCTGGCCGGGGCTGCCTGGATGTGGATGCCGCACTCCACCTTTTGCCCGGCCCAGCGGCCGGAGCGCGGATCGTTGGGGTCGGTGGGGAGCGTGGTACACGGCTCGCACCCGATCGACGTATAGCCCTGGTCGTACAGCGGCAGCAGCGGAATGCCGAACTGCTGGCAGGCGTAATAGACGTCCCGGGTGGTCCAGTCCACCAGCGGCGCAAGCTTGAGGACCTGGGTACCGCCGGGCAGCGTGAACAGGGCTGACTCTTCCAGCGCCGTGCGGCTGCGCGCCTGCTCGCGGCGAAGGCCGGTGAGCCAGACACGGTAGTTGGCGACGGCCTTGAACAGCGGCTCGACCTTGCGCAGCTTGCAGCACTGGTCGGGGGACGTGCGATAGAGCAGGCCGCGCTCGTTCTCCTGCTCTTCGACGGTCTTCTCGGGAAGCAGGTTGATGAGGTTCAGGCTCCAGTCGCGGGCGATCTGGTCGCGATACGCGTAGGTCTCCTTGAAGTGGTAGCCGGTGTCGAGGAAGAGCACGGGAATCTTCGGGTCGAGTTCAAGCGCCAGCTTGGTGAGCAATACATCTTCGGCCTGGAAGCTGCAGGTGAGGCAGACGTCGCCTGCACCGGTGACTTCGCGCGCGAGAGTGTTGCGGACCGCGTCGATGCGGGATGCGACCTGATTGGTGATGTCGTTAGGGACGTCGATTGTGCTCATTACAAACCTGCCTGTTCTTGCGAGGTGAAGACACCGGTGCGGTGGAGAAGCTGGTGGATGGCGGAGACGGCCTTCATGGTCTCGCCGGTTTCGAGGATAACTTCCTGACCTTCGGAGCGGGCGATGAGGATGCCGGGCTCGCCGGGGCGCACGACGAGGGTGAGGAAGCCCGCCCTGACCTGCAGTTCCTTCACGGTCTGGAAGAGGTGCGGCTCGGACTGGAAGAGCTCCTCCACCTGCTGGTCGAGGCGAACGGAGATGACGCCCACGGAGAAGAGAGAGCGCTCGATGGAGTCGATGAGGGAGACCGGTCCGATGAGTTCGAGGACTGCGCCGCGATGTCCCCATCGCGATTCGCGCTCGCCCGCCTGGACGGGTCCCCAGGAGCCGGTGTCGAGGCTTTCCTCGGCGTCGGCGGAGTGGGAGGTGCCGGTGACCATGCCCGCGGCGACGGTGCCGTTGGTCTCGGGGTCGATGAGGATGAAGGCGCCGGTAGTGCGGTTGAGCGCATAGCGGTCAAAGGCCGCGGGGCGCAGCAGCACGAGGTTGACGACGCCGATGGCGTTCATCTCAAGGAGGTCGGTGGGCTCGTGGGCCAGCGTGGCCACGTTGGCACGGTGATCGATGGAGGCCACGACGGCGGGCACGAACTGGCTGGTGTGCTTGAGAAGGTAGCGGCGATTGAGCTCGAGCGGGCGCTGATCCATCCAGACGAGCGACGCCTTGATGTGGGTGGTGAGCTGGGTGGGAGCTTCGGCAGCGGCGATGAGGTCGCCGCGGCTGATGTCGAGCTCGCGATCGAGGACGAGGGTGACGGAGAGCGGCGCGGGGGCTTCTTCGAGGTCGCCGTCCCAGGTGACGATGCGCTCGACGATGGCGGTGCGGCCGGAGGGCTGGACCGTGATGGCGTCGCCGGGGCGGACGGTGCCGGAGGCGATCTGGCCGGCGAAGCCGCGGAAGGTGTGGTCAGGGCGGGTGACGCGCTGCACCGGGAAGCGGAAGGGTTCGTTGGTGGTGTCGAGCGAGCGGGGAAGCGACTCCAGCAGCTCGAGCAGCGAAAGACCGTTGTACCAGGGCATGGCATCGGTCTTGTGGACGATGTTGTCGCCCTTGAGCGCGCTGACGGGAACAAACCTTGCGTCGACCGGATTGCCGGTGTCTTCGGCGATTTGATCGAGGACCTTGCGGAAGTCGCGTTCGATGTCGCGGAAGGCGGCCTCGTCGTAGCCAATGAGGTCCATCTTGTTGACGGCGACGAGGAGGTGACGCACGCGCAGCAGGGAAGCAATGTAGGCGTGGCGGCGCGACTGCACCAGGACGCCCTTGCCGGCATCGATGAGAACCACGGTGGCGTCGGCGGTGGAGGAGCCGGTGGCCATGTTGCGGGTGTACTGCTCGTGGCCCGGCGTGTCCGCGATGATGAACTTGCGGCGCGGCGTGGAGAAGTAGCGGTAGGCGACATCGATGGTGATGCCCTGTTCGCGCTCCGCGCGAAGGCCGTCCGTGAGGAGTGCGAAGTCGATCTGGCCGGGGGCGGTGGTGCCTTTGCCTTCGATGGACTTGACCTGGTCTTCGTAGACGGATTGGGTGTCGTAGAGCAGACGGCCGATGAGCGTGGACTTGCCGTCGTCGACGCTGCCGGCGGTGGAGAAACGAAGGAGGTCTTTCTCGCGTTCCTGGGCGAGGAATTCTTCGATGGAGAAATTTTCGGCGATGAGCATTTAGAGGGCCTCCTGACTCAGTGTGAAAGAGGCCGGTCGAGAATCGTGGTATCCCAGGTCTGAAGATCCAGACCTGGGGCACCCGGCTGTTGCGGAGGAGCGAGGAACGACAAAAGCAAGAACAACCGCAGGTCCTTCGACTGCGCACCGCGCGGTAATGCTGCGCGCTGCTCCGCTCAGGAAAACATCTCTTAGGAAAGGGCGGACATCAGGGTTCATCTTAGAAGTAGCCCTCGCGCTTTTTGAGCTCCATGGAGCCTTCCTGGTCGTGGTCGATGATGCGATTGGCGCGCTCGGAGGAGCGGAACTGCAAGAGCTCGGCGATGATGTCGGGCAGGGTGGTGGCGTCGGAGCGGATGGCGCCCGTGCACGGGGTGCAGCCGAGCGAACGCAGGCGCGACTTGACCATCTGGGGTTGCTCACCCTTGCGGGCAATGAAGTCCTGCTCGATCGGCAAGAAGCATGTCGCCCCGAACGTACATGGGGCGCTCTTTGGCGAAGTAGAGATCGACGATGGGGATGTTTTCGGCGTGAATGTATTGCCAGACGTCCATCTCGGTCCAATTGGAGAGGGGGAAGACGCGGATGGATTCGCCGGCGTGGATGCGGCCGTTGTAGACGTTCCAGAGCTCGGGGCGCTGGTTCTTGGGGTCCCACTGGCCGGCTTCGTCGCGGAAGGAGTAGATGCGCTCCTTGGCGCGGGATTTTTCTTCATCGCGGCGGGCGCCGCCGAATGCGGCGTCGAAGTTGTAATGGCGGAGGGCGTCGAGCAGGGCCTGGGTTTTGAGCAGGCCGCAGCAGCGCTTGGTGTCGAGGACGATGGGATTGGTGCCGGCGGCGATGGCGGGCTCGTTGCGCCAGACCAGCAGTTCGGCGCCGATGGAGCGCGCCATTTCGTCGCGGAAGGTGAGCATCTCCGCGAATTTGAAGCCGGTATCGATGTGCAGGAGCGGGAAGGGAATGGGGCCGGGATAAAAGGCCTTCTGCGCGAGGCGCAGCATGACGGAAGAGTCCTTGCCGATGGAGTAGAGCATGACGGGGCGCTCGAACTCGGAGGCGACGTCGCGGAAGATAGCGATGCTTTCGGCTTCGAGGAGCTTTAAATGGCTCAAGCGCGGGCGCCGTGGGCGCTCTTGCGCAAGCAGTTCGGAGGCTGGGGAAGATTTTTCGGTGATCGGCATACAGACCTCTTGGATTAGGTTGCTGGATGGCCGATGCGGAAAAAGTGGGGACGAGCCCGGCCGATTCAGCGGCGGGTGCGTCTTCTGGATCAGTAAGTGCTTAGGGATCAGAGACTAGCGGGGACACCCGTCGAAGATGTTCGACAGGCGACAACAGGACCGGCGATAGGAGGCGCGGAGCATGTGTTACGTGATGATAACAAATCCGGGGGTGGAGGACAAACTGCGGGTTGTGGTGAGGGGGCGAAAGGCAAACGCAAGAACAACCGCGGATCCTTCGACTCCGCTGCGCTGCGCTCAGGAAAACAGCGCATTTTAAGTGATCCATTCTCAGAGAAGAGCTCCGTTTTCCTGAGCGCAGCCGGTCGTTTTTTGACCGGCGGAGTCGAAGGATCCGCGGTTGTCTTTAGGTGAGCATGCGGTCTGTTGCGCGTTTCAGGTCGGCGGGCTCTGCGTCGTACCAGTCTCTGCTCAAATCCAGCCATGTTGGATTTGTCTTTTCGATCAGGGCGATTTTCTTCTCGCGCCGCCAGCCTTTTAATTGCTTCTCTCGCAAGAACGCTTTCGCCACACCCTGATGGGACTCGAACCATACCAGGCGGTCGCAGTTGTATCGCTCGGTGAAGCCGTGGTGTTCGCGCCATTTGTGCTGGAAGACGCGCTTCTCAAGGTCGCCGGTCATGCCGATGTAGAGCGTGTGACTGCGGCTGGCCATGATGTAAGTGAAGTAACTGCGTTCGTGCATGGGCGGGATCTTAAGCGCGGCGCTTCGTTGATGCTGTGATTGCTGTCATGCTGAGGACGCCGCGCTAAAAGCAACCGCGGATCCTTCGACTCCGCTGCGCTCCGCTCAGGAAAACAGCGGTTGGGGACGCTCAGGAAAACAGTCTTAGTTCAGGCCGGGATTTGCGGCTTGGTGGAGTTGGTGGTGGTAGCGCTGTAAGTTGGCGCGGAGGGTCGAGGCCAGGTCGTCGTCGTGGCGCTGTTCGGCGAGGGTTAGGGCTTGCTGGGCGGTGGCTATGGCTTGCTGGTATTTGCCGGTTTCAGAGTACATGGCGGCTTGCATTTGTAAGATCGCGGGTTCGCGATTCTGGGTGAGTGCGGCGGCGGCTTCGAAGTGGGGTAAGGCTTCAGGGAAGCGGCTGGCGGCGGCGAAGGCGCGGCCCAGATTGAAGTGGCACTCGGGGTTGCGCGGGGCGAGATCGACGGCTCGCTGGAGCTCGGCGATGGCTTCGTCTAACTTGCCCTCTCGGGCGAGGATGACGCCGTAAATGTTGGGTCCGTCGGCGGACTTGGGGGCCAGCTCGATTCCCTTCTGGAGCTCGGCCTTCGCTTCTTCGCGGTGGCCGCCCATGACTTCCAAGACGTGGCCGCGGTTTACGTGGGCGGCGCCGTTGTCGGGATTGAGCTCGATGGCCTTTTCGATCTGGACCAGGGCTTCGTCGAACTTGCCGGCTTCAGCTAACGCAGAGCCGAGGTTGTTGTGAGTCTGGGAGCTGTCGGCGTTGAGGGCGAGGGAACGCTGGTAGGCGTCGATGGCTTCGGCGGTATGGCCGGTGGCGGCGAGGGCGACGCCGATGTTGTTGAGGGGGCGCGCGTCGGTGGGGTCCTTGGCGGCGGCGACCTGCCAGGCGGGGACGGCGGCTTCGTACTTGTGCTCGTCCTGAAGCTGCTGGGCGGCGTCGAACTCGCGGTAGAAGTCGATGGCGGGGGTCTCGATGTGGTCGAGGTCGCCGGCGGCGATGTTGACGAATTCCGGAATGTTGACGGCGCGGTTGGCGGCGGTGGCGTTTTCGACGACGACGGGCGGGCTGGCGTGCCCTTCGTCGTCAATGTGGGTGAGGTAGAGGCGGGTGTAGAGGGAGGGGCTCTTGGAGGAAAAGACGAGCCAGCGGCCGTTGGGCGACCACGAGTGCCAGGAGTTCATGACGGGCAGGTTGGATTCGAGGGCGCGAGCTTCGCCGCCGCTGAAGGGAACGATGTAAAGCTTGCTGTCGGGGCGCATGAGCAGGCCGTTTTTGCATTGGACGAAGACGATCCATTTGCCGTCGGGGGAGACCTTGGGGAAGTTGTTGCTCATGCCGTTCTCTGACGCGCCGACATGCGTTCGGGCGGGCCGCCGCGGCCGTCGTTGAAGGGGATGCGGTAGAGGTCGTACTGGACCTGGGTTTCGTTGGGATCGTTGGCGTAGAGGGAGCGCTGGTATCCGGGCGGGTATGGGTCGCGGGCGGCGGCGCGGGAGTAGACGAGGTACTTGCCGTCGGGGGACCAGAAGGCGGAGGTCTGGACGTAGTTGGGATCGTCGGCGCCGGGCAGGGGCTGGAGCTTGTTGGTCTCCTTGCTGTACCAGGCGAGGACGCCGCGGGTGGGATAGAAGACCTGGCCGAAGCCGTAGTCGGGGTAGAAGCCGTTGTAGAGGCGGTCGAGAACGCGGACGCCGTGGGCGTAGGGGACGTCGATGGAGTTGACGACGAAACGGCCGTCGGGCGAGACCTGGCTCATGAAGCCGAAACGCTTCTGAGCGTGTTCTTCAGAGAATGCGGACCAGTGGATCAGGTAGTCGTTGGAGATGGTGCTGACTTTTTTGAGGGGGATGAGGGCGTAGAGGCCTTTGTCGTTGGCGGGGCCGTCGACGTCGATGCCGAGGGTTTTGCCGTCGCGCGAGAAGGAGTGGCAGTTGCCGCAGGTGGGGAGGTTGGTCATCATGACCTGGCTGCGGGGCTGGTTGATGTAACGGAGCTGCCACTTGATTTTGGGGAGGACGGAGTCGGGGAGGGGCTTGATGACGCCGCGCTGCTCGGATTCGGGAGGAGGGGGGATGAGGGGGACGTCGCGGTAGAAGATGGGGGCGCCGACGGGGTCTTTGCTGGTGGTGAATTGGGCGCGGGCGGTGGAGAGGGGGGTGGGGTCGTGCTGGCTTTTGAAGCCGGTGATGATGAGGGTGGCGGGGGCTTCGGCGGAGTGCTGCTTGATGGCTGCCCAGGTGCGGTCGTCAGGGCGCCAGGTGTGCTGCTGCTGCTGTTCCGGCGTGAGGGTGGGGGGGACGTAGCCGGTAAGGGTGGTGTCGAGCTCGCCGATTTGGAGTTTTTCGCCGGTGGACCAGAGGCGGATGGGGCGGCCGTGGGGGAACTGGATTTCGATGCGCCAGATGGCGGCGGCGGGGTTGTTGTCGCGCCAGGCGAACTGGGGTGCGGTTAGGTCGGGCGGGTAGATGGTGTTGTTGGCGGGGACGTCGATGAGGATGTTGTTGGGAGCGGAGGAAGCGGGGGCGTACATGGAGACGGCGCGGGCCCACTCGGGGAGGGGGCGTTCCTCCTGCTGGGCGGGGGCGCTGGTGAGGGTGATGGTGCCCGCGGCCAGCGCGAGGGCGCCGGCGGCCATGAGTGCCCGATTCATCCAGAGGTCTCCTTGTGCGGGGGTCCGAGATCAAGGATGGCGGGTTTGGGGTGGGGTGGGATGTGATCCAGCACACATGAAGAGGGATGGGCGCGGGGAGCGGGGGCGGGGTGAGTGGTCTCCCGCCCCCAACAAGTCAGGACCGGGCACTCCATTCCAATTGCCCGCTGTGGGTCAGTGCTTAGCTTCGAGGGAGGGGGGTGGGACGGGCTCGGTGACCTTGACGATCTGGTCGGCCTGGATGTTTTCGAGCTTCTGGATAATGCCGCTGGGCCAGATGATGTCGACTTCGGTGGCGACGGTATCGGGGCCGAGGCCGAAGTGGACGGGGCCGAGGCTGGAGGAGGCGTAGCAGACGCTGGAGGTCTGGTGGTTGTGGCGCGTGCCGGAGGGGGTGACCACGCGGATGCGGGCGCCGATGCCATCGCGATTGCTTTTGAGGCCGTGGAGCGCGAACTCGAGCCAGTGGCCGGAGTTGGGGCTGCGGTTCATCCAGAGCTCGGCGGGTGCGTCCATGGAGGTGACGACGATATCGACGCGGCCGTCGCCGTCGAAGTCGCCAAATCCGCAGCCGCGGTGACGGGCGGCGGAGGCGGGCTCGAAGCCGGCCTCCTCAGTGAGGGGTTGCCACTGTCCGCCCTTCAGGTTGCGGAAGACGGTGTTGGGCTGTTTGACGTCTGCGCCTGGGGGATGGGTGGCCGAGACGTGGCCGCGGGAGACGAAGAGGTCTTTTTTGCCGTCGTTGTCAAAGTCGTAGAGGCCGGCGCCGAAGCCTGCCATTTTCATGCTGTGCTTGCCCATGCCGCTGGACGAGGTGACTTCCTTAAAGTCACCGTTACCGGTGTTCTGGAGGACGGGGAAGGTCTGCTTGTTGAGGGCGACGTAGATGATGTCGGGATAGCCATCGTCGTTGAAGTCGCGGAAATCGAGGCCCATGCCGGAGATGAAGGCGCCCTCTTCGGGCAGAGCGGTGTTGGTCTGGAAGGAAATTTCTTCAAACTTATTGCCGAGGTTGTGGAAGAGGAAGTCGTACCCGGAGTCGTTGGTGACGAAGAGGTCGGGCTTGCCGTCCAGATCGAAATCAGCGACACCGACGCCCATGCCCTTGCCCACGTGGTCGCGGATGCCCCACTCTTTCGATACGTCTTTGAAGGTGCCATCGCCCTGGTTGAGGAAGAGCTGATCGGGGACGCCCTTGTAGAAGCGCGGGTGGCAGTATTCGGGGGTCTTGTCGACGACACAGAGAGGCTTGGTGTCGAAGGTCCACTGGAGGTAATTGACGACGAAGAGATCGAGGAGTCCGTCGTTGTTGACGTCGACCCAGGCAGCGGCAACGGCCCAGAGCGGGCCGTAGTCGGGATCGAAGGCCTTTTCGAGGCCTGCTTTTGCGGTGACGTTGGCGAAGGTGCCGTCTCCGTTGTTGTGGTAAAGCGTGTTGCCGTGGACGCCGGCTACGAACAAATCGGGGTAGCCGTCGTTGTCGAAATCCCCAGCGGCCACGCCGATGTCGAAGCCAGTGCCGAGGAGGCCGGCTTCGGCGGTGACGTCAGTGAATGTGCCATCGCCGTTGTTTCGAAAGAGGCGGTTGGAATATTTGGCGGATGATTTCTTGAGTGTGGAAAGATCGGCGCCGTTGGCGAAGAAGATATCGGGCAGGCCGTCGCCGTTGTAATCGAATACGGCGATGCCGCCGGCCATGGTTTCGGGCGCGTTGCGGGACTGGCTTTCGCTGCTCTCGAGGCGGAATGGAAGAGTCTTCCATTCGAAGCGGATCGGAGAGGTGGGCTGGGACTGCGCGAATGCGGGAACCGGCACGAAGGAAGTAGCCAAGGCAAGAGAACAGGCGACAAGACATGGAACAGGTATTCGATTCATATTGACATGTAGCGGGGGACGGCAGCGATTGTAGGACTTCGAGCAAACTTTAAGATAGGGAAATCTTCGGGTGCTCGTCCGGCCGGTCAAACGTGTAGAGGATATCGGGGTGCTACTGAGAGGGATTGGGGGTGCTTTATCCTTGTAAACATGCCTTCCCGTTCGTTGTTAGCTGTTGCGCTGTGGGTGCCCGGAACAGTGTGCGTTGCGGCTGGACTCTGCGGTGCGAAGGGAATGGCCCAATCGGGGGACCAGGCGCCCACGGGAACCGCGGATGAGTTGCTGCGCAAGGGGATTGGGGCGCAGCAGCGGGGCGATGTGCGGGGGGCGATCGAGGATTATCGCCGGGCGCTCGAGATTGAGCCGGGAATGGCGGAGGCGCGGGCTAACCTGGGGGCGGCGCTGGCGGCGGCGGGCGACTTTGACGGGGCGATCCGGGAAGACACGAAGGCCCTGGAGAACGCGCCGGACAAGACCGCAGTGCGGATGAACCTGGCGCTCGCGTATTACAAGAAGGGCGACTGGAATCACGCGCGGACGGAGTTTGCGACGGTGCATGCGGCGCGGCCGAACGACGGGAATGCGGCGATGCTGCTGGGCTACTCCGATGTGAAGGCAGGCAAGGCGGAGGAAGCGGTTGCGCTGCTGCAGCCGATGGAGCCGGCGGGCGCGGGAAATCCCGACTTTGAGTATGTGCTGGCGTACGCGCTGATCGAGTCGGGCAAGGCGGCCGAGGGATTGCCGCGGATGGAGAAGTCGGCGCAGGCTACGCATTCGATTGACGCCTGGGTGATTGCGGGATCGGCGCGGCTGCATCGGCGGGAGTTTCACGAGGCGCGCGCGGATCTGGAAGAGGCCGTGAAGATCAGCCCGGATTTTCCCGGGTTGCAGACGATGGTGGGGCAGGCGCGCGATGCGTTGGGCGACACCGATGCGGCGCTGCCTGCGTTTGAAGCGGCGCTGAAGCAGGATCCGAAGGACTTTACAGCGAACCTGTACCTGGGAACGATGCGGCTGAAACAGCGGGATCTAGAGGCTGCGCGGCCGATGCTGGAACGGGCGCTGCAATTGCAGCCGGATATGCCGCAGGCACAGCTGCAGATGGCCAAGCTGAATGGGATGACGGGCAAGCTGGCCGAAGCGGCTACGACGCTGGAGGGCCTGGAGAAGGCCGATCCAAATTGGCTGGATCCGCACGTGGAGCTGGCCGCGATTTACTACAAGCTGCATCGCCCGGAGGACGGCCAGCGCGAGCGCGACATTGTGCAACAACTGGAAGCGAAGCAGCAGAAGCAAGGGCCGCCGCAGTAGGGGTCTGCGACCAACAGAGTGTGGGAGGAGCGGTTTCGGCCATCGGCGGCAAAGCGCAATGCCTCAGGGGCTGAAGCCCGCGCTCCGGAGCGGTCGGTTTGTCAGGGCTGAAGCCCTGACCTACCAGCCTGACCTGCCAGCCTGACCTACCGGCCCCGAGGTACTAGCCCTGAAGCGATGGCAATGACGTATCGAACCGGACTCATCAGACGTAGCCTAGTGCTGAGCAGGCGTGGGTTCGGTGACCTTGATGGTCTGGTCGGCGTTCACGTTTTCGAGCGACTGAACGATGCCGCTGGGCCAGGTGATCTCGACCTTGAGGACCTTGGTTTCCGGGCCGAGGCCGAAGTGGACCGGGCCGAGGCTGGAGGACGCGTAGCAAGCGCTTGAGGTCTGGTGGTTGTACTGGGTGAGGGATTTTGTGACCACCTTGATGCGGGCGCCGATGCCATCGCGATTGGACTTGACGCCGGTGAGTGCGACGTCAAGCCAGTGGCCGGGGTTGGGACTGCGATTCATCCAGAGCTCGGCGGGATGGTCGAGGCTGGTGGCGACGATGTCGATGCGGCCGTCGCCGTCGAAGTCGCCGAGGGCGCAGCCGCGGTGGCGTGCGGCGGTGTCGTCAGTGAATCCAGCCTCGGCGGTGTAGGCGGCCCACTTGCCGCTGGCGCCCAGGTTGCGGAAGACAGTGTTGGGTTCCGCGAACTTGCTGCCCGGCGGCCAGACCGATGTGACGTGGCCGCGGGTAACGAAGAAGTCCTTCCAGCCATCGTTGTCGAAGTCGTAAAACGCGGCGCCGAAGCCGGCCATGCCCATGGAGAGCGTGCGCATGCCGCTGGGCGCGGTGGCCTCAGTGAAGTCGCCTTTGCCGGTGTTCAAGTAGATGGGGAAGGTCTGACTCTTGAGCGCGACGTAGCCGATGTCAGGGAAGCCGTCGTTGTTGATGTCGCGGAAGTCGGCGCCCATACCGGAGATGAACGCCGCGTCTTCAGCGAGGGCGACGTTGGTCTGGAAGCCGACTTCTTCGAACTTGTTGCCGAGATTGTGAAAGAGGAAGTTGTACTCGGCGTCGTTGGTGACGAAGAGGTCGGGCTTGCCGTCGAGGTCGTAATCGGCGACGGCGACGCCCATGCCCTTGCCGATGTGGTCGTGGATGCCCCACTCCCTGGAGACGTCTTTGAAGACGCCGTTGCCCTGGTTGAGGAAGAGCTGGTTGGGCTGGCCTTTGTAGTAGCGGGGATGGCAGTATTCGGCGACCTTTTCGACGACGCACTTGGGCTGCGGCGAGTACTCCCACTGCAGATAGTTGACGACGAACAGATCGAGAAGGCCGTCGTTGTTGACGTCGACCCATGCGGCGGCAACGGCCCAGAGCGGGCCGAAGTCGGGGTCGATGGATTGGTCGAGGCCGGCCTTTTTGGTGACGTCAGTGAAGGTGCCGTTGCCGTTGTTGTGATAGAGGGTGTTTCCGTGCACGCCGGCGACGAAGATGTCGGGATGACCATCGTTGTCGTAGTCGCCGATGGCTACACCGACATCGAAGCCGGTGCCGGCGAGGCCGGCTTCGGCAGTGACATCAGTGAATTTGCCGTTGCCGTCGTTGCGGAAGAGGCGGTTGGAATATTTGGCGGAGGATTTCTTGAGGGTGGCGATGTCAGCGCCGTTGGTGAAAAAGATGTCGGGGCGGCCATCGCCGTTGTAGTCGAATACCGCGACGCCACCGGCCATGCTTTCGGGGACGTTCTTGGCGGGGGATTCGCTGCTGTCGAGCTGGAAGGGAAGCGGTTTCAGCTCGAAGCGGATGGGCGCGGCGGGCGGCGCGCTCGTTGCGGCCTGGGATCGGGCGGGAGACGTGGTGAGCCCGAGGAGGATCGACAGCAGAGCAGCGTGGTTGAGAACCAAGAGGGCGGGCTTGCGCGGCATAAAAAGAGGGGATGGCGGAGAGCCACCCCCATGCGGAGATTGTACTATTCTGCGCGGCGTGCGGCGGTGTTCTATTCTGAGGTCGATGCGCCTCCCGGCAAACCTTACGTGGTGTTTGTTGATGACGATGAACGTGCATGGCGCCGGTGTGCAAGCTGCGGAGAAACAGTCCGCGCACGAGGCGGAGACGCTGGTGCAGAGCGCGAACGCAGCGCAGCAGGCGGGCGATCTAAAGACGGCGATCGAGGATTATCGCAAGGCACTTGCGCTGCAACCTGACCGGTTGGACGCGCGTGCGGGACTGGGGGGAGCGCTGGTGGGGGCAGGGCGATTCGACGAAGCGATTGAGGAGGACACGCGAGCGCTGGAGGCTGCGCCCGGAAATGTTGCGCTGAACACGAACCTGGGACTTGCGTATTACCGCAAAGGCGACCTGGGGCGAGCGCGTGCGCAGTTTGAGGCTGTGCATCGGACGCACCCCGAAGAGGTGAATACCGCGGTGCTGCTGGGATACACGTACATACGGATGAATCGAGATGCGGATGCTGCGGACTTGCTGGGGCCGCTGGAGGCGAATCACGGTGACGACCTGGATATGGAATATGTGCTGGGGTATGCGCTGATCCGCACCGGCAGGGAAGCGGACGGTGCGCCGAAGATGGAAAAGGTAGCGAGGGCGCGGCATTCCGCGGATGCATGGTTCATTGCGGGGACGGCGCGGTTTGCGCGGAGGCAGTTTCAGGAGGCCAGCGAGGATGCGGGGCAAGCGCTGTTGTGCGATCCAGCGCTACCGGGTGCGTACACGCTGGCTGGGCAGGCTCATTACGCCAACGGTCAGCGAAGCGCGGCGGTGCCGGATTTCCAGGCGGCTTTGAAGGCAAATCCCCGCGACTTTACGGCTAATTTGTATTTGGGAATCTTGCGTTTCGACGAGCGGGACTTTGAGAATGCGAAACCGCTGCTCGAACTGGCAGTGGAATTGGATCCGAAGGCTCCGCTGGCGCGGCTGGAACTGGCGAAGCTGAACGCGATGACCGGAAACCAAGCGGCGGCACTTACGGCGCTGGAGGACCTGGTGAAGACCGATCCTCAGTGGCTCGATCCGCACGTGGAACTGGCGGCGCTCTATTTCAAGATGCACCGTCCGGAGGATGGCCGGCGCGAGCGCGAGATTGTGGAGCGACTGGAGGCGGCTCCGCAGAAGCCCCGACCGCAGCCGTAAGCGTCTGCAGTGAGTAAGGGGAAGCGCTCTGGCCTCAAATCCCAAATGAGAGGGGGTGGCCGGAGCCACCCCCTCGAATCGTACTATCCCAAGAATCAGAAGTAGTACTTGGCTGCAAACTGCATCCAGCGATATCCCAGCTTGTTCTGCGGAGTACCGGTGGTGCCGGTGTTGGTGTTCATGGTCAAGGCACTCGTGGTGCTCAGGCCGTTGAAGAGCAGAGAGTTATCGGAGTTACCGGCCAGTCCGAACTGAGCATTCGGATGGTTGAGCCAGTTAGTTGCCGAAATACGCAGCTCAAAACGCTGTGCGTCGGTCACGCGGAAGGCCTTGAAAACGGCCAAATCGCTTCCGAAGTAGTGCGGGTTGCGGATGTAGGGCCAAATTACGGGACCCGCTTGACCGAATGTTGTTGCCGTCGGTGGCAGCGGGGCAGCAAAGCAGTTCGGGTTGAAGTACTGCCCGGACTTGAGGCCCTTGCGAGGATCGCAGACCAGCAAGGGCTGCAATCCGTTTTCATATTGGCTGGAACCGAACCAGGTGTTGTTGCCGATCGCGTAGGTCTGGTTTCCGACCACGACCGGTTGACCCGAATTCTTGTCGATTCCGTAGGTGGCATTGGCGGGCGTCGGAATGGTGATGGGTGTATTGATGGTTGCGCCCGTCGAGTCGTGGTACTGCTGGTAGTTCATGTTCATGTTGGGCGAATTCGACTGGTACGGAGAGCCGTCTTCGTAGGTGGTGTAGTTGCTGAGCTGCCAGCCGTTGATGATCTCGCCAAGGATGAAATTGCTGTGGATGGGCTTGGGGAGCTTGTAGCTGGCGGAGAAGTTGAACACCTTGGTGTGGTCGTACCCTAGCGGACCGTAGTTGGCGCCGAGGTCAAATGGATTGACTACAGAGCCGTTTCCGTTTCCGTTATTGGTATTGCCGTCGCGGGTGCCGAGCACCTTGCCGAAGGTGAAGTTGCTGAACAGGTACAGGTTGCCGGACTGCTTCTGTGCGGAGACCTGCAGCGAGTTGTAGTTGGCATATCCACCGTGAGTCTGCAGCCAGATATCGCCATAGTTCTTCAATGGATGGTAGTCGTTGGTTGACACACCATTCCACGCGTCACCGGAGGGTAGCGTTGAGGGAGCGATGGGGGCGAGGTTTTCGTACAGGCCCGTGAGCGGGTCCGGCTTGAAGAACGAGCCGTAGGCGATCGGATTCGCATCCGAGATGTGACCGTTGGCGCCATTGAGGAGCTGGTTGCGGCTCAAGCTGCCGACGTAGGAGACCTCAGCGACGGTGTGCGAAGGCAGAGCCTGCGCGATGCCGAAGCTGTAGGTATCCGCGTAGGGCACCTTGTTGTCACCCAGCACGTCAGCCTTGATCCCGTTGCCGTGCACCTGGTTGACACCGGTGGGCAGGGTAATCTGCTTGGTTGCGGAACAAACGCCTGGAGCCGATTGGGAGGTGCAGAGCGACCCGCCGGAGATGTTGTATCCGTAGAAGCCGTTTACACCTGCGCCGGAAGATGTGTTGAAGTCGAAGGATCCCAGGGGCCCGTTCATTGCGCCGCTGGCGTCGTTGGACGAAACCTGGTAACGATAGGTACCGAATCCAACACGAACGACGGTGCGGCCGGTGCCAAAGACGTCATAGGCGGCGCCGAGGCGCGGGTTGTATTCGAACAGCTTGCTCTGCCAGCCGGAGTCGGGAATGCTGGAGTTCGTCTGGTGCCACTCCAACCCGGTATTCGCAGCAGGATTCGCGCTGTTGTCATAGGCGGAGGGAACCCAGACCTGCGTTCCTCCGATTTGGTCATACCATTGGCCCATGTGATCGGCACGCAAGCCGAGGTTGAGGGTCAGCTTGCGGTTGACCTTCCAGGAGTCCTGTCCCCAGATGGACCACTGATGCCAGGTGATGTCCGGGACAACGTCGGTGTTGTACTGGTCATAGTTCTGGTTGCGAGCCATCAAGCGGTCGAGCGTCATGTTGTAGGTCGAGGTGGAGCCCCAGTTTTCGACGTCGAAGTTTCCGTTGATGTCGCTGCCGTTGGCTTGCAGATTCTCCTGGGTATCCCAGTAGAAGCCGGCCTTGATGGAGTGGGTCTTGACGATCTTCGTGAAGGTGTCGCTGATGGCCGGGGCCTTGGACGTCTTTCCGAAGGTGTTTTTGCCGTAGATGCCACTGTTGAAATCAAACTCGTTGATTTCGGTAAGACCGGAGTTCCAGCCGCCCGTGAAGTTGGGAATCTGATCGGTCTTGGAGGAGCCGAACAGGCTCTCAGCCGGGAAGCCGAGCTTGGCGCGGCTGACGGTGGTGGCGTTGGTCAGGCTGTTGTCGTTGACAAACTTCGCATAAGAAAACACGAACTCGTTGGTCGACGTGGCGCTGAACACGTGGGTGAAGTTGATGAGGTAGACGTTGGCCGTTTCCTTGCCAACTGGAGCCGCGGGATAAGGAATCGTCCATTCCGGCGCCCACCAGATCGACAGCGGATGCTCATCGGTCTCGGTCTGGTACGCGTAGGAGCCCCAGATCTTGTTGTTGTCGTTGAAAGCGTAGGTGACCTTGCCGGTGGCTTCCCAGCGATCCTGGGGCAGGCTTGGTGAATACGCGTAGTTGTTCTGGCCGTTGGAAGCGTTCGGCGTCTGGTTCGGAGCCGGGTTGAGAGAGGTGATGATCACGCCATAGGGGTCGAAGTACTGGTTCAAACCCGTATAGTTGCCGGACCCGACCCAGGGCGACTCTGTCTTGTTGCAACCCTGCCATCCGTCATCGGTGTTGCACGGAAGGGCGTAGGCGTTCGGGTAGGTGTTCATCACGTCCTTGCTGACCCCGGGGTTGCTGAAGTCGCCGGAACGCTGGGCGGCCGTGGGAACGTTCATTTCCACGGGGCTGCTGTAGGGGTGCTGGATCATCTTCTCGTAACCGCCCCAGAAGAACAGCTTGTCCTTGTTCTTGTTGAAGCCGGGGAAGAAGACGGGACCGCCGATGTTGCCGCCGATGTAGTAGAAGCTCTGCGGCGTCAGGGAGTTGGCTTTGTTCGAGCCCAGTTCCTGGTTCTTGGCATACCAGTCGTTGGCGTATCCAACAGCCGTGTTGCGGGCGTAGAGATAGCCTTCGCCGTGAAACTTCTGGCCGCCGCTCTTGGAAAAGGCCTGCAGAACGGCCGGGCCCTTGGCGTATTCGGCGCCATACGAGGCGGACAAGTACTTGACGCTGTCGGTCATGTCCTGGTTGATGTTGGCAACCTGCGTTCCGGCATTGCCCGGATCGACGAGGTTAGCGCCGTCAAGAATGACAGCCGTGGAGCCGTAGGGCTGCGAACCGTTGGACGAGAAGCTTCCAGCAGGTCCGTTGTTGGTACCGGTTACCTGGCTGTTGTATCCGGAGCCCGCTCCACCGCTGTTGTTGAAGGTGATGCCGGGCATCATCTTGATCAATTCGGCAGCGTTGCGGCCAGTGAGTGTCGCGGAGTCAACCAGCTCATTATTGAGCGTGGCGCTGACTTCGGCGGTATCCGTGGGAACTTCCGCGTCCGTGCCCGAAATGACCGTAACCGCCTCGGTTGCTCCGCCGGGCCGGAGGTGAATGTTCGGAATGGTGCGGCTGTCACCCTGGTTCAGCAGGATTCCCGTCTCCTCCCAGGAGACAAAGCCCTTTGCTGAAATGCTGACGGTGTAAGTGCCGGGAATCAAAGCCGTGACCGAGAAGAGTCCCGAGCTATCCGCCTTGGTTGTACGTTCGTCACCGGTGGCGTCATTCTTGACCTTCACGTCAGCCCCGGGAATGCGGGCGTCCGTCTGGTCCGAAGCGATGCCACTCAGAGTCGCGGTAAGTTGTTGCGCACTGGCAATGGTGAACGACAGGGCCATGATTGGGATTAGCAACCAAGGCAACCTGCGTAACCAGTTAGACAAAGAGGATCGTGCCGATCCTTCTGTGTGGGTGGAATACATCTTGAAAGCCTCCTGAATCAGTACTACCGGTTGACGCGTCATGGTGTAGCTCTTGGAAATCTGAGAGGAATCCCGGTGTTCTGAAATTCAACGCGTCCAAAAGCTATTTTTGTGAACCTCGGTATCGATATCACAATCAAGGTACGACGGGCAAGCGGTTTTTTGCCCTGTAAGCCTGAAGTAAAACGCTTTCGTGTGCCCGACAGATTTGGTCGTAATTACGGTCCCATCGACGGTCGGATTGACAGTCGAGCATGACCCTGGAATCAGGGGACGGGCAGTCACAAAAGCAGACGTTTTTTATCCGCTTAGGAACTCTTGAAATCAAAAGAGATTGAGTGCGTTTGTTCCCGATCAACGAGTTATCGTTGAGGGCCCGCCCGGCAGGTCAGGACTTCGAAAACGGCCGTCCGGGCACGATCCCTTTGCCCTCCAGGATGGTTACCAGGCGATTAGCTGGCTGGGCAGGGTATTTTTCCACAGCTCCGGACGGCCAGTAGACCTCGATGTCCGCCGACTTCTCGGCTCCCAGCCCGAAGTGCAGGCGGGGGTCGTTGGAGGACATATAGCTGGCCTGGCTGAGAACCGCCTGGGCCTGCACTTTGCCCCCGTAATGAACCAGCACGCGCGCACCGATGGCGCTGCGGTTGCTTTTCGTGCCTTCGAGGCGGACCTTGATCCAGTGATTTTCCTGGGGGCAGTCGTTGCGGAGCAGGCTGGGTGGCTCGTGCTGGTTCATGATCACGATGTCCAGGTCGCCGTCGTTATCGAAATCGCCGAAGGCGCAGCCGCGACTGACGTGGCGGGAATTCAGGTCGGGTCCCACGCCGTCGATGAGCCGCTCGAAGGTGCCGTTGCCACGATTGCGGTAGAGAATGCGGGGGCCCTTGTACGGGAATTTCGGATTGATCTTCTCCACTTCGGCGTACACGTTCCCGGTGACCCAGAAGATGTCGGGATGGCCGTCGTTGTCGAGGTCGACGATGCCTGTGCCCCAGCTCACGTAGGTGCGTTCGCCGGAGATGCCGGCTTCGTGGGCGTTGTCTTCAAACTCTCCTTTGCCCATGTCGTGATAGAGGCCGGTGGGCTGGAGCTGGAAGTGGGTCTTGACGATGTCGAGGTGGCCGTCGCAGTCGTAGTCGCCGATCCCGATGCCCATGCCGGCCATCTCCATGCCTTCGGGGCTGATGGCGACGCCGCGCATGAGGCCTTCCTCGCGGAAGGTGCCGTCGTGGTTGTTCAGCAGCAGGAGGCTCTGGGTGGTATCGCAGGCCACGTAGATGTCGGGCCAGCCGTCTTCGTCGGCGTCGAAGGCAACGGCGGTCAGGCCGTAGGAGCCGCGGAACGACGCAATGCCGGATTCCTTTGAGACGTCAGTGAAAGTGCCGTCACCGTTGTTGCGATAGAGAAACTGGGGCGGAGCTTTCAGGCCCTTGGGTCCGCAGGCGACGGGGACGCCCTCGTAGTTGCAGTTGAGAATGTCGAGGCTGGGTTTGGCGGCGTGGGCCAGGTCGATATCGACGTAGTTGGAGACGAAAAGATCGAGCAGGCCATCGCGGTTGTAGTCGATGAAGGTGCAGCCGGCGCCGAAGCGGATCCCTTCGTGCAACAGATGGGCCTTCTCCGTCACGTCGGTGAAGGTGCCGTTGCCGTTATTGTGATAGAGCTTGTTCTGTCCGTAGTAGGTGACGAACAGGTCTTCGTAGCCATCGTTGTTGTAGTCGCCCACGCAGACGCCGACTGCCCAGCCGGCATCCCACAGGCCGGCTTCCTTTGTGACATCCTTGAAGGTCCCGTCGCGGTTGTTGCGGTAGAGCCGGTTCGACGCGCCTTCGGGGATGCCTTCAAGGGTTCGGCCGCCGAGGATGAAGATATCCATCCAGCCATCGTTGTCGTAGTCGAAGAAGGCGCAGCCGCCGCCCATTTCTTCGACGATGTAGGTCACGGCTTCGGGAACGCCATAGTACATGGTGGCCGTGAGACCGGCGGATTTGGCAACGTCGGTGAAGGTAGAGAAAGGGCGCTGCAGCGCGTCCCCCGGTTTTGCCGGGACCGGTGTTGGCCTGGCGGGAAGGGGCGCCGGCACCTGTTCGCCAGCGAGGATTTTAGGCAGGAGGGTAGCGGCACACAGGGCAGGGGCTGTACGCAGCAGGCTCCGCCGTGTCCAGCGGGGAATAGGGTCCGGCTTCTTCATGGGTCGGGCTTCTTTATTATGACCTCGCCGAAAGAGACGCGGCAAATGGCCGAAGAGCACTGAGGCTGAGACTCAGGGATGTTCCTGCCGGGCGGCAGGGTCGCGCGCGAGCTGGTCGCGCAGCTCTTTGGCCTGGGCATTGGCGGGGTCGAGTTCCAACGCCTTGGCGATGGCCTGGCGCGCTTCGGAAAAATGCGAACCGACGGCCAGCTCCGCGGCCAGGTTGATCCACGCCTCTGTCCAGCCGGGAGCGGCTTGAACCGCCATCTTGAAGTGTTCCACGGCGCCGTCGGCATCGCCTCCGCGGCTGAGCAGATAACCGAGGGCGTTCTGGGCGCCGGCGAGCTTGGGATCGAGTTTCACAGCCTGCTCCAGCTGTTCGCGCTCGCCGGCCGCATCGCCGGCGCGGTTCATGGCGATGGCGAGCTTGTAGCGGTAGTTGGCGTTGGCCGGCTCGCCGTCCGCGGCGTCATGGTAGTGGCCGAGGGCTTCCTTGATCTTGCCGTCGTCGAGTTCCTTGTCGCCCTGCGAGGCGGCTTCCTGAGCCTCCAGTTCGGACTCTTCGTCCTTCTTCATCTGCTGGTACTTTTTCATCTCCTCGGTAGCGTGCTCGGTGTCGCCCAGGCCGCGCAGGGCCTTGGCCAATTCGAAGTGCACCTCAGACTGCGGCGCGCCCAGCGCAATGGCCTTGTCGAGCTGGTTCTTGGCCTCTTGCCACTCATGCAGGAACACCAGCACCATGCCCAGGTTGTAGCGGGAGTTGAAGAAGTTGGGATCGAGGGCGACGGCCTTTTCGAGGAGCACTTTCGCCTGCGCATAATCGCCGACCGAGCGCTGCACAATGCCGTTGAGATAGAGGACTTCAGGGTCTTTCGGCCGGGCTTCGAGGAGTTTGGGTCCCAATGGCCGCGCCTGGTTGATGTGATTGGTGAGCACCAGCAGGCGGAGGAGCTGGACTTGCGCCTCCACGTCGGCCGGGTGCGCAGCAACGGTCTTGTCGAGGAGATTGATGGCGTCCTGGTATTTGCGCTGTTTGACCAGGACGACGGTCATGGCGTTGGCAAGGGGCAGGGAATCGGGGTTCGCCTGCATGGCTTCGTTGAGCACGACGGCGGCTTCATCCAGGTAATTCAGCAGACCGAGTGCCTGCGCGAGCTTGATGGTGAGCTTCTCGGTGCGCGGCGCGGAATGCAGAAGCTTGACCGCGTCCACGTAGTCTTCGCGGGCGATGAAGTCGGTGGCGAGGCCTTCGAGCGCGATCTCCGATTTGGGGTCGATGCGCAGGGACTGCTTCCACTGTTCTTCAGCTTCGGCGTGCTGACCGGCCTTCTCGAAGACCGAGGCGAGCAGCAGGCGCGGCGGGGCCTGGTCGGGGGCCAGCTGAACGGATTTCTGCAGCTCCGGAATGGCTTGGTCGGGGTGTTTCCCCTCGAGGAGTGCGAGGCCAACGAGATAATGAAGCTGGGCGGATTTCGGATCGGTCTTCAGGGCGCCGCGAAGGGTCTCCGCGGCGCAATCGAATTGCTCATGGGATGCATACCAGCTTCCCAGTTTGATCGCGTTTTCCGTGTCGGGGTGGGTGCGCAGCTGGGCAACGAGCGCCTGGGGGCCATTGCAGGCGGCATGCGCCGCTCCCGCGAAACCCAGACAGGCTGCCAGCAGAAGCCCGTAGGTTCCAGGTCCGCGTCGAATCCCCATGCAACACATCTCCGCCTGCCAGAATACAACAGGCCTGTTTTACGGTGCGGTGTTGGCGGCGTCGCGCTGATAGCCGGCGAGGGCATCACGCAGCGCGGGAACGCTTTCCTCGCTGTGCACCTGCTCGGCGAGGTTCACGGCCTGCTCGGCCGCGTGGACGGCCTCCGCAGGGTGGCCGGATTTGTCGTAGGCTTTAGCCAGTTCGGCGAAACTGCGCCAGTTGCGGCCGTGGCTCAATTCTGTCGATCGCCGCAGAGGCTCGACGGCCCTGGCGAAGTCGCCGCGCGATTCGAGGACCACGCCGAGGTTGAACTGGTACTCGGGAGACGCCGGCTCGATGGCGACGGCCTTCTGCAGTTGGACGATTGCCGCGTCTGCATCGCCGCTCAGATCGAGTGAGACGGCGAAATGGTCGAGGTAGGTGGGGTTCTTCGGTTCAAGATCTACCGCCTTGCGATACTCGGGCAGCGCTTCGCTTTCCTGGTCGTTGCCGCTGAGCGCGGTGGCCAGGACGTAGTGCGCGAGGGCATCGGTGGGATCGCGCCGGATGGCCTCGCGGATGGCGCGGATCGCCTCTGGCATGTTGCCCGACTCCATGTCGCGGAAGGCTTCGTCAAAGAGACTGTAGAACTCGGTAGCCTCGGGATTGATTTTGGCGATGGTCTCCCCGGGCGGCAGGTTCACGAACTCCGGAATGTTGACGGCGCGGTTGGCTGCGGTGGTGTTTTCGACCAGGATGGCCGGGGTGTCGTTGCCATTCTGATCGATGTGCGTGAGCATGAGCTGCGTGTAGGGGCCGCGCGCCTTGGAACTGAAGGCCAGCCAGCGGCCGTTGGGCGAAAACGTGTGCCAGGAGTTCATGAGCGGTGTGTTGGCGCGCAGGGCACGCGCTTTGCCGCCCTCGAACGGGACGATAAAGAGCTTGCTGTCGGGGCGCATGAGCAGGCCGTTTTTGCACTCGACCCAGACGATCCATTTGCCATCGGGCGAGACCTTGGGGAAGTTGTTGCTCATGCCGTTATCGGAGGCACCCGTTACGGGGACGGCTTTGCCACCTCGGCCTTCATTGAATGGGATCTTGTACAGGTCGTACTGGATCTGGGTTTCGTTGGGATCATTCGCGTACGTGGGTTTGGGGATGCCTGCCGGGTAGGGATCGCGGGCGAGGGCGCGGCTGAAGATGAGGTATTTGCCGTCTGGCGACCAGAAGGCGCTGGTCTGGACATAGCGGGGATCGTCGGCGCCGGGAAGCGGCTTCATGGCGCCGGACTGCCTGTCGTAGAAGGCCAAGACGCCGCGCGTGGGATAGAACACCTGGGTAAAGGCGATGCTGCGGTAGTTGGTGCTGTAGAGGCGGTCGAGAATGCCGGGGGCGAAGCCCGGCGCCTGGTCGCCGTTACGGTTGGCATTGTTGGGAGGGCCGATGGACGTGACTACGTAGCGGCCGTTGGGCGATACCTGGGACATGAAGCCGAAGCGCTTGACCGCCGGATCGCCGGCTTTGGCTTCGTCGTTGAGCTGGAAGGAGCTCCAGCGAATCATGTCGCGGCTGCCGATGGTCATATCGTGCCCCACCTTGACCAGGGCATAGAGGCCCTTGTCGTTGCGGGGGCCGTCGAGGTCGAGTCCGAAGGTGCGGCCGTCCCTAGAAAACGAGTGGCAGTTTGCGCACGTGGGGAGGTTTTCCATGACCACGCGGCTCTCGGGTTCGGCGATGCTGCGGAGGCGCCACTTGATGAGTGGGATCGCCATTTGCGGAAGGGGTGTTATCGGACCCTTCTGGTCGGGCGCAGGCAGCATCAGAGGCACGTCGCGGTAAAAGACCGGCGCGCCCACCGGGTCGATGGAAGTGGAAAGGGTGACGGAACCACGTGAGACAGGGGTGCGGCCGTCGTCGGCAATTCCCGTGATGGTGACGGTTGCCGGAGCGCGGACGCTGAGCGACTTGATCTTCGCCCAGACATCCGGGGCTGGCTTCCAGGTGCGGGTGGCGGCCTGCTCCGGCGTCAACTCGAGCTCCGGGCCTGCTTTGGGATCGATAGCGCCGGAGTGGAACGGATCGCCTGCGGAGGCAATGTGCAGGTTGCCGGCAGGGTTGGCGAACGAGACATCCACGGTCCAACTGGTCGCGCTCGGGCTGGGGTCATGCCACAGGAAAGTAGGCGGCGTGATCTCGGGTGGAAACAGGGATCCGTTGAGGGGGTAGTCGATGGCGATCGTTGCCGGCTTGCCGACTGCGGCGGCTGCTTTGCCGGCTGCAGCGGGGATGAGAAGAGTTCCAGCGGTTAGCGATCCCGCAGCGAAGAGCCCTGCCAGCACGATTTGGGCGGAAAGGCGCTTCATGATCTCCTCAGAGGACTTGGTTCGCTCGGACTGTCGCCAGCGTAGGGTGTGACGGGCCGCTGAAGAAGTGATTTCGATCACACGCAGTGGACATTCAAGACTGGGAATCGACCAAAGGATGGAAGAGCCAGGAGATCGATCCCATTGGGCAGCCTCAACTTACGCCTAACCGCGGAGGAGGATTCCGGTCTATTCCTTGGGGCGGCTTCGTGTCGAGCGGACCGGCAGCCCGGTTTCGATTTGCGAAGAGGGGTAAAATCCCACTGGTACCCTCTGCTGAAACTCCGGGCGCTTCTGATTGCGTCCCTATAGACAGTCAACCCTGGGGAGAGCTTGTATGCGTGGCTTAATCGGTTTACGTTTTGGAATTTTGTTGCTTGGTGTGGCTGCTCCTGTTTTCTCCTTCGGGCAATTTGCGGCACCGTCGAAAGAGGAGTTAAGCATGACCGCGGACCCGAAGGCTCCCGGAGCCGACGCGGTCTATCTCTTCCGCGAGGAGGTTTCAGACGATCCGCACCACTTTACAACCGTGTACGCGCGGGTGAAGGTGTTGACCGAAAAGGGCAAGGAAGCGGCCACGGTCCACATCAGTTATGTGCGGAGTTTTGTGTTTCACGCTACGGGCGACAACTCCAGCAGAATGGGATCGGGCACCGCGAATCACTGGGATGCGCCGGATGTGAATCACGCGGGCGAGGACATGCCGAATGATACTGACTCCTTTAACGTGCACACGGACATCTCGGCGATCGAGGCGCGAACCATTCATCCCGATGGAACCGTCGTTCCTTTGACCGGTTCCCCGTCCGATTTGTTGAAGGTGAGGCGAGGGCGGAACCAGGCCAACGATTTCAGCTTTACGTTGCCGAGCGTGGAGGTGGGCAGCATCCTGGAGTATCGCTACCAGATCCGCTATGACCGCTTCGATCTGCCGCCGAATTGGGAGATTCAACGCCAGTACTTTACCCACCGGGCTCACTTTGCGTTTACGCCGGCGCAGAAATTTCTGCCTGAACGCAACAAGTTGGGAACGGCGGGAATCGACGACAGTGCGCTGACCGATCCCCATGGCGAGGCGATGACGGACATTCTGAACTCGGCGGTGCTTCCGCCGGGAAAGTCGGTCAAGGCGGAAGCCTCGGGCGTGTACACGCTCGATCTGACCGACATACCGGCTCTTCCGAACGAAGCCTTCGGACCGCCGCCTGCGAGCCTGGCGTACAGTGTGCGCTTCTTTTACACGCCCACCCCGGACGTTAAGGAGTTCTGGCAGAAGGAAATGGGGTACTGGACCCGGGGATTGAACCAGTACATCGCGGCCACGCCCGCGTTGAAGCAGGCCGTCGATGAGTTGTGCTCCGGCTTGCCCACTGCGGAGGCCAAGGCGAGAAAGCTCTACGAGACCGTTCAGAAGCTGGAAAACGTCGATTTTTCTTACGATGGCGAGCCCGGGATCGGTACGGAATGGATCCCGGCCGGAAAGGTGGAGAAGGTTCTCGACGACAAGAAGGGGACCAGCAATCAAATCGCCTATCTTTATCTCGCCATGGCGCGGATCGCCGGCCTGAACGCACGGCCGGAACGGATCACCAGCCGCAGCCACCGCATCTTCTCTGCCAACCTGTTGAGTGCGGATCAGCTGGACTCGGTGGTCATCGCTCTGCAGATCGACGGGAAAGAGATTACGGTTGATCCCGGCACCAAGATGGCTCCTTTTGAGACGCTGCACTGGGCGCACGCGGGTGCCGGCGGTGTCGCGCTGGGCGGCAACGGCAAAGTGGAGACGATCCTGACGCCGTTGCAGAAGAACACCGACAACTCCGTGCTGCACGTGGGCAGCGTCACGTTTGCTTCGAATGGATCGATCTCCGGCACTCTCAAGGTGGCGTTTATTGGGCAGCAGGCACTTTACTTCCGCCAGATGGGAATTCGTCAGGGGCCCGACGCCGTGAAGGAAACCGTCGAACGGCTCATTGCCCGCGAAGTTCCCCAGGGTGTGACTGCAAAGGTCGATCACCTGGCCTATCTTGACGATTCGAGCAAGCAGCTTCTGGCAATTGTGCCGGTTTCAGGAGAGCTGACCAGCAATGCCGGCAGCCGGCTCATTCTCCCGCGCGCGTTCTTCGAGGCCAAAGAGACGAATCCCTTCCCGGCCGAGGACGATCGTTCCTTGCCTATCGACATGCGCTACCCCGCGCAGGATCAGGAGCAGATCACTTACGTGCTTCCTTCAGGATTCGCGGTGGAAGGGAAGCCGGAAGATACGGTGATGAAGTGGGAGGAGAACGCCGCCTATCAGTTGAGGTCGAAGATTGAGAACAATTCCATTACAAACGCCCGTATTCTTGCTCGCGCTTTTACGATGCTCGACGCCAAGCAGTATGGGCCGCTTCGGGATTTCTATCAGAAGGTAGTGACGGCCGATCAGCAGCAGTTGGTGCTTTCGGCTGTCCAGGCCAACAAGGTTCAATAAAGGGTATATCGCGCCGGTTGCACGAGGAGGTCCGGCGCCATAATCTACATCGCGTTCTTTGGAGGCGCAGTGCTTCGCAGTTTTTGGTCGTTTCTTCCCCGCGGGCCCAGGATCGTCGGTCCGATCGTAGTGTCGCTCGCCGCAATTGTTATCACGTGCGGGATTCCGCACCGTATTATGCCGGGTACCGGTCGGGCGCTGGCCGCCGCGGACCCGCAACGGGCCTTGCTTCCCATCTCCATCGATTACCCGGAGGCCGGATCCATATTCCCGCCGGGCATCACGCCGCCGACGTTTCTGTGGCGCGATGCAGCGGGGGTGTCCTGGGCCATCGACATCACTTTTGCGGACGGCTCGCAGCCGATTCATGTGACGACCAAGGGCGAGCGCATGCAGCTTGGGCGAGATTGATCCCCAAACGGTGAGCGACTCCAATCAGCCGCCCAGGTTGAATGCGCAGCAGGCCGCGACCTGGACGTGGAAACCCGATCCGACGGCGTGGTCGGTGATCCAGGCGCACTCGGTGAGCGCCCCGGCCACGTTCACCATCACCGGATATCGCGATGGCCAGGCTGCCTGGTCGCAATCACGGGTTTCGTTTACCACCTCAAAGGATGAGGTGGGCGCGCCGATCTTTTATCGCGACGTGCCGCTGATGCCGAGCGCCGGCGTCAACGGCGTGGTGTCGCCCCTGGCTACTTCTTCCATTCCGCTGATTCACTGGCGTATTCGCGACATCCGCAAGCCGGAGAGCCACACGGTGCTCAAAGACATGCCGACGTGCGCCAACTGCCACTCGTTCTCGGCCGACGGCAAGACGTTCGGCATGGACATCGACGGCCCCGCCAACGACAAGGGCCTGTACGCCGTGGTGCCGGTGCAGAAGCACATGACCGTCGCAAGCAAGGACATGGTGCACTGGAACACCGACGGCACGGTGGGCAAGATTCGCGTCGGATTCATGTCGCAGGTTTCGCCTAATGGCCGTTACGTGCTCAGCACCTTTGCCGGACCCACGGTGAAGAGCATGATGGACAGCTACTACGTGACCAACTTCCTCGATTACCGCTTTCTGCAGGTGTTCTACCCCACGCGCGGCATCCTGGAGTACTACGACCGCAACGACGGCCTGCGCCATCCGCTTCCGGGCGCCGACGATCCAAAGTATGTGCAGACCGATGGCGTGTGGAGCCGCGACGGCAAGTGGATTGTGTTTGCCCGCGCCGAGGCTCGCGATCCGCGCCCCAAGGGCCAGCTCCCCGCACTGCATGCGCTCGACGAGAACGAAACGCAGATTCAGTACGAGCTCTACCGCATTCCGTTCAACGACGGCAAGGGCGGCACGCCGGAACGCATTGTGGGCGCTTCGCAGAACGGGATGAGCAACAACTTTCCCAAGATCTCGCCCGACGGCAAGTGGATCGTCTTTGTGCAGTGCAAGAACGGCCAGCTCATGCGGCCTGACAGCCAGCTCTACATGGTGCCGTTCCAGGGTGGCGCGGCGCGGCGCATGCGCGCCAATACGCGGCTCATGAATTCCTGGCACAGCTTTTCGCCGAACGGCCGCTGGCTGGTGTTTTCCTCCAAGGCCCGCTCGCCCTACACGCAAATGTATTTGACCCATATCGATGCCGATGGAAACGACAGCCCGGCCATCCTGATCGACAACGCGACCGCCGCCAATCGCGCCGTGAATATTCCGGAGTTCGTGAACATTCCGGCGGACGGCATCGACGACATCAAGGTGGAGGTGGCAGACGAAGCGACACGAGCCGCCAATGCCAAGGACACGGGCGCGACGAAGTCAGGCGGTTCAACGCAGCGATGACCCCCATCCGTTCCTTCCGCGTGTTGTTCGGCGTTGTTTCGCTTCTCAGCTGGATTGGTTTCCATGTCGCGGCCCTGGCGCAGACCTGTACTCCGCCCGATGAAATGAAGGCGAAGCTTCGCGACAAGCCAACTGCGGCCGTCTTGAACGATCTTGGAGTCTGGTTCGCAAGCCACGAGCAATACGCCTGCGCTGCGAATGCCTTCGGCAGCTCGCTGCAGGCAGATGCGGCGCAGCCCGACCTGCCTCACGTGGTGTTTGAATTTGGCGCGAGCCTGTATCTTTCCGGCGATACCAGGGAGGCGATTCCTTCACTGCAGGAGGCGGAAAAGCTCGGCTACCGCGACGGCAAGATCCACGTGATTCTGGCCACGGCGCTCGATTCCACCCACGCTGGCGCGGAGGCGGAAGCGGAGTGGCGAAAAGCAATTGAGTTCGATCCCGACAACGCCGCCGCGCTCGACGCCCTGTCGAGCGACCTGCTGGCGGACGGCGATTTCAAGGGAGTGATCGAGTTGCTGGAACGGCCGCGCCTGGCGGCCTGGCGTAGCGCCGCAACAAGCCATCAACCTCGGTGCGGCCTACGTCAAGAGCGCCAAACCGGAGGACGCGGTCCGCGTTCTCCAGGACGGGCTCAACACCAATCCCGATTCATTTGAGGTGGCGCAGCAGCTTGCGGGCGTGCTCGTCGACCTCAACCGCAAAGACGAAGCGGCGATGGTGCTGCAACTAGCGCAGGCGCGCAAACAACAGAACGCTGCGCAAGCCGGAAAGTAAGTTCCGGCCCTAGCGAAGCAATGTCGGCCGATCCGCCGCCTTGGTGCCGCGCGTCCTATCCGGCTGGGTCTGCAGGTTGAATTCAAGTTTGGTTTCGCCGGCGCGGAACCTCACAATGAGCAGCCAGTCGGTGGGATACGGCTTTCCATCCAGTGCAACGTTTCTCACGTAAATGCCGTCACCCTGGCGCGTAATCGACACTGTTCGTCCGCCTGCCAGTTGCAGCGTCGCTTTGGAGAACATGGGCGTTCCCAGAACCACGGCTCCCACGCCCGGCACCGCGGGGTACATGCCAAGTGCGTTCCAAACGTAAACGCCTGAGGTTGCGCCAAGGTCGTCATTGCCGGGGATGCCGTCGGGTGTCGCCTTGAATGTTTCCTTGCCAATGCGCGTCACGACTTCCTGTGTCTTCCAGGGCTGGCCCGCGAAGACATAGGCATACGGCACCACGAAGTCCGGCTCGTTTTCGATGTTGTAGCAGGGCTCGCCCCAGCAGCGGAGCTTTACAAAGAAATGGTCGAGCCGCGGCGTCACCTGGCTCTCGCCACCCATGGCCTCAAACAGCGCAGGGTAATCGAAGGGAATCATGAACGAGTACTGGTAGGTGTTGCCTTCTTCAAACCCGCGCTGGTCATCCCCGTTTGCCTTGGGCAGCGAGCGTTCGATGTCGAAGCCTGGAAGCCATGTGCCGTCGCTCAAGCGCGGGCGGATCATCTTCGTCTCTGGATCGAGGAGCGTCTTCCAGGTCTGCGACTGCTTCAGGAAGCGCTCCGAGATATCCTGGCGGCGAAGAGATTTTGCGAATTCAGCGATCGCGAAGTCATCGCTGGCGTACTCCAGGGTGCGCGACGCCGAGGTGCGATCTTTCTCGCCGGGCACATAGCCCAGCTTCAGGTAGTCGGCGAGAAACGGCCGCTCGCGATTGTTCTCTGTCTCGGTGGCAGCCTTCACCATGAACTTCAGCGCCGTCTCCGTGTCGAAGTTACGTGCTCCAAATGCATAGGAAGACGCGATCACCGCGGCCGGCGAATCGCCTCCCATCACGTAGGTGACGTCATTGGCGGCCTCCCAGCGGGGCAGTTGGCCACCCTGCTCCGCATCGTTCACCAGCGACTGCATCATGTCGCCGGCGGCATCGGGAAAGAACAGTGCCTGCAACTGCACCGTGTTGCGATAGATATCCCAGTCGGAGAAGTTTGCATACTGCGCGCGTTGGTTCGGCGCCAGCGCGTGCGTCTTTCCATCAAAGCCGATGTACTGGCCGTCGTAGTCGCTGAACAGGTTGGGCGACAGGAACGAGTGATACACCCCGGTATAGAAGATGGTGCGCTGGTCATCCGTGCCGCCTTCCGTCGCAATCCGGCCCAGCAGCTCAGTCCAAACAGTTTTCGCACTTGCGTGGACCTGGTCGAAGTCCCAATCGGGAAGCTCTTTGGCCAGATTGTTCCTAGCGCTCTTCTCGCTCACGAAGGATATCCCGACCTTGAGCTCGACTTGATGTTCCCTGCCAAAGTCGAGCCACGCGCCGGTGTGCTTTCCATGGGCCGACTTGGCGTCGGCCAGGATGCCGTCGTCCTGCCACACTGCAGAGGCCTTGTAGGGCTTGCTGAAGTGGCCGGCAGCGTAAATCTTGTAGTGCGAATCGGTCGAGCAGAAGTGTCCCGCCCGCGACCAGGCGGTGAACCCGTCCTCTCCGGTCAGCTCGATCTGGTTCTCGTAGTTGTCGGAGGCTTGCTTGCCATTGGACCCGTCGATGATCTCATTCGCGCTTGAACCGGAGTTCACCAGCAGCCGGGCCGGCGTACCGGCGGGAAAGGTAAAGCGCGCAATTCCTGCCCGTTCCGTGACCGTGATCTCCACGCGCACGCCGTTCGACAGCGTCACCGCGTAATAGCCGGGATGGGCTTCCTCTTTGCTGTGATCGAATGCGACCGCGTACGGTCCGAAATCCTTGCCGGGGCTGGTTTGCAATGCTCCCGCAATGGGCAGGACGCCGAAGTCCCCGTAAAGCGGACAGCCGGCCCCGCTGACGTGCGTGAGGCTGAAACCGCGGATGGCCTTTTCGTCGTATTTGTACCAGGCATCGGCGTTGGTGTCGGGAGACCACTGCACCATGCCGAAGGGAAGCGTGGCGCCGGGGAAGGTATTGCCACCGCCGGCCGTGCCGATGAGCGGATTCACAGAATCGTAAGGACTTTGCCCAGCAGCTGCTACCGTAGCGATCGACAGAGCCGCAGCCGCAACGAAGCCGGCGAACCAAAAAGAGCGCATCGACTTTCCTTTCGCGAGGGCGCCATGCCGTGCGCCGCTATCCAGTGTACTTCGCTGTGTCTGTCGCGGTGGGCTGTCACTTCACGCTCAAATCACCATCGACGTCCACCACCACCTCGTCGCCTTGAATCTGGATGGAATGGATCTTCAATCGATCGAGCGTGACTTTGTATCCGGAGGTCGCGGTCGACCCCTCCAGCGCCTTGCGCAGAAGGTCGGCGGCATTCACTTTCATGCTGGAGGGAACCGTGTGGCTCAGAAACGGGGCGAGCAGGAAATTGAGCTCGCGCTGTTCGCTGATCCGCTCCAGCCGCGCATCACGAAAACCCAGAGTTTCGCCCTCGCCGTCGGGAGCAAGAGACACCTCCGAGCCCGGAGCCAGCGAGATCCCCACGCACGTTCCGTGGAGACTTGTGCCGACCTTTGCATGGGTCTTCATCCGCACCACGATCCGGCCATGCTCGAATCGGACCTCAGGGTCTTCGGCGTACACGAAACATCCCGACCGCGGGGAACCTTTCAAGTAATATCGACCCTCGGGACCATTGAAAAGCTGTTGCTGCAGGGTGCGCTGCAGGGCCTCGCGGCTCACCTTGAGTTGAACTCCGTGGGCCCCAGATTCCGCCATTACGAGGGCCATGCCGATCGCCCCGATCCGTCCGATTGTCGTCATAACATCAATCCTGTCATCTCTTATTCGACTTCGCCGTGACAGCTGCCACTCGCTGTAAATCCGCTGTCCCTAAGTCTCTGACTTGCATACAATTGCTTGCTTGAAAGCGTTCTCATAAATCGGGTTGTTTTCGTCAATTTTGTACTGGTTTGCTATTGATTTTTGAAGAAAAAATCCCTAAAATAGGAAAGTAGTGAACGAATGCCTCAGGACCCAGTAGCAGCTACCCCCGAGCGCGCGTCCGAGGAAAAGAAACAAATTCACCCTCTTTAAGGACACCCAATGGCAAAGCGTCGTGGAAATCCGAATTGGGGCAAGCCGGAGCCCATCGGCCCCGTTGTGCCCACCGTGACCTCCTTCGAACAGATAGTGAAGGAGTTCAAGCTCACCCCGGACCAGTACATCCGGTCAACTCGCCTCAGGGAGTGGGCTCGCCGCAACAAGAATTCAAAGTACATTCCCGAAGCACTCCTGGAAGCATGGGGTTTCGAGATCGAGTCGACGTTGTAGGCCCCCAAATCGGTTGATTCCAAAAGCGCCGCCTCGTGCGGCGCTTTTGCTTGATGGGCAAACCTGAAGCTCCAGCGCATCACTTTTCCACCAATTTTGCTCTTTGCAAGCGGAGTGGGCGACAATAGGGCCAAACCATGACCCACCCTCGCACGCACGAAGCTCCCTTTATCGATGTTACCGGTGCTCTCGATGAGATTCGAGCCGGGCGCATGGTGGTCGTCGTCGACGATGAGGACCGCGAGAACGAGGGCGATCTCACCCTGGCAGCCGAGCACGTTACGCCGGATGCTATCAACTTCATGGCCCGCTACGGCCGCGGGCTCATCTGCCTGACCCTTACGGAAGAGCGCGCCGATTACCTGCGCCTTTTTCCCATGACGCAGCAGAACTCCTCGCGATTCGGCACCGCGTTCACCGAGACCATCGAGGCGCGGGAGGGCGTGACGACCGGCATTTCCGCCGCTGATCGCGCTCACACCATCCGCACCGCCATCAGTCCGAAGTCGACCGCGGCCGACCTTGCCCGCCCCGGTCATATCTTCCCCCTCCGCGCCCGCCGCGGTGGCGTGCTTGTCCGCGCCGGGCAGACCGAGGCGTCGGTCGACCTGGCCCGGCTCGCCGGGCTCAACCCGTCGGGCGTCATCTGCGAGATCATGCGGGACGACGGCGAGATGGCGCGCATTCCCGATCTCATCCCGTTTTGCCGCGAGCACAACCTGCGGATTCTCACGGTTGCTGAACTGATCCGCTACCGCCTCCGCAACGAGCGCTACATCGTGCGCGCCGGCGAGACCCGCATCCAGACCCGGTATGGCGAGTTCCGGATGATCGCCTACGAGTCGGAGGTGAACGGGGGCGAAAGCCACCTGGCGCTGGTACGAGGCGACCTCTGCCCGGGGGGCTGCCCGGCATTTCTGGCAGGCCCTGCAGGGCTTCCTGGACAACCGAATCACCGGCCACCCTGCACCCACCCGGTGCTGGTGCGGGTGCATACCAAGTGCACGGCCGGGGATGTGTTCGGGGCGGACTGTCATTGCCGCGAAACTCTCGATCAGTCGATGCGCATGATCGCCGAAGAGGGCTGCGGCGCCATTCTCTATCTCCACAACACGTCAAGGGGCTTCGAGATTGAGCCGCGCCCCACGGATGCGCACTCGTTTTCAGCGGCATTCGCTCCCGGCGGCGTGGTGGCGCCCTCCGCAGTCGATCCGGTAAACCCTGGCCATCTCCTGCTGCACCAGCAGCTTCGCGCGCGCGAAGGCGCGCAGGACCGATCCGGCCGCATCCTTCGCGCCATCGGTCTGGGGGGCCAGATCCTCTCCGACCTGGGCATTCAGCGGATCCGCCTTCTTTCCAATACCCCTATGCACATCCCCGCCCTCGAGGGCTTCGGCCTGGAAATCGTGGAGCAGGTTCCAATCCCCGTTGAAGAATGCTCCCGAGTACTCTAAATTCCTCTCGCAATCTTTTTGCAATGAATACGTTCTGCGGTTCGCGGGACGCGTTCCCGACCCTTCGAGGCAGACGCAGGGGCGAGGTGATATAAGAGTAGAGACTACTCGCGAAATTAGACTGCTTCCCGTCTCGAGCCGGTCTCCGTACCGCCCGAATAGTGCCACACGTCGGCAAATTGTCATCGTGTGCCCGTCGCACGATTGCGCCAGAAACCGGGAATTTTCCCGGTTGTTTTGGCAAATCGTACGGGTGTACAATTTCGGCGAAGCCATTCAGGACGGCTCTCGGCAGGCAATTTCGCCCACCCCGTAGACGCTCTCGCAATCCACGCACTCGTATCGGCCCTAAAAGCGGGCATGTCGAAAGGCAGGAGCGTTGAGCGTTCATCTGGTCAATCCTAGTGACAATTCTTTCGGAACGGCTGTTATCACACCCCGTTGGTTGTTCGTTCTCGCCGCTGCCACCCCTGAATCTGCCGGAACCCCGATCCTTGTCGACGAATCGCTGGAGCCGATCGTCCCCGAAACCATCCAGTCGGGTGACATTGTGGGCATCAGCGTCCATACCGGCAACGCGCTGCGGGGATACGCCGTGGGAAGGATGGCGCGGGCTCGCGGAGCCTGGGTCGTCTACGGCGGCATCCACGCCACGTTATTCCCGGAGGAAGCCCTGGAGCGGGGAGAAGGACATGCCGCCGTCAAGGGCGATGGCGATGTGGTTTGGGGCAAAGTGGTGGCCGACTGCCTGGCCGGAAGGCCGGAGCGCATTTACGAGGGCGGCCGCCTCGAAGGCTCGCAGTTCCTCGCCGCGCGCTGGGACCTGATGGATCCCCAGAAGTATATGTGGGCCTCGGTACAGACCATTCGCGGCTGTCCGAAACACTGTTCGTTCTGCAGCGTGTGGCGGACGGACGGCCAAAAGCCGCGCCAACGCAAATTTCAGAGCGTCATCGACGAAATCGTCTCCCTGCGCCGGCTGGGCTTTAAATTCGTTGCCCTCGCCGACGACAATTTCTATCCGGTGACGCTCACCGATCTCCGCCTGGCGCGGGAACAGAAGAACTTCGCCAAAGTGGAAGAGCTGACCGCCATCCGCAACGAGCGCTTCCAGCTCATGGAAGAGCTGGCCAAGCTTCCCAGCGACATGGTTTTCTTTACCCAGATCACCATGGAAGCCGGAGAAGATGGCGCCTACCTCGATGCCATGCGCAAGGCCAACATCAAGGGCGCGCTGGTGGGCGTGGAAGCCGTGACCCCCGAGGGCCTGAAAGCCGTCTTCAAAGATTGGAACTACTCCGGAGAAGCGCTCGCCAAGCAGTTGCAGACCTTCAAGCAACATGGAGTGCACGTGCTCGGGTCGTTTATCTTCGGCCTGCCCACTGACCGGCCGGCCACCTTCGACGCTACCGTGAATATGGCCGAGAAGGCGGGCGTTACCTTCGCCCAGTTCGTGATGATGACACCCTTTCCGGGTACCGTGGATTTCGGTCGCTGGGAAAAGGAACAGTCCCAGCACCCCACCCTGGTGGGCGATGTTCCCATTACCCGCTATTGGCTGATTCCCACCGAAGTCCGGCCCAAGATGTTTACGCCGCACCCCACCATGAGCTCCGACGAAATACGAGAGCGCACGCAGAAGGTATGGGACCGCTTTTACAACTGGCCGAACATATGGAAACGCTCGGCCTGCTGTCCGAATCTGACGTCGCGGATAGCCTTCATGTTCCTCTCGAAGCTTTACCGCCAAATGTATGCAGGGACAGGGATTTCGTCGGACAGCGCGCGACGGAAAAAGGCCAAGACATCGGCCCGCTGGACGGCCCGCCAGTGCAAGAGGCTCTTCCAGGCCAAGCCCATGCCGGAGCTCCCGTCTCCGCGTTGGGAAGTCGGTTCCGCGGTTATGGGCCAGACTGCCTTCGCCGGGGGATCCATGCAGGATGCTTCGAGCCCCTTCCTGGTCCTGCCCAAAGAGTAGCTAACGCCCTCTGGCTGGTCTCTTCGCGATCCGACGGCCGCAGTTCCGGGGAACTGCGGCCGAACTCGCTCCGTACCAGAAATGCAGAGGCCATATCATGAAATCTCTGCGCCTGTCTGTATTTGCCCTTACCGCGAGCGTTGTGTTCACCTTTGCGCCCACAGCGCGCGCTGACAGCGACTGGCAAAAGACCTACCCGATCTCCGGGAAGGCATCGGTCACGACCACCTCTGGCGATGCATCCACAGAGATTCGCGCCTGTGGCGACTGCAAAGAGGTGCGGATCCGCGTGGAATGGAACGACCGCCATTCCGCCGACTACACCGTGACGGAGTTCCAGTCAGGCGATCATGTGAACTTCGAACTGCGGGAGAAGCACAGCATCGGCTTTCACATCAGCGTGGGAAATCGGCACGAACCGCATGTGACGGTTGAAACCCCATCGAGCGCCGATTTGGAGGCCCGGACGGCAGATGGCGGCCTCAAGGTCTCCGGAATAAACGGCAATCTGCAACTGCACACCAGTGACGGCTCTCTGGACGCGTGGGACGTAACGGGGGCGCTTCATCTGGTGTCGAGCGACGGATCCATCCATATCCACAATGCATCGGGGACCCTGGAGTCGCGGTCGTCGGACGGCCACGTGCAGATTGACGGACGCTTCAGCGGAGTTCAGGTGCACACGTCGGACGGGGGCCTGGAATTGACCCTAGCCGAGGGCTCGCAACTGACCACCGCGTCGCGCGTGGAGAGCTCCGACGGGAGCGTTTCGATTCATTTGCCGCGCAATCTCGCCGCTGACCTCGATTTACGCGCGGGCGATGGCCACCTGAACTGCAAACTGCCGCTGGTGATGGAAGGCTACGATTCGAAGTCCGACCACAACATCCGCGGCAAGCTGAACGGCGGCGGCGTGCCGCTCTCTATTCACACCCACGACGGCAACGCCACGATCGACGCGCTCTGAAGTCCGCCCACGGGCACACACTGCGGACGTCCGCTCTCGGCAATCTCGCCGACTGCGTTGCGGAGTGTCAATGCTCACAGCGCCAGCTCGCCGGTATGCTCTATCATCTCGCATACCAAACAGGACTGTTCCCGTGGGGATTTCATGCGCCGTTCCCGGCTGTTTTGCGCTTCACTCGTGGTTTCTGTGTCGATTGTCTCTTTGATCTTTGCCACCGGCTGCGGCTCGAAGATCAGCAATGGGCAACACCCCGATACCCCCGTCACCGTCAGCCTGCAGCCCACCTCTGTCGTGGTTCCGCAGGACGGCAGCGCAGTGCAGGCCCAAATTACGATTGCGTCCACCAGCGAGACGGCGCAGGTGAACTTCACCGGCCTGCCTGCCGGCGTGCAGGTGGCGTACTCCGCAGCGGCCACCGGTCCTTCCGGAGTGATCACCTTCTCGGCGGCGAATATCGCCTCCCCCGGCACCTACTCGCCCACCGTAACCGTGAATTCCGCCGGACAGAGTGTATCGGCGAATTTCACCATGGTGCTTGCGCCGGTCGTGACGGTGGGAAATACCGTCGATACCACCTTGGGTGTGAAGGGCAAGCTCGAACAGTTCATGGCCACGTCGTTCCAGATCTTCCAATACACCGGAGAGATCTTCGGAACCGGCGCCACCATTACGGCTCGCGAGCAGCAACTCACCAATCTCGGCGCCCAGCACAACCGCATGCAGGTCATCGCCGGCGGCATGCCCATGGTCTCGAACACCGGCACGGCCGCGGATTGGGATTTCACCATCCTGGACACCACGGCGCAACCGGTGCTTGCATCCGGCGATCACAGTCCGGAGTTCCAGATCGGCACCGCTCCCGCGTGGATGTGTGACAGCCAGGGCCACCTGCTGGTCGCCGCGCACGCGAAAGATTTCGCCGCCTACGCCGCCAACCTCGTCCGCTACTACAACAAGGGCGGGTTTGACATCGGCGGCAAGCACTTCCAGTCCCCCGGCAACAATCCAATTACCTGGTGGGGCATCTTCAACGAGTACAACATCAACGGCCTCAGCGCGTCCGATTACGTCACGCTCTACAACACCACTGTTCCGGCCATGCTGGCAGTCGATCCCTCCATCAAGTTCTCCGCACTCGAGTTCTCCGACTTCGGCCTCGGCTCCGGCGGTTCCGGCGATCCCATGCTTTCCCTGCCCACCTTCCTTGCGGACCCGAAGGCCGGGGGCGTCAACACCCAGGTCGATGTGCTCTCAACGCACTTCTACGGCAGTTGCAATCAGACCGATACCGACGCCGATCTGTTCGCCCAGGTACCGCAGTTCGCAGTCAACCTCAGCTACTTTTACAAGGCCATTGCCAGCCGGCCCGACCTGGCGAACACGCAGGTCTGGGTTACCGAAAACAATGTGAACGCTGACTTCTCCGACGCCAACGGAAAGAGCAACTGCAATCCGATGCAGACCTTCGTTGCGGATCAGCGCGGCACCAGCCCGTTTTTTGCGGCGTGGCGGCCTTATGTGTTTTCGCAACTGGGCAAGGCGGGGAACCGCGCCCTTTACCAATGGGAGTACGCAGCCGACAAGCAATACGGCGAAGTGGATTCGGCCAGCAATCCATTTCTCAGCTACTGGGTAGACCGCACGCTGGTCAACATGTTCCCCTCCACGCCCGCGGCACCGGGGCCTGACATCCTCACCCTCACCGTCACCGACTCGCTTTCGCTCGAGACGCTTGCCACTCGCTCAGCCGACGGAACCGTGCGCGTGATGATCGTCGATCGCGCAGTTCACGCGCCCAGCGATAACAATGGTGCGGGCGATCCTCGCACCGTCGTCGTGGATACGTCCAGCTTTGGCACGTTCGGCGCCGCCAGCGTGCTGACCATTGATGCAACGACGAGCGTGACAAATGGGCCAACCAGCGCGGGCATCCCGCCGGCCCCGCGCATCGCGGTCACCCTGAACGGCTACGGGACCGCCTTCCTCACGCTGACCCCGTAGGAGCTTGTTGACAATTCATCCGTGCGGTAGGCCGGGGATTTATCCCCGGCACGAAAGCTTGTTGATAATTCATCCGTGCGGTAGGCCGGGGATTCATCCCCGGCATTAAACGCACAAAATCAACACCGGGCTTTAGCCCCTGAGGCATGCTGTTCGGGATTTCGCTCGAACTACAGGTTGGAATCTTCGCTGCGTTCCATCGCATTGTCGGGGTAGTGCTGGCAGCCGAAGACGCGAAAATCGGTAACGCCCTTCAGCCGGAACTGCCCGCTCTTCTTGCCTTCCGGAAAGCGCAGCGCGAAACAGGTCCGCTCCGGCGACATCCTCAAGATGAAATGCGGGCCGCGGATCGGCATTCTTCGTTGCGATCTCAACGTTGCTGAACTCGACGTTCTTCACGTGGCGCACAAAGAATCCCGTGGCGGGCAGGTCGCCGAACATGGTCGGCTCGGGATAGGCATCGGGTTTTTCCGGAGGCTGGATCTGCGCCAGATCCGCACTCGCTCCACCCACCTGCTCGAGGTAAACATCGCTGATCTTCACGTCTTCAATGGGGTGCCCTTCGATGCCCGCGATGATCGACGGCATCGCGTCCGCATTCGAGCTGGTCACGTTGTTGATCAGCACGCGCTTGATGGAACCCGGAACCGTCTGAGGCTTGGGTCCGCGAAGACGCGCTCCCAGGCGCAGGAAAATCGGCGCGGTGTTGACGTTGCGCATGGCGATGCCGGTAAACGTGATGTCTTCGCAGATGGCGCCGTCCACGGTCTCCAGCGCAAAACCCCGGCAGCTCTCGAACACGCAGTTCGAAATCGTCACGTTTTTGAAGCCGCCGTTCGACTCCGTGCCCGAGCTTGATGCGGCCCGTGCCAAACGCGCGCTTCACATTCTGCATCGGCTTCCAGGTTCCGTCCAGAACCGTGCCCAATTCGTAGATGCCGGTCACATAGCAATTGGTGATGGTAAGGTTTTCCGTCGGCCGCGCGTACCCCAAGGCAAACGAGCTCTTGGGGCAGATGCCGTCGTCCCAGGGCGAGTTCACGGTGCAATTCGACACCCGCACGTTGCGGCAGCAGTCAATATCCATGCCATCGCGGTTGGTGTCGATCTTGAGGTTGTCGATAGTCAGGTTGTCGACGCCGGTGGCGAGGATGCCGAACCATCCCCCTTGCAGGATGGAGAAGTCGCTGAGAATCACGTTGCGGCAGTTCTTCAGCGCGATGGCCTTGTTGCCCACGCCGCCAGCGGTCGTGTTGGGAAGCTCTTTCTCGTTGTGCCCGCGGCTTAGCCCCTTGCCCCAAATGAGACCGGGGCCGAAGATGCCGAAGTCGTGCAGGTTCTCTCCCCAGATCAGGCTGTTGTGCCAGTGGTTGTGGCCGTAGTCCTGGTAGGGTTCCCAGGCGCCCTGCGGTTCTGCCGCGTCATATCCGCCGCTGGCCGTGCCTTCATACGGTGTGGGCGCCGCCAGAATCGTCGCACCCTGCTCGAGAAAGAGGGCGACATTGCTCTTCAGGTGAATCGAGTAGCTCGCATACACGCCCGCCGTAAACATCACGGTGCCGCCTCCCACGTTTGCCGCGGCATCGATGGCGGCATTGATGGCCGGCGTATCCACCGTGGTGCCGTCGCCCTTGGCGCCAAAGCGTCGCACGTCAAAGTACACCGGGCGTTCGCCCGTGGCGACGTTCGAACCAGGACCGGACTGAGCCGTCGCGGAAGCACTGCGGAGAAGGGAAGTAGCGCCGCCGGCCATCGAAAGGCCGGCCATCTTCAGAAAGTCCCTGCGAAAGTCCTGCAAAGTGCCTCCCCAAAATCTCTGCAAAGATCGACCATGCGAACGGACGCGAGCGAATCCGTCGTCAAGTATACAAAGCGGCAGTCCACCTCAGATTTCTGCTCTCACGCTGTTTTCCTGAGCGGAGCCGCAGCGGAGTCGAAGGATCCGCGGATGTTTTTCATAACGTCCGGGGTACCCGGTCACTCGACCACAACCGTCCTTTCGACTTTCCCTACTTCTCCTCAAGGGTGAGGGCGTAGAGGTCGTGGGCACCGACATCGCGCATCACAATCGGTGCATCGGTGGTATCGAGGCTCATGTAGTAGCCAAAGCGACCCGTCAAATGCCAGCCTCTCAAATCGACGATCCGCTCTTCTTTGCCCCCGACGACCCGAATCCGGAACACACCCTGATCTTTGCCGTAACGCAGAAAGTAGATGAACTTGCTGTCGTGGGAGAAGCTTGGGTACTCGACCTCGCCATTCACGGGAAGATCCAACCATCGCCGAAGCTGGAGATCGAAAACCGGAAGGTGATTGACCTGGGGCCACATGACGGCCGCAATGTATCGCCCGTCGGGAGACCAGCGCGGAAAGAACTTGCCTGCCGATCCAGGCAAAATTGTGACTTGCCTTGTCTTAAGATCGACGATGCGAAGGTCGATCGTTTCAGTCGGATCGAGGGCTCCCCCCTTGCCGAAGGCAACTTTCGATCCATCGGGAGAGAAGTCAGGGCCTGACATGTCGGCAGACTCTTCCGACATGAGCCACTTGGTACTCCCGTCCGCCGCCGAAACGCGATGGATCGAACCGTGGCCGATGCTATCGCGGGTCTGGAATACAATCTGCGTTGAATCCGGAGACCAACGTGGACGCATCGCGAAGACCGGGTGAGACGAAGGAATAGCGATCTGCGCCCGAGCGCTTCCGTCGCGGTTGGCCTTCCAGAGAGTGCCCTCTGGAAAAGCAACGTAAGTGACGAAGTTCCCGTCGGGGGAGAACGATACGTCTTCCGCAGAGATCGCATCCAGGAATGAATGCGAGCTGCCGGTCTTTGGATCAATGCGAGCGAGCTCACCCCGAAGCTTGAACCCTTCGGCGAAGATCCGTCTTCCGTCCTTTCCAGGAATCGGCCAGGCCCACGAGAGTGGCCCGCTGGTGAGTTGAGATCGGAGCGGAGGATGGCCGCCGGAAAAAGTGCCGCCGCTCGTCAAGAGCCCATAACTGGCCATCCGAGATGAAAAGAAAGAAAGCACCATCCTGCGTCCACTGGCCGCAACATGGACTGCTTCCCTTCCAACCCGAAAGCATGGGATGCAGGCCAGCCCCATCGCTGGACATTTCCCAAAGGCCTCCTCCTTGCTTGGTGAAGCGGATGACCTTGCCGTCCGGCGACCAACTGAAGCCGGCCACCCAGGAGGAGTCCAGGCTGGCCAGCTTTCGCTTATCGCTGCCATCGATGCGGACCGTGAAGATATCCCCGCTATAGGTGGAATAAATCACCGAGTTCCCGTCTGGAGAGAAATTCTCTCCTTCCCCATCACCCAGGCGTGTCGCTGGTCCCCCCAGAATCGGCGCAACCCACATTGGATGGCCCTCGTGGCCTTCCTCCTTGTCGCTGATCAGCGCTCGAGAACCGTCCGGTGATATGTCCATCAGCAGTGCTTCGACTCCAGGAACCGCGACGGGAAGGGGCGCAATTTCTCCACCATTGACCCCGACTTGTGCAATCAAGTTGGGAGACGATTGGGTAAAGTACAATCTGCTTCCATCGGTTCCACCCAGTTGCTTGTTGTGTCCGTCAAAGGTGATCTGTGTGTAGGCGGTGATGCGCGGGGGCGGCAGGGGTCGGCTTAGGTACCAGAACCAGCCGCCCAGAATGAGGATCGGGGCGGTAGCGATGGCCCCTATCCATCTCCGTGTGGTTCTTCGGGTGCTGCGTATCATACGGACATCTCTGGAAGCGGCCCCAGTTATCGAACCGGGCGGACTCACAGTTCCAGCGACCGGAGCAGGATCATGGGACACGCCGGGCGTCCCGTCCTCGCCCTCAGCCACGAAGGCAAGAGCATGATCTTCGATCTTTGAAGACGGCCGATCGATTTGAATCGAAACCGCACCCACGAAGCGATAGCCGATGCGCGACACAGTCTCGATGTAGCGGGGAGACCGCGCATCGTCATCCAGTACTTGGCGCAGTTTAAGAATCGCCCGGGCCAGCGAATTCTCCGTCACTGCCACGTCGCCCCAGACCGCCTGCAACAATTCTTCTTTCTTGATGAGCCGTCGCGGATTCCTGAGAAGGTATACGAGCACCCCGAACGCTCGCGGCTCAACTGCAAAGACCTTTCCCTCCCTGACGATGCAGTATTCCTGTTCGCGGATTTCGACACCATCGCACTGGAAAACAAGAGGCTTGTTCGCCGTCATAACTCCGTCACAAATTCATCAGAGCGAAAGTCAACAATCGGTCAAGACAACGTGGTAAACCTTGGGGGAATATTCGACCGGCGGGGCATTTCCAACCGGAACCACACAAGTATGCACACTTCGAAAGGGCCGCGCCAGCGGTGTGTGCGTACGCTTGCCTCCCAACCGAAACAAAGCCGACTCTCCTGGATCGGCTTCTCAACCCAATCCGGCAAACCCTGAGGAGATCGACCATGTTGACAAGGAAGAGCGCGTTCTTCATTCCCGCGCTGGTGCTCACAGCGTTCACCAGCGCAGCGTCCGCAACCGCAGAGAATTCCGAGCCATGCTTCACCGTTGCCAGTCTCAAGGGATCGTATTCGATAGTCGGCACGTACGGCGCAAATATCGCAATCGCTCTCGCCAAGCGCTATGTGGACGGTGACGGCAAGCTCACGGGGACGTTCCTTGTGAACGAGCCGACCCCCGGATCGACGACGGGAGAAAGAACCATCGTCACGGGAACTCAAGTCGGGACTGTCTCCGTAAACTGCGATGGTACGGGTGTCGTCACACGCGTCCTCACCGTCGCAGGTGTGCAAACGAATCAGCTGGACGACTTTGTGATTACCGAAGCAAAGATCGACGATGGGGAATTGATTGCAACAACGATCGTAGATGCCACCAGGACTTCGTCTGCAATTGTTCCAGGGGGTGTCTTTCTCAGACGCACATGGACCCGGGTGCCCTGACGAGGGATTTGTCTGCCTTGGGCGAGGCGCACAGGGTATTCTCGGACAAATCTTGGGAGCACAATGACGCGAATGCAGCGAATTCCTAGTTTTATGGCTCGTGGCCAGGCGGGCGCGTCCGCCTGGGAGCTGAGAGGTAAGTTCTGAATCCGGTAGTAAATTCCTCATTGGCGATACCGAACCGTTGAGAAGGCGGCCCGTACTCGTTGACTGGCCGTGGTTGGACCGTGGCCGAACAGGAACTTGCCCAAAATCGCATTTGTTTCCTGCTGGGAATCGCCGACTCCCCGTCTGCTATTGCGCGGTTTGAGATGGTACGACCGCCCAGCCTCCGTCCGCGCCTTTGACCAGGGTGGCTGTCGCCGACTGGATGGAAGTGTCGGCCGCGATCTTGCGAAACGCCCTCATCGATTCCGGGGTGCGGACCCAGCCGGGAATGCCCTCCACTTCGTACTGGTAGTTGACGGTGTATTGCGTGGGGTTCGCGGGATCGTTGGGGATGGCCTTGTCGATGGCGGTCACATTGAAGTGGCCGAAGCAGAAGTTGCCGGAATCGGGGTGGTTAGGATCGGGAGTCCAGGCCGCGTGCCCCTTGTCCGAGAGGTCGTATTTATTGATCTGAATGGAGGGGGCGCGCGCTTGCTTCTTCTCCACGAACTCCCGAATGAGAAGGCCGGCATCGGTCAAGGCGTCGTAATCGCGAACCTTCTCGTCTTTGGTGGGATCGGCCTGGGCTGGCAGCTTGACTGCTTCGGGCCACAGACATATGTGCCGATCGCCGTATGATTTGTTGATCGCGGATACGAATGCCGCCTTATCGACTGGTTTCTTGCAGCCGCTTGCCCCCGCCAAGAGCCCGGTCAACGCGATAGCCACGGCGATTCTTTCCCGCATCCCAGTTCACCTCAGTGATTTGGATGCGGGAAGTGGGGTTGAAACAATGTGCGGCCCCTGTGCGATCAACGGGAGAACCCCCGGTTCTCCACCCATCGTTGATTCCAGGCTCATACGCACCCGTCCAAGCCGCGCCAAACTCAATCCAGGTCCCGCAACCCTCAGAGGGCGGCTGAGACGATGCGGGCCACGACGTCGTATTCGTGCGCTTCCGTGATCTCGGCGCGGTAGAAGCGGCCCTTTTCGAGGCTGCCGAGATCCCCGAAGTCGTTAATGTAGACCTTGCCGTCGATCTCGGGTGCGTGGAACTCTGTGCGGCCCTCCCAGAGCAGCGGCGTCTCCTCGCTCTCGCCCTCTGCGAGCACCGTGACCTCGCGGCCGACCCATTGCTGCTTGGCGCGCTTGGAGATGCCCTGCTGCAGTTTCATCAGGCGGCGCTTGCGAGCTTCGATGGTGCGTTTGGGCAGCTGGCCGTCGAGCACATAAGCCGCAGAGCCTTCTTCGTGAGAGTAGGTAAAGACGCCCAGCCAGTCGAACTTGGCTTGAGTGACAAAGTCTTCGAGGACTTCGATGTCCTCGGCGGTCTCACCGGGGAAACCAACAATGAAAGACGTCCGCAGGGCGATGCCGGGGACGGCACTTCGAACCTTGTCGAGCGTCTTGAGAAAGATGTCCGAGCCGGCGCCGCGCTTCATCGCCTTGAGCACCGACGGCGACGCGTGCTGCAGCGGAACATCGAGATACTTGCAGATGTTGTCGTGTTTGGCGATCGTCTCGAGCAGGCGGCCGGTGATGCGGTTGGGGTAGGCATAGAGGAACCGCAGCCAGCGAAGGCCCTCGATGCCGGCAAGGGTATCGAGCAGTTGCGCCAGGCCGTCTTTGATGCCCAGGTCTTCGCCGTAGCAGGTGGTGTCCTGGCCGATCAGCGTGATCTCCTCGACGCCTCGCGCGACAAGTTGCTGCGCCTCGGCGACGACCGACTCGAAGCGGCGGGAGCGGAACTTGCCCCGCAGGTTGGGAATCACGCAGAAGGTGCAGGGATGGTCGCAGCCTTCGGCGATCTTGATATAGGCCGACGTGCGGCCCGTCGCCAGCATTCGGGGCGTGGTTTCGTCGTAGAGGTAGGTGGGCAGCATGTGGGCCGCGCCCTGCCACTCGTCGCGGCGGAAGCGCCCCTGCTGTTCCCGCAGGTCGCCTTCGGCACGGAAAGCCGTCGGCTCGTGCTTATGGGTTCCGGCGAGCGATTCCTTGCCCGAACGGGTATCGGCGACGTTTACCGAACTGAGGATGTTGAAGGGCGAAAGTACGGCAGGCGGGCGCGCGATGCCGGCCGCCTCCAGAATCGACTCCAATTCGCCCGTGCCGACCACGGCATCGACTTCGGGGATGTTCTTGCGGATTTCGTCGCGGTAGCGCTCAACAAGGCAGCCGGCAACGATGAGTTTAGTTGCGCGGCCTTCGGTCTTGTGGCGGGCCATCTCGAGGATGGTGTCCACTGACTCCTGCTTGGCCGAATCGATGAAGCTGCAGGTGTTTACGACCAGAATCTCGGCGTCTTCCGGGCGGGCAGTCAGGCGCGCGCCGGCGCGGTCCAGCAGGCCCATCATCACTTCGGAGTCGACGAGGTTTTTGGGGCAGCCTAACGAAATAAAACCCACGGTGGGAGCCGTGGGTGGGGAAACTTTGCTCACGTAATCATTTTATCTGGAACTTGGTTTTCGACCAACTTTCGCCGCTTATCACGCCATACCGTATTTTCCATCACTGCCAGATTGGCGGTGCAGCGTTCCAATTAGCGCCGCAGTATCGTTCCAGTCGATATCGCGACCTAACCTCCCTCGCTCACCGTTCGCGCTATCGGGCCCTTTCCCCCAACCCTTGTTGCCGAGCAACAGAAAAGGAGTGTTGCATGTCCAACGTCATCCTGAAACAGGAATATCGGGCTCCTGCTGACATCCTGCAAGATGAAGTCCAAAGGCTGAAACTGCCCGCGCAGTTTCTGCCGAAAGCCATCACGCCGGCTCCCCTGGTGGGCACCTGGGTTAATTGCGATCATCAGACGCGGGGTATGGTGCGGTTGATGATCGCCGCCAGTGGTCCGGAGATCACCGTCCATGGGTTTGGCGCCTGCTCGCCTACCCCGTGCGATTGGGGCACGGTTACCGGCCTGGTGTATAGCGACAACGTGACGTCTACTCCGGCCGTGGCGTTTACGGCCGTCTACACCTTCAACTTCAAGCAGACCACGATCGTGGGGAAACTCCTGAATGGTGCCCTGATTGTGGAGACGTTCGATCATTTCACTGACCAGAGCGGACGCGCGGACTACTACTCCCAGTACGTGATGGCGCAGTAGGCAGTAGAAGGCAGTTTCCCTGGCCAGCGTTACCACTGGGCGCCTGATGAGCTGAGCGGGCGCCCATCTTTTCTTTCCCGCCCTCACCGACGCTTCGGGTGTCGCACAGCATCCGCTTGGCAATCGAGTTACAAGACAGAACAGAGCGCTGGCGGCAGCGCCGGGTGGTTATCTGGCGCGCTCTTCGACGAATGCGCTTTTCAGCAAGTTTCAGAGGGCGGCAACGTTGATTCGAAGGTATTCCGGGTTGTGGGACGGAGAAATCCGGGCAACGGAGATGGGAAGATGGACGCCCGGAGCGTGGTCGCAGTGGATGGTAGAATCGATCAGTGCCGGGTCCTACGCGACGTAATCCCGCCAACCCCGCCAGGTCCGGAAGGAAGCAACGGTAACGGGCTAGTACGGGCGCAGTAGGTCACCCGGTACTTTTTTGGGCGTCCCGGGGGCGCATTGAGCCTTGAAGCTCGCATGAGATCGCGCGTGAACGCAGACAGAGCACCGGCAGATTGGGCTTGCCCTACCCTGCATGGCCCCCCTACATTTTGTATCGATATGAGCAGCGCCGGGCACTCCGGCCTGTTTGCGCTGCCAGGAGAAAAGCTTTGACTCTTACCGTTCGCCCCGTGGTGGGCCGGCGCGCCAAGATTACTGCGCTCGGAACGTATGTGCCTCCTCAAGTCCTTACCAATAAGGACCTGGAAAAGATGGTCGAGACCAATGACCAGTGGATTCTGGAACGGACCGGGATCCGCGAGCGCCACGTTCTGGCCAAGGGGAAGGGCACCAGCGACATGTGCGTGGAAGCGGCGAAGAAATGCCTGGCTGCCCGCGGCATTGCTCCAACGGAAGTAGAGGTCATCATTGTGGGAACGGTGACGCCCGACATGATGTTTCCATCGACGGCGTGCCTGGTGCAGGACAAGATTGGCGCTGTTGGCGCCTGGGGTTTCGACGTCTCCGCGGGCTGTTCGGGGTTTGTATTCGCGCTGCAGGCCGGTGTGAAGCTGGTGGAAAGCGGGGCGCACAAGATGGTGCTGGTGTGCGGCGCGGACGCCAATACCCGGATGACCGACTACACCGACCGCGCTACCTGTGTGCTGTTCGGCGACGGCGGCGGAGCGGTGTTGATTGAGCCGGCGGAAGAGGGCGAGATCGGCATGATCGATTTTGTGCACGAGATTGATGGGTCGGGCGGCGTGTCACTGAATCTGCCCGCCGGCGGCAGCCTCAACCCGTCTACCCACGAGACCATCGACAAGAAGATGCACTTCATCCACCAGGATGGCCAGGCGGTCTACAAGTTCGCGGTGCGCAAGATGGCCGAGGCGACTACGAAACTGCTGGAGCGGAACGGCGTGACCGGTTCGGATCTTGGGTGCTTCATTCCCCACCAGGCGAACAAGCGGATCATTACTTCAACCGCGGATCGACTGGGAATGGATCCGGAACGCGTCATCATCAATATCGACAAGTACGGCAACACGTCGGCAGGGACGATTCCGCTGGCCATGGAAACTGCGATCGAGCAGGGCAAATTGAAGAAGGGCGACCTTGTATTGCTGGCTGCCGTGGGGGCAGGTTTCACGGTGGGCACGGCGCTGTTGCGCTGGGAGATCTGAACACGCTTCAGCGAGGGTTCGAAGTATCCACCCTCAACGACAAAACAGAAACATCGTGGGATGGGCTCCCTTCTGATCGTGGTGAATTAGCCTCGCGGAGAATTCCAGGGCTAAACAGGCTGCGGAAAAACGCCTGAATTTGGGTTAAAGCCCGAAAAGCATGCCCCAGGGGCTAAAGCCCGCATTGATCCAGCTTGGTTTTTGCCCGGGATAAATCCCGGGCCTACCGCCCGAGCGAGTTTTCCGCAACCTGTAAAGCCTCGCGTTGATTTTGTGGATTTAATGCCGGGGATGAATCCCCAGCCTACCGCCCGAACGAGCTTTTCCGCAGCCTGCTAGGGGATTTCGGCGGGAGCTGTGACCGTGGCCCATCGCTCGGCGATCCGATTGCCTTCGAAGCGCCATTCCACGAATCCGTGAAACTCCATGCGCTTGCCGCTTCGGGCGTTTGTGCCCTGCCAGCGGTTGCGGCAGACTACGCGGTCGCCTTCGGCAATCATCTCGTCGAGGAAGACGTGCAGGTCGGGAAAAAGCCGATACATGTTGCGCATCATCTCTTCATCACCCTTTACGTCTGTTTCCTGGCCCCCGGGGCCATCATGATCGAGAAAGTCCGCGGTCATGTTTTGCCGAATGACTTCAGGCTTCTGCCGGTTGACGAAATCTTCGAAGTGACGGCGGACAAAATCCTTCATTTCGGCTGGGGAAAGCGTCGTGGCCATGACAACCTCGTTGTGCGGGATTGTACAGTGCGGCTGGTAACAAACAAGTTAGGACTGCACGCTTGAATTTCCCGAACGATCTTATTGTGTCACGAACATGGAATGACGCACCCGAGCGACAGAGCAACATCCGGCGCTGTTGCGAGCATCGAAACGTATGCTTGCAACGCCACTTACAGAAAGTACCTGGCACCGTATGACGAAGATGAAGGCAGTCTACAGCCTGTGTTTCCTGGCAACGCTCTCGCTTATTGTTTCCGGTTGCGGATCATCACACACATCCAACCCCTCGGCAGTTCAAATCAGCGTCGTGGCGGCCGGTACCGGGTCTGGAACGGTCAGCAGTACGCCTGCCGGCATCAGTTGCGGTCAGACCTGCAGCGCGAGTTTTGCGGCCGGTACTGCGGTCACACTCACGGCTACCCCGAACGCGGGTTCCACGTTTGCCGGCTGGTCCGGGGGCTGCAGCGGCACCGGTACGTGCAGCTTGATGGCGTCTTCCAATACGTCCGTAACGGCCACGTTTAGCACCGCGGCGGCGAACGTTCAACTCAGCGTTCAATTGGCCGGCACTGGAACCGGAACGGTCAGTAGTACGCCTGCCGGCATCACCTGCGGAACAACCTGTTCCGCGAGTTTCGCGAGCGGAACTGCCATCACGCTCACCGCGACGCCGGCCACGGGCTCCACGTTTACAGGTTGGTCGGGCGCCTGCACGGGTACAGGCACATGCAGCGTGACGCCAACCGCGAACACCTCGGTTACCGCTACATTTGCCAGCTCAACCCCAACTACGGTTCAACTGACCGTTGTGTTGGCGGGCACCGGCGCCGGATCGGTGAGCAGTTCGCCAGCCGGAATCACCTGCGGGACGACCTGCTCCGCGAGTTTTGCCAGCGGGACAGCGGTTACGCTGACCGCCACCGCAAACACCGGCTCTGGATTCGGAGGGTGGTCCGGGGGTGGCTGCACAGGCACCAGCACATGTGTCGTGACCCTGACGAGCGCTACTTCCGTGACAGCCACTTTCAACCCCGGCACCCTGGCAACTTCGATCAATCACATCGTCTTCCTGGCACAGGAGAATCGTTCGTTCGATCACTACTTCGGGGCGCTGCGTGGATACTGGGCGCAGAACGGTTTTCCGGACCAGTCGTTCGATGGTTTGCCGCAGTTCAATCCCACTACCGGGGCGGCGCCGCTGAAGGGAGCTGCGCCGACCAATCCGGGGTGCAACCCAAGCAATCCACCGCCGTCTGACTGCGTAATTGACACAAATAATCTGGTGCCCTCCTTCCATTTGCAAACGGAGTGCAACGAGAACACGAGTCCATCCTGGAACGAGGCCCACGTGGACTGGAACTACGCCGATCAACTGGGGCAGTATAACGATCCGTATCTCAATGGATTCGTATACTCTGCCGCGCACGACTTCCGGAGTAACCTCGCGAACAACACCCAGCCCGACATCGATGTAAACGGCAATACCGCCATGGGCTACTTTGACGGAAGCGATCTGAACTACTACTACTACATGGCCTCGAGCTTCGCGACGTCGGACCGCTGGTTCCATCCCGTGATGTCGCGCACGCCTCCCAACCGGGATTTCCTGATCGCGGCCACTTCGGGAGGAACCGTAAACCCGCCCGGCACCAATGCCAATGACTCTACGCCGCTGGCAGCGACGACAATCTTTCAGGAACTGCAAGCCGCTGGTATCAGCTGGAAGATTTACGTGAATCCGACGGGAAGCGCCTGTACCGGGCCGCCCTACGACCCTGCCTGCCTGGTGAACTTGAGCTATGTGAAGGACTTCGCGTTTGGCCAGACTATCCCGACAACGTATCCCCAGAACATCGCGCCGATTTCGCAATACACGACTGATGTCCAGAATGGAACCCTGCCGCAGGTGGCGCAGATCGAGCCGGCAGGAGACGCAGGTCTCGATGAGCACGGGTCCAACGGGGACACCCAGAATCAGCTGACCGACGTCCAGTATGGTGCAAACTATGTGGCCGGGCTGGTTAATACGCTCATGCAGAGTCCTTCGTGGAAAGACACGGCCTTCATCCTGACCTATGACGAATTTGGTGGCCTGTACGACCATGTTCCCCCGCAGCCAGCAGTCAGCCCGGATGGAATCAAGCCGGTGGATTTTCAGCCACTGGATGTGTGCACCAACGGAACTGGCCCGCTCTGCGATTTCACTTTCACGGGCTATCGCGTACCGCTGATCGTGGTCTCTCCATTCACAAAGAAAAACTACGTGTCGCATACGGTTGCAGATTACACGGCGATTCTGAAGCTTATTGAGACGCGCTTCAATGTTCCGGCGCTGACCAAGCGGGACGCGGCGCAGATGGACATGACGGAGTTTTTCGACTTCGTGAATGTGCCATGGGCGACACCGCCGAGCCCGCCGGCCCAGGTGACGAATGGCGCGTGCTCGGTGAACCCGCCGCCGACGCCGTAGGTTTTGCGCAGAAGGCAGTTGCGACTGAACTCACGCGTGGCCCGTTGCATTCTCGATGCAGGCCACGCGTTTCTTTCTAGAGCTTGATTTCGTAGCCGGGCAACACGCCGGATTCAGCGGCCATGCGGAAGAAGCCGCGCATGCCATCCACACATTCTGCGTCGAGAATGTAATGGATGTTTTCGCCCAGGTATTGGCGAATGGTGTGTTCGGCGAGGGGCAGCTTGCTTGACCACTCGGCCGCGAGAGCCTCGATATTCGCAAGGCCGTGATCACGGGATCGAATGAAATCGTCGGCGATCGCCTCGACCGGGACCTGGGCCCGGGCTGCCCAGACCGCGGAGACAAAGGGCATCCCCGTCAGCGACCGCCACTCGTGCGCAATGTCGTGGTAGACCAGTTCGTCTTCCTGCCGTTCGCGACGATTGGCGCGTTCTTCGAGAGCCAGCAGCGCGGGGTCGCCAATCACGATGGCGGCGTCGGCGCGCTCGAGCATGGCATCGAGGTCTGCCGCCATGGGAACGAAGCGTGCCTCGCTGTTACCCCATTTTTGAAAGAGAATGCGCGAGTAGGCAATCGTTGTCCGGCTCGCAGTATCAGCCGCTACGGTGCGAATATCCGCGAGCGCGCGACTGTTTCGCCGGACAAGGAGGAGTGATCGAACGTAGTCTTTCGAGGCAATGGTGCAGCCAGGCAGAATGCGCAGCCCGGGAGTCTGGGCGAGGGCGGCGATAGGAACCAGGCCGATGTCGGCAGAGCCTGACGCCAGGCGATCCGCGCACTCCGAAGGCAACATCCAGTCGATGTGGTAGCGCGACGCGAGACGATCCGAGGAGGGGCGGTGATCGAAGTCCCACATCAAGGGCGCAGGGTTCAGGAAGCGTATCGCGGCGATGCGGAGAGGATTCTGGGAGAGAAGAGCCACCGTCCCAGTCTACTTCTCCGACTCGCCAGACCGGCGATGCCGGGACAGCCGAGCCACAGGTTCAAGCATCCTTGCGAGTTTTGGTCTGTGTCGGCTGGCCTTGACTTTCGTTGAGGCTGGTAATACCTTGAGCGCAAATCGGATAAACAGATCTTTTCTTTGTGCCTGGCGCTCCCAGCTTGCGCTGGATGGGCCGGGCCGGCAGCGTTAAGGAACAGCATGATGAATTACGAGGCGACACAGAGCGGTACCTGCAGTGTCGAGGATCAACTTGGCTGGCTTGCCCTGTCGTTGACGCCCGGTCTAGGAACCCGACGCATTCTCGAAGCCATGAAGGAACTGAGGGCGGCGAGCCAGGTCTTCGAACTCTCGCTGACCGAGTTGGAAGCATTGCAGTTGACGGCCGAAGCGGCTCAATTCCTGTTCGATGGCAAAGGGAGACGAGCCGCAGAGGCAGAATGGGCAGCTCTGAGCGAGATCGGCGCACAGCTTTTGCCTTATGACAGTGCTCTCTACCCTGAGCGGCTGCGGGAGATCTACGATCCGCCGCCAGTGCTCTGGTTACGTGGAGATGCGAGCTTGCTGGCGCGGCCATCGATTGCCATCGTGGGTACGCGGCATCCGTCTCCTTATGGATCAGGTGTTGCCGAAATGTTGGCGCGGGATCTCGCGGTCCGGCGCCTGCTGGTGGTGAGCGGAATGGCCCGTGGCATCGACACCTGTGCGCACAAGGGAGCTCTTGCTGCGCGCATGCCCACGGTGGCGGTATGGGGCACAGGGGTCGACATCGTCTATCCCAAGGAAAACAAAAAGCTGTCGGAGGAGATTCTCGCTGCCGGCGGCGCAATTTTGAGCGAGGTGCCGTTGGGGACATTTCCTGCGCCCCAGAACTTTCCGCGACGCAATCGCATCCTGAGCGGGCTCAGCGTTGCGGTGCTGGTGGTAGAGGCGGCGGAGAACTCCGGCACACGGGTCACGGCGCGTTGCGCGGCGGAACAGAATCGCGATTTGTTCGCCGTGCCGGGTAACGTGACTAACAAGAATTCGTGGACCCCTAACACATTGATAAAACAGGGCGCAAAGCTGGTAGCCACGTGGGAGGACGTGTGGGAGGATCTTCCTTCCGATGTGCGGCGCGAACTGGAACGGGAGGCCGGGGTTGCATCCAAACCCGCGGCTCAAGCATCTTTCATGCCTGACCCACTTCTCCGCCCCGAAGAGGCCATGGTGCTGGAGATTTTGCGCGCGGATGAATCGCTGCAGATCGATGAGATTCTCCAGTTGCTCGAAACGCAATTGACATCGTCTGAGGTGTTTACCGCTCTCTTTGAACTGGAAATGGCAGGCCGCGCGCGCCAGTTGCCGGGAAAGAATTACGTGCGCACGTTGTAGAGCGGCAGCGTTGAATTGGGCGGAGAATAATCGGGCCAGGTGTAGATTTCGCGCTTTTCCTGCACATTTGCGCGTACAGTCTTGGGAAGTGGCTCCCGGAGATCAATTGCGAAAAAGTGGAAATGACCACGTCTTCCGTGATAGCTTCCAAGTTTCGCGGCTAAAAACCAGGGGGTGGGCAGGCGTTGGCCTTAAGAGGCCGGCGTGAAACCTCGGGTCGGGTTGTGTAATCAGAATTGAAACGGAAACCTCGCGAACGAGTCCAACAGGCCAAAGCGGGGTCAGTAATAAGGATGGCAATGAGCAAATCACTGGTGATCGTCGAATCGCCTGCGAAGGCAAAGACGATTGAAAAATATCTGGGCAAGGGTTACGAGGTGCTGGCTTCGGTGGGGCACATAATGGACCTGCCCAAAAATGACATCGGCGTGGAGTTGGAGCATCGGACGTTCGTCCCGACGCTGATCGTGTCTCCGGGCAAGGAGAAGGTTGTCGGTCAACTGAAGAAGGCCGCCGCGAAAGCCGATGAAATCTTCCTCGCGCCTGACCCTGACCGGGAAGGTGAAGCGATTGCGTACCATCTTGCGCTGCAGTTGGGAACGTCGGCCAAAGAAAGGAAGAAGATTCGTCGCGTCACTTTCAACGAGATTACGAAGAAGGCTGTGCAGGAGGCGTTCAAGCACGCCCGCGATGTCGATCAGAATCTTGTAGACGCACAACAGACGCGCCGTGTTCTGGATCGCCTGGTTGGTTATCAGATTTCGCCGCTACTCTGGGACAAGGTGCGTCGCGGTCTCTCCGCTGGACGCGTTCAAACGGTCGCTGTGCGCCTTATCGTTGAGCGGGAGCGCGAGATCGCTGCTTTTCAGCCCCTCGAGTACTGGACGCTGGATGCATTTCTGCATGCGGAGAAGCAGGCTGACAAGAAACTGAAAGCGCGTTTCGTCGGCATCGATGGCGAGCCGGCACGTGTGGCCAATGGCAAGGACAAGGAAGGGAAGGACCAGTTCATTGCCAACGCGCTGCCTGACAAGAAGTCGATGGACGAGGTGCTGGCGGCTTTGGGAGATGCGAAGTGGTCGCTGGTCTCCGTGCAGTCGCGCGAGCAGCAACGTCGTCCGTTAGCGCCATTCATCACCAGCCAGTTGCAGCGCGATGCCGCCGGCAAGCTTGGCTTCAACGTGCGCCGTACCATGGGAGTCGCACAGCGGCTTTACGAAGGTGTCGATCTTGGACCCGAGGGCACAACGGGCCTGATCACCTACATGCGTACCGATTCGCCGCGCGTCTCTCCGGATGCCAAGCAGGGCGTTCGCGAATGGATTGGGAAGAACCTTGGCGCACAGTACCTTCCCGCGACTCCCAACGAATACAAGGGCAAGAAGGACGCGCAGGATGCCCACGAAGCCATCCGACCTACCGATGCTTCGCGCACGCCGGAGTCGATCGCGAAGTACTTGAGCGACGAGCAGCTCAAGCTCTATCGCCTCATCTGGCAGCGATTCGTCGCATCGCAGATGACGCCCGCCATCTTCGACGTCACGACAGCCAAGATTGCTGCGGTCTCCGCGAAGACCCGCAAGACTTATGATTTTCGCGTGAGCGGATCGGTACTTCGCTTTGACGGCTTCCTGAAGGTATATGAGGTCGTGGAAGAAAAGGGCGATGACGAGGATGAGTCAAAGAACAAGTTGCCCAGCCTTGATGGAGTGAACGCGCTGGCGCTTGAAAAGCTGGAACCCGAGGACCACTTCACTTCGCCGCCGCCGCGCTACAACGAAGCCTCACTGGTGAAGATTCTGGAAGAACGGGGCATCGGGCGGCCCTCGACCTACGCGTCGATCATCAATACAATCCAGGACCGCGAATACGTCACCAAGATCACAGGGCGCTTCTATCCCACCGAGATTGGCGTGGTGGTTTGCGACCTGCTGGTTAAGAACTTCCCTTACATCTTCGACACCAAGTACACGGCAAGACTCGAAGAGGAGCTTGACGACATCGAAGAAGGCAAAGAGAGGTGGACGGATCTGCTGAACGGGTTCTACGGCTACTTTGAGGAAGAGCTTAAGGTTGCCGAGAACAGCATGGAAGACATCAAGCGCATGGAGATCAAGACCGACGAGAAGTGCGATTTGTGCGGCTCGCCGCTGCTTCTTAAGTGGGGAAAGTTCGGCAGCTTCTTCGCGTGCTCGGCATACAACAAAAAAGATCCGTCCAGCTGCACCTTCACGAAGGAGAATACCGCCGCCAAGCCCGATCTCAACACACCCGAGGCGCAGGAAGCGGGCGAGCAGGAAGAGTACTGCGAGAACTGTGGGCGGGTGATGGTTCTTCGGCGCGGACCGTTCGGGATGTTTATGTCGTGCCCGGGTTACAACGAAGATCCGCCGTGCAAGACGTTCCGTAAACTCAGCCAGAAGCAGCAGCAGAAACAGACCGCACCGCAGCCTACCGGTGAAGATTGCCCGCAGTGCGGTAAGCCTCTGGTGTTGCGCCAGGGAGCCTATGGCGAATTCGTCTCGTGCTCGGGCTATCCGAAGTGCAAGTACGTGAAGCAGAACATTATTGAAGGCTTGAAGTGCCCCAAGTGCGGGACCGGAGACATCGCTGAACGAAAGGCGAAGCGCGGCAACATCTTCTGGGGCTGCACCAACTACCCCAAGTGCGATTTCACCTCGAACTATAAGCCTGTCCCGACCAAGTGCCCGGAGTGCGGCAGCCCGTACTTGCTGGAGAAGACGCTGAAGGACGGCATCTATCTCGAGTGCCCGAATAAAAAGAGGGTAGCGGAAGAGGAAGCACCGACGGCGAAGAAGCGTGGCAAGAAGGCTGAGCCCGAGCCGCAAGGGCCAGTGGTTTGCACCTATTCGAAAAGGATTGCGGATCCTCCGCCTCCACCGACCGCAGAGACTCACGGTCCGGTTGTGGAGAACGGGGACAAGAAAACGAGCAAGCGCGAATTGCAGCCTGCCTGATCGAACGTGCCGGCCAGCCAAGGTGGCGGGCCGGCGCAATTCCTGCGCCGGTGCAGGTTTACGATTTTCTTCAGGGCCATCCTCACGCGGGCCGAGACGCCGTCTCCATGTGAGAAAATTGTCTTTACGGTCGAAATGCCCTCACAGCCTTCCGCCGGTAGAGTTGCACGACTATGGCCCTGCTCCGCTCCGCGTTTATCGCGCTCTCTCGCAATCGCAGCCTGCGCCGATTTGGCGAACGCTCCTCAATCGGTACCCGTCTCAGTTCCCGTTTTGTTGCGGGCATGGAGATTGAAGAGGCTCTGCGTGTAGCTGAGTCGGTCAACAACCAGGGTATGGCTGTTTCGCTCGATTCACTTGGCGAAAGCGTCACATCGGAACACGAAGCCCATCGGGCTGCCGAAGTCTACCATCGCCTGCTCGACGCCATCTCCGCGCGCAAGCTCAAGGCCAATGTAAGCGTCAAACTCACGCAGATGGGGCTGGGGCTTTCGCGCGAACTTGCCGAAGGGATCGCCGAAAACCTTACCGAGCACGCGCGGGCGGCGGGGACCTTCCTCCGCATCGACATGGAAGATTCGGCCCTGACGCAGGTCACGCTGGATATCGTGCGCCGCATCCACGCGCGTCCTGGCCTTCGGGGAGCCATTGGCACGGTGATCCAGTCCTACCTGTATCGCTCCCAGGCGGACATCGAGCAATTGCTGGCCGAAGGCATCCGCATTCGCCTTTGCAAGGGCGCCTACAAGGAGCCTGCCGAGGTCGCATTCCCGCGCAAAGCCGACGTGGACGCCAACTACATCCGCCTCACCTGCATGCTGCTGGATAGCCCGATCTATCACGGCCTGGCCACGCACGACGTTGCCATGCTCACTGCTGCCAAGTCATTTGCCAACCAGCACGGCATTGATCCGGGCCGATTCGAATTTCAAATGCTTTATGGTGTGCGTCGCGACCTGCAGCGTGAACTCGTGCAGGAGGGGTACAACATGCGCGTGTACCTTCCCTTTGGACGCGAGTGGTATCCCTACTTCATGCGCCGCCTCGCGGAACGCCCGGCCAACGTCTTCTTCATCGCCAAGAATCTTTTGCGCAAGTAGCGCACAACGTGCAAAAGAAAAGCGAGACGGATTGCACCGTCTCGCTTCAGCGGAAGAACGTCGACCAGGTTGAACTACTGAACCGGTCGTGCCTTTCCATCCTTAAGGCTCTGGTCGATGATCGACTTGACCTTACGGTCCGCCTCGCGTGCAATGCGTCCCTGTTCCGCGCCAAGGCGTCCCTGCTGCGCTCCCAGATTGCCCTGCTGCTCGCCAAGCTTCCCTTGCTCGGCACCGATCTCACCTTGCCGTGCGCCAATCTCGCCTTGCACGCTGCCCAGTTTTCCTTGAACCTCGGCAAGTTTGCCTTGCAGATCGGCAAGCTGCTCCTGCGTCACGGTCTTCCCCTTCGCGGCGTTGAGCTCGGCGATGGCGGCATTCAGGTCCGCCATTTCCTTTGCGATGTCTGGAGTGGGAACCGCAGCCTGGCTCATTCGCTCGCCCATCTTCTCCTGCTGTCGCCCTAACTCCTCCTGCCGGCGGCCCAGTTCCTCCTGCTGCCTGCCGAGCTCGTCCATCGGCTTGTACATGGCTACCAACTCCCCTACGATGGCCGGGTCGTCTACAAGGTACGATTTGCCATCATGCGTGAACCAGAGGAAGTCGCCGTGCGCCATGCGGCGAGCCTTGTCCAACTCCTCGTGTCGACCCTCCATCCAGTCACCGGAAAACTGCACATGTTCCTTGTCGTTCCCGCTGACGAGTGCATACGATTCGCCGTCATCGGAGTACGAGTAGGAATAATGCTGACCCCTTGAGGAGGTCGACGAACCGCTGCCGCGGCTGGTTGACTTCGAATCCGACTGGGAGTTCGAGATCGAGTGCGATTCGCTATTCCAGGTGCCAGCACCCTGCCCGACACCGATTGCTTCAGGAGGGGGAGGCATCTCAGGCGCGGGCGGGGCAACGTGTCCGAGAGGGGCTACGAGGGCTGGTTCCGGCTCGGCCGGCGGTGATGGGATCGCAGCCGGCGCCGCGGCGTCTGTGGGTGCGGGCGGAGCGGCCGGCGCAGCGGGAGGTGGAGGCGCCTGGCTCGCGGCCTCGACGCGAATAAGGGAAGTTGCTGCAAACAGGGCCAGCGGAGCGACCAGGGCGGCGAGGAACATGCGCCCGCGCCCACCGCTGAATGCTCGCCGGAAAGTGCTCTCGTCGAGAAGACGTTCGATCCGATGACTCAACCGTCCTGTGCGTGCCATGGCGACTCCGATTCGCGTTGTGCGCGGCATCGCCGCGAATTCAAGAAGAATCTGCGCGTAAGACGCGTGGCTGATGGCCTCATTCACGGCCGCGCCGTCGCTGATGGCTTCGCTCAGATCACATAAAGTACGTTTCAGCCACCATCCGAGCGGGCTGAACCAGAAAGCGGCCGCATAGAGGGCGGCGATCAACTGAAGATAGAAGTCGCCCTGCCGCACGTGGGAGCTTTCGTGCGCGAGCACAATTCGCAGTTTCTCGGAATCCCACGACGTGTAGTTGGCCGGAAGCAGGATCCCCGATCCGATGGTTACCGGCGACGAAACTCCTCGGCTGCAGCGGACATTGACGTCCGCGGCGAGTTCTGAAACCACATCGACCGGTTTCCCTTCCATCCAGAGCTGCAATGCTGCGATACATCCAAGTGCCAGCCGAACCACGAGCGTCACCGAGATGGCGAGGTAAAGAAGGAGAGCAATCTCGCTCAACGGGAGCGCGCGTCGCCGTGGGGTCGCGGCAGGATTGTCCGCAATTGCCGGCGCTTGACGGTCCACAGAGATCGTGGGGGAGGGGAAGCGATCGCTGCTCAATGTCTCCGGGTCCGCTGGTTGCTCGACAATGAGGGACGATTCGTTTTCGCCGCCGACGGTATCGAGCCGCGTGCTGTCAATGCGATTGGCCGCCGCAGTTTCCGCCGGCTTTTTTGCCGGATGGCTTAAAGGGACGTGCTCCAGCAAAGTTCCTACCGGCATCACAAGCGCGCCAGTCGGCAGCCATAGTTGGCTTTCTGCCCATGGCGCGATGAAGGGCATCATCATCGCCCCGGAGAGTACCAACATCCAGGCGACCTTGCGCGCTCTTACATTGCTTACGCGCAGCAGGTGCAGACAGGCTCCCACGGCTCCTGCCATCAGCAGCGACCGTGCCCCGGCGTCGAACAAATTCCATAGCCATGGAGGGGAAGGAAAAGAAGCCGTCATCGTTTTGCCTCCTTCTTTGCGTGCTGAGTCGCGGGAGCGGTCACCTTTTGCGCTGCGGCGATGCGATCCGCCAAACGCTGTAGCTCATCGCGATCGAGCACCTTGGAATCAACCATGCCTACCAACAGGGCTTCGACGCTTCCCTCGCAGAACCAGTCGACGATGCGCTGAGCGGCGCGTCCCGCGACCTTCTGCCGCGATTCCGCGGGCCGGTAAATAAACGTGCGGTTTTCCAGCGAATGTGCGAGGTAGCCCTTCTCCTCCAACCGCCGCAACACCGTCCGGACAGTGGAGTCCTTCAGCGATCGATCGAGTTCTTCGCGAACCTGCTCTGCCGTTGTTGCCCCCAGCCGCCAGACAATCGAGAGGATTTCTCGCTCCAACTCCCCGAGTTCGACCGGGTCGTGATCGGGGTGGGTGTTACTCGTCATAGTGTTACTGACTGTAACATAAAGAAAGGGTGAACGTGCAAGAGAATTACTTGCGTAACGGGGACGGCTTAGGCGGTGTCAGGCACAGCGATTCAGCGATAGCTGTGCTTCATAAAATCGGATGAGCGACTGCTGCTCCCCAGTCAGCGGGGTCGACCGCCCCGCTCATGCCGCGAAAGGAGCCATGATTTCCGGACCATCACAAATGCCTTGCCAAATGGATCTGCGCGCCTGATGAACGACGGATCAACGATGCGTGATACGGACCGATGCGCCTTGCCGGTGCGTTAAGCTTCTTGCGGGGGTATGTGGATGCGATTTGGCAGATGCCGGTGCATGCTTATCGCGTTTTTGGTCTGTGCGTCAAACCTGAGCCCGTGGGCGCAAAAGCCGAAACTTAACCCCGCGCTGCCGCTGATCCACACCGATAATGGGCCGAATTCGGCCGCGGCGCAAAGGGCTCATTACCTGGTGCTGGTCTCGCTCGATGGATTCCGCTGGGACTACGCCCGGCGTGAAGGCGCCGCGCACCTGCTTGCGCTCGGCAAGAGCGGGGTGTGGGCTCCGCAAGGCATGTTGCCGAGCTTTCCGTCGCTCACGTTTCCCAATCACTTCACAATTGTGACTGGGCTCTACCCCGAGCACCATGGCCTGGTGGCCAACAGCTTCTACGACGAGACCAAGCAGGCTCGCTATAGCATGAGTGATTCTGCCGCCGTAACTGACGGGAGCTGGTACTCGGGAGTGCCATTGTGGAGCCTTGCCGAGGACCAGGGGATGCGGACAGCGTGTTTGTTCTGGCCCGGGTCCGAAGCTGAGATCGCCGGACACCGTCCCACCTGGTATGCGCGCTTCGACAACAAGACCCAGGCCACGGACGAGGTGGAGCAAGCGCGCATCGACGATGCCGTCGCGCTGCTCAAATTGCCTGAGGGCGACCGTCCCCATTTCCTGACCATCTACTACTCGGAGCCCGACCACGAAGGCCATCAGTTTGGTCCCGACGCGCAGGAGACCAAGGCCGCGGTTTTGAAGATGGACGCGATGGTCGGCAAACTCAAGACAGCCCTCGATACCACCCACCTCCCGATCGACCTGGTGGTGATCAGCGACCACGGGATGGTCAAGATTGAAGGCCCGTGGATTACGCTGGACAAGTTTGCTGACCTGACAGGTTTCGAAGTGGCTGGACAACTCCTCTATGCAAAGACCGAGGAAGACCGCGTCCGCTTGTACAACAAGCTGAAGCAAGCCTCGTCGCAGTTCGTGGCCTATCGCCGCAAGGACGTCCCGGCGGGCCTGCATTACAATCAAAATCCGCGCGAGGGCGACCCGGTCATCGTCGCGACGGGCCCCTATGCGATTCGCGCACACGAGCCGCCTCCCGATAAGCCCGATGCCGCACCCGCCCTTGGAGCCCACGGCTTCGATCCGCGAACCATGCCGCAGATGAAAGCGAGTTTCTTTGCCGCCGGCCCCGACATCGTCCCCGGTAAAACTGTCGCGCCCTTCGAAAACGTGAATCTGTACCCTTGGATGGCGCACATTCTCGGCCTGACTCCCGCGAAGAATGATGGTAGCCTGAACATTCTTGCCGGCACCCTGCGCGACAATGGCAGCGAAGCCACTTCGCCGGACGCCGCCGATCAAAAGACTCCGGAGCCAAACCATCCATGAGCGCAGTCGTTTTGGGTATCGATGGGGGAGGAACTCGTACTCGCGCCTCTATCGTCAACGAAAACCGGATTTTGGCGTTCGCGGAATCCGGCTCCATAAAAAGGCTGCGCGTTGGTGCAGTTGTCGCTGAACAGAATTTGCGTGCTTTGCTTGCCGAAGTCTTCAAGCAGGCCGGCGTGTCCACCCTTCCAGCGGCCTGCGCCGGTGTTGCCAGTGCCACCATGCCTGGCGTCCGCGAATGGATCACGGCGGTGTTTGCAGATTTTTCTATCGAACGATCCGAGGTTGTGGGCGACGAGGTCATCGCGCTGGACTCCGCCTTCAAAGGTGGCCCCGGCATTTTGCAGATTGCGGGCACCGGCACCAATTGCATCGGTCGTGCGCCCGACGGCGGCCGCGAGAGTGCCGGTGGCTGGAGTTCGCGGCTGGGGGATGAGGGCTCCGGTTACTGGATCGGCCTCCATGCCATTCGTCGCGCCCTGAATGCCTACGATCGCGAAGAGCCGACGCGCGTGCTTGAGGTAGTGGGCGGGATCTGGGGCACATCGACCATTGATGAACTTGTGAACCTGGGCGACAGTACCCCCGGCCCGGACTTCGCAGCCCTGGCGCCTGCCGTCTGCCAGCTTGCCGACGAGGGCGACGCGGTGGCGCTGGACGTGCTTCAGCAGGCCGCGTCCGACCTGACGGGATTTGTTTTGCTGGTCCGCGGAAAACTGCGCCGCAAGCACGACCTTGCGCAAGAGGTTCCCGTTGCCTGGATTGGCAGCGTCATCGGCAAGTCGCGAATTGTCCGCGAGGGGTTCTTCGCCGGTTTGCGCGCTGCCGCGCCCGAAATGCCCATTCTTGATCAGGAAGTCAACGCGATCGAAGGGGCCGTTTGGCGCGCCCAGCGAATGGCGGAAAGCACAGGTTGATCAGCCTGCTACCACCACACCGTGATGGACCGAAGCGACCAGCGTTCCCTCCGCACTGACGGCGACAAGATTGGCGGGCTGTCCCACGGCAAGAGATCCGGCACGGTTGCAAAGTCCCGTCATGGCGGCAGGGTTGGCGGTAAGCGATTGCAACGCCTGCTCCAAGGTCGCGCCGGTGAACGTCATCAGGTTGCGCAGCGCATGAGCCAGGGTGAGTACGCTACCGGCCAGAACTCCATTTGCGGTGGCGCGGCCGTTGGCCAATTCCACTTCGAAACTCCCCAGTTGATAAATTCCGTCGGGCATGCCCGCTGCACTCATGGCGTCCGTAATCAATATGGCCCGTTCCGGCCCCTTCGCCTTCCACCAGAGCCGTGCCATCTCCGGCGCGTTGTGAATGCCGTCGCAAACCAGCTCCGCGTACAGGTCCTCCGTGGTGAGCACGGTGCCAAGAATCCCCGGCTCGCGATGGTCCAAAGCGCGCATCGCGTTATAAGTGTGCGTCGCGCTCGTGGCGCCTGCTTCGATCGCCGCCCGGGTCTCGGCTGCGGTTGCGTTGGAATGCCCCAGGGACACCCGCACGCCGCGTGCTGTGGCATGTTTCGCAAGCTCGGCAGCCCCGACCAACTCTGGCGCCAGCGTCATCAGCCGAATCTGCCCCTCCGCCGCTTCGAACATCCGGTCGAAGAGCGCAATATCGGGGGCCAGCAGCAGATCGGGAGGGTGCACGCCCCGCTTCTTGTGCGACAAAAATGGCCCTTCCAGATGAATCCCTACTGGCCACGCCTGCGGACCTTCTGCACCTCGGCGAATCAGTCTGGCGAGCTGCTCGAGCGAGTGGAGTGTTTTGTCCAGCGGCGCCGTCACGGTCGTTGCCAGGTAGGCTCCCGTTCCATTTGCAGCGAGAAATGCACCCATGGCTCCCAGCGCCTCGGGTGTTGCCTCCATCACATCGTGTCCCGCCGAGCCATGTATGTGCACATCGAAGAAGGCCGGCGCCAGCGTTGCTCCGGCGAAATCCCGCAGTTGCGCCCCTGTGGGTGCATCCGCGCTGCGGCGCGATTCGATTGCGGCAATGACCCCGTCTTCTGCGATTACCAATGGGTGGTCAATCACACGTTTGCCGTCCCACAATCGCCCTGCCGTGTAAATCATTTGCATGGGTACATTATCTCAGTCTTGAAGCACTTCATTATTGCAGTTCGTGATTCAAGTCGTACACGACGCGTCGGATACGATCCATCATGCCGATTCGCCGAGCGGCCAAAGTTATACCGTTGTAACGCTCCCGAGAACTGTAATTTGGTAGGGTGTTTGCATGAATAAGAAGGTTCTGTTTCGGTTCGCCACTTCGGCCGTTGCATTTGGCGCCAGTGTCCTTGCGGCCCAGAAGGTTGATCTTCCCACCAGCAAGCAGTTAATCGGCGATGCCCCGGGTCACCCGCAACGCATGAACAGTCTGCCGAGTTCCATGGTGGTTTCGCCGGATCATCGCTATGTCGTCACGGTCAACGATGGTTATGGCACCTTCGAGTCGAAATACGACCAATCCATCGCGGTCCTGGATACGCAGACGGGGACGCTGGCCGATTTTCCCGACGACAGGACCAACGCGCGCAAGGCAAAGCAAACCCTCTACTCCGGCCTGGCCTTCAGCCGTGACGGCAGCCACCTCTACGCCAGCATGGGTTCCATCACCGACCCCACCGGCGAGCACCAGGACGACACCGGGAACGGCATCGTGGTCTACAGCTTTGCCGAGGGCAAGATCGCTCCCGAACGCTTCATCAAGCTTCCGCTCCAGCAACTTTCCGCTGGGCAAACCACGCGGCTTATCGACGAAAAGGATGGCGACAAGGGCGTTCCGTTCCCCGCGGATATTGCGCTCGTCAGCCTCAACGGCGCCGATAAACTGCTGGTCGCCGGCAATCTCTCTGACGATGTGCTGGTGGTCGACCCGGCAAGCGGATCCGTGGAGCATCGCTTCGATCTCTCCGAGAGTGATGTTGTGCCCGGCACCTACCCGATCGCTATCGCCGTCACCCCGGATGGCAAGCGTGCGTTCGTTGCCCTTTGGAACGCTTCGGAGATCGTGGAACTCGATCTGACGAAGCTGACAATCGCCCGCAAGCTGACTCTGCTCAAGCCGTCGAGCCCCATCGCTCCCGGAACTCATCCCTGCGCCTTTGCGTTATCGCCGGATGGCAGAACTCTCTACGTTGCGCTCGCCAACCGCGATGCCATTGCGGCGGTGAATGTAGGCGGGGGCACTTTCACCGTCAAGGGCTACTTCGATACCCGCCTGCCCGGTCAAAGCTACTTTGGCGCAGAGCCTGTGGCGCTCGCCCTCAATGCCGACGGGCGTCGCCTCTACGTCGCCAACGCCGCCAGCGACGCCATCGCAGTGATCGATACGGCAAAGCTCACCGGGAAGGCATCGAAGACGGGGTTCGTCGAGCCCATCGGTTTTGTCCCTACAGAGTGGTTGCCGTTCTCCATGGCATTTTCTGACGGCAAGCTTTACCTGGCCACCGCAAAGGGCCACGGTACCGGCCCGAACAACATGCCGCAGCGCCAGGTTCCGGGCGACTCGAATGCCCACACGTCACCCAGCACATATATTGGCACGCTGCTCTATGGCTCGCTTGCGGTCCTCGTATCCCGCGGAGATCGAGAAGGATCTGCCCAGCTTTACCCAGACGGTTCTTGAGTCGAACCGCATGAAGGCAGCCGCCGAGAAGATTCCCTTCGCCGGCACACAGCGCAATCCCATCAAGCACGTGATTTACATCATTAAGGAGAACCGCACCTACGATCAGATCTTCGGCGACCTCGCGCAAAGCGGCAAGCACATCGGCAACGGCGACCCGAGCCTGACGATGTATGGGGCGGAGGTGACCCCCAACCTGCACAAACTGGCGTTGCAGTTCGGCGTGCTCGACAACTTCTTCGACTCGGGCGAAGTTTCCGGCGACGGCCACGTCTGGTCCAACGCCGCCATCGGATCCGATTACCTCGAGAAGACGTGGCAGCAGGATCTATCGGGGCAGCCAACGCACCTACGACTTTGAGGGCGCAGTCGCAAATGGCTACCCGCTCCTGCAGAAAATCCCGGACGTCAACGAACCCGCCAGCGGCTATCTCTGGGGCGACCTGGCCGCTCACCATAAAACCTACTACCACTTCGGTGAATTCATTTCGACCATCTTCTGTACGGATGCGGTTGCCGCCCACATGCCGGCCAATCCTCAGCAGGGACCGCAAATGCCGAGCCAGGCGTGTGCGCGCAAATCGATCGCTCCCGGGGAAGCCATTCCTGACGAGTGGGGCGGCGGCACCAACAAATGGCCGTGGCCTATTCCTCTGATCGCGTCGAACACGGCTACCAAGCCTGAACTGGTCGGTCATTTCGCCACCGAGGCTCCGGATTTCGAATTATTTGTGCCGGACCAGATTCGCGTGGACATCTTCATGCGCCACCTCAAAGGGTGGATCGCCGACCAGCAACAGGGCAAGGACACCATGCCGGAGTTCGTCATGCTTCGGCTTGGCAACGATCACACCGCGGGCACGCGCCCTGGCGGCCCTACACCGAAAGCGTCGGTTGCCGATAATGACCTGGCAGTGGGCCGCGCCGTCGAAGCCATTTCCCACTCGCCGTTCTGGGACTCGACCGCCTTCTTCATCCTTGAGGATGACGCGCAGAACGGAGGCGATCACGTTGACGCCCACCGCAGCATCGGCCTCGTCATCAGCAAGTACGCTCCGCATGCTTCGGAGGGAGGAGCGTTCGTCGACAGCCGTTTCTACTCGACAGTCAGTTTTGTCCGCACCATGGAGACGCTGCTCGGTCTGCCGCCCATGAACAACAATGACGCGTTCAGTTCCATCGTTTCATCGCTCTTCGCCGGTCCCGGTGACCAGCCCGCTTACACGGCAGACACCATGAATCGTGATAACAACCTCATCTACACGGCCAACAAGAAGACTGCCGCGGGCGCCGAGGACAGCATGAAGATGGACTTCCGCCATGCCGACCACGCTGATGCGCAAAAACTCAATGTGATTTTGTGGAAAGACGCAATGGGCGACAAGCCGGTGCCGGCGATGCTCAAGGTGCGCGCCAGGAAGACTTCCAAGACCGACGACGACGACTAAACTAGCAAAATGACAAAACGCATCGGGGTCCATGTTGGCACCGCGGGAGGCCCTTCCACCGCGGTGCTGCGCGCCCAGGAGGCCGGCGCCAACACGTTTCAGATATTCTCCTCCAGCCCTCGTATGTGGCGGGCGGCCAAGATCGATCCCAGGGAGGGCGAACGCATGCGCGCGCTCCGCGCCGAACACGATATCGGGCCACTCGTTATTCACACCAGCTATCTGGTGAACGTGTGCAGCCAGACCGAGGACGTGCGCCGCAAAAGCGTTGACGCCTTTCGAGGAGAGATGGAACGCGCCCTGGCCCTCGGCGCTGAGTACCTGGTGCTCCATCCGGGATCGTGGAAAGGGATGACGCGCCACGAGGGACTCAAACTCGCCGCCGAATCCATCGAACGAGCCATCGGCGGGCTGCCGTGGCAGGGAACCGGTTTCAGCATTCTCATTGAGAACACCGCGGGCGCAGAGTGCTCCCTGGGAGGCAGCTTCGACCAGGTGGCCGAGCTGGTGGCATTGCTGCGAAACCACGCCCCCGTTGGGGTGTGCCTGGATACTTGTCACACCCACGTCTCGGGATACGACATCGTCAGCGAGGACGGATACAAGGAGACCATGCAGCAGATTGCTTCCACGGTTGGCTTCGAGTCGGTTCGCGTGTGGCATTGCAACGATGCCAAGGCTGCGCGCGGATCGAAGCTCGACCGCCATGAGCACATCGGACAGGGAACGATCGGCAACGAGCCGTTCCGTCGCCTGCTCAACGACCCCCGCTTCGCCCACACTGCCTTTATCGCCGAGACCCCCGTAGACGAAGAAGGGGATGAGGAGCGGAACGTGCGCGCCCTGAAGAGTCTCGTGCGGTAGGTCCCTTAGCAACGAAGGGCCGAAGGGTCGTGCCGTCCAGCCGAAAACTTCGTCATCACCGATTGAATTCGGCGTAAGATAGTACCGCCATCGGTCTCTTTTTTGGGGAGGATGACTCATGCGCGCCTGCCTCAGCCGCTCTTCCATCGTCGTTGTCTTGGCGCTTCTTGGAGTGCCCGCTTTCAGCCAGCTCTCGACCGCCTCGTCTGGGGTGAATTGCAAGGATGCACCGTGCGCACACCAGCCCATCGTGCACCAGTCCTACACTGCCGAACTAAAGACCACTCGCGTGCAGGTTCTGGCAGACGGAACGACCATCACAACAGAGAGCTCGGAAATCCGTGCCTCGGACTCGCAGAACCGCGAGCTTTTCTCATCCACTCGGACGATCCCCAGGGGAGATCAGCAGACATCCGTCACGAATGCGCACGTGGATGACCCTGTTGAGGGTACGCAGACCACCTGGAATTCACAATCGAAAGTGGCCCACGTCATCAAGCTGCCGTCCCAGGATCAGCGGCACGGTTGCTGGGCGTCGCAATCGGGACAGCTGCATATGAGTTATGGCGCCGGCAATGCTTCAATTGCTCCCAACGGCGGAATAGGGGCCGGGACCGGATCGGCTTCGAATGCCGCTTCCATCCCTCACCCCACCCATCCGACTCCCGCAACTGAAGACCTCGGGACCACAACGATCCTAGGCGTGGAAGCACGCGGCCAAAGGCTGACAACCGTCATCCCGGTCGGCCAGATCGGTAATGACAAACAGCTCGTTCGCACCATCGAAAGCTGGATGGCTCCTGGCTTTAGCTTCCCGCTTCGCTCGATCCACGAAAACCCGCAGTCCGGCAAGTCAACCACGGAAGTTGTGAACCTCGATCTAAGCGAACCGCCACTCTCCACCTTCCAGCCACCCGATGACTACAAAATTGAGGTCGAAGAGATGCACCAGGTAGCCTGTCCGGAATCCGGCACGCCGTGGCAATAGAAGCTCTCGACCACCCTTCAAAGAGTGCGGTTGAATCCTCCCTCGATTGAGCGCGGTATGCTCCAGCGCGGCGGCGCGCTTGTCTGTCCGTTACACTAAAAGGTTATGGCGGAAGACAAAGAACTCAAGTACGACCCGGCCACAATTGAACCGAAATGGCAGCATCGCTGGGCCGCGGACCCCACTCTCTACGCTGCCGATCCCATCACCAGCGGCAAGCCGAAGTACTACGTGCTGGAGATGCTGCCCTATCCGAGTGGCCAGCTGCACATGGGCCACGTGCGCAATTACGCCATCGGCGATGCCCTTGCGCGCCACATGTGGATGCGGGGCTACAACGTACTCCACCCCATGGGCTGGGATGCCTTCGGCCTGCCCGCTGAGAACGCCGCGCTCAAAAATCACACCCCGCCGCGCGAGTGGACCCTCTCGAACATCGCCGGCATGAAGCGTCAGTTTGGGCGCCTGGGGATGGGCTTTGACTGGGCCACGGAAGTTACCACCTGCCTGCCTGACTACTACCGCTGGAACCAATGGTTCTTCCTGCGCATGTACGAGCGGGGGCTCGTCTACCGCAAAAAGAGCAAGGTGAACTGGTGTCCCGAATGCTGCACGGTCCTCGCCAATGAGCAGGTGATCGACGGCCGCTGCTGGCGCCATGAGGACACCCTCGTCGAACAGCGCGACCTCGAGCAGTGGTTCTTCCGCATCACCGCGTACGCGCAGGAACTGCTCGACGGCCTCGACAAACTCGACGGATGGCCCGAAAAAGTCCGCACCATGCAGCGCAACTGGATCGGCCGCAGCGAGGGAACCGAAGTCGAGTTCGGGGTCGAGAACCGCCCTGAAAAAATCCGCGTCTTCACCACGCGGATCGACACCATCTTCGGCGCGACCAGCGTCCAACTCGCGCCCGAACACACGCTCGTCGTCGCCCTGGCGGCGGCAGACTCGGGTTTGAAGCAGCAGGTGGCAAAACTTCTCGAGGAGCAGAAACTTGCGCGCGAAGCCGGCGACGTGGGCGCGATCGAGAAGCATGGCGTTCCTACCGGCCACTTCGCCATCAATCCTTACAGCGGCGAACTCGTTCCCATCTGGGTGGCCAACTACGTGCTCTCCGACTACGGCACGGGCGCCATCATGAGCGTGCCCGGCCACGACGAGCGCGACTTCGAGTTTGCCACCAAGTACGCAATTCCAGTCCGGCGTGTCATCGCACCCGCAGATCCTGCGGCCGAAGAGCCGGCTCTTCCCTACGTCGACGAAGACGGCGTCCTCATCAACTCGGGCGAGTTCACCGGGCTTGGCTGCCGCGACGCGCAACGAAAGCTCCAGCAAATCGCTGCGGAGAAGGGTTTCGGCGAAGCCACGGTTACCTTCCGCCTGAAGGATTGGGGCGTGAGCCGTCAGCGTTACTGGGGCACGCCCATCCCCATGATTTACTGCGAACACGATGGCATCGTGCCGGTCCCCGACGATCAGCTTCCCGTCCTTCTTCCCGACCAGGTCGAGATCACGCAGCAAGGCGGCTCGCCGCTGGCCCGCATTCCGGCCTTCGTCAATGTCACCTGCCCCAAATGCGACGGTCCCGCCAGGCGCGAGACCGACACCATGGACACCTTCGTCGACTCGAGCTGGTACTTCTACCGCTATACCGACGCCCACAACTCGACCGCGCCGTTCGATTCCGCGATCGCGCAGCACTGGTTCCCCATCGACCAGTACATCGGCGGTGTCGAGCACGCCATCCTGCACCTCATCTATTCGCGCTTCTGGACGCGGGTGATGCGCGACCTCGGCCTGATTACCAACGATGAGCCGGTCAGCCGCCTCTTCACGCAGGGTATGGTGCTCAAGGATGGCGCCAAAATGTCCAAAAACAAGGGCAACGTGGTCTCGCCCGACGACATGATAGCCCGCTACGGCGCCGACTCCGCCCGCATGTACGCTCTCTTTGCCGCCCCGCCCGATCGCGACCTCGATTGGCAGGAGGACGGCGTCGCCGGCGTCAGCCGCTTTCTCGCCCGCGTGTATCGCCTTGTCATGAAGTACGGAGCGACAGCCCGTGCTGCCAACGGCGGCGCCACAGAAGCTCCGTCCGGACCGTCCCTCAAACTGCTCCGCAAGCTCCATCAAACCATCGCCAAAATCACCCGCGACTTTGAAGGCCGCTGGCACTTCAACACCTCCGTCGCTGCCATCATGGAGTTCGTCAACGAAGTTCAGGGCGCGGACGCGCAACTCGCCGCCGGTGAAGTTCCACCTCCCGTAATGTGGGAATTACTCACGAGCTTGACCCTGATGCTCGCGCCTTTCGCGCCTTTTCTCGCCGCGGAACTCTGGGAGGAACTGGGCGGCGAAGGCGCGATCCTGCGCGCTCCCTGGCCGCCCAGCAATCCAGACCTCGCGCGCGAGGACGAACTCGAAATCCCCGTGCAGATCAACGGCAAGCTGGCAGCCGTGGTCCGCGTGCCCGCCGGCTCTGCCCCCAGCGTGATTGAGGCGGCCGCACTTTCTGACCAGAAGATTCAGAGCCGCATCGCGGGCAAAACCCTCGCTAAAGTCATCGTGGTTCCAGGTAAAACGGTGAATCTTGTCGTCAAGTAGCATGAGGCCCGGGCGTTTGCGCGGCACCCAGTCCGTTGTCGGACAAATGGGCTGGGTCTTCACTCGTCCCTCGCTCACCGCGCTGGAAGTAGCATGGCGCTGGCTCTTTGGCGCTCCGCTCCTCGTCGTTTGCTGGATCCAGGCGCAGCACATTCTGGCGGATTTACCCCCCGAATCCACCGGCCTCAACACCCTCGACCCGTCCAACCCTTGGATTTCCTCGATCAAGCTTGCTGCCGCCTGGGACATGTACCGCCCCCATGTGGTCAGCGTCCTGGTGTGGCTCGGGCCGATTGCCGCCGTCGCCTGGATTGTGCTCTCCGCCGTCGGCCGCAATCTTGTGCTGAGACGGATGGATCCGCGCGTGCCGTTCCGCCCCATCGCACTGATCGCGCTACAGGCCGCCTGGCTCGCGGTCCTTGCGCTGACTGCCTGGGCGTGGTTCCGCTCGGTCGGATGGGCCGCCGCCACCCACATTGGCACCGGCGAAGAGCCAGATCTGGTGGGCTACATGATGTGGGTCATCTTCCTGACCCTGGGCTTCTTTACCCTGTGGGCTCTCGTCAGCTGGGCCGTCTCCATCGCTCCCCTGCTGGTTCTGCTCGAGAACTGCAGCCCAACCGCCGCCCTCGCGCGAAGCCTCAGGCTCGGAAAGCCCTTCACCAGCAAGCTGGTTGAAATCAACCTGGTCATGGGCATCGTCAAGCTTGCCCTGCTGGTGGTCGCAATGGTCTTCTCCTCCGTGCTCATCCCCTTCAGTGAAGAGGTCGGAGCCGGCGCGCTGCACCTGGAGTGGATTATCGTCTCAGTCTTTTACTTCGTCGCCAGCGATTTCTTCCAGGTCGTGCGCCTCAAGGGATTCGTCGAATTCTGGCAAGTCTTCCGCGGCCCGGTTCAATAGAACAGAGCTACTTTCCCGCGTTCGCCGTCTCTTCCTTAACAAACGCTTCACTTAGCGTCTTTTTCTCCTGCGCAGTGGGAATAAGGGTTGGGTAGAACTGAACAAATGTCGTGTCCACCGCCGCATGCGCCGCGTGGCACGTGTAGCACGGCGCTCCCTGCGGAATCAACGTCCCGTTTTTCGCCAGCGAATCGAATTCGAAGAACGCCCATTTGCCGGGAAAGCGCGCCTCATCCTTTACATGCACTTCCAGTCCCATCAGGTCAGTGCCCTGAAAGTGTCCGCGCTGGTTGATCGATCCCTTGGTGCGCGCCTCGCGCACCTCCAGCACCATCACCGTCTTGTCCGGCCACGTTCCCTTCGCCAGGAAACCCCGGTATGCCTCTGGATTCACAAAGACATTGTCGAACATCGAATGGTCCGCCATGTCCGCCCTGGGGCTATAGCTCATGTCGATCCCCGACGACAGATACACCCACTCGCGATATTTCGTCGGCGGAAGCAGGTCGCCGTTCGTCGCATAAGCCGGCATGCCGGCGGCCGCCGCGCTCACACCTTTCGCCGGATGCATGAGAAAGGGCAGGGAAGCAAGTCCGGCAAGCAGGCACGCGCCTACCGCTTTAGGAGCAGTCGAACGCAAGGGAAACCTCCGATGTTCCTGATTACGCTTCCAGCAGCCCCGCAGTTCCTCAAACCGCTCGCTGACCGCTGATCACCCATCTCTGACCACTGTCGTCAGAAGATTTTCAAGTGAATGACAAGGTACTTCTTGGGATTCCCGCGGATGTCTTTAACAAGCCCCTGCGCCTGGTCCATGGTCGCGTCGACGTGGTCGTACAGCGAGCGATTCACAGCAAACTGGCCCAGCGTCCCCTTGCCCTCGTTGATGCCTTTCAGCAACGTGTCGAGGCTGGTGATTGTGTCATCCATCTTCTGCGCAAACGCCGGATCCTGGGAGAGCTTCCCAAGCGCTCCCTTGCCCGAGTTGATGCCCTCCAGAAGCTTGTTTGTGTTCTCCACGGCGGCATTCAAGTTGTTGTAGAGGGTCTCGTCGTGCAGAAGTTTGCCGGCCGACCCGTGACCCGCCGCCAGCGACTCGGATATCGCGTTCAGCCTGTCCACGGTGGCATTCAGTTTCGTGTACATGGTGTCATCGGTCAGCAGCTTGCCAAGCGTGCCATTGCCCGCTCCCAGACCCTGCGTGATCGTCTCGAGATTGCCAAGCAGCTTCTGGGCTTTGGTGTACAACTGCGGATCATTCAGGAACAGGCCCGCCGTACCCCGCTTCGAGTTCACCGTATCGAGCAGCGTGTTCACCTTCGTCATCACCAGGGAGGCCTTCTGTAACGTATCCTGGCTGGTGTCCACCACCTGCTGAATGCTGGGTACATTGCGGGCCGCAAGTTCGGAATTGTTCGCCGGTTCGGGGCCTTGCGCATGCTCCGAGGAAATATCCACATAGCTGTCGCCAAGCACTCCGGCTTGCGCAATCGAAGTCGTGGAGTCGGAGTGGAGAGCATAAATGGATTTCTCTCCCACCTGCATCGTCACTTCTACAGGCGTTGGGTTCCGCGCCGGCACAATGCGGATGCGCGTCACGTTGCCGATCGTTACGCCCTCTAGCGTGACGGGCGCTCCACCCTTCAGCCCCGATGCATTCTGGAAATACGATCGCATCGTCAATTTGCGCGCGAACAGGCCGCCAGTCGATCCGGACATCAGAAAGATCAGGCCGATTAATACGGCCACCGCCACCAGAACCAGGATGCCCACTTTCAATTGTGACCATTGAATCTCTTTGCGGCTTGGCACGATGCTCCCCTGGCGGTTCGTCTTCCGCATTCCCAGCGATCGCCCGGCGCAAGAAGAGGGTCAATCGAGGTCGCCACAGGGCCAAATAGTTACCCAATCCCGCGACGCAAATTTCCTGAGAATGGTTGAACTTACCGCATTGCCTTGAGGATAGCAGACATCGTTCTTGTCAACTCTCGTCCTCAAGCACGACGCTCGCCATCGCCAGGCTCCCGGTATGCGTCAGCGAAAGTGCCGCCGACCGCATTCCAAGCCGCTCCGCCCGCTCCCGTGCCCTGCCATGGAAGACGATTGCGGGACGGCCGCCCGGTTCGCGCACCACCTCAATCTCCAGCCAGGTCACGCCGTGATTGATGCCCGTGCCCAGTGCTTTCGCGCCGGCTTCCTTCGCCGCGAATCGTGCCGCGAAGCTTTCCGCGAATTTTCGTTTCCGCTGGCAGTAGGCTCTCTCTTCCGCCGTGTAGACGCGGTTCAGAAATCTTTCGCCATAGCGCTCTATCGACCGCTGAACCCGTTCGATTTCCACCAGATCAATTCCGGTTCCCACAATCATGGCTTTTATCAACGTACATCATGCAATTTTTCTTGAAGCGCGAAGCAGCCTTTCGCCAGGACTCGACAACCTAATTACCAGCGAAAGTTTGTTTACGTTTACAGCGGGCGCGTGGGCGACCACCTGTTCCAAACCCGGTCAAACAACGTTCGACTCCTGAACAGCGCTTATATTTCAACACCGCGTACCGATAATGCGGAGGTGAGCTACAAAGTGTCACAACGCGACTCGGCAAGGTTGCCAGCTATACCCTGGGCTCTCGAAATGAAGGCCGTGTCGGTCATCGAACCCTCGCGCCTGGTGCGTACCCTTACCGGAGCCATTATGGGTTGTGGCGGATGGGTGCTGAGCCGCGGAGCCACCGACACCGGCATCGTCAACATGCTGTTCGAATTCGAGCGCCAAGCCTGCATCGACGTCTATAGCGTCCTTATCGCCACGGGAATCGAGCTCAGCCAAAGCGGCCATATCCGCTTCACCGAACTTTGCCAATGCACCCGCAATCACCATCAGGAGTGTGGCGACGAGATCGCCAGCATCGACCTGGAGATCCAGACGTTTCCCGCGGAGGCCTCGTCCCGTTCCGCTCGAACCCAACCAGCTTGATCCTTCGACGGGGCGAGAGGGCCCGTTGGCTCCAAGCCACCGTTCATCCTGCCTCCACCAAGCCATACCGCCGTTGCCACGCTTCTTTGAGCCGCGCCCAGACCCGGGTCCGCTCAGCCTCGGTTCCTTCCCCTTCGCCAGCAGGCGCGTTGGCGAACCGGGCCGCCTCAACCTTCGCAAGCTCCAAAATCTCCCGGTCCCGCAGCAGGTTCGCAACCCGAAAATCCGGCAATCCCGCCTGCCGGGTCCCGAAAAACTCGCCAGGACCCCTCATTTGCAGATCCAGCTCCGCCAGCTCGAATCCATCCTGTGTGCGGACCATCGCGTTGAGCCGCTCCTCGCCCTGATCGGAAACCCGCTCGCCTGTTATCAGGATGCAGTAGCTTTTCGCCGCCCCGCGGCCCACCCGTCCGCGCAATTGATGCAGCTGCGCCAGCCCAAATCGTTCCGCGTGCTCCACTACCATCACCGTTGCGTTCGGCACGTCGACACCCACTTCGATCACAGTGGTTGCCACCAGCACATCGATCTCGCCGCGCTGGAATCGCCGCATGATCACTTCCTTCTCATCCGCATCCAGCCGGCCGTGCAGTAGCCCTACCCGCAACCCTGCAAGCGGTCCCATGCGCAACTTCTCGTGCATCTCCACAGCCGACTTGAGACCCGACTTTGCCTGCGGATTTGCCTCCTGCGCCCCCTTGGGAAACAAGTCTCCAGCCCGGCCCTTCTTCGCCCGGACAGGCGCTGCCGCCTTTGAAGGGGCAAGCGCTTTATCTGCAGCCGCGGCCGCATCGTCCTGCGAAAAGTCCAGTTCCGGCTGGTCGTCCTTCGAACCTTCAATCACCGGGTACACGATGTACGCCTGCCGTCCCAGTCCAACTTGCTTGCGCACGAAATCCCACACGTCGTCCGCCCGCTCGCCCGGGAACCCGCCGCGTCACAATCGGGGTTCGCCCGGGAGGCAACTCATCCAGCACGCTCACGTCCAGGTCGCCATAAAGAGAAAGCGCCAGCGTTCGCGGGATTGGCGTCGCCGTCATTACCAGCACATCCGGCTCCGCCTGATTGGGCTTCTTCATCAGCCGAAACCTCTGCATCACACCGAACCGGTGCTGCTCATCCACCACCACCAATCCGAGCCGGTCAAACTCCACTTTTTCCTCGATCAGGGCATGCGTCCCGATCACCAGGTGCGCCTCTCCCCGGTTGATCAGCCCGCGATTGGTCCGCTTGCGATCCTCGTCCAGCGACCCCGTCAGCAGCACGATCCGGTATTTCCGACTCGACCGCTCCAGGAGCTTGCGGGCCGCCAGGTAATGCTGCGTGGCCAGAATCTCCGTGGGCGCCATCAGCGCCGCCTGGTAGCCATTCTCCATCGCCACCAGCATCGCCTGCAGTGCCACAATCGTCTTTCCCGATCCCACATCGCCCTGCAGCAGCCGCCGCATGGGGTTTGGCTGCCGCATGTCCCCAACAATCTCGCCCAGGGTCCGCTTCTGGGCCGCGGTCGGATGAAACGGCAGAACCTCGCGAATGGCTTCCCGCACCTTGTCCGTGGTTGCAAAGCCGATTCCTGCCCGCTCTCGCACCCTGCGCCGCTTCAGTTCCAGCCCCAGTTCCAGAAAGAACAGCTCCTCGAAGATCAGCCGCCGGTGCGCTATCGTCGACCATCCTTGCAACTGCGCCATCCGAGTGCCTTCCGGCGGAAAATGAACCTGGAACAGCGCGGTTTCGCGATCCGGCAATCCCAGCCGCTCCACCATCGCCGCCGGCAGGCACTCCGGCACCGCGCCACGCACACCTTCCAGCAGGTGGAAAATCACCTTCCGCTGCCAGCGCGAGGCCAGCCGCGATCCTCCCAGCGACTCGTACACCGGTGTGATCCGTCCCACCTCCAGCAGCCGCGTTTCGGCGTCGTCGCTGGCGTCGGGAAGGATTTCAAACTGGGGCTGGATCATCTTCAGATTGCTCGTCGAGCGCGACGGCTCGACCTTGCCGAACACCGCAACCGACTGTCCCGCGTGGAACTTCCCCTCCAGGTAGCTGCCGTTGAACCACAGGCACTTCATCGCAAGGCGACCTTGGCCCAGGGTCAATTCGAAGAGAGGCATGCGCCGGGTGCGAAGCAGGGCAGCGCCTCGCACTTCAGCAATCACGCTTGCCATCTCCCCCGGTTTCAACTCATCCAGGCTGCGGGGATTCTGTCGATCTTCGTATCGGAACGGTAAGTGGTACAGGAGGTCTTCGGCGGTAGAAATGCCTTTTTCTGCGAGCATTTCCGCCACGCGCGGCCCCACGCCGCGCACGTACATCACCTGGGTTTCAAGTCCGGGCACAGTTGAATGCTACTAGACCTTGGAGGTGTCCACTGAGCGAATAAAAGGAGAAAATAGGGGGGGAGGGGGGTGGGTCACCGTCGCGTGATCGCCATCCGCGCTGATCGCACCTCTTTCGCCAGCACCCGCAAAATCAGCATCGCCAGGTTGGGTCCGCTTTGCATGACGCTCGAGAAGTCGTCGCGCGAAACAAAGCTGATCTCCGCGCCGGCCTTTGCCCACGCTGACAGCGAATACCCGGTGTTGCCTATAAGTCCGGGCAGGCCGAGCAGGGACCCCGGGTCGGCCCGCATCGAAACGACCTCATCCCCGGCAAGCGATTCCATGGTCATAATGACTTCACCGCCGTGAACAATGTAGAGACCGGTCGGTTCGTCTCCCTGGTGGAAAAGCACCTGGTCGAAGCTGCAGTCCACGATCCTCGCCCGCTCGCGCAGGGCCCGAATCAACTCCTGGTCGGCAACGAAGGCTGAGGAATCGAGATTCATAACGGGTATCTTCCCACCTCAATGGAGACCGGGGTGTGAGCTACGTCACCTTTAGATGTTCACGTCGTCTTTTAAACGTAATTTGCCGCACTTTTCCAACTTCACGCACGATCTGCCGCAAACGGTTGCAGTGTCATCAACTCTCGCTGGGCTGAAGAATTTCAGATTGGCAGGCCCTACGACGTCAGATAAAGCCGATCCAACGTCCAGCGGCGACCACCCCGATCCACAAGGAAAGCGAGATCAAACCGGCGATCTTGCCCCGCAGCGGCGTCGGGCTGCCTGCATCCCACGCGGGCATGTCGTTGCAAGCAATCCAGCGGAACGCCAACGCATGAACGCCGGCCAGCCCGATCAGGAGCATCTTCAAGCGAAATGCCGGATTGACGACCATCTTCGTGGCCTCCGACGAGAACAGCAAACCACCGGTCGTCACCTGGACGGCAAACCCGGCCCAGGCCCAGGGAAACAGCTTCCGCGCCACTTCCGACACCCGTACCCCGCGAAATGCCACTCCCATCAGGCGCAAATCCACCGCGGTGATTGCGGACACAAGTACTGCCATTCCCAATAGATGCACGGTTTCGATTGCCGGGAAACCCCAGAGGGACTCGCGAATCTGCGGTGCCCACGGGCGTCTGTTCAACCCATTTGAAGACTTCGGGGACGCTCGGCCGTCACTACGGCTTGCCCTCAAGAGATCGTCCGCCGGTGAGCCACACCCTTCCCACCGACAGGTAATGCGATCCGTCCTTGGCCAGAAAGCCCTGCACCCGGATCGGGTCTCCACGCTTCACGGTGGTCGAGGTCCAGCCGCCGTACTTGCTCAACATGCCCAAGCTGCCCAGTTCGAGGCGCCAGTTGGCTTTCTTGCCCTTGTCATCGGTCAAGTCGGCAAAGATGAAGGCGTGGGGGTTGATCCATTGGAACTCTGTTACGGTGCCTTCCATCCTGACGGTATGCGTGGTGTCGAAGGCAGCCAGCCCGTGGTGTGCCCAGACTGAAACTGCTCCCAGCAAGATTCCGATCGCTACAAGTAATTGCGCACGGGTTCGGAAGGACTTGTTCGCCTTCCAAGGCCGTGCCTTTTTGACCATTTGCATTGTCTTTGCCCACCATCTCTATGGGAATCATAAGGGAGGGCGAACGGGGATCAGGGAGTTAGCCGTATGGAGGCTTCAAGGGCGGCAGTCCTCTGGGGATACCACCTCTCATCGATGACGATGTGGAGCGTGACCTGCTCCAGCTTTGGTTTCAGCTTCCCAGCCCCTTTCGGTTGCAATATATCAACGGGAAGAATGGAGATTATTCCCACGTTTTTGCCGCACGAATACTCGAGGCGGAAACCTTCGTGCGCATTGGCGGTCTGGCGCAGCACTTGTGCCCCGTTTGCGTTGAGGCGCTCCAGCAAGTCCGTGCGCAGGGCGGTCATCAGGTCCAGCTGCTGCTCCTGCCGAAGCGCGAAGGTCCAGTCGTAATTGACCGTGCGCCTGACAAATTCCCGTCCGGCTGCAGCGCTGGTCCCGCCGAGGGCCTGGGCGAAACAGTCTGTGCACTTGAACTGGTCCACCACCGGTTGCGGGGAATAGCTCTTGAGGAATGCGCTCTCATTTTGTGGACTGGGATAAAACGTGTGGGCTTGAACCCACCCGGACACCAGTGCCACCGCACCCAGGCCAACCAGCACCAGAGTCATCGTAGCTATGAATACGATTCGCGCAGCTTTCATGTGATTCCTCGATTACGCCCTCATCGTACTGCGACTTCTCAGGCGAGTGTCTGTGATCCCTGACCGTCTTGGTCCGGATCCCTGCTGTATCGTTATCTACGGCAAATTCTTCATTGTTGGAGGGCCTCATAAATATGTGGAATCGCAGGAACTTTTTGCGCGCAGCGGGAGCAACGTCGGCTGCTGCGCTGATGCCGGGCGTGCATCTTCTCGCCGCATCGGAATCCGAACTGGAACAGGCGCAGGCGGCCCCGGTAGCCGCCAACGATCACATCCAGATTGCACTGATCGGGGCCGGTGGCCAGGGCATGGGAGACACCAAGGCTGCGCTCGAGGTGCCCGGCGTCAAGCTGGTGGCCGTGGCCGACTGCTATGACGGCCGCCTGGCGCGTAGCAAGGAGCTTTGGGGAGATGACGTCTTCACCACCCGCGACTACAACGAGATTCTCGCCCGCAAAGACATTGACGCTGTGATCATTGGCACCCCCGACCACTGGCACAAGCAGGCATCCATCGACGCCATGAAAGCCGGCAAGGATGTCTACTGTGAGAAGCCGATGATCCACCTTTACTCCGATGGTCCGGAGATGATTGAAACGGCGCGGTCGACCAAGCGCATCCTGCAGATCGGCAGCCAGCGCGTCAGCTCCATCGTGTATGCGAAGGCAAAGGAGTTGCTCGCCTCGGGCGCCATCGGCAAGCTCAACATGGTGACCGCCTATTGGGACCGCAACTCCTCGATGGGCGCGTGGAACTACACGGTGCCGCCGGATGCCTCGCCGGAAACCTGCGACTGGCCGCGCTTCCTGGGCACCGCACCGAAAATCCCTTTCAGCGCCGAGCAGTTTTTCCAATGGCGCAAGTGGAAAGCCTACGGCAGCGGAGTGGCCGGCGATTTGTTCGTCCACCTGTTCTCAGGCACGCATTTCATCACCGGGTCGCACGGGCCCACGCGCGGTATGGCGACCGGAGCCATTCGCTACTGGAACGACGGCCGCGACGCATTTGACGTGGTGCTCGGCCTGTTCGACTACCGCGAAGGGTTCAATCTCAGCCTGCACGTCAACTTTGTGGACGGCGGCGAGGAGAGTGAAAGCCTGGTATTTACCGGATCGGAAGGTAGCTTTGAGATCGGCTGGACCGGCCTCACCCTGACTCGCGTTCCCCGGGAAACCGCGCCCGGTTACACGATCAGCACCTTCCCCGAGGCCATGCAGAAGCAGATTATCGCGGAGTACGACAAGAAGTATCCGCGTCAATCCGGGAAGGAAGAACTGGCCGGAACGGAAAAGTTCGTGACGCCCAAGGGCTACTCCGACAGCGTCGATCACTTCCGGAACTTTTTTGCTTCGGTTCGCTCGCGACAGCCGGTGGTTGAAGATGCGGTGTTCGGATACCGTGCCGCGGGAGCAGCCCTGCTCTCCAACCTGAGCATCGAACGCGGCCAGGTTGTGGGTTGGAATCCGGACGAGATGAAGCTCGCTTGAAGACGCCGACAGCACGGCCGGCTCGGACCCGCGCGAGGAACTTCCAGTCTTTCCCGCGCGTATCAATCATCACGTCACGCTGTGTTTACCGGATGTTTGCTAAACTTCTCATGTTCGTCCCCCCCGAAGACTGAGAACGAGCACGCAGACCGTGCTCCGGGAGAAAGCATGCCAGTTGTCGAACTCGCGGGAGTGACCAAGGCCTACGAGAACAAGTTGGCCGTCAACAAGCTTAGCCTCTCTATTGAGGCAGGCCAAATGTTCGGACTGCTCGGGCCTAACGGGGCAGGGAAGACCAGCTCGATTCGTATGATGATGGGCATCACCATGCCCGACTCAGGCCAGGTGAGCCTCTTCGGAAAGCCATTTGAGCGCCAGAGCCTGGAGCGCGTGGGCTACCTGCCTGAAGAGCGCGGCCTCTACAAAAAAATGAAGGTGATCGACCAGTTGGTGTTCTTCGGCGAACTTCACGGACTCGACGCGGAAGAAGCCCGCAAACGCGCCATTGCCTGGGCCAAGCGGCTGGAGATCGCCGACTCCCTGCAGAAAAAGACGGAAGAGCTCTCCAAAGGCATGCAGCAGAAGATTCAGTTCATCTCCGCGCTGTTGCACGATCCCGGGCTGATTGTGATGGACGAGCCATTCTCGGGCCTCGACCCGGTGAACGCAACGCTGCTGGAGCGCACGCTTCTTGAATTGAAGGACCAGGGCAAGGCCATCCTGTTTTCCACGCACCGCATGGACCAGGTGGAGAAGCTCTGCGATTCGATCTGCCTGGTGAACAAGGGCGCGGCCGTTCTGGAAGGCAAGATGCGCGAGATCAAATCGCGCTACGAGCGCAACCGGGTGATCGTGGAATTCGATGGCGACGCAAGCTTTTTGAACAGCGCGGAGATTGCGGAGGCCAAGAACTTCTCAGGCCACGCCGAGATTCGCCTGCAACCGCACGGCGACGCGCAAAAGCTGCTGCACGAAGCGGCTGCTGTGGCCACCATCTATCGCTTCGAACTGGTCGAGCCTTCGCTCGAAGAGATCTTTATTCAGACCGTGGGAGGGAAGGCCGATGCGTAACCTGTTGCTGGTAGCCAGGCGCGAATACCTCGAGCAGATACGGGGCCGCGCGTTTCGCGTATCCACGATTCTCGTTCCACTGCTCTTCGCCATCATCATCGGCATAGCCTATCTTTCCGGACGCGGATCCGGAGTCGGGAAGCACGTGGTCATCGCCGCGTCTTCGCCCGGGCTGGCCAACGCGGTCCGCGACGAGATGCAAAAGGACAAGGACGCCAAGACAACCGTTGACGTGGTGGCGCCCGCTACCGCCGCCGACCGAGCCGCCCTTATCGAAAAGGTGCAGTCAAAGACTGTCGATGGTCTGTTGTGGATTGATACAGCCAAGGGCACTCCCAGTGCCACCTACACCTCGCAGTCGTCCGGCGACATCGTCATCTCCGCACGGCTCGGGTCCGCCCTTAATCACGCCATTGCAGTCGAGCGCATGGCCGCTCGCGGCATGAGCCAGGCCGACGTGGATGCTCTACTCAAAGACGTAAGCATTCAAACCCTGCAGCTGGACAAGCAGGGCAAGGAAGTGAAGAGCAGCGGCATTGGTTCCTACATGAAGGGCTACATCATGGCCCTGCTGCTCTCCATGACCACCATGATCTACGGCATGAACGTGGCGCGTTCCATCATTCAGGAGAAGACTTCGCGCATCTTTGAGGTCATGCTCGCGACGGCGAAACCCAGTGACCTGCTCGCCGGCAAACTCATCGGCGTGGGCGCCGTCGGCCTGACGCAGATCGCGATCTGGGTAGTCGCCGGCGCAGGATTAGCCAGTACGGCGCTCGCCGGTCCCCTGCTCTCCGGACAGCTCGCCGTACACTTCTCATGGGCTGAGGCAATTCTCTTCCCGGTGTACTTTGTCCTCGGCTACCTGCTGTATGCGTCGCTCTTTGCCGGCCTCGCCGCCTCCTGCGAGACCGAGCAGGAACTGCAGATGTACACGCCGCTGGCCGCGCTGCCCATCTGGCTCAGCTTCTCGCTCATCTGGCTGGTCATCAACGATCCCAACTCGGTCTGGTCCATCGGCGCGTCGCTGTTCCCGGCCACCGCGCCCATCATCATGATGTTGCGCATGGGGTCCCAGATGCCGCCACTGTGGCAGTTCGGCGTCTCCATCGCAATCATGATCGTCAGCATCTGGATCGTTCTGTGGATCTCATCGCGCCTCTATCGCGTCGGAATCCTGATGTACGGCAAGCGCGCGACGCTGCCGGAACTGGTGCGCTGGCTTCGCTACAGCTGACAAGCCCCTGTAGCCGGTAGCCTGTAGCCGGTAGCTTTCAGCTACAGGCTACTAGCTACCAGCTAGAATCACTAGAGTGTCTGCCGATTCCAGCCAGAGATTTACCCTTGGCCAGCGCATGGTTCTGGCGATTGTTCCCCGCATGGTCTGGGTGCTTCTGCGGCTCGTAGGGCTAACTTGGCGCTTCGAGGTGATCGCCGAAGAGGGCGTTTCGCCGGTTGTCTACGGACAGAAAACAGGCGGAGAAATCTACTGTTTCTGGCACCAATGCGTGCTGCCCTGCGCGCTTTACTTTCGCCACACGAACGCGGTCATTCTCATCAGCCGCAGCTTTGACGGCGAGCTCATCACGCGGACCTTGCGCCTGTTCGGCTTCGACGCGGTGCGCGGTTCCAGCTCCCGCTCCGGAGGCGAAGGCTTGCTGGGATTGAAGCGCGTACTCGAGCGCGGCGTACCGGCGATCTTTACCGCCGACGGCCCGCGCGGCCCGATTTACGAGACCAAGATGGGCCCCATCAAGCTTGCGCAACTCACCGGCGCGCCAGTCGGCGCTTTCCATCTGCAGCCGGAACGGGCGTGGGTCGTCAATTCGTGGGATCGTTTTCTTATTCCCAAGCCGTTCACGCGGATCATTGTGAGCTGGGTGCGTTACACGCGCGTACCGGCTGATCTGCCTGCGGACCAGTTCGAAGCCGTGCGTCTCGAACTGAACGCCGCCATCGAACGCGCCCGCCTTCGCGCCCTCGAGCATCTTAAAGCAGGCGCAGCCATGAGCGCAAATCCCGATCGCTCCCTGCGCGTCTCCGACTTCGACTTCGATCTTCCCGAGGAGTTGATTGCGCAACAGCCACCGGAAGAGCGCGGTGCGAGCCGCATGCTGGTGGTCGATCGCGCCACGGGTGCGCTGCGCGATTCGAGCTTTTCGGAGTTTCCAGCACTATTGCAACCCGGCGACCTGCTCGTCCTCAACGACAGCCGCGTCATCCCTGCTCGCCTTTACGCACGCCGCACGCTCCGCCGCGAGAAGGAAAAACCCACCGGCCGCATTGAAGTCATGCTGACGGAGCCGGCCGGCGACAACGAGTGGCACGCCCTGGTCCGTCCTGGCCGCAAGGTTGCCATTGGCGAAATCCTTGTCTTTCCGTCGCCTACGGGAGCCATCGAACTCCGCGCCGAAGTGGTCGAACGCGGCCAGTTCGGCGATCGCCTGTTGCGCTTTGAGCCCGTCGATGACTTCTTCGCAGCCCTCGAGCGCATCGGCCACATCCCGCTGCCTCCCTACATTCACCGTGACGATGCATCCGCTGATCGCGAGCGCTATCAGACCGTTTATTCGCAGGAACGAGGCTCCGTCGCCGCACCCACGGCAGGCTTGCACTTCACACCGCAAATTCTCGAGACGATTGCGAGTCGAGGCGTCGAGATCGCGCGTATCACGCTGCATGTCGGCCTGGGAACCTTCGCGCCCCTGCGTGTCGAACGCGTCGACGAGGTTCGACTCCATCGCGAGCGGTACACGCTGAGCGCCGAGACGGCAGACGCTCTCAACCGCGCCGTCGCCGCGCAACGTCGCATCGTTGCCGTCGGAACCACAGTAGTCCGCACTCTCGAACACTGCGCGCTCATTGCCAACGGGGAGCTCCTTACTCCCCACTCCGGCACCACGGAAATCTTCATCTCCCCCGGTTTCCACTTCCGCCTGGTGCACGCTCTCCTCACCAACTTCCATCTGCCGCAATCCAGCCTGCTGATGCTGGTGAGCGCCTTTGCCGGCCGCGAACACACCCTCGCCGCCTACCGCCACGCCGTCGAACAACGCTACCGATTCTTCAGTTACGGCGACTGCATGTTTTTGCAATAGGCCTGACCCCTGAAGCGGGTCTGTGAGCCCTGTTAGACTCGGTACCGTGCCCGCCGAAACCACACCTCCCGTCTTCCTGCTCGACACCATGTCGTTCATCTTTCGCGCCTACCACGCCATGCAGCGCTCGCGTCCCATGTCCACGCGCTCCGGCCTGCCCACCGCGGCCATCTACGTGTTCGTCAACATGATCAAGAAGCTGCGCCAGGACTTCTCACCGCAATATTTCGCCGCGGTCTTTGACGTTACCGGCAAGGTCTTCCGCGACGACCGCGCCAAGGACATCGGCTCGCTACGCAAGTGGAACTCGAAGACGCAGTGCTTCGAAGAGATCAGCTATGAAGGTTACAAGGCGAAGCGCGAGGCCATGCCCGAGGACCTGCGACGCCAGATTCCCTACATCCGCCGCTCCCTCGAAGCCTTCCACATTCCGATCCTCGAGGCTGAGGGCTTCGAAGCCGACGACGTCATCGGCACGCTCTCCTGCCGCGCTTCCGAGCAGGGCCACGACGTCTTCATCGTCTCCGAGCGACAAGGACATGATGCAGCTCGTCAACGAGCGGGTAAAGGTCCTCAATCCGCAGAAAGACAATCTCATTCTCGATGCCGCCAAGGTTACCGAGGTCCTCGGCGTACCGCCCGACAAGGTCATCGACGTCATGGCGCTTCGCGGCGACACCATCGACAATATCCCCGGCGCCCCCGGCATCGGCGACAAGGGCAGCGTCGATCTGATCGTGGAATTCGGCAGCCTGGAAGCTGTTCTCGATCGCGCCGAAGAGGTCAAGCGCAAAACCTATCGCGAGTCGCTGCAGCAGAACCGCGACGCCGTTCTGCTCTCCAAAGAACTCGTCACCATCGATTGCAACGTCCCCATCGCGCTTGACCTGCACGCGATGGAAACGCAGGCGCCCGACCTCGAAGCCTGCCGCGAACTGTTCACCGAGCTTGAGTTCACCTCCATGCTCAAGGAACTCGCGCCGGCCGCGGATGGAGTCAAATTTGAGCTGATCGAAGAGCCGACCGCCGAGCAGATCGCCGCATTCTACGCGGCTGCGCGCACCAATGGGTTCGCGTTCGCCCTCGACGCCGCTCCCCCTCCGACGGAAGAAGCAGATGACCAGCTCGAACAGCCTTCAACGCTTAGCCTTCTCGATGTAGCCGAAGCGGCCGAGAAGCAGAATCGCTCCATGCTCGGCGTCTCCGCGGAGCCCGGCGTCGGTCTCGCGCTCTCCATCACACCGGAACTTCGATCCCTGCTCGAAGATGCGCGCGTCCCCAAGTCTGTTCACGACGTGAAAACCGCCATGCACGCGCTTGCCGCGCAGGGAATTGAGCTTCAGCGGTCCCATTCAGGACACCATGTTGTTCTCCTACGCGCTCAACCCCACGCATGCCGCCCAATCCATCGCCGATGTGGCCGCGCGCCACGGCCACGCGCCGCCTGCTTCCCTCACATCTGCCGCCGTTATCGTGAACGCGCTCGTTCCCGTTCTTCGCGCCGACGTGGCAGAGCACAACGTAACCGGCGTCTACACCGACATCGACCTGCCTCTCGCGCCGGTCCTCTATCGCATGGAGCAGGCCGGAGTCCGCATCGACAAGCAGGTTCTCAACGGTCTCTCCACACGCTTTGGTGCCGAGATTGATCGCGTCGGGGAACGCATCTTCGAGCTTGCCGGGCAGCGCTTCAACATCAACTCACCCAAGCAACTCGGGGTCGTGCTCTTCACGCATATGGGACTGCCCGCCCCCGTAAAGTACGGCAAGGGCAAAACCATTTCCACCGCGCAGGATGTGCTGGAGCAGCTGGCCGAAAAGCACGAAGTGCCGCGCCTGGTGCTCGAGTATCGCCATCTCTCCAAGCTCAAATCGAACTACATCGACGCGCTTCCGCTTCTGGCCGACGCCGACTCCCGCGTTCACACGACGTTCCAGGCCGCGGCAACGGCAACCGGCCGCCTCTCGTCCGTCAATCCGAATCTGCAGAACATCCCCATCAAAACCGAGTTGGGCCGCGAGATTCGCGCCGCCTTTACCGCCGCGCCCGGCACGCAGATGCTCTCCGCCGATTACTCGCAAATCGAGCTGCGCCTGCTCGCGCACTTCAGCGGCGACCCGCTCCTGGTGCGCGCCTATCAGAACGATGAAGACATTCACACCCTCACTGCCAGCGAGGTCTTCGGAGTGCCTGCCGACACCATGGACAAGGAGACCCGCGCGCGCGCCAAAGCAGTCAACTTCGGCATCGTCTACGGCATCTCGCCGTTTGGCCTTGCAGCACAATTGGGCATTCCGCAGGCCGAAGCCCGCGCCTACATCGATCGCTACTTTGCGCGCTACGAGGGAGTAAAGGCTTTCATCGAAAAGACGCTCGAAACAACCCGCCGCGAAGGCAGTGTGCGCACACTGTTCGGGCGCATTCGGCCGATTCCCGACATCGAAAGCCGCAATCCCAACTCGCGCGGATTCGCCGAACGCACGGCAGTGAACACGCCCCTTCAGGGGACGGCAGCCGATCTCATCAAGCTGGCCATGATTGCGCTCGATCGCAAAATTGCGGAGCGCAAATTGAAGACGCGCATGATTCTTCAGGTTCACGACGAACTGCTCTTCGAAGTGCCGGACGGCGAGAAAGACGAAATCGATATACTCGTCCGCGCGGAGATGGAGGGCGTTGTCCAACTCACCGTTCCGCTGGTAGCCGACCTTGGCTTCGGTCCCAACTGGCGCGACCTGTAGTTGAAGCACACACGAGCGATGGGAAACTCCGAATCTCCTTCGCGCCGGACACCATCCAAGATGAAGTAACCGTCCTGGACCCGCGAATCTTTCCTTCCTCACGTGATTCGGGACATTGACCGATCGAATGGAGTCACGCATGACCACCCTGCAATCGAATCCTGCCGCGGCAGCGGGCACATTTCTCCTCGGCGGCGATCTCGTTGTCAACCGCCTCGGCTACGGCGCTATGCGCATTACCGGCAAGGGCATCTGGGGCCCGCCGGCTGACAAGCCCGCCTCGCTTGCCACTCTGCGGAAAGCGGTTGAACTTGGCGTCAACCTGATCGACACCGCGGACTCCTATGGCCCCAACGTTTCGGAGGAACTGATCGCCGAAGCGCTTTATCCGTATCCTCCGGGCCTCGTCATCGCCACCAAAGGGGGATGGGAACGCCCCGGCCCCGGCCAGTGGACGCACAACGCCAGCCCCGCGCATCTGACCAGGGCGCTGGAAGGCAGTCTCGAGCGCCTGCGCCTGGATCGCATCGATGTCTACCAGCTTCATATTCCCGACCCCGCGGTTTCGTTCGAAGCCTCCATTGAGACTCTTGCGAAATTGCGCGAAGAGGGCAAGATTCGCCACGTCGCGTTGTCCAACGTGACCCGCGAACATGTGGAGCGCGCGCGCAAGATCGTGCCCATTGTCTCAGTTCAGAATCGCTACAGCTTCGCCGATCGCGAGTCCGACTTCATCGTCGATTACTGCCGGCAGAACGGAATCGGCTTCATGCCGTGGGCACCCATGGCGCAGATGCGATTTGCCAACGAAGCTCTCGAGCGGGTGGCAAAGCAATTGAATGCCACGCCCATGCAGGTCGGGCTCGCGTGGCTGCTCAAGCGTGCCAAAAACATTCTGCCGATTCCAGGAACGTCGTCTGTGACGCATCTTGAACAGAACATGGCCGCCGCGACTCTCAAGTTGCCTGACAATCTGTTCGAGGAACTTTCCGCAGTGAGCCACGAGCCCGCTGTGCTCAGAGGATGATCCGTATCGCCTGAGTGCGCCACCTTCGGCAGCCTTTGTCTTTGCCCCGGAGGTAGGTCAGTCGGTTGATGAAACTATGCTCCCAGTTCAACGCGAATCGCATTCGCAATCGCGTCGGCGTGTCTGCGCATCGCTTCTTCACTCTCGGCCTCAATCATCACGCGCGCCAGCGCCTCTGTGCCGGAATAGCGAATCACCACGCGTCCCGAGTCCTTCAACTCTTCTTCAGCCGCGCGGATGCGCGCGCGAACCGACGGAATAGATTCCAGCGGCTTCTTCTCGCGCACCTTCACATTCAGAATCACCTGCGGAAACACCTTAAGGTCTGCAGTGAGCTCGTCGATGCTCTTTCCGGTTCGCGTGATCAGATCCAAAACAACCAGTGCTGTCAGCAGCCCATCGCCGGTTGTCGCCAGGTGAGGAAACAAGATGTGCCCCGACTGCTCTCCGCCCAGCGCGGCATTGTGTTTCTGCATCTGCTCCAGCACGTAGCGATCGCCGACGCTCGCGCGCAGCATGCGAATTCCCGACCGCTTCAGCGCGGCCTCGAGGCCCATATTCGACATGGTCGTTGCCACCACCATGTCGTCGGTCAGCAGTCCGCGTTGCTTCAAATCGCGTGCCGCCATCAGCAGAATCGCGTCACCGTTCACCACGTTGCCATGCGCGCCAGATAGCATGCAGCGATCCGCATCCCCGTCGAACGTGACACCCAGGTCCGCGCCGCGCCGCTGCACCTCGTTTGCAACCCACTGCGGATGCAGCGCGCCGCAATGATCGTTGATGTTGCGGCCGTCCGGAGCAATGTTCAGTAGCGTCACCTCGCCGCCCAGGCGAGAGAACAAATCCGGAGCAATTGCCGCCGCCGCGCCATGCGCGCAATCCGCCACAATCCGCAACCCGTTCAGGTTCAGTCCCGGCACGCAATCGATCAAAAATTGAACGTAGTCCGCCTGCAGCACCGCGTTATCTTCCAGCGGCGCCATGGTGGCCGGATCGGGCGCGGTAGCCAGCCTGGCGTGGTTCAGAATCTCTTCCTCCATCGCCAGTTCCACTGCGTCCGGCAGCTTGAAGCCGTCGGCGCCAAACAGCTTGATGCCGTTATCCCGCCATGGATTGTGCGAGGCCGAAATCACGACGCCCGCGGCAAAACCGTGCGTGCGCGTCAGGAACGCCACCGCGGGCGTTGTGATCACGCCGGCGCTCTCCACCTCCGCGCCGGCTTTGCGCAATCCCGCGGCCAGCATCGCCGCAATCCACGGGCTCGATTCGCGCGTATCGCGCCCAAGCAGCACGCGTGGTTCTGCTGCAATGTTGGGCAACGAGTGCCCCAGCGCCAAGCCTGCGGCGTAAACCGTGGTTGCATCCAGAGGCGCACTTCCCGCCACTCCGCGAATACCATCCGTGCCAAAAAGCTTTCGTTCAATTACTGTTGTCATTTCGCTCGCTTTGTCACTTGATTTGTCTGTCCGGCCGTTCCACCTGCGGTTCCGGATAATTCCACCCGGCTAGTAAAAGTCCCGTCGCTCACTCGTGTAAACACGCGGTCCCCGGGAATGACTCGCTGTGCGGACCGAATCAGCACTCCCCGCTCGTCAAGCACCAATGCGTATCCACGTTCCAGCACGGCCAGCGGCGACAGCGAATAAAGCCGCGCTTCCAGCGCCTGCCGCCGCGTCTTTTCCTCGTGCAACTTCCGCTCTACCGCTCGATCCAACCTGACTCCGCCGGCCGTAAAGTGCTGACGCGCGTGCGCAAGCCTCTGGCGGGGATCGTGCCGCAACACCGCCGCACACAAATCATCCACACGCCGCCGAAGTCGTCGAAGATTCGCGTTCAAAGCCTCTTCCAGCCCCTGGGTGTGGTCGTCGAGACGCTGCTCCAGCCGATGCAGTATCGCTGTCATGCGCGATTCTGCTCGGCTCAACGGCACGCGATTCATACTCTGTTGGCCCTGCAGCAGGTGGAAATGCGCTGCGCGTCCCAGCCGTGTCGACATACTTGCGATGTGCTCGGCAATCCGGTGTTGCGCCTCTGTGATCAACTCCGCCGCGGCGGACGGGGTCGGCGCGCGGAGATCTGCCACGAAATCGGCGATCGTAAAGTCCGTCTCGTGTCCGATGGCCGAAACCACCGGCAACTTCGATGCAGCGATCGCGCGTGCCACGCGCTCACTGTTGAACGCCGCCAGGTCCTCCAGCGATCCACCGCCGCGCGCCAGCACAATCACGTCGACTAGCCCTGACCCGTTGAGGCAATCCAGAGCGGCCACGACGTCGCCTGCTGCCGAATCGCCCTGTACGGACGCAGCGCACACCAGTACATTCAGCCCGGAGTGACGTCGCCCCACAATATTCAGAAAGTCGCGAATTACCGCGCCCGTCGGCGAGGTGATGATGCCCACCGTCCGAGGAAATGCCGGCAGTGGCCGCTTCCGTGCGGCCTCAAACAACCCCTCCGCCTTTAGCTTCTGCTTCAGCTGTTCAAATGCGAGTTGCAGCGAACCCGCTCCCACCGGTTCCATGGTTTCGGCCACCAGTTGCATCTGGCCGCGCTGGTCGTAAACGCTCACCCGGCCCCGCACCAGCACATGCAGCCCGTCCTCAGGACGAAACCGCAACAGGATCGCTTGCCGCCGGAACAGCACCACCGGCAACTGCGCGTCTGCATCTTTCAGCGTGAAGTACAGGTGCCCCGACGGGGCTGGGCGGAAGTTGGAGATCTCGCCCTCCACCCAAACGTCGCCGAGCCGCTCTTCTATCAGTTCGCGAACATGGCCCACAAGCTCGCGAACCGGCCAGATGCGCCGGGTCGGACGCGGATCCTCGAAGCTGAGGCCAAGTTGTGCCGAAGATGGATCGGGCCGGATCACCTTACTGAGTGTAACTGTCGAGAGCGCAAACGAGGAGAGTCGCGAAACTAACTCCGGCTCGCAATAATCGCCTTGAGCTCCGCGGCTATTTCCTCGAGACGGGGAAGGGAATTTGGGTCTGGCTCGGCATCTCCCGAGTAGATCACCTCGGCTTCGCGGGCAAGCACGGTCCCCTTCGTTAACCCGAACGTCCCCAATGTACCCGCGAGCTTGTGCGCGGCGGAGTTCGCTTCGGCGCGCCAGTGCATCGACAACTTATCCACCGCCAGGGCCCGATTCGCCGCGTCCAGCACCGCCACCCGGTCCTCCATTTGCGGCTTGAACTGCTTCCAAAGCCGGTCGAGCGCCTCCGTCATGGACTGCCGCGCACTCGTCTCCATCGAAGCCTCTTCATTCCGCGCCCGGTCGTTTCGACGCTAATTCCAGCCCAGAATACCCGCAATCTGTGCTGAGAGTGTCAATGGGTCGAACGGCTTGAAAAGCACCGCCTCCACACCGAGATCTGAAAATCGGCGCTGGTCGTTGCTCTGGACTTTAGCGGTCAGCAGCAACACCGGAATTCCCGCGGTGATGGGATTCTTCCGCAGCTCGCGAAACGTCGAAGGGCCGTCCATTCCCGGCATCATCACGTCCAGCAGGATGGCGTCGGGGTTATACTCTGCTGCCCGCACAAGCCCTTGCGCTCCCGAGCTGGCTACGGCCACGTCCCAGCCTGCTACGGTCTCCAGGCTGAGTGCTGCTACTTCACGAATATCATCCTCATCGTCGATGATCAGGATCCGGTGAGACATGTTGCCACTCCATTTGGCTTCCCACGGATCCGCTTTTTGGAACTCCGATACGGTACGGTCCAATGCCGGCCCCTCAACGCTCAAAATACACGTCGGGCCAGCTTTGGACCAGCCGGATCACTACGGAGTCCGGTCGGCGGAAACGATTGGGGGAGCCTCTTCCAACATCTGACGCGAATTGCGCAGCAACGTCAAGACCAATGCTTCCAGCTGCTGCGGTTGGACGCGCGCCTTAGTCAGGAAATGCGTCGGTCCCAGCGTCAACTGCCGGCGCTCCTCCGTCCCCAGGTCGCGTCCCGAGTACACCACCATTGGCAGATTGGCGAGGTCATCCTGTTGTCTCAGCCAGTCCACCACGTTGAATCCATCGCCGTCCGGTAGCCCGATGTCGAGGACCAGGAGATGCGGCTGCAGCGTGAAACACGTTTCGATGGCCGCCTGCCTCGTCTGGGCAATAGTTACCTTGATCCCGTCACGGGAAAACACATTTGCGATGACCTGCGCCAGATCCAGATCATCCTCGATCACCAGCACCCGCGCCGTCTCGCCCGGGCTGCACAACACCCGCGCCAGTTCGCTCAGCAGCGCTTCTTCCTCGACCGGCTTGGTCACCCAGCCCTCAGCTTCCACCGGCAGGTCGGCGGGATTCTGATTCGCCAGGCTCAAGAGCACCACGGGAATGTGTTTTTCGGCTTCGGGGCTTCGCAGAAGTCGCAGCACCTCCCAGCCATTCATCCCGTCCAGGGAGGTATCCACCAGGATCGCCTCTACACCGTTCCTCGCGGCAGCCACGGTCTCGGCCACCGTCGTCGCTTCCACCACACGGTAGCCGTGACGGGTCAGCTTCTCTACTACTACGGGCCGGGTTGCGTCGTTGGCATCGGCCAGCAGCACCGTGCCCTGGCTGGCCAGTTCGGCGGGAATGGGGACCCCTGTCGGGGCTGGGTTATACGGCAGAAACACCCTGAAAGTCGATCCGCGGACCGGGTTGCGTTCCGCCCAAATCCGGCCGCAATGTTGCGTCACAATCGACCGGCAAATGGCCAATCCCAGGCCACTGCCACCCTTCTGCCGGGAGTCCGACGCATCCACCTGCTGGAATCGCCCGAAGATGGCCTCCAGCTTGTCCGCCGGAATTCCGCGTCCCTGATCGATGACCGACAGAGTTACACCCGAAGTCCCGGGCCGCATCATGATCGATACCGCGGACCCCGGCTGCGAAAACTTCACAGCATTCGAAAGGAGATTTGTGAGCACCTGCAGCAGCCGGTCCGGATCGCCCGAAATCTCCACCTGCGTGGTGTCATGGATCAACTGCACGCCCGCCGCATCCGCCACCGGCTGCATGCCGTCAATCGACTGCCGGACCACCTCGGAGAGCTGCATTCCCCGGAACATGATCGGCTCCCGCCCGCTCTGAATCCGTTCCAGGTCCAGGATGTCGTTGATCAGCCGCACCAGCCGGTCCGAGTTGGTCACGGCGATGCGCAGCAGGTTCGAAGCCTTGTCATTGATCTGTCCCAGAATGCCCGAGCTGAGCAGTCCCAGCGCCCCGCGGATTGATGTCAGCGGGGTCCGCAACTCGTGGCTCACCGTAGAAATGAATTCGTCCTTCAAGCGGTCCAGCGCATACCGCTGGCTGATGTCGCGAAAGCTCAGAACCGATCCCGAAAAACGTCCCTGGTCCAGAATCGGCGTAAAGAAATACTCCGTCGGAACGCCCACCCCGTCCTCGCGATAGATCGAGTCTTCTCCCGCAGCTGCCACCTGCAGCGACGTGGCCCTGCGGAGCGCGCAGTCGGCGTTGCACCGGTTCTTGCCTCGTGCCGACCCGTGCAGCAGATCGTGAACCGGCTTGCCCGTCAGCTTCGCTGCCGGTGCCCCCAGCAGCCGTCCTGCGGCAGGATTGGCAAAGCTCACCATGCCGTGCCGGTCAATGCCACAGATGCCATCCGCTACGGAATCCAGCAGAATCTCCTGCTGCCGATAGAGCTCGTCCGCCCGGCCGCGTTCTCGCGAACGCGCCAGCATCTGGCCCAGCGAGGCACCCACTGTCTCAATCGCCGCCAGCGCCTCAGGGTCTTCGCGAAGTCGCAGACGCGAGTAGAACTCCAGCACCGCCAGCACCCGGTTTCCTACCCGCACCGGCACCGCCCAGCCGGAAACCATGTCGTGCCGAATCGCGATCTCGGTGCGCGCGTCTGGCCGCACTGACGCCAGGTCCGCAATCCACACCGGACGCCCTTCCTGCCAAACTCGCCCCGGCAGGTCCGACCCCAAAGGCAGCGCACGCCCCATACTCTCCTGGATGATCGACGCCGTATGACTTCCCGGCGCGCCCCAGGCGGTGCAGAACCCTAGCCTCTTCTCGTCAGCATGGACCTCCCAGGTCACTGCCATGTCCCATCCCTGGGAGACGCAAATGGCTTCCAGAATGCGAGTCGCCGCAGCCTCCGGCGAGGCGTTTTCTCCCACGATCTGGCTGACTACCAACTGCAGTGCCAGCCGGTGCTCGCGTTGCTTCTGTTGCGTCACATCCCGCAGCAGGCACCGCACCGCCAGCGGATTGCCTGCCTTTTGCCGCTGGCTCAGGCTCAGCTCGAAATCCAGAACCCGCCCATCCACCGTATGGTTCCGCACGGAGGCGCGGTCAATCATCTCGCCGTCCAGCGTTCGCCGGAACAACGCCGCCACTTCCCCTCGGCACGCCGGTCCAAACAGTTCCTCAAACGAGTTCAGTTCCATCAGAGCGGTATGGCTGATTGCAAAGCTCCGCTTCCACGCCGGGTTGGCATATAAAAACCGTCCCGTGGTGCTTAGGGTCGCAATCATCTCGCTGGAGTTCTCAAAAAGATCGCGGTAGCGCTCCTGCGACTCCCGCGAAGCCAGTTCCTGGCGCACGGTCGCGCTCACATCCAGCCCCATTACCACCAGACCCTGCATCGCGCCCTGGTCGTCCCGCAGGGCGGAAACATGCAGTGCTACCGGGAACATCGTTCCGTCCTTGCGCCGGAATTGCGCCTCGAAGCTGGGGACCTGGCTCGGCGGCAAGTTCCTCACCGAAGCCATCAGGGTGGCCAGGCGCTCCAGGGGGCTCATCTCCGGATTCGGCTCGATTCCGCTCAGACGCTGCAACTCTCCGATCAGCCGCGGACCCTCCTCCGCGCCAAGGATCTCGGCGGTCCGGGGCGTTCCCACCAGTTCTTCCGCATGATACCCAAGCAGCCGCTCTGCCGCGGGATTCATGTGTGTGATTGAGCCATCGAGCCCAATTGCAATGACCATGGGGCCTGCCGAATCGAAGATTTGTCGATGTGCCTGGGAAGACGCCTCTGCACCCACGGCGCGCAGGAAGATCAGCCGCAGCGCGATCGCCAGCATCGCCAGCTCAAACGCCCCTTCCAAATAATTGAATCGGCCGTCGCGCCATTGTGCCGCCAACTCAATTCCCACCGCTAACAGCAACACGCCGGGCGCGAGCACGTTCCAAACCAGCGACACGCGCGGCTCTCCCGGCCTCCCCGTAGATTGTTCTCCGTCTGTTGTTGCAGCGCTGGCCCGTGCGCGCATTTTTCTCCTCAGAAAAGACACCCTTGCGCAGGCATAACTCATTTATTGGCCTGCGCATCGGCGCACCCGTCGCCCCGGTACTCCTCTTTCGGCGAACTGGTTAGGGTTGCGTTCCTACCTTACACCGTTTTGAGGACTCATTGCTCAAATCAACCGTCATGTTCCGGCCTGTGCACCGCCGGTCCATGCGTTGCCGGGGAAAACTAGTTCCAGACTCTAGGGAAGGACCTGCTTGATATGCAGGAAAAGCATCACGTTCAGCACCAGTGAAACGATCAGCATCGCAAACAGCAGGAGCGCGAACAAATTAACCTTGTTCCCCACGGCCTTCAAATCTTCAATCAATTCCTGCTGTTCCAGGGTGTTGCGATCCGTGGCCTCGCGCACCATGTCCAGCTGGTCTTCTACCCGCTTAAGAGAGGCGTTCTGCTCCATCACCTGCGTGCGCAGATCCTGATGCTGCAGCTGCAATTCCGTGATCTGGGTGTGCACCGGTGCCAAATCCACTGGGGGCGAGGGCGGCGTAACATGCGGCCGGGTTGCGAAAAGGTTGGCCACCGCGGTCGCGATGTTGCCGTCGATCAACGGCAAAAGCTTCTGTACGAACGGCATGGCCTGTTTCAAAATGCCCATTGCCCGCGCCATGCCGTGGTCCTCAGGGCCCCCACCTTGCAAGGATCGCCCCTGCGGCGGCGCGATACGATACCCCGGCTCCGGTCCCGGACGCCCCGTTCCCGCCGGCAGCGGCGATCCCACCGTGCGCGACTTCGGATCGCGGCTTTCCACCCTGCTCTCTTGTATGCGAATCTCCTGATTCACAGCCAGATCGGTTCGCGCAGGCTCCGTATGCCAGGTCTCTACCAGATACGGCTCTTTCCGGGTTTCCTCCGGCTCGATCATGGATGTCCTTTCCCAATCACTATATAGGGTATTGTTCTTCTCGGCACAAACGCCGCGTGCCCCAACTCCTGCTTTTTTGCCCAGGAAGACGCCCGATGGTCATAACACCGAACAGCCGCTACCCGATCCCCAGCATCCGACCGAGTAAGGTAAACCTAAGATCAGACCCGGGAGTTCCTGTTTGAATCGTTTATTCACCGTCACCATGCACGATCTGAAAAACCACATTCTGGCCGGCATCATCACTGCCGGACCGCTCTTCGTTACGTGGCTAGTCTTTAGCTTCATTCTAGGCGTTTTGGCCAACGCGGGGCTTCCCCTCGTCCATCTCCTGGCGGCACCGTTCCCTGGAACCCTTTTGAGCGCCCCCTGGTTCCAGTACGTGCTCGCTGTGCTCCTCACCGTCGCGGTTTTCTACTCCGTGGGCCGCTTTACCTCCCGCGTAGTCGGCCGGGAGATGTTCGGCCTCTTTGAGGCCTCTCTCGAGCGCCTACCGGTGGTCAACAAGATTTACACCTCGGTCCGCCAGGCCATCGAAACCCTCACCACAAAGAAGGAAAACGGCCAACGCGTTGTTTTGATCGATTTTCCGCTCCGCGGCCAGAAGTCCATTGGCTTCCTCACCCACATCATCGCCGACGCCACTACCGGTGACCCGGTCGCCGCCGTTCTTGTCCCCCAGGCCATCAATCCATCCTCCGCCTACCTGCAGTTCGTCCCCATGGACGCGATCACCGAGACCGACATCACCATGGAGCAGGCCATGAGCATGCTCCTGACCGGCGGCGCCGTATGCCCTGATGTGATCCGCTATTCAGCTGCCAGACCGGGAGCCGTCAACAGCAACAGCCTGCCCATCGGCGTGAGCGTGGCCATCGAAGACCACGTCGCTACCGCCGAGAGGGCTTGACCCGCGTCAGCCGCTTGGGCTATCCCCCGGCGATCGCGCCGATAATCAGCAACGGCTCGCGCCCCTCGATAATGGCCGCCGGGAGCGGGTTTTCCATGGGCTCCATCGAAAGATCCTCCTGGCAGGCAAAAAACCGCAAAAAGGGCCGCCGCTTGAGTGTCCCGTGGTCGCGAATGGTGCCCCGCAGCATTGGGTAGCGGTCCTCGAGCGCGTCCAGCACCGCGGCCACCGACACCGGCTCTGCCACTTCAAGCGTGATCTCGCTCCCCACCTGCGCAAGGTTGCGCAGATGGTAGGGCAGCTGAACGCGAATCGGATAGGTCGGCTCCACAATTTACGCCAGCGTCTGGACTTCCACCGACAGCACCGACGGCAGGTTCTCCACGATCGGCTGCCACCTGTCGCCTCCGTTGGGCGACACGTAAACCTGCCCACCCGTAGTGCCGAAATAGATGCCGCAATCATCCAGCTTGTCCACGGCCATGGCGTCACGCAGCACGTTCACATAACAGTCTTTCTGCGGCAGGCCGTTTGTCAGCGCTTCCCACTCGTTCCCGCCGCTCTTGCTGCGGAAGACGCGCAGCGCACCGTCCATCGGGAAGTGCTCCGAGTCCGACTTGATGGGAACCACGTAAACAGTCTCCGGTTCATGCGCGTGTACGTCGATGCAGAACCCGAAGTCCGTAGGCAGGTTGCCGCTGATCTTCGTCCAGTTATCGCCGGCATCGTCGGTGCGCATCACGTCCCAGTGCTTCTGCATGAAAAGCGTGTCGGGCTTCGACGGGTGGAGCGCGATGCGGTGGACGCAGTGGCCCACTTCGGCGTGCGGATCTGGAATGTATTTCGAGTACAGGCCCTTGTTGATGGGTTTCCAGGTTTCCCCGCCGTCATCGGTGCGAAACGCACCCGCGGCCGAAATCGCTACGTACATGCGGTCGGTGTTCTGGGGGTCGATGACGATGGTGTGCAGGCACATGCCGCCCGCACCGGGCTGCCAGGCCGGTCCCGTAGAGTGGCCGCGCAGGCCGGAAAGCTCCTGCCAGTTCTGCCCGCCATCGGTCGAGCGGAATATGGCCGCATCCTCCACGCCCGCGTACACCGTGTCGGGATCCTTGAGGCACGGTTCCAGATGCCACACTCGCTTGAACTCCCAGGGGTGCTGGCTCCCGTCGTAAAACAGGTGCGTGGTGAGCGGCTTGCCTGTCTCCGGCGACACGTCGTAGAGGAACTTGTTGGGAATGGCTGCGGGCGGCCCCGGGTGCGGGCGTTTGACCGGCGGGCACACCCGGCTGATGCCAGGTCTTGCCGCCGTCGTCGGAGCGCTGCAGAATCTGTCCAAACCAGCCGCTGGTCTGCGAGGCGTAGATCCGATCTGGATCCACCGTCGAGCCCTTCAGGTGGTAGATCTCCCACCCCGCGAAGTGCGGGCCGGAGACGTCCCACTTTTCCCGCTTGCCGTCAGAGGTGAGAACAAACGCACCTTTGTGCGTGCCGACCAGAACGCGAACTGAACTCATGGAGCAATCTCCTCGCAGCAGCCGTGGGCAATCGTTGCCTTAACTCGCGAAACATGGAAATCGAAATTCTCCGCCATTCTTTCGAATTCTCCCCAAACCGACAAGTGCTTTTTTGCAGTCAGGGAATTGGAACGGATCAGCCGGAGGAACGGTTGTCGCTCGCCAACAAATCGAAGAATGTCTCGCTTTGCTAACTCCCAAAAACATTCACGTTTTCTGGACAGCTCCTTGACGACTTCCCCTCCGGAACCGGGCTATGGTTGGTTTCGACAGGAGGACAATCCAATGCGGCTTTCCCCACGCACCCTTCGCACCTTTGTTCTGACGCCGGTTCTCGCGGCTGCAGCAGCCTTCACCGCTCACTCCGCCTCTGCGGAGGTCACCTTCAAGGTGCCCTTTGCCTTTACCGCTGCCGATCGGGCCCTCCCAGCCGGCGAATACAGGTTAACCCACGACGACCAGATGAACACCGTCACGTTGGTTAATCCCGAAAACAAGAACGTCGCCCAGTGGTTTGTTGGCCCCAGAGATCTGGCCCACAAATCCACCGGTGCCCAGATGAGCTTTGACCCCCTCTCCAATGGCTTCGCACTGCGGTCAATCCAGTACCACGGCAGCGTCACCGCCCGCCTCGACAAGCACCTCCGGGGATCGGACGACCGTCGAGTCCACGTCATCCGCGGAGAGTAGCGGCACTAGCCCACATCGCGAGCCAAAAGTTGTTCGACAGGCGGAGGGCGCATAGCTCCCTCCGCTTTGTCGTGCGACGCACTTGTCTGCCGACCAGAACCCCTAAAACGAAGCTGTTGTTCATTTGCGGACGCCCTCGTTCAGGCGCGAACACGCAATTCCTTTGTGTCCCAATGCATGACTATGATTCCACCGCACTTGCCTGAAAAGCGCTTTGGGTACCGGAGTGCATTCACCTTTCCGGACAATCACCTTACCGCGTTTCCGAAATCCCAAAAGGAAAACGAGGTGGTATCGGATGAGAAAGTGCGCGCTGTCGTCAACCTCTCGAAGCAAAGCCGTTCAGACCCTCAAGTCTTTCGTTGCCCTGGGAGCGATATCGGCCGCGATATCTCCGGCCGTCTTCGCGAATGCGCAAGCACGTCCCGCCGTAGAATCGAGCGCGCCGCCGCCGCCGGGCTACGTCGATCTGACTGATCCAAACAATTTGATCGTAGCCGGGGGTAAGGTGGAGACGGTTGAGTATCAGGGGCGCAAGGCCGTGCGTCTCACCGCGCAGCCATCTGTTGAAGAAACCTTCGCGGCTATCAAGGGCGCGCTGATTCAGGATGGAACCATCGAGGCCGACATTGCCTTGAAGAAGACCACGCCTCCCGGTGTTCGAATGCCCGGCTTTGTAGGAATCGCCTTTCGTACCAGCACTGACGCTTCGCATTACGATTTGTTTTACCTTCGGCCCGGCAACTCCCATTCCGAAGACCAGGCGATGCGCAATCATTCCGTGCAATACGTTGCCGCCCCCGACTATGACTGGTACAAACTGCGCAGGGAGTGGCCGTCTGTCTATGAGTCGTATGCGGAGTTGCAGTTCGAACAGTGGATCAAACTGAAAATCGAAGTTCATGGAAGAAATGCAAAGCTGTTTCTCAACGGGTCAGAGAATCCCAGCCTGGTTGTCAACGGGATGAAAGGCGCGGAACTGCGCGGGGGGATCGCGTTGTGGGGCTATGCCGGCGAAGAAGCCTATTTCTCCAATGTGAGAGTAACTCCCGCTGGTCCTGCCCCCGTAACCATCGACGGCGAAGCGGATGGAAGCTGGGTCGTAGAATTCGGCAGCGATTACGGAACATTCAAAGGATCCATGGACCTCCATCGCGATGGAACCGTGGTGAAAGGCACATGGTCGGGCGACTTCGGGAATGATCTGCCGGTGAGCGGCAAATGGCGCAACGGCTACGTTGAGCTTTCCTTCAATGGAACGTGGCCGGAGAAGCAGATCCCTGCGACAGCGGTTCTTGCCGGGTGGATCGACGGAGATTCCGCCAGGGGCCGCATGAAGGTCGAGGGCAAGGCCGACGGACAATGGACGGCTCTGCGGAAAAAATGAGCACACAAGGCGGCCTGAATACGCACCACGGCGACATTCCAGTTTTTCTGGCCAGTTGCAGAAACCGCGCCTATAATTCGCCTGCTCGATGTTCTTCGAGTGAATTCCCAACCAAAAATGGGTGAGGAGGATCCGATGAAGTTCTTGTTGAGTTGGACTGTGCGTCCAGGAGCGACACAGGCGGCCGTGGAGAGGTTTCTTTCCACCGGAGCGCCGGCGCAGGAGGGCGTGACGCTGCTCGGACGCTGGCACCGCACCGACGGCGGCGGCGGATACGCGCTCTATGAGAGCGACCGCCCGGAGCAGTTGTACCGGGGCGCAATGATGTGGGCCGATGTGCTGACGTTTGATTCGCACGCAGTAATTGAAGACGCACAGGCGGGTGCGGTTCTCGCGGCCCTGTTCAAATAAGGTGCGAGAGTCAACCCCGGGTTGAGCCCCGGCATCGCCCGCGTGATCTTGAATGGAAAGGATGTCGCGGGCGTTGCCGCGTTTGCGAGCGACAAACCGGAGTGCCTCGCCTGCCCCTCTCCGCGGCCCCCAAACGCTGCACACGGCCGGTGAGCCAGAGGAACTCCGTTACGTCTTAGATATCAGCATCAGTGAAGTGTTCGAGCCAGGCGTTGTCCGCAATTCCCGGTTGCGATCTCGCAGAAGCGCTCTTCCAACTCGTCCAGACGCTTGGCCAATATTCTTGTAAGGTTTGTCCGAATCTGGGGATAGAGAAGTCCCAGGGCGACGGCCTGCTTTGGGTCCCAGATCAGGACCCTGCAAGATGTCATCGCGCGCGCGGAACATGCGTGGTGGCGATACCCGCTCTCGGCGTACACGTCCACAATCTCCCCGGAACCGCAAATCCAAAAGATCACTTCGCTGCCATCGCGGCCAAGCCGACTGAGCTTGACCCTGCCCGATTCAATGAGAATCAGACAATTCGCCGGATGGCCCTCGAAGAAAAGTGCTTGGTTCGAGGCGAAAGAAAACCGGCTGGCAGCTGAGAGAGCCGCTCGAGTCTCGCTGGGCGACATGCCGGCAAGCAAACCCGTTGGAGAATACCGAATGAACACGGAGGGTGCAGTTCCGTTATCGCAGCCCGAATCTCCACCGGACTCCGCGGTAAAGGCGATCCCAGAAGGCGTGCTGTCACCACCCCCGCCAACCGCACATACACTGTCCGGACGACATCTCGCGTCTCCTGTAAGCCGCACTGGCTGCGTTGCTGCAAAGTGGGCCATAGCCTACTCCAACGCGATGGACGTTGCGATAACCGGTGTAGGACGACGTTTTCCCCTCATTCCACGACGAGGTTGGTCGCGCGGAATGAGCCGATGACCACGTCCACTCTGTGGCCGCGTTTCACCGCCAGCGTCGGGTTTGAGAACGCCATCCAGTAAGTCATGCCTGGCTTGGGCGTGCTTTCCTGGCGCAGCTTCCCGACTTTCTCCATTTGAGGGACCACGAGCTTGACTCGGGCCTGCTGGTCCAGCAACTCGGGCTCAGCCTTCTTGTCGTTCAGCGCCGCGGCTTTTCCCGGATCCAACACCCGATAGTTGAATCGAATGAGTTCACCCGATTCTGCCGACTTTACGTGGAGTTCGCTAACACCCCAAACTCCCGAGTAATACATTTCCGCCCGCTGCGAAAGACGGTTCAATTGGGAGCCTTGCCAAACCGGTCCCGGCCGTCCGGCCAGAGCACTCGGTTGAGCGGGAGCGGCGATTTGAGTCGGCGAGGCAGACTCGGCCGGGGCGGCCGATTGCTGGCTCTCCGCGGGCATGGCCTTCGCCGAGTCAGACGAATATGCCGGCCCCGCCGATAGCACGAAAATGCCGCCGCCAAGGGCCAGCGCCGACAGCACAACTGCGCAAAATGGATTTTTACAACTCATGGCAAGATGCTCCTTCAACAGCAGCAAAGGGGTTCGGGCACATTTGGACAAAACGCTGCGGTCTTTCGTTTTTCTCATTTTCCGACTGGGTACTACTTGCCTTCAAGATAAGCGGAGCATGCTTTCACCGCCTTGTCCTTCGGAACCTTGCCAAGCTCATCGCTTATCTCCTGGTAACCGTCCTTGTATTCCGGCGCTTTGCGCGCTTCTGATACTTCCTCCGCCGAAGCATCGTCGGCGATCAACTTCTTTCGCTCCTTATATCTTGGTGCGCCTTCCGGGTCAGCCTTCGCACAGAAGTCGAGGATTCCTTCGATCCTTCCAAATGAATCGTTCGGCAACGGCAGCTTGGCACCCGCCAGTTGAGGAATTGTGAGAGCCGCGCTCAAGCAGAGTAATTGTCGAGTTTTCATGGCTGTTTTGAACCTCACTCGTCCAGCGACGCACCCGTATTCCAGGTTCAGGCCGCTGCTTCGTGTGCGACTTGCTACCCAACGCCCTCCATGGGACAAGGTGCTGCTCGCGGGTTTCCGCGAGCAGCACCGTCATGCGGCTGGTTTGCCGGAGTCATTGTGCCGTTCCGTTCAGGGTTGAAGTTTGCGTACCAGCCAGGTCCGTTTCAGAAATCGTCGCGGGCTTCAGTCCGGCCGCCTGCGCGGTTAACGGCTTGAATTGCACTACCGTGGTGCATGTTGCGCCGGGAGCCAAGGTTGTGGTGGCTACCAGCTGGCCTCCGGCAGCCGGGCCGCAGGTCGAGAGCAACCGGACCACAGCGTAGTTGGCCACGTTCGCCGCCGTGCCGCCCAGAGCTCCCTGGGTGATGCCGGTCAGTGGAACGTTCCCGGTGTTGGTGAGCGTGAACACCTGCGCCGGATCGAGCGAGCATGCCAGAACCCCAAGACCCGTCCCCGGGCAATTCCTGGCGTGGGACAGGGTCCACGATGTTGGTGTCAGTGTCGCGGCTATCACCGGTGCGACGCCCGTACCGCTGAGCGCCACCGGCGAACCAGCCACCGCGACGTTGGCTGCGATGGACAATGTGCCGCTTACCGCGCCGAGAGCCGTAGGCGTGAAGACCACGTTGATGGTGCAGGTAGCGCCCGCCGCCAGCGTTCCAGTGCAGGTGCTGCTTGCTGCTTCCGTGAAGAGTGTCGACGAGAAGGTCAGCGTGATGCCGGTTCCCGCGGCCGTGCCGGTGTTGTGCAACGTCAGGGTATGGGCTGAACTCGGGTAGCCAACAGCCACGTTGCCGAAGGCCACGGGTCCACCCGTCACGCTGAGCACCGCCACCGGAGGAGCAGAGCCGAACTCAATCGCGCCTGGGTCGAAGAAGCTCGTGTCTCCCGGTTCCGGCCTCAGGTTGCCGAAGAAGTCGAGCATCGGATGCGGTTGCGATGTCGGAATTGCGGCAGCGGTGCCATCAAAGGACTTCGATGGAGCGTAGTTGGCAAACAGCGATCCGCCGCCGTAGTTCCCGTTTGCTCCGCCGGCCACGGAATCGTCGCTCAGCGCCAGCGGACCCCAACTTACGTTGATCCAGTTGTTGCCCTCGTCCACCGTCGCCGAGGGAGTGAGGCTGAACACCGGATTCGGACTCGAAGCGTCCACAATACCCGGAGGCACGCCATATCCGCTCGGTCCTCCGCATCCATCCGCTACGGTGCACGTTGGCGGCACGCGCGAACCGTTGCAATACTGGGCGACGAACCCGGGGGCAACAGTTGAGTGGTTCGTGCTGGGATAGCCCGTTGTGCTGGTAATCACCGAATACGTCGGGTTAAGCGTGAACCCAGAGCCGTGGTTGGTCGGTCCCGTGTCGCCGCGCACGCCGAGATCCCAGTAGCTGACGCCCGAGGTGCATTGGCCGAAGGCGGTCTGCACCGGCGCGGCAGTCCCAGTGAAGGCATCGAACAGCGAGACGAGCTTCTGCTGGTTCAGGTTCCCTTGACCCAGGTTGCCGATCCCGATGTAGAACGACCGGTTCTGCCAAATGATGTTGTTTTGCAGCAGGGGGTTCGAGATTCCCGTGCAGGGGTACGCCGTTCCAAACGGGCAGGTAATCGTTAACCCGGTGAAGGTCGTAGTCAACACCGGGGAGTGTGTCGTCGCTCGTCACGCCGGACGATTGCGGGCACGAGGCCGTACCAGCGGCGTTCACACAATCCCCCGCCGGCGCGCTGGCTTCAGGCGTCCCGATGCTTTGGGTAAGCACGCCTGAGGAGGCCAGCGTGTCGTTGCTTGAAATGGTGTTGTTGACGATAGAGACGTTCATTGCGTCTTCCAGCGATACTCCCGCGCCATCCCAGCCGGCCATGTTGTTAACGACAATGTTGTTGGTGAGGGCAACTGAGTTCCAGGATTTGTAGGCAGGAGTTCCGCCAGTGCGAGGGCAAGTGGTCAAAGCCCCTGCGCCGGCTACGGTGCACCCGTTCGGGAACGTGGAGACGTCGGTTCCGTTTATCTGCTGCAGACGGATGCCGCCGCCGCTGCCGCTCTCGGCCGCGTTGGCCTGGATCAAGGTTGGCGTTGACCACCAGCCCGGGACCCGTGCCGTCGCTAAGTCCCGGCGGGCAATCCGCGTCGATTTGAGTCCCGCAGATCGGATCGGTGTCGGGGGTACCCATAATCATCAGCCCCCCGCCGTTGGTGGGAATGGTAGGGTTGGTGCTCTGGTTGAGCGCGATGGTGTTGTGCTCGATGTCGCCGTCGTAGATGAACCCGATGTGAGCGACACCGCCGCCCTCAGCCGAGCTGACGTTGCCGCACACCCAGTTGTAGTTGAACTTGTAGTAGTCGGAGCCGGTGCAGAATGTGGCGCCGCCACCTCCTGCCAGGGTGCCGGAGAACAGTTCGTCCCCGAGAGAGGAGTTGGCCGTGATGTAGTTGTTGTGGACGTTGACGTTCACGTCAAGGCAATACGGCAAATGCGTACCGATGATCGGGATCCACACGCACGACGGAGGATTGTCGGGAACGAACTCTCCTACCGGGGCGGTGACACCGGAGGTTCCTTCCTGATCCACAACGGTGAGGGCTATGGGGAACTCGCCCTGGCCGACGGTGATACCGCCAGAGAGCGTTCCGGCGTTGTTGTAGACGCGGTTGTTGGCGATTTGCAGATTATGCGCCCAGCCGTGCACGAAGATGCCGCCGCCACCCTGGGAGCTGTCTCTGATCGTGATTCCGTCGATCGAGGAGGGGTTGCACTCATAGTTGCTGGGATAGGGGTTGGGAACGAGTTCGGTTGTTGTGGATCCCGTTGCCGTAGTCGTCCAGCAATAGGAATACTGAGGTCCCAGCGAGGCTCCTTCATCGTCGGGATTTACGGGAACGTCTTGCAGCAGTAAGGCGTCTGCCGGGAACGCGCCTGGCTCGGAGCCGTCGGTCCACGGGCTCTCTCCGGGCGAAGTCCACACCCCCTTGGCCAGGACCGTAATTCCCGCTCCTTCATACGCGCCCATCAGCGAGGGCTCTTGCAGTTGTTCCGCGAGGTTGCCGTTGACCGTTGCATCCCAACCGACCACTGCCTCCAGCGGCAAGCGGTCGATCTGGGGAGCGTTGGTCGCACCAACGAAGTAATTCCAAACGTCGCCCGGGATGCCCGTGTCAGGGCAACTGTAGGTGCCGGTTGGATCGTACACCGCTGAAGTTCCGGTGGCAGACGCTGTCCCGACTGGTACGCCGTTCAGCGTCAGGCCGAACAGGCAGTTGACATGCCGGCGCCAGGGATCGAGCAGTTTGCCCGCCGGAAATGCAGTGGCATCGATGATGGAAGAAACTGCGCCGACACCCTGTAGCCGGACTGGCTTCCACATCAGCAGCATCTCGTTATGGACTGCGTTCGCAGCGGTCTGAGTTGGCGTCGCGGCATCAAGCGCAGAGGAACTGCAGGTAGCCGACGCGGGAGAGCTGCCCGTGGTGGTGCAAGTCGGATCGATCATGAGCAGGTCACCCGGAGCAGCGGCGTCGATCGCACCCTGGATCGTGGCGTTGGCATTTACGTGGATGGGGGCTTTTCCGCCAATCGTTACCGTGACCGTGTCGATCGACTGCTTGCCGTTCCCCGCGGTGATGACCAGCTGGCCGCACTGCGCCGTCGAGCCTCCGTACTGCTTTTGCTGCTGTATTGCGCAGTTCGGAACGCCGGTCGGAACCGTGACTACGATCTGCGTGTCCGACCAGCTGTTGACCGTGGCCGTCCTGCCACCGATCGTGACTGACCCCGTTCCCTGAGTCGCTCCAAAGCCATAGTGACGGCCGACGGTTTTCTCATTGAACGGAGCCACGTTGGCTGATGGCCCTGAATACGCGCTGTTCGATGTCTGGGTGTTGCCAATCGCCGTAATGGTAAGGGTGGCGCCGGCGGCGCTGACCCAGGGACCGACACCCGTGCCGTCCACTTCCTTGATTCCCGGCGTGGCGTCCGGGTAGCTGCAATCGGGACTGTTGTAGGCCGCGCCAACAAACCCTTCAGTGGGCACAACCGGAGTGTCAAGGTAAGTGGTCAAGCCTGGCATGTACGGGTTTTCGTAACAGAAATCGCTGTACGCCGGGTTGTACAGAGGGTCGGAGATCAATTGCCCAAACGTCGGCGAGCTGGGATTGTTGTCCACGATGGGGCCCGGGTCGTTCATGCACTGGACCATCATCGACGGGGAATACCCGGTGATGTTGGGCGGGTTCACTTCCCAGCTTGAGAACGTCAACCCGTCGTAGGTTCCCCAGTGGTCCGAGTACACGCGCGAGAGTTCGTTTCCGAGATAATCCTTCGTGGAAACCGGCAGGTTGGGCGGTGCAAACTTCTCGCCGAATTGCGGAGCAAACGGATCGAATTCCGAGGTGTAGTCGTCGGTGATCCCGCCGGCGTACTTTGAAGCGATGTGGGTCGAGGTGAAGATGAAGAACCTCGCGTTCACCGCCATCTGGTTGGTGAGGATAACTTCCTTGCGGTCGCACAGGGGCCGGGTCGCTCCCGCAAATGGAGCCGTTTCCTTGGCCTGCGGGAACAGACTCAGGTAGTCGGGCACAACGCGCATCTCGCCCACGCACGGCCACACCGGATCGGTATAGCCCGGGAAACCTGGGACGCCGGAGAGTTCGTCCGCCAACCCCAGGCCCGTGGTGGCGTCCTGGTAGTTGGTGGCGTTAAAGCCTGCGCCGGTTTCGTCGTACATCGAAGCGACAGAGGCCTGGTCGGGGAGAATGAAGATGTCCGTGCCCAGTCCACCGAATTCCTGCGTAACCGGCGCGATGAAGTTGTCGCCAATCAGAAGGTTCTTGTCCTCTTCCTTATAGACCTCATAGCCGGGCGGCATGATCACTTCGACAACGTACTTTCCTGGCGGCAGCATCGGGGTGCCGTAACGATACTTGTCAGTGGAGTCGGGATTCGCCACGCAGACGGTGCAATTGGTTCCGGCCATTGCGGCAGTCACGCCATTGGTCGATCCAACCGTGGAAACCGGCTTGCCGGTCGTCGGGTTGATACCCAGTGAACTGGGGAACCAGTATTTGCCGTCGTACGGCGCCGGCTGCACTTGATTTCCGATGTGCATCGAGTCATAGCACTTGTACTGGGAGTTATAAGGAAGCGTGTGCAGCGTCCCACCGTTGAACTCAGAGTTGTACCAGTCGAGGTAATTCGGCTGGTCGTACAGCGTGAAGTAAAACAGGTCCTGGTTGGGAGCCCCGTTGGCATTCGTGCCTTGCCCGGGGCAGTTCATGTAGGGCAAGACGGTGCCACTAGCCGAGTCGGTATAGTTCGGGTAGAACCCTTGCGCCCAGTCATCCCAGCTACTGGTCTGGGTCGTGTCCACCAAAGTCAAGGTTGGCGTCACGCCGTCAGCCGCAAAGCCTTCCTGGTAGAGATTGACAGTGACGTGGGGGACATTTGGCTCCCAGGGCTGCTGGATCATTTGCGACGCATCATCAAAGGGACGCGTCGACGCATAGGCGACTTGTCCATAGACGCCCCCGTTCTCGCCCACTTGCATGGTCGTGGGAGAACTCGCTCCCGCGGGAGTAGAAGTGACGGTGGTGCAGGCGGGCGGGCACGATGCATACGGCGCCTTGCCGAAGTCGATATAGTTGCTCTGGCCCGTCAGCCCCGACCAACCCTCGGCCCAAACCCAGGGTGGGTCGATGCGGCCGGTGGAGGCGGTTGACGAACTCTTGACCGCCGTCCCACCTGCGAATGTAGCCGCCTCCGCCGAGCAATCCGCCGTTTTGCAATAAACCGCCCCGGGTACGGACAGATCGGCTGGGCAAAGGAACCGCCTCAAATGTGTTGGTCAGGAAGTTATAGGCAGTGGAAGTTCCGCATGGCCGCGCGCCAGTTCCGCAGGAAGGTGACCCATCGGCGGGGCCGCCCGCGTCGTAAACGGTGTGGATGCCCGTCGTCTTGTAGCGGGTCGAATCCGCTTCTACGACATACCAGTTAAACAGCGGGTACGTCTCGTTGAAGTTGGCAATGCCGTTGAAGTCGGTCGTCAACGCGTTGGCGTTGTGTCCGTCCCGGTAGTGGATCATCGTGTAGATGAGCGGAATCCCGATCTCGTCGGGGTCCCAGATTCCATTCTTGTTCGTGTCGATGAAAGTCCGGGTGTAGAGATTCGACTGCCACTGCTGGGTACCGATATTTCCCATGTGGAGGCTTTGGCCGCCCGGGCATGTGGTGGCGTTAATCGTGCCATTGGGCGCGGTGCTGGTGCACCCCACGTTGGCCGGAGTCGACAGGCCATCAATGATCTGGTCATTCCATTGGTCGCCGATGGTCAGCCTCCAGTTCCCGCCGGGAACATTGGCGAACTTGAAGTTGCCATTAGCGTCGCAGAAGGTGAACTGGAAGTCCTCGCCGTCGGGGTCGCCGAGGCTGACCCAGCATTGGGTCCACGCGAGGGCATCGCGGGAGCCGCTGGGATAAAGTCTCTGGTCCGGAGTCCGGCTGAGGCGCTCGACGTCCACTTGTCCATCGATTGAGTTGGTGCACGGGCCGACCGCACCCGGGCTGCCGGCGCCGGCGCAAACGTCGTTGTGGCGGGCGTTGATGATCGCGGGGTTGGCAAAGCCGATGGACACGTGGTATCCGGCCGGTCCGTACTCCTGGAAGTAGCTCGGCTCGCCGATGCGGATGAAGGAATCGTGGGGATGCTGCCCATCCAGAGTGTTGGTCTGTATCCACTGTTCGCCGCGCGCAATCCGGTCGGCTCCGGGATAAGCCTGAACGCTGAATTTCTCCGGCATCAGGTTGGGAATGACCGCCTGGCCGGCCAGGGGAGACAAGGTGGTGTTGTCTGATTCGTACTTCGGGCAAGTCACGATCATGCCCGTCATGGCGGTAGCTGGCGCCGGCCCCGCTCCGGCCGGACCTGAAAGCGGAGTCGCCGAGATCGGACAGGCGTCGAGCCCCGTGACCGGATCCACCGTCCCGGCCAGACTGTTCGACAGGGGCATATTGAACTCGTCGTACGTGTCCTGCCCCGTCACATCACCGAGTCCGCCATAAGTGTCCCAGAGAACGAGGTTGAAGCCGCCAAGACCTGGCTCGATGGGCGCAACCGTGGCGTTTCCGCCTCCCGCCATCCTGCTCGCCGTTGAGCGGGTAGTCGTCTTCAAAGACGATCACCGAGAGCTTGCCGGTGGGAAGGGGGGTGGGCAGCACCAGCACATTGACTGGTTGAGTAAAGGCAGAGGTCGCCGTACACGCATTCGCCCCGCCCAGAACGTTGCAGGCCGGCGGTATGGGAGCACCGCTCATGGTGTGGCCGCAACTCGTATCGCCTGCAGGGGCTTCTGCGCCATTGGCCGGGCAAACGGGCTGACCCAGGTACGAGGGGAACGGATTCGCCGCATCACCAGGCAGCACCGAGATGTAGTAGCGCTTGGAAGGATCGAGAGCAACCTGGCTGGGCAGTACCGGGGTAAATCCATTGCCAGTCGTATCGGGCCGGCAGGCTCCGTTGCCCACGTCGCACACAGCGTTGACATGGGTGCCGGTCGCGGGGTTCAAGAACGTCTGGCCGCCCTCGCACGACAGCTGTCCCGTGCAGCCCTGGGCGACGAAATCCATATTGCTGGTGTGGAAGTTCACGCCGAATACGGGGATGGTGCTTTGCCCCGATGGGCCTACAACGCTGGGACAGCCCGGCGTGGTAATGCTGCTGTTGGTTGTGCAGTTGGGGTTGACCCAGAACGTCTTGTCTTCTTCAATGATCCAGCGATAGTCGGTAAACCCAACCAGCGCACTGATGCAGGCGCTATTGCCGGCGCAGTTGTTATATGCCTTGGCGTCCAGTACCTTGACCTGCAGATTGCTCGGCTGCGGGAAATTGAGCGTCACGGTCGCGGGAGCGGCGCTCTGGGCTCCCTGGGAGTTTTGAGCGATGTAAGTAAAGGTGTAGGTGCCGGCTCCTGGCGCGCTTGCGGTGAACCCTCCATTCGGGTCCATGTTGATGGTGATCCCGGATGCCGGCGTAACGCTGGAAAGGACGACCTGCAGGGGAAGCCCGTTCGGGTCCGAGTCAACCGAGAGGACGCCGGGTGATGGAATCTTCAGGAACGTAGCCATCTTGGATGTGTAGCTGGTATTGTTCGCGACCGGTGGACCCTTCAGCGTGGTCGCATTCAGCGCGACTGTTGTGCACATCCCAGTGGTGCCCGCCGCCGCACCATTGGCGCAATACCCGAAGGAGTCTGCAGCCCAGCCGGGCTTGGGAATGTAGGTAAACGTGCCGTTCGCACAAATTCCCGCGACCGGGTTCCCGGGTACCGCGCTGCAACTCAGCGTTCCGGATGTGGGAGGGCTGGACAACGCGACGCCATACACGTTGATATCGTTCGCGATCACCCCCTTGGATGGGTCGGTGATCACCAGGGGAAGGCACGTGGTCGCTGCGGACCCGCATGGGATGACCGAGTTGTAGGTGTCGGGGTTGGCTGTCGCCGCTGCGAATGCACCCGTGCCCGCCGTAATCGGGAGCATGGAGCCGTTGACACTGACGTAAGCGAGCATTCCGGCATCGCGCACGGAAGAATTGGCCGACAAGGCTAACTCGCGATCGAAGACCGGTAGCGTCGCGGTTGGCACATTGACCATCACATCGTAGGTTTTGCCCGCGGCCATGAATACTTCATCCTTCACTCGGGGAGCGGCAAGGCCCGGCAGTGGGTTGCCATCTTCCGCGATCAAGGTGAATCCGCCGACCGTAGCCGACGCACCCGCTCCGTTGAACCCTTTCGTTTGCGAGCCGACGATCGCTGGTACGTGCATGCGCAATCCGGCATTCACCAGGCGCATCAGGACGGTGCCGGTAGAGGGGATTCCGGTGGTGACGGGGGTTGTGCCACTGACGCCGGCCGTGGCCGCGAACAGCGACGGCGCAGGATTGGCCTTGTCGAATGCAAGCCCGTTAATAAGGAAGTAGAACGGCGTGTAATTTACCGCCGGCGGGTAACACTGGTGATAAGTGGTCGACCCTGGGTAGCCGCAGCCCGGCGTACCCTGCGGGCTGGTCGGCATCCCGGACCACACCATGGTCTCGCTGAAGCCGGCGGTCCGCACAGCCTGATCCACCTCTTTGTTTTGCACCGGATCGATCTCACTGAATTCCAGTGGGACTTCAGCGTTGTACAACACCGCTGGGACCGCAGCTTGAGCCGCGCCGTTCGTAGTAGGAGCGGCGACGGCGGGGTACGCCGTGCCGGCTGTAGAACCCGAGGGGGCCGTCGTGACCACCAGCATGCCGATCAGGCCCATGGGTACCTGAATGGAGGGATGAGTGCCGGATTCGAGCAGGTAAGTCCCCGGGCGCAAATTGGACCAGGTGAGGGACGTTGAACTGCTTGTTCCCGGCGCAACCGCCGTCACTTCCGTGCCCATGGATTGCACGCGCGGCGCCTGGACCGGCGGCGTGCCTGTGGTAATTCCAGGTGTTGGTGTCGTGCATGGGACGCCCGGCGCATTGGCGGCGATAAACCAGCTCGGGCACGCTTGGGCGTTCGCGTGGCTGGGACTCGGAGTGGTCGTCGGTGTCCCGCCGAGGCCGCCGCCTACTTGACCCACAATCACGATCGATGTGGGGATCCGATTCGTCGCCCCGCTGGTAGTGAACAAAAGATTGTTGGTCAGATTGATCGTCAGGCTTGCCCCGCCGGTAACAAAAGGAACCGATATCTCGATTGGGGACCATGCCGGCCCCGCGGCAGCAGCGGCTCCTGTGCCCGAGGTGTCAGTAATCGCGACCGTGGGAGCCGCAGTATAGCCGGCTCCGTGGTTGGTTACGTTAAAGCCAACCACCACCCCGCCGCTAACCACCGCGGTGGCTACGGCTGGCGTGGTCGGCGTATTCCCGGGGGCGGGGGTAATGGTGACGGTGGGCGAGGAGGAATAACCCGATCCGCCATTGAGCACATAGATTCCCCCCAGCGCCCCTGAGGCCGCGCTAGAGTTGGATCCGGTCAACGGCGCGCAGGTAGCGGTGGAACCCGTGGCCGCGGTGCCGCAGCTATAGCCCCACATTGGCAGCGTCGTGCCATCCGGCAGGGTGGTGGTAGCCGGGCCTGCCGTCAAGTTGACTATCTGCTGGCCAAAGCCCGTCGCGATCGCAAAGAGAAGGAACGTGCCTGCCAGAACTGCGACCTTCAGTGTAGTCTTCGACTTGGAATCGTTAATCCGGATCATTGTCGTCGCCTCTCGATCTCGTTGCGTCCTGGATATGCAACCTGAATTCTTATTCGTCGTCGGCCGGCCGAACGGGGGCCCTCAGCCGGCCGGGTACTCACACTAGGGGCCGCGCAAGGCACGTGCTTTGCGTGCGCTAGTTCGATTCGTCAATCGCAAATTCCCGCGAATCCACCAGCAACATCATCAGCATTCCGCCGGGGAAGACGTTGTTCGTGGTGATCTCGCGCTCGTTATGCGAGTGCCACATAAACGCCCAGCCGCGCTCGTTTGGGGGGTTGGCCTGCACGTTGGAAGGTTGCAAGTCCGTGCAGTTGGCATTGACAGTGGTGTCGCAGTTGGCATGCGACCCGCGCAGCGTCGCATCTGGACCGAGGTACGGAGAGCCTCCGTACCAGGCGCCGTTCGTGAGCACATTCGGATCCGGCAAAGTTGCGGGGCCGCCCGCCGCCACATCCCCGAATGGCGCCACCTGTACCGGCTTGTTATGGTCCTGACACCACTCGTAATAATTCAGGACACCAGGCCCGTTTAATGTGTTGTAGCCGTTTGCGTCCGGCGTGCAGGCCAAAGAAGACTCGGGATCGACCGGAGACCCGCTGGGGCTGGTGCCCGCTGGGTGGTGTCCATACGGGTCCCAGTTCAATCCCCGGCCGCTGAAGTAGAAGATGCCGTCGAAGGCCTCGCCCGGGGTGGTATCGGTGTTGAACATCAGCAACCCCGCCAAACTCGTCGTCGGATTGGTCGGGCTGAGCTGCAGGTTCCCGTCACGGGCCAGGATGCGCACGTGGTTGGCGTGCTCGTGGAAGGGATGTTGCCACCGTCCCTGTCCAATCGTGCGGATCAGCATCTGCTCGCCAGGGTGAATATGGGGGTTGCCGTTGTAGGGCTGATGCGGATATTCGGGTGCATAGTTGGGGTCCATGAGATCGGGCATGGAGCGCCCGTTGATCAGGAAGTAGGCTGGATGGTAAGGCTCGGTCTGGACGTCGAGGCTGCACCCCATCGTCCCCGCCGTGCAGCCCATCTTGGCCTGAACCTGGGCCGCTGCCTGTTTGTGAATCCGGGGATCCATTTCGGCCCACTGAAACAGGTATTCCCTGTCGTAGCAGCTCCGCGGGTGGTCGTACGCTGCGGTAGACAGGCGGAAGTCCTGTTCGGGAAATCCCGGAATGCTGTGAGCAGTTCCGTAGTCCGTCTTTCCATACAGGTTGGTTATGCTTGTGCCCGTGGCACAGTTGGCCGGCGCCGCAGCCGGCAACACAATCACCGCTCCGTAGAGCCCCATCTCGACCTGGAGGTCTCCCTGCGTTCCGCTGTAATACGCATGCGTTCCCGGCGCCGTGGCGGTAAATGTATAGGTCACGGTGGCCCCGGGCGAAGCCTCCTGCGTCAACAGTCCGGTGACACCCCCGGTAGTTGTCACTTTGAAGCCCGGAAACAGGATCGAGGTGTTGCCGGCGGCGGGAGGCAGGTTATTCGTAAGATTGATCGTGACCGTCTGCCCTTCCGTGACCACCATGGTGGGGCCGGGAACCTGCATGGTGTTGCAACTCGGCCCGAAGGCGAAGGTCGCCTTGGGGACGAACGACGGCGCCGAGCCGGTGACGCAGCCGTATCCCCACGAGTAGATTGCCTCTCCGTCCGGCTGGTTAAGGTAGGCGTCCTGAGCCGTCAAATTGAATGTCCCGGCCGTCCCCGCTGTGCTCGTCATTCCAGGAGCCGCAGCGAAAGCGGGATGCGCAAGAGATAGGACCACGGCTACCACCAGCGGCACCAGCAGTTGTGTCTTGGACGTCGTGTTTTTCATGTTCATCCTCCTCATTGCTGCTCTCCTAATTGCAGACATTGCCGTAGGTGTCGCTCGACACGCTGTTGCAGATGTGGACCTCGGTCATCATCCCGCCGAAGTTCTCGGCATCGTTTGACAGCCTGAACAGATCGGGTTCGTAGACATAGAAGGTGCTACCTGGTGGATACAGCTTCGCGGCGCATCCCTTACCCAGGTAGGCGCTGCAGCCATCGTCACTGGCGTCCAGAATCACGTCGAGCGATTCGCCGCCACCCAGCGTGATCGAGTTGGTGTAAAACTCGGTGTTGTTGCCATCCTGGTCGCGCAGAAGTTTGGCGTTGAATCCAACCTCGTGCATCGGAACTCCCACGCTCTGCAAGGTGAAGTATTCGGCCACCGACAGGTTGACGAGGCGCAGGGAAGCCTTTCCGCCGGCTGGGATGTTGATGATCGAGGGCAGAGGCTGCGAGTAATGCATCTGGCCATCGCTCGTGATCGTGGCCTGCGGGCCGGCCGCCACCGTGTCGGGGTAGCTGCGCCCATTCAGCAGGAAATACTTGTCGTTCATGTCCGCAAACATCTCCGGATTGAAGGTCATGCCAACGAAATGGAAGTTGGGATCGAATCCGTGCATCTGCATGGGGTAAACCACGTCGTAGCAGGTCGAACCGTCGCCGTCGTTGTAGACATATTCGGGTGTTGTCCCCTCGGTTCCCGAGACCACCGCAGCGCCGCTGCAGAGAGCCCCGGCCGCGGGCCTCGTGGCCGTTGTGTTGATGGCAGGCATTGTCGCGCTGCACAGGATATCGTTGGCCGGATTGCACACGGTGCGCAGATCCGCCACGGGATTTGTTGTTGGCTCGGATATTCCATTCTGGTACCCGAGATAGGTGTAGAGGCTTCCTCCAGTTGGCACTCGATCTTGCCGCGGTCGCACGTAGAGTTGTCCGACCATGCCCATCTGCAAGTGCTCGGGCGGAGTGATATGGCAGTGCCAGAAGTAGGTTCCCGCGTCGGGAGCGAGGTAGTAATAAGTGAAGCTCGCGCCGATGTTGATGGCGATCGATGCGTCGGGCACGCCGTCATAGAACGAGGAAGCGTTGGGGTAGCCGTGGAAGTGGACCGTGTGCTGCTCGAACAGGTCCGGGCGCATGATCATGCCCACATTGGTCAGGGTTAGAAAGAACTCGTCATCTTCGTCAAACGCGAATAACGGAGCGGGAATATTGCCGTTCATCACTCCGACATCCATGATGGGGCGGGGATCCACATGCCCATCGATTGATGGGGGCGCGGCGGCAGTGGCAGCCGAGTCATTACCGGTATCTGCCGCCAGTCCGGCCGTAGGATCGATGTACTGGAAGGCGAGTTCGCTGACTCCATCGGGACTCATGCCGACACCAGTGGTCACGCAGGTAATTGCATAGCTGCCTGCATAGCCAGCCGGGGTGGGAGAGCCGTCATCGCCTGTGGTGTTTGTAATCACGACTGTTGCTCCGACCTGAAGCCCGAGCGGAGCGTCTGTCCAGGCCGTTACTGTATTCGGGGTAATCGTCGTGCAGCCGGGGGCTGTCGTGGGGGGAGTGCTGGCCGGAAAGGCCCCCTCGAGGATGTTTGCGACGTTTACCAGCGTGGTGACTTCTGGCATCAGGCCGACCGCGCCATTCCACGTGAACGCCGGGGCATTACTCATCCCGAGAGCCGTGGGGGGATTGCTCGGGTTCCATGGCGCCGCGCCGCTGGCCGCCCCGTCGGTCGTAGCCGGATCCCCGCGTGTCAGCGTGCCTGGATACGGGGTATTGAATACATATGGGAACTCTGTGCCGGGATGACCAGCCGCGATGTCCGCCAAGCCCGAGAGAGGTCCAAACGAGAACATGAACACCTGGTTGCCATCTGCCATCGTCGAATAGCCGTCGCCGCCCGAGATCTGCTCGCACTTGATGGCACCGTTGATGGTTCCTGTATTCGGCGTGACAAACCCTCCGGTCGTCCCACCCGGGACATCAGCCGCCTGGAGGGTGAATTGTGTCGGTCCGTTGTACTGAGGTTCTGAGTTGTTGCACCCCGCATTAGTCGGGTTCGTGCCGCATTTGGCCCCAGTCAGCGGATGCGTAATCGTGCTGGCTGGGCATTGCACGCGAAACGACTGCGCATTCGCGGCTGCAGCCACGACGGCGACGATGAGCATGAAAATCCAAACCTGGTGCGACTTCCTCATGGTTGTGCACCCTCCTCACCTTGACCTGCAAACCGCGACTGTTTGCAGCTGAGTTGCAACATTCGCAGCTGAATTTATTGAGGGTGTTTGCGCCGCTGCTTGCCTCTTGGCAATTAAGGTGAGAACTGACAACGAATTTACGTTCTTTACAGATGAGCTATGTGGCATGACCGCAATCGCCAACTGCCAAGTCTAGTGAGACTGTGAGCGCTGCATGAAACACAGAATCGGCAAGTGCCTGTCACATGCAAAATGGCCAACAAGGACTAATCCTTCCTGGCGAATCAGAGATTACTTTAGAGATTTCGAAGGATAGATCAGAGGTTTTTAGAACCCATGAACTTGTAACCCACTCCTGGCACAGTCACGATCAGCTCCGGGTATTTGGGGTTTTGTTCCAGCTTTTCCCGCAGGCTGGAGACATGCATGTCCACCGTGCGAGTTAAGGCATTTTCGTTATATCCCCAAATGCACCGCAAGAGTTCCGAACGGGGGATGCTGGCCTCTGCATGCTCGACGAGGTATCGCAATAGTTGAAACTCACGTGCCGTGAGATAGACGGGCGAGCCATTCCGCGTAACTTCGGCGCGACGCAGATCCACATGAATAGCGCCGAATTGGTGAGTTCCAAGCCCCGAACGGACCGGAACTCTTCTCAGCACGACTTCAATCCGTGCCATCAATTCCGCAGCTTTGAACGGCTTGGTAACATAATCATCGGCCCCGAGCTTCAGGCCTATCACCTTGTCGATCGTTTGGCTCCGAGCTGTCAGGAACAGGATTGGTGTCGCGAGTCCCGCTTGGCGAATATCGCGACAGATATCGAACCCATTTCGATCGGGCAGCATGACATCGAGAATAATCAGATCAAATGGATAGGTTGTCGCTTTTTGTAAGCCTTCCGCACCGTCACTTGCCGTGTCAACGACATAACCCTCACTGCGGAGCCGCAAGCCTAGCGTCGACTGGACTGACTCTTCGTCTTCGATCAGTAAGATACTCTCTTTCATCAATGCGTTCCTGAGATGTAAACCCCCGTTTGGCTGTTGCCTGGATCCGCCAAGGTTCCGTTTCGGGACCATCCCTCCCTTGCTGAGGCTTACTCATTGCCGGCGCCCGACATCGCGGGAAAACCGTCAGAACATGCAGAACGGTATCTTTCAGATGAAGGACTAACCATGCTCGATTTCAGCGGTTCTCGGGCGCTCGGAAGTTTTGTGCAGCATCACAGGCATGCGACGAAATGATGCCGGCAGCGCTCAACTCCGTGATTCCGTTCATCAACACTAGACGCCTCGGATTGCAAATTATGACCGCTTCCCTGGCTCTCAGGATTAATCCTTGTTCCGACCATCGCGACAGCATCCGGCTGATAGAGAAGACCGTGGCACCCGCCATCTGGGCGATCTCTTCGCGGCTAAGCAGAATCTCGGTTCCATTGCCGGATTGTTTCCCCATTTGCTTCGATAGCCGCAGAAGCAGCAGTGCGAGTCTTCTTGCCAGCCCTTCCGTTGCAACTTCACGGAATCGCTCTTCAAGTTCGTTAAGCTGGGCAGCAAGAATTCGAGTGACGTTGACGCCTAAGCGTGGATAGAGCGCTAAATAATTCTGCATGCGATCGTGTTCCCAGACTAATGCTCGACAGTTCTCCGTGGCACGCGCCGATGAAGTATGACGCCGCGTCGAGGCTAGCCCATCGACACAGACCAGATCACCCGCGGAACTGATCCGGAGCAGCGTTGCGTCCCCTCCCGCACTGACTCGCGTGTGCTTAACGTTACCGGACTGAAGGAAAATGAGGCTGCGAACCGATTGGCCTTCTGTGAAGAGCGGCTCGCGGCGCAAAAAGGTGCGTCTTATCGCAGCGGATGCAATGTGAGCACAGTCGCGCCTGGGAAGGCCCGAGAACAATACACAGGAACGCAAGAACCCGACTCGTTCCACCTTGATGGGATGAATGGCATTTGTCGGCTTTGAGATCGAAAACCGGGCGTCTCCCATCACCACCTGCCTCCTGCGCGGACTTTGGGCGTTGCCAGTCTCGTCTCAAAAGCTCGGTGCAATGGAAGGTGAAGCGTGAAGACGCAACCGACGCCTTCCTCGCTCACAACGGAGAGAGCACCCCCGCATGTTTCGGCACAAGTCTGGGCGATGAACAGTCCCAGGCCGCTTCCGCGAATCTTGGACACAGCAGGACGGCGACTCCGATAGAAGGGCTCGAAGATGTGCGGCAGGTCCTGCGGGCTGACGCCCACTCCACGGTCGCGGACAGCAATTTGGATCTCCTTCTGCCCGGTGCTGAAATCCGCGCCGAGCAGCGTCGAGATTCCCACCCATCGATTCTGCCCGCCATACTTCACGGCATTCGAAATCAGGTTTTGCAGGCATTGGGAAAGCAGCGATAAATCCCCGCGCACAACAGGCAGCCCCGGCTGAATCTTCCGTTCCAAGGTGACGTTGGCCTGCTGAAGCAGAGTGGCGGTGTTTTCCAACGCATCGTCGATGATCTCGGCGGCGGTCAACGCGCGCATGTCGCATCTGGGTTTGCCCGTGCTCGCGTACACCAGAATTTGATCCCCAAGATTCATCAGCCGCATCGCCTGGTTGACGATAATGGTTCCTTCTTCGCGCAGGCGGTCCTTGTCCGCCGGTAGCCCGTCACGGACATTTTCCCCAGCAGAGAGGATGGCGGTAAGTGGAATCCGCAATTCATGCAACACGCACGCGACGAGGTCTATCGGTGCCGTTCGCCCCCGCTTTACCGTTCTGGCGCACATAGCCTTCGCCGCGCTTGCCATTTTCGTCGCCTCCTTCAAGTCGCTCACGGTTAGTTAGGTCCGGGATTTCAATATCCGGGCGAAGTATCGGCGAGATTAGCTAGTTGCCGGCGTTCGACGAGAAGGCGGAGCTCCTTGCGGAGATGCTCACCAATCTCGTTCATTCCGAAGCGACCGCGGCTTGTTTGGGCGCCTGGCGCCGTTGCGACTCAACGTTACCCCAGTGTTGACGCGCACTTTCAACACGATTGCCACGGTATAGTCCGCGCCCTGGTGCCTGCATGTGATTCTGGGTCTAACGTGACACCGTCTGAAGGATCCTGGATGAAGGGGAATAACGCTTCGATCGATTTGTTCTGGTGCTCAAGTCACGAGAAGCAAAGAGTTGTACTCCACTTTCAGAATGACGCTCCACCTCACTCGAGCACATACCGAATGTTTGTACTGGCCAAATATCAGCTCAAAATATCAGGGCATCCTTGCTCGAGAGCAAAGAGGAAGGGGCACCCATGCGTGACAGGGTCTTCGACTGTTTGCGACTCAGGAAACCCACCGCGCTTCAGCCCTCGACTTTGTCCAGCCTGAATCCGATAGGATTCCAATTTAACTTGGTACAAAATAATGAAATTAGCGCTACGCATCGGGCCGCGTTCAAATCTCTCGATAATAAGGATATCGTAAGGAATTTATAAATCTTGCATTGAGCCAGGTTACCCACACAAGCTCTGACTTTTACAAAGTTTTACAGGCTGACATGCTCGGGCGGATTGCTCCGTTCCGGATCGGCGGGAAGGATGCCGCAACAGCATTGCGCTCGCGTTTGAGCACGTAGCCCCTTGCTGATTGAGATTAGGTCCACGAGAATCCGCCCACCCTGCTTACCACCGGCGACTCTTGGCTTCAAAGCGTTCTTTGCCGTCGTTGGAACGGATCATGCGAGCTGCCGGTGATCTTTTTTCGCGAGAATGGAAATCTAATGCCTTCCGGAAGCAAAGAATTGCATGTTGATGGTGCGAGGGCCTGATATCCAAAGAGAATTGAATGGATTGTTGGCATCAAGATTGCATCTTCAGCTCAACAAGAAACGGCTAAGACTGAGGGGAACTGCTGTTGGGTAACAATTGGACCCAGGACGTGCCCCCCAGATGCCGCATCTGTACGAGGATGAAATCGAGCCAGAAAGAGGGGAGATCGCTTAATGGGGATGCAATTCAAGGCGGGGAACTCTGCAACAGCGACCGACCGGAGAGAGACGCAGCGTTTTAGCATCACTGCGCCGGTCACTCTTATCCTTGACGACAGCGAGTGCCCAGCCTACACAAGAGACCTGAGCAGCCACGGACTCTACATGTATGTACCCTCGTCCAAAGTGTTTCAGGTTGGTCAGGATCTTGACTTGCTGGTCAAGTTGCCTCCGGATATTACACTTTCAAGTCACTGCTTGATACGCTGCCGCGGACGAGTGGTTAGGATAGAGGATGCTCCAGATGATTTGGCGGGGCTTGCTGCCGAGATCCTTCAGTATTCGATTCTCAGCGACGCGGAAAATGGCGTCTACCGAGAGCTGTTAGCGGCACGTCGCAGAGGCAACTAGAGCTTGCGCAGGCCGAGAACGCGATGGTCTGCAAGGTGGCTCTTCACCACGTATACAAGCTTATTGTTGCAGCCCGGGTCGGTAGGTACCAGAAAGAAGCCAGGGTCGACCAGGTGGCGAATCGAGTTGTAGACAATACCCTCCATTACTTCACCATCGAGAAACGTAATCTTCACCCAGATGCCATGAGTTATGGGAGCCCTGGAGTAAAAATTGAGTTCCTTGTGGCCTGAATTGCCGTCAAAGCTGTTGACATAAAAAACGGCTTTGATTTCACTGGCTGGGATCTCTTCAATAAGTCCCGACTCGAGATGGCGAACTCGAAAAGTCTGAGGTGAACAATGGGTCGAGTTGTTTAGCAATTCGTCCAATGTGGTCCAGCGCGGCGATTCCAGGTAGCCCTTGACGTGCTTGTCTCCGAACTGGATCACAACCTTTTCCGACATGGATGACTTGTCCTCCGTCATAGTCCTGACAACATTCTCGCCAGAGTCAGACCCGTTGAACAACGACGCTGAAGCATCCAAGGAGATTGCGTTGTAAGTGAAATGGTCTTCGCAAGACATGGCTAAGCGGTCCACTTTCCGAGTAGATTCACTCTCGGCCAGCATGTTGCAGGCCGTATTGTTTCATTGGCGGCGCAAGATTATATTGCTTTATCTTGTACAAGAGAGCCTTGTAACTTATTTGCAGGTTGTTAGCTGCCGCTTTGCGGTTCCAACCCGTTCCGTCCAGTGACTGAGCGATGGCAGCGGCTTCGGCCCCTCCCTTCAGGTTCCGCACCAGATACTTCAGGCCGCCGCTTCCAGATTTTTCTTCCCAACTCAAGGGCGATAACCCGGCAATCTGCTGAAGTCTCAACTCTTCGACAATTGCAAACTCGTCGGCCAGGATAAGGTAGCGCTTAATCACATTTTCGAGTTCGCGAAGATTGCCCGGCCACGGATAGGTTGCGAAAGAGCGCAGGAGCGAAACGGAGATCGGCAGGGGGTCGCGTCCGTATTTCATGGCTGCCTTGCGCATGAAGTGTTGCGATAGGGCCGGGATCTCTTCGATGCGTTCCCGCAATGGAGGCATCTTCATCGTAAAGCCGTTCAGGCGATAGTAAAGGTCCTCACGAAACTTCTTTTGCGCAATGGCATCCTTGATATCGATGTTGGTAGCGGCGATTACGCGCACATCCACACAAATGCCGCTGCGGCCGCCCAGGCGCGAAAAACTTCCGTCCTGTAGAACCTGGAGAAGCTTCGCTTGTAATACCGTCGGCATCTCCCCAATCTCATCCAGCAGGATGGTTCCGCGATCGCAAAGCTCAAACTTACCCGGTTTTGATTTGAAGGCTCCGGTAAAGGCTCCTTGTTCGTAGCCGAAAAGTTCACTCTCAAGCAGATCGGCCGGCATCGCCGCACAATTCACCTTCAGGAAGCTGCGTTGGCTTCGGGGCGATAGCTTGTGGATGAGCATGGCGGCGATTTCCTTGCCTGTTCCGCTCTCTCCGAGTACGAGGACCGGGATATCGGCACGGGCGACGAGTTTGCATTGAGACTCGATCTCCAGCATGTTTTTGCTTGCTCGCACAAAGGATACGTTCTCGTTCAGCGGTATCTCCTTGACGCCATCCTCTACTGAGCCGCTGGCGGGTTCCATGAGGCGCTCTTCCACGACGAGATCTATGTCAGCTTTCGTAAACGGCTTGAGGATTACGTCAGCGGCACCCATGCGCCCGGCTACGATGACCTCTTCAAGCTCGGCAGAACAGGTAAACATGACGATCGGAAGCGACGGCTTCCACGCGTGAATCCTTGCCATCAGGCTCAGCGAGGTCTCCTCTCCATCATTCTGCGCAATATTCCAGTCCATCAGTAGCAGATTCGGAGTCGGTTCATCTCTCAGGCTCAGAGTCAATGCTCCCGCCTCGGTGAAGGAGGTCACCGTGAACCGGTCGCAGAGAATTTGTCGAACATAAGTGAGGATTGCGGGGTCTGGGTCAAGAACTGCGATACGAAGGTGGCGTCGAGACTGGCTTGTCATTGGTGCTCCCATAGCGATCGTGCCATCGCCTTTTACATTGGTGGTGTCGACCTCGATTCAAAGCGGATTAAGAATCGCAATCCTCACAACCTAGCGCTATTCGGTCTTTCGCGGCCGCAAGAGTTCGGCGAAACTCCGCTCACGGATTCCGCCGAAGGAATCGGCTCACCTTTCTGAGGGGCTATGGCAAGGATAGTAGCAGCAGGTGGTAAGTTATTCCACACATGCGCAAGTGTTTACACAATCATCGGAGTATTCGAAAGTAAGTGACCAGCAATGCGAATTACGACTCTGGACCTCTCTTTCGTCGGCTTTGGACGAGGTTGTTTCCTGCGGGGACAAATAACGTGCCTTGCCGCTGGTTATTGCGCTACTTTGTAAGATTTTGAAATCTGGCGAACTACTTGCTAGGAAGAGTATGGAACTCAAGCTGGATAGGTTGGTCCATGGAATTGGCGCGTCCGAATGCCTTCGTCGATGCTCGCGATCTGCCCCCGCTCGATGTTGTTTTCGGCCGGTCCCCGACGATGCAGGCAGTTCGCGAGAAAGTGGAACATATTGCCGGGACCGCGGTCCCCGTTCTGATCCAGGGCGAAAGCGGAACCGGCAAGGACGTTTTTGCGAAGATGTTGCATGCGCGTTCCAAGCGCTCCAACCGCGCCTGGGTTAAAGTTCCGTGCCCTGCGATTCCTAATTCGCTTATCGAGTCGGAATTGTTCGGTTACGAGAAAGGAGCGTTTACCGGGGCATACGCAACCAAACGTGGCCGCGTTGAACTTGCAGACCAGGGAACTCTATTTCTCGATGAGGTGGGCAGCCTGGATATGTCTGCGCAGGCCAAGCTGTTGCAGGTGTTGCAAGATGGCACTTTTATGCGCGTCGGCGGGCAGGAGTCGAGAATCGTCGACATCCGCCTTCTCTGCGCCGCGAGCGGAATCCTCCGGCAACAGGCCGAGGACGGGAATTTCCGTAGGGACGTTCTCTTCCGCATCAACGCTGTGACAATCGATCTGCCGCCATTGCGCCAGCGGATCGAGGATTTGCCTATCCTGATCGACTATTTTCTTGACCTTTGTTCGAAAGCATATCGCGTAGATCCAAAACCGCTTTCGCGCGAAATCGCCGGCATGATGAGGCGATACGACTGGCCGGGAAACATTCGTCAATTGGAGAACATGATTCGCAGCTACGTGCTGCTCGAAAATGAAGAAGTTCTGGCCGCGGATATGATTTCAGTCGCCATCGGCGGCGCCGCTCCACAGGTCGACCTGGCGAATCCTATCTCGTTAAAGCAATTTACGAAGGCTGCCACGCGCGATTTGGAAAGAGAGATCATCCTGAAGGTGCTGCGGTTGAATGGCTGGAGTCGCCAAAAAACCGCCAAATGGCTCAACATTAGCTACCGCTCACTGCTTTACAAGCTGCGGGATTCGAAAATGGGCATCTTGCCCGGCAGCCTGGCGAAGGCAGCCAAGGGTTCGGATGCGAGATAACATGAAACGACGCAGGCAAACGGCTGCGGGGCCAGGCTTGGGAGCAGTGGTTTCAACGCACAAGATAGGAAAGGGTGGCGTCCGTCGAAGCTTGCAAGAAAAAGGTGTCAGGCTCGATTTTGCCCGGCGCGAATTAGGCAGTTAGTAAGGCAGCTCCGCGTCGGCATCGTTGCGCCAATTATCGCGGTCCTTGAAATCCATTGGAAAAGCCGCTCGCACCATGCCCATCATCCGGTCCTGAAACTTAGCCCCATATTCAGTTGTCAATTCCTTGTGGATTCGGCGGACCATGTGCCAGGAAAGCCCTGGAATATTCAATTCCTGGCCGATCGGCTTCAATCGGCGGGTCAGAATATTGGTTTGATTCACCGGGCTGCCGCTGCGTGAGGTCAGCACGAAGTCGGTGGTCCCGGCTAATCTCGTGTTTCGGCTGAGCCTCAGGAATACGGGAAGAAGTGGCCGCGGAATGGGGACGCTCCCCACACGTCTCTTGGACACGCTGCCCAACTGCCCGCGCATCCATTCCTCGCGAATCAGAATCGTCCGGGGCTGGATTGCTTCTCCGTCGGAATTGACGACCTCTACCTCAGTGAGGTTGAGCCGCTTCCATTGAAGACCGCAGATTTCCGCGACAGTCATGCCGGTCAGGACCGCGATGAGAGTCATCTCTTTCTCGGGATAACGCATGAATCCAAGAAGACGAATGACGTCAGAGACGGAAAGGGGAGTCGTCTGCGGCCGGTTCACCTTGGGCAATTTCACCGGCGACGCCGGATTGTCACCATTGAAGTACATTTCCAGCTGCGCAAACGAAAAGATGGTGCTGACTACGTTCCGGATATGCATCACGGTCTGTCTTGAATAGCCATAAGACAGGGCTGCTGAAGTCAGGTGCTGAACGTATTCGGGACGAAATTCGCGAAGCGGCACATGACCCACGTACGGCCAGTCGGGAATCGATCGCAGGCGCACCTTGGGTCTTCTTGGTTCGGCGCGGAAAACTCGATCGACTTCCTCTGGTTTAAGAACATGCTTCAGCATGGACTGATAGTGCATCCGGCCCGAGAACCCTTTTGAGGCTACATATTCCGGTACGAATTTTCGTTCGACGAACTCAGCGAGCGTCATGGTCGAATGCTGCGCAGCTTTTTGCGCACGAGCCTGGGAGACAATCATTCTCCACACAATCTGCTGAGCTTCTTCCCGACTCAAACCCTTTGGGCCGGTTGCCGAGCCTACCCACACGGGATGCGGGTTAGGATTCAGCTCGGGTGCGGGCACGGCTTCGCCGCCGCGCACGGTCTCTGGCCGTTCGCTCCAAATCAGTTTCCAAAAGCCGTCCTCAAGGTAGAGGGCACTATTCCCAGGGAGATTCTCTCTGCCCATTTTCCTTCCAACCGTCTATGGTGAAAAACCGACTAACGATCATCGCCCCCGACATGACCGGACATTCGCAGATACTTCAGACCGGCACGAGATTCGCGCTGGCACGAAGCGCCTTGTAAAAAGGGCACGCGGGGAATGTTCAACAAAATCTAAAGCATTTGGCTGTCAAACTCACGGGGAATGGTCTGGAGAAATCGGGCTGACCGTCGCGTATGGTTGTGGCAGCAGATCAATTGGTAACGAAAAGTTGACAGCATTTATATGCCCTGGATCAAAGACGCCCGCAATGGGTAGCCGCCTTGCTCTCAAGTCCGGCCACGGCACTAAGCACCGCGGCGCACTCTGCTGGTCGCGGTTTTCCAGCCGCCTGGCGCCTTCCGGCCAAAGAAGCCCCGACCGCCTGTTGGTTGCAATCATCCCAGAACAACTCCATTCCGAACGCCGCCCACACCATTCGTTTGGCGCAAAGGTTTACATCAAACGCTCGTGGGAAGGCGGCTCGAGAACAAGCCCCTCTCTGAGCTCGGAACTGAGCTGGGCTCGAAAGCGCCCAAGGTCTTGGACCAGGATTGCCTCACGCCGCGGAACCACCAAGCCGGCTCGGGCCCACTTTGCCAGGGCGCGGCTAATGGTAAAAACCGTCAGCCCTGTCATCTGACTGAGTTCCTCACGCCGCAAACTCACCGTGACACCATCTCCGCTCGCTTCGCCGACACGATCCATTAGCCTCAATAAGGCCAGGCCGAGGCGCTGCGCAGCAGTTCCGGTAGCAATCTCGCTGAACATCTGCTCCAGTTCCATCAGGCGACCACTCAGAATGCCGTGAATATTCGTGGTGATCCGAGGGTATCGCGACTCAATGGAGCGGAAATCGCGATAGTCCCAAACGAATGCTTTGCTCGGCTCCATTGCGCATGCCGAGCACGCGTGCGTGAAAACTGACGTGTCGGCATGCAGGCCCACCGTATCCCGAGCCCGGATGACGCGCAGAATGACTTCCTGTCCCCCCAGGCTGGTCTGCGTAACTTTGACCATCCCGGTCTGGATCATCACCAGCTTGTTAAACGGCTCTCCTTGCAGGAACAGCATTTCGTTGCGGGCAAACCTCTTTAGCCGGGAAAAGGAGAGCACGTCATTGCACTCCCCATTCGACAATCCGGCAAAGAGAGCCGATGCATACATCGATTGAAATTGTTCCGCCGTGACTCGTTGCTCAATAGAGCGTAGATTGGTTCGTCCCGATGAGAGGGGATCTCTGTCGACTCGTTCGATGTCCAAGTGTCCTCCTGCAAACGCCTGCGGGCAGGGCTGCGACTACCATGCTCCGTACTGACCTGATCCGGATCGGAACAATATGCTTCGGCTTGACTACCTGCGTGCATGGGTTAAGGCCATTTCGAATCGAAAATCAGCCCGAGCGGGCGGAGGATTCCTGCTCACCGTATGCCACATTCCGAAAATCACGCTTGATCAATGCAACACGTGGATCTCTCTACTGTTCCTGGATAGACCGGTTTGAAGCTTTGCTGAAGCGCCGATCGCTCCAATTACGACAGACCAATGCAGTCGATTAATGCAGGATCATGGATGTCACTTGACAACACCGATTGAATCGCTGATTTGACGTAGATCAAAAACTATTGCTGATTTTGATTCAATCAAACATCCACACCGTAAAACTTCGGGCGCCGATGCTTGCACGCGTCCAAAGTGGAGATTCTGCAGCGTCTCGACACGAATACCCCGATTTGGATTTCTACCCAATTTGGGCGCATTTCGCAGCAGTTGTGGCCTCGATCGCAAATTGACTGGAATGCTTGCGCGAGAGCATGCAACTTATCCGCGCTCGGCTAAAGGCGCGACTCACTTATCAAATGATGAACATTGATTGCGAACGATGGGTACGCACTTATGCGATCTGCGTCCAACGGGCGACAGACCGCGCCCTGTCGGCGACCGCTTGCCGGCGTGCGGCCGCAACGTCTCTTTGTCTGTTTTCTCGATCGTGTCCAGGTAAGAGCGGTTTCGGCAGCGGCTCCGGAACTTCACTTCCCATCGACTACGCACCGGAAACCGATGGTGCCCGCGCGATCCCTTCCCGGAGACAGCAGCAGGTACTTGCCGTGTTCGTCGAGCCTGTAAGTGGGGGGAAAGTACCAGATGGAACCTTGCGGCTGGTAATAACTGCCTCCGCGAAGCACCGCGGCGCGCGTGTGTTCGTCGCGATACTCATCCGTCCATTGCCAGACATTGCCCACCAGGTCGAGCAAGCCAAACGGGCTGGCAGCCTGCGGGTGCTTCCCCACCGGTTCCGGATGAGTCAGGCTGCGGGTCCTGTTGACTGCCGGGACGAACGCCACGTTGAACACGTTGCCCCAGGGATAGGCCCACTGTCCAAGCCCCTGCGCCGCGTATTGCCACTCCCATTCATGGGGCAACCGCTTTCCCGCCCACTGCGCGTACGCTCGAGCATCCTCGATGGAAACATAGACAACCGGCTCTTCGGCAGCGCCGGAAGCGAAGGTGTCCCCAACCCAGTGCTTGAGATAGTTATGGTCATCTTTGGGGTGATAATGCGTGGCATCCAGAAATCGCTTGAACTGCGCATTGGTGACCAGCGAGCGGTCGATATAAAAGGCGTCGATGTGCAGCGTATGTCGATGATAGCGTCGCGCCTCGTCTTCCCATGGATACTGCACATCCACGCCGACATCATTTCCGCCTTCAATAGGCATCCCCTGCACGGCAAACTCATAATCCGCGGCCGGAATCAGCACCATGCCCTCCGGTGCGGCGGCGGCAGCGCGGGTTTTCGCCATCGGCACAATCTCCTGCCGAAGGGGCTTCCAGGTATTAGACAGGCTGGCCAGCCGGGTCTTTGACCAGTCCGCTGCGCGCGCCAGCAGCTTTGTCTCGCCCTGCTCTACCGGTCCACGCGTCACAAGGACAGCTCCGAATCCGCTCGCCTCCATGGGAAAATTCAGCAGAATGTAGCCGTCCGATTCCTGGGGATGTAACTCAACTCCATTCCACAGGTCGTAGTAGCGCGCTCCCGGTTCGGGGCGCAGTTGGATTTGCGCGCCCTGCACATCGTAAGCATTGCGATTGACCACGGTGTACAGGGTCTCGTTCTCACCCGGCCATGCGCTGGCATACGTGCCGTATTGCAGGGTAGGGAAGAACGGCCGCCAGCGCGGCGAGTTCAGCAGATCGGCAAATGTGCGTTCGATGGCGGCGACGCGGCGAAGCGCCTCCCCGTCGCGCGGCGTGATCTCGTTCCAGATGCCCCAGATATTCTCCCAGGACTCGTAGCCGGCGCCGTTGAAGAAGGCATACTGCAGGTTATCGGATTTGCTTTTCGCCCAGCGGTCGCAGACGTTCACCATGTGGCGCGTCTCCAGCCACTTGTAACGGCTGACTTTTGGCTCTGTGTCATATTTCCAGTAGCCCCAGCTCATCGTGTTCCATGCCAGCAGCGAGTCGTTGCTGACGCCGCCCTCCGGTTCAAGCGCCAGTGGGTGATGCTGCGCGTCGCTTGCCGTGACAAAGGCTAACGGGAAGCCGTCAAGGGTGTCCCCGTTCAGTCCATCCGCATTCACGTCCTTCATCAGGCGTGCGCTCGCATCCCAGTTAGGCGCGCCCGGGTCCCGGGTGCCCTGGTCCCACAGCATCACGGGAAACAACACGCGAACCCCCCGCGCGTGAAACTGATCCACCAGCGAACGCACCCCCGAGATTCCCCCGGGAAGGTCGGCGATCAGGTCGTACTGATTGCGATCGTCGATCCCGATGTTGGGGTACGTGTGCCAAAGCAGCACCGAATCCACGCCGCCGTAGCGCTTGTTCAGGTCCTCCAGAAAGCGATCGACCGTGTACTCGCCCCGTTCCGGATCGTAGAGATAACGGTCCTCCATCATCACCTGGGGCTGGACGAAGCTGGATTGCGTCCACTTGAGTTCAGGCCGTTCGTACGCGCTGCCGTCGTAACCCATGCGGACGCGGTGTTCAGCGCGCCAGTGCGTCACGTCCGCGAGCCACAGGTCGTATTGTTCGGGCGTGCAGGCCCGCGGAGGAGCCGGCCAGGTCCGTCCCGCGCAGTTGGGGCCCGGGATCAACTCGCCATCCGGCGCAAAGCGCGTGTCCTGCGCAGCCAGCGACACCGCGGTGAGAAGTAGAAGCGAGACCAAAAGAGGAGAGCGAGCGATGCAGTAATCCATGTCGTCGAAGTCCCAGGCCAACCCCGCCCTTTCGATCTCGCAGGCAGGCGAGAAGGAGAGAGCCGGGAGCGGCCATCTTCACAGGAGACTAACAGGACAGGTTCCCACCGACCCCCGCACCCAGGGCGGAAGTGCGGTTTTCAAAGGGGCGCCACGTTAGTGGGTCGAATAAAGCCAATAAAATGATGGTTTTACTCGCGCTGGCTCGAGGTAACGGCCCACTGGCACATCCTGAGGGCTATCCTCCGCTTCCGTTCTTGTGGCACGCGTAGCAGTTGATGCTGTTGTATACGTAGCCGTTGACCTTCGGATGTTCAAAGTTCGCGGCGTTGTTGTTGCCATGGCACGAGGTGCAGGTGAATACCGAGTAGTCCGAGGAGTTGATGTGGCAGGTCGCGCAGACGCCATTCGCATTCCCGTGATTCATGGGGAAGAAGGTGTGATACGACGCGGGCAGTGTCGCCGGAAGCCAGGCTGTTGTTGTGTGGCATGTGGTACAGGTTGTCGGCCAGCCTGCCGCGGTGTGGTTCGGATTCGTTGTTCCCTTGAAGTCCGCGGCGTGGCAGGAGTAGCAGTCCGTCGGCGTTCCCGCAAAGACGTTGTTGATGTGGCACAGTGTGCAGGCAACCGTGGTGTGGGCCCCGGTCAGCGGGAACGGCGTGTTGTTGTGATTGAAGGTAGCGTTGAGCCAGTTAGTGGTGCTGTGGCAGGTGTCGCACGTGGTGGGGAAGCCTGCGGCTGCGTGTGCCGGGTTGGTGGTGCCGTTATAGTCGGCCTGGTGGCAGCCGAAGCAAAGCGTGGGAAGAGAGCCGTTGTAGCTGGTCGCCGACGTGTGGCACTGGACGCACTGCATGGTCGCGTGGAAGCCCGTCAGCGGGAATGACGTTGTGGCGTGATTGAAGGTTGAAGCTGTCCAGTTGATCGTCGAGTGGCAGATCGTGCAATCGGTTGGGAAGCCTGCGGCCACGTGCGACGGGTTGGTTGTTCCGTTGTAGTCTGCCTGGTGGCAGTTGACACATGCGGTGGGGATATTCGGGCCGTAGTTATTGTTCGTGTGGCAGCTTGCGCACGGCACGGTGGTATGGGCGCCGGTCAGCGGGAACGAGGTGCTGTTGTGGTTGAATGTCGAGGGGTTCCACGACGTCGTGTTGTGGCACTCCGTGCAATTGGTTGGGAAGCCGCTTGAAACGTGCGGAGGATTGGTGGTCCCGGTAAAGTCTGCCTGGTGGCATCCGTAACAAGCCGTGGGCAGGGAGCCGCTGTAGTTATTGTTGGTGTGGCAGCTTGCGCACGGCACGGTTAGGTGCGCGCCGGTCAGCGGGAACGAAGTGTTGTTGTGATTAAACGTCAGCGTCGTCCACGACGAAGTGTTGTGGCATTGCGTGCAATCGGTGGGGAACCCCTTGTGGGGCGGATTTGTAGCGCCGTTGTAGTCAGCCTGGTGGCAGCCGTAGCAGGCGGTGGGCAGCGAGCCGCTGTAGTTATTGTCGGTGTGGCAGCTTGTGCACGGCATCGTCACGTGGAAGCCAGTCAACGGGTAATGCCCGTACAAGGCGTGGTCGAACAGCGCGTTGTTCCAATCGGTCGTGTTATGACAAGCCCCGCAGTCGCGCGGTAGTCCAAGCTGCACGTGCGGCGGATTGTTGCTGTTGACAAAGTCTGCCGTGTGGCAGGCATAGCACTGGGCCGGAGTTCCCGCGAACACATTATTGATGTGGCATGCCGTGCACTCCAGGGTTGCATGCGCACCGGCGAGCGCGTATCCCGTGAACTTCAGGTGGTCAAACTTTGCGCTCACAAAGTTGTTCATGGAGTGGCAGGTTTCACACGTGGTGGGGAAGTTGAGTGCCACGTGATTGATCACCGGCGTCAGGAAATCCTGCTGGTGGCATGAGTAGCAGGCCGTCGACAGTCCCACAAACTGCCCAGCGGCCGCGTTCTTATGGCACTGGTCGCACTCGACGAGCGCATGGGCGCCGACCAGCGGGAACCGGTTCTGGTGATTCTGGATCTGCTGAATGTTGACCTGCCATCCCCTCACCGTGTGGCAACTCTCGCACTTGGTCCCGAACTGGCGGCGATGAAGATCTGCATGGCACTCGGAACACTGCGTGCCTATCTTCTTGAACACCAGGTTCGTATGGCACTGGGTGCAGGCAACCTTCGCGTGCATGCCCCGCAGCGGGTAGCTGGTCTGGTCGTGATTGAATTCAAGGATGGCGCGGATCGGCTTCCAGCTCGAGTTGGTGTGACAGTTCTGGCACGGGATGGAGAGTGGCCCGTGCGGACTTGTCACTTTGGCGCGCGGAACCGAGTCCGCATGCGCCGATCCAGTCACGGGAGGGGAAGCTTGCGGATCCTGATGTGTAGACGTTCGCGCATTTACAGGGGCCGACTGGATGGCTATTGCCAGGACTGGACCTGCGAAGTAAATAAATCCGGCTCGAGTCATGGTGCCGCCTGCCTTCACTGTTTGTAAGCCCATGCTGTCACGGGCGACTGGGAGCAGAGCAATAGGAACCAGTACCCTCCACGCTAAGAGAATAGCCAGGCCCGTTTTGGGAATGCTTTTCCGAACCCGGACGACAACGCAAAGAATAGGCGACGATGCAAATCAACCAGTTGGACTCACTGGTTGCAAATTGGGCGTTGCAAATCTCGTTAAGCCCTCGCTGAATCCTTCAATCTAGGTTGTCAGGAATAACATCGCCTTTGGAATGCCCGAAGACAAACAGCTGAGTAAAGGCACTCACGAAAAACTTGATATCCTCAAAGAAGAAAAAGCAGAACAGAAGTATAAGTACTGTTTCAGCGGGATAAATACCGAGACGTTTTGCCGAAAAAAATCAATGAAGTCGTTACTCTGCACGCACCGGTTGGGATTGGCCGTGACGGCCTGGCATCGACCCGCGCCACGCGATCCCGTTCGTCTCTGCATCGTTTGATGCGCGAGGAGACGCTGCGTCAACAAAGCAAACATTCACCCGCAAAAAGACGGCGTGGCCGACCCTGACCCGATGGCGTGCTCCCACCGGGGTGACCCAGGTTTTTTGGGCAGGATGACAACGCGGGCCGCTCCCGCCGCCGAGCCGTCCACTCGATCTCGACCGTTCCTTCAACCCCGGTAAGCTTTCGCCACAGCGTAGGGGTGTGCCCGGCTCTTCGGCTATCCCATCAGCGTAGCCGGCTTAGTAGGCCTGGAGTTGATCGACGGGCAACCGTACCCGGAAGCACGTCGATCCGGGCTCGGAGCGCACGCCGATATGGCCGCGGTGCTTGCGCACGATCCTCGTCGCGTTGTCGAGTCCAAGTCCCAGGCCCTGTCCCGGCGGCTTGGTTGTGAAGAACGGCTCGAAGATCCGGTCCTGCAGTTCCGGCGGAATACCGCGGCCGTTGTCCCAGATCTCCACCAGCAACAACTCGCCTTCCATCCGGGATATGATCCGCAGGCAGCCCCGCTCCTCATTTCCTTCCATGGCATCCAGAGCATTCTCGATCAGGGCTGTCCAAACCTGGTTCAACTCGCCGCTATACGCGCTGATGCAGGGAAGGTCCGGTTGATAACTCCGCTCCACCGTCACCCGCGCCATGCGCGACTGCATCATCTGCAGGGTTGCCTCAAGACCCGCCGGTACGTCCACCTCGAGGATCGGGGCGCGGTCCATATTGGAGTATTCCTTCACCGCGGTGATCAGATCGAAGATCCGCGCCGTCGACGAGATCAGCGTCTCGACCGATCGCGTGGACCGCAGGTAGCGCGCAAAATACTGCAGCGTGACGCAGGTCCCGTTCCCCGCAAGAATCTCGTGCAGGTCTTCCAGGTCTTCCACGTTCAGCCCGCGTTCCGCAAGATCCGGAGCAACCTCCCAGGCGCCGTCGCAGGGCAGCGCCGTAAGCCAGTTGCGCAAAGCCTCCTCCTGCCCGATCTGCTCCCCAGCGCCTTGAACCTGCGGGCGCGGCCGATCCAACACCCCACGCTCCCACTCCTCCACCGCGTGAATCTGGTCCGCGTCCAGGCAGAGGTTCACCAGCTTGAAACGGTTCTGGCGATTGGCGCGAAGCTCACTGACCAGGCTTGAGGCCGCTCGCTGTGCTGCCGACGCCGGATTGTTCAATTCGTGCGCCAGGTTCCCGGCAAGCTTGCCCAGAGCCGTCAGTTTTTCCGCCTGCTGCTCGATGCGGGTGACCTCGCGTACCCGATCCAGCAGCGTCGAAACAACGCGCTGCGCCATCGAGGGTATCGCCTCCAGCATCGCCGGGAATTGCGATTTGTGAATCAGCAGCATCCAGACCGGGGAGATGGCCACGCCCTGCCCGCCGAAGGTTTTCATCCGCGAAAAAGGCAGCAGCCCGGTCATCTGTCCCGCGCGGCCAATGAACAAAGCCATCGGTCCGCCACGCTGCCGCTGCACGTGAACTTCGCCCTTGAGAAGCAGGAACATCCAGTCGGCAGGGGTCGCTTCCTCAAACAGTACGTCGCCGGGTTGCGCGACCATCTCCTCGGAGTGCCGCGCCAGCCACAGGCGATCTTCTAGCGTCAACCCCTGCAGCGGCGGCACACGATCCAGGGCTTCCGCGATTTCCTCAACGGGGGTGGGACAGGCGGGCGCACTTGCAACGAGGGGGAGCATCGCGAGAACCTCCGGAACGCAAATCCAGAATATCTGAAAGGCCGAAACCAGGTTGAGAAGTGTTACGAGGCGGTTACCGGCGCGATGGTATGATGGCCGGTTCCCGGGAGGAGAGATTTACCCGATGATGAAAACATTTTCATGGGCGGCCATCCTCGCCGCCTCGACGCTCTGTGCACAGACAACCGCCGTCCATTTCAACGATTCCTCCAAGGTTTTCCGCCTCGACGGCGGCAATGTGACCTATTCCTTCGGCGTGAACGCGCGGGGCGAACTGCAGCAACTGTATTGGGGCGGGCGCCTCGCCGAGGCCGATGCCATCCCCGCCGCGGTGCCAAAGCGCGAATGGGCCTCCTTCGATTCATCCCACACCAACACGCCGGAAGAATACGCCGGCTGGGGCGGAGGGCTATTTGTCGAGCCGGCCTTGAAGATCACCTTTGCCGACGGTAACCGCGACCTGGTGCTGCACTACGACAGCTACTCCGAAAAGCCCGACGGCCTCGACGTGGTCCTCAAGGACGTCAACCGCAAGGTTTTTGTGACCCTGCACTACGTCATCGATCCCGAGACGGGAATTCTGGCGCGATCGGCCACCATCGAGAACCGCGAGACCACCCCGGTAACGGTGGAGCAGGCTGCGGCCGCCGCCTGGACCCTGCCTGCCGCGCACTACACGCTCAATTACCTCACCGGCCGCTGGGCAGGGGAGTGGACGCTTACCCAGGAGCCGATGCACCCCGGGGCGCGCGTATTGGAGAGTCGCCGTGGAACCACCGGCCACCAGGCAAACCCATGGTTTGCCCTGCAGTCTGGAGAGTCCAGCGAAGACCACGGCGAAGTGTGGTTCGGCGCGCTTGGCTGGAGCGGTTCGTGGCGCTTCACCATCGAGCAGGACCAACTGGATGCCGTGCGCGTGACTGGCGGCTTCAATCCCTTCGATTTCGGATATGTGCTCCATCCGGGCGAAAAGCTCGAGACACCGGTCTTCTACGGCGGCTACTCGGCGCACGGCATGGGCGGCGCCTCGAGGCTGCTGCACGGTTTCGAACTGCACCATATTTTGCCGCGCACCGCGGCCACCGCATCGGCCCCCACGCCCAAGCCGCGCCCCGTCATCTACAACTCCTGGGAAGCCACGGAATTCAATGTGAGCGAGGCCGGCCAGATCGAATTGGCGGAGAAAGCCGCGGCGCTCGGCGTTGACCGCTTCGTGATGGATGACGGTTGGTTCGGCCAGCGCAAAAAGGACAACGCCGGACTCGGCGACTGGTATGTCAACCAGGACAAATTTCCGCACGGCCTCAAGCCGCTCATCGACCGCGTGCACGCCTTGGGTATGGACTTCGGGCTGTGGGTGGAGCCGGAGATGGTGAACCCCGACTCCGATCTTTATCGCAAACATCCTGACTGGGTTTTGAATTTCCCCGGCCGGCCGCGCACCGAGCAGCGTACGCAGATGGTTCTCAATCTCGCCCGGCCAGACGTGCATGACTACGTGCTGGGCTTCCTCGACAAGCTCCTCAATGAGAACGACATCGCATTTCTCAAGTGGGACTACAACCGCAACTGGAGCGAGCCCGGCTGGGATCAGCTGCCCGCCGCCGAGCAGAAGAAAGTGTACGTCGAGTTCATTCGCAACCTGTATGCGATTCTCGGCGAGCTGCGGCGCAGGCATCCCAACGTGGAAATCGAATCGTGCTCGGGAGGCGGCGGCCGGGTCGACCTCGGCATCCTGCGTTATACCGATGAGGTTTGGCCTTCGGACAACACCGATCCGTTCGACCGCTTGAGCATTCAGGACGGTTTTACGTATGCCTACACGCCGCAGGTCATGATGGCGTGGGTTACCGATTCGCCGCATACGCTGGAGGGTCAGACTCGCATTACCTCAGTTCAATACCGGATGCTGAGTTCCATGCAGGGTTCGCTGGGAATCGGCGCCAACATCACCCGGTGGACGCCGGACGAGATGGCGACGGCCAAGCGCCTCATCGCGGCCTACCACCAGGTGCAGCCGACCATTGTGCAGGGCGACCTGTATCGGCTCATCTCGCCGCGCAACGGAAGCGAGTTTTCCGCCACGCAGACGGTGCGGCAAGACAAAGGGCAAAGCGTGGTGTTCGCATTCATTCATTCCACGCAGGAGGGCCGCGGATTTCCGATCCTCAAACTGAAGGGCCTCGATCCCAAGGCCGACTACACGCTGACAGCGATTGAGGGCAAGGCCGCCATGCAAGCTCCTGCGACCGCGAGCGGGGCGTGGTGGATGAACCACGGCCTGGAGATGGGCGAAGGTTTTCGCGGCGACTTTCAAGCAGCAGCGTTCCGCCTTGACCGCAAATAGGGATACAGAATTGAAACGCCCCATTGGAATCGCTTTCCAATGGGGCATTTCCTTTCGCCCAATCCAGAATTCTCCAGGCTAAACGGGCGTTTTTCAGGGCTGATTCACCCGAGGACGGGCAAAAGCTCCCGTTGAGCGCCTGTGTATTTCTCCCGGATCGCTTCGGCCCAAGCGAAAGCAGCCGTGGCCGGAGAGACAGGATTGCTGGTACGTTCGGGAAAACTGTCGTAAGTACGCCCGTCGAGCTTTCTGCCGGCGATCTTCTTCCGCACGCCTCCCCATTGCTTGAAGAAGAAGGGGACCGAAGCTTCGGCGCATTGGTCGCGAATAGCTGTCACCCATTCCTTGCGCAATGGCCTCGCTCCGTGGCCGCTCTCTCCACCAACTATGACCCATTGAATTCCGCGCAGGCTGAAGTCGCCTAGGTCCTCTAGCAGGGGCTCGATCGAAAGGAATCGAACGGCCGCCGGTGCATTACGCAGATCGCGAACACGGGGAAGCCCGCATTTACGATTTTCGACGCTCACCCCCCACCAAATATGGCGCGATTTTGCGGCGAAACGGAGCTTGCCTTTCAGAAGCTCAGCCATTCTGACAGAGCGCTTTGTAAGTACTTGGTAGGTGTGCCAATTTGCTTTCACCATAATGTCCGCGACAGCCTCGATGTAATCGTCTGGAACCTGGTGGTGAAACAGATCGCTCATGGAGTTCACAAAGATCATCTTGGGCGATCGCCAGCGCAAGGGGTCCGGCAGCTTCTCGGGGACGAGTTTGAGGTCAAAACCCTGCTGATAAGGATGTCCAGGGACTCCGCGGAATCGCTCAGCAAATGTCGCCGCATAGCAGTGCTTACATCCCGGACTGATCTTCGTGCAACCGCGAACCGGATTCCAAGTTGCATCGGTCCATTCGATTTTCGAGTCTAGGCTCATAAAGTCACCTCGGTTACTTGAATGGGACCAACTGAAGCAAACCCCTTGCTTGCTCAATTGCACACCGCTATCATATCTGAAAACTCTTCGCTTTTAGTTCGCCGCTTTTTGGGATGTGCATAAGGGGTTCCTTGTGACTCAACAGGTGAAGTTCGGGGGCGACTGGACGCAGCAGAAGCTGCAGATCCTTAGCAAGTATCTCCGGGCCTACAGGACAATCTTCGATAGAAATCAGAGCGCGCGGTATTATCGGGTCACTTATGTGGATGCTTTCGCAGGGACCGGCGTGATACCCCGTCCTGGGATCGAAGGGACATTTGCTGAACTAATACCATCTCTTTCAGCGGCTGAAGCAGGGTTTCGAAAGGGCAGCGTACGACGTGCACTCGAAGTCGAACCTCCATTCCACCGGTACATCTTCATTGAAAAAGATCAAGCCAAATGCGATGAACTGACAGCATTGCAGGCTGAATATCCAGGCAGACGCATCGACATCAAAACAGACGACGCGAACGAAGCCCTGCTGAAATGGTGCGAGGATATGGACACGAGTCGCGAAAGAGCGGTCGTCTTCCTTGATCCATTTGGAGCCGACGTCGAGTGGAAAGCGATTGAAGCGATTGCGAGGACGAGAGCCGTTGACTTATGGATATTGTTCCCTTACTCGGCCATCAACCGCATGCTGATCCGAGATCGGAAGCCACCCCCCAGTTGGTGCGAGAAATTGACCCGAGTATTCGGATCAACGGAATGGGAGAACGAATTCTATTCATCGAGGTCCGCACCGTCGCTGCTCTTTCCTGATCAGGAGATCGAATCGATATACAAGACGGCAGATAGAAGCAGTGTGGTTCAGTTCTTCGCGCAGCGTCTCAAGTCGGTCTTTTCAAAGGTCGCCCAACCCGGGCTTCTGTTCAATTCGAGAGACCTACTGTTCGTCTTCTTTTTCGCCGGAAACAACGAGACGGGCACGAAGATCGCAAACGATCTCCTGCGAAAGCTGCCGCTTTGATGTTTTGGCGGGTGGCCCCGATCCCTCAGTCCTTTCCAAACCACAACGAGGGTGCCCACGGTCCCTCGCTTTTGGGGGCCGGGCGGTCAGCCATCGATCCTCCCGCCACATTGCTATCCGATGTTCTACGCCCCTCTTCCATCGCTCGTAAGCTCCCTGATACTGCCGCGATTGTCAGTAGTCATCCCCATGGCTTCGCCTGATGCCCCCGTTAGGGGTTGTAGGAAAAGGCGTTCGTATCTTGTAAAGCAGCCAGACTCTCGCACGAGAGCGGCGGCGCTTATGCACTCCGGATCGGTTGCAACCTCTTTGCGATAGAGACGATAACTCTCTTCATCAGGAAACGTGAATAACGCCAGGGCAATGTCGGTTGGCCCATCGTACCCGAGGCTCGGAAAGCTCGGGCCCACTTCGTCCGGATTCACCCTCGGCACGAAATATCCATGATGGATTCCACCGTACCGTTCGATCAGCGACATCCAGGTGCGTGCGTAGGCTTCAAAGGCGCTGAGTTGGGAGAGATCGACTGTGTACCGAATCTGACATGTCACTGGCTGACTACCGCCCATCGCTTGCCCCCTGTGCAATCAAGTTTGATATAGGCCCCTGGGTGTCGGCTAGTATCCGCTGACACCGTCAGAGTGGGCGGGTGGCCCCGATCCCTCAGTCCTTTCCAAACCACAACGAGGGTGCCCACGGTCCCTCGCTTTTGGGGACCGTGGAGGGCAGCCCCCAATCCTGCCGCCAGATCGTTCCTCTATAGTTGGCTAGTATCCGCCGACCCGTCCAAGACTGATCCTCAGTTGAAGCCAACAGACCAAAACACTAGTTGAGCTCTGAGCAGGCAAACTTGGGACGCCATGGAATCTCCCCTCACCCTCCGCGGCCCCTTCCGCCCTTCTCAATCTTCACGTCCTTCGCGAGTCTTTTCACTTTTCACTTTTCACTCTTCACTCTTCACTGCTCCCGCCGCCCCTGTGGAAAACTCTGTGGAAAACTTTTGTCAAGAGGCGTTTTGAAAAATAGTTTGTAACTCCCTTTAGAATCAGCACAAAAAACTTTGCGCCAATTAGTGATTAATTATTCGAACCTGCCATACTGAATACAAGCTCAATAAAAAGCCCCTCCGGACCACCATCCGGCAGGGGCTTTTTCATGCCTCAAACTCCGCTGTTTTTCGGAGAAACTTGGACCGCAAACCGGGCCCTGGAAAGGAGAAACAAAATGACCGCGTCAGAGAGGAGAAGGACCAACCCTTGCCCCACAAATCCCGCTGACTCGCTGACGTGCCCGCGCCACGCAGGGGCCGCCCGCCTGCCAAAAGTGAAATCAGTGCAGGCGACTCCGGCACCGGTCATTCGCCAGCTTCAGCCAGGCACTCTTCACTTTTCACTCTTCACCGTCTTCTGTTCACTGCCCACTGTTCACTGCCCACTGTTCACTGTCCACTGTGATTTAAATCACGGTCAGCACAAATTCCCCCCTTTTTTGTGTGCAATCGCATGAAACCAATCAACATGACCGTTTTTTTATTGGCATGCGAAAGTGTGTTTATCACCAAATCCAGTGCAAAAACAAGGGAAAGCAGGCACTTTATAGCCGCATCGGTCAGCGCGTCTTGGCCACTTCTTCCACCGTGACCGGATCGAGGAAGGGCATGCTGGCGCGCAGCTGCTTGCCGACGATCTCGACCGGATGCTTGGCTTCGGCTTCGCGGAAGGCCATAAATTCCTTGCGGCCGGAGTTCTGGTCGGCGAGGAAGCGCTTGGCGAATTCGCCATTCTGAATTTCGGTGAGGATGGCCTTCATGGCCTTGCGGCTCTCCGCGTTGATGACGCGCGGGCCGCTGACGTAATCGCCCCACTCCGCCGTGTCGGAGATGGAGTACCGCATGTAAGCAAGGCCGCCGCGATAGATGAGGTCGACGATCAGCTTGAGCTCGTGGAGCACTTCGAAGTAGGCGCTCTCGGGTTGGTAGCCTGCCTCGACCAGGGTTTCGTATCCAGCCTTGATGAGTGCGCTGACACCGCCGCAAAGAACCGCCTGCTCGCCGAAGAGATCGGTTTCGGTCTCTTCCTTGAAGGTGGTTTCAAGCACTCCGGCGCGGGTGCAGCCAATGCCCTTGAGATAACTCAGCGTGAGGGCGTGGGCGGTGCCGGTAGCGTCCTGGTGAACGGCGATCAGGCCGGGAATGCCGCCGCCCTCGGTGAAGACTTCGCGCACGCGATGGCCGGGGCCTTTGGGCGCGGCCAGGCCGACATCGATGCCCTTCGCCGGCACGATGGTTTTGAAATGAATGTTGAATCCATGGGCGAAGAGCAACAGCTTGCCGTCGGCGAGGTTGGGAGCAATCTCATCGGCATAAAGCTTCGCCTGGGTCTGGTCGGGCGTGAGGATCATGATCACATCGGCCCACGCGGTGGCTTCGGGCACGGTGGCGGTTTCAAGCCCGGCCTTCTGCGCCTTCGCGATGGACTTGGAACCCGCGGCAAGGCCCACCTTGACGTGAACGCCGGAATCCTTGAGGTTGAGGGAGTGAGCATGCCCCTGCGAGCCGTAGCCAATGATGGCTACCTTCTTGGCTTGAATGAGGGAGAGATCTGCGTCGTGATCGTAGTAGGTCGTTGCCATCGTGTTTCGGTTTTCCTTTGCTTGCGGGTTGAGATGAGTCGGGAAGAGAAACTTCCGCCCAAAAAATGGGACACTATTCCGGTTGGATGACCGCGCCTTCCTGGGCCTGCTGCAGCTGGTTCGGGGAGCCTTCCGGCTCGAGTTCGGGTGCGGCGCCCATGGCTTTCAGAACACGGCTGGTGTGGTGGCCGCGGCGCATGGTCATCTTGCCGCTGCGGCAGATTTCCAGGATCTGATTGTCGCCCTCGGTGAGTACCTGAATCAAGCCTTCGATCTTGCTTTCGACGCCGGTCATTTCGATCATCAGCGATTCGGGAGCGAGGTCGACGATGCGCGCGCGGAAGACTTCAACCAGCTCAAAGATAGCCGAGCGGGTGTGCTTGGTGGCGGCGACTTTAATTAGCGCCAGTTCGCGCGTGACCGAGGGTGCGCCGGCGATGTCGTCGACGTCGATCACGTTTTCCAGCTTGAACATGCTGGCGCGAATGCGATCGCCTGCCTCGGCGGACGCCTCGCAGACCAGCGTCAGGCGCGATAATCCCAGGCGCTCACTGCGGCCCACCGTGAGCGAGATGATGTTGATATTCAAACGGCGAAAGAGCGAGGCCACGCGCGTGAGCACGCCCGGCTTGTCTTCAACGTACGCGACAAATGTGTGCAACATGATGAGCCTCTGTTTTCTTACAGATCGTCAGGGCGCTCGACCAGCGGATTGCTGCCGGGGCGGCGAATCATTTCGTGCAACGACGAGCCGGCGGGAATCATCGGGTAGACCGAGTCTTCCTTTTCGACCAGGAAGTTAAGCAGATAGGCGCCGGAATGGCTGCGTGCATCATTCACCGCGGCCTCCACTTCGGAGCGCGCCCTTACGGCACGTCCGGCAATGCCGTGGGCATCGGCGAGCTTGACGAAGTCAGGGCTAACCAGCGGCGTGGACTCGTAGTTTTTATCGTAGAAAAATTCCTGCCACTGGCGCACCATGCCGAGATAGCCGTTGTTGATGATGGCGATGTTGATCTTGAGCTTCTCCTGGGCGATGGTGGATAGCTCGGGCGAGGTCATCTGGAAGCCGCCGTCGCCGGCGATGACCCAGACTTCTTTGTCGGGGCAGGCCATCTTGGCGCCGATTGCAGCCGGCAGTGCGAAGCCCATGGTGCCGAGCCCCCCGGATGTGATGAGGGAGCGCGGATGCTCGTGATGGTAGTACTGGGCCTCCCACATCTGGTGCTGGCCCACATCCGTGACCACGATGGCGTTTCCACCGGTGATGCGCCACAAGTCGTGCATGACGTGCGCGGCGTAGAGGTGGCCCGAGTCCGGCAGGTTCTTGATATCGCGCACCGCAACCGCGCCTTTGCTGGCGTCGATTGTCTTGAGCCATGCGGAGCCATCGCGGCCCCCTTGACCGCGGCTGCTGACACGCGGCAACAGCTGTTCGAGCACCTCAGTCAGATCGCCGACCAGCGCAACGTCGACCTTGATGTTCTTGTTGATTTCGGCGGGATCCACTTCGATGTGAATCTTCTTTGCTTTCAGGGCATAGGTGGTGGGCTTGCCGATGACACGATCGTCGAAACGCATGCCGCACGCAATGAGCAGGTCGGCTTCCTGGATGGCGTCGTTGACCCATGCTTCGCCGTGCATGCCCATCATGCCGAGGTTCAGCGGATGCGAAGCAGGGAAGCCGCCGAGGCCGAGGAGGGTAAGCGCGACCGGAATCTGTGCGCGCTCGGCGAGGGTACGCAGCTGCTCCATGGCGCCGGACTGCAACACGCCGTGCCCGGCGAGGATGACGGGGCGTTTGGCCTGGCGGATAAGTTCAGCAGCCTGCGCGAGGCCGGAGTCTTCGACGCGCAACATGGGATGCGGCCGGTACGGGGCGGGCTTTGCTGCTGCAAAATCGAAGAGCGCGGTGGCCTGTTGCGCGTCCTTGGTGATATCGACGAGCACGGGGCCCGGGCGGCCGGAACGCGCGATCTGGAACGCGAGGCGCAGTGCGGGGGCGAGGTCTTCGGCGCGATTCACAAGGAAGTTATGCTTGGTGACCGGAAGCGTAACGCCCGTGATATCGACTTCCTGGAAGGCATCGGTTCCGAGGACTTTGCTGGACACCTGGCCGGTGACACAAACCATGGGAATGGAATCGAGCATGGCCGTGGCGATGCCGGTGACAAGGTTGGTGGCGCCGGGCCCGCTGGTGGCGATGGCCACGCCGACTTTGCCGCTGGCGCGCGCATAGCCATCGGCCATGTGGGCGGCGCCCTGCTCGTGGCGCACCAGGACGTGGCGGATGGGAAACTTGCGCAGCGCATCGTACGCGGGAAGGATGGCGCCGCCCGGGTATCCGAAGACATCCGTAACGCCTTCGCCGACGAGGGTTGCCCACAGAATCTCAGAGCCCGTCAAGCGCGTGGGCGTAGTGAGGTGACCGTTGGGGGAAGGCGAATTGGCGTTGGTGTCCATGGGCTCTCCTTATTGCAGTGAACAGTGAAGAGTGAAAAGTGAAAAGTGAACAGTGAACAGTGGACAGTGAACAGTGTGGTTACGTTGTTGCTCCGGTTGAGGCGGAACTGACGCGATCCACATATTTGCGGAATACGCCTGCCGGCCAGCGCAGGGCCGGCGGTGTGAAGTTCTTCAATCGGGCCGCGATCTCGTCGGCGGTGAGTTCTACATTCAGAGTGCGGTTGGCGATGTCGAAGTGGATGATGTCGCCTTCGCGGACTGCGGCGATGGGACCGCCGACAAAGGCTTCCGGCGCGACGTGGCCGGCGGTGAACCCGCGCGTTGCTCCCGAGAAGCGGCCATCGGTGAGCAGGGCCACGTGGGCGCTGAGTTCGGCGTTCGACGAAATAGCCGCGGTGACCTGCAGCATCTCGCGCATGCCGGGGCCGCCTTTCGGGCCTTCGTAGCGGATCACCAGAACATCGCCCGGCTTGATCTGGCCGGATTGCACGGCGGCGAACGCATCTTCTTCACAGTTGAAGACGCGAGCCGGGCCGCGGTGCTCGTACCGATTGGCCGCCGCGATCTTCATGACGCAGCCGTCGGGAGCCAGATTGCCCTTCAGGATCACCAATCCACCCGTCGGCTTGAGCGGATTCTCGAAGGTGTGGATCACCACCTGCCCCGGCGTCTCCTCAGCAAGCGCGGCTTCTTCGGCGAGCGTTCTGCCGCTGATAGTAAGCGCAGACCCGTCAGCGTGACCGGCCTCGATGAGCCGCTTCGCCAGCAGGCGCGAACCACCGGCTGCCTGGAAGTGCGTGGCCATGTATTGGCCCGCGGGAACCAGGTCGCAGATAAAAGGAGTGCGCTTCGAGATGGCGTCGAAGTCGTCCACCGAAAGCGGGATGTTCAGTTCATGCGCGATGGCCAGCAAGTGCAGCACGGCGTTGGTGGATCCGCCGCTGGCGGCGACGCTGGCGATGGTGTTTTCGATGGATGTGCGGGTGATGATCTGCGAGGGGCGGCGATTGGCGCGGACAGCGTCCATGAGCATGCGGCCAGCCTCGCGCGACGCGGCGTGCTTGTCGCTGGCGGTTGCGGGCACACCCGACAGATGAATGGGCGAGATGCCGAGGATTTCGCCGCTCATGGCGATGGTGTTGGCGGTGAACTGGCCGCCGCACGCGCCGGCGCCGGGACACGCGTTGGCCTCGAGCGCCTCGAGTGCGGCATCGTCGATGCGTCCCGCGGCGTGCGAGCCGATGCCCTCGAACACATTCTGGATTGTGATATCGATTTTTTCGCCGTTGGGACCGTTCAGCTTGCCAGGCGCGATGGAACCGCCATAGAGCATCATGCCGGGGATATCGAGCCGGCAAAGCGCCATGATGATGCCGGGCATGTTCTTGTCGCACCCGCCGATGCCCACCAAGCCGTCGAAAAGATTGCCGCGCGCGACCAGTTCGATAGAGTCTGCGATCACTTCGCGGGACACCAGCGACGCTTTCATGCCCTGTGTGCCCATGGTGATTCCGTCGGAGATGGTGACGGTGTTGAACTCCATCGGCGTTCCACCGGCTTCGCGGATGCCCTCCTTGAGCGCCTCCGCGATATCGCGCAGGTGCACATTGCAGGTGCCGATCTCGGTCCATGTATTGGCGATGCCGATGATGGGCTTGTGAAGATCGTCCTTCTTGAATCCGGCGCCGCGGAGATACGAGCGCGCGGCCGCACGGCTTGGCCCTTCAGTTAACGGAATGCTCTGACGCTTGCCTTCGATGGTCATTTGCTCACTTTGCTCGCCAGTGGTCAGTGGTCAGTGATCAGTGGTCGGTATGTCCTGCGATCAGTTGAGTGTCGTGCCTTCCCAGGTCTCACAATCGAGACCTGGGGCACCCCGATTTGTGGCTGCTCTACTTCGCCTTCAGCCAGGTCGCTTCGTCATGTTGCGATTCAAAGGCGTCCAGCGCTTTTTCGTGCCGCAGCGTCAGCCCGATATCATCCAAGCCTTCCATCAGGCAGAACTTCCGGAACGGATCAATGTCAAACGAAGCTTTGAAGCCTGTTTCATCGGACACTGTTTGATCGGCGAGCGAGACGGTTAGCTTGTAGCCGGCGATGGTCTGCGCTTTGTGCATGAGTTCGGCCACCTGCTCTTCACTGAGGCGTACGAGCACGATGCCGTTCTTGCCCGCGTTTGAAAAGAAGATGTCGGCGAAAGTTGGGGCGATGACGGCGCGGAATCCGTAGTCGCTCAGCGCCCATGCGGCATGTTCGCGGCTCGAGCCGCAAGCGAAATTCTTGCCGGCGATGAGGATCTGCGCGCCCGTGTAGCGCGGATCGTTCAACTCGAACTGCGGGTTGGGATCTCCATTCGCGGTGCGGCGCCAATCGAAGAAGAGAAACTCGCCGTAGCCGGTGCGCTCGATGCGCTTTAAAAACTGTTTGGGGATGATCTGGTCCGTGTCGACATTGGTGCGGTCGAGAGGGGCAGCGAGTGCGGTGAGTGTGCGGAATGGTTCCATCAGGCTGTGACCTCTTCCCGAACTTCCCATTTTCTAATGTCAACGAAATGACCGGCGATTGCAGCCGCCGCGGCCATCTCGGGACTGACAAGGTGGGTGCGGCCGCCGCGTCCCTGGCGCCCTTCAAAGTTGCGGTTGCTGGTGGAGGCGCAGCGTTCGCCCGGCGACAGGATGTCGGGGTTCATGCCGAGGCACATGGAGCAGCCGGGCTCGCGCCAGTCGAATCCAGCCTCTTTGAAGATGCGGTCGAGCCCTTCCTGCTCGGCTTGCGCTTTTACCTGCTGCGAACCGGGAACCACCATGGCGCTGACGTGCGAGGAGACCTTGTGGCCCGCGGCGATGCGCGCGGCGGCACGCAAATCCTCGATGCGGGAGTTGGTACAGGATCCAATGAATACGCGGTCGATTTCGACCTCCTCCATCGGCGTGCCCGCCTTCAAGCCCATGTATTCGAGGGCGCGTTCCAGGCCTTTGCGCTCCTGCTCGTTGGCGGTATTCGCCGGGTCAGGAACCTTAGCGGTGATCGGCGCCACCATGCCAGGGCTCGTTCCCCAGCTGACGAAGGGCACAAGCGTTGCAGCGTCGATTACGAGTTCGCGATCGAACTTGGCACCGGGGTCCGTGGGCAGCTTGCTCCACTCCGCCACGGCGCGGTCCCACGCTTCGCCTTTCGGGGCGAAACGCCGGCCCTTGAGATAAGCGAAGGTGGTGGCGTCAGGAGCGATCATGCCCGCGCGTGCGCCGGCTTCAATGCTCATGTTGCAGATGGTCATGCGGCCTTCCATCGAGAGGGCACGAATGGCCGAGCCGGCATATTCGACGACGCATCCGGTTGCGCCGTCGGTGCCGATCTGCCCAATGATGGCGAGGATGATGTCTTTGGCGGTGACGCCCGTGGGCAGGTCGCCTTCGACCGAGATGCGAAACGTTTTCGGCTTCGATTGCGGCAGCGTTTGGGTGGCCAGCACGTGCTCCACTTCGCTGGTGCCGATGCCGAAAGCGAGAGCTCCAAAGGCGCCGTGCGTGCTGGTGTGCGAGTCGCCGCACACGATGGTCATGCCCGGCTTGGTGATGCCGAGCTCCGGCCCGATGACGTGCACAATGCCTTGTTCGCGCGAATCCACGTCGTAGAGCTCGACGCCGAATTCCGCGCAGTTTTTGCGCAGCGTGGCAATCTGCGTGGCCGCGATCTGGTCCAGAATGTGAAGCCGGCCTTCAATGGTTGTGGGCACGTTGTGGTCCACGGTGGCAATGGAACGATCGGGGCGGCGCACCTTGCGGCCGGTGAGACGCAGGCCTTCAAACGCCTGCGGGGAAGTGACTTCGTGCAGCAGCTGCAGGTCGATATAGAGCAGCGTTGGCTCGCCCGCGGGCTCGACCACAACATGCTGCTCCCAGACCTTTTCGAATAGCGTCTTTGGTTCGGTATTCATTGAACTCCTGATTGATTGCCTTCTTTGCTTAGTCTCGAACTCGGCCTTAGGAATACACCGAGAGAATCTGGTGCAGCATCTCCCGCACTTTTGCGCCCATGGCCGTGGTTGAAAGCACGCTGAAGGCGAGCGGGTTGGAGCGGGCCAGGTCCGGGGTGCGGAAGCCGTCTTCCAGCACCTTGCGCACCGCTGTTTCAATCGCGTGGGCTTCCGTTTCGAGTCCAGCCGAGTGACGGAGAATGAGCGCGGCCGTGAGGATTGCGCCCAGCGGATTCGCAAGGCCTTTGCCGGCGATGTCGGGCGCCGATCCGTGAACCGGCTCGTACAGATTGACCTTGCCGCCGATGGTTGCCGAGGGGAGCATGCCCAGCGAGCCGGTGATGACCGCTGACTCGTCGGAGAGAATATCGCCGAACAGATTTTCGGTGAGCACTACATCGTAGTTGCGCGGCTGGTTCATCAGGTGCATCGCCATCGCATCCACATATTGGTGTTCGACCGCGACGTCAGGGAACTCAGCGGCTACCTCGTTCACGGTAGAGCGCCAGAGTTGCGAAACCTCGAGTACGTTGGCCTTGTCAACGCTGGTCAGTTTCTTGCGGCGATTCTGCGCGAGCTGAAACGCGATGCGGGCCACGCGGGCAACTTCATCGCGGGTGTAACGCATGGTATTCCAGCTCTCGCCGGTGGCCCGATTCCACTCGCGGGGCGTTCCGAAGTAGAGGCCGCCGAGCAACTCGCGCACAAACAGAATGTCGGCGCCTTCGACAATCTCCGGACGCAAGCGGGCTGTTGACCGCGAGTTCCTTGAACGCGAAGGCTGGACGAAGGTTCGCGAATCCACCCAGTGCGGAGCGAATTTTCAGCAGGCCCGCTTCCGGCCGCTGATCCGGGGGAAGGGAATTGAACTCGTTGCCGCCTACCGCGCCGAGAAGCACCGCGTCGCTCGCCAGGGCCTCATTTAAGGTGTCGGCCGGCAGCGGAGTTCCGTCCTGCACAATCGCAACACCGCCGATGCGGCGCTCAGTAAACGTGAACTCGTGTTCGCCGAGCGCGGCCACATCTTTCAGTACGGCCACCGCTTCGTTGGTTACTTCAGGGCCAATGCCGTCGCCCGCCACAACTAGAATCTTCAGCTTCATTCGTCTCCCGCGAAGTGTTGAGAATCGAAGTTGGAAATCAGAGACTGATCCTTGTCAATCGAGTTCTTCCACGGCCACGTGGCGTCGATCGCGGATCGGATCGGGAAGAATTCCGATCAGGTCCTGGTCGTAGATGTTCTTCTTGCGGTCGGCAAGCGCAACGAAACGATAGTAGGTGTGCTGCAGTTCCTCGCGGGTCAGCGCGAATCCAAGCTGCTCCAGGCGATGGCGCAGGGCCGCCCTTCCGGAGTGTTTGCCGAGAACCAAATTGGTGGCCGACACACCCACCAGTGAGGGCGTCATGATTTCGTAACAGAGAGGATTGGCCAGCATTCCGTGCTGGTGAATGCCGGACTCGTGGGCGAAGGCATTGGCGCCCACAATCGCCTTGTTGGGCGATGGTTTGAAGGTGATGATGTTGCCCAGCACCTGGCTGGTGGGATAGAGCTGATCGAGCTTGATGCTGGTGGTCATGCCGTACTTATCGGCACGCACATACAGCGCTGCGGCAATCTCTTCGAGGGAAGCATTCCCGGCCCGCTCGCCGATGCCGTTGATGGTGCATTCGACCTGGCGAGCGCCGGCTTCAATGGCGGCCAGCGAATTCGCGGCTGCCAGGCCCAAGTCGTCGTGGCAATGCGACGAGAGGATGATTCCCTGCGCATCGACGGCGGGAATGCGCTCGCGCACATCGCGGAACATCTTGCCATACTCTTCGGGTGTCGTGTAACCGACGGTGTCGGGCATGTTGATGGTGGTGGCGCCGGCTTCGATGGCGATGCGCACCATCTCGACCAGATAATCGCGATCCGACCGCGTCGCGTCCTCGGGCGAGAACTCCACATCATCGACCAGCGAGCGGGCCAATCGCACGGATTCCGCGGTGCGATCGAGCGCTTCCTGCCGGCTGATCTTCAGCTTGTACTCGAGGTGCAGGTCGCTCGAAGCCAGGAACACATGAATCCGCGGCCGGTCGGCAAACTGCACGGCACGGGCGGCCATCTCGATATCTTCCTGCTTGGCGCGGGCCAGGGATGCGATCTTCGGTTTACGCACGGCCTGGGTGATGGTCGCGATGGCCGCGAAGTCGCCCTCTGAGGCCATGGCGAACCCGGCCTCGATGATGTCTACGCCCAGGTCTTCGAGGGCGTGCGCCATCGTCAGCTTTTCCTGGGTGGTCATACTGCAGCCCGGCGACTGCTCGCCATCGCGCAGCGTGGTGTCGAAGAATACAACGTGGTTTCGGGTCATGGGCAAGCCTGCCTGAAGAAAAACCATTCGCGAACATCTCTAGTTTCACTCATCGCGCCGCTATAACGCAAAGTTATTATTATTAGGCAATCGATTACAATTGCTTATCCCGAGGCATCATGGAACTGAGCCAGCTCGAAACCTTCCTCGCCGTGGCTGAAGAGCGCAGTTTCTCCCGCGCGGCAGTCCGGCTTCATCGTACCCAGCCCGCGGTCAGCCAGGTCATCCGCAAGCTGGAGGCGTCGGTGGGTGAGACACTGTTCGACCGTGCGGCCCGCGACGGCTCCCTAACGGCTGCCGGAACACTACTGCGGGAATACGCCCTGCGCCTGATGGCGTTGCGGCGTGAAGCGAACAGCGCGCTGGGGGAGCTGAAGAGCCTGGAGCGGGGCAGTCTTCACCTGGCTGCCAACGAATACACCTGCACCTATCTGTTGCCGGTCATCGACGCGTTCCGGAGAGAGTTTCCGCACATCAGCGTGACCGTTCAGCGCATGCTGGCTTCTCACATTCCGGACGAATTGAATCTGCGTAGCTTCGAGTTGGGGATGATCTCGTTTCGACCCGATCCGGAGCAGTTCCGCACTATCGCTGTTTACGGGGACAGCCTGGTCCTGGTCGCAAGCCCGGCTCATTCGCTGGCGGGGGCAGGGCGGGTCTCGATCAGCGACCTCGGCGATCAGATCTTCATTGCCCACAACGTGGCATCGCCCCTGCGGCGCAAGGTGATCGAGACATTCCAGCGCTATCGTACGCCCCTGAACATGGGGATTGAACTGCCCACCATCGAGGCCATCAAGCGATTCGTCGCGATGGGGAATGGAGTAGCCCTCATCCCTCACCTGACGGCGGCACGCGAATTGGATACCGGCGAACTGGTGGCGGTAACGGTGACCGAACTGGAGTTGAAGCGGGTACTCCGCCTGGTACATCGCCGCCACGGTAGCCTTTCGTATGCCGCGACCGCCTTCCTGCAGACGGTTCGCGCGCTGGCAAAGCGGAACGGGCCGCCGTTCTATTACCAGGTGGAGAAGGCCGGCTAGGGAACGGAGTCTTTTCATCAGGTCCTCGACGCAACAGCAGACGACGGAGCAACTCGAAGTCAGGAAGCGATCTGTGCTATTCATGAAAGACCGTTCAGATTTGCCTGCGTCTAAGCCGTAGATCATTCCAGTGCCCTGCGGTTCGGTCCGTTCCGGCCATTTACAATGCTGAGAGCGGGGCCCGGCGCCAACCGGAGCACCGGAATGACAAGCTCGTTGCCAGCCGGGACGGTTGTGCAGTCGTGAGGTTCAGGACCGAATGAAGAAGATCGTTTTCGTGTTTTTCCTGCTGGCCGCATGTGCGGTTGCCGGCCGCGCTCAGGAGAGTCGCCAGGATGTCAGCCTGAGCGGTATCGGAATTATTGAGCCGTTTGTTGCCTCTTCCACCGATGTTCAGGTCCACTCCAACTACGCGTTGGGCGGCTTGGTCAGCTACCGTTTCATGCTCACACCCAACAGCGCGCTCGAAGCCAATTACGGCATCACCTACCAGAACACGATGCGTTTCATCGTGGGCAACACAAACGTGGTTAAGGTCCTCACGCGAACCCAGGAGATTTCCGGCGCTTACGTGCGCAGCTTCACATTCCGCAAGTTCAATCCTTTTATCGAGGGCGGTCCTTCCGGCCTTATCTTCCTGCCGATCCGCAACTCCGGCACAACCTCCCTTGATGTGAAACAACAGACGTCGGTGGCGGGGATGTACGGCGGCGGCATTGCGTATGAAATCAGCCCCAGCTTCGACATCCGTGCGGAATACCGCGGCCTGGTCACCAAGGTACCCAACTTCGGCCAGGGCTCGGGAACCAACTCCGTTAACCTGTCGACGAACAAGTGGTACAACATCTACGAGCCGACCATCGGCGTGGCCTATCACTTCTAGGAGCTAGGAGCTAGGAGCTAGGAGCTAGGAGCTAGGAGCTAGGAGCTAGGAGCAGAGAGGAGTGGGAGTAGAAGACTTGGCTTCTTCAGTGACACAAAACCAAAAGGGGGATGGCCATGGCCATCCCCCTTTTCTTGGTGCAACTCGCGACCAAATCTTGGTGAATCGTGTTTTCTTCCGGTTCGTGTCCTTCTATTCCCTATTCCCTGTCTTCTAGCCCTGCCTCTTCAGCTTCCCGATAACAGCCCAGGGACTTGACCATGGAGCAGTGGGTTTCAAGGGCCTTGAGCGCCTGGTCGCCTTCTTCGCTTGACCGAAGCTGGCAATCAACATAGAAAATGTATTCCCAGGGTCTGCCGTGCACGGGGCGCGACTCAATTTTGGTGAGATTGGTGCCGAGAGCCGATACGGCCGTCAGAGCGGCCACCAGGGATCCAGGGCGATTCTCCAGCGAAAAGGCGATGCTGATCTTATTGGCCGCGGGATCAATCTCCGCTTCTGCGCTGTGCCTGATCAGGAAGAAGCGTGTGAAGTTCTCCGGATTGTCCTCGATATCGGCGGCGAGGATTTGCGCTCCGTAGTATTCGGCGGCAGAGCGGCTGGCGATAGCGCCCGCGTGCCTGTCGCGCAACTCGACCAACTGTTTTACGCTTCCTGCTGTGTCGTAGAAGGCAAAAGCTTCCATGCGGGGATGCTCCGCCAGGAACCTTCGGCATTGCGCGAGGGCTACAGGATGAGAAAACACGCGGTCGATTGACCCCAGGGAAGCGCCGGAGATCGCGATGAGGTTGTGCCGAATTCGCAGCAGTGTCTCGCGGACGACCTTCACCTCATGATTCAGCAGCAGGTCGAAGTGTTCGGAGACCGATCCCGCGAGGCTATTCTCGATCGGAATTGCAGCGGCGTCGACCGTGCCGTCAGCGACCGCGGCGAATACGTCGGCCGAGAGCGAACAAGGGGCGATGCTTGCGCCGGGAACCAGCTTCAATGCCGCTTCGTGACTGAAAGAGCCGGGTTCTCCCTGAATGGCGATTTTCATGCCGCTCCCTGGTTCTACTAGGTTTTTATCGACTAAGAAATTCTGACCACGTTGCTCGACAGATTTCTGTCTCGCACGATACCACAGGTCAAGTTCGGACTGCTGTCTTCCGCGATCCATCGGTGTCAAAGCCTGCTCCGCAACCAGAGGTCGAGAGCCACGAAGGTGAAGAACACGATCGCGATCACGCCGTTCATGGTAAAAAAAGCCGCGTTGAGCCGTCGCAGATCGCGGGGAGAGACGAGCGAATGCTCGTAGGCCAGAAGCAGGCCGACGGCGGCTACACCGGCCCAGCCGGCGCCGCCGAAATGGAAGAGCACGCCAAACCACGCCAGCAGCACCAGCATCAGCAAGTGCATCAGGCGTGCAGCCCAAAATGCGTTTGGAATGCCTATAGCCTGGGGCAGGCTGTGGAGGCCCGCGGTGCGATCATGTTCGTAATCCTGGCAGGCGTAAAGAACGTCGAAACCGCCCACCCACAGCATCACGGTCGCAGTCAGTACCAGGATGCGCGGATCCAGTGAGCCTCGGACCGCAATCCATGCCGCCGACGGCGCCAGCCCCAGTGCGAGTCCAAGAACCAGGTGCGACCACCGCGTGATTCGCTTCATGTAGCTGTAGGAGAGCAGGACCAGCAGGACCAGCGGTGACAAGAACAGCGTAAGCCGATTCAGCGCCGCGGAGGCCGCTATAAAAACAGCTGCGCACAGGATGGTGAAACCCAGGACGAAACCGCGGGACAACTGGCCTGCCGGGATCGCCCGCATGCTGGTCCGCGGATTGGCGGCGTCCAGTTCCGCATCGGCCCAGCGGTTGAACGCCATCGCGCAGGAACGCGCCGCGACCATTGCCACCAGGATCCACGCGATAGTGCGCAAGGGAGGAACGCCTCCGGCGGCCAGAATCGTCGCCGTGAGCGCGAAGGGGAGCGCGAAGATGGAGTGCTCCCACTTGATCATCTCCAGCGTGGTGCGCGTCTTTCCCCAGAGCCCCGGCATGGTTGAACCCATACCCCGAGTATATCGACGCTGCCTGGCAGCTCAGGCACTCTCTAGACGGCTCTGGATTGCGGCTGCCGCGTACACGTCGCGTTCCGCCTCATCGGCGGTGGATGCCATCGGGATTACGGTGTCCACACGGGTCATTCGGAACAACTCGCTGACGCGCTTGCTGACCCCCGCAACCACCATACGAGTTCCCAGCCGCTCGCAGTGCGTGTAGTAGTTGATCACGGCGCCCATTCCGGCTGAGTCCATATACGGCACCGCGCTCATGTCGAGGATTGAAATCCGCGGAAGTTCGCTTCTTCGCAGCTCGGCTTGCAGTTCGAAGATATTTGGAAGGGTAATGGGACCGGTAATCAGAAAAATCTCAGTGCCGGCGGCCTTTCCCGGCTGGCGTTCGATAATAAGCGGTACGTCGTTATTCATGAGTCAAGCCTAAGGAACTGCACTAGAGCAATCATTACAATTGCGTGAATGTGTCGTCCAGAAGTTACTACAAGAGACCAAATGGCCCCGGAGTGAGAAGCTCCGGGGCCGTTCCGCCCTCGCGACTTGGGCTGCCTGCCGCGAGGGTTGGGGCGATCTACTTTTGTGACTTCTCGCCCGCAGATCCTGCTACTTGTAGATCGTTTTGCACGCTGAAAACTCCAGGAACCTGGTTTGCTCGAATGTTAGCCATATCCTTGTCGGCCTTGCTGTCGACCACGCCCGAGAGCTCCACATGCCCGTTCTGGACCGAGATCCGGATGGGTTTTGCGGGGTCGATGGCATATTTGTTCAAGGTGGAAGCTCCGTAGACCGCGCGTGCGACGGCCATACGGGTTTGGTCGTCCATCATCGAGACCGGATCGACCTCGATCTCGTTGTTGACGTCTTTTACACCCGGGTAAGTGGCGACCAGGGCTATTGCAGAATCCTTATCCACATCGGTGCGCGCGTGACCGCCCAGGGTGACGACACCGTTGTGGACACCAACGGTAATCGCGTTAAACAAGTTCCCGTAACCTACGCGATCGTAGGCGAGCTTCTCGCCGAGCTTTTGCTGCAATTCCTGATCGGGAACGTTTGGACCCGCGACTTCGATCTCGTTGCGCACGGCTTTCACTCCCTTAACTTTGTGGACGCGTCGATCGGCATCGGTCTTGTACTCGTACAGATCCACGGTTCCCTGGAGTGAGGCGATACCGTTGCCGTCCACGGTCACCTTCACGTTCTTGAACTGCTTCTTGTCGAGCTTATTCATCACGTCTTTGGCAACGCTGGAGTCATCCTGCATATTCATGGTCGTGGCGGGCGCCGCCGGTGAATTGCGCGGAACTCCAACCAGGACTGCCACGAAGGCCGCCAGTGCGACCGCTCTACATACGCCGTTGGTTATGGACATATCTGATTTCTCCTTGCATTACGCCAGCCGATTGCCGGCGCGCGGACCCGGCTTCATTCGCCCGGCCTTTCCAAAAAGATTGCAAAGCGGGTTGCCGAGTTGTGCGTTCGAGGCAAAAAAGCTGCAAACGTATGAGTCGTCTATGTCAACTCTCCCGTTACGAGGCAGCTTGGATAGTTTTTCAGGGAGCGGCCGGGTGCAACTTTTTTTCTTCGGTGCCGCATCGTACAGGGTGGGTTTCAATCCCCGGGGCGTTCGCTCGGAGGATTTTCGGTCGACTTTGGACGCTCGGGAGGCGTGTTGTTTTCTCATCAAGGCATTGTTGATGGCGAAGTGATCCCGTCCGAAGGCTTTGTCAGCTCTCAAAACTCCGACAATTGGCACGCGGCGAGTCCCCTTGAGGAGCGGGCATCCACGCTTCAGGTGGCGCTCGAGTTGCATCAACGCGAAATCGAGCAACGTATCCGCGTCGAGGAGAAACTGCGCCAGACCGAAGAATTTGCCAACACTATCGTCGAAAGCAGTGCGGATTGCGTCAAAGTGCTTGGGCTTGATGGACGTCTGCAGTTCATCAACATCCCCGGCTGCCAGGCAATGGAGATCGACGAACCGCGGCAGGTGTTGGGAAGGAAGTGGAGCGACTTCTGGGCCGATGAAGACCGCGCGCGCGCCGAGGCCGCGATTGCAGCCGCCGTTCGTGGTTCCGTAGGTAGCTTCCAGGGAGAAACCCGCACATTCAGCGGCAAGTGCAAATGCTGGGATGTCAAGATCACACCGGCACGGGGAGCGGACGGTCACATTGAGCGCCTTATCGCTGTCTCGCGCGACATTACCGAGTTGCGCGACGCTCAGCGTGCCGCCATTCATGCTGAAAAACTGGCGACCGCGGGGCGTATGGCCGCCACCATTGCACACGAGATCAACAATCCGCTCGAGGCCGTCACCAATTTTATTTATCTGGCTCGAAGCTGCGACGAAATTCCGGAAGAGGTGCGCTGCTACCTTGACGTCGCCGACCGGGAGCTGACGCGCGTAGCGCACATTGCGCGCCAGACACTGGGTTTCTATCGGAGCACTTCCTCGCTGCGCACCATGCCGGTTTCCGACCTGGTGCGAGACGCGCTCATGATTTATGAGCGCCGCCTCCGCAACAAGGAATTGCAGGTCGAGGTTTCGGTTCCCCCCGAGCTCATGGTTTATGGCAAAGACGGCGAACTTCGCCAGGCGCTGCTCAATCTGGTGGCCAACGCGATTGACGCCTGCAATTGCGGCGGCAAGATCTGGTTTCGCGCACAGAAAACAAAGAACTGGACGAATGGCCTGGAAGAGGGGATTCGCATCTCACTGACCGACAATGGAGTCGGCATGTCTCCTGAGGTTCAACGCCGTGTATTCGCACCCTTCTTCACCACGAAGGCAGAAGTGGGCACCGGCATCGGCCTTTGGGTCACCAAGTGCCTTATTGAGCAGCGCGGCGGTTACGTGCATTTCCGCAGCAGGCAAGGCGAGCGCTCCGGCACGATGATGAGTCTCTTTCTTCCCGCCGGCAATCCTTCTTCCTCCGAATCTCGCAGGTGACACAATCAAATGACTTCTACCTGGATTCACCTCTACCTGCCCGGGCGTCCGGGCTATGTCCTCAGTAGCGCTGTTCCAGCCAATTCCGGGGATTGCGCGGCGGGCGTCAAGACCGGAGTGAAGAGTGATCGCGCCGGCCGGCCCAAGGTTCTGGTGCTCGACGACGAACGAATCATCGCCGACAGTATCGCCATGATTCTCAATCGCAGCGGCTTTGACGCCGTGGCGCACTATGATGGAGCGTCCGCGATCGAGTTCATCCACAAGGAGTGCCCGGACATCTTGCTTTCGGACGTGATGATGCCCAATCTCAACGGGTTGCAGGTTGCGGATAAGGTGCGCGCTCACTGTCCGGGGACACGCATCGTCCTGATCTCGGGCAATGCGGCAACACCCAATCTGCTGGAGCAGGCCTGTCCCGGCGGAACGCCGTTCGAGGTGCTTGCCAAGCCGATCCACCCATCACACCTTCTGCAGATTCTGCGCGGTTAACCCTGCCGCAATCAATGTGTTGATCTGTTCCAGGATAACGGTCGGGTGCACAGGCTTGGCCATTACCTCGAACGAATGACCGGCGTTTTTCGCCTGTAGCAATAGATCTGCGGTAGCTGGCTGGCCCGAAAAGAGCAGGATCTTACAGCTGGGAACGGCATCGGCAATCAAGATGGCGGCTTCTAATCCGTTCATTTTGCCCATGATGATGTCGGTTAGCACAACCTGCGGGCGAAGTGTAAGCGCCTTCTGCACAGCTTCTTCGCCGCTGTAGGCAACGATTGCGTCGTAACCGTTTTGTCTAAGAATAAGAACCAGCGTGTCCGCGATCATCTGCTCGTTATCAACGACCAGCACCCGGGTCTTCGCCTTTTCGATAAGCATCGGCTTAAATTATCCTTCAGCGCCCTTTGACGCGCCATTCCGTACATCGTCAGTACCTTATCATTGAGCTCGCTGTTATGATATCGAAATCAACATTCGCTTTCTATCTCTATTCAAGACTTAGCGATAGCGGCGGATTGCCTTGACCACCATGGAGAACACGCCGGACTCATCGCGTGTCATCTGCAGGGACACATGCCGATTGATGGCCACCTCCGCCTGTATCAACTGCTGGGCCGAAGTGTCTACGTTGGTTGCGTACGTCAGAGTGACGTTTTTGCCCACCTGCTCCTCGACCGTAATGCGGGTAGTCGAGTTTCCGAGCGCGCCCAGGTAGCTGGGGTCCACCTTCACTGATCCGGCGCCGAACAACTTTTGCACGCGGCTGCTCACGGTTGCGTTCAGCGCTCCGCCCAGCAAGACGTCGGTAGATGGGCTCGTGCCCACCGACTGCTGTTGCTGCTGGGTATACAAACCCTGTTCGCTTTGCGTACGCCCCAACGCCAGCAGAGCCACCACGTCTGCTTCCGGCAGCGGCGGATCGCTTCGATACGTCACGCTCATCTTGTCGGGGGTTCCGTGCAACCCCAGCGTGATGTCGTAGTCTTCGACGCGCGCCGTGGCGTTCAAGTCGATGTTGGGCTGAATGCGGACAGGGTTTGTGAACGTCACGTCGCCGCGCTGGAGTTCATAGCGAGTTCCGGCGATCGTTGCATTGCCTTCGGTGATCGAGATGCGCCCCAACAGGGACGGCGAAGCGACGGTCCCACGCAGACGCAGATCGACGTCGCCGGCCAGCTTGGCGTATGCATTCTGGAAGTTCAACTGTGGCGATGACTGCACGCGCACATCGAGCCGGACGTGGTTTGAGGGCGCGTTTGGCGATGCCACCGTCTGCACCGCGTTTGCCTGGGCGGCAAGGGAGGCAATGTCCAGGTCAGAGCTCACCGAAAACCGTGTCAACAATACCTTGCCGGAGAGCAGCAAACTCGATTGCGTCCCCTGTAGTTGCAGGTCCGCATCGGCCAGCGAACTCACTCCTTCGGGATAGCGGATCCGAATCTGCCTCCCGGTTACGGAGAGATCCGCGTAGATGCCGTGTTGGTAGGCTAAATAGCCGCCGAGGCTCAACTGCCCGCCGCCCGTCATCGCCGTCAGCGACTTCACTTCCAGTCGATTCTGGTTGAATTCGAGCGTTCCGCGCAATTGGCTCAACCCGTTGGGCAGGTCTTCCAGAGAGAGCGACCCGTCCCGAAACTCCACGCGGCCCCGTAGTCCGGGATCAGCCAGCGGTCCATGCGCCTCGACCTGAAAGGAAGATGTCCCACTTGCTGTCAGGTCGCGATCGAGCGTCTCCGCGAGCTTAAGATTCACCGATCCGCTGGCAGACAAATCGAGCCTCTGCGTGTCTTTCAAGGCCAGCGTTCCCTGCGCGTGCAGGTCGGTGTCGTCGCCTGTGATGTGCACGGAATCGAGAGCCACGCGCGCATGGTCGAGTGCCGCATGAACCCCGCCATCGCTTTTCAGGTGGACACCGGCGATTACCAGGGCCATCTCCGGCAGGCGCAGGTCGCCACGCAGGTCCTCGGGTCGTGCAAGGGGTCCAGCGATCTCGGCCACCCCACTCAATGATGATTGTGCGCTGATGGCATCCACGTGCGCCATCCTGAATAGAGCAGCGATGTCGAAACGTGAAAAATCGATCTTGGCCTGGGTTTGAAAGTCTCCGCGCAACTCAGTCTGTCCATGAACTGCGAACCCCGCTGATTCGAAGTTCGACGTGGCGTCATAGTGCAGCGCATGATCGACGGTGTGTGCCGTCAGATTCAGCGTACCGATGTCCCTGCCCTCGACCGCCAGTCCCTGTATCGTTGCGTGTCCCTCAACGGTGGGATCGTCCCGCGTACCGGACGCGGAAGCCGCAAACTCGAGCCTCCCTGCGATCGCTTCGCCGGTCGTGCGGAGACGATCGATCTTCATGACGTCGATGTCCGATCCACGCGCTTCGGCCTGGAACTGTCGCGACTTCAGATCGTAGGTGCCGGAGCCAGTTACTGTCCCTGCCTTGTTGTGCACATCGAACGAGGTGACCGTTACGGTCTGATTCGTCAGCGAACCCTGCGCGCGCAGACTCGTCACTGGCTCGCCATAGACAACCGCATCGTTGAGTTGTGCCCAGCCCGATCCACCGATCGCCTGGAGCGGCCCCTGGAGGGTGATCTGCGCATCCAGCGAACCGCTGACCGGGAGATCCAATCCCGCGAGAGGCATCAGATCGCCGGTCGCAATCTTCGTGGCCCGAACATGCGCATGCAGCACGGAGCCCGCATCGAAAGCCGGCATTTCGTCGCCCCGTGCGAGGCTGGGCGGATGCGGATTCCGATTTCCTGGAGACACCGTCGGGGCCGGCGCCGCGGCAACCAGGGTTCCGTCCACGGAAATCTGCGCCGCTCCATGCTGCAATTGAGCACGCACAATGGCGATGTGCTCCGCATCATAGGTCCCGTCTGCGTTGACGCTGTCCCAATGAATCGTCTGCGGCTTGCCGCCAGGGTTCATTGGCGGCAGGTCCAACGACAGCTGGCTCGCCTTCAGGGTGCCCGCCAGCCGCGGCGACATCAGCGAACCGGCCCATGTCCCATGAAAATCAGCTTCGCCACCCAGCGCTACCGGCAGCGCCGCAGTGCCGGACACGCCATCTCGCGTGAGTCCGAGATCCCGCAGAACCGCGTCAAATTCGCTCAGATTCCGCGACTCGAAATCGACCGTCAACGCCGTCGCACTCGTCAGGGGATACGCCCCCAATCGCCCACTCGCACTCACCCGGCTTGCCGGGAGGTTCACATTCAAGGCGCGGACGTCAACCGCCCCGTCCCGCTGCGTGTAGGTGCCGTCGATCGTGCCAGTCGCCGGTGCTTCTCCTGCCGCCCCTTGCGCTCCCGGACTGAGGTTCAGGGTCGATTTCACCACCAGCGTGTTCACGTCTCCGTGCGACCAGGTCGCGTTCGCAGGCCCATTCAGCTGCGTGTTCAACCCGATCCGCTGGAAAGGGGGCTGCCCCACAACGTCGAGAACCGCATCGAGCGCCACATTCCGGAATTCCGCGTTCACCTTGCCGTCTACGGGAATGGGGAGGATCGGATTCTTCACCAACTCCGAGTGCGGCCGCTTCCGTGGCTGCGGCTCTTCCGGTTTTGGAGCATGCGGGTTCAGCCCGAACTTCTTACGCGTCGGTCCCTTTGGCGGCGGGGCCGTCGTCGCTGCTTCCATCTGCGGCCCGGCCGATTGCGGGAGCCAGTGCGCCAGTAGAACCTCTCCCGCCATCTCTCCGCCCTGGGCAAGGTGCGCCACAACCTGCGTGATGCGCAGTGCGTTCGGATCCGCGTGCACGCGCGATACGAGGTCTACGCCACGCACACTCACGCCCGGAGCGATATACGCGCCGTTCGCAACCCGCACCGTGCCGTCGACGCGAAACGTTCCATCCTGCCCCGCACTCGCCAGTTCCAGTCGCGCAATTCCCTCGGGCGTGAAGGAATATCCCAAAGCGGGGTCTAACAACCTGAGGTCCATCTCGCCGTTGATCGTCGCTTGCCATCGCGGGTGGGCAAAATGAGTGAGAGATCCAGCGACATTCAGGGTGTGATCCTTGCCTCCACGCGTTACGGACGTCAGCCGAAACGACGTTAAAGTAACCGTATCCCGCGTGAGATCGAGCGACGCCTGCAACATCCCGTGCACAGGAGCCACTGTTTCACGCAACATGCCTCCGCGTATCAAGTTCAGATCACGGATACCCGCATCGATGTGATACCGTTCTGGCGTCTGGCCCGCCGGCGCGACATACTGCATTACCAGCGACACGTCGTCGCCGTCAAAATCCAGCGGCTGATATCGATTCTGAACATCGAGAGACGCGGCGCGGTTATCCAGATCGATGTCGCCGTGCTCAACAGCGATGTGACCGGCGCGAAGATCGAACAGCGTGTCCAGGCCGGACCTGTTCGACTTCTGCTGCCGCGCCGGCTGCGGCTGGTTGGTCGCCCCGTCTGGATAAAAAATGAAGTGGAACTGCGGCCGCACAATCTCCAGTTCGCGAAGCAGAATGCGCGGGCTCCAGAATCCCAAAACGCTCAATCCCACCCGCATGCTCTGCACCTGGGCATAGGGAACTTCGCCGGGCTGTTCGTCTCCATGAATGACCACGCCGCCTGCCTCCGCCTCCAACCGCAGCAGATGCCAATGGAACGACGCAATCTCCACGCGGCCCCCCGTCACCGTCTGCAACTGCTGGGCAAGCCGCGCGCGCACCAAGTTCTGGAATTGGTCCGACCCTGCACCCAACACCAGCGCGATTACTGCCGCAATCAGGGCCACGGCGACGCCGGCCGTGTTCCACCACAGGCGCCGTCTGCGCCGCGGCCTGGTCGCCGTGTCGGCCGCGCCGGTCATCGTGTTTCTCCGCCCGCGGCGTTTGACGCGGGCTCCAGCGTGGAATCGAGAATCTCCACGTCGCCTTGTTTTCGCAGATTGTCGAGCCACGCGCCGAACAGCGCATTCACCTGCTGCTGCAGCAGAATTTCCCCGATTCGGGGCGCCACTTCCTTGAGGGCGGGGGCGGTTTCACTCTTGGCATACTGGGGCAGAAGGGAATCGCGATAGTACGCCTCGATCTCCTCCTGTGAAATCCGGATTCCCTGCTGGAATCGCTTCTCGATGAACGCCAGCATCTCCAGTCGCCTGCGCAGATAGTCTTCAACGCGCCTTTCCGTCAGTTCGTGCGTCTCCAGAAATGCCTTCCACCCCGGATCTGTCGCGCAGTTCATGTGTACACAGGCGGGCAGTTCCTTCCGCAACTCCGCCAGGCGCGCTTGAATGTCTTTCTCCGACGGCTGCGAATCCTGCGCATCTTCCTGCCTTATCTGTTGCTGAATCAGCGTGCGGCTGATGAGTTGTTCCAGCGCCGTCTGCGGGTTCGGCGCGCCCTCATCGTTCCGCCGCGGCTCCAGGGCCGCCAGGTGCAATTCGTCGGCGACGTCACTCCACAAAATGGCACGATTGTTGACTACGGCCACCACGCGATCCAGCACGACAGGATCACTTTGCGCCATTGCCGCGGAGCACATAGCGATCAGCTGCACTGCCGCCAGCAGCAGCATCGCTGCATGCCACGGCCCTCGCCCCCGATTTCTTCGACGCGCGGTCATCAGAAAGTCTGTCCCAGGCTGAAAAAGAAGTTGAAGTGGCTGGCTTCGCCCACATGCTGGTTGGCGTAAGGGTTTGCCTGCGAATAGTTCACGTTGATGGGAAAGAGGGGCGGGTTCAGGTTGTAGCTAAAGTCTAATCGGATCGGTCCAACCGGGGTGTGATACCTCAGCCCAAGTCCTGGCGCATGGGAAAAGTAATTGAAGCTGCAAGCACCCTGCTTGCCGGTCGAGGTACTTGGCCCGGTCGGATCGTCCAGCTGGCCCGTCTTGGGATCCGGTGGGGTAAGGATTTTGCAGGCCTCCCGGTTGGGTTGGCTCACGTGCAGGGCGCTCACCCACGCGTCGCCAGCATTCGTAAATACGTTGCCCATATCGTGAAACAAGACCATGCTCACCGTGTTGCCGAAGTAGGGAAGCGTCGGGGGCGGAAGCCGGAGTTCGGTGCTGTTCACCAGCGCACCGGCTCCCCCAATCGGGAACCCTGTATCCGGATCTCTCGGCCCCGCTGCATTGATCGAGAATCCCCGCAGTGAGGTCGCTCCTCCCGCGTACAGCCGCTCCGGCAGCGGAATCAGCTCGCTGCCGTCGTTCCCGAACGCCCGCTCCTGCCCGTAACGGGTATTCCGCGCCAGCACAAATTTGCCTTTGTCGAATCCGTAATAGCTGGAGTTCGACGTGTCGATGCGGTTGAATTGCGCCTGGGCTCCAAACGGCACCGCGGAGAAGAACTCCTGAAAGCTCGTGTACGTTCCCCGATGCGCATCCACGGCTGAGTCGCGACTATCGCGGATCCACGTGAATGCCGGGCCGCCCACCGTGACTGCCGCCGCCAGGGTCGGCACCTCCGACGGGTATACCTGCAACGTCTCCTCGGCAACTTTTACGCGCCGAAAATCGTAGGCGTAAATCAGAGTATTCGCCCGGGAAAGGCCCGCTTCCGGGTGATTGAAGTTCTGCGTCAGGCGAAACCCCGCCTCCAGCCTTGACGCCACATAGGTAGTCACGTCCTGGCTATTCGCATAGCCTCCTGTGAATGTCAAACCAAAGTTTCTCCGGCCCAGTAAATGCGGATTCTGATAAATCAGATCAACTCTCTGTTCCAGCAGTCCGTAGTTGCCCTGTATGGAAGCGGACTGCTCCCGGCCGAAAAGGTTGTTGCGGGTAAGGGCCAGCAAACCCCGCGGGCTCACCCCGGTGCGTCCGTTGGGCGTGCACTTCACGCCGGTTGCCAACAATCCCTGGCACCCATTTACCGGTGTTCCCGTCTGCACCTCGAAGCCGGCGCCGTAAGTCAGGGTCCATCGCCGGGCTTCCACCGCCTGCAGCAACACAGTCTTCTGCGTTTCGCCGCCATTGGGGTTCTGAATCGCTGTGTTGACCTCATTGAACAACGCAAACTCGTACAGGTTTTTCTGCGTCTCATCCATCGCCGAGGCGCTCAGCGGATCGCCCGCATGCAGCGTGATGGCGTGCGCCACGGTCGCCGGTCGCGTATAACGGAGCCCCGTCAGAACCACGTTGCGGACAAAAATCTGCTTGCCTTCGCTCACCTCAAAGGTCACATTAACCTTGCTCGGATCCGCAGGATCGTTTTGCTCCTTCACGTCGACCCGCGCCTGGTCGAATCCCCGGCTAAGGTAGTCGGTCATGAGCGCATCGCGGTCCCCGGCAAGGTTGCGTGGCGAGAACAACTGACCAGCCTCGGTACTCATCAACCCCTGCAGGACCGCGCTCTGGACATGCTCATTCCCGTCGATCTGAACCGAGCCTACCCGCTCCTGAGGCCCTTCATCGATGTGGTACACCAGCGTGAGCGGTGCGGTCGCGTCTTCATCCCTTAGTATTCTCTTTGCTGTGGAGTCGCTTCCGGCAGAACCTGGTGCCAGCGGCCCGGTTTCGGGCGTCACCTTCACGTGCGAGAACCCGTTGTTCTCATACACCGACGCCAGCGCCGCTACGTCCGATGACACCAGTGCCTGGTTATAGGCACCATGACGATCGAACGTGTTGGCCGCGTGCACGCTCAACAACTCTTCAAGAGTCCTGGAATCGAAGTAGTGATTTCCATCGACCGAAACCCTCTCCACGTGACGCCGCTCGCCCAGTTGCACGTTGTAGACGATCAGCACTTGACCCCCGGTACCTCCTGCTGCAGGTTCTTGCGGCTGCGATGAAGTGCGCGGTCCCGCCTGGGAGTGATCTACCTTCACATCGAAGTAGCCCAGACTCTGGAAGTAGTCGCGTAATCGCCTGCTGCCCTCGTTCAGCAGATCCTCGTCGACGGTTCCTTCTTCAAACACCGGCACCAGCCGCTTGATGCGTTCCTCCCCAAGGCTTGCGCCCTCAACCACGACGCGGACCGCCGGGCCCCGGTTCGCCGTGAATTGATAATTGATGCGCCGCGTCCCGTATACCTGGGCCTCGAGCTTGATCTCGGCTTCCAGTCTCTTCTGGCTGCGATAAAACTTGAGCACCCCCGCCAGCGCGCGACTCACCGTTTCGCGATCGACCGGCGCTCCGGACCGCAAGTGCGCGTAGTGTCGAAAATCTTCCAGCGACATGCCGGGATCGCCCGTAACCTGCACTGACCCTACCCGCGCCGGCGGCCCTGAAACGACACGAAACGCGATGTCGGTCAGTAACTGTTCGGGATGCGGGGTCAACTTGTACGTGACCTTGGCTTCGTGAAAGCCGTTCTCCGCCAATACCTGCCGCATTGTGTCCAGGGCCTGCGTCATCTTGGCTTCGGTATACCGTGTTCCGGGATTCATCCTGGCCGCGCGTTCCAGCTGCGTGTTCACCGTCGGACCTTTGGCTCCATCCACGCTTACCGTTCCGATAAACGACCGGGGCGAGCCGCGGAAGATCACCGCCACACCGTCTCCCTCGCGCTGGCCAACCGCTTCAATTGATTCAAAAAGCCCCGTCGCGTACAGATCGCGCAGTGACGCTGCCACATCCTCCCGGATCAACGGGGAACCCTCCGCGAGGGGAAGGTTACCTTTGAGCGATGTGAGCCGGTCCGCTGCAACTCCCTCCAGCACGATGCGGCGCACCATCAACCCCTCCCACTGCGCCATGGGGTCGGCCGCCCGCTCCGCAGGAACCTGACCGTTGGGGAAAGCAAAGCAGGCGCCTAAGCCGTTCCCGCACAAGAGGACAAGCAGGAGACACAGCGCCAATCTGCCGAGCCCGCGTTCGCCGCCGAACCCGGGTTCGCCTTGGCGTCCCGCAGACTTTGACCTCAAATCTTTCTCCCCGAACTCCCGCGCAATGACACGATCCCCGGAATCCTGCATCCAAGCAAATATCAGCGAGGCTTTGATCCGGCTTCTCAGCCGACTTCTGCCACTTCAACCGCTGCCCCCTATACTAACGAGGATTCATGAGTGGTGCAGCACTCAGCCGCCTCCCGCTTGAGTCAGCAAGGAAACGAATGACGACAACCAGGATGTCCATGCAATCGCCCGATGCCGGTCCAAGGGCCACGACAGCAGCGGGAACCCCGCCAGTCGAGATGCCGAAGGCAAAATCGGCGACTTCGATCGCCGATCCATCAGAGGCCGAACCCCCTTCCTCCCCGATCGCAGCTCCGGTAGTCCCCTCCGGTCCCGACGCTGACGTTCTGACCCGGGCCCAGGCGGGGGATCATCATGCCTTTGCCCAGCTCTACGCCCTTCACAAGCGCCGCATCTACTCCCTCTGTCTCCGCATGGTGGGCAACGTAGCGGAGGCTGAAGATCTAACCCAGGAGGCGTTTCTCCAGCTCCACCGCAAAATTGCCACGTTCCGGGGCGACTCGGCGTTCTCCACCTGGCTGCACCGCCTCGCCATCAACGTGGTCCTCATGCACCTGCGCAAAAAGGGCCTTTCCGTGATCTCGCTCGACGAAGCCATGGAGCCCACGCCCGAGGAAGGTCCTGGCCGCAGTTTCGGCGCCCCCGACCTTTCTCTCGCCGGATCCATCGATCGTCTCGCGCTCGAAAGAGCGATCTCCGACCTTCCCGCGGGTTATCGGTTAATCTTTGTGCTGCACGATATCGAGGGATACGAGCATAATGAAATCGCCGCAATGCTCGACTGCTCCATCGGTAATAGCAAATCTCAGCTGCATAAAGCGCGACTCAAGCTCCGCGATGCAATGCGTACGTTTCCCCGAAGGGAGGGGCGGCGATGAACCAGGATCGCAACAACATGAGCTGTGAAGAATTCCAGGCTCAAATGCCGGAACTGATCGGTTCGGGTGAAGATGCTTCCCAACACCCGCACGTTCAGAACTGTGCGCTCTGCCGGGCCCTGCTTAACGATCTCGAGACCATCGCCGAAGCGGCGCGCCAGCTCTTCCCGGTAGAAGACCCGCCCGATACCCTGTGGGAGAAGCTCGAAACCGCCATCAAGCAGGAGGACAACCAGACCCGAAGCTGAGTCTGTTTTGCCAACCTACCGAGTCTGAATCCAGGCAAAATGCAGCCAAATCCTGGACCAGTCGCTTCCACAACTCGTGAATCTCCATCGGCCACGCCTCAATTTCTCTGGGTGCGTGGCCGATAATGCATTTTCAGGATGATTTTGGCCTCGATGCACGTCTCATGAATGGCCCCAATGACAAAACGCCCTTCGAGCATTGTTCGGTGTGGACGCGGTATCGCGAAGTTTCGCGTAACCGCCGATGTGTCAAAGGCCGGCATCAGTTTGCTTCGTTTGCATCTCGCCAATCGGCATTCTGGAAAACGCCGTCGCAACTTGCTGATCGCGCCAGCCGCGGAACACCGAAGGGGTCTGAGTCGTATCTCCTTGCAAACTAAGGGTCCGCCATCGTCTCGACCCGAGCATCCTGGTTCGCGAAACTTTTTGGTATACTGCGCTCTCTAATGTAAGAGAAGTTGATAAGAGGACACTCAATGGAAAATCAAAACCCCGCTTTGCCGCAATCCCCCGCACCCGCCGGCAAAACTGCCTCGGGTCCACGGCGCGTGCCTGTTCTGCCTGTTCGCGATACTGTCTTGTTCCCTCATGCCGTTTTGCCGTTAACGGTCGGCCGGGAGAGCTCCATCCAGCTCATCGAATCCCTGGGTGACGAGCGCACCATTGCAGTTACCGCGCAGCAGGACGCGCGCCTTGACTCCCCCACCCCCGCGGATATGCACGCGGTCGGCACCCTAGCCACGGTCCACAAAGTAGTGCGGATGCCCAACCAGAGCCGCTTCGTCTTCACGGAAGGTGTCGAGCGGGTCCGGCTGGTGCGATTCGTCCAGACCGAGCCTTTCATGATCGCCGAGGTTGAACCACTCGAGGCAGAGGAGCCGGAGACCAACTCCAGCACCGAGGCCCTGGTTCGCATCGTGATCGGCCAGTTCCAGCAGATCGTCTCCGAGTCGCCGACCCTGTCCGACGAACTTCGCACCATCGCCGCCAATATCGAAGAGCCCGGCCGCCTGGTCGATTTCGTGGCCTCGTCCCTGCCGTTCCTTACCACGGAGGACAAGCAACTCCTCCTCGAAACACCCGGCATCGCCGCCCGCCTCGAGCTCATTAACACTCATCTCGCCAAAGAGATAGAGGTTCAGCAGCTGCGCGCCAAAATTCAGAACGAAGTCCAGGACCAGGTCCAGCAGTCGCAGCGCGATTACTACCTCCGCGAGCAGATGAAGGCCATCCAGAAGGAGCTCGGCGAACAGGACGAAGGCCAGCGCGAGATCGAAGAGCTGCGCAAAAAGATCGACGAAGCCGGCATGCCCGAAGACGTGAAAAAGGAAGCTCTCAAGGAGCTCTCCCGCCTCTCCCGCATGTCGCCCATGGCCGCCGACTACTCGCTCACGCGTAACTACATCGAGTGGCTGGCCGTGCTGCCGTGGTCCAAGAGCTCCGGCTCCAAGATCGACATCAACAAGGCCAAGGAGATTCTCGACCAGGACCACTACGAACTCCGCAAGGTCAAGGACCGCATTCTCGACTACTTATCCGTCCTGGAACTCAAACCGGATATGAAAGGTCCGATTCTCTGTTTCGTCGGGCCTCCCGGCGTGGGCAAAACCTCGCTCGGCCGCTCCATTGCCAGGGCGTTGGGCCGCAAGTTCCAGCGTATCTCCCTGGGCGGCATGCACGACGAGGCCGAAATCCGCGGCCATCGCCGGACTTACATCGGGGCTTTGCCCGGTCAGATCATTCAGAGCATTCGCCGGGCTGAAACCAACGATCCGGTGATCATGCTCGACGAGATCGACAAGCTGGGCCGCGACTTCCGCGGCGACCCGGCCTCGGCACTGCTTGAAACGCTCGACCCCGAGCAGAACAACACGTTCCGCGACAACTACCTCGACGTGCCGTTCGACCTGTCCAAGGTGCTCTTCATCTGCACCGCCAACATGCTCGACACGGTTCCGCCGCCGTTGCTCGATCGTATGGAATTGATCCCGCTGCAGGGCTACAGCGAAGAGGAGAAACTGCACATCGCCAGCCGCTACCTCATTCCGCGCCAGATCAAGGAGAACGGCATCACGCCCGAGCAGATCGAGTTTCCCGAGTCTGCGGTGCGCCAGATCGTGCGCCACTACACCCGCGAAGCCGGGGTCCGCAAGCTCGAACAGGTCATCGGCACCGTCTGCCGCAAGCAGGCGCGCCGCGTGGTCGAGGGCAAGACGGAAAAGCTGGTCGTCGACAACGACATCCTCAAGGAGTTTCTCGGCCACATCCAGGTGCGCGTCGAGACCGAAGTCGCCGAGCGCGTCAAGCGGCCCGGCGTGGCCGTCGGTCTCGCCTGGACGCCCGCGGGAGGTGACGTTCTCTTCATCGAAGCCAACAAGATGAAGGGCAAGGGCAGCTTCACCATCACCGGCCAGATCGGCGAGGTCATGCAGGAATCCATGCAGGCTGCGCTCACCTGGGTGCGCTCCAACGCCGGCCGCCTCGGCATGCAGGAGGACTTCACCAAGGACATCGATCTGCACATTCACGTTCCGTCCGGCGCTATCCCCAAGGATGGCCCGTCCGCCGGCGTCACCATGGCCACCGTGCTTGCCTCGCTGTTAACCGACACGCCGGTCAAGCAACTCACAGCCATGACCGGTGAAATCACCATCAGCGGCAATGTCCTGCCGGTCGGCGGCATCAAGGAGAAGTTTCTGGCCGCCAAGCGCGCCGGTGTCACCACCGTTATCCTGCCCTTCGACAACAAGCAGGATGTCGAGGAGGATCTGACACCCGAGCTGACGGCGGGTGTTTCCATCCACTACGCGCGCCATGTCGAAGACGTGCTGGCAGTCGCTCTCCCGCACTTCAAGGCTCAGCCGGTCGCAGTTCCGGCTGAGCAATCTACTCCCGCGGCCGCGTAAACGGCAACGGGATACCGGGCTTCGGCTCCCGCAAATCAGGGAGCGCTCAATCCTCGCGTTTAGGTCCTCTCTCGCGGGTTCGAATGTTCCCAATCGGAAAGGCCGGCCAACCAGCCGGCCTTTTTTCTTGCGTTTGCGCACACTGCAAAGCCGAGATCACCCTATAATGCTCCCATCCTCCGGTATCCTTGTTGCCTTCGTTCTCAAGAGGAACCACAATGCATTTGCGTTTTGCTGTTCTCGCTTTTCTTGCTTTGGTGTCCCCGGCCTGGCTGAATGCTCAGCCCACTCCGGCTCCGCCCCCGCTCGCCAACGTTCTTATCAAAGCCGGTAAGCTCCTCGACGTTCGCAAGGGTCTATACCTTCAGAACGCTGCCATCCTGGTTGAAGGCGATCGCATCAAGGAAGTCGGTCTCCTCGCCGACATCCAGCCGCACGCTTCCAGGGACGCGCGTGTCATCGACCTCAGTCGCTACAGCGTCCTTCCCGGTCTTATCGATTGCCACACGCACCTCATGGCTCGCTTTGCTGACGTGGACGATGCCTACCTTCTGGCGCTAGCCAAGGAGTCCCAGGCCTACCGTGCACTTGAAGGCGCCGCCAACGCCCGCGTCACCCTTCATGCTGGTTTCACTTCGGTCCGCGATGTCGAAAGCGAAGGTTCCGGTTATGCCGACGTGGCCCTTCGTGACGCCATCCGCCAGGGCCTCGTGGAAGGGCCCCGCATGCAGGTGGCCACCCGCGGCATCGCCGCGGTCGGCCAGTACAACCCCTTCCACGTCTCGCCCGACCTCATCAACTTTCCCACCGGCGCACAGATGATCAGCGGCGTCGAAGAGGCCCGCCGCGCCGTCCGCGAACAGATCGGCAACGGCGCCGATCTCATCAAGGTCTACGCCGACTGGAACCACCCCACCCTCACCTTCGAGGAACTCCTTGTCATCGTCGACGAGGCCCACAAAGCCGGTATCAAGGTCGCCGCTCATGCCACCACCCCCGACGGCATCAAGAACGCCGTCAATGCGGGCGCCGACTCCATCGAGCACGGCCATGAAGCCGATCAGAAGGCCATGGAACTCATCAAGAAAAACAATGTCTTCCTGGTCCCCACCGTCGGCGTCATCGATGAATGGGCAGACCACTTTTCGGCCACGCTCGGCAACCCCAGCGACCGCAAGTGGCTCGATGACTTTCTACAATCCATTCAGCACGAACTGCAGATGGCCCGTAATCTGAACATCCGGATTGCCGCCGGATCCGACGCCAGCCGCGCCAAGGAGCAGGGCAAAAACGCCCTCGAACTTACCGGCCTGGTCCGCCGCGGATTCACCCCGATCGAAGCCATTCGCGCCGCCACCACCACGGCAGCCGAGCTCATGTCCTGGCAGGACCGCGTCGGCGCCATCGAACCCGGCAAGTACGCCGATATCATCGCGGTCGATGGCGACCCCCTGGCCGACGTCTCCATCCTCCAGCACGTCAAGGTGGTCATCAAAGGCGGCGAAGTCGTGAAGGACGAAACTCACCCCTAGCTTTCTCTCTTGCCTATTCGCCTAACGCTCGGGTGCCCCAGGTTTCGGTTCTGAAATCTGGGAGACCCCAACCCGCTCTTTCCAATTCGGGCAATTCACCTCCACCCCTTCCGCGCGTCTAAATCTCGTAGGCGGTATTCTTTTCCAAGTGATGCAGGTACATATCCTTCCCTTCGGCATACTCAAAGACTGGATCGTTTCCACCACCCTGGAACTTCCCGAGGGCGCCACCGTGGGTCGCCTCCTCGAGAAGCTGTCCTCGAACGGCTCTGGTGTTCCGGCCTCCACCTGGACAAGCATCGCCGTCAGCGTCAACGCCGAGTACGCCCAGCCCACCCACATCCTTCGCGACGGCGACGAAGTCGGCCTTCTGCCGCCCGTGAGCGGGGGGGATCGGTCTCCTCTGGACCTCGGGTTGGAAGTAAAACCGCCCGCGGCCATCGCCCTCACGCGTCAACCCATCGACGCCGCACCCCTGGTAGCTGCCGCGAAAGCCGGCGAAGACGGTGCAGTTGTCGTTTTCGATGGCATCGTCCGCAATAACTCCCGTGGCCGCCAGACCCTCCACCTCGACTATGAGTCTTACGAGGACATGGCGCTGAAGCAAATGAACGACCTTGCTGCGCAGGCCCGCGAACGCTTTGGCGTTCGCCACGTAACCATCGTTCACCGTCTCGGCCGCCTCGCCGTTGGCGAAACCAGCGTCCTCATTGTCGTCGCCTCCGCCCACCGCGCCCAGGCCTACGAAGCCTCCCGCTTTCTCATCGACACCCTCAAGAAGACCGTCCCCATCTGGAAAAAGGAAACTTTCGTCGACGGCGCCGTCTGGTCTGACGGCGAACCCTTCCCCGAAAACATCGCCATCAAGAGCCGGGAGACCCTCCATGGCTCGTAACAGGGTGGTCGGTCAGGGCATCGGCCCTATCAAACAGCGTGACGAACGCATACGGGCGCTAGCCGCCGCGTGCTTCTCGCGTCTCTCGCCTTTTCTCGCACTGTTTCTTCTCACCTCTATCCTTCCCGCCCAGGAGAACCCCACCTTCACCATCAACGCCAAACTGGTCAACCTCTGGGTCAACGTCACTGACCAGAACGGCGCGATCGTCGGCAGCCTCACCAAGGACGACTTCAAAATCACCGAAGACGGTCATCCGCAGGACATCAAGGTATTCGAGCGCCAATCCGAGCAGCCGCTCTCCATCATCCTCGCCATCGACACCAGCGAAAGCACCTTCAAGGACCGCGCTCTCGAGCAGGACGCCGGCAAGCGCTTCGTCCACGCCATTCTCCGCCCCCAGGACCAGATGAGTCTCATCCAGTTCGCTACGGACGTGCACATGCTGGTCGACTTCACCAACAAGCCCAATCAGCTCGACCACGGCCTCAACTCTCTCCGGGCCGGCGAAGCCACCGCCCTTTATGACACCATCCGCCTGGCCTCTGACGAACTGGCGAAGAAACAGGGCCGCAAAGTTCTTGTCATCGTCTCCGACGGAGGCGATACGGTGAAATCCACTACCTACCCCGAAGCGTACGAGCACGCCATCCGCAGCGAGGTCATGATCTACTCCATCATCGATGTCCCTATCGAATCCAGCGCGGGCCGCGACCTCGGCGGGGAGCACGCACTCATCACCCTCGCCGAGGACACCGGCGGCAAGAGTTTCTACGCCGACTCCGGCGGCCTCGACAAAGCCTTCGCGAAAGTCAGCGACGACCTCCGCACCCAGTACCTCATCGGCTACTATCCCCACAAGCAGGTGCCCGGCCTCGACTTCCACCGCGTCGGCGTCACCATCCCCCGCGCTACATCAAATGCCTTCAACATCCGTTGCCGCGCCGGCTACTATGCCAACCCGCCTGCCCCCGCCAGGCGCCCGGTTCCCTCCGACTAGCGGTTCCGGGTCCTGGAATCCTCGATACCTCACCTCAAACCTCTGGCACCCCTAAGGCCGCGAAACAATTCGCCCGCCTTCAGCACGAATCTTCCGCTCATATTCCGCAGCCAGCTCCCGATTCCCCGACCGGGTAGCTGCCGTCAGGGCGCTCAGAAGAGAATCGAACCGGTTTGGAGCAAGAACCAGAGCTGACCGATACGCATCGAGCGCCTCGGCCGGCTTGCCCATTTGCAGCAACATGTCCCCCAGCATCTCCCCACTCGGCCGCGGCAGAATATCCGCGTAGTACATCGGGTGATCTCGTTCGTACGGAGCAATGCCTCGAAGCTGCGCCACCGCTTCGTCCCGCCTGCCTTCGGCAAACAGTGTCCAGGCCTGCGCCTCGGTGAGTCCCAGGCCCACCCCACCCTCCCGGCCATGTTCCTTGTCCCAGGCAGCAGCAGATTGTCGATACTGTTCCAGCGCCTTCTCCGCGGCGGGCGCGTTGCCGCAACGAGCGGCGCCTATCGCCTGTATCCAGTAAACATCGAAGTTCTCCGCGAACCTCGAGTTCGCGGGCGGCTCGATCCTGGCTGCGTCTGGCCAGTTGTGAGTTTCAAGGTCGTAATAGATGCGCGCGTCAATTGCGAGCCAACGATCGGTTCCCGTCTTCGCTACTTCGTCAATCCGCTCGATAGTCTTCTGAGCAAGTTCGTCTTCGCCCAGTTGCAGGTACGCATACTCAATATTGTTCAGTGCATGCAGTTCGTCGAATCGCCCGTCTTCGTGCCCCGCTTTCATCCAGTCAGCAGCAACCCGGGCCGATGCCTCGTTGGTCGCAATCGACTCCTTCCAGTAACCCAGCCGATTGAAGATGTGCGACGGCATGTGCAAGGCGTGCGGCAAGTCCGGCGCAATGGCTGCATACTCGCGGGCTGCCGGCAACGCCTCCGCAGCCAGTTCGCTGGTGTCCGCTGCGTGAATAATGTAGTGAGCCGCGCCGGGATTATCCGGATAGCGCTTGAAGATCGGCATGAAGATCGACAACGCCTGTCTCCGGCGCTCAATCCCTTCCTTGCCGGGTCCCGCCGTCCACACCAGCCCCAGGCCGTAAAAGAGGCTGGCATTGATATCGTCGGAGAACTTCTGCCGAATCTCCTGCATGCGCTCGAGATAGGCGTGCCACCTCGCTTCGCCCCGCACCTTCTCGTACCCCTCGTACATCGCGCGGACCGCATCCACATACATCTGCTCCCGCTCGGTCCCCGCCTTGATCGCGAGCCACGGCCGCAACTCCGTCCAGCCCTTGGCAAGATCCTTTTGCGGCGCATCCGCCCCACTGCGCTCCGTGGTGGAAAGGGCCACACCCCAGGCCGCAATCACGCAGCCAGGATCGTCCTTCTCCACCTGCCTGAATGTCTCTTCCGCCTCCCTGAATTCAAAAGAATGCAGAAGGGCCACGCCGGAGTCGAAGCGGGCCTGCACCTCCGCTTTGCACGAAGTAGGGAAGTGAACCTCTCCGAGCGCAGCCCTTTGCGCCGGCAACGCTTCCGGCAGCAGCAATAAGGTTGCAGACGCAGCGATAACTACCGCCTGAAGACGAAGCAAAGGCACACCTCGGGAGCACCATCTGACTACGGCGCTCAGTCTACATGCTGCGAGAATTGCCCCGCCTGCCCCAAACGATTTAGGACCAGGAACGCAATCGAAAGCAGCCTGGCAGGCAGGCTGGACCGATCAAAAGACATCCCCGCCACACCCGTCGGAATCAAATCGGGAACAGAGGCATGGAGAACACGTCCCTGTCGCTCAGGGCAGGTTCACATATTTCATGTGTGCTTTGGTGTAGTCTCTACGTGACATCGAGTAAAAGAGGAGAGTCGAAATGTCAGAATCAGTGCTGGGTCAGGCCGGCGAGCAGATCACCGAAGCAGCGCGAAAGGCTTCTCGCATGTCGAGTGTCGTCGCCGATGTAGTGGAAGACGGGATAAAGGCAGCCAGGCGAGTCGCCAAACAGAGTGGCGACGCTGCAGAAGAGATCTTTGATGAAACCACCAAGCGTCTGCAGCGGCATCCCGTTGAAACCGTCATTGCGTCCGTCGCGGTTGGCGTTGCCTTTGGAATCGTCCTTGGCTGGCTGATAAAACGCAGGTAGCCGCCGGTCATCGCGGGCCGGACACCCCGCCTGTCCGGCCCGCTATTTCCCCGCCTGCAACACCTGCCGCGATGACGCCCCGCGCACGATAAACCCCTGCGTTGGAGCATCGCCATCTCGAAACACAAGGAACTCGCTCGCGGGCAGATCCAGTCCCTCGGCCTTCACCGTGCTCAAAGCGTCATTGCCCGCCACCACCAGCACCATATGCCTGGCGTCCATCGGATTGGCTGCCGCCACGATCAGCGCCTCGCGTTCCGATGGATGCACCTCGCCGTTCACCTTGAACGTCGCGCCTGAATATTCGAGCCCGATCTTGTCCGCCCACTGGGCCAGCGCCGAATTCGCCTCCGGCCGTCCCACAAAAACAACGTCGCGATGCCGCAGCACGTCTTCTGAAGCCTCAAAGTCCTTGTACACCGGGGCCGCGCTCTCGTAGCGATCCAGAAACGCATGCTGCAACTGCTCGGCGGCATAGCGATTCGCACCCGCCTCGCTCTGCGTTCCATACACGATCGCCACCGACGGCAGTCGATGCCAGATGTCGCTCATCAGATAAGCAGCGCCTTGCTTCTCGCTCATCGAGTCCACATCAAACGCCGCCAGTTGCACCCCGGCCTTCTCCACAAACGACTGCGCCGTCACGGCCTTGGTCGTGTTGGCCGCAAAATAATCGCTCATCAATTTCAGAAACGCATCATCGCCCATCTTACGCCGCAGCGAATCCAGATACAGAATTCCCCTGGTTCGTTCGCGACGATACTCATCCAGCGGTGTGCCCGCATTTGCCTGCAACTCCCGCCACAGGGTGCGCTGCGCGTTCATCGCCGCCTCCACATCGTCCGATTTCAAAATCTGCTGATACTCGGCCGACCCCGCCACGAACCACGTGTCGCTCTCCGACGCAGGCAGCAGCCATCCCTTCCACAGCCGCCCGTCAAACTGCCCCTTGCTCGCCGCCGGCGCCGCTGCCGGCTTGCGCGGTTCGTTCGCCGCCGTGATCCGCGTTTTCTCATTCTCCTCAATCGCCGCGCGCAAATTCTCTGAGGGCTCCGCTTTGAACAGCGTGTAGCCTGACGGATACAACCCCGCATCTACGGCATGATCCCACTTCTTGTTCGGCACCCACTCCCGCTGGTTGGGCCTCCCAATCTCCGCCCACACCATCATGTGCGCCGCCATGTCCGCCGTCACCACCTTGGCATCCATCGTCGCCGAGGCCACCAGCGGAGCCGTCCGAAATGCCAGAAACCCAAACTGCTCGTCGATCTTCCCTCGATACTGCTGGTACAGCTGCTTCCACGCCGTATCCCGTACCCCCGCCACATAGGGAATAAAATCGGGATCGCCCTTGGGATCGGGATACTCTTCCAGCCGCACCGTCAGGTCCTTCGCGTTGTTGTCGCCCCAGTAAAATCCCGGCGTATCGCCGAACCACTCGCCCTTCGAACTGCGCCACAATTTGGTGTGATCCGTCCCCAGGTCCAGCATCGCAATCTCGTTCGTCTTTGCATCCCCCATGATCCATTCGTTGGTATACAAGCCGTTGTTCTGCGTGCTCAATATCCGCACCACGTCGTCGATATTCTCGCCGTATTGGATGGCCATACGCGCCCGAAATGCCACCGGTGTCCCGCGCGCATTGAACGGCGTCTGGTCGATCGTCGTCTCCGTCAGCACCACGCCCGCATCGTTCTGGTACCAGTCTGTCCCGCTTTCAATTCCTCCCGGGTAGCTCTGGATCAGCATGCGATGGCCCTTCGCCGGCTTGATGTCCAGCATCACGTTGGTCTGCTCGGCCAGCGTCAGCGGCCACCACGTCACGTGCCCAATCACCATCTTTCCGTCAGGCGTCGCCGGCCCCGTCGCCGCAAACGCGCTGCAATGGTCCTTCGCGGAATCGCCCATGTGCTCCGCATACGGCGGCGCATCCAGCTTCAGCCCTTCCAACCCGGTCGGCGTGGCTTTCACGGCCGATGCAAGCTCGCCCATCTCCACCGTCGTGTTCGTCACCACCACGTCCAGCAGGTCGATCTTCCGTCCCTTCCAGCGCGCGCCCGCATCCGAGGCCCCTTCCGCGATCCCTCGCATCTCCTCCAGAATCTCCTGGTCAAACCCGCGCAAAAACAGCGCATTCGCCGTGGTGCGGTAGTCGTCCCATTGATCCTTCGAACCCAGAACCGCCGCGCAGCGTTCCATGTACTCGGGAATCTCCCGCGCCATCAGGTGGCCGTGCTGATATCCCCGTTCATACGGACCGCCTTCGATATGCAGATAGATCCACCCCGCCGCGGGATACCGGTACGCCGGCCCGAATGTCTGCACCGCCTCCCGCGCCGGCCACTCGCTGTCCGACGAAGGAATCATCTCCAGCCGCACGCCCTCGAACCAGGCCTTGCCGTGAAACGCACCACCGCTTCCCACGCTCAGCACCACCTGGTCCTGCGTCCTGCTGGCCACAAACTGCAGGCTCACGCGCGTCCACGGCCGCGTGCCGGCCAGCGTCACGGAATGCACATCGAACGGCATCGACGCCATCGCCAGCGATGCGCCCACCGCGATCGGCGACCGGTTGGTGTCGCGCACCTCCACGTCATCCGTGCGCACCCATCCGCTCAGTTCGTAGCGCTTGCCCAGCGTCAACGTCACCGGCGCCAGCCGCACGCTCGCATCCTCGGCGGCGGTGTCGCGCTCCAACCGCAGCGCCGGATGCCCATCCCGCACCATCGCGCTGTCGGCAACCGCGGTGCCGTGCACCGCGGTCCAGTGCTGTTCCATATTGTCGAGTGTCGTTGAGGCGCCTGCCGGCGCTTTTGAGGAAGCAGCGGAGGCCTTTGGAGAAGAAGCAATGGCCGCACAGGCCAAAGCCACAACAAGCAACCAGTGGGGAAAGCGAGCCATGGTAACCTCCAAACATTTCCAGTTGGTAGCCCAGTCGAATTTGACCCGAATCATACTACGGCCACGCTTTCCCTCGCACGCTGGCTGCACAGGGGAACAAGACGCTAACTCAAATCAGCCTTACAGACATCGCCGTATTCGCGTGCCGAAGCTTTGGTTAAGGAACGAGTACGAGGGCAGCCTTCCCCGTGCCGGCCACTCGGCCCAAACCCCGTCCATCCCGCCACATTCCGTCTGAGCCTGATCACACGAGCGGGGTTGGCTAGTTCACCTGGATCTGAAGGTTGTCATTTGCGCCGCACCCATTCTCCTGTGCCGTGTAGGTGTAGGATTGGCCGCTGGTTCCAGTCACTTTTGGGCAAACCTTGCCCGGGGTAATGGTTGAACAGACGGTCGTCGGAACGTTAAGCGTGAATCCGGAGGGGCCGGCGCTGTCACCCCAAATGATCTTCCCTCCCGCGCTCACATGAATCGGATTGTCGGATACCTGCGTCACATTGGCGTTGCAGGACACCTGCTCTTGTGCCACATCAAAAGGCCTGACCACGGACCCACCGACTTCTTGTGCCGCTGCGCCATCGACTGCATGGACTGCTGCCCAACTGAGTACGGGAGAATCGGTGTGCTGAAATGTTGGCATACTGCCGGTCAGGCCCCAGCTCCAGATTTTGAACTTGCCCAGGGTCCCCCACCACAAAAGCTTTGCCTTGCCCGGCGAGGTAGACCCACCGCCTTTCCCCCCGGTGGTGCTCGCCGGACCCATATTCGGATCACAAGCTACCGGGGCTCCCGCACTGGTTTTACAGGTATAGAGATACGTCCCCGCGGCGTTAGGGTAGGCCACCACGCACAGTCCCTTCCGCAGAGGCTGCGTTGGTGAACATGGAATCGAACTCGCAAAGTTGATCGCGATTTCATACTGTTGCCAATTGTCGTCGAGTCCATCGAATTGAATGACATCGCCGTTCTGCGGGGCCAGTGTTTAGTTTTCCAACCGGATCCACATGCACCGTCATGTAGTTCGGGCTTGCCGACACCCCCACCAACACCCCCGACCACCGAGAAAAAGATACTCAATCCAACGTGAGGCAGATATCTCTTCACAGCATCCTTCCTTTCGCGAAAGTTGTGATTCCCATTAGGTGATCGGCACTGGGCCTCGCGCATTGAACTTCGCAACACGAGACAAGTACTCGGGCTCATTCTGCAGATTCTTCAAATCCAGAGCGAAATCTACTTGAAGTGGAGTCAGTCCTTTATCCATGGCACGCAACAGAAGGTCCAGCGCCTCCCTCTTTCTGCCTAGAAGATCGATCGCTTGAATCAGCATCAGCTGTGCATTCAGATCCAGTGCTGCAGGCACGCCGGCCTTTCTTAACGCTGATTCTGCATCATCCCGCTTTCCGACCTTTGCGAAGTAGAAGGCGAGAGTCGCCCATTCAGAGGCACTCCCGGAGTGTTCTTGGGAATCTCTTCGCCCTAGCGCTTGGGCCGCCTTCAGTAGTTCTGCTTCACGGCCGGCCCATTCCCCAGCATCGCCTCGCAATCCCCAATGTCACGCCAGTTATCGTGATTGTGAGGATTAAGATTCGCGGCCTTTTGATACAGGGAACGCGCCAACCGATAGTCTCTGTTCGATGAATGCAATATCGCCCAAGGTCTGGTAGGCCTCATCTGTCGGACTTTTCTCGATACTTCGCTGTGCACTCGTCTTTGGCTTCCCTGTATCGGCCTGAAATACAAATACTCACTTCCAAGATTTGATTGAGGCACAGCTGCCTGCGGGGCCACAGCCCTTGCCTTTTTGAACTCCTCCGCGGCGGCAGCATGATCACCCTCTCGCGAAAGCATGAACCCAAGTTCGTTGTACGCAGGCCAGTAGTTCGGCCGCTCGCTGGTGATCCTTTCATACACGCGTTCCGCGACGTCGTACCGGTTCAGATCGCGATAGGTTTGGGCCTGGTACAGGAGAATCTGCGGATTCTCCGGATCTGCCGCGAGAGCCTTCGAGAACGCCGCCAAGGCAGCAGCGGACTCTCCGGAATAGAGATGGACCAGCGCTGTGCTCAGCAACGCCTTCGCCGAGTTAGGGTTGTACCGCAGCGCGAGGCGTCGCGTTGCTCCGCGCAAGGTCAACGTTGGCCCGCTCTCCATTGTGCGAGAAATTCTCAATGTATGCATCGACAACTCCGCGTACCCCAGTGAGAATTGCGGATCCAGGTCGACTGCTTTTTGGTACATCCCGATGGCCGCGTCCAACCCTGTTCCGTTTGGCTTCTCCGCGGCCTCTCTCGCCTCACTGAAGGTCTGCAGCACGTCCGGTGAGAGCTTGCTCAATTCGTCCGATTCCTGCACCGGCTTCTCTTGCCGTGGCAGCCCCAGCATCCTGGTCGCATTGTCCGCCGCCTTCCGCTCAATCGGGCCAGCTCGCTGCGTCGCAAATCTCAGTACCTGGTGACGAAGTTTGGTGGAGGTGGCAACTTCGACCAGTTGGAGATCGAAATCGTACGTCCCCTTGAACCGGGCGCAACGACCCGGCAAGCACAAGAGTCGCGCCCAGCACCTTCGCCGCATCCGCAGGTGTCTGAACCGATCATGACCGTACGACAAATCGTGGGAACCGAAAACCACAAAGTTACCGATCGATGATTCCGCGCGAACCAGCCGGGCGCCAATTTCATCCAGCAATGTCGTAACAATTGCCGAGGAGTCATTGACGGGCCACGCCATCAAGGCGACGAAACGCTTGGCCGGCAAGGGACGGAAGATGTTCACGACCCGGTCCCGTTCCAGCCACGCCCCTCCCCCTGCCGCCAGGGCCGCCGCTGCGCCCGTCATCGCCAGCGCGCGCCTCCGCGACATCGTCATGGGTAGCGTGGCACTGGTCCTCGACCCGACTCGCGTGCTGCTCGATCCCGCCAGTCCGGGAACCATCTGCAACGCCGACTCGATATCCTGGCACCGCTGGCCCGGCTCTGGCTTCAAACAACTCTCCACCATCCGTCGCCATGGCCCCGTGATTTCCGCCGATAGCAACTCCTTCTTGCATTGCGGTTCGGTGATTGCGCCCCGCGGCATCTTGCCCGTGAGCATTTCGTAGACCACCACTCCGAATGCAAATACGTCGCTGGCCTTCGAGAAAGCCTCGCCATAAAGGAGTTCCGGCGCCACGTATCCCGGGGTTCCCGGAACCCCGTTCACCGTCAGCGCCGTGCTCTCCTGCACGATGGTCCGAGCCAGCCCGAAGTCGGTGATGTACGCATACACGCTCTCTCCCGAACCGTTCAGCATGATGTTTGCCGACTTGATATCCCGGTGCAGCACGCCCGCTACATGGGCCGCCGCGAGTCCGGAGCCCACCTGCCGCGTAATGGCCGTAACCTCGGTCTGGGGAAGTCGACCCGCGCGCGCCAGTCGCTCCAGAAGCGTTTCGCCCTGAAGCAGCTTCATGGTCAGGAACAACAGCCTCCCATCCGTCCGGTCCCACTCGAAAAGGTCATACACGGGACAAACGTGGGGATGCGCGATCTCCCTCGCATTCAGCACCTCGCGCTTGAAGCGCTCGTGCATCATCGGGTCCGTCGCGAAGTGCGACAGGATCGTCTTCAGGGCAACGTGGACGCCTCGCAGCTGCCTGTCTTCAACGTCGTACACCTCCCCCATGCCACCCCTGGCAATGAACCGGATCACGACAAAACGATTCGCGATCACGTCCCCCGGTCGAAACTGGGGAACATAAGCCTGCGAGGGAGCGACCACCCCCACCGTTGAAGAAGCTGCGGGCATCCTGGTCGGGGTAAGGTCAGGGCCGAGATGGGGGCGATTTAAGGAACTGAGTGTCTGCTGATCGTCGCGCAGCAGCTGTTCAACGCGCGCCCGGTCGGAAGGCGAAGCACGGCCTATCTCCTCGAGGTAGGCCTCCCTTTCAGACGGGTCGAGCCCCAGGAGATTGGCGAGCCGTTGCTGCGCGTTTTCTTGCAAGTCTCCCATGGTTCACCAACAATCCGAACGTTAAGGGAAGAATGCCGGCGGAACTAGCACCATGCGAACCATTGGGAATGGGTGCTGTGGGGATGAGGTGCATATTCCAGTCGAGCTTACCCTAACCTTTCCTGTTAGGAAATGGTTAATTTGACTCTCCTTGAGTTTCACAACAGATTGGAAAGAATTACCTCTGAAGGCCGCTCCGCCCGGCTTGGAACACTTCCGCACCCGCCTGCATCTAAAATGACAATCATGACCTCGCCTTTGACTTCACGCCGCCGCTCCAAGACGCCTCCGCCTGGCGAAACCGGCCAGGAAGCGCTCTACCTCAAGTCGCTCAGCGAGCGCAAGGTGCCCGTCACCGTGAAGCTGCGCGACGGCGAAACCGTCAAGGGCTGGATCGAGTACTTTGACGACGGTATGCTCCGCCTCACGCGCGAGAACAAGCCGAACCTCTTCATCTACAAGCACCAGATCCGTACCATCACCGAGTCCGGCAAGCGCCGCGGGCCGTCTGAAGGTTCCCTCGTTTCCGGCGTCTCCGCACCGCGAGGGGCTGGTCAGTGACCCAATCCGGCCAGCGGAGCGAGAATTCTTCCGCGCCTTTGACTGATCTCATGTTTGTCCCCCAGGCCTCCGCCATCGCCCGCGAGGCCGGCGCGCGCCTGCGTGAGTTCCTTTCCCAGGGCGTCGAAACCGAGTACAAGGGCGACGTCGACCTGGTTACCGTAGCCGACCGCACCGTCGAGAAGTTGATTCGCACCCGCCTCAGCGAGACCTTTCCCGACCACGGCATCTACGGCGAAGAGGGAACTCGCGAGCGCCTCGAGCAGGAGTTCCGCTGGTACGTCGATCCGCTGGACGGCACCACCAACTTCGCCCACGGCGTTCCCCACTTCTGCGTGTCCCTGGGTCTGGAGCAGCGATCCTCCGGCCTTGCCGCGGACCAGGACGGACCCGTGGTGGCTGCCGTCATCTACGATCCCATGCTCGACGAGATCTACTGCGCCGAGCGCGGCCGCGGCGCCACGCTGAACGGCCGCCCCATGCACGCTTCCCGCATTCCACATCTGGCTGAGTCGCTTGTCGCCACCGGCTTTCCCAGCCGCAAGCGGCATGACAATCCGAACGTCCACTTCTACCAGGAGTTCACGCTGCGCTCGCACGGGGTGCGCCGCGCCGGCTCCGCCGCCCTCGACCTGGCGTACGTCGCCTGCGGACGGTTCGAGGCGTTCTGGGAGTTCCACCTGAACCCCTGGGACACCGCCGCCGGGTTCCTGCTGGTGGAGGAGGCGGGCGGACGCATCTCGGACTTTGCCGGCGGCCCCTTCCGCCTCGACAGCCGCGAGGTTCTGGCTACCAACAGCCTGATCCACGCCGAACTGGTTGGCTTGTTCCAGGACATGTTTGCCGGGCGCGGACTTTCGCCCATTCCGACGCCGCGGGAGTTTGCTGCGAAGCGGGCTGAGCGGGCCCAGAAATGACGTAGGTTCTGTTGCACACTTCAAAAAAAACGATCAACCTCCGTGGTTTCATGCGATTAGACACAAATTCGGGGGGAATTTGTGCTGACCGTGATTTAAATCACAAAAGCAGTGAAAAGTGACGAAGTGAAAAAGACAGGGAATAGGTAGGGAGTAGGAAGGCCGGCCCGGCTCGGGTTTGCGCAATGTTTCCATCCTCTGCTCCTTAGTGCTGGTGTGAAATGAAAAAAGCCCGCTCGCTGGCGGGCTTTTTGTTCGACTGTTTCCAGTATGGCAGGTTGTAATAATTAATACCTAATTTTTGAAAAAATATTTTGCGTTTGTTTTGTGTTGTTTAGGCGTTTTTTCCACAGGGTGGGGGCTTGACAAGTTTTCCACAGGGGATTCCGACGGGTCCGATTATGCCGGCTCTTAGTGAGTTTGGGAGTGGTATCCAGGGCTCCAAAGGACACCATCGTTTTGCGAGTGAGCTGAGAAAGGGCAAAGGCAAGAACAACCGCGGATCCCTACCCTTCGGTCGGGAAAACACGAGGGAGGGGAGGGGGTGGGAGTGGTATCCGGGGTTCCAAAACCGGGACCCGGGGCACCTGTGTTTTTCGGGTGAATGAAGAACTGCAAAGGCAAGAACAACCGCGGATCCCTCCTTCGTCGGGAAAACAGTCCGCAGGATAAGGAAAGCAACGCCAAGGAGCAATCTCCTCTTGCCACCCCAGGCGGGAAAAGGTTTACATTTGCTGACGGAATATGGTCCAGCAAAAAGCCGGTCGTCTGCGCTGGGCTGCGCGCGGGGCACTTCTTGCTGCGCATAAGGAGCTTTCATGATTCGACGTGACTTTTTGAAGGCGGCAGGAGCTGTCGCGGCCGTGTCCGCGGTCTCCGGCGTGCCCGCGCTCTCTGAGCCGCAACATTCCTCCGGACGCGTGATTCTTCCCATGAACCGGAACTGGCGCTACAAGCCTGCCAAGGTCGGCGAGGCGATAGCCCCCACCTTCGACGACAGCGGGTTCGAGCGGGTGGTGCTGCCCCACACCAACGTCGAACTCCCGTGGCACAGTTTTGACGACAAGACCTACGAGTTCATTTCGACCTATCGCCGTCGGTTCCGGCTCCCCAGGAGTGCGGCCGGAAAGCGAGTCTTCGTCGACTTCGAAGGCGCCATGACCGCCTCCACGGTGTGGATCAACGGCGTGGCGCTGGGTGAGTACAAGGGCGGCTTCACGCCGTTTTCATTCGAGCTCACTCCCCACGTGCACGCCGACGGCGAGAACGTGCTCGTGGTTCATCTGGATTCGACGGAGCGCGCCGATATTCCTCCCTTTGGGTACGAGATCGACTACATGACCTTCGGCGGCATCTACCGCGAGGTGTCGCTGCGCGTGGTTCCGGGAACGTACATCGACAACATTTTTGCGCGGCCGAAAGATGCGATGAGCGATCATCCGTCGGTCGAAGTCTCCTGCTTTCTGGCCGCGGACCCCAAACAGGCCGGCGACTACTCGCTGACGGCGGAGCTGCTGGATGGCGACAAGGTGCTGGGGAAGGCCACGCAGAAGGTTGAGCCCAAACCGCCGGCCGCCGCCACGGACGCCGATCCTTACAACGCGGCCGCGGCTTATGTGTCGGTGGAGACGCGCGAAGACCCGGCGCGGAATACGCTCACTCTCACCGACTTTGGGAAGGTGAGCCTGTGGGATCTGGATGCGCCGCGTCTCTACACGGTGCGGGTTCGCTTGCTTCGCGACGGCGCGCCGGTGGATGAAGACACGCGCCGCATCGGATTTCGCCACGCCGAGTTCACGGATCATGGCTTCACCCTGAACGGAAAGGTGATCAAGCTGCGCGGACTGGATCGGCACCAGACCTTTCCTTTTGTCGGGCAGGCGATGCCGGCGCGGGTTCAGCGGCAGGATGCGGACGTGCTGCGCAAGCAACTGCACTGCAACATCGTGCGCACCTCGCACTATCCGCAATCGCGTCACTTTCTCGATCGTTGCGACGAGATCGGGCTGCTGGTGCTGGAAGAGATTCCGGGCTGGCAGCACATTGGGGACGAGGCCTGGAAGCAGGTTGCCATCGACAACGTGGGCCGCATGATTCGCCGCGACTGGAACCATCCTTCGGTGATTCTGTGGGGCGTTCGCATCAACGAATCGCTGGACGACCACAGCTTTTACACGCGCACCAACGCGCTGGCGCACGCGCTGGACGATTCGCGGCCGACGGGGGGCATCCGTTATTTCCAGGCGTCGGAATTTCTGGAAGACGTGTTCACCATGAACGATTTCGGGTTCCCGCTGAAGGCGCCGAATCATCCCTTCTATCTCAACACCGAGTTTGTGGGCCACACCTTCCCGACCAAGACCACCGATGATGATGAGCGGCAGAGGGAGCATACGCTGCGACACGCGCGGATCCACAATCAGCTTGCTTCGGATCCGCGGTACGCAGGCGGAATTGGGTGGTGCGCGTTCGACTACAACACCCACGCGAACTTCGGCGCCGGCGACCGCATCTGCTATCACGGGGTGACCGACATCTTCCGCGAGCCCAAGGCGGCTGCGGGCTTTTACAAATCGCAGTGCGATCCGGCGGAGGAAGTGGTGCTGGAGCCGGCATTTCACTGGGCGCACAGCGACGAGTCGGTGGGATTTACGAAGGCGGTGGTCTGCTCCAATTGCGACCAGCTGAAGTTTTTCATGCGCGCGGACAGCCTGGAGGGGAATCCCTGGGTGCCGGTGGCTGAACTCGACCCGGATCGCGAGGAGTTCGCGCACCTGAAGTACGGGCCGTTCGTGCTCGATATGGCAAAGGTTGATGACCGGAAGATCCGCTTTGGATGGGGCGACCTGCGGATCGACGGCTTCGTTGGCGGGAAGCAGGTTATTTCGAAGACTTACTCCGGCGCCGGGGTGGATCGCAAGCTGGTGGTTGCGGCCGATGATCGGGAACTGATGGCGGATGGCGCCGATTGCACACGCGTGGTGGTGCGGGTGACGGATGAGTTTGGCGCGGTGCGGCCGCTGGCGAACGATCCGGTTGCTTTCACGCTGGAAGGGCCGGCGCGGCTGATTGGGGACAACCCGTTTTCGCTGGTGGGCGGTGTTTGCGCGGTGTGGGTGCGCGCGGGGCTTACGCCGGGTACGGTGCGGCTTACGGCGAAGCATCCGCGGCTGGGAAGCCAGACGGTTTCGTTCAATCTGAAGAGTGCTGAGGCGGAGACGGTTTGAGGTATCCCGGGTCTCGGATTCGAGACCCGGGATGCGTTCGTTCGTGGTGAAACCGGCATAAAGCCAAAAGCAAGAGCAACCGCAGATCCTTCGACTACGTTCGGCGCGGGGTGCCGAACTTCGCTCAGGAAAACACGTTTTTAGTGGGTCGGGATGATTGCTAACCGGCTTTTTCGGTGAGTTCGGCCCAGCGGGCGTAGAGGGCGTCGTTCTCTTCCTGCGCGGCTTCCATTTCCTTCAATGCCTGCTGGAGGGCGACGGCGTCTGTCGCGACGTCGGGGTGTTCCATGCGGTCGCGGGCGGCGGCGAGACGAGCGTCGGAGGCTTCAACGCGCTGCTCGATCGCCGCGAACTCGCGCGCTTCCAGGTAGGACAGCTTTTTCTTAGCGGAGTTGGCCGAGAGCGCGGAGTTGGCGGTGCTCGCGGAGCTGGTGGACTTGCTGGAGCCATCGGGCTTGGTTGCCGCGGAGGAGGTGTCGTTGGATTCGAGCCAGGATTCCCATTGCCCGAAGTCGGCGAACTGGCCGATGCGGCCTTTGCCGTCGAGCCCGAGGACGGTGGTGGCAACGCGATTGAGCAGGTAGCGGTCGTGGGTGACGAGGATGAGGGCGCCGGGGAACTCGAGCAGATTGTCTTCGAGGATTTCGAGCGTCGGGATGTCGAGGTCGTTGGTGGGCTCGTCGAGCAGAAGGACGTCGGCGGGCTGGAGCATGAGGCGGGCGATGAGGACGCGGGCGCGCTCGCCGCCGGAGAGGTTGCGGACGGGCTGGTTGAGCTGTTCGCCGGTGAAGAGGAAGCGCGCGGCCCAGCTGGCGACGTGGACGGGGCGGCCGAGGTAGATGACGGAGTCGCTTTCAGGGGCCAGCGCGCGGCGGAGCGTGAGGCTCTCGTCGAGCTCGCGCATCTGGCTGAAGTAGACGAGGCGGAGCGCGTCGGCGCGGCGGATGGAGCCGGCGGCGGGCTCGATTTCGCCGCGGAGGAGACGGAGAAGGGTGGTTTTGCCGCTGCCGTTGGGGCCGACGAGGCCGACTTTGCTGCCGGCGGTGAGGATGAAGTTGAGGTTCGAGAAGAGGAGACGTGGGCTGTCGGGCGAAGAGCTTACCTCAGGGGCTAAAGCCCCCCGCTTTTTGGCCGTTTGATTGTCCGGGCTAAAGCCCGGACCTACCGCTCCGTTCGAATTGCCCGGACCTGCCGCTCCGTTCGAATTGTCCGGGCCTGCCGCTCCGCTCGAATTGCCCGGGCCTGCCGCACCGCTCGAATTGTCCGGGCCTGCCGCTCGCCTCGAATTGCTCGGACCTGCTGCTCCGCTCGAATTGTCCGGGCCTGCCTCCCGGTGGAGGCTGGCGGGGACGGTGCAGGAGACGCCTTCGAATTCGACTAAGCGCTTGGTTTTGCGCTGGCTGGCGGAGAAGTCGATGCCTGTCGAGCCGCTGGCAGTGCGGCTGGTCATGTCGGCTAACTGGCCGATCATCTGGTTGGCGGTGTCGATGCGGGCCTTCGACTTGGTGGTGCGGGCTTTGGGGCCGCGGCGGAGCCACTCGATCTCGGTGCGGACGCGGTTGCGGAGCGACTCCATCTGGCGGTTCTGCGATTCGAGGTAATTCTGCTTTTCTTCAAGGAAGCGGCTGAAGTTGCCTTTGACGCGGAGGAGGCCTTCAGCGTAGACGCGGTTGAGCTCGATGATCTGGCTGGAGGTGGACTCGAGGAAGTAGCGGTCGTGGCTGACGGTAACAGCGGCGAAGGGCAGGGAGGTGAGCAGTTCTTCGAGCCACTCGATGCCGGCGAGGTCGAGGTGATTGGTGGGCTCGTCGAGGAGGAGGACGTCGGGCTCGGTGACGAGGGCTTCGGCGATGGCCAGGCGTTTGCGCCAGCCGCCGGAGAGGGAAGCGGCTTCGGCGTCGAGGGAGAGGAACCCGGTGCGGCCGGCGAGCTCGCGGATACGGCCTTCGCGTTCGTTTTCTGGAGTGTGGGCGAGGGTCATATCGCGTTCGAGCACCTGGCGGACGGTGAGGCCGGGCTCGAAGACGGAGTCCTGGGGGACGTAGGCGGCGCGGGCGCGTTTGCGGACGGCGAGCTCGCCTTCATCGGGCTCGACCTGTCCGGCGAGGACGGCGAGCAGGGTGGATTTGCCGGCGCCGTTGGGGCCGATGAGGCCGATGCGGTCGCCGTCCTCGACGGTGAGCGAGATGTTGCGAAACAGCGGCGTGGCGCCGAATTGCTTAGTGACGGATTGCAGGTTGAGGATCGGCGGCATCCCTTTAAGAGTAACGGGTGGGGAGGCGACCGGGAAGCCGCGAGGTTATGCGAGGTGTGCGCAATGGGGCAAGTGAGGGCTAACGAGGCTCGATCTTCTGAAAAGCGGGCTCGAAGCTCTGCGGGTCGCGGCCAGGGGATTGCAGTTCGCCGCTGAAGATCCGGATTCCATTCCTGCCACCGCGCTTGACGGAGTACATGGCGAGGTCGGCCTGGAGCAGGAGTTCGTCGGGCTTGGCGGCGCTAAGGGGAAAGACGCTGATGCCGATGCTGGCGGTGACGGACAGCATCTTGCCGTCGATCTCAAACGGGTCAGAGAGGGCGCGGAGAAGATCGCTCGCCAGGCCTTCGGCTTTTTCGACGCTGGAGAGGGGCGAAGCCAGGAGGGTGAATTCGTCGCCGCCCATGCGGGCGAGGGAGTCGGACTCGCGGGCGCGCGCCATCATTTTTCTGGCGGCGTGCTGAAGGACGAGATCGCCGACAGCATGCCCCTGGAGGTCGTTGATGGTCTTGAATCCGTCGAGGTCAATGTAGAGCAGGGCGACGAGATTGTTGTGACGCTTGGCCAGAGCCAGCGTCTGGCGGAGCTTTTCCGCGAAGAGGCGGCGGTTGGGGAGGCTGGTCAGCGGGTCGTGAAGAGCCTGGCGCTGAAGCTGCAGCCGGCTCTCCTGGAGCTCGGTGAGGTACTTCTCCATGTTGTCCTGCATGAGCGAACTGCGGATGGCGTAGGAGAAGAGCACTACGCTCACGGCAACCAGGCCGATGGTTCTGGCGGAACTGAAGAAGTTGAGTCCGAGGACGGCGCTCACGAGCACCATGGCGGCCAGAACCGTGTTGAAAGCCAGCAAGGAGGCGCGTCGCGAAATGGGCTGACGGGGGTGCGTTTCGACCGCGGCGGCGGGGTTCCAGGTAATGGCGATGATGGCTCCAGCCAGATAAGTAACGGGCCAGAGCAGATCGATGGGGCCGTCGTAGTCCGGGAAGAAGGCGTCTCCGATGCCGGCGAGGAGCGCGATGCAGGCGTACACGAGCAGATAGATGGCCTGGCGTGCAAAGAGCGCGCGCGTGGACGCGTTGGATGCAAAGACGAAGCGGGCCAGGGCGCATAAAACCACGATGAAATTGACGGTGGTGCCGATGGTGATGACGCGCCACAAGTGCAGGTCGTGGGCGCTGAGCTCGGTGATCTGGATCTGGTACATCGTGAGGCTGACAAGGCCGACCACGATGCAGCCATCGAGGAGCGACTCGAGCCTGCTGGGACGAATCTCCTCTGACAGGAAGAGGGCGATGGCCATGGGGCCGGCATAGAGGCGATAGAAGATCGACGGAAACAGGGAATTGGGAAGAACGTGAAGCTGGAAGTAATTACAGTAGAGCCAACTGGCGTTTGCAGCCAGTTGCAGCACGAAGGTGGCGCAGAAGAGGAGCCAGAAGATCCGCGGTATACCCCGGGCGCGCGATGCCGCAGCCGCGCAACAAATCACCGCAAGCGCGCAGGTCGCCACGTTGATGGCGTCGCTAAGGACCGTTCTGGTGGGGCCGTCGCGGAGGAACAGGAAACCGATCTGCTGGGCGGCAACCATGGCCAGACCGAGACCTACCGCCCGCATCCATGACAGCTGAAGTTTCGACACCAAGGACTCCCCACCGTGTTGCGCGGAGGCATAAGCAGGATGCAAACAATAAAGAACTTAATGTTAAGCCGGCAATAAAATGCGTGATCGTTAGCCCTCTGAGTCGAGAACCGGTAAGTGTTGCGAGCCCGTTATGCCTACGCAAGCAGTTTACACCGGAGTTGATTGGCGGATGCCAGCCAGAGGGCGCTCAGGGGTTACCGATGGGGAGTGACGGGAGGAATCACGTCCGGCGGGGCGAAGTCGCGGAGGTCGAAGATGCTCTCGTCCTCGCCGGGAGGCCGCACCGCGAGGACCAGGGCGACGGAGTCGGGCGTTCCTTCGTAGTAGGGGATGTGGATGGTGTGGCGCCCGGCGGCGAGGGTGATGTGGCCACTTTGAGTGCGAGCCATGTGAAGGCCGTCGAGATTGATGATGCGCTGGTCGTCGATTTGCAGCATGGCGCCGTCGTCGGAGGTGAGGCGGAACTGGTATTCGCCGGGATTGCGGATCCAGAACGTGGCGCGGTAGTCAACGCCGAACCAGATGGTGCGGTCGGTGACGCCGGGAATTCCATTGGTGCCGAGGAAGATCTGGTCGGGGACGAGCAGGGATTCGGTGTAAATGGAGCCGATGGAGTCGAGGTCGCGGAAGTCGGGGAGTTTGGCAGTGTTCGGTTGCATCTCGTACACGTCGCCACAAAAGGCGTTGGGCCGGGGGACGACTGAGCCGAATGTCCCGATGGGGCCCATGGGCGGGGGAAAGTATCTGCTGGATCGAAACACATCGTCCGCCTGGATTGCCTTGAGTTGCGCGAGGAGCGCGGGATCCGGCCCGGGGGGGCCCTGGGGCCAGGGGAAGATCACATCGGCGAGGCCGAGGTTTCCGGTGCTACGATCGCGGACGACGAAGCGCGTCATGGCAAGGTCTTTCGGCGGAACGAATTCGAAGATGCGGTGGAAACCGTGAGCTTCGGCGCGCGCGTATTCAACCGGGGAGAGAACCTGGTCGGTCGAGGCGCTGAGGAAGTTGATGGGCCGGCCGGCGGCGTTGAAGTTGCAGGCTCCATAGTCGAGCTGTAACTGCCGGCCATTGTCCGAGAAGGAGACGAAGGCGAGCGACCCGGATTCGATATTCACGCTGTAACGGAGGACCTCGGTCGATCCGGTGGAGATGGGAACGGCGCGCAATGAGATAGAAAGCGGCTCGAGGGGGTGGCTGCAGGCGTCGTGCTGTAATTCGTGGGCGATCTGGTCGGGCTGGGTGGGCTTCGGTTGATCCGGCGGTGCGGTGGCGCCAATGTAGTACCGGTGACTGTAAAAGAGGCGCGCGCCGCGCCGGCCGGTGCGAATGGTCACCTGGTGAAAGCCGCTGATCAGCCCGTACTCACCTGGGTGATAGGCGAGCAGGTAGTGAAGGGAGTTGCGCTGCAGGCAGCTTTCGTTGGCGGCGATGTGAAAGCCGGCCTGGGGAGCATCGGCGCCCGCTTGGCCAGAGGGATCGATGAGGCGAAGGCTGGAGACTGTCTGCGACACCGCGGCACTGCGGCCGGCGCGATCGAAAACCTGCAGCTCGTCCGGCCGGAGGTCTGTTATGGGATGGTCGTGGGGGTCGACGGCGATGACGTCGAGCAGGACTTCGCGCGTGGTGAAGTGAAACACGTAGGGTGTGTCCGGCTGAGGCGATGCCGGGTTGTTGGCTTCGTGAGAATGCGTCGGGTTCTGCTGGGAAGGCAGGATTGGCGATGCGAGCATGAGAGCCAACGCAACGGCGGCCAGAGCACCAGAGCTGAACATGGGCGTCGTTTCAGTCATGGATAGAGACTCCGACCTGCTTGTGGAGGCTGCAGAGAGTGGTGAGTCCGTGAGCGGATTGCTTGAGTGCCATTTTAGCTTGAACCCGTTGGTGGCCCAGGGAGCAGAACGGACGGAAGCTCTTCGTCTGGAAAGATTCATTTCGCGCACGAGCCCGCCCTTGTGATAATTAACCGCTATGATCCGCTCTCGATTTAAGGTTCATGCGATCGCTGTGATTGCTCTGACGCTCTTGTCGTCGCGTCTGTATGCGAAGAATTCGACTTCTAATTCAGAGCAGGATCGCGCTGCCCTTGCCAGGACCGGGGATGCAATTCGCGCGGGGTTTGCAGCAGGGGACGTCGACGCAATCATGAAGTATCACCACAAGGATGTGGAGAAATGGTTAAGTCCCCAGCAACACCTGGTGGGACGGGATGCGCTGCGAGCCGAACTGAAGGAGACGTTCAAGACCGTGGGGTTGGTGTTTGAAGAAAACCGGGTGGAGAGCACCTTCATCAGAGGAGAAACGGCGGTGGAGGTGAGCGCGTTTACGATCCGGGTGACGCCGAAGGATGGCAGCGCCACGGCTGCCGTGAAAGGACGCGCGATGGTGGTATATGTACGCTCGTCGGAAAGTCCGACGGGGTGGTTGTCGATGCGGGAACTGATTCAGCCTGTGGAGTGAAGGGGTTTAGGATTGGGTCGGTCGTGAAGCGGATTGGCGCGGGGTCATGCGGAGGAAAGAAATGGCGCAGTGGCGGAACTGGATTGCGTTTTGGTGTCTGGCGGCAAGCTGTTCGGTTGCGCTCCATGCCGCGGATTGTGCGGCGATGAAGGACTTGAAACTGGAGGCGACGACGGTCACGATGGCGGAGCCGGTGACATCGGGTACGGTAGCCGTTCCGGGAGCGCCGCCGGTGGAGGGGCTACCCGCGTTTTGCCGCGTGGCGGGAATACTGCGGCCGACCAGCGACTCGAGAATTCATTTTGAAGTGTGGCTGCCGGAAAAGGAGTGGAACGGACGGCTGCTGGGAACGGGGAACGGCGGGTTTGCGGGGTCTATCTACTACCAGCAACTGGAGGGCTACCTGAAGCGGGGGTTCGTGGTGGCGGGATCGGACGCCGGTCACCAGGCGGAGGCGACCGATGCCAGCTGGGCGTATGGCCATCCCGAAAAGGTAAAGGACTTTGGATGGCGCGCGGTGCACCTGATGACGGAGCGGGCCAAGCAGATCATTCAGGCCTACTACGGGAAGGCGCAGAACAAGGCGTATTTCGACGCGTGCTCGGATGGAGGCCGCGAGGCGCTGGTGGAGGCCCAGAAGTTTCCCGAAGACTACGACGGGATTCTGGCCGGGGCGCCGGCCAATGCGTGGTCGACGATGGTGGCGTCGGGGGTTGCGGGGATGCAAAAGCTGGGAGATCCGCGGGCGTACATTCCGGACTGGAAGCTGCCCGCGATTCAGAAAGCGGCGCTCGATGCATGCGACGCGCAGGACGGCGTGAAGGACGGCATCATCGCCGATCCGGGGAAGTGCAAGTTTGACCCCGCGGTGCTGACCTGCAAGGGCGAGGATGAGCTGGATTGCCTGACGCCGCCGCAGGTGGAGACGCTCAGAGGGCTCTATACGGGAGGAAAGGACAACGAGGGCAAGGTCATCTTTCCCGGGTTCACGCCAGGCGATGAGACCAGCTGGCGCGAGTGGGTGATTGGAGAGAGCCCGGAAGGCGCCTCATCAGCGCAATATCTCCGCAACTACTTTCGCTACATGGTGACGGGCGACCCGAAGTGGAATGCGCTGACGGCGGACGTGGATGCGATGCTGAAGTTGTCTCGGGAAAAGATGGCTGCCGATCTGGATGCGACCAATCCGGATATGAGCAGATTTGCGGCGCACGGGGGCAAGCTGATTCTGTATCACGGGTGGAACGACCAGGCGATTTCGCCGTGGAACACGGTGGCGTTCTACGAGCAGGTTCAGGCCGCGATGGGCGCGGAGAAGGCAGCCAGTTTTACGCGGCTCTACATGGCGCCGGGCGTGGAACACTGCACGGGAGGGCCGGGGCCGAGCGCTATGGGGCAATTCGGGTTGATGCCGGCCAAGGGGCCGCAATTCGGGCTGTTCGATTCCCTGCAGGATTGGGTGGAAAAGGGCGCGCCGGACGAAGACGTGTTCGCCACCAAGTATGCGCCCGGCGCGGATGGCAAGGTGAAGCCGGTGATGACGCGACCGCTGTGCGCCTATCCCAGGGTGGCAAAGTACAAGGGAACAGGCGAAACAAACGATCCGGCAAGTTTCGAATGCGCGGCGCCGTAACTGCGGTGATGACCGTCACCGACTCTGGCCTGTTTTCCGCCATGTCGAGTGACTTGAATCACAACATTGAATTCCGATCCTTCATAGACTGATCGCATCCCCGAGGATGGGATTATTGATGAATACGGAAACCACTCAACTCGTCGATTCCCTGGGTCAGAGGTTTCGCACACTCCAAAAGACGTTGAACGAACTCAGCATCGATGCGGCGATGTACCACTCGACTTTGCCAATTCACGACGATGTGAGCCGGAACCTGTTTAACGCGCTTTCCCGGATCATGGCGGTCTCCGACCAGGTGCACATGGCGCTCAGCCTGATGGGTGAGGACGTGAAGACGGTGGAAGATACCCTGGCTGACCCGCTGACGGCGTTCTGGAGAGAGCAGCTGGAAGAGGGGTTTGAGGACTGGATGTGCAACCCGGCGATGGCGAATGCCAAGGTGCACTGATGCGCTATCGCATCGCGGGGACCGTCCCGGTGCGCAGGGTCAGGTTCGATGGTTGCCGCCGGCGCCGGCCCATCGTGGCACGCTATGCGCGGCCTTACACTGGGTACATGCTGGAGTTTGAAATCTCGGCAGCGGAGACGGCCGAGCTTGTGAAGAACAACCAGGTGCGTCTGCTGGATGTGCGGGAGCCATGGGAGTATGCCACGGCGCGCATTGGCGGCAGCGTGCTGATGCCAATGGGGGATGTGCCGGCGCGGGCGCACCAGGAACTCGACCCCGATGAGCGAGTGGTGGTGCTGTGCCATCACGGTATGCGATCGCTGAACGTGACGGTGTGGTTGCGCAACCAGGGATTCGAGCAGGCGCAGTCGATGCGCGGCGGAATCGATGCGTGGGCCGCCGAGGTGGATCCTTCGGTGGGTCGGTACTGAAAGAAAGCTTTCAGGCTTAGAAACACCAAGACCCGATAATCTGGCTTTTGTGGTATCCCACCCTATTCCGCGCGAGCGCGCGAAATTAGGATGGAGCACCCTGCAATTGTGGGAAGGCTAGCTGAAAAGCCTGCCTCAGCGTCCGAAGAGCCAGGAGAGCTGCACTACGCCGTTGTCAATGCCGGGATTGGCATTGGCGGTGTCGTAGTTGGAGATGTGGTGGTAGCGATATTCGGCGCGCCAGGACTGGCGGTGCGAGCGGTACAGCTCGAAGCCGGCGCCCACATCGAAGGTGTAGTTGAACGAACCGGCTGCCGAGACGGGAATAGTCTCGGTCGAGTACATGTAGCCGATATGGCCTTCGGCGATCGGCTGCAGCCTCCGCCGGGGCAAAAAATTCCACTGAAATCCAATGGGCGAGATGCCCTCGCCGATCACCCAGCGGCGGGTGCAGGTGCTCACGAAGGTGTAGGTTGGCCCGCCGGGTCCGAAGGTGCCGGTTCCTGAACCTGGGTGACACGCGTAGATTGTCGGGGCCACCACGGTCGACGTAAAGGTTTCGGGCGGGATGGGGAAGGTGACCGTAGTCGCCGTCACCTGGACCGGATCGCTGTCGAGCGCCACCGGCAGGATCTCTCCGTCGTATTGAAAATTCATTACGTGATTCAGGTACAGGCGGCGGCTGTAGCTGAGGCCGATGTCGAGCAGCTTCCGATTTTCTGAAAATCCCAGCGAGATGTGGCTGGAGTCGTTGGAATAGGCGGTCAACACGCCGAAGGAGTTGGTGCGTGCGTAGAGCTTGTCCTCGGTCTGCGCGGAGCAAACGCGAACCGAGCAGACTCCAACCAGGGTCAGGGTTGTGGTTGCAAAGACGATCGTGCGGAACAGAGCGGGCAAAACAGACCAGAAGCGGGCAGGGGAACGGAACAATCCACATCGCGGCAAAGCAGGTTCCCTTTCATTCGAGGTGAAGAAACTTCGGGCGGGGTGGAGCGCCTATACTTTGGTTTTGACTGCCATTCTACCTCTTGGACTGGAGTGCTTCGATGTCGTCACCTGCCGTTGCTTTTGCCCGCGAAAACCACCCGCGTTTTCTGGAGGAACTGAAGGACCTGTTGCGGATTCCATCGGTGTCGACCCTGCCGGAGCATGCGGGCGATTGCCGCAAGGCCGCGGAGAAGCTGGCAGCGGAGCTGAAGCGCATCGGCATGGAGCATGTGCGGCTGATCGAGGGCGAGGGGCATCCCCTGGTGTATGCCGACTGGCTGCATGCGGCGGGCAAGCCGACGATGCTGGCCTACGGGCACTATGATGTGCAGCCGGCCGATCCGCTGGACGAGTGGCACACGCCGCCGTTTGAGCCCACCGAGCGCAACGGCAACCTGTATGCGCGCGGCGCGGTCGACGACAAGGGCCAGATGTACATGCATGTGAAGGCGCTGGAGTCGTTGTTGACCACCACAGGGGCGCTGCCGCTGAATGTGCGCGTCCTTTTGGAGGGGGAGGAGGAGGTTGGCGGAGAGGGAATTGCGTCGTATGTGGCATCGAAGCCGGCAGATTTGAAGGCGGACTTCGCGCTGGTGTCGGACACGGAGCTGTTTGCGCCGGGATTGCCGACGTTGTGCGTGGGATTGCGGGGCATGATCTACACGGAGCTCGAGGTGCGCGGCGCCAGGACGGATTTGCACTCGGGCATGTATGGAGGCGCGGCGCCGAATGCGTTTGTGTCGCTGGCGCAGATTATCGCCGGTCTGAAGGACGGGCAGGGGCACATTCAGATTCCGGGGTTCTACGACGACATCATTCCGCCCAGCGCGGAGGAACTGGCAGCGTGGAAGAGCCTGCCGTTCGATGAGGAACATTATCGCGAGAGCGAAGTGGGCGCCAAGGCGTTGGTGGGCGAGACCGGATACAGCGTGCTGGAGCGAACCTGGGCGCGGCCCACGCTCGATGTGCACGGCATCCCTGGCGGATTCACGGGAGCGGGCGCGAAGACAGTGATTCCGGCGAAGGCGCTGGCCAAGGTTTCGATGCGGCTGGTGCCCGGCATGACGCCGGCGAAGGCCTTCGCGCAGTACAAGGGCTACGTGGAGAAGATTGCGCCCGCCGGGGTGGACGTCCAGGTAAGGCTGATTCATTCCGGCGAACCGTGCCTGATCCCGGTGAACAATCCGTACATTCAGGCGGCCACCCGGGCGCTGCACGAAGTTTGGGGCAAAGACACGGTGTTTATTCGCTCGGGCGGGTCGATTCCGATCGTGGGCGACTTTGCGAAACACCTTGGTCTGCCCAGCGTGATGATGGGTTTCGGCTTGCCGGACGACAATCTGCACGCGCCGAATGAGAAGTTCCACTTGAAGAACTTCGAGCTGGGGATTGAGTCGATTATCCGGTTTATGGAGGAGGCGGGGCGTTGAGCCCTCGCTCTCGGGCCGAGCCGGAAGCCGCAGGGTTCGTTCTGGCCGGAGGACGATCGAGCCGGATGGGGCGGGACAAGGCGCTGGTGGAGCTTGGGGGCAGGACACTGGCAGTCCACGCGGTGGAGTTGCTGCGCCGCGCCGGACTCAGCGCAACCATCGCGGGAGCACGGTCGGAGCTGGGCGACCTTGCGCCGGTGATCGCGGACGAAGCTGCCGACCAGGGGCCATTGCAGGGGATCTGCTCGGCGCTGGGTGCGACGGATGCGGAACTGGCGGTCTTCGTCCCGGTGGATCTGCCATTGTTGCCGGCATCGCTCCTCCAGTACCTTGTGGATCATGCGCGCACCACCGGACAGGCAGTCACCTTGGCCTCGGTCAACGGCTTTGCGCAGACCTTTCCCGCGGTGCTGCATCGCAAGGCTCTGCCACAGTTGCAGGAAGAATTGGCGGCCGGGAGGAGCGGGTGTTTTGCCGCATTCCAGGCGGCCGCGCTGCGATTGGGGCAGGCGGTGAGCGTAGTGGCGGCGGAGGTGCTGGTGCAGACGGGCAGCGTAACCCATCATTGGGCGATGCCGCCGTTTCGGTGGTTCCTCAACGTGAACACGCCCGAGGATGCGGAGCGCGCGCGGCGGCGTATCGCGTAATCTGGAGCCAGATGCCGGACGATTCCCCCATCCCGGAGCAACTTCCCGATCTTCCGCTCGGCCCGGCAGACGACGACGAAGTACCCCCCCAGCAGGAAAAGCCTGTCGAGCTGCCTGAACCCAAGGACCGGACGATTATCTTCAAAGACGTCACCATTTCCTTCGGAGGCAGGCCCGTCCTTGAGGAGGTGAGCTTCTATGTCGATCGCGGACAGACGCTCTGTATCCTTGGCCGCAGCGGGGTGGGGAAGTCTGTATCGCTGCGTATCCTGATGGGTTTCCTGAAGCCGGATTCGGGCTCGGTGCACGTGGAGGGTCAGGAAATAACGGACCTCGGCGAAGCTGGGATGCAAGAGATTCGCAAGCGGGTAACGATGGTGTTTCAAAATGGAGCACTCTTCGACTCTCTCACCGTACGGGAGAATGTGGCTTTCCCATTACGGGAACGTGGCGGACTTGAAGAGAGCCAGATCCAGCAGGTTGTGGACCGGCTGCTGGGACTGGTGGGAGCGGACGACGTGGAAGACCTGCTCCCCGCGAGTCTGTCTACCGGCCGCCGGCGCGCGGTGGCCATCGCGCGTGCGCTTGCCGCCCAGCCCGAGGTGGTGCTTTACGACGAACCCACCACCATGGTCGATCCCATTATTGCCAAGCGACTTGGCGGAATTATCCAACGATTAAAACACCAGCTCGGGTTCACCAGCATCGTAGTTACGCATGACATGCGGTTTGCTGAAAGGCTTGCCGATCTTGTGCTGTTTCTTCACCAGGGGCGGGCGCATTTCTTTGGAGCGCTGAAGGATTTCCTGGCCTCGGATGATCCGGATATCCGCCAATTTCTTGTCCTTGATGAATATCAGTTGCCGAGGCATCGGGGGTTACCAAAGCACTAACTCTTGTACAAAGGAGTCTTCAAGAATTGGCTTGCAATCCTGACTTGCGCAGGCGATGCTGAAGTGGTCTTAACCTTGCAGGAGCTTCACGGGTATATGGTTGGTTTTGACGTCGTGTTACATTTGGTCCCCAGGAAATTTGCTATACTTCCCTTGTTTCCATCTTTTTTCCGCTTTCAGGGCATTTAGTCTTCTTCCCAAGCTGATCTGTCATTTTCGAAAATACCTTGACCTGCAGGCGGACCCGGTAATTGAGTTCTAAGCTAGTTTTTTGGATTAGGAAATAGCATACCCAGCACGCACTTGTTCCTCGAACGACGCCATCCACCTGGGGGCTTAAGGAATTTTGGTGGAGGTGAAGAGTCGTTCCGGGTCACCTAATCCGTTCGCACATGGCCGGGCCCAGAAACGGCAGTTCGGTTTGAAGCAGCTGCTCCTCAGATGATTTGAGAGAGAGTGGTGTCTTCTTCTTACGTGTTGTGTTTGGTGAGGTCGTGCATGGCAACATCAGATTTCTGGCAAAGAGTTTCCGCGACGGTCGCTTCCACCGAGTGGATGGAAGAGACGACCGGGGCCGCCGGACGCAATTCTGCCCGAACGTCGAAGCTCTGGATGGTGATGGACGCGATCACCGTGTTGGGCGCGGTGATTGTCGCTACTTGTTTTGAGGCGTACATAAAGTTGTTTCCCGGCGTCAAAGAATTCTGGCGTCAGGGCATGCTCGAAAGGCGCTCGACGGGGCTTCTCCTCGCGCTTCTGGCTGGTTTCATCCTGGCGCTGATCTACATCAGTGGCCGACTCAATCTTTATTCGCCGGCCCGCCTTGGGGGCTTCCTGAACGAGCAGCGCCGCACGGTGCAGGCATGTTTCGCCTCGGGACTTCTTCTCACCGGAGCCATCTATCTGTTACATGCCTCCGCGATCCCCCGAGGCCTGGTGCTCATCACCCTCGGCCTGGTCGTCGTATCGTTGAGCGTGCGGCGTTTCGTCTACCGTATTTTCCTGTACAGGCGATTCGAACGTGGCGTGGGAACCCGCAACGTCCTGATCGTCGGTACCGGGCCCGAAGCACACGCGCTCCGCCACCATGTGGAGAACATTCGCCACCTGGGGTATACGTTCAAGGGATTTATCGAGTTTCCCGGATCAAGCTCGCGCTTTGTAGCCGAGTCCAGTGATGTGGTAGGTGACCTGGACACGATGTTCCAGCACGCCCGCAAGCACTTTGTGGACGAGATCTTTTTCACTACGCCGCACGAGCGCGGTTTGGTTCAGGATGTGCTCGAAAAGGCGCGGGCGTATGGCATCAATCTCCGCGTGGTACCCGAGATGTACGACGGTCTGGCATGGAACTCGCCGATTGAATACATCGGGCAATTTCCCACCATTCCGTTGCATTGCGGATATGTCCCTGAGCTTGCCCTGATGTTGAAGCGCGTGGTCGACGTTATCTTTTCCGTTGCCGCGCTGGTTATTCTGGCGCCGGTAATGCTGGCGATCGCAATTGCCATCAAACGTGATTCTCACGGTCCTGTTCTGTACGCCTCGGAGCGCATCGGCAAGAAGGGGCACGTATTCAAGTGCTTCAAGTTCCGCACCATGGTGCGCGACGCCGAAAAGCGCCAAGCCGAGATCATGCATATGAATGAGCGGCAGGGCGTTCTCTTCAAGATATCGAACGACCCGCGGATCACATCGCTGGGACGCTTTTTGCGCAAGTACTCTCTGGATGAGCTGCCGCAGTTCTTCAATGTGCTGAAGGGCGACATGAGCATCGTTGGGCCGCGCCCGCCGCTGGCCAGCGAGGTCCGGGAGTACAAGCTGAGTCATCTGCGCCGCCTCGACGTGACGCCCGGAATCACGGGTCTCTGGCAGGTGCAGGGGCGCCAGGATCCCTCCTTCGACAGCTACATTTCGCTGGACGTGACCTACATCGAAAACTGGAGCGTCTGGCTCGATCTCAAGATCATCCTCCGCACAGTGGCGGTGGTATTTGCGGGGACGGGCTCCTGATCGCGGGCCGCCCAGCAGATTAAACTGGAAGAGTGAAGATCGCGCTCGCCCAGGTCAACCCCACGATCGGGGATTTTACCGGAAACCTCAGCAAGATCATGGAAGTCAGCCGCCGCGCCTCTGCGTTGGGTGCGCGGCTTACCGTGTTTTCCGAGTTGGCCATTTGCGGATATCCCCCCGCGGACTTTCTGGAAAAGCCCAGCTTTCTGGCCCGCTGCCGGTGCGCCGTGCAGGAGTTGACGGCTGCCACGCGCGATCTGCCCACCGCGATTGTGGCGGGCGTCGCGCTGGCGGCGAACGTTGCCAGCGGCAAGCCCGCGGTGAACGCGGCTGTTTTGATGGACAAAGGCGAACTCCTTCTTGAACAGCACAAGAGGTTGCTGCCGTTCTACGACGTGTTCGATGAGCAGCGCTACTTTTCGCCGGCGCGCTCCCAGCAGGTGATTGAATTAGACGGCGTGCGCCTGGCCATCTCCATCTGCGAAGACGCATGGAACGACAAGAATTTCTGGCCGCGCCGGCTCTACTCCATCGATCCGATGGAGGAGCTGATGGCGCAGCATCCGGAGCTGCACGTGAACCTGTCCTCGTCCCCGTTCTGGCATGGAAAGCGCGAGTTGCGGCGGGAGATGCTGGCGGCGATCGCGCGCCGTGACGGAATTCCGGTGGTGCTGTGCAACCAGGTGGGCGGCAACGACAGCCTGATCTTCGATGGCTCATCCCTTGCGATTGATGCGCGCGGCGCACTGACTGCGCAGGCGGCTTCGTTTGCGGAAGACCTCGTAATCGTGGATCCGTTTGATGCGCAGCCGATTGCGGCCCCGCGGCGAGGACGACACAGAGGCTGCGTGGCAGGCGCTGGTGCTGGGTACGCGGGACTATGTTCGCAAGTGCGGATTCCGCAAGGCCCTTGTGGCGCTGAGCGGCGGTATCGACTCCGCACTGGTGGCGGCCGTGGCCGCAGAGGCGCTGGGACCGGAAAACGTGATGACGATCGGCATGCCCAGCCCCTACTCCTCGCCGGGCTCCATCGACGACAGCCGCCAGCTTGCGGCCAATCTCGGGATTCGCTACGAACTGATCGGAATCAGCGGCCTTTTCAGTGAATTCACACACGCACTGGAACCGCTCTTTGCCGGACTGCCCCCGGACCTTACCGAGGAGAACATCCAGTCGCGAGCGCGCGGTGTGCTGATGATGGCGCTCTCGAACAAGTTTGGTGCGCTGGTGCTGACCACCGGCAACAAGTCGGAGATGGCAGTGGGCTATTGCACGCTTTATGGCGATATGGTGGGCGCCCTGGCGGTGATTGGCGATCTGGTCAAGACCCGGGTCTACGCAATTTGCAAGTGGCTCAACCGGGACCACGAGATAATTCCGCGGGCGATCCTGGAGAAGCCGCCGTCGGCTGAACTCCGTCCGGATCAGAGGGATACGGACTCTCTCCCGCCTTACGAGGTACTTGATCCCATACTCGAAGGTTACGTGGAACGTTACGAAAGTCCCGAGGAGATTTCCCGGGAAAACGGATTTCCTCTTGACTTAGTCAAACAAGTTGTCAAATTGGTCGAACGTTCTGAGTACAAACGCCAGCAGGCTGCGCCGGTTTTGAAGGTCACGGCGAAGTCCTTCGGGATGGGCCGCAGGTTCCCGATCGCTGTCAAGGTCCAGGTCTGAGTCCAGGTCATGCGGACCGGCCCAGTTTGCGCCAGGTGTGGCGCGGGGTAGGCCGGCACGTGATAATGAAGTCAAGAGCATCAGGTTAAAAGCATCCATCCGGGTTAACAGCATTCACAGGGTTCACAGCATCAAGGAGAATTGGTTTGATTCGACATATTCAACGTCTTTTCAGCGTCGCGCTGCTGGCTGCATCCGCAATGCTGGTCATTTCGGCCACCGCTCTGGAAGTGGCAGCACAGCAGCAGGTGCCGGCCGCACCGGCTGACAATCAGGCTGCGCCGGCGCCATCGGCACCGGGGCCTACCGGACCGCCGGCGTTCCCTAAGGTCGATCCCGCGAACTTCACCGCGACCAGCCCCACCAAGGACCAGGTGGATGCGTTTCTGGCTGCCAGCTGGGGTTACGATCACAATCGCGTCTGGCAGGTCCAGGCCATCCTCAAGACGCCGATCGAAGGGCTGACCAAGGTGATCGTGCTCATTGGCGACAAAAACGGCAAGGATAACAAGCCTTCGGGCTTCATGTTCTGGGCAATGCCGGATGGCAAGCACATCATCGCCGGTGAGGACGTTTATCCCTTTGGCGACAAGCCCTACGCGCAGAACCGGGCGCTGCTGCAACAGCAGGCTGATGGTCCTTATCGCGGCGCGGCCTCGAAGGATCTCGAATTCGTCGAGTTCGCCGACTTCCAGTGCCCGCACTGCAAAGAAGCCCAGGCCAACATGGAAAAGCTGGCGACCGACTTTCCCAAGGCGCGCATCGTGTTCCAGAACGACCCGCTGGAGAAGATTCATCCGCAGGCCAAGCTGGCCGCCGAGTACGGCGTCTGCGTTGCGAAACTGGGCGGCAGCACCGCGTTCTACCAGTTTGCCGCTGCCACGTTTGACGGCCAGGATGGGCTGGGGACCGCCGATGGCGCCGCGTTGACCCTGAACAGCGCCGTCACCAAGGCCGGGCTCGACACCGCCAAGGTTTCTGCCTGCGTCAATACGCCCGCCACCAGCGACGAGGTGGAAAAGTCGGTCAAGCTGGCCGAAGCCCTCAATGTGAACTCGACGCCGATGCTGCTGATCAACGGGCGGCAGGTGCCGATCGCCGGTGTTCCCTACGAGACGTTGAAGACGATTGTCGAGTGGCAGGAAAAGCTCGACGGCCTGCAGTAGGAAGCCCTTCTTCCAATCAAGCAGAATCGCCCCTGCGTCTTATCATGCCGGGGCGATTTCATTTGCGGAAGATGCCTTAACGAGCCAGGGTGCGGTCGACCGGCAGCATGGGCGAGTGGCCCAGCCCGTGATTGGGTCGCACCAGCCGCGGCGTCATGATGATCAGCAGGGTCGAGTCGCTTTTCTGCGTGTCCTTGTCGGTGATGTCGTTCAGCCCGGGGATTTCGCTCATCCCGGGATAACCGCTCACGGCGCGGCTTTCGTTGCCATCCATCTCGCTGGCAATCACAATGGCTTCGTTGGCCCGCAGTGTAGTCACGCCCGAGTAAGCGCGATTGGCGAGCACCGGAACCCCGTTCACGGCCGAGCCCGCCAGCGCGGAAATCTTCAAATCGACGTTCAGCGCAACGTCACCCGAGCGCAACACACGCGGTGTTGCTTTCAACACCAGACCGAGATCCTGAAACTGCACCTGGGGAATATTCGTGGAAGCGCCCTGCAGCGACGCGAGGATCCCTCCCAGCGCCCCGGAAGTGCCCGCGCCGGTAAGGCCGGGAATGTTCAGCGTATTGGCGGAGAGGCTGGAGAACGAAGACGTCTGGATGGGGTAGCGCGTACCGCTCTTGAGCGTGCCCTCCTCGCCGTCTTCGAGGCGAAGCTGGTAATCGTCGAGTTCGCGCGAATCGGAGGAGTTGACGTTCAGATTGAAGTTCACCGGGCCGGGCGAAATGCCGGAGAGCGCGATTCCTCCGCCGAACAGGGCGATGCCGTTGGAGAAGATGGAACTGGAAACCTGCCCCGATGCGAGCAGGATTCCAAGGATGGTCAGCGTGTCGCCGGGCGCGGCGAGACCCGAGGAGATGATCTGCTGCACCAGCGCCTGGTTTTGATTGAGGATGGCCTGTTCTTCCGCATAGACGTTGAACGCGGTGACCGTCTGCGGCGGAGTAAAGCCGGTGTTGCGCTCCTTGGTGTGCGCCAGCTGCAAGACACGCACATCGATGAGCACTTCGCCGCGCCCTTCGGTCAAATCGTGCAAGGTGGCGTTGAACGCGTTGAGTGTTTCCTCCGGAGCGCGCAACGTTATCGTTGCCGCCGTGGGATCGACGGACGTCTGCTGTATTCCGAACACGTTTCTGGCCATGTTGCCCACATCGGTCATCTCGGTGTTCGTCAGGCCGGAGAGCGGCACCGTTTCCACGCCATTGCGGGTGTACTGCTGGCGGAGGTCACGGGTGTCGCGGGCGGCCAGCGCGCGATGCGGGTCAATGGCGATATAAAACGAATTGGTCAGCATCGACACTACGCGCGCCGCGTCTGCAAAGCTTGCGTCATCCAGATCGAGGCGTACCACGTTGCCGCGAATGCTGTCGTCGACTGCGGCGTCAATGCCCCAGGCGCGAAACACCTGCTGGATGACCTGCCGCTGGCTGGCACGCACGTGGAAGCTGTGCACGCCGGGCGTGGGCTCAAGGTGTTCGAGACCGCCCAGGGCGGGTTCCGCGCTTGCGGGCGCCAGGCCGGGATTGCTCCCGGCAACATCGTCAGCCAGTTGACGCAGGCGCTCGGTTGCGGCCGCATTTCCAGGATCGAGAACGAGCGCCTGCTGGAGTGCCGCGCGCGCCGTGGCCCGATCCCCCCGCGTGCGGTTTTGCGCAGCCGTTTGCAGCAGCGCGGTGACGGCATGACTGAGGGCCACCTGTACGGCCAACTGATAATCGTTGTTGGTGGCATCGAACTGCGCGGCCTTGCGGTAGTCGTCCAAAGCCTGTTCGAAGTGGCCTTCCTGGTAGAGCTTTGAGCCCGCCAGGTAGAGCTTTACCGCGCGGCGACGGTCCTTCTCCGATGGTGGTTTAGAGGGCGGAAGGGGCTGTTGCTGGGCCGCGGCGGTTGGCGCGGCCTGGCTGCCTTGTGGAGAAGACGAGGCCTGCGGAGCCTGGGCAGCGGCCGTAATGGCGGCCATCAACAGGCACGCGCAACGCGTGATCGCCGCTGCGCGACGTTTCGCAACTACGTGCATCTCGTTCACGGCTGCGTCTGCGCCAGCAGGTCGGCAAGCGAGGTGGCGCAAACCTCGGGGTTCAGAGCCAGCAACTCCTCAAAGGTGTAGCGGCCGGTTGCGACGGCGATCACGGAAAGGGAATTGGCATGAGCGGCTTCAATGTCGCGGGGCGTATCCCCCACCACGCAGACGCGCGCCGCAGGCCCAGCCAGTTCGCGGGCCTTCTTCGCCGCATGCGCCACCAGCTCCGGCCGCACCGGGAAGTTGTCGCTGAAGCCACCGAAGCGGAACCACTCGCGCAGGCCCACCTCTTCGATCTTGACCCAGCCAATCATCTCCAGGTTGCCCGTGGCCACGCCAAGCAGCGCGCCCTTCGCGGCAAGATGTCGCAGCGCCTCCTCGACCCCCGGCATGCGCACCAGGTCCATATTGTGACGTTGCTCGGTCACGCTCGTGCACATGGCTTCAAGGATAGCGCCCGTCTGCGCCTCGAGCACATCGGCTGGAATGCCCGCCTGGCGGCACGCTTCGCGCAGAATCGCGGTGTCGGTGGCGCCGTGAAGCAGAATGCCGGCCAGCGTGACCTCAAAGCCCGTCACCCTCTGGACACTCTGGATGAAGGAATTGACATGAATGCGGTCGCGGCTGCGCAGCAGGGTGCCATCAATGTCAAAGAGATAGGCGTCCTGCGCATCCCAGACAAAGCCCGGTGCAATGGCTACCTGCGGATGCCCGGTTTGTTCCTGAATCGATTTCTGCATGATCGAGTCGGTACGCTAACCCTGACGAAGGGTCGGTCGTACCTGGCTGAATACAGGACGTTCGCTCCGTGGTGGACGCTTGAGGCCGGCCCGAACTTCGGCCAGGTTCAGCCCGAGTTCCGCCATCGCCCGGCTCAGGGTGTTCCGGTGCATCCCCAGCTCCTCCGCTGCCTTGCACTGATTGCCTCGGTTCGCGATCAACACTTCACGCAAATATTGCCGCCTGAACTCTCGAACCGCATCTTCGTAGCGGACTCCGCTGGAATGCATCTGCGTCACCAGGCTGTCCAGTTCTCGTTTCAACTCGCCACCTCTTGCTTCAGCCTTTCATTAGATTGCCACATTCCCCGCGCGAGCGGAGTGTTCCAAAAAACATCAATTGCTTCGCTCCGGATGCATCCATTCCGGCGACTCAGCTTCCCAGGTACGCAGGCCATTCCGAATTCGTTCCCCGAGCTCCGACGGCGTTACATTGCTGCTCACGTGGCACGCTCCAAAAAACATGCGCGGCAGGCGAGCTTCGGCGATCCAATGAACCTGCGGGAAAAACGCCACAATCACCAACAAGGCAATCACTACCAGCACAATACCCTGAAATATCCCGAAAACACCGCCCGCCAGCGAGTCGAGCCAACCCAGGCCGAGAAGCCGAAAGGCTTTTGCCAATAGATTCCCAATCAACCCGATGAGGGCCGAAACAACAATTGCGATTAGCAAAAAGCCTATTGTATTCGCAACTGCGGGGATTCGGACAAGTGGAATCAGCAAAGAGGCCAAATGCTCGTAGTTCCACGCCGCGATGACGAGGCCCAGAATCAACCCTCCCAGCGAACACACCGAACGAAAAAAGCCTTGCGCCAGTCCGCCGAAAACCGCGGATATCAGGATAATGACAATAACCCAATCGACCAGCGTCATAGTGCGCTCCGTACGCGAAGGCTGTGATTTCAGATGCTCAGATGCCGGCCAGTCAGCAGGCGGAAAGCCTCGAGATATTTCGACTGAGTGCGTTCCGCCACGTCGTCCGGCAGGCTGGGTGCGGGCGCCTGTTTGTTCCAGTGGATGGATTCCAGGTAGTCGCGCACGAATTGCTTGTCAAACGAGGGTTGTGGGCCGCCGGGCTTCCATGCTGACGCATCCCAGAATCGCGAGGAGTCGGGCGTCAGGACTTCATCGGCCAGCACAATGCCATCCGGTGTCCTGCCAAATTCGAACTTGGTGTCGGCCAGAATCAGGCCGCGCGACTCGGCGTGTGCGGCCGCCTTGGCGTAAATGGCAAGCGTCAGACGCTTGAGCTCCGCGGCGTCTTGCTCTCCGACCACCTTTTCCATCTCGGCATAGGAGATGTTTTCGTCGTGGGCCCCGTCCTGGCTCTTGGTGGCCGGGGTGAAGAGCGGTTCCGGCAGGCGCGACCCATCCTGGAGGCCCGCAGGCAGCGGAATGCCGCAGAGGGTCTGCGTACTCCGGTAATCCTTCCAGCCAGAGCCGGCCAGGTAACCGCGCGCTACGCACTCCACCGGAAACATGGCAGCTCGCTTCACCAGCATGGAGCGGCCTTCGAGCTGCTCGGTGTAGGGTTGCAGAGCGGCAGGAAATTCCCGCACATTGGTGCTGATGAGATGGTTGGGGACAAGATCCGACATCATCTCGAACCAGAACAGGGAGATCTGGGTAAGAATCTTGCCCTTTCCCGGAATGCCGGTACCGAGAACATGATCGAAAGCGGAGATGCGATCCGTCGCCACCAGCAGCAGTGCGCCGTCCACGGCATACAAATCGCGTACCTTACCGCGCCCAATCAGCGGCGTCGCACCCAGATTGGTGGTGAGAAGAGCAGTCACAGGAAGGGCCTTCCGTTGGTCGAACTGAATCTCCGATTTTCGGGGCGAGCGCCTCGCTTTGTCAATGCGGGACGGCCGTTTTGAGAGGGGCGAAAAATTGCGACCGGTTTCCCACAATACCCTGTGATGGCCGTCACGGAATCGCTTTACGATATCGGCGAAACTCCAGATGTCAACAAGGCTCGAGTGGCTGCAGTAAAGACCACTCTAGAGTCGGGCGACACGAGGCAGTTGTGGAAAGGGGAAGCCGCAATCGGTCTCGTTTAGTGCAGGGATCACCAGTAGCCGCGTGCTACCGACCTCCAGTGCCGGCTACTGGTCCCCGTCATCATTAGCTATCTTGTGATCGAACAAGCGCCTCCGAAGCGAAGAATTCCTTCGGAGGCGATTTTTTTGTTCGCACAAACGCAGCCGAACTCACCAGCCCGCTCATGCCGCTACTCCACCCACCATCTGCCTGTCGCCGGTCATTCGAACCAGCGGAGACCGGCCTGCCGCGCGTGGAAGCGCGCGGCAGCACGCACAGGTAGCGACGCACTAGTACTTGACGATGGCGGCGAACGAGTCAGGCTTGAGACTGGCGCCGCCCACCAGCGCGCCATCGATCTCTTCCTGGCTAATGAGCGCAGTCGCGTTGTCGGGCTTGACGCTGCCGCCGTAAAGGATGCGCATGTTGGCCGCGACCTCGGCGCCCAGCAGTTGCGCCACTTCGGCGCGGATGATGCGATGCGCGTCCACAGCCATCTCCGGCGTCGCGGTCTTGCCCGTGCCGATGGCCCAAACCGGCTCGTAGGCGATCACGATCGAGGCCAGCACTTCGGGCGCCGCCCAGCCTTCCTTGATTCCCGCAAACCCTCCTGTGATCTGCGTCTTCAGCACTTCTTCCGTCTTGCCTGCTTCACGCTCGGCCAGTACTTCGCCGATGCAGACAATCGGCACAATGCCGCGCTTGAGCGCCGTGTGCAGCTTCTTGTTCACGATCTCGTCGGTCTCGGCGAAGTACTGGCGACGCTCGGAGTGTCCGATGAGCGTGTGCGTGCCGCCCACCGCCATCAACTGGCGGATCGAGGTCTCGCCGGTGTAAGCACCCTCTTCGGCAAAGTGAATGTTCTGCGCGCCCACGGCGACATTCGAGCCCTTCGCGGCCTCAATCACGGTGGGCAGCAGAACGGGCGAAGGAAACAGGGCGATCTCATCGCGCGTATGTCCCGCGACGAGCGGCAGAAAAGCCTCGACAAACGCCTTGGCTTCGGCAGGAGTCTTGTACATCTTCCAATTGGCAGCAATCAGAGCTTTACGGGACATGTTTTGTGGGTTCCTCAGGTCAATTCTAGAGGATGGATTTGTGGGCTCCGGGTGATCACGGGCACAACATCGATGCTACTGTTCACGTCCCGTAGACTTCACAGCGGATACATCCGACGGCGCTTCGCCGGCGAGGAAGGCGGCGCGATGATCGGGATCGCCCAGGTCCATGGTGAAGTGAAGCCAGGTTCCGTCCTGCAGAACGGCCATGTTCCACGGGCCCGAAACTGTGTCAGAGAACTGCCACACGATGTGATAGCCCTCTTCGTTGGTAAAGCCTTCGAGGTCGGCCTGCTGGATGGCTTCCCCGCGTTCCCAGAGTGCGGTGCGCAGCGCGTGCAGCGCATTGCTGCCTTCCACGGTCTCCGCGCCCTGCAGATGCTGGAAGGCGTAGATCGTCTTGACCTCTTCGAGATATTCAGCGAGCCACTCGACGTTGTTCTCGGGCTTGGCATCCTCGAGTTCCTCTAGAAAGTCGGCGATCTCATCCTGTCCGACGGAGCCGTCGTAAACCGGATTGCGCTCAATGACCGCAACCTCGACGCCATCGGTTCCCGCGAGCAGAAGGCTTTCCCAGTCTTCCTCGTCGCCCTCTTCCACGGTGAGCCGATAGTCCGGATGATCGGCGCGCAGGCGCTCGGCCAACTCGCCAAGAGAAGGGAACTCAGCATCTTTCGAGAGCACGCGCGTGTAGTAGCCCACAACTTTCTCCCTCCCTTCTGCATGTTACGAGAGAAGCGTGAGGTTTCAATTGAAGGGCGAATAAACGGCGATGAAACGGGGGGACGCGCCGGAGTTCATCCTGGCCCCGCGTTTCGCACCACCTTCCGCGCCCCACCCTTGCGACCAGACTTGATCGCAAGGGTGGGCCAGCAGGATCCTCCATTAGCCGCATTCGCCGAAGGCAAGTGGCCGCACCGCAGGTGCTACTTGTCCGTCAGCGCTTCGACGCCGGGGAGTTTCTTGCCTTCCAGGAACTCGAGGCTGGCGCCGCCCCCGGTGGAGATGTGAGTGATCTGGTCGGCTACGCCGGCCTGGTTGATGGCGCTGACGCTGTCGCCGCCGCCGATGATCGAGGTAGCCGCGCGGTTGGCTGCCACAGCCTTCGCAATGGCGTTGGTGCCCACCGCAAACCTGGGAAATTCGAAGACGCCGGCGGGGCCGTTCCACACGATGGTGCGCGCCGTTGAGACCACTTCCTTGATGGCATCAACCGACTTGGGTCCGATGTCGAGCCCCTGCCAGTCCGCGGGGAAGTTCTTCGACGTGTCCCATTCCTGCGTTTTGGCGTCGGGCGAGAAGCTATCGGCAAGAATGTTGTCGACGGGCAGCAGCAGGTTCACGCCCTTGGCCTTCGCCTTTTCCAAGGCGGCCCTGGCCATGTCGATCTTGTCCTCTTCGACCAGGCTCTTGCCGGTGGTGACGCCGAGCGCGCGCTGGAACGTGTAGGCCATGCCGCCGACGATGACCAGCGTATCCACCTTGTCGAGCAGGTTGTCGATCACGTCGATCTTGCCGGAGATCTTGGAGCCCCCGATGATGGCGACGAAGGGCTTCTCGGGCGACTCGAGCGCCTTGCCGAGGTAGGTGATCTCTTTCTCCATGAGGAGGCCGGCGACCGCGGGCTTCAGGTAGTGGGTAATGCCCTCGGTGGATGCATGGGCGCGGTGCGCCGAACCGAACGCGTCGTTTACGTAGACCTGGGCGAGGGAAGCAAGCTGCTTGGAAAAGTGCGGATCGTTGGCTTCTTCTTCGGCGTGGTAGCGCAGGTTCTCGAGTAGCAGCACCTGGCCGGACTCGAGCTGGCGTGACATTTCTTCGGCAATCTCGCCCACGCAGTCCGGGGAGAAAGCCACGTTGATGGAGTAATTGTCTTCCTTTTTGTCGAGCAACTCGCGCAGGCGATCGACCACGGGGCGCAGGGAGTATTTCGGATTGGGCTTGCCCTTGGGGCGACCCAGGTGCGAGGCGAGAATCACCTTGGCGCGGCGACGCAGGGCGTATTCGATGGTGGGCAGAGTGGCGAGGATGCGCGTGTCGTCGGTAATGGTCTGGCCATCTTCCGTGAGCGGCACATTGAAGTCAACGCGGATAAAGACGTGCTTATTCGTCAGTTCGATGTCGCGAATGGAGAGCTTGGGCATGGCGGGCCTTTCAGTGGTCGGTGGGCAGTGATCAGTGGTCAGTGAACAGCAGGACGAGTGCGATCACTGGCCCCTGCGGCTAAGCGGTGCCGGAAGTCTCCGGGATGATGGCGTCCATCTCGATCTCGATTCGCCACGCAGGGTTAAGCAGTTTGGCGACAACGACCATTGTGGCGGCGGGGCGAATGACGCCAAAAAATTCGCCGTGGACGCGGCCGACAGCCTCCCAGTCTTCGGCGTGGGTGAGATACATGCGGGTCCGGACTACGTGTTCGAAGGTACATCCGGCCAGCTTTAAGGCTTCGGCGGCAATTTCGAAGATGCGGCGTGTCTGGCCTGCGGCATCCTGCTGATCCGCGCCGACGGGTCCGGTGCCGGAGAGATGGACGGTGTTCCCCACGCGGACGGCGCGCGAGAATCCGATGATGGGCTCGTAGGGTGATTCGCCGCTGATGTTGTGGCGCATAAGAAACCAGTGGTCAGTGTCAGGATCAGTGTGTCAGTGAACAGGTGACAAGTGAACAAGTGAAACAGTGAACGAGTGAAGAGTGCTCAGCGATCAGGGCCATGGCGAGATCCGCTCGTTCTGCACCCCTGATCACTGAACACTGATCACTCTTTCTTACAGTCCTTTCGAGACCAGGAAGCCGATGAGGTCGACGACGCGGTTGGAATAGCCCCACTCGTTGTCGTACCAGCTCAGCACCTTCACGCTGTTGCCGATGACCTTGGTGAGGGGCGCGTCCACGATGGAAGACAGCGGGTTGCCCTTGAAGTCGGAGCTGACCAGCTGATTCTCGTCGTAGCCCAGGATGCCCTTCAGTTCGCCTTCCGAGGCGGCCTTCAGGGCGGCGTTGACCGACTTCACGTCGGTCGCCTTCTCGCTGACGAAGGTGAGGTCGACGATGGAAACGTTGGGGGTGGGAACGCGAAGCGAGAAGCCGTCGAGCTTGCCGGAGGTCTCGGGGATGACGAGCTTAAGGGCCTTGGCGGCGCCGGTGGAGCTGGGAATCATGTTGATGGCGGCGGCGCGGGCGCGGCGCAGGTCCTTGTGCGGAAAGTCGAGGATGACCTGGTCGTTGGTGTAGCTGTGGACAGTGGTCATGATGCCGCTGACGATGCCGCAGTGCTCGATGAGTACCTTGACGACGGGCGCGAGGCAGTTGGTGGTGCAGCTGGCATTCGAAATCACGTTGTGCTTGGCGGCGTCGTACTTGTCCTGGTTGACGCCCAGCACCAGGGTGATGTCTTCGTTGGTGGCCGGCGCGGAGATGATCACCTTCTTGACGGTCTCTCCGAGATGGGCCTTGGCCTTGGTGGCGTCGGTGAAATGGCCGGTCGACTCGACGACGACCTGTGCGCCGACGGACGCCCAGTCGAGCTTGGCGGGATCGCGCTCCGCCCATACCTTGATCTTCTTGCCGTCGACCACGATGTGGTCTTCGCCGGCGCTGATCTCGTTGGGCAGGTTGCCCAGGATGGAGTCGTACTTGAGCAGGTGAGCCAGGGTCGCGGGGCTGGTGAGGTCATTGACCGCGACAAAATCGATGTCAGAATTGCCGAGCGCGGCGCGCAACACGTTGCGGCCAATACGGCCAAAGCCGTTAATGCCAACCTTTACTGCCATGCGGGTAATCTCCTTGGTACATGTTGAAAAACGGGATTGAAGTCGTGGCGTTCGGCGGCCGGGGCGGAATCACGAGTCCGCCAGCGATTGGCCCAAAGGCAATTCCACCAAACCCATGATGCTAACACTCTTGTCAACGAGAACCAAATGCCGTGTCTTGCCGGGAAACATGCCAAAAACCGCTCAACGCTAGTTTGCTACCCGCGGCACACGATGGTATGTGATGGTGTGCACATGATTTGCAGCGGTCGAGGGCGGTGTGGTATCCCGGTAGTATCAAGACTAGTGCTAATGACTAGTGCTGAAGGCGGGCATGAGAAGACGCTCCAGACGCGCACCGAACCTCTCTGAATCAACAGGCAAGATCGGCCAGGAACTTCCCGCAAATCAACCAGCACCGCTGGTTCCGAGCTACGTTGACCCTTCTCCAGCGCCAGCTCCGGCCCCCAGTGCGATTGCGGCCCGCGCTCCCCGCGAAGAAACGGCCCGGCCAGCGCGGGAGCAACGCGCCGCCGCGCCTGCCCGTCCGACCCGGCCTCAGTCCGAGTGGAATCCACAGACCGGCCCCGGCCGCCTGGAACTGGAGACCCAGCCGGAGATGCCTTCCCAACCCTCGGCCGAGCCGCAAGCCGCCGATCGCTCTCCCCAGGCGCCCAAGGGCTATGTTGTGCTCGCCATCGGCATGCCCGGTTCCGGCAAAACCACGTGGTTTCGGCGTCGCGGGGTTACTCCCCTGTCGAGCGACTTGCTGCGCAACATCCTGTTTGACGACGTGGAGGAGCAGCGCTACCAGGGCCTGGTATTCTCCACGCTGCGTTCGCTGCTGCGGGCGCGGCTGATCGCCAAGATGCCGTGGAACTACGTGGACGCGACCAATCTCTCCATCCACGAACGCCGCCAGTGGATCAAGATGGCCAAGAGCTTTGGCTACGAGGTGCAGGCCGTGTTCTTCGATGTGCCGCTCGAGGTATGTCTGGATCGCAACCGGCAGCGCGAGCGCTCGGTAAGCGAGGACGTAATGCGCAAGATGGCGGAGCGGCTGAAGCCCCCGGTCTTCGAAGAGGGCTTCGCCAAGATCACCGTGGTACGGGTGAAAAGCGGCAGCTGACGGTCCGGACGTTGAAATCTTTATTTTGACGAACAAGGCCGGGCTGCCAGCCGGTATTGGCGCAGATGCCGGGTTAGCTGCGGCGCGTGCCGAGCCAGCCCAGGAAGGTTCCTGTCAGTACTCCTGCAGCAAACACAATGCCCATCGCCTGAAATGGGTTCCTCTTCACCGAATATCGCGTATCGCTGATGACGTCCTCGGCTGTGTTGCGGCCCTGCTTGATCGCCTTCATCGCGGACTTTACGCCGTCTTCCACGGCCTCGGAAACCATCGATTTGATCCGTGCAGCTTCGCTGAGAACATCTTCGACCTGTGACGCGACTTCCCTGAGATTCGTTTGCATGAGGTTTGTCCCTTCGCTGAAATAATCCACGGTCGCGTTTTGCGCCGTAAGGATGTGATGTGATCTGACCTCGTGTCGTTGTACCTTCGGCATCGGGACTTCTATTGCTTCCGTACAACCGACGCCGGCGAAAGTTTCATCTACTCACCGGGCGGGGGTTTCTCGCCGATTAATAAGACAAAATATTCCTCGCAAATAATGTAAAGTCCCGTATCCCTGCCGCTCGACTTGCCTGCACGCGCTTGTCAACGTATTTCCCACTCAAACCGCTTGAGTCGAGCCCAGAAGGAGTTGTATCTGTATGCCCTGGCCAGTTCCGCAACGCATGCTCGTTTGCTCAACTATTCTTACCGCCTCCGCGTTTCTACCGCTCGGCGCCTTTTCCCAGACACCTGCCACGTTTTCTGCCCACGCCGTCTACAACAGTTCCGACTTGCTTGAGACCGTGGCTCACGGCGATTTCAACGGCGACGGACGAGAGGACTTCATTGTCAGCGACTTCGTACAGGGCGCACCGTTGAAAACCCTGTTGTTTCTCTCCAGCGGCGACGGCACCTACGCCGCGCCCATTACCCTGCCTCAGGTTGTGAGCCCCAACACCCTTTCCGTGGGTGATTTCAATCACGACGGCAAGCTTGACCTGGTGGGCGCCGGCTCTACCGGTTCGGGCTTGAACGTCTATCTCGGCAACGGAGACGGCTCCTTCCAGGCGCCGCGTGCGGTGGCGGACAGCACCTCCGCCAGTGAGACCTTCGGCGGCCTCATTGCTGCTGATATGAATCAAGATAACAAGACGGACATCGTGGAACTCATCACCGTGCCCGGCAATTCCATCCTTCAGACCTGGATCAGCAACGGGGACGGCACCTTCACCGCCGGCCAGCGAATCACTTCGAACGTACTGATCGGCTCCGCGCCTGTCCTGGGAGACTATGACGGAGACGGCAAACCAGACGTCGCACTCGTCTACAGCAACCAGGGACAGACTACCGTGCAGACATGGTTCGGGGATGGCAATGGCAACCTCGCCAGCCCTATCACCTTCAACGACCCGAACAACCTGGAGGATACGTTTAGCACGCAATTCTCTTACGAGAACGGCAGCGGGCATAGCGTCCTGCTCGGGGGCCGCTTCAGCTATGTCATCGGTGGGCCGGCCACCTATCAGCCGCAGATCGCCATGCTCACCGTCAATGCCAATCGGACGTACGCCTTCTCCACGGCGGCGACGACGAATTGTCCGGACAGCGTTGCGATGGCCGATTTCAACGGCGATGGCGTCAATGATCTGATCTACAGCGAGGTCCCTTGCGCCAACGCTGGAGCCGGCGGAAATACGCCCTACACGATCGCTGCCAAATACGGCAGCTCTGGCGGCACCTATGGCGCCGAGCAAACCGTCTTCAGTAACGGTTTTTACGTCGGCTCCCTCGACGTCTTGAAAAGTACACAGGGAACCCGGCCCGACGTCTACTTCAACTATTGGACCGGAGCACAGCCGAATAACGGTGCTGCTGCGCCGCAGGCGATCGGCTTACTCAGCAACGACACAACCACCGGCTCGTTTCCCGCTTGCGGAACGCCCAGTCTGGTTGAAGGTGTGAACGTCTGCGCGCCGGCCTCAGCCTCCGCAAATTCTCCGGTGAACTTCTCCGTCAGTTCCGCTGGTCCCGCGCCCATGCGCACGGCTGCGGTGTGGATTGACGGCCAAAAGCTCGGCGAACAGCTCGCCCACGCCTTCTCCCACTACTCTTTCCTTGATAAGACAATCTCGCTGGCTGCCGGATCGCACACTGTCACGATCTTCGGTACAGCCGTCGATGGCACTCTGCAGCAGAAGACCTTCACTCTCACGGTCGGAGGGGGCGGCGGTTCCTGCGCGGCTCCTTCGTCTCCAGGCGTGAGCATCTGCACTCCGGCACTCGGCGCTTACGTGGGCTCACCCACGCAGGTTGCGGCAGCTGCCAGTATTGTTGGAACGCTGGCGCGCATGGAGATCTGGGTGGACTACACGAAGCTTTATACCGAGACCACCAGCACCTCGTTCAACACCACGCTGAACCTGGGCGTCGGTTACCACCGCTTTGACGTATTTGCCGTGAACACCGCGGGAACCAAGTACCAGGCCACGACCTACGCAACGGTCGGCAACGGCACCTGTCCTGCAGACGCGGGTTACGACGTTCACGTGTGCAGCCCGCTCTCCAACTCCACCGATGCCTCGCCGGTGCGCGCCCTGGCCACTGCGCATATTGTCGGCACCCTGCTCCGCATGGAAGTGTGGGTTGATTACGTGAAGCAGTACACCGAAACCAGCAGCCTCACGCTCAATACTTCGCTGCCACTCGCTGCGGGCCAGCACCGCTTCGACTTCTTCGCCGTCAACACCGCGGGTACCAAGTACCAGACCACCGTGTACGCGACCGTTCCGTAGCCCGGCAACGAAATGGCCGCGTCACAACAGGCGCGGCCATTCGAGAAAGAGTGCGGCAGGCAAATGTGCCCGGAGTGTATCTGGTTCTCTGGGTCGACATGGATGGTAAACGAGCCGATCTGCTGCGCCTGGATGAGAATCAACTGCCGCGCATCGAGGAAGGCGTTTCCTTCGGCCGGATCATGCCGCTCACCGAGGAAGAAACTCCGGACCTGCTATAAGTGCGATCCATCCTACGTCTACTTATTCTTGCTTTTCGCTTTCGGTGCAAAATATCCCCGCCGCGACTGCACGTTTAGATCATGCCGATCCACATTTACCCGCAATTGGTGAAATGTGCCGTTCGGTTTCACATCCTTGAGTGAGACCTGGAGCAGATACAAGTACTCCGGCGCTGCGGCCAGGCTCCTCAATCCACCCTCAAGGTCGTTGCTGTTGTGGAAGAACGTTCCCCCGGTCCCGTAGGCCAGCTCCGCCATCGCATTGTCGCTTTCCTGCACCGACGAGAAGTGGTCGCTGGAGGTTGACCCCAGCATCTGACTGACCGACTCCTGGGGACCCTGGCTTGCGTCGGCATTGCCCACATAAAGGCCACGCGCGTCCAGTGCATTGATAACCACATTCGCGCCCGCCGCCTCATCGAGAACCCGCGACTTGAACGTCATCAGATCCGGAGACAGCGAAAGAAAGCCAGGCGACACCAGGATCAGCGTCCTCTGCCCGGGCAGTTTGGTCATGGCGCGCACCACAGTCTCCAGGGAGACGAGTGATTGGCGCGCGTCTTCTTCGCCGGCCGCCAGCGCATGGGCCGCGGTGGAGAGTGCCAGCCGTTCAAACACGGTGGTTGGGTTATTAAGGTCTGAGGCCGAAGGCAAAAACACTTGAGCGGCGGTGCACGCCTTCGCCTTGGCGACGGCAACGCTGAATTCCTGGGCGTCGTGTTGATTCAGAATCTTGTCTGCTGCGTAGTAGTCGATATCGGGGCAGTCATTTTTGCTATGTTGATTGGCCTGGTGAACTGAAAGCTTGCCGATCGCAGCCTGCAGTGCCGCGCGGTCCCGGGTAAAACCGGAGTTCACTCCCATGAACGACAGCACATTCGCGTATTCCGCTGGGCCGAGGGGCTGGTCGAGCATTTTAATCGCGGCCTTCTGGGTAATCGCCAGATCGGAAGAGGTCAAATGCCGGTCGTCGAAAAGAAAGAGGAGGAATCGGTTTTGTGTGGGAGGAGGTGCTTCACGCGCCGCTGAATTTGCAGGTGTCGCCGACGAAACCGATCGAACGGAAGGCGGCCCACCGCCGGCCGGCGCTGACGTGATCGCCGTGAATCCCGTAATCGTCCTCAGCTTGCCTTGATCGAAGACCGCGAAGTCTTCCTTGGCGAGATTGCCAACAGCGTGTCCATGCTTGTCGCGCACCACCACGGGAACGACGAGCTCCGGAACCTCGACATGAAGCGTGAGTCCGCTGTCCGGGATCGGCGCCTGTTGTGCGATGACTGGAATCCGCGGCAGATCAGGAACGTCGGCGCCCGCGACCGGCTGCAGAGCTGGAGACGGGCTCTCCGGGGACGTTGGCCCAGGGGCGGCTTCCGATGTCGTTTTGGGCGTCGCAGGCTCTGGCGTCGCCATGGCAACGGGCGCGGGCGCCGACTGCGTTTCTGCGTGGCTGGGCTCGCCGGGCGATGCGGGTGTCGCGGCGGGATGCGCACTCTCTACGCCGGCTTGCGCCTTCTCAGGTTGGGCCTCTGCGGCGGGCGGAGTGGTGCCATCGGCCAGGATTCGCGTTGTCGAGCCGAAACGATGATAGTTGGTGAAGTGCGTTTCATTGAGCCATTCGCTCGGCGCATCGCCGGTGATGGTTTCCGAATCCGCCAGCGCTACGGAAAGGGCGATGCTGCGCACAGGACAGATGAAACGGCTTCCGCCGATCTCCACCGGCCCGTACTCCACCAGGATGGCCGCCCGCCGGAACGGCGCGCCCCTGTTCAGATCGGCGTCCATGGTGATGCGCAGAATGGCGCCGTCGGCTGGATTCACCCAGATCGACCCGTGGTAGCCGGGCCGGGTATGCACGACGGTGGCATTCGCAGCGCTGACGTTGGGCCGTGTTCCAATACCCCGGACCCCCCGCGCGCCGCCCGCCGGCGTATCGACCCCGGCGATAATCTCCTCGCGTTTCATCGTGCTGAGAACTTCGTAATGCGAGGCAGCCGCGGGCACGGCGTACTGAAATACCGCTACCTGGCCTGCCACGGAATTCTCCCAATGGCTCCAGGCAATGCTGCCCTTGTCCGCATCGGTGAGAATCATGCCCAGCGTATTGCCGAATTCACCGCCGGAGATCAAGCCCATTTTGGCTTGCCACACCGACGAACCCTGCGTGGCCGGCTGATTCTCGCGTTCGTTGCGAACTGAAATCTCGCCGGTCGAGGTGCCGATGAGGTGAAGCCCCGAACGGGTCGGCCAGTCGCCCTTCTTGAGCGGCTGGGGCCGGTCATCGTAAAGGTCGATGACGCGATTAGCCAAAAAATTGGGGAGGCGCGGCATGGTCTGCGACACGTAATTGCGCGCGGCCTGGAGCATGCGGGTTTGCGCAGCCGGGTCGGGCACTGGCGCGGACGGTACCTCGTTTGCAGGAGGTTCGAGAAAGGCCGAACGGTCGGCCAGCAATTCGAGAGCCCGCGCGGTCTGGGAATTGGAAATCAAATGTGCTGCGAGCCGGCTCAGCGTTGGGTCAGTCAGCCGTTCGGTGAGCTCCAGGCCGGCGATCTGACGCGCGATCTCGGCGTCCGCCTTGTGAGCGCTGCTCGCCGCATCGAGTGCCTGCTCCAGTTGCGCTACGGTCGTACGTTTCGCGGCGTACGCGGGAAACCCTGTCGCGGCCAGCAAAGCAACGACACCCAACCGCCGCACTCGAGAATTCGCTTTTTTAAGGAAGGCCGCCAACGGGTACCCGACCGCAACAACAACACGAAGGATATACCCTTCGACGACGTCCGCAATCATCGATGAAACGATCGCATCGCCGCGGTCCGGGTTCTACCCGCTTCTTCGGTTCTCGATTGCGCCCTTCTTGCGCTTGCCGGCCGGCGAGATTCGTTCCAGCAATTTCACCTGGACGGTCTGTCCCGGAGCCTTCCCGATGGCCTGCAGGATCTCTGCCTTCAAGGGCAGCTTGTGATTGCCGTCGCCTAACGCCATAAACGAGCTTTGGAACGGATACCCATCAACGGTCGCTTTCACCTTGACTAGCCCGCGCGTGCCAAAGAATGCCGCGGACTCGGGCCAGATAACGTATGTCCAGCCACCTGGATTCGAGCTCTTGACGATTTCTGCCGTGAACGCTTTGTTTAACATTCCTCACCTCGCCTGGCGAAGTCCGTATCGAGTCGTCTTCAGGCGGGATGAAGCGCCTCAACACGATGACCACCTTACTACCATGACGAGCGGACCGGCGGTCAAACGACACTTCGCGTCATGGATCTTCCTGGATACCCGGATCACGCCCCGACGCTTAAGAATGAAACAATGACCTCAAGGGCGGGAAGGGTACCCTCGCCACAGCCGTATTCGAGAGGACATGATGAGCACATCCCCGGCATCTTCACCTTCCGCAACTTCGTCCCCTGAACCGTGGTTGCGCGGCACCCATACTGACGTTCCCGCCGCCGGGCGGGCGGTCCTTCATGCCCTCGACCTCGCCCTTGAAGACATCCACAAATGGACGGACGGGCTAACCGATCTCGAAGCGCATGCGCAACCTCTGGGCTTGCCGTCGATAGCCTTCCACCTCAAGCACATCGCCCGCTCCGTTGATCGCATCCTGACCTACGCCGAAGGCCGACAACTCACGCCGGAGCAACTGAGCGCCCTCAAGGCCGAACAGACTGGAGCTGAGCTGCTGCCGGAACTTCTGGCCGAGGTGAAGGTTTCTTTCGCAAGTGCTTCCGACCGCATCGGCGCGCTGGCCGGCGCGGACTTCGAGACGTTTCGCGGAGTAGGGCGCAAACAGCTTCCCACCAGCATCGGCGGCGCCCTGATCCACGTGGCGGACCATACGCAGCGGCACGCCGGTCAGGTCGTCACCACGGCCAAGGTGCTGAAGGCGCTCCGCGGGTGACCGCGAATTATCGCAGAGCATCCAAGACGCTTGAGACGGGGTGGATCCTCATAAGTTGCTTACGGATAGTGCGCCTATGTCGCGAAGCAGACATTCACCTGGCCGCGGAGCCTCAAGGCGAGTCACACCCCGCAATCGCTAGCATGGATTGACGTTAATATCATTGCTCTAGATCAAAGAACGAAACTAAATGAACAAGTCTTCATGTCCTGTCAAGATTTGACCGCAACTCTTGAAGTGAGGGTAAACATCCTAGTCGCCAGAAAGGGAACGTCCCACGGGACCAAACCCAGCCAATCGGTGATAAGGAGAGACCATGAAAGAGTTACGGTTAGCAGCACTGGTGCTAGCTATTGCGTCGTGTGGACTCGCACAGTCGGTCTGTTACTCGCAAACAGCCGACGAAACACCCGGACAGTTGCTTTCCATCAAAACCAACGTGGGAGCCGGCTACAACTGCGGCCGTGTCAGTTCACCGCTTTACTGCTACGGCATCCCCGTAGCCATCAATGGCCAGCCAAGCGGCACGATCTGGCTCGACACTTATCTTTCCGGCAGCAACGCCGGCAGCGGGTTTGTCGTCTGGTATGGTGTGGCGGATCTGGCTGAAGCCCACGTAACGGGAATTACCACGGTTGGCGGGACATCCATGCCGAGCCAGGTGACGGTCAAGTTCTCCGGTGACACGAACGATGGCGATGGTGGCAGCTACTCAGGATCCCTCACCCTCAACTTCACCTACTACTACTCGTCGGGTGGTGGCGGAAGAGGCGGCGGCGGGGCGGGCTATCGGTTCATTTGCACCGGAGGCACAATCAGCGTGAAGTATCAGTAGAGCGGCTCTGAACGGCTTTTGAAGCACCAAACTGCCTTTAACCTATTCCCAGTCTTCGCTCCGCGAGAACAGAAAACAGAATAAGGTCAATCCAAATCTCTCCATGCCCGGCCCGGTGCGGGGCGAACCGGGCGGGTTAGAGTCAAGCGAAGAGGAGCAACCTGGCTGCCGAGGCTGGATATCATTGACCGGCAGCCAGGTCATCCTTCAATTCACAAGTAGGTTTTCAATGCGGATCGCCGAATGATGCGACTGAGCGCGGGTGACGAATACTCGCGCTATGGATCGAAGGGGAATGGATCATTCCTCTGGGAACTTCGGGAATTGCGGCCAGTAGCGCGATAGTCGCCGGATGGACGGCCTTTCTGCTCATTTCCGTCGTATCGAGCACTTCAACGATCGTCCTGTCACTCAGCACGGCCATGCGATGGCACAGCGAAGCCGCAGCGACCAGGTCATGAGAAACAAAGAGAATGGCAGTGCCATGCCGTTCGTTGATCTGCCTCAGCAGGCTCAGGATTCCCGCTTGCGTCACCGTGTCCAGAGCGCTGGTGGATTCATCGGCGATGAGTAATCGAGGGCGGTGCAGGAGCGCCAGGGCAATGAGAACACGCTGCGCCTGTCCTGTACTGATCTCTCCCGGCAGGCTTTTCAGAAACTCATCGTCGGTGGGCAGGCCCACTGCAGCCAGCCGGTCCCGGACGTTGGCAATCCCATCAGCCCAGCCGGAATCATTGTGAGCGCGCCAGGCCTCCTTGAAGTGCCGCTGGAGTGTGACGCGGGGATTGAGCGCGGAATGAGGACTGGGTGGGATGAGCGTTATTTCTGACCCGAGTATTCGCCGCAGCTGGCCGCGTTTGAGGCGAAGCAAGTCGAATCCATCGAAGATCAGTTTTCCCTCGACATAGCCGCCCCGGTCTTGAAGCAGACCGAGAATCGCCAACACCAGCGTGCTCTTACCGGTACCGCTGCTACCGGCTAGCCCAAGGATCTCGCCGGCGCGCATTTCGAAGCGCACATTCTCGAGGATTTGCTTTCCCGGATACCCAGCCGAAAAGTCGGCGTTCAACAGTGTTCTCACGGCTGGACTCCCAGTTCTTCAATGTTCCACCAGGGGCTGGCTAGAACCGATGGCCGCATCCCGGTCACCTTGCGCGATATCCCGCTCAAACGGTCGCGATAGACCAGGTAAAGGATTGGCTGCTGGTCGGCGATAATTTGCTGAACGCGATCGAAGGCCTTTTTGCGGGTCATGGTTTCGTCGGAGGTGTCGACGATCGTGAGTTGGTGATCGAGTTCTGCTTCCCATGCGGTTGCAGGAGTCTTCTCGCTCGGATTCCACGTGTGATCGGAGGAACTACTCAACCACAGGTTCCGCGTCGACTCCGGAGTAGGCGATGCGTTGGTGGTGCCCAGCAAACACGCGTCATAGTTAAAGCTGCTGGTCAGGCGCTCAATCAGGGAAGGGAAGTCGAGTTTAGTGATGGTCACGTGCATGCCCAGTTTGCCGAGGTCCTGCTGGATCAGTGCGAGCATCTTCGCGCGAGGCTCATTCCCAGCGTTGGTGACAATCGAGAATTCAACCGCGTGACCACTGTTGTCATACAGCGTGCCGTTCTTGAGCTGCCAACCGGCCCGGCTCAGACGTTTTGCCGCCGCAGCTGGATCGTATGCCGGAGCATGCAGGCTGCCATTTCGCCAGCTTCCGCCGGCAGGCGAGTAGAACCCGTCAGCGGGAGCCGCGTGTCCGTCGAATGCGATCCGAACCAGGTCGGCGCGATTGATAGCCTCGGAAACTGCGATCCGGAATGCGGCGTTCTCAAACCAAGTTCGTTTGTACTCCGGCATGGGCGATTTGGGCGATTGATTGAACCACATTTCCTCGGCTTCGAGTGAGGCGCCGAGATCGCGCACCAAGCCGGCCGCGCGGCTCTCGATCCCCGCAAAGTCCGCCGGAGGAACAGGGTCGACGAAGAGATAGTCGCCGCGAATGAGACGAAGCACTTCCTGCTCCCGGTTGGCCACGATTTCAAGACGAATGCCCGGCGACCGCGGATACCCGGCACGCCAGTAATGCGGATTCTTCGCCAGCTCAACAAACTGGCCCTGGACCACCTTCGCCACAAAGAATGGGCCGGCCGTTACCTGTTCGTCCTGTCCCCGATGGGCAGGCTGGATCGAGATCTCGTCGAAGGCCCACTCCGGAGAGTCGATCCGTACCGGCGCCTTCACGACCACCGTATCCGCATTCGGCGCACTCACAGTCGTGCCGGCCGGAAACAGAGACGCTTTCGGAGACGCCGTCTTGGGATCGAGGATGTGCTGCAATGTCCACAACACGTCGGCGGAGGAAAGCCCGCTCCCATCCGAGAATTGCAGGCTCGGCCGCAGATGGAACTCGATGGTGCGACCGTCTTTCGACACAGTCCACCGGTCCGCAAGCTGCGGCACGGGCTGAAGCGTGCGCCGGTCGACGCGAATCAAGGCGCCCGCGGTCAGCGCGCGAACCGTCTCCGAAGCTTCATCGGAAACCAGCGCAGGATCGTATGTCTTGGGATCGTAGTGAATGGCCCACGTCAGCCGTCCTCCCTGGGCCATTGCGGCCTGCGCAATGGCAAGAGCGGCGAAGGCCAGGCCGCTAAGCGAGCGTTGGTGTTTCAAGTGACTCTCCTCCGTTCGTGAGGGGGGACGCTGCCTTTTCTTGGGCTCTCACGGCGGATCGGGTAGGGCGCGGTTTTCGTCTCCGCGGCGCTGCGACAATTTCAAAAAGCAACAGCACAACAATAAGCACGATGGGCGACAGATACTTCCAATTGCTGGCCAGTACCAGCGACGAATTGGCCATTTCGTAGATCATTCCGCCAAGGCTCGGAAGAGGCTCAGGAACACCAAGCCCTAATGCGCCCAGGTTGCTTTCACCGATCAGGAACGCCGGTATGCACATCAACAGATGCGTGCGCAGCAGCGGCCGCAAGTGCGCCAGAACATGGCTCGAGAAGATCGACCGTCGCGAGAGCCCGGAAGCCACGCAATACAGATACCAATCGGCCTGCCGGTATCCCCGAATCTCGGCCAGAAGGGTCCGAACCATCATGGGCCAGCCAAGCACTGCGAGCAGAAAAAACGTGACGCCCGCAACCAGGGGCGCCGACATTCCCAGCGGCAGCGAAGCGCGCATCATCATGAGCAGAAAGATCCCAGGCAGCGCCATGAGAGAGTCACTGAGCAGCAGAATCGAAGCGCTCACCGGACCTGGCGTATAAGCAATCGTGAGTGCCACGACAGTTGCCAGCAGAGTCGCCAACAGCGCTGCCGCGGTCGAAAGACCAAGGCAAAGCAGCAGCCCTTCCGCGGTCCGCGCCAGCCGATCCCGTCCCAGCGAGTCCGTCCCCACCACGTGCTCCGGCGTCGATCCGGCGTTGATCTGGTCCCGATCCTGAACCGATCCGCTCACGCGCGGATGAATCGCGAGAAAGAGCGAGAAGGAAATCAGGATCAGCAAAAGGAAACTGGCGAAGGTCTTCGTCACTTCACCTCCAGCGCGAACTCGCCCACATTCGGTTGCACCGTTCGATTGCCCCGGCGGGTGAGGCAGTCGCTCAGAATCGCGGCCACCGCCACCATTCCCGCAGCTACGAGTGTCGTCGCCGCAATCACCGGCGCATCGCGGTTGATGGCCGCGGTCCATGCCAGTTGAGCCACGCCGGGAAGATCGAACATCACCTCGACCGGCACCAATGCCCCCAGCCCGATCACGAGCGATGTACCGAACGTCGCCAGCAATTCCGGCGCCGCAGAGGGCAACACGTGTGCCAGCAGAATGCGCCGCGTCGTGAGCCCCAGTGCGCGCGCATAGCGCACGTGCTCCGCGTGCAGTTCCTTTTTGAGAATCACCGTCAGGAACTGAAAGACCCTGGGCCCGGTGAACAACGCAATGATCAGGACCGGCGTTCCATATCCGCTCGTTACCGCGAGAGCGGCCATCGCGCCCGCCGGGACAGCGATCAACACGACCGCGGGAACAGCAAGCATCGACGCGAAACGATTCTGCCCGCGCGTTCTCGCCATCACGGTGGGAACGGAAACCATGAGTGCTGCGATCCATCCCAGTCCCAGCCCGCCCGCCAGCAGCTTCATCGTAACGGGCCACCGCGGACCAATCAGCGAGCCGACGGAGACGTGATAGTACCGCGAATCACCAAGCTTCCCCGCCAGCAGCGCAACGTCTTCTTTCACGCTTTCGGCAATCGGATTCGCTGCGGCCCTGTCGGCCTGCATCTGGGCAATGGCGTGTTCGCTCAGGCGCGGATCGAGCGCTGAAGCATCCGTGAAGTAACCCGGCGCCATTCGCACCATGAACAGCGTGGCTCCCTCGATGAGGAGAAGAAGCACGATCGGCCGAATGATCGCGCGTACGAATCGCATCAGGACGCCCTCGCAATTTCGAGCAGGCGATGATTCTCACCGGTCCCGCGCTTCTGGTCGTACATGCGCCTGTCGGCCACCGCGACAACATCGGCTACCGTCTCGCCATCGAGTCCAAATGTTGCTGCGCCCATGCTTGCCCCGATCCGCCGTCCCGACAGCATCTTTGCCGACGCCTCTTTGATGGCGCGATCGATCGCGAACATGAGTTCGCGTGCCGCCCCTTCTGAGAAACCGGGAACAAGAGCTACAAACTCGTCTCCGCCAAGCCGCGCGATCAGCGCATCGGGCCCGCAGAGATTTACGAGGATTTCGGCCACTTTTCTCAACAGCAGGTCCCCGATTGCGTGCCCCTCGGTATCATTCACTGACTTGAATTCGTCCAGATCGCAAGCAAGAAGCGTAACCTGACCTTCGGAAGCGGCGATCTTCTTTTCCGCCTCGAGCGAGAAGCCTCGCGAATTGAGAATGCCCGTCAGGAAATCCGTGACAGCCTCGCTCTCCACCCGCTGATAGTCCAGCGAATTCTCGATCGACCCGGCCGCCTTTTCCGCGACGGCACGCAAAACACGAAGATTGTCGCGCGTAAATGCGTCCGCGTGAATCGAATAGATCACCATCACGCCGAGTACCTGGTCACGGCCTTCTCGAACGGTGTGGATCGGAACCGCCAGCGCGGACTTCAGCTTGGTGCCGTTCTTGTGCAGAGGCCCAAGTTCTACGGCCGGGTTTCCGTTGATAATGGTGTTGGCTGTTTTGGCCACCCATCCCGCAATGCCGTCGCCTATCTTGACCATCTGCCCTTGAAACAGGCGCTGATCGTCGCCGCTCACGAAGACTGGTTTCATGTAGTCCTCGTCGCGCAGGTAAATCGCAAAGCAGTTGAATGGCATCAGTCGGCGCAACATCCTCGAGAGGACGCGCAACGTCTCGTCCAGCGAAAGCGAGTTGCCGAGTTTTTGTCCCAGTTGATAAAGGGTCTGCGCCTCCTGGCCGGCCGCCGCAATCGCCGCAATGCCGCCGCGAGGTGCGCTCTCACTTGCGGGCGAACCGCCGCTCTGCTCGAAGCCTGCATCCGGCGCTTCGCCGCGTGCCACCTGAAAGCTGGTGTTCAACGCCGCCATCTTCCCCGCGGCGCTTGCCTTGATCTCCAGATCGATATACCGCCGCTCCAGGACAGCTACGACTTGAGGATCGAACTGGGTACCCGCACCCTTCCTCAAATACGCCATGGCTTCGTCCAGAGGCAGAGCCGGACGATATGGCCGATCGGATGCCAGGGCGTCGAAACAGTCCACGGCGGAAAGAATGCGGGCGCCGATGGGAATGTCGGTCCCCGAAAGTCCGTCCGGATAGCCCCTTCCATCCCACCGTTCATGGTGCGAGCGAACGATCGGCACCACCGGGTAAGGAAACCCGACTCTGCTGAGAATGTCTGCCCCCACGATCGGATGAATCTTCATCTTCTCGAATTCCTCGGGGGTCAGTTTCCCGGGCTTGGTAATGATCTGCTCCGGTACCGCGAGTTTGCCGATGTCATGCAGCAGTGAGCCGGCGAGCAGCGCCTTCATCTCCGGTTCGGAGAGCTGCATCTCCTTGCCAACTTCCTCTACGTAGGTGCGCACGCGGCACAGGTGGTCGTGCGTATTCTCATCCTTGGCTTCAATCGCCATGGCCAGCGCTTCTATAGTCCGCAAGTGAACCGAGGCAAGTTCTTCCAGGTGCTTCTTGCGCTCCTCGAGTTTCGTCACGTAAAAGCTCACCGTCCGATAGCAAGCCCACGCAGACGGGAAAATCAATTGAGCGCTGAGCCACCCAAAGCTTCTGGAGATCAAAGCTACTGTCATTGCCATCGCAGCGGCGAACAGGTAGTAGGGCACGCAGTCGCCCAGGCCCTGCTTCACTACATCGACGACGCGAAGATGCGTGGCCCATCCAATCATGCGCGCCACGACAAACAGATTGAGGGTCAGGTAAACCGCGGTCGCCGCGGCCACGGCGGGCGGCAACTCCCCTGACAGGTGGCGAACCTCGGTGTAAGCCCCCCACGCGGCCACCGTGCACATAATGCTGTTGGAAATGTTGAACACCACCTGTTCGGCGGTGAATTTTGTATTGGGCCGGATGCACTGGAGCAGCACCGAGAGAGCCGCGATCAGAATGGCTTGCAGCGGGGACGCGTCAATAATCGACAGCAGGATGAATGGGAAATTGATCGAGATGGTGCTTTCGCCGCCCGGCATCTTCACGCGAAGGCCGGTGGCGAGCATCACCAGAAATAGATAAACCAGGAAATGAGGCCAATCGTGACACGGAACCTGGAACGAGATCACAATGCTCGCCAGTGCGAGCAGGACAACCACTCCTAAGAGGAGCTTCATTTTTGGCGTGCTTTGCGATCCCATCGTGTGTTCCCGGCAGACCCGGGCATTCTCTTCTTTATGACTTGAGAAACATCCGAAATAAGTCCGAATTTTGAAAGGGCACGACTTCCGTCGTGCCGTAAAGCTCACAGTTTTGGAAGGGCAGGACTTCCGTCGTGCCGTAAAGCCTCAGTTTTGAAAGGGCACGACTTCCGTCGTGCCGTAAAGCTCACAGTTTTGAAAGGGCACGACTTCCGTCGTGCCGTAAAGCCTCAGTTTTGAAAGGGCACGACTTCCGTCGTGCCGTAAAGCCTCAGTTTTGAAAGGGCACGACTTCCGTCGTGCCGTAAAGCCTCAGCTCAGTTTTGAAAGGGCACGACTTCAGTCGTGCCGTAAAACCTCAGTTTTGAAAGGGCACGACTTCAGTCGTGCCGTAATACCGCGAAATGAATGCGGGCTTTAGCCCCTGAGGGAATGCCCACCGTTTAATCGGAGATTCCTTAAGTAAGCAGTTGCGTGGGTGCCGCTTGAGACGGCACCCACCGGGTTTCGATTGCAGGGGAACCGCTATTGTTCATAAGGAACTGCGGATCCCCATAGGATTGTCTGCGGATCGAGATAGTTCGAGCCCCAGAGAATTGTCTGCGCATTCGGGGAACTCGATCCCCAAAGTATCGTTGAGGGATCAACGTAAGATCCCCAGAGGATTGTGCTGGGCGTTGTGCTGGTTGTTGATCCCCACAGAATGGTGGCTGCCGCCGGGGAACCGGATCCCCAGAGGATTGTCTGCGATCCAACCGTCGATGATCCCCACAGGATCGTGAAGCCCTGCGGGTCAGATCCGCCGGCAACGGCCGAAGACCCCCACAGAATTGTTTGCGGTGCGGGCGCTCCGGTAAATGCCTGGGAGCCGTAGGTATTTACTGAACCCCAAAGAATGGTGGAGCCCAGCAGGGAAGTCTGATCGAACTGGAGGTAGGCGTTCTGGCTCGAAGGATCAAACACGACGGCAGGAGAAAGAGCATCTCCGTCCGGGGAATTTCTTCTGGCTTCCTGCCAATTGCAACGCCGCAGCGATGTCCAGGTAGCCGGCTCCTACCGTGAATACGTCGTAGTTGGCGTTGTAGGTTACTCCATCCGCTACGACCGATGAGGTAGCCGGGAATGTGGTCTTGTTGGCCGAGTTCATCAGGATGGCCTTGGCTTGCGCCGGCGTCAGCTTTGGATAGGCGCCGAACAGCACGCCCGCCGCTCCTGAAGTGACGCCCGCCGCCATGCTCGTTCCACTGAGCGGAAAGTATTTGTTCGACGGGGTCGTGGGGCTTCCGTTTGTCTGGTAGTCGGCAAAGTAAGTCACGAACTGCGTCTCAGTCGACAGCGTGGAATTTGGCGAGAGAAGACTCGGAACGAGATTTCCCGGAGCAACGATGTCGGGCTTCGCGATCTGATCGATGAAGGAAGGCCCCTTCGAGCTGTAGCTCGCGATCGTGTCATCGCCGGTGCCCGCAGTGCCGTTCGACTTCATGGCGCCTACCGTCAGCGCGTAGGGATCGTTGCCCGGCGATTCGATGGTTCCATAACCTTCAGGATTGAGATTCAAATCACGTCCTGCATTGCCGGCCGCAACTACCACCAGAATTCCTTGCTGAGTTGCTGCCTCGACGGCCTGGCAGAGCGGATCATCCTGGTAGCTTTCATAGATCGGGCGGCCCAACGAAAGATTGATGACCCGGATCTTGTACACGTTCTTCAAGAGAATTGCCGTGTCGATCGCGGCAATCACGGTCGAGTCGGTTCCGCTTCCGTTTGCGTCCAGAACCTTGAGAGAAATGATGTTCGCACCCGGAGCAATGCCCTTGAATGTCCGGTAGTCCTGCGGTCCCGTGGAGTCGGTACCATCCCCCGCGATCAGCCCGGCCAGATGGGTGCCGTGGCCGTATTCGTCCCCGGTGTCGGTGAACGGGGCAACAAAGCTGAGGTTCAGAACGACCCGGCTTTTCTTGCCTGTTCCGAGATCGTCAACCAGGGGCGAAACACCACTGTCGATCAGTGCGATGCCGACGCCGTTTCCGGTTTGCCCCTGGGCCCAGACTTGAGGTGCGTTGACGGGCTCAGCCGCGTACTCGGCCACCTGCCCCTGTACGCGTCGATCGATACTGACGTACGCGACGTCCGGGTCATTGGCCAGACTTGCCGCGTCAGAAGCCGGCAGTTGCGCTGCGACGAATGGAAGGCTCGAGAACGTGCGGCTCACTTTGCCGTGACGTGCCGCAATCCTGGCCTCGGCGTCGGCCGTGGGGTTCTGGTAGTAGCGGACGAGAACGGAAACCGTTGAGTTCGCCGCTGCGTTTTCGACGTCCGGTGCAATCTTCTTGTGCTGACCGGCGGCACTCGCCGAGACAGAGAGGAAGAACCCCGAGAGAGCAGTTACCAAGGCAAGTGACGAAAGTCTTCCACACATCTTAGTACTCCTGAAAAACGTTACTGGTGGACGCGTGACGGGGAATCATAAGAAAAAAAGTAATCGTTACTTTGTGATAGCTCGCGCGCGTTACCAGAACAATCCCCCAAACGGTTCATTACGTTAATAACAAACGGGGGATTGAGCGGGATAAATGTATGAAAATCGAACACTTGTGATCTGGAAAGGCGGGAACCGCATCGGACTTGCGGGCGGTACTTCCGTAATTCAATTTGCAGTCCTTAGGAACCCATGAGGGCTTGGATCCCATGAACCAATGTGGGCTGCATCACCATAGTGTGATCCAGCGGCCCGGCGGCTTCCTCGAAGCGGCTGACCGTCCAGACCGGCACGAAGCACGTTCCACGATCCAGATCGAAGACTCGCACCCGCGCCGTGAGCTTGACGTTGTACGCGTCAAGAGACTGGGTGATCGCCTCAAGGGTATCGCCGAAGTGTACGCGGAGAGGATCTCCGAAGCTGTTCTGCTCGATCCCGATAAACCGGTTGAGAGGCTCCGGAAACTGGATGGGCCGGTTGTTGACGATTGCATTTCCGGCTTCCATGCGAAGCAGCGCAGAAAGCCGATCCAAACGGTTCATTTATAACCCCATTCGACTGCTATAAGGCATAAAGATCTTTAGGAGCTGTAGCGATTGCTCACTCCGTAGCCGATAGTACCCGCGGCTTGTCGAGTAGGTAAGTCCACTTTCGTGTGAGCCGGACGGCTCTTCGGAATTACGGGCTGCGAGCTTACAGGCTGTTGATCTCGTTGACCGCGTCGAGTATGTGGCCCATCTTCTCCTGCTTGGTGCGAAGGTAGCGCTCGAACGTGTCCTGCGACTCGACTTCGGCCGATACGCGCTCGGTCACGTCGATACCGGCGGCCTGCAGTGCGGCCACCTTTTCCGGGTTGTTCGTCATCAGGCGAACAGCCCGTACGTCGAGCAGCTTGAGCACCTCCGCCGGCAGCTCGTAGGCGCGGCAGTCGGGCGCAAACCCCAGCTCGACATTGGCTTCTACTGTGTCCAATCCCTTGTCCTGCAGCTCGTAGGCCTTCAGCTTGGCCATCAGGCCGATGCCGCGGCCTTCCTGCTGCTCGTAGAGCAGAATGCCGGCGCCCTCGGCGGCGATGCGGCTCAGCGCCATCTCCAGTTGCAGGCGGCAGTCGCAGCGCAGCGAACCGAAGACATCGCCGGTTAGGCACTGGGAGTGAATGCGCACGATGGGGGGCGTGGAGTGGATATCGCCCATCACCAGGGCTACCAATCCTTCGACCCGCTTGCCGGCCTGCTCTCCGTGTTCGCAGCATGGCCTGGGGGCGGGCAACACGCCTTCAAACCCAAGGATCCGGAAAGCTCCCCAGCGGGTAGGGAAGTCTGCCTCGGCGATCTTGTTCACACTTTCAAATGCCATGGCTTCCATTTTACGGCCCGTTCATTTTCATGCTGTGTTCCCTGGCACCGCCAAAATCCCGTAGGGACGCGCACACGCGCCAAAAAAAAACGACCATCTGCTTTCGATTGATGCGATTGCACACAAAAAAGGGGGGAATTTGTGCTGACCGTGATTTGGATCACAAAAGCAGTGAAAAGTGAAAAGTGAATAGTGAACAGTGGACAGTGAACAGGGACCAAGTGAGGAAGTGCCTGGGCGAGTTGACGGCCACTTTGTGGACATGGCAAGTTGGCAGGTTGGCGGCTTGGCTTCGAGTTCAGCGAGTCGGCAGCCACTTCGTGGCTTCGGCAAGTCAGCAGGTCAGCGGGATGTGTGACGTTCATCGGGTACCGTCCGTAACGTTCGGCGCAAATGAAAAAGCCCCTTCGGACAGTCTGTCCAGAGAGGCCTTTTTCGCGACTGTATTCAGTATGGCAGGTTCGAATAATTAATACCCAATTTGGACAAAGTTTTTTGCGCTGATTCTAAAGAGGGTTACAAACTATTTTCATTTTCGCCTATTGACAACTTTTCCACAGGGGCCGGCGGCGCCCGGCATTTGTGTTGATGCCCCATGTGGGCTGGGGCACCCGGTTACTGTGGTGGGCTCTCTGTCGTATCTGTATCGACGCAAATAGATGCCGATCCGCATTGACGAGTGTCTTTGCCTGGTGGGCGCCCTCGCCGCGGGGCGGAAAGATGCCGAGCGAAACAGGCCGTAAAGCATGCCTCAGGGGCTAAAGCCCCGTGTCGATTTTGTGGCTCAAATGCCGGGGATGAATCCCCGGCCTACCGCCCTAACAAATGTTCTGTGACCGCTTGGCGTGAATGCCGGGGATGAATCCCCGGCCTAAGACCCTAACAAATGTTCTGTCACTGCTTGGCGTGAATGCCGAGGACGAATCCTGACCTACCGCACAAACGAATGTTCTGTGACTGCAAAGCAGTGTAGAGCGTGTTCGCGTGAATGCCACAGAGGTGGTGCGAAACCAGGGCACCTGGGCGATGCCGCGGCGATTGCTAGATTAGAGGGATGGGCACAAGCCGGGCAGATTGGGGAATGGAGCTGCGCGCGATGATCGCGCTGGCAGTGCCGGTGGTGTTGAGCGAACTGGGGTGGATGGCCCAGGGCGTGGTGGACACCATCATGGTAGGCAAGCTGGGACCGGCGGCCATTGGCGCGGTGGCGCTGGGCAACGCGGTGTTTTACACGCCCTCCCTGTTCGGCATCGGGCTGCTGCTGGGGCTTGACACGCTGGTGTCGCATGCGTTTGGGCGGCGCGACCATGACGCCTGCCACCACTGGCTGGCGCAAGGCGTGTACCTGGCCTGCGTTGTGAGCCCGCCGCTCATGCTCATCCTGCTCGGCGTGAGCTTCGGCTTTACGCACGTGGGCATTACGCCGGAGGTGGCTGCTCCCGCCGCCAGCTACCTGCGCATTCTCACGCTTGGCACGCTGCCGCTGCTGCTTTATGGCGCCGCGCGCCGCTATCTGCAGGGCGTGGGCCAGGTGCGTGTGGTTACGGTCACGTTTGTGCTGGCCAACCTGTTGAATTGGGCGGGCAACTGGGTGTTCATTTACGGCAAACTGGGGATGCCGGCGCTGGGCGTGGATGGGTCGGCGTGGTCGACGGTGGTGGCGCGCATCGGGATGGCTGTCGCTCTGATTGGATTTGCGTGGCGCTACGAGCGCAGCCGCGGGCATCCGCTGTTTCGCCACTGGGCGGGGCCAAGCCTGCTGAAGTTGAAACAACTGGTGCGGATTGGGGCGCCGGCGGCGGGACAGATCATCGCCGAAGTGGGGGCATGGAATCTGGGCACGTTTTCCGCGGGATGGCTCACGCCGGTGGCGCTGGCGACCCACCAGATCGCGTTGAATTATGCGGCGCTTACTTACATGGTGCCGCTGGGGATCTCCGCCGCGGCCGCCGTGAGCGTGGGCCACGCCATCGGCGCCGGCGACCAGCCGCGCGCTCGCCGGGCCGGCTGGCTGGCGATGGGGCTGGGCACGGCGTTCATGCTCAGCGCGGCGGTTGTCTTTCTGGTTGCGCCGCGGCCGTTGATTGAGCTCTATACGCACGACGCGCAGGTACTGGCGGTGGGACCGAGCCTGCTGTGGCTGGCGGCTGCTTTCCAGATCTTCGACGGCATTCAGACGGTTTCGACCGGTGCTTTACGCGGGCTGGGCGAGACGCGCGTGCCCATGATCGTGAACCTGATTGGGTACTGGGTGGTGGGTTTGCCGCTTGGCTTTCTCCTCTGCTTCGTTCTGCATTGGGGCATTTACGGGCTGTGGATCGGACTCACGCTTGCGCTGGTGATTATTGCCTGCACGCTGCTGCAGCGCTGGAACCGGGATTCGCTGCGGCCCCATGTGCTGCAGGAGAAGTTCGGTCTCGAAGGCAGGAGCGCGAGCTGAAATTTGCTTGCAAGGGAGTCTTTGAATAAGCCGTCGGTATTGCCTCAGGGGCTTTGCCTAACAACTCGTTCTTGCGCCAGAACTGATGGGCAACTCGGAACTGGCGCCACTTTGAACTCCCAGAGGCAACCGCGGATCCTTCACTACGCTCAGGAAGACACTGCTGTGGGGTGGAGAGATGGGTGCCGGATACGACCTTGAGGGCAGATGGTGGTCAACCCGGAAGTTAGAAAAAACGGGTTGGGTTCGGGGTATCCCAGGTGTGAGAACCCAGGCCCGGGGCACCCCCTATTGATGGCTGGGTGAGGAAAGGCAACGGCAAGAACAACCGCAGGTCCTTCGACTCCGCTGCGCTCCGCTCAGGAAAACAGGCTTTGAGGACAGCTGATAGTGAGTGGGTAACTGTACGAGCGCGGTCGGATCGTGGGCGTCGGTAAGCAAAGAGGCACGTGCGAAGCAAAGACTTATTGGACTCGTTTCAAGTGCTGCATAGGAGAACAGGCTTTAAGCCGATAAAAACGCGAGGTCCGGGCCTGAAGGCACAGTTCTCACTTGGGCCTCGTTTCAACCATCTGCATGCATGTGAGCGGGCCTGAAGGCCATTGTTCAGCCAATGCATTCAGGCTAAAGGCCCCTGCTCCCTCCGCCGGGTTTCGGGCGATTGGTGGGCAACTCGGAACTGGCGCCACTTTGAACTCCCAGAGGCAACCGCGGATCCTTCACTACGCTCAGGAAGACACTGCTGTGGGGTGGAGAGATGGGTGCCGGATACGACCTTGAGGGCAGATGGTGGCTGGGTGAGGAAAGGCAACGGCAAGAACAACCGCAGATCCTTCGACTCCGCTGCGCTCCGCTCAGGAAAACAGGCTTTGAGGATAGAAAACGAGCGCGGTCGGATCGTGGGCATCGGAAGGAAAGATTATTGGACTCGTTTCAAGTCTGCATAAGAACAGGAAGCCCGGGCCTGAAGGCCATTGTTCAGCCGACTGCATTCAGGGGCCTGAAGGCCCCTGCTCCCTCCGCCGGGTTTCGGGCGATTGGTGGGCAACTCGGAACTGGCGCCATTTTGAACTCCCAGAAGCAACCGCGGATCCTTCACTGCGTTCGACAGGATGACAAAGCTTGAGAGCGGATGTTTGTGCATCTCGAATGGGCCGATGCGCCATCCCATCAAGGGGGGGCGCAAATTGTTGGATAATGGAGTATTGACGCCGGGGAACGTTGTGAATCAAGGCACTATCACCATTTCGCCAAGTCCGCGGCTGCGCGCAGCGATGCTGCTGGCCGTCGTTGCCGATGTGCTGCAGATGGTGGTGTTCCCTCTTTTCGTGGAGGGTGCGGCGTCTCCCGCGGATGACATTCTCGATGTCTGCATGGGTGGCTTACTGACCTGGCTGCTGGGATGGCATTGGGAGTTTTTGCCGTCGTTTCTTGGCAAGCTGGTGCCGGGAGTGGACCTGGTGCCCATGTGGTCGCTGGCGGTTGCGAATGTCTATCGCAAATCGAGGCGGCTTGCGGTGCCGACCGTGGAGAGGACTGTCGAGGGCGAGCCGCGCGCGGGCTTTCGCAACTCGTGAATTGGGATTGGGCTAGTTAGATTGGCTTGGTTCTCTGAAGGCGTAATTCCGTTCCTTTCAGGTTCGGGATTTCCCACCCTAACGACAGATGCGAAGACGTCGTCAGGATGGGGCACGATCGGACCTGCGGCTGGTTGGCTTTTCTGGACTAAAAGCAACCGCAAGAACAACCGCAGGTCCTTCGACTCCGCTCAGGAAAACAGCATTCAGGGGCGACGGCGCGGTCCCGGGTCGAGGAAGGGACGCTTTTGTCACTGGTGACAAGATTGTGACAATTTGCTTGTCATTGCGCACACATGCTGTGGGTGGCTGGGACTAGAACCGCTTCAGCTGGAACGGGCGGAGGGGATTCGTCTGCCCGACCGAGATCAAAAGAATTTCGCCGAGGGGTCCCCCATGAACATTCCCAAGGTAGATACGGTGCTGCGCACCGTGGTGCTGCTGGCCATCGCTGTCGCCGGGGTTCCCCTGGCTCAGTCGCAGAAACTCACCACTTTGTACTCGTTCACCGGCGCCAATGGCGATGGTGAGTACCCGTTTCCCAACGGACGCCTGGCATTCGACGCCAGTGGCGCACTGTACGGCACGACCGCGAGCGGGGGCACCGGCTACAACGGGACGGTGTACCAGCTCGTTCCCAACGGGAGCGCGTGGACCGAGAATGTGCTTTACCGCTTTGCGGGAGGGACGGATGGACGCCAGCCCAGCATGAGCGTGGTCTTCGATGAGAAGGGCAACCTGTTCGGATCCACCCAATTTGGCGGCAACGCACAAGCGTGTGGCGGCGGGTGCGGAACCATCTTTGAATTGTCGCCACCGGCACAACCGGGGGGCGCGTGGACCCACACCGTGCTGTACACGTTTCAGGGGGGAGTGGACGGGCAGTATCCCGGGGTGATGGTGTTCGGCCCGAACGGCTCGTTGTATAGCACAACCGATTCCGGGGGCACGCCGGGGGTGTTGTGTCACACCAATCAGAAGATCAAGTACGGATGCGGGACCGTCTTTGAATTCACGCCGCCGGCGCAACAAGGGGGTAGCTGGACGAAGACAGTGATCTATACCTTCCCGCAATTCAAAGGCGACGGAACAGGACCGGACGATGACCTTGCGTTCGACAGCAAAGGGAACCTGTACAGCACTACCGGTGGTGGCGGGACGCTCGGATACGGCACTGCATTCCAGCTGACGCCGCCCAGCGGCAGCGGCGCCTGGACCGAGAGCGTGCTTTATAACTTTGCAGGCAGCAACGGCGCGGGCGGCCCAGGAGGAGCGGTGACGCTGGGGCCGAACGGCGTGCTGTATGGCACGGTCTCCCAAAGCGGCACCGTGAATGCCTCGGGGGCTGATCTACCAGTTGACGCCACCAGCACAGCAGGGTGGGGCGTGGACTTATAGCGTGTTGTACAACTTTCCGGGGTTCAAGGGGGACGCGACGACGCCGTCGTACACGCTGGCGATCGACCCCGCGGGCAATCTGTATGGCACCAGCGTTTTTGGGGGTTCGACGGCCTGTTACCTGGGTTGTGGCGCCATCTTCAAACTCGCCCCACCGACAAGCGGTGGCAAATGGACTGAAACCGTGTTGCGCGATCTGGGCAACAGCGGACAGGACCCGAATAGCAGCGTGGTGCAGTTCTATAACAATCTGCTGTTCGGAACGACGACGTATTTAGGGACCAAGGATGTGGGGGCGGTCTTCACGCTGGTTCCGTGAAGACTGGTCCGGGTGCTCGAAGAGCGCGGTCTGATCCGTGGGTTATTTTGGAACCATGCTCAATCCACTGGCCGGGCTCCTTTCGAAAGGCGTTCTGTTTCTCGACGATCTCATCGGCACTTCCAAGCTGGACTATACCTTTTCGGAACGAGTAAGCCTTGTCAAAGCCCGGTTGTTTCGTCGAGACAAGACCGGGCTACTCGGGTTCAAAGTTGCGAAATCAGGGGAACGATCGTTCCAGATTATTGTTCGAGAGATATTTTTCAAGGGCGAGTACAAGTTCAGGGCCGAGGTTGAAGCCCCGGTGATCTTCGATTGCGGGGCCAACATCGGTCTTGCGACTCTCTACTTCAAGTACATCTACCCCAAGTCTCATATCACCGCTTTTGAGGCAGACCCTGAGAACGTACGGGTGCTGAACGAAAACATCGCCAACAATCGCCTGGAGAACGTCACCGTGCACGGGGTGATGCTTGCCGGCCACGACGGAGAGGCCACGTTTTATTCCGGGAGCGGGCCGGCGGGTGACTTATTGGGGAGCACAAACCCGAATCGGGACTCCAATCCCCGCCAGGTCAAGTTAAGAGCGGCAAAGCTCTCTGGATTCGTCGATCGTCAGATTGATCTTCTGAAGCTCGACGTGGAGGGAGCGGAGTTCGACGTGCTCACAGATCTGATCGAATCCGGCAAGATCAATGGAATCAAGAGGATGGTGATTGAGTATCATCACAGGATAGATGGAGTTAATTCCTGTCTGGCGAGATTTCTGAAACTCCTGGAGGAGCAAGGATTTGAATATCAGTTAGCCGCGTCGTGCGGTGAACCGGTCGGTTGCCAAAATGGATTCCAAGACATCCTAATAGGCGCGTACCGAGGCGGGGACAGGTAAAAGGCAGGTTAACCAATCGATCAGAATTGCGGAAAACCCGTGATTGCTTGCGGGCGACGGCCCCCGGACTGCGGTGGCTCCGTTTGTTTGGACAGGTTTTTCGGTTTTTAAGTGGAAAGAATTGTTCAGCTAACCGTCGTCGTGGCGGTGGGAATGTGAAAATCGGTTTCATCGATTTTCAAGGTCTTGTGGGAAGGGCGGAAAACAGTTCTATCGTTTTCCGCGCTTTCCATAAGACCGGCATTTCCACGGCCTGCTTCGTCGCGCGTTAGGCCGCCAGAGCTTCTGGCGGACGGTGGAAGTATACCTGGTCGGGAGTCTGTGCCCCCAGGCTGGAGTGCGGGCGTCTGGAGTTGTAAAACTCGAAGTAACACCCGATCTTGCGTCTGGCTTCGCCGACCGACTCGTATGCATGCAGGTAGACGTGCTCGTATTTGAGCGAACGCCAGAGGCGCTCGACGAAGACGTTGTCGACCCAGCGGCCCTTGCCATCCATGCTGATCTGGATGCCTTCTTCTTTGAGCCGTCCGGTGAAGGCTTCGCTGGTGAACTGACTTCCTTGATCGGTGTTGAAGATCTCAGGCTTGCCATGCTGGCTGAGAGCCTCTTCCAGTGCTTCGATGCAGAACGATGTGTCCATGGTGATCGACACCCGCCAAGCCAGCACACGGCGGCTGAACCAGTCGACGACCGCAGCCAGATAGACGAAGCCGCGCGCCATCGGAATATATGTAATGTCCATTGCCCAGACTTGATTGGGCCGCGTGACCGAGAGGCCGCGCAGCAGGTAGGGATAAATCTTGTGTCCTGGCGCGGGTTTGGAGGTGTTGGGCTTGCGATACAGTGTCTCGATGGCCATCCGCCGCATCAGGTGCGCACGTGGCGGCGGCCCACTTCAAGACCCTGCTGGCTGAGCATGTCGCGCAACATGCGGCTGCCGGCGAACGGATAGTTCATGTGCAGCTCGTCGATGCGCCGCATCAACATCAGGTCCGCGTCGGAGACCGGGCGCGGCCGATAGTAGACCGTGGAGCGACTGATCTCCAGCAACTCCGCCTGCCTGCTGAGAGGCAACTTGTGCTCGGGATTGATCATCGCCTTGCGCTCAGCAGGCCCGCTTTGATGAGCGCAGTCTCTAAAAAATCATTTTCCAGCGTCAGTTCGCCGATCTTGGCCTGCATCCGGGTTACATCTACCTTGACCTGCTGCTCGGCCTTGTCCTCGCCAAAGACACCGGCCGCACCTTCATGCATCCGCGTCTTCCAGTCCGTGATCTGGTTGGGGTGAACATCGAACTGTTGGGCCAGCTCAGCCAGGGTTTTGTCTCCCTTCAGGGCGGCCAAGGCCACCTTTGCCTTGAAGGCGGCTGTGTGGTTCCGGCGTGGACGTCGTGTCATCGTTGCTCCTCGTTTCTGCCATCTTAATGGCCGTCAGGGAACAACCCTTCCACTTATCCCGCTGTCCGAATTTCCGGATCCGGCTCAGCACGCTCAAGGTTGGCCCTTTTCGTCCGGTTGACACTATGCTTTTGCCCGTCGTTCCGTCCGGCGGTACTTGATCGATACGTTAAGCGATGTTGATGCGACGTGGCACCATGCAGGTGACTATAATCACAAGGGAGCTTGTTGCTTCCCGACACTCTAGAGACTTTCTCACTGGAAGGAATCCCGCCAAATGGCGACAGGAGACCTGGCCCTTGGTCAAGAACAGGGCGCTCTCAACGCGCATCAGCGCGTGATAAACGACTTCAGCATCAACGTAGCAACGGTGAACGGGTCCGGCTCGCAATCCGCCAATAGCGTACTGCTGAAAAGCATCTTCGGAATGGGCGTGCCCGTCAGCGGCAAAAACCTTTTCCCGTCGAACATCGCCGGATTACCCACCTGGTACACGATTCGCGCCAGCAAGGAGGGCTACGTTGCCCGCACGCGCGATACGGAGATCCTGGTGGCGTTGAACCCCGAGACCGCGCGGGAAGACATGCTCAGCCTGCCCGCAGGGGCGGCGGCCATCTACGAAGAGAACATGAACCTGAAGCAATACCGCGAGGATGTGGTCTGCTACCCGGTTCCGTTCGACAAGATCACCGCGTCGGTATGCCCTGAAGCCAAGCTGCGCAAGCTGGTCAAGAACATGGTGTACGTGGGCGTGGTGGCCTATTTGCTGTCGCTTGACCTGGCGGTTGTGGAGAAGAGCGTCAAGAAGCAGTTTGCGAAGAAGCAGAAGGTGTTCGACCTCAACTTCGGCGCGGTGCAGGCGGGCTACAACTACGCGCAGGAGAAGCTGGTCAAGCAGGATCCGTACTTCATCGAGAAGATGAACCAGACGGCCGGCAAGATCATCATCGACGGCAACGCCGCAGCTGGAATGGGCGCGGTGTTCGCGGGCGTCACGGTGGTGGCGTGGTATCCCATTACGCCGTCGACCTCGCTGATTGAGGCCACGACCGACCTGCTGAAGAAGTTCCGCGTCACACCGGAAGGCAAGGCGACGTTCGCTGTTGTGCAGGCGGAAGACGAACTGGCGGCGATTGGCATGGTGCTGGGCGCAGGCTGGGCCGGCGCGCGGTCGATGACCTCGACGTCGGGGCCGGGCATCTCGCTGATGGCGGAGTTCGCGGGCCTGGGCTACTTTGCCGAGATCCCCGGCGTCATCTTCGACGTGCAGCGCACCGGGCCTTCGACGGGCATGCCGACGCGGACCTCGCAGGCGGACCTGCTGTCTACGGCCTTCCTTTCGCACGGCGACACCAAGCACGTTGTGCTGCTGCCGGCGTCGGTGAAGGAGTGCTTCGAGATGGGATGCGAAGCGTTCAACCTGGCGGAGCGGCTGCAGACGCCGGTGTTTGTGCTTACCGATCTTGACCTGGGCATGAACAACTGGATGTCGGATCCGTTCGACTATCCGGAAAAACCTCTGGATCGCGGCAAGGTACTGAGTGCCGAAGATCTCAAGAAGCTGGGCAGCTTTGCGCGCTACAAGGACGTGGACGGTGACGCCATCGGCTACCGGACGCTGCCGGGGACCGACCATCCCAAGGCCGCCTACTTCACCCGCGGTTCGGGACACAATTACGCCGCGGCTTACACCGAAAAGCCCGACGAATACCTGGAAGTCATGGATCGGCTTTCGCGCAAGTTCGAGAGTGCGCGCAAGCTGGTGCCGGCCCCGGTGGTGGAGAAGGACGGGACTTCGAAGATCGGCTTTCTGGCCTATGGCAGCACCGACTTCGCGCTGCGCGAAAGCATGGACCAGATCAAGAAGGAGCATGGGCAGGACGTGGACTACCTGCGCATCCGGGCGTATCCGTTTGCGCACGAGATTCACGACTTTGTGGCCTCGCACGAGCGCGTGTACGTGGTGGAGCAGGACCGCGATGCGCAGCTTGCCAGCCTGCTGAAACTCGATCTGCCCGCCGAACAGGTGGGGAAGTTGCGCAGCATTCTCCACTACAACGGCCTGCCGATTGACGCGCGCAGCATCACCGAAGAGTTCGCCACGAAGGAGGGCCTCTAAATGGCAACGGCAACCACAACACCGCCACCGGCGGGACCTAAGACCAATCACATCGGCCTTCCCATCGTGGAATACCGCGGCGGCAAGTCCACGCTCTGCGCCGGCTGCGGCCACAACGCCATCTCGGAGCGCATTATCGACGCCATGTTCGAGATGGGCGTGCAGCCGGAGCGGGTGATGAAGATGAGCGGCATCGGCTGCTCGTCGAAGAGCCCGGCATACTTCATGAGCCGGTCGCACAGCTTCAACAGCGTGCACGGCCGCATGCCGTCCGTTTCCACGGGCGCCATTCTTGCCAACCACACCATGACGACCATCGGTGTTTCCGGCGACGGCGACACGGCATCGATCGGCATGGGCCAGTTCGTCCACCTGCTGCGCCGCAACCTCCCCATGATTTACATCATTGAGGACAACGGCGTTTACGGATTGACGAAGGGGCAGTTTTCGGCCACTGCGGATATTGGGTCGAAGCTGAAAACCGGTGTCATCAACGATCTGCCCGCCATTGACACCTGCGCGCTGGCCATTCAGCTGGGCGCGACGTTTGTGGGGCGGTCCTTCAGCGGCGACAAGAAGCAATTGCTGGCCATGCTGAAGGCGGCGATTGCGCACAAGGGCACGGTGATGCTCGACGTGATCAGCCCCTGCGTGACGTTCAACGATCACGAGGGGTCGACCAAGAGCTACAAGTTCATGCAGGAGAATGACGAGCCCATCAACGAGATCGGCTTTGTGGCCAGCTTCGATGATATTTCGGTGGACTACGATTCGGGCCAGGTGTACGAAGTGGAGATGCACGACGGCTCGAGCCTGCGTCTGCGCAAGCTTCATGAAGATTACGACCCCACCAACAAGGCCAACGCCGTTCACACTCTTATGGACGCTCACGAGAAAAACGAAGTCCTTACGGGTGTTCTGTACATTGACACGACGAAGCCAACGTTTATCGACCTGCTGAACGTGGTGGATGAGCCGCTGGGTTCGCTGCCGGAGTCGATGACACGGCCGCCGAAGTCGGCACTGGATGCGCTGATGGCGAATCTGCAGTAGTGAAGAAGTGAAAAGTGAAATAATGAAGCCCCGCGATTGCGGGGCTTTTTGTTTGCCTGAGTTGCGCGTCTCGTCTTTATGATCTTGCGCTGGGGTGGACAGGCCGCTTAAGCTTTCTAAGCTTCAAAGACCCCTCGGCAGATTCCCCCAATCCTTGAGGAGGCTCCCCTTTATGGCCAACCAGGTCACGAACTACGACGGCAGCATTACCGCGAACCCGCAGCAGCTTGTTGTTGCCAAAACCGTGGATGACATTCAGGGTGTGTTGCGCGATTCAGCTACTTACCCAAGTCCGGTGCGCGCGATGGGCAGCTATCACTCGCTGACGCCCTGCGTGTCGACCGATGGAACGATTATCGACATGAAGCAGATGAACCAGGTGGTTTCGATCGATGCCACCAACCTGACGTTTACCGTGCAGGCGGGCATGCAAATGATCGATGCCAACAAGGCGCTGCGCGCGCAGGGCCTGCAGTTCATGCTGAACATCGAGATCGGCAACATGACGGTGGGCGCCGCCTCGTGCTGTCACAGCAAGGATGCGCTGGATGGGATCGAGTTTGGGCAAGTGAGCTCCTATGTGACGGCGATGAAGTGGGTAACGCCGCAGGGCGACCTGGCCGAGGCTTCCGACACCAGCGACCCGAACCAGATGAAGCTGATGCGCTCGAGCTACGGGTTGTTGGGCATCATTTACGAAGTCACGTTTCGCATCAAGCCGATCGAGGCGCTGCACTTTACTTATCTGCCGCGGCCGGTGGAAGAGCTGACGCAGGCCGAGGTCGACAACCTGCTCGATACGTCGGAAGGACTGATTTGCTGGACGGTGGGTCGGACCGCGGTCTTCCAGCAGCGCCACAAGATCACCCAACCCGGCATCTTCGGCGCGCTGGAGGCGGCGGCGCGGCGCATGTTGTGGAATTTTACGGGAGCGTACTTCGGGCAGCTGATCGATCGCTTTGTCACCGACCAGACCCTGCGTGATTCGATCCAGGCGGGAACGTTCGACCTGGAGAACATGCTCTACGAGACGCTGCACCTGGCCGGGGGCATTACGCTGCTGGCTCCGGACAAGACGATCGACTACCGCTCCACGCCCCAGGACGCCCGCTACGCTTTCACTTTCTGGGCGTTTCCGCGGGCGCAATGGCTCGACACCTACCGCGCCTACCTGGATTGGGCCGATCAGTACTTCAAGACCACGGGATTTCGCTGCAACATGCCGTTGGGGGCTTACCACATTCGCACCGATTCCAGTTCGCTGCTGTCGTACACGAAGGATGGAGAGGTGTTCTCGATCGATCCGATTCATGCGCCTACCGATGAAGCGGCGTGGAAGGCGTTTCTGATCGCGTTCAACGATTTCGCCTCGCAGCAAAATGGAATTCCGCTGCTCAATCAGAGCCCGTTCGTGACCCAGGCGCAGGTGCAGAAGGCGTTTGGGGACCGGTGGCAACAGTTCTCCGACGCGGTGCACAGCATCGATCCGACTGGGCGTTTGTTGAACGGGTACTTTGCGGGGCTGTTGAATTCGTAGCAGGTTGCCGAAAAAAGGCCTGATCCGAAGGAAATAGCCGAAAAGCATGCCTCAGGGGCTAAAGCCCACGTTGACTCTGCGTCCGTTATGCCGGGGATAAATCCCCGGCCTACCACCCGAACGATAAATCTCCGGCCTACCGTCCGAGCGATAAATCCCCGGCCTACCATCCGAACGATAAATTCCCGGCCTACCACCCGAACGAGTTCTTCAGCAGCCTGTTTGGGCGCGTGTGGAGTTTTGTGGTTCGCACCCTGTCGCTCGACCACCCCCGCGACGAATACCTGTCGCTGGGAACCCCGGCAAGGCGACAGGATGGGGCACGGAAGCGTTGCGCCTCTTCACTGTTTCACGAAGATGCTGTAGTTTACCCTCACAATAAATCCGTTCAACCCCTTGACGGCCAAAGCTGCAGACACTTGCAACTGTGCCGTGCCGGAGCCCCTGTCCTCATTAACGGGATTCACGGATACGCTGTCGACGGCCCAGAGCGCATCGGTTACCGGCCCGTCGTAACCGAAGCTGGCGACCGATACGACACAACTTGCCTGTACCGGGCTCACGACAAGACTGATGGGCGGGGTAGTGACGAGGAAGCTCAGCGTGTCTCGCGCGATCGAGCCGTCACTCCCTTTGAAGACACATTCGACAACGCCGGTGTAGATGTTCAGGCCGGGAATCTGAATAGTGGGATTCGGGTTCACCGCAAGGGCTGTAATCGACATGCGCGCGTGCTCCTGACCCGCTCATTGTGGCACATCTTCCCGGCTGCAAAGCATGGGAGTTTCGTCAATTCGCGGGCGCAAGGGATATCAGGACACTACTGCCTGCGAAGTGATCACATGCGAGGAGGCGAGAGGGAAGCGAAACTCTAATGATCACTGCAGGAATAAATGATCACTGCGGGAATAGCCTGTCCCCGTGGTGCGGGCCAAGTCCGGGCGGGGGAAGCCCGGCAGGCTCAGCGGGGAGCGGTCGAGCGCCTACTAGTGGGCTGTGGAGGCGCTGATGCGGACGCCCAGAGCGTTGAGCTTGCTGCGGGCCTGCGCAGCTTCCGGGGTCTGCGGGTGGCGCTGGATGAGCGAGCGCAACTCCTGAATGCCGGCCGGCTTCTTGTTCAACTGGAGCAGCGCCAGGCCTTTGTGCAATTGCGCGGCTGCAGCCTTGGAACTGTTGGGATAGCTCTCGAGCACGGCGTTGTATGCCTTGACCGCGCCGGGATAATCCTGGGTGCGGTAAGCGATTTCGCCCAGGTAAAACGCGGCGGTACCGGCCAGGTCGTCCTGCGGGTAATACTGCACGACGTCTTGAAATTCGCCCTGCGCGACGGAATAGCGTGCGCCGTTGAAATCGCGAACACCGGCCTGGAAGGTGTCCTGCAGCGGAGGCGCCTGATTGCCGGAGGGGGCGCCACCGGGGCCTGGATTGGACGCTGCGCCGCCGGGCCCGGAGGGTGGCGCGGTTGAGCCCGATCCGGCCGGGGCGCCTTGCTGCATGGCGGGCTGCGACTGCATGTTCTGCAGCTGGCCCTGAAGGTCCGAAACCGACTTTTGCAATTTGTCGAGACGGGATTTGAGCTCCTCGACCGAATCGCTGACGGATTGCACCTGGCCATTGCTGCTGTCGATCTTGCCGCTGATGGCCTCGTTTTGCGCAGCCAGTTTCTGCTGCAGCGCATCGACGGAGGAAGACATGCGATTGGCGTTGTCGGAGGCCTGCTCGACGAGGTGCTGGATGACACCGAAGCGCGTGTCGATGGTGGATTGCAGGCGCTGCACCATGTCGAGGAGCTGCTGGACCTGCGTCTGCAGTTCGATGATCTCCTTTGAGGCGGCATGGGCGCGCGTGGGCGCAAAGCTGATGAAGGTGGCGAACAGGGCCGCGGCGAGAAGGCGATTGCGAAGTATATGTGCTTTCGACATGGAAGTCACCTTAGAGACAGTGGTCAGTGAGCAGTGAAAAGTGAACAGTGAAAAAGTGAATAGTGAAAAAAAGCATCACGAAGCGGTGAATAAAGCTTCGTTTATCGGCAACTATGGACCATCAATCATTGGACGCATCTTTCGGCACGATGGAACCTCCTGCGTGGTCCAGGCCACTCGACTTATGAAGCGTCCCCAGGGGTTAAAGCCCACCGTTGATTAGATGTCTGCGGCACAGCTGAAGATCACCCCAACAAGCAAGTGCGGCTTGTCGGGGACCCCGATAAGCCGTGCCCGGTTACAAAGCCGCGCCGCATCCACCGTGCCGATTCACTTTTCGCTTTCTTTCAACGTTCGGGCCGGCGCTATAGAGAGCGCCGACCCGAAGCAGATTTTTTCTCTTATTCGTGGATCGTTAATTCTAGCGGTCGATGGTGAAGCCGGCGCGGCGGTTCTGCTGCCAGCAGTCCTCGGTGGACTCGGTGCAGAAGGGCTTTTCCTTGCCGTAACTGATGACACGAAGGCGGCTTGCGGAGACGCCGGCGTTGGTGAGGGCATTGCGAGCGGCCTCAGCGCGGGTCTGGCCGAGCTGCAGGTTGTATTCGTTGGATCCGCGCTCGTCGCAGTATCCACCGATGACGACCTTGATATCGGGATGGCTGTTGAGGTAGGCGGCGTCGCGGGAGAGCGTGGACTGCGCGTCGGCGCGAACGTCAGCCGAATCGTAGTCATAGAAGATGTCCTGGACGTTGGCTTTGAATTCCTCTTCGGCGCTCATGGTGCGGGTAGGCACCTGCACGGCCGGCGGGGGTGCGTTCACGGTCACGCGCGCGGTGGCGTCGGCGGTTCCGCCATCCCCGCGGGCCACGAGGTGGTAGCTGGTGGAAGCCGCGGGCGTGACGTTCTTCACGCCGGAACTGGGCACATCGCCGATGCCGTCAATGGACACGCTGGTGGCGTCCGTTGTGCGCCAAGACAACACCACCTGGTCGCCTGCGGAAATGTTGGAGGGCGTGACGGTGAGCTGGGCGGTAGGCGCCGGTGCGGTGGTGGGCGGAGGGGCAGTCTCAGCGGGCGGAAGCGGCTTTTGTTTCTTTTTGCAGCCTGCAAGCCCGATCAGTGCGACGGCGAGCAAAACCGGGACGAAAAAACGAAAAATCTGTTTCAAGATGGATCTCCTTCTGCGGTTACGGCAAAGCCAGCGTTTCTGTAACTCGTTGTGATGCTCTGCAAGGTCGCCTCAACGGCAACCGGAAAGGTACGGATTCGGGATGAGACATCGGCCCTGGCGCCGCAAGAACGAGAGACCGGTCTAGGAACTGCGGACCTGAACGGTGAACATGCAGAGCGGGGACCGAGGTCGCGCAATTGAGCCGGGGAATCGATCCGAGCCTCGATGGTCCGGGCATTTACCACAGCTGAGTTTGCAACTGGTCTCATGGAAAACGTGAAGCAGGACGTCACCAAACATCATACCGCTGTTGAGCGGGGAGGCTGTTGCATGACGTGGTGCGCGTCTAAGTTCCGCTTCTGTCCGCGGCCTACCTCCAGCTCCAGTTGGGCATGAAGTTGTTGCCCACGTGCGTGAGCTGCTGCTGCTGGGTTCCGTCGGCGAGCATGGACCAGATGGACGAGTGTCCGCCGATGGTGCGCTCGAATACGATGTGGCGTCCGTCGGGAGCCCAGGAAGGGAAGTCATTGCTGCCGGCGTCGTGGGTAAGCTGCATCCAGCGCTTGCTGGCGATGTCCATCACGTAGATGTCCTGACCGCCGGGAGCACCAGGTCCGTACTTGCGATTCCAGCTGAAGGTGAGCAGGTCACCGGAAGGTGACCAGGAAGGAGAGATGGCGTAGCCGCCGTCTGTCATGCGCTGGATGTTCGCCCCGTCCTGATCCATGATGTAGATCTGGGGGAGACCGGTGCGGCCACTTACCCACGCGATCTGCGCGTTGGTACGCGGGTTCCAGGTGGGCGAGACGTCGGGTCCTCTAAAAGACGTGAGCTTACGCAGATTTCCGCCGCTCGCGTCGGCAACCCATATCTCCGGGTCTCCGGATCGCGCGGACGAGAAGGCGATTTTCGATCCATCGGCCGCCCAGGCTGGGGATTGATTGGAGCCACCTTCAGAACCTCCCGGAAAGCTGACCATTCGTCCCAGGTCCAGCGAGTACATCCGAATCGACCAGCCCTCGCGACCCAGGGAAGCGAACGCAATTCGGCTATTGTCGGGTGAGATGCGAGGCGACAGGGAAATGCTGCCCAGATGTGTGACCTGGTGCTGGTTCTCGCCGTCGTAGTCCATGGCCCAGATTTCCTTGGTGCCGGTGCGCGAACTGACGAAGTAAATCTTGGTTTCGGAGATGCCGTTAATGCCGCCGCCGAGCTGCTGGATGATGGCATCGGCGAAGCGGTGGGCGATGGTGCGGGCCATATCCTGGCTGGCGGCCTCATTGTATTGTTTTCCAAGCACTTGCGAGTTGCTGCGGGCGTCAAAAAGCCAGCCGTACACCACCAGGCGGCCATTGTCGGAGCGGAGCGCGCCGAAGGCTACCATTTCAGCGCTTGCCGGGGCCGCGGCCCACTGCTGCAGGTTGAGCTCCTGGGGAGAGCCGGGGATGGCCTGGGGCTGCATGCTTTTCGACACCAGGTCGAAGATGCCGGCGTTGGTGAGGTCGGTCTGGAGGGTGGCGTCGAACGTGGACTTGAGGGCTGGGGTCTGGGGATCGGCGGCCACCGGTTTGAAGTCAGCGGCGGCGAGACGGATGCGCGCGTTACCGAGGTTGGTGCCGGCGTGAACCCAGTCCTGCGCCTGGAGTGAGGGAGAGCGCGAGATGATGATGGCGACGAAAATCAGGGGGAGAAGCAGGGACTTTGCCTTCATGCGGAGTGCGATCCTTCCTGCGTAAGTAATCGGGTGGGCGCGCCGACCGGCGCGAACGGCCCGAATAATCGGGTGGCGTGCGAACTGAGAGGAGTCGGGCGCTTTCGCGCGCTGGATTCAGTATTCACAATAGTAGGAGACGTTGAGAGAATTGCCGCTGTAACCATTAGGCAAGGCACCAAAGGTATCGATGCGCTGCACGCCGCGCATGCAGGAGCGATCGAGGGTGGGGCTGCCGCTGGAGCGATCGAGCTGCACGTTGCTCTGCGTGCCGTCGCGGTGGATTGTGAAAACGAGAAAGACGCGGGCGCCTTTGGGTGTGCGCGGATCCACTTCGCCCTTGTTCCAGCTTTGCGACATCTTGCGGTTGATGGCATCCACGTACCAGGGGAAGCGGCTGCCGAAGTCACCCTGGGTGATGGAGGTGGGACCGGGGCTGGATTGTCCCTGAATGGCGCGGGGCATGTTGTTAGCCGCCTGTTCCCCATACTGCGCGCGATTCTGCGGGACCGGCTGCTGGACCTTGGGGGGTGCGATCGGGGCGGGCTTGGGCTTTTCCTTCTGTTTGCCCAGGATGGGGATGGCCTTTTCGTCGATGACCGGAGCCGCCTTGGGCGCGGGGGGCGCGGGAGCCGGGCTGGGCTTGTCAGTAGCTAGAACATTCTGGTTGGGCGGCTGGTCGGAGGGCAAGGGAATGGCGCTGGTAACCTGCACCCGAATGGCTCCGCCAGCCGAGGAGCCGCCCCAGATGTTGGAGTGGAAGAAGCCGCCAATGATGTAGTAGGCGGCGATGGCGCCGGCCAGGCCGATGTGAAGCAGAACCGAACCTGTGGCGGGCGCGGCGATGCGCTCCCCCGTCAGTTCCTGCTCCAGCCGTTCATCGCCTTCCAGCAATTCGCTCATACGCGCTTTTACGATCCCTTGCCCAGCAACCCATGGCCTATTTTCCCGCGGCCTTGCCGGCCAGAGGCTGGGTGACGATGGAGATGTTGGTAATGCCCGCCTGCTTCACTGCGTCCATCACGCTGGCGAAGGCGCCGAAGGGCACGCGCTCATCGGCGCGCAGGTAGATCACCTGCTTTGAGGGATCGGTATTGGCCTGGTGCAGGCGCTCCGGCAGGTCGTGGATGTTTACCGGCGAGTCACCGAGAAAAAGCTGCTGTTCGCGATCGATAGTGAGAACCACGCGCTGCTCGGTGATTTCGCGCACGGTGCGGGTCTTGGGGACAGCGACTTCAATGCCGGACTGCAGCACCGGGGCCGTGATCATGAAGATGACGAGCAGCACCAGCACCACATCCACGAGGGGGGTGATGTTGATCTCGGCAAGCGAGCTGCGCGTGTTTCCGCTGGCAGTGGTGAAGGCCACGTCTTAACCTCGCGTGGGCAGTTCGCGGCCGCCTTCGGGGATGGGGCGCGACGTGGAGTATGCCGGAGCCTGGACCGGCGCGGTCATGGGAGGGGGCGGCTGCGCGGAACCGCCGCGCACGCTGATCTCTTCCATGGAATTGAGTAACTCGCGGCTGAAATCGTCGATGGCCGCCGCAAACACCCGAATCCGCGCGGTGAACTGGTTGTACGCAACCACGGCGGGCACGGCGACGAACAGACCCGCAGCCGTAGTAATGAGTGCTTCCGAGATGCCAGGCGCTACAGCGCGCAACGTGGCCGCGCCTGCGGTGCCCAGCCCGTGGAATGCATCCACGACGCCCATGACGGTACCGAAGAGACCGACGAAGGGGCTGGTGGCGGCGATGGTGGCAAGCCAGGTGAGGCGACGCTCCAGGCTGGTAACGGCCTCGCTTGCCGCGGTCTGCGCCGAACGCTCCAGTGGCACCAGGTTGCGCGGTGGACCGGAGCCGCCGGTCTGGCGCCGGTAAGTTTCGTAGACGTCTTCAAATACCTGCGCCAGGGGGCTGTCTTTGAAGTCGCCGGTAAGGGTGGCTATCTCCTGCAGGCGCGAGGCCTTGCGGAAGGTGCGAATGAAGCGCTTGCTTTCCTTGGTGGCCTTGCTGAAAGCAGACCACTTGCCGAAGATAACGGTCCACGAATAAAGGCTGGCACAAAGCAGAACGATCAGGACTCCCAGCGCCACCGGGCCAATGTTGGAAAGCATCTCCATGAGCGCGTTGGCGCCATGAGAAAGGCCGCCGCTCGCAGGAGTTGCATCGCTGTCAGCCTGCAGGAATAGCAGCAACGTAGCAGTCAAAATCGGCATTCACCTCATATTTAACGGTATCAGACGCGAGGGTGCCGTCCAAGTTACGGAACGGATGCCCCCTGCAGGATTGGATGTCGAAAGCGGACGCGATGGCTCGCCCGATCATGCTATGCTGCGCTCGGATTTACAACCACGATGCTCATTGAGTTGCGCGCTGAAAACTACGCTGTCATTGATCACGCCATCGCGGTGTTTGGCCCGGGCCTGAACCTGCTCACCGGAGAGACCGGCGCGGGCAAGTCGATTCTCGTCGATGCGCTTGCCCTGCTGATGGGCGGCAAGTCGTCTGCCGAGGTGGTTCGCCATGGCGCGGACAAGGCCGTCGTATCCTGCGTGTTCGAGTCGACCGCGAACGCCGAAGCCATCCTGGAAGGAAACGGCATTGACGCCGAAGGCACCGAGATTATTCTTCGCCGCGAGATTCTCGCTACGGGGAAGGGAAGAGTGTTCGTCAACAACCAGCCTGCTACCGTAACTGTGCTGAAAGAACTGGCGCCGGAGCTAGCGCTGGTGCACGCGCAGAGCGAAACGCTCTCCAGCTTTGACCAGGCGCAGCAGCGCATCCTGCTGGACCGCTTCAGCGGCCTGTCGACCGACGCTGTGGGAGAAGCGTACGCCCGATGGAAGACCGCCGCCGACAAATTGGAAGACCTTCTGCAGGGCGAGCAGGACCGGATGCGGATGGTCGACCTGTGGAGCTACCAGTCGAAGGAGATTGAAGCCGCGCGGCTGGAGCCCGGAGAAGATGAGGCTCTTGAAACCGAGAAACGCGTCCTGGCGAACGCCGAAAAGCTTTACGCAGCCGCGATGAGCGCATTCGATCAGCTCTACGAAGGCGGCATTTCCGCGGAAGTTTGTTTGCGCGCCGCCGTGAAACACGTGGAAGAGTTGGCCCGCTACGACGGCAAATTTACGGAGGCCGCGCAGCAGTTGGAGTCCGCGCGCGCCACGGTCGGCGATGTGGCAGCAAGCCTGCGCGATTACGCCGAGGGCATCAACGCGAGCCCCGACCGGCTGGCGGAAATTGAAGATCGCCTCGCCATCATGGATCGTCTCAAACGGAAATACGGCAAGACAGTCGCGGAGATTCTTGCTTTCGGCGAAGACGTAGCGCGCAAGCTCGCCGAAGTCGAGGATCGAGACGGCGCATCTGAAGGCGTTGCATGCGGCCCTGAATCAGGCTTCCGCGGAATATCAGAAAGCCGCCGCCGCACTTACTGCGGAGCGAACCACCGCCGCCGGCAAGCTTGGCAAACTTGCCGAAACGCAGATCAACTCGCTGGCCATGAAGGTGAAGTTCGAAGTCGCCATCGATTCAAACCAGCAGCAATCGCATTGGTCCGCAAGCGGCTGGGATGCGGTCGAGTATCGGATTGCGACCAACGCCGGCGAGCCCCTGAAGCCGCTGCATGAAATCGCTTCAGGCGGCGAAATGAGCCGCGTGATGCTGGCCCTGAAAGTAGCTGTTGAGGAAACCTCGTCCAGGAGCAGAAAGAAAACGCCGACGCCGCGAACGCTGGTGTTTGATGAAATCGACATCGGCATTGGCGGCCGCGCTGCCGAGGCTGTGGGCCAGAAGCTGAAGGCGCTCAGCCGCGGACAGCAGATTCTCTGCGTCACGCACCTGCCGCAGATCGCGGCCTTCGCCGATCAGCACTTTCTGATCGACAAGCGCGAGTCCGCAGGCCGCACCAAGACGCAGATCCGGCTGCTCGATCAACGCGCCAGCACCCACGAAGTTGCGCGGATGTTGAGCGGCGCCACGGTGACGGAAACGAGCCTGCAGCATGCTGCGCAAATGATTGCCGCGAGCCGCTAGCCCGCCCGCATTTCAGTTAGGCAAATGGCTCATGTCTGAGGGAGGAGCCGACAGCATGTTGGCCACCGTCGCCAGCATGAACGAGGGATGCAAGGGCTTGGCAAGAATCTCAAACAAATGTCCCTTCCTCTTGGCGTCTTCCAGCAATCCCCCGGTTCCCGGCTGCCCGCTGAACAGCAGAAAATGAACGTCGGGATAGCTGGCCTTGAGAAAAATGGCGAACTCAATGCCATTCATCCCCGGCAGCACGACATCGATAATCGCCAGGTCGGGCTTCCATTCCTCCAGCGTCTCCAGGGCCTGTTCGGCTGAATAAGCAGTGCGCGCATCGTACCCGTTGGAAGAAAAAATCAGCGCAAGCGTATCGGCAATTGTCGTTTCGTCATCGACTACGATGATTTTTCTGGATCCCGTCATAGCTGGCATGGAGTCCCTCGCCTCCCGCCGCAAACCCTATCTCGCAATCCGGCCTGGATATGTAAACCGTAGCCAGTCTCGACACGCGGTCAGTGGCAACTCAAATATCAGATAAAAGCTGAGCCAATGGTTTCCGGAGCCGTTGGCTGTGGAAAAGCCGCTCTTTTCCGGCGCGCAGCCCACACCTTCCATCAACTCACTCAACTTGGATGCGTCTAACTTCCTGATAGGATATCTGTAAACGGGCCTGGACCGCAGCTTGCTTAGACGGTAAGAACGCATGCTGTCAGCTCCAATTTCGATCGTGGAGTCCCCAATGGCCGCACATACCCCCCCCAAGACGCCCGTTCCCGAATGGTCTGAGCGCATTTTGCGGCTTGTAGAGGAATTGAAGCTGACGCAGGCGGCCCTCGCCGAGCGCCTCGGCGTCTCGCCTGCCACGGTTTCGCGCTGGATCCAGGGAAAGATCGAGCCCACGGCCGAAGGCTACGTATCGTTGGGAAATCTAGCCCGCCGTGCCGAGGGTTTGTACTTCTGGGAACGCGCCGGCATCGACGTCTCCAACTTTCCGGATGCGAGCCTGCGTAAGGCGGCATCCTCGCTGCAGGTCAGCTTGCAGGATTTTGCGCTGGTGGGAACCCGCAAGATTGCGCAAGAACTCGAAGGCAAGGGAACCGCCGTGGCCATCCCCTTGCTGAATGTGTCAGCGTACGGTGACCGCGTGCCGCCGGAAGAAAATGTCAGCCTCTCCGCCGCCCAGGTCGAGGAGGTTTTGCTTGCCCCGCTGGATTGGTGCCCGAACCCCGAACACATGATGAGCATGCACCTGGTGGGCGACTCGATGACGCCCGCCATCCCCGCCGGATCCATCCTCTTCGTCGATACGGCGGAAACCGACCGCGACAAACTCGACCAGAAGATCGTAGTCGTGGCGCATCGTGACCTGGGATTCAAAGTGGCCCGTCTGCAGCGCCTCCAGGGTGCGGACCTCCTGATTTCGGCCAATCACAAATACATGCCCCTGGACGTCAGCAATGCCTCCAAGTGGAAGATGTTCGGGCAGGTGCTGTGGTGGGTATCGCGCGATCACAAACCTGTGGCCTGAGTGGGCCGGCCCTGCAGTCTGCGATCGATGTCAGTGGCCGATTTTGCGGATGGCTACCTCCTGAGACTGACCGGAGTCGGCTTCGAACAGGGTCTGCTTGCCACCCTGTAACGTCATGTCGAGAAAATTCCGAATAACGGTTTCGATCAGGTCAAGGTTGTGGCGGGCGATTTCGGCGTCGGAGCCGCGACCGCCTGATTCCAGCAACGGATCGTCGCTGAAGCTGCCGTGTCCGATCCCCGGGGACCGGAGCTCTACCGCATAACTCCCTTCAGGGCAGCAGGTCTTGAACTGCTGCTCTCGCTTGGTGGAATAGGCAGCGAGCTGCTCAGGGGTGCCGAACATCTTTCCTGCGGGATGATAGGCCTCAAGGAAGAGCAGCGGCTGTTTCATGGTGGCTCCGTCGGGGTATTCGGGAAGCGCCCCAACCGGAACCATCGCTCCATCGAGATCGACGCAGGCTTTGAAGCGCCCATCGAGCTGGCAGGCGCGGGCAGCAAACTCCGCTCCCGCGGAATGGCCCATTGCGGTGACGCGGTCTAAATCAAGCCGGCCGGCCAGCGGGGAACGATCAGCTTCGCCCTTGTCGAGCGCGACCAGCTTGTCCAGAACAAAGCGCACGTCCCCCGCGCCCTCCGTGATCTCTGCCCCGATTGAGTCCGCCATGCGCTTGAAGCGCTCTTCCGGTGTGAGTCCCGCCGGAACCGCATCGCGATGTTGAAGAACAATCGGTCCACTCGGAAACACCACCGCCCCGGCAACGTAGGTGTGATCGATTGCTGCGACCACATAACCGTGACTTACCAGGTCTTCAATCAACGCTGTGTAGCCGAAGCCGGACCCTCCCAGGCCGTGCGAAAGGAGGATGGGGTGAAACTTCGCAGGCTTGTCGGCTACAGGAGCATTGTCCACGGCGTGCGAATAGACTGCTCCGGAAACGATAAGCGGCCATATGGCTCCGTGGTCGTCGCGCATGGCAGCCTGGGCCCCGGCGTCTGCGTCCATCTGCTTTGCACCGGGCAAATACGTTCCTTTGATATCCGCATTTTTTCGCGAAGTCGGATACCAGAGATAAACCATCAGGCGGCGATGCGCATGCGGGTCGGATGAGAAGCGGTCCGGCCGCGAGGTGTCCGTCCAGTCGTAGCCGATCCGTCCGATTCCAAATGCGCCGGAGGGAACGGGCAACTGCGGCGGCTTTTGCGATGTGTCGGCACTGACATTCTGGCCATGGGCCGCGATAGGGGCAAGGCCGCAATAAAGAAGGCCGATTCCAATGGCATGCATCCTCATGAAGCACTCCTCTCACCGGTTGCGAGGCGCCCCCAGCGAATCATGCGCTGGAGGCGTCCGTTCCGTGTTACCGTTCTCGCACGATGTCGACCACAGGAGCACCGTCGCCGCAGTTCAGGCAGTGAAGCCGTGGTTGCGATCAGGTCAACTTATGGGTGCATGATCCACCACAGCAAAGCTGATGTGATTGCGATGGCCGCCAGAATGGCTAAGACCGGCCCCATCAGACGGCGGTCTTCCGTGCTCGGTATCATGATCCGCGGCGGTATGGCCGGTTCGCGACTGTCCGCATCCGCAGACAATTCCGCGGACTGGCTGTCGCGATAGCGAAATCTGACAGGAAGGCGCGAAGCCGGAAACCATGTGTTAGGTTTCAGGATTGCGAACCATCCGGCAGACCCCACGTTGAATCCCCGGCGAGTCACCGAACGAAGAATCTTCATGGTTTTCTCCTCAACACTCATGCCTGGGTTGTCTTACCAGAGCGATTTTTCTCCCGACGCGGGACGGATTCGCGGAAATCGAAATCAGAGCACGATCCGGAGAAACCCGCAGGTCCGTCTTACCGTTCCCGCACGATGTCGACAACGGGAGAATCGCCACAATTCGCGCAATGAAACCGCGCCGTGCCGTCTGCGGTCATTTGCATGCTCATATCGAGTTGCCGCTTGTCGCTCAGGCGGATGACCTGGAAGCGCAGGGTGTCTCCCTCGACGCGCGGATTGATCAGCACGTGGGCATCGCGCCCGATGATGTGGGCCTGCCCTCCGTCGCGCGCAATCACGTTGAAGACGATGCCGCCGCCCAGCTGCCCGGTGTCATCTCCGAGTGTCAGAACGACGCTGGGCTGGCCTTCGAGTTGTGCCTCCCAGATCCCGACCCATGGGCTGTCCGGAACGGGTTTTCCCGCGCGCGCTGGCAGCGTGATCGCCAGAGAGAGACACACGAATGCAAGAGCTTTGAGTTTCATGCCACACCTCCTTGGGGTTGGGGAGTTTGTTGTTTGGCCAGGGTTGCCGTGGCGAGCGTGCCGCCCAGGCCCATGGTCTCGAGCGCCGAAGAAGGCACCACCACCATCGAGCCCTTCTCGCGCATGGCTTCGAACAGCATGTTCATGCCGCGCAAATGCAGCGCGACGGGGTTGTTGGCGTAGACCTCGGAGGCTCGCGCGAATTGCTCGGAAACCTGCACCTCGGCGTCGCCAAGAATCACGCGGGCCTGGCGTTCGCGGTCGGCCTGCGCCTGCTGCGACATGGCATTCTCAAGCGCCTGCGGAATGCGCACGTCGCGGATTTCAACGGACTGCACCGTGATGCCCCACGGGGTCGTCTTCTCGTCGAGAATCTTCTGCAACTCGTGGCCCAGCGTCTCGCGCTCCGTGATCATCTGCGCCAATTGGTGGCGGCCAATCGACTCGCGCAAGGCGGTTTGCGAGCCGAGCGTAATGGCCTCCATGAAGTCCTCGACCTCGAAGATGGCCTTCTCGGCGTTCCATACCAGCCAGAAGATAATCGCGTCCACGTTCACCGGCACCGTGTCGCGGGTCAGCGTGGATTCGGCGCTCACCGTGGTGACGCGGACGCGCTGATCCACGTAGCGGCTGAGCGAGTCGATGACCGGAATCAGGATGAACACGCCCGGGCCCTGAAGCCTGCGAAAACGGCCGAAGCGAAGGATTGCCACCCTCTCCCATTGATCCACCACCTTGATCGCAAACAGGAAGTAGAGGCCGATGACCACGCCGGCGATCAGCGGATAGGGCGAGCTGGTGAACGCGGAAACTGCCAGCCCGGCGGCGGCGCCGAGGAAGAACACCGTAAGTCCCACGCTGCTTACCCGCTTCGATTGAACTGCAACGGACTGCAAAATCATGATGTCCTCCTCGGCTGTGTGCCGGCGATCTCTGGGCGGTATTCGCTCCCGTAACGGCGCAGGGCTTCGATCAGTTCTTCGAGGCTCAAGCCGGCTGTTCCGGCGCGGGCCACGATCTCTCCCACCAGTTGCGCAAGTTTGCGCGATTTCTCTTCTTCCGTCGCTTCCGAGGGACGGTCCGCGACAAAGGTTCCGGTGCCCTGCTGGGTATCCAGCACCCCGCGAATTTCGAGCTCGCGGTAGGCACGCATCACGGTGTTGGGGTTGATGGCCAGCTCCACCGCGACCAGTCGCACGGTGGGCAGTTGATCCCCCGGTTTCAAGATCCCCATGGCGATGGCTCCCTGCACCTGGTCGATCAGCTGCCGGTACACGGGAACGCCGCTGTGGGCATCGAGCCGGAAGGCGAATGAGGCGGCGGTTGTGTCGGTGCCGTACTTCATGCGTACAATAATGTACCAATACACTAGTACATTGCAAGCGGAAAATGCAGATCGCGTGAAAAAAATGTGCAGCGGAGGCTAAGTCCCGTTACTAAGAATGTTCCACGTGGAACAATTTTTTGTGCAAACGGACCCCATTTCCACATTTCCACACACATTGCAGTCGCAAATGGTGTAACAGAGACCCCGGGATGAAGCCGAGTGTCCTGCCGTTTGAGCGCGCCACGCTACAAGCTCCATTCCCCGACGGCCGATGAAGATTGCGTCATGCGGGCTCACCACCCGACATAACAAAACATCTGCACCTTATACTCGTGCTCGAACGCCGCGAAGCATCCGTTCCGCTTCTCTACCGTCATAAAACAACAGGAGAGATATCCCCGATGAGTTGTAGGTCAGTGCTTGCCGCTTTGGCAGCAGTCTTCCTTTTGGTTCTTGCGCCGCTGAATACTCGCCTGAGGGCGCAATCGCCGCCAGCGCTCTCTTCCAAGCTCCACCTTTCGGGGATCGTTTCCGATGCTTCCGGCCAGCCCGTCGCGGGCGCCAGTCTCTCCTTGAAGGGGTCCGATGGCTCTCAAATCGCGACTACCGTGACCGACTCGGCCGGCAGGTACCAATTCGGCAGCCTCAGTGCGGGCGATTACGAAATAGCCGTCTCAGCCACCGGCTTTGCCTCCAAAACAGCCCGTGTCTCAGTCGCGGCGGGAACATCGCCAACGCTGGATTTATCGTTGACGGCGGCATCCGGTCAGGCGCCTTTGCCCAACGCGCCGGCAGCCCAGCCGTCGCTCAGCGATCTGGGCTTCAGCAACCAGGAGACGCAGGGCGACCCCAAGATGCAAGCCCTGTTGAAGCGGCGGACCGAAATGCTGCGCGTCCACCAGCGCCTTGGCTTGATTACGGCCATCCCCATGGCCGCTGCGCTGATTACAGGGCCCATGGCCAAGGCCAAGGGCAGGAACGGGCAGACCATCAAGGAACCGACCGACACCAATCTTGATCTGCATGCCGCGCTCGGTGGTGCCGCCACCGCACTCTACGCGGCGACCGCCTCCTACGCAATTTGGGCCCCGCGGGTCCCCGGCACCCACAAACACGGCGCCATCCGGGTGCACGAAGCGCTGGCGTGGATTCACGGGCCCGGGATGCTGGCAACGGGCGTTCTCGGCTACATGGCTTACAAGCAGGAGAACAGTGGCGAAAAGGTGCACGGCATCGCTTCCGAGCACGGCACGGTGGCCTACGTCACGGCAATCGCCTACGGCACCTCAATCGTCGCGGTTTCGTGGCCCATTCACGTGAAGTTCTGGGAGAAGAAACAATGAGCCGCGCCCCGATGACCCCGTTTTTGGCAGCGGCTGTCTTCCTGGCTGCATCCGTGGCGGCCGGGCCCCTGACTCTTGCACAAGCTGACAGGCAGTGGCAGTTGCAACAATCCACGCTCTCGTATCACATGTCGCACCCCATGCACGAGGTCGACGGCGTCAGCCACTCCGCGAAAGGGAGGGGCGTCTGCCACGCCGGGCAGTGTGACTTCCTGATTGCTGCGCCGGTAAAGACCTTCGACTCCGGCGACACCAATCGCGACCTGCACATGCTCGAAACCACAAAGGGAGCCCAGTTTCCGATGGTGGTGGTGCGGGCCAGGTTTCCCGAGTCGGAGCTGGCCGGGCAGACGATCCACGCCGACCTCGAAGTGCAGTTCGCGGGACAGACGGCCCACTACACGCAAGTGGCTCTGCAGCGAACCGCGCAGGGACAGGACGTACGTATCGTGGGAACCGTCCCCGCAACGTGTTCCGACTTCAAAATCGACCGGCCCACGTTTCTGACGGTCCCCATCAAAAACGAGATCCCGGTCAAAGTCGATATGACGTGGCGGCCTCAGTAGCCGGGCCAAGTTGCCGTCCGCGACACATGCGGCCAACTGAACCGCTCAAAACAAGTTGCACATTGGTATACTGGATGTGTGACTTCTACCGTGCTTGAAAACCTCTCGAACGGCAGCCTGAACGCGACTTCCCCCAACCAGAAAAGGGTGCTGTTGCTCAAACCCCGCGGCTTTTGCGCCGGCGTGGTGCGCGCCATCGACATTGTGAAGATTGCGCTCGAGACCTTCGGCGCTCCCATTTACGTGCGCCGCGAGATCGTGCACAACCGCTACGTCGTCAATGAGTTGGCGGAAAAAGGTGCGATCTTTGTTCATGAAATCGACGACGTCCCCGACGGCCAGCGCGTGATCTACTCCGCGCACGGCGTATCGCCGGCGGTGCGCGAGATGAGCAAGGGCCGCGGCCTCAAGGTGATTGACGCCACCTGCCCGCTGGTCACCAAGGTCCACATTGAGGCCGTCAAGTTCGCCCGACAGGGGTATTCGCTGGTGCTGATCGGGCATCGCGACCACGACGAGATCGAAGGCACGCTGGGAGAGGCTCCGGAAGTGACCCAGGTGGTTTCGAGCGTCCAGGAGGTTGCGACGCTCGAGGTGCCCGACCCCAACCGCGTTGCGTACCTTACGCAGACCACGCTTTCGCTGGACGAAGCCCGCGACATTATCCACGCGCTCAAGGAAAAATTCCCGAACATCGTTGGTCCTCACTCGCAGGACATCTGCTACGCCACGGAGAATCGGCAGGTGGCGGTGCGCAACGTGGCGCACGATGCCGGGCTGGTGCTCGTCGTGGGTTCAACCAACAGCTCCAACTCCAATCGTCTTGTTGAGGTTTCCCGCAACCTCGGGACCCTGGGTTATCTCATCGATAACTCCCAGGCCATCGATCCAAAGTGGTTGGAAGGTGTTGATACCGTTGCGGTTACGGCGGGAGCCTCGGCTCCTGAAGTGCTGGTGGAGGACGTGGTGAATTATTTGCGTCAAAACGGCTACGCCAACGTCGAAGAAGTAGAGGTTATGCCGGAAAATGTTCGCTTCGGCCTGCCTCCCGAAATCGTACAGGCGATTGGCGGCGCGGGCGGGGCCGAGACTGTGCCGGTTCGCCAGTAATCGACGTTCTAGCTAGAACTCAGTTCGAAGCAGCGAAACCAGATCTGTAGCAGCGCATCGTAACGTTGTCCCGGTTGGGATTCGAATCCGAACGATTTGAAATCCCGCATTGACCTGTGGGCTAGTTCGTGTGATCCGGGACTTTCGGTAACACTGAGGCATTTGAAACGGCATGAGTTTACCGCAAGTTACCAGACATACCGCAGCGCCTCGATTCGGCCGGTTGGACGCGGATCTTGCCGATGTCGAATCAGCCATCACGCGATCAGCGGAGTACGTCCTCTCCCGGCAACACCCGGAGGGCTACTGGTCGGGCGAACTCGAAGCCGATTCCATGCTCGAGGCCGATTACATCTTCCTGCACACGCTGCTCGAAAGCGGCGATCCCGGCCGGCTGAAGCGCGCCTTCACCGAGATGATGCGCTATCAGAATGACGATGGCAGCTGGAGCCTGTTCCCGGGCGGTCCGGGAAACATCTCGCTCTCCGTCAAGTGCTACTTCTCGGCAAAGTTGATGGGCCTCACGCCCGATGACCCGCGCATGGCGAAGTGCCGCGTGTGGGTGCTGGCGCACGGCGGCGTGGTGGAGTGCAACACCTTCACCAAGATGTATCTTTGCGCGCTCGGCCAGTACGATTACGACGCGGTGCCGGCCATTCCGCCGGAGATCGTTCTTTTTCCCAACTGGTTCTACTTCAACATCTACGAAATCTCCGCGTGGTCGCGCTCGATTCTCGTCCCTTTGGCCATCATCTACGCCAAAAAGCCATTCAAGAAGATCCCGCCGGAGCAGGGAATCGACGAGCTTTTTGTGGGCGGCCGCGAAAATGCGATTCTCCGCCTGCGCCTCGATCGCAAGAAGCTCATCTCGTGGCGCAATCTGTTTCTCATCGCCGACCGCGCCTTTCATTGGGTCGAGGCCGTGCACATCCGTCCGTTGCGCAAGCTGGCGCTTAAGCGCGCGGAGACGTGGATGCTCGAACGCCTGGAGATGAGCGACGGTCTCGGCGCCATCTACCCGGCCATGATGAATGCGATTCTGGCGTTGCGTTGCCTCGGCTACTCCGAGGACGATCCGCAGGTGATCCGGGCGCGCGATGAATTTGAAAAGCTGGGCATCGAAGAGCCGCCGAGCGATGAGATGCCGGAGCCCACGTTCCGCATGCAGCCCTGCATGAGCCCGGTGTGGGACACCGCGCAGGCTGTCTATGCTCTGGGCGAAGCCGGCGTGTCGCGTACCGATCCGCGCATGATCAAGGCCGTTGACTGGATGCTGTCGAAGGAAGTGCGCCACCGGGGCGACTGGACGGTGAAGGTGCCGAACACGGAGCCGGGTGGATGGTACTTCGAGTTCAACAACGAGTTCTACCCCGACACCGACGACACGGCGCAAGTGTTAATGGCCCTGAGCAAGGTGGACAATCCGCGCGAGCGTTACCAGCACCAGGTGGCGCAGCGCGCCATTGACTGGGAGTTTGCGATGCAGTGCCGCAACGGCGGCTGGGGCAGCTTCGACAAAGACAACACCAAGATGATCTTTCAGTACATCCCCTTCGCCGATCACAACGCGATGCTCGATCCGCCGTCGGTGGACATTACGGGGCGCATGCTGGAGATGCTGTCCGTGTACGGTTTCGTGCGCGGCGACAAGCGCATCGAGAAGGCAATCAAGTTCATTCTCGCCGAGCAGGAGCCGGACGGAAGCTGGTTTGGCCGCTGGGGCGTGAACTACATCTACGGCACGTTCCTGGTGCTGCGCGGACTTGACGCCATTGGCTTCGAGCACAACGAGCCGCAGGTGCAGCAGGCAGCCGAGTGGATCCGCATGGTGCAGAATCCCGACGGCGGCTGGGGCGAAACGTGCGGCAGTTACGACGATCCCAACACGCGCGGTGTGGGGCCGAGCACGCCCTCGCAGACGGCGTGGGCGATGCTGGGGCTTTTGGCCGCGGGTGACGATCGGTCTGATTCCGTTGCGAAGGGTGTGCGCTGGCTGCTGCAACGCCAGCGGCCCGATGGCAGCTGGGACGAGTCGATGGGCGAGGGCGCAACCCGCCAGAGCATCATCACCGGAACCGGCTTTCCCAAAGTTTTCTACCTGGCATACACCATGTATCGCCACTACTTCCCGCTGATGGCGCTCACTACGTATCGGCGGGCTATGGAGCGCGCGGCTTAAGTCGCGCTGGAGGTTTTCTCAAATATGGCTATACCCATTTCCCAGGTGTGGACGGTTGCCACCTATGTCTGGAAGAAGAAGCTTGCGGGCGTCAAGCGCTATCCAACGGTGCTGATGCTGGAGCCTCTCTTCCGCTGCAACCTGGCGTGCGCCGGTTGCGGCAAGGTGCAGTATCCTCCGCACATTCTCAAGAAGCAGCTCTCGCCCGAAGAATGCTTTGCCGCGGTGGAGGAATGTGGTGTGCCGATGGTGGCGATTCCCGGCGGCGAACCGCTGCTGCATCCGCAGATCGTGGATATCGTGAATGGCCTGGTGGCGCGCAAGAAGTATGTGTACATGTGCACGAATGCGCTGGAACTGAAGAAGCGCCTGCACGAGTTCACACCTTCGAAGTATCTTACGTTTTCAGTTCACCTCGATGGCCAGCGCGATCATCACGACATGTCGGTGTGCCGCGAGGGCGGATACGACATTGCGGTTGAAGGCATCAAAGAGGCCGTCAAGCGCGGCTTCCGCGTCACGCCGAACTCGACCTTCTTCGATGGCACCGATCCCAACAGCGTCCGCGCGCACTTCGACGAGATGATGGCCATCGGCGTGGAGGGAATCGTGTTGTCGCCCGGCTACAGCTACGACAAGGCGCCGGACCAGACACACTTCATGGGCCGCGCCCGCGTGCGCAAGCTCTTCCGCGCCATTCTGTCGAACCGCAAGAAGTCGTGGAAGTTCAACATGTCGCCGCTGTTTCTCGAGTTCCTGATGGGCGACCGCAACTACGACTGCACGCCGTGGGGCTCGCCGGCCTACAACATCTTCGGATGGCAGAAGCCCTGCTACCTTCTCCAGGATGGTTACGCCGAGACCTTCAAGGAATTGATGGAGACCACGAAGTGGGAAGAGTACGGCGTGGGCAGCGGCAACCCCAAGTGCGCCAACTGCATGGTGAGCTGCGGCTACGAGCCGACGGCGATTCTCGACGGCTTCCTGTCGCTGAGCGGATTCTGGGGCATGGTCAAGGGAACATTCTCGAGCTATAAGAGCCAGCACGCGCTCAAGCAGCTCAACGAGTGGGACACGCACGCCAAGACGCCGCTGGTGCAGATTGCGAACACCGCGCCCAGCCTCGAGGAGACCAACGCATGAGCGCCGAAGTGCTGAAATATACGCGCGAGCAGGTTGAGGCGATGGAGCTGGCTCCGGGTACGGAGCACGAGCAGCTGGAAGGCTGGATTCCCGAGTTGGCGAGCGACGAGGATCTGCGCCAGGCGCTGGAAAAGGCGTTTGATTATCGCGGCGATGTGACGCTGACGTTGAAGAACGGAGAGCGCATTGAGGCGTATATCTTCAACCGCCTGACGGGCGCGACGCTGGCGGAGTCGTACCTGCAGTACTTCACGCCCAAGGCCAATGACAAGCGCAAACTGTGTTACGCCGACATTGCGCGCCTCGAATTCACCGGCAAGGACCGCGCCGCCGGCAAGCACTGGGAAGACTGGGTGAAGGCCTACAACGCCAAGAAGGCCGCGGGCGAAAAGAACATCGCGCTGGTTCCCGAAAAGCTCGACTGACAACCGGAGGCGGCCGGCGGGATTGTCTCGCTTCGAGCTCCCCGCTCAGGCTGTTTTCCTGAGCGGACCCTGAACGCAGTGAAGGGGGAGTCGAAGGATCCGCGGTTGTTCCTCGTAACTTCCCCATCCGCGGTCAATCTCTCACTTCGTTCCCCACGCGCTCTGCCACCCTGAAGCGCGCTCCCCCACTGAAGGGCTGGAGACGTGCGAAGAAAATTGCGTTGATTGAGTCTTTGAACCCGGCATGGGTGGATTTGAGTCGAGAGTGGTACGACTGCGAACCAGCCGATTATCGACGTGCATTTGACCGAATGGATCAGTAGGAAGAATCCGTAGAAAGAGGCAACCGCAGATCCTTCACTCCGTTCAGGATGACACCGCTTTGGGGGAGAGGATGTGTGCTGGACTCGGCATTGATGGTGTATCGCGGGCAACTGGGAAGCTTCGGAGGCCCGCTTCACCCTGATGGGACGGGAGAAGATCAGGACAACCGAGTGATTCCAGGGACACCGTCGAATCCTCGATCGAAGCTCAGGATTCTCGTGACACCGTGGATTTGCATCATGGCAACGTGGATCGCATCTCGCGCCGACAACCCTTTGTGACCCAGCACGATCTGCTTGGCTCGTTCCACTGCGGCCTGGTCCACCGCAAACACTTCATCGACAACTCCCAGCAAGACATCAAACGCCGGCTGAATTGCGTCCGGACGCTCGATCGCGACATACCGGTGAAGGATTTCCTGCAGCACTTCCGCGTCGGTCACCAGCCGCTCGTGGCCGCTCACCAATTCCTCCAGACAACGCCTGGCATCGGCCTTATGAGGATGGGGAACGCCCACCAGGTACATGGGAATGTTGGAGTCGACAAAGATCACGAAGGCATGCCCAGACCGTAACCCCGCTCGATCTCTTCCAGCATTCGGTCGATGTCAGCGGTGGGAAATTCCATGCGTGCCGCCGCGCGAATGACTTCGAGCTTGGTCGCAACCTCGCGGCTCGGTTCGCGCCTGCGGGCCTGGACAAGCGCCTGCCGCACCCACTCAGCAATGGACATGCGGCGCAAACGCGCCGCGCGCTGGATGTCGCGATATTCCGGGTCTTGGATGATGACCTGCAGGCGTTTAGCCATAGGATGAGTTTATTTAACTCATAGGGATGAGTCAAATACGCCTTGTTGCGGCGGACAGCGGGCATTCGTCACTTTGTCCACCATTGACACATCCGGTCTCCGTCCATCCTGGCCGTGTCTCCTTAACCTTCACCGTGATGGCCGCCACAGACCCCAACACCCGCCCGGCCCATACTGGTGTCACCCTCTGATCTACGGGGAGGAAAAAATACCCACCCCCTCCCCCCTATGTAGCATCGCCGTTTGTTCGCCTTTTTACGAATCAAAGGCCGGTTTTGGTGAGCCAAATCACCATCCGCCCTCCGCGTGACGGCTTTCCTGCGATTGCGTCCGAGCATTTAAACTGAAGACTCGCTCCTTATGCGGATCTTTGTCACTGGCGCAACAGGATTTGTCGGCCATCACGTGGCGCGCGCGCTCGCCTCGGAAGGGGCGGAACTGCGCATGCTGGTGCGCAAATCCAGCAATCTCGCCAACCTGGAAGGCATCGCCGGCGAAACGCATTTGGGCGACCTGTCGCAGCCCGAGTCGTACCGCTCGGCACTTGCGGGCTGCGATGCCGTGATGCACGTGGCAGCCGATTATCGCCTCTGGATCCGCGACCCGCAAAACATGTATCGCGCCAATGTCGACGGCACGCGCGACCTGTTGCGCATGGCGCGCGAGGCGGGCGTGAAGCGCGTCGTCTACACGTCGAGCGTGGCAACCATGCACTTTCGCACCGACGGAATCGTGGTGAATGAGGACACGCCGGTTTCGCTCGGCGACATGGTGGGTCACTACAAGCGGTCGAAGTTCCTCGCGGAGCAGCAGGCGATTGCGGCGGCCCAAGACGGGCAGCAGGTGATGATCCTGAATCCGACCACGCCGATCGGTTCCAACGACGCCAAGCCCACGCCGACAGGCCGCATCTTCGTCGACTTTCTCAACCGCAAATTTCCCGCGTACGTGGACACGGGCCTGAACCTTGTGGATGTGAGCGAAGTCGCGCGCGCGCATGTCCTGGCGCTGACCAAGGGCAAGCCCGGACGACGCTACATCCTGGGCGGCGAGAACCTGACGCTCAAGCAGATTCTCGACAAGATGTCGGCGATTACCGGAATTCCTTCGCCCACGACGAAGATTCCCTTTGCCGTGGCTGCAACCTACGCCTTCTTCGAGGAACTGATTACCGGACGTATTCGCGGCAAGGAACCGCGTGCCACGCTGGAAGAAGTGCGCATGGGCCGCAAGAAGATGTTCGCCTCGTCGGCGCGCGCACAGCAGGAGTTGGGCTTTCGCATTCTTCCGGTTTATCCGGCCATGCGCGCGGCCATTGAGTGGTTCTGCGCGAACGGTTACGCGCCCGCGCCGGCTGCCCTGGTGCGCTCATGACGCGCGTTGCGATGATCGCCGCAATGCCCGGCGAACTGAAGCCGCTGGTGAACAAATGGCCGCACAGCAAGCGGGATGGCGTGCAGTTCTGGGCGCAGCGCAATCCGGAAGAAGAGTGGATTGCCGCTTGCGCCGGCGCGGGACAGGATGCTGCCACGCGGGCCTTTGCCGCTCTCGAAGAAGGCGGACCCATCGACCTGGTCTTCTCGCTCGGTTGGGCCGGAGCTCTTCGCGCGGACGTGGCGCCGGGCAGCGCCCATAATGTCGCGGGAGTGATCGACGCGCGAACCGGGGAGCGGTTTCTCTGCGACGCCGGCGCCGGAGACCAGTGGCTCGTGACCAGCCCGAACGTTGCCGGAGAAGCCGAAAAGCGGCGCCTCGCCGGCACGTACAAGGCCGCGCTGGTCGATATGGAGGCCGCCGCCATTGGGCGGCTGGCTGCCATGCGCGAGATCCCGTTCTACTGCATCAAGGGCGTGAGCGACGCGCTGGACGCGCGCATGCCTGATTTCAACCGGTTTATCGGGCCAGACGGGCGATTTAACACGGTTGGATTGATTCTTTTTGCGGCTATGCGACCTTGGTACTGGCCTGCACTCGTCCGGATGGGCGAAAATAGTAGAAAGGCTGCCCAAAACATTGCCCAGTCTCTATTCGAATTTTCTCGATGATCGAGGTCCCCTCAGGAAACGGAATGGCCACACAAACCTCAAGCCCTGAATCGCAGATTGCCGGCAAGCTTCCCGACGACCATGCGCGCGGTAGTGTACCGCGGCATCAATGACATGCGCATCGAAACAGTGCCCGTGCCCAGCATCGGCGCGGGCGAGCTGCTGGTGCGCATTGCCACGTGCGGCATCTGCGGGACCGACCTGAAGAAGATCCATTTCGGTTCGCACTCCGCGCCGCGCATCTTCGGCCATGAGATGGCGGGCACGGTGGCGGCGGTGGGCGAGGGAGTTACGTCTTACAAAGTGGGGGAACGCGTGATGGCGTTTCACCATGTGCCCTGCAATGAGTGCTATTACTGCCGCAAAGGCACTCCGGCGCAGTGCCCGCTGTACAAGAAGACGGGCGTGACGGCGGGATTTGAGCCTTCGGGCGGCGGGTTCGCGGAGTACATCCGCGTGATGAGCTTTGTGGTGAGCAACGGCGGCGTGGTGCGGATTCCCTGATGGCGTTCCGTTCGAACAGGCGGCTTTTGTTGAGCCGGTGAACACGGTCCTGAAGGGCGTGAAGATGCTGAATCTGGCCTCAGATGACACGGTGCTGGTGATCGGCCAGGGGCCCATCGGATTGATGCACGCGGTGCTTGCCAGCCGGACGGGGGCTCGCGTTCTTACGTCCGATCTTTATCCGGAGCGCCATGCCATCGCGGCCAAGTTCGGGCTGTCGAATCCCATTCATGCCGGGACGGAAAATGTGGTGGAGCGGGTATTTGCGGAGACGGAAGGCCGCGGCGCCGATGCGGTGATCCTGGCGGTGGGCGGAAACGCCCTGATCAAGACCGCGATGGATGCCTGCCGGCCGGGGGGCAAGGTGATGCTGTTCGCGCAGACCCAGCACGGCGAGGCTACCTTTGACCCGGGCGCGGTTTGCATGGACGAAAAGACACTTCTTGGATCCTATTCGTCCTCATTCGGCATCTTAAACGAAGTCACCGATCTGGTTTTCGACGGCTACCGCAATGGATTCGATCTCACCCAGTTGATTTCGCACCGCTTCCCGCTGGAGCAGTCGGTGGCGGCGATTGACATTGCTTCGCACCCGAAGGCGGACTCCATGAAGATCATGATTGAGCCGGTGCTTGGGGCCGGGGCCGCGTAGTAAAGGAGGAGAAGTGGCAGGCACAGTGAAAGCCGTAATCCTCCGTGGCCGCAAGAGGGTCGAGAATGCCGTCGAGGAGGGCCTGAACACGGTCGATACCGTCGTCGAAGCAGGCCTGAACACGGTTGAGACGGCGGTCGTCAAAGGCCGGCAGACGGTCGAGTCCGCGGTCAGCCTGGGTCGCAGGACCGTCGAGCATGCGTTTCTCAACGGGCGCCATACCATGCAGGCCGCCGTTCTTCATGGCCGGGAAGACATCCGGATCGAGCATGTTCCCGTTCCCGAGGCCGCGGCCGGGGAACTGATTCTTCGGGTGGGCGCCGCGCTCACTTGCGGAACCGACCTCAAAGTATTTCGACGCGGATACCACGCGCGGATGATTGTGCCTCCGGCGCTCTTTGGCCACGAACTGGCGGGGACTGTGGTTCAAGCCGGCGAAGGGGTTACGGACTTCGGGCCGGGCGATCGCGTTGTCGCGCTCAATTCAGCGCCGTGCGGGCAATGCTACTTCTGCCAGCGAAACCAGGAAAACCTCTGCGACGAACTGCTCTTCAACAACGGGGCGTACGCAGAGTTCATCCGCATTCCTTCGCGCATTGTTGCCAAGAACACGCTGCACATTCCCGATCACGTGCCGCTGGAGCATGCGGCGTTGACCGAGCCGCTGGCTTGCGCGGTGCATGGGTTTGAAGACTCGCGGCCGCGTCCCGGCGACACGGTCGCAATCATTGGCGGCGGCCCGCTGGGCCTGATGATGCTGCATGTGGCGGCATTGGCGGGATGCGAAGTGATTGCGATTGTGAAGCACGACGGCCAGGTGGAAGCCGCGCGCCAACTCGGCGCCGCGCACGTGGTGCAGACCGGCAGCATCCGCAGCGCCATCCAGCAGACCCGCGCGCTGACTCACAAGAACCGCGGCGTGGACATCGCCATTGAAGCTGTTGGAGTTCCCGAGGCGTGGCAGGAAGCGGTGGAACTGGTGCGCAAGGGCGGCACGGTCAACTTCTTCGGTGGATGTGCCGTGGGCACGCAGGTGACGCTCGATACCAATCGTATTCACTATAGCGACATCACGCTGCGCGCCACGTTCCATCACACGCCGGCAATCTGCCGCAAGGCGCTCGATCTGATCGCCGGCGGCCGCTTCCAGGCGGGCGCGTTCATTACGGGGCACGCGCATCTCTACGAATTGAACCGCGTGTTTGAGAAGTTGATGAATCGCAGCAGCGAGATCAAGACGGCCATCGTACCGTAAAGGCTCTCATGACGACGGCAACACCACAAAGCGGGACCGAGAACCCTTCTACCGACCAATTGATCGAGCGGGGATGGGCCGCATTGCCGGCTGCGTATCGCATTCCAGCCGTGGCGCCGACGCTGGACGCGGCCCGCGCGTATTGCAAGCAGCTTGCGGAATCGCATTACGAGAACTTCCACGTGGCGTCGTGGTTTCTTCCCAAGGCGCTGCGGCCGCATTTTCATTCCATTTACGCGTATTGCCGCATCTCCGACGATCTGGGAGACGAGGTAGGCGACACCGCGGTCGCACTGGCGCTGCTGGACTTGTGGGGACGCGAACTCGATGCCTGCTATGAAGGACGCGCGCGACATCCGGTATTTGTGGCGCTCCATGAGACAATCCGCGCCTGCTCGATCCCGAAGGAACCGTTTGCGGATCTGCTGGTGGCATTTCGCCGGGACCAGACCATCACGCGCTTTCCGACCATGCAGGACGTGTTTGCCTATTGCCGCTACTCGGCAAACCCGGTGGGACGGCTGGTTCTGTATGCGTGCGGGGAAGCGAGCGAAGAGAAGTTTCGCTTGTCAGACGCGACGTGTACGGCGCTGCAACTTGCGAATTTCTGGCAGGACGTGCGCGTGGACTACGCGAAAGGGCGCATCTATCTTCCCCTCGACGACATGGAGCGCTTCGGCGTGAGCGAGGCGGTCATCGCGGAGAACAGGCCCACGGCCGAGTTCCGCGCACTGCTTCGCCATGAGGTGGATTTTGCGCGTCGACTCTTTGAACAGGGGATGCCGTTGATCGGGATGGTGGATCGCGAACTCTCTCTCGATCTGGATTTATTCAGCCGGGGCGGCCTGGAGATTCTGCGCGCGATCGAGCGGCAGAACTTCGACGTGCTCAGCGCCCGTCCGGCGATCGGCAAGGGCACCAAGATTCAACTCGCATTGCGCGCACTGATGCGGGAAGTTTGTTCCCTTCGTGCGTTTTGGGCGGCCGCCGGCGGGGAAGGCGGCTTGACCACGGCAGTGCAGACCGATGAATTTGTGATTGAGCGTGCGTATGCCGCGTGCCGCGCGATTGCCAAGCGCGAAGCCAAGAACTTTTACTACGCTTTTGTCGCGCTGCCCAAGCCGCGGCGCAATGCGATCTGCGCAATTTATGCATTCATGCGCAAGGCCGATGATCTGGCCGATGACGAATCGCGCTCTCGCGAGGAACGGCGCCGGGATCTGGACTGCGTGGCTGGCAGCATGGCACGCGGTTCAACGGGGCAGCGATACCAGCGATTTGGTATTTCTGGCGGTGCGCGATGCGGTGCAGCGGTTTGCGATTCCGACGCGGCTTCTGGATGAGCTGGTTTCCGGAACCACGATGGATCTGGAGAATACCGCCGGCGATGCGCCTGATACCTACGCAACGTTCGATGATCTGTATCGCTATTGCTACCTGGTGGCGTCGGTGGTGGGACTGGTGTGCATTCGGATCTTCGGCTACAGCGATCCGCGCGCCGAGACGTTCGCGGAGGAGACGGGCATCGCGTTCCAGCTGACCAACATATTGCGCGATGTGGCCGAGGACGCGGAGCGCAATCGTGTGTATCTGCCGCTTGAAGATCTCGCTCGGCACGGCATTTCAGTCGAACAACTTTTGCACCGCGCGCCGGGTACGCCACCGACCGCAAGCGAACGCGCGCTGCTGGCGGAGATTGCGGCGCGTGCGGAGCGCTTTTATGGATCAGCGGCCGCGCTGCTGCCGCTGATTGACGCCGAGAGCCGACCGGCGCTTTGGGTGCTGGTCCGCATTTACAAGGGGCTGCTGCGGCGCATTCGCCGGGCCGACTATGATGTGTTCTCGCGCCGGATCAGCGTGCCGACGTTTCAGAAGCTCGAGATTCTGGCGGTGGGCCTGATGCGCATGGGCTGGGCGCGCCTGGTGTCGTAGAGACGGGCAGATGGGGCGAATGGAAGAACACTTGCGCGAACAACCAGGGCAGTCCGCAGCGGTGATCGGCGGCGGTGTCGCCGGCATGAGCGCGGCTTCAGCGTTGGCCGAGGCCGGCTTCCGCGTGCAACTGATCGAGCGCAGGGGGTATCTTGGCGGGCGGGCTTCTTCGTACCTGCATCCGGGTGTCGAGGAGGTCATTGATAACTGCCAGCACGTGCTGTTCGGGTGTTGCACTAACCTGATTGGTTTCTATCGGCGCATCGGCGTTGCGGACAAGATTCACTGGACCACCGACATGACCATGATTGAACCGGGCGGAAGGCGATCGCGCCTGGGTCCGTTCCGGCTTGGTCCTGTCAGCCTGCCGGCGCCGTTGCATGGAACGCCGAGCCTGCTGAGCTGCGAGCGCGTTCAGCCTGGCGGACAAGATTGCGCTGGGGCGCGCATTTCAGGCCATGATGAAGCCGGGTGCGTTGGATACCTCGGACGAGTCGCTGGGCGACTGGCTGCGGCGGCACAGGCAGACCGAAGGCGCGATGAACCGCTTCTGGCGATTGGTGATTGCCAGTGCGCTGAATGCCGATGTGGACAACATTGCGGTGCACTATGCGGCGAAGGTGATTCGCGAGCTCTTTATGAATTCAGCCGAAGCGGGCAGCATGGGCATGAGTTCCGTCCCGCTGAGCGAACTGTATGCGGGCGCGCAGCAGTTTCTGGAGCAGCGCGGATCGAGCGTGTCAGTTCAATACCAACGTGGAAGGGCTCACGTGGGACGAAGAGACGAGTCAATGGACGATCCCGACGCGGTCCGGCTTGTTGACGGCCGATTTCGTGGTTATTGCGTTGCCGTTTGATGGGCTGGGCAAACTGCTGCCCAGCATGCCGGCCGCGGATGGCGCGGAGATGCTGGAAAAACAAATTGGCCAGCACGAGCACTGGCCGATCTGCAGCGTGCACTTGTGGTTCGATCGCGAGATCACGGAACTCGACCACGCGGTGTTGCTGGACCGCGAGATTCATTGGCTCTACAACAAGGGGAAGCTGCAGCCGTGGCGCAAATTGAACGGCAGCTACGTGGAGCTTGTGGTGAGTGCATCGCGGGAGTTCGCTGCGCTTTCGCGAGAAGAGGCGATCGGGCATGCGCTGCGCGAACTGGAGGAATTCTTTCCAGCGGTGAAGGGTGCGAAGTTGGAGAAGGCGGCGCTGATCAAGGAAATGCGGGCGACCTTTGGAGTGCCGCCGGGGATCGATGGGGCGCGTCCGCATGCGGCCTCGCCGTGGCCGAATCTGTTTCTGGCAGGGGATTGGACTGCGACGGGATGGCCTTCGACGATGGAGAGTGCCGCGCGATCGGGACACCTTGCCGCGGAGGCTGTCTGCGGCGCGTCAGGGGAGCCGCGGAAGGTTCTGGTTCCTGATCTGAAGCCCAAGGGCCTGATGCGGCTCGTCAACGGCAGACGGCCAGGCAACTAGCAAAGTTCCGGCTTCAGTGCGCCAGGAGATAGACGCCGAAGCAGACGAGTACAGCCGCGGTCCAACGGCGACGATCGACATTCTCATGCAGGAAGAACTTGCCGGCGACCGCATTGGTGACCAGGGTGAGGGAGGCCGACGCGGGCGCTACCAGGCTGAGGTTGAGGTGATTGAGCGCGAAGAGCAGGGCAAAGAATGCCAGCGCCAGAAAGCCGACGCCGGCAAAGAAAAGCGGGCACGTGACGACAGCGCGGATGGCGCCTTTCATTCCCGAGTGGGCGCGAATTTCATCGAGGTCGCCGATGGATTTCATGGCGGCCGCGGTGAGTACTTCGCCGGTGGTGGACGAAAGCACGATGGCGGCGATCATGGCGGCGGCGGCCCAGGGGCCGGTCGAGGCGGCGGGAAGCATCATCGCACACGCTCCTCTTCCAGTTCGGTCACGGGCTGTTCGTCGTGGTTCTCCGCAGCTGGGGTTGGGGCCGCTCGGTGAGCGACGGTCCATGGGCCACGAACCCAACGCCTACGGTGATGAGCACGATGCCGGCCCAGCGCTCGAGGGAGATGGGCTCATGCAGCCAGAACTTCGAAAGAAGTGCGACGATGACGTTGCCAAAGGCGGTTGCGGGAAGAACAAAGGTGAGGTCGGCCCAGGAGAGCGCAGTGAGGTAACTGGCGAAGAACCCGATGAGCAGCGCGATGCCGGCTGCGATCCATGGGGTAAAGACTGCCACGATCAACGATGAGGGGTGCGCCAGTGAAATAGCCGGCAGGTGCGTCATGCCGCGCGAAAGGCAGGTATCGCCGAGAGGCGCGCAGAGTGCGACGAGCCCAGGACGAGGTACTGCCGCGCGGTGAGACTGTGGTGAGCCATGAATGCGTGCGGTTCCTTCTGGTGCAAAGAAAAGAAGGGCGGACGCATGGCGCCGCCCTTCACAAGATTGAGGAGCGCTTACGCGCCGGCGCCCACGGTTGCCGGGGGATCGGCCTGGCGGCTGCGTTTTTCCTTGACCGCCCTGTTGCGTTCTGCGCGAAGCTTGAGGAAGGCCTTGGCTTCCACGTAAAGGCGAGGCACGTCGCGGTTGACGATCGCCTTCCAGACTACGCGGAACGCGGCCTTGGGGCGGAAGTAGTACTCGTCGTAGAAGCGGTGCACCATCTCCATCACGTAGTCGACGGGAAGGCCGGGATACTCGATGTGCGCCATCTGGTGGCCGCCTCCGTCTTCCATCTTCTCGTTGGTGATGAAGCCGTTGCTCTTGGCGAAGTCGTAGAACTCGGTGCCGGGATAGGCGTGGGCGATCGAGACCTGGATGGTTTCGACGTCGAGGCTCTTGGCGAAGTTGATGGTGTTGCGGATCGATTCCTTCGTCTCGCCGGGCAGGCCGAGGATGAAGTCGCCGTGGACCACCAGGCCGAGGTCGTTGCAGTCCTTGGCGAAGGCGCGCGCGCGTTCAACGGTGGCGCCCTTCTTGATGTTCTTGAGGATCTGCGGATCGCCGGACTCAAAGCCGACGATGAGCAGGCGGCAGCCGGCGTCCTTCATGGCCTTCAGGGTTTCGCGGTCGGTGGTGACGCGCGAGGTGCAGCTCCAGGTAAGGCCGAGGGGCTTGAGCTTTTCGCAGAGCTCGATGGTGCGCACCTTCTGGATGTTGAAGGTGTCGTCGTCGAAGAAGAACTCCTTTACCTCGGGGAAGTTCTGCTTGGCCCACTTGAGTTCGGCGGCCACGTCGTCGGTGGAGCGCTTGCGCCACGCGTGTCCGCTGAGGGTCTGCGGCCACAGGCAGAAGGTGCACTGCGCCGGGCAGCCGCGCGTGGAGTAGAGCGCGATGTAGGGGTGCAGCAGGAAGGGCACGTTGTAGCGCGTCACGTCCATGTCGCGCTTGTAGATCTTGGTGGCCCACGGCATGGCGTCCAGGTCTTCCACCTGCGGACGGTCGGGGTTGTGGATGATCTTGCCGTCCTGCTTGTAGCTGATGCCGAGAATCTCATTGAGCGGCTTGCCCTGGGCAAACTCGACGACGGAATAATCGAACTCGCGGCGGCAGATGAAGTCGAGCGCGGAGCACTCGTTGAGGGCGCGGTCCGGGATCGGTGGTCACCGGAGGTCCGACGAAGGCGATGCGGATGGAGGGATTGGCCGCCTTGATGGCTTCGGCGAGGCGCTGATCGCCTTCCCAGCCCACGGTGGAGGTGAACAGGACCAGGAACTCGTAGTCCTTGCAGATCTTGATGGTCTCCTCGGCCGAGACGTGATGCGGGAGGCGCGTCGAGCAGTCGCGAGCCCTCCAGCATGCCGGCGGGGTAGGCCAGCCAGACGGGGTACCAGTAGGACTCAATCTCGCGCGTCGCCGGCCAGCGCGAGCTCGCGCCGCCGTCGAAATTCTCAAACGAGGGAGGGTTCAGAAACAGCGTCTTCAAAGGCATAGGCATCCCTTCCATCTTAACATCGGGCTAACTTTCAGGCGCCTCGATGCGGCTAACTTGTTTACTTTGTGTGCAACTCGCTTAACCAGTCTTCCATGTGTCCCAGGGCGCGCAGCAACTCCAGGCGAGTCTTTGCAAGACCGAGTTCGGCTTCCTGCGCTTCTTCGAATTTCTGACGTTCGTCGATTTTTGCCAATTGTTCCGCGCGGGGAGAGAGTTGTGCAGCGCTTCCGGGAGCCGGCGCCGTTGCCGTTTTCAAGCTGCGTCTGGACAGTCTTCAGTTGATCGGCCGCGATCTGCTGCTTGAGCCCTGCGATTTCAGCCTGCGCGTCCAATTCGCGCAAGGCGCCGGTCAATTCCGCAATATGAATGTCGCTTTGCCGGTCGGCTTGCTCGGCCTCCGCGGTGGCGCGCAGCGCGTCGGCGGCGGACTCACGACCCTTGGCACGATGGCCCATGTCGAAGAGCGGTATTTGTATGTTGAACCCCGATGCGAAGTTATTGGCGGGCAGGGAATGGGCGAAGTAGAGGTTGACGTTGTTGAGAATGGTCGTGTTCCGGTTGTACTGCGCGAAGAAGCTCAACTGAGGCATGTAGTTCGTGTCCTGATCGCCCACTGCCTGTTGCATTTTTGATGCCGCGATAAGGTGCGCGGCCACAATGCCAGCCGGCGTGCGCGCCTTCTGGTCTCCCCTGATTTGAGGGATTTCTGGAATGCTCGCGTGATCGGGCGCGATGGACCCAGACGGCAGGCCGGTGAGGACGGCAAGTTGTTTTGACAGCGTGGCGGAGCGAGTCTGCAGGTGCAACTCAGCGAGTTTCAGATTGGCTGCGGTAAGTTTCGCCTGCAACAATTCGCTCAACGGATCGACGCCCGCTTCGGCACGTTGTTGTTCAATCTCCACCAGTCGAGCGACCATGCCCTGTTGTTGATGGGCAGCTTCCATCTCGCGATCCACCACGTCCAGTTCGACGTAAGCGGCAGAAGCCTCGAGCGCGACCTGTTCGCGGGCATTTTTGAGGTTCAAGGCGGCAGATTGAAGCCCGGCCCGCGCCGCGTCGACGTAGTGCCGTTGAGGAATGCTGAATACCAGGGACTGCACGGTGGCGCTCCACACCGAGGGCGGCTGCCCGGTGAAGCCTACCTCGGGGAAGGCTGGGATTCCGGTGCTGACTGCCAATGACGGAATGACGACATCCTTGCTCTCCGCGAGCACTGCTTCTGCCTTCGCGACATCCGCCTCGGCTACCTTCACTTCGCTGCTATTGTGCTGCGCCAGGTCGACTACTGTGACCAACGACACCTGCGCCGCAAGGCCCGCAGGGGCTGTAAGGAGCGCTGCGGATAGCAGGCGCCGAAGCGCGATACGTCGTAAGTAGATTCTCGTCGTCAACAGTTTATTTCCGTTAGAACTTCAGATCCTGTGCAGGCTTGTATCCATTGGCAAGCGCGAGCGCTTCCGCGCGTTCCTCGCGGGCCGCCGCGGTATCGCCCGATTGCGCCTTGAGGCGCGCCATCCAAACATGTGCCACAAAAGTGGGTGCCTCCTCTGTACCCGTCGGCGCGGCCAGATATTGCTGCAATAGTCTCTGAGCCAATTCAGGATCCCGGTTGGCTTTTACGAGCACTGACGCCCCATTGAACAGCGCCACGCTCGCATGGCGGTCGCGCTGTGCGGCGGCGAGGCCGCTTTGGATGGCGTTTTCCATCTCCGACCAGCGCTTGTAGCGGCGAAAGAAACTCGCGAGCCTCATCCACTGAAAAGCCGGATGCGGGCTTGTCGCGATGGCCTGGCGTAATTCCTCGCTCGGCGGTGCCGAAATCCCGGTTTTGCTGCGCAATGGCAGACCGCAACTCGTGGGCCCGCGCTGGATCTACGTGATCCAGCCTGGCCGCAATGGCGGCTGCTTTGTCCGTGCCGCCGCCCACGACTCCCGGCGCCTCACTGTAAAACTCACCCAGGTCCGCCAAGGCTTCGGCGTTGTGGGCGTCCAGATCGACGGCCCGTTCGAACTCCGAACGCGCCCGTTTAGCGAGCCCGTACGCGGTCACGAAGGACGCCTTGTCCGCGGACTCACCGAGAGCGCGCCCCAGCCAAAGATGCTGCATCGAGTTCTGATCGTCCAGATTGACCGCCTGCTGGCATTCATGTACAGCCGGTTCAAATTGTTCGAGCGTGAAAAGCACGCGGCACTTGATGTTGTGCGCCTGTGCCGATGCCGCCTCACTCTGGGGCAGGGACTGAAGGACGGAAAGCGCCCTGTCCGCCTGGCCCGCCTGCAACGCAGAGTTTGCCTCCGCCAATCCGTTATTTGCCGCTTGCGCAAGCGAATGCGCTGCCAAAGCCAGAGATAGCATCACCCACCCCAGAGCTAACGCTGCCTGCACGACTGTGCCGCGAAACGATGTTCCTGACCCGCTCAACGCAGCACCTTGACGGGCATCTCTTCCTGCAACGGCTGCCCGCTGGTTGCACCGGTCGCGACCAAATCTCCTACGTTCAAACCGGAGAGGATAGCGACCTGGTTAAGGTTCATGGTTCCGTAGGTGACGGGTGTCCGGTGCAGCTGGTCTCCCACTACGCGAAATACGAAGGCCTTGCCGTTCTCCACGTGCAACGCTTCCCGCGGAATGCTGAGAGCATTGGCCTCGCTGGATGTTGTGACCTGGACGGTCACATTGGTATCGGGCAGCAGGTGGCCATCGTCGTCATCAATCTTTACCAGGACCTCTCCCACGTTGCGCGTTCCATACGTGGTGACGGTGATGGGAACGCGTTGGATATGCCCGTGCCAGACGCGTCCCTGCATCGCGTCCCACTTGATCAGGATGGGTTGGCCCACCGCCAGCAGTCCGATCTCGGGCTCGTCAAAGTAGGCGCGCACCAGCTCCCGGTGGAGGTCGGCCATTTGCAACAGCAGCTTGCCCTCCTCCACAAAGTCGGTCGCCTTCACGTTCAGGTTGTAGACGGTTCCCGCGATCGGCGCTCTCTTGGTGGTGTTCGCTTCAATATCGCGCGCCGCCGCGAGGCCGGCTTCGGCATCACTCAGGGCTGCCTGGGCGCGTTCAACCTCCGATGGCGAATAGCGATTACTGGCGCTGGTTTGCGAGGCCTCGAGCGACGCGTTAGCGGCATCTAGCCGCTGCCGCGCTGCCGCTACTTCGCTGGAAGAGGCGGCTCCCGTTGCGTTCAGCTTGGTCAGCGCGTTCAGATCCCGCTGGGCCTGGTCGCGATCGATGCGTCCCCGCGTAACCTCGGCAGCCGAGGCCTGTTGCTGTTCCAGCGTGCCGTTGTGCGTTGCGGCCTCAAGTGCTGCCTGCGCGGCCTTGACCGCGCTCTGGGCCGAGGCGACCCTGGCTCGCGCCTGTATGTCGTCCATCACCAGCAGGAGCTTTCCCGCGGTCACCTGATCGCCCGCCTGGACGTACACAGCCTTAATGGTCGTCGCTAACGGGCTGTGAATCTCGATGTTTTCCTCGGGCTCAACGCGCCCATTGGTGCTTACCGTGCTTTCAAGCGGCTGCCGCGACACTTCCACGGCGCGCACCTGAAGACGTTCCCGCGTGAGGGACCGTACCGACAGAAAAACCAGAACCAGAATGATGGCGGCGCCGATCCACACCCAGCGCCAGTTAAGTTCCTTGCTCTCTTTGGCCATTCATGCAACCTGAGTCAGTATATCGGACGCGAAATGAACTTCGAGGTCGCACGAAATATTGGGCCAGGTATCTGTTTTGTCTAATGGTTACCCTTCTTTACAATGGAGGCATGGCAACAGAGCGGCGCTATACCGACGATCACGCCAAGGCCGGGCTCGATTTCAACTTTCCGCACATCGAGACCTGGCAAAACCAGTTTCCGGGCTACGAAATCCTGATTGACGACCCGGAACTCACGTCCGTATGTCCCAAAACGGGTCTGCCGGACTTCGGCTTACTCACAATCCGGTACATGCCGCGCGATCTGTGTCTCGAGCTCAAATCGCTGAAGGAGTACCTCTTCTGTTACCGGAACCTGGGGATTTTTCAAGAGAATATCGTCAACCAGGTTTTGGAGGACGTGGTGAAGGCCACCAACCCGGTGTGGGCCGTGGTCAAAGGCGTCTTTCGCCCTCGCGGCGGTATCGGCACTACCGTGGAGGCTCGCTGGCCCCGTCCCTGAGACCGGAAAACGGGGCTCCTGCGTCTTGCATGCGCCCTGAAGACTGTTGCGACTACTGATTCCCCTTGTTCGCGCGGTTCCGGGATGCATTAGGCTGAGTCTTGTGGTTCCATGGCTCGGTTATCGAGGCTTCGCCCGCGCGACTTCCGCAGTCTCAACGCGTCTGAACAGGCAACACCCCCGCGCCAGGCGCGGATGGAGGAAGTTGAATGAAGAAGTGGATAGCTTCTGTGAGTCTATGTCTGACCTTCACGTGCGCGGCGTTTGCAGCGTCGCGTGAAGATCTGCAGGATCGCGTCGATGCCGCCAAGACGGTACTGGAGCAGGTCATGGGCGCCGGGGACCGGAGCATTCCCATGAACATTCTTGAGCAAGCCACCTGCGTGGGCGTGGTGCCCGGACTGATCAAGGGCGCGTTTGTCTTCGGCGCGCAGTACGGGCAAGGCGTGGTTACGTGCCGCACCGGGCACGGCTGGAGCGCGCCCGTGTTTATCCGTATGGCGGGTGGGTCGTGGGGATTGCAGATTGGCGGTCAGTCGACCGACCTGGTGCTGGTGGCCGTGAACGATCACGGTTTTCAGGATCTGCTCAAGAACAAGTTCAAGATTGGCGGCGATGCCGCGGCGTCCGCCGGACCGGTAGGGCGCAATGGCCAGGCAGCAACCGACTGGAAGATGGGCGCCGAGCTTCTCACCTACTCGCGCAGCAAGGGGTTGTTCGCCGGCATCGATCTGGATGGCACGGTAGTGAGTCAGAACAAGGACGATACCGAGATTTACTACGGGCAACCTCATCCGTTTGAATCCATCCTCAAGGGCAACGTGGAAGTGCCGCAGGGCGCCGTCCCTTTCGTCAAATCAGTGGCGCATTACTTTGTGGAATCCAAACGCCACGATAAGTAAGGATCGGGCAGGGGACGCGCGGCGGGCGCTTGCCTGCCGCATGTTCTTTTGCGGCCGCGGGGACACCGATGGCTGTCCGGGTTGGCTCCTTTCACGCATTACACTTGTCCTTTGCCGGTGAAAATGCGGGAGAGGATCGAATACTGGCTGGTGATCGCCGTGGCGCGGACGCTGGGCCGTTTGCCGCGCGCGCTGGCACGCGCGCTTGTGGGGCTTCTTACCGCGATTCTTTACTTGATTCTGGGCCGGCTGCGGCGTGTGGGCGAGCGCAACCTTGAACTGGCGATGCCCGAGCTACCGCGCACCGAACGGGCGCAAATACTTCGCAATGTCTTTCGCAATCTTGGGTGGCAGCTGGTCGAGTTCTGCCGCATGCAGCGCTATACGCAGGAGAACACGAGCAACTGGATTCGCACCGAAGGGCTGGAACACTACCTGGCTGCTGAGTCCCGGGGCAAGGGGGTGCTGGTGCTCACCGGGCATCTCGGCGCCTGGGAGCTATCGAGCTTCTACCACTCATTGATGGGGCATCCGATGGGGATGGTGATTCGGCGTCTCGACAACCGGTATCTGGATGAGTACGTGAACAACATCCGCTGCATGCGCGGGAATCGCGTGCTGCACAAGGACGACTTCGCCCGTGGCCTGCTCACTGCGATGCATGCCGGTGAGGCGGTCGGCATCCTGATGGATACGAACATGACCCCGCCGCAAGGTATCTTTGCGCGCTTCTTCGGGATTGAAGCCTGCACGGCTTCTGGACTTGCGCGCGTGGCGCTCAAGACCGGTGCGGCGGTGCTGCCCGGGTTTCTCGTCTGGGAAAAGAGGGAGCGTCGCTACGTATTGCACTTCGGGCCGGAATTGAGTTTCATCAAGACCGGGGACGTGGAGAGCGATATTCTGGCGGCGACGCAGCAGTGCAATGATGTGCTGGAGAACTGGATTCGCCGCTATCCTGACCAGTGGCTGTGGATTCATCGGCGCTGGAAAACGCGGCCGTCGGGCGAACCCGGGCTCTACTGAAGCGAGGCGGGCATGAGAATCGGCGAACTAATTGAACGGCACGGCGGCATGCTGGCGAATGGAAGCCCCGACCACCGGCTTCGCGGCGTGAGTTCGGCCGCGACGGCGACGCGAGATGACCTGGTGTTTGCCGAGGATCTGCGGGCAGCTTCAGAAGCGCTCGCCAGCAGGGCAGGTGTGGTTGTGCTGCGGCCCGGGTTGCTCGATTCGTATCCAGCGGAAAAATGCGTGGTGGAGTCTGCGCAACCGCGGCTGTGGTTCGCCCGGGCTGCGAAGCTGCTAAGGTCTGCGCAGCCGATCACCGGAGTCCATCCCTCCGCGGTGATCAGCACCGGCGTTGAATTTGGAGAAGGCGTCAGCGTGGGACCTTGCGCGGTGATTGAGGAAGACGCCCGCATCGGCGCGCGGACGCGCATTGATGCCGGCGCCGTGATCGGACGCGGCGTACGCATCGGGGAGTATTGCCAGGTTTACCCGCGCGCAGTTCTCTATCCAGGAACCACTTTGGGCAATTGGGTGATGGTGCACGCCGGAGCCGTGTTGGGGGCTGACGGGTTTGGTTATGTGCGCAACCCCGCAACCGGCGCGTACACGCAGTTTCCGCAGCAGGGCACGTTGTGCGTTGAAGACGAAGTGGAGATTGGCGCCAACACCACCATCGACCGCGGCGCGCTGGGCGAGACACGCATTCGGCGCGGCACCAAGATCGACAACCTCGTGCACATTGGTCATAACTGCGACATCGGGGAGGACGTCATCCTCGTCGCGCTGACCGGCATCTCCGGCTCCAGTTCCGTGGGGAAGGGCGCGGTGATTGCCGGGCAGGTGGGCATTGGCGATCATGCGCACGTGGGGCCGGGCGTGATTCTTGGCGGCCAGGCCGGTGTGTTGAGCGGAAAGACCGTGACGAACGCAGGACTCAAGCCGGGCACAGTGCTTTGGGGCACGCCGGCGCGGCCACTCAAGCAGGTCCTGCGCGAATTGGCCATCCTGGCTCGTCTCGCCAGAAACCGTGCCCACGGCAAGGCAGCCGAGTCGCCCGAGGAATAGCTGCAGGAAGACTGTCCCGAATTCGGACAATTTGCTCCCTGCAACATTAAAGAAAATATTGTCCCCGCCGATATCTCCTGCAGGCAAACAGGAGGGAGAGCGTGGAAATCGGACCAATTGTTGGAGTTCGGCCCATCACGATGGTCAAGCCATCATCTTCTTCTCGGGATCTCTCCGGTGTCTTCGCTATCGAGTTTCGCAGCCAGGATCAGGACGAGTCCTACTCGCCCAGCCAGCAGAGAGCCGCACGCGGCCTCGAGGATGAAGAGTCCGAGGGCGAAGCACTTGTCGAAGGGGACGAACGGACTGGCGATGAATTGTCACTCGATTCGGACCGGCAGGTGACGCCGCACCGTCAGGTCAGCTTCTTCGCCTAGAATTCAGCTTCCCTGTATCCCCAGCCTCGATTTGAGAACGCGGACCCGGTCACGCGCCACGGTGAGTTGCGTGTGCTGCGCGTCTTTCAGCGTGACGACCACTTTGCCGCCGAACCACGAATTCAGCTCCTGGATCCAGTCCACGTTCACCAACACGGCGCGATGGATGCGCAGGAAGTGCGCGGGGTTTAGGCGCTGCTCCAGATCGGAGATGGTCTGGTCGACACAGTGCTGGCGACCGTTAACAACCGCATACGTCAACTTGTCGCTTGCGATCACGTGGGTGACCTGATCGAGATCCAAGAGGGAGATGCGCTCACCGACCCGGGTTGCGATACGCCGCGGGAATTCCTGCCGCTCCCCACGCAGGCTTCCTGCCAGTTCCTGCAGTAACGAGGCGAGTTCGGGTCTCTGCTGCCATTCCGGCTTCGACTCGGGGCGCAGCCGCTCGAGTTTGTGCAGAGCGCGCTCCAATTGCTCCGCCTCCACCGGCTTGAGGAGATAGTCGATGGAATTCACTTCGAAGGCTTTGAGGGCGTATTGATCGTAGGCGGTCGTAAAGATGACGAATGGCTGTTCCGGAAGGCGTGAGAGTAGTTCGAACCCGTTCATTCCCGGCATCTGGATATCCAGAAAGAGCACGTCAATTGACTTCCCTGAGGGGCCCTGCAATTCTGCCAGCGCTCGCACTGGATCGGTAGCGCTGCCCGCGATGCGCAGCCCTTCGAACTTTGCAAGCAATCGCGAAAGCCTCTCGATGGCCAGCGATTCGTCGTCGACAAGATACGCGCGCAGCGGAACTTCTGCCGTCATCATGCCTCCGCCGGGAATTCCAATCCAACCACGGTCAACGTGTCGCGCCGCGTCACAAAGAGCTTGCCGCGATCGGCGTAGAGCAATTCAAGCCGCGCCACCAGGTTGCCAAGTCCGTGCTCCGGCGCGATCGCATCCAGCGAGAATCCTGGCCCATCGTCCGTTACCTCAAGGCGCATGATGCCGTTGTGGAGCTGACCCGTGATACGCAGCCGCACCCCTTCAGGCCGCTGCGCAGCGACGTGCTTCACGGCATTTTCTACCAGTGATTGCAGTGCCATCGGGGGCGTATTCACCTCGAGCAGGGTCGCAGGCACATCGATTTCGTACATCAGACGAGGGCCAAATCGCGTCGACTCGATCTCGAGATAGTCGCGCACAAATTTTAGTTCCTGCGCCAGAGGCACGAAACCGGTGAGGTTGGTTGCGAGCGAAAACCGCAGCAGGGACGCAAGCTTCTCCACGGTAACTTCGGCACGCTCAGGGTTGCTGGGAATCAGGGCGGCGATCGAATTGAGGGTGTTGAAGAGGAAATGCGGTTGAAGCCGTGACTCCAGCGACGAAAGCCTGGCCTCGGCGAGCAGTTTGTAGGCCCGCTCCTGCTCAACCTGTTGGGAGCGCAGCTCGAGCGTGGCCGAATGCAGTTGCTGGCGGACAGTCTGGTAGGTGGTCATGCTCATGCCCACCACAAGCGTAATCACAACCGCGAACGGATAGGATGTGCGAAACTCGTGCCACCAGCCATCAGACCCTATGAAGCCGACCCATTGGCAAACCGCCGCCGCCGCAAGGGATCCAAGTGTGGCCGCCAGAAGGAGGACCGCTGCTTGCGGCACAAGAACCAGCCTGCCCATGCGTCGCGTCCAGCGAAAGCTGATCCAGGTAAGAAGGATCGTCGACGGGGTGCCGATGAACACTGAGTAGATGAGGGCACCGATGAACCGTGAACCCGTCTGCGAGATGCGCGCATGACCCATCGTTAAGAAGAGCAGGACGATGAAGGCTGCTACAGCGGGCAAAAAGAGAACCGACCTCAGGATAACGCGCCGCAGCAGGTCGTTCTCGGCTGTCTCGGTGTCGCCGGAACGGGTGTCGATTGCGCGATCGTTCATAGCTGGAACCGTAACCCGAGCGAGGTTGCGGCGGAATATGGAGCCGCTCCGTACTCCGACCTCTTGCTGCCCGATGGGACCTCAAGATGTACATACGCAGAAATGTGCTTTCCAAACCAGCGGTTCACGTCGATCACTCCGGTATAGCTGCGATCGTTGAGATTCGCCACGATGGAGCCGGACAAGTCCCACTCCTTCCAGCCCGGCAGTTCGCGCAAGCGGGTTTTGCCCGCGTTTAGAAATGCGTAGTTTTGGCGGCCGGCCAGCGGCGATATGCCCTGGTCGCGATAGTACGGAGTATTCGGCGGCGTGAAGAACTCGCCAATGAAAGTGACGCCGCTTTTCATGGTGAACTTTGCTCCCGCAACCACCGCCGCATGCTCGCGCCATGCTCCCTCGCCGTGCAACTCCCACGCCTGACCCAGAACCCGCGTAAAAGTGAGCGCGCCGAACGAATCACCCCCGCGATCGTTGCCCGCGATCAAACCTGTATCGAATCCGTGTACCAGTACGTTATACCGGAAGGCCGTGGTGTCGCGCATATTCGAACCGGCGCGCGCCAACGCGGCCGTCGACCAGGCGACGGTGATTGCATGCACTCCGTGCACCCAGTCCGCTTTCACCATGTCGCGGCCTTCATTCAGATTGAGCCGGTCGGAGGGATCGGTTGGTATCCGCGGGGGATCGAGCACGCCGGCAGCCGTGAACGCGTATCCCGTTCCCCAGCGGACCATCTTGCGCCCCGCGGTGATATCGAAGTCGCCGACTGAGAGCCCGCTGTAGGCCTCGCGGACCAGAACCTGTGTTGCCGTGTCAAACTGCGTTGTCGTTATACCGATCAGGCTTGTCGAAAATGTATAGCGATTGTTGATCTTCACACCTAATGAGGGTTCAAACAGCATGCGATTCAGAATTTCCGGAGCATGGGCGGGCAAGTTTCTATAGAAGGTCGCATCGTCAATCACGCCGACCGCATAGCGCGTCTCGTGCGATTTCTCGCTGGGCACCGAAGTGTCCTGTGCGTGAATGCACAGCACCGTAGTGCCCAGGGCGAGAAGGATCGGAATGGCGAGGATGCGCTTCATCTGATTGTTCCGTTTCTGCAAAGCACGGCCTTTAGAAGCGGTCCGAGCGACCCTGGTAAAAGAGCTTGTCGGGCAGCGAATGTGGCGTGGATCCCGAATATTCCAATACGCTGTGCGAATTGTGGCGGATCTCGTCGTAGAGGGTGAGGCGATGTAGTAGCAGTCGCCCATCAAAGTTCGCGTATTCGTCAAAGCTCGCGGACTTGATGTGTTTGCCTGAGGTCAGGTAAAACTCCGCGCGAACGGGACGTGCGTCCATCATTCGTACCCAGTAGAGAATGCGCTGGTAGGTGGCGCCCTTACGCTTTGCTGTCAGTTCGAGCACATAGCATTCGTCGGAGCCCACCTTCTCGCTGCGAAGGTACTTGGGCGTGTAATCCGCCGAGTAGTTCGTTCGAGCCACGTCACCATTTGAGGCGTCGCCGCTCAGTCGCTCCAGCGGCGTGATGCGGACCGGCCTGCTGGTGTCGGGAAGATAGACCCACATGTCGTCCCCCAGCATCAGAAGGTGCCGCCCTTTTTCGCGCGGGCTCATGAATTCCACGTAGGTTTTGTCCGTGCCCTTCTGCGACACTTCGTAGAGCTTTTCTTCATCGGGTTTTCCCGCTTCGAAGTTAGTGATCTTCACGTGCGTGGTGAACGAAGGCCACCCGTTGCGATAAGCGTCAGAACGCTTGAGAAGGTCCGCAACATCAGGCACGGCAGCCGATCCTGCCGCGGCAGGCGCCGCGTGGCAAACCAACGCGCACGTTACGAGGAACGCGACCAGCAAGATCAGAAGCAAGCTGCGTAGAATGCAATTCACATTAGACATGGGCGAGCGCCTCCGCTATCCGCATCCGCGATGCGCGGATCGCGGGAAGAATCGATGCAAGTGCCAGCGAGATCATGACCATTGCAGCTGAGCCAACCATGATTCCCGGCACGTGGAGCACCTTGAACATCATGGGAACGTTGCTTCCCGGAGGGGGTGGCAGATGGAGGCCGGACGCATTGAGCGCCATTCCCAGCAGGTTGCCGCCGATGAGGCCGACCGTGGCTCCCAGTAATCCCGTCAAGGCCGCCTCGACGACGAAAAGCACGATGACCCATCCACGAGGCGTGCCCATCGCAAGCATGGTGCCGATCTCGCGTGTGCGTTCAAACATGGCCATCAGCAAGGTGTTTACGCTGGCCATGAGCACCATGAAGAAGACTATTACGCCGAGGAATACGAAGATTCCGCTGAACAGTGTGCGCACCTGTTTGTAGTAGGCCGCGAGGTCGATCCACTTCTTCATCGTCATCTGCTGCGGCAACCCGAGCAGGCGCGGCGCAAGGGCTGCGGCCACCGCGTCGGTATTTTCAGTCCGATCCAGGCCGACCACCACGTTTGTCACACGATGGCTTTGCAGCAGCCGTTGTGCCGAGGGCAACGTAATCCTGAGATAGCGGTCGTCCAGGTCCTTGAACCCGGTGTTGACGATCCCCACAATCTGTACGTCGATTCCGTTCAACGCTCCATCGGCGGTTACTGCGAGGATGGTGAGCCCGTCGCCAACCTTCACGCTCATGGAACGGGCAACGCCAGTGCCGATCAGCGCCTCTACCTCGCCATCGTTCGTGATATTCAGATCGCGGCCCGTGGTGAGGTTGGGGCTGAAGCCCATAGTGCGTTCGATATGCGGATCGACTGCGCTGCCCATGAAGACCGAGGACTTGACGCCGTTCGACAGCATTCCATAGAACTCGATGCGCGGAGCGACGCCACGCACGTGATCAACCAGGCGCACCCGCTGTTCCACCTGCTGCCAATTCGCAATGCCGGTGTCGAGAACGTGCACATCGTCGCGGCTGAAGTGCTCCGCCGTGAAAATCTGGATGTGTCCCAGTCCATTGCGAATGGTGCTCTCGCGCAATCCGCGAAACATGAAGGCGAAGAACCCGCCCACCAGCAACAATCCAGCGACACCGCCGCCCACCATCAGCAGCGTCATCAGCGTGCGCCGCCGATTGCGGAACACATTACGAAACGCAAGCAGCAAGAACTTGCCCATGGCTTTCTCCTTGAAGATCGGAAACGATCCGTCCGTCGGTCAGGCGCACGATGCGCGGTGTGTGCTCCAGCAGGCGCTGGTCGTGCGTCGAGAAGATGAATGTGAGACCGAGGCTGCGATTCAGATCGCGCATCAGGTCGATCAATTGCGTGGCGTTGCGCGTATCGAGGTTCGCCGTGGGTTCGTCCGCCAGCACCAGGGCGGGGCGGTGAACGATGGCTCGCGCCACGGCGACACGCTGCCGTTCTCCACCGCTCAGCAGGTCGGGGCGCTGGTTTGCGCGCGCCGTGAGCCCTACGCTCTCCAGTGCCTCTGCGACTCGCTTGCGCCGTTCCTTGGCGCTGATCTGCTGGATCAGCAATGGGTATTCCACGTTCTCGCTGGCCGTGAACACAGGAATCAGGTTGAAGGTCTGAAAGACAAACCCGATCTTCGCGCGGCGCAACTCCGTGGCGCGCGCCGCGCTCAACGTGGTTATGTCCGTTCCGTCAATGAGAATGCGTCCGCTGGTCGGGCGATCGATACAGCCGATCAGGTTTAGAAGGGTAGATTTGCCGCTGCCGCTTGGCCCGGAGATGGCCAGGAACTCTCCGGCTTCCACGCGCAGGTTGACCGCATCCAGCGCTTTCACGCCGCTATGGTCCATGGCGAAAACGCGGCTAACGTTTTCAACGCTCACAAGCGAGTCGGTTGATTGCATGGGCGACCTTTCCTTCGAGAGCTCTTTGCTCTGAGGGGAAGGTAGCCCGGCTCGGTTCTACGCCGCGCGTTGTTTCGGACAGGGGGCCGAATCTAGTGGATGAAACGTTCGATCCGGCAGACAAATCGTGAATCCGAGTCGCAGACTTACGGGTGTGAGCCAGACGGAAATGTTACCGCTTTACCTGCCGTAAGACGCTGTAAGACGAACTGCGAGACCGTCCCAGGCTTTTCTAGACCCCCGTAAGACGGCCCGTTTCCCGCCGTCTCTTCCTTCTTCTAGATTTTTCTTGCATTCTTTCCATGTCCGGGGTAATTTACTAACCAGTTAGTTAATTTCATGACTCCTCCATCGACTTCCGGTTCCGAACGTTCGGCAGAAACTCGAGGCCGCATCCTCGACGCTGCCTTGAGGGAATTCGCCCTTCATGGGCTCGCGGGGGCGCGCACAGAGGGCATCGCCGCCGCCGCCGGCGTCAATAAAGCCCTTCTTTACTATTACTTCGACAGCAAAGAGAAGCTCTACCTCGCCGCCCTGGAGATGATCGCATCGAAGGTCAGGGACAGCACCATGGCGGTCTTCCTGAGAGAAGCGAGCCCTGGCGAAAGGGTTCTGCGCTCGGCGCTCAATCATTTCGATCGCATTGTCGGCCAACAGGAGTTCCAGAGCCTGATGCAGCAGGAGATGATCCGCCTGCACAAAGGCGAGTCGGGTGTACTGCCGCTTCTCGTTAAGAGGGTCTTCGAGCCAACCCTCATCATGTACCGCTCCATGGTGCGCGAGGGCATCGAGTCCGGCGAATTGATCGAAGCAGATTGGATGCAAATCCAATTGGCATCTCTTGGCGCCAATGTCTTTTATTTCCTGAGCGCCCCCATCTGGCGCCTGGTTACGGGCGACGATCCGCTCACTGTCGAGGCGTTGGCGGCACGGCGGAAATCGGTCGTCGAATTCCTTGGTCAAGCACTCTTCAAAGATCGGCAACACGGCGCGGACCTCGCCGCAAAGGTGTTTGCCGACACCCCGATGCCCGTCATCGAAGGGGATCGGCTCAAGTTCGGGAGGAACGTGTGAACGCGCGCAATCGAGTCTTCATGATTCTTGGCCTGCTGACGGTGGGCTCGCTGATTTGGTATCTACTTACGGCCCGTACGTCAGGTGACCTGCACCTGATTGGCACCGTCGACGCCAATGAGGTGCTGGTGAGCGCCAAGATTCCCGGCCGGATCCAATCGCTCCTTGTTCAGGAAGGCCAGCAGGTGACTGCGGGCGAGCTGATCGCCACCATTGAGAGCGACGACCTCGCCGCCGCTCGCGCGGCCGCCGAGGCTACCGTGGCCAGCAACCAGCAAAAGCTGAACGAGACCATTGAAACCGAGCGTCAGACGCAAGGGGAAACGTCCAGCCAGGTGGTGAATGCCGAGGCGCAGGTTCGGGCAGCACAGTCCGCCCTCGCTGAAGCACAGGCGAATCTTGCCAAGCAGCAGGCCGACACGCAGCGAACCGTCGCCCTGGCCAAGCAGGGCATCATGAGCACCCAAGCCAGCGAAGTCTCACAGGCCAGCCTTAATGCTGACGAAGCGGCCGTGGCGTCGGCCAAGGAAAATATTGCGGCCGCGGAAGCCTCACTGAAGCAGGCCCGAGCGCACGAACTGCAGGCCAATGCCGCCGCCCGCACCGTGGCTTCGACCCGCGAGCAGGTGCAGAATTCTAAAGCACTCGCCAGGCAGGCCTCGGTCGAAATCGGATACTCAAAAGTCTTCACGCCGGTGACGGGCAAGGTGGACGTGTGGGCCGCGCGCCAAGGCGAAGTGGTGGCCGCCGGCACGCCCATCGTGACCATCATGGATCTTAGCCAGACTTGGGTCTACGCGCCCCTGCCCGAGACGCAAGCCGACGCGGTTCAACTTGGAGACCAACTCCGGGTGGTGCTGCCCAGCGGGGCGAGTGTAGAGGGCAAGGTGATCGCCAAATCCGCCGAAGCCGATTTCGCCACGCAGCGCGACATCAACGGCGGCCGCAAACGGGACATCAAGACCATCCGCCTCAAGCTGCTCATTGCCAACGCGGGCGAGAAGTTCGTGCCCGGCATGACGGCTGACGTCTATATCCCAAAAAGCAAACTGGTGAAGCAATGAAAGCGCCGGCCAGCACTCCATCGCCTGCGCAGAACGGCGCCCAGACCGCGGCCATCAAAGTCGAGAATATCGTCAAGAAATACGGCGACTTTGAGGCGGTGAAGGGCGTCAACTTCGAAGTTGCGGAGGGCGAGATCTTCGGCCTCCTCGGTCCCAACGGGGCAGGGAAGAGCACGCTCATTCGCATGATGACCACGCTCATTCCGGTCACCTCCGGACGTGCCCTGGTCGGCGGACATGACGTGGTGAAGGAGCCCAATGCCGTGCGCAACATGATCGGCGTAATTCCCCAGGCCCTTACCAGCGATCAGGATCTCACCGTTGAAGAGAATCTAAGCATCTACGCCAAGCTTTACTCGGTGCCGCGCGCGCAACGGGAGAAGAACATCGCCGAAGTTTTGGAGGCCGTGGACCTGACCAAATGGCGTGGCGCGCAAACCAAAACGCTGTCCGGCGGTATGCGTCGCCGGCTCGAGATCGCCAGGGGCCTTGTCCACGACCCACGCATCTTTTTCCTCGATGAGCCCACCACCGGCCTCGACCCGGTTTCGCGCATCGCGGTGTGGGAGATGCTCAACAACCTGAAGAAGCGGCGAAATCTCACCATGTTGCTCACCACCCATTACATGGAAGAAGCCGACCGCCTCTGCGATCGCATCGCCATCGTCGATCATGGCACACTCGTCGCCCTGGGAACGCCGATCGAACTGAAACAGAGCGTGCCCGGCTCCAACGTAGTCGAAGTGCAATTCAATCGCGAAGACGACGAGTGGAAGTCGCGACTTCTCGCGCTACCCGGTGTCACCGATGTGCAATCGCAATCGGCGGGCTTCTATCGCGTCCTTACCTCCAACGGCTCGCAGACCACCACGCAACTCGTCGAACTCGCTGCCGGCCTTGGCGAGCAACTCACCTCGCTCAGCGTGCAGAACACCTCGCTTGACGACGTCTTTGTCCACTACACCGGCCGCCAGCTTCGCGATGAGCAGGTCAAGTCGGTCTTCATGATGCCGCCGCGTCCAGGAGCACAGCCATGAACAGAATGTTCGCCATCATCGAGCGAGAACTGCGCAAGTTCTTTCGCTCGCCGGTGCTCATGATCATGTCGATGATGCTGCCCATCGTGCAGCTCATTATCCTCGGTCACGCCCTGGGCGGCCACATCCAGGGCGCGAAGGTTGCCGTGGTCGACGAGGACCATGGCCCTCAGGCTGTCAAAGTAAAAGAGGCCTTCGATTCCATCGCGGTTAACGTCGATACGTTCAAGACCATCCCTTATAACGACGAGCGCCAGGCGCGTGAAGACGTGCGCACAGGGAGAGTCGACGCAGCAGTCATCATCCCTCCGCAGTTCAGCCGTCGCGTCTACGCGAAGGACGCAGCTCGCATCGGGCTCATCGTCGACAACACCGACCAGATCATGAGCGGCGCCATCGAAAGCGAAATGCAGTCGCTCGTTGACGCGCTCAACCAGCCGGTCATACCCGACCGTATTGTCAAAAACACGGCCCTTCGCATCGTCGAGATCTACCCCTACGTCGAGTACATGAAGTACCTGCTCGCTGGTTCCATCGCGCTCGCCATGTACATCTCCGTCATGATTGGGGGCGGCATGCTCTACATCGATGACAAGGCGCGTGGCGTGCATGAGGGGTATCTGGTTACTCCCATCAGCAAGCTCGAACTGGTGATGGGCCTGAACGTCGCCGGCGCCATCAAAGCGGTGCTCTCCGGCATCTCCCTCACGGTCATCGGTTCGCTCATGGCCGGCCTCGGCGTCATCTTTCATCCTGATGCCATCCTCAATCTCTTCCTGCTCATCCTCGGGACGTCGATTGCATTTAACGGCATGATGTTTCTGATGATGGTGCGCGTCGACGATCCGCTGGTGCCCCGCGCCATGTTCGGCGTCCTCAACACCCTGCTCTTTTTCCCGTCCGGCGCCATTTCCCCAGTTGCTCAATTTCCTGGATGGCTCCGCGCCATCGCAGCCGTTGACCCCTTCAGCTACGCGATTCACGGCTTCAAGTCGATTCTTCTCAAAGATGGCGGTTTCGTCTCCATCCAGACGGACCTCGCCTTCCTGTTCCTCTTTGGCTTCGGAACATTGTTCATTGCCACACCGCTTTTCAAGCGCACGCTCTAGCAGGCATCGCTCTTCTGAAGATCATTACAAGCTTCCGGCGCGCAAAACCCCGGAATGCAACGAGGCGGTCCACTCCTTGTGGGAGGGTGGGCCGCCTCAATGCGTCTGCTATAAATTTGTTTCGTCCCAATCGACTGAATTGCTATAGTTCCCGCACTACTCGCCGGGAGATGCCGCATGCCCCCAACCTCACCGCGCACCAGCTTTCTGATCGTGCTCGCCATGCTCGTCATGTTGAGCCTGCCTGCAGCGTTCACCCTGCACACCGTGCGGGTGTCTCCGCAGATCCCCGGCCCCATCGCCTCTTCATCGCCCTTTGGATATACGATCAGCCTGCTCCTGTTTATCGTTCCCATCCTGGTCATTCTGTTCTGGCTGGTTCCCTCGGAGCACCTCAAGATTTCGAAGAAGTCCTCCATTCGCACCATCGCCATCCTTTTTCCACTCGGGGCGTGTCTTGACTTCTTCTTCGCGCACTCGTTCTTCACCTTTCCAAATCCTGACGCAACGCTGCGCATCCAGGCTCCCGCGATCGGCGGCGGTGTCCCTGTCGAGGAGTATCTCTTCTACTTCACTGGATTCGTGGCCGTGCTGCTTCTCTACATCTGGCTCGATGAATACTGGCTCTCTGCCTACAGCATCCCCGTTGACTCCGCACAGCGAACGAATTTCGAGCGACTCCTGCGGTTCCACCCGCTGTCGCTGATTCTCGGCATTGTTCTGATTGCCGGCGCAATTCTCTTCCGCAAGTTCTTCGTTGCGGCGCCCGGCTTCCCGGGCTACTTCATCTTTCTGGTCGCGGGAGCGCTCGGTCCGTCAGCGATGCTCCTGCCCTCGGCGCAGCCAGTCATCAACTGGCGCGCTTTGAGCCTGACCTTGTTTTTTATTTTGTTGATGAGCCTGCTTTGGGAGGCCACGCTCGCTCTTCCCTACGGCTGGTGGGGATTTCAGGACGCGCGGATGCTTGGTATTTACATCACCGCGTGGAGCCGTCTGCCGCTGGAAGAAGTCATGGTGTGGATCGCGGTCACCTACGCCACCGCGATCGTCTATGAAGTGGTGCGCCGGTGGCAGTCTTCCGGCAAGCGGATGCGCCATGCTTTCCTGGGTGCGGCAATCGCGGAGGATGCCGGCTCGCGCAAAATGTGAAGGAGGCCGGTCTCGTGGCCCCGCTCAGAGTGACTGCACCGGCAACAGGGTCAGGTCGTCCACCAGTCCTACTTCCTTTTGCACGAATGGCTCACCGTACAGCACGCCCGCAAGCAGTCCGTAGTGCCGCGCTTCGGCGAAGGTGCGCTCGCGAATCTCTCCTTCCGGGACGAATAACCCTCCACCCGCGGCCTGATCCGCATACTGCGAGCGATACGCTAACAAAGCAGCATGGCGCTGCTCGATGAACGGCGTGATGTCAACAATGAAACTCGGCCGCACGTCCGCGTAGAGGCTCGCGTAAACGATCTTGAACGGTCGGTGCGGAGGCGAGTCGGTTTCTATTTTTGCCAATCCGGAAAGGAAGCAAGCCTCGTATCCGAGCGAAGCCACGATCGCATGGTCGGGATGCCGCGCCTGCCAGTAGGGCAGTATCACCACGCGCGGCCGCACCATCGCGCAGCACGCGTACAATCTTGGTTCTGTTTTCAAGGGTGTTTGCGATTGCTCCGTCGGGCAGGTCGAGCGCCTGCCGCCAGCTTACTCCCAGCAACCGAGCTGCCTCGTCGGCTTCGCGGGCACGGTCCGCCGCTGTGCCCCGCGTCCCCGATTCGCCCTGGGTCAGATCCAGAATGGCGGTCCGCAAACCCCGCGCCGCGCTTCGCAGGAGTGTGCCCCCGCAGGTTTGCTCAACGTCATCACGATGCGCGGCAATGGCCAGCACGTCCGCAATTGAATCCGCAGCCACGCCAGTCCTCGCAATTCCTAATAGACGGTGTTGTTGGCGTCGCTCAGGCCATCCATGTACGCGACGTCGTAGGCCGTGCCTGTCACCGTCACATACTGGTTATTCAGCGCTGTGCCATCCTTGGTGGAGAACACGTAGACCTGCCCGCCTTGGGCTACGTACACCTTGTGCAGGCTTGTCACGGCGGCAATGCCAGTGGCGTCGCCCTGATACGGCTCAATCATCGATACCGTTCCGGTTGATGTGTTGTACATCGTCAGGCAGCCGTAGTTTTGGCCCTTCGCGTAGCGCTCCCCATTCGTGCACTTGGTCATGCCGATCCACAGAGTGCTGTCGTCGGCCTCAATCATGCGGCTCAAAGCGCCTGGTGCGCCGTCGCTGATCGAGATTGGGGTGCCGGCGACATTAGTGTTCAGGTTCATCACCGTCAAGTTCCCGGTGAACAACCCGTCTGGCAACAACTGCTGCCCCACAATGTACATCGTGGCGCTGTCGATCAGCGCGTTGCTGGCTCCGCCGGGGACGGCGATGGTGGTCATCGTGCCGGTCGATGGCAGCTGCCCCGATTTCTGATTTGGCGTAAAAATCATGGGCGCCACAGGGAGCAGCGACACAGAAGACGTTGTACCTCCGCACTCGGCGCCGCAATTCAGCACGTAAGCCGTTCCGCCATCGTTGGAGAACACCGCCTTGACCGGCCGGTCAAATGCCAGCGGCGCTCCATACGCGGTCCCGGTCGAGTCGGTCGCATCGGGGCTTTGCACCTGAAACAAACACCACCCCGGCGCATTTTGCGGCTCGCAATCCACCGCTGCCTTCGGCCACGTGGTCGGTCCGCCTGAGTACGACAGCGTCTGCGAGGTGTTCAGCTTTACCGGGTAGTAAGCGTAATTCGAGTTTTCCACGAACGCCAGCGCTGCCGATCCACCTGGATTTACGCTCACCCGGTACACACCCGGCAGGTTCAGCCCAAACGAAGTTCCGGCGGTGTTGTCCACAACCGTCACAACGTGGCTGACCTGGCTCGCGGCAAAGATAAAGCCCTGATTGCGCGTAATGAACACGCTCGAAGAATTCCCGTTGAGACCCTTTTCGGCCCCCGTGGTGCTCTCTTTCTGATAGTTAGCCAGCACAAAGCTGCCGTCGCCCGCTCCATAAACGGCCCCAATCTGCTCTTCCGGCATATTCTGGATCGTGATCGGCAGCGCTCCCGAATAGCCCGAAATCGAATACGTCACGGCCGGATTATCGAATTTGTAGCGGATGTCGTAATACGCATCCATGATCTCCAGTGCACCCCGGCTGCCGAGGCTGGCATTCTGAATCGCCACAACCACACGATTCGTGATGCCGCTCGGCGGAAGCGAGCGGCCCGCGAAGTAGTACGTCTGTCCACATCCCGCCAGTGCAACGGCGATCCCGAGTGCCCCGAGGGCGCTCAACCAAAGACTGCTCTTCTTCAAAATCCCTTACCTCGACGGAGTGTGCGGCATGCCGCGATTTGAAGTGCGGCCGCGGTCAACCAAAAGGGGCAAATACCCCCATCCAATCTGCTTCGAACGCAAAATCAGATACTGCAATCCCTGCCTGAAATCTCAGATCGACGCGGCTCCCAGCAGCGGCGACCCGCATTGCAACAGAAGAGAGCGTACCCTTCCTGGTGTTGCCGCGTGACAATGCGTTTGACTCCCGAAGTATAACAAAGCAACCAGCGCCCCCGCTTGTTCCCGCTGCCCCTGCGAACTCCCGCCCGCAACGGTCAAGTGCGATAGCATGAAGGCAGAATGCCGTCCTTCGTTGACATCTTTGGCGACCGCCCCATGCTTGCCGATGGCGCCATGGGCACCGTGCTTTACGCGCGGGGAATCTTCATCAACAGGTGCTACGACGAGCTCAATCTCTCCGATCCGGGGCTGATTCTCTCCGTACATGAGGAATACCTCCAGGCCGGCGCGGAGATTCTGGAGACCAACACCTTCGGCGCCAATCGCTTCCGCCTCGCCCGCCACGGCCTGGCCGGCAAAGTCGCTGAGATCAACACTGCGGGAGTTCAGATCGCCCGCCAGGCGGTCAATCACCTCAAGGAGAAGCAGGCCGGTGAAGCCTGGGTAGCCGGCTCCATTGGCCCTCTCGGTGTTCGTCTGGAGCCCCTTGGCAAGACCGGCCTTGACGAAGCCCGCGCCGCTTTCGTTGAGCAGATCACCGCTCTCCGGAACGCCGGCGTCGACCTTCTCATCGTCGAAACCATGCCAGCCCTCAATGAAGCCCGGCAAGCCCTGCTGGCCGCCCAGGAAGCCGCTCCCGAGATTCCCGTCCTCGCCATGGTCACCGTCGATGACGAAAGCAACTGCCTCGACGGCTCCTCGCCTGCCCACGCCGCTGCGGTTCTCAGCGAATCAGGCGCCGATGCGGTCGGCGTCAATTGTTCCTCCGGCCCCGCCACCGTTCTCACCGCGATTGAAGCCATGCGCGGCGCCACCACGCTACCCATCGCGGCCATGCCCAACGCCGGTTTGCCCCGAGCTATCGAGGGCCGCAACATCTATCTCTGCTCGCCGGAATACATGGCCAGCTTCGCCCGCAAGGCCATCGCCGCAGGTGCACAAATCGTGGGCGGATGCTGTGGCACCACCCCCAACCACATTCGCGCCATGCGTTCCGCCATGCGCGCCATCGACTCGCAGGCCCAGGTTGTGGAAGGCGAGATCGTCGTCACCATCAACAGCGAAACGCCCCCCGCACCTCTCCGCGAGCGCTCCCGGATCGGCGCCCTGATCGCCGACAAGCAATTCGTCACGCTGGTCGAAATTGTGCCTCCGCGCGGCATCGACTGCCATAAGGAGATTGAAGGCGCGCGCCTGCTCGCCTCTCTCGGTGTCCACGGCATCAACGTGCCCGATTCACCGCGCGCTTCCGCCCGCATGAGTGGCCAGAGCCTTTCCATTCAGATACAGCAGCACACCAGCATCGACACGGTGCTTCACTACACCTGCCGCGACCGCAACATCCTCAGCATCCAGTCCGACCTCCTGGGGGCCTCGTCCATCGGCCTGCGTAACATCCTCTGCCTTACCGGCGACCCTCCCAAACTCGGCAACTATCCTGACGCCACAGCCGTTTTCGACGTCGATTCCATCGGGCTGGTCAACATGGTACGCCGGCTCAATCACGGCCTCGACATCGGCTCCAACTCCATCGGCGCCAGCACCAACTTCACCATCGGCATCGCCGCCAATCCCGGCGTTCCCGACATCGAACACGAACTGCGCCGCTTCAAATTCAAAGTGGAGGCGGGCGCCGAATACGCCATCACGCAGCCCGTCTTCGACCTCCGTCTCCTCGAAAGTTTCCTCGAGCGCATCAGCGAATACCGCATCCCCGTCATCGCCGGCATCTGGCCTCTTACCAGCCTGCGCAACGCCGAATTCATGAAGAATGACCTGCGCGTCTCCATGCCTGAGGAAATCATGCTGCGCATGGCCCAGGCCGACACACCCGAAGCCGCCAGCAGGGAAGGCATCGCCATTGCCCAGGAGATGCTCGAGGCCGTGCGCCCCTACGTCCAGGGCATCCAGGTCAGTGCGCCTTTTGGCCGCTACAACGCCGCTGCCGAAGTCATCTCGTCTGTCCTGCCTCAGAAAGTCACCGCGGAGTAGCGAATGCCCACCTTCGAAGAGTCCCTGAAAAAGCTCGAATTCATCGTCGATCAGCTGGAAAAGGGCGATCTCCCGCTCGAAGAATCTCTGAAGCTGTTTGAAGAGGGTGTGGGACTCTCCGCTGTCTGCAAGCAGGAACTCGACGCCGCGGAGGGCAAGGTGCAGATGCTCATCAAGCAACGCGATGGGTCCTTGAAAACCGAGACCTTCCCAGGCAAAGAGCCTTTCTAAGAGACGCGAGATTTGCTTCTGTTTTTTGAGAGCTAGGAGCTGACTTCGACCGTCACACCGATTCCCAATTGCTCCCAGAATGTCTGTACCAGCTTCAGGGCCTCCGGCATGGTTCGATCGATTGTCCGAAGCACGAGCGGGCCGCCCGTTCCTCGTTCGGCGAGACGGGCAAAATACCGCGGATCAATGGCAATTCCCACACATCGATCGGCTCGATACGTGCATCCTGCCAGATCGGCAATCGACAGCCGCGTCGTTGGGGTGGCCAGCACCGTGCGGGGAGGCGCCATCCGGTCCAGCAGCCAGAGAATCTCCAGTTTCGACTCTAACTCGTCCGGAACGCAGTCAATGGCCAGATCGGCGTCTCGCACGGCATCCTCAACCGTCGACACAAACTCAATGGGCACCGGCGAAGCCCCGAGCGCTTCCGGCCCCAGTTCCTTCCGGATGTATTCCTCCGCATGATGCAGATTCGCCGGCATCACATCTTCGAGCAGCACGCGATACCCCGCACGCGCCGCTTCAAGCGCCAGCCAGCGACCCAGCGGGCCAGCTCCGATGATGCCTAACGTTTTCAATATGGATCGGGCTGATTCATATCTTTCCGATATGGATAAATGGCCCTAAACCAAGCCTCGGCCATTGGTCTTCATTCCGCCTCGAGCGCCTTCGCAACATCCTCCGCATTCGGCTTCGATGCGCGAAGGTGGTCCGATACCCGCGCCCGCTCTTCCGCCGAAAGGGTGGGAATGAACGCCAGTACGCGGCGCAGCGTTACCGAAACATCGTCAATGTAGTTCATCAACCGAATAGCTTCTCCAGAAAGCGGCATCTCAATTCCCCTCGCAGAAAATTCTCAAGCCCCATTGTAGGCGGTGCCCCCCACCCCACGGAATCGATCGGACCATCCACCCGTGACCCCGCTCACATCCTCGCCCTCCCCACCGGAGTAACATGACTTTCCGAAACGGGGAGGGTTACCATGACCGACCTCTGTACGCAGTGCGGCGAACACCTGGCCTCGCCTGCCATCTTTTGCGCCCGCTGCGGCGCTCGTGTCTCCAAGTTTGAAACCAAGCCAGAAGTCGCCGCCGAACACATGGCGGCAGAAAAGGCGCCGGTAACCGGCGCGTTCAGCGGGCTTTATCTCGGCCTCATCGCGACGCCCCTCCTGCTCATCGTGGGAATTATGCTCTGCCTTACGGGTTTGGGGGTTGTTTTCGGTCTGCCGATGATCGTAATGGCCATCTTCGCTCCACTTGCCGGGCCGCTTCTCGGTATGGGCGCGGGCAAGCACGAGCATCCTGATTCTCAGACCGCCTCCGGTGCTCCGTCGCCAAGTTGATAGCGCGCCCCTCGCTTTGATTGGCCGTACAATTCCCGCATGAGCGACTCGGCTGTCAGTGTAGCCATGGAGTTTGTGCGCGCCATCAATCGACAGAATGTCAGTGCCCTGGCCGCGTTGATGACCACCGACCACCGGTTTATCGACTCACTCGGCAACGCGGTCGCAGGCCGGGAAGCGATGCGGACAGGATGGGCCGGGTATTTCGGCATGGTCCCCGATTATGCGCTGGCGATCGAGGAGAATTATGCCGACGGCCCCGTCGTAGTGCTGCTCGGAGTGGCTCAAGGCACCTACAAAGGCAAAGCCGGCTTGTCGCCCGAGAATCGGTGGCAGACTCCCATCGCGGTGCGCGCACAGATTGAAGAGGAGCTAGTGGCCGAATGGCGAATTTACGCCGACAATGAGCCGATCCGGACGCTCATGAGGAGACCATAACCTACAGTTATCGATCCTCCAAATCGAATAACTTTGCCTAATAGGCCTCTATGCGAAGAGACTGGCATTGGAGGCTCGATGACACAAACCTGGGATCCGCAAGCTTATAACCGCGAAGGCGCATTCGTTCATCAATTAGCTGGCGGAGTGGTCGAATGGCTCAACGCGCAGTCTGGCGAGCGCATTCTCGATCTGGGCTGCGGCGATGGCCAACTCACCTCTCGGCTGGTGGAAACAGGCGCGGTCATAACCGGCGTCGATGCTTCGCCTGACATGGTCGAGGCCGCCCGTGCACGAGGCATAAACGCCGATCATGCCCCCGCCGAGCATTTGCCCTACCCCGATGCGAGCTTCGACGCCGTCTTCTCCAACGCCGCCCTTCACTGGGTGCGCGGCCAGGACGAGATGATGGGCGAAGTCCGCCGCGTTCTCAAGCCCGGTAGCCGCTTCGTCGCCGAAATGGGCGGCCACGGCAACATTGCCGCGATTCGCGTCGGGCTCGTGGCGGCCCTGGCACGTCACGGTTTCGCCGATCGCGAAGACGGCATCAATTATTACCCCACGCCATTCGGTTATGCACGCCGCCTGGAGCGTCACGGGTTCGTCGTGGAACGGATCGAACTCATCCCGCGGCCCACGCCGCTATCGGAGGGCGGCATGGAGGGGTGGCTCCGCACCTTTCGCCGCGGTGTGATCGAGAGCATTCCCGAGTCGCTGCGAGAAACGGTGATCGAAGAGTGTTGCGATATTCTCGCCCCAGCCCTGCGTGATGAAGAAGGGAACTGGGTGGCGGATTACGTTCGTCTGCGCTTTGTCGCCCGCCTCAACGGGTGAAAAACATCCGCGCTCCGACCACGATCAGCATGGTCGCAAAGATGCGCCGCAGCCATAGTTCCGAGATATGCTGCGCGCCGACGGCGCCAAAGTACCCGCCTACAAGAAAGCCTGCCGCCAGCAATAGTGCGATGCGAAGGTCCGCGTTGCCTCTGCGGTAGTACTCGTAGAACGCGAAGATGCCCACCGGCGCCAGTAGAGCGCCCAGTGAAGTGCCCTGCGCCTTCACCTGGTCCATGTGGAAGATCCAGATCAACGCGGGGATGAACAGGATTCCGCCGCCGATTCCGACCACGCCCGAAATTGCTCCCACGATCACGCCCACCAGCAGTGCCAGCCAGGTCATCGCATCGTCCCTTCGTCGGCATTTGCTTGAGCGGTCGCCGCATTTTCAGCCTACACGACGGCCAGCAGAAGCTGCACCTCGCCAATCTCCGGCGGCCCTGCAAGTTGATCTGGCTGTTTCGAGCGTGCGCTTATGAGCGAACTTCGGGGTGTGAGGGATGTCCCGGTCAGGATTACTCCAACCCCTCAAGGGAGCCGCGGACCGCGGCTCCCCGTGTGGCTTTGGCCCGGTCAGGCTCCGACCAACTCGTGCTTCTCGCCGGCAGGCGTGGCAGGCTTGTCAGCGGAAAGCAAACCGGTGCGGAACAGAAGCCCCGCGACGATGCCCGCGAGGCTTGGCACCAGCAAGAAGAGCCACACCTGGTCCAAGGCCTTCCCTCCCACCAGCAGAGCCGGACCGAAACTCCGCGCCGGATTCACGCTTGTGCCGGTAATGTGAATCCCGAAGATGTGAATCGCCACCAGGGTGATACCGATGACCAGGCCGGCAAATCCGGCCGGCGACGCTTTTTGCGTTGCGCCTAGAATCACAACCACAAAGATCAGTGTCGCGACAAACTCGAACACGATTGCCGAGGTCAGGTTGAATTCACCCTGGTAACCCGGGCCCCATCCGTTCTGGCCGAGACCGCCCGTGTGCCGGCTATAGCCGGCGCCGCCCATTCCGTGGGCAATGACCCACACCACTCCGGCGCCGATAATTCCGCCGCAGAACTGTCCCGTCCAATAGCCCAGCATGTCTTTCAAGGACATGCGACCCGCCGACCACACGCCCAGGCTGACGGCCGGGTTGATATGGCAGCCGGAGATCGGCCCGATCCCGTAGGCGGCGCCGATCAGGGCAAATCCAAAGGCGAAGGCGATGCCCACAATGCCCACCTTGTCGCCTGCCACCACCGCGGTGCCACAGCCAAACACCACAAGAATGAAGGTTCCCACAAGTTCTGCAAGGTACTTCGTCATACGTTCCTCCTGGTTTTCGAATCGAGGTCAGCGCTGTCCGGCGCCGGGTAAACCCTGGGAATGGGGGTTGCCCCGACGGGACTGAACGCAGCCCGGGAAACTGGATGTCGTGCGGTCGGCTCATCGGGAAGGGGATGCGCCCGGAGTGTGCCAGAGCGAAACGGGAGAGTCAAGGGAAACCTGAGCACCCCAGGCGGGCCTGTCCTCAGGATCGGGTTCGTCACTCTGATCGCGAACCGGTCTCTCAATCTGAAATCAACAGCTTCCGACTTCGCGGGAAAATCATCTAACCATAAGCAGAACCATTTCCAGGAGGCCGGCGCGAGTCGCGAATCCCATGCATTTGCCCAAGCTCGAACGCCGCCCCGAACTTGACGCGTTACGCGGGCTCTTCCTTGTCTGGATGACCCTCACCCATTTGCCGACGCGTTTCAGCGATCTGGTCAACCAGCCCCTCGGCTTCATCTCTTCGGCCGAGGGTTTCGTCTTCATCTCGGCGCTGCTCATCGGCCGGCTCTACATGCGCGATGCGATCCGCGACCCCGGCCGCGTCCGGGTCAAACTGTGGATGCGTTCCCTCAAGATTTATGGCTATCACCTGATCATGCTCACGCTGGCCTTTACCGTGATCGCCGAGATTGCCATCCACACCCACAAAGCTGCGCTCATGAACCTGCTCAGCTTCTATCTCGCGCACCCCTTTGTGGCCATGGCCGGCTCCGTCTTGCTGATTTACTGCCCGCCGCTGCTCGACATCCTGCCGATGTATGTGACGTTCCTGTTTTTCACGCCTATTGTGCTTTCCGCGGCAACCAAGTTCGGCTGGCGATGGATCCTGGCCGCCAGCTGCACGGTCTGGCTGCTTGCTCAATTCGGTGTCCGCGACCTCATCCACAACTGGATCGTGCAAATCACGCACCTGCCAATCCCGCTCCAGGAATCCGGCGCCTTCAACCTCTTTGCGTGGCAGGCGGTCTGGACAGTTGGTATGTGGCTTGGTGCGCGCTCGGCTGTCGGCTCCGTTCCCCTCAACAAGATTCCCGGCTGGGTCGCAGCTTTTTCAGGTGCTATCTGTATCTTCTTCGTCGGCGTGCGCTTTGGGTGGTTTGGACCGCATCTGACGGCGCAAGCCCTGGGCGTAAAGCTTGACAAGTGGCAGATCGGCCCGCTGCGCGTCCTCAACCTGATGGCGTTCACCATCGTCGCCTACTGGATGCGCAAATACGTGCTCCACGTCATCCATCGGGAGCCTTTCCTGACCCTCGGCAAGGCCTCGTTGCGCGTTTTCTGCGCTCACATTGTGTTTGTGTTCGCCGGACTCACCATGCTCTATGGCGATTTCAATGCCGACGGTCTTGACCAGCTTCACGGCATTCCCGCCATCGCGCTCCTTGCGTGCACCTTCGCCTCCCTGTTGTTTCTGGCCTCCAGCGAAGTGCGCAAGAAACGTGCCGAGAAAGAGAAGCGCAAAGCCGAAGAACTGTTGGCGCGACAAAGTGCAGAACCTCCCGCCGAACTGGCCAGAACGGGCACTTGACAGGGGTTCACCCCGCTGCTCAGCGCGAGTCAAATTCACAGAAAGTTTGCAATCTATTTGCCTCCATGCAGTAATCTGGTCACGATTCCGTGCGGCCTCCGCAATTGAAATCAAACGGCCGCCGGGCGAGGGCAGACCGGTTGAGCCAATCTATTTTTGTGTTGGAAGACGATCCAGATATTTCGCGTCTGGTGCAACATCATCTTGAGGCAGCTGGCTTTACCGTTAAGCCGTTCCTGACCCCCACGAACCTGATTCCCGACGCGGAGCGCCAGCCGCCCGCCGTATTCCTGCTCGACATCATGGTGCCGGGCGGGGACGGCCTGGATGTCTGCCGTCGCCTGCGCGCCAATGCGGCCCTCTCCACCATTCCCATCATTTTTCTGACTGCCCGGGCCAGCGAGAACGATCGTGTTCTTGGCCTTGAACTCGGTGCCGACGATTACATCACCAAGCCCTTCGCCACGCGTGAACTCGTGGCGCGCGTCAAGGCCGTATTGCGCCGCTTCGAGCGCCCTACGTCGCCCTCCGTCATCCGCTTTGAAGAGGTCATCATCGACGCCAACGCCATGCAGCTCACTGTCCGTGGCGAACTCACCACCACCACCGCCACGGAATTCCGGCTTCTTGACTACCTTGCCCGCCATCCGGGGCGTGTTTACAGCCGCGATCATCTCCTCGACGCGGTCTGGGGCGATGCCCGTTTCGTCACCCCGCGGTCCGTCGATGTGTACGTACGCCGTATTCGTGAAAAGATCGAGATAGACCCCGAGAATCCGCGTTATCTCAAAACGGTGCGCGGCGCGGGCTACCGCTTTGAAATTCCAAAGACCGAGTGATCAGTTGCTTTTTGGGTCGGCGCCGAATTTCCTGCGTCCACAATTCAACATTGAGTCAAAGCTCGCTTCGGATGTGATTGCGGTGAACGCGAGTTGAATCAAGTTGTCATCGCTGGCGCGCGAAACCCTGCTTGCCTTGGACCTGCCCACCTCGCCGCCACGCCGGATCGCCCCGAACTCCACGACCGGCCGTGTTCAACCTCGTGGGTTCGTAGCCTGAAGGAGAGCGGAGCTCTTTGACCCACAAAGTCTTTACAAAGCTGCTCGGACTCTTTGTTTTGCTGCTGGTGTTCCACACCGCGGTCATGGAGATCGTTTTCCGGCAATTCATGGAGAGTTCCACCGGCGAATCGCTTCCTCGCCTTGGCCGCGAAGCCATTCTCTCCGGAATCATCGCCCTCGTTGTCGCACTACCCGTCGCCGCATGGGCCGCCATCCGGATCATGGTCCGGCTCGAGCGGGTTGTGGCCTTTGCGCGCCGTGTCGCCGATGGGGACCTGAGCGCCCGCCTTGACGAGACCAGCCACGACGAACTCTCCGCTATGGAAGCCGCTCTTAACCAGACCGCCGAGCGCCTTGGCCAGAGTTTTGCTGAGATCGAGAGCCGCCGCCAGGAATTGGCGGCCATGCTCGATTCCATGCAGGAAGCGGTTGTTTCTGTCACGGCCGAGGGGCAGGTGCGGTGGTCAAACACCGTGATGCAACAGATGGCCGGCACGCAGATTCGAGTAGGCCGGCCCCTGGCGCATTCGGTGCGCGATCCTGACTTGCTGGCCTGCGTGAAAGGCGCGCTCGAACAGGGTGCCGTCCGTTATGGCCGCGCCAGTACGCTCGCGCCGGGCCGCATCTTCGACGTCAGCGCGGCTCCGCTGCCTGCCGGCGGAGCTCTTGCCGTGCTTCACGACGTCACCCGAATCGAGATCGCGGAACGCTCCCGCCGCGACTTCATCGCCAACGTCAGCCACGAACTCCGGACACCTCTCACTTCTATTCAGGGCTATGTCGAAACCCTGATGGAAGACCATGGAGGGAATCCTGAGACCACGCGCGAATTCCTCAGCATCATTCAGAAGAGCGCGCGGCGCATGAATCGCCTCACAGAAGACCTGCTCGCTCTTGCCGGAGTGGAAAGCCCCGACTACAAGCTCGCGCGGCAGCCCATTCGCGCCAGCGCCCTGGTGGAAGACGCCACCGAATCGCTCGGCGGCATCATCGCCGATTCGGGCATGGAACTCGAGACCGCCGCCGCCCCCGATGCCCTCGTCCTTGCCGATCCAGATGCCTTGAACCAGGTCTTCGGCAATCTCATCGAGAACGCCACCAAATACGGCAAGTCGGGAGGCCGCATCCGCCTGGGCGCAAATCTGGCTGACCGCCAGGTCGAATTCTTTGTCCAGGACTTCGGGCCTGGCATTCCCTCCGAACACCTCGGCCGGATATTCGAGCGCTTCTACCGCGTCGACAAGGCCCGCTCGCGCGAGTCCGGCGGCACCGGTCTTGGTCTCGCCATCGTCAAGCACATCGTGCAGGCCCACGGCGGCCGGGTCCGCGCTGAAAGCGACTTTGGCTCCGGTTCCACCTTCTTCTTCACGCTGCCCCTTGCTTCGCCTCCCGCCTGATCACTCAGCAGTCACGCCTCCTTGTCCATAAACCGAATCGCGTTTCTCCTTGAAAGTGTGATCTAGCTCACCATTTCGGGGTATACCCCGCCGTGTCTGCTCCGCTTAAGGTTGCAACATCCCGGTAGTTCTTCTTCCGGCATCGGCCAGATCGTCCGGTGTGCTGAAGGGGACATCGCCCAGGGCGCAACGCCGGGAGGCAGCGAATTATTTCTTATTTCTATGCCACGGACCGGGAGAGAGGGCTCCTCCGGGACCAAGTAATCACCTTCAGCCGCGCGGCGTTCACGCGCCGCGCGCCTCTATACAAGTCTCCGGAGAGGTGCGCAAGATGCATGTTCCAGGGATCATTGAACGCGTACAGGTCCGCCGGAGAAGCGGTATGTTCCTCGTCACTCGCGTCGATCACCAACGTCAGGTCGCCGTCGTGATTCCGCTAAACGGCTACGGCCAGGCAGCAATCGAAGTCCCTTTCACTGAACTCTTACCCTGCGCTGAAAAAGCTGTTCAATAAATTAGCTCCACGAGTTTATAGGCACGACCAATATTTATTTCGATCGTTCTCAAGGCTTCAAGCTTCACCATACAGAACCATCAAGACACGGGCACCTGAATCCAGGGTGCCCGATCTTGTTTCTTGCGGATCGCGAACGTTTCCTCACGTGCAAGGGTGGAACGCCATTTTTTGTCGGCCTTCGATCCAGCCCGCCGGCACTGAGGTATACAGATAAGTGATGCCCAAGCCGATTACCCATCTCCGCAACCCCCTGCTTCTCCTGGCATGCTTCACGGCAACGCTCGCATTGCCGGCTCAGTCGGCTCCCGGCAACACCTGGGCCATTGCGATCCACGGCGGCGCGGGTGAAGCCGAGTGGCTCGATATGGACACAGCCACCGCGGCCGCCTACCACGCATCTCTCGAGCGCGCATTGGCTGCCGGCGCCACGGTGCTCAAGAATCACGGTACCGCGATGGATGCCGTCGAGGCCGCGGTCGAAGTGCTCGAAGATGATCCTCTCTTCAACGCCGGCCGTGGTTCCGCCTTTGCAGCCGACGGCGCCAACGAGATGGACGCCTCCATCATGAATGGTGCCGATCGCGCCGGCGCGGGCGTGGCCGGCATTCACTTCACGCGTCATCCCATCCAACTCGCGCGCGCGGTCATGGAGCACACGCCCTACGTGCTCATGGTCGGCCCGGGCGCCGACGCCTTTTCGAAACAGCAAGGCCTTGAGCAGCAGCCGCCCAGCTTTTTCTTCACCGAGATGCGCTGGAAGGAATTCGAAGGCGTGATGCGCTCCAAACACCTGCCCATTCCCAAGCGGCCCGCCGGCGTTGCCCCTGAACCCGTGGACACCCATCCGCAGGGCGCGTCGCTCGAGAATCATTTCTTTGCGCATCAATTCGGCACCGTTGGCGCGGTCGCGCGCGACAGTGCCGGCCATCTCGCCGCAGCGACCTCAACCGGCGGAATGCAGGGAAAACTCCCTGGCCGGGTGGGCGACTCCCCCATCCTCGGTGCCGGCACCTACGCCGACGACCGCGGCTGCGCCATATCAGGAACCGGCGTTGGGGAATACTTCATTCGCCTCTCACTGGCTCACACCATCGGCGCTCTCTGCCAGAGCGGCGAAGCGCCCCAGGCCGCTGCCGACCGCCTCATTCACACCGAGCTGCCCGCTCTGCCCGGCGGCGAAGGCGGCGTCATCGTGATCGCGCCCACCGGTCTGCCCATCTGGAGCAACAACACGGTCGGCATGTTCCATGCCCGCCAAGTCGAAGGTGCGCAACCCGAAGTCTGGGTTAAATAAATCGGCAACCGGCGCCCGCCTTGCGCGACACGAATCGTTCAAATGTTGCTCCCAATCTCAGGCTCCTTCATCAAACAGCCGAACGCCACTGTTCCACTCGCGAACACCTCCATAACAGCTTGATCGCACATCCTCATCGTCCCGGATATAGGAGAAATGAAATGAATACGCAGACAGCGCTCGGGGGCAGCTTTACGCTCCCCGGAACATCTCTCACTGTGAATCGAATGGGCTATGGCGCCATGCAGCTTGCCGGGCCCGGCGTGTGGGGTCCTCCGCGTGACCCCGACGCAGCGGTCGCCGTTCTGCGCGAGGCCGTGGCGTCGGGCGTCAACCACATCGACACCAGCGACTTTTACGGCCCGCACGTCACCAACCAGATCATTCGCAAGGCCCTGCACCCCTACCCTGATGGCCTCGTTATCGTCACCAAGATCGGGGCTCGCCGGGGTGAAGACAAGTCATGGATCCACGCCCGCTCCCGCCAGGAGATTATCGACGGCGTTCACGACAACCTGCGCAACCTCGGCCTGGACGTACTCGATGTCGTTAATCTGCGCGTGGGCGGAATCATGGGGCCGGAGGATGGATCAATCGAAGCACCCCTGACCGCGCTCGCCGAACTGCAGCAGCAGGGGCTCATCCGCCACCTCGGTCTCAGCAACGTCAATCCCGCGCAGCTGGCCGAGGCCGAGGAGATCGCGGAGATCGTGTGCGTGCAGAACTTCTACAATGTGGCGCAACGCGCCGATGATGCTTTCATCGACGATCTCGCAGAGCAGGGAATCGCCTACGTGCCGTTCTTTCCGCTCGGTGGATTCACGCCCCTTCAGTCTTCGAGCCTCGACGAAGTGGCAGCGAACCTGAATGCTACGCCCATGCAGGTCGCGCTCGCCTGGCTTCTGCATCGCTCGCCCAACATTCTGCTGATCCCCGGCACGTCGTCCGTCAGTCATCTGCGCGAGAATCTGGCTGCCGCGTCGTTGCAGCTGCCCGTCGAAGTGATCGCCAAACTTGATGGGATTGGCAGCAGTTCCAATAACTGAGAAGTGCTCGAGGGTTTTGGAGTGGCCCGGCCTGAGCCGGGCCATTCCTTTACGCGATGGGGACCAGTAACTCCGTTTGCAGCCGATCTTCCGGCGTCACGCGCGGATCGTTCAAATAATTCTCAATGCAAAACTCCGGACGCAACTCCACCTGCTTTTCCGCAAGCGTCTTGAAGATGCGATCGAACGCCATCCAGATCTGCGAGTACGGCCCGATGAGAAGGAACCGGGCGTATTTGCCGGCCTTGATCGACTTGTGCGCCAGACCGGTTGGCGGATTGTCAGGCTTACGTGCCAGCGCGACGCCCGCCTGGTAGATCATCGCGTCTTCGCCGGGCCTGCTTTTGTCCACTCCGCTGACCCCCAGATACTCGCGAATCTCCTGTTGTTCGATTCTCTGAATCAGCGGGAGGAGTTCATTCCACAGCGGCGGCGCCACCTCCGCGAATGGCCCTCGTTTTTCAAGGTAAACATAGTGAGTCAACGGGCGGGTTACGGCTTCGAATTCGGGTGTCAGATTCATGTTGATCTCCTTGAGAAGTCTCGGTTGACTCAGAGCGTAGATCAACGCGTTTTGCGCATCTTTTCCCATCTTGCGAAAATCGCCTGGCGTCACATCCGCCAGCTTGCGAACCGCCTTGTTGAACGCCGCCGACGTGTCGTAGCCAATGCTCAACGCGATCTCGGTGACAGTCGTGTCCGTATCTTCCTGCAGCATGCCCAGCGCCGTCGCAAGGCGAATGCGCCGTATGAACTCGAAGGGAGTTTCTCCCACGTACGCCTGAAACAGCCGCGCAAAATGGAACGAAGACGAGCCCGCTTCGCGCGCAATCCGCGCCAGCGTTAATGGCTCCGTCAAATGCAGCCTCATGTAGCGTTGCGCGCGCCCGATCTGCGAACGATGAAAATGAGTCTGGTGCGCTCTCTTTCCGCCCATCCACAATTCTCCCCGCACAAGTTTATGCAGGTTCGCATACGCGCGGCTTATCTCAAATTGCGAAAATCGCTTCGAGGAAACCGCGCTCAGCGTCCGGGAACGCCGCCGTTGTGGCGGCCGATGCGCCCCTTGGGACCGACGACGAAGGGCAGGGAAATGGCGTTCCAGTTCTTGTCGGCATCGGCGTCTTCGTGGCGGCCGAGGTTCGGTTTGACCGTCTGCCAGTTGCGGCCGTCGTCCACGGAGATGTCGGTGCCATTGGGGCCCACGGCAATCCATGTTTTGTTGCTCTTGTCGTAGGCGACGCTCGATCGATACCCGTGAGGCATGGTGACCGACGAAAGCCAGACCTTGCCGCCATCGTGGGTGTAAGCCGCTGTGCCGCTGGACTTATCAGGCGCACCGTAATCGCCGCCAACCACAACCCAACAACACCAATCCCTGGCATAGATCGAAAATCCACCGGCGCCCGCCGAACCGCTTGCCAGTGGGAGGGCGTGCGCTTTGAACGGTTCCGTATCGGATTGGCCCTCGTTGGTAAAGATACGGCCTCCCGACGGGCCGCCCGTCACGAATCCCGTCGCAAATTCCTCATTCAGAAAGAGCGAGGAATTGCTGGCAGCGAAGGCGCCCTCATCGGTCAGCGCATCGAGCCCTGTCCATTTCGTCCGGGACCACGATTCACCCCGGTCCTTCGTCTCCCAAAACGCGAATCGGCCATCCACCGGATCCCCAAGAAGTTCTCCTTCTTTGTCGAAGCGGTTGAGAAGGATCGCATCCCAGAAACCGTCTTTATCCGGGTTGGTGAAGAGCAATTTCCACGAATGGCATCCATCGGTGGTCTTGTAGAGCCGCGACAGCTCGCCTTTGCCGCTGGACATGACAATGGCGGTGTTGGCGTCGAACCCCTGGATACCACGGAAGTCGAGGTGCTCCGCGCCCGGCGGTACGGAGCAGGATTGCCAGACGTACCCCCCGTCCTCGGTGCGGAGCACGGTGCCACTGGTGCCCGAGGCCCACGCGACCCCGTTGCCGATGGAGTGAATGCCCCTCAGGTCGGCAGTGGTGTTGGAGGTCTGCAGGGTCCATTGGGCGCGGGCGGGAAGAAGCGTCGCGAAGAGTACTACCGAGAAAAGGACGTGCCGGCGCATGCGAAAAGTGTAGCTCCCTACGACGGCTCGTAGCCGGTAGCCAGTAGCTTGTCGCCGGATGCTCCGGGTCTTTAGCCACAAGCTACAAGCTACTGGCAACAAGCTAATCGCTACCAGCCTCGGGCCTCTGTCCCGACCCGATTCCCGCATCGCAAAACGTCGCGCAGGGGGTTTGACCGGGGGCGAGGGGTCCTGTGCTATTCTCACGGTCGAGAGTTACCCTTCCGGAGAAAAGTCAAGATGGCATACGTGATTGCAGAACCCTGTATCGGCACAAAGGACACCGCCTGCGTGGACGCGTGTCCGGTCGATTGCATCCACCCCAAGAAGGATGAGGACGGCCACGGCGAGGCCGAACAGCTCTTCATCGATCCCGTCGAGTGCATCGATTGTGGCGCGTGCGTGCCGGCCTGCCCGGTGTCGGCCATCTTTGCCGCCGACGATCTGCCCGAGAAATGGGCGCATTTTACGGAGAAAAACGCAGCCCACTTCGGACGCTAAGGCGTAGAGCCGCAGTACCCACGCCTAAGGTGTATCCAGAACGCGCATCCCCCGTGAGCGGGATGCGCGTTCGTGCTTTTGGGTCCTGGCTGCCTTCGGAAGGGTCCGCACTGCGATGCGATGATGGATTCCGATGGCCGTGCTGACTTCAGAGGCGGTGGTGTTGCGCACGTGGCCCGTCCATGAGGCCGATCTGATCGTGAGCTTTTTTACGCGCGATTACGGCAAGGTGCGCGGGGTCGCGAAGTCGGCGTTGAAGAGCCGGCGGCGCTTTGGCGGGGCACTGGAACCGATGACACAGGCGCGCGCCTGGTTTGCCGAGCGGCCCAGGCAGGAGTTGGCGCGGCTCGATCAACTGGAGATTGTTCGATCGCCGCTTGCGCTGCCCGTGGATGCGACAAGGCTCGCAGTGTTGAGCTTCTACGCGGAAGTATTAGACGAGGCACTGCCCGATCACGATCCGCATGAGACGATTTTCCGGTTGCTGGTGAGCGTGCTGGAGCAGACCACGGTGCAGCAGCCCTGGATGCCGCTGACGTATTTCTCCCTGTGGATGACGCGCCTGATGGGCTTGCTGCCGGATCTTTCGCATTGCACGGCGTGTGGGGAGACACTCCGGCCCGCCGAGGTCTTCTTCAATAACTATGCCGATGGCCTGTTTTGCGCTGTGCACCGGCATCCCAACGACGATACGCTGGCCGTGGACTCGTGGCAGACGGCGCAACGGATGTTGCGCGCCTCGGTCTCCTCGTTTACCGGGGAGGACTGGACGCGGAGGCGTGCGCAGGATCTGCGCCGCTTTACGGTGCAGGCGCTGGAGCGTCACTTGGAGCGGAAGTTGAAGTCGGCGGAGGCTCTCGGACGACTGAAGAAGTAATTGCCCTCGCGGGCACGCGCGACCGACGTTGACTTATTTAAGTCAAAACTCTATCCTTTTAGGATGGACTCCAAGCCGATTCGCACCTCGATCGACCTCCCTCGCGACTTGCACCGCAAGCTCCATGAGGCTGCCGCGCGGAAGGGCTGCTCGGCCAGAAAACTGATCTTGTCGAGTATCGAGCGGGCGGTGGAAGAAACCGGGATGGCGCGTCCCCGCCGTCGTCTCAGCCTCGATCCCCCTCTCGTTGCGCCAGCGGGACGGCGCATCAACATCTCGAACAAGGAAGCGTATGAGCTCATTGAGCTTCCCTGATATCAACGTGTGGCTCGCGCTGGCAACACCTGAGCATGTGCACGCCACGATCGCGAAGCGATGGTGGGATGAAGAGGACGGAACAATAGCCTTCTCGCGCTTTACGCAGATGGGGTTCCTTCGCTTGCTGACCACCGATGCAGTAATGGATCCGGAAACCATTGACAATGGCCGAAGCGTGGCTGGTGTACGACCGCTGGTACGACGATGATCGGGTGACGTTTGTGAGAGAACCGGCCGGGGTGGAAGACGCGTTCCGCGAGACAGCATTGAAGCGGACGGTTTCGCCCAAGGTTTGGGCGGACGCCTGGCTCCTCGCGTTCTCGCGGACTGCTGGAGGGAAGCTGGTCACATTCGATAAAGCGCTTGCAACGCACGGGGCGCTTTGCCTGCTAGCGATGTGAAGGGATGTCAGGAGCGATCCCTGTTTAGTCTTCGTGCGTGTCGAAATTCTCGTCCTTCGCTTCGCCGGTTTCCTTTTCGTCTTCGACGCCTGAGGAATCGGCGATGTTCACGGTGCCGAGGGAGTCGTTGTAAACGCCAGGGTCGGCGTCCTCAACCTCTTCAACGAATCCGCCGGGCTGGGTTTGGGTAGGCTTCAGGGTTTGAGGCATCTTGATCTCCCTTTACTGCGGAATGCGGTGTCGGATGCTGCCGCGCCCCATCGCGGTTGGTGCGGGAAAATGTCTTAAGTTTTCGACCGCGTGGGGAAGGGATTTCGGCTGGTAGAATCGCGGTGAGTCCCTTCAAGAAAGAGTCACCGTGTCCTCACCTTCGCTATCCAATGTACCCGCCTCCGCGGCCCGGTCCGCGCTGACATTTCAGGAATTGCTCTTCCGCCTGCAGGGCTTCTGGGCCGAAAGAGGCTGCATTCTGCAGCAACCGTACGACGTGGAAGTGGGTGCCGGCACCATGGCCCCCGAGACGTTTTTGCGCGTGCTCGGGCCCAGGCCCTACCGCGTGGGCTATGCGCAACCGTCGCGGCGGCCGGCCGACGGGCGCTACGGCGAGAACCCCAACCGGTTGTTCAAGCACACCCAGTTTCAGCTCATCCTCAAACCGCCGCCTGTCAATGTGCAGGAACTGTATCTTGAGTCCCTTCAGGCTATCGGGATTGATTTATTGAAGCACGACTTGAAGTTTGAAGAGGACAACTGGGAGTGGCCCGCGGGGGGTGCCTGGGGCGTGGGCTGGCAGGTCATGCTCGATGGTTTGGAGATTACCCAGTTCACCTATTTCCAGCAATGCGGCGGCCTGGACCTCGACCCGATCTGCGCCGAGTTGACGTACGGGTTGGAGCGGATCGCGGCCTTCATCCAGGACGTCGACTCCCTCTACGACGTGGTGTGGGCGCGAGACCCGGAAACTGGCGCCGAGGTGAAGTACGGCGACGTCCGGTTCCAGGAAGAGCTGCAGTTTTCGGTTTATAACTTCGAGTTGGCCGATGTGCCTCGTCTCTGGGAGCACTTCAACAGCTACGAGGCCGAGGCGCAATCGCTGCTGGCAAAGGCCAACGCCTTGCTCGCCGATGAAACGGCGGGCGCTGTGGAGAAGCGGCGGTTTCCGCTCCTGCCGACCTATGAGCTGGCGCTGAAGTGCTCCAACCTGTTCAACCTGCTCGATGCGCGGGGAGCCATCAGCGTCACCGAGCGGGTGGGCGTGATCGCCCGCATACGGAACTTGGCGGTGGGCGTGGCCAAAGCTTATGCGATTCAGAGCGCGGCGTAGCTTGGGAGCCGGTAGCTTGTAGCCAACAAGCCCAGGTCAGAGCTACAGGCTACTGGCTACGAGCTACAAGCTCTTTTGCGGAAGAAAGCACACAGAAAGAATCGAGTGTCATGGCGGAATTTTTGCTGGAGATCGGGCTGGAGGAGATTCCAGCCCGCATGATTGCCGGGGCTGAGGCCGAACTGGGCCGCAAGGTGGCGGAACTGCTGACGCGCGAGCGGCTGCTGGATGAGGGCGTTGTGCTCAAAACGTTTTCCACGCCGCGGCGGCTGGCGGTCCTGGGGTCGGGGGTGCGGCCGGCGCAGGCTGACGTCGAGGAGCAGTTGACCGGACCGTCCTGGCACATCGCGTTCAAGGATGGAGCGCCGACCAAGGCTGCCGAGGCATTCGCGAAGAAGGCGGGCGTGGCCCTCGAGGCCCTCCAGAAGGTGACGGGCGCGAAGGGCGAGTATGTTGGAGCGACTGTCAGGCGCCAGGGGAAAACCGCAGCGGAGTTGCTTGCCGGCGAACTGCCGAAAGAAGTGCTGTCCCTCTATTGGGCCAAGAACATGTACTGGCGAGCCGGGAAGCCGGAGCGCTTCGTGAGGCCCGTGCGATGGGTGGTGGCGTTGCTCGATTCGGCGGTCGTGCCGGTCGAAATTGCAGGAATTGCGGCAGGGAACACGAGCCGCGGCCATCGGGTGCTCCATGGAGCGGCGCCAGTGGAGATCGGCGCCGCCGGGGATTACGCCGAAGTAATGCGCGGAGCTAAAGTTATCGTTGAGGTTGCCGAGCGTAGACATCTGATTCGCAAAGCCTTGGACAAGGAGACGAGGACAGTTCCGGAGGCCCGTTGGCGCGAAGACGAGCCACTGGTTGAAACCTTGGTGAACCTCACGGAATGGCCAACGGTGATCCTCGGAAACTTCGATCGGGAGTACCTGACACTGCCGGAGGAGGTACTGGTGACCGCGATGCGCGAACACCAGAAGTTCTTCGCGGTGGAGAGCAAGGACGGGAAACTGGCGCCGCACTTTCTGGCGGTGCTCAATACCGAGGTGGACCGGGAAGGACGCGAGATCATTCGGCACGGCAACGAGAAGGTGCTGGTGTCGCGGTTCAAAGACGCACGGTTCTTCTGGGATGTAGACCAGAAAACTCCTTTGGCCGATCGCGTGGAGAGTTTGAAGGCTGTCACCTTCCAGAAGGAATTGGGGAGCTATTTCTGGAAGACGGAGCAGAATCTTCGCGTGGCCGGGGAACTGGCCGCGACGGTGAAGGCTGCGGGAGCGTCGTTCGACGAAGCAGCGCTCCTGAAGGCGACGGAACTGGCGAAGACCGACCTCACCACCGAGCTGGTGAAGGAATTTACCGAACTGCAGGGGATCATCGGCGGACTCTATGCGCGGGCACAGGGGCTTGGCGATGCAGTAGCGCAGGCCATCTACCACCAGTACACGCCCGCTTCGGTAGAGGATGCGATTCCCAAAACCGTGGAAGGGCAGTTGCTGGGAATCGCGGACCGGGTTCAGACAATCACGGCGATGTTCGGGATCGGCATGGCGCCGACCGGATCGAAGGATCCGTTTGCGCTGCGGCGGGCTGCGAATTCGATTGTGAAGATCCTGGCAGAGTCGGAGTTGCCGCTCACAATGGGCGAAGTCGTGAAGGCCGGCGGCGCCGAGCAGGTGGCAGGCTTTCTTCAGGAGCGACTCAATTTCTATCTGAAGGATGTTCGCGGCTTCGCGTACGACGTGGTAAACGCGGCGCTGGCCGCCGGGTCCGACGACGTGCGCGATGCGATCGCCCGCGCGGAAGCGCTGACGGCCGCCCGCAGGTCGGAAGATTTTGCCGCAATTTCGGCGGCGTTCAAGCGGATCAAGAACATCCTGCGGCAGGCCGAAGAGAAGGGCTTCGCGATCGGATCGGCCGGCGATGTAAAGCTGGCTCCCGAGGCGCAGCAACTGGCGGACGCGGCGGCCTTTCTTGCGCCGAAGGTGGCTGCCCTGCGGGCACAGCGATCGTATGGTCCCGCTCTGGCCGAGATTGCCACGCTGCGGCCAGTCGTAGATGCGTTCTTCGACAAGGTGATGGTGCTCGATCCGGACGAGAAGGTGCGGGGAGCCCACCTGGGTTTGATCGACGGCGTGCTGAAGGGATTTTCGGGCATCGCAGACTTCTCGGAGATCGTGACGGGCTGAACGGGGCTGTGGAAAACTCCGGAACTCTGACGTTCGGGCGAGAGGCCCGGGATTTTTGTTCTGGGCAAAAACCCTGAACCGTCTGCAGAACTTCCGGAAGCCTGACGTTCGGGCGACAGGCCGGGAATTTTTGTTCTGGGCAAAAACCCTGAACCGTCCGCAGAACTCCCGGAAGCCTGACGTTCGGGCGGTAGACCGGGGATTTTTGTTCTGGGCAAAAACCTGGACCGTCTGGAAAACTCCGGAACTCTGACGTTCGGGCGGTAGGCCCGGGATTTATCCCGGGCAAACCCGAGCAGGATCAATGAGGGCTTTAGCCCCTGAGGTGTGCTCTTCGGGCATTATGCCCAAATTCAGGAGTCTTTCCGCAACCTGTCCAGCCCCGGCTGGAACGCCTCATGCCTCTGTCCCGCAGCCTGAGATCGCGGATTCCTGTGATGGCCCGCACAGCGCTTGCCGGACCCGGTCCGCATACTCATTGTGGTGAATCAGCGGAATTGAGGCGCCGGCGCTCGAACGGGTGCAGGACCATTACCGTCATCTCCCATTTTCCCAGGGGAAATGATACCCCCCCACCCCCCCCATGGTTCGCGTTCTGTTCGCCATGATAACGCCGCAATCTCCTCTGTTTTCAGCCAATTAGGTATCTACGAAGGGCAATCAAAAGGCGAAACATTCGTGCCAACCTTTGGATAGCCGGATATCCGTCGCCGACGTCTACAATCTTAGTGATGGCGGACGCACTTTACTTGAGTTTGTGGTACCCAAACCTGCGGTTGGCGTCGCTGGCCGAAAAGCTGACGGCGGTGCTGGGGGAGTTTGCCAGGCACGGTGGCGAACCCCTGGTTTACGCCGCGACAGTATGGCCGGTGAGCTGGCACGAAGCGCCTGTGTTTCAGCGGGTTTACGGGCGAGTCGTACAGGCGGCGGGCTCCGAAGGGCCGGTTCAGTTGGGCGCGGAGCCGCAGGTTGCGGTCGAGGATGCACTCGAGCTGCTCCACGAGGATTATGCTTACGAGTTCCAGATCGGCTGGAGCCTGTGGGAACTCGAGGAGCCTTCGCCGGAGACGGGCCGAAAGGCAGCAGATCCCTTGACCGCGCTGGGCTTCGCCCGCGATGACAAGCCATTGGAGCTGGTGCAGGCCGCTCACAGTAACGAACCCGCAGCAGGACTCGAGCCGCGCTGGGTGCTCACGCCGCGACTGGTTCGGGTCACCGGGTTTGGACCACTGTTCGATGAAGGGACTTACGAGCAGGAAGGGCACATCCGCATCGATTTCGGAAACGATGCGCCGTTCCTTGAGGAAGAAGCGGACCTGGATTCGAACGGCGCGCGTCTCATGGCTGAGAATGTGCGTCGGCTCGTGGACCTGACCAATGGCGTCGAGAAGGCTTCCGGGGCGACAGCGCGGCTGCTGTGGAGCGAACTGGGAGAGAGCCTGGCGCAGAGGCTGGCGACGCGGCTAAGCAAGGGGAACTAGGTTGCTCGTCACGATTGAACGACTGCGGACGCTGGTGCTGGTGACAGGCGGGCTGGTCATTGCGGCGTTGGTCGGATTCCTGGTGGTGGGTCGCTGGCGGAGCCACTTCAACGTGCGCGAAATCCCCAAGCGACTGGGCGTCAACATACAGCAGGAGGCCAACGGGGTCACCTACACGCAGGCGCACGGCGGGCATACGCTGTTCAAGATTCACGCGTCGAAAGTGGTGCAATTGCGGGAAGGCGGGCGCGCCCTGCTGCACGATGTGCAGATCGAGCTCTACAGCGTCGACGGCAAGAGCGTGGATCGTATCACCGGGAATGAGTTCGAGTACGACCAGAAGGGCGGAACGGCAAAGGCCACCGGTCCGGTCGAGATCGTGATCGAGCGTCCCGGGGTGGCGCCCGCGATTGCGCCCAACGCGAAGACAGGTTCGGCGGATAAGGGCAAGGGGGCAGCGCTGGCCAGCGTGGCCAACGTCGCTGCGACCGGGCAGATTGATGTGAAGACGAGCGGCCTGATCTTCGACCAGAAGAGCGGACGGGCGACGACCACGGAGCGCGTGGCGTTCTCGACGCTTCAGGGCGAGGGGACCTCGGTTGGCGCAACGTTTGACTCCGACAGCGGTGAGTTGGTGCTGGACAGCGCGGTCGAACTGAACGTGCATCGCACTGCAGAGACGGTGGCACTGCGAGCGCAACATGCTGAATTCGCGCGGACCGACCTGCTTTGCCGCATGCGGGGCGCGGTGGCGAACTATCGTGGCGGCCAGGCGTCGGCCGGTGCAGCGGTCATTCATTTTCGGCAGGACGGGAGCGCGACGCGCCTCGATGCGACCGATGGTTTCGCGATGACAACCGCAACGGGGGCGCACGTAGTGTCGCCCGCGGGGACGATGGAATTTGACCAGAAGAATCACCCTGAGCGGGGCCACCTCGAAGGGGGAGTGACGATGGAATCGGCTGGCGAGGGTCGGCAGGTGCGTGGAACTGCTCCCACGGCAGACCTGGTCTTTACGGGGAACGGCGATCTGCGTCACATCCACCTGGAACGCGGCGTGATGATGCACAGCGAACAGACCACGCAGACCGAGGGAAACCAGCCGGAGCTGCGGGTACGGCGCGATTGGAGATCGCCGGTGGCGGACGTCGACTTCAGGAGTGCGGCCAAGGGGGCGGTGGAACTGGCCTCGATTCACGGCTCGGACGGGGTGGTGATTACGGGTGAGGCGCAGCGCGGCAGCGGGCCTGTTACGCCTTCGCGGATGGCCGCCGATACCGTCAGCGGGCAATTCGGCGAGAAGGCAGGACCTGACGCAGATAGTGGGCGACGGGCATGCGAGCCTGGAGCAGACGACCGCAACCGGCACCCACCAGACCACGAGCGGCAACCGGCTTGAGGTGCACTTTGCCGGCGGCGGGGAGAATCGAGCGGCCGATTCGGGGAAAAAGGCAGTCGCGTCGAAACCAAGGGCCAGGAAGGTCCAGGAGCCGGGAAATAGCGCGGAGCAAATCGAGTCGGCGACGGTGGATGGGAGCGTGGTGATGACGCAGACGCCGGCGGCCAAAACGAGCGGGGATGCGGAGGCCACTCTGCAAGCGACAGCGGGGCACGCTGTATACGAGGGGACAGGAGAGCGGCTGCACTTGACGGCGAGTCCGCGCATTGACGATGGCGGCCTGCAGCTTGCGGCGGACGAGGTGGATGTGTCGCAGTCGTCCGGAGATGCGTTTGCGCACGGGAATGTGAAAGCGACCTGGCTGGACGAGAGCAAGAGCGGCGCGAAGGCACGGGGAGCGATCGGCCTTGGCGGGCAGGGGCCGGCCCACGTGATCGCCGCGGAAGCGCAGTTGCATCAGGCCACCGGCGAGGCAACCTTCAAAGGGCACGCGCGCTTGTGGCAGGATGCGAATTCAGTGGCGGCGCCGGTGATCGTGCTGAATCGCGCGCGGCAGACACTGCTGGCGCATGGCGTGGCTGCGGAAGCCGTGAATGTTGTTTTGCTGAATGCAAACGGAGATGTGAAGGCGCCAGCCAAGGGAGGAAAGACCCCGAATGGCAAGCAGGGGACGCCATCGGTCATTCGCATCAAGGCGGAAGATCTGAAATATTCCGAAGGGGAGAGGAAGGCAAGTTTGTACGGAGGAGATGCTGGAAAGGTGGAAGCGGATACCGGTGGTGCCACGGTCACGTCAAACGAAGCAGAGGTTGTGATGCTTCCTGCGGGAAACCACGCCGGACTGAACGGCGGTTCGGCGCAGGTGGACCGCTTCACCGCGCGTGGGCAGGTGGTAGTGAACTCGATGGGTCGGCGCGGGACCGGCGAACAACTCGTCTACTCGAGCGAGACGGCAGAATATGTGTTGACGGGGACGTCCGCGGCGCTTCCGCGATTGGCCGATTCCGCACACGGCACAGTCACCGGGGACTCTTTGATTTTCAACACCCGCGATGATAGCGTCAGTATCGAAGGCCAGGGCCAAAAGACGAGTACGGAAACCACTACGCCGAAGTAGTGATGGCGTCGCCCAGGGGTAGTGTCGTGCCGGCGCAGAACGGCTGTTGAATCAAGGGAATGCGCCTGAAGGCCAGCGGCGGGCGCCCGCTCGAGAATTGAGTTCGCAAACTGAATGGAAACATTGATCGCCGAGGGTATCGGCAAGACCTATAAAGGGCGACAAGTCGTGCGCGGGGTAGACCTGAAGATTTCGCGCGGCGAAGTGGTTGGATTGCTCGGGCCGAACGGTGCCGGCAAGACCACGAGTTTTTACATGATCGTGGGGCTGGTGGTTCCCGAGACAGGGTGCATAAAGATTGATCATGCGGACATAACGCGCGTTCCGATGTACTTGCGGGCGCGCAACTACGGCATCAGCTACCTTCCGCAGGAGCCGTCGGTGTTTCGCAAATTGACGGTCGAAGAGAACATTATGGCGGTGCTTGAGGGCCAGCCGCTGAACTACCGGGAACGGCGCAAGCGATCGGAGCGTCTGATCAGCCAGCTGAACCTGGGACACATTCGGGTGACGCGCGGATACGCACTCTCGGGCGGCGAACGGCGCCGGGTGGAGATTGCCCGGGCCCTTTGCATCCAGCCCAAGTTCATTCTGCTCGACGAGCCGTTCAGCGGGATCGATCCGATTGCGGTGCTGGAGCTGCAGAAAATCATCTTCGATCTGAAAGCGAGCGGAATAGGAATTCTGATTACGGATCACAATGTGCGGGAGACGCTGAGCGTGACGGATCGTGCGTACATTATTGCCGAGGGACGCATCTTTCGGGCGGGAACTCCGCACGAGCTGGGAAACGACATGGAGGTGCGGCGAATTTACCTGGGCGAAGGTTTCTCGCTGAATTAGAACGGGATTTGAGCGCGACGGGCGAATAATTCGTCAACTTCTGGAAAGAAAAAGTCCACCGCAATCGAACCTTCAGCATCCTAGGGCTCAAAGGAGCAGTTCCGGATCGGAACAAATTCCGGATTTCGATGGAGTGGCTGAAGGAGATTCCCGCTTTCGGGTCATAGCCCAACATTTACACTTGGGGTAGTCTATCGGGAAACTCCTATTATGGCGCTGTTGCAACCCAAATTGAGTCTGAAGGTAGCGCAACGCCAGGTCCTCACTCCGGGCCTGATGCAGATGGTGAGCGTTCTGGCGCTCAACAAGCTGGAGTTGAAGGAGATGATCGATGCCGAGATGGTGGAGAACCCCGTCCTGGAAGAGATCGACGAGACGGTCCCGATGCTTGACCAGGTGGCCGGGCGCGAGCAACTGCTCGAACGCGGACCGGAAGAAGCCGCGGCTCCTCCCAAAGACTCTTTCAACGAGGTCGATTTCGGGTCCTACTTCCAGGAGTATCTCGACCCTGGATTTCGCACTCAGCCGGAATACGAGGAGAACGAAAAGCCTTCGTTTGAGAACTTTTTGTCCCAGCCCACAACGTTGTCCGATCACCTGGCGTGGCAACTGGGAGCTCTGACCCTGGAGCCGGATCTGGCGACGGCAGCCGAGTTTGTAGTGGGAAATTTGGACGATGACGGGTACCTGGCCGCCAGCGAGGAAGAACTGGCGGCCGCCTATGAGCAACTCTCAACAGGGAATCCCAATTTAAACGGATCGGGAGAGCTAGAGCCGGGTCCCAAGAGCCGGGAGATTGTCAGGCAGGGGATCGAACTGGTGCAGCACCTCGATCCGGCGGGGATTGCGGCGCGAGATCTGCGCGAATGCCTGCTGATCCAGATTGCCGCTCAACAGAACGAATTCGCGCAGCTCTACGCTCGCCAGCACGAAAAGGACGAGGAGGAGCAGCCGCACGACAGTTTAGGTGCGGAGGCTGAGGCGCAGCTTGAGAAGCGTCGTCGCGCCATGGAAGTGGCCGCGCAGATTGTCGACAAGCATCTGCAGTTGTTGCAGAAGCGCGATGTCAAGGACTTGTCGAAGGCTGTGGGGGCCAGCGTGGACGATGTACACGGAGCGATCGAATTCATTCGCACGCTGGATCCTCGCCCTGGCCGGCTGTACAACCGGGAGCAGACCCGCCTGATCGAACCGGATGTCGTCTTCGTGAAGCGCGGCGGTGAGTGGGTGGTCTCAATGAACGAAGAGGACCTGCCCAGTTTGCGGCTGAGCCGGCGGTATCGGCAGATGCTGGTCTCGGAGAGTACGGACCGCGAGGTGAAGGATTACGTCAAGGAGCGCTTTCGGTCGGCCCTGCAGCTGATGCGCAATATTGCGCAGAGGAAGAGCACGATTCTTCGCACTTGCGAGGTGATTGTGCGACGCCAGCAGGATTTTCTGGATCAGGGGATCGAAGGTTTGCGGCCCATGATGATCAAGGAAGTGGCGGAGGAGATCGGGGTTCACCCATCGACGATCAGCCGCGCGGTGGCGAACAAGTATGCGCACACGCCGCAGGGTGTGATCGAGCTGCGATTCTTCTTCTCGGAGGGGTCAAATGGCCCCGAGGGGGCCGATACGCCTCTTCTGGTGCTGAAACGTAAGGTGCGCAAGCTGATCGAAGAGGAGGATGCACGCCATCCGCTGACCGACGATCAGCTGGCAGCAATGCTCCAGGCGCAGGGGATCCAGCTGACCCGGCGAACCGTGGCCAAGTACCGCGAAGACATGAATATTCCCTCCACGCACCAGCGCCGCCGCCGTGACGGGTGATGCGATTTCATCCCCGCAAATCCCACGACCTTACCTACCGCTTGCCTGACGCAGCCCGTTTCTGTGCCTCGGTCGCGATTGGCGCTGGCGGAACTGCTGGCCTCTTTGAGCCTTCGCGCACGAGCGACATGGTCTGCCATGAGTAGCGCAGGCGGGCGCCGCACTTGAGGCAGACCTTGTAGGTCTCGCCGTCGGAAGTAAAGGCGCGGCTGAGTTCGCGATGCCGACAACCAAACAGCCAGTTCATGATGGTTATTCCAATCGCCACAATGCTTTCCTTTGAGCGGTGTGAGGCCGAAGTCGGAGGAACTGACTGCTACGCGGATCACACCCTGCTTGAAGTCTCCTGATGTGATGGATGTGATCGACGGCAGATGGGTGGCTCGGGCTTTCAAGTCCGGCGCAGCGGGCAATCCCGGACTGTTCGGGCTGCCAAGGGCCGGAGGGGGAAATTCGGTCCGCGCGTGAAGATCACGGCTGGGCGGACGACCCTCTCCGAGCGTGGTGATGCAGACGGGCATGCGATTTCCCGCGGCAATACGCCCGCATTCCGTGTTCGAAAACTGAAGGTTGCTCAGTAGCCAGCGTTCAACTTGACTGCCCAGTTTGCTCAGCATCAACAACCCTGTAAAGTGTTGTAAAATCGGCCGTCCTTCCTGTCTTATCGAAATAGAACCTATGCTACAGTCGTCGTTACTTGAGCGCACAAACATTGGCTGCGCGAATGGCAGCCGTCGAAGTCCTTTAGGTCGGGATGGAGTTGGATCGAGTTTGAAAACAGGCTAAGTGTAAAACAGCGGGAGCCAACTTACCCGATCGTGCTCATGATAAGTTCTTCGGGAGATCAAGCAAATGTCGAATATGTGGAAGGCGGGTAGCCCGTCATTAATAGCGTATGGTGTGCTAACAATATGCCTCGGTATGATTCTTAGTGCTATTGGTACCTTCATGACCAATCCCATGCGGGAGGAATTGGGGTACTTGTTGTGCGAAGTGTTCACAGGATTCTGCCTGGTGATTGCGAGCGTCTTCGTGGGGGTTATGAGAGCGCGGACTCAGTCAACCGGCAATGTTGCCATTTATCTGCTTGCCTGGACTTCCTCGATCGTGTGCTGGTTTGTGTGTTGGCTCTTTCAGCCGACAACTGAGGAGTTCCCTCTCTTGCTGAGCCTTGCAGGTTTGCACGGTCTCTTCTGGGGCCTATGGTGCGTTGGCCTGGCATTGGAGTTCCGTCCGCTGAAGGCGAGAGCGGCCGCGCTTTGTGCTTTTGGCGGTGTGACTTGCTCTTTGGGCATCATCCTGGCAACCCGCTCCGGAATGAGCAGACTGAGTGCGGTGACGGGTGCCGCATGTTTCATGTTATTCCTCGGAACGCAGACGCTCTTTACCGCTGTCCTTCTCCATCGCCAGTTTGAAAAGAACAAAGTATTAGTCAGACTATAAATAGCCACCAAAACTATAAATAGTCGCTAAGTAGCACTAGCTTGGCCGCGCCGGTGTGGCGCGCGCCCCGAGTTAGGCTACTCCTGCCTTTGCCGGGCGATTTCTAGCCGAGCTCACCAATCCCTATTTCATGGAAAGCCCGACATGCTTAACCTATTTCCGCGTCTGAATCAAGATGACAGATTGTTCACTTTACAACTGTTTACAAAGTAGTTGCGTTCGCACAAGCATCTGAAGTTATCCCAAAGTTACCGTCTGATAGTCATCTTTCAGTGAGGTATTCCAGATGTCAGAAGCGTGTGCGGGTATGTGTTCGGACTTATTCCTTAAAGTTTCCGACACCATCCATCTTCCGGATGACTTTCCCGGCGCGCCTCGGAAAAGGGGATGGTGGACAAATGAATCGCGTAGTCAGATTGCTGTTTACCAAGGGGATCATAACGGTATTCATAGGGATCATGCTGCTCAGTGCCGCGCCGCGAGTGATGGCAATTCCAGCATTTGCGAGGAAGTACAAGACTGCATGCGCGACCTGCCACAATAACTGGCCGGAACTGAATGACTTTGGGCGGGCATTCAAGGCTAACGGGTTCAGGTTCCCGAAGGATGATGATCAATTTGTCAAGGATCTGCCGCTGATGCTCGGGGCGGAGGCGCAGAAGGAGACATTTCCCTATTCGATCTACCCGGGCGAGCTGCCTATTCTTCCGATAGCGTTTCGATACTCAGGGTATCTCACCTACAACAGCACCCAGCCAGCGGCGATAACGGCGGCGAATGGCTATGCTCCGAATACGACATTGTTCACTCCCAATACAGTCACGATGATCGCTGCCGGAAACTTTGGTCCAGCGTTCTCGTTCTGGATTGACGATGACCTTTCAGCTGCAGGATCTGGCGCGCAAGGCGGACTGGGGGATGGTTATCTCAGAGCTAACATGGGGTCTCTCTTCCACGCTTCACCGAGCGACTTTAGCGTTCGCTTTGGGCAGTTCGAGCTGGATCTACCATTCACGGATGCGCGTACTATCAATCTCTCGGGTTATGCGATCTACGATGAGGCGGCAACGGCGTCAGTTGGGACGACAAACAACCCGTTAGCTCTCTCGAGTCCACAGACAGGGATTGAAGTTGGTGGTTACCCGCACAATGGGAATACGTGGTGGTCCGTTGCAGTTGTGGACGGCGAGAACGCGGTATACGGCACCGCAGCTCCCACTACCGGACATAATTCCAAGGATGTGTACGTTCACGTGGCACAGCGATTCAACCTGGAGGGTGACCCCGCGGTTCGTAAAGAGGTTCAAGCTTCAGGTCCGACGGGAGTGCGGGATCATCATTCCCTCCGCTTTGACGGTTTCGCGTATTACGGCAGAAACGAACTGAACCAGGGCGGAACGCTCTTTTCCAACCTGGGGGTATTTCATGAGCCTTTCTACCGGGCAGGCGGAGCCTTCGACTACAAATTGCACAACCGGTTCGAACTCTACGGACTTTACGAGCATGGGCACGACGCGAACAAAGCCTTGAACGACGATGGGACGGCGCTGGTTACGGCCACGCCGGTAACATTCAGCGGCGGGTTTCTCGAGGCGGAATTCTGGGCGTATCCCTGGCTGATTGGGACGATGCGGTATGACACTGTGAATTCTCCAACGGATTTCCAACTTGGAGTCTCCCGTCACGATACCAGAAATTCGTTTGTGCCCGGACTCTATATGCTTGTCCGGCCCAATATCAAGGTCGAGCTGGAGTATACGTACAACTACGAACAGCCCGTACCGGGAACAACGACTTTCTATCGCGCCAATCAACTTGTTACGGGTGCGGACTTCGTGTTCTAGGTTGACGGTTCGAGTGTCTGCGCGGAGGCAGTCGCTCAAACGGCAGCCCAATTGGACTGATCATCGGGAGCTCTAGCGGCCCTCGATGCGCAACAAACTTTTACAACGTTTTACAAGGTTATTGACTGCGAGCAAACTGACGCTGATCGAGCAAAACGTACCATCGCGACCAGCACGAGCCCTAAAAGAGACGACTTCGACAGCCGGAGTGGTGGGTTTCGAGTTGATCACAACAACAAGCCGGGAGGGCGGTTATGACTATTTCACGTGCACAGACGAGGGGTTTGAATGCAATCGTTCTATTTACAGTAGGCTGTGTGGCGAGCTGTGGCTGGGCGGCCGATGTTAAGGGCAAAGTTACGGCCCAGGGGCTACGTTCTGCGGAGAACATTGCTGTCTACATCGACAGCGTTCCCGGGAAGACCTTTACGGCTCCCGCCGAGCACGTAACGATCAACCAGACGCACCTGGCCTTTGTTCCGCACGTACTTGTAGTTCAGCAGGGAACTACGGTTGACTTCAAGAACGAAGACAACGTCGGACACAACGTATATTGGCCCGGCGTCAGCCATAACAAGAAGATGGCCCATAACATGGGCACTTGGCCGCAGGGGCAGGCTAAGCCGTTCACCTTTACTGACGTAGGCGATGTGCCCTTGTTGTGCAATGTCCATCCAGAGATGTCCGGATACATTTTTGTGGTGCCTACGCCCTACTTCGCAGTGACGGACAAGGAAGGGAACTTCGTGATCAAGAACGTCCCGCCTGGTCAATACACTCTGAAGACCGGGAGCGAAGGCGGAAAGCCGGCGACACAGCCAGTTACGGTGGCAAGCGCGTCTGTCAGTGTGAATGTTACGGTAACCAAGTGATTGTCAGCCCGGCCTGGCAGATGTAATCGCATCGTCGAAGAGGACCTATGCCTTCAGGAGTACTGCAAAATCGGAGACCGTGGTTTGCTTACGGCATGGCTATCGGCTGCGCGTTTGCAGTATCCCTGCTCTACTGGCAGGCGAGGACGGACTGGCGCGGTTTGAGGCAGATTACCGAGGGCCGGGTCCTTCTCGCAAAAAGCGGGACTGGTACTTTGTCGTGGAAAGAGCCGGTCCTTCCCGCGCAATACGCCCAGGCCAGCTGCGGCGCCTGCCATCACGACGAGCTGGCTCAAACGCCTCGTCTCAATCATGGCCGGCAGTTGATGGTGAGGTTCAATTGCACGGCGTGCCATCAACTTCAGGACGTCGAGCGTCCAGCGATGCTGGGCCCGGATCTGACGAACATCGGCACGAAGGTCACACGGGAGTGGATCTACAAGTGGCTCAACGAACCGCGCACGCTCAACGATGCCAATGGCAACGTGGTAGTCGATGGCGTCGACACCGAATCGCGCATGCCCAAGTTTGATTTAAGCGACGCGGAGCTGCGCGCCCTCTCAGCCTATCTCAGTGTTCAGCGCGTTAAGCCAATTGCACCTTCCAGGATCAGCTTGAGTGTGGTGAGCAGCCATGGAAAGGACCAGGCAGCTATTGATGACGGGCAAACACGATTCAACCAGATGTTCTGTGTGACATGCCACTCGATAGCGGTGGACCGCGGGGGCGAAATCAAGATCATTGGCGGAGATATCGGTCCGGAATTAACCAAGGTTGGCAGCAAAGTGAAGCCGGAGTGGCTGGTGGCATGGCTCAGTGATCCGCAAGGATACCTTCAGCACACCAAGATGCCGAGATATGAATGGTCCGACAAGGATCTATATAAGGTGAGTCAATATATTCTGAACAAACTAACCGATCCTGACCTGCTCAAGGACGTGCCTCAACTCGGTTCACCAACGGACGGTGAAGTGCAACTGGGCCGGCGTCTATTCGTGGAAAAGGGTTGCGCTGAGTGCCACGTGATCCAGGGAGTGATTCCACGCAGTAACTTTGGCCCCGATCTTTCGGCTGAGGGAATCGCAGGCGGGGTTCGTGTTCTGGAAGCGCGTATGCCGCGGGACAAGAGTTTCTCCGTTCACTTTGTGAAGACCGGTGTGGAGCGGCTTGACATCGGCGAAGCGGTTGTTCCTCGATCCATGATCAACTTCATCCAGACGAAGATCACAAACCCCGCAGCGGTAACGCCGGCAACTCATATGCCGCGGTTTGTGATGAGCAACGCAGATCGTGATGATCTGACAACAGCCGTGCTTAGCATGACTGGGTCGCCCGTTCCCAATCAGACTCAAAAGACGATGGTTGAGCGGCCTCACTCGAATTTCGAGCCGGACGGTGCGGCACGGGAACTGTATCAGCGATTCAGATGCTACACGTGCCACAGCTTCAGGGGTAACGGGGGAACTCTTGCTCCAGATCTTACGTACGAAGGCAGCAGGTCAAATCGCGAGTGGCTGGTGGAATTCTTGAAGAATCCGCAGACGATTCGTCCCAGTCTCACGGTGCGGATGCCGCGGTTCAGCATGACCGAGAAGGATGCTACGACGCTTGCTGACTATATTTCAGCGGAACTGCAAAAGGCCGACGTGAAGCCGGCGGCAGTTGATCGAGCGCAGTTTACATCGGAGATGGCCGATCGCGGAAAGCGGCTCTTCGAAACGAAGTATGGTTGCCAGTCCTGCCATACGATTGGTTCCTCCGGAGGATATGTTGGGCCGAGCCTGAATGACGTAGCCGATTGGCTGACTCCGGCCTGGATCGAAGCATGGTTACGCAACCCCCAGGCGCTGGTTCCCGGGACAATCGAGCCGAGGCATTCGCTAAGTGAGAGCGAGATCCGGGACATGACGGCGTATTTGTTGACTTTGAAGCAGGCTCCTGCAACGGAAAGCGCGTCGTCGGGCGCGAATGCCGGGGGACAGCAATGAAGATACTTTTGGCTTATCTCGCTGTTCTGGCCGGCACGCTATCGTTGGCTGCAGTGGCTCAGCGGACCGTGTTTGCGAAGCTTTGCTGGTGCTGGCCGCCTGTGCGACACACCGGCTCTGCCGCCAAGGCCAAGTTAGAGAGCGCTGAATATGTGGCTTACGGTTCCTATGGAGTGGAGACCGACTGGAATAACCCAGACCATGTTTATGCGCTCAACTTCAACCAGGACCAGGGACGGCGCATCTTCTATCAGCATTGCGTTTGGTGCCATGCGGATTCCACACCTGCAGGCCCATCGAATCGCAGCAATGTAACTCCCGAGCCGCCATTGATGAACGACAGCGCGGTGCTAACCAAGGAAAGCGACGCTTCCTTGCATAAGGTCATTGCACTCGGGGGAAGCGGCGTTGGGAAGTCTGCGATGATGCCGCCTTACGGCGAGACGTTGAGCCAGGAAGAGATCGACGATGTTATCGCGTATATACGAGTGATTGCTGCACCGGAGGCACCTAAGCCTGCCGGTAATACCAAGTCGGCCGGAGAGTAAGTTCTTATGAATTCTTCAAGAAACGTTATCTATATGCCCTGCAAGATATTTGCCGGGTTGTTATTGAGCGCGGTTGTTACGTCAATTTATGGCCAGGTTCTCCCCAGCGAGGTGTCGAACCCGAGTGCGAGGGCCGCTGAGTCCAAGTACCTTCCGCAACTGGAGACTTTGCAGAAAGAGATTGGGACGGCGACCTTTCCCAACCAGTTTCAGCTCGCCCGCTATCTAAACGCGAAGGCGGGGCGCGCTTCAATGGATCGAGACGGGATTGAGTTCGTAAATTTCCAACATCGTATCGTGTTGAAGGTTTCCGGTATCTACCATGTGGCTTTCGAAGCCGGTCTGCAGGCGGAAAACGTGCGGGCCACGCGGACCCTGGTGGATGCAGGGATACCGCTCCTGCGGATGGCTGCCAATGCGGTTCCGGGGGGCGACGACTACGACGGAATCGGGTTGGAGATCGTCTACGGAACTCGTGACACCAACAGTGCCTATCAGTTTGAAGGAAGAGAAGTACTGAGCGCGGTGTTCAGCAGAGCCGATGCGCTCGCACTCGTGAACGCAAAGAATGACGCGGAGCGGCAGGAGGTTCTCAACCGGTCCGATCTCTATGTGAACGGTCAGACCTTTGGAGTGGCTCTGGGTCAGCGCGATCCGTACGGATCGAACTCCGGTGAAAGAAGCTCGAATCAATCCGGGTTGAAAGAGGCGAACTCGAATCACGCCAGCGCCAGTGACCAGGATTTAGAGAGGGCAGCAACTCTGCTCCGCGCTTCAGTGTCTCGGGAGAACCCGTCGAAACTGAATTCAGCGGCGGAGCCGATCAAGTCGTACGTGGATGCTGAACCGGGTAAGTCAGAGCTGGCCCAGGTCGAAGAAGCGAGGCTCGAGCCTCCGACAACCATGGGCGCGGGCGATACGAACGGTGCTAATTCGCATTTCGGACGCAACGACGTGCCGGTGCTCGAACACTCTGGCGACCAGGTTTTGCTGCATGTTAGCTTGCAGAATTCGCTTTCGTTCGATGGAGCGAACTCGTCAATTTATAAGCGCGCTGCGCAGAGCTTTGATCTGTTCCTGGCTCCGGGCCTGAGAGAACTGATGAAGACACTGCCCGCGGATGCGAAGTACGACGCATTCAAGTTTTCCGTGGTGAATCGCGTCTCGAACGGCATAACGCCGTCGGAGACTGTCGACTACATTTGCCCGGTGCAATCGACACGTTCATTCCTCGACAACAAGATCACCAGCCAGGATCTGATCAATCAGAGCATGGTGCTGGTAAACGGAGTGCGAATCGGCCTGAACCTGCAAACAGCCGAATAGATTCTTCTCTCTGCAACAAGAATAGTGAGGCCGCCGGAGCATCGTGCAAACCGGCGGCCTTCTGCTTGTCGAGCCCTCGGAGTTACCAGCCCAGGACGTATGCAAAAATGAGCGGGGCCACGATTGAGGCATCTGACTCAATAATGAACTTCGGGCCCTTTTCGCCGAGCTTGCCCCAGGTGATTTTCTCGTTGGGCACCGCGCCCGAGTAAGAGCCGTAGCTCGTGGTGGAGTCGCTGATCTGGCAGAAGTAGCTCCATAGCGGCACGTTGTCGCGCTGCAAGTCCTGATGCAACATGGGCACCACGCAGATGGGAAAGTCGCCGGCGATGCCGCCCGCGATCTGGAAGAAGCCAAGGGGCGCGGTCATGGTGGTTTCGGTGTACCACTCGGCCAGTTCCATCATGTACTCGATGCCGGTGCGGACCGTGTGCACCTTCTCCACGTCCTTCGAGATGCAGTGGCCTGCGTACATGTTTCCCAGCGTGGAGTCTTCCCAGCCAGGCACAAACATGGGCAGATTCTTCTGCGCGGCGGCGAGGAGCCAGCTGTTCTTCGGATCGATTTGATAGCTCTTTTCCAGGTCGCCCGACAGCAGAATCTTGTACATGAACTGGTGGGGGAAGAATCGTTCGCCTGCCTGGTCGGCGCGCACCCACTCCTTGAGCACTTCGTTCTCGATGCGGCGCATGGCTTCCATCTCGGGGATGCACGTGTCGGTCACGCGATTCATGTGCCGCGCCAGCAATTTTGCCTCATCAGCCGGGGTCAGATCGCGATAGTGGGGAACGCGTTCGTAGAAATCGTGTGCCACCAGATTGAAGACATCCTCTTCAAGGTTTGCGCCGGTGCATGAGATTCCGTGAATCTTGTCCTGGCGAATCATTTCGGCGAGCGAAAGACCGAGTTCGGCGGTGCTCATGGCACCGCCTATGGTGACGAACATCTTGCCGCCGGACGCCAGATGGTCGATGTAACCCTGGGCCGCATCGACCAGCGCGGCGGCATTGAAATGACGATAGTGGTGCTTGATAAATTGCGAAATCGACGACATTCCTGCTTTTCTCCAATTGCTAACCTAGCACACTGGTCAGTGAACAGCGGGCAGTGAACAGTGAACAGTGATCAGTGATCAGTGATCAGTGGTGCAAGTGAAAAGTGAAAGGTGAAAAGTGGTCAGTGACCAATGAACGGCTTGCTTCAAAGGCGAACAAAAGGCGATCTACATAGGGGGGGTGGGGGGTCACTTCCTTTCCGGCTTGGGGCGATGAGCACCCAGGGCGACCTGCGCCGCATACAGGAGCAACGTGGCTTCGCTGCGGTCATATAGTTCGAAATTAATGCCCTGTGCCACGCAGGCGATGAAGGCCTGGATGTTCTCGAGAGAATCTGTGATGGGCAAGGCCTTTCGGTAGGCGATCTTGGCGAATCGGACGCACTGCCCGTCATACTTTCCCTTGGCAAGTTGCTCGGCGTACATGGCCTTGTAAGCACTCAGGCAACGGGCGAGGGCGGCGGCGGTGATGGAAAGCGGGGCCGGGGTGTTAAGCGGGGCGGCGGCGACGGTTGCGGAGGACTCGGGAACGGCTGGAACTTCAAGTGCGTCGGACATAGCGGACTCCTGTGGGCAGGATTGCTGCCCCAAATGAAAAACGCCCGCACAATGGCGGGCGTTGAATTTCTTGCTTACTTCTATTTTATCAAATCGGGATAATTAATCCTGGGTTTTGCGAAGTTTATTTGGCGCATGGAATCAGTTAGTTATGGCCAACATGTGATGGCGGATACAGACAGGCAAAAACTGGGATAGCTCGTAGCCGGTAGCTTGTAGCTCGTAGCTTGTAGCTCGAAACCCAGAACCGGAGCGCCAAGCTCCAAGCTACCGGCTACAAGCTGTTCTCACGCCTTTCGTTCTTCCAAGATCGCGTTCAACCGGGTGATCACCGCAAAGGCATCGGCTACGTAGACCACGTCGGCTTTTCCGCGCGTCCAGCCGCAGTTTGGATCGAGCGAGATGGCGCGGCGCTGGCTGACGAACCGCCAGCCCACGACGTGCGGCTCCTCGCCATGGCAACAGGTGGAGAGTCCTTTAAGGTGTCGGGGTGTCGCGCCAGTTTGCCCCACCTGATTCATATGGGAAAGGAAAGGAAGCACCGGTTGCCCGTCGCCACCCTGGTCGACCAGCGACTTGCTGCTGCCCAGCGATGCACCGGTGGCGGAGAGGAACTTCAGGATGAGATCGCCGGCTTCGGACGCGTGCACCTGCCCATCAGGCTGTTTCTTCGTCCACCCTGCGCCGGCGACGAACAGCATCTTCGCATCAGGCCGAACGGTCTGGGCATCGCTGGCCGGGGCGCGGAATCCGATCACACGGGTGCGCTGGGCGGGCAGTTCCACGGCGATTTGTTCGATGGTGGGCACACCAGGTTCCGCGGCAAATGGCGCGTGCGTTCCTGCATCGAGCAGCAGGAACCACGGGCGCGGACCGCGGGCGATTACGGCTTCGACGCGCTGACGGTAAAACCAGCGCGACGCCTCGATTGCGCTTGTTCCACCAATGGCCGTCACGTGGGTGTCAATCACGGCCCCCAACCGATGGGCAACGCTAGCCATGACGCGAGCAAAGCGAGAAGACTGCGGCGCCAGGATGACGGTGGCGCCTGCGGCACGGCACAGAGCTTCGCAGGCCGCCGCGTCACTTTGGTAGCGGGCTTGCGTGAATGCTTCGCCACAAACTGTCAGCAGACGTGCGCCGGATGAGGCAAGAGCCGATGCGGCATCTGTCGTTTCCCCGCCGAGAATGCCGATGGTCAAAGAAGCTTCCAGCCGCTGCGCGAGTTCCTGACCTGCAGCAACTGCTTCGAGCGAACCCGTTGTCAGAGCAGAGGCTGTGGCTGGAGCAGTATGCGTCAAAACCAAAATTGAGTCCATCACTCCGCTCCCATCCAATCGACGAGTTCGTTGGCGATTTCGTCTACGGTCATTTCCTTCACTACCCGCGTGGCGCGTTGCTGCCTGGGGAGCTCCACCGAGACGTACTGCAGACCATTGGTGTCGAGTTTCACGGACTTGGCCCTTTGGAGCGCGGGCATCATCGCTCGCATGTTGGCCATGCCGATTTGCGGACTGTTGCGTGGTTCGGGCAGGCTGCCGGTGGCCCAACCGAGGACGGCCGGAGCGCCTATGCAAACGCTGACCTGGTGCTTTCCACCTTCGACGCGTTCCAACACTTCGAACGAGCCATCGTCGCGCATCTCAATCTGGTCGACGCCCTGGAACTGGTCGGTGATGCCGAGCCGCTCTCCCACGAGTTGCAGCGTCACGCCGGCCCCGCGCGACGCCGATTCCCAGCCGCCGAAGAGCAGCAGACGCTGGCGATCGAGTGAGGGGAGGGAAGCAATGGTTTCGGCGAGCGCAGCGGCGGTTGCATGCGCGTCTGTGAATCCGCCGATGGGCCCGTCAACCGGCACCAGCTCGAAGTTCACCTTTTGAGCGACCGTCATCATGACTTGCTGCAGCTTGGCTTTCGGTCCGAGGGAGACAAGCCAAACTTTGCTTTCCGCACATTTGGCGGCGAGGGAGGCGGCTTCATAGAGCGCGCTGGCGGCCCAGGGGTCGAGGACGGCGGGGAGTACCATTTCGTTCTTCAGCCCTGGACCGCCGGCGCTCGAAATTGGCTCCAATGTCTGCAGCGGATCGGGAACGATTCCGGCGCAGACGACGATGTGGAAGCTGTTGATCATGACAGATCCTTTTGGGCTTGTAGCGTGTAGCCCGTAGCTATGTTGCGGGATGAATTGAAAGAGCATCTTCGAAACTTCGTTACCGGACGAATCTGCACCTTCGCACCTCTATGGCTTTCAGCTACGAGCTACGGGCTAAAAGCTACCGGCTAGTTCTCAGCAGAATGAAGTCCACCTGCCCCGGCGCGGAATTCGATGTTGCCATGCACTCCATCTGCCGACGCCCCGCAATTCCACAGGCAGGCGCCGCAGTGCGCGCACTTTTCGCGCTCGAAGGTGGGAAGCCTGTTCTCGCCCAGCGTGATGGCCTGGCCCGAACACATGGCCACGCACGTGTGATCATCGCAGCGCGCACACAGGCGCAGATCCTTGAAGACCACGTGATCTGCAAAGCCTGGTGTGGCCTGCACCTTGCCGCCCAGGAGCAACGCGTCTTGTTGAGAGACCAAAAGACGGCCATCGAGGGGAATCTCCGGCCACCCACGCGCCGTCATCAGCGCATCGTGCAACGGGCGGCCGTCTTCCAACACGAGTGCGGTGGCAGCCTTCCGCGCCATGCGTTCGGATCGACGGGATTTTTTCGTTTTCAGCTGCCGGTGCACGGAGGGAATCTCGCCGCTTACAACCAGCATCCCGTTCGAGATGCCGGCGAGAGCCATGCCGATGATGCCGCGCACGAACCCGTGCTGGAAGCCGTCGCGCGCGTGGGCGGATGTGACGACGCCGTCTTCCACCCAGCTTGCCCGGCGGCGGACTTCGTATGTCGTCCTCAGGTTTTTTTGCGTGAAGGGCTTGTTCTCGCGGAGTAATTGGACCACTGACTCGCCGAGTTGCATTCCGGTGGCCCAAGCTTCGTCCACGCCGGAGCCGGTCAGCATGTTGGTGCTTCCCGAGCCCTCGCCGATGCGCGCGTAACCGTCGCCGCAGAGGAAGGGTTCTCCATGCTTGCCTGACTCGTCCAGCGATTTTGCTCCCCACGACCGCAGCGTTCCATCTTTCAGATAAGGCCAAAGGGCAGGATGCTGGATGTAGTGCTGCAAGTAGCGATAGGCTGTCCGCGCTGGATCGTGCATCCACGAAGGCACGAAGATCCCTACGGAAACCAGGCGGTCGGGGTGCACATAGAGGAAGCCGAAGATCTCCGGTTCCGGATACCCGATGGTGTGCCACACCGTGCCCGGCTCGAGCGGCGATTCACAGCCTTCGGGCAGTTCGATGAGGAACTTCATGCCCAGCGCCCACTCGTTGCGTTCGTTTCCCGCAGGCATGCCGAGCCGTTCATCAATGACCTGGCCGACCGCGCCCACCGGACCGTCTCCCACCACGGTAAGCCGCGCCTGCACGTTCATGCCCGCCATGAACCCATCGGAGGGTTGGCCATCCTTGTCGACTCCCTGGTCGGCGAGACGCAATCCTTGCAGGGAATTGCCTTCGAACAGAGGCTCACTCACAGGGGTTCCAGGCCAGATCTGCACCAGGCCGCTGGTCATGAGTTGCGAGGCGACCCACTGGTTGAACTGCCCAATCGACATCACCATGCCGCCGGTCTTGTGCAGGAAGCCCGGCGTCCACGGCAGCTCAACGGAGTGGTTTTTCACGCCCGCAAGTTTTCCCAATTTCCGAAGAACGGAATCGATGAAACGCAATGCCAGGGGACGGCGGCTTGCGCGTAACGGGTCGAGCAAGTAGAAGACTCGCTCCTGCTGCACGGCCACGGCCATGGGGATGTCTTCCGGCTTCAGTGCCGGAAAGGATGCGCGTATGCCGCGCGCTCGTGTTACTACGCCACTCACGCCGGCGGCCACGTCGTCGGCGCGCTCGTAGCACATGACTGACAGCGGCATGCCAGGCATTACGCGGCTTTCGAAGGCTGGGTCCGTGGGATTTTCGCTCCATGCTCGCGAGAGCGTGGTCAGAAAGCCGCCCATCGCCGGCCCGAAGCCGGCGCACGCGATGTCGACATCGATGGTTGGCCGCTCGATGGCGCCGTCGCCAACCCCGTCGGCCTGTGCCATTGCGTTCATGCCGGATAGTCCAGGATTTCGGGAATCATCACGGTGCTGACGGTCTCTGCCGCGCGATCCTTCGCCAACCGTGATCCGGTGAGGCAGCGGCTCAGTTTGTTCTGCAGTTGCAGGAAGTCGCTGGCTGTACCGCAGCCCGCACAGGGCCCGGCTTTCATGGGGTGCTCGCCGTGCTCGCCCAGGATGTCGACCGCCATGGTTGAGAAGCCGGGCATGGTCTCTTCCAGGTCCGCCAGTTCCGCGATGGTGAAGCACGCTTTACGTCCGCATTCGTCCCACACAGGATGCGCATTGTAGCCAAACACAAGTTCCGCGCAGATTTTGCTGACTTCACCTGCGGCGCTGGCTGCCTGCACATGGCAAAGATCGCTCAGGAACTCAACGGTGCCCGGCAGGCTTTCTGCCATTGCTCCATCTGCCGCCCCGCGCTCTTCCAGTTCCAGAACGTCGAGGATCTGGCGGTGGGAGGCCAATAGCCAGCACAATGCGTCGGCCATGGCAAAGGTCACGCCCTGCCGCTGTCCGTGATAGAGCTTGTTGCCGTCGGCATCAGTAGCCCTCTGCAGGTGGTTGAGTGTCCACTGCCACATCTGCATGGCCGACGCCAGGGTGCAGGCGCCCGTCCCTGGCCTCCTGGCGGCAACGCCCCGCATCTCCGTGACCCAGGCGCGGAACTGCGCCAGGAAGACGTCGTTTGCCATGGTAATGGTGAGCTGGCGCCGCTGCACAGCTTCCGGCCCTTCGTAGGTGGCTTCCAACTGCGCGTCCATCCACTTGCCGGCCAGGAACCCGGGACAGTCTTCGGTGATGCCGTATCCGCCCATCAGGCTGACCGCCTCGCGCATCAGATTTGCGCCATGGCCGGTGTTCCACAGCTTGGTGGCGGGACACAGAACATTGGCTACGGCGTCCTTGAGCACGAATTGCACCAGCGGATCGGCCGCCAATTGCTCGCTGCGCGCGTCGCAGTTGCGCAAGCCGAGCATCTCCATCGCACGCAGCTCGCTTTCGCGCAGCGCCCTCATCTCCGCGCGTCCACCGTGTATGCCCCGCTCGGCGAGCAGCCGGGTCTTCTGTTTCTCCAGAGGGTCGAGCTCATCAAACAGCCGAGCGGCGGCGAACCCCAGACTCGCCGCCGCCTCCCCACAAGCCCATACATCCACAAGCCGGTGCAGCGCGTCCTGCCGCTGCTGAATGCCCTGCTCAAAGCGCACCGTGCCCGGCCGTGCACCTTCTGCCCCGCGGAACCGCTCCCGCTGATACCGGATCACGGGCTCAACGGCCGACAACAACTTTGCGGCCGTCATCAGGCCCACCGTCACCCGCGTACGGCGGAACACCGCCTCGATGATCTCTCCGTGGCTGTAATTGGGGACTATGACACCATCCTTCACCGTGTAACCGCCAACGATGCGGTTCGCCGGCACTTTGAGATTGAAGATGGGATCGCCTGTGGACGACAGCTGATGCACCAGTTTTTTTGTGGCCGTGCCATGATCGAAGATGCCTTCGTCGCCCTCTTCGAGGATCACCACGCAACTCCCCTTGATGCGGGGATCGTCAGAGTTCACGGCCGCGGTGACGAAGTTCGCGAATGCGATGTTGGTGATGAAGCGCCCGCGCTTGTCCACCTGAAGCCAGGGCTGCTCGCCTTCTTTCCACTCCGCTACCCGCACCTTGCCGCTGAGCATTCCGGTGTCTACGCCAACGTAGGGAATAGGCTCAGTGAGCGCGAAGGCTCCGCGCCACGGTTTGCGGGTCTCTCCCGGCTGCGGGGGAGCGGCCAGACTCATATAATGTCGCGCCTGCTCCGGGGTACCGCGTTCGTGGATTGGAGAGAGCGCAAGAAATCCCGCCAGGCTCGCCGTCGCCGCCCCACCATCCACCCACGCCAGTTCGAACGCGGTGAGCGCGAGCGCCAGATTTTTCGGACCGGCAATGAACCCGCCCTCCTCCGGCTCCATGAACACGGCGCTAAGCCCGGCGCGATCAAACGCGTTCATCATCTCTTCTTTGAGCGGAGTCCACTCGTGGGTGTTGCGCTCGCCGGCTGCCACCATCTTCGCGACGGTGCCGCGCGCGACGCCGCGTGCGCTCTGGACAAGCATTTGCAGATCAAAACGGTCCGCAAATCGCCATTGAATCGCTCGCACACAATCCGCGGGAAGCGTCAGCATCCTCTTCTGTTCAGAACGCGCAGTCGTGCCCATCCAGTGTTCCTCCGGTAGCGGTCAAATTGTGCTTGAGTCGATACATGAATAAATGTGACTGACATCACCCTCGCCGGGACAGGCTCGATGTCTCAACATCCCACTGCTGTGCGAGGGCCGGGAAGCCATCTCGCAACAGTCCGGTTACACATCACTCCGGATGGCCTGATTGGGAGCCGGCATGTGAGTTGTATTGCATGGCCGGAAACAAAACAGCGTTGGACATTGCCAAGGGGTTGTGACCCGAGTCACTGCCAGCACTCTCCATAAAGGCATCTCTTGGTTACAGCTATCCGATTTCACGTCCTCGCGATTTCTCGAGGAGATGTCCAGGCACGAAGGCCGCATGTCCTTCTGTTCCGGAGAAAGTAGACGGCAGAATGTTCAAAGCCGCACAAGCACAACCACGTTTCGCCGGGAGGATGGTTCTGGTTCCACGGCGCGGGCAAGAATCTTCAGGAGACCCTCAAAAATTCAATTCAGCCGCTGCGAAGGTAGCGCGCGCCAGAGCGCGTGGTGTGATCCGCGACGCGATTGTTGCGATCCTGCTCGCTATTCTCCTCATTCTTTGCTCGCCCGGGCGACTCCATGCGCAGGATGAATGCCTGGCCTGCCACGCCGACAAGGACATGAAGGATTCAGCCGGACACAGCCTCGCGGTGGACGGTGCCAAGTTCGGAGCCAGCATTCATGGCAGCCTCAAGTGCGATGACTGTCATGGGGATATCAAGACCTATCCACATCCGGACAAGGTGGCGCCGGTTCAGTGCGCCAAGTGCCATTCCAGCGAGGAAAGCGAGCTGAAAGGGAGCGTGCATGGCGACGGCAAGGACCATCCCTGCACAAGCTGTCACGGAGATGCGCACACGATTTTCGCCAAGGGCGATGTGCGATCGGCGGTCTATCCGCTGAATGTGCCGAATACCTGCGGCAAATGTCACAGCAACAACGGCATGGGTCAGAAGCACGGGTTGCCAAGCATCTATCCGAGCTACACGGACTCGATCCACGGCGAGGCGCTCAACAAGGAAGGACTGCTGGTGGCGGCAAATTGCCAGAGCTGCCACGGGTCGCACCACATCCTCAGCCGCAAGAATCCCGACAGTCCCACGTTCAAGTCCAACATCCCGAATACCTGCGGAACCTGCCACGCCAAGATCAACATGGACTACGCGGCCGGCGCGCATGGAAAGGCGATCGCCGCCGGCAAGATGAAGGCGCCGGTCTGCTCGGACTGCCACACGGCGCATGCGATCCTTCAACCCACCGAGGCCAAGTTCCGCATGCAGTCCACGCCCATCTGCGGCTCGTGCCACAAGGACAAGCTATCGACGTACCACGACACGTTCCATTCACAGCTCGGCCTGCTGGGCGGCTACGTGGAGACGGCGCGCTGCTGGGACTGTCATGGGGCGCATGACGTGCTGCCGGCCCGCAATCCGCAATCGCCCATCGCACCGGCGAACCTGGTGACGACCTGCGGCCGATGCCACGCCGGGGCCAATCTCAAATTTGTTCAGTACCAGCCACACGCCAACGCGCGCGATCGCAAGCTGAACCCGGCTCTCTACTTTGTGCGTCTCTTCATGAACCTGCTGCTGGCAGGTGTCCTGACATTCTTTGTGATTCACACCATCCTCTGGCTCGTCCGCGCACGGGTCGACCAGCTCAAAAACAAATCGACAAACGGAGGGGACCATGCCTGATCTGGCCGTAGCACCGGAGGAAACCCGGAAGCAGGAGAGCACCGGCGGGCGCTACATCAAGCGATTCACGCGAGCCCAGCGGTATCTGCACGCGGTCCTCTTCACCACATTTCTGGGACTGGCGGCGACGGGGCTTCCGCTCCGCTTCAGCGAGAGCATCTGGGCCCGCGGTCTGGCTAGCTTTGTCGGCGGCTTCGGCGCCATCCTCTTCATACACAAGTTCTGCGCCATCGTTCTTACCGGGGCGTTTCTAGTCCACGTGAAAGACATTTTTACGCGGGCATTTGTTCATCACGAAAAGGGGGTGTTCTGGGGCAACACGACCATGGTGGGCAACTGGAAGGACGTCAAGGACCTGGTTGCGCATTTGCGGTATTTCGTTGGGCTCGGACCCAAACCGCAATTCGAGCGTTACGCTTACTGGGAGAAGTTCGATTATTGGGCGGTGTTCTGGGGCATGATGGTGATCGGTTTCTCCGGCTATGCCATGTGGTTTGCGCCCTTCTTTGCGCACTTCCTGCCCGGGTGGGCGCTGAACGCAGTGCTGGTGATTCATAGCGAAGAAGGCCTGCTTGCTATCCTCTTTATTTTTTCCATTCACTTCGTGAATACGCATCTGCGCCCCGGAAGCTTTCCCATGGATATGGTGATCTTTACCGGTGTGGAGAGCGAGCAGGAGTTCAAGCACAAGCGCCCGCTGGAGTTTGCCCGGATGCTGAAAGACGGCAAACTCGAAGCGCGGCTCGGCGAAAAGCCACAAACCTGGCAGTTGAACTTCTCGCGCGTGATCGGGTTCACTGCCATTGCGATCGGCCTGATCCTGCTGGTTCTCACGCTGACCGCGTACTTCGGCTGACGATGGGGCACTGCATCTGCAGACGGATCAGGGGATGCGATTCCAAGTGAAGATTGGAATCGCAATCTCGGCCTTGTGCCTGTCACTTTCGGCCGCGGGTGCTTCAGGATCGGCGCTGACAACGCAACCGCTTCCGAATGCGCCCCAACCCCAGGGCTTTCTGCGCAACCGGGTGAATCAGGAATTGGTAGCCGTCGATTTTGGCGTGAGGCTGCTCGATGCGGCATCCACGCGCCAAGTGATGAGCGACCCTTGCCATTGCTACATCGAGAGCGGAAACTTCGGTTTGCGGTCGTTCACTTCGTCCAATGCGGGTCAGTATACCTATTCGCTGGCGATGGCAGCCGGCCAGGCCGAGGCAGCCTCACTGCTCTGGCGGCACGGCGGAAAGTCCGGCCATCGGAAGCTGTATCACCTGGCCTCGCGGGCGGTCTTGCTCGTGGACATCGTTTACGACGGCATGTACGGTCCGGTTCACAACTGGACGATTCCCAAGGCGCATCGGTAATTGGTGGCTTGGACGCGAACCTTGAATGTCTGGACCGCGCCCAACCGAAGAAGATGACGAGCAGTCACGCCACCGCCGGCTTCGATACGAGCCACGGTGATCAGAGTCACTGCGGATGTCTCAAACAAAGCATCTCCTTGTTGCCGTGACCTCTCGGCGATTTTTCTTCATTTGTACGTTTGTTGCACTTTTTGCTGTCTTGGCTGGAACAGTTCATGCGGCACAGAAGCTGAAAGACGCAGACTGCCTCACCTGCCACGGCGACGCCACGCTGACCCAGGACGTCAACGGCAAGCCCGTCAGCTTATTCGTGGATCAAAGCAAGCTGAAACACTCGATCCACGGCTCCATGTTTGCTTGCGTCGATTGCCACACCGACGTCAAGAGCCTGGTGCACGAAAAGCCGCCACAGAAGATTACCTGCGCCCAGTGCCATGCCGATGCGCAGACGGCCTATGCGCATAGTTCGCACGCGCTGGCTGCGAAGTCGGGCAAGACCCCGGCTGCCAGCTGCGAAGATTGCCACGCCGGCCCGCACGAAGTCCTCGCTGTGGAGGATGCGAAGTCACCGGTGAATCATGCCAATATCCCGGGCACGTGCGGCCGATGCCACGGCCAGAAGTTTCTGATGGAATCGAACGGCCAGAGCGCGCAGCCGTTCCTGTCCTATCAGGAGAGCGTGCACGGACGAGCGGTGGAGAAGGGTTCTCTCAAAGCCGCCGTGTGCACGGATTGTCATGGCGCCCACGAAATCATCCCGGCCAACGATGCCAAGTCGCCCATCTACAAGTTCAATGTTCCGGCAACCTGCGGCAAGTGCCACACCGAAGTGCAGCAGAAGTTCGTGGCCAGCATTCACGGGCAGGGAATTGCGCGAGGTAACGGTCTTGCTCCGGTTTGCACGGATTGCCATGGCATCCATTCAATTCTGTCGCACAAGAATCCCAACTCGCCGGTTGCGGAGCAGAATGTGTCCCGCGATACTTGCGCGCCGTGCCACGAGGGCGTACGCCTGTCGAAAGAGTTCGGACTACCGGGCAACCGCGTCTCCAGTTATATGGACAGTTATCATGGCCTCGCTACACAGGCTGGCTCAGTCGTTGCCGCCAACTGCTCCTCATGCCACGGGGTACACGATATTCTTCCCTCCGGCGACCCGCATTCCAGCGTCAATCGCGCCAACCTCGACGCCACATGCGGCAAGTGCCACAAAGGGGTGACGCAAAAGTTTACGCTCACGCGGGTGCACACGCAGGATGGAACGCAGATCAGGGACGTAGATTCGATTGCAACGCGCTGGGTCCGACTCATCTACATTCCGCTCATCATCCTGGTCATAGGCGCCATGGCGCTGCACAACCTCATCATCTGGCGCCGCAAGATGGCCGATCGCAGGCGTTCGCACACCGTCAGTGTGGTGCGCATGTCAACCAATCAGCGCTGGCAGCATCTCATTCTGCTCACCAGCTTCATCATTCTCGTCATCACTGGCTTTGCTCTCAAGTACCCGGATTCGTGGTTCGGGCACTTATTGGGGATGAGCGAGCAACTGCGCAGTATCGTGCACCGGGTCGCGGGCGTCATTCTCATTGCCGCGGGTATCTATCATGTTTTCTATATCGTCGCAGCACGCGAAGGCCGCAAGCTTCTCCGCGATCTGGCTCCCGCGCCTCGCGACGGCTTCGACGCGCTCCACGCCATGCTTTATTACCTTGGACTGCGCAAGGATAAGCCGCAGTTTGCCCGCTTCAACTACGCTGAAAAGGCCGAGTACTGGGCGCTGGTGTGGGGCACGGCGCTGATGGGTCTCACCGGTGTCATGCTGTGGGCCAAGGTCTGGGTGGGCAACCTGTTCGCGCGGTGGTGGATCGACGTTGCCACGGCCATTCACTTCTACGAGGCCATCCTTGCCACTCTCGCGATCCTGGTATGGCACTTCTACCAGGTATTCTTCGATCCCGATGTGTATCCGATGAATGGCGCATGGTGGGACGGCAAGATGCCAATCGACCACTACCGGCACGAGCATGAATTGGATATCGACACTCTGGCGCATCCGATAGAGGAAAAGCGACCGGCTGATGCTCCCGGAGCGGATGCGGCGACGTCGCCGGCGCAAGACTGACGTGCCCTCTTCGGTCGATTACAGATCCGATCTGCGCGCCCTCCGCGAGTGGCTCAGAGATCAGCGCGAAGGGGGAACGCGAAAGTCTACCCCGTCTGCCAGGTTAGTCGCCTGTGTGGCAGCCACGTTGATCTGGTCCAGGGGTATTTCGCGGTACTTGTGATCGAGGATCGTCAGAGTAGTCGAGGTGAGCAGGTAGTTGTGAATCTGCTCGGACGGACGGCCGTCCTTGAAGATCACGGTCACGGCCTGTGATGGCAACGGAGGATTGACCTCATCGCGTGGTCCCGGGTAGGACATGCGGGCGCCTTGCGGGTTTTCATCCGCAGGCGGATACCCGCCTCCGTTTCCATAGTTGTAGGGCGCGGGTCCACTTGGATAGGGATATTGGTCGGCGCCATACCCAGACCCTCCCTCGGTGGGTGGATTTCCATAAGCGGCGTACTGGCCGCCATTGGCCGCGTCGTAGTCGCCATACGTGGCCGCATCGTTGTCCCAGAATCCGGAATCATTCCAAAGGAAGGGGTACCCCGGCCAGCCCACGTAGCCGTAGCCCAGCCCGATCCCATAACCATGCCGGTACGGCCAGCGGTTGCGATCCCGGTCTCGATCACGATCGCCCCAGCCCGGTCCGCTGCGTCCAGCGCGTTCGGAGCCGTCGTACGGCATTCGGGCCTGCTGGCCTCGACCGGGCACACCAAATCGCATCCGGTCCCCAGTCGGGCCCAAGGGCGCCGGATGAGCCATTGGGACCGTGAAGCCCGGGCGCGATGAGTTGCCGAACGGGGTTGCATGACTCATTGGGGCTGAATGGCCCACGGGAGAAGAGTGGCCCGCCGCACCTGAATGCCCGCCGCCGGATCCGCCGTGCGCTCCCCCGCGTTGCGCGATGCCGGGAAATGCCACCAAACCCACCACAATCGCGACTGCGGCAACGGATTTCATGCTCAGCATTCTACGCCCGATACGAGTTCCCGGTTGCGGATTCGGTTCAACCATGGCAGCGCTCCCTATCCCTTTAGACGTTCGCGAAGGATACAGGTAGTTTGATGCCGTTACACCCGCCAATGATCCGCGCGCCAGTTCTGGATGCGTTCCTTGATTTGCTTGCGGTTCAGGTTTTCCCTTAGTGCCTGACCGGCCAGCGCCACGACTTCCTGGTCTGACGCGAACCGCAAGGCGATCAACTGATCTTCACTGAGTTTCGCGATCTCGGGGCACCACTGGGCCGGAGCCAGTTCCTTCAGACGCAGCCGTTCTTCCAGCCGAATGACGCGATCCTGCACCTTCAGGGCGTAGATGCGGATCAGGAAGAAGGGCACAAAGACACCGAGCGACAGTACCAGCAGCCAAACGTTCCAGGGGCTGAAATGCCTGACAAGATGGACGATCACCGCGATCAGGTTCAGAACGAGGAGAAAGAAGCCGACGATGTGGAAGGGAGGATGCAGCCTGCCATGGTGCTTGAAATCCTGGGGCGGTTGGGTCTTACTCATTTGGACTCACGATCTCTTTCAGTCCAGGGCTTGCTTCAACCGCGGCCGGGAACCGGCTCCCCGTACTCAGCGCGGCGCCGGGCTGGACATCGACGCCACCCGGATTCTCCTTAACTTCCAACGGCGATGTCAACGACAAAAGCCGATCGGGAGCCAGGACCACAGTGCGCTTCGGCACCAGCGGATACCGTCCGTCGACCAGGTAGTCGACGAATATGCCGCATGCCACATACGGGTTGATGATGGTCAAAGGCACCGCGTACGCCGTCGTCACCAGGGATCCCGCCACGCTCTTGGTAGAGTGGCTGGGGCGGCGGAGGCCCGGAATCTGTGGAATTTCGAAGACGTCCAGAGTGGTGTTCGGGTGCTTTTGCGCGTACCGTTCGAGCTTGTAGGTGACTTGGCGAGGAGTTGTCATCCACGCGTCGGGGAAGAAGTTTCGGCGGAACGTACGCGGGAAGTAGAGATTAAGGATGCCTCTCGCGAAGTCGGCGCAATTCGAGTAGATCAGGTCGAAGTCCGAACGATTTTCGTCTCCGTTGAGTCGCGCAATCAGCGCGTCATCTTGTGCCTCGGTGGTTTCAAACCGATACACGAAGATGCGGCGCTCGTATGCGACCCCAACCAGTTGCGTCCATCCGCCCCGCACCAGGTTGCCCGCGAACACGTTGGCTCCGAGAACGCCGAGATGCTGTTCGCGATAGCGGTTGCGCAGCCTGAGCACAGTCTCGCGGTTCACGCGCTCGGGCACTTCCGCCGCGTTTTCCACCGAATAGAGGTACGGAACCAGCGGCATCGCCACCCAGTCGTATCCCGCAATGCCTTGATAGCGCGCGATCACCGAGCCCATCTCGCCAGGCTCGCATCGACGCAGTTTTACGGGAGTTTCCGCGCAAACGCGTGCGAAATAAATGGCTGTATGCCCGGTCGGATTCAGAGCGCCGAAGAAACCGTAAGGTTCCTCCATCAGAAGAGCGGCTTGAGCCGTAACCTGACGGCTGGCAGCGCCAGTGGCAAACAGGGAAGCAATCAATGCAAGTATTCGCACGCGCGCGGATTGCGTCATGTCCCTCCCGGGGTGCCGGATTGACTGACCCCGGTAATCCAAGCACCGATATCACCATCCCGGCCGATTCCTAACATCCGAGCGGCCGATCTCCCTAATGGTCGGGCCGATTGCAAAAAACTCCAGCCGCATTCCTCGAACTCTTTGTTGACTGACCACGTATTCATAGAAAAGTTGCGTGCCGGTCCGCCTTGCGAGACGCGAATTCTCGCCATCTGATACCGTTTTCCTTCCGGAAACTCCCGAGAAATTTCACTCGTGAACGTTGCGGATCAACACTGGATTTGTGAGGCACGCCTTGAACCTGCGTTCGATTCTCCTTTTTGCCTTCCTGCCTGCGTCTCTGGCTTGTTCTCAACTTACGGTGCCCAAGGTTCTTTCCGATCACATGGTGGTGCAGCGCGATTTGCCCGTTCATGTGTGGGGCATGGCCGCCGCCCGGCGAGAAAGTGACCATCACGTTCCGCGGACAGACGGAGAAACGGAATCAGCAACCGGCTCGGCCGCTGGAGTTGTATCTGAGGCCCGGTGCGGCGGGCGGTCCCTTCGAGATGAAGATTATGGGAGAACCGGGTGCAGCCAATGGCTCCGGTCCGATCGCGCAGGAGATCGTCATTCACGACATCCTCGTTGGGGATGTCTGGATCGCTTCGGGCCAGTCCAACATGGAATTCCCCATGAGCCGCGCCGCCACCGCAGCCGCCGATCTGCCTCACGCCGACAATCCCCACATCCGCCTCCTGATGGTGAACAAGAAAGCGGCTGATTACCCGCAGGATGATCTCGACACTGCTGGCTGGGCCGCGTCCGCGCCCGACACCGCGAAGGATTTTTCCGCGGTTGCATGGTATTTCGCACGCGAAATCGAACAGCGGGAGCACGTCCCGGTAGGGGTGGTCGACTCCACCTGGGGTGGTACCGTTGCCGAGTCATGGGTTCGTCTCACGGCGCTCGGCGAGGATGCGTCGCTCAACCCTCTCTTTGCGTCGCGCGGCAAGATGCTCGATCACGCCGCCGACACGGAAAACCAGCTCAAGGACGAGAAGCGTCAGACCGATGAAGCCAAGGCGCAAGGCAAACCCATCCCGCAGTTCCCCTGGCATCCACCATTGCCAAGCTGGGGCCCGGGCAATCTGTGGAACGGCATGATCGCGCCGCTCGCGCCGTTTCCTATCCGCGGCGTGCTCTGGTATCAGGGCGAGAGCAACAGCGCGCTGGAACGCTGGCCGCTTTACGACCGCATCATGCGAACGCTCATCGAGGACTGGCGCGGCCAATGGGGTCAGGGCGCGTTTCCGTTTTTCTATGTACAGATTTCGAACTTCAAGTCCACGCCGCGCGAGGACTGGGCCAGCCTGCGAGAGCAGCAGGTGAAAACGCTGGGACTGAACAATACGGCGATGGCGGTGACCATCGACATTGGAAATCCCGACGATGTGCATCCCACCGATAAAGTCGACGTCGGTCATCGGCTGGCTCTCGCCGCCCGCGCTCTGACGTACGGCGAGTCGTCGCTCGAGTACTCCGGCCCCATGTTCCGCGAAGCCACGCCGGAGGGAGCATCGATTCGTGCATGGTTCGATCACGCCAAGGGTCTGACCGCTAAGGGCGGGGAAGTGACTGGCGTCGAAATCGCCGGCCCGGACGGCAAGTTTGTACCGGCGAAGGCTACGGTGGACGGAGAAACTATCGTTGCGTCAAGCCCCGAGGTGCCCGATCCAGAGGCGATCCGCTACGGCTGGAGTAACAGCCCGCAGTGCAATCTCTTCAATGGAGAGGGCCTGCCGGCATCGCCATTCACGTCAGCTCACTGAACGCGTCGAAAGGCCGGTCATTGCCGCAGTGGAACGATGACTGAAGTCTCCTGCATCTCGATCAAGCCGCAACCGCAGCGCTGTTGCAACTCTGGGAGGATGCTCGTCACCTTTTCCGCGGTGTCGATGAATTCAATCTTGATGGGCAAATGATCGGAGAGTTCGAGGATGTGCGCGGCGTGTATGCGGTGGCCGGCGCCGAATCCCGCCACGCCTTTGCAGACTGTCGCTCCGGCCACGCCATTCCTGAAGAGAAAGTCGAGCACGCCGGTGTAAACAGGCATGCCCTTGTGTTTTGCGCCATCGCTGAGGTACACAATCACTTTTATGGCTTTGCCGGTCGTCAGCATGGCAGATCCTTTCACGCCCGGCTGCACAGCACAGAGGCGTCACGCCTAGCAGGCAACCGGGATTGAAACACCAATCGCCGTTGCATTGCAAGCGCGCCCCGTTGAGTTGATTCCAGGGCGTTTCCGGATTAGATGCTAAAGCGCCTCTCCAAGAGCGGCGCCGCACCATGTGGCTCCAAGCCCGAGCAGAACGCTGCCCGCCGCATAAAGAGCCGCCAGTGCAAACGCGCCGGAGCGCAGGGTGGCGAGGGTCTCCCATTCGAAGGTGGAGAAAGTGCTGTAAGCCCCGATGAACCCGATGGTGACGAAATAACGCCAGGCCGGATCGATTTCCATGCGTTTTCCAAACAGGGTTAGAACGAAACCGATGATCACGCAAGCTGTGAGATTCACCACCAAGGTCCCAAACGGGAAGCGGATCCCCATGCGGCTGCCAATCGCGGACCCCACCCAATAGCGCGCAATGGAGCCGAGCGCTCCCCCCAGCCCAATGAGCAGATACCTGTGCAAAGCTGTTCTCCTTTCGATCAGCTTCCTGGTTATCTCCGCTGCAAACGTCGGCCGTTTCCCCATGGCGCATTCGGCAAAATACGCCATGGAGCCAACCCTCGCGCGGGTAACTCGATTCGATAAATTGCTCGGGGAAACTTGGCCGGGACATGACTCCGCGACAGGTATTCCCGTCAGGAGTCATCATCTGTCCGGCCTATTGGAATGGACAGCAGTTCGGGCGAACTCCATCGCCACCAAGTCCATTACAAATGGACCGGCGCAGTGTGTCAACGACGATTATTCTGGATCTCGTGGAAACCCTACACCAATCACAATTGCCGTTTGTCGGAATGTCCCACGAATTTGTCGGGGCAGCGCATGGGGATGTCGGCCTTTCGTTCTTCCTCGTGATGGGAGAACCGGGGATGAGAGTGCGGCTGCACAAACACGATTACGATGAAGTCGTGTACGTCATCGAGGGCCGTTCACGATGGACTGTGAACGGAGTGGAGCGGGAAGCGACCTCCGGCGACATTCTCGTAGTCCGCGCGGGTGAACCGCATTCGTTTGTCAACTGCGGGGACGGCATCCTGCGCCAGATCGATATCCACCTGAACTCGTCGTTCCAGACGACATGGCTGGAGGACTAGCCGGCTCTTTGTCGTTTCGACGTTCGCCTTCCTTCAAAATCAGCTTCGGCGAGCCTCGTTAGTTGTGCTTACCCTTCCATTCCACGTACGGTCCCTGGAAGTCCTCGATCTTTACGCCGTCGAAATTCCACAGCCGCGTGGCCACTTCATCGATCAGATCGTGGTCGTGCGTGACCAGCAGGACCGTGCCTTCGTAGCGCTGCAGCGCGATGTTCAGCGCGTTGATCGACTCGAGATCGAGGTGGTTGGTCGGTTCGTCGAAGATGAGGATGTTCGGCTTGGTGAGAATCAGCTTGCAAAACGCCAGTCGCGCCTGCTCGCCGCCGGAGAGCGCCTTGGTCTGCTTCTCGCCCTCTTCGCCGCTGAACAGCATCTGGCCGAGGATGCCACGAATCTCCTCGACGTGCGCCGCGGGATTCCAGCGATGCAGCCACTCGGCCACCGTCATCCCATGCTCGATGGTTGCGCCCACATCCTGCGGAAAGTATCCGACCTGTGCCTCGTGTCCCCAGAACACAGTCCCGTTGTCGAGCGAAAACTCCGGATCGCTGAGCCCCGGATAGTTGGCCAGCAGGCTTTTCAGCAGAGTGGTCTTGCCGGCGCCGTTGCGGCCCATCAGGCACACCTTTTCGCCGCGGAGCAAGTTGGCGCTAAACCCGTCCAGCACTTTCTGATCGCCATAAAACTTCGTCAAATGCTTGAATTCGAGCACATGCTTCCCGCTGGGCCGCACCTGGTCGAACTTGATGAAGGGGCGCTGAATGTTCGACCGTGCCAGTTCATTGGTCTGCAGGCGCTCCACTTCCTTGCGGCGGCTCGTTACCTGGCTTGACCGCGTGCCTGCCGCGAACCGCGCGATGAACTCGTTCAACTGCGCGATCTTCTTTTCACGCTGCGAGATCTGCGACTCGAGGGTCGAGCGGATCTGCGTCTTGGCCATCACCATGTCGTCGTAGCCGCCGGTATAGATGATGATGGTTTGATAGTCGATGTCGGCGGTGTGCGTGGTGACCGAGTTGAGAAAGTGGCGGTCGTGGGAGATGGCGATCAGGGTGCCGTCGTAGTCGTTGAGGAAGTCCTGCAGCCAGTGGATTGAATCAAGATCGAGATAGTTCGTGGGCTCGTCCAGCATCAGCGCTTCCGGTTTGCCGAACAGCGCCTGCGCCAGCAGGACCCGTACCTTCTGTCCACCCTGCAACTCGCCCATCTTGCGCTCGTGCAGTTCCTCGCGGATGTCGAGTCCATCCAGCAGCACGGCGGCATCGGCCTCCGCAGTGTACCCGTCTTCGTCGCCGATTACGCCTTCCAACTCGCCCAGCCGCATGCCGTCGTCGTCCGTCATCTCCGGCTTTTCGTAGATGCGATCGCGCTCTTCCAGGGCCGCCCACAGTGCCTTGTTGCCCATGATCACGGTATCGATCACGCGATAGTTGTCAAAGGCGAACTGGTCCTGGCGCAGAACACCGAGCTTGCGCGGACGCACCACCGTGCCCTTCTGCGCCTCGAGTTCGCCGGTCAGGACTTTCATGAATGTTGATTTGCCGGCGCCGTTGGGGCCGGTCAGGCCGTAGCGGCGGCCCGGAACGAACGACACGCTCACCTCATCGAAGAGTATCTTCGAGCCGTAGCGCATGCTTACATTGCTGACACTGATCATTCGATTCTGATTCCTGGCAGGGGTACCGCGGCGGACGTGAACGACGGCCCGGGCCGCGTTGAAAAAATGGGGCGCACAAGGGGCAGCCCTTCAAGAAAATACCGTTCACTTCAGTTTCTCACATCTGGTGCGGTCCGTTGATTGAAGGGGGCCACGGGCATGCCGCAGACCCGCTCAGCCTATAATCCAGTCATGCGGCGCTGCTTTATACAGCTTCTGGCACTCTTGCTCCTGCTGAGCGCGGCTATTCCGAGCGGACACTGCTGTATGAAGCTCGATTCTCATGCCTGTTGCGATTCCCACCCGGCAGAAGCATCCGCGTGCTGTGCGGGCCAGTTGTCGGCTGACCCAAACGCGTTTGAGCTGTCCCAGTCGGCGATTGCGGTCATGGTCAGCTCTCCGGTGGCTCTTGTGATTCCGCTCCTCACCCTCGATCGCGGGCTTCTTGCGACGCTTTCGCGTGAACCACTTTCGCCAATCCCTCCTCTCATCCTCAGAATCTGATCTCTCAGCAGCGGCAGTCCTGGTGTGCTCGCTCATTCCGCGAGCCACCCGTGGTCCGAGTCCAAGCGGAGATCGATTCAATGCGTTGCTTCCTACTCACTCTTGTGTTGCTCGCGGCTGTCTGCGGTCATGCGCAGATGGCGATGAACATGGGCGGCCCCGCTGCCTCCATGACCGACAACATCCTTCGCCACACCGGCTCCGGCACCAGTCTCGAGCCGGGCTCGTCCGTTCCCCCCATGCTGATGAAAATGACATCGAGCCAGTGGATGCTCATGCTCCACGGCAATGCGATGGTCGCCGAACAGCAGCAGACCGGGCCGCGCGGACGAGACAAGCTCTTCTCGGTGAACTGGCTGATGCCCATGGCGCAGCGAAGCTCCGAGTCGGGCCAACTCACGCTGCGTGTCATGCTCAGCCTGGAGCCCGCCACCATCAGCGGCCGCTTCTATCCTGAGCTCTTTCAGCAGGGCGAGACGGCCTTCGGCAAGCCTATCGTGGACGGCCAGCATCCCCACAACCTGTTCATGGAGATCGCCGGCCTATACGACCGCAAGCTCGGCAATCGCGCGCTCCTCAGCATTTATGCTGCACCTGTCGGCGATCCGGCTCTCGGCCCGGAAGCTTATCCGCATCGTGCCTCGGCTTCCGAAGATCCGATCGCGCCGCTGTCCCACCACCTGCAGGACTCCACGCACATCGCCTATGAAGTGGTTACGGGCGGTGTCACAATGAACATCGCCCGCGGCGGAGTGCGCCTCGAAGCATCGGGCTTTCACGGTCGCGAACCCGATGAGAACCGCTGGCATCTTGAAGTAGGCGCAATCGATTCGTGGTCGGCACGTCTGTCTGTTGCCGCGGGCGGCGATTGGGCCGGGCAGTACTCGCTCGGGCACCTTCATTCCCCCGAATCAACGCATCCAGACGAAGATGTCTTGCGGCAGACCGCGTCCGTGAGCTACCACCACGCATTCAGCGCCACCTCCCTGAACGCCATCGCAGTGTGGGGACGCAATCACACCATCGCATCCGCGGAAAACGCCAACGGATATCTGGCCGAGGCCACGCTGTCGCTCGATCACAAGCAAAGCCTTTGGACACGCATCGAGAATGCCGATCGCACTACCGATCTCCTCGGCACCGCTGCGCCGAGCATCGAGAGCGTGGTCGGACGCGTTCAGGAATACACCGGGGGATACGCGCACCGCATCGCCCATTGGTCCACGGGAGCCGCCGAACTCGGAGCTCAATTGACCGGTTATACGGCGCCGGATAGGCTCGCATCTCTATACGGAAGTCATCCGTGGGGCGTGGCCGGACTGCTCAAATTTCAGTTGGGAACGGGCGACCGGTAGGCTAGCGGACGATCGCCATCACCACATGATTCACTACGAACGCCGCGCCGTATGCAAGCACCAGCATGTAGCCGAACTGCAGCGCCGGCCACTTCCAGCTGTTCGTTTCGCGCCGTACCACCGCCATCGTCGACGTGCACTGCATGGCGAATGCGAAGAAGATCATCAAAGCCAGCGCACCACCCAGCGTCATGTCGTGATGCAGGGCAGACTGCAGGCTCAAGGCCTGGGTGCCCGGATCGGCGCCGTACAGGGTGCCCATGGTGCTCACCATCACTTCGCGCGCCAACACACTCGACAGCAGCCCAATGCCGATCTTCCAGTTGAAGCCCAGCGGGGCAATCACCGGCTCGATGAAGTGTCCCAGCCGCCCGATCAGGCTTTCCGCCAGTTCCGGCGCTGACCATACGCCCTGCGCCGTATGCACAATGGGCAGATGCGCGAGCACCCATAGCGCCAACGTCACGCAAAGAATCACCGTTCCAGCCTGGTGCAGGAACACGCGCGCGCGATCCATCAGCCGCAGCGCCAGCGAGCGCAACGTGGGCATGCGGTATTGCGGCAGCTCCAGAATGAACGGGGTCTCGCTTGATTTGAGTATCGAACTCTTCAGCAGCCGTGCCGTCGTCAGTGCCGCTACAAACCCGGCAACGTAAAGGCTCAGCATCACAATGGTCCGCAGCCCCAGGAACCCATGCAGATACGCCGTGTTCGGAATGAACGCCGCAATCAGCAGCATGTAGACCGGCAAGCGCGCCGAACAGGTCATGAACGGGGTCACAAGAATCGTCGCAAAGCGGTCGCGCTTGTTCTCGATGGTCCGGGTCGCCATGATGGCCGGTACCGCGCACGCATAAGCCGAGAGAAGCGGAATGAATGCCTTGCCGTTGAGGCCGATCGAACGCATCACGCGATCTGCAATCAAGGCCGCGCGCGCCAGGTATCCGGAATCTTCAAGCACACCGATGAACAGAAACAGCAGCAGAATCTGGGGGAGAAAAACGAGTACGGAAGAGATGCCCTTCCACACGCCATCGAGCACCAGCGACTGCAGCCAGCCCGCCGGCAGCAGCGGACGCACCAACTCACCCATCTTCGCCAGCACGTCGCCGAAACCGTCTGACAACGGCTGCCCAATCGAAAACACCACCTCGAAGACGCCCACCACCACTGCGAGAAACAGCAGCGGTCCCCAGATGCGGTGCAGCAAGATATTGTCGAGCTTTCGGCTGCCCTCGGCTGAAAGCGGTGCGCGGTAGCCCGTCTTCCGGCTGACTTGCGCTGCCCAGTTGTGAGTGCTGGCTGCGTTGCCCAACACGGGCAGGGCCAGCAGATTGGCGTTCGAGCCATTCGAACCGGTTGCATTCAGAGTGGCGCCGTTGAGGCCCGCGCCGTTGAGGCCAGCCCCGTTGAGACTGGTGCCGTTGCCGTTCGCGGAGTGCCCATTCGAAGCATGCGAGCGCTGATTCAGGAAGAGCGGGACGGAGTCGAGCCCGGTCCCATGAGTGGCGCTGATTTGGGCTACCGGTGCTCCCAGTTCGCGGGCCAGCTTGAGCGTGTCGATGCTGCCACCCCGCGATTCCATCAGGTCGCTCATGTTCAGCAGCACAAGGGTGGGGATGCCCAGCGCAAGTACCGGCGCAGCCAGCATCAGCTGCCGCGTCAGGTGCAGGGAATCAAGAACCAGCAGGACTGCGTCCGGCTTTGGCGTGCCCGGCATATTGCCCTTCAGCACGTCCACCGCGACCCGGGCGTCTTCCGAATAGGGGGTTAGCGAGTAGACGCCGGGCAGGTCGATGAGCGTCAGGTCTTCGCGTCCGACGCCGGCCATGGGGCCCATGCGCTGCTCAACGGTCACACCGGGATAGTTGGCTACCTTCTGGCGCAATCCTGTCAATCGATTGAAAAGGGTGGACTTGCCCGCATTGGGCGGTCCGATCAGGACGACGGTGCGCAGGCTTCCGGCAATGGGCGTCTTGGATGGCTCAAACGCCGGAACCTCGCAGCACGGATTCATCGCCCAGCCTCGACAAGCTCCTGAGGTTCTTTTCCTAGCACGAGTTCGGCGTTGCGCACCCCGATGGCCTTCGCAGTCTCGCGTCGCAGCGCAATCTCCATGCCATCAACCAGATACACCGTAGGGTCACCGGCCGGCGCCCGGCGCAACGAAGTCACCCGCGCATCGGGAACGAAACCCATATGCATCAGGTGGTTCTGCACCGCTTCGGGAAGGTTCAACGAGATAACCACCCCGGTCTCGCCAACATGCAACTCACTTAACACGTTCACCCGCCGGACTCCATGGGCTCTGCGAAAAGGAAGAACCCGCGAACTGCGACCAGATTGGTCGGAATTCAGTATACGACCAATTCGGTCTGAGTTGCAAACCCAAGAAATCACCATGCCCGCGACCTCCTCCAAACACCGGCGGCGCTCCGTGCCAGTTCCCTCTCATACACCTATCGGATCGTCGAGACCTTTGTAGCAGTGATCGTTTTTGTGGGGATGTGATCCATATCACGGCCGCGACATGACAGCCGTCGCTCGGAACATTTTCAGGCGCTCCGGAGGAACTTTCGCCACTCCTCGCTTTCCGCAATTCGCTTCAGCAGCCGAAAGCGCCTATGCATCAGGCGCCGAATGTGCGGCGCGAGCAAGAGGCGCCCGAGCACGCTGCCGAACCATCCCCAGCGCAAGCTGAATCGGACCTCATCGCGCATCCGAACCGACCCATCGGGCAGCAGGTCGAAGGAGTGGTCGTGCTCGAAGGTGTGAAAGCGGCCGGCGATCATGCGGTCGCGAAAAAAGGCCCAGGGCCGGAACTCCTCGATCAGGCTCTCGTGATACTGCGGCAGGCCGAACTTGCGTCCTCGCCACAGCACCGTGTCGCCGCCCGTCACAAGTCCTGCAGTGCGTCCCCGCATCGGCCGCATGTGCAACTCGCGCTGCACAATCTCGACGCTCGTGGAGAGCCGGAAGCAGCGGTCGATGGGAGCGAACACAACGACTTCATCGCGCAGGACAAATTGCCGGGCCATCGACTCAGTTATACAGAGGAGCGATATCGAGACGAACCCGGGAGTCGAAGCGGGCCGTGACAGAACCTCCGCACCTATTCCGTACGCAGTGCCTGCATGGGATCGATCGACGCGGCGCGCCGTCCCGGGGCATACGCTGCCAGAATGCCCACGGCGCACAGAAATACCGCCGCCCCCGCGTAAATCAACGGGTCGAATGCGCGGCCGCCGAGCAGGCTGGCGCTCGCCCCCATGGCGGAGTTGGTGAACGAAACACTTTCGAGCGTTCGCCCCAGCGCCACGGACACCGCGGCGCCAGCGACCAGGCCCGCCAGCGTGAGCGCGAGCCCCTGCCGCACGATCATGCCCAGCACCTGCATCGGCTGCGCACCCATCGCCATGCGCACGCCGATCTCCTGCGTTCGCTGCGCCACCGAGTATGCGATCACGCTGTACAGTCCCGCCGCTGCCAGCAGCAGGGCAACGGCTCCCAGCACCGCCATCAGGCTTGCCGCAACTTTCTGCGGATAAAGCGAAGCCCCGATGAACTCCTTAAGCGGTGCGGCATCAAACACCGTCACATTGCTGTCGATCGCCCGTGCCTGTGCCCGCAACGTGGATAGAATGCTGTCCGGTTCGCCGCGCGTGCGTACGTAGACAGCCAGGTTCATGTCTTCGCGATACACCTGGCGGAATGGGACGTAGAAGTACGGTGGCGTCGACTCGCCCAGATAGTGATACTTGCTGTCCTTGGCCACGCCCACTACGCGAAACCAGTTTCCCCATCCATGAATCATGTGCCCGATCGGATTGCGCCCCGCGAAGAAGCGCCGCACGAACGTCTCGTTCACGATCATCACGCGCGGCCCATTCTCGTTGTCCTGATCCGTAAAGTTGCGGCCCTCGACCATGGGGATGTGCATGAGCGGCAGATAGCCGGGCGAAACCACATTGCGGAAGATGTTCATGTTCTCGTTGGGTCGCGGTGCGTATCCCTCGATTTTGAGCTCTTCCCACCAGCTCGGCTCGAAGCCCAGCGGCACGCCATCGGAGAAGGCCACGCCGGTCACGCCGGGAGCCCCTTCCATGCGCTCCGCCAGGCGACGGGTGAACTCCTTGCGCTGCGCCAGGTTGTATCCGTTCGACGTAAGGTAAAGCTGGCTCACCAGGACATGGTTCGGATCGAATCCGGGATCGATCCGCATGGTCCGCGTAAATCCTCGCGCGAACAGCCCGGCGCCCACAATCGCCACCAGCGCCAGAGCCACCTCGGCGATCACCAGCGCCGAGCGCATCCGGTTGCCTCTGCGTCCGAGTGCGCCGCTGCGGCCACCCGCATTGAGACGCGAGCTCAGCGTCAAGCGACTCACGTGCATAGCCGGCAGCATGCCGGCCGCAATCGCAGAGAGAACGCATACCCCCGCCGTGAAGAACAGAACGCTGAAGCTGGGCCGTGAGTCCAAGGCGACGAGGGCCTGCATCGGTCCCGGGGGCATCAGGTATTTCAGGGCGTGGCTCATCCACGGAGTCACGATAAGCCCCAATGCTGCGCCGGTCCCGGTCAGAAGCAGGCTCTCGGTCAACACCTGCCGCGCCAGGCGCGTTCGCCGCGCCCCAAGCGCCAGCCGTGCCGTGAACTCCTTCTCCCGCACCATGGCGCGCGCCACCTGCAAATTCGCCACGTTGGCACAAACAATCAGCAGCACCAGTGCGCAAACGCCCATCAGGATACGCAGCGGTCCAGCCAGCAATCCCTGCGGCCCATGCGGCGACTTCCACAGTGGCATCAGCGTCGCGCTCATGCCCTCGCTCACGTCGGCGTGCAGATGGGCCATCCGATCCGCCAGCGCTTTCACTTCCTGCCGCGCCTGTTCGGCGCTCACGCCGTGCTTCACCCGCGCAATACCCAGCATGTTGCGGTCGTGGCGGTCGCGCAGCATCCATTCCGGCACCCCGTTCAGCACCGTCTGCTCCATGTACGGAACCCAAAGGTCGAACGCCGTCAGCGGAATCGATCCGTGAAATGCGGGCGCGGCCACCCCGACTATCGTCAGCTCGTGCTGGTTCACGCGGATCGTTCTGCCCACGATTGACGGATCGGCGTTGTAGTGCGCGCGCCAATAGCGATCGCTGATCACCGCGATGGGAAATTTCCCCGGCGCGTCGGCAAATTCGGCAGGCAGAAAAAGCCGTCCCTGCTCGGCTTTGACACCTAGTACGGAAAAGAAATTGCCCGAGACCAGCTCGCCCCACACCCGCTCTGAGTGCTCTTCCTTGCCCACGCTGAAGGCCGAAATGTGCGTAACGGCGACACCGTCGAACAGCTTCAGGTGATCGCGGAAATCGATGAAATCGGGGTAGGAATTTGGCACCCATTCGCCGTTGGCCGTAACCGTCTCCAGCGTCACCAGCCGGCTTGGTTCCGCAACTCCGCTCAGCGGCTGCAACTGCACCGCGTTAATCCATGTAAACACGGTCGTGCTGGCGGCGATGCCAATCGCCAGCGTGAACACCGCGACCGCAGTGAAGCTCCAGTTGCGGGCCATCGTTCGCACGCCGAATTGCATGTCGTGACCCAGGTCTTCAAGCCACACGGCGCGGCCTCTCAAATTGAAGCGCTCCTGCGCCGCCACGGCATTCCCGAACGACACGCGTGCTGATCGCTGCGCATCGCTCTTCGACAAGCCCTCCGCCTCCAGTTCATCCGCCTCGAGTTGCAGATGGGCGCGGATCTCCTCCGCGAAGTCCTTCTCGGAACGCCGCTGCTTCGCCATCTAGACCTCCTCGGATGCCGGCGAAAGAACCATCGCCATGGCCTTCGCCAGCTTGTTCCACTGGGTCGTCTTCTCTGTCAGCTGTGCGCGGCCCTTCGCCGTCAGTGTGTAAAACCTCGCCTTGCGGTTGTTCTCAGACACGCCCCATTTGGCGCTGATCAGGTCCCCGTCTTCCAGCCGCTGCAGGGCCAGGTACAGCGAGCCATGATCCACAAAGAAGACCTCTTGCGACTGTCGCTGAATGGCGCGCGCAATCCCCTGGCCGTGGCACGCGCCCAAAAGCAGCACCCTCAGAATGAGCAGGTCAAGGGTGCCTTGCAGCAGAGAGATCCGATCGGTTTCATCCTTTTGGGTCGGCATACGACACGAGTATGTCCCTCTTCGGGTCGGATGTCAACACGAGAGTTGGGCCTTGCTCGTCGCGATCCTCAAACTTGGTTTAGGTCACCGGGCCGAAACCAGGGAGTGCGGGTCCGAAACTTCGGCCGCGGGTACGCCGCCATATCGTCGCTCCCGGTGTCGAAATTCTTCGATTGCCGCATCCAGGTCGGCCTCGTCGAAGTCGGGCCACATGCGATCGGTAAACAGCAACTCGGCATATGCCGACTCCCACAGCAGAAAATCGGACAAGCGCTTCTCGCCGCCCGTGCGGATCAGCAGATCGACATCGCCGCTGTCGGCTGTCAATGCCTCGGAGAGCAGCGGACGAAGCGAATCGGCCGAAAGTGTCAGATCCAGCCTGCTCGCGCACGCCGCGCGGGCAATGGAATCGCGCGAGGAATAGTCAATAGCTACCCGCAAGTGGATGCGCCGGCACAATGCGGTTTCCGCTTCGGAATGTTCGATAACGTCGATCACTTTCCGGGGCAACCGATCGCGCCGCCCGATGACCTGCAGCCGCGCTCCGCGTTGCCGCAGCCGGTTTGTCTCCAGCCGCAGAAATGCGCGCAGCAGCCAGAAGATCGATTCGACCTCGGGCGCCGGGCGACGCCAGTTATCCGAGGAGAACGCGTACAGTGTGAGACACGTGATACCAATGTCCGGCGCGTGTTCCACAATGCGCCGCGCCGCGGCCAGCCCGGCGCGATGTCCGGCAACCCGAGGCAAGCCGCGTCGTGCGGCCCAGCGGCCGTTGCCGTCCATGATGATGGCTACATGCAGTCCTTCCGGGAAATCAAGCACCATTCAATCCCACCCCGATCATCTCTGTGTGTCCGATGTATCCGCTACTCTGCTTAGCTTTGCACTGCAAAGTTAGCAGCCAAAAAAACTCAGGCCTTGGAAGGCGACAACCCCGCCAGAAGCCCCGGCTTGACACCATCTTTCGCTCCGTGCGCGGCGTCGCGCACCACTTGCTCGAGCGTCGCAAGGTATTCCAGGTAGCGCTTGTGTCCTGAAGCCGTGATGCGGCACATGGTCTGCGGCCGCCTGCGGTCATGACCTTTCACAATTTCGACCATTTTGGATTCTTCCAGCACGCGCAGGTGCCGGTTCAAGTTGCCATCCGTGAGCGAGCAGAGCTGTTTGAGATCGCCGAAGCTCACTCCTTTCGGATGCGTAATCAACGACGTCAGAACGCTCAAGCGCGCTCTCTCGTGAATCACCCGGTCGAGTCCTTCATAAGCGAACCGGCCTTCGTTGGACTGTGCTTTAGCTTTCATCGTCGCCCTCCGGCCTCTTCAGAAACAGGATCGCCGCAACCAGCAGCTGCCCCGTTCCATAAGGAATTCCCATGGTCCAGGGAGACAAGGCGCGCGCATCCGCGAGTGCGATGCAAAACAATCCTGTCAGCAGGTACCACGCGCCGGCAGCCACCATCGGACGGGGCAGAAACCGACAGGAAGCAAACACGCCCAGGCTGAACGTGATCTGCCACAATCCCGGCAGCATCCAAAGCGCGGTGGGTACATAAGCAAACAGCACCACGGTGAGCAGCGCTCCAGCGCCCGCAGAGGGGAGAAACTGCTCCGCTGCCATGCGGGTCATCTCATCGGCTATTCCGGAGTGTATACGGCGCGTACGAGCGTACATCTGGGTCACAATCAGCGCTGCTGACACCATCGCCGTGGAAATCCAGATCGCCATGTAGAAGCGAATATGGTTTGCCGGATCCGGCAGCCACCAGGCTTGTGCCGCGGCGGATAAAACCGCGAACAGCCCCGTCGCTGCCAGGGTTGCGGGGCCGTAGCCGCGAAACTCCGTGCTTCGGGCCATTTGTCTGCGAATACTGTTGATGTCGCCCAGCGCTTTGTTCAGATCGGTCACGCGGTTCTCACTTTGTATTGCAAAGTAAACCAGCGGCGATGCCGTGTCAATGCAATTTGGAATCAGGGCGCCTGGAGCGATTTGGGGCAGCGCGGATAAAACTGAATCTCTCAGGGGTTCTGCGCGGCCCTCTGATCAACCAGATTGAGACCGGCCTGTGCCTTTTCGCGTGCGGAGGGACAGCCAAGCACGTGCTGATACGACGCACGCGCGTTGGGGAGATCTCCTCCGTGTAAGTAAAGGTCGGCTCGCGCCAGGGACCTTTGAATCTCCTGCTCCGTAAGTTCGCAATGGGATACTACTGGAGGCGGAGCACTCGGCTTCGGTTCTACCCTCGGGGGCTTCTTTGCAGGCGCCGCGGTCTTTGCCTGCGCGTGTTTGGGCGGCAAAGGAGCTGTCTGCGCTGGCTGCGACTCAGAAACCGGCGCCGGAGCGCTCGGGGCGACGCTAGGTACGGGCGGCTTGCGATTGAACGCGAAGAGCAGAGCGACCACACCAATTGCCACTACGGCCGCTGCCCCCGCAAGGATCGGCAGCCGTAACAACCTGCCCGTCCGGGGGGATGTTTCGCTTCCCGCATCGTCGTGCCTGCCCAAGGGGAGTGCCGGCGCGATCTCAATATCTCGGCTGGTTGGGCGCGAAGAGTCAGAAGTAACGGCGGTCGCCGGCTGTATCGGGGATGACGAACCGGGATCGCTTCGCCCGGCGGCCTGAATCATCCCCAGAACAGCCTGCTCGTCGGTTGTGTAGCGGTCGTTCGTCTGCGATCGTTTCCAGCACCACTCACGGCGGCCATCCACGGCAACTTCCCCAAGGGCAACGCCAGGGAGTCCCTCGATGAGTTCGGATACGCTTTGCCCGAGCACGATCTTTCCCGGATCCGCGTCCCACACATGATGGGTGGGTGCCGGGGCGGCCCCATCGGCAAAGTCCACCAGGATCGCTGCAGCCGCGCCGTGAAACGCGTCATTCTCTGCCAGCCCTTCCGTAGCCCATTGAATCCGGCGCGCGCACAACATCCCGGCGCGAACCTCGGGGAAGCCGGCTGACAGGGAATCCGCGCTTTCCGACCCTAGCCGCCCGCCCGAGGTGCGAATCAAGTCGAGCACCAGGCTCAGCAGAGGCGAATTGCTTTTGGAAGGCCGGCAATCCAGTTTTCTTGATCCGGATGACCAGAGCCGGACGAAAATTAGGCTTGGGCGCAACGCAGCGGGGGCCAATCCAGGCATAGACGAATGTGTCGACGTCTCGTCAGGCGCCCGATCCTTGTCCTGGTTCAACATAATGCCTGCGCAGCGCCCCTTTTCCTCTCTGGCGGGCCCAGAAAGCATATTTTATTGCACCCTTCCGGAGGAGGTGGTATTTTAGCAGCCAGATCAAGTGGTCGCAAAGACCACAGTTTCCGATACCTCGCCTGGCCCCCTCAGGCAAGATACGGCCTGGTTCGACACCTCCGAATGACTATCCCGTACTTATACCGCGGACGGAGCCGCGGCACACATTTGTTCGAGCGTTTCAAGGGGAAAGTATGATCGCCGTCAAAACAGTAAGATTTGGGAAGTTCTCGAGAACTTCCTGTCGTGTCTTGGTTCTCGCAGCAGTAACCGGCCTGGGGGCGTTGTCTCCGGCGGCGTTCGCAAAGGGTCCAACCCTCAACGCCATCGAACTTTACGACGGCCCCTCCGGTCCGGCCTATGTGCAGCTTGCCGAAGTGCTCATCAACGGCAAGCTCGAACTACGCAGTTGCGCCTCCGCGGAATCGAATCCCATCGATAAATCCGCGTACGGCAAGATGCCCAAGCTGACCATCGCCGCCGGGGGTACCCTGGTTCGCGACGAGCTCGGCATTCTGCGTTACAGCGCCAGCGATACTGCGGCAACCTGCGTATTGCCCGACAACCTCAAGTTCGAACACAACGCAACGTTCACCGCAGCCGCCATGGCGGACATGGCCGACCTGCGGGGCCGCGCCCTCGTCGGAGCCGCTGGTGACATCGCGGCCGTGCAACCCATTAAAAAAGGCGTCAAGCTGGTCTTCGTCCTCGCTCCAGACACCGAGCGCGCGGATTACCTGCTCGCCGAACGAACCGCCAACCAAGCCGGCTGGCACAAGTATCTGGACAAGTATCCGGCCGCTCCCCATACCGACGCCGCCAAACAGTTTCTCGCATCGCTCTGCGTGAATGCAGGAGAGGCCTCGCTCAAAACCTATCAGGCTTCCGCGTCCGGCCCGTCGCCGTCTTACTCTGACCTGAAAGACGCCGCCGCGCAACAGGCCATGGTCCACTCCCTGCGACCCTTCTCCGAAGGCGATCTCAAGCTGACCGAAGATATTCGCCAGAGCCTCCAGGCACTGGTCGACAAATCGAAGGCGGAACTCGTTGCCTACCAAACTGCCCTCACAACCCCGGCGCCGGGATTCGTCCATCTCAAGACCGCCGGCAGTTATGCCGCCGCCGTTGCCGGCATCAATCCCACGTTCCCACCTCTTGCCAAACAGCTGGCGGACATCGCTCGCGAAAACACGGCTTTTGATTCCGCCCTGAAGTCTGCCCAGGCTGCCGCGGAAAAAAAGAGCTGGGACGAAGCCCTTAAGGCGATTCAGCCCTACCGCCAGTTTGCCGGTGAAGAGCCTCGCATCAGCGGCATCCTCGACGCAGCCTACGACGCCTACTTCGTCCAGGCGCAGGAACTCGACGCCACCAAGGATTGGCAGAAAGCCATCTCTGCCTACCAGAACGCGCTGAAGGTGAAAGATACGCCCGACGCCCGTTCCGCGCTGCAGGCCGCTGAGAAGGCCAACTCCGACGCCCAGGACGACGCCGCCGCAAAGGCTGCCCTCGAAAAAAGCAAGGCCTACGAGTCGCAGCACGACATGATCTTTGCTTACGAGGTACTCACCAGCCTCCCCGAGCGTCAGCAGGGCATCGTGAAGGACGACATCACCCGCCTTGCCCCCGACTATGTGACGGCAGCCTCCGACAAGGCCAAGGACATTGCCCGGCTCTACGACACCGTCAAGGGGATTGGCGACGAGAAGGCCGTCGAGAACGCGTACCGTTATCTGGACCGCGCCGACGAATTGACTGCCGACGAAGCCGCCAAGCAGGGCTTCCATGTCCGGCTCCAGAACCTGAGCGACGAACTCAGCGCATGGTTTCTGGATCGCGCCAAACACAGTCTTTCAAGGCCCCTCGGTTCAGGCACTGAAATCGGCTGGGCCTATCTCAAGGAAGCCGAGTTCTATAAGGGCGCGAATCTTGAAACCGTCCGCGACCAGATGAAGATGGCCGAGGTCGCGCATCAAATGCACTCCGGGCTGTCCATTCGCGTTCAATTCCGCGACCAGACATCGCAGCGCCAGAGTGAAGGTTTTGCCAGCCAGATGGAGAGCGCCATCGCCGCCGGACTCGATACGACCGGCATGCCGGTCAAGTTAATTCGTTCCGGCGATACTGCCCCCACCGATGTCAGTCCCGACTTCCTCATCGCCGGAGATGTGCTCGAACACAATATCTCCATGCCTCCAACCGTGGAGTCATTGGACTCCAACTTCCTCGCGGGCACGCACGATGTCGCGAGCGAAGATTACACCAAGCTCACCCGGCAGTACGATTCCGCAATGGATGAGCTGCACAGTGCGCAGGCTGCGCTCACCGGGGCTGAAACCAAGGGCAACAAGAAGGCCGTTACCGACGCCAACAACAATGTCCATGCGGCGCAGAAGAAAGTGGATGATCTCCGCATCAAACTGGATTCCACTGCGAAGAACCATACCGAGGATGTCATTCGCTCCTACACCTACAAGAAAACCACGTACAACGTTGTCAACCGCATCGTCCTCCAGTTCCGCATCGACGATAACTTCGGCAACCAGAAAGGCGAACCGGTTCAAGTCACTAAGGAAGAGCGCAAGCCATTCGTGGTCATCAGCGACGTCAAACCCGAAGACACCAACAAGGTCAAGAACGACGGCACCATCCCCGACCGCGAAGAGTTGCAGAACCAGCTTGAAAACATCGCTCGCGAAGAGTTGATCCAGAAGATTCGCGACAAGGTGGTTGAACTTCCCCACAAAATCTACGAGGACGGGCAGCGTCGCGAGCATGACGGCTACAACGAAGACGCCGGCGAAGCCTACATGCGCTACCTCAACGTTGCTCCTGCCGATCAGCTGGAAGAGCGCCAGCACGCCGAAGACTTCCTGAGGGACCAGTTCAACTTTCAGTCGTTTCCCAACGAGATTCACAAAACGCCCAAGCCGGCGCCGCCGCTCGAGCAGGGCATGACCCGGCCGGCGACAACTGCCAGCAAGTGATTTGTGGTTGACCCCAAGGTTCCCCCAGGAAGGCTCGCGACGTGGACACCGGCAAGAACATCAAGCCTGATGAACTCAAGCGCATCGGCAAGTATGTAGTCCTTGAGGTCCTCGGCCGCGGCGGCATGGGCGTTGTGTATCGCGCTCTGGACAATCAGCTTGGCCGCGAAGTCGCCATCAAGACTCTCACCCGCGGCGTTGCGGATGACCCGGAGATGCTGGCGCGCTTTTACGAAGAGGGCAGGAAAACGGCGCGCCTCAAGCACCCGCACATCGTCACCGTCTACGATCTGGGGGAAGAAAACGGGATTCCCTATATTGTCATGGAGCGCGTGGAGGGCAGCTCTCTCGAGACGCTCATCCGCAACGACAGCCCTCTCTCCATGATGGATCGCCTGCGCATCGTTGCCGAAATGTGTTCCGCCCTCGGTTATGCGCACAGCAGCAACGTGATCCATCGCGACGTCAAGCCCGCCAACATCTTTGTGCAGCCTAACGGCAACTCCAAGCTTCTCGACTTCGGCATCGCGCGGCTCGAGAAGCGCAGTCAGGAACTCAGCCTCACGCGCACCGGCCACATCGTCGGCACCGTCCCCTACATCGCGCCGGAGCGGCTCAAGGACAAGTTCATCGACGGACGTTCCGACATCTTCTCCATCGGCGTCGTCCTCTATCAGTTGGTGACGGGCCAGCTTCCTTTTACCGGCGAAGATTTTGTGCTCATGCAAAAAATCATGAGCGAGCCGCACATCCCGGTGCGGCAGCTGTGCTCCTACGCGCCTCTTGGCGTCGGCGAAATCGTTGATCGTGCCCTCGCCAAGCTGCCCGACGAGCGCTATCAGACCGCGGAAGAGATGGCTGACGATCTCGATACGGTGATGGAAGACCTTCGTCAAAAAGAGGTTGTCGACCTCGTGCCCAAGGCGCGGGAAATGTTTGAAGCCCGCGATCTCACCCGCGCTCGCATGCTCCTGCAGCAGGTCCTCAAGGTGCAGAGCAAAAACACTGAGGCGCGCCAGTTGCTCTCTGAAGTGCAGCGGCAGATTACGCGCCGTCAGCGCGACGAGCGCCTTGAGCAGATCCGCCAGCAGGCAGATGAATCTCTCCGGACCAGGGAATTTGAGCAGGGCCTTTCCATTGTGAAAGAAGGCCTCGAGCTCGAACCCACAAATGTGCAACTGCTTGCCCTGCGCGACAAGATCCAGGATGAGAAAAAGAGGAAGGAGCAGATCGACGAACTCGTCCGCAATGTCGATAGTGCGCGGCGCAAAGGCGACTACTACGCCGCCATTCAATCCGCCCAAGAGGCGCTCAAGGTCGACAAAGCGAACTCCAAGCTGATTGCCCTCTGCAGCTCGCTCGTTGCGGAGGCCGAACAGGTAAAACGCAAGGCAGAGGCAAGAAGCCTCCTCGATGACGCGCGCCGTCAACTCCAGGCCCGGTGCTACGAGCGAGCCATCCAGATTCTCACCCGCGTCGAAGAACTCAATCCCGCCGAACCTGAAATTCAGCATCTGATGGCCGATGCAACCGCGGGGTTCGAGCAGACCCGGCGCAAAAGCCTTATGGCGCGCCTCGAGGAGCAGGTTTCACTCGCCAGTTCCCTGGAACAGCTCCAGGCGTGCGCCGCCGAAATTCAGGACGCCATGACGACCATGCAGTCCGAACCTGGGCTCGTCCGCCTCAATGCCCAGGTCGATCGGCGCTTGAAAGACGCGGAGAAAAACCGCCTCGTCGATAGCACCATCCAGGCCTGCCGCGACCTCGGTCCTCGCGACGCCCTGGAATTGGTTCGCAGATCCCGGCAGCAATTGTCCACCGACGAGCGCTTGCTGTCGCTCGAAGCGCGATTGAAGGATCGCATTCAGCAGTTGTCCGTGGAGGAGCGCCGCGCCGAGTACCTTTCCGGTGCCCATGACGCCCTCAAGGCTTCTCGGTTCAGCGACGCGGTGCGCATCCTCGAAGCCTGCCAGGGCCAGAACCTCGGCAGCGACGAAGTCACCGCGCTGCTTGAATACGCTCACACTGAGGAAACAGAACAGAATCGCGAGCAACTCAAGCGCACCGCTCTCGAGAAGGCACAGGGACTCATCAATGAAGGCGCCTTTGACCAGGCCATCGAATCCCTGCATGCCGCTCTCGCGCAAACCGACGACACCACGCTGCGCATGTTGCTCGATCAGGCTTCCACCGCGCGCGAAGCCATCCTGCGGCAGGTTGAAGTCGCCATGCAGTCCGCGCGAAAGCTGGCAACTGCGAATCGCACCGAGGATGCTTCCCACCTCTTGAAGGCCCTGCCCGAAATTGCGCTGCTCCACCCTCGCCCGCAGGCCGCCATCGTCATGCTCGACGATGAAAATGACCGCGCCCTGTATCGGCAACTGGGCCGCGCCTACGCGCTCCTCGATTCCGATCGTTCCCAAAGCAAGATGATCGCCATGCGCGTGGCTGCGGCGGCGCGTCCCCAATCCAGCCCGTCGGAACTGGCGCGCTCGCTCGACGCGAAGATCTCCCACTGACCCCGCTACTTTGCCAGCGAAATCGCCGCCTTGCCCGCCAGCCTTTCGCTGATGTGCTCCCCAATCCGATCGGCAAAACTGCCGTCCTTGCCAATCGTCGCATTCAGCAGCACTACCGCCGCATAATCGCCCTTGGGGTTGAAGAACGCGTACGAACTGTATCCCCCCGTCGCGCCATTGTGCCAGTAGTTTCCCGTCGAAAAATCGTAGTGCCACGCCAGCGCAATCCGCTGCCCGGGAAAAGCATCGGCGCGCAGTTCATGACTCGTCACCAGCGCGCCTGAAACGGTGGACGCAGCCGCGGACTTCAATGCCGGCCGCACCGCCTCCGGATGCAGATTGGCTTCAACGTACCGCAGCATATCGCCGGCCGTCGAACGAATGCCTCCCGCTCCCGCGAAGGCGTCCAGATCCCACGCGTGCGCCGGCTCATGTTCTGCCGTGTGCCCTGCGATGAACCGGGCCTGCTGCGCGGGTGTCAGCGTAATGGCCGTGTCCCGCATTCCCAACGGCTCCAGCACTTCCTGCTTCAACAACTCCGGGTAGCTCACTCCAGCGCGAACCGCAAGCGCCTGCCCCAGCAGCCCGAAACCAAAGTTGCTGTAGAGATATCCCGGCTGACCTGTCTTGCCAACTCCCTGCTTGGCCAGAAAGGTGTACATGTTGGCCGCACGGTAATCGGCATAGGGATTGGCGTTATCCGCGGGCGCGAAATTATCCGGCATGCGCGGCAGCCCGGAGTGCTGCGTGGCCAGATCAACGAGCGTGATCTCCGCTCCCGCCGGCTTGCTCACGGTCCCACTTGGCAGAAGTTCGCGAACCGGGTCGTCGAACTTCACCTTGCCCTGCGCCACCATCTGCGCCAAAATCAGCCCGGTAAATGTCTTGCTGATCGAGCCGATCTCAAAAATCGAATCCGTCTTGGCGGTGCCGAAGCTGAACACGTGCCGCACTCCGTGCTCCACCACTCCAATTGACACGCCCGCTCCCGTCGACGCTGAAAGTTCGCCGCTTTTGAGAGCCTCCGCCAGGTCCCGCGTCAAAACCGCTTCGATGTCGTTCGCTCCTACCGGCGGAACAACCGGATCATAGACCGTGGGAGGAAGCGGCGGAGGCGCAATCGCGGCCGCTTGCCGCGCAAAGTTCAAAGGCAGCGGGGCTGCCCTGCGTCCAGGTTCCCGTCAGCGAGTTTCCGTCGCTCCCCAGCTTTCCTTCCCAGCTTCCATGCACGCTCGGTACGTCAAACGAAAAGCTTCCCCCCGCAAACTTCACGTTCGCGCATTCCATCCCCATCGCTTGCTGGTCGAGACTGTCGCCGGTGCAAAACTCCTCGCCCGCCTGGTTGCTCTTCACCGTAAGCTGAACGCGAAGCGCGGTCGCGCCCGCTTGCAGAGTGCCAAGCCAGATGCCGTCCACCGCCGAGGGCTTGCCCGCGGGCACAAACGGTTCTCGCGTGGCATCTCGCGTAAAAACCAGCGGCAATGGGGTCCCCTGGTTCCACGTCCCCGTGAGCGTCTTCCCGTCGCCGGAAACCGTCCCTTTCCACGTTCCATGCACCGCCGGCACCGCGAAGCTGAAATCCGCTCCCTGCAAACTGAAATCGCTGCACAATAGCCCCATCGCACCCTGGTCGAGACTGTCGAGCGCGCCGCTCATCTTCCCCGAACCATCCACGGCAATGTGCAACACCAGGTGAAGCGATCCCAGCGATCCCTTGAAATCTCCAGCCATCTGCGACACTGAAGCCTGTCCCCAGGCGGACAGCGAAATGAAGCAAGCCAGCCCAAATGCGGCCGGCGCAATCCAGACAGTTCTCTTCTCAAACCGAATCATGACTCCCTCACGCAGGTAGTCATCCATCCTACGCTTTTCTCGCGGAATTCCTCTTCAGACGCGCACTCATCGATCCGTCTCGAACACTGCAATTTGCCTCGGATCGACCGGCGTCACCGCCTTCACCCAGCCCTCTTTCGCAACCGTGTGCGTGCAAGGCCCAAACGAACAAACCTTGATCGCCCTCGCCAAGCTTTCGTTGCGCAGCCGGCGCAGAACATCGGCCAAAATCGAACCGGTAAATGGGGAGTAGAGATAAAACACGGTGCCGCCGGTGAGATCCGCAGTCCTCGCGTCCCCGCAAAGAAACTCCACGCGGCTCAGTTGCAAGTTTCGGGCGCACTCCGCGGCGCTCGCAACATAGGCCGCCTCCACCTCGATACCCTGGCTGCTCGCTCCCGTCAGCATCGACGCCAGCAGCGGCACATGCCCCAGCCCCGATCCCAGATCGACCAGCGTATCGCGTTCCGAGAGCCCACTGGCACTGATCAATCGCAGAATATGGCGGGCCGGGGTGGGTTGGTAAAACACCATTTCCGGGTCAGGGCGACGCAGTGGTTCACCCGGTTCCCGCAGTTGCAGAATTCCGCTCAGCAACTCATCCCAATAGTCGTAGCCAAAGCAGGCGATCGGAAAATCCAGTTCGCCTTGTGCTTCCACCGCATGCACCCAACCAAGCAACGTGTGCGGCCGGCCGCGCATAATCTCAGATCGTGATCGACCGGTACAGATTTGCATTCGCGGCCTCAAGACGGGCCCTCTCGGCGTCCGCCCGCCGCTGAGCTTCTCCCGGCTCATCGCTGGTAGGGGCGCCGGCGTCGCCAAACGCAGCGTCAAGGTCGTCGAGTGCCATCAGGCGGTCGCGCAGTCCTCCCGGAGCAAACAGGGAGGCATCGGCTTGCCACCCGGCAACAAGTCCCGTCAGATTTCTTGCCGGCAATCGATCTCGGCGCCCGAAGCCGGCCTTCCACCGCGTGACCCATGGTTGTCATATCAACCAATTTAGGCATTCATAGTTGTCATGTCAACCTTCAATTGATATCCTTGGGCCGGCATGTCAACCCGGCTGTTATCCCCGCGTGAACTTCGTGTCTGGCATGCTTTCCAACTCATGTTCCAGGACGTGCTCGGTCGCGTAGGCCGCGACATCACGCAAGCCACTGGGCTCTCAGGTCCCGAGTTCGGAGTTCTGTCTCGCCTGGCGGGCATAGGAAAAGGCGAGATCCGCCAGCAGGACCTGGCAAGGATGATGGATTGGGACAAGAGCCGCCTGTCGCACCAACTCACACGCATGAGCGAGCGAGCCCTCATCGAACGTCGTTCTCAGGACCGGAATACGGTCCTCGTCCTGCTTACTGATTTCGGTCGAGGAAAGCTCGAGGCTGCGCGCCCCGTTCACGCGGAATCCGTTCGCCGCAACCTGCTCTCCCGGCTCACCCAGGAGCAGATCGATACCCTCGTGCGAGTCAGCAATCTTCTCGGGGACGAAGACTAGCCAGCCATAGCCGGCGTTGAGAGCCGAGGGATCTGCCCCGGTATAACCCCGACGGAATCAACGCCGGCTTATTCCTACCAGTAAGTCAAACTCAGATTATCGAGATATGTCGTATTGGATGACTGCTTATAATCGCCGTCCATCTGATAATTCACGGTGACCCCGTACCAGGTAGCAGGCACAGTCATCGGCTGAAACGTCTCGTTGATGTTGAAGGTTGTGCCGTTCATCGTGATGGTCTGATAAAGCAGGGCGTTTCCTGCCTCCCGCTGCACCTGGAACGTCAAGTGGTTCCACCCCGTCAAAAGTACGCACGGCGCGGTTGTGGGAGTCCATGCAGTGTGCGCGTCATCCAATACATCCCATTCTCCTTTGCCGAGATGGTTGCATTGAATCTCAAACTGCATTCCGGCCCCGTTCAAATACATGGCGACGTCAAATTCGAGCGCCTGTGTAACTGTGGGATCGGTCACGTAAACTTCGGTATCGTAAATAAAGTTGTGGACCGCGGGAATGAGCACCTGGCTGCTATCCGGCAGGCCCTGCGTGGAGGACTGACCCATGACCGGGTTATAAAAAAGCGCCACGCCGTAAGGCGCGGTGCCGCTGATTTGGAACTCGGCGGCATTGCCGCTGAGAGATGGCGACGAAACCGCCTGCAGCATCGACCAGTTAAGCCCGGTACACGGGGCGCAATCGGCGTAAACGGGAGGAAGTTGACCCCAGCTTAGCCATCCTGGTGACGCCTGAATGCTGGAAATCTTGTTGCCGCTGTTGGTCACGTTTACGTTTATGACGGAGTACGTTGATCCCCCGCAGTTATCCCACTCCTGAACGACGGTATGTTGCGCCCCGGGAGCCAGGCTCAACTCGTAGTTCAGCTTGGCCCCTGCGACGGTGTAAACCAATTGATTGTTCACATAGATCCCCATCGCATTGACGCCTGTAGCACAAGTCGACGTCGCGGTGGCGGCATAGTTGGTCAACATGTTCACGGTGCTGCCGGCCACAGGCGAGGTTACCCAGACGGCACTTTGAGTCGCTACCGTTACCGCGACCGGAGTATAAGTCGATCCGCCACAGTAATCCCATTCCTGCACGACCGTGTTGTGGTTACCAAGCGAAAGGTTAAGGTTGGCGTTCAATGTGCCGCCATTGCTGGTATAAACCAGCGATCCGTCTACATAAACTCCCATTGCAGCCACGCCTTTTGCGCATCCGCTGGCCGTACCCGAAGCCGCGTAGTGCGCTGAGGTGCTTACGGTTTCCCCGTTGAATGGATTAGTAACTGTAACGGTTGCCCGGCTCGTTAAAGGCAGTAACAGGAATGCGAATAAAACATAGTGTAAGTACTTCATTTCTCGGCCCCAATCTAAACTCCGAGAAGAAGGCACACGTAGACTCAACATCGTCAGAAAGCGTGAGGAGGATACGAAAAACAGTCGTCCGCCCAACGCTTGCGCGATCGGTGTTACATGGTCCGCTCGTCTCAGGATTTATGGGTATACTAAGGGGCCGTTGACCCAAGGGCCGTGATGGTCATCACTCCGGCGGGAATAAGTAACATTACTTGGTTACTATTGGCTGACTGCACGGAGCGCCAGCTTTGGGAGGTGCTGTGTAGCTTCTTGCTTCTCGCCTGCGCAAAGAAAAACGGTCAACTCGCCGCGTTTCATGAGGTTAGACACAGTTTCGTGGCGGGCGTTCCGAGCCAGTGACCGCAATATTCGGAAATAACAACCCCTTCACTGCTTTCAGGGTCCGCTCAGGAAAACAGCCTGAGAGTAAAGTTTTTTGCTTCGCACGTTTGAATGCCGGGGAATTAGAACCCCCGGCATTCCAGCCTCAATTCCTTTCCTCAGGCCACAGAGGTGACGGCACCGGTTCGCGACGCCTCGTTCCGCGGTTCCGGCCGGGCTCAGATTCACTCGTCGTTCGCGCCTGTCGATACCGCGTCGTATGACGATCCAGCCATTGCGCTTCACGATGTTCAGGGTTCGGGTCAGGCTGGTGCTGTCCATCGCCAGAATTTCCCCAAGTTTTCCCTGAGAAATCTCTCCGGTGAGCGACAACGCCTGCAGAATGGTGAATTGTGTGACCGTCAAGCCGAGGGGGCGCAGCGCTTCGTCATAAAGGTGGGAAAAGTGCCCGGGAGGCTCGACGGAGAGTCGCGCACATACATGGAAGCGCGGGTATCGAGGGAGCGTTCGTGGCAGATAGTTGTATATGCATCTATCGGGATTCAATAAAGCGACACCAGTCTCTTCGGCGCATCCCCCAAACGACCTATCTGTCCGCCGGGCGGCGGCACTTAGAATGGTGCGTTCCTGATTTCGAGGCAAATGCGGGCCTGTCACTGACCCACAGCGGGCCATGCACCCTCACGCCCTCCCCGAGGTGATGATGAATCCGACCACTGCCCGTCAGCGCGGCCTTTGGCTTACTCGGCTCTCCGGTTTCTTGCTCCTGGTCTTCGTGTCCGCGCTCCCCGCTCAGCAGCAGCGGCCACCGGCGGTTCCCCTCATCGCGCACGATCCCTACTTCAGCGTGTGGTCTTTCGCGGACCACCTTACCGACCGCAACACCACGCACTGGACCGGCAAGCGGCAGCCGATCTGTGGGCTGGCGCGCATCGACGGCAAGCCGTATCGCTTCATGGGAGACGAGCCTCGCGAAATCCCCGCGATGGAGCAGGCGGGATTGCGGGTGACGCCGACGCACACGACTTATGAATTTCAGGCCGCGGGCGTCAAGCTCACGGTGGCCTTCTTCACGCCGGCACTGCCCAAGGATCTTGACGTTCTCTCCCGGCCGGTGACTTATCTCACCGTGACAGCCGGAGGCGAAGCGGGCCGCGATGTCGCCGTCCTCATTGACGTGGACCCGGTGATCGCCGTCAACACGCCAGACCAGGCTGTTACGTGGGGCCGCTCCACGGCTGGCGGACTGACAGTGCTCAACGTGGGATCACGCGATCAGCACGTTCTGGGCCGGCCCGGCGACGACCTTCGCATTGACTGGGGCTACTTCCATCTCGTTGTCCCCGACAATGAAGGCGCGCAGGCGGTCGCCTCGCACGAAGCGCTCGACAGCTTCGTCACATCCGGCAAGGTTCCAGCCTCCGACGAGATGGACATGCCGCTCATGCCTCGCGAGGGCGCCGCGCACCTCGCCGTGGAACTACCGTTCGGCAAGACGGAGGCAGCGCCGGCCAGCCGCCATGTGCTGCTGGCCTACACCGAAGGCGAGTCCATTGAGTACCTGGGCCGCAGGCTGCGGCCTTACTGGCAGCGCAACGGCCAAACCGTGCAGGACATGCTGGTTCAGGCTGAATCGGAGTTCGCATCCCTTGAGCAGCGCGGCACTCGCTTTGATGAGGACCTGACCACCGATCTTGAAAGGGCCGGCGGCGCGGCCTATGCGCAACTGGCCATCCTCGCTTACCGCCAGACCCTGGCTGCCCACGGCTTCGCTGCCGATGTCGACGGCACGCCGATGCTGTTTCCCAAGGAAAACTTTTCGAACGGCTGCATCTCGACGGTGGATGTTTTGTATCCCTCGGGTCCGTTCTTTCTCTTTTTCAACCCCGCTCTGCTGGAGGCGCAGCTGAAGCCGGTGCTGGAGTACGCGGCGCTGCCGCGCTGGAAGTGGCCCTTCGCGCCGCACGACTTGGGCACCTATCCGCTGGCCGATGGGCAGGTTTACGGAGGCGGCGAACGCACCGAGGACGACCAGATGCCAGTGGAGGAGAGCGGCAACCTGCTGATCCTGGTGGCCGCGATGGAAAGGGAACTGGGCGCGTGGGACTTCGCCCGCGAGTACTGGCCGCAGTTCAGCAAGTGGGCCGAGTATCTGCGCGAGAAAGGCCTTGACCCGGCCAACCAGCTGTCAACGGACGATTTTGCGGGCCACCTTGCGCACAATGCCAATCTCTCCATCAAGGCCATTGAGGGCCTGGCCGCTTATGCAGAGATGGCGCGCGGGGTGGGCAAGTCGGACGTGGCCACGGAGTACGAGCACGTCGCTCACGACATGGCGGCACGCTGGGAGCCCATGGCCCGCGATGGCGACCACTACAAGCTGGCGTTCGACAGCCCCGGCACCTGGAGTCAGAAATACAACCTGGTGTGGGACCGGATTCTGGACTTCAACCTGTTTCCGGCCCGGATCCGGGAGACCGAGATGGCTTTCTACGTGAAGCACTTGAACCGTTACGGCTTGCCTCTGGACAACCGCAAGGACTACACCAAGCTCGACTGGAGCATCTGGACCGCGACGCTGGCCGACAATGCAGCGGACTGGAACGCCATCCTGGAGCCGATCGGGCGCTGGATCAACGAGACGCCTACCCGGGTTCCTTTAACAGACTGGTACGACACCAAAACCGGCGCACAAATCGGGTTCCAGGCGCGGTCGGTTGTTGGCGGCGTTTACATCAAGGCACTTGCGGACCGGTCGCTCGCGGAAAAGTGGCGAAATCGTCACGAGCCTTAATCAACTTCTTATGCAATCTCTGGTAATGCACAGGTCAATTCCCTCATCTATTCAAACGCCCGTAACATTGGCGATGGAGAATCGAATCGGCAGTCAAACTGCAAGGGAGAGATTCGTGAAGAAGATTTGCATTGCCGTTGGTTTGTTGATGTTATCCATGGAAGTGGCCCAGGCGCAGAAGTTGACGGGCGCCGGCGCGACTTTCCCGAATCCGATTTATGCGAAGTGGTTCACCGAATACAGCTCGGCGCACCCGGGAGTCGAGGTGAACTACCAGTCGATCGGTTCGGGCGGCGGCATCACGCAAGTGACCAAGGGTCTGGTGGATTTTGGTGCGTCCGACATGCCAATGACCGACGAGGCGCTATCGGCTTCGCCCATCAAGCTGGTTCACATTCCCACGGTTCTGGGCGCGGTGGTTCCGATTTACAACGCGCCGGGCGCGCAGGATGTCAAATTCAGCCCCGAGGTTTTGGCCGACATTTACCTGGGCAAGATTGCCAACTGGAACGACCCCGCGATCGCCAAGGATAACCCGGGCGTGAAACTGCCTGACCAGAAGATCATCGTGGTGCACCGTTCCGACGGCAGTGGCACGTCGTTCATCTGGACCGATTACCTGAGCAAGGTGAGCCACGACTGGAGCGGCGGCCCCGGCAAGGGGTCCTCGATCAACTGGCCGGTGGGCGTGGGCGGCAAGGGCAACGAGGGAGTTGCGGGCCTGGTTCGCCAACTTCCCGGCGCCATCGGCTACGTGGAGCTGATTTACGCGCTGCAGAACAAGATCGCCTTCGGGGAAGTGCGAAACGCTTCGGGCAAGTGGGTCAAGGCGTCGATCGAGGGCGTGACGGCGGCCGCGGCCAGCGTTAAGCAAATGCCGGCTGATTACCGTATCTCGATTACCAATGCGCCGGGCGACGACTCCTACCCGATTTCGAGCTTCACCTACCTGTTGATTCCGGCGAAGCCCATTCACGCGGAGAACTCCAAAACGCTGAAGGATATGCTGAGCTGGATTCTCAAGTCAGGCGAGGGCGAGGCTTCGAGTCTTTCTTACGCTCCGCTTCCGCAGGCTCTTTCCGACAAGGTTCTGAAGACCGTGTACTCGCTGCAGTAGAGGATTCCGCGCTTTATCGCAGGCTCGGCCAGCCGGCCGGGCCTGTTCGTTTTGCGGACCTAGACGGTCCCTATAGGCCCTTTCGAGCCCGAAACGCAGCCACAACCTCCGCAGGATCGCGATGAGCGCCGTCGACCGCTTCGTTCATGGCGCGCATGTCTTCCGCGGTTATTCTGCCGGCGAGAGCGTCGAGGGCTGTTTGAATCTGCGGCCAGCGGTGGAGGGCTTCGTCGCGCACCAGCGGCACGGCCTGGTAGGGAGGGAAGTAGTGGCGATCGTCCGCGAGCGCGGTCAGACCGAGAGCCTGGATCGGCCCGTCGGTGGAGTTGGCGGCGATGATATCGACCTGGCGGGCCTGGAGCGCGCGGTAGAGGAGGCCGAGATCCATGGTGCGCGGCGGTCCGTCGAACTTGAGGCCGTAAGCGGCGGCGAGTCCCGGCAATCCGTCCGGACGCTGTTCGAACTCGTAACCCACGCCTAGTTTCCACTGCGGCGTGTAGGGCACGGCCTGGCTGAGGGTGGCGAGATGCAGGCGGCGGGCGTCGTCTCCGCGAACGACCATGGCGAAGGTGTTTTCAAAGCCAAGCGCCGGGCCGGCCGTTACCTGGTAGCGCGACTGGTAGAGGGTGCGCACGGTGGCGAGAACGCGGTCCGGGTCACGGTCGACCGGCTGTTTGAGGATGGCGGTGAGGGCGGTGCCCGTGTATTCGACGTAGGCGTCGATGCGGCCGGCGATCAGGGACTGGTTGGCAATGTAGCTGCCGGCGAGGTAGAAGCGGCGTTCTACCTTGAGCGCGGATTTGGCCTCGATCTCCTGCGCCAGAAGCTCGCCCAGGACGACTTGCTCGGTGAAGTTCTTGGCGCCGATTACGGGGTGATCGGGGCGGGGCGGGGAACAGGCGGTGATGGCGAATAATGCGCCGGCAAGCAGGAGGAGAAGAGAGCGTCCTCATGCGGGAGCCTTGAACCAGCGTTCCAGCAGGCCTAATGCGCCGTCGGCGATGAGCGCGAGAAGGGCGGCAGGGATGGCGCCGGCTAAGACCAGGCGATTGTCGACGGAGGCCACGCCGCGAAAGATGAGCTCGCCGAGGCCGCCTGCGCCCACGGCAGCGGCGATGGTGGCGATGCCGACGCAGGTGACGGTGGCGGTGCGCAGGCCGGCGAGAATGAACGACGCGGCCAGAGGCAGTTCGACTTTGAAGAGCCGCTGGCGGCCGGTGAGGCCGAGGGCGCGGGCGACTTCGATGACCGCGGGGTCGATGCCACGAATGCCGGTGTAGGTGTTGCGCAGAATGGGAAGCAGCGCGTAGGCAGTGAGGGCCACGATGGCGATGCGGGCAGCGCGCTCCCCGAGCCACGGCAGCGGCAGCAGAAAGCCGAACATGGCCAGCGAGGGGATGGTCTGCAGGATGTTGGCTACGCCGATGACAGGCCTGGCCCATCGCGGCGCGCGGGTGAGAGCGATGCCCACGGGAACGGCGATGGCGGTAGCGGCCAGCATCGACGCGCCGGTGAGCCACAGATGCTCGAGAGTGAGTGAGGCGATTTCGCCGCCGTATTGGGTGAGGAATGCGGTCATGGGCGGGCTCCATTCTGAGCAGCCTGGCGCTCGCCGCGATGGAAGGCGCGAATGTAGCTGACGATCTCGGGGTGCTGGGAGCGCACGAACTCTTCGGGAGTGAGGTTCGCGATGAGCTTGCCTTCGCTGAGGAGGACGATGCGGCCGGCAAGGTAGAGGGCTTCGTCGAGATCGTGGGTAACGAGCAGCACGGTCTTGTGGAGCTTGGCGAGCAGGCCGCGAAGCATGTCCTGCATTTCGGCGCGGGTGAGGGGATCGAGGGCGCCGAAGGGCTCGTCCATCAGCAGAATGCCGGGCTCGGCGGCGAGGGCGCGTGCCAGGCCGACGCGCTGGCGCTGGCCGCCGGAGAGCTGATGCGGCGAGCGGGTGGCGAAGCTGTCGGGATCGAGGCCCACGGCTGCCAGCAGTTCGCGGCTGCGCTGTTGGCGCTCGGCGCGTGGTCGATTCATGGCTTCGAGCACTACGCCCACGTTGCGCTCGATGCTGAAATGCGGAAACAGGCCGGTTTCCTGGATGACGTAGCCGATTCCGCGCCGCAGAGCGATGAGGTCGGCCTCGCGCACGTTTTGGCCGCCGACGAGAACCGTGCCGGAGGTGGCGTCGACCATGCGGTTCACGGTGCGCAGCAGTGTAGTTTTGCCCGAGCCGCTGCGGCCCAGGATCGCTGTGGTGGTGCCTTCTTCGAGTTGGAAGGAGATGGCATCGAGCAGCAGGCGGCCTTGCGGGGTGCGGAACGACACTTCGCGGAATTGAATGCCGGTTGCCATCTGCCGAGTTTATTCAGTGTACGGTTTACGGTTGCGTTCGATGGCAGGACGCAGTACGGATCAATTAACGGGACTACCGAAAATGCCGTGAAGTATCGCTACGCCTAATTTTTGTGGAGCGCAGTGGTCGCCAGCTTTTCGGCGGTCCGCAGCGCGTCGGCTGCGTCAACCCGCACATCGGGCTGCACGCCGGGCCCTTCCCACGCGGGCCTGGGCTCCGGAAGACCGATCATTTTGCCTAGCGGAGTTGCCGATCCGGTTGCCGCTCCGGCGTGCGACGCCCCGCTTGTAGTTTCGCCCACGATCGTGGCCCGCTTCAGTGTTTTCAGGTTGTACGTGAAGTGCTCCGCGCCGGAGAACGTGCGCGACGAGGTGAGGACAAAGACCGGCTTGCCGGCGAGACGGCTTCCCGAAACGGGGGAATCGGTGAGCAATTGTGCTGGGGAAGTGGCGCGCGGGTTGTACCAGGGAACCGGGTGATCGAAGAACCATCCGGCCATGAGCCGCACCATCTCGGGGTAGCCTCCCCGAGCGTCGCGCAGGTCGAAGATGATGGCGTCGGTCTCGTTGAGGCGGCTCATGACAGCATCGACTACGTCTGCGCACGTTTCCGGATCGGGAAACCAGTTGAGTTTGACATAACCGATGTTGCCAGGATGCAGCTCGAGCTTATCGAAGGAGCACGCTTGTTGCCGGCTGGCTTTCTGGAACTGCTGGTCGAGCTTCTCTGCGACAGCCTGAACGTCGGGATTACTCCGGGTTCCAGCGGGTGCGGCGCGGAGCCGCCCGGTGGGGCGGAAAGATGGGTGAAATGCGGCAGCGTGGTTCATCACGAAGATGAAGAGAGCGAGGGCGGCGATGGCACAGATGCTGCCCATCAGGATGGAACCGGGCCGGAGCGGCTCTTGCTCGAGAGTCCGGAAAGCCGGAAGCCCTGAGCCGTGCGGCCACCCAGCCACCGTTGCGGGCGTCGCGTAGGTGTTGCGGTAGGCCTGGGGAAGACCCAGGACAAAATCCGCAAGCAGGTCTGCCCAGAGGCGCAGCTTTCGCGCCAGGCCTTGCTCGTCGCGGAGCCGGTCGCGAAAGAGTTGCAGCGACTCGTCCGCGAACCGCTGGCGAAAGCGGGCCGGATAGAGACGAAGCAAGCAGGCGTATATCTTCTCAGACATATTCCCCCCTGAGGATCTTGTTGGCGCGGGCGATGCGCAGGATGTCGGCGAGTCGTTCGGCCTCGGTGCGGGCGACTTTTCTTCCGCTGGAGGTCAAGCGGTAGAGCCGGCGGCGGTCCCTGGGTGCGCTCGAAACGGAGACCCCGTCCGCGGGTGGGTTCGCTGGCTCAACTTCCTCGATCAGGGCTTCCTCCAGCAGTGCCTGGATGGAGCTGTAGAGGGTGCCGGGGCCCAGCCGCGTACGCCCTTCGGTCAGCTCCTCGATCCGGCGCATGATTCCATAGCCGTGCAGGTCGCCTTCGGCCAGGGCGAGCAGGATTTGAAATGCGGCGGCGGGGAGTGGATCGAGCTTGCGTCTCGGCATGACATACCTCGATTATCGATATATCAATAATCGAGGATTGCGCAGAATGTCAAGAGGGCTTCAAACGGCAAAGACAATCGCGGGTCTTTCAATGCTCCGACTAGTTGCTCATCGGTTGTAGGGGTAGTCCTGAATCCAATGAAAGCCGCGGGTGATGAGTTGGAGTTTCGTTTCGTCCATGCGGCGAAGCTGGAGGGAGGCCTTCTTTCCCGCGATGGAACCGTCGAGGCTGAGGCGGTCGGCCGCGGGACGGGCATAGGTGAAGCTCGCCTTCCAGTTTTTGTCGCTGCCATCGGTGAGGAGAAGGGTAGTGGCTTTCTCATCGATGTGCGGCGGCGTAGCCTTTGCCGGATGCGTCCATGTATTCAATGTGTGCATACTTCGGGAACTCGAAGATGAGGCGGCGCCAGGCATGGCTATCGGTGGCGAGCAACGGCTGGGGTTTTCCGTCGATCGAGCAGGTCTCGATGTTCCAGATACCGTAGAGGGCCGGCTTGGGTCTCGCAGGGCCGTATTGATGCCAGCTATCCCAGACGCCATATAGATTGTTGCCGATCATCCAGAGCCACAGAAATGCGATGACCGCGGAGGCGATTCGCTGCGCGCGTCGGTCCTTGAAGAGCAGAGCGCGCGGCAGGGGATCGGCGGCGCGCTGAAGAAAGAAGAAATTGGCAAGGCGTTGAAAGTCGGGAGAAAGCAGCAGCAGCGACATGACGATGAGGTGGAAGGAGAGCAGCTTAACGGGCACGTCATAGGTCATGTTGAGCATGAAGACCAGGGTCATGTCGGCCAGGCAGACAAGAGCTCCCAGGGTGATCGTTCTGGGAAAGATGAGCAGGACGCCGCCGAGGAGTTCCACGCAACCGGCAAAGGTCTCGTAGGCGGGTGCGGCTCCGATCGAGGACCAGAGAATACCCATGGGCGACATGTTGCCGAAGGGCTCGAGAAGAGTGGAGAGAAACGGAAACGACATTTGCAGGGGAAAGGCTTTGACGAAGCCGTAAGCAAGCATTTGCCCCGCGAGGCAAATGCGCAGAAACAGCCAAAACCACTTGTGGAGTGTCGGGTAGCTTTGCCGTTTGCGATCCAGAAGCGACCAGACCGCACTGGCCACAAACGCGGTGACGAGCATGCAGAAGAAAAGAACCCAGTCGTAGTTTTTGTCGCCGCTGCCGCTGCCGGAGTAGACGAGCGGGGTCTTCATGCCGAAAAGATGAGCACCGACCCAGAAGATGAGCGGGCGAACCGGCCAGAGTGTGCCCCAGTCGGGTACGTCGACTTTGGGGACGGCGAGGACCGAGTTGATGATCTGGGTACCGAGGCAATAGAGGCCGAAGTAAACCAGGCAGAATCGGAATGCGATGCGGGTTATGGGTGACCAGGGCTGCTGCATGGATTCGAGAGGCAAGGTCTCGATGGCGGTGTCGGCTTCCATGGTCTCTCCTTGGCTGGAGGGATAAGAATCGGTTGTGCGAAGCGCGGTTCAGCGGGAAATGATGGGGAATTCTAGCATTCAACGAACCTGTATTTGCGCAAGTACCGTGACCCACTCCGGTGCTTCATCCGGATCGAGCTGGCTTGATCGTGCACAGAAGTTCTAAGCGGCGCCTCCTGAGAGTTGGTCCTCCTGTGGTCTCAATCACTTGTATTTGTCGCAATGAGGCTGGGCACTTAGAATCACTGGAGAGCCTGGCGGCCCGGGGGCCGGTGGAGCTTCAAGGTGTCAATGAGCGAACAGCAATCAGGGAATCCTACACCGGCTCCAGCGGTTTCGCCGGCCTGGGTCAGAATTGAGCGGGCACGGCATCCCCAACGGCCCTACCCCATGGACTTTATCGAGCGGATCTTTACTGATTTCAGCGAGATTCACGGGGATCGTGCCTTTGGCGACGATGAAGCCGTGGCTTGCGGCATGGCGCGATTGCCCGCGCAGGCGAAGGACGAGCGCTTTCCGGGCGCGCCGGAGTTGCCGGGCGAAGAGGTGATGGTCATCGGGAACCGTAAGGGTGGCAGCACCAGGGAGCGCGTGAAGCGCAACTTCGGTATGCCGAATCCCGAGGGCTATCGCAAGGCGCTGCGCTGCATGCGGATCGCGGAGAAATTTGGCCGGCCTGTCATCAGCTTCATCGATCTGCCGGGCGCGTTTCCAGGGCTTGGCGCCGAGGAACGGGGGCAGGCCGAAGCGATCGCGCGCAACATTCTGGAAATGTCGCGGCTGCGGGTGCCGACGATCTCGGTGATCACGGGCGAGGGTGGCTCGGGCGGTGCGCTGGCGCTGGCTGTGAGCGATCGCGTGCTGATCCTGGAGAACGCGCTCTACTTTGTGATTACACCGGAGTCCTGCGCGGCGATCATGTGGCGCGACGCGAACCAGAAGCAGCTGGCGGCCGAGGCCATGCGCATTTCCGCGCCCGAAGTGGCGAAGCTGGGGTGCGTGGACGAGATCATTCGCGAGCCTCAAGAGGGCGCGCACGTGGATCCGCCGGCCGCGGCGGTAACGCTGGGGGAGTCGCTGCGGCGGCATCTTGCGGAGTTGAAGGCCATGCCCGTGTGCGAAATGATTGCGGCCCGGCAGAAGAAGTTCCGCAACATCGCCCAGTTCTACACGGAAGGTTAACCGGTTGGCGGATCTCTCTCCATCTCCAGTGCGGGAAACCCGGCCGCCTCTACAGGACAGCCGGTTGCGCGCCTACGCGCAGTTTCTGGCCGCGTTGTTTTACTACTTTCTGGCTCGGGCTCTCGCGCGGCGCGGAGCGTCAGGGCTTGCAGGCGAGCAGTGGCGGCCGCTGGCGGAGCAGGCGATGCTGGCGTTCCTGCTCGCGATGGGATTCGCCGGGGCCGGCTTCACGCTGAATCGGCAACAGCATCCCATCAGCGCGCAGGGATTCCCGCGACGGCCAGGCTGGCCCCGCGAGATGGGGATGGGCCTGGCGATGGGCTGGGCCGCAGCTTTGGCATGTGTGCTGATCATGGTGTTGGGCGGTGGAGTTGCCATCCGGCTGTCCCTGGGAATGGCGGCGTGGGGATGGCTGCTGGTAAATGGGCTGCTGTTTTTGCTGGGCACGCTGGTTGAGGAGATTGCCTTCCGCGGATACGCATTCCAGCGGTTTGCGCGGGCGGTGGGCTCGGCGGGAGCGGTGCTGGGCTTCTCCCTGCTGTATGCGTTTCTGCAGGCCATGCAGACCGGTGCGACGCGAGCGAGTATTGCCGTTTCGTTTTTGCTGGGCGTTGTGCTGTCGACGGCCTATTTGCGGACGCGAGCGCTGTGGGTGAGCTGGGGGCTGAACTTTGGCTGGAAGGCCATGCGAGCGCTGCTGTTTGGTCTAACGGTAAGCGGCGACAGCAGCCATTCTCCGGTGGTTCAAGGCGATCCCATGGGGCCATTCTGGCTGACGGGCGGGGGATTCGGGCTGGAAGGAAGCTGGCTCGCGTTTGCTGTCCTGTTGGTCCTGCTCCCCGTGGTGTACACGGCCACGCGCGACCTGGACTTCCGGTACAACGCGCCGGAGCTGGTGCCGGGCGGGATTCCGGTGGATATTGACGCCGCGGCGAAGCGCCAGCACGAGGCGGCCATGGGGCCCGCCGAGGCGCGGGAACCCGCTGCGCCGGCGCTGGTGCAGATCGCGCCGCTGGCGGCTGCGCCTCCTCCGAAAGTGGGCGAGTCGGATCCAAATTCGACTAACCAAAACCCTGGGGAATGACTCCAAGTAGTTCAGTGGCATCCTGGCGGCGGGCAGCATCCTGCTGGCAGCAGTAGCCTGCTGAGAACGGCTAAGGACCGGATCAAAGCGGATTTGATCTTCCTGCTTGCATCCGGCGGTGGTGTGGGCACATGCTGGATGCATTCAAGTGCGCCCCAAAGGGGGGATCGGCCCCATGAGCAGAGCAAAATCGAATATGGGAAGAGGCAAGAGGGAGAACTTCGGGCCTTATCGCGGTCTGTTCGCGACTGCGGTTGCGTGCCTGGTGCTGGCCCTGGCAGCAAGAAGCGCGGCCGCCCAGGTGATCACGATCGACAAGGAGGGGCGGCCGGAGGGCAGCCAGGGCTCGACCGTGGACCGGCGCTACGCGCAAATCGAGCCGACCAATGTGCCGCTCACCAAGAGCGTCCTGGACGCGAAGACGCGGCTGGAGCTGGAGCGGCTTTTGCAGGCGGAACAAGGTTTCGCCATGCGGCCGTTTCCCAAGGGACACAAAGGCCTGACGCTGGTAGCCAACGGGAAGCTGGAGCCGGCAGGGGAAGCCTACTTGAACATGGTGACGAGCGCCGGCATGTGCGCCAAGCCGGGCGACCGCCTGGTGATCACCGATGTCAAGTTCGACAAGAAACAGATCATCTTCATGCTCAACGGCGGGCCGGACGCCAAGCACCGATTTCTGCGTCACATTCAGCTGGGTACCGGGAATGTGTCGAACCCGGTGGTGCAGGACGATGGGCAGGCACCGCAGGGGGCGCGGCTGACCCTGACCTTCAAAGAGCAGATTCCGGAGCTGACGGGAGCCGATGTGAAGGCGCTGCTGGCGCCGCTGATTTCGTTTGACGTGAAGACGCCAATTCAGGCGTTCACCGACACCCTGCCGCCGAAGCTGAAGCAGGCCATCCTGGAACACAACGTGATGGTGGGGATGAGCACGGAGATGGTGCTGTTTGCCCTTGGGCCGCCGCAGTCGAAGACGCGGGAGATGGACGGGCAGATGCCGTTCGAGGAGTGGATCTACGGCGCGCCGCCCAAGCCCGTGGAGTTTGTGCGCATCAACGGCAATCGCGTGATCCGGCTGGAGGTTGCCAAGGTGGGGGAGGCTCCGGAGATCTTTACCAAGGACGAGGTGGAAGGCCTGATGCGCACCGACGGCACCCCGCTGGCGCCGCCGAGCAGCAATACGCGGACGGTAGCGATGGGCGATGCGGAGCACGACCCGAACCGGGAAGCTGCGCCTGCACCCCCCAGCCTGCGCAAGGACGGCGAAGAGCTGCCACAGGATACGGACAAGAAGACAGCCGGCGCGATGAAGCCCGTGGAGTTCCCGAAACAGAAGGCGGACGATTACCCGGATGCTTCAAGGCTGCCGCGGACACCGGCGCCGGCGACTACGGATAATCCCGCGGCGGACGACCCGGAACCTGCGTCCACAACACCACCCGCGACGCCCTCCGGCAAGCCGAACTGAACAAGCTTGCGCGGCTTCAAGACGACGCGACTTGCGACGGAACTGGGCCCGGAAGGGCACTAGGTTCGTTAGCGGGCTTCTTTTTTGAGACTGCAGAGGTGGTTCCAGCCCGATCGAGGCGCCTTAACGCGAAGTAGCGCAAAACCAGGGCGGGAATGCTCAATACGCCGAACATCAGCATGAACGCCAGCACATCGAAGACGTAGTCCTTAGTCTGCACGAGATCCTTTTGTGTCGCAGATTGAGGCGGGGCTGGTGCACCGGACACCCCCATCCCGGATGCGGCTTGCGATGAAGCGTTCGTCGGGAGCGGAGTACCGGGCGGCGGTGCCGACTTGCCAGATAGAGCCGTCTGCTGAACCCCGGTCCCGGAGCCCGCCCTCGACGAATCGACGATCACTCCAATGAGCAGGAGCATGAGTGCGAGATAGGCGTAGAACGAGTAGTTCAAAACGAAGCCGAGGAAGCCTTCGGGTCGGTAGAGCACGAAGGCCCGGCGCGTCTTGAAGGAAACATCGCTGCAGAACTGGTGGAAGGAGTAGTGCACTCGCGTCTGAAGGTACTTCAGCTCCGCGATGGTCATTTTGAGCTCGTCAGTCAGGACCATGTGCGGGGTGATCGGAAGTTCCGAGTTGTCGCGCTTGGGCAGCTTGGCGATCGTGGTCTCGAGCTCGCTGATGCGTTTGGTCAACTCCACGCTGCGCTTCACATTCGTATTGCTCTGCAGGCGGCTGACGACCACCTTGGCCGCTCCCGTGGCTATCAAGGCAATGGCCGGAAGAACAGCCTTCTGAAAGAAATACTGAACCTCATGTGCAAACACGTAGGCATCGGGAGTCTGCGCCACGTTAACCTCCGGGGGAAGAGCAGCCGGGATTATGACAGAGCGATGGGAGGGGTGCAAGGGAAAGCCGGTGCTGTTGTAGACTAAAGGGAGCGAGTCCCGCTCCGTTAATGTCACCGAGACCTGAGCCGAGCAGAAGACCGCACCGTTGAAGCCGCCACTGTCCTGGTGCGCGTGTGCAGAGACAATCCCAAGAGGAGAACCAACCAGCCCATGGCAAAGATTGCGAAAACTGGCGACCGCCAGAAGGTAATGGACACGACGAAGTCGACCGACTGTCCCAAGTGCAGCAAGCCCACGCGTATCGTCAAGCGTGTCAAAGACCGCGAGCGCGGTATACCCGGAGGCGTCTATATCTCCTGCTCTGCGTGCGACTTCTACGAAAAACTTTAAGTGAAACTTTCGGTTTGAAGCCCCCAAAGCCCGGCCTTCCGCCGGGCTTTTCATTTGCGCCGCGGTTTCGTCTTAGAGAACCGCGGACATTTCTTCGAGGATGGTCTCGGCCGCCTTGGCGGGATCGGCGGCCTGGGTGATCGGGCGGCCGACCACCAGGTAGCTGGCGCCCATTTGCAGCGCCTGGGCCGGAGTGGCTATACGTTTCTGATCGCCCAGCGGCGCCGCCTGCGGGGCGAATACCGGGAATCACCAGCGTTCCCTCGGGGCCGGTGAGTGCTCGCAGCGCACTGACCTCCTGCGGCGAGCAGACGAAGCCTCGAATCCCGGCGGCTAACCCCATTTTTGCGAGCAGTTCCACCTGCTCAGCGGGCGAGCGGCTGACGCCGATGGCGCCGACCTGCGTAGCATCCATACTGGTGAGGACGGTGACGGCGAGCAGTTGAGGAGGGTGGGCGGCGCCAGCGAGGGCCTCGCGCGCCGCGGTCAGCATGGCCGGACCGCCGGCGGCATGCACGGTGAGAAGGTCGACGCCAAGGCTGGCGGCGGAGCGCACGGCTCCGGCAACGGTGTTGGGGATATCGTGGAGCTTGAGGTCGAGAAACACGCGATGGCCGCGGCGCAGAATGGGCTCCAGAACGGCAGGACCCGCGGCGATGAAGAGTTCGAGACCAACCTTGAACCATGAGCAAGTGTCGTCCAGCCGATCGACCAGGACTGAGGCCGAGCCGGCGTCCGGAACGTCGAGCGCGACAATGAGCTTCTGGCGGGCCAACTCATAGGGGTCGGTGGTGAGCGTGGGACGAAGCGGCGCGGAGGTTGGCATACTGAAATCGTACGGCATTTTCAGTTGGGTTTGCACAAGGATTCGGGGAGGTTCAACCGGCCGAGTCTCACGCCTGTCAACCCGGCCGGCATCCTCATCGCGAGGCGAACATCAAAAAAACGGGGATTTTGACCTGCAAAGATCAAGCTGGGAAGCTCGGAGGGAAGCTTGAGTTCGAAGACGATGCGCGCGCCGGGATGGCTGCTGGCTTTGACGTTGGCCGCGGCGGGATTGGCGCGAGCCGGCGAGGTGCATACCAATGCGCTGAACCGCGACCCGCTGGTGAAGGAGGCATTCGCGCATTTCTACGACCTTGACTATCCGGGGGCGGTGGAGCGGTTCGAGCGGTTCCGGCAGATGCATCCGGGAGATCCGCAGGCCAGCGCGCTGCTGCTCGACGCGATGCTGTTTCAGGAGCTTTACCGGCTCGACCTGCTGGATACCACCTTCTACGCGAACGACGGTTTTTTGACCGGGAAACACGCCACCGCTGAGGATCCGCAGAAGCGGGACCGGATTCTAAGCCTGGCCGATGAAGCTGTCCGCGAGGCAGATTGGCGAATCTCAAAGAACGCCAACGATATTGACGCCCTGTATGCCCGGGCTTGGGCGCGGAGCCTGAAGTGCGCTTACCTGGCGATGGTGGAGCGGGGCTTTGGAGGCGGGTTTCGGCTCGCGTTGAAGGCCAAGGATGATGACGAACGCGTGCTGAAGCTCGATCCCGACTACGTGGACGCCAAGCTGGTAGTGGGCGTGTATGAGTACGTGGTGGGCGCGTTGCCTCTCCCTTTCAAGTTCCTCGTCGGGTTCACAGGCATCACCGGCTCAAAGTCGAAGGGGCTGGCGATGCTAAAGGACGACGGCGCACGCGGCCCGACCACAAATGTTGAAGCGCGAACGGTGATCACGCTTTTTTTGCGGCGCGAAGCCCACTACAAGGAGGCCATCCAGGTAGTGCGCGGACTGAAAGAGCAGTACCCGCATGACTACCTCTTCGCGCTCGAGGAGGCCAACCTGATGAAAGACGACGGCGAGGGCATGGCGGCCGTCGATGCGTACCGGCAGGTCGTGGCCAACGCGGCCAAGCCTGGCTATTATGCCTCGGCACGTCTGGAGCTCACGTACTTCGGGTTAGGGGATGCGCTGCGCGGACAGCGTCACTACAGCGAAGCGGCGGAAGCGTACGAGAAGACGGCTTTCACACCCAACGCGTCGCCGGAGCTGAAGATTCGTTCGCTGCTGGCGGCGGGACAATGCCACGATGTGAATCACGAGCGGGATCTGGCCAAGCGCGACTACCAGATGGCCATCGACACAGGCCCCAATACTTCGCGCGCGGACTCGGCCCGTAAGTATTTGAAAAATCCATATCAAGGGTCATAATGCTGCTGAGAAACCCGGAACGCGGCCGGGGAACCGCGGCCCGCGATTTCGCGTATTGAAGCAGTGAAACCGGAGGGGTTTGGCATGGCTCTCTTCTGTCATCGTTGTGGAACCGGGTTGCCGGCATCGGCGCGGTTCTGCTCCAACTGCGGATCGACGGTATACGTAGCGCCGCCGCTGGCGGGCCGGCCGCTGGTGCGGCCTATCGTGGGACGGCAGATTGCGGGTGTGTGCATCGGGCTCGCCCACGCCAACTGCTGGGATGTGGGTGTGGTGCGGATCATCGCGGTAATCGGCTTCTTCTTTTCGGGCGGGCTGGTTGCGGTGGCCTACCTGGCGGGTTGGATCGGCATTCCGGAAGAGATTGTGCCCGTGCCCGGCTATCCGCCCCCGCAACAATGAGCGAGAGCTACATTTCCGACGGCGCGCGCCTGAGCTACACGCAGGCCGGGGCGGGGCTTCCCATCGTCTTTCTGCATCCCACGCCGCTCGATCGTGACTACTGGCGGCCGCTGGTAGCGGAGCTTGAGGGCGTTCGCGCCATCGTTCCGGACCTGCGGGGACACGGGGAATCCGGACTGGGAACGAATCTGCCGGTGGGAGGTTTCGCGCGGGTGCCCGATGCGCCGGTGCTGACCATGGCGCGGCTCGCCACCGACGTTCTGGAACTGCTCAACGTGTTGGCGATTCCGGAGGCGTTATTTGCGGGCTGCTCCATCGGCGGCTACGTGATGCTCGAACTCTGGCGCCGGGCGCCGAAGCGAATGCGCGGGCTGGCGTTTGTGTGCTCCAAGCCGCAGCCCGATGCCGAGGCGGGCGTGGTGAAGCGGGCAGAGAACATCGCACGCGTTCGCACCGAAGGCGTGGAGGGATTCTTCGACACCATGGCCCAAACGCTGGTGGGAGCGACAACGCGCAAGCAGCGCCCCGCGATTGCGCCCGAGGTGCGGGCGCGTATGACGCTAACCGCGGAGGCCGTGGCGGCAGTGCAGGCAGGTCTGGCCACGCGGCCGGATTCGTTGCCGACGGTGCGGACGATCGATGCGCCCGTGCTGGCCATCGCTGGAGGCGAGGACGTTGCGGTGACCCCGGCAGATATGCAGGCTTTTCGCGACGCTCCCGGCGGATGTGAATCGCACGAGATCCCGGATGCCGGGCATTTCGCGGCATTCGAGCAGCCGGGTACCGTTGCCGCGCTCTTGGGGCCTTGGCTGGAACAATTCAGACACTAGCCAACTCAGCGACAGGATCTTTTCTGCAGCGAGCGCAGTCGTACAGAGCCTCGCGTATTTCACCAAATCCATTCAAAGCGATGCTGTAGGCTCAAAGAGTTCACTACTGCAGATCGTGACTCAATCCAAAGAAACCAGGGATCGCTATTTTGCCGAGAGATTCTCAACCATCCGCGCGTCCGTTTCATCATCCGCAACCTGGTAGCCCGCTGTACTGCGATGGCGTCTCGCTTGAGACGCTGGCGCGCAAGTTCGGAACGCCCCTGTATGTCTACTCCGCCGGCCAGATTGTCGAGCGGCTAAAGATGTTCCAGGATGCGCTTGCGGGGCGCGATGCGCTGGTGTGCTACGCGGTGAAGGCGAATTCGGCGCTCGCCATTCTCAATCTGCTTGCTGATCGCGGCGCGGGCTTTGACATTGTCTCGGGCGGCGAACTGGAGCGGGTTCTGGCAGCGGCTCCGGAGGCCACGGAGCGTGTCGTGTTTTCGGGCGTGGGCAAAACGGCCGACGAGATCGATCATGCGCTGCAGGCGGGAATTCTCGAATTCAACGTGGAGAGCGAAGCGGAACTTGATCTGCTGGCGAGGCGCGCCGCAAAGCTCAAGAGCAAGGCGCGGTTTGCGCTGCGCGTCAATCCGGATGTGTTCGCGGAGACGCATCCGTACATCTCCACGGGACTACGGGAGCACAAGTTCGGAATTGATATCAGGAAAGCCGCGGCTCTCTACGAGCGGTCAGCCAGGAATCGATGGCTGGAGCCGCATGGTGTGAGCGTGCACATCGGATCGCAGATCCGCTCGGCGGAGCCATTTGGCGCAGCGCTCGATCGTGTGCACAAGCTGGTGCGGCAGTTGGCCCGAAAGGGAATTGCGATTCATTCCATCGACGCCGGTGGTGGCCTGGGCATTGACTACCACGGCGGGAGCTTCGATCCGGAAGCGCGGGTGCGCGAGTACGCGGCGGCCATTGAGAAGTCTCTTGCCGGATTTGAGGGCCGCCTGCTGCTCGAGCCGGGACGGTTCCTGGTGGCGCAGGCAGGGGCACTGGTAACGCGCGTGCTCAACGTGAAGCAGAACGGCCGCAAGACCTTCGTGATTACCGACGCGGCGATGAACGACCTCATTCGCCCCGCGCTGTACCAGGCGCATCACGAGATTGTTCCAGTGCGGCCGCGTGCGGGACGTGCCAGGGCGGTGGACGTGGTGGGGCCGGTGTGCGAGTCGGGAGATTTCTTTGCGCGTGACCGCAAACTGGCGCCGGTTAAGGCAGGCGACCTGGTTGCGCTGCTCGATGCGGGTGCGTACGGCATGGCGCAGAGCTCAAACTACAACACGCGTGTTCGGCCGGCCGAGGTGCTGGTTGAAGGCAAAACCGCGCGGTTGATCCGGCGGCGCGAGACCGTGAAGGATCTGCTTGCGCCGGAGGTGCTGTAGTGCTACTGGTGTCCGCCATCACAGATGGTCGTTTATGTTTTGAAAGGGCACGACTTCAGTCGTGACGTAAATGGCCCAAAATGAGCTAGGCTTCAACCCTGAGGGAACCCTCCACTACATATTCAACCCGTTCGCCGAGTCGGTAAATGACCCTATTTGTGGTGGCCTACACTAGTTTCCAGTATCGAAGCTCAGGTGCATCCGCAGTGTCATTGCAAAATCGAAGAGATGGCTTGAAAATGAGGTACGTATGTGGAGGAGTCAATGGGTCCTCTGGATCGAATCACGCGGGAGCCGGGAGTGATGGGCGGTAAGGCCTGTATTCGCGGGACGCGCGCTACCGTCAGCATGATTGTTGGGCAAGTCGGTGCGGGCCGCACGATTGAGGACCTCCTTGCGGATTATTCCTACCTTGAACGGGAAGACATTCTGCAGGCTCTGCAGTACGCAGCATGGCTTTCCGAGGAACGCGAGATTCTCCCGGCAACGGCATGAAGCTGTTGATCGACATGAATCTTTCGCCTCGGTGGATCCATACGTTTGCGCGATCCGGAATCGAAGCTCTTCATTGGTCGACGGTCGGGGCTTGTGACGCGCCGGATTCTGTCATCATGGCTTTTGCCAAAGGCAACGACTACATAGTTCTCACTCACGATCTGGATTTCAGTGCTATTCTCGCGGCGACGGGCGGGGACAAGCCCAGCGTAGTTCAGATTCGGGCTGGCAATATTAGCCCCGAGGTGATCGGAGACCAGGTTGTTTCAGCGATTCTTCAGATGACTGATTCGCTCAACGAAGGCGCTTTGTTAACAATCGATGCTCGTCGAATGCGGTTGCGAATCCTGCCTCTGAATCTGCGATGAAGAGAAAGTTGAGGACCACTGTTTCTGTCGTCTCAGGGCATTTTGAGTCAACCTTACACGGTGACGTTTGCGGACTATATTGTGTCACCTGAAACTCCCTCCCTCCCGACCCCGTCCTGATAACGTAATCCGGGAGGAAATTGGAATGCATTTTCGTATCCAGGCATTGTGTGCCTTGGCGGCGGGACTTTTGATCGCGGTGTCGGTTGCCGCGCATGCCGCCGATCCGCTGACCGTAAAGACGGAGCAGGGCAAGGTTCACGGCAAAACCATCAATAGTGGCAAAGTGCGCGCGTGGATGGGGCTGCCGTACGCGGCGCCGCCAGTAGGAGACCTTCGCTGGAAAGCACCGCAGCCCGTCGCCAAGTGGAGCGGAGAGCACGACGCCACCAACTACGGTGCGCACTGCGCGCAAAACATCGTCTTCCAGGACATGATCTTTCAGGACAACGGCAGCAGCGAAGACTGCCTCTTTCTGAACGTCTATGCCCCGGCCACCGCGGACAACAAGGCGAAGCTTCCCGTCATGTTCTGGATTCACGGCGGCGGCTTCTCGGGCGGCGGCAGCAACGAGCCACGCCACAACGGAGACTTTCTTCCGCTGAAAGGTGTGGTGCTGGTCACCATCAACTACAGGCTCGGCGTCTTCGGATTTCTGGCTACGGCCGACCTGGCCAAGGAAGCCGACGGAGCCGCAGGCAATTACGGTCTCATGGACATGGTGGCCGGGCTGCAGTGGGTGAAAGCCAACATTGCCGAATTTGGCGGCGACCCCGGCAACGTCACCATCTTTGGCGAAAGCGCAGGATCCTTCGCGGTGAGCACGCTGATGGCGTCGCCCATGGCGCGTGGGCTGTTTCACAAGGCGATCGGGGAGAGCGGCGGCGCGCTGGGCCGTGGGCCAATGCCTTATCGGAACCTGGCTGACCGCGAGGCCAAGGACGCCGATTGGGTGGCCACCCTGAACGTAAAGTCGCTGGCGGAGCTTCGCGCCCTCCCCACGCAGACGATCCTGGACGCCTGCAAGAAGCCCGGCGTCGGTTTCTCACCGGTTGTGGATGGCAAGCTGCTGACCGAACCTGTGCCTGAAACCTATGCGGCCGGCAAGCAGGCGCACGTTCCGTTGATGGCGGGCTGGAACGCCGACGAAAATCCCGTCTACGCCATGCGAGGCATGACCATCGATCAGTGGAAGGAACTGGCCAGGAAACTGTTCGCGGACCGCGCCGACGAGTTTCTCAAACTCTTCCCCGGCGACACCGACGAACAGGCTCGCCGCTCCGCCATCGACTTCGGCAGCGATCAGTTCATCGCCTTCGGCACATGGACGTGGCTGGAGGAGCATCGCAAGACCGGTGACTCGCCCGAGTACCGCTATCATTTCGAGTTGGCGGCCACCCCGAGCAAGTTCCACCAGGGGACTTTTGCATTCCACTCCGACGATATCGAGTACGTGTTTGGCACGCTCGACACACGGCCGGGCTGGGAGGTTCGTCCCGAAGACCGCACTCTGAGCGATCAGATGATGACCTACTGGACCAACTTCGCGAAGACCGGCGATCCCAACGGAGCCGGGGTGGCGGCCTGGCCCAAGTACAACGACGAGGGTTATCCGCTGATCCATCTGAATACGGCCATCACGTCAGGCCCCGACACGCTGCGGCCCCGCTATCTCTTCCTGCAGCAGGGCATGCCGCCATTCCATATGGGCTCGTAAGCTCGAGTGCTGCCAAATGCGAAAGGGCCGCTGAAAAGCGGCCCTTCGTCTTTTTCGTACGCGCGAAACCAGCTACGGGATTGAACCGGCAGGTTAGCGGTTGACCCCTGAGGCCGCGGCAAACCCGGACGCCTGGTCCGCGGGAATCGTGGAGGCGGGGGCCGGAGGAGCAAAGCTCGCATCCCTGGCATTGATGGCGTTGGAATAATCGGGCCCAAGGCCGAGCTTCTTCAGCGCGCGTGAGTCGGGCAACAACCTTGTCTGCCAGCCCTGGTCGGACTGAAACTTCTGCATGGCCGCCTGCGTCGAGGCATCCCACTCGCCGTTGGCCTCGCCTGTCATGTAGTGTTCGCGAATCAGCGCCTGCTGAATCTGGGTTACGCGGGCGGAGTCGATTGCCTGTTGTCCGTGAAGCTTGTGGCTCTTGGTCTTGGCCGCAAGTTTGTGGCCGCTGCGGGCCCGGCCGCCGGTGGTCGTTTTGTGCGTGGTGCGGGTGGCGAATGCAGGTGCGGCCAGGAGCAAGGCCGCCATCGCTAAAACCAGACTTGCACGAGTGCTGAGCACAGTAACATTACCTCCCCAGAAGAGCAATTTAATGTAGGCAGAGAGTGCACAAAGTGTAACCAAAACAGTCAAAATCGGCTACTGAAATCGCCTCCGGGGCCATTTTTGGCTCCCGAAAGTAACAAGGGCGCACGACTTCGCAATTCGTGCGCCCTGTCCGGTTTTACTCCAGTGTTCCACCAATGTAGTTGATGCCGTCGTTGGGCCGCCGTGGGTCCACCACCTCAAATACCACGTCGTCGCCGGTCTTCAACTTGCTCGCTACGCTGTTGAATTGATCGCGGGTGCCCGTCGCCAGCTTGTTGATGCGGATAATCACCAGGCCCGGTTCGAGACCCGACAGATCACCGAACGAGCCGGTGCGGACCGACTGCACAATCACACCGGGGTGATGGATCTTGCTCACCATCTCCGGCGGCGCTTCGCGAACCGCGATACCCAGCTTGCTTTCGCCTGGATTGCCGCCCTCGTCCGGTGTCGGATTGGCCGGCTGGATCCCTGCGTCGGCGAAGACCTTGTCGCGATCGCCGATCGTGACGGTTGCGTCGGAGGGCTTGCCGTCGCGCACGAAACCGAGGCGGACGGACGAGCCGGGACGCCGGCTGGCGATCTCATTCACCAGGTCATCGCCATCCTTGATAGGACGCCCGTCGATCGTGGTAATAATGTCGCCCGGCCTCAGGCCTCCCTTATCCGCGGGGCCGTTGGGCTGAACCTGCTGCACCAGGACGCCATTCTTGAACCCGTAGACGCGGTTCACTGCACCCGAAAGGCCCTGACGGAACTGGATGCCGATCGATCCGCGCACCACCTTGTGGCTGGGGCTGATCAGGTCGTTATACACTTCGACAACCGTGTTGGCCGGCATCGCGAATCCAATGCCCTGGTATCCGGCCGACTGGGTATAAATGGCCGTGTTGACCCCCACTACCTCGCCGTTCATGTTGAGCAGCGGGCCGCCCGAGTTGCCGGGGTTGATGGCGGCGTCGGTCTGGATAAAGTGCTGGAACTGGCCGCTGGCGCCCGGCTCGATGGTGCGGTTCTTTGCGGAGATGATGCCCGCCGTAACCGTTTGCGCCAGGGCGAAGGGACTGCCGATGGCTTCGACCTCAGTCGCCGACTTGGGTCAAATCGCTGTTGCCGAGCTTGACGGTGGGCAGTGGCGAGCTGGCGTCGATCTTGATAACCGCCAGGTCGGTGGCCTTGTCCACGCCGATCACGCGCGCCGGACGGCCCAGATCCTGGGTGTCGGGATCGGTCGACAGCTTGACGTAAATCTGGTCGGCCTTGTCCACTACGTGGTTGTTCGTGATGATGTAGCCCTTCGAGTCGACAATGAAGCCGGATCCCAGCGACTCGCGCACCTGGCCGCTCTGATCCTCGCCGTCACCCTGGTCGGGAGCCTGGCCCCCGAAGAAGCGATTGAAGAAGTCCTGAAAGTTTCCCTGGCCGCCGCCGTCCGGCTGATCCTCGTCGTCGCCGCCTTGCCGTCGGGGTTTTGCGGCTGCTGGTGCGGATTCCGCATGTGGGGATTCGGCTTGGCGCCGTGGTTCATCGACTGCTTGGGCAACGTGCGGGTATTGATATTGACCACCGCAGGGCCCACTTCCTTGGCGATCTTCACAAATTCGTTAGGGCTTACAGGCGAATTCACCACCTTTAAAGGAGTGGCATCCGCGCTATCGTTTTGCTTCTCCTGCCCGCGCACTCCGTGTGCCGCAAACGATCCGCCGACGACGGCAACCGAAAGCGTTCCAAGAAGTATGAAGATCGATGTGAGACGGCGCGTGCGGAACCGTTCGAAAAGCGATTTCATGTATTCAATGACCTCGTCAGATCACCAGCCGACCGGCTGGAACTTTCACTGCACCAACTACCAGTATAGCCAGACGGAACCCGGCCCGAACCCCAGACCGAACAGAGACCGGGTGAGTTTGTGACGAACCGGCGAAGGCCCTGCGCGGTCGCACACGATCGTCTTCCCTTATAGACGTAGATGCCGGGCAATCGGTCGAGGTTCAAGCCGCGGTCAAACTAGGATCCGGAGCCCACATGCTAACATCCGGCATGGCAACCGTTTCGAAGCTGAATTGTGTTCTTTTCATTGGAGTTTTGCTTGCAAATTATCCCGTGGCAGGGCAAAATGCGCCCGCCAATCCGCCCAGCCTCCTCGATCGGCTGAATGCTCGCCTGAACGGCGGCAAGAGCGCCTGGACCCCTGCACAAATCACCACCATGGAGCGTCTTCGGGACACCGCTTTGCGCGACGAGTACGCGCTGAAGGAACTGCGGCATCTGACCGACAATATCGGACCGCGATTGTCCGGATCTCCCCAGGCGCAGCAGGCCGTCGATTGGGTCGCCGGCGAAATGCGGGCCCTGGGTGCAGAAGTCACGCTCGAAAAAGCTCAGGTTCCTCACTGGGTGCGCGGCGCGGAAGCGGCTGAAGTCGTGTCGTGGCCCGGTCAGGCGCCGGGGACTACGCAGAAGGTGGTGCTGACGGCGCTCGGAGGCAGTGTGGCCACGCCGGCGGACGGCATCACGGCCGACGTGATCGCCGTTGACGATTTCCAGGCCCTGAGAGCGCTTCCCCCCGATGCGGTGAAAGGGAAGATCCTGCTGTTCAATCACCCCTTCGACAAGGAACTGGCCGCGGTGGGCAACGGAGGCGCTGCATACGGGAACGCCGTGGTGTATCGCGGCATGGCCCCCGTGGCAGGCGCGGCCGTGGGCGCGGTTGCCGTGCTGGTGCGCTCCGTGGGCGGCGCTGATTTTCGCCTGCCGCACACCGGGCTCACCGTCTATCCTCCGGGAACCGCGAAGATCCCTGCCGCCGCCGTGACCGCCGAGGATGCCGACCTGCTCAAGAATCTCGCCGGCCAGGGGACCGTGAAGCTGCACCTGACCCTGACGCCGCAGACTTTACCGGACGCACCGAGCTTCAACGTCATCGCCGACTGGAAGGGAACCGAGCACCCGGAGCAGGTGGTCGTCGTCTCCGGCCATCTGGACTCCTGGGACCTGGGTACTGGAGCCATCGACGACGGCGCTGGCGTGGCCGTCTCCATGCAGGCGATTCACCTGCTCCACGACCTGGGCATTCATCCCCGCAGGACGGTGCGCTTCATCGCGTGGATGAGTGAAGAGGAAGGCTCGGAAGGCGCGGCAGCTTACATGTCAGACCACAAAGCCGACTTGGCCAACCACGTTGGAGCCATCGAGAGCGATCTCGGAGCGGATCATCCCACCGGTATTTACTACGCCGGCAAACCGGAGCTGGGAGACTGGTTGCGGCCGGTCTCGCAAGTGCTGGATGCGATCGGCGCGCCGGTGCTCGAGAATTCGCCCGAAACCGGCGAAGACATCGCCGGGCTGACGGAAAACAGGGTGCCCAGTTTCGCTCCCATTCAGGACAGCCGGTTCTACTTCAACTATCACCACACGGCGGCCGATACCTTTGACAAGATCAATCCCCGGCATCTGAACGAAAACGCCGCCATCATGACGGTGCTGTCGTATGCGCTGGCGGATTCGGCAGAGCCGGCGGCGCGGTGAAGCTGGGAACAGGGAGTAGAAACCTCTTGCATGGACGATAGACTCGCAGCTATGATCTCGTCGAGTTTCATAGCCTGCAGCTATTGATCGTTATAACGAGCGATAGATGGAAGCTATCGTTGATGCCAGGTTCCATAGGCGGAAGCTATGGATAAATGCACTGTTACCGGTGCATCTTACTCTGTAGCGGATCGGTTTCAGCGGACTCGAAGACACGTCGCCTCGGGGGTGTAAACTCCCGGAGATGACGCGCGACCGATTTTCTAAACTCTCTGCGTTTGCGATTCTCTTCCTGATGGGAATCGCCGTTCAGGCCCAGCAGCCCGCTTCCAATCCAACCCAGCCGAAACCCAAGCCGGAAGACACGGAGATCTGGAGCCCCAAGCCCCCGGTGGTGACGCCGGGAACTCCCGTCGGCGCGCCTCCGTCCGACGCCATCGTCCTGTTCGACGGCATGAACCTCGACGAGTGGGTTACGGTGAAAGACAAGTCGCCGGCGCAGTGGGACGTGCACGACGGCGTCGCCACGGTGAAGAAGTCCGGCGGCAACATCGAGACCAAACGCTCGTTCAAAAACTACCAGCTTCACGTGGAGTACAAGATTCCCGAGAGCATTACGGGAACCAGCCAGGCACGCGGCAACAGCGGCGTCTTCCTTGCCTCCACTGGCCCCGGCGACGATGGATACGAGCTGCAGGTGCTCGACAATTACAACAACGACACCTACGTCAACGGCATGGCCGGCAGCATTTACAAACAGGCCATTCCGCTCGCGAACGCGTGCCGCAAGCCCGGCGAATGGAACGCCTACGACGTGGTGTGGACCGCGCCAACCTTCAACGACGATGGCTCGGTGAAGACCCCCGCGTACGCCACGGTCTTCTTCAATGGCATCATTGTCGAGAACCACTTTGAACTGAAGGGCCAGACCCTCTACATCGGCAAGCCCTTCTACAAGGCCTACGACAAGGCGCCCATCAAGCTGCAGGCACACGGCGACAAGAGCGAGCCCATCAGCTTCCGCAACATCTGGATACGGGAACTGCCGTAATCACCTCAAGGTTGAATCAGATCGGAGGTTGCGGCATGAGGCTGTCGGTCTTCTGCGGCGTGAGTGTGGATGGTTTCCTGGCGCGGCCCGATGGCACGTTCGACTTCCTCGATGCGGGTGGCCAGGAACCGCATGGTTTCGAGGAGTTCTTCTCAAGCGTCGATGTCATGGTGATCGGGCGCAAGACCTTCGAGGTGGTGCTCGGGTTCGGCGGGTGGGCTTACGGCAAGAAACCCGTAGTCGTTCTGAGCAGCCACCCCCTCGATTTCTCGTCAATTCCTGACGCCGTAGTCGAACAGATGTCGGGCGACCCGGCTGATATCGCGACGCGTCTCGAAGCGCGCGGGTTGCAACACGCGTACATCGATGGCGGCCTCACCATTCAGCGTTTCCTCGCCGCTGGACTTATCAACCGCCTGATCATCACCCGAGTGCCCGTGTTGATTGGCGCAGGCATCCCGTTGTTTGGCTCGATCCCGCACGACATCATGCTCAACCATATTGCGACGCGTTCCTACAAAGGCGGCCTGGTGCAGACCGAGTATGAGATCAGCGCAGAAGGACCGCAGTCGAGCGGTCCAGGTTAGACAAGCCAAATTGACCGTGAAAACTGGCTGCTCCATGTCTCCCGGTAATGGAGACATGAGATAGCGCGGGCCTTCATTGACGATCCCACATGGTCGTAAAGACCACGGACGAATTCACCGGCTTCGAGACAATCGTTAATGTCTTGCCGTCATCGGATACCCTGAATTCTTCTTTGTCGTCGGGCTTGCCGTTATTCTGACCTTCGAGTTCGAGGAGACGCGCAGAAACCCTCTTGCCGGAAGTAGACAGACCTTTGGGGTCGCCGGGACCTTCATCGAAATACGCTTTTCCGTCGAAATTCATCTGCGTCCGGTGTTTGGTGGAAGCGTCGTGAAGCTCAAGCCATCTTTTCCGTAGGGCTCAACGATTAACATCGCTGGTTTCCCGGAGGTCTCATCTACCATCGAAACCGACTTGCCATTCTCCGAAAATGCTGTTACCAGGAGCGAGTCTTGCATAGGTCGTTGTCGTTTTGTCCTTGCTGCCATCACGGAGCGGAGAAAACGTCTACGAGAGTCAACGTCTTGTCATCTGGCGAGACCGTATAGGTCCGGATCATATTTCGCGTGTCGACCCTGTTCATCTGCCAGCTGTGATCGTCCAGCTTTTTGAAGGAGACCGTTGCTCCCGTAAGGGGCTTGATTGAAATTCCAAAGTCCGCCTTGATCTCGGAGTTTCCCCGGTGCTCCCGGTAAGGGCATTACGATCGCCGCCGTGATCCTTGATTGCGTACTTTATGGTGGGCTTTGGGCTTTTGTCTGTGTTGTACGCCCATGTTCGCGACCAAATGGATCGTTCTGAGCGGCCACGTTCGCTGACGCGAGAAAAACGGCCAACAGCAGGGCATGCAGTTTCAAGGGAAGCCTCCTGCGGGAGAGAAGGTCAAAGTCTATCACAAATCTGATTTCCTGCGTATTTTGCATGCGACCGGTCGGCGGCGGGGCGCGCGATCACCGCTGTATGAGCTACATCAAAAGTACCGGGTCCTCTCATTAATTGCCGATTCAAGCCAAAAGTAACCAGCATCACAACGGCCGCCAACCAGCGGGATTTTTCACTTCACAAGCAAGTCAGGAGCAAGGGGGCGGAACCACTTTTCGGTGTTGAAATCCAATGAAACCAATCAACATGGCCGTTTTTTTGCGTTGCGAAAGTGGCTTTTCAACTGCTTTTGAAGAAAAGGTAGCTGGTGAGCACCGTCACGATTCCCCTTGACGACCGCGGAGTACACTGGCTAAGGCGTCGAAACCGGCCACCCGGCGGGACAATTTGGCGCACAATTCAGGGAGATTTCCCGTCGCGATCCCCCACCGGGCGCGAACAAATTTTTGAGGAGAGGTTTCGATGCGAATTGCTCTGTTGACCGGCGGCGGGGACTGCCCCGGATTGAATGCGGTGATCTACGCGGCGGTGAAGAAGGGAATCAACCACTACGGCGACGAGTTCATCGGATTTTTGAACGGCTGGCGCGGCGTGCTCGACAACAACTTTATCCCGCTCACGCTCGAGAACACGGACGGCATCCAACTCCGGGGCGGCACCATCCTGCACTCCTCGCGCACCAACGTGAAGAAGATCCCGGGCGGCATCGACAAGGTGCAGGAAGTTCTCAAGCTCAATAAGATTGACGCGCTGATCGCGCTGGGCGGCGACGACACGCAGTCGGTGACGCAGTTTCTCGCGGAGAACGGCATTAACGCCATCGGCGTGCCCAAGACCATCGACAACGACATCAGCGGCACCGACGCCACCTTTGGCTACGACACCGCGGTAATGATCGCGACCGAAGCCGTCGACCGCATCCACACCACGGCTGATTCACACAACCGCGTCATCGTGGTCGAGGTGATGGGCCGCGACGCCGGCTGGATTGCGATGGCGGCGGGCGTGGCCGGTGGTGCGCATGTGATTCTGGTTCCTGAAAAGGAAATCGACATCGACCACACGTGCGCGCTGCTGAAGTACAACTACGATCACGGCAAGCACTACGGCGTCGTGGTGGTCGCGGAAGGCTGCCACCTTCCCGAGGTTGGACAGGTCGTGGGTTCCCAGCAAGTGGATTCGTTCGGCCATGCGCGCCTCTCCGGCATTGGCGAAGCGCTGGCGGACTTGATCGAGAAGAAGACCGGCTTTGAGACCCGCAGCGTGAACCTGGGCCACACCCAGCGTGGCGGCGTGCCCACGGCATACGACCGGCTGCTCGGCCAGCGCTACGGCCTGCACGCCATCGACATGGTGCACGAACAGAAGTGGGGCCGCATCGCCGTCCTTCGTGGCACCGACATCACCGACATCACGATCAAGGAAGCGATTGCTACGAATCGCCGTCTCGATCAGCGGTTCTTTGATGTGATCAGTGGGCTCGAAGCGAAGGTGTAAAGAACAGCTTGTAGCTCGTAGTTTGTAGCTAAAGACACGAAGGGCGCGCACTCTCTGCGCGCCCTTCGTAGTTTCCGTCGATAGTGTTGAACTGATTTTAGCTACAAGCTACCGGCTACAAGCTGCCTTCAACACACCAGCTGCTTGCGGTTCAGCTTGATGCCGTCGAGGCGTCCCAGCAGCGTTACGGCGATGCGTTCCGGATCGAACAGGCGCTGCGCCATGGCCTGTACCTGTTCTCCCTTGCACGGCGTCGATGCGCGCGATGATTTCGTCGGCGGTGAAGAACTGCCCGAAGTAAATCTCCTGTCGCGCAAGGTTCGCCATGCGCGAATTGGAGCTTTCGAGTCCCATCAGGATGTTGCCCTTGAGCTGGTCCTTGGCGCGCGTCAGCTCCTCGTCGGGCAACGGCTCCTGCTTCAGCTTCCGGAACTCTGTCATGATGAGCTCGATGCACTCCAGCGCCTTGCCCGCCGAGGTTCCGGCGTAAACGCAGAGCGTGCCGGTGTCGCGGTAAGGGCTCAAATCCGAGAAGACCGAATAGGCCATGCCGCGTTCTTCCCGAATGGTCTGGAAGAGCCGCGAGCTCATGCCACCACCGAGCACCGTGTTCAGGATCAGCGTGGCGTAACGGTTCTCGTCGGTAATGGGGGGTGCAGGAACCCCGAGGCAAATCTGGACCTGCTCGAGTGCCTTTTTGTTCTTCAACAGGATGCGGGCACTCGATAACGGTGCGGCCAGCTCAGTGAGTGTGGTGCCGCCGCGAAGAGGTTCGAACTTGCCGGCCACGGCCTCCACGAACTGGTCGTGGTCGAGGTTTCCGGCGGCGGAGAAGACCATGTTGCCGGAGTGAAAGCGTCCGGAATGGTAGTCGAGCAGCTTGGGCTGGTCGAGCCGGGCCACGGTCGCGGTGGTTCCCAGGATGGGCTTGCCGAGGGGATGGTCTTTCCAGAAATTCTGCGTAAACAGCTCGTGGACGAGGACGTCCGGGTTATCTTCGTCGATCTTGATTTCTTCAAGAATGACGCCGCGTTCGCGTTCGATGTCGGTGGAGGCGAAGATGGGGTTCAAGGTCAGATCCGCGAGGACGTCGAGGGCGATGGGAACGTGATCGGCCAGGGACTTTACGTTGAAGCAGATGGTTTCTTTGCCGGTGAACGCGTCGAGGTTGCCGCCGATGGAATCCATCTCGCGGGCGATAAGCTGGGCCGAGCGATTGCGCGTGCCTTTAAAGACCATGTGCTCGACAAAGTGAGAGATACCGTTCGTTTCCGCGGCCTCGCCGCGCGATCCTGATTTAATCCATACGCCCATGGCCACCGAGCGCAAGTGGTCCATGCGTTCGGTGAGCACGATCAACCCATTGGGCAACACCGTGCGGCGGAGATTGCGTTCAATTGTCATTTTCACCTGATTCGATTCGTTAATAAGGCCAGGCGGTTCGGGGGATATTCGTTGCGGGGTCGCCCGTAACGGCGATTTGCTGGCTTGGATGAACGTTCAGCCGGGGTGGGCTGCATGGGTGCCGCAAATGCTCTATGCTGAGCCAAGCGTGGCCTCGAAGTACACCCAACTCGACCCTCTCAGGATAACCGATTTGACCCCCTCGCAACCGCTCTTCGGGCGGACCCGGGAGGAACTGGCTTCGCTCCTGGTGGAGGCCGGGGAGCTGGAATGGCGCGGGAAGCAGCTTGCGGACGCTATCTATCGCCAACGGATTGAGTCAGTTGGCGAGATTACGACCTTCTCGAAGGAACTGCGGGACAGGCTCCAGGTTCGCGGCTGGGAGGTGGGCCGCCCGAAGATTGTCCAGGTCTTCCGGTCCATCGATGGAACGGAACGGTACCTGGTGGAGGGGCGGATGGCCGCGGGGCAGGGAAGCCCGGACACTGTGGAGACCGTGTGGATGCCCGAGGGCGATGATGGGGAAGCTGGTGATGGATCGGATGAAGAAAGTACTGCAGGCGACGGAAAAGAAAAGAGTTGGAACCGGGCTACGATTTGCGTCTCGAGCCAGGTCGGGTGTGCTGTCAACTGCCAGTTTTGTCTGACGGCGAAGCTGGGGCTGCAGCGCAATCTGTCCGCGGGTGAGATCGCCGGGCAGGTGGTGGCGGTGCTCGACCGGCACAAGGCGGAGATCGGCCGCGATCGCGTGAACCTGGTCTTCATGGGGATGGGCGAGCCGTTTCTGAACTACGACAACTTCATGGCCGCGGTGCGTCTGCTGGTGGAGGAAGTGGGGCTGAGCCCGCAGCGGATGACGGTATCCACTTCGGGAATTGTGCCCGGCATTTTGCGTTTTGCGGCGGAGCCTGCGGAGGTCCGGCCCAAACTCGCCATCAGCCTGAATGCGCCCAATGACGAAGTGCGCAGCGAGATCATGCCCATCAACCGCAAGTGGCCGATTGAGGCTGTAGTGGATGCGGTGCGCGGAGTGAAACTGCGGCCGCGCGAGCGGGTGACATTTGAATACGTGTTGCTGGCTGGAGTCACCGATCGGCCGGAGCACGCGCGGGAAGTAGGGCGGCTGGTGCGGCGGTCGGCATTGCCTGCGAAAGTGAACCTGATCGCGTGGAATCCTGGGCCGGGTATTCCTTACGCCATGCCGGATCCCGCCGCTGTCGAGATGTTCAAGAAGACGCTCGCCCTTGAGGGAGTGCCGGTGTATCTGAGGCGTCCGCGGGGTCGCGACATCTACGCGGCTTGCGGGCAGTTGAAGAGGACTGTGGAAGGCTGACAGCACATAAGAGGTTGGCCCTCCTCCTGGCGGTCGCGGTATCCCATGTCTCCAAAAATCGGGAGACATGGGGCACCCAGTTACGTGGTGAATTCGCGATGCGGAACCTGGGCCGGCCCCTACTTCGGCGATGGCGCGGGTGGCTGGCTTTCACTGGTTGGCGGGACAATTCCCTTCAATCGCATGTAGGTCACCATGTTGCCGTAGTGTTCATTGGTGTGTGCGGAATTGAGGGAAAGTATGGTTAGTTTCGCGAGGTGGAAGCTGAACATCTGCGTCATCTCGCTTCCCTTTGCATCGGTCATGCCATCGAACGTTTTGTTGCAGTAAGCCACCGCGTCCTTCAAGGCCGCGACCAGGTCCGCTTTCGACGTCTTGGTTTTCTCGATGCTGGCCTTGGATGGATTGGCTTCGCCCGCAGCCTGCGAGCAGAACATGTAGTTGGCGTCGGCCACGTGCCCGACGAGCTGGCCAAACGAGCGAACCTCGGGCGTGGGCTTGAAGGAGTAGTTTTCTTCGGGCATTTTTACCGCCGCGCCGACGACCGAACTACTCATAAACGAGTACAAACCTTTTTCGCTTACGGTGATGGGATTGGCTGGCGGCGCGGTGGCGGCCTGGGGCGCTTGTTGTGCGAGGAGAACGACCGGAACGGTCAACCATCCGGCAAGGGCGGCACACAATTTCTTATTCACGAGACCCCCGATGGTCAGAGTTAGGAGCCGTTCCAGCATACCAAACCATCTTTTACTTTCTGCTTGCCTCACGCTTTGTGCTCCCCGGGCGGGAACGCGAGGTTGGGTTTGTGGTCTCCCATCCCTGGGCCCGACAAAGGCGCGAGGATGGGCCACGGTAGATTCAAGAGAGGGGCAAGCAAACAAACACAGAACAACCGGACCGAGGATCAGTTCGAGAACATGCGGTGCTTGCCGTGGAGATCGCAGCCCAGAACTTCGGCGCACTCCTTCAGCAATTCAAGCGGCGCCCCGGCGCCGAGAATGCGGCCCACCGCGGAACCGATGTTTCGGTTACCGGGCCCGCGCAGGGAAAACAGAGTCGGTTGCGGTCTTTGATCGCGAACCAGTTCGGCGATTTGGAGGCATTCTGATTCAGACAAGGTATCGCATAACACGATCACATCGAAGTCGCGCTTGGAAAGGATCATGCCTGCTTCCGACATTCGGCCCGCTGCTTCAACTTCAAAATACGTGCCAAGTATGAGCCTGCGGGTCTGCAGCAGCATCTGATCGCGACTTACCACCAAAATCTGAGAATGAGTCATCGTTTGTCTCACCGGCGGGAGAAGTGAGGCAGGGAGGAATGCCGGCCCGAACGGGGGCCAAATTGGACAAGCATGAGCTTCCGCCCAAGCGAGACGACGCCTGCTGGTGGTGTCGGTGGGTGCGGGTCTCTGACGTCTCTGGGGAAGAAGGGTACGACCTTGATCTCCGCCTGGATACTAGGAGTATCCCTAGTGGAAGGATGAAACCCGTTTCAAATTGGCCGGGTCAAAAAAATGGCGCGCACAGTGTATTCGCATGGCTTGCAGGTCCGCGCCCGTCCGACCGACGGGATTCGCGGTAACCCATTTCTCCAAAATCGGAAGATAGGGCGCACCGAGGATTTGTGATGAGTCTGGAGAGAGTTATTGCGGGTGGGAAGAGAGGCTACCCAGACCGAGCAGGGCTTCTGTGACGCGATCGGCGTCGTGGCGAACCACATTTCCTTCGCTCGCGAAATCGCCTGCGATACAACGCACGCCCAGTGCCTTGATGCGATCAATATCGGCGAGGATGGGAGAGGCGCCTTCCGCCGCGTACCGGGCGAGCGTTTCAGTGCTGAAGGGAGTGGTGTTGACCAGCGCATAGTCAAACACCGGCGCCCGGGTGTGCTCGTAGATGCGTTGGATGTGCTCGGAGGCACTCAAACCGAGGCTCTCGTTGGCCTGGGTCATCAGGTTGCAAATGTAGACGCGAAGGCCACGCGCGCCGGCCAGAGCTTCCGGAACTCCCTGCACCAGCAGGTTGGTGATGAGGGACGTGTAAAGGGAGCCCGGCCCTACGGTGATCAAGTCGGCCTGTTCGATGGCCTGAAGAGCCTGCGGCGTCGCCTTCGAGCCGGGCGGATCGATCATCAGCTGCTCGATGCGGCGGTGGCTGGCGGTAATGTTGGTTTCGCCCCGAACCAGCGAGCCATCGTCCATGCGCGCGATCAGCGTTGCATTGGCGGTGGTAACGGGATAGATGCTGCCGCGCGTTGCCAGAATTTTGGAGGATAGCTGGATGGCGTGACCGAAGTCGCCGGTGATCTCCGTCAGGGCCGCGACGAAGAGGTTGCCGAAGTTGTGGCCTTCCAGGCCGTCTCCAGCGCGAAACCGGTGCGCGAAGAGCTTGGCCAGCAGATCGCCTTCTTCGCTGAGCGCGACCATGCAGTTGCGCAGATCGCCGGGCGGAAGCATGTTGAAGTCCTTGCGTAGCCGGCCCGAGGAGCCGCCGTCGTCGGTGACGGTGACGATGGCAGCCAGATCGGCGATCCGGCCGCTGGGAGCGTTGCGCTGGGCAGGGGGCGTGACGTGGTGGCAGAGGCCGCGGAGGAGAGTGGACAAACCGGTGCCGCCGCCGATGGCGGCCACACGCAACGGCCGGACATCGACCGGCAACTCCAGTTCGGCGGCCGCACGGTCAGGCAAATGCGCCTCCGAACCTTCGACGTTCAGGAACTCCAGTGAACTCACACAACTCCTATGGAACTTCAGGATACAGGAGTTCGGTGAACCGGGGATCGTCGAGCATGCTCTGGAAGTCGTTGTCGGTGCGTGCCTGCAGCCGGTTTCTGGGGTTCAGATCGATGGCGCGGGCCAGGTTCGACAGGCATTCCTGGGGATGATTGGTGATGCACTCCAGCACTGCCAGTCCGTAGTATGCGTAGTCGGCATGCGGGTGGTCCGAGACCACCCCGTTGAATTGCTCACGCGCCTCTTCGTACAGGCCCACGTTCAACTGCGACACGGCGTAGTCGTAGCGCTCTTCAGGAGTGTGGAATGCCAGGTTAGGCCGTTCCATCTGCCGCTGGCACGTGCTGATGTACATGCGGCAGCGCTCCCGCAACTCGGGCGGGGCGGTGAGCAGCAACTTCTCGAGCGCGGTGAGAGCCTTGTCGTACTTGGCTTGTTGCACCAGTTGAATTGCCGACTGATATTGCTGGAATGCCGGCCCCACGCCGGGCTGGGCGCCCTGTTTGGCAACCGTCGCGGAAGTCTTTTTGCGGCCTGCTGCCGCGATCTTGCCCTCTTGCATCATGTCGTATACTCGGCGGCGGTTCTGTCCAAGGCAGTGTTCTGATGATGCTTATAGTTCTGCCTGTCAGATTTCGTCGCTCAGGCCATCTTTATACGCAGAACCCCTCGTTCCGTCAATGGGCGGTAAGATGAAGGCGTTACTTCGGGAGCTTGCCGTAGATCGCCGGGTTGAGCGAGGGATCGTTGTACATTTTCAGTTGCCGGTAGAGTTTGAAGCGGCGTTTGCCGGCGAGGATCCCTTTCCACAGGGCGCCCAGGCATCCGGCAAGGTCGGCTCGCTGCTGCTCGAGAGTGGCCAGCCGCTCCGTGCAGCGTTCCACGTGACCCTGGGGAGCGTTCTCACGGCAGGTTTCTTCGCGCGTGTGGTAGATCTTCAGGGCGAGAATCGAAAGCCGATCGATCATCAGCCCCGGGGTTTCGGAATGCAACTCCGCCTGCGGATTGGGCAGGCCGCGGGGCTCGAGCACATGGAGCAACGCCTGGTCCAGCTCTTCGACCGCGTCATTGCGGCGCTGGTTGGTGCGGTCGATCCGCCGTTTCACTTCCGCCAGTTCCGCATCGGTGGCCTCGGGGCGGCGCGCTTCATCCTCGATATGCCATAACTCGAAGTTGGCGCGATGCTGCCGCGCTACCAGGGCCAGGATCGGGTCGTCCTGGGAGAACGCGTCGAAGCCGCTGTCGTGATGCCAGGCGCTGACCAGTTCCTCGTGCAGTTGGGTGATCTGTTCGGCGGAGAGCATCCGTATCTCACCCGGACCCCAGCGACGAGGACTTGTCGCTGGTGGCCCCCAACGCCGCGATGGCCCGCCGCAGCTCGAGGAGCTTTGCGACGAAATACGCAAACAGCCATCCAAAGCCGAACCAGAAGAGAAAGTTGACGATGGCCATGATCCAGACATGGAGCGCGTGAATGTTGCCCAGGACGATTGTGGCGATGAGACCGGGAACCACGAGAGCGAAAGCTGCCGCTTTCAGGGTTCGCATTAACGGGTTCGGATCAAGCGCCAGCAGGCTCCCCAGATGAAATGTGAGGAACGTCGATGCGCTCCCCAGGAGTATCCCCGCCGCGATGTTTCTGTATCGTATTGCCGGCATGATTCTCTGCGTTCCTGATGGGGTTGATCTGATTCAGTCTAATGCTGCGCCCGGGGCTGGGTCTGAAATGGCCCAAGCCGCGTCTATGGTAGAACTATCGTCATTCAGTGGTCCAGGGTTTGACCAGCGAGGGCGCAATGGCCGAGGCGATCGAGCGGATTCTCTGCATTTCCAGCTATGAGAAAGGCCAGGACTTCCTGCGCCAGTGTGCCGACATGGGCGTTCGCCCCACGCTTCTGACGGTTGAGAAGCATCGCGATAGTGATTGGCCGCGCGAGTGCCTCGAAGATCTGGCGCTGATGCCTGAGAACCTGACGAGGGAACAGATCCTCAACACGGTTTGCTGGATGGCGCGCGAGCGGCGCTTCGATCGCGTGGTGGCGCTGGACGAGTTCGATCAGGAGACAGCCGCGGCGATCCGCGAGCACTGGCGGCTGCCGGGCATGAACCTGAGCACCACCGCCTTTTATCGCGACAAGCTGGCCATGCGGACGGGCGCGCGAAAAGCAGGATTTCTGGTGCCGGAGTTCTGCCGCGTTCTGAACTACGACGAACTGCGCGCGTACATGGCGTCGGTTCCGGGGCCGTGGCTGCTGAAACCGCGGGCCGAGGCATCGGCACTGGGCATTCGCAAGATCCAGGAACCTGAGCAATTGTGGCGCAACCTGGATGAACTGGGAGATCGCCAGAGTCACTTCCTGATGGAGCGGTTCGTTCCCGGAGACATCTTCCACGTCGATTCCATCGTGAGCAACGGCAAGGTAATCTTCTCCGTGGTTCACCAGTACGGCCGGCCTCCCATGCAGGTGATGCACGAGGGAGGCGTTTTTACCACGCGCACAGTCGATCGCGACCGGCCGGAGTCCAAGGCCCTCACCGAACTCAACGGCCGGCTGGCACCGGCACTCGGCATGTATCACGGCGTCACCCACGGCGAGTACATTCGCGCACACGCCGACGGACGCTTCTACTTCCTGGAGATCGCGGCGCGCGTGGGGGGAGCGTTCATCGTGGACCTGGTACAGGCTTCCACGGGCATCAACTTGTGGCGGGAGTGGGCCCGGCTGGAAGTGGATCACATGCTGGGCCTGCCCTACACCCTGCCGTCCAATTACGAGGAGTATGCCGGCAGCGTGCTCTGCCTGGCGCAGACCGCCGAACCGGACACCAGCAGCTTCGACGCCCCGGAGATTGTCTATCGCATGAAGAAGCACCACCACGCGGGGCTGATTGTGCGTTCGCCCCGCCCCGATCGCGTGAAGGAACTTCTGGAAGACTACGGCGATCAATTTGCCCGGCTTTACCTGGCGACGATGCCGGCGCCGGAGAAACCCACGGCCTGAGGAATTCAGAAGATGGACCAGAATCTGAAGACGACCATCGCCCTGCTTCAACGAACGCCCGGTACGCTCGATGCGTTGCTTGGCGGGTTGCCGGAGGAGTGGGCAGAACGGAACGAGGGCGACGGCACCTGGACCGCGAAGGAGGTTGTGGGGCATCTTGCCCACGCCGAACAGGACGACTGGATGCCGCGCGTGCGATCGATTTTCGAGTTCGGTGACACGCGGGAGTTTCCGCCGTTTGACCGCGAGGGTTTTCGAAGGGCCACGGAGGGCAGGGAAGTCGCAGCGGTTCTCGATGACTTTTCCCGCCTGCGATCGAGGAGCCTGGGCGAGTTGGCGGCTTTGAACATCCAGCCTGAAGACCTGGATCGCCGCGGACGGCACCCCGCATTCGGAACCGTGACGCTCTCGCAGCTTCTGGCCACCTGGGCGGCTCATGATGCCAACCACCTGCACCAGATCGCGCGAATCCTTGCACACCAGTACCGGGAGGCTGTCGGTCCCTGGAGCAAGTTTCTCGGCGTTATGCACTGCGACGGCCACGGCGCAGAGGGCTGAACCGGAGTGCCCGGCAGCTTCGAAAGAGAGTGCGGGAGGAGTGGTGAGCTCGCTGGGATTCGAACCCAGGACCCACGCCTTAAAAGGGCGTTGCTCTACCTACTGAGCTACGAGCTCGTCTTGTTGCAATAGCCGGCTGGAAGCCAGCGACGAGAAACCACGGTGGGTAAAAAAAAGGATGAAAAAATACCCACTTCAACGATCCGCTCGATTAGTTTACCTGAAGTTGCCTGATGGGCCGCCCCGAGCCGGGTTCAAGCTGGCGGCAAAGACAAAACTGCGGGTATCGGGAAGATGATGGGGGCTCTCGCGCACGGAGATTAAATGGGGAATCGGTTCCTGGAGCCCTGTCCAAAGGTTATCCCGCCACCGAGTCCTGCGGTTACTCCAAAACACCCTGGCGTTACTAGTTTGATACCAGAGCGGATGGGCACATCGTCCGCGATTCTCGTCGGCACATTTCAATCGGGCGCAGTAGTTGCGAGGGTTGACGAATGTCGGATGCCTCAGAAAACTCAGGCCGAGGCGAAGGACCATCCGCGCCCGTACGGCGGGCCTTCAGGATGGGCGCGTAATCCATTGAAAGGACAGCGAAGTTCCCAGTCAAAGCCCGGAATATCCAGCGAAAACGATGCGGGAACGCCGCAGGGTCTTGCGATTGTGAGGGTTCCCCTGCAGCCAAAGCCAGCCGCGTCCCGACCCTTTGGCGCGCTGATTACCCAGTCGTACCCGGCAGATTACCTCTCCGCCAGCTGCTGTTTCGGATGGCGACATGTCTGTCTTGAAAGAAGGCGAGGAAGGGAGGTTACCCGCCCTGGACATGCCTCAAAAGTGGTATGAAAGTAACCGTTCAAGTGTTATTGTTCTGACAACAGCAAGCAACTAGGATTCGGGATGCAGGGGTACCTCTGCCGCGCATGGGAGCCCGACCAGCTGTTATGACAACCGGATCAAATCGGGCCGACCCAATAAGACCATATGCAGAGGGCCAAGGTGGGGAAATGCCAGACCGCAAATCACTTGTAGACCCGAACGATACCCCCGAAGACGTCGCCACGCTCTATTCGTGGGCCAATCTGCACGGGGCCAAGTATCGGGATTTCAGTGCCTCACGGGCTCAGACTCGCGAGAAGGCTCGCCAGCGTGTGCAGGAAGCCATGGACGCAGAACGTCGCCGCAGTACCGAAGAAGCCGATGCGCAAAAGACCGCGGAGATTCTGCGCGCATCCGAAGTCGCCCGTAACGCGGAAGCATCCCGCCAGGCTGAAATGCTCGCCCGTGAGAATGCGGTAAGGGCAGAGCGTCAGGCGGCCGAAATGGCTGCGCAACAGGCCTCTTACGCCGCCCAGCATTCCGCATCCACGGCGACCCCTCAGCATACCTGGCAGCCGCCCACTCCTTCCTTTGACGTTTCGCCAGCACAGCATGCGCCGGTCGCGCCAGCCCATGTGCCGCCGCCGTCTTACGCGCCGCAGGGAGCCCCGTTGTACTCTCCTGCTCCGCCCGCTGCTCCTTCATTCTCAACGCCAGCTGCTGCTCCTCCTTCGTACTTCGCCCCGGCTCCGTCTGCTTCCTCTTACTCTGCGCAGGCAGCTCAGGCCCAGACCCCTCCTCCGCCGGCACATTCCGCTGCGGCTCCCCCGTACTTTGCTCCGCAAGCCGCTGCCCCGGCGAACTATTCGACGAGCGGAACCGGCACTCAGTCCTACACGCCCCCGCCGTCTTATACGCCTCAGCCCGCGCCGCCGGCTGCTCCTCAGCAGGCTTACACTCCGGCCCGCGAGGAGCACTATCTTCAGAACCGCGCGCCATGGACCCCCACCGAGAACAGGGACAACGCCGCCCGCCCCGCGTGGCTGTCCTCCGAGCGTCCCGAGCTTGCCGCTTCGCCGGCTGTCTCCCAAGCTCCCGATGACACATTGCAGGGATCGCGCGACCGTCTGACTTCGCGCTGGTTCGCGCTCAAGGGCGTGTTCTCCGGCAGCGCCGCACAGCCTGAAGCTGCACCGGCGCCGTCGACTTCGCGCGCCCCGGTCCTGGCTGTCTTTTCGCTTGCTGGCGGCGTCGGCAAAACCAGTCTTGTAGCCACTCTTGGCCGCGCACTCTCAGCGCGCGGCGAACGTGTTCTGCTGGTCGACACGGCGGCGTTCGGCTTGCTTCCATTTTTCTTCGGCGCCCGCGATCAGCGGCCCGGCGTTCTGCGCACCTTCACGCCTCCGGGGGTCAGCGGCGACGCCCCGATCCAGATGCTTACCATCGATCCCGACACGCTTGGACCGGAAAACGTGCCCCAGGAGACCCTGACGCAGGAGATCGCCCGCAACGGCCGTGGTGCGAGCCGCGTCATGGTCGACCTCGCCACCGCATCCGGCGCCACCACGCGCCGCATCCTGCGCATGTCACCCACGGTTCTGGTCCCGGTGATTCCCGACATGAGCTCAGTGGTCAGTGTCGGCTCCATCGATGCCTTCTTCCAGCGCAACGTGAGCGCATCGGGTCAGCCGATCATGCCTTTCTATATCTTGAATCAATTCGATCCGTCGCTTCCGTTGCACCTCGACGTGCGCGAAGTTCTGCGCGAGCAACTGGGCGATCGCCTCCTGCCCTTTGCCCTGCGTCGCACGCCGGCCGTAAGTGAAGCTCTCGCGGAAGGAATGACGGTGGTAGATTATGCACCCAACTCGAGCGTCGCCGAAGACTTCGGCAACCTTGCGATCTGGGTGAAAAGCCTCGCTGCGCCCGCCACGAATGGATTCCGCGGCGTTCGCTGGAGTGAGAGATGACGGCAACGGGCCTCTGGCAGGATATCGGCGCAGGAGAAAATCTAGTCACAAAGCTCCTGCGAATGATCATCCTGCTGCTTGCAGTGGTGATTTTTTATTTTCTAGCCGTTCTTCCTCTCACCTGGCCCCAGCAGGCGGTATGCGGCTTGCTTACCTTGCTGATGGCGCTGGCTGTAGCGCGCAGCTCCGATTCTTATCTCGTCACCCTCACGCTGATGATCATGTCAATGTTCTGTACTTTCCGGTACGGATTTTGGCGCATCTCGGGAACGGTGATGTTCTTTCGCGATCCGGCCAATCACTGGGGGGCACTCGACGCGTTCTTCATCCTCAGCCTGATCTTCGCTGAGATGTACGCGTTCTTCATCCTGTTTCTGGGTTACTTCCAAACCATCTGGCCGCTGCGGCGCGCTCCCGTGGCGCTGCCCGAAGACGAGCGGGAATGGCCGCATGTCGACGTCCTGATTCCCACCTACAATGAGCCGCTCGATGTGGTTCGCTACACCGCGCTGGGGGCTTTGAACATCGACTGGCCGGCCGACAAGCTGCATTGCTACATCCTCGACGATGGCCGCCGCAAGGAGTTTGAGCAGTTCGCCTTTGAAGCCGGAATCGGCTACAAGATTCGATCCGACAACAAGCACGCCAAAGCGGGAAACATCAATACGGCCCTGAAGAGCATGAAGTCGCCCTTTGTGGCGATCTTCGATTGCGATCACGTGCCCACGCGCAGTTTTCTGCAGATGACGATGGGCTGGCTGTTGCGCGATCGCAAGCTGGCGATGCTGCAGACGCCTCACCACTTCTATTCTCCTGATCCGTTCGAGCGCAATTTGCAGCAGTTCCGCATTATTCCCAACGAAGGCGAATTGTTTTACGGAATCGTGCAGGATGGCAACGACTTCTGGAATGCGACGTTTTTCTGCGGATCGTGCGCGGTGCTGCGGCGCACGGCCCTTGACGAGATTGGGGGCATCGCCGTTGAGACCGTCACGGAAGATGCGCACACCTCGCTGCGCATGCAGATGAATGGGTGGAACACGGCCTACATCAATATTCCGCAGGCTGCCGGGCTCGCTACGGAACGGCTCTCAGCGCACGTGGGGCAGCGTATCCGATGGGCGCGCGGAATGATCCAGATTCTGCGCACCGACAATCCGCTGTTCGCGCCGGGTTTGAAATTCCCGCAGCGCCTTTGCTATTTCAACGCGATGTGCCACTTTTTGTATGCGATCCCGCGCCTGATCTTTTTGAGCGCGCCGCTGATCTACCTGATCCTGTCGCACACCAATGTTCCCGGCTACTGGGCCGCAATTCTGGCCTACGCGCTGCCCCACTTGATCCTGTCGAACGTGACCAACTCCCGTATTCAGGGGGAACACCGGCACTCATTCTGGAACGAAATCTACGAGACCGTGCTCTCGCCGTACATTCTGCTGCCCACGGTGATGGCGATGATCAATCCCAAGCTGGGCAAGTTCAACGTTACGGCCAAAGGCGGCGTGGTCAAGCGCACCTTCTTCGACACCAAGATCGCCCAACCTTTTCTTATCCTGCTGATCTTCAATATTGCCGGCATTCTCGTCGCCATCCCTCGTTACTTCATCTGGGATCGCGACCGGCCCGGTACCGTGATCATGAACGTGATCTGGTGTTGCTTCAACGTCGTCATTCTCGGCGTGACCACCGCGGTGGCACGCGAGATGCGGCAGCTACGGACCACCGTGCGCATCGCCATCGTGGCCCCGGTCATGGCCCGCATGATCGACGGCAACGTGATCGCCGGAGAAACCATCGATATGTCCTCCGGCGGCACCAGCATCCGGTTCTCGGAGCCGGTCCTGGTCGCTCCCCGAAGTGAGATCCATCTCGCATTTCCCATGCCGAATGGCACCAGCGAACTGCGCGCGACCGTCGTGTCGGTGGAGGGAACGCTACTACGCGTCCGCTTCGACAACCTCACCATCGCGGAACAGGAAGTGCTCACCATGGTTCTGTATTCCCGCGCCGATTCTTGGCTGGGATGGGGCGAGTCCCGCGAAAGCGACAACGTGTTGCGCAGCATGGGACGCATCTTCCAGATTTCAATGCATGGGCTGGTAACAACGTTCCAAAGCCTTTTCAGCAGCCCCAAGAAGGCCAAGAAGCCCGTGCGCGTGCCCGCCGCGGCCGCCATGCTCGCGCTCGCCGTGCTCCTCGGGTTTGCCGCTCCTCGTGCTCACGCACAGGCAGCCATCAACGCCGACGGACAGCAGGCGGGGTCGGCTACGCCGCTCAAGGTCAACACGCCCCCCGTTCCTCCCGGCCAGTTTCGCGACAACTTCAGCCTTGGCGATGCCGGGTCGTCGCAGGTGGAACTGCACGGCATCGACAGCAGCCACACCATCTACTTCACCCTGCCGCAGACCCACGTCGCGCGCACCGCCAAGATTCACGTCTACTACACGTTTTCGCCCAGTCTCCTTCCTCAGCTGAGCCACATCAAGCTCATGATGAACGGGACCCTGTTCGCCACCATTGAACCCACCCCCACCGCGGGCGGGACGACATCCAGCCAGACCGGCGAAGCCGAATTCAGCATTCCCCCTGAGCTGATGGTTCACAACAACGCTCTGACCATGCAGTTCATCGGGCACTATGTGCTGGTCTGCGAAGACCCGGCCAACACGACCCTCTGGTCCCGCGTTCATCGCAACACGTATCTCGATATCCAGGGAGACCTGCTTCCGCTCGCCGACGATCTGAAGCAGATGCCTCTTCCTTTTCTCGATCCGGCCATCGTTCAGCCTTTGAGCGTGCCGGTGGTCTTCGGCAGCGCGCCCTCAGCCAAGGCCATCCAGGCGGCCGGCATCGTGACCAGCTACTTCGGCATGATCTCCGAGAGCCGCCCAGTCCGCTTCCCGGTGAAGATCGGCGAGATGCCCCCAGGAAACGTGGTGGTGGTGTCGGACAATCCTTCGAACATGCCTGCCGGGCTCGGCATTCCCGCCATCAATTCACCGACTGTGGCCATGCGCACCAACCCCAACGACCCGTGGGGCAAGGTGCTGGTTATCGCCGGTTCCGACCCCGACCAGGTCGTCGTCGCGGCCCAGGCGGTTGCCATGCACAGCGATCTCATCCAGGGCTCGCTGGCTTCCATTGACAATATGTCTCTTCCCGCCCGCCAGGCTCCCGATGCTGCTCCCCGCTGGGCGCGCACCGACCAGACCGTGGCGCTGTGGGATTACTCGACCGCCGACGCCTTGCAGGGCGATGGTTCCGCGCCGCTCAACGTCTACTTCCGCATCGCTCCCGATATTTTCTATTCCGAGCGCCCCAACGCCATCCTGCGGCTTTCTTATCGCTACAACTCCATTCCGATCGGCCCCATCTCCAGCATGCAGGTTCGCGTCAACAATGCCTTCCTCGGCTCCGTTCCGCTGGTGCCCGGCCAGGAAGCCTCGCGCAAGATGCTGCTCGATGTTCCGGTACCGGTCGTCAACCTGCGGCCGTTCTCCAATTCGCTCTCCTTCGATTTCACCTTCCAGCTCCTCAAGAAAAGTAATTGCCAGGACACCACGCCCATCAACATGCAGGGCGCGGTCCTGCGCGATACCTTCCTGGATCTGCGCGGCTATCCTCACTACGCGCCCATGCCGAATCTCGAGATCTTCGCCAACGCGGGCTTCCCGTTCACGCGTTACGCTGACCTTGCAGGAACCACGGTGGTACTGCCCGCCAGCCCCACCGAGCAGGAAATCGAGATGTTCGTCACGCTCATGGGCCACTTCGGACGCCAGACCGGCTTCCCGGGCATCCGCGTTACAGTTGCCGGCCCCGAGACCATGGTGCCGGGCGCCCGGACAGACTTCCTGGTGATCGGCACCGGCGACGACCAGCCGGCCTTTGACAAGCTTGAGGAGAGCCTGCCCGTAGCCCTGCACAGCGGCCGCATCCAGGTTCACGACACCCAGGGCTTCTTCGCTCCCATTCACCATGCGTGGTGGAAGGTCCAGTCCGACGAGCACGCCGAGTCAGGCGATCTCACCACCTCCGGCACGCCCGACGCCATCATCGAAGGCATCGAATCACCCTTCGACAAGACCGACAGCAAGAGTGTCGTCGCCATCCATCTCAAGGATGCGGCAACCTTCGACCCCTTCATGCAGACGTTCCTTTTCGTCCAGCAGGCCAGCGATATTCAGGGATCGGTTTCGTTGCTGCTCGGCACACGCTTCCAGTCGTTCCGGATCGGGTCAACCGTCTATCACGTTGGTGTGCTGCCCTGGTGGACACGGCTGACTCTCTGGTTCATGGAAGTGCCCTGGCTGGCCGCGGTCGTGGTGCTCATTCTCGCCTTCCTGCTGGCCATCTGGACACGCCAGTGGCTGCGCCAGAAGGCCAGAACGCGCCTGAAGATGATTGAGGACTAAGTGGGGCTGCAAGGTGGCTGGAAACTGCCGCCTCGCGAAATGCTGCGCGGCTGCAAAGATAAACTCGCGGCGAAGTGTCGCCCCGGCATTTAGAGACAGCATGTTAGAAACAGGTGCGTAGAGGAGCATTGAATTAATGAGGCCTGGTCCATCCCTGAGAAGAATGACCCTCATTCTGGTTGTGCTCCTTTGCACCGTGAGCGGCGGCTGCAAGCAAGGCCCGTGGACTCTGTGGCACGCGTATGCCGCGCATTTCATCGATGAGCAGGGTCGAGTGATCGATCCGCAGGGCGGCGGTCGCACCACCTCTGAGGGCCAGTCGTACGCGCTCTTCTTTGCACTTGCCGACAACGACCGTCCTCACTTCGACCGCGTTCTGGCCTGGACGCAAACCAATCTCGCCGCGGGAAACATGAGCACGCGCCTCCCTGGCTGGCTGTGGGGCAGGGCACAGGACGGGCAATGGAAGCTGCTTGACTCCAATTCCGCATCGGACTCCGACTGCTGGATCGCTTATTCGCTGATCGAGGCTGGCCGTCTCTGGCACAACTCTTCGTACTCCATCCTGGGCCACCAGATGATGGCCATGATCGCGAAACAGGAAGTGTCGGAACTCCCCGGCTTCGGAATCATGCTCATGCCGGGGCCCACCGCGCTGTGGGTGCACAACCAGACCTGGACAGTGAATCCCAGTTACGTTCCACTCTTCCTCTTCGACCGCTTCGCGCAGGAGGATCCGGCAGGCCCCTGGGGCGCCATCGCCATGAACATCCCCAACCTGTTGCGGCAGAGCGTCCGTCACGGCTTCGTCATGGATTGGGCCGATTACGTACCCAGTGACGGTTTCTATCCCGCGGCTGGTCCTCTCGCGCTGCATCCCGACAAGACGCAGCCGGCGCCCTCCGGGAGTTACGACGCCATCCGCGTCTACCTGTGGGCCGGCATGCTCGACGGCGCCGGACAGACCCGGACCGATTTGGTCGGCTCCATGTCCGGAATGGCAGCGTACCTTGCTAATCATGGTGCGCCCCCGGAAAAAGTGAATGCTGAAGGCATACCGTTGGAGCAGGATGGACCGGTAGGGTTTTCGGCCGCTGTGCTGCCCTATCTCAAGGCATTGCCCGATACCGGTAAGACATCAGCGCAGCAAAAGGTTAGGATGGGGGAACAACTCGATCCATCAACTGGTTTGTACGGTAAAGACCCCGCATATTACGATCAGAATCTCGTCCTGTTTGCGACTGGATTTCTGAATGCCAGATTCCGATTTGGCGCGCACGGGGAACTGAACGTGGAATGGACACGGGAATGATGGTAGTTCGCAGGGCACTCAGGACGTTCGGAATTTTCGCAGCATGTTCGGCGATGCTGTTCGAGCCGGGCTTCGCGCAAAAGCCGGGCACTCCCGCGAATAACGCCGCCAACCCTGAACACACGCGGCAGATCCTGGTGGCGAACGCGCACGCATTGGAGTCGCGCGGCCGGCCCGACATGGCGATTCAGATCTGGCAGCAGATTCTGCTCTCCGATCCCAAGAATCCTGAAGCACTGGCCGGACTGGCGCGCGATTATCGCCTCAGCGGTTCGCTGAAGGAGTCCGACGCCGCACTTGAAAAGCTTCGCGCCGTCAGCCCCAACGACCCAAACATTCCCAAAATCCAGGCGCTGACCAGCACCCGCCTGCAGAGCGACCGTCTTCGCCAGGCCGGCGAACTGGCCCGCCAGGGCAAAAACGAAGATGCCATGCGCATCTATCGCGAGCTCTATGGCGACCGCCCGCCGGATGGCGATATCGCCATGGCCTACTACCAGACGCTGTACGGCACTGCGAACGGCAAGGAAGAAGCCATCGGCGCCATGCGCGCCCTGGCAGCGCGCAACCCCGGCGACCCCCGCTACCAGGTTGAGCTTGGAACCATGCTCACCTACGAGGGGCGGACCCGCGAAGAGGGTATCAAGATCCTGCAGGCGCATCCCCTCGATCCCAATGCGCGCCAGGCTCTTCGCCAGGCCCTCATCTGGAACTCAGCCAATCCGGCCTCGGCTGCTCAACTCCGCGAGTACCTGAAGACGCACCCGCAGGACACCGAGATCGCCGGCCATCTCAAGGAAGACGAGCAGAAGCTGTCGCAGATGAATTCCGGCATTGCACGTACGCCCGAGGAGCGCGCCGCCTTCGCCGCCTTGAATGCCCATCGCCTCGACGATGCGCAAACGCGGTTCATGGCCCTGCTGCAGAAAGATCCCAACAACGGCCGCGTCGCCGCCGGCATGGGCTTCCTCCGCATGCAGCAGAACAACTTCAGCGGAGCCATCAGCTATCTCACCCAGGCCGAAGCCAACGGTTTCAAGGCCGCGGTGGTTGAAAGCGCTCTGGCCACCTCCCGCTTCTGGTACACCATGGGCGAAGCGTCGCAGGCCTTCGACGAAAACCAGTTTGATGTGGCCGCAGCAAAGTACCGCGACGCGCTCGCCATGCGGCCTAAAAGTCCCGAGGCGCTGAATGGCCTTGCCGGCCTGCTCACCAAGGAACAACAGTTCACGCAGGCTGTCGCGGTGTACGAACAGCTGCTCAAGATCCAGCCGAAAAACAACGATGCGTGGCGTGGCCTTTTCCTCGCCTACGCGCGCGACGGTCAAACCGAGAAGGCTCTCGCCACCATCAATCGCTTTCCGCCCGCAGTGAAGTCCTCCCTGACTCGGGATCCCGACTATCTCCGCACCCTCGCCACCATTTATCGCGCCCAGGGCCGCTCGGCCGATGCGCAGCGCATACTTTCGCAAGCGCTGGCTCTGCCGTTCCCTGACAATGGCGCTCATCTCAAAGAGGACACGCGGCTGCAATACGCGGGCATTCTCATGGAAGCGCACCGCTTCGATCAGGCAGCGACCATGTACACCAGCATCCTCAGCGAGGACGGGGCCAATCTACCCGCTTGGATGGGGCTGGTCAGCGCGCACCACCAGATGAACCTCGACGGGGACGCGATCGCCGACGTGGAGAAGATGCCGCCCGCCACCTACGAGGCTTCGCTCAACGATCCTGGCTTCCTCTCCATGCTCGGCTCCATCTATCAGCAGGCCAATCAGCCGGACATCGCGCAGGGCCTGCTGGAGCGTTCCGTCAAGCTGCAGATGGCTGCCGGCGGCCAGCCCAGCATTCAGCTTCAATTGCAGCTCGCCGCCATCTACCTGCAGCGCAACAACACTGCCCAGGCCTACGCGATCTACCGCCAGGTGCTGACTGCGCATCCTGACCGCCTCGACGCGTGGAAGGGCCTCATCGCCACCCTGCAGGGCACCAACCACACCAACGAAGCTCTCCAGGAAATCGGCTACATTCCTCCTGCGGTTCGCCTGCAACTCGAACAGGACCCTGAGTTCGTTCAGTCCGAGGCCAGTCTTTACGCCGCTGCCGGCGATGTTCCCCACGCCACCGAGTACATGAACCGGGTGATGCGCCACTACGCGCAAATCGGGCAGCCGGAACCAGCCGATCTCGCCATCCAGAACGCCTGGATTCTGTACAACACCAAGAACGATCGCGCGCTTTATCCGACCCTGATGAAACTCGGCAGCCGGCAAGATCTGACCGTGGCCCAGCGCGAGGTGATTCAGACCATCTGGACCAACTGGGCCGTGCGCCGCGCCGGCGCCGCCATCGACAACAACGACAACGACCGCGCCGTCGAGATCCTGGAAGCTGCGGCAGCAGCATTCCCCGACAACGTCGCTGTGCGGCGCGTGCTGGCCGGCGGCTACCTCAAAACCGGCGAAACCCGCCTGGCCCTCAATATCTACAAGAGCCTGCCCACGCAGGACGCCAGCGCCGCCGACTTTCAGGGTGCTATCGGCGCGGCCCTCGCCGCCAACGACAAAACGCAAGCCGAAACCTGGCTGCGCGAGGCGCTCGAACGCTATCCGCAGGATTACCACATCCTGGGCCTCGCAGCCCGCTTCGAGCAGGCCCGCGGCGACAACCAGCGCGCTGCCGACTTCTGGCGTGCTTCCATCGCCGCCATGCCACAGGGAACGCCCACCGACCGGCTCGCTCACGACCTTGCCTATCCTGACGTGAACACCAAGCCGCACACCGCGCGCACCGCCGGGGATCTGGCCAGGCTGCTCGATCCGACTTACGCCGCGGCCAATGAGCCATTCCAGAAGACCGTCAAGCTCCCGCCGCTGCCCGCGTACGGTCCCGACCCTTACCTTGGCACCGCGCCCGTCGTGATCGGCCAGCAGCAGAACACGATAGCGCGCCAGACGGAGTTGCCCACCGCCCCGGCCACTACGCAAATCCCGCTACCGCAGCCCACCCGTTCTACCACCACGACGCAGCGTTCCAGCGCTCCGCAAACTCCCGAACTGGAGGTGCCGTCCGCAGCCAACGGAACAGCCACGGCCGGCGCGGCAACTGCGGCCTCTCCCGCAACGCATAAACGCAGTCGCAAATCGAAACAGAACGCGGCATCGACCGGCTACTCCGGGCAAATGAATCTGCCGACGACCGAAGAGAACATCACCAACACCGAGCCCGCTCTACCGGCCCGGACGCAGGCTCCGGCGCAAACCACTGCCCCGCAGCAGCCCGTTTGGATTCCCGCTCCTTCGACGACCGAGCAGATCCCGCAGCCCCAAACACAACAGGCAGTCCCGCCGCAGTCAGCTCCGCAAGAACCGGAGTCGCAGCAGACCGCTCCGCAATACAACCCGACTTCCCCAGCGCCGGACACCGCCGCACCCCCCCCTCCCTCCCAGCAGCCACAGGTGCCCCCCATCTTCATCCCGTCTCCCCAGTCTTCCAACAGGCCTCCCGACGCCGGTTCCCAACCGGCGTTGCGCATTTCGCCTCAGCCGATGAACGGCGATGCGGCCCAGGTGCAGGCCCAGTTCGCCGAGCAGACGGACGGCCAACTGACCCAGGGCTCGGCATCCCAGATTCGCGACCTGGGCAATGCGCCGATTACGCTTCCGTCCAGCCAGCCGGCCGACGTTCAGACCGCCTCTAACGAGCCCCTCGTTCACCCGGTGTGGAGCGACACGCAGTACACGCCCTCGGCGCAGGAAGCCGCCACCGGCGCTTATTCGGCACAGAAACCGCAGAACCGCAACAACACCCAGACGCAGCCGCAGCAGACGGTTCAACCGCCGCCCCAGCAGCCTGTCCAGACGAACATTCCGTCGACTCAGAACCAGGCACAAACTCCATCGAGCGCCGCAAAGAAGCGGGCCAGGAGGGCCACCGAGACTGTGCCCACGCTCGTCACCGCTCCGACCGAACAGACCGGCCCATCCGCGCCCGACGCTCAGCAGGACCAGCCAGCCCCCGTCGCGGCCCAGCCCGGTATCTCCGACGAGCAGCTGGAACAGCAGAATCTGCCCCCGCTCCGCGGCCCCTGGGTGCGAGTTCGCCGCGAGCCCCAGCCTGTGAACCCCCGCGACGAAGCCGAACAGCAGTTGCGCTCCCTGGAAAGCGGCTATAGCGGCTGGATGGGCGGCGACGGTTCGTTCAATTACCGCAGCGGCGATCTCGGCTACGACCGCCTCGCCGCCCTCGAAGCGCCCTTTGAATTCTCGGTTCCCCTCGGCTATCACGCGCGCTTCAGCGTTGTGGCCAAGCCCGTCTTTCTTGACTCCGGCCAGGCCGACGGCACCGCTGTCATTACCGTTCAGGAAGCCACCACCTCCGGCACCAGCCTCGTGACCATTCCGCAGCCGCTGGGGACCGACACCAATACCGGCCCGACCACCGGAACCACAACCGTTACCCCCACCCCCCCTCCCCAGCAGAATGCCTCGGGCGTCGGAGGCGAAATCCAGCTCGCGTTTCCTCACCTCGCGGTCGCGGCCGGTTACACTCCATGGGGCTTCCTGGTCTCCAACTGGACGGCGCGAGCCAACTGGCGCCCCGCCAACGGGCCGTTCACCTTCACCTTCTCCCGCGACTCCGTCAAGGACACGCAGCTCTCTTACGCCGGCCTTCGCGATCCTGGAACCGCTTCGCTCAGCTTCCCCGGAACCATCTGGGGCGGCGTCGTGGCCAACCAGGGCAACGTGCAGTTCGCCCGTGGCGACGCCATGTCGGGCTTCTACGTCGGCGTGGGCGGTCAGTACCTCACCGGCTACCAGGTCGAAACCAACACCCGCTTTGACGGTTCGGGCGGCGCCTACTGGCGCGTCAAAACCATCCCCGAATACGGCAATCTGAGCATCGGCGCCAACTTCTTCGGCATGCACTACGGCCACAACGAGCAGGCCTACACCTTCGGCATGGGCGGCTACTTCAGCCCCCAGGCCTACTTCCTGGCCAACATCCCCGTTACCTGGACCGGCCACTATATGACCCGCTGGCACTACGAGGTTCTCACCGGTCTCGGCGTTCAGGCCTTCCAGCAGGACTCGGCGCCTTTGTTCCCTCTCGCCAACCAGAAAGCCAGCGAGATCGGTCTCAACAACGCCGCTCTGCCCGCTTTGACCAGCGTTGGCCCGAACTACAACCTGCGCGGCAACCTCTCCTACCAGATCGGTCCCCACTGGTTTGCCGGCGGATACCTCAGCGCCAACAACTCCCGTAATTACGCCACTGTTTCGGCGGGGTTCTCTATCCACTACATGTTCCGGTCGCAGCCGGCAGCCGTGTTGACGCCCACCGGCCTCTTCCCCAACGAAGGACTCAGGCCCTTCACGGTGCCATAAACCGCTCTGCAGCAAGACACTGAGAGGGGAGAGCGGTTCCGTCTTTCTCCCTCTTTTCATGTGGAATTCGCCCCAATTCCCGCTCTGAAACCAACTCCACCCCTTTCATCCCGCATCTACTTAAGCAAACCAAGCGCGCCTCGGGGTTGTTGCGGTCTGGCGCGGGCAAGCTTGGCGACCCTTCCTGAGGTGCTTCCTTTGCGCAGTCTCATGCGAAATTCCACGGTACGCGCAACCATTTCGTCCGTTTTTCAGGCTGTTCAGGGCGGGCTGGGCGTAAGTGTCGTGCCGTCCCATTTCTACTTTCCGGTGCCTAAACTCAAGTCCTTCCAAAGCAAGGACTGGACCGCCTGCCGCCCCCTGCCCGGTGTCGACTTCCGGTTGAACGAGCAAATTGAGCGCCTCCAAACCCAGATCCTCCCTTTCAAAGAGGAGTGGACCTTCTCCGATCTCGCCAACGGAGACGCACACAAGTTCCACTTCAACAATGGCTTCTTCGAACGGGTCGATGCGGAGGTCGCCTACTCGTTCGTCCGCAGCCGCAAGCCTCGGCGCATCATCGAAATCGGCAGCGGCAATACGACTCTCGTCATGGCCACGGCCATCCGCAAGAATCAAGCCGAAGGGTATCCTTGCGAACTCATCAGCATCGAGCCCTACCCGGCGCCCTTCCTCAAGGATGGCCTCAATGGCCTGTCCACGCTGATTGAGAAGCCCGTGCAGCAGGTGCCCCTGGACATCTTCAAGACCTTGACCAAAGGCGACATCCTCTTCATCGATTCGAGCCACGTCGTGGCGATGGATAGCGACGTCCTCTACGAAATCCTGCAGATCGTGCCGGAGGTGGCCCCCGGCGTCCTCATCCACTTCCACGACATCTTCACACCGCTCGATTACCCTGAAAAGTTCGTGATGACGAACCTCTGTTTCTGGGGCGAGCAGTATATGCTGGAGTCCTTCCTGGCCTTCAATTCCAGCTTCAAGGTGGCCTGGGCGTCCAGCGCCATGCAACAGTTCCACCCGGAAATCCTGCGCGACGCATTCCCCAGCTGGCAGGGCAGCTTCGAACGCATGCCCTCCGAGCTGAAAGTTTTCGCCCCCAGCATCGACGGCAAAAACGTGATGCCTTGCAGCTTCTGGATCGAGAGAGTTTGACTCGATCTCGATAGCCACTCCTGCTGAATCTCCTCGTTTGGATCTTTCCTCACTCTCCACTGGCCGCCGGCGCTTTGCTGGCGGCCATTCTTTTGCTCGAAGTTCGTTCTTACCTTCTCGGGGTGTTTTTCTCCCGCCTCCTTTCCGGAAAATGTAGAAGCAAATCAGAATCAAAAAACTTAAGAATATACTATTGCATAAATTAATAAATTGAATTATGTTGTGCTTGTCACTTTAATTAAGGGGTCGCTCGAGATGGCTTCCGACCGCAAATCCGCTGACTGGCAGGAACTTCTTCGAATCGCCCAGGGCGCCTCGCTGGTGGTGGAGCGGGTCCGGATCCCGGAGAAGGGAATTGCTGTCGAGGGCGCCTTTACCCTGCCCCAGCTCGCGCGACTCACCCTCGAGGACCAGGTCTTCATTACCGCCTTCCTGCGTTCTCACGGTTCCATCAAGGAGATGGAGCAGGTGTTTGGCGTGAGTTACCCCACCATCAAGGGCCGGCTGAACCGCATCGCCGAGCAACTGGAATTCGTTGACACCAACCCGTCTCCCTCCCGCGCCGAAGTCCTTGAACGGCTGAGCGAGGGCAAGATCACGGCCGACGAGGCGATCCGGGCGCTTCAGGAAATCAAGTAGGCATCACCACCAGGAGTTCAAAAACATGACACCGAACATCGCCATTGTGCACATCGAAAACCCCTATTGGCGGAACCTCCACCTGTGGCTGCCGCTGTTTCTGCTGTGGATTCCGCTCATCCTGCTCTCGCCGTTCATCCTGGTCCTGCTGCTGGTCGCGTGCGCCTTGTGGGACCTGGACCCTTGGCGCGCCATTGCCACGCTTTGGGGAGTCGCATGCAGCCTGCCGGGCACCGAGGTTCACGTTCGCGCGGAAGGCAAGACCATTCGAGTGAAGATTCTTTAGAGTGAGCGCGCGACAAATACCAATCGCCGGAGAAGAACGGCACGAAGATTGGCAGGGCCGGGCAAGACGCTCTGCAGGAGGGAAACATGAATTACGAACGGCGCGTCCTCTTGTCGCTGGTTGCGGCGGGCCGGATCACGGCAGGGGAAGCCGAGAGACTGAGTCTGGCCTGGGAAAACCCGGCGTGGCAGGACGCGCGTGACTGGGTGTGGGTAGCTGTTGCCTGCGTCGCGGCATGCCTGCTTCAGGCACATCCGCACTTCAGCTTCGATAATCTGAGCGGCCTGCTGCACGGCGTAGCCTCTCACGGAACAAAGGCGCTGCACACCGCGGTATCGATGGGTTTCAAAAGAATGGGAGGAAGCATATGAACGAGAATCGCCGACAGATTCTGGAAATGTTAGCCGCCGGCAAGATCACGGCGGACGAGGCCGAGCGGCTGTTGGCTGCTCTCGATCCAACCCCTGTAACGGCCGGGACGGAGTTCACGGGAACCACCGCCTACGGCACCCCCGTAAAAACGCGAGCCAAGTATCTGCGCGTTCAGGTCGAGGCCGACGAAGGCATGACGGGCATGAAAGGGCAGACCATCGTGAACGTGAGGGTTCCCATGCAATTGCTGCGGGCGGGGGTGCGGCTCGCCAGCCTTATCCCGATTCAGGCCCACAACCAGTTCGATGAAGCGCTCAGCCGCAAAGGCATCCCCATCACTCTCTCGCAGATCAAGCCGGAGAACCTGGAAGAGCTTGTCGATCATCTCGAGGACCTGACCGTCGATGTAGACGGCAAGGACGGAAACACCACCAAGGTCAAGGTCTTCTGCGAGTAAAGCAGGGAATGCTCAAAAGCAAATCCCAGGCCTCGTTGAGACCTGGGATCGTTGTTTGCTTACGACTGCCACTCGCTGCTACTGCGGATGCTCGTCGTGGTCGTGGTGGCGAGGCGCCTGGCGGACCGACACAATCGTTCCATCCTGCCTCGCCAGAACGTAATTGCCATCAATCTGGCGCCACTCGTGGCCCTCTGGCGGACGCCGCAGATGGTTCGCCCGATAATCTACCTTGTCGCCGCGGTTCCAGTCTTCCTGCCGAATGCGGGATCCCGCCTTCCAATCATCATGATGGCGATAGGCGCTGTTATCGTGGCGGTCCTGGTCGGGATGATCCTGCGAGAACGCGGGCAGGCCGCTGAGGGCCACTGCCAGGATGGGGAGCGCAAAAGCCGCTTTGATCGTTCGGTTCATAAATTCTCCTGGACCCTTCGATTCGGATCCAGAAGTGGCTGTTGTCTTGGGGAATTATAATTCCGGTCAATCTTTCCTAAGTTCTTGTCAGCGAGATGTTTGCGCCCATCCAGACAACTAGGATTTGCGATTGGGCTTTTGCATCGGCACCACCTGCACCGTCACGTCGCGCACTTCAGAAAGAAATCGGTTCAGCACCGACCCCCGAAACAGAATGTCGAACCGCGACCGAGCCGACTGGCCGAACACCACGTGCGAAATGCTCTCCTGCTGTGCAAATCGAATCAGCGCGTCCGACACGTTCTTGTCGGTCAGGTTCACAACCTTCGCGCCCAGTTCCCGCGCCATGCGCTGAAACTCCTCCAGGCGATGGTGCGCGTCCGGATCGCCATGCCCCTTGTCGTCATCGGGCCGCGTCACGTACACCGCGTACCACTCCGTCGACAGCCGCCCCGCGATGCGCGCCCCCACGCGCAGAAGCCTCTCCGTGCCCGGCCGCGTGCTCAGGCACACCATCACCTTCTCCGGAACGGTGGCCTGCTCCAGTCCCTGGGTCCGCCGGTACTCTGACTCTCTCCGGCTCACCTGCTCGGCTGTCGTGCGCAGCGACAGCTCGCGCAGCAGGTTCAGATTGCCGATCCTGAAAAAATTGGCCAGCGCCTGCTCCACCTTTTCCGGCGCGTAGATCTTTCCCTGGCGAAGACGGTTGCGCAGCTCGTTCACGGTCACGTCGACGTTCACCACCTCGTCGGCGCGCTTGAAAAAGTTATCCGGCACGGTTTCCCGTATCACCGCGTTCGCCGACCGGTTCACCGCGTCGTTCAGCGTCTCCAGGTGCTGAATGTTCACCGCGGTCATCACGTTGATGCCCGCTTCCAGCAGCTCCAGCACGTCCTCATAGCGCTTGCGGTTCTTGCTGCCCGGAACGTTGGTGTGCGCCAGCTCGTCCACCACGACCGTATGCGGATGCCGCGCAATAATGGCATCCACGTCCATTTCCTTCAGCGTCACGCCGTGGTAGGGAATCGCACGTAGCGGAATCACTTCGAGATCGCGGATGCGGTCTTCGGTCTCCTTGCGGCCGTGCGTCTCCACCAGCCCGACCACCACATCGATGCCCTCCTGCGTCTTCATCCGGTAGGCATCGTTGATCATGTCGTAGGTCTTGCCCACGCCCGGCGCCGCGCCAATATAAATGCGCAGCTTGCCTTGTTCCTCCCGCGTTCCAGCTTGAGTCTCCGCCATCAACCTACCTCGACCGGATGGCGAACTTCGGTCACCGCCGCCACCGGCAGCGTGAACTTGAACGTCGTTCCGTGCCCCAAACGGCTCTCCACCGCGATCTGGCCGCCCAGCAGCTCCACCAGCCTCCGCACCAGCGCCAAGCCCATCCCCGTCCCCGCCTCTGACGACGCATTGAAGCGGTCGAAGATCGCGTTCAGCCGCTCCGCCTCGATGCCGCGCCCCGTGTCCCGCACCGTGAACTGCACGGAGTTCTTGTGCTCCTCCGCCAGCCACCAGGATCTCGCCCCCCGCCGGCGTGAAGCGGATCGCATTCGTCAGCAGATTGTCGAAGATCGATCGCACCGCCCGCCGGTCCGCCCGAATAAAGGACAGGTCGGCGAACGCCTTGATCGCGATATGCACCTTCTTCTCGCAAGCCGGGTCGGCGTAGCGGTCCACCGCCTCGCGCAGAATCGCAATCGGCCGCAGATTCTCCAGCTTCATCTCCCGCTTGCCGGTATCGATCTCCGCCACTTCAATCAAATCCGCCATCAGGTCGTCCAGCTTCTGGCTCTCGTCGCTGGCCGCCGCCACCAGTTCCGCCTGCAGCGGCGACAACTCCCCCGCAAACCCCTTGCCCAGCGCATACAGCCCGCGCCGCAGTTGCAGCAGCGGGTCGCGCAGCTTGCGGCTCGCCACGGTAATAAACTGCGTCTTGAAGCGATCCGTGTTCTGCAGGAAGGTCACGTCTTCCAGCGTTGTCACCGTGCCCAGCAGACGCCCTTCCGCGTCCCGCATCGGCGTGGTGCGCAGCCTGAAGCTCCGTTCGTTATTGCCGAATCGCATCGGCAGCAGCGCCGCTTCATCTTCCGTCGCCACCGCCTTCTGCAGGCTCACCGCATCGCGAATCGCGCGCAGAATCTTCTCCCCACCCGGCGTATTGTTCAGCGCCATGCGGTCCCCCGCCGCCGCGCCCAGCAATTCCGTCGCCGCCTGGTTCAGCTTCAGCAGGTGCCCCTTCGCATCCGTCACGATAATCGGCTCAAAAATCGACTGCAGCACCGCGTCCGACAGCTGAAACTCCATCTGCCGCCGTCCCGCCTCCGACTCCCGCAGATCCCTGAGCCGCACCGCGATCCGGTTCAACTCCGCCGCAATCGCGCCAAAGCTATCCCGCCCGATAATGTCCGTGCGGTGTTCCAGGTTGCCCTGCGCAATCCGCCGCGTATCGCGAGCCAGACCCTGAATGGGCAAAAGCACCGCTGCCGCCGTCCCAATGGCCACTGCCACCGCCGCGATCGCCAGCGCGTACGCCAGCCCCCCGTGTCCCGAGGCAGCCAGCGGCTTGTACGCCACAATTCCCAGCCACACCGTCAGGCCGGCAAGAATCGTGCACCCCACAATCATGCGCTGGGTCAGGTTCAACATGGCCACCTATCCATTGAGCGTATCCGCCGGGAGCGCCTCGCACCGGAGCGTCCCCGCACCTTCCATTGCCTGCAGTGACATCTCTCTCATTGTGGATGATCGCACGGCAACGCGCAAAATAACGCTCGCCAGGGAGTGCCGCTTCCCTCGAGGGAACGACCTTCCGCATTTCGTTGCCCATCTAACCCTGGCTGGCTGCGCCTTCGCCGGAGGGATCACACGCTTGGGAAATCGGGAGAAAGACGCGAACGGTCGTACCGCGATTTGTCCCGGCCGGCCGGCTTTCAACCTCGATCTTGCCTCCGTGGCCGTCAACAAACTGCTTTGCGACAAACAAGCCGATGCCTGTTCCCACCGTGCTGCGCGTGGTAAAGAAGGCTTCAAACACCCTGGGGAGATCAGCCTCCGCAATCCCAATACCGTTGTCCTGAATGGTCAGGACGATGCCGTCCGCCGGCTTTACCGTATCTTCCACTGAAATTTCCAGGACGCCGCCGGTTGGCATCGCGTAGATCGAGTTCATGATCAGGTTTGACACCACCTGCATCATCTCGCCACGGCGCAGTACGATTTTCCGCGATGAATGAATAGCTTTCTTAATCTCAATGGCATTAGCTGTACAGCGTGGCTCATAGATCGTGATTGCATTGAGGACGATCTCCCCGAGCGATGCACTTCTCGGCGCTGCATGTTCGCGGTAATAACCAAGGGTCTGCTTGGCGATATGCGAGACTCGCCCCAGTTCCTCCTCGATCGTCTGGAAGTAACCAATACCCGTCGCGTCGGCAATCATCGGACGAAGAAGGTAAATCAAGTTCATCACGGCTTCGAGAGGATTGTTGATTTCATGCGCGATGGTCGCCGCCATGCGGCCGGTTGCCGCAATCTTCTCTGCCTGCAACAGGGCCTGCTCAATCCGTTTGCGCGAGGAAACGTCGCGCAAAATCTTGGACGCGCCAATGACCCGGCCGTGCTTATCCTTTATCGGAGAAATGGTGAGGGAAACATCAATCAATTGACCGCTCTTGGTGCGGCGCACGGTCTCAAAATGCTCCACTCGGCGTCCGGCACGGATGTTCTCCATGATGGTCTTTTCATCCGAGTGAAGATGCTCGGGAATAAGCTTCAGAATCGAGGAACCGATTATTTCGTCCGCGGAATAACCAAAAACACGCGTCGCGGCCGCATTCCAGCTTCGAATGATGCCGTTCAAATCCTTGCTCACAATCACGTCGTCGGAGGATTCGACAATCGCTGCGAGTTCGCCAAGGCGGGGCGAATTGTCTTCCAGCATCCGTTCCTTTTCAAACAGGCGATCCTCTGTCCTTTGATCTTCGGTCCCGAGCAACTCATAGTCCTGTTCGAGCCTTGGATGTCGCTCGTTCAAATCGCGCAAGGAGATCAGATCTTCCGAGACCCGGCGGCTAAGCATGGTCTTGGGTAGCTCCGCCGCTGCTCCAAGGACACATGCCGCGATAGCTTCATGCGAGGCCAGGAGTTGACTTATGTCGTCTTCCAAAACCAATTCGGGATGTATCTCGGTCCAGTAGTGCGCGGTGCGGATAAAGGCTAGAAGAAGCTTGGTGTACTCCAGTGTCTTCTCATCCAGGGCACCCGTGAGGGCGTCCAGCGCCCTCGACGCATTGGCGGTTCTCAGGAAGACATGCGCTGCGCACGCAAAGATTGCTTTTTCCTCCGCGCTGTCCGGCTCGGGAGGGAAAGATCCCATTCCCAGCCCTTCACAGAAAGCGAGATGCTGGTCCAGATCGGACTTGAAAGGAAGGTTTCTCCGGAGCAGCGGCAACACTTCGTCAACCGATTGCGGCGGGCACTGCGGGTCACCCGCGGGAAAACCCAGACCTACCAAATACCCAAGATGTCTGGCGACACAATACCGGTCTTCGCAGAAAAGGGATAAGTAGACAAACAATCGCTCCTTCAACAGAGAAGGCAACGGGTTGTCCAGGTAAGCGAATTGCGCAAATCCCCACAGATTCTCTGTGATTCTTCGGATCGTCCGTGGTGAGTCGAAAGAAGTTCGGGAGAACTCCAAATCGTTCCGCAATTCTGGATTCCTGTTCAGTCCTCATTCTCAACCTTTGCAATCATCGACCCGGCAACGATTTGAGTCACCGGAATTCGAACTGGGACATGCCTTCTAGTTTAGTCAGGATTGATGCGGGCGAAACCTGCCGCTCACCAAGGCTGGCTAAGCTGTCCGTGACCGACGGCCGGCTCCAGGCGCTGGTTGACCCCGCTGACCAAGTCGCGAGCATGGTGCCCACGGGCGCACTTGGCCAGCAAGTATACGATCCTACGCTCTTCGATCAGACAAGTCTGTTCGAAGAAGGCTGCGAGCGTGACTTTACGGCGGATGTGAAACACAGACTCTCCCGGGGGAATATCTTTGCCGAGACCTCGACTTTTCGTCGCAGCTGCTAAAGGCAAGGCAGTTGAGTAATGATCGAATCTCAGGATTTCTTTCCTGCGGAAAGACCGGCTAGCTCCGCGTGCGGCCTCAGCTTCACCGGAGGAAAGTCGAAGATCGGATTGCGGTAAATCCCCAGGCGCGCGGCCACGCAGTCCAGCGAGGTTTTCAATACGCCAAGTCCATACTGGGCGCTGCGCCGGAAATTGATGGAAGAAGCTTCAGGAAAATAGCGCGTCGGGCACGATAATTCACCGATCCGCGCGCCCAGGTAAATGGCCTGCGTCAGCAACTGGTTGTCGAACACGAAATCGTCGGAGTTCTTCTCCAGCGGGAGCGACTGCAGCATCTCCCGGCTGTAGGCGCGAAACCCCGTGTGATACTCCGAGAGCTTGGCTCCCAGCAAAAGGTTTTGGATAAACGTCAGTACGCGATTCGCAATGTATTTGTAGAGCGGCATGCCGCCCTTCAGCGCGCCTCCCCCCAGGATCCGCGACCCCAGCACCAGATCGTAGAGGCCGAACGCAATCATGCTTGCCATCGGTTCCACCAGAAGCGGCGAATACTGATAGTCCGGATGCAGCATCACCACGATGTCCGCACCCGCAGCCAGAGCCGCCGCGTAACACGTCTTCTGGTTGCCACCATAGCCGCGGTTCCGTGGATGCACATGCACCTGCAGTCCCAGTTCGCGTGCCAACTCTGCCGTGGAGTCCGCGCTGTGATCGTCGACGAGAATGCATGCGTCAACGGCGATAGGAATCTCGGCGACCGTGCTACGCAGCGTCTTCTCCGCGTTGTAAGCGGGAAGGACGACAACGACTTTTTTGTTGTTGATCATGGAGAAGCCTGTTCAGATGCCGTTGTCACAGATGCATTGACCTGGTTTTGTTTACGAGCCCCGTCCCCCATCCTTGCGACGTGTTTCTGTCGCGAGGAGGGAAGCTACGTACCTCAAGGCACAAAATCGCGCGGTCCGAAAGCTTCATTATGGCCGCGTCGATCTCGCTTGCTGATAGACGCATCCGCGGCTCCTACGGAATCCGGCACACCGCAAGCGTGTCGTTATGCCACTGGCAATCGAGTCCCGCCGGCGCGGGATACGCAACCAGCGCCCAGTCCACCCCAAACTCCGCTTTAAGCCGCTTGAAGTCTTCCAGCTTGAAGTGGCTCCATCCTGCCGTCGCGTGCACCTGCCGGGCCCACTCCGGACCAAGTTGCGGAACCTGTGTCACCACCGCCGTGTCCTTGACCGCATCGGCCAGCTGGCTCCGCTCCGCAAGCGCGCGAAATCCGTGGTAGTCCGCCCCGTCCGCCTCCAGGTAATTGGGATCCATCGCAAAGTAAGCGTCCACCGGCGTGTTCTGGCGAACCCACTCGAATGCCTGCAGCCATGGATTCCTCGGGCTGCATCCCCGGGAGCTCCACGTGCGGGCTGTGCGCAAACAACAACCGCTGCGGGGCAAACATGCCCCCGTTGATCACCGCCAGAAACACAACCCAGCGCCAAACGCTCGCCTTCAGCACGTACCTGCCCAGCAGGCATCCGGCAATCAGCGACATAAAGAGATAAATCAGGTGCAGAAAGCGCATCGGCTGCATGGGCGTCAGCCGTACCAGGCTGGGCGTGCCCAGAATCACCATGGCCACTGCCTGCTGAAACACCCCGTAAATCAGCGTGGCCAGCGCAAAGTGCGCCAGCATTGTCTCGCCGCGACGCCGCGCGTATACGTGTAGCAGCCAGAACAGAACCAGCGGCGCAATCGCGCCCAGCCACTCATACCAGCTCCACCGGTAAAGAAAATAGTAGCTGCGCGTCTGCAGCGCCTCCCGCCACGTTGCTGAAGGGGGTTCGAAGATCCAGCCCAGGGGAACGACCGCCGCCGTCGATCCCTTCCAGAGCCGCGCCCACGCCGGCGCCGGCTCAATCAGCACCAGGGTGAGAATGCAGCAGAACGAAATGCCCAGCGCCGCCATAATCGGGTGCAGCAGCAGTCCCACCATCAGTAGTGGCACGGCCTGCCATGCCTTTCGTTCCAGAATGCGCCAGATCGCAAACAGAACCAGCGCGGTCGCCACGCTGCGGGGATGAAGATGCTGATCCACCAGGTAGAGCGCCGTGCCGGATACGGGCAGCGTAAACATCGCCGCCACCATCGCCACTCCCGCCCATTGCGCGCCCGCCTCGGGGAATAATTTCCTGGCAATCAACCAGCAGGCCCACAAAATGCTGTATAAGACCAGAAACTGACAAAGTAATTCAGCCCATGAAACCGTGATCCGGCTGGCCTCAACTAAATTGGCCATCCAGCGGTCAAACACTGTAGCTTGCAATTGCAGTCGAAAAAAATCTGAATCGTGGGGGTAGAGAGTAGGTTGAACCTGTGCTTTGACCGCGGCTAAGTAAACCCCGTCGTCCTCAATGCCCGGATGGTACCCCATCACCAGGAATCCGAGCAGGGAAAATGCTAGTAACAAAACGGGTTTCGCCGCGAATTTTCTGCCTATCAAGCGTCAGGAACTCCATATACTCGTGCTAAGGATGTCATCCGTAACAGTAGATCCATGCTACATGCCGGTGGAACCCGAGGCAACGATACAGCCGCTCCCGCTGATCTCCATGAGTCGCCCACCGGACAAAATCGCTCTCGTGATTCCCACACTGCGAGAAGCAGACAATCTGCGCGTCCTGCTTGCCAAGGCCCAGTCGGCTCTCGATCAAACCGGCGTTCCCTATGAAATCCTGGTCGTCGACGATGATAGCTGTGACGGCACCGATGAGCTGGTCGGCGCTATGGCTGCCAGGGACTCCCGCATTCGGCTCGAAGTCCGCAAAGGCGAGCGCGGCCTATCCGGCGCCATCCTCCACGGCTGGCAGTGCACAGACGCCGCAATTCTCGGCGTCATGGACGCCGATCTGCAGCATCCTCCCGAACTCCTTCCGCAGCTGATTGCCGAAATGGCCAAGGGGGACGACCTGGTCATCGGCAGCCGTTATGCTCATGGCGGCTGTATCGGCGAGTGGAATCCTATCCGCAAGCTCATCTCCTCGGCCGCCGTCTGGGTCACCTATCCGCTGCAGCGCTCCTTCCTTCGTGCCCGCGACCCCATGTCCGGCTTCTTCTTTGTCCGGCGAAAGTGCGTTGAGAACCTCATGTTCCAACCCTCCGGATTCAAGCTGCTGCTGGAGATCCTGGTGCGCGGCCACATTGGCTCCATGAGCGAGGTACCCTTCGCGTTCGGGCGCCGCTCCGCGGGATGCAGCAAGGCCAACCTGAAAGTCGCCTGGGAGTACGTCCGCCTGCTCGGCCGCCTCTATGCCTCCAGAGCCATCCGCCCTGCAGCGATTACGCAGGAGCCTGCAGGCGACTAATTCCCAAAGTGTCCGAATACGGACAATCCCTGCAAAATAAAAACGGTCATCTTCTTTTGATTGTTGCGATTACACCCCAAAAAGGGGGGATTTTGTGCTGACCGTGATTTGAATCACAAAACAGTGGTCAGTGGTCAGTGGTCAGTGGTCAGTGGTCAGTGGTCAGTGGTCAGTGGTCAGTGGTCAGTGGTCAGTGGTCAGTGGTCAGTGGTCAGTGGTCAGTGAACTGTGAAAAAGTGCAAAGGTTGTCCGCCGGTTGCCTGGTTGAGTTGTCAAGGAGTTCTGGGCGAGGGTCGGCTTGGGCGCCGGAAGACTGATGCCGCGCTCGCGCTTTATTTCGCCTGTTCCTGGTAGCTATTTTTAGTATGGCAGGTTGAAATAATTAATACCTAAATTGGTCAAAGTTTTTTGTGCTGATTCTAAACAGGGTTACAAACTATTTTTCGTTGGGGGGCTTGACAAGCAGTTTTCCACAGGCGCGGAGTCGGTGTCGGAAATGCACCACAGGGACGGAACAGGACTTCGCAACTTCCCGACGTTATCGGATCGTTTGGAATCGCTTCGACAAGTAATTGCATACGGGGCAGTGTTTGTGTTCGTGAGGGTTCTCCGCGACGTAGCCGCAGACCGGGCATACATGGAAATCCCGTGTGGTTGTGATTCAGGAGTCCTCAGGTCCGCTTTCCGCCAGCGTGATTGCTTCACGGAACAGGCCTGCGCCGTCCTTTGAGGTTCGTGGTGTCCCGCCCTTGCGACAGAACGACATTCTGCATTCGCAGGTGAGGGTCACAGAGCCGGAAGCGCCATACGCAGCAGGAGGAACGCCGTCACGCCGAGAAAGAAGACCAGCGCCATGCGGATTCCGGGCTCGCGGTTGACCTCGGGGACGAGGTCGCTGGCGCCTACGTAGAGGGCAACGCCGGCGGAGACTGGCAGGCCGTAGGGGAGCCATGACGGGAGAAGCTCGATGACCAGCACGCCGAGCAGGGTGGCGACGGCCAGGCCCACGGCGGAGTAGAAGGCGGTACGCCGGCTGCGTCCGCTTGCCAGCATGACGGATGCCATGGTGAAGCCCTCCGGCGCCTTGTGGAGGAAGATGGCCAGAAAGATGAGCCAACCCAGGGCTTTCGACACGACAAAGCCGGAGCCGATGGCTACTCCGTCGAAGAGGGCATGCACGCTCAGGCCGCCCAAGACGGCCCAGCCGGTGTGCATGGAGACGAACTCGTGGTGATGAGTCTCCTCGCCGTAGTGGAAGTGGGCGTTGATGGTGTGCTCGAGCAGGTGGACCACGCAGTAGCCGGCCATGATGAGGATGGGCCCAAGACGGGGGCCCAGGCGCAGGCTCTCAGGGATCATCTCGATGACTGCAACGGCCATGAGGAAGCCGGCGCCGAGGGCGACGAAGTAGCGCAGATAGCGCTCGATGCCCCGAGAGCGCACCAGTACCAGGCCGCCGGCGATGTCGGCCAAGGCGGCGAGGAGTCCGAGCAGGATGGAGAGCTTCAACATGGGTTCATCTTCGCTTGATTGTCCCGGAATCGCTCGTGTGACTGGAGGTTCTTAATCCCACTTCAGCCGCAAAAACAAGATGCGGCGAGAGTGGGGCATCCAGCGAATGATAGATGGGTTCGTTGGTATCCCACCCTAACGACAGAAACAAAGACGTCGTCAGGATGAGGCACCCTCGGTTCGGGGTCGGTCGGCTTCCTTGAAAGCAAAGGCAAGAACAACCGCGGATCCTTCGGCTTCGCTCAGGAAGACAACACGGTGGGTGGAGTTCGTGGACTCCAGCACTAACGCCAGGAACAGAGACGTCGTCAGGGTTCGTGGAAGGCAACGGACGAGTTTAGCCGCTGTGGCGAATGTGCATTACGTCGCCGTCCTGCACGATGTACTCCTTGCCTTCGAGGCGGAGGGTGCCGCGGGCACGGGCGGCGGCTTCCGAGCCTGCATCGAGCAAGGCGTCCCAGCGGATGGTTTCGGCGCGGATGAAGTGGTGTTCAAGATCGGAATGGATGGCTCCGGCGGCCTGCGGCGCTTTTGAGCCAACGGGCACGGTCCAGGCGCGGCACTCGTCCTCACCGGCAGTGAAGAAGCTGATGAGGCCCAGCAACTGGTAGCTCTTGCGGATGAGGCGAACGAGTCCGCTCTCGTGCAGGCCATAGCTGGAGAGGAAGTCGGCGGCCTCTTCGTCGTCCATTTCCGCGAGCTCGGCTTCGACTTTGCCGCAGATGGCGGTAGCGCCGGCGTTGAGGCGGCCGGCGATCTCGTCGAGTTTGAACTTGCCGACCGCAGCGTCGAGATCGTCGCCCAGCGTGGCGCTCTCGCCGATGTTGAGTGCGTAGAGGATGGGCTTTTGCGAGAGGAACATGAAGCCCTTGATGAGCTTCTTTTCATCGGGGGTCATATCGAGCTCGCGGAGAGGCTGTTCCTTCTCGAGCGCTTCTTTGGAGCGGAGGAGGAGGGCCTGTTCGCGTTCGAGGTCGCTGGTGCGGCCTTTCTTCAGGTCCTTCTCGAGACGCTCCAGGCGCTTCTCGACCTGGGTGAGGTCACTGATCATGAGGTCGAACTCGACGTTCTTGATGTCGCGGAGCGGATCGATGGGGCCGACGTGGGGGATCGATTCGTCCTCGAAGGCGCGGAGGACGTGGATGAGCGCGTCGACGTTGCGCAGGCTGGTGAGGAAGGCGGTTTCCTTGAGGGCTTCCTGGCCGATGGCGGCGACGTCGACGTACTCAACGGAGGCGAAGGTGGTCTTCTTGGGCGAGTAGAGGGCGGAGAGCTTGTCGAGGCGGTCGTCGGGCACGCGCGCCACGCCGATGTGGGCCTCGCGCGGATTGGAGTAGCCGCGGTCTTCGAGCTTGGCCTTGGTGAGGATTTTGAACAAGGACGTTTTGCCCACCTGCGGCAGGCCGATGATGCCAGTTTTCATGCACTTCCCGTGAGGCCTCAGCACAGTGAGGATCGCGCTTATGGGCCTTTTCGATGATACAAGACGGGAAGCGGGGAGCCGCGACGCGGGACCTGCGGCGATTGAAGGACTGGTGATGGACGACGACTGTTTGGGATCACCTCCAAGGGAGGCTCGGGAGTGGTATTCTTGCGCGTCGTCTCAAAAGAACGGGGAGGATGAGGTGAGAAAGAGCATCATTGTCGCGATTGGGGGACTGGTACTTCTGGCGGGGTGCGGAAGTCCGGAGAATAAGGGAACAGGCATACCGGCGGAGCCGAAGTGGAAGGGGGCTCCCTACCATCTTGAATTCGACGCGAAGGCAGCCAAGCCGAATCCGGCTGGCATCACCATTCCGGGGATCAAGTACACGGCAAATCCTGAAGCTCTGGAAACAAGGGCGCTGCTGGTGATGCGGTTCGGCACTTCAGGGGCGGCGGATGCTGGAGACGCCATGCACCGGATGATCGGGGCACCGGTGGATATTCGCGGGGCGGAGGGCGCGCTTCCCGCCGACTATATGGACAGAGCCAGCAAGGGGCTGGCGGAGTATCTGGGGGCCTACTGCGTGAAGGGCAAGGTGAACCTTTCGGTGGCGCTCGCCAGGTCTTCGCTTAACCCGCAGGCCGGAGACGGGGAAGTGGACGCGAAACGGTTGTCGGACTGGATGCCGATCGAGCTAGTGTTCAAGAACCCGCATCCGAAGTGCTAGCTGGACCAGGGTGGGCTTCGTGAGCAGCGCTGGCTCCCCATCCAACTTGTAGACTTGTCCCATTGATGGGCGGCATCTTCATCAGCTACAGGCGCGACGACACGGCGGGCTACGCCGGCCGGCTGTACGATGCCCTCGCGGCCCACTTTGGAAAAGGCATCGTCTTTATCGACATTGACTCGATTCCGGCCGGGCAAGACTTCGTGGGAGTGGTTGAGAAGCGCATGGCCTCCTGCTCGGTCGTGCTGGTGCTCATCGGTAAAGCATGGCTCAACATCACCGACGATCGGGGCAGGCGGCGCCTGGACGATCCAAACGACTTTGTTCGCGTCGAGATCGCCAGCGCCTTTCGGCAGAACATTCCCGTGATCCCAGTGCTGGTGGGCGACGCCAAGATGCCTCGCCCTGAGGATTTGCCTGCTCCGCTGACTGCGCTCGCTCACCTGAATGCGATCGAAATCTTCGACCAGCTCTTTCGCGATTCGGTCAGGAATCTGATCGGCAAGCTGCGGCCCGTTGTCTATCCGAGCCGCCGGGTGTGGCCGTGGATGAATATGGATCCGGCCAAGCGGCGGATGCTGGTGCTCGGAATCGTTCTCCTCGCGCTGGCGGGAAGCGGCGCGATTGTGGCGATCTTGACGCCGAGCGCAGATCGCTCCGCTGCGCCCGACGCTGCGCAAGCTGGGGCGGACACGCTTTTCGGCCTCGACGACTCCAACTCCACCCCGGCTCGAGTCAAAGTCGCGACGCCTCCCGATATCACGGAACTGCCGCCGATTGTCGAGGCATCGGGGAAGGTGATGCTGCCCGGCAATTCCTATCAGGTGACGGGTCCTCTGAAGCCTCACATTCTGTGGAGAGGCAGGGTGACTGTAGGCGATGCCTGGCATGTGGTGGGAATCGCAGCCGACGGCACCGTGTACCTCTACGATGACGAGAGCAACACACTCGACGCCATCCGCGATGGCAAAGAACAGTGGGCGTACTCGACGCCGAGTCCGCTCGGATTTGCTCGCGACGGAAGGTTATGGTTAGGAACCTACATTTTCAACAGCCGCGGCGAAGGAGGAAAGGTCGCCAGGAAGAGCCTGCTGCCCGATCGCGGCACCCTGCAACTCGTCGGAGCGCAATACCAGAACAACTATTCCTGCAGGGGCGGCCAGGTGTTCTCCCTGGATTCTCGAGGCAAACGGTCGTGGACCGTGGATCTGGACGGCAACTGCGGTTCTCAGACCCCACCCCTTGGTCAGTCCGGAACCATCTACTCCTCCAGCGATGCGCGTACTCTATATGCCATTTCTCAGAATGGACGAGTGCTTTGGACGGTACCGCAGGCCTGCAGGAAAGGGGATGTCACCGTTTATCCGTTGCCCCCCGACGACCTGATCGTCTCCTGCAGCGATCAGCCCCTGTACTCCCTGCACGAAGGAAAGGTGCGCTGGACAGCGGCGGTAGGCGATGCCAAAGGATGGTTCTGGTCGAATGTTCTCTCCGACGGCTCGGGAAACGTCTATGTGGGCGCCGAGGGAGGGTCCACTCGGGAGGAATTGATGGCTTTGGACCAGTCGGGTAAGCCGATTTGGAATCTTCCCGCTGGATCATCGTCCAAGACGAGTCCGGTTGGATTCGACGCGCAGGGCCGGCTCTATGTGTCCGTTTCGGATCGCATCGTGTGCCTTACGAAGTGAGCCGACGTGGGTATGGCATGGCGCGGCGGCGGCCCTCGCTGCGGCAGGACAAACAGCGCGAAGATAAACTAGCACTTCGATGGCGCCTGATGTCCCCATCGTGGGTCACCGGGTACGACCTCGGAGTGATTGAGGGGCGTGAGTCGAAGGTGCAAGATTCACAGCATGAGAATGAACATCATCACCCAGATGTCCAGCACCCTGAGTGAGGGCGCGAAAACCATCCCGCTCTCACTGACAATTCGCCCTGCCTGCGGAGTGCCCGGCGATTACAAGCTGGCGATGGACAGCGGGGCGCTGATGAGACTCCTTCACAAGAAAACGGATCTTTCTTTCGACAGGCTCAAGCGGTTTGAAGGGGAGATGTATTCGTATCCCTCTGCGCGGCTGATGGGCGTGGAGCTGAGTGAGTCGGCGCTCACCGAGCTTGGGTATTTCATCGATTGAGTGTTGGGACTTGATTTGAATTCAGGGATGATTCGGTCCCGTCACGCGCTTTGATGGACTGCCGTTCCGAACGCCTTCCAAACGCGCAGATTTCCTGCGTAATCCTGCAGCATGCGTTCGGGATGAAACTGGAGTCCGACCGTGAAGATTGATTTTGGGTCGTAGAAGGCTTCAATCAATCCGTCATCCGCATGGGCCATCGGCTTGAAGCGGGAAGCCAATTCGCGGACGCCCTGATGATGGTAGCTGTTCACCTGCACCGTGTTTTGCCGGTACCACCGGTGCAAGGGGGAACCCTCGACGAGTGTGACGGGGTGGCGATAAGTGTCATAACGCTTGGGATTCTGCTCGATGTGTTTCAGGCGTGATTGTTTTTCCTTTTGCACATCGCCATAGAGCGTGCCGCCGCAGACCACGTTGAGCAACTGGGATCCGCGACAGATACCGAGAATGGGAAGGCGTTGGCGCAAGGCGTGGCGGATCAGGCGGACCTCGATCGCATCCTTCAAAGGATTTGTGCCTTCAAGATGAGTGAAGTTGGCTTTGTTGGCGCGATAGAGCGTGGGTTCTACGTCGTCTCCCTCGGTGAGCAGGAGGCCTTTCATTCCTTCGCATGTACTGCGGGAGACTTGCGAGGGTTCCCGCGACCACGGGAATCATTAGGGGCAGAATACGCAGCCGGACCAGAAGCTCGAGGTGAGCCTCGCCGATGTAGTCGATGGGGCGGTTCTTGCGCGTGGTGCGCCGCGTGACAACGAGAACGGTGGGCCGCTTCATGACATTCCTTGGTTGCAGGTGGGTCAACTGATGAGGGGCAATTCAGGGAACGAGGGAACAAAGAGCTTCAACGAGCCGGGAGTCTTTCTGCCGCCCCTGCGAGGCCACGCGGATGTGAAAGCGATCCATACCGATTTTGTTGGAGCAGTCTCGCACGTACATCTTGTGGCCGGTGAGGAGGCGCGCCTGCAGCTCCGCGGCGGTGAGTCCGCTGGTGACCTTGCACAGCACGAAGTTGGCGCCGGTGGGATAGACGTCGATGCCCGGAATGGCCTGCAGCGCGGCATAGAGCCAGCGAACATCGCCGATCAAGCGCTTGCGGGCCTGCTGATATTCGGAATCCGTGGACGGTAATAGCGAGAGGAAATACTGCGCAATGCTGTTCAGGTTCCAGGTGGGAATGAAGCGGCGGAGACGATTGAGCAAGTAGAGATTGCCGGAGTAGCAGTAGCCGATGCGCAATCCTGGAACTCCACAGTGCTTGCTGACACTGCGCACAATCAAAAGGTTGGAGAACCGGTCTGCAACGGGAAGGAGGCTGGGAACGAGCTCATCGGCAAAATCGATGAAGGATTCGTCCACGATGACAAGCTCGAGGTCCTTGGTCTGCTCAAGAAAATCGACCATCTCCTGGAGCGAGAACAGCTGCCCGGTCGGATTGCCGGGGTTGATAACCAGGAGCGCGCGCAGATTTCGTTGCCTCACCCAGGCAAGATAGTCGGGAAGGCGAAGCTGGTAACGCTGCTCCGGGTCGAGGGCGTACAGTTCGGCATCGCGATGGTCGCGGAGCTTCTCAATGTATTCGCCGAAGGTGGGCACGGGCACGGCGATGCGGTCAATGAGGAGCGTGTTGATGAGGACGATCAACTCGGTCGCGCCATTGCCGATGAGCAGATTCTCCGGGTTGACGTGCAAGACGGCCGCCAGGTTTTTCTGGCTCATGAGCGGACTGTTGGAGGGATAGGACTTGATGAGATTGGGAAGATTCTGCTGCAAGTCCTCCATCATGGCCGCGGTTGGATAGTAGGGGCTGGCGATGAAGCAGAAGTCGATGATGTCCTTGGCGTTTTCGTAGCCCACGAGCTCGGTCAAGGACGGCGAGTGGGACGTCTCGTACAAGAGATGCCTGCGTATTTCCGCGGCGGGAATCGTCGAGCTTTCGCTCTTCATATCGTTGCAATTTAGCACAGAGATCAGTCCGCTCGCGTCTCTATTTGACCTCGGGGCAACTAAGCCTTGCGGCGTTTAACAAAGCGGAGGGCGGTCAGGGTGGAGGAGACGGCAGCTACCTTGGTGTCGACGATGCCGGTGGCGAGGGCGGTTTTGCGGACGTCGTTTTCGGTGAGTGCGTGGCCCTTGCCTTTGGGATAGATGAACCAGATGGGGACGCCGCGGTCCAGTTGATTCGCAGCGGACTCGAGGGCGCGATGCAGATCCTCAAGTGTGTTGACGCGGGCGAGGATTAGATCGCCGGGGGCGTTGGCCGACGGGCTTGCCGAGACGAGAGCCTGCCGCAGGGCATCGTCATCCACATCGCCGATCATGCGGACTACCGTGCGGGCGGTGATGCCGAGTTTCTTTGCCAGAGTCGGCGGCGCGGCGGTCAGGTATTGGACCCATTTGAGGGCGAGGTCGTTGCCGAGCTCGAGCGAAACGGATTCCTTTTCGAACTCGAAGCAGAGCCTGTCGCGGTCGGCGCGAACGTGCCGCATTTGTGCGTAGGGAACGCGGCGTCGGAGTTCGCCGCGCAGGATGAGGTCGGGCGGTTCGACCAGAGCTTTCACCTTGGCTCTCGTTCCGTTCCAATCGCAGGTGCATTCGGCTTCACGGCCCATCATCGCCTCCGTCGCCTCGAATAAGCCCATTCTAGAGGACACAGCACGCGATCAATCTACGCCGGACAAAACGCAACAAGTTGCTGGCCGTCGAATAACATATGCTCTATTCTGAGCCCGAGGAGGTCAACTCATGGCTACGCTGACCCGGCCTGTCCCCGCCGTCGCGCGGAGTTCCTCGCATATCCCCTGGTATCTCTGGTGCTCCACCATTGCCGTAACTTCGGTGACGGTCGGGGCGCACTGGGATGTCTCGTGGCATCGCTCGATCGGGCGCGACACGTTCTGGACGCCCGCCCATATTGCCATCTATTTGTGCGGCGTGCTGGCGGGGATTGCCTGCGGATACCTGATCTTTTCGACGACGTTCCGGTCCGATTCGCCGATGCGGGCGAACTCGGTGCGCGTGCTCGGGTTTACCGCGCCTCTGGGAGCGTTTCTTGCGGCGTGGGGCGGCGTGACGATGTTGACGTCGGCGCCCTTCGACAACTGGTGGCACAACGCGTACGGGCTCGATGTGAAAATCGTGAGTCCGCCGCACGCGCTGCTGGTTACGGGCGTCTTTGGAGTTGAGATCGGATCGCTGTTCCTGATTATGGCGGCGATGAATCGCGCGCAGGATGACGCGGCTCTGCACCGGCGGCTCCAACTGCTGCTGCTTTATCTCGCCGGGTTGATGATGGTGCTCACCATGTTCTTCCGCATGGAGTACACGTTGGACATCTTTCTGCACGGGGCGGGCGCGTACATCTCTGTGGCCATCGGAGTGCCGCTTTATTACGCGGCGGTGTGGAAGGCGTCGCGGAACCGCTGGGCATGCACGTGGATGACGGCCATTTACATGTTCTTCCTGATCGGGATGATCGAGGTGCTGCCTCTGTTTCCGGCGGAGCCGAAGCTGGGGCCGGTGTTTCAGGCGGTGACGCACTTTGTGCCGCCGAAGTTTCCCCTGCTGCTGATTGTGCCGGCGGTGCTGCTGGACTTGTTGTGGGCGAAGTATGGAGAACGGAACAAGCTGCTGGTGTCGCTGGCGAGCGGGCCGGTGTTTGTGCTGGCGCTGGTGGCGGCGGAGTGGCCGTTTGCTGATTTCCTGATGACGAAGGGTGCGGAGAATCGCTTCTTTGCTACGAGCGAATACGGCTACGGGATTCCATCGTGGTCGGCTGAGGTGACGCGGCACTTTCTCAATCCCGAGCATGGGCTGGTGTTGTGGAAAGGACTTGGCGAGGCCTCGCTATACGCCGCGATCAGCGTGTGGCTGGGGCTGCTGCTGGGCGACTGGATGAGGAAGATTCAGCGATGAAGGCGATGCGCTGGTTTTGTTTTGCGGTGTTGGTGTTGACCACACTGCCCGCGTTCGGGCACGTGGGCAGTCCGGATGTGTATGCGGACGCGCAGGCAGGGCCGTATCGGCTGTCGGTGGTGATTCGGCCACCGCTGGTGATTCCCGGAGTAGCGGACATCGAAGTGCGGGCGCAGACGCCGGGCGTGAAGAGCATCACGGTGACGCCGGTACCACTGACGGGCGAGGCGGCGGCGCATCCTCCGATGCCGGACGCGATGCAGCAGCCGTCGAAGGATGCGAGCTTCTACACGGGACACTTGTGGATCATGGCGACGGGCTCGTGGCAGATCCGGTTTGCGGTGAGCGGGGCGCAGGGGGAGCAGACGGTTTCGATTCCGCTGCCTGCGACGGCCATGGCGACGGAAAGCATGCAGACGGGCCTGGGAGGGATGCTGGGCAGCCTCGGAATGCTGCTGCTGGTGGGCATGATCGGCATTGTGGGCGCTGCTGCGCGCGAGGCCACGGTGAAACCGGGAGCCGTGGCGCCGCTATCAAATCGCCGCAGCGGCCGGATCGCAATGGCGGTGTCTGCGGCGGTGCTGGTGGCGGCGGTGCTGCTGGGCAACGTGTGGTGGAAGTCGGAGGCGGCTTCATATTCGGGCTATGTGTACAAGCCGCTGCAGATGACGGCTGCGCTCGACGGGACAAGTGTGCTTGATCTCAAGCTGCACGATCCGGGCTGGGTAGCGCAGCGCAAACTCGATGACTTTATTCCGGACCACGATCACCTGATGCACCTGTATGTGATTCGCTGGCCGGAAATGGATGTGGTGTTTCATCTGCACCCGCAGCCGGTTTCGACGGGGGAATTCAACCTGGCCCTGCCGAGCATGCCTGCCGGGAACTATCGACTCTATGCAGACGTGGTGCATGCGAATGGGTTTCCCGAGACGATCGAGGGGTCGATGAGCGTGCCGGCGATCGCGGGAAGGGCATTGTCCGGTGATGATGCGGAAGGGAAGGCCGCGGCGGTGAACGAGAGCGCAGCGACCGCGACGCCAGGCGACAAACTGTTTCGCCTGACGGATGGATACGCAATGGTGTGGAAGGCACCGGGAGGGCCGAATTCCGGGCTGCTTGTCGCGAAGACGCCTTACTCCTTTGAGTTCGAACTGCTCGATCGAAATGGGCGGCCGGCGCAAGACGAAGCCCTCTACATGGGAATGTTGGGACACGCGGCGTTCGTGAAGACGGACGGCAGCGTGTTTGCGCATGTGCATCCGAACGGCAGCATGGCGATGGCGGCATATATGATGGCCAATCCGCAAGCCGTTTCGGCTGACATGCCAGGGATGAAGATGACGCCGGCAGGTCTCCCGGCCGCAGTTGGATTTCCGTACGGTTTTCCAACGGGAGGACACTTTCGTATTTTTGTGCAGATGAAGCATGGACAGACTGTCGAGACCGGGGTGTTCGATGCCGATGTGCAAGATGCGATTCGCCATTAAAAGCCGGCCTGTTTTTAACCCAACTGTAATGTAGCCTGCTGATTTTCTCGCGGCATTAAAGCTCTCCAGACATGACGCGGAATATGCTCCGGACTGTTCGCGCGTAACCGACCTGACGCGAGCAGCTCTAACGTCAAATTCTGACAAACTGGAGAGTGCGATGAAACTGAATTCCCCTCAGTCCATCAGCCTCAGGAGCGGCGCAGCGATTCTCGCTGGGCTGCAAGTGTTTGCGGGTCTTCCAACGCCTGCAATCGCCCAAGCTTCCGGCAACCCCGATGGCAACACGAGTTCGCCCATCAAGCACGTTATCGTGATCATTGGTGAAAACCGCACCTTCGATCATATCTTCGCCACTTACAAGCCGCGAGAAGGCGAATCGGTGGACAATTTGCTATCGAAGCACATTATCAACGCAGACGGGACGCCGGGGCCGCGGTTCGCGCAGGCACATCAGAAGTCGGCGGTGGATAAGACGAACTACGAACTGAGCCCGGGCGACAAGACGGTGTACCCAGTGTTGCCGGCCCCGCTGGTGGGCGGTCCGACGGCACCTTACATCTCTTCACTAGCAGAGGCGGAGGCCGTGGAGAACGGACTTCCCGACACGCAGTATTACACCTACCTCACGACCGGCGGCACAGGGCTGACGGCGAAGACGCCGGATACGCGCATTCCCAATGTGAACAGCCTTAAGCCTGGGCCGTTCCAGCTTACGCCGGGGATTCCGTACGATGCGTATGCTGCGAGCCCGGTTCACCGCTATTACCAGATGTACCAGCAACTGGATTGCAATCCTAGCCGCGCGACCCGGAACAACAACAGTGGATGCAAGAACGATTTGTTTCCGTGGGTCGAGGTGACGATAGGCGCGGGCTCGAACGGCAAGGCGCAGTCGACGACGTTCAATAACCTGTCGACCGGCGAAGGCTCGACGTCGATGGGCTTTTATAACATGCAGCAGGGCGATGCGCCTTACTTGAAGATGCTGGCCGATCACTATTCGATGAGCGATAACTATCACCAGGCGGGATTAGGCGGCACGGGATTAAATCACATTCTGATGGGCTTCGCTGACGACATTTACTTCAGCGATCCCAACGGCAATCCGACGGCGCCGCCCGCCAATGAGATCGAAGACCCCAATCCAGCAACCGGCACCAATAACTGGTACACGCAGGATGGATACAGCGGCGGCACTTACAGCAACTGCTCCGATCCGAATGCTCCGGGCGCGAATGCCGTGGTGGATTATCTGAAGTCGCTGCCGTACAAAGTGGATCCGAAGTGCGCGTCCGGCGCCTACTACATTTTGAATAACTACAACCCCGGATATTTCGGCAACGGGAACGTAGCTTTCGGCGATCCCAATACCACGGTGTTTACGATTCCGCCTACGACGGTGCGCAGCATCGGCGACGCGCTGATGGACAAGAACATTTCGTTCACGTACTTCGGGGACCAGTGGGATCGGTACGTGCCGGACCCGTATGGTCAGAATCCGGCGGACCTGTACTGCAACATCTGCAACTTCCTGCAGTACACCACGTCGATCATGACGCATCCGGATCGCGTGGCTGCTCACATTCAGGACACGGCGAATTTTTACGCCGACATTCAAGCGGGGACGCTGCCCGCGGTGTCGTGGGTGAAGCCGAGCGGCCTTGTCGATGGGCATCCGGCATCGTCGAAGCTGGATTTGTTTGAAGGCTTCACCAAGAAGATTGTGGACATGGTGCAGGCCAACAAGACGCTATGGGCGGACACCGCAATCTTTGTGACGGTGGATGAAGGCGGCGGTTACTACGACTCGGGCTATGTGCAGCCGCTGGACTTCTTCGGCGACGGCACGCGCATTCCGATGATCGTGGTGTCGCCATATACGCGGGCAGGGCACATCTCGCACGACTACACCGATCACGTGTCGATCGACAAGTTTATTGAGAGGAACTGGAAGCTGAAGCCGATCACGGGACGCAGCCGCGACAACCTGCCGAATCCGAAGGTGGACGACGACAATCCGTATGTGCCGACCAATAGCCCGGCGATCGGCGATCTCTTCGATTTGTTCTCGTTTGGCGGGGATCACTAAGGCGACGGACGGCCGAAGCGAACCGTTGTATTTCTTCGTCGGTTGAAGAGTGGTGTTGAATTGCAATGGCGGCATGCTCCTGGCGAGCACGCCGCCATTGTGTTGTTGGGAGCCGATAGATGTTTATGCGGCGCGGGCGGTTTCCGCGTGGGCAAGAAAGATGACGGCGACGAGGCCGAGAAGCAGGATCGCGCCTTCGACATCGGTGCTGCGGTTGTGAAGCCGATTGAAGTCCGCAGTTAGTGGGCTTCCGTGGTCGTTGGTGTCAATGGAGCCGCCGGCCGCGATGCGATCGCGTTCCATTGCTGGAATGATGCCGAACTGCGAGTAGGCCGTGCCGATGAGCATGAACAAGAGAAGCAGCATGGGTGCAAGCACGGTGCGCGGCTTGTAAATATTCCATGCTGGAGCAAGGGCTAGTAACGCCAGGGAAACGATGCCGGCAACCAGGCCCATGGAGTGAAGAATGCGCAAAAGCTGGCCGACGATAGAGCCGGCAACGTGCGTCTGGCCCGACAGCGTCATGAAGGTGATAGCGGCGACGACCGGAAAGAAGACCTCCGCGCCCAGCCAGACGATGAGCGCGAGGTAAAGCAGCGTGCGAAGCAGGGTCTTCATGGGGGAAGAATACTAAAAGGCAGGGATTAGGGAATAGAGAATAGCGGCCAAAGAGGCTCACGCCTGCGGTAGGCTTTAGAGATGGAGCGGATTTGTATTCAGTGCCATGCGGTGCTGGCCGTCGATACCAACGAGGACTGGTGTACGGCTTGCGGAGGGGCGATGATCGGGCGGGTAGCGATTGAGAGCGTCGATCGCGGCGGGCGCCCTGCGGTGGAGGTGGATCATCGCGGGATCGTGCTGCCGCGGCGACATGCGCTGGGTGGGATCATCACGCCTCAGTAATCAAAGAAAAGGCAGAGATCGATTGCCGGACAGAGCGACTAGAAACTTGATGGATGCACAAGCGCCGAAGCGAGGGCGTTACTTTCTTGGCGTCATGCAGGGTTTTTGGCTCTGAACCGATGTTGCTTTTGAGTCAGGGAATGTAGTTGGGATGGAGACGATCTTCAGCTTGAACCAGAAGGTCGGAATGTTCTCAAGAGTGGCGGTCTCGGTGAGCTGCAGCTTGAGGTCGGGGTAGAGATCGTGGGCGAGTGGAACGCGTGGCGGTTGCTGAACGAAGTCGGATTCCGGCGGGTGGTGGATGATCTGAAGGTCAACCTGCGGGTTGCCAAGTTGAGACTTTGGAGCGGGACTCAAGACTGGCGACGAGGGAACGACAAGGAGCGGATTTGAAAGCGCGAACAGCTTGCTGAAATCGGGTTTGGGCAACTGGAATTGAGGGGGCATCTGGAAGAGCTTTCTCGGCTCAACAGGCCTTTGAGCGGTTCCCTGGCAGAGCGCGGCGGCACTGGCGGACAAAAGAAGAGCTGGCAGCAGGGTCCTCATCGCACACCTCTTTTAAGTGTTGGGACGATCGGAATGCGTTGAGGTGAGCAAGATTCTCCGTGCACGATCCTTATTCGTAGCGGAGCGCCTCAGCGGGCAGGATACGCGACGCCGCGTGCGAGGGATAGAGCGTGGCCAGCAGGGAGATCCCGATAGACACCGCGGCGACGATCACACCATCCCATTTGCGTGGTGCAAAGGGGAGAGTGTCGATGGAGTAAACGTCGGGCGAAAGCGGAATGTGGTAATGCGAGCCGGCCCACGCCGCCACGTAGCCAAGGGTGACCCCGAGGACTGTGCCGACGAGGCTGATGAGCAGCCCTTGCATAACAAAGATGCGGCGCACCTGGCCCGGATCGACGCCGAAACTCATGAGCACGGCGATGTCCCGGGTCTTTTCCATCACCATCATGGTGAGGGCAATGAGGATATTGAGCGCAGCCACGACAACGATAAGCGCGATGACGATAAAGGTGACGATCTGCTCCAGGAGCAGGGCGCGAGAGAGCTCGCGGTTCTGTTCCATCCAGTTGGTGGTTTGAAAGCCCTTGCCTGCGGCGGCTTCAATGGCGCGGCCCACTTCAGGCGCGCGGTTTGGGTCGTCTATTTTGAAGCTGATCACGGATACGAGGTCTGGCTCATCGTAAAGCCGCTGCGCGTCGGCCAAACGCATGTAGCCCCAGGCGGAGTCGTACTGATAGAAGCCGGTGTGATAGGTGCCGACGAGGCGAAAGTGAGCGTACTGCGGCACGATGCCAAGCGGGCTGAGCTCGCCCTGCGGGCTGACGAGCATGATGGAGTCACCCGGCATGACACCGATGGAATCCGCGAGATCCTTGCCGAGCACGATGGGGGAATCGCCCACACCTCCAGCAGATGACGGTTTGGGTTGCGGCACGAGCGTTTCCATCGCGCCGGGCGTGGCATTGGTGAGCAGCGAACTGACGCTGCGCTCGTCTTTGGGCAAAACACCGACGATCAGGGCAAAGCCGGCGCGTGCTCCGTGGGCCACCATCACCTGTTCATTAAGTTCGGGCGATGCCGCGACGACATGCGGCAGACGGCGGAGGCGCTCGATGAGAGTCTGCCAGTCGCGGATGCCGTCCCCTGCTACGCGCATCAGCTGCACGTGCGCGCTGGTGTCGACAAGGCGGTCTTGCAAGTCGCGGCGCATGCCGTTGGTGATAGCGAGGGCGATAATGAGCGCTGCTACACCGGCGGCTATTCCTGCGACCGAGATGCCGGTAACAACCCCGACCACGGCTTGCCTCCGCTTGGCCCGGAGGTAGCGCGACGCGACAAACAGTTCGAAGCGCATCGGCTTACTTTGCCGGACCCGAGGCGCCGAACAGCGTCTTGGCCAACCCCACGTTGTCGTGGCGATCGTAGACGCGCACGGTAATCAGCTGTTCGCCCGTTTTGCCCTCGAATGCGGAGGCTGGAACGGTGAAGTCGTAATGTTCGCGCCGTGCGTCAGAGAGACTGCCGACCGGCTCAATGTACTGCCAAGGTCCGGCGTCAAGCGAATATTCGGCACGCGCCACGGGCGACATCGCGTCTTCAGCGTCGAAGACCACGTGAGCGGGAGCGGGACAAGGGGTTTGCGCACATTTTGCCACAGCCTGAGTTGCGGAAAGATTGCTGACCACCGGCGGCGTGGTATCGATCTCGAATCGTTCGCTGATCTTGTCGCCGGTGAGAGCGTCGCCCGGGGTGTGGGCAGGAGAGTCGGATGCCACCACCTTGAGTTGGTAACCGCCGTCGGGAATCAGTGCCTGATCAAAGCTGTAAGCCTTGTCGGTAACGTTGTCTTTAAGCAGGCGCCACCCCTGCTCGCCGTCCCCGCGGAGATAAAGCGCGAAGGTGAGATCGTCGCCGTTGTCGTCGTGCGCCGACCAGCGCGCGGTCACGGCAGTCCGGTCCTTGATGGCGGTGAGGGGATTGTTGTTGGCGTTGCCCGCGTCAAAGTTAATCACACCCGGCTGATTGCTGGCAGGAAGTGAAATGTTGACTGTTGCCGGTTGCGCGGCAGCCTGATTCTGAGGATTCAGACGAGCGCCCGTCACCACCACAACATCGTCCACCACTGGCGCCGCATTTACGGGGAGGTAGTTGACACCCACGCCGCGCACGAGGCCACCCTGATGCAACACCGCCTTCCACTGCAGGAAGCGGCCTGCGGGCGAGGAGACAGTGTCATTCGCGGCTGGCTGCCAGTCGGTCCATCCGCGCGCGGGCTGCTCGATATTTCCGGTGCGGGTGAACAGATCGTAACCATTCGATCCCGGCTCGACTTCGATTCGTCCAAAGCGCGCCATTGCGCCGGCATCGAGCACGTCGCTTGCATACTCGTGCTGCGCCTGGCCCCCGAATCGAACCAGCTTGCCGGTGTTGCCGGTACCGATGAGAACGTCGCCCCGGGGATCGCTGGATGCGCTCATGCAGAGCCCCTCCTGGGCTTCCAGGTGCCCCACGTCCGCGTAGTTTCCGTTGGTCTCGATGCGGAAGATGCGCCCGCGATTACCAGTAACCGCGAGTATGCCGTCGGTGCGTGCGGCGAGAGCGTACACGACCTCGTCCTTGCCAGACCAAACTTTGCGCGGCGCCTGGCCTTCCTCGATGGCGTAGACATCGGTGCCCTCCGGCGCAGAGCTGCTGGCGTTAGCGGCCTGAAAGGACCCCGGTTGTACAACGGTGACGGTCACCATGCCCGCGCCTTGCACCGGCAGAGGGGGTAGGGGATTGTGTGTTTTGTCGCCGACGCTGGCCGCGAAAATGGTGCCGTCGGCAGCCACCGCCAGGGCGGGAATCTCGCGGCGGGGCGCTTCAAACAACACGTAAGCTTTGCCGGAAGGGCTGATGCGATAAACCAAACCCGTTCCATCGGTGCCCGCGATCAGGTTGCCCTTGGCGTCCCACGCCAGGGCGCGAACATGCTGCTCATCGCTCTTGAAGAACTCCTCGGGGCTCGAGCCGGGTTTGGCGGGATCAACACGATAGATGGCTGCGGGACCTCCAGTGGCGATGTAGAGCCGCCCCGCGGAGTCAAAGGTCATGTCCCAGATGTAGCGTTTGACCTCGATTTTGTCTTCGGATTTGTCGCCGTCCTTGTCATCCGATTTGTCGGAGTCCCCTGCGGGCTTGGCGTCGGGTTTTGGTTCTTTGCCCTTATCGTCGAAGTGCGATGCCTCGAAGACCAGGGTTGCGTCGGAATCAGTCTGCTTCGTGGTCGCGCCGGCTTTTAGCCTGAAGACCTTGCCACCTGGCATCGTGGCGACGTAGATGCTTCCGTCCGGACCGAGACGCACAACCTGGACAGCGAGATCGTGTGTTTCAAAGAGAGTGAAAGGTTTGCCATCCGGCCCGATGCGCAAAACAGTGGCCGGCGAGCCGGTGCCGGCGTAGGCGGTACCGCTCTTGTCCGTCGTAACCGACCACACGAAGGTCGAGGGCGTGGTCACCACATCCTTTAGCCCCGGCCCTTCCTTGATTTCTCCGTCGCTGGTGAGGGCCACGCCCTGCGGCGTTCCCTTTTCAAACTCTTCCACGCGGGACTGCGTCCACAGGCGGGTGCCCTGAGCTCGAGCCGCAGGCGCCCAGGCGATCGAGGCTATAGCAGACAAAATGACGCAATTCGGAATGGATCGACGAAGAAGAATCTGGGGACGAAGCGCTTTCACCATGTTGCCGTTGAGTCTACTAAAGTTGACCGAACAGGCACTAGCGGACGGCCCAACTTGCTCAGCGGCCACCGCGAAACTGGATGATACGACGGCGATCGCGCTTGCTCGGCCGCCGTTCTGGCAGGGGCGCGTACTGCTGCATGGCCTTGCGCTCGTCGGCTGCTTTGGCGCGCGCTTCCTTGCTGGCGTCGGTCTCATGGTAGAGCGTCTGCGCGACTGCCGCAGGGCCGCGCATTTCGCTCAGAGCCAGCACTTCGATATCGAAGTCGCCGCCTTCGTTTTTTACGTTCAGCTTGTCGCCAACGCGCACATCGCGCGCCGGTTTGGCCTCAATGCCATTGGAGCGGATGCGGCCCATGTCGCAGGCTTTCGAAGCGAGCGCGCGCGTCTTGAAGAACCGCGCAGCCCATAACCACTTGTCGATGCGGACGGAAGGCATAGCTCAACACGGGAAGACTACAACAGGCGGTTCGCCTGGACACAAGAAGAATGGTTATCGGTCGGTACCGGTCTTCCACACGTAAAGAAACTCAGCGTCGCTGGAGGTGGCAATCTCGAGGCCGCGCTGATTGGTGGCACGACTCAAAGCGGAACGAATGTTTTCCTTGGAATCGGGAAGTTCGGCTAAGGGGATCTTGAGGGCCGAACCATCGGCCAACTGTTCCAGGTCACTCAGCAGTTGGGTGACGATTTGCTTGTGTTTGCCATCGCGCCCTTTGGGCACCTGGTTTTGAAGGATGGATCCAAATTTCATTGGAGAATGAGGGGAGTCTTCGGTCGCCATTGGTTTTGAGCCTTTCCTTTCTTGGCACCAGCACCAGAGAGATCGCGGGAATTGTCCTCCGTGACGCTATTATGACGCAAACGTGACGCAAAAGAAAAGATAAATATTTGACACGTAATCCAGTCGAAATATATCCGAATTTAGCGCAGTCCCTCTCAGGCGAGTCACACTTCAGCGTCAAACCTCATAGAATAAAACACTTAAAGAGTCTCCCCGTATTGCCGGGAGGATGCTAGGGTGATCATCAGGAGTTCGACATGATGATGCACTTTCCCACGGTGCCTGTCGAAGCCGCACGCCGCATAACGCCTGATGCTTCAGAATGGCTGCGGCCTCTGGTTTTGGTAGTCGACGATGAACCCCTCATTACGGAAACTCTGGCAGTTATTCTCAACAGCAATGGCCTGGCAACACTGACCGCCCCCGATGCGGAGGAAGCGCTGGAGATAGCGGCACTGATGCCTCCGGAATTGCTGATCGCGGACCTTTCCATGCCGGGAATGAATGGGCTCGACATGGCAGTGGAGATGATCCGCATGGCGCCTGACTGCCGGGTCATCCTCTTTTCAGGCCATGCAACCGCCAACGAGATGTATGCGCAGATGCTGAGCCTCGGCCACGATTTTACGTGGCTGGTAAAGCCTGTACACCCGGCCGATCTTGTTGAGCGCGCATTCGAGGTTCTCGGCAAGAGGGGCTCGCCGCTTGGACTCTCCAGACCTCGGCGCAATCCTAGTCTTTACGATTTCCTGTCCACGGCGGGAAGGGGAAGCGACGTGTATCCATCGTCGTGGAACCTCACGATCCGCCAGCGCGCGAGACAGGCAGACGGCAACGGGTAAATCGCCGAAGGCTGGGTTTGAACGGTTTCACTCAGGCCGCGCGCCGTGTGCGATCAGTTCGCCAGAACGGCTCGATAGCGCACCTTGTTCTTTTTCACCTTGGCCAGCGCATCATTCACCTTGGCCATGGGAAAGGACTGGGTGATCGCCTTCACTTGGTGGCGAGCCGCCACGTCGAGCATCTCGCGAATCATGTGGGGGCTGCCAATGGGACTGCCGGTAATGGAGCGCATGCCGGCAATTAGCGGGAACGCCTGCATCGAAATGGGCGAGGGAGGAACGCCGACGAAACACAAAGTTCCCGTAGGCCGAAGCGTCTGGATGTACACGCTCCAGTCCTGATCGGCGTTTGCCGTGTTGATCACAAAGTCGAGCGAACCCACCACTTCCTTCAACGCCCGGCTTTCGCGAGTATTGACGAAGCGGTGCGCGCCGAGCCCGCGGGCTTCCTTTTCCTTCTCTGCGGACGTGGAGAAGGCCGTGACTTCGGCGCCGAAAACGCGTGCGAACTGGATGGCCAGATGTCCGAGGCCTCCAATGCCGATGACGCCCACGCGCGATGACGGATTGATGCCGTGGCTGCGAAGCGGATTGTAGACGGTGATGCCCCCGCAGAGAAGCGGCGCCGCATGCTCGCTGTTGAGCGCGTCCGGGATAGGGAAGACGAAGCGCGCGTTGGCGCGCACATGGGTAGCGTAGCCACCATGGCGGCGAACGCAGGTGCCTTCCGAGGAGGCGCAGAGATTCTCCATGCCCCTGGTGCACCACTCACACTCCCCGCAGGAGTTCGACTGCCAGCCAAGCCCCACGCGCTGCCCCACGCTCAACAAATGAACATCGGTTCCGACTTCGGTGATCGTTCCGATGACCTCGTGCCCGGGAATGAACGGATATTGGCTGATGCCCCAGTCATTGCTGATGAGGTGAAGGTCACTATGGCAGATACCGCAATGGGTGATGCCGATCTCCACGTCGCGCGCGCCCAAAGCTCCAGGTTCGTAGCGAAACGGCAAAAGTTCCGCCCCCGCCGCGTGTGCTGCCAGTCCTTGAATTGGGGACATGTCGGTTCGAAGCCTCGCTCAGGTGCCACAGGAATGGAAAAAGGGAAAAACGGCGATGGAGGAAATGGCGGTCCCACTCCATGCTCAGGTTGTGTTGACTGAGATCAGTGTATCCCGCCGCCCGGCTCAATGCGCAGGTTGAGCACCGCGAATCCGCTCAGCATTCCGTCGGCAGGTGCATCGGCTGCAACCACTGCCGATTCGCCATTCAGTGTTACATCGGGTCCCATGCGCAGCGGTTCAAGAGCGTTGGCCATCGAGATGGGCAAGCTGGTGAGCGTACGTCCCTCGATGCCTGCTTGCGTTTCCGGCACGAGAAGGCTCACGTAGAGGCGATCGGCCGCATGAATGCTGCCGGCCTGGGCCAGGGCGGACTCCATATCCGGCGAGTGGGGTACGAAGCGTGGCTGGTCCAGGGTTCGATCGAGCGTGGGACCATCGGACACCATGAGGCGCAGGGTGCCTGGCTGCAACCGGGCAGGCAGTTTCACGGGGATGCGCACATTCCGCTCTGCCTGATGCCATGGTTGGATGGTGGCCTCCACCATGACGGTATCGCCGGAATGCACGATGTTGCTCGATACGATGCGCGCCGACTCCAGCATGACCGCGACGCGTCTCGGAATGGCTTCGATGTTCAGATCGATGGAGCGTATGGTGCCCTCGCGCGCGTCATTGCCGTAGATCCTGATGAAGCGCTCGAAGGTTTGAATCGCCGCCTGCAAAGACGACGGCAGTGCATCCCCACCGGAGGCCCATACGTCGAGAGGCGCCGAAGGATAGCGGTCCATCTCGATCCTGCCCGTCAGGTGGTAACTGGTGTCCATGGTGGTCTGGTTGGACTCAAGCAGACATTGGTATAACCCCACGAGCACCGTCTGCGGCGTGAGGGACGGCAGATCCACCACCTCAATATTCAATTCCCGCGGCTTTCCTTCTCCATGAACCGACATGTGAATGGGAATCATGTGCGCTTTGGCGCCGAAGATGCCCGCGATCGCCGAGTCCCGGTCCTGGGTGAAGGCGCCGATGGGTTCGCCGGTATTGATGATCTTGAATGCATCCAGCGGGGATGCCAGTGTGGCCACCACCTCTGCCGTGGTCATGGGCATGGAGATGTGTCCGGCCTGCAGAATGGGATGGCCGCAGGCGAGAAGCCGTTTGGGATCCACGTAGGTAACCGTACAGGTGGCCGCAATCTCAAGATCGCCGCGAATCAACTGGACACTCACTGCCGAGCCCGGCACCACCGAGGCTGCCGCCGATGCCGAGAATCCCTCTGAAGTTTTAACGGAGCTGCCGGAACCGCCCGCCGCCACAACATCGAGGCCCGTTCCCTTCATCTTTTCCTGCCACAGGCGGATCGCCTCCGGCCGAAAGCCGTTCATTACCAGCGGCGTATCCATAGCCTGAAACGTTGTGGGCGAAGGGGTGAGCGGGCTCTCTGCAGACGCCGGAGCAAGATGCGCGCGGTCCGCGGACGCCAAGTCCACGGCCTCCGATGGCAGATCCCGGACCTCCAGCATCTGCTCGATCGGTGTAATCCCCGCGATGGGATCCTTGCTGAACTGGCCGATGCGGTAGGAAAGTGACCCCAGGAGCCTGTTCCCCACGTAGACCGGGCTGCCGCTCATTCCGGCAACCACGCCCGTGTACTCCGGCTTGGCGCCATGGAGTTGCGCCAGAATCATGTCGTGTCCCGGGCCGCGGCCGCCACGCAATACTCCCAGGATCTCCACCTGCATGGGCTCAGGCACGGTTCCCGTAAAGACTGTCCACGCAGTCGCCTGCAGACCGCGGTGCACCTCGCTTAATGGGAAAATGCCTCCGTTGGATGGTGGCGGACCAGCTGGAGGGGAGGTGTCTTGCGCGGAGACTGCCCATGGCGAGAGAGCTGTGAGGGCCAATGCCAAAACCGCGGCGAAGGGGACGCGGGTTTCTTTCAGACCAGTATTCACGTCTATTACTGTATCTGGCTTGAAGCTCGACGGGCCAGATGAGTAAAAACTGGCCGGAAAGGCCGCAATAAAGTGTGCAGGCAGTCTCATCCCTTATCCTGTTGACCACAGAGGTCTCTATGTTATTGACGTACGATCGCGCGCCCCGTTTCCCCCGCCCGCTGGTTCGAATGGCGCTGGCCGTCCTGGTGGGGGTGGGAACGGCGACTCTGGCGGCGAGCCAGAGTCCCGCGCCCCAGCAACAGCCCCAGCAACCCGCCCCGCAGGATCAGACCGCGCCCGACGGCGGCCCCGCCGGGGACAATGGGTCCATCGCCCTCCCCAAGAAAAAGGAACAGCCCGAGGACACGCCGCCTCCTGCACCCGCTGCGCCCAAAGTGACAAACCCTGAGGGAATGGGGAATTATTCGCTTCGCATCGAGGTTCCCGAAGTCACCGTCGACGTGGGCGTGATCCTCGAGAAGACGCACCAGTTCGTTCCCAACCTCAAGCCGAACAACTTCAAAGTTTACGAAGACGGCGTGGAACAGAAGATTGCCGGATTCAAGCGTGTCGAGGCACCCATAACCGCGCTCATGCTCTGCGAGTTTGCCGGCAGCAACTTCACCTACGCCTTCAACTACGACATGCTGAACGCGGTCTACTCGTTTGCGCAGCAGCTTCGCCCGCAGGACTACGTGGCCCTGATGACCTTTGACATGCGCACCCAGATCGTGACCGACTTCACCCAGGACAAGCGCCAGATCTTCGATGCCATCAACACCTTGCGCGTGCCCGGCTTCAACGAACGCAACCTGTTCGACGCGCTGTACGAAGCAGAAGATCGACTCAGCCGCATCGAGGGCCGCAAGTACATCATCCTTGTAGCATCCGGCCGCGACACCTTTTCCAAGATCACCTTCGATCAGATCCTCAAGAAGGTAAAGAACACCAAGGACATCACCATCTACGCCATCTCCACCGGCGGCGCGCTCCGCGCTATCACCGAGGGTCGCGGCGGAATCGGCGGCCAGATGCGCGATATCGACTACCTGCAGGCCGACAACGAGATGAAGACCTTCGCCCATCTCACCGGGGGCGAATGGTACTCTCCGCGTTTCCAGGCCGAATTCCCGGAGATCTTCGGCGACATCAACAAGAACATCCGCTCCAAGTATCAACTTGTCTACCACCCCAGCAATCCCAAGCAGGACGGTAGCTATCGCAAGCTTCGCGTGGAACTTGTAGACGACGAAGGCAAACCGCTTGCGCTTCCAGGACGAGAAGCACCATCCACTGAAGTACGACGTGATCGCCAGGGATGGCTATCGCGCGCGGCCCGAAGTCGAATAGGGCGGTACAAGGTTAGAGAACGCCGTAATCCAATGCTGGGCTTGGGTCGCCTCAGCGCCGGCAACCCGCGCGCCTTCACATCGCACACTGTAGGCTGGCGGAAGAAGCAGCTTTAGTACATTGGAAGAAGTATCTGCTTCCGCCCGGGCGCAGCTGGCAGTCCTGCGGGCCAGTTTCTCCCCCATCGCCACCCCATGATCGTCCTCGCTTGCGGCCTTGCGTTTCGGCGCCGGGATCCTCGCGCTCCTTTCAATCCAAGGCAGGGGGGCAACAGCCAGCGTGTGCACAAAAATCCACCGCGCAACAGGAATAGGCAATAAAAAGGAGGGATCGGGATACCGCTCGCACGCCGGGGTTTCGTAGTTTTGGGATGGCAGCGGGAAAATCGCCCAGCCGATGAAACTCTCGGTGCTATCCCAATTGTTGGAATCCAGGCGGATAAAGCATCGGCGCTCTTGCATCCAACACAGCGCGTCCCGTATCAACAGTGTGGCAACTCGCCGGAGGAAAATTCATGTACCAGGCAAAAGCGTATTCCGTCAGCAGCGCAACATCCCCATTCGCAGCCGCAACGATTCCGCGGCGCGATACGACCGAACACGACGTACAGATCGAAATCCTCTTCTGCGGTATCTGTCACTCCGATCTGCATCAGGCCCGCAACGAGTGGAGCGGACTTATGCCCACCGTCTACCCCTGCGTTCCCGGTCACGAAATCGTGGGACGCGTTACGAATGTCGGCTCGGCCGTCAGCAACTTCAAACCCGGCGATCTTGCCGCCGTCGGCTGCATGGTCGACTCCGACGGCACTTGCCCCGAGTGCAAAGCCGGCCTTGAACAGTTCTGCAACAACTTCGTCCTCACGTACAACTTCCCTGACAAGCACCTCGGCGGCGTCACATACGGTGGCTATTCCGACAGCATCGTCGTCGACGAACGCTTCGTGCTGCGCGTTCCCTCGAACCTCGATCTGGCCGGCGCCGCGCCGCTGCTCTGCGCAGGAATCACCACCTACTCACCCATGCGCCATTGGGGCGTCACCAAGGGCAAAAAGGTTGGTGTGGTCGGCCTGGGCGGACTGGGGCACATGGGGGTCAAATTCGCGCACGCCCTTGGCGCCCACACCGTCGTCTTCACAACATCGCCGGGTAAGGTGGACGACGCCAGGCGCCTGGGCGCCGATGAGGTAGTCATCTCCCGCGACGCCAATGAGATGGCAAAGCACGCCGGCAGTTTCGACTTCATTCTCGACGCAGTGGCCGCCGAACACGACGTCAACGCCTATATCCAGATGCTTCGCCGCGACGGCAACCTCACCATGGTCGGCGCCCCGGAGAAGCCGCTGCCCGTCTCCGTCTTCGGCCTGCTCTTTCGTCGCCGCAGCTTTTCTGGTTCACTCATCGGCGGCATCGCAGAGACGCAGGAGATGCTCGACTTCTGCAGCCAGCACAACATCATCTCCGACGTTGAAGTAATTCCCATCCAGAAAGTCAACGAAGCCTATGAGCGTCTGCTCCGGTCCGACGTGAAGTATCGCTTCTCCATCGATATGGCATCGCTCAAGTCGGAGTAAAACGGTGAACGTGCTGCTCTCGCCGCGATCGCGAGCGGCACGTTCCAAAACCTTTCAAACCAAGGGCAGGGAAAAATCAACAAGCGCAGACTGGGGAACATGGAATCTCGTCTCGGCACTCGGTCTCGGATGCTTGGGCATGAGCTTCGGATACGGCTCGCCGAAACAGCTCGATGAAAAAACTCGTAGTGACCCCGTTGCTCGCATGGTAAAAATCACTAACCGACAGGGGTGCTGCTTTCGGGGTGGCTGCCCGCGCCCTCGTCTCAGGCGAACAGGCGCCGCTTTATCCAGCTCAGCCTGCACGTAATTTAGGCGGCGGCCGCAACAAGGAGTGGAGGTGGAGCATGCGAACCTTTGCCCAAAAGCAAAGTCAGTCTCAAAGACCGGCATCCTCCGACCTTTCTCGGTCTCACATGGCGCCCCAACAGCATCATCGCGCAGATCCCATTCTGCAGTTGCAGCCCTCGCAAGGAAATCAGCCACCGCCACAGACGTTAGAGCCCCGTTCTGACGAACTGAATGCCGGAACGACGGGCAGGGAAGTCTCTCGCCTTGGATACGACTTTAGCCGGATTCCCGTCTACGCTGATCTACCCGCCAGGACGCCGGCAAGACTGACGGTCCAGTCGAGGCTCGCCCCCGATCCCAGGGAGATGGATCAACCGCCGTTTCGCGTCAACCCGCGGGTACCGGCCGCGTTGCCCGCCACGACACCGGCATGGACGACCCATGGAGAAATCCACCTCGGTCCCACAGGTTTATTCATCGGCCCGCGCGAGCTTGGGAGAATGTTGCGTCACGAGGCCTTCCATAGATTGCATCAGCGAGTTGCCGGCGTCAGCGAGGCAGCCGGCGCACGTACCGAAGCCGAGCAACTCGCCACCAGGGCGGAGAGCGGCTTCAGTTTTCCTCTTTCCCTGGCGCCCGCGCCCGCGTTGCTGGCCTTCCCACCACAGACCTATGCACCATGGGACAGGGTCTGGATTGGCGGCGGGCAGATCATCGGCGAAGTCAACGAAGAGGGTGTGGCTGTACGCATTATTTTGAGTTATGCGGACATCGGAATTACTACCGGCCCCGAGGCCCAAACTTATCATTGCGGAAAGCATGATCCTAAGCCTATTCCGGCGCTGGTCGCACGAATGCGAAAGGCTGCAAAACAGGCTGCCGTTCTCAATCGTCAAATTCCGGAAAAGGACTATCCTCTGAAGACTGCCTTGATCGCGATCTACCCGCATGCGAACAGCGGCTTTCGCGAAGCGGGGGGTAAGGGCCTGCTGGTGGTGAAGCAGGAGGATTCCTGGGAAGAGACCATCGCACACGAGGGATCCCACGGGATCTTCGCTTTTCACCTCGGCGAGCATGTAACGTCAGGAGCGCCCGATGCCCTGGCGAAACGATTCGCCGCGCTCTTTCTCCAGCTGAAGAACACGGCCGCTGTTTCCAGGCCAACCGGTGTTTTTGATCCTGCGCACCCGCCGCCGCTTAAGGATGACGGTAGCAGCACCACCCAGCCCGCGGGTCTTGTGATGGTGACCGATGAATTATGGGCCGGCAGCGGTGGACATCCCTGGGACACGGTGGATGAGTTCTTCGCGAGCGCCCACGGGGCGTATCAACAAAAAAGACCGCTGTTGGAGAAGATCGTGGCGTACTACGGCAAGGCAGACAAGAAAATTCCACCACTCGCGAAGGAGCTTTTCGCACTGCTCGGGAGCGTCGATGATCCGAAAGCCCTCGCCTCGCTCAAGGCCCCGGCGGATCCAAAAGCAGCCGATGCCGAGTTGCAAAGGATTGTACCGACACCAACGGCCACCGAGAGTCTCACCAGCTTATTGGTCAGTCCCGACACCCTGCCGGGACCGTCTACGATTCTTTGCCCTGCCGCCAAGCCGTCAGCGACTGCGCCGGCAGGCAAGGAGAAGCCGGCCAGTACACCAGCGGCTCAGCCATGATACCCATGTGAAGCCCGGGGTTCCGAGACACCCATCTCAGGCCGGTGAACGTCGATTGGGCAGCCGCCGGCCTAAGAGGCGAATGTCTTTCCGGACGCCTATTTGAATTGGTTCACGATGTCGATGACGTAGTAGCCAATCACGAACACCGTGGCGATTGAGGCCAGGACCATCGAAGCACGCAACACGGGCTGAATCTTGTTCACCCTTGCAACAATCGCAGCTTGTGCGGTTCTTTCGTGATCGAAGGAGTCATCCAGAAAGATCTGGTCTTCCTCGTCGCGCTCCAGGCGCGAGCGATAAAGGTAGAGAGCTGCAAGGATCAGAACAAAGGCGGCCCAAACCGCCCACATTACAGGAACCATCGTCATAAAGCACCTCCAGAGGTGTTGCTCCCAGATACCGGCGGGCCCGTTGAGGGGAATTCGCGGTCTCGTGAGTAGAGGGGGCCTTACGGTTTCCCATCATAGCTCTGCAACTTGGTTTCTGTGGTGATGGGTATCACAAGCCACTTTCATTGCTTGAAAAGATTCCAAATCACCTCGTAAGCCGCTATAAATCAGTGCCATAGAATGGACTACTTCACCTGGCCGCTGGCCTGCGACCTTCCCCCGATCTGATGCATCCAATGAGCTGACTGGTGCCGAGGGGGTTGTCTCCCCGCGCTGAAGCCGGTAGAGTTAACAAAGAGTTCAAGAACAGGAGATTCCATGGCCACCACAGCATCTGTCGCACCTGCACAGGAAACCAAGAAGGCGCCTCTCATTCTGACGCCCCAGGCGATCGCCAAGGTCCGCGAGATCATGGCGACCCAGGATCCGCTTCCCGCCGGGCTGCGCATCGGCGTCGTGGGTGGAGGCTGCTCCGGCTTCCAGTACTCCATGGCCTTCGAAAACCAGGGCGGCATGATGGACAAAGTTTTCGCCTTCGACGACTTGAAGGTCTTTGTAGACGCCACCTCCCTGATGTATCTGAACGGGTGCACCGTGGACTATGTGGAGACTCTGGAAGCGGCGGGATTCAAGTTTGAGAATCCGCAGGTGAAGAGCACGTGCGGATGTGGTTCGTCCTTCAACGTCTAAGCCGGTTCTCTCGGATTTGCAAAAAGGCCTGCCCAAACGGCAGGCCTTTTTGCGTCGTGTAGAGAGCCAACAGCGCCTCAACCGGCACAAGCGGCGGTTTTTTTCTGGAAACTTTACTGCTGCGGAGTGGTTGACGGGGGTTCGGCGGGCGGTTGCGGGATCGGTGTGCTGCCATTGTTGTTACCCGGCTGAAAGCCGCCGTTTTGATTGATACCGCCCCCGGGCTGATTGGTGCCCCCGATGCCGGGCGTGGGCTGGTTGAATCCCGGAGCGCCATTGGCGGGCTGCCCGATGGTGCCCGCGTTGCCGCCGCCGATCATCTGTTGGTCCATCAGCTGGCTGTACAGGAACTCCCACTCGTTGTAGTGGTTCTTCTTCTTGTAGATCAGGATGGACTGCTTGGGGCTGACGGGCTCCACGCCAACGATACCGCCGCCACCGAACGTCTGTCCCGTGCCTAGAGGACTTCCGGTGTTGTTGATCGGAGTGCCGTTGGCGTCGACCGCGCCCGCTCCGGAGCTTGGATCCGTGCCCGATGAGCCAGTGGCTCCCGAAGTCCCGGTGCCTCCAGCGCCAGTTGCTGAAACTCCGCTGTTGCCGGTATTTGAGAACAGGCCGCCGCCAATCGAACTCGTCGATCCGCCCGTATTCGTGAGTGAAGTACCTCCCGGCCCGTTGTTGGTGCCGCCCAAGCCCGCACCACCCGCCGGACCGATTCCGGCCAACGCGCCGCAACCCGCGCCGCCCATCGGCTGGCCGAAGAATCCCATGGCCATGGGCGTCTTGTTCTGGCAATACATGATTGGCTTCCAGTCGTCCTTGCCGGTCATCGGATCGATGTACTTCTTGCGCAGGAAGCGAATCTCGTTGGTTTTGACCAACGCGTCGAGATTGGGCGGGTAGGCGTGGAACTTGCGGTAATACAGCTGGATGGCGCGAATATACTGCTTGCCGCGGCGCATCGTCTCCACTTCGCGGTCACGCTGGATGCTCTCGGCGACCTTTGGCACCCCGACCGCCATGGCGATCATAAAAATGGCCAGAAGGATCATGACGGAGATGAGCATGTAGCCGTTTTCAACCGGCTTGCGGCGTCGGATTGAGGAGGGGTTCTGCATCCGTAAAAGTTGTCGAAACAAGGCGTTTGCTGAAGCTGAAGCCTTGCTCTCTATCCGAACGTGGCCTGCATTCAACCCATTCTGCCTACTGGAGTATGACGCTGGAGCGGTCTGAAACGCTCCCGCCGGTGTTCTCGTCCTGCTTCAATTGTACGGATGTTCGCGCTGCAACAGCAAAAGGCCCGGCCCGGGTCCATTCTCAGTTTGCGGAGATGGGCAGGGTTTGCGTGTTGTTGTACGAAAGGTCGGTCACTTCCACGCTGCCGGGAGAGATGGCACCCACCCTGTAGCGGTGATCGATAACCTCGCCGGCCCTCGCCATGAAGATGTCGTCCCCGTGGACCAGAAACGCCTTGATCGACCGGCCCTTATCCTGCGAGTAGCCGAAGTACTTGAGATCGATGGGCGGGGCCTGCGGCACAGGCGGCGGCAGCACGACCGCAGGGGTCGGATCCGGCCGGGCAGGCGCAAGCGGCCGTTCGATCTTCGGTGGCGCCGAGTCGGCAGAGAAGATGTTGCGTCCCGTCCCGCGATAATCGACGTCCTCGCTCTGCGCCAGCTTGTCCAGGTGCAACGTGGGGTCGATTTCGTTGGTGGCGATCTTTTCGGCCTCGGGGCCGCTGGAATCGTTGGCGACGGCCGCCAGGGCACCGGGTGCCGCTGCTGCAGGATTGGCCTGGTTCGATGTTGTGCTCGACATTGGCTCCGGGCTCGGCGATGACGACCCAAAGTAGCCGCGCAACTCCCAGATTCCCACCGGAATCGCAATCACCAGCAGCACGACCAGGATGATGACTTTCTTCTTGTCTTCCGCACCGGTCTTCATGGTTGCGCACCCTCCTGCCTGGAAGGTGCCGCGTCGCCTTCTGTGGCGGATGTGCCGCCCGGGGGCGTGCTGTTCAGCTCCGCAGTCTTCGGCAGCCCGCTGGGCATGTTTTCCGGCCGCAGCCAGGTGGAGACGCGCAGGCGCAGGTTCACCATCCCACCCTGCTGCCCGGTCAGTCCCATGGCGCGAATGACGAAGAATGTCTTGTCCTTCTCGAGCGAATTGATGAAGTGCATGATCTGCGGGTATTGTCCCGTAACGCCTGCGTCGAGCGATATCTCGGCAAGGTCGCGCCCCGCTGCACCCTGCGTGTACTGCATGCGGGAAAGGCGCACGCCTGATTTCACCGCCAGGTTGCCAATTTGGTCGGCGATCGAGGAGTAGTTGGCCGGAATGCGCTTGGCGTAGAAGTTCTTGATCTCGTCGCGGGTGACATCGATACGCTTGTCGAGGCCTCGCAGTGGCGCCGTTTGCAACTGCAGGGCCTTCAACTCCACCTGCTTGCTGCTCATAGCGTCGGTAGCCCGGGAACTCGTTGCCGCCCAGTCCAGTCCAAACCGCGTACCCAGCACGATGACGAGCAGCAGCAAAACACTGAATCCGACCCAGTGCCAGGTGAGCGGGGAACTGAGCCGCTCCCGCCATATCGAGCGTTTCTCCGTCATTGCGCACCTCCCACGGGAGGCGGAACGACCCGGGGTGATGGGCTAACGGAGAGCGGACGTCCCTGCGGCCCGTTAGGTTGGGGCTGAGCGGTTGGAAGGGCCTTGTGCTTCTTCTGAGCCGAGACTTGTTCCAGTGTGGCCTTCTTTGGCGACGAGCGGCGCTCGCCGGGCGCGGCAGGGTTATAGTCCGCCAGCAGATCGAAGGTAACGCGATTCGTCGGGCTCACCGGCTCCAACTGCTGGTTTCCGCTGCCCAGTGACTCTGACGCCTCCCCGGTAATGCGCGGGGTCTTGAACCGGCGCGAACGCTCCAGGTTCTGCACCAGCTCCACTGTTTTGTCGCGAGGACCTGTGACGCGCATGTGCAGCGTGATCTGCTGGTTCTTCTTCTCGCGAATGGGCTCCAGGGTGGTCACCTGCACGCCACCCGGCAGCACGGTCTCCAGGTCTTCCATGGCCAGCGTCCAGGAGAATGCCTTCTCGTCGAACAGGTGGTTCAGAGTCGAGGCATGCCCCAGCACTATGGCGTTGTCGGGTTGCTGCACCATGGCCTCGTAGGTTTGTTCTTCATGCCGGACAGAGGCAATGTTCGAGTCCAGCGAGTGCTCGCGATCGCGGACCGCGTCGGCCTTGTTGTGAAGCGCATAAAGCCCCGCGCCGAAGCCGATGGAAACCAGCGCCAGCACGGCCATTGCGAGTCGCAGACGTCTCAGGATAGGCCCCAGGTCCGTGAACGGCCTGGTGGCAAGGTTGGCGGTAATCCGCATGAATCTAGGCTACTCCAGCCAACGCACCCATGACGCCCGCAAGGCCGATCGGACCCAGAGTGGTGGTAGCGCCGGTGGTCGGGGAAGGCGCCACTTCCAGTACCGTAAGATGCGCATCCGCGATGGCGCGTGTAAATTCGCGCGCATCCACCGCACCCGCATAGTGCACTTCGCGGGGCGGGGAACTCAGCTTGTCCTCGAAGTAGGCTGCCGCCACGGCCACGCTGCGCTGCACTTCAGCCACGCGCGCCGCCGGATCCTCCGGCAACTCGACGGTGCGATACAGCAGCAGGTCGTCGCCGCTGGTGATCGCCGTGGTGAGAGCCAGTCCGGTGAGGTTCGCGGCTAGAACGGGGTGTGGCGAGTCCAGGGCGGCCAGGGCCGCGAGGCTCGAGGGCAGCACTGCGCCCGGCTCATAGCCCGCTGCGCGCACCGCCGCTTCGTATTCGGCCAGGATCGGACCTGGCATAACCGTCGCCAGCACCTTCACGATGGCGCCGGCTTTCTCCTGTTCTCCGTGTTGCGCCAGCACCTGGTAGCTCACCGCGGCATGTTCGGCATCAAAGGGAACCATCTTGCGCAGACGGAAGCGCAACACAGGCACGGCCTCTGCTGCTTTCGCGGGCAGGGTGTCGAAATCGAGCACAAACACGCGCGCCGAAGTGTCGGGAATCACCAGCGTCACGTTGCGGTTGCGCGGAGACACCTGCTCCAGCGCCGATCGCAGAGCCTCCGCCACCACCTCGGGTTGGTGAATATTCGATTCGCCGATTCCAGGAACCAGGGCTCCGGCAGGCAGCGAGGCAAACGCATACGAAGGCGACTGTCCAGGGGCGCCAATGGCCGCCGCCAGCGCGCCCTCCGGCGCAAGCTCTACGGCAGTTTGCGGGCGTCCGCCCGGCTGCGACGCTGGTTTCAGGTTGCTTGAGAACTGGGCCACTCCGGCATCTCTCCTTACTTGCTTGACACGGGAACCGCTTGTCGCGGGTTTGTTGGCTACAGTGCGCATACGTCGAACAGACGCGGGCGCGAAGGAACGCGCTCATCTTGTTTAGGGAGCCCGTGTCGGATTCTGCGGGTTCCGGAGGAAGCTGCTATCTTGACGCCTCGATGAACGTAACCTTGTTGATTTCCTTCAGCGTGGTCAGCCCGCGCCGCACGCGATCGATGGCCGACTCGCGCAGGAAGCTCATGCCTTCTTTCTGCGCCAGCTTGCGCACCTCGGAGGTCGGCCTCTTCTCCAAAATCAGCTCGCGAATCGGGTCGGTCAAGTCCAGCAGTTCGTGGATCGCGGTACGGCCGCGATAGCCGGTGCCGCCGCATTCGATGCATCCGGCGCCTTCGCGGAATTCAAAATTGCGCCACTCGGCCAGGTCGAGGGAGGCTGCCAGCAGTGTCTCTTCGTCGTAACGCACCGTCCGCGCACAATAATCGCATATCGTACGCACCAGCCGCTGCGCCAGGATGCAGTTGAGCGCGGAGACGAAGTTGTAGGCCTCGACGCCCATGTTCAGGAAGCGTCCCAGTACGTCAACCACGTTGTTGGCGTGGACCGTTGTGAACACCAGGTGTCCGGTGAGCGCCGAGTTGATGGCGATTTGCGCCGTTTCCTGGTCGCGGATTTCGCCAACCAGAATCTTGTCCGGATCGTGACGCAAAATCGAGCGCAGCCCGCGGGCGAAGGTGAGGCCCTTCTTCTCGTTGACAGGGATCTGTGTGATGCCGCGGATCTGGTACTCGACCGGGTCCTCGATGGTGATGATCTTGTCTTCGTCGCTCTTGATCTCATTAAGCGCGGCGTAGAGGGTGGTGGTCTTGCCGGAGCCGGTGGGACCGGTGACCAACACCATGCCGTAGGGCTCGCGAATGTAGCGGCGGAAGCGCTTCAGATCCTGCTCGGCGAAACCCACCACGTCTAGAGTAAGGTTGCGGAACTTCTCGCTCATCGACTCCTTGTCGAGCACGCGGAGGACCGCATTTTCGCCGTGGACCGTGGGCATGATGGAGACGCGGAAGTCGATCAGGCGGCCCTTGTAGCGGACGCGGAAACGACCGTCCTGGGGCACGCGGCGCTCGGCGATGTCGAGTTCCGACATGATCTTGATACGCGACAGGATCGTCGAATGATGTTCGCGTGCGATGGGCGCCATGGCCATCTGCAACACGCCGTCGATGCGGTACTTCACCACCACCGAGTCATCGTTGGTTTCAATGTGAATATCGGACGCGCGGCGCTCGAGGGCCGTGAAGATCGTGGTATCCACCAGCCGGATGATGGGGCTGATGTCCTCCTCGCGGGTCAATTTCTCGATCGAAATGTTCTCGTCGGAGTTGTCATCGCCCGTGAGAACGTCGAAGGTGAGGCCTTCGCTGGCTTCATCGAGCACGCGCTGCGACTGCTCGGTTTTCTTCAGCAGGTCGGTAATCTGCGACAGCGTCGCCACGCGGGCAATGATCCTCTGGCCGAGCAGGCCGGCGATCTCGTCGAGCACCATGAGCTGCGAGGGGTCGGAGACCGCGATCACCAGTGCGTCGGTCTGCTGCTCGATAGGCACAAAGTTGTAGCGGAACATCAGTTCCACTGGCACCGTGCGCAGCAGGTCATGCTGGATCTTGAAGTTCTTGAGATCGACAAACTCGGCGCGATAGCGGCGCGCCATCGACTCGGCCATGGCGCGCTCATCGTGCTGCGGGGCTACCGGAAGAGGAAGAACGTTGGTATCAGACATATGCGTACACCTTGCCCTGTTTCTAAGCGTTACATCTGCCCTGTCGGGGCCTGACCCATCGAGAAGATGGGCAGGTAAAGCGAGATAAGAATGAACACAACAACGATGCCCATGACAATCAGGATCGCCGGCTCGATCAGCGCGAGCGCCGCGGTAAGCGCGGTGGCCACGTCTTCTTCATAAAACTCCGCAGCCGAGTTCAGCATGGCAGGCAGCGCGCCGGTCTGCTCGCCGACGGCAATCATCTCCGAAGCCATGGTGGGGAAGACACCGGTGCCCGCGAGCGAATCGGCCAGGTTCTTGCCTTCGCGAACTGTGACGATGGACGAAGTGATCGCCTTGGAAACGCGGCGCGAGGAGATGGAGCGGGCTGCAGTTTCAAGCGACGGTACCAGCGGCAGGCCTCCGGTGAGCAACGTCGAGAGCGTCCGGGCGAAGAGCGCCACCTGATATTTGAGCCAGATCTTGCCCAGTACCGGGAGCTTGATGCGGATGCCGTCCGAAACATCGCGCCCACGGTCGGTGCGCGAGAAGCGCCACAGAGCGATGGCGATCACAAGAAACGCCAGCACCAGGTAGATGAGGCTGTGTTGCATCCACTTGCCGAATGCCAGGAGGTAGGTCGTGATTGCGGGCAGCTTGTTGCCCATCTGGTCGTAGAGAGTGGCAAACTGCGGAATGACCACCGTGAACATGAAGGTCATCAGCCCGATGACCAGCGTGACCAGCACCGCCGGGTAAATGAGCGATGAAATCAGCTTCTTGCGAAAGGTAAGAGCCACCCGCTGGAAGTTGACGTAACGCTCCAGCACCTCCTGCAGATTGCCGGAACGCTCGCCAGCCAGCAGGGTAGTGGTGTACATCAGGGGGAAACCGCTTTGCGCCTCGAAAGCGCTGGACAGCGCCTCACCGGTTTTGACGCGGGTGGCCACGTCGTCCAGTTGGGCGGAAAAGTGAGCGTTCTTCTGCGTTTTGCCGAGCATCTGCAGCGAGCCCAAGATCGGCAGGCCGGCGCGGATCAACGTCAGAAACTGCTGGTTAAAGATCAGGAACGGCTCCAGCTTGACCTTGCGCCGCGATACCCCGGTAAAGCCCCCGCCGCGCGCCTTGACCGAAAAAACGTGATAGCCGGCATGCGTAAAGCGAGCGCGCAGCTCATCGGCTGTCGCTGCCGTCTGCACCTGTTCCTGGACCCGGCCACGCTCATCGGCCAGCTTGATTACGAACTCTGCCATAGATTTCCGTGACCGGCGGCGACTGCTTCCGGACCCGGTTTTCCCCCTAACCTATTCTGCCAGCCTCAAAGGTATCAGTGCTTACAAATCATAGACGTTGCTCCGGGGCAAGCGCTCAATTAACTATTCTTGCTGGCACGCTGGTGCTCCAATCCGTGTGCAAACGACAAGTGCTGTATCTCTCCGGGTCTCATTAACGAACTAGGGAGCCTGCCGGATTTTCCCTGAGATTAGTAACCATTGGCTACCAGCCAGCTTTCCGTTAGCTCGAACGACAGCTTCTTCTGCTCCTGCATATGCTGGTAAGCCAGCTTCACCAGTACATCCGCCTCTATATTGACTGGCGCGCCCAGGGCCAGCGTATGCAGATTGGTACGCCAATACGTCAGCGGGAGGATGGCAATCGAAACCACGTCAGCCTCAATCGCGGCAATCGTCAAGCTGATCCCTTCAATCGCGACAGATCCCTTTGGAACCATCCATTTACGCAGCTCTTCCGGAAGTTTTACTTGAAGTGTCCAGTCCGTCGTTTCGCGGTTGAAACCATGGCTGGCCGGATCAATGACGGGATCAAGCCCCGTCAGAATCCCCGTCCCGTCCACATGCCCCTGCACAACGTGTCCACCGAGCGGACTTCCCGCAGCCGTCGGCAACTCCAGGTTCACCTTGGACCCTGGTCGAAGCGAACCCAGCGACGTCCGGTCCAGCGTCTCCTGCGCCAGGTCGGCGTGGAAGAACGTCGGATCCACGTCCAGCGCAGTGAGGCAGACGCCGGAAATGGCCAGCGAATCCCCCTCGCGCAACCGGCCGGCAATCCCCGGCGCCTCCACGGTAATCCGCCGCACGCCGCCGCGGCTCTCCAGGCTGACAAGGGTGCCGGTCTGCTCGATGATGCCGGTGAACATGGTTCGATTCTAAGGGAGCGGGGCAGGCGGAACAGCAGCGGGGTCCCTAAAACCACACCGGCCTGAATCGATTGATTCAAGCCGGCGATTCGATTGATTGGAGGGGGTCCTACGACTTTTTCTGCAATGCCCGCTTCAACACCGTCTCCAGTGCTGCCTTCTGCTCTGCGTAGTCCGCAGCGCTGAGCGTCCCGGAGAGTTTCTCGCTTTCAATCGCGAACATCTCTTCCTTCAGCACGTGCAGGAGGGTGGCGTTATGTCCCCCCATCGCAACCGGAGGAGCCGGCGCATGCGCAGTCGCTGCCGCAAAACTCGAAGCGCCCGCGGTCCGGGGTGTCGGAGTCAAGGGATTCGCCTGATGCACCGCCGCCGGAACGCCCGCAGCCACCGCCGGCTTGCGCAGCAGGAACCCCGCCACGGATGCCAGAAGCAGCATGATTCCGCCCAGCATCCACCACTTGTATTTCGACAGCGGATCAGGCGTGTTGATGGGCTCGCCAATGCCCCCGCCTGGCCCCGTGGGCGTACCCGAAGCGGCGCTCTGCTGACCCTGCGCGCCCTGCTGTTCGCGCGGCATCGATCCCGACCCCGAGACGGTGAAGTCCAGCGCCATGCCCGGCTTTACGTTCTTCGCCAGCATGGTCTGAATCCCCGGGTCCTGCGGAACCGACTGGTAACCCGATCCCGACTCCGGCTTGAAGGTAATGCTCTTGGGCAAGAGCACCGCAACGTTGTCCGCCGGAAGCTGAATCTGCGGATGGAACGTGTACGTGCCGCTGTACGCCACGTGATAGCTCAGCTGAAACAGCGAGTCCTTCTCGCCCTCATCCGGCTGAATCGGGAAGTCGAACTGGAAATGCCCGTTCCCGTTGCCCGGCTTCAGGTTGACTGAAGTCGGCAGCCCGGTCGGGCGCCGCGCCGCCGGCGCTGTCCAGAACCGCATCGGCGGGCAGCACTACCTCGAAACCGTGGTTGGGATCGTACTGCGTGTGCTGCGGCTTGGCGGTGTTGTGAACAAAGTACCGCTCTGTCACCTGCAGCTGCCCGTTGCGTGGTTTCTCACCTCGATGACATCGGCTTCGATGGAAAGCCCTTCAACGTGCGCCGCCACGTCGTACACCGGGATATCGCCCGGCTCGCCGCCCTCGGGTGCGGCAATAAAGTACTGGCCGCCCTGATGCGTGACCCGCACGAGTGCCGGCCCGGATCCTGTCTTTTCGATGGAGTAGTGACCCTTGGAGTTGGTGGTTGCGGTGGCGACGACGGCCATCCCCGCCTGTACGTCCACCAGTTCGACTTTGTCGCCGGCCGCTGGCGTGTTGGTGGTCTTGTCAGTGACCGTTCCCGTGATGGTGACCGCCTGTGCGAAAACGGTGGTCAGAAAGCAAAACACGACTGCAAGCACAGCAAATCGAATCGATCTCATGACGATGTATGAATTCCTTCTGAGCGATGGTCTGCATCGCAAAAACTACAGCGACTTTGAAAGGCGCGGCTGAGCCGCGCCCTCAGGTTTCTCACTACCAGCTACCGGCTGCGAGCTGTCTTTATGCCTGCTGCAGGTAGTCAATCTCCGACAACAGCTGAGCAGCCTCGTTCTCGAGCGTCGCCCGCTGCGTCACGTAGTCCTCTTCCGGATACTTCCCGGCGCGATACTCGAAGTTCAAATCGCGCAGGTTCTCGTACAGCTGATCCTTGCGCTCCATCAGGTAGTCGAGGCGGGTCTTCTGGCGCTGGGATGCAAAACTGTTCTCCGGCCAGAATGTGTAGACAAATGCCGCGACAGCCAATAGCAATCCGGCAATCAGACCGTAAGTTTCGCTCATACCTCGAAACCTCCATCCACGCCGGTTTCCCGGCGAATCCTCTCCCGCAGCGCATCCATCTCTGGGCTTGCCGGGGCAGGCTCCAGCTGCGGCCGGTGTCAGCTTCCAGTGGCGCAATAGAAGAATGGTTCCCAGCAGCGCCGCCGCAAACACCGCGAACGGAGCAATCCAGGCCACCAGGTCAAATCCCTGTTTGGTAGGCGCTGCCAGCACCACTGCGCCATACTTCGATACCATCGCATCGAGAATTGCCTGGTCGTTCTGGTTGTTATCGATGCCGTTGCTGATCATCGCGAGCTCTTCGGTCGAACTGCTGCAGCCCACGTGGTTGCACTCTCCCAGAATCTCGGCGCAGCCGCAGGTGCACATCGTCTTGTGGTTCAGCTGGGTGTACCGTGTCCCGGCATCCGTCGCACCCAGCGTGAAGCACACCGCCACGGCCAGCGCCAGCGCCTGCCCGGCCTTCAACCAGAATGTGAATTTGCGCGTTGTCTTCATGGCTGACCTCCATGCATCGCCGGTTCCGCAGGCACAGCCCGCGTTGCCGGCACCCGCAGCGATGCAGTCGACGGCGTAATGCTTGGCGCCAGCGCGATGAACGTTCCGAAGATGATCAGCGCCACACCCGCCCAGATCCAGCTCACCAGCGGATTCAGGAACGCCTTGATGATCGGGTGTCCGTTATCCGGATTGATGCCCTCGTACACCACGTACAGGTCCCACTCCGGCACCGAGTGAATCGCCACCATCGTCTGCGGCTGATTGCTCGCCAGGTAGGTTCGCTTCTCCGGCGACATCTGGAACTGCTTCTTGCCGCCCTTGTACACATCGAGCAGTGCGAACTGCGAGTTGTAGTTGGCGTTCGAGTCGTCGGAGAACCCCACGCACTCTAGCGTGTAGGGCCCGATCGCGATCTTGTCGTGCAGGTTCATCTCCTGCTCGGCATTGCGATTGAAGGCCGCACCGGCCAGGCCGATCACGATGATCACCACTCCGATGTGAATCAAATATCCGCCGTACCGCCGCGTGTTCCTCCGCGTCAGCAGCACCATCGAGGCAAACAGGTTTTTGCCCGGTCTGCCGCCGGATGACCGCCCCGCCGCGCAGAAACTCCGACAGAATCGCTGCAAACACCGATACCGCCGTCGACAAGGCGACCAGCGCGTAAAACTGCCCGCTATCGAACGCTCCATCGTGATAGGGCCGGTCGCCCGCCGCCAGCACCACAATCACCATGGCCCAGAACGCAAGAAACGGCGCCACAAAATTGCGCCGGATCGACCGCAGCGACGTCGACCGCCAGGCCAGCAGCGGTCCCACGCCCGTCAGCGCCAGCAGGAAGATCCCGATCGGAATGGCCACGGCGTTATAGAACGGCGCGCTCACCGTCACCTTGTTCCCCACCACGTACTCGCTCAGGATGGGGAACAGCGTCCCCCACAAAATCACGAAGCACGCCACCAGCAAAACCAGATTGTTGAACAGAAAGCTCGACTCGCGGCTCACCAGCGACTCCACATGGTGGTCGCTCTTCAGGTGCCCGCGCTGCAACACGTAGGTGAAGATGCACGTCGCGAGCACGATCAGCATGAAGATGTAAAACCACATGCCGATCGAGGACTGCGCAAACGCGTGTACCGAGCTCACCAGCCCCGCCCTCGTCAGCAGCGTCCCCAGCATCGTCAGCAGGAAGGTGGCGAAGATCAACCACACGTTCCAGCTCTTCATCATGCCCTTCTTCTCCTGCATCATCACCGAGTGCAGAAACGCCGTGCCCGTGAGCCACGGCATAAAGCTCGCGTTCTCCACCGGATCCCAGCCCCAGTAGCCGCCCCAGCCCAGCACCGCGTACGCCCAGTGCATGCCCAGGAAGATGCCGCAGGTCAGGAACAGCCACGTCACCATCGTCCAGCCGCGCGTGATCTTGATCCACTTCTCGCCCGGATAGCGCATCATCAGCGCGCCCAGCGCAAAACAGAACGGCACGCAGAATCCCACGTAGCCCAGGTACAGCATCGGCGGATGAATCACCATCTCGGGATACTGCAGCAGCGGGTTCAGACCGTTTCCGTCCGCGGGGATGTCGCCCTTGAGCAGCGCGAACGGCGGCGCCGCAAAGTTGATCACCGACAGGAAGAACACCTGCACCGCCGCAAGAATCGTTCCCGCGTAGGCGTAGAGCTTCACGTCCATCTTGTGCGTCAGCCGCAGCACAAACCCGTAAGCGCCCAGCAAAAACGCCCAAAGCAGCAGCGATCCTTCCTGGCCGCTCCACATCGCCGAAAACTTGTACAGTCCCGGCAGAGCGCGGTTGGAGTGCTCCAGAATGTAGGTGATCGAAAAATCGTTGGTAAAGACGGAATAGAGCAGCGCGAACGCAGCCCCGGTAATTGCCACGAATCCGGCAATGCCGGCGCGGCGTGCCGTGTCCGCCAGGCGTTCAGGCGATACAAACGCCTGCTGCCCGGTGGCCAGCAGACGCAGCGCCACGGCTCCCGCCAGCAGGTTGTACGCTGCCAGCGCGAGAGCGATGAGGAGAGCAAAACTTCCAAATGTTGCCATCAGAGCTCCAAGACGATTGTCGCAGCCCGGTTGGCGAGACCGGACCCTCCCAAGGCCACGTTATTCCCTTTGGACGCCCCAACAAGGCCTTCGCTGTCTTGCGCTTGCGTCGGCTGATCAGAACAAACCCTGCGCTGCGGTGCACCCGAAGTGACTCTGCGGGGGAAACGGGCCAGCACCCTTATTCTTTATTATCTTAGGCTGTCGACCTGTGATGTGCCTCACACTATCGGACGAGACGATGCCAAATCGCCGCATCCAGCGTCCCGCGTCCTCGGCGCAATAAGTCCCGAAGCCGGTCCTGAGGATGCCTCACTTCACGATAAAGGAGGGACGCGTCTTTTCCCAGACATGGCGCAAAGACGGAAGGACTCCCATAGTCGCTGAATTTGATCGGCTCACAAGGTCAATGAAAGCAAAGGCCTTACGCCACCTGGCGAAGTTCCTTTGACAATATCTCTTTCACGGCCGCAACAAGAACGCTTTCAGGAGGGGCGCCCGGCAGGAATCGCACGAGATCGTCGGCGTAATCAGCGGCCGTTTCGCGCGCCCGCCCAATCGCCAGCACGGGTACATTGGGCACCCGGCTTCTCAACTCCTTCACGAACGCGGGTCCGGCCCAGCCCGGCAATCGCAGGCCGACCACGACCAACGCCAGCGTTTCCTCAAATCCCGGCTCTTCGACACGAATCAGGGCTTCGCTGGCATCCAGAACGCGCTCAATACTGTCGTAGTGGCGCCCCAGAGCTGATCGGTGCACGAATGCCTGAAATGGATCGTCTTCGACGAGGAGGATAGTGGCCCGTTTTGCCCGTTTGGGGGCGGGCAAGGATGGTGACACAAAGCCCACGATAGTTGGTACCCGTGTTGTTGAGATGGCGCATACGACATACGGGTTGTTTGCGCTCGATCAAAAAGATACAGGAAAAAATCGGTTTAGTCTTTCCCGCAACCCCGCCCTTCAAACCGAATGCTCTTCGCGGCGCCACCTTCCGTTTCTCGACTAACTCGAAGCCGCTCGCGGGGGTCCAATCGCCGTAGGTAGAATCAACGGTTCGAAACCGCGTACCGTCCGGAGAGACCGATGTCTTGGCGCCGATTCCCTGGAATCCTTTCAATGCTCGTTCTCGGTTTCATTGCTCCCGGCTCAGCCCAGACCATTCCCTGTCGCGATCAGGCCGCCCCCGCGTCGATCCAACAGCCCAATGCCGGCAGCGACCCTTCCAATACCCCTCAATCCGGATCTCCCAATGCATCCGAGCCCGCAAAAACATTGGACCTCCGAAAAGACCCACAACTCACCCTGCGTCCGCCCCCCAGGATGCCGACACCTCGCGGAGCCGTCGAGCCAGGGGGAAAAATCCAGCTTGATATGGTCGTGAGTGACGCGATGGGCAATGACGTTACCGGCCTGCAGCCTTGGGATTTCAAGCTCCTTGACGATAACCAGCCACGCCGGATTCTCACCTTTCACGCCTACGACGGCATCGCCGTAAAACCCGATCCCCCCGTCGAAATCATCCTCATGCTCGACACCTTGAACCTGCCCTTTCAGCAGGTGTCGGCCGTGCGCCAGGAACTGGACCGCTTCCTGCGCGCCAACGGCGGTCATCTCAAGCAGCCCCTCTCCCTCATGCTCCTCACCGACAAAGGCCTGAAAGTCCAGCCGCGGCCAAGCCTCGATGGGAATGCCGTGGCGGCTGTTCTTGCCAAAGTCACCGGCAGCATCAGCTCCATCAATCCCGCCATGGGAGCGGAAGGCCAGTTGGAAAGGTTCCAGCGGTCTGTCCGCCAGATGGCCGTCATTGCCGAAAACAAGGCCGCCAGGCCGGGGCGAAAGCTCCTGATCTGGGTAGGGCCGGGCTGGCCAATCCTCGACAAGGGCACCGTGACGTATTCAGCAAAGGATCCCGTGCGCATGTTCGACACCATCGTCGAGCTCTCGACGCGGCTGCGCGAGGCGCGCATCGCGGTCTATAGCGTTGCGCCGGCCGACGCATCGCTCAGCGTTGGCAAGTTCACCAATCTGTATCAGGCATTCCTCGCCGGCGTCGCCACCCCCAAGCTCGCCGATTCAGGAAACCTTGCGCTTAAGGTCCTTGCTACGCAAACCGGTGGACAGATTCTGGGCCCGGGTAACGATCTCGCAGAACAAATTGATCGCTGCATCACCGACGCCAACGTCTTTTACCACATCTCATTCGATCCTCCGCCAGCGGCACACGCCGATGAATATCGCGATCTGCGCGTCCAAGTCAGCAAGCCGGGGCTGACCGTGCGCACCAACTCCGGCTACTACAACCAACCCCCGGATCATGGAGCGGAGAATCACTGAGGATCGAAACCCTTCAATGCTTCTCCGCGCGCTCCTGCCGTTTCAACAAATGCAAAATATACTCGCCCGCTCCGTAACCCACCATCGGCAGCGCTCCCGTGGGGTCTCCCACCTTGCCCGGAAACAGGGGGCAGGGAACCGCCACATACATCTCCGGAATAATGTCGTGGTCCGCGGCAGCCTTATCGACAATACGTTTCAGAATCGCCGCCGCGTCCGCATCGCGGCCCAGCCGCCACTCCACTTCGGCCAGGCTGAAATCCACAAACAGGAACTCCTCCTTCTCGTACCAGTACTCAAAGATCTTCGGATCGGTATAGGTACTGCGCACGCGCCGGTAGCCGCCCGAGGCCACCCGCAACAACTCCATCCGGTCCACTGTCCCGCGTTCGATCGCCTCATCCGTCACCACGCCGAAGTCGATGATCGCCAGCAACGCGCCGTCGATATCGTTCTTCACACCTTCCTCCAGCGTCCCATGCAGCTTGCCGTCGCGAACGAACGCCGCATCGAAACCCTTCTCGAGCATCGCCACCTGCTGCAGCATCGCGTTTCGCGTCGACTCGTCCCCCGTCCGCCGCGCCACCTCCGCAAACTCCCGCAGTCCCACAATCGCCAGCGCCGTCGACCACGCAAAGTGCTTCTTGTCTTTCTGCCGCTCTTCCCATATCGAAGTGTCGGCCGCCACAATCGAGCCTCCGCCGTAGCTCTCCAGGTTGGCGATCAGCGGCTTGGCCACGTAGTCCCGCGCACTCTCATAGAGCGGCCCTCGCGCCGTCGCCGTCTTCAGCAATGCCCCATCGTCGCCGTACTTGTGCAAATACTCGCCCAGCACCCACAGCGCCAGCCCCCAGTCGTCAAACTCGATATTGGTGCTGCCTTCCTCGGTAAAAAACGGCTCCTCCGCGCCATCGCCAAAGTAGCGCACCACCGAGATCTGGTAATCCGCCCCGTGCGTCTCCGCCCTCATCTTGCCTGTGGGCCTCGCGTTGAAGTACGACAGCACCGCCGCACGCGCTTCATCGCGATGTCCCATGCGCGCCAGCGCAACCGTGGCATACGCCATGTCCCGCACCCACGGCGTAAACCACACCCCGTCCGGCAAACTCGCCACAATCAGCCCATTCCCCCATCGTCCCTCGCCGTTCGGCTCGCGGCTTTGCGCAATGCGCAGCATCACCTCGCTCTGCCGCCAAAGATGCCGCTCGTTCTCGCTCGTGAATGTCACCGCAGGCTTCACCCGCCATTGTTCAAGTTCCGCAATCTCCCGCTTCGCTAATTCCTGCGCCGCCAAACCGCCGCGCCACGCGTTGAACGCACGCGCCGCCTTATCCACGTCTCCGTCACTCTCCACCGAAACCAATGCCCACGCGGAACTCCCCCGCAGCATCTCCCGCGCCCCGGCCGTAATATCCTTCTCCGGTTCCAGCGGAATCAACAGCAGCTTCTCCGGCACTCCTTCAAATGTCAGAACCTGCATCTCCGCGCCCGGCGTCGGCACCGCGCGCGAAGACCTGACCGCGTGGCTCCATTCCACGTGCGAATCTCCCACCGCCTTCACCCCTCGCCAGTCGATGATCAAAGCGGCATACCTGAATCCAAACGGCATGTACACAAGCCCTTCGCCCGCGCTTGTCCGCACCCGCATCACGTGCGAATCCTCCACGTACTCCGCCGACGCCCCCTCAGCCGCGCCATTACCCCACCGCAGCGACTTGAGGAAGTTTGTTGTCTCCACTCCTTCGCTCAGCGCATTCCGGGGGTCGGGTCGCAGAAAGCTGTAAGGATGCGCATAAAACTTGGTCACCGTCCCCGATTCAGGCGCGACCACCGCAAACCCGAACCCGTTCCCGGTCACCAGGTGAGACGCATTCGCCGGGCCCGCCAGCACGGCACACGCAACAACTGCAACAAAAGGAAGAACGCGCATGGCCCAATATACCCGCTTGCCACCTGAGTGCAGCCGACACGCTCCAAGAGCCGCAGGCATGCGCCACGCTGTCGCATCATCCCTCTTCGGTTAGAATTTTCGACGAGTGTTGCAGGAGGAATTATGACCCCATGGAAGACGCTTGCTCTTTCCGCTCTGGCGATAGTTCTCGTGAGCGGTGCCCCCACAGCAAAGCCCCAGGTCTCCGTGAGCATTGGAGCCCCTCCCGTTTGCCCCTACGGATATTTCGACTACGAGCCGTACAACTGCGCCCCTTATGGCTACTACGGGCCTGATTGGTTTATTGGCGGAGTTTTCATCGGAGCCGGGCCCTGGTTTCACGGCCATCATGGCTTCTACGGTCACGTCGATAACCGCTACGATCCTCATCACGGCTACGTAGGTCCGCTCCCTGATCGCGGAGAACGTGCGTTTGCCCACTTCCACGCCAACGAGGCGCGCGATGGCCAGGGGCATGTCGGCAACGCCGGCCACGATGCCGGCCGCGAACACAGCGCGGGCTTTGCCAGAGGCGGCGGCGGACATCCAGGCGGCGGCCACCGCTAGTCTGGGGCTGCTAAAAACGCGTTCGGGCGAGCTCAGGCAAGGAAGCGTTCGGGCGAGCTCAGGCGAGGACGCGTTCGGGTGAGCTCAGCAAGAGCGCGTTCGGCCGAGCTCAGGCAAGGAAGCATTCGGGCGAGCTCAGGCAAGAGCGCGTTCGGGCGAGCTCAGGGAAGAGCGCGTTCGGGCGAGCTCAGGCAAGAGCGCGTTCGGGCGGTAGGCCCGGGATTCATCCCGGGCAGAAACCAGGCAGAATCAACGCGGGCTTCAGCCCCTGGGGGATGCTTTATGCGGTTACCGCCGAACCTCGCCCGCTCGCCCTGACCGGGTTGGCGCACAGCGGAGTTGAGGCACCCTGGTTCTTTTCGAAAGTTCCCTATACGCGGTGATACACCCGGAGATAGATTTCTCAGATGCGATTGTTGCGCTGCCATCCCTTCATTTCCACCTGAATTTTCTCAACCTAACGTCATACACAAGCCTGTAAACGAATTGGCCTCCTGCCCAAGTGGTGCCTTCAGGCCGTACTGAGACCTGATTCTTTGCGATCCAATTTGTACACATTAGTTCGTATCTTGAGTTCTGTGGAGTTTCGGGGGGCTTTTGGCCTTGCCCCTCAATGGGTCCGCTGTTTGGGTCGCGAACGAGCGTATCCGTTAGGCTAGTAAAGACCTTTTCCCCGGGATTCCACACAAGACAGTCGATTTGTGTGCTTCCCATAAAATCATTCAGAAATATCTGGTCGCTGTATTGAGACCATGCTCCTTCAACACTCCTATGGAAGTCGTGTTGGGCTAGCGGTGTGCCTCGCGAATCAATTATCGAGAATACGTAACTTCTACCCGAGTTTGGTGCTGTGATTTCCGGCTTGTAGACGGCAAATAAGGCCCCAGAGCCGGAGCGCACTCGAGCTTTGTTATCTGGATAAGTGAACGACATCTTCGAATGGTGGGACTGCGCCGACGCTACTGTTAACAGCGCAATCAACATACACAAAGCCTGCACCGCATGTTTCACAACCAGCGCTCCGAATCACCGCCTAAACAGCGTTTTGAATTTAGCATTTTCCTGTGCGGAGCAGTCAGTACCTCACATCACACCCAACGCAGTCGGTTCCCGAGTCGTGGCCGACTCGTCCCTTACCGTGAGCCAGATCACCAGAACAGGCGAGGTTTTCCAAAGGAAGCATTGGCGTTGCGGAGCGCCACGGATGGGTGAGAGTATGACAGCAATGAAGCCTATCCCGCTTGAAGTACTCCTCATTATCTATGCCTTCGCAGTGCTGATCGGCTACGGGAGATGGCGCTACTGGCTCAAAGGAGCAGGCTGGAGCGTCAAAGAGAAGCGACTGGCACTAGGTCTTATTCTTGGAGTCTTCGTCTGCGTTGCCGCTCTCGACGCCTACTACAACCACCGTCTTGGACTGCCACAGTTCTGATTCGTAGCGGTCTTGGTTTTGCAACTCCCGGATTGTGGCCTATGCGGAAATTGGCCGGAGCGCCCCCCGTCCTGGGCCAGGCCCAGACCGTCGAGACTTCACCATCGGCGGTTAACCGACCGCAATGTTCGAGAGTGGTCCGCTCCGCTCACTTAACTTCGCCGACATACTGCCTGATCAGATGAATCAGATCGTCACCCCGAGCGGGCTTGCCATCGTTGTAGTCGAACTTGTAATGAAAGTTCTCGATGATCCAACGGTCCTCTGTTTTAGACAATTCGGGCATCACCTCTTCCCGCTGCGCGCCCTGATCGTATCCGTGAACAATCGCGTCACAACGGTTGCCGTTGACGTGAACATCGTCGACAACAAACTTCGGACTTGGGTCTTGGGTATTCAGATAAGGGTCGAAATCTAAGCCTGCATCCTTTTCTTTTGCCTGCACGGCCTCTTCCTGCTTCAAGTAGTGCTGGAGTCTCGGGGTCAAAACCTGATCGAGGCTCAATTTCTCGGCATTGCGATAGGCGGAAGCAATCCGGCATTCCTCCTCTTGAGCGTCTATTGCTTCCTGACTTGCGTGCGGTCCTTTGAGCGAGTGGGAACAAAATATGTCGTCGATCATGAGGGAGACGCGCCAATCGTAAAACTTCTGCACGAAGACTCGGCAGGATCGCTCGTCTGACAATTCAGGAGCCTTCGGACTCACAGCCTGTGCTTGATTCGGATTTTGCTCAGATGAAAACGCTTGACGTTTCGACTTGCAAGCGGACAAATACAAGACTGTGCCCACTACAAGTACACACACCACGACTCGATTTTTGAACATCCACGTTCCTCCGCGCAGCGCGAAAGACGGCGGTTTCGCTGGGGAAGGCAAAGGATAACACCCGAGGAGAAACGCCAGCGGTGATCGTCGCTTCATGCGGCGAAAATACGGTTCTGGTCGGTTTGTCGGCTTTAGTTCCCGAGTCGTGGACAACTCGGAAGTTTCTCTCCCTCGTCACCGCCTCACCCGAACAAAAACTCCTTCTCCCGCAACTCCTTGATCTGATCCCTCAGCTTCGCCGCCCTTTCAAACTCAAACTTCTTCGCCGACTCCCGCATCTCCGTCTCCAGCTTGGCGATAAACTGGTCCACCTCGATCTGCGACGTAAACTCCGGCACGCCCGCGATCTCGTCTTCCGTAATATCCCCGTACTCCGCCTTCAAAATCTGCGCCAGCCCCATATCCATCTTGTTGATGATCGATTGCGGCACAATTCCGTTCTCCTCGTTGTAAGCCATCTGGACCGTCCGCCGCCGGTCCGTCTCGTCAATCGCCCGCCTCATCGAGTCGGTCATCTTGTCGGCATACAGAATCGCGCGCCCTTCCAGATGCCGCGCCGCGCGCCCCATGGTCTGAATCAGCGACCCCGACGAACGCAGAAACCCTTCCTTGTCCGCATCCAGAATCGCCACCAGCGACACCTCCGGCAGATCGAGCCCTTCGCGCAGCAGGTTGATCCCGATCAGCACGTCGAACTCGCCCTTGCGCAACCCCGCCAGCAGCTTCACCCGCTCCAGCGTCTCAATCTCCGAGTGCATATAGCGGCATTTCACGCCCACTTCGGTGTAATAGCCCGCCAGGTCCTCGGCCATCCGCTTGGTCAGGGTCGTCACCAGCACCCGCTCATTGCGTTTCGCCCGATCCCGAATCTCCGCAAGCAAATCGTCGATCTGCCCCTTCACCGGCCGAATCTCCACCTGCGGATCCACCAGCCCCGTCGGCCGGATCACCTGCTCCACCACCACTCCCGCCGATCGCGTCAGCTCATACGGCCCCGGCGTGGCCGACACATAAATCGCCTGCTGCACCCGGTTCTCAAACTCCTCAAACTTCAGCGGCCGGTTGTCCGTCGCGCTGCGGCAGCCGGAACCCGTAGTCCACCAGGTTCTGCTTGCGGCTGCGGTCCCCATGCCACATCCCGTGCACCTGCGGAATCGTCGCGTGGCTCTCGTCGATAAACAGCAGATAGTCGCGCGGAAAATAATCCAGCAGCGTCGGCGGCGCCTCCCCCGGCAGCCTCCCCGAAAAGTGTCGCGAGTAGTTCTCGATCCCGTGGCAATAGCCCATCGACTTGATCATCTCCAGATCGAATCGCGTCCGCTGGTTCACCCGCTGCGCCTCCACCATCCGCCCCTGCGACTCCAGCACCGCGGTCCACTCGTTCAACTCCGTCACAATCGACTCAATCGCCGCCGCCTTCCGCTCCGGCATCACCACGTAATGGCTCTTGGGATAAATCGGCAGCCGCGCGTACTTCTGCTTCACCGTCCCAAACAGCGGATCGATCTGCGCCAGCGACTCAATCTCGTCCCCGAACAGCTCAATGCGATACGCGTTCTCATCGTAAGTAGGAAAGACCTCGATCACATCCCCGCGCACGCGAAACGTCCCGCGCCGAAAATCCACGTCATTGCGCTCGTAGAGAATCTCCACCAGCCGCCGCGTAATATCCTTGCGGCTGATCCGCTGCCCCTTCTCCAGCAGCAGCAGCATCCCGTAGTACGCCTCCGGCGAACCCAGGCCGTAGATGCAGCTCACCGAGCTCACAATGATCGCGTCCCTTCGCTCAAACAGCGAACGCGTCGCCGACAGCCGCAGCTTGTCCAGCTCCTCGTTGATCGTGGCTTCTTTTTCGATGTACAGATCGCCGGCGGGAATATACGCCTCGGGCTGGTAGTAGTCGTAGTAGCTCACAAAGTACTCGACCGCGTTGCCCGGAAAGAACTGCTTGAACTCGTGGTAAAGCTGCGCCGCCAGCGTCTTGTTATGCGCCAGGATCAGCGCCGGCCGGTTGCACTGCTCAATCACCTTCGCCATGGTGAACGTCTTGCCGGAGCCGGTCACCCCCAGCAGCACCTGGTGCTTCTCCCCCGCCGCCAGCCCCGCCACCAGTTCGTCGATGGCGCGGGGTTGATCGCCGCGAGGCTTGTACTGTGTCACGAGCTGAAAGTCCATGCCGAGATTATACGGGAAGGGCGAAAATCAGGCGAAACCAGAAGCTGTCACTCTCATCGCCAAGCGACCGTTTTCCCGAGCGAAGCCGAGGGATCCGCGGTTGTTCTTGCCTTTGCTCTCTTCGGTTCCCGCACAAACCCGCGTGCCCCGGGTCCCCGACGTTGGAGACCCGGGGCACCTCAAGCCCTGACCACGGCATTACAGCCCGTCTACTGCGACGCAACCTGCAGATTGTTCACTACCGCAAAAATCCCCGGCACGCTATTCGCCCGCAGACCCACCATGTCCTTGTCCGCCTGGCTGTCCACCACTCCGTCCAATTCCACATGCCCGTTGCGCACGATAATGCGAATCGGCTTTTGCACCCCCAGCGCGTACTTCTCCAGTGCCGGGAATCCATAAATCGTTCGGAACAACTCCATGCGTATCCGGTCGTCCATCGGCGACGGCGGAAGCACCTCGATCTGGTTGACCACCTTGCTCACGCCTTCAATGTGCTTGATCGAGTTCTCCGCGTCCGACTTCAGCGTGGGCCGCACCACCGACCCCATCAGGGTCACCGTACCGCCCTCCACCTTGAACGCGATGTAGTCGAACACCCCAAAGTAAGGAAGCATCAACAACTCGTGTCGCACTTCCTTGATCACGCGCGCATCCGCAGGATTCATCGCCTGCTGTTGCTGGGCCATGCAGGGAATAGCAAGTGCGAAAGCCACGACAAGTAAGCACGTGCAGCGCCGTTTCATAGCATCTCCTTCGGTCCAGGTTGTTAGATTCAGGATTCCATTTCGACCCGGGCGGTCCATGGTTCCCATCAGACCTAACTACAAGATGCGCGATGATAAGTGCGCGTTGTTCGCTTCCGGCCCCACGCCCATACTTGTTGCGGCGGAGCGCAGAGATCCGCTGATCCGCCTCACTCGGAGGACAGCCTTTCCCCATGCTTCATCCAAAATGCCTACTCCGATCGCGGTCGTCGCCTGACCTGCTGCGTCGGCCCCTTCCGCTTCAGCGCTCTCCGGCGGCGGGCGGGCGTTGCCCTCTCCGCGATCGCACTGCGGGCGCTGTGCACTTCCGCCGCCAGCACCCGCAGAACCATCATCGCCAGCAATGGCTCTGAAAGCATCAACGCCGAAAATGTATGGCGCGTCACAAAGCCGACCTGCGCGCCCGCCTTCGCCACAGCGCTCATCGAATAGGGCTTGTCGCTGATCAGGGCCGGCAAACCGAGCAACGCGCCGGGAGCCAATGGGACCGATGCCACTTCAAGCCGTTGCGGATCCTCCAGAATCATCGTGGCCTCGCCACCTTGCAGGATATGAAGCCCGGTCGGTTCCTCCCCCTGCCGGAAGAGAGGCGTGTCCACCCGGCAGTCCATCGCAAGAGCGTGCTTGCGCAGAACCGAGAACAGGTCCGGTTCGGCGACGAATGCTGAGGGCTCGAAGTTCATAAATCGCATTTTGCGGCAGCAAGAAATGAACAAGAAGTGACGTCAATCACACTCCTGTTTCCCACCCCTGCAACCCCGCTCTCCGCGCCACATCCGGCTCCGTAGTGTAGAACTCTGAATAGCCCGGTGCGCGATTTCGAGAAAACCCGATCCGAATTCCAGGAGATACTCGCCAAGCCCATTCGCGAACTCGGGCTCAAACTCGAGGGCTCTCCCCTCGAACGGTTCGTGCACCAGCTCTATCGCGAACTCAATGCCAAGGGCATCCACAAGTTCCGCCCCCATTGCTACCTCACCGATGAATGGGGATGCCCCTCCGGCGAACCCGTCATCGGCATTCCGTTCTATCTCGCCAACCCCGACCTGGCCCAGCTTGAGCGCGATATGAATGATCTCGAAGATGCCCGCGAAATCATGATGTACATGCGTCACGAGGCCGGCCACGCCTTCAACTACGCCTACCAGCTCTATAAGTCGGCGGAGTGGCACGACCTCTTCGGCTCGTTTCGCCGCGCCTATCGCGATAACTACCGCCCCATCCCCTTCTCGCGAAAGTTCGTTCGCCACATGGCCGGATGGTATGCCCAGAAGCACCCCGATGAAGACTTCGCCGAAACCTTTGCCGTCTGGCTCACCCCGCGCTCGCAATGGCGCAAGCGCTACCAGGGCTGGGACGCTCTGGCCAAACTTCAGTACGTCGATCGCGTGGCCCGTAAAGTCGGCGATCTCGAACCCACCCGCCGCCGCGGCCGAACCGATATCACCGTCGACGAGATGGAGTCCACCGTCGGCGAGTTCTATCGCCTCAGCCTGCCGGAGGAGATTCCCGTGCAGGACCTCGCGCTCGACACCGACCTCGCCGACATCTTCAACGTTCCCCCCAGGCGGCGCAACGGCGTGCGCCCCGCGCAGGAGTTGTTGCGCCAGCATCGCAAGCCCATCGTCGACAAGGTCGCCTATTGGAGCGGCGTGCAGCGTCCCATCGTCAAACGGCTCGTCGAAGCCATCTGCAAGCGTGTCGAGGACCTCGGCCTGCGCGTGGACACTCGACGCGAGTCCGACTACCTCACCGAGTTCACCGTCTACACCACCGCACTCTCCATGAACTATCTGCTCCGCGGAAAGTTCATCCATCCCTGAGGCGTGCCCGCAGTCGCCGCCGCTCCAACTGGAGGCCGCATGGCTGGAACAAAATTGAAAGTCACCGTGCTCTACGATTTGTGGGAAGAAGAACCGGCCGAAGCGCCGCAGGAAGATCCGGCCCCGCCTGAACGCAAGGGCCCCCTCAAACGCAAAAAGAAGCCAGCAAAGCAGGACCGCGAAGAAATCTTCGAAGCGTTGCAGAAGCTCGGTCACGAGCCTTCGTATCATGTCCTCGACGGCCGCACCCAGTCCCTGTTTGCCCTCGCCAAATGCGGCGCCGACCTCGTCTTCAACCTCACCGAATCCTACGCGGGCGACGACACCAAGGAGATGCACGTCACCGCATTCCTTGATTTGCTCGACATCCCCTACACCGGCTCCGGGCCGCACGCCAACATCCTTGCCCAGGACAAAACCATCGCCAAAAAGATGTTCGCCTTTCATGAAATTCAGTCGCCCTTTTTCGCCATCGCTTATCGCGGCAACATCGACCATGCGCACGACATCGCGTTCCCGCTCATCGTCAAACCCACCTCTGAAGATGGATCCATCGGCATCGACGCCGCCGCCGTCGTCACCAGCGTGAAAGAGTTGATGGAGCGCATCTCCTATATCCAAACCGAATTCAATTCCCCCGCGCTCATCGAGGAGTACATCGAAGGACGCGAGATCTACGCCTCCATCCTCGGCAGTTACGAGAACCCGCGCGCGCTCCCTCTGGTCGAGCTTGATCTCTCAAAGCTCCCTAAGGGCGTGCCCCGGATCGCCAGCCAGGATGTGAAATTCGAGAAGGATACCGAAGTCTACAAGCTGACCAAATCGGCCATCGCCGAAGACCTCGACGAAGACACCACAAACAGGCTCACCGAGGTCGCGCTCAAGGCCTATCGCGCCGTCAAGCTGCGCGACTACGGCCGCATCGACATGCGCCTGTCGAGCAAAGGCGAGATCTATGTCATCGAAGCCAATCCCAATCCTTGGCTCTCCAGCGGACAGGAGTTTGCCATGGCCGCGAAGAAATCCGGCCTCTCCTACACCCAGATGATCGGCGAGATTGTCGACCTGGCAATGGCCCGCTACGCCTGAGCAGCGTGCAAAAGCGCGTTCGGGCGGCCGAAGCCCCGTTACGAAGACCGACGTTAACGGGCAGCCCCTGGTTGCGAAGAACGCATTCGGGGGTAGGCCGGGGATTCATCCGTCCCGGCAGCACAGCCGCAAAACTCAACCGGGCTTTAGCCCCTGAGGTTATGGACGTGCAATACAGCCACAAAATCACAATGGGGCTTAGCCCCAGGCGTGAAGACTCGCATGGCTCGCCAGGCTGAGCCCTCGCGAAGACCGCGTTCGGGCGGTAGGCCGGGGATTCATCCCCGGCATCACAGCCACAAAATCAACAGGGGGCTTTAGCCCCCGCGGTTTCCCCTTCGAACATTCAAGATGACGAAAATCTTCAGTTGCCGCTGTATGCGCCCTGCGGTAACTTGATCCCACCATTGACAGGCAGGTGCCGAGACCCAAAGAACCGCAGGACGATATGCATGTTCCAGCAGAACGCGAGCATGTGCACATCAAGGGTCGTGAGGAGATTTACTTTGTCCTGGCTGTGGACCGCGAGCTCGGCAACGTCTATGTCATCGACTTGGGTGGATCGCGCAACGTTGAGACGGTGAACTTCGAAGAGCTTGTGCCGATCGAGCAAAGCTCGGCAGGCGGATCATAGAAACTTCCTTAGCCGTTTGTTCTTAGGGATGGTCACGGCCCCGGCCTCGGTGATGAAAACAATAATGGGCCATTCTACTTTTTTGCGGCGAGCCCAGCTCGCCGCTTTTTTCTGATGCCCTGCCTGTAGATCGCGGGTCGCCCCATGTTCCGACGCGTAGTTTTCTCGCAAGGGCGGGATACCACCAACCTCAACAGCCGGGAGGGTGTTGGCAGATCAACACAACCGGAACAACCTAAGCCGTCTTGCGTTTCGCGGCCTTTGCCGGCGTCTTCACCACGCTGATGCCCTTGCGCCCTGCGGTTTCCTTCACCGGCGGCTTCTTCGCACCTGCACTGGCATCGTCCCCCAGGCTCTTCCGCAGCGCATCCATCAGGTTGATCACCTTGCCCGTCTGCGGCAGCGGTGTCTCTTCCACCGGAATCGGCATGTTCTTCAGCTTCGCCTCAACCAGTTCCTTCACCGCCGTTTCGTACCCGTCCTGGAACTTGCCGATCTCGAACTTGGCCGTCTTCCGCTTGATCAACGCCTCCGCCATCTCCAGCGAGTCCTCGTTGATCGCGGCGTCCTTGATATCCCGGAAGTAGTCGTTCGCGTTGCGCAGTTCGTTCTCGTACCGCAGCGTGTACGCCATCATGCCCCGGCTTCCCGGCGCCGCCGTTACGGCCACAATGTTCTCGCGCCCCTGGAATGCCACCTTCCCGATCGCCGCCTTCCCGGTCTTCGTCAGCGCCTCGCGTACCACCGCAAACGCCTCCGCCTGCATATCGTTCAGCGGCGTCACAAAGTACGGCTTCTCCACGTACTCCGGGTTCAGCTCCGCCATGTCGATAAACTGGCTCACCTCGATGGTGTGCTTCGACGGCACCCGCAGGTTTTCCAGCTCGCTCGGCTCAATAATCACGTACTGGCCCTTCGAGTACTCATAGCCCTTCACGATGTCGTCCTTGGTTACCGTGGCAGCGCCTTCTTCGCTCCCCGCGGTCTTCTGGTAACGCACCCGCTCACCCGTCGACCGGCTGATCTGGTTGAACGTGATGCCACTCTTGCTCTCGGTCGCCGTGTAAAGGCTCACACCGAACTGCACCAGCGAAATCTGAATCTGTCCGGACCAATAAGGACGTGCCATTGAGACGCTCCAGGGAAATCGGGCGCCGGCGTTTCCGTCAGCAACTCCGTAGAATCAGGAGTTTATCCCAGAATTGAATCGAAAGGGAAGCACAACCTTTCCAGAAAACCCCCTCCCGCCTGAATTGATTCACCTTTCCAGTAACTCCCCCTGCGTTCAAGCTTTGTCGTCACGTCCCATCCACCCGCGTCTCCACGGATGCATCTCCCCCCTCGAACCCCGGCATCGAATCTGCCTGGAGAGTGACCATGACCACCAAAATCAACCAGGTTCCAGGCAAGTTTCCCGAGACCGAAAAGCCCACCGTAGTCGAAAATAATGCTGACGCGGAACGAGCCTCGCACGAAAAGATGGAAAAGGCCGCCGACCGCGCCGCCCACAAAGCCAACAAAACCGAGCAGCAGCACGACCAGGACCACAACACTTTTTCCATCTGAACCTTCCGCTTTCCCCACTCGGATACCGCCCCTCGCTCGGGGCGGCCATCCATCCCCCATCGGCTCGAATCCCGCTTCCGAAGGAATTTCTTACAAACTTCCGGCTCTCGAAAGGGACTACTTTGCTCCAAATCAACACAAAATTCACGGACTGTAGCAAACTGAACGAGAAAACAACTCGGAGCAAACACTCCGCATCCACATAGGTAGCAGCAACCGAAGGTTGGTCGGTTGCGTCGTACGACAGGTGGCCCACTATGCTATCCCTCATCTCGAAACGGTTAGGTGAAGATATGCCATCCCCGATGCCCTTCCACATCCCGTTAACCTCCGCCTATCTTTGTCAGGATTGCAATTGTGTTTCTAATTGCTCACGGCGGTGCCCGGCTTGCGCCTCGGAAGTGTTGATGGGGCTGGCAGGCGTTCTGAATCGCGAAGTGGCGGAGCCCATACCGCAGACTAGCTTTACCTATTTCCCATCCCTGGTGGCCTGAGGGCCACTCCAGACTGCGACATTTACCAGGGGGAGTACCGGTCGGCACGAATCGGCCGACCGAAGATGCGAAACGCCGGGGCACCATCCCGGCGTTTCGTGTTTGCGCGCCCCTGCCTGGCGAAGCGCCCCGGCTGGCTAGCGGTTGAGCCAGGAGGCGTAGGTGCGGATGTCGATGGCGGGGACGGTGCCGCATTCCTGCAGGCGGCTCATCAACTCAAGGACAAAACTGGTCGCGGCGCGTTCATCGCGCTTGATTACGGGCGGCGGTTCGGTTGCCGGCATCCTGTTTGCTTTTGATGGGGACGGGAGGGCCGACTTTCTTTTGCGCGCCCTGGATGCGGGTGGTGCGCCGTCGGGCGGCGGTGCGATGGGAACGACACGGGGGCCACAGCCGAAGGTGCCTACGGCGGCGATGCAGCCGAGGTCGAGGCGACCTTCGCCGTTGTCCTGGGTAAAGGTCGGGGGCAGCGCCTGGGCGAGGATTCGCTCGAAGGACTGGGGGCCGTGGGAGTCGGAGCGGGATTCGAGAGCCAGGAAGCCTCCGAGAATGGGCTGAAGAACCTTGGGGGGACGGACGCCGTCAACGGTATGCACAGGGATGCTGGTGCGGACCAGGCGGCGGACGCTGGCGACCTTTTTCTGGGCGTAGCGGAGGTATTCGCCGCGGAGCGCCTGCTTGGCCTCAAAGACGGCGTAGACGGCTTCGACGGGGATGACGGCCTGGCCTTCAAAGTTGAGCAGGAGCGGGGAGTACTGGCGGTCGTAGATGACGACGTCGATTTGCTCGCTGAAGTGGCCACAGCTGTCGACGAGGGTGGCGGACTGGGTGTGGTAGCGCTCGGGGAGGTAGGACTGGAGGAGGCGGATCCAGACGGCCTGGCTGGCGTCGCCCATGGCACCGGGATGGCCGAAGGACTGGCGGGCGATATGGAGGTCGCGCTCGACGCGCTGGTGCAGGCCTTCCATGAGTTTGAGCAGGGACCACTGGGTGTGGGACGGAGGGCGGGATGCGGGGCTGCCCGCTTTGGCGGGGGACTTCATGGAAAGGACATTCAATGGACGATCTCCCTCCAGCGCGGGGTGGCAAGAGCGTGACGGGCGGAGTCGGCGATGGCGTGTTTTTCAGCAGGGGTGAGGCCGTCGGAGAGGACGTTGTTGCCGTTGGCCGGGTCGACGAAGCGGGCGTGGGAGAAGGCGTCGCGGAGGTATTCGAAGACGGAGGAGACGTTGGCAGAGAGGTACGGGGAGCGACGCATGGTGAGAACGCGGATGGCGACCAGTTCGAGGTAGAAGGAAGGGAAGTCGAGGGAGAGCTGATTGCGCCAGAGCTTGAGGATGCGGATCTCATTCTGGCAGCGGGAGTCGCGGACGAAGGCGATGTGTTTGGCGACGTTGGTCTTGATCCAGGAGCCGGAGCGGCGGACGTAGAGGCTGTGATCGTCGGACTCGAGGTGGTGGCGATGGGCGGGGACGAGGTCGACGGAGAAGCCGTTGAGGCGGATGTTGAGGGAGACGTTCTGGCGGCGGGGCGCATAGCCGGCGACGCGCAGGGTGGCGTAGAGCGACTCGTAGAGGGAGCCGAGCGATTCGTGAACATTGGGGAGGAGAGAGAGGAACAGGTCGATATCGGTGCCGCTGCGGATGGCGGTGCCCTTGGCGAAGGAGCCGCTGGGCTGGACGGAGAGCAGGGTGAGGCCGGCCCAGTTGCGGAGGAGGGGTGCGAGCTCGGCCTGGACTTTGCGAACGGGGGCAGTGGCGCTGGTGTCGACGGCCTCGTGGGCCAGGAGGGTGCGCAGGTAGGAATCATCCTCGACGATGCGCGAGAGGACTTCGACGGCAGTAGCCATGATTGATGGTGGGTGAGACGGCGCGCTGAAAGATGTGTTCCGGGTCACGTTTGATGAGGCTGGTTTGCAGTTGCCGGACAGGGGTTGTGCGGCTATGTGGCCTTGACGGGCGTAACTCTGTTTACGCGACTCGACGTTCGCGGTAGCGCACGACCCAGGCTCAACCCAAGTCCAGGAACCCGAGGGTGTTTGTCAGGAGCGATCGTGGCAACGGTAACTCCTATCCCGCCCGAGCGAAGCCAGGGCGGGGCACTCGATTTCGTGAGATCGCTCAGGGGCAGGGTGGGCCACACGTCTACGCAATTCCAGGTGATTCATGTTATAGAGCCGCGGGCAGGCGTTCTGCTGATGGGTCTGTTTCGGCCGACAGCGGAACGTTTGGCGCTGGCGGCCGAACAAACGCGTCGTACGCCCACATCAACGCAGCGGTGACGATGCCGACGCCCATGACTACCCACCACATTTCCTGGGGGCGCTTCAGCACGACCCCGAAGTAGTGCAGCAGATGTCCGCCCAGAATTCCGGCGATGAAATACCCGATGGCCACGGGCAGAAATGCGTAGCCCATGTAGAGGCCCTGCTGGCCGGAGGGCGCGAGGCGAGAGACATATTCGTAGAAACGCGCGGCATACATCATTTCACCGAGCGCAAGAATAGCAAATGCGAGCGCGAACATAGGAACGCTGGGGCGGACGGCAAGGCCGATCCAGGCGAGCCCCGCCACCAGAAAACCCAGCGCTATGGCTCGCACCGGCTGCATGCGTCGCGTTAAGTAGGTGATTGCGATCTGAAACAGAATGATCATGGCGGAGTCGACCGAAAGAAGCAGGTCCACATCTGCTTTTGAGTTAATGAAATTGCGCATAAAGAGCGGGGCGGAGATGTATTGCTGCCAAAACACGATGTAGAAACCGGAAACTATCAGCAGAAAAGCTACAAAGCGGAAGTTCCCGAGCACAACGACCATATTCTGGAAGGCCTGAGCCACGCTCGCGACCGGCTCTCGGCTGGAACGTGCGGGCTCGCGATAAAAAAGCAAAGTTACCCAAAACATCAGAAAGACCGAACAAGCGGAAACGCGGAACACCGCTTCCATGCCCCAGCCCAGCTGTTTGCGGACCAGAAACGCGATGATCGGCCCCAGCGCTCCGCCGATGTTCACCAGTGTGTAGTAAATCGAATACCCGATTGAGCGCACGTTTTCTGACGATGCGAGCGCTGTGGTCCCCGCCACGCAAGGCTTCACGACGCCGGGGCCCAAGGCCGGAATCATGAGGATGGCCAGCACGAGCCACTCGTCGCCAAGGGCATGCCGGAGGGGCGCCATCCATGTGGCCGAGAGCGACCCAAGCAGGAAGTATCCAACGGTCATGATCAAATAGGCGAACATAAGCGCACGGCGGAAGCCGAAACGGTCTGCCAGGGTACCGCCCAGGATGGGCAGGAACCAGACTATGAGTCCAAACGTGCCCATGATCCAGCTGGTGAGCTCGGTCGAAAAGTGCAACTGCTCGTTCAAGTAAATGGCAAGGACGGCAGTTGTGGCGTAATAAGCGACGCGCTCGAAAATCTCAGTGAAATTTGCAGCCCAGAAAGCGGGCTGGAAGCCGGAGCGAATCTCGCGCAGCCGCTGTCCTGATGGCATTCGCATCTCCTTACCTGGTGAAACGGTCTGGCGGTGTGCAGCTTTTTCGATCTTGCCTGAACTCTAGAAGGCAATCGGGCCGATTTTTTGCTTCCGTCCCCGATGAGGGCAAGAGCAAAGGCGATCAGTGATGGCCAGAAACGCAGCCAGCGGAGGGATGATGCGAAAGTATATAGGAATGGAGAATGGCGTTGCGGATTAATGTTTCCCACCGACTCTGTGCGCAAGACGGCCTGGGTGCTGAAATGCCAACGGCAGTAAAACGGCTGTGTCGGACAGGTGCCTCTGACTGTCCGTTGTCGCCATCTGGGCAAACCGCGATTGCCGGGATTAATCCTGAAAAACGCGCTTTGCGTCATTGATCCATTTGAGTTGATGCGTTATCGCTAACTCGCTCGTCGCTCGTGCGGGAGTTTCAGAGGCAACCGCAAGTCCTCCCGATGCGTGACCGGATGACGGCGCGCGGGAATTCGAACCTGGTGAGCGACCGCTCGCCCGGCAGTTGCGGTGAGTGACCATGGCACTGCTCGATCTGTTTAATTGCGTTGGGGATCAGAAGCTGTGTCGGCTGGCGACGGCGTTGAGCCGAGTGGCAGAATCGATTGTATTCAGCAAGGGAGTGAGGAGGGGTTGATGGGTGAGGAGCGGAAGGACGGGTCAGCAGGGAGCGGGATTCCGGCGGATGACTTGGGGAGGCACCTGGTGGTGGCGCGGGCCGACGAGGACGGGCGGGCGCACATCGGTTTGGTGGGGGACACGTACACGACGCTGTTGAGCGCGCGGGACACGGCGGGGCGATTCTGCCTGATCGACATGCACGTTCCGCCGGGGGGAGGGCCGCCGCCGCACCGGCACGATTTTGAGGAGACGTTCATTCTGCTGGAGGGCGAGATGGAGGCGACGTTCCGCGGGGTGAAGTCGCGGGTGAAGGCGGGCGATACGGTGCACATTCCGGCCAATGCGCCGCACCAGTTTCATAACGTGAGCGACAAGCCGGTGCGGATGTTGTGCATCTGTGCACCGGCGGGGCAAGAGGAGTTTTTTGCGCAGGTGGGGGTTGCGGTGGCGACGCGGACTGAAGCGCCGCCGCCGCTGGATGAGGCGGGCGAGATGGAGTTTCGGAAGAAGGCCGGGGAGCTGGCGGGGAAGTATCGGACGGAGTTTTTGCGCGAGGCGTGAGGGGGTGGCGTGGTGGTTTGTATAAGGACAGAAACCTGACAGGGATTTGACAAGAACTCGACACTTTTATTTTTGGTCGGCGCTATGCTCCGGGATGTAGTGCTTCACCTCCCTGGGTCTGCGTGGTTTTCGAGCGAACCGTATAGGGGTATGCGGCGAGCGAATGGCAGCAGGTCTCATCGTTCGAGGATGAGACCTGACCAGCCATTTTGGGTTGCTGCTGGAGCGCACGGAGCCTTCCTCTCTCCCTTTTTGAAATCCAGAATGAACTACGCTGCTATCCGCCGCTGCGAAGTGATCTTCGCGGTGCGAATTGCTGTGTGGCGACGGAGAGGGCTCATTCGTGGAATCGAGACAGGTGCGCCGCGTGCTCCGGAATTGAGCGGCAGAGGCTTTTTGACGTCTAATTGAAAGAGACATTCGTTCGCGGGTCCTGGGGCCGGGAAATCGGAATTATTGATGGAAGAACCAGAGAATGAGCTTGCGCGCATCGTGGATCAGCTTAATCGCTCGGTGGCGGTGGTTAAGTCCGAAGAGAAGCGGTCGATCGACCACCTGTTGACCAATGCTCTGCAGCGTCACGCGTCGGACCTTTTACTCGTTACCGGTTCTCCGGCGACGTTTCGGGTGAACGGGTCGCTGGTGATCGACGCGGGGCCGGTGTTGTCTGCGGAGAACATTCGCAGTTTGCTGATTCCGTTGCTGAGCGCGACGCAGCTGGGAGAGCTGCAGGAACGCAAGTGCATGGACTTTTGTTTTGTGCGGGGGACGACGGCGCGGTTTCGGGCGAATTTGCACTTTCAGCGGGGAACGCTGGCGGCGGCGATACGGCTTTTGCCGGTGCAGATTCCGTCGCTCGAGTCGCTGCATCTGCCTTTGTCGCTGAGTGCGTTGACGGAACGGCGGCAGGGACTGATTCTGCTGACGGGGGCGACGGGCTGCGGCAAATCGTCGACGATGGCGGCGCTGATTGACCGCATCAACGGGAACCGCTGCGACCATATCATCACGATTGAAGATCCGGTGGAGTACCAGCACTGCAATCGCAGGTCGCTGGTGGAACAGATTGAGCTGGGATACGACACGCTGAGTTTTGCGCATGCGGTGCGCGCGGTGCTTCGGCAGGATCCGGACGTGATCCTGGTGGGGGAGATGCGCGACAGCGAGACGATGGCGATGGCGTTGACGGCTGCGGAGACGGGGCACCTGGTGCTCTCGTCGCTGCATACCAATGACGCGGCGCAAACGGTGTCGCGGATCCTGGATACGTTTCCCGCGGGATTTCAGAGCCAGATCCGGCAACAGTTGTCGCTGGCGCTGCTGGCGATCATTTCGCAAAAGCTGGTGCCGGCTGCGAGCGGCGTGGGGCGGTACCCGGCGGTGGAGATTCTGCTGGCAACCGGGGCCACGCGCAACGTGATTCGCCGCGGCGACGATCACCAGCTACGCGCGAATATCGAGATGGGGCGGGGCGAAGGGATGCAGACGATGGAGCAGTCGCTGGCCGAGTTGGTTCGGTCGGGGCGCGTTGCGCGGGAGACGGCGATGACCCATTGCAATCACCCCGACGATTTGCGGCGGCACCTGAATGACTGATGGACGAATGCGCTGTCGCAGGGTGCGGAAATTTGTCTGAATTTCGGCGTCCGAAAGCATGCTTCAGGGGATCAAGAGTCTGCGTGGGAACTTTTGGGACGTCGATCCGGTAATCACGCAGGGAGTAAAGCGAGAGTTGATTCTGCCTGGTTTGCCCCGGGGTTCCTGCTTGAATGCGGTGCGCGGACAGCAAGCACAGAGATCAAGTGTGGGGAATTCGTAATGACGTGATGCGACGCTACTTGATTCTGAGCAAGCAGCGCTTTGCCCTATTCGTTGAAACTGGAGTTCGCCTGGAAAGGAACAAGGGCCAGATGACTCCTTCTGCACGACTTTTTTCTGCCTTGGTAATCTGCGGGACGTTGGTCCCCGCAATCGCGAACGGAGCTCCATTTTCCGGTACGCACGCGTTCGACGGGGAAGATGGTGCTCCCGGATTGTCGTCGATCTCACCTGCCGGCGCCACCGCTGGACATGCCGCGCTTGTTGTCACCGTGAGCGGTTCGGGATTTGTTTCGGGGTCAACCATCGAATGGAACGGCGCAGGCCTGTCGACCATTTTCGTGAGCAGCAGCCAATTGCAGGCGCTGATTCCGATGGGCGATCTGACCACAGCAGGGGCGTTCTCGATCACGGTGGTCAATCCGTCGCCGGGTGGAAGCTCTCAGAGTGCGCAGACTTTTACGGTGGGCCCGGCGGCATCCGCGCCCTACTTTACCCTGGCGGGTGGTACGTACCCGTCGACGCAAACGCTGCACCTGACGGATACAACGCCGGGCGCTGTGATTCACTACACCTACACGCCCGCGGGATCGACTCCGACGACGGCGTCGGCTGTTTACGACGACGGAATCACGATTGACCATTCGGGCCTGGTGGAGGCGATTGCGCTGGCACCCGGCTACTCGCAGAGTCCGATCAGCTCCAAGGCCTATGTCTATGCACCGGAGCCGGCTGCCGCGGCACCTTACTTCAGCCTGGCGGGCGGGACGTACGATACTCCGCAAACACTGTGGCTCAGCGACACCACTCCGGGAGCGGTGACTTACTACACGACCGACGGAACGTCGCCCAGTGCTGCGTCCACTCCGTATACGGGGCCCATCACGGTGGCATCGACCGAGTTGGTTCAAGCGGTGGCCATGGCCACGGGATACCGGCCGAGCCCGGTAAGTGCGAAGGCGTACAAATTCACCACCCAGCCGGTAGCGGCGTCGCCGTATTTCACGCTGCCCGGGGGGACCTACAGCACTCCGCAAACGCTGATGCTGACGAGCTCGATTGCTGGAGCGAAGATCTACTACACCACGGATGGATCGTCGCCTGCCGATGACGGGATTCTGTACACAGGTCCCATCAACGTGAGCGGTTCGGAACTGGTGATGGCGGTGGTGGTGGCGCCTGGGTACCGGACCAGTCCAGCGAGCGCGAAGTTGTACACCTTTGTACCGGGGCCTTAGTAACGGGAATAGCAAAAGGATAAAAAGCCGGCCGGATCGGGAGATTCGGCCGGCTTCTCTTTTCAGCCTGTCGGTTGCGGAGCCAAGGTGATTGAGGTTCCGGTTGGCGGCTGTCGATGGATTGGAGCACCGGGCGGGATTTGAACCCGCGAATGCAGGTTTTGCAGACCTGAGCGTTAGCCACTTCGCCACCGGTGCCCTGAGTTGCCCAACTCTTCACGGGATCGTGGATTGTGAATCGCCGGGCGTTGCGTCGTTCAAAATTGAAAGAAACGGGTTGCGCCGTAGACCAGGCCGAGGGTGAGCGAGGCGATGGCGATCTCCCCGATGGCCCCGACGAGAAACGGCCGTACGCCCTGCTTGCCAAGGTCGCGCAGGTTGGTCCTGAGACCGACGCCCGCAAAGGTTAATAGAAATGCCCATCGCGACAGGTTGCCGATGGCCGCGATCTGCGGCTTGGCGAAGAATCCGACCGAGGCCAGGATGGAGATGAGCAGGAAGCCGAGGACGAACTTGGGGAACTTGTTCCACAAAAATGCGGCCTTGTTGCTGACCTTGGCGGCCTGCCCCTGGGCGGCCCAGTAGAGGGCGTAGCCGAGCACCACGAATCCGATCATGGCGTTGCGGCAGGTCTTGGCAAGGACGGCGACCTTGCCGGCGGCGTCAGAGTAGAGCGCGCCTGCGGCGGAAGCCTCGGCAGTGTTGTCGACGGCGAGTCCGGCCCACAATCCGTAGCCATGATCGCTGAGATGGAGGCTGTGGCCGATGAGCGGGAAGACGAACAGGGAAATGGCTCCGAGAGCCAGGATGGCCGCGATGGCGTACGACGAATCTTCCTCGTCGGCATCGATGGCGCCCTGGGTTGCGATGATGGCGGAGACGCCGCAGATGGAGGATCCGACGGCGAGCAGCGTGATGAGCTTGGGACGGAGCTTGAATGCACGCCCGAGGAGCGTCATGAAGACAAGGGACAGGGCGATTTCGATGAAGACCAGGCCGAGGGAAATGCCGCCGAGACGCAACACATCGGCTAGCAGGAACCGCGCGCCGAGGAGCACGATGCCGGCCTTCAACCAGAACTCGTAGGTGGCCACGCCGCTGCGAAAGACTGCGGGCACGCCGATGGTGTTGGAGATGACGAGTCCGATGAGGATGGCCCACAGGACGTATTCGATATTGGGCAGGACGACGTGATGAGACTTGCCGTAGCGGGCAATGAATTGCTCGATCCATTTTCCGGCGTATCCCACCGCGAACAGGAGAAGCACGCCGGGGACGAGGGCGAGAAAGCGCACCGGGGTTGCGAGGGGGCGCGACTGGGGGCGAGCGATCGTGTCGGCGGCAATCGAATCGGCCATGACGTGGATTTCCTTTCGTGGCTCTACCAGAGAACGGCTTTGATGACGCCGGTGCGAATGAGCAACGCCGCCAGCAAGGCGAGAAGCACGGCCCAGGTGTCGACAGAAACGCGCGAAGTGAACGAGCGAGGAGACTGCGGCATACGCGAATGCTCCGGAGTTTTGGATTGTTTGAAAGGGAACTAGAGGCTCTTTGCAGAACCGGGAGGAAAGACTAGCGACAACAACAGGCGGAGAGCCTGGACGCCACGAGAGAAAGTGCGGATTGGGTGCGGCGTTTCATCGCTTGGATTGTTTTTAGCATGGGTTATGGGAAATCGCAAGTGCGTTACTGACTTTTCATCACAGTCGTTCGCGTGTGGGTGGTAACATGGCATGTTCCAGGAGAGACCAAAAAAGTGGTCCAGCAATTCGCAGCAGGGTAACTAGTTCAACTGAAATCGGGCCCGCAGATGAGCACAAAGGAACGCCTGGAGACTGCTACCAGGTCGGAGTCTGGCCTTGTCAGTCGTTTGGTGGAAGTGACTCTAGGGACGCCCGACGGACGATTTGTCAAAATGGGTTAAGCTAAAAACTGCCCTTTACAAATTGTCTTTTTTTTTAAGGAATGTAACTGTAATGGATATTCCGGAAAGGATCGTATCAGCCGCTCAACGACTCAAAGAAGGTCACCGGATTAACCGAATTACTGTTCGCGATTTTCTTCGTCATTTTGGGGCGGAAAGACGAGGAGCCGTAAAGATTCAGTCAATTAGAAACATCCTTGACTCCTTGGACCTAGAGACTGACCCAGATTTTGAAACTGCTTGGATCGATGGACCACTTCGTCTTCGCTTGAAATCCGGCTCCGGTTTACAAGGGCAAGTTTCCGTTTTCGGCGAGAACGAAATCGAATCACTAACCGATCTGAATTCTGATGCCGGTTCGATTCTCGAAAGTACCCCGTCAGCGATTGAGCAAGCCGAAGAACAAGTAGAGTCCGCCCCTACCTCAACCGACCCGGACAGTGCAGTGGGTGAAGACAGTTCCCTAACTTCCGCTATAGACGACCCAACATTTCGCATCGGACGAATGCCAGCGGCGAACAAGAAGATCATTTCGGTAAACCAAGGCGATTCGTTAATGAAGGCAGTGAGCCTGCTTCTGAAACATGACTTTTCACAACTCCCCGTGATGCAGGGGGAAAGAGAGGTTAAAGGCGTAGTCACTTGGAAATCCATCGGATCGAAAGTCGCAATGGGATGCACGTGCGAAACCGTAGTCGACTGTCGTGAGGATGTCAGGGTGATCGATTCTAATCGGACCCTCTTCGACGCTATTCCGACGATCGTAGAGTACGGCTACGTCTTAGTCCGCGACCAGAAGGACCGGAAAATTACCGGGATTGTCGCGCCAATTTGCCTCTCACCCAGGACTCCGACACCAGGAGACTCTTCGACAGCTCAGGGCAGGATTTGGGGAACCCGGCACCCGGCTGCCCGCCTATAATAAAGAATGGACCATTGTGTCCTGACCCTCACTGAGGGGCAGTGCATGAGTGGGTCGAATTCTTAAGGGACTCTTTCTCTTGACTTCTCCCAATGACGCAATCGTGATCCGCGGGGCGCGGACGCATAATCTGAAAAATATCTCCTGCGAGATTCCTCATGGGAAGCTGACGGTAGTCAGCGGGGTGTCGGGGTCGGGGAAGTCTTCGCTGGCCTTCGACACCATTTACGCGGAGGGACAGCGGCGGTACGTGGAGTCGCTGAGCGCGTATGCGCGGCAGTTTCTGGAGCGCATTGAAAAGCCGGACGTGGACGAGATCGACGGGCTGGCGCCGGCCATCGCGATCAAGCAGAAGAACACCACGCGGAATCCGCGGTCGACGGTGGCCACGGCGACGGAGATCTACGACTACCTGCGGCTGCTGTATGCGCGCACCGGGACGGTGCATTGCATTTACTGCGACGGGCTGGTGCGGCGCGACTCGATGGACGAGATTGCCGAGGCTACGCTGGCGCTGGGCGAGGGCACGCGGCTCAATGTGTTGTTTCCCGTAAAACACGAGGCTCCGAAAGAGGATGCTGCCAAGCCCGCGAAGAAGACCAAGCGCGAAGCGGGTGCGGCGGCCAAGGCCGCCGCGAAGGCGGCGGTGGAATCGCCGATGACGGACTCGCTGAAGGCACGGCTGGTGGAACTACGGGGCGGCGGGTTCAACCGGCTGTATCAGCGGGGAAAGATCTTCGAATTTTCGACACCGGAGTCGTTGCTCGATCTCGACTTTACGTTGCCGGTGTTTGTGCTGGTGGACCGCATCGCGGTCTCGGAAGAGAACCGGGCGCGAATTGTGGATGCGGCGGAGATTGCTTATCGCGAAGCGGGCGAGGTGATTTTTGAAGAAGCTGTGCGGGGTGACGACGCGGCCGCGCAGGCAGAGCCGCGGAGCTGGCGGTTTTCGGCGGCATTTGAATGCGCCAATTGCCATCGGCCGGGACGCGAGCCGGAGCCGCGGCTGTTCAGCTTCAACAATCCGTTTGGTGCGTGCCCGCGCTGCCAGGGGTTCGGCAACACGGTGGACTTCGATCTGAACCTGGTGATTCCCGACAAGGGTCTCACGCTGAATGAGGGTGCGATCGACCCGTGGAACCGGCCGAAGTATCGCTCGTGGTTTACGGAATTGAAGAAGCAGGCGGCTTCGTTGGGCGTGCCGATGGACGTGCCGTGGCGGGAGATGACCGAGGCGGCGCGCGAGATCTTACTGCGCGGCAAGGGCGCTTTTGAGGGCGTGTTCGGGTTCTTCGCGCAAATGGAGCGCAAGAAGTACAAGCTGCATGTGCGCGTGATGCTGTCGAAGTATCGCGGGTATGCGGAGTGTCCCGAGTGCCGAGGGCAGCGGCTGCGGGCCGAGGCGCGGGCGGTGCGGCTGAACGGACTGAATATTTGCCAGGCAACGGCCCTGACGATCGCGAAGGCCAAGAACTTTTTTACGGGATTGAAGCTGACGCCGATGCAGGAGGAGATTGCCGGATCGATCCTCGAGGAGGTGCAACAGCGGCTGACGTTCCTCGACGCGGTGGGCCTGGAGTACCTGACGCTGGATCGGCTGGCTTCCACCTTGAGCGGCGGGGAGGCGCAGCGGATTCAGCTGGCCACGTCGCTAGGTTCGCGCCTGGTGGGCACGCTTTACGTGCTTGACGAGCCGTCGATTGGCCTGCACACGCGCGATACCGCACGCTTGATCCGTATCCTCGAACAGTTGCGCGACCTGGGAAACACGATTGTGGTGGTGGAGCACGATGCCGACGTGCTGCGGGCTGCCGACCACCTGCTGGACCTGGGACCGGGAGCGGGCGAATTTGGGGGCAAGATCCTGGCGGAGGGTGTGCTGGCCGAGATCGAAGCCAATCCGCACTCGCTTACGGGGCGGTACTTGTCGGGGCAGATTACGATTCCCGTACCGACGCGCCGCCGCGAGCCCGGTCGCGAGAAGCTGGTGCTGAAGGGCGCATTCGCCAATAACCTGCGCGGCGTGGATGTGGAGATTCCGCTGGGCCTGCTGGTGGCGATTACGGGTGTGTCCGGCTCCGGAAAATCGTCGCTGGTTCACCAGGTTTTATACCGCGCCGTGGCGCGTGCGCTGGGCCAGACCGATGGCAGCGATCCGTCCGGCGTCTTCAAGTCGCTGACGGGCGTGGAGCGCCTGAACGACGTGGTGATGGTGGACCAGACGCCGATTGGACGGACGCCACGGTCGAATCCTGTGACTTATTTGAAGGCGTTTGATTTGGTGCGGGAGCTGTTTGCGGCTCAGCCGGAAGCCAAGCGGATGTCGCTCACGCCGGGTCATTTCTCTTTCAATGTGCCGGGCGGGCGCTGCAACACGTGCGAAGGCGACGGGACGGTTACGGTGGAGATGCAGTTCCTGGCGGACGTGGAACTGCCGTGCGAAGACTGCCGGGGGACGCGATACCAGCCGCGGATCCTGGAGGTGCAGTACAAGGGAAAGAATATCCACGAAGTGCTGCAGATGACGGTGAAAGAGGCGCTGCGGTTTTTTGCAGGGCAGACGCGGTTGCTGGAAAAGCTCGCGGTGCTGGACGAGGTGGGACTGGGGTATCTGCGGCTGGGACAGAGCGCAACGACTTTGTCGGGTGGAGAGGCGCAGAGAGTGAAGCTGGCGGCGCATTTGGCGCAGGTGCGGAGCGCGAATGCGAATGCGAAGCCATCGCAGGCGAGCCGGGTGCTTTACATCCTGGATGAGCCGACCACGGGACTGCATTTTGACGATGTGTCGAAGCTGCTGACGGCGTTTAAAAAGCTGATCGATGGGGGCGGATCCCTGGTGGTGATCGAACACAACCTGGACGTGATCAAGAGCGCGGACTGGGTGATTGACATGGGGCCTGAAGGCGGCGACGGCGGCGGTCGCGTGGTGGGGGCCGGCACGCCCGAAGAGATTGCGGGAAACCTGCACTCGCACACCGGGAAGTGGCTGGCGAAGGTGCTCTGAACAGACCAGACAGCAGTGGTCAAGGGCTCACACGCAGATCACTAGTTCGCTGTACGCCTTGAGCATCGCGTCGGCGGTGAGAAGGTGAAGCGGCTCACTGAAGGCTTGCGCGATTAGCAGCCGGTCGAACGGATCCGTGTGGTGCAGTGGCAGAGTCGCCACCAGTTTGGCATGCCTTGACCACACTGGAAGTTCGGTGAAGCCCGATTCCGCTATGTAATTCGCGAGTCTGGCAGGATCGCCATTCATCTTTCCAAGTCGGACTTTCACTGCCATCTCCCAAATGCTGACCGCGGAGACAAAGACGGCCTCGGCCCGCAGGATTGTCTCGAGCGCCTCCTTCGCGAGGCGGCTGCGGTTGTAAACGGACCAATAGAAGATGTGAGTGTCGAGCAGCAGGCGCATTATTCCCCTTCAAATTCGGCGAGAACCTGCGGGGCAAGCGGTGCGTCGAAGTCGTCGGCTAGCCAGCCTTCTTCACCTTCCAGCAGCCCGAGACGATAGCGCGGCTGCTTAACCTGCTCAAGCGCAGTGATTCGTGCGACAGGTTTGCCGTTGCGCGCAATGATTACATCCGATCCGGAAGCGGCCGTGTCGACGAGCTTGGATAGTTGGGTCTTGGCGTCGTAAATGTTGACTGTGGGCATGGCTCTTTTCCTGACTAGACCAAGTCTAGTCTACTGCAGAGTCGCAATGCAAACAGGAAACGGGGAGACTCTTCCGACCGATAGTCGGGGATCTGCGCAGTCCATCAGTGATTCGCTCTACCAGGCTGCGTGAGGCTTGAGCTCGAACTTTTGTGACATCCTGGTTTCCCCCTTGGTGACGCTTTTGATGGTCTGCATTTCGTCTGCGAGGGAGGTTGCGAAGTAGGCGCGTTTGGCCCACGGGTCGCACACGACTGCGTCCCAGTTCCAGGCCGCAGGTGTCATGGGCGTTCCGGCGATGCGGCCTGCCACCACCAGCACATGATCCTGAAGGTAGACTCCCATCAACTCCAAGGGCCGGATTCCCAGCTTGGCGAGCATGTCAAATGCCAGGGCGGATTGCTCCTCGCAATTGCCGGCCTTGTGCTGAGCGACCAATGCCGCGGCGGCCTTGATGGAAGGAGCGTCAAGCAGGGAGTAGGTGTTGAGGTCGCCTGACTGATTTGCCTGCGTATGTCCGGCGTCGAGTGCGGCGAAGCGGTTTTCGACCTCGGTTTCGCCCAGGGTCAATTTGCTGTAGTCGCGATTCGACGCAGCCAGTCCGAGAGCCTCAATGTTTTTGACGACGACCTGGGCTGCCAGAAGGATGGGGGTTGTGCCAAGGGTCATTAGGGGGAAGCCTCCTGCGGAGCGAGTATAGCGCAGGGACTCTACGCGCTTGTGGTCTCTTCGGGTTTGCCGTCGCGGAGGCGGCGGATGCTGAGGGGGTTGCTGTCCTGCAGTTCGGGTGGAAGCAATGGCTGGGGGAAGTTCTGGTAGCAGACGGGCCGGGCGAAGCGATAGAGGGCCAGCGTGCCAACCGAGGTGAAGCGCGGGTCGGAGGTGCTGGGGTACGGACCGCCGTGCACCATGGCATGGGTGACTTCAACGCCGGTGGGGAAGCCGTTGATGAGGACGCGGCCGGCTTTCTGCTCGAGGATCTGGATAAGGTCGCGGTGAGCGACGAGGTCTTCTTCGTTGCCGAGAACAGTGGCGGTGAGGTGGCCGGAGAGCGCCTGGGCGGCGCGGGCGTAGTCCTGGGCGGTTCCGCAGTGAACGAGCAGGGTATCGGGGCCGAAGATCTCGTCGGCAAGTTCTGGCTGGTCCACGAACTGATCGAGGCAGACCGCGAAAAGCTGCGCGTTGGCGGCGTTGCCCGCGTGCGGCATGGGCATGGAGGAGGAGGCGGCCAGCGGAATGTGAGCGGAACGTTGCGCGGTGGAACTGGTGTAGGTTTTGGCGATGCCCGCGGTGAGGAGATGGAAGGACGGTGATTGTTCGACCAGGGATTTCAGTTCGTCGAAGAAGGGTTGGGCTCCCGGAGTTTCCGGAACAAGGACGATGCCGGGTTTGGTGCAGAACTGCCCCGCGCCGAGGGTGAAGGAGCCGAAAAGACGTTTCGCCAGGTCCTCCGGACCCTCTTTGACGGCGGAGGGAAGGACGAAAACCGGGTTGCCGCTGGACATCTCGGTGAAGCAGGGGATGGGACTGGGGCGGGCGGCGGCCAGGTCCATGAGGGCGCGGCCGGCTCGCAGGGAGCCGGTGAAAGCGACGGCGGCGACGCTGGGATGCTGGACGAGCGCGGCGCCGATCTCGATGCCGGCGTCGTAGAGCATGGTGAATGTGCCGGGATGCAGGGACTCGGCGGCGACAGCATCGGTGATGAGAGACGCGACCATCTCGCTGGTGGCGGGGTGTGCGGAATGGGCTTTGACGATGACGGGGCATCCGGCGGCGAGGGCGGAGGCGGTGTCTCCGCCGGCGACGGAGAAAGCGAAAGGGAAGTTGCTGGCGCCGAAGACGACGACAGGGCCGAGTGGGCGCAGCATGGAGCGGATGTCGGGGCGCGGCAGGGGCTGGCGGTCGGGCAGCGCGGGGTCGATGCGGGCGTTGACCCAGGAGCCTTCCTCCACGACCGAGGCGAACAAGCGGAGCTGATTGCTGGTGCGCGCAACTTCGCCGGTGAGGCGCGGCATAGGGAGCGCGGTTTCGAGGTTGGCGCGCTCGGCTAACTCCTGCTTGTGGGCATCGAGGGCGTCGGCGATGCGGCGAAGGAACGCGGCTCGCTTTGCGCCGGAAAGCTGCCTGTAGGAAGGGACGGCTGCCGCGGCTTGATTGGCGGCTTGGTCGAGTTCGGCGAGGTCTGCGGAATGGTAGGCCGGGGCCAGTTGCTCGCCGGTGGCGGGATTTTGGGCGTGGAAGACGGAATCCGTCTGAGAACCGCGATGAGTGCCGAGGAAGGATGTGCCGGTTAAGGTCATAACACTTGGATTATGGCGCGTTGGGGGGAAGCGGGGCTAGCGGCGGTTCGTGCTATCCCACTGGTCGTGCTGAATGGGCTCGGAAGAGCATGAAGTTTGCCAGCGGGCGGTTGGATTGGGTAGAACGGTGCGTACGGTGAAAAATCTCTATGGCGGCGTGATGGATAAGCGCCGTGCGGAAAACAGCTGGGCAGGGTGAGTGCCGGGCTGAGGAAGAAGGATCTGCTTTGCATACTGGGCCGATCGTGAGTTCGACGCGGAGCGGGCGGGCCGCGCATGCACCGCTGGTGCCGGCGGGGCGGATGCTGCCCTTTGTGCTGGTGACTGCGCTGTTTTTCCTGTGGGCGATTCCCAATAACTTTAACGACATTCTGATCCGGCAGTTCATGAAGTCGTTTGAGATTAACCGGCTGCAGGCGGGGCTGGTTCAGTTCGCGTTTTACATGGGGTATTTCTTTCTGGCGCTGCCGGCCGGGATGATCATGCGCAGGGCGGGCTACAAGACCGGGATCCTGATTGGCCTGTGTTTGTATGGCGCGGGGTGCATCCTGTTTTACCCCGCAGCGCACGTGGGGCAGTACTGGTTCTTTTTGACCGCGCTGTTTGTGATTGCGAGCGGGCTGGCTTTTCTGGAGACGGGAGCGAGCCCGTTCATTATCCAGATCGGCGATCCGGAGACGGCGGCGCAAAGGGTGAACCTGTCGCAGGCGTTTAATCCGCTGGGGAGCATTACGGCGGTTCTGATCGGGAGCCGGTTTATTTTTTCGGGAGTCGAACTCAAGCCCCAACAGGTATCGGCGTTGCAGGCGGCCGGGACGTACGCGGCGTATTTGAAAGGCGAGACGCTGCGGGTGGTGGTTCCTTACCTGGTGCTGGGAACGCTGGTGCTGCTTTGGGCGGTGCTGATTGCGCGGACCGCGTTTCCGCACACCGGCATGGACTACTCGCGCAACACCCTGGAGCACGACACGTCGAAGCCGCTGTGGGCGCGAAAGCACTTTGTGTTTGCCGTGGTGGCGCAGTTTCTGTACGTGGGCGCGCAGGTGGGTGCGTGGAGCTGGCAGATTCCTTACGTGCAGGGCTACACGGGCCTGGGCGAACGGAATGCGGGGTATTGGCTGACGGCGTCGCTGGTGGCGTTTACCACCGGGCGGTTTGTGTCCACATGGCTGCTGCGCCACGTACACGCGGCGAAGCTGCTGGGCTTGTTTGGAGCCATCAACGCGGTGGTTTGCACGCTTGCCGTGTTGAGGCCCGGGTGGCTGGGAGTGGGCTGCCTGATCGCGGTGAGCTTCTTCATGTCGATGATGTATCCCACCATTTTTGCGCTGGGGGTAAACGGGCTGGGCACGAAGACCAAGACCGGTGGAGCGTTTATCGTGATGTCCATTGTGGGCGGGGCGGCCGTTCCGCCGTTGATGGGAAAGGTGGCCGATATGGCGGGTGTGGCCGTCTCGTATTTCGTGCCCGTGTTGTGTTTTGTGGGGGTGGCGCTTTATGCGTGGCTGGCGGCCCGGCCGGATGAGGAGGAGATTGCGGCGGAGCCGGGGGTGGCGAGAGGCTAGTGGTCAGTGGTCAGTGGTCAGTGGTCAGTGGTCAGTGGTCGGTGGTCGGTGGTCGGTGGTCAGTGGTGGGATGCGGGGCCGGCGGATTGAGACGCCGGCCCTGTTGTTTATTCGGCTACTACGGGGTTGGTGAGGGAGCCCAGGCCTTCGACGGTGACGGTGACGGTCTCGCCGGGTTTGAGCCAGCGCTTCGGGTTTCTGCCCAGGCCAACGCCGGGAGGGGTGCCGGTGGAGATGATGTCGCCGGGAAGCAGGGGCGTGATGGACGAGAGGTATTCGATGAGTTCGGGAATCTTGAAGACAAGTTCGCGGGTGTTGGAGTTCTGCAGGGTTTCGCCGTTGATGGTGAGGGAGATCTGGAGGTTGTGGGGGTCGGCGACCTCGTCGGCCGTGACGATGGCGGGGCCGAGAGGACAGAAGGTGGGAAAGCTCTTCGACATGGACCATTGCGTGGAGGCGAACTGGACATCGCGGGCGGAGATGTCGTTGACGATGGTGTAGCCGTACACGTGGTCGCGCCAGGCGCTGGCGGGGATACGGTAGCCGCCGCGTCCGATGACGAAGGCGAACTCGGCTTCGTAGTCGGGCTGGGTGGAGTTGCGAGGGAGGACGATGGGGTCGCCCGGCCCAACGACGGCGGTGGTGAGCTTGAAGAAGACGACGGGAGTGGTGGGGAGCTCCATTCCGGACTCCCGCGCGTGATCGCGGTAATTGAGGCCGATGGCAAAGATGCGGGGGGGATTGGGTAGCGGCGCGTGAAGGCAGACGGAGTCAAGGGGCAGAGTGGGGCTGTTGGGGACGACAGTGAGGCCGGCCTCGATGACGCCGAGCGCGTCGCGGTAAGTTTCGCCGAGAGCCAGGACAGTGTTGTTGGCGAGCAGGGCGCCGGGGCGCACCTGGTTGTCGGAGGCGGAGTAGGAAACGAGCTTCATGGGGAATCCTTGGCGGAGTTAGCGCGGTTGGCGCGTTAGCGGAGTCAGTCCCCACCCCAAAACGACAGGACTTTAGGATGGAGCACCCGGGTTCGGTGCGTCAGGCGGCGGTCCAGCCGCCGTCGATGGCCATGGCGGCGCCGGAGATGAAGGCGGCTTCGTCGGAGGCGAGGTAGCGGACCATGGAGGCGACTTCTTCAGGACGGCCCAGGCGGCCAATCGGCTGGCGGGCGCGGAGTTGGGCGCGGGTTTCTTCCTTGTTGTCCTTGTGAAATTTCTCGAGGTAGCCCTCGACGAAGGGGGTCTCGACGGTGCCGGGACAGATGGCGTTGACGCGCAGGGTCCTGGGGTATTCGACGGCGATCTGGCGGGTCATGGCAAGTACCGCGCCTTTGCTGGTGCAGTAGGCGAAGCGCTGCTTGATGCCCACCTGGGCAGCGACCGAACAGATGTTCACGATTGCGCCGACGTGTCCCTCAGGGGCTAAAGCCCCCTGGCTCTGAGCGCCGGGATTGTCCGGGCTGAAGCCCGGACCTGCCTTCAAGAGCAGAGGCATAAAGGCGCGGGTTACGAGGTAGACGGAGCGCACGTTGACGTTGAGGAGGCGGTCGAAGTCCTCGGGCTCGGTGGTTTCAATGGAACCGACGTGACCGATGCCGGCGTTGTTGACGAGTATGTCGAGGCGCGGGACCTGGGCAACGGCGGTGGCGATGGAATCGGGGCTGGTGACGTCGAGACGGATGGCCTGGGCGGAGTCAAGGCTGGACGCGAGGGCTTCGGCTGCGGGGAGGTTGATGTCGGCGATGTAGACGTGGGCGCCGGCGCGGGCGAGTTCCTTCACAGTGGCTTCGCCGATGCCGCTGGCGCCGCCGGTGACGAGGGCGTGGCGATTGTCGAGCCGGAATGGAGCTTGGAGTGCGGACGAAGAGCTCATAAAGGCGCTGTCCTTGCTTTCGAGTCGTAGTGCGCTGTTGCAAGGATAGCTGCCGAGGCAGGAGCTTTGCACTTTATGCCCCGGGGTGGGTGGATGACGGATACTGGTGTTTGCGAATTGCAGCGGCGAAGGGGGGAATGAAGTGGCACTGCTCCATGAGGACAGGCTGTTTCCGGCGGATGAAGCATCAAGGGCGGTAGCGCGGCGGCTCTATGAAGGGATCAAGGACTTGCCGATCGTGAGTCCGCATGGTCACACGCAGGCGCGGTGGTTTGCGCACAATGAGCCGTTCCCGGACCCGGTGAAGCTGTTTGTGCAGCCCGATCATTACGTGTTCCGCATGCTCTACAGCCAGGGCGTCAGTTTGGAGGAGTTGGAGATTGGCGAGGAGCAGATCGAGGAGCCGCGCGAGGTTTGGCGGATTTTCGCGAGCCACTATTACTTGTTTCGCGGCACGCCGACGCGACTGTGGCTGGATTACGCGTTCCAGGAGCTGTTTGGGCTGACGGAGCGGCTGAGCGAGAAAAACGCGGAGCACTACTACGACACGATCGCGGAGAAGCTGCAGTCGAAGGAGTTTTTGCCGCGGGCGCTGTACGAGCGATTCAATATCGAAGTGCTGGCGACGACGGATTCGCCGCTGGATATGCTGGCGAATCATGAAGCAATTCGAAGCTCGGGTTGGAAGGCGCGGATTGTGCCGACATTTCGTCCCGACCCGGTGGTGGATCCGCAGCATCCCGGATTTCTCGATAATGTGCGAGCGCTGGGCGCGCTGACGGGCGACGACACATTCACGTGGCGCGGATACCTGCGGGCCCTGGCGCGACGGCGCGAGTTCTTCAAGGAGATGGGCGCGACAGCCACCGACCATGGGCATCCGACAGCGCTGACCGAGGACCTGGGCGACACCAGTGCCGCAACGCTGTTCGAGCAGGTGATCAAGGGGACCGCCTATGCGGCCGACCTGGAAATTTTTCGCGGGCAGATGCTGACCGAGATGGCGCGCATGAGCGTTGAGGATGGGCTGGTGATGCAGATTCATCCGGGCAGCGTGCGCAACCACAACGCGCAGCTGTTCGCCCGATACGGACGCGACATGGGAGCGGATATCCCCGCGCCGACAAATTACGTGGAAGCGTTGCGGCCGCTGCTGAACCGGTTTGGGAACGAGCGCAACTTGACAATCATTCTTTTCACGCTGGATGAGACGACCTTCAGCAGGGAACTGGCGCCCCTGGCCGGGCATTATCCGTGCCTGAAACTGGGGCCGCCGTGGTGGTTTCTGGATAGCCCGGAGGGGATGCGGCGGTTCCGCGAGACGGCCACGGAGACGGCCGGCTTTTACAACACGGTGGGGTTCAACGACGACACGCGCGCGTTCCTGTCGATTCCGGCGCGGCATGATGTTTCGCGCAGGATCGATGCGGGGTTCCTGGGACGGCTGGTAGCGGAGCATCGGCTGGATGAGGACGAGGCGGTTGAGGTGGCGCGGGATTTGACCGTAGGGCTGGTCAGGAAGGCTTACAGGTTGTGAGCCCTCCTGGCCTGCCGGTCCTGCTGTGGATCACGGTAAAGCCGAGTAGAGATTTTGATGTCGCCAAATTGCCGTGAATTTAGAGCCTGCTTGACGACGGATCCCATCCAATGAATCTTGAACAGAATGAGCGTTGACGAGACAGGTTCACCGGCGGCGGTACGCGCGGATGAAGAGCCGCCGCTGCTCTCGATTGAACATGTGACAAAGGAATATGCGACGGAAAGCGAGCGCGTGCTCGCGCTCAATGACGTGTCGCTCGAAGTGGGCGCAGGGCGCTTTTTCGCGCTGGTCGGGCGCAGCGGTTGTGGGAAGTCGACGCTTCTGCACCTGGCGGGCGCGATGGATTTTCCAACCGCCGGGCACGTGCGCCTGGATGGCATGGCGACCGACGCGCTCAACGATGCCGGATTGACGAAGCTGCGGCGCGAGAAGGTGGGCTTCGTCTTCCAATCGTTTCAATTGCTGAACACGCTGAGCGTGGTGGAAAACGTGGAAGTTCCGCTGCTTCTGGCAGGACACGCGAGCCCGCGGCCGGTGGCGATGGAGCGACTGGCGAGCGTGGGGCTTGCAGACTTTGCGCTTCGTATGACGCACCAGCTCAGCGGAGGACAGATGCAGCGGGTGGCGATTGCGCGGGCGCTGGTCCACGGGCCGCGGCTTGTGCTGGCCGATGAGCCCACAGGCAACCTGGACACGGCGACGGGGAACGCCATCCTCGAATTACTGCGGCGCATTTGTACGGACCACAACGTGACGATTTTGATGGCGACGCACAGCGCGGAAGCCGCGGCGATCTCTGACCGCGTGGTGCGGATGCGCGACGGACGCATTGTGCCGGAGTCGGCCTGAGATGGGAAGGCTGGTGCTGCTCTATCGCTTGATTCTGCGCCCGCTGTTCCGGCAGCCAGGGCGCGCGCTGCTGATTGTGTTCGCGGTGGCGCTGGGCGATGCGGCGGTGGTGGCGATTGATCTTGCTGGCGATGCCGCGGCGGGGTCGTTCCGCTCGTCGATGGAGACGCTCACGGGGAAGAACGATCTGGAAGTGACAGCCGCGGGCGGCGTGCCGGAGTCCGTGGTGGCGCGCATGGCGACGTTGCCGTTTGCGCTGAGGGTGAGCCCGCGTATCGAGGACCACGCGACCGTGACGTCGAGTGGCGAGACCGTGCCCTTGATCGGCATCGATTTTGTGGGCGAGGCAAACAGCCAAGGAACTGGAACGCTGGATGATGCAGAGCTGAAAGACAGCTTCCGGCACATCAACGACGAGGATGCAATTTGGGCGACGCGCGGGCTTGGCAAAGCGGTTGGAGAACAGATAGAACTGCTGATCAACGACCAGGCGCGTAAGTACACGGTGCGCGGGTTGATTCCTGATTCAGACAAGATGAGCGGAGACGCGGTGCTGATGGATATGGGAGCGGCGCAGCGAGCTACCGGCAAGCAGGGGCGCGTGGATCGCATCCTGATCAAGACGCCGGCGAGCGGTGCGTTTGCGGATTGGGAGCATAAGATCCGCTCGGCGCTGCCCGATGGAGTGATGCTGAATCCGCAGGGGAGTGAGACGGTTGCTAACCGCAGGATGCTGGCGGCGTTTCGCTGGAATCTGCGGATTCTGAGCTATATTGCGCTGTTGGTGGGCGCGTTTCTGATCTACAACGCGCTGTCGGTGTCGGTGGTGCGAAGGCGCGCGGACATTGGAACCATGCGCGCGATGGGAGCGAGCCGCGGCGCAGTGTTGGGCGCGTTTCTCATTGAGGCGATGTTGTTCGGAACTCTGGGTGCGTTGGCATCGCTGCCCGCCGGAAGGTTGATGGCCACCGGTGCTGTGCGCCTGCTGTCGACAACCGTGAATGCGCTTTATGTTTCAAGCATGCCAGGTGCGATGCGATTGACGGTGGGCACAGTGATGCTGGCGCTGGTGGTGGGGATCGGAGTGGCCGTGGTATCGGCACTGGCGCCGGCGCGCGAGGCGAGCCAGGTTGCGCCCACGGAGGCAATGGCCCGGGGACGGCGCGAGTATGAAGTGCGCGTTGAGCGTGGACGCGATGCGCTGATTGCGCTCGGGCTGGCGCTGCTGGGAACAGCGGCCGCGCAGGCGCCGGAGATTGGCGGCAAGCCCCTGATGGGATATGTCGCGGCGCTGCTTTTTGTGGGGGCGTCAGCGATGGTCACGCCGCTTGTGGTGCATGCCGTTACGTCGGCTTGTTCGGGACTGCTGCTCAAAGCGATGGGCGTAGAGGCGCTGCTGGCGTCGAGGAGCCTGGGTGGGTCGTTGCGCAGGACGAGCGTGCTGGTGGGCGCGCTTGCGACGGCGATCGCGATGATGACGTCAGTGGGCATCATGGTGGGAAGTTTCCGGCAGACGGTGCTGACGTGGATGGATGCGCAACTGTCCGGCGATTTGTATATCAGGCCTGCCGGGGCGGTGAATGCCGATCAGCACCCGACCATTGCGCCGGGGCTGGCGGAGCGGATTGCCAAGGTGCCGGGTGTCGCAAGCGTGGGCCGGTTTCGTGCCTACGAGATTGAATACCAGGGGCTGCCTGCGACGCTGGCGGGCGTGGATGTCGATCTGAAGCGCAGGGAGCAGAGCCTGAGTTTTCTTTCGGGGCGATCGGCTATGGAGGTGCTGCGGGAGTTGACGGCCGGCGACGACGTGCTGGTGAGCGAACCGTTCGCGAACAAGCATCACGTGAAGGCAGGCGACGTAATCACTCTGCCGCTGGGCGAGCGAAGAGCGACGTTCCGTGTGCTGGATGTGTTCTACGACTACGGGCACGAGGCCGGGTTCATCATTCTCGATCGTGCAACCATGCTGAAGTATCTGCCCGATCCGGCGCCCACGAACCTGGCGGTCTTCCTCGATCCGGGGGTGAACTTCGACACCACGCGCGCGGCGGTGCAGAAAGCAGTGGTGGGAAGCGATGTGCTGATGTTTTCGAACGGTGAGATTCGTCGCGAGGGGATTCGCGTCTTCGACCAGACCTTTGCGATCACCTACGCGCTGGAAGCGATCTCGATCGTGGTGGCGATCGGGGGAATCGCGGGTGCGCTGATGTCGATTGTGATGGATCGACGTCGCGAGTTCGGCGTGCTGCGGTTTCTGGGTGCGACCACAGCGCAGATTCGCAAGCTGATCCTGGTGGAGGCGGGGCTGATCGGGCTGCTGGCGAATGCCACGGGGCTGGCGCTGGGGTTTGTGCTGTCGTTGATCCTGGTGTATGTGATCAACAAGCAATCGTTTGGTTGGACGATTCAGTTTCACTGGCCGGTGGCCGTGCTGCTGGGTTCTATCACAGTGGTGTACGCGGCAACGGTGCTGGCGGGAATTGTGCCGGCACGGATGGCGGTCCGGCTGAACCCGATCGAGGTGGTACATGAGGAGTAAGGGGATTGCACTCCTGATGTTAGTCGCGGTGATAAGTGGGAACGCCCAGGACTATAAGGTTGCGCTGCCGGGGTATAAGTACGAGTTCCCTCGAGATTACTTCAATCACGAGGAGTATCAGACGGAGTGGTGGTATTACACGGGAAACCTCAGGGCGGCGGACGGGCATCGGTTTGGATTTGAGTTGACGTTCTTCCGGCAGGGCGTTTCGAGAGACGCGAATTCCGATCCATGGTTTGTTCACGACTTGTGGATGGCGCATCTGGCCCTAAGCGATGTAACGGGACAGCGGTTCTATCACCAGGAGCGACTGAATCGCGGCGGGCCGGGGATTGCGGGGGTAGACGAGAAGACCGGGTTAGTGTGGAACGGCAACTGGCAGGCGCAAATCGACGGGCGCGCTGAGGAATTGCGTGGCGCGGGCTCGGCGTTTGGGATAGGCCTCAATCTGGTGCCGGTGAAAGCGCCTGTCATCCACGGACAGAACGGAGTCAGTCAGAAGGCGGACGGAGCGGGGCATGCGTCGCATTACTTTTCCCTGACGCGGCTGCTGACAACAGGATCGATCGATGTAGGTGGGAAGGCGTACCAGGTGGAAGGAACGTCGTGGATGGATCACGAGTTCTTCACCGGGTCGATGGCGGCTGATGAGACAGGATGGGATTGGCTGAGCGTGCAGCTGGAAGATGGCACGGAACTGATGCTGTACCGGTTGCGGCATCAGGATGGCAGCGTCGATCCGTTTTCGTCGGGCAGTTATGTGGATGTGCAAGGGAAGAGCCAGTTTCTCTCCAACCGGGATTTTTCAATGATACCGGCAGGGGAGAACTGGACAAGCGCGCTTACGAAAGCGAGTTATCCGGAACGGTGGCATGTGTCGATCGCGAAACTGGGAATTGAGTTCGATGTGACGACGCCGGTGCGCGACCAGGAACTTGTGGGGAGTTATGGGCCGAGTTACTGGGAGGGCGCTGTCGATATTAGTGGACAGCGCGACGGCTCAAAACTGCGCGGCGCGGGTTATCTGGAGATGACAGGATATGCGCGACCGGGCGAGGCCGTGATTCCGCGATAATTCATGCGCCACGAAATTTGGCCAGGACTTGTAAGTATGCCTTGGCTGCCTCGGTAATGACCTCCGGGTGGCCTTCGTCGATGGCGGTGAGATTGACCAGGTCGCTGCCGACACCAAGAGCCTTTGCGCCCGCTTTCAAAAAACTCTCGGCAGTCGAAACTGTCACCCCGCCGGTGGGGATGAGTTTGAGGTGCGGGAATGGCGCCAGGAGCGCTTTGAGGTAGGGCGCGCCGCCGACCGCAGAACAGGGGAAGATCTTGATGTAGTCCGCGCCCGCCGCTTCCGCGGTAACAACCTCAGTGGGCGTGAGCGCTCCCGGAATGCTGAGCTTGTGCGCGGCCTTGGTGGCGGAGATGACTTCTGGATGCAGGCTCGGGCTCACCACGAATTCAGCGCCGGCTTCGATGGTGGCCTCGGCATCCTGTGGCCGCGTCACCGTGCCCGAACCGAGCAGCACGCCTGGGCCGTATTGGTCTTTGAGTGCGCGCAGCACCCCGCACGCATCGGGACAGGTCATAGTGACTTCAACCACGGTGACGCCGCCGGCAATCATGGCATGGACCACAGCGAGCGCCTGTTTGGTGTTTTTAGCGCGGAGAACCGGGATGAGGCCAACACGTTCGAGGATTTGAGCTGTGGATTCCGGCATATCGTCCCTTCTAGCGCGCAATGCGGGCGCTCCCACCCTTCATGGCGCGTTCCACTTCAGCCAGGCTGGCCATGCTGGTGTCGCCTGGCGTTGTCATGGCCAGCGCGCCGTGAGCTACGCCGCACTGGACCGCGTAGTCAATGGGCTTGCCGGCCAGGAGTCCGTAAATAAGGCCCGAAGCAAAGCTGTCGCCGCCGCCTACGCGATCGTAAATCTCAATCTCGCGCTGCGGTACGTGCACGATTTTGCCTTGGTAAAGCGCAATGGCGCCCCATGCATTGCGCGTGGCAGTGTGGGCGGTGCGCAGCGTGCTGGCGATGAGTTTGAGGTTAGGATAGGCGGCGGCGACTTCGCGGAGCATCACCTCGTATGCGGCAACGGGCAGCTCGGCGAAGTCTTCCCCAACGCCCTTGATCTCCACCCCGAGCATCGCGGAGAAGTCCTCTTCATTGCCGAGGAGGAGGTCGACCTTGCGAACGAGCTCGCGGTTCACTTCCTGGGCTTTGGCTTTCCCGCCGATGGATTTCCAGAGAGAGTCGCGGAAGTTGAGATCGTAGGAGATGGGCGTGCCGGTGGCGCGGGCAGCGTCCATGGCCTCGGAAGCGACGTCCGCGGTACTCGAGGACAGTGCGGCGAAGATGCCGCCCAGGTGGAACCACCGCGTGGCGTTTTGGTCTCCGAAAATCGTGTCCCAGTCAAAGTCCCCGGGCTTGACCTGGCTGATAGCGGTGTGGCCGCGATCGGAACAGCCAGCGGCGGCGCGCATGCCGAATCCCCGTTCGGTAAAATTGAGCCCGTTGCGGACGGTGCGGCCGACGCCGTCATAACCAACCCAGCGGATGAGCGAGGTATCGACGCCGCCCTGCAGGATAAGGTCTTCGGCGAGGCGGCCGACAGGGTTGTCAGCCAGCGCGGTGGCAATCGCGGTGCGTAGTCCAAAGCAGCGGCGCAGACCCCGAGCCACGTTGTATTCGCCGCCCCCCTCCCACACCTGGAAGTGGCGCGCGGTGTGGATGCGGCCCTCACCAGGATCGAGGCGGAGCATGACCTCGCCGAGAGACAGGCAGTCCCAGCGACGGTTGAGATCCGGAACTACGATCTTTTCCATAGCTACCTTTGTAAATCAGCCGGCTACCGGTCTGCTGAAGGCGCTGTACCGCCAGACGGGACCAGGGGGCGTGTGGGCTCGAAATGAGCAATGGCCCATCGTGATAAAGTCCTGATTTGGCGAGCATGCGGGCGCATTCATGCCGCTGTAATTGGGTGGCCGGTTGAAGCCTGTGCGTCATGGGAGATTGATGATGAGCCGAAACTTGTTCGACCTGTCCGGTCGCGTTGCCGTGGTGACAGGCGGGACCACCGGCCTGGGATATGCCATCGCGTTAGGGCTTGCAGAGGCCGGCGCGGACGTGGTGCCGAGTTCGCGCCGCGAAGAGCAGGTGAACGCGGTCGCCGCAGAGATTGAGGCGATGGGCAGGCGTTCGCTGCGGGTGACCAGCGATGTGCTCGACCGCGCGTCGGTGCAGGCGCTCCATGATGCGGTGCTGAAGACGTTTGGCAAAGTTGACATCCTGGTGAATGCCGCCGGGGTCACGCACAAGTCGCCCACCCTCGAAGAGAGCGAGAGCGAATGGCAGCGGGTGATGGACACCAACCTGACCGGAACGCTGCGGGCGTGCCAGGTGTTCGGGGCGACCATGGCGCGGGCGGGATACGGCCGCATCATCAACATCGCGTCCCTCACCACCTATCGAGGATTCTTCCAGGTGGCTGCCTACGCGGCGAGCAAGGCCGCAGTTGGCTCTCTTACCCAGACACTGGCCATCGAACTGGCACAATCTGGGGTGACGGTGAATGCGATTGCGCCGGGTGTATTTCCCACCCCGCTGAACCGGGCGTTGATCTCAGGCACGCCGCGCGGAGAAGAACTGATCATGCGGACCCCGATGCGCCGCTTCGGCGAAGCCAAAGAATTGGCGCCGGCGGCCGTATTCCTTGCCTCGGAAGCCTCGTCGTTTGTCACCGGTGAAATCCTGGCCGTCGATGGAGGATTCCTGGCGAGCGGCGTGAATCAGTGAACGAGTGAAAAAGTGAAACGATGAAGATTCGGAATGCCTACGTGAACATCACTTCGCCGGGGCGAAACTTTGTCACCCTCAAGGTGGAGACGGATGAGGGAATCTACGGGCTCGGCGACGGGACGCTGAACGGGCGCGAACTGGCGGTGGCCAGTTATCTGACCGACCACGTCATCCCCTGCATCATCGGCCGCGATCCGTTTCAGACTGAGGACATCTGGCAATACCTGTATCGCGGGCCGTACTGGCGGCGCGGGCCGGTGACCATGGCGGCGATTGCGGCCGTCGATGTGGCTCTTTGGGACATCAAGGGCAAGGCGCTGAATACGCCGGTCTACAACCTGCTCGGCGGCAAGAGCCGTGACAGCGTCCTGGTGTACGCGCATGCCTTCGGCAAGGATGTGGAAGCCGCGCTTGAGGATGTGGCCGCGCATCAGGAAATGGGGTATCGCGCCATCCGCGTGCAGAGCGGCGTGGCCGGTTTGAAGAGCACCTACGGCGTGGCGAAGGGCACGGGACGCTATGAGCCGGCGGAACGCGGGTTGCCCTCGGAGTACGAGTGGGAGACGGAGCCGTATCTTCGCAGCGTGCCCCAGCTGTTTGCGCAGGTGCGGGAGCGATTCGGCGACGATCTCTATCTGCTGCACGACTGCCATCACCGCCTCACGCCCATTGAGGCCGGACGGCTCGGCAAGGAGTTGGAGCCGTTTCACCTGTTCTGGATCGAAGACCCCACGCCGGCCGAGTTGCAGGAAGGGTTCCGCGTCATTCGCGAGCACACCACGACCCCGCTCGCGGTGGGCGAAGTGTTCAACACCATCTGGGATGCGCACGACCTGATTCGCAACCAGTGGATCGACTATATTCGCGCAACCGTTGTGCACGCGGGCGGACTGACTCACCTGAAAAAATTGGCGGATTTTGCCGAGCTCTATCACGTGAAGACCGGCTGCCACGGCGCCACCGACCTGTCGCCGGTATGCCTGGCGGCCGCGCTGCACTTCGACTTGGCTGTGCACAACTTCGGCATCCAGGAACACATGCCGCACACCGACGAGACTGACGCGGTATTCCCGCACCAGTACGCGTTCAAGGACGGCTACATGACTCCCGGCGATGCCCCCGGGCTGGGCGTGGATCTGGATGAGGCGCTGGCCGCCAAGTATCCTTATCAGCGCGCGTATCTGCCGGTAAATCGCAAGCTCGACGGCACGTTAACTGACTGGTAATCACGGTGGTTGAATGATCGGGACTGAGGAGCACGCGGAAACACTGGCTGACCCGCCGGCGCTCAAAGGCAGGTGGACGATTTGCGCCATGCTGTTTGTGGCCACCACCATCAACTACGTCGACCGGCAGGTGCTCTCGATTCTGAAGCCGAGTTTGACCGGGCAACTGCTGCATCTTCAGCCGCTGTTGCCTGGATGGCCGTCGGTCGAGATGTCCATCCGCCTGACCAACCAGGATTACGGAAACATTCTGGCGGCGTTCCAGGTTGCGTACGCGCTGGGCGTGGTGTTTGCGGGCCGGCTGGTGGACCGGCTGGGCTGCCGGCGCGGTTATCCCATTGTTACGGGGCTGTGGAGCCTGGCGGCGATGGGGCACGCCGTGGTGAAGTCGGTCCTCGGTTTCAGCATCGCGCGGTTCCTTCTCGGGTTGGGCGAGAGCGGCAATTTTCCCGCGGCCATCAAGGCCACGGCGGAGTGGTTCCCGCCCAAAGAGCGGGCGCTGGCAACCGGAATCTTCAATTCGGGCGCGGGCGTGGGGGCAATCCTGGCTCCGCTCGCGGTGCCCTGGGTGGCGCTGCACTTCGGCTGGAGAGCCTCGTTTCTGGTGACCGGAATCTTCAGCGCAGCGTGGATCGTGTGGTGGTCGATTCGCTACCGCAAGCCGCAGGAAACCATGGACTGGACGCGCGGCGAGGTTGTTCCCGCCCCGCCTGCAGTCTCGGTCGCGTGGTGGACCCTGTTGCGCTACCGGCAAACGTGGGCTTTCATGATGGGCAAAATGCTCACCGACCCGGTGTGGTGGTTCTTTCTGTTCTGGCTGCCGCAGTATTTCAACTCCAGGTTTCACGTGGACCTGCTCCACCTGGGACCGCCGCTGGTGACGGTTTATGTGGTCTCGACCGTCGGCAGCGTGTACGGAGGCTGGCTGCCCAAGGGCTACATCAAGCTGGGCATGACGCTCAAGCGCGCGCGGCTCGCCGCAATGCTCACGTGCGCGGTCCTGGTCGTGCCGATCGTGGTGGCTGGTTCACTGACTTCCGAGTGGCTTGCCGTGGGACTGCTGAGTCTGGCGGCGGCGGCGCACCAGGGTTGGTCCGCAAACATCTTCACCACCACATCCGACATGTTTCCCGCCGAGCACGTCGGGACCGTGGTCAGCTTTGGGCAGGTGGCGGGCGCGCTCGGCGGCGCTCTCTTCCAGCCCATCGCCGGTCATGTCCTGCAGTTGACGGGGAGCTACGTGCCGCTGTTTTTGTATTCCGGATGTGCATACCTGCTGGCGCTGGTGGTGCTGCGCACGCTCGCGCCCGGTTTGAAGCGGGCGGAGTTGGCGAGCTGAGGCCTACCCATGAAGGATCTGCACCGCAAAGCGCTCATCGGAATCCTGCGCACGTTTGTGATGCTGATGGCGGCGGTCTTTCTTCCCGTGTGGACACTCAACTACTGGCAGGGTTGGGCGTGCCTGGCCGCGTTCTTCGTTCCGGCTTGCGTGATTACCGTTTATGTGGCGAAGAACGATCCTGCGCTGCTGGAGCGCCGCCTGAAAGCCGGACCGGCGGCGGAGAAAGAGAAGGGTCAGAAGGTGGTTCAGGCCATTGCCGCAGCAGTCTTTCTCGGCGATTTTCTGTTGCCCGCCTTCGATCATCGCTTCGGCTGGTCGCATGTTCCCGCGTACGCCTGTGTAGTCGGCGACTTGATGATGGTGCTGGGTTTCTGGATCGTCTTCAAGGTGTTCGAGGCCAACAGCTTCACGTCCGGCATCATCGAAGTCGCCGAAGATCAAAAAGTCATCTCCACGGGCCCTTACGCGCTGGTCCGTCATCCCATGTACACGGGCGGCTTGATTATGCTGTATGGGATTCCCATGGCGCTGGGATCGTGGTGGGGAATGCTCGTCAACGTTCCCATGACGGCGGCGGTTGTGTGGAGGCTTCTCGACGAGGAGAGATTTCTGGTTGCGAAGCTCAGCGGGTATCGAGAGTATCGTGAAACGGTGACATTCCGGCTGATTCCGCTGGTGTGGTGACTTTGCGTAGTGAATCTGCCGCGATCGGCGCGACAAATCAAACGGTGAAGGGAAGTGGGAATGGGACGCAAACTGCGGATGGGCATGGTGGGCGGCGGCCCGGGAGCGTTCATCGGACCGGTGCATCGCATGGCAGCGGAGCTCGATGGCCGCATCGAGATGGTGGCGGGAGCATTCTCGTCGTCGGCGGAGAAGTCGCGGGCGGCGGGCCAGGCCTACCGCATCGATCCCGAGCGCGCGTACGCGGGTTATCAGGAAATGATCGCGGCAGAGAAGCAGCGGCAGGATGGCATCGACTTTGTCGTGATTGCCACGCCGAACCATATGCACCTGCCGGTCGCGAAGGCCGCGCTGGAAGCGGGGATTCCTGTCGTGAGCGACAAGCCGGCCACCGCCACCTACGACGAAGTGCTTGAACTCGAGCAGGTGGTGAAGGCTTCGGGCCTGCCGTACGCGTTGACTCACACCTACGCAGGCTACGCGCTGGTGCGCGACGCGCGGGCTCTCTGCGCGAGCGGCGAACTTGGGCCCCATTCGCAAGGTGGCCGTCGAGTACCTGCAGGGCTGGCTGAGCGAGCCCCTCGAGCAAACGGGGCAGAAGCAGGCGTCATGGCGCTCTGATCCAGCCCAGAACGGGCCCGGCGGCTGCATCGGCGATATCGGCACCCATGCCTTCCACCTGGCGGAGTATGTCACCGGCCTCGATGTGACGGCGTTGCATGCCACCCTGCGATCGGTGGTGCCGGGCCGGCGCGTGGACGACGATTGCACCGCGCTCCTGAAGCTGAGCAATGGCGCCGACGGTGTGCTTGATGGCTTCGCAGATTGCGGCCGGCGAAGGCAACGGGCTCAGGATTCGCATCTACGGCGAGAAGGCAAGCCTGCACTGGGAGCAGGAAACGCCCAACACCCTGCGCGTGCGCCGCAACAGCGGTCCCGACGAGACGCGGCATGCGGGCATGGGTTACCTGACCGAAAGCGCCCGCGCGGTGACGCGGCTGCCGGGCGGCCATCCTGAGGGTTACCTCGAGGCGTTTGCCGTGCTCTATCGCGAGTTTGCCGACGCGCTGGAGGCATGGCGCGAGGATCGTGCCGACACGTTGCCCGATACGCTGCCAGGCATTCGCGCCGGTGTGCGCGGCATGCGATTCATCGAGCGCGCGATTGAGAGCAACAAGACAAGTAAGTGGGTTGACTTTTAGCGTGAGTGCAGCAACCGTCGATCTCCCAAAGAGGTGTCGATCCCGAGCGGAGCAGCTTGTGGCCCTGTTTCGGCGATACCGGAATGGGGTAAGCGGAGCGAGGGATCCTGCAGTTGTTCTTGCTTTTGTTTTTTCTCGTCCAACCAGACGTTCCGTGCCCCGTCCTTCGGGGACGCTTGGACCGCAAGGGCGGGAGACCACCATGTTCGCCGGAAACACGCGCAGCCAAATAGGAGATAGGGACAATGAAGACAATCAAAGGGCCGGGAATCTTCCTGGCGCAGTTTGCGGGAGACGCGGCGCCGTTTAACTCGCTCGCCGGCATGGCGGAGTGGGCAAAGAAGCTGGGATTTGCGGGCGTACAGATTCCCACGTGGGATGCGCGGCTGTTCGACCTGAAGGCGGCAGCGGAAAGCCAGGACTACTGCGACCAGATTCTGGGAACGGTTCGCGCCGTAGGGCTTGAAGTGACGGAGCTCTCGACTCATCTCCAGGGACAACTGGTCGCGAGCCACCCGGCCTACGATCCGCTGCTCGAGGGCTTCGCGCCGTCCGGCCTCGACGCCGAGGGGCGCCAGCAGTGGGCCGTGCAGCAGTTGCACTGGGCGGCGAAGGCGAGCCGCAACCTGGGCCTCACCGCGCATGCCACGTTTTCCGGCGCATTGGCGTGGCCGTTCTTTTATCCCTGGCCGCAGCGGCCCGCGGGGCTGATCGACGAAACGTTCAAGGAACTCGCGCGGCGATGGCTTCCGATTCTGAACGCGTTCGACGAAGCCGGCGTGGACGCGTGCTTCGAATTGCACCCCGGCGAAGACCTCCACGATGGCGTCACGTTCGAGCGTTTCCTCGCCGCGGTGGACGATCATCCACGCGCGAACATTCTCTACGATCCCAGCCACATGGTCCTGCAGCAGTTGGACTATCTTGCCTTCCTCGATCTCTATCACGAACGGGTGCGCGCATTTCACGTGAAGGACGCGGAGTTCCGCACCAGCGGCCGCAGCGGCGTCTACGGCGGCTATCAGGACTGGATCGACCGGCCGGGGCGCTTCCGCTCGCTCGGCGATGGGCAGATCGATTTCCGGTCGATCTTCTCCAAGATGGCGCAGTACGACTATCCGGGCTGGGCAGTGCTGGAGTGGGAGTGCTGCATCAAGCATCCCGAAGCCGGCGCGGCAGAAGGCGCCCCCTTCATCCGCGATCACATCATCCGCGTAACCGAGAAGGCGTTCGATGACTTCGCAGGAGCAGGTTCAGACGCAGAGAAGAATCGGAGAATCCTGGGCTTGGCGTAACAGCCGGGTGCGTCGGGTCCAGGGTCCCGGGGATTGCCCCGCTTCGAACTCCCGCTGACGCTGTCATGCTGAGCAAGCGCAGCGGAGTCGAAGAATCGATGGAGTTGTCTTTGTAACTTCCCCATAGGCGGTCACTCGTACCCTTATTCAAATCTAGTAAGCAATTGCACCGCTCGTTGAGGCAGGTAGAACCGAAAAATACACTGATCCGGTCACTGAATCATGCGGCTTGATATGAGCAACACGGAACGCCGCCACTGAGATGCGAAACGGACCACGCAAGTGAGCATGCCTCCACGCGCATGAGGATGGAATGTAGTCGTGCTGATCTGGTTCAAATGCTTGAATTTGATCTGTAATGTGCTCACCCGGATTGACAGAAATCCAGTGCTCATCAAACGGTATGTCTCTGCATGGCCCAACCGAGAAATAGCCAGCCTTATGCGGAAGTGAACTGCTGAGAGAACGGCCATTCGGCAAGAGGTTTGTTTTTCCATCGGACCATTGCTCGATGTCCAACGATTGGACGCGAGGATCGAGCTTAGAGTCTGGTCGCCAGCCCGGCGCTTGAGGCAGGAAGAGTTTGTGGTCAGAAGTATTGGCTATCTCAACTGTGACGAGAACCCCAAATCGATTTCGATCAATATGGCTTACGCTGATAGCCAGCCCGTGATCTGATCGTACGGCCTGAGCCAGTGTGTCACTTCCGAATACGATTGCAGAGAATCCGAGCAGTACCAAAACAAAACGTCGCGTCATTTGGGGTTCCATTACATTAGACACCGTACAGAATACTGGTGTTCCCTCAGAAAGAAGCCTCAACTGGTGAGTTGTGGGCAACGCGGAAGTTTGTGCCGTTTGAGTTACAAGGAATCTTGGAGCTCATCCCAGAGAGTTATCACTGCCAACTGTGACCACCGGCACACACGCCGTGCCTCCCAGACGGCGCATACTTCGATCAGGTTTCGAGAACCAAAAGGAGAGCTGTCTTTCGGGGCAGCTGTGGGAACAGGGAAAGAGTACCCCACCCCCCCTATGTAGATCGCCTTTTGTTCGCCTTTTCGGTTGCTTTGGGACGAACGTTCGGCACTTCATCGCCGACGCAGCGGCTGCTTCCTGGTCACCGAAGTGAGCTTGCCGTTGACGGCAAACTTGCGGCGCTCGACGGGCGTTGATAACACGAGGCTGGTGACGAGGGTGCCGTACGGCAGCAGCGCCTCGATCAGTGCCTCCAGATCAGCCATGCTGGTGGTGGTGACCTTGAGCAGCAGATCGTCGCCGCCGGTGAGATGGTGGCACTCGCGGACTTCTTCGAGCGTCTGCACATAGTCGAGCAGACGATGGTATTGCTGGCCGTTGCAACTCATGCGGATGAAGGCGAGCACTTCCAGGCCGAGGGCTTCGCGATCGATTTCGATGGTGTAGCCGCGCAGAATGCCGATCTCCTCCATCTGCTTCATGCGCTCCGCGGTCGCAGTTGGAGACAGGCCGATGCGCCGGCCAAGTTCCGCAACACTGAGACGGGCGTTGGCCTGCAGTTCTTCGAGCAGCTTTCGGCCATAGTTGTCCATCAATGCCGTGGAATCCATCGCCATAGAAGGCCATCATAGTCGATTTGCAGCGCGGATCGGAGTCTCAGGGGCCATTCCGCCTGTACCGTTCCGCAACGCCCGCCTAGCATCAAGTCCATGGAAATTTTGACCCTGAATGGACAGGCGTTGAGCCTGTCGGAGATTGAGGCGGTTTCAGTGAGCCGTCGCCGCGTGGAGGTTTCGCAGAGCGCGCGCGAACGCGGGGCCGCGAGCCGCGCGCTGATCGAACGAATTGTCGCCGAGGGGCAAACGGTCTACGGCGTCAACACCGGCTTTGGCAAGCTGGCAGACGTGCGGATTTCGAACGAGAACCTGGCGCAGTTGCAGACGAACCTGGTGCGGAGCCATTCGGCCGGCGTCGGGCAGCCGTTGAGCGAAGGGGAAGTGAGAGCGATGCTCCTGCTGCGGGCCAACGTGCTGGCCAAGGGTTTCAGCGGGACGCGGCCCGAGGTGCTTGCGCTGCTGGTGGGCATGCTCAATGAGGGCGTGCACCCCGTGATCCCGGAGAAGGGTTCGGTGGGCGCGAGCGGCGACTTGGCTCCGTTGGCGCACCTGGCGCTGGTGGTGATCGGCGAGGGCGAGGCGTTCCACAAAGGCGAGCGGATGGCAGGTGGCGAGGCGCTTCGTCGCGCCGGGCTGCAACCACTGCAACTGGCCGCCAAAGAGGGATTGGCGCTGCTGAATGGCACGCAGGCGATGGCGGCGGTGGGTGGGCTGGCAGCCGCGCGCGCAAAGCGGTTGGTGCAGCTTGCGGACCTGGCCGGCGCCATGTCCCTCGACGCGCTGTTGGGGACTCCAGTAGCGTTTGATCCGCGCATTCATAAAGCTCGGCCGCACGCTGGGCAGATTGCCTCCGCGGCGCACCTGGTGGCGCTCATGGAGGGTTCCGCGATCCGCGAGTCGCATCGGGAACACTGCGCGCGCGTGCAGGATGCATACTGCCTCCGGTGCATGCCGCAGGTGCACGGCGCCGTGCGCGGCGTGCTGGCGCACGTGACGAGCGTAGTGGAGACGGAGTCCGGGTCGGCAACCGACAATCCGCTGGTGTTTCCGGAACTCGCCGAAGACGGGGCAGATTGCGGGGCGGTGTTGTCGGGCGGGAACTTTCATGGCGCGCCTCTCGCATATGCGTTCGATTACGCGGCCGTGGCCGTCACGGACCTGGCGGGAATCACCGAGCGGCGCATCGACCGGCTGCTGAATCCCGATATCAACGAAGGGTTACCGGCATTCTTGTCCCCCGATCCGGGGCTTTCGTCGGGATTCATGATTGCGCAGATCGTGGCGGCGGCACTGATCAACGAGTGCCAGGTGCTGGCGCATCCCTCGTCGACGGGGAGCATTCCTACCGACGGCGGCAAGGAAGATCACGTTTCGATGGGCATGACAGGCGCGCTCAAGCTGCGGCAGATCGTGGAGCATGCGGAGCGGATTGTCGGCATCGAGTTGATGTGCGCGGCGCAGGCGATCGAATTCCGGCGGCCGCTGAAGTCAAGCCTGAATCTCGAGGGCGCTCTCGAGGTCGTGCGCAGCGTGGTGCCGCGGCTGGAGCAGGACCGCGTTCTGGCTGCGGATATCGACGCCATGGCGGCCGCTGTGCGCGAGGGGAAATTCAACGCCTGGTGTGATGCGTAATCTGAAAAGACTTCGCCCGACTCCAACCTCGCATCGATGGTGTGGCTTGATTCGTGGTACGCGGCTGCTCGTGGAGTTGTAGGATGGGCAGTGCAGGAGGCGGCACGTGAAGCTCTTTCGGACAACGGGAGGCAGTTTCGTCGAGGAGGACGGGCGATATTTTGGTCTGGAGGGAGCGAACTGGGATCAACTGCTGGCGCAGGACGATCTCGAAGGCCATTTGCGTACGTTGACTGCCGGTGCCGCGGCGCAAAGTGGACTCAACGGTTCCGAATTATTGCCGCCGATTGGCCGGCAGGAAGTGTGGGCAGCGGGCGTGACCTACTACCGCAGCCGCGGGGCGCGCATGGAGGAGTCGCAGGACGCCGGCGGCGGCGATTTCTACGATCGCGTGTACACGGCTAATCGGCCCGAACTGTTTTTCAAGGCGACAGCCAGCCGTACGGTGGGGAGCGGCGGCAAGGTACGGATTCGTCACGATTCGAAATGGAACGTGCCCGAACCGGAGCTGACGCTGGTCGTGAGTCGGGGCGGCCACATCGTGGGGTTTACGATCGGCAACGACATGAGCTCGCGCGATATCGAGGGCGAGAATCCGCTCTATCTGCCGCAGGCCAAGGTGTACGACGGGAGTTGCGCGCTGGGGCCGGGGATCCTGGTTACGTCGAATCCGCTGCCGCGGTCGACGGAGATTTTGATCGAAATAGACCGCGAGGAGCGCTGCGCTTTTGCGGGGTGCGTGAAGCTGACGGAGTTGAAGCGCGATCCCAAGTCGCTGGTCGAGTGGCTGTTCCGGGAAAACTCATTTCCCTCACGGATGCTTCCTGATGACGGGAACGGGCGTGGTGCCGCCTTCGGAGTTCACGCTGCAGAGCGGCGACCGGATCCGCATCACGATTGAGCCGATCGGGACACTCATCAACGAGGTGGCTTAAAGGCAGTTTGTAGCTGGCAGCTGGTAGCTCTTAGCGCGGTCGCGTTGTGCTCATCTTCCTTTCGCGGTCGGATGCTGCTGCAGGAAGCCGTCGACTTCAGCCCGCGTGGGCATGGAGGCTTGCGCGCCACGTCGGGTCACGGAGATGGCCGCGGCCGCGGAAGCAAAGCGGGCTGCCGACCAGGGGTCGAGCCCTTCCATCAGGGCTACGGCGAACGCGCCGTTGAAGCAGTCGCCGGCGCCGACCGTGTCGATGACTTCAACCGGGAATGCACGGACCCATTCGGCTCGGTCTTCAGTGGCGACGTAAGACGCCTTCCGATCCTCGCTTGAGCGCGACGCCCTTGAGGCCGCGCGCCAGCAGATGTTGGGCCGATTCTTCGACGCTGAGTTCGTCGCCGACGTAAAGAGCAGCTTCGGTTTCATTCGGAGTGAACCACGCAACGTCAGTAAAGACCACGCCGGGCAGAGGGGCTGCCGGGGCGGGATCAAGCATGACGGGCACGCCGGCCGACGCGCATATCTCGATGGTGTGGAGAGTGGTTTCGAGGGGTAGTTCCAGCTGGCAGAGGACGATTCCGGCAGAATGGATGAGTTGCTCGTGCATGTCGAGGGAAGCGGGTTCGACCAACCCGTTAGCGCCCGGCACAACGACGATGCTGTTCTCTCCATTGTCGGCTACCTGGATTTGGGCGACGCCGGACGGGCCGGCGACGCGCGTTACGGCGTTGGTTTCTACGCCTGCGCCTTTCAGGTTTTCAAGGAGAGCATTGCCGAACACATCGTCTCCGACCGCGCCGAGCATGGTGGCGGAACTCCCAAGGAGTGCGACCGCGACAGCCTGATTGGCGCCCTTGCCGCCTGGGGTGGTGCCGAAGTCCGTTCCGATGAGGGTTTCACCCGCAAGCGCGATGCGCGGGGTGCGGGCGACGAGGTCCATGTTGATGCTGCCGACGATGACGATGGGTTTGTGATTGGGCATTGGCGTATCAATAGAGCGGGGCCACGGCGATGGTGCCCAGGCCGAGCAGAAAGAAGAGAAACATGAGGACGAGGAGCGTCTTTGCGGAGCGGGGAGCGCCAGCGAATTCCCGCCATACGAAGACGCCCCAGAAAGCCGAGATCATGGTGGCTCCCTGGCCGATGGAATAGGAGACCGCGGGACCGATGCTGACGTGGGCCTGGGAGGCGACGAAGTTGGCCACGGCGCCGCAACACCAGATGAAGCCGCCCAGGATTCCGGCGATGTGCCAGGCCATGGGAGCTCGCCCGTAGCCGGCGGCCTCGACGGGCGGTTTGCCATCGAGCGGATGGGCCATGAGGGCGAGATTGGCGGGAACCGTCGAGATGAGCACGCCGATGGCGAAGAAGAATGCGACGGCATAGGGGCCCGGAGCGGGAATGCCGGATGCGTCGATGTCGGTGCTCATGGCGCGGGCTACGAGCGGATAGAAACTGCCCATGAGCAGACCGGCAATGAGCGAGAGAACAATGCCGCGGGTGGTCGTGGCTTTGGCGTCACCCTCGCGCCGGCGGTAAGCGGCGGCGTCAAGCACGATGGCGACGGTGACGAGAGCAACGCCTCCGAAGAGGAGCAGGGGATTGGCGGCGGGGTGAACGAAGTAGCTGGAGACGGTGCCGACAATCAGGGCAAGACCGATGCCGACGGGAAATGCGACGGCGAGCCCGGCCACGTCGATGGCGGCGACAAGGAGCAGGTTCGCGATGTTGAAGATAGCGCCACCGCAGGCTGCCCAAACCATTGCATGGAGCGGAGCATGGAGGACGTCAGCAAGGAAAGATTGTCCGCTGTGACCGAGGGTGCCGGCGGTGAGGCCCCAGGCCAGCGCGCCGAGTGCCAGGCCGATCACGTAGTCCCAGTAGAAGAGCTGGAAGCGGTAACCGGGGCAGAGTTTGAGGGTGTTGGCCCACGAGCCCCAGCAGAGCATGCTGAGGATCATGAGGAACAGGGCAGCCTGATACGTTGCGGGTAGATACATCGCGCTCCCGGATTCGTTCAATGGAAAGACGAACGATAGCGCGGCTGGCGATGGTGGTGCAAGGGCGGCCATTCGAGATGGCAGACAGAATATAGACAAATAGATAAACAGTTTTGACAGACAGATAGATAGAATGATTCAATGGGAGATCTAAGAACTGCAGAGGGAGGTGCAAAATGCCAAAAGGATGGAGCGACCGGATACGGAGTGTCGCGGATGAAGTGTATGTGCAGCCTTCTCTCCGTGCGGGGAGAGGTACGTTTGCAATTTCGGTCCGTGAGCTGATGGATCGCCTGAAGCTTGAGGGGTTTCCGGTCCGAAATTGGCCGCAGATTTGTACCGCGCTTCAAGCGGAGAAGTTCCTGCGAGTAAAGGGACTCGAGATTGAACGCGTCGAGGGACCCCCGTCAGGCCAGAGCTCCACGGTGGTAGTGCACTACCGGGTCAGCCGGCAAGGAGTTGGCGAGACAGCCGGACGGGGTGCGGAACGGGGCGATGAGCCGGGTTCGGGACATTCTGAGTCGGCCGAGGAACGTGCACGCAGGCTGACAGAACGTCTTTTCGGTGTTTTGAAAGAGGAGATTGGCGAACTTGGTGGAGCGGAAGCGTTTGTGATGTGGGTTCGTTCAGAGGGGCGGTCCGAGGGCAAGGAGGATGCGGCGTGAGCCGCATCTTCTGGGATTCGATGCTGATGATCTACCTGCTGGAGGGTCAGGCACTGTATCGCCGCAGGGCAGAGGATTTGCTTGCCAGATCGTTTCGAAGGGGAGACAGTTTGTGCACGAGCTGTCTGGCGCTCGGGGAGATCCTTGCCGGGGCAGAGCGCTCGAAGGTGGCGGGACGTGATCGTTTGATTCGAGAGACGCTCGACGAGATGGGATTTACTTACTTGCCTTTCGACTTGGGCGCAGTTGAAACGTTCAGCCGGATTCGTGCGAGGCAGAACGTGAAGGCTCCTGACGCCATTCACCTGGCATGTGCGGCGTCGGCAGGTGTGGATTTGTTCCTGACGAACGATCGCGAATTGATGCGGCTGGATATTCCTGGAATCCAGTTCATTGCAGATTTTCAGTCGCCGATTCTTTAGTAAACACAGGCGGGTTGAGCAATCCGCTATTTTGCGGCTTTGATGGCTTCGGTCAGAGCTGGAACCACTTCGAATAGATCGCCGACGATGCCGTAGTCGGCGACTTCAAAGATGGGTGCGTCGGGATCCTTGTTGATGGCTACGATGCACTGCGATCCCTTCATGCCGACCAGGTGCTGGATGGCGCCGGAGATGCCGACGGCGAGGTAAAGCTTGGGCGAGACCGTCTGGCCGGAGCTGCCTACCTGGCGCTCCATGGGGAGCCAGCCGTTATCGCAGATGGGGCGCGAGGCGGCCAGCTCCGCCCCGAGCGCGGCGGCGAGCTCCTGCACAAGGGGTAGATTGTCGGCTTCCTTGATGCCGCGGCCCACGCTGACGATCAGCGGCGCGGAACCGAGGTCTACGGTTTGGGCGGTCCCGCGGAACGGCTCGCCGGGCTTGGTGCGGATGGCACCGGGGTCGATGGTGGGTTCAAAGGGGACAATCTCAGGAGCGGTTGAGGCCGCACCGGCTTCTTCGGCGCGAAAGGCTCCGGCCTGCACGGATACCAGGCAGGGACCATTGCCCTGGTGGCGATAGTTGCCGGCGAGGCGGCCCTGCAGGAGTTGGCGCGTGAACACCGGCCCGTCACCGATGGCGACTACATCGCTGATGAGTACTTCGTTCAAGCGGGCGGCCAGGGCGGGCGCGAAGTCGCGGACCTGGTAGGTGTGCGGGAAGACCACCTGCGTTGGGGCCAACTTTTGGATCATCTGTTCAAGAGCGATGGTGTAGCCATCGGAGGTGTATTGCGCGAGCAGCGGATGCTCGACGCGGATGACTTTGCTGACGGATTTCGCGGCGGCTTCATTGGCGAGGGATTCTGTAGCGGCGCCGATGACCACTGCGGTGACGCCCGATTGGGCGGCGAGTTTCTGGCCTGCGGCGAGCGCTTCCCAACTGGCGCGGCTTACGCGGCCGTCGCGTTCTTCAAGAACTACGAAAATGCCGCTCATATTACACGCACCTCGAACTTGAGTTTTTCCACCAGGGTTGCGGCGGCCTGCTTCGCGTCGCCTTCGATCATCTGCGTGGAGCGCTGCTTCTTGGGAAGCTCGATGCCTTCGAGCACTGCCACGGGAGTGGCGGCAGGTTCGGTCGTGGCAACGACGCGCATCTCCTTGGTCTTGGCTTTCTTGATGCCCATGAGCGTGGCGTAGCGCAGCTTGTTGCCGCCGGACTGGATGGTGAGGGCCGCAGGCAGGGGCAACTCGATCTCCTGGAACCAGCCGGCTTCAAGCTCGCGCTTGACCTTGAGGCCCGCTTCGGTTTTCTCCACGTGAAGGATGAGCGTGGCGTGCGGCATGCCGAGAAGTTCGGCGAGAATGACGCCGGTTTGCCCGTAGCCGAGATCGTCGGACTGCAGGCCGGTGAGGACGAGGTCGGCGTTTTCGGAACGAATGGCTTCGGCGATCAGACGCGCTACGCCGAGAGCATCGCGCTGGTTGAGGTCGTTGCAATCAATGTGAATGGCGCGGTCGGCGCCCTTGGCGAGGGCTTCGCGGATGGTGGTGCCGACGCGTTCCGGACCGGCGCTGACGACGATGACCTCGCCCGAGTGTTTCTCTTTGAGCTGAAGGGCTTCTTCGAGGGCGTAGGCGTCGGACTCGTTCATGCCGTATTGGATATCGGACTCTTCGATCCATTTGCCGGAGGAGTCGATGCGCACCTGCGCATCGCGCTCGGGGACTTGCTTGATGGCTACGATGATCTTCATTTCTTGTTGGAGGCTCCGTTCAAGGTTAGGCGCGATTTTCGGGCAATCCGCGCGCGACTAATTGCGCAATGTCCACCACCTGCGGTGGGGCCAACTGCTCTGATGTCGTGCTGGAGATAGCATCGCGAAACATGGTGTTGCAGAAAGGGCAGGCGGTGCCGACGGTGGATGCGCCGGTGGCCACGAGTTCCTGCGCGCGCACGTGGCTCACGCGCTGGCCGGTCTCTTCTCCGAGGAAGGCGAGACCACCGCCGGCGCCGCAGCAGAAGCTGCGTTCGCGGGCGCGCGGCGGGTCGATGACTTCGCCTGCGAGTGCGGCGACAGTACGCGGCTCGTCGTAGACATTGCGATAGCGGCCAAGGTAGCAGGGGTCGTGGAAGACTACCTTTTCGCTGCTGTTCTGTTGGGGGAGACGGCCGGCGAATCGAGCCATAAACTCGCTATGATGCTCGATCTCAGGCGGCGTGCCGTATGCCTTCCAGTCTTCCTGGATGGTGCGGACGCAGTGCGGGCAGATGGATACGATCTTCTTGACCTTGTTCTGCGCGAGGGCCTTGAGGTTCTCTTCGGCGAGCTGCTGGAAGACGAGATCGTTGCCGAGACGGCGGACGGGGTCGCCGGTGCATTTCTCTTTCTTGAGGACGCCGTAACTGGTGCCGAGGTAGTTCATGACGCGGGCGAAAGCGGCGACGATCTCGCGGCCCTTGGGATCGTAGCCGCCCATGCAGCCGAGCCATAAACAGTATTCCTGCGTCCCGTCGAAGATGGGCAGTTCCTGCTTCTGGATGAACTTGTCGCGTTCGAGGGCGCTGATGCCGAGTGCGTTGCTGCCGCGTTCGAGCTGGTTGAAGAGCTTGGCGCCGTAGTCGTCTTCCCATGTGCCGGTGTTCACGGCGCCGCGGCGAAGGCCCACCATGATGGGAACGTGTTCGATGCCGACGGGGCATTGAAACTCGCATGCGCCGCAGGTGGTGCACTGGAAGACTGCCTCCTGCGAGTTGTACTTGCCGAGTAGCGGCTCTTCGGATTTGGGGCCGAATTCGTTCAGGTAGCCGCGCACGCCGAGGATGATTTCCTTGGGGTTGAGCAGCTTGCCGGTGTTGGTGGCGGGGCAGTGCTCGCTGCAGCGGCCACACTCCACGCAGGAGTACGCCTGCAGGCTGACGAGTTGGGTCAGGTCCTTGCCGGCGACCAGGCCGAAGTCTTCGTCGCCAACCAGCGGGGGGATCTGGGAGAAGCCGCCGCGGGAGAGAAAGATGGTGGCGGGGCTCAGGATGAGGTGCAGGTGCTTGGTGTGGGGAATGAGCGGCAAAAAGACCAGGAGCGTGAGCGTGTGGGTCCACCAGAGAATGCGCGTGACGGGTGCGTCGTCGGTGGTGAAAAAGGCTGCGAGGTAAGTGACCATCAGGAGGAAGATCAAGCCCGCGATGACGCCGGATTCGTAGGAGACCTTGCTGCCCAGCCAGCGGGGGCGCACCAGGAATCGGCGGACGAAGAGGCCGAAGATGCCGACGGCGCAGGCGATGGCGAAGGCGGCGGCCAGGTAAAAGTAGATGCGGCCGAACCAGGACGCGGGGTCGAGGAAGCCGATGCCGAAGCCGACTGCGGCGTGATTCAGGGTGATGAGGGCGAAGGCGCAGAATCCCCAGAAGACGAAGGCGTGCGCGAGGCCGGGAAGCGGCCGCTGGCGGATCACCTTTGCCTGGCAGATGACTTCCGTGAAGAAGTCCCAGATGCGGCGCGCCACCGGCGAAAGGTGGAAGTCGGGGTCTTTGCGGGATTCAAGAATCTTGTGAACGATGGGCCCGAAACGGCGCCAAAACAGGACTCCCGAGGCGAAGGCGAGGAGGAGAAAGAGGAGCTTCTCGACCAGGGAAAAGTGTTGCGGTTCAGCCAGCGTGGCGGAGAGGGAAATCATATTCGAACCCCCTCAAGATACACGATGGAGCTGACGGTCGTCGCCGCCGGACCCATAAGCGAAAGGGCTCATTGTTTTGGCAGATCCAGGCTGACCGAAGGCGGGCAAATGAAAAGGCCTGCCGGGAGGCTTCTCCGGCAGGCCGAGTTAGGTGGGTTAGCAGTGAACGAATCTACAGGTGAACGGTCATTGTGGTGCGAGTCGTGTCGAACCGAATCGCAGGAGGAAGAGAGCAAAACACGGAAGACACCCAAGTATTCCGTATCTTGTAAGACCACATAAATTGAACCGAACTACTGTGCTATAAACCCGGCACTTCCCGAAGGAAAATCGTGCTCCGGAAGTTGCATTTCCGGCTCCAGGACCCGCACAAGTTTTAGCGATTGCTTAAGAAGACTGTCTCATTTATCCGGCGGCCCGTCTGTGATTTAGCTCACTCGATTACGCCGCCGGATCGTCTTAACAACGCACGATATTAGGCGATTCGATACCTTTTGTCGCATTTCGCGTGTCGATTACGAGTTGCGACTGCGCCACGATAGCACGATAGTCGTAGCTGGTGTGATCGGTCACGATCAGCACGGCGTCATACTTTTCGAGGTTGTCGAGCGGCGTGTTGGTCATGTTCAGGTCGTAGTGGCGGCCATGGCCGACGGTTGGGAAGAACGGATCGTTGTATGCGACCACCGCTCCCTTATCGCGCAAAAGCTCGATGATGGTGAGCGACGGGGATTCGCGCAGGTCGTCGATATCGCGTTTGTAAGCGAGGCCGAGGACCAGGATCTTCGATCCTTTGAGCGACTTGCATTTCTCATTCAGCGCAGCCGCGGTGTGTTCGATCACGAAGTAAGGCATGGAGATATTCACTTCGCCGGCCAGTTCGATAAACCGGGTGCGGAAGTCGTACTCTTTTGCCTTCCAAGATAGATAGAACGGATCGATGGGGATGCAGTGGCCGCCAAGTCCCGGACCCGGATAGAAGGCCTGGAAGCCGAACGGCTTGGTCTTGGCGGCGTCGATGACCTCGTGAATATCGATGCCCATGCGCATGCAGAGCTGCTTCAGCTCGTTGACGAGGGCGATGTTCACGCAGCGGTAGATGTTTTCGAGCAGCTTGGTCATTTCGGCCGCGGCGGGGCTGCTGACCGCGACCACGCGGCGGAAGATGGAACCGTACATGGCGGCTGCCAGTTCAAAGGCGACGGGGCCGCAGCCGCCAACCACCTTGGGAATATCGTGGCGTGCGACGGTGTCGTTGCCTGGATCCTCGCGTTCGGGCGAGAAAGCCACATGGACCCCGGTCTCCTGGCTGCCACGAGCGACTTTGAGCCCGCTGCGGTTGTTTTTCTCGAGGATGGGTACCATCACGTCATCCGTGGTTCCGGGATAGGTGGTGCTTTCGAGCACGATGAGCTGGCCCTCGCGGATGTGCGGCGCGATGGAATGAACGGTTCCCGTTACGTAGCTCAAGTCGGGCTCGTGGTATTCATTCAGCGGGGTGGGCACGCAGATGATGATGGCGTCCATGGCGGCAATTTCGGAGTAATCCGCAGTGGCGCGAAAGCCTGCCTTTTGCGCTTCCTGAATGGATTCCGGTGAGATGCGGACGATGTAGGATCCGCCTGAATTCAGGGTGCTGACTTTGTCGGCGGCAATGTCAAAGCCGGTGACGCGAAAACGTTCGTTGCTGAACAGCAGCGCCAGGGGCAATCCCACGTATCCCATGCCGACGATGCCGATGCGAGCCTCGCGAGACTCGATGCGCTGCTTGAGTTCTGCCAGCGTGCTGCTGGCGGTGAGGGTAGTCATGTGGAAAATTGTACGCCTGGGCGGGTTATGAGCAATGCCACTGTAGAGGGATGTGGCCGAAGCAGCCAGATTGAGTTGTATGCTGGGAACGGTGCCGCGCCCGGTGCGCGAGGAGCGATTATATGCCCAAATTTTTAGTTACAGGTGCGGCGGGATTTATCGGGCGGTCGATTGCGGCCGCTCTTCTGGAGCGAGGCGAGTCGGTGCGTGGCATCGACAGCTTCATTACCGGAAAGCGCGAGAACCTGGCTGGACTGGAAAAGATGGAATTTGTCGAGGGCGACCTCGCTGATCCGGCGGTGTGTGTGGCTGCGTGCGAGGGGGCGGAGATCGTCTTCCATGAAGCCGCGCTGGCTTCGGTGCCGCGTTCCGTGGCCGACCCGGTGGGCACCAATGTCAACTGCGTAGACGCCACGCTCAACGTGCTGGTGGCCGCCCGGGCTGCCGGCGTGCGGCGCGTCGTTTATGCCGGCTCCTCATCTGCCTACGGCGACACACCCACCCTGCCCAAGCATGAGGAGATGGCGCCCGACCCCATCTCGCCGTACGCGGTGGCCAAGTTGGCGGGCGAGCACTACATGCGTTCGTTCTGGCGCGTTTACGGGTTGGAAACCGTGGTCCTGCGCTATTTCAATGTCTTTGGTCCATACCAGGATCCAACGTCCCACTACTCCGGCGTGCTCGCCATTTTTTGCCGCAAAATGCTCGCCGGCGAGCAGCCTACCATCTACGGCGATGGCGAACAGAGCCGCGACTTTACGTACATCGAGAACGTGGTGCAGGCCAACCTGTTGGCGGCATCGGCACCGGCGGAAACGGTGGCGGGGCGAGTTATGAATGCGGCGACCGGGGCGCGGATCACGCTGAACGACACTTTTAAGGTGCTTTGCGATCTGACCGGTTATCGCGGCGTCCCCGCGTACGCGCCGCCGCGCAACGGGGATATTCGCGACTCCCTGGCTGATATTCGGCTAGCCGAAGAGCTGATGGGGTACACGCCTCGAGTCAATTTCGAGGAAGGGTTGCGGCGTACCGTCTCCTGGTACCGGGAAGTGGAGGAAATGCAGCGTTCTGCTTCCCAGAGTAGTGTGATGTGACTCACGAACTTTTGATGGCCTGACGACGGAAACTGCTGGGGTATCCTCGGCGGGCGTTGTCTGCGTTGTGTAGGGATCTCCTGCCGAACAGAGATTTGGTGGCGAGGTTTCCGTCCTTGGCCGATGCTTCCGCAATCGCGCAGGCTTCAGAACGCAGCATCGATGCCTCGCCTTCAACTCAACCGAGGCGGGCGGACGCCGCTCTCAACCTGCGGGCTGCGGCCGCTACCCTCCAGGCGCGGTGGCGACTCATCATGGTGGTCATCGTTGGGTCGCTTCTGATTTGCCTGATCTACTGCCTGCTCGCCCCTCCGCAATATGAAGCCCGGGCGCGGCTGGCCCTGCGCACGGCTCCGGCAACCGCTCTCAACATGGATGGGACGGAGGGGGGATTTTCCGGGTCGCTGGCCTCTGGGCAAACGCAGCTCGAGACGCTCGCTAATGTGCTTCGTGGCGACCAGCTCGCCTGGCGCGTGATCCTGGACAGGGGGCTCTACCGGGAGCCGGCCTTTTCCGGCAGGTTTTCATCAAGGTTCCACCAGTTTCGTCCCGACCAGCCTTCTCCTGATGCGGAAGCGTATCTTCTGGAGAGGTTTCAGACTCGGCTGCACGTCCGCACCGTTCCACGCACGCTTCTTCTGGAGATCGATTTCCGCAGCGGTGATCCGGCGCTCTCGGCTGTTGTGGTCAACTCCCTGATCCACGCGTGCGAAGAGCAGGAAGCGGACGCCCGCGTTCAGTCCACGGTGCAGGCCGCCGGCTGGCTGAAGGAGCAGCTTCGGGAGCTGAAGACGAGGGCCGACCATGCTAACGATCGGCTGGAAGCTTTCCAGAAACAACACCGGATCTTGATCACGCCGGAAACGTTGTCCAACGGTCAGCCGGGCGTGGTGCAACATGTCTCGGCGTTGATGGAAGTGGACGAACTGGGACGCGCGCTGGCTGCGGCCGGCGCGGACCGAGTCTTGCGCGAGGCCGAGTTTCGAGCTGCGTCGCAAGGTGATCCTGAGCTCGTGCTGGCATCCGACGTCCATGCCTCTGGAGAAAGCGGCGACCTGTCGGCGGCTGCCTTCCGTCAGATCCACGCCCGGCGCGCCGAATTGGAGGAAGAACAAGCGCAATTGAGCCTGGAACGCGGGCCCAACTTTCCCCGGGTCGTGGAGATCCGCGAGCAATTGCAGGATCTCGATCACCAGCTTCAGGCCGCGGACGACAAGCTGCGCGAGCGATACCGCAAGGCTTGGCAGGCAGCCGCAGATCGCGAGCGAATGCTGCGCGGCAAGCTGGAAGAGGAAACCGCTGAGGGCCTGAAGGCGAATGCGTCAGCCATTGAGTATGAGGGCATGCGCCGGGAAGCAGATGCCAGTCGTGATTTGTATCTGCGCGTGGAAAGCAAGGCGGAAGAGGCTGGCCTGGCCGCGGGGGTGCCCAACCCGGATTTCCGGATTGTTGATGCTGCGCGGACTCCCGCTCGTCCGTCGTCTCCGAATCTGCTGCTCTATATGGCGATCACCCTGTTTGTGGCGTCGTGGATTGCAGTCGGGATCGCCTTTGCTCTGGAGTCGTTTCGGCGCTGCGCAGGTCGAGTGCTCGTTGTCCTGATTGCAGCTGCAATCGCTTCGGGGACTGCGAATGCACAGGTGCCCACGCCCAGCACCTCCGGATTGCCCGCGGGTGTTGCACGCATTCCGCAAAGCCAGGAGACTCGATCTGTGCCCAGCCCGAAGGACGCACCCGCGGTCTGGAACGGCTCGGGTACCGCTTCCTCGGCGGCTTCGCCCCTGGCCGTGAATCTTGCCGGCGCGCTCCCCGCTCCCATTGCACCCGGCGACCTGCTCGACGTGAGTGAATTCCGCACGCCTGAGTTTCGATCGACCGTGCGCGTTACCGCGGCGGGAACGGTAAATCTTCCCATGGTGGGAGACGTCATGGTGCTCGGTATGGACGAGTCCCGGGCCGCCGGTGCGATCGCGGCAGAGTTAATTGCGCGCGGAATGCTCCGACACCCGCAGGTGAGAGTGCTTGTGATCTCCTCGGTTGGCCAGGATGTCAGCATCCTGGGTGAGGTGACCCGGCCCGGAGTTTACGCCTACGGCGTCCACCATCAATTGCTCGATCTGCTCGCCGCAGCGGGAGGAACGAGCGGCGCAGCAGGAACGCTGGCCTACATCTATCACCGCGCGGAACCGGCGAAGGCTGATGTTGTAGTACTCGATCGAAGTGGAGCGAAAGCCGACCCGCAGCACAATCCTGAGCTTGAACCGGGCGACACCGTGCAGATGAGCCGTACAGGGCTCGTTTACGTGGTCGGGGACGTGATTCGGCCGGGTGGGTTTGCGCTGGAGCCGGGACAACCGATGACGGTGTTGCAGGCTGTTTCGCTGGCGTGGGGGCCAAGCCAGAATGCAGCCCTGGGCAAAACATTGCTGATCCGCGAGCAGTCGGGCGGTGGACGCACGGTGACCAGCCTGAACCTGAAGCGCATGCTTCGCGGGCAGGATCCCGACGTCCCCATCGGTGAGCGCGACATTCTTTTTGTGCCCGACTCGGCCGCCAAGAATCTGTGGAACCGCACCATGGAATCGGTTGTGCAGTCCACGGCGGGAGTCAGTATCTACGCGGGTCTTGTCTACTCGCAGAGGTTTTAGGCATGCGCCGGATTGCCTGGGGTTTGCTCCTGCTCTTTTCATTCACCATTCCCTGGGAATACTCACTCGACCTGGGAGCTCCGCTGGGCAATGTCGCCCGCATTGCCGGTCTCCTGCTTCTGCTTTTCGCTGTGCCGGCGGTGCTGCAAGCCGGGCGAATTCGCGTACCCGGCTTCATGCAGTGGCTGGTGCTGGCTCTCTATGCCTGGTTCTGCGTTTCCTGTTTCTGGACCATCGACAGCGTCGCGACTCTCGAGCGTATGCGCGCTTACGCGCAGGTGATGATGACGGTTTTGCTGGTGAGTGAGTTCACCGAGAGCGCCGAGGACCTTCGCAACCTCCTGCGGGCTTACGTTGCCGGATCCTGGGTGCTTGCCGCCCTCACACTGGCCAACTTCCTTTCTCCCGCAACTGTCGGCCAGGTGCGGTTTGTCGCGGAAGGGCAGGACCCGAACGATGTGGCGCGTTTCCTCGATCTGGGATTGCCCATGGCGGCGCTTCTCTTGCACGGAAAATCGCGGTGGTGGGGGAAGACGCTGGCGGTAGGCTATCTTCCGCTTGGCCTGGCTGGTGTCTTGTTGACCGCTTCACGGGGCGGCTTGCTCGGCGCGTCCGTAGCGATTACCGGTTGCGGGCTTCTGCTGGTTCGCTCTCACGCACGCACGATGGCGGTGGGAATGTTGACCATGCCGCTTTGTGCAGCCGTCCTTCTGGTCGCAGTTCCACGGGCAACGGTTGCTCGAATTGCGACCATTCCTCAACAACTTACGGGGGGCGATCTCAATCAGAGGTTCAACATTTGGGCGGCGGGATGGCAGGCGTTCGTCCATGCTCCGATCGTCGGCTACGGGGCCGGTTCCTTTGTTGCGGCAGCGCGGCTGGCGCGCGTCGACACCGCACATAATACTGCCCTTTCCGTTGCCGTCGAGGGCGGACTTGTGGCTCTGGCGCTGGCGCTTGGCATTTTGGTCGCTTCCACGTGCAGTGCACTCTCAGCTCGCGGTCCGGTACGAATTGCGATGATGACCGCGCTCCTTGTGTGGGTGGTGACTTCGCTGGTGGCAACGGTCGAAGCGAACCGCGCGACATGGTTCGTCATAGCCTTGATCGCTGTCGCCGGTCGCCTCACGGCGGAGGCTCCGACACTCATGTCTGCTCAATTCGGGGCGGACGCGCACCGGGTTGAGCAGAGGGCGTCGGCGGCGTCCACAGCTTGAGTTTCGAACCCATCGCGGCCAGGGAATTCACGGCGGATTGGCTCGACAAGAACCGCGCCGGACGCACGCTGGACGGAAGAATTCTGGGCGCCGCCGCATCGGTGACGGTTGCTGTTGTCCTCGTCAAGCTCGCCGCCACCATGAAGGAGTTCGTTGTCGCCGGAGTGTACGGGCGTTCCGACGCAATGGACGCATTCCTGGCTGCGTTTCTCATCCCCAATCTGCTCGTAAATCTGATTGCCGAGTCCATGAACCAGGCACTGATGCCAACGCTGGTCCGCGTTCGCCTTCAAGAAGGGCAAAGAAAAGCCCAGGAGCTGCTGTCGAATTCCATGTTGCGCGTTGTCCTTTTGCTGAGCGCGGTTTGCGGTGTAATGGCCATCGCGGCTCGCTCAGTGTTCCCTCTCATCGCGTGGAGTTTTCCGCCGGAGAAGCTCGAACTCTGCGTTCGCGTGTTCTGGGCGCTCCTGCCCATGGTGCTTCTGACAGGAATCGCCACCAACTGCACGGCAGCCTTGAACACGGTAGAGCGCTTCATGCTGCCAGCCCTGGCTCCGGTACTCGTCCCCATCAGCGTTGTGGTGGGTGCCTTGTTATTGCACCGCCAATATGGCATCTGGGCACTTGTGGCCTTCACCACCCTCGGCGCTGCACTGCACGCGGGCACGATGGCCTGGAACATGGGCCGCCATGGATACCCGCTCAGCTTCCGATGGCACGGCAGAACCGATGCGACGGCAGAAGTGGCTGGTCAATATGGTCCCGTCCTGCTGAGTTCCGTGGTTGCCTCGGCAGGTCTTCTCGTCGATCAAGGAATGGCTGCCAGCCTTCCCGCCGGCAGCGTCTCCGCGCTGGTCTTTGCCGGCCGCTTCGCAGGTGTGGTTGTTGCGCTGCTTGCGGGAGCCATTTCGTCCGCGGTCGGGCCCTACTTCTCGTTGATGGCAGCTCAGAATGATTGGAGCGGTTGTCGCAGGGCGCTCCGCAAGGGAACCGTCATCACGGCCGCCATCGCAATTCCGCTTGCGGCTTCAATGATTCTTGGAGCCCACGGCCTGATACGCATTACTTTGCAGCACGGGGCGTTCGGATCGCGGGACACTGCGGCGGTTGCGCCGGTTCTCGCCATGTACGCGATTCAGATTCCATTCTTTGCCGTGAGCCGCATCTACTATCGTTTCGTGGTGGCAATGCGGCGCAGCGATCTCATACTCTACTGCGGAATTATCAATCTTGTCCTCGACGTCGCGTTGGATCTCGTGCTGATGCATTACATGGGAGTGGCGGGGCTCGCACTGGCCACCTCGCTTTGGACCGTGAGCACCTGCGTCTTTTTCTGGCTTTGCGCGCGGCATCTGCTTGCAGCTGCGGAAGCCTCGTCCCCGATTGCCGACAGTTGCAACCAAGACGCCACTAAACGGTAGGATTGAGAAGGGTCCGCAAGCATGCAGAAACTGCCCAGCCCGGCGCAATACCTGCTGAGAATTGACGACATTTGTCCCACCATGGACCGTGACCGTTGGTCCGGAATGCGGAACCTCGTCCGCGAATTCCGGATTCGTCCGATACTCGCCGTAATCCCCGACAATCAGGACTACAAACTGCAGAAATTTCCGCCGCATTCGGGTTTCTGGGAGGAAATGCGCGAATTGGAAGCGGAAGGCGCCACGATCGCCGTACATGGCCTTCATCATTTGTGCACCGAGCGCACCTCCAGTCTGGTTCCTCTCCACCGGCGGTCAGAGTTCGCAGGTTTAGCCCTCAAGGAGCAGCGCTATCAAATCCGAGCGGGTCTCACGCTTCTGCGGAATCAAGGCCTTTCGCCGCGGCTGTTCGTCGCGCCAAACCACGGTTTCGATGGGGCTACACTAAGAGCGCTTTGTGAGGAAGGTTTTCCTTATCTCTCAGACGGCTTTGCACGCATTCCATTCATGCGCGATGGCGTGACCTGGATTCCGCAGCAGCTTTGGGCCCCCGTAAACCGCCATAAGGGCTTGTGGACCATTTGCTTTCATCCTGATTCCACCGGACCGCGCCGCCTTGCTGAATTGAAGAGGTTCCTCAAAAAGCACGCAGAACAATTTACCTCTTTCGATGAAGTAATTCAGACATTTCACGCGAATCGGCTGAGTCTCTTCGAACGCTTGCATGAACAACTGGCTTTATGGCGGGTGATGCTCCATCGGAGACGCATGCGCGCCCAGGGCTAACGGAAACGGCTCGCTCTGCCATTGGGTTCGATTGGAAGAATGATGGTGGCTATGTGACTCACTCAGATCGCGCCTCTAAGGTTTCCAGAAACAGATTCTGATACTCCGCGAGAGCATTTCGCAGGTCGTAGGAGTCAAGCCAGGAATGCCGGAAACGCTCGCCTGGCCTCAGTGTTGTCAATGCGGCACAGACCGATCTCGCCAGAGCCTTGCTCGAGATATCTCGCGCCAGCCACGCGCCGGACTGGCCATGGAGCAACTCGGTGATCCCTGCGGAACAGGGCGTTGCCACAATGGGTAGTCCAGCGGCCGCGCCTTCGAGGAGGGCATTTGGCAACGCTTCCGAGCGGGATGGGATCACGAGCAGCGTTGCTCCGGCGAACCAGCGTTCCGGCTCGGTTACATATCCTGCAAATCGCACGCTGGACCCGAGTTTGAGCGCCTTGCACTGGGATTGCAGGGCTTTCAGTTCGATACCCTTTCCGAGAATGGCAAGATCTGCGGCGGGAAACTCGAATCGAATCTCCGCAAAGGCTTCGAGGAGGAGATCGAGCCCCTTCTCGGGCGACAGACGTCCAACCGATAACAAGTGTGGGCCAGAGCCGCCCCATCGAACCGCGGAATGCGCAGTCGACCAGCGGATGCCCTGCACGTCGACTGGATTTCTCAGCGTGTGAATCCTTGCTTTCGGGCCAAGCAGCCGCCCCAACTCCGCCGCCATTGCGCGCGTCTGGCAAATAATGCCATCGGCGTGCGGATAGGTCGAAAGATAGAGAAACCGTTCGACCCGGGAGCGCAACCGAGTTGGATCTCCAAACAGCATGCCATTTTGCCTGACTAGAATCCGCGTTGTTCGCGGATACAGGAAGCGCAGCAACAAGACCAGGAAGTTGAGATGGAACATGCCCGAGAGTATGAGATCGGGCCGAATGTTCCGGATCATCTGCACTATGCCAGGCGTTCCGAGAAGGACCCGACGCGCGTTGAGAGCGTGCATATGAACACTGGGCGGAAGAACCTCAGTCGCCGCGTCCCGGCTTGTTATAAGACCCAGGTGCACATTAAACAGGTGATTGGGCAGGGACCGCGCAAGATGGGCGATGACGCGTTCCGCACCACCGCCACCGAGATGCGGGATAAGTAACAGTACCGTGAACCGACGGGTCATTTATAAGTTACGACAGTACAGTGTTGCTATCCTCGACTACCGTGACCGCTCGCACAAAGATTCCTGTAGCGTATTGATACAGTCTCCCTTAGTTCTTTTTAAGAATCGCGCCCCCACGCGATTAGAACCGACGAAGTCCAGGATCATCCATGGGTAGTTACCAAGGAGACTCTCGCGGCCGCACTTCTTCGAACGCACACGTGGATCGGCCTCTTGTTGTGATCGGGATCACGCATCCGCAGACTTGCCTGGTTCTCACCGGCAGGTTGCGTGCCTTGCGCGAGGCCGGGTTCCGCGTCGTGCTCATTGCATCGCCGGGAGCTTTGCTGCAATCGATCGCTGCACAAGAGGGGGTTGAGCCGCTCGCAATCCCGATGGAGCGGGGCGTTGCGCCTCTGGCCGACTTGGTGTCTTTGTTTCGTTTGACGAAAGCGCTGCTCCGCCTGCGGCCTGATGTTGCCGAATTCAGCACGCCGAAGGCAGGCCTTCTGGGCAGTTTGGCGGCATTCTTCTGCCGGGTCCCGCACCGTGTCTACTTGTTGCGCGGACTGCGTCTTGAGACTGCATCGGGGTTGAAGGAATGGATCCTTCGTGCAACGGAACAGCTCGCCGCGGCCTGCTCGCACGTGGTTCTCTGCAACAGTGAGAGCCTTCGCGATCGGGTGCTCGAGTTGCATTTGGCGAAAGAAAACTAAGGTGCGTTTGCTGGGTTATGGATCCGGCAATGGAGTGGATGTGGAGCGGTTCGCTCCGGGAACGAGCCGCCTGAGAACTCGAATCGGTATCCCTTCGCGGGCGCCGGTGATCGGATTCGTTGGCCGGCTGACACGTGACAAGGGTGTTCCGGAGCTCCTCCAGGCCTTTGATCTATTACTGCAATCCGTGCCGGCAGCGAGGTTACTGCTGGTGGGCTGGTTCGACGAATCCGAAGATGCGCTCCCCGAGGAGCTGCGGGAATCGATTGACCGCCATCCTCTCATTGTGCGAACCGGCTTCGTATCTGACACGGCGCCGTGGTATCGCGCGATGGACATGCTGGTGCTCCCCACGCGAAGGGAAGGTTTTCCAAATGTCACGCTCGAAGCGGCGGCATCCGGGATCCCGGTCATTACCACGCTTGCGACGGGTGCGCGGGATTCTGTTTTGCACGGGGTTACGGGGTTGTTGATTCCGCCCGGCCGGCCAGAGGCGATCACGCAGGCCATCCTGCAGCTGCTTGGAAACGCAGCGAATCGGCTCCAAATGGGAGCGGCAGCACGGGAGTGGGTGATCGAGCGCTTCCTTCAAACGCGGGTGCACGCCCTGAACGTGGCTCTCTACGCTCATTTGCTGCAAACCGGCGGCCAGCTTGATTTGCCCGTGCCCGCGAGGGGTGCGGCTGCTACCGCTGATTGATTGCCGTGGAGGGAATTTCTCCTGCCGGCACCTGCAGAGTGTGAGCCGCCATCTCCGCAGCACGTAAGACTGGGTTGGGAACGATTCCCAATGACAGGGTTGCTCCGGTAGTAAAAAGCAACGCTGCGCCAATCGCAACGCCGATCTGTGGAAGGGGAATGCGCGTTGCTCCTTCTTCGTCCGACGGGCGTTGTGATGCTGAAAATGCCAAACGCAGATAATAGGCGGCGGCTACTCCTGAATTGAGCAATCCAATGATGGCCAGCGCGACTGCGCCGCCGCCCACCGCGGCAGAAAATGCGTAAAACTTGCCGAAGAACCCGCCGGTGAAGGGAATTCCCACCAGCGAGATCAAAAAGAAGATCAGCAGGATGCCGAGGAGAGGCGAACGGTAAAGCAGGCCGCGGAAGTCCCGGACCAACGGAAGTTGATCGTCATAACCGCTGGCCAAGGTCACCACTGCAAAGACGCCCACGTTCATGGCCGCATAAGCCGCGGTGTAGAACGCCGCAGCCGCGATACCGCTTGAGCCCAGTCCAGCAAAAGCGGCCAACAGGTAGCCGGCGTGCGCAATGGAAGAGTAGGCCAGCATGCGCTTCACATTCTGCTGGCGCAACGCAGCCAGGTTGCCGATGGTCATTGATCCAACCGCGACCACCCACAAGAGCGGCGCCCAAATCCCTCGCAGGCCGGGAAGCATCTCGTAAGTCACGCGCAAAAGCAGGGCGAACATCGCGGCTTTGGGCGCCGTGGAAAGCAGTGCAACCACCGGCGACGGCGCGCCTTCATACACATCGGGCGTCCACACGTGGAAGGGCGCGGCAGAAACCTTGAAGAGCATCCCCACCATCATCAGCATGAGCGCCATCACGACCAGTGAGTGATTCTGAGCGCCTGCAACGCGTTGGGCAATCTCGTAGATCTGGGTGGTGCCAGTGGCTCCAAAGACCAATGCAATCCCATAGAGGAGGAATGCTGTGGCAAACGACCCGAGCAGGAAGTACTTGATGGCTGATTCGGGCCCCTGTGCGGACCTCTTTCGATAGCCCGCCAGGATATAGGTCGAGATCGACGAGATCTCCAGCGCGATGAAGACGACGAGCAATTCGACGGCACTCGTCATGAGACACATGCCCATGGCGCCAAACGAAACCAGTGCGTAATATTCACCCTGGTGATGGCTGTCTTCAGGCAGGCTATCGAGCGCGAGAAGGATTGCGACAAGCACGATGCCGCAGATCAGCACGTGGAAGAACACAGTAAACGGGCTGGTCTCTACCGCCGCAAAGAAGGCGGTGCCCGTGCCGAGACTTAATTGCCACAAACTGGCCCACAGGGCCACCGTGGCTCCGATTGCAGCAACCCATCCGAGCGGCCGCCGAGTCACGCCAGGGGGCAGGGAGGCGTCTATCAGCATCACCAGCACTCCGGAGATGGTGAAGATGATTTCCGGCAGTATGCGAAGACCGTCGGCCGGGTTCATCGTGCGGTCTCCTCGTGCGCGGTGGTTATGGAATGTGGCACTTCAATAGCTTGTTTGATTTGAGGTTGCGTCACGGATCTCTCGATTGAGGGCATCCAGATCGACGGAGCAACGCCCATCACGAGCATCAGCACGGCCAATGGAACCAGGGCTACCCATTCGTTTGCGCCCAAGTCAGGCGCTGACGTTTCGGCCGTCATTTTACTTTCTGGACCGTAGAAGATCCGCTGTACGAGCCAGAGCACGTAAGCGGCGCCAAGGATGATGGTGAACGTTGCCGCGACAGCCCACCCCTTGCTGACTTCAGTGAATGTGCTGGAGAGGATCAGGAACTCGCCGACGAACCCGTTGAGCATGGGCAGTCCCGCCATGGCCAGCATGGTAATCACAAAGAAGGTTGCAGTACGCGGTAGCTTCGTCGCAACTCCGCCAAAACTGGCGATCTGGCTGGTTCGGTAACGCGTGTCGAGTACGCCCAGCAAAACGAAGAGGGCGCCTTCGATCACGCCTTCGTTCAGGATCTGGTAGACCGCGCCGTCCCTGCCGGTGAGGGTGAGGCCGTAGATACCCAACGTGGTCAAGCTGAAGTGGCTCAACGTTGCGAACGCTATGAGCCGCCAGAAATCGCGCTGCACCAGGGCCAGGCAGGCACCGTACAGAACTCCGATTACGGTAAGCGCTATGATCACCGGCGCAATCGCACGCGTTTGCACAGGGAACAGGCCCACATGAAATCGCAACATGGAGTAGAGTCCCAGCTTGCCCGCGATGACCATCGCCATTGCCACCGGCGCTTCGCTGAAGCTGTCAGCCAGCCATCCGTGCAACGGGAAGATGGGCACCTTCACGGCAAATGCGAACAGGAATGCAAGCGCGACCCAGAAGAGCGCGCCCGCCGGCAGCGACCCGCTGGCCACCAGTATCTGGAGTTCGCCGAAGTTGAATGTTCCCGTGCGTACGTAGAGCCAGATGATGGCCACCAGCAGCGGAGCCGAAGGAATGAAGGTGAAGAGGAAAAACTTGACTGCGGCCTTCGCCCCGTCCTTGCGGCCGTACATGGCGATCAGGATGGCCATGGGCACCAGCGACAGTTCCCAGAACCCGTAGTAGACCATCAAGTCGAGTGAGACAAACACGCCGAACATCGCAGTCTGCTGCACCAGGAAGAGCGAGTAAAAAACTTTGCGACGCTCTTTGATGGCGTTCCAGCTCGCGAGCACGCCCACGGGTGCCAGAAGCCCCGTCAGAACTACCATCCAGAGGCTGAGGCCGTCAACGCCCACATGGTAGAAGATCGCAGGGTTGTCGATCCACGGCTTGTTGATCTCGTACTGAAAACCCGGTTGGCCCACGATGAAGTGCGCGGGCAGATGTAACGTAAGTCCGAAGCTGACCAGGGCTGTGAGGAGGGCTACCCACGCGGAGAGCTTGCCGCGATCGGGCAGCAGGGCGATGAGCAGGGCGCCAGCAAGCGGCACCAGCAGAATCCACGTCAAAACGGTTTCGTTGAGTGCGCTCATCTTCTCAGTGTCCCGCCGCGTTCAGGTGAATGCCAACGTCAGCCAGAACCGTGGTCCACGGCACCAGCGCAAACAGCAGCAGGGCAGCCGCGCCCGCGGCCAGCCAAGCGGCGTAGGAGCGCAGATTGCCTGACTGCCACCGCTGCAGCAGCGCTCCACCAAAGCTGGCCGTGCCTGCCAGGAGCCACGCTGCGCCACCGAGTATCGCGAACTCCACAACCCACTCCAGCACGAACCGCGAGATCGCCAGCATCGGCTTCACGATCAGCAGCCCATAAAGTTCGTCCACCCAGTATTTGTGCGACAAGCACTGTGTAAGCACCGCGCTGCGGCCCCATTGGCTCCTGGGCCTCGATGGTGCGATAACGAGCTTCGCGCGACAAACCAGCCGATCAGGTGCCAAGACTGCAAGCCCGCTGAGGGTCCATTCGAGACTGCTGCTCCGCGGCCTCTGACGGCCTTCGTTGCCGACGGACGGAGCGAGGAAGGCGCCGAAACGTCCTGCGCCCATCCAGCCACCGGCGAGGGAAAGAACTGCCAGGATGACCAGCGGGCCGAGCATCGACCACGGACTCTCGTGGGTGCGGGTGCTCTGCTTCGAGCGTCAACTTGGTGTCGGCGCGTGCATGCACCGCTGCGCCATGGTCCTCCGCATGTGTCGCGCGGCTCTCGCCCATGAACGCCAGATACCAGAGGCGGAACATGTAAAAGGCGGTCAGCAGCGGCGGTAACCAGCCCCACTGCCCACAGAATCTTGCCGTTCGTGCCCTGGTGAATGCGGCATGAGGATGGCATCCTTGGAGAAGAATCCCGCAAACGGCCATATTCCGGCAATCGCGATCACCGCCATTGTCATCGTCCAGAACGTGACGGGCATGTGCTTGCGCAGCCCGCCCATCTTGCGCAGGTCCTGCTCGCCGCCGAGACCGTGAATCACCGATCCTGCCGCCAGGAACAACAGCGCCTTGAAGAACGCGTGGGTCATCAGGTGGAAGATAGCCGCCGAGTAAGCCGCTACACCGCAACCCAGGAACATGTACCCAAGTTGCGATACCGTTGAGTAAGCCAGCACGCGCTTGATGTCGGTCTGCACCAGCGCCGATGGTCGCCGCGAACAGCGCTGTCGCCGCACCCACAATCGCCACCGTCGTGAGTGCGAATGGCGACCGGTCATAGATCGCGTGGGTTCGCGCAATCATGTAGACGCCCGCCGTCACCATCGTCGCCGCGTGAATCAATGCCGAGACTGGTGTCGGGCCCTCCATCGCGTCCGGCAGCCATACGTACAGCGGGAGCTGCGCGCTCTTGCCCGTCGCGCCCAGCAGCAGGCACAGACGCAATCGCCGTCACGACGCCGCCCTGCATGCCCGGGCTTGCGTCGAGCTTCGCCGCAATTTCGTTGAATGTCAGCGTGCCGAAGGTGCCCAGCAGCAAAAACATCCCGATCAGAAATCCGAAGTCGCCGATGCGATTGACGACGAATGCTTTCTTGCCCGCGTCGGCTGCCGAAGTCTTCTGAAACCAGAACCCGATCAACAGGTAGGACGCCAGGCCCACGCCCTCCCAGCCTACAAACATCACCAGCGCATTGCCTGCCAGCACCAACACTGTCATGAAAAACAAAAACAGATTCAGATAAGAGAAGTAGCGCCAGTAGCCCTTCTCATCCGCCATGTAACCAACGGAGTAAACATGGATGAGAAATCCCACACCCGTGATGACCAGCAGCATTACCAGAGAAAGCTGATCGAGCACAAAGCTGAAGTCGACATGCAGAAAGCCGGCGTTGATCCAGGAGCCGTAAGTCTGAGTGACGAGGAGCCGGCGTGGAGGCGCTAAAAAAGATTCCAAACCCATTGCCCAGGACCACGATGAACGAAGCCAGCGGCGCAAGGAGCGCAATCGCGGTCACCAATGCCTTTGGCATGCGCGCACCAAAGATTCCGTTCAGCAAAAACCCCGCGAACGGCAATATCGGAATCAACCACAACGGGAACAAATCGTTCATAGTTTCATCAAGTCGATCCGGTCGACGGCCAGAGTGGAACGCGTGCGGAAAATCGCAATGATAATGGCCAGGCCCACTGCAGCTTCCGCCGCCGCCACTACCATCACGAAGAACACAAAGATCTGCCCCTTCACCAAATGCCACTGGTGCGCGAAGGTGACAAAGGAGAGATTGACGCCGTTGAGCATCAGCTCAATCGACATGAACACGGTAATCAGGTTGCGCTTGATGAGAAATCCCACCACACCGAGGGAAAACAAGGTCGCGCTCAATAACAGATACCAGCTCGATGGAATCACTTGCGCACCTCGTTTCCGTGGCGGTGTTCATCGCCCGCGGGCCTTGCCAACGCCACTGCTCCCAGAATCGCAACAAGAATCAACACCGACGTTACTTCGAAGGGCAACAGCAGTTCGTGGAAGAGCACCTTGCTTAAGTCGGCTGTCGACGTGATGTTGTCGCTCAGCGCCACCGAGCCCAGACCCTGGGCCTTCAGAATCACCGTGGCAATGACGCTCAAAACCGCGACCACCGCGGGAAACCCAACAGCCTTTGCCGCTCTGCTGCCCAGTGTTCGCTCTTCCCGCCCGGCATTCAGCAGCATCACCACAAACGTGAACAGCACCATGATGGCGCCGGCGTACACAATGATCTGCGCCGCGGCCAGAAACTCCGCGCCCAGCAGCAGATAAAGCACGGCCAGCGAACTCATCACCACCACCAGCGACAGCGCGCTGTTAATGGGATGGCTCTGGAGCAGGAGATTGATTGCTCCGGCCAGGCACAAACCGGCAAAGACGATAAAGAGAGCTAGGTGCATCGTTCCATCGCGTACAACAAGAAGCGCGCCTTAAAAGCCCGCCGTTTTTAGGAGAGATCACGAGCAAATTCGCTGCGGGAAACCTCTCCGATTGTAACCGAGCGCGTTCGACTGGCCGCATTCGCCAAGCCGATTCTTCCGCCTTGCCTGCTGCGGCATTTCCACGCGCTATCTGTACGCAAGCCAGAGGCTTGTTCCTACGATGTTCAAAATGGCGAGGGGCAGCAGATAACGCCACCCGAAGTTCATTAACTGGTCATAGCGGAAACGGGGCAGCGTGCCGCGCACCCACACGTAGAGGAAAAGAAAACTGAAGACCTTGAGCACAAACCAGAAGATGGGCAAAAGCGCCTGCAGAATCCAACTCTGCGGCAGCGGGATCAGATCGCCGAACGGGCTCGTCCAGCCGCCGAGGAACAGCAGCGTGGCCACGCAGCCTACGGTGATCATGTTGGCGTACTCGGCCATGAAGAACATAGCGAACTTCATCGAACTGTACTCGGTGTGGTAGCCGGCGGTCAGTTCGCTCTCCGCCTCCGGCAAATCGAAAGGGGCTCGATTCGTCTCCGCGTAGGCCGCCATCAAGTAAATGAAAAAAGCGATGAACTGCAGACCGCCAAACAAATTCCAGCTCAACATTCCGCGGTGCGCCTGGCTCTCCACGATCACCCTGAGATTGAGCGAGCCCGCCCGCAGCACTACCCCAACCAGCGACAGTCCCAGCGCAAGTTCGTAGCTGATAAGTTGGGCAGAAGAGCGCAACGAGCCAAGCAGCGAGTACTTGTTGTTGGAGGACCATCCTGAGAGCGCTATCCCGTACACACCGATCGACGTAATGCCGAGGATCACCAATAGCCCGATGTTGACCTCGGAGATCTCAAAGAAGTGAAAACCGCCGGAACCTGTCACATTCGGCGACCCGAATGGCACAACTCCGATGGAGATGAGTGCGCAGCCGAGCGAGAGAACGGGAGCAAGAAGGTACAGAGGCCGATACACAGAAGTCGGGATAATATCTTCCTTCAGAAAGGACTTCGCACCATCCACCAGTGGCTGCAGCAGCCCGAAAGGTCCCACCCGGCTCGGTCCCCAACGATTTTGAATGCGACCCACAAGCTTACGCTCAAGCAGCACGGTGTAGGCAACGCCCATCAGCAGCACCACCGTCACCACGATGATCTTGAGCAAGCTCCACAGAAAGAACTGCAAAATCGTCACTTTCCTTTAGCCCCTCTCAAAACTTCAGTCTGCCGCCGCTTCTGCCATCTCATGCTTCTGGTGCTCTGCAATTTCGGTTAAATACCTGCTGTAGCGTCCCATTGTGCCGGACGTGAACAGTCCATCGTGCGCCGGCTCGACCGGGTCGATGCGCGACGCGGTCAACGCAGCAACCGGAACAAAGCCTGGCTCGGTGTGTACGTCGTTGCCTGAAAACAGATTCAGCCGGTCCAGCTTGTATGAGGGCACCAGTCGCTCAATCTCGTCGAGCACAGCGAGCGGGTCAAACGGACTCAGCTTCGGCTCCAGCCCGTTGGAAGCAAGCCACACGGCGTGACGATCGGCTTCACCCGACTGTGCACCACGCGACTGTCCGAGGTCCGCGCGCACGCCGCTTCTTCCGAATGGCACCAGCGCCTTCACGTCCGCGCCCATCATACTGGCTAGACGCACAATGATTTCGAAATCCGGCCGAACCCCCGGCCGGTCCGCCGCCTTCTTTGCCAGCTGCACATCGCCGTACGTGTTGGTCACTGTCCCGGTCTTCTCATAAAGGCTCGCAGCCGGGAACACCACGTCGGCCTGCTGCGCCGTTTCCGTCAGAAACAGGTCCTGCGCGATCACAAACGTCTTCCGCAACGCATCCGGTACAAGCCCGAGCCGCACCACGGGATTGTCACCGACAACCAGCAACGCACCAAGCTGGCCCTGTGCTGCCGCTTCCACGAATTCGAGGGCGTTCTTTCCCGCCGACACCGGCATTCCCGCGTACTCTTCGGCGAATGGGCCGGGGACAGCCACCGGTACATACCCGGGCAGGAGGTTCGGAAGCAATCCCATGTCGGCCGCGCCTCGCGAGTTGGAGTGGTCGCCCAGGAACGCAAACCGCACGTTGCCGCGCTTGATTCCCCATGCCACCAGCGCCTCAATCTGCTCGCCGCGGAACTCTTGCCCGAAGATGATCAGCAGGGATTCCTCGGCCATCACGGCTTTCGCAAAATCGCCCTCGCCCTTGTCCAGCAACGCGGTCAGATCGCGGTAGCCATTTGGCGGAACTCCCTGCACCAGTTTTGCCTGCCGTTCCAGCTTGATGGTCTGGTGATTCACCACGTAGAGTCGCGCCTTGTTCAGGCGCACATTGCTGCGCAGTTGCCACGCCAGCAGTGGGTGCTCTTCCGTTGGATCGCCGCCAACCAGGAGAATTGCCGGCGCTGTCCCCGCATCGCGCAAGCTTGCAACCGTGCCTTCGCTGCCGGCGATGGCCCGCGCAAACGCAGCATAATCGGCGGTGCGAGCGTGATCGATGTTGTTGGTACGCAGCACCGTGCGCGCGAACTTCTGCAGAAGATAATTCTCTTCGTTCGTGGTGCGGTTCGATCCCAGCACCGCGATCGCTTCGCCGCCCTGGCTGTCGCGAATCTCCTTCAGCATCGCAGCGGCGACACGCAGCGCCTGCTCCCACGTAGTCGGCTCCAGCTTGCCCGCCGCATTGCGCACCAATGGCTTCGTCAGCCGCTCCGCGCTGTCCACAAAGTCGAATCCGAACCGTCCCTTGGCGCACAGAAAATCGCCATTGATGCCGCTCTTGTCGCGATTGTCCGCGCGCACAATGTCCGAACCCTCGTGCGACTGCCGCACGCCCAGCGTCACCTTGCAGCCGTCACCGCAATGCGTGCACACCGTGGAGACGTGGTTCATCTCCCACGGCCGCGTCTTGTAGCGATAGCTGCCGCTCGTCAACGCACCCACGGGACAAACATCAATGCACATCCCGCATTCTTCGCAATCCAGATGATCGCCGCCGTTGGGCGCGATCACCGAGCTTACCCCTCGGCTCTGCACGCCCAACGCCCAAACGTCCATGCCCTCGCCGCACATGCGCACGCAGCGATAGCAAAGAATGCAACGCGGCCGGTCGAAAAACACCGCAGGCGACCACTGCTGCTCGTCGCGGTGCTGCTTGGCCTCCGCGTAAAGGCTCTCGCCCGCGCCGTACTTGAATGTCATGTCCTGCAGTTCGCATTCGCCGCCGGCATCGCACACCGGGCAGTCCAGCGGATGATTCCCCAGCAACAGTTGAATCGTCGCTTTGCGCGCCTGAGCTATCTCCGGCGATTCGGTGATAAAAACCTGGCCTTCCGCAACCGTTGTCGTGCACGCGGTCTGCAGCTTCGGCACCTTTTCCTGGCGCACCACGCACATGCGGCATGCGGCCTGCAGGCTCAACCCCGGGTAGTAGCAAAACGCGGGAATTTCGATTCCTGCCTTACGGCACGCCTCAATCAGCAGCGTCCCCGCGGGAGCGGTCAGCTTCTTTCCATCGACTGTGAATGTTACGTCTGCCATTCTTCTCCAGGCCCTACACCACGGCCATTTCAACATGCTTGGCAAACGGGCACGGTTTGCCGTTCAGGTGATCCTCAAACTCCTTGCGGAACTTCTTCACAAACCCAATCGTCGGCATCGCCGCCGCATCCCCCAACGGACAGAACGTTCGCCCCATCATGTTCTCGGCCAGGTAACGGATGTTGTCGATGTCCTTCATCTCGCCGAATCCCGCGTGGAAACGCGTCAGCGACTTCTTCAGCCAGTCCGTTCCTTCGCGGCAGGGAATGCACCATCCGCAGCTCTCGTGCTGGTAGAAGCTGATGGTCCGCAGCGCAAACTCCACCATGCACGTCTGGTCGTCGATCACCACCACGCCGCCCGAGCCCAGCATCGATCCCGCCTTGCCCACTTGGTCGAAGTCCATGCCGAGAGTCTCGATCTCCTCCGGCAGCAGCACGGGTGTGGACGATCCACCGGGGACGACCGCTTTCAACTGGCGCCCACCTCGGACGCCGCCACCGACCTCGTAGATCATCTTCTTCAGGTTGTAGCCCATGGGCAGTTCGTAAACGCCGGGCCGTTCCACGTGACCGCTTAAACCGAAGAGCCGTGTCCCGCCGTTGCGCTCCGATCCCACCGCCGCGTAAGCCGCCCCACCCATCGTGATCACGTGCGGCACGGTTGCAATGGTCTCGGCGTTGTTAATCACCGTCGGACCGCCATACAGCCCAACAACAGCAGGGAAGGGAGGCTTGATGCGAGGCACGCCGCGCTTGCCCTCGAGCGACTCCATCAGCGCCGACTCCTCGCCCACTTCGTAGGCGCCAGCCCCTGTCTGCGTAATTACCTGGAACTCGGTATCCGACCCGAAGATGTTTTTACCCAGAAAGCCCTTTGCGTAAGCATCCGCTACGGCCTTCTCCATGATCTCCAACAGGTAGCGATATTCGCCACGCAGATAAATGAAGCCCGTCTTTGCGCCAATCGCCAACCCGGCAATCATCGTCCCTTCAATCACCGCATGCGGATCGTGAAGGAAAATCAGGTGGTCCTTGCAGGTCCCTGGCTCACTCTCGTCGCCATTCACCAAGACATATTTAGGTTTGTTTGACTGCTTGGGGACAAATGACCACTTCAAACCCGTGGGAAACCCGGCGCCTCCGCGTCCGCGAAGATTCGAGGCCTTCATTTCATTGATGATCCAGTCGGGACCCTGGGCAAGGCACTTTTTCGCCGCCTCGTAACCGCCCAGTTCAATGTACTTATTGATATCGGCCGCGCCCTGGCCGAACCGCCTGGTCACAATCTTCACTTCGTCGGGATGCGATACCAGTTTAGGCATGAGCGTCTCCGTCGGAGCGACGTTCAGCAGCCGCCCGGTCCCGATAGTGAGCCAGAATCTCCGACACCTGGCCTGGATTCAGGTCATCGTGGAAGTCGTAGTTGACCTGGATAGCAGGGGCCCAGCAACATACGCCAATGCACTCCACCTCTTCGAGGGAGAAAACACCGTCCTGCGTCACACCCTTGTGGCCCACTCCCAACTCCTCCTGGAAGCGCTCGTACAGTTCGTAGGCGCCGCGCAGCATGCAACTGATATTGGTACACACCTGAATGTTGAATCTGCCGGCAGGCTTGAACCGCAGCATGGAGTAGTAGCTTGCCACGTTGCGCACTTCAAGTGGAGTCAGGCTGAGCCGGTCGGCGATCTCGGCCATCACGGCATCCGACAAGTATCCAACCTCATCTTGTGCGTAGAGCAGCATCGGGATCAGAGCGGAACGCTTCACAGGATACTTCTCAACCAGCGCGTCAAAGCGCGCCGCCAGCGCGGGCGAAAAGATCGACATGGTCTCCGCACCTGGTTCCCTTGGGCTCATGCCATCAACTCCCGTGCCCACGCCTCTGCCACCATATCCATCTCTTCCTCGGCCTTTCCCTTGTGCTTTCGCAGCAGCCCGGCTTCGGTGAGTTCCATCGTTCCTGCCGCGCCATCCTCACGCTTCCAATGAACCAGCTCTCCATCCCGCTTCAGATCTAGCCACGCGTCGCCATGGCGCACCGTAATCCGTTCTTCGCCCAATTCCACCGTCGCTTGCGTGCTCTTGTTCAGCCCGTGTGCTGCCGTGTAGCTGCGGAGCAGGGAAGCCAGCGATACCCAAAGCTCCACGTACAACTGATCCGACAGCTTCCCCGGCACAGGCACTAGCGGTCAATCTCCCCCAGCACGATGTCGATTGACCCGACCACGGCAACTACATCCGCCAGCAGCCGGCCCTGGCACATCGACTCCAGTGCCTGCAGGTCGGCAAATGACGGATAACGCATGTGCACGCGGTACGGCTTGGCCGTTCCATCCGAAACGACATAGTAGCCTACCTGTCCATGTCCCGATTCAATACTCTGGTAAACCTCGCCGGCCGGAACCGCAAATCCCTCGGTCACAATCTTGAAGTGATGGATCAGCGCTTCCATCTGCGTCTTCATCTGCTCCCGATCCGGCAGAACAATCTTGGGTGCATTGGCTTTGATGGGTCCTTCCGGCATGCCGTCCAGGGCCTGCTGCACTAGCTTCACACTCTCGCGCATCTCCAGCAGTCGCACTTCGTATCGCGCCCAACAATCGCCAACATTTGAAATCGGCACATTGAACTGAAATTTCTCGTAGCTCGAATACGGCATGTCGCGGCGCACGTCGAAGTCAATCCCGGAAGCGCGCATCACCGGTCCGGTCACTGCCAGCGCAACAGCATCTTCAGGTGACAGGTAACCAACCCCCTTGAGCCGGTTCATGAAAATCGGATTGCCTGTCAGCAGATTCGAATACTCGTCGATCTTCTCCGGGAAGCCCTTGATAAAGGCCTGCACGCGCGGCAGAAAATCGAGAGGAGGTTCCAGGGCCAATCCGCCGATGCGGATATAGCTCGTCATCATGCGCTGTCCCGACACCATCTCAAAGAGGCGCAAAATCTCCTCGCGCTCGCGAAAGGTGTAGAGAAACACCGTGAGCGCACCGATGTCCATGGCATGCGTGCCCAGCCAGATCAGGTGTGAATTGATGCGCGTCAGTTCGGCCAGCAACACGCGCATCCATTGAGCTCTGGGCGGAATCTCGAGTTGCAGCAGCTTTTCCACGGCCAGCGAGTAGGCCAGATTGTTGGCCATTGGTCCCAGGTAGTCGACGCGATCGGTCAGCGGCACCACCTGCTGATAAAACTTGGCCTCGCAGGTCTTCTCAATGCCCGTGTGCAGATAGCCGATCTCGGGATAGAGGCGAACCACGATCTCGCCGTCGATCTCAAGAACCAGACGCAGCACGCCGTGCGTAGAAGGATGCTGCGGACCCATGTTCAGCACCATGTGCTGATCGCGCGAGCCTTCGGCTACAGGGACGTCGATGATTGGTGTGCCTACGTCCGGCATCAGGGGTGGCATCAGCGGTAACCCTCCACCGGGTAATCCTTGCGTAGCGGATGTCCGACCCAGTCGTCCGGCATCATAATGCGCCGCAGGTTCGGGTGCCCTTCAAAGCGAATCCCAAACAGGTCGAAAACCTCGCGCTCATAGTAGTTGGCGCCGGCCCAAATCGGAGTAATCGACTCCACAGAGGAGTCGGCCTCCTCCACCATCACCCGCAGCCGAAGCACATTTTTATAGGCGTGCGAACAGATGTGATAGCTGAGTTGAAAGCGCGGAATAGAGGGATACCAATCCACGGCGGTCATGTCCTGGAAATGCGTTGTACCCTGCGTCGCGCACAATTCCCGCCGCCGCGCGAATGCACTCGGGGACCATAGTGAGGGTCACCTCGCCGCGGTCGAGCTTGGCGTCGGTCAAAGCGTCGGGATTCCAGGCGAGGATGGCTTTGATGGCGGGGTGATCCGGCAGCGCCTCTAAGACGGCGGCCTTGTCGAACAGCGACGTTTTGGTGTCGAACGTCTGGGCGTCAGCCATCTAAAGGTCCGCCTTGTCCAGGCTCCAATCCAGGATGCCTTTCCGCACAATGTAATAGAGTCCCACGGCCACAAATCCAAGGTAGACGATCATCTCCCAGAATCCGAAGAGCCTCGATCCGGTGATGGCGGGGAGCTGGCGGTAGATGACCGCCCAGGGCATCATGAATACCGCTTCCACGTCGAACAGGATGAAGAGCATGGCGACCATGTAGAAGCGAACGCTGAAGCGGCCTCGAGCATCGCCCACCGCCACGATGCCGCACTCATACGCAGCCAGTTTCACCTGCGTATTGCGGTGCCGGCCGATAAAATACGAGCCCGTCACCATGCCCGCGCCCATGCCGAAGGCGACCACAATCTGCATCAGCAACGGCAGGTATTGCCAGTGATAGGGAATCATTGACGCCGCCCCAAGAAAGGTGAAGAAAAGGTTGCAGTTCTTTTAGCCCGGGCAATCATCCGTCCATTGCGTCAGGCCGCTGGTTTGAGCTTAGGTTCTCGAGTTGCTCCCGTCAAGGCAGCTACCTTTTCGTTGGCTGGAGCATCGAATTATCAGAAGAGCAGAGGAAGCTCTCTAGCAATGTGAGCGTCGTCACGTATTATGGGGCACTGCTTCCCTACATTAGCGAATATCTTACGTTGCCGGAGAGGAACAGACGTGTCCGAGTCTCCCGTTGTGGGCGCGGTACCAGGGTGACGTGAATCAAAGCGGTTGGGTTGTTCGAAATATTTTATGAGGATTGATTGCATGGCTGCGTCCACTACGTCTGGGTTCTCGATTCACGTTCCGTCGCCCGTGAGGGCTTTGCCGGCTGTCGCGCGGCGCATGCCTCGGCCGCGGCGGATCAGTCCGGAGGCGGGCCACGCGCTCGAGATTCTGGGCCACGCTATCGAGTACCTCTCCGACGAGTTCGCCTTTCACGGCGGAGAAATGACCCAGCATAATCCTGAGGTAGAAGCCGTGCAGTTGCTGATGGCGCTCAATCGTGAGATTTATCTCAATTGTCCCGAAGAGCGAACCTGGGGCGAACGTCTGCGCATTCTTCTGAATCGCTGCATTCGTTAAGAGCACCGAATGGGTTGAAAAGAATGAAGTCTGCCGGATGATAAATTAGGCCCGTGCACCTCTTCCAGTCCGGCTTGCCGTCGCCACGCCTTATTACTGAGCTCAGTCTCGTCCTCTCTCTGGCAATCGGATCGCCCCTGGGAATGACTCCGGCAAACAGTCGCCCTGAAGCGAGCGCGCCTACGCTGGTTTTCCCGCAGTTTATCGTCGGCCAGCCCCTCCATTTCGTTGCATATGGCGATACGCGATTTACAGATCCGACAGTGACTACAGGAACAAACCCCCGCGTCCGCCATTGGCTGACGGAGCGGATCGGACAGCAAAACCCCAGGTTCATCCTCCTCACAGGAGATACTCCATTCCGAGGTGCTCTTGCTGGAGACTGGGAGCAGTTTCAGCGGGAGACCGCGTCATGGCGGCAGGAGGGTGCAATTCAGCTCCCCACCACGGGCAATCACGAAGTCTACGGCGGAGGAGAGGCCGGCATTGCAAACTACTTGAAAAACTTTCCCGATATCGCCGGCCACCGTTACTACTCGGCGCTGCTGGGCAGCGTGGAGGTAATCTCTCTCGACTATACGCAGGCCAGCGATGCCACCTCGCCCCAGGGCCGCTGGTTCGCGGCGCAGTTGGACCACGTTCCCGCCCAGGTCGATTTCCTGCTGATTTTGTATCACCTGCCGTGGATGGCCGATCGTCAGTCGCAGCTACTGGTCGACCTGCCGACCAAGGATGCTCTAGGCCTGAGGACCATGCTGGAGACCCGCCTGGCGAAGATTCACGCGAAGGTTGTGGTGTTCAATGGGCACATCCACAACTACGAGAGATTTGAACGAGGTGGCGTCGAGTACGTGATCACAGGGGGCGGCGGCGCTGAACCGTATCCCGTGCTGTTTCGAGGGGCGGCCGATCTCTATAGAGACACTGGATTTCCCGTCTACCACTACCTGGTGGTCGATGTGGCAAACCACACCCTGCATGCGGTGATGTGGAAAGTAAAGGACCCTGAGGCGCCCACCCTCGAAGACGAGATTAAGGATCAGTTCACGATTGTTGCGGCGGGTACCGGTTCGTCGAAGGGCCAATCGCAGAAGAGGCGGCGAACGCACGCTCCTCCGGATTGAGGCTGCGAACGAAGAGACCCAGGGTTATTGCCCGACGGTCAGTACAGCGAGCAGGAGAATCCAGGCGGCGCCCAGAGTATGCCAGTACCACGCTGTCACATCGACCGCGATCTGGCGCAATTCCACTCGGCGAAGCAGTCCGAGCGCGGTTAGACAAACCAGGAGCGCCAGGACTCCCAGAAACAGGTGGCCCGCATGGAGACCGGTCACGAGGTAAAAGAAGTAGCTGGCCGGGGTTGTGTGCCAACGGTCGAACGCGAACCCCTGGGCAGTGAGCTGCTTCCACGCGAGGACCTGCCCGACCAGAAACAGGGCGCCGAGGGCCAGCGTTGCACCGATCCACGGTAGCGTCCTGCGCAGAGCCGGCCTTCCCAGCCCCAGCCACTCCTCCAGCACGTCGATTTCGCGAAAGATGTTGCGCCGGCCAAACTCCATTGCCAGGCTGCTTAGAATCAACACGGCGGTGTTGAGATACACGATGGGCGGCAATTCGATGGGATGCCAGTCGCCGAGAAGCTCGTGGCTGCGCGGATCCATATGCATGCCCGCCTGGCGCGCGAAAAACAGCACCACGAGCGCTGCAAAGAACATCATGTCGCCCGCGAGCGCAAAGAAGACGAAGAAGCGAATCCGCTGCAGTCGCTCCCTTGGACCTTTCCGTGGGTGTTGCCAGTCGTCATCGCCCCCTCCGCCACCGCCGCCGGTTGGCCGCCGATCAACGGGGGGTTTGCCGCCAATTCCTGGTTCTTTGCGCTCAATTTCCGCTGGGGCTCTGGTGAAGGCGATGGGCATCGGGGAAGCCTCTATGGTGGAGATATTAGCCCCACCTTTGCTTGGACGCACGCAGATTCGGATGAGATGGTTTTATTTGACAGCGAACCACGCACGCATACCAAATATTGCACCAAAACTCAGCTTTTCTTTTGCTCTAACGCAGTTTGCACAAACAATCGATGCACTCGACGGTCCGGGGAAAGCTCCGGATGGAACGTCGCAGCCATCAACCGCCCCTGGCGGACGAGCACAGGATACCCGTCCCGCCTGGCCAGAACTTCGACCGACGGCCCGGTTTCCGCGATCCGCGGCGCTCGTATAAACACCATTTCGAGCGGCTCGCCGGGAAGGCTGGAAGGCGCAGTCAATATAGTGGAATCGATCTGCCGGCCGTACGCGTTGCGTTCCAGCACTGCGTCGAGGACACCCAGACTCCGCTGCGCGGGATTGCGCACTTCCCGCGCAAGCAGGATCGCGCCGGCGCAGGTGCCGAAAATCGGCCGGATGGATGCGTACTGTTGAAGGGCCTCGAAGAACCCGCGCCTTTCGAGAAACTTGAGGATGGTGGTGGACTCGCCGCCGGGAAGAATCAGGCCATCACTCTCATCGAGTTGCTCGGGGTTGCGCACCTCGACCGGTTCCGCCCCGGCCTCGATCAAGGCTTCGGCGTGCGCCCCGTAATCGCCTTGAATCGCCAGTACGCCGATGCGCGGACGCGTCTCTCCCTCGTTCAAGGTGTAGTTCTCCTGTTGTCAATGAAGCCGACGAAAGATCGGCGGAATGCAGTTAGTCCCACCGCCGATGGCCTTACCAATCAGATAATTGCCTGAGCGAGCGAATAGCGAGCCGCTGGCCCCACCGCGGGCACCGGGTGGTTACCAGCCGCGGGTCTGAAGCAGTTGGGATTCCTCGATGGCCGCAGCCGCCAGGCCCTTCATCGTTCCCGTCACCTGCTCACTGACTTCCGCAAGGATCTTGGGATCGTTGTAATGGGTGGTGGCAATCACGATGGCCTTGGCCCGCGATACGGCCTCTTCCCGCTCGACCGGATTGTTCTCCACATCCAGCGGCGTGGCGCGTTCCTTCATGAAAATGCCTGATCCCACAAAGATGGCTTCGGCGCCCAGCTGCATCATCAGTGCCGCGTCTGCGGGAGTGGCGATGCCGCCCGCCGAGAAGTTCGGCACCGGCAGTTTGCCCGTCTCGGCAACCATCCGGATCAGCTCGTAAGGTGCCTGGTGCTCCTTCGCCGCGGCGTAGAGCTCCTGCTCGCTCAAGACGGTGAGCGCCTTCATCTCCTTCACGATCTGGCGCATGTGCTGCACTGCGTGGACCACGTCTCCCGTGCCGGCCTCGCCCTTCGTCCGAATCATGGCCGCGCCCTCAGCGATCCGGCGCAGGGCCTCGCCCAGGTTGCGCGCACCGCACACAAAAGGTGTCTTGAACGCATGCTTGTCGATGTGATGCGCCTCGTCGGCCGGGGTGAGCACCTCGCTCTCATCGATGAAGTCGACGCCCAGCTCCTGCAGAATCTGCGCTTCGGCGAAGTGCCCGATGCGGGCCTTGGCCATTACCGGAGTCGATACCGCCGCAATGATCCCCCGGATCAGCTTGGGGTTCGCCATGCGCGCCACGCCGCCCTCGGCGCGAATCATGGCCGGCACGCGTTCCAGCGCCATCACAGAGACCGCGCCCGCCTCTTCCGCAATGCGAGCCTGCTCCACGTTCATGACGTCCATGATGACGCCGCCCTTGAGCATCTCCGCCAAGCCCACCTTCAGGCGCAGACTTGTACCGGTAAAGCTCTTCTTTCCATTGAGTTCTGACATGTTTGTTAACCTCTGCCACAACGTTTGCCGCGGCTTCGAGGAGCTCTCGACGGCATTGGGATGACAACCATCAGTGTAACAGCGAATAAACGCGCTAGCCTTCGCAGTACGAACAGCCGGGCGCGCAATTCTTAGTCCGTTCCAATGGAAATGTCCCGCTCTTGGTCACGCTGCTGCACTGTTGGGATGCATGGCGGCCACTCAAGTTTCGAATTCTCCGATGTCTCAGCCAGCGCCGGGGCTCCAGCCACGGGACGCTGCCGCAGTCACCGCGCTGGTTCCATTACAAGCGAATGAAAACGACAAGCCCGCCCTCGATCTCGACGGACCACTGTCCCGTTTGCCTGTGGAACTCGATGTGGGCGTGCCCATTCGCGATTTTCGAGTTCGCAACCTGCTTGCGCTCGAGCCCGGGGTCGTCGTTGCCTCTCAATGGGAGCATGCCTCCGACCTTCCCGTACGATCTGGCAACCAGGCTCTGGCCTGGAGTGAGTTCGAAGTCGTGGACTCCCGCCTTGCGGTGCGAATCACCCGCTTGCCATGAGAGGCCAGACGATGACAAATCCGATCATTTCGAAGGCCCCCCAGTCTGACCTTGCAGTTGTACAAACCGGCGGGCTTGCTGGATGGCTGCTCGGCCGCTTGCGCGCAAGATCGCGGCCCCGGCCGAAGCTGGCCCTGCTGGAGCGAATCACGCTGGCCCCACGCCAGACCCTTTCTCTGGTCGAAGCCGATGGTCGCAGGCTGCTGATTGCAACCTCTCCGGAAGGCGCACCTGCCTTCTATGCTCTCGACGAATCTCGTAGACCCGGCCCCACGGCTCTGCGCCCCGGCATCGCGAGGACCTCATGGTAATCGCATGGGCGGCGCATGCGGCCGCGACGGCGCCCGTCCCGCTGCTTCCCGATCTGAATACCCGGCTGCATCCCTCCGACTCCACTCCCTGGACGATCCTGTTCGTCCTCACCCTGATCACCCTCCTGCCCGCCATCCTGATGGCCATGACGCCCCTGGTCCGCCTGCTGGTGGTGTTCCACTTTCTGCGTCAGGCGCTGGGCACGCAGACAGCGCCCTCCAACCCCACGCTCTTGGGACTGGCGTTGATGATGACCTGGTTCCTGATGACGCCGGTGCTTACCCAGGTGGACCAGCAGGCGGTCGAACCTTACCGCACCGGCCAGATCACCGGCATGGAAGCCATCGATCGGGGTTCGCAGCCAGTGAAGCGCTTTCTGCTCCACTACGCCCGCGAGAAGGATCTCGCCCTCTTCACGGCCGCCGGTCAGATCGCCCGCCCCAATACCCCGGACGACTTACCCATGCGCGTCGTCGTGCCGGCCTACGTTCTCTCCGAGTTGAAGGCCGGTTTCGCCATTGGCGCCGTCTTGTTTCTGCCCTTTTTGTTGATCGACATGGTGACGGCCTCGATTACCACCTCTATCGGCATGTTCCAGCTGCCGCCGGTCGTGGTTTCCACGCCGCTCAAGATTCTGCTGTTCGTGATGGTGGATGGCTGGAACCTGCTGGCCGGCTCGCTCTTGAAGAGCTTTTGAGGAGGCGGAATGAACCCCGACATGGTCGCCGAACTGCTTCGCCAGCTGATGCGCGAAGCCATGATTCTTGCCGGGCCCCTGCTGATCATCGCGGCGCTGCTTAGCTTCGCTTTGAGCCTGGTGCAGACCTTGACCAGCCTGCAGGATCAGTCCTTGACCTCGGTGCCGCGCCTTCTGGCCGTCGCGCTGGTGCTGCTGGCCGGGATGCCCTGGTTCCTGAGCCGCATGAGCGCTTATACCCGGCTGTTGCTGGTCGACCTGCACCGGTACCTGGGATGAGAAGTACAGCCGGTAGCCCGTAGCTACAAGCTACCGGCTACAAGCGGAAACGCAGGAGAGGACACGATGGACTGGAGCACTTATCTCGCCGCCATGACGCTCGCCCTGGTGCGGATCAGCGGTGTGGTGGTCTTCGCTCCCTTCTTTTCGTCGACAGCGCTCCCGGTGCGCGCCAAGGCGGTGTTCGTGCTTGCCGTGGTGTGGCTTCTGGCGCCTCTCGTGGCCACCCTGCCCAATGCCCGCGCCGACATCAGCTTCACCGCCATTCTCGGAGAACTGGCCGTCGGCCTGGTCTACGGCCTCACCCTCGCCTTGCTCAACGAGATGCTGCTCTTTGCCGGCCAGATCGCGGGCGTGCAGTTCAGTTTTTCGCTGGTCAACCTGATGGACCCCTCGTCCTCGATCGAAACGCCGCTGCTCGGCAACCTGTTTCAGCTCATGGGCACACTGGTGCTCATTACCGCCGGCCTCGACCGCATTCTGCTGGCTTCTCTGTTCCGCAGCTTTCGCGCCGTGCCGCTGGGAACATACGCGCTGGCTCCGGCCACCGGGCTCGCCATCGTGCGTGCAGCGGGCGGCATCTTCGCGGCCGCGGTGGAGTTGGCTGCCCCGGTTCTCGCTGCCACCATGCTCGTCGAGATCGCGATTTCGCTGATGGGCAAGCTCAGCCCGCAGCTGCCCGTTATGTCGCTCACCGTGCCCATCAAGACGCTGACCGGCTTCGTGGTTCTGACCGGATCGCTGGCGCTGTGGCCGCGTTTCATCGAGGCGCGCTTTTCTTCGCTGCTCGATCTTGCCCAACAGCTGATCGCAGGGTCCGCCGCCAAGGGACTGGGAGGCTAGCCGATGCCCGGGGACCGCACCGAACAGGCAACCCAGCATCGCCGCGAGAAGGCGCGCAAAGATGGCGACATCCTGCACAGCCGCGAGCTCACCGCGGCCGCCGGCACGCTGGCCGGGGTGCTCGCGCTGTCACTGCTGGGCAGCCGCATTCTGATCGCGTGGCGCGGGGTGTTTGCGGGTTTTCTCGATCTCGGTCAGGAGGCGCACTGGGAGCCGGCCGCGATCGCGCAAACACTTGCGGCGCTGCGCGGGCTTGCGCTGGCGGTTTTGTCGCCGGTGGGCGCGGTGATGGCCGCGGTGGCCGCCGGCGCGCTGATGGTCGGGGTGGTGCAGACCGGCGGCGTCAGCTTTCACGGGAGCGCCATCGCCTTCAAACTCGACCGCATCAATCCACTTTCGAACGCGAAAAATCTCTTCTCGCTGCGTGCCGCGGCAAGGCTCGGCAAGTCGCTGATCCCCGCCGCGCTGCTGGCCGTCTTTGCCGTGCAGCGCATCGCCCGCCAGTTCAGCCTTCCGCCGTTCTCGACGGCTCGCCTCGAACAACTCGGATCCGACGTCTTCGGACTGCTCGAAGCAGCGGCGTGGCTCCTGTTTGCATGGGCGGCGATCGACTATGCCGTCGAGTGGCAGAGCCGCGAATCGCGCCTGCGCATGAGCAAGCAGGATATGCGCGATGAGTTCAAGGAGACCGAGGGCTCGCCGCAGATTCGCAGCCGCATCCGCGGCCTGCAGCGCCAGATGCGCCGCCGCCGCGTGAAGGCCGACGTGAGCCGCGCGGCCGTCGTTCTTGCCAACCCCACGCACTACGCCGTGGCCCTGGGCTTCGACTTCGGCACCATGGAGGCGCCCAAGGTTCTGGCAAAAGGCCGCAACCTGCTTGCCGAGGAGATCAAGGCCGAGGCCCGCTGGGCCGGCGTGCCCATCGTCGAGAACCCGCCCCTGGCGCGCTCGCTCTATCGCTCCGTCGAAGTCGGCCAGGCCATCCCGGTCGATCTCTATGCCGCCGTGGCCGCCATCCTTGCCTACCTCTATCGCCAGCGGGTCGAGGCCGAAGTGCGCGACCGCCGCCGCCGGGAGGCTGCCTCGCGAACCGCGGCGCGTTCCCACTCCGCTGCTCCTTCTTATCGTCCGGGAGAATACGCAATGAGCACTACCGTCGCCGCACCGCCGCCCCTGCAAGCCTTCGCCTTTCTGGCCCGCTTCCGCGACTACGTTCTTCCCCTGGCAGCCATCAGTGTCATCTTCGTGATGCTGGTGCCTCTTCCCGCCGCCGGTCTCGATCTTCTCCTGGCTATCTCCATGGCGGCGTCGATGGTGGTGTTTCTCTCCGCGGTGCAGATCCGCCGCGCCGTTGAGCTCAGCGTCTTTCCCACGCTGTTACTTCTCCTGACGCTCTTCCGGCTGTCGCTCAACATCGCCTCCAGCCGCCGCATCCTGCTGCACGGGTCGGAGGGAACATCGGCCGCCGGCAAGGTGATCGAGGCCTTCGGTCAGTTTGTCGTGGGCGGCAACTACGTGGTGGGTTTCGTCCTGTTTCTCGCTCTCATCGCCATCCAGTTCCTGGTGGTCTCCCACGGCGCCGTGCGCACCGCCGAGGTCACGGCGCGGTTCACGCTCGACGCGCTGCCCGGCAAGCAGATGGCCATCGATGCCGACATGAACGCCGGGCTGATCGACGAGGCCGAGGCGCGCAAGCGCCGCCAGGCCATCGCCCGCGAGGCCGAGTTCTACGGCGCGATGGACGGCGCGGCCCGCTTCAACCAGCGCGACTCGCTGGCCACCATCCTCATCACCGCCATCAACATTATTGCCGGCCTGTTGATCGGCACGCTCCAGCAGGGCGTTGACCTGAGCGAGGCGGTGCGCACCTACACGGTCCTCACGGTGGGCGACGGTCTGGTCACCATGATCCCGTCTCTGCTGGTTTCGGTGGCCGGCGGCATCACTCTTACGCGCGCCAACTCCGCCGGCATGCTGGGCGGCGAGATCCGCCAGCAGCTGCTCTCCCGGCCCGCCACGCTCTATCTCGCCAGCCTCGTCACCGCCGCGCTGTGTCTCATTCCCGGTCTGCCCAAGTTCGCCTTCCTGCTGGTATCCGGAGCGTTGTTCATCGGTGCTCGCCGCGTGGCCGCCGCGGCATCCGCCGCACCGCTCGCCGAGCTTTCGCCGGCGGAGAAGAAAAAGTCCGAACAAGCTCCCGGCGCCGAAATGTCGGCCATGCTCCGGCTTGAAGATCTGACCCTCGAGATCGGCTTCCAGCTCATTCCGCTGGTCGATGAAAAGCAGGGCGGTCAACTGCTGAATCGTGTCCGTGCCCTGCGTCGCCACCTCTCCGGCGAGCTGGGTTTTCTCATTCCCCCGGTCCACATCTCCGACAACCTGCGGTTGAAGCCGCGCGAATACGTCTTCTCCCTCCGCGGCCTCGAGATCGGGCGCTGGCAGACGGAGGGTCCGCTCCTGCTGGCCGTCTCGGCCGATCCCAGTCGCCGCCCGCTCAGCGGCCGAGAGGCGCGCGAACCGGCCTTCGGTGTCCCTGCTGTCTGGATCGCACCCAATCTCGAAGAGCAGGCCATTGCCGCCGGCTACTCCGTGGTGAACGCCGTCACGGTGATTACCACCCACATCGGAGAGTTGATCCGCCAGCATGCCGGCGAACTGCTCGGGCGCGCCGAGATCAAGCGCCTGATGGATTCGCTCAACGATTCGCACCCCAAGCTGATGGAAGAGCTGGTGCCCAAGCTGCTGACCCTCGGTGAGGTAGCGCGGGTGCTCGAGCAGCTCCTGCGCGAACGCGTCTCCATTCGCGACCTCGGCGCCATTCTCGAAGCTTTGCTCGAAACTGCTCCCCTGAACAAGAGCACCGAGTGCCTGGTCGAAGCGGCCCGTCAGGCCATGGGACGGCGCCTCGTGCAGCCCCTCCTCGACACCGACGGCCAGCTTCCCGTCCTGCTGCTCGACCCCGCGCTCGAAGAAGAGATTCACTCCACCGTGTCTCCGGAAACCGGTCGGCGCCTTCTGAACGCCGCCAATGCGGGAACGCCGCTGGTTCGCCGCCTGGTTGATTCTTTGAAACCCCTCATTTCCGCCGGATCCCCAGCGGCCCCACCCGTGCTCCTTTGCTCAAGTCCGGCCCGCTATCACGTGCGGAGATGGCTGGAGCCTGTCTTTCCCCGCCTGGCCGTGGTGGCGGCGGGGGAGATCCCCACCGAGGTTCGCCTTAAACCTGTAGGCACGGTGCGGTGAGCGGTTACGGAAAACGTACGGCGATTCAGAAGCGAGCGGAGGATGGCATGTTGGAGACGGTTCAAACCCAGTCAAGACCGGCAAGTCGGGGTGCGTCAAGGTCCGACGGATATCCTCCCCCCGGCATCGGAGGAACCCTCACGCTCGAGCAGGAAAGGGTGCTTCTCGAGCATCTGCCGGTGGTGCGCTTCCTGGCCCGCCGCATCCATGAGCGTTTGCCGCAGCACGTGGAGATCGAAGATCTGGTCTCCGCCGGGGTCGTGGGCCTGATGGACGCCTTCGCCAAGTTCGATCCCGACAAGAACGTGCAGTTTCGAAGCTACGCCCAGTTCCGCATTCGCGGAGCCATTCTGGACAGCCTGCGCACCCTTGACTGGAGTCCGCGCGAGCTCCGCCGCAAAGGGCGCGCCGTCGAAGAGTCGATCCGGGTGCTTACCGCGCGCCTCGGCCGCCCTCCCGGCGAAGCCGAGATAGCCGCGGAAATGAGCCTCAGCCTGGACGACTACCAGCAATTGCTTGGCGAGCTGAAGGGACTCGAGATCGGCTCCCTGCACATGGAGCACAACGAGGATTCGGGCGACGAGGAACTTGCCTACATTCCGGGCCGGCCGGACGAGGATCCGCTCTTCCTCTGCCTGCGGGGCGAAATGGAGGAACGACTCACCGATGCCATCGCCAACCTGCCCGATCGCGAGCGCCTGGTGATGACTCTCTACTACTACGAGGAGATGACCATGCGCGAGATCGGCCTGGCCCTCGGGGTAGTGGAATCGCGGGTCTCGCAGGTCCATGCCTCGGCTGTCGTCCATCTTCGTGCCGCGCTTAAGGACCTCGCCGTCCGCAATTCAACGGGCCGCAAGATGCCGTCTCGCGCACCGGCCCTGCCCGCCGGCCGTCAGTCCGGCGCCCATCGGAGAGAGTAAGTCATGGAAAAGATGTTGCGGCAGGACGAGATCGACGCCCTCTTTGAATCCGCCCGCTCCGGTTCTACCTCCCAACTGGGAGGCGCGCCGGGCCAGCCGGTCGCCGCCCCCTACAGCTTCACTTCGTCGGGACAGATCTCCACCGAGCAGTTGCACGCCATCAGCATTCTGAACGACCTGTTTGCCCGCAACCTGACCCACAATCTGGCCGCCTCGCTGCGCTCCCGCTTTCAGGTCAACCTGGTCTCGGCCGAACAGATTCCCTTCAATGAATTCCTGTTGCGCATCCCCGAGATCAACTATGTCGCCTCGGTGCGCCTGGAACCCCTGGGCGCTCTTTCCGTGCTGCAGCTGGAGATGTCGCTTGCGCCTCCCGTCATCGATCTGCTGCTTGGGGGCGAGGGCAAGGAAGGCGCGCTGCGCGAGCTCACCGACATCGAGGAGTCAATCCTCGGTTCGGTCGTCGAGATCATCTGCCGTGAATTGACGGCCGCGTGGCAGCAAGTTGGTCTGTCCTTTCTGTTCGAACGCCGGCAGATGCAGACCCAGGTGGCGCGGATGATGAGCGTGACCGAGAAGACCCTGTGCCTGAGCTTCGAGATTCGCATGCCCCACTCCGCGGGCCTGCTCAACCTGGCGTTTCCGGCCGTGGTTTCCAACACCATCCTGCGCCGTCTCACCTCCGACTGGGCGCGGGGCCGCCGCCATGGGCCCGAAACCCGCGGCCGCATGGAACTCGCCGCTCGCGGTGTCCGCTTCGGAGCCTCGTTGCAGCTGCCCAGCGTGCGCGTCGCCGCACGGCTGATCGAGCAGCTCGAGCCCGGCGATATTCTCCGCCTCGGACTGCCCGTCACCACCAACCCGCTCTGGTGCGTCGGCGGCCAGCCGCTGTCCACGGCGCAACCTGCGCGCCAGGGCGAGCACCGGGCCGCCCGCATTGAGGGCCGCCTGAACGGAGACCGGCCATGACCCCCTTTCTCAGTTGCTGGATCGACGCGGCTACCGCTCTTTTCTCGCAAGCCCTGGCCGGGGAGCCGCAACTCGCCGCGGCGCCCCCTGCGTCGCTCGCGCAGGGGGCCTTCGCGTTTGCCGCCAGGCTGGAAGGCGATCCGAAAGGCCGGTTCACTGTCCTCGTCGACCGCGCAGCGCTGGACGCGCCACTCATGGGAGAGGGAGTCGATCAGAAGACGGCCTGGAGCGAATTGCTTCGCGAAGTGGCCGAGGCTGCTGCCGGAGACCTGCTGGCTCGCACCGGCCGCAAGTGCCGTGTGGAGAGTTTCGCCGCGATCGATCCTCCCCAGGCTATCGGGCCGGGATGCCATGCCTTCGAGCTCAAAGGACCCCAGCGCGCGTGGACGCTGCTGGTTCTGGACGAAGTCAACGCGCCGCAGCCCGCGCCGGGCCCGGCGTCCACAGAGTCGGCGGCGCCCCCGCCGGAACCGCGCGCCGGCCTCGACCTCTTGCTCGATGTCGAACTGGAAGCCACGCTTCGCTTTGGCTGTCGGGAACTCCCTCTTGGCGAGGTTCTTGACCTCGGACCGGGTGACGTGGTGCAGCTCGACAGGACGGTCCGCGATCCCGTCGACCTGATCGTGGGCGACAAAATCGTGGCGCGTGGAGAAGTCGTACTCGTCAATGGCAACTTCGGCCTGCGCGTCACCGAAGTCGCCGCACCCCGCAAGCGTCTGGAGACTATCCGATGCCTCTTTTGAGCCGCCACGAAGCTTCGCCGCAACCTTGGTCCCTGGAGCGCCGCGCCGCCCCGGAACTCCGAGCCCTCCAACTCCCCGTCGCGGCGCTTTCGGCTCCCGCGTTTCTGCCGGGGGAGCCGGGTTCGCTCCCGCTGCAGGACGGTCACCGCAGTGGCTTGCTCCAGACCTGCTCCAACCCCGGCTGCGGCTCCGGTTGGCTGCACCTGTGGCGCAGCCGCAACGTGCCGCTCGTTGAAGGAGGCTGGACGTGTTCGCCGGCCTGCACCGCGGAACGCCTTAAAACCGCTATGGCCCGCGAACTGGACGGCCGCGGAGCCACCATGGAGAGACATCGGCACCGCATTCCCCTGGGACTGGTGATGCTTGAACAGGGCTGGATTACCGCCGAACAGCTGCGCGGCGCGCTGGAGGGCCAGCGCGAGAACGGCGCCGGCCGCCTCGGCCACTGGCTGGTTGCGCGCCAGGGCGTCAGCGAGCAACTGGTCACACGCGCCCTGGGCCTGCAATGGAGCTGCCCGGTGCTGCCGCTCGAATCGCACGATCCCGAGGGACTCGCACCTCTTTTGCCGCGGTTTTTTGTGGATGCATTCGGCGCGCTGCCCTTGCGCGTCGCGGCGGGCAGGCTCCTATACCTCGGTTTTGAAGATCGGCTCGACCCGGTTCTTGCATTGGCTCTCGAGCGCATCTCCGGCCTTCGGGTGGAATGCGGGCTGGTGCAGGGCTCGCTCTTTCGGCCCGCTCATTCGCATATGTTGCAGGCGGCATTTCCCCCGCTCGAGCTGCTGGAGACGTCTTCGGAACCCGTTCTGGTGCGTGCCCTGGCCAAGCGTGTCGAACACTACCGCCCCGCCGAATCACGCCTGGTGCGTGTGCACGATTGTCTCTGGCTGCGCATGTGGAGCCGGCCGCAGACCGGCTCCCTCCCGGAACCCAATTCCATACAGGATGTGATCTCAAACCTGCCCGGCCGCTCGTAACACCGCACATCGCAGGCTGTTCCGCAAGAAGCAAGTACTCAAGGGTGCGTCCCCCCTGCCGATAGTTCCTTGAGAGGGAAGCTCTCCATGCGAGAAGTCACAGCCCTGATCGTCGACGATTCGGCGGTCATGCGCAAAATCGTGGAACGAACGCTGCGCCAGGCCGGCATCGACAGTCTGATTGTCCGGGAAGCGGGCAACGGCCACGAAGGTTTGGCGGTCCTGGCAGCCACGCCGGTCGATCTCATCCTGTCGGACATCAACATGCCCTTGATGGACGGGCTCGAGTTCGTGCGCCAGATCGCCGCGCGGAACCTGGCTCCCGGCGTGCCCGTCGTCATGATCACCACGGAATCGAGTGAAGAACACGTCAAGGAAGCCATAGCGGCCGGCGCCCGCGGCTATATCCGCAAGCCGTTTACCGCCGAACAGGTGAAGCAGCGGGTAATGCCTCTGCTCACCGCCGCCTGAAACGGCGGCAGACAGGAAGGGTGCCGTGCATTCCAATCCCACGAAGATGCAATCGCCACTGCCGGACGACCCGGAAGGGGCGAAAGCCATGACGATATCGCTGCGAGATTCCGTGGAATTGATCTCCGGCCCATGTCAACTCGATGCCAGCGTGGAGGAAGTCTTCGCATTGATGGTAGGCGTCGCGTGCCGGCGGTCGAGCGATCGTCTTGAGGACGAGCTCGAATCGTTGACGGCGGTAGTGGGATTTGGCGGCCTACTCACCGGCGCTTGTGTTCTGCGCTGCAGCGGGACGGCCGCAAGAGCCATCGCCGGGCGCATGACCGCAATGGATTTCGCTGCGATCGATGACACCGTGAAGGACGCCATCGGCGAGATCTGCAACATGCTCGCCGGCGCCTGGAAGAGCAAAGTACCGGAGCTGGCCGCGCACTGCGACCTTTCGGTCCCGGCCGTCATCACCGGGCGCGACTATCAGCTGCGCGTCCAGGCCCCCGAGTTCACCGTCCATCGTGGTTATCGTTTTGACGATGCCGGCTTTGAAGTCACCATTCTCTGCGACGGGCTTCGCTAACAACCCGAGGCAGAAGGCCGGTTTTGAGAGGGCACGACTTCAGTCGTGCCAATAAAGCCTGCAGAATAAGTGGGCTTTAGCCCCTGAGGGACGCCTTTTCTGAGATCTCGACTCGCCACCGCGGCCAGGCCTCATTCGGCGTGCGCGCTTATCCCCAACCCAGCAGGCGCGCGAGACTCGGAGACTACGCGCCCCGAGGAACTCCCGGCAATGCGATTCGGATCCTGATGGCTTTCTAATCTTCCCGGCGTCGCTGCGGTCTGCGGCTTGCAACCTTCCCCTGCGCCGGGAGGACGCACATGGATAGCGGATACTATGCGGCGATGACCGGGTTGCTGGCGCGGACGCAGGCGCTCGACACCGCCGCCGCCAACCTTGCCAATGCCCAGACGCCCGGCTATCGCGCCGAGCGGGAGTACTTTCGCTCCGTTCTGCTGGGACCTGACGCGCTCAACTCGCAGCTTGGCCGCACCGTCGACAACTTCGGCCTTCTCGGCGGCGACCGCCTCGACATGGCCCAGGGAGCGCTTCAGAACACCGGGAATCCGCTCGATCTGGCCATCGAAGGCCAGGGATTCTTTCAGATTCAGACCGCTAACGGTCTCCGCTACACCCGCGACGGCAGTTTCCACCGCTCCCGGGCCGGACTTCTGGTGACCGCCAAGGGCGAACCCGTTCTGTCGTCTTCCGGCAAGCCGATTCCCGTGCCGCCCGGCGAGGTGTCGGTCGGCGCCAACGGAGTCTTATCGGTAGCCGGCGGGACCGTGGCCGCTGTCGGAGTCTTGACCTTCGCCCCCGGGGTCCAGCTCACGCCCGAAGGCGCCAACCGCTACGTTGCCCCGCAAGGCGCATCGCCGACGTTGTCGAAGGATGCCGAAGTCCACCAGGGCGCCCTCGAGTCCGCCAACGAAGATGCGATTCAGGGGACTCTCGATCTGATCGTCATGCAGCGCCAGGCGGAGATGATGCAAAAGGCGCTCACCATCTTCCACACCGAGTTCAACAAGTTCGCCACCGAGGATCTGCCCCGAGTGTGAAGTGCAGTGATCAGTGTTCAGTGGTCAGTGATCAGAAGGAATGAGCAGGGACGCTGGGTACCAAGGCAAGACACCACGGCATTTCCTGAGAGTCGAAAGAACACACACCTCAATGCCGACGCCGAGACCACTGATCACTGATCACTGACCACTGTCTTTGAAAGGACCCCATGATTCGAGCCTTGTACACCGCCGCCAGCGGCATGAGCGCGCAGCAGATGAATCTCGACACCATCGCCAACAACCTGGCGAATTCGTCGACTACCGGCTTCCGCCAGCTTCGTCTCCAGTTCCAGGACATGGTCTACCAGAATCTGGTCACGCCCGGCGCAGCGCAGAGCCAGTCGACCGTAGGCGCCGGCCTGCAGATCGGTCTGGGAACCAAGTCCGCGGCCACCGAAGTCATCATGACCCAGGGCTCGCTCAACCAGACATCCAACCCGCTCGACGTGGCCATCGAAGGCTCGGGCTTTTTCCAGGTGCAGCGGCCCGACGGCACCATTGCCTACACGCGCGCCGGCCAGTTCCACCTCAACAACCAGGGCACCATCGTCACCACCGACGGCGACCCCATCATTCCCACCATCACCATCCCCGCCAACGCCACCGCCGTCACCATCACCCCCTACGGCGTGGTCAACGCCACCCTCGCCGGGCAGCAGAATCCCTCTCAGCTCGGGCAGTTGCAGCTGACCACGTTTCCCAATCCCGGGGGCCTCGAAAGCCTGGGCGCCAATCTTCTCCAGGCCACTCTCAGCTCCGGCGATCCCGTCCTCGGCAATCCCGGCGGGTCAGAGGGACTGGGGACGTTGCAGCAGGGTTATCTCGAAAACTCCAACGTCGACGTGGTCACCGAGTTTGTGCAGATGGTGCTCGCCCAGCGGGCCTACGAGTCGAACTCCAAAGTCATCAAAGCAGCCGACGACATGTATTCCCAGGTCAACAACATGACTCGGTAAATTGAAAGCGTTACATGAACTTCGCCTTTCCAACATGGAATCCTGGCTGCACCACGGCATTTCTCTATCTGCTGACGATCTCCGTCGTCACCGTCCCCGTTCGCGCTCAGAATGCCCAAACCCAGCTGCGTTCCTCAGGCTCATTTAACGCCGTAACCATCGCGCGGGAGATCGACGACCCGGCCTCGGGCGCCCGATGGCTGCTGGTTTTGGGCGGCAACCGCCCCGGCGGTCCCGGCCAGCTGGTTCTCGTCGGAGACCCGAATCTTCCGGCCCCCGATTCCCACTTGCAGATTTCCACTTCACACTCTCTTGTTCCCGTAATCCGCGCCGGAGACGCGATCTTGCTCGAGGAACACACCACTGCCGTCGATCTCGAACTCGAAGCCGTAGCGCTCGGTCCGGCCACGATCGGCAATCGGCTGCGCGCGCGGCTGAGACTCGGAGGCCGCACGGTGAGCGCCATCGCCTCCGGCCCCGGCCACGCCACCCTCGCCCTCGATACGAAGGTTTGGCCACAATGAGAAAACTGAGAAAGACCCTGCCAGCCGCTCTTCTTTCCGTGGCACTTGCCGCACTCCCGGGGTTTGCCTCCAAGAAAGCGAACCCGACCGCGTCCACCAAGCCCAACCTTCCCGAAGCCGCCCTGCGCTCTTACGTCGAGCGCGTGCGCGCCCAGCAGGCCGCCGAAGTGCGCACCCCCGGTTCCATCTGGAGCCCCAACGGCCAACTGGTCCGCCTCGGCACCGATGTCAAGGCCTTCCGCCTACACGATGTGCTCTCCATCGTGGTCACGGAGAGCCTTGCCGCCTCGACCGATGGCCAGGTCAAGAACACCCGTGCCTCGAATGCCAACTCCAGCATCACCGCGCTCTTCGGTGCGGTAAAGGCCAGCAACGCTCTGCAGAACCTCGTCGGCCAGACTTCGTCCTCCGGCCTCACCGCGCAGGGCCAGAGCACCACCAATTCCAGCCTCGTCACCACCTTCGGCGCCGAAGTGGTCGACGTCCTGCCCAACGGCATGCTGGTGGTGCAGGCCACCCGCCAGCTCACCTTTTCGCAGCAGACCCAGCTCATCAAGCTCCGCGGCCTGGTCCGGCCGGAAGATGTCAGCGCGCAGAACCAGATCCTGTCCACCTCCATGACCGACCTCGAGCTCGAAGTCACCGGCAAAGGCATCATCAACGACTCCACCTATCGCCAGAACCCGCTGGTGCGCATGCTGGAGAAGATCCTGGTGTTCTGACGGCAGGGAATAGGGAACAGGCAATAGGGAATAGGAACGGCCCATGCAGCAGCAAACAGCAAAATCCGGACTTACAACCGTCCTCGCGGCGATCTGTGCCATTACCGTGCTCGTTGCTCACGCCGGTTTTCGCGCAGTCGCCCCCATCGCAGCGCACCCGCGTCAAGGATGTCGCCACCATCGAAGGCATCCGCGACAACCAGCTCGTCGGCTACGGACTGGTAGTCGGCCTGCGCGGCACCGGCGACAGCTCGCAAACCGTCTTTCCGGCGCAGACCCTGGTCTCGGCGCTGCAGCGCATGGGCATCACCGTCCCTCAAACCGGCTCCAACTCCGCCTCCAACATGCAGGTCAAGAATATGGCCGCCGTCTTCGTGGTCGCCACGCTGCCGCCGTTCAGCCGCCCCGGCTACAAGATGGACATCACCGTCTCCTCGGCCGGCGACGCACGCTCCCTCGAAGGCGGCATCCTGCTCATGACGCCGCTCTATGGACCCGACGGCCAGATTTACGCCGAAGCACAGGGCTCCCTGGTTCTCGGCGGCTACATGGCCACCGCGTCTGGCAATGCTCGCCAGGTCAACCACCCCACTACCGCCCGCATTCCCGGCGGCGCACTGGTGGAGCGAAGCATCCCCTTCGAGCTCAAGCAGCTCGAAACCGTGAGCATCGTCCTCAACGACGCCGACTTCCACACCGCCGAACGCCTCGCCTCCGCCATCGACAAATCCCTCGGTGCAGCCCGTGCCCGCGCCATCGACAGCCGCCGCGTCGAACTCACCCCCGCTCCTAACGAAGACCGCGCCGCCTTGCTCGACACCATCGAGGGCATCGAGATCGAAGTCTTTCCGCGTGCCCGCGTAGTGGTCAATGAACGGACAGGCACTGTCGTCATTGGAGGCACCGTCCGCCTGCAGCCTGTCTCGATCCTGCACGGCGGCCTCTCCGTCAACGTGATCTCCCAGCCGCTGGTCTCGCAGCCCGGCCCGTTGTCCAACGGCACCACCCAGGTGGTGCAGCAGACCACCGTCCAGGCCGAAGACAAGCCGGTCAATCGCATCGATCTCAAGCAGGGCGCCACCGTTGAGGATCTGGTCCAGGAACTGCAGCGCACCGGCGCCGGAGCACGCGACGTGATCTCCATCCTGCAGGCTATGAAAGAAGCCGGCGCCCTCGAAGCCGATCTGGAGGTGCTCTGATGTTCTCGCCTCTCGTACAAACCTCATTCGCAGAAGCGTACCCGTCCCCGCCGCAGCCCCGCCTGGTCAAAGCCGCGCACGAGTTTGAAGCCCAGCTGATGAAAGAGCTTCTCAAGCCCCTCACCGCCGGCGATGGCCTGACCGGGTCGGACGACGACTCCGGTTCCACCGGCGCTCTCGGCGATTACGCCACCGAATCCCTGGGCCGCGCCCTCAGCGATCAAGGGGGATTCGGCATCGCCTCGAGCATCATTGCCCAGGTTTCCCGATCTGGTAACCGTCCCGCTACGGCACCAGTAATCGCAAATCCGCACGCCGATACCGCCACGAGCCCCCGCAAATGACTAGAGTGATTAGCAACGCCGCCGATGAAGGCTTCAAGGAGTAGTGCATGGACATCCGCAGCAGTATGGAAGGGTTGAGATCGCTTCTGGGCGTGTCAGAAACCCAGACCTCTTCGGCACAGCAGGTAAAGCAGGCGCCAACCTCCGACAACGGCTCCTTCAGCACCGATCGAGCCACCCTCAGTAGTGCCGGAAGCTTTGTATCCCATGCGCTCACCGATGACGGCGTGCGCATGGACAAGGTTGCCGGCATTCAGGCCGCCCTGGCTGCAGGCACTTACAACGTGCCGGCTTCAGCCGTGGCCTCAAAGCTGGTTGACTCCATGTTGGGTGGCGGAAACTGACGCACCGACCCCGCTTCGAGCCAACCGGAAAGGAACCAACCCCATGCAATCGCCGGGAAAGCTCGACTCCTGCCCCGCTCCAAACCGGACTCAGATCCTGCCGCCCGAGTTGGACCGGCTGCAGCCGCAACCGGGAAAACTGCTGCAAATCGCGCGCGAAGCCTATCAGGCGCTGGCACTGCTCGATGCTGTCCGTCTCGAAGAGCTTGCCCTCGCCTGCCAGAAGCTCAACCGCGACCTCGCATCGCTGCATGCCTCCCAGTACGAAGATCTCACCCGCCAGGCGCACGCGGCCTCGGCGGAAATGGCCATATTCGCCCGCATCCTCGATGCAACCCGCGCCAATCTTGAGGTGATGCGCCGACTCCGCGCTTTGCGCGAAGGCGGCTTCGAGTACAGCCGCTTCCAGGGTTCCATGCCGGAGAGCGTCCATGGGCACGATTAGCTCCGCATTCACCCTCATCTCCGGTGCCCTCGACGCTGACCAGTCCGCCCTCAACATCGTCGCCGGCAACGTGGCCAACGCCAACACCCCGGGCTATACACGCGAGGTTCCCACCTGGCAGGAGAACACGCCTGTCACCATCAACGGCGTCTCCTACGGCACCGGTGTCACTGAGACCGGCGCGACCTCCCTGCGCGATCGCGTTCTCCTCGAGCGGCTCGACCAGCAGCAACAGCTAGCCTCGGCCTCCTCTGCCCGGCTCGATGCGCTCAACAACGTACAGGCGCTCTTCACGCCCTCCTCTGGATCGTCCAGTTCCAATGCCGGCAACCTCGGCAGCGACATCACCGGCTTCTTCAACTCCTTTGCCTCGCTGGAAGCCAATCCCACCGACAACGCTCTGCGCCAGCAGGTGCTTTCCACGGCTTCCACGTTGGCTGGCGATATCTCGGGAACCGCCGCCGGCCTTCAACAGCAGCAGGCCTCCCTCGACCAACAGGCCGTCAGCGCAGTCAGCCAGGTCAATGCTCTCACCACGTCCATCGCTCAGTTGAACCGGCAGATCCAGTCCGTCTCCCCCGGAGTCGACGCCGGAACGCTTGAAGATCAGCGCCAGCAGGATCTCTCCCAGCTCTCCCAGCTCATCGGCATCAACCAGGTCACCACCGAGAACAACGGCCTCACCATCACCACCACGTCTGGTCAGACGCTCATCTCGGAGGGCGTCAGCACTCCGCTCACAGCCGGCACCGTCAATGGCGTAACCCACTTCTTCGTCGGCGCCAGCGACATCACTACACAGCTTGCGTCCGGTGGGGGCCAACTGGGCGGCTATCTGACCGCACGCGATCAGGACATTCCCGGCGTGCTTGGTTCGCTCGACCAGCTCGCCTTCGGCATCACCACCGAAGTGAATGCGCAGAGCGAACAGGGCGTCGACCTCAACGGCAATCCGGGAACCGCGCTCTTCAAGCAATCCGCGCAAGCCGGTGGCAGCGCCGGGGCCATGAGCGTCACCATCACTGACCCCAGCCTGGTTGCCGCGGCGGCGAAGCTGCAGGGAAGCGGCGGCAATGGAAACGCCACCGCCCTCGCGAGCCTGGGCAACTCCGCCGACCCGCCCATCCTTACCGGTCTGGTTCTGCCCGACGGTACTACCCTCGTGGCCGGGCAAACCCTGCTCAACAACGAGACCCCCAGCAACTACTACTCCAGCCTGGTCACTACGCTCGGTTCCACCGTCGCCCAGGTCCAGACCGAGAACACCGCGCAAAATGCCTCGGTCACCCAGCTGCAAACCCAGAGCAACGCCCTCTCCTCGGTGAACCTGAACGACGAAGCCTCCGCGATCACCACGCTCGAGCGCAGCTACCAGGCCGCGTCCCAGGTCTTCGCCATTATCAACACCCTGATGGCGTCCGCCTTGAATCTCGGCGACCAGACCACCGTCGCGTAACGAATCACGAACAGGTCGCGATATTAGCGCGCCTTTATCTCCGTTAGCATCGCGTCGGCCTCGCTCGTGCTTCCTCGAATCGTAACGCTCAGACCGTAATCCAGCCGCGCCCCATCCGGAGGACCCATGCGAGTCGATCCCACCTATATCAGCAATCTGGTCAGCGCTCTCGACCAGTCCCAGTCCAGCACCCAGCAGCTTTCCTCCGAGCTCTCCAGCGGCGTCCGCGTCACTTCGCTCAGCACCGACCCTCTTGCGGCCGGCGAGAATGTCCGCCTCCTCAACCAGATGCAGCAGGACGATTCCTTCACGCAATCCGCGAGCCTTGTCACCGGCCAGTTGCAGGTCGCCGACTCCGCGCTCGGACAGGTAGTCGATCAACTCACGCAGGCTGTCTCGCTGGCAACCAGCGCGAATAACGGCACCATGAACGCGAGCAACCGCCAATCCATCGCCAACCAGATCGCCGGCATTCGCGGCGAAATCCTCACCCTGGCCAATTCCAGTTACCAGGGCCAGTACATCTTCGCGGGCAGTGCCACGTCCACGTCGCCCTTCACGCTTGACAACGCCGCCTCTCCCGCCACAGTCACCTACAACGGGGACCAGGGCATCAACTCTCTCCAGACGCCCGGCGGACAGCAGATCCAGCTCAACGTTCCCGGCAGCCAGATCTTCAGCGCTCCCGGCGCCAACAGCGTCTTCGCCGCACTCAACAACCTGGTCGCCGATTACTCCAGCGGCAACTTCAATGCCTCCGCCGCCATCACCGATACCCAGGCGCTCGGCACCGCGCTGAACTACGTTTCCCAGCAGCGCGTCACCATCGACAACTCCACCACCCAGCTCACCGCGGCCTCCAGCGCCGTCAGCGCCGAGCAAACCCAGTTAACCGCCGCCCAGACCAACCTGATGCAGGCCGACGTAGCCCAGGTTTCTACGCAGCTGTCGCTCTCGGAAACCCAGCAGGCGGCCCTCGAGGCCGTCATTGCCAAGCTCGGCACCGGCAGCCTCTTCGACAAGCTGCCTGCCTGAGTGGATGCCGTTCGACCCTTCGATTCGAGCATGACGATCGGCCTCCGTGCCCGTCCCTCCCCCACCCCATGCACCTCTATTGGTGCAATTTGGGCCGCGACGGGACGGTGTGGGGTTTCAGAGACACCTCCGCCGCGTTAGCATGGGCGGATCTTTTCGCACGATCTGTGTTGGCGGTCACCGGTTGGTGCGAGAAGACAAAGCGACTTCGGCGTCGGGCGCTTACCTCCCCGGCCCCCAATGGCGAGGGCCGGGGGGCACCCTGATTCTGGGTTGAAAACAGTCACCGGACCCAGGCCATCCGGCAAGCGACGAAGGGATGAATCTGATTCAGAAGGTTAATGGCGGATTTGTGCATCCAGTATCAGTCTCAGGAGATGGCCAAACTGCGCTCTGTCCTCGCTGACGGAACCGCGGTTGCTTATTTCCGCGATAGTCTTCGCGTCTCGCGCCGGCGGATCGTTATCGGTGCGGTGAACGACGACCAGGTCGAGCGTCGGGATCACAAAGAGATAGTGCGCGCCTGCGCCCCGCGCCGAATAAATACCAGGAAGCGAAATTTCAGGAAAGTGCACACCGCCGTAGTCGATCCACCAGAGGTATTCGTATCCGCCAAGGTTCACCCCGTTGGACGAAATCATTTCGCTGGCATGCGTGCTCTTCTCAACCCAGGTCTCCGGAACGATCTGCTTTCCATTCCAGCGGCCATGATGCAGATAAAGCAACCCGAACCGCGCCAGGTCCCTCGCTGAAATCTCGAAATGGTACGTCGGATGGATGGAAGCAGGGCCGCCAAAGTAGAAGACGTCGCCTGGTTCGAAGTCCTGCATGCCAATCGGCTTGGCGATGCGCTCATAAAACGCCTGGCCAATCTTCAGACCGGTCTTCTTCTCAAAGATCGTTCCCAGGACATTGAAATCCCAGTTGTTGTAGTACCAAAAGGTTCCCGGGGCGTGACTACCGCGAGCCGGTCGATTCTTGGCCATCGACGCGGTTTCAAAATCGACGAGGTGATACACACCCGATCGCGCGCGCAACAGATCCACGACTCGCGCCTGCTTCTCTTCCTTGGTCAACGGATCGGGTGAATCGTCAATTCCCAGTCGTTCGAGGGTCTCGTTGATGTCAATCGTGCCTTCGGAAGCATAGATTCCATAGAGCGCGCTGATCAGGCTTTTGCGCACCGAATAGGCGTCAATCTTTTTGTCGAAGTCTCCCCACTGATCGACAACCTTGCCGCCCTGGACAATCATGACCGCGGTGGAGTGGATCGAATCGGTCTCGGCGAATTGTCGCGCGGCGGCTAGCTTCTCCTTGGACCAGCCGGCCTTCTCTGGTGCCGTGATTCGCTGCCAGGAGGCACCAGGAAAGGCGTCCGGAGAGTTCGTCGAACTGGGTGCCGATTGACCCGCGACCCTGGAAGCGATAACCACGGAGATGCAGAGGAGGAAAATCGAACGGAGTCGAGTCATGAAACGCCTCCTGCCGGGAACCAAACGCCAAGCCCTTGGCGGGTGGCTCCTATCTGACGAAGAATCTTATCCCCTTGAGGGTATCCCCGGTCCCCAAAGGCGAGGGCCCGGGGGCACCCTCGTTCTGGGCATTGCCTCCGCTATACTTCTCTCAACAGGACTCCCGTGTTCGCACCCATCCGTTTTCTCTGGAACGCAACCCGCGGCTCCCGCCTCACGCCATGGCGCAGCGAGTATCTTCGCTGGCGGCTCGAAACCTATTCCGGCATGTGGGCGGAGAAGATGACCCTGCGCGACATCTCCAGCTTCGTCTGGGCGCAGCGCTGGGAGTTCCTCAGCTTTCTCTTCTGGACCGGGCGTGTGCAGCGCGAAGCACGCCGCCGCCCCCACTCGAACGGTCAACTCTAACTTAGGGACTTACCCATATGGCAGGACCAATTACAAACCACGCGACGCGCCGCACGTTCTTGAAAGCCGCTGCCTTCACTGCCGCCGGTACTGCCTTGTCTGCCCGGCTCAAGGCCGCGCAGCTTTCGCCGGGCGCGCGCGTTTCCTTCACTGGCCCAGACTCCCTGCGCGCACACGCCGTCAGCCATGGCTTGCTTTACGGCGCCGCCGTCAATCCGGCTCTTCTCGATGTAGACGGCCTTGCCGCCGGGAACACCGCCGATCCTTACACGCAACTGGTCGCCGGCCAGGCCAATATTCTCGTCGCTGAAAACTCCATGAAGTGGGCCGCGCTCCGCCCCACCGCTGCCACCTTCGACTTTGCCCTTGCCGACCGCCTTCTCCGTTTTGCCGCCCTCGCCGGCCAGCGTGTCCGCGGCCACAATCTCTGCTGGCACGAGGCGCTCCCCGAGTGGTTCAAGACCACCGCCACCCATGACAATGCCCGCAAGCTCCTCGTGGAGCACATTCAAACCGTTGCCGGCCGCTACAAGGGGCAGATTCATAGCTGGGATGTGGTGAACGAAGCCGTCGAGCCCAGGGATGGCCGACCCGACGGGCTCCGCAACTCGCCGTGGCTCGGACTCGTCGGTCCCGACTATATCGAGCTTGCGTTTCTGACCGCGGCCGCGGCCGATCCCGGGGCCAAGCTCACCTACAACGAGTACGGCATCGAGCTCGACACCGCCGACCAGACCGCCAAGCGCGGACAGGTCATGATGCTGCTTCGACGCCTCAAGGCCCGCAACATCCCCATTCATGCTGTCGGCGTGCAGAGCCACCTTCAAGCGGAGGGACCGCAGCCGGGCATCGGGCTGCAGACCTTCATTCGCGAAGTGCGCAAAATGGGGCTCGACGTCTACGTCACCGAACTCGACGTGAACACGCGCGGTCTGGAAGGCGGGCCCGAGGCGCAGGATTATGCCGTCGCGCAGGTCTATCGCAATTACCTCGGCCTCGTGCTGCCCGAGCCCAACGTGCCCGTCGCCCTCACCTGGGGCATCACCGATGCGCACACCTGGCTCAACACGTCCAAAGAGAAGTGGGCTGTCCGTGATGACGGCGCGCGCCAGCGTCCTTTGCCCTTCGACGACGACATGCAGCCGGCCCCCGCCTTTGCCGCTCTGCGCACGGCCATCGACACCACCCGGCCGCTGATCGCCGCGCCAGCGTCGGCGCCGGTACTTGATCCGAGCACGCTCTACCAGCCATTCCGGGTGCAGGGAAGTCCCGGCACCGCGCCGCCGCCTGCCAAGCTGCCGCCACCGCCCCAAGTCCAGTAAGCAACGGCCGGCTTGTGCGGCAAGATCAGCTTCGCCTCAATCGGCTTTGGATTTGTCGTCCTTCGGCAACTCGAGGTACACCAGCCCGAAGCGAATGGCCGTGCCCTGGTGCTCGCCGATGCCCACAATATGGATCTTCTGTGGCGTCCCAGCGCGCAATTCGTGGTCGTCTGATGAGTCGACATTCACCTGCCCGTGCCCGTCCTGCTTGTCATTGCAGGTCAAACCGCTGCGCGTGGACTTGAGCGCGCCCACGGGCTTGCCATGATCGCACTCCAGCACATCGCCATAGCGCGCCAGGGGCTTGCGGTAGAAATCGAGAATCTGGGCGGGCGAGTCGCCGCTGACATAATTGGCGGCCATCAGCCGGAAATGGGTATCGCCAAATGTGAAACCCATATCCACAGCGGGATCGTTATCCGCGCTCTTGAAGAGCTTCGATCCGGGGTACACAGGCAATCCCACATCCGACGCGGTGATCTTGCCGTTGGCGTGCAGCTCGAACCCCTTGCCGGAGTCCTGTGCCGGCGCGAAGGATCCGCCGAGTAATATGACTGTTCCGAGACCCGCGAAAACAAGTGGGGAAAGTGCCGGGGTGCGAAACCGCATGAGAATCCTCCAATTAGGCTACCCAGTTCCATACGAGACAGGGCCCGCCCCGGTTCCTCACGCGCGGTGACCTCGGCTCTCCGCCCGCGTCCCTTCACCAGCGGCGCCTCGCCTATCATCCTTGTGGGAGCCAATTCTGGAATGAACCCGGCATCTTTGCTGATCCGCTGCGGCATCGCCTTCCTTTTCTCCGCGTTCATTGCTTCGGCGCAGCAGCAGATCCCCCCGCCCGAGCCGCCCCAGCCGCTGCCCGGCTCCAACGCCGACCAGCCCTCCCTCCGCGTTACCACTAACGAAGTTCTGGTGCCCACTCTCGTCGAAACCCACGGCGGCGGCATCCTCTACGGCCTCAAGCCCGACGACTTCGTCCTCCAGGACAACGGTGTCCCCCAGAAGATCCGCGTGCAGGAGGAGATGGACACCGCGCCCGTAGCGCTGGTCGTCGCCATCGAGCAGGGCCGCATGAGCGCCCTCGAATTCGACAAGTTCAGCCGCCTCGGCCCGCTCCTCGACAGCTTCCTCACCGATCCCCGCAGCCAGGCCGCGCTGGTCGGCTTCGACTCCGAGCCGCACCTGCTGCACGATTACACGCACTCCTCCGAAGTCCTCGGCCAGAGCCTGAAGACCATGGAGCCCGGCGACGGCGGCGATGCCATCCTCGACACCGTCAACTACGCCGTTGACCTGCTTGAGACTCAGCCCAAGTCCTACCGCCGGGTGCTCCTGCTCCTCAGCGAAGCCCGCGATCACGGCAGCAAGCACACCAAGATCACCGGCCTCATTCGCAAAATCGGCCAGTCCGACGTTCTCGTCCTCACCGTTTCGTTTTCGCCGCTCACGGCCCAGTTCATTCACGACGTAAAAGACAACGGCGAGAACCGCACCCTCGACATGGTCGGCGCGCTCGTTGCCCTCATCCAGGCCCTCAAAAAGAACGTCACCAAAGAAATCGCCACCATGAGCGGCGGCGAATACACCACCTTCATCGGCGACAAAAAATTCGAGCAGCGCGTGCAGGACGCCGCCAAGCATGCCCGCAACCGCTACCTTCTCACCTTCAGTCCCACCGATTCCGCCCCCGGTCTGCACTCCATTCGCGTGCATCTCGCCCAGGACTACGGCGCACACGTCACCGCCCGCGCCAACTACTGGGTAGGCCCCGAAGCCAACATCGGCGGCACCGAGTGAGGTTTGCGCTTTAGAGTGCCTTTGGAAAGATTCGCCGCGCCGCCAGCGAAATCGACAAACGTGAAATACCCGCAAAGAGAATGCTGATGCCGATCAGCGTACCGATCGCCCATTCGCTGCTGGACGGCCACGTCAACCCGATCATTGCCCCCAGGACGATCGCCATCAGCCCATCGAAGAACAACCAGCCCGACCCGGGAAATGATCGCATCCGAAACCCGAGCACAAACTCCAGAATCCCTTTCACAAACAAGTACGACGCGAGCAGCAGCGTCAGCGATGCCAGCCCGGCGACCGGTCGCGTGATCAGGTACGACGCGATTAACAGATACAAGATCCCGATCAGCAGCTGCCAGATCAGACTCCCCGACGTTCGCATGTGCCATGCAAACATCAGGTGCGCCACGCCGCTGAATGCCAGCAGCCACGCCACCAGGATTGCCACCGAGATCCCCGCAACCGGAGGAACCAGGATGGCCAGAATTCCGGCGATAATCATCACCACGCTCAGTGCGATCGACCATCCCACTGACTGCCTCACAATACCTGTGTGCGCTACAGTAGCCATGCAACCTCCCTTTCGTTGCCTCGAAGTCATTTCCGAACAATGAACGCCACGTGAGTGCTTCGAATCGAATCCCGATTAACCGAACACCGCCGAGAACCGCGGCATATGCCCGATGCGGAAGGAGACCATGTCTTACGAGCCCATTAACTTCGCCCACAAGTTTAGCCTGTTCTCCGAGCAGTGGCAGCCCAAAGTCATAGCCGAACTGAACGATTACCAATTCAAGATCGCCCGGCTCGAAGGCGAATTCGTCTGGCATTCGCACGCCGACACCGACGAGGCCTTTCTGGTCCTCGATGGCACCCTGCGCATCGATTTCCGCGACGGCGCCGTCACCCTCAAATCAGGAGAGATGTTCGTAGTCCCCAAGGGCGTCGAGCACAAACCCGTCGCCGGAAGGGAAGTGAAGCTCCTCCTCATCGAGCCCCGCAACGTGCGCAATACCGGCGACAACGGGGTCTCCGGCCGCACCGCCCCCAACGACGTCTGGATCTGAAGATTGCGTCCGGCCCTGGCCTGGATACCCCGCTCTCAAAGCGACCTCATCGCTTCAGGGCGGGAGGCCAGATCTCCTCGCCGATAAAATCTCCCCGGAACGGTCAAACCTCTTTAGCCCCCAACACTTTCCGCACCCCGTCAGACACCTGTCCCCCTCGCATACCCCGCCCGTTTCTGTTAATCTCAATCCAGACACTTGAGAGTGGACTGAGAACGCAAGAGGAGTAACAAACGCCGTGCTGGCGACTGCTAAGAAAACTGACCTGATTCAACGCTTCCGCACCCACGAGTCCGATACTGGATCCCCTGAAGTCCAGATCGCGATTCTGAGTGAACGGATTGGCGAGCTGACCGAGCATTTCAAGACACACAAAAAGGATCACGCCTCGCGCCGTGGTCTCCTTATGCTGGTCAGCAAGCGCCGCCGCCTGCTGGATTACCTCAAGACGCACGACACCGACCGCTACCGCGACGTGATCGGCAAGTTGGGAATCCGCAAGTAGCAGACAAACAAACCAGAAAGCTCATCTTTGATTCGGAAGCGCCCAGACCGTTTAATGGTCACGGCCCCTGTTTTACCCATGAACATGGGGCCATGGTGTACCTGGCGAACCCAACCCGCAGCCGGGACCTGCGCACAGCTGTCGCCTCTCTGGCCGCCAGCCGTTGCGCGGTCCCTGCCTTGCGGTCCGCAGGCCGGGAGAATCCGCTCCCGCTCGCAGCACCCACTCGGCTGCGCCCTCCCTGCCTCCCGCATTTTCGCCAGACTCCCCTCCGCGGCGCTCCCCTCACAAGTTTCCCAAGCGAAAAAATGAAAAGAGGACTCTATGTCGACGAAGCATGAAGTATCCGTCGAGCTTGCCGGCGGCAAGCGCCTGGTCTTTGAGACCGGTCGCATGGCCAAGCAAGCATCGGGCGCGGCCCTGGTCACAACGGGCGAAACCGTTGTTCTGGCTACCGCTGTCGCCTCCCCCGACCCTCGCGAAGGCATCGACTTCTTCCCCCTCACGGTCGACTACCGCGAATACACTTACGCCGGCGGGCGCATCCCCGGCGGCTTCATCAAGCGCGAAGGCCGCCCCAGCGAGAAGGAAATCCTCACCTCGCGCCAGATCGATCGCCCCATCCGCCCCCTGTTCCCCGACGGCTTCCGCAACGAGACCCAGGTCATCGCCCTGGTCTTCTCCGCCGACAAGGAAAACGATCCTGACGTGGTCGGCATCAACGCCGCCGCCTGCGCCCTGGCACTCTCTGACATCCCGTTCAGCGCCACCGTCGCCGCCGTGCGCGTAGGCCGTGTCAACGGCGAGTTCGTCATCAACCCCACCTACACCGAGCGCGCCAACACCACCGTCAACATCATGGTCGTCGGCCACAAAGACGGCATCGTCATGATCGAGTCGGGCGCCAAGGAAGAGACCGAAGAGGTCATTCTCGAGGCCATCGAGTTCGCTCACACCGAGATCAAGAAGATCGTCGCCGTCATTGACGACCTCGCCTCCAAGGCCGGCAAGCCCAAGCGCGCCTTTACCGCTCCGGTGATCGACGAAGCCTACTATCAGGAGCTCATGTCGAAGGTCGGCGACCGCCTCAAGGACGCCCTCGATACCAAGACCCACGACAAAATCGAAAGCTACTCCCTCGTCAAGCAGATCAAGGACGAACTCGCCGCCGGTCTGCCCGCCGACGATCCCAACGCCAAGAAGAAGCTCTCCACCTACTACGAGCTTCTCCGCGAGCGGATCTTCCGCGAGCAGGTCACCAAGGATCGCATCCGGCCCGACCGCCGCGCCTTCGACGAAATCCGCCCCATCAGCATCGAGACCGGTGTTCTGCCCCGCACCCACGGCTCCGCGCTCTTTACCCGCGGCGAAACCCAGGCCCTGGTCACTGCCACCCTCGGCACCGCCGACGACGGGCAGCGCCTCGAGTCCTACGAAGGCGAGCAGAAGAAAAACTTCATGCTCCACTACAACTTTCCGCCCTTCAGCGTTGGTGAAACAGGACGTATGACCGGCGTCGGCCGTCGCGAAGTGGGCCACGGCGCACTCGCGGAACGCGCCATCTCCGCCGTTCTCCCCAGCGCCGAGGAGTCCCCCTACTCCATGCGCATCGTCTCGGACATCCTCGAGTCCAACGGATCCTCCTCGATGGCCTCGGTCTGCGGCGCCAGCCTGGCTCTTTATGACTCCGGCATCCAGCTCAAGGGCTCCGTCGCCGGCGTCGCGATGGGCCTCGTCAAGGAAGGCGACGACTACGCCATCCTTACCGACATCGCCGGCGCGGAAGATCACTACGGCGACATGGACTTCAAGGTGGCCGGCACCCGCAAGGGCATCACCGCCCTTCAGATGGACATCAAGATCGGCGGCCTCACCCGCGAAATCCTCCAGCAGGCCATGGAGCAGGCTCGTCAGGGCCGTCTCTTCCTGCTCGACAAGATGGATGCGGTCCTCGACGGTCCCCGCACCGAGCGCTCCAAGTACGCTCCGCGCATCGAGACCGTGCAGATTCCCACCGACAAGATCCGCGACCTCATCGGCAAGGGTGGCGCCACCATCCGCGGCATCATTGAGCAGACCGGCGCCAAGATCGACGTCGACGACTCCGGCCGCGTCTCCGTTGCGTCCAGCGACGCCGACGGCCTCAAGAAGGCGCTCGCGATGATCAGCGACATCACCGCCGTGCCGGAAGTCGGCAAGATCTACCTCGGCAAGGTGGTTCGTCTCGCCGAATTCGGCGCATTCGTCGAGCTCTTCCCGGGCACCGACGGCCTCCTCCACATCTCCGAAATCGCCGAACACCGCGTCAAGGAAGTGAAGGACGAGCTCCGTGAAGGCGATCAGGTCATGGTCAAGGTTCTGGCCATCGAAGGCAATCGCATCAAGCTCAGCCGCAAGGCTCTCATCAAGGAGCAGAAGGCCAAGCTCGCGCATTCCGCCCCGGCTTCCGACAACGGCTTCGCGGACGCTTCCGAGTCGCCAGACACGCCGTCTATACCCATTCCGCCCCCTGCGCGCCAGCAGGCACCCGTCAGCGAGTTCGACGAGCGCCAGCCCCGCTCCAACCAGAGCACGATTCTCATCGAAGGCGGAGACGACTTCGACGAGGAAGAAGGCGGCGAAGAGTTTGACGAGGAGAACGAGCCCAACTTCAACCGCGTCGAAGGCGCTCCGGTAGTCGCCGGATCCGCTCCTGCCCCGGGCGGCAGCGGCCGTCCCCCGCAGGGTGGCGACAATAACCGGCGTCGTCGTCGTCGTCGCGGTGGTCGCCCCGGTGGTAGCGGCGGTGGTCGTCCCGGCGGCGGTGGCGCTCACTAGAACCGACTCACCTGACGCAAGAAAAAGCAAAGGCCCGGACAAGTCGTCCGGGCCTTTGCTTTATTCCAGCTTGACCTCGTTTTATTCCAGCTTGACCTCTGGACTGTTTTCCTGAGCGAAGTTTGGCGCGCGCGCCAAACGCAGTCGAAGGATCCGCGGTTGCTTTTAATCACTTCCGCACACGCGGTGATCCAGTCGCTAGCGTCGGAGAGTTTTGTAACAGGGCACGACTTCAGTCGTGCCGAAAACCGCCTGAGGAATGGTTCGGGCTTCAGCCCCTGACGGATGCTCTTTTGCATCACTTCCGGGTAGACGGTCATTCTCCTGCTTCGAACTGCCTCTCATGCTCTCAGGCTGTCCTCCTGAGGCGCAGTCCCCCACAGAGGTGTCATCCCGCACCTTGAGCGAAATGAAGGGGAGGGATCCGCAGTCGTTCTTGCCGTTGCATTGGGTAACTTCCAGATAGGCGGTCGTCCACTCGAAATATCAGAAAATCGGCAGGTCGCCAGCGGAGGGAGCAGGGACCTTCAGGTCCCTGAAACGAGCCTGGAAGGATCTGGCTTTAGCCGCGGGCCTTCCTCCAGCCCCCCCGAGATATTTCGCCAGAAATTGGGTAATGTCCGGATACGCGGTGATCCGGCTCGGAACCTCGCTTTCTGAAGTTACTCTGCACCGAGTTTCGAAAGCGAGGATTCACCGAAGCGCGGCTTTGATTACCTTCCGGTAATTATCGAGTACTTCTCTGCCGCGATCCGTCATCGGCAGATAGTGAGCAGATATTTCCCTCGAAAAGTTTCTCGATGGCGATGTAGCCCAGCAGTTTCCAGCTTCGACAAATGAGCAGAGAGATTGCCTTGAGTGAACCAGTCGCTTGACGCAATATTGAAAGTCCGGCTTCAACCACGGCGCACAGTAGCGCGAGATCATCAGCCGTCCCGGCTCATGGCTGATTACGTCGATCTCAGCCAGTTTGTTGAAAATTCCCGTTCATACTATTGAGCCAGCCCTTCCGATTGGCGGAGGAAAAGAATAACGCCCTGCTCGCCGAAATGACGGGAGATGCGCACCGCAATGCCACCCAGAGACCGCAACGCCCACGTCAAACGAGACTCTGCTGAATGCAAGCAGAATGCCCATCCCGGCCATGGTCACGCCGCCGACAGGTATCGGGGCAGCGGCCGAAGAAAATCATTACAGCTCCCCCTAAGATTCCGGCCTTCCACGAGTTGCCAACTGTCGTCGCGGGAGCAAGGCCCAGAGGGCCGCCGCCCCATCCCTTGGGATTGCCACTGTCACCAGAATGGCCCCGCCCACCGTTCCAATGACTCCGAGACGTGCTCGGCCAGTCCTTGGCTAACGTTGCTGGCGAGACGCCTTTACGACCTGATCGGTTTCATGGCGTACCGCTTCTCTCCCGTCAAGAACCGCTATGCGTACCACCATTGATGCCCACTGCGATACGAAAACCACGAAGCAGTCGAGCAAGAACATGAAACAATAGCAGGATACGATTGAACCGAACGACTCCCTGTATATCCGCGCGAGCGGTACGAGCTTCAGGAATGAAGTAACCCAACTGCGATCTCTTGCAGACCATCGCGGTACTCCGCCTTGTTTACAAGCCGCTTGGCAATTACATCGCGGCTCTCACTGGCAATCTTCAGCGAAACGTCTTCCCATTTCCATCCTCACAATCTAGTTTGTGATGCCAACCTTGAGTTTGAGCTCCATCCTCGCCGACCACCGGCCGTTGTCAACGTTATTCGGATCATTTTCGTGCGAAGCAGGATAGGGTTCAGTGGGAGATTGGCCACTGGACCTCGCCAGTTGCGAGTGAATTGTGGACCAACCGGACATTACTTTGAAGTAAACAGAATTTCGGCCGTCGAGACCCTTTGCTGTACCGGGTGGCAGCCAATCACGGTATCCAGCACCTACGTGGGAAAACACAAATCTGGCTTCCCGGAAACCAAGCCGATTCCACCCAAACTCACCGCATCGCGCGCAACTCTGAAGCCCGCTCCGGCTTCTGAATCCGGTCGCAATCCACGCAGAGCGGATTGAGACGGTCTCGGTCTTTTGAGTTGGATCGCTTGTTTTCATACATGCGCAGATCGGCTGTGATGCAGAGGGATTCCATATTGTTCGCGTCGTCCGGAAATATCGCCACGCCCAGGCTTCCTCCTACTTGAATGGGCCGGCCCTTCAGCGTGATCGGCTCATGCAGCAGCTTCAGGAGTTTTTCGCCTACCCGCGTCGCTTCTTCCCGGCTGATCGGCGCCTCCAGAATCACCGCGAACTCATCCCCACCCGTCCGCGCCACCGTATCCGATCGCCGCATCCGGCTGTTGAAAAGCTTGGCTACGTTCTGGAGAAGAAGATCCCCGGTATGATGCCCCAGCGTGTCGTTCACCTGCTTGAAGTGGTCCAGGTCGACCATTAACAGGGCTGCCTGCGTCCGTGTCCGCCGCGCCCGCTCCACCGCGCTCGACAGCCGGTCCTGAAACAGGCGCCGGTTCGGCAGTCCGGTCAGATCGTCGTGCAGGGCCAGGTGCTTGTTGTGTTCCACCTGGTCCTCCAGCAGCAGCAGAATCATCCCCACCGCCACCACGTACTTGGGAAGGTTCCAGACCTCGCTCTCAATGTTCAGGGCAGGGAAGAACGCCGTCTGCAGCGGCGAAAGCACGAACACCGAAGCCCAGAGGAAGAATCCCGTGATGCTGATGAACGCGCCCGCCGTGACGCGCTGGTACATGTACAAAAAGTGAATGCTGCAGCTGAGGTACACCACCAGCAGGACGGCATTCAGCGCGGTGTCGCCTCCGTTCGGCTTGTTCTGCACCATCAGCAGGAACGCAGCCAGCGCGACGTGCAGGCCGGCTGTAAACCAGCGCAAAAGATGCGTGAACCTGCCCACAAAAATCAAGGTGAGCGCCAGCGGCCCCAATCCCAGCAAAACCGCAGCCCCCTCCAGCACCCATGCCGGCGCCGACAGCATCAGCGCTCCCACATAAATCGTGTAGGTGACCAGCAACGTGCCCAGCATCAGGCGGCTTGAAAACTCGCTCTTGTAAGGAACAGAAGCACGCGTGAACAGGAGCCCTGCCAAAACCAGCGCCAGAACCGCCAGCGTCAGTGCCGCCGTCCCCCACATCCCCGGAAATGACGCGAACATCAGACCGACAAAATGCAGGACGATCAGCGCCCACCCGGTCATCCAGTGCGCGGAAACCGGCGCGTAGCTTCGGCGCGCCACGGACGCAAACGCCCACGCCAGCAATCCAACTGCAACTACGTCGGGGAGCTTAGTCCAGTCCACTGACACACCACCTCAGGGAAACCCTTAGAGGGACGATCCTTCAGAAATTACACTCTAGTTAATCCGTAATTATAGGGCTCTTTCCCTGCGCAGACTTCGAAACTTTTGGTTACACTTGTGTAACTCTTGGGGGAGCCTCGTTATAGGCCGGATAACCGCGGCCTCTTTTCGCTGGCTCCGCAATGTCGGCGATGCAACACTAGGTTTTAGATGGCAGCAAGCCTTTATATCGTTGTCGAAGGGGACGATCCCGGCTTTGATATCTTCGTCAATGGCCACGCCCTGGCTCGTAATGAAGATTCGCTGGAACGCCTCGCCGAACGCCTCAAAGTGAGCCCGCTGCTCGAATTCTTTTCCGCAGACGAAAACTCCATGGCCCTTCTTCTCGAGCAGGGGGCCGGTAATCCCGAGTGGGCGCTCCATCTCCCCAAACCCCAGTGGTTCGACCCCGCCAGCGGCCTGGTCACCATCTGCGCGCTCATCGATTTCCTGGCCGGCTCCCCCGCCGCACTCGGCTCGGAAACTGCTCCCGCCCTCTCCGAGCTTCGCGAGTACGAGCGCGTCCTCCGCAAAGCCGCTCACCACAACCTCAAGTGGCACCTGGCCGTAAGCTGGCGTTAAAAAAGCAGCCCGTAGCCACAAAAGCAGCCAGTAGCCAGCCCTCCCCCAGCCCAGGTACAAGCTTACTCGGCTACAAGCTCGCCCTCAGGCGTACGCCTCTTCCGTCACTCCTGCCGGCACATGACTCACCCGCGCGATCTTCGCCCCCACTCCGCGCAGTTTCTCCTCGATCCGTTCATAGCCGCGATCCATGTGGTACACGCGATCCAGCACGCTCTGCCCATCGGCCACCAGCGCCGCCAGCACCAGGCTCGCCGACGCCCTCAGGTCCGAGCACATCACGCTCGTCGCGCTCAGTGGCGCCCGTCCCCGTACCGTCGCCGTCCGCCCGTCTACCTTGATGTTGGCACCCATCCGCACCAGCTCCTGCACGTGCATGAAGCGGTTCTCGAAGATGTTCTCCTTCACCATCGACACGCCTTCGGCCTGCGTGGCCAGCGCCATGTACTGCGCCTGCATGTCCGTCGGAAACCCCGGATACTCCTCCGTGGACACGTCGGCTGCTTTCAGCGACCCTTCCGCCTGCACCCGCACTGCGTCGGGCCGCAGAATGTCCACCCGCGCTCCCGTCTCCTCGAGCTTGCTGATCACTGCGCCCAGGTGCCGCGGATTACACCCCGCCACCGTCAGATCCCCGCCGGTCATCGCTCCGGCAATCAGAAACGTTCCTGCCTCGATCCGGTCCGGAAAGATGCGGTGCTTCGCCCCGTGCAGACGGGAGACGCCGTGGACGCGAATTGTCGGCGTCCCTGCGCCCGCAATCTTCGCGCCCATAGCCGACAGCAGCGTCGCCAGGTCCACCACCTCGGGCTCCCGCGCGCAGTTCTCCATCACGGTTTCGCCCTCGGCCAGCACCGCCGCCATCAGCAAATCCTCGGTGCCCGTCACGGTAATTTTGTCGAACACTAAATGAGCCCCCTGCAGCCTCTCCGCCCGGGCTTCAAGATACCCGTGCTCCTGCGTGATGACTGCGCCCATCTTCTCCAGGCCCTTGATGTGCAGGTCGATGGGACGGCCGCCGATCGCGCATCCTCCGGGCATGGCGACCCGCGCCAGGCCCGTCCGGGCTACCAGGGGCCCCAGGACCAGGGAACTTGCCCGCATCGTCTTGACGATTTCGTACTTCGCCACCGGATCGCTCAGCACCGCGCAGCAGATCCGCGTGGTGCGGTTGGTGCCGTCGTCGAAGATCTCCACCTCGCCGCCCATCGACGCCAGCAGCCGCCGTTCCGTGTCGATGTCGCGCACGTGGGGGATGTTTTCGAGCACTACTTCTTCTTCGGTAAGGATCGCGGCGGCCATGCACGGCAGCGCCGAGTTCTTTGCGCCCGACACCCTGATCGTGCCCACCAAGGGTGTCCCGCCGGTCACCAGAAACTTGTCCATGAAGCGTCAATTCTCCTGATTCGTCAAGTCTAAACCCCGTAGAAGGCACTCCCACGCGCAAAAAAAAACGATCAACCCATCCTGTTTCATGCGATTACACCCCAAAAAGGGGGGAATTTGTGCTGACCGTGATTTGGATCACGAAAACCAGCTGTCAGTGAACAGTGCTCAGTGGTCAGTGAAAGCTGAGTAAGTGGCTGACGAATGAGTGAACGAAGTGAAAAAAGACGGGGAGCAGGAAATAGAAAAGACCTTGCCAACTCGAGTTTTGGGCGGTGTTTCCATCTTCTGCTCCTGCCTATGAAATGAAAAACGCCCGCTGGTTGGCGGGCGTCTTTTACGGCTATGTTTCAAGTATGGCAGGTTCGAATAATTAATACCTAATTTTGAAAAAATAATTTTCGTCTTGTTTTGTGTCGTTTGCGGCGTTTTTCCACAGGTGGGGGGCTTGACAAGCTTTTTAGAGGGGGCTGCAAAGGACTGCAGAGCCGCTACGGGTACTCGAGTCGCACTGCCAGACCGGTGCCGTGATAGGCAATGGGGAGTTTGGCGCAGGAGAGATCGATCGACTGGCCGGCGGACTTCAAGGTGGCGCGATCAGGCCGGTCACCGCCCCCCTTTTTGTGATCGAGCGGCTCGGCGCCGCCTGCCGGGTCCATGTAGCTGTTGTCGTCGCGTTGCAGCACCCAGTGAACGGCGGGGGTCTGGCCGATCCGCACGCAGTGCAGCGCGCGCTGGGTGTTGGTCAGCGTGAGGTCACCCAAGTTGCTCTTGGCAACCGTCTCCATATTTTCCTGGCACTTTTGCATCTCGTGGGGATACTTCCATTGCAGAAAGTCGACGGTCTTGGTCTGGGCCGTGATGACCTTGGCTTTCATGCCGAGATACCCAGCTGCCTGGATGACTGCACTGGGCAAGGAGTACTCGGCGGTGCCGCCCGCGGTGATCTCGTAGATGGCAGCCTGCCAATTAGGCGTGTTCTCAAAAGGGGTTCCCGATGAGATCAGGATATGCAGCTTTTTGTCGGGTTTCATATCCCCCACGGTGGGAACCGACTTGAGTTCAAGCGCGGCGCACAACAGGCAGGCTGCGCCGCAACTGAGCGAGCTAGTCTGTCCGACTACAGCCATTCGAACCTCCATTTCTGACAAGCGAGTCAAGCGTACTGCGGTGTGCCCGGGGTCGCAAGTAAAAATGCTGTTTGGAGGGCGGGGTTCAGAGGAAGGAGAACGTGGGGAATGGCGATAAGGTTAGGTGAATTGCGAAAGGTACAGCCCAAAATCCGGGCCTACCGCCCGAATGCGTGGAGGAAAGCATACCTCAGGGGTTAAGACCCCTTGCGATTGCGCGCCAATAATGTCAGGGATAAATCCCTGACCTACCGCTCCGGAATGCATGCAAACGAAGTGCAACCCGGGGGTTTGACGCCGATAATGTCAGGGATGAATCCCGGGCCTACCGCCCGAATGCGTGGAGAAAAGCATACCTCAGGGGTTAAAACCCCTTGCGATTGCGCGCTAATAATGTCAGGGATAAATCCCTGACCTACCGCCCGAATGCGTGGAGAAAAGCATACCTCAGAGGTTAAAACCCCTTGCGATTGCGCGCTAATAATGTCAGGGATAAATCCCTGACCTACCGCTCCGAATGCGTGGAGAAAAGCATACCTCAGGGGTTAAAACCCCTTGCGATTGCGCGCTAATAATGTCAGGGATAAATCCCTGACCTACCGCTCCGAAATGCATGCAAACGAAGTGCACCTCGGGTTTAAAACCCCTTGCGATTTGACGCCGCGATGTCAGGGATAAATCCCTGACCTACCGCTCCGAAATGCATGCAAACGAAGTGCACCCCGGGGGTTTGACGCCGATAATGTCAGGGATGAATCCCTGAGCTACCGCCGAGCAAGCGCAAGAAACCACATCTCAAAGGGTTGTCCCCTGCGGTTCGATACAGATGATGCCGGGGAAATCCGGGCCTACCGCCCGAATGCGTGAAGGAAAGCATACCTCAGGGGTTAAAACCCCTTGCGGTTTGACGCCGATGATGTCAGGGATGAATCCCTGACCTACCGCTCCGGATGCATGCAAGCAAAGCGTACCTTAGGGGTTAAAAACCCTTCTGATTTGACGCCGATGATGTCAGGGATAAATCCCTGACCTACCGCTTGAATGAGCGTTGAGTGGGTTGAGACCGGCATCACATCGGGGTTTTGAGCCGCGGGGTATGCTTCTCACGCCATGCCGACCTACTCAATCACCACGGTTAGTTATCAACGCCGTGCCATTCTCATTCGCAGTGCCAACGCCGAACTTTTATTGAACACACTTTTCCATTACCGCGATGAAGGCCGCTATCGACTCCACGGATTCGCGATCATGCCTGAGCATCTCCACGTGCTCCTAACGCCTTCGGACACCCAGACCATTGAGCGCTGCGCGCAATGCATTAAAGGCGGCTTCTCGCATCAACTCCGAGAGCAATTCAGAGGAGAAGTCTGGCAACCCGGCTTCCACGAACATCGCATCCGCAGCGCAGAAGATTTCGCCAATCAGTTCGGGTATATCGCCGCGAACCCCGAACGCCGAGGCCTGTTGAGCCATCCTTTCGTACACACGAATTTCCTCGAGAAGCTCGACCCGATGCCGGCGTTCCTCTGCGCAAACGCGGCGGTAGGATGATGGATAGGTAAAGCACACCTCAGGGGTTAAAACCCCTTGCGGTTTGACGCCGAGGATGTCAGGGATGAATCCCTGACCTACCGCTCCGAAATGCATGCAAACGAAGTGCGCCTCAGGGGTTAAAACCCCTTGCGATTTGACGCCGTGATGTCAGGGATAAATCCCGTTCCTACCGCTCCGCATGCATGCAAGCAAAGCGTACCTCAGGGGTTAAAAACCCTTCTGATTTGACGCTGATGATGTCCGGGATAAATCCCTGACCTACCGCTCCGCATGGGCGCCGTCGCAACTCCACCGTCTTCCTGGTGTCTATCTAGACAACCGGCCAGTCTGCACGAGGGCCGAAGGGAGAATAGGATACCGATGTATACAACCAAGGCAACCATAGTCTTAGGCGCGCTTCTTTCCTCAGGTCTGCTGCTTGCGCAGCAGGCGCCTGCCAATCCGGATACGCAGCTGTCGACCCAGAGTGCGCCGCAAGCGGCGCCTCAACAGGGCATGGGCCACCAGCATGAAATGAACCCCAACAAGCAGGCCAAGCACCTGGCCAAGGCCCTGAACCTGACGAAAGATCAGGTCGAGCAAATCCGGCCCATTCTGGCCGACCGCGATCAACAGATCCAAAGCCTACGCGGCGACGCGAGCCTGGCCCCGCAGGACCGGCGCGAGAAGATGCGCATCCTCCAGCAGGACAGCAAGGCGAAGATTGAAGCCGTCCTGAACGACAGCCAGAAACAGCAGTTCGAACAGATGATGGCCAACCGCCGCGCCCACCACAAGGGCGGGGAACAGGGTCAGCCTACCCAGCCGGGTCTGTAAGCTCCTCTGTGTGGTTCGGCCGGCTTTCGTGGTATCCCACCCTTGCGACACGAACAAAGGCGTCGCAAGGATGGGCACCCCGGGATTTCAGTTCGAGAAAGAGGACTGGAAAGGGTCCTGTATGCAAGTCCCGGCTACGTCTCCCGAACGACCCGTCCTTTGACGCAGGTCAAGGCTTTCCCGTGTCCACCGACTAGAATTTCCCTTGAGCAAACACTCTGGGAGAAACCCGTATGCGTAGATTCACAACCCCATTACTGTTTGGCGCGCTTCTCTCCGCCGGCATGCTCGGCGCCCAGTCTCCGGCGCCCGACGCCACCGTCCACACCCCCGCCCAGGCTCCGGTCTACCCCAACCCGGGGCAGGGCGGCCTGGCACCGGGCCAGATCTCGTCGGTCACCCCGAATTCCCCCGACGACACGGTGAAGCGCCTGCAGCAGGATGCGGATCGCAATGCCGACCTGCAAGCCCAGGCCTTCGCGCGGCAGCTCAGTCTTTCCCCGGCGCAGGTGACCCGGCTGCGCCCGATCCTCGCCGAGCGGCAGAAGGAGCTGCGCGGCCTCGTCGACTCGACCGAAGCTCCCGACCTGGAACGGCGGACGAAGATGCAGAAGGTGCAGGAAGAGACCCAGCTCAAGATCAGGGCCATCCTCACACCGGAGCAGAAGATACGGTTCGATCAGATGATCGCCATGCGACAGAGGCAGCGTTCGCGGCACTCCGCGATGTCGGCTGCGGCGGCCGCGCGACGCGCCCCGGTGCTGGGAGCCGGCCCAGCCGCTGCGGGTACCCCGGCGCCGGCGGAGCAACCCGCTCCCGCGCCGGCATCCCCGGACGCCCCGCAGGCGGGAGCTCCCGCGGCACCCGCTCCGACTCAACCGAACTAGGGCTTTGAAACGTGGCCGTTTCGGTTACGGAAGAAGACCCGACTTCGGGCGAAGAGCCCGAAAAAGCATGCCTCAGGGATGAAGGGATGGGTTGAAACCCATCCCCACCGCCCGCATTGATTTTATGGGCTTTCATGCCTGGGATGAGTCCCGGCCTACCGCCCGGACGAGTTTCGGCGGGGGAGTTACAGTTCGAGAACGTTGTCCTCGATGGCCAGCCTTACATTGCCGTCGGATTTGGCGAGGCGGCGAACGGCTTCGGGCTTGTCGACATTGGCCTTGAGCATGACCAGCGCGACGGGGACGCTGCGGCCGGCGCTTTTGATGGTCTCAACAGCCGTGGAGCGGTCGATGCTGCAGGCCTTCATGAGGATGCGGATGCCGCGTTCGACCAGCTTGGAGTTCTGCATGTGCACGTTGACCATGAGGTTTTCGTACACATAGCCGAGGCGCGTCATGGCGCCGGTGGTGATCATGTTGAGCACCATCTTCTGGGCGGATCCGGCTTTCATGCGGGTGGATCCGGAGACCACTTCGGCACCGACCTCGGCGACGATGGAAATGTCGGCGGCGTCAGAGATGGGGGCGCCGTGATTGCAGGTGACGGCGGCGGTAAAGGCTCCGCGGGCGCGGGCGTAGGCGACGGCGGCGACTACATAAGGCGTGCGTCCGGAAGCGGAGAGGCCGACGACCACATCCTTGCGAGTAGGACGGCGGCGCGCGATGTCGCGCTGGCCAAGCTCCTCGGAGTCCTCGTTGACTTCAACGGCGGAAGCAAGTGCCTTGGGGCCGCCCGCCATGATGTATTGCACCTGGCCTGGGGCGGTGGAATAGGTGGGGGGGCATTCCGAAGCGTCGAGAGCGGCGATGCGGCCGCTGGAACCGGCGCCGATGTAAATAAGACGCCCGCCGTCTCGAAGACTGCGGGCGACGTGGTCGATGACCTCGGCGATTTCGGGGATCGCTTTTTTGACGGCTGCGGCGACCTTGCTGTCTTCGTGGTTGATGATGCGGGCGATCTCGAGAGCGGACTTGGTATCAAAGCCTTGAGAAGCTTCGTTTTGACTCTCGGTGGTTAACTGCTGGAGCAAGGAAGCCTGATCCCTTTTTGCGACATCTTTGATCTGGGGAGTGGCGTTCACTTGCGTTGAAGTTGTCGAAGACATCAGTTGGTCCCTATTTACATTGTATCCGGAAAATGGGCAACTGAATATTAGTTCTCCGTCATGTTCGGCAAATCGATTTACACCTGAGGTACGAGAACGGTGGCGAGAGTGACCGACCGGCAGGACGGGATTGTAAGCACAAAAGGCGGGGGTTGGAGTGCTCTTCGGGGTCAAAAAACCGGGCCCGGGCACCCGGCGATCAGAGGGCCTCGCGAATTGCGTCGTGGAAGGCGGGGCGAACCTGGCGAATCAAATCGGACTGGCGGTCGGGCCAGGTGCGATTGGTGAGCAGGACCGCGGCAATGCCGGCCTCGAGATCGATCCACAGCGAGCAGCCGCTGTAGCCAAGATGGCCGATGGAGCGAGGGGAGAAATGGCGGCCCGCGGAGGAGGCTTCGGGGGGCGCGGAAGGCGTATCCCAGCCGAGTGCGCGCGAACTGCCTTCGGGCGGCTGGCGTTGGGCAAAGCGCTCGATGTTGGTGGCCTCGAAGATCCGGGGTGCTTCAGGGATTGAAGGGTGATCGATGGCTGCGAGGATCTCGCGGGCAAAGCGGAGCAGGTCAGGGACGTTGGAGAAGAGGCCTGCGTGCCCGGCGCTGCCATTGAGGACGTAGGCATTCTCGTCCTGAACTTCGCCCTGGATGAGGCGATGGCGGAAGGTGGAGTCGAATTCGGTGGGCGGAATGGCCAGGCGCGATGCGAGGGTTGGGCAGGTGCGGGTGTGGTGCATGGCCAGGGGATGGTGAATCTCGCGATGGACCCATGCGCAAAGCGGCTCGCGGACGATCACTTCAAGGGCTTTGCCGAGCAGGATGAATCCGGGATCGGAGTACTCGACGTGTTCGCCGGGCGTGGTCTGAATGGGCAGTTCGAGACATGCGCGCAGAACGCCCGAGGAGTTGCCGTGGTTGCGGAAGAACTCGACGTACCCGGGGAGGCCGGAGTTGTGGGCGAGGAGGTGGCGGACCTTGACGTGGCGCGCGTGGGTTCCGGCGGGGCGGCCGATCATGAAGCCGGGCAGGAGTTCGCCCACGGGGGTGTCGAGGTCAAGCTGACCGCGCTGGGAGAGCAGCATGGCGGCGGCGGTGGTGGACACGACCTTGGTGAGGCTGGCGACGTCGTAGGCAGTGTGGGACGTGACCGGGATGGAAGGCTGGTCGTAAGTAAACGTGCCCAGAGCTCCTTCGAGGATCACGCGGCCGCCGGCGAAAACGCCGAAAGCGCAGCCGGGAAAGGCGTGGGCGTCGATTGCATCCTGGAGCACGCGATGGACGGTGGCAAACTGGGCGGCCGGCTGAGCCGGGGCGAAAGAGGGCGGCATCGTTTCGCTTGCCATAATGTCTGCATCGTACCGCGAAACGGGTGTTGTGGATTGTGATGTTTGTATTTTTGGCATTGCGGACGGGGGATTGGGGCTATCCTTGGGTCCGTGGAGTTCGTCTATCCATCAAGGGAACAGCAGGGTGAGCAAGGATTTGGAGGCAAGAATGGGCGCAATGGGTCGGCCGATGATGGTGGGCGTGTTGTTAGGCCTGGCGGTCGTAGCGCCGGGCGTGATCCAGGGGCAGTCGGAGGCTCCGGCGGCAGCTCCCCAGGCTCAGCCCGCGGCTGCGCCGTCCGCGCAGACAGCTGCTCCGGCGACGCCGGCTGTTGCTCCCCCGGCGCAGGCCGAGCCTGATGCCAGGAAGACCTACACCGTTCCGGCGGGGACGAAGGTTCTGCTGCAGTTGCGCAGTTCAGTGAACACGAAGAGCGCGAAGCCGGGGGACGGGGTTTACCTGGCGTCGGCGTTTCCGGTGGTGGTGGGGAACCGGGTGATGATTCCGGCGGGAGTTTATGTGCAGGGCGTGGTAGACCGCGTGGAGCGCGCCGGCCATGTGAAGGGCAGGGCACAGCTGGACATGCACTTTACTTCGATCATCTTTCCCAACGGGTCAGTGGTGGAGATTCCGGGGCTGGTCAACAGCCTGCCGGGGGCGAGCAAGCAGAAGGTGAAAGACGACGGCGAAGGCACGATCGAGCAAAACGGGGACAAGACGCGGAACATGGGCAAGGTGGCGGAGGTTTCGGTGCCAACGGGTGGCACGGTTGGCTCGATTTCCGGGCTCGGCTCGGGGCATCCGCTGGCGGGCGGCATCGCCGGAATCGCGGGCGGGGTAGGCGCCGCAGCGCTGGTGAGCCTGTTTACGCGCGGGGCCGATGTGAACATCGAAAGCGGAACGCAGGTGGAAATGGTGCTGCAGAGGCCGCTTATTCTCGAGGACTCGAATCTAAGTGGTGCAGGGGCGCCAGGAACGTCGGCGGCCCTGGTTCCGGCGGCCGAACAGCCGAAACCGATGGAGAAGCCGCGTCGGGCACGCATTATGTGTCCGCCGGGAGGGCTTGGTTGCGAGTAAGCTAGAAGAAGAACAAGATGCCACCTGAAGCCTCAGAATATCCACCGACGACTCAACAGGTTCTCACCGCTCCGACTACCCCGGCGGTTGTGTCGCCTGAACCCGTTCCCGTCACACCGATAAGCGCAGAGCCTGCGAAGGGAAATGGCATTGGGCTATGGCTGCGCGACGTGCTCATCTCCGTTGCTGCGTCGGTGCTGATCATCATGTTCCTTTACCAGCCGGTGCGCGTCGAAGGCACGAGCATGCTGCCGCGGCTGGAGGATCACGACCGGCTGTTCATCAACAAGTTTGTGTACCACTTCGCATCGATACACCGCGGCGACGTGGTGGTATTTCATTATCCGCGGGACCCGGTGAAGAGCTATATCAAGCGAGTGATCGCGGTGCCGGGCGACCGGCTGCGCATCGATCGCGGCCAGGTGATTTTGAACGGCAAGGCGTTGCCAGAACCGTATGTTCCGGAGGAGTACCGTGACCTGAAGTCGGCGCCGGAGATGGTGGTGCCTGAGGATACGTACTTCATGATGGGGGATCACCGGTCGATATCGTCGGACAGCCGCGAGTTCGGACCGGTGGACCGGGACCTGATCTACGGGAAGGCTGTGTTTGTGTACTGGCCTACCCGGGATGCCGGCGTGGTGGAGTAGGAAGCAGTCCAGTCGGCTTATTCGTTGTGGTCCTTCAGTTTATTTCTGGATGGATCTCGATCCGACAGAGACTCCGAGAGCTCTCACGGCAGCCGGGTTCAAACCGCATCGCGCTGTCGCCAAATATTCGGTTTCAAATCGTCTTGCCACCGAGGGCAGCAAGCATCGCGGGATCAGCTCGCACCTGCTCCGATTCGAGCCACTCCGACTCGACTCTCGCCGATGCCGAAACGAGCCGTGCAACTACTTCAAGCTGCTGCCCCTTGTTCCCGGCAGGAGCGTTGAAGTAGCCGTGAATCGCCCATCCCAAGGGGGGAGAGTTGTACTCTTTGTCCTTGAGATTCAAATCAGAGCTTTCGATAAGTCGATCCGCGAGACGATCCTCGCCCAGCATCGCCGCCCAGTGAAGCGCCGTTTCTCCAAAGAGTCCGCGCAACTGCGCATTTGCACCGGCGTCCAATAGCATCACCCCGACGTCTTCTGCGGAGAGGCTCGCGGCCCCAATCAGCGGCGTGTCTCCTTTCCCATCCACTTGAAAATCCAGATCCGCGCCGGCCTGGATCAGGGCTTCGACGATTGGGAGGGCTTTGCGGTTCTCCAGAGTCTTGTGGAACAGCATGTCCGAAACGTAATGGAGTGGATGGGTCACATTGCGACTCGTTCTCTCCCCAGCGAATGAGCAAGTTGGCCCGCGAGGCATCCTCTGTGAGAAGAGTCCGCAACGCCTCAATGTCGCCGCACTCGATTGCCTTCTTCACATCCATAACACTCGCGATTGTATCCGCTCAGCTTCACGGATTCCGTGGGCTCCAAGACGTTGAACAGACAGGATACGTGATGATGGAGAGGCCATTGTCGAGTTCCGATAACGCCTGCTTCTCCGACACCTCGGGCACCCTCGGGTGGTGCCTGGGGGAGGAAAAGCAAGTGCAAGAACAACCGCGGATCCTTCGACTCCGCTGCCGACTCCCTGCGCTTCGCTCAGGAAAACAGCCTGAGCGGGGGGCCTGGCGCCCCGGAGATTTTTGCAACTCAGCGAGTCTAGTTCGATTCGGCGGGAAGGCTGGACGCGATCCCGCGCTCGAGCTTCTTCGACAGTACGATGCTTGAAACGCAGAAACCAATGAACAAGTAATAGCCGGGCAGGATCCGGGAAGCATTGGTGGGGATCAGCACCTGGTGGATGTTGGGCATCTCGCGCAGGCCGCCCAAAGCGCTGTCGATGACGCCGTTGAAAGCGACGAAGGACATGAAGATCGCCAGCACCATGACGTCGGCCATGGACCACTTGGATAGCTCAAGAGCCAGAAGCTTTACAAGTCGGCTGGTGCGCAACAGCGCCGGCCTGACGAGACATGCAGCGAGAGCCAGCATTTTCAGGGCGGGGAAGACGACGCTGAAAAGGATCACCAGCACGCCCACCAGCGTCATCTCCGGCCGGCCCATCTGGATGAGTGTCTGAAAGACCTCGAGCACAGTTTTGCTGCGGTAGTACAGGGACTGGTCGTGGAACTCAATGGGCGTGCCGAGCAGGGTTGCGTCAAGCCTGGTGATGCGGACTTCCACCTCCAGCATCGGGCTGAGCACGCCGCCAGCCAGCATCGCAATCGAGAACAACATGAGCACCACCACAGCGCTGCGGGAGAGCTTCGGCCTGCCGATCATCAGGAGGAGGAACGCGATCGCCGCCGATGCGAGCACGATGAGATAGTCGCGCGACAATTTCGTGTCCGCTTCTTCAACTTGTTTGCCGAGCGTCTCCTCGCAGACCGCGCCGCTGGAGCATCCATATCGCTTCAGGATCGCGTTGTAGGTCGACATGTCGGTTGCGCTGAAGGTGTTCTTGACCGCATCGTCCAGCACGTTGCGGATGGAGTCTTTGAAGCTCTTCTGCGTGTCCGGCCTGGCTAGCTGCGCCATCACCACGTTGGTGTACTCCGGCACATGGGGGCGCAGGGAGGCAACGATCATGTTCACCAGCATCGGGTTGGCGCCGCCGCCGGGCTTGCCGGGTGCGCTCCCCTTGGGGGCCGTCATTTGCGTCTTGATGTTGTCCAGCAGGGCATACAGCGATCGTTCGACCATGGGCCGGAGACTCTTGCTCTGTCCCTTGAGGTCGAGCTTGTCGACTTGCGCGTTGAGCATTGGACCGATGAGGTCGCGCCACTGGTCGGCGCTCAGGATTCCGTAGCGCGCGTGCGTGATCTCGGCCAGGTCGGTGCGGATGAGGCGGCGCGCGGCCAGGCCATCCACGGTCTTCCAACTGAACCAGATGGCCGGAAGGAGCAGAACGATGCCCACAGCCAAACGGAGATCGAACCAACGCGAGGGTTCGCTGGGGGAGGGATTCGTTTGTGTGTCCAGGTTTTCCACGATGGGGCTAGCCGTTTTCCACGCGCGCCTTCATGTCCGAGTATGCCATTTCGATGAGCCTGGTGAGCGATGCTTCGTCTGTGGCTGCTCCCGGTCTCAGTTTTACGTGGCGCATAAACTTGCCGGCGCCCTGCAATAATCGAGCCGGATCGGGCAGCGCCGCGCCCTGAAAGAACCCCACATTGACGTGCGACGTGAATACGTTGACGTAGCCGAAGGGCACGTCGCCCAGACAGGCAACCGGACAGCCGTCGTGCAGGATCTCCCGAACCTCGTCCCCGCATCTTCGCATCAACTGGAACCACTCACGCGCGATAGTCCCCAATTCGCCTTCGTGTTTCTTCATCCACGCATCGATGGCGGGATCATGCTCAACGGTACCGTTGAATCGCAGTATTTCCGTTTTCATCGAGGAAAGCATACCTCAGGGGTTAAAACCCCTTCGTGAAGTTGACTGTTGATTGCCGGGGATAAATCCCCGGCCTACCGCACACGCAGACTGATTGCCGGGATGATTGCCGGGATAAGCCCCGGGCTATCTCGCATGAAGCTGATTGCCGGGATAAGCACCGGCCATCTCGCATGAAGCTGATTGCCGGGATAGACCCCGGGGCTGACTGATACGCAGGTGTCTCCCATCAGAACCCAAAGTAACATTCAGCGGAGGCTGTAGCGCATGATGTGCGCCGAGGTGAGTTTCGATCCAGACTTTACATCGCCGTGGTCATCAAGCTGGGCCCAACCGGAGTTGGCGATGTAGTAGAAGTCGTCGCCGACGATTACGCCGTGCGTGGGGTCTCCGAAGTCGGGTGACGCCTGCTCAATGACCTTGGTGGCGGTGATGCGGGTGAGGGAGGGATCGAGTTGCAGAAGGATGACGCGCTGGGGCGAGGTGCCGTTCTGCGTGAGGAGGAGCGCGTGATGGTAGACGTAGACGCCATCGATGCCGTTGAGGGCGACATGATCGGCTCCGTCCTGATTCATCCAGGAGACGCGGCCGGTTTCGAGGTTGAAGACGGCAAGGCCGCGCACGTAGTCGGGAATGAGGACTTTGCCCGCGTCCGGCGCTAACGCGGGGGTTTGAGGCGAGATAAAGTCCACGGAGTCAATTTCGTTAAGTGCGCTGTTCGAGACGCGGTAGAGTTTGCCACTTTCTCCGTCGCTGACGATGGGGTCTCCACCGCGGGTGAGCACCATGTCGCCGAGAGCAGAGTGGGCGGGGCCTTCGATGCGGAGGAGAAGCTTGCCGGTGCGCGCGTCGAAGCTGAGAACGGCGGAACGGCCCCAGGCATCTTTGGGCGCGGTGGTGAATCCGTCGAATGCCACTTCCGTGGCCCAGACGCGGTGCCGCGGGGCATCGACTTTGACGGCTACCATGGGCCACTGGTCGGGTGAGGATGCGAAGTCAGAGACGGTGCCATCGAGTGTTGCGCGAACGATTTTGTGCTCGAGGACGCTGGTTACGAAGAACGTGCGCGTGGTGGAATCGAAATCGATGTCTTCAGCAAGAAGACCGGGATCGGGAATGGTGATGGCATTGGTTCCGAGGGAGATGGGAAGCTCGTTTTTGGTGAAGCGCTCGAGCACCTTCTTATATTCGGGGAGGGCCTGGATGGCGGAGAGGCGCTGATCGGTTCCGGTGAGGAGGTTGTGGTCGGATTGTCCGAGGTCCGCGAACTGATTCAGGGAAGCAATGGCGCGTTGCGAGTCGCCGGCGGCTGCGTAGGCGCGGGCGAGGGCTTCGACTACGGTGGGAGAACCGTTGAGCAGGTGGAAGAGTTCCATGTCGGCGGCAATCCTGGTCTGCTGATCGCCGGTTTTGACGGCATTCACAGCGCGGGCCTGCAATTCGCTGAATTGGTCGACGGCGGTTTTGGGAGCAGTTTTGGGGGATTGGGACATTGTGCCGATGAGGAGCAGCGGGACCGCGATGGGAAATCGCATGAGCAAGTCTCTCTTCCAGAAGCCTCAGCGCAAAAGGAAAAGTGACGATCGGGGTGAAACAAGCGGCAGATTTCGAATGAATTGCCCGAAACGCATGTGTCGGGGCTCAGAAGCCGGCATTGATTCTGCGTGGTTTTGCCCGGGATGAATGCCGGGCTTACCGCCCGGACGACCGATTGAGGCAGTCTATTTGGGTGGCTTGCCGAGGAGCAGCGTGATGGTGCCGGCGGCGCCATTGCTGATGAGGATATCGTCGCTGCCGCGTCCGGTGAGATCGGCGAATGTGACGCCGCGTTCCTCGGGAACGCCGGGCTTGCCGCTCGAGACATCAAGTGAGACGGTGCGGAAGCCGCCGGTTTTCTGGCCGAGGAAGAGAAGGATGGCGGATCGGTTGGCGCAGGTAACCGCGAAATCGTGGACATTGTCGCTGGTGAGTTTGCCGACGGCAACGCGGCGCGGATCGGAGCATCCGGGCAAGGGGAGGGGTGAGCCGGACATAGGACGGAAGGCGCCTTTGCCATTGCCGAACAGGATGGTCGCGGCGATTTTTTTTGGGTCGCGTACCTGCCGGCCATAGGGGACGACCACGATGTCGGGATCGCCATCGTTGTTGAGGTCGCCGACGGCAACGCTCCAGGGCACGTCGCCGCCGGGGAATGGCGAGCCGGGCGCGGGGTGGAATCCACACTTGCCGTCGCCAAGCAGGACGGAGATTTCATTGGCATTCCAGTCCCCGATAGCGGTGTCGGGCATGACGATGTCGGGGATGCCGTCGGCGTTGAAGTCGGCCGAGCGGAGCGGCAGATCGGAGCCGGGACCGGCAGGGAACATGGGACCGTTGGCGAGCTCGCCATGACCGTCGCCGACGAGGAGTTCGACCTGCTTGCTACCCCAACTGTCGATGATGGCGTCGAGCGGCTGGTCCTTTCCACAGAAGTGCCCGACGGCGACGCCGTGAGGGTGGGGATACGACTTGGTGGTGAATGGAGAATGCGGCGCGGGGTGGAAGCTGCCTTTACCGTCGCCGAGCAGCAACGTGACGTAAGGCGTTTGATGATTGGGGATCACGAGGTCGAGATGCCCGTCGCCGTTGAAGTCGCCGATGCCGATGTCACTGGGCCCGTGTCCTGCTGGAAAGGGAGAACCGGCCGCGTGATGAAAGTGGCCGTGTCCATCCCCGAGCAGAACGGTGACGGTACCGGATGTGGGGTTGGCGGCGAGAATGTCGGGCGCGCCGTCATGATTGACGTCGGCTACGGCGATGGTGTCTGGATCGCCGCCCGTGGGGATGACCACAGTTGTGAATTGCGGGGGTGCTGAGGGCGTCTGTGCGTGCCATTGCGTCGAAGTGAGCAGGATTGCGGCAAGTGCCGGCCATGCGAATCGGGTGCATCCGTGGTGACTGCGGTGAGCCACTGGGACCTCGGAGGAAAACAGAGAGAGGATACCACCGAAGTGCTGGCTGAATGTCACGACGAGGGTTGGTGGTGTGCCCCCCGTCTCCCAGGCATTGCGAGAGGAGGCCATTGTGTCCAATCTTCCACACTGGTCAGGGGCCGCGGAGGCGGACAAAAGCTGCTAGAATCGATTGAATCCACTCCTCGGAGAGGCGATGCAGGCGATCCTAGCGCTCGAAGACGGGCGCATCTTTAAGGGCCTCGGCTACGGCCATCCTGGCGAATGCCAGGGAGAAGTAGTTTTTAACACTTCCCTTACCGGTTACCAGGAAATCGCCACCGATCCTTCCTACGCCGGACAGATTGTCGTTCTCACCAACCCGCAGATCGGGAATTACGGCACCAACCAGGCTGACAACGAGGCGGCTAAGCCCTACATCGAGGGGCTGATCGTACGCGAGTTTTCGGCCGTAAGCTCGAACTGGCGCTCGGAGCAGGTAACCGACGAGTACATGGAGCGTTATGCCGTTCCGGTGCTGGCGGAGATTGACACCCGGGCGCTGGTGCGGCACCTGCGGACGCATGGAGTCATGCGCGGGGTGATTTCTACGCTCGTCTCGGATACGGACGCGCTGGTGACGAAGGCGCGGGCGATTCGCAAGATGGATGGGACGGACCTGGCGCGGGTGGTGTCGACGAAGGCTTCTTACAGCTTTGACGCAAGCGATGCGCGGAACCAGTCGGGCGACCCGCTGCTGAGTGGGGCTTCAGACAAGCCGCAGTTGCACGTGGTCGCATATGACTTCGGGATCAAGCAGAACATTCTGCGCATGTTGACGCGCGAGGGCTGCCGGGTGACGGTGGTTCCCGCGGAGACGAGCGCGGACGAAGTGCTGGGGCTGAAGCCGGATGGGGTGTTTCTGTCGAACGGGCCAGGCGACCCGGAGCCGGTGGATTATGCGGTGCGGTCGATACGCGGGATGATGGGCCGGGTGCCGGTGTTCGGCATCTGCCTGGGACATCAGTTGTGCGGGCTGGCGTTGGGCGGGAAGACCTACAAGCTGAAGTTTGGGCACCATGGCGGGAATCACCCGGTAAAGAACAACGCGACGGGCAAGGTGGAGATTACCGCGCACAACCATAACTTCGCGGTGGATCCGGATTCGATCAACGCGAACGAGGTGGAACTGACGCACGTGGATTTGAACGACAATACGCTGGAGGGACTGCGGCACAAGACGCTGCCGCTGTTCAGCGTGCAGTATCATCCGGAGGCGGCGCCCGGTCCGCATGATTCGCACTACTTGTTCCGGGATTTCCGGGCATTGATGGAAGAATGGAAGGGATGAAGAGATTCGCGCGCCACAAGGCGGGAAGTCAAAGGAAAGCGGGGCTCCGGCTCCGCTGTTTTTTGAATCACGCCTTGCTGGTGTTTCTGGTGATCGGCTCGAGTTGCGCAAAGACGGCATATGCGATTTCTTGTCCGGCGCCATCAGAACTGAATCTTTCTCATCTGCAAGGCACGGTGTATGGGCCAAGCGGAGTGTCCGTTCCCCAGATCCAGGTGCGGGTGGAGCGAGATGGCAAGCTGGTTTCTCAAACGCCCACCGATGAAAAGGGCAGATTCGACTTCAAGGTTGAGCCCGGGAATTATGTTGTTCATCTCCAGTTTCTTGGTTCGAAGTCGATGGACCTGAACGTGCGAATCGGTCATGGCTTTCGCGGCGGGTTCTTTCGTGCGGCTCGTTTGCGGATTGTGCTGAATCTCTCCGGCGCGCGATGCGGGTTTGCCACCACGAGCGCGAAACAGTTCAAGAACGAAATGCGGCGCTACAACGACCGATTGGTAGAAGTACCACCGGGACCTTGAGATTACAGTGAGGAGGCAGATGAGGCGTTTTGTATCGATCGCGAGCCTTGGCATCGCTTTCTCACTTCCATTCTCGTTATCTGGCCAGTCGGTGTGCATGAAAAATGGACAGCTCTGCTCGCTGGAGGAATCGAAGGAAGCGCAGGGGCGGCTCTGCGACGCCGAGGCAGCGCCGGTGAACCTCTCGATCGCACAGCCAGTGAAGCTCTCGGGAGGGCTTGTCGACGATATCGGTGAGCCGGTGGTGTTAGGCCGGGTGATACCAGGGCTTCGCGCCACCATGCAGATCAGAGATCCGCGGGATAGCGCAGTTTTACTATCTGCTCCGTTGAGTGAGGAGGGCAGATTCGAGTTCGATCAGGTTCCCGCAGGTGCGTTTCGCCTGGTCGCGGTATCGGAGAAGCTTGGTGGATTCCGACGGATTCCACTGATCGACCAGCCGAAATCAATGGCGTGCTCCGGCGCAGGCGAGTGTCGCGTGGAAGCAGTTGTTCACTATCGCGGCGATGACGACCCGATTGATCTTTGTCCGCCGAAGTAAAGGTGCAAAAGAAGATGCTACGGAGAGATGAGATTCAAGAGATGTTGGTGGTCGGCTTGGCCCGCTTGATGGCAAGACGATGGTGCCTGTGTCTCCTGCTCCTTTTTTCGGCGATCTGCGGACCGCTCTATGCACGGATCGATGTTGCCAAGCCGATTCAGCTCACGCACGTTTCGGGCTACGTGGTGAACAGTTTTGGAAAGCCCGTGAGCAACGCGGAAGTGACACTGGTTCGAGACGAAACGGTCGCATTCAAAACCCGGACCAATAGTGCAGGCGCATTCCACTTTGATCACGTCCGGGGTCACTACTGGTTTCGGGTCGGGCGCACGGAATATGCGCCGGCGGCCCAGGAGGTGACCGTCGCGGACGTGCTTGTGACCTACCTGGAACGGAAGAAGCTTTACGTGATTGTGGGGCCAGGCGCCTGCATGGACGAGTGTTCGTCGGTATTCACGAGCAGGCATGCGTTCGATCGGGCCATTCAGAAACGGAACAGACACTAAGTCAGGAAATTGTCGAAAAGATGCCACGCAGAAATGACATTCAGAAGATCCTGGTGATCGGCTCGGGAGGCTCGAGTCTTGAAAGGGCACGGCTTTAGCCGTGCCGCAAAGGAATTGCAGGAACCCGGCTTAAGCCGCTGAGGGAATGGTTTGAAACCTCCACGTGAACACGCAACCAACAACTTGCAGACGTATTTCGTTACGTCCGATACCTGGGAACGGCGTGCGCTCTTTCGTTCAGAGCCGTGGGCGAGATTGTTTTTCAAAACGCTGCTGTCTCATCGAGGAGAGGCTTATCTGCTCCACGGATTTGTTCTGATGCCGGATCACTTTCATTTGCTGATCACGCCGATCAGCGCTTTGGAGCGATCGGTTCAGTTGATCAAGGGTGGATTCTCGTTCCGAATTAAGAAGGAATCAGGATCGAATGCGGAGATTTGGCGGCGTGGCTTTGCGGACCACCGGATTCGCGACGTCGAAGATTATCAAGGCCATCTTCGGTACATTCATTTGAATCCGGTCCGGAAGCACTTGTGCGAATACCCGGACGAATATCGGTATTCGTCGGCATATCCGGGGTGGAAGCTGGACCCAATCCCTCAGGGGCTAAAGCCCGGCGGCGTTGAAGTTTTTTGCGGCACGGCTGAAGCCGTGCCCTTTCAAAACACATCCGGCGCGGGCGGGAATGGAACCGTGCCCCTTCAAAGCGAGAGCAGTGTGGGCGGTGCAGAAGCCGCTCCTTTTCAAAACAGGACCACGACAGTTTGAGAAGCGACGGAAAACAAGAAAAAGATGCCACGCAGAAATGACATTCAGAAGATCCTGGTGATCGGCTCGGGGCCGATTGTGATTGGGCAGTCGGCGGAGTTCGATTACTCCGGGACTCAAGCCTGCAAGGCTCTCCGCGCTGAGGGCTACGAGGTGGTGCTGGTGAATTCGAACCCGGCCACCATCATGACCGATCCGGAACTGGCCGATCGCACCTACATTGAGCCGCTGACGCGGGAGTACGTGGAAGAGATCATCCGCATTGAGGCGGCGATGCTGGGGCCGGGCGCGGGGAAGTTTGCGCTGCTGCCGACCGTGGGCGGGCAGACGGCGCTGAATCTTGCCGTCGATCTTGCCGATGCGGGGATTCTGGATCGCTACGGCGTGGAGCTGATTGGCGCCAAGCTGGAGGCGATCAAAAAGGCCGAGGACCGTCTGCTGTTCAAAGACGCGATGCTGCGGATCGGACTGGACGTGTCGAAGTCGGCGCTGGTGAATAATCTGCGCGACGGCTTGGACTTTGCGGGCAAGATAGGGTTTCCGGTGCTGATCCGGCCGTCGTTCACGCTGGGCGGATCGGGCGGCGGCATTGGCTATAACCGCGAAGAGCTGATGGAGATTCTGGCGCGCGGGCTGGACTTGTCGCCGGTGCACGAGTGCCTGATTGAAGAGAGCGTTCTGGGGTGGAAGGAATACGAACTCGAGGTGATGCGGGACCTCGCGGACAACGTGATCATTATTTGCTCCATCGAGAATTTTGATCCGATGGGCGTGCACACGGGCGACTCGATCACGGTGGCGCCGGCGCAGACGCTGACCGATCGCGAATATCAGAAGATGCGCGATGCGGCCATCGCGGTGATGCGCGAGATCGGCGTGGAGACGGGCGGATCGAATGTGCAGTTTGCCGTGAATCCGGCGAACGGACGCATGACAGTGATCGAGATGAATCCCGCGGGTATCGCGGTCATCGGCGCTGGCTTCGAAGGCTACGGGATTTCCGATTGCCAAAATTGCAGCCAAGCTGGCGGTAGGTTACACGCTCGACGAGATCCCCAACGACATTACGCGCAAGACGCCGGCGTGCTTCGAGCCAACGATTGATTACGTGGTCACGAAGATTCCCAAGTGGCAATTTGAGAAGTTTCCGGGAGCCGATGACACGCTGGGCCCGCAGATGAAGAGTGTGGGCGAAGTGATGGCCATCGGGCGCACGTTCAAGGAATCGCTGATGAAGGCATGGCGCGCGCTCGAGACGGGTAAGAAGACGGGCGCGGAGGTGCTGGAACCGCGACGGCTGACCCAGATGCTGGTGACGCCCAAGCCGGAGCGGCTGGGCTACATTCGATTTGCGTTTGAACGCGGGATGAGCGTGCGCGAGGTGGCGCGGCTGACGGGGATGGACCCCTGGTTCCTGCACCAGATTCGCGAAATCACGCTGGAGCAGCAGAAGATTGCGGCGACCGTTCCGTTGCAAATGGACGCGGAACAGATGCGTCGCCTGAAGCGGATGGGGCTGAGCGACGAGCGCATTGCGACGGAGTGGAAGCTCGAGGGCCACGAGGGCATCAAGCAGGTGAGGGAATTGCGCGAGGGCCTGGGCGTCGAGCCGGTGTTCAAGCTGGTGGACACGTGCGCGGCTGAGTTCGAATCGATGACGCCGTATCTCTACTCGACGTACGACGAGGAGGATGAAGCCCCACCGACCGACACGCCGAAGATCATCATTCTCGGTTCGGGGCCGAACCGGATCGGGCAGGGAATCGAGTTCGATTACTGCTGTTGCCACGCGGCGTTCGCGTTGAAGGACGACGGCTACGAGACGATCATGGTGAACTGCAATCCCGAGACGGTGTCGACCGACTACGACACGAGCGACCGGTTGTACTTTGAACCGCTGGTGCTGGAGGACGTACTGGCCATCTATAACCATGAGGCGCAGAGTGGAGCGAAGATTGGCATGATCGTGCAGTTCGGCGGCCAGACACCTCTGAATCTATCCGGGCGCTTGTTGGCGGCGGGGGTGCCGATCATCGGAACGCAGCCCGGATCAATTGACCTGGCAGAGGATCGCAAACAGTTTGGAAAGCTGCTGAATGACCTGGGAATCCCGCAGCCGGCGGGCGGCACGGCGACGAGCGTGGACGAGGCGCTTGCAATTGGCCAGCGGATCGGCTATCCGGTCCTGGTGCGTCCGAGCTATGTGCTGGGTGGGCGCGCGATGGTGATTGCGTACGATGCCGAAGCCGTGGCGAAGTACATGCGCGAGGCGGTGGAGTATTCGCAGGAGCGGCCGGTGCTTGTGGATCACTTTCTGGAGAGCGCCGTGGAAGTGGACGTGGACGCGCTGTGTGACTCCAAAGACGTGATCATAGCGGGAATCATGCAGCACATCGAGGAAGCCGGGATTCATTCAGGCGACTCGAGCTGCGTACTGCCGGCGGTGAGCATTCGCGAAGAGACGCTGGAGACGATTCGCGCGTACACACGGAAGCTTGCCCTGGCCCTCAAAGTGGTTGGGTTGGTGAACCTGCAGTTCGCCATTCAGAAGGACGCGACGGGGACGGATCACGTCTACGTGATCGAGGTGAATCCGCGGGCGTCGCGGACGGTGCCGTATGTCTCGAAGGCGACGGGAGTTCCGCTGGCCAAGGTGGCGGCTCGGTTGATGACAGGCCGCACGCTGCGGGAGTTGCTGCCGGAGGAACTTGCGAGCGGCCGCGACCTGGGCGTGGGCGAGCACTATTACGTCAAATCGCCGGTGTTTCCGTGGTCTAAGTTTGCAGGCGTGGACACGGTACTGGGGCCGGAGATGAAGTCGACCGGCGAGGTCATGGGCGTGGCGGCCGGGTTCGGCGAGGCTTTTGCCAAGGCGCAGCTTTCCGCGGGACAGGTTCTGCCGACCGGCGGCACGGTGTTCTTCAGCGTGAACGACCACGACAAGGGAGCTGTGGTGGCGCTGGCGCGGCGCTACATGGAGATGGGATTCAAGATTGTGGCGACGGAAGGCACGGGGCATGTACTGCGCGATGCGGGCATGACGCTGGAGACGGTTTTCAAGGTAAAGGAAGGCCGGCCGAACGTTGTTGATCTGATCAAGGGTGATCGGATTCAGCTGATTATCAACACCCCACGCGGTCAGGACACGTTCTTCGATGAGAAGGCGATTCGGAGAGCGGCGGTGCTGGCACGGATTCCGACGATCACGACGATTGCAGCGGCGCAGGCGGCGGCGGAGGGGATTGCGGCGATGCAGCGGCGGGAAATGACGGTCTTCGCGCTGCAGAATCTGCATGAGGAGCGGGCGGCGGTCAAGGGCTGAGGCCGCTTCAATATCACGACATACAGAGGTGCGGGCTCAAGCTCGCGCCTTCTGGCTTTTGAGGGAGAAATTCGTTCAGGCGGTGCGGGTCTTGCGTCGGGCGAGGACCATGCGGGCGCCGAGGGCGTAACCGAAGAGCGCGGCGGCGGGCCACGTACCGAAGAAGGGGCCGTTGTTGTCGATGAGGCCGCTGGGGCGCGGAAGGCTGAAGAGGGTACGGGTGAGCTTCTCCGTGGCTCCGCACTCAAAGCAGGCGTTGGGGCCAGTAGGCATGTCGAGGATCCAGAGACTGACGATGAGCAGCCAGATAAGTCCGGCCAGCCATATGTGACCGGCCATTTCGTCAGGCTTGAACCTGGTGACGAGGTTGCCGAAGGCGAAGGGAACGAGGATGGAGAGCAGCAAAATGATGGTCTGATTGGCGGAGTGCGGGTCAATGGCGTAGCCAATGATCATCATGCCCATCCACGCGCCCAGCGCGAACAGGATATGGAGGAAGAAGGAGATGGCCTGCTGCGACAGCTTTTCGCTGCCGTCATCATCGTCGTCAATTACCAACTTCGCCATGAAACGGTTCCCAGCCCTCGCGCTTCTGCTATGAGTGATTTCGGTTGATTCAAGTATACCCGGAAGTGGAAAACGAGAAAACGTTATCGGATCGGCCGGAGTTCCATCCCTGATTCCACCCCGGTAAAATGAAGGTATGTTGATCGAAGGCATATTTGCAGCCATCCCAACGCCGTTTTACACGGACGAGCGGCTTTATTTGCGCAAACTCGAGGCGAACGTGGCGCGGTATTCGCGCAGCCTGCTGGCGGGCATGGTGGTTCTGGGTTCGACGGGCGAGGCGGTGGAGCTGAACGACGCGGAGACGCGCGAGGTGCTCAAGACTGCAGCAGAGGCGGCGGCACCTGAGAAGGTTCTGATTGCCGGCGTGGGCCGGGAGAGCGTGAAGGCCACCGTGGAGCTGGCCGTGTTCGCGGCCGAGTGCCGGTTTGACGCGGTGCTGGTGCGCACGCCTTCGTACTATGCGCCGCTGATGACGCGGGCTGCCGTGGTGCACTATTTTCGCAGTGTGGCAGACCAGTCGCCGCTGCCAGTGCTGCTCTACAACATTCCCAAATTCGTCCCGTATCCCATGCCAGTAGACGTCGTGGCGGAGTTGGCACAGCATCCCAACATCATCGGCATCAAGGATTCGACGGGCAGTGTGGAGCGAGTGGGCGAACTCGTGCGGGCGACCCAAAGCGCTGCCCGGCGAACCGTAACGGTGACGCCGATATTCGAGCCCGTTACGAGCCGGATGCTGACGGTACGCGCCGAGGGCGAGGGAAGCTTCGTGTCGGCGGCGGAACTGGGGGGCGGCGCGGCAGTGGCGGTGAAGCCTCCCTCGACGCCTATAAAAAGACGCACCAAGGAAGTGGGATTCCAGGTGATGACCGGCTCCGCGGGCACGCTGCTGGAGACGCTGGAGGCAGGTGCAGCCGGGGCCGTGCTGGCGTTTGCCGCATGTGCTCCGCAGGCTTGCCAGGAAGTCTACCTGGCGTGGAAAGATCACGACCTGGCGCTGGCGGCCGAGAAGCAACATAGAATTACGTCGGCGAGTCAGCGGATCGCCGGCGCCTTGGGGATCGCCGGCGTGAAATATGCGTGCGACTTCAACGGGTACTATGGCGGGCGGCCGCGCGCGCCACTGCTTCCGCTGAACGGGGATGAGAAGGCGGAAGTGGAGAGGCTGCTGGGGCAGATCCGGAACTAGGGCCTGACGCGTAACGGCGCGGAGCTAGAGTTCCATGAGCAGGAGCGGGGCCAGGATTCCTGCGAGTATGAGCGCCGCCAACACTATCCGATCGCGGCGGTATTTCCAGGCGAGATAGAGGCCTGACGCGGTTGATGCCGACAGGCTGAGCGCAACAATCAGGAAGAACACTCTGAGGGGCAACGGATTGTGGTGCGGCTCTTTGGAAGGTGGCTGTGTTTGACCGGAGGGTGCTTGTACCTCTGCAACAGGCGGCGACTGCTTGGATCCAGCATCCGTCTTTTTCTTCGCGAGTGAAACTTCGGTCCCCACCACCTGCTGGGGTGTCTTGCGCTGCGGGATCTGTGCGGTCTGCTTCTTGTGGATCTGAGCGAGGATGAGTATCCACTGTGGGGGAGTGTAGGAGCTGCCTCGCGTAGACTCGTGCAGCGAAAACGTCTGTAGCGCTCCGGTCAAGGCAAAGAAGAGAATCGCGGGCGCTGCGAAGACACCAAGGTAGAGATGAGTTTTGCGAAAGAATTGAAGCAGGTTCACACGCATGCTCGGGAGGGTCTCCTTAGGCGGATGGGACCCGTTGAGTATACGGAACGGGAAATAAGATCACGATGAATGATGGCTTACGCTCTGTTCATGTTAGGTATTTAAAGGCGCGGAGTGTGGCCACGTGAAAGCTTCCGCCTTGTGCTCCGAACTGGGCGGAGTTCGGAGCACAAAAGATCCTTGGTGGATGCGGTTGGGCTATCTGTAAAACAACGGCGTCGCTCAAACACCGACGAGAGCGGCTGTTTCCTGGCGCATGTCCTTTGAGCCGAATTCAATGCCGGCGGCTTTCAGGAAATCCGACGGCGGAATGCCACCGGCAAAGATCCAGACAAAGTCGTTGCTCAGGTCTCGGATGCCGTCTTTTGTTTCCAGGATGACTTTACCGGGGAGAAACTCCTTGGGTGCGGAGTTGAAGATGACCTCAAGCTTGCGATGCTTGATGTGCTCTTCGATGCGCTTGGTGTTGCGGTCCTTGAGGCGCATGAACTCACCGCGGCGATAGGAGAGCGTGACCTTATTGCCGGCCTGGTTCGCGAGGCCCATGGCTGCTTCGACAGCGCTGTCCCCTCCACCCACAATGAGTATGTTCTTGTGGGTGTAATGGTCGGCTTCGATGAGGCGATAAAGAACGTGGTCAAGCTCTTCGCCGGGCACGCCTAGCTTTCGCGGTGTCCCGGCGCGGCCCAGGGCAAGGACGACGCAGCGGGCGCGATAATCCGTGGTCGCAGTTTTGACGCGAAACAGACCGTCTTCTTCTTTCTGGACGCGTTCAACGATGGAACCGGTCTTGATGTTGAGATCGGTGCGGGCCATGATCTTTTCCCAGAACTCAAGCAGTTCTTCCTTGGAGAGGGCTGTTTTGCGGAACTTGCCGTACAGAGGGAATTCGACCGGGCTGGTCATGACGAGCTTCTGCCGTGGATACTTGCTGACGGTGCCCCCGACTGATTCGCGCTCCAGGGTGACGGCTTTCAGGTTCTTTTCGGCGGCGCGGAGGGAAGCGCTGATGCCCGCAGGCCCGGCGCCGACAATGAGCACGTCGAAGATCTCGTCGCTTACAACTGCCGGCCCGTTGGCCAATCGAGCAGCGATCACATCCACGCAATCGCGGCCCTGGTTCACGGCATTTTTGATGAGGGCCAGGCCGCCGAGCTCACCGGCGATAAACAGATTCTCAACACTGGTCTCCAACTCGGTGGAAAGGCGGGGCATGTCGGCCGTAGCAGAGGCGGCGGCCATGACCATGGTGATAGCGCCTACCGGGCATTCGTCGGCGCAAAGGCTGTGGCCGATGCATTTGTGCCCGTTGATGATGGACGCCTTGCCGTTGATGACAGCGAGTACATCGCCCTCCGGGCAGGCCTTGACGCAGGTTCCGCAACCGATGCAGTTGTCGACGTGAATGTGGGGATGCTGAGCTTTGGGACCGTCGGAATACATGCCTCCGCGTTCGGCCGCAGCGCGCGCCTCAGCTTCCTTCTTCCGGTGCTGGAACCAGTACCGAACGACGAAGAACCCGAGAACGACGCTCGCGATAAGCCATGTGAGCAGTGTTTCCATTGTTTAGTGGAACCCCAATCCTGTGACCACGACAATGTGCATGATGGCCAGCACCGCGAACGCATAGCTGAACGGGCGATGGACCACGTGCCACAGGTGGAACACTCTTTGCGTGTGGCTGAGAAAGATGAGGCGGCGCGAGAGCGAAGCTTTCTGACGCACGAGACGGACGACGCGCTCTACCTCAGGGTTCGGCACGGTCAGCAGGCCTCCGAGAGACCTGATACTTCCGCCAATGGATGTCGAAGCGCGGCGCAGCGCCGCAAGTTGAAACGGCATGCGGAAATCGAAGGCCAGCATTTCAACGAGGGCAAATAGCGGGCCGATGCGACGAATGTGATCGGGCGTGGGAACCTGCAGAACGTGTTCCAACTCGTCGTGGGTGTAAATGGATTGCGAGCCTAGAGCGAGACTGAGTTCCGCTTCGTTTTTTTGCAATTCGCTGAGAGAGAGTTCAGCGGCGGTGACGGAGCGCGGAATCTTGTTGTAGAGATAGCGGCCGATCACTCCACTGAGCGCGACGGCCACCATAATCCAGAATGCGATGCCCGCGATGCCGCGAAATTTGAAGGAAGCATGGAAGGCAATGATGAAGGGCGCGGTGACACCGGCGATTACATGAAAGTCCATCCAGTGCTTGGCGGTGCCGATACGACCGAGCCAGGGAATGACTTTGCGCAACGCATACAGGAAGATGATGATGAAAAGAGCCGTACCCAGGACGCCGAGATTGATGCCGATGAGCCCGCTGGGTTTGAGCAGTTCGTGTTTAGGCGAGTACGGCCGGTCCTCGAGCGGAAGCATGTAGTAGTTGCCGCCGTAGACGAGAAGCCCGACCAGGAAGAGGAGCGAGGAAATGGCGGCCATGCGAACGCGTGCCATGTGGCCGCGTTCGGCGTTTTTCTGAGCAGAGATCGCAAATTGGGGAGAATTCTGAACAGTCGCCATTTCAAGGCCTCTTGTTGGTCTGCGGGTTGGCGTCGGGCTTCGAATCGTCCGGCTTGTCAGCCTTGACTTTGACGTTCGGATCCTGCTCGGCTTCAGCGCCGAACACCTTGTAATCGGTGAAAGCGTGGGTGTTGCGCCAACGCTGTCGGGGGGTCGTCACTTCGACGGTGGCAAGAACGGGCACCGTCATGGAGCCGACATTTGCGCCCAACTGAACGAGCTTATAGTCGACGTGCACGTTAAGAGAGCGCAGGCCGATGTCTGTCATTTCATCGACCAGGGTGGACTCCATCTTGAGCACCTGGCCGGTCTTTTTGTTGAGCCACGCGGTGCCCTGAAGCTCGAGAGGAAACTCTCGATTGTGAAGCGAGAGTGCAGCGAGAGAGCGCTGCCCGCGGATGTGCTTGAAACGCACGGTCACCGCTTGCACCCCGTCCACCATCTCTTCAGGTCCGCGTTCGAACTCGAACGATCCGCTGTAGTACGGATGAAAGACGAGCAATAGCGTTGAGAAACCGTTGGTCACCAACATGGGGAGCGGCCTGTGGGGAGCAGCCTTGGTTTCGAGGCGCGACTCGTTGAGCTGGAAATCGTCGCCAGTGCCTTCCATCATGACGAGATAGTCGAAGGTGCTGTGCTCGGTGGTCTGCACGTGGCCGCTGGGCGAAAGCTTCTGCTGGGTCACCATCTCCTTGCAATGGAGATTGCCGAGCTGGGAAATATACTTGACAACCTGGCGCTGCGCTTCGACGGGAACGAAAGAGGAGTTCTGCGCGGGGCTGTATACGGCAGCGGCAGCGAGCATCAGGGAAGCAAGAATGCTAGAGGGCGCTCGCATGACTGGAGCTCCTTTCTGAGACGTGGCAAGTGGTCAGAACGCTGCGGGGTCCAAAGTGCGGGGGGCGCCTGAAATCGACGGTCGCGACGGGGCTGGGATTCATCGCGCGCAAGCCGCGCCGAGACGCGGATTTCACGGCAGTACCGGTACAAACCCGCAAAGGGCGGGTGACAAAGTCAAAAGCCCACGGGGAAAAGTTCATCATCATCTCCGTTGCGAACGCCAATACCCGGCAAAATGAGTCGAAAGCCGAATCAGGCGAAAATTCAAAATCGTTCCACGGCCAACTTCGACCGCCAGAGGAAAAGTTTGCCAGCCGGCGCCCCCAAAAAACGAACCCCGAAAACGCCAGCTTTGATTTAACTTTTCCTGGTTGCCGGGAGATATTCGGAGGAGTCTGGGAACCAGACATTCCTTCCGACATCTTTATCGGCAGCTCAATAGAACAAGGCAACGAAAGATAAGTATTGGACCCGTATTATCCTTTTCAGACTAACACGGACGCCGTTGGTAAGCGCAAGCTTGGGCAGTGTTTTCCGCAGCTTAACAGGGGATTCGGTGGCATGAAAAGAGAAATGTGAACCCAGGGCCTGAGGCCATGGCTGCAGACTTGATTTTTGGTCCGTGGCTTTGGGGACATTCGTGCCGTGGCAATCGGCGCAGGCGCTTGGGGTTGGCTTGTAAAACAGCACGTCCTTTCCTTCCACTTCCTTGTTCACTTTGTGACACGCACCGCAGGCCACGCCTTCGTGTCCGCCCTTGAGGGAGAACGAGGTCTTCTCGTGATCAAACAGCGACGGTTTCCACTTGTTGCTGTTGTGACACGAAGCGCAGTCGGTCTCTTTGGCGCCAAACTGCTTACCGTGCGGATCTTCGTGGCACTCACCGCAGGCGTGGGGCGCCTTGCTGAATTCCACGTGGAGCATGTTGCGCTCCAGGTTCGGTGGCTTGTGGCAATCGATGCAGTCCACCGCACGATGCGAGCCTATGAGCGCAAACTTCGTGGTGGAGTGATCGAACCTGCTCATATCGCTCCACTGCTTGGTGGAGTGGCATGCTTCGCAGCCGGCAACTTTGCCGGAAGCATCGCGCTTTTGCATGCGCTCGGCAAACTCGCCGTGGTGGATGTCTTCGTGGCACGAGGCGCACTCGAGCTTGGGGAAGTGATAGAGCGCAACAGTGTTGGGGGAAGCGGGCTTGTGGCAATCGTTGCACGCCACGGCCACATGGCCGCCGGTTAGCGGAAACGCGCTCTTCTGATGCTTCGCGATGGTGAAGCTCGTCACTTTCCAGGTATTGCCGTTGTGGCATTGTTCGCATCGGTTGCGCCACGGGTCAGCGGCGAATTGCCCCTGGTGCTCGTCCTTGTGGCAATCCGTGCAAAGCGCGAACTTCATCTTGTACCTGGTGTCCTTGCCGGCGGGGAGGTGGCAAGCGGCGCACTTGACGTTAGTGTGCGGCGGGACCAGCGGGTACTTGGTCTTGGCGTGATCCGCTACCGTGAACGTGGAGGGACTCCAGCCCTGCACGGTGTGACAACTCTCGCATCGTCCTTTGTCCGCGTGTTGCGCGAACTGTCCCTGGTGCTCATCCTGATGACAATCGGTGCAGGTGGAAAAAGAAATCTTGGCTTTGAAGTCGCCGTTTTTGTGGCACGCGTCGCAGGCTACTTGCGTATGTTTTCCAACCAGCGGATAAGCGGTCTTGGAGTGGTCGAACTTGGTGGTGAAAGGTGTGCGTGTCCACGAGGCCGTGTTGTGACACGTATCGCAGCCCTGCTTGAATTCGCCCTTGTGGGGATCGGCGTGGCAATCGTTGCAGTACAGGAACTTGAGACCCGAATATTGCGGGCTTCCTTCATTATCCGGCTTATGGCACTTGGCGCAGGCGACGGCAATGTGCTTGCCGGTCAGCGGGTAGCGGGTCTTGGAGTGATCGAATGTCTGCTCGTCGAACTTGGCGCCCTTCCACGTGGTGGTGTTGTGGCATTGCAGGCAGTTCTGTCCAAGGCGGCCCTGGTGGTGATCCTCGTGACAAGTGCTGCACGCGGTGGTGAGACCCATCCAGGTACGATTCAGGTCCTTGCTCTTCAGCAGCGCCCGTTGGGCAGCGGATATGTTCTTCGCGGTGTGACAGCTGCGGCAAGTCGTGGCGGCATGTTTGCCATCGAGCACATACCCGGTCTTCGAATGGTCAAATCCCTTCGGCGTGGGATCCCAATGGATCATGTTGAAGTTTTCGCCGTTGTGATCTGAATGGCACTTGACACATGCAGCGCCGGGAGGACCGGGCAACGGATAGCTGGAATGCAAGCCGTGGTGGCCGTTTACCTCGGCGGCAATTTCGCCATGACACTCCGAGCACCGGAAAGACGCCGATCGGGTTGAGACGGTGTGGCACTGTATACAGTTGGCCGGTCCGTTGAGACCCTGGTGCGCCCGTGCCAGCGGACCAGGCGAGATCTGGCCCTGGAGCATGAAAGGGAAGAGAAGTGTGGCGATTCCAGCCCACGCGAGCCGGACAAGTACATTCAGATTCTGAGCGTTTCGAACTGCTCTTGTGTGCATCGATTGCCTTGCGTGCCTGGTTGGCTATGGCTTTCAGCTTCGAGGAACGCGGTCTGCTTTAAGACGCGCGCAACCGGGGATTCATGAGCAGGCAATAAAGGTGAACAGGGATTCGACGAAATCCGGGAAAACTGAGGTTTGCTACAACACGTTTGAAGCCGGACCCAACTAACACCATAAATCACGGCCGCCAAAACGTGCGCTGCAGCTTCCATCGGGCGTGAGATGAGTATCTCGTTAGTCAGGAGATCGTGGCAACACGCCATTTGTCAATCCATCCCCATCAGGTCGACTGAAATGGAATTGATGATCTGCAAAAGTCTTTATGGTTTTTAAGTATTCACCCGACACGTTTTCAAGTCCAAGCCTTTGGATTGCGTCCTTGTGAGCTGGCTTCTGAAGGCGTAATTGCCCAGACCTAGAATGTCCGATAACAGGTATTCTGTATAGTCCATAAAACGCTTGATCTTTTGGCTCTTAAGTTAATGGTGCGACACCGCTTCCTGGTTTGAACTCAATTCCCTCTTGACCGTCATTTGGATCTGGGCGAGTGTGAGGATCTGGTCGCGCGTCGGGGCGATGTGGAAGAATTCAAAAATGCAAGCGATGGTTCTTACCGAGTATGGTCGCCTGGAATTAAGCGATCGACCCACTCCAGCACCTCAGGCCGGCGAAGTACTGATCCGGGTGGCGGCGTGCGGCATCTGCGGCAGCGACGTTCATGGGTTTGACGGCACCTCCGGCCGGCGGATTCCCCCGATCGTAATGGGCCACGAAGCGGCGGGGACCGTGGTGGAGCCCGGTGTGGGGGCCGTTCGGTTCAGGCCTGGAGATCGCGTCACCTTCGACTCGACGATTTGCTGCGGCGAGTGTCCGTTCTGTGCGCGGGGCGAAATCAACCTGTGCGACCGGCGCGAGGTGGTAGGGGTGTCATGCGGTGAGTATCGGCGCGATGGAGCGTTTGCGGAATATATCGTGGTTCCGGAACGCATTGTTTATCCCATTCCAGACTCGCTGTCGTTTGCCGAAGCAGCCATGCTGGAGCCGGTCGCGGTGGCGATGCATGCGGTCGCGGTGAGCGAATTGTCAGTGGGCGAGACGGCACTGGTGGTGGGCGCGGGGATGATTGGGCTGTTGACCATGCAGGCGGCGCGTGCGGCGGGCTGCGCCAAGGTATTTGTGGCCGATATTGACGCGACCCGGCTTGAGCTGGCTCGACAGATGGGGGCGACGGAGGTGATCGCGGGCTCGGGCGCGGTGCTGGCGGCCGAGTGCCTGCGGCTGACCGGAGGTGTGGGAGTCGATGTGGCATTCGAGGCCGTGGGCCGCGAGGAAACCGTGAGTGCCGCGATCGATGCCACCCGCAAAGGCGGGACGGTCACGCTGATTGGGAACGTGACGCCCGAGGTAACGATTCCCCTGCAGAAGGTGGTGAGCCGGGAGCTGCGATTACAAGGAACGGCGGCGTCTGCAGGAGAGTATCCACTGGCGATTGAGGCGATCAGTTCGGGCAAGATCGAGGTGAAGCCGTTGATTACGGCAGTGTCGGGGCTGGAGGAGGGGCCGCGGTGGTTTAAGCGCCTGCATGCCCGGGAGCCGAACCTGATGAAGATTGTCCTGGCCCCATCCGGGGAGGTCGCGGGATGAGCAGTTCCCTCTTTGACCTCTCCGGTCAGGTTGCGCTGGTTACCGGGACAAGCCGTGGACTGGGACAATACTTTGCGCGGGCGCTGGCGACGGCGGGCGCGGACCTGATTCTTACGAGCCGGCACCGCGATACGCTGGCGGAGTTCACAGCGGAAATGCGCGCGCTGGGCCGCCGGGTGGCTTGCGTGGAACTCGATGTGCGGGATGAGGCGAGCATTCGTGGGATGGCGGCGGAGGCGGAGACGGCGCTTGGCCCGATCAACATCCTGGTGAACAACGCGGGGTGCAACGTGCGCAAGCCGGCGCTCGAGGTGACGTGGGATGACTGGAATCTGATTCTCGATACGAATCTTCGCGGGAGTTTTTTTGTGGCGCAGGCGATTGGGCGCGGAATGACGGAGCGAGGGTACGGGCGGATCATCAATATCGGGTCGGTCACGAGCGTGTTCGGGTATGCGGGGCTGGCTCCATATGGCGCGAGCCGCGGGGGGATTCGCCAGCTCACCATGAGCCTGGCTGCGGATTGGGGCGCGCATGGCGTGACGGTGAATTGTCTGGCGCCGGGATGGTTCAAGACGAAGCAGAACCAGGTACTCTACGAGGACCGTGAGTGGGTGGAGTACCTGACGGAGCGGATCCCTTTGAACCGGCCGGGGATGCCCAGCGACCTGGATGGCGCGATTGTATTTCTGGCCTCGGAGGCGAGCCGCTACATTACCGGGCAGACGCTGCTTGTGGATGGCGGCATCTCGGTTGGGACTACGCGGGCGCTGGTGCAGAAGAAGACTGGCAGTTAGAGTGCGGCGGGTTGATTGGTCATGGGGCGAGTGTCGCGCAGCAGGAAAAGATACGCGCAGATGCCGATGACCAGGTAGGCTCCGGCGACGGCGAATGCAGCCGTGAAGGAGTGCAGCCTGTAGACCAGGTAGCCGGTGAGAACCGCGGCGACGATTCCCGAGACCTGATTGGAGAAGTTGAGAATGCCGCCGACGCGGCCTACACTTCCCTGCGGCGCAACCAGCGATGGAAGGGACCATCCCACGGGGGCGGCGGCAGACAGGCCGGCGATGGAGAGGCTGATCCAGGCAAGCGCGTGCAGGGCCGTGTGCGACCAGGCCGCGCCCAGTATCCCGAGGCCGCACATGGTTCCCACCACGAGCACGGTCATGCGCACCCGGCTGGCGTCCCTGCCGCGGCGTACCAGGTAATCAACGAGAATGCCGCCGATGAGGAGGTCGGTCGCGGTAGCGATGAGCCAGGGAACTCCGGTGTAAAGGAACGAATGAAGAAGGTCGATGTGGAGCGACTGGGACAAGTAACTTGGAAGCCAGGTCAACAGGAGATAGAAGACGTAGTTATACGACCCGAAGCCGAGAGCAAGTCCGATGACTTTGCGTTGGGCCAGGAGTTCGAGGAGTGTAAACGGCCGCGTCGAGCGGTTTTCTCTGCTTGACGCGCCGGGTGCGATCAGTTCCCTTTCGGCTGCACTGACTTTTGGATCTTCACCCGGCTCGCGATACACAAAGTAGAACAGCCCGAAATAGAGAAGGCTAATCAAACCGGTAGCCGCGAAGCTCATGCGCCAGCCAACGTGTAACAGCAGGACTCCGATTGCCGGGACGCCAATGGCGGAACCGAACTTGGCGGCGGAATCGAAGAGGCTGGTGGCGAAACTGCGCTCGTTTTCGGGGAACCATGCGCCGACGGCCTTGGCATTCGCGGGAAACGTGGGCGCCTCGCCGACTCCCAACAGAAAGCGAGCCGCAAAGAGGCTTCCGAGGCCAGGGCTGAAGGCTGCGGCAAAGGAAGCGACGCTCCAAATCACCGTGCTGATGCGCCCGACCCGCCGGACACCGAGCCGGTCGATCACGACTCCAATGGGGATTTGGCACAGTGCATAGGTCCAGTTATAAGCGCCGAGCAACAAGCCATAGGTGAAATCTGTAATGCCGAACGACTGGTTGAGGCCCTGGTGCGAAACAGACAGGTTCACGCGGTCGAAGTAGTTGACCAGAACACCGATCCCCAGCAGCCAGGCGATACGCCAGCGGCGGTGTGAGCTCTTGCCCAGCGGTGCTTCTTGCCTTGGAGGAACGTTGTCTGTCGATTTTGAGTTTGGCATCGTTTGTCGCCGGCAAGACCGCCGACTTGAGCTTACAGGAAGCAGGCATGTTGCAGCGGAGTCATACCCGGTGGCACGTCGTACAACTGAGGGCGTCAATGTTTGGAGCGACCCGCCAGCGCGACGTAGAATTCCCTTTTCAGATTAAGACGGAGTTCTCATGAAGTGTGCGTCGCATCGACTTTTTCTGTTGGCTGTGTGCCTGTGCACGGCGGGATTGTACGCGTATGTTCCAAGCGTCGTCGGCCAGAGTCTACGCACCCCGCCAGTGACCATTGAAGGCGACCACTTTGTTCGGGAGGGCAAGCCGTATCAAATTATTTCCGGCACCATCCATTACCCGCGAGTCCCCCGAGAGTACTGGCGAGACCGCCTGCGCAAGGCGCGCGCGATGGGTCTGAACACGGTGGAGACTTACGTGTTCTGGAACCTGCACGAACCCAAGCCTGGGGTGTTCGATTTCAGCGGTCAGCTCGATGTGGCGGCGTTCATTCGCATGGCGCAGGAGGAAGGCTTGAATGTGCTTCTACGGCCTGGCCCGTACGTATGTGCGGAGTGGGAGGCGGGCGGATTTCCATCGTGGCTCTTCAAAGATCCGATGGTCAAGGTAAGGACGAGCGATCCGCGTTTCCTTGAGGCAGCACAGCGCTACCTGACCCGCCTGGGCAAAGAAGTTGGAAATCTGCAGGCGACTCACGGCGGCCCGATCATTGGGATCCAGGTGGAGAATGAGTACGGATCGTTTGGGCACGACAAGGTATACATGGAAGACATTCACCAGGCCTTGATCCGCGCCGGCCTTGGCGATTCCCTCTTCTACACCTCCGATGGGGCGGACGAGTTGCCAAATGACGCTTTGCCTGACGTGTTGGCGGTGATCAACTTCGGCCCAGGCGACGCAAAGCGCGAGTTTGCCAAGCTGGCCCAATTGCGACCGCATCAGCCAATGATGACGGGAGAATATTGGGATGGCTGGTTCGATGCGTGGGGCAACAAGGAGCACGTTCACACCGATTCTGAGGCGCAGGCGCAGGAGATCGACTGGATGCTCAGCCAGGGGTATTCGCTCAACCTGTACATGTTTCACGGGGGCACGACGTTTGGCTTCATGAATGGGGCGAACCTGGGAAGCGGCCCCAATGCGCGCTATGAGCCGCAGACGACGAGCTACGACTACGACGCGGCGCTCGACGAGGCTGGTCGTCCGACGAAGAAGTTCTTCCTGGTGCGCGACGTTATCCAGAAGCACACGGGGATTACGCCGCCGCCGTTGCCGGAGCCATTGCCGCTCGCAGCGGTTCCCGCATTTGCGCTTACGGAGTCGGCCTCGCTGTGGGACAACCTGCCGGATCCCACGGATTCTGAAGAGCCAAAGACCATGGAGGCCGTGGGACAGAGTTACGGATACATTCTGTATCGCACGCAAATAACCGGCGCGCGGAACGGAAAACTGGACATCCCCGATCTGCGCGACTATGCGGCTGTCTATGTGGATAAAAAGCTTGCGGGAATGATGGATCGCCGCCTGCCTCCGACGTCGATCACAATCAATGTCCCAGCGGGATCGCACACGCTCGACATCCTGGTGGAGAATACGGGTCGTATCAACTTCGGCCCTCATTTGCCGGATGGGCGCGCGGGGATCGTGGGACCGGTCACGCTGGATGGCCACGCCCTCGCGGGATGGAAGACCTACTCCCTTCCCATGAAGTCACCGGCTGACATTGCGCATTGGAGCAAGAACGAGCACGGAGGCGCGGGACCTGCGTTTCACCGGGGAACGATCAAACTGGATAAGGTCACCGATACTTATCTCGATACCAGCTCTCTCACCAAAGGATTCGTGTGGGTCAACGGGCATAACCTTGGGCGGACATGGAATATCGGACCGCAAAAGTCGCTGTTTGTGCCGGCGCCGTGGCTTCGCAAAGGTGAGAATGAAGTGGTGGTGTTCGATTATGCGGAGTTGCCTGCTGTTTCTCTTCGCGGCCTCAGCGAACCGCTCTGGTCAAAGTAACCGCAGAGAGTCAGACCATCCACTCGTGCAGGGCGCGCTTGAGCTCGTCCGCAGACAGACGGCTCGTCTGCGATGGGATGGAAAACTGAGGCGGGGAGACGACGTAGGCTTGCGATAAGCTTTCCGCGATACACACGCAAACCGTCGCGCTTTGATATTCGCCGTACCGGGCGGCCGCCAGCCAGACATAGAGAGCAAGCATCTGCGCATCGACGGTGCTTCCTGGGATGTCGTCGACGGCAGGCAGCGGATTGACCTGGTCAGGATTGTCGAAGACGGCCACCCCTGTAAACGGCTTGGGCTTACTGCGCACGCCAAACTTGGCGGCTAGAAAGCGCGGGCGGGCGCGGCGCAGCGCTTCAGAAGATCCCCACTGAACGAAGGAGTTGCCAAAGATGACGGCGCCGTTTCCGCTGAGGTAGAGCGACCGCAGGTACTCACGGACGGCTGGATCTTCCGCCTCGGGCGGGCACCACGGCTTGACGTCAACCTTGCGCAGACGGTCGTAAACGGCATCCGCATCGGCGAGATCCTTGCGCATGGTGTTCATCTCGCGCGAGAAGTTCTGTCGATACCGATCCAGCCGGGTGTAGCTGAGCAGGATCGGCTTTGGTCCCGCACCTGAAGGCGAACGGTCAACGAGAGACTCGACCAGGGTCTGTCCGGCATCGATCACCCATGTGTCCGCTGACTGATTTTGCGATCGACTCGCCATGGTGGCAAGCAGGCCGCCGGATGATTCGCTCTCGTGCCCCTGATCCGCAGTCAGCAGATAGTCAAGCACACCTTTGGATTCGCCGATTCGAGACGTATCAATGTCGATGGGCCGGCCAATCTTTTGCCAGCGCCACCACGGGTCCGAAGCACTGATTTGAAGGGGACGTGGAATGTCGAGCAACACCAGGCGATTGCCTGCAACCCGCGCATTGCCCGTGGTCTGTGCAAACTGGTCGGCGGCGTCAAAGACGGCTTGAATGGCTTTTCGCCACTCCTGATAGTAGGGCGAACGTGCCAGCAGCGAAGAGTTTTCGATGGTCTGCTCGGTAATGGAGAATTTCCACTTGCGAACCTCCATCTTGTCTTCCAACTCGGTAACGTTGCGAAATGCCGCTGCCGATTGAGATGTGGAAAGACCATTGACGTACAGAAGGAGCCGCTCGGTAGATTGACGCTCATTTGGAAACAGGTAATCCCACTCGCGCAGTTGCTGATTGACAAAGGGCAGGAACGTGACCGGAAGGCGTTTGAGCACGCCGTTGTCGAGTGCGGATTTGAGGTTTTCCGGAGTTGATCCGAACGCGGCCATTACGCTGTCCTGTCTCCTGGCGCCGTATAACGACAGGAGCTCCCTGATTCTAAATACGAAAGTCTGTGAGCAGGCTGCCTTGAGAGTCGATGGCCCGGCATCCAAGCAGACCGGCCAATGTGGGACATACATCAACGTGGCGGACGGGGCGTTCGATGACCTGGGGGCGATCGACTGCGGAGCCTACGACCATCATCCACGTGTCCCGCGTGGAGTCTTCATTGGCGCGATGGTTGAAGAAGCCGTTCGTCGAGGAACCATCCGGGTCGCGCCCAAACTCAGGCAGAACCACCATAGTTGTTTTGTCGCGATAGTCGGGGTTCGCCTCAACCTCCTTCCAAAGCTGGTGGATCAGGCGGTCCGCAGTTTTGATTCCCGACAGATGCAAGGCGTACGAGCCGAAGTGAGCTGCTTCAACGTCAGAGAACGCTACGACGAGCACCTGCGGCGAAAAGCGGTGCATGATTTCGCGGGTCATGAAGAAGGTCAATTCGTCGCCGGAAGTGGGACCGCCGCTGCGCACAAAGCCCGCAACCGCGTTCTTGATGGTTTCCTGGACGCGAGGATCGAGCTTGTCGGCAGCGTCGAACACGTTCCAGCCAAGCCCCTCATAATTGCTTCCCTCCATCGCGCTTTCCAACTCAGCTTCAATCTTGCCGCGGTCCGCCATATTCGCGGTTCGCCCGCCGCGCAAGGCATCGGCGACGGCCATCAGCATCAACTGTTTGGGAAACACTACGTTGGCTCCGAAGTCCGGTCCATAACCAGAGGCGGAGCTGGCTCCTATCATGCTGGTGAGCGCCTTGTTGCTGGCTACGATCCAGGTATCGCTGCGGTCGACGCGTGTCCGTTTGCGGAATTGCTCGATCAGCGTGGGTGTAGTAGGAGCGAGCTTGCCCCAGTCATCGACGCGCTGCCAGTTGCCGGTGAGAATGCTGGAGATCGCATTAAAGTGCGCGGTCACGCCTTCGTTGCGGGCGTGATTGTAGAAGAGTGAATTAGGCAGCAGGTCATAGGCGAGATGCGGAATATTGCCCAGGCCTTCGTGCGCAAACGTTTCGGCCCGTCGCACTCCTCCAATAACGACCAGAATGATCTTGTGACCACTGCCGGCGATGGCGGGCGGCCGACCGTAGGCTCGAGCCCTGGGGAGGAGCATGCCGGCCGCGAGTAGGCCCACCGCCTGCAGGAACGTGCGCTTCGATCCGTCGATGATGGAAGCTGGATCCACTGCGGCAGCACATTCGGCCAGTGGGTCCAGGGGAAGATCAGTTTGCATTCCAACATCTCCTCGGCGCGCCAGGGTGCTGGCCGCGCGTCCTGATCGAAATCAATTGGCGTGGTCCGGTTGCATGGACGCAGTGGACTTGGCGCTGTAAACGAACTGCTGCACCTCTGCTCTTTCCTTGTCGATCTCGTTCAAGTGATCCGCGCGCAGTTTCTGGTATACCGCAAATTCTTTCTGCGCGTCATCTTTCTTGCCGACATGGACGTAATCGGTCCCCAGACGATAGTGCGCGTCGGCCAGGTTCGGGTTCAGCTCGAGGGCTCGAACGTATTGCGGGATCGACTTATCGTAATTGTGCTGGTCGGCGTAAAGATTGCCGAGTTGCACGTGGGCGTCGGCCAGCGAGTCGTCGAGCGACACCGCCTTCAAAAGAAGAGACTCGATGGTTTGCTGATCGAGGCTGGCGTCTTCCGTTCGCTTCCCTTTCCACAGGCTGACCGCATAATAATACTGCGCCAGCGCGCTGGTGGGCTGCAGATCGGCATAGCGGCGGAACGCCTTGATGACATCGTCTGCCTGGAGGGGAGAACTGTTGTAGGCCTTGGAAAGGAAAACGTAACAGCGCGGATCGGCCGGACTGAGATCGACCGCGGCGAGAAGCGCCTTGACCGCGTCGTCGTATCTACCGCGCGAATAGAGCGACAAACCAAGCCCGATGAGGATGCGCGGCGACTTTGGATAGCGGTGCGCCGCCTCTTCGAAAACTGAGATGGCCGGCTCGTAGGTGCGATGCAGAAGCATCTCGCTGCCCCAGTCAAACAGGTTGTCCTCGCTCGGATCGAGATGCGCGGCCAGCTCGTAATCCGAGGCGGCTGCCAGGTACTTGCCTTCCTTCTCGTCGATTTGCCCGAGAAGGTTGTGAAGTTCGCCGGCATCTTTCTGCTTGATGAGGTCGAGCACGAGCGAACGCGCATCGTCATTGCGACCGACGAGAAAATCGGTCATGGCGAGATCGTAGGTATTGTCGTAGGCCGCAGGTGTTATCGCATGAGCCTCTTCAAGAAAAGGACGCGCTTCCGCGACTTTTCCAGATTGCGCGTAGAACTCACCCAGGTTGTGATTGGTGTCGTAGTCATGGGGATTGAGTGTCAGTGCTTTTCGGAATTGCTCTCCCGCCAGAGCCGCCTTCCCCGAATGAAGGAGCGCGGTGCCGAGATTCGTTCGCGCCTCTACCCAGTCGGGTTTGAGTTGCACAGCCGTCTTGAGTTGCTCGAGAGCCTTGTCCGATTGATTGAGCGATGCGTAGACGAGTCCGAGAAGCTCATGAACCGTGGAGCTTGTCGAGGCGTAAGGAAGCACCTTCTCCAGCTCGCTTGCGGCCTGTCCATACCGTCCGGCCTCGTAGTCATTCACGGCCGATTGGTATTGCCGGTCGAGGTCCTGTTTCTGCAGGTCCTGAGTGCGAGTCTGGGCAGCACTGCACGCGAACACGCTGAAGATCAGGAACCCGAACGCAGGTCGATTGCTCACTATACTCCTCCGCGGTCGCCGCGTGAGCAATGTATCACCAAAAACAGTTCCCGGGAAGTGCGCCGGTTAGCGCGCTTCCCGGGACGAAAGCAAAGCATATTTAGTAGTACAGCTTCAGAGCAAATTGGATTTGTCTCGGATCATTGGGCGCGTTGCGCGTCGATCCAATGGCGCCGAAGTTGGCTGTGTTGGTAAAGTCCGTCGAGCCGCTGATTGACACTACGCCGTTGCCGCCGAATCCGGGCGCGTTGAAGTTCGGATGGTTAAGGATGTTGAAGAACTCCCCACGGAATTCTGCCGAGAAGCGCTCGTTGAACTTGAACGACTTGAAGGTTGAGAAGTCGAAATTGTGGAAGCCCGGGGTAACCGTCTGTCCAGGCTTGGAGCCCAAAATCGCATTCCCGGTCAAAGGCAGGCAGCCAGGTGCCAGGCTGGCTGGAGCTCCCAACGGGCACGCCTGCTGGAATGCCGCGGGGTTCCCAAACCAATACGGCAGATTCGTACCTGTACTGTCGATCCTGGTCTTGATTCCAAGTTTCTGACTCTGGCCAGCAACCCTGACCGCATTGCAGCCAGTTCCTGCCGTCACGCTGGTTGGGCAGCCGATATTAAGCGGCTGACCACCCTGAAGTACCGCAATCCAATTGATAGCCCAACCGCCAAGAACGGCATTGGCAACGCCGCCCGTGTTCATGTAACGCCTGTCCTTACCGAACGGGAGCTGGTATCCGCCGCTGAAATGGAGTACCTGACGGATATCGAAATCGGCCAAAGCATAATCGAACTTAGGGCCAAGTCCCGGCACGTCCGGGGCGCGATAGCCACCCGTACTGCCGCCGTTGAGCAAGTCGCCAGCGTCAGACAATGTTTTGGAGTAGGTGTAGGCGAGAAGGAAGGTCAGTCCATTCGAGAACTGCTCTTCGACCTTGGTCTGCAAGCCGTTGTATTGGCTTGTTCCCACCGTTGTGTGGTAACTGGAGCCGCGTCCGAAATCAGGGAACGGAACTTCATTGTTTGGGTAGGTGTCTGACAGCGATTGATTCTTCGGCCAGAGCTGGCTCACATTGTTGGTACCGACGCCCGTTTGAAGGTCCTGGCCATCGGTAAACACATAAGAGGCCTGGGCCGACAAGGTGGGAGTCAGCGAATACTGGAAAGTGAGGTTGGCACTATAGGTGCGCGGGGTCTGGTAGTCAAACTGGAGTCCCTGCAAATTCAGCCCGTTGGCTTGAACAGCGGTGGGGGTGAGGGGGACGCAGCTAAAACCAGACTCAAATGTTGCCGTCCCGCCCGGACCAGCCGTAGGACATCCCGCAAACGGGGTATTGATGCTCACGGGATTAACCGCGCTGTCGGTACCTTGCGGAACGAAGTTGAAGTTGTAAACAAAGGGATAGTTTTCGCCGATATTTGGCCCATATCCCTGGTTTTCAAAGGAGTTGTAGAAGAGGCCAAACCCGCCGCGCGTCACGAATTTCGGGGTGACTTCGTAAGCGAAGCCGACACGGGGCGCAAAGTTGGTCTTCTGGGTTTGGACCAGCCCCTGGCCGTATTTGTTGGTGCTGACAAGTGCAATACCATCCTTGGCCAATAAGTCGGTAAAGCTGCTGGATAGCGACCGGTTGTCCTTTCCTGAAGCCGGGATAAGGTATTCCGGCTTGTTGTCGGGAGCGCCGCCCGGAACGAAGTTGGCCTGTCCGCCATTCTGCTCGTTGATCGGGCCGAAAAAGTCCCATCGCAGTCCAAGATTGAGAGTCAGCTTCGAGTTGATTTTCCAGTCGTCCTGGAAGTAGGAGGCGAAGTAGATCTTTTCATCGTAGGTCTTGTTGATGTTCGATGCGTATACCTCGTCCGCGCCGCCCGAGTAATTGATCCCGTTTGGTACGGTCGCCGCTTCCGGTGTCAGCAGGATTTGCGCGAGACCGTTCGTTCCATTCTTGCCCACCACATCGGTGAAGGATCCGTTGTAGTCGAACTGACCGCGCGACCATGCCGGCTGCAGAGTGGAGAATTTCACGTGCTGATATTCGATGCCCGTCTTGAAATTGTGCTTCCCGTAGACCTTTGTGAAGTCATCCGTGACCTGCAGCGTCTGGCTGACTTCGTCTGAAGGCAGGAAGTTGTTGCTTCCCAATGTGGCCAGTCCGCCGAAACCGAAGGCGGGGAGACCGCCGTTCTCAGCTACCTGCGGAATGCCTTGGATACCGTACTTCGCCGGAATACCCATCACAGAGCCGTCCGGCCCGAAGCGGGTAGTGTGAAGGTGGTTAAACCCTCCGCGCACCTGGTTGACCGTGCTCGGACTAAAGACGTGTGTCCAGGCTGCGACAGCCTGATCGGATTTCGCAGTCTGAATGCCCTGTTGGAAACTGCCACCGTCCGCTATTCCTCCGAAAGGCCCCGGAATGTATTGCGGATCGTCGGAGTAACTGAAACGGAAGAATATCTGTTCTTTCTCAGTGGGGTTGAAGTCGAACCTGGTATCGAATGTGTTTTCGTGTTCGTAGAGCTTCGGGCTGGACGCGAAGTTGTTATTCGGACTGGAGTTCGTGGGAGTCGGATAGAGATTCAGAAGAGCGATAGCTGTCTGATCCACCCGATTGGCCGGAAGCATGTTCAATCCGCAGCCACCCGCAGTGAAGGATACAGTCGATGGCGCGCACGTTCCGAACGGATCGCGAACGTAACCGCTCGAGGTCGCGGCGATGCCCGAAACCGGATCAATTACGCCAGCGGTTACCTTGCGCGTCGTGGCCGGGTCCATCACCGTGCCCTTGGGAACGGTTCGTCCAAGATTGTCGGTCTCGGTACTGCCGCTGTTCGCGGCCAGTATCGCGGTTAGATCGGTATAGCCGCTGGAGCGCTCGGCCGCGGTCGGGACGGTCGCGCTGCCAGAAGTGTTGCCCTGAACGCGCCGCTTCCCTTCATAATCGCCGAAAAAGAACATTTTGTTCTTAATGATCGGGCCACCGATGGAACCGCCGAATTGATTGAGTCGCAAGGCTCCCTTGAAAGGGGTTACGGTGTTTTTCTCAAACCAATCTGTCGCATCGAGTTTGTCGTTGCGGAAAAACTCCCATGCCGCGCCATGCAGGCTGTTGGTGCCCGACTTGATAGTCGCGTTCAGCACCGCTCCTGCTGACCGGCCGAGTTCCGCGCTGAAGTCCGCAGTTTGAACCTTGAATTCCTGAATCGCATCCACCGGAGGCAGGATGATGAAGTTCGTTCCGTTCAGGAAGTCGACGGCGTTCGAGTTGTTATCGATACCATCCAGCAGGTAGTTGTTCTGTGCCGGACGCAAGCCGTTCGCCGAAAACGCACCGGATGCCGCATTGCCGCGGGTATCCGCCTGCGGCGTCTGCATGCCCGCACCCAATTGCGCGAGGAAGGTAAAGTTGCGGCCGTTGAGTGGAAGGGCATTTACTTCCTGTTGTCCGATCACCTGGCCCACTGACGCTTCTTCGGTCTGCAAAAGCGGAGGTGCGGTATTCACTTCCACGGTCTCTGAAGCGGCCCCCAGTTTGAGGGAGATGTTGACCTGAAGGGTCTGGGCGACGACAAGGTTAATGTTTTTCTGGGTCGTCTTGGCGAAGCCTGACGCCGTAACAGTGATTGAGTAGTTCCCGGCTCTCACTGGAGAGAAGGTGTAGCCACCACTCGCGCTGCTCTTGGTCTCCAACGTGATGCCCTGGTCGGTATTCAAAAGGGTGACTTGTGCGTTAGGCACAACGGCACCGGTTGTATCCAGGACTGTTCCTGTTATTGCGCCTTCGTCCACCTGGCCATGTGCATAGCGCGGGGCGAGGAGGAGGAAACTCAGGGTGGTGAATACTACGTAGCTGAGGACCCTCAAACGACTGAACGTGCTGCGATCATGGCCCATCCAAATACCCTCCGATCTGTTCCCTCTGTACTTCTCGTTTTTGCTTTGGTAACCGCTACCCGGGGGCAAACTTCGACTGCTCTGGACCGCCGGTGTAAACGGTTACTTTTATTTGCGAGGAAGCCTAGATCATTTCCCTGATCTTTGTCAATCAAAAGGTGGAGTGGAAATCTTGGCAGTCCAAAAGCAGACACAGGCAGACCTCCATGACGCTCGTATCCTATTCATTAGACAGCAACATACAATTATTGATAGGGCCGCCTCCCACGGAGCGCGGTGCACGCGAGATCAAGGACGAATCCCTCTCGGACGATTTGAAGAGGGCTCGCACTCCAACTTCCTGCCCTGCTCTCGGTTTTCCCTGTCACAACGCAATTCGGGCTCCAATTCGCGTCCCAGGAAACGTCCCGGAGCCGTCTGCGCCGCATGAGGAAAAGACTCGCCCCGGTGCTATCATGCGAACATCTTGCCGATCGACCAGTTTTGACTCGGAATCATGGCTCGACTGACTGACAAAACCGTAATCCCATCCATTTCTCGTCGAGCAATTCTGAAAGACCTGGCGATGGCGCCTGTGCTCTTTCGCGCCGCTCCGTTTTTCGGTGCGCCATGGCGGCCGGGAGCCTTCTCGGTCCCCGGCTCTGACGCAACGCTCCCCTTCTCCGACACCCGCTTCGTCCCGCACTACCCCGCCCGCTCCCCGCTCGCCGACGTCCTGGGATTGGTGGCTCCGGGGTCCGACGGCTACGCCTCGGAGAAATACGCAGCCGAGATTGCGTCGGTCCTGGGGACATGGGCGGAGAAACTTCGGGAAACTCCACGAGTGCTTTCTGCAATCGAGGCTTCGCTGGATGCAGCCATTCGCGCATCGACGTTGAAGCCGTCAGACGAAAAAGCCATCCGTTCTGCCTACGGAATTGACGTAGTAAGGCGCAAGTTTGCCACGGAACTTGAGCCGGGGCGCGATTCCTGCCTCCGCGCTTTTTCGAGATGGCTCGAGCCGGTCGAGAAGATCGAAACCGCGGAATTTGAGATTTACGCCATCGACGAGATGTCGCAATCCCCGCTCGTGGTTGGCGTCGAACTGCGCTACGACCTGGTTGCCACGCGGAAGGATCAACGAACAGAAGAACGAGTTGGCTCCTGGCGGATGGAGTGGCTCCAGGATGCGTCCAGGAACTGGGTGGCTCGGAAGTGGGAAGCAGGCGAGGAAACCGTCTGCATTGCGACCGGGCCGGTATTCATCGATGTGACTTCGAATGCTTTCAGGATTAACGAGTCCTACCAAAAGCAGACGTTGCGCGGAGCCGACCACTGGCGAACTGTCCTCGACGGCGCAGTCGGCGTAGACGTCTACTGCAACAACGGTGTTTCCGTTGGCGACTATGACAACGATGGCTTCGACGACCTGTACGTTTGCCAACCGGCGGGCCTCCCCAACCGGCTGTATCGCAATCGCGGCGACGGCGTCTTCGAGGACGTAACGGAAAAGGCCGGCGTAGGCGTTCTCGACAACACCGCGTGCGCTTTATTCGCCGACTTCGACAACCGCGGCCTGCAGGATCTGCTGGTGGTTTGCGGCACAGGGCCCTTGCTGTTCGTCAATCGCGGAGACGGGACATTCGAGCTGAAACGGAACGCCTTCCAATTCTCGCGTCCCGCCCAGGGAACGTTCACCCACGCGGCCGTGGCTGACTACGACCGCGACGGCCGCCTTGACATCTACTTCTGCACCTACATGTACTACCTGGGACTCGATCAGTATCACTATCCGATTCCCTACTACGATGCTCGGAACGGCCCTCCAAATTGCCTTTTCCATAATGAAGGAGGGGGACGATTCGTAGAGACGACGGAAGCCTCAGGCATGAACGCTGACAATGACCGCTACAGCTTTGCATGTGCCTGGGGCGACTCCACGTCCGATGGCCTGCCCGACCTTTTCGTGGCCAATGACTTCGGCACTTCCCAGCTTTACCGCAACAACGGCGATGGGACCTTCAAGGTCGTGTCACGCGAGGCTAACGTGGAGGGCGTGGGCGCCGGCATGGGCTGTTGCTGGTGCGATTACGACAACGACGGGCGCCAGGATATCTACGTGCCCAGCATGTGGGAAGCCGCGGGACAGCGGGTTTCATCCCGGTCGCAATTCCACAAGGATGCGCCGCCAAAGATCCGCGAACTCTATCAACGTCACGCGCGCGGAAACGCGCTCTATCGCAACCAGGGCGGCGGACGCTTCGAGAATATTGGCCAGCAGGCCCGCGTCGAAATGGGCCGATGGTCATGGTCGTCCGATTTCTGGGACTTCGACCACGATGGAATGTCCGACCTCTACGTAGCCAACGGCTATATCTCCGGCCCCGAGCGCAATGACCTGGCCAGTTTCTTCTGGCGGCAAGTGGTCGCGAAATCGTCTGACGATGCAACCGCTTCGCTCGCCTACGAGCAGGGCTGGAATGCCATCAATGAGTTGGTCCGGTCTGACAATACCTGGCATGGTTTTGCGCGCAATGTCATGTTTCTGAACTGCGGCGACGGCTCATTTGCAGAGGCTTCGGGGGCTGTCGGCCTTGACTGCATCGAAGACAGTCGCTCCTTCGCGCTTGCCGATTTCGATCACGATGGCCGCCTCGAGGTCATCGTCAAAAATCGCAATGCCCCACAGATTCGTCTGTTGCACAATGCGATGAAGGACATCGGCCAATCCATCAGCTTCAGGCTGCGCGGGCACAAAAGCAACCGCGACGGAATTGGAGCGGCCATCACGGTGGAAGCGAATGGAAAGCGACAAACGAAATATCTGCAGTCCGGATCTGGCTTTTTATCTCAGCACTCCAAAGAGCTTTTCTTTGGATTGGGCAACATGGGGGGAAACATCCAAGCCGAGATCCGTTGGCCAAGCGGGCTATCACAACGCTTCGATCACTTACCCGCAAATCATCGAGTTATGCTCGAAGAGGGGCTGAACGCTTTTCATTCAGAACCTTTCGCGGCCACCACGAAAGTCTTCCAGGAGCCGGCACCCGAGCCAGTTCTCGAGCCGCTCCCTCATAACGTGGAAACCTGGCTCATTCAACCGCTCAAGGCTCCCGGCTTTTCCTTGCCGGACTTGAACGGCACCGCCCAGGAACTTTCATCCTGGCTGGGCCGGCCTGTCCTGCTCGCGTTCTGGTCGCATCAAAGTTCGCTTAGCGTCGACATGCTGCACAAACTAAAGGAGCATCGCGCAGCGCAATTGCAGATCGTTGCAATCAACGTGGACGATGAAACCGGAATCGCGGAGGCTCGGGCGATCGCATCCCGCGGGCACTTCGATTTCCCGACGCTTTTTGCAACCGCCGAAATCGCTGGAATCTACAACGTCATTTATCGCTACCTGTTTGAGCGCCGGCGCGATCTCGCAATTCCGGCAGCCTTTCTCCTCGATCGCGAAGGTACCATTGTGAAGGTTTACCAGGGTGCGATCGATCCCCAGCGAGCCGCCGGCGATGCAAAATCAATCCCAACGACTGCCGCCGAGCGCATGCGCTACGCGCTTCCCTTTCCCGGTCTTCTCGTTCAGGATGCGTTCTCCCGCAACGACTTCACCTACGGTGCGGCAATGTTTCAGCATGGCTATTTCGAGCAGGCGGCAGAATCATTCAAGCAGGTAATTGCCGTCAAACCAGACAACGCAGACGCATACTACAACCTGGGCACGCTGAGCCTGCGCCGCAAAGATCAAAAGCAGGCCCGCGAGTATCTTGAGCACACGGTCAAGCTTCGCGCGGACTATCCAGAAGCATGGAACAATCTGGGAATGTTGGCCGCACAGGAGAACGCCTATGACGAGGCCATTGATCATTTCAAGCGATCCCTCGAGCAGCGCCCCAACTACGCCGTGGCTTTGCTCAACCTCGGCAACTTATATCGAAAGCAGAAAAGCTATGACGAGGCGAAGGATTGCCTCACGCGTGCTCTCTCGCTCCTTCCCGACGACCCCGAAATCAACTACAGTATCGGCATGCTGTACGCGCAACTCAACCAGATGGATCCTGCAGCGGGCTATCTCAAACGCGCTCTGGATCTTCGCCCGGATTATCCCGAGGCATCGAATAATCTGGGAATCGTGTTTGTGCGTGAGCGGGATTACCCCAAAGCGGAAGAACAATTCAAAAACGGCATACGCCAGTCGCCCGGGTTTGACCAATCCTATCTGAATCTCGCGCGTCTGTATGCCATGCAAAACGACAAAGAACGAGCGCGCCAGGTGCTGCACGATTTGCTGCAGGTGCAGCCCGAGAATCCCAACGCAAAGCAGGCATTGGAAATGCTGCGATGACCGCCGCAATCGGAAGACCCAATCGCGCAGAGTCCACGAGCCCAGGATCCTTAAGAAGGAGCGCTCAGCGCCTATGGCGGAGCGAGTTATTCATCCACTGTCTAAAACGATTCGTCACCTATTTCTTTGCACTCGCGCTCGCATCCGGGATAACTTCCCCAGCCCAGCGCAACGTGCCGGATAGCAACTCGCCACTTTTACAGATCGAGATTCTCGTCCGCCAGAACCGTCTCGATGAAGCCAAAACCAAAACGCTGGAGGAACTGCAGCGAAATCCCACCAGCGTTGATGCCTATAACCTGCTGGGAATGATCGAGGGTGATCAGCAGGACTTCGCGGGCGCCGCGGATTCGTTTCAAAAAGCACTTAAGCTCAAGCCCACTTCCACGCACGCTCATAACAATTTGGGAAGCCTCTACCTGGCTGAAAAAAAGCCGGAACTTGCCGAAAAGGAGTTCCGCCAGGTTCTACGCCTCGATCCGCAAAATCGCGATGCGCACTACAACTTAGGCGTTCTCCTCATGATGAAAGGGTCGCCGACACTCGCTATTCCCCAGTTTCAGCAAGTGCGGCCACTCGACCATTCCGCGCAACTCCAACTCATTCGCGCCTACTTCGACAGCAAGCAGACTGCACAGGCCCTGCGCGAGGCAACTGTGCTTTCCTCCGATAAAACCAGCAACGTTCAGGTGCATTTTTCGCTGGGGATTCTTCTCGCTTCGGAGAAGCAGTACAAGCCAGCTCAATTGGAACTGGAAAAGGCTGACGCCTTGCAACCCGGCACATTCGAAATCCTCTATAACCTGGGCCAGGACCTGTTTCGCAACAGTGACTACGCCAATGCCCAGGCTGTCTTGACGAGGGCCTTGCGGGCGAAGCCCGATTCGCCCGAGACGCTGTACCTCATGGCGCAGGTCTCCATGGACCAGTCGCGCCCCCTTGACGCTCTTGACTTACTCATTCGTGCGCACAAACTGGCGCCTGAGAATGCCGATATCGTTTTTCTGATGGCACGCATCAGCATGTCGCAGAACTATTTCGAGGATGCGATTCCTCTGCTCGAATCGGGTCTGCAGTCTGCTCCGCGAAGGCCCGACCTGCTCGCGGCTCTCGGCGAAAGCTACTTCATGGCCGGCAAGGCAGAGAAGGCCATCGAAGAGTTCAACTCGTTGATTGCGGTGGAAGGCTCTGCTCGCTCTTATGCCTTTCTGGGACTCACATACAGAAACCTCGGACGCTTTGACGAAGCCAAACAACAGTTTGAAATGGGACTTAAGCTTGACCCGAAGAACAGCCTTTGCCTGTTTAATCTCGGCTTCATTGCGGAACGCCAGGGAGACGCCGCGGCAGCAGAGTCCTTCCTGCAAAAAGCCGTTCAGGCCAATCCCGATTTCGCCGATGCCCTGCTCGAATTAGCGAACCTCCGCGTCGCCGCGAAGAAGCCTCAGGACGCCGAGGACCTTCTGCGGCGCTACGTGAAGATCAGCCGTGATCCCGCCACCGGCTACTACAAGCTGGCCATGGTCGAGAGAACCCTTCATCAGACGGACGCAGCGGAACGTGATCTCACGGTGTTCAAGAATCTCTCCAAGTCAGCCTCCACTGGCCCGCTTCCTTATCAGCACCTGTTCGACTATCTCGACAACCGCTCTCAGTTAGCGGCGCCGGCACGGGAAAAACTCGACATCGACCAACTGACGGCTCGTATCAAAGAGCATCCTGACCAGACCGAGGACCTCTATCTGCTAGCCGAGGCATATCTCAAGTCGGGCAAGATCGATGAGGCAAAGGATACCGTCGCGCAACTTGACAAAGCCGGCGCCGGCGACTTCCGCACTCTCACTGGAGCAGGCGTCCTGCTGGCCCGTTATCACTTGTACGACATGGCCATCGATCACTTTCGCGCCGCGCTCGCCGCCAATCCCAATGCCGATGATGTGCGATTCGACCTTGCCGATGCCTTGTTCCGCGCCCGCCGCTATCCCGATGCCCTCGAGGCCGCAACACAGGTGTCACCCAACGGCCAGAAGGACGACGCGTACCTTGCACTTCTCGGCGATATTTATGCGCACACCGGGGACGCGGCTCGCGCATCTGAAATTTACCGCAACGCGATAACGCGCAATCCTGACAACGATCAAGACTATCTCTCGCTGGCGCTCATTCAGCTCCGGGCGCACGATCTAGCTGGTGCGAAAGAGACTTTACTGAAAGGTCAACAGCGCGTTCCCGGCTCCGGCAAAATCTTTTGGGGCATGGGACTTATATCGGCAATTGATGGCAACGACGCAGAGGCTGCTCAGCAGTTTGAGCGCGCCGTCGATCTGCTTCCTGAATGGCCCGGCGGGTATTCCACCCTGGGCGTTTTCTACTTTCAAAGCGGTCAGATCGATAAGGCGCGGGAGGTGCTGAACCGCTTCAAGAACAGCAGTGCAGGCGGCACACTCGATATCGGCCGCATCGAGCAGGCTCTTGATCAGGCGGCTAGTTCTCCTGCCCCTCGTGCCCAGGCGATGAACAGCGAAGCGCGTGCGCAGTTCTTGCAATTAGCGCTTTCTCTCGCGGATCGAACTCTATGACCTTTCCGATCCGCCGCGCCGGCGCCGTGTTCCTGCTGATTGTATGGACCGCTTCGCAACAACATGGAGGCGTCGCGCAACAGTCAGCCAAACCTCCGGATGCACCAATCTCCGTCCACTTCACCGATATTCGCAAGGCCGCGGGCATCACGTTCGTCCAGGATTCCACGCAGACCGACGAAAAGTACTATCTGGAAACCATGGGCACGGGAGTGGCATGGCTTGACTACGATCAGGATGGCCTCATGGATCTTTACTTCGTTCAGTCAGCCGCGACCGACGCGTACAAACCACCGCATCCTCTGCACTCCGCGCTGTATCGCAACAACGGCGATGGCACCTTTACTGACGTTACCGAGAAAGCGGGCCTTGGCGGAGAGGGACACTATGGCCAGGGCGTAGCCGTCGGCGATTTTGATAACGACGGCTACCCTGACATCTACGTGACCGGATACGGTCGAGCCATTCTCTACCACAACAATGGTAATGGGACGTTCACTGACGTCACGACAAAAGCCGGGGTAGCCGACGAAGGTCAATGGTCAACCAGCGCGGGTTGGTTCGACTTTGACAAGGATGGATATCTTGACCTTGTCGTGACGAACTATCTCGATTGGAGTCCCGAGAGCAACATCTATTGTGGCGAAAAAGCGCCGGGTTATCGCTCTTATTGCAATCCAAATAACTACAAAGGCCAGCATACAAAGCTCTATCGCAACAATCATGATGGGACATTCACCGATGTGAGCTTGAAGTCGGGCATCGGCGTACCGGAGTCGAAAGGCATGGGCGTGGTGCTGGCCGACTTCAATGGGGATGGCTGGCCCGACATCGCAATTGCCAATGATACCTGGCCGAACTTTCTCTTTCAGAACAACCACGACGGCACCTTCTCTGACGTTTCGCTTATTTCCGGACTTGCTGCGAGCGAGGATGGACGCTATGAAGCCGGCATGGGCATCGATGCGGCCGACGTTGACGGCGATGGGTTTCTCGACGTCTACATTACGCATCTCGACTTCGAGCTCAACCGCCTGTATCACAACAACGGCGACGGCACTTTTACCGACGCGACTTATAGTTCGGGAATTGGCAACAAGGCCATGCTTCTCAGCGGGGTGTCGGCGAAATTCATTGACTACGACAATGACGGCTGGCCGGACATCGTGCAGGCCAACGGCGCCATGGTCGACAATGTAAGCCTCTATCACAGTCTGGTCTCCTACAAGGAACCGCTCCTCATGTTTCACAACCTCGGCAATGGTCACTTCGAAAAGTCATCGGACGCGCTGGGTGCCGATTTTATTCATTCCGTTGCAGGGCGCGGCATGGCAACCGCCGACTTTTTGAACGACGGGGCAGTTGGGATCGCAGTGAATTGCCGCGGTGACACCCCTGAACTACTGCGCAACGACGGCGCGGCGGCGAACCATTGGCTCGAAGTCTTGCTGATTGGCACCAAGTCAAACCGCGATGGCATTGGATCGGTTCTCAAACTTACGTCGGGCGATTTCGTTCGCGTTGATCAGGCCAAGGGCGGTACAAGTTACATGTCCGCGAGCGATCCGCGCATTCACTTCGGCCTGGGCAAGCGCACCAAAATTGACTCGCTCGTAATCTCATGGCCCAGCGGCCGGGTTGAACGCCTGGGCAATGTCCCGATTGATTCCATCATCGCGGTCAAGGAGGGTGCCGGCGTGGTTCCCCATTCGTTTCCGAAAGTGAACCGCCGATGATAAAAATCGGGGATACGATAATTCGGCGGTCGTGTATGCAGAAAGGACTCAGGCGCCACAGATCATTATGATTACTCCCCGAAGACGATTCCTTGGCTCTTCCATGTTCCTGCTAGGCAGCGGTCTGCTTGACGTGCTCACGACTCCGCTGGGGCGATGGAATCGTACCGTCGTGCAGGCCGCCGTGACCAGCGCTCCAGCGTCCCCCGTGCAATTTATCGACGTAGCGGAGAAAGCGGGGTTGCATACCCCAAACGTCTGGGGTGGCGTCGACAAAAAGCGCGTCATCATCGAAACCAAGGGGAGCGGAATCGCTTTCTTCGATTACGATCAGGACGGCTGGCTTGATATCTACCTCACGAACGGAAGCCGAATTGGAGAGCACTGGCCCGCGGGCAAAGAGCCGACGACTCATTTGTACAAAAACAACCGCGATGGCACCTTTACCGACGTGACGGAAAAGTCGGGTCTCGGACGCTCCGGGTGGCAAACCGGAGTGTGCGTAGGTGACTACGACAACGACGGATGGGACGATCTGTTTTGTACCTTCTGGGGTCACAACATTCTTTTCCATAACAATGGCAATGGAACCTTCACCGACGTCACTCAGAAAACAGGGCTCGCCCAGGCAAAGGGCCGTTGGGGAACAGGCTGCACCTTTCTGGACTATGACCGCGACGGTCATCTTGACTTATTCGTCTGTAACTTCGTCAAGCTAGATCCAGATGTTCCCATCAAGCTCGATGACCTGGGTTTCTGTCAATGGAAGGGGGTGCCCACCATGTGCGGCCCGCGTGGCCTTCCCGGCGATATCAACATCCTCTATCACAACAATGGCGACGGCACCTTCACTGACGTTACGCAAAAGGCCGGAATTCACAAGCCGGGCCCGCGTTACTCCATCACGGCCGTCTCGTACGACTTCGACAATGATGGATGGCCCGACATCTACGTTGCGGTCGATTCCGAACCAAGTATCCTCTTCCAGAACAACCACGATGGCACCTTCACCGACATTGCCGTAATCGCCGGTTGCGCTTACAACGACGATGGCCACGAGCAAGCTGGGATGGGCGTTGGCGTGGCCGATTACGACTGTGACGGCTCTTTCGATATCTTCAAAACCAACTTCGCCGACGACACCTCCGACCTCTACCACAACAACGGCGACGGCACCTTTACCGAGCTCTCATTTAATTCCGGCATCGGAATCAACAACAAGTATGTCGCGTGGGGTTGCGGGTTCCTCGATTACGACAACGACGGATGGGCCGACATCATTCAGGTCAACGGTCATGTCTATCCTGAGATCGACAACTATAACTTCGGCGAGACATTCAAGAACCAGCGCCTAGTCTACAAGAATCTCGGGAATGGCCGGTTTAAGGACGTCTCAGCGGACATGGGCCCCGGCATCACCAATCGCTTCTCCAGCCGCGGCGCAGCTTTCGGTGATTACGACAACGATGGCGGGATGGACGCCCTGATCCTGAACATGAACGACCTGCCCTCTCTCCTGCACAATGTGGGGGGCAACAAGCAGAACTGGATCAAGCTGAAGCTGATCGGCACCAAATGCAACCGAACCGCAATCGGGGCCCGCGCTCGCGTCATCACCGGAAAGCATATTCAGATGGATGAAGTGCACAGCGGCACCAGTGTCATGTCGCAGAGTGATCTGCGCCTTCACTTCGGCGTCGGCTCAGTAGAAACCATCGACGCCATCGAGATCAAATGGCCGACCACGCAGAAGATCGAGCGCTTCACTCAGGTCAAGGCCAATCAGATTCTCACCATTCGCGAGGGCGAAGGCATCGTGGCAACGCTAAAGCCCCCGCGCTAGGGACTCGTGGTTTCTGCGGAGCCACCCTTCACCAGGAATTGCTTCACTTCCCGGCGCTGGCGTTCCACTTCGGCTGCCTGTTGCTTGTCGAGTTCTTCGTGCAACTGGAATTCGCGTTTCGCCTTGTCTCGTTCTCCCACGCGATCGTAGGCCATCCCCAACCGGTAGTGCGCCTCGGTCGACTGAGGATTGGCCTCGATTGCCTTGCTGTAATCAGCGATCCCTTTCACTTCGTCGTGCCGGGACACGTTCAGGTTACCGAGTTGCAGATACGCGTCGCTGCACTTCGGATCCAGGGCGACAGCCCGGTTCAGCAGCGACTCCACCTGGTCCAGAATCTGCCTATCGCTCGAGCGTCCGCTCTGCTTCCAGATAGCCATCGCATCGTAATAACTCGCTAGCGGATTCTCCGGTTCCCTCTTCACAAATTCAGCCAGTTTCTCCTGAGTACATCGCAGTGGATTGGGCGCCGCCATCTCCACCTTGCCAAGGAAGAGATAGGCATCCCGCGATGAGGGATTCAAATCCGCCGCTTCGCAGAGCCGCTGCGCCGCGTCATCGTAGAGCGAGCACGCGAACAGCGCCGCCCCCAGTGCCGTCAACATGCGCGCCGACTTCGGATACCGCTCCGCTCCGGCAGCGAACACATCCTTCGCTTGCCAAATCGCCCTGTGCGACAACAACTCCGAGCCCCATTCAAAATAGTTCTCCTCGCTGCCATCTTCGCGTACGGCCTGCTCAAGCTCGTTCACAGCCGCTACAGGATCCCCGAGCTTCTCATCCAATTCGCCCGCAAGCCGCAACCGGGCCGCCGTTTTCCCCTTCGTTAGCAGATCCCTGACGACCTCCCGCGCCCTCGCATAGTCTCCAGAGGCCTCATACGCCAGCGCCGGCTTCAGCGCCGGGTCAGCAACCGCATTGGCGTCGCCCGCAGCGCTCTTGAGGTGCACTGCATCCCGGCTCAGCGACTCGCTGGTGCGCAAAATCGCATCCGACCCGTGCCCACCCGCCGCCGTCCAATCCGTCACCGCCGCGATCGTAAAGCTGGGCGAATCGCTGAACTCCATCGGCTGCGTGCCTGGGGCGCCAGTCCCTACGTTCGAGCGCGGCGTGTCTTCAAGCTCCAGGACGATCGTTTCTGACCCCGCCGAGTTCCCTCCCCCTCCTGAGGAACTCACTTTGATTTCAACCGAACTGCTCTGCTTCCCAGCCTTGGTCGCGGAGATCACGTAGTCTCCGTCAGCGACCGACGAAAACTCAAACGAACCATCTGCGGAGTTCGTACGATCTGTCCCGGTGCCTGTGTCCTTGCGTTCCAGCCGCACCGCGGCACCCGCCACCGGCTTGCCTGCCGGGTCTCGCACAACTCCTCGAACAGTTGAGCCGGTCGCATCAGAACCCACACCCGGCTGAGCGGCAACATATATCCAGTTGCCTCCCCATGCGGCCATTCCAAGCACGAATGGCCAGGTGAAGTCGGCCGATGGCCCTCACACCGCATCTCAACCTCATCAATCGCATCGCGTGCCTCAATAGCCGAGCGGACCGCTTAATGCCGTCTCTTTCTTCATTCTGGAGGAGCCGCAACGGATACCTCATTCCAAGCCTGAAGTGTATCAATCGCTCAGCCCACCTGGCTCTCCTCATTCCGGCTAACATCTCCTTGCTCCCCCAGCAACCCCTCAGAATTCTTCAACATAAGTTTCGCCATGTCTCACCCCATCCAGTATCCTTCTTGGCGATGGTCAATTTGGCTCCCATGAGGTGCTAAGTGCCAAGGGTAAAGCAGTTTGTTTTTGTTGTACTTGGAATCCTGTTTCTAGCCGCAACCACACAAGCGAAATCCACCGCGCAATCCCGGCAGAATCCGGGCTTCGTGCGGCTCGACCGGGTCACCGCTTCCCGGGCAACCGCCAACGGAATCGAAATTAATGCCGGCCCCGCCGTACTCACCATCACCGCCCTGCGCGACGACGTGCTGCGCCTCCGCGTAGGACCCACTGGCCAGTTGCCCGAGGACGCCTCCTGGGCTGTCCTCCCCGCTTCGCGCACCGCCTCCGTCAACGTCACGCCTGAAAGCTCCAGCTCCTCCGTCGGCTTCAAGACAACAAAACTCCGCGTCACCGTCCGTCGTGATCCCCTCACACTTCAAGTCGCTGACCTCGATGGCCACGTCATCGCTGAGCAGTTCCCTGATCGGCCCATCGAGTACCACGGTTCGTCTTTCCGGCTCTACATGAAATCGCCCAGCGACGAGCACTACTTCGGCCTCGGCGACAAGCCCGGCCCGCTCGACCGCCGCAGCGAATCCTTCACCGATTGGAACACCGACGCCTTCGGATGGCAGGAGTCCACCGACCCCATCTACAAAACCATCCCCTGGTTCCTCACCTTCCACAAAGGCGTCGCCGCCGGCATCTTTCTTGACAACACCTGGCGTACCAGCTTCGACTTCAACAAGGAGTACCGCGACGCCTATTCCTTCGGCGCGGAGAACGGGCCCCTCGATTGCTACATCGTCTACGGTCCCGATCCCAAGGCCGTCGTTCAGTCGTGGGTCTGGCTCACCGGCAAAACGCCCATGCCCCCGCTCTGGGCCTTTGGCTACCAGCAGTCGCGCTACAGCTACTACCCCGAGTCCGAAGTCCGCCGCATCGCCAGCCGCCTGCGTAGCGAGCGCATCCCCGCCGACGTCATCTGGCTCGACATCGATTATCAGTTGAAGAATCGGCCCTTCACGGTTGATCCTGAGCGCTTTCCCACCTTCGACCAGATGATCAAGGATCTCCGCGCCGAGCACATCCGCACCGTGGTCATCACCGACCTGCACATCGCCCACCTGCCCAACGCCGGCTACAAACCATACGACGAAGGCACAGCCGGCGACCACTTCGTCAAGAATCCAGACGGGTCAACATATGTCGGCGTCGTCTGGCCCGGCAAGTCTGTCTTCCCCGACTTCACCCAGCAGAAATCGCGTGAGTGGTGGGGCACCCTATACTCCGACTTCGTCCGCAAAGGTGTCGCCGGCTTCTGGAACGACATGAACGAGCCCGCCGTTTTTGAAGTCCCCTCCAAAACCATGCCCGACGATGTGCAACACCGCATCGACGAGCCCGGCTTCGCCAAGCGCACCGCGACTCATCTCGAGATTCACAACGTCTTCGGCATGCAGAACACTCGCGGCACCTTCGAAGGCCTCCTCAAGCTCAGCCCCGACTCGCGCCCCTTCGTCATGACGCGCGCCAGCTACGCTGGGGGCCACCGCTATGCCGCCACGTGGAGCGGCGACAACTCCAGCACCTGGAACCACCTTCGCCAGACCACGCCGCAGCTCCTCAACCTCGGCCTCAGCGGCTTCTCCATGGCCGGTGCCGACGTCGGTGGTTTTGCCGGATCGCCCCAGCCCGAACTCCTCACGCGCTGGCTTGAAATCGCCGCGTTCCATCCCATCGATCGCGACCACACCGCCATGGGCACTAACCCGCAGGAGCCCTGGGAAAACGGTACGCCCCACGATCTCAACCTGCGCCGGCATTACATTGAAGAGCGCTACCGCCTTCTGCCTTACATCTACACCACTGCGGAGGAGATGTCCCGCACCGGCATTCCCATCATGCGGCCGCTCTTCCTCGAGTTCCCCGGCGAGGCGGCCAACCATCAGGCCGTCGACCCCACCATCGACAACGAGTTTCTCCTCGGACACGATCTTCTTGTCGCCCAAAGCCCCTACCCTGACGAGATGGACGACATCTTCGTCAGTCTCCCGCCCGTCGGCTGGTACGACTACTGGAGCGGCGCGCGTATCGACGGCACCGGAACCCACAAGAACATCGATAACTCGGTGAGCCCGCCCTCCGGCGTCCGCCTCCATCGCAGCCTCGACACCCTGCCGGTCTTCGTCCGCGCGGGAGCCATCGTCCCCCAACAGCCGCTTGTCCAGAGCACCGACGAAAAACCCGAAGGCCCGCTCACTCTCCGCGTCTACCCGCCCGATGGCGTCAATGAGGATTGCAAAGGCAGCCTCTACCTTGACGACGGCGTCAGCTACGCCTTCCGCAAGGGAGACTTCCTCCGCGAAAACTTTACCTGCCGTCTCACCCCCCAGGGCCTCATCGTCGCCGTCACCGCGCCGGAAGGCATCTTCGCCCCGTGGTGGAAGCAGCTTTCCGTCGAGGTCTACGGCGCCACCAAGGCCGCTTCCGAAGCCAGCACCTCAGCGCTCGATGGCTCAGGCTCCGCGCCCGTCTCGACTACTTACGACCAGGAGCACCATCGCATCATCGCCCTCGTCCCCGACACCAGTAAAGGTCTCGAACTCAAGCTCGCCTACTAAACCGGCGCCCCACCCTCGCGATGTCTTTGCTTTTGTCACGCGGGTGGGACACCGCGAACATCCCTCCCCTTTCGTGTTCTTGAGCGACATGAGAGTCCGTGTTACGATCCGTTCGGTCGTCGGACTCTCCGCTCCGTCGTTCCAGTTATCCAGCCGTCCTGAGCTCTCTTTCTTCACCTCACCCACTCACGGAGGGTCACATGTCTCTCGATCAGAATCTTGCCAACGGCCAACTGGCCGTTACCGAGGCCCGCAAATACATTAGCGGATCATCCAATCGACGCTCCGATCGCATCGCTCACGGCGGCGGAATCGAAGCCATCATCGCCGCAAGAACCGGATTCAGCATGACCCTCATCCAGGCTGTCGAAGATTCGCGTGCCCAGGCCTCCGGCGCCCACATGAGCTCGAACCCCGCGTTGTGGCTCCTTCAGACTGCTAACGGTGCGCGCGGTACCGGTGCGGGAAACTGCGGAGAACTTGCCGCCATCGCCTATCAATACCTCAAGTCCTCACACATCTCCCCCATTGATTACATGCAGTTTTCCGCTCCTGGCTATGATCACGTCTGGGTCATCATCGGGCGCGCGGCAAACAGCGATCTCACACACCTCAAGACCTGGGGCGACGAAGCGGTATGGTGCGATCCCTGGCAGGGCGACGACGGCGTCGTCTTCAGTGTCCAGGACTTCGTCAAAGGCAAAGTACGAAACCTCAACGCCATCTTCAAATGCAACACGGCAGAGCTGGTGGAAGCCGGCGTCCCCATAGTTGTCAGTAGCGCGTAACCCGCAAGATGCGAGCAACGAGGGCGGCCCGGGTGCACAGAACTTTCCCAACCAATGCGTTGTCATCCCGCAGCGTAGCGGAGGGATCTGCGTATTTGTTGCTACTCACCCACGCAACCCACACCGCGCCCGTCCGTGCGACAAGCTCTGATGTCAAGGGCGAGGCGATAACACACTCACCTGACCGAACTCTACGAACCTCAAATCCTGCTACGCTGATCTCATGCCTGAGACCCGCACCATCCATGGCATCCGCGTCCTCGAGTATCCCGCCGAAGGCCCCATCCTCAGCAACGACCGCGCCATCATGGACCTCATCGCCGACGGCCGCTCCCACTCCGCCGACATGGTCGTCGTCCCCACCACGCGCTTCGCCCCGGAGTTCTTCCAACTGCGCACCCGTCTCGCCGGCGACCTGCTGCAGAAGTTCGTCAACTACCAGCTGCGCCTCACCATCCTCGGCGACCTCACCAGGGAAGCCTCCGAGAGCCAGTCCCTCCAGGCCTTCATCCGCGAGTCCAACCGAGGCGCCCAACTCTGGTTCCTTTCCTCCTTCGAGGAACTGGAGCAAAAGCTAACTGCCACGGAGAAGAAGTCGCCGCACTGACTTCGAGTGCCCAGGTCGTCGCCTTTCGATACATGGACGGCACTCCCTTCCCGCGGCCTCTCTGTCATACTTACCCGGTGTTTTCCCTTATCAGACCCACGCCGGCCGCAATCGACAACGCGATCGCGATCGCCCGCGACCTGCCTGCAGCCACCCCGGCGCTGCTCACGCTACACCGCGGTCCAATCGCACCAGAACCGCCCCGAGGCTTTGTTCATGACGTCTCGTCTACCGAGATCGGTCGCGGACGCGAGGTCTTTCAACGCGCTTGCCAGGCTTTTTCGACATGGGTTCACTTCGACCTCGGATGGGTTCGTGTCGCCAATCCCGCCGCTCCCATTCGCTCGGGAACCATCGTTGCAATCGAAATTCACGCAGCCGGCCTCTGGTCCCTCAATCTCAGCCGAATCGACGAGACCGTCAACACGCCAACTCTCTTCGGCTTCATCTACGCCACCACTCGCGTTCACGTCGAAGAAGGCCGGGAGCGCTTCCTGCTCGGCTTTGATCCCAACACCGAAGTCGTCACCTACTCAATAGAAGCCATCTCCCGCCCTCGCCATCTTCTCGCGCAACTCGCCTATCCGTTCACTCGCCTCATGCAGCACCGCTTCGCCGGAGAGTCCCACCTCCGCATGCGCCACGCAGTCCAGCCTCATTCCGGCTGAACTCGCACAACGGTTTTATGTCCGCCACAAAAGCAGCACGATCCTCAGCCACATTGCACTCGGAAAATCGACCTTCAGATTCCTTAGTCTCAGCGCTTTCCCACCGCAAACCAAGCCATCCCGCGGTAGGAATCGGCCACCACCCAGGCCCCCGCTGTCAGCACCGCGGAATCGATGGTCTCACTCCATTGATAAGCGCTCTTGGGTCCGGCTGCCGCAATAATGGGCACCCACACCAGCAGCGTAAACAGGCCCATCTGCAAAGCCGAGAGCGTGGCCGCCAGTCGCGCATACACCCCGATCAATATCGCCACACCGGCCGCGATAAAGGCGCCGCCGGTGAAATTCGCCCAGGCCATATGCCCCGGCAGCCAGCCGGGCACCATCTTGGCGGTTGGTTTGGGATACAGGAAGTGAGCCACGCCAAACGGAATCATCGCCATGCCGTAGAGCACGCGCGCAGTGCGCAACCCCGACTCGCCAGTGGCGAAAGCAAGCCGCTTCCTGTCCCAGGCAGTGGCAAACCAGACATACAGCACCCACGCGGCCGCCATCATCACCGGGGTCTCCCCGAGTCCTGCCCACAAGGTATCCAAACCCGGCGCAACGAAGACCGCGGGCACTCGAAACAGCAGCCACCAAAGCGTAAGAAAAACGAGCAGCACCCGCGCCGCGAGCGCCGCCGTCCGCCTCCACAGCAACCCGACACCGGATGCCAGGGAGACGAATGCGGAGAGATAAACCAGCGCCTCGCGTGCGGGCACACCCTTGGGCACCGGATCCCAAATCACGGTGAAATCGCCTTTAATCAGGCTTATGACCCCGAGCGCGATCATGGCCGCCGCAAACACCACGTGACCCGCGCCAGCAATGCGCACCGCTCGACCCTCGGGTTCGGCGGTCACGGGATCGGTTCCAGAGTCAACTTCTGCACGCGCCAGTTCAGCAACTCGGCCGCATAGAGCACGCTTTCCGCCGGACACGCCAGCTCGTGAATCCACCCAAATTGCCCGACGCCGTGGCCAGACGTGCCCAGCACGCCCAGCACTTTTCCGTCCAGCGTTAGTTTGTAAATACGCCCCGGATACCCGTCCGCCGCGTACAGCACCTGGTGCGGGCCAGGCGTAATGCAGATCGCCCACGGAGAGCCATTCATCAGGGTCTTGTTCAAAGGCGCCGGCGTTTCTGCGCTGGCCGGAGTTGCGGAAGGCGCGTTCCCAAACCAGGGATGCAGCGTGCGATCGTAGGGCACATCAATATGAATCTCGCGCAAATACTTGCCGTCTGAATCGAACACCTGGATCCGCCCGTTGCCGCGGTCGGCCACATACACCTTTCCGGAATCATCCACGGCGATGCTGTGTGGCGTGCTGAACTGGCCCGGCCCCGTCCCCGGCTCCCCCCACGACTTCACCCAGTTGCCATCTTTATCAACCTTGGCGATCCGCGAATTGATGTACCCGTCGCTGATGTACGTATTGCCGGCCGATCCCACGCCATGTCGGTGACCTGTCGAAACAAGCCATCGACAGGCGGCAATGGCGGCTTGGGATGCTTGAGCGGCCCCGTGCCTTCATCAGACGCCTCCTGCTTGCGCCCGAACACCATCAAAACCCGGCCTTCCGGGCTGAACTTGATCACCATATCCGAGCCCTTGTCGGCCACCCAGATGTTGTCGTTCCTGTCGACCTTCACCGCATGCGCATAGCTCCACGCATACAAACCATGGCCAATCTCGCGGAGGTACTTCCCGTCGCCGTCAAACTCGAGCAACTGCGCCGCCGCCGCCCCATAAGCCGGGCCGCTGGTGCCGCCACGCGAGAACACAAAGACATGTCCCTTGGAATTCACCGCCACGCCCGCGACCTCGCCGAAATACAGATCCACCGGCAGCTTCAGGAAATCCGTCTGGGCATGAAACTTGATTTCCGGCGCCACTTGCTGCGCGGCCAGCTGCACGGCCACGCAATACACAGCCACCAATGCCAACGCTGTTGTCGCGAAGGGTTTCATCCTTCCCCTCCCAGGGTCGTCAAAGTGACGCCAGTCTACACGACGCACAACCGCCGCCCGCCCCCACGCCGTACTCCATCCTGCGGGCCTTTTCCTGCCGCAAGAGGCTCACCCGCAAATGTCCCGACACCGCGAAGGGAGCCGCGGCTATTGTCCCGGCGTGTGCCCAATGTGCTGATCCGCCCACTGGATAAACCACTTCATGTTCGGCGCATCGGTATGTCCCCCATCATGCTGCCGCCACGCAAGCTCCCCATCCAGATGCCCTTCATTCACCGGCGGCATCTTCGCCGTGCGATAGTCGTCCCCGAGATCCAGCCCCTTCGCCCCCAGCAGCTTCCAAACGCGGTTGGCATCGATGGTCGCCATGAAGCTGCCCTCGTGGTCCAGCCACTTCGCGTCTCCCTTCTGTGGGATCCCATAGCTGATGAACGTCAGCCGCGGCGCGCACAGCGCAATCAATTCATTCGAGTCCACCGGAATATCCCCCGGCGTCATCTTGCCGAACGTCGCCTCGCTCGCTCCGTACTTCATGAAATTCCCCGCCATCCAGTAGTACTCGCCGCCGGTCAGGCTCTCCACCGCCTCGCCAAAGTTGCGCCGCAGCAGCGTTGCCCCGCCCTTGCCGCTCGACCCCACCAGCACCATCGCAAACCGTGGATCGAACGCCATCGTCACCAGCGCCGCCTTGCCGTAGCGCGACACGCCCTCGATCCCCACGTGCTTCGCATCCACCGCCTTGTCGGTCTCGAGATAATCCAGCACCCGTCCCGCGCCCCAGCCCCACGCCCGTAGCGCCCCCCAGTCCTCCGGCGTGCGCGGCTGGCCCTTGTTCACCAGGCCGATGATCCCCCGCGTGATCCCCTCGCCGTTATCCGCCTGCACGCTCGCCGGGTCGAACAGCACAAAGCCCCATCCCGCCGCGATCAGCTGCCACACGTTCGGCGGATCGCCATCCTCGTTCGGCTCCGGCCGCTGAAAGAACGGTGGCTCCTTCATCGGCTCCCACGCCGGGTGCTTCTCAAACACCTCCTTCAGCGACGGGTCCTGCTGCAGCAGCAGCGTCTTCATTGCCTGGTTCACCCGCGCCAGTTCCTCGCCCCGCGGCTCATTGGGATTCGGAAACCGCGCCGGCCCGAACATGATCAGCACCGGCACCGGACCCTTCGCCATCGCCGGCAGCACCTCGATCGCGTGCATCTTCACCGGGATTGCCGGATACGCCGAGTTGTCCACCTCGCCAATCAGTTCCTTCGCCGTCACCGGTGTGAACCCCAGGAATTCGTGATCCACAATCCCCGCCGTCCACGTCACCTTGGGCACGTTCTTCGGCACCCGCCCATAGACAAACTTCTCCAGCCCCTCCACAATCTCCGGCCGCCGCTTGTCCCACCAAATCGCCGCCGTCGTCACCTTCCGCCCATCGTTCATGGTCAGCGGATCCGGCACATTGGGATAAGGATTGGCCAGCGACTCGTCGTAGTTGGCATGGTTCGGTGCCTTCTCGTTCCCACTCGGCCCCGGTCGCAATGCTTTGATCCCCAGCTGCTCCATCATGTTCTGGTGATCCTGGTCGGCCGTAAAGCTAACCGGCGGCTTGCTCGCCGCATCCTGCCCTCGAAGGCAAACACAAACCCCACTTCCCAGGCACAGAAACAAAACACCCGACCTGAACAATCGACGCACGCGCACGCTCCCTCGGTGATATGCTGGCTTGGCTCGAAAAACGATTTACTTCGGGACCCATACTAAACCGCGCCCTATGAACCTTGCACGGAAATTCTTCCCCATCGTCGCTGTCGCCGTCCTCGCCGCATCCTGCCCGGCACAGGCGCCCCGCCCTGCCACTTCGAACTGGGTCGCCACCTGGGGAACCTCGCAACAAGTCCCCGAACCGGCCAACGCGCTTCCACCCGAAGACCTTCGCGACGCCACCGTGCGCCAGATCTTCCATCTCTCCATCGGCGGCTCTGTAATACGCATGCACCTCTCCAACGCCTTCGGCACCGAGGCCCTCCACTTCACTTCCGTCCACATCGCCCGCCCCGTCTCTCCAGCGTCTTCCGCCATCGATCCCGCCAGCGACCGGCCGCTCTCTTTGCCGGCAACCCCGACGTCACCATCCCTCCCGGGGCCGAATTCGTCTCCGACCCGATCCCCTTCCCCGTCGCGCCCTCTCCGACCTGGCTGTCTCGTTTCACCTCGACGCGCCCCCCGCCCGCGAGACAGGCCATCCCGGCTCGCGCGCAACGTCGTACTACCTCCACGGCGACTTCGTAACCGCCGCCACTCTCGCCCAGCCAAATCAACCTGCCCCCAAGTCCGTCGATCACTGGTACCAGGTCTCTGAAATCGACGTGCAATCCACTCCCGGCGCAGCCGCTATCGTAGCCCTGGGCGACTCCATTACCGACGGCCACGGCGCCACCACCAACGGCAACGACCGCTGGACCGACATCCTCGCCGAACGCCTCCAGGCCTCGCCCGCCACCAGCAACATCGGTGTCTCCAACCAGGGCATCGGCGGCAACCACCTGCTCACTGACGGCCTCGGCCCCAGCGCACTCGCCCGCTTCGATCGCGACGTCCTCGCCCCCGCAGGCGTCGAATGGCTCATCGTCTTTGAAGGCGTCAACGACCTCGGCGGTCTCGCCCGCAACGGCGAAGTCCCCGCCGCCGATCATGCCGCACTGGTTCAGCACATCCTCGCTGCCTACCAGCAGATCATCGTTCGAGCCCACGCCCACGGCCTCCGCGTCTACGGAGCCACCATCACCCCCTACGTCGGCTGCGCCTACTACCACCCCGGCCCCCTGAGCGAAGCCGACCGCCAGGCCGCCAACCAGTGGATCCGCGCCGCCGGCCACTTCGACGCCGTCCTCGACTTCGACGCCGTGGTTCGCGATCCCCAGCACCCCGACCAGCTCTTCCCGGCCTTCGACTGCGGCGACCACCTCCACCCCTCCCCCGCCGGCTACAAGGCCATGGCCACCGCCATCCCCCTCACTCTCTTCACCCGCTGACCTCCGGCATTTGCAGCAGAACGGGACGGTAGGCCGGGGATTTATCCCCGGCATCAAGCACGCAAAATCAACACCGTGCGGGCAGGAATGGTTTCGGCCCATCCATTTATCCTCTGAGGCGTGCTTTCGCCATCTCTCCCTCGATCAATGTCGTGCCTCAACCCTGCTCCTCTTCAGCACAAATTCCTTTCGCCGGATGATCCGTCCACGTATCCTTGCCGCATGCCCCGCGCCCGCTCGCTCCGCGATCTATTCCTGTGCATTCTGCTCGTGGGCTTGCCCCTGTTCAACGCGCGTTCCCAGGCCACGGAGCGCTCATCGTGGCCGGACTCGGCAAAGCAGCAGTCCCCCTCGATGGTCCCTGGCAGTTCCACACCGGCGACAACACCGCCTGGGCCAGCCCCAGCCTCGACGACTCAAACTGGGAACAGGTCGACATCAGCCGTCCCTGGGGAGACCAGGGCCACTGGGCCTACGCAGGCCGCGCCTGGTACAGGCGGCACATCGACTTCTCGGGCGCGCCCGGCGACACAACCGGCCTGGCCCTGTTTGTGCCCGGCGCCGTGTGTTCCTACCAGGTCTATTGGAACGGCCGCCTCATCGGAAGCACCGACCGCATGCCCGCGCCCACATCCATCAACCAGTCCACGGCGCAGATCTTTCCGCTCGGCCTGCCGGCGCATGGCGTGCTCGCCTTTCGCGTCTCCACTACGCCCCTCGATTCCACCACCGCGGGCAATCACCTTGGCTCCATCGCCACACCGCGCGTCGGA
>CAVUSR010000009.1:0-369423 GCA_963744185.1 uncultured Acidobacteriota bacterium | reverse complement strand
ATCCCGTCCCTGGCCACCACTTCCCAGTTCCATACCGTCCCATGCCAGGTTCCAGCTAAGCGCGCTCTTTATTTTCGGTAAACCAAAGTACCAAGCCGTGCTGCGCAAAACCATGCCATCCCAGCAGGAATTGGGAAATAAAATGGGCAAATTTCGGGATTCAAGAAAGTTACTCCCACTGCTGCGGACCGATGTTTAGATAAAGAGCGCGAAGCCAGGCAAGCGATCACCCATCCGCCTAAAGGGCGGTCGTACTGGCTCTGCTGAATCTTCGCTCAAAGAATATTGAACCGGCAACCAAGTACAAGACGAGGTCTGGTGAGCCGCCCCTGTCGTGTGTTCCGGCCCACCGCCGGTTTGCGCGGCTCAACCCTGATCGCTCGAACTCAATTCACGTCGCCAACCCAATAGCCCTGCCTCTTCGCTGGAAAGGTGCAAAAGATAGAAGAAACCGTTGGGGCTCTCGATGTGCTCAAAGACGTCACGGACATCGGAGCCGGGCGGGAGAAGCGGGTTGATGGTTGCGATGAGTTCACACTCGTCAGGAAAGTCCCGCTGGCAGGTTTCGGTATGGGCGCTTCCGCGTGCGGCCCACGGGCGGATCCGCGCGAGATAGCGGCGGTTTTCGTATTCACGGTCGAAGGCGCACGAAAGTTGCACCAGGTATCGACGGCGTGGGGGCGCAGCGTCGTGCTTCTCCGCGGCTGGACTCATAAGCAGTTCACAACGCGGCGCCGGTTTCGGACGGCGCGATCAAGAGCGACGCGGTTGTAGCGCTGCGCAAGGATGCAGGGCAGGTTTGCGGCGAGGGCATAAGCAGTCATGACCAGGCGCGCCCAGGGGGGATTCCACAGAAAGAACAGCGGCAGGCAACAGAGCATGCACCAATGCGCCGATTCGGCGCGGCGCGTTTCGAGGAGGAATTGCGCGAGGCAGGATGGATCGCGGAAGTTGACTTTGCTCTTTGAGAAGCCTCCCAGCCACGGCGCTCCGTCGGGGAGCATGGACTTCCATTTCCGAATCGCCAGCCAATCCCGATAAGGGCGGCCGCCGCGTTCCCATTGGCGCGGGGCGGTCAGCCAATTATCTTGTGCGAAGAGGTGCGGAGGGAGGCGCAACGCCACGAAAGCGACTGCGAGATGAATGAGGGGCCAGCCGAGGAGATTGGCGGCCCAAATCAAAGCCATCATACTTCGCGGCCTTTCCACAAAGTTTTACGGCCGAGAGCGCGTCGTGCGCCGGCGCCTCCGAAGACAACGCAGTAGTAAACGAGTGGTAACGGGAAAAGCAGGCAGGTGAGAACCCGGTAGCGCCCGAGGCGGCGCGCGAGCCATGCGACCTGCAGGCCCAGGAGAAGGTAAACGAGGGCGAGCACGAGGCGGCCGTAGTTCTGCGGCATGATCAGCAGCAGCGTAGCGGACCAAAGCGCGGATATCCACACGATTGCAGAGATAAGAACCACGCCGCCGGAGTCCTGGGCGCCTTGGATGAAGGCCTTCGCCCAACTCTCAGACATCTGTCGAAGTCCCTCAGGGAACATGCGCATATGCAGGGTGCCCTGGCCGCCGAGGCAGAGGATGCGGGCGCCGCAATTGCGAAGCTCACTTGCCCAGCGGAGATTTTCGAGGACAACGCCGCGAACGGCAGCGTGGCCGCCGGCGCCGAAATATGCGTCTTTGGAAATGAAGAGAGATTGGCCGAAGAGCCGGGGAGTTGAGAACGCGCCGAATCCGCCCGCACCGGCGGCCACGAAGATATTGAAGAAGAGCGAAAGCTGTTCGTACGCGGCGTTCATGGCATGGTACGGCAGCAGAGATAGAACCAGGCGTCGGTCTCGTTCGCACAGCCAGCGCGAGACCACGCGGTCGAGACCGCCGGGCAGGAAGTAGGTGTCGGCATCGAGAAACAAAAGAAGCTCCCCGGTGGCGTTTTGGGCACCCTGATAACATGCCCAGGACTTGCCAGTCCATCCGTCGGGCTTTGCGGCAGAAGTCAGCACCCGAGCGCCCGAGCAAGCCGCCACCGCAGCGCTGTCGTCGGTCGAACCATCGTCGATGACGAGGACTTCAGTGGGACGTGTAGCCGAGTGGGCGATCGACTCGAGAAGACGCGGCAAATTCAGCTCCTCGTTACGCGCGGGAATGATGATGGAGAGGCTTGGCGGGGCGCACGAACCGGCAGGCAAAAGAGCGGGCGGACAGGTGGGGATTCGCCGGATCAACAGGAAACCGGCGGGCAGCCCGAGCGCACACAGCAAGGCCGGCACGATCATCGCATTTCTCTCGCGTTCTGTTCGGATATCATGCGCGCGACATGCTGGCCGCTGAGCGTGACCATGGGCATCCCGGCTCCTGGATTAACGCTGCCGCCAACGAAGAAAAGGTTGCGGAACTGGGAGCTCTGCTTGGGAGCCTTGAAGGCGAAGTTACGGCGGCGGTTGCAGACCACGCCATAGATGGAACCACCGTTGGAGCCGTAGCGCTCCTCGATGTCGAAAGGCGTCCAGAAGTCTTCGACGACGATGTGGCGGCGCAGATCGGTAAGCCCCATGCGCTCGAGTTTGTCGAGGCAGATCTCCTTGAGCGCCAGGTAGTCTTCGCGGGTTGTGGGCCGGCTGTCGTTGAGGGAGGGGACGTGGGGCAGAATCTTGATGTTGTCGCAGCCGGCTGGCGCCTGCGAGGGATCGGTGCGAGTGGGCGCAACGACATAGAGAGTGGGATCTTCTGGAAGCTTTCCCTCGTGAAAGACGCGGCGAAAGTGCTTGTGCAGGTCCAGTGAGTAGAAGAAATTGTGGTGCGCAAGCTGGGGGTAGACACGGCTCAGCCCAAGGTGAAGAACGATCCCCGAGCAGGACGGCTGAAAACGGCGCATCTTCTTCATCACTGCCGGGGGTGCACCAAGGAGCTTCCGCATAGCGGGGATGACTTCCATATTGGAGACGACGAAATCGGCCTGCAGTGCGTTTACGCTGCCATCGGAACCGCGGGCGAGCACGCCGGTCACGGCCCCGCCTTTGTGATCGATTTTCAAGACCTCGCGCTCAAGATGCAGAGTGACGCCGCACTCGTCGAGACGCCGGCGGAAAGCGTGCGCAAGCTGGTAGAGCCCGCCCGATACGTACCAGAGCCCGAACTGCATCTGGATGTTGGGCATGAGGTTCATGAAAGCGGGTGAGTCGAGCGCGCTTGAGCCCACATATTTAATGAAATACTCGAAGATGTCGCGGAGATACCGATTGCTCAGCCGTTTGGATATGCTGCCCGACATCGAGCGCAGATAGTCGAGATTGCGTGCGTCTTTGAGGCCATAAAAGCGCAAAAACTGGCCAAACGTGTCGAAACCGTGGCGGAGGTAACCGCGCTCGACGATCTCATATTGCTGCCGCGAGTAGGCAAGAAAGTCAGTGTATTCCTGGATGACGTGCGGCCCGAAGCGCGCCAGTTCCGCGCTCATTTTTTCGGGGTCTTCCCACAGATCGAGAGCGACCCCGTCCTCAAAGAAATTGCGCCATTGAGGATCTACGCGCTGCAGCGCGATGTAGTCTTCGAGGCGCTTGCCGTCGCCCTCAAAGACTGGGCGGAAGATCTGCGGTAGTGTGAAGATAGATGGTCCGAGGTCGAAACTGAATCCCTGCGTCTGCAATTGATTCAGCTTGCCGCCGACATTGGTGTTCTTCTCCAGCACAGTTACTTGAAAACCACTCCGCGCCAGCATAATGGCTGCGGACATGCCCCCGAGCCCGGCTCCGATGACGACCACGCGCTTGCTCTTCGAATTGGCAGTCATGGGACTCGCACCAGGTCGATGGTGATGGTTTGTGCGATGGCGCCTACGCGGAACGAACAATCCTTGAAGCGGGGCGGCCCCAAGTGCGCCGGCGGATTGTTCGATACCCCGACCGGTTCGCGCGGCATGCCTAGGATGTTGCGATCGAGTTTGTGGTTGCCGTTCAGGTCGACGTACACGCTGACGGCATAAGTGCCGGGTGGCAGATCTGTATCGATGTGCATCTGCTGCGCACCGGCGGAAATAGGCAGGAAACCGTGGCGAATTGCTTTTTCGCGGTCACCGGGAAATCCTGAGGGCGAATCGAAAATGAGGAAGGCAAGTTCTCCGCGCGTTTCCGGGGCCAGCCGGACGTTGACGGTGAGATGCGCCTTGGCTTCGGGCTGCGCCGGTAAGGCGGCGCTGAAGACCGCACTTAGCAGGATAGGCAGAAACAGGCGATTCAGGCTGGCGGCCAGGCCGGTTGGATTGTGGCGGAGACGAAGCAGGCCGGCGAGTTGTCGCCTGGTGCGGCTGGTGAATGGGAACCAGTTGGTTTCCCGTACGCGGCGATCGCCGGCAAGCATGATGGTCTTGATCCGCGAGAAAGCGAGGAGGCCTTCAGGGCCGTGATAGCGGCCGTAGCCGCTGAGCCGATTTCCGCCGAATGCGGCTCGGGGGTTGGCAATCACGCGAATGACGTCGTTGACGGCGCAACTGCCCGCGGAGAGCCGGGCGGCTACGCGGCGCGCACGTTTGCGGTTGCGCGTCCAAACACTGCCGCCGAGCGCGAAGGCGCTTTCGTTGGCGAGCGCCAGCGCCTGTTCCTCATTGTCGAATGGCGCGATGCAGAGCACCGGGCCGAAACTCTCCTCGGTAAGGATGCGGGCCTGGGGGGGTACGCCGGTGAGGAGCACTGGCTCGGATCCGATGGGGGCGCAATCCGGCCGAGAGTGCAGCTTGGCCCCGCGAGCGAGTGCGTCTTCGACCTGGACGCGCAGAACAGACGCTGCCTGCCCGGAGAGCGGGAAAAGGTCCGCATCCGGCTCCGTACCCACATGGAGGCTCGCAATTCGCTGCGTGAGCCGCTCTACAAACTGGTCGCAGATCGACGCTTCAACATAGGCTCGCTTGATCCCCACGCAGACTCTGCCTCCGTTGGAGAATGCGCCGTAGGTGATGCCTTCGACTGCCCGCTCGAGGTGACAGTCTGCAAAGACGAGGGCCGCGTCTTTCCCGCCGAGTTCAAGAATGGCCGGAATGAGGTGTCTGGCGGCACGCTCAGCGACCATTTGACCATGACGGCTGCTGCCGGTGAAGAAAATGATGTCTGGCCGGGCATCGATCAGACGTGCTGACTCCTCAGGACCGTCATGCAGTACCTGCACCAGATCGGGCGGCAAACCTGCTTCTGCGCAGAGCCTCGCGATCAGAGCCGCCGTCAGTGGTGTGCACTCGGAGCACTTGAGCACCACCGCGTTGCCGGCCGCAAGCGCGGTGACGAGCGGAATCATCGACAACTGGAATGGGTAGTTGGAGGGGCCGAAGATGAGCGCGACTCCGTGCGGCTCGAAATGGGTCTCGAAGCGCGCGCCGCGAAAGAAGAATGCGGGCTTGCCTACCCGGCGAGGGCGGAGGATCTTCGCCCCCCGAGATTCGTAATAGCGCATCATCTCCAGCGTAACCAGCACATCTCCTGCAAGCGCATCCAGAAGCGGCTTTGAGGTTTCACGAGCTATCGACTCCGCGATTGATTCGCAGTGCATGGCGATATCGCGGCGTAGACCGCTGAGAATGGCGCACCGCCGCGATACGCCGAGCGCCGCCCATGCGGGCTGTGCGTCACGGGCGCGGCCCAGGACCCGGTCTGCATTGAGTGACATCACGCGTGAGCAAGCTCCAGCGGCTTTGTGGCGGGGTGGGGAATCTCGTATTTCTGACAGATTAGATTTGCAGATATTCGGGCCGACTCGAATATGGTGGGCAAGCCGCTGCCAGGATGAGTTCCGCCGCCAACGAGGTAGCAATTTGAAAACTTTTCGAACTCATTATGCGGGCGCATATACAGCATCTGGTTCCAGCTGTGCGCCATGTTGAACGTCGCTCCCAGAAACACGGAATGTTTTCGCTCCCAGTCCTCTGGAGTGATGATCAGCTCGTGCTGGATATGCGGCGTGACATCTCCATAGGGTGTTCGTTCGCGGAGAGTGCGGAGAATGTAATCGCGCAGTTCCTGCTTGTGCTCTTGCCAGTCAATGCCGCTGGTGTTGTTGGCCACCGGGACAAGAATATAGAGCGCCGAATGACCAGGGGGTGCGCAGGAGGGATCCGTCGCGCAGGAATTGCGGATGTAGAGCGACATGTCTTCCGAGGCGCCCCGGCCATGCGTGATTTCTTCAATGTTGCGTTTGTAGTTGCGCGCAAAGACGATCAGGTGATGCTCGGCATCGTAAGTCCGGTCGAGGCCCAGATACATCATGAATGTCGAACACGAGAACTTCCGTTTGCGTAGCTTCGATGGCTTGTAGCGGCCGAGGCTCTTGTCGTCGAAGAGCGTGGCCATCGCGTGGCCGAAGTCCGCGTTAATGATGACGTCGTCACAATGAACCTTTTCGCCGCTTGCCAGCTCAACGCCGATAGCACGGCGACCGTCGAGTAGAACGCTGGCGACCGGCGCAGAGGTGTGGATCTCGGCCCCTTCCGCGCGGCTGACCTCGGCGAAGGCGTGACTGATGCGGCAGAGCCCACCCATCACGTGGTACACGCCGTGGGCATGCTCCGTGTAGGGAATCATGGTGAAGAGGCCCGGACAGTCCCATGGCGACATGCCCAGATACTTCGACTGAAATGTGAATGCGAGTCGAAGTTCGTCGGAGCGGAAATAATCGCCCAGAACACCGTAGAGCGATCGTCCGGCCGAAATATGCGGTACGGCGGCAAGCAGCGTCGGGCTGACCATGCTGGCAAGCGTGCCGTATGGCTTCTGCAGACAAGGGTAGAGCTTCTTGAACCGCAGGCTCTCGCGCTTGAGAAAACGGTCCAGGTTGGCGCCTTCTCCGGGGAAGTACTTTTCGATCTCCGCCTTCATCGCGTCGGGATGCGACCGGGCAAGCATGGTCTTGTCGGGAAAAGCGAGGGCGTACATCGGGTCGAGCTTCCGGAATTCCAGGTAGTCGCTCGACTTTCGTCCTCCCTCGGCAAAGAGTTCGTCGAGGAGGAACTTCATCATCAGGAAAGTGGGACCGAGATCGAAGCGATAATCGCCGAGGCGCACCTCGGCGTTGCGACCGCCGATTACATCCTGCTTTTCGAAAACCCGGACTCGAAATCCGCGCTGCGCCAGGAGCATGGCTGTCGCCAGCCCACCGGGACCCGCTCCCACGATAGCAACGCTCCTCTTATCGCCGCCCCTTCGGTAATGATTCATTCCTCGACCTTAGGTTGACTGCGTGAGGAAGTGACCCTTGTCGAGGTTCCGAACGGTAATTGGTTGATACCCACGCAAGAAAAGCCACGCTTCTTGCGGCTGAGTAAAGTGGGCCGATGGGGCTCGCCAGAACGGCAATTGTGAGGACCCTAGCGGGGAGTTCCAGTGGTGACCACTATCGCGGTACAGGGAGCTTTCAGCAGGCTTCGATACGTATGCTTCTGCATTGAGTCGAAATAGATTGAATCGCCAACCGAAAGCTGGAAAGTCTCTACCCCGATCGTGATTTCGAGTTTTCCCCTAATCAGATAGAGCAGTTCCACGCCCGCGTGATAGTGCGGTACGACCTGGTCCTCTCGCAACGGATGAAAATGTGCCAGGTAGCCACTCAACTTTCGTTCATTGACGCGGAAGTCGAGGCTTTCAAAGTGCCACGGTATGTGGGCCGATTTCGGATCGGATGGAAATACCTTGCGCTCATTGCGCCGCACAAGGGCCACGACATGCCGCTTTCTCGGATCGCTGAAAAAATAGTCCAGTCCGACGCTGAATACCAGAGCGATACGAGTGAGCGTTGGGAGAGTCGGTATAAGTCGGCCGTTTTCGAGGCGCGACAGCATGGCAGGCGAAAACCCCGTGTGTTCGGCGAGTTGCGCCAGGCCCATGCTGCGGCGCAGACGCAGGGTGCGCAGCTTGTCCGCGATAGCGTAGGGGCGAAGTGATTCTTGAACTTCAGCGGTGTCAGCCGGCTTTTTGATTTTCTGCGTTTTCAGCGATGGTTCTCGATCGCTACACATAGACAACGGCACCTGACCTTTTTTACCGACAATTAAGGTTTTTTGCTTCAGTGTCAAGACCACAATGGGATTGTAAGGGAGCGCCCACTTTTAATGCCCGGGATGAATCCTCGGCCTACCACCCGAGGGAGTTTTCTCAGCACGCTGTTAAGGGCTTACGGGCGCAGTCGCGGAAGTTGACTGCAAGCCGACACCGCGCCGCATTGGATGAGCTTCTGTATTGAACACGATCGAATCAAAGTCCAGCGCATCGGGATGGGCAAACAGCAGGTAGAGATACTTCAACGTCTCAGCGAAGAAGAAGCTTTCCATGCTGTCTGCCTGCTTCTTGGTGCGCACGTCCTCGAGAGCCGCAAATCCATCCGGCGTGCGGCAATACTTCAGCAGCGAATCGAAGAATGTTTTGCCCATGGCCAGGTACTTTGCATCGTGGGTTTGATGGTAGAGATAGTAAGCAGACTCGATAATCTCTGGACGCAAGGGATAGGAGGGGCCATTGATGCTCATTTTTGCGTAATCGAAACTGTCCGGCTCGATGCCCGCAAAGTTCCACATGCGATAGCCGGACTCCTGCAGTCGCCTGGCGCGATCCGCGTCGCCGGAGAGCACGAGCACGGCGGGAAAGAATGCGTCGAGCGCGCCGTAATTTGTGGTGGTGCGCACTCCCGTGTTCATGTCGGCCTGACCGTACCACAGGCCATCGGGCCGCTCATCGGCAAGATACTTGTTGATGGCCGTAAGGCTCTGCCGCCACATCCGTTCGCAGTCTTTGTCACCAAACAGAATTGCGGCTTTCAGCAGGTACTCGTAGTACGAATCGATACCGCCGTTGATGCCCGCCGAGGTGTCAGTCCATTTGCCCGTTTCGACGTTGATGCCCAGGCCAACAAGCCCGATCGGCGACTGGCGCTCATACAGAGCAGTCACCGCGCGTTTGGCCTTGTCATAGTAGATGGGTTTACCGGTGAGCCGCCCGAGCATGCCGTACTCGATGAGGAGGCTGCCGATTTCGGCCGGATTGCTTTCCGCTCCGCGCACCGCGCCGGTGTGCAGGTTCACATACTCATAGGGCATGCCGGTCGGCGAGTTGAAGATGGGCAACATGCGCCGTCCCAGATCGTCCGCCAGTTCGAGAAGCCGCTTATCGCCGGTGAGTTGATACGCGGAAACGAGCCCTCCCAGCATGCGAATATCGATTTCGAAGCTCTTGACGTACATATCCTGATCGAAGTTGAGCTGGGTATCGATAAGCTTGCGCGCCGCGTCCGCCTGCTCCTTGAGCCCCATCACGATCATCGTGTCGAGCCCGTCGACCGGGGTCATCAGCAGCGAATGGCTATACCAGTCGAAGGGGCGATGACTGAGCGGTTTCAGGGCATCGTGTCCCCACGCATATTTGCGGTAGCCGTTCCACGCGTGGAGAAATTCCTGGCGCACTTTGTCCGCCATCTCGGCTTTTTCCTGGTCCGCCATCGAACCGGCGCTCGCCTGACCGAATGTTTGTTGCAAGGTCATGACCAGGAGCATCGAGATCGCGATTCTCCGGACCAGGACCGCCGTCGAAAGCGTGCGAAATGTGCGCCGAGAGAAGACAAGAGTGTGTATCACGGGGCGAATCCTCCTGGTGGAGCTGACTGGGACGAATTCTACTGCCCCGGGCGCCAGCCTCCGCAAGCGACGTCGCGGAAGGCTCGCTCGCTAACGCGCGCTATGCTGACTGACGGAGCAGCTTGTATTGAATTGCCCGGCTTCTACGGTGCGAGGGGGTCTTCTTGGGAATGCGTGGCTTTATATTGCCGGTCATCGTTTGCGGTCTGGGTCTTGCCAGCTATCCAGGAATTGCTCAAAGAGAGGGTGACGCACTGCCGTCGGACGCAAGTGCAACGCTGAAATCGGATGCGGCGACGGCGCGGCATTTCTTTGCGGCTCACGGCGAACGCGCGCTGATTGATGGTTACTCTTCGGACGCCCTGGAAGTCTGGATTTATCCATTCCAGGTTCTGCGCGGGTACAGGGTCTCGTTTCGGCAGGCTGGTGCATCCACCGCGCTCGATGCGCGAGATTTTCTGAGCCGCATTGCCTATGAGCCCAACGCAATCACTCGCATCTATATCGGGCCCGATTTCGTTGTTCGGGAAAAGCTGGTGGCGCTCGACCAGAGGGCCGGCGCGGTGATCAGCTATTCCGTACAAAGCGCACGTCCGCTGGAGATCGTGGCACATGCGACGCCGGTACTGAACCTGATGTGGCCGGCTGCTCTTGGGGGTCAAAGTACAAGCTGGAGTGGAGCGCTGCATGGATTCGTGCTCTCTGAACCGCTGGAAGGGTTCACTGCGGTCGTGGGATCGCCCGATATCGCAGAGCACGACGAGATTGTGAATCAGACGACACAGGGAGCCGAGGGCGCCGAACTAGGCTTTACGCTTCGGCCCAACGCTCAGGGCGTGGCCAATGTGTTTGTCGCCTTGAACCCTGCTCACGCAACCGACTTGGGTGCTGCACTTCGCTCCATGATGGACAACCTTGATCGGATGGACGCCGAAGGTACCTCCAATCTCGACGACTTCAAAAAAGAGGTGATCCTGCTCAAGACACCGGATGAGGAGGTCAACCGAGCTTTCGCACTAGCGGAGATCGCCCTGAAGCAGGCCTGGGTTTGCGATGGTGGAATCGGGTGTGGATTTGTGGCGGGGTATGGACCGACCCGGGCGGCGCGGCGTCCGCAGTACGACTGGTTCTTTGCCGGAGATGGTTTGATTGCTGCCGAGGGAGCGCTGAGCGCCGGTGATCGCAAACACGCGCGCGACGAGCTCGAGTTCATTCTGAACTACCAGGACAAGAAGTCGGGAATGATCTGGCATGAACTGTCGCAGAGCGCCGCGTTCCTTGATTGGACAGGCAAGTATCCCTACATGTTTGTTCACGTCGACGTCACGTTTCAGTTTCTGGGCGCGGTTGGCCGGTATGTTCGCTCCACCGGCGATGTAGATTTCGCGCGCGAGCATTGGGACGAACTTGCCGCCGCTTACAACTACTGTCGGTCGCTGATTGATCCGGCGACGGCCCTACCGAAGATCCCTGCAGACAAGGAAGGCGGGAATGAGCAGGACAGGATGTCAGACGACCTGGGGCTTTCGACCAGTTGGGTGTCGGCGGCCGACGCGATGGCGCAACTGGCCACGCTGACAGGACACAAGCCACTTGCTGAGGAGGCAGGGCACACGGCGCAGGCGGCGCGGGCGGCAATTCCGATTCGTTACTGGGATGCGCAACAATCGTTCTGGATCAGTGGCCATAACACGGCAGGTCAACCGATGCGCGAGCGCCGGAGCGGCCCGGGCGAAGCTCTTGCGATGCGCATCTTCAGCGAGGAGCAACGCGGCGTGGTGCTGGATGAATTGGCGTCCGCAGCCTTTCAGACGGATTGGGGCACACGGGGCATCGGGGCTGGGTCGCCGGGATACGATGCGGGATCGTATGCGAAGGGCAGTGTGTGGCCGCTGGGGACGGCTGACCTGGCGCGCGCATTCTGGGCGGAACACCGGCCCGTGACCGCACTGAGTTTGTGGGGCACGCTGGTGCCGCTGGCGTCGATGGATTCGATGGGTCATATGCACGAGGTGCTGGCGGGTGATTTGTTCCATGCGCAAGCCGAGTCTGTTCCTGAGCAGACATGGTCTTCGGCAGCGTTTGTGACCGCAACGGTCGAGGGACTACTCGGCATCGAAAAGGACTCGACAGGGAATCGGCTACGCTTCGCGCCGCGGCTTCCAGCGGACTGGAGCGATGTGGCCGTCGAACACCTCCAGATGCCGCGGGCATCGGTCTCTCTGGCGTTGCACCGTACCGATCATGCAATCGAAGTTGCAATCGCCAATGGGGGCGATTCGTTTTCGCTCGAGTTCAGTCCTGATTTGCCGCTGGGAGCAAAGCTGATTCGGGCTGCCATGAACGGTAAAGTCGTGATGGGGAAAATTGAATCTTACCCCCAACAGACGATGGCAAGCATGTTGGTGGATGTACCGCGTGGAAGCAGTTCTCTCCAGCTCACGTTCGAAGGAGGGCTCACGGTTATTCCCGAATTGAGTCGGCCTCTGCTGGGAGAGCCGAGCAAGGCGCCCCATGTTGTTGGCATTCACCTTGACCCGGGACACTTTACGATCGATGTGGACGTACCGACGGGTTGCCCCTCACATTTGCAGATCGCGAGTGATTGGCCAATCGCGAAGGCGACCGGAGCCCGCATGACGGAAGTTGCGCCGCATCACATGGATTTGGAGGTTGCTGCCGAACCTGCCAACATGGCTCTGTATCGACGAGCCCGCCTGGTTATCGATGTCGCCCGCTAGTCACCTCTCGGCTTTGAGGATGAAGTAGGATCGCCTGCTGAAATGAATTGATCCATGAGTTTAATCGGCTAACATGCCTGGCGGGGAGTATAGTCTTGTCTGTCACCCGCAGAGGCATTGGAGTCGTTCATCGGAGGGATTGATTATGCGCGCAGCAATCCGACTCGTGATTGTCGTTTTTGCCCTGGTTTTGGTTTCCGTTCGAGTATCAGGCCAAGCGACGGAACCGACCAAGCCGGCGCCTACCGAGGAAGCACAGCCCGCCGGGGTTGGCGCTTGCGAGAACTGCGGAGAAGAACGCTGGGACATCAAAACGCTGTCGGATCCCGCGGCGCGCCAAGTTGATTTCACGCCGCAGGAGGCGACGGTGAAGCAACTCTATGGTTTTCCGGCTCCCACGAGCGGGCTTACCCGCAACCCGTCGGAAACCCACACGTATACGGTGCATGCCAGGCTGGTGGGTTACAAGATTGAATTCGATGCCCAAGCGAACACTGGTGATCACGACTTCCACATCGTGATTCAAGACATGAATGGCCCGGAGACGATGGTGGTCGAGATTCCCGATTCGCACTGCGTCGGAGTTTGCACGTCGCTCAAGAGGGGCGCAATCGTCCAGGCGAGGGCGGACTTTCAGAACGGGATCACGAAGCGACCGGAGGCTGGTTTCTTCGCGCTTGCCAACCCGGTGGAAGTGGATGTGACAGGCGTTCTCTTCTTTGATTTTGCTCACGGCCAGACGGGATTGGCGCAGAACTGCGTTGAACTGCATCCTGTGCTCGATTTCAAGTTCTCTTCTAAACCGACGGCGGTCGGTGATGACAAGAACCAGCCGAAGTCGCAACCCAGGAGCTTTTATAAATGTCTTCCGGAAGGCCACTAAGACGCCGCGGCGCCAACGCTGGCTATTTCCACGATTCGCCTCCATCGGTTGTGGTCCACTTTGTGCCGTCAGCGGCCTCGATGGTTACTTCGTGCGCGGAATCAAATTGAATGTGAGCAATGCTGTGAGCCGTACCATTCTTCTCGGGAAGAGAAACAAGGCGCCAGCTGGTGCCGTTATCGAATGAACGGAAGACCTGAGACTTCTCTCCGCCCACCCAGACTTCACCGCCAGATTCCGACACTACTCGCATCCTTGCGCTGTCAGTCGGCGGAACAGGTTGCCACTGCCCTTCTATAAATGCGCGTTCCGGCTGGCCCTGATCGTTGATCCGCCACCGCGCCCGGGGAACTGAAATCATCGCTGCGCTCGCCAGCGCGCGGCTCCTCGCCGAGTGCGCGAGCGCGTCCATCGACGGCATTGCCTGAGCCATCATCCTTTGCTGTTCCATGGTTCGGTTGGCAGAAGCAGAAAGCTGCGGTTCCGCATTCCGGGTCTCGTACGATTTCGTTCCTCCCGCGGCGGTCGCCGGCGCTGACCCCGGTATTGGAGTGAGCGCTGGCGAAAGGGGCGCACCCTTGCGGGGAAGGTGCTTCTTTTGTGATGGGGGCTGGGGCACCGGCAGGATGGGTTGAGGCGCTTTCTCTGCCACGCTTCTTGTTGCTACTGCCGGATTCTGGATGGGTGGCTTCAACGCGTGACGCACCGCCATCGTACTCACCACAGCGATCGCTGCAGCCGCGGCCAGGGACGGAATTGCCACGCGCCACGCAGGGCGTACCCGGTGCGCCACCACGAATGGCTTTTCTTCGCGTGACTCCCCGGCGGCGGCATCCGCGGCGCTCACCACATGCCGGCACACGGCGCAGCACGCGAGATGAGACAGGACAGCCTGCCTCTCTCGCGGCAGCAATGCACCTTCCGTGAACGCGGTCAGAACATCGGCGTCAGGGTGCGGGGAACCGTCCCCTTCCGCCAGTGCCCGTTGCAACGAATTGGAATCAAACGGCGTCAATCAGAGTTCCATCTCTTCTTCAGAACGTTGCGGTTTTCTTTTCTTGCCGCAGGTTCCGCTCCACATTGATATTTAAATCCCGCACGTCGATTTCCTGCAGGATTTCGGCACACCTTCGCTCATCCATTCCGTTCGATCGCAGTCGTTTGTGAATCCTTTTCCGGATCGTGCCGGTGAGCTTCTCCAGTTTCCGGCTCACGGTGGACTCGTGCACGCCCAATTGCCTTCCAATCGCGGCAAGCGTTTGGCGGTCGAGATAATATGACGCCAGCAACAAGCGGTCCTCGCTGTTCAGTTCAGCGAGGGTCTTTCCGACCGCCTCTGCCACCCGGTCATCCGGATAGAGTTCGGAATTGTCGGCTTTCGCCGCGAAGGCCACACCCGATTCCAGTTGCTCGTCGAGGCTTACATCCCTCGCTTGCGAGCGGCAGCGATCAACGTGCCGCTGGGCAAGCACGGTGCGCAGCCATCCTGCGAGCGAACCGCGGCCCATGTAGTAATTCAGCTTGGAGATGCGGCGGCCGTCCTGGTTGGGCAATCCGTACAGCTCGGCATAAAGCCCGTCCGCGAGTTCGCGCCCGGTGGCTTCGTCTCTCGTGATCTGCACCGCCGCCCGGTACATCTCGTCGCGGAATCGGGCCAGGAAGTCTCCCCAGGCCACGTCATTCCCTGCCGAACAGGCGCGCGCCAGTACTAACTCCTCGAGACGGAGCGACTGCACCAGTGCCACCCTTTCGGCGTTGCCAAATTCCGTTCCGTATCGCGCGACCACGGCAGCCACATAGTGCCCGAACGCCGCCTGTTTGATGTCGTAGCGTGCCGCACCAGACTCCTCGTAGCGCAGCTCGATAGCGGCGCGGACTTGCGTCGCCAATGAGGAAACATCCTCCGCGCTCGAGCCCTCCGGCGGCATTCGCTCCGATACTAGCAAATTCTTTTGCAAGCTACGCGATCTCCCGCGTTCTTCCTGCGAGATGGAAGAAGCCATCTGCAGGAGATTCACGATGAGTTTGACACTCGAGGACCGACATAGAAAGCAACGCGTAGGTAACCGCGACCTATTCAAAGCAGGGAGGACAGCGCGCTCACTTATCTGGCCAACGAGCCTGATTGCAGCCATGCTCGTACTGTTTTCCGCCGTTTCATCAGCCGGCGGCCCTGTCGAGCCGCGTCCGTACAAGGTCCTGGCTCCGATCGTGCGCGGGAATCTAGCGCTCTTTCCGGTGGTTGCCGACCACTCCAACGACGCCTCGCAATTGCTGACGCTCGATGAGGGCATCCGCAGCGGACAGGTTACGGTGACCGAGGCAGGCGAGGAGCGCGGACTCGTGCGCCCCGGCCAGGCCGTGCCCCCGCGCCGCGGCGGAGCTGAAGTCAACCGCCTGGTGCTCACCAACAATTCCGACCGGCCGCTGCTCCTTCTCGCGGGCGAGATCGTCACCGGCGGCAAGCAGGACCGCGTGATTGGCGCCGATCGCATTGTGCCGCCAAAATCGGACCCCATCGATCTCGGCGTCTTCTGCGTCGAGCCGGGGCGCTGGGTGGCGTCGACCGCCAGCTTCGGCTCGATGGGCGTGCAGATGGCGCAGCCCAGCGTTCGCATTCCGGCCATGGCGGAACACAACCAGAGCCGCGTGTGGGAGAACGTCGGCGCCGCGAATGCAAAGATGGTAACCAACCTCTCCGCCGCCGGTGCGGCGCCACCGCCGAGTACCACTTCGTATGCGAAGGTCTTCGCGAGCCCTCCCGTGGCCAGGCTGGTTACGCAATACGGCGGCATCGAAGGCGAACATGAGATTTTGCGCGAGTTGCGCAGCAAAGGCGCGGTGGGCGTCGTGGTCGCTGTCGACGGACAGGTGGTGTGGGCCGATGTTTTCGCCGGCACCGACCTGCTCGCACGCTATTGGCCAAAGCTCTTCCACAGCTATGTGGCCGAAGCCATAACCACCGGGAAATCAGGCATCTCGCCAAGTTTGCACGACGCGGATATCTTTATCAGCAACCTGAGTGGAGGCCGCGAAGTTGTCGAGACGGACCCGGGCGTCTTTCGTCGCTCCGATGTAACGGGCGATGGCTTTCGAGTCTTTGAATTGATGTCTCTGCTTGCCAAGGAAAACTTCGTGGTTCATATCACCAAGATGAAGCAAATCGATGAGGCAAGAGTCGTGCGACCCCGACCCTATTGATGCCTGCGCATCAAGACGTCAAAACTCGCAGCGATCGCGATCGCAAGCCAATAAACGAGGATGTCAGCGAACGAAAAAATGCGGCCCAGTAACACAGCGCCCGCAACGGTGTGGCGAAAGTCGTCCAGTGCGGGCGCATGATACAGCTTGAAGCACTCCACTGCGGCCGCAACGCAACCAGCGATCAGAGCCGAGGCAGGCACGCGTGGCGCGGGCAGAGCGGAAGATGTGAGCCAGTAGATCACGATGGCCCACAGCGCCGATCCGCCGTACTTTACCAGAGATGGAGGCAGGCCCAGGTGAACAAATCGAATCGCCAGCCCCGCGCTCATCGTCACGACGATCAGCACGACTGACAGCAAGATCGGGCGGCGGTTCACTGGTTCTGAATGGTCGTCGCTTTGTCGTGGAGATACGTCACCACGGTGTGTTTACCATTCACGTCGTAGTCAACGGTGCGGTTGCCTTCGATCTGGCCGTCGGGCTGCGCGCGCATGCCGATTGCCGCCCGCGTCTGCAACTCGCTCATCCCCGGCTTCACCTGGTGTGCGTCAATCGCCGCCCACACATCCTTCGTCCAGTTGCTGTAAATCGTGTGCGGATCGTCGTAGAAAAAGAGCATGTCGTCGTAATAATGCTCCTCGATCGGGCCACTCAGGAAGCCCACTGGCGTTGCAAACAATTCCTTTTGGTCCGGCAGCGAAAACACCACCATCGCCTGCCGGTCGCCGTGCTCAATGTTGTCGCGAATTGACGCTGGGACTACGGTCTTGATGACTTTCTTGACGTCGAGCTTCTGATCGGGCGGAATCAGGCCTACCTGTTTCGTAAACTCGACGCGGCCGCCGGCGTAAGGATAGTAGGGCATGGAATAGCCGCTTCTCATCCACACGCTCTTGCCCTCGAGATCTTTGACGTCTTCGAAGTGTTGCGGAAATTCCTGGCGATCGACGGCTACCTGGTCGGCGGTCAGGGGAGGCGGCTGCTTGGTCGCTACCCCCGGATTCTGCCGGTTCTTGAATACGATGAACAGGTAAATGCCGCCAATGAGTAACGTGATACCAAAGAGGATGAGAGTCTTCTGCCAGGTTTTCAAGCGCTGACCTCGTGTCGCAACTATTCTTGTGATGCAATACGGCGCAGAAGCGGTGCGCAGGGATCGTCCGGCGTCACTCAGCGGCGGTATTCCAACTCTCCAGCGCATCCTTGAAGACGGTCATGAACCGCCCGGCATCGGCGCCATCGATGATGCGGTGATCGAATCCCAGGCAGTACTGCTGCATGGAGCGGATCGCAATCGTATCATTGCCTTCCGCGTCCGTGAGTACTACCGGCTCCTTGTGCAGGCCGCCGATCGCCAGGATGGCCGATTCAGGCTGATTGATGATCGGCGTTCCATATTCGCCGCCAAACAGGCCGGAGTTGGTCAGGGTAAAAGTGGACCCCGACGCTTCTTCGGGCTTCAGCTTCTTGGTGCGCGCGCGCTCCGCAAGGTCAACGATAGCCACGGCCAAATCGCGGAAGCTCCGGCGTTCCGCCTCCCGGATCACAGGCACGATCAATCCCCACTCCAGCGCCACCGCGATCCCGAGATGAATGTTCTCGTGGTAGCGAATGGCATTGCCCTCGAGCGACGCGTTCACGATCGGAAAGCGGCGCAATGCCTCGACGGCCGCGGCCGCGATGAACGGCATGTAAGTGAGCTTTATTCCATTGCGCTGCTCGAACGCGGTTCTCGACCGCTCGCGCATGCGCACCACACGCGTCATGTCCACCTTGTAAACGGAGTAAGCGTGTGGGCTGGTGTGGCGACTCTCCACCATGCGCTGCGCAATGATGCTGCGCATACGGCTCAGCGGCTCGAGCTTGCCCAACGCCTGCGGTGGGGCCATTGGCGCCGGTGTTGCCTCGTCCGCCAGTCGTGCCTGCGCACCGCCATTCTTCATGTATGCCAGTACATCCTCTTTCGAGATGCGCCCTCTGGAACCGGTACCGTTGATCCGGCGCAGGTCAAGCTTGTGCTCGCGTGCCATACGACGCACCAATGGAGAAGAACGGGTGGTTTCCTTGCTGGAATCCGGCTCCGGAGTTCCTTCTTCCGCCGGTCCGGGCATGGATGCAGGGGAAGGAGGCGCTTGCACGCGGGCCGCCGCCTCACCCTGCGGCACAGCTTCGCTCGGGCTTCCGTCTGATTGTGCGACTGCGGTAACTCCCGAGCCGTTTCCAGCGATGACCGCGACGACTGTATTAATCTCGACCGTCTCGCCTTCGCCGACCTTCACTTCGGTGAGTACACCCGAAACCGGCGAAGGAATCTCCGCGTCCACTTTGTCCGTCGAAATCTCGAAAAGCGGCTCATCCTTTTGCACCGTGTCGCCGGCCTTCTTGAGCCATTTCGTAATCGTGCCTTCGAAAATCGACTCCCCCATCTGCGGCATCACGACCGCCACCGTCGACCCCTGCGGTGAGTCCAACTGCACCTGCGGTGGGGCCAACTGCGCCTCGGGCGCGCTTCCAGATGCAAGCGGCTTTAGCTTTGAGGGCTGGGGCTGAGCTTTGAAACTCGGCTCCGGTTGCACAGCCTTCGGTGGAGCGGCTTCCGCAGTTCCTTCCGCAACAACTGCCACCACGGTATTCACCTCGACGGTCTCGCCTTCGGCCACCCTGATGTCTTCGAGTACCCCCGTCACCGGGGAAGGAATCTCTGCGTCCACCTTGTCGGTCGAAATCTCGAACAGCGGCTCATCCTTTTGAACCGCGTCGCCGGCCTTCTTCAGCCACTTGGTGATGGTGCCCTCAAAGATCGATTCGCCCATTTGGGGCATCACTACGTCAGTCGGCATGAAGGTTTTCTCCGCGTTGCGAGCCGTCGGTACGCGCCCGGGTCCAGCCGGATTATAAATGTCGAAGTGTGCCGCCCGCCGAAGGCAACCATCTTTCGGCAGCGCGCTTTGACGACAGGCTCAAGCCTGCTTGGTGCCTGGGGTGCCACCACGGAGGCGTTCAATCTCTTCGGGCATCCGCAGCGGCGTGTCCTCGGCGGGAAATCTTCGTTCTCCCGTTTCGCTGTCGTCCCGCTTCGGCCTCGTCGCGACTGCCGCCCGCAGAGCCTCGAGGCTTTCAACCGCCAGCATCCGCTGCTTGAAGACATTCCCGAATTGGCGCGCTGCCTGGTTGGCGATGTGTTCCAGATCTGGCAGTTGTTTCGGGTCGGGAGTCTCACGCTCCAGGCTGGTCACGGGCTTGTCTGTGATCCCGCAGGGATTGATGAGGCTAAAGTCGCGCAAATCCGTCGTTACGTTGAACGCAAACCCGTGCGACGTGATTCCCCGTGATACGTGAATGCCGATGGCCCCAATTTTGCGCGCGTTCATTGCTTCCGTATTGCTTTCGGCAGCCACCCACACTCCGGTAAGGCCAGCGATGCGCCGCGCGCGCACGCCGTAGACCGCGCAAAGCCGGATCAGCGCTTCTTCCATTTCGCGCACAAAATCCACCGGCCCCATACGGCCGCCTGCGGATCGCTCCAGACCGCGCAAATCAAAGATCGGATACCCGACGAGTTGTCCCGGTCCGTGATACGTTACGTCACCGCCGCGGTTGATCTGGTGCAGCGAGACGCCGCGCGAAGCCAGCAGTTCATCCGACGCCAGGACGTTCGCGCGGTTGGCGTGGCGGCCCAGCGTCAGCACCGGCGGGTGTTCGAGCAGAAGAAGCACATCGCCGACGCGGCCCTCACGCCGGAATTCCACCAGTTCTTCCTGCAGCCGCAGGGCGTCCGCATACGGCACACGTCCGAGGTAGAGATACTCAATCATCGCTCAGCTTCGATTGTAGTGAGGCGCGAGTTCAGTTGTCGCCCGGCGATCCTCACGCAACCTTCGCCGAGAGGACGCCGGTGAACGCGGACCGGACGTGCCAGAAGACCAGGAACCAGAGCAGCGTGACAATCAGCGCCAGCGGAATGCCGGAAGGCGCCATGAGAAAGTGCGTGAGCAGGATGTTTACGATGATCGGAGCCAGGATCACGAGCCCAAGCGGAACAAAGCGGCCGATCAGCATGATTAGGCCTCCAAGCACCTGGAAGAATCCAATGAACTCGATGTAGTGGGAGGCAAACAGCCCGTTCATATAGTTGGCCAACGGCCCGGGGGGAGGAGGTGGCGTAGGCAGAAAGTGAAACATCAGGTTGGAACCGAAGAAAACAAAGATGGCCCCCAGCAGCAGGCGGGCAATCAAAGCGACAATTTTCATTCCGAGTCTCCTTTGAGAAGGTTGACGGGAAAGGCTGAGCCGGTCCACGTCGAACCTCGCCGGAGCCATCTTAGCCCTTTGAATCCCATGTGCCGATAGATCGCTCTGCTCGGGTAAAGGATTCTCTTTTAAAGCCTGTATCGCGGTAAACTAGGGTCTGGCAGGAGGACCGGGCGGTCGCTGCCGGACCCGCTACGGCGGGCGCCGGGGGAGGAAAGTCCGAACTCCGCAGGGCAGTGTGCCGGATAACGTCCGGGACGCGGGCTTCAAGGCCCGTGGACGGCTAGTGCCACAGAAAAGATACCGCCGACCTGGTCCGGTCTTTGGACTTGGCCAGTCCGGTAAGGGTGAAATGGTGCGGTAAGAGCGCACCGCTCCGACCGTAAGGCCGGGGGCAGGGTAAACCCCACATGGAGCAAGACCAAATAGGGAGGGAAGCGTTTGCCAGGGACCAGGCGGCGCTGCGCATCGGCCCGATGCGTTCAGACGGTTCCGGAATGCGTCGAAACCTCCGGGTAGGTCGCTGATGAGTGTCCGCGGCAACGCGGCGCCTAGAGGAATGACCGCACACGACAGAATTCGGCTTACAGGTCCTTTTGCCGAAAACTGAGTCCCCGATGACAGGGTTTTGTCGTTGGGGCAGCAAACGACAGCCCCGGCCGGGTGGATTCCCTGCCGGGGCTGGCCATTCTGGAACGCAATCTATATCAAATTCGAACCCTGAAACCCGGCGTAACATGAAACTTCCGCGACCCTCAGATATCTCATCTTAGGTGGATTCGCCGATAGGAGCGCGTGCCGTGTCCCAGTCCTTTGCAGATATCCTGTTTTCCGAACCCGTAAAAGACCTTCAGCGGCAGCACGGATCGCGCGCGGCCTATGAGCGAATGGCCGCCGCCGGAGTGGGCGAGCGCGGCCTGGGACGGGAGGAGGCAGACTTCATCGCTCTGCGCGACAGCTTCTACATGTCCACGGTGACTCCCGACGGCTGGCCCTATATCCAGCACCGCGGCGGCCCGATCGGCTTCCTCTCCGTGCTCGATGAAAACACCCTCGCTTTCGCGGACTACGCCGGCAACAAGCAGTACATCACTACCGGAAACCTGAGCGTCAACGACCGTTTCGCCCTCTTCCTGATGGACTACCCGGGCCGCACTCGCCTCAAGATTATCGGCCACGCGCAGATTCTCGAGCCCGGGCAAGACCGCGACCTCGAATCGCGAATGATTCCCGAACCTGGCGCCCGCATCGAGCGCATCTTTGTGCTCCACGTCGTGGGTTTCGACTGGAACTGCTCCCAGCACATCACGCCCCGTTACACCAAAGAAGAGCTGCAGATCGCCATGTTGCACTAAACGGTCCTCCGCCACAAAGCATCCGCTTTCGTTGAACTTCATCGCCGCGATCTCCGTATCTTATTGGCGAGACGCGGAGCCGGGCGATCGTGTTCATTTGCGGACAGAAATCTCGCGAGTGAACATTGCGGTCCCCGAGAATCCGGACTTTGCGCCTCATTCCAATAGCTTTAAGTCGCGGCACTTTGGCGGGACAAATGCACCCGCCTCTTTAGCCCAAGTTCGCCTCAGGAGATGCCTCATGCATAAATTGCGCTCTGATTTTCGCTTTGTGATCCGGCAGCTGCTCAAGTCACCCGGCTTTGCGATCACAGCCGTTCTCATGCTTGCATTTGGCATCGGCGCAACCACGGCCATCTTCTCCATCGTAGAGGCAGTATTGCTGCGGCCGCTGCCCTTCCCCGACTCCGGGCGACTCATGGTTTTGTCTGACCGTCTCGAGGGAGTGAATATCGGAGGCAACAATGAGGTCGGCGTCACCGTTCCCGACATCCGTGCTTACACCCGCGAGACCCACGGATTTTCAGCTCTCGGCGGGTACCAGGGCGCGGGGTACGAGCTCTCCGGAGCCGGCGAACCGGCACAGGTGAATGCTTCGCGCCTGAGCGCGGGGGTGTTTTCGGCCCTCGGGGTCAACCCTCTTCTGGGACGATTCTTCACCGACGACGAAGTCGAACATAGCCAGCAGGTGGCGGTTTTGAGCTACTCAACCTGGGTCGGACGCTTTCACCGCGACCCGCAGATTTTGGGAACCAAGATTCTGCTCGATCGCAAACCGTTCGTCGTAATCGGCGTGATGCCGCGCAATTTTGAATTCCCCTTGATCACCGGCCAGCTTAACCGCTCTGAATTGTGGGTGCCGCTGAGCTTCACGCCAGGGGAGTTGGCTGAATCGGCCGCGGCCAACTGGAGCTATCAGATGGTCGGCCGACTCAAGCCTGGCGTCTCCGCCCAGCAGGCCCAGAGCGATGCCGAGACCGTGGCGCGGGAGATCATGCGCGGTTACCCCGCCATGATGGCAAACCTCCACATTAGCGCGGTTGTTCGCTCCCTCCAGCTGGATAGTACGGAGCAGGCCAAGCCTCTCCTGCGCACGCTTGTTTCTCGCCGTCGCCGTGGTGCTGCTGATTGCCTGTGCCAATCTCGCCGGCCTTATGCTGGTTCGTGCAATCCGGCGACAGCGTGAGATTGCCGTGCGGCTGGCACTCGGCGCGCGTGCGGCAGCGCTCTTGCGCCAGGCCATCCTGGAGAGCCTGGTTCTCAGCCTCAGTGGGGGCGCCCTCGGCCTGATCATGGCTGCGGTCGCGCTCCAGGTGGGCAAGAGCATGCTGCCCGAGAGTCTTCCGCGCATCAGCGAGATCGGTCTCAACTGGCAGGTGGTCGCATTCGCTCTCCTGCTGGGAGTAATCACCGGCATGTTGTGCGGCATTGCTCCGGCTTTTGCCGCTTTGCGCACCAACGTGAACGCCAACTTGAAGGAGGGCGGCAGAAGCGGGTCCGAAGGCGGCGGTCATGCCCGTCTGCGATCGACCCTGGTGGTTGCTGAAATTGCCATTGCCCTCGTTCTTCTCACTGCATCCTTCCTCCTGCTACGCAGCTTCGACAAGATGCGCTCCGTCGATCTCGGCTACCGCCCGCAGAACGTAACTACGGCAGCGTTTTCCCTGCCGCAGAAGCAGTACGAAAAGCAATCGCAGATCGATACCTTCGACCGTGAGCTGCTCGCCCGCCTGAACGCGCTGCCGGGCGTTACCGCAACCGGTCTTACCAGCCTGTTGCCGGCGGGAAACAACAACAACAATCAGACCTTTGTGGTGGAGGGCTACACCCCGCCCAAGGGGGCGGACATGAACCTGGCGACCGTTTCCCAGGTCATCGGAGACTTCTTTCCCGCCATGGGAATATCGCTGTTGCGCGGTCGCCTCTTTACCCCGGCCGACCGGCATGGGTCGCAGCTCGTTCTCATCGTGAATCACAGGCTGGCGCAGCACTTTTGGCCGGGCCAGAACCCGCTCGGCAAGCACCTCCGCCTCGGAACGCCGGAAATGCAGACCCCATGGCTCACCGTAGTCGGAGAAGTCGCCGACACCAAGCTCGCTTCCCCCGACGAGCCCTCGAAAGAGCAGTACTACACCCCCGTCGACCAGGCGGAAGATGACGCCGGCTCCCTGGCTTCCCCATCCGACCTCAATGGCAACGGCGGCTTTATCGTACTTCGCTCTTCGCTCCCCCCTGAGCAGATGGAAAATGCGATGCGCTCCACCGTACGATCCCTCGACCCCTTGCTCCCGCTTACACAGGTGCAGACCATGGAGCAGGCGGTTTCGCAAACTGAAGCCCCTCGCCGCTTCAATACGGTGCTCATCGGGAGCTTCGCATTTGCCGCCGTTTTGCTCGCGGTGCTCGGCATCTATAGCGTGATTGCCTTCTCCGTAGCGTCGCGAGTGCAGGAGATGGCCATCCGCATGGCCCTTGGCTCCCAGCGCGGCGCCATCATGACGCTCGTGCTGCAGTCCGGCGCCAAACTCGCAGTGATCGGCTGCATCATCGGCCTTGCCGCAGCCGCGGCAGCAGCGGGACTTTTGCGCTCCCTGCTCTTCGGCGTCAGTCCGTTCGATCCCCTGGTCATGTCGGTTTCCGCGGCTTGCGTCTTGCTGCTGGCGGTCGCGGCTTCCGGCCTGCCCGCACTGCGAGCGGCTTCCATCGATCCCATGCGCGCGTTGCGAGGCGAATAGCGACACTCCGCGACGCGTGCTTCATCTCACGCGAGCCGCGCTCCTTAGTCCACGCACGGCCGCATGCACGCCTTCGCGCGCCTTCTTCAAGGCCGCCACGGCGTCCCCCCGTGGCTTGAACTCCATGGCAGCCACGCGCTGGTACTTTAACTCCGCCAGCTTGCGGTAAACATTGTCGTAGTTGATCTCGCCGCTCCCCGGCTCATGCCGCCCCGGCACATCGGCCACATGGATCAGACCGATCACATCGATGTTCTTCTCCAGCTTCTCGATCAGGTTTCCCTCCGCAATCTGCTCGTGAAACATGTCGTAGAGAAACTGCACCTGCGGATGATTGACCGCGCGCACAATCTCAATCGCCTCCGCGGCCGACTGCAGAAAATACCGTGGGTTCTCCTCCGGATCGATGCACTCCAGCAGCAGCCGTACCGGCTCGCCGGCAATCTGCTTGCCATCGACCAGCGCCACTGCGCGCTTCAGTCCATCGATGCAGCTCTCATGCTGCTCCTTGCGCGAAAGCCCCTCGACCACGTTCCCCGAAAGCACGATCATGGCCGGACAATCAAGCGTCTTCATCGGCGTCAGCGCCTTTTCCAACTCCGCGAGGAAAGCGTCGCGGCTCGCGGGGTCGGCCAGACCGTGCTTCAGGCCCGCGGTGGCGTCAAAGCTGATCCCCAGCCGCTTCCGTGCCGCGTTGGCGCTCTCGAAATCGGCATCGCTCCACTTGCCGTACTCCCCCACCAACTCCACGTTCTTGTAGCCTGCTTCCGCCACCTTCGCCAGGCGCTGATCGAACGGCAGGTCGTTGAACACCGTCCACAGCATCACCGACAGGGGAAACGGCGTCTCCTGCTGCCCACCTTTTTCCTGCGGCTTCTCCGATGCGGCGGCCGGAAGCGCGGGCGTCCCCGCGGCCAAAACAGCCGTGGCCAGCGCTTGCGTAAACTTACGACGATTCATGCGGACTCTCCTTCGAATCCCCGCCATCCTAATGCATCGGCCGCCATTTGCTCTCGCCCCCTCAGGAGAACCAAGAAAAAACCCCGTCCGAAGACGGGGTTTCGTTCCTTCAAGCCAAGCTTATGCCTTGGCGATCTTGCCCGCCTTGATGCAGCTGGTGCACACGCGAATGCGCTTGGCATTTCCGTTCACCAGCGCCTTCACAGCCTGCAGGTTGACGTTCCAACGCCGGCGCGACACATTGTGCGCGTGAGAAATGTTGTTACCGAACTGCGGACCTTTGCCGCAAACATCACAAACCTGTGCCATGACTTCTGCTCCAAATCCTTTGCTGTATCGTGCTGCCGCAGCACTCGGGGCGACTCATGTCTGACTCGCCCGGCCATCCCATCGCTTTCCGCGCGGGACAAACCAGCTGAGAGGGGCGCACAAAGACACACCGCCCCGCGGCTTGCCGAAGTTCCAGTATACCCGGAATTGACTTGAATACCAAACCGCCCCGGCCGATACCGGGTCCTCGCATTCTCCACACCCGGCCGCCCCCCTCAAAAAATATCCCTCCCCCGGAAGACCGGAGGAGGGTTTCGGAAGGCTCACAGAGTGAGAAAGTCAGTGAAAGGCCCCAGAGGCGGGCAACGGCCCCATGCAATCCGAGGTCTATTCGCCGTGTGCCGTCGTGCCGCTCAGAACCACATCAAACTTGTTGAACTGCAGGGTCTCCACCGTGTTCACTCCGCCCTTGCTGTTGACTACGTATCCGTTGTGCCCATTCTTCTGGTCCACAACCTTCGCAGTCACCGTGGCCGTGGCCGGGTGCCCCGCACCCTTCTGCTCGAGGGTTACCTGCACGTTCGATCCGGTGCCGTCCCAGGTCACCTTGTAGTCGCCGGCGGGCAACAGAGTGCTTCCAACCGTTACTGCATCAGGAAAGTTCACCGTTTGCGATGTCTTTGCCGCGAACGCAGGGGCAGACAAGAGGGCGAGTATCAGTGCGCAATAAGAAAGACGCTTCACGAGTATCTCCTCGAATGCCTCAATGAATTCTCCCGTTGGAGGGAGGCATTAGGATGATTAAACGGCAGCGCTGTCAAGATCGAAGCTTAAGAAATGTAAATCGGCCCATTTTACGCGGGTTTGTGCGCTATCTCACTTGAAGCAACGCGAAGATTTGCGCGCCTATCGTGCAACGGCAACGCCGATCAGCGGAATGGACAGACTTACCCGCAACCCTGGGCCCGCATTCTCCGCGGCAATCGATCCGTGGTGTGCCTGCACGGCGCGTTTCGCAATCGACAGTCCCAGTCCCGACCCGCCGCCGTTCGTATCGCGCGCCTCTTCCACGCGGAAGAATGGGTCAAAGATGCGCGCCAGCGAGTCCTCTGGAACGCCCGGTCCATGATCGCGAACCACAATCACCACGGCCTGCTCCTTCTCCGCAACCGACAGGGAGATGGGAGCGCCTTCCGGCGAATAGCGAATCGCGTTGCGCAAAACATTTTCGATCGCGCGCCGCAGCAGCTCGCGGCTTCCCAACACCTCGCCGTCGCATTCGCCCGCGAGTTCGATGCGGCATCCGCGCGCCTCGGCTTCCACCGCGCAGTCGCGCACCACTTCATCCACGACCTCTGAGATCCGCACCGATCCAGCGCTGCGCAGCGCTGGATCGCCCTCTACAAATGTGATCTCCACAATGTCTGAAACCAGCGAGGCAATCCGATCAACGTCCTTCTCGATGCGGTCGATCGCCGCCTTGCTGTCGGGCGAAGTTCGCGCCAGCTTCACCGCAAACTTCAGGCGCGCCAGCGGAGACCGTAGCTCATGCGAGATGTCGCCCAGCAGCCGTCGCTCGCTCACAATCAGCCGCTCCAGCCGCTCTGCCATCTGGTTGAACGAACGCCCTAACTGCCCAATCTCGTCGGGACGATCGGTCTTTACTCGCACTGAAAGATTGCCCTGCCCGAACGATGCGATCGAATTCGCAATTCTGCGCAGTGGAATCACCACTCCCACTGCAGCCAGCCAGAACACCACGGCAATAGCGCCAATCACGAGAAAGTAATAGGGGAGGAAGGTCCAGATGTGCAGCCTGCCCAGCAAGCCCACCGCGACAAACCAGTATTTGCCGTCCTGCGAACGATGCGCGATCAGCCAGTGGCCGTTTACGCGGATGCGCGACCTGGTGGCCGGCGGCGCCGGCAGCAAACTCGACCGGTTCTCTCCTGTCACAAGATCCATGCCGGTCGCGTCGACCAGGTAGTGAGATCCCCTGAAGATATGATCCAGCCGGTCTTCGTAGGCTCTCAGGCCCTTGGGGCCGCCGCTCTCGTACGCCGTCCGCAGGCTGTCGAGTTGCAATTCGTCGAAACGCTCGAAGGTGGGATCGATCGTCATCCGTTGCATGCGATCCGAGATGGCGCGGAACACCAGGAACGAGAGCGCCAGGATCGCAACGATCGAGAGAAGAGTTCCAACAAAGAGAGATCGCAGCCGCACAGGATCAGTTCGCTCCTGCGAAAATATACCCTACCCCGCGCACCGTGCGGATGAGCCGGCGTCCGCCCTCCAGCTTTTTGCGCAAATGGCTGATGTGCACGTCGAGAAAGCGATCGTAGGGGGTCGCCTCGCGCTCGAATAGTGCCGCGGTGATCTCGTCGCGCGATACCACCCTGCCCGCCGAGCGGATCAGCATCTCCAGCAGGTCGAACTCCATCTCCGTCAGTTCCACAGGCACGCCCGAACTCCACACCTCGCGCGTCGTGGGATTCAACCGGATCGCTCCGATGCTCAATGCCTCAACCGCCGCCGGAATCCGCGCCTCTGTACGCCGCAGCACCGCGCGAATCCGCGCCAGCAACTCATCGGGATCGAATGGTTTAGGAAGATAGTCGTCCGCGCCGGCATCCAGGCCCTGAATCCGGTCCTGCTGCTGCACCCGCGCCGTCAGCATGATCACCGGCACGGCCTTCCGTCGCCGCAATTGAGTCAGCACACCAAATCCGTCCAGCACCGGCAGCATCACATCCAGAATCACCAGGTCGTGCGCGCCATTCAGTGCGCAACTCAAACCTTCGCGTCCGTTGTAAGCACACTCCAGGCGATGCCCGGTCTGCGCAAAGAACTCCCGCATCATGCCGCACAATTCGGCGTCATCATCAACCAGCAGCAGGGACAGCTGCTTGGTCTTCTCCTGTGCGTCCAGTTCCTTGCCTAGCGTTGTGTTCATGCCCGGACAGCCCTACGGTCCCAAGTCTCGCACAGCTGGTCCCCCTCTGTAGCGCGTTTAACAATTCTTATGATTAGGGCTCCCGCAACCGCTGTTCACGCGGCGGAAGGGATGTTTGCCGCGTGCGGCCCGTGATCCCCTTCGGGGCAAGCCGCAAACCGGCACTCCAGCGCACCATCGGCGTTGTAGAGTGGAGCGAGATGAATCCCGTGCCGCCCGGCGATCTGCTCCATCTCCGCAACCCGTTCCGGGGTAATGCGGCCCCTCCCCTCTGAGAAAGGCTCAAATCGTCTCTCCAGGGCGAGCGCCATCCCCTCCAGCAGGCAGCCGTGCACCACGTCCGGGAAAGGATGCCGGTTGAGCACTCCTCGCAGATCCGGCGCAAAACACATTCCCCCTGCGACTTGGCCCAATCCCCCGAAAAAAACCGTGGCGTCGCTCGCAACTGGCGACAGATTCTTCGGATACCCAGCGTCGCAGATCAACGCGCCGGGGGCGGTGGAATTCAGCAGCAGCGACGGGGAGGCCAGGCTGGCCGCGCAGATCACCACGTCTGCCCGTTCGGCAATCTCCTCGAGATCCGTCGCAATCTCGACATCAACTGCCATGGCTCGCAACTCGGCTGCCAGCCTGCGGAGCCGCTCCGCATTGCGCGCATAGAGCACAACGCGTTTCACCAGCGGCGCCAGGCACCGCGCGCAGCCGGAACCCACATCCCCCGTAGCCCCTACAATCAGCAGCGTCGATTCGTGCAGCCTCCGGCCCTCAAGCGAGCACATCCGCTTGATTCCCTGAACCACAAATCCAACCGTCAGCGTGTTGCCGGTCGTAAACACCGTGTCGCGTCGTTCCGGCAGCAATTCGAAATTGCCTTCGATCAGGATCGAGCTGAATCCCCCCAGGCTCACGACCCGCGCTCCCGCCTTGATCGCGCACGCGGCGGCACGGCGAACGCGGGCAATGTTTTCGTGCGCGTGCGTGTTCTCCAGGCAGTCAGGCGGAATGAACGAATCGATGTACACGCCTCGAGCCTTTCCGCCCGCGGTCGACCCGACTTCAACGTGGCAAACCGGCCGCGGCGGAATCCAGGGCAGGATGTCCCTGATCTCGTTCTCAGGAATTGGCGCGCGCTCGGCCCCACGCAAGAAGCTCAACACATCCCACGCGGCCCTCCAACTGTCCTGGTGTCCGATCAGGGCAAAGTCGACGGGATAATCAAGCCCCAGCAGCGCGCGCCCTCGCGGTTACACCGGCAACTGAGTCACCCATGCGAGTGTGACCTCCCCGGGCAATCCCAGCATGTCGAGCGAGTTCAGATACTGCCGCAGCGATGCGCCCCGCAGCTCAGCCGCGCTCAGGCTCACGTGGGGAAGCGACGGCTTCACGCAGCTTCCCTGGCAAACCTCGCAATGACCGTCGCTGCAGTCTTTCGCCAGCATGTTCGCAAGGGTGGTCATCACCTCCAGGTGCAGTCGGTAGACCTTGTCATCGAATCCCTGCACGTCGCGGTCCCGTTCGGTTCGCAGAATCTCCATCGCGTGGTCGATGTGCTCTTCCTCCTGCGCGGCGATCGCAGCAAACGTCGCTCCCAGGCTGCCCGGCGCCACCTTGCCCACGCGGCCATAGCTCGCCACAGCGAACGACTCCAGCATGATTTCCTGCACAATCAAGCACCCGATGAAGTCGCGTTCGCCGATGCAGCGCATAAAAGCTTCGCGGAGCCGCTTCCAGTGCCGCGCGCCCACGTTGTTGGTCACCTCGATGCCCAGCTTCCGGCCCTCGGCCGCGAAAGCCGCCGCGTGCCCGCGTTCTCCCTCCGCGTGTTCCAGGGCCTCGGCAATCTCGCCCGGATCGTCACAAATCTCCGCCAGCGAAGCGTAGTTCATCGCGGCGAGCAACTCGCCAGTCATCGCCTGGGCCAGGATGTCCTGCCAGATTGAGGCATTCGGGGCGAGAGGAAGACACTCCCGCGCGGGTGAGCAGCTGATGCCGACCACTGATTCCATGAGACCTCCTCGGGGAGCCAGGAGATTGATGCCACTTCTCCTAAGCTGGTGAGGAGTACGGAGCCGGTTCGCAATTGGTTCCCGTTCCCGCGAAAATCTTTTTGGCGATCAAAATGCGATGCTGGCTCTAGCGTCCCGCCCAGGCAATCCCATCGGAGTTATTGCCGTCGTTGATGGTGCGCGTGACCGTCCAAGTGGCCAGATCGACCTCGGCAACCGAGTGGGAGCCTACGCACGACACGTAGGCGGTCTTCCCCCCAGGCCGCATCATCACCTCCTGCGGATCCGGCGGCGTCTTCACGCTGCGCACCACCTTCATGGTGTTCAAGTCCACCACGGCCACCACGCCGTTCTTGGGAATGGTCACCAGCAGGAACTTGCCATCGAGCGTCGGCGCCGTGCCGTACGCGATGCCCTCGAGCGGTACCCACACCCCCACCTTGTTGGTGGCCGTGTCAATTACCGCCAGCCGTGGCTGTGTCTGGTCCGCCGTGAACACCCACTTGTCGTCCGGCGAGATGGCGATGCGTTGCGTCTCCTTGGAAATCGGAATCACCGCCACCGTCTTGCGCCCCGGAATGTCCAACACGGACACGGTCCCCGGACCCACATTCGCCGTGTACCCGTGCTGCCCGTCGTGCGACAGCGCCAGCATGTGGCTTTCCGGCTGCCCGGTGGGAATCGCCCCCACGATCTTCAGGGTCTTCGGATCAATAATCGAAATCGTCTTGTCCAGCTCCGTGGTCACGTAGAGCATCCCGTCCTTGCCGAAGATCGGCATGTGCGGCCGTACCGGGTGCCCCCACTCCACATTGCCCACCACCTTGCCGGCCGCAACGTCGATCACCACCATGTTGTGGCCGTCCGTACCCGGTTTGCCCACGCCGGAGTTGCCGTAAACCGGGACATAGGCGAAGCGGCCGTCGGGCGAGGCGGTCACCTCGTGACCGGTGATGCCCCCTTCGGGCACAGTCGCAATCACCTTGCCTGCCGCCGGATCCACGATCGCCAGGCTGCCCTCACCCTTCTGCGCAATCAGCAGGCGCGGCCCCTGGGCAGATACTCCCGAAACGGCGAGACAGACGAAAACAGTGGCGGCGGCAGAAAGCTTGGAAATGAGACCGGACATGGGAAAGCTCCTCAGGGGTAAAGTCTGCAACGCGTTCCAGCATAGCCACTGTTGCCTGCACCGCGCCAGCCGGACGGAGCGGGCTACTCGTGCACGCTCCACGGATCGTAGGTTCCCACGCTCCAGCTGTTGCCCTCCGGGTCCTTGATGGAGAACTCCCGGCTCCCGTACGGCGTGTCCTGGATCGGGCGCATCACTTCGGCTTTCGCCTCCTGAGCCCTGGCGTACACGGCGTCCGCGTCAGGCACGATCACGTAAGAGCTGCGCGTTTCAAAGCCACCCAGCTCGCCCGGCGATTTGAAGCCCTTTCCGTACGCATCGTCCTTGTGCGATCCCAGCATGATCATGCCGCCATTGAGCGTAAGTTCAGCGTGCCCCACGGTGTTGTCGGGGCCGGGATAAACGGCGTGGGGTGCGAAGCCCAGCACGCTGCACAGCCAGTCGATGGCCGCCAGGGCGTTGCGGTAGCGAAGTGTGGGCATGATGGTGGAACGAGTTGCGGTCGTCATGGTGTGCCTCCTCAGGGGCTTAATCGTTCAACTACCGCTTCAGAATGACAGCCGTGCCGCGGCGCGTCTTGGAAGAATCGGAAATCGCCGGGGTCGACTCAGTCCACCCGCACGTGGTTCGCCCAGGGCGTTCCCCGCAAGGTCGAATACGTCGTCGGATCAATCCCCGAAAAGGCGCGAAACTCGTTGGCAAAGTGCGCCTGGTCGTAGAAACCGCAATCGAGCGCAAGCTCCGTCCAGCGCACGTCGGCGCCCGCATGCAGTCTCTGCACCGCCCGCTGAAACCGCTGCACCCGGCACCACACCTTCGGCGACAGGCCCACCTGCTCGCGGAAGACCTGCGAAAAACGGCGCTCGCTCCAGCCCGTCTTCCGGGCCACCTCGCGCGACCGTGGCCACGCCCGGCGCCTCCCCGAAACGGCTCAACGCAAAGTCAATCGCTCCCTGCAGACGGACCGGCTTCCGCATCAGCCGCTCCGTGAGCCTGGCCCGCAAATCGGCCTCCAGCCACTGCAGCCTCGCCTGGGGCGCGGGAATCTCGCGCAGCCGGTCGCGCAGCGAGCATGCGTGATGCCCCCAGATGTCTTCCAGATCGACGCTCCGGTTGCTGAACAGGTCCGCGGCATCCCCGGCAAACAAAGGGAACGCGCCCGGCTCGAAGACCATTCCAATCAGGTCCGCCATGTCGGAGGTGTCCACCACCTCGTAGACCGAACGCGCGCCGATCACCAGCGAGGGAGCGGCCTTCACCAGCGGCCCATTGTCCCTTGCGTCCAGGATGTAGTCCCGCGCCAGGTTGAGAATCACCTGGGTGCGGCCTGTGGGGAGCACGCGTTCGAGCCGATGTCCCGGCTGCGGCGCGCGCGCGTACCAGAGACTCCGCACGAAGCGGTTCAGCGGCGGCGCGGGCCTCTGCTCCAGGTAAATCACCCTGACTCCGATCACGACCTCACTCCGCATGGTAGGTCAGGGCTTCAGCCCTGACAAATCAAGCGCCGCAAACGTTGAGGCAGATTCAGGCAAGTGGAATAGTTCGCCGGAAGTCGATTCGTCGATCTGACAAACTTCCGCCATTTCTTCCTGGTACACGGCAACTTTCGGTTACCCGGCGAACCCACCCTTATCGCCGTGTCGCGGCACGCATTCCCGGTTGCCTCTGGGAGTTCAAAGTAGGCGATACTTCGGAGTTCGCCACGACGCCCGCAATACCAAATCGTTCAAAAACCCTGCGCGGCGCAGAGGTTTGATAGACTCCGGTCAAGACGCAAACTCGACTGCAATGGAATGCCCTTGGGCTCGCGAGCCTTCCTGAGGAGCCTTGGATGAGCCCCACAACGAAGATTTCTCCCGGTTCGACAAATCGCGCAGCTTCCGCCAATATCGATCGGAAAGAAACCCCTTTCGAGGCGCTGGCCGGCATCTGCTCGGTTCTGGTGGTGGGCCTCTTCATTCTCACCTTCCTGGCGCAGAACTTCCTTATTCCATCAGGCTCGATGCAGAACACGCTGCTCGTGGGCGATCACCTGGTCGTCGACCGGGTCACGCTGATGTCGCCCGCCTCGTGGATGCCGCTAGTAAGGTATCGCGAGCCGAGGCGCGGCGATGTCGTGGTGTTCTACAAGCCCGTTTATCAGCCGGGTATTGATGCCACTGACGCGAATGGAACTCCGCAGTACACTCCACTGGTCAAGAGATTGATTGGCGTACCGGGCGATCATATCCATCTACGCAACGGCATTGTGATTCTGAATGGCGTCGCGCAGCCGGTTGGATTTGCGCAGCCGACGACGCCGGAAAACTTCAACGAGTTCCTCGATGATTTCCCCGCAGTTCCCCCGTCGGAGGCGATTGGGGCCACCGAGTCGTGGGCCGTGAACTTCCCGAGTTATATTCAGGACGGCGACCTGGTGGTACCGCCAGGCATGTACTTCATGATGGGCGACAACCGGCACAACAGCCTGGACTCGCGCTACTGGGGTTTCGTGCCACGCGCCAACATTATTGGCCGTCCCCTGTTCAATTATTGGTCGTTCATGGCCACAGATGGACAACTTGAACAAACAGGATTCGGCCACAAACTCGCGTGGTTCGGCCACGTTCTCGTGCATTTCTTTCCAGACACGCGGTGGAAACGCACTTTCCACGTTATTCATTAATCCCAAATTGCATGATTCGATATTGGTGCGTCCCGAGCCTGTTACCGCCCACTCTTCAGTTACCCTAAAGGCAACAGGAACACCGGGATGTTGTTACAGGAGTAATTGCCGGTTGGTCCACGACTCGCCCCACAGTGCCGCGTCCCGCACCTGTTCGCTACCCCACAGAAGTGTCTTCCTGAACGCAGTGAAGGATCCGCGGTTGCCTTTGGGAGCTCAAATTGGCGACACTTCCCAGTTGGCAACAACCCATTCCAAGGCTCGGCTTGCGATGCTAACCGCAAACATTGATGGGGTTTTCGATGGTCACAACAAGGTATAGCTCGGGCAATGTGACCCTCCTCCTGATAGGGACTTTGGTCGCATTCGCGGATGGATGGGTGTCTATGATGACCATGGCCTTTGGAGCTGACCCCGTGCGGAACCTGAAAAGCGGGGCCGTCATGGTCGTCTTGTGGGCATCACTCGTGCTCGTTCCAGCGAGCCTTGTTGTCACTCTCAGGTGGCCAAAACCAGGCGCAATTATCTCCTGGAGTGTTGTCGCGCTCAGTTGCTTATGTATTTGGGGTTCTCCCGTGATACTGCTCTTCCTGATTCTCGCAGCGATCGAGGGACTAATCGCCGCTAACATCGCTTCCCGCAGCGAAGGAGTTGTCCCGATCACCGTGGTCCCGAAATAGCCGTGATGCGCTCGTAGCCGTCGAATTACCGCGTATGGGGAAATAACCACTTGAGCAACGGACGATGCGACTATTGCCGAAAAAGTAATTGAAGTGTGGTCCACGATCCGCTCGGATCATGCGGTTTGAGCGAGTCTGGATGAGTGCCTCGCCCTGAACGCGTCAGTTGAGCCAGATATTGCGGACTTATCAATTGGGCAACGTATTATTGGCCAATGAAGAGCCGGCGCCGATTGCTTGCTTTAGCGGCGTGCCTCGTATTCCTCGCGGCCATGTTGTTTGTCGCCCGGAAAACCGTAATTCGATTGTTCGTGGCTGTCTCGATTGCGCGCTTGCATATTTTCACTCCACCTCCATCGTTGCCTGACGAGTCCAGGGCGCACCGAATCTGGAATGAGTACCGATTCTATTGGGATTTTGCTGGAATTCGCGAAGCACGCGAGGAGCGCCTCAAGAGATTTGAACCAGAACTCAAACCACTAGTCGAGGAAATCAAGCGACGCCAGAAAATAGGCGAGGGTATGCAGTACTCCATGCACATTTACCGCGAAGTGCGCTGGAGGTTGAATTTCACACCGGATGTGATAGCAACTGAGCATCGCATCGAAGACTTGCGCGAGAGCTTGAATCAACCTGAAGCCCAAAAGCTCGCTGCCCAACAGCAGGAGGCCGATGGAGGATGGGGGATGGGAATCGACGTTTGGTATCTCAAGCTCTATTACTCGGTCGAGGATGGGCTCGACCGCAAAGATCCTGAGGTGAAGTACCCGCTGCGATTTCTTGACCCGATCAATTCACCGGAGAAGCTCGTCGGAGAGCTGGATCGGGCACGGTTCGATGACTTTACAAAAACGGGGACCTTCAACCGCGAAGAGCTGGATGAGACATTTTCTGCGATCGCCCGCTTATTGTTCCGCATGAAGGATGTTCCTTACGATTTCGATCAGCAGCTGGGCCCCGCGCTCCGCGAATACGTGAATCACTGGCAGAACCCGGTAACTGGTTTTTGGGGTCAATGGCTTGTGGATCGCGAGGGACGCGTCTGGAAGATGGACGATATGGCAATGACCTTTCACGTGGTCTCAGACCTCAACGGCCAAGTGAATCATCTGGACGGCATTGCTAAACGAACGCTGCAAATGGACAAGGTCAACTTCCCGGCCGGCATTCGGTTTGACGGTCACTACGAGAACCATTTGAATTGGGATGTGGTGAAGATCTTCCGGCTTGCATGGCCATACCTGGACGAAGCAACTCGCGCTCAGGCCCGAGCCGAGATCGCAAAAATGGTTGCATGGTGCCTGGCAGAATCGTATCAACCTGATGGTTCGTTCAAGATAAGTGAACTGGACGATACCGTAGGCGATTCATACATGTATGGCGTAGCTTTCCTAAAAGACGCCGGATACTTTCGGCGAAACGAGCGCTTTTGGACCTCTCAGGATTTTCCGGAGGCCCGAACTGTTCACGACCGCATCGAGGCGAAGTTAAAGACGGTCGGCACGAGCGATCCAAGTATGCGCTCTGCCTATGAGATTCTCCAGGCTTTGGACTAGGCAGAGCAATTGAAGCGCGCTTAGACCGGTGCGGCACAAAACGAAACCTTGATTGACGCATCATCGCCAATGCGCTCATCGAGGACGAAGGCTCATGGTGACGAGCCTATTGGCGAGTAGCGGACCGGTCACCGCGAATTCGGAAGTGATCGGTTCAGCACAATCCAAAACCTGTCTTTCGCTACCCCGCAGCTGTGCTATCCCTCGCCCGCTTCTTGCCGCGCGTAAACTTTACCCATGTCCCTCCCTGCCGGCGACGCTCAACTCGTGCAGATCGTGGACGTCGCTCTCGCCGACGCCACCGTTCGTGCCGGTCCCTGGCTGGTTTGTCACGAGGGATGCACGCCGTGCTGCCATGGCGCCTTCGCCATCAACACGCTCGACGTCGAGAGGTTGCGCACCGGGATGGACACTCTGCGGTCAAGCGATCCCGACCTCGCCGCCACTGTGGAAGGCCGCGCTCATGCCTGGATTCGCGAACACGGCGCGGACTTCCCCGGCGATCCGGCAACGGGCTCTCTGGGCGACTCCGAAGCCGAACAGCAAGCCTTCGAAGATTTCGCCAACGACGCCCCCTGCCCCGCGCTCGATCCTGCCACTGGCCGCTGCGACGTCTACGCCTGGCGCCCCATGACCTGCCGCGTCTTCGGCCCTCCAGTGCGCATGGGTGAGGGCGATGCACTGGGTTGCTGCGAACTGTGCTTCCACGGCGCCGGCGAGGCGGAGATCGCTGCCTGCGAGATGCCGGTGCCGCACGACCTCGAAGCCCGGCTTCTCTCGCAACTGGAACCCGGCCCCGACACCGTCGTGGCCTTCGCCCTGGTCGACGCCGCGACGAACTCAGCGCGATAAACTGACTTTTGGAACTCCCCTCGACAACGCGCCCCAGCCAGCCAACCCGTCCTTGCTGGCTCGAAATCAATTCCCAGGCTTTCCAGCAAAACTACCAGTTCCTGCTTTCGCTCGCCGGCCAGCCCACCGAGTGCCTCGCCATCGTGAAAGCCGACGCTTATGGTCATGGCCTCTCCCTCTGCGCCCCGGCGGCAGTCAAGGCCGGCGCCGAATGGCTGGGCGTTACGAGTGTCGAAGAGGGAGTTGCGGCCCGCCAGCTTTGTCCCCAGCCCCGAATCGTTGTGCTGGGCGGTATCTTCCCGGGCCAGGGTGCCGCGGTGATTCGCAGCAGGCTCACCCCGGTCGTCTGGGACCCGCGGCAATTTGACGAGTTGGAACACGCCGCGGCCTCCGCCGGCCTGCCGCCTGCGGCGTTACCCGTCCACCTCGAGATCGACACCGGGATGAGCCGCCAGGGCGTGAGCCTGGACGATCTTCCCAGCCTGCTCGCGCGCTACACCTCCTCCGGTACGCTGCGTCTTGAAGCGGTGATGACCCACCTCTACGCCTCCGACGAAGCCAATGGAGAAACCACCCCTACCCAGCTCGCGCGCCTCGAGCAGGCCCTCTCCGTCATCCAGGTCGGGCTCCCGGCCACTGCGCCGCAGCCGGAATTTCTCAGTGCCGGCGCCAGCGCCGCCCTTCTCGGGGGCGAATTCCAGGAAATCCGCGCTCTGGCCAGCCGCTTCAAACTACGAACCTTGCTTCGCCTCGGTCTCGCGCTCTACGGCGTTGTGCCTCGATTCGATCCGCCATTCGAATCGAGCCTCGGGCCAGCCGGTATCATTTCCAACTCTCTCAAGAACCTCCGCCCCGTGCTTGCCTGGAAAACCCGCATTACCAGCCTGCGCAGCATCCCGGCCGGAGCCGAAGTTGGCTACAACGGGACCTTCGTCGCCACCGAGCCGATGCGCCTGGCGCTGCTGCCCTTGGGATACGCCGACGGCCTCGACCGCCGCCTCGGCAACCGCTTCAGCCTGCTCGTTCGCGGCCAGCGCGCCCCGCTCGTCGGCCGCATCAGCATGGACCAGGCCGTCCTCGATGTTACGGAGATTCCCGCCGTCGCCCCGGGCGATGAAGTGGTCATCCTGGGCACGCAGGATGGCGAGACCATCACGGCTTACGACCACGCAGACGCCGCCGGAACCATTCCCTGGGAGATCTTCACGCGAATCGCCGCGCGCGTCCCTCGCGTGGCCGTCGGGCTCTGAGCCGCGCCAACCAGCCCTCGCTGTGCGCCCTCCGAAAAGTTGTCAAGCCCCCCATCTGTGGAAAACGCGTCTAAGTATCACATTCCATGCGTAAAATTATTTTTTGAAAATTAGGTATTAATTATTTGAACCTGTCATACTTGAAATAGTCGAACAAAAGCCCGCCACCGAGCGGGCTTTTTTCATTGCGCAGGCAGGTCAGGAGAACAAGATGGAAGCACCGCACAAACTCGAGCTGGCACGGTTTTTCCAGTCCCTACTCCCTATTCCCTGTCTTTTTCACTTCATCACTTTTCACTTTTCACTGCCTTCCTGTGATTCAAATCACGGTCAGCAAAAAATCCCCCCTTTTCGGTGTCTATCTTCATGACTCCGCTAGGGTTGACCATTTTTTATTTTGCGCGCGGAAGTGCCTTTTTCACCATTCGGTGTGCATTCTTCGGGAGAAAACGCAGCCTATCGCGCCACGGCTTCCGAGGCTTCGACCCGCAGTCCGGCCGCGCCCTGGGCGGCGGCGATCATGGCTTCGGTGCCCATGTTGGAGTTCAACAGCATGTGATACAGGCCACGTGCGCACCACTCCTGCTGGTAAAAGCGCCGGATGACCGCTGCCCGGCGCTTGTCGTGCGCAGCCAGCTCGTGCTCGGCGCGGTCGGCCATGTCGGGATAGGTCTTCACAAACCAGTCCCGCTTGGCGGCCATGGTGGCGTAGACAAAGACGTGGAAGCAGCCCGGTTTGCCGGCAAGTTCGCAGGCCGCGCCGCGCCCTACGATCACGCAGTTGCCTGTGCGCGCCGCTTCCTGGATCTCCTTTCGAATGAGTCCATACATCCGCTCGCAATCGAAGATCTGGTCGTCGCAGGGGTTGGTCGAGGAGTAGAGCGATTCCTGCCAGAAGACCTTGCCGTAGCGGTAGTACCAGGGATCGAGCTGGTCGTCGAACTTCGAGGCCGTCTTTTCTGGCACGCCGGCCGTGCGCGCCGCGCCGGCCACGAGTTCCGAGTCCAGCAGGCGCCAACCCAGACGGGTGGCGAGGTCGTGTGCAAATTCGCCGCCGCGCGAGCCGTACTCGCGCTCCACTGTGATGACTCGAATGGGCTCAGGCATAGGGGCCTCCCTCTTGTGACAGGAGCATACAACGGAATTACCCACTTCCGGCAAGCAAGCCGGGCAACTTCCCACTAAATGGGATGCGCGCATTGCAATCTGGAACCCATTGGAACTAGAGAATGTAGCGGCTCAGGTCCTGATCCTTGACAACGGAGGCCACCATCTGGCGGACGTAATCGTCGGTGATAAGGAAGACTTTCTCGGGGCCTGACGCGGTCATGCGCTCCTGGTAGGGGAGTGGGCTCGATGCCTCGCTGCGGATGGCTTCGGAGAGGACGCCACCCGCTTCCTCGCCGTCGGAGGCGCGGCGGGCTACATCGGGGGCCAGGAAGGACACATCCTCGAGTACCCGCTCCATGATGGTGTGGAGGCGGCGCGCGCCGATGTTCTCGGTCGATTCGTTGACTTTGAAGGCGAACTCGGCCATCTCGCGGAGAGCTTCGGGCGAGAAGTCGAGGCGCACGCCCTCGGTCTCGAGCAGAGCGGTGTACTGCTTGGTGAGGGAGGCCTTGGGCTCGGTGAGAATGCGGAGGAAGTCTTCGACGGTAAGGGATTGCAATTCGACGCGGATGGGGAAGCGGCCCTGCAACTCGGGAATGAGGTCGCTGGGCTTGGAGACGTGGAAGGCGCCCGCGGCGATGAACAGGATGTGATCGGTCCGGACCATGCCGTAGCGGGTGTTGACGGTGGTTCCTTCAACGATGGGGAGAATGTCGCGCTGCACGCCTTCGCGGGAGACGTCGGGGCCGTGGCCGCCCTCGCGGCCGGCGATCTTGTCGATCTCGTCAAGGAAGACGATGCCGCTCGACTCGACGCGCTCGACAGCCTGGCGGTTCACCGAGTCCATGTCGATGAGCCGGCCCTCTTCCTCCTGCACCAGGTAATCGAAGGCGTCCCCCACCTTCATCTTGCGCTTCTTCGAGCCGCCGCCGAAGATGTTGGGGAGCATGTCCTTGAGGTTCATCTCCATGTCCTCAAGGTTCTGGTTGCTGATGATGCCGAACTGGGGCGTGTTGCGCTCGCGGACATCCAGCTCGACCATGCGGTCGTCGAGCTTGCCCTCGCGGAACTGCTGGCGAAGCTTCTCGCGGGATCGCTGATGGCTCTCGGTCTGGGGCAGGGTCAGTTGCCCATCCTGGCCGGGAGGCGGCGTACTGGCGGGCGGCGGCGGCAGCAGGACATCGAGAAGCCGCTCCTCGGCGTTCATCTCCGCCTTGTCTTCCACTTCTTCCAGGCGCTCCTCGCGGACCATGTCGATGGAGATCTCGACCAGGTCGCGAATCATCGACTCTACGTCGCGGCCCACGTAACCCACCTCGGTGAATTTCGAAGCTTCCACCTTCAGGAACGGCGAATTCGTGAGCTTCGCGAGCCGCCGTGCGATCTCCGTCTTGCCCACGCCAGTAGGACCAATCATGATGATGTTCTTGGGCATGATGTCGTCGGCGATATCGGGCGGGAGCTTCTGCCGGCGCTGGCGATTGCGGAGGGCGATGGCGACGGCGCGCTTGGCGGCCTTCTGACCGACCACGTGCTTGTCGAGTTCGGCAACAATTTCGCGCGGCGTCAGCTCGTCCAGCGAGACGTCCTGTTCTTCGGCAGATGCGGGTAAGTAAATGGCCATGCTCTTGTTGAAGTACTCCTAAAGCCTATTCGTTGGTGCCGGGGCGCTATATCAAGCGAAACTCCCCAAAAGCAAACCTCAGGGGCTAAAGCCCCGACCCGGTGCGAAGCCTACGCCGGGGATAAATCCCCGGCCTACCTTCCTGGCCTACGTTGGGGATTAAATCCCCGGCCTACCTTCCTAGCCTACGTTGGGGATTAAATCACCGGCCTACCTTCCTAGTTCTTCAATTCCTCAATCGTGATGCGGTCATTGGTGTAGATGCAGATCTCTCCGGCAATCTTCATCGCTTTCTCCGCAATCTCCCGCGCGCCCAGCTCCGTGTTTTCCATCAACGCTCGCGCTGCCGCCGTCGCATAGCTTCCGCCTGATCCGATCGCAGCATAGGGCTCGTCGGGATCGATCACGTCGCCCGATCCCGAGATCAGAAACGTCTGTCCCTTGTCGGCCACCAGGAGCAGGGCCTCAAGGTTGCGCAGCATTTTGTCGGTTCGCCAGTCTTTGGCGAGCTCGACCGCGGCGCGATTCAGATTGCCGGCGTACTGCTCCAGCTTGGCCTCAAAGCGCGTGAACAGGTTGAACGCGTCGGCAGTCGATCCGGCAAAACCGGCCAGGATTTTTTCCTGGTAGAGGCGGCGGATCTTTTTTGCCGAGTGTTTCAGGACGTGATCGCCGAGGGTCACCTGTCCGTCGGCGGCCATGACCACCTGCCCGTTGCGGCGCACGCAAATCACGGTTGTGGAGCGAATGCGGGGTCGTTTTGCCGCGCCGGAATCCTTACCCAAACCCAAGAAAAACCTCCGCAAAATGCGCTGCCGGCAGGGCTGGAAATCCGCGGAGCGCAGAGTCGAGTATAGCGCAGCGCAGGGGTGGCACCCGCGCGCTATCAGCCGGCGCTGCGCGCTCGATGGACGGCCTTTGCCGATGGTGAAATGGCGGGTGCGAGGATTGCGCGGCAGGCCCGAAAGTTCCTGCCCGCCTGCTGGTGGTTAGCAGCCTGTGGTGAAAGTCGAAAATGACGGAGACCATCCGTCAGGGGGGTTGCCTAAAAACTGGATCCTGCCCCAGAACTAATGTGACGACTTGATCGACCAGTAACTGACGAGTAGGCGGTCACCCGCTCCCGTCGAATGGAGTGGGCGCTGTTCGCATCAATGGGCAGTAGGAGTGCTTCGATAGTGCGTAAGAAACAAATATCCGCACGTGCTCAGAATCGATATTAGTGTGGATAGCAGAAAGAAACCTGATGCACCCGCTGCGAATCCTGCTGATCGTGGATCGCTAACGAATCCATACACAGCGAAACCGAATATTACAGTCGGGCCGATACCAATTCCTATTGCAGCCCACAGCCAAGCACGCCAGCCACTGTAATCACGGACCAGAAGCACGATCGGAATGGCGACCAACCAACCGGAAAGACTCGCGACCACCACGGCAAAGGTGGGCCACAAGACCCCAGCTGGATCGAGATGGCTTCCGGGATAAACAAGAGCGTCGCGACATGATCCGGCGACGCCAACCGTACCAGAGGCAAACAGAACGCTTACGAAGGAATATGCGAGGCGTTTCCACCACGGCAGCATTTCCAGACCTCGATGACATGATACTCGGCCGTATTCGGAAGAGTTGGTCGCGTTGAGTCCCGAGTGGTGGACAACCCGGAAGTTAGAAAGAACGGGTTGGGTTCGGGGTATCCCAGGTGTGAGAACCCAGACCTGGGCACACCCTATTGGTGGCCGGGTGAGGAAAGGCAACGGCAAGAACAACCGCCGATCCTTCGACTCCGCTGCGCTCCGCTCAGGAAGACAGGCTTTGAGGCAGGATAGAAAACGAGCGCGGTCGGATCGTGGACACTCGGAACTATCGCCACTTTGAAGTCCCAAAGGCAACCGCGGATCCTTCACTGCGTTCAGGAAGACACTGCTTTGGGGCCGCCGAGTGTGTTGAGGTTGTGGGTGAGTGGTGGGCTAAACCGACAGTTACCATGCGGTCATCCCGGCAAGTCCGGCCTCGCGCAAAAAGTCGATGGGCAAAAGGGCACTTTTTAGGCAAAGCCCGCTCCGGGGCTAAAGCCCTCTCGGATCTGTTGGCTTTATGCGGGGGTTGAAACCCCCGCCTCCCTCCGTATCGAGTTTTTCAGCAGCCCGTAAAGCCGTGCCCTTTCAAAGAAGCGCTTACGCTCTGAGTGGCCTTTCGACCGGGCCGGAGCGACGGCGCGGCGAGCCGGAAACTTCCGGCCCGCCGGCTGGTGGTTAGTGGTTGCCGTTTTCGAATTCGACCTGGAAGGTGTAGGTGCCGGTTTCGTAGGTCGCCGAACTCCACGGCACCTGCACTACCCATTCGCTGCCTGGATTGCATCCGTTGAGCGTCACGTTGAGCGACACGCTGGCCGATGCTCCCACGGGAATGTCTCCCAACGAGAGCGGGAATGCCGAGGGCGCTGTGACCGTGGCTGTGCAGGACGCGTGCTTGGAGTCGTCGAGCGTTAACGTCACGCCGTTGATCAAGGTGTTGTACGCCGTGCCCACGTTGCCGTTGGTGGCGGTGAGGGTGATGGTGCGGTTGCTGTTTTTGCCGGTAATAGCCGAAGTCAGCTTCAGACCGTAGCCGGGCAGTTTGGTTTCGTCCACGATGCCCCAATAAGCCGGCTTGGCCTGCAGGCCCATATCGAAGGGAAGCGGGTAATCGGTTCGCGTGACGGGGAAGCTGTCGAGCCAGGTATCGTCGTCGGCCATGCCCCAGATGGTGACGGCGCTGATCTTGCCGGCGAGTCGGCGGAAGAGATCGAAGTAGTTTCTGTAGAGCCAGCCCTGTTCCGCGAGAACGGAGGGCGGAATGTTGGGCCCGTAATTGGACGTGATGTCGCCGGCGTTGTAGACGCTCATGTCCAGTTCGGTGATCTGCTGCTCAAGGTCGGGGAAATTTTCGTGCATGGTGTCGATGGCGTTTTCCATTGCCGGCACCGATGGGTAGTTGATGGCGTTGTGCATCTCGTGACCGACGCCGTCGAGTGGGATGCCGCGCGAGCGAAGATCGCGGACCACGCTGACGAGGCAGGCCAGGCGGTTTGGATCGGCGGTGCTGTAGTCGTTGATGAACAGCCTGGTGCCCGCGGGAGCATACTGGCGGGCGGCCTGCAACGCCACGTCGATGTAGCTCTTGCCGAGGACCTGGTAGAACGGGCCATGCACGAGGCAGTCGGGCTGGCTGGGATCGAGGGGTTCGTTGACCACGTCCCAGAGATAGACCTGGCTGCCAAAGTGCTGCACCTCGTTCTGAATATGCTCCTGAATATTGGCGATGACGGTGGCCTGATTCGCGGGGGAGTTGGTGCCGTCGCCGGTGGCGTAGGCGGGTGTTTGCGCGCCGGTGGCCCACACCAGGTTGTGCCCGCGGATGCGTATCTTGTTGCAGACCGCCATGCCCACTTCCTGGTCGGCGAGGTTGAAGTTGAAGCTGCCCTTCGTGGTTTCGACAGAACCCCACTTCATGTCGTTGCCGGAGGTGATGCTGTCGAAGTGCATGGTGAGCAGCTGATTGTGGGGGCCGGAAAGATCGGTTGGATCGATGGCGGCGCCCACGGGGAAGTACGCCGACAGCGTTTTGTAGATGGAGGGGATGTCGGTCTGGATGGTTGGCGGCGGAACGTAGGAGAGCTGGAAGTCGTCGAGGTAAAACGACACCAGGTCGTTGCCGGAGGCGGGCACGGTCTGGAAGTACAGCGTGGCGGCGCCGGGGTCGTAGGCAGAGCCCATGTTGTAGCCCATGACGCTGATCTGATGCCACTGGCCGTCCGCGGCGACGGTGACGCCGGGATAGCCGGTGACGCCGGGATAACTGGTGTTGCCGCTCAGCGTGGTTTGCAGGCTCACGTTGATAACGTGGCTTGAGCCATCGGCGGGAGTGAGCATGACCCAGCCGCTGATGTTGTAGCGCGAGCCGTTGTACATCTTGTTGCTGACGTTGATGGAGGGTCCGTCCCAGTTGGCGATGCGTCCGGTGGTGAGCAGGCTGTGCGTGCCGGTGTGCGCCGCGGCCGTGGAGTTGGCGACGGTTGAGGATCCGGAGCGCGAGCTCCAGCCGTCGAGGCCGCCGTCTTCAAAGGTAGAGCTGATGCCGGTGTTGTCCTGCTGGCTGGGGTTGGGGGGCGGCGGGGCCAGTTCGCCGATCACGACGTCGCTGACGTAGAAGGAGTCGGTTGGGCTGCTCGACTGGAGATAGAGAATCAGGCTGGTGGGCGGGCCCGGCTGGTCACTGAAGCTGAAGGTTCCCTGCACCTTGGTCCAGGCGGTGGAGGAGAGCGCACCGGACGTGGCGACATTCGCGTAGGCGCCGGATGTGGCGCAGTCCGCGGTTTTGGTCGAAACGGTGATGGTGGGATTGCTGCTGTCGGGTGCGGCAAGTAGCACGTAGGCGCTGACCTGGTAGGTGGCGCCGGTAACGATGTTGTTCACGCTGAGGAGGTTGAGGCTCGGTCCCATGTAAGTGGCGGTTCGATTGGTCACCAGCAGGCTGTGGGTGTCGCCGTTGGGATCGAGGAGCGGGGGCGCGGTGTTGGTGAGCGTCGCCGAACCAAAGGGCGTCCAGCCATCGAGGCCGCCGTCGCTGAAGGTGTAAGCCGCCACGGGTGTTCCTCCCGGGGGCGGCGCCGTCTCGGTGATAACCACGTCATCGAGATAGAACGACTGCGCGGTGGTGGCGCCCACGAGTTGGGCGTAGAGGGTAAGGGCGGTTTCGGTGGTTGAAACCGTGTAGGCGCCGCCGATTTGCGCCCATCCGGAGTCGGTGACGGCAACCTGGTAGGCCCCGATGGTGTCGTAGCAGGTGCCGCCGGAGCAACTGGCGTCAGAGCGCGCGATGGTGAAGTTGGCGTTTGTGGGGGTCTCTCCGCTGGTCAGCTGCACCCATCCCGTGATGGTGTACTGGGCGCCGGCCTGAAGGACCGAACTGGCCGTGATCGCAGGTCCGCCGGCACCTGTCGCACCCGTGGTGGTGAGCAGGCTATGAGACCCGTCGTAGGCCGCAGCCGTGGTGTTCACCGGTGTCGTGGCTCCATTGAAGGAGGTCCATCCCTGGGTGGTGCCATCTTCGAAGCTGTAGGTGGCAACGACTTGTGCGCCCAGGCGGGACGCGTGGGTCAAAAGCAAAAGGCTGAGCGTGCAGAGGAGCAGGATAGCTCGACTCTGGAGGGAGGTAGCGTGATGGTCACTGGCAATGCGAAGCATGGGGGATCTCCTTGTGCGTGGCCTCGAGTGGCTTCTCGTTCAAGCGGAGAGGGGACGGACTAAATCGAATTGGTAATTCGATTTAGTGAGCGGCGCGAGTATAGATATGTAGAAATATTGCTGTCAAGGAGTGGTTTGACGGGGAAAACGAAGGGGGAACGGTAGCCGTATTACCCCTGCACAACTTCCGGGTTGCCGAGGTCTTTTGCGCTTCGGAAGGTATTTCTGCCTTTGAGGAGAAAGTAAAGGGAGGCGGCGACCAACGCCAATCCGGAGCCAGTCAGGGCTTTCGAGACGCCGAAGTAGGGGATCAGTTTTCCCAGCAGAAGGGCCCCCAGGGGCATTCCCGCGCGGAAGGAGAGGTTGTAAACGCTCATTACCCTTCCACGCATGGCGTCGGTGGCGAGCAACTGGGCGAGGGAGAGCATGAGCGAAGCGGACGCCATGATTGCCACGCCCGCCAGAAACATGAGGAGGCAGGAGAGAGGCAGCCATCTTGACAGGGCAAAACCCGAAGTAAGGAAACCCAATACGACGAGGATCAGGAGAGTCAGGCGCCCCTGTCCCTTTAGTTTTTCCATGGCTGCGACGCCCAGTGCGCCGCAGATCGATCCGGCTCCCGAGTAGACCAGCAGGAGGGTGTAGGTTTCCGGGCCTCTATGAAAGACATTGCGAACGAAGACGGGCAGGAAGCCGGTGAGGGAAAAGCCGAAGAATGCGGTGCAGAATGCAAGAACCACCAGGGCGCTCATCCCATCGCGACGGCGAATAAAGCGAATGCCCTCTTTCATGCTGGAAAGGACAGACTCCGCGGACTTGGATGGAACGAACTTCACGTTAATGGTGAACAGCGAGGCGATCACTGCAACGTAGGAGAGGCCGTTGAGGACGAAGCACCACGTTGCCCCGAGTGCTGTGTACGCCAGTCCGCCGAGGATGGGTCCGATGATGCGGGCGAGGTTGAACTGGATTGAGTTCATGGCGATGGCGTTGGAGAGATCCTCAGGGCCCACCAGCGCGGGGAGGAGCGCTGAATAGGCAGGTCCGCCGAAGGATTGCCCCAGTCCCACGAAGAACGAGAGGGACAGGATTTGCCACACTTGCACCACATGAGTTGCAAAGAGAAGCGCCAGCAGGAAGGCGCACACCATCTGAATGTACTGCGAAGCGAGCAACATTTTTCGGCGATCCAACCGGTCGGCAAACACTCCCCCGAAGAGGGAGAACATCATGATGGGCAACTGGCCGAGGAAGAGATCCAGCCCCAGGTAGAACGGGTCCTTGGTGAGGTCGAAGACCAGCCAGCTCTGCGCAAACTGCTGCACAAAGGTGCCAATCGTAGACGCGCACGCGCCCATCCACATCAAGCGGAAGTCGCGATAGCGAAAGGCTCTAAAAGTGCGGGCGAGAAAAAGCGGGACGCTAGACATCCAGACCTAAGACGGCTCCCCGGTCGACTCGTTGGCATGAACCGACACTGATCCTTGCGATTTGGATGATTGACCTGAGGGAAAGTCGCACCTGTTTCCGGCTAGCTCAATGGCGGTCCGTCAGGCATTGCCGTGGTTCGGGCGGAGGTAGTTATTGTTCCCGGAGCAGAATGAGCGGATCGATAGCCAAAGCCCGTCGTGCCGGGAGCCATGCCGCCACCAGCCCCAGCAGCAGCATGGTCAAGGTGACGCCCCCCAGCACCAGCGGATCCTTTGGTGTGGCCTGGTAGACGATGAAGGACAGGACGCGGGTGGCCGCCAACCCCAGCACCAGGCCCGCGACCGAGCCGACGGCCAGCAAGCGGAAGGCACGACCAAGCGACGCCCGCAGGACTTGTTGCCTCCCCGCGCCCAGAGCCACGCGGATTCCCAACTCGCGAAGCCGTTTGCTTACGGAATAAGACGCCATGCCAAAGACACCCGTCACCGCCAACATGGCGCCGAGTAGTCCCAGCACGCCCAGCGCCACTGTGGCTACGCGTGCCGCGAACAATGCGGAATGCATTTCTGTGTTCCACGTCCGAATGGTGAGAGGCACTCCGGCGTCCAATCCGTGCAGGGTCCGCTCAAGAGCAATTGTCATTTCCTGGGGATCGCGCCCTGACCGCACCACGAGGAGCACTCGAGGGGATTTTTGCTGCTGGAACGAGAAGAACATGGCCGGTTGCTGATCCTCAGTCAGTGTCCGGTATTTGCCGTCTTCCACCACGCCCACGACCTCGGCGCGCACACCGTTCCAGAACTTGAAATGGCCGCCGATCGCCTTGTTTACCGATCCGAAAACTTTGATGGCAAACTGCCGGTTTACCAGCGCCACTTTCGGCGCTTTGTCGTCGTCGTTCAAGGTGAGGTTTCTACCAGCCAGCAAGCGTGTGCCCGCAGCCTCCAGGTAGCCCGGCGAAATGTTGTAGTCCATGGCGTCCGCGGCGCAGTTGGTTGGACGGTAATCGGTGGTGGCATCGCTATAGACAAAGGTGTCACCCGCGCCCAGGGTCAGTGGGAGATTGGTTACGTAGCCTACCCCCGTCACGCCGGGAATCGCCGCTACGGCCTCAAGCATGCGCCGCTGGGTGGGAACCAGGCGCTCTTCGGTGTAGCCAGCCATGTGGAGATCGCTATCTGCCAGCATCACATTCTGCGGCTGGAATCCATAACTGCTGTGCAGGGAACGAATCAGCCCCCGCACTGCCACCAGGGACGACGTGACCAGCACAGCGCAGATCGCGATCTGAGTCACCAGGAGAACATCGCGGAGCGAGAACTTTCTCGTGCCCGCGGTGCCGCTCATGCCAGTCCGAATCATCTGCCACGGATCCGCGCACATAACCTGCTTGAGCGGGACCATTCCGAACAGCAACCCGCTGCCCACGGCCAGCAGCAGCGCCACAACATAGGTGAGAGAGTCGGGGTTTACCGGGACGTTGATGGGGATATCGGGAATGGGTTGCCAGTGACTGAGACCGTGCAGGATCACCACTCCGCCGGCGAGGCCGATTACTCCTCCGAGCAGCGAAACCAACACCGCTTCTGTCAGCAGCTGGCGCATAATCAACCCCCGCCGCGATCCCAACGCCAGTCGCAGCGCTACTTCTTTTGCGCGGTCCGCCGCACGCGCCGCGAAGAGGCTTCCCAGGTTTGCGCAGGCCGCCAAAAGAATCAACCCTGCCAGCAGCATCAAACCGGCCATGAAAGCCCGGGCCGGCCCGCCCAGCATGTCGCCGATGAGTCCAGGCCGCGCCAGGGTGAATTTCACGCCATCGTCGTCTGTCGGATAGGCCTTCGACAGCCATCCCCCGATCGCGTTCAGGTCCGACGTTGCTTCTGTCGGGCTCACTCCCGGCTTCAGGCGCCCGACCACCATCGGCGAGTGATTGCCGCGATATTGAAGGCTATCCTGGCCCGTCACTGTTTGCATTTCGATGATGGGAATCCACATGGCGGGCGCAAAGAAGAGCTCGGTTCCGCGAAACGACGACGGTGCAACCCCGATGATTGTGAATGGATGTTTGTTAATCTCCACCTTCCGACCGATGACACCTGCATCGCCGGCAAAGTGGCTGTGCCAATAGGCATAGCTCAACACGATGTAGGGAGCGCTGTTGTTGCCCCTTTCGTCGGAGGCGTGAAAGAACCGTCCCAGATACGGCTGAATCTCCAGGGCGTCGAAATAGTTTCCGCTGGCGAGAAAGGGCCATGCGGTCGAAGGATTTCCGCCGGTGTCAATGCCAACCGGCCCGATGATCAGGAAGGCCACCATACTCTCGAAGGTTCGATTCCGGTCGCGCAGATCCACATAGTCCGGATACGACTGGGAAGGGTACTGGAACCGCTGCACCGTGTAGACATTCTGGGGACGGGGCACATTCAGCGGTCGCACGACGAGCGCATTCAGAACGCTGAACACGACGGCGTTTGCGCCGATGCCGAGCGCCAGGGTGGCAACTGCAGTCAGGGCAAAGCCTGGCGATTTTGCTAACTGGCGCATTGCGTATTTCAGATCGCTGAACATGATGACTCTCGGTACGCGAAAATCTCACCGTTGGTTCCCGCGCGGATCCATGATAACTCCATGCAGAAGAACAGGATAAGTAGACAAGACCTGTCCGATTTGAGCTCATTGATCGAGGTTGGTCATTCCCGAGTCCCTGCCGCCGGCGATAGAGAAACGTAGCTTTGGGTATCGACAAAAAACTGCTCAATCGTGAAAAGATGCCGCGACTCCACTGCGCGGGGTTGCTGGGATCCATAGAACCCGGGGTGGATTTGCATCTAATCGGTGAGACGATAGTTCATTCAAGCCGTTCGCAGATGAGAGGCGCCCTTGTTAATTCGTGTTGGATTCGACATTCAGTTCCAAATTCCTTCTGAAGTTGCCATGGTGGCGCTTTTGAACGTCCACCCTTCGCGCGTCCCGGACCTTCTGGAGCCAGACGAGTTACAGGCTGGACCGGGGGTGCAGGTCCGGAGTTATACGGACAGCTTCGGCAACCGCTGCTCCCGGCTGGTTGCGCCCCCCGGCTTGCTCCGGCTCACGAATTCAACGCTGGTTCGATGCCCAGAAGAGCCGGACGAGGTGAACGAGGGTGCCCGGGAACTGGCGGTGCGGGATTTACCGGACGATGTTCTTGTATATCTGCTCAATAGCCGCTATTGCGAGGTCGATCGCCTTTCGAAGGTCGCCTTCGAGCTATTTGGGCACATCCCGGCTGGGTGGGGGCGCGTCCAGGCCATCTGCGACTGGGTGCATAACAAGGTGGAATTCAACTATCAGCACGCGCGGCCAACGAAGACTGCTCTCGATGTCTACACGGAGAGGATCGGCGTATGCCGGGACTATCAGCACCTGGCGATCACCTTCTGCCGTGCGCTGAATATTCCGGCCCGATATGCCACGGGTTACCTGGGAGACATTCGCGTCCCGCTGCGGCTGCCCATGGATTTCAGCGCGTGGTTCGAGGTTTTTCTGGACAACCGCTGGTGGACGTTCGACGCGCGCAACAACACGCCGCGCCTGGGGCGCATTTTGATGGCAACGGGGCGGGACGCGTCGGACGTAGCGATTACCACTTCGTTCGGGCGGGCGGACCTGGTTCACTTCTTTGTCGTTTCCGAAGAAGAAGTGGAGCCTCTAACCCATCCCGATCAGGATTCGAGCGCTTCGAGATCAACCGCAACCTTGAGCGTGTGAACCCCGCCGCCAAGGATCAAGCCGTGCAGCGGGCTGACATCACTGAAGTCTCGTCCCCAGGCGATGGTCACATGCCCGTTGGAGGGGACGACGTTGTTGGTGGGATCCACGTCAAGCCAGCCCAGTCCGGGGCAATAACAGGACACCCATGCGTGTGAGGCATCGGCACCGACCAGCCTGGGCTGGCCAGGCGGCGGATAGGTGCGCAGATAGCCACTCACATAGCGGGCGGCGAGGTTGATGGACCGAAGACAGGCGACCTGGACGTGCGCGAAGTCCTGGCAGACGCCGCGCTTCTTTTCAAACACTTCTTCGATGGGAGTCCGCACAGTCGTGACCTTTGAGTCAAAGCGGAAATCTGAGTGCATGCGTGCGGTCAGGTCGAGGAGCGCTTCGAGCAACGGGCGCCGAGGAGTGAATGACTGCAGAGCGTACGCGGCAAATTGAGGCCTGAGACGAATGCGAGGCGATTCGAAGCGAAACTGGTAAGCCTCCAGGGCATCCGAGTTTTGACCGCGAGGCAGCCTGGCTGCCGCTTCTTCCCATGGGGGCGACTGCCTCGACGAGTTCGCCGCTTGCTCTTCCATGAAGACTTCACTGCGTGCTTCGACTATCAATTCGTGGTGCGGTTCTTCGATGGTGAAAAAGCAGAGATGATTTCCGAAGTAATCCACTCGTTCGGTGAGTGTGACCGGTGCTGGTTTGATCAACAGTTCATTCTGCCGCAAGCTGTGGCGGGGGATGGAGCGCGGCTTCAGACATGCGACGTGGCTGCCCATTGATACCGGGTACTTGTATTTGTATGTGGTGCGATGAACGATTTTGTAGATCATAGGCCGATAGAGATGGGCAGGGTACGCGCGTGGCTGAAGTACCTGCTGGATAGATTATCGGACCACGAGGGCAGAAGGCGCTCCAGCCCGGAAAGAAAGCTTTCCAGCCGGGCGACGCCGGCTGCCTTGATTGTTCCGTTGGAGGCGCCAGGCAACGGATAACTTATCTTTCCAAGATCGAAACTGCGCAGCCGGGCGAGGGCCTCGTGCATCGCCTTCAGGTCATCGGGCAGATGGCGGGGCAGTTTCTGATAGAGATCGGCGAGGTGCGCGAGTTGGAAGTGAAGGGACCGCGGATTGCTTTCGTCGGCCATCAGGACATCGAGTACCGCCAGCGGCTGCAGCGTTGTATAGTAGCGCGCTCGATAGGTCATGGAGCTGTCCGCAACTTCCAGCAGGCATTCGAGCAGGGGCCACTCTTGCTCACTGAGCGGGGAGCTGATTCCGCGCAGTTGCCGGGTGAGATAGATGGCTCGCTCCAGGCGCCGGCCAATGCTGAGGAACAGCCAACCGAGGCCGCGGGTGGTGTTTTCACGCTCCATTCCGGAGAACGCGGAAAGCAGTTCCAGGCAGAGGTTGAGCATAGCGGGATATTCAAGAAACTGGGTGTCGCCGTCGGTTCGGATTGATTCGCGAAGCTGACCGATGAGAGTCATCATGTCGGACGATAGCCGCTCGCGAACGCTGCTGCCGACGCGAGACACTTCAGACAGTGTGAAAATAAGGCTGTCGGTGCGCTTGACATCGGAAATGATGGAGACGAGCTCTTGTTCGAACTGCAGCGGCGTCGGACGCTTGTGCCTGGACTTGGGCAGCTTGCTCTGCCGTGACCTCAAACAGCCGTGGAGTCGAATCAGGCAGCCAAGTTCGGACTCATCGGCACTGCGGACACGGGAAACCATGGAACGCACGATTCGCGCGGTGTTCTCCGCTCGCTCGACGTAACGCCCCAGCCAAAAGACGCGGTCTGCGACGCTGCTAGGCACGCCTGGAGACTCGCGCCGCAACGGGACGGGTCGATTGCGCGGGTGGAGCATGCTGAAGGTGTCAACCGGGCTATCCCACAAGACCCAGGCGTCTTTGCTGTGTCCGCCGCGCTGCATGGATACGACCGATCCGTCGGCTCCCGCGACGCGCACCAGTCCTCCGGGGATCGCGGTCCAACCGTCGCCGGTATTGAGCACATAAGTCCGCAGAACCACGCTTCGGGAATGAAGCAGTCCCTTATCCCATACTGGCGCGGCGGATAGATTGATCTGCTCCTGCGCGACATACTCGTGTGGATTTGTTTGTAACTGGGCGGCGAACTTGCCCTTTTCCATCTGCTCCAGGCTGGCTCCGAAGACTGGCTCCATGCCGCGAGACGGAAATGCGGGCTTAATCACGACGGAATCGAGGTGATTCAACACCCAGTCGAGCGCGTAGGGCTGGCCGCACCACCAGGTCGCCACGGATGGTAGGGTCAAACGCTCGCCAGTGAGGTGCCGTGAAAGGCCGGGAAGAAAGGGCATGATGGCGGCGGTCTCAATGACACCGCTGCCGAGGGCATTGGCTACGGTCACGTTTCCGGCGACGATTGCGCCGACCAGTCCCGGCACACCGAGGAGGGAATCGCTGCGCAATTCCAGAGGATCACAGAAACTGTCGTCGACCCGTCGCAGGATGACATCCACCTTGTCGAGACCATCGACGGTCTTGAGGTAGACGAAATGATCGCGCACGGTCAGATCGGCACCCTCGACCAGTGTGAATCCGAGGTAGCGCGCCAGGTAGGAATGCTCGAAGTAGGTCTCATTGTGGGGGCCCGGCGTGAGCAATACGATACGCGGGTTGTTCCGTTGAGCCAGTGCAGCGAGGGCATCTCGTTGCGCACGGAAGAACGAAGCCAGTCTGATGACATTCGAGGTGCGGAAGATATTGGGGAGAACATCTGAAACGATGGTGCGATTCTCCAGCGCATAGCCGCTGCCTGAGGGAGCCTGCGTGCGATCGGCGAGAACCCACCATTGCCCGTCGGGCGAGCGGGCCAGGTCTATCGCCAGCATGTGGAGGTAACTTGGCGACGGAACGCCTACGCCGACCATGGGGCGCAGAAAAGCAGGGTTGGCGTAGAGTAACTCAGCCGGAAAGTGACCGCTCTTGAGCAGGTGCTGCGCGCCGTACAGATCCTCCAGAATCATGCTCAACAAGCGCGCGCGCTGGATGATACCGCTTTCGATGTAGCGCCATTCGTCGGCGGAGATCAGGAAGGGAACGATGTCGATTTGCCAAGGACGATTGGCGCCGAGTGGATCGCTGTAAATGTTGTACGTGATGCCATTTTCGCGAATACGGCGTTCGGCGCGATTGCATCGCCGGCCCAGTTCTTCAGGACCGATGGCTTGGAGGGACTCAATCAGGTGCGCCCAATGGGGCCGCGGCGTGACCCCGTCGGCGGATAGCTCGTCGTAAGAATTGCCGTAGCGCAACGGGATTTGATAGAGGTCCGTCATCGTCAGGCGCTTCCTGTTGGCCCGCGGCGCTGCGGGGCTTGCGAAGGTGTGCGCAGATCCAGAGTTCCAGGGAACGTCGGGTTTGGCTCCGCCGGCGGCACGATTACGTCCAGCGCAGGGGCACTCACCTGGAATCGCTCGAGGCGCCGCTTTTTGGCCTCTGCGGCGTCCGCCGGACGGCCTGCGTACCCTCGACCGTCCGGAGGTTCCACGAGACAGGAGCACTGGGCGACGCAGCGGTTCACCCAAAGGTCGATGATTTGAAAAAGAAGTGGAGCGTGTACGGGGACAGTTGGATGCAGAGCCGCCGACAGCTTTCGTGCGCGGAATCGAACACCGGCCACCGAGGTTCCCGGCTCGGCCGTTGGTCGCAATGGCACGCGACGCCCGTTGCAGGCAACGACGAAGCGCGGCTCGGCCGGTGATCCGGATAGCTTGACCTGGATTCGCTCCAGCGATGAGTCCACGTTGCGAACCGTTCGGCCCGAGGCGGCTTCTTCGGCAAGGACATTCCAGGGTTCGAGGGCGCGACGCAGTTCAAGCTCGACGCCGTCGGCAACGATGGTTCCGATTCTTGGAAAGCGGAATTCCATCTGGGCGGCGAACCATTCATCCTGGAAGTCGAAGCCGGAGTTGCGAAGATACACCAGCACATCGGCGAGATCCGTTTTGACGAAATGCGGCAACATGAACCGATCGTGGAGAGCGGCGCCCCATCGAACGAGGGCGCCTTCGAAGGGTTTCTTCCAGAATGAGCAAACCAGCGCACGAACCAGCAGCATCTGGAGAAGACCCATCCGCATGTGAGGCGGCATCTCAAATGCCCGCAGTTCGAGAAGCCCGAGTTGCAACCCCTGGCCTGGAGGTGGAAACAGCTTGTCCACGCAAAACTCCGCGCGATGGGTGTTGCCGCTGACATCCGCGAGAAGATTGCGGAACAAGCCATCCACGATCGATGGCGGGCAATCGTTGCCGGGCAAATGCTGAAAGGCGAGCTCCAGCTCGTACAGCGTGTCGATGCGCGCTTCGTCCACGCGCGGATATTGGCTGGTGGGACCTACATATTGGCCGGAGAACAGAAAGGACAACGAGGGATGATTCTGCCAGAAGGCCAGCATACTGCGCAGCAGGTCAGGGCGGCGGAGAATGGGGCTGTCCAGGACGGTGGCACCGCCGATCACAATATGGCTTCCACCTCCCGTGGCCTTTTCGGTGCCGTCGTAGTCGAACTTCATAGCAACCAAGCGATTTTTGCGCGCCTCGTTATCGAGGATCGTGTTGATCTCTTCGAGTTCGTCCCAGGTGCTTGCGGGGGGCAAGTTGATCTCAAGCACTCCAGGGTCCGGAGTCACGCTGAACGATTGGAGGCGCGGGTCCGGCGCCGGAGCGTAACCCTCGACCCAGACCGGTGTCGCGAGGAATCGGCATGTGTCTTCGACGGCGCTCACGAGATCGAGATAGTCGGCAAGGACCGGTGCGTAGGGCAAAAAAACGTGCAGGCGGCCTTCCCGCGCCTCCACGCACAACGATGGCCGGATCTGTTCGCGGGCTGTGTCGGAAGAGCGCAGGACAGCAGGCAGAGGATCGGGCTCGGGATCGATCGCGAACAAGTCAGCGCGTCGTTCGGGCTGCGTTGGCAGCTTGACGCGCTCTTCGAAGGGCGCTGCATCCATTTCGTATTCGAGCTGATCGGGTGCAACCCACGGCACCACCTCGACGGGTATGCGATAGCCAATCGGTGAGTCGCCGTCGGAGAGGATCAGACGCTCCTGGCGCGGGAACCACAATTGACTCGACCAGCGAAGACTTCCCGCCGGTTGCCGCCTGCGAATGGGCAGTACGTAGCCTGCGGGCTCCCCGGGAACGGTCGCCGGATTGTAGGCAGGCAGGATATTTTCCGTGCTCACCTGGAGGCGGCGGGCGAGGGCTTGCATGAAGGGGAGAGCATCGGAAATGCCACGCGAGCCGGTTTGTTCTTCGTGCGCGATCAAACTGACGTCTTCCCAAACGGGGACACCGTCGGTGCGCCAGTAGCAGCTCAACGCCCAACGTGGCAATGGCTTCGCCGGGATACCATTTTCCTTGGCCGTAGTGAAGCAGGGCGCCGGGTGCGATCCGTTGACTCACGTCGCGAATCAACGCGAGGCCGCGCGATTTCTTCGCGGCGCCAAGGGCCTCGACATTCCACTGAGCGCTCTCGGGTTCGTCGACTGCGACAAAAGTGGGTTCCCCACCCATGGTGAGTCGAACGTCGTGCGCCTTCAGATCGACGTCAACCTCTTTGGCAACGTTTCGAACGTGTTGCCACTCCTCCTCTGAGAAGGGCATTGCCGGCGTTCGGTCACTATTCAGGCGGTGAACCGTGATGGAGTAGTTGAATTCGATGCTGGGCAGTTCCGCTGTGCCAGCGATGGGAGCGGCCTGTGCGGCGGTTGGAGTGCAAACGAGCGGGATGTGTCCCTCACCGGCGAGCAGTCCCGAGGTGGGATCGAACCCGATCCAACCCGCTCCAGGCAGGTAGGCTTCGGTCCATGCGTGCAAATCCGCGGTATCGGGCTTCGCATCATCTGGGTCGATTTGTATCAGATACCCGGAAACGAACCTCGCGGCGATTCCAAGGTTGCGCAAAATTTCCACCAGCAGCCACGCGGAATCGCGGCACGATCCCGCACGTCTTTCAAGCGTCACTTCGCTGCTTTGCACGCCAGGAGCCAGCCGCGTCTCATAGGCGATCGCATCGCGAACGGCGTGGTTCAGCTTCAGCAGAAAACTAACGGTTCCGCACGCTTGACTTTGGAATGGTTCGAGAAATTGCTCCAGTAACTGCCCCGGTGCGTCCACGGATCGAAACGGCTCCAGATCCTTTGCCAGGTCCGGCGCATAAGTGAATGGGTACTCCTCAACTCCGGGCTCAAGCAGAAAGTCGAAGGGATTCGTGGGGGACATATCCGCGACCAGATTCACGTCCACACCGAGTTCATCGGTTCTCTCGGAGAAGAGAAGGCGCGCAAGGCGATTGGAGTGAGGATCCATCTGCCAATGAAGCAGATGTTTGCGGGGAGTGACGTCAAGCGAGTAGCTGAGGATGGGAATGCGGCAGTGAGGAGCGGGACGCAGTTGAATCACCTGCGGGCCGAGAAAAATCGGCTGCGCGTACCGGTAGTGCGTCCGGTGATTCAGTGCAACGTGTATGCCCATCCGCCCTCATGCAGCCCACGCTTGAATTTAGAGGCGTGCCATTGAATGGCACCGGGGCCCTCGTTCCCGCCGATTGTCTCGTGGAAGCTGGGGTGTAAGAACACGTTAGCACATAGTCGAAAGCCTGGAGATACCAGAGCGACGCCGTCGAAGATCAGAACGGGCTCCGTCCAAATCTCTGGTGAGGACGCGACATCCCTGCATCCGAAACGGAGCTCTCGTCGATTCATCCATTTGTGCCCCATCCGCGATACCATAGATTGTTTGCTTTATATCGCCCTCTCTGGAGGGCGGACGGGGATTTGAAGAGGATTGATGAGCGAGAAGCGTTGGGTGTTGTTGATTGCCAGTGAAGTCGGTCGCACTGACTCCGTATCCGATCGAGCCATGGAGCGTCTCGTCGACGCCATCGGCGACGAGGGTTACGAGGTGGTTCGAACCACGTCGCCCGAGGATGGGCTCTCGCTCGTCACGTCCGACCCCAGTTATTCAGTGGTTTTGCTCGACTGGGACCTCGAAGGCAACTCGCAGTTTGAAGAACGCGCCGCGCTCGACATCATCCGCGGGGTCCGTCACCGCAACAAAAAGGTTCCGATCTTCCTGATTGCCGACCGCACGCTGGTATCCGAACTGCCCCTGGAAGTCGTCAAGCAGGTGCATGAATACATCCACCTGTTCGGCGATACTCCTGCGTTCATTGCATCGCGGCTCGACACCGCCATTGAGCGCTACCACGAGCAGTTGTTGCCGCCGTACTTCCGGGAGCTGCTTAAATACAATGACCAATCGGCCTACTCGTGGGACGCGCCGGGCCACATGGGCGGTGTAGCTTTCCTCAAGCACCCCGTGGGGCAGGAGTTCCATCGATTTTTCGGCGAAAACCTGCTGCGCTCCGACCTCGGTATTTCGTCTGCGCCGCTTGGCTCATGGCTCGACCACATTGGGCCTCCCGGCGATTCTGAGCGCAACGCGGCGCGCATTTTCGGTGCGGACTGGACGTTTTATGTGCTGGGTGGCTCCAGTACCTCGAACCAGATTGTGGGCCACGGGGTCATCGCCCAGGACGACATCGTGCTGGCGGACGCCAATTGCCACAAATCCATCTGTCATTCGCTCACGGTGACCGGCGCGCGGCCTGTCTACTTCAAGCCCCAGCGCAACGGCTACGGGATGATCGGGCTTGTTCCCTTAAAGCGTTTTTCTCCGCGATCGGTGCAGAAGCTGATCGCGCGGAGCCCCTTCTCCACCGGCGCCCGGTCGCAGGAACCGACGTACGCCGTGGTCACAAACTCTACCTACGACGGTCTTTGCTACAACGTGGACCAGGTCGTGGAACAGCTTGCCGGTTCCGTTGCCCGCGTGCACTTCGATGAAGCATGGTACGCCTACGCCAAGTTTCACCCCATTTATCGCGGGCGCTACGCCATGGGGGTCCCGGACGACATGGAAGATCGCCCGGCCATCTTCTCCGTGCAATCTACACATAAGATGTTGGCCGCATTTTCCATGGGGTCGATGATTCACGTAAAGCTTTCCGACCGTGCGCCGCTCGATTTCGACCAATTCAACGAGTCGTTCATGATGCACGGCACCACATCGCCCTTTTACCCGCTGATTGCGTCGCTGGACGTGGCCGCGGCCATGATGGACGAGCCGGCGGGCCCCACTTTGATGGATGAGACTCTTGCCGATGCCATCAGTTTCCGCCAGGCGATGAGTTCGATCGCGCACCGGCTGCGCACCGAGTCAGAGAACGGTGAGTCGTGGTTCTTCGGGATTTACCAGCCGGAGCGAGTGACCGATCCCGCGACCGGCGAGTCAATCCTTTTTGAGGACGCCGAGGATGAATTGCTGGCTACCGAACCTAGTTGCTGGACTCTGAAACACGGCGAGGACTGGCACGGCTACCAGGATGAGGACTCGCCTGACGACTACTGCATGCTTGACCCCGCAAAGGTGACCATTTTGACGCCGGGAGTCAACGCCCAGGGTGTAATTGCGAAATGGGGTATTCCAGCGTCGGTCCTCACGGAGTTTCTCGATTCGCGACGGGTTGAGATCGCCCGAACCGGCGATTACACCGTGTTGGTGCTCTTCTCGGTGGGCACGTCCAAGGGTAAGTGGGGAAGTTTGCTTGAGAACCTCTTTGAGTTCAAACGCCTTTACGACTCCGAAGCGCCGATCGAAGAGGCGCTTCCGGAATTGGTGCAGCGCTTCCCCTCGCGCTATCGCGGTCTTTCGCTCAAAGATCTGTCTGATGAAATGCATAAGGCGATGATTGAGCTTGACCTTGCGGGACTCGTGAACGCCGCCTGCGACGAGGATTTTGACCCGGTGCTCACTCCGGCGCAAACCTATCAAAAGCTAGTGCGTCACGAGACCGAACGCATTCGATTCAAAGAGATGGCGGGCCGAATCGCCGCCGTCATGCTGGTTCCGTATCCTCCGGGAATCCCGATGTCGATGCCGGGCGAACGCCTGGGCGGTCCCGAGTCGCCGGTTATTAAACTCATTCTGGCCATGGAGCAGTTCGGCAAGCGGTTCCCGGGCTTCGAACGTGAGGTTCACGGCATCGAGGTCGACAGTGACGGTAACTACTGGATGCGGGCAGTGATTGAAGAACCCGAAAAGAAGCGTCGCAAATCGAAACGGCGTCGCACTGTCAGCGAGCCCCAGTGACCAAGGCAGCCCCTTCCCACGACGCGCTGAGTCAATCGGCAGAGTCGGAAGCTGCGGGCAGGGTGTACCGAGGTCGGAACCATCGGCCTATGGACAAGTGTGATTGCAGGGTGCCAAACTTTCTTCCATCGATTGATCTGGCGGTCGGCTTCCCCTGCTGTCCCGCGCCCCTTCAGCCAGATCCGAGGGCCTCAATTTGGCAACCGGTCTACCGAAAGCGATGCAATGGCCGCGGGTAACCCGAGGCAAGTCAGCGGAAATCGCCTGGCCTCCGCGTCTGGTGATTGCGGGTCTGATTCTTCTGTGTGTCTCTGGATGCCGTCCGAGAGAATCGCGCCGAGTGTCGGCGCAGCGGGTTGACTTTAACCAGGATGTGCAGCCGATTCTGGCCGCCAGATGCTTCAGCTGCCACGGTCCAGATCCGGAGATGCGCAAGGCCGGGCTTCGTCTTGATCTTGCCGAGTGGGCGATGAAGAAGCGCCAGGGGCACCCCGATGCCATTGTCCCGGGTCATCCTGATCAGAGCGAATTGATCAAGCGCATCGAGTCCAAAGATCCCCATCACCTGATGCCCCAGACGACGGAGGGTGAAGCCAAGCCGATGAGGCCTGAGGAGATCGAGGTTCTCAGGCAATGGATAAAGGAGGGCGCGGAGTACCGGCCCCATTGGGCGTTCGAGGCGCCCAGCCGGCCCAAATTGCCTGTCACTACGAACGGGGATGGGTGGGCAAAAAACCCAATCGACAGCTTTGTCCTGGCGAGGATGGAAAGAGATGGGTTGCGCCCTTCACCTGAAGCGGATAAGCCAACGTTGATTCGCCGCGTGACTCTCGACCTCACCGGGCTTTTGCCAACGCCAGCCGAAGTGAAGACCTTTGAAGAGGACGATTCACCGCAAGCCTATGAACACCTGGTGGACGGGCTGCTGGCGAGGCAGAGCTTTGGAGAGCACCGCGCCCGATACTGGCTTGATTATGCGCGCTACTCTGACACCTATGGCCTGCACTTCGACAACAGCCGTGATATCTGGCCCTACCGCGACTATGTGATCCGCTCCTTCAATAGCAACAAACCCTTCGATCAATTTGCGATGGAACAGATAGCCGGCGATCTGCTGCCTGCGCGCAATCTCGACCCGCTCATCGCCAGCGGCTACGTTCGTCTCGGTCTCAGCAGCAACGAGGGCGGCACCATCCCTGAGGAATTGCGCGTCAACATTGCGCGGGAACGCACGGAGGCCTTTGGAGCCACATTCATGGGGCTCACCGTGGGCTGCGCTGTTTGCCACGATCACAAGTTCGACCCCACCACGCAAAAGGACTTCTATGCGCTGAGCGCGTTCTTCAACAATATTGACGAGAAGCCGTTCAACGACGATCGGCCGGTGTGGGCGCCTGCCGTGCGCATTCCCAAAGCGCAGAATCTAGATGCTTACAATCGCGTGCTTGGCAAGCGTTCGGAACTCACGAGCCAGCTCAACAGTATGCGGCTCCAAGAGCGCCAACTCGTGCAGCATTGGCTCGCATCGAGGCAAAACCTGCCGAAGCCTGTGGCGACAGACAAATTGGTGATCCGCCTGAAACTCGACGAAGGCAGCGGAGACAAACTCAAAAACAGCGCACCCAACGCGAGTCCCGCGATTTTTCACGCCACCGTTGCGAAGCCGGAATGGGGCGAAACCACGTGGCTGTGGCCCGACTTCCGCATGCAGTCGAGCACGCGCGTTCTCCTCGACCAGGCAGGCGACTATGATGCCGCGCAGGCGTTCTCCGCAGGCGGATGGTTCATGTTCCGCTCCGCCCCCAATTATCCCGTGGGAAGTTCCTCGGGCGCGCTGATGTCCAAAATGGATACGACGCAGCACAACCGCGGATGGGATCTTTCAATCAAGAACGGCATTCTCAGCGTCGATCTTGTCAACCAGGCTCCCAAGGAAGCGGGCAAAAAACGGGACGAAAAAGCCAAAGAAGCGCCCGCTGCGAAAGAGCCCTTTCACTATCCGACTCCGCAGGATCTCAGCAAGAAAGATCTCTCACCCAATAAGCCGCCGGAAAAGAAAAAGCCCGAAGAGAAGAGGAAGGCGGAGAAGCCCAAGACGCCAAAGCCTCCCGAACCTGTGGACACAACCCCGCTCGTTGCTATACGGGTATCCACGGTCGAGCCACTTCCGCTTGACGGGGCTTGGAAACATGTCTTCTTCACTTACGACGGTTCGGGCCGTGCTTCGGGCGTGAAGATCTACGTGAACGGCATGCAGGTCGAAACGCACGTGGACGCGGACACGCTGAACGGTCGGTCCACCCGCACCCAGGCGCCGATGCAGCTTGGCTGGCGGCATCCCGATGCAACTCCGGCCAAGGAGATGCGCTGCCAGGATATTCGCCTCTACGCGCGTGCGCTGACGCCGGACGAAATGAGTCGTGTTCCGATTGAGGACTACGTTGCAGAGGTCATCGCCAAACCGCCTGCGCAGTGGAATGAAGACCAATGGCACGTAGTCGGCGAGTTTTACCTGGGCAACGTAGACCAGACATTCAGAGCTATCAAGAACCAGGCCGATCAGTTGACCGCGCAGCTTGACGCACTCTCGAAGGGCGGTGATCTGACATTGGTGGCTTGGGAGAAACCTTCCCTTGCCTACGCGGATGTGCTGACGCGGGGCGTATATTCGGCCCGCACCGCGCGTGTGGAGGCACAAACGCCGCATTTTCTACCGCCACTTCCTGCCAATGAGCCGCGCAACCGGCTTGCCCTGGCGAAATGGACAGTGAGTCCGGCAAACCCGCTCACCGCGCGGGTAACAGTCAACCGCATGTGGTATGAATTGTTCGGCACAGGCCTGGTCGAGACCACCGAGGACTTCGGGATCATGGGCCAGCGGCCAACGCATCCAGAATTGCTCGATTGGCTGGCCGTAGAATTCCGCGACAGCGGATGGAATATCAAGCACTTGTACAAGCTGATGGTGATGTCGGCAGCCTATCGACAGAGCGCGAAATCCACGCCGGCCCAGCTTGCCAAAGATCCGAAAAATCTTCTGCTTTCTCATGGTCCGCGTTTTCGCATGGACGCCGAGATGTTGCGGGATGTGGCGCTCCAGTCCGGCGGCCTGCTGGTTCGTAAGGTCGGCGGACCCAGCGTCAAACCCTATCAACCCGCCAACGTGTGGGAGCAGGTCAGCTACCCGACGAGCGACACCGTGAACTACGTTCAGGAGCATGGCGATGCGCTCTACCGCCGAAGCATGTACACCTACTGGAAGCGGATGGCGCCGCCACCAAGTATGGACGCATTCGACGCACCGATGCGCGACGTCGTCTGCACACGCCGTCAGCGGACCGATACACCATTACAGGCGCTGGTGACCATGAATGATGTGCAATGGGTGGAAGCTGCTCGCGCCTTGGCGCAGCGAGTCATTCTCGAGGGAGGCGGACAGCCTGATCGCCGCATCAACCTCATGAGCGAAATCCTGCTCGCGCACGACCCTTCGCCGAAGTCGGAAGCGATCCTGCAGAATTCTCTTAAGCAGATGCGCGAACATTATCAAGCCGATCCAAAAGCAGCCCGTGCCTTGATCAAGACAGGCGAAAGCAAACCAGAATCATCGATCCCGGAACCGGAACTGGCGGCCTGGACGATGCTGGCGAGCGAAATGCTCAACCTGGACGAGACGATAACCAAGTAGTTGAGGAACGCTCATGAAGCAACATCCGCTCTGCACCGACTGTGAATGCGAATCCAGCATCGGGCAGTTACCCATTCCCGCGGGGCTGAAACAGAAGTGGGCCGCACTTGAGACGCGCCGGCGTTTTCTCGGCCGCTCTGGAAAGGTGCTCGGGTGGGCCGCTCTTGCCAGCCTTTTCGGCGAAGCCGCTCTCCGGGGCGATACAAGTGGAAGTGATCCACACGCCCAAAGGCGCCCTCTGTCTCCTGACACGCTCAAGCTGCCGCACTTTGCTCCCAAGGCCAAACGCGCTATCTATCTCTTCATGTCTGGCGGGCCGCCGCAGATCGATCTGCTCGATTACAAGCCCAACCTCGCCGCGCTTTATAACAAGGACCTTCCGGATTCAGTGCGCGGCAGCCAACAACTCACCGGCATGACCGCCGGCCAGGCACACTTCCCGGTTGCCCCATCGCACTGGGCATTCAAGCAATACGGCCAGTCCGGCACTTACGTCAGCGATCTGCTCCCCTATACGGCGCGCATGGTGGACGATCTCACCATCGTAAAATCCACCAATACCGACGCAATCAATCACGAGCCGGCGATCATGCTGGTGAATACCGGCAACATGAATGCAGGAAAGCCTTGCCTCGGATCGTGGCTCTCCTACGGGCTTGGCAGCATGAACGACAATCTCCCCACCTTCATCGTGCTGCAGACCAAGGTAAATCCAAAGGAGAACAATCAGCCGGTGTCATCGCGTTTATGGAGCAGCGGATTTCTCTCCTCCGAGTTCGCGGGCGTGGGCCTACGCTCGGGCGGCGACCCGGTGCTCTACCTGGCTGACCCCGCCGGCGTGGACCGCGAGGTCCGCCGGAAGATGCTCGACGCGGTGGAGGAAATCAACCGGCAGACTCTTGAGGATGTCGGCGATCCAGAGACAAATGCGCGCATCGCCCAGTATGAAATGGCTTATCGCATGCAAGCCTCGGTGCCGGAGCTGGTAGATCTGAGCAAGGAGCCCCAATCAACATGGGACCTCTATGGGCCGGATGCCAGGGAGCCAGGCACGTTCGCCTACAACTGTCTTCTGGCCCGCCGCATGGCCGAGCGCGGGGTGCGCTTTACGCAGATCTACAAACGTGGATGGGATGTGCATGACAACGTGACCGGCGTACTTCCAATCATCTGCGGGGAAACCGACCGCGGATGTTTTGCGCTCGTGACCGATCTGAAGCGCCGTGGGCTGCTCGATGACACGCTCGTTATCTGGGGAGGAGAATTCGGCCGAACTGTGTATAGCCAGGGAGGCTTGACCACTGAAAACTACGGCCGCGATCATCACCCGCGGTGCTTTACAACCTGGATGACCGGTGGAGGCGTGCGGCCGGGAATTACATTTGGCGAAACCGACGAATACAGCTACAACGTCGTCAAAGATCCGGTGCACGTGCGCGACTTCAATGCCACCATTCTCCACTGCCTGGGTATCGATCACAACAAGTTCACTTACAAGTTTCAGGGACTCGATCAAAAGCTCACCGGCCCGACGCCTGCGAACGTCGTCAACGGACTGCTTGCCTGATCGGATCAAAGGAGCAACCGGCATCTCCGGCATAACAATCTCGAAAATTCGCTCGCCACGAGGCGCATCGATAGCTACCGCGATGATGGTCGCACTGCTGCTTTTGTTACCGTTCCTATTGCGGCTCGACGGACGACCTCACGCTGACTGGCAACAGTTCCTGGGTCGTTTTCACCCCCTGGCCGTTCACTTGCCTATCGGCCTCGCAATATTGGTCCCCCTGCTCGAAATTGCGGGCGCCAACCGCCCCGCTCTCCGGGAAGCTGCTGGGTTTGTGCTTGCTCTCGCGTGTGCGGCCTGCCTTGCCACACTGGCCCTCGGTTATCTGCTTGCCTATGGGACAGGCGATACGGGCGCCATTGTGTCGCGCCACATGTGGGGAGGAATCGCCCTCGCGATCAGCTTGCTTCTCAGCCTGCTCACCCGGCCGCTGTGGTCTGAAGATACCGCGCCACGCTTATATCCTCCCCTCCTCGCGTCGTGCGATGTTGGTTCTTGTCTGGACCGCTCATCAAGGGGGATCGCTCACGCATGGTAGCGGCTACCTGACGGAATTCATGCCCTCTGCTCTCAAGCGGTTTGTGTCGTTCTCTTCCGTGAGGGCATCCGTTCCCAATCGCTCTTCGTTTTATGCACGCCGAATTCATCCCCTGCTCGATTCCCACTGCGTAGCGTGTCACGGTGGCGGAAAAACGCAGGGAGGCCTGCGTCTCGACTCCTACGAGGGGCTTATGCGCGGAGGCAAGAGCGGTCTCGCAGTCGTCCCGAATGCCCCGGAAAAAGGCCTGCTTCTCACGCGCGTCACACTTCCGCCCGCCGATAAGCATTTCATGCCGGCGGAGGGCCGACCGCCTCTAAAACCCGAGGAGATCACATGGTTGCGCGCCTGGATCCAACAGGGAGCATCTTCTACCTCAGAGACGGTGGCTGGCCTGCCGATAGCGGACAGGTTCGATGAGCCCCCGCAACCTGTCGGGGATTACACTGCGCTCATGAGCGACATCCGCCGCATGCAGCAAGGTCAAGGCGCAAAGCTTGTCGCACTTTCGAGCGTGCCGTCCGACGGGCTGGTTCTGAACACCCTTGATATTTCAGCAAGTTTCAACGACGCCCAGCTCGCGGAGTTGCAGCGATTTGCTCCCTACATCGTGGAAGCCAATCTCGCGCGAACCGCTGTTACCGATGCGAGCTTCAGTACACTGGCCAGATTCACGCAACTTCGCGCTCTACATCTGGAAGGAACAGCGATCACCGGCAAAGACCTCGCGAAGCTAACTGCGCTATCAAAGCTCAACTACCTGAACCTGAGCGAGACGAAAGTAACATCGGCGGCCGTCGCTCCCTTGAGGTCGATGCCAAATCTTCATCATCTGTACCTCTTCGATACGCCGGCACAGCCATTGTCGTCCGCAGGTTCCTCAGATATTCCGCGGCTAGCTTCACAAAATGCGCAATGAACAGAAAACCGTAGAAGTGGGGGTACGAGATGACCAATAGAAGGCAATTCCTGAGCGGCATTGCAGTGGCGACAGTGGGCAGTCTTATCCCCGCGCTCAGCGCGAATTCCTCTGATGACTTAGGTGCTCAAGAACCCTCGACCGTCCTGCTCACCGGCAACGGCCAATGGTCTTACCGGGTGGTTCCCGGTTGGGGCGGTCTGCCCTCCGGCACCAACTTTGGTGGGACGCATGGCGGTATCGCGCAGGACAAGGCCGGCAACATTTATGTCAGCACTCAAAGCTCAACCGGCGTACTTGTATATAGTCCCGACGGGAAACTCCTGAAGACTATCGCGAACCAATACCCTGAAGTCCACTCCATGGTCCACTCATTGGAAAGCGGCTCTGAATACTTCTATTGCACTGTGCAGAAGGGAACTCCGCAGGAAAACTGGCTGTTTGTCAAGATGAAGACGGACGGCACAATTGTCCAGAAGATAACCGCGCCGCCCGAGGCCGGCTTCAAGACGCCTAACGAATGGCGACTGACGGCCGCCGTGCCGGCGCCCGACGGAAACATCTTCATCGCCAACGGGTATGGAGACTCACGTATCTTCCATTTCGACAAGAAGGGTCAATTCCAAGCCAGCTACTCGGGGAAAGGCGACTCGGACGGACTGCTGAACTGTAGTCACGGCTTAGCTGTCGATCATCGATACGATCAGCCATTGCTGCTCGTATGCGACCGGGAAAACCACCGTCTGTGCCACTTCGATTTCGATGGCAAGTTTGTTCGTACCATTGCGCAACACCTTCGGCGCCCATGCCAGGTGAGCTTCAATGGTGACTACGCCCTGGTTTCCGAACTGGAAGGCAGGGCGACGATCCTCGACAGAGACAACGTCCCGGTGGCGTTTCTGGGCGACAATCCTCGTAAAGCTCAGTGGGCAAACTACGATGTCGAACCTTCTGCCGTCGGCGCAGCAAACTTCAGTGCCGCACATGGCTGCTTCGTCGATATCACCGACAATATCTATATATCCGACTGGAATCGGACTGGGCGTGTCACCAAGCTAGCCAGGCTATCATTGTAGTCAAGCACCGAAGCCGTCGACTTGATCAAAAACGAGGCCTCTGATACTTATTGGCGCGTAAAAACGGCGATGCGGCCGATGGATTGGCCGCATCGTCGTTTGAGCTAACGCTCGTTGACTAACCAGGGATAACTCAGAAGTCTAAGTGAAGCGACATCTGGATTTGGCGTGGGCTGCCAATCGTGTGCGTCACGATGCCCAGGCCCGAGGGAGCCGAATAGAAGTCCGCCGGTGCCGTGCCCGCCGTCGGGAAAGCGTTGTAATACTGGTTTTGCGAGACTTCGTTTCCGGGCACGTCGAAGCTGGTGGTGTTTGTCAGGTTGTACACGTCAAACGTGTATTTGAGGTTGTACTTCTCGCGGAACCCGATCACTTTGACCAGCGACGCGTCGGCACGCTTCTGGAATGCCTGGCGAAAGATATTGCGCTGTCCGGTCGTGAATCCGGTTTCGAAGGGATCGGAAGACGGAATCGCTCCGCCCAAACCACCCGCAGGCAGCAGAGGCAGTGTAAAGCAGTTGGGATCGAGCGCGGTCTTCCCACCGGATGGAGTGAATGCGCCTGAAGCGCCGGTCGTAGCGTTCTTCGCGGTGCAACCTGCCTTGAGAGGGACGATCGGGTTGGTGATGCCGTCCGCCGTTGAATAGTAAATCGAACCGATAGCGCCGGAAAAATCGATGACGCTATAGGGTTGGCCGCTCTGCAGGACGGTGATGCCGTTGAGCGACCATCCGTCAACGATTTTTCCCGCCAGGCTCGACTTGGCGGCCACATCAGGGATTTGAAAGACGTAGTTGAAGTTGATGACATGCGTGCGGTCAAAGTCCGACAGGCCGTACCCGCTGCGCAGATTAAGTGCGTTGTTGCCGTTATAGAACAGGCCTAGTCCACTCTGTTCGTCGGTGGAGTGCGAGTAGGTGTAAGAGGCGCCGACTTGCAGGCCATGGGTCATGCGCTTGTCGATATGGAACTGCATCGCATTGTAGGCATCGATGCCCGCGGCCTTGTAGGAAATGGATTCAGCCGCGTACCCAATATAGGGAACGCGCAGGTCAACGTTGCCGCCTTCGTAATTTGCAAGATAACTCGATCCATCGTCAAGCGCCGCGCCCTGAACGTTATACCCATAACTGTACTTCTGCGCGAAGGCCCCTCCGGAAAGGGTAGGATTGGTCGGCGATGCGATGGTGGGCTGATTGAATGGCACGGGAATAACCTGGTGGCGTCCCACGTTGCCGACGTAGCCGAGTTCGATGGCGAGGTCGTTGCGCGGCTGCCACTGAAGGTCGAGCGTGTAATTGAACGTGTAGGGCAACTTGTTTGCGCGGTCGTACACGCCCAGCGAGATAGGCTGTCCGCCCTGGTTGACGATGGCGTTGGCATTGGGCAGATAGTTGGCGAGATCGGAAGCCTTCGGATTAGTGGGTGGCGCAAGCAGCGACGTTCCATACGGATTTGCCAGGTCGCCGGTTGCGTCTGAGGGTGGGGCCGTATAGTCGCCGCACGTGGGAATGTAACCCTCGTAGAAAGACAGGGTGGACGAAGGGCAACTGGAAGCGTTCACAAAGGGAAGTTGCTGATTGACCCCGAATGGACCTCCGGTAACAGTGCCGATCGCGTACCCGGGTGAGAAGTAGCTAAACAATTCACCGCGGTCGTAGTACATGCCGGCGCCCGTGCGAACCACGAGCTTGCTGTGAAACATCCCCGGCTGCCAGGCCGCGCCGATGCGCGGAGCAACTCCCCATTGGCGGCCGGTGAGGGTGGTGTTGCTGACACCGCGTGTGCCATTGGCATTGTTACCCGCGATGATCAGGCCGGGATTCTCGATTACGTCCGAACCAACGTTGTACTTGTACGCGGAGCTATCGAAGTTAAAAATGCGGCCGTACTTTTCCGTCAGCCCGCCATCCCAATCGTAGCGAACGCCCGCCGTCAGAGAGACGGTGGGGGTGATCTGGAACTTATCTTGCACGAAGGTTCCAAGTTGATTCGCGCGATAGTACCGGTTTGCATTTCCCTGCAGGAAGCTGGAGACATAGAAGCCGGTGGCAGAACTGCCCGGTGTAACATACCCTTGGACAAACTGGCTGAAGTCGTCCGTGGCCACGGTTCCTGTGCCGGTGCGTTTGTCGATAGTGTTGAGCTGGGTGTAGCTATAGTTTGCCCCGAAGCTGACGGTGTGTTTGCCGAGCATCCAGATTGCGGTACCGGACGGCGCGATCCGGTTCTGGAAGACGCCGGTGTTAGCTGCCTGGCCTTCTGCGTTGGGACCTATATTGAGAATCGCGGACGAGAGACCGGACGGCTGATCATTCCCGAGAACGTTATAAATCGAAACGCCCGGAAAATACGACGATCCGAATACATTGATGGAACCGGTCCCGGCTGATCCGCCCGGGATCGAGCTGGGGCCGAAGGCCTGCTCGTTAGTGCCGTAGATCTTCTCACGCAGGAAGCCAATCGTCTGTGTGGTGCTCAAGTTGGACTTCAGCAACAGACTATTCGTGATGGAGAAGACTTGCGCTCCGGCGTCGAGGTGCTCAGAGAATCCAGGGACACTCGAGTAGGAGTAAGGGGCCAACGTGGGATCGTGCTGAAAGAAATACTTTAACGAGACGGTGTCTTTGCCGGTTGCGTTGTAATCGAGGTCGGCTACTGCGATATCAGCCTTGAAGGCCGCGGTTCCGGGAAGAAAGGCGTTGTCGATATGTGCCGCGCTAGGCGCCGCTCCGTTCAATCCGTCATTAGGGATGAGCCACTTCCCTGGTTCGCCCGGCAGTGCAGGCGAATTGAGCAAAACCAGCGCCGTGTGATCGATCTGCGCGCCCGAGATGCTTGTGCCGAATGATGCGTTGGTAAGATCAGCGATCGCCGATGCCGAGCGATCATCGGTGAGTCCAACCGGAACATCAAGCACCGAATCCCCGAGTTCCTGGTCGGAGGCATGAATGTGCTGGTAGGCCAGGAACCCAAACAGTTTGTCCTTGAGGATGGGTCCGCCGACCGTGCCTCCCGCCGTATACCGATGCAGTTGCGGCACCTTGTCGTACGCGGGTATATCGGCGTCCTGTTTGAAAAAGAAAGGCGCAGCATTCAGCCAACTTGTCCCCCGGTGAACGTACGCGGTCCCATGATATGTGTTTGTGCCGGCAGCGGTACTCATATCGATGTGCGCGCCCGAAGTGGACCCCTGCTGAGCGTCGTACATGGACGCATTGACCCGCACCTCCTGCAGGGTTTCAGGAGCAGGAGTGGGGATGGCATCGCCAATCGAGAGATAAATCGATGCTACCGTCGGAATGACGCCGCCGGCCCCTGTGCTGGACGAAACGCCTGTGCTGTTAATGACGCGCGCAGACGGGACTTGGCTTGTGCTCTTTCCATTGAACAGGTTGGTCGTATCGACGCCGTTGAGGGAGAAGCTATTGCTGGTGTCGCGCTGGCCATTCGCCCAGATTGGGGCGTTCCCCATGCCGCTGTTCGCCCCGGTTCCGCCGGACAATTCTGCATTGACGCCAGGAGAGAGAATTGCAACCCCGGTGAAACTCCCGGTTGAGAGCGGAACCGCATCAATCTGTGCGGTGTCCATGACATAGCCGACAGTCGTATCAACGGCGTTCATTAGCGGAGCGGCTTCCACTTCGACTGTCGTGGTGGTTTGGCCCACGCGTAGAGTTGCATTAACGGTTCCGGTGCGATCTGCCTGCACGCCGATGTGCTGCGTCCTTTGAAGATCAAATCCATCAGCCTTGAACGTCAACGTATACGAACCAATGGGCAGGTTGACAATGCTGTAAGTACCAGCGGTGTTCGTCTTCACCGTCCGCGTCAACGATGTTTGCTCATCCAGTACGGTGACCGTGGCATCGACAATGACGCCCCCCGAAGGATCCGTCACCTCGCCGGTGATTCCGCCGAAGGTCTGCTGCGATTGAGTCGTCCGGCAACACAACGCGGCGCAGAGAAGGAAAGCAAACAGGATTCGAGGGGTTGAAAATGAGATCGAGAACGATGGCGATGATTTCAATGGACAGGCCTCTGTTTAAAGGTCTCCCGTAGATACGTTTGAATGCTCAACCTTGAATTCGTTGGCACTTTAAAGGAGGGTGCGGAAAGAACGGATCTGTGGTCCTACGGGGTAACCATAGAATAAATCGCGCACCCGAAAACTCCATAGAGGCTGTATAAAGATTGTTCGCCTTGAAATCAAAATCGGATTCAAGCAATAAAGCCCGAACTGAAAGAGAGTCACATCTCTGGCAGTATTCGCTATCACATAAGAGATTGCAGCCGCTTTCCTTATATATGTAAGGGCCACGTGAAGATTCAGACTCTTAGCTTATCCTCGGTTTTGCACGTAGGAAGTGAATCGACAGGCCGATAGCGACATAGATCAGATAAATCACCGGGATGCGCGCATGCGCGGCATCCGCATTGGAGCGAATATCGAAAATTGAGATGAGGATCATCACGCCGACCGTTAGCCCGCTTACGAATGTGACCCCGATAGAATGCCGACCGGCCTCACGTTCTGCAAATGGGACTGCCGCTGCCACCAGCGCGTAAGCAGTCAAGAAGCCGAATACCGCCAACGATCCCGCAAAGTCGTACATTTCAAAGCCAGTGATCTCCCAACTCGCCATGATTGCGGTGGCGAGGAACATTAACACGGTGCAGATGGCAAGTGCCGCCCCTGGCGTGCCATGTGCACGATTCGTACTTTGCAAGCTTCGCGGCAGGATTCCCTCATGGGACATGCGGAGCATGACTCGTGCTGCGGCCGTGGCGCAGGCAAGTACGCAGGCAAACATGCTGATCGTGGCTCCGATATCGATTCCAATACCCAAGCCGGGTACCCCCGCCTTTCCAGCCAACAGATGGAGCGGGCTGCTGGGCTCGGCAAGGTTGGTCGGAACCCCTTGAAAGCCAAGCACCTCGGAGTAGGAGCACAGGATGAAGAACATCCCTGACAACACCGCGCATTGCAGCACTGCGCGGGGGATGGTTCGCAAGGGGTTGCGCGCTTCAGCGCCTAATGTTGTGGCACTCTCAAAGCCGACGAAACTGAAGATGGAAAGCACCAACGCAGGACCGAGTGCAGAGACGCGAACTCCCGTGAGACTCAATTGCCCCGAATCAAGCCGAAGCCCGATTTTTAACATGAGACCTGCTAGAACCGCCATCACCAGCGCCACTGAAGCAATCTCAATCCACAACATTAGTTCAGCCGAGAGCTTCACATCCCGGAAAGCAATGTAGCCGGCAAGCCCACACACCACCGCGAGCGTTACAACTGGCGGAGGAACCCAATGCAGAAACTGGTGCGAAAGCAGATTCACATAGTAAAGGGCGCCGCCCGCAACCGAGGCCCCTGTTGCAAGGTAGGCGATTAATAATCCCCACCCCGCGAGAACTGAAAAGGTGGGCGGCAAACTTTTCGTCGTGTAGCTGTAAAGGGATCCCGGAGAAGCTGACTTGCGAGCGAATCTCCCAATACAAAATCCAACCAGCAGCATCGCGGCGGTTGCCGTCAGGTAGACCAGCCATGTTCCGTTCCCCGCAAGAGCAAAAACCAGCGGGATCGTGAGTGACGAAGTGGTTGAAGGTGCCGTTGCGGAAACGGACTGCGCCAACGTTTCAGCCGCTCCCAATGCACCGCTATGGAGGCCATAGGTTTCGCTCGACGCCTCCGGCGTTCGAACTATTTTACTGGTTGGATCAGCCAATGATGACCTGCAACTCTGCGCGAGATTGTTTCAAGGTGACGATTAGTCTCTGACAATCCGACTGAAAGGTCAAGTCGAAGAAGATACCTGTCCGACTGACGCCGCGCTTCAGACTTGGCTTCGCCTTCATTGCTTTGGAGCCCGGCACTGTTTTTCAGCGTTCAACAGTAGCTTCGATATATCCATGCGGTTCATCGATCGGCACAAAGATGTGATTAGGATTCTCTTGCCCGAAGGACCTGAGATCCGCAAGCAAATGATGCAGATTCGGCATAGTCAAAGTGATCCGTGTAATTTCGGGAGTCGCCGCGAGAACCGCCTTTCCCATATCAAACAAGGTATGCTGTACGCTCTTGCTGCTGTGAACCGCGAACGCTTTCAACAGAACAAAAAACACACACTCTCGGACTGCTGCAAATTGAGGTTCAGGCACTCCGTACTGCCATTTAGCTGTGGCACTCGTGCCGAGGATTCGATCGCCGACCGGCTTTAGGGTAGTGAGATTGTCGACGACGAATCCTTCAAATCCCGACTTGGTGGTCTTGAGGATCGTGAGCCCATCAATTCCTGACGTGACAAGCCATGCGCCTTCTTTAGTGCGGGTTGCGTGCACCGTCTGAAGCTCTGGACCGCCGAGTTTGAACGCGTATGGGTCCGCCCTGTCTTCTACCATGATCGGCTTCCACCCTCTTTCAGAAATCTCCACCGTGGCTGAGGTCACGGGTCGATTGTTCTGGAGCAGGTAATCCCCAAGTTCCATCGCGAATTCTTCAATCGTCGCAGCGCGTGAATCGCGCGCAAGCGAGTAAACCGTGTTCTTGATGGTATCGGTGGGCAAAATGTTGCTGTTATCTGACTTCGTGAAGCTCGCTTCGAAGTCCCCCTGCAGCAACACGTCCACATTCCACTCCTGGAAATGGTGCCGATCAACGTGTCGCGTAATACGCGATAACCGCACTCTCGATTTTCCGTACCGATTCTCGCCCAGTCGTGTCATCCATCAACTCCCTCGATAGGTTGTATAACTGTTGTCGCTTAGCAGAAGTGGGAGATGACAATGAGAATCGTCGCTTGGGAGGTTAAAAACGACCACAATCTCCGGATAAAGCGAGACGCGTTTTTGTCGCGCCAGATAATCACCGGTTGCAAAGGTAATGCGGTAAGTGCCTTGATCTAGATTCGCGGCAAGGTCGCGGCATCGCCCGTCGGGGTCGGTCATGGATTCTCCCACAGGGATCCAATCCACCCCCATCTTTCTGTCCAGGTTGACTCGAATCCCTGCGCCTGGCCTTCCCAGTACCGCGTCCAGAACGTGTGTTGTGATCGCGCTCATTATTTAAGCCACTTTCTCAGTCGAATGTGCATGATCTCGCGCTGCTGCTCTGCGGCTTCCTGCAACTCCGACTCGCGGTCCTCGGCGAGTCGACGGTTAAGAACTGCGAGCATTTCTTCAGGGCTCTTGCCGGTGGCGCAAACGATGTAAGTAAAGCCGAATTTCTCTTCATAGCGAGCATTGCCTTTCGCTAATTCGGCGAGGGTTTTTGCGGCGGCAGTTTGGATAGATGACTGTTCCTGGCTGGACCAGGTTATTGATTGCGAATTGGCCGGCGAGTTGCTACGTCTCACCGATCCGAGGATGGCAGGCAAACGCCTCCATCCAGTCCCTCTCACGCATCGTTGCCCAGATGCGCTCGGCCAAGTCATGCAACTCAGTCGCTGTGGCGACGGGACGGAGAGCGACCATCGCCACCGCCCAACTGCGCGCCCCACAGCAGGCTAACATGGTATCCAGTGCCTCTTCGCCTTCTGCCTCGTTCCAGTGTTTGAGAGCGTCGTTCAACTTTCGCCACCGTTATTGGCCAGGCTGGTGAGGAATTCCTGTAGCAGGTTGACCGTCACAACCCTTCGATACTCAGCCGTAGACCGAATATCGTCGATTGGAACGATCTCGGCCTGTGCGGCTGAGCAGGCTGCACGGATCGTATTTGGGGTGACGTGGTTACGAATAATCGCGTCTTCTGCTCGGAAAAGGCGAGTTGGGTAGGCCGCGACACTCGCTGCTGCCAGGCGAATCTCGCGCACGATTCCGTCCTCAATTAAGGCGCACCCTGCGAGCGCGGTTTTAGAGATAGCCATCGCTCTTCGTGTGCCCACTTTTCGCAGATATTGTCGGTGTTGACCGAATCGACGGGGCAGATGTACCGCGTAGAGCAACTCGTCGGCGGCCATGGTATTTCGTTTGTAGCCAGTATGGAACTCGTTGTAAGGGACCATCCTCGGTCCACGAACTGATACGAGTTCCACCTGCGCATCATAGGCAAGCAGGACCGGAGAAGAGTCAGCCGCGGGGGAACCGTTCACCACGTTGCCTCCAATTGTAGCCCGGTTTTGGTTGGCGATTGCCCCGATCCAACCGGCCGCTTTGGCGAGAAGAGGAAGTTCGGTCGAAACCACAGCCTCATAGCGCAGATCGTGAAATGTCGACGCCGCGCCAATGACGATGGTGCCTGGCGACACTCGAACGAACCGCAGGTCGGGGATGCCCCAAAGGCTCACTAACTTCCGTGCGGTCAGCCGTCCCGCAGCATGCGCCACCATTAACTCGGTGCCACCGGCAATCGGCGTCCATTGTCCCGGTTCACTGGCAAGCAACGTGAGCACGCCCTCGAGAGTGCCCGGAGCTGTGAGTTCATGCGCAGCCGGATCACCGCGCATCGCCTTCTCGCTGTTTATTTGAACTCGAATCGGATGCAACGGCTGCCATCACCGAATCAAAAATGCGGATGAACCCCGTGCATCGGCATAGATTTCCGGCAAGTCCCTCACGAATCTCAGGCAGAGTTGGCGCCGGATTACTTGCAAGCAGGTGAGTCGCAGCCATCAGCATGCCCGGAGTGCAAATGCCACATTGAGCGCCGCCGCACTCCAGGAAAGCTTTCTGAAGGGGGTGCAATTCCCCTTGTGGGGCGAGGCCTTCCACAGTCTGGATGCAAGCACCGCGGACCTGAAGAACCGGAATCATGCAGCTGTTAACCAACTCATCGTCCACTCGTACTGAACAAGATCCGCATTCACCTTCGCCGCATCCTTCCTTCGTGCCGTTCAGGTGAAGGTCTTCGCGCAAGACGTCGAGGAGTCGTTTCATCGGGGGGACGCAGACAGATTGCGCCGATCCATTCACTCGGAAATCGATCAATGCCCAAGGTGCGCTCATACGATCGCGGGCTCCTCGATTTGGGAAGTGATCGCAAGCTTCGCAAGGATATCTTCGGGCATAAGCGGAATGGCGTGAAAACTCACTCCCGTTGCGTCCTTGATGGCATTTAGTATTGCCGGAGCCGGCCCGTCATGCGGCAGCTCGCCAATTCCTTTTGCGCCGTAGCCGCCATATTGGAAAGGGATCTCTTCAAAGTAGACGTGAATCGGCGGAACATCCTCGGCGGTTGGCATAATGTAGTTTGTCATCTGATTATTGGCCATATTGCCGTTCTGCCACAGAACCTTTTCGTACAGTGCGTACCCGATTCCCTGCGCGATTCCGCCTTCGATCTGGCCTCCTGCGAGAACAGGATTCAATACACGGCCAACCTCTTGCACTGCCCAGAACTCCTCAACCTCCGCAGAGTAAGTGATCGTATCGACCGCGACCTGCGCGACTTGGATTGACCACGCGTAGGCCGGATAGGCCTCTCCCCGGTATTTCTGATCATCCCAGAAGATATTCGGCGGCGGTTCGTATCGGCACAGGGAGACGACTTCACCATGCATCTCACGATAGCGCCGGCAAGCCCCAAAAAACTCTTCGCGATCAAAGGATTCGCTCAGCCCCGCATGCTCGCGCAACATCGAAACAAGCTGCTTCCCGGCTCGTTCGATGAGCTTGCCCACGACCATAGCTGTTCGCGATGCTACCGTTGGTCCGCTGTTGGGAACAATTCCTGTATCCGGTGGTGCCATCTGTACATCGCTCAAATCCAGCCCGATCGCCTCAGCGGCAATCTGGGTAAGTATCGTATTCGTGCCCTGTCCAAACTCCGTGCTCGAGACGAGCACGCGTACTTGTCCGCCGCTCGTAACATCGACACCTGCGAGAGAGTTGAGATAGCGCTCGCCTGAGCCCGTAAACCCTGACCCGTGAAAGAATGCTGCGATACCCATTCCGCGCTTTACCGTACTGGCCGGATTATTCGCAGCGAACTCTTCCTTACGGGCGTGATAATTACTCGCCTTTAGAGCTCGATCAAGAAGCTGATCCAGGATCACAGGTTCGCGCATTACTTGTTCGGTCGCGGTAGTCTCGCCGTCGTGGAGAAAGTTTCTTCGCCTCAACTCGACGGGATCCATTCCAATCTTGGTCGCGATCTCGTCCATGTGACGCTCGATCGCAAAGATTGCTTGTGGTGCTCCAAATCCGCGAAACGCGCCGTATGGAATCGTATTTGTTGCCCACGCGCGCGAACGGACTCGAACGTTGGGGCACACGTACGGGCCCGGGGAGTGAAGTGTTGCTCGCGAAAGCACCGTTGACGAAAGAGTTGAATAAGCTCCTCCATCGGTGGCAATCTCTATGTCCATAGCTAGAAGCTTGCCCGACGCATCAACCGCGGTGCGATGCCGTATACGAGACGGATGACGCTTTGGCGTCGCTGCAAGATCCTCCATGCGGTCATAGATCATCTTCACCGGATGGGCTGATTTCATGGCAAGCAGGGCCGCGTGAGAAGCGAGAATCGAAGGAAAGTCTTCCTTACCGCCGAAGGCTCCGCCCGTTTCAGTCTGTATCACCCTAACCTTGTCCTCAGGCAAGCCGAACACGGCCATCAGGGTCTTGTGAACGTAGTAAGGGCATTGCAGCGACCCCCATACGGTCACTCCTGCGGTCTCGTTGTACTCCGCGATCACGCCGTTATTCTCAATGTAGAGATGTTCCTGCGCGCCAGTCCGGTATTCGCCATCAATCACGTGCGCGGCCCCAGCCCATGCCTGATCTACATTGCCCTTCTCCAGGAGGAAACTCTTGATGATGTTGTCCTCGCCCCAAACAATGGCGTCCCGGCGCTCGCTTTCCTCAATCGTGAGGACGGCGTTCAAAGGTTCGTATTCAATATGCACCGCAGCCATCGCTTCACGCAGTTGCTGCTTGTTTGGGTGAGCGATCAGCAAAATGGGTTCCTGGCAATGGTTTACGGCACCATCCGCAAGACAAGGCTGATCGGCGAAAATGAGCTGGATGTGGTTCTTGCCGGGGATATCCGCCGCGGTGACAACAGCGAATTCGGTCCAGTCGATCCGCTCCTCAAAGTGGATGCAGCGAATGAGGCCTCGCGGAATGCTGCTTCGTACCGTGCCGCCATGCCACATGCCCTCGCGCTTGATATCGTCCACGTAGCGCGCACGGCCCGTCAACTTGTCCACGCCTTCCACTCGGTGGACAGCAGAGCCAACGATGCGGGTTTTCGCGCTCGTGCTCATATCTGGGAAGCCGGCCTGGCCGCACGGGTTGAGGGATAGCATACAACGATGCGGCCCGAATGGAAAGCACTCGACGCAGATCAGCTTTCCGGGCTTCAACCCGCGAGTTGTGCGAGAGCCCGCGCCAACACCTCCACGCCGTTCTCGATCCACTCCGGCGAAGCGTATTCGTCGGGCCGATGGCTTATCCCGCCCCGGCATGGGATGAACAGCATGGCGACTGGCGCGATGCGCGCCATGAAGAGGGAATCGTGGTAAGCGCGGCTGACCATTTTTTTAGAGCTTTTGCCCGCTGCCTTCGCGGACTCTTCCAGGGCTGCAAGAATAACGCGATCGCACGTTGCCGGAGGATCAGCGTTGACCACCTCCGACGCGATCTTTACTCTCCTGCGTTTCTCTACGTCGGCGCATGCTGCCCTCAGGGCTTCTATGACACGGTCGCGACGTGGACCGTCAATGTCGCGAATATCGGTTTCAAGCCGCACCCGCGATGGAATGCTGTTGACTGCTCCTGGAAAAACTTCGCAGATCCCTGTAGTCGCGACAGTGTCGATGGCTCCCGTGGATTTGGCAGCTGTTTCAAGAGCGAGGATCAGTTCCGCCGCCGCTGCGAGCGCGTCTCGTCGGCCCGGCATCAGTGTCGCCCCGGCGTGGCCGCCTTCACCCTCCACCTCGATGCGTAAACTCGCCGGCGCGGCGATATCAGTCACCAACCCGACGTCGATGTTCTCCTGCTCCAGCGTCGGCCCCTGCTCGATGTGTAGTTCGACAAAACCGGCAAATCGGTTTGGTGGAAGTGCGACGCTTTCCAGCGATCCCGCGAACCCAGCAGTCGCTCGCAGATCATCGAGGCTAGGTCCGTCCTTGCTGCGCAAGGTTTGTGCCTTCGTCGGCGTCAGTCCGCCCGCCATCATCCGACTGCCCATGCAGCCAATACCGAATCGCGTTGGCTCCTCGGCTGTAAAGATCACCAGTTCGATGGAACGTCTTGGCGCAAAGCCAAGTTGTTTCAGGGTTCGGATCGCTTCCAGTCCCCCGAGCACACCCACACACCCGTCGTACAAACCAGCATTGGGAATGGCATCAATGTGCGATCCCGTCCCGATGGGCGCAAGATTGGGCTCCGACCCCTCCCATCTCGCGAATGTATTGCCAATCGCGTCCTCACTCACCACCAAGCCTGACTTGAAGCAGAGCTCCTTAACGAACGCTCGCGCACGAAGGTCAGCCTCACTGAAGACCACACGCGTCACCACCGGTGGCTCAGCTTCGGAAATCATTCCCAGCGTTAGCAACTCCGCAATCAATCTATCAATGGAACGCTGCGGAAATACGGTAGTCATACTCACGCTCCAAGAGGGTGCCGGCGCCAATCCTTGTAGATGAGGTACTTCGCGGGCCGCTTGCCCAGGGCGCCGAACCACTGCGGGCAGTAGGGAGCCATCCAGATGAAATCACCTGCTTCGACCGGATACCAGGAATCGCTTAGTTTGTAGATGCCACCGCCTTCAAGCATCAGAAGTCCGTGCTCCATCACGTGAATCTCCACCATGCTGAGCGCGGCTCCGGGGTCGTACGTCATGGTATTCACGGCAAAGTCATAAGCTGGCTCATCCGGCATCAGCGCGCGAACCCGAAGTGCAGGGTCTCCCATTAGGGCCGTGTCAGGCTTGTCCAACTCGCTCCCGATCACGACCTGTGGTTGCTCCCCACCGGCAGATGGCAAATGAGGCTTCTCGATAATTGCGGCGCGCGCGTCCTTCTGGGCGCGCACAGCATGCTTCGTTCCCTGCGGAATGTATGCGTAACCATTTTCAGGAAGGCGATGCGTCTTTGTCTCCAATTCCACCATCAATTCGCCTTGCAGAACGAACACGAATCTTTGCGCCGGTGCCGCTCCCAGCGAACCGCCGCTGGAGAACTCCGCTGTAAGTTGCGTGAAGGCAGCTCCTAGTCGAGGCGCCGTGTGCACCACGAATTCGACTCCGCTGGCACCCGGCAACGGCGTGCGAATAAAAGTGTCCGGCGTTTGCAGCAGATGGTCTGCCTTCAGGCTGCTCCTGGTGAATCCCAGATGGTGCACGTATTGACCTCGATCCAAATCTGTTGCTCAGATTTTATCTGACCCCTCTCGCAACCCCCCCCAGAAACCGGCGCCCCACTGATAGCGAAGCTTCAATATCGGCCGCGAGGACAGATTCGGAAGGGTCGTGGCTGATGCCTCCCGGACTGCGCACAAACAGCATGGTTGCAGGATGCCGTGTAGCCATGATCATCGCGTCATGGCCCGCGCCGCTCGTCATCAGCGTCGGCGGAAATCCTGCCTCCCGGATCGCTTCCGTCATCTGTTCAGTCAGTCTTGCGTCCATAGGCACAGTGGGTTGGTTTAAGTGCTCGTGCCAGCGGGCCTCCACCCCTCGCCGGCTGGAGATGTCACCCGCCAGTCCAAGTAGTTCGTTCAAAGCCGCGAGGCGGACGGAGTTGTCAGCGTGCCGGCAGTCGAGTGTTACCTCGACTTTGCCCGGGATAACGTTGCCTGCATTGGGCTCTGCTTGAATCCTCCCTACAGTGGCGACCAGTTGTTGCTGGCCCCGCGCGAACTGTTCCACGCCCAGGATCCATTCCGCAGCTGCCGCAAGCGCGTCCCGGCGAAGATGCATCGGAGTAGTTCCGGCATGATTGGCCTGTCCCGTGAATCTAAGAGTTCCGCGTGTCTGGCCGACAATGCCGGTCACTGACGCCACACTCAGCCGCGCCGAATCCAACACCGGCCCCTGCTCAATATGGATTTCAACAAAACCCAGCAGGTCCTCAGCGATTGCGGCCTGACCAATCTCCGAAGGATCGAGCCCAAAAGCTCGAATCGCATCCTCAACTGAGACGCCTTCGCTATCTTGCAAACTCAAGAGAGCGAGATCGAAACATCCAGCCACTGCGCGGCTGCCTAAGAATGGAACTCCAAACCGCACGCCCTCTTCCTCTGAGAAGCCGATGACCTCGATCGGGATTTCGAGATTCATCTCTTGTGCCAGCAACACCCATTCAAGACCAATAATGATTCCAAGTACGCCGTCGAATGCTCCGGCATTCGGAACCGTATCGAGGTGCGAACCAATGATGAGACGTTTCGAATGTGCCTTGTTCGGCACCCACAATCCTCTCAGATTCCCAACCGCATCGATGCGCACGCGCATCCCTTGACTCTCCATCTGCTTGCGCAAATGTGCATGCACGCCATGCATGGGAGGCGTCAGGAATCTCCTCGTGATACGACCATGCTCCTCCGTCATCTCCGCAATGCAAGCACACTGCCGGAGAACCCGCCCGGCACGATCTCTCATCGTCTTACCCATTCTTTTCCGCGTGGAGCGCTTTCGAATCCTTCCCTCCCGAAGACTCGTTGGCCGCGAAGCCAAGTTTCCAAAACCCGTCCGCGCAGTTTTGCACCGGAATAAGGAGAGAGCTTGTGCCGGAAATGCAAATCGCGCTCGCTCACGGTCCACTCGATGTTAGGATCGAAGACGACTAGATCTGCATTCGCCCCTACCCGAATCGCACCCTTATCCGGCGTCATGCCCGCCAACTGCGCTGGCGCGGTCGAAAGCCAGTGAGCGATACGACTCAAGCCTAGGTTACTTTCGCGACCGCGGCGCAGCAACCCCGTCCACATGACAGGCAGCGTAAGTCCGAGGCTGGCGATACCGCCCCACGCCTCATTCCAACGACCGATATCACGCTGCTTCATAGCGGGAACACAAGGTGAATGATCAGTGGTGACCATGTCGATCAAGCCCATCTTCCAGCGCGTTCCAAAGTTGCTCGCGATTCTCTCTATTCCGAATGGGCGGCGCACATTTATACTCCGTCGCGCCGTCGGGAATCTCCTCGGCCGTAAACCACAAGTAGTGAGTGCAGGTCTCCACTGAAACCGGAACGAGGCGGCGACGCGCTTCTGCCAGAATCGGCAATGCCTTTGCGCTGGCGAGATGAACAATGTGGACAGGCGTTTGAAACTCTTCCGCCAAGCGGATGAGCAGGGCAATCGCCTCAATCTCCGCTTCGTCCGGCCGTGATGCCAAGTACGTCGAGTAGCGTTTCCAGTCCGCTCCATCTCGATCGACAGCCTCAGTCGCTACTTGTACTTGACTGGGTGCCTCGGCGTGAGCAAGTAAGGGCAGACCCGTCCCTTGAAGCTGCTGCAGGGCCCGCCGCAAGTCGGATTCACCGACCAGAGGGAACCCATCAATTCCTGAATGAATAAGAAAGCACTTGAAGCCGGCGACCCCCGCATCCATCATCGGCTTGAGCTCCTCAGCATTGCCGCGAACAACTCCCCCCCATGCGGCCCAGTCAACCCAGGACTGTCCTTGAGCCGCGGCACGTTTTTCCTCCAGTGCACGCACGCAGGTAATCTCGGGAATGCAGTTAAGCGGCATATCCACGAGTGTCGTAACGCCGCCGGCAGCCGCCGCTCGCGTTGCGGTGGCGAAGCCCTCCCACTCGGTCCGCCCGGGTTCGTTGATGTGCACATGCGAATCCACCAGGCCAGGCAGAAGAACCCGGTCTCCGAGGCTGTGCACGATCGCTTTGCCGGCGATGTTATCCCAGTCGTCGACAGCAACGATCCGCTCTTCCTCGACGACTACGCAAGCGGGGACAACGCCGCTCGGGGTGACCACACGGGTTGAACGGAATACGTGCCTCATCCTGTCGGTTATTCTTACTTTAAATCGGGGAAGAAGGGAACTGGCTTCCCCGGGCCTTGTTACACATTCCGGTTGCAAAATATCCTTCTTCATGCGCGTCCGTGTGTGCCTGGCTCGTGCTCTCTGCAATTCATGCCCCGCAGCTAGGAAAAATCAACATATTCAACTTACTTGTTGACCTGCTAGCATGAGCGCTGTCCACATTCCTGAGTAGAAATCGGATGGTCGGCGCCTGGATGATACCCTATGATCCCGAATTGATCGCCATGGCCAGCGACGATCCGCGGCTCACCACATGGGAGTGGATTTCCGCGACGGACCAACTTCGCTGGACGTCGGCTGAAGTCTATTCCAGGCCCGCGGAAGAGGTCACCAATACCGCGTCCTGGATGGCCCTCGTTCACCCGGACGATCGCGAAAGGCTTGGGAAAGCCGTTGAGCATGCAGTCAAAGCCGGAAATGGATTTCGGGAGCCCTTCCGCGTTATTGGCCGGCATGGGGAGACGCTTTGGATCCTCGGGCACGCCAGGGTCATTCGCGACCCCGACGGCGCCGTACGTCTGCTGGGGCTGAATATCGATGTAACCGACTGGGTCGACGCGTTGGCAGACAGTGAGGCTCGATTTAGCGCTACTTTCGAGCAGGCTGCGGTTGGGATTGCACACGTCGGACTTGACGGTACCTGGTTGAATGTAAATCGTCGATGTCTGGAAATTGTCGGGTACTGCAAAGAGGAACTTCTGAAGCTGACCTTTGCCGACATCACGCACCCCGATGACCTGGCAACCGATTGGTCGCTGGTTCATGAACTGCTCCGTGGGGAGCGCCAGACTTATTCAATGGAAAAGCGCTATTTTGCCAAAGATCAACGCCAGGTATGGGTAAACCTCACCGTTTCCCTTGTTCGCAAGAAAGATGGAAGTCCCGATTACTTTATCTCTGTAATCGAAGACATTACGGCCAGAAAACAAATCGAGGCTGAGCGAGATGGATTGATCGAAGCTTTGGAGCAGCGGGTTCGAGAGCGGACCGCGGATCTCGAAAAGCTCTCTCTTACCGATCCGTTGACCGGGATCGCCAACCGTCGCTGCCTCGACGATCGGCTTGAGATTGAATGGAAACGAGCTGTCAGGACACGGAAGCCTCTCTCGGTCCTGCTTATCGACGTCGATCACTTCAAGAGTCTGAATGACGGTTTCGGTCATGCGACAGCGGATCGGGCGCTCGTCTCGATTGCGTCGGGGCTTGACCAAATCGCGCGACGCTCCAGCGATCTCGCCGCTCGATATGGCGGAGACGAGTTTGTACTGGTTCTGCCCGACACGGGTATCGAGGGTGCCGAAATCGTCGCCAGGCAAATCCAGGAAATGGTGCGCGCCATCGATTTGCGTACCCCTGAATCACCGGTCGCTCCGGGAATCACCGTGAGCCAGGGAGTCGCAACCGCACGGCCTGGTACGGCCGGCACTTGTTGGTCCATGCTCTCCGATGCCGACCGGGCTCTCTATCGAGCGAAACACTCCGGACGAGACCAATTCGCGATGCACGGCAGAGCGATTGAGGGTGAGGCTGCCCCGAGTTCCAACTCAATCGGGCCCATCCGATAACCACTGCCCGCCGGCAACTCCGGATGGAATGCGAATCAGTCATTACCGGCCGGAAGGAAAAATGAGCCAGACTGTACTCAACCGATTTGTCAGTACCATCTGCCCCCTCAATATCAGCTTTTTATTTCAGCGGCTCGAACCATTTCCACCAGAACCTTCCGCGTGTCATCAGCATTCCGCACCTCACGGGAAAAGTTTATGCGAGTGCCCTTCATGCCCTCGAGGGTCTTCAAGCGAAGTTGGAAGCCCAGGCGGTCGACTGCAGTCATTGCCGCGTCGGTCGCCTCGAGTCCCGCGTGAACCCTTGCCAGCAGGATCAGTGCTGATAGATGGTCTCGGTTCATGTGATCCAGGATTCGCGATGCATCTCCGACCAGCGGATCCACCTGGGCACAGTGGTAATCCTCTGCCGCGACCCATCCCATCACGCCGAATCCGCCGACATAGTAGATGTCGACAGTTTCCAGCCGGTAGAAGCCGAAATCCTTGAAGTCTACCCACGAGCGGCTGTTCTCATGGCGGGAGAGGTAGATTTCACGAGACCTCCCCGAGTTCTGCCTCTGAGTACCGGCAGGACATCGCCGATCAGTGTTGCACGAGACAACCCCAGTGGGTCGCCATCCGCCGATCTGCCCGACGAAAAGGCTGGCGCGCGAATCGGCCTCCAGATTTTGCGTATGCATCGCCATGCTGCTGATCAAGAAGATAGGGCGCCCTATCAGGTCGATCGCATAGGGCATAAGGGAGCCGAACGGATATCCGGATCGCTTGCGCGATACCGTCGAAAGGGTAGCGAGACTGGCTCCCGCGACAAGGGTGCGAACTCGCTCCGCGTAACTTGGCTCGGGAAGCTGCTGTGCGGCGGCATCGCTGTATGCATGCCTCCGTGGCGTACTGGTTCCGGTCGTGGACATTGGTGGTCGGCTCCTGGATCACAACTCGAATCCTCTTCAATGGTACGGTGTGTCCATAGTTGGGGATCGTTTGTTCGCTACTTATTCGCCTATAATGGGGCATGCTGGCGACTCAGCCGCAAGAAGATTCTGGCCCTCCACAAATGCGCAAAATCGTTCATGTCGACATGGACGCGTTTTACGCTTCGGTCGAGCAGAGAGACGATCCAGTTCTGCGCGGCAAACCGGTAGTCGTCGCGTGGCGCGGCAACCGTTCCGTTGTTTGTGCCGCATCATACGAAGCTCGGAGATTCGGCATTCGTTCTGCGATGCCCGCGGTGCGAGCTGAGAGACTTTGCCCCGAAGCCATCTTCGTTCCGCCAGACTTCACCAGGTACAAGGCGGTTTCGCGTGCTGTCCGGCAAATCCTTCAGCGGCACACCGATCTGATCGAGCCCCTGTCTCTCGACGAGGCCTATCTCGATGTCACAACAAACAAAACTGGCCTCCCTACTGCGACCCGAGTCGCGAAAACGATCCGGGAGGAGATTCGTGCGGAATTGAGCCTCACAGCGTCGGCAGGCGTCGCCCCTAACAAGTTTCTGGCCAAGATAGCTTCAGACTGGAAGAAGCCCGACGGCCTCTTTGTCATTCAGCCACACGAGATCCAGGGCTTCCTTCTCAGCCTGCCAGTGGGTCGAATACCGGGCGTCGGACAGGTTACCGAGTCCCGTATGAAACAACTCGGCATCACGACCGTAGGCGAGCTACGCGCCTTGGAACGTGGGGTCCTGGAAAACCATTTCGGACGCTATGGCGCGCGTCTCTACGAACTCGCGCGGGGAATCGACCACAATCCTGTCGTACCAAATCGGACCAGCAAATCGATCTCGGCGGAAGATACTTTCGAGCGGGACATTCCTCTCACAGAGACTGAGCCGCTGATCCGAGGCCTTGCTGCTAAGGTGTGGGCTGGTTCGCGGCAGAATCTCCGGCAGGCTCGGACAGTAGTGCTTAAGCTCAAGACCAAAGAGTTCAGCACCCTCACGCGCAGCCTGACCCCACAGGTCATGCCCACGTCCGCAGAGGAATTCGCGAATCTAGCCGTGTCGTTGTGCGATCGGGTCGATTTGGAATCCGGGCAATTGTTTCGCCTTGTTGGCGTTGGCCTCAGCAATTTTCAAGTGGAATCGGCGCGCGATTCCCTGCTGTTCGACAGCGTAGAGCAAGAATGGCCTGGGGATAAAGAATAGCTTCGGCAGACCGTCCACGATTTTGATTGCCGCGACTTCTGCGGGACTGGCGAAGATTATTCTCGCTTACGACCCATCAGGCGCCCAACCGGCTCCCGATCGATACGGCCCAATCAGTGATTATTTTCGGGAACGGAATCGGATGCATCGTGCGGGCGTTACGACGCGGTGCGGTTGGCGTGCTCGCGGCCCCGCGGTTGGTAACCGGTGGCCCCGCCACCGCAACTATTATCAGCGCCGCCAATGAGAGCAGCACTGAAACAGAGAGGGTCGCCGCGAATAGAATTTTGCGTATCGAGCCACCGTTAGCAGTCATCACATTCTCCGTATTGCAAGCCGCAGCCGCGGACGCATTCAGTTCCAATCCGCGGCCCGCAGTTAGCAATGACTAAAAGTTGAAGGTCATTTGGAGGTCGACGCTCCGGTTCGAGGCCGGCGACGAGAAGAATCCTCCGGCCAGCGCATTCGACTTTCCGAACAGAGGAGACTCGAGCACGCCCACTGGCTGGGCAAGATTCACGTTGTTGAAGATGTTTCGCGCCATGGCTGCGAAGGTCAGGGAATACTTGCGCGGTACCACCTGGTCCAAACGCGGTGGTCCACCGCTTCTGCTCAACCCGCCGGGTCCCAGCCCTCCTCCGGGAGGGCCACCGCCACCCGGGCCTCCGCCTCCCGGAGGCGGCCCACCACCGCCCGGGCCTCCAAATCCGCTGTTCGCTGCCCCACCCTCCACCTTCGGGCCAATTCCAAATGACTTGCTCATCCGCGCGTTCATGCTGAACTGCCCGGGTCCGGTTCCATAGTTGTATGGAATGCGCGCCGCGCCGGCCGTAGGATTCAGATCGAGCAATCCAAGCTTTGTTTGCACCACATCCGTGCTCGCTGCCGTTGCAAACGCGGGCCGATCGTTGAACTGGTTGTCGCCGTTCAAATCCTGCCCGATGGTCACGTTGTACGGCGTTCCGGAATTGGTCACCAGCATGGGGCTGAACGAAACTCCGTACGGGCCCTGCAGATTTCCTCCCAGCAGGAATCGATTGCGCACGTCAAAAGTCGCGCGGCCATAATCGGCGCCGGGATCAAACTGGTTCGAGGGGAAATACGTTGCCCCCGAAGTGTCGGCCTTGGCAAAGTTCAACATGTAGAAACCGAACAGCGACACGCGCTTGGCCCGTACCGTGTAATTCACCATCAGCTGGCTCTGGTTGTACACACCGCCCGATTCAAACTGATAGATGTTCTCGTTGATCCCGTTCGGCCGAACACCTGTTGCCGTCGTTTCATCGTACGTGCCCGGGAGAAACGCGTTGATATTGTCGCTCAGGAATTGGTGCACGCCGCGCGAGTTCACGTAGGTTACCGACGTGGTTGCAATCTTGCCAAACTGGTGTTCGACTCCGATCGCCGCCTGCATATTCTGGCCCGCCTTCATCTTCGGAGCAATCTGGTAGATCGTCGGAGCCACGCTGGTCAGTGTCGAAAGTACGCTGACCGGCGGTGCATTTTCAGAGAAGGTGGGATTCTTCACGACGTACTGCTGCTGATTAGTGCCATTCTGTCGAATCGAATCCAGAATGTAGGTCGAGTTAAACCGGTCGTAGAACCATCCGTAACCGGCGCGAATCACGGTCTTCGCCGGCCCGTTCCCGTGCTTCGGCGCCCAGGCCAGCCCAACCCGGGGAGCCCAGTCGTTGTGATCGCTGATTCCGTTCTGCGCTTCGTAACGGAGGCCGTAGCTCAACGTCAGATTCGGGTAAAGCTTGTAATCATCCTGAAAGAAGGCACCCGCATCGAACGTCAACAGGCTTGTATTGGGCTTGCCTACGGTCACGTCGTACTCTGACGGCGTCTTGGCTGCATAAGCGGCAAGCGACGAGTAGATGTAGTTTCCATTGAAACCCGACGTCGAAAAGCTGGCGTCGCGAGTCATGCGCAAGCGGCCGCCGAATTCGATCGCGTGTGGCCCTCTCGATTCCGTAGTGTAGTTCTCCAGTTCAAACCGATCCTGGTTGTCGCGCACCGTGCCCAGGTTGCTGCCGCCGCCCGTGAAGGCGCCCTGCACCGTCAAAGTCGGATCGGTGTATTGGGCCGCCTGGTTATCGTGCGCGCGAATATATTGAAAGCGCGTCTCGTTGATCGCGTTCGCGCTCAGCACCTGCGTATCGCTCACCTGCAGGCTGTTCTCGTAATTTGCAACGTTGTAAGCCTGCGACGAGAGGGCGAACTGAGACACGCCGCTATTGGTCTGCTTCTGCCGGTCGAGCATATAGCGGACCGTCAGCGTGTTCTTGTCGCCAAGCTGAAAGTCGAGCCGGGGGCTGATATCGAGCCGCGATTGAGGATTGGCCACTGCCGCCGTGTAGTTGTATACGTTCGAATTGGTGTCCAGCAGTTCGGCATTCACAATCGAGTTTGAGGCGTTGTCGCGCCGAAACACGCTGCCGAACCACGAAGCCTTCCTGCCCAGCGCTCCGCCCGCACTGCCGTTCATGAAGGTGGTGTAATACGCCGGCTCCTGGCTCACAAACGGATTCAGCGAATTGAATGCCGAGTCGTTGCCCATCACCATCAGGTTGCCATGCAGCTTGTCTGTTCCGGGCTTGGTCAGAATCTCAATACGCCCATACCCAAGCTTGTCGTATTGCGCGGAGAACGGATTTTGATTGATGCGGATCTCGCGGATCGACGACTTCGGCGGGAGCTGGCCGCCCGTGAACCCATCAATGAAGATCTGTGCCCCGTTCGGCCCTGCGGCAGGCCCGGCCAATGCCGTCAGCTCGTTCTGCAGCTCATCCGGATCGTCCGACAGCGCATCCAGGTCCTTGCCCTTGATCACCACCGCGCTCGCATTGTTGTCCGCTCCCGTGCTCACACCAAGCGCGCCCTCGGTCACTTCCACCTGCTGCTGTTCCACCGGCAGCTGCACCGTCACGTTCTGCTGCAATACCGCGCCGGCCCTCACCACCACATCTTCCACGGTAGTCGGGGCGAAGCCCTTCGCAGTAATTACCAGCGTGTAGTTTCCGGCCTCCACACCCGCAAAGTGAAAGCTGCCATCGTGGGCGCTCTTTTCCGTCTTCGATGTCCCGGAGACCGAACTCAGCGTCACGCCGGCAGATGCAACCAAAGCGCCCGTCGGGTCCGTCACCGTGCCGCGAATCTCCCCAACAGAACTCTGCGCCTCTGCCGGCATTCCAGCGGCCAGCATAAGAAACAGGGCTGTTACCCACACGAGATTGAAAACGGATCGCTTTTGCATTACGGCCTGACCTCCAATTGAACTGATTTAAGGAGAACGCGGGCCGGCCTGCCGTGCTGTCACAGTGAGTAACGCGGGGTAAAGATTTGTAACTGGCTTGTGACGATTTGTTACATTTCTGCTGTGTTACCAGGCAATGAAGAGCGTAACCTTCTAGAAATACGGGGACTTGAGTGGAAGACGTTCTTCTTATCGATGACGACGTGGAACTCTGTTCCATGCTCACTGAATACATGGGCAAGAACGGATTCCGCGTCAAAGCCATGCACCGCGGCGACACGGGCCTCCGGGCTGCGCAGCAGCGGCCGTGGGCTTTGATTCTGCTCGATGTCATGCTGCCCGGCATGGACGGCTTTGAAGTCCTGCGCCGGATTCGCACCGAGTCTGCCGTAAACGTCGTGCTCCTTACGGCGCGCGGGGAAGATGTCGACCGGATTGTCGGGCTTGAGATTGGTGCCGACGACTATCTCCCCAAGCCATTCAACCCGCGCGAACTGCTGGCCCGGATGCGTGCGGTCCTGCGTCGCAATACGTCCCCCGCAAATGCGCAACCCGCCATATTGCGAGTCCGCGATCTTGAGTTGGATGCCGCAGCCCGCAAGGCCACGCAGGGCGGTGTCAAACTCGACTTGACCGATGTCGAGTTCGGCCTCCTTGAGGCTCTCATGCGGTCTCCGGGTAAAGTGGTCAGCCGCGAACACCTGTCGCAGTCGGTTCTCGGTCGGGTGTTCGATCCCTTTGACCGCAGCCTCGACATGCACGTAAGCCGCTTACGCCGTAAGTTCAATCAGGCCGGCGCAGACAAAGAATCGGTGAAGACCATCCGGGGCGTCGGATATCAGCTCGTCATCGACCGCGAATTCTCGGAAACGGGAGACTGAACGCGTGCGCAGCCTTTTCTTCAAAATCTTCATCATCTTCTGGATCGCCCAGAGCCTCATCTTCGTCATCTCTACGGCTTTCATCCTGTCGCGCCGCTTTCCTCACCCCGCCTCCATGCTCGATCCCGCATTCACCAGCCTCCACATGGAAGCCGCACAGGCCATGCAGGCATTCGACACCCGCGGTTGCCCGGCCTTCGAGGAATTTGCGCATAAAAGCCGTGAATCCCTTGCCCTGATGGATGAAAACGGAAAAACTGCCTGCGGCGAACAGGTCTTCAACTCTCCCGCACAGTTCGCTTCCGGCGAGGAGGTCTACGGCCGCCAGATCGGCAAAGACACAGTCTGGACCTTCCCCGTCACTTCGGCGAGCGGCCGCAACTATCGCTTCGTCGTCTCCGTTCATCGCGAAAAACATACGTGGTACGGCGACATGCTGCACTTCGCATTCCCCCAGCTGCCCGTGTCGATTGCCGTAGGCGGCCTCACCACGTTCCTGCTGGTCATGATCTTCACCCGGCCCGTGATCCGCTTGCGAGAAGCCGCTCGTGAACTCGCCCGCGGCCGCCTCGACACCCGCGTGAAAGAAACGCGCGGCGGCTCCATCCACAAAGGCGGCGAGTTTGAAGCCCTGATCCACGACTTCAATCACATGGCGGAACGGCTGGAGTCGCTCGTCAATGCGCAGAAGCTTCTGTTGCGCGATGTTTCCCATGAATTGCGCTCCCCTCTCGCCCGCGCCAGCGTGGCGCTCGAGCTTTCGCGCGATGACGCCGATCCCACCATGAATACGCACCTCGACCGTATTCAGCGCGAGACCGAGCGCCTCAACCAGCTCATCGGCCAGCTTCTGACACTTTCCTCGATGGAAACCAACGAAGCGCAAATTGAAGGCGAGCATTTCTCCCTGAATGAATTGGTCGGAGAAATGATTCCGGATGCCAACTACGAGGCCCGCCAGCGCCAGTGTTCCGTGACGTTTCAAGATGGCGAACCGCTCGAAATTCAGGGTCGCCGCGAGTTGATCTACCGCGCCCTTGAGAATGTGGTGCGCAATGCGATTCGTTACACAGACGCGGGCACAGACGTCGATATCAGGACGGCAAGCATCCAGGAAGGATCTCAGAAACTGGCCGTGATCGAAATCAGCGATCATGGCCCCGGCATTCCTGAAGATGAGATCCAGGCAATCTTTCGGCCCTTCTACCGCATCGACCGGGCGCGCAGCGCGCACACCGGGGGATTCGGTGTCGGACTCGCAATCGCCGATCGCGCCGTCAAGCTTCACAAAGGCGATATCAGGGCTTTCAATCGGAAATCCGGTGGCCTGACCGTCGAAATGCGTTTCCCGGCAGCCTAGCCTGTAATTTTCCACGCGCCCCTTTAGCTCTCCACAGCGTTAGTCAGTACAACCCGGCAAGGGAACAGGCGGGCCCACCGGCAGTCCTCGCGGATTCTGAGCTCGAAGGCTGTCATTGAGGGCATTCCACAGGCCCAGGGCCTTGTCGAGCGCGCCGCAGGTTTCGGTCACGGCCTGTATCTGTGGCTCCGTGGGGCGCTGGTCCGCTCCTTCCACGCTATTCAGCAGACGACCCAGGTCGCGGTTAATTGCACCCATACCCGGAGCGTCGTGTGTGCCCTCCTGAATAGCCTTGATCTGCTTCTCGAACTTCTCAACACCGGAATCGGTCTTCTTCCCGTTCACCGCCCCAGCGCCTCCGCAAGGTGATAAACCTCATAGGAAACATTCATCCCTGCCACAACGCGTCGTGCCACCTGGAGTTGCGATTCGAGATCCGTCTGTGATGCAGAAACTCGCGGGTCAACCTCGATATGAAGGCCTTGCTTCAGCGTCCGCCCGTCTCCGGTGAATTCAACGGTGTACTCCCCCGGCGCCACCAGCGGCCCCTGCGGCTGCTGGCGCGGTGTCTCATGGGGAATGGCGTGGTCGGGCAGCGTGTATTCGGTGTACTGCAGAATCGGCCCGGAATACGCGGCGGGAAGAGTCTTCGGCGCATCGTAACGCAAATCCCACACGAAACGATGCAGCCCCGCTGCCCCATCAACTGCGGCGGCGTTCCCAAACCAGTATTCAGGCACGTTGGGCAATGGCAAATCGGGCTCGGGCATCTTGCCCGTGTAGCTGCGAACCATCTTTCCGCTCGAGTCGCGGATAGTGATCGACGCCGCGCTCGACAGCGCAGACTTGAGCCAATAATCGATCATTACGCCATCAGGCGGATTCTTCGCGGTGGGCGTTTCGATCGGCAGCGGCGTGTCTTGCCAGGTATCCCAGCGCACGCGAACAGCCTTCACGGGCTCAAACAGATGCATGGGTGAGCCCAGCACGTCGGGCTTCCACTGGCGGATCGGCGCGAGATCATCGAGAGCCCACAGGCCGCGGCCGTAGGTGGAAATGATCAGGTCATCATCGTGGATGTCGATGTCGGTGACCGGGGTGGCGGGCAAATTCAGCGTGAGCGGATGCCAGTGGTCGCCGTCATCCAGACTCAAAAAGACCGTGGACACTGTCCCGGCAAACAGAAGGCCCTTGCGAACCGGGTCTTCGCGCACCACCCCCACGCTCTCACCGGCCGGCAGCCCCTCAACGATGGACTGCCACGTTGCGCCATAGTCGCGCGTCCGCAGCACTTGCGCGGGAGCCGCCTGGCGGCTCGATCCAATCGACACAAAAGCCTCCGCCGGGTCGAAGTGCGATGGTTCGACATAGAAAATTTCGCGCGCATCATCGATTCCGGGTGGAGTTACGTTCTGCCAGTGTGCCCCTCCATCGCGCGTCATCTGCACCAGGCGGTTGGTCGTGGCTGCCCACAATTCAGAAGCGTCGCGTGGCGACTCCGCAAGCGCATTGATGGCTGGCGGCCGCCCCTTGGGTTTCTCCCCTTGCTGTGCCTTCGCATCCTCAACGACAGTCAAATCGGGGCTGATGGGCCTCCATGTCGCCCCTTCGTCGGTGGTCTTCAACACCATCTGCGTGCCCACATACAACGCGTGGGCATCGTGCGGCGAGAAGAAGAGCGGCGGCATCTGCGCCACACGATACTTGTCGCCCTTTTCAAACACGGTTGCCGTCTGGCCGGTCTTGCGGTCGTAGCGCACCACCGTCCCGTACCAGCCCCCGGAATAAACCCAGTTGGGGTGCAGCGGATCGGGTGCGATGAAGCAGAACTCAAATCCACCTACGGGCGCAACATCGCTGGGCGTAATTTCTCCGTTGTCGCTGCGGATCGGTACCGACTGCGTGCCGCTATCCTGTTGCGCCGCGTACGTGCGATACGGAAACGCACGGTCGGTGCTGACGTGGTAAAACTGGCCCGTCGGTTGGTTGTACCACGTGCTCCAGGTCTTCCCCGCGTCGACGCTGAGAATCGCACCCTGGTCCACTCCCAGAAAAAGGCGGCTCGGATTCCTAGGATCGATCCACAGCACGTGAAAATCGTCGCCTGAAGGAGCTCCCACAAACGCGTCAAAGGTGCGCCCGCCATCAGTCGACCGATACAGCGAAGTTTGCGCCACATACAGCACGTCGGGGTTTACCGTGTCCGAAAAAATGCGGCTGAAATACGTGCTTCCCACGATCCGTGGATCCGTCGTCGATCGATACCACGCTGCGCCGCCGTCATCCGAGCGATAAAAGCCCTGGTCGACCACCGCGTACAAGCGCCGCCCGTTCGTTCCCGCAGCCACACTGATCCCCATGCGTCCGCGCCCGGTGGCAGGCAGCCCCTGCGCGGCCATCATTGTCCACGTCGAACCTTCATCGGTGGACTTGTAGAGCGCGGAATTATCCCTCGCCTCCGGCTCCCCCGGAGCAGGCTCCCCCGTCGCGCGTTCCGGAATGAGAATCGACGCATACAGAATCCTCGGATCGCTGGGATCTGCGGTCATGTCGAAGACGCCGGCTGAGTCATCACGGCTCAACGTCTGCTTCCACGTCTTCCCGCCATCGGTCGATTTGAAAACTCCGCGCGATGTGGCGAAAGTCGGCGGCGACACAAGTACAGCATGCGTAATCGCGTACATCCCTGCTGAATTCGCGCCCGCCACAACAATGTTGGGATCCCGCGGATCTACAATGACGGCCTGGATGAAGCGGGTGTTCTCAAGGCCGGCATGTGTCCAGGTCCGGCCCGCATCGGTGGATTTGTAGATGCCATCGCCCGGGGTTTGCTCGCCCGTGCCCGCGTATAAGAGCTTCGCGTTCGAAGGCGCAACCGCCAGGGCGCCGATCGATGCGATGCGCACCTGGTCGAAAATGGGCGCCCACACCCGTCCCGCATCGGTTGTTTCCCAGATGCCCCCTCCCGGAGTGCCAAAGTAATAGGTGTTGGGATCGCCCGGCACGCCCGCCACCGCGCTCACGCGGCCACCGCGAAACGAGCCCAGAAGACGCCACTGCAGGGCATCGAGAGCTTGCGTGTTGATGTCCTGCGACCATGCTCCAACCGGCGCGAACAAAGCCGCGAGCAAAGCCGCAAGTGCCGCAATACCGAGTCTCTTCAAGATGCTTTCCTCCACGTGGATCTCGTTCTGTCTCCCATCGGAGCCCAGTCGCAAGGCATGTCACTTGTCAGAATGAGAAGGTTTCCCGCAACGTCGAATGCGCGGTCACAGGAGGACTCATTCTAGCAGCGCAAAATCAGCACTGACCCCCTCACCACCGCACCGGGGACTGCTCCAACGCCCAGCCCTCGCCGCTCGCGGCCGCACAATCCGTTCCCATCGGCTGCACAGGACGAAGCACTATAATCGCCCGTGGTCCCGTCGGACCGTGCCCGACTCACCCCTCGCAGGAGGCACCATGAAAACCGGCCGCCGTTCTTTGCTGAAGGCAATGGCCGCCACGTCGGCCACTCTGCTGTCACGGCGCTCCGCCGGTCTCGCCAACGGTCCTTATCAGGCCACGTGGGAATCGCTTGCCTCCCACCAATGCCCCGAGTGGTATCGCGATGCCAAGTTCGGCATTTACTTCCACTGGGGCCTCTACTCCGTTCCAGCTTTCGGAAACGAGTGGTATCCCCACTGGATGTACCTGCCGGAGCGCGATGAGTACAAGCACCACGTCGCAACCTACGGGCCGGTCGACCGCTTCGGCTACAAAGACTTCGCGGCCCGCTTTACTGCTCAGCACTTCGACGCGGACGCTTGGGTCACTTTGTTCCGCGAGTGCGGGGCGCGGTATGTGGGTCCGGTGGCCGAGCATGCCGACGGTTTCTCCATGTGGAACAGCCGCGTCAATCGCTGGAACGCGTCGCGCCTGGGGCCTAAACGCGACATCGTGGGCGAACTGGAGCGCGCCGTACGGCGCCAGGGACTCAAGTTCTACACCAGCTTCCATCACCAATGGCTCTGGGGCTGGTATTCAAGCCCCATCGCATCGGCAGATATCTACGATCCGCGCTACGCCGACCTGTATTGGCCCCAGAAGTACGCCCCCGCCGCGCAAAAGGGAGCAACGGGCGGCAGCGTCCCAAGTCCGGCGTTTGATTACGCGCATCCCGCTCCGGCAACGAGCGAGGCGTTCTGCCGGCTCTGGCGCGACAAGGTGATCGAGGTGGTCGACCGCTACCATCCCGACATCATGTACTTCGATACACGCTGTTTCATCATTCCCGAGAATTACCGCCGGCAAATGCTGGCCTATTACTACAACGCAAGCGCAAAAGCCGGGCGCGAAGTCACCATCACTTACAAGGAGAATGACTTCGCCCGCGGGTCGGGATTGCCGGACTGCGAGGCCGGACAGCTCACCGACAAAGCCGACTACGCGTGGCAGACAGACGACGTGCTGGATTGGAACTCCTGGGGGTACCTGAGTCAGCCGACTTACAAGACACCGGGGCGCATCATTCATCAGATGATCGACGTCGTTTCGAAGAACGGCAACATGCTTCTCGACGTGGGGCCGCGGCCCGACGGTACCCTGCCCGACGGTGTCGTGACCCGGTTGCGAGCCATTGGCGCTTGGCTCAAAGTGAATGGCGAAGCCATTTATGCCACGCGGCCCTGGGAGCGATTCGGCGAAGGACCCACAAAGGTGAAGGAGGGGAATTATGTCGCCGACCATAATACCGACTTTCTCCCCCAGGACCTGCGCTTCACCATGCGCGGACGCGCGTTCTACGTGCACGTCATGGGCGCGCCAGGCGCGACGGTACAAGTCGGATCCATTCGGCCGGATACGCCGCTGCCCTCAGGCCCGCTGAAATCGGCTCGAATGCTGGGGGTCGCGGAACCGCTGCGATGGGAGTGGTCGCCGGACGGATTGGTACTCCACATGCCCGAGCAACGGCCGTCCGATGACGCTGTGGTGATTCAACTCGGTTAGCGGGAATAATCGCGGCGGGTCACTCGATTTACAGCCGGTTGATGAGGGTGGCGATGCAGGCCGCGCCGAAACCATTGTCGATGTTGACCGTGCACACGTTGGGCGAGCAGGTGTTGAGCATGCCGAGAAGCGCGGCGAGTCCGCCGAAGCTGGCGCCGTAGCCCACGCTGGTGGGCACGGCCAGAACGGGTGCGTTGACGAGGCCGCCGACGACGGTGGGGAGAGCGCCTTCCATGCCGGCGCATACGATGAGCACGCGGGCGGACTGCAGCGAGCCGCGCTGGGCGAGCAGGCGATGGATGCCGGCCACGCCGACATCGGCAATGAGTTCGGTGGTGTTGCCCATGAGGCGCGAGGTGACAGCGGCCTCCTCGGCGATGGGCAGATCGCTGGTGCCGGCGCAGACTACGGCCACAGTGCCTTTGCCGGCAGGGGCGGCGGTTTGTTCCAGCGTGATGCAGCGGGCGGTTTCGTGAAACTGCGCGCGAGGCTCGGCGGCGACTACGGCGTCAAAATAATCGCGCGTGGCCCGGGTGGCGAGAACATTTCCGCCGTGCTTCGCCATGCGTGCGAAGATCTGCGCGACGTGGGCGATGGTCTTGCCGGAGGAGTAGATCACTTCGGGCATGCCGGTGCGCAGAGAGCGATGATGGTCGAGCTTGGCGAAGCCCATGTCTTCAAAGGGCAGATCGCGGAGACGCTCGAGGGCGTCGGGGACATCGGTGCGGCCTTCGCGGACTTCAGTAAGCAGGGTTTCGATCTGGGCGCGATCCATTTTGTTGTTTTCCTATTAGTTGCTGCAGGTTCGTTTGATGCTATTTGACTTCAGATTGAGTGGTGTTCGAGCTTTGTGCCGAGTAGAGGCGGGCGGCCTCGAGCAGGACTTGTTTGAGCGGAATGGCGTGCCGCTCGGCCAGGGTGCGGCAGTCCTCGTATTCCGGGGTGGCGTTGGAGACAGCGCCCGATGCGGAGCGGGCCACCTTGATGCGGACCGGTCCCCACGGCGTCGCGACTTCACTGAATTCGCGACGGAGCGCGAGCTTGTTCTCGATGCGCCAGTGCGCGCCGATGGTCGTGGTCTCGCGGAAGAGCAGGTCGCGCAGGGCGGCGAGGCGGTCGGGGTGGCAAAGCACGGCGATCTGCACGCCGCTGCGGCCTTTTTTCATCTGTACGGGGGTGCGGTAGACGTCCCACGCGCCGGCGTTGAGGAGCTGCTCGGAGACGTAGGCGAGGAGCTGCGGCGTGGAGTCGTCGATGACGGTTTCGAGGATGGCTATGCGTTCGGTCTCCGACGTTTCTGCGGTCTCCGGGGCGGACTTCTCGCCAACGATGAGGCGGAGCAGGTTGGCCTGGCCGGGGGTGTCGCGGCCGCCGGCGCCGTAGCCGGAGCTGGTGGGGCGCATGGCGGGGAGCAGGCCGTACTCGACGTCGAGCATGCGGAGGATGGCAGCGCCAGTGGGGGTGACGCGCTCCATCGCGGGGCCGGCAGCGTAGACGGGTGCGTTCCCCAGGAGAGCGAGGGTGGCGGGCGCGGGGACGGGTAGCGTGCCGTGGGCGCACTCGACCGTGCCCGAGCCGACGTTAAGGGGCGAGGCGAACCATCGATCGACACCCAGGAACTCGGCTCCGGCGGCGGCGCAGACGATGTCGACGATGGTGTCGACGGCGCCAACTTCGTGGAAGTGTACGCGCTCGATGGGGATGGAGTGGATGGCGGCTTCGGCTTCGCCGAGGAGTTGGAAGGCGCGGCTGGCGTGCTGCTTTACGGCGTTCGATAGCGGGGCCGCGGCGATGATCTTGAGGATGGACGAGAGGTGCCGGTGGGGTGCGTGGGCGTGCGGCCTGGAGTCGCCCTCATGTGTGTGGGTGTGCGCTGGTGGCGCTTGCTCAGGGGTGAGCACATCGATCTTGGTGCCGGCCAGGCCCCCGCGCATGACTTTGACGGCTTCGAGGCGGGCGCCCACATTCAGGGATTCGGCGACGGCGGCGAGTTTTTCAAGGGGGACGCCGGCATCGACGAAGGCGCCGAGGAGCATGTCGCCGCTGATGCCGGAAAAACAGTCAAGGTAGGCAATACGCATGCTTTGTGATTCTAAATCGCTGGTGGGAGTGAGTTTTGATGAGGTGGAACCGCGGCTAAGCGCCGCGGCGGAGAAGGACTTCGGCGGGGAGGACGGCGTTCAGGGAGCCGGAGCGGAAGCCGGCGGTGTCGAGGGTGACGTACTGGTAGCCGGCCTGCTTGAGGGCTGCGGTGATGGCGTCGAGGACTTCGACGTTGAGGGCGCGAGGCAACTCCATGCGGGCGATTTCGACGCGGGCGAGGTTGCCATGGTGGCGAACGCGGAACTCGCGGAAGCCGAGGGCGCGGACGGCCTCTTCGGCCGCTTCTACCTGCTCCAGCACTTCGCGGGTGACTTCGCGGCCATATTCGACCCGGCTGGAGAGGCAGGGGGCGGCGGGGCGGTCCCAGAGCGTGTAGCCGGCGGCGCGGGCCAGGGTGCGAACGTCGGCTTTGGTCATGCCGGCGTCAGCCAGGGGCGCCAGCACTTCATGCTGCTGGGCGGCGCGCTGGCCGGGACGGTAGTCGCGGGTGTCGTCGGCGTTCATGCCGTAGGCGATCTGCCGGAATCCCAACTTCAAGCCCAGAGCCTCCATGCCGGTGAAGAGCTCGGTCTTGCAGTGGAAGCACCGGTTGGCGTCGTTTTTCTGGTACTCAGGCTTGTCCAGTTCTTCGGTCTGGATAACGCGCAGGGGAATGTCGTGAGTAGCAGCGAAGTCCTTTGCCTGCTGCATGTCGCGGCGGGCGAGGGAGGGTGAGTCGGCAAGCACGGCCAGCATGCGGTCGCCGAGCACACGGTGGGCGACGGCCGCCAGGAAGGCGGAATCGACGCCACCGGAGTAAGCAACCAGGAGCTTGCTGGATTGCGCCAGGCGGGCTTCAAGCGCGCGCAGCTTCTCGGCTGTTTCCGTGGAGATGGCGGAAGCCGCCGGTTCGGAGACGCCAAGGGAGACAGGCACGGCCATGGGAGCGATTATAGCGTTCTCCCGGATGAGCTTTGTTTTGGGTCGCACGCGGTTAGGATGCGTTCGGAGTCAATGGGGTTCCGGGGCGCTGGACGATTTGGCCAGTTTGCGGGCCAGAAAATCGGCGCCGGCGCTATAAGCGTGCACCCAGTCGCGGCGCAGCAGAAAGTCGTGGATCTCGTCGGGGAAGATGAGTTCCTCGAAATCCACCTTCTGACGGCGCAGGGCTTCGACCAGCTGAACGGTTTCGGCGAACGGGACGTTGCGGTCGTCGTCGCCGTGGATGAGAAGGACGGGCGAGCGCCAGGTGCTGATCGAGGACATGGGCGAGGAGTCCAGGGCCACGCGGGCGATCTCGGCGCGTTCGCGTGGGTCGTAGTTTGCCACGAAGGTGGGCATCTCCAGGTTCCAGTCGTGCACGCCGTGCATGTCGACCCCGGCGGCGAAGAGGTTGGAGGCGCGGGCGAGCGCGAGGGCGGTGAGGTAGCCGCCGTAGCTGCCTCCCCAGCTGGCAATGCGCGCGGGATCGACGTCGGAACGGCTGCGCAGGTAGAGGCCGGCGCCCATCACGTCGTTGAATTCGCTGGCCCCGCTGGCGCCGTAGTTGAGGGCTTCGCGAAAGTTGAGTCCGTAGCCAATGCCGCTGCGGTAGTTCACGCTGAGAACGACGAACCCCTTGCTGGCGAGGTATTGGTTCATGGCGTAGGCGTTGGAGTAGTACTCCATGTAGTGCCAGCCGAGCAGCATCTGGCGCTGGCTTCCGCCGTGAAAGAAGACGGCGGCGGGGCGGCGCTCGCCGGGGTGCAGGTCCGCGGGCAGGAAGAGCTGGCCGTGGATCTGCATGCCGTCTGCGGCGTTGAAGAGGACCTGCTGCGGAGCGACGAAGCGCTGGCCGGGGAAGTCAGGCGGGATGGCCTGGGGCGCAAGGTCGGTGATCTTGTCGCCGGAAACGATGGCAGCACGAATGGGCGTGTGTGTGTCGGAGCGAAGGACCGCAACCGTCTGGTTATCGCTGGCGACGACGGGCTGGGTTTCGATGCCCTCGCCCGAAGTGACTGCCTGCGGTTTGGCGTCTCCAATCAGGGAAAGCTTCCAGACGTGGCGGCGGTCAATGTCGTTCTGATTGGAATCGAAGACGAGGGTTTTGCGGTCGGCGCTGAGGGAGACGTGCTCGACTTCGAAATCGCCGGGCGTAAGCAATGTTGCGGTGCCGCCGCCGACAGGGATGGCGTAGAAGTGCAGCCAGCCGTCGCGTTCCCAGGGAAAGACGATGCGATCGCCCGAAGTCCAGTGAAGCTGATCGGTCGAGTCGGTCTCCCGGAAAGCGCTGCCGGACCCTTCGGAGGCTCGCCAGATCTCGTGAGATTTGCCGCTGTCGGCGTCTGCAACGCGAATCGACCAGGGGAGGGCGATGCGGTGAGGGACAAACAGAAGCGCATCCTTATCGCCCGGAACGCGGAGGAAGGCGATCTGCCGGGAGTCCGGCGACCAGACCGGCGACTCGTCCAAATCCGTCGAGGGATCGAGCCAGGTGATGGCCTTGGCAGCGAAGGAGTAGACAGCAACGAAGTTGTGATCATCGCGAGCGCTCACGAAGGCGATGCGGGAGCTGTCGGGGCACCAGCGCAGTTCGCGGGCGGTACCGCGCGTCTGCAGTAGTTGCTCGGGCTTGGCCTTGGGATCGTCGAGCTTGAGGATCCAGACCTGGCCTTTGGCGGTGAAGGCAAGGGTTTTGCCGTCGGGGGAAACGGCTGGGCCCGAGCCCTCGCCCAGCAGGCGCGGTTCGCCGCCGTCGGCGCTGACCATCCAGAGTTGCTGCTGCGCGCCTTTCGGGAACCAGGCGGGATTGGGCACGGGATGCGAGTCGCCCTGGGCACCGTCGCCACGGACAAAAACGAGCGCTTCAGCATCGGACGTCCAGGCAGGCACGCTGATTTCCTGGCCATCATCTTCGGTGTAGTGGGTAACCTGCCGGGATGTATAGCCGCCGCCATTGGGTTCGGCGACCCACAGGTTGCGGCGGCCGTTGAGGTTGGCCACCCAGGCAAGGCGATTCTTGGCAGGCGCGGGGGTCAGGTGTTCCGTGAAAGGCGCGCTCAGGGCCTGTTCGATGGTGAATCCGCTGGATTGCGCGGAAGCTTTCGAGAATGTGAGAGGCAGCACAACGAGGGCAAGGCAGAGACGCAGAAAGACTGGACGCGACGGTTTCAAGCGGACCTCCGGGAGAAGGCCATTGTGCCACACGGTTTCCGGGTCAGTGCGTATCGCGAAAAGCATGTGAACGGGTTGGGTGTGACTGATCGTCTGGTACTTAAAGCTGAACGATTTGGAGATCAGGGATGAGCCGGACGTGTCTGAGGTTCACGGTGAGAATCGGGAAGCCCAATTCCAGCGCTGTGACGCCGACGAGGAGATCGCCGAACGGTATCGTCACTCCCAGGGCCTGTTGCACCCCATCGATTTTCCCGGCCAGGAGCGCGGTCGACTTGGTAAATGGGTAGACCGCGAGTACCCGCACGAGTTCGTCAATGAACGATTGGCGTGGCAATCGGATTGCAGTGGTTTGTGCCCGGTAGATACCGTGAGCAAGTTCGGTGAGGCCTATGGAGGATAAAGCGGCATCTTGATCCCCTGTCGTGGAAACAATCTGCTCGATCAGTTTCTCGACCACCTCACCTCGCCGCTCAGCGGCGAGACGATGCTGGAATCGAGGATCAAGCCCAACGGTTTTCCAGCGGCTCAGGATGGCTGTTGACCGCTGCTTCAAGATCCTTGCCGAACTCACCGTCGAGCGTCGCCATAGACACGGTTTCTTTCGCCAGGCGTAACGACTCCGAGAGTCGGCGAAGAGCGGCCGGCTCCGCAGCCGGTCGCAAAATGACCGGCGGAGCGGAAGGATCTTCGATGACAATCTCATCCCCAGCGCGAACGCGGGCCAGCAGGCCGGGAAAGTCGCGGGCGGCTTCGGCAGCGGAGATGCGAATGGTTGCCATATCACGATGATAACCCTGTTCGGGTTGCGCTCTGTAGCGCCAACTCGAAACGCTCAGTTGGGTTGGCAGAATCCGGATTCGCGGCGCGGCCGCCCATTTCACGACAGCCCCTGAAATGGGCGGCCGGTATCCTACTTTCCCGCTTCGGCCACCTGCTTCCGCGCCTTGGCGAAGGCATCGATGCGGTGCTGTTTCAGAGCCTCCAGGTCAGCGGGAGGCTGAATACCGTTCACCACGCGTTTGGCAGTGGCTTCGACGCGTTCCGGAAAGTCCTTGGCGATATCGTCGAGAGCGGCCTGCGCCTGCGGAAGGACGCTGCGATAGTGGGCCAGCTCCTCGGAGGCCTTCTCGGGATGGTAGCCGAGGCGGTCGCCGGACTGCATGGCGTCAATGAGCGGATCGGGCGGCGCGGAGACAGGGGTGGTCTGGTTCATGGCGTCATAGGCGGCCCGCAGGCGGGTCATGGCGCCGGGGAAGCCGTCCAGTTCGCTGCGCTGGGCGATTCTGCCGGGGGCGCGCCGCACTTCGACGGTTACGCGGCTTTCGACCCCTTTGGCCGGCACCGGAATGGTGGTGGTAAGGGTATTGCCCTCGAAACTCCAGCCACCCTTGCCGGTTGGACCAGCGTGAGGTATGGGCACGCCGTTGACGGTGACATGCTCCGGAGGCCAGTCGGCGGGCAGGCGGATCTCGTAAGAGCGCGTGCGCAGCATGCCGGGGTAGCTGCCTTCGACGGGCAGGATTTCAACGCGGAGGGTATCGCCCGTCTGGGTTGCCTCGATGGGCGTGCGGGCGAAGACCCCGTGCTGGTACTGGACGCCGGCACCGGAGTCCTCGTAGACCGTGTACGCCGAATGGGCGCCCGGGGCCATCGGCCACACGTTCACGATGAGCGGGTCAACGGGCTTCTGGCCCGTATGCTGCATGGGCGGCTGCATGGGTACAATCGCACCCGCCTTCAGGTAGACGGGGGTCTGGTCGATGGAGAAGTTGCGATGCACGGTGGCGCCGCCGGCGATATGTTTCCCGGTCGGCCACTCGATCCAGTCGCCTCCGGGCCAATTGCCGGCCGGCAGATACACCTCTTCCTCGGCGAGCCCGGAGACCTTGTCGGCGGCGGCGACAACGGGCGCGACGAGCATCTGTTCCCCGTAAAGGTATTCGCCCTTGTTCTCATAAGCGTGCTGGTCGTCGGGCCAGTCGTAGTAGAGGGGCCTCAGGAACGCCACTCCGGTGTCGTAGGTTCGGCGCGCCTCGGTGTAGATGTAGGGCAAAAGCGCATAACGGAGCTGGAAGGCGGAGCGGAGGATGGAGGAAAAGGGCTCAGGATAGGCCCAGATTCGGCGTTCGGAGTCGGGGTTCTTGGTGGTGTGCGTGCGCAGGATGGGACTGAAGGCGCCAAACTCGACCCAGCGGGTGAACAATTCGGGATCGACGGCTCCCGGCATGTGGCCGCCGATGTCGTGCGACCAGTAGGCATAGCCAACGTTGGCCGCGGTGGCGGTAAACCAGGGCTGGAAGGCGAGCGACGGCCAGACCGAGACGGTGTCCCCGGAGAAGCCGATCTGGTAGCGGTGGTTCCCGAGTCCGCCCCAGCGATGGAAGAGCAGCGGGCGCTTGCCCTCGCGCTGCTGGTCAGTGAAGTGGACGTAATTCAGCCACCAGGTCGGGTTTCACGCCGGCCATCCTGGTGGTCTTCTGCTGCTGCCAGTCGAGCCACCAGAAGTCGATGCCCTGCTTTTCGAGGGGGTGGTGGATGATGTTGAAGTAGTTGGTGGCGAATTTCTTGTCGGTGATGTCGAAGGGAACGTACTGCCGGGTGGCCGGATCGATGCCCATGGCCTTGGCCATCTCGGGATAATGCTCTTCCCAGGGTTGAATGCCGGACGCAGGGTGGAGATTGAGGCTGGTTTTTAGGCCGTTGGCATGGAGTCTGGCGAGAAATTGATCGGGATCCGGGAAGAGGAACTTGTTCCAGGTGTAGCCCGTCCAGCCCAGGGATTGCTTTGCCTGATCGGTTTCCCCGGCGGCTTTGAGCTGATTGAGATTGATATGCCAGCCCATATCGATGACGAAGACATCGAGGGGGACATCGTTCTCATGGAAGCCGCGGATGATCTCTTCGATCTCCTGGTCGGAGTAGTCCCAGTAGCGGGACCACCAGGCGCCGAAGGCGAAACGCGGCGGGAGTGGGATGCGGCCGGCGACGCGGACGTAGTCACCGAGCGCCTTTTTATAGTCATGGCCGTAGCCGAAAAAGTACCAGTCCTGATACGAATCTGGCCGATCGCCCGTGGGGCGCTCGATGACCCAGGGCCAGGGACTCTTTTCCCCTTCTTTGAAGGAAAAGTCCGCGGAGTCGAACAGGGGACGGGTGGAGTCGTCGACCAGGGCCCAGCCAGAGCGGGAGATCAGGCCCGGTTCGATGGGTTCGCGGGTCTTGTCCCCGGTAGCCCCGTCCAGGGTGCGGGTGGTGCCCATCAGGTTCTGGGGGTCGTCGAGGCCGGGATGCCAGGTGACTTGCTGGCCGTCGACGGCCAGAGTGATCGAGAGGTTTTCGGCCGTGAAGCGGTTGGCGTCGGGCGTTCCATCCACCGTGTAGGAGAGTTCCAGCGCCCCGGTCTTGATCTGGAAATGTCCGATCTTTCCGGCATACTCAATCCTCGATGTAAACTTCGGCACCGGCAGGCGGCGATTCAGGAAGACGAAGCTGGCATGGTCTTCGAATTTGCGGTCGGCGGCCCACTCCATGCGGATGAGTTGGGGCGTGAGCACGGTGAAGCGCGCCTTGCCGACTGTGACGATGGCGCTGGGATCGGCGACTGGGTTCGTTGCGAAGTCAGTTGGTCCAAGTGGGGCGAGGTTGTCGGCGGCGGCGCCGAGAAGGAACGAGCGGGCTGGTGCCTGTGCTGCGGACACCACGACGACTCCTGTGAGGATTGCGATGGCGGCAAAGTGATACAGGTGTCTACGCAAAGGTATATCTCCTTGGTTTCACCACGGTGGAAGGCTACCACTGAACTGCGGGGTCAGGGGTCTCCCAATCGAAACCTGAGAGGTTGATTGGAGAGCGGCGCGGTATGCTGCGGACATGTTGAGTTTGGTTTTGATACTGGCGATCGGGATGCAGCCGGTGGAAAGCGACGTCTTCTCGCAACTGCGCGAGAAGTGGGCTCACAATCTGCACGAGAAGCGTGTGGAAATGTCGTTGGCCGAGTATGCCCCGGATGCGGACTTCATTCAACCGGACGGGCAAAGGGCGTATCGCCGCGGCAAGAACGGAGCCGCTGATCGTTGAGCAGGTGTGGACGGGCGGCCCGGTGCGAGAAGTTCACAAGTGAAGAGCCCGCCGCGAGACCGGAATGCTCGAATCGGCGTCTGAGAAAGCAGGAGTCAGAAGGGAGAGTGCATGAAAACAGGCCGTGCGTTGATTGCAGCCGTGCTTTTTCTGGGCGCGGGGCTGTGGGTGACGTTTGCGTATTGCAATGGTACGGTGGGATTCAACGCTGCCTATCCGGCTTCGGCAACCAAGCTCACGGTGGACATCACCACGACGGGAGTCCCGGTGATGATTGGGCTGTTGCTGGTGGCGACCGGCTTGTTGCTGATGCTGATCGCTTTCATTGGGGCACTCGTGATGCAGTTCCGAAGACCGCGTGCAGTGAAGCACGAGGATGTGTCGCCGCGGCGAGAGATGCCCTTCGAGGGCTAGATCGCTGGCTCAGTCGCCCACGCCGGCGAAGAAAGCAGCCACCTGCAGCCAGTCGTCCACCCGCGTAAATCCCGTCACATTCTTGTTGTGCGGCGCCGTGTAGAGCAACCCATGTCCTTCGAAACGCTGCAGGTTGCGGGGCAGGTCGTCGATCAGATAGTCCGCGCGCAGAATGCTCTTGTTGCCGCAGAAGACATAGTTGGTCGGCGGGAGGAACGGGAAGTGTCGCTGAAGCCAGCGGTATTTGGGGCCCAATGAGTTCGGTACCGTCATGGCCTGCGTCGCGATGAAGATCTCGAAGCGAGCCGAGAGCGATTTGAGCACTTCCTGGGCGTCAGGGATGAGAGGGAGATCCTCGAAGAAGTCTTCGGCATCGAGAAAGGCGCGCAACTGCTGCTGGCGATCAACTGGAGTGACCTCCCACAGTCCCTTACCGGTCAAGTCTTCCGGAGTAATGCTCTCGTCGAACTCCTGGTTATAGCGGCGCAGATGTTCCGACAGGGTATCGGCAATCACTTCATCCATGTCTACGCAGATGCGGCGCACCGAGGCTCCTGAGGCTGGGTATGGTCTTTAGCCGACGGGAAAAGATTAGCAGGAGGCCGGTGAAAGTTGTCCCATTCCTCTCACCCGGTTACGCGGCGCGGCTTGGGGATGGCGGGCGGCGCGGCATTGCGTGCCGGTTCCGCTTCAGGCTCCTTGGCAGGAACGAGGGTGGGGTCCCAATAAATGAGCCGGCCGCAGCTGTCGCAGGTGAGCAGTTCGCCTTCGCGTACCTGGTTCCAGGTCTGCGGGCGGATGCCCATGCGGCATGCCGTACATTGCTGATGATCGGCGCGGGACATGGCGCTGCCGCGGGAAGCAAAGAGGCGGTCGAACCGGCTGAGCCAGTCAGGCTCGATCCCGGCACGGATGGCATCGCGCTCCGCGAGCAGGGCGGCCTGTTCCCGAGAGAACTGCTGCTGGCGTTCAAGGACGCGTGCGCGGGTCTTGTCGAGAGCACCAGCCATCGTTTCGACGTGCGCCCGTGCCTGGGCAAGCGTGGCCTCGTGCGTCTCGGTGCGCTCCAGGCTCGCCAACTCCTCGTTTTCCTGGCGCTCGATCTCCGCCTCGGCAAAAGTGAGTTCGTGCTCCAGAGCTTCGGCCTGCGCTGGTGTCGTGATTGAGTCACGCTGAGTGCGAAGCCGTTGAGCGCGCTGGCGATGTTGAGCTACGTCGCGCTCCAGACGAGTCCGAATGGTCTCTTCGCGGGCAAGTGCGTCTGAACTGGCGGCGGCATCGGCCTGCGCCTTGTTCAGAGCCGCTTCGGCCTGAACCACTTCGGCGGGGAGGGCGCGGGCTGCCAGCGCCACCCGGGCGCGTTCCAGTTCGACGGATTGAAGTTTGACCAGCTTTTCAATCAGCGCATTCACAGTGGATTGAAGTCTAACATTCGGGACCGGCGTCTCTTTGATCCGCCGCTGAGCGGCCGCTGAGTTCCTCGAATCAGCGAGCAGGCCGGGAGTTATAGAAAGATTGCGTTAGAGCTAGAGACTGCGAGCATCTAATAACAGAGAGTCCGAAAACACCTTCGGCATTGAAAGAAGGACAGGAAAGCAATTCGTCTAATCATTGGGACGCCATGGCTGGGGAAATACTGAACACGCCGAGCACACCGCAGGAAACGCAGCCCGCCGTTCGCCGGTCATTCTGGCGCCGCAATCGGTGGCTATTTTGGCTCGCGGGAGCATTCTTGCTGATCCTGGTCGCGCTTTCGATTGTTCTTTCGGTTCTGGCGCGCCGTTTCGAGCCGTATCTGCGGGCACGCATCGTGGAAGGGCTGCAGCAGCGCTTTCATACGCGAGTGGAACTGGCCGAATTCCACGTTTCGGTGCACCACGGTGTGGAAGCCGAGTGGGGACTGTGGGCTACAGGTCGCGGACTGCGTATCTGGCCGCCCCACCGCGAGGGCGGTGATCACCCGCTGGAAGTGGCGGTGGAATCCAAGCCCCTGATCGACCTCGGCGAGTTCGACTTCCATGTTCCCCTGCGCTACGAAATGACCCAGCATCTTCGCATTCGCGAGGTGCGGCTGAAGAAGCTCATGATTGAAGTGCCGCCCCGGTCGGAGCGGGACAAACAGACCGGGCTGGAATCAGCGATGGGTTCTACCGTCGAGCACCCCCCGGTGCAGGAACAGCCCGGGCCACTCGCCAACGTCACCGTCGAGCGGGTGATTTGCGAAAACGCGGACTTGACCCTCGAGACCGACAAGCCAAACAGGGCTCCCCTGGATTTTGAAATCGCCCATTTGAAGTTGATGCACCTCGCGGTCGGAAAACCAATGGACTTCGAGGCCGAATTGACCAACCCCCGGCCCAAAGGTGTCATAGAGACCTCCGGCAGCTTCGGTCCCTGGAGCATCGCGGATCCTGGAGAATCGCCAGTCAACGGCAAGTATCAGTTTGAACATGCCGATTTGAGCGTCTTCAACGGGATAGCCGGGATCCTCGTCTCGAGTGGAACCTACGCCGGCACGCTGCGCGAGTTGGCCGTCGATGGCGAAGCGGATGTGCCGGATTTCCGGCTGCCGAGCTTTGGAAGCTCTTTGCCTTTGCACGCGAAGTTTCATGCCCGCGTCGACGGAACCGACGGAGACACCTGGCTGGAACCGGTGGACGCAACATTGGGACGATCGCACTTTACAACCCGCGGGAAAGTGGTCCGCGTGGTGACGCCCACGGGCCTCCCCGAGACCGCCGCATCGACTCGCTCAGCGAATACTCGCGTTCCCGGGAAACCAACCGCCGGTAAGCCGGTGACCGCCGAGCCTTTATCCCCGCTGCCTGAAATCACTCCAGCCCGGTCCGGCCATGTGATCGATTTGAAAGTCGCCATCGACCGCGCCAACATCGACGACTTCATGCGCCTGGTGAGTCGTTCGCAGCCTCCGCTGCTCATGGGCGACGTTGCGGCCAACGCAACTCTCCATATTCCGCCCGGCGACGAACCCGTGCACATGCGTATGAAGCTGGATGGGCACTTCAAGCTGACAGACGCGCAATTCACGACCCCCAAGATCCAGGACAAGATTGAGGAACTGAGCCTGCGCGGACAGGGAAAGCCCGACGCGATGAAGAATGCTGATCCGAACAGCATCCGCTCTCAGATGGAGGGGAGCTTCCACCTGGACCACGGGGTGATTACGCTTCCCGACTTGAAGTATGCGGTGCCGGGCGCCGACATTGCGATAAACGGAACCTACGGGCTGGATGGCAAGTTGAAGTTCGAAGGCACTGCGCGCATGCAGGCCACAGTTTCGCAGATGGTGGGAGGATGGAAGGGCTTCCTGCTGAAGCCGGCTGACCGATTCTTCCGCAAAGATGGCGCCGGGACTCTGGTCCCCATTCACGTTCGTGGTTCCCGCGATGCGCCGGAGTTCGGCATTGACCTTGGGCGCATGAAGCAGACCTCGCCCCAGAAACCGGGCGAGAAGCAGCAGTAAAGCGGCTTTGGAGCCCCTCGAAGAAGAACCTCGTAGCGCTATAACCGCTGCCACCTCCCAGCAAAATGTGATACTTTTCTCCCGTTACACCGTTGCCGAATCCACGAGCAACGGGCACACACGATAGGAGACCGCAATGCACTGGACCAAACGCATGGCGGCCTGCGGACTCGCCCTCATTCTGGGGGTGGGCGCAATGGCTGCGCACGGGCAAAATCCATCCGAAGGAAACGCGTCAACCTCTACCGCGAATTCCAAATCCAATCTCGAAAACTGGTGGAAGAATGCGGTGATCTATGAGATCTATCCGCGCAGCTTCCAGGATACTAACGGCGACGGCATAGGCGATCTCAATGGGATTACCGCGCATCTCGACTATCTGCAGAAGCTTGGTGTGGATGCGATCTGGCTGACACCGATGTTTCCTTCCCCGCAGATAGATTTCGGATACGACATCTCCGACTATGAAGCCGTCGATCCGCAATACGGCACCATGGCGGACTTTGACCGGCTGGTGGCCGAGGCCAAAAAGCACCACATCCGCATCCTGCTCGACATGGTGATGAACCACACGTCGGACAAACACAAATGGTTTCTGGAGTCGCGCTCGTCGAAGAACAATCCCTATCGCGACTGGTACATGTGGCACGACGGCAAAGGCGAAACCGCGACCGACAAGGGCGAGGCCCCCAATAACTGGCAGTCCGACTTCGGCCACTCGGCCTGGGAATGGGACGAGAAGACGCGCCAGTACTACTACCACAAGTTCTATATTCAGCAGCCTGACCTGAACTGGAATAATCCCAAGGTGCATGAGGCCTTCAAGGACATCATCCGGTTCTGGCTGAAGAAAGGCGTAGGCGGCTTCCGCTTCGACGCCATCACCACACTGTTCGAAGACCCCGACATGCGCGACGACGAGATCCTGAAAGACAAGGATGGCAAGTCGTACATGAATGCGTATAACGACATCGCGCTCAACGACACCATGACCAACAACCTGCCCGGCGTCCATCCGGTCATGCAGGAGATGCGCGCCGTGGCGGACCAGTTCAATCCCGACGTGTTTCCGGGAACACGCGTGCTGATTGGCGAGACCTACCTGCCCAACGTGGCGGAGTTGGCCAAGCAGTATGGGCCGCCGGGCAAACCGGAGTTCCATCTCCCCATGGACACGCAGGTCGGGTTCATCAACAAGCTTCACGTCGAGACGTTCCGCAAGCGTTTGAACGACGCCGAAACCAAGCTCGATGGCAATACGCCGCTGCTGGTGTTCGACAACCACGACAACCCCCGCGTCGACGCCCGCTACGGCGACGGCGTGCATGACACCGAGATCGAGCGCGTGATCGCGGCCATGTTGTTCGCGAGCCGCGGAACATCGCTCTTTTACTACGGCGATGAGATCGGGATGAAGACCACGCCGCCGACCCGCAAGGAGGACGTGAAAGACCCCGTGGGCCTTACCGGATGGCCCAAGGACAAAGGGCGCGATGGCGAGCGCACTCCCATGCAATGGGATGACACAACCAATGCAGGCTTCTCGAAGGCGGCGCCGTGGCTTCCCGTTCCCCCCACGTACACAACGGTCAACGTGGCGGCGGAAGACAAGGAACGTGACTCGATGTTGAGCTGGTATCGGGCCCTGATCTCGCTCAAGAAAGCCAATGCGGCCTTCGCCCAGGGCGATAACGTGATGCTCGACGAGGAAAACACCAAGGTCCTGAGCTGGATGCGCAAGGCGCCCGACGGCACGCAGGTCGTAGTGGCGTGCAACTTCACGGCCGACCCGCAAACCGTGAAACTGGCTGGCGCCGAACTCAAAAGCAATCACGCCAAGACGCTACTGAAATCGCCCGGCGGCAGCGATCCCGCATCGCTCGATTCCATAGAGCTGCAGCCCTTCGGCGTGTATATCGGGCAGGTGCAGTAAATCAGCAAGGGAGGGAGCGAGGGCCTACAGTCCCATGCTCCCTCTTGAGGCTGTTTTCCTGAGCGCAGCGGATCTGCGGCTGTGTTTTCGCAATCGCGTAGCAGAAATGAGACTCCGCAGGCCGGCCGGCAATCAACGGCGGCCTGATTCTGCTCCGTGCTCAATTGAGCAAGACAGCCTGGTTCGGACGATCCAGCGAGAACGTCGGTATCTCAATATCGAACCGCTCGCCGCTCGCGCTCTCCATCTGGTAAGCCCCGCCCATCATCCCGGACGGTGTGTTGAGGGGCGCGCCGCTCGTATATTCATAGCGCTCCCCCGGCGCGAGCACCGGTTGTTCCCCAACCACGCCCGGCCCCTTCACCTCAGTCAGTTCGCCATGGGCGTTCGAGATCATCCAGTGACGGCTCAGCAACTGCACCGTCTCCGGCCCCTGGTTCTCGATGACCACCCGATAGGACCAGAAATACTGCGAGTGGTCCGGCGATGATCTCGCCTCAAGGTAAGTTGGCTCTACGCTTACCGAAATGCCGCGTGTCTTTGCCGTGTACGGTGCCCGATCTCCCATACAGATAGCTTAGACCCGGCAGCCGACTCGGCGTTTGGCTTCAGATAAACCAATCCCGGGCGACCATCCGCAGGTGTCGGGATTCAGAAATCAAGGAGTAGCAATCAGTGATCGCAAGATTCACACTTGACACTGACGGAAAATCCACTACCATATGGTTGTGGATAGGTTGGGTACAACATTTGCGGCTTTGTCTGATCCCACCCGCAGGGCGATGATCGAACGACTCTCCCATGGGCCTGCCTCTGTGCATGGCTTAACGGAACCGTTTGCACTCTCGCAGCAGATGATTTCAAAACATGTTGCCTACCTGGTTCGGGCGCGGATTGTGATCAAGACGAAGCGTGGACGAGAGAGTGTATGCGCGCTCAGGCCGGAGGCGATCAAGACAGTCAGCGACTGGGCAAGCCGCTATCGCCGATTCTGGGAAGAGAGCTTCGACAAACTGGAGATGGTTGTAAATCAAATGAAAAAGGACGGAGGTCAGAGATGACAAACAGCACGGTTAACGAGACAGAGCGGATGACTGTCACACGAGTTTTTGATGCCCCACGCGAATTGGTTTGGAAGGCGTGGACAGACCCGAAGTGCATAATGCAGTGGTGGGGGCCTACGGGTTTCACTGCGCCTGTTTGCAAGATGGATTTTCGCGTGGGAGGAAAACTCATCTGTTGCATGCGATCGCCGGATGGGCAGGAGTGCTGGAACGCCGTTGAATACCACGAGATTGTTCCGCCTGAGCGGATCGTTTCGTCCATGTACTTTTCCGACCCGGAGGGAAACAAGGTCGATGCTGCGCAATTAGGGATAGAACATGAGTCCATCGAAGGGGCGTACGACGTGGCTCTCTTTGAGGATCTAGGAAACGGCCAGACGAAACTCACTTTCATTGGAAACGAACCCATGGAGAGCGCAAAAAACAGCGGGCAACTCGAGGGTTGGAACCAGATACTCGACAAGATTGCTGAGGTTGTTGCGAGGCTGGCACAGGAGAAATAAGACGTTGAAGCCTCGATGATCGTCGTACGCGAAATACAGCTGAGGGCGGGAGGCGAATTGATTCCAGCCTCTCGTCACTTGGCCGAGTAGTGATCGCGAACTGGGTGGCCCGCCCGTCAACTCCAGCAGGCAGCTTGGCACCCGCTTGTTACGTGCGCCCGTGACCACCCTCACACCTCGCATACGCAACCCCGCCGCATAGTCCATACAGGTTCCCGGACCACACGGGAGATGTGTCTCACGTCGACCTTGGGAAGACAGCGAGATCCGGCACCTCAGGGCCCGCAAACTACCCCGCCCAGAGAATCACGACCGATGGGTCAGGAGATTGCACCAAAAATGGTGCAGCGAAGGAGGGGGGTAGCCCGTCTCCATGCACAGCGAGAGTTCGACGGTCTATAGATAGCTATCGTCGATGTAGCACCAGCGCCAGTCCTCGCCCCTTTCGGCCGACTGAATGATCGGATGCTGCGTGGCCTGAAAATGCGCGCGAGCGTGGCGGCCTTTTGAAGAGTCGCAGCAGCCCACATGCCCGCACTCCAGGCACATGCGCAGATGGACCCACGTATCGCCGGTCTTCAGGCATTCTTCACAACCCTTGGTGTGGGGCTTCACATTTCTCACGTGGTCTGCAACGTGCGTACACTTGGCTGCCAAGGAAAACCTCCGGTGTTACTTTACCCAGTATTGCTGCGCTAGCTGGCGGAACGCGCTCGTTTGTGAGATGGCCCAATCGGAATCGTGATTCAATTCCGCTGCCATCAAACGGGCTGCCGGTTCTGCCATCTCCACGGCGGCGGCGGCATTCAGGAAGAGCGCGCGGGTTCTTCGCGCCAACGCATCCTCGACGCTGCGCGCCATCTCCTCACGCGCGGCCCATACGATTTCCGCGCCAATGATGGGAAGCGCAGGATGCAGGCGCTCGCGGAGGGCCGGATTGGCCTGGGCCAGCGCAAGAATCTGTGCGGCGTCGGCGCCGTACACCTCTAGGTCGCCAAGTTCGCTGAAGTTCTCAAAATAGCCGTGAATGTGCAGGGTTTTGGTGTTACACGGCTCATCGCGCAGCTTGCCCAGCGTGATGGCATGGTCAACGCAGTCCTCGGCCATGTGCCGGTAGGTGGTCCACTTGCCGCCGGTGATGGTAAGCAGGCCGGATCGGTCGACGTCGATGACGTGATCGCGCGAAAGTGCGGAGGTCTTGCCGTCGCCCTTGACCAGCGGCCGAAGCCCTACATAAACGCTGAGTATGTCGGCGCGCGTGGGCGGACGGCTCAGATATCGGCCTGCGGTCTCGAGAATGAAATCGATCTCCTCATCGAGCGCATGCGGTTCAAGACTGGGCGCGTCTACGGGGGTCTCAGTGGTTCCCGCCACGGCGTGTCCGTGCCAGGGGATGACAAACAACACGCGGCCATCGCTGGTTTTCGGAACCATGAGCGCCGTCTGGCTGCGAAGAAAGCTGGGATCGAACACCAGGTGGATACCCTGGCTGGTGATAACCAGCTGTTCGGCTTGAGGATCGGCCATGCGCCGGATGGAATCGGTAAATACCCCGGTGGCATTGACGACAATCCGCGCGGGGATCTGGAACTCTTCGCCGGTCTCCTCGTCGCGTGCGGTGAGGCCGTTTACGTAGCCATCGGCGTCGCGGAGCAGCCCGGTTGCAGGGCAATAGTTCACCAGCGTGGCGCCGTGTTCCGCCGCGGTCATGGCAAGGTGGATGAGCAGGCGGGCGTCATCGAACTGCCCGTCGTAGTAGACGACTCCCCCGCGCAGTTCCTCGGGTTCCAGGGCCGGAAGCCTCTCCAGGGTCTCTTCGCGGCTGAGAAGGCGCGAGGCGCCGAAGCCGTATTTCCCGGCCAGCAGATCGTAGAGTTTCAGGCCGATGCCGTAGAACGGAGCTTCCCACCAGGAGTAGTTGGGCACCACGAAGGCGAGGTCGTGCACGAGGTGAGGTGCGTTCTGGCGCAGCAGCCCGCGCTCCTTGAGGGCCGACATGACCAGCGAGACATTGCCTTGTTCCAGGTAGCGAACGCCGCCGTGGACGAGCTTGGTGGAGCGGCTGCTGGTACCCTTGCCGAAATCGTGCGCCTCCACCAGCACCACGTCGAAACCGCGCGCCGCGGCGTCAACCGCAACGCCCATTCCGGTTGCGCCGCCGCCGATGACGGCAATGTCCCACGGCTGCTGCCGCTCGCGAAGGTTGCTCAACATGCGTTCGCGCTGCATGACTTGATCTCGCTTTCTACTCGGTCCAGTTCCTTGACCGCTCGACTGCCCGATGCCAGCGTGCCCGCCGCGCCGCAGCCTCTTCCTTGTTCATCTTAGGGTCGAAGCGCACATCGTCCTGGCGTTTGGCGCGAAGATCGTCCGGACTGCCCCAGAAGCCAACTGCGAGCCCCGCTAAATACGCGGCACCGAGAGCGGTTGTCTCCGTCACGCGCGGCCGCACGACCGGGACGCCGAGCACATCGGCCTGAAACTGCATGAGCAGGTCGTTGACAGCTGCGCCCCCATCCACACGCAATGCCCCGAGCGGCGAAGTGGTCTCGCTTTGCACGGCTTCGAGCACGTCGGCCACCTGGAAAGCAATGCTTTCGAGAGCTGCGCGGGCGATGTGACCGGGGCGCGTGTCGCGCCGCAGTCCGATGAGCAGTCCGCCGGCGTGCGGATCCCAGTGGGGCGCGCCCAGCCCGACGAAGGCGGGTACGAAGACGACACCGCCGGTGTCAGGCTCGCCGGCCGCAAGTGCCTCCACTTCTGCCGACGACCCGATGAGGCGGAGATTGTCGCGCAGCCACTGGACGACCGCGCCCCCGATGAACACACTGCCCTCCAGCGCGTATTCAAGCCGATGATGTGTGCTTGCAGCGATCGTGGTGATGAGCTTGTGCCTGGAGCGCATGAACCTGGTGCCGATGTTTTGCAGCAGAAAACAGCCGGTCCCATAAGTGTTTTTTGCTTCGCCGGGGTTCCAGCAGAGTTGGCCGAATAACGCAGCCTGTTGGTCGCCGGCGATGCCGGCGATGGGCACGCCCCCAAGGCCGAGGGAGGTTGTGACCTCGCCCACGCGCTCGCTGGACCAGACCACTTCCGGCAGCAGGCTTGCGGGGATGCCGAAGATGCCCAGCAACTCCGGATCCCACTTGCCTTCGACGACGTTGAAGAGCAGGGTGCGGGAAGCATTGGTCACGTCGGTCACGTGGCGATGGCCGCTGGTGAGATGCCAGATCAACCAGCTGTCGACGGTGCCAAATGCGAGTTCGCCGCGCTCGGCGCGAGCACGGGCGCCTTCCACGTTGTCCAGGATCCAACGAACCTTGGTGGCCGAGAAGTAAGGATCGATCACCAGGCCGGTGCGATTGCTGATGTTGTCGCCGGCACCGCTCCTATCGAGGTCGGCGCAGAAAGGGGCGGTCCTGCGATCCTGCCAGACGATCGCCGGATGAATGGGCTTGCCTGATTCCCTATCCCAGATGACTACGGTTTCGCGCTGGTTGGTGATGCCGATGGCGGCGAGATCGCGCGGCCGGGCGCCCACCTTCCCTAGTGCCTCAACCGCGCAAGCCAATTGGCTGGTGAGGATCTCCATCGGATCGTGCTCTACCCAGCCCGGCTGCGGATAGTACTGCTGGAACTCCTTCTGGGCCACAGCCGCGATAGCGCCATCCTGGTCAAAGAGGATGGCACGCGAACTGGTTGTGCCCTGGTCCAGCGCAAGAACGTAGCTCATGAATGCCCCGCTTTCGGCCTCCAGTCAAACATGGCAGGGTCGACCGGAGCAAGCTGTCGTCATCTTCAGATTGCACAACCGAAATTGCGGACCGAAGCATCATCCCACCAGTTTTTTGCTTCTCAAGAAGTGTCCGAAGCCGCCCTGCCTCGATCTTTGCGCACCCGGTTCCTGCGACCCCACAACAAAACATGCCGATGACTCCCCCGAAATCTGTCGATATTGCCGCCGCAGCGAAGAAGCTGCTTGGATTCAAGTCGCTTCGGCCAGGCCAGCGCGAAGCCATTCAGAGCCTGCTCGAAGGACGAGACACGTTGCTGGTGCAGCCAACCGGCTCGGGCAAGTCCGCCGTCTACCAGATTGCAGGTGCGCTGCGGGAGGGATCGACGGTTGTTGTTTCGCCGCTGATTGCCCTGCAGAAAGACCAGTCCGACGCCATTGAAGCGAGCCGGCTGGAACCGACGGCGGTGATCAATTGCACGCTCTCAGCCAGCGAACAGCAGGAGACGCTGGAACAGATTGAAGCCGGCAAGGTCGAGTACATTTTCCTGTCGCCTGAGCAGCTCCGCAAAGCGGAGACAATCGAGCGCCTGCAGAATGCAAACGTCTCTCTGTTCGCGATCGACGAGGCGCACTGCATCAGCCAATGGGGTCACGATTTTCGCCCCGATTACCTTGGACTGGCTCACGTGATCGAAGCGCTTGGGCATCCGCCGGTGCTGGCGATGACGGCCACCGCGTCCAAGGAAGTGCGTGCGGAGATTGTCGCGCGACTCGGGTTGAGCGATCCGCAGGTCTTTGTGCAAGGGTTCGATCGCCCCAATATCTCTTTGCGCGTCGACCTGTTTTCGACCAAGGACGAGAAGTACCAATCGCTGCTGCGCCGCGTGGAATTTGCCGACAAGCCAGGGATTGTTTATGTCGCGACGCACAAGAATGCTGAAACTATAGCGGCCGATCTGCAGCAACTTGGCGTGGAGGCGGTTTGTTATCACGGCGGGATGAAGGCGAGAGAGCGCGAAGAGATTCAAAATAAGTTCATGGGCGGCGATGTACCCGTGATTGTGGCTACGAATGCGTTTGGCATGGGCGTGGACAAGGCGGACATCCGTTTCGTGTATCACGCGGATGTGAGTGATTCGCTCGATGCGTATTACCAGGAGATCGGCCGCGCAGGGCGCGATGGCGAGCCTGCCGAAGCGGTGCTGTTCTATCGGCCGCAGGACATTTCCTCGCAGAACTTCAAGACTGGGACGTCGCATGTGGACGCCGAGTCGCTGGAAGCCGTGTATAACGCCTTACTCGACCAGAAGGGGCCGATGTCGCGCGAGGAATTGTGCGCGGCAAGCACGTTCAACGCGCGCAAGCTGGTGGGGTTGTTGCACAAGCTCGAAGAAACGGGAGCAGTAGCTCACCTTGAGAATGGCGATATCGAGGCGTCCAGCAATCGACCGCTTTCTGAGGTGATTGAAGAGGCCGAGCACCAGCAGCAATTTCATAAGGAGCACCGCAAACGGCAGTTGCAGCAGATGCAGCAGTATGCCGAGTGCCGCCGGTGCCGACGCGAGTGCCTGCTGCGGTACTTCGGGGATGACTACGCGGGGCCTTGCGGGAACTGCGACCGGTGCGAGGAGCACGGATTGTTGAGGAAGGCAGCCTGAACACGGTGCGGGAAAAGGCCTGAATTCGGGCCAAATGCCGGAGAAGCCTGCCTCCAGGTGCTGAAGCCCCGCTTTGGCCTTATGCGGGGGTTGAATCCCGGCCTCCCTCCGTCCCGCGTTCCAGACAGTTCCCGAACGGCTAGCCCGATGGTTCCGTCGGCGTTATCGGACCGAATGAACAGCTCGCGGAAAAAAGCTGAAGGTGAGTGGAATTTCCGGAAAGTATGCCTCAGAGGCTAAAGCCCCATGTTGATTTTGAAGGCCGGGATGAATTCCCGGGCCTGTCGCCCCATGTTTTTTTCGCGGCCTGTAAGCCGGACTAATTCGCAAATCAGACGGGGCACGTTTCCTACGCCAATTCCACTTCGATATGCTTCGATTCGGGGTCGAGCTTCACGATTCTGACGCTGCGAATCTGGCCGGCCTGCAGCGGTTCGGGAGTTGCGCTTGGCGCTGGAGCCGCGCCCTTCCAGCGCGCCTGCAGCAGCGTGGAGAGCGAAGAGAGGTCGGCCTTTGCCTCGGTGGCTGGCCCCGACGAAGCACCTTTACCGGCGCTCACTCGGCATGCAGCACGGATGCCTTCTCCGAGTTCGACAATAGCGGGCGACACATCGACGACGCGGCCTGACACCGTGTCGCCGACTTTGTGTTCGGCAATGTACTCGTCGATGCTGGTGGGAATGAGCTGCTTCATGCTGAGCTTGATTTGGCGCTTGGCGGTGTCGACGGCCAGCACCTGCGCCTGGACGACCTGGCCCACGTGCAGCACGTCAGAGGGATGATGGAGGCGGCGATCGGCCACGATTTCGCTGATGTGGACCATGCCCTCGACTCCGTCGGCGATCTGCACGAAGGCGCCAAAGGCCATGATCTTGGTGATCGGTCCCTGCAACCTGGGAGCCCACAGGAAACTTGTGATGGACTTCAGACCACGGGTCGGTGAGGGTCTGCTTGAGGCCGAGGGAGATGCGGCGCTCTTCCGGCTTGATGGAGAGGATGACCGCGTCAACGCGCTCGCCGGGTTTGAGGAGATCGGAGGCGATGCGAACCTTCTTGCCCCAGGACATCTCGGAGACGTGAATCAGGCCTTCGATGCCGGGCTCGAGCTCGACGAAGGCGCCGAACTCGGCGACGCGCGTGACGACTCCGCTGATGCGCTGGCCGGTTTGGTAGCGCTCCGTTGCGGTCTCCCATGGTTCAGGCAGCAGCTGTTTGAGACCCAGCGAGAGCTTGCGAGTGTCGGGGTCGATCTTGAGGATTTTGACGTCGAGCTTCTGGCCGACGGTGAGCACATCTTCGGGCTTGCTGACGCGGGTCCACGCGATGTCGCTTACGTGGAGCAGGCCGTCGAGACCGCCCAGGTCGAGGAATGCGCCATAGGGCATGAGGCTGCGTACGGTTCCGGAGACGATGTCGCCCTGTTTCAGCGCGGTGTAGCGCCCCTCTGCTTCCACCTGCGCCTGCTCTTCGAGGACCACGCGACGATCGACCACCAGGTCTTCGTCGGCGACGTCGAGCTTTGTGATGCGGCAGGTGATCTGCTGTCCGACGAGGGCTTCGAGCTCGGCGGCGTCGCGGGTGCCGCTGCGGCTGGCCGGCATGAAGGCGCGCACGCCGACGTCGACGCTGGCGCCGCCCTTGACGACCTGGGTGACGGTGCCGACGACGGCAAGCTTCTGCGCGAAGGCTGCTTCGAGGGCGGACCAGTCCTTTGGCTGCGCGACCTTGAAACGCGACAGGGTGTAATAGCCCTCTTCGTTGCGGCCGGTGACGGAGACGGGGAAGGTCTGGCCGGGCGCGACCTTGGCGGCATTGTCATCGAATGCGGTGCGCGGCAGAACGCCTTCGATCTTGTAGCCGACGTCGAGAAAGACCTGGTCAGCGGATACCGAGATGACGGTGGCTTCTATCTGCGTTGGGCCGCCTTCGGTGCGTGGGCGCTTCGGATGGGACTTCTCGAATTGAGCGAGCACGTCGGCGAAGTTCTCGGCCGGCTCGGGAACCAGTTCAGGAGCGGGCACGGGTTTGGACGCGGGGGTGGCGACCGCCGCAGCGAGTTCGGCGGCGGGCGCTACGGCCAGGGCTTCGGCGAACGTTGGCTCGGCCGTTGGCTCAAACGCGGGCGTAGGCGCTGTGCTCGCTGCCGGGGTTGGCATTTCCGGCTCGGCTGCGAGTTCGGGCGTGGCCGCGGGGCTGGCGACCGGTGCTGCAACGAGTTCGGCGGCAGGCGCGACAGCCAGGGCGTCGGCGAGCGTCGGCTCGGCCGTAATCTCTCCCGGATTCGCGGCGATTTCGCGGTGCTCGGGAACTTCTGGAGCGGTTTCGGGTACAGGCGGGTTTTCCGGAGCGGTGTCTTGGGTCATGGCGGATACACGCCTATTGTTTCATGGCCCCGTGCGGTGGCTCTTTGACGTAAATTTGATCACGGGAACTCGGTGACGCGCGGGGTGGTGCGCGGCTTGGGCCTCGCCGCATCGCCGGTGTCATTGATGACGTGCGTGATCTCGCCTTTGTCATCGAGGGCGATGGTCATGGCGTGGTGGAACCGTATGGCCGGCTTGACCGGCACCTCGATGGCGCGCGTTAGCACTACGTTGGGCTTGCGGAAGACGCTGTAAACGCCCAGCCCCCAGGCTTCATGGGTGGTGACGTTATCGGCGACCTTGTAGGAGGCCCAGCCGTTGACACCGGGGGCGCTGCTGTAACTCGCCTGGTCCGGTGGGTCGTAGGGGATCTCGGATTGATAGAAGTAAGTGCGGCCGGCGTTGCCGTTCCAGAGCACCTGGAACTGCTGATGATGCTCGACGAAGAGGCCATAGGCGGTCACACGGTTGCCGTTAACAACGAGGCCGTTGGCGCTGAGGTTCTGGTCCCATCCCACGCCTTTGCCGTGATCGGCGCGCCAGATCCAGGTGTGGTCGATGAGGGTGTCGTTCGAGTTGACGCGGAGGTTGACGTCGGCGCGGCCAACGCCAGCGCCGCCCACCCGGAAGAAGACGTCGTGCAGCGAGATGGGACTGTTGGCATGATTTGCGGTGGCGCCTGGGGCGCCCACCTCCATCAGCACCGGCGACTTCGTCTCGCCCGCATCGACCAGCACCCCGGCTACGATACTCCCATCCCCATCGTCCACCGTTATCGCCGCCGTGCCCTTCACCGGTTTCAGCGTCGCGAATCCCAGCCCCAGCATCACGGTATACGGTCGCGTCACGTGGAGCGGCTCCGTTAGCTCATAAATCCCGGGCGTCAACAGCACATGGTTGCCCCTGGCCAATTGCAGATTGATCACCGAGGCCGGATCCGTCGGCTTCGCAATGAAGAAGCTGCTCAGTGGGATGTCCGTGCCCGGCGTGCTTCCGCCGTGCCACGTGATTCCTGCGGACTGGTGCCGCAGATCCGGCACTCGCACGCTCCATCGCCCTTCTGCGTCCACCCACAGGAACGGCTTTTCGCGGACTACGGGGGTGGTTGTCACCTTCGTATACGGCGGCGACGGCCAATCGCCAGCGGGCGGATGGTTCACCCCGACAAAGACCATGTTCCAGTTGGCGCCCGTCCATTTGACCCACTCGGCGTTGCGCGAGAGCCACTGTTGTTGCGAACCCGAGTCGACGGCGCCATCGATGAGCGAATCGGAGATCCAGCCGCCGCTTGCCCAGCCGCGATTCTGGTGCAGGACCAGGTCGCCGAGGATGTGCATGCGGCGGAAGGGAACCGCTTGCGAGACGGCCCACTGCATGGTGCCTCCGCTGGGCGTGACGGAGAAGCCTTCGGCAGCCCGCCAAAACGTGCAGGTCGCATTGTTGCGGGGCAGGCTGGCGTCGGCATGTACGTTGCCGGTGATGTGCACGGCATCAGGCGATGCGCCAAGTCCGACTACTTCAGTATAGAAGCCGACGGGGATGTCGATGTGATACTCCCCGGGAAGAAAGAGGATGGCGTTGCGTTCGGAGCCGAACTCGTTGTGCTGCTGGACGGAGTAGATCGCGTCGATCTGCTGTTGCATCGTGGTCGCGGAAGTAGCTGGGCTGAAGATCACCACGTCGGGACCGAGGTCGGGAAGCGGAGTGCTCGCCGTCGGTGGCTGAGAATGCGCGCCGCCGCAGGCGGAAACAACAAATAGAACCATGCAAACTTGAGTCATCCTACAGCGAAGGCTGGTTCTCGTTCGCGGCCCGTGTTTCATTCGGCTATTTCCTTTCGCAATCCGTCGATCACCCCTCGATTGCACGCTGCCCATGGTAGCGGGTAGAGCGGGTTAGGACAAAGGGCAGTATGCAGCGAGTTGGAGCGCGCTCGCACTTCAGCGAATTCTTTACAGCCTGTGCCGCGGCGGGCGAGAATTGCCTGCACGCCAAGAGGGTTGCAATGACGCGATCAGTTTCACGCAGGGACTTCGTGCGTTTGGGAGCCGCGGCCGCAGCGGCAGCAGGTGTTGCCGGGGATGCAGGATGGCTGCAGGCGGAGGTGTTGCAGAGCCCGGGGCTGGCGACGACCGGACGCAAGATTCGTTTTGTTTCCATCGGCACAGGCATTCGCGGATGCGATCTGCTGCGGTCCGCACGCAAGGTGCAGACGGCCGAGTGCGTGGGCACAGCCGACCTGTATACCATGCATCAGAAGGCCGGGCAGGAAGCGTACGGTGCGGACGTTCCGACGACGCGCGACTATCGGACGCTGCTCGACCGCAAGGATGTGGATGCGGTGGTGGTGGCGGTGGCGGACTTTCAGCATCGGCGCGTGGTGCTGGACTGCCTGGAAGCGGGCAAGGACGTTTACTGCGAGAAGCCCATGTCGCACAACGTGGCTGACGGGGCAGCGATGGTGGCAGCGGTTCAAAAGAACAAGCGCATCTTCGCGGCGGGCAGCCAACGCGTGAGCAACGTCGTTTACACAAAGGCGGCGGAGATTTACAAGTCGGGCCGATTGGGGCAGGTGACGCTGATCGAGGGACATTCGGATCGCAATTCGCCGTCGGGCGCCTGGGTGTATCCGATTGCGCCGGATGCAAGCCCGGAGACGATTGACTGGACCACTTGGCTGCGCGATGCGCCCCAGCGGCCGTTCGATGCGGCACGCTTCTTTCGCTGGCGGTGTTTTGCCGATTACGGCGAGGGCGTCGCGGGCGACCTGTTTGTTCACCTGCTCTCAGGCATCCAGTGCGTGAGCGGGATCAATACGATTCCAACGCGAGCCTATTCGACCGGAAGCCTGACACACTTCAAGGACGGACGCGACTATCCGGATCTGCTGGCGACACTTTACGACTACCCGGGCGTGGCGGTGAGCGTGCACTGCAATCAGAACAATTCAGCCGGCGAGCCCACTATCTTTTACGGCCGCGAAGCGACCCTGACCATAAACGGGAATACGGTCACGGTAGCTCCGCAGGATACGCGCCCGCAGCCCGAAAACTATTCTCTGGATGGCTGGACCGCCGGGGCGAAGAAGCAGTACCTCGATGAGTGGCATGCCGCGCATCCCGAACAGCCCGCAGCTCCGGGATTGGTGGAGAGCTTTTCCGCACCGCAGGGATACGACGACACGGCCGATCATCTGGCCAACTTCTTTCATGCGGTGGAGACGCGGGAGCACGTCACCGAAGATGAGGTCTTCGGGCACAATGCGGCAGTTGCGTGCCACATGGCAAATCACTCGTACTTCCATCGCGGCGTCGCGAGTTGGGACGCGGCTTCGCAAACTATCAAAAGCTAGCAATCGAGTCACAATCGGGTCAAGGAGAGGTCGTCGATGACTGGTTCTTCGCGCAGAAATTTTCTAAAAACATCGGGAGTGGTTGCAGCGGCGGCGTGCGCCGGCGTGCGCCTGGCCGCTGATCCGCTGCCGTTTCCGATCGGCCTGCAGCTTTACTCGGTTCGCAACCTGCTGCCCAAGGATTTTGATGGGACGCTGCACCAGTTGAGCGAAGCCGGCTACAGGGAAGTGGAAGCCGCGGGTTACTTTGACAAGTCGGCCGCGGAATGGAAGCACGCGATGGACCAGGCGGGGCTTCACTGCGTCAGCGCGCATCACCCGCTGCCGATGTTGAAGCAGCATGAGGATGAGCTGATCGAGTATGCGAACAAGATTGGTCTGCAGTACATGATCTGTTCCTCCCCCATGCATCGCGATCCCGCGGGGAAAGGGCCCATGACGCTGGACGACTGGCACTGGGTCGCGGATGAGTTCAACCGGATCGGCGCCAAAGTCAAGTCGGCGAAAATGCAGTTTGGCTATCACAATCACATGGGCGAGTTTGAGAAGGAAAATGGCGTCACGTTTTACGATGAGTTGATCAAGAACACGGATCCTGCCCTGGTCGCCTTTGAGATGGACTGCGGCTGGGTGAGCGCTGCGGGGCGCAGCCCTCTAGAGTATCTCAAGCGGTTTCCGAAGCGAATCCAGCTTCTTCATGTGAAATGCATGGCGCGTGGCAACGACGGGCAATACCATTCAGTGGTGATGGGGCGGGGTTACCCGGACTATCATCCCATCTTCGCCCTGGCGACCAACCTGAAGCACTACTTTGTGGAACAGGAAGAGTTCACCGGCGATCCGATGATGGAACTTCGCCAGGATGCCGCGTTCATGAAAAGCTTCGACGTCTAATCGCGGCCAGTTCGAACCGCATGGGTCCAGCGCTTGCAGTAGGCTGGACCCATGAGTGTTTTTGACGAGAGAAAGACGGAGCTGGAGCAGTTGGAGTTCATGATGGGGCGGGAGCGGGGCCGGCTGGCGGTGGCGATGGACCTGCTCACCGATTCTCTGATCATGGTCGGGCAGCACGGGGTGTATTGCAATTCCAGCCGCAACCCTTCCAAGCCGGCGCTCGATCTGCAGGCGGTGCTCAACGGGATCGAAGGGGCCAAGGCGCTGATCCAGTCGGTGATGGAGGAACTGCGCGCCCAACGCGAATCTGATCGCGAGGCTACCAGCTAGAGCTTGAACCGCTTGTGATCCAGCTTCACCACGGGAATGGTGGGGCGCATCTTCCTGAGTGCTGCCAGCACGATCCCGGCTACCGCGACATCGCGGTACCACTTGTGATCCGCGGGCAGAATATACCAGGGCGCGTCGGGAGTTGACGTGCGGGCCAGAATCTCCTCATACGAAGACTGGAACTGGGGCCACAGCCTGCGGTCGGCGAAATCCGATTCCTGCACCTTCCAGTGCTTTTCGGGCGTGTCGAGGCGCGCTTTGAAGCGTTGGGTTTGCTCCTTCCGGCTGATATGCAAGAAGAACTTGCGGATCACGATGCCGTTCTCGGTCCACATCCGCTCCGTGTCGGCAATCTGGCGCATTCGCATGTGGGCTTCCTTGCGGGCAATGACGCCGCGCGCGTGGAGCGTGACCACATCTTCGTATTGGGAGCGGTTGAAAACGCCGAGTTGACCTTTCGCCGGGAGCGCCCGATCGATCCTCCACAGATAGTCGTGCTCGCGTTCTTCCCGGTCGGGCTCCTTGAACGAAACCACCCGGCAGTGTTGCGGATTGATCCCGGTGAAAACTCTCTTAATTGCGCCATCCTTGCCGGCAGTGTCCATCCCCTGCAGGATCACGAGAAGCGATCGGCGGTTCTCGACGGCGAGGGTCTCGGTTAATCCGTTGATTTGCTTGCGAAGAGACTTGAGCTCCGCACGCGCGTCCTTCTTTTCCGCGCAGAAGTCGGTTGCGTCGGCCGCAATTTTGCCGAGGCGCGGCCGGGCTCCCGGCGTCACGCGATAGGTTTCCCAGTGCTTGAGAGCAAGGGCCAAAACGACGTCACCTGCCCTGTTGGATGCGGGCAGCTCACAAAAACGTTCTGTTCTGGGCTTTGGAACGACGGCCACGGACGGGCAAAACAGGAAGGGCGCCTACCGGTGTTCCGGAGGCGCCCCAAAAGGAGATCGATGACGAGCTAGACCTTTTGATCGAAGTTCATGTCGCGCATCTGCTCGAGCTGCCGCTGCAACTGGTCGAGCTGTCGGCGATCGAACCGGAAGTTCTGCGGGAACGACTGGCGAAACTCCTCCATCTGACGGTGAAGCTCTTCCATCTGCTTCGGGTCGATCTTGAACTGGTCGGCCTTGAAGCTCTGGCGAAACTCGTCCATCTGCCTGCGCAGGTCTTCCATCTGTTTCGAGTCGATCTTGAAGTCCGGGAATGTCCCAGACTTCAGGCTGTCGCGGAGCTTTTCAGCCTGCCGGCGCATTTCGTCAAGTTGCTGCTGGCTGAATTGTCCCTGGAATTCCTGCGCCTGCTCACGGAGCGACTCAGCGAGATCAAGACCCAGTTGCTGGTCGAGTTCGGCTACTTGAGGGCAATCCTCTTGCGGGAAGATGTCCGTCCACTCCACTTCACTGTGGTGCTTGGAGTCCACCTGGAGGTTGAGGGTCTGCTGCTTGCGTTCGCGGAGAACCGTGACCTGCACCTGTTTCCCCTCGTTACTGCGCAGGGCGCGATCCCAGTCTGCGGTGGTCAAGATGTTCTCGCTACCCACCTTCAGAATCACGTCGAAAGCCTTCAGTCCGGCATTGGCCGCTTCGCTCTTGCGTGCGACCTGCTTGACCATCACGCCGCTGGACACCCCGAGATAGTCGGCCATCTGACTGGTCAGCGGCTCAACGAGCGCCCCGACCTTGAGGCTGCTGCCAAAGGGCGATACATGCCCCAGGCTCCATCCTTCGCCTCCACCGGTCAGCAGGCCCATTCCGGATGGCGGCGGTGGAAAGGCGTCGGAGCTGTTCATCTTGTTCCAGACGTCGCTCTCCATTTTCTTGCGGTCAACGAGTTGGACGATCACCGTTTGTGGAACGCCATCGTGGCTTACGATCAGCGTGACCTTGTGGCCGGCAGGGATTTCACGCATCATGCGGCCGAACTGCTCAGCGCCCTCGACGGACTGGCCGTTAACGGAAAGCACCACGTCGTTGACGTGAAGCCCGATCTGGCCGGCAGGAGCATCGTGGTCGATCAGGGTGATGATCGCGCCGCGAACGTCTTTCAGCTTGAGCTTGTTGGCCGAATCGTTGTCGACGTCGGAAACCAGCACGCCGAGGTAGCCCTGCGAGTGGGACAGGAGCGGATTGATCTCCTGCATGAGATGCGAAAGGGTGGTTTGCGCAGTGGCACCCGGAGGATCCGTGAGCCATCCTACGGTCACCGCGAGGAACGCGGCGGCTGCGAACATTTTGTACGGCCTCGAAAAGTACTTCATGTCTTCCTCTCTTGCGGTCTTTGTGTCCGATACGCACTCTTGATCGTGCGGCGCGTTCAACGGACGGTATTGCATTACTGAATCTCCGTCACCCGGCTTAATACCTGTCGGGATACTGAACGGATTCTGGGATTGCGGTCAGAACTCGCTACCGACCGCAAGGCCTGCCGCACGCTGGCGTCGGCTTCCACCGGTTCCAGAATGCTGATTGCTTCGGTACGAATACGGGGATCGCTGTCATTCAGCAGCGCCGTAAGCACCGCATTGCGTACCTCGACGTCTTCCGACACATAAGGCTGAAGGCCTTCCAGCGCCTTCTGGCGTACGCCGGCATCCCGGTCGTAGCGCAGAGAGACCATTAATGCCTGCCGGATACCGGCGGGAAGGCACTCGTGGCCCGCGCGGCACTCGGAGGCCAGCAATCCAACCGAATCGTCGCGAAGAACCGGCGAAGCCGCATTCTCCGACGCCAGCATCAAGAGCTTGCGAATTCCCGGGACTATCGAGTGAACCATGAATCTCCCGCGGCACGATCTGGTTGAAGTGGACCGCAACGATTTCACTGTTCGGTTCGCGCTCGATGCTGGAGATGCTGGCGATCTCCCCTTCGGACTGGTCCACCGGCTTGGGCTGAATGCCCGAAACCTGGCCGGATTCGCTGTTGCGGGCAGCATGATTCTGGGCAACGTAAAACCCTCCGAGGCTGCCGACGCCTCCACCGATGACCAGCAGCAGGGACGCCGCGATGGGCGCCGACTGCAGGCTGGCGGCATTGTTGCGCAGCTTTTGCAGCAGGCGTTCAAACCAGCGCGTGGGAGGCAGCGCGTCCAATGCTTCTTCAAGGCGAATGCGGGAACGGGCAACCAGGTTTGCAGGAGGTTCTTCAACCGGGTAAGCGTCGGCCAGCAGCTTCAACGCCCGCATCTGTTCGCGTTCCTGGGCGCAAGGCGCGCAGGTGACCAGATGCCTTTCGAGTTCGTGTGCCGCGTCGTCGGGCAGCTCGCCGTAATCGGCCATGACGATGCGCTCGTGTGCCAGTTCGCAGTTCATGTCAAACGTCCTTCCAGCCTCAAAAAGTGTTTCGATACCTGCATCACTTCCGCAGGCCCGCCAATTGCGATCTCAATTTCTTGGTCGCTCTGAACAGCGTATTTTTAGCGGTTTCTTCCGTCGTGTTGAGCATTTCTCCGATGGTGCGCAGGCGGAGACCCTGGTAGTGCTTCAGTTCAAAAACCATGCGTTCGCGGGGGGTGAGCTTGCCCAGGGCTTCCTGGATTCTGATCCCCAGCACCTTGCGATCGAGCTCCCGCGCGGGGTTGGAGAAGGATCGCTCGTCGGAAACTGACGAAAGCACATCGATCTCGTCGCCGGAGTGGTCAACGATAATGGCCTGATCTTCGCGTCGGGTCTTGCGGCGGCGTAACTGATCGAGGCAAAGATTGGTGACGATGCGGTAGATCCAGGTGTAAAAGGAGCACTCAAAGCGAAAATTTCCGATATACCGGTAGGCCTTCAGGAAGGCTTCCTGGTAGATGTCCTCGGCATCGTGCTCGCTGCCGGTGAGATGGAGGGCCAGGCGGAGGACCTGCTGCTCGTACTGCTTGACGAGGGCGTCGAAGGCCACGCGCGAACCCGCTTGCGCCTGCCGGATCAACTCCGTCTCTGGCGCGCGTGATTGCAGTCGATCCTGCCCGCGGTCGGGTTTGTCCATCGCCCTGGTCGCAGCCACCCCTGAGTCCACCCTTGGGGTGGATTGTACCGCCCGGGCGGGTACCCAGGGGAGCGCCGCCGCCGGATTTGCCGTGGAAACTGGGTAAGGGACCGCGTCTGTCGCCATGAAATCGCCGCTCCGGGAGATCGAAGGATCACAAACCGCTGCAATCAGATGGACGGGGCAAGCATCATTTTGTGAGCGGGATCAAGAAGGTTACGAGCCGGTCGAACCGATAGACTGGGACGGATGACTGGAAATCTGTTTGGAGAACGACCGGAGGCCGGGACGGACGGCGAAAAGGAAGGGCTAACCGCGCATTGCGACGGCGGGTCGCGAGGGAATCCCGGGCCCGCGGGCTACGGCGCCGTAATCGAGGATGGGCAGGGGCGTGTTGTGGCGCGGTTGAGCGAGTTTCTGGGCGTGCAAACCAACAACTACGCCGAGTATGCGGGCCTGCTGGCCTGTCTCAAGTGGGCACTGGAGCATGGGCACAAGCGGCTGCGGGTGGTGTCGGACTCCGAATTGATGGTGAAGCAGATGAAGGGCGTGTACAAGGTGGCCAGCCCCGGACTCCGCCCACTCTGGGAAGAGGCAAAGCAACTCTCCAAAAAGCTTGAAAAGTTCGAAATGGGGCACACACTTCGCGGGGGAAACAAGGAGGCCGACCGGCTGGCCAACGAGGCTATGGATCGGGGAATGGGCAAGAAACCTGGAGGAAGTGGACCGGGCGCTGGACCGGCGAGCGCCAACGCGTATGCGAAACCTCCGCAGTCGCCGGGAAAGGCCTCAGGGCAGCCGCGACAGGTCCTGGAAGGTTATGTGAAGGACGGTGTCGTTCACGTACTCGAGGGTGAACTGCCGGATGGGATCTTCGTGAAGGTGATTCGGGAATAGAATCCCAGAACCGAAATCTTCGAGTCATTGTTTTTTGACTCTTTCCAGAGAATCAGAGTCCATGGGACCGATTGAGGCCATACAGCTGTAGGAATTGTTCCATTTTATGGTTCTCCTCCTGTGATCGAGATGCAACGGGAGGAAGATATGGAAGAAAACAAGAAAGCCGCGCGTGTCCAAGGGATCGCCGGCTGCTTCTTAGCCTGCCTGCTTTCGTATGCCTTTTTGATGGCCGCATGCAGCGGCGGAAGCTCCACAACGACCACTTCTACATCCGCGATGGCCACAGTAAGCGTGATGCTGAGCGATCCGGCAACTTGCCAGGCACCGGCGGGTCCGTTTTCGCACGTTTACGTCACCATTACTGACGTTCAGGCCAACGTTAGTTCAAGCGCCGGCTCGAACGACAGTGGCTGGGTCGACCTGACCCCCAACCTCTCCAAAGCACCACAGCAGATTGACCTGCTCGGCCAAGCGAATAATCAGTGCTTCCTGGCAACGCTCGGGGATTCGCAACAGCTTCAGGCCGGCAATTATCAACAGATTCGAATCATGCTCGCCGCCAATAGCGTTGTCGTCTCCAACAACGCTTGCGGCACCTCCGCCAACTGCGTCGTCCTGGCCTCAGACGCCAGCGTTCACGCCCTGCAGCTGTCGAGCGAATCCCAGACCGGACTGAAGATCCCATCGGGCCAGATCGCCGGTGGCGCATTCTCAATTGGTGCGGGGCAGACGAAAGACCTCGACATCGACTTCAGCACCTGTGAGTCCATTGTGCAACAAGGGAACGGCCAGTACCGGCTCAAGCCTGTGTTGCACGCTGGAGAGGTTTCCACTACATCAACCTCGATCAACGGTACCGTGCTGGACGGCGTCACCGGCAACCCGGTGGACGGCACAGTCGTTGTCGCCGTGGAACAGAAGGACTCCACCGGCGTGGACCGTGTTCAACGTGCTGCCTTGGCCGGGTCTAACGGATCGTTCGTGTTCTGCCCGCTTGCTGCAGGTACATACGACGTGGTGATCGTCGGCACGCGCTCCGATGGCTCGATCTATGAACCGTCTATCATCACCGGGGTGTCTGTCGGCAGCACTACGGGATCCGTTGACCTGTTTGCGCCAGTGTCTCCGGCCCTCAGCTTCGCTACGCTGTCCGGGACATTGACCTCTCAGACCAGTAGCAGCACGGGCACGGTCGCGGACTTCGATCTGAGCGTGCTGGAGACGGTAAACGCCGCAACCTACACGGTCCCGCTGCCGCCGACTCCAGCGCAAAGCGCTGCCACACTTTCGCTGGAGACGAGCACTTCCTCCTCGACTCTTGCGTGCGCCAATGGCACCGATTGTGCAGCCTACTCCGTCAAGGCCCCTGCAGGTGCTGCGAACGTGGGAGCGTGGTCGTCATCGGGCACTTCGTTGAGTGGGAACAACACCCTGGCTATCTACAAGGTTGACGCATTAGCGTACGTGCCATCCTCGGGAGGAGCCGCCGACTGCTCGCCATCGGAATTGACGTCGGCTTCGCTGATTCTCACTGCGGCGGGGTCGATGGTCCCAGTGCCCCCGCTTGGATTCACCGGCTGCCAGTAGGCCACCATAATTTGAAGGCCGACACAGATCGTGCCGGCCTTCAAATTTTTTGGATTCAGGGCGAGTGCTATTCCGGTTTGCCCAGGTTATTGCGCCACGTGTGTCCGTCGCGTTCCAGCAAGCGTTCGGCGCAGTCCGGCCCCCAGGATCCAGCAAAGTAATTCGGGAACACTTCGGGGTTCTTGGCGGCCCAGGCCTGCAGAATCGGCGTGTAAAGCGCCCAGTTCACCTCAACGCCATCGCGATGGGAAAATAGCGTCTGGTCCCCGAGCATGGCGTCGAGCAGCAGGCGTTCGTAGCCGTTGGCGCGCGATTGTCCGAAAGCTTGCGCATAATCGAAGTCCATGTTTACAGGGCAGACCGCCATTCCCGGCGTGTTGGGTACCTTGGCGCCAAAGCGCAGCGCGATGCCGTCGTCGGGCTGAATGCGGATGGTGATGAGGTTGGGCTGGATCTCGGTGCATGGCCCGCTCGATTGCATGCGGTTGAAGATGAGCAGCGGCGGCTGCCGGAACTGGATGGTAATTTCCGTAGCGCGTTTCTTGAGGCGCTTGCCCGCACGCAGGTAGAAGGGCACGCCCGCCCAGCGCCAGTTCTCGATCTGCAGGCGAACCGCGGCAAACGTTTCGGTCCCGGACTCAGGGTTGACGCGCTCCTCGTCGCGATAGCCGATCACGCGTTTGCCGTCGACTACGCCGGGCCCGTACTGGCCGCGCACCGCGTTCTGGATGGGCACGTTGGGGATGGCCTGCCACACCTTCACCTTTTCCCGGCGCACTGCCTCAGAGTCAAAGCTGGACGGCGGCTCCATGGCAATAAAGCTGAGCAGCTCCATCACGTGGTTCTGCAGAACATCGCGGAGGGCCCCCGCTTTCTCATAGAACGGCCCGCGGCCTTCGATGCCGATCGACTCCGCGGCCGTGATCTGGACATGTTCGATGTAGTTGCGATTCCAGATGGGCTCGAAGATGCCGTTGGCAAAGCGGAAAACCAGGATGTTCTGTACAGTTTCCTTGCCCAGGTAATGGTCGATGCGAAAAACCTGGTTCTCGTGAAAGACGGCGTTCACCTGGTGGTTGAGTTCCCGGGCGGAATCGAGATCGTGGCCGAAAGGTTTCTCGATCACCACGCCGATACGGCCATTGTCGAGGTCGTTCATTCCTTGTGCGCCGAGGTTCTCGATGATCGGAGCGAAATATTCGGGCGCCGTGGCGAGGTAGAAGAGGCGATCGTTGCCAATGCCCTTTTCCTTGGCAAGGCGGTCGAGTTCCTCCTTCAACGCGGCATAACCGGCGCCGTCGTCGAAGCTGAGCGGGAAGTAACTGACCTTCTTGATAAACTCCTCGAGCCTGGGATCGTTGTTGTCGATGCCCCCAAATTCGACGATGCCTTCGCGCATGTCCTTTGCGAATTCATCGCCGAGTGGGCGGCGGGCGACGCCGACGATCTCGAAGTTCTTGGGCAAAAGGCCCGATTGCTCAAGATGGAACAGCGCGGGCAGGAGCTTACGCTTGGTCAGGTCACCCGAGGCACCGAAGATGACCATGACCCCGGGGTTGGGGATCCTTTCGTTCGCCTTGGGGACCTGGGAAAGATCGTCGGGATGAATTTTCATCTGCACGGTTGCCATGAGAATCTCCTCTAACAGTGGTCAGTGAACAGTGATGAGTGGACAGAAAGACAAACCGGCCAGTGAACCGGAATTAGCCTTATGACAACTGCTCCAGGCCTGATCACTGACCACTGTTCACTGACCACTAGTCCTTCTTTACTGCGTGGCCGCCAAAGGCGTTGCGCATGATGGCGAGCATCCGATCAGTGAAGTTGTTTTCTTCGCGCGAGCGAATGCGGCGGATGAGCGACTCCGTGATGACCGGAGCGGACACGTTGAGGTCGATAGCTTCAAAAACAGTCCAACGGCCTTCGCCGGAGTCGGCTACGTAAGCTTCCAGGCCATCGAGCGAGGGGTTCTTGGAGAGCGCGTCGGCCGTCAGGTCGAGGAGCCAGCTGCGCACCACGCTGCCATAACGCCAGATTTCCGCGATTTGAGGAAGATTGAGGTCCAGCTCTTCCTTCTTTTCCATGATGGTGAAGCCCTCGGCAAAGGCCTGCATCATGCCGTATTCGATGCCGTTGTGCACCATCTTGACGAAGTGGCCGGCGCCGGCCGGTCCCACGTGGCCCCAGCCCTTGTCTTTGGCTGGAGCAAGCGTCTCAAAGATGGGACGCAGATACTCGACGGCCTCTTTGTCGCCGCCGATCATCATGCTGTACCCCTCTTTCAAGCCCCACACGCCGCCCGAGGTCCCCACATCCACAAACTGAAAGCCCTTGGCCGTAACCTCCTTATAGTGGCGCTGTGAGTCCTTGTAGTTGGAGTTGCCGCCGTCAATGAGGATGTCGCCTGGATTGAGCAGCGGCTCGAGCTTGGCGATGGTCTCATCCACCGGCTTGCCCTGCGGCACCATGATCCAGATGGCCTTGCGGCCGGTGAACTTTTTGGCCATCTCCTCGAGCGAAGAAACGCCCACGTTGCCCGATGCCGTGAGCTTCTGCACAGCTTCTGCACTGAAGTCAAAGCCGATTACCTGGTGGCCGCCGAGACGGAGCCGCTCCGCCATGTTGCCGCCCATTTTTCCGAGGCCGATCAAACCGAGTTGCATCGCTTTCTCCCTTCGCAAATCCTTACAGAACGCCGAGCGTTTCCAGTTCGCGCCGCAATTGCGCGGCGCCTTCAAAGCGAATTGTCTTCATGCCCGCATTGGCGGCAGCGGCGGCATTTTCCTTCCGGTCATCGACGAAAAGAACGCGTTCCGCAGGCCGTCCGAGGATATCCAGCGCCCGGCGATAGATTGTTGGCTCCGGTTTGCGCAGGCCCACGTAACAGGAACTGAGAGCAACATCGATGTAGTTGCGCAAGCCAAACTTCAAAAACCGATATTCGTTGGGCTCGCGTGCTTCGTTGTTCAGAGTGCCCAGCATCCAGTTACCAGATGCCGCCAGTTCTTCGAGGATGCCTAACCCTCCGTCGGGCAAGAGAACGGATTGAGAAAACACCGCCTCCATGAAATCATCCGGCCTGAACGCGCGCGGTTGGTAAAACACCGTGGCATCAAGGTATTCCGCGGCGCTGATCAAGTCCCGCTCCCAGGCATCATTCGCCGCCGCGTGACGCGCTTCAAACTCGGCATGATCGAGTTGAAACGACTCGAGTACCTGCGCACGCTCGCGATGATCCCACCCATTAGTGAGCAGCACTCCGCCGACATCGAAGAGGATTACGTCGAAGGGGAACATCAACGCCTCTTGGGTGGTACATCAATCAAGCTGCAGGAGTCTTCAAAAGCTGGTTAACTGCGCGAGCGGGTTAGCTCCGTTTTCGATTCAGCAAGGCCTTGGCTTTCTCCACCACGTTGGCAACCGAGAATCCCAGTTTCTCGAGCACGATCTGCCCGGGAGCCGAGGCCCCAAAGCGATCGAGCCCGATGACGTCGCCGTCCTGGCCCACATATTTCCACCATCCCAGCGGCGATCCCGCTTCGACGGCCAGCTTCGGCACGCCAGCGGGCATCACGCCGGCCTTGTACTCGTTCGACTGCTCGTCGTAGATCTCCCAGCTTGGCATGCTGACCACACGTGCCCGGATGCCCTCGCCTTCGAGCGATTTCTTCGCTTCAATACAGAGCGAAACTTCGGAGCCGGTGGCGATGAAAACGATCTGCGGGTTCTCGGCGTCTTCTAGGACATACGCGCCTTTGCTGACTCCGCCGAATACGTCCACCTTGGTGGCGTCAATCACCGGCAGGTCCTGGCGGCTGAGCGCGAAGAAACACGCGCCACTGCGTGTCAGCGCCAGTCGCCAGCAGGCGGCGGTCTCGTTTGCATCCGCCGGACGATAGTCCGTCAGGTCGGGAACCGCGCGCAGCATCATCAGGTGCTCGATTGGCTGGTGCGTCGGGCCGTCCTCGCCGAGGCCCACCGAATCGTGGGTGAAAACAAAGATGGAATGCGCGCGCGACAGCGCGGCCAGGCGGATCGCCGGCTTGCAGTAATCGGAGAAGGTGAAGAAAGTGGAACCAAAGGGCACCAGTCCCTCGTGCGCGGCCATGCCATTCACTGCGGCGCACATCGCGAATTCGCGGACGCCGAAGAAGACATTGCGGCCTGCCGGATCCTGGTGGAAATTCGCGCCCGGCTTGAAGATCGTCTTGGTCGACGAAGTGAGATCGGCAGCTCCGCCAAATAGTTCCGGCACCACCTCGGCAATGGCGTTCATCACCGCGCCGCCCGCGTTGCGCGTAGCCACCGGCTTGCCGGCGGGGAAAGAGGGAATCGCCTTCTCCCAGCCTGCCTTGCGCTGGTTCTTCTGTGCACGTTTGAACTGCTCCGCTAACTCGGGATTCGCCTTTGCGTATGCTTCGAAAAGCGTGTTCCACTCGGCTTCTGCGGCCTTGCCGCGATCGATGGCCTGGCGCCAATTCTTCAATGCGTCCTCGGGAACGTAAAAGCTCTGGTCCTCAGGGAAGCCGAAATAGCGCTTTGTGGCCGCGGTATCCGCCGGTCCCATCGCTTCGCCGTGCACCTTGTTGGTGCCGGCCCGGGGGCTGCCGTATCCGATCACCGTGCGCACGGCGATCAGCGATGGCCTGCCGGTCTCCGCCTTGGCAGCCTCGATGGCTGCCTCAATCGCATCCAGATCGTTGCCGTCGGTCACGCGCTGCGTATGCCAGTGATACGCATCGAAGCGCTTCATCACATCCTCGGTGAAGCTCAACTCCGTCGGCCCGTCCAGCGAAATCAGGTTGTCGTCGTAGAGCACAATCAGCTTGCCCAGCCCGAGCGTGCCTGCCAGCGAAGCCGCCTCGTGCGAGATGCCTTCCATCAGGTCCCCGTCGCCGCACAGCACGTAGGTGTGATGATCCACAATGTCGAATCCCGGCTTGTTGTACACCGCCGCCAGATGCTTCTCCGCGATCGCCATGCCGACTGCCATGCCAAAGCCCTGGCCGAGCGGGCCGGTGGTCACTTCCACGCCTTCGGTCTCGCCCGATTCCGGATGCCCCGGCGTCTTCGAATGCCACTGCCGGAACGACTTCAAATCATCCAGCGTCATCTTGTAACCGGAGAGATAGAGCGAGGAATACAGAAGCGCCGAAGCATGCCCATTCGACAACACGAAGCGATCCCGATCCGGCCACTTGAAATGGGCGGGATTGTGCTTCATGACCTTGTGGTAGAGCAGGTACGCGATAGGCGCATCACCCAGCGGGGCGCCGGGGTGGCCGCTCTTTGCCTTCTCGACCGCGTCCACGGCGAGCAGCCGGAGTGTGTCGATGGATAACTGATCGAGGGAGAGGCTCGCAGGGCTCGTCGTCATACGTCTTCCTTTCGGGTGGGGTTCAAAATCACGTGAGTAAATGCATTTACTCGGATACAATCTCCGTCGTCACATTGTAACCAAGCCAGCGGTCCACGCCGGTCCAATGCAACGTCCATGATATCTGGCCGGAGCCGGCATCGGCGGCAATGTCGGCACTGAATCCGGCGCTGCCCAAGTCCCTGCACGTCGCCGTGTGCACGGTTTGCCAGCCGTCGGAGGACCACACCAGGTCGAAGCGTTCGCCGTCTAGGATGCGCAGAGTGTCACCTGCGGCTACTTTCTGAATGGGCCGGCGGAAACTGTAAATCTCCAGATCATGCCGCACACGTTGCCGGCCCTCGGGCGTGCAGTAGCGTTCGTACACCGGGTCCACGCGGTCGAAGACCTTGCCGTCGAGGGCGGAGCGCAGCAGCTTGAGGTACTCGGCGTGCGCCCAGACCAGTGGGGTCGCCGAACCTGCGGGCTGGCCTTTGCGGAGGCCCCGGCTGGGCAGATTGTCCGCGTCCCACACCTGCTCGGGCATAAGCTGGCCTTTGGTGGCGAAGCTTTCATACGTCCGGATGAGCGGCCCGATATCGTTCCCGGCCGCGAGTTCGTAATGGGCGCGCTCGCCCGTAAGCAGAGGCCATACACGTCCCTGGCCGAAGCTGTGAAATGGTTCTCCGTTCGGTCCGTCTCCGTATCCGTCGTAGTTGTATCGGAGCCATCCCGGGCCCTGCGGTAGGTCGCGTTTGAGCACCGCGTCGACTACCCTCACCGAATCGATCATCAGCGGATCATCGGCGCGGCGAACACCGTATCGAACCAGTTCCGTGAAGCCGGCGTCGATGATCTCACGCGCTTCGAAATCCTGCCGTGCGCCGGGCTGGCGATTGTTGATGTGAATGATCTCATCGCCGCAGCTTTCGCATGCGTACGCTTCCCCTGTCTCCGGTGGACGAATGCGCATGTAGTGGCGCTTCACGCCGGGCAGCAGCACTCCGTCGTTGGTTACGGTCCAGTCTTCCAGGTGGCGATCGATCCAGTCGGCAAATTCTTCGAGAAAAACCGCGTGCTCTTCGCCATCGCGGGCACGCGTCATCTCCGCGGCGCAAATCAACCCGGACACCACTGCCGCGAGCGTCGACGGAGAATAACCCGCGTTCTCTTCCCAGCGGTCCTGGTGGGTAATCGGCGCCTTCTTGACCAGGAAACCTGCCGCGCGTTCGACGAATGGGAAGATGTCCATATCGCCAAGCCCATCGGCCTTCCACAAGCGCCACGCCAGGATGATGGGGAACGCGACTTCATCGAGTTGAATGCCCTTCCAGTAGGGACGGCCGTCAACCCAGAAATTCTGCGCGAAGCTGCCGTCGGGCTGCTGCGTGCAAGCCAGGTAGACCAGGGCGCGACGCGCGGTCTCTGCGCGGCCGCAGGCCAGCAGCGCTCCGGCGGTCTGCACCATGTCCCGGGTCCACACCAGGTGATAGCCGCCCAGGTCGTCGTCACCCTTGGAATTACCCCATGGGATGGACGCGGAGGCGACAAAGGCGCCCGAGTAGGTTTTGTCCTCGTGAGTAAGCAGCACGTTGTGGCTGACACGCAGCAGTTTGCCGCCATCCTGCGACCGGGCAGCGAGCCACTCCGGGTTGGCCGCACGACGCCATTGCTCAATGTAGCGCGTGCGGTGCTGCTGGTAAGGCATCGCCAGCGCGGTCACGGTCTTTTGCAGCGACGTGTGCATGGTCTGGCCGATCCCGATGGCCACGGTAAACTCGCGGGCCGCCGCGTCGCTGCCGGTAGGCAAGCGGTGCGGGAAATTGAGATTCAGCTCCCCCATCAGCGCCAGATTGCCATTGGTAGCCGAGCCGTACTCCCAATCCATGGTGTGATTTTCTTTCAGGTCTGTGAAGCCGTCGCTCGATCCCACAAAACCACAGCTCACGCGCGAGAAGCCCCCGCCCATGGCCAGCGACCACTCATTCTTCCACGCCAGCAGCATCCGATAACCCGCCACGTCGATCGCTCGCGCCGAGTTTCCCGCGCCGCCGCCATCCAGGTGCGGCGCCAGGAGAGCGTAAATCTTGAGGCGCGAAAGCAGCTCCGGTTCTGCCTCGAGGCGGCCATGAACCAGCAGCACCGAGTGGTGCGGATCGCAGATAATCTCTTTGATCAGCGTGTATCGCCCGTCGGGGTCGCGATTGATGTAGCGAATCCCCAGCGCCTCGGCGTGGATGTACTCGAACGAGGAAAGCAGGTCGCGCTTTTCCTCGTGCGTAAATGTCTCCCCGTCGGTGATGAGGAACTCCATGTCGCGAACCTGGGGATGATCGATGGTGGGGTGATAAAGCTCGTTCACAATCCCGTGGGAGCAGGTGAACCACAGCCGGCTGGAGGCGGAGTACGCCGTCCCGACCGCATCTTTCACGGCCGAGGTCCAGCGGGGCGCCAGGCCCGGCGCGCCCGGAGCTTCGCCTTGTTGCGCAAGCCAACGATAAAGCGGTTGATCGTTCATTTTTGAAGGCTTCTTTTGCTCATCAGGGTTGTATCTTGCAGACGGGATACGCGGGCAAAGCCCGTGCAGTTGAGGAACAAATGTGCAATCACCCTACTACCGATGTCCGCCAACGGGCAAAAGTTTCGATCGAACTTCGATTCCTTGGATGATCGCGGGCGGCTGGCTCCCAAACCTCCATCCAAGCACAGCAGCCCGATCCGATGTATGAACATTCGGTTTCATCGAAACTGCACCCCATCCACACGGGCCGGCATCCAACGACGATTGATGGCTGGCTGTCCTCATGAGCGCCCGGCGTCCTCGCCCATCCACACGGCCCACCCCATTACAATCTTCAACGGAGGAGATTTCCCCAAATGGCATACGAACTTCCACCGCTTCCTTACGACTATGCAGCGCTCGAGCCCCACATTGATGCCGAAACCATGAAGCTCCACCACGACAAGCACCACCAGGCTTACATCACCAACGCCAACGGCGCGCTGGAGAAGCACCCTGAGCTGGCCTCCAAGACGGCCGACGAACTGTTGAGCGACCTCAACGCCATCCCCGAGGACGTCCGCGCGGTCCTGCGCAACAACGCTGGAGGACACTCCAACCACTCCATGTTCTGGACCATCATGGGACCGAATGCCGGCGGTCCGCCCACCGGGCCCATCGCGGATCAGATCAAGGCCGACTTCGGCGACTTCGATTCGTTCAAAAAAACGTTCAACGAGACCACAGCCAAGCAATTCGGCTCCGGCTGGGGCTGGCTCGTCATGCAGGGGGGGAAGCTGAAGGTCATCACTACCCCCAACCAGGATTCGCCTCTGTCGCAGGGCCTCTACCCGATCCTGGGCAACGACGTCTGGGAGCACGCCTACTACCTGAAATATCAGAACAAGCGTCCCGACTACCTGGCCGCGTGGTGGAACGTGGTGAACTGGGCCGAGGTCAACAAGCGCTTCGCGAAGGCCGGGAAGTAGAGTTTTGGAATCCTGAATCAAGACGGGTGGAGGGCGGTTGGCTCCACCCGGCGCCCCACCGCAACCGTTTCCCTTCAAAAGTGTCTATAAGTACGGATGAATATGCCGTACTCCACTTTTGCGTCTTTTCTGATTGCAGCAGTTCTTGCCCAGGTTCCCCCTTCGCCGTCCCTTGCGGCCCAGACGGTCAGCTTCACCGTGAGCCAGCTCGGCCATCAGGTCGGCACCGCCAGCTTCACGTTTGCCGCCAAGCCAACCGGGTACGATTCCACTTCCTCGGTCCGCATCCAGATGCAGGGCCTCGATTATGCTCTCTCCAAGACCGAGCATCTCGACAAGTCGGATCGCCTGCAGCATGTGCTGCTCAGCGGCACGGTCAACGGCTCGGCGGCCAACGTGATTGGCAAGCCGGACGGGCCCCAGTTCCTCCTCAACATCTCCGCCAACGGCCGCAGTTCAACCAACCGTATCGCGGCCCACGAGAACGCCATCTTCCTGCCTGACTTCGACCCCGGCGCACTGGAGACGTTGTTGACCGTGGCGGCCGCACAAAACAATCGCGACATCTGGGCCATCATTCCCAAGCAGACCGGTTCGATCCAGCCGGTCGAACTGGCCACTTACGCCGACGAAAACGGCACCATGGATGGCAAGCCTGTCGTCGTTCATCATCTGATTGCCACCATTGCGGGCGCTCAGACTGACCTGTTCTGCGGCCCCGACAATCACTTGCTGCAGGCCGAACTCCCGCAGCAGGGCTTCGCACTGGTGCGCAAGGGCTTCGTCCTCACGCCACCAAAAAAGCCGATCGCACCTCGCGGTTCTCTTTAAGGTTTCGCTGCCTAAAGGCTGCGTCCCGCCGCTACTCCCGACGCCCACGCCCACTGGAAGTTGAAGCCTCCCAGGTGCCCGGTCACGTCGACGGCCTCCCCAATGAAAAACAACCCGGGAACCGCCCGAGCCTCCATAGTCCGCGCGTTCAAATCGTCTGTGTTCACGCCGCCCGCGGTCACTTCCGCCTTGTCGAAGCCTTCAGTCCCCGCGGGATGAAATTCCCACGCCCGCAGCCGCCGCTCCGCCTGCTCCAACGCCGCGTTTGACCAACCCTCGGGCGATCCCGCCTCCGCCAAATGATCCGCCATCCGCTGGGGCAGAGCCGCTCGCAGGGCCTGTTTCAGCGCGGTCTCATCTCGCCGGGCTCTTGGCTCCAGCAGCGGTCCCAGCAGCTTCACAGCGCTGGCCCGCCCCGGCGCGAAGTCGACCAACAACGGCTCTCCTGGCCGCCAGTACGACGAAGCCTGCAGCACCGCCGGCCCGCTCAATCCGCGATGCGTCACCAGCATCTTCTCCCGGAATTTCGGGTTTTCGCCTACCCGTTTCTTCCTACCAGCGACCCAGGCCACCACCTCTGCTGACACCCCCGCTAACTCCGTCCAGCGCGCCTCTTCGCCACCCAGTACCAGCGGCACCAGCGCCGGCCGCGGCTCAATCACGCGCAGCCCAAACTGCCGCGCCAATTCGTACCCCAGCCCTGTCGCGCCCATCTTGGGGATCGACAGCCCGCCCGTCGCAACGACCAATACACCGGCGCGAAAATCCCCCTGCGCACTCGTCACAACATACTCGCCGGCTCCCCGCTCAACACGAATGGCCCGCGCGTTCACAATCAGTTCGAACGCACCCGGGCCGAGCTCGCACTCGGCCAGCAACATGTCCAGAATCGCGCGCGACGAGTGGTCGCAGAAAAGCTGCCCCAGCGTCTTCTCATGCCAGGGAATTCGATATCGCTCCACCATCTCCAGAAAATGCCCCGGTTGGTACAGCGCCAGCGCCGACTTGGCGAAGTGCGGATTGGAGGAGAGAAACCGGTCGGGCGCGCAGTGAATGTTGGTGAAGTTGCACCGGCCCCCGCCGGAGATCAGAATCTTGCGGCCCGGCTGCGCATTATGATCCAGCACTGCAACACGGCGCCCGCGATGAACGGCGACAGCGGCGCACATCAAGCCCGCCGCGCCTGCCCCCAGCACCAACACATCGAATTGGCGCGGATCTGTGGGCATCGGCCTTGTTCAGAATAGCCGCCGGCCACCATCCGGTCGCACCCGGGGAGGCATCTTCGTCAATGAGTATTCTTTGCGAGCCCCAACTGGCTCGTCAGCATCCATTCTGATGATTGGCCGGCGCATCGGCCTGCCGGACCATTGGAGTGCTCTCATGTCCACACCGTCTCAGCCCATCGTCCCGCCATTCACTCGCGAGACCGCGATCCGCAAGGTCCGCGCCGCCGAAGATGCCTGGAACACGCGCGATCCCGAGCGCGTCTCGCGGGCCTACTCGATCGACAGCGTTTGGCGCAATCGCTCCGAATTCCTCCATGGCCGCGATGAGATCGTTGCTTTCCTCACCCGCAAGTGGGCGCGCGAACTCGAGTACCGCCTCATCAAGGAGCTCTGGGCCTTCGACGGCGCGCGCATCGCCGTCCGGTTCGCCTACGAATCCCACGGCCCCGATGGGCAATGGTGGCGCTCCTATGGAAACGAAAATTGGGAGTTCAACGCCGAGGGCCTCATGATCCGCCGCCATGCCAGCATCAACGACCTCGCCATCCCCGAAGAGCGGCGCCTGTTTCACTGGCCGCCGGGCCGCAGGCCCGACGAGCACCCCAGCCTCAGCGACCTGGGACTCTAAGCGATCGGCGTCAATTAGAAGCTTCCGTTTGAAGGCATCGCCACCGCCGGCCCCGAATAGTGAACGTGAACCAGCCTCCAGCCCTTCTCTGGCAGCCTTGCGTAAAGCTGGCTCTCCCGTCCCATGGTGTGGACCTCACTTCCGTTGCTCCGCAAGGTTGCCACAAAGTCCCAGTGGAATTCAGCCACTGCCGCGTCCCCAAAGATATGGATTGTGGGTTCGCTCGACAGCTTCAGACTGCGCTTGCTGAATGTCTGGCCCATCAGCTTCCGGTAAACGTCAGCCGAGATCTGATCCCATCCGCTCTCCTCCCCGAGGGGGTGGATAAACGAAGCCTCGGGCGTGGTGAGCCACACTCTCGCACCAAGGTCGGAGTCAGCCGCGTCGATCGACTCGGTGTACAGCTGGATAAGCGCTCGTATCTCGCCCTTGGTACTCGCCGGAGTCGCGGACGGCGCGTTTTGGGCTGCGGCGGACGGAAGGGTCCCCAACAAGACAGCTGCAACCAACAGAAAACAGCGCATCGGTGGACCTCCTTGGCGGCTCACCCCGGAGTATAGCCCGGGTAAACATTCCGCTCCGGGTGTAACCTTGCGCTCAGATTTCCCGTAAACCCAATCAGAGGCGCGAAATCTGATGCCGGACGGCACCATGGTCGTAGAGCAAAGAGTTAGGGAGATCCTCAAAACAAGCAGCAGCTGTAAAGGACAAAGACGACGAAGGGTCCGCCCAGTGCGGCGTGGGGGGAGGGGGAAGGGTTAACGGCCAGTGCAGAGCGGCTAGCGCCGCTAACCCGCTGACACCCGCAAAGTGCGGCTGAACTCCACGATGAGCCCTTTCAACCGCTTGTTTCGAAGAAATTCCCCAGACCGGCCCGATGCGCATGCGCCACCATGGTCTCCTGGATCTCCAGCGCCAGCGCCAGCGCGTCGCGGCCCTGGCGGGCCGTTACCCGCGGCTCGCGGCGCGTCCGCACCGACTCCAGAAACGACTCGATCTCCAGCCGCAGCGGCTCACCCTCTTTGATCTCCGGCTTGGCGAACGACAACCCCGGATTGGGCGTTCCGCCCGCCGCGGCCAGCTGCGCCAGCATCGCCGGGTCCGCCTTTCCCGAAGCAATGAGGGCGGCAATCTCAGGAGGAAGATTCCCCGGCACACCCGAATCCAGCTTGATGACCAGCAGATCGCGCCGCGCATAGTCGATCGACACATACTGCCGGGGCTCAAAGAACCGCAGCTTGCGCACCCGCTCCGTTGACACCCGCGATGCCGTGAAATTCGCCACGCACCCTGACTCGAACTCCACCCGGACGTTGGCAATATCCACCTTCGGCGACAGGATCGGCAGCCCCACCGCCCGCACCTCCCGCACCGGCGAGCGCGCGAACGTCAGCACAATGTCGAGATCGTGAATCATCAGGTCCAGCACCACGTCCACATCCAGCGAACGCGGCGTAAACACCGACAGGCGGTGAGCCTCGAAGAACATGGGCCGCCGCAATCGCGGCTCGATCGCCAATACCGCAGGATTGAATCGTTCCAGGTGCCCCGGCTGCAGAATGCGCTTGCCGCGTCTCGGCCAGCGAAACCAGCTCGTCTGCCTCACGCAGGGACGCAGCCAGCGGCTTCTCCACCAGCACATCTAACCCTGCATCCAGCATCTCGGATGCGACGGAGTGATGATGGAGGGTTGGCACCGCCACCGAAGCCGCATCCAGTCGCAGATCTGCCCGCAGAAGCTCTTCCACGGTCGCGAATACAGGGATGCCGTAACCCTCTTCGGCTTCGACCGAGCTGCCCGGGTGGGGCTCTACAGCCGCAACCAACTCCACCCCGGCGTCGGCGTTTTCCAACTCGCGATAGACACGGAGGTGATTGCGCCCAAACGCCCCCGCCCCCGCCACCGCGACACGCAGCCGGGCTCGGCTATCTTGGGAACGGTTGTCTATTTCGCCCCTTTGCCTTCCACCGCCTTGAGGCAGCGGCCGTAGAGTTCCAACAACTCCGTCACGTGGTCCTCAGGCTTGCCGCCGCCCGCGGCAATAAATCCCGCAGATCCCGTCGTGCCCCTTCCCACGTTGGCCACCCCGGCCACAAACTTCAACAGATCGAGTGCGATATCTTCGTTGCGCCGGGCACCGAGGCCTGCATTATTCATAGCGTCCATTCTCAAAGCTCTCCGAAGACCGATGCTAGCAGAGTCCCCGGCGCCGCCGCAGTATTCACCTTGCCAGCAGTCCGCTCAAAACCGTCTCCAGTTCCACTGTTCCCTTGCGCACGCTTGCGGGATTTTCGAACGTGATCCAGCCTTCGTTGAAGCCGTTCAGCATTTGTACCCGCGGCTCGGGATTCTTCATGCCTTGCCCGCGGAAAATGGACTCCCACTGGTCGTGCGGCACTGCCTCCATGCGCACCGGGCGCCCAAGCAATTGGGTGAAAGCTGCGGCAATGTCATTGGGGCTCACGCGCTGTGGTCCTTCCAGTTCCACCGCGCGATGGCCCTGCCAAACCTCTTGCAGCAACTCCGCCGCAAGGCGACCGATGTCCTCGGTCGCCACCATAGGAAATTTCTTGTCGAGTGGCTCCAGAAAGCTCGGCACCACGCCCCCCTCCCGCGCCGGCGCAACGTCCCACGCTGCGTTTTCCATGAACCATCCCGGACGCAGAAAAGTGGTGGGCACCGGTAATGCGCGCAATGCTTTCTCAATGAGCGTGTGTTGCGACAGAAGATTGGTGCGCTCGGCCTGCGCGCCAATCGTGGACAGATAAACCATCCGACCCGGGCGAGCCGCAGTCGTCGCCGTTGTCAGTGCCGCCGCCACCGAACGCGCCTCGGGAAATCCCGGAGCAGGATCGAACACCGGCGGCACCATCACAAACACCCCTGCCATGCCCTCGAATGCCTTGCTTAACGAAGCCGCGTTGTTGATGTCGGCAATGGCAACCTCGCAGCCTTGTCGCGCCCAGGCGTTTCCTTTTGCGGCATCGCGGACAATCGCGCGCACCCCGAGCCCCGCAGCAAGCAAGTGCCGCGCCACGTTTCCACCCACATTGCCGGTTACCCCCACAACTGCGAACATAATCGCCCTCCTTGCTGCCACCATGGGATGAGTTGAACAGCCGCCAGGTCGCGCACGTTCGGGGGCTTTGTTCGTGCTCCCAAGGATTTTGCGGTTAGCCCCTCGGCCTCGCGCGCTACCCTTGAATTATGCAGACAACCTACATCGGGATGGGCGCCAACATCCCTGGTCCTGCCGGCCCGCCGCAAGACACGCTTGCAGCTGCCGTCCATCGCCTTTCCTCCATTGGCCGCGTCGCCTGCCGGTCCTCCCTTTACTCCACCGAGCCGGTCGGCTTCTCCGATCAGCCGCGCTTCGTCAACGCCGTCATCGCCCTCCAAACCGATTTCTCCCCCGCCGCCCTGCTCGACACTCTCCTCCACATCGAACGCGAATTCGGCCGCGACCGCTCCGCGGGCATCCTCAACGGCCCCCGTACCCTCGATCTCGACATTCTGCTCTACGGAGACTTCGTCCTCCACGAGTCCAACCTCGATATCCCCCACCCCCGTCTCGCCGAGCGCGCCTTTGTCCTGGTGCCGCTCCACGAGATTGCGTCTAAGCTAGTGGTCGTGCCCATGCAGCGCACCGTGAAACAATTGCTGGAAGACTTGTATTCGAGGTTCCCCTCTGAAACCGATGGAGTTGTTCCTCTCCAGAGCGATCTTTGGCACGCTGGTCTTTGCGTCGACGGCGATGCCCCTCCTCCGCTCCCAGACCCCGCTGACCCTCACAGTTGAAGATGATGCCGGCGCCGCGCTTCCTGCCGCCGTCATTACCGACGTAGCCGGCCACGCCCTGGGCCACACCGGATCCGACGGCCGCCTGTCGCTGACCTGCTCCGCGCCCTGCCAGCTCCGCGTCGAGGCCCCGGGCTTCGCGGCAAAAGAACTTACTCTCAGTACCGACACCACCGTTCACCTCCAGGCCGCCGGCGCCGTCGAGCAGGTCACCGTCACCGCTTACCGGTCTCCCCTGGGCGAGCTGCAGAGCCCCGTCACCACCCGCCTGCTCAGCGAAACCGAACTGCAAACCGCCGCCGCCGTCACCATGGACGGACGGTTGCGCCAGCTGCCCGGCGTCGAGCTCTTTCGCCGCTCCAGTTCGCTGGTGGCCAACCCCTCCTCGCAGGGCATCAGCCTGCGCGGGCTGGGTTCCACCTCCGCCAGCCGCACACTAGTCACGCTCGACGATGTCCCGCTGAACGACCCCGTGGGTGACTGGATCCACTGGGAAGAGCAGCCCGAGCTTGCTGTCGGCAGCGTCGAGGCGGTGCGCGGCGGCGCCAGCGACCTCTACGGCTCCAGCGCCATCGGTGGTGTCGTCAATGTGCGCCTCGCCCGGCCCACGTCCACGCTCGCCGAATTGCGCTCCAGTTACGGTGGCCTGGGCACGTTTGATGAAAGCCTCCTCGCCCAGGCAAAACAGGGCCCATGGGCAGCGCTGCTTGGCGCGGGCGATCTCGGCACCGACGGGTACATCCAGGAAGCGCCGTTTCAGCGTGGCCCCGTCGACACCCCCTCCAGTGTTCACGCGCAAAACGGCCTCGTCATTGGCGAATACGACCGCAACCCCCTGCGGCTCTTCGCCCGCTTCAGCGGGTTCAACGAGAATCGCGCCAACGGCACGCCGTACCAGGTGAATGGCACTCGCCTCTGGCGCTATGCCACCGGGGCCGACTGGCAGGGTCCGCGCGACGCGACCGGGGTGCTGCGCGTCTACGGCTCCACGGAGCGATACCACCAGACGTTCTCCTCCATCTCCAACGCGCCGAACCCCGCCAATCCCGCCTGCACCTTCCGTTGCGGCGAGATTCCCAGCCGCTTCGCCGTCATCCCGGATAACGAACTGGGCGCCGCCGCCCACTGGAATCAGCCTCTCGCTCCGGGCCTGCTGCTGCTGGCCGGAGCCGATGTCCACGATGTGCGCGTGTGGGACCAGGAACAGACCTTCGGCGCCACCGCCGCTCTCACCCATCTCGCCGATCATCAGCGCGATTCCGGCGTCTATGTCGAGTTGATGGCTGTCCGCCATGCGTGGACGCTGGCCGCATCCGCGCGCGAAGACTGGTTCCAAAACTACGATGGCCGTCAATTACAGCGCACCGGGTCCACGTGGTCGCCTACCGCCACGCAGCCTCCGCAGTTCGACCAGCAGGTCTTCGATCCGCGCCTCGGCCTGTCGCGCAAATTCGGCGCGCACTGGGCCCTTTCCGCCTCCGGCTTCCGCGCCTTCCGAGCTCCCAGCCCCAGCGAACTCTACCGCTCCACGCAGGTCGGCAATCAGCTCACCAGGCCTAACGGCTCTCTGCTCAGTGAACGCGCCACGGGATGGGAAGCAGGCGTGGCCTCGGAACGCAACTGGGGCACGGTGCGCGCCAGCTGGTTCGACACCCAGGTCAACCGCCCCATCACTGCCGTCACTCTCAACGCCAAATCGTCGCCCATCCTGCTCATGCGAGAGAACCTTGGACAAATTGAAAGCCGCGGTGTCGCCCTCGATTTCGAACTGGCCCCGCGCCGCTGGCTCGCACTCGATGGCGGCTACCAGTACGCCCACGCCACTGTTACCCGCGGCTCGCAGGATCTGGGCAACTGGATCCCCGAAGTCGCCCGCAACCTGGCCACCCTCAATCTGCGCGCCTATCGCTCCCGCTTCGGTACGCTCAGCCTGCAGAGCCGCCTCAGTGGCCATCAGTTCGACGACGACGCCAACGCCAACCTTCTGCACGGGTACTTCCGCATTGATGCCTTCGCCTCCCACGACCTGGGAAAACACATCGAGTTCTTTGCGGCCGGCGAAAACCTCTTCGATCGCACCATCGAAGTGGCCAAAACGCCTACGACGACCCTCGGCATGCCCCGCGTAGCCCGCGCCGGCGTCCAACTGCGTCTAGGGCCGCCGTCCGGGCGGTAGGCAGACGATTCATCCCCTCAATTGGACTGCCATGTCACACGCAGCCAGTTCAAGACCCACGGCAGCGCTACTCGCGCCGCGGTCGACGACTCTGCCAACGATTACGCTTCTTCCCGGGTCGGCTCGGTGGCCGCAGCATCGCTCGGATAGTTGAAGAGCAGCTGATTGCCGTCGAGATCATCGACCACCAGGAGCCGATAGCCCCACGAACCCTCCCGGACCGTAACGCCCCTGGCCTCCAGTTCCGCGCGCAAGTCATCCAGCGCGGCGGTTGCCGCTTCGCGCGTCGCCGGCTCGACATTCAGGGAAATGAACAATAACCCTTTGCCCAGTCTTTCCGGCCACGTGCGGGCGAGGATGATCGCGCAGCCCTGTCGATCGACCTGTGCGACGTGCAGTTTGCCGTCCACGTCGTAGCGCCAGGGACTCGTGAAGCCGAGCCGGTCCACGTAAAAGCGAAGCGATGCCTCGACGTCGCTCACATTGAAGATGGGGCGCGCAAACCAGTCCGTCATGCTCTGCTCCCGAAGAGTTTAGAAAGAGTGGAAGTCAACCTCTGCAATGATACGTCTGGCATCCAGCTTGCCATCGTGCCTAGCCGGCTCGAAGCGGTATTTTGCAACGACAGAAGGTTGAATATAGCACTGGGAAATATCGCTCTCACTTCTGGGGATCGGCCCGCTTCATCTCTTCGGCCATCACGCGTGCATATTCCTTCTGGAACGAAGCCAGATCCACCATGGTCCGGTAGGCATGTCCATCGCGCATATACAACACCAATAGCTGATCCGAAGACAGGAACCTGTCGAGCAGATCCATCTTGTGCGCGTCCTTGCCCGCGGCCACCAACCCCAGCGGGATTCGAGCCGTGCAGGCATTCTTGTCGCAATCGCCGATGGCGAGTCGCGACGGTCCTTCGGGATCGAGCTCCAGCTTGCGCTTCTCGTTTTCCCGCGTGGTCTTCCCAAACGTGATGAAGATGCCTTGATCCCGCTGCGCCCGGGGATCGACAAGGAAGGAGAAATACGCAGGCCGCGACAAGCTCCGATCGAGAGCAACGTTCAGGCTCACGTACTCCCTGAAATCCTTCGGATTCGGAGGGTCATCCGACACGCCCCGCAGCACGTCCGTCTGCATCAGGCAGCCTCGCGCGCCGCATGTGGAATCCCACTTCACCACGCCATCGCTTGCTGTTGCGTCAGCTTGCTTGTCTTGAGCGGCACAGGTGGATACGAAGAGCGAAGCGGCGAGCAGAACCCAGGGGCGACCGGAGGAAAAGGTGATCACGGTTGTGATTGTCGCCCAGTCCGCTCATCGACACAACGAGTCTTCGCGATCCGTGCCATTAAAATCATCAGGTGGCCCTCACCTTCAACCTGCTCCACACCACCGCTGAAGGCGGCCGCCGCGGCCAGCTTCACCTGCCGCATCAAACCGTCGAAACGCCCGTTTTCATGCCCGTCGGCACCGCCGGCACCGTCAAGGCCGTTCCCCAGGAAACCCTTGAGGCTCTGGGCGCGGAGATCATCCTCGGCAACACCTATCATCTCTACCTGCGCCCCGGCCACGAGCCTATCCGCCGCATGGGCGGACTGCATCGCTTCATCAGCTGGCCGCGCGCGCCTGCTGACCGACTCCGGCGGCTTCCAGGTCTTCTCCCTCAGCCAGCTCCGCAAGGTTTCCGAGGAGGGCGTGCGCTTCCGCTCCCACCTCGACGGCAGCAGCCACTTCTTTACTCCCGAACACTCCATGGACGTGCAGATCGCCCTCGGCGCCGACATCTGCATGGCCTTTGACGAGTGCACCGAGTACCCCGCCACGCGCACCCGCGCCGAAGAGAGCCTGCGCCTCACCATGGCATGGGCCCAGCGCTCGCTCACCCACTTCCGCGCCCACCAGCACCTGGTCCCCTGGGCCGCCGAATTCGAGGGGACGCACCCAGTCTCTGTTCGGCATCGTCCAGGGCGGCATGTACCGCGACCTGCGCCGCGAGAGCGTCGAGCGCCTGGTCGAGATGGACTTCGACGGCTACGCCATCGGCGGCCTGAGCGTCGGCGAGCCCCGCGACCTGACCCTGGAGATGATCTCCGAGGTCCTGCCCCTGCTTCCCAAAGACAAGCCGCGTTACATCATGGGTGTCGGCTATCCCGACGAGATCGAGCACTACGCTTCGATTGGTGTCGAAATGATGGATTGCGTGCTCCCGACGCGCGCCGCCCGGCACGGCTTACTGTTCACCAGCGAAGGCCGTATCACCATCAAAAATAAGCAGTTCGCCGAGGACCAGGGCCCCCCCGATCCCAATTGCAGTTGCCCCGTCTGCCGCCGCTACACCCGTAGTTATTTGCGGCATTTGATGCAGGCTGGGGAGGCGCTCTCAGGGACGCTTAACTCCATTCATAACCTGGCTTTCTACCTCGGCATCATGAGCCGGGTGCGCCAGTCGCTGGCGCAGCGACTGGTGGCCGGTTCGAAGTAGATTCCGGTTATCGGCCTCCCCAAATCCGTGCGGCGGCCAGCTCGTAGCCGTGACGGAAGGCTTCGCGATATTCACCCACCAACTCCGGCGGCACGTGCGGGGACCGGTATTCGTCGCGGTTGAGGACGTCTGGCCGGCGGTGGTTGTCGTAGTCGCGCTGCGCGCCCACAACGCCGTCATGGAATCCCTTGCGCCCAATCTCCGAATAGCGTTCCGGAGCTTCCCAGCGGTCCGGGTCGCCGCGTTCCTGCCAGGCGGGCTCGCCAACCAGCTGCGATCGCGTCACCTCGTATCCGCGCATGAAGCCTTCGCGGAACTCGCCAACCAGTTCGGGCGGGACCCGCGGTGCGCGAAACTCGTCGCTGTCGTCGGGGTCGGGGCGGCGCTGCATCTGGAAGTCTCTGCGTGCTACCTCGGAGCCCTCGTGGAAGCCCTGCCGTTCCGCATCGCTCGCCAGTCCGCGCATGCCCCATCCATCCTGATCGCGGCGTTCTTCCTGAACGGGTGGCGGCGGTGGCGGTGGTGGCGGGGGCGGGGCGGCGCCCCAGAGATGCGACGCTGCCGCCTCATAACCGCGGCGGAAGCCGTCCCGGTAGGCGTCGCGCAGGTCCCGTTCGACGTGCGGATCACGAAACTCTTCGCGGTTTTCTACGTCAGGGCGACGGTGATTGTCGAAGTCGCGGCGTGCGCCTTCCACGCCATCGTGAAATCCGCGCCGCTGGACTTCGTTGAGCTCGCCGGGAGGAACGTCCCATCCCCTCTCCTGTCCATAGGCAACAGGCTGTATGGGCGCGGGGGACGCAACGGCGCGTCCAGGGTTCACAGCTGTAACAATCAGTGCAAAAGCAGGTATCAGTAATCCGCGGGAGAGTGGCATGCGGTCCTCCTTCCAATGAGGAACGCCAGAATACTACTTAAGTTGCGGGGGTGGCTGCCGGGGATGCGTGAATCGACCGAAAATAACCGGCAAAAGCTGGAAATTCTTCCCGATCCGCCTGTGAGAACGGCACGAGACCTGCGAACCAGCCAGGCTCAGGCTTCGATTGCCGAGCCCAGAAGCTGTTTCAAGGCCTGCACATACTCAGTCAACGCCTGGCGGCCTTCATTGGTGATGCGATAGACGGTCTGCGGCTTGCGCAGAACGAAACGCTTCTCCATCGCGACGTATTTGGCCTCTTCCAGCTTCAGCAGTTGGGCGCCCAGGTTGCCGTCCGTCGATCCGGTCTTAGCGCGAAGCCAGGTGAACTCCGCCTCGTCCACTCCCGCCAGCAGCGAGAGCAGCGCCAGGCGCAGCTTGCCGTGGATTACGGGATTCAACTCCGGCAGTTCAGGCATGGACCGCACCTCGAGACCGGCGGTCGCGGGATTCCAGCATCATGCCGTAAATCCCGAAGACAATCAGGCACAGGAAAATCGCCACCAGGAAGATAACCACCGCCTGCGTCTCGTTACCGAACGCGCCCGCCACCGCCGTAGCCCACCACACCACGGCACAGACGAACTGCGCTTTCCACCGTAACATCAGGCCGCAGGCCCCGTAGGCCATTCCCAGGAACGCCGACACCACGGCGATGAAGAGGTGCACATCTCCCAGGCGCCCCGAAAAGCCCAATGCCGGAAACAGCAGGACCATCGAGACGCCGAGGCCAAGCCAGATCGATCCGACGGCCCGGCCGAGCGTGGTTTCAGGATGCCTTTCGTGGCTTCGACCTCTCCATATCCATGCCATCGCCATCACGGCCAGCGCGGCTGCCACGCACACCGGCCACGCGAACATCGCGTGCGATCCCCATGCCGACCAGGCCATCGCGGCGAAATACGTCACTCCCCACAAAACGCTCAGCCAGCTCCAATGCGAGGTCGTTCTACGCCCTTCGGCGATCATGTTTTCGATAAGGCTCAGCCTGTCCTTCAGATCCTGTTCATCCATCTGGTGCGGCATCGTAGTTCTCCTTGTACCCGCTGCTTTGGGGTGAAACCGAGTTCATTGCGGCCGGATTCGCTGATCGGGAAGTCGATCCGCGCTAGGGCTGGCGGTTGAGGAGCATGTCGACGACCTTCCGAGGCGGGCCGCTCCCCATATCCACCTCGGTGGACTCCTGCCACTCGCCCTTGTCGGTGAGGTGCATGGCGTTGACCACGTGGGCAGGTCCGGCGGGATAGCTCCAGGAGAAGCCGTTGCCGGTTACCGCAAGCTCTGTGTCCACGTAGCGGCCCTCGTGGTAGGCACGAAAACGGTAGGTTCTGGAAGCGTCATCGTAGGAGATGGTGGCGAGAGCGCGGAACGAAACCGTTCCGTCGGGGTTGGTGCTCTTGCCCTCCACGAGCAGAACCAGACCGTCCAGCTTGAATTGCACATCTTCCGACTGGACCGCCTTGAGAGGCTCGCCGGGACCGCGAACGATGGTGATGGGGCCGGACCAGCGCCCGGCCAGGAAGGCCAGCTTCTGCATGGCCTGGTGTTGCGCTTCGGTGGATGGGGGCGCCTGCGCCGCGAGCGCGAAGCTGAGAGATGCGACCGCGGCGGCGGCCGCCACCGGTCTGGCGAAGATTCCGAGGTTCGAGGAATGGAACGCGTTTCGCATGGCGATCTCCACGAGCGATCTAAAGTTGGGCCGACTTCCGGGTCGGTAGATCAACTCAGTGAGAGTACTCTATTACATAGAGTACTCTGTGTCAAGTAGTTTTATTTTCCGAAGCAATCACTCGGCTGGGCGGTCTGTGACGAACAGCAGAGGAGAAGACGCTCGCCAACGACGACCTCGAGCCGTCTTATGGTTTCGGCATTTACACTGGCGAAGTCTTGAAGCACCCATTTCCGAGTTTCCCAACATGAGGCCCGGCCAACTGGAGATCGCGTTCCCCGCACCCGACTCCAAACCTTACACTCAACCAACCCCGATGGCGGGAGGAGAACGATGAGACATCTGAAACTTTTCAAGGCGTCGACGCTGCGCAATGCATTGAGTCTGCTGGTAGCAGGAGCGTGCGCCGGGCTGGCATCGGCGCAAGGCGCCTCCGGAGCTCCGGCCGCCAAAGAACATATCGTTGGCCTGGACCCGGCCTACATGGACAAGACGGCCGATCCCTGCACGGACTTCTACCAGTATGCGTGCGGCAACTTCAGCAAGCTCCATCCCATTCCCGCGGATCGTGCGGGATTCGGCAACTTCCACCTGCTGGCGGACGAGAACGAGAAGGCGCTGCATACGATTCTCGACAAGGCCGCGGTGGAGAGCCCGAGCCGCACGCCCAACGAGCAGAAGATCGGCGACTATTACGCCTCGTGCCTGGATACGGACGCCATCAACAAGCAAGGGCTGAAGGGTTTGCAGCCTGAATTCGAGCGGATCGATGCTCTCACCGACAAGAGCGCGTTGCCGGCGCTGCTGGCGCACGATCAACTCATCGGCGTGAACGCGTTCGTGGGTTTCGGGGAGCAGCAAGACTTCAAGGATGCCCGCAAACAGATCGCGGTAATCGACCAGGCCGGACTGGGCCTGCCGGAGCGCGACTACTACTTGCGCACAGGAGCGGAGGATGTGAAAATCCGCGAGCAGTATGTGGCGCACGTTGCAAAGACGCTGAAGTTGCTGGGTGAACCGGAGGACAAAGCCGCAACGGATGCCAAGGCGATTATGGATTTGGAGACGGCGCTGGCCAAGAACTCGCTGGACGTTACATCGCAGCGCGACCCGAAGAATGTCTATCACCTGATGCCGTTGGCGGACGCCGAACAACTGGCCCCGGCCATTGACTGGAATACGTTCTTGAAGGACACGGGCGCGCCGCCCATTACGGAGATCAACGTCACCTATCCGCCGTTTTTCAAGGGGCTCAACACGCTGGTTGAGTCTACGCCGCTCGATACCATCAAGGTCTATCTCAAGTGGCAACTGGTCAACTCCATGCCCACGACTGCGCTTCCCGAGGATCTGGACAAGGAGCAATTCGATTTCAACGGCAAGGTTCTGAGCGGACGCCAGGAAGAGCGTGCCCGCTGGAAGCGCTGCGTGGCGGCGACGGACGGCGCGCTGGGTGAGGCGCTGGGCCAGGTTTACGCGGCGCAGGAGTTTCCGCCCTCCAGCAAGGCGGCCACGCAGCAGATGGTGCGCGACATCGAGGCCGCGATGAGCGCGGACATCGACACGCTGGACTGGATGAGCGCGGACACCAAGGTGAAGGCCAAGGAGAAGCTGCACGCGATCGCCAACAAGATCGGCTATCCGGATAAATGGCGCGACTACTCCAACCTGAAGGTGGTGCGCGGCGACGCACTCGGCAACGGGCTGCGCGCGGTGCAGTTCGAGGCGCATCGGCAACTGGACAAGATCGGCAAGCCGGTCGATCGCGGAGAGTTCGGAATGAGCCCGCCCACCGTGAATGCGTATTACAACCCGAGCATGAACGACATCAACTTCCCCGCCGGCATCCTGCAGCCACCGTTCTATGGGGCGACGGAGAGCGACGCGGTGAACTATGGACACATTGGCGCGGTGGTGGGCCACGAACTGACGCACGGCTTCGACGACCAGGGAAGGCAATTCGACGGCGCCGGAAACCTCAATGACTGGTGGACCCCTGAAGATGGCAAGAAGTTCGACGGCAAGGCCGATTGCGAAGTGAAGGAATATGGAGACTTCACCGTGGAAGGCGGCACGCACGTGAACGGCAAGCTGACGCTGGGCGAAAACACGGCCGATAACGGCGGCATACGGCTGGCCTTCATGGCGCTGCTTGCCGATGCGAAACGCAAGAACATGGATCTCGAGAAGAAGACGGATGGTTTCACGCCCAAGCAGCAGTTCTTTCTTGCTTACGCGCAGAACTGGTGCGGCAGCCAGAGACCGGAAGCGGCGCGCATGCAGGTGCAGACGGATCCGCACTCACCGGATCGTTTTCGGGTGAACGGGGTGGTGCGAAACATCAAGGAATTTGGCGACGCCTTCAGCTGCAAGTCGGGTCAGCCCATGGAACCGGCCGACGCCTGCCGGGTCTGGTAAGAAGGAGAAGACCGCGGGCCGAAGCCAGGTGCTTCGGCTCGCTTTTTTATGGCTTTGGCTTTTCAGTTGAGGCCGCGGACGTGTCGGACCGCTTTGCAAGCGTCTTCACCATGAAGTCGGCCATGATGTGGTTGGCCTCGATAGCCTCAGGGAGCTTGGGGTCATACCAGAAGGCGTGTGGCAGGGCATCGAAGACCACCAGGCGGGCGTCTGCTCCGGAATTGAGGAACGCGCGGTGCAGATTGGCCGTTCCGCTCAGCAGCAGGTCGCGGCCGCTGGTGACGAATAGAGTTGGCGGCATGCCGTGCAGGTCGGCGTAAATCGGAGAGAGCACGGGATCCTTGGCGTCTGTGGAGCCGACATAGAAGGGATCGTGCGCGCCCTTCTCGGGGGGATCGAGATGCCCGGACAAACCGCGCAGGGAGTACATGGCGGCTGAATCGCCGGCGCGCGCAAAGTCGCCCATGCCGCTGAAGATTCCCAGCCCGGCGGGCTCGGGAAGGCCCGCCTGCTTGAGCTTTGCGGCCACCTCCGCGGTGAGGATGGCTCCCGCGGAAGTCCCGTAAATGATGACGTGCTCGGGCTTGTAAACCTTGATCAATTCCCGGTAGACGGCGATGGAATCGTCGACGGCATCCGGGAAGGGATACTCCGGAGCCAGACGATAGAGCACCGCGATCACTTTGATTTTGGTGTAACTGGCGATGGGAATCGACTCGGTGAAGGATCCGGAATCGGAGTTGAATCCGCCGCCGTGCAGGTTCAAGAGGATCTTGTCGTGATTGGCGGACGGGATGTCGGGCGGGGTGACGACGTGCACCGGAACGCCGCCGATGGAGCGGTCTTCGATGGTGACGGGGCAAATCTTCGTCCACTCTTCGCGGGCGCGGGCGGTATAGGCGTCGGTCGACTTGCGCCGGTCGGCGAGCGATTGCGGCGGCCCCTGGTCGGGGTCCGCGCGGCGCAGCGACTTTTGCGCCTCGGGGCTCAGATCCTCGGGGACCGGCACGACGCGGGTTACGTGCGCTGTGCCGTCGGCGTCGATGTAACTGGTATCGCGACTCGGCGCTTCCGCAGCGGTAGTGGGCTTGGGCGCGGGTTGCGGTGCTGGTTCCTGCGCGGCGAGCATCAGTGAACTGATGGAAAGAAGGCAGGCAACAAGAAAACGTTGTGTGGGTACGCGCATGGAAGCAGTTCCCCCGGGTTCAGCAGAGAATCGATCGCTGCCTTGGTTGGTTAGACGAAACCACCATAGCAGACGGTCGCGATGAGCCCGCGACGGACCCCCTCCCCCCGTATGATATCCGGGACTGCGCGAGGAGGGGTGCCGAAGCACCCGTCCCGGCGATCGAGAAAGATCAATGCGGTAAAACCAGCAGGCCGGTCTTGAGCAGGATTTCGGTAAGCTTATCCAAGGCCAGCGACAGCCGGGTTGCTGTGGTGTTGATGTTGATCCGGAGGAGATCGGCAGTTTCGCCGACGGTGTACTCCTGGAGGACGATTCGGTTGAGCAGGCAGCGGTCTACCGAACTCAATTGGGCAAGGCACTTTTCCACGTCGAGGACGAAGTTGACGGCTTCCTCGAACGTGCGCACCGGGCGGCTTGTCGCCCATCCGCGCGCGACTGGCTTGTCGAGAAACGAGGGCGCCCGGCCCACCAGCATGGAGGCATACAGGTAGCGGCGCAAGAGGCTCTCCGTGTGCCTCCTGTAGAAAGCAAGCGTGATTACCGGCGCCTTGTTGGTTGCGGGCTCAGGCACAATCGCCGGTTCGAATTCGTCTTCCTGCTGCCGCCTCACAATGTGGCAAACAGCCTGCCTGGCGGCTGCCGCCCAGATTCCCGAGACCTGCAGGGCTGCGCTCACTCCACACCCCCTGCACATTCAGCCGCGGTCCCCGCGAATAGATCATCGGCGGGATGTTGAGCGACGGCCCAGACCCTGATGAGGGTCCCATTTCTCTTTGGGCCTCGCCGCTTGCGGCTCTCGGCCGATGGAAAATATTTCAGTTTGGCATCACATCCAAGGCAATACACACCTCTATGGTTCTGGGCGCGGTACCACAGACAGCCGCACCCTTCGCAAATTTTCAATTGCACGCGCAAATCCATTTGCACTTCTCCGTGATCGCTTGCAATCCCGGCAATTTTGTTTTTGTGTTGCTTTCTGTCGGGATGACGGGAAGTCCAGACTGCGCCTGGGAATTCTATTGTCCCCATGGATGTGTGCAGTCTGTTCTCCGTGTTGACTCTTCATACTCATCACCGCGCAGAGTCTGGAATCTCACACGGAAGCGATCGACCAATCGAATCGGCAAAAATTCGACCACTTCCCGGCTGAGAATCCGAGGCGCAAACGTTCTGTTCAGTACGTTGGTAACACGACGTTTGCGCCGGGTTCTCCTCAGTTGTGTGCAAGTAAATTAGTCAAAATCTATCGACACGTATCTTCCAGGTCAACGGCCGATGGAGATATTCGCATCGGCGGCTTTCTATTCACTCGGGAAGCGTCGAGAATAAAGGCGATTCGACCCTTACTCTTTTTCTTGCAGCAATTTCGGACCCGTCTACTCCATTGCTGGTGGCGGATTTTCCACACATGAATTTTTCTCAGATGCAAGAGCGTCTCCGTATGGAACTCCTGCGGAGGATACAGCGGGGCAGCTTAAGCGTCTCGTTATTGGCACGTCAAACCGGGTTCGGGCAGTCGCATCTCTCGAACTTCCTGCGCAACCAGCGACAGCTCTCTCTTGAAGGCCTTGATCGAATTCTTGCGGCCCAGCGCATCGGTGCGGCCGATCTGCTTCCGGCCAGTGTTCTTTCTGTGCGACAACCAGGAGAGGAAGCCGACCATGTCCCAGTCGTGTCCCACGCCACCGCCATGTACGAGCCCGTCGTGCGTGCCTCCGCTGTGCAGAATCTGCTGCAGGTGCCGAGCGGGCTACTGGGTCACGTTCGCAGCCGCTCCTCGGTGAATCGCCGCTCGTGGCAACGCTGGGTCGCGATTGCGGTTTCTGCCGCCGATGCCCTGGCAATGGACCCGCTGATTCTGCCCGATGCCATCGTGGTGCTTGACCGCCATTACAACTCATTTGCGCAATACCGTCCCGCCCGCCCCAACGTCTACGCGCTGCGCAAGGACGCGCACCTGAAGTTGCGCTATGCCGACTTCCTGCTTGGCCGGCTTGTGCTGCGCCCCCACAATCGCGCCTTTCCCGTGGAGCTGACCGACCTGGCGCCCCAAGAGTCCTCTGGCGATCTCATCGTGGGACGAGTGATCCTGGTGTTGAACGAGCATTGAGAAGCCCGTAACGCTATGTGCTGGCGGGTATCGTCAAAAATCGCGCGATATACTGGGTCCGGCGTATCGGACGCCGCCGTGTCCGCGGAAAGGGCTGAGCCCATCGAAAAGCTATTGCTCAGACAGTTCGACAATCTTCTTTGAGCCCGACACGCGGACAGCGGGCATTGGTCCAAAGGAGATCGTCATGTCCGCCACTCGTCCTACGCCCCCCATCACTCGGCGCCTGCCGGAACAGCCCAACCTCGAGCAACTGCGCAATCAAGCCAAAGATCTTCTGAAAGGCTATCGGTCTGGCGATCCCGCCGCTGCGGCCGAGGTTCGTTGCTTCGAATGGAATCCAAAAGGGGCCCCCTTTGCGCTGAACGATGCGCAGCGTGTCCTGGCCCGCGCCTACGGCTTTCAAAGCTGGACAAAGCTCAAAGCGTTCGTGGATGGCGCCAATATCGCCCGGTTCATGGAAGCGGTGAATCAAGGCGACGTGGGGCAGGTACGGTCGATGCTGGCAACCCGGCCGGAACTGGCGTCAATGGATCGGTCAGCCAGCGACGAACATCGGGCCATTCACTACGCGGTGTTGCGGCGCGATGCCGCAATGACGACGCTGCTGATGGAAGCTGGAGCGGACGCGCGCAAAGGAATCTATCCGCATCGCGATGCCACTTCAGCGCTGGCGCTTGCCCAGGGCCGGGGATACGCCGATATTGTCGACATTATTGAAGAAGAGGAACGGAAACGCCGCGAGGAGATGAGTTGCTCCAACGCGACGGTTTCTCCCGTTCAGGATCAGATCAGCAGGACCATCGCGAAGGGGGACGGAAGCGGCGCGATTCGTTTGCTGGAAGCCGACCTCTCGTTGCTGCACGCTTGCGATCGGGACGGCACGACGCCGCTGCATATCGCCGCGCGATGCAACGACCACGCACTGATTGAATGGCTCCTCAAAAGGCGGGCAAATGTTCACAAGAAAGATGTCGATGGCCTGACACCGCTGGATCACGCGGCGCTTGCGGCCGATCCGCGCAATCGCTGCGCGGAACAGTTCCCGGCAACGGCGCAATTGTTGCTGGAGCACGGCGCGGAGCTGACGGTACGCGGCGCGGTGGCGCTGGGCGATGAGGCTCGCGTACGCGAGTTGATCCTCGCTGCGCCCGATAGGCTGCGCGTAGTGACCGGGGGCGGCGGACTGTTGACCCTCGCTGTTAAGCATCGCCAGCTTGACATGGTTCGCCTGTTGCTCGAACTGGGCGCCGACGTGAACGAACGCATTCTTCTCGAGGAACTGGAGGAGCCGACGGAGAGTTGGGGGATGCCACTGTGGCATGCTGCACTTACAGGCGACCTGGCAATCACGAAATTGTTGCTCGACCGTGGAGCGGACCCTAACGCCAACGTGTACGCGTCGGGATGGCCGCTCCGGAATGCCTGGAATCACGAAGACGATTCTGTGAAAAAGCTGTTGCTGGAGCGAGGCGCCAGGATGCAGCCGTACATGGTTTCGGAGATGCACGACGTCGATGAGGCAAAGAGACTTCTCTCTGAAGACCCGCGGGAAGAACTGGCGAGCGAGCTGGTTTGGTCTGCGGCAGATCACGGTTGTCCGGCGATTGTTGAGCTGGCTCTGCCCCATCTGCATTGGCCGCGAACGGACAACCGCTGGCATTGGGTGCTGATACAGCCCATACGAGGAGCGGGAAGCGGCACTTCACAGAACGAAGATCATTTCCAGAGCATGGCTGCGTTGCTGCGTCATGGTATTGACCCCAACGTCTCGCGCTTCGGCCAGACCGCCCTTCACTTCACGGCAGCTCGTCAAAGCGGCCTTTCCGGAGAGGACCGTGCACGATTCGCTGCGATCTTGATTGATCATGGAGCGGATTTGAATCGAAGGGACGATCTGCTTAAATCGACACCGCTGGCGTGGGCATGCCGTTGGGGACGCCGAGAGCTTGTGGAGTTGCTCGTTCGACGCGGAGCTGCTATCGACGAAAAAGATGCCGAGCCATGGGCTACGCCATTGGCCTGGGCCCGCAGAGAGAATCGCGGAGAAATCATTTCGATTCTGGAAGGATTCTCTGGTTCGGATTGACCGTGAATCCGCAACGCGTAGGCCAATTCAGGCTTCGTGTCCCTGGTCCGGATTGTCGAAGCGCGTGAACTTGGAGATGAAGTTCAGATGCACGGTTCCCGTGGGGCCGTTGCGCTGCTTGGCGATGATAATCTCCGACTTGGCTTTGTCCGACTCCGACATCTCCTCGTCGCGGTTGTAGTATGCCTCGCGGTGAATGAACATCACTACGTCGGCATCCTGCTCGATGGAACCGGACTCGCGAAGATCGCTCAATAGCGGCCGCTTGTCTTCGCCGCGGCGTTCGCTGGAGCGCGAGAGTTGCGAGAGAGCGACCACGGGGACGTCGAGTTCCTTGGCCAATGCCTTCAGCCCGCGCGAGATCGCCGACACCTCCTGGGTACGGTTCTCATAGCGCTTGCCACCCGCCGAGGGCAGGGTAGCCGACATCAGCTGCAGGTAGTCCACCATCACCAGGTCAAGGCGTCCCGCGGTCTGTTTGAGGCGGCGCGCCTTGGCCCGCATCTCCGCAAGCGAAATGCCCGCGGTGTCATCGATGTAGAGCCGCGATTCGACCAGGTCATTGAGCGCCTTCTGCAGGCGGTCGTGATCCTCGCGACCCAGGAAGCCGGTCTGCAGCTTGCGTTGGTCGACCCAAGCCTGCGCGGCCAGCATGCGTCGCAATAGCGACTCCTTGCTCATTTCCAGACTGAACACAGCCACCACCGCACCGTGATTGACGGCGGCATTCTGGCAGATATTGATGGAAAACGCCGTTTTACCCATTGATGGCCGGGCCGCGATGATGATGAGCTCGCCCTTCTGAAATCCGCTGGTGTCGCGGTCCAGCGCGTAGAAGTCGGTGGCCAGCCCGGTGACTTCGCGGCTCTGCTTATAGAGATTGTCGATGGAACCGAATGAGTTGGCGACTACCTGGTCGAGCGGCTGCAGGCCAATGGAGATGCTTTTCTCGCTGACTTCGAGCAGCCCCGCTTCGGCGGCGCCCAGCACCTCCAGCGCCGGCTCGCTTTGATCCGCGGCCCGGGCGATGGCCGCCGAGCAGATGGCCATGAGGCGGCGCAGCAGAGCCTTGTCTTTGACGATTCTGACGTACTCCTCGATGACCGGCCGCCGCGGCAGACCCTCGGTGAGCGATGCCAGGTAGGCCACCCCGCCCACTGCCTCGATCTCCTTGTAGCGGGCCAACTCGTTGGAGAGCGTAACAATGTCGACCGCGCGCTGCTCGTTGAGCAACTCGGTCATGCGCATGTAAATCCGCTGGTGCGAGTCGAGCGAGAAGTCGTCCGCTGAGATCTTTTCCGCCGCTTCGGCGTGGGCGGCGTTATCCAGCAGGATTGCACCGAGGATGGTCTTCTCGGCATCCACGTTGGCGGGCAATCCGGCATCGAAGCCGGTCAAGTTGGGGATGGTGGCCATGCGGTGGTCCGATCTAAGGAGTGTTATGAAACTTGGAAGCTGCTGCTCCCTCCGAGTTTAGGCCTTTCGGCGGTCCTGGAACGCTGTGAAGATTCGGTCCCGACTCTGGAAAACAAACTTATCCCGGACTTGATTTGGCTATAGAAAATGGCCATAATTGCAGGATGGAAGTAAGTACAGCGGAAGCGAAAAATCGACTGACAGAATTGATTCGCGCGGTCGAAGATGGCGAGACGTTCACTATTACCCGCCACGGACGCCCGGTTGCGCAGCTTGGGCCGCCCACTCCGGAGCCGCGAAAGGTCGTCTTTGGAAGCATGAGAGGGCGCATCAAGTTCCTCCCTGGATGGGACGACCCGATCACCGAGGAAGAGCTGATCGGCGAGCGCTGATGAGCAGCCACGATGCAGCTACGGGCTATCTGATGGACACGCACACCGTCCTTTGGGCGATGGATCGGCCGGAAGCACTGTCCGAGCCATCCCGTCAGGCGATTATTGCGGGCCCGAACTATCTCAGCGTGATTTCGTACTGGGAAGTGACGATCAAGAGCATGAAGGGCACGCTCGACGTGGGGGATCCGCGCACCTGGTGGCAGGAAGCAATTGAGAAGCTCGTGGCAGCCCCTCTAGCTCTGCGTCCCAATCATGTCGGCGCGCTCCGCGGGCTGCCGACCATCCACAGGGATCCGTTCGACCGCATCCTGATAGCGCAGGCGATTGTGGAAGGACTCGTGATCGTCAGCGCCGATGCGCAAATCGCGAAGTATGCCCAGTCGGGTGTGCGCGTCGTGATTTAGTCCTGCATTTGCCGGGGCACTCGCCCAATTGATCGAACCCTGGTCACCCACAGACTTCGAAAACAACCCGACCTTGGAACGCGCATCGTAACGTCCAGCGCGTTCTATTCAGCTTAGGCGGGCCACTTCTGCGGGAGGAAAAGCCTCCCTCAAAAGCTGGCTCGCGAATGATCCGCATCGAAGTTGTCGCCCTATTTATAGAGTTCATCCGTCGGCGCCCGCTGTCTCTCGATCACTCGTCCCCTGAGCGACCACCCGGCGGCACCGGCCGCACCCGAACAGCCCAGGAGGGAACCTGTGTATCACCACATTAAGAAGCTGATGTATACGGTCAAGATCGGCACGCCGGATGTCCGGTTTGGAAACATGCTGCTGGAGCAGTTTGGCGGCGCTAACGGCGAACTCGCAGCCGCGATGCAGTACACCATCCAGGGTTGGAATTGCGTGGACGACATCGCGCGGCGCGACCTTCTTCTCGACATCGGCACCGAGGAATTGAGCCACCTCGAAGTGGTCGGCGCCCTCATCCGGATGCATCTCAAGCCGCTCAAAACGCAATCAGAAGCCGCCGAGGCCGATCCGCTTGTGACCATCGCCGGAGGCGGCGGAGTGGCGCTGCTCAACTCGCGCGGCAATCCGTGGACTGCCGACTACCTGAAGATCACCGGCGAACTCGACGTGGACCTGCGCAGCAATATTGCCGCCGAAGCCCGCGCCAAGATTGTCTACGAACGCCTCATCGACCACACTGACGATCCCGGCACGATTGACACGCTTCAATTCCTGATGACCCGCGAAATCACGCATATGAAGGCATTTTCCGCCGCCCTGGAAAGCAGCCGCCCTGAGCATGGAGAAGCCGCCCTTCTCGATCGGCCGCCTGGCGCCGACGCCCAAGCTGGTGGACGAGTACTTCAACGGATCGACCGGCGACGGCGACGAAGGCGAAACCGACATGCGGGGGCCGTGGACCAGTTCCTTCGGCCTGCACGAGGTGGAGTCGAATATGGCGGGAGGAAAGGGACTTTCAGTCGGTGCTGTACACGGGATTGCAGGTCCCGAACAGCGAGGCAAGCAGGATGCTGCAAAGAAAACCACCACCGCTCCGGAAATGGAGGAACTGGTCGGAGTGGCGAACGCGAAATACTGAGGAGTGGGTCGTCTTGTTGCGGATTGCGTCTGATGGCCCCTTGCCGCAGACGCAATCCGCGCCTTACTGCGAGATCACGACCTGCGAAGTGCTGGACATGTTGAGGCTGGTTTGGGGAACGAATGGAATGGTGAACGAGATTTTGTATTGCACCTTTACCTGAACCAGGTTACCGGGGTTATTGCATGGGCTCGACGAGGGCGTGCACGCCGAACCGGTCGTGGGCCAGGTTGTGGTTGCCGTGATGTCGGCGGGGTTGATTCCCTGGAAGCCAAGCGCTTTCACGTAGTTCTGAACATCGCTGGCAGATGCGGGGCACGCGCTTGCGAAACTGGTGCAGGAGGAACCGCGAACCATCGCGTAGCGAGTGGCCATTCTTGCGGCCTCCGCCGTGTAGTGATAGGCGTACAGGCCCCATCCCATTTCGATCACGCCGAAGAAAACGGTCATAACCAAGGTGCACGCAATCGCTGTTTCAGCGATTGCGGACCCGTCTTCGCCACCAAGACTACGTCTCACTTATTGTTCCACCCGCATCACGGCCTGGCTGGTCAGGGTGTAGGTGCTCGGCAGGCCGGGAACGTGAAAGGTCGGATTCACCGTTGCCGAAGTGTTCACCTGGACGTACTCGATGATTCGCGCCGCGCAATTGGCGGCGGCGTTCGCACATGTAACCGACGTGCCGTTGGAGCAGACGCAGAACGTGCTCGCCGTCGCGGTCAGGGTCTTTACATTGGGGCTGTCGTTGGTCGCAGCGGATTGCATGGCGCTGGTATTCTGCGCGGTGCCGTGGCTTTGCGCTCCGTATTGCACGCCCGCGCGGGCTGCGTTCGCCACTTCGATGCCACAATAGGACAGGCGCGCAAACTCTGCCGAACCTACAATCACGAGCGTGAACGCCGGCATGAGCAGGGCAAGCTCGATGAATGCGTGACCGTGATCGGCTCTAAGGATGTGCCGTACCAGCTTCCACAGGATTCCGTGTTTTTCCGCGATTAAGTATTGCCGACTATGCATGTCTCACTCCACGATTCGTGCCCCAGCCAGGGGCGTTGCGCTGTTGACCTGGGCGTAGTTTTGCACCTTCGCGCCGCCCGCGAAAGTGAGCGATCCGGCCACAATCGAGGCATAGGTCGTGGTGTTCGTTCCGTTCTCAAACGTGAAATTTGCCTTGGGGAAGTACAAAATCCCTTGCATCACAGAAGAGGCTCCGCCCTCCAGGCTCTCCGCCGTCGTGTTGCTTCGGTCCTGGTAAAACAGGATCCCGTTCCACGTTCCGCTCGTCGGCGCCTTCAGGTTCCAGTTGATTCCATTGCCCACGTTGAGCGACGCGCCGGCAGGAAGGTAAAACGTGACGCCTGTACCCGAAATCACCGAGCCCCCAGCGACCGTCAGGGTGCCATTGATGATGTAGAGTCCGGGGTTCAGCGTGGCAGACGCACCGTTCGCGATCGTGAGCCCGTTGTAGCAGATGGTGCCCCCGCCTACAGCGCCCACGTTGTTGAAGGTGCCGCCGCCGCCGTAGTTCGGATTTGCAACACACGAGGACGCATTCCACGTCGGTGGAGTCAAGTATGCGAGCGGGTCGGAGACCGGAGCGATTCCTGTGGAGGGTGTGGGCGTTTCGCTGCCCCCATTGTTCACCGTGTAGCCACCCACCAGGTTGAAGCCCGCGGTATTGATTGTGGCTCCGCCGGTTACCGAAAGATCGCTGCTGCTGGAGGAATCACCGTACATTGCGCAGTTCGGCATCTGCACATTCACCCCGTTGCTGGCGTTGATGTCGATGCCGCTGCTGTTCAATGAATACACGCAGTTTTGAGTCGTGCCCATGGTCGCGACAGCCCGTGCCTTCACCGTCATCGAGCCCTGGCTAAACATGTTCATGAAGTATGTGTTCTGTACCTTAGCCACGATCACTTCGACATAAGCCGAATTCCCGCTGTGCGGCCCGCTGGCTGGCGGATTATTCACTGTTACCGTTACGCCGCCCGTGCCATCCGTGTAGCCATTGCGCGCCGAGTCCGCTTTCGCGGCTGAGGTCACGTCTGCAAAGCGGATCTCCTGGGCGCCGGTGATCGCCGCGCTGTCGGCTGCTGTTTGCGCCGACCGCTTCACGCAGAACACAAGGCCCATATCCACTGAAAGCGCCAGGAATCCGAGAATGATCGTCATGCAGAGCGCGGCCAGTATGATGGTCTGGCCGCTCTCGTCCATCAGCATTTCTTTCAGCTTGGGCATGGCCGTCCGAACGAATCTCCACTGCGGAGCTTGCAACGTCCATGCCAATCTTCAATCGGTTGAATCCACGCGGGTTTTGCGTATGCGGAGCAGGGAAGTGTGTACAGCTGTTTACACTTCGGCTCGGCGCGTGCGAAAGATCCGTCTACACCTGCGAATTGGAAAAGCCGTAGCTTGCAGCCGGTAGCCTGGCCCGACAACCGACGAGCTATGGGCTATCGGCTACAAGCTGCTACTGATCTTTCTTCCAGCGCAACACGGGCTTTCTCGCCGCGCCCACTTCGTCGAGCCGCGAAACGCGCGTCGAGTGTGGGGCGGTCTTCACCAGCTCCGGAGTCTCCTCGACCTCCTTCGCAATCGAGCGCATCGCCTCGATGAAAGAGGTCCAGCTCCTCCACCGACTCGCTCTCCGTGGGCTCGATCATCAGCGCTCCGGGCACAATCAGCGGAAAGCTCACTGTGTAGGGATGGAAGCCATAGTCGATCAGCCGCTTCGCAATGTCGCCTGTCTTCACGCCCTTGGCCGCCTGACGCTTGTCGCTGAACACCACCTCGTGCATCGACGGCGTTTTGTAGGGCAGTTCGTACAGGTCTTCGAGCTTTTTGCGAATGTAGTTCGCGTTCAGTACCGCGTCTTCGGTCGTCTGCCGAAGCCCGTCCGGGCCGTTCGCCAGAATGTAGGCCAGCGCGCGAATGAACATGCCGGTGTTGCCGTAGAACGCGCGCACACGGCCCACACTCTGCGGCCGGTCGTAGTTCCAGTGTTTCGTGCCGTCCTCGCTTTTCATCAGCACGGGTGTGGGGAGGAAAGGCTCCAGGAACGCCTTGCATGCCACGGGTCCCGAGCCTGGGCCTCCGCCGCCGTGCGGAGTGGAAAACGTTTTGTGCAGGTTCAAGTGCATCACGTCCACACCGAAGTCTCCCGGCCGCACCTTGCCCACCAGCGCGTTCATGTTGGCGCCGTCCATGTAGAGCAGCGCGCCCTTGGCGTGCAGAATGTCCGCGATCTTGTGAATCTGATTTTCAAACACCCCAATGGTTGAGGGATTGGTCAGCATCAGGGCTGCCGTCTCCTCATCCACCTGCCGGGCAAGAGCGTCGAGATCGATGCCGCCGTCGGCATTCGATTTCAGATTCTCGACCTGGTAGCCACAGATCGCGGCCGTCGCGGGGTTGGTTCCGTGCGCCGAGTCGGGAATGATCACCTTCTTACGCGGATTCCCGTTCGACTCATGCCACGCCCGCACCAGCAGGATGCCGGTGAATTCGCCATGCGCGCCAGCCGCCGGCTGCAATGTGATCGTGTCCATGCCCGTGATCTCGATGAGGCACTTCTGCAGCAACTCAATCACGTCGAGGATCCCCTGCGACAGCGCGTCCGGCCGATAAGGATGGGCCTCCGCTAGCCCTTCCAGGCGCGACACATACTCGTTCACCCGCGGGTTGTACTTCATGGTGCAAGAGCCAAGCGGATACATGCCGAGGTCGATCGCGTAATTCCACGTCGACAGCCGCGTGAAGTGGCGGATGATCTCGATCTCGCTAAGTTCGGGGAGTTCTCCCGCTACCTTGCGGTGCGTGTCGCCCAGCAAGGCAGCAGCGTCGACTGCGGGAACATCAAGCGCCGCCAATCTATAAGCCTTCTTGCCCGGCGCAGATTTCTCAAAGGTCAACCGCTCATTCTGTGTCTGATGCGGACGAACCTTGCCGGTCGTACGGGGTCCCTCATGCCGTGGAGTCGCCGTATTCGTTGCCATCGTTACGCCTCCACCAATCCAGCCGCCATCACCGCAGCCGCCTTGTCGATTTGTTCTTTCGCGATCATCTCGGTCGCGCACCACAACGTGGCATTGCCCAACTCCGGATACCAGCGGCCCAGTTCCACGCCGCCGACAATCTTGTTCTCGAGGAGCCGCTGACTCCACAACGAGGGAGACTCCTTCGTTTCAAGAACGAATTCGTGGAAGCGCGGCGCGCCCCGTGAACAGCAGCTTCGTGCCGGGTTGCGCGCTCAGCTCCCGTGCCGCGTAGGCCGCCTTGGCCAGGTTGTGCTCGGCCAACTCGCGGATTCCTTCCTTGCCATATACGGTTAGGAAGATCGTCGCCATGAGCGCCACCAAGGCTTGATTCGTGCAGATATTCGAAGTCGCCTTTTCACGCCGAATGTGCTGCTCGCGCGTCGACAGCGTCAGCACGAACCCGCGGTTCCCATCGTGATCGACGGTCTGGCCGACCAGGCGCCCCGGCATCTGCCGCAGGTACTTTTCCTTAGCCGCAATCACCCCGCAGAACGGGCCGCCATAGCTCAGGGCCACGCCAAACGACTGCGCCTCCATGCTCACAATGTCGGCCTCCACCGGCGGTCGCACCACGCCCAGCGAAACCGCTTCTGCAATCGACACAATCAGAAGCGCGCCCTTCTTGTGCGCAATCTCCGCAATGGCCGGAATGTCCTCGATGATGCCGAAGAAGTTGGGGCTCTGCACAAGCACCGCCGCGGTCTCTTCCGTCACCTGCGCTTCCAGATCGGCCAGGTCCACACGGCCGGTCTCGCGGTCGTATGCCGCCAGCGTCGTCGGCAGACCCTGATGCTTCGCATAGGTCGCCAGCACCTCGCGATACTCGGGATGCACGCTCCGCGCGACAACCGCTTTGTGCCGTCCTGTCACGCGCACCGCCATCATCACGGCTTCCGCGGCGCCGGTCGAGCCGTCATACATGCTGGCGTTGGCTACGTCCATCCCGGTTAGTTCCGCAATCATGGTCTGGAACTCAAAGATGGCCTGCAGCGTGCCCTGCGTGATCTCGGCTTGATACGGCGTGTAGCTGGTGAGGAACTCGCCGCGCTGAACCAGCGTGTCGATGATTACCGGCCGGTAGTGCCGGTACGCGCCCGCGCCCAGAAAGCTCGCGTAGCCGGTCGCGTTCTTCTCGGCTGCGGCCTTGAAATAGTCGATGATCTCGCTCTCGCCGTGTTGCCGCGGTACATCCAGATCCCGCGTCAGCCGGTACTCGGCCGGGATCACAGAAAACAAATCGTCGATGGCTGCCGCGCCGATGTCCGCGAGCATCTGCTCCCGTTCGGCCGGCGATTTGGGTAGATAGCGCATTGCAGCCTTTAGCTCCCAGCTTCTAGCTTCAGGCTAAAAGCCTTGTCCGGCGAGCCCGTATCTCGACCCGCCGAAACAGATTGTCAATATTATTGATGCGGCTACCAGCCATTTGAACCAGGGCTGGGATGCCCGCACCCTAATGGGCCGTTTCTTCGGAGATGAATTTCTCGTACGCCGCGGCGTCCAGCAAGCCATCGAATTCTCCTGGATTCGACAGCTCCACCTTGATGATCCAGGTCTCGTGCGGAGCCGCGTTGATCTTGTCCGGCTCGGTCTTCAGCAACTCATTCACCTCGGTTACGGTGCCCGTTACGGGCGAGTACAGGTCGCTTACCGCCTTCACGCTCTCCACGGAGCCGAAAGTAGAGTTCGCGGTCACGGAGTCGCCCACCTTGGGAGCGTCCACGTAGACGATGTCGCCCAGCGAGTTCTGCGCATAATCTGTAATGCCAACGGTGCCAATGTTGCCGTCAACCGCGATCCACTCATGCTCGCGGGTATAGCGGTAGTTCGTGGGGTAAGCCATGCGGGCTCCTCTTCCGAAAAATCGAGACATTTCCAGTGTAAGGGGTCAGGCGGCAGGGGGAGAAACGGCGAATTCTGTTCGGAGCGCACCCCATTTGCTCCAACATGGAAGTGCCCTTACTTGGTAAATCCCGCGTAAGGCTCCAGGGTCAGAAAGGTCGTGATCTCCAGCAGTCCCGCTTGATTGAGGGGCAGGCTCGCGATTGCCTCGCGCGCCTCGGCCTCGCTGGCAGCCTCCCACAGAATCGCGGCTCCCGGCGCATCGCCGCGCTTCCATACCTGGCGCAGCACCCCCGCCGCGTACAGTTCCTTGACGCGTTGTGATTCACCGCCGACCAGCTCCGGCGTAAACGCCTCCGGCGGAAACTCATCCGTCCTTCGCCTCGAAATCGAGAGAAATTGCATGTCAGGATTCTAGATCACGGCCGTCGATTCACTGACCACTGACCACTGACCACTGATCACTGCGGGAAGAACTTCCCGTGCCCGCCATCCTTCCACGGGTCATAGTGCAAGGCGAAGTTCGCCCGGTTCTTCACCGACGGATGGTTGTAGTCCCAGAACTCGACCACCGGGTTCGGATTCGGATCTTCCAGCCACGCTTCGCCGAGGTGATTGAAGCCCGAAACCGCGGTCTTTTGCGGATCGGGAACCAGTCCGTGAATTGCCTCCTGCCCGTACACATCAGCCTCGTGCTCGTAGTGCCGGGACAAGGTGTTGCTCGCCGGCGTCAGCAAGAATCCGGCAATTTGCAGCGCGAATATCAACGTAACGAACCCGGCGCGGCTCGCCACTGAATCGATCTCCCACCGCGCGCCGAACCGGCGAACCATCCACTCCGCAAACCGCGCGCATGCCCAGAACACGAAGAACAGGGCAACCGCCGTGATCGACAACATCTTGGGAATATGATTCAGCACGTAGTGCCCGCTCTCGTGCCCGAACACGAACATCACTTCGTCGTCCGGCAGGCGGTCCGTCGCCGTATCCCACATCACAAAGCGCTTGGTCGATCCCATGCCGGTCACATAGGCATTCAGGCCGTTGCTCTTCTCGCTGGCCTTCATCAGGAACATGCGGTCGGGCGGAATGTTGGTTCCGGTCTTCGCAACCACCATTTCCAATTTGTTGACCAGCTCGGCATGTGTCTTGGTCAGCGGTTCAAATTTGTTGAACAGCGGGTCGATCACCACCGGCGTAATGATGATGGCCGCGCAGGCCAGGGGCATGGTGATCAGCCATAGCCATACCCAGTAAGCGCGGGGTGAAACCCGGGTAATCCAGTTGAACAGCAACAGAATCACGGAGCCGAGGATCACCGCAATCGCCAGGCCTTTGCCCTGATCCCCGAACCAGCCTCCCCATCCCTGCACGCTGATGCCGTAGTGCCGGCTCACGGCGTGCCCGATGGCATCGAGCGGCAGGCTCGCCAGCGCTGTAATCACGAAAAACAGGGCGAAGAAGATCAGGCCCTGGATCCAGCGATACCGCGACACGCGCTGCACCCAGGCGCCCATCCGCGCCGCGGTTCGTGTTGCCAGCAACAACCACAGAACGGCCAAGCCCCAAAAGGTGCCCACGATCTCGAGCGCCAGGCGAATCTTGTTCAGGGTGATCGCTTTGGCGAGCTTCTCGGGGGGAAGACTGTAGGCCTGCTCGGTCTTCGGCTGGGTTGGCGATGTCTGCGCCGGAGGGGCTACAGTTTCTGGTGATCCGCCCGAACCCTCCGGCGTGGCTTGTCCCACTGAAACCACCGGCGCCGCCAGCACGAACACGCCCAACAACGCAAAGACACAAACGCGCACAAGTCTCATTGGATTCATGACGATAAAACTATCAGCAGAGCTTATCCGCGGTGCATTGAATTCTGCAGAAAGAAATATCCGGCCGTAAGCAGTCCGATGCCCGCCACTGTCCAGCGCATGGCCCGCTGATTGACCTTGGGGCTGTATCGAGCCGCCAGGTAACCGCCCGCCGCGGCCAGCACCGCCATCTCCAGGCAGAATGTCCACTCCACCCGCTTTGCGGCAATGAAAGTCAGCGCCGGAATCCCGATCGAAACGGCTGCCGTCAGCACCTTCAGCGCGTTCATCTCGTGAATGTCGTGGACGCCGCAGATTCCGAACAACGACATCACCAGGAACCCGCCCCCTGCCCCAAAATACCCGACGTAGACGCTCACAATGACCATGCCGATCAGAAGCAACATCTCATACCGGCGCCCTCCCGACAATGTTGCCAGCCACTTGCCGATCGGAAAGCTCAAAATGAACATCACAGCCGCGAACAGCAGCAGCCACGGAAGCATTTGCCGGAACATCCGGTTTCCCGTTCGCATCAGCAACAGGCCGCCCAATTCGCCGCCTAACCCGGAGGCAATCGCCAGAGGCAGGAGCTTCCACCCGTAAGTCCGCAGCTGGCGGCGGAAGGCCACCAGCGAAGTGAGCTGCCCCGGCCACAGGGCCACCGTATTCGTGGCCTGGGCGGTCACCGCCCCCACTCCCACCACGGTTGTCCCGGAGATCAGTGCCGGCAGCGAAAGAAACGAACCGCCGCCCGCGATGGTGTTCAACATCCCCGCAAGGAACGAAGCGACAGGGAGCCAGAGGAATCTGAGGATATGGAGGAAGAATGCGGCCATGCTTCACTTTACGTGCCAATCCCATAAAGACTCATAAAGCGACCCATTTTTCTCGTGTTCTGTCCTGATCTCTCGCGGAACTGCCTCTTTGACGTGGATTCCCATCGGCGGTCGAGTGCTCCTGTTACACTCCCCTTGACAAAATATTCTTGGATTTTTGGAGTAGATTGCTCTATGAAAACCTCGCTTTTGCTCGTTCTCCTGGCTGGATCGGCCGCAATACAGGCGCAAACCGCACCAAAACCAGCGACTTCTACTGCAAAGGCTACAACGCCCGCACATTCTGCCGCCGTTTCCGCCCTCAAGCTGCCTCCGGGGGTTCCCAAGGTCGTTGGTCCGGTAACCACGGCATTTTCGTTGCGCTATCAGGACGTCAAGGTGGGCACTGGCGCAGCCGGCGAGCCCAACAAGCTCTGGAAGGTTCTCTATACGGGCTATCGCGCATCCGACGGGGTTAAGTTCGACTCCTCCGATCAACACCGCCAGCCGGTTATGGGCCCCGACGGCAAGCCGCAGATGGACGCCGACGGCAAGCCCAAGCTTGGTGATGTCCAGCCCCTCGCGTTCCCACAGGGCATGGGACGGCTGATTCCCGGCTTCGACCAGGGAGTTGCCGGCATGCACATCGGCGGCAAACGCCGGCTGTTCATTCCATGGCAGATGGCCTATGGCACCCGCGACATGCCGGGAACCGCTGATCACCCGGGCCTGCCGCCCAAGTCCGACCTCATCTTCGATGTTGAATTCGTGGACGTGACCGAAATGCCCGCGCCGCCGCATCCGGCGCCGACCGCCGCTCCGGCGCCCGCTCGCCCGGCGACACCACCGCCCAGCACTTCGACCGCCCCAGCCACTCCGCCGCCATCCTCTCAGCCGGCACAGACGGCTCCTCAACCCCAGACCGCTCCTCAACCGAAGCAGTAGGTTCTTTGGGCTCTCCGTTCAACCCCTCCTGATTCGCTCCCGGCTCGGCGCACAATCGCCAATCAACGAGCCGGGAGCGAACGGCATCTCAACTCCCTGACCGGCAGTCGGATTTGCGCCCGCGCAGCATGCACCCGCGGAGCGCAACCCGGAATCTAAGCCTCAGGAAGGGAAGGCAGATGCCAGAAAAATCCAGGAACAACGACCTGAACCTGAACCGTGGTTCATCGCCCAGCGAGAGCAACATTGCCCGCGAATCCGAAAAGTTTGACGCGTCAATCGACGAAGAACTCGATGCCCTTGAAGTGAACTTGACGCAGGACGGCGACGAGTTCCGCGACGACGACGATGGCACCGGCCTTATCGACGACGAACTCGCCGAGGAGCGCGTCGAGGATCTGACCGAAGTGGGGCCGGATCTGGAAGACAAGGGCGTCATCAACGCTGCTCCCGGCCGCGACGACACCAGCGTCACACTTCGCCGCCATTACGCGAAAACCGGCAGCGCGCGGGCAGAAGATGTGGCAGACGACACGCTTGATGAGCCGCGGGACGAGGTGATTACTGACCGCAAGATCGACGAAGACACGGCGGCCTGATTCCCAGCACAGCATCTTGAACCAAAGCAGAACGGCGTTCCCCAGGGGAACGCCGTTGCCTCTTCCAGCCGGCTACTTCTTCTCTTCCGGCGCCATCGCCCCGGGGAAGATTCCCGGCAGGGGCTCGCGCATCTTCTGTTCCTGTTCGGGATTAGGCAGCGGCTTGCGGGGCAGCATCTGGTCGCGCTGCGCCGCGTTGTACAGGAAGATCGCCTCCACCGTCGCAATCTGCTTCAGATCCGCCGCCTGCAGCCGCTCGAATACGTCCTGGTTCGAGTGGTGGGTACGCGTCTCGTAGTCCAGCGAGTCCTGGATGAACTGGAAGCCCGGAATGCCCACTGCATCGAAGCTCAGGTGATCGGTTCCCCCGGTGTTGCGGTTGGTGATGGTGGTGACGCCCAGGTCCTTCAGCGGCGCGATCCACTGCGCGAAGATTCCCGCGATGGCCGCATTTCCCTGGGTGTAGACTCCCCGGATCTTGCCACTGCCGTTGTCCACGTTGAAATAGCCCGAAATCAGCTTCTGCTCCGGCTTCACTTCGAGCGGTCCAGCCGCGCGCCGCATGAATTCCGGGAGGGCCACCTGGTCTGGCGCGGTCGAGGTTTTCGCCGAACCAAAGTGCATCGTCGCATAGCCCTTCGACCCGAACAGCCCCTGCTCTTCGCCGGTCCAAAGGGCGATGCGGATCGTCCGGCGCGGCTTCACGCCCAGCGCCTCAAGGATGCGCACCGCCTCCATCGCCACAATCGTCCCCGCGCCGTTGTCCGTCGCGCCGGTTCCGGCAATCCAGCTGTCCAGGTGTCCCCCCACCATCACCACCTGGTCCTTGAGCTTCGGGTCGGTCCCGGGAATCTCCGCCACCGTATCGAACCCGTGTTCGTGCTCGCCGGTGAACTTGGTATCGACGTTGATCTCCACGCTGCACGGCGCATGCGCCTGCGTCAGGCGATAGAGCCGTCCGTAGCTCTCGATGGCCGCCACCACGACCGGGATCTTCACGCGCTTGTCGGCGAGATACGGGGTGCGGCCCAGCGTGGCGCCGTTATCGTCGAAGAAGGTCCCCCCTGACCCACCGCCATTGCGCGCGTCCCGGCTTGGCTCGATCACCGCCGCCACCTTCTCATCGGCAAAGAACTGGGCCACCTTGTCGATCATGCGCATCCGCTCCATAAACGTGCGCATCCGCGCCTGCATCTCCGGAGGAACCCCGCCCGCGTTGGCGTTTACCGTAAATTCCGACAGGTCCTCCAGTTCCTTTTCGGTGTAGCGCTCGAACAAGGCCTTATCAACCGGCGGCACGTCGCGCATCGCCCCGTACAGCACGATCTTTCCTTCCAGCTTGCCCTTGTACTTGTCGAAGTCCTTGTCGTCCGTGATGGTCACGCTCACGACATCGCCGGTCACCGGCCCGTTGGTGGCAGGCGACCACGGTGTAGCTTGGACAATCAACACTGCCGTATCCGGGGTCACTAGCCGCGCCCAGGTATTCATTTGCTGCCATCCGAGGCCGAACTCACCCCAGTCCTCCAGGTGCGCATTTTCAAGTCCGATCTTGGTGAGCGTATCGCGCGTCCATTCATTGGCTTTCTTGGCGTTAGGCGATCCCGTCAGTCGCGGCCCGATACCGTCCATTAGCGCCGAGCCAAACTCCATCACGTGGGAGCGGTTCAGCCCCTCGTCGCGAATCCGCTGGTACATTGCCAGGTCCAGGGTCTCCGTTGGCGGTTGAACTTCGGCGTACGGATCGGTTGCCGCAGGCGCAGCGGATGCGGTCTTCGGCTTATCCGCCGCGTAGAGATTGGTTGCCGCGCCAAGAAAAAGGAGGATCGCAAAACTACCAAGATGCATGGGTCGCATTCGAAATTGGCTCCGGGTGGGGGGTGTGCTTCTGCTTTGGGGAATTGTAGGCCATCGACCCAAATGAGGCGCATGAAAATAGGCGGCCCGGCAGGCCGCCCCATGCTGCTTGATTCCCTGATCGCGCCTAGTCGCTCTTGCCGGATTCCTTCTCCGACCCCGCGGGAAGATCGAGCGCCACAAGCGAAAACATTGTCTTGCCGTCATTGGAGTGCTCAAAGCCCACGATATGCTGATGGCGCTTGGAGCCGGCCTTCAACTGCAGGCCGTCCTTGGAGCCAAAATCATCATCGTCGACCTTCACGTTGCCCTTGCCGCTGTCGGAACACGTCAGCCCCTCGCCCGTCACCGTGGGCGTGCCGACAGGCGACTTGCTTTGGCAGGTCAGCACATCGCCATACCGCCCCAGTGCCTTCTTGTAGAACGCCGTCACTTGCTCCTTGGTGTCGGAGGTCTCGTAGTTCACCGCCCGTACGCGTAGCTGCCACTCCCCGAACCCCAGGTGCACGTCGGCCGACTTGTGCTGGTCATCGTTCTTCACCTGCTCGGAGCCCGGATAGACCGGCAGCCCGAGGTCAGCTGCGGAAACCTGGTCCGTGTTGACGTGCACTCCACCAAATGGAGTGTCCACCTGCACGGTCTTGTCCTCTCCGTTCGTACCCTTGTCCACATGGACACGACACCCCGAGGCTCCCCCAGCCAGCGCCAGTGAAGCGGCCAGTAAACTCATCGATTTGAAAGTCATGGCAATCGCCCTCTCCCCAGAAGTACGCGCGGCACGGCAGGATGGTTCCTTCCGGAACGGCATCGAGCGCCGACGGCGAGCGACTTCTTTCTATCACGATTGGGCTTGGCGGGCAGCAGACCGGTTGCCTTCGGCCGCCTCCGAGCTCGGGAGAGAGTGCCGATTAGTGCGTAGCGTGTCCGTCGTGGTCGGAGTGGCCGTCTTCCTTGGTGCTGGTGCCCCACAATATGCAGACGGTAAATACGGCAACAATCAACGGCACCACAAAGAAGGGGGAAGTAATGTCCATGGATGAGCTCCCTGTGCTTAGACTACCAAAAGTCTTGGAGAATCAGAGCTATCTGGAAAACCAAAGCCCGGACCGATCCCTTCCTCGGTCCGGGCCTTGGTTGGTTACCACAATATTTGTAGTTTATGGATGTACCGTCGGCCCAAGGGTTACGGCATGGCCTCCGACGGCCACCAGGCGTGCTCCTCGTGCCCGAGAATGAGTGGAGCCGCCTTTAAGAACAAGTAACAAAGCGATACCAGCAACCGCAGCACGAGGAGAAGCAAATCTCTTTTACGTCTGAGGAGTAGCGAGGATCAAAATCCAATGCGCTTCCCTCGAAACACCTCAAGACTGATCCGATGCGAAAGAGAAATATGTGACCGTGGTCACCCATCTTATGAGTACTTAACGGACGTGCGAGGTCTCGCCCTAAGAAAAATGAGGCGGAGCCGAAGCCCCGCCTCACCAATGGTGCCTTGGTCGACGTCTATTCCTTCGCTCCCCCCTCCGGATAATCCACCCGAATGGTGAGAATCTCGTAGGGTTTGATCGGCGCCTTGACCACATCGCCGCTCACTTCAAGGGGCGAACCCTCCGCCGTCTCCATCAGGTTGGTCACGCTCGCGCCTTTCGCGCCCGGTGGCACGTGGAACGCAACCGTCGCATCCTTGCCTGCCCACTCGTACACGCGGAAGATCAGGCCCTTCGCATCCTCGGCCTTCTTCACCGCGGTCAGCACCACGTTGTCCGGTGTGACCGACGCGAACGAGTGTTCCGCCGGCAGCGATCCTGAATGCGCCATCGTGACGGTCGCAGACAGCGGGTAGTTGTATTCCCAACCGTGCCGAACCGTCATCGCGTCCTTCCACGTGCCCGCGTGCGGATAAAGCGCGTAGTGGAAATGATGATGACCGCGGTCCGCCTCGGGATCGGGCCACGTAGGCGAGCGCAGCAATGTAAGCCGCAGCACATTCCCCGCCGCGTCGTATCCGTACTTCGAATTGTTCAGCAGGCTGAATCCGTGCTGCCCGTCACCCAGGTCCGCCCAGCGCATGGCCGGCACTTCAAACTGCGCCTTCTCCCAGCTGTTGTTGCGCGTGGTGGCCCGGTCGATGCTGCCATAAGGAATTTCGTAGGTGGCGAACGGTCCCGAAGCCGCCAGCGGAAACGCCGCCTTCAGCAGGATGTGCGTCTCGTGCCAGTCGATCTCGTTGTCCACGTCCACCATGTCGCCTTCGGCCGACAGGCTGAAAGTCTGTACGAACTTCGAGTCCTGCCAGTGCCGCGTGACGCGGATCCCCGGCTCGGCAGTCTTCACCAGTTCCACCGAATCGGCGTGGTCGATCGTGATGGGCGGCACATCCAGCGTGCCCGGATCGATGTTCCACGCGTCGTAGTCCTTGGGGTTGTCCTTGAAGAACTGCAGTTGATTGCCGCACCCGCCGGAGGCCAGAGTCTCAAAGCCGCCCTTCTTCTGGAACAGGCTCGTCACGCACCCCGTTCCCTTGTCGACGGTCACCCGCAGCGTTGCATTCTCGAGCGTGATCGCGTTTCCACTCTCCTTCGCTTCCGCATCGCTCGCGTTTTTCTGCGCCGTCTTGCCGCCGATCCACACCACCTTGTAGCCCAGCGCCGGCACCTTCAGCACGTGCAACCGCACCTCGGAAACGCCGGTCGTCGCATCCGTTTTCGCGTCGATCACCTGCGCGCCGGTTGCGCTCACGCCGCCCTTCGGCCCTTGCACTTGAACTGCCACCTCGCCCGAACGCTCCCAGGCGAGTGGATTGTGAACCACCACCGGAATTCCGCTTCCCGCGGTGTTCACGCGCTCATCAATCGTCTTCTGTGCGCTTTCAGAAATCTCATTCGTCGACCAGCGCACCACGTCGTAGTCCTTCTGCGCGTCCTTGTAGATGATCCCGATGCCCGAGCCCGCCGCCAGGTCGTGGAACTGGTTGAACAGCACCTTCTTCCAGTCCTCCGTCAGCTCATCACCCGGGTATTTGCGTCCATCGAGCCACGCCAGCGACGCCCATTTCTCCGCGTTCAGCACTTGCTCTTCGCTGTCCCGCATGTTCTTCTTGTGGTTCGCCTGGGTGGTCATCACCCCGCGGTGATACTCGAAGTACATCTCGCTCTTCCACGTTGGAATCGAGACCTTGCCCTCGACCGCCGGCGGCGGCTCATAGCCCTTCGCCATCGCCTGGTAGTTCCACTCTTTGCTCTCCGGCGCAATTTGCTTCTCCACGCTGGAGAAGAACGTCTGCGCAATGCCGAATTGGATTTTCGGCATCACCTTCGGCGGAGTCGACGCATCGGCCCAGTGGAATCCTTCATCCAGGATCGCGCGCGTTGGTCCGCCGCCGTGATCGCCAATACCGTAAAGGTCCATGATCTCCGTCATGCCGGTCGACCGCTGCCGCGCCTGCACGGTGTCGGCAGCCAGGCGCATCGGGCTCAGGTTGTTGTTGGCGTAATCATGCGGAAAATACGCCAGCACCTTCGATCCATCCGGCGACTCCCACCAGAACAGCTTGAAGGGTAGTTGATTGGTGTCGTTCCACGTCATCTTCTGCGTCACGAAGTAGTCCACGCCGCTCTTCTTGTAAATCTGCGGAAGCTGCCAAGTGTATCCGAACGAGTCCGGATTCCAGCCAATGCGCACGTCCACCCCGTACGCCTGCTTGTACCAGCGCTTGCCCACCAGCAGTTGACGCACCAGGCTCTCGCCATCGGGCATGTTCAGGTCGGGTTCAACCCACATGCCGCCGACAATTTCCCAGCGCCCCTCCTCGATGCGCTTCTTGATCTCCGCGTTCATGTCGGGATACTTGTCGGCCATCCACGAGTTGTAAGCCGCGGCCGATTGCGTGTAGGTGTACTTCGGGTACTCGTACATCAGCTGCAGCGCGGTGCCGAAGGTACGCTTCACCACGTCGACCGTCTCCGTCCACGGCCATAGCCACGCGGCGTCAATATGCGAGTTGCCGGTAAGGTGCCACGTCGCCGTTTGCATCAGCGGCAGCAGCGCTTCAAGCTTGCTGTGGGCGGCCTTCAGGCTGGCATCGAATGCTCCCTGGTCGTGCGCGTCGAGCGCCTTCACGTCAACCGCGTGAATGGCGTCGTTCAGCGTTCCCATGCTGCTGGTGTCGCCGCCGGGCGCGAGCGAAGGAACCATGACGGCAGCGGCCAGAAACTCCTCGCGCAGATCTTCCGGATTCGGCCGGTTCTCCGGAAAGTCGATCTTCAGCGTCGCGCCCCGGATGCTCTTGGTGTCCACCGTGTGCAGCAGCTTCACCGCGACCGTTACCTTCTCGCCCGGCTTCGCGCTGTCAAACAGAACCACGGGCTCCAGGTCGTCGCCCAGGGCCACCCTCCGGCCGTTGAAGTAAAGAATCTCCGGCATCGGCCCGTTGGCTTCTGAATGGAACTGGAACCAGATCCGCGAGCCGGTCAGATCGTACCCGCCCAGCGTTTCCGGAACCGTGTACGTCTGACGGAACCAGACCGCGTCATTGGAGGCTTTGCCAGGTATCGTGAGAGTTTCCCAGCCGGACTCGTCGACGTCCGTGGCTTCGCCGTGCGCCAGGTCCCCGGAGTGCATCTTCCACGGGCCGCTGGGCAACTCGCCCAACAACGTAAGCCGCGTAATCACGGTGCGCGATTCGGGTGGGAGATTGGAAGCAACCCGGTCAATCTCCGCAGCCACCTTGGCGGCTTCAACAGCAGTTTGCGCGCTTGCGGTCGCGGCGCACAACGTGGCTCCGACAGCGAGTAGTCCAATCCAGCAAATCGAATGCGTGTTTCTGATTTTTTTGGGTTGCCAGGTCATGAGGGAATCCTTTCGCGGAGAATCTTACGGCATCGACACAGGGTCCAGGCCACTTTTCACCTACGAAAAGTGGTAACGATTCCAAATTGTCTCAGAACACCCCGCAGCCACGGGGTCGAAGTCTCATTTTCGTGAAACACCCCACTTCTCTCCATCGCCCGTCTTTCTGATCACTCACTCTCACTCAAACCCATCCTCCATCGACGACATATGACTGGTTCGTAATTCCACTTGAATCATCAGCCGCCAGAAACAGCACCAGCCGCGCCACGTCCTCCGGCAAAATGTCCCGCTTCAACGCCTGGTTTGCCATGATTTCCGCCTTGTACTCCGGCGTGTAGACCAGCCGCTTCTGTTTCTCCGTGACAATCGCCCCCGGCAGCACCGCATTCACGCGAATGCCCTTCGGACCGTACTCGTGAGCGAGAGTACGCGTCAAACCAACGATCGCCGCCTTCGCCGTCACGTACACCGGCAGCCCGGTCGAAGGAATCATCCAGCAAATCGAGCTCAAATTGACAATCGCGCCGCGCCCCGCCTCCTTCATCGCCGGAATGACCGCCTGCGCCATAAAGAAATACGGCCGCAGATTCACCGCCATTGTGTGATCGAAGAACTCCGCAGTGACTCCCTCGGTCGCATGCCGCTGGTCGTTGCCGGCATTATTCACCAGCACGTCAACCGTTCCGTGCGCCGCCAGCACCCGCTTCACGTTCTCCTTCAAGGCCGCAACATCAGTCAGATCGCAATGCAGATAAAGCGGGGCCGTGCACCCGGCGGTCGACAACTCGTTGCGGAGCGCCACCGCCGGCTCGTCCTGCACATCGAAGAACGCCACCCGCGCGCCCTGCATGGCAAAGTGCCGCACCAGCGACTCGCCAATCCCCGTCGCGCCGCCTGTCACCAGCACTGCCCGGTCCCGCAGGCTCGGATAAACCGCATACTGCCCATTCGTCCCTGGCATCTGTTTTGTCCCTGTCCTGTGTGAACTTGTCCTGCTTCGTGTGAATCGTCGGGCATCCTCGCGCCCCTTAATGCCCTAGCGAGAACGTCACCGTGACCGTCGTCTGCACGGGAACCACGCGCCCCTTCAGCACGTAAGGACGATACTCCCACTGCGACACCGCCGCGAACGAGGAAGCCGCCAGCGACGCCGCCGGCGCCGAAATCACGCGCAGGTCATGGATTCTTCCGTCGGTGCCGATCATCGCCTCCAACACTACCGTGCCGTCGATGCCGGCCTTCCTGGCCTCTGGGGGATACTCCGGTTCGACTCGTTTCACAAGCATGCCGCGCGTCTCATTCTGGCCCAGCTGCACGTCCCTCAGGCTCACATCCCGGTCGACAAATACCTCCGTCTTCGCCGCGGAGGGGGGCGGCTCCAGCGCCGGGTCGGTCAGGCTGATCGGCTCCACTAGGTCCACCGTCGCGCTCAGCAATTTATGGTTCCCCTCACTGATCACCACCCCGCGCGCCAGGAACCGTCCTTGCGTTTGCCGCACCTTGGTGAACTGGGTGAGCACGCGCTCGAACGAGTAGACGCTCCGCAAGACGGGGCCTTCAGCCTCAAAGCAATAGGTCGGATACGGCCCTTCCGCCGGGGCCTTCTTGGGACCCCCTGGCGTTTCTCCCGGCGCACCAGTCCCATGGGCAGGCAGAATTGTCAGACAGGTTCGGTCACCGGCCTCGTACTTGAGTTTCAGCCGGGATGTCCCAGGATCCAGATCCCGCGCTCTGGGCAGGGGAGCGATCAGCGCCGCCTCCAGCTTGTACTCGAACAGGCTGATGGGGCTGCCTTCCGATTCGTACGAGAGGTGCCCGTTCGCCATGTGCCAGTCGGTATGTTTCAGGCCGGTTCGTGTCCACGTGCTCCTCGACAGATCCGGAGAAGCCCACCAGTACTCGAACACCCCCTCCTGGGGATGTCTTCCCGCGGCGTCGTACAGCGTGTACGAGACCTTCAAGTGCCACGGCTTCACGCTTGCACTCGTAAAGTCATAGAACGGCCACGCCCGCGCAAGAATCGCAGCCGGGCCGGTCGCGGATTCGGGTGCCAGGGCGGCCGCGCTGAGGGCAACCATCCCTTGCGACACGACAGCCCCAACGCACAACCATGCAGAAAGAAGGCGCATGCCGGACGACAGACTAACACGCGTAGAAATATCATGGCTCCCGCACTCAGCACACCCGCTGGCGCGTCTCGCTCAATCTACCCCCGTCCGCCATCCAACCAGCTCTAATGCATATACTGTATTATGGTACGATGTATCACTTTATGGGTGCATACTTGTCTGAAGGTTTGCAATGCGGGATTCAAATCTTCCCCCGGCTTCCCGGCACTCTTTCGCCGCCAATAGACTAGAAGGGAACAGCTTGGCTTCCCTGCACTCTGCCTGGCTGGCCGGAGTCTCCAGCACGCAAGGTCGTGATTTGCCGGCCGCCCCGCATAGACAACTACGCAGTTTCGCCGCGCCCCGCGCGGCCTCCGTTGCGGATCATGGGAACCGGTCAATACAATGGTTCTCCACCGCAACCGCAATCGGAACCAGCAGCATCAGGTCGTTCGCACCGAGGGGGTAACACCATGAAGTCAGCTCGCTATCCCGGAATCCGGGTCACCGCCAACGGAAACCAGCTCGTCTCCTACCACACCGAGACGCGCATCGCCGACGCCGGCGTGTTCTACCCCATCACCCCCTCCACTGAAGGTGGCGAGCTCTTCCAGCAGGCCTACGCTGAGGGTCATCTGAACGTGTTCGGCAACAATACCATCGCCATCGAGACCGAAGGCGAGCACGCTGCCCAGGGCGGCGCCATCGCTCACTCCGTCTGCGGCAAGCGCGTGGTCAACTTCACCTCCGGCCAGGGTGTCGTCTATGGCGTCGAGCAGTATTACCATGCCCCCGGCAAGGGTTCCACCATGGTGCTCGAGGTCGGCGCCCGCGCCCTTACCAAGCACGCCCTCAACGTCCACTGCGGACACGACGACATCTACGGCGCCCTCGACACCGGCTGGATCATGATCTTCGGCAAGGACGCCCAGCAGACCGCCGACCAGTCCCTCATCCTTCGCCGCGTCACCGAGCTTTCGCTGACCCCCGGCATGAATATCATGGACGGGTTCCTCACCTCGCACCTCGAGCGCACCTTCTATAAGCACGAGTCCGAGCTGATCCGCGAGTACCTCGGCGCTCCCGACGACATCATCGACTGCCCCACCGAGGCCCAGCGCGTCCTCTTCGGACCCACCCGCCGCCGCGTCCCCAAGATGATGGACCTCACCAACCCCATCCTCCTCGGCCCGGTCCAGAACCAGGAACACTACATGAACGGCGTGGTGGCGCGGCGCAACAACTTCGCCGAGCCCATCCTGGATTTCCTCGAAGCCGCCTACAAGGACTTCGGCGACCTCACCGGCCGCTATTACGGCCTGGTCACCCAGTACAAAACCGAGGACGCCGACACCGTCTTCATCTCCCTCGGTTCCGCCGCAGAAAACATCGAGGCCGCCGTCGACTACCTCCGGCAGACCCGTAATTCCAGCGTCGGCTCCATCCATGTCAACGTCATCCGCCCCTTCCCCGAGGCAGCCATCGTGGAAGCGATTCGCGGCAAGAAAAACATCATCATCCTCGAGCGCACCGACGAAGCCCTCTCGCCCGACAACCCCCTCGGCAAAGACATCCGCACCGCGATCTCCAAGGCCGTCCAGGGAACCGCCGGTCTCCCCAAGCTCTCCCTCGAAGAAGTTCCCCAGATCATCGCCGGTACCTACGGCCTCGGCTCGCGCGACTTCCGCCCTGAGCACATCTTCGGCGCTTACGAGTACGCCACCGCCGGCCGCGCCCGCAAAGACGGCAAGACCCTTTCCGACGGCGAAAACTTCATCGTCCTCGGCATCGACCACCCCTACTCCGTCGTCGGCGACGAGGCACCCTCCCTGCTCCCCGAAAAAGCCGTCGCCGTCCGCTTCCACTCCATCGGCGGATGGGGCGCCATCACCACCGGCAAAAACCTCGGCGCCATCCTCGGTGATCTCAACGACCTGCTCTTCGAGCGCGACGGCCTGACCGACGAACTGGGCAATCCCAAGGAAGTCATCCACGTCAGCGCCAACCCGAAGTATGGTTCCGAGAAGAAAGGCGCCCCCACCAGCTACTTCATGGTCGCCGCCAAAGAGCGCATTCGCGTCAACTGCGACCTGCGCCACGTCACCACGGTTCTCTGCTGCGATCCCAAAGCCTTCACCCACTGCAACCCCCTTGACGGCATGCAGGAGGGCGGCAGCCTCGTCTGGGAGTCCGACGAGGAAGGCGAGCGCGCCTGGCAGAACCTCCCCATCTGGGCTCGCAAGCAGATCATCGAGAAGAACATCCGGGTCTTCACCCTGCCCGGCTTCGACATCGCCCGCAAGGCCACCAACCGCGGCGACCTTCAACTCCGCATGCAGGGCAACGCCTTCCTCGGCGCCTTCTTCGCCTGCTCCGGCCTGCTCGACGAGTTCGGCATCACCAAGGACCAGTTCAAGGAAGTCGTTCACAAGCAATACGTCAAGAAATTCGGCAAGCAGGGCGACGCCGTAGTTCAGTCCAACATGGAAGTCATGCTCCAGGGCTGGGAGCGCGTCAAGGAGATCGCCATTGGCGATGTCGCGGCGGCCGATCGCTCCTCCCTCCGCGGCCAGGCCCTCCTGCCCATCCTCGAAGAAGTCCCCGCCTACGCTGCCGAAGGCGGCGCCGGGGCCACCTGCACCACCGGCGGCTGCCGCACGACCCCACCCCCCGAGGGTCAGGCGGCCCGCCCGCCCGTCGCCACCATCGCCGCCTTCGACGCCGAATTCCGCGCCGGCCTCGGCTACGACCAGCCCGCCACCCCCCTCAGCGCCATGGGCGTCATCGCCGCGGCCACCGGCGACACCGCCTCCAAGTACGTCGCCCGCCGCGAAACCCCGCTCTACATTCCCGAAAACTGCACCCAGTGCATGGAGTGCATCTCGGTCTGCCCCGACACCGCCCTGCCCAACACCTCGCAGGACCTGTCCACCATGCTCTCGACGGCCATCACCCGCTATGTCTCCGATCCCGCCGAGCGCCGCAAAATGATCGGCAAGCTTCCCGAAATCGAGAAGCAGACCCGCCAGCGCATGGTTGCCGAAATCAAGACCGGCACCCCCATCCAGAAGATCCTCCGCGAAGTCACCGAGTCCGTCGACGGCTTCTCGCACCGAAGCCAAGGCGCAGTTCTACGCCATCATCGAGAAGGTCCCGATGGCCTACCAGAAGGTCAACGCCATCTTCTCCTCGCCCGAGCGCAAGACCCCCGGCTCCGGCGGCGTCTTCAGCATCTTTGTCTCGGACCTCTGCAAAGGCTGCGCCGCCTGCGTCACCGCCTGCGGCGACCACCAGGCCCTGCGCATGGTGCAGGAAACCGAGGAAGTCAACACCGAGCACGAAACCGGCACCGCCTTCCTCAACCTCCTGCCCGACACCTCGCAGAAATACCTCGGCCTCTACAACAACGCCAACCCCGCCGATTCCAAGACCGCGACGCTGCGCAACATGCTCATGGTGCGCCGCAACTACGACGCCCTGGTCTCCGGCGACGGCGCCTGCGCCGGCTGCGGGGAAAAGTCGGTCCTCCGCTCCATCGCCGCGGTTACCGAGGCGTACATGCGCCCCGTCTACCACGCCAAGTCCGATCGCTTCGTCGGCAAAGCCGGCGACCTCGAGAAGACCGGCGTCGCCAAACTCGCTGTCTTGAAGAGCAAGGACCTTGCCGGATACGAACTCCTCCGCCAGTCCATCGCGCACCTCGTCATGGGCCTCGGCGGTGAAGACGAAGACGACACCAAGGCCCGCATCGCCGCCTACGAGAAGGCCAACGGCCCCATTAGCGACGCCCAGATGGTCGAGGCCATCGCCGCCGTCCTGCTGACCGAGGCCTTCAACCACAAGAGCCTGCAGCCCATCGACGGCCGCCTGGCGAATGGAATGTCTGTGATGGCCATGGCCGCTCACACCGGCTGCAACACGGTCTACGGTTCCACCACCCCCAACAACCCGCACCCCTATCCGTGGATGAACTCCCTCTTCCAGGACGGCGTCACCGTCGGCTGGCTCATGGGCGAAAGCTTCATCGTCGACCACGCCCGCCGCTCCGTCCTCCCCGAGCGCCTCGCCGACATCCTCCTCACCGGCGAAAAAGGTGTCAGCCCCCGCGAGTACTACGAGTTCTCGCACTTCACTGACGCCCTGATGACCGACCAGGAGATCGTCGAGCTCCCCAAGGTCTGGGTCGTCGGCGGCGACGGCGGCATGGGCGACATCGGCTACCAGAACATGTCCAAGGTCATCCTGCAGAACCGTCCCAACGTCAAGACGCTCATGCTCGATACCCAGGTCTACTCCAACACCGGCGGCCAGAACTCCGACTCCACCCCCATGCTCGGCGGCAACGACATGAACGTCTTCGGCGCCGCCACCCAGGGCAAAAACACGGAGAAGAAGACCGTCGCCGAAACCTTCCTCGCCGGCCACGGTTCGCCCTTCGTCGCCCAGGTATCCATGGCCAACGCCCCCAAGCTCTACCGCGCCATCCTCGACGGCCTCGAGTATCGCGGCACCATGTTCCTGCAGTGCTTCACCACCTGCCAGCCCGAGCACGGCGTCGCCGACGACATGGCCCTCTTCCAGGCCCAGCGCGTTCGCGACTCCCGCGGCGTTCCCGAGTTCGTCTTCAACCCGCGCCTCGGCGAAACCTACCAGGAAGCCCTCGACATCAAGGGCAACCCCTCCATCGACCTCGACTGGTACGAGACCAAGGACAAGGTTTCCGGCGAAACTCGCCGCTACACCGTCGCCCACTGGTGCACCACCGAAGCCCGCTTCCGCAACCACCTCCGCAAGGTCAAGCCGGAGCAACTTGCCAAGCTCATTCCGCTCGACAACATGCTGGTCCGCATCACCCAGCAGGACGTCGTCTACCGCCGCTATCTCGATCCGACCCACCGCTCGTTCATCCCTGACTTCGGCGTCTACATCACGCTCGAAGAAAACGGCAAGACCGAGTACCGCGCCCTCAGCCGTCAGCTCGTCATGTTCTGCGTCGAGCGCCGCAAGGCGTGGCGCATGCTGCAGTCCAAGGCCGGCATCGTCAATAAGGAGTACATCGCCCAGAAGGCCCTCCTCGCCGACGTCGACGCCGGCAAAATCAGCAAGGAAGACTTCTTCGCCCACGCCAACGACCTGATGGCCGAGAAGCTAGGCGGCCCGGTCCTCACCAAAGCCTGAAACTTCCGTGCCCCATCCTTGCGACTTGTTTGTGTCGCAAGGATGGGACAGCACGAACGCTGACGAGCTGATCCCGGATTGGCCTCGAATGGGACGCCGGTGCGGCAGGTCCGGATTCATCCCGGACATTCAACCGTCAACAATTCAGAATGAAGCACGAACGCGGACCGCATGGTCCGCGTTTCTTTCTGCGCGCGTCGCAACCTCTTCCGGGAATCGTTTCGCGGAGAATTCCCGCAACCTGATTCTTGACGCGTGAGGCGCTACACGCTACACTGCTGGCATGATCCAGTCGTTCCGGCATGCCGGGCTGGAGAAGTTCTTCTATACCGGAAGCAAGGCGGGGATTCAACCCGCCCACGCGAAAAAGCTGAGCATTCAACTCGCTACTCTCAATATTTCCAAAGACGCGTCACGAATGAATGTTCCCGGATGGAAGCTGCATCCCTTAAAGGGAGATTTGACCAATCATTGGTCCGTCATGGTGAATGGAAACTGGAGAATGACCTTCACATTTGACGGAGAGAACGCAATCCTCGTGGATTACCAGGACTATCACGGACGATAGGAGCTTCCGATGCCCTCGATGCACAACCCTCCCCACCCCGGCGAACTGTTGCGCGAATACCTCGGCGCCATTCCCGTTGGCGAGGCCGCGAAACGGCTGCGCGTCGCCCGTTCTACCCTGTCCCGGCTCCTGAACGGGCGTGCTTCCTTCACCGCGGCTATGGCTCTGCGGCTCTCCGACGCCTTCGGCACCGAACCCGGCGTGTGGCTCGATCTTCAACAGCAATACGATCTCTGGCACGCCGCCCGCCGCAAGCGTCCCAGGATCGACAAGTTCCCTCGTGCCGCCTGACCGGAGATCGTAGCCCGGTTACTCCGTCCCCGGCAAACTCTCCCGAATATTCTGCGTCACATCGTCAATCGACGTATGCTGGCTCAACTCCTCCATCAGCGGATGATCCGCAGCCCGCCCCAGACCGATCTGCCGCGCAATCTCCCGGTTCAGGTCCAGCACCGCCGTAATCTCCTTCTCCGTCAGCAGCATCAACTGCAACATCAGGTGCTCCCTCTCCTCGGAGCGCCGCCCGATCCGCACCTGCCGCATGAGAATGAAACTGGCCAGCAGAATCGCCTCCAGTGCCACGATGGTCCCGAGCAGCGAGAACGGAGGCGGATCGAAGTGCCATCCCCCCGGCCACAGATTCATCCCGATCCAAATCGCAAAGATCACCAGGTGCACGCAGACAAACGTCAGGTTCCCGGCCGCCCCGGCAATCAGATCCCCCAGCCGCTCCGAGCGCGTCCGCCGCTCCAGAAACTCCTGCTCGTGCTTCGCGATCATCTCGATATGTTGCTGAATGGATTCTTGAGGCATCGCCAGTCTCGGTTGTGCAGCAGTCGCTATTCCCTTCGATGCCGGACCCCGTCCCTATAGCCTTCCGTGATCCATCTCTCATGCAGCTGGTTTACTCTGGAAACTCCCCCCTTGAGTCAAGGAGCTCCAATGCTTCCGCGCCCTGTCGCTCGACAATTCCGCTCCAACGCCCGTCAAAACATCTCTATAAGATCAAGAGCTCCCAGGTCCTTCTTCATCCTCGGACTTTGCGCTCCTCGCCCTGCTTCCGCCCGCTCTCATTGCGCAAGCCGCAACCGCGCCGTCCGCAATGCCCCAGGTTTATCCAATTGGCGGAGTCTCCATCACCATTCCCTCGCCTTCCAAAGACCTCGTAGTGGTTCCTGCGGCAGGCAAAGTCTTTCTCGATCAGTTTGTTCCGCCTGACAACCGCCTGATCACCGGCTTCGTCCCCGTTGCCGACCTGCAGAAAGTAGCATCGCAACCCGGTTTCACGCCCTCGCCCGTCGCCGTCGTCGAAGTTCCCACCGAAGCCGAGTCCAAAGACATCAACGACGCCGACTTCAAGCAGATCCTCGACTCCGTCGCCAATAGCTTCGACACCTCCGTCGCCGGATACGCCCGGCAGAACACCGACGACTTCAACCGCCGCCTCAAGTCGCTCGATCTCGACAATGCCAGGATCTCCTTCGACAAGCCTGTCTCGCTAGGGGTCCTTTTTGCCAACCCAAACGCTGCCGGCTTTGGAACGGTTCTCAAGGCGCAATCGACGGGTATCCCGGTGTCGCCCGGCCATCCAACCACGATCTCCAAGATTATCGGCGTCTTCTTTCTGCGCTGCCGAAACCGCGTTTTGTTTGCCTACCTCTACGCTGATTATGTGAACGAGGACTCGGCTCGCTGGCTGCGAGCCGCCGGAGAACGCTGGACCAGCGACATCCTGAAAGCAAACCAGTAGCAGCCCAGCCGCAAGGGCACGGTGCGGAGGGTATGGTAGGTCCGGGATTTATCCCGGACAATCGACCAACAACCATCAAGAGTGAAAGCACGAACGCGGACCGCAAGGCCCGCGTTCGTGCTATGCACCGTCAACTCGCCAACTTACAGTGGCCGCCGGGGTGCCCCATCTCCTACCGTTGGAGATGGGGGATACCTCCACTCCTGGGCCTTATCGCGCTTCCCTGACCACCAAATCCTGCGCCAGCTTGAACCGCACCACCGATTCCGCCGGAATCGTCAGGTCCCGGTTCCCGGTCAGCCCCGCAGCCGCGGTTCCTGCCCCGCCACCGGCCAGCCCGCCAATCAGCAAACCCGTTCCCCCGCTCGCCAGTCCGCCAATCAGCATCCCCAGCCCCGCGCCGCCGCCAATCATCGCTGTGCTGCGCTTGCCTTTACCCTTCTTGCGCTCCGCCAGGTCCGCCGTCTCAATGGGATACTCCCTTCCCTGCAACTGGATCGAAGTCAGCCGCAGTTCCAGCTCCGAAGCTCCCTTGAAATGCCCGCGCCGGTGCGCCTCGTCGATCCGGCCGCGCACCCGCGCCAGTTTCGGAACCAGCACGCTGCCATCGCTGGCTGCAATCGGTTCCGCCACCTCACCGGTAAAGGTGTCGCCCGCTCGGCTGTGCTTTACGCTGATCGACTGATCAACCCGGATCGCCAGGGTCGTCCCCGCCGGAACGCTGACCGCTGCCGGAGGCTCCGGCGTAGCCTGCCCACTCGACGGTGGCTGCCCCCCTGGCGCCGCCTGGGCCGAAGCCGCGGATCCGGACTGATTCTGAGCTTGCGACCCGTCAGCTTGCGACCCGTCCTGCAGAGCCGAAACCGTCGGCCCCTTGGGCGAGGGCTTGGGAACTCCGGCCGGAGGCGGCGCGGTTGTCGTCACCACGGTCGGTTCCTTCTGTCCCGCTGCCGGAGGCTGTACCACGATGGTCGTGGTGTTTCCGTCCTTGTCCACGCTTGAGACCTGCTGCGGCTGGCCGGAGGAAAGCGCCTGTCTCTTCGCCTGCTCCAGCGCCTTCTGCTCCTTGCTCGCGCATCCCATCATCCCAGCCGTCATCGCCAAAGCCAGCGCCGGCACAACGCCCCGGCGCACCCACAAACATGCGTTCAACATGCGAAATCCTCTATCCATCAATATGAATTTTGAAAAGGGTAACCCTGCAGTTTGGTATGCACCCGGATGGCCGATCTCCGAAATTGGCAGCTTCTCCGCCAGAATTTCTCGGCCCTCTCACATCTGCCAACCACGCATCTGCCAACCACGGAAACTCCGAGTTCTCACCCCCCCGCTAAGTCTATGAAACTGAACCGACCAGTCCAGTCCACTTCCGTCCTCACTGGGCCTCCAAGCGCACCCTCAAGCCCCCTGCCAGAACATTCGACAACCCATCCTCCCCACCCATTTCCCACACTGTGAACCCATGCTCGGTAATTTCGCCAAGCAAGCATGCAAAATCTACCGCCCCCGGGATCGACTATCGAGAGCTGAAGTTCGGAAGCGAAATACAGCCGGGCGACGCCTGGGCCGCTGATCACTCATCACTGCACACTGACTGTTCTTCTTGCCTGTGGAAAAATCGTTGTCAAGAGGCAAAATCAAAAATAGTTTGTAACCACCTTTAGAATCAGCGCAAAAAACTTTGCCCCAATTAGTGATTAATTATTCGATCCTGCCATACTTGAATTAATGGCACTAAAAGCTCAATTCGAAGTCACCGCTGTACCAGTCTGTCGAGCCCTCGGTGAGCCCTTTATTCCCTATCCGTTTTCTGTCAACTATCATCTGGCAACTGCCTTTTGTGATTTAAATCACGGTCAGCACAAAATCCCCCCAAAACGGGCTCTAAGCTGATGAACTGAAAAGACTAAGCCGTTTTTTATTTGCGCGCGAAAGTGCCCTTACAGGTTTTTCAGGCAGGAAGCAATGCCGTTACTCGATCCCATCCCGTCTCCCGTAGCCCACGCCGACTACGCCTCCCTCGAGTGGGAGCCGCTGCTGGCCCTGGTGGCCGGTTTTGCCGCCTCGCCCGTAGGCCGCGCCGCCATCCTGGCCCTCCAGCCCGCTACCGACGAGCCCTGGATCGCTCGCCAGCACCAGCTCACCGCCGAAGTCCGCCTGCTGCTGGAAGAACAGGTCTCCATCCCTCTCGGCGGCCTCTTCGACCCCACGCAGCTCGCCGCCAAGGCGGGAATTCCCGAAGCCGCTCTCGAGGCCGCCGAACTGCAATCCATCGCCCGCCTCGCCAACGACATCGCCGCCTGGCAGGCGCTGCTGCAAACGCCCCCGGCCCGCCTCGCCGGCAAGCTACCCGGGCTTTCCGAGCTGTCAGCCGACCTGACCACCAGCCTGCGGCCGCTGGCGGAGTCAATCGAGCGCAAGATACAGCCCGACGGCTCGCTCGCCGACGACGCCTCCCCGGAGCTTAACCGCATCCGCCGCGAGCAGGAGCGCCAGCAGCGGGTGATCGAAGAAAGCCTCCGGGCCGCCCTCCGCAAGCTTTCGTCGGATGGGTCGACCCAGGAAGACCTGATCACCATCCGCGGCGAGCGCTTCGTCATCCCCGTGCGCAGCGAACTCAAGCGCCGGGTCACCGGCGTCATCCACGGCGCCAGCTCCTCCGGCCTTACCGTCTACGTGGAACCGCTCGAAACTATCGAGCAGAACAACGAGCTGGTCCGCCTGCTGGAAGACGAGCAGGCCGAGATTCACCGCATCTTTGTGGCCCTTACGCGCCAGGTGGGCACTTTTGCCCACGCGCTGGTGGCTGGCGCGCGCGTGCTGGCGCTGGTCGACAGCCTGCTGGCCCGCGCCCGCTTCGCCCGCGATTACGATTGCGTCGCACCGGTCATAACGCCGGATCGGCTGAACCTGAATTCCGCCCGCCACCCGCTGCTCGAGAAACGTCTCCGGGCGACAGGAGGCAAAGTCGTACCGCTGACGCTGGAACTGACCGACGAGCATCGCCAGCTGATCATCAGCGGACCGAACACCGGCGGCAAAACGGTGACGCTCAAGACCACGGCCCTGCTGGCGATGATGGCGCAGGCCGGTATCCCGGTCCCTGCCGCCGCGGCCAGTTTCCCTGTATTCCACGCCTTTCTGGCCGACATTGGGGACGCGCAATCGATCGAGCAGGCGCTGTCCACCTTCTCGGCCCACATCACCAACCTCGACCGTCTGTCGCGACTGGCGGACACCCACTCGCTGGTGCTTCTCGACGAGCTTGGTTCGGCTACCGACCCAGAGGAAGGCTCGGCGCTGGCTGTTGCGGTGGCCGGATTCTTTCTGAGTGCCGGCGCGTGGTCGCTGATCTCGACGCACCACACGTCGCTGAAGGTGTACGCGGCCAACACCCGCGGCGTGCTGAACGCGGCGGCGGGCGTGGATGAGGTCACGATGGTGCCCAACTACCAGCTGCGGCTGGGAGTGCCGGGAGCATCGGCGGGCATTGCGACCGCAGAACGGCTTGGCCTCAACGCCACGATTATCGGCGCGGCGCGGCAGCGGCTCGGCTCGCAGCAGGTGGATATCGCGCGCTTTCTCGACCGTCTGCATAAAGAGCTCACGGATCTTGAAGAAGAGCGGAAGGCGGCGCGCGAGCAGCAGTACCTGCTGAACCAGCAGCGGGCGAAACTGGCGCGCGAGGGTGATGTGGAACTGCGCAACCGGACAAAGGAGCTTGAAACCAAGCTCGCGTCGCTGATGAAGGAATTCGAATTTCAGATGCGCGAGAACGTCCGCGCCATCGAGGATCGGTCGGCGCAACAGAAACTCTCGAAGGAAGCGGAGCGGCGCATCAACCGCCTGCGGCGCGAGTTCCAGGAGAGCTTCAACCAGACGGTCGTGGCGCATCGCACCGGCGCGGACCAGGGCGACGCCAACGCCCAGCCGCATGTGCTACGACATGTTGCGGCGGGCGACCAGGTGCGTATCAAGTCCATGAACAAGATCGCGGTGGTGCAGCGCGAGGTGGAGAAAGATGTGTTCGAAGTGGCGCTCGGACCCATCAAGATGCGGGTCAAGCGCGACGATCTCTCGGAAGTGTCGCGTTCGGAAGTTGCAGCGGCCACGCCGAAACCTGACCCGCTTGCTGCGGCGCGGCGGCAGAAGAACGTGGTGGTTTCGGTGACCAGCGCCAACACCGACGACATGCGCATGGAGATCAACCTGATCGGGCGCACGGTGGATGAGGCGACGGAAGAACTGGAGAAGTATCTAGACCGGGCGTTCCTGGCGGGGCTGCCGCGGGTGCGGGTGATTCACGGCCACGGCGCGGGCATTCTGCGCCGCGGGGTGCGGGATTTCCTGAAAGGCCACCCACACGTGGCAACGATAGCCGAAGCTCCGCAGAACGAAGGCGGACAGGGGGCGACCCTGGTGGAGTTGAGGCAGTAGTTGCAACATAGCTACACAGTAGCTACAATAACGCAAGGACTTGGCCGGCATTTCGAACCCAACCGGAACTCCATTTGGGCGACTCCGTAGAATCGAGGAGCAACCGAAAGCTTTCCCACGTAGAGCACACCTGACCGTCGTCCTCGAGGCGAAGAGGAGACAATTCAAGGGCTCGACAACGAGACAGTTGTGCGTAAGTGGTCATTCGTTGGAGAGACGATGGACAATTTGAACTTTGGTTGGGACCGCGGAAATATCGATCATTTCGCGAAGCACGATGTTGCGCCTGATGAGGCCGAACATGTTCTCCTGAACGGTCCTCTTGAAGTTCACTTGACCCGGATGTCGATGGGGAAGAACGGTGGACTTATTTGGGAGAAACAGATGGCGGACGCATCCTGAATGTGGTGATCACAATCCGCGACGAGAAGATTCGGGTGGTCACTGCCTACGAAGCGGAGAAGTATCGACAAGCTCCTCTATCTCAAAACGAAGGCTGAACAATCGTTGAACGATTTGAAGGTACCCAAGATTCGAGAATCCGAAGCCGAGGAAGCAAAGTGGTGGTACGCGAACCGGCATAAGGTTTGCTGGAGAGTTTCATAAAGCTGCGAAAGAAGGGCGCTTGGGTCGAGGCGGCGTAAGACGCCTGTTCGCCGAGCGCGGCATACCTTTCCAGAAAGCCGCGTCCAACGCCCACTACTACCATCCGCCTTGATCCCGAGGACATTACCAAGGCGCGCGAGCAGGCGGCCGAGCGCGGATTGCGCTATCAGACTTACCTCAAAATGATCATCCACGAAGCGCTGCGAGATGCGGAGCAGAAGCGCAAGGCTTCATAGTCGCCGCCCGTTTCGTGTTTTCCGACCCTGCGCGAGAAATAGCGCAAAGGTTGCCTTTGCAGGGAACACCATGAGGTGGGTCCGCGTAGGGCGTGGGTATAGGAGTGGTTCGCCCCATGCCCTCATTGTGCCGACAGGCAAGCGTTGTCTTCCTCGCATTGTTCGCCGGCCTTCTCACCGCACAAAACACGGCGCCGTGGAAGGATCCCTCGCCGCACCAGGCGCAATTTGTGACGGTGGACAAAAATGTTCAGCTGGAAGTGCTGGACTGGGGTGGCTCCGGCCGAGCCGTTGTGCTGCTGGCCGGGGGCGGCAATACGGCGCATATCTTCGATGACTTCGCGCCCAAGCTCACGGCGCATTGCCATGTGTACGGGATCACGCGGCGGGGATTCGGGGCATCGGGTTTCGCCGAACCGCAGGTTGGCGCTGAACGGCTCGGGGCGGACGTACTGGCGGTGATGGACGCGCTGAAACTCGAAAGGCCTGTTCTCGTAGGCCACTCGTTTGCGGGAGCGGAACTGAGTGCGGTTGCGAACAGCCACCCGGAGAGAATTGCAGGCCTGGTATACCTGGAGGCCGCGTACTCCTACGCATTCGACAACGGCAAGGGCGCCAATGTGATGGAGTTGCAGGGGATTCACGCCCCTCAGCCGCCGGGGCCGAGCGAGGCTGACGAGGCCAGCTTCAACGCGCTCGCGAAATACTATGAGCGGGTGAACGGATTCCGGTTTCCGGAGGCTGAACTTCGCCAGCAACGGGATTCGACGCCCGCCGGCGCGGTCGGGAGCGATCGGAAACAGCCGGGCGGGGCGATGCTGATGTCGGTGATTTCGGGCGGGAAGAAGTTCACCGCCATTCCGGCTCCGGCACTCATCATTTTTGCCAACCCGCACGGACAGGGCACCTGGGTGGATGAGAATACAGATCCCGAGGTGCGCGCAAAAGCCAAGGCGTACTCCACGCAATTATCGTCGCTCGTCACGAAGCAGGAGAACGCGGTGAAGAACGGCGTCCCGGCGGCGCGCGTGATTACGCTGGCAGGCGCGCACCATTATGTATTTTTGTCGAACGAGGCGGACGTGCTGCGCGAGTTGAACGCTTTCATTTCGCGACTGCGATAACAAGCGGTGGCGAATGTTGGCCAGGCCGTGATCTGACAGGAGCAGGTCGGGATTAGTGGGTGCTGACCACGGTTACGCTGGGCGAGGCACTTCCGTAAGGAGGCACATTGCCAACGTAGAGGAGGCCGGCGTTCGAGTCGGTCGCATCGAATTGAGGATCAGGACCCACGGTAATCGAACCGATGAGCGTTCCCGCAGCGCCGTCGATCACCTGAAGCTCGTTGCCATTTGTGACATAGACGCGATGCGTAGCCTGATCGACCGCGAGGCCCGCTGGCGCTCCGGGAACCTGGATGGTTTTGGTGAGCTTATTTGTGGCGCCATCGATGACACTAACGGTTCCTTGCTCGTCGGCGGTGTAAATGAGGTTGCTGGAGATATCGACCGCGACGTTAGATGTGAGATTGCCGCCCGCATTTACGGTGGTGAGAGCGTTGTCCGAGTTGCCGTCGATGACCACGACCTGCCCCGGGAAGTCCTGCACCGCGGCGTAGACGCGGTTGGTGTAGGAGTTGACGGCAAGGTTCTGAAGGATGCCAAGAATAGGGATGGTCGAGAGGACGCTGTTGGTGGCGCCGTCCACCACGTATACGGTGGAATTGAAGTTAGAGACATAGACCTTGTTCGTATCGATGTTGACTCCAACCGATACGGCAGGAATGGGCAGCGTGGCGCTTACCTGGCGGGATCGGGTATCGAATACGTAGAGTGCAGTGGTGCCGCCGATGTAAAGATTGGACGTTGCGGTGTCGAGAGCCAGCCCGGCGAGTTGTGAACTGGAACTTACGGGAATGCTGTCGATGATGGCATTGCTCGACTCATCGATGATGAGGAGATTCACTCCGGCGGTGACATAGACGAGTTTTGCGGCTTCATCGATGACAAGGCCGGCGGGCGCCGCAGGCGTATCGATGGTGGCAAGGACGGAGCCAACGTTTCCGCCTGTTACGCTGCAATTGGTAGAGAACTGCCAACCGTACTGTGTTTGCATGGGAACATCAGCGGCGTCGGCTACGTTCTGCACAACGACAGTGATGAGTCCCGCGGGCAGAGACTGCTGGGGCGTGACAGTTGCGACGCTGGTGCCCTCGTCGTAAGCGAGATGGATCGGAATGGCGACCTGGCCCGGCCCTGTCACAGTTACATTGGCGGTGTTTAGAGTGGCCGGATCGATGCCTTCGCTGAATGTGATGGTGATGGGAGTGCTCGGATCGACGCACTCGGAGTTAGCCGCAGGTGTTACGGAAGCGACATACACCGGAGATAAGTCGAGATCGGGCCTGGTCGTAAAGCTAGAAGTGTAGTTAGCGGCGAGATGGACGCCGACCATGTTAGTCACGGCGGTGGTGACGGTGAGTGTGTAAGTTGCATTACTCCTAAGTGGCGGGTTGGGAGTGAAGCCGGCTATCTGGTAAGCTGCGTTGTAAGTGATGGCACCAGCGGCCCGAGCACCGGTGGCGTCGGTTACATAGAAGGACTGCGCGGTTATCGTGGAGGGATCCATTGCCTGGGTAAACTGCACGCTTTGAATGCGGTTGGGCGCGTCGCCGTTGACCTGCTGCCCGGAGGAACTGACCGCGGGTGCGGTGGGGGAACTTACCGGGCTACCAGCCGGGGCCGGCCCCGACTGGTTGGTATGCGCTGCGCCACACCCGACTAAAGCGAAAGCGACTGCAAAATATACAATCCTGGCTGATAAATGCGCTCGAATTGTCATGGGAACCCACCCGAATGGGCGGTTAGATGCGGCGAGCGTCCGAGAGTTGTCCTCGCGGCAGTAAGTCCATAGCGTGCCCAAGAAAGTCGATCGAAAAGGATACTATTCCCGCGCTATCATGGAGCGCTCCGAAAAGGAGACCGAGATGGGACTGTTGAGGAGATCGAGCGAGCGATCAGCCGGATCGTCTCGCGAAGGAGCGACCGAGGCGCCACGGCAGCACGTGCGGATTGCCGGCTGGCGCGGCGGCGCGGCCATTTTCATGCAGGACCTCCGCTTCAGTTTGCGCACTCTGGCTCGCAGTCCCGGCTTCACCGTGGTTGCGGTGCTCACGCTGGCGCTGGGCATTGGAGCGAACACCGCAATGTTCAGCGTGGTGCAGGGGGTGATTCTGGCGCCGCTGCCGTTTCCGCGAGCCAATCGCCTCATGTTCCTGTGGGAGACCCGGCCGGGTGTTCGCCAACTCGATGTTTCCTACCCGAATTTTGAGGATTGGGAGCGCACTTCGCGGTGGTTTGATGCCATGTCCGCGGTGACGTTTCATCAGTTCGATCTCACCGCTCCGGGAAGGGCTGAGCACCTGGTGGGCATCCGGGCATCGTCTGGCTTTCTCGCGACGCTGGGCGTGAAGCCGGCGATCGGGCGCGACGTTACTCCTGCCGAGGATCAGGCCAATGCGCCGTTGGCCGTGCTGATCAGCGACCGGCTGTGGAGAGAGCGGTTCGGGGCGGACCCGCACGTGGCGGGACGAGCCGTGGTGCTGGATGGCAAGAGCTTTACGGTGACCGGCGTGCTGCCGCCCAGCTTCCACTTTCTTGATGACGCGGACGTGATCACGCCTCTGCGTCCGAATATGCCCGCGATATATGCCGAGCGTTCCGTGGATGCGATCGCGGTTGTGGCGCGTCTGAAAGCGGGCATGACGAGGGCCGGGGCTGAGGCCGAGATGAATGCGATTCAGCAGGAGCTCGACCGCCAGTATCCCGATGCCAACCGCAGCGTGGGCGTGGCGGTGGAGTCGCTGATGCAGCAGATGCTCGGCGACGTGAAGGGAACCATCCTGCTGCTGTTTGGTGCGGTGAGCCTGGTGCTGCTGATTGCGTGCGCCAATCTTGCCAACCTGCTGCTGGCGCGGTCGACGGCGCGTGCGCGTGAATTCGGAATTCGCGCGGCGCTGGGCGCCAGCCGGGGACGCATGGTGCGGCAGTTGCTGACGGAGAGCCTTGTGCTTTCGCTGGCAGGGGGAGCCCTGGGCGTGGCGGTGGCTGGATTTCGGATTGCGCGTGTTGCTGGCCGCACTGCCGCACACGCTGCCGCGCGCCGGAAATATTGGACTGCACCTGCCTGTGCTGCTCTTCACGTTAGTCGCGGCGGTCGTGGTGGGGTTTCTGTTTGGCCTGGCTCCCGCGCTGCAATCGGCAAGGACCGATGTGCAGGGGGCGTTGCAGCAGGGGGCGAGGGGCGCGACGAGCGGACGGAACGCGCTGCTGGGCCGGCTGGTGGTGGTGCAGTTCGCGCTCACGCTGGTGCTGATGACCGGCGCGGGGCTGCTGCTGCGCAGCGTTCGCAACCTTTGGCAGGTGAACCCGGGATTCGACACGCGGCACGTTGTTTCATTCCAGGTGGGCTTGTCGCCCTCGTTGACGAGCACGGCGGCGGGAACGCGCGCGGCTTATCAACAACTGCTGGCGCGCATTCTCGAAGTGCCGGGCGTGGAAGCGGCCGATCTCACGAACATTGTTCCGCTCACCGGCGCCGACAATGGCGGGACCTTTCTGGATTGGCACGCAACGGCCGGCCTCGCTGCAGGAAGCGCCGCACGCGCTCTACTTCTGGACCGGCCCCGACTATCTGAAGACGATGGGAATTCCGCTGTTGCAGGGCAGGTTTTTCACGGCCGCGGACCGATGGGCTCCGGCAAGGTTGTGGTGATCGACAGCGTGCTTGCGCATACTTTCTTCCCGGGGCAGAACCCGGTGGGGCAGACGCTTACGGTTGGGCATTGGGGCGCGGCCCGCATCGTGGGCGTGGTGGGACACGTGCGCCATTGGGGACTGGACGATTCCTGGCACGTACAACCCGCGACAAATTTATATCCCTGTGTACCAACTGCCGGATTCGATGGTGACGGACTTCTTCCGCACTCTGAAACTGCTGGTTCGGACATCGGTTCCACCGGCGGACTTGATGTCGCGCGATTCGCAATGTTGTTTACGCATCGGCGGCGGATCAGCCGGTGTTCAACGTGAGCACGATGGAGGAAGTGATGTCGGAGTCGATGGCCTCGCGGAACCTTCCCATTCTGCTTCTGGGCGCTTTTGCGGGACTGGCGTTGCTGTTGTCGACGGTGGGCATCTACGGAGTGGTGTCGTACTCGGTGACGCGGCGGACGCAGGAGATCGGGATCCGGATGGCACTGGGGGCCGACAGGCGGCAGGTGTTTGGGATGATCGTTGGCCAGGGGATGGGCATGGCCGGAGCGGGGTTGGGCGTGGGCGCGCTGGCTGCGATGTTGCTGGTGCGCGTGGTGCCGAGTTTCTCTCGTCTGCTGTACGGGGTTGGACGTAGCGATCCGCTGACGCTCGTCGGCGTGTCGGCAGTGTTGCTGCTGGCGGCGGTAGCGGCCTGTTATGTTCCGGCGAGGCGAGCCATGCGCACCGACCCCATGAACTCGCTGCGCTGCGAATGATGAAGCACAGTCTAAGAAGCGTGGTACTTTGCGAAGTTGACGATTTAGTGACAATTGACGGTGGGGTGGGCAGTTATGATCGAACCCAGTCTAGATGAGGAGATGTTATGCGCAAACTGGGTGTGGTTTTGATGTTATGCATGGCGGCGAGCATGGGATGGGCGGCGACGAAGAGCATTTATGACTTCACCATGCGCTCGATCGACGGCCAGGATGTGAGCCTGGGCAGTTACAAGGGCAAGGTGGTGCTGCTGGTGAATGTGGCCAGCAAGTGCGGTTACACGCCACAGTACGCGGGACTCGAGTCGCTGTATGAAAAGTACAAGGACCGCGGGCTGGTGATTGTGGGCGTGCCGGCGAATAACTTCATGTCGCAGGAGCCGGGCACCAATGAGGAGATCAAGAAGTTCTGCTCGACCAAGTACAACGTCAGCTTCCCGATGATGTCGAAGGTGAGCGTGAAGGGCGACGACAAGACGCCGCTGTACACGTTCCTGACTGACCCGTCGTCGGATCCGCAGTTTGCGGGGGATATCAAGTGGAATTTCACCAAGTTCCTGTTTGACCGCAGCGGAAAGCCGGTGGCGCGGTTTGAGCCGGCAACCAAGCCCGACTCGCCTGAAGTGACCGCGGCGGTTGAGGCGGCGCTGGGGAAGTAACCCACCGAAGGCACTCAGGAAGAAAGGCCGGCGCCGACCAGTTTCTCGAACTGGCGCTGCATCTGTTCGCTCGACTCGACCGCATTGGGCTGCAGGCCGTGTGCGGCCACGGCGAGAAGCGTGGAGATGACAAAGCGCTTCACGAGCGGAATCGGCAGATTGACCGTGGGCGGCAACTGGTTGGTGAGGATGTCGTCGAGGCGTTGTTCGAGGGCGGCGCGGACGGCGCGGTAGCCTGAGCCCTCGCCACCGCCCATGAGGGAGCGGAACAACTGCGGCGCGGTGCGGATGTGCGCGAAGAAATCGCGGCAATCGAGGAACGATGGCGATCCGGCGCCGGGCTTGATCATGGGCATGGCGATGCGCACAAGCTGCGACTGCAGCAACTCATCTTTTGACTGGTAGTGCGCGTAGAACGTGGCGCGGCCGATGCCTGCCTTCTTGCAGATGTCGCTGACGCGGATGGCAACGTATGCGCGGGTGAAGAGCAGCATCACGAAAGCATGGTCGATGCCGGCGCGGGTGCGGATGGTGCGCGCGTCGGTATCGCGAGTTTTCGAGACACTTTGCGATTTCTGTTTCATAAGTGAGCGCGGGGCGCGAATGTGGTTGCGCGAGCCGTCAAGATCACGCCATTATCCCATGCATGAACGAGATGAACAGCAACCTTCAAAGCAGCACAGACTCGCGGCGGCTGGGGTCGTTCGCGGTCATGATTTTTCCTCTGTTGTTCGCGATTGTGTTCCTGATGCACTTTCGCAGCGCGGCGGACTTCTTTCATTTCAAGCTGCACTATGTTCCGCGGGATCCGGCGAGGGTGGTCACGATGCTGGTGAACGCGCAGAACCACTGGTCGCTGTTTCGCGATCCGCACATTCTCGGCTATTTTGCGCTGCCGTTCGTGCTGGTGTCAGCGTATGCGCTCTACCGCGTGTCGCGCCGAGCGAGGCCGCGGTTGAGTGCGGTGGCGCTGTTCGTGACCGCGGCAGGCACAATCTACCTGGGTGGCGTGCTGGGTATGTGGACGGCGTTTTATCGCGGGCTTGGCGAGGTGGATCCGCGCTACCTGGAAGGAGCGATTGCGACGTTCAAGGGCATGACGGCGCCGCAGGGGGCGTTCCTGCTGACCACGACGCTGGCAAAGCTTTCGATGATCGGGCTGGCGGCGCAGAGTTTGGTGCTGTGGGGATTGCCGCGGGTGTCGCGCGTCGGGGTGGTGCTGATCGTGCTGGGATGCGCGCTGTTTCTGGCGTTCTGGGACCTGGATAACTGGATGTTGATCGGGATGACGCTGATTGTGGGGGGATTCGTGGGGCTGATGCCGGCGCTGCGGGGCGCGGAGTAAGGCTTTCGCTTTCCCGCCCTGAATACGATGAGATCGGACTCAGGGCGGGGCACGCCTGGCGTTATGGATTGCGCTGACGATGTAGCGGGCCATGGGGACCACTCTCGAGCGAAGGCGCTACCGACGCTGCGCGCGGTCACATCGTTGCGACGGCCGGAGTAGCGGGGGCAGGCTCGTGGCAGCTGGGTTGAGAGCCACGTGCAAGCGTCCCGGATGGCGAGGCGATCCTTGCCGAGGGCGCAGATTTCAACTGCTTGAGCTGCTTGACGAGCCGCTCGAACGCCTGGTCGCGGGCGGTCTTGTTGCCGGGGACGGTGTTGCCGGGATCTTCGCCGGCGCGCATGAAGCCGTGGCCGGCGCCATCGTACGTAACCGGTTCGTAGGTTTTGTTGGCGGCTTTCATGGCCGCGGTGGTGGCGGGAATGGTAGCTCCGACGCGCGCGTCGTTCCCGGCGTAGAAGCCGTAGACCGGAGCGGTGATTGTAGTGACGTCTTCAGGTCCGGTGCCATAGAAGACGAAGGCGGCGGAGAGGTCTTTGCGGTGGGCGGCGAAGGCGAAGGATTTCGATCCGCCCCAGCAGAAACCGACCACCGCGATTTTGCCGTTGCCTGCTGGGAGGTGCTTGCCGTAGTCCGCGGCGGCGTCGAGGTCGGCGAGCACGCCATCGGGATTGAGGCCCGAGACCGCCTTCACGGTGTCGTCCTGGCTGGCAAAGGCGCTCGATCCGCCGCCGTTGGGTCCCATGCCAGTTAGCAGGTCGGGCGCGACTACGATGAACCCTTGCCCGGCGAGTTCGTCGGCCATCTCCTTGGCCCAGTCACTGAGGCCAAAGATCTCGTGGATGAGAACGACGACGGTTGCTTTACCCTTCACCTCGGGATAGACGACGAGAGCCTGGACGGTGCGATCGCCATGCTTGAGCGGGACGTATTCGCGGTGGCGCGGAGAGGCTTCGAGGCGGGTCTTGGCCCAGTCCTGAGCGTTGAGACCGGTGGCGGCCAGGATGAGGAGGGCGAGCGCGAGGGCGCGGGGGAGCGGGATTTGCATGCGCAGAAGTCTAGCCGGAGGTGATAGAGGTCCGCAAGGATTCGTTAGGGAGGGATCGGGTATCCCACCCTAGCGACAAAAACAAAGACGTCGCCGGGGTGGGGCACCCGTGATGGTTTTTTCGCCAGCCCCATCGCAGGTGGCGCAGGTGCTTACGCCATGGCTTCGCGGCCCATGGGCTCGAAGCGGAGCTGGTTGCTGCGGCGGTCGACGTCGATTCTGACGTGGGCGCCGTGGTGGATCTCGCCGTCCAGGATCTTCATGGCGAGCGGGTCCTGCACCATGCGCTGCAGCGCGCGCTTCAGTGGACGAGCGCCATAGACCGGATCCCAGCCCGACGCGAGGATCAATTGGCGCGCCGGCTCGGTGAGTTCGATCGAGATCTGGCGGTCTTCAAGCAGCTTCTGTAGCTCGACGATGCGCAGGTTGAGGATGTCGTTCATCTGCGCGTGGCCCAGCGGGCGGAAGATCACCATGTCGTCGACGCGGTTGAGGAACTCGGGACGGAAGTGCTCGCGGAGCACACGCATCACGGACTCCCGCGCCATGTCGAAGTCATGCTCGGTCTTGAGCGCGTCGCCGGTAAGCATGGCCGCGCCCAGGTTCGAGGTCATGATGAGAACGGTGTTTTTGAAGTCGACGGTGCGTCCCTTGGAGTCGGTCAGACGGCCGTCGTCCATCACCTGCAGCAGCACGTTGAAGACATCGGGGTGCGCCTTTTCGATCTCGTCGAAGAGGATGACGGAATAGGGGCGGCGACGCACGGCTTCGGTGAGCTGACCGCCTTCGTCGTAGCCAATATATCCGGGAGGCGCGCCGATGAGACGGGCGACGGCGTGCTTCTCCATGTACTCGCTCATGTCGATGCGGATCATCGCTGACTCGTCGTCGAAGAGGAATTCGGCAAGGGCGCGCGCGGTTTCAGTTTTTCCCACGCCTGTTGGTCCAAGGAAAATGAAGGACCCGATGGGGCGCTTGGGGTCGCTGAGGCCGGCGCGCGAACGGCGGATGGCGTTGGCCACCACGGTCAGCGCCTGGTCCTGGCCGACGACGCGCTCCTTCAGGCGCTCTTCCATCTGCACCAGCTTGCGGACTTCGCCTTCGAGCATGCGGGTGACGGGGATGCCGGTCCACTTGCTGACGATCTTGGCGATGTCTTCTTCGTCCACTTCTTCCTTGAGCATGCGGTGCGCGCTTTCGCTGGCGGTGTCCTGCGAGGCGTTGAGCTTGCGCAGTTCCGCTTCGAGGCGCGGCAACTCTCCGTACTGGATTTGCGCGGCGCGCTCAAGCTGGCCGCGGCGGGTGGCTTCCTCCATCTCGAAGCGCAGGGCTTCAATCTGCTTTTTGACGTCGCTGACGCGTGTGATGGCGTCACGCTCCTGGGTCCAGCGGGCGCGCAGGGCGGTGATCTGTTCCTTCAGCGTGCCCAGTTCGCGTTCGACTTCCTCGCGACGGCCGAGGCTGTTTTTGTCGGTTTCGCGCTTGAGGGCGGCGCGCTCGATTTCAAGCGAGGTGGCCTGGCGCTCGAGCTGATCGATTTCCGTGGGCACGGAGCCGATCTGGATGGCAAGCGACGCAGCCGCTTCGTCAACCAGGTCGATGGCCTTGTCGGGCAGGAAGCGATCGGTGATGTAGCGATTCGACAAGGTGGCCGCGGCCACGATCGCGGAATCCTTGATGCGCACGTTGTGGTGCGCCTCGTAGCGCTCTTTGAGGCCGCGGAGAATGGCGATGGTGTCCTCCACGGTGGGCTCGCCCACGTAGACGATCTGGAAGCGGCGTTCGAGCGCGGCGTCCTTTTCGATGTACTTGCGGTATTCGTTGAGCGTGGTGGCGCCGATGGCGCGGAGTTCGCCGCGCGCCAGCGGTGGCTTCAGCATGTTGCTGGCGTCGATGGCGCCTTCGGCTGCGCCCGCGCCGACCAGCGTGTGCAACTCGTCGATGAAGAGGATGATCTGGCCGTTGGCCTCGTCGATCTCCTTCAACACCGCCTTGAGGCGGTCTTCAAACTCGCCGCGGTACTTGGCACCGGCGAGCATCGATCCAAGATCCAGGGAGACGACGCGCTTGTCTTTGAGGATTTCCGGAACGTCGCCCGAGGCGATGCGGCGCGCCAGGCCTTCCACGATTGCGGTTTTGCCCACGCCGGGCTCGCCGATGAGCACGGGGTTGTTCTTGGTGCGGCGGCTCAGCACCTGGATGACGCGGCGAATCTCTTCGTCGCGGCCGATCACCGGGTCGAGCTTGCCACGGCGCGCCAGTTCGGTCAGGTCCTTGGCGTATTTTTCCAGGGCCTGGAACTTGCCTTCGGGGTTCTGGTCGGTGACGCGCTGCGATCCGCGCACGGCCGTGAGAGCCTGCAGGATGGCCTCGTGCGTGGCGCCGGCAGCGACCAGGACATCGTGCGCGGCGTCGCCTTTCTGGCGCGCGGCGGCAAGCAGAAGGTGCTCGGTGGAGACGTACTCGTCCTTGAAGTGGTCGGCCTCTTTGAAGGCCTGATCGATGATCTTCGAGAGCGCGTTGCTGACGCCCGGTTGCGCGGACGAGCCGGCGACGCGGGGCAGCTTCTGCTCGATCTGGTGAAGGTCGCTCTCCAGCCGCTCGGTGGGAACGCCGATCTTTCCCAGCACGGCGGGAATGACGCCCTCGCGATCCTCAACAAGGGCCAGCAAAAGGTGGACGGGCTGGATCTCGGGGTTACCAAGTTCAGCCGCGTGCTCCTGCGCCTGCTGCATTGCCTGCTGCGATTTGACGGTAAGTTTTTCCCAACGAATAGCCATGTATGAACCTCAGTGAACAGTGAACAGTGAAAAGTGAAAAGTGAACAGTGAACAGAAAGAGCGAAAAGCGATCAGCGAGCTGGGCATTTCATTGGATGTGAAAAGGAATGGTCAGTTGCCAGTCCTTACGCTCAAGAGCACAACGCTCTTTGACGGCGCGGGACTGACCACTGACCACTGTTCACTGACCACTGGTTTGTCTTACCGCGCGCCGACCAGTTCGGACTCCTGTTTGGGGGCCTCGACCTGGTTCTGGCCGCCTACGTTTACCTTGATCTGCTTGGGCTGGGCTTCGGGCTTCTTGCTCAGCTCGAGCTTGAGCACGCCTGCATTGTAGCTCGCGTTGATGTGCTCGGCGTCGACCGTGGAAGGCAGCGTGAAGGCGCGATAGAAGCTGCCGTAACGGCGCTCGATGCGATGGAAGTTCTCTTCCTTCTCTTCCTTCTCGAATTTGCGCTCGCCCTTGACGGTGAGAGTGTTGTTCTCGACGCGAATGTCGAGGTCCTTCTCTTCAATTCCAGGGACTTCGAGCTTCAAAACGACCTTCTTGCTGTCCTCATAGATATCGACCGCCGGCACAAAGCTGGCAGTCGTCAGGGGGCTGTCGCTGTCGTTCATCTCGCGAAACAGCGAGTTGACGCGATTCTGCAGGGCGACCACTTCACGAAACGGATCCCAACGATTGATAGCCATGGTTGTGTTCCTCCGATGATTTTTAGAAGTTTGGGGTGACGGGCCCGGCTCGCGGGGAGCCGGCTCCCGACTTTTCATCCCTTTTGATGGACACTATAGCACAAACGATGCATAAAATATGAGTCTATTTGAGTCATATATCAGAAATAATCGAATATTGCAGATTCTAAAGGCAATATCCATGAGCAGGGGTCTCCCTGGACGAGAGGGCGTGCACGGACTGACACGGGATTTGGCCTCTCTCCAGGCCGCTCCTCTCTAGAACAGCCCAAACCGCAAAACCGTCCTTGACATATATAAACATAAAGTTATATAACTTAATTGTTATGGAAATTCTGGATACCACGTTTTCAGCCCTTGCCGACCCCACTCGACGGGCGATCCTCGCCCGGCTTGCGCAGGGAGAGGCTACGGTGCTGGAGCTGGCCAAACCGTTTGCGATGAGCCAGCCGGCGATCTCCCGGCACCTGAAGGTGCTGGTGGGCGCGGGGCTGATCGTGCAGCGGGTCGAGGGGACGAAACGCCCCTGCCGGCTGGCCCGTCCGGGCGTGGAAGCCGCCGACCGGTGGCTGGAGATGCTGCGGGGAGCGCTGGAAAAGAACTACCAGCGACTGGATCAGGTTTTGTTGGAAATGAACGCGAAGCCGGAAAACGAACAGGAGGAAAAGCGATGAGCATGACACTGAAGACCGAAGGAGATCTGCACATTGTGGTGACGAGGCGCTTTGCCGCTTCGCCGGAGATGGTCTACCGCGCGCACATGGAGCCGGAGCTGATCAAGCGCTGGCTGCTGGGGCCGGAAGGGTGGACGATGCCGGTGTGCATCAATGAAGCCAGGCCGGGCGGAAAAGTCCGCTACGAATGGGCCCATGAAAATCGTCCGGGCTTCTACATCACCGGCGAGATCCTGGAACTGCAGCCGTACAGCAAGATCGTGCACGTGGAGCGGATGCACCTGCCCGACCCGACGCCGGAGAACCACATCGTGACGGAGTTCACACCGGACGGCGACGGGACCCTGATGACGATGCGCATGACGTTGCCCGATGCGGAAACACGGAAGATGATGCTGGCGTCGGGCATGGAAAAGGGCATGGAGATGAGTTACGTGCGGCTCGATGGGATGGTGGCGGCGGGAGAGCTTGTCGCGGCGAAACACTGAAGCGATCTGGTCCAGCATGCGATCCGGGGCGATGCATGCGCCTTCTACAATCGGAGGTGCATGCTCGCTCAGGCCGGTTTCTTCCCCTTGACTTTGCAATCCGTGTGGCTGGTGGTTGCGGCTTTTCTTGCCGGGGTGTTGAACGCGGTAGCGGGGGGCGGGTCGTTCCTGCTGTTTCCGGCGATGCTGGGAACGGGCATGCTGCCGGTGCAGGCCAACGCAACCAACACGGTGGCGCTGTGGCCGGGGCAGCTCACGTCCGTCTGGGCGTACCGGCAGGACATGCGGAAGAATTCGCGCCTGGTGATGCCGATGTGCCTGGCCGGGCTGCTCGGTGGCACGGCCGGCGCGCTGGTGCTGCTGAATACACCCCAGACCACATTTCTGCACCTGGTGCCGTGGCTGCTGCTGCTGGCGGCCACGATCTTCGCGCTGAGCCGCCCTGTACTCCGCTGGATCGAGCGCTGGAAGCGGACGACAAGGCCGGCGCGGCAGCCGCGGCGCACCCTGGTGTTTCTGTTTACGGTCGTCGTGTGCTTTTACATCGGATACTTCGGCGCGGGCGCCGGGTTCCTGATCATCACGCTGCTGTCGGTGTTCGGCTTCGAGGACCTGAACGAGATCAACGCGCTCAAGGTGGCTGCGACCACGATGGCCAACGGGATTGCGTTCCTGATCTTTGTGGTGGGCGGCGAGGTGGAGTGGCACGCCTGCCTGCTGGCGATGGTGTCGTGCGCGATCGGGGGATATGCCTCGGCGCGGTTGGCACGGAATATTCCGCAGCCGGTGTTGCGCGCGACGGTGATCGTGATTGGATTCGGGATGGCGGCTTGGTTCTTCTGGAAAACCTATCGAGGATAAGAGGATGAAGGACTGAGTTCCTTCATCCTCTTATCCTCGTCTTACGCTCCGGCCGGCTTGGGATCCTTCGGATCGTACTGCGCAACCTTCACCTTGCGCGCGAGTCCGAGTTTCGCCAGGATCCAGATGCCCCAGAAATTGGGGTCGATCTCGTACCACTTCAGCCCGTGACGCGCTGAAACCGGATGCGCGTGATGGTTGTTGTGCCAGCCTTCGCCACCGGTCAACAGCGCCACCCACCAGTTGTTGCGCGATCCGTCCTTGGTGGGGAAACGACGGCTGCCCCACATGTGAGTGGCCGAGTTCACCAGCCACGTGGTGTGCAGGCCGAGCGTGACGCGCAGCAGCACGCCCCACAGAACCATCGCCATGCCGTTGACGAATCCGCCCCAGATCCAGCCGCCTGCAAGCAGAAGCACACCGCTGGCCACGAGGGGAAGCCAGTGATACTTGCTCAGCCACACGTGGAACTTGTCTTTGCGAAGATCCGGCGAGTAGCGGGCCAGGGCTTCGGTCTGGTCGTGGAGCGACTTTCCGAAGAAGATCCAGCCCACGTGCGCCCACCATCCGCCTTCGTTGGGCGTGTGGGGGTCGCCCTCGTGGTCGCTGAGCTGGTGATGAACCCGGTGCGTGGAAACCCAGAAGATCGGGCCGCCCTCGAGCGACAGCGTGGCGCAGACCGTCATGATGTACTCAAGCCACTTCGGCACGTGATACCCGCGGTGCGTCAGCAGGCGGTGATAGCACATGCCGATGCCCACATTGATGGCAAGTATGTAGAGAATCGCCGCGACAGCGAGCCGCTGCCAGCTGAAGAAGAAAAACGCCGCCAGCGCGCCGGCATGGAACAGGCTCATCGCCACCAGGGTGATCCAGTTCACACCATAGGGGATGGTCGCCTTCTTGCCCATGCGCACCTGATCGCGTGCGGGAACCACATTAACCACCACGGAGGCCGAGGAGGACGGTGCGCCGTGAATCGGCTTGGGGGCGACAATTGCGGTTGTTTCAGAAGGGCTTGCGGGGACGACTGTTGCCATTCGGTGGGGTTTCCTCACGAGAGTGGACAAAAAACCACCCATAACAGAATTGTAGCCTAGCAGACAATCCGGAGGATGACGGGGGGCAAAATTACGAAGAAAAACCGGACGATTGTGATCTGACGAGTGCGTTTCGTCACAAACGCAACCTGATTTCTTGGATTCCCTCAACAACGGCGGCTACGAAGCCTATCCGCTCGAGCCGTCTGCTATTCTCCTGCCATTCGCGACACCCCGGCTGTCCCTAAGGCTCGCGGCGTGCGCAGCGGCTTGAGAACGGAGCAACAATGACCAACGAGACGGGCCGGATCGAGGCCTTTTCCGACGGGGTGTTCTCCATCGCGGCCACGCTCCTGGTCCTCGAATTGAAGCCGCCACCGCCCAACGGTTCGTTCTGGCTCAGCCTTCTGTCGCAGTGGCCCGGTTTTGCCGCATTTCTCCTCAGCTTCCTGTTCATCGGCATCATGTGGATCAACCACCATCGCCTGTTCACGCACGTGCGGCGATCAGATGACATGCTCCTGCTCAGCAATCTGCTTCTGCTGCTGGGCGTGGTCTGGATTCCCTACCCGACGCTGGTGATGGCCCAGGCCGTGAGCAAGGGAGGCTTCCGGGATGCGGCGCTCCTCTACAACGGCTCCTACCTGGCGATCGCGCTGCTGTTCAATCTACTGCTGTCCACCGCCATTCGTCGCGACCTCGTGGACCGCGAGTATGCTGCCGTGCGCCACATCGCGAAGAGCTACCTCATCGGCCCTTCCATGTATGCCTTGTGCCTGGCGATTACCTGGTGGAATGTTCCCGTGAGCCTTGCGATGAACGGCGGAATGGCGCTCTACTTCCTTTTGTCGCCAAGTCTGCGGGCAGAGGCGCGGCGAGATTAGCGAGAGCCGGGCGGCCGCTGAGCGCCTGGCTTTTCTGCGCAGCGGTGAAACGGCTGAATGTTTGCGCGCGCTGGCTATCCTGACGAAGGCGACTCCCTCGCAGTGGCAAGTGACCGTTTCATCGAGATGCGAGGTCAGAGGGCAGGAAGATGAATATTCAGCTTGTAGCAGATGAAGAGAATCAGGATTGCGCCCAGCGTTGAAAAAATGAGGCCGGCTGGATGATATCGCTCGTTTCTGGACCGTACCACCAGGTGGGTGACGGCGCCGCCCAGGAGCGATCCGATGATGCCGAGCACAATTGTCCACGTCAGCGTTAGATGGACGTGCATCACGGATTTCGAGATGATCCCTGCGAGTAGTCCGATGATCAAATACCAGATCAAGTGAAACATGCCATCCCTCCAGGTCTTGTCTTCGGTCGGTGCTCATTCGGCAGATCAGCCCGAATTGTACTTATCCCTGCCAGGGATCGGATGGTCAATCCAATACATGCGAACGAACGGCGTCGCGATTCCGCGCCCTCCCCGGTTCGGCCGCCGATTCAGACAGCGGGTCCGCCTCAACCCTTCCTGATTGGCCCAGGAATCCGATTTGCTCTATTGGCTGCTCATGCTGCCGTAGTACCCGCCGCCCGAAACGAACATTTTGTCCGCCCGCCCCCGCAGCACGCGGAACAACGCGAACTGCCGCGACGTCTCGCCGCGCAGCTCGAACAGTAACAGGCCGCGATTGTCGGCCAGCGCGTCCACCGCATCCACAATGCGCATGTGCGGCGTCTCGTCCAGGTGCGTGCCGTCGGTCACATTCTTCAGCAGAACCTGCAGGTTGCCGTAAAGGTCCGGCTGGGCGACCAGGGTAACGAATTTTTCCTGATTCAGCGGGCCCCCGGTGTCGGCCGTCAGCACCAGCGTCGCCCCCGAGCCGTACGTCAGCTCAAAGACGCGAAACTGCTCATCCTGCATCTCCACCGGTTCCGGCGCCGGCGTTGCTGCCGGTGCGGGCTTCTTCACCGCGGTTCCGGCCCGATGCGGGACCGCCTTCGGAGCCGGCGCGGGTTTGGGCGGGATCAGCCCCAGCGCGGTCCGCGCCACGTCTTCCAGCTGCGCCTTGAACTTCGCCTCGTCCCCGGCATTGGCCCAGTTGTACGCCCAGGGATGATCCGGATGGTTCTGCGCATCGGAAACCGCGACCGCCTGCTGCATGTCCGGCGGCAGCCCCATCAGGCTCGGTACCACCTTCAAATTGTCCGCGTTCGACTTGCCCCTCTGCAGCCGCGGACGATCCGGGTCGGTCACCTGCGGCAGCGACTCCGACCGCGACACATCCTCGGGCTGCTTCTCCTTCTGCTTGGGTTTCTTCAGCACGGGACGATCCGGGTCGCTCGGCGCGCTGCTCGCCGACGAGTCTCCCTGCGTGTCGCTGCCCTTGTGCAGCGTCGGTGTGCCCGAATCGCTGGTGCTTGAGTCGGCAGGAGCGGAGTCGTCTTTCTTGTGCAATTTGGGCCGGTCTGGATCCTCCGGGGCGGACGGCTTTGCCGTCCCCGCCGCCGTCCCATTTCCCGCTGGATCGTCGGCATGCTTCTTGCGGTGGAGTACGGGCTTGTCATCATCCTCGTCCTCCACATCGACCTTGGCGGTAAACACCGGCTGCGGATGGGGCACCGGCTTCCATTCGCCGTATCCCACCCAGGACCCCTGCTCCTGCCCGGCGTTCTTGATGTCGAACAGCCCGATTGTCTTGCCGCCATCCTTGAGCTGATATTCCACTTCACCGGAGATAGCCAGAGGTTCCGGCCGAGCCAGGTAGATGCTGGCGTCGTTGAGTTTCTCGCCGTCGAAGATGGTGATGGGCACAATGCGGCACGACTTGGGCTTGCCCGCCTCGCCCGTCCACTCCAGAACAGCCACGGCGCGCAACTCGGGCGTATTCGACTTCTTGGTCACGGTGCCGGTGTATTGGGCGGCCACTGGCACAGTGGCCAGTAGCGCCAGCCAGGCAGCGCCCCGCTTGAGATTCCTGGCGCGATCGAAAACGGCGTTGGCGTGCGGTGACATTGGGCGGCCCGCTCTTGAATAATGCAAGCTGAGGTTCACTACTCTACACCTTTAGATGAGGGGTTGCCCCATGGAGCTGAACGACAAAGTTGCAGATTTCACCCTGCAGACCGACGAAGAAAAAACCGTCAGCCTGTCCGACTACGCGGGCAAGCCCGTGATCCTGTTCTTTTACCCCCGGGCCGATACGCCGGGCTGCACCATTGAGGCCTGCGGCTTCCGCGACCAGTTCGAGAAGCTCCAGAAGGCCGGAGCCGTGGTGCTCGGCATCAGCCGCGATACCCCGAAGGCCCAGGCCAAGTTCAAGGCCAAGTTCAATCTGCCGTACACACTCCTTGCAGATGTAGACGAGCAAGTTTGCAATCAGTTTGGGGTGATGAAGGAAAAGAACATGTACGGGAAGAAGGTGATGGGCATCGAGCGGACCACCTTCGTGATCGGCCCCGACCAGACCCTGCTCCACATCTTCCCCAAAGTTACCCCGGAAGGCCACGCCGAACAAGTACTTGCGCTGATCGAGGGATGGAAAAAGAAACACAAGTAATGGGGCGCGGAGACAGGTCCACCTCCAGGCGGGTGCCCTCGGAGCCCAGGCCCAGGCTGCCGGGCCGGCTGCTGGCGCGGGATTTTTTCGCGGACCGGCCGGAACTGGTTGCCCCGCGCCTGCTCGGCAAGCTGGTGGTGCATAAAACCGGCGCCGGAAACCTCGTTGGCCGGATCGTGGAGTTGGAAGCGTATCTCGGGCCGCACAACGATCCGCCCGATCCGGCCGCCCACTCCCATCGTGGACCCACGCCCCGCAACCGGGTCCTGTTCGGGCTCGCCGGCCACGCGTATGTTTATTTCATCTACGGTAAGTACTTTTGTTTGAACGTCTCGTGCGAAACCGAAGGCCTGGGCGGCGGCATTCTTCTGCGCGCGCTCGAACCCGTGGCGGGACTTGAGCAGATGGCTATCAACCGCGGCCTGCCCCCCGCCCGGGAGCGGACGGAAACCTTCCTCCGGCAGCTCACATCGGGTCCCAGCCGGCTCTGCCAGGCGTTGGGAGTCATTCGTACCAGCCACAACGGGCTCGACGTGACGAGTGCAGACTCGCCGCTGCAGTTCCGTGACGATGATTTCCAAGTGCACCAAGTCATGGCCACCCCCCGCATCGGCATCAAAGAGGCAGTGGATTGGCCCCTGCGATTCGTGATCCCGGGGAGTTCCTTTCCTGTCCGGGCCGAAGCGCTTGAATGAAAAACCCAGGCTCATTCCCTAGTCTTTCAACGCGGGAGCTTCGTCTGAACAGACAGGTTCCCTATCCCACTCACGAGGCAATTCCTGACTTGAAGATCACTGGCCTTTCCCTCTCTGCCGTCGCGGCTGCCGTCCTCGCAGCAGCCGTGGTCGCCGCCCCCACCTTCTCCCAGGCCCCCGAAGGGCAGCAAGGCCCACCTCCCCCGGGGCAGGCCGGCGGACCCCCGCAGGGGCATCCACCCGCGCCCAAGCCAACCAACCTCAAGGTGCTCCCCAAGGATCTGACCGGCGAGCAGGTGCACGAGATCATGCACAAGTGGGAAGCGATGCTGGGGGCGGAGTGCTCCACCTGTCACGCCGCCGACCCCAAAAACGTCGGACCCAATGGCAAGCCACGCCTGAACTTCGCCGATGACTCGAAGAAGGAAAAGCAGACCGCGCGCCTGATGTTCAAGATGACCGAGGACATCAATACCAACTACGTAAGCATGGTGGAGAACTCCGGCGACCCGGTCACCTGCGGAACCTGCCATCGCGGCAAGGTCACTCCGGAGCCCTTTGTGCCCAAGCCGGAGCACGAGGATCACGATCACCCGGCCGGCGCGCCCGACCACGATCACCCTGCGCCGCCCGCGCATCCCGGAACCCGCTAATTCCGCGAGGCATTGGGCTTTTAACCGGGGCACCACTTCTCAGGCCGCTGAAAAACTCGATCCGGAGGGAGGCGGGGGTTTCAACCCCCGCATAAGGCCAACAGATTCAACAGGGGCTTCAGCCCCGGAGGCCAGCTTCGGGCATTTCGTGCGAAACCGCGCCATTTTTTCAGCAATCTGTTCAGTCGGGCCTGTTTCCGCAACACCAGGGGAACTCGGTGAACCCTACGCCCGCCCGCCCTCACGCGCGTAGTCGCCGGATTTGCCGCCGGTCTTGGAATCCAGCTGCACCGCGCGAATAACGATCGCCTTGTCGAGAGCCTTGGTCATGTCATAGACGGTCAGAGCGGCCACCGAGGCCGCGGTCAAGGCCTCCATCTCCACCCCGGTCACGCCAAAGGTCGCGGCAGTTGCGGTGATCCGGACGCCATTCCCCTCGATTCGCGCCTGCACGTCCACATGCGTCAAAGGCAGCGGATGGCACATGGGAATCAGCTCCGAGGTGCGCTTGGCAGCCTGGATCCCGGCAATGCGAGCCACCTCGAGCGGATCCCCTTTAGGGTTCTGCGGAAGCGCCGCGAGCACCGCGGCAGAGAGCTCCACAAAGGCTGAAGCCGTGGCGGTGCGACGTGTGGGCTGCTTGGCGCTGACGTCGACCATCGACGCCTGTCCTGCTTCGTCGTAGTGCGACAACTTCGGCGGCATCAGTGCTGATCTTCGGGCATGGAGTTCCTTCAGAACGGAAGAATACGGGCGAGTTCGCCGGCGTGCAGGCGGTCGACGCCCTCCGGAACGGCGACAAAGCAGTTGGCCCGCGCAAAGGCGGCAAGGTCCCCGGAACCCTGCCAGTTGACCGGCGCCACTTCGGGCTCGCCGCCGGTCAGCGGATGCGGCGCAAAGGCGGACGGCACGAACCGCGTGAGCCCCGGCTTTCCCTGCACGTCCCGAGAGAGCCGGGCCACGAAGAACCGCGGGGGACTTCGCGGCTGCCGGAAAGCGCCGCCAGAACGGGCGCGGCGAACAGCAGAAACGTCGCCGCCGACGAGATGGGATTGCCGGGCAGTCCGAAGACGGGCAGGTCCGAGTCTCCATCGCGCGGGATTTCGCAGTGCACCAGCGGTTTGCCCGGCTGAATGCGCACCCCGGTAAAGTGAACCTGCGCCCCCAGGCGATCGAGAGCCGGTTCCACCAGGTCGAATTTGCCCGCCGAAACCCCTCCGGAGATCAGGAGCAGGTCGGCTTGCGTTGCCTTGCGAAGGGCTGCGTCGAGATCGTCGGCGCTGTCGCGAGCCGCCGCCAGAATCCACGGCTCGCCACCGGCCGCAGCCACCAGGGCAGCCAGCATCGGGGCGTTGGAATTGCGGATCTGACCCGCCCCCGGGACATCGGCGACCGCCACCAGTTCGTCGCCCGTGGCAAGAATCGCCACCCGCGGCCTTGCGAAAACGGAGAGGGCGGCATAGCCGCAGGTCGCGGCAGCCGCGATCTGCGAAGGACCGAGTCGCGTACCGGCGGGAACGACTTCGTCGCCGGCCCGCGCCTCGGCTCCCTCGGGAACCACGTTCTCGCCCGCCTCGAGGGTGCGGGATGCGGCAAGCCGGATCGTGTCTCCCCTGTCTTCAACGTGTTTGTGTTCAACGTGCTCCAGCATGGCAACCGCATCGGCGCCCGCGGGCACCGCCGCGCCGGTCATGATCTCCCAGACGGCATCGTGCGGCAGCGGCCCGGCAGGCGGGTCGCCGGCGCGAATCGATCCCGCAACCGTGAGCCACTCGTGGGTCGCTGCTTCGGCAGCGCGGCAGGCGAAACCATCCCGGGTCGACCGCGGAAACGATGGCATGTTGCGGTCGGCGCGAATGACTTGGGCGAGCACGCGTCCGGTGGCGTTCGCCAGTTCGGCCTGCTCGGTTCGAGAAGCCAGCGCGCGAATCTCCGCCGCACGTCGCGCCACCAGGCCCGCAGCCTCGTCGTAACTCAGAACCCCGCTGCTCATGCATTGGATTGTAGAAGACCCAATCCCCCTGAACAGGAAACCGATCGAGCCTCAAAAACCGGCCAAAAAGACAAACAGGGTCCTCGTCGGGCATAACGAAAAGAGGCGCCCCGCAAGGAGCGCCTCTTTGAGCCACGTTCAATCGGGAGTTACGGTCAGGATTTCTTGCCCGCCTTGTACGACGAGCTCACCTTCTGTCCGGCCTGGTCGAGAATGCCCTTGGCATCCGCGGCGTAGGGTCCGTTGGGCGCCAGTTCCAGATACTTCTGATAAGCCTCGGCGCAGCCTGGGGGCAGAACAATGATCTGCACCTTGGGATTCTTCGGATCGGGCCCCATGGTCGCGTTCCCCACCAGCCCCTGTCCCTTCAGGTAATACAGCAGGGCGTTGTTAGGATCGGCAGCGATGGCTTTGTCGGCGGCAGCCACCTGGGCGGTCGCATTTCCCATCTGAAAGAAGATCACAGCCTCGTTCTTGAAGTAGAAGCCGGCCTGCGTCGGATTGAGCTTGGCCGCGGCGTCAAAGGCCTCATTGGCCTCCGGCACCTTGCCCTGGCGGGCGTAGGCTTCGCCCAGACCGCTCTGGGCCAGGCCTTGCACTTCGAGGGAAGGCTTTTTCGACGCGGTTTCCAGGTCGAGAGCCTTCTTGAACGATGTCACCGCATCGTCGTAGGCCTTCAGTCCCACCTGCGCTTGTCCGAGCCGCGCCCAGAGAATGGAGGCGTCCGGCTTGGCAGCCGTGTCCGTCTTCATCAGGCCTTCGGCGTCGGTGAACTTCTGAGTCTTGATCTCCTGGGTCTTGGCGTCGATGGCCTGCTTGTTGGCGCCCGATCCCAGTTGGGATGCGGCCGTTACCGAGGCGGTATCAGCGTCGTGAATATCCGAGGCGACCTGCTTGAGGTCGGCATTCAGGCGCTTGATGACCTCGTTCGCCTTGAGCGCCTGCGAGTTTTTCGCCTTCGTCTCTTCCAGCTGCTTCTGCACGTCGGCGGGGAGATTCTTGATGAACTCCGGCCGGCTCATGTCGATGTCCTGCTCGGTGGTCTGGCCGGCGACGATCTTGACGTTGTCGAAGCGATCGACTTGCTTGTCCTTCGGGGTATCTACCTGGCGAAAGACCACGCTGTAGGTTCCGGGAGGTGCGTCGCCGGAGTACTCGCCGTTGGCGTCAACGGTAAAGGTGGCTTTGTCGTCGCCCGGGCCGGTAGACAGGCTGACGGTTCCGGACCCCTGGGCCACGCCGACTGGATTGGTGACCTTGCCGTGGATTTTACCCATCGGCTTGTCTTGCGCCAGAACCGGCACGACGGCCAGTGCCAGAAGGCTGAGCCAAACTGAGAGAGTGCGCTTCATCTTTTTTCTCCTTGAGAGCGGCGCGAACGAACTGCCCGCGGAGCTCAAAACGTTCCAAACTTCCAAAAACCACTCCGGCACCGGTGTGCGGCGGTACCCGGGGCGCAAAAGAGGACAGGGCGAGGCACGCAGGCGAAGTGCTCCATGGTTCCGCTGGCCTATCGACCAGCACAGCCAAAGTTAAACCAATCGGAAAGCCCAGCACAAGGGTTGCGCCGCGGTTCAAGGCCGCACCCAAGTGGGAGTCGTTGGTTGCAGCCGTGGTTGCCTGAGAAGCTCCACATCCGTCCCGCCCGCGGGACGCCGGCCACGGAACCATCCTAGTTCGCAGGCCGCGAACCCGATTGTGGCATGGATCACACTCTAAAATACGGGTATGGCGATCACCATTCGTTCCGCCACCAAGGCGGACATAGCGCAGATCCTGGTATTCGTTCGCGCCCTGGCTGTTTATGAGCGCGAGCCGGACGCGGTCACGGCGACCGAAGCCGACCTGCTGGAACACGGTTTCGGCGAGAATCCCTACTACTCGTGCCTGATCGCCGAACAGGATGCCGTTCCGGCGGGGTTTGCCCTCTTTTTCTACGACTACTCCACCTGGCTGGGCAGGCCCGGTCTCTATCTCGAGGATTTGTTTGTCCTTCCCGAACACCGCGGCGCAGGAATTGGCAAAGCGCTCCTGCAGCGGCTGGCAGCCATCGCCCTTGAAAAGGGCTGCGCGCGGATGAAGTGGGAGGTGCTGGACTGGAACACTCCCGCCATCGACTTCTACAACGCCATGGGTGCCGAGATTCAAAAGGAGTGGCTCAATGTGCGCTTGAGCGGCGAAGCGCTCGCGCGTCTTGCCGCATCCGGCCAAATTTCCGGCCAGGTTGCGGAGACGGCGGAGGCGCAGTGACGATTCGCGTGATTGGCGGAGGGTTGGCCGGCCCCGAAGCAGCCCTGACGGCGGCGCGCATGGGCTGCGAGGTCGAGCTCTACGAGATGCGCGCGATCGTGGATGGGGAGCCGCGCCTCACGCCCGCACACCAAACCACCGAGTTCGGCGAACTGGTCTGCTCCAACTCGCTCAAGAGTGAGTCCCCCAACACCGCGCCCTGGCTGCTGAAGCAGGAGATGCGGCGCGGCGGTTCGGCTCTTTTGCGTATCGCGGACGAAACCGCGGTCCCGGCGGGCCACGCCCTGGCCGTCGATCGCGTCGAGTTTTCGCGGCGGATCGCCGAAGCCATTGCGGCCGAACCTAAAATTCGCGTCATCCGCGAAGAGGTAAAGGTGCTCGACGAAAACGCCCTCACCATCGTCGCCACCGGCCCGCTGACTTCCGATGCGCTGAGCGGCGAGATTCAACGCATCACCGGGTCGGATCACCTGGCGTTCTACGACTCCATCTCGCCCATCGTCGACGCCGACTCGATCGACATGGACCGGGTGTACTTCGCCGCGCGCTGGGACAAGGGCACCGCCGACTACATCAACTGCCCCATGAACCGCGAGGAGTACGAGCGCTTCCTCGACGCGCTGATTGCTGCCGAGCCCGCGGAGTCGAAGGAGTGGGAGAAACTCGAGTATTTCCCACCCCAAGCGCCAAAGACCGGCTCTTGGGGACCCCGGTATTTCGAAGGCTGTCTGCCGATTGAAATCCTGGCGCGGCGCGGCCGCGACACCCTGCGCTTCGGCCCCATGAAGCCTGTCGGCCTGCGCGATCCGCGAACGGGCCACACGCCCTGGGCCGTTGTACAGTTGCGCAAAGAAAACCTGCGCGCCGACAGCTACAACCTGGTGGGCTTCCAGAACCACCTGAAGTGGGGCGACCAGGCGCGCGTGCTGCGCCTGATCCCGGGCCTCGAGAACGCCCGCTTCCTGCGCTACGGGCAGATTCACCGCAACACCTATATTTGTGCCCCCGTGCTGCTCGATGAGGCTCTGCGGCTGAAGACGCGGCCTTCCATCCTGTTTGCCGGGCAGCTCTCCGGAGTCGAGGGCTACACGGAATCGATCGCCACCGGCATGCTCGCCGGACTGTATGCGGCGTCGCTGGCGCACGGCGAAGAGCCAGTGCCGGTTCCGCGCGCGACCGGGCTCGGATCGCTGGTGCACTACATCACCCACGCCGATCCCAAACACTTCCAGCCCGCGAATATCACCTTCGACCTGCTGGAGCCGATGGACGAAGACGTTCGCAAGAAGGTGCGCGACAAGAAAGAGCGTCACCGCATGCAATGCGAGCGGTCGCTGGCGGCCTTTGACGCGTGGGCTGGCGCAAGGTTCAGTCGTATTGCGGAACTTCATGCGTAACCCGTGCGTACTTTGTGATTAGCTGTCTTGCCGGAAAGGTCTCATGATGCCAGCCGTCTCAGCCGTGGATTCCGTTTCGCTCGCCATTCGACGCACCCGGGATTTTCTCTTCCGGCCATTCCGGTGGGGAACTTACCTGAAGCTGGGGCTGGTGGCGATCATCACCGAGGGCTGGGGCACCAATCTTCGCTCCTCCGCGAATAAGAGTACCCACTCTTCGGGGCAGGGACCGATGATCTTTTCGCCGTTCGACATTCCGCCCGCAAAAATTGCGGCGGGTATCGCGATGATCCTCCTGGTTGCCGTCGTAAGCCTGTGGCTCTTCTACCTGGTCACGCGGCTGCGCTTCGCCTACTTTCATTGCATGGTGCGCAACGAGAAGCAGATTCGCCCCGGCTGGCGCCTGTATCGAGAGCCTGCCACACGATTCTTCTGGATGAACGTTGCGGTTGGTCTCTGCTATCTGCTTCTTCTGGGATTGGTCGCCCTGCCCTTTATCTCCGGATTCTGGAAGCTGTTTCACGAGATGCCGCCAGGAGGCCACCCCGATTGGGGATTGCTGCTTGCTCTCGTGCTGCCGCTGATTCCGATCATTTTTGTGATGCTGCTGCTGGGATTTTTAGCCGACCTGATTTTGCGCGACTGGATCATGCCGCATTACGCGCTCGAGAACGCGACGGCCGGCGAAGCGTGGGGCTGGGTGTGGCGTTCGATCGCCAATGAGAAGAAGGAATTTTTTGTCTACGTGCTGCTGCGCCTGGTGATGCCAACGGTCGCGACGGTCGCCCTGTTGATCGTTCTGCTCATTCCCGGCCTCGTTTTGGCCGGCACGCTGGGAGCCATTGTTTACGCCATTCACGGGTCCTTCGCCGACGCGACGGGCGCTTCTCACGTCATCGGCGTTCTTCTCCAGGTCTTCTTCGGCGCGGTTGGCTTCTTCTTCCTGCTGCTGTTGAGCATCTGCCTCGGCGGCCCCATCAGCACGGGCGTACGGGAATACGCGCTGACGTTTTACGGTGGTCGCTATCCGCCGCTCGGAGCCGCCCTCAACGCGCCGGCCGCCTGATAGGCCGGTTCGGTCACGCATCCTCATCCCCAATATTCTGTTTTCCTGAGCGCAGTGATGGATCTACGGTTGCCTCTGGAAGTTCAAAGTGGGCGATACTTCCGAGTCGGCCACCACTCGCTCTGCGAACAGATTACTCGCTGAGGACATGATGCGCACGAGCCCCGAGTCCTTTCGGAGGGAGCAGGGGCCTTCAGGCCCCTGAAAGCAGTAGTTCTCCAAAAGAGGCCTTCAGGCCCGGCTGTCAATTCGCTTCTAGATGCATAGGCATGGTGTCTAATGGCCCCACAACCGCCGAGCTGAAGGGATACATTCAGCCGGGGCACGAAGCCAGCCCGCCGGACCGGATTGTTCTCGATATACGAGACACAACGAATGTACTTTTCTTTCGTGATGATTTGCGTCTCATTGAAGACTGTGCATCCACACTCTTGTCTGCTCTTCAGTCGAAACGAAAAGCCACCCTTGATGAATTGGATGGCTTTTTCAAGCGAAACCTCTGGAGCGGGCGTGATCAGGGCATGAAAGTGTTCCGGCATCAGGACGAATGCGTGCAGAAGGAATCGTCCCTGGCTGCGATATTCGAGGATGGTTCGCTGAAAGAGCTCCGCGTTGGCCGTGACCTGAAAAACGCTGCGGCGTTGCGCCGTTACCGCGGTCACGAAGTAGGTACGCGTTTCTTGCGGTGCCAGTCGCACGTGAGAGAGCATTGACGAAAGGCCCACGGCTAAAGCCGCTCTACTTCAAACTGGCGTTCAGGATGAGCCCTCAAGGCCCCGTCTCCCTCCGTAGGCAACCTGTCGATTTCTGATGTTCCGCCCGTGTCACTGCCAACCCCGAAGTCTTCGCAGCGAACGATTCTTGCTGATTCACCCATTGCACAGCAGGCGTTCGGATTCGCCCCGCCTGCGGCGGCTACTCGCTCTTCCCCGAGTCGAAGGTGAAAACATCCCACGCCACTTCGTCGAGCCATGTGCGCTGGGGAAGCACATCGGTCCCCGTGAAAGCTGCGATCGCCTGTTGCCAGAATCGGCGCGCCGGGGCGTTCGCCTCCATCACGCGGACCTGCCACGTGCCGGGAAAGCGCTTGAATGCCAGCCGGGCGAGGCTTGTGCCCACGCCGCGACCACGATAGCTGCGCATCACAAAGAACTCCGTCATGTCCCAGAGGCTTCCTTCGCCTGGGGAATTCGGTATTTGTTTGACAAAGACGAATCCCGCCCATCGCCCGTCGACAACGGCGAGAAACGGGAAGCGCAGGGGGTCCAGCCAGTAGAGCGGCAACTGGGAGTACTCAAATCGGCCGTCGGGTGCAAGCTCGAGGGGCAGGAATTCGCTGAAGTCGTACATGTAGAACTGGAGCAGGTTCGACAGGACGATCTGCTGCGCGCTAGTGGCTGCGACGAGTTCGACAAGCACCGGGACCTCACGCTGTACGCGACCTCCAGCATATCCGCAGCCGCGACATAAAACGATCTTCGATCAGGATGTGCAAGATATCAATGGCCGAGATCAATATCCAGGACATATTGAATCCCCGACCTTTAAGCATGTCCGGGATATTAATCACGGTTATTGATATTTTGGAGATATTGATCCGTATTCGGAGTTGTCCATGGCCAGTTTGCGCCGCAGCATCGTTGCCTCCGTCCTGTTCACGCTGTTTGGCGGCCCCGGATTTCTGCTCGGGCTCCTGCCGTGGCTCTTCACGCGCTTTCGCGCGATTCCCGGATGGAACGAGGCCTGTAGGGTGTGTGTTGATTGTCTTGGGGCTGGCGCCGCTCCTGGAGTCGATCGGGCGATTCATCGTGGTGGGTCGCGGCGCATTGGTTCCGACCGTGCCCACCGAGCACCTGGTGGTCAGCGGCCTCTACCGCTTCGTGCGCAACCCAATGTACGTGGGCGTTGGGCTGGCACTCGCCGGCGAGGCGCTGCTGTTCTGGAGCCGGGAGCTGGTTATCGAACTGGCTTGTGTTGCGGTGGCCGTTCAGCTGTTTGTGAGCTTCTACGAGGAGCCGAAGCTAGCCGGGACCTTCGGCGAGGAATACCGGAATTACCAGCGGCACGTGCGGCGGTGGATTCCGCGGCTGAGGCCCTGGAACGGCTGATTCCCGTCCTTTGATTAACGGCGCGCCGGGCCTTCGGGAACCTTTCCGCTGTTGCCAGTGTCCAACTGAAAAGGGCAAGGGCGGCATCGGCCGGGTCGCGGGCCTGTAGTCTGTAGGAGTGAAGCGGATGCGGTGGATTGCAGTTTTGATTGGGTCGGTGGTACTGGCGGGTTCGGCCTCCGCTCCCGGACAAGCCAAACCGGAGACGAAACCGGGTACGGCTGGCGCGGTGACCATTTCGCTGCCGCGGCCGTTGCTGCCGGAGTCGTTTGCGGGGTGGGTGGCCAACGAGAAGCCCAAGCCGCTGACCGACGCCTCCCAGGCTGACAATGCCAACGCCGCGGCTTTGAAGGAGTACGGCTTTCAAAACGCTCTCGAGGCTGCCTACAAGAAAGATGCGCAAACGCTGACGATACGTGTCCTGCGGTTCGCGGATTCGAGTGGCGCGTACGGCGCGTACTCGTTCTACCGCGGGAATGGGTGGCCGAAGGAGGACATCGGGAACGGTGCGGCTTCGAACCACAACCGCGTGCTCTTCTGGCAGGGTTCGGTATTGGTGGACGCGACCTTCTCGCACGTAGGACCCATGTCGGGTTCGGAGCTGCGGGAGCTGGCGGCTCAAATGCCTGCGGCGCAGGGGAACAAGGCGCTGGCCCCGCCGATTCTGTCGGACCTTCCCAAGAACGCGCTCGACGGGCAGACCACGCACTACGCGCTGGGCGCTGCGGGGTATACGGGTTCCGGCGGTGTGCTTCCGCCCGAGCTGGTGGCCTTCGATCGCGGCGCCGAAGCGGTGACCGCCAATTACACGCTGAACTCGGGGCCGGCGGTGCTCACGCTGATCGACTATCCGACGCCGCAGCTGGCCATCGCGCAGGAGAATCGGATCCGCGAATACATCAAGACCGGCGCCAAGGCGCAACCGGCGTTTCCCAAGCCTCTGGCGGACTCCGACCAGGCCTCTCTCGAGGTGCGCCGCAGCGGGCCGGTGGTGGCGCTTGTCAGTGGGGATGCCATTCCAGACGAGAGTCACAAGCTCCTCGGGAGCGTCCACTACGAATCGGAGTACGTGTCGATCCCGCAACCGGGCGAATCGGAGGTCTCCAAGACCGGGAAGCTGCTTTTGGGGATCGCGGAGCTGGTGATTATCGGCTCGTCGGCGGCGTTGCTGCTGGGATTCTTTCTCGGCGGAGGGCGTGCGCTGTACCGCATCGCGAAGGGCAAGCCGGCGTCGTCGGTTTACGAAGCCGAGTTTATCCGGCTGGATTTACGGGAGTAACCGGAAGCGACGCCGCCGGTCCTGAAGCAGCATCCGAACGGTAAATGCGGCCTCTATGGCCTGTGGAAAACGCGTCCTTTTTCCGAGAAAACCAGCGCGAAACCCTACAAAAACCGGAACGAAAAGGCGAACATACATCGAATCGTCTTTTTGCGGCCTTGGGGATTTCATTTTCTTAAGTTATTGAAATCAGGAGTGTTATTTAGGTCTCGGAATATTCTTGACACTCCCTTCCCCCACACCTACTATGCAGCCAGAAAGTTCTGATGGCTTTGCCTCCGTTGGAACTATTCTCCCTAAGGAAGGAGCTGCCCTGTTGCCGGGCGGCTCTTTCCGTTTCCGAGCACATTTCAAATCAGGACGCGGGGGCGCGATCCTCGACGGGGTCGGACCACTCGTTTCCGCAGCTCTCGCACTCCCAGGAGTTGGTGGGATCGGCAGCGAGGAGTACCGGGTCGGCGGCGCCGCAGCGAGGGCAAACCGGCGGTTCGTACTCCGGGATCTCCTCGCGAGAGTGGTCGAGGATGTCCTGGGGGATCGGATTTGCGATGACGGCGCGCGCATCGTCGAGCTGATCGGCAGCGACGAGGACACGCGATCCTCTGACCCAGGCGTCGATCTTCGCGCGGCGCAGCATTTCAGATATCTGAATCGCCTGCAGCGCCTCGTCGCAATCGCAGAGATCCACCTTCCACGAATACTCGGTGAAGCTGGCGGCGGTGTCGGTTTCGGCGGCCTCGAGAGCTCTCTGTGCATCGTCACGGCTGCGCTTCGCTTCGCCAGCCCAACCGGGCGCGAGCGGATCGCCCAGGCCGCGCTTGCGGATTTCATCGCGCAGGACGGTTTTCGCCATGTCGGTCAAGTCGTCCAACGACGAGGCCAGCTCGAGCAGTTGTTCATCGTACATGTCAGCGTAGAGTTCCGTGAGCCGGCGCCATTCCACTGCGGGGTCTTCAGGCATGGTAGGCAGTATAAAGCGAGTCCGCGGCGCGGGCTATCGTGTCGAGCCGGAGCTGATGTCTCCCATCATGGCGCGAATGACCACCAGCACGGTGACGGTGACGGCGGCCCACACGCAGGTCCAGAACCCGATGCGGCTGAAGGGAACGAAGAGAGGGCCCTGCTTGCCGGCGAAGGTGAAGCCGAGCTGATCGGGCAGCAAGGCACGCACCGCGACGGCAAGCAGAATTCCTCCGGCCCAGACAAAGGCGATGCGAAACGCAAGCTGAACGGTCTGCGCGATCATTTTTCAGAAACCTCTTCAACCCGGCAAAAAGAGAAGGAAGCTCGCTGTGAGCGAGCCTTCGAGGCCGAACCTAAACTTTACCGAAAAGGAGCACAACGGTACAATCGGTGAGGAGCACGCCGACGTAGCTCAGTTGGTAGAGCAGCTGATTCGTAATCAGCAGGTCATCGGTTCAAGTCCGATCGTCGGCTCCAGCCTTCTCCCGCCCGCCTCACCCTTCCTTTCTGCCCCAGTTCTCCACAAACTGGCCGTTCTTATGAACAGACGTACCAAATCAGGTACCAGTTATCCACCCACTTTTTCTTGTCAGCTTAATTCCGGTCTGCTTATCCACGCCTATTCTTGGCATAATCGCAGCAAGAGAGCGGTTACCTTGTCCTTGTTCGCAGAGTGTCAACGATTAACCGGGACCGGGACACGCGACGAAAACCCGAGGCAGAGCCGGTTCAACCACGGGAGCCAAGAGTGACCAGTTATAGCCGCCAGGATGTGTTGCGGATACTTCAGATCAGTGGCCGCCAGTTGCAGGGGTGGGAGAGAGCGGGATTGATTCCGCCGCTGCAGAGTTACTCCTTTCAGGACCTGGGACAATTGAGAACCTTGCGCTCGCTGCGTGAGGACGATGTTTCGGCAGCTTCCATCCGCCATTCGATCTCCGCCATGAAAGCGGTGGCGGGGATGGAGAATCCCCTGGTGGAGGCCACGGTGGTGCGCACCGGCACCCGCATCGCGTTCCGGCATCTTGGCGCGATGGTCGACCCCATTCGCCGGCAATTGATGTTCGACTTCGAACGCGCCGGCCAGAAGGACGCGGTGGCTGAGACGCCCATGCCGCTCACCCTGCCCGCAGCGGGGTTCCAGCGCGTGCAACAGGATCAGTTCCTGGCCGCGGTGCAGGCCGAAGAGGCGGGCGACAAGCAGCGCGCCATCGAGTTATACGGCGAGATACTGAAGGCCGACCCGCAATACGCGGCCGCTTACATCAATCTGGGCACCATGTACTTTCACATGCGGCAATACGGGCGTGCGGAAGAGCTATACCGCAAGGCGACCGAATCCGACCCGGAGTACGTGCTGGCCTTCTTCGACCTGGGCAATGTGCTGGACGAGCTGGAGCGGCTGGATGAGTCGATCGGGGCTTACAAGCACGCCACGGAGCTTGCTCCGCGCTATGCCGACGCCCACTACAACCTGGCCCTCGCCTACGAGCGCAAGGGCGAACGCCGCGAGGCGCTGCTGCACTGGCAGGCTTACGTGCGTCTAGACCGCAGCGGCCCCTGGGCGGATCACGCGCGGACCCAGATCCGCAAGCTGCTGGGCAAGGAAAAGCTGTCGATTGCCTGGCGCGCCGACCGCTATGTGAGGCCCTCTCCAAAGAAGAGCGGTCTGTTGTTGATGGAGCCGGAACAGGGCGAAAAGGTCAACTAATTCCCATTCTGACTTAGGCTTGTGTCTGGGAAAAGACCCACTTTTTTCTGAAAAGATTCTCCTCGTCACAACTTTGTGTCGAGTCTAGAGTCTATTTAGAGGCGGGAATCCCTCCGCTCGCTTTATCAGCCGTCTACATAAGAACCGAGGGGTAATCCTGGCATTATGGGGTCCCTTTTTTCCGCTTTGTTTGTCCGCCTTGTGGTAGCGGCGTTTGACTCTGCGCCGAAGCACTGAACTGCAGCTCACCAGTCCTCCGGGTCAGGGCCATCCGGATCAGGGGACCCCCATTTCTATAGTCACAAGGGAAAAACCATGAAGACCATGTTTGCAACGTTTCGGCAAAAGCGGCTTCGGCTCTTCGGCTGGCTCGCTGTCAGCACTTCTGTGGCCGCGGTGCTGAGCATCTGCGGCTCCGCAGCCGCGCAGTCGCCGGTGGCTCGCATTGCTTCTCAGGTCAACGGCGCTGAACCCGCGATGATCAAGGGATCGCAGCATCCGATGGCGAACCCAGCGTTTGATGCGGGCCGCATGCCTGCTTCGACCCGTTTGAGCGGCATCACCCTCATGTTCAGCCGGTCCGCAGCCCAGGAAGCCGATCTGGACGGGCTCATCGCGGCCCAGCAGGATCCGGCGTCGCCCCAGTATCATCGTTGGCTCACCTCCGACCAGTTCGCGGCGCGATTCGGAATGGCGCAAGAGGACCTCGACAAGGTGTCGAACTGGCTTGAGCAAGAGGGATTCACTGTTGACAGCGTGAATCGGAGCCGCAACGCGATTCGCTTTTCGGGCACCGTAAGCCAGGTTGAGTCGGCGTTTCAGACGCAGATGCATTTTTACCAGACAGATGGCGCGAAGCACTTCGCACCCTCGACCGCGCTGTCAGTTCCCGCGGCCATTGCGCCGGTGGTCTCCACGATTCGTAACCTGAATGATTTCCGCCCCAAGGCGCAGCACGTTGTGCCGCGAGCCGGCTTTACTTCCGGCGTATCGGGAAGCGTATTCTTCGCGCCGGGCGACATCGCCACGGCCTACGATCTCAAGCCACTTTATAGCGGAGGCATCAACGGCGCGGGGCAGACGATCGCGATCATGGGCCAATCCTATGTGAATGTCGCCGACATTGAGGCGTTCCAGAGCGCTGCGGGACTCACCAAGAAGGATCCGGCGCTGGTGCTGGTGCCGGGCTCGGGGAACGACGGAACCATCTCGCAGGGCGATGAAGGGGAATCGGATCTCGACCTGGAATGGTCGAGTGCGACCGCGCCTGGTGCGAATGTCGTGCTGGTCTACACCGGAAGCAACACGGCCTTTGGCGTATATGACTCCGCTCAATACGCTGTCGATGAGATGATCGGCAACATCATCAGCATGAGCTATTCGAGCTGCGAGCTGCAGCTGATCGCCTCCGATTTGACGTCGCTCGAAGGTGTCTTCAAGCAGGCTACGACGCAGGGACAGACGGTGACGGCGGCATCGGGCGATGCGGGCGCGACGGCCTGCGCGGGCACTACCGGACTGACCGCTGCGCAGCAGGCGACGATCGCTGTCAACTATCCCGCCAGCAGCGCGTACGTAACCGGTGTGGGTGGTACGGAGATGTCGTCGGCCGACATTTTCGGCGGTTCCAGTTTCTCCACTTACTGGAGCTCAAACTACAATTCCGGGTCGCCGAGCGCCAGCAACGACATTGTGAATTCGCTCAAATCGTACGTTCCTGAGATCGTCTGGAATGACGACTCGACAAGCTGCGGCCAGAGCAGCTGCCTGAGCGCTACCGGAGGCGGAGCCAGCACACTGGTGGCGCGGCCAGCCTGGCAAGCCGGCGTTCCGGGCATTCCGTCGGGCACCATGCGCCTGGTGCCGGACATCGCGTTCTACTCCTCTCCCGGTCTTCCGGGTTACCTGTACTGCACAAGTGACACCAGTTCCTGGAACACTGGCCAAACGGCCAGCTGCAACGCCGGCTTCCGCGATTCGTCCAGCAACGACTTGACCATCGCGGGCGGCACCAGCTTCGCCACGCCAATCTTCGCCGGCATGGTGGCGCTTTTGAACCAGAAGCTGAACTACACCGAGGGGCAGGGCCTGGTAAATCCCACGCTCTATCAACTGGCGGCGAACAGTGGAACGTATGCGGCGGCGTTCCACGATATCACGAGCGGTAAGAACAATTGTCCGACCGGAACCCCGGGCTGCGGCGCCACGGGCGGATTCTCGGCCAGCGCCGGCTACGACGAGGTGACCGGACTGGGATCTCTGGACGTGAATGCTATAGCCGGAGTGTGGCCGACGAATTCCAACGCAGCTACCAATGGCCTGGCTCCCACAAGTACGACGGTGACCGTATCGCCAGCCTCGGTAAACCTCGGCACAAGCGCGACCTTCACTGTCACGGTGACCGCGAGCGGAACGCCGTTGTCTACCGGATCGGTGACACTGCAGATTGACGGCGGAACCGTGTTTGGCGCAACCGGAGCAACCACGGTTACCGGGCAAACGCTCTCGTCGAATGGCACCCTGACTTATCCCTACACCTTTACCACGGCGGGAACACACGAGATCGTTGCGCAGTACGCCGGCGATGCGACCCATGCTCCATCGGTTGGCGTCGGGGAAGTCGTCATCGTCAATCCCAGTTCCGGCAAGGGCACGATCGCGATGGCCGCGACGAATATCACCGAAGGCCAGGGCAGTACGGGGAGCTCAACCATCACGATAACGCCGGGCGGCGGTTATACCGGAACGGTGGATCTTACCTTTAGCACCTCCAACAACACCGCACTTGCGAACCTTTGCTATAACTTCACCACCACCATCAGCAATGGAGATGGAACGGTAGCGGTGACCGGGACAACACCTGTCACCACGACGCTCACCCTGGATTCCAATGCGGCCGATTGCTCGACGGCGGCGTCCGTCAAGGGGAAGGGAATGCACTCCCTGAAGTCGCTGCACGGTTCCAGCAATGTCTTGCGGAGTGACAACCGCAAGCCTTCATCGAAATCGCTCCCGGCGGGACTCGCATTCGCGGGGCTGGTGCTGGCGGGCTTCCTTGCGCGCGGCTCGCGGCGGTTGCGCAACCTGGCTTGCGTCATCGCACTCGGCGCTGTTGGAATGGCATTGACGGCGTGCGGGGGCGGCAGCAGCAGTAGTAGCACCAGCGTTCCCAATCCTCCCAAGGGCACGTACACCGTCACACTCACGGGGACGGATTCGGCAACCTCCACGATCACCGCGAGCACGACGTTTACCCTCACCATCGATTAGGCTCGTCACAACGCAAGGGGGGCAGGCGCAATACGTGCCTGCCTTCAGATTGAGGACAAGGTCAACACGGCGAGGCTTAGGAGTGGGCCGGGGCTAAAGCCCCTCGTGAGTTGGTTGGCCCTTATTCGTGAGGCTGAAGCCTCACGCTCCCTCCGGAAATGCAAAAGGCGGGTTCTTCATCAGACTGAGGGCAGGCGCAATACGTGCCTGCCCTTTGTTTTGGTGGCAGGGTTTTTGCCGACCCGAATGCCTCAGGCAGAGTCCGTTTGATACACTCCGAAGCCGGAGGCCGTCTCATTTGACTCATTCCCACGCTTCTCCTCTTACGCAGCTTTCTGAAGAAGAGAGCCTGTTCTTCTCTACCGTTCAGCAGTTTGCTGAGGAAGCCATCGCTCCGGCGGTACGCACCATGGACGACGAGCAGCAGTTCGCGCCGGGCCTGGTGAAGAAGCTGTTCGAACTTGGACTGATGGGCATCGAGATTCCCGAATCACTGGGCGGCGCGGCGGGGAGCTTCTTTGACGCGGTGCTGGCCATCGAGGCGATCTCCACGGTTGATCCGGCGGTTGCGGTGCTTGTGGACGTGCACAACACGCTGGTGGTGAATGCGCTGCGGCGCTGGGCGACGGATGCGCAGAAGCAGAGGTGGCTGCCGCGGCTTGCGCAGGATACGGCCGGCGCCTATGCCCTCAGCGAGTCGGGTTCCGGTTCCGATGCGTTCGCGTTGCAGACGAGGGCCGAAGCTGTGAGTGGGGGGTATCGCCTGAACGGGCGCAAGCTCTGGATCAGCAACGCGCGCGAGGCAGGGCTGTTTGTGGTGTTTGCGACTCTCGATCCCGACGCGGGATATCGCGGGATCACGGCATTCCTGGTGGAGAAAGGAACGCCGGGCTTTACGGTGGGGCGCAAGGAAGACAAGCTGGGCATCAGGGCCAGCAGTACTTGCGAATTGGTGTTCGACAACTGCGAGATCGCGGCCGAGAACGTTTTAGGCGAGCCGGGCAAGGGATACAAGGTTGCCATCGAGACGCTGAACGAAGGCCGCATCGGCATTGGCGCACAGATGCTGGGTCTTGCCGAGGGGGCATGGGGGCACGCGGCCCGCTATGCGCAGGAGAGGAGGCAGTTCGGCAAGCCGATTGCCGAATTTCAGGCGGTGCAGTTTTCGCTTGCCCAGATGGCGACGGAGATCGAAGCCGTCAAGCTGATGGTCTACAACGCGGCGCGGTTGAAGGATGCAGGCCGATCGTATGTGCGCGAGGCGGCGATGACGAAGCTGTTTGCGTCGCAGGTGGCCGAACGCGTCGCCAGCCAGTGTGTGGAGGTCTTCGGCGGCAACGGATTCGTGCGCGATTACCCCGCGGAGAAGTATTTCCGCGATGCGAAGGTGGGCAAGATCTACGAGGGCACTTCGAACATGCAGCTGATGACGATTGCGAAATACGTGCTCAAAGGCTAGCGGGCGGGCGAGTCAGGTTGCGGGGCTTCACGTTGTCTTGAGACTTTCGATCTCTTCCACGACGCCATAAACGGCGATCACCTGTCCGGAGTCGGAGAGCCGCGGCGCGCCACGGGACCGCATCCATCGCCAGGCGCCGTAGATGTCGCGAACGCGATACCGGATGTCGATCGAGGCGCCATTCGTGAGGGTCATGCGGATTGCTTCCTTGGTTGGCGGCACATCTTCCGGATGCAGCACATTCATCCAGCCGTTGCCGAGCGCCTGATCGAGCGGCTGTCCGGTGATAGTCTCCCAGCGCGGGCTGGCTTCAATCACCTCGCCGTTGGGATCGAGAACCCAGGGAACATGGGGGCTCAGCTCAACGAGGTTGCGGTGGTGCTCCTCGATGTCGCGCAGGATTTTCTCCATACGCTTGCGTTCGGTAATGTCCATAACGGCGACGGAGACGCCGATGACTTCTCCGGCTTCATCGCGGACCGGTTGATAGGATCCGAGCAATGTTTGCGCTTCGCCACCGGTTATAAAAGAGGGCTTGAGAATCTCCACGCCAAGTACCGGCTCTCCGGCGAGAGCGCGTCGAATGTAGGGTTCCACTTGCGGAGACACAAGGGGTATCACCTCTTCCGGAGACCTCCCGAGGTGAGACAGGACGGGCACGCGATTGAACTCCGCAAGCTGGCGGTTGATGCTGACGTAGTGCATTTTGCGATCGATGAGGCAAAGCCCGACGGGGGCGCCGTCGTAGATGGCCTGCAACTGGGCGAGCCGGAACACGGGCGGTCCTTCGAGGCTGACGGCATCTTCACTGAGTCGCGAGGGGGGAGGGGTGGGGAAATTGCTGCGTGCGATGACTTCGGCGAGGTTGTCGGCGGGGCCGGGCTTTCCGTAGAGCCATCCCTGACCGAGATCGCAACCCATCCGCCGAAGCAAATCTGCCTGTTCGCGGGTTTCCACGCCCTCGGCCACGGTAACGAGACCGAGGCTTTGCCCTAACCCAATCACGGCTGCGACGATTTTGCGGCTCTCGCGCTCGGTCGTAATGGTCCTGACGAAGCTCCTATCCACCTTCAATTCGTCGAAGGGGAGCGCGTGCAGGTTCCGCAAGCTGGAATAGCCGGTTCCGAAGTCGTCCATCGCCAGCCTGCAACCCAAAGCCTTCAGCTCGGCGGCGACGTCGATGGTGCTTTGCGGATCATCAAGAAGCGCGCTCTCCGTCAGTTCAATAATCAGGCGCTTTAAGGGAAAGTTGAAAGACTGGGCGATGCCGGCGAACATGTCTGGAAGCTTGAAATCGAGCAGCTGGAGGGGTGAGATATTGACGGAGACTGAAAACGAACTTCGGACCAGCTCGTCGGAAGCGAACGTCTTCCTTAATATCGATTGCGTGAGAGCGCCGATCATTCCGGCACTCTCGGCGACCGGAATAAACCGATCGGGCGAGATGTTTCCGAAATAAGGATGCGACCAGCGCGCCAGCACTTCGAAACCAGTTAGCTGGCCGGTTCGCATCTCGACTACCGGCTGGAACGCCGGATAAAGTTCATCCCGTTCGAGTGCCGTCCACAGATCGGAAGGATCGAAAGTCATTCACCGTTGCTCCGACACATCGGCTACTCTACTCCAACACCGCAAAACATGTCATGGGAATGGACACAGGGATCGCCCCTGAGGCGCAAGCCCTGCAATAAAGGACGCGCAGCGGACGGGGAAAGGAAAATCAAAGCAGGATCTTTAGACTTTTTGTGTTCGTTGTACGGCACGAACGCCGGCAACCCGGCGCAGGCCGAGGACCATGCGATTCAGATGCCGTAGATCCTCGGCTTCAACAACGAACTCGACTGCGGCGTCGCCGTCCGGCCCGCGTTTGGTATCCACGCCGCGTATGTTGGTGTCGTCGTCGGAGATGACTGCGGTGAGTTCTTTCAGCATGCCGGCGCGATCATCGCAATAGACGGTAATTTTGACCGGATAGCGCTGCCGGCGAGCCGCGGTCTGGTCGCCCACGCGCGACCATTCCACGGCGATGCGCCGGTCGCTTTCGTAGAGCAGATTCTGAACGTTGGAGCAACTGCGGGCATGCACCGCAACGCCTTTGCCGCGGGTAACATAACCAATGATCTCTTCCCCGCGAATGGGATTACAACATCGAGCGCGATAAACCAGCAGATCGTTCTGGCCCTCCACCTGCAGGGAATCAGAACCCGTCAGGTGCAGCTTCCGCACCGCGTCGGACATGGCGCCATCGACTGTTGTGGGCTTGGTTTCGACGCCGCTGTCGGTTTCTTCCTTGTCGGCGTAACCGGGCGCCAGCTTGCCGAGAATCTGGTGGGCGGAGTGTTTGCCGAGCCCGATGGTCGCGAGCAGGTCGGCAGCCGTCGCCACGCCGTATTCATTGGCAATGCGGCCCAGGTCCTGATCGTCGACCTGCGTCATCGGCACCTTGAATTTGCGCGCCTCGCGCTCCAGCAGCTTGCGGCCGATTTCAACCGCGCGGCGACGCGAATCCTCATTCAGCCAATGCTTGATCTTGTTCCGCGCGCGCGGACTTTTAACAAAGCTGAGCCAATCGCGGCTGGGCTTGTGGTCCTTCTGCGTCACGATCTCGACAATGTCGCCGGTGTGCAACTTGGTACGAAGCGGCACCATGCGCCCGTTCACCTTGGCGCCTACGCAGGTGTGTCCCACCTCGGTGTGAACCGTGTAGGCGAAGTCCACCGGCGTGCCCTCGGCGGGCACCACCACGACCTTCCCCTTCGGCGTGAAGGTGTAGACCTCGTCGGGATAAAGGTCCATCTTCAGGCTGGAGAGGAATTCGTTGGGATCCGTCATCTCCTTCTGCCATTCGACCAGCTGACGAATCCAGTTCAACCGCTCTTCATCGCGGGCGGTCACGGCACCTGAGCCCGCCTTGTATTTCCAGTGCGCGGCGATGCCTTCCTCGGCGATGCGGTGCATCTCCTCGGTGCGGATCTGGACCTCGAACTGGTGGCCGCCGTCGCCAATCACCGTGGTGTGCAACGACTGGTAGCGGTTGGCACGCGGCATGGCGATGAAGTCCTTGATGCGGCCCGGCACGGGACGCCACAGCGCGTGAATCAGACCGAAGACGGCGTAGCACGAACTCACATCCTCGGTGATCACGCGAACAGCGAGAAAGTCGTACACCTGGTCGAATGAGCTCTTGGTGCGCTCGATCTTCTGATAGATGGAGTAGAGCCGCTTGATGCGCCACTCGACGCGCGCTTCAATGTTGTTCTCGCGCAGTTGCTCCTCGAGCGCGTCTTCCACAGTTCGCAGGAACTGCTCGCCTTCGACGCGGCGGGCCTCAACGGCCTCCGACATGCGCTCATAGCTCACCGGGTCCGTGTACCGGAAGGCCAGGTCTTCCAATTCGCCGCGCACTTTGCCCATGCCCAGCCGATGGGCCAGCGGCGCGTAGATGTCCATGGTTTCGCGCGCGATGGCTTCCTGGCGGTCGGGCTTGAGGTGCTCGAGCGTGCGCATGTTGTGCAGGCGATCGGCCAGCTTGATCAACACCACGCGCACGTCGGAGACCATGGCCAGCAGCATCTTGCGCACGTTCTCGGCCTGGCGGTCTTCGCGGTTGGCGAATTGGATCTTGTCAATCTTGGTGACGCCTTCCACGATGTGCGCCACCTGGTCGCCGAAGCCGGCTGCGATCTCCTCGCTGGTCGCCGGTGTATCCTCCACGGCGTCATGCAGGAGGGCCGCCGCAATGGCAGTAGCGTCCAGCTTCATTTCGGCTAGCACCTCGGCCACTTCCAGCGGATGAATGATGTATGGCTCCCCGGAAGCGCGCAGTTGGCCGGCGTGATGCTGCACACAGAAATCCCAGGCCTTGCGAATCAGGGACACGTCCTCGTTGGGCCGGTTTTCCCGCACCTGGCGAAGAAACGCCTCGAAGCGGCTTTCAATCTCTTCCGGGCTGATGGATCGCGGTGATTTCTGGGCGGGAATGAGAGCGGCAGGGCTTCGCTGGTCCGGCAAGGCGCTTGAATCCACAGGCGTTGGTGTGACGCTGGGAGTATCAGCGGGAATCGTCTGCCGGACGGTCGCCATGCTTCATTATAGGCCGATCGTGTTCCAGGCGCATGCGCGGCCGGGCAACTCGATGTACGCCCCTCATGTTTGGGATACACCCGGTGGCGGGCAAGTTCCCGGCCGGCGCGAGTCGCGAACACTCTACCTTGCTTCGCTCTGTCTTCTCGCAGTGCCGATTAACTCGGTGCAAATGTTGGGGATATGCAGACAGATGTTAGCCGGTTCCAAAGTGAGGTGTCGGTGCCGTGGGACTCCCTTGTGTGTGTCAACCATCACAGCCGGGTCATCCGCTTGGAAGCGTAAAGTCCCCTTCGGACTAGAGGTCCAGAACCGAGGAAGTTATGTTCAGACATCTCTCACTGATAGCCATGGCGGCCGGACTCGTCCTGGCGGTCGGCTATGCAGATCAAAACAAAAATAAACTTGTGATTCCCGTTGAAAAGACCAGCCCTTGGGACGGCAAGCAGATGTTCACCAGCTACTGCGCCCCGTGCCACGGCGCCGACGCCCGCGGCAATGGCCCCGCGGCGCGAGCTCTCAAGTCGCAACCGACCGATCTCACTGCCCTGGCCCGCATGAATCACGGAAGATATCCCGACGCGCACGTAATCTCTGTGCTTCAGTTTGGTCCCGAAATCCCGGCGCACGGCTCATCCGATATGCCAGTGTGGGGGAACATTCTGGGCGCAATGAGCAGGCAAGACTCCGTTGAACGGAATCTGAGGGTTGCCAATTTGAGTCGCTATCTGGAGAAGATCCAGGTCAAGTAAGCGGCCGCGGCCAACCTGTTTGTCCTGACTGAACTTCAAGAAAACAGATCGCAATCCGAAGAGCCCGGGACCGCCGCCTCGGCTCTTCGGCGTTCCGGGTGGATTACATTGGCTCTTGGGGTTGCGCAATCGCCACCCCAGCGGAGCTCATGTCCAAACGAGACAAATCACGGTCCTTGCAAGGCGAAACGGCGGCGCCCCCTCGATCCGTCCGCTCACCCTTTGCCTCGGGCGCGGACAGTCGTACCTCGCCGGCGCAAGGAGGAAGAACCCCTCCGGCCGCCAGCCGCAAAGCGAAAGGGAACCGCGGCCCCAAAGCACCCCCTCCCCCCCTCCGACCCACTCTCGGGCCAGCTGCGGGGGCAATGATCAGCCGTCGGGCGGCCGACCGCATCCGTGGCGGTCACGTCTGGGTCTATGCGTCGGATGTCGAGTCGGTCACCTCGGCTGGCGGTAATGCCCCCTCGCTCATTCCCGTGGCAGATAACCGTGGACTTCTGCTGGGCACAGCCCTCTACAGCCCTTCTTCGCAGATCGCGCTGCGCATGATCTCGCACCACGCCGTCAGCGAGTCAGAGTGGCTTGCATTGCTGGAACAGCGGCTCCGCAAGGCCATTGCCCGGCGCAGGCCGCTGCTTTCGAACGACACCAATGCTTGCCGCCTGTGTTTCAGCGAGGCGGACGAACTGCCTGGCATTATTGCCGACAAGTACGGCGACCTGGTTGTGCTGCAACTGCTCGCCAGGGGTTTGGACACGGCCGCCGTGCGCTCGGCCTGCGTGCGGATCCTGAAAGAGGAGCTCTCTCCGGCGACCATCGTCGAACGCCCCGATCCGCGGGTACGCGAATTGGAGGGTCTGTCCCTTCCCAGTCCGGCACCGCTCTGGTCCGCAAACCCGGAGGCGCCTCTAACCCGCACCGCCATTCGCTTGAACGGGCTGGAGCTTGAGTTTGACGCCAACACCGGCCAGAAAACCGGTGCGTTCCTTGACCAGCGCGCCAACTACGTTGCGGCTGCGGATTGGGCGGCGAAGCTGGGGGCTGTCAATCGAGCCCTCGATGTGTGTACCTACCAGGGGGGCTTCGCCCTGCACCTGGCCCGTGTCTGCAAGAGTGTCACAGGCATCGATGCGTCCCGCGCCTCGCTTGAAATCGCGGAGCGAAATCTGTCTGCCAATCGGGAGCAGTTCCGTGCAGAGGTTGACTGGGTTGAGGCCGACGCATTCGAACTGCTGCGCGACTGGTCTGACAGACACGAACGATTTGACGCCATTGTGCTGGATCCGCCGGCCTTCGCAAAGACGCATCGCGCAGTGGAAGGGGCTCTGCGCGGATACAAGGAGCTGAATCTGCGGGCCTTGAAGATGCTCGGTCCCGGTGGCCTCCTGGTGACCTGTTCGTGCTCGCATCATGTGGGGTGGAACGACCTTCAGGACGTGGTTGCGGCCGCCGCCTCCGACGCCCACCGACGGGTACGCCTCCTGGAGCGCCGGGGCGCGGCGCCGGATCACCCCGTGGTCTTGAATATCCCCGAGACGGAATATCTGAAGTGCCTGGTGCTCGAGGTCGAGTGAAGATTCAGGCACCAGGCACTGCAAAAAACGGAACCAGGCCGGTCTGAGATATCGGTAAAGCGGTGCTGCAGAGCTAGACACCGCGACCCTTGAGCTGTTCCAGGCCCTCGCTCTTGCGGCGAAATCTTCTGGTCCCCAGCTAGTCCCTGCTGTACGTGTTCCGGTCCTTTTCCTGCTGACGTTCGACGGCGAGCTCGATCAGGCGCGTGATCAGGTCGCGATAACTGACCCCCGTCGCTTCCCACAGCTTTGGGTACATGCTGATCTTGGTGAAGCCGGGCAGGGTGTTCACCTCGTTCAGATAGATGCGTCCTTTGCCGCCCGGCTCCATCAGGAAGTCAACGCGCGCCAGACCCGCCAGATCGCAGGCCTGGAACGCCTTGACGGCCATCTCCCGAATCTGTTTTGCCTGGGCCTTCGTGAGCTTCGCCGGAATCACCGGAACGGACCCTTCGGAGAGGTACTTCGCCTCGTAGTCGTAGAACTCCTTGCCGGGAATGATCTCGCCCACCACGCTGGCTTCCGGCGTATCGTTTCCGAGGACGGCCACCTCCAGCTCGCGCGCCCCGGCCTCCAGCTTTCCGCGCTTGATCGCTCCGCCCACGCCCTGCTCGATCACCAGCTTGCGGTCATAGCGAGCTGCCAGCTCCAGTGCGGCGGGCAGTTCTTCGCGGTCGTGCGCCTTGCTGATGCCCACCGACGAACCGAGATTCGCGGGCTTCACAAAGACCGGATACTTGAGCGCGGCCTCGATCTGCGCCAAGATCTTCTTCGGCGACTTCTCCCACTGGCTCCGCAACACGGTCACGTGCTTCACAATGGGCAGGCCCGCATCCTTGAACAGGCGCTTCATCACGTCCTTGTCCATGCCGGCCGCCGACCCGAGAACGCCGGATCCGACGTAGGCAATCCCCGCCAGCTCAAACAGGCCCTGGATTGTGCCATCCTCCCCGAAGGTGCCGTGAAGCACCGGGAAGACGACGTCGAGAGAGGACTGGCTGTCCCGCTGCGATCCGGCAGTTGCCGGGCTCAGCGCGGTCCCGCTTGGAACGGCCGGTTCGGGTGCCAGCAGCATGGGCATGCCTTCCTGCAGAAGCCTGGCACCGGGAGTCGCTGCGGGGTCGCCCGCGCGCAGCCGGCTCGCCAACGCGCTGGTGTCTCCTTCGAGCAGGCCGTGGGCATCGGCCGCCGCCAGCCAGTGGCCCTCCTTGGTGATTCCGATGGGCACGACGTCAAACTTCTTGCGATCGATCGCCTTGAGAACGGAAGCAGCCGACAACAGCGAAACTTCGTGTTCGCCGCTTCGCCCGCCAAAGAGAATGCCTACGCGCAGCTTCTTGGCCATGGTTCTATTTCACACCATCGGCGCTCTCGCAAACTCGCACGCGGGAACAATTCAAGCGTTCGCCGTCACGCTGAACCAACTTCGCAAACCGAAGGCATGATCGCGTATTCAGCTCACAAAATCTTTTTGCCGAAGGCCGAGCAGGCCAACTCGACGGCAAGATCGGCGGTCCGGTTATGTTCGTCAATCACCGGGTTTACTTCGACGATCTCAAAACTGAGCAGACGCCCGTGGTCGGCGAGAATCTCCATGGCGAGGTGGGCCTCGCGGTAGGTAGCGCCGCCGCGGACGGGAGTTCCAACGCCGGGCGCGTCTTCCGGATCGATCCAGTCCATATCCAGGGACACGTGATATCCGATCGTGCCGCGTCCGGCCGCGCGGAGCGCTTCTTCCATCACCGCGCGCATGCCGCGTTCATCGATGTCGCGCATGGTGTAGACCTCCGCCACCCCGGCGCGCTTGATATTGTCGCGCTCCGCGGCATCGATGTCCCGCAGGCCGATGAGGACTGTATTCTCCGGCGCGAACTTGGGTGAGTAGCCAAACAGGTTGCTCAACTCCGCGGGTCCCAACCCCAGAAGCGCCGCCAGCGGCATACCGTGGACATTTCCCGAGGGCGACGTCTCGGGCGTATTGATGTCAGAGTGTGCGTCGATCCACACCACGCCGATCTTCTGGTTCTGCCGCCGGTAGAACTCCGCCACGCCTGAAATCGACCCTGCCGCCAGGGAGTGGTCGCCGCCCAGCACCAGGGGGGTCATGCCTTCCTCGAGCGCCTTCAAAACCGCCTCGGCGGTGCGGGTGCAGATCTCGGAGATCGGCTTCAGATAGCGGGCATTGTCGCTGCCCGAGGCCTGCGTCTCGGGAATCTCCACGCGGATGTTGCCGGCGTCCGTTACGCTATGCCCCAACGCCTCCAGCCGCGCTTCCAGACCGGCGACCCTCATCGCCGAAGGGCCCATGTCGACCCCGCGGCGGCTGGCTCCCATGTCCAGCGGGACCCCGAGGACACGGATTTTGCGGGTGGGAAGGGACTGCAGGCCGCTGTGTGGATGCGGCGCGGCGACTTCGGGAATTCCTGGATTGGTGGACATACGGACTTTCGAGGTAGAGCTTCGCTGGTTGAGCTTGCGGCAAAACGACGTTAACCGGGGGCAAGATGGTCCAACTATGGAACTTACCCGGATGAAACAACCATACTTAATACCCCGAAAGAGTTATTACACCAGATTGTGGGAGGGGTAAGATGGGGTCACCAACAATTTACACAGTTTGACTAGAGGCCGCCCTGCGGCGTGCGTACCAATTTGGCTTAAGCCGGACGGCGACTCAGCAGGGTAGAGGTCAAGTATCTCGATCTCTTGAACGGATGTTCGATGAAGAAGTGGGTTGTCGCATTCGCGGTGTTTCCGGGCCTGATTACAGAGATTCTCACGGCTCAGTCTGCGCCCCTGACTTCGTTAGCGGCTGTGCACACGCTCAACAACGCGCAGGCTGCACAGCATATTCAGGCTGATTTCGAGGCGACTGTCACCTACTATCGTGACTACGAACAGACCATGTTCGTACAAGATGGGGATGTTGCCATCTATATCCAGCCGAAGACTCCGTCTCAGCTGCAGCCTGGGGATCGCATCCGCATCCAGGGGACAACGCACGAGAGCTTCCGGCCCTTTGTGATGGGCGAAAAGATTACCTTCATTCGACACGAGCGGCTTCCCGACCCGATCCCGTCAACATTCGACGAGATCATTCATGCGCGGCGCGACTGCCAGTTTGTGAGCCTGCGGGGAAAGGTACTGTCGGCCGACATTATCCTGAGCAGCGACCGCCGCAGCATTGCGCTATCGCTGTTGACCTCCGGTGGCACGGCAAAAGTGATTGTGGACAGCGATGCGCCCAATGCTTTACCGGGCTTGCTGGACGCGGAAGTTCAAGTTACCGGGGCCGTGTCGGGCCTGTTCGACGGCAAGATGCAGATGACCGGGGTGGTGATACACGCTCAAACTCTGGAAGAAGTTCATTTGCTCAGAAGCGCCGATGCGAGCCCTTGGGCGTTGCCCGTCACGCCGATGGATGAAATCATTTCCGCATTCCGGGAAGACAACCTGTCCAGCCGCGTGCGCGTTCACGGAATCATCACGTATTACATGGCGGGCACGGCAGTCGTTTTGCAGAACGGCACCAGGAGTCTTTGGGTGAATACGCGGACGCGCGCCGACCTGAAGATTGGCGACTATGCCGATGCCACAGGCTTTCCCGACGTGTACGACGGATTCCTGCGCCTCTCGGAGGGCGAAGTTCAGGACAGCCAGGTAGCCGCCCCTTTGAAGCCGGTGTCGGTTAGTTGGCGAGATCTCACCGCGAGCCATCATGTCTTCGATCTCGTTTCCATCGAAGGCCAGGTGGTTGCCCAGGTTCGCGAAGGTGGTCAGGACGAATACGTGCTGGTGAGCGACGGGCACCTGTTCAGCGCCATTTACCGGCACCCTGCCGCGATCAGTTTGCGCAGCCCTCCTCCGCTTCCGCCGATGAAGAGTATCCCGCCAGGCTCCAGGGTTCGCATCACGGGCGTCTGCATCCTGGAGGACTCGAACCCATTCAACGCTGACGTTCCTTTCGATCTTTTGATGCGTTCCTTTGACGACATCGCCGTCGTGGCCCGGCCCTCCTGGGTGACAGTCGGCAATCTGGTTAAGGTCGTCACCTTGCTGCTTGTAGTGGTCCTGGCGGTCAGCGGCTGGGGTTGGACGCTCCGGCGCAAAGTGCACCGCCAAACTACGGCGTTGGCAACCCGGATCGAAGCAGAAGCCGCGACTGAGAGGCGCAACGCCCAGATCGAACAGCGCCGCAGCCGCATCCTCGAGGAAATCAACGGAAGCCGGCCACTCGTCGAAGTTCTCGAAGACATCACGGGGCTGGTGTCATTCCACCTGAACGGAGCGTCGTGCTGGTGCGAGATTAGCGAGGGCGCGCGCCTGGGCCGCTTCCCGGGCAACTCGGGCAGCTTCCGTGTTGTCCTGGAAGAGATTCCCGCCCGCGCTGGACAGGCCCTGGGGGTTTTGTACGCTGCGCTTGACCACAGGTCAGAGCCGCTTGCGGACGAACGCCAGGCGCTAATCGTGGGCGCCCGGCTCGCCACCCTTGCTATTGAAACGAGGCGCCTCTATACCGACCTGGTCCATCGGTCTGAATTCGATCTGCTGACCGACATCCACAATCGCTTCTCGCTCGACAAGGAACTCGAACGCCTTATCGCCGCGGCCAGGGAAAGCGCCGGAATCTTCGGGTTGATTTACGTGGATCTCGACGAGTTCAAGCAGGTCAACGATGTCTACGGGCATCGCGTCGGCGATCTCTACCTGCAGGAAGTCGCCATCCGCATGAAGCGTCAGTTGCGGGCAGGTGACCTGCTGGCCCGCCTGGGTGGTGATGAGTTTGCGGCGCTGGTACCCACCGCCCGCACCCGCGCCGACGTGAAGGAAATCGCCGTTCGACTCGAGACTTGTTTTGACTCGCCATTCCACGTAGAAGGATATGAGCTGCGTGGCTCCGCGAGCATCGGAATTGCGCTTTATCCCGAAGACGGATCGACGAAGGACAGTCTCCTGAGCGCAGCCGACGCGGCCATGTACGTGACCAAACACATCCGGCACGAAACGGTCGACGAGGAAGAGGCGGACCGAACGGCTTCCCGACGCGACTCATTCGACGACTGACCGTCCCGCGCCCTTACGCGGCGCCAGCATTTGTTCGGCGAGTCACAGTTGTTCCGTGGTTGTCTCGCTAGCCCTTGCGCCGGTATAGAATCTGGAAATCGTAACCGGGATTGGGTGGGAATACAGCCGCCACATGCCGCAAGCGCTCGGCCAGTGCCGGAGCCGCCAGCAGGGGGTACTCGCGCTCGCGCAGGTCGTGGTAGTCGAAGTCTACTGCCAGAGACAACATGTAGATAGCCAGGGCATCAGAGAACGCCGACTCGATGTAGATATTCTTGGCGCGTTCGTCGATCCCTTTCGTCCCGTTGCGGCTGTCTTGGGCGCGGCGACGCGTCTCCCAGGCGTCCTGGCTGGTCTCGCCACGAACCTGGGCCTGCGCCTGCGACCAGGCAAGAGCGCCAAAACTCTCGGGAACTCCCGCGGCTTCGACAAAGTTGTGGGCCACATTGATGAAGAACTCGAAAGCCAGCCCAAAGCGATCCTCGACCAGGCGCGTGGAAAGGAAGACGGCCTCCGTCGCGCCGAAATTGGCGTTGCGGTGGCATACCGCACGGTCGCCCAGGTCTACGGTGTAGGAAGGGGCGATCATGGTGTCGCCGGTGTCGGCGATGGCCAGCGGCACAAAGTAGTAGGCCCGCGCCATCAACGCCGGCGCCAGCATGGAGGGTACGGCGCCGACCAGGCGTTCCAGGTCGGTTTCGGAGATGCGGTTTTCACCCCACGCCGCAAAGTGGATGCCGTTTCCGGCCATCACCACCGAAACCTGGGTAGCTACCTTCTCCGCGTGCCAAAGTTCAATCTGTGCGCTCGATGCCATCGATTCTGTATTCTAGACGAGCGAGGCCACGGTCATCATGCAACTCTCACAAAGCGCGCTCCCGGCCGGAAAAACGGTTCTGGGTTTTCCCCTGCGCGGCTTCGGCCTGTTCACCAGCCTGCTGCTTTCCTTCGCGTCGGCGCTCATGACTTTCTGCCTCACAACCATGATCGCCATCTTCTCGTTGCTGATCTGGAACCTGGGCGGCAGGCACTCGGTCGACTTTGCCATCACCTATCGCTACATCGGGCTTCCGGCTGCCCTGGTGGTGCTCTTCGTGGCTTTGCCGTTCTTCGGAGTCCTCTGGATCCGGGCCAAATTCCGAGACTAAGACGACCATGCCAGTTCATTCCATATCCCCGGTTGGCCTGAGGGACGCGTTCTCTGCCGGCGACTTCGAGCAACTTCGCGGCTGGTGCAAGCAGCTTGAAGCTGGCGGCGTGCTCTATTTTCCAGAGACCCCGTTGCCCATTCCAGCCGGCGACCTGGAGGTCCTGCTTGGCCAGCAGCAGTCCGGCAGCAAACTGCACAAGAACATCGCCTACAAGCCCAACAGCGACGAACTGACCGGCGTGGACGCCAGGGGCTCATCGGCCGAGACGGTGCGCCAGGTCCACGAAGTCATGCGGCGCTATTCACACAGCGTGGAGCAGTTTCTGACCCAGTTTCTCGCGCCTTACAAGCGACGCTGGGTGCTCGATTACGCCAGCTATCGTCCGCTCGAGGAAAAGGGGCGCGACCTGTCGGTGCGGCGACGCAACGACTTGCTGCACACCGATGCGTTTCCCACCCGGCCGACGCGCGGCTGGCGCATCCTGCGCTTCTTCCATAACATCCACCCCACGCGCACGCGCGACTGGGTGATCGGCGAGGCCTTCCACAAGATCGTAGCCGGCTTTGCACCGGGCAAGCTGGCCATTCCGCAGCCCGACAGCGCGCTGGCCCGGGGTGGCAAGCAGATTGCTTCGGCAACGGGTCTGGCCAAGCTTATCCCCCAGTGGAAGCGCACGCCCTACGACGAGTTCATGATGCAGCTGCACAATGCCATGAAGGAGAACGCCGAGTTCCAGCGAACGTGCGCCAAGGAGTACGTGGAGTTTGCCCCGGGGTCGAGCTGGATGGTTTATACCGAGACCGTGCCGCACGCCGTACTTGCCGGTCAATACGCGCTGGAGCAGACGTTTCTCGTAGATCCCTCGGCGATGGTGACTCCGGAATCCGCGCCGGTAGCCGTGCTCGAAAAGATGGCGGGAGCGCGGCTGATCTAGCGACTCACAACTGAAGGGCTGGGAAGCATGAACATCAGCGCCAAGGCTGGTGGACGACCGGGTTCAACTCTTCACTGCCCACTGTAAACTGGTACTTGTGAGTCACGAAGGCATACGAATATCGAGCCAGGAAGAACGGAACCGCGAGGCGAAGGCGGAGCAGCCACTGCCGCGGATCGCCATTACTCCGGAAAAGGTGAGGGTCCTGATCACCGAGGGCAAAGGGCTGGAGATTGATTGGGCCGACGGGCATCGGAGCGCCTGGGGATTTGCATGGCTGCGGAATGCGTGCCCCTGCGCCACCTGCAACGACGAGCGTAACCAGCAGGGGCGCAAAGTCGGGCAGGCCAAGGCGAAGCCCGCCGACCTGCTGCCGATGTACTCGCCTCCGGCAAAACCGAAAAGCGCCCAGGCGGTGGGACGCTACGCATTGCAGTTCACGTGGCTGGATGGCCACTCAGCCGGAATTTACTCGTGGGATTTTCTGCGGCGGAACTGCCAGTGCCAGGAGTGCAAGTTCGCGGCCGGCGACACGACAGGCACGCCGAACTGATCGCTCACGAGATCCACGAGGTTGCGGCCCAACGGAGCGGTTTCCATTTGCCATCGTCGAGCGCGAACGCGAGCCAGAAGCCTTGTCCGCATAATCCGCCGCACCAGTGCGTGGCATACACCAGGGCCACGGTGTGGGCCGCATTGAAATAGACCTCGCTGAAACCGTAGAGGGCCGGCGCTCCCTTGAACTTGGCCGAAGCCGGATTGTCCTTTGCGGGTCCAAATCTGGTCGACTCAAATTCCTTCTGCTCCTCCGGCGATAGCAAACGGATTGGTGCTTTCACGTTCCATTTGTCAGCATCGAGCTTGATGCGATCGTGACAATGCACGTCGAAGTCGCGCAGGATTTCGAGGTAATCCTGCACCTGATCGGGTGGCGGGTGAACGTCGAGATGCGGATTCATGCCGGGAAAGGTGTGGTCCGCATTCGGGGGCGGCGCGCAGGGTTGATCGGCGGGCACGGCGCTGATGGTCGCGTCCCGCACGAGCCAAAGATCGTGCGGCCAACTGTTCCCTCCCGTTTCGCCCAAAGGCAGCAGGCTGGAGTAAATGCGATACGAGTCGTCGGCGCGATCGGGAGGCATTGGAATTGTGGATGTTGAGGGCGCAGTTTGTGAGGGAGCCCACGCTGGAAAAAGCAGGACCGCCAGGGCAGCCACGCCAAGCGAGCATTTCATCCCATCCTCCGAATTGAGGTCTGGTAAGTAGACGCGGTCAACGCTGATTCGAGATCGCCATTTGCACAGCAGCTTCCGCATTTGCAGCGACGTGGAGCAAAGCCCGGTTCTCTAGCTTGAGGAAGCCCGCGTCGACCGTTGCATCGAGGAAGCGCAGCAGGCCGTCCCAGTAGCCCAGCGTGTTGATCAGGATGCAGGGTTTGGCGTGGATGCGGAGCTGCGACCAGGTGACGATCTCGAGCATTTCATCGAGGGTGCCGTAGCCACCGGGAAGGATGAGGAAAGCATCGGCCAGGTGAACCATGCGGGCTTTGCGCTCGTGCATGGTGCTGACAGTCTCGAGCCGCGTGAGATGCTGGTGCGCGATTTCGCGGCCGGCCAGGACTTCGGGGAGCACACCGATGACCTCGGCTCCCCCGGCGAGCGCCGCGTCGGCCACCGTGCCCATCAAGCCGACGTTGGCACCGCCGTACACGACACCGAGGCCGGCGGCGGCGATAGCTGCGCCCAGGGCCGAAGCTTCCGCGCGATAGCCGGGGTGGTTGCCGTCTGCCGAGCCGCAGTAGACGGCGATGCGGCGGATGGAGCGGGCGGGAATCATCTGTCGTTCAGCATAGCGGCTTCGTGTTAAGGACGCTCTGGGTAGGGAGCGCTTAGGGGTTACGGTCGTTTCGAATCGAGCGCCAGGAATTGGGCTGGAGTGAGAAGGTCGATGCCTCGAAACGGATGGAGGGCCAGCAGATCCTGGTCACCCGATATGACTATGTCTGCGCGGCCATGAACGGCGAGTTCGATGAACTTGTCGTCGCCAGGGTCGCGGCAGGCGCGGATCGCCTCGGCGATGAGGACACTCTCAGAGCTCTGAACGACCTTCCGCACAAAGTCATCTACTGATTGAACCTGGACGTATGGAGCGAATTTCGGTCTATGGAGAACTTCGCGCAGTTCCCTCGATGTTGCCACCGAGATGAGCGTGCGAGTCGAAACCCAGGCTTTCTCAACGGCTTTTCCGGGAATCGAATTAGGTCGAAGAAATCGGCTGACATAGACGTTGGTGTCGATCACTACCCGGAGGGGTGTCATTGTTTGCGCAATAATTCAGCCAGGAGCTCATCGGTCATTCCCTGGGACTCCGCGTAGCGACCGGACTCCTCCGTCAGAGCAATCAGTTCCTGTACTCGCAGTCTCCTCAAAGCCTCGAAGTCCTCGGCTGAGATCAAGACCGCCACTTCCCGGTCGTGACGCTGGATACGCACTGGCTCCCGCTGCGCCTGGTCAAGGATGGCTGCGAAATTTTGCTTGGCGTAGGTGGCGGATACTCTCGACATGATCGCCATTATAGACAAAATGTACAATATAGACAAAATGATCATTAGGAGAGCGGGGCATACCACCCGGCCAGCGATACAGCGGCGCTTTGGGCGCGCGTGGATTTTGCACGCCTCCTATGACTGGAAGCCGCTAAGTCTCGCGGTTGCCATACTCTGCGCGCGAGGCGAAGGAAAGGTAAAATGGAAGAAGGATACTTCCCGCCGGACACTGTGTTTTGTCGTCGCTGATCGCCAATCTGAATCCTGAACAACGCGCTGCCGTCGAGGCGACGGACGGGCCCTTGCTGATTCTCGCCGGAGCCGGATCGGGCAAAACGCGCGTCATTACGGCGCGCATCGCGTGGCTCATCCGCGAAAAAGGCGTGGCGCCGGATTCGATCCTGGCCGTGACTTTCACCAACAAGGCCGCGGCGGAGATGGGAGAGCGCGTCGACCGCCTGATGGGGCACACCTCGCTGGCCAAGCCGTTGATCTCCACATTCCACTCGCTGTGCGTGCGGATGCTGCGCCGCGACATCGAGGCACTGAAGGTGAATGGCGAAGGATTGACCCGGAGTTTCGCCATCTACGACGAGAACGACCAGTCCGCGATTGTGAAGCAGATCATGCGGCGGATGGGCTTGGACACCAAGCAACTGACGCCTCGAACCGTGCTCGGCCGCATCTCGTGGGCCAAGAACCACATGGTCGACCCGCAGGAGTTCTATCTCGGCTCCAAGGATCCCAACAGCGAGCGCATTGCCCACATCTACCAGGGCTACAAAGCGGAACTCCGGAAGAACAACGCGCTCGACTTCGACGATCTGTTGCTGGAGGCGGTGCGGCTGCTCAAGGTATCAGCGGAAACGCGCGAGCGCTATCAGCGGAAGTACCGCTACCTGCTGGTGGATGAGTACCAGGACACGAACCGGCCGCAGTATGAGCTGATGAAGCTGCTGGCGGGCGAGGCGAAGAACGTGTGCGCGGTGGGCGACGAAGACCAGAGCATCTACTCGTGGCGCGGTGCTGACATCAACAACATCCTCGACTTCGAGAAGGAATTCCCCAACGCGAAGATCGTGCGGCTGGAGCAGAACTACCGCTCGACGCAGAACATCCTCGAAGCGGCCGGTGCGGTGGTATCAAACAACCTGCGGCGCAAGGGCAAAAAGCTGTGGACAGATCGCCAGGGCGGGTCGCTGGTTGGATATTACGAGGCGCCGGACGGCGAGAACGAAGCACTGTTTATCGCCGATCGCATCCAGAAATTCCTGCGTGAAAACAATGTGGACGGCGAGCAGGGCCGGTGCGCGGTGCTCTATCGCACCAACTCGCAATCGCGGCTGGTGGAAGAGTCGCTGCGGCGGTACAACATCCGCTATACGATGGTGGGCGGTTTCAGCTTCTACGAGCGCGCTGAGATTAAAGACATGCTCAGCTACCTGCGGCTGGTGCGCAATCCGCATGACTCGATGGCGCTGCAGCGGGTGATCAATACGCCGGCGCGCGGGATTGGCGCCACCACGCTGGCCACGCTCGAGCGGCTGGCGCTCGAAACCGGCAAGTCGACGTGGGAAGCCGTTGGGGCGGCGATTCAGAACCGGCTGATTCCCACCCGTGCGATGATGGCGCTGGAGTCGTTCCGGACGCTGATTCTGGATGCCCAGGCCATGATGGATCCTGATTTTGCGGGCAAGTTGTCGGCGGACGTGGCGGCGGAGACGGTGGAAGACGCGGATACGGGCTTCGAGTTCGGCGCGGCCAGCAATGAGGCCGAGGCAGCGCTGGCGGATGCGGAGGCAGCGGACTTCAATTTTGGGGGCAACGAGAATCAGCTTTCGTTGCTCGATCCGTCGAGCTTCTCGCCGTTCGCGGCGCCGGAACCGAAGCGGCCGTTCCTGAAGATGCCGAAACAGGCGGCTGAACCACCGAAGGCTCCTGAAACCGAGAAGGCCGGGAAGAACTGGACGACGCGCGTTGCGGAATTGAGGTCAGGCGCGTCGAACGGATCGGGCGGCGATGGCGATACGGGCAGGGTCGAGGGCTTTCGGGCTCCGGGCGATGCGGCCACGCTTCCCGAACTGATCCGCTTTCTGATCGACCGCACCGGCTACATCAAGGCGCTCGAGGTGGAAGGCTCGCCGGAGGCCTTGAGCCGGATTGAAAACCTGAAGGAATTAGCCAACGCGGCGCACGACGCCGAAGTTCGTGGCGAAACGCTGGCCGAGTTTCTCGACCACGCCGCGCTGGCGTCGGATACGGACCAGTTTGATCCGGAGGCGCGCGTGACGCTGATGACGCTCCACGCCGCCAAGGGGCTGGAGTTTCCGCTGGTCTTTCTGGCCGGCCTCGAAGAGGGGCTGTTTCCGCACTCGCGAACGCTCAACAATCCCGAAGAGTTGGAAGAGGAGCGGCGTCTCTGCTACGTGGGCATGACCCGGGCCATGAACACGCTGGTCCTGACGCGGGCGCGCTACCGCCGCCGCTATGGAAACGATGCTCCGGAGATGAGCATTCCGTCGCGCTTTCTGGAAGAGGTGCCGCCGGCGTTGATTGAGAACCTGGGCGGCCGGACCCCGGCATGGGCGAACCCGGCCTACAGCTACGGGCAGGGCAGGCGCGCGGCTTCGAGTGACTTTGCCGAAAAACACTTCGATTACGAAAACGAGAGCCAGGAGGCGCCGCGGCTGACCTACAGCCAGCCGGGTGCGAAGGCAGTAGCAGGCCGGGCGGATGGCAACTCGATCGACAACATCGCGCGGTTCTTCGGCGGCAAGGGCGGGGTGGCGAAGGGTTCCTTTGCGCGGCCCAAGATGGACATTCCCGAAGCCAACGGGGCAGCCGGCCTGAAGAAAGGCGAACGGGTGCGGCACGGCAAGTACGGCGAGGGAACGATCCTGATGCGCGAGGGCGATGGCGAGGACGCCAAGCTCACCGTGATGTTCACGCGGCACGGCATGAAGAAGCTGATCGAGAAGTTCGCCAACCTGGAAAAGATTTAGGATCGAGCGGCCGGTTACTCCAGGCCTTGAACGACCAGGCGATCGCGGTGAGGTCCGGGCGGCGATCCAGCCGCGTGGAACGTCTTTGGCCTGCTCCTCGCCATTGAGCACGCGGAACACGCCTTCCGCCAGGGCGCGGAGTTCGTCTTCCCCGGGATAAACCGATACTGGTGCGATCCACTCGACATACGACCGGAGGCGATTGACGAAGCGCCTGGAGTGGGCCATTCCGCCGGTAAGCAGCACCGCATCGACCCGGCCCTGCAGTACCGCGGCCATCGCTCCGGTTTCCTTGGCGATCTGGTAAATCATGGCTTCGTACACGGCAGCTGCCCGAGCGTCGCCGGCCTCGATGCGTCGCTCGATCTCCTCGAGATCCCGGGTTCCCGAGGTACGCGATACAGGCCGCCCTCGCCGAAGACCATGCGGTCGAGCTGCTTCTCATTGAACTCGCCCGAAAAGCATTGTCGAACCAATTGCCGCTCGGGAAGCGATCCGGTGCGATCGGGGCCCATGGGACCTTCTTCGGGAGTGTTCTGGTCGATCATGCGGCCACCGCGGTGGGCCGAGACGGTGATGCCGCTGCCGAGGTGCACAACGATGAGCCGCAGTTCCTCGTAGGGCCGCCGCTGCTCACGGGCGTACCGGCGCGCCACCGCCTTGATATTGAGGGCATGTCCAATGCTGCTGCGCTCGATGAGCGGAGATCCCGAGAGCCGGGCGCAATCCTGCCATTCGTCCACGGTGACCGGATCGACAATGTAGGCGTTGACGCCCGCAGCCCGCGCGAACTGCAGAGCAAGAACCGCCCCCAGGTTGCAGGCGTGCTCACCCCGCATCGCCCGGCGCAGTTCCTCGATCATGAGTTCGTTGACGACCCAGGTGCCGCACTCCATCGGGGGCAGGAGCCCGCCCCGGCCAGCAACCGCCGCAAACGGGAATCGGACGTATCCGCCGGATTGGAGAGCCTGGCCGATGACGCCGGCGCGAAATTCGGCTTGGGCAAGAGCTGACCAGCCGCGGAACTTGTCGAGTTCGTTGTCGGGGTGGCGCAGGTTGCGGCTCCACTCTTCAACAACCTGAATGTTACAATCCGGTAAACTTATGACGGCGGCTCGCATCGAAGTTGACGAAAACACCGATCTTGGTAGAGGTTGATCCCGGATTAATGACGAAAACCCGGGTTCCGTCTTTCATCTTGACTCCAAAGGCTCTAAACGAGTGTACTTGAGAGAGTTCTACCCAGAAAGTGATGAGCGTCTCCCCCGAGGCACACCGGTACGCTGGTTGCGGTTTTTCTCCAGGATCCGGGGATCGTGGTTGATTCCTTTGGTTCCTTCCGCAATTGAACCCTTATTCGTCCGGCTTTAATCGGTTTTTGACGCAGTATTGCGACACTTAGCCGTAAGTCAACCAAATTGGAAAGCGGGAATGAGGAGAGACATGCCCAACTCAATCGTCTCGTACTTATGGCGCGACCAGTGCGCCCCTCGGGGATTTCGTGCGGGTGTTTCCCTACACAGCCACACTAACCAGTCGCAAGAGACGCTCGACTTTCTCGCTAACGTTGGCAATCAGTACCCGTTGATTCGTCCACTTCTCGCCCGCCTTGAGAGCCGGTCGGAGGGAAACCATGGCGTACGCGTGAACTATTCCGCAAGCTATTGGACCCCTCCCATGACGCCCAAGCTGGCGTTCGATCTGGAAAGCAAGCAGATTGAAAACCTCGACATCGCCTCGATGGTTTCACTGTCGGATCATGACAATATCAAGGCGCCGATGCTGCTGCGCACGGTACCCAGCGCACGCCAGATCCCGGTGTCGGTTGAGTGGAGCGCTCCCTACGGAGGCGTTCAGGATTTCCACCTCGGCATTCATAATTTGCCCAGCGCCAAAGCCTCGCAGTGGATGCAGACCCTTGAGGACTACACCGATAACCCCAGCGACGAGCGCCTCACCGAGATACTGGCGGCCCTGAACGATGAGCCCAACGTGCTGGTGGTTTTCAATCACCCCATGTGGGACCTGTTCCTGGTGGGTAAGGAGAAGCATCAGTTCCTGGTGAACGAGTTCCTGCTGAAGAACGGGAATTTCCTGCATGCGCTGGAATTAAATGGGTTGCGCCACTGGGACGAGAACCGCGCCACCTGCCGCCTGGCGGAAAAATGGAACATGCTGCTCATTTCCGGGGGCGATCGCCACGGAGTGGAAGCGAACGCAAACATCAATCTCACCAACGCGAATTCGTTCACCGAGTTTGTGCACGAAATCCGGCGGGAAAAGAAGAGCAACGTCCTGTTCATGCCGCAATATGCCGAGCCGTGGAAGCACCGCATTTTGCGCTCCACGATTGACGCCATCCGCCATTACCCGGAATTCCCGGTGGGCTCGCGGACCTGGGATGAACGCGTCTATCACCCGGATGCGAATGGAGTTGTTCGCCCGCTAAGCGAGCTGTGGCCGGACGGGAACGCGCCATCTTATATGCGTTGGGGTCTCGCGCTTGTTCGGCTGATGGGCAGCGCGCCGGTTTCAAGCGGCCTGCGGATGGCATGGAGCGAGTCGCATCAACTCCGGCTGGCCCTTGGCGAATTCGAGGGATAGGCCGGAACCGGGCATGGCTGAACCGACCCGGAAATTTAGTTAGCTGAGCTAACGATTTTCAAACCGCGGCGCGTTTTTTGATAGCTCAGCTAACGATCTTGCACCTTTAATGGTGCAACGGACACGGAGTCTTCTTCACCGCGCTCCGAACGGAAACTTCAAAGTCGTCCGAGAACATGACATCCAATTTACCGCGCGTCGCTTACTTCCCCGATTCCTTTCACGAGGTGAACGGGGTAGCGCACACCAGCAGGCACTTTGAAGCGTTTGCCCGGCGGCGCAATCTGCCGTTTTTGTGCGTCCGCGCCGGCGATCGGGAACAGAGCCTTACCGAAGACGGCAATGTGTGGACGCTGGAACTGCCACGTGGATTTCTGTCGTTCGCGCTGGAAAAGGACCTCAAATTCGACCCGGCGTTTGTGCGTCACGTGCCGCTGATCGAGGACGTACTCGCGCGCTTCAAGCCAGACCTGATTCACATGACCGGCCCCAGCGAGATCGGCATGCTGGCAGCGGGACTCGCGGGGGCGCTGGATCTGCCTCTCGCAGCCAGCTGGCACACGAACGTGCACGAATACGCCGCCCGGCGGTCGGAGTGGTTTCTTCGACTTCTGCCGAAGCCGCAGGCCGAAGCAACCGAGCACAAGATCGAAGATGTGGCGATGGCGTTCGCGGCGCGATTCTACTCGATCGCGGAGGTGCTGTTTGCACCCAATCCTGCTTTATGCGCGCTGCTCGAGAAGACGACCCATCGCCCGTGCTACCTGATGCCCAGGGGCGTGGATGCGGATCTGTTTCATCCCCGGAATCGCACGCGAAGCGCGGATGACCGCACGGTCGTGCTTGGTTTCGTGGGGCGGCTATCGGTCGAAAAAAATGTGGCCCTGCTGGCGACTGTCCAGCAGGAACTCGAGCGGATGGGCATTCCCGATTTCCGTTTCATGGTTGTGGGTTGGGGTGCGGAAGAGACGTGGTTGCGCGAGCGGTTGCCGCGGGCGGAGTTCACCGGCGTGCTGAAGGGCCGGGCGCTGTCAGAGGCCTACGCCAACATGGACCTTTTTGTGTTCCCGTCGCATACCGACACATTCGGCAACGTGGTGCTGGAGGCCCTGGCGAGCGGCGTTCCGGCAATTGTGACGCCCGATGGCGGGCCACCCACGATCATTCGCGATGGGGAGACGGGGCGGATTGTGGCCGATGAGGAGTTCGCCAACGCGGTGGCCGGCGTTCTTCGCGACCCGGCAAAGCTCGCGGCGATGAGAACCGCGGCGCGGGCGTATGCGCTGACAATGAGTTGGGACGCCGTGTTCGATGGCGTTTATGCGGCTTACCAGACGATTCTTCGAACGAAGTTGGATCGCGCTCGCGACTCCGCCCAAAGAGTTGGTGCGGGACCCCAGGGAGAATAACGCATCGCTCACCGCGCGTCCCGTTGTCAGGCCTTCGCGCTGATCTCGCCGAGCGCCCGCACCAGCTTGTCGAGGTCTGCGATCGACGTGTAGACGTGAGGCGTGACGCGCACGCACTTGATGTTCTCCCAGACAATGCCTACGGTGTGAATCTTGTAGCCGTCGAACAGCGCGTTCTCAAGCTCGGCGGGCGTTCTCGCCGTCAACGCTGACGCCGCAGATGGCGCATGAGTAGTTGAGGTTGAGCGAAGTGTGCAGCTTGACCTTGGGGATCGTCTGCGCGCGGCTGGCCCAGTAATTCTTCAGGTAGCCGATGCGCGCCTGCTTGCGGGCGGGGCCAATGCCGTTGTGAAAGTTAAGCGCCTCGCCGATGCCCTGTTCGAGCGGGAAGCTGCGCGTGCCCAGGGTTTCGAACTTGCGAATGTCGGCTGAGCGCGGCGTGCCGTTGCAGGTGAGCGGCCAGATTTTTTCAATCTTGTCGGCCTTGATCCACAGCATGCCGGTGCCGATGGGGGCGGAGAGAAACTTGTGCAGGCTGGTGCCGAAGTAGTCGCAACCGAGGTCGGGAATCTTGTAGTCCATCAGGCCGAAGGAGTGGGCGCCATCGGCGATGACCTCGATGCCGTGGGCGTGGGCCATGTCGGCGATCTTGCGCACCGGCATCGTCTGACCGACCCAGTTGACCATGTGGGTGACGTGAATGATCTTGGTGCGCGGGGTGATGGCCTCCTCGTAGGCTTTGACGATGGCGGCGTCGTCCTCGACGGGAAAGTCGAAGCTGAGCTGCTTGTAGACGATGCCTTCGCGCATGGCCCGCTGGCGGTAGGCCTGGATCATGTTGGGGTAGTCCTGCTTTGTTCCGATCACCTCGTCTCCGGCCTTGAGATCGAGCCCGTAGATGACGGTGTTGAGCGCTTCGGTGGAATTACGGTTGATGGCGATCTCGCCCGGTTGCGCACCGGCGAGGGCAGCGAGCTTTTCGCGAAGAGGCTCGCGGCCCTGGTCGAGAATGCGCCACATGTAGTAGGACGGGCCCTCGTTGGAGAGCTGGTTATAGCGCTCGACAGCCTGCTGCACGACGACGGGTGCGGGCGACACGCCGCCATTGTTCAGGTTGATGAGATTGGGGTTGACCGAGTAGGCGCGTTGAATGACGGCCCAGTAGTCTTCATCCTGCGCGGCTTCGAGGGCGTTGAGTCCGGCAATGCGCGCGCCCGCCGCGTGGAAGTCTGCCGCGTGCGCCTGCTGAAAGAGGCTGTTGGCGGAAAATGCGCCGGCAAGCGTTGCTGCCTGGCGGAGGAAGCTGCGTCGGTCGGGAGAAACCATACCGAGCATTCTGGGGGATGGAGACGCAAACCTCAACAACGAAATTCAGAATGACCAAAGAGAGACTTGTGCGCTGGTGCTCATCCCGCAGATGCCGAGCGCTACTTGATGGTGGCGACGCGGCCTTTGGTGGGGAATTTCTGGAATTGCAGGATGTCGTGCCCGGGAACGACACGGTCGGGCGACCCGGCAAGCTGAATCATCCGCGCCTGCTGCGCGACGTTGGCGGCGTGGTCGGACTCGCTGAAGGTGGCGCTGGGCAGGCGCGCGGAGAGGTTGAGGTAGAAGTAGGCATTGTCAGACGCGAGGACGTAAGCGGGAGTGCCCTGGATCTGGAGATATTGCGAAGCGTACGTGTGGCGTGAGCCGGTGAAGGCGCGGATGCCGGGGAAGAGCTCGACGTTGTCGCCGTCGACCAGGTGGACGCGGCCCTCGGTGTTGAGCTGGACGAGCGCTTTCACGTCTTCGGGATCGATGCCGCCGTGGTTGCCGCCCGGCTGCCAGGCGTCGAGAGTGTAGTAGCGGTATTCGTCCTTTTGAATCCAGACCTGCGCTTTGGGAAAGAGGTCGATGCCTCCCATGTGGTCCCAATGGGCGTGGGAGATCACGATGTCGGTGACGTCGGCCGGCGCGATGCCGGCGGTGCGCACGGCCTCGTCGGGAGTGAGGTAGTCCTGCATGGGGAATTCTTTGGTGAAGGTCTGGCGGTGGAAACCGCTGTCAAAGAGGATGGTGTGGCCGCCGCCGCGAATGAGCCAGACGACCATGGCGATGTCGACTTTCTGGTCCTTGGGTCCGCCCGGGACGAGATCGGAAACTGCCACACCCGGCGACGTTGCATACCGAATGGCCTGGATGGAGTATTCCGGCGAAGTCGGCGGCGGAGACGTAAAGCAGGCCAGGAGACAGGCGGCGAGAACGATTGATTTCATGGAAAGACCTGCCTGGACTGTAGGCGGTCGGCCCGGTGGTTTTCAACTGGAAACTGGCAGGATCGCACCGGATTTGAGGTCGAGGGCGAAAGGAGTTTCGCGATCGGTGAACATGTTCCAGCCCAGACCGTGGAGGGTAGGCCCGTCGACCGCCGTAATGGTCAGGCCTTCGTCCGAGAGCTTAGGTGACTCCCAGGCTCGACCGTTGTCTCCCCAAGCCAGGATGCTGTGGTGCCCCACGAACAGCAGAAGGCGATGTTCGGTGACGGGGCGAACCTCGAGAACAGGGCGATACGGGATCATGGTGAAGCGCTGCGGCGCGGTAGTGTCAATCAGGTAGGCATAGCCGCCGGAAACGGCACAAAGCTCGTGCGGGTTGGGAGCCGACCAAATGCCTGTGGGGACGGAAGGGTCGCGAAAGCCGAGAGCGCAGGTGGCCAGAAACTCCTGCCCGGCTTGCGGCCGGATCATGACCTCAAGAGCACCCCGCTCCACCTCTTCGGCTTCGCGGGGATAGATGAAGTGATGTGGGGGCAGAATCAGGGGGCGGGCGTGAAGGATTTTAGCGCGCCACGAATGGGGAAAACAGTCGGTCATCGCGGTCGCGCTTACGGTCATGTGATTCTGAAGCCTCAGACTCCTACAAAACGCTCGATGCGAGCGCGAATACTGGGAATTCCAAGGCCGAGCGCGGCCCCCTCTTCAATGACCGGAATCAGCTTGTCGAAGTCGGGGCCGGAGTGCGATCCGGTCAGGGCGATACGCACGGGATGAAACAATTCCTTGCCTTTGATCCCCGTCGCGGCCTTGATTTCGTTCATCCAGGTTTTGAAAACTTCGGGAGTGACGCGTCCGGTGTGGGCGCGGACACGGCCTGCCAACTCGCCAAGCACGGTGCGCGCGGAGTCAGACGCCAGGGTCGCGGCGTTCTCCTCGTTCACTCGTGCCTCCTCGGGATCAAAGTGGAAGATCGGGGCCGCTTTTGCGGGAAGCTGATCGAGGTGGTCGACATACGGCACGGTGAGCGCGAGAAGACGCTCGAACCACGGCCCGAGCAGGTCATGCGCAGCGGCTTCGGGCGGTTGGAGACGGCCGGAAAAGTAGGGCCACGCCAGCGAGGCAAGGCGGGCAGGGCTGCTCTGTTTCAGATAGTGGCGATTGAGCCAGTTGAGTTTGTCAAAGTCAAAGATGGCGGGAGAGGGCGTGACGCGTTCAAGGCTGAAGGCGTGCGTCAGCTCGTCGAGTGTGAAGGTCTCGGTCTTGCCGTCCTCCGCGCCCCATCCGAGCAGGGCGAGGTAGTTCACCAGCGCTTCGGGCAGGTAGCCCATCTCGCGAAATGTCGCAATGGACGTGGCTCCGTGGCGCTTGGAGAGCCGTTCGCGGTCGGCTCCGAGAATGGTTGATAGATGCGCAAACTCCGGCAGCGTCCAGCCGAACGCCTCGTAGATGGCCACCTGCTTGGGCGTATTGGAGATGTGGTCATCACCTCGGATGACGTGGGTGATGCCCATGAGGGCGTCGTCGATGGTGACGACGTAGTTGTAGACCGGCACGCCGGCGGAAACTCCCGATGCCGAGCGGACAAGAATCGGGTCGCTGACCGTCTCGGCGGCAAATTCGACCGGTCCGCGCACCAGGTCGTGGAAACGCAGGGGATGGTCCTCGATCCTGAGGCGGATCGCGAAGGGCTTTCCGGCGGCGATGTTGGCTTCGACTTCTGCCGGCGCGAGATGCCGACAACGCCCCGAGTACACCTGCGGAAGGTGTGCCGCGACGGCTGCTTTGCGCTCGGCTTCCAGTTCCTCCTGAGTGCAGAAACAGCGGTAGGCTTTTCCCTCCGCCAGGAGGCGGGCGGTGTGCTGCGCGTAAATTCCCAGGCGTTCCGACTGGCGATACGGTCCGTATGCTCCGATTTCGCCCGTTGCTTCCGCGGGCTGGCCCGGCCCTTCGTCCCAGTCGAGGCCCAGCCAGCGCAGGTCTTCGATGAGCTGATCTTCATGCCGCGACTCGGACCGCTCCTGGTCGGTATCTTCAATGCGAAGGAGGAAGACGCCGCCCGCCCGGCGCGCGAACAGCCAGTTGTAGAGCGCGGTCCGCGCGTTGCCCACGTGAAGAAGCCCTGTGGGTGAAGGAGCAAAACGGACGCGGACGCTCGAGGCTGACATGTCAGCTCAATGATAGCGTTCCTGGATATTTGCGGGAAAAAGAGGATAAACGCCGCAGGATGGAACAGATTTCGAACTGGTGGAATCGAGAGGGAAGGGATTGAAAGCCGGGATCTGGCGATCCAACCTTGCCGCAGTGGGAGCGGCGGCAAGGTCAGATCAGCAAGATTTGCGGAATCTCCTAGCGCGGGCGACCGCCAGACGGAGCTGGCGCAGGCGACGGAGAGGCCCTTGGTGCCGAGTTTGACGAGCTGATCGAATTGGTATTGCTCGCGCTTGCGCCGTACGAAGACGAGCCGGCGGAAAAGATGCTGGTGTTCGACGAAGGCGGCGGTGGCGGAGATCCCCGGTGGATCGACATGACGCCCAGCGACTGGGCCGCAGGCCGCATCCCGCTGGAGCCGGCAGACGCGCTCACGCTTGTGTAAACCTCGGTGCTCGCCGATCCTTTCTGGATCGTGTGTTCCGAAAACTTGTTGAGTCCGCCAAGTTCGCCGCGTGGAACACCCAGACCGGCCGAGTCGTTGCGGAAGACGAACGAGCGGTTCGACGACATCTCGGAGCGAACGATCGGTTTGGAGATGACCGACACCATCGTCGGCTCGCCCGCACGGGGCGGTCCGGGCGGCGCCACCGGGATGCGAGTCTTTCCCGTGCCGTTCCCGCTGAGCGAGTTCAGGGCCATCATGGAGCCGTTGTTCAGGCCCGTCCACGCACCGCCCGGCTGCCATCCCCAGCCTGCGCTCGGGCAGTAGGACCATGACCCATAGTGATACGGGGTCCATCCCCACGGGTAGGGCGATACCCAGGAGTAGCCTGCACCGGAGTAATAGGCCCAGGAGCCCGCCGAGTAGGGATCCCACGCGGCGCTGGTAAAGTAGGGACGCCACATCGATCCGCAGCCGGCCACATTGGCGAATGATCCGTAGTACATCATGTCGCTGATGCCATACGAATAGGGCGAGCTGCCGAAGGCGCTCGATGCGGCCACGCGGGCATGGTAATCAGCCGCCTGCTTGTCCCAGTTATCGAAGGGGTCGGAGTCCACAGCTTTGGCCACCGTCGGATCGATATCGTCCGCTGCAAGAAGAGTCAGAGTCTTCTTTTTGGTCACTTCGATCGGGCCGTGGGGACTGTCGACCGTGAGCGCACCGTCAAGGACGGCAATCCTCGCATCGTTGTTATTGACCCGGAGCCGGAGGTGGGTCGCGGGAGGAACCGCAATCTTGTGGTCCCCAACCAGCAGGTTGAATTCGTTTCCGCGCGACTTGACGAGGGTAAGGTAGGCCATTCCCTTGAGCACATGGACCGAGGAGATCGTGGTCCCAGCCGGCGTGCGCGAGAGTTCCGTGAACTCCACAGCTGAATCCGGTGCAATGCGCATGCTGCTGTTGTCTTCGAACTCGACTTCCGCGACGCCCGTGCCGGTTTGAAGGCGATTCTGCTCCACAATGGGCAGGTTTGTGATGGCTGGCTCCAGACCGCGGCCGTTGCTGCGATCAAGCTGAACCGAACCCTTCACCTCGCTCAGGCGAACGATGCGCACTTTGGAAACGGAGGCGGTGGCTGAAACGGTTCCAGCGGTCTGGGCGGGAAGAGCAGCTGCGAGCAACAGAGCGGACAGGCCGACTGTTGTGGGAAATGCGGGGAGCTTCATGGGGGTCCGCCTCCTGTGCGGATTCTGGCGAACTGAACGGATGCGCGGGCGGGCTGGATTCCGGCCCAGCGCGATGTGGAACGAATGTAGCACGGAATGGATGCTACTGACGAACCGTAATGGATGTTCCAGTCCGTGCTATTGAGACAGCGGGAACGTGTGCGCGGTTATGCCCCTTTTATTTGGGCGAGAAATGCTCCCACCCGCGCGGTTCGACCGTCTCGACGCCGGCCGGGGTTCGCAGGAGGATCTGTGGAGTGCCGGCCCGGCGTCGAACAATCCGCCCGATCGCGGTGATGGCGATACCGCCGTAAGCGCGCGGCAGGAGAGCCGCCGGCCTGGCGGTAAACAGCAACTCATAGTCCTCCCCCCCGTGAAGAGCCTGATCGAGGGTCGCACCGGGCGCGACTGGGATTGCTGAGGCATCCACTTCGGCCGACACGCCGGATTCTTCGCAGAGGTGGGAGAGGTCGATGGAGAGCCCGTCGCTGATATCGATGGCGGCTGAGGCAATCCGGCGTTTCTGTAGCCAGAGACCCTGGGCAACGCGCGGCTGGGGATAGAGGTGCGGCTGAAGGGTGGCGTTGAGCCGGCGAGGAATTTTAACCGGGCCGGACGGCTGACGGGCCGCCAGAGAGGTGAATCGGGCTAGCCCGGCGGCTGCCCCGCCCAGTGTGCCGGTGACATAAAGGGCATCGCCAGGGCGGGCGCCGGAACGAAGAAGAGCCTGCCCTTGCGCGACCGCCCCAACCAGCACGATATCCGCGAGCGCGAGGGGGGATTCGGCCAGATCGCCACCCGCCAGCGGGGTCTTCATGGAGTTGGCAAGCGCCAGAAGGCCATCGTAGAACTGATCGATCCAGGACTTGTGCTTCCGCTGTGCCACCGCGAGTTCGGGGGGAAGGCCGAGGGAAAGAAATGCGGCGAGCGGGCGGGCTCCCATGGCGGCCAGGTCGCTGAGTCCTCGGGCCAGAGAACGGTGCCCAACCGACTGGGGCGGGTGGGAGTGGAGAAGAAAGTGACGGCCATCGATGCTCAGGTCGGTCGTGACGGCTATCTCTTCGCCCGGCCTGGCTCGCAAAATGGCGCAATCATCGCCGATTCCGATACGTAACCCGCCGCGACGAAGGGGGGCGCGTTCTCGAATGCGGCGCAAGAGTTCAAATTCGCCTGCCGGAGGCATCGGCTTTTTCTCGCTGATAACCATCTAACCTAATAGAGGATAGGCGACGGAGGCAGAAACCAGAGGATTTCGCATCATGTTCGCCTCTTGTTCGCTTATTCGAAAGGATTTGCCCGCATTTTGATTGACCTCGCGCAATCCCGGTTGCTAGCCTGAACGAACGATCCGATACACCGGGCTCTTGCCAGGCCTATTTTTTGTACCGCCCAGGCCGATTGGCCTCAAAACCTGCTGTTTGTCGAAAGTAACGGCGAATTGCGCCTGACGATACAGGCCTGAGAGAACCCAGAGATGCATCGCAAACGCTATTACATTCTTTTTGTCGCACGGGATGAAGATGGGCGGGTCCGCAAGATTCCGCTGCCCCTGCACTACGCGTACGGATTCGTTGCGGCGGCCCTGATCGGTGCGTTCACCATCGTCGGGCTGGCCGGTTCGTACACCCGGATGCTGCTCAAGACCGAGAGCTTCAACCAGGTCCGGCAGGAGCGCGAAACGCTGCGCAAGAACTACTCGCAGATGGCGCAGATCGCCCACGACCGCGACGTACAGGTCGCCTCGCTGGGAGCGTTGGCCAACGAAGTGACGGCCCTGTATGGATTACGGCAGAGCCGGCTGCTTGCGTCCAAAGCCGCCAAGGCGACCGTGGCCCGGTCTCCCGAGGCGCTGGTGCTCACCGACGACGGCAATCCGCAGAACGTAAAGGCAACACTCGACGAGTTCTACACGCTGCGCAATCAGGCCATGTCGGGGCAGGTTTCGCGCGCCCTGGAAGCCGGGTTGCCCTCAGGATTTGCCGGCGACTGGACCAAGTTTTCCGATGCGCCCTCGTTGTGGCCGCTTGAAGGCCGCGTGACCTCCAGCTACGGCGAGCGTCAGGACCCGATCAACGGAGAAGGCGCATTCCACGCCGGAATCGATATTGCCGCGCCCTATGGCACTCCGGTGCGTGCGGCAGCGGATGGCGATGTGCTTACGGCAGGGTTCGGTACCGGCTACGGCCGCGAGATAGCGATCAACCACGGCCACGATGTCACCACGGTATACGGGCATTTGTCCGCGATGTCCGTGGTGCCCGGAGACCATGTCACGCGCGGCCAGATCGTCGGCTACGTGGGCCAGTCGGGGCGCTCAACCGGACCGCATCTGCACTACGAGGTTCGCGTTCACATGGTGCCTGTCAATCCCCACAAGTATCTCCGCACCAGCTACCAGGAGATTGCGGACGGGAACGGAACTTCCATGGCGAGTGCGGGAAGATAAGTCCAGGTTTTTTGTTCCAGACTTTTTCTGTTTAGAAACGGCTCCCCTGCGGAGCCGTTTCCATTTGTGGTCAACCTAGTAAAGTGGACGGTTGTCCACTTTCAGCCTTGGGAGTTCCTTCTATGCGTCTCATGCGCACGATTGCCTTTCTTGTTCTTTTTGTCTCATCACTGTTCGCACAGGATCGGGCAGCGGGCCTTCAAACTGCTCTGGCCCGTGCGCAACACCTCAAGCACGGAATCAACGCCTCGGAGTGGTTTGCGCAATCGGCGAGCGACTACTCGGCCGCCCGGACGAATCGCTATACGGACGACGCGGATATCGCCCTGATGGCGAGGCTCGGGTTCGACAGCGTTCGTCTGAGCATCGACCCGGTGCCGCTGGAGCGGGAGCCACACAACAAAGAAGGGTTGAACGCGGACTTTACGGCGCGTCTGGATCACGCAGTGGACGCGATGCTGGCCAACAAGCTGGCCGTGCAGATCGACATTCATCCCGAGTCGGACTACAAGGCGCAGGTCCGCACCACCAGCCAGGGAGTGGAGCGGTTCACCATGCTCTGGCGGAAACTGGCCGCTCACTACGCCACGCGCAATCCCGACCTGGTCTTCTTTGAGGTCATGAATGAGCCCGAGGTGAGTGATGCGTATCGCTGGGCGGGCATCCAGGCGGCGGCTGCGGAGGCGATACGCCAGGCAGCCCCGCAGAATACCCTCATCGCCACCGGGCCGAATTATTCCAGCATCGCCGACCTGTTGACGCAGCATCCGCTGCCGGATGGCAACGTGATCTACAACTTCCATTTCTATGAGCCGCATGAGTTTACGCACCAGGGCGCAGGATGGGGCGTTCCCTGGTGGAGCTACACCCACAACGTGCCGTACCCGGCGGTAGAGAGCTCGATGGAGGAGACCATCAAGCAGGTTCCGGATGCGCGCGACCGCTACGATTTCGAGCACTACTGGCTCGACCACTGGGATGGCCACCGGATCCGGTTGCAGATCGATGCCGCGGCGGCGTGGGGCAAGGCGAACGGCGTGCCCCTGTTGTGCAATGAGTTTGGCGCCTACCGGCGTGTGACCGATCCGGCCTCGCGGATGAACTGGATCCACGATGTGCGAACGGCGCTCGAGGCGGACGGGATCGGCTGGACCATGTGGGATTACCGCGGCGGCTTTGGAGTCGTCTACAAACAAGATGGACAGGCGGCGAAAGTGGACCCCGCGGTGGTGGAGGCCCTGGGGCTGCGCAAGCAGTGACACGGCCCATCGTGGCCTAGAATTGAGGGGAGGGCGCGCACGAATCCTGCGCCCTTCCCGATCATCTATTCCACTGGGGAAGTATACGGAGAAACAACAATGCCTTTAATGAAGACTTCAAATCCTGCTCTCGGCGAAAATACCTTCCGCGGTACTGGCGGTGGTGGCGGGTACGGTTACGGAGCGATCGACGCTACCTCCCGGATGACCCTGAGCGGAACGGTGAACAAGACCGGAATTCTGCTGATTTGCGCCTTTGCGACCGCCGCATGGACCTGGTACCGATTTATGGAAACCCGCGATATCAGCCAGGTGGCGCCGATGCTGACGATCGGCCTGTTCGGCGGCCTGATCTTTGCGCTCGTTACCACGTTCAAGAAGGAGTGGGCGCCGGTGACCGCGCCAATTTACGCGCTGCTGGAAGGGATGGTGCTGGGTGGGATTTCGGCCATCTTCGATCTGCGCTATCCCGGGATCGCGATTCAGGCAGTGGCGCTTACGTTTGGAACCCTGATGGCGCTGTTGTTCGCGTATAGCTCGCGCCTTATCAAGGTGACGCAGAAGTTTCAGCTGGGCGTGGTCGCGGCGACCGGCGGAATCGTCCTGTTCTATTTCCTGCAGATGATCCTGGGATTCTTCCACGTGCCGTTCCTGTCGTCGGTGAACGGTTCCGGGCCCATCGGAATCGTGTTCAGCGTGATCGTGGTGGCTGTGGCGGCGCTGAACCTGGTGCTCGACTTCAACTTCATCGAACAGGGCGTAAACCTGGGCGCGCCCAAGTACATGGAGTGGTACGGCGCATTCGGGATCATGGTCACACTGGTCTGGCTTTATCTCGAAATCCTGCGGCTGCTGTCGAAGATGCGGGACCGGAACTAAAAGGGGAAAACGGAGACGAAAGAGCCTGTCGCGGCAAGATCCGCGGCAGGCTCTTTGTGTTTGCGATGCCTCAGCAGTTCTGATACTTCCAGTTGCGCTGCTTGCCTTCCGCGATCCACTCGACGGCGGTTGCGATGCGCTTGTCGCGGGTTTCGGGGCGCTTGGCATCGGCGATCCATTCGATGTACTCTCGCTTGCAACTGGGGCTGAAGGCGGCGAATGCGGCCGAGGCCTTCTTGTCTTTACGCAAGGCGGAGGCGAACTCCGGCGGCGTTTCGAGGGCGGCTTTCTGAGGTTTCACCACCTGGCGCCGGGCGGAGATGGGACTGGTGTACTGGCCGCTGTCAACGAACGCAGCGGACTGCCTGACCCAGCCAACGATGTCCTTTTCGGCAGGCAGGTCGTCGATGCGGGTGATCTTGCCGAAGGTGCCCATGCCATCGCCCTCGGATACGAGCCTGGCCTCCCGCAGAACGGCGGCGATCTCCTGGCCCCAGAATCCAAAGCTGCAATGCTCCTTGAAGCCCGACATGTTGCAGAGAATGTTGCCCTTGTATTCGAAGAACGGCCGGCTCCACTTGATGGTTTCTTCAACCTGCGGGCAGCCTTTGTGGACCAGCTTGCGGATGTGAGTGAGGATGGGCTGTGCGAAGGGCTGCGCCTTGGCGATGTAAGCGTCGACTTTGGGGTTAAGATTCTGGGTTGCCATACGTTTGAGCGCAGTGTACTACGAGTTTTGGCCGTGCCAAATGGGTTAAGGTTTTGCGCTGATTCTAAAGAGGGCGGCAAAGCATTTTTCGTTGAGAGGCTTGACATTGAGATTTCCACAGGCCCGCCACTTCGCGCTGCCAAAGGGAATGAGATCGGGGTTCTTGTATCCCAAGTCTCATATCGGGGCCGGGACTTTTTGGCGCACGCTCACTGATTTGCGGGCCATTCAAAGGGGTGCTCCAACAATTCGCGGGCCTGGTTGATCGCTCCGTCAGTGTTATCGCCGGTCTGAACTGCCAGGTGGTATTGCGCGATGGCCCGTTCGCGCTGTCCAGTAACGTCGAAGATCTTCCCGATTTGGATGAGGCTCCAGGCTTTGGTCCAGACTGGATTCCCATCTCCGGCCAGCGAGTCGCGATAGGAGTTCACGCTTGCCTGGTAGGCGTGCTTTTCGAAAAGGACCTCCGCGATGCAATACATTTCCAGCGAGCTCCGCGGAGTCGATTTGAGGTCATTGGCCGTTCCCGCAGTTGTACCGGGCATAGATTCAATTACAGAGATGAAGGTATGAGCCCTGCCATAGTTGGGAGGCGCTTTCGTCTGGTCGCAACCCGAGAGATATCCATGTGCATTGACCTGAGCAAACGACGGTGCCGCTACAGCCAGCATCATGATCGCCACTTGAACAAGACAGCGAATGCGATCGGACATTGTCGTAACCTTCCTTTCAGGAATGCGATGAGGTGGGTGCTCTGGCGAAGCAAACTCGATGACTCAAGCCCTTGCATTTGATGCTTAAAGCCTCGACTTCGCTTGATGGACGACCTGCCGATCGGAACGATAGCACGTGTTAGTCTCGGAAACCCAATCGCCCCGGCTATCCTTTGAGACGTGGGCCCTGGTCGCGAGCGTTCGCCAGCGAGTGAGCACCATGTTTACGGATTCTGCGCGCTCTTCGCTAAGTCAGTTAGGGAAGAGTTGCCCACAAACGGAACGCAGCGCGGCATCCACCCATTTAAGGAAATCACTTTGTTCAGCGGGGAGGTAACCGGCCACGACTGCAGAACATGAGCCTGGGTCATATAATTCCGTGCAACATCACAATGTCACCTTCCCGATCCTCGTTTGGCGACAGCGTACCAGCAACGGAGGTGAGTATCGACGTTCTGGGAGCGGATTTGGAGCTTCGCTGAGTCGGCAAGGCGGGCGGGTCGGACCGCTCCCAAAGAACTATGGCTGTTGACCAAAATTCGTTAGAGAGGCAATTCTTTGGTAAAGCCAGCAGAAAGGAATCTTCCGGTTAGTGGGGCTGGTAGCCGGGGCCGCGGAGGACTTTGCCGGGTAATGCGCCGGTCATCTTGCCTTTCTGGATCACGGGGACGCCGTTGACTAACACGTATTCCATCCCCTGGGAGAGCTGGTTGGGCTCTTCGAAGGTGGCGACATCCTTGATGGTGGCGGGATCGAAGATGACCACGTCGGCAGCCATGCCCTGCTTGAGCACGCCGCGATCGGTGAAGCGCATGCGCTGGGCAGGGAGCGCGGTGAATTTGCGAATGGCGTCCTCCAGTGACAGCGCGTGATCCTCGCGGACGTATTTGCTGAGGATGCGGGGGAAGGTTCCGTAGGCGCGGGGGTGGGGGTGCTCCTTGCCGAGGAGTCCGTCAGGCGAGGTTCCCTGTGAATCGTTGTCGATGGAGACCCACGGCTGCTGAAGCGCGAGGGTGACATCGGGTTGGCTCATGCCGAAGACGGCAACCTCGGTGAAGGCCTTGTCTTTGATGAGCAGGTCGCAGAGGGCGTCGATGGGGTCTTCGTGCCAGAGGGCGGCGACATCGGAGAGGCGCTTTCCCTGAAGCGGAACCAGTTCCGGATTCTGCACGACGGCGATGAGGATGGCTTCGGGCCCGGGAATCTCCTGCCACTCGTTGTCCCAATTGCCCTTCGGGGAGAGCATGTCGGCGCGAATGCGGGCGCGTGTCGCGGGATCCTTGAGCCTCTCGATCAGCTTGGCATCGCCTCCGTCGTGGGCCCATGGCGGTATGAAGGCTGAGAAGGTGTTGAACCAGGCGGTGTAGGCGTAGGTGTCCGCGGCGATGTCGACGCCGCTTTCGCGCGCAGCCTGGATTTGCGCAACGACCTGCGGCATCTTGCCCCAGTTCGCTTTGCCCGCAGTTTTGAGGTGCCAGATCTCGACGGGGATGTGGGCCTCGCGGCCGATGCGGATCGCCTCGTCGATGGCTTCGGTCTCGCCGGGGCCCTCGCTGCGCATGTGGGTGGCGTAGATCCCGCCGTACTTCGAAGCGACGCCGGCCAGGGCGATCAGTTCCTCGGTTTTGGCATAGGGGGCGGGTGCGTATTGCAGAGCAGTGGAGACGCCGACCGCGCCGTCGCGCATGGCCTGGTCAACGAGCGCCTGCATTCGCTGGAGCTGGGCGGGGTTGGGCTGGACGTTGGCGTCGCCCAGGACCATGCGGCGAACGCTGGTGGCGCCCACATAGCTGGCGAGGTTGATGCCCATGCCCTGGCGCTCGATGCGGGAGAAGTATTCGCGAAAACCAGTCCAGTCGGGCGTGATGGCAAGGTGCTCGAAGCCGGCGCGATCACTGGCGATCATGGAGGCGTTGACGGGCGCGACGGAACCTCCCTCGCCGGTCACTTCCGTGGTGATGCCCTGATAGATCTTGGAGGGCAGTCGGGGATCGACCAGCATGGTGAGCTCGGACTGGCCGAGCATGTCAATGAACCCGGGAGCGACCACGTCGCCATGGGCATCGATGGTCTGGCGTCGGGGATCTGCGGAGAGGTTGCCGATGGCGGCGATGTGCCCCTGGCGGATGCCAACGTCGCCGGAGTACCAGGGCGAGCCGGTGCCGTCGATGATGCGGCCATTGACAATGACGAGGTCGAAGGGCTGCGGATCGGCAGGAACGGCTACCGGGCTCGACGCGACTTTGGCGAGGAGCGGGCTCAAACTCAGAAGGGACGCGCCAAGAAGAATGGCAATGCGCATGGGGCCTCAACAATCGAGATTCAGCCGGCTGGACTTCAGGCGTGGGTGCATCCTAGCATGATCAGCACGCGGAGACCGAATGCGCTTCGCCAAGGTTGAGAGCCTCCGGTTGGGGCGAGTTGCGCATCACACGGTTTACGCCAAATCGGGAGGTGGATAGATGAAGTGGCTATCGGAAGATTTCAAGGACCTGCGCGCGATCTATACCCATCAGCTCAGGGTGCTTTTATCGGCAGAGGAACTGATTGTGCGCGCGTTGCCGAATCTGATTGTTCGCGCCAAGGATGAACAGCTTCAGCAGGCTTTCAAGTCGCACCTGCATGAGACGGAGGGGCACATTCAGCGATTGGAACATATCCTGAGCGATCTGAAGAGCGTGGATCCTCACGTAACGTCAACCGGACCGGAGAAGTGCAAGGCCATGACGGCGCTGGTGGCGGAGGCCGACGACCTGATGATTGATGCGCGCGACGCGTGGGTTCGCGATGCAGGGCTGATTGCGGCTGCGCAACGCGTGGAGCATTACGAGATGGCGTCGTATGGCACATTGCGGCAATGGGCACGCGTGCTGGGGGAGAACAACGCGGCAGAGCTGCTGGACAAGACGCTGCAGGAAGAAGGCAATGCAGACCATGTTTTGTCGTCGATCGCCGAGCGGATTAACCCGTACGCGAAGGTTGCGTAACCTGCGAAATCAGCGAATCGCAAAGACTTGCCGGCGGTTAGCCGAGGGGTGAGGCACCGGCGCGAGGGCAACTTGGGACGAATGTCGGGAATCTGAAGGAAGAAGAGGAGATCTGTGCGTGGCGCGTCCTTACTGGTCAGGGCAAATTCAGATTTCGCTGGTTTCGTTCGGCGTCAAGATTTTTCCGGCGACGGAAGCGAAGAGCGAGATTCACTTTCACCAGATCAACCGCAAGAGCGGAGAACGGGTGCGACACCAGAACGTGTCTCCTGAACATGACGAAGCGGTGGAGAAGGAAGACATTGTCAAGGGCTACGAATACAGCAAGGGCGAGTACGTGCAGATCGAGCCGAGGGAGATTGCGAACCTGCGCATCGCGTCGCGGCGCACGCTGGAGCTGCAACAGTTCGTAGCCCTTGAAGAACTGGATCCGGCGATGTTCGAGAAGCCTTATTTTGTGACGCCGGAAGGCGACAGCCAGGCGGAGGCCTTTGCGGTGGTGAGGAAGGCGTTGGCGGACACGCACAAGGCGGGACTGGGCAAGATCGCGGTGGGCGGGCGCGAGCATCTCATGGCGATTACCGTGCCCGGGGATGATTCGCTGCCGGGATTGATGGGCTATGCTCTCCGCTATGCGGAGGAGTTGCGCAATCCGGCGGAGTTTTTTGAGGGAATCAAGACGCCGAAGGTCAAGGAAGAATCATTAGGGCTGGCCAAGGAGCTGATCGAACGCAAATCGGCGAAGTTCAATCCGTCGAAGTTTACGGATCAATACGAGGCTGCCTTGCGTGAGATGATCGATGCCAAGCTGAAACATCTGCCGACGCCGAAGGAAGAAAAGCCGGCAGCGCGCGGCAAGGTGATCAACCTGATGGACGCACTCCGGAAGAGCGTGGAGGCGGGCGACAGGAGACCGCCGGCCCGCGCGACGAGTTCCCGCAAGACGTCGAAGCATGGTGTAATCGAGATGCCGGCGCGCGCGAAGCGCCGCAAGTCGGCCTAGGCAACTATGGCAACGGCACGAAAAAAGCTGCCCCGCGCCGGGGCGAAATCCACAGACAAGCAGCTTGCGCGCTATCGATCGATGCGGGACTTTGACGTGACGAGCGAGCCCAGCGGCGCAAGTGCGGGCGGTGCTGCCAGGGCGAAGGACGGGGAGCTTCCGTTCGTGATCCAGAAGCACGCTGCCACGCGATTGCACTACGATTTTCGGCTCGGATGGAACGGGGTATTGAAGAGCTGGGCGGTGACCAAGGGCCCCAGCTACTATCCCGGCGACAAGCGGCTGGCGGTGGAGGTGGAAGATCACCCCATGGAGTACGGCGGCTTCGAGGGGATCATTCCCAAGGGGCAGTATGGCGGCGGGACGGTGATGCTGTGGGACCGTGGCACGTGGGAGCCGCTTGTGGATGTGGATGAGGGATTGAAGACGGGCTCGCTCAAGTTTGTGATGCATGGCGAGAAGATGAAGGGGAAGTGGGCGCTGGTGCGGATGGCGCCAAAGTACGGGGAGCGACCCGGCAAACCGAACTGGCTCCTGATCAAGGAGCATGACGCGCTGGAACGGCCGCAGGATGCGACTCCTATTACAGAGGAGGCGCCGGACAGCGTGCTGAGCGGGCGGGACATTGAGGAGATTGCGACGGCGAAGGATCGCGTATGGCAGTCAAACCGGCCGGGGTCGGGCGAGGTAACGCATGATGCGCGAGGGACTGCAAACGGCAGCAAGCCGGCGACGCCGCAAAAGGTAGGGCCGCGGGATTGGGCGAAGAAATTGCGCGGTGCGCCGAAGGAGACGCTGCCGAAGTTTGTGGCGCCGCAGTTGGCAACACTGGCCAAGTCGCCACCGACCGACGAGCGTTGGGTTCACGAGATCAAGCTCGACGGATACCGTGTTGAAATGCGCATCGATAACCATAAGCAGAAGGTGCAACTGCTGACGCGGACCGGCTTGGATTGGACGCATCGGATGAAGTCCCTTGCCGATGCGGTAATGCGTGTGCCGGTGAAGACTGCGTTGATCGACGGCGAGGTTGTGGTACTGCTGGAGGACGGAACGTCGAGTTTTGCGGAGTTACAGGCGGCGTTTCAGGAAAGCGCAAAGAAGAAGCTGACGTATTTCGCCTTCGATTTGCTGCATCTGGATGGACATAACCTGCGCGATCTTCCCCTGGTTCAGAGGAAAGCATTGTTGGAGGAAGTGCTTGAGGGTACCGGAATCGAAGCCACGATTCGCGTGAGCGAACATATCGAAGGCGAAGGGCGGCACATTTTTCGCAAAGCTTGCGACTTAGGCACCGAAGGCATTATCTCCAAGCTCCGGGATGGGAAGTATATATCGGGCCGGGCGGGCAGCTGGCTGAAGAGCAAGTGCAAGCAGGAGCAGGAATTCGTGGTGGGCGGGTTCACGCTGCCGTCGAATGAAACCTACGGCGTTGGCGCGCTGCTGCTGGGTTACTATGACGGCGGCAAGCTCGAATACGCGGGGCGTGCGGGAACCGGGTTTACGCAGAAGACACATCGAACGATTCGCGACCGGCTGGAAAAGATACGCACCGCAAAGTCGCCATTCGCAAAGACACCGGCTGATGCGAAGGGGGCGATCTGGCTAAAGCCAGAGGTGGTGGCGCAAGTGTCCTTCTCGAATTGGACCGCAGATGACCTCGTGCGCCAGGCGTCATTCAAGGGACTGCGCGAGGATAAACCGGCCAAATCGGTGGTGCGCGAAGAACCGCAGAGCCCTCAAACTGAGAAGGTGGAGGAGGCATCCGCCGCTGCGCCCGTGCACAGAGCGAGCGCGGCGAAAAGAACGCATGGGTCACAATCGCCCGGTCTGCCGGTCAAGCTGACTCATCCTGATAAGGTGCTCGACGCGGAATCGGGTGTAACAAAGGAAGCGCTCGCGCATTACTATCTCGAGGTTGCCGAGCACATGTTGCCGTACATCGAGGATCGCCCATTGACGCTGGTGCGATGCGTGGATGGCAGCGGCAAACCGTGCTTCTATCAAAAGCACAAGAACCAGATGCTGGGGGACGGGTTCGAAAGCGTTGACGTGCTGAATCGCAAGACCGGTGAAAAGGAGCCGTACATCACGCTGTCGAAGGCCGACGCGATCGTGCAACTCGCCCAGATCGCCGTGCTCGAGGTGCATCCGTGGGGATCGCGGAATGAAACCATGGAACAGCCGGATCGGATCATTATCGATCTCGATCCCGACGCGGCGATCGACTGGAAGACGCTGGCTGCGAGCGCGCAAGAGGTTCGCAAGCGATGGAAGGCCCTGGGCCTGAAAAGCTTTGTAAAAACCACCGGCGGCAAAGGCCTTCACGTTGTGGTTCCGGTTCGCCCGGAGCATGAGTGGCCGGCGGTGAAGCAATTCACTCACGATTTCGTGCTCTCCATGGAAAAGGACTATCCCAAGTTATTTCTAACCAAAATGACCAAGGCCGCGCGGGTTGGAAAAATCTTTCTGGATTACCTTCGCAACGATCGCGGCGCGACCGCGGTTGCGCCGTTATCTCCACGGGCTCGCCCGGGCTTACCTGTCGCCATGCCGCTCAAGTGGAGTGCGCTGGATGAAAAGCAGCCGCCACGATTTCTGGTTTCCGACATCCAAGAGTGGAGAAAGCGCCTGGGCCGCGACCCGTGGGAAGAGATGTCCGACCTCGATCAGCGTCTTCCGTTGCCCTGAACGCTCACCAAGCCCTCGACACTCCCTCGCGACTGCATCCAAAACATCGCGATTCCATTGAATCAACATTCCACCGGTGAATCCATGCGACGTATCCCCCTCTCGACCTACCGGCTGCAGATGAACGCGCACTTTACGTTCGACGACGCAATCGCGATTGCCGGATACCTGAAGGACCTCGGCATTTCTCACGTGTACTGCTCGCCATATCTTCAGGCTGCGCCCGGGAGCATGCACGGCTACGATGTTGTCGACCAGCAGAAGGTGAACGAGGAGCTTGGCGGGGCTGAAGGCCACCATCGATTCTGCGAGCGGCTTGCCGAACTGCAACTCGGACAGGTACTTGATATCGTGCCGAACCATATGGCGATAGGGCCGGGAAACCGCTACTGGTGGGACGTGCTGGAGAATGGACCGTCGAGCCGATACGCCACCTGGTTTGATATCGACTGGCACTCCTCAGAGGTGAAACTGCAGAACAAGGTGCTCATCCCCGTGCTCGGCGATCAGTATGGAAGAGTGCTTGCGTCCGGTCAGATCCAGATCGAGCAGAAGGGCGAGCATTTTCAAGTCCGCTATGCGGAACACCTGTTTCCTCTCGCTCCGCACTCGCTGGCAGCCATTTTGCAAAAAGCCGCAAACCTTCTGCATGAAGACACATTAGGATTCATTGCGGACAGCCTTTCGCGTCTGCCGGACTCAACCGATGCGGCGCTCATCCAGGAACGTCACCGCGACAAAGACGTGATTTACGGTCTATTGGGCAGAAGTTGTGCGGAACGGAAAGATGTCTGTGAAGTAATTACCAACACGATCCAAGGGATAAACTCCGATATCGATGCGCTCGATGACCTGCTGAACCAGCAGAATTATCGTCTCGCTTACTGGCGCACGGCGGATCAGGAATTGGGGTACCGGCGCTTCTTTGATGTGAACTCGCTGATCGGTTTGCGCATGGAGCGGCAACATGTGTTCGATGCGACGCACTGCCGAATATTCGAATGGCTCGATCGGGGAGTACTTGACGGAATTCGTGTGGATCATCCTGACGGTCTTCGCGATCCGCAGCAGTATTTTGATCGCCTCCGGGCACGGGCAAAAGATGCGTGGATTATCGGCGAAAAAATTCTCGAGCCGGGCGAGTTCCTTCGCCAAAGCTGGCCAATTGATGGCACGTCGGGATACGACTTTTTGAACGTGAGCAACAACCTCTTGGTATCCGGGGAAGGCTTGCGCGAGTTCAGCGCCATTTATCGCGAGTTTACAGGCAGGAGCGAGCAATTTGACGAGATGGCTCACGAAAAGAAGCTCAACGTGGAGCAAGAGGCATTGGGCAGCGACGTGAACCGCCTGGCCAGCATCTTCGTCGAGATCTGCGAAGGCAACCGTGATCGCCGCGATTACACACGGGCAGAAATTCGCCGCGCAATTCGCGAGGTGGCCGCCTGCTTCTCGATCTATCGGACCTACGTGGTTGCGGAGCGGAATGAAGTCACGGACGACGATCGCCATGAGATCGAGCGGGCGGTGGCGCGCGCGAAGGAGAAGAGGACCGATATTGAGCCGGGCCTGTTCGACTTTATTGCCGACGTACTGACCCTGCGACAGCGCGGCGCGCTGGAAAGCGAGTTTCTGCTGCGTTTCCAGCAATTCACATCGCCGGTGATGGCGAAAGGCGTGGAGGATACCGTCTTCTACTGCTTCAACCGGATGATCGGACTGAATGAAGTGGGCGGGGCTCCGGCAAGCGATGGGTTGAAGACCGACGAGTTTCATTCCTATTGCGCGAAGATGCAGGGAACATTTCCGCTCACGATGAACACCCTCTCCACGCACGACACGAAACGATGCGACGACGTGCGCGCTCGTCTCGCCGCGCTGACCGAGATTCCGGGACGATGGAAGACGGCATTGTATCGATGGTCGCGCATGAATGCGCGGCACAAGGCCAAATCATTTCCCGACAAGAACACGGAATACTTTCTGTACCAGACGCTGATCGGCGCATGGCCCATCAGCAAGGAGCGCCTTTTGGCGTACATGGAGAAGGCAACGCGCGAGGCAAAGGAACAGACCTCGTGGACGCAGCAGAACAAAGAGTTCGAAGATGCGCTGCGCAGTTTCATCGCGGCGATTCTCGCGTCGTCAGAGTTCGTCACGGATCTTGAGGCCATGGTCAAGCGCGTAAACCAGGCCGGCCGCTTGAACAGCCTTGCCCAGTCATTGCTGCGTTACACCGCTCCCGGCGTGCCGGATACGTACCAGGGCGGCGAACTGTGGGACTACCGTCTTGTCGATCCGGACAATCGCACGCCCGTGGACTACGCGCTTCGCCAATCGCTATTGAACGAATTGAAGCAGGGAATGCCACCCGAGGAGATCATGCGCCGTGCCGAGAGCGGTTTGCCCAAGTTATGGGTGGCGCATTGCGCGCTAATAATGCGAAGAGATCATCCGGAATGGTTCGGGCAGGATGCGTCTTATGAGCCGCTGGCAGCAAACGGCGTCAAAGCGGCTCACGTGGTCGGCTTTGTGCGTGCCGGCCGCGTCGCGGTAATCGTGCCGCGCTGGAATCTCAAGCGGGGCGACAGTTGGGCCGGAAGCACCATCGATGTTCCTGAGAGCTCATGGCGCAACGTGCTCACCGGCGATTTTCTTCGCGGTGGGCGCTTGCGTATCCAGTCTCTTCTTACCCGGTTTCCGGTGGCACTTCTAGAAATAGTTTCGGAGTAACTAATGCGGACATTCGAAGTCTGGGCGCCTCTGGTCAAGACGATGGGAGTGCAGGTGAACGGATCGCGCTACCCGATGCAGGGACCCGATGATCGTGGGTGGTGGCGTGCCGCGGTAAGCGATGCCGAATCCGGAAGCGATTATGGCTTCCTGCTGAACGAGGACGAGCATCCCTACCCCGATCCGCGGTCCGTGTGGCAGCCGAATGGCGTTCATGCGCTGTCGCGGGTGTACGACCAGAATGCGTTCCCATGGAGCGATGCCGGCTTTCGCGCGCAGCCCCTTCCAAGCGCCATCGTCTACGAGATGCACATCGGCACTTTTACCCCGCAGGGAACACTCGACTCCGCCATTGAAAAACTCGATGCACTGAGGGAACTGGGCGCCACCCACCTGGAGTTGATGCCCGTTGCCTCGTTCGCCGGCCGTCAGGGGTGGGGATATGACGGGGTTGCGCTGTATTCGGTGCACGAGCCATACGGCGGCCCCGACGCTCTGAAGCGCTTCGTAGACGCCGCGCATGGCAAGGGGCTGGCTGTGCTGTTGGACGTGGTTTACAACCACTTCGGTCCCTCGGGAAACTACACCGGCAAATACGGACCCTACCTGACGGAACTCCACCACACTCCCTGGGGCGCGGCTGTGAATCTCGAGGCCGAGAGGGCTGACCAGGTGCGACGCTTCTTTTGCGACAACGCCCTGATGTGGATGCGGGATTACCACTTTGACGGGCTGCGGCTGGATGCGGTCCACGCATATATTGACCGCTCAGCCATTCATTTCCTGGAGCAGTTGGTGATCGAGACCAGGACGCTCGAAGCAGAGCTCAGGCGGCCGCTTGTTCTGATCGCGGAGAGCGATCTAAACGACCCGCGGATCGTGACATCGCGCGATGCGGGTGGATTCGGAATCGATGCGCAGTGGAGCGACGACTTTCATCATGCCTTGTTCGCGGCCCTCGCGCGCGAGCCCCTGGGCGGATATTACGAAGACTTCGGAAGTATCGAACAATTGGCGAAGGCGATCGAAAAGACGTTCGTCTACGATGGCATCTATTCCAAGCACAGGAAAAGGATTCACGGCAAGTCCGCGGCGCATTTGCCGCAGAGTCGTTTTTGGGGATTTATCCAGAATCACGATCAGGTCGGAAACCGGGCCGTCGGCGAGCGCGTTCACGAAACCGTCGGATTCGATCGGGCGAAGATTGCGGCGGCCCTGGTCCTTACGAGCCCCTTCGTTCCGATGATCTTCCAGGGAGAGGAATGGGCGGCCTCGTCCCCATTCCAATACTTCGCCGACCACGAAGATCCGGCATTGGCGCGTCTGGTATCGATCGGGCGCAAGAAGGAATTCGAGCCCTTCGGCTGGGATCCCGATCTCATTCCCGATCCGGAAAAGAAGGAGACATACGAGCGATCGAAGCTCGATTGGAACGAGGTGAACGACGGTGAGCACGCTGAAATGCTGGCTTGGTATCGAGAGCTGATTGCGCTGCGGAAGGGTACTCCTGCATTGAATGATAGTGAACCGGGAAACGCGAGGGTGACTTGTGATCCCAAAGCGCGGTGGCTCGTTGTGACGAGGGGCAACATCCAGGTTTTATGTAACTTAGGAGCGAGAGCCTATTCCTTGCCGTTTCCTCAAGGCGGACAAATTCTCCTCAGCTCTCGCAATGGGGTAGCGGCTAGCGAGGAGGCTTTGGTTGTCCCACCCGATACGGTCGCAATCGCCAGGAACGGATGTTTGTAGGCTCCATCCGTTTCCTCGGGCGAGTCGCGTTTGCGACAGGCATTTTTGTGAAACATTCACTCCAAGCTGTCGAAGCAGCGGATATTTCCTATCTGATTTCGTCGTCAGGCGACCATACAACTTCCGTACCACGTGCGCATCCTAATAAACAGAGACACGAACCACGGCAAGCGGTTCCCCCCTCGCATCTTATACATCCCGGGGCGCTTGGAGCCTCGTAGACAGGATTTACCGCATGAACGGCTGCACAATAAACATTGCTGATTTCCGCTGCCGCGCCACCGCTCGAGCCATCGGTAACACCAATCGTCGCGCTCGCAGACCCCGGGGCTTTGCGATTCTGGAGCCTGACGCCGCTTCCCAAAGGCGGGGAGTCGAATTGCTCCAGGAGGCGGTTCTGCGCGAGGATCCCACGGTTTACGACATCGGGATTGCTCGTGAGGTGCAGCGTCTTCGGCACCGTGCGGTGATTCGGTCCATCAGCATTCCACGCAAGGCGAAGGTTCTGCGGTTTCGGGACGAGTTGGCGCAGCACGTGGACCGGATTGAAAAAGGGTGGCGGATGGAGGCGTGGTCCGGCATGACAGATGGACCATTCGATCTTCCCCCCGCAGCATAGAAATCGAAGCACGTGGTATCACCGAGCCGCGTAGGTGCAGATCCCGGAGTTTGGGATTTTGCATCGCGCGGCTTTCCTTTTTTCGGGGAGGAGTTCCGGACTTTTGAAATCGGCAGTGGCGACCCCGGCGTTCCGGTGATCAGGCAGCTATCTGCAATTCAATGCCCTGCTTGCGGAGTTGATTGGCCGCGGAAAGCGCGGTCCGCAGCTTCTCCTGGAGCACGTCGCCGAGTTTAGACAGGATTGCGGCATCTCGTATCGGGTCGAGAACTGCTTCGGCAATGTCTTCCATCTGGAGCCAGTCGTGCCATTCGCCGCCGGTGTCTTTGACCCTGGCAAGTGCGTTCATGTGATATGCGTTTTGTTGAGCGGCGAGCTGCAGCATGTAGCGAAGCTCTTTCACAGCCTTCCGAAATTCGTGCAGATTCTCCTCGTGAAGCTTGGGCCAGTGCAAGAGCCGTGCCGTGAGAATCGCCGGCGGTGCAGACGAAACGGCAGAAAGAGAGGGGTTTTCTGAGCTAAGTCGATCTAAGCACCGAAGAAAATGCTTAAGCGTGGATCGCACTTTCTTCCGGTAGTGCTTTACAGTGCGATAGAGGCGTCTGGTGTCCCGATTGCGGATAGCAGACAAATGTTCTATCAGCCGGGTGATCCCCTCCGATGGTCCGTCGCATGAAAGGCCGGATGCTTTGGAGATGAGGACGTCCATGTCGCGCACCCGACCAGCGGTCGTACGCACCCGTTTCAAGAGCTTTAGTACCCGGCGCGATTGGCGACTGCTCTCCGGATCGAGGACATGCAGCATGGCTTCCAGTTTTCGCGTCTGAGTCCGAAGTTCGTGGACTTCCTCTGGGCGTGGATCCGGCGTGAGGCTCTCGAGCAACTTCCGCAGCCTTCGTACTGGCTTGCGCGCCTTTTTGAAATCGATTTCCATTTTTACTATAGAGTCTCGCGATCTGCTCGAAGTTACAGTGGTTCCGGCTCTACACTGAGACTTCGGCCAAACTTCGACGACCCGCGCCGACGCACCGTGTGAAGAGGGAAGCCGGCGAACCAAAATCAACTTCATTAATGTTACCGCTCACGGGTCAGTACAATCTTTGGTCGTGGGACGGAACCTTCCTAAATCTCACAAACGGAACGGTGACGCGGGCGGAATCCAAAATTGGTCAACCCTCGCATTTTGATTCGATTTACTTAGAGGTCTATGGTGCAGAAAAGTCGCGGAGTTTGCTCATTGTGGTCTAGGCACATTTCTTCACTCTGGCGCAGAAACCGAACAGCGGCTCTGATCGCCGCGCTGAGTTGCACTGGCTCATGCGTCGCGCAGAAAGCCGCCCAGGTTTCCTACACCTGGAAGAACGTCCAGATCGTCGGAGGCGGCTTCGTGGACGGCATCATTTTTCACCCAAGCGCCGCCGATGTTCGCTATGCCCGCACGGACATGGGTGGGGCGTATCGCTGGGACGCGCCTACGCGCCGGTGGCAACCGATCCTTGACTGGGTGCCGTTCAAAGACTTGAACCTGATGGGAGTGGAATCCATTGCGTTGGATCCAGCGGATCCGAACCGAGTCTATCTCGCCTGCGGGACCTATACGAATTCCAATACGCCAAATGGGGCAATCCTGCGCTCGAACGATCGCGGGCGGACATTTCAGCGCTCAGACGTGCCGTTCAAATTCGGGGGGAATGAAGACGGTCGCGGAAACGGCGAACGCATGGCGGTTGACCCGCAGGACGGGCGAGTCCTTTACCTTGGCACACGCCACGATGGCCTCTGGCGCAGCACTGATCGCGGGGCGACGTGGTTGCGCATAACCAGCTTTCCCGATATTACGGAGCCTGTGCCGCAGACGCCGGCCCCGGTTGCGGGAGAGAGGCCCGAGCAGCGCTGGGGGCGCATGGCGGCGCGCGGCAGTGGTATTACCTTCGTCAAGTTCGCCGCTCTGGCTGGTGCGGGCGGCAAGCCGACTCAAACCGTTTATGTCGGCGCATCGCTCATGGGGCGGCCCAACTTGTTTGTCTCCCATGATTCAGGCGCGACGTGGGAGCCGATTGCCGGTGAGCCCACTGCGTATCGACCAACTCGCGCTTCACTGGCGAGCGACGGTTTTCTTTATGTGGCTTACGGCAGCGCTCCCGGCCCGAGTCGTATGACCAACGGGGCGGTGTGGAAGCTGGACACCAATTCGGATAAGTGGACGGACATCACGCCGGATCACCCTGTCGCCGGTTCCCGTGAGTTCGGCTATGCCGCGGTGTCTGTGGATGCGCGCCACCCGAGGAATCTCATCGCCAGTAGCTATAACCGTTATTCGTCCGGGGGCGAAGAGCTTTTTCGGTCAAACGACGGCGGAGCGACATGGAAGCCAATCTTCGCGAGCGGCGGTCAATACGACTACTCCGCTGCACCATATGTCAAAGCTACGGGGATTCACTGGCTCTTCGACATCGAAATCGACCCAACAAATTCCGATCATGCCATGTTTACGACGGGCTACGGCGGCTGGGAGACTTTCGATCTAAGCGCCGCGGATCGGAGTCAGCCCACGCACTGGGACAGTTTCGCACCGGGCATCGAGGAGACGGTAGGCCTGGAACTCGCCAGCCCGAGCGAAGGGGTACATCTTATCAGTGCCATTGGTGATTACGGCGGATTCACGCACACGGATCTGGATCGGCCTGCGCCAGAGGGTTCTTCTGCCCCGCCGCGACTGGGGAACACGACGGGCCTGGCTGTCGCGGCCATGAACCCGAAGATCGTGGTACGCGTGGGCGAGAATGCCGAGCACAAGCCCCACGACAATATCAGCTATTCGCTTGATGGCGGACGAACCTGGAGCGGCACGGTCGCGGCCCCCACACTTGAGAGCCATGCAGGCAGCGTCGCTGTGTCGGCAGACGGGGCGAGCTGGGTGTGGACCGCTCAGCACGCCGACGCGTTCGTTACGCATGATCGTGGTGCTAGCTGGAAGTCGGCCGGCGGGTTGCCCACGAATCTGCGCGTAATTGCCGATCCTGCAAATCCGCATGTTTTCTACGCGTATTCGTTGCCGGCGCACGCGCTTTATTACAGCGAAGACAATGCGGATTCGTTTCGCGCGATCACCACGAACTTGCCCGGCATTGCAACTCAGCGCGGCGACGCGCGAGGCGGCCAGGATTGTTTGTATGCGGCACCCGATCACAGCGGCGACTTGTGGTTCGCGGCGTGGGATGCGCTCTACCATACGAGCTCGCCTGTTCATGAACACATGACCTCCGCCTCGTTCGAACGCCTTCCAGGTGTCGATGAAATCCATGCCTTCGGCTTCGGCAAGCCGGCTCCGGGGAAGACTTATCCTGCGCTCTACCTGGTGGGAACGGTCAGCGGCCAGCCTGGAATTTTTCGATCGGTAGACGAGGCTCGCTCCTGGGCGCGAATCAACGACGATCAACATCAATGGGGCTTGGTCCTTCAGATTGCCGGCGATCCCCGCATATTCGGCCGCGCCTACGTGGGAACTCATGGCCGCGGCATCTTTTATGGGGATCCGGTAAAGCGTTAAAGCTACATCGAGGATGACGTCGATCAGGCCTTAAACGTCCGCTGGATACCGCGCTTCGTAGCCGACGGGTACGGTTAAATCGCGTTTCTCCCTGCGATTGGCGATTCATTGCGAAAGGCTCTAATCTCCCTAAATTTCAAGATTCCCCTTGACACGACAAACGCTGGCAGTGGTAGTTTTTAGTTCGCAGTTTGAACAAATGGGATATCAGATCCCAAGACTCAGTCGACTCTTTCGGAGGGCGCAAATGATTTCTCGCAAGATCATCAGGAACCTCGCACTCGGCATTTTGGGCATGCTTGCCTTGTGCGTGGCGTATCAATCCTCGTTCGGACAGGCAGTGAATGGAACCTTGCTGGGTACCGTGACCGACGCCAGCGGGGCGAGCGTTTCGGGGGCCAAGGTGACGGCCACCGAGACATCGACGGGATTGACCCACCAGGCAAACACAAATGACAGCGGCAACTACACCTTCCCGGATCTGCCGCCCGGAATCTACAACGTGACCGTTGAGGCGACCGGGTTTAAGAAGGCAGCGCAAGAGAAGGTCGATCTGGCCAGCAATTCCGCCACCCGCATCGACATCAACATGCAGCCGGGCAACGTTTCAGAGACGGTGCTGGTGACGGAGGCGCCGCCGGTCTTGCAGACCGACCGCGCGGACATCAGCACCAAGATCGAGACGCAGGAAGTGGTGGACATGCCCCTCGGCACGAACCGCAACTTTCAATCGCTGATCAACCTGGTTCCCGGGGCGGCGCCGGCTACGTTCCAGCACTCCCAGTTTTTCAATGCGGCGAGTTCGCTGCAGACCGAGGTGAACGGGCTTCCGCGCGAAGGGAACCTCTACCAGATTGAAGGCATCGATGATGACGAACGGACTGGCCTTTTGCAGATCATCATCCCGCCTGCGGAGGCCATCGGGTCTGTCGACATTTCAACGAACAATTTTGAAGCCGAACTAGGCCGCGCAACCGGCGCCGTGACGAATGTGACGCTCAAGTCCGGAACGAATTCACTGCATGGTTCGGCGTTCGAATTTATTCAGAACAATGATCTGAATGCGCGGTCGTATTTTGGCGGACCGCTCGGCCACCTTTCCTACAATTATTACGGTGGTTCGCTTGGCGGTCCAATCGTGAAGGACAAGCTGTTCATCTTTGGCGACTACCTTCGCACGTCGGATCACGAATCGGTTTCGAGTACATTCACGATTCCAGATTCCCGCTATATCACGAACGCCGGTGTTACGCCCGGCTGCGCCGACCCTATGGGTTGTGTTGATCTAAGCGCAGCGTTTAACGGCACGAAGGGGCAGATCTACGATCCGGCCAGCGGCGATGGCAAAACTACGCACAGGGCCAAGTTCACGAATAATCAGCTTCCCTACAGCCGGTTGAATCCTGTCTCGCTAGCGGCTTTGCAGGCTCTTAACGCCGCTGCCGCGAAGTACGGCACGGTGATTTCCAAGCCGCTCAACAATCCGGCCAACAATTACACCACAAATCTGCCTTTTACCAAGACCACCAACAGCTTCGACATCAAGTCGGATTACACGCTGACGGAGAAGAATCACTTGAGCTTCCGATACAGCTATCAGAAGGCAGTGACGTTTCAGCAGGCTGCATTCGGAGCATTTCTGGGGGGACCGCAGGGCGGCGGATTCGAAGGAACGGGCAATCAGACTTCCTACAGCACCGGGCTCAATTACGATCACGTGTTCTCTCCGACGTTCCTGACCGAGGCACGTATTGGCGTTGCGCATCTCGGCAACAGCGCATTGCCGATCGACTACGGCAGTGCGGACGCTACGACGCTGGGCGTTCCGGGCGTGAACATTTCGGGCCAGCCGTTTACAAGCGGTCAGGTCGCGATCACGATCAACGGGGGATTCTCAGGTCCGTCCATCGGGTATTCGGCTTCGGTTCCGTGGATTCGTGCTGAATCGAACATCGATTTTGTGAATAACTGGACGAAGATATTTGGAAACCACACGTTCAAGTGGGGCGCCGACGTTCGCCGGGTTCATGATGACCTGTTGCAGGACCAAACTTTCAGTCCGCGCGGCGCATTCACGTTTTCAGATGTGCAGACTTCGGATGCGAATTCACCCGGAACCACGGTGGCAAACGACATTGCGAGTTTCCTGCTCGATCAACCGAGCCAGGTCGGCCGCGATCTGAACACATTCTTCCCCCGCTATCGGCAGTGGTGGGTCTTCGCCTTCGCCAGCGATAAATGGCAGGCGACTTCGAAGCTTACGCTGGATCTTGGAGTTAGGTGGGACTTCTACCCGCCAGCCACCCCAGCGGTTAAGGGCGGATTCTCAAACTACGATCCAGTCAACAACCAGCTTGTGTTGGCAGGTCTCGGGGGTAACCCCTCGAATCTCGGCATGACGACTCAGTATCACTACTTCGCTCCGCGGACCGGCTTCGCCTATCGCGTTCACAACAACACGGTAGTCCGTGGCGGCTTTGGGATCAGTTACACGCCGTTCCCTGACAACACATACGCCTATAACTATCCGATCCGCGCCAATAACAGCTACCAACCCACCGGCACTTCCGGTTTCACGCCGGCGGTACTCGCGGATGGTGTAACTGTTGCGACGTTCCAGGCCGGCTTCCCAGCACCTGTCCCTGTGAACATTCCGTCCAACGGGATCATTCCCGCCAACACGCCTTTCCTTACCAGCCAGGTTTACACCTACATTCCCAAGGTCTACAAGAATCCCTACGCTTCGTCGTGGAACATGGTTGTGCAGCAGTCGCTGCCGTACGATATGTCGTTTCAGCTAGCCTACGTGGCCAACCACGGAACCGACATCTCCGGTAGCCAGAACATCAATTTGCCCAGCACGTATGGCGGCGGCGCGAATTCCGAGCCGGAGTATCTGGCGTTCAAGCGGACCGCGGCCACAAACCAATATTTCCTCGGATTTTCTTCGAACTACCAGTCGCTGCAAGCTTCGCTTGACAAGCGATTCTCGCACGGCCTCTCCCTCACCTCCGCATTCACGTGGGGCAAGGGCCTTGGCTACATCAGTGACGACGACGGCGGTCTGACCTTCTTCATTAACTGGCGTCGCAACTACGCTCCCAATGACTACGATCGCCGACTCAACTACGAACAGAGCTTCACTTATGAGCTACCGTTTGGTCGCGGCCACCAAATGCTGAATTCGGGGGTTGCAGACGCCGTGGCGGGAGGTTGGAAGCTTTCCGGGATCGTCTCGGTAGTTTCTGGCTTGCCATTCACGATTACGGCAAACGGCGGCACGCTGAACACACCGGGGACCCAGCAGACGGCCACATTGACGGGGAGTTTCCGGAAAATAGGAGGAATCGGCGCATCGAAGCCCTGGTTCGATCCTACGGCTTTTTCGCAACCCGCTGGCTGCACCGGGCAGACGCCCTGCACGAACCCCGGGCTGGGCAATACCGGCCGGAATCAGTTCTATGGACCGGGATACCTTCAGGACAACTTTTCCATTTTCAAAAGGTTCACGCTCTATCGCGAGTCGGGACTGGAAATTCGCGTCGACGCATTTCAGCTCAGCAATACACCTCAATTCGCAAATCCGAATGGCAGCGGCGTAACATCGTCTTCATTCGGCACGATAACCGGCACTCTGGGAAGCGGGCAGGGAAGTGTGAACGGTGTAGGTGGAGGCCGAACGCTTCAAGGGTCAGCCAAGTTCAGCTTCTAATCGCAGACCGCAATCGGCCGATCACGCACCTTGGTGGTCGGCCGGAGAAAGCGCTTCGAAGTTCGCGTCTTGTTCGACTGGCAACACGTAATATCATCAGGATGCTTGTAAGCGTTCCTGAGTATTGCATTGGGATTAGTTGGGAGCAATTGAACTGGGCTCTCACTCAAACAAAGGCTCTCATCATTGGTCAAGTCGAGGGTTGCAATGACCTTCGACTGGGGCTTGCAATTTATGGAGAATCCATTGATCACTCGACGCACATTTCTCAATGACGTTGCGCTCGGAACGGCCGGCCTTGCTATGGCTTCGAGCGCGAAGAGCTACGGCCGAATTCTCGGCTCAAATGATAGGGTCAATTTTGCCGTGATCGGGCTTCACAGTCGTGCCGGCGCGCATCTTTCTTCTCTTAAGGCCAACAAGAGCGACGCGTGCATAACGCATGTGTGCGACGTGGATACCAACACACTGAAGAAGTTCGCCGATGAAACCGAGCGGGAGATGGGCGAGGCCCCCAAACAGGAGCAGGATTTCCGCAATGTGCTTTCTGTGAAGGAAGTCGACGCCATCACCATTGCCACACCCGACCACTGGCACACGCCCATGGCGATCCTGGGACTTCAGGCCGGCAAGCACGTGTACGTGGAAAAGCCGTGCAGCCACAATCCTGGCGAAGGCGCACTGCTATTGGAGGCGGTCCGCAAGTATGGAAAGAAAGTGCAGATGGGCACCCAGCAGCGCTCCTCTCCGCACACCATCGAGATCGTCGACAAGATTCACAGCGGCCTGATTGGACGCGCCTACTATGCAAAGTGCTGGTACTCCAACGTGCGCAAATCGATCGGGGTCGGCAATCCAGCTCCGGTTCCCGCACAACTCGATTGGAACCTTTGGCAAGGTCCCGCGCCGCGCCAGGAATACAAGGACAACGTGCAGCCATATAACTGGCACTGGTTCCGCATTTGGGGCACTGGCGAAACATTGAACAACGGGACGCACGAGGTGGACGTGTGCCGCTGGGCGCTCGGAGTTGACTATCCCTCCAGCGTGAGTGCTTCCGGCGGCCGCTATCACTTCAAGGACGACTGGCAGTTTTACGACACGCTCAATACCGACTTCAATTACGCCGACAAGATGCTGAGTTGGGAGGGGAAGTGCTGCAACGGCATGAAGCTCTATGGGCGGGATAGGGGCTCAACCATCATGGGCACCACGGGTACAGTGCTGGTGGATCGCGATGGATATGAGATATACGACCTCAAGGGGAAGAAAACCAGTGAGGTGCGCGCCGAGAAGGAGCAGACTTCGTCTTCGGATCTTACGGGGCGCGACTCAATGACTGATCGCCACTTCGCCAACTTCATCGCCGCGATCAGGAAAGATGAGAAGCTTAATGCGCCGATCGAGATTGGCAATGTGGCGGTCACCATGCTGCAACTCTCGAACATTGCGTGGGAGACGAATCGCGTTCTGAGTCTCGATACAGCCGATGGCAAAATACTGCACGATGCCGAAGCCATGAAGGGGTGGAACCGTGCATACGAGAAGGGATGGGAGCCTCATCTCTAGCTATCTGCAGCGGCAAGCACGAGCTCGGGTACCTCGGTATTCGTGGGGCCGGCTTGGAGGTTTGCAAAAGCTATGATCCCACCATCGCGGCTCTTTCTTGAGGAAAGACGGGGAGCCTCGAACAGGATCCCGCGCCAAATTAACCGGAATCTTGTTTTGAATCAGATCCGCACGCGGCAGCCCATTTCACGTGCGGATCTGGCTCGGGCATCGGGATTACAGCGGAGCACCATCTCCACCATTGTTGAAGGGCTGCTTGCGGAAGGGTGGGTGGTCGAATCGTCGGTGGGAGAAAGTCCCCGGGGGAGAAAACCAACCCACCTCGTGGTCAGCGCAAGAAAAGTCGTAGTCGCGGTGGATATTCATCCGGCGCGGACGACAGTCGCTCTAGCCGATATGTCGGGCAACATATCGTCATTGCGACAGGTGTCTCTTCCCGACAATCCCAATCGAGTAATTGGATCGATCATCGCGACGATTCGAAGAGTGGTTGCTGACCATCCAGGGTTTTCTTTTCAGGGGATTGGAATAAACCTTCCGGGCCGTTTCAATCGGCAGCTTGAGAAGGCAGTCTTTGCCCCCAATATCGGATGGCCCATCGCTCAGATCAAAGCGCAGGTCGAGGACGCCCTGGGTCTTCAGGCGGTGGTTGAAAACGTTGCCAATGCGTGCGCGCTCTCTGAAGTCTGGTTCGGTTACAACGATGCGAGCCGCGACCTGGTCGTAATCAACGTGTCGGAAGGAATTGGCACCGGCATTTTTGCCAACGGGCGCCTCCTTCGCGGAAACGGAGAAGCTGCTGGAGAGTTCGGTCACGTACAGGTTGATCCGAATGGGCTGCAATGCGGTTGCGGCAGCCGTGGATGCTGGGAAACTGTCGCGTCGAACAGCTCAGCCATTCGCTATTATCAGGAGATCGCCGATCGCCCAGTGCAATCGTTTGATTACCTGGTCGGGCTTGCGGAGAGGAACGATGCAAGCGCGATTGCCGCTATAGAAAGGATGAGCAGAGAACTCGGTCGCGGCATGCACATGATCGTTTCCGCGCTTGCTCCGAGCGAAATCGTGGTTGTGGGCGAGCTTACCCGGTTATGGCCACTCGCTTCTTCGGTGATCAATGCGGAACTTAAGAAATTCCCATTGATCGGCACACCTGCTATTCGAGTTCCTACAGATCCTGAAAGGGCAAGACTCCGCAGCGCGGTTGCCCTGGTTATGACGGAGGGACTTTTGGCTGGCCGCAGGAACGTGCGCGCGGCGAAGTGAAAAGAGCGCAAACTATTGAGCGCATCAAACGCAGCCCGGAGAGGTCCATGTATCGAAAACGAAACACCGGCCTGTTCGCACAATTGACCTTTGCGGTATTGTTTTCAGGCATGACGATTTTAGGGCAGCAGCCAACTGCGTCGGGCTCCTCTGTGCAACCAGGACCCAACGGGTTTCTGAATACACCCGGCCAGAACATGAATGGAATGCATATCTACCTGTGGGCCGGTCTCAAATCTCATGGTGAAGGCCAGCATGACTATCCGCAATGGCTAGCTGATTGGTCTAAACTTCTCACCGAACACGGGGCAGTCGTCGACGGGGCATTTCACCCTCCTAACCAAGCCGAACTGGAGCATACTGACGTCCTGGTCATTTATAAAGGCGACGCCGGGTATCTCGGGGGCGATTCGAAGCAGGCAGTTGAGAACTTTGTGAAACGGGGAGGCGGCATCGTGAGCCTGCATGACTCGCTCTGCGGGCCGGATCCGGCGTATTTCGCGACGCTGGTCGGAGGAGCGAAGCACCACGGGGATGTCAACTACACGCTTGACGCTCCTGTGCCCTATACCGTCGTGGACAAAGCCAATCCGATCATGGAAGGGATGACCGACATTACTTTGTGGGATGAAGCTTTCTTCAACATCACCTGGGCGGACGATCCAAAGATCCACGTGCTGGCCACCACTGTTGTCGCGAGTACTCCGAGCGCCGGAACCCACAAAGGCGAAGTCGCGCCCCAGATATGGACCTACGAGCACACTGTGCCGGGTGGACAGCCGGCGCGTGCTTTCGTGTGGATGCAAGGTCACATTTACGCGAACTTCAGCAATTACCAAGTTCAGCAAATGCTGCTTCGTGGGATCGCTTGGGCCGGCAAGAAGCCTGTCAACACTCTCGTCGACTACAAAGCGCCCGCCGCGCCTCATCCCGCACACCCTCCGGCGCAGTAGAAGAGACTACTTTGCCGTCCATCCTCCGTCGATGAGAATGTCTGTGCCAGTAAGGAAGCCCGACAAATCCGAGCACAGATAGCAAGCCAACGCGCCGATCTCTTTCACGTCGCCCCAGCGCCCGATGGGAAGGCTGGCCATGAATTGGGCACTCGCTTCGGGATTATTGATCAAAGCAGCATTCATATCGGTGGCATAGGGACCCGGGCTGATGCAGTTAACTGTGATGTGATCGCTGGCAAGCTCAAGGGCGAGAGCGCGGGTAAATCCGAGCAAGGCCGTCTTCGCAGACGAGTAGGCGGTCCGTCCGGGCAGCGAGACATGACTCATGATGGAAGCCATGTTGATAATGCGACCGTACCCGGTGCCGGTCATGCCGGGAACGAACGCTCGCGACATGAGAAAAGTTGAGATCAAGCTCGAATCCACCACGCTGCGAAACTCTTGCAGCGTATATTCAACCAGGTTCTTTCGAATGTTCGTGCCAGCATTGTTGATCAGGATCTGTGGGTGGCCAAATCGGCTCTTGATCTCCTCTGCAACTCCGGCGACTTCATCCTCCTGTGTTACGTCCGCACGAAACACCTCTACGACCCCACCGTTTGCTATCAGTGCTTCGCGCACGGACTGGAGGCGTTCCCGGTCGCGAGCGACCAGAGCGATTTGGGCACCAGAGCCGGCCAGGGCATGAGCCATGGCTTCACCAAGTCCTCGGCTTGCGCCGGTTATGACTGCCGTTTTGCCTGTGAGATCGATATTCATCGTGGACTCCGGCCTTCCCCATGGTGACAATGAGTTTCCGATCCCTAGCTTACATCCTGAAAGTCTAGTCGTGCGATAGCTCTCGCCGCTTGGCCGGTTGGCTTCATACAATGGAGTGCGGTCGAATCATCAATTGGTTGTTCGCATGGAACGTGTCGTTAGGGAACCCATTCTCGATAATTTCCGGAGGCTTCATTCATGCGGCGTTCAGTGCTCCAAGTCGCATTTGTCATAGGTTCATTGCTGCTCGCGATCATTGCGACCCCCCAGGAGGCGCATCCGCCCGGCGAAGGAATTCCGAGTTCAAACAACATGCCTGATCAGCGTGCCTCTTCCACTCGAGAATTTCTTGGCCTCGGGGCCCAGCCAGACAAAGCTGCTGCGGCACGCGCCGCACCCGTCTACCAGCAGAATTGCTCGTTTTGTCACGGATCGCAGGCACGCGGCGCAACCGGCCCCGGCTTGATTACTTCAGATGTCGTCCTCGGCGATGATCACGGCGAGCACCTTGCGCCGTTTCTGAAAGCCGGGCGGCCCGAGAAGGGTATGCCTGCCTTTTCCCAGTTTTCTGACTCAACATTGAAGGACTTGGCGGAGTTTTTGCATCTGCAGGTTGAAAACGTCGCCAATCGCGGAACCTACAAAGTGTTGAATATCGTAGTGGGGGATGCCGCGAGAGGTCGAGCGTTCGTCGCGACTAACTGTGTCAAATGCCACGCTATCGCAAGCTTCGGTCATATCGCGAATAAGTTCCGGTCCCCGGAACAACTTCAACGCAGCTGGATATGGCCGCCCCGTCCCATGGACGGATCTCTCGCGATCAGCGCAAATGTAACTATGGCGGACGGCTCATCGATTTCCGGGCGGGTAACCGAGGTGAGCGATTTCCGGATTTCCTTGATCGACGTAAACGGCCAGACTCGGACGATCGAACGCAAGCCCGGAGTTGACGTCGAGATGAAAGATCCGCTGGCTCCACACCAGGCATTGTTGATGACCCTCAAGAACAGGGATATGCACAACGTCACGGCCTATTTGGAGACGCTCAAGTGAAATCTTTGCTTTCCCTGGCCGTGACCACCGTTGCATTGTGCGTTTTGACAGACGCGGGGAATGTCGTCTCACTCGACCCCAAGGCGATTGGGCAGCCGCCGATCACCAGTTGGACCACGTTTAACGGGGACTACAGCGGGCAGCGTTACAGCACGTTGAGCGCGATCTCGGAAGGGAATGTTAGCAAACTCGCCCTGCAATGGGTCTATAAGATCAAGTCGGTTGGTGCTCAGCGCGGCGCGCTTGGGCCAATGATCAAGTGCACGCCTCTCCTTGTAGACGGAGTTCTTTATATAACGATTCCTGACCACGTTTGGGCGATCGACGCGCGGAACGGGAAAGAGCTTTGGCGATACGACTGGGTCGACCACGGTGGACACCTGGTCGGTCAGCGCGGGGTTGGCATCTGGAAGACTTCCGTCTTCTTTCTGACTCCCGACAACTGGTTAGTGGCACTCGATACGAGCACCGGTAAAGAGCTGTGGCGCAAAAACTATGCGGACGCTCGCAAGCAGTACTTCTCCACCTCGGCTCCGTTGATCGTAAAGAACCACGTGATCGTCGGTGTTGGCGGCGATGCTATGGATATGCCCGGATTCCTTGACTCTTTTGATCCGGTAACGGGCGACTTGCAATGGACGTGGTGGTCAACTCCGCGCGCCGGTGACCCTGCGCTCAAAACCTGGCCTAACGAATCGACCGCCAAACACGGCGGAGGCATGACATGGATGCCTGGCACCTACGATCCAGATCTCGACCTGCTCTATTGGCCGACGGGAAACACAAATCCAGTCTTCGCAGGGCGAGGGCGTCCAGGAAGCAACCTCTGGACTGAGGCCATCGTTGCGTTGAATGCGGATACGGGAAAACTTCGGTGGTATTACCAGGTTTCTCCGCACGATACACACGATTTCGACAACACCACTGCGCCTATTCTCTTCGACGCCGTCGTCGATGGAAAACTGCGGAAGTTGGTCGCGCAAGCTTCTCGCAACGGCTTCTTCGTGACCCTTGATCGAGTCACCGGAAAGTATCTCGTCGTAAAACCATTCGTTCCGTTGGATTACTCGAAGGGGATCTCTACCTCAGGTGAACCGATCCCAATTCCGGACAAGGATCCATCGGTCGGTGGCTCCATCAACATTGTGAACGCTACAAATTGGCAAGCCCCAGCCTATAGCCGGCAAACCGGTCTGTTCTATGTGAACGCAGTGGAGGGAAAAGCGATCTACTACCTGATCGACACCAGCGATCGACCCTCAGGTTATGGCGGAACAGGGACAGGCATCGGCGTTTCGAAACGCACCCTAAAGGCAATCGACCCACTTAACGGCAGCACAGCATGGACGCATGAATATCCCAACCTCAATAATGCGCCGACCACTCTGGGGCCAAGCATCCTCACCACCGCGGGCAATCTATTGATCACTGGAGACGATCAGAAGAGCGCCATCATTTACAGCGCGGACCAAGGCAGGGTTCTTTGGCATCACGATCTCCCCGCCAATGAATCCGGCGGGATCATTACCTACACGCTCGATGGAAGACAATGGATCTTGTTTCCTGCAGGTGCCAGCCTCTGCGCGTACAGCCTGCCAGAGTAGAAACGCCTGCTGAAACTGACATTTCGCGACGGCAAAGGTAAGAGAAATGAGTGTATGAAACGTCTTGGCTTGCTTCTAGGCATTTGCTTCGTAGTTGTCTTGGCGGTAATTTGCCTATCAGCCGCCTGGATGATCCATCGCGGCTTCAGCACGCGGACGCCCCCAGGTTCCCTCGAATCCGGGCTCGCTGTCGCGATGCGGGATCTCTCAATCCCGGCACGGTACAAGGCGATGAAGAACCCTGTCGCTGTCACGCCCGATGTTCTGCAGGAAGCCATGGAGCATTGGGCTGATCATTGCGCAACCTGCCATGCTAACAATGGCAGTGGTGACACCATGTTTGGCAAAACCCTATATCCGCGCCCGCCCGACATGCGGCAACGCGGCACCCAGGCCATGTCCGATGGCGAGCTCTACTACACCATTCAGAACGGCATCAGGCTCAGCGGAATGCCTGCCTTCGGCAATCCGGGTGATAACGATCTGGATAGTTGGAAGCTCGTTGCCTTCATTCGCCATCTGCCATCGCTCTCACAGAGCGAACAGATGGAGATGGAAAAGATGAACCCCAAAACGCCCGACGAACTTCAAGAGGAGCAAGAGGAAGAGAATTTTCTTCAGAGTTCTTCGCCAACTTCGCAACCGTCACCAGCTCGCCATCATCAAAAGGAGCACCGATGAATCGTCGAATTCTAATTGCAGCGTTACTCGTTCTCACCGTCTCCACGTTTGCCCGCGCTCATGGGGGCATGATTCACGTCATGGGCACCGTGACAGCATTGACCGACAATTCTGTAACCGTCGAAACGACAGATAAGAAAACAGTCGTCGTTACTCTGACAGCAGAGACGACCTACCTGAACGGCTCCAAACCGGCCGTCCTGAAGGATCTAAAAATAGGGAACAGGGTCGTGATTCACGCGGTCAAAGTGAAGGAGTCTCTTCAGGCACACGAGGTGCGTTTCACCGCAGGCTCGGCAAGAGGGACGGCTTCTCACTGAGTTGGGCCTACCCGGACGCTGTTACTGAAATCTTCTCGAGAAACAATGACGGTGGAGACAGGATTCAAGCATCCGACCTGTGGTATCAATTGGTGTGTTGTTCAAGACCAGACTGTACCGTCAAAACCGTGCATCGCGTAGTGCCATCGGGCAGGAGAGCTTCTATGTCGCCGCACTTTCAACGTTGCCTATTCGCGGTCGTTAGCGCCATTGGGTTTGTGCCTTGCTCCACGCGCATGTTGGCCCAGAACACCAGCACAAAGGTTCCGCCGGTCCTCGACGTTCATGTCCATGCCATGGACGAGTCTTTCCCCGGTGTTGGTCCCATGTGCCCGAATGCCTCGAAGTTTATGGCCTCCGACCCCAGCACCAAGGAAGCTGGGTTCGGTTGGAGCCAGGAGGAGTGCACTCCCAAGCTCTATCCTTCAGCCAAGGGTGAGTACTTGAGGGACGTTGTGGCAGAAATGGAACGGCTGAATGTCACCGCAGTCGTCTTCGGCGATCCCAAGAGCGTGCAGAAGTGGAAAGACGCTGCGCCCGGGCGCGTGATTCCGGGCACAAGCTTCAACGAAGGAATGCAGCCCGGCAAGCGCGTTCCGCTCGACGAGTTGCGCAAGGACTTCACCCAAGATGGTTTCAAAGTCATGGGCGAGATCGGCTTGCAATATGAGGGTCTCTCCCCCAGCGACCCATCTGTCGACGCCTACTTCGCACTCGCTGAGGAACTCGATATCCCCGTGGCCATCCACATGGGCACCGGTGGCTCAGGACGTGCTAACCTCGGCATGGCCAAGTTTCGAGGCTCCATGGGCAATCCGCTCTTGCTCGAAGAACTCCTGGCCCGCCACCCCAAGTTGCGTGTGCAGGTCATGCACGCCGGATACCCCATGATCGACAATATGCTTACGCTTCTTCAGGCCAACTCCCACGTCTACGTCGACGTGGCTGGATTGATCTGGAGCTATCCTCTGAAGGAGGTTAACCGTTACATTGAGCGCCTTGTCGACGCCGGCTTTGAAGATCGTGTCATGTTTGGAACCGACCAATTGATTTGGCCAAAGCTGATGGAGTATTCAATCAGCATCATTCAGAACGCCGATTACCTCACTCCAGAACAGAAACGCGATATCCTCTACAACAATGCTGCCCGCTTTCTTCGACTCGACACAGCGCAAACCAAATAGCGGAGTTGGGCCCTCACAGCTATCGAGATCTGGCCCCGCCTACCGCATCACGCTTAGTGCGGCTCCGAGGATCTGCTCGATGTCACCGAATCGGACCTGGTAGTCGCCGAGGCTCCGGCGAATGACTTCCAGCGCATCACTCCGCCCGTAGACATGCGTGATCTCACAGCCGCCCGATTTAGCATCTGGCGCCAGCTTGTACGTCAGGAAATAGTGACGAAGACGGTCGAGCATCGCCTCCGGTACATCGCTGATATCCGTCCAGGACCCATAGGTGGCATCGTTCTTCAGCACGCCAATGATCTTGTCATCGGCCTCGTCATGATCGATCATGCGCAGTCCGCCGATCGGGATACATTCGACAAGGATGTTTCCGTGCTGGATGGGGCGGTCCGTCAGGATGCAGATATCCAGCGGGTCATTGTCACCTTCCAGGGTTCGCCCAGTCTTTTCCGACGAAAAAGCCGCCACCCCTTCCCCGCAGAACGTCTGCGGGATGAATCCGTACAACACCGGACAGATGTTGGAGTATTTCTGCGGCCGATCGACTTTCAAATAGCCGGTGATTTTGTCGATTTCGTACTTCAATGTATCCGAGGGTACGACTTCGATGAAGCATTGAACGACTTCCGGTGCGCGCTCTCCAGGAGAAATCCCGTGCCACGGATGTGGCTTGAAAAGAACCCCGAGCAATTTCCACAAGGGCTGCTGCGAACTTGTACTCATTGAATCCAGCTTTCCATCACGGGCCGCACCGGCAATCGATTTGCCGGGCAGCCTCTACTTCATCTACCGCCGAACTTCGCCCGCGTCCGGCAAACGCTTGGTCATTCTCAGGCAATTTGACGAACCCTCACTGGTGTATCGAATCTCGTCCATGACTTCGTGGATGATTTCCAGGCCACGTCCCCCTTCGCGTAACTCGTTCCTCACTGGCTCCCCTGCAATGCGGCCTAACGTCACTCTTTCGATCTGTTCCAGCCCCATGGATTTCCCTGTATCTGCGCATGCCAGTATTACACTTCCGTCTTCGATCGACACCGCCAGAGATACCTCATGCCCGGGGCGTCCACCATAGGCGTGAACGATGGCGTTGGTTGCTGCCTCGCTCGCGCACACTTCAAGCTGGTAGGCCGCGGTTTCGTCCATTCCGTAGAAGGAACAGATCTTATTAACGGCCATAGCCATTAGGGCGACATTCGGAAGTTCACTTTCGACGACGAGCCGAATCCGACACACAGTTTAACTCCAATCAGCAGGAAAGCGCAGATACTGCCTCGTCAGAGTTACTGAACATGCGGAAAATCTTGTCCATCCGGGTCAGCTTGAACATGCTCGTCACAGTTCCGCGGGTCCCGCTTAGAACCAGCTCGCCATGACTGCCCATCGATTTAAGGCAGGAAATAAGTGCTCCCAAACCACTGGAATCAATGAAGGAGACATTGCTCAGGTCGAGCACAATCGCATGATTGCCTCTCTTGATATACCCGATCATGTCTTCCTTGAATCGCGGCGCAACATCGGCTCCAATTCGCACATCCAGAACCTTCGTAATCAGGACGTCTCCTCGGATACATTCTTCAAATCTCATCAGATCTCCTTTTCATAACACCATGGACGTTCTATCTAATCAGGATCTTGCAGACTTCCGCCTCCAGATCCATTACGTAATTTCAATTGCGAGTAACGATACATCGTCGTCAAACCGAGATATACCTCCCCACACGGCCATTTCATCATTCAACCCTTGAAGCAAGTCATCCAATGGCTTGCTTGATACCCCTTCCAGGTAGTCCAGCAGTCGCTGATCTCCGAATTGCTCCCCATGAGGGTTCGAACATTCTGTAACCCCATCTGAATACAGCAGCAAACGATCGCCCGACGTGACTGGTAGCTCGCAGGAATCAAAGTCCATGTCAGGCCAGATTCCAATGGGCATTCCACCGTTGCCGAGGAATTGCGGGCGCTGTCCCGGCTTCATGAGAACAGGCGAAGGGTGGCCGGCTTGGGCAAACTGTAAGGTTGAGGACTGCGTATCGACAATTCCGTAGACCATCGTGAAATAGCGGTCGTCCTTCAGCTGGAACCGCCGATTCAAATTCCGAATTGCTGCTTCGGGAGAAAGCGCCTTGAGCGTCCCTGTGGCAAAGTCGAATTCCTTCAGCGGGCTCTCGTTGACTGACTCCGGCGCAAGCACCATGCTGAGAGTTACGGAGAGCATGGCGGCAGGCACGCCGTGCCCCGACACATCGAGCAAGTAAAACCCCACGCGCCTCTCATCAATTGCAAAGAAGTTGAAAATGTCCCCCGCTATATATCCGGAGGGCAGAAATCGCCACTCGCACTTGATCCCCAGCGCTTCCGATGTAGGTGAGGGCAGCAATTGCTCCTGAATCCACGCCGCCGCCTTCAAGTCATCCTCGATCAGTTTGTGAGCAGTCTGCAGGCGGCTGTTGATTCCAGCCAATTCGTCATTCCTCTCGGCGAGACCTCGTTGCAGATCGAGGATTCGTTCTCCTGCCCTAACCTTGACACGCAGTTCTTCTGCGCCGATCGGTTTCACGACAAAGTCGTCAGCCCCGGCATCCATTCCTTCCACCAGGTCCGACTTTTCTCCTTTAGACGTGCACAGGATGACATAGACATAGTGCTCAAACTTATGCGCCCGAATACGGCGACATAAGTCAATGCCTGCCAGGTTAGGCATCACCCAATCGCTTACGACCAGGCTAATGTCTTTTTCTAAAAGCAGCGCCCATCCCATTTCTCCGTCCGCCGCCTCATACACTTCATATCCAAAGCTTCGCAAAAGCCTTGACGGTACAGCGCGCGCAATGGCATTGTCGTCAACAACCAGAATCTTCATGCGTGGGCCGGTGCACTCCATCGCCACCTACATCTAACTCCGCCTATATCCCTGAATCCGATCATCTCACTTTTGCCTGTGACGGACTCACACTGGAAATGTTCCATATCTCCCGCGCGTATTCCTGAATCGTACGATCGCTGGAAAACTTGCTCATGCGTGCCACGTTCAGAATGGCCTTGGAACTCCACTGCGACCGATCGCGGAAAGTATTAGACACCTTCTGCTGCGTATCTAAATAAGATTCAAAATCAGCCAAATGCATGTAAGTATCGCCATGGTCAAGTAACGCCCTGCGGATTGGCAAAAACAGCGCCGAATCCGGACCGGTAAACGGCTCTGAACTCAAGGCATCGATCACCCTGCGAATCCGGCTCTTGCCGCTGTACCAATCCCACGGTTGATAACCGTCATCCTTCAGTTTGCGTACCTCATCCGTGCGCAGGCCGAAAATGAACATATTGTCGGAACCCACTTCCTCGAGCATCTCCACATTGGCCCCGTCAAGGGTGCCGATCGTCAACGCGCCATTCATCGCGAACTTCATATTGCTCGTTCCGGAAGCCTCCAGGCCGGCGGTCGATATCTGCTCACTTAGGTCGGCCGCAGGTATGATAATTTCGGCCAGAGATACCTTGTAATCCGGCACGAAAACCACCTTGAGGCGGTCGCCCACGGTACTGTCGTTATTCACCACATCCGCGATATTGTTAATGAGCTTGATGATGAGCTTCGCAAGAAAGTATCCCGGAGCCGCCTTCCCCGCGAAAATGTGCACGCGCGGAGAGAATGATTGCGGCCCGTCCTCCTTGATCCGTAAGTACTCATCGATCACTCCGAGCGCGTGTAGCAATTGCCGCTTGTATTCGTGGATTCGCTTTACCTGGATATCGAACATGGCATCCGGGCTGACGCGGATCCCGGTTCGTGCGTGAATTGCGTTCGACAGTTTTATTTTGTTGTTGAGCTTTATCTCCAGGAATGCCTTTTGAGAAGCGGAATCACCGGCGAACTGCTCAAGTTCACGGATGAGATTGAAGTCATTTCGCCACGCTTGCCCGATTCGAACGTCGATCCAGTCACACAACTCCGGGTTAATGTGCATGAGCCAGCGTCGCGGAGTCACGCCATTTGTCTTGTTGCTGAATCGGCCCACAAAAAAGTTGTTGAAGTCAGGCACCAGCTCAGACCGCACCAGATCCGAGTGCAGTTGGGCGACACCGTTGACGGCGTGACTTCCCACGATCGCAAGATTCGCCATTCGCACCATGCGTGGCCGGGACTCTTCGATGATGGACATCTTCTGCACTCGGCCCACTTGCCCCGGCCAGCGCTGTTCCACCTGCGCAAGAAAGCGATGATTGATTTCGTAAATAATCTGCAGATGGCGCGGCAGCAGCCGCTCGAACATCTCCACAGGCCAGCGCTCGAGCGCTTCCGGCATAAGCGTGTGGTTCGTATAGCCGCAGGTGGCTTGCGTTATCCTCCAGGCCTCATCCCATTCAACGGCGTACTCATCCACAAGTGTACGCATCAGTTCGGCCACCGTAAGTGCAGGATGCGTATCGTTCATCTGGATAGCAACCTGACTCGCAAAATCTTTCAGGTCGGAATGATGTACCAAATACCGCCTGAATATATCGCGGATCGAGCACGCCACCAGGAAGTACTCCTGTGTGAGGCGAAGATATTTTCCAGCGTCCGCGGCATCCGATGGATACAGCACCTTACTCACTGTCTCGGATGCCATTTTTTGCTCGACTGCACTCAGATAGTCGCCATCGTTGAAGATGCGAATGTCGAACTCGTCGGAAGCGCGCGCCGAAAAAAGGCGAAGCGTATTGACCGTCCGGCCGTCGTGGCCCAAGATCGGGAAGTCGTGAGGAACGCCGATAAGAACGCTCCAGTCCAGCCACATGGGGTTGTAGTTTCCGTCGCGGTCCTGCGCATGATCCACGCGTCCGTACACCGGAATTACGTAGGCCTGGTCGAGGTGTTCAATCAGCCAGGGCGACTGCGAACTGGCCCAATAATCCGGCCTCTCTTTTTGGCGCCCGTCTTCAATCTCCTGGCGGAACAGACCAAATTCATAGTTGATTCCATATCCATATCCGGCCATGTGCAGGCTGGCGAGGGAATCCAGAAAGCACGCCGCGAGCCTTCCCAGGCCGCCGTTGCCAAGCGCCGCGTCGGGCTCTGCCTCCAGCACATCGGCGAGCCGTAACCCCATCCGCTCCATGGCCGAATCCATCAGTTCGTAGATGCCAAGGTTCTGCAGATTATTCGAGAGAGAGCGCCCCAGCAAAAACTCCATTGACAGGTAGTACAAGGACTTGGCGCCGGCTGCTGAAAACCGGTCCGCGCTTTCGATCACACCCTCGACGATGGCGGGGCGCAATGCTGCCGCGGTGGCCCTGAAGAGTTCATCCGGGGTCGCGTCTCGTACGTCTTTTGCGAACTGAAGCCGAATTTGCGCTTCGATGACCGACGCTAATTGCTTCGGCGTCAGTGCGGACAAAGGGAGGTTGCTCAATATTTCCATATAAAAGGCTTTCTATCGCATGGTTCCAGGCTGCCCAGTCGATAATTGTTGGCCGCACGGCGAGCTGTAGTTCGGCGACTCTAAGATTCAATGAGGCAACCGATGTCGGGAATGGACATTTTGCGCCATTGACAATACGCAGAAGTTCCTCTGGGGTCTACACGTCTAAATGGGCCGACCAAGTGATCCAAAATTTCCTGTATGTACAATCGATCGTCGAGCGGCGGTCCTAAACCCGGCTCGAAATCTTTTTGAGCTCTCGATCCACCGGAGCCAAACGCTCGCCGGGGCCGCACAATGCAACTGGGCGCAGTATATATTGACTCGATTCGCAGTATCTGTGATTAGGATCACCCCAAAAAAAGGCCTTCAACCTTCGCACGCCTAAATCGGAAAACGTCGGAAATAATACAGCCTTCAGCCTTTACCGCGGCCGGATGCGAATCAGCTGGCGCCTCCCTCTAACCCCAAATCGGACTTACGCAACGTTTCAATCAAAGACGACATGGCAACTTCGAACGCGGCAAAGAGCACACCGGCACGGTCCAGGTCGCCATTGTGTCCCGCCCGTTCCAACTCCCCGGCAGCCCTCGAGACCTCCGCCACTCCCAGGTAACCGAGTTCTCCTTTCAGGCCGTGTGCGATTCTTTCAATCTCTCGGGCGTTTGCTTCGCCCAATGCGTCGTGCATCTTTTGTAGTGAGGTCGGTGCTTCGGAAATGAAGATTCCGATTACCTCCTGCGCAAGCGCTTCGTCTCCTCCTAAACGGCTGAGCAGCAGCGCTCTGTCAAGAGCGACCTCGGGTACGGAAACGCTGCTCCCTTTCGCCGCTGCAACAGCCTTTTCCCGTTTACCGTGGCGGAGTGGTAGGACATCTTCGATGACAGACCGCAACTCGGCCGCCTTGATTGGCTTCGCAATGTATCCGTTCATACCCGCCTCCAGGCAGCGTTCCCGATCCCCCCTCATCGCATGCGCAGTCATGGCAACAATCGGGACTCGGGCCCTTTTCTCGACTGTAAAGCGTCGAATAGCCCTCGTCGCCGTGAATCCGTCCATCCCCGGCATCTGCACGTCCATCAGCACCAGGTCGAAAGTTCCGGCCTCCAGCTGTGCCAGCACCTCGATGCCCGTGTTGGCGATGGTCACAGTATGCCCCATCTTGTTCAGCATGCGCACGGCCACTGTTTGGTTAACGCGATTATCTTCGGCAAGTAGGATGCTCGCGCCGGTAAGGTCGGCCGGCTGATTCTGTTCTGCCACTGGCACCTGTCTGGGAGGACTCATCTCCGGACGCAAAATCCCCAGCAGCGCGGAGAGCAGCTCCTTTTTTCGGATCGGCTTGAACAGATAGGAAGTAATCCCCAGGGCTCGGCACTGTTCTGCGAAGCCCCCGCGATGCGCCGACGAAAGCATCATGATCGACGTCTTCGCTAGTCCCGGGTCGCGCCGGATCTCCTCCACCAGATGGAAACCATCCATCCCCGGCATCTGCATGTCCGTCAGCACAACCTGAAAGCAGCGGTTCTGCTCCCGGGCGGTTATCAGTTCCTTCAGTGCCCACGCAGCGCTCTCCACCACCGTCGTATCTACCTCCCAGCGCCGCAGCATGTCCTGTAGAATTCGGCGATTGGTCGAGTTGTCATCGACAACCAGAACTCTCAATTTCCGCAGGCCGTCTGCATCCACCGTCGTCTCGACCGCAGGCGTTTGGCGAACCGCGCGCACCTGGATGGTGAAGTGGAATTTGCTCCCCTTGCCCGGTGCGCTCTCCAGCCAGATCCTGCCGCCCATCATGGAGACAAGGCGCGCGGTGATCGTCAATCCGAGTCCTGTGCCTCCATAATCTCGTGTCGTGGAGTTGTCCGCCTGGGTGAAAGGCTCGAAAATCACCTTTTGCTTCTCCTCGGCAATGCCGATACCCGTGTCGGATACCGTAAAGTGCAGAGTGCGGGATTCGCCGTCCCCTTCCTCTGCCTTTACCTGGAGAGCCACCTCGCCCTCTGCCGTGAACTTGATCGCATTCCCAACCAGGTTAAGAATGATCTGGCCCAGTCGCACCGCGTCGCTCGCAATCCAATGCGGGACCTCCGGTGCAATATCGCAAAGTAATTCAACGCCTTTCTCATCAGCGCGCAATGCCAGCGTTTTCAGCGTCTCTTCAAGGCAATCGCGCAGGTTGAACTCACTCGAATCCAGTTCGATGCGTCCCGCTTCAATTTTGGAAAAGTCCAAAATGTCATTGATTACCTTCAGCAAAGTGCTTGCTGACAACTCGATCGTTTGCAGGTATTCGCGTTGCTCCGGGTCCAGCTCCGTGTCCAATGCCAATTCCGTCATGCCGATTACACCGTTCAGGGGCGTCCGAATCTCGTGACTCATGTTGGCAAGGAATTCGCTCTTGGCGGAGTTCGCGCGTTCCGCTGACTCTTTGGCGTGGTAGAGTTCCAGCTCCGCTTTTTTGCGATCGGTGATGTCATCCACCGAACCCACCATCCGGATGGGCCGCCCATCGGCGTCAAACGCTGCTTTGCCGCGCGCGGCAACCCATGTCTCGTCGCCATTCACCTTCAACCGGTACTCAAGATTGAAGTTGCTGCTCTGTCTCGAAAGGTAGGCGTCTAATGCCGCCCCCACTCGCGCCCTATCATCTGGATGGATCCGCCGCTGCCAGGACGCATCATCGCTTACATCGTCCTGTTCGGAGTAGCCGAGAATCTCTTTCAAGCGAGGAGACGAATAGATTTTGTTTGTTTTGCAGTCGACGTCAAACACACCCTGTCGTGAAGCTTCCAAGGCAAGATTCCAGCGCATCTCACTTTCCCTGGCAGCCTGCTCCGCTGACTTGACTGCCGAAATATCGGTCATCATCGCCAGCGTGCCCGAGTATTTGCCTTTCTCGTCAAAGAGGGTCACCACTGATACCAGTGCCCATATCTCGCTGCCGTCACCGCAGCAAAATCGTTGCGTGAACCGCTGCATCCCAAAGTCCCCGGAACGCCATTTGTTCATGAGAACCGCAACGGACTGCCGTTCGGCTGCATCGATATAGTCGAAGAACGAAGCGCCGACGACCTTGTCTGGAGGAATCCTGAGCATCTCCACAGCGGCTCCGTTGGCAAACGCAATCAGCCCTCCGCGGGCGTCTGCCACCACAATTCCCTCTGCTGCGGCCGTGACAATCCGGTTCGATTGCGCATTGGCGCGAGTCGCTCGCAGGTGGCTGGTGCCGGCCCAGAACACAAGAATCGTCACCAGCACGCTTCCGAATAGATCATCCAGGTGATTGGCTTGGAAAGAAAACCCAAAGCGGAGAGCAGCCGCTACCAGCAGATTGATCGTCAAGAAGAAGACCAATCCTGCCACAGCACTCTTCGCCAGCCATAGGGCGTTGTCGCGCCTTCCAACCGCCGCCCGGTCGGTGATCAGGTTGGAAGTCCGCCTTCCTCCCCGGTCTGCATCTCTCTTTGTATCCATATATTTCTCGGACGGGCCTAACGTCCTCAAACGACGAGCGTTCAGCGATGAGACGACTCTATACCGGATTACACCCCGATGGGGTGATTCTAATCACACGCACACGAATCCCCTTCGATCGAGGAAATCCTCATCCGAGGGGAGAAAGCGGCGTAAGCTGTTGAAGGGATTGCAAATAGATAATGGAGACGAGGAGTCGAGCTCCTCATCTCCACTGCTCCCGCAAACGACATCCCACTCGCAGCGGTATTCCCAACCACGCGAGAAAGATGATCTAACCCCGCATTCGGGCTTATGACGCCGTGTCTTAGTCGAAGCCGCGCGATCGAACCGTGTTATTTCCTCTGCATGGTGTGGATGAAGGAAATGAGATCCTTTAACTGGTCATCGGAAAGCTTGCCCTGCCAGGCAGGCATCTTCCCTTTTCCGCTCCTCGCGACCACGAGAAGATTGGCGTCCGACTCCTTCATCACCGATTCGGAGCTGAAGGAAGGAACATTGAACGCCTTGCCCGCGGGCGTGTCAGCCGCTCCCGTCGCGCCGTGGCAAAGCGCGCATTTGGTCTTGTAGACGCTTGCCACGGGTCCTTGCGCCGACGCGTACACCCCGGCGCCCGTCAAAACCAACATGACCGTCATTCGAAATAATGCCTTCATTTTGATCGAGTCCTCTCATTCATTAAAGTGGTACTACCGCCCGATGTGGGATAACTGCATAACCTGCCGAATAGCGTATCTTCGAATTCAGCAGATACCTGTTAGAAGACCCAGTTAAGAGAGAGACCAGCCACATGCACTTCATAGCTGGGCACTGTCTCGTTTGTGGGCACAAAGTTCAGCTTGCCGCCGTACTGCAGTGCCTGGTATCTCCAGTCTGTGGGCGTCAACCGCTGGAACCAGTAAAAGCCCTGAAGACTGGCCGACCGGGTGATGACGTAAGTGGCGCTCGGCTTAACGCTGATCTCGTCATTGCGGATAACGGGGTAATTCTGCGCCGGGATAAAGAAGATTGCTTGAGTACCCGAAGACAGCGGCGGAGCCGGCGCTGCGAGCGCGAGCGGGTTGTTGACGTAGCTGCCGCCGACGACAGCATTCTCAGTGCGCCCGCGCGTGTAGACCAACTCACCAGCCAGCTCGAGCTTATTGCCGGCGAGGTTTTTGCGGCGGAGTGTTAGACCAGCCGTGTCAATCTTGTCGCGGTCGTTGTGGGTCCAGTCCAGGCATGGATCGATTTTGGCCGATGCGTTCCTGGCTGCGACGGTGGTAAAGCATGGTCCTCCAAGGGCAGTGTTGCCCGCCTGGCCCTGGAAGGTTGCAGTGCTGTTCGAGCCAAAGGCATCGCCGGTGGCGTACAGCCGTTGGTTGTCATAGGTGTAGAAGACGTCGGCCACCAGGTCTTCAGACGCAACATAGCTTGCGTCGATGGTTGATGCCCACCAGGTGCGTCTCTTCAAACCCAGCTTGGTGTCCACATAGTCGTCGTCGCTCGCTTCACCGCTCAAAGTGACGGCAAACTTGTCTCTTCCGAGCAGATTGATCTGAGCGCGCCCGTCGTTTCTGTCACGGTCGGCTACGTAGTATCTTCTGAAGCCGGGAATCTCATTGAGGATGTTACGCGTGCCGTATTGGGCCTGCGCAACGGTGTTGTTATTCGGCGTAAAGATGGCGGCATCGCCTGTAAGCGGCGCGCTGGGAAGACCCGCCACCGGACCAAAGCCCGTGAGCCCCGTCTGCTTCAGGTAGCTGTAAAGACTCTGGCTCGCGCCCCCCGCCGGCACGTAGTTTGCCATCGGCGTCTCCGCAAGGAAGGCGTCCTCGTTGTAATCTCCACGGCGCTCGGAGAATGCGTACTCCACACGGGCCGTCACGGCTCCTTTGGATTTGCGCCACTCAGTGCGAAAGGTGTTTTCGTTCGTCTCCTTCGCATCCGCACACGTGATCCAGGAATACGAGCAATGGCGATCTGCTCTGTCCCAGCCATAGCCAAGCATCAAGTGTTCCGATTTTGTGAAGGAATACTCCGCCTCCCCGCCGGCCTTGTACGAGAGCTTGCTGAGCGACCGGTTGTTGTAAATGTTGGTAGTGCTCCCGAGTCCGGTGGGCAGCCCGTAAAGACCGCTAAACGGCGAGGTACCGGTCTTTGCCGAGGCGTCATCCTGGAACAGGAAGAGGCCGACCGGCGTCTGGTTATCGCGTTCGTCGAACCGGGCGTCTGCCACCAAATCCCACTTGCCGTGTTTGAAGGTGAATCTGCCGGAGCCCAGGCCCGTGTACACAAGACCCTGCAGAGAGGGGCGCGGCAGCCCGAACTGAAGCGCTCCATCCTGAACAAGCGACGGGCTGATAAACGCCTGGTTCTGGGTTCCGCGACCAATCGAACCCACAACCACCAGCTTGGCATCCCTTGACATTTTGTAGCTGCCTGTTGCCGTGAACTGGTGGAACTGGCTGCTGGGTTCTTCCGACAGAGCTGTCGTGAAGGTAGGCGATTGGGCAACGTCAGCCCAGATCATGTGTTCGGTGTTGTTGCGGAAGAAGGAGCCGTAGTAAGCGAACGAAAGGAACAGCCTGTTGAGCTTGACATTCAATGCCGCGGATGCCTGATCGGTATCCCAGTTCACTCGGTACGGCAGCAACGCCGAATCCTGCGTATTTCGATCGATCACCCCACCGACGGTCCTCAGGCCGTCCTTGTGCTCGTGCGTGTAGCCCACCGGAATCTCGATCGTTTCAGTCGGGTTCAAGAGGAGTTGTGTCTCGCCCCGTTTGCGAGTAAGGGACAGATTCACATTCCGGAATGCGGGCAGGTCGGCAGCACGGATTGCGGCCGTCGTGGCCAACTGAGCCGGGGTGGGGGGTGTGAGCACGCCATGGCTGTTATAGACACTGCCGGCCGCAGTCACCGGATTGAGCGCAAAGAAGTTCAGAGCGGTGGCGCTCTTTTGCGGCAAAACCGGCACCAGCCAATTGGATGGCAATGACAGATTGTCGGTGCCTACGCCCAGGTAAGGGGTTTGAAACGAGTCGGAGGTGTTGGCCAGCATTTCGTTATAGGCGAATCGAAAATAAAACTTGCCCTGCCTTCCAAAATCGAGGATCCCGCTCCGAGTTTCAAGCCCAAGACTCGAACCCTGGAAATGCCACCGCCATGTGTCCATGCTGTCGTAAGCCGCGCCGCCGCGGTAGTCGAAGTTGCCGACCGCAAAGACATTGAACTTGTTTAGTCCGTTGTACTCGCCAAACTTGAACGAGTTGGAACTGACGCCAGCGACGCCGATCTGGGATCTCTTCTGTGGCGTTGTCTGGCCCGCGGCCGTCGTTTCTTCCGGGATGTACGGACCCGGGGGGACCTGGGTTCCTGGATTGCGTCCAGTGGTGTTTTGCGGAACAGTTTGCGCCGCCGCGAACGTGGATAAAACCACGAGCAGGCCGGCTGCGATAGATGCGCCGCCGATAACCCTCATCGAACCGGCGCCGAAGCCGCATGCATTTCTAGATTTCATGATTGCGTCTCTCCGATTCAATTGGTTAGCGGTTGAACTTTGCCCCGCCCGGATGATTCGAGCCGTGGATTTGTGAATGGCATTGCAGACAAGCGCGTCCATTAGCCTGGTCAGTCGGGCTCTGGGCTCCCAGGGGAATGGTGCCGTTGCCGGTTACGAACGGCCCGCCGGGCAAGTTTGCAGCACTGTAAAGGCCCTTGGCATGGTCGCTGGTGTGGCACTCCTGGCAGAGCATCGGTGCGCGCGTCTTCAACAACGGCGTCACATTGGATCCGTGGGGTGAGTGGCAGTTTGTGCAGTCCTCAACGACGGGGGCGTGCTCCCACAAGAATGGGCCACGCTTTTCAGAGTGGCAGGTATAGCAGGTCTCGGTGATGGTGTTCTTCACCATCAGCCGCGGTCCCGTGGAACCGTGCGGGTTGTGGCAGTCAGAGCAGGTGACCTTTCCTTCGAGGATCGGATGCCTTGAGAAGCGATGAAACTGGGCGCGCTCATTCTGGTGGCAACCGAAGCAGACTTCCGGCTGAGTAAGCTTGTTCAGCACCTTCTGATCGGGATTGTGCATTTCATGGCAATCCGTGCACGTTACGCCCTGCTTCTCGTGTGCACTTCCCGACCAGTAGGTCCGCGCGTGAACGCTTGACTCATGGCAAGAGAGACACGCCGACGTTCTGGCCGCAGTGGAGGACAGCTGCTTCGACTTGGCTCCAAACACGATTTCGGGCGACTCGGATGGGTTTTCCTGGTGCTTCACGCTTTCGCCGTGGCAGCCCTGGCAGCCGGGGGTGTGTGAGTCGCCTTGCACGCCGTGCTTCGTCCGGTAGATGGACAGCACATGTCCGCTGGCCTCGTTATGACAGAGGGTGCATTTCTTGTCACCCTCATGTGCAGCGGAGGTTTCACCCTCCCCGTAACTCGTAACACCTGCAAAGAGAAGCCCCAAAACTATGAAAACGAATACGCTTATGCTGCGTCTCATTGAGTCAACCCACCTTTCCTTCATTGGGGCAGTTGATGCCGTTCGCCGCCCTCAATGCACTGGCACACTTCACCTCAGTCCCTCAACGTGAGAGATCCGGATGCGTATTGGGGTATGTATGAAAGCCCCGTATAACGAGAAACACTTGCCCTGCGCCCGCACGCCAAATTGCATGGGATAAAAGCAGACATTGGCGCGCAAGGCGATCAGTATTATGAACGCATTGTCACTTGCGAGATACTGCAGTGCCGACCGCGATCAGAACTTGCTCGTCATCAAACGGCGTGTAAAGAGTTGTAAGGTCGCATGATCATCCACTTATGCCATCCATCGCTTATTATAGAATCAAGCATGTGGTTATTCACTTTTCGAGGGCAGTGGCATTAAAAGGCGACCCGCGACAGGTCAGATGGGAATGGTTGTGCAGTTATCACGATATGATACGGCAACGGCTCTTTACAAAGCTTTACAACGCGATTGACCGTAAGCAATCAGCAATCTGGACGCCCACCGCATCATCCCGCTTATAGCCGATTTCAGCAATCGACTTGGTTGCGTAACCGCAGGGAGATTCGATGTCGCAGGAATTTGAGTCCACCGTCCAAAATGATGCCTGCATGGCTTGCCTGACCAAAGAGCCTGCGCAGGTTAGCAGACGCGCGTTCTTCGCCTCGCTCCTGGGAGTATGCTCGGGAGCGGTTGCTTCGTTGATCGCGATGCCCATGTTGCGCTATGTCCTCTATCCTGTCCAGGCAGCGACCAAGGCAAGCAATTGGACCCCTGTAGCGGATACGAGTGAATTCGATAACATCGTAGGACCCGTCACCAAGACCATCGCGCTTACTCAACGAGATGGCTGGCGGGAGGTTGTTTCTCATCAGTCGGTCTTTGTTAATCGTTCCACAGACGGCCATTTTCAGGTGCTGTCTCCAATCTGTCCCCACCTCGGATGTTCTGTTGCATGGCATGCGGACAAAGACAGGTTTGTTTGTCCGTGCCATGGCGGGCAGTTCAGCTCTGACGGAAGCCGCATCTCTGGCCCGCCTCCGCGCGGGCTGGACAGACTTGATGCTCAGGTCAAGGATGGGAAGTTAGAGGTCCAGTTTCAGTATTTCAGATCGAATGTGCCAGACCGCCAGCTTCTAAGCTGATATACCTCGAGGTGATCCGATGAGCAATGAAATAGATAGGCCAGCCCCTTCGGGCGGGCGGCTGGCGAGCCCTGCGCTCGACTGGTTCGATGAGCGCACCGGCGCGCGCCACCTGGTAAGAAAGGTGCTCGATGAGCCCATTCCGGGTGGCGCACGGTGGGCGTACGTGTTCGGCTCGGGGTTGTTATTCATCCTGCTTAATCAGGTCGTCACGGGGGTTGCGCTGGCCCTCTATTACACCCCTACGGCCGAAACCGCGCACACCAGCGTGGCATACATTACAAAGCAGGTCGCTGGTGGAGCATTCCTGCGCAGCCTGCATTCCTACGGCTCGAGCGCAATGATTATCGTGCTCGCCCTGCACTTTTTGCAGACATTTATCTATGGTTCATTCAAAGGACGTCGCGAGTTACTTTGGATGTCCGGTGCTTTGCTTTCATTTCTCATTCTGGGGATGGGTTTCACCGGCTATCTCCTCCCCTGGGATCAGAAGGCTTATTTCGCCACAACCGTAGGAACGAACATTGCGGGCCAGATGCCGCTGGTCGGAACCTTGATGGCGCGCATCCTTCGCGGAGGCGACACCATTGGGACGCTCACTCTGTCTAGATTCTATGTTGCCCATGTGTTTCTGATCCCAGCCTTGATTCTGTTATTTGTTGCCGCCCATATTCTCTTGTTCCGTAAGGCCGGCCCGGCGGGTCCAGTAGCTGAAGATCCAGTCTCCCCAAAACTCGCTCGCGAGCCCTTCTACCCGCGCCAGGTTTTGTTTGACATGGGATTCGTACTGTTGATCATCGCAGTGCTCTCCGGATTGTCTTACCTGCGTCCGGTGACCTTGGGTCCCATCGCAAATCCGACCGATACGCACTTCCTTCCAAGGCCCGAATGGTATTACCTGCCGATGTTCGAGTGGCTGAAGTTCTGGGAAGGGCCAGCCGTGATCTTGGGCGTCATCGTGATTCCCGGACTCGTCGCCGGCGCGATGTTCTTGATGCCGTTTCTCGATCGCCGACTCGAACGCAAGATCTGGCGCAGGCCGATTCCCGCCCTCGCGGTTGCCATCGTGGTATTCGGAATGGTCTTTCTGGGCGTCAAGAGCCAGATCGATGACCGGGAAATGCCCACCGCGCAGCAACTCAATCAACAGCAGGCAGAGGAGAAGACGTACAGCGCAACGCCGTTCGAGCCCTATACGAATGCATCCGATCGAGCTTCATCCGGAGCAACCGTCGCTCAGGTCGTGGATCCTCTGGTAGCAAAGGGAAAGGGAATCTTCAACGATCGTGGATGCAGTGCGTGCCACGGCGAAAGCGGGACGGGTACCGCGTTGGCTCCCAGCCTCGTGGGCATCACAAAAAAGCTTCCCCAGGATCGTCTCATCGCCCTATTGCACAATCCCAATGCTCGGATGAAAGCGGGCGGCATGCCCACCGTGGATGCTACTCCCGAGGAGATGACTGCCTTGCTCGCTTACCTCAGAGTCCTTGGAGATGGTGCTGCGAACTCCTCAGCCGCATCCGGTCCTCCGTCCGTTGCCCTGGGCGCGGATCCCAAAGAGAGTAAAGCGATCCCCGTGATGGCCGCTCTGGCCAAGCAGGACTAGCAATTCCTGTGGGAAGGGACGCGACAGATACCAGGATCCAGACGGGGACTGAGGCAGGCTCCTCCGACCGCATCTTGGCGTTGCGTCCCCTCTCACTTCGCGATGGGCAATCATCCAGTATTGGAACGATGCCGGCAATATCAATTGAATTAGCCAAAACTATTCACCTAAATTGCGTGCCAGCACTCCGAGTCATAAGATCAACTCATGTCCCAGATAGAACCGAAAGGGTTCTCGCAACTGGCATTCGAATACGGCCTTAAGCGCGTTTGCGCTTGGTGCACTCACGGTGAAGGGAATGCCGGCGACCTCGCGGATTCCCTCGTAGTTGCTGAAGAAAAATGCTTTGTCCTTCACAATGCGTCCGCCAAGGGCGCCGCCGAACTGGTTCTTACGCAATTCTCCCTTTTTAGACTGGATCAGAATAGTTGCGCGCGTCCAGTATGTCGTTGCGGAAGAAGTCAAAGGCCGTGCCATGGAACGGGAAGGCATTCTCAACTGTTCCACAGCCGTCGGAAGGGTGCAGCAAGCCGGATGTCCAGCCCCTGGTCCTGGCGCCGCAGGTAGCACCTACACAGTGCCGGTAAGTGCTGATGTGGCGAGCTATCTCAAGTTCTAAGGGGTGCCCACCAGCCAGCCGGCGAACTCTGATTCGGGCAGCTACAGCTTCACTGGCAGGCAGGTGACGCCAGAAAATTTCCTGCAGTCCAGAATCGACGAGACGCTTTCACAGAGGGATTCGGCGCATGCTATGTACATGTATGATTCTGGCAACTTCACTCAGCCCGACGCGGCAGCAATCGGCGTTTTTGGGGACTAATCCTCTGGAACTCGCTGTCGGGTGAATTCATCAGCATCCCGAAGGAGGTCATTGGGATGGCAACAACTTATGAAGACAAGTCTCGAGCAGTGCCAAAGGTCATTCGGCGTGGAGTGTAGTGATCGGATCGAGGCGCATGGCGCGCAGCGCCGGGACGTAACTGGCGGCGATGGCGACGGCGGTGAGCACGGCGGTTACGCCGGCGAAGGTGGAGAGATCGTAGGGCGAGACACCGTAAAGCAGGCCGGCCATGAGATGAGAAACAATAAGCGCGCCAACCAGGCCTACGCCGGCGCCGGCGGCGGCCAGAGTGAGGCCCTGGCGCAAAACCATCTTGAGGATATTGCGCCTTTGCGCGCCCAGCGCGAGGCGAATGGCGATCTCGCGCGATTGCTCATTGACCAGGAAGGAGATGGTTCCATAGATTCCCAGGCCCGCGAGCAGCAGGGCAGTTGCGGCAAACAGCGCCACCATTTCCATGGAGAACCGCCGCACGGAAAGCGAAGAGGAGAGAACGTCGTCCAAGGTCTCCGCGCGGAAGACGGGAAGCTCCGCATCGACGGACTGGATTTGCGTGCGCACCTGCGCGGAGATGGCGGCGGGATCGACCTGTCCACGCACGTAGAACGCAAGAAACTTGGCGGGGCGCTGGTAGATGTCGAGGTAGATCTGCGGAATGCCGGCGTCCGCGAGCGATTCTGTGCGTGCATCGGCAATGACGCCGACGATGGTGGTCCAGTCCGGCCTGGCACGGCCCAAACGGCCCAACAAACGGACTCGCTTGCCGACCGGATCCTCGCCCTTCCCATCTTTGCCGGGCCAGTACATGCGGGCCGCGGCCTGGTTGATGACTGCGACCAAGGGCGTGTCTTCAACATCCTGGTCGACGAAGAGGCGTCCACGCAGGAGAGTCATGCCCAGCAGGTGGAAGTATTCCGGTGAGACGATCGATGTATCGATCAGCGGAGGCTGGCTGCTCTGCACTTCCTGGCCCTCGCGAAACAATGGAACCGCTCTGCGATCGTTCTGGCTATGGCCGAGGGGAATGGCCGCCCGATCACTGACGGCGGTTTCTTCCACGCCCGGAATCGTCCGGTTGCGGCGCAGAACTTCGCGCAGCAACACGGCTTCCTGCGTGGCGGTGTGGTAAATGTCGGTATTGGGATCGTTAGGATTCGGCAGCGAGGTCTCGATTGCCACGACCCGAGTGGGATTGAAGCCGAGTTGCACCTTGAACAAGTCCCAGAAGCTGCGCAGCAGAAGGCCGGCGGCGACCATCAGCACCAGGGAGAGGGCTAATTCACCAATCACCAGAACATGGCGCAAGCGCGAGCGCCGCCGGGAACCGTTGGAGCCACGGCCTTCCTGCCGGAGCGTCGCCGTCAAATTAAGGCGGCTTGTGAGCCACGCGGGGGCAAGCCCGAAGATGGTTCCGGCGGCGACAGAGACGACGATGGCAAACGCCAGCACGCCCCAGCTGATGGATATGTCATTGAGGCGCGGCAGGCTTTCGGGAACAAATTGCAGCAGGAATTTCCGGGCGCAGAAGAGAACCGCGAAACCGGTGATGCCGCCAAGCACGAAGAGTAACAAGCTCTCGGTGAGGAGCTGACGAATCAGGCGCGTTCTTGCGGCTCCCAATGCCTGGCGAACCGCCATCTCGCGTCCTCGCGCGCTGGCGCGGGCAAGCAGCAGATTGGCGACGTTGACGCAGCTGATCAGCAGCACCAGGCCCACCGCGCCGAACAGCAGAATGAGCGATTGGCGAACGTTGCCGACAAGAGTCTCGGCCAGGGGAGTGAGGTGGATAGTCCATGCGGCCTTGCGACGGATAATCCGCCGGATATTGCTTCTTCAACGACGCAACCAGGGCATCGAGGCGCCCCTGCGCGGCCTCAGGCGAGAGACCAGGCTGAAGGCGCGCGATGGTCTCGAAGGGGAAACGCGTGGCGCGCATCGGCGGCGGAGCGGGGTCGCCGTAAAATCCGGCCGCCGCCCACAAATCGGTACTGCGCTCGTCGCGTGGTTTGGCCCTGGTCGCGAAAGCCGGCGGGCATGACGCCCGCAACATGATAGACATCGTTGTCAAGGCGCACACTTTTGCCGAGAATGTGCGGGTCGGCGCCAAATGCGCGCTTCCAGAGCCCATCGCTGATGACGACTTCAGGGAGGAAGCCGGGTGTGGCGTCGTGCGGATCCCAGGTGCGGCCCAACTGCGCGTCCACGCCGAGCACCGCGAAGTAGCTCGGTGAGACCGACTTTGAGGAGATGCTCGCGGGCTGGGTGCTGCCGGTGAGATTGTTGGTGCCGTAAAAGGACAGGGACACATATTGGAAGATTCCCGAGTTTTGAAGGTCTCTCAACTCAGGGATGGAGAGGCCGATGTCGTGCGCGCCCACGCCGGGAAGGTTGGCTTCAATTCGCACCAGTTCGCTGGGGTTGGGGTAGGGCAAAGGATGCAGCAGGGTTGCGTCGATGACGCTGTAGATGGCGGTGGTGGCTCCGACGCCGAGGGCCATGGTGGCGATGGCAATCAGGGAAAATCCGGGAGACCGGTGCAGCATGCGAAAAGCGTAGCGGAGATCGACGAGAAAATTCTCAGCAAGCGGAAGACCCTGCTCGGCGTTGTGTTGCTCGCGTATGGCCTGGGCCGCGCCAAGCTTCAGTGCGGCCTGCCTGCGCGCCTCGGCGTGCGACATGCCGGCACGCAAATTCTCCTCCGTCTGCAAGGCAAGATGCTCGGCCATCTCTTCAAGGACGCGCTGGTCGGCGCGTCTTCCGGTGGCGAAGTTCGAGAGGCGAATGAACAAGCGGCGCAGGAATCTCATGGCAGGTCCTCGGCTTTGACCTCAAAGAAGCGCGCGATGATGGCCGCAGTCTGCTTCCAATCGCGGGTCTCTGACTGCAACTGTTTGCGGCCGGCAACGGTCAGGCGATAGAAGCGCGCGCGGCGATTGTTCTCCGATGCGCCCCATTGCGAGGCAATCGAGCCTTCATGCTCCAGCTTGAGCAGCAAGGGATAAAGCGTGCCCTGGTTAACAGCCAGAAGGTCCCCGCTGATCTGCTCGATGCGCCGGGCAATCCCGTAGCCGTGCTGCGGTCCCAGGACATCGAGCGTCTTGAGGACCATCAGCGCAAGCGTGCCTTGCAAAACGTCCGGCTTTTCCTTCATGGAGGGACCAACCTTTAGGTTTCCTACAGGAATGATGGCATGGTTCCTTTTGGAAAGCAACAGGAAATTTCGCGCGATCTTTCGACGTCAAGTCCAGAAGAGCTGTCAGGAAACTGCCGGGAGACTGTTTATTGAGGACGGCGCAGCAACGAATCCTCAGCGAAGCGCCAGGGTCGGGGACCGATAAGCGCGGCTGGGTGCGGGGCGCCTGCTCGGGTCTCGGGCCGACGTCAGGGCGCAGGATTCCAGTCGCCATGCCGACATCTCGGTACTGATACGGTCGGTGAATGACTTGGCGATTTATCTCTCATCTACAGCGGACACGTAGACCCGAGCCGCCCACCCAGATGGGATTTCGCTCACGAGCTTATCCCGGAACAGGGATGTCGCGATCCGCGATTCTGTGGGAGGTTCGCGCGAATCGCTGGCAAAAGACGGATGTACGTCCGATCAACTCGAGTCTCCTTTCGCGTGATAAGCATTCTTTCCGCCCGGCGACACGCAAGGGATAGCGTACGAGCACGAACCGGGGCGTCAGTTTGACTTTTTGTATTCTGATTTGGCTCTTATCAGGATTGGTAGATCGCGATCGGCATCCTGCCAGAGCGCGAAGAACTTTTCATATGCCTTCCTGGCCTTTGCCTGGTCGCCGGCCAGCGTATATCCGCGCGCCGCTCCCAGCCATGAAAGGGCGTAGTACTGCCCCCAGTTTGGATGCACCCACGTGGCGCCCCAACTTGTTCCCTCGTTCAGAATTATCTTTTCGAACTCGGCTGCTGCGTCCGTGCCTTTGCGCATCTTGAGATAGGCAAGGCCCCTCACGTAGAACGTCCGGGTACGCCCGTTCGTACGGCGCCGAGGCCTCCATCCGATCCACGGCTCCGGCCGCATCGTTCCGATTGAGCGCCGCTATCGCCTGAATCTCGGGGAGCTTCACCGCGTTCCAGATCGTGTCATCTGGCTTGGCCTTCGTCGTCCTGGCGGCCATATCTTCCGCCTTCGCAGCCTCGCCGCACAGGGCCAGCGCCAGCGCCGGGCGGCTCAACGTGCGCGTGCTCCGGCAATCGCCTGGCCAGCGCGTCTGCGCGCACATCGATCTTCGAACTCATCGGCCACATACCGCAATCCCTGACGCCGCGCCAGGTCCGCCGCGCGCTGATACAGCGCGTGCGACGCTCGGCGCTGTCCATGCAGGTTGAGCCGTGCCGCCTGAACCCCGAAGCTCAGGTATTCGTCCGGCTTTTCCCCGTACCACTCGATCTCGCGCGCAATCGCTGCCGCATCATTCTCCAGATACGCCAGCTCCAAAAACCGCTGATGAATCCGTGGCCCGTCTATCCCGTGCGCTCGCACCTGCGCCGCGGTCCGATCCGCGTCTCCAAATCGCCCCAGGCAAAGAAAGGCATCCAGCACCCGGCGATCGGGCGCCTGGTTTCGGGCATCAGTCGCGAGGCTTCTAGTCCCTCCGCAGCCCATCTTCAAAGCGCCCCATATCGTTGTAAGTAAGCGCGAGCTGGTTGTGGAAGCTCCACACCCGTGGGTAATGATCCCGCACCGCGATCTGATATGTGTCGATCTCCTTGTCCAGCTCCCCCGTTGCTCTGTAGTAATAGGCCGTAATCTCCGTACGCTCGATCTCTGACACGCGATCGACCATGCTGAACGCCTTGCGCGCATACTCGGCACTTCGTTCCATGTCTCCGGCATTCTCGTAGACCACGCCGATCGAGTCATCACCCATCGTGAACTTCGGGCCGATGGCGATGGCGCGCTCGTAGAGCGGCAGAGCGGCGCGGAATTGACCTCGCTTCATCAGGTTGAGGCCTTCGCTGTAGTCTTGCAACGCCTCCAGTGACGACGTTGTCGCCTGCTCCAGCGGCTGATTCAGCCGCTCAACCGATGGGGCGGACTCACCCAGCTTGCGCCGGATCGCCGCCGCCGCCGAACCTAGTGTCCTGAGCACGTGCTCCTTGTCCTCCGCCTCCGCCTGCTCCCGCGCCAGAGTCCTGCCATCGTTGCAGGCAATCGCCTCCAGCGTGATTGCATAGCGACTGCCCAGGCTTGCAATCGATCCTTCAATGATGGCCGAGCCGCCCTCCCTGACACACACATCCCTTGCGATCTGGCGATTGATCGGCATCCCTGGCGGCACCGTCATCAACCGCGCATCCCGCTGCACCTTGGCGTCATCCACAATGCTCAGGTAGGGTGATTGCTCCAGCGCGAACGCCAGCCCCTGCCGCAAGGTTCCCTCGAAGATCGGGTTCCCAGTCGCGTTCACAAAGTCCGTCAGAACAACCGAGTCCTTTGACTTGAGGGCCGGCCCGCGATGCAGGTAGAGGTATACTCCCGTTCCGCCGGCGATCAGCAGCGCCACCACCAGCGCAACCCATGCCCAAGGCCTGGTCTCCTTCACCTCGATCAACACCTTGGAATGACTGGCAGCGATCAAATCAGTGTCGCGCTCGCCAACCAGTTGCACGTCTTCGGCGAACCGATAACCTCTGCCGGGGACGGTGACAATGTATTGGTGGTCCTGCGGACTCTCGCCCAGCGCCTTCCTCAACAGGAAGATATGTGCGGCTTAGATTCGCCTCTTCTACAAAGGTGTCCGGCCATACCGTCTTCAGCAGATCGTCTTTGCTCACAACTTGCTTGCTGTGGCGCATAAAGAACGAGGAGAACCTGGAACGCCTTGGGCGCAAGCGGAACGACCTCGTCGCCGCGCAGCAACAGGTCCTTGTCCGCATCGACCTGGAAAGGCCCGAACTCGTATCGCTGTCCCGTCTTCGGGTCTGCGCCCGTGGCCATACAAACAGCACCTCGTTACGCAAAACTGTTGCAATCGCGCTGCAAAGCCGGCGTGTATGGACCTGCTCCAGGCTCGGCGAGGTCTCATCGCTTGCGCCTGGATCGTCTCAACTCGCAGGGGAATGAGCTGGGGAAAACAACTTCGGTCCCACGGCAGTGACCGATTTTAGCATGATTCGCACGCCAACCCCGCAGCGCCGGCCGCCTCTCCGTCCTTCCCGCAAACCACAGTATGTCAGCTATTTAGCAAGCAACCGAGAATTCATCAGAAAGAATCATGGCCCTCCAAAGGACTTCCCGCACCCGCTGCGGCAAGCTCCTCCCATGCTTTCCCGGCTCGCACCTTTCGGGATGAGCGAAGGCAGGAAAGATGGCCAGGAGCACCAGGATCACGATCGAAACCGAATCGCTCCTTGTTCTGCAGGGGCGCCAGCTGCTCCGCACCTGGTGTCCGCAATGCGGTTGCCGGGCGGAGATGATCCCACTCGACACCCTCGGTGTGGTCTCCAACCTACCGCACACAGAGATTCAGGCCTGGATGGAGGCTTCAGACTGCACCAGGCGAAAACGGCCGATGGCGCCGCTCTCATCTGCCTCAACTCCCTGCTCAACCGCGTCCGTGGAGCCGCTCCGGCGGACTCACACCCGCGCTGATCTGGCAACAGACAACTTCAACGACACCAAAGGAGAAACCATGAAACTCAGCAACACCGCAAAAACCACCACCCTCATCGCGCTCTTTGTGCTCGCTCTCACTGCTGCGCCCGCAGCCAAAGCCGCATGCTCCAATGCCACCCTCAGAGGCACCTACTCCGATCAGGACACCGGAACCATCGTCGGTGTCGGCCCCTTCACCGGTGTCAATCTGGACATTTTTGACGGAAAGGGCCACCTGGGAATCAGTGGAATCTCCAGCCTGAACGGCAGCGTCTCGGCGGGAACCGAAACTGGCACCTACCAGGTGAATCCCGATTGCACCGGCACCTACACGGTCTCAGGCGGAGGCCTCACCGTTGACGCATTCTTCGTGATCAATCAAAACGGCAACGAGCTCCAGATCGTCATCACAGACCCCGGTACCGTGATTAGCTGCGTCGCACGGAAACAATTTCCAGAAAACTAAGACTTGGTTATCGGGCCGGATCGCTAAGATCCGGCCATTCTTATTTGTTTGCCACTGTTCGTAGCCAATCCCTCATCGCATTACACATCTCGGTGGATGCGAACAGGCCGAGTCGCCATGGTATCCCCGGGTCTCCTCAAGAAAACCGGCGAGAGCCGTCGTCACTCTCATCGTATTCGGATAGATGCGGGTAGGAGAGGCTCTGGCGCTCCGCTGGAACGATATCTTGGAGGATCGGATAGTCATTGATGAACGCCTCTACGACGGCAATCTTGATGAACCGAAGACCGTTCACGGCAATCTGAGATTCCCTTTGATGAGCAAGGGATACTCAAGAACGCCGTGACCCGCATCTGGGAACACACGAACTTCCGAAAACCATAGGAGTTCGTTTTCGCCACACACGCTCGAGATCTGTAGCAGGACGTGGCCGGAGGAACGGGCCAATGCCGAATCCGCTGTAATGAATATGGTAAGGAACGAAAAAGGTAAAAAACCGGCGACTCTTGGAGCCCTGACACAAAACGGTGCATCTTACGCTCCTCGGCTCAGCGTTCAACCTTGGATTGTGATGGTCGGGGAGAGAGGATTCGAACCTCCGACCCCCTGGTCCCGAAATAACAACCGATTTGCTAAGTTGTTGATTCGTATGGGCCGGTGGTGCGTCTAGTAGGCCCCAAATACATGGTTTTCGGCAGTTATTGGACCCAAGTTGGACCCAATTCAGTCTTTAAAGCTTTCAGTTGTGCCGCCAGATTTCGGAGACGGGCAGTTGGGGGCTTCCGAACTATCTATCGGAGAAAATAAGCCATCTAGTGTGATTGCACCTGGTTCTGCTCTAGCCGGTTCGATCTTTCGATTCGGGGGCTATATGGTGTGGTTCCAGGTATCCAGACGGGCAGAGTCGGCCGCGAATCCAGTGCTTGGCGAATATGGGTCACTATTGACTCAAGTTCTGGCCTTTGTACTCGAATGTCACCGTAATGTTGAATTTGCGCTTCGATTAATGACTTGACTCCAACGATGCGAACTTGATTCAAAACGTACGTACTCAACTGTGGACTCAACCCATAATTGAGCTTTTTGGCGGTGATGATGGAACGCACTGCAGCCAGTTCAGGAAAAGGGTTCTCCAAGAAGTTGATATCGATGATCCGGGTGCGGATAGCCTCGAAAAAGCCGCATTCAAACAGCTCCACCACACGTCCCTTCTCGTCGACAGAAATTGCGATGGCCTCTACGTTCAAAAACGTAGTCTTGGGAAGATTTGCGGGAGAGGGGGATAAGGTCTGGCTTTTTACAAATGCCCAAGTCTTTTCAAGTGGCCAAACGTCAAATAGCCAATTGCAAACCTGTAGCTGAAATCCGCCAAATCTGTTTCGGCGTCGTATGTATGGGCCTAAACTCTCCTCGATTTCTTCAGAAGTCCCATTGGCGATTACTACGTCGATATCTCGTGGAGTTGCTCTACCACCGAAGATTAGAAGGTCTCTCAACATTCCGCCAAACAAAAAAGGCTTCCAATTCTTGTGATTCCACTGCGTGAGCGCAGATTGAACAACTCGTCGGTCATCCGAAGAGCACAGGAATGCCGTAGTATGTCGTAGCAGCTTTCTTTCAGACCGATAGTGGACTTTCTCAGCCATTTTTGAGTTCTCGATGCAATGTCGTTGCGAAGGAATCTGTCATCCCGGAGATCTGATCCGTCACTAGCTGCATTCGCAAATACTGGGGAGGGATATTCAAGCGGCTGCATTCAGTGACGCCATTCTCGAAAATCTGGCGATAGTTGCTAGAGATTTGACGATACACCTTTCCTGCAAAACCCTTTGGCTCCTTCCCAGGCCAGGCCTGTTGAGCAGCTTCCCAATACAAATCCATCAGATCAAAGATGATCTCTCTTCCCATGATTTCACGCTTTAGGATTTGATTTGCGGAATAGACGTGATCGAATGCTATTTTCTTGCACTCTCTTGCCAGGCTCCCAGCTTCAGTTTGATAAAGCATCTCATGAGGATACGATCCGGCCATGATCGCATGATACTGTGACTCAAATTCTTGGATCGTATCTACAACCATCTCTGAGATAGCGAATGTACGGAACGCGGTTGCTAAACCCTCATCCCGAGTCTGACCAGAGAGCGCCGCCGGGGTGATCTTCTCATGCGCTTTCTTCAGTACTCGAGCGAGCAATTCAGAATCGCACCTATTCTTTAGCTCGGCCTGTAGGAAGTCCCAGCTCAAGCAATGTTTCTTTATACCGTCCTCGAGATCAACTGTGGAATAGACAATGTCGTCACTAGCTTCGACAAGGAACGCGATAGGGTTTCTCGCATCTCGAGTTCCTACCTCTTGAATCCGCCGTATCAAATCGTTTTCGGACGCAAAATACCCATGTTTCTTCCGCGCTTGATTGGATTTGTCGGTACCGTCGGAAGCTGCTGTGTACTTGCAACTAGCGGAGAGAGTGCCACACGTTAGATTCAAGCCATAATTGTCAGCCAGCATCTGGAGCCTAGAAAGGAGACGCTGTGTTTGGGCATTGCCCTCGAAACTCAGAAAATCACGCGCAAATTGGGTGTCCGCTCCGTCCTTCTCACCGAGAGTAACTCGAAAAAAGGTCGCTTGACTCCCGATGCTTTCGCTTAAACCAGTCGCTGATAGCTTGCTCGCCGGAGTGCCCGAAAGGTGGATTGCCCAAATCGTGAATCAGACCACACGTAGCTGAAATCGTTGGCAATCGAACTGCGGAGGTGATCGTCGATGCCGTCGAATTTTGTTGATCCCCTGCAGCCTGTCCAAGGCTTCTCGCCACGCTCGACACTTCCATCGAGTGGGTTAGCCGCGTTCGCACGGCGTCATGCTCCTCGAGCGGGAACACTTGTGCTTTGTCCTGCAATTCGCCGGACCGGCGTTGAGAAAACTGTCCTCTTCCGAAATCACGTTCGAATTCACTTCGGGGGTCGCCATCCTGCTTCAAACAAGATTTTCTCATCCCAAAGAGCTTTCACACGTTTCGTTGATAAGAGTTTGGTCCATTCCATAGCTTCGCTAATTCTATTAGGAAAAACTCGATTGTCAGCAGGAGCCCAAGTACATTGCTCAATGACAGTTACTAGTTATAGCGAAGGAAGACAGGATTATGAGCCGAAGGGGGCTTAAACTCTTGAGAATGTGGCTGGGCTCTTAATTGTTACGCTGGGAACCAGCGTAAATATAGAACCAAAAATTTGCACACGCAATACGCACCGCGCTTTCGCTTTTTATAAAGGTGCCTGGAACAACGTCTTCCGCCTACGTTAGCGCCTTCGCTTAAATCCCAATTTTAGGTAAGGCTTAACGAAAGCACGAGTTGGGCGGAAACGCCAAATGCATTATATCAAAACCTTAAAATCTTGTCAAGAACTATTTCTAGATGGTAATCCTTCATCGCCATCGAGAAGGGCTTGGTTAGCCGAACCTTTTCAGCCTCATCCTGAGAGTACTTGAATCAAAGGACATATCGTCAGGTATCGTCCGATTTAATAGCGCTGGATTTCCGCAGCTATTAAATTCTCTCTCCCCAATTCTTTGACGTCTTTAGATAATGACTTAAACCGCTTCTAACCTTTTCAACCTATCCCCGAGATACTCGAATCAAAGGATATATCGTCAGATATCGTCCGATTCAATAGCGCTCCCATTTCGAGCTATTAAATTCTCTTCCGAATTCTTTTGAGGTCTCTAGATAATGATTTAAACCGCTTCTAAACCTTTTCAAGCCCTATCCCCGAGATCTCGAATCAAAGGAATATCGTCAGGCATCTATCTGATTTAATAGCGCTGCATTTCTAGCTATTGAATCTTCCGAATTCTTTTGAGGTCTCTAAAGATAATGATTTAAACCGCTTCTAAACCTTTTCAAGCCTATCCCCAAGACTCGAATCAAAGGAATATCGTCAGGTATCGTCCGATTTAATAGCGCTGCATTTCGAGCTATTGAATTCTCTTCCGAATCTCTTTTGAGAGGTCTCTAATAGAATGATTTAAACCGCTTCTAAACGTTTCTTTAAAGCCCTATCCCCGAGATTCTCTAATTCAAAGGAAAGCTTTTGAACTGCAATTCTGTTCCTTTGATCCATCGGACGGATTGCTAACACGTAGCAGCCAAAAAATACGCAGTTGACCTAGCGGTACCAGACTTGGTGATAATTCCCATGCTAATCAGATGGCGCAAATCCTAAGTCGCGGTCTCTTTCGAGATTCCGATTGCTTCAACTACATCTCCAAACTCGCCAATGATTCTTTTGCTCTCTGCAAGTTCGATAGCATCTCGAGCCGACGCGGACTCAGTGAAGCTAATGTCTGGCTGTCAATTCGAATTGCAAACGGCGTTCGCTCTGGCGTCGAAATAGCCTCACAACAAAAAATCCATTCCCTGCACATATAAATCCAACATCTCTCGAATTGGTACCCAACCGAAGGCGGTCAGGCATGCTGTCCGATGCCATAGCCTCGAGCTTCCATAATGCTAGGCGAAAACGCAGTCTGAGCAATTCTGGGGTTACGTTGTATCGAACTCACTTCATTTGGGAACATCTCGATCGTCAAAGGTTCAACTCTGGAAACCCTGGGCTCCTCACCCTCATCTGATCGCGGAACATGGAAAAATGAACGTGTGCCCCCACTTTATAAGCTCTGTGAACCAAGGCATTGACGATCACCTCGCGGACGACAAGTTCCGGGCATATTCGGACTCTTTGTCCAGCGCCTCTGATCCTTGCGAACTTTACGAACATTGGCATTGAAGAATTCAAGAAGGGCTTCAACCTGCAGGAATAGAGGTCCAGTAATGTCTCCCCTGGGAAGTACGCGCTCAATCAATGCAGGTTCATCCGCTGAAATGGGACATGCGATCGATCAGCGTTGAACGGCTGATAAAGCTAGTCCAGATAAATCGAGAAGTCGGATGATCCCAAGACCCTGCAAGCAAATTCCGACAGCTCTTGCAGCCCTTCGAATACACAAAGATTGACCGTATCATCGATGTGATTTTCACCACTGCGGTGGACGTTGAGCATCAGCAGGAGCTTAATAATAGGCTCCAGACGATCGCAGTAAAATATGCTGCCATTCGCTCTCACGTTCAGATCAGAACCGACTTCCGACTCCTGAATGCTAAGCGCCAGGAGGCTGTCGATGTATTGCGGGTTTGAGGCAAAGAACTCGTGAAGCGCAGCAGAACGCTTTTCTGGAGTCTCAGATAAGGAGTTGCGGTGTGTTGCGCCGTTTTAAAGAAGTACGAAAGCGATTACCAGCCGTATCGGACGGATTTCATCCGAAATGGGATGCGTTTCTCGCAGAAGCTAAGGAGGGCTTTTTCATTCTCGCATGTATGGAATCGAACAGAAGCATTTGCGGTGCCCTACTCGCGGATTGGCCGATAAAGAGAACTTCAACATGACGGACAACGGGGATCTACTTACTGGCACATCGCGCTCACAGCCTCCGGAACGCGTGAAGAGTTAGCATCAACACTTCTAAAATCGGTATGAAAATCCCACCACTTGCGCCTGATCGATTCACATTCGGGCGGACGGAGAGGCGGCGCCACATAGAGCGGCGAGACTATAAGGCCACGGTGGCTATGTCGGGGCCGGGGGAGAGCTAGCACTGTAGCAAGCAATGAGCAGAATCAAGAGGAAATGAGTCGCAGTTTCGGCCGAGATTTTGTAGGTCCCATGGGTCGAGGTGGGAGTTTCTTCGCCGAAACGAAAATTACCAAAAGGACTACGAGGCTTTTGAAGCCCGTTTTTGGCCCGTGGTTCAAAGAGAATGGCTACCTGTGGAGCCGAACCGGCCCGCATACAGCCGGGATGCTTTGTACTACTTGTCAACGCAGATTGCTTCTCTCCGACCGAAATCTGCAGACGCTGGGCATTAGCGACCCTCGACCCGTGTCTGATATTTGACCAATGTGGAGTTCGAAACGAACAAGGAAGCTGGGTGGCAATGCCCTTCTTCTCCCTCTTCCGCCGATTACCGGATATTCGACCTGGGAGAGCCCGATCCTGCTCTCTTTCCTACGCGGGAAGAGCGAATCTCGGAAATGCTAAAGGGGATTCCTGACGAAATACCGGCGGAAGTCTGCAGTGACACATTCGACCGATCGTCGGTTCATCCACGTCGAAATTGACATTGAAAGGCCCCTTGCATTCAATATTGCAGAACGTAGACATTGGGAGAATGTACGAAGCGCATGTCGGCCCCCTTCCAGATCATCGCCAGAAACCGAGAGTCCGGCTCGACCAATATGAAGGATATTTGAAGGCCTGGGACCTTCGGAAACAGGGAAGACCTTCGAGCAAATTGCGCGTGAATTATTTCCCCGAGAAATGAGAAAGGGAGACCGGTATAGCCCGGCTGTTAAGAAAGCTCGGACTTACTACAAGCGCGCCGGTGAGTTGATCGCCGGGCAGGAGACAAATAGAGCAGTGACCTCTATTTGTTTGCTCAATCGATGCTGCGGCGACTGATACTTGGAATATGCCAAATCCGTTAGAGCTCACGCAGAATTCTCGCCCACTTCCGGTGCGCTTGGTGGTCGGACGGAATCAGATCAAGGGAGTATGTCCTGATCGTAACGAGGGCGGGCTCCTTTTGAATAAGAAAATCGAAGGTTTACAAAAATAGTCGATCCAGTAGCCAGCTTGTGCCGTGATGGCACAGTCAGCAAAGCCAGCGAGAGATCTCTGAAAAGAGAGATTTCGCGATGCGCATCGAACAGGTTCAACCAAGCAATCCAGATCAACAATTTGCAGAGGCTGTTGGGGTAGACAGTGCAGGCGCTGGTTCCTGGAAAGCTCCATCCTGCGACACGGACGGCTCGACGATCTCTGCATACCCGGTTGTGGGGCCAGGTGCTCCGTTAGAGCGGGACACCTACCCTACAGCCGGTGTGGGTCAAAAGCTTTCCTGGGGGTTCGGGGGCGAAGCCCCTAAGTTCTCCGCGCGTTGCGCGGTGGCGCCTTCACTTGACTCAATAAAGAATAATCGACACACTCATCCTGTTCCGGCATGGGAAAGGAGGCCCTCGAACCGCGAGTCGTGGTGCGGTCGGTGGTCCCTGCAAGGGTTAAACCCTGTAACCGGGCGTCCCTGTACGCGTCGCATGAATTGCAAGACTTGGGGCTGCTGTTATTGCGCCCACGTCGAGCAAAGCGGGCGCGCATGTCGATCCGGAACAATGCTGAGGCGTTGGGGCTTCGCTATTCCTCACCCTCACTCTAGATCCTTCAAAGATTGACTTCATGGTGAGAATCCGGATTTTGCCGTTCCTTACATGCGTCAAATCTGGAATAAGTTCAGAGAATACCTGCGCCGGGAGTACGGCCGCGCGCCGTCTTTTATTGCGGTCTTGGAGTTCACAAAGGCGGGGCTTCCGCATCTCCATGTACTGCTGGATCGATGGATAGATCAGGGGTGGATCAGCCGAACGTGGGATCGCCTCGGCGGGGGGCGTATCTGCTTTATCAAACAGGTGAAAGTGGTACATGTCGCGCGGTACTTATCGAAATACCTGAGCAAGGAATTGCTCCTTGCTCCGAAGGGTTCGCGCCGCCTCACGTCATCACGGTCAATCAAGTTGTTTCCTAAGTGGGTCGGGCAGCGTACGACACAGCGGGTCGTGAAGCAAAAGTGTCTGGAGCCTGCTGAGTGAACAACGGATGACGCGGGCTTTCACGGAGGCGCAGCCTCAACTATTCGGGCGTCGTACGTTGCTGCTGGATTGGGACGAAGAGGAATTCCTACAGTCTTTCGAACTTGTGGAAGAAAAGTAGTGTTCCAACTAAAGGGAGATTGCTTTTTGGCCGCACGTGGGGGCACGTGGGTTGAACCGCGGGGCGAATGTGCAATGTTGCGAACTGTTCAGATGGTGTGTACGTGTGGCAGAAAAATCACGTACGTGTGGTACGCCAAGGGACCCCTATCGGGGTCCACGCGGGACACAGATAGGGTGAGTCTCCTGCCAGCACATTTTCAGTACGCGTGCAGACACGTGGGGGGCACGTGCATGGTCTGGTTTGCGGGGATGAGCGGTACGAAAAACGAGGGACGTGGGGGTACGTATGGCAAGGAATGAATGCGATCTGATGGACGTGGCGGAAACGGCACGTGTGCTGCACGTCCCCGTTTCCTGGGTCTATGGACGGACACGGAGGCGGGGAAAGGAGCGCATTCCGCACATCAAACTCGGGAAATATCTGCGCTTTGAAATCACAGCGGTACGGGGATGGCTTTACGGCCTAAGGAGCGCTTGATGTATCCGGATTTGGGGAATATTCTTCCACCAGACGCACTACCACCAAACGGGCAACATTCGGAGGACGAATGACCCGTAGAAGGTGTTTTCAAGAAGGCTCGCTTTTCAAGCGAGGCACGCGAAAGAAAGTGTGGGTTGCTCGCTGGTGGGAAAACGTAATTGGACCCGATAACGTACCTGGGCGGATTCGGCGCTCAGAGGTTCTCGGAACGGTTGCGGAAATCCCCACGATCCGCGAAGCAAGGCAGAAGCTTGCTGATCTGCTGCGCAAGATCAACAGCGGCGATTATCGGCCACAGACGGTTTGGACCTTTGGCAGTTTCGTGGAAGACCGCTGGAAGCCGGAATGTCTTCCCCACACTGAAGCACTCAAGCAAGCAGTTTTACGACAAACATGATCGATGCCCACCTCAACCCGGCCTTTGAAAAGACGCAGCTTCGGCTGATCACGAAAGACTCTGTTCAAAACTTTCTTGGAATGAAGACTCAGAGCGGATCTTTCGTGGAAGACGGTCAACCACATCCGCGACCGCTTTCGGAACGATCATCGAAGCAGCTGTAAGAGACGAATTCTTGGCCGACAACCCCGTCCGGAGGACACGCCTTCCGCGACGCGGCCCCGTAGAAGAGAAATCTCCCATTGAAATGGAAACCGTAAAGGAGCTTATTGAGAAGCTCCCGGAACCCTCCCGCTCTATCGCGGCTTGTTGGCGAGGACGGGACTGCGGATCGGTGAACTGCTGGCACTTCGCTGGCAGGACATTGATTTGGACAAGGGTATTCTCTCGGTGAATCAAACGGTCTACGAAGGCCATTTTGATGAACCGAAAAGCAAGCGGAGCAAACGCCGCATTCCTCTCGGCCCGAATTGTGTCGAGATTTTTGCAGCGTTGAAGCACACCGAAGCCAAACCATCGACTCTGGTGTTCTCTGCTCGAAACGGTTCTCCGCTCAGTCGGCGCAATCTTCTCAATCGGTCAACTCAAACCAGCCGCCACAAGCTCAGTTGACAGGAGTGAACTGGCACTGGTTCCGGCACGCCCACGCAACGCTGCTCGATTCGGCTGGGGCACCAATTGGCACCACCCAGGCGTTGCTTGGACATTCATCGTCGGAGATGACACGAGGGACGTACATCCACTCGGTTCCGGCGGATGCTCGTCAGGCGGTCGAAGGCGTTGAAAAGCTTCTTGCGACCAGGTTCCTTATTGGACCCAAGTGGACCCAAGTTCCGTTACAGGCCGGAAATGGGGTTTCGCTAATTAACTGATATTCGGGACTTATTGGTCGGGGAGAGAGGATTTGAACCTCCGACCCCCTGGTCCCGAACCAGGTGCTCTACCAGGCTGAGCCACTCCCCGAACATGGGTGGCAGTAGCACTGCAACGGGGCGCGGCCTGGCGCGTAAATCCCCTCGATGCGCTTGAGTCAGTGTAGCAGAATTCTCTGCCCGAACTCTGGGTCCAGTCACTCCGAATCTGCACCCGGGCTACCCCTTTCTGGGTACTTCGCATCCTCTCTCGCTTGAGCCCTGTCTCGACTCAACCGCCAGGGAGTTCGGGAGTTGCGGCCAGCAACTGTCGGGTATACGCCTGCGCGGCGCGGCGCACAGCGCCTCGGCTTCACCTGTTTCGACCAGCCGCCCGCGTTCCATGACCGCGATGCGCGTGCTCAGGTAGCGCACCAGCGGCATGGAGTGGGAGATGAACAAATAAGTCAGCCCGTGTTCGCGCTGCAGGGCGCGCAGCAGGTTGACGATCTGCGCGCCTACGCTCACGTCGAGAGCGGAGACGGGCTCGTCCAGGATGAGCAGTTTGGGGCGCAGGGCCAGGGCGCGGGCAATGTTGATGCGCTGGCGCTGCCCGCCGGAAACTCGTGCGGGAAACGCCCAAAGCCGACTCGTCCAGTCCGACTTCGCGGAGCAGTTCCACTGCCTTCGCGCGCAGGGCCGGCGGCCGAGGCCGAGTTCGCGGCCGTGGATCTGAAACGGCTCGGTCACGATGTCGAAGACCTTCATGCGCGGATTGAGGGCGGCGAAGGGATCCTGAAACACGGGCTGCATCTGGCGGCGGAGGCGCTTCAATTCCGCCGCGGAGGCGAAAGCTACATCGACGCCGTCGACGCGGACCACGCCGCTGGTTGGCTTCACCAGGCCCAGCACCATGCGGGCGACGGTGGTTTTTCCGGAACCGGATTCGCCGACCAGGCCCAGGGTCTCGCCGGATTCGATCTGGAACGAAACATCCGCGACTACGGGGTGCATCTCGGTGCCCAGGCCCACGCGCCGGGGTAACTCTTGCTCACGCTCCGGACTTCAACCAGCGCCATGGAGCCATGGTACGGCTCTGTTTTCGCGTAGGGACACGCACACACGCAGAAAAAAACGATCAAAGCGAGTGGGCTCATACGGTTACACACAAAAAAGGGGGAATTTGTGCTGACCGTGATATGGATCACAAAGCAGTGAACAGTGAAAAGTGAAAAGTGAAAAGTGAAGAGTGAAAAGTGAAAAGTGAAGAAGTGAATGAGTGAAGAAGTGAATGAGTGAAAAAGTGAAGTAAAGACGGGGACAGCGAATGGGGAGTAGAACGACCTTGCGAAGTCGAGTTTGCGTGGTGCTTCCATCTTCTGCTCCTGACGTGCTGGTGAAATGAAAAAAGCCCGCTGGTTGGCGGGCTTTTGTTCGACTGTTTTAAGTATGGCAGGTTCGAATAATTAATACTCAATTTTGAAAAAATAATTTTCGTTTTAGATTCAGTTAGTTGCGACGTTTTTCCACAGGGAGTGCCTCTTGACAAGATTTGGACGGCGATCCGAGTTGAGGCTTAGAAGAGGATTCTCAGTTCGGAGATGAGGTTGTGGTTGTAGGTGTGGAAGCCGGAGGTGGCGATCTGCATGCCGGAGTCGAGGATGAAGAAGGGGTGAGCCGGTTTCCAGCTTTTGGGTCGGACTACGTAAAACGCTGCCGGGGTCAGGAAGTTCTGCATTTTGCCGTCGTGACTGCCGGCGAAGTAGAAGCTGGCGTTGTTTTCCAACTCGAACCAGAGGGGCTTTGCGGCGTGAACCTGGGCGAGCGAATTCCACGCCATGCAGCGGCCCTGGGCGGCAATTTTGCCGGTGGGAAGAGTGCCTCCCAGGGAAGAGACAACGTCCATGCGGCGAAACGCTTTGGCACCGGCAAGAGCGGGCCCATAGGAGTCGGTGGCAGCTCCATTCTTATGGCTGCCGGTGGCGAATGTGTGGTTAAGGAGCGCAGTGATTTCGAAGTTGCCGCGTTCCGCGTTGCCGGACGCGATGCGGTATTTAATGGACGCTGCGGTGTCGCCGAATCCATCGATGGCGGAGCTGTTGTGCTGAATGTAAGGGGGAGGGATGAAGTCGAACTCATACCTGTTTCCACCGATGACGCCGATGCCCCGACTGTTGCCGTAGTTGACGGTCTGAGTGCCGGTGGAGGTGTACTGGTTGGCAAATGACAGTTTCGCGTACTGAACCAGGCGCGGGTCAGGCGCGACGAGGGGCGTAATCAAGGGAGGCTGCAGAGCGGTCATGGAAGCGTTGTGCTGCGTAAAGCGTTGACCAAAGGATTGCTGCGCGAGGATTGCACTGGCATCGGCCAGCAGCAGCAGACAGACGGCAAGAGATGCGATACGGAACGACTTGTTCACAGGCGGGCTTCTCCTTGCGGTTTTTCGCGCAAGGCGACGTTTTGTGCGCCGCCAAGCCGGGTACCGGCCCCCGATTCACGGCAAGTGTTCGGGGGTCTCCTCAAGGGGTTCTTCGGCAGATCTGCGGGAGACGGCAGGCCTCTCCAATTTTGGACACCAGTTTTCATTCCGGGATTAGAAGAAAGCCTCGCGGGCCGATGGGTCGGTGCTCCTCGTCACGCGGCACGCGGGTGTTGCCGGGGCGGTATAGTGGCCGAAAGGCTTTCACTTTCTTCCCAAGGACCCTCAAGGACATGACACTGGATCGACGCAGTTTTCTGACCGCCTGCAGCCGCGCGGGCGTCACTTCGGCACTGCTGCCGGGGGTTCTGTACACCCTGGGGGTGCAGGCGCAGGAGGCGACAGGCACGGACCAGTCGAAGCCGCCGAAATTTACGCCGGAGATGCTCGACCAGGCCGCTATGCTCGCGGGTGTGGGCCCGTTTACGGCCGAGCAGAAGAAGATGATGCTCGACGGGCTGACCGATCAGAGCGGATCGTATGAGCAATTCGCGCGCTGAAAGTGCCCAATCCGTTCCGCCGGCGTTTATGTTTCATCCGCTGCCGGCGCCGAAGCCCGCGGCGAGCGCGTTGACCGCCGGCGTGATATGACGCCGCATTTGGCTCGTCGACTCGGAGGCGGCGAGCCGAAAGCGCCGGCAACATCGAGGATCTGGCGTTTGCCACTGTGCTCGAACTGGCCAGCCTGCATCAGGCGCGCAAAATCACTTCGCTCGCTCTGACGCAGATGTATCTCGATCGCCTGAAGCGCTACGACGCCAAACTGCATTTCGTCATCACGCTGACGGAGGAGCGGGCGCTCGACGCAGGCGCAGAGCCGCCGATGAGGAGATTGCGGCGGGGAAATATCGCGGGCCGCTGCACGGGATTCCCTGGGGCGCGAAAGATCTGCTGGCCGTGAAGGGCTATCCGACGACGTGGGGCGCGGGCGGGTTTGAGCACCAGTCGTTCGATGAAGACGCGACGGTGGTGCAGCGGCTCGATGCGGCCGGCGCCGTGCTGGTGGCCAAGTTCACGCTGGGCGCGCTGGCCATGGGCGACAAGTGGTTTGGCGGGCGCACGCGCAATCCATGGAATCCGAAGCAGGGGTCGAGCGGATCGTCTGCCGGCTCGGCGAGCGCGGTGGCAGCGGGCTGCGTGGGGTTTGCGATCGGATCGGAGACGCTGGGGTCGATCTCCTCGCCTTCAACGCGCTGCGGCGACTCGGGGCTTGCGGCCGACCTTTGGCTTTGTGCCGCGCACGGGCGCGATGGCGCTGAGCTGGACGATGGATAAGCTCGGGCCCATCTGCCGCTCGGTGGAGGATTGCGCGCTGGTGCTGATGCGATCCACGGGCCGGACGGAAAGGACACTTCGGCTGTACCCGGCGAGCTTCAATTGGAATCCGAATTTCGATTGGAAGCCGCTGCGGGTCGGCTACTTCAAGAGCGAGTTCGATCCGCGCCGCCGAAGCGTTCAAGCTCGGAAGCCGCAGCGAACGAGACTGCCGGAGGAGAAGAAGAAGCGCGAAGAGCGAACGGCGCGATGCGAGAGGGCCGCGCGCGGCGCGACTACGACCGGCGCTTCGAGCTGGCCGCGCTGGACAAAGCTAAGAGCGATGGGCGTGAAGCTGATTCCTGTCGAGCTGCCCAAGCTGCCGTAGGACGCGATGGTGCCGCTGCTGACGGCCGAGGCTGCCGCGGCGTTTGACGATCTGACGATGAGCGGCCGCGACAAGCTGCTGACCGAGCAGGGAGCGGACGACTGGCCGAACGACTTTCGCGTCGCGCGGTTCTATCCCGCGGTCGAATACATCCAGGCCAACCGCGCGCGGACGCTTGGCGGTGCAGCAGGTTTGCGAAGCTGTTTGAGCAGGTGGACATCATCGTGGCGCCATCGACGGCGACGCAGTTGATCGCGACGAATCTTGACCGGGCATCCGGCGCTGATTGTGCCCAATGGCTTGCGCGGAGCCGATGCGCCGCATCCCGCGAAGGACGTGACGGCGACCACGACAATATCGGCGGCCCGGGCACGCCGGTGTCGATTACGTTTCTTGCGGGACATTATGAGGATGCGAAGCTGGCGGCGTTTGGGAGCGCGTACCAGGAGGCTACGGGGTTTCATAAGCTGCATGCGCAGCTTTAAGGGCCAGGGACCAGGGACCAGGGGTGGTTTGCCGCCCTTGCGACAAAAGAAGTCGCAAGGACGGGGCACGGAGCGTTTGCCCGGGTGTGATGGAAGGCCGGGCGGGCTCGCGATTACTTCGGGGCCTGGGCGATGTGCCAGAGGACTCCAGAGGGGTCAACTACATAACTGATGGTCAGGCCCCAGGGTTGGAGCGCGGGGGCGGAGGGGGCGCGCACCCCGTATTTCGCGGCGAGATCGAGGCTTTCGATGTGTTTCCACCAGCCTGGAAGGTCCTTGACCATGAGCTGCATCATGAAGTTGCCGGCGAAGCCCTCGGCGTAGAACTTCTGCAGCAGGAAGGCATGCGCGCCGAGTTCCATCGCCGCGATGGAGTCGCCATAGCGATGGGCGGTGAAGCCCAGATCGGTGTAGAAGCGGAGACTCTTTTCAAAGTCGGTGGCGGGGACGAATGGCCGCAACGCGACGATATCGAGGGGAAAGGACGGGTCGGTCATTGGAGGTGACTCCATGTAACGGGCAGGCTGAAGTCAAGGGTAAACCGCAATGGCTGAACAGGCTGCGAAAAAGGGGTCAATTTCGCCAACAACCCTGAGAAGCATGCCTCAGGGGCTGAAGCCCGCGTCGATTTGCCCGGTGCAATACCGGGGATGAATCCCCGGCCTACCGCCCGAATTTTTCCACGGCTCGTGAAGCGCCCAACTTTGTGTTGGCGTGATTGTTGGGATGAATCGCCGGCCTACCGCCCGACCGAGTTTTTCCACCGCCCGTGAAGTGCGCAACTTTGTGTTGGCGTGATTGTCGGGATGAATCCCGGCCTACCGTCCGACCGAATTTTTGCACGGCCCGTGAAGCGCCCAACTTTGTGCTGGCGTTGTTTGTCGGGATGTATCCCCGGCCTACCGCCCGAATTTTTCCACGGCTCGTGAAGCCTGTAAATGCTATCGGCGTTATTGTCGGATGAACTCCCGGCAACTCTGGCCCTTCAGGTGGTGAGGCGGTCGGGGGAGATGGGCTGGATGGACCAGAGCTCTAGGTGGATGGCGTCTTTGCCGGTGGTGGTGATTTCGAGCTTGGTGGCGTTGGGTTTGAGGGAGTAGACGCGGCTGGTCAGGGCTTCGCGTCCGCCGATGAACGACTCGATGACGGAGCCATCGAGAAACATGCGCAGGGTGGGGTGGGGCCAGGGGAGGCCGGGGAGCGGGAAGGTGAGGTTGCCGCAGTGCACCTCTTTTGCCTGCGTGTCGATGGCCAGCTCCCATGCCGGGCGTCCTTCGACGGTGAGACGCACGGTGGACCTGGAGCTGGAGAGGATGTTGCCGGGGAGGTGGAGTTCGATGGCGAGGTCGCCCAGCTTGCGGCGGAAGGGCGTGGCGGCGGTGACGGTGGCGCGCTCGACGGGGCCGCGGAGTGACTCCGCTTCTTTGGCGGGGTTCATCTCGAGCTGGCCCTGGGCGCCGATGGTGAGGACGCGAGGCAGCGACATGCAGCCGGACCATCCGGCGGCGGTCATGTCGGCGTCGGAGCGGGTTTCGCGAATCCAGCCCCAGAGGATGCGGCGGTCGCCCGCGGCGAGGAAGCTTTTGGGGGCGTAATAGGCGCCGTGGTCGAGGACGCCGGAGCGGCGGGCAGCGAACTTGTGTGCGGCCTGGTCGTAGTCGCCGGTGGACCAGATGACTTTGCCCTCGGTGGAGTAGAAGAGGCAGTGCTGCCTGTCGACGGCGAAGAAGTCGGGGCACTCCCACATTTCGCCGGTATCGCAGGGGTTGGCGGACTGGAGGCCGTTGGGCTTGCCTTCAGCGAGCTTGTGCAGATACTCCCAGGTGCGCAAGTCGTGGGAGCGGTAGAGGAGGACGCAGCCGCCGACGCCGCGCTCGCCGGAGCCGAGGCCGCAATACCACGTATCGCCTTCGCGCCAGGGGCAGGGATCGCGGAAGCCGGTAACTTTCATGCCAGGGGGCGGGGTGGGGATCACGGCCTGGGGATACTTTTTCCAGCGGAGCAGGGCGTCGTCTTCGGCGATGGCGAGCATTTGGGTTTCGCGGAGCTTGTCGCTGCCGTCGCGGATGGTGACCTGGTCGGGTGGGGCGTTCTGGACGCCGGTGTAGATAAAGGTCGGGGTGCCGTCGTAGACCACCGCGGAGCCGCTGAAGCAGCCTTCGCTGTCAGGGCCGCCGGGGGTTGGCGCGAGGGCGACGGGCTGGTGACGCCAGTGGATCATGTCGGGCGAGACGGCGTGGCCCCAGTGCATGTCGCCCCAGACGGCGGCGTGGGGATTGAGCTGGTAGAAGAGGTGGTATTTGCCTTTCCAGAAAATGGGGCCGTTGGGGTCGTTCATCCAGTTGTGGGGCGGGAGGAGATGGAATGAGGGGCGGAGGGGATCGTGGGCGATGTCTTCCGGGGTGGGGTCGGCGGCAATGGGCCGCGGGAGAGTGAGGGCGGCGGCGGTGCCGGTGAGAGCGGCGAGGAAGGCGCGACGGTCCACGAGCGGGAGGATAACAGGTCTCGCAGGAGCTTGTAGCCTGTAGCCGGTAGCTTGGAGCTTGTGGCCGGTAGCTTGGAGCTTGTAGCCGGTAGCTTGGAGCTGGAGCCGGTAGCTTGGACCCGGGGACTTCAGTGGCGTCCCGCCCTTGCGATCGGAGGAACTCGCAAGGACGGGGTGGGAGCTTCTGCGATGAGACTGCTGCCAGAAAGCGGTTCAGCGTAGTGAGCTACCGGCTACTGGCTACTGGCTACCGCCTTCCGCCGCTTATGCTCAGAAGCGGATTACGGGGCCGGTGGAGATGCGGCCGTTGGAGTTGATGATTTCGTTGAAGTTGCGGTTGGTGGCCTGGTAGCGGGTGTTGTAGTAGTCGCCGGTGACGCGCCAGGCGAGGTTGCGGGCGATGCCGAAGTCGAGGCCGGCGCCGACGGCTACAGCGAAGGTGTTGTCACTCTTGATGTTGGGGAGGGCGGAGCTGGTGAGGTGCGCGCTTCCCACCAGGCCGTGAGCGAAGAGAGTGGAGCGGCCCATATGGACGCCGACCTGCGGGCCGACGAGGAAGAAGTAGGCCTTGGGATTGAAGTCGGGGCTGTCGTTGCGATAGAAGCCGGAGACGTCGCCCTTAATGCCGAGAAATGTGCCGAGCAGAGGGATTTTGAGGGAGGCATCCCAGCCGTTCATACCGGACGTGGAGACGGTGTTCTGGGTTGGGTTGTAGGTTCTGAAGACGTACGAGTAGCCGCCGTAGAGTTCGGTGTTGGGTGTTCCGCCATGGGCTTCGGAGGCGGATTGGGCTCGAACGCAGACGGGGGCAGCTGCGAGAGCTGCCAGAAGAATGGGGAAAAGGGTTTAATTAGCGTGCGTAGGCGATACATGAATAGCACCTCAAGAACCTGAATTTGAATTCCAGGCAAGGAGAGGCAAAAGACCGGCAGCATTTCGCGCGGCGGGTCGCGGAATGGGAAATAAGTAAAGTAATGAGCCCCGACGGGGTGAGTTCTACTGCTGCCCCGATGTCAGTTTGAGAGCGTACGCGTACTTGCAGGTTGCCCCGGCCGGGAGGGTCACTTCGAGCGCATCACTGGTCTGGTTGAAAGCGACTTTTTCGGCGGAGCCCAGCATTTCGATGGCTTTGACGGATACGGACGCGCCTTCGTGAGCGGAGCCGAGGGCATGAATGGTGGCCTTTCTGTCGGGCGGGCAAGCCATGCCGATGGCATAGACGGCGTCGCCCTTGGCGGTGAAACGGAAGTCCTGCGGAGTGTATGGCTTGGTGTCGGTGTCGTGGAAGGCGCCGCCGATCACCTGGGTGGGGCCTTCGCCGTAGATTTTCCAGGGGGTGGTTGCGTAGATGGCTTCGCCGTTCACCTTGAGCCAGGCGCCCATCTCGAGGAGGGTGTTCTGGACCTCTTCGGGGATGGTGCCGTCGGAGCGCGGGCCGAAGTTGAGCAGCAGGTTGCCGTTCTTGCTGACGATGTCGGCGAGCTGGTGAACGAGAAATTCGGGGGTCTTGAAGGTGTCGTGCTCGATGTAGCCCCAGCTGGCGTTGGAGATGGAGGTGTCGGTCTGCCAATGGTCGGCGAGGATCTTGTCCAGCTGGCCGCGCTCGAAGTCTCGGGTGCCGGACTTCCAGTTGAGGGAATAGTCCTTGAAGTCGATGACGCCAATGTAGTTATGGGCGGCGGCGTAGTTGTAGTAGAAGGCGGTGAACTGGGTGACGGCGCGGCGGAAGTTGGGCTGGCCGATCCACCAGTCGAAGTAAACGATCTCGGGCTTGTATTTCTCGACCAGTTCGGTGTCGCGGGCCAGCCAGTCGCGGGTCCAGGCCTCACTCACCCAGGTCCAGTCGTCGTAGAGGCCGTGGGCATTGTCGGGGCCCATGAACCACTCGTGGGCGGGGCCGTAGAGCGAGGCATACTTGGGGTCGTTGACGTCGGAGCGGATGGTGCGGCCGCCGTCGTAGAAGAAGTTGTGCTCGGCGCGGTGGGAGCTGAGGCCGAAGTGGAGGCCTTCGGCGCGCACCGCTTTGGACAACTCGGCGAGGGTATCCCGCTTGGGGCCCATCTTGACGACGGTCCAGTCGGAGAGGCCGGAGTCGTACATGGAGAAGCCGTCGTGATGCTCGGCAACGGGGACAACGTACTGGGCTCCCGCCTCCTTAAACAGCTTCGCCCAAGCGGTGGCGTCGAAGTGCTCTGCCTGAAGAGCGGAATCAGGTCCTTGTAACCCTTTGATTCATCCCCGTTTGCGAAGTGGTCGCGGAAGTTCTTGTAGGCGCCCTCCTTGGGCCGGTACATATTGCGCGGGTACCACTCGTTTTCGGCGGCGGGGACGGAGTAGACGCCCCAGTGGATGAAGATGCCGAACTTGGCGTCCTTGTACCACTGCGGCTGCTGGTATTTGGCCAGGGTGGCCCAGTCGGCGCGGTAGGGGCCGTCGCCGATCTGGCGCTCGGCCTCGGCCAGCAGGCGATTGCGCTCCCCGTCGTACTTCGAAACGGACTGCTGCCACTCGCGGTCGATGTCGGCAGCGGATTTAACCCCCTGGGTGGGAGCCAGCGGGTCAGACTGTGCGTGAGACAGAATAGGCGCGACCGCGAGGAGGATCAGAGGCAGGCAACGAAGCAGTTTTGTCATAACGGAGCATCGTAAACCGGGTGTTTTGCTTCTGCAAACGTTTTCTCGCTCACGAGCGCCGGCAGGGCCGTCTAATGGACTAAATAGCTCCGACTTGTGATTTTTTGGGATCGACATTCGCGATATCATTAAAGTATTGTTTCGGCTCAAGATGAAGATATTCCATACAGTAAACGTGTCCCTGGCGGGCATCCTGGGAACGGTTGGTCTCGCGTCCGCACTCACGTTCGCGCAGGGTCCGAATCCGTCGGCGATCGCATCCGCAGATCCGAATCTTACCGCTACGCAGATTGTGACGGAGATGCAAGGGCGCAACCTGGCTCGTGCCGCCGCTTTGAAGCACTTCCATTCCGTTCGCCATTATTCGGTGGAATACAAGGGCTATGCAGCGAAGATCGCGGCGCAGATGGAAGTGGACGCCGACTACGATGCCGGTGTCGGCAAGACCTTCCGCATCGTTTCGCAGAGCGGATCGAAGCTGCTGATCGACAAGGTGCTGAAGCGGTTGCTGGAAAGCGAAACGGATGCCCAGAAGCAGCATTCTTCCGATCTCAACGCGTCCAACTACAGTTTCCAACTGACCGGCATGGAAAAAGTGGCCGGCCGCCCTGCCTACGTGCTCGAGGTTGAGCCGCTGACGGACAACAAGTATCTCTATCGAGGAAAGATCTGGGTAGATGCGGCGGACTTCGCGCTGGCCCGGATTGAGGCAGCGCCGGCCAGGAATCCGTCGTTCTGGATCTCGAGCACCGCGATTCACCACAAGTACACGAAGACCGGTGATTTCTGGCTGCCCGCCAACAACGAGAGCGATACCGAGGTGCGGGTGGGCGGCAAGGCGGTGCTGACTATCGATTATGGAACCTACGAGGTGGCTCCGACGGCAGCGCTGGTGGCGGGCGGGAACTGAGGTTCCTGCCGACCGGGTTTGGCCCGCGACAACGTCAGGACTGTGATGTCGTCTTCTTGCCCGAAGTCTTGAGCTGCATGAACGATGGACCTGGCGGCCTGTGTCGACAGGGCCGCGGTACGCTCGAAACCCAATAACTCTCCGCTGCGGGCTCGAGCTTCGACCACGCCATCGGTGAGGAGCGTCAGCTGCGCATTCTCAGGCAGCGTAAGTGCGATCTCTGGATAAGCAGATTCCCTGGCAAGCCCGAGGGGCAAGCCATTGATCGTGTCCATTTCCGTGCCCTGCAGATAAGGCGCGAGATGGCCCGCGTTTGCAACCGTGAGCGTGTAATCCGGTGCAGCGCGAAGAACGAGGCAGGTGGTAAATCCTCCCTGGCTTCGCGCCAGCATTCGTTGATTCATGGCATCGAGAATTTCGGACGGGCTGTGCGTAAAGTGGGCGAGGGTGCGCAGAGTTCCAACCAGCAGGGAAACGGTCATGGCGGCGGGCATGCCTTTCCCGCTCACGTCTCCGATGGCAATTAAAAGGCCGCCGGAGTCGATCGGGATGATCTGAAAGAAGTCGCCACCCACGTGACCGGCGGGCTTGTAGACGCACTGAATCGCGAAGCCGGAAACCGTGGGAATTTCAGTGGGAATGAGCACCTGTTGTACCGTGCGTGCCGACTCCATCTCGGCGGCCATCCGCTCTTCGTCGCGCCGTGAGCGGGCGAACCGCAGCGGCAGAACGGCAAGCACCGCCAACAGCATGAGCATGTCGGCGACATCCTGGAACGAGAAAGGAAACGGCCATCGCGATAACTGAAAGAGCCAACCGAAGTCACGTCCGACCCAGGTTTGACCGCGCCGGTTCAATATGCCGAGCAGGAAAATAGCAAACCACGACGCATAGCAGAGGGCAACCGGCCCAAGCATCAGTTGGGCATCGGCGACACCCTGGCGCGCTCTTCGGTAAAGAAGGTACAGAATGCAGGCGAAATACGGAATCAGGCAAACGAGTGCGCAGATCCGCCATTGGTCCCAACTAATCCACTCCGCAAGAGAAACCGCGGTACCCGCCATGGTCGCGACTTCCGTGCCAACTGCCGCCCAAAAGAGCCAGTTTCTGCGGCCATTCAGAATCTTGAATACGAAGATGAGAAAGAAAAGCCAGCTTGCGGTCGCCAGGCAGTCATCGAGCAGCCAGTCCGCCTTCCAGTCGGTGGGATAGAACATCACCCAGTCGGTGCACACGTGCTGAACACCGGTGAGCAACTCATAAAGTCCGAACCAGAGGTATTCGCGATCGGCAGGCCGCATCCAGAACAGGAAGAACCCCACGAACGCCGCCACCAGGTTCATGAGCATCAAGGCATTTCCCGCCGTGATTGACCACAGTCTTTCCCAATCATCCTGGGTTTTCACGGCCTTCAAGGCATCCAACTCTCCGATCGTCGGCGCTCCCTCCAGGCCACCGCCGAATCGAGAGAGCCAACTCATATTCCAGACTCGAATGGCAATCACGGCCGGATGGCTGGGGGAGGAACTATGAGGGGGCAGCGGGAAAATCTGGTCAAATCCGATGACGTACCGGCCGTGCGGTGGAAATCCGCCGAAGCGGCCGACGAGCTTGCCATCGGCAAAGATTTCGTAGCTGGTTCGCAATCGAGGAATAAGGATTCCCAGATGGTTAGTTTGCGCCGGAGAGGAGACTTTCAACCGATACCATGCGAATTCGCTGTACTCCTTGTATCCTTGCTCGCTCCAGGTGCTGCTCGTGGCCAACAGGGGCCATCGGGAATCGTCGAACGCCGGGTTCGCCCAGCCGAGTTTCCCGTCCGGATCATCGCCCAAGTGGAATCGCGCGCTGCCATCCAGGGTCAGCGACTTGGGATGGCCCTGCTCGAAATCGAATATCTGGGCACGGACTTCGCTGGCCACCGCAACGAGCAGCAGGGTTAAAAACACGCTTGCCAGGTTTGTCGAGGTCCGGAGAAGCATGGTTCCGAAATGGTGGCACACCGATCCAGGCCGCGCAAACAACTAACTGGCTCGCGGCGAAAAAAATGTAGTGCCTGGCGCGAAGGCGGTTCTCGCGAAGTCATGCGGTCGGATTATGCCAACCACCGTCTGCTGCGATCAACGCATCGGCCTTTTTCGGCCCCCAGGTGCCGCGCCTGTACGGGCGAACGCGCGGATGGTGCTTGAGTACCTGATCGACTACCATCCATGCGGCTTCTACCGCGTCCTCGCGGGTAAACAGCCCTCCGTCGCCCTTCATGGCGTCGCCCAACAGCCGCTCGTAGGGCGATTCCTCTCCCGGATGTTGTTCCAGCAGATAAAGCTCTCGCTGCTCTCCAATGAACTCCTCCCCGGGGAGCTTGACGCGGGCTGCCAGCGCGATCGCTGCGTCGGGAGAGAGCCGGAAGCGAAGATAATTCCCCTCGCGTCCGGCTGCCGTCGCGTCCGCGAAGAGCTTCTGCGGCGGCTGCTTCAGTTCCACGATAACCTCGGTGGCGGTATCGGGAAGGAACTTGCCCGAGCGCAGATACCACGGCACGCCGTCCCAACGCCAGGAGTCGATAAACAGCCGCAGGGCGCAATATGTCTCAACGTCGGAGTTCTTCGCGACGTCGCGTTCCTGCCGGTAGCCCGCGTATTGACCGCGCACCATATCTTCAGAGTGCAAGGGACGCATCGCTTTGAATACGGTTGCCTTTTCGGTTTGCACGGCTCCGAAATTCCGGCCGGCCGGCGGTTCCATGGCAAGCAGCGCCACAAGCTGAAATAAATGGTTCTGGATGACGTCGCGCAGGCATCCGGCGGACTCGTAGAATGCGCCGCGCGTTCCCACGCCGAAGCTTTCCGACAAGGTGATCTGCACGCTGGAGACGTAGTTGCGGTTCCAGATCGGTTCAAGGAATGAGTTGGCGAAGCGGAAGTAAAGGATGTTCATGATCGCTTCCTTGCCCAGGAAGTGATCGATGCGGAAGATCGAATCTTCAGGGAACACCGACCGCGCCACGCGATTCAGCGCACGTGCCGAGGCCAGGTCGCGCCCAAACGGCTTTTCGACGATGACCCGCGCGTTCTCGGCCAACCCCGCGGCGCCAAGTCCTTTGATGACGGTCTCGAAGAGTGAAGGCGGGATGGCAAGGTAATGTGCCGGGCGGCGCGCTCTGCCCAGCGCTGCCTTGATGGCCGCAAACGTATTGCTGTCGTTGTAATCTCCGCTTACGTATTTGAGGAGCGACAGTAGATGCTGGAAGGCGCGCTTGTTATCGATGCCGCCCGCTTGCTTGAGGCTGTGCGTGACGCGTTTCTGCAGGCGCTCCAAAGACCACTTGGGAAACGCCACGCCGATGACGGGAACGTTGAGGGTTCCGCGTTTCGCCATCGCATAGAGTGCGGGAAAGATCATCTTGTGGGCGAGATCGCCTGTCGCGCCATAAACCACAAGAGCATCGGACTGAGAGCTGCGCATGGGCCCTTCCTTTTATGTCGGCCCGCCGTTTCGCTCCGGGCTGCCGAATTGGATCGCAAACTCGATGATAGCGGGAGGGTCTGGCAGGTAGGAATTCGCCGCGTTCTGAAGAGCACGCGATTGCACATCGCCCTTTGCAGGGAGCGGGCTTTCCGTCGGTTTGGATCGGAGCTAGGGGAGTAGTTTGCGAATGGCGTAGAGGGTTGACCTGCCTGCCATGCGTCCGAAGGTCAACTTTTTGGCAACGGGTGCGAAGTCGCGGCCGGCGATCGGCTGGTCAGCAACGGCGGCGTGGTAGTGATCGACGAGGATGGAGGTTGCGTGCCCCCAGCTCTGTTTCGCCGACTGAACCCGAGCCGCTTCGCCGAATGCCCGCCGGCGCGCGGGGGACCCGAAGAAGGCGCGGATCGCAACGATGGCCTCTTCTTCATCGTCGAAGAGACAACCGCTGACCTGATCTTCAATCATCTCGGGAATGCCGCCGGCGCGGGCCGCCACCACCGGCAGGCCGGACGACATGGCCTCCAGGACGACCAGGCCAAGTGTTTCGCTGCGCGAGGGCATCACGAACACGTCGGCGGAGGCGAAGGCGGCGGCAAGCTCGTCGCCGCGGAGGAAACCTGGCATTACTACCGGCATCCCGGCAAAGTGGTGCTGCAGGGCTTTGTGATGGGGACCGTCCCCGACCAGCGCCAGGCGCGCTTCAGGAAAGGCCTGCAGCATGGGCTTGAGGCGCTCGAGGTCTTTCTCGGGCGAGAGCCGGCCGACGTAGAGAAGGAGGGGGCTTTCGGGGTGGCCGCCGCTGAGCCGGTCCCGCATTGCGGCGGAGCGGCGCCCCGGGCAGAAGCGCGTGGTATCGACCCCGCCCGGCCAGAGCGCAACCCGCTCAATGCCGTGCGCGTTGAGCTGTTCGGCCATGGCGTGCGATGTGCAGAGATTGACCGTGGCGCGGTTGTGGCGGGCGCGCAGAATCCGCCAGATGTGGGGCTCGAGAAAGCCCAGCTTGTAGTAATGCAGATACGCGGGAAGGTCCGTGTGATAGGAGACGACCAGCGGTAGCCGCAACGCGCCGCCTTCTTTGCCGCCGGAGTAATACAGCCCCGCGATGCCGAGGAATGCCGGATCGGCGACGTGAATCAAATCAGGCTGAAACTCGCGAATGGTGGCTCGCAGCGATGCCCGGGGAGGCGCGAGGCGCAATTCCGGATACAGCGGAAACGACCAGCCTTTCATGCCCGCGATGGGCACCTGCTCGAAGTCGCGAACGCCGCCATCGGGCGCAACCACCAGGACCTCGTGGCCAAGATAGCGGAGCTGGCGGATAGTCTCGCACAGGGTGGTGACGATGCCGTCAATCTTGGGAACAAACGTCTCGGTAAAAAGCGCTATGCGCATTGGGCATCCCGCAAGGAATTCACTGATTTGCAACAAAGGCTACCACGGACGCGGGCTTTTGCGCAGCGAGCAGGCAGGGAATCAATTATTTAGACGGGAATGGCCGGCAAATGTTCGTCTGGGCAAGGCGCACGAAGCGCGGGGTTTTCCAAGCGAGCCCTGGTGAAAATCGGCGGATGGGTGGCGGCAATTACTGGTTGGCAATCAGCATCAACGGATCGGGCGTAACGAGGCACCCGGAATTGGCGGCCATTTTCCAGGTGGAGCCGTCGGAAAACGTGACGGAACCGAGTTGAATCGAATTCAAAACATTAAAACCGGCGAGCTGCAATTCAGCGGAGAATGTGTTGGGCTCAAGTCCGCCGGCAGATAGCTTTAGGGTGAGTATCTTGACGACTTCTTCCCGCTTGTGTTGCGGGTTGTCCGGATCGACCAGATGCGCGGTCAAGTCCCACTGCACACCCCCTCCCGCGTAACCGCGCGCAGTGACCACTGCGCCGATGATCGAGCGATTGTCCCTGGTGGTGAGTGTGAGGCTTGGGGTCATCACATGCTGGAATGTGCCATCGTTCGCACGAAGCATCTGCGTGCTGCTCCCCTGCTGCGCTCGCATGCCGATAGGACAGCGGCTGGGCTGAGGAAGAACGATCTGTGCAGTCGGCGGCTGTCCAGAATCGCCGGCGCGCGGAGCCTGTTGTGCACTCAGAACGGCACCGCTGACAAGAACGGCCATGCATATTGCGCTCATGCGGATCATGGAAACCTCCTCGCCTGAGACCCTGACTTTACCTGCAAACTACGATACTCCGACGAAGGTTGCGGTTCAAGCATGCGTGGGCGGGCGGAACGGGCCTTGGCATCCACGGCCTGTGATACCGTTGCTATAGCTCGTCCCGCGCCCAGCGCAGGCCGCGCCTTGGCGGGAACGATGTTCCAGGGTCGCGTCTGAGTACCTCACGCGCCCGGTGAGCAAGCATCGGCGCCCACGGAGAGATTGGCCAAAGCCAGGGAATGTCTCAGCAGCCGGAATTGACGTCGCCCCCGATCCCCACGGCTCCGCAAGCCGGGGCTGTGCTTCCGCAAGGCCCTGTGGTCGGTCCGGAACCGGTTTCCGCCGCGCACCGCCATGGGCCGCAACGCATTCCGCGCTGGCTCGAACGCGCGGAGCTTTTTCTTCGCGTTCTCCTCCGCATGTATATCGGCCTGGCGGTTTGCTATGCACCCTGGTCGCGGATTTTCTGGGATCAAAACCCCTTGTTTGCGCGCTACCCCACGCTCTCGATGTGGGCGGCGCACGGCGCTGTCCGCGGCATCATATCGGGTCTGGGACTTTTGAATTTGTGGATCGCATTTCGTGAGGCGGTTCGGCATCGGGACGGATGAAAGATGGAAGAGCAGGGAACAGGGAAGAGTGACCCCACCGAGCAAACACCGCTCGCCGGGGGCCCCGGCAGGGAACAGGGAACAGAAGGCAACGACACGGGCCCATTGATGCCCGAAGAACCCAAAGAAGCCAAGCTGACAAGGAGTGGCGTCCCGCCGCCGCTTGAGACCGCGCCGCTGGCGTATGAGAATTCCACCTTTCTGAACAGCTCCGATGGCCGGCTGATCCGCATCATGTCCGAGTACGCCGAGCCGCTGGCGCGCTTCCGCAAGGAACAGATTCAGGACACGGTGGTGTTCTTCGGGTCGGCGCGATTCCGGGGGCGCGAAGAGGCTTCGCACGAGCTCGAATTGCTGGACAACACGGGCGCCACGCGTCCCGCGCCGAGCGAAGAGCAGCCGGCGAGCATTCCCCAAATTGTCGAAGGCACCGCGACCGATTTGCAGCGCAAGCGCGCGGTGGCTGCCGTGGAGATGGCGCGCTACTACGAGGACGCGCGGCGGCTGGCACAGCTGCTCACCAACTGGGCCAAGGCCATTCCCTCGCGCCGGCACCGGTTTGTGGTTACGTCAGGCGGCGGCCCAGGCATTATGGAGGCCGCCAACCGCGGCGCGCACGAGGCCGGCGGCAAGACCATCGGATTGAACATCCGGCTGCCGTTTGAGCAGTCGCCCAATCCCTACATCACGCCGTCGCTGAACTTCGAATTCCACTACTTTTTCATGCGCAAGCTGTGGTTTGCGTATCTGTCGAAGGCGCTGGTGGTGTTTCCGGGCGGATTCGGCACGCTCGATGAGATGTTCGAGATTCTCACCCTGGCGCAGACCCAGAAGCTGGCCAAGAAGATCACAGTGGTGATTTACGGGTCGGATTACTGGAAGAAGGTCTTCAACCTGCAGGCGCTGGTGGATACGGGCGCGATCTCGCCCAAGGATATTGAACTGTTCAACTATGCCGACACGCCCGAGGATGCCTTCGCCATGCTCAAGAAGGGGCTGACGGAGAACCACCTGAACCTGGAGTCGACAACGGCGAAGCGGGGCCCGGAGCCAGATCTGCTGTCGGGCGTGACTGTGGACGAGTTCCTGGGGCCGGAGATGGCGAAGACGCGGAAATAGAGTGCGTTCCCGGGCGTGAAGGAACTTGAGCTGCGAGCCGTTTTGTAAAAGGGCAGGGCCGCCGCAAAAGCGGCCCGCTGCAGGGTACGCTCATGATCTTTACGTGCGGGATTCCTGAGAATCCCGCACGACTGTCATAGCACCGGTTAATTGGGATTGATGCTGTACACGAAGGTTCCAAAGTCCGTGTAGTAATTGACGGCATCAATTCCACCTGGAATGTACTCGGTGGCAAGCCACAGCGATCCTCCTTCCGCTATGTCGAACGGATAGTCGCCCCAATGCGCAGAGCCCCCGTCTCCGAATTTCGGATAACCGGAGAAGTTGTCCTGTGGCGCGGTTCCTGCTGCGACGATATCGACATCTATCGCGTGCGAAGGAGCGAGTCGTGCATACGCGGCGCTCGGAAAAATACGAGGGGCCCATAACCCCGCTAAGGCGGCTGTTGTGGCGCTGTCCGAGGTAACTCCGATTCCCGGATAGATCACCGAATTGCCACTAATGGATACGTAACTTTGCCCCTGCACAACGGCCGTCATCTTCTTTCCGGAGAAACTCGGCTTCACGTCATAACAACGCCGCCGGACACAACAATGCAAGCATGGGCCACAATAACGGTCCCAACCGCGGCCCGAACGGAGGACCGCACAACGGTCCGGGGAATCACAATCAGATGGCAGGCCGCGGAGGCCCGGGCAATCATCCCGCAGGGCACTTCCAGGCGGCCCGTAATACCCGGATGGTTGGCGGTCATAGTGTGAGCCGCGACGGCCGGGGTCGGGTGCGGGAGATTCGTACCGCTCATGGCACCGAAATTCATCACGATCTGCGCGGAGGGCGCTCCCTGCGCACCATGCACAATGGACGAGTCCTATATGGCGACGGGCACGGCCATGGCTATAGCCAGCGCGCGTATTACAACCACGGTGGCCACGCCTATTACCAGCGCACCTATTATGGCCGTGACGGGCGCATGTATGCCCGGGCTTACCGGGGATACTACTGGCACGGACATCCTTATTACGGCTATGCCCCGGGTTACTACTATCATCCGGCGTTCTACGCCTACGCTTACAATCCCTGGCCCGCACCGGTTTACTACGGGTGGGGATGGGGTGCAAGCCCGTGGTATGGCTCTTACGGATACTACTTCGCGCCCGCGCCCTACTATCCAACCCCGGCTTTGTGGATTGCCGACTACATGATCGCGGCGAACCTGCAGGCGGCCTACGCTGCCGGACAGGCCGCAGGCGCGGCCGAAGCTTCGCAAGGCGGCGGAGGCGGGGATGCTCCTCCACCACCGGCATGGGCGAATCCGAACGCAACCACTGTCATGACCCCGGATGTCAAGAATGCCCTGGCGGAAGAAATTCGTGAGCAGATTGACGCCGACCGCCAGGCTGCTGCCGCTGGAGGCTCATCCTCTTCCGCACCTTCTGGTGGCGATGAAGCGCCTCCGGCCTTGAACCCGAAGTTCAAGACATTCGTCGTTTCCAGCAGTCTCGATGTCACGGGAGACGACGGGCAGGAATGCAGCCTGAGTCCGGGTGATGTAATTTTGCGCACCGCGGAGGACGTGATCGAAGGCAGCGACACCATTGCGGTTCAGGTGAAAACCAGCCAGAAGGGAGATTGCGCGGCGGGTGCCAGCGAAGCCGTGAAAGTGGATGACCTGCAGGAAATGCACAACCACTTCCGCGAGCAGGTCGACTCGGGAATGCAGGAAATGGCCAAGAACAGCGGCCAGAAGGGTATGCCGAAGGCCCCCGACGCCAGCACCACAGCCGGCGAAGTGCCCACGCCGACTCCGGATCAGGATGTTGCTTCCGATCTGTCATCGCAACAACAGGATGCCGACCAGGCGGAGCAACAGGTTGCAGCCGACCCGGGTGCAAATCAGCAATAGCTGTTTTTATGGCGAGGCGCATCGATGCGCGCCTCGCTTCTTCTTTCACAAGCAATGTTGGCAACAGTTTAGAGGCGCGGAGGAGTTATGCGGATACCGGTTGGAGCCATAGCATTATTGACTCTGAGCAGCGCGGTCGCGTGGGCGCAGGGCGCCGCTCCGCCTTCAATGCAGGACCAGCTTGCGGCGCAATACAAGCTGGTCAAGATGGGCGTGGATTCGAGCGGGCCATCGGTCATTGAGCCCGGCACAATTCTCACCATTAAGAAAGGCGGCGTTCTCGGATTCGCTAATGGAAACGTCGCGGTGATGCCGGCGAAATACCAGAATGGCACCCTCAATCCTCCGGCTATCGCGAAAAGTAATTCCGCCAGCAAAGCCGGGGCCAAGATCTGTGGGCTTTTCGGGAAATGCAGCGGCGTGAAGGACGCCGTTTCCAACCAGGCCACAACCAAGCTGTTTCAGGTCGGCGATAAAGTCTATCCTTCCAAGATCGACGTCAACTCCAACAACGACACCGTCTCCATGAGCGTGGTGGCATGCGATTCTTGCAACAAGACCGACCCTCCCACGTACTACCGGGCTCAAGTCATCTTCCAGTTCCCCAAGGGATATTTGGCGACCGCCAGCGTGCCGAAGGTGGAGGACACCATGGCCGAGGTCTTTTCCTCGGACCAGGGAGACGATTCGCAAAGCCAGGACAACCAAGGCGGTCAAGACCAGCAGAACGGTGGGCAGCAGGATCAGGGTCAGGCGCAGCAGCAACCGCAACAGCAACAGCAACAGGCTCCGGCCAGCATTGAGAAGGGACAAACCATCGATCAGGTGGTTGCGGCCTGGGGCCAGCCCCAGAAGATCGTCAATCTGGGTGTCAAACAGATCTATATCTACCAGGATGCGAAGATCACCTTCATGAGCGGAAAGGTTTCCGACGTTCAATAGCGCGGTGAGGGCAGCTTCCTTTTGCCTAAAAGCGATGGCTAAATTCGTCTAGTTATCCAACCGTTGAACGGCTGAGAGGATTTTCCATTCTCCGCCCGTCTTCAAAAGGGTGACATAGGCCACGGAGCGCAGGGTCACGAGTTTCACCGACGCGATATCTCCGGAAATATCCAATAGCGTGATCTGTTTGGTTTGCTCCTCTTCCGGAAGATCGGTCGTGCCTTCGGAGCGTATTTCCTCGACCATCTCAGTGTCGGTGGTGTTGCCAGCCGGAACGTTTCCATGAATCAGATGCTTCATATAATGCGGATGCAAAGTGTGTTGCATTCGCTGAGCGTCGCCGGAGAAGTAGGCCTCGACATAAACTCTGACGGTAGCCAACACTGCGGCCGAATCGTCGCCGGCTGCCTTGTTGTCCTGCCCACCGGCCGACAAATTGAGAAGGAGCGCTAGCAGGCACAAGGTTAAGCCGGTGGTGAGGCTTTTCATCGCGTATGGTCTCCGTTGCAGAAGGATAGGCACGGCCAATTATGCCGTAAGTCGCATTCCGTTCCCAGAGGTTCCCGCGGTTGACGGAAACGGCTGCAACTGTTTGAATGAAAAGGGTTGGGCGCTTAACTCAGCGGTAGAGTGCCATCTTCACACGGTGGAAGTCATAGGTTCGAATCCTATAGCGCCCACCATTCTTCTCAACAGCTTGCCAGCATGGGTGCGGCAGCGGCTATTGAGCTTGGCAACGAAGCGCAAAGAGGATTTTGGATTCGTCTTGGGTCGTTGTGGATTAGAACGTTTCCTGTATCGTCTCAGTGTCTCTCCTCATCGAAATTCATTCGTACTAAAAGGAGCTTTGCGCTCCAAGTCTGGACCGGCGAGATCTATCGTCCAACTCGAGATCTAGATCTGCTCGGAAAAGTGCCGTATGCGAACTACAAAAAGATAATCTCAGACGCGTGCTCACAGGAAGTGGAAGACGATGGCACGTCCTTTCTAACCGAGACTAATTCGCGTGGAACGTATCAGAGACGGAGAGGCCCATGAGGGAGCGCGTGTTCTGGTAGAAGCCCGTCCAGGCAACGCACGCGTGCCTCTGCAGATTGATGTGGGCCTCGGTGACGCGATTGCGCAGGCGCCGGAAGAATTGGAATTCCCGACACTCCTCGAAAAAGTTGTGATGGTCAATTCGGGATGGCGGCTCTTGAAGAAGCTTCCAACAAAACTCGGCAGTGAGATCGAAATAATGCAATTGGAGGAAAAATGATATGTCAGAAGAACTCAAACATGCTCCAATCAAAAATGATCGGCGCGGTTTCATGCGCAACGCTGCGATGACCCTCGCTGCGGCCGAGTTCGTTGCGATCGGCTCTGCTGTCGCACAACCGGGCAGGAAAAACGCCAAAGGCGTAACCTCAGCCACGTCGCCGACGAACGCATCGTCCCACACAACTTTCGGACGATTGAAGCAGGTAGACGCCGGCCTTCTGAACGTTGGCTACGCGGAAGCTGGCCCTGCGAATGGCACCCCGGTAATCCTTCTGCACGGCTGGCCGTATGACATTCACAGCTTTGTCGATGCCGCTCTTTTGTTGGCGGGCGAGGGCTACCGGGTGATCGTCCCGTATCTGCGTGGCTATGGCACGACGACGTTTCTTTCCAGCCAAACGTTCAGGAACGGCCAGCAGTCGGTGGTTGCTCTGGACATCATCAATTTGATGGACGCTTTAAAGATCGACAAGGCGATACTTGCCGGTTTTGATTGGGGTGCCCGGACAGCGGACATCATTGCAGTGCTTTGGCCTGAGCGCTGCAAAGCCATAGTTTCCGTGAGCGGGTATCTAATCGGCAGTCCCGCTGCCAATAGGAATCCGTTGCCGCCAGCCGCGGAATATGCGTGGTGGTACCAGTATTACTTCGCTACGGAAAACGGCCAGGCTGGTTACGACAAGAACCGACACGATTTTTCAAAGCTGATTTGGAAACTCGCCTCACCGAAGTGGAACTTCGATGATGCCACTTTCGACCGCACTGCAGCTTCCTTTAACAACGCAGATCATGTTGCCGTCGTGATTCACAACTACCGCTGGCGAATTGGCGTAGCCGAAGGTGAGTCGAAGTATGACAACCTGGAAAAACGGCTTGCCGAAGGTCTTACCGTCTCCTTACCGGCAATCACTATGGAAGGTGACGCGAATGGGGCTCCTCACCCGCCCGCCACAGCCTATCGTGGCAAATTCTCCAGCAAATATGAATACCGGCTCATTAGCGGTGGCGTCGGTCACAATTTGCCGCAGGAAGCTCCGCAGGACTTTGCCAAAGCGGTGATCGACGTCGACCACTTCTGATCGGAAAGGAAGCGCTAGAAAGCGGTCGCATTTTACTCGGCACCGGCTGGCTGAGCATTCGAAAGTTTCCTCAGCGAGGCGAATGACGGTGCTCACCAATTTGGAAAGAGGAACAAAGAGGCCAGCTTGATCAGGGAAATGACCATCAGCCGGGATCCTGAATACAAAATGCGGAGAGCTCCGTTTGGAACCCTCCGCAAATTCGATCGCTCGCCGCTTGGCCTACAATGCGCAGGCTGTTTCAATTGTTCGCAGGGTTCACAGGCGAGAGCACCAACCGGTAATCGCCGTGTCCGCTCGCATCCACAAAGTTCATGTCGACGTTTTTCCGCTCTACCCCATGTTCCCGGATCAAATGGTAGCGCCAGAACTCCGTGGGCTTGGTCAGGCCGGTAGCGCTTGAGTCCGGATGCGACTCAATCTCATCTGGCGGCCCATAGACGATCCAGACTCTGCCACGGTCGGTCCGCCAGCCTGGGTCGTTGGCTGTGCCAAAGTGCTGGTTCGCATACTTGATGCGGCGGTAGTGTTCGTCCTTGGCTTTATTGTCGGCGCTGCCGGGCGTGGGATTACGGCGCTCCCAGAACTGATGCATGAATTCGTCGCGCTCCTCGTCGGCCCCCAGTTGCAGGAAGGCCTTGCGCTCCTCGGGAGTGATGATCCACACCACATCTTCCCTCAGCCATTGTCGATATTTCACCGGCAAGTTTACGGCGTCGCCGGTGTTTTCCTGTTGGCCGGCGGCGCGAGCTCGGGCGCTAAAACCCAGGCCGACGGCCAGCATAATAAAGCTCAGCAGTAGGGTTACGGCCAGCCGCGAGGCGGCGGGCGATTCGCTGCATCCCAGCAGTCGTTTGATTCGCATTGTGAGTACTCCTCCATTTGCGCCGAGAACCACCGTTGGCAAGGAAGACCGGCGTTCTTCCAGGATGGACAAGGCTTTGGCATAGGCAAACGAATCGCCGCCGATTTGTACCGCCAGGTCGTCGCAGCAATGTTCGCGTTCGCGGCGAGCCTGTTGCGAAACCCACCACACCGCGGGGTGATAAAAGAGCAAGGTCTCCACCACCGATTGCAGCACGCTTACCAGGTAATCGTGCCGCCGGATGTGCGCCAGTTCATGGGCCAGCAGCGCTTCCACCTGGCTGCCCGAAAGGCCCACCAGCGAGCCGACGGGAATCAGGATCACCGGCCGCAACCAGCCGATCACTGCGGGCACCTGTGCCAGAGCGGAGCTCAGGAGTTTGACGGTGCGCTTTATTTCGAGACGCCGGCAAAGCCGGTGCAACATGACGTGCAACTCTTCGGGCGCTGGCTGAGTGGCTGCGGACCGCAGTCTCCGCGCCGCCATCAGCCCCAGATTCAAGCGCAGAAGAAGAAGAATCACCCCCGCGCACCACGCGCAGAGGATCCATGGCATTGAGAGATCCAGTTTTTCTTTTAGCTGATCCATCCATGACGGCTGATTTTGGAAATTGGCGTCCTGGTTCGTGGGAATTCGATAACCCACGGCGAGGTCTGTCGCCACCATGCGCGCCGGCTGAGCGGCTGCGGCAAGGCGCGCAAAGGTTGCCAGGGGAAGAATCACCATGAGCAGCAAAGCGCCGCAAGCGGCGGCATAGCGCGACTGCGGAGAGCCGCCACGCAGCAGGCCCAGCACGCTCGCCAACACGATGGCGACGACTATCCCCTGCCAGCAAAAATGCAGTAAAGTCCAGCCTAGGGCGTGCGCCAGAGGTTGGTGCGCAAGCAAACTGATCTGCGTCATAGAGATCCTTTCCGAGACTGGCTTTTGCCGACCTCGTTTTGTTTGCGACCCTTATTCGACCGGTCTCGCTCGAATTGATCCAGAATCTGGCGAATCTCGGCGAGTTCATCCGCCGAAACTTTCTGCGAGGAAAGTGCGCCCAGCACCAGGTTTTTGGCCGATCCATCGAAGGCCCTGTGCAAGAGGTTTCTGGTCAGCTGATGTTGCGTCTGCTCTTTGGGAATGCGCGCTTCATAGACATGCGAGCGAAAGCGCTCGCTGCGCCTCAACAGGCCTTTCTCGGTCATCACCTGCATCTGTTTCAACACCGTGGTGTAGCCGGTTTGCCTGCTTCGCAGCGCATTGTGGACCTCGCGGACGGTACTCGGTCCAGCCGCCCAGAGAATGTTTAAGATCTCGAGTTCCGCTTCGGTGGGCAGCGGGGTTGCGGCTTTCATTTGACTTGGCTCATTCATGGAAAAACACCATAGTACGATGGTTGTCGTATGTCAACGATTATTTTCGTAGCCGGTCCGTTAGTGGATCGGTGTGAGAGGATGAACCCATGGAATCAAACCGTCCAGACCGTCGAGCTTTTCTGCAACAATCTCTGGCCATGGCCGGCGTGGCCCTGACTGCGGGCAACGCCTTCGCACAGGATCAACCCGCACGTTCCGGCGAAGGCGCCGCCCTCCTGACTCGAATGGCGTGGCTGAATCCGCCAGCATCGTGGAGCAAATCCGGAGACAAACTCGTGGCCCATAGCGCGCCCAAGAGCGACTTCTGGCGCGAGCCTCCCGGCGACTTTCGCGACACCGGCCACTTTTGTCATTTGCCGGTGGGCGGTAATTTCGCATTTCAAGCGCGCTTTAACGGCAAATACAACGGCCAATACGATCACGCGGGCTTGATGGTGCGCGTGGATGCCGAGAACTGGATGAAATGCGGCTCAGAGTTTTACGATGGACAACGCCACGCCAGTGTCGTGTTCACACGGGGATTCTCCGACTGGTCCACCATGGCGGATTTATCGCAGTCCGCGCCGGTGTGGTGGCGCCTGGTGCGCAAACAAAATTGGATTGAAACGCTCTGCTCCGCCGAGGGCAAGACTTTTACTTCCGTGCGTCAGGGATATTTTGCCTCGGCGGCGAATACATCCGTAGGAATTATGTTTGCGTCGCCCAAGGGTGCAGGCTTTACGGTTCACTTCGATAATCTGAAACTGGAAATCGGATAGACACAGCAGCCAACATCACCAGCTTTAAGTTCATTTGAACTCCCGTTTCCCACGGAACATGCAATTGAAACACCCCCTCCCGGGCGACAAAACCACCGCAACAATAACCAACGGATGCATGACGAACGTCATCTAACGTGCGCTCGGGAAAAATTGGCGGAGACTCAAACCGAAGTGCTGACCCGGCTACCCCGCTTCGTCTTGCGAACGGCGATAGGCTTTACAATCGTACCGGAGGTCCACAAGATCAGTGTCATCGAATCCGAGCGCACTCTGGTACAAGGACGCGGTGATCTACCAGGTCAACGTTCGCGCCTTCTACGACAGTAACGGCGACGGTATCGGAGACTTCCGCGGGCTTGAGCAGAAGCTCAATTACCTTCAGGACCTGGGTGTCAACACCATTTGGCTGATGCCATTTTTCCCTTCGCCTCTGCGCGACGACGGTTACGACATCGCGGACTATGTTTCGGTTCATCCCAATCATGGCACGCTGGAAGACTCGAAGTCGTTTCTCAATGCGGCTCATCAGCGTGGCATCCGGGTGATCATCGAACTGGTGCTGAACCACACTTCCGATCAGCATCCCTGGTTTCAGGAGTCCCGCCAGTCGCTCGACAATCCCCGCCGCGATTGGTATGTGTGGAGCGATACCGATGCGCGTTACCGCGGCGTCCGAATCATCTTCGTGGACACCGAAAATTCGAATTGGGCCTGGGATCCGGTTTCCAAGCAATATTATTGGCACCGCTTTTTCAGCCAGCAACCCGATCTGAACTATGACAATCCCGCGGTCCGCGAAGCCATGTGGAATGTGATGAAGTTCTGGCTGGAGTTGGGGGTGGATGGCTTCCGGTTGGACGCAGTTCCATATCTGGTGGAGCGGGAAGGCACCTCCTGCGAAAATCTGCCCGAGACTCATGGAGTAATCAAAGAACTGCGGGCGAAGCTCGATGAATATTATCCCGGACGGTTGTTACTGGCCGAAGCCAATCAATGGCCAGCTGACCTTCGGCCCTATTTTGGCGACGGCGACGAATTCCATATGGCATTTCATTTTCCGCTCATGCCGCGGATGTTTATGGGCCTGAAACTGGAAGACCGCAAGCCGATTACTGAAATTCTGCAGCAGACTCCCCAGATCCCGGATGTTTGCCAGTGGTGCCTGTTCCTGCGCAATCATGACGAGTTGACGCTGGAAATGGTGACGGACCTCGAACGCGATTACATGTACGACGAGTATGCGCGCGACAGCGCCATGCGCATCAATGTGGGAATCCGCCGGCGTCTGGCCCCGCTCTGGACAACGACCGGCGGCGAATCGAATTGATGAATGGCATGCTCATGTCATTGCCGGGCACTCCGATCATTTACTACGGTGACGAGATCGGCATGGGCGACAACGTTCATCTCGGAGATCGCAATGGAGTCCGCACTCCCATGCAATGGGACGGTGGCTGGAATGCGGGCTTTTCCTCGGCCGACCCTGAAAGTCTCTACGCCCCACTGATTCTGAACCCGCTGTATGGATATCAGGCTGTCAACGTCCAGATGCAGAAGCGTTCTGCGCATTCCCTGCTTTCCTGGATGCGCCGCCTGATTGAAGTTCGGAAATCGACTCTGGTCTTTGGCCGCGGCTCAATCGAGTTTCTCTATCCGGAAAATCACCGCATATTGGCCTACATCCGCCAGCTCGGGAGCGAGACGGTCTTAGCCGTAAATAATCTTTCAAAGTCCGCGCAGGCGGTCGAGCTTGATCTGAGCCGTCATCAGGGATGCATCCCCATCGAGATGTTCGGGAAGAATCTGTTTCCCCGCATTGGGAGGGTTCCCTATTTGTTAACCATGGCGCCGTATCAGTTTTTTTGGTTTCGTCTGCGCAGGCTTTAACTGCAAATCGTTCGGGCGATGCGGAAAAAGTGAGGGCATCGCCGCTATTTGATGGAGGCGTGGTTTTGGCCGAAGAAAGCATCCTGTCCGACGAACTCGTTCGCCAGCTGATCAGCGTCGGGGAGGTTGACATTCTCGTGGGGCTGCCCACCTACAACGACGCCCAGACCGTCGGTCAAATCGTGCAGGTGATCCGCGCCGGGCTGCTGAAATATTTTCCTCGCGAGCGGGCCGCTATTTTGAATGCGGACGGAGGTTCGACCGATGAAACCACGAACCTGGTCAAATCCGCTTCCATCAGCGATGTGCGCGCGCAAAACGCGGTGCGGACTCTTCGCACTATGCATTGCGTCAGCACCAACTATCTGGGCAATCCCTCTCGCGGAACCGCTCTGCGCACCATCGTCGCGGCCACTGATTTGCTGCAGGCCAAAGCGTGCGCAATTATTTCTCCGGAGTCATCCGCTATCGAAGCGGAGTGGATTGACCGCCTGCTAACGCCGGTCTGCCGCCGGGATTTCGACTTCGTCACTCCGGTCTACCGCCGACATAAGTTCGAAGGGCTGCTGGTTACAAATTTGCTCTATCCCATGGCGCGCGCGATTTATGGCTTGCGGATTCGCGAACCAAACCCAGCCGAGTTCGCTTTCTCCGCCAAGCTTAGCGGTTATTTGCTGGGGCACGAGTTGTGGCGGCAGGAGGCGGCTCGCGCCAGCGTGGAAATGGGATTTACGATTGCGGCTGTTACCGGCGGCTTTAAACTCCATCAATCGTTCCTCGGGACAAAGGGGCACTCGGAACAGCCCGCGGATCTGGTGCCCGCCATGCGTCAGACCGTGGGATGGCTGTTCTGGTCGCTGGATCAATATTTTCCGGTGTGGAGCATCGCCGGCGAAAGCAAACCCGTGCCTGCACCCGAAAAGGAATACGATTGGGCCACGGAAGAAGTCCGCGTGGATCGCCAGCGCCTGCATCAGATGTTTTGTTCCGGAATCACCGAATTGGAGCCGGTGCTTGCCTCCATACTGTCGAAGCCGACTTTTGCAGAGCTTAAACGCGCCGCCGCGTTAGGTCCGGAACAGTTTCAATACTGCGACACACTTTGGGTGAAAACAGTCTACGAATTTGCCGCTTCGTACCACCACAGCGTTATCAGCCGTGACCACATCCTGCAGGCGCTGGTTCCGCTCTATCGCGGCCGGGTGTTCACTTTTATATCGCAAAACCAGGAGGCTTCCGGGCCGGAAGTCGAACAGCATATTGAAGATCTCTGCCTGACGTTCGAACACCTGAAACCATATTTCGTCGAGTTGTGGCAGAGAAAAGAAGGAGGTTCGTAATGCGAGACATGATTGTCAGCGAACTGAGTCAGGCGACCCACGAATTTGCCCGGGCGTTTGCTCACTTACTGCCGCGTTTGCTCGTCATGCTGATCATTGTCGGCGTGGGACTGCTCATCGCTTACCTGTTGAAAGTGATCCTGCGCAGTATTTTGCGCCTGTTGAAGTTCGACCGGCTCTCCCAGGACGCAGGCGCCACCGATCTGCTGACGAAAGCCGCCCTGCCCTCCTCGACCGAACTTCTCTGCCGTCTGGTGTTCTGGGTGGTTTTTTTGGGCTTCGTGCTGGTGGGGTTGAACGCGCTGCAGATCGTCGAGCTCCAGGATGACATTGCGACATTTTTCCTGTTTTTACCGCGGCTGTTTGTCGCAGTGTTGATTCTGTTTTTCGGGATGCTGGCCGCCAGCTTTTTCTCGCGAGCAGCGCTCCTCGCGGCCGTAAACTCGAATCTCCCCTCGGCCCGCCTGCTGAGTCAGTGCTTGCGGGTCATCATCGTTTTTATGTCGATCTCCATGGCTTTTGAGGAGCTGGGGATTGCCCATCGGACGATTCTTGCGGCCTTCACGATCATGTTTGGATCGCTGATGGTCGGCCTGGCCATTGCCTTTGGCTTGGGCGGGCAGGATTTAGCCCGGCAATTCTTGCAGCGCCGCTTTTCAGCGGAAAGGCTGCCTGCCAAGAAGGAAGAGGAGCTTTCGCCTCTGTAGGGCGAGAACTGGAAAAATTATCGATCGCACAAGACAAGAGCGCTTGTCCGATTTATAGCTTAAAGATTTAGTTAAATCGATTTCTAGCCCCGTTTGGCCCGGGTGTGGCCTTCAGGATGCCTGGACCCGAGAAGTACGCCTATAAGCGATCCTGGGGCAATGGTGGGGCAGTCGGAATTCGGGTCGACGAGACCATCAAGATGTAGCAGCCGGACCTATAAGCCGAATTCTGTCTGCCGGATTGCTCCAGCAGGACGGTCATTCCTCTGGGCCGTGCATTACTGCACGGCTCAAGCGACCTACCCGGAGGTTGTGACGCGCCGAGCCGGCACGTTTCCGAAGCCGAAGCCCCAGGATTCCTCCCTATTTGGTCTTGCTCCGTGTGGGGTTTGCCGTGCCCGACGCATTACTGCGGCGGCGGTGCGCTCTTACCGCACCTTTTCACCCTTACCTTGGCGTTGCCGCCAAGGCGGTATTTTCTCTGTGGCACTGGCCGTCGAATGGGCTTGAACCCATCCTCCCGGACGTTATCCGGCACACTGCTCTGCGGAGTTCGGACTTTCCTCCCGCATTGCGCGAAAGCGATGCGAGCGACCATCCGGTCCGGCTGCCTACGAGACTATTATATGGGAGGGGACAAAATATGAGGGGCACACAGGTCAGTGAGAGGAGCAAGTGAAAAAAAGCGAGAGAACGGGGCCGCTCCCTCGCTCGAGGTTTCCTAGGCTACACGCCGCGGTTTCTTGGGTTTGGGTTGTTGGGTGGAATCTACCTCCTCAGACTCAACCTCTTCGGCCTCGGCGGCTTTTTCTTCTTCCTCTTCACTCTCTTCACTGCTGGCGTTGATCTGCTCGGCGATGTCGGTCAGTCTTTCGTCCGTTTCCTTTTCTTCATCCAAAGTTTCGCTCAGCAAAGACACGTGCTCGTCTTCGCCGAGGGCTTCGGCTAACGCGCGCACGGTGCCGTAACCGGCGATTTCGTAATGCTCGACTCGCTGGGCGGCGCCGATCAGTGCTGCATCGAGCACGTCTCCCTCGTAGTCATCGCCAAGAACCTCGGATCCCTCTTCGATCAGACCCTCCATTCCTTTACATTTCTTACCTTTAGGGCTTTCGCCGAGCGCCTCGAAAATCTGTTCGAGCCGTTGCACGTGTCCCTTGGTCTGTTCCAGGTGTTCTTCAAATCCCTGGCGTAACTCGTCAGATGACGCGCCCTTTGCCATTTTCGGCAGAGCCTGTACCAGTTGTGTCTCAGCGCTATAGAGATCTTTGAGTTCGTCAACATAGAGTTCTTTGAAGCCTTCGTTTGCCATTGCAACCTCCTACAAAATGAACTGCGGAGACTTGGATGCGACTATGTGCGAAGCTGTAGCCCTATTTTGCGGAAAGTTTTAACATCATTCGAGCGGATCAGATGCGCACAGAGTGTCCGCGTTTAACCCTTCGCTTTTTTGCGACGAGCCAGACTGCCCACGACGATTCGAATCGTCTACACCAAGCGTGGACAAAAAATATCTGCGCTTGCGCATGGACCCGCCGTGAACCAGCTAACCGCGAAGATGGCCGGTGCATGGGATTGGGAGGTTTCAGGCGCGAGAAAATCCGGGTTGCCTTGATCGCGATTCTAATAAAAAATACCTTTCATTTGTGCAATACTCCTCGGATGGGGAATCGTACGACGATCGCCACTGGCGGTAACAAAACCGAAGCGGAAAAGCCTCTTAGCGGGCTGATCGTGTTGGACTTTAGTCAGTTTCTTTCCGGCTCGCTGGCGACGCTGCGACTGGCCGATATGGGCGCGAGGGTTATCAAAATCGAACGGCCCGGAACCGGGGATCTCGGGCGCACCTTATATATCAGCGGCAGCGATGTGCATGGAGAAAATACTCTCTTTCAGGCGATTAATCGCAACAAGGAAAGTTATGCCGCCAATCTCAAAGACCTACAGGATTTGGAAAAGCTTCGTAAGCTGATTGCGCATGCGCGGACGTCATGGTGCAGAACTTTCGGCCGGGAGTGATGGAGCGGCTTGGGCTTGGCTTTGCCCAAGTTTCAGAAATCAACCCGAAGCTGGTCTATGGCGAGGTTACCGGATATGGGACGGCGGAGGTGTGGCGAAACCGGCCGGGCCAGGATCTCCTGGCACAAGCCCGCTCTGGAATTATGTGGCTGAGCGGAAACGAAGGCGACCCGCCAACTCCCATGGCACTAGCGGCTGCCGATATGCTGGCAGGCCACAACCTATGCGAGGGCATATTGGCCTGTCTGGTGCGTCGCGGTGCAACTGGAAAAGGCGGTTTGGTCGAGAGCAGCCTGCTGGAATCTCTGCTCGACTTTCAATTCGAAGTTCTGACGGTGCACCTCAACGATGGCCGCCGCCTCCGCAACGCTGCGCCTTTCGCAATGCGCACGCCTATCTCGCTGCGCCCTACGGAGTTTATGACACTGCGAACGGCTATCTCGCTCTGGCGATGAACCATCTGCCAACTCTGGGAACATTGCTGGGATTGCCGCAACTCGCCGGACTTTCGGATTCGGCACCCTATCAGAAACGCGACGAGATCAAACAGCTGATTGCCGCGCGATTGCGGGAACACGATACCGAGCATTGGCTGGGGATATTGAATGCGGCCGATGTATGGTGCGCGGAAGTTTTGGATTGGCCAGCCCTGCTTGAGAGCGACGCCATGCGCCAATTGCAGATGATCCAAACACTCTCTGGCCGCGGCGGAAGCGAACTTCTGACTACGCGATGTCCGATCCGGATCGATCGGGGCCTGCTAACCAGTCGATCGGCCCGCGCCTGAAATCGGGGAACACACCGCTGGCGTCCAAGAGGAATTTGGTTTGTAAGGGCGCTTCAGAGCCCTATATCGGGAATCGGATCGTTCGTGTTAAGCGACGATTTCTTCAGGACGGACGGCGCGTTTCTCCGCCATCGAGCGATACTCGGCGAACACAATTTGCAGGGTCCGCAGATTATCGCGCCCGCTGGTTTCAGGTTCCGTATCGTTTTCGATGGCGCGCATCAAAGAGGCCATCGGACCGACGAATGCGTCAGGTATCCACAGACCATCCAGACGCGCGGAAAACCAATATCCCGCATTGCGTTTGGACATGAATTCGAGAGTGTCGGGCCGTCCCTTGGGATAGTTGTACATCAGGCCAATCGTGCCTTTGATTACGCCCTCGGTTCCTTCCAGCCGGAAGATCGCGTACGCATCGTCTTGCCAGGTGGAATGGCAGGCATCAATCAGGACCTGCAGGCCCGAAGCGTATTCCCAGACGCTGAGAGTTTTTGTTTCCGCTTCTGTCGTCTCGTCCGGCCCGCGGGAGCCGCTGGTGAAAACGTAGGCTGGTTCGCCCAGCAGGTAGCGCAGCGAGTCGATATAATGGATGCTGTGGAACATGATCTCCAGCCGGTTGCCTTGATAGATCCACGGCCAGAGGCTCCAGTCGGTGTTGCAATGAACCTGGATCGTGGCATAGGTCGGCGTCCCGAGCCAGCCATCATCGATCAACAACCGAGCGCAGCGGATTCCCGCGTCCCATCGCATCTGCTGGTTTACCGCGATCTTTACCTGCCCGCTTGGCCAACTCCACGCTGCGCACTGCTTTGGCGATACTCATCCGCGAATGGCTTCTGGCAGAGAAGATGTTTTCCCTTCGCTGACCGCCTGCTCGATGACTTCGACCTGACCGACGGATACACCGCAATGTCCACGATTTCGACCTCGCGTCATCCAGCAGTTCTTCCACGTCGCATACACTTTGGGGATGCCGTGCTCGCTTTGCGGTGCGTTCCGGCCTGATCGCGGTTCTTGTCGGCAATACCCACGACCTTGAATCCGGCTTTTTTGTAGGCGGGCAGGTGCCCGTAGTTGACGATGCCGCCTGCGCCGACGATTCCGATTCCGCGACCATGCTTTGCGGCAATTTCGGTTTGTAATCCAGATGCGGAAAAATTTCGGCCATCGAAGGAACCCTGTCGCTTAGCAGTTCTTTCTTTTCTACCGGTACTTGCTGTGAAGGATCCCGATATTTTACAGTCTGCAAATGCTCGCAATATAAAACCAGTTCTCCGGGCATTTTGAATACTTCGTACGAAACGCGCACCATGCCGAGTTCGGGATACTTCGGCCATTTTTCGAGATTGGTGCGGATGGTGTAGATGGTATCCCCGATAAATACGGGCTTAATGAACCTCAGTTTGTCATATCCATAGCTGAACGTGTGAACGCAGTTGTGAGCCATCAGGCCCAGTCCGAGACTGAAGACCATAGCGCCGGCGATCAGCCTTCGACCGAAACTCCTTCTTCCCTGGCGAACACCTCATCGGCGACATAGGGGTGCATGTCGAGGACGAGCGCATTGAACGTCATGCTCTCACCT
>CAVUSR010000008.1:0-161668 GCA_963744185.1 uncultured Acidobacteriota bacterium | reverse complement strand
GGCGGTCTGATGCAGTTCTGCCACAATCCACCGCGATTCGAGTGGTGCATCAACGCCAATGGCCGGCATCGCGCCCAGAGAGGCGGGTCCACCGCGACGCCAACCTCCGCCGCGCGGTCCACATTCATGAACAAAAACCGCGCCGCATTCCATATCTTGTTGGCAAACGCGCGATACCCCTCCGTCCGCGCCACGTTGAACGCAATATCCGTTCCCGGCGAAGCCATCGACGCCAGCGTAAACCGCACCGCATCCGTCCCGTACTGCTTCACAATCTCGATGGGGTCGATCACGTTTCCCTTGGTCTTCGACATCTTCTCGCGATTGGCGTCGCGCACCAGCGCATGGATGTAAACTTCGCGGAACGGCACGGACTCGGCTAGCGGGCGCGGCCTCCATCCGCCATGGCAACATCCACCGAGAACCAGCAGCCCAGCATGATCATCCGCGCAACCCAGAAGAACAAAATATCGAACCCGGTCACCAGCAGCGACGTCGGATAGAACGTGTCGAAGTCCGCGCGATTCTCCGCTGTAATGTTGGGCCAGCCAAACACCGACACCGGCAACAGCCCCGACGAAAACCACGTATCCAGAACGTCCGTCTCCTGCGTAATCTGGTCGGAGCCGCAGTGCGCGCAGTGCGTCGGGTCCTGCCGCGCCACCGTGATCTTGCGGCACACACTGCAGTGCCACGCCGGAATGCGATGGCCCCACCACAACTGCCGCGAGATGCACCAGTCGTGAATGTTGCGCATCCATTCGAAATACGTCTTTGCGTACATCTCCGGCGTGAAGCGGATGTGTCCCTCTTCCACAGCCTGGATGGCCTTGTCGGCGAGCGGCTTGATCTTCACGAACCATTGCGTCGACAGGCGCGGCTCCACGATCGTCTTGCAGCGGTCGCAGTGGCCCACGTTGTGCGTGTGGTCCTTCACGCCCGCCAGCAGGCCCTGCGCTTCAAGGTCCTCGACAATCTTCTTGCGCGCCGCGTAACGATCCAGCCCCGCGTACGCGCCGCCGTTCTCGTTGATGCGCGCGGTTGCGTCCATCACGTTGATCGACGGCAGCTGGTGCCGCTCGCCCAGCGCAAAGTCATTCGGATCGTGGGCCGGCGTCACCTTCACCGCGCCAGTGCCGAACTCGCGGCTCACCCAATCGTCGAGGACGATGGGAATCTCGCGGTTCATTAACGGCAGCCCAAGCTTCTTGCCGTGCAGATGCAGGTAGCGCTCGTCTTCGGGATGAATCGCCACCGCCACGTCGCCCAGCATCGTCTCGGGCCGCGTGGTGGCAATGGTCAGGTACTCGCCCGTCTCCCGGCCATCGTCGCCATGAACCGGATACCGAATCTCCCACAGGTGGCCCTTGTGCTCGTCGTACACCACTTCCAGGTCGCTGATCGCCGTCTGGCAGCGCGGGCACCAGTTCACAATGTAGGCGCCGCGATAGATCAACCCCTGCTCGTGCAGCTTCACAAAAGCTTCGCGCACCGCAACCGACAGCCGCTCGTCCATGGTGAAGTATTCGCGGCTCCAGTCGACCGACGCGCCCAAACGCTTCATCTGGTCGAGAATCGCGCCGCCGTAATGGCGCTTCCACTCCCACACCCGCTCTACAAAGGCTTCGCGGCCGAGTGCCTCGCGCGAGGTGCCCTCCGACGTCAGTTGCCGCTCCACCATCATCTGCGTCGCGATGCCGGCGTGGTCCGTGCCCGGCAGCCACAGCGCGCGATATCCGCTCATCCGGCGCCAGCGCGTGAGAATGTCCATCTCCGTCTGGTTGAGCATGTGCCCCATGTGCAGGCGGCCGGTCACGTTGGGCGGCGGCAATAAAATTGAGAACTGCGGCCGGTCATCGCGCGCCGAGGCCGAGGTCACCACCGGCTGCGCGAACAGCTTCTCCCGGACCCAGTACTCGGCCCAGTGGTCTTCAATGGCGGTTGGATCGTAGGCTTTGGGCAGGTCGTGGGGCATGGGGTTCGATCGCGTGCCCCCGGGTTTTGCGGTGCTGTTTCGTGCAAGGGGACAACCCCTCACTTTACCAGATGCACACCCCGCGGACCGCGTCGGGCGATCGCCATCCTGAAGCGAAAGCCGGCATCATTCGCGTGGTCTTCGGTCAACGCAAACAAGCCGCACCATGAGAGATGCGGCCTGCTCAGTCTTAAGCGTGCGCTTACATCAGAAAGGATTGAGCTTGCCCAGCCCCTTCTTCTTCTTTTTCTTGCTCGAGGATTCGTCGCTCAAATCCGGCTTGGGCGCCTTCTTCTTCTTGCTGTCGCTGGCGTTCGCCGGCGTGGACGCCGCCTGGCCCGGCTTGATGTCGTTCACCTGGTCGGGCGCGGGAGCCGGAGCTTCCGCGGCCGGAATCGCGGTGTTCGACGGACCTACCGACTTGACCACCGCATTCGGGTCGCCTCCCCCTGCGGTCCCGCCCGGAGCGTTCACAATGGTGACGCCCACTCCCGTACCACCGTCGGGAGCGGCCATTTGCACTGGCGCCGTCGACGGCTGATCGCTGCGCGGCGGCTCATTCGATCCCGTCGGCGTGGCCGCTCTGGGCGTCGCGGCCGGCTTGCCGGCATTGATGGCCTCGTTGATTAGTGCCACATTTTCCTTGGTGATCGCCGGGGCAAGCGTACGGTTCGGATCATCGAGGCTGGGCTCGCCCACGTGCACCGCCTCAACGACGGTGGGCCCGTGGCGAATGATGTCCAGGGTCCGATCGGTAAACCGGATCGGCTGACGGCTCTGCTCTTCGGCTTCGCTTTCGGCCACCGCCTCGCGTGTCGGCTCCGGGATCGGCCGGTTCATGGCGACCAGGCGATCGCGGGCATCTTCCACCCGGGGAGCCATCGGATAGCGGGTTATCACCTTGGCATAAGCCGCCGCCGCCTTGTCCGAGTACATCGAAACCAGCCGCTCCCGCACCGCACCGGGCAAACCGGGCGCAATCTGGAACTGATGCGCCTGGCCGGCGTACGCATCGCCAATATTCAGCAGTGCCAGGTCGCTCTTCGAGTAAAGAGGATAGGTATCAACCACTGTCTGCAAACGCGCAATGGCGGCAGAAAAGTTCTCCCGGCTCCCGTAGTAGAGGCCAATCTGCGTTTCCCGCTCCGCCAGAACCTCCTGCACATCGCGCAGTTTTTGTTTGGCGCGCGGTATCAGCGTGGAATCCGGGAACATGTTGATCATGGTCCGGTATTCCTTCTCCGCGTTCAACGCATTGGCGTAGTCGCGGTCGGGCTTCTCCATCTGCTGGTAGTAGATGTCGCCCACCTTCATCTGGGCCTCAGCCGCCTCGGGCGCATTGGGGAAGAAGGTGATGAAGTCCTTGTACTCCGCCTCCGCCTGGGTCAGGGCCGCGGTGCCGCCCTCCTTGAACCAGGTGTCGCCCACCGCCAGTTTGGCACGCATCCGGTACTCGGAGTCCGGGTACGTATTCAGCATGGTCTGCAGATCGAGCCGCGCCACGTCGAACCGGCCCTTCTTCAGCGCGACCATGGCCTTGTCAAACAGTTCCTTGTCGGGCTGCTTGGAGTTCACGTTCGCCAGGGGATTGGCGCTCAGGTCCTGATCCTTCTTCTTCTTGGGCTTCTTTTCCCGGGCCAGCGCCGAGACGCTCGTCATCAGCAGGACCGCGAGCGCGGCCGCGGTAAACTTCTTGGACAACCGATTCATTCCTACCTCTTGGGCCGTAACCCGTCGACAGGCTACGCCTTGTCCCTGTTTCCTCTTGCAATTGCTCTCATCTTACTCGCCGCCGGCAGCCTCAGGCGTCAATCGCCGGCAGCCTGGCGCCTTACTTGCCAGCAGCCTGGCAGGTTACTCGCCGGCAGCCTCGCGCGCGGCATTCAGCAGCATCCGGGCGTTCTGTTCCGCATTTCCTGCGGCAAACACGGCGCTTCCCGCTACCAACAGGTCCGCTCCAGCTTGGACGACCCGGGCGACGGTATCGTGAGCCACCCCGCCGTCCACCTCAATTCTAAATGCGAGGCCCAGCTCGCGCCGCATTTCCGCCAGGGTTCGAATCTTGTCGAGCGAGAACTCAATGAACTTCTGGCCGCCGAAACCGGGGTTCACGCTCATGATGAGCACGTGGTGCACCATGGGCAAAATGTCGCGGATCAACTCCACCCTCGTCGCCGGATTCAGCACCACCGCCGGTTGCATCCCGTGATGCTCAATCAATTGCAGCGAGCGGTGCAGGTGCCGGCAGGCCTCGAAGTGGACGCTTACCCAGTTGGCACCGGCGTCGGCGAATGCCGGAATAAACTCGTCGGGATTTTCGATCATCAGGTGGCAGTCGATCGGTAAATCGGTCGCTTTGCGGAGACTTGCCACAACCGGCGGACCAATGGTGATGTTGGGAACAAAGTGCCCGTCCATCACGTCGGCGTGGATAACGGTTCCCCCGCCTCGCTCGGCCGCGGCAATCTCCTCTGCCAGGTGCGCAAAATCGGCGGAAAGAATGGATGGAACGAGCTCAACCATGGGCGCGGCCGCATCTCCTTGCAAGGCCAGTCTATCAGCGGGGAATCAGCGGGAACGGGGCGGGCGCTGGCCTCGCCCAGCGCTCAAACGTAGAAGTGCTCAAGAGTTTGCCTGCGCTTCTTCGGGCGCGGATTCTCGAATTCCACCAGCAGATGCCGGCTTCGCGCCCGCATCGCAGGCGTTCCGGTACGGCTCGCCACGCGCAGCAGGTCGATAACGCCGGGAATGCCGGCCGGATCCTGCCGCGTGAGACTGGCGAGTCCGTGCAGTGCCGCCGTTTTGATGATCGATGAAGGATCGTCCAGCCACGATCCGAGGACAGACGCGATGCGGCGGCACTCCGCAACCGTCAGATCGAGGCGAGGAAGGGTCAGCGCCAGGTTCCAGCGAACCTTGATGAAGCGCGCCTCCGCCAGCAAGCCGAGCAGCGGCTCTTTGAACTCCTGGACGGCTCGGCGCAGCCCCGGCGACGGCTCGATGAAGATCCGTTCCAGCACGTCGGCGGCGCGATTGGCAACGCCCGCATCGTCGTCCCAGAGAAGTTCAATCAGGCCCGGAATGCGCCGGGGACGATCGCAGATCCATTCCGCAATCTCCTGCACGCGTCCCGGAACGAGCGCATGGCGGCCGACGGCCAACTCCGCTCGCAGATCCACTCGAGTCGTCACGCGCCTTCTCCGCGCCCATTGTCCTACGAAACGGCCGCGGCCGGCAGTGACTTCGCAGCGACGCGTCCAATGCCTCGCAGGATGGCCTTGTGCGGCCACAGACCTTGCTCGTCGGGGAAGAAAATTTCGCCGGGACGGCGGACTTCGGGCCGATAATACCAGCGCTTGAGCAGGGCAAGATGGCCCTGGCGAACCGCCGCGCTCGGCGGATCCGTCGCGGACGCAAGCCCGGCGAGCGTCGACTCCAACCGTGCCTCCAGCATTCCTCGCGACGCACGAGCCCCAGCTATCTCCGCCCCTTCGTCCCTCCGCCCTGTTCCCTGTTTCTCGGGAACCGGCTCCAGCGCCATAGGCTGCGCATACAGCGAACTCGAGCCGGATTGCTCATTCTGGATGCGCATGCCAAGAGTTGAAAACGCTGCCGGACCGCGCATCCGGCCTTGGTCGAAGAGAAAGACTGCGACTTCATCCGATTGGGCTGACGCTTGCAGAATCACCGCTCGAAGCTGGCTAAGCGGACGAACCAGTTCCGGAGCCAGCGCCCGAACCGCCTCCGCACGCTGGACTTGCGAGTGAAGCGCTGCGGCGGCTTCGAACTCCAGGCTAGCTGATGCTGCATCCCGCTGGCTGCACAGCTGCACCAGGCGGCTCTCGCCGCGCGTGGCCAGGAATCGCTCCACCGCCGCGGATTCTTCCGCGTATCGTTCGTCGGTGCAGCCCTTGTAGCAGGGCGCCAGGCACATCTTCATCTCGGAGTAGACGCAACCGGGATGACCGGGATCGGGGTCGAGTTCCTCGGTGCAGCGGCGCAGGAGAAAGAGTTTGAGCGCTTCTTCGGCAAAGCGCTCGGCCGCGGCCCGCGACGCAAAGGGCCCGTAAGCCCAATCCGCTTCGCGCTGGCTGGGACGGTTGGTGACGGTGACGCGCGGATACGGATTGCTGCCCAGGAACCGCACGAACGACGGCGCCCCAAGGTGCATCCGCTCCAGCGCCTTGGCTCCGTAAACCTGTTCGAGGAGTGAAAACTGTGCCAGCAGCGACTCGAAATCAGAGCCAGTGAGTCGCCAGGAGATGCGTCGTACGCGGCCTGCCAACTGCAGGCGGCGCGGGTGTTTCGGCGAGGGCAGCAGCAAGCGTTCAAGGCGCCCGCGCAGGTTCGGGGTGCGTCCGATGTACGGCTGGGCGTTGGCGGCTTCGCCGTACAGCGCAAAGACCGCGCTCTTTTCAGGAAGCCGATTCAGCGTGGCGCGGGCTTCTGCCTGGTTGAACGGGATGGACTGGAACTCGGCGGCCAAGGGCTTCCGGCTGTCTCCGCTCAGGCGCCGGCGATCGTCATGCCGTCGACGCGCAGCGTGGGCGAGGCGACCGACCCGCGGAAGACAAGGTCGTTGCCGATGGCGGTAATGTGTTGCAGCATGTCAGCCAGTTTGCCCGCGACGGTGACCTCTTCCACTGCGTGGGTGAGTTGCCCGTTCTCGATCCACAGGCCAGTCGCGCCGCGGGAGTAGTCGCCGGTGACCAGGTTGACGCCAAACCCCATGAGCCCGGTGACATAGAGTCCGGCCGGGATGTCGCCAATGATCTGCTCGGGCGTGAGCGTGCCGGGTTCGAGATACAGATTGCCGGCGCCGATTCCAGGTGCGCCCGCCAAGCCCGCGCGCGGCATTGTGCGTCGATTTCATGCTCAGCTTGCGCGCCGTGTAGCTGTTGAGCAGGTAGTTGCGCAGGATTCCATTCTCCACGACGACAGTCCGGAGCGACGGCAAGCCTTCGCCGTCGAAGGGCGAGGAACCGTAGCCGCCCACTCCATTGGGAAGCAGCATCGCGTTGTCGTCGACGATGGTGATCGACGAGGCGGCAATGGACTCGCCGAGTTTGCCGGCCAGAAACGAAGCGCTGCGCCAGATGGAGTCGCCAGACGCCGCTTCAAAGACCGAGCCGATGAGGGAACGGGCGGTTTCGGGCGCGAAGACGATGGGAACCTGTTGCGTGGGAACGCGGCGCGCACCGAGCCGGCGAATGGTGCGGCGGGCGGCCTCGACGCCCACGGATTCGGGCGAATCGAGGTCGCCGATGCGCCGGGCGCTCGACCACCAATGATCGCGCTGCATCTCGCCGTTCTCATCCTTGGCCAGCGGCGCCGCCGAAACTCCGGCATAACTGCTGCGATAGCTGCCCAGGAAGCCGCGGGAGTTGGCCAGTATCTTGCGGCCGGTCGAGACGTCGAAGCTGCCGCCGTTCGAATTGGTGATGCGGGGGTCGGCCGCCAGCGCCGCGGCTTCAGCGCGTTTGGCCCAGGCAATGCGATCCGGACCGTCGAGCGAGTAGACGTCGTCGAAGTAGAGGTGCAGGTCGCCGGGCGCAGAGCCGAATTCGCCGGCTTCGGGCAGCCCGCTGCATGGGTCTTCCTCAGTGAGGTGCGCCAGGGAGATGGCGCCGTCAACGGCCTGACGGATGCCTTCCGGGGTGAGGTCGCTGGTGGAAGTGGAGGCGGAACGCTTACCACGGAACACGCGCACGCCCAGCCCGCGCGAACCAGACTCCTGCAGCTTTTCCACCTCGCCCATGCGGACCGTGACGCTGAATTCGTCGCCTTCCCGAATCACTGCCTCGGCATCGCTGGCGCCGGCCTTCATGGCCTGTGCGACAACGTCGGCAGCAAGAGATTCAAGGTCGATGGCGGTGGAATCGGGTTGGACGACGGCTTGGGGCATGTTCTGAAGCTATCAAATGTCCGCGTGCTTCGGTCTGTCTCTCGTGCTGAAGAATCTATGACCGCACGGAAAACAGCCTGCCTACCCCTCCCCCCCCCCCCGCGGTTGCACCGTTTTTGGTGCACCTCGAATGGTTGGTCCTGAGATTAGGGAGCGACAACTCTCCCCTTGGTCCTCAAAGAACCATTTTTGAGTTTGCGCCGGGTTCCATGCAGGGGATGTGTTGGGGTCACAGGCGCCCGTGGGCCTTGGCAAGAGGTCGATGAAGTGGACCCGTTCTACGCAGCGGAGAGGCGAACTTCGATCTTCGAGCCGGTTGCCTTGGCGAAGCGCACCAGGGTTTTTGTGCTGGGTAAAGTCTGTCCGCTCTCAAGTCTTGCCACGGCCGATTGGCTGGTTTTCATGCGTTCCGCCAATTGCGCTTGAGAAAGTCCGGCGCGAATCCGCGCGCGAATGAGTTCCGTGGCGATCTCGAATTCTGGAGCAAGCGCATCGTACTCAGCCTTAACCTTGGGATCGGACAACAGCCTTTTCTCGATTTCCTCCATGGGAATCGTCATACAACCTCCTTGGCCCGCCGCAATGCCAACTCGATTTCGCTGCCGGGGGTCTTCTGGGTCTTCTTCGTAAACACGCGCACTACGACTACGCGTTGGCCGATGGCAGTCACGTAGAGAGCGCGGGCGATACCGTCCCTTCCTCTGAGCCGCATCTCCCACAATTTCTCTCGGATGTGCTTCACATACGGCTCACCGAGGAATTCCAATCCCATTTCGGCGATTAGACGAACGATCCGAAGATATCGCGCTCTCATGTCCTCTGGAAGAGCGTTGAGTTCCTGAGCTACCGTTTCGTTCAGGACCTCAACGCGCCAAGGCATACGTCAGTATATCTCAAATTTGAGATAGTTGCCGGCTCGATTCATCTCCCAGTTCCGCCCACGGTCATGCGGTCGAGCTTGATAGTGGGCATGCCGACTCCTACAGGGACGCTCTGGCCGTCTTTGCCGCAGGTACCGATTCCTTCATCGAGCTTGAGATCGTTGCCGACCATCGAGACGTACTTCAGCGCCTCCGGCCCGTTGCCGATCAGGGTGGCGTCCCGAACCGGGGCCGTGATTTTGCCGTCCTCGATCAGGTAGGCCTCGGACGCCGAAAACACGAACTTGCCGTTGGTGATGTCCACCTGGCCGCCGCCGAAGTTGGGCGCGTAGAGCCCGCGCTTGACCGAGCGCACGATGTCTCCCGGATCGTCTTCTCCCGCCAGCATGTAGGTGTTGGTCATGCGCGGCATGGGGATGCAGTGATAGCTTTCGCGGCGGCCGGAGCCGGTGTTCGCGGTACCCATGAGGCGCGCGGAAAGCTTGTCGGTGAGGTAGCCCTTCAGAATGCCGTTTTCGATCAAAACGGTTTCCTGGGTGGGCGAACCTTCATCGTCCACGTTGAGCGATCCGCGGCGGCCTTCCATGGTTCCGTTGTCTACCACGGTGACCTTGGAGCTGGCCACCTGGCGGCCGATAAGTCCTGTAAAGGCAGAGGTTCCCTTGCGATTGAAATCGGCCTCAAGGCCGTGACCAACGGCTTCGTGGAGCAGCACTCCCGGCCATCCCGGACCGAGAACGACTTCCATTTCGCCGGCCGGAGCCGGAACCGCGCTCAACTGAAGAATCGCGCCGCGCGCAGCTTCCCGCGCCAGTTGCTCGGGGCTCTTGGAACCTACGAATTGGGCCAGCCCGGAGCGGCCACCGGCGCCGGCCGTGCCGCGTGTGGTGTTGGTCCCTTCCCTGGCGATCACGAACGCATTCAGCCGGCAGAGCGGCTGGGTGTCGCTCGCAAAGGAGCCGTCGGAGCCCACGACGAGGATGCGGCGCAGTTCTTCAGAGTAGCTGGCGCGCACCTGGACGATGCGCGTATCGAAGGCCCTGGCGGCGCGGTCGACTCTCAAGATGAGTTCGAGGCGGGCCGCGAGGTCGAGGTCGAATCCGCCCAGCGGGACCGGGTAAAGATCGGCGGTGGGCGCCTCGGTAAATCCCTGGATGGGCTGCTTGGCCGGCCCGGAGGCGATGAGCGCGGCGGTTTTGGCGGCGTGCAGCAGCCGGTCGGAATTCAGATTGTCAGTGTAGGCGTAGCCGGTGCGCTCGCCGGAGAGCACGCGGATACCGCAGCCGGCGCTGGTGCCCTGGCTCGCGGACTTGACGATCTGCTCGTCGACGCCGAGCGAAATGGCCGTGACCGACTCAAAGTAAAGGTCGGCGTAATCGCCACCGGCGGAGAGAGCCTCGCCCAGGCAGCGCTCAAGGAGCCGTTCGGTGATGCCAAATTTCTCAAAAAAATAGCGGTTGTGACTGGGAGCAGGGAAGGCAGCAGCGGTTGCACTCATCGTACTTGTCAGTTTACGCCTCCTTGGGCTACGCCGCACTCGGAGTTGCGCAAAACCTGTGACCGACCCGAAACCGCACCCGTTCCTCTCTTGGTCCACTCTTCACACTTCTACCCCATTTCTGTCATACCCTCGAAATTGAGTCGGTGCTAGAGTCAAGCCATGAAGAAAATCATCACCGCCGTTCTCTTGGTGATGGTGTTTGCCGCCCCGGCCTTTGCCGCCAAGAAGCACCATCATCGTCACCACCACGCCGCCCATAAAACCGCTTATCACAAGACTGCATAACCCAGGCGCCCGGCATCGAGTCAGCTTGCATGATCTCGGCGCCGGCGCCCTACAACTTCCTTTCCGGCTCTGCGTCTCTCGCGGCAGACCGTGATAGGTTCGTGCCATGACAGACTTGGACGAACTCCGTTATCCCGTTGGCCGCTTCGATTCTGCCGCGGCAGGCACCCGCGTCGAACAAATTGAAACCCTGCGGCGGCTGCCCGGGCGGCTGCGCGCGGCCGTTCACGGACTCGACGACCGTCAGCTCGACACGCCCTACCGCGACGGCGGCTGGACGGTGCGCCAGGTGGTGCATCACGTGGCGGACAGCCACATGAACTCCTACATCCGGTTCAAGTTGGCGCTCACCGAAGATTCACCAACGATTACAGCCTATGACGAGGCCGCGTGGGCGCGGTTGCCGGACAGCGGGATGCCGGTGGAAGTCTCCCTCGCCCTCACCGGCGCGGTGCACGCGCGCCTTGTCGCGCTTCTCGAGGCCATGTCGGAAGCCGACTTCGAGAAGTCGTTCAAACACCCGGAGCGCGGGCCCGTGACTTTGGCCGGGAATCTCGCCCTTTACGATTGGCACTCGCGCCACCATACCGCGCACATCACCAGGCTCCGCGAGCGCTTGGGCTGGCAATAGTCGATGACTGCCGGGAAAGGCGTGTCGCCGCCCCGCAAAGCCGGATCGGACTCTGAACACGAGCGCGTCGCGCCCGAACAACTGGTGCAGCGGATCGAGGAGTATCTCACCGAGCATCCGGCGGCCGCGGTACTCGAAGACGGGCGCGTCCTTTTCGACATGCGCACTGCGCGCTATTCCGTGACGGAGTCGCATGGCCGCTGCCTTCTGCAGCTTTGGAATGAAGAGCGCAACCTGATGCGTACCGTCGTCGACCTGCAGGTGCGCGCGCAGTGCCTCCGCGTGATGACGCGCCGCATGGGGGCTCCGAAACCACAGATGCTGGAACTGGTGCCGAGCAGCGAGCGCCGCACACCCACGGCGCGCGACTCGGCGCGGCGCAACTATCAAAAGCTTTTGGAGCGCGTGCTGGCGCGGGCGTTCGCCGGCTCGAAAGTGGATGGCATGCGCTCAGCGATGGACCTGGAGCACAGCTTTGGTCCGGCGTACACGCGGGGGCGGCTGTTGAAGGGCACCAATGCGGATGCGGTCATCGGGGTCGGGGCAGCGGAGACGGGCGCCACCATCGACGGGGTGCTGACCATCGGTGTTCTCTGGCTCGACTACTGCCGCAACCATAGCGAAACGCGACGGCACTTTGGCGGCTTGATCGTGGTGGTTCCGGCAGGCGCGTGGCGCACCACCGCGGAACGCATGGCGTGGCTCAATCATGGCGCCGCGGATTTCAGGCTGTTCACACTCGACGAGCGCAGTGAAGAACTCACGCCGGTGGATTTCCGCGACACGGGCAACGTGGAATCGCGCCTGGTGCACGCCTTCGCGCCCAAGGCCGCCATCGAGCGATGCCGCGCGGGACTCGACCGGATCCTCGAGATGGTGCCGGAGCAATCGCGAGCGCGGGTGGAAGTGCTTCCGCGATCGGCGACGGAGGTGGGCATCCTGCTGCATGGGCTGGAGTTTGCGCGGGTGCGGCATGGCGTGGCCGAACGATCGTTTGCCCAGGAAGACGAGGTAACATTTGGGGCCGGAGCCCACGAAACGCCTTTGACCGACGAGACCGACCCGATGTGCCGTGATCTGTTTGGCCGCCTGTTTCAAAGCCGGCATCCCGAAGGAGCGCATGCCGACCCGTTGTTCCGCATGCAGCCCGAACATTGGCTTGAGTCGCGCCTGCGCACTGAAATGACGGACTTTCTTCCTAGCCTTCGCAGCGACCACGTCTACTCGCAGGTGCCTGCGCTCTCCAGCGGCGAACGCGGCATGCTTGACCTGTTGACCCTCGACCGTAATGGACGGTTGACAGTGATCGAATTGAAGGCAGATGAAGACCTGCAGTTGCCGATGCAGGCGCTCGATTACTGGATTCGTGTGCGCGCTCTCAATGAGGATCGGAAGGCTGGGGCGGCGGGGCGCGTCGTGTCTGCCTTTGAGCAGATGGGTTACTTCACGGGCGCCGAAGTTTCGCCGCTACCTCCGCGGCTGCTGCTCGCCGCGCCGGCACTTCGCATTCACCCCGCCAACGCGATAGTTCTGGGCTACCTGGCTCCGCAAATCGAGTGGGAATTGATTGCGGTTAGCGAACATTGGCGGCGCGAGTTAAAGGTCGTCTTCCGCGCGCGTTCGACGGATGGCAGGCCATAGCAATCTCTCAGAAATAGCAAAAAACGGTTGGATCTCTGCATTCGTTGAACCCGAGTGCCCGGGAGCAAAGACAAGCTGCGGAATCCCGTTAGAAGATTTCGGGGAGATTTCGTCATTGAAAGCCACGCTGTAAATGAGGAGTGACGGTTCTCACGGGGTGACACAAGCCTTGAAGGCCAGAATCCTGCACATGTCGGAGTCAGACGAGATCGCCGGGAACGTGGCGGGAGACCGGGCGGTGCGAAATGGTCAGCCGACCAGGATTGACCCAATCAGGATTTGCCCGGCCAGGATTTACCAGTTCCCTTCGCGCCGGTCTCGGGTCAGAATAAACGACGACCAGGCTGAAGCCCAGGACATGCGACTCTTTCTGAGGCTTGAAATCGCGGCGGCCGTCCTGGCTTGCGGGGTCTGGTTGGCGTGGCACCTGACGCACCTTGCGACCACGCACTGACTACCCGGCACATGCCCTAAGGTCGCGAACCAATTCGTCTACGCGGCGCAAATCCGAATCCCACGCAAACATAAAGCGCGCCGCTCCGCCGATGAAGGTGTAAAAGCGCCATCCGCGCGAGCGCAGTTTATCGAGCACCTGCTCCGATGTCATGAGAAAGACTGCATTCGCATCAACCGGTGCAGCGATGCGGATGCCTGGGATGCCGGCAATCTCACGCGCGAAATGAGTGGCGCAACGATTGGCGTGCGCGGCATTGCGCAGCCACGCACCGCTTTCCAGCATGCCGATCCAGGGCGCTGCGAGGAAGCGCATTTTCGAAGCCAGTTGGCCGGCCTGCTTGCAGCGGTAATCGAAATCAGCGGCAAGCTTGTGGTCAAAGAAGAGAACCGCTTCGCCGATGGCGAGCCCATTCTTGGTCCCGCCAAAACAGAGCACGTCCACACCGCTTTTCCAGGTCATCTCCGCCGGCGATAATCCGAGATGCGCGCAGGCATTGGCGAAGCGCGCGCCATCCATGTGCAGAGAAAGTCCGTGGGCCTTGCTGGCTTCGGAGATGGCCTGGACCTCGTCGCGCGAGAAAACCGTGCCCATCTCCGTTGACTGCGTGATGGTGACGACGCGCGGCTTGGGATAGTGGATATCCTGCCGCTTGGTGGCCAGTTCGTGGATGGACTCGGGCGTGATCTTGCCGTCTTCGGACTGAGCGACGAGGAGTTTGGAGCCGTTGGAGAAGAACTCGGGGGCACCGCATTCGTCGGTTTCCACGTGCGACGTGTCGGCGCAGATGACGCTGTGATACGACTGGCAGAGCGAGGCTAAGGCGAGCGAGTTGGCCGCCGTGCCGTTGAACACGAAAAAGACGTCGCAATCGGTCTCGAACAACGTGCGGAATGCGTCGGAAGCGCGCTCGGTCCAGGGGTCATCGCCGTACGATGGCGCGAAGCCGCGGTTGGCTTCGTCCATGGCCGCCCAGGCCTCGGGACAGATGCCCGCGTAGTTGTCACTGCCGAATTGCTGCTCCAAAATGGCGGGAGGAGTCTGAACTGCGGTATTCATGCTGACTTCAAGGATAGCTCCACAGAAAGAAAACAGACCCGCATTTCGGGAAAGCAGCCTCCGTGTGATCGATTCGTTTCATCAAATTTGCGTAAAACGTGTTGCAGGATAGTCCCGGAGGGAAATTCAACGGTGCAATCGATCCAAATGCCGTTCCGGAAGACTTCGGGTTTCGTCGCCAACCTGAAGCTTCTGTCTCCGGTGACGGTGTTGGCCGTGGCTCTTCTAACGGCGGCACAGGCTCACTCTGTCCCGACGAGCATTCACACCATCGCTGTAGGCTCGATGGGCGACGGAGCGAACGCCGAAATGCTTCGCCGCCACATTGTTGAACGGCTGCGGAAATATCCGCGTCTCCGCGTTTCGACCGGTACGGATGCGGACGTCACCCTGCGGGGAAGCTCGAGCATCTGGGCGACAGGCGCGTACTCGATCAATCCACGCTCCAGGAGCTACCGCGTCATAACCTACGCCGGATACCTCTCCGTGGAACTAGCAAGTCCCGCGGGGCAGATGCTGTGGTCGTATCTTGTAACACCGAGCCGGTTCCGCTCCTCCAGCATCACCGACAATCTCGCCGACCAAGCGGTTTCGCGCCTGATGGAAGCGCTGCGGGGAATCGAGACTGGAGCCGCGCCGGCCACCATCCCGGGGGTGACCGCGCATGCGCAACTACACGCGGCCGGCAGCACGCTGGCGGCGCCTCTTTACATGAAGTGGTTCGAGTCCTCCGGCATTCCCGTTACTTACGATGCCATCGGGTCGGAAGCGGGCGTGCAGCAGCTCGCCGGGGGCAAGATCGACTTTGCCGCCTCCGACATGCCGCCAACCGGAGACGCTTCCTTTTCTCAACTCCATGTGACCGCCATACCCACCGTGGTGGGCGGCGTGGTGCCTATCTACAACATCCCTGGAGTGGATGATCTCCGCCTGACGCCGGCTCTCCTGGCGGGTATTTATTCCGGTGCTATTACCAAATGGAACGACGCACGCATCCGGGCCATCAATCGAGGGGCGCGACTGCCCGACGCCGCCATCACCGTGGTTCATCGCTCCGACGGCAGCGGCACGACCTTTGTGTGGACCAGTTACCTTTCACTCGTGAGCCCGGAATGGAAGAAGAAGGTGGGCGCGGGTTCCCGCGTGCAATGGCCCACCGGAGCGGAAGCGACGGGAAATGACGGAGAAGCCGAAACCGTGCAGAGGACTTCTAATGCGATTGGCTATGTGGAGCTGATCTTCGCCGTCCATCACGAACTGAACCTCGCACAGGTTGAGAATCCGGCAGGGCAATTCATCAAGGCCGACTTGTCGAGCATCACGGTTGCGGCAGCGGATGCGGCCCGGTCCGGCGACCAGGTATTCTCCATCCTTAACTCGTCGAAGAAGGATGCCTACCCCATCAGCACCTTTACGTGGCTGCTGATTCCTGCTCAGGGTCTCGACGAGCAGAAGAAGATGGCGATCGCGGGGCTGGTGAACTGGATGCTCACCTCGGGGCAGAAGCAGTGCGCGTACCTGGGATATGCGCCGCTGCCCTCCGCGGTTGCCGCGAAGGCGCTCAATACGATGACATCCTTAAAATGAGAGTTTCGGCAGACCGGCAGGACAACTGCAGACCTCGAGTCTGTGAAGACCCAATGTTGGAGTTGCCTCTCAGCGCGCAACATGCTAATTTCATAATGTGAAGATTGCATCCAGCCAGCCGATGACCTGTTGTTGTGCTTTCATGGCACACGCGGGCTGTTGTTGTTCGCGCTAGATTCCGCAGTCGTTCTCTCCCGCCGCCACGGTGGGTAGAAATTTCTCACCAACCAAAACGTTCAGGAGTGCAGGTTTGACCTTCCTGTTGCAACGCCGTTCGGCTGATAACTGCTGCCCCATTGCGCGCGCAGCATCCTGTTGTTGTCGCTGAGTTCGCGTCCCATCCTTCCCCCCTCATAAAACAGACATCGATTTCACCTTTTCAGGAGCCAGTCATGCGGCTATTCAGGCTTTATTTCATTCGGGATTTGAAGATCTCCACGCTCGTTCGCCTTTCCGTTTTGTTCTTGGCCTTGTCCATCGGGGCGCCGATGCTTCGCGGGCAACTGGTGGGCGGCACCATCGCCGGCGACGTTGTGGACCAGAGCAACGCCACCGTGGGCCAAGCTACGGTTCTGATTCACAACCAGGAAACTGGATTGGAGCGCCGCTTGGCCACCGCAGGTGACGGCACATTCTCCGCTCCCTCCATTCCGGTCGGAGTGTATTCGGTAACCGTGACCAAGGACGGATTCTCCCCGCAGAAGCGCACCAGCATCGCGCTCACAGTGGGTCAGAGCGTCCACCTGCATCTCACCCTGTCGCTGGGTACGGTCGCCCAGGAGGTCACCGTAGCCGACACACCCGTGAGTGTGGACACCTCGACCCTACAGGTGCAGGGCCTGGTGAATGAGCGGCAGGTGAAGGAACTCCCCCTCAACGGCCGGAGCTTCGACCAGCTCTTGCAGCTCAATCCCGCGTCGGTGAGTTACACCACCCAGCGCTCCGGCGGCGTGGGAACGTCGAACTCCTCGGTCGGCAACATGTTTTCCGTCTCGGGACGCCGTCCGCAGGACAATCTGTTTCTGCTCAATGGCATTGAGTACACGGGGGCGTCGTTGATCAATGTCACTCCCGGCGGACACAAGCGGCCAGTTGCTGGGCGTGGAAGCCGTCCGCGAGTTCAACGTGGTAACCGACTCTTACGGAGCGAACTACGGCAAACGGACGGGGGCGCAAGTGTCGATTATTACCGCTTCCGGCAGCAACCAGTTGCACGGTTCGATGTATGAGTTTCTGCGCAACAGCGCATTGGATGCTCGCAACTTCTTCGATCAGGCGCAGATTCCGGAGTTTCAGCGCAACGATTTTGGCGCGGCGATCGGCGGCCCGCTGCGGCATGACAAGCTCTTCGGGTTTGCCAATTATGAAGGCTATCGCCAGCGCCTCGGGTTGAGCGATGTCACCTTTGTTCCCGATGCCGCGGCACGCGCGGCCACAGTGCCCAGTGTCCAGCCGCTGCTTGCCTTGTGGCCGGTGGGCACCACGGAATTAGGCAGCGGAATCGCGGAGGCATTTTCGAATCCTACCCAGCGGGTGCGCGAAGACTTTGGAACCACGCGCATCGACGACAATCTCACCGCGAACGACTTGCTCTTCGGCGTCTACACGGTGGACGACAGCGATGCCACGACTCCCTCGGCGAATCCCTACTCGTCGATTTACGAGCGCCTGCGGGAACAGGTCCTGAGCGCGCAGGAACAGCACGTGTTCTCTCCCAATTTCCTGAACACCCTGCGCGTGGGCTATTCGCGCGCGGCATTCTATTTCAACAGCCTGGTAAGCGGATCGGTTCCCGGCTGGACGCCGAGCGGGCCCATTGGCGCGATTGTGATCTCCGGCAGCACCGCATCGAACGGCGCCTCGCAGATCACGCTGGCAGGCGCGAACACCGGCAGCAACAATACCACCGCCCGCAATCTGTTCACGGTGGACGACCACATCTACTGGACCCGCGGAAAGCACCAGGTCGAAGCGGGCGCCTGGCTGCAGCGTTTGCAGTCGAACGATTTTCTCGCCCAGAACCAATATGGGCAGGCGTCATTCACGACGCTGGCAGCCTTTGAAACCGGCGCGGTTTCCAAATACACCATCGTTCCAGCGCCCACAGAACTGGGCTGGCGGTCGCTCTTCAGCGCGGGGTTCGTTGAAGACGCATGGAAGGTGACGCCCCAGTTGGAATTGCGCGCCGGGCTTCGCGTTGAATCCTCAAACGGTTGGAATGAAGTGCAGAACCGCGCGTCAAACTATGACTTCACCAATGGAGTCATGAACAGCACGCCAACGGTTGGCAGTTCGGCGCTGAGTGATAATCGGGCTAAGTTCCTTCCCGAGCCACGCGTCGGCTTTGCTTACGATTTTCTGGGGAAGGACAAGACGGTGATCAAGGGCGGTTTCGGCCTGCATCGGGCGTTGCTGGATACGCTCGATTATCGCCTCGATCAGACGGCGCCGTTCAACACCACGCTCTCGTACAGCAACACCACCGTGAGTAAGCTGCCCACGCTGTCAACGGCTTCGGCAACCGGGGGCCTTGTCTCTCCCAGCAACGTGCAGCGCGATATCGCCACCCCTACCGTGCTGTCGTGGAATCTGAAGATCGAGCAGGAGGTCGCTCCCCGTACGACTCTCACGGTTGGATACATCGGGTCCCATGGATATCATCAGATCCTCTCCGAGGACCAGAACACGCCTGCTTCCGTAGTTTGCCCGGCTCCCCAGTGCCCGGGGTCTTTGCCATCGGGCACCGTCTACTATCCCAACACGGCTCTCGCCAATCCCAAGCTGGCCAACTCCACCTCGTGGGTCTCGGAAGGCACCGGGAACTACAACGGCCTGGAAGTGGATGTGCACCGCCAATACGCAAATGGTCTTCAACTGCGCGGAGTTTATACGTGGTCGAAGAATCTCGATGACGGATCAGCCTGGAACACCAGCGTGTCGGCGAATACGCCCGCCTTCGTCTCCTTCCCTGGCAATCCCAAGGTGGACTACGGGCTGGCTGCTACGAACGTCGCCCACGCGGCCGCCATTAACGGGACCTGGGATCTGCCGTTGGGACGAGGGCATCGGGCACTGGCAAACGTATCGACGCTGGAAGACCAGATCGTCAGCGGCTGGAGTTTCAGCGGCATCGCCATCCTCCAGACGGGCTTCCCGTTCTCTCCGCAGCTTGGCTACAACCCGACCGGAAACGGAGACTCGCGGAACCCGGCGCGTCCGCAATTGAACCCCAACTTCAGCGGAACGCTCTACCCCAAGACTCCTACGCAGTGGTTCAATCCCTCGGCATTCACCGCGCCCTACCCGGGCACGTTCGGCAACGCGGGCCGCGATTCGTTGAGCGGACCCGGGCTGACGAATCTTGATCTGTCGCTGGTGAAAAACGCCAAGGTGTGGGAATTCCTGCGCGCGCAGTTTCGGGTGGAGTACTTCAATGTGCTGAACCACACCAACTTCACCACGCCGAACCCCGTGGTCTTCAGCACTGGTCCCACGCCCGCCAAACCCGCCACGGCCGCGGCGCTGTCGCCGACGGCCGGGGTGATGACTGCAACGTCGACGACCTCGCGACAGTTGCAGCTTGCGCTGAAGCTTCAGTTTTAGAAGCTTCAGCGCAGTACCTCGGTCACCTGGCGAAGACATTACGCAATAATGTGAAGCGCCTTAGCCCCGTTGACTACGGCGCTAGTCACAAGACGACGATCGAAGGTGGCCAGCTTTCCATGATGTGCGTCGGCCAGGGCAAGAAGATAGGTGTCAGTGACCTGGCCTGACTCGAGGAGCCGGGATCGATCGATGCGCTTGGAGTCGAATATAGTGACATCGTCGGGCCAGAACTCGTGGCCATTCAGTTCGCAGAGAGTCCCGAGCAATTCTGCTGAGGCGGCGGGAGTTCCCACGGAATTGGGGTATCGCGGGTTCGCCAGGATGCGAACGACCCCATTCTCTGTAAGAGGGCAGCTCGACCACGCCCGCTTTCCTTGAGCCGCAAACCATTTGTGCGCTCGATCATGCTGCACATGCGCAGGATCGATCAATGCGATGAGCACATTCACGTCGAGCAGGAAGCGCGTCACTCGACCTCTTCCTGCAGTTGACGAACCAAATCCGACGTCACTCTCTTCGACCCTGAACGAACAGCCAGCAGAGGAACGCCGTTGCGGGTGCGGTGCGCGGAGGATGGGGGACGAAGAGCCGTTCTCGCGAGCGACGAGATTACATCACCCACGCTCTTTCTCTCCGTAGCAGCTATCTCTTTAGCCGCAGCAAGAATGTCATCGTCAATGGATAGAGTCGTTCTCACGGCAGCCCTCTCGAATCATCACGCATCAATCATCATACATCATTAGCAGATGAAAACCGCGCGGGAGATGAGAGGCCGCGGCCCTCGCTACTTGTTCAGCGGCTTGCGCGCAAAGTAATACAGCGAGAACGCCAGCAGTAGAAACGCCACTACCGACACGCCGGTGTTGTCGAGAAACGTATGCGGGAAGTTAAGGATGTCGCCTTTGCCGACCGTGGTCTCATAGCCCTTGAGCGCCACGCCCAGCAAGCCGACGATGCCGCCCGCCGCAATCAAACCCGAAGCGTACAGCGAACCGGGCGATATCTCGCTCTCCGCCTCGGCGACATCTCCGCCGGCGCGCGCCGCGGCCTGCTCCACCAGCCATCGCACTACGCCGCCGCAGAAGATAGCAAGCGTGGTGCCGATGGAAAGATACGCGCCCACCGCGAAGGAAAGCGAGCGGATGCCCAGCAACTCCACCCCGATCACCAGGAACACGCCCATCATGACCAGGCCCCAGGGCAGCTTGCGGCTCAGGATGCCGTTAATCACCGTGGCCATCAGGCGCGCCTGCGGTGCCGCTGCCTTTTCACTGCCGATGCCCTGGATCCACTGCACTTCAATCCTTCCGCTCGCCGGGGAGTAGAGATACTTGCCGTCCGCCAGCTCTGACGATCCCACCGCATTCAACACCACGTATTCGCTCTTGTGGTGCTCGGTCGTCGCCTTGTCCGCGCCGATCACCGGAAACTTCTCCGGGAGACGCCTGGTATCGTTCTGCACCGCAACGCCCGCATGCGGCGCGTTCAAATCCCACGGCTGCGAAGCGACGCGAAATTGCTGCAGGCCCGTGTTCATCAGGTTCAGCGTGAAGCCGATTGCGATGGTCGACACCACCACGCCGATCATGAGCGCTACTTGCTGCTTCCATGGCGTAGACCCAACCAGGTAGCCGGTCTTCAGGTCCTGCGACGTGTCGCCGGAGTTCGACGCCGCAATACACACCACGCCGCCGATGGTGATGGCCAAGGCTCCAAACGCCGGCGCCGTCCAGCCCTGCACCAGGAAGATCGCCGCTGTCGCCATCAGCGTGGCGATCGTCATGCCCGAGACCGGGCTCGCCGAGCTTCCGATCAGCCCCACAATCCGCGAGCTCACGGTCACGAACAGAAATCCAAAAACCACCACCAGCAACGAGGCCGCAAGGTTCGCAGCCCATCCAACGTAGGCCCCCGGCACCGGCTTGAACTGCAGAAACAGAAACATGATGATGACCAACAACAGCGATCCAAGCACCACCACGCTCATCGAGAGATCGTGCTCTGTCCGAATCGGCGTGGCCTTGGCCGCAGAACCCGGGCGCATGTTCCTGAAGCCGGCAGTCAGCGCATTCAGGATGGTGGGGACGGTCTTGAGCAGCGTGATCAGCCCCGCGGCAGCCACTGCCCCTGCTCCCATGGGCCGGATGTAGGTTGACCACAACTGGCTCGGCCCCATTGCGGCAATCGGAATCGTACCCGGATAAATCGGATTTGGCAGCGCCTTGCCAAAGAAGTAAATCAGGGGCATCAGCACCAGCCACGAAAACACGCCGCCGGCGAAGATGACCCCCGCCACGCGCGGCCCAATAATGTAACCCACCCCCAGGTACTCAGGGGTTGCATCGGCCTTGATCGACGCGCCCTTCAGGATGTGCGCCGGCCCGAAATCGGGCTGAAACTCCGGCGTGCCCGGCCACGCCTTGAAGATATTGTCGTTCTGAAACAGCGTATAAATCGCGCCCAGGCCGAGCCCGAAGAACACGCGGCTGGCCAGCGACCCGCCCCTTTCACCGGCGATCAGCACATCCGCGCAAGCAGTCCCTTCCGGGTAGGTGAGGACGCCGTGTTCTTCCACGATCAACTGGCGGCGCAGCGGAATCATGAACAACACGCCGAGCCAGCCCCCAATCAGTGCCAACAGAAAGATCCGCGAGTATTCCAGGTCGAACCCAAGGAAGATCAGCGCCGGAAGAGTAAAGATGACGCCCGAGGCGATCGACTGGCCCGCATTTCCAGTGGTCTGCACAATGTTGTTTTCCAGGATCGATGCCCGCCCGAAGGCACGCAGAATACTGATGGAGAGCACCGAAATGGGAATGGACGCCGCGACGGTGAGACCGGCCTTTAGCCCCACATAAACGGTGACACCGCCAAAAATGATGCCGAAGAGCGAACCCAGCAGCAGGGCCCGGAACGTGAACTCGGGCGGGTTCTGATCGGCCGGTACAAAAGGCTGGAACTCGGGCATGGCGTGCCTCCAAGGCGCATACACAACAAAGTTGGAAATTCCCTGAAGGGGGAGTGTAGCAGTTGGCAGGGGTCCTATCGAGCAAGCTGCTCGACCGCAAGCTTTAACCTCACTGCATTGCTGGTTGATACCGACAACGCATTGGTCTTTCGGGCTCTGGACAGGATCCCGGCTCTTACCGCACAATGCGGCAACACCTGGGCGTCTCGGCTCATCGCCCAAAGGTTCCCATCCCCTACCTTTCAAGGAGTAACCGTGACACGCAAACCAATGTTGAAGATCCTTGCAAGTGTTGCCGTGGGTCTGATCGTTTCGACCTCCGCCCTTGCACAATCCGTCATGACACATCACGTCCGGGACGCCGTTCGCAATGGCGAAGCGCGCCCCGTCGGCCGCCTTCCCCAAACTCAACTCCTGCAGATCAACGTCGTTCTTCCCCTTCGTGACCCGCAGGGACTCAAAAGCTTTCTCGGCGACCTTTACAATCCCAAGAGCGCGAACTACCGGCACTTTCTTACGCCGACGGAATTCACCGCTCGCTTCGGTCCCACGGTCGAGCAGTACAACGCGGTCCTCCGCTTCGCCAATGAATACGGGCTCTCCGTGGTGGGCGGCTCACGCGACAGCATGAACGTTGAGATCAAGGGAACGGTGGGGGCCATTGAAACCGCGTTCCATATCAACCTGAAGACCTATCAGCATCCTACGGAAAACCGCATCTTCTTTGCTCCCGACCAGGAGCCCTCCCACAACCTGCCGTTCAACCTGTGGCATGTGTCGGGGCTCGACAATTACTCCATCCCGCAGCCGCGTTACGTGAAGAAGAGCGACTATGCCGCCGCCCACGGCATCTACCCCGACCAGGTGGTGACACACGCGACCACCGGTTCCGGGCCATCCGCCTCGTTCCTGGGCAGCGACATGCGCGCCGCCTACTACGGAGGCACTGCGTTGACCGGTGCCGGGCAACACGTGGGTCTGTTCGAATACCTCGGCACCGACCTCGCCGACCTTACCACCTATTTCAACAACGCGCACCAGACCAACAACGTGCCCGTCACGCTCATTTCCACCGACGGTTCCAGCACCGGGTGCACCTATCCTGCCTGCGACGATACCGAGCAGACCCTGGACATGACCCAGGCCCTCGGCATGGCGCCGGGACTCGCCGGCCTCGAGATGTACATCGGCAACACGGATACGGCCATCATCGGGGCCATGACCATCCACAACCCCCTGCCCACCTCCATCGGCTGCTCCTGGGGATGGACTCCTGCCGACCCCAGCACACTCGACCCCTACTTCCAGAAGATGGCGTCGCAGGGACAGAACTTCTTCGCCGCCAGCGGTGACAGTTCCACGTGGTCATCCCGAAATGAAGCATGGCCGGCCGACGATGCAAACGTAGTCTCCGTGGGCGGCACCGACCTGGTCACCGCCAGCGCGGCTGGCCCCTGGCAATCGGAAACCGCGTGGGTCGACAGCGGCGGCGGCATCAGCCCCGACGGCATCGCCATCCCATCGTGGCAAAAGCTAGCCGGCGTCATCAACTCCAGCAACAAGGGGTCCACCACCCTTCGTAACGGCCCAGACGTCTCCGCGAACGCCAACTTCACCTTCTACGTTTGCGCGGACCAGACCACCTGCACCGCCAACAGTTACGGCGGCACCAGCTTCGCCGCTCCCATGTGGGCCGGCTACATCGCACTCGTCAATCAGCAACTGGTCGCAAACGGCTCCTCGACCATTGGCTTTATCAACCCCACCATCTACCAGCAGAACGTGGGTTCGCAGTATGCGGCGGATTTCCACGACATCACCAGCGGCACTTCAGGCAGCTACTCCGCCGTGACAGGGTATGACCTCGTCACCGGCTGGGGCAGCCCCAGCGCCGGCCTCATCGCCGCTCTGACCGGTGGTTCGTCGTCCTCGCCCTCGTTCAGCATCTTCGCCTCGCCCGGTTCGGTTTCCGTGCTGCAGGGCCAGAACGGCAGCTCCACGATCAGCACCACGGTCTCCGGCGGATTCAACTCTGCCATCGCACTCTCCGCCACCGGCCAGCCCAGTGGCGTGACCGTCGGCTTCAATCCGACGTCGATCGCCGCACCCGGCTCCGGCTCGTCCACCATGTCCATCGGTGTAGCCTCGACGGTCGCCGCAGGAACCTACACCATCACGGTTACCGGCACAGGTGGTGGCATTACCCACACCACTACCGTTTCGCTCACGGTCACCGCGCCCGGGTCGGGCTCCTTCACCGTCTCGGTGTCGCCCAGTTCCGGCTATCTCTACCGCGGACAGAGCGGCTACGCGGTCGTGACCACCTCCGTTTCGGGCGGCTTCAACTCGGCCATCTCGTTCTCCGCCTCAGGCTTCCCCTCCGGCGTGACCGGCTACTTTACCCCTGCCAGCATCGGCGCACCCGGCTCGGGAACCACGGACTTCAACCTGACCGTCTCTCGCAGCGCGGCGCGAGGAACCTACCCTCTGACCATCACCGCCACCGGCGGCGGTCAGACCCATACAACCACGCTCACGCTTCAAGTTCGATAGCCCAAATGACAGCATCTTCATCAAGGCCCGGGTCGACGAGATCCGGGTCTTGATGCCTTTACCGTACCTCTGGCCAGCAATTCCATCACTTCACTTGGCGAACCCCACCCTTTGCGCGTAAGGTGAGGTGCATCAGACCAACACGGAGATTGGCAGTGACGAATTCCAGCCTTGCTCAGCCAAGGCCCTCCACCATCACGAATCCCGTTCAGACTTCGTTCAAGCGCCTGGTGTCGCTCGACGTCGTCCGCGGCATCACCATCGCCTTCATGATCATGGTCAACAATAACGGGGGTCGTGGCTCCTGGCACTTCATGAACCACGCCGACTGGATCGGCCTCACCCCCACCGACCTCGTCTTCCCTACCTTCGTCTTCGTGGTCGGCGTATCCGTGGTCTTTGCCTTCGAATCGCGACTCGCCCGCGGCGCCACCCGCGCCCAACTGGCCTGGCACACCGTGCAGCGCGCAGTCGTCCTGATTCTGCTCGGCATCATCGTCAACGGGTTCCCGTTCTTCGCCCTCGATCACCTGCGCTTCTACGGAGTGCTGCAGCGCATCGGAGTCTGCTACCTCGTCGTCGGCCTTTTCTATCTCTGGGACCGCGGCGCAGCCAGCAAGATCGCCGTCCTGGTCGCCTGCCTCGTGGGCTATTGGATCCTGGTTCGCTGGGTCACCGTCCCCGGCGCCGGCATGCCTGGCCGCGACATCCCCTTCCTCGACAAGGACCTCAACCTGGTTGCCTGGCTCGATCGCCACCTCATGCCCGGCCATCTCTACGAGGAGTTCACCACCCACAACACCCGCGATCCTGAAGGCCTCCTCAGCGATATTCCCGCCATCGGCACCGCGTTGCTGGGCATGCTCACCGGCCTCTGGCTCCGCGCCGAGCGGTCCGTAAAAGCCAAGGCGCTCGGCCTCGTTGCAGGATGCGTCGGCTGTCTCGTGCTCGGCTACTTCTGGTCGATCTGGTTCCCGCTCAACAAGAAGATGTGGACCAGTTCCTATGTCCTGGTCGCCGCCGGTTATTCGCTCGCGCTGATGGCGCTGGCATATTGGGCGATCGAACTCCGCGGCTGGCGCAAGGGATGGACCTTTCCCTGGCTTGTCTTCGGCTCCAACGCCATCGTCGCTTACATGTTCAGTGAACTGCTCCCCGGCGTGCTGGGGTTGATCAAAGTCCCGAGCGGAGACCGCACCGTCTCCCTGAACCAGTACCTCTTCACCCACATCTTCGCGCACATTCCCGATCCCGGATGGGCGGCATTCGGCTGGTCCATTTCGTTCACCGCCGTTTGCTTTATCCCCGTATGGTTCCTCTACCGAAGGAAGATCTTCGTGAAGGTGTAAAACGGTGACTTCGAAAAAAGTACGACGCGCGACCGTATGCCTCGCAGCATTGGCGGCGACGGTTGTCGCGATTGTCCAGGCACAGCCGCAATCCCCAGTTCGTCAGATTGCCGTGCCTCTGCCGCCCATGGGCTGGTCTTCCTGGAACAGCTTCTCCAACACCGTGAACGCCCAGATCGTGATGGATCAGGCCAAGGCGATGGCCACAAATGGCATGCAGAAAGCCGGCTACCAATACGTCAACATCGACGAAGGCTGGTGGCTGGGCAAGCGCGATGCCGACGGCAACATCGTGATCAACGACAACGCGTGGCCGCCGGTTGCCCTCAATGACAAGCCCGGCGACATGGGAAGCATCGTGCACTTCATCCACAATCTCGGCCTCAAGGCCGGCATCTACACCGACGCCGGCAAGGACGGCTGCAGCATGACCCCCGACCTGGGTCCGGCGTTTCGCGACGTCGGCAGCGAGGGCCATTACGAACAGGACTTCCTCCAGTTCGCCAAATGGGGATTCGACTACGTCAAGGTGGACTGGTGCGGCGGCGACAAGGAAAATCTCGACCCCGACGTGCAATATGCCGAGATCGCCCGCGCCATCGCCCGCGCCGAGAAGATCACCGGCCACCGCCTTGCCTACTCCATCTGCAACTGGGGCAAGCAAAGCCCCTGGACCTGGGCTCCGCACGTCGGCGAAGCCCCCGCGGACATCTGGCGCGTCAGCGGCGACATCGTCGACCCCATCGTCGCCTCCGGCAACCACTCCGAACGCAAGGCCAGCTTCGACAAGATGCTCGCCAACTTCGACCAGGGCATTCACCCCGAAGCGCAGCACACCGGCGCCTACAACGATCCCGACATGATGGTCATCGGCATGCCCGGCCTCACCGACAACCAGAATCGCGTACACATGAGCCTGTGGGCCATCTCCGGCGCTCCGTTGATCGTCGGCGCGGATCTCGCCAGGCTCTCCCCCGCAACCATCGAACTTCTCACCAACCCTGAAGTGCTGGCCATCGATCAGGACGCGGCGGGGCTGCAGGCAGTCAAGGTCGCCGAGCACGACAAAGGTGTTCAGGTCTGGTCGAAGCCCCTCGCAATGCCCGGCCGACGTGCCGTCCTGCTGCTCAATCGCACCGAGGCCGAGCGCGACGTCGAAGTCCAGGCTGCCGACTTGGGTCTTGCCGAACAGGCAAAGATGCTCGTGCGCGATGTCTGGTCGCGGTCGGATCTCGGCAGCTTCAACCAGTCGTTCGCGGTGCACGTCAAAGGGGGCGACGCCGTGATGCTGGCCGTCAGCGGGGCCGATCTTCCCGCGGTTCAGTTCAAGCCCGACGGAGTCGGCCCCGGCAAGCCGCTTTGCCGCGGCTGCGATTATCACTTCAGCAAAGTCGGCGCGCATTCCAACTGGGCTCGACTCCGCATCACTTACGCGAACCCTGACAAGGCCCCGCGCTTCGCCGAGTTGCATGTCAATGAGCAGGTCGGCACGCGCATTGCCTTTCCACCCACCGGCATGGCTCCCGGCGCCGTCTTCGTCCAGGCGCTCTTTGACCACCAGGGAGCAAACAACGCGCTCACCCTCTCGCCGACTCGCGATACGATGCCGGCCATCGCTTCCATCGACGTGCAGTGAACGCCCGGCGGACAATTTGCGCGCGAGCAGTGTACCGCCGTCTCCGAAAGCTCATCCTATGATCTGCCATGCCTTCGGGCGATCTGCACACCTTCGGGCCTGAAGGGCGTCTTTCCCCTGAGTCTGAATCCAGAGATCGACCATGAGCTTCGCGCAAGCCACGAATTCCCACCTGCGTCTCACGCAGACTGAGGCCCTGCCGGCCGCCAATCGCCTGCGCGCCAGGACGGACATCGCTCTCGCGTACGGCCTCATCCTCGCCACCATCTGGACGCCCAGGCCCGAGCAGCGATGGCTCTACGCGGCCGCCACCGCCTGGGTCATCGTCTCGGTCTGGCGCGCCTTTCCGGGATGGAGCGCTCTAGGATTTCGCGGCGGCGGATTCTGGCCGTCATCCTGGGTCATGGGAGCGGCAATCCTTCTCGGCACCGCTGCCGTCGCCCTCGCCACCCGGTTGCACACGCTCCGCGAACCGCTCACCGGCCGTGGTTGGATCATGACCTTCGGCGGCTATGTCGTTTGGTCGTTCGCCCAGCAGTTCCTTCTGCAGAGTTATTTTCTCTACCGGTTCCGGCAATTATTTGCCGATGAAAGACGGGCCGCCGTCGCAGCCGCGGGCATCTTCGCAGCCGCGCACCTGCCCAATCCCATCCTCACGCCGGTCACGCTGATCTGGGGTCTCTGCGCCTGCTTCGTCTTCCTGCGCCACCGCAACATCTACCCGCTGGCTGTCACCCACGCCATGCTGGGCATCTGCGTCGCCATTACGATTCCGGGACCGGTAGTGCACAACATGCGCGTAGGGCTTGGGTACTTCCGATATCACACCAGGCCGGCGCCGCCCGTCACCCCGCCCGCTTCTCCCACGGCGACCATTGCAGCGATGAGGGCTACTGGCTGACAGGCTTCTTCGCCGGCCGGAACAGCCACAGGTTCAGCAGGGTAAACAGCAATCCGCCGATCGTGAACTTGAGCCACACCGGAGCCGCTGACGGCGAGAAGAATCCCTCCAGGCATCCCGCAATCACCAGCAGGGGAATAATGCCCGACACCAGCCGCGTCGCTTCAATCCCCCCGGCGGCAATCGAGTCCTTCCAGCGATAGCCCCCCGGAAACACCATCGCCCGCCCCAGCCGCAGCCCCGCCGCTCCCGCAATCAGAATCGACGGCAGTTCCAGCGACCCGTGCGCCGCCACAAAACTCCACAGCGCCAGCGACATCCCGTAGTGGTGGCACGCCGCTCCAATCACTCCCAGCAGCATCCCGTTTCGGAACAGCGAATAGACCGTCAGCACGCCGAAGGTGATTCCCCCCGCAAAGGTGATAAAGCTGACGGTAAGATTGTTGGTCATGATGGCGCTTGTCATCTGCGGCGCCACGCTCACAATCGAGTGCGTCCACATCTCGTGGCGCTCCATGGTCGCAATCATCTCCGGCCCTACAAAGTGCCGCATGAACTCCGGCCGCGTGTTGGTCACAATCATCCCCAGCACCCCGCACGCCACCGAAATCAGCACCGAAGCCGCCACGTAGCCCAGGTTGCGCTGGAAGATCACCGGGTACTCATCGCGTAGAAACCGCAGCAACGACACCACGCTCGTCTTCTGCCGCGAGTAGATGATATGGTGCGCCCGCGCCAGCAGCTGATTCACGTGCGCGGCGTATGTCCGCGCCGTCGCATCCTGGCGCAATACCGACAGATCCGCGGCCACTTGGCGATAGAGCAGCGCCAGCTCCTGCAACTCGGCGCGGGAAAGCTGCTTCAATCCAGTCGAATCCGCCTGGCCGAGCAGAACTTCAAGCCGGTCCCAGTGAGGCCGGCGCTTTCCGAGCCACTGATTGGATAGAATGTGCGCCATGGTACCCGTGCGACGAAATCAGTTCTATGAACCCCGTCCTGTCAACCACGTTCTATGAACCAAGTGTCTGATCAGCTTAACATCGATACTCCCGAGCTCGTGACCATCGAGATGCCGCTTGCCGGCATCGGCAGCCGCTTTATCGCCCTGCTGATCGATATGCTCCTCTGGTTCGCCGGACTGCTGGTCCTGATCCTCCTGGCGGTCATCTTCCTCCCCGCCATCCATGCCGCCTCCCAGATCTCTGAGAAGTGGGCCATCGCCATCGTCATCTTTATCGTCTTTCTCTTCAACTGGGGCTACTTCACCCTCTTTGAGGCCTTCTGGAACGGACAGACCCCCGGCAAGCGCATCGCCAAAATCCGCGTCATCCAGCAGACCGGCCGCCCCATCGGCATCTTCGAATCCATGGCGCGCAACTTCATCCGCTACATCGACCAAATCCCGTCCTTCTATGTCGTCGGCGTCATCGCCATGTTCGTCACCAGGCAACACCAGCGCCTCGGCGACCTGGCCGCCGGAACCCTGGTTGTCCGCGATCGAGCCACCGAGTCTCCCCTCTGGAACGAAGCCGGCTCGCGTACTTTCACCGCCGCAAGCTTCACAGCGCAATCCGCGCTTCCCGAACCCCACTCGCTTGTGACCCTCCCCGCCGCCGCCATCGCCAAACTCGCTTCCTCCGACCTCGAGGTCCTGGAGAGCTTCTTCTCCCGCCGCCTCGACATGCCGCTCGACGTCCGCCAGAACCTGGCCGATCGCATCGCCGCCGCCCTCCGCGCCAAGTCCGGCATGGAAGCTCCCCCGGGCATCAGCAACGAGACCTTCCTCGAAGCCGCTGCCCGCGATCTGCGCGATCAGGCCCGACTGCGCTAAACAGCCTCTATTTCCCATCCGCGGTGCAATTTAACTCGGCGATACCCCGCCGCCCCAGTTCCGTTCCTCATGGGAAATGAGAACGCCTTGGCACACCCGTTTGTGACCGTTGGCACATAACTCCAACGGCATTAGGACTTCAATGTCATGGGCAACGAATCGGGACACCACGGGTCTCGCTGCTTAAACGTTTGACTTGTTGAATTCCGAAAAACGTAGCCCCCGCAGAACAGATGCTCCGGCGCGCCAGCGCGGGCGCCGCAAACACACGCTATGCAAGCAGCAGTATCGGCTTCAAAAGGACGGTCATATGAATCATTCCATCGTACGAGCCAGTTGCCGGTGGTTCCTGTGGATGTCGCTCTTCCTGCTCGGGAGCGCCGGGGCATTTGCCCAGGCTAACTCGGCGGTAAGCGGCATCGTCACAGACCAGACCGGCGCGGTTGTCGAGGGCGCAAACATCGCTCTCACCGATCCCGCCACGGGGGCGACGCGCACCACCGTGAGCAGTTCCACGGGCCTCTACCTCATCTCCGGACTCAACGCGGCCAGCTACGATCTCAAGGTCACAGCGAAGGGCTTTCAGACCTTCACCCAGACCGGCGTCGTGGTCAACGTGTCCGCAACCTTCCGTGTCGACGTCAAGCTCAACATCGGCTCCGAGATGACAACGGTGACGGTTCAGGCGGACGCGCTCACCGTGCAAAGCGACTCCAACGTTGTCAGCACCCTTATCAACGAGCAGCAGATTACCGAACTTGCCACCAACGGCAGGAACGTCGTTGCTCTTGCAGCGCTGGGCCTTGGCGTCAGCGGTAACCTCCCCGACATGAACATGCCCACCTCCGTGGGATCCAGCTTCGCCATCAGCTTCAACGGCCTGAACCAGGCGCACAACATCTGGCTCATCGACGGCGGCGAGGCCTACGACCGTGGCAGCGGCGGCAAATCGTCCATGATGCCCTCGCAGGACGCGCTGGGCGAGTTCCAGGTGCTGGCCAGCAACTATCCCCCGGACTACGGAATCTCCTCCGGCGGCACCGTCTCCATGTCCATCAAGAGCGGCACGCAAAAGTTCCACGGCGAACTCTGGGAGTTCGACCGCAACGACGCCCTCCAGGGCCACAACTACTTCGACAAGCCCGGAGCCACCAAACCGGAACTCCGCCTCAACGTCTTCGGAGGCAACGTCGCCGGCCCGGTCTTCATCCCCCACGTCTATAACGACGCCCGGAAGCGGACCTTCTTCTTCTACAACGAAGAGTGGCGCCGCATCATCCAGGGCAGCGCGCCGGCTGGCATTCATGCCGTTCCAACAGCCGACTTCCTCACCTCCGCACAGGACTTCACATACGTACTTCCTGCGTACGCGCCTTCGTCGCAGAAACAGGTCTTCGTGCCCACCGTCGATCCAACCTCGCGGGTTGGCAAGGCGATCGCCGCCAAGGGCCTGACCATGGGCCAGCCCTTTCCAAACAACTTCGTCCCCTCGGCCCTGCTGGATCCAAGCGCGCTCGCATTCAATTCGGTTGGCGGCATCTCCAAGGCCAACTCCTCGGGCGATCTGACCTCCGTCTCCAGCAAGCAGCCCACCGACGTGCGTGAAGACCTGTTCCGCATCGACCACAACATCAACGACAAGTGGCAGCTCTTCGGGCACTACATTCACGACGCCGTCAGCCAGACGTATGCAACCTCCATCTGGAGCGGCGACAGCTACCCGACCGTCGGCTCGAGCTTCAGCAACCCGTCCAACAGCGCGGTCATCAAGCTGACCGGCACCATCACCCCCAATATGCTCGTAGAGGCAGCCTTCAACTGGGACGGGAACACCATCAATATCCAGCCGTCCGGCTCCGCCTACAAGAAACCGTCAAGCTGGGGAGCGCAGTCCTTCTTCCCGGCCTCCAGTGACGCCCTCAACCGGCTGCCCAGCGTCGGCCTTGGCTCGTGGGGAACGACCTTCGATCCATGGTCGCAGCCTTGGAAGAATGCCGCGCAGGACGAGGCCGAGGTCTTTGCCCTCTCCTGGACCAACGGCAAGCACGCCATGAAGTTCGGCGGCGGCTACAACCGCTATACCAAGAATCAGCAGATCTTCGGCAATACCAACGGGTTCTTTAACTTCAACGACGGGTGGGACAAAACCAATCTCACTCCGACCGGCCCGCTGACCGGCGATTCGTATTTGGATTTCCTGCTCGGCCTCAGCACCGGCTACTCGCAGCTGCAGACCCAGGACATTCGCCACTATGTGAACCAGACCATCTCCGCGTTTGCCATGGACAACTGGCACGTCAACAACCGGCTGAGCCTCCAGTACGGGGTTCGGTACGATGTCATGCCGCATGCCTGGGAACGCAACAACCGCGTTGCCAGCTTCGATCCCAGCCAATACCAGGCCGGACTCGCTCCCATCCTCGACCCCAGCACCGCCGCATTCTGCACCGCGGTCTCCGATACCTGTTCCGCCGTCAGCCCCGGATTGCAGACGTTCCAGGGTGCACAGTTCTATCTGAATGGCGTCACGATCGCCAACCAGGGTGGAACACCGCGCGGCCTCACCAAGAACGACTACAACACGTACCAGCCCCGCGTCGGCTTCTCTTACGACCTGCTCGGCAACGGAAAGACCATCTTGCGCGGCGGCCTGGGCACATTCTTCGAGCGCATGCAGGGCAACGATATCTATAACGTGGCCACGGCGGCTCCGTTCTCCAACACCCCCGCGCTCAGCAACACCACCTTCGATAACCCGTTCGCCAGCTGGGCAACAGGCTCCACGCTTTCCAGTTCCGCTTTGCCTGTGGTTCCGCAGGGGCCAACTTCCATTGCTACCGATTACAAGGCCCCGGGCGTGGCGCAGTTCAGCCTCGGCGTTCAGCACGAGATCGTGCCCTCGCTCGTCCTCGTCACCCAGTATGTGGGTAACCTTGACTGGCACCAGAACGTAGAGTTGCCCATCAACGAATTCCCGCTCTCCACGCCAATGTCGGTCCGCCAGGCATTCGCGGCGGGCACCCTCACCAGTGGAACGGGCAACGCGGCCAAGGCAGATCTTGCCCGCACATTCCCGGGCTTTACCAACATTGTCCAGGAAACCAACATTGCCACCGGCACCTACAACAGCGCCCAAATCGGCATTCGCCAGCAGAGCCGTCACGGCCTCAGCTTCGAAGTCGATTACACCTGGGCGCACCAGATCGATGACCAGCTCGGCAGTGCGGATCTGACCGCGGTCAGCAATCCGTTCAGCCTCCGCTACGACAAGGGCTCTGGCAACCTCGATCGTCGTCAGGTTCTTAACATCAACTACGTCTACAAGCTGCCCCTCTTCGCCCACGCTTCCGGCGCGACCCACAGCATCCTCGGCGGATGGGAGCTTTCCGGCACCGTCATCTCCGAAACTGGCCTGCCCTGGGCGGGCAGCAACGCTCCTGGTTACGGCGGGGGCGACACCGTCGGCATGGGCGGCAACTACACCATCCGCGCCGACATGAACGGCAAAGTCCAGTATCCCAAGGGCAAGGACGGAAAAGGCGTCTACCAGTGGGTATCCGGAACCGGATTCACAACCCCGGTTGCAGCCTGGGCCGGCGGCCCCAACCTCGGCTTTGGCAACGCGGGCAGAGACATCGTTGTCGGTCCCGGACGCACCAACTTCGGAACCAACCTCTACAAGTCCTTTGCCCTCGGTGAACGAACTCACTTCGAGTTCCGGGCCGAGTCCTACAACACCTTCAATCACACCCAGTTCAATGGCTTCCACAACAACATCAGTGGCAGCGACTTCGGCGAGGTCAGCGGCGTACAGGATCCGCGCACGTTCGAACTCGGCGGAAAACTGATCTTCTAACCCAACCGGGTTCTTCTCGCGGCGCGGTGAGCAGTTTGCTCGCCGCGCCCTTTTTTGTCCGCAAGTCTCGTCTATCGTGCATGAAAACAGTTACCGCTCCTGTCCCTGGCCGGCAACAAATCGCCGTTCCCCGCAATCTCGCCTGCGGGGTGGCGATCCTTTCCTCCGTTACCGGGCAATCCTGCATTCCGCAATCTGTAAACGTTTCAATCTCTTCTCCCGATAACGCCCTGTTGTACACCTGCGCTCGGGTCGCTTTTCGAGCTTGACAACCGCTTGCGCCGACGGGTTAAATGTTGCGGGATTCCAACCAATGCTTTGTTGGGTGCCTCTACTTAATCGTTTCAGTGGAAAGCTCCCAAAAACTGGATTGTTGGACCTCGGCCATTCATAAATGCGGAGATTCCGTCGGCCAGAAGCCCAGTTCGACGGGCACGCGCGGTCCCCAGATTGAATGGCTCTCTGACAGACTGCTCGACCCTGCGGAAGCAGCAGCACAAGAAAAAAGCTTTGCGGTCGCCGGCGCGACACAAAAAAATCGATTGCCAAACGTTAGTAAATCGGTGTAGTTGAATGTACGTCCCAATTTGTACCTTTTTGATCCGCTTAATTCCGGGACTGCTCTGCCAATTTGGCCTTCTGTAGCTCGGCGCGTTGCGTTGCTCTGCCTTGGACGGTTTCTCGGCAGCTCTTTCATATCGGCTTCATACCAGCTCCAAGGGGAAGCACCAGACGAAACGAACGAAAAACAAGGCAACACCATTTGAAAAAGGAAGGTCACATGAGACAAACGAAAAACAGGTTTTTCCTGTTACCGTTGCTCTTCGTCATGGCATGCGTCGGAGCTTTCGCGCAGGCCAACTCTGAACTGACGGGAATCGTTACAGACCAGACAGGGGCAGTCGTCGCGGGAGCCAAGGTCACGCTCACCGACCCGGCTACCGGGGCGACCAAGTCAACGGATAGCGGCTCCACCGGGCTCTACGACATCGCCGGCCTCAACCCCGCAACCTACAATCTGAAGGTTACGGCCAAGGGATTTGAGAGCTTCGCGCAAAACGGGGTCGTCATCAACGTATCCTCTACTGCGCGAGCCGACGTGAAACTGACCGTGGGCGCCGAAAACCAGACCGTTACCGTCGAAGCTGACGCCCTCACCGTGCAAACCGACTCCAACGTCGTCAGCACCCTCATCAGTTCCGAGCAGATCAGCGAAATCGCAACCGAAAACCGCAACTTCGCCGCCCTCGCGGCCCTCGGCCTCGGCGTCAGTTCCGCCCTGCCCGATTCCAACACACCCACTTCGGTCGCCGCCAACTTCACCATCAGCGTCAACGGCCTCCGCCAGAGCCACAACATCTGGCTCATCGACGGCGGCGAAGCCGATGACCGCGGCGGCGCCGGCGGCATGGACATCATGCCTTCCCAGGACGCCATCGCCGAATTTAACGTCATGTCCTCGAACTATCCTCCGGACTACGGCATCTCCTCCGGAGCCACCATGAGCCTCTCGCTCAAGAGCGGCACTTCGAAATTTCACGGCGAGGCGTTCGAATTCAATCGCAACACCGATTACGACGCCAATAACTTCTTCAACAAATACAACACCACCACCCCCACACCCCGGCAGGTGTTGAACTACAACATCTACGGATATAACATCGGCGGACCGCTCTTTATCCCCAAGGTCTACAACAGGAACCACGACAAGACCTTCTTCTTCTGGAATGAAGAGTGGCGCAAGATCAACCAGGGCAGCAGCCCCAACATCGTCTCCACCCTTCCCACCCAGGACATTCCCAAGGCTGGGCAGGATCTGACTTACGTCACTCCCGGCTTCGCTTCTTCCAGCACCGTCAATGGCAAGACGCAGACGCCTGGAATCGTCGTGCCTTTCTCCGGGACGTATGCGACCGCGGCCGGCGTTCAAAATGTCTACTTCGAACCCTGCCTTGCTTCTTCAGTCACCAACAAGGACGCTTGCCAGCAGGCCCTGCTCACGCAATTCGGCCTGACCCCCGGACAGCCGTTCCCCAACAACACCATCCCGCATCAGTTGTTCGATCCCAACGCCGTGATCTACCTCAATTCCGGCATTCTGCCCAAGCCCAACAAGTCGAATGGACAGGCCGTCTCGGAAGCGCAGACGCCCATCAACGTCCGCGACGACGTGGTGCGCGTTGACCACAAGGTCAACGACAAATGGCAGATTCTGGGTCACTACATGCACGATTCCGTAACCCAGGCTTCCGGCCAGCCGGAGCTCGGCTGGGACTGGGCAAGCTACAACACCGTTACCAGCACCCTTTCCAACCCCTCCAATAGCGCTGCCCTCAAGCTGAGCGGAACCATCAATCCCAACCTGCTCGTCGAAGCCAGCATGAATTACGACGGCAACATCATCAACATCACCAACAGCGCCAACTCGCTGCTGAGTTCCAGCAACTTTTCCGGCTGGGGTGTGAGCACATTCTTCGACCTCAACAAGGTCCAGGAAGGCAAATCCGTCGGCCAGAAGAGCATTCCCAGCATGAACGGCTTCGGCAACCCCTACGGCACCGCCGAGCAGATGGGCAACGCACCCTGGCACAACGCGGCCGAGGACTACGAGCCCAAGATCGACCTCTCCTACACCAATGGCAAGCACGCCATGAAGTATGGCTTCAGCTACAACCGCTACACCAAGAACCAGCAGGTCAACGGCGACACCCAGGGCCAGTTCGCCTGGGGCGGACGCTCCGATGGCCAGTTCACCGGTAACGTCGCCTACTGCAACGGAAGCACCGCAGCCGACAAGGCCGCGACCTCCTGCGTGCAGGGAGACGGTCTGATGGACATGCTGCTCGGCATGGCCTCAAGCTATGACCAGCAGGCCTCCGCGCCCATCAACCACTATGTAAACCAGACTCCGTCGGCTTACATCATGGACAACTGGCACGTCAGCCCGCGGTTGAGCCTCCAGCTCGGCATCCGCTACGACGCCCTGCCCCACGCCTGGGAGCGCAATAACCAGGTCGCCAACTTCGATCCCAACTACTTCACCTCCAGCGCGACGCCGTTCTGGCAACCGGGCGGCTCCATGCTGTCGAGCGGCCCCGGCTTCGCCAACTACACCATCGACGGCATCGCGGCCCCGTACTACACCAACGGTCTGCGTGTCGCCGGACAAGGCGGCTTCCCTCGCGGGCTCGTCACCAATGACTACAACACCTGGCAACCACGCCTCGGTTTCTCCGAAGATATGTTCGGGAACGGCAAAACCGTGATCCGCGGCGGCTTTGGAACCTTCTTTGAGCGCATGCAGGGCAACGACATCTACAACGCCGCAACCAACGCTCCCTTCGTCAACGATCCAAGCGCGCCGTTCGTCAACATGAGCGACCCGCACACCAGCACCCAGACAGGAACGGTCGCTACGACGCCGTTCTTCCCCAGCGGTCTCACCACCCTGGCCCTCAAATACCCCGCTCCCGCCGTAGCCCAGTACAGCCTCGGGGTACAGCATGAGCTGGTCCCGTCCATGGTCTGGGTCGTGCAGTACGTCGGCAACCTGGCGTGGCACCAGAACGACCAGCGCCACATCGATAACTTCCCGCTCACCACCCCCATGGGCGTGCGCTCCGCGGGCGGCAACGTAACCACGGCCGACGGCACGGCAACCGGAGCCCCGCTGCCCACCTCCGGCCAGGGCAACGTCGCCAACAACTCCAACTCCTTCCGCGAATACCTCGGCTACAGCGGTATCACCGTGCAGGAAAATGCCACCAACGGAACGTATAACGGTTTCCAGACCGGCCTTCGCGTTCAGAACCGCTGGGGCCTCAGCGGCGAACTCGACTACACCTGGTCGCACGAAATCGATATCCAGACCTACGACAACTCCTGCTGCGTCAGCAATCCGTGGTACCTCAAGTACGACAAGGGATCCGGTTTCCTCGACCGCCGCAATATGCTCAGCGCCAACTACATGTACAAACTGCCGCTGTTCGCCCACAGCAACGCTATCCTGCACACCATCGCAGGAGGGTGGGAAGTCGCTGGAACCATCATCGATGAGTCCGGCGTACCGACCGCCTCGCAGTACGGCGGCGCCGACACCATCGGCCTCGGCGGCGGATACTCAAACCGCATGAACGCCAGCGGCAAAATGAGATATTCCAAGAAGGTAAACGCGTGGTTTGACACAAGCATCCTGTCCTCACCCACCGCAGCCTGGCTGGGTGGCCAGAATAACGGCTTCGGCAGCGCCGGCAAAGACGCCGTCGTTGGCCCCGGCCGCGTGAACTTCACCACCTCGCTCTACAAGTCGTTTGCCATCACCGAGCGCGCTCACTTCGAACTCCGCGCCGAAACCTTCAATACCTTCAACCACACCCAGTTCAACAACATCGACGTCAAGAACACCGACGGCAACTACGGCCAGGTCACCAACACCTGGGATCCCCGTACGCTCGAACTGGGCGGCAAGTTCGTGTTCTAACCCTCAACCTGAAAAGGGCGCGGCGGGACCTCCCGCCGCGCTCTTTTTTTGCCTTCAATTCCCAGCGTTCCCAGGCATGTTGTCCTCAGGACTTGTTTTCCTGAGAGTTTGTTTTCCTGAGTGAAGCGAAGGATCCGCGGTTGCTCTTGCTCTCGCCTTTCTCTCAGATCACGCACAATTATGGGTGCCCCGGGTCCCTCGCATTTGGGGACCCGGGATACCACGAATTCCATCCGATCCGGCTCTTGTTCTGTCCTTTTGCCACCACCACAAAGCGCCGCGCCCCATCGTTCGAATGGATATCTCAACTGCCTCCCATCCGCTGTCATCCCATCCCCTCAATTGCCTCACCCCGTCTCGAAGAGCGAAAATCAACCCAGCCAAGTCCAACCATGAACTGAGGCGCGCGTGAAACGGGCTTTTCATCTTCTAACGAACCTGCTCCTCACCACCACGCTCGCCATCGCGCAGACGCCCACACGCCAATCCGCCCTCGCTCTCGAACAACAGGGCAAGCTCGCCGAGGCCGAATCCGCCTGGCGCGCGGTCAGCAAAAGCAACCCAGGCAATCCCGAACCCTACGCCCATCTCGGGCTCCTCGAGGCCCGCCAGGAGCACTATCGCGAGGCCGTTCCCCTTTATCGCAAGGCCATCGAGCTCAATCCCGGCGTGCCCGGCCTCCGCCTCAACCTGGCCCTGGCTCTGTTCAAAAGCGGCCAGCTCAAGCAGGCCATCCCGGAATTCGAAGCTCTTCTCAAGGCCGCGCCGCCGGACTCACCCGACGCGCAACGCTTGACCATCCTCCTCGGCATGGCCCATTACGGCATCGCCCAGTACGAGCAAGCCGCCCCGCTCCTCAAACGGGCCGCCGATCGCGATCCGCAGAATCTGCCGCTGCGCCTTGCTCTCGCCCACTCCTACCTGTGGACTCGCCAGTTCCCGAAAGTCATGGACGTCTACAAGGAGATCCTTGCCCTGAATCCCGACTCCGCTGAAGCCGACATGATCGCCGGCGAAGCCCTCGACGAGATGAAGGACAATGAGGGCTCTACCAAGATGTTTCGCGCCGCCGTCAAGGCCAATCCCAAAGAACCAGACGTGCACTTCGGGCTCGCCTACCTGCTGTGGACGCAAAAGCTGTACCCCGAGGCCGTCACGGAGTTCCAGGCCGAACTTGCAAATGATCCGAAGCACGCGCAGGCGATGGTCTATCTCGGCGACAGCCTGCTCCAGCTGAATCGGCCCGAGGAAGCAAAACCTCTGCTGGCCGAAGGGGTCCGACTCGATCCCGCGCTGTGGCTGGCGAACCTCGATCTCGGCGTCATCGACGCCGACGCGGGCCGCAACGAACAGGCGATGCACGAGTTGGAACTCGCCGAGCAGCTCAAGCCCGATGAGGTCAATGTGCACTGGCGTCTCGCCAGGCTCTATCGCGCGCTGGGCCGCAAGGAAGAAGCGAAAGCCGAGTTCGACAAGGCCAGCAAACTCAACAAGGCCGCCGACGAAGATCTCTACCGCAAGATGAATAACGCGCATCCGCGGGCGGACAACCAGGAGCCCGCGCCGTCCCCTACTCCCCAACCCTAGTCGGGTGCCCCAGGTCCCTCGCATTTGGGGACCTGGGATACCACGGACCACCACAAACGAGCACCAAACGAGAAACGGCACGACCTCAGCCGTGACGCAAACACATCTCAAATATGGCTCCGGCTTCAGCCCCTACTGGTGCCGCTCCATCGGGCACTCCGCCCCACGATGCGTGAGCAGATCCGACAACACGCGCTCCGGACACAGGTGCCGCGCCTCCAGCGCTTCGAGAGCCTCGCTGGACTCAACTGCCGAAGCCACCGTCATAAAGCAATAGAGGCACAGAGTATTGTAGGTACCATTTTCATTCTGCGTTCGGTTGTACATATGCACCTCGTTCGAGCGAACGATTGCTCGATCCTACCCCGGCATCCATTTACCCTTCGTGTCTCCCATCACCCATACATGTTCACCACGACACTGTTTCCTGTCCCTCTCGTTATGGCTCGATTTCGGTGTTCCCCGCTCAACTTCCCGACTATGTCACCCCTTCACTTCGCACTTCCCGCACTTCGCACTTCTTCACTTTTCACTTCACTTGTTCACTTCTTCACTTTTCACTTTTCACTGTTTTTCAGTAACTCGTCACCTGGTTCGTATGTTTCCGCAGCCACCAGCACGGCGTGTATCCCCCCTGCGGAAACAGCGTGATCGAGCACGGTATTTCCTCCGACCCGGTGTAGTCGATCTCTTCCTTGTTGTTCTTCAGCGGCGCGGAGACAAAGTGGCTCACGGTGAACTTCGAGGTAGGCGAGCCCTCGAGCTTGAAGATCGCCCAGTCCGCCGCGAAGGTGAACGCGACAAGGCCGAGCAGCGTCACGAAAACTATGCGAACCCAGCGCATCATCGCCCCTCGTTCAGCTCCCGCGCAGGCGAAAGAGCGACGCCCGTGAGCTGGTGCTGAAAGGCTTCGCTCACGGCTCGCTCCAGCTGCTCCGCGGCCTCGTCGTAGCCCAGGCCCGCGGCGCGAATGTTGGAGATGCATACCCGCTCCGCATCCGTTCGCCCCGTCCGCGGAGCCCATGTAATGTAGGCGCCGAGCGAGTCAGGCGAGCTCAGCCCCGGGCGCTCGCCGATCAGCACCATTGACAGCCTTGCGCGCAGCACCTGTCCGATCTCGTCTCCAATCGCCACCCTGCCCTGCTCCACGATGCAAAGCGGACCAAGGTTCCGGCCCCCAAGACGCGGCACTAGCCGATCGAGCAGCGGCGCGGCGTGGCGCTCCACCGCCAGCGCCGACAATCCGTCGGCGAGCACCAGGGCCACGTCCGCCTGGCCATCAACATTCTCCTCCAGCGTCCTGCAGCTGCTCTCATCGAGCCTGCGTCCCAGGTCGGGCCGCTGCAGATACTCCGATCGATCATTTGCCGCTGAATGCAGCCGCAATATCGTTGCTCCGTGCAAGGACTCCAGTCTGCCGATCGCCTCCGCCAGCGCGTTCGCATCGAGGCGGGCGTGCACTGCGTCGCGCGCCTGCGCGTGGCTCAACTGAAAGCTCAGCACGTCGCGCGTCACCTGGCTTACGCCGCTGCGTCCCAGCCCCACGCGTGCCGGCGTCAGGGCACGCAGCCGCATGGCGATGCTGGTTGTGTCGCTCATGCGCGCAGCCTCGCCGTTGCGAGCGGAAGCCTTTCCGGCGACTTCGCTTCAAGCGTCAGCCGTTCGAATCCTTCTCCTCCAAGCCACGCTTCGAACTCCGGCGCGGGACGCAGCCCCAGCACGCGCCGCACATACAGTGCATCGTGAAAGCTGGTGCTCTGGTAGTTCAGCATCACATCGTCCGCGCCCGGCACGCCCATGATGTAGTTCACGCCTGCCGCGCCCAGCAGCGTGAGCAGAGCGTCCATGTCGTCCTGATCGGCTTCGGCGTGGTTGGTATAACAAACGTCGCAGCCCATGGGCAGCCCCAGCAGCTTGCCGCAGAAATGATCTTCAAGACCCGCGCGCGTGATCTGCTTGCCGTCATACAGGTACTCGGGGCCGATGAAGCCCACAACAGTATTCACCAGCATGGGCTGGAATGCGCGCGCTACGCCGTACGCGCGCGCCTCCAGCGTCTGCTGGTCGACTCCGTGGTGCGCATTCGCCGACAGTGCCGACCCTTGTCCCGTCTCGAAGTACATCACGTTGCGCCCCACCGTTCCATCGGCGCACACCGCGCCGCGGCGCTGCGCGCGGCCAGCTTCGTTGGCTTCGGCGAGCAGGGAAAGGTTCACGCCGAAGCTGCGATTGGCCGCCTCGGTTCCCGCAATCGACTGGAACAGCAAATCGACCGGCGCGCCCGCCTCCAGCGCCTTCAATTGCGTCGTAATGTGAGCCAGCACACAACTCTGTGCGGGAATCTGGAAGCGCGTCCGCACCGCGTCCACCAGCCGCAACAGGCTGGCGGTGGTTGCCACGCTGTCGCCCGCGGGGTTGATGCCGATGACGGCATCGCCCGACCCGAGCAGCAAGCCGTCGAGGATCGCCGCCGCAATGCCGGCAGGATCGTCGGTGGGGTGGTTGGGCTGCAGGCGCGCGCTCAGCCGGGCTGCCAGTCCAACCGTGGTTCGGAACTGGGTCACCACCCGGATCTTCGCCGCGGCGGCGATCAGGTCCTGGAGACGCATCAACTTGCTTACGGCGGCGGCCATCTCCGGCGTGATCCCGGGCGCCAGCGCCGTCAACCGCTCCCCCGTTGCTTCGTCGGAGAGCAGCCAGTCGCGCAATTCGCCCACAGTGAGGGATGCCACCGGCGCGAAGGCTTCATCGTCGTGGCGGTCGACGATGAGGCGCGTCACTTCATCCATTTCGTAGGGAACTACGTGCTCCTCTAAAAAGTGCCTGAGAGGAAGGTCGGCCAGGGCGAACTGGGCGGCCACCCGCTGCTCAGCCGACTCCGCCGCCACTCCGGCGAGCACGTCTCCGGAGCGCGGCGGCGTTGCCTTCGCCAGCAGGTCTGCCAGGTTGGCGAAGACGTAGCGCACGGTGCCGACTGTGGACGAGAAGGCCATGGGTTCGCAGATGTTCTCCCTTCAGGATAGCGGTTGGTTGGAATTTCGCTTGATTTGTGCTCCGTTCTGCACCGGTTTTGGTGAAAAAGGCACTCTCACATGCAAATAAAAAAAAGGTCATCTTGATTTGCATGAGCAAGTTACGCCCTAAAAAGGGGGGAATTTGTGCTGACCGTGATTTGAATCACGAAAAGCAGGGGTCAGTGAACAGTGGTCAGTGGTCAGTGAAAAGCTGAGTGACTGGGTGGGGGAGTGAAGAAGTGTGAACGAGTGAAGAGGTGAAAAAGTGAATGAGTGAAGAAGTGAAAAAGGCAGGGAACAGGGAGTAGGGACCCAGGAATAGAAAGCCCCATGCCAGCTCGAGTTTGTGCGGTGTTCCATCCTGTTCTCCTGACCTGCCTTCGCAATGAAAAAAGCCCGCTGGTTGGCGGGCTTTTGTTCGACTGTTTCAAGTATGGCAGGTTCGAATAATTAATACCTAAATTGGGCAAAGTTTTTTGTGCTGATTCTAAAGAGGGTTACAAACTATTTTTCGCTGAGGGCCTTGACAAGAAGTTTTCCACAGGCTCGTCGACGTGATCTCCAGGAGCGGGAGGACAGGGCCGCGGTATCCAGATACCCTTCGCGCTCGGGAAAGAAAGACAAAGGCAAGAACAACCGCAGGTCCCTCCCCCTCCTCCTTCACTTCGTGAAGGCTCCGGTCGGGAAAACAGCGCTTTGTGGATTGCGCGCCTGAGATTGGCCGGTTTCAAAGCAGTTTGCGATACTGCTCGTCGGTGAGTTCGAGCCAGATGCCACCGCGGCCCATCTCGATGCCGCGGTCGAAAGCCTGGAGGGTCTCGAGGTTCAACATCGCGCCTCCTCGACTCGCCATTTCACGCACTTTATCTTCAGTCCGGAAGTGCAATTTCCGCGGCAGCGGAGTTTTCAAGTCCTCTTCGAGGAACTGGCAATACCACCCCTGCCGATACATGAAGGACATGTAAACCCGATGGCGGTGGCGGGTCTCGCGGCAGCGCGCGCACAGTTGTTCACCCGGCGTGTGCGGAATGGGCAGAGTGGCACGACAGAGCGCACAGACTTTGCCCGACCGGATCTGACGAACTGTGGAAGACCGTTCTCCACCCATGAGGGAGAGGATAGCGCATTTATTCGCTTTTTGTTCGCCATTGGGGTGCAGAAAAGATGTGGAAATAAATGGGGCCGTGTCTTCTTTGCTTTGCGTACCGGCGAGGGATGGAGGGCCTTTTCCCAGGTCCCGGAACCGGGGACCTGGGGCGCAGGCGCGATCGCGTGGCGGGTTACCAGCGGTAAACGATCATGTTGTCAAGCAATACGGTCGCGGATGAGTTACCTGGGCTGGATCCGTCGATCTGGAAGTTGGTATCCACGGTGGCGGCCCAGCCGAGCATGAATCCGGAGAAGGCGGTGACATTCAGATCCTGTTGCGCGCCGTCAAGCCACACCGAGTGGTAGGTGACCCAGCCGGAGGCATCATGCGTGTACCAGACCTGGACGTGATGCCATTGGTTGGGCGCCCAGTTGTGGGCGTTGCACGCGGCATTGGAATGGAGCCATTGGTCGTTATACGCGGTGGGCGAGCCGGCGTTGACCGTGTAGTCCCAGGTGCCGCTCCAGCCATCGCACTGGAACCCCATGATCACCGTTTCCCCGTTTGCGATGGTGTGATTCAAGTCGAATTCGAGATTGGCGAGCCCGCCGGCGTCACCCGCGATGTAGACCCAGGTGTCGTAGAAGAAATTGGTGGAGGACATGTCATCGTCGAAGTGCACGGTATAGCGCTGGCCGCCGTAATAAGAAAGCGAGGCGGAGAACTTGCGGGCACTTCCGCTGAGCGAAGGCGAGTTCACGATCGCGGTGGTCCCGGATGAACCGCCCGTGGTGCCGGCATCGTGGGTTTGATACCAGTTGCCCAGGGCCTGAATGCTGCTGACGCTCACGGCGTTGGCGGGAACGATGGAAGAGAAGGTGTCTCCTCCGCCGCCCACGGTGATGGCAACATCGGTGACGCAGACGTTATCGACGGCGTTCCACGACTTGACGTGGACGACGTGGGCACCCGCGGGGGCGTTCACCGGTCCATTCATCTGGCTGCCGAGGAAGAGATGGTTGTCGGGACTGCTGTCAAGCGAATAACCAACCGCGATGACGGGGAGCGAGGAGCAGGTGTCGGAGCTGGTGGTGAGGGTGAAAGGAGAAGAGACCTGTGCGCCGTTCGCCGGGGAGGTGATGACGGTGCCCGCCAGTGCAGGTAATGCCGCCACGAGCGAGGCGGCAACAAGGGAGAGGTTCCGGATGGGGTTCATTGACTACCTTTTCGGGGAAAATGGTCGTGCCTTGCCTTACAGAGCTGTTCTTTCCACAGGCGCGTATTCACGGCATGCTTTTGCAGTCCGCCAACGCACCCTGCGCGCGCACGTAGCTTATTCGGTCTTGATTTGGCCGCCGCGATGCCCCAGGACATCGTGGCCGGTCAGGAACACAAGGCTCTAATGCAAGTCATTCGCGTTTGCGCGAACGGTTACCAGGGGTGCAGATTTTCCGGGTGGGCCGTTATTGAGCTGAGGCGATTGAACGCCCGTCGAACTGCTCAGCGAACCTCTCTACATGGTCTGCCCGGTCGTTTGTCGAGGGGCAGCATTGCGGTTTTTTCAGAGGGCGGGGAGTTTTACAAAAGTCTTACGAGAGTTTGATCCTATCGCACCTATTTTTGAGGGCATCGAATCATAGCTTTCTTGTCTTTTATAACGGCATGATTGTCAGGCAACCAATCATGCAATTTCACTGGAACAACCTTACACGAAGGGGAAGTCTTGAGGCAACCCGACGGCGGACAGAGTACAAAAATGTATTGGCAAGGGACTCGCTGCGGCCTGGTGCGTTTAACACGAGGTGCGGGAATCTCCCGGGTCCAAAACCGGACCCGGGCCACACTGTTGGGCGAGCACGGAAAGAGAGCAAGGACGGACCTGATCCTGGTTCCGGCCTTGCGGGAAGCAGGGCTTTAATCATGTCTCCCTGGCGTTACCAGCGGTAGACAGTCATTTCATCGAGGTAGACCTGGCCGGCGGAGGTGCCGCTGCTGGCTCCGTCGATCTGAAAGTTTGTGACAACGGCAGGGCCCCAACCGAGCGCGAAGCCCGAGAAGGCCGTTACGTTGATATTTTCCTGGACGCCGTCGAGCCACACCGCGTGATAGGTGACCCAACCAGAGTAGTTATGCCCATACCAGATCTGCACGTGGTGCCATTTGTTGGGCGTCCAATTATGGGCGTTGCAGTAGGCGCTTGAGTGACCCCAGGTGTCATTGAATGCGGTGGGCGAACCTGCATTGACGGCGAAGTCCCACGTGTTGTTCCAGCTGTCGCACTGGAAGCCCATGACGACGGTCTGACCGTTGGGCATGGTCTGGTTCATATCAAACTCGAGGTTCGAGAACCCGGCGGAGCTGCCGGCAATATAAACCCAGACATCGTAGAAGAAGTTGGTCGACGTGTTGTTGTCGTCAAACTGCACGGAGTAGCGTTCCCCGCCGTAATAGGAGAAGGTGTTGTAGAACTCTCTCGCCACGCCGCTGAGCGACGGCGAACTCTGAGTGCCCGTCCAGCCGGTGGAACTGCCGGTGGTGCCGCCGTCATGAATCTGAATCCAACTGCCGAGCGCTTGAATGCTGCTGACCTTGACGGCATTCGATGGAACGACGGCGGAGAACTGGTTGGCGACGCCGACGGTGAAATCGACATCGGTAACGCAGACCGCTCCCTGATCGCCCCACACTTTCACGTGCAAGACGTGCGCTCCTGCGGGGGCGCTCACCGGGCCATCCATTTTTTGCCCGGAGAATGTCGGGGTGTCCGTACTGTTATCGAGCGAGTAGCCGACGGCGGTGACCGGCTGGGCAGAGCAGGTATCCGCACTCATGATCAACGTGAAGGGAGAAGAGACCTGGGCGCCATTTGCAGGGGAAGTGACAATGGTGCCCGCCAGCGCGGGAATGGCCATGCAGCTCAGCAGGGCAGGGATGAGGGAGACAATTCGGATTGTTTTCATTGAATACCTTTGCAAAGAGAATTGGGAGTGCCTTGCTTTGGTCGACGTCTGCCTGTCGCGCGCGAGCGGATTGTCGACTGGCCAAGCCGGTTTCTTTCACTTGCATGACAACGAGCGCACGCCGAACGGCCGGAAGCCGCGCTCCGGCGGTGTACTCATGCGCGTGCGTCAACAGCTTTCCTGGCGCTGTGGGGACCGAGATTGCACACAGGACGAGGCGGGAAGTCCTGCGACGCAGAGCTCAAACGCAACCCCTTCGCGCCCTTGCGAAGAAGCCAAGCACACATGCAAATTGTTTTTTTTGGGATGGGCCGTAGTGAGCTGCAGACGAATGAAACGCCTGTTTCGATCTGCTCAGCGAACCTCTCTATTGTCGCTCCGGGTGATTCGTCGCAATGCTTGAATGCTGTTCCAGGAGACGTTGTGTTCTTAAAAATCTTGCGAGAGTTTGATCTTCTGATTTTCTTTCATTGGCTTCGAATCAAATTCTCAGTCATTGATTATTAATTCGACTGGCAGGCAACCAATCGCGTTTTCACGGTGATGCAATGCTTACACGGGGGATGGATTCAAGGCAACCCTTCGCGGCGCTAAAAAGCGCGGGATCGATACATCCCTTTGCGTGTGATGAAGCATCTTATTGACTTCCTATTTTGATTGACAATGAGTGGCAGGCCGTGCAGGCGGCAAGTGGCTGTCGTATCAACTCGCGCGACGAGTTTGTACGGCCTGCGCGAGGTGGCCCAGCAGCGAGAGTGTCTCCTCCCAGTCGATGCACGCGTCGGTGATGCTCTGACCGTAAACGAGTGGGTTGCCATTCTCCAATTTCTGCGCGCCGGCAACGAGATTGCTCTCGATCATAACGCCCATGATGTCGCGATTGCCGGCGGCGATCTGCGCGGCCACGTCACGACAAACGATGCTCTGACGTTTGTAGTCCTTGTTGCTGTTGGCGTGGCTGCAGTCGATCATAATGCGCGGATCGAGCCCGGCTTCGCGCATCTTCCTGGAAGTGTGATCAACGGCTTCGGCGGTGTAGTTGACGAGGCCGCGGCCGCCGCGGAGGATGATGTGGGTATCGGGATTGCCGCGGGTGACAAAGATGGCCGACTGTCCATGCTTGGTGTGGCCGAGAAAGGTGTGGGAGTGCGCGGCAGAGAGCAGCGCGTCGATGGCGATGTCGACGTTACCCGAGGTTCCATTCTTGAACCCGACGGGGCAGGAGACGCCGGAGATGAGTTGGCGATGGACCTGGCTCTCGGTGGTGCGCGCGCCGATGGCGCCCCAGGCCACGAGGCCGGCGATGTACTGCGGCGAAATCATGTCGAGGAATTCGGTGCCGGAGGGGACGCCCATTTCGGCAAGGTCGAGCAGCAGGTTACGCGCCAGGCGCAGGCCGTCGTTGATTTTGAATGACTGATCGAGGTAGGGGTCGTTGATCAGGCCCTTCCATCCGATGGTGGTGCGCGGCTTTTCGAAGTAGACGCGCATGACGATGCGCAGGTCATCGGAGAACTGTTTGATCGCGGCCGCCAGCAGTTCTCCATACTCACGCGCTGCTTTTGTGTCGTGAATGGAGCAGGGCCCGACGAGCACCAGGATGCGCGGGTCGCGCTTGTTGAGTATGTCGATGATTTCGGCGCGGGCGCTGAAGGTGGTTTCGGAGGCGGTCTCGCTCACCGGCCGCTCTTCCTCGAGGAATACGGGCGGCAGGACAACTTTCGTCCATTGAATGCGAATGTCTTCTGTGGTTTGAAACATGGTCCTTCTTTTGCCGGTCTTCTCTGCGCCGGGAAGGACGGGCGCAAGTCGCCGCAGAAATCGAGTGTTCTTACCTAAAATTTATCAGCCCAGAACCAAGCGATATCGAAGAGCCTGATTGTCCCTGCAACTTACTTGCTTTGCGGGTCTGGCTGGCCGGCTTTTTTGCCCTTGTCCTTGCCCCACGTTTTATAGAGGCCCAGGTAGCCGTAGTTCTCGGTTTGGCCGGCGATGGAGTGGCCGTAGGCGAACAGCAGTTGCAGGCCAGGGGACTTGAAGTGATAGTAGCCGCCCGCGTCGATCATGCTGGAGGCTTGCGTTTGCGCGGCGGCGAAGCCCTCGCGAGCATGGGAGAAGGACTCGATGGACAGCTCGAGCCGCTCGTTGAGGACGCGTTTCACCAGGAATCCGCCGTAGGGATAGCTTTGGTAGCCGGTCTGGTGAATGAGTACGTAACCCGCTCCGCCGACCAGGCTCCAGGGGCCGAATTCCTTTTCAGCCCAGAGGGGCAGTTTGTACCAGACGCGCCCGACGCCAAGACCCTTGTTGGAATTGCCTGTGGGCAGTTCGAGCATGGTGAAGCTGCCGATCTGGGGGCGGTGGGGGGTCTGGTGGATGAAGCCGTATTTCAGGCCCAGTTCGGTGTCGACGAGACCGAAGTTTGTGGGGCCGGTTCCTCCCGGCGCGTAGACGGGATTGTTTGACGGGACCACTGCGCCCCAGGGGAGGATGGCGTGGAGCTGGACGTCGGGGACCGCGCCCCAGTTGAATTCGAGCGCGGGGCCTGTGGGATCAAGCTCAGCGGGGGTTCCATCGACGGTGCCGAAGACGTAGAACTCGTAGTGGCCGTAATCGACGGGCGTGGGGTCGTCGGTCTGGAAAGGCGGGCCGGCCTGCGCGTGGGCAGAATGCAGCGGCAAGACCAGGAGAAACAGGATGGTAAATTTCGCAGACCAATGGGGGATCGTCATCCACGCTCCTGCCGCACCGTCTTATGACCGGTGCCGTCTCTCAAGATTTTGACGCCGGTTCTTCAATCGGGGACGCTAATGGACTGCGTAGCGTTGCTCGCCCGCTTCGAGTGCAACGGGAAGGCGGTTCTGATCCGGAGGCAAGGGACAGGTTGCGTAGGGAGTGTAGGCGCAGGGCGGGTTGTAGAGCTGGTTGAAGTCGAGGACCAGCGTGCCCGGCGCGCTGAGGCCGTGATCGGGAAAGGCGGTGCGCAAGAACCGTCCTGCCTGGTAGGTGGTGGTCTGGCTGGTGGTATCGCGCAGGATGAAGAACAGGGTGGTGTCTCGCGGGCTTTCGAGGACCGGCTCGAGCCGGAACGTCTTCCCATTCAGGGTGAATTCGGCCACGCCGGGAGCGGGCAGGTCGAGCGTGGTTCCGATGATGGTGGGGATCTTCAGGGTGTGCGGGGGGTTGTGGGGGATCCAGCGGGCCTCGACGGTGAAATGCAGATCGGGCGGGTACCAGTGCAGGCCGTGGAACTGGGCGCGTGCGGGCGCGTCGGCATCCTTGATGCGCAGGGCGTAGCGGCCGCCGCGCGGCAGCACGATCATGGTGAGGCCATGCCAACTCAGGGTAGAGGGATTGGCGTCGTCGGCGCTCAGCAGGCCCTCGCGCGCTGGCTTGCCATCGAGCATGAGATCGGGTGGAAAGCCCGCGCCTGGCGAGAGAAGTTGGACCGAAGTGCCCGAAACCGTGAGGAGGCCGAAGTGGTCAGGAGCTTTGGCGTTGATGCGGACCTGGTTGTCGGCAGCTGTTCCGAAGGAATTGATGCCAGGCTTGAGCCAGTCGAGCGCGATAAGGGTGAGCCAGCCATCAGGAGCGGCCACTTCCTTATCGCGTTGCGCGTGCCACGCATCCAGCTTTTGCCGCCATGCGGTCTCGGGGCCGGATGGCGCGGCGGTGGGCGCCGCCTGCGCGATGGCGGATGTCGAGAAGAGAAATCCGAGCACGGCTACCGCGGCTGCGATGAATCGTCCTGGCAATCAGGCCCCCTGTGACCGTCCTCTCCATTATGCCCTTGCGGTGGAGGGGGTCAAACGCATTGAGAGTGATTCGAAGTTTTCGTTCGGAACTAGTCAGGGAAGGGAGAATTCTGCAAGGTTCTGGGCCGCGTTTTGTGGGTGGGAAAGAGGCGGCTTTTGCGCCACAGCCACAATGCGGCGGAGATGGTGATCCAGGCGAAGGTTGCCATGGCAAAGACGGCGGCAAGGGGCAGGTGGGGCAGGCCCAGCCAGCAGGCTGCCGCGAAGCTGGCCAGCCCGATGCATCCGATGGATGCGCCCGCAGCATCGACTCCGGCTACGGTTCTGCCGCGCATGGTCCCATCCAGACCCACGCGGGCTTTGTGCTTTTGCTCGTGCGCTTCGACCAGGCTGGCGCCGGCGGGAAAGATGGCGGGAAAGGCGAGGAACAGCCCTCCGATCCCCGGCCCCCAGCGTTCGGCAATGAGCCCGGCCACGACGCACACCGCGCCGCCGAACATGAACCGCACCGCCCACTCGCGGGGCTTGATCCCCTTGATGGCGCTCCATTTTGCCTGAACGATCATCTTTGCCTAGCGCCCCAATCCCCACCACAAGGCGAGTGAGGCGCCCAACCAAAGGGGGAGCAGCGCGATGGTCGCCGTCAGCGCTTTGATCTTCAGTCGTCCCACCAGCCAGCAAGCGGCGCTGGCGTAACAGAAGAACGCGATGGCTCCGAAGATCATGGAGCGCGACTCAGTGGCGGCATACATTTTGCCGTGGCGGGCCACGGTGATGCCGATTGTGGCCAGAGCAATGGAAGGCGCCGCGCTAAACAGACCCGCGAAGCTTTTGGGGCGAAAGATTTCTGCCAGCGCGGCGAAGGCAGAGACAATCACGCCGCCAATCACAAACCGCAGCACCATCTCTCCCACGTGCCCGACCTCCTTTCCTCGATACCAACCGCATTACCGGTGTCAGGCTGCCCGCTGTGCCTTCTTGATCAGCTTGGAGGCCTCTGCGGCGCTTTTGCAGCCAAGTAGCCGGTATTCCTTGCCTTCAAGGCGGTGGTAATTCACAAAAAACTGCTCAAGTTGACTCAGAAACTCGTCAGGAAGATCCGTGGCGCGCTTGATGTCGGCGTAGAGGTAATTCGACTCCGCCACCGCCAACAAGCGGTCGTTGCGGGTCTTCTTTTTGCCGTCTAATTGCTCGCCCTCAATCACCCCTATGAGGCGTGCCCGCACCACAATTCCAGGGAAGGCAGGCTCGTCCATCAACAGCAGCACGTCGATCGGATCTCCGTCGGGGGCCAGGGTTTGCGGTAAAAACCCAAAATCGTACGGGAATACCATCCCCGCCGGAAGCACTTTCCGCAGGCCGAATACCTTCTGTTTCGGGTCGAAGGCGAACTTGTTGCGACTGCTTTTCGGGGTCTCGATCACGACCTGCAGAATCCCGTCTTCCTTGTCTACCGGCTTCAGCAGAGTTGGATTCGCGAGTCCCTTACCAGCTTTCCTTGCCACGTTTCCTCCGTTTTTCATCAAGCATTAACAAAGGGATAGAGACGACGAGGGGGGAATCGGTTGCCCGGAACCGGGTTATTGCTCCGAGGAGCCAGCGAGCTCCGGCCTTATTTCCGGGTCGGCTGATTGGTTGACAATGGTTGAATCACATCTTTAGAATTAAGCAGGAAGACTTCGTCAGTTTATCCTGCGTAACACAGTCTGAATACAGAACTTGCCGACGCAGCGACGGAGTCAGGAGCGCCGCACGATGTCGGAGATGCGCGTTAGCCCGCGAGAGCGGCTAGTGCTCACGGCCATCATCGAAATCTACATAGCTACCGGCGAGCCGGTGGCTTCGCAGGCTGTGGCCCACTATTTTGAAAACCGGGAGGGCCTGAGTTCGGCCACCATTCGTAACGTAATGGCGTCGCTCGGCGAGTCAGGTCTTTTGGATCAGCCCCACACCTCGGCAGGCCGCGTGCCCACCGCCGCCGCCTTCCGCTACTACGTTGAACAGATCACGCAGACGGGCCGCATGGCAGCCGGAATGCAGATGAGTGGCGCGCAGAGCCGGGGACAGATCACGGACCAGCAGCGGGAACAGATCGAAGACTGCTTCAGCGGCGTTGCCAGCAGCAACGAGTACCTGGAACGTACGTCGCAGGTTCTAGCCCTGCTGTCGAGCGGACTTGGGGTAGCGCTGGCCAGTGCGACGGCGATGCAGGTTCTGGAACATATTCACTTTTCGCGACTTGCCCCTGGCCGGGTGCTGGCGGTGCTGGTGACACAGGCGGGAGCCGTGCAGGACCGGGTTCTCACCGTCGATCGGGACCTTTCGCACGTAGAACTCGACACGGCCGCACGCTATCTGAACGAGAACTTCCGTGGCTGGCCGGTGGAGCGCATTCGTGCGGACGTGGCGCGCCGGGTAGACGCGGAGCGCGAAGCTTATCACCAGATGCTCGCGTCCGTTGAGGAATTGTGCCGCAAGGGCGCCCTGACCACCGAGGGCGATCCGACATTGTTCGTCGACGGCATGTCAAATCTGATTGCCGCGGAGATGGACCGCGAGCGCCTGCGCGAAATGCTGGTGGCTCTTGAGGCGAAACAGCGTCTCGTGGAGCTATTGACGGCATACGTGGATGGGCGTCAGCAGGAGGTGCGGGTCGTGGTCGGACTGGAGCAGGCTTCGCCAGCCATGCAGGACTTCGTGCTGATCGGCGCGCCGGCCCGCCTCGACAACAACAACCTGGGCACCGTCGCGTTGATCGCGCCCACGCGCATTCAGTATCAGGAGATGATTCACGCTGTTCGCTACATCGCCCAGCTCTCCGGACGCATCCTGGACGTTCACCCTGAGTAACGCACGCCGTATCTTGATTGCGGAGAGGCTGAAATGCCATCTCCGGAATGCGGGATATTGCTTCATCAACCGCTTACACTCCAGATGAGGCCGGCTGCGTGCACCGGAATTTATGATTGAGACATCTAAGAACCATCTTGCGGAGATTGCATAGAAGTATGCCGAAACAGGAACTACATCAGAATGAAGTTGAAGCGCGTGCCGACGAAGCAAAGGTGGACAATGCCACATTTGATTCTGCCGCGCCGGAGACATCCACCGTTCCCAATGCCGGTCCGCTGCCCGCCGAGGACCTGGTGGGACGCTCGGAGTTTGAGCAACTGAAGACGGAACGCGACCAGCTCGTGGACCGTCTCGCCCGCCTGCAGGCCGAGTTTGAGAACGCGCGAAAGCGCGCCGAGCGCGAGAAGCAGGAATACCGTGACTACGCGGCGGCCAGCGTGGTAGAACAGTTTCTCCCCGTGCTTGATAACTTCGAGCTGGCGCTGAAGTCAACCGGATCCACGGAGCAATTGCGATCCGGGGTCGAGTTGATTGTGAAACAGATGGAGGAAGTTCTCCGCCAGATGCAGGTGACAGCGATACCTGCGGTCGGCGAAGCCTTTGATCCGCGTCACCACGAGGCTCTTGGCTCGGTCGAGCGGGAAGATCTCCCCGATCAGCACATTGCCGAAGAGATTCGACGCGGCTACAAGATTCGCGAGCGTCTCCTGCGTCCCTCGATGGTGCGCGTCGTTTCCAATCCAAAACAAACGGTAGAATAGCCTTGACTGTGAGCAGAGCAGATTACTACGAGGTGCTGGGGGTTTCCCGCGACGCCAGCGATCAGGAGTTGAAGAGTGCCTATCGGAAGTTGGCGCTCAAGTTTCACCCTGACCGCAATCCGGGCGACCACGCAGCCGAGGAGAAATTCAAACAGGCCAGCGAGGCCTACCAGGTACTGTGCGATCCCGACAAGCGCGCGGCCTACGATCGCTTTGGTCATGCGGGCGTGGGAGCCGCGGGGGCAGGTGGCGGCTTCGGCGGACCATTTTCCGGTGGCGTGGATATTGGCGACATCTTCGGCGACCTGTTCGGCGAGATGTTCAATGTCGGGGGATCGCCGCGGGCGTCGCGTCAGCAGCGCGGCGACGATCTTCGCTTCGATCTCTCCATCGGCTTTGAGGACGCGGTGTTCGGAACCGAAACCGAGGTCAAGATCCGGCGCCTGGAAATGTGCCCTGCCTGCGATGGCCGCGGCAGCGCATCGGGACGTGGCCCAACCACCTGCGCGCAGTGCCACGGACGCGGGCAAATCCGCTATCAGCAGGGCTTTTTCTCGGTGGCGCGCACCTGCGGCGCCTGCGGAGGCACCGGCTCCATCATTGGGGACCCGTGCCAGTCGTGCCGCGGGGAGACGCGGGTCAGCAAGGAACTCAAGCTGAACGTGAAGGTGCCCCCGGGCGTTGAAGATGGCACGCGGATCCGCTACTCGGGCGAAGGCGACGCCGGGCGGGCGGGTGGACCCAAGGGTGATCTCTACGTGGTGCTTTCCATCCAGCCGCACGACTTCTTCGAGCGCGACGGTCAGGATCTGCGTTGCGTGATTCCTATCAGCTTTCCGCAGGCGGCTCTGGGCGCGGAGATCGAGATACCCGGCATCGACGGCCCTGTTGCCATCAAGATTCCCGAGGGCACGCAAAGCGGCAAGGAGATTCGCGCGCGCGGCAAGGGTGTTCCGATCCTCAACGAGAAGGGCCGCGGCGACCTGGTGGTGAAGGTGCTGGTGCAGGTTCCGCGCAAGCTCACGCGGGCTCAGCGGGAGTTGGTGAACAAGCTGGCTGAGCTGATGAACGTGGACAACCGGCCCACTTCTCCCACCCTGATGGATAAGATGAAGGACCTATTCAACTAAAGGGAACTCCGGAGCGAGTAGGGGGAAGGGATGCGCAGGACGACATCCGTGACCGCAGCCACCCTGCTTTTGCTCTGCGCGCATGCCGTCGCGCAGTCGGTGGAGAAGGATCCCGCTGCGATCCTCGAAATTGGCGGCGCCGGCGGCTGGAGCCTCGAAGATGGCCAATCGAGTTTCGGCCCCACGGTCGCCGTGGAAGTGACGCCGATTGAGAACTGGCTGGAACTGGAGGCGGGAGTCTCCGCGCTTTTCCGGACCGGTTCAACGGAATGGGATACGGACCTTCTGTTCAAGAAGCCGTGGACGCTATCGCGGAAGGCAGAGCTGATGGCAGGCATTGGGCCGGAGTGGATCCACACCCACGCGAACGGGGCAACGACCAACTCGGCGGCCGGCGAAGCGGCGCTGGATTTCATGTACTGGCCGGCGAAACGACACCGGTTCGGCTGGTATCTCGAGCCCGGGTTTGAATACGACTTCGGAAGTGGGCATGAGAAATCGATGGGCGTCAGCGGCGGACTGTTGATTGCGATTCCGTAGGAGGGGTTGCGGGCCGCGTTCGACGTCACGGGGACGTTTGTAGCGACCCGATATCATGGGACCAGCGCGAGAAAGGCGGCGCGGACCCCCGATGGCAGCCAGTATCTTTATTTCGGCAGGCGAGGCGAGCGGCGAAGCCTACGGCGCCCTGCTGATTGAGGAGCTTAGATCCCGCATGGCCGCGGCGGGGGGCGAAGCATCCTTCTTTGGCATGGGCGGACCGCGCATGGCCGCGGCGGGGCTTGAGCGTATCGTTCGCGCGGAAGACGTGGCGGTCATGGGCATCACCGAAGTGGTGCGCCACCTGCCTCGCATCTACCGGGAGTTCCGGAAGCTGAAGCAATCCCTGCGCGATCGCCGGCCGGCCGTGGCCGTGTTGATCGACTTTCCCGACATCCACTTCAAGCTGGCCGAGGAGTTGCACGCGCTGGGCGTCCCGGTGCTGTTCTTCGTGAGCCCGCAGCTCTGGGCATGGAAAAAACACCGCATCAAGCTGGTGCAAAAGTACGTCGACCGAATGCTGGTGATCTTCCCGTTTGAGGAGCCGTTCTATCGCGAGCGGGGCGTCGAGGCGGAGTTTGTCGGGCCACCCGATGGCGGAATTGCCGCCGCCTGCCGTTTCCCGAGAAGAGTTTGGAGCCCGCAACGGGCTTGACCCCGCAAAAACGTGGATTGGGCTTTTGCCCGGCAGCCGAGCCAAAGAGATTCGGGACAACCTGCCGGAGATGCTAAAGGCGGCGGGAATTGCTTGCCGCCACCGAGCCGATCAGGACGCGGACTGGAGTTTGTCCTTCCGCTCGCTCCCACGCTGACGGCTGCCCATCGTGCGACCGTCGAGACGACGGTCAAGAGCACTGCCGGCTTCGCTCACGGTGCGCGTGGTTGAGTCGGCCAGGGCGGCGCTGTTTCACGCCCGCGCCTCGATCGTGGCCAGCGGCACGGCCACCGTCGAAGCCGCCCTGATCGGAAACCCCTTCGTGGTGGTCTATCGCGTTTCGCCCATTACCTACGCAATCGCAAAACGGGTGGTGACCGTACCTCATGTAGCCATGGCGAACCTGATTGCCGGAAAGCGGCTGGTTCCGGAACTGATCCAGAGCGACTTCACTGCATCCAATATCTTCAGACAGTTGCAGCCGTTGCTACCCGACGGCCCTCCTCGACAGTCCATGATGAAGGAACTCGCGGAACTTCGCGGCATGCTTCGCGTTACGGCGCCGGGCAGGCCCAGGGAGGCCGGCGGCGCCATTGCCCGGGTGGCCGAGGTTACACTCGAGCTTCTGGGGACAGCTTCCCGGGGAACTGCACCTCGAGCGAGGATTGCGGAAACGGTGCCGGAATGACCGGAGCCCCGACCGGACCTATAGATGGGTAAATGAAGGGCAATACGAGCGAGCGAAGGCCAATGCGAGTACGAGAGAACACGATGAATCCGACCACTATCTTCCGCCGGTTGACTGCCGCGGCGGGCTTCGCGGCCTTCGGGCTCACGCTGACCATTCCGTCTTATGCCCAGCGGCCAGAGCGGCCCACCTTGAACATCACCGGCTACTCTATTGACGCCGAACTCGACACAGACGCGCATCATATCGCGGCCAAGACCAAGGTCACCTTTACCGCGCCGGACAACGCCGAGGTGGTGAGCTTCGGGTTCCACCCCGCGCTCAAGGTGACCAAGATTTCCGACGAAAACGGCAAGCTTCTCAACGGAGAGCGCTCCGCCGACGGCACCATCCGGGTCACGCCGTCCTCGCCGATTCAGAACCGCCAGGCGCAGCATTGGACCTTCGAATACGAAGGCGTGATCACCGGCAACGAAGACGGCCCGGTCGAGGGGCTGAAGCTGGCCGCCATCGAAGAACCGATCACCTATCTGCTGTACGCGGCGCGCTGGTTCCCCACCACGGGCTACATGACTGACCGCTTTACCGCCCAAATGCACATCAAGGTGCCGCAGGGCATGCGCGTCTTCGCGAGTGGGGCACAGGGCGCTTCGCACTCCGTTACCCTGGCAAACGGCAAACCCGGCGATGAGTTCGACTTCGATTGGAACAAGCCTGGCTTCCCTGGTACCGTGATCGCCGGGCGTTACGTGAACCCGGTCAGTGTTGGCGCGGGCAACGTCAAGGTCTACCTGACCGTGTCGCACCAGCAGTCAGCCAACGAACTGGCCCAGACGGCAAGCAAGGAATACGAGTACTTCACTGACAACTTCGGCGCGCCGGAGTCCTCACACCTCAATGTGATCGAGATTCCTGACGACACGCTGCCGGTGGCGTGGGCGCCGGAGTTGGCCGCGATCATGGGTTCGCGGGTGGGCGACAAGTCCAGCGTCCGGCTGCTGGCCGGAACCATCGCCCGCCAGTGGTGGGGCTGCGAAGTGAGCCCCAAAACGCTGAGCGACACGTGGATCGTTAACGGCATGGCCCGCTACGGCGAGCTGATGTACGTGGAGGAAGAGAACGGCAAGTCCGCCATGAGGGCGGCGTTGCAGGATGTGGCCGCGGGCGCGCTGGCTTACGACACCACGCCGCTGTCCGCTTCGGGGAGACAGAATCCGTTTTCGCCGGAGTTCCAGTCCCAGACGCTGGAAAAGGGCGCCATGATCTTCCACATGCTGCGCTGGGAGATCGGCGACAAGGCGTTTCTGGCCACCCTGAAAGGCACGCTCAGCCAGTACACCGACCAGGGCATTCGGACGACCGATCTCGAAAAAGTGGCAGAGGCCCAGAGTCAGGAACAGCTCACGCCTTTCTTTGCACAGTGGGTTGACGGTACCGGCGCGCCGCTCTTCAAAAACAAGTACGCCGTCTACCGGCTCGGCAACAACAAGGGTTTCCGGACCATCGGCGAGATCAACCAGGACCTTGACCTGTTCCGCATGCCCGTGGAACTGCGCGTCGAGACCGAAGGCAAAACCGAGATCAAAAAAGTGGACGTAGTGGGCACGGACTCGCAATACATCGTCGATACCTTCGGCCGTCCGCGCCGCATCAGCATCGACCCGCAGGACTGGGTGCTGAAGTCCTCGCCCGACCTGCAGGTGCGCATCGCCATTCTCAAGGGGCAGCAGCTTGTGGCGCAGGGCGACCTGGCCGGGGCGTTGCAGGAGTATCAAAAGGCCCTTGACGCCAACTCGCAAAGCTCGCTGGCCAGCTACCGCATTGCCGAGGTGCTTTACGCGCAGCACAACTACCAGGCGGCGGTGAACGCCTACCGCGATGCGCTGCGTGGCGACGGAGACCCGCGCTGGACGGAGGTTTGGAGCCATATCCGGCTTGGCCAGATCTTCGACATCACGGGGCAGCGCGACCGAGCCGTGAATGAGTACCGGCTGGCGGTGCAGACTAACGACAACACCCAGGGCGCGTTGAACGAGGCGCGGCAATGGCTGCAGAAGCCCTACACGAGGCCGCCGGATCAATAAGGAAATCTGAGGCTTACCGACACGAACGGCCAGCTCCTCAAGCTGGCCGTTCGCACTTTTCAGGTTGTGTTTCCTTCTATCTTTGGGGCTTACCTTAACGCGTTCCGCGGGATAAAACGTCCAAAACCACCGGCGCCAATCCCGAGTTGGTCATTGCGAGCTTCTCTGCGGCGGCAAATGACAGGTCGATGACCCGACCCTCTGCCACGCCGCGATCGGTAATACGAACAATCACCGAGCGCCCGTTTTTGAGGTTCACCACCCTTACCAAAGAGCCGAACGGCAATGTTGGATGACACGCGGTCATCGCAAACATATCGAACCGTTCGCCGCTGGCCGTTGTCTGGCCATCAAACGCCTCGCCGTACCAGCTTGCTATGCCGCGAAGCAGAGACTTGCGCTGGGCCGCGATGGTTCTCCCTGGAGTCAGGGATTCCGGAGCCGTCTTCCTGACAACCGGAACTGAAGGTGGCACACTGGCCGCTGGTTGGGGAAAAAGAACATTCGCTTGTACAGGCCGGGTTGCAATACAAATTACCGGAACGGCCAATAGAGCGGACGAGAAACCTGCCAACAGCCAAATTCGGAGCGGAGCATTCAGGCAACTTGCGCCTGACCTTCGACGAATTACCATCCCTCGATTTTACTAAAATGGTGCGGAAATGTGACCCTTTTCTGTCTTCTATTCGGGAAGAAAGCCCTATTTGGGGAGGGACCTTCGGGTTAATTTGCTCGAAATAAGGTGTTTAGGACCAGATACTTTCGTCAGAAGCAATGCACCTGTTTCGGTGCACACCTGGCCTGTTTTGGCGCTCAAAGTGAGCGACCCGGCTCCTGTGCCATCGTCCCATTCCTCAGGATGTGTCAGGGGGAGTCCATGAAAGCATGGAAGACATTTCAATCTGCAGCGCGGGTTGTCGTCGTGACGATATCGCTGCTTCCGGCCAGCATCGTTTTCGCGCAGGATCAGCCCGTGTCCGCCGGATCGGCACCGATTCCCAAGGAACTGCTTTCCGCCAGAAAGATATTCATTTCCAATGCGGGAGCGGATAGCGGATTGTTTCCGCACCCTTTCAGCGGAGACCCGAACCGCGGGTATAACGAGCTGTTCGCCGGCCTGCACGCGCTCGCCCAGTTCGAGCTGGTTCCCTCGCCCGCGGAGGCGGACCTCGTGCTGGAGATCCGGCTGATGGCGCCTTACGGGCCGAACAGTCCCAATAAGCAGAACGGTGCGGCCGATCCGCTGCCCATGTTTCGGCTGGTGGTGTACGACCGTCCCAGCCACTATGTCCTGTGGACCTTCACCAATACGGTCGAGGTTGCGCTTAAACAGCAGACCCACGACCGCAACTTTGACGAAGCAATCTCCAACCTCGTAGCTGATTTTCAGGCCCTTACGCGAGCGCCGCGGGCGGGCAGCAGCCAGTAGTGGGTGCAGACGGCAGCTCGGTAATCTCGAGATGCTCCGGGGGCTTGAGATAGCCCTTGCGCCGGAACCAGTCTTCCATGGCCGGCCGCAACCGGTCGAGGGGCACGCGGTTTCCAGCCTCGAGCAGGCCGTCGCCGGCGGGGAGGGTATCGTCGAAGATGGCGTCGTTGGTGAAGTTGCGCATGGCAAAGTTGTCGATCCAGCGGACGGGGCAGGCGTGTTTCGCACCCTCGGCATCAACCCGCTGAATGGCCAGTTTGCGCACGAACATGGATCGAGTCTACAGGCAGTTGGGCGGGAGCCGGCCGCTACAGGTCCGTCGGCCAATCGAGAAGGGACGAGTCATTCTGCTCGAACACGGCAGCGAGCGACGCGGGACTGCGGTCCGTCAACGCGTGGATCTGCTGAATCATGCGATGGATCTTCGGGGTCATGATCAGGAGATACCGCACCGGGCCTGGTCCGGGATTCCAGTAGCTGTGCGGCGTTCCCCGCGGAACCAGGACGGCCGCGCCGGCAGCCAATTCGACACGCTCTTCGCCCGATTGCACGCAGAGTGTCCCTTCCAGGACATACCACGCTTCGTCGTCGCAATGATGAACGTGCCACGGAGCGATGAAACGGGGCCGCCCATCGGTCGGGCCACCCGGATCGCGCCAGTCCGCGACCACAAACGAGCTCTCCAGATTGCCCAATACCTTGCCGGCAAGAAGCGGTGCTTGCATATTCGACCCTCTCACCCGGAAATTTCAGGGCTGTTTGCCGGTGACGACCCGGGCATCCTTAGTCTGCTGTGTCTCCACTTTGAACCGCTTGTAATCGAAGACTCGCTCGCTGAAATGCTGCCGCATGTTCTTCAGGAGCAGCACACGCGCGGTGACCATGCCCTCGCCACCGGTGGGCAGCCACAACCCGCCATCGACAGGCGCCTGGTCGAAGCGGAAGCTCGACCCCTTCTGCACGTTGGCTAATAACCCTCCGGCCACGTGGAAATTGTCGTCGAAGGTGACTTCCAGGTGCGCCACCTGCCGGTCCGACTCATCGATCCAGATGGTGCCCTTCAGCTTCTTTGAGGCTTCTTCCGCCAGCCCGTGCGCCTTGGCATCCTTGCGGCCCACGAAGTCGAACACGATGGTGGGGCGCCCGCGAAATACCTCACGGCGCGGAACGCCCAGGTCCATGATCGCCAACACCCGGCTGATGCTGACCTGGGGACCCTCGAGCGGCTGACCCGGCGGCGTCTTCTCGGCCTTCTCCACCAGCCTGGTTATCTTTTCGGTCTCTTTTTGCTGGTCGTGGTCGTTGAGCGGCTGGCCGTTCTTCTTCACCGTGCGCTCAATCACATGGCCGTTGACAAAGAAATCCTCGTTCTCCGAGGACTCCGTCTTCGTTACATTGCCTTTGGCGTCTATATCCTGGACGGTCTGTTGCGAAGTGTAGGTGTAGGCTTCGCGAATCTTGTCCACTTGTCTCTGATGATCCTGCACCTCTTGCACCAGCCTGTGCGCATCGGGGAGCGGCGCGTTTTCCGCTGTTTGCGACCACAGCGTGGGAAAAAGCAGCAAGGACGCGGCCGTCGCGGCGTGAGCAGGAAGAGAGAAAAGAGGAATCGTCAGCCTCCGTGGAGGTGCCATCCCGTTGGACCCGGAAGAGCAAAAAAGGTAGTAAAAACAAACGATTTGCCAATGCCGATTGCTACAATGAGGTCTCCACCATAGCCAGTATCCCTGCATCGAACCTTTCCAGTTGAAGGGAAATCAACCGGCTCGTCGCCGTGTACGGAGAACGACCCTATGCTCAGGCTTTTGCTTCACTGGCTGTTGAGCGCCATTGCCTTGCTGCTCACGTCGAGACTTGTCCCTGGATTTGAGGTGCACGGCCTGCGCGCCGCGCTCATCGCGTCACTTGTCATCGGGCTGCTGAATGCGACCATCGGCCTGGTGCTCAAGATCGTCACCTTCCCCATCAGCATACTCACTTTCGGGATCTTCCTGCTGGTCATCAACGGCCTGATGATCCTGGTAGCGTCTGACATCGTCGCCGGCTTCCATGTCTACGGATTGGGCCCGGCTTTCTGGGGTGCAGTGATCCTCGCGCTTCTCGGAGTGCTGTTCAAGGCGCTGGTCCACGATATCAAAGACTAGTTGGGTTTACTGAGGAACCGAACGCAGGGGCTCCGCGGACGATGTTGCCCTGTCCTTCGCCGGCTTATGGGCTGGATCCTTACGGGCTGGGTCGGTCGCCCTTCGCGGGTTCCGGACGGGCTCTCCGGCGAGTGTCCCCACTGGCACTGCAGTCACCTGGTGCGTCAGCACGGGACCGTGCACCGGGTCGGGCGTATGCACCGATCCGCCGATCGAAAAGCCTCTTGGCGGTCCCGCGGGCGTCGGCATCACCATGATCCGCGCGCTGGGTCCGGGCTGCACGTGCGAGTAGACGCGCCAACCGCCCCCGGCCACCACGCACACAATCGCCGCCGCAGCAGCTCCGCGAACCGCGTTGCCATACCCCCAACCGCCCGGCGCAAACGCCAGTGGCCACGCCAGAATCCTGCTGGACCGGGGCGCGGTACGCAACCTCGTCTGCACGCGATCGACCAGCCCTTCCGGCGCCGGAAGAGCCGCGATCAGCCGCAGCGTCTCTTCGCCCGAATCCGCGGCTGTGGTTCTCACAACTTGATTTTGCGAAGTCATCGCACACTCCTCGGGCGCCCCAGCAGCTCGGCCATCAGGTTGCGCGCGCGAAACAGGCGCGACCGCACGCTGGACTCCGTAATGCTGAGCACCGCAGCAATCTCCACGCTGGACAATTCCTCAAAGGCCGACAGCACCAGCACCTCGCGCTCCTTGACCGGCAACCGATCGACCATCGCAAGCACCCGCGCATGGTGCTGCGCGGCCGCCGCGCTCTCCTCCGCGCTCAGCCCCGTGGCCGGCAGCACGCGTGTGAGTTCGCTTACGTCGTCGGTTTCAGGCCGGGTCTTGGCGCGCCGCTTGCGGTCCAGCACAATGTTCCACACAATGCGAATGAGCCAGACGCGATTGTCGCGGACTTCCTCAAGGGAGTCGCGGTGGCGCAGAACGCGGAGAAACGCCTCCTGCACCGCATCTTCGGCATCGGCAGCGTTGCGCAGAACGGAAAACGCCACGCGATAGAGCGTGGACGCATACTGCTCCACCAGGGCCGCAAGCGTTTTTTCCTCGGCGTGCTGGCGGGCTTCGTCGTGCACAGCGGTTTGGGCGATCTCCATCCAGGGCAGGTGCAGGCTGGCGCTCATACAAACCACCAGACGCAATCCCCGGGAAAAGTGCTCAGGCCGGGCGAGCGCCCGGCCTGAGCAGCGGTCCTCGGCTATTACTTGCCGGACAGTTTCTGACCAGCAATCGAGCCGGCCATGCCATCCTTGTCGGAGTCCTTGACCTTGGCCCAGATAACGCGTGCCTGGTCCTGCTTGCCTTCGTCCACGTAGAGGTTGGCGAGATCAAGCTGCGCCACGCCGGCCGGCACGGTGACCGTGGGCTTGGCCGCAAGCTGGTTGTAGAGGTCGATGGCCTGCGGATCGCGGCCCGTCTGGTGGTAAAGACCCGCGAGCGCCAACTTTCCAAGACTGGACAGGTTCGAGTCCCAGGCGCCGGCCGCAGCCTTCAGTTCAGTTTCGGCCGAACTGGTTTGACCCAGTTCCTGATAGGTGACGCCGGCGAAATAGTGCGCCTTGGCGCCTTCAGGCAGCCATCCATACTGGCGCGCCACGTCGAGGAATTGCTGATTCGCCGCCTTGGCGCGGTCGCTCGCTGTGGCGTAGGTGCCTGCCGCTGCGGGAGTTCCCGGCTGCGCGAGCGGAGACCCGTACGTGTCCAGGGCGGCTCCCAGCGCCGACTCGGCCGCCGCGGAGCGAATGTTCCAGAACACCAGCCCGCCAACCACCAGCGCCAATACCACGACGCCAATGACAATCCAGCGCACCACCCCGGAGCGATGTTCGGTGACCCAGCTGACACTGCCTTTGGTGACGGTGGCGAACTTATCCTGCTTGAGCGCGTGACGGGTTTGAGTATCCACGGAGTTTCTTATGTCCTTCTTTGGGTGACTTGCAGGCGGGTCCGGTCGAAGATAGGCACTACGACTGCAACCATAACAGTCTAACAGTGTGGAAAGAGGCGAGTCCATACAACTACCGGGTGCGTGCTCTCTTGACCGACGCATGAGTGTCGCGCGTCACAGGCGGCGGGTCAGGCTCGCGCAACTTGCTCTTCCCTGCCCGCCGCGACTAGCCTAGAGTCATGTACGAAGATTTTCATGTCACCGACCGCTGGACGGGCGAAGACCTGCACTGCCGGTGGAAGGCCAACATCGTCGCCATCGCCACCCGCCACGCAGACGCGGTCGATGTCCGCTTCGACGTCAGCGGCCGCCCCATGTGGATCGCCCTTCCCTGCACAGCGTGGCTGGAGCAGAAGAAGCGCAGTGGCAAGGTGATTACCGACCAGCTCGCCTGCCAGATCGCCGGGCGCTACCTGAAGCAGCTCATCGACGAGGGCTACGACAGCCAGCGCGAGATCTACACCATGTCGGTGGAAGAGGTGCTCAGCCAGCTTGACGAAGTGGTGAAAGAAGCCAAGGCTCAGCGTTCCATGCCATCCCTGCCAGTCGGCATCGACGCCGCGGGTTAAGGTTTCCTTCCGCAAGATAGCCAGTCGCACCGTCTTACTGGGAACCGGTCCAAGCACTCCTTCGTATTTCCGGCCAGAGGATCACTCCGTGCGCCTTCTCCTCCGAGTCTGTCTCCTTCTCTGCGCGATCACTCCGTGCTGCGCCTCCGCTTTCGCCCAAAGTTCTGCCGACGCTCCGCTTCCCGATCCGTATCAGCTCATGCAACGCGCCCTGGCCAACGAAAAGAAGCTGGCCGATGAGCAGGAGCGCTATGAGTGCCGCGTCACCACCGACGGCACCGAAACCGACAAGAACGGAAAGGTTAAAAAAGACGACCTCGAGGTGAAGGAGCAGTTTTATGTCAACGGCGTGCAGGTGGAACGGACCCTCTCCAAGAATGGCAAGGACCTGACTCCCGAGCAGACGCGCAAGGAGGACGAGCGCGTGATGAAGGAGACGGTGAAGTACAGCAACAAGGCCACCGCGGCAAAGGAATCGGCCAAGCAGGACCGGCAGGCCCAGGACATGATGTCCGCGATGATGCTGACGCACGGCCATCGCCAGATGGCGAACGGCCGCAGTGCGCTGTTTTATGACATCGTGCCCAATCCGAAGTTCCAGCCAAAGAATATGAACCAGCGGTTCGCCTCGGTGATGCAGGGAACCATGTCTCTCGACGAGCAGTCAGGCGAGGTAATCGATCTCAACATCCGATCCGTGAAAGACCTGAAGATCGCGGGTGGCGTGGTGGCCACCTTGAACAAGGGGTTCTGGCTGCACCTGCACAACCATCCCGAGTCCGACGGCGTGTGGCTCACTGACCTGACCGAGGGCTCAGGCGACGCGCGCGCCCTGCTGTTTATGCATCCCTACTTCCGCTTCAAGGAAGTCACCGACAACTGCCATCTCTACACGACCAGCGCCACGCAGGTGGGACAGGCAAAGCCGGCGAAGTAATGCGCGCCGCCGCCGGCCTTCAGCCTTATTCGTGGCGAAGCGCCTCCATGGGCTGCACGCCCGCAGCGCGCCGCGCCGGAATCCACCCTGCGGCCAGCGCAACGGTCATCAGGATCAACACGCCCACTGAAAAGGTGAGGGGGTCATGCGGCTGAATCCCATACAGCATCGACTTCACAAGACGCGTGAGCGCCAGTGCGCCGCCCACTCCCACCAGGATCCCGGCTAGCGCCAGCCAGGTGCTCTCGCGCAGAATCATGCCGCGCACCTGCCCGGGCAAGGCGCCGAGCGCCAGCCGTATGCCGATCTCGTTGGTCCGCTGCGCCACGCTGTAGGCCATTACGCCGTATACGCCCACGCAGGCCAGCGCCAACGCCAGCACGCCGAAACTTGCCGTCAACGACGCGAAGAGCCGCTCCATCTGCATGTTCGCGTCGATCTGTTGGCGTTGCGTGCGCAGGTCGATAATCGGCAAATCGCGATCGTTCTGCTGAACCACTCGCCGCAGTGCCGGCAAAAGTTCGGCAGGGGGAAGCGCGGTACGAATTGCGTACGTCATACCGCCGATTTCCGGCTGCTGTACGTAGGGCATGAAGAACTGCGCCGGAGAAGCGTCGCGAAGCGTCGCGTAGTGCGTGTCGGCACACACGCCCACGATCTGTACCCATTCGCGCTTCTCATCGCCGGTTTGGAACCGCTTCCCCACCGGGTTCACGTGGGGAAATCGCTTCTTCGCAAGCGCCAGGTTGATGATCGCCACCTTGCGCGATGTCGCCGTGTCCTGCGGCCCAAAACTGCGCCCGTTGACGATCGGAATGCCCATGGTTTGAAAGAACGTGTTGCCGACGGCATTTACGTCCTCTGCACCCCGATGATCGGTGTGCTGCGGCTCATCTTCGGGAAGAAAATCATCGTTGGACATGTTGTTCGCGATGTACGCGGTCCAACTGGGCGCTACACCTTCGACGCCCGGCAGTGCCGCGATGGCCTGTTCCAGCCGCTGGTGTAACTGGACGTCCTTGCCCGGCCCATAACGCTGCACGGGCGGAGACACTTCGAACAGGACCAGGTGATCTGTCCGGAACCCGACGTCGATGGAGTCAAGGCCAAGGAGCGTGCGCAGGAACAACCCCGCGCCCACGACCAGCAAGGTTGAAAGCGCGATCTGGAAGGCAACGATCGCCTTGCCGCTCATGCCCCGGCGTCGCCGCGTGACCGTCTGCGCACTCTCTTTCAAGCTGCTGCTTACTTCGCTTCGCGCGGCCAGCCACGCGGGCGCCAGTCCAAAAATCAATCCCGTCAGCAAGTTACGCCGGCTGCGAACGCGAACACCCCCCAGTCCATTCGCACATTGAGATCGTTGTGTTCCCAGCCATTGCCCAGCAATGAAGGAATCGCGTTGCGTCCCAGGTATCCCAGCAGCAGGCCCCCGGCGCCTCCAATGGCTGCCAGCAGCAAGCTCTCGGTCAGCAACTGGCGAAGGATCCGCCCACGGCCGGCGCCGAGAGCAAGCCGCACACTCATCTCGCGCTGTCGCCGCGATCCGCGCGCCAGCAGCAGGTTGGCGATGTTCGCGCACGCCAGCAACAGTACGAACCCGGTAAGCGTCATCAGCACATAGACCGGCTTTTGAAACATGCGCCCTGCAAAATTCAACCCGCGCGCACCGTCGGAAAGGTCGAGGTGAGGCGTGGTCTCGCCAGCGCCCACATGGATCGTTGCCCGGGTGGCCGCCGCCAGTTCGACATCGAGCGCAGCGCGCGCCTCCGCGTCGCTGACTCCGGGCTTCGCCCTTCCCATGACGTTCACCCACCAGAGTTCGGGATCGTTCAGCAGCGAAGCCTTTTTCCCTTTGGGATCGATCTGCGGTTGCAACGTGAGCGGGACAAACAGGTCAGGAGACGACTGAACGTTCTTGGCTCCCGTGAATCCCGTTGGATTCACCCCCACCACCGTAAACAGGGTCTGATTCACATTGATCGTCTGGCCAATGACGAAGGGCGAACGGCCAAAATCGCGCTCCCATACTCCTTCACTGATAACCGCAACAGGTCCGGCGCCGGGAGCATCGTCTGCCGCATCGAGCGCCCGCCCCAACTGCGGGTTCGTCCCCACCGCGGCGTAGAAATTCCCGGAGACCATCGAAACGTTGACGCGCCGCGCGTTGCCGCGGATCGTCGCGTTCATGCTGTCTTCCTTGAAGGCAAAAAGATCAGCCAGCACATGGTTGTGAGCGCGCATTTGCTGGTAGACCGGGTAAGAAAAGATCGTAGCCAGCATCTTTCCGTCCGGTCCCGGGTCGAAGTCGCCCCACATGCTGTGAACGGCATTGTGCTGGTCACCACTCCATCCCAGCAAGCGCAACTCCTCTGGGTGAACCACCTGCAGGCGGGCGTACAGCAGGCTCTTTGCGAGGGAAAAGATGGTGGTGTTGGCGCCGATGGCCAGCGACAACGACAACGCCGCGATAAGGGTGAATCCAGGGCTCTTGCGAAGAATTCGCGTGGCATACCGGAAATCCGCGGCAAGTTCATCGCACCACCGCAACCCCAGTGAGGCGCGCATTCCCTCTTTGTGCAGCAGGGCCGGCCCGAGGGCAACCCGCGCACGCCGCGCCGCCTCTGCCGGGGCGTATCCTGACCGCACAAGGTCCGCTGTCAGCCGCTCGAGGTGGTCGGCCAGTTCGGCCTCCATTCCCTCCTCCAGTCGATTCCGCCGCGCAATTGCCTGAAACCAGGACCGCCCCTGCGCGATCGCCCGCATAACAAATCTACTGACACGCATCCCGTACCCCTAGCTCCCGAGTCCTGACCCCGTCTTAGATCTCCGCCCCGAGGATGTCCCCGATGATCCCCGACATCCGCTTCCACTTCTCCGTCTCCTCGTCAAGCCTCGCCCGCCCCAAATCCGTCAATCGGTAGTACTTAGCGCGACGATTGTTCTCGCTCTCGCCCCATTCGCTGGCGATCGCTCCCTGGTGCTCGAGCCGGTACAAAGCTGGATATAGCGACCCCTGCAAGATCGCCAACCGCTCCCTGGAGATCTGCTGGATTCGCAGCAACACCCCGTACCCATGCAGCGGCCCAAGCGATACCGCCTTCAAAATCAGCATGTCCAAAGTGCCCTGCAGCAGGTCGTTTCCCTTTTCGCCCATTTCTCTCCTCGACGCTCTAGGAATGAGATTAATGCCACTCTCCTAGGACGTCAAGGAAAGAGTCGGGCTCGTGGCTTCGAATGGCGACATGTTCGGTGCCCCACTCTGGCGCAAACGGTCCCCAAGCGGCATTTTGATCATTCACAAAAGCTATCATCAAGAGTTCTTTCGATAGCCCCAACCTATAGATCGTTATAACGATTAATAGCTGCAGGCTATCAAGTGATGCCATTTTCATTGATGGGAGCTATCGTTCCGACCGGCTCCAACCGATCCAATTTTTCCGCTTCGTCTCGCCAGTTTTGATCCCTTAACTGCTGATTCGAGAGACGGCGCGTGGGCGTCTCGCCAAACAGAAGAGCCACACCGTTAGGCATGGCTCTTTCGGTTTGAACAAATCGAACCTCCTCTTCAATTCTGCGGCGAACCGGATGGATTTCCGGTCAGAGGTCCGTGCATTTCAGAGTGCGGTCCCTGCAGATAATCATCGAGTTTCTTCTTCTGGTCGTCGTTCAAAATCTCTCGCATCCGGTCACGGGTCTGGTATCGGACGGGTCTGATTCTGGCCAGGCGCTCCTCCTGCGAGAGGCTTGCATCCTGCGTGAGTTTGAGGGTCGCGTCGTGCAGGTCTTGCAGGATTGGTTTCATTTTGTCCTGCTGATCGCCGGTCAGCTCAAGCTTCGCGGTCAGCACTTTTAACTGCTGCTCGACTGGCGGCAGATCGCTTTGCGCGACATGCTGGCCCTTCTCGTCTTGCGCAATGACGCTTGACATGGTTGAAATCGGCCGCGCGATCGTCGTCGCCGCTAACATCAACAGGGGCACAATTGCCCACGAACGAATGCGATTCATCCTGTTCCTCCTTGTGTCTTGACCCGCGCGATCGAAAATCGCCGAGATAATTTTCTGTATCGTGGCGCATCGCGGTTTTGTCATACTGGTTCGCACTGTAGCGGTCAAACGCCACAAGGTCGAGAACGGTTTTCGCGTTGCTGAACAGAGAAGCCACATATGTCCAAAAATGTGACGGCACTTGCAGGCGGCAGTGAACAGACAAGACAGCCGCGCAAACCTGATCCGCGCATACGACGGACGTGCGAGCGCCTGGGCAGCGCATTGGTGTCCTTGATCGCAGAGAAGCCAATCGATGCAATTACGGTACAGGAAGTGCTGGACCGGGCCGCGGTCGGTCGCTCGACCTTCTATCTTCATTTTCGCGACAAGGATGACTTGCTCTTCAGCCAACTGGAAGTGTTTCTCGAAACCATGAGTACGATGCTCAGCCGAACCAAAGAACAATCGCACCGGGTGGTGCCGGTGGCCGAGATGTTTGCGCACGTGGGGCCCGAGAACAGGATCTATCGCGCCCTGGGCGAGTCAGGCCGGCTTAACGATTTCTTCGATCTTGCGCAAGAGTATTTTGCGCGTGGAATCAGGCAGCGCCTCATCGAATCCAAGCGTCTCCCGAAGCTTGCACAACGCGAGTTGGCGGCTCGGTCCAACGCTCTCGCCGGAGGCCTGTTGTCGCTGATGCGATGGTGGATCGATCGCGGCGGGAAGGAGTCACCGGCCGCTATGGATGAATTGTTCCACAGCATGGTGTGGACTGGCTTGCAATCGCCGGGGCAGCAATAGAACTGATTACGGAATTGAGCGGGCCTCAGTTGACAAGGCCCAAGTTTATCGGGCCGTCGAGTTGGGGCAATCGCTCGATCGAAGCGGAGCGTCCGGCTGCGAATGGCTTCCTGGTGGCGGCGATGTGTTCCGCAAATTGAGTCCGCGGCGTGGAAGACGGCCTGCCCAGCAGATACCCCTGCACCTCGTCAGCGCCCATCTCCAGGACAATTGCAAACTGCGCCTCTGTTTCAATGCCCTCGACGATGACATGCAGCCCCATCTTCTTGCCGATTTCGATCATGGATCGAATCATCGTCGAAACTTCGGAACTCGCCTCCATGTTGCGGACGAAGGTACGGTCGATCTTGAGCGCGGAGAATGGCAGTTCCGGCAGATATCCGAGGCAGGAATATCCCGTGCCGAAATCGTCGATGGCAAGAGTCACTCCCAGCGATCGCAGGCTTAACATCTTCTCGGAGGATTGAGCCAAAGAGCCGATCATCACGGACTCAGTGAGTTCAATTTGCAGTAGTGCCGCATCTAGCCCCGTGCGCCGGAGAACCGACCCAACTTCCTGCACGATGACCGGCGAATTGAATTGAAGCGCGGACATGTTCACGGCGACCTGAACGGGAGCGGACGACATCTCCTGCCATTTGACGCACTCCCGGCATGCCTGCTCCATCACGAACTCGCCGAGCCCATAGATCAACCCGCTATCTTCCGCAACAGGGATAAAAGTGGCGGGCGGAATCTCGCCGAGAGTGGGATGTCTCCAGCGCGCAAGGGCTTCAAATCGGACGAGCCGTCCGGTTGCCGCGTTGAACTCCGGCTGATAGTCAACGTAGATCTCGTTGCGCCCGATGGCTCCCCTGAGTTCGCTCTCCAGGGTGAGTCGTTCACGCGCCATAGCGCTCAGCTCGGGGCTGAAATGAACCGCGCGGTTCTTGCCGCTTCTCTTCGCTGCGTACATCGCGCTGTCAGCCTGTTTCAGGAGGTCGGGATCATCCGCTCCCGATGCACGCTGCGTACTGATGCCGATGCTCGCGCCCACTGTGATCTCATTGCCTTCGATGAGGAAGGGACGGGAGAGGCTTTGAATCAGGCTGTTCGCGGCAACGGTCGCATCTCTCTCATTTTCAAGTCCCGTCAGGACGACCGTAAACTCGTCCCCTCCAACGCGCGCCAGGGTGTCGGTAAATCTCACGCGCGATTTCAGGCGTTTGGCCACTTCGCAAAGCAGCAGATCGCCAATGCCGTGTCCCAGGCTGTCGTTGACCAGCTTGAACCCGTCCAGATCGATGTAGAGAAGGCCCATCATCCACTTCTCCCGGTGCAATCGCGACAACTCGAGCGCCAGTTGTTCCGCAAGATAGCGGCGATTTGGGAGGCCTGTCAGTGCGTCGGTGCGAGCTTGCTCCAGCAGCTGGGACTCGGCCTTCCTGGCAATCTGGCTGCGACGCTCCAACTCGGTGATCATACGATTGAACCCGGAGGCGAGTTGCGCGATCTCCGCCGCTCCTTCGACTCTCACCCGCGCGTCAAAGGTTCCATCCGTAGTGACGCGGTTCATCGCCTGTGCCAATTGGGTCACCGGCTTTGAGATGCGCCTCTGCAGAACCGCTCCCGAACATCCGGCCAAGGTCAGGGACGCGAGCGCCACCAGGATCGCGATTGCCAGCAGACGCTGATTGCGATACTTCAGGTCGCGGGTGTCCGCGATCACTTCGATCGACCCTACGAAATCAGTCGCCCGTCGTATGCTGCGGCTGACATTGCGAAACTCGCCCGTGAGGGATTCGGCGACCTCGACTTGCTGGGAACAGGGCATGACACCCGCATCGCGCTGGTACTCGGAGAAGAGCAATCCGCGCTTGTCGTAGAGGCACGCCGCAACAACAGGAGGCTCGCGCCGCAAGGCCCCCAGGACCTCGGCGGCGGCTTTCCGGTCGCTGAAGTCGATTGCCGCAGTCGAGTTCTGGCCGATCACGTCAGCGAGCGTGGCAAGTTGGCTGTCGAGGAGCGCAATGGAACTTCTGGCGTTCACGTAGCTGATAAGCGATGTGAACACTCCAACGGCGAGGCCGCTGGCGAGGATCACCACGGCGATAATGTTGGCGCGGAGGCTGGCGAAACGAGGCCTTCTCATCGAACGCCTCCACCGGGGGAAACAAGCACCGCGAGGTTCAGCAGCCTGGAACTCATTTCCAGCCGCCGGCTGCGCACCGCATCCAGATTCACTTCAATTTCGATCTGGTCACCGGACCGCACCAGGGCCACCATGCCGCCCGAATGCGCAAACTGATCGGATTCCCCTACCGTGAGGACGGCGCGGCCGGTGACGCGGTCGAGAACCGATCGAACTCTGGCAGCAGACGATTCCGCCACATACAAAACATCGCAGTCGCGCAGTTCCAGATCCGAGGGGTTCATCAGCACGGTGATCTGCCTGCCATCACTGGCTTTTCCCTCCAGAATCTGCTTCAAGACAGGTCCCATGCTCCCCTGCCCGACGACTCCGATCACGAGGCGTTGCCGCGGCTGAGGCCATGTCACATATTTGGTGAGATTGAAGACAAATGCAGCGCGCACGGCACGCTCGTCTTGTTGCGCGTGGAGCAATCCACCCGAGACGAGCAAGAATTGCACAGCGAGCATCGCGAACCAGACGCATCGACGTTTGATGTCTTCATGCGAATTGGAGCAGCGTGTCTTCATGGGGTCGACCGCTTCCGCTCCAGGCCGTGGTGATACGTCAGGCGGAAACGCAAGGTGCGTCCATCCTGGACGGTAGCCGGCGCCTGGACCTCGGGGCCCGTCGGGGTCGCCCAGCTCCGGTCAAGCAGGTTGTAGCAACTGGCAGAGAGTTGCAGTCCGTTGGCAAACGTGCGCGTCGAGACCGTCGCGTTCACGAGGAACGACGAGGGGATGCGCTGATCGAGGAAGTTATTCTGTGGACCGGTAAAGAGAAACTCCGCGGCGAGAAATCCTTCCCTCGTAATCGGTGCCACTCCGTTGAATTTAGCCAAGTGGGCGGGCGAGTTCATCACGGTCGTCCCGGTCTGCTTGTCGTGCGTGCGCTCGAAGGTGTAGCTGGTGCGCGCGAGCCATCCGGAAGGGTACTTTGCGATGAGTTCAGCCTCGGCGCCGCGCCCGGTATCGCCAGTCTCATTCCCAAAGTGCGTGTTGCCGCTGGAATCCACTTGCTCTTTGATGACGTTGTTCAGGCTGTTCGAGAATCCGCTGGCCGTCAGGTGCAGCTTGCTCGAGAAAGCGTGCTCCAGCAGGGCGGTGTGGGAATTAATGTTCTCCGGCATGAGAGACCTGTTCGGTGCCGTGGCATCCACTTCGTCGACATAGAAGTCGTCGTAGGGATCGGGAGCGCGAAATGCGTGGCTGAAGATATACTTCAACGACGTGCGGCCAGTCGGAAGATACATCGCCGCCAAGCGCGGACTCAGGTACGTGCCATAGAAGTCGTACCAGTCCACTCGCCCGCCGAGGTTAAAGCTGAACCGGTTCGAAGGGTTCAGTTCTGCCTCGCCGAAAACGGCGCCCACGCTGAGAGTGCGATGATCGTCAAGGAACGGCGGCTGCCCGACATTGTAGCTCCGCTGATTTACCCGGAAGTTGTGCTCGCCCGACATGCCGGCAACGATCCTGTGCCGCCCCAGCTTCCGGCCCAATACCGCTTCCATTCCCAAGCCATCGGTCGCTCCGTCTTCGATTTGTAGCAATCGACCTGTTCCGTCGGCGCCGGGGTATGGGTAGCTGCCCCAGAATCGATATCCGTCGTAGTATGCCCGCACATCCAGCTGCGTCTTCAGGGAGAAATCGTGGCTGTAGCTTGCCTCCCCATAGCCCAGCGTATCCATGGTGCGATTTCCTGGATCGTCAAAGAGGGTGTCGTAGGACGCGTTGGGGACAATTTTGTCTCTTACGCCAAACAACCCTTCCAACCGGAAACCCCCGTCGCGAACCATGGCGAAGGCGTGGTCATACCGGTCCCCATCGAGGTTCATGGCAATCCCGTTATTTGTCTCCGGCGAATCAAATTCCGGAAAATACAAGCGACCGGCCCCGTTCGATCGGTACACGCTTCCCGAAACCAGCGCTGCCACGCGAGGGCTCCGGAACGATGTTCGAACCTCGCCTGTCCGGCCAGCGAACGAGTCCGCCCCCGAAGTGACGTCAGCGCCTGTCTGGTTGGCGGGCTGCTTTGTGAATACATTAATCACCGCCATCTCGGCATTGGTGCCAAATAGCGATGAGCCCGGTCCACGCACCACTTCGACCCGGTCGATCAGGTCGAGGTCAAGGGGAAACTCGGTTCCGATGAGGGCGCTGTCGTAGATCTTGTCGTTGATCCGGTGCCCGTCAATCAGCAGCAGCACGCGAGCGTTGTAGTCGCCGCTCTGCAGGAAGCCGCGCACACCCACGTAGGCGTAGCTGCGGTCGTACGCTGTGTAGAGTCCGGTTACGCTGCGCAGCAGGTCGGCAAGCGTTCTCCATCCGTAGCGCGTGATCTCCTCGGAGGTGATCACCGTCACCGCAGCCGGCGCCTTCCGCGGGTCGTCAAGATGACGAGATGCGGTCGAGAGGCGCACCTGCGACAGATCCTCGATGCTCATGCCCGTCAGGTCCTGAACGGGTGCGTCCTGGGCTGCGGAAGCAATCGGAATCGCCAGGGCCAGTACCCCCAGGACCATCGCAGCGGAACGGATCGCAATGCTGGACATCTAGATATTCCCACGCGCGTCCGAACGGTCGCACGTCCCCTTCGTCCACCGACAGGGTGGAAATCACCTTATCGGCAGGATCCCCTGCAGATTTAATTCGCCTTATGGCCGTTCGAGTTACAGAGGCTTGCTAAAAGCGTACCAGCGGCCTGAAACCGTTCCCATCCCCTAAAGGTGTGACCGGAAGGCAAGACAGATGTGACAGGGGATACACGTTTTCCGGCCACAGGGCGAGTTGAGCCACGGCGTCGCACGAAGTGAGCGTTTGCGTGGCAAAGGGCAAGCCGATTGAAACGGCCTGCCCGCGGCGGTCCAAGCACGACCTCATTCCGCTCGCAGCGTAATCGAGGGATCGACACGAGACGCACGCCATGCAGGCGCCCAGCAGGAAACCGTCGAAACACCGGCGAGCATGAGGACCACCCCCACCCAGGCGATCGGGTCGAGCGGCGATGTACCAAACAAGAGCGTCGCTATCGCCCGGGCAGCTACGATGGCTCCGCACAACCCCATCACGATTCCGACGGCCGCGAGCCGCAGGCCATCGCGAAGGATCAGCGCCATGAGGGCGCCACGGGGGGCACCCAGCGCCGCGCGAACGCCGATCTCCCGGGTACGCTCCGTAACGCTGCCGGAGAGCACGCCATACATGCCCACTGACGCCAGCAGCAGGGCCAGCAAGGCAAAGGCCTCGAAGAGAATCAGCACGAATCGCCGTTCCGTTTCGCCAATGTCCATCATGCGCTGCATGGTCATCACACGCACGATGGGCTGGTTCTTGTCCACCGACCAGATTGCTCGTTGCACGGCCGGAGCCAGCGCCGCCGCATCTCCATGCGTACGGACCACGAACGAAAGCGCGTCGTCCGCGAACCATGTTTGCTCTGAGGAGAGATACACTGCGTCGGACTGCTCAATCGACAGCGACGTCTGCTTCACATCGCCGACCACGCCGACCACCGTGTACCACGGCCTGTCCCTTGGTCCCACGTGAAGACGCCTGCCCAGGGCGCTGGCCTTGCCGAAGTGGCTTCTCGCCAGCGATTCACTGATCACCGCCGCCTGGGGAGCAGAAGCGGAATCGCGCTCGTCGAGAAAACGCCCGCTGCGCAGCGGAATGCCCATGGCCTGGCAATAGCCGGGACTGGCAGCGTAACGAAACACGTTGTAGCCGGCATCATCGCCCTGGTCTTCAAACTGCGCCCCATACACGGCGTCGACGGGAGGATCATCACTGAGGGGAAGCAAGCTTGTAAAAGCCGCCCGCTCCACCCCCGGTACGCGTTTAACCGCATCGAGCGCCTGTGCAAAGAATGTGCGCCTCCGGCTCGCGCCCACGCCGGGAGCAGAAGAAGTGTCGTCGAACTGATGTCCAAAAGACTGCACCTGCAGCGTGAGCAAGTGCGACGTATTGAAGCCCGGGTCGATTGCCAGCAGGCGTTGCATACTGCGCAGCAACAAGCCGGCGCTCAGCAGCAGGACAAGAGCGAGCGCTACTTCGACGGATACCAGGGCCCGGCGCGTCCACGCGTGTCCGCCGGCGGCACGCCGCGAGTTCTGTTGAAGCCCCGTCTGCAGTTCGTCCCGCGAAATATGCAAGGCAGGAACAAGACCCGCGCCCATCCCCACCACCGCCGTGATCGACAGTGCAAAGAGGAATGCCGCCGGGTCGAGGGCCATGTCATCCACGCGCGGCAGCCCTGCCGGGCTGAGAGCGATCAGGCCGCGCAGGCCGGCAGCAGCCACTGCGATACCAGCTGTCCCACCCAACACCGCCAGGAGAAGATTCTCGGTGACGAGCTGGCGCACGATGCGCTGTTTCGATGCGCCCAACGCACCGCGAACCGAAAACTCTCCGCGTCTCTGCAGGCCGCGCGCCAGCACAAGGTTGATCACGTTTACCCACGCGATAGCCATCAGCAAGAGCACAGCGCCAAGAACCGCAAGCAGCGCAGGCTTCACCGTGTGCGCAATATCGTCCTGCAGCGAATCCACGATCAAACCGTGTTGCAGAGAGGCCCACCGCGGGCGGGGAAACTGCGTCCACGGAGTACGCGCGATCTCGCTCAGTTCCCGAACCGCCTGCGCGCGGCTCACGCCGGCCTTGAGGCGGCTCACCAGGTGCAGATGATTACCCCATTCCCACGTGTTGAAGCTTGCGGCAATCAGCCGCGGATCATACTTGGTGGGTGTCCAAATCTCGGCTGCCGGTGACAGCACGTCGTCAAAGCTCCGAGGCATCACGCCAACTACGGTAAAGCTGTCGTCTCCCAGCTTGACCGCGCGCCCCACGATTTGCGGATCTCCATGAAACATCCGGCGCCAGAGCTTGTCGCTCAGAATCACCACCCCGGGGGCGTTGAGCACGTAGTCCGCAGCCTGGAAATCGCGGCCGAGGATGGGAGCCGCACCGAGGGCGCGAAAGAAATCCGCGCTCACGCTCTGGCCTTCAATCCGTTCTGGCTGCGCTCCTCCCGTTAATGCCGGCTGCCACGGCTCAAAGATCGCCATGGCTTCGAACGAGCGGCTGCGTTGCGCAAGTTCCTGAAACGTTCCAAATGCCACCTCTGACCGTGCGCCCTGGTAGGTGCTCCAGATCATCAGGATGCGGCCCGGATGCGGATACGGAAGCGGCTTGAAGAGGATTGGATTGACAGCGCTGAAGATTGCCGTGCTGGCGCCGATACCCAGAGCCAGCGTGACCACCGCTACCGTGGTGAAACCAACATGATTCCGCAGCTGCCGCGCCGCAAAGCGCAGGTCGAAGACAAAAGTTCTGAGCTGGTTCTCCCATCCATACGAACGCACCTGCTCCGCAGCGACCGTCGCGCTGCCAAACTCCAACCGCGCCGCGCGCCGCGCGTCCTCCGCAGACAGCCCGCGCGCGATCCAGGCAGCGGTTGCCTCTTCGAAGTATTGGCGGACCTCTTCGTCGGCCTCGCTGTTCCTCTTGCCGCGAAGCGCCAGTCCGCGGAGCCCGTGGGTAAGCTGCCGCCAAATCGACATAGAGCTAAGCACCCTCCCGCAGCAGCCGCGCGATCGCCCCGGCGCGGCGAGCCCAGTCTTCGGTTTCAATCTCGAGTTGCTTCTTGCCGGTGCGCGTCAGGGTGTAGAACTTCGCACGCCGCGAATTCTCGGTCTGGCGCCATTCGGAATCGAGCCAGCCGGCGCGTTCCAGCCGCTGCAGAGCCGTGAGTAGCGACCCAGGATTCACTTTGAAAACGCCGCGCGATATCTGCTCCACGCGGCGCGCGATGCCGAAGCCGTGCATCGGTTCCAGGCTCAGGGTCTTCAAAATCAGCATGTCCAGCGTGCCCTGAATCACGTCGGTATTCTGATCACTCATGGATCAGGACATTATCATCTGTTCCTTATGACCGTCAAGATGTGACATTCATCGGGACAGGGCTGTCTTCGAGGATGCTTCCAAACTCCGCTCGGGGTGAAGCGCATCTAACTCCCTTTACTCCACCGGCAGGTTTTCCATGGGAGCCACCGGTGGCCTGCGCAATGTTGGATTTCTTGAAACGATTCCCCGACTTCTTGCACTAAATCAAGGAATCGCAATATCAGCCTCACCTTCAGGTGGATCTGCCCTGCGATCGATTCCCTGAGTGCTGCGGGCAAAACAGTGAAGCACCGGAAGCAAGGGCCGCGCATGACGCGCGCTAAACGTGCGAGGTCAGTTTATGTCTGGATACTTTTTCAAATCGCAGAGATTTGTTGCCTTGTTCTCTCAAAATCCGTCCGGGGTGCGAATGCAATCAGCAACTGGACTCATCCGGCGTTATGCATCCAGTCTCATCTGGTTCGCAGTGCGCTTCATATAGCAGAAAGCATGGCGCGCCCGGGCCAACTCGGTAAGGGCCGCCGCAATCGCCGTCCAGGAAGCTGCCGGGCAACTCGGGCTGTTCATCAGCCCGGGGCTGCCCGGTAGCGCGATCCAGCTCACCATACGCGGCATCGCGTGGCGTGCACCATGGGCTGGCCGGCCTTGCACGAAAATGCCTTCTGAAACTCCGGCATATTCGATACCACGTTGTTGACCCGCAGCTGCGGCATCGAGTGTGGATTGGTCTGAATCAACGTACGAAGCGCCTCGGGCCTGATCTGATCGCACCACGCGGTTCCATATGCGATGAAAAACCGTTGCAGATTTGTAAGTCCGTGTGCGTCCTTGTCCTCGAGTGTTTTGCCCTGCTTCTTCAGGTCTTGAATCAGCGCCGACAGCGCCAGGTAAAGTCCCCCGTTGTCCGCCGTGTCCTCGCCCTGCGTCAGCTTGCCGTTCTGCTCCACCCCTGTCACGCCTGGGACCGGCCCCGTATACTCCTTGGCAACGCACTCTCCGCGCTGGTCATATTCCTTGGTGTCTGTGGGCGTCCACCAATCGCGCAGGTTTCCCTTCACGTCAAACTTGCGGCCCTGGTCGTCAAAATCATGCGTGAGTTCGTGGCCCACAACCGCGCCCTCCGCGCCGTAATTGATCACATCGTCCTGGGACGCATCAAAGTAGACCGGCTGCAGAATCCCGGCCGGGAAATTGATCGTATTGGTCTGCGGATCTTCGTAGGCATCCACCGTCGGCGGCGTCATCAGCCACTGCGTGCGGTCGAGCGGCTTGCCGATAAACGCGAGCTGGCGCTTGAGCTCGAATGCCGTAGAGTGCTCGATGTCAAGCGGGTAACTGTCTCGCACGATCACCAGGGAGCTATAGTCGATCCACTTGTCGGGATAGCCGATCTTGTCCATCACGGCCGCCAGCTTCAGGTGAGCCTGCTGCTTGGTAGCCGGCTGCATCCACGTCACCGCGTCGATGTCCCGCCCCATCGCGGCCTCAATATCCTTCACCATCTTCTGAGCGCGAGCCTTGCTCTCCGGCGGGAAAACCTTCGCCACGTAAACCTGCCCCAACGCCTCCCCGAGATTGTCATCCACCGCCACCGTGCAGCGCCTCCAGTCGGGCTCTTGCTCCTGTTGGCCGGTGAGCACTTTGCTGAATTCAAATTGGGCGTCGCGCCACGCTTGACCCAGCACCGGAGACGCCGCAGCAAGCAAATGCCAGCGCAGGTAGAGCTTCCATGTCGCCAGATCTTCATCCGCCAGGAGCTTGTTCATGGCTTTGAAAAACTCCGGAGCCGAAACTTCGTAGAGCGGCACCGATGGCGCGCCGATCGCTTCGAGATAACTGTCCCAATCGAAATCCGGAGTCAGCGCCTTGAGCTGTGCCGCCGTATACCGATTGTTGGTCTTGTTGGGGTCGCGCCGGGTGATGTTGTCCATCTGGGCTGTTGCCATTGCCGTCTCCAGGCGCAGGATCGTCGCGGCATCCTTGGTTGCGACGTCAGCATTGTCCCCATCCAGCTTTAGCAACGTGGCAATCAAGGTCACATATTTGTCGCGAATCGCCTTGCTGTCGGCGTCGGTCTTGAGATAAAAGTCGCGGTTGGGCATGCCCAGTCCGCCCTGGTCCACCCCCGCCACAACCCGGCTCACGTCGTTTGCGTCAGGTGTGGGTCCATAGCCGAACAGCGATGCGGGGGTTTGATTGTCTGAGCTCACCCACGCTCGCTCGAAGGAGCTGTGAATCGTCGCCAGCACCTTCGCGATCTCGCGTTTATCCTGCATGCCGAGAATGCGCTCCTCGATCGGCTTGACGGCCGCAAGGTCATCCCCTTTCGAGCTCGCCTGGCTCATGCAGCTTTCATACAGGTCTCCGATCTTCTGTTCATTCGCCGAGCGCTCGGGATTGTCTTCCTGGTTCATCTCCAGAATCTTGCGCAGGATCTGGCGATTCCATGCCTGCAGCACTCCAGCAACTCCCCAGAAAATCTGGTCTGGTGGAATCGGGTTCGCCGCATTCAGCTTGTTGCAGGTGTACTGGTAGAAGTTGTCGCATGGGTTGACCGCGGAATCCATCCGGGTCACATCAACGTGTTGCAGCTCGTACACCGGCGGGCCCTTCGGCGAGGACGACTGCGCCATGCAGAACGTCGATAACGAAGCCACCAGTAACACCATGAAGAACTTGCTCATTGGGTTCTCCCCCTGAAGATGACTGGACTCGGGATCCGCAGTTGCAGTGCGATTCTGGTCCCGCGCTTTTGCGACCCGGGGCCTTCCGAGTTCGTCGGTTCACGATAGCATGCGCCCTCTGGTGATCTCGAAACGTAAAAAGGCGTGCTGGAAAGCTTGCTCTTGGATCGATTGGACCTCATCGCCCGTTGATGGGCGCCCCTTGGCAACCTCAAGCCTGCGAATTGCATCCAGTTCTTCAGGGCTCCTGTTGATTCCCACCTGGTAGCCGGGAAGTCGGAACGGTGACTTCTGCCATGGGGTTTTTTGGATACAACTCCATCGCCCTTGGCGGAGGTGAGAGCACTTGAGCGACGGAACAGCCGCAGCGATTCCCGGAGTCTCCCTGCAAACTGCCAAGGGCGATGATAGCCGCGAGGATCTCCTCCGTGAGCATCGGGAGCGATTTGCGTTCGCAGCTGAAGCTGCCCAGATCGGCTATTGGTTCTGCAATCTTCCTTTCGACCGGCTTATCTGGGATGAGCGGGTGAAGGAGCACTTCTGGCTGCCGCCCGCAGCCAGCGTGAATATTGACCTCTTTTACGCACGGCTCCATCCCGACGACCGCGAACGCACGCGGCGGGCGATTGAGCTGGCCATTGGCACGCACACACCATACGACGTTGAATACCGGACGGTATCGCCGGAGGGCAGAATCAAATGGATTCGGGCGATTGGACGCACCGCTTATGATGCGGCTGGCCAACCGGTCCGTTTCGACGGCGTGACGCGGGAGATCACCGCGCTGAAGGAAGCCGAACAGTCCCGCGATCGTGCCAAAGAGGCGCTGATGCGCAGCGAGAAGCTGGCGTTGGTGGGACGCCTGGCCGCTACCGTCGCGCATGAGATTAATAACCCGCTGGCGTCCGTGACCAACCTGCTATATCTCATTGAACAATCCCTGACCGACGAAACCACCGTGCGGTACGTGAAGATGGCGCTGGATGAACTCGAGCGTATCTCGCATATCGTCACCCATACGCTGCGCTTCAACCGACGGAGCGACACGCCGTCGTGGGAGCGGCTCTCGCTGATCCTTGACTCGGCTCTGGCGATCTACGATGGCCGTCTGCGCCAGTCCGGCATCATGCTGCGCCGGGACTACGTGGAGTCGGACCGCCTGTTCTGCCTTCCCTCGGAACTACGGCAGGTGTTCGCCAATCTGATTGCGAATGCGTTAGACGCGATGAAGCGCGACGGCAGGCTGATCGTCCGAACACGGCGGCAGCGCCAGGCTCGAACCGGAGAAGCCGGGCTGCGCGTCACCGTCGCCGATACGGGCCACGGCATCGATCGGGCTACACTGCGGAAGCTCTTTGAGCCCTTTATCAGTACCAAAGGCGACCGCGGCACCGGCTTGGGGCTTTGGGTGAGCCGCGAGATTCTGGACAAACACCACGCGAACATTCGCGTGCGAAGCCGCCAAACGCCGGGCGCGAGCGGCACTGTGTTTTCGATCTGGATTCCCGAGACAATGGCCGGAGGGATGGCCGGGCCGTTAGCTGTTGCTTCTCTGACGGCGCCGTGATGCCACCGGCTGTCGGCAGTTCGCGCGAAGCGGGCCTGCTGGTTCCCTCCAATTTGAAAAGCCGCCAAACGCAAAAAAGCCATGCCCGGAGGCATGGCTTTTTGAAGAATATTGCCGGCGATCACCTAATCTCCCACACAGTCGCCCGTGCAGTACCATCGGCCCAGCGAGGCTTAACTTCCGTGTTCGGGATGGGAACGGGTGATCCCTCGCGGTATGGTCACCGGCAAAACGAGGCGTTTTCAGGGCGTCCAAGCCCTGAGCCGAGTCCCTGAGCGCATCGCGCGAAGGGTCTCTAGCCCGCCTTTGAGCTTTGAATGGCGCTTGGCGGGTGGTTGCCCGCAGCCTGCCGCGGCGTCTACGTTGTTCCGGATTGTTTCTCCCGGAGGCCTGTAGGAACGCGGACTGCAATCTGGCGCCAAAACTTTGCCAGCTCTCAGAGTTATTTGCAACGAAATTGATTGGGGTCCTACAAGGCTTGTAAGAATCGTGTCCGCTGGCACCTCTCGGTGCGTTACTGCGCGGAGTTAATTCTATGGACAAGCCGAACGGGCGATTAGTACTGGTAAGCTGCACGCATCACTGCGCTTCCACCTCCAGCCTATCAACCAGATGGTCTTTCTGGGCCCTTCAGGGAGATCTCATCTTGGGGCGTGCTTCCCGCTTATATGCATTCAGCGGTTATCACAACCGAACTTCGCTACCCAGCCGTGCCCTTGGCAGGACAACTGGAACACAAGAGGTTCGTCCATCCCGGTCCTCTCGTACTAAGGACAGCCCCCCTCAAATCTCCTACGCCCACAGCAGATAGGGACCGAACTGTCTCGCGACGTTCTGAACCCAGCTCACGTACCGCTTTAATAGGCGAACAGCCTAACCCTTGGAACCTTCTACAGCTCCAGGATGCGATGAGCCGACATCGAGGTGCCAAACCATTGCGTCGATATGAACTCTTGGCATTGATCAGCCTGTTATCCCCGGCGTACCTTTTATCCGTTGAGCGATGGCCCTTCCATACAGAACCACCGGATCACTAAGGCCTGCTTTCGCACCTGCTCGACTTGTTGGTCTCACAGTTAACCACTCTTATGCCTTTGCACTCGACGACTGATTTCCAAACAGTCTGAGAGTAGCTTCGCGCGCCTCCGTTACAATTTAGGAGGCGACCGCCCCAGTCAAACTACCCGCCTAACTATGTCCCTCTCCCGGATCACGGGAGGAGGTTAGAATCACAGCACTCGCAGGGTGGTATCTCACCGTTGGCTCCGCCAAGTCCGAGAACCTGGCATCAAAGCCTCCCACCTATCCTGCGCAGCAAGAACCATAACTCATAGTTAAGGTGTAGTAAAGGTGCACGGGGTCTTTCCGTCTAGCTGCGGGTAACCGGCATCTTCACCGGTACTACAAGTTCGCCGAGCAACTCGTTAAGACAGTCGTACGATCGTTACGCCATTCGTGCAGGTCGGAACTTACCCGACAAGGAATTTCGCTACCTTAGGACCGTTATAGTTACGGCCGCCGTTCACCGGGGCTTCAATTCAAAGCTTCGCTTGCGCTAACCTCTCCTTTTAACCTTCCGGCACCGGGCAGGCGTCAGCCCCTATACGTCGTTTTCGACTTAGCAGAGACCTGTGTTTTTGTTAAACAGTCGCCGTACGCGCTTCACTGCGGCCCACTTGCGTGGGCGCTCCTTCTCCCGAAGTTACGGAGCCAATTTGCCGAGTTCCTTAACGAGCTTTCACTCGAGCGCCTTTGGATATTCTCCTCGTCTACCTGTGTCGGTTTGGGGTACGGTTCCCTTTGTTCTCCTTAGAGGTTTTTCTCGGCAGCGTGGAATCAGAATCGTAAGCCCCATACGGGACTGTGTTGCACCTCACTGTTAAGACCCAACGGATTTGCCTATCGGATCCAGCTTACGTGCAGCAACCGCAATAGCCATAGTGCGGCATCCTTATCCTTCTGCGTCACCCCATCGTCAAACGAACCTTGGGAGGAACGGAATATTAACCGTCTGTCCATCGTCTACGCCTCTCGGCCTCGACCTTAGGGACCGCCTAACCCTGAGCGGATTAACCTTCCTCAGGAAACCTTAGACTTTCGGCGCGGAGGGTTCTCACCTCCGTTATCGCTACTTATGCCGGCAGGGTCTCTTCGCAACGCTCCACCAGTCTTCTCAGTCTGGCTTCACTGCTGTTGAGAATGCTCTCCTACCACGCACACCTAAAAGGTGTGCATCCGCTGCTTCGGTGTACAGTTTTAGCCCCGTTGTATTGTCGGCACCGGACCGCTTGACCAGTGAGCTATTACGCTTTCTTTAAAGGATGGCTGCTTCTAAGCCAACCTCCTGGCTGTCTGAGCGTTCCGACTTCCTTTCCCACTTAACTGTAACTTGGGGACCTTAGCAGGCGGTCTGGGCTGTTTCCCTCTCGACGATGAGGCTTAGCCCCCACCGTCTGACTCCCGGATATGTTGTCACTGGCATTCGCAGTTTGGTTGGATTCAGTAAGCCGGAAAGCCCCCTAGTCCATCCATCTCTCTACCACCAGTGCAATTCGTCCGAGGCTAGCCCTAAAGCTATTTCGGAGAGAACGAGCTATCACGGAATTTGATTAGCCTTTCACCCCTACCCACAGCTCATCCGAGCTTTTTTCAACAAACACCGGTTCGGTCCTCCAGTGGGTGTTACCCCACCTTCAACCTGGCCATGGGTAGATCATCCCGCTTCGCGTCTATTCCTGCCAACTGAACGCCCTGTTCAGACTCGCTTTCGCTTCGGCTCGCTTACGCTTAACCTTGCTGACAAGAATAACTAGCCGGCTCATTATGCAATAGGCACGCGGTCAGACATTCCCTTGCGGGCATAGTCCTCCCACTGCTTGTAGGCACACGGTTTCAGGTACTTTGCACTCCCCTCGACGGGGTTCTTTTCGCCTTTCCCTCACGGTACTGGTTCACTATCGGTCAGAGACTAGTATTTAGCCTTACGGGATGGTCCCCGTAGATTCAAGCAGGGTTTCACGTGCCCCGCCTTACTCAGGTATCCGCTTCGAGTCTGGATTATTTTCGCCTACGCGCCTGTCACGCTCTATGGATCCCCTTTCCAGAGGATTCGGCTAACGACCAGATTGGTAACTCTACTGTTGCGGACCCTACAACCCCCGAAACACCGAAATGCTACGGGTTTGGGCTGTTCCGAGTTCGCTCGCCACTACTATCGGAATCGAGGTTTCTTTCTTTTCCTTCAGGTACTGAGATGGTTCACTTCCCTGAGTTCGCTCTATCCCGCCTATGTATTCAGCAGGTAGTTCCCAGGGTTTGCCTGGGAGGGTTGCCCCATTCGGAGATCTCCGGTTATAACGCCTGTGTGCGGCTTACCGAAGCTTATCGCAGCTTGCCACGTCCTTCATCGCCTGTCTCTGCCAAGGCATCCACCGTGCGCCCTTAGTAGCTTGACCATAGAATTAACTCCAGCGCAGGGAGCCGCATCGCTGCGGTCCTGATCAAAGTCAACCTACGTATAAATCCGCCTGAGAACAACTCGTTACGCTCACGCGCTACCGAGTCGCACTCCTAAAGACACTCTTCTTACTTGAACACTTTGCCGGAACCCTCAACTTGCTGGGTGTTCCTTGCATGTGCTCGGCCTTGTATTCGCGCCACCTTGACTTCAAATCCCTTCAGCTGCCTCGCGGCAGTTGGTACGAGGACCTGAGCAAGGTGCGCTTTACCCAATCAATTTCGTTGTCAAACATCAGAACCTTCTCGTTTGTCCGAGAAAGGCCAGCCCTGAGGCTGTGGAAACCTGCCGATCCAGATCTAGACCTAGACTGGAACGGCCTGCTTCGAGATTGCTGTCCGACCCTGAAGACGGGCGGCAATCTGGAAGCAGTTAAAAAGCAAAACAGTGATTTGGTGGAGCTGACCGGGATCGAACCGGTGACCCCCTGCTTGCAAAGCAGGTGCTCTCCCAGCTGAGCTACAGCCCCATTATCGGTGCCTTTGCCAGTTGGTGGGCCTGGGTAGATTCGAACTACCGACCTCACCCTTATCAGGGGTGCGCTCTAACCAACTGAGCTACAGGCCCGTTGGGCCGTCCCCCGCCGGCTGAATTACCACTAGCCAGGAGCCCGGCGGCTCTTCTTGAAATCACAGTATTGCTAAAGGGTTTCGGGAACAAGGTTGAACATGCTGGGCAGCTACGCCGCCCATGACCATCGTGAAAATGAGGATCAAGCAAAGAAGGCTTGTATCAGGAATTCCCTCGGTCGCCGACAGGTATCGGCATTTGCGGGATTGATGGACAACCTCACTCGATGTCTGACTGATTCACATCAGGAGACACTCCGCTATCGCGGAAGGAGTGATGATGCCATCGCTTCTCTTTTAGAAAGGAGGTGATCCAGCCGCAGGTTCTCCTACGGCTACCTTGTTACGACTTCACCCCAATCATGAATTACACCTTGGGCGGCTGCCCCCTTGCGGTTAGCTCACCGACTTCTAGTGCAACCCACTTTCGTGATGTGACGGGCGGTGTGTACAAGGCCCGGGAACGTATTCACCGCGGCGTTCTGATCCGCGATTACTAGCGATTCCAGCTTCACGCAGTCGAGTTGCAGACTGCGATCCGAACTGAGGCCGGCTTTTTCCGATTAGCTCCCCCTCACGGGTTTGCGACGGTTTGTACCGGCCATTGTAGCACGTGTGTAGCCCTGGACATAAAGGCCATGAGGACTTGACGTCATCCCCACCTTCCTCCCCGTTATCCGAGGCGGTTCCGCCAGAGTGCCCAACTAAATGATGGCAACTGGAAGTAAGGGTTGCGCTCGTTGCGGGACTTAACCCAACATCTCACGACACGAGCTGACGACAGCCATGCAGCACCTATATTACGGCCCCTTGCGGGGAAGGAATGTTTCCACTCCGGTCCATAACATTTCGAGCCCAGGTAAGGTTCTTCGCGTTGCGTCGAATTAAACCACATGCTCCACCGCTTGTGCGGGCCCCCGTCAATTCCTTTGAGTTTCAGCCTTGCGACCGTACTCCCCAGGCGGACTGCTTAACGCGTTAGCTACGGCACGGCGGGATTGGGTACCCGTCACACCAAGCAGTCATCGTTTAGGGCTAGGACTACCAGGGTATCTAATCCTGTTTGCTCCCCTAGCTTTCGTGCATCAGCGTCAGTTGTGGTCCAGTGAGCCGCTTTCGCCACAGGTGTTCCTTCCGATATCTACGCATTTCACCGCTACACCGGAAATTCCACTCACCTCTCCCACACTCAAGCCCGGCAGTTTCTCGTGCAGACTATGAGTTGAGCCCATAGATTTCACACAAGACTTACCAAACCGCCTACGCACCCTTTACGCCCAATAATTCCGAACAACGCTCGCCCCCCTCGTATTACCGCGGCTGCTGGCACGAAGTTAGCCGGGGCTTCTTCTTCCGGTACCGTCATAATCGTCCCGATCGAAAGGAGTTTACGTACCGAAGTACTTCATCCTCCACGCGGCGTTGCTGCGTCAGGGTTTCCCCCATTGCGCAAAATTCCCCACTGCTGCCTCCCGTAGGAGTCTGGACCGTGTTTCAGTTCCAGTGTGTCCGTGCGCCCTCTCAGGCCGGATACCGATCATCGTCTTGGTGGGCCATTACCCCGCCAACTAACTAATCGGCCGCGACCCCCTCCCAAAGCGAATTGCTCCTTTGACCCGTAGGTATTATGCGGTATTAGCTAAGGTTTCCCTCAGTTATCCCCCACTCCAGGGTAGGTTAGTCACGTGTTACTCACCCGTGCGCCACTTTACTCAGGGATTGCTCCCCTTTCTCGTTCGACTTGCATGTGTTAGGCACGCCGCCAGCGTTGATTCTGAGCCAGGATCAAACTCTCGTTTGAAACCTGTTGTCGACCCATCCCCGACGGAGGTCGGTTAGGAGTCGACGGCATCTGCGCATCTCTTTTCAGATTGCTCTGAAGAAGAGGGTGCACGCAGATGCTCTTACCTTGTGAGAATGATCAAGCCAAACCTGATCGATTCCCACGACTGGCATGTTCAACCTAGTTGTCAAAGATCCTTGAGGGTTGTCTGCCTGAGCAGTTCCCTTATGGATCGAGGCTCAGACTGTGACGCCTGAGTGTCCCCGAACTTGTTGCGCTAATTGAGTTTAGCGGCTTACCGCACCCCTCAACCGTTTTGCGCGACTTTTTGAGACTATCGAAGATCTGACCTTGTGTCAACTCAATTTTCGCTTCACTCGAGGCCGTTCCAACTCACTGTTGGCGGGGGTTCCTCGCACCGTGAAGCGCCCTTGGATTGACAGCCAGTTCGGCCCAATTTCCATCGCGCAGCGCAAAATATCAAAGAGCGACCAGCCTTGCTCGAGCCGCTAGAGGCTCGCGAGAGATTAATCTCTCGGGTCGTGCGGTGGATTGTTCTCTGAAGGATTCCCTACAGGGGTTCAGGGGCGTTCTAATCTACCTCGCCTGACCCTACGAACTGGCTTCCGCTTTCCACTCTGGGCAGGCCACACGGCCACGGGAAGCCCCACTGCTTGCTTGCAACATTTCTGAGACTAACACAGACGTCTCTTGTTTGCAACTCGCGATTGACTTGCATCAACTTCTCGTTGCGACTTGTTGAGAATAGCAACGGAGGCGCGGGAATGCAAGTACCAAGGCTGTGGGAAAGGCCATTTGGTGGTGGAAAAGGCCGGAAATAGGAATGTGGCGCGGGAGGTCAGTGCGGCCAGGCAGCATCAGGCGGATGCCGAACAGCGAGCTTCTGCCAACGCTGTTGTACCGCGGCGCGTTTAGGGCGATGCTGTTTCCGGTTTCGGATCCGGCTTACCGGGCGGGGCGGCTGCCGGACGCGGCATTCGCTGGGGGGCTAGGGGCTAGAAAGAGAAAGTGAACAGAAAACCTGGCGACGCGGGAGGACCCGGGTAGAACTCCGTACCCGGGAGGTAACTTTTTGATGTCAATTTTTGATCAGGCGCATTGACGGCGGTTTCCGGGGCGGCTACTCTCACACCCAGATACCCGATTTGGTCGCTCACGCCAACCCGCGGTTTCGCCCCACAGCCCAGAGCTCCGGCCTGCTTCTGCTCTGCGCATTCCGAAATTCACTCGCATACAGCTACTTACCTTTTGGCGAGGGGCGCGCTGCCTCCGCCAGGGATGCTTTCGCATCCAATATTGCAGCGTTGAGATTCGCCTGGGTTTCCGCCCGAAAGGCCCGGCGGCGGGCGAAACGGAGGCTGCACGCAGTGCACTATCTAACCGGCACCCTGGAGGCCAAATAACACCTTGAGACTCGCTCTGGAGATCACTCCCAACCTTGAGCCCCTTTTCGGGACCCGCGATGAAAACCTGAGGCTGATGGAAGATTCACTCGGTGTTCGAATCGATCTGCGATCGGATGCCGTGCACGTGGAAGGACCGGAAGCCGGCGTGACTCGAGTCAAAAGTGTGTTTCAGGACTTCGAGGCTTTGCGCCGACAGGGAATCAATCTCCACAATGGCGAGTTGAACGGGATGCTGCGGCTGGTAGTGGCGGATTCGGCGACCACGCTGCGGTCCCTGGTGGACGCCGGAAAGCAGCGTTCGGCGGGCATCAAGCGGGCGGTGCAGCCGCGCTCGGTGAATCAGCGCAAGTACGTCGAGGCCATCGAGCAGTTCGACATGGTGTTCGGGGTTGGCCCTGCCGGTACCGGTAAGACGTATCTTGCCGTGGCCATGGCGGTGGCGGCCATGAACGCGAAGAAGGTGAGCCGGCTGGTGCTGGTGCGGCCGGCGGTGGAAGCGGGCGAGAAGCTCGGCTTTCTTCCGGGGTCGCTGCAGGAGAAGGTGGACCCATACCTTCGGCCGCTCTATGACGCACTCTATGACCTTCTCGAGCCGGAGAAGGTGGACAAGATGCTGGAGAAGAACGTGATCGAAGTGGCGCCCCTCGCGTTTATGCGCGGGCGCACGCTGAATGACGCGTTCATCATCATGGACGAAGCGCAGAACACGACCATCGAGCAGATGAAGATGTTCCTGACGCGCATGGGAAACAACTCCAGGGCCGTGATAACCGGGGACATCACGCAGATCGATCTGCCCAATCCGCGGAAGTCGGGGCTGGTGGATGCCATCAACGTGCTCGAAGGGGTGGAAGGCATCAAGTTCTGCCACTTTGAAGACTCGGACGTGGTGCGGCACGCGCTGGTGCAGCGCATTGTGCGCGCCTACGATGCAGCCAAACCGCAGCAGCAGGAACTGCCGCTGGGGATCGGCGAGGGCATGGAAGTGCAGGCGCAAGGGCGCGAGGCGCGAGCGGTACAGCAGCCGGCAAAACCGCAGTAAACCGGCTGTTCGCATAGAATGAACCTTACCGGGGCCGTCCGCGTGACGGCCTCGCGTACGATGATTCTTCTTGACCCAGACCTGGAGCCTGACCCCACGCTCTCCCCCGGAGCGGATGGATCTTTGCTTAAATCCCGCAAAACCGACCTTGATCTCCGCATACCTTCGGTACGTGTGCTGAGCCGCTTTTCTGCGCGAGGCGCAGGCGGCGGTGCGGCTGCGCGGGCTGGTGAGCGTGCTGCTGACCACCGATGCGGAGATCCGGCGGCTGAACCGGACGTTTCGCCGGAAAAACAAGGCAACGGATGTGTTGTCGTTCCCGGCAGGAGAGGCTTCGCGAGGCGAGGTGGCAGGAGATCTGGCCATCAGTGTGCCGACGGCGCGGCGGCAGGCGGCGGAGCAGGGACACTCGCTCGCGGTTGAAGTGAAGGTACTGATACTGCACGGGCTGCTGCATCTGGCCGGATACGATCACGAGACGGATGACGGCCAGATGGCGCGGCGGGAGCGCGGTTTGCGGTTGCGGCTGGGACTGCCGTTGGGACTGATCGAGCGGAGCACTGGTCCTGAAGCTGAGCCGGCAATTGCGAGGAGAGGTTCTCGGCTTCCCGTCCTTGCGACAGAAAAAAGTCGCAAGGGCGGGGCACGGCCGATTGGCGCGAAGGTCGGGTTGAGGAAAGGTGTACGGACCGGCGCGCGAAAGGCTGGGCGCGCATGAGCCCACTTGCGATTACGGTGGTGGTGGTGCTCGCGCTGGTGGAAGCGCTGTCGTCGTACATCAGCCGGATTTACGCGGAGTTCGGCAAGATTCTCTCCCGTGAAGTACAGGAAAATCTGGACGCGTGGGAAGAGCGGATCGAGCCGCACCTCGGGCTGACGCGGGAACATGCGGCGATTTCTGCGCTGGTGGCACAGCAGCTTTCGCTGGGGTTGATTGCGCTGCTGTTCGGCGCGGTGCTGTTCGATCGCGCCCCGCATGTGGGGCGACCGACAACGGCCGAGATCGCACAGGCGGTGCTGGGATTGATCCTGGTGGTGGTGTTCTGCAACCAGGTGATCCCGTGGCTGCTGTTCGAGCGCACAGCGGGGCGCTGGGCGGCGCGGATGATGTGGCCGATCCGTTTGCTGCTTTGGTCCATGACGCCGATTACGGTGATCATTCGATTCTTCTTTTCAGTGGCTGCCCTCGCGGAGGAACCGGCCACTGCACAGGAAGAAGCAGCGGTGGATGTGGAGGCGCTGCTTGAGGCCGGCGAAGAGGAAGGCATTCTGGAGGAGACAGATCGCGAACTGGTGCGCTCGGCAGTAGAGTTCGGCGACAAACTGGTGCGCGAGGTGATGACGCCGCGGCCGCGGGTGTTTGCGGTACGCGATACGACCACCCTGGAAGGCTTTTTGACGCAGTTGAGGGAGCACAACTACTCGCGCGTGCCGGTTTATGCGGGCACGCTGGATAACATCACCGGCATCGCGTTCGCGCACGATCTGCTGCAGATCACGGACGTGGAAGCGCGCACGCGCACCGTCGCCAGCATGCAGCGCCCCGCGGCGTTTGTGCCGGAGACCAAGCGCGGCTACGAACTGCTGCGCGAGATGCAGCGCGAGAAGCAGCACATGCGGATCGTGATCGATGAGTATGGCGGGGTTTCGGGGTTGGTCACCATCGAAGATCTGTTGGAACAAATCGTGGGAGACATTCGCGACGAGCACGAGACGGAGGCACCGGTTGAAGTTCCGCAGCACGAAGAGGACGGATCATGGCTGGTGCCGGGGGACCTTTCCGTCGATCAACTTGGCGATCTGTTTGGAGAGCCAGTGGACCTGGGCGAGGGCTACGAGGCGACCACCGTGGGCGGCCTGGTAAGCGAGATTGAAGGACGCATTCCGCTGACCGGCGAGGTGGTGATGCTGGAGCCGGTGGGACTGCGCATGGAGGTGGTGGCGTCGACCGACCGGCGCGTGGAGCGGGTGCGGGTGTTTCCACCCATGACGCGCGAGGAATCTGACGTTCGCGGGCAGACGAGGGCTGAGGGCTGAGCGAAGTGAGCCGCGTGGCATCTCAGCAAGTTAGAAAAGAACGGCAAGTCAGCGCATGAGCAAGACTAGATAAAGTCAGTTTCGCAGTGGGCTTCTTTCCAGGCGCGCCACTCGCCGGCAGTGATTTCCCAAATCTCCGAGTTCAGGCGGCCGCAGACAAAATCGCGTTCTTCAACGCGAACCAGGTGCATACCCTGCTTCTCGGAGACGCGGCGTGAGGCGAGATTCGCCACGGCCTTGGGGACGCGCATGCGTTCGAATCCGAGTTCCTCGAAGTAAAAGTCATTGGCCCAGGCGCAAGCCTCGCTCATGAGGCCTTGGCCCTGCCACGCCGGGTCCAGCCAGAAGCCGCGGCTTTCCTCGTCGCTTTTGAACAGGCTGACGCATCCGATAATAGCTTCGGGTTTGACGATGCGACGGAGGGTCCAGTGCCAGCCATCGCCACGCTCCATCTGCGGAAGTGCCACTTCCCGGAGAAACTGCTCGGCCCCGTCGGGCGGATAGGGCCACGGTACGCGGTTGGCCAGGTAGCGCACGATCTCCCAGCGCGGAAATAGTTGTTGGATCTGGATCGCGTCGGCTAACTCGAGGGGTTTGAGAAGCAGGCGCGCCGTACGGCCCTCGGGAATCTTCAGTTCATCGGGCGTCATGGATTCCGGCGAGGGCATGCGCTCATGATAGCAACGGTCCTGATTCCTATCCGCGATAATGACAGCAGGAGACTGAAACTGCCTTGCGATCTGGATTTGTAGCCATTGTAGGCCGGCCCAATGCCGGGAAGAGTACCCTGCTGAACGCCCTCACCGGCGAAAAAGTGGCGATCGTCACGGCCAAGCCGCAGACCACGCGCAACCGGATCCTGGGAGTGGTGGAGGTAGCGGCGCGCAAAGGCAAACGGGACGCGCGGCCGGCTGCGCAGATCGTCTTCGTGGATACGCCTGGGGTGCACAAGCCGGGATCGCAGCTCGATCGCCGCATGCTGCAGGAAGTGTACGAGGCGCTGGAGACGCGCGACGTGGTGCTGGTGCTGATGGATGCCACGCGGAGGTTGAAGCTGGAAGAAGCAGGGACCAGGAACGAGGAACCAGGGAATAAGGAAGAGGGAATAGGGAACGGGGAAAGCACTTCGGCCGAGGAAGTCGAAATCCCGCACGCGAAGCTCTCAAAGAAACAGCAGATTGGGGCCAGCGAAGACGAGTTTCTGTTGAGCCTGGTGCGGAAGCTGGATTGTCCCGTGTTCCTGGTGCTGACCAAGATCGACCTTGTGGCCAAGGATCAGTTGCTGCCCATGATCGACACGCTGATGAAGCAGTACACGTTTGCGGAGGTCATCCCGGTAAGCGCGCGGAAGAAGGACGGGCTCGACCTGCTGCTGCGCAAGATTGTGGACGCGCTGCCGGCGGGCGAACGCTACTTCCCGAAGGATCAGTACACCGATCAGCCGCAGCGCTTCATGGTGGCGGAACTGATACGCGAGCGCATTCTGGTGGAGACCGGCGAAGAGGTCCCTTATGCGGCGGCGGTGGTGATCGAGCGCTACGAAGAAGCAGAACCGCCCGCGCCGCCGCGCAAAAAGGGGCCGCCTGCGCGGCTTCCGCTTACGCGTATCGCCGCGGCCATCTACTGCGAACGCGAAGGGCAAAAAGCGATTCTCATCGGCAAGGGCGGCGCCAAGCTGAAGGAGATTGGAACCGGCGCGCGCAAACAGATCGAGTCGCTGCTGGGGACGCGGGTCTATCTCGAGCTGCATGTCATTGTCGAGCCAAACTGGCGCGAGTCAAATAGCTTTATTGAATCGCTGGATTGGCGCAACCAGCTTGAGAAGATCGCAGAGCGGCAGGTTGACGAGAAGGCCGCTGACGAAGAGGAATAGGATTGGGGTGCGGCGAATCAGGCGCGTGCCTCGGGGGCTAAAGCCTCGTTATTTGGGGTGATCCAGATGTCAGGGCTAAAGCCCTGAACTACCAGCCTGACCTACCCCTGACCCACGATCTCCTTCACTGGACGAGTTCTGCGACAAATTCAATATCCTGGTGGCGCGTGGTTCCGGGAATGTCGATGGACCCTAGCGCAACGGCTTTGCCGGGCACGAAGCTGGAGGTGGCTTCCATCGTGGTCTGGCGAACCAGGGGGTCTTGAATGCCGACATTCGATTTCTCGTCGGACACGCTGGTCTGCTCGATCTTGGAGCGCAGGCCTACGCCGTTCACGGCCGCCTCAATATTGATACCGACGTCGAGATACTGGATCTGCGTCGTGGGTCCCGCGCCGTCTTTGTCAAATGAGCCCGTGACGATGGGCACGCGGTTGCCTTGCTTCACATAACTCTTGTTACCCTCGGTCGCGATGAGTGAAAAGTGCTGCGCGCCGCTCTTGCGTCCACCATCGCTTTCGGTAATGGTGAAAGTGACACGATAGACTTTTTTGGGACGGTCGAGCTCAGCGATCAGCTTCTGCGCCTGTTGCAGGTCTTCGGGTGTCGCCCGGACGGTTATGGCGTTGTCCGATGCGACGGCGTAGATTTTGGCCCGGATCAGCACGTTGCGGAGATCGGTCGTGATGTCGTTTATGTCGTTCACCTGCGTGACGTCCTTCAAAAAGAACGTCTGGGTGCCTTGATCTAGCTCAGTGCGGATGGTTGCGGTTTTGGATTCGGTCTCCTGCGCCGTCGCGCGCTGCCCCGACAGCATTGCTGCCAATACGATTGCCGCGCCTGCCATGACGAAATTTTGTATTGCTGCCCGTCTCATTGACACGATCATCTCTCGCCTCTCAAAAAGCCGTTCATCAGAAGAGCCCGGCTGCATTCGAAGTCGTCCGTCCGGGTTCGCTTCTCACCCAACAGGACGCGCAGAAGCGGCTTTCGCTCGGAATGAAGTTTTGAGAGGAGAGGTATTGAAGGGCCTCAGGCGCCGCGCACGTGGCCGCGACCGTTGGTTTTTACGTCGTACATGCGCGTGTCTGCGGCGCCGATTACGCTGTGCACGGTGGTGCCGTCTTCTGGCGTCGACGAGACACCGACGCTGGCGCTCACGGTCAGCTCGAGGCCGTTCTTCATGGGAAATCGCGAAGCCATCAGCGCCTTGTGCAGCGCGTGGGCCTGCGCCATCGCTGTCTCTTTGTTGGTGGAAGGCATGAGGATGACGAATTCGTCGCCCCCATAGCGGAAGCACATGTCCTGCTTGCGGCTCAACTCCTGCAGGCGCTGGCCGGCGCGAGCGAGCAGTTCGCTGCCCACCAGGTGGCCATGCTGGTCGTTGACCAGCTTGAAGCGATCGAGATCGAGGAACGCGAGGCTGAGCGAAACTCCGTTCTTGTTGCTGCGGTCCAACTCGCGCGCCAGCACATCGTAAAGGTGGCGCACGTTGAACAGGCCCGTGGTGTCGTCGGTGATGGTGAGCTGCTGGATGCGGCCAACATCGTTGGCGTTTTCGATGGCAATCGCGGCGTGGTCGGCGAGGATGTGCAGGAAGGCGATGGTGTAGTCGTTGAGCTGGCCGGCGTGCGGATTGAGAATTTCGATCACACCGTGAGTGCCTTTGCGTCCGCGCAGAGGCAGGGCAATCACCGAATGCACCTTGCGGAGTTTTTCGGGGCCGGGCTCGTGGAGGCGCGGATCGCTCACCGTCTCCGGCACGATGAGGGTTTCCCCATGCTGCGCCACCCAGCCGGCTACGCCCTCGCCCACCTTGACGCGCAGATCGCGAAGCGCCAGCTCTTCCCCGCCGGCGGCAATGGCGTAGTAAAGCTCCTGCTTCTCTTCATCGAGCATCAGCAGGGTCCACAACTCGGCCTCGATGAGGCGTTCCATGTGATCGAGAATAGTGCGCAGAATGGTGTCGAGATCGAAGCTCGAGGTTAGCGATCGCGCGAGGCGATGGAAGACCAGAAGGTCTTCAAGCGGTATGCGAGCTTCAGTCTCTTGAGTCATGCCAACGCCAGGTTCAAAGAAAATATGGGCCCGCGCGCTACCTGATGGACGCTACGCTGTGCGCTTGGAAACCATATCGTACCAAGGAGACACGTCAGGCACTCAATAAAAATGAAAACAGGACAACAGGTGAAACTAGCTGCTAACCACCGATATGCACCATGGAGCGGGACGGCTTGAGGAAATCGGGCTCGCCGATGTGATGGCGTGCTTCTTTCTGGTTAATGGTACGGACAATGTATTGTCGAAGTTCCTCATCGGGTGCCCCGGAGCGCACTCGGCCGTAGAGATCGTGCTCAATCTGCGAGAACAAACAGGTGCGGATTTTGCCGTCGGAGGTGAGACGCACCCGGCTGCACGCGCCACAAAACGCCTGTGTGACTGGGGCGATGATGCCGATCTCGCCCTTGCCATCTGCGAAGGTGTAGCGCCGCGCGGTTTCGCCCGCCTCGTTGGGCGGTAACTCCTGCAACGGCGTGACGCGGCCGATGCGCTCGACGATCTCGCGCAGGGAAACCACGATTTCCGGCGTCCACAGGCGGCCTTCTTCGAGTGGCATGAACTCGATGAAGCGCACAATGACATCTTCGCGCCGCGCGAAGTGAGCGAAGTTTTCCACCTGGTCGTCGTTGAATCCGCGCAGCAGCACGCAGTTGATTTTGATGGGCGTGAGTCCCGCTTCGCGCGCGGCTCGAATCCCGCTGAGCACCGCTCTGTGGCTGCCCGGGACACGGGTGATGCGCTCGAAAGTCGGCTCATCGACCGCGTCCATGCTGATGGTGACGCGATTGAGACCGGCGTCTTTCAGAGGTTTGGCGAGGCCGTCGAGAAGATGGCCGTTGGTGGTCAAGGCAAGATCGAGCTTTTCGCCGAAGATGGTGCGGAGTTCCCCAAGTTCGCGGACCAGGTCAAGCAGCCCTTTACGCAGCAACGGCTCGCCGCCTGTAAGTCGCACCTTGGTGATCCCCAGGTCAACAAAGAGGCGGATGATGCGCAGATATTCATGGATGCCGAGTTCGGGATACTGCGCCCCGAGTTCGCCGGTGCGGCAGTAGATGCACTTGTAGTTGCAGCGATCGGTAACGGAGACCCGGAGATCGTGGATCACGCGGCCATAGCTGTCCCTCAGGCGGACCGCCTCCCGGCCGGCAGCCGTGTCCGGGTCTCGCGACTGCGGGTTTTGGAAAATGGGCAGGGAAACGACCATCCTCACTTCAGGCTACACCCAATAGATGTGCACCGGGGGATGGCCGACTCCGGCAATTGATTCACTAAGAGGGAAAAACCATGCTCTCTCAGTCGACGCGGGGGGTTCCGCGGCGCATGACGAGGCCCGCCAGACCCATCACCAGGACGATGCCGCAGGCGATGATGAAATAGTAGGCCATGGGGTGTGCCCAACCCGGTGAGTAGGTCAGGTCCTGACCCACCCAGAGCAGCAGAACCGTCGCAATTACGGTGAATTGGCCGGCAATCACCAGGAAGGTATGACCCAGGTCGCGGCGCTTGTCGAGCGCCTCAACCTGGTCGGGGGTCAGATGACGCTCTTCCGGGGGAAGCAGGGGGTTCGGCATTTCGTTCTCCTTGCGCGCCGCCGGAACCTCCAGGGCAGCCGCTCACATTCGATTCAATCACAGCGGAGGGGGGCTGCGCCAGCGTCTGCAGCCGTTACTCCTGGAGAAACGCAAGGGTCTGCAGGCCCGTGATTTCGAAGGGCTTGCGACACCGGACGTTGGCGCATCCCAGCTTGTCGTCGCGGCGCACCATGTAAGATTGCGCCTTGGCGAAGCGTGCCCGGTCGCGCTCGTCGGCATGACGGGGCAGTTGCGTCCGCTTGCGCCGAACCACCCAAGTCACTTTGTATTCGCCTGGCTGACCGCACTTGGGGCAGACAAGAGTATGCGTGCGTTGCTCGGTCGATTCCGTGAAGAATTCGCGCTCATCCATGGTCCCGTTACTCCAGCGAAAGTTTCGATTACCCCATCGCGCCCCAGAGGGCACCGACCCTACCGGCCTACCCACAAACAAACTAGTTTGTGGGGACCCCGGTGCCGATGGGGACCCCGATGTACCGCCCGCACCACTTTCCCTCGGGCACAATCTCATTCATACTCGACCCTGCGGCCCGGTTATGCAAGACCGGATCGACGGGGAAGCGGAGCATGGCAAAACGCAAACCGGCACAGTTTTCAGCCACCAAGGCCGTCAAGGCCAACGCGCGCGAGCGCGTGGGCCAGCCCAAACCCGCGCGCGTAGTGGTGGACACGCCCCGTACTGGCCGCCAGGCGAAGCACAAAGCCAGGCTTGATGAGATCATCCAGCAGGAAGAATAAGGCGCTCGCGAGTGTCTCAGGAGACAAAGAACATGGCCAAGGCCACGGGAGTTGGTGGAGTGTTTTTCAAAGCAAAGGATCCGAAGGCGTTGGCCGGATGGTACACCCAGCACCTCGGCATCCCCAAGTCCGACGACGGGTCCTTGATCTTCGATGGGCCGGACTCGATGGGAATGACGGTTTTTGCGCCGTTTCCCGCCGACACGCGCTACTTTGGAGAAGGACCGCAGCAGTCGATGGTGAACTTCCGCGTCGACGATCTGGATGCGCTGCTCAAACAGCTGTCCGACGCGGGGGTGCAGATCGACCCCAAGCGAGAAGACTACTCCTACGGTCGATTCGCCTGGATCTGGGATCCGGAGGGCAATCGGATCGAGTTGTGGCAGCCGTTATAGCTCCTGAAAACAGGTTCGGAGGGGCCGGCTTTCGCAAAAGCCGGCCTCGAAACTGGCTTCAGATCTATGGGTGATTGGCGCTGTAGGGCCCGGGCAGGGTTGGATTCTGCGTCGTGGGCCCGGTGCTATCGGCTCTCGCGCTGTCGATCGCCGGGGTCGCGGTTCGCTTGGAGTAAATGCGGAACTGCACGGTAAGGTCGACCAGCACCGGCACCGGCTTTCCATCCTTCATGCCCGGCTCGAAGCTCGCCTTGCGGATGGCCTCGATTGCATTCTCGTCGAGACCGAAACCGATGGGGCGGCCAATCGCCACCTCCCGCGGCTTTCCGTCCGGCCCGACAATCACGTGGTACATCGCGACCCCTGCCACGCCGTTGTTCTGCGCGTACTCATTCGAGGGCGGTTCGAATGCCACGGTCAGCCGCGGCTTTTTGTCGACCTGGTTCGATCGCCACACCGAAGGATCGTTCGACTTGTAGAGGGTCTTATCCGCCACCGCCTTGTAAAAGACCTTCCAGTAATCCGGCAAGGTGGCGATCATCCGGTCATCGATCCCGGATGAAAAAATTCGATCGAGCGCCGCGCGAAGCACGCGATCGGCCTCGGCATGAGAGGTCGTCACGGGGTGGCGGGAGTTTTCGAGGCCAGGAGCGCCCGGCAAGGCCGGGTTTTCCGGCGATGCGACCGTGGCGGCCTGTTGCTGCTGCGTTGGAACTGCTGCCTGCTGGAGGGGCTTCTTTTCGTTGCTTTTATTCTTGTCCTGCCTGGCCTGTTTCTGCTTTTTGGGCGTCACCACAATCTCACGGTCTATGGTGATCTTCAACGGCTTCTTCTTCGACGTCAGCCGCACCTGGTCAACGTTCGCTGACTGGTCTTCCGTGGCCAACGCACCCAGGAAGTGCAGCCCGTAGCGCACACCCTCGAGTTCCACATGATGCTTGTCCACCTTGATGCGGTCGATTTCCACCAGACTCAGGGTGTAGGAGGCCCTCGGCGAGCTGCCGTCCAGGTCGCCCTTCTCATCGAAGCGCAGCGTATTGTCCTGATACCCGCCGCGCAGGTAGAAGGTCTTGCCCGCGAGCTGTTGCTTCAGCTGCTCCTCGGTCACCGCGGCTTCGTGCAACTCCTCGGCGGTCGGCTTTTCGGCAGCTGCTCCGCCCGGCTTCGCAGGGTCGACATCCGGCTTGGCCGGATCGGTTGAAGAAGCCGATGCCGATATCGGTTGCAGTCCGGGAACTGGAGTTGCCGCGGCTGGCGGAACGTCTTGTCGCGGGGCTTGTTGCGGATCGGGCGGCACCGCCGCGGGCGTCGAAGCGGGTGACTGAGCGAGGCTGAAGGTGGCGCACGCGAAGCCTGCCAGGACCACGGCAATTCGCAAGGAAAAGGATCTGCACAAGGCAGTCCCTGCAAGGGGCTTTCTAAGCATATGTTTAATCTCTTGAAGGCACTTTAGCAGGATTTCGGCGCCACCCCAACAATAATTCTTCGCCAAACGGTCTCCCTGGTCACCAGTGCGGGGCGGCAAGCCTCTGGAACTGGCAAATAGTTTGTTTCAAGGACCGCCGAATGAGGCTCTGGCTTCCAGGAATGCCAGCGGCATCATAACGTTCTGGACAAATGCCGGGGCGCCTGCTAACTTCAATCCCCAGCACGTTCAGGGGTCCTCGAGCATTTCCGGCCACACTTCCTCGCGGACGGGGATGCCTGAACCGGCTGAACCGGATCTCCTCGGATTCCCAGATCCAGTGTTCCCGTGGGCCCTCTTCGACAGCGTAATTTCGTCTCCCCGGCCGGGTTGCCCGACAGGGTCATCCCCATCCCACGATTGCCAAAACACAGAGGAGGCATAGGAACGTGGCTGCTCAAGACCTCTCAAAGTTTCTCCACAAGGGCATTGCCGATATCTGTCCTCACAAGTATGTGGGTTTGAACAACTGCGCACACTTTGTGGGACACGCGCTGGACATCCAACTCGGCATACTCTGCAACCTCACCCGCAAGGCCGAGGCAGGCAGAGCGTCGATCCGGGTGAATGACATCTACAACAACTTGACGACAACCGGGCTCTGGAAAAACAAGCCGCAGCTGGGGAAAGGCCAGCAAATGCTGATTTTTGTGACCTCAGCAAGCCATGTGAATGAGGACGACGTCATGAACGACAATCCTCACAAACACATGGGGATCGTTGTGGGAGATTCGGTTTATAACTACTCCAATTCTCATCACAAAGTGGTCGCCGACAGCGTGCAACAGTTCTTTGACAAGTGCGATGCTGTTTACCCGGAGGACGATGTCACCCTCTACTACGGGATCGTGGGATGAACACCTTTCTCTCTTTCGCCATGGCGATCCTCGCAGCCTTCGGCCCTCCCCTTGACTCGACCCATAAGAAGCCGAAGCCGAATTCGGAGGATACCCAAAAGGTCCTCACCGTGCTTTTGGCCAGCTCAGAGGAAGAAATACCGGAAGCATCTACCTGCAATGGAAGGTTTGGGCAAACCGGCCGCGCGCGGATGAAAGACTTGCTGGCCATGGAGCTCGCGTCCCTGTCGGGAGGAAGCAATTCAGTTGCCGGAACCTGCGCATCGGAGACGTCCTGCGCCCTCAGAATTTCTCACGCGTTCGGAGAGGCGGTCTCCTCGGCCAACATCCGATTCAAAGTGAAGACCGGTCGAGTTGACATGGAGAGTCTTTCCTGTGTGCTTACGCCTTGATCGCCCCGCGTGGTTTCTTGAGCCGCCACAGGATTCGCCGGAAAAGCCCCATGATCCGCCTGGTATCAAGAGTAGAGAGCTCCAATTTGCGCAGCAGGACGCGAACATCATGGCGGTTCGCCGCGGACATTGAGGCCGGCGAGTACTCCGATGCCGTCATTGCCTCCTCGATGAGGCCTGCCAGCCGGTCGAGGGCGCCGGAGGAGACCTTCGCGCCGGCTGGCTTGCGAGAGGACTCGTCGAGGCCAGACACCGGACGTGCTGCCTCGTAGAGACAGACTGCCGCGGCCTGGCCCAGGTTCATGGAGGGCTGCCGAGGGTCGGTGGGAATTTCTACGAGCGCGTGGCACCAGGAGAGATCGTCGCGAGTGAGGCCGTGCTTCTCCGGCCCGAAAACCAAGGCCGCGCGGCCGCCGTGCGCCAGTTCCCGCAGAAGGATCGGTTGCAGTTCCGGCAGCGACAGCACCTGCTGGTCCGGCTTGCGATGCGTGAGCGTGCCGGTTCCGATGACGAAGGTGCAGGCGGCGACCGCCTCGCCCAGGGTGGCGAATTCCTGCGCGTTCTGAAGCAGATCGGGCGCGCCCACTGCCGAGCGGGCTTCGCGCCAGTTGGGCGCGTAGGGCGCGGCTACCGCGAGGTGTGCGAATCCGAAATTTGCCATGGCGCGCGCCACGGCGCCGATGTTCAGCGGGTTCCGTGGTGAGACAAGCACCACGTCAAGGCGTTCGCGTTGGGCCGGAGCGAGCAAAGACAGATTGTAGAGCGACCGACAGGCGCCATTGGTAAACTCGGAACACGCATGGTCCCCGATGCACGCAGCCTGACCGCCCAAACCGATGCAATTTGCGCCCTGGCGCGCTGGTGCTCGGCGCGGGGATGGGTGCCCGCCACCAGCGGCAACTTCAGCGTGCGCGACGCGATGAGTGGGCGGATCCTGATCTCGCGGAGCGGCCTCGACAAGGGCCAGATTACGGCCGCGGATTTGCTGGAACTGGATGCGCAGGGTCACCTGCTGCACGGCGACGGCAAGCCCTCCGCAGAGACGGGACTGCACCTGGTCGTATATCGAGACAGGCCCAAGGCCCACGCCATCGCGCATGTGCATACCATCTGGAACACGCTGCTGTCAGCCCATTGCGCGGCGGCGGGCAGCGTCACCATACAGGACTACGAGTTGCTCAAGGCGCTTTCCGGCGTTGCGACTCATGCCCACCACGAGCGCGTGCCGGTCATCGCCAACACGCAGGACTACGGCGCTCTGGCTGACGAACTGACCGCGGTGCTGGCGCAGAATCCCGCCGACGCACGGCGTGCTGCTCAGCGGCCACGGACTTTATACTTGGGGCACGTCGGTGGCCGAGGCGCGACGCCATCTCGAGGCGCTGGAATTCCTGTTTGAGGTTGAGTATCGCCGGCTGAGTGCGGCATCGCCAGGCCGCTGATTTCGAGGAGATTCCCATGGCTGTTCTTCGCTTCCCGCAAGAAAATCGCAGGATTGAAAGCGAGCCGGAGATCCATACGATTCTGATATCAATGGGCATCGATTATGAGCGCTGGAGTCTTGATCGCGTGCCGCCTGACACCTCCGCCGACGCCGTGCTGGCCGCCTACGCCGACGAGATTGAGTCCATGAAGCAGCGCGGCGGCTACGTAACGGCCGACGTGATTGACGTGAATCCCGCCACGCCGAACCTTGAAGCCATGCTGGCGCGCTTCGACAAGGAACACACCCACGACGAAGACGAGGTGCGCTTCATCCTTGCCGGCCGCGGCATTTTCTTCCTGAACCTGGACGGCCGCGTGGTTTCCGTCGAAGTCGGCCCCGGCGACATGCTGCGCGTGCCCCGTGGCACCACCCACTGGTTCACTCTCTGCGAAGATCGCCGCATCCGCGCCATCCGCTGGTTTCAGCAGACGTCGGGGTGGGCGCCGCACTACACCGATTCCGGCGTGGACAAGGATTATCAGCCGCTTTGCTTCGGCCCGCAATATCTGGGGGGCCGCGTCGCAACCACAATCGGCGTCGACAGCAACGCATGAGCGCATCCCGCACGCCCACCGCAGCGCCGCGGCTTTACCTGCTCGATGTGGAAGGCACGGTGGCGCCATTGGCGCTCACGAACGAAGTGCTTTTCCCCTATGCGCGCGCCCACCTGGCCGATTTCCTCAAGCAGAATCTGACCAGGCCAGAGGTCCAGCAAGACCTGAAATTGCTGGCGGAAGAGAACCGCACGGAACAATCGGAACTCAGCCCCACGTTCGGAATCGAAATACGGAACGAACTCCATGCGCGCTCGTATCTCGTCTGGCTTATGGACATGGACCGCAAATCCACGGCCCTCAAGAGCCTTCAAGGCAAAATCTGGAAAGCCGGCTTCGAGTCCGGCGAGCTCACGGGAACACTCTTCGACGATGTGTCGCCGGCGTTCCAGCGCTGGTCGCAGCAGGCCCGCATCGCCATCTACTCGTCTGGATCGACGGAAGCCCAGCAACTCTTCTTCCGCCACTCCACCCATGGCGATCTCACCCCACTCATCGCCGCCTACTTCGACACCCGCACCGGCGCAAAAGCCGAATCGGCCAGCTACGCCGCCATCGCAAAGGCGATGCAGGTTGAGCCAGCCGAAGTGACCTTCTTCTCCGACGTCGTCCGCGAACTTGACGCCGCCCGCGAAGCCGGCTGCCAGACACGCCTTGTCCTTCGCCCCGGCAACCCACCTGTCGCCGATGCCCACGGGCACACCGCCGTTGAATCCTTCTTGACCCTGTAAGGCTCTAAGAGAACGTGCTCTGGAACAACCCAGCCGCGACCGCCTTCAACGAGCTGCGCACCGCGCCCCTCGTGCGCTTTTCGCTGCTTGCGCTCAGCTCCATCTTTTTCCTGGTCGACCCCTTCGCGGCCATCGGATCGTTTCTTGCCATTACGGAGAGCGCCGACGCCGCCCGCCGCACCCGCATGGCGCGCAAAGCCGCGTTGACGTGTTTCATCGTGCTCACCAGCTTCGCGCTCGCCGGCCAGCTCATCTTCCGCATGTTCGGCATCACGCTCCCCGCATTTGAGGTCGCAGGCGGCCTCATCCTGCTGCTCATCGGGCTCGACATGCTCCAGGCCAAGCGCTCTGCCACGCAGGAAGCCTCCGGCGATACCGAGGAGGGCGCCAGCAAGGAAGACGCCGGCATCGTGCCCCTGGGCATCCCCATGCTGGCCGGCCCCGGAGCCATCTCGTCGGTCATGGTACTGGTGGGCCAGGTGCCCTCCATCTGGAACTGGGAGATGGCCGCGATCCTGGGCTCCATCGCGGTCACCGCTCTGGCCAGTTTCTGGGTGCTGGCGGGCGCCGGCCGCGTTCGTGCGGTCATGGGAGAAACCGGGATCCGCATCCTGGTCCGCATCATGGGCCTGCTGCTGGTGGCCCTCGCCATGCAGTTCTTCGTGAACGGGCTGACAGATCTGGGAATAATCCAGAAGCAGTGATCAGCCCTTAACCTTCTTCGCCATCTGCTCCCCACTCAAAGCCGTCAATCGGGCATGAAGGTGGTAGTCCATCGAGTCTCCTGGAAACTCGATTCTTCGCAACCCAGCTTCCCGGCCAGTCTCTGATTTTGATTCGCATCAAAGGCCGCCGGAAGCTCTCTCGTTTATAGTGGTTCCACTCCTATGACGAGCTCCAGGTTAATTACGACCATCGTTTCTGCTCTTGCGCTTGGCTCGGCGATTATGGTGACCTCCCAGCCCACCCAGCCCGGCCACTACGGCCTGTTCTCCGGCCAGTCGGACATCGGCGTCGGCTACCCCGGCAACGTCACCTACAACCCCTACACCGGCGTCTTCCAGCTCAGTGGCGGGGGAGCCGACATCTGGGGAACCTCCGACGCCTTCCACCTCGCCTGGGTCAAGTTCCAGGGGGACGCCGCCCTCAGCGCCGACATCGAGTTTCCCGCGAACGTACCCTCGCCACTCGCCAAGGCCGTTTTGATGTTCCGGCAGTCCCTCGATCCCAATTCCGCCTACGCTGACGTCGCCCTCCACGCCGACGGCCACATCACCCTCCAGTACCGCGAAAAGGCCGGAGGGACCACCGCTGATGTGACCTCGCCACTGCATGACTCCAAACGCCTGCGCATTCAACGCCGGGGCGACGTCTTCACCGCCTCCGCCCAGGCGGAAGACGGCAAGATGATTCCCTTCTCCACCTACACCGTGCCCATGTCCGGACCGGTTTACGTCGGCATCGGATCCTGCTCCCACGACGTCAAATCCCTGGTCGACATCCGCTTCACCAACGTCGTCATCGAGCGCCTTGGCAACTAGCAACTGATCAAAAAGACGGGCTGCCGCGCGCTTCATCTCGCCGCGGCCCGTCTTTTTTATGCCCGCTGTCCTCAATCCCTCTGGAGAGGGCTTTTCCACCGTTCGACATTCCTGGCGCTATACTTCACTCCATTCGCATTTCCCCTGGAGGCCTTTGATGAAGAACGCGGTACGTGTGCAGGTTCTGATCAGCGGGTTGTTCTTGATGGGCGTCGCAGCCGGGCGCAACGCGGCAGCCCAGGAAAAGACCGAGGCCCGGCACGAGCCCGAAGCCAAAATGTCGGCCCCCGCCGATTCCGCCACCGATGGCTCCGTAACGGTAGGCGGTCAAGCCGTCGCCTACCATGCCATCGCCGGGACCCTCATTGTGGGCTCTACCGACGTGCAGGACTCCATGATCGGCCTCGATGGCAAGTATCTTGCCGACTCCGGCATCGATCTTCCTGCCAAACCCGACGACCAGCCCGCCACCGCGCGCATGTTTTACGCCGCTTACTTCAAGAAGGGCGCCACCGGTCCCAACCGTCCCATCACCTTTCTCTACAACGGCGGCCCGGGCAGCGCCACCATGTACCTGCACATGGGCGCCTTCGGGCCGCGCCGCATCGTCACGCCCGACGGCGAACACAAGGAGGCCGCGCCCTATCAGCTCATCGAGAACGAGTACAGCCTGCTCGACGCCAGCGACCTGGTCTTCATCGACGCACCCGGCACCGGCTTCAGCCGCGTGCGCGGAAAGGATGCCGGCAAGGCCTTCTGGGGCATCGACGAGGACGGCCACGCCTTCGACCGCTTCATCCGCCGCTTCCTCACCAAGTACAACCGCTGGAATTCGCCCAAGTTCATCTTCGGCGAGAGCTACGGCACCACCCGCAGTGCCGTCTTGAGCCGCATGCTGCAGGGCGTCGACCTCAACGGCGTCATCCTGCTGTCCCAGATCCTCAGCTTCGATGACAGCGCCGACGGGCCCGAAGGCAATCCCGGCACCGACCTGCCCTACATCCTCGCCCTCCCCTCGATGGCCGCTACCGCGTGGTATCACCACAAGGTTCCCAACCAGTCCGCCCAGCTCGAGCCCCTGCTCCGTGAAGTCGAGCAGTTTGCGCTCGGCGATTACGCCTCCGCTCTCCTCAAAGGCGCCGATCTCCCCGCCGATCAGCAGCACGCCGTCGCCGACAAATTACAGGGCTACACGGGCGTCCCGGCCGCTTATTGGATCAAGGCCGACCTGCGCGTCAGCGGAGGCGATTTCTCCAAGGAACTGCAGACCGACTCCGGCCTCACCACCGGGCGCCTCGACACCCGCTATCAGGGACCGGACATCGACCCCCTCAGCAAAGAGGCAGATTACGATCCCTTCTCCAACTCCATCACCGCGGCCTATGTCACCGCCATCAACCAGTACGCCCGCGAAGAGCTCAAGTTCGGGGAGAATGAAACCTACAAGCCCAGCGCGCGCCAGCCCGGCTACCACTGGAACATGGATCACACCCCGCCCGGCGGCCGCGGCTGGGAATCCAGCGTCAACGTGATGCCCGACCTCGCCCTCGCCATGAAGCGCAATCCCCGCATGAAAGTCATGCTCATGGGCGGCTACTTCGACCTCGGCACCACTTATTTCGGCTCCATGTATGAAATGAAGCACCTGCCCATGCCGCGGGATCTCGAAGCCAACATCAGCTATCACTTCTTCCAGACCGGGCACATGGTCTACGTCAACGAACACGCGCTCAAGGAACTGCACGACTACACCGCAGCCTTCATCCGCGAGAACGCCGAGGCCCGATAGCTCGTAGCCAGGCTCCTCGGGCAGGCTTCTTGCCTTCTGCCTCCCTTTCCCCTAAACTAAGAAATTGCGAGGGATGCGGTTCCACCTGCATTCTGCAACCGCATCATCTCTTCAGATCCAAGGAACAACGAATGGCAAATCACGTTTCATCGCTCAAGCGCGCCCGTCAGACCGTTACCCGCACCGCCGTGAACCGCGCCAACCGCAGCCGCGTGCGCTCCAGCCTGCGCGCCCTCCGCGAAGCGCTGGTCAAGGGCGACGTCAAGGCCGCCAACGAGCAGTTCAAAGCCACCGTCTCCACCCTCGACAAGAGCGTGCAGAAGGGTGTCTTCCACAAGAACACCGTCTCCCGCTACAAGAGCCGCCTCAACGCGCGCCTCAAGGCCCTCGCCACCGCCAAGGCTTAGTCGCCGCAGGGCTTAGTTCCAACAACAGCCGGGCTTTGGCCCGGCTGTTTCCGTTGCTACCCTTCCATGCGGGGTACCCGTCTCGGGATACGCCGTCCCGGCTTCGCCAAGGCAGGAAGCCAGATTCCCATCCCGTTCGAACTCATCGCGATCACCAAACCCCGTCCGTCCCTCTGGTCCGCTTCGCTCCCAATTAGTTGACAAAGTCAACTAATTGGACCATCCTGGGTCATGGCTGCGACTTACCCCACCCCCTCCACTGCCGCCTTCCGCAGTTTCAACCGCGCCTACACGCGTTTCCTCGGCACTCTCAACGACCACTACCTCCGCACCGATTACTCTCTCGCCGAAGGCCGCGTCATGTACGAACTGGCCACCCACCACAGGCTGCAAGCCAAAGAAATTGCGGAGACCCTCGGACTCGATCCCGGCTACCTCAGCCGCATTCTCCGCAAACTGGAACGTGCCGGACTGGTTGCCCGCACTACTGCCAGCGGCGACAAGCGCGCATCCGATCTCACCCTCACGCCCCAGGGCCATGCAGCCGTTCACATCCTCAACCAGCGTGCCGACATCCAGGCTCGCGCGGTTCTCGACAAGCTATCCGCAACCCAGCGCGTGCAATTCGAGCAGGCCTTGAACACCATCGAGTCCACGGTGCTGGACACGCGGCCCGAGGCTGCCTCCCTCGTCGTGCGCACCCATCGCCCCGGCGACATGGGCATGGTTGTCCACCTTGAGGGTACGGGCTACATCGAGCAGTTTGGATGGGACGACACCTTCGAGGCGCTGGTCGCGCGCATCGTCGCCGACTTCATTGCCAATTTCGACGCCACCCGCGAACGCTGCTGGGTCGCCGAGATGGATGGTGTCCACGTCGGCCACATCTTCCTGGTCCGGCATCCCGAGCAGCCGCATACGGCAAAGCTGCGCTTGCTCTATGTCGATCCTGCCGCTCGCGGAATGGGACTGGGCGCAAGGCTGGTCGATGAGTGTGTCTCCTTTGCCCGCTCCGCCGGATACAAAAAGATCACCCTCTGGACACAAAGCATCCTGGCCGCCGCCCACCGCATTTACCAGGCCGCGGGCTTTCGTTTGGTCAGGGAAGAGCCGCACCGCAGTTTCGGCAAAGATCTGATCGGCCAAACCTGGGAATTGGATCTGGTCTAGCGAAGAGACACCCAGCCGCCTACTCCGTCGACCCGCTCTCCGTCTCCGGCAGCATCTGGTAGCTCACAAACGCAAAGTGTCCGCCATCCGGAGCCCAATTGGGCACATTGTCGCTCCCGGACCCGCCCACAATCCCCGTCAGATCCCTCACCTTCAGCGTCTCCGCATCCAGAATCCGCAGCATCACGTCCTTGTTCGCCGGATGCCCCGTAACCTCCTTGTCATACGACAGGATCAGCACCGACTTCCCGTCCGGCGAGGGATGCGGCGTCCAGTTCCGCTTCTCGTCCCGGGTCAATTGCTCCACGCCGCTTCCGTCCGCATGCATCCTGAAAATCTGCATGCCCCCCGCCCGGTCCGAATTGAAATAGATCCACTTCCCGTCCGGCGAATAGTCGGGATCGTCGCTGATTCCCGTCCCGGTCGTAAGCGCCGTCTCCGCTCCTCCCTCCACCGCAATCGAGTAGATATTCCCCGACCCGTGGCTCGGCCGCGTGAAGGCAATCGTCTTCCCGTCCGGCGACCAGCTGTGAAAATACGAATCGGGCTTCTCCGTCACCATCCGCGGGCTACCCCCGACCGCCGGAACCACATACACGCGCCGCCCCGGATTGCCCGGAGTAACACACGTAATCGCCAGCCATTTGCCATCGGGCGACAGCCCATGGCTTCCCGTGCAGTCGGTCGCCTCCCCCACCGCGATCGGCGTCGCCTGCCCGATGTCGAGCGCCTTGCCCTCGCCCACCGCCACCGGCACCGTGGCCATCTTTCCCGCGCGGTTGAAGATCAGCGCCTTCCCATCGCGGCTCCAGTTTGGCGCCTCGATCGGCCCCTTGCCCGTCATCACGGAGAAGGCCATCCGCGCCGAGTTGTCGATCGCAATCGTCTTCAGCGTGCTGTACAGAACCTTGCTCGCCGGCGCCGCCACGGCCTCCAACGGTTTCAGTTCCACATTCGCAAAGGTCGCCCTCTCCACCGCGTCCTGCTTGCCTCCCTGGTTGTGCGCGCACACCCCCAGCCCCGCATAAAACGGTCCGTCGAAGTGCATCCTGATCGAGGCCCCCACCTGGTGCAGCGGCTCGTCGCCCATGCTCACAAAAAGGGTAATCGTGTCCCCACGCTTCTCCAGCCGCATCCGGCGAGGCGCACCAAGATTGAACGCGATGTCCTGTGTCGTATCGCCGGCGGCAGTCCGATACTGCAGCGCCGTCTCTCCATTCCCATGCACAGCCGCATCGGCGTACATCGCATTCGGATCCAGCGTCTGGCGAAAGATCAGCAGCGCCTTCCGATGCGGGCTCGCCGTCGCAGTAGCGTCAGCCAGCTTCACCTCCGCCGTCAAAGCCACGTCCCCCGATACCTTCTTCCAAACCAGGTGAAAACCATCCGTCGTCCCCCACAGGTTCGCCCCCGCCGAAGCAATCGTGTACGTCCCCGTGGCCTGGTCAAACGCCCCCGTCCCCGGAGGCACCACGCTCCCCACGTCCGTCTGCCCCTCGAAGATCCCCAGCGCCCCCGACCCGCCCTGCGCGTTCCCGTGCAAACCCGGCATCATCGCCACGCTAAGCACGAACCCCGCCGCCAAACAGGCACACGTCCCTCTGCTCCAACCCGCCATAAATCTCTCCTGAAAGAACCATCCACTCTAAGGCATAGCGTTCGGACCCAGCCAGCCGAGGGCTCTCCGTAAAGAAGTAAGCCCCATTGACCACCGCAACACCCCCATCGAACAATGAGCCGTCGAGCAAAGTCCCGACCTGATCACTGACCACTGACCACTCACCACTGTTCACTGATCACTGACCACCGACCACTGATCACTGTTTTTAGGAGTTTCATGCCCCCCGACCCCTCCAACGGCTACGAAGCCCTCGCCGCCGACTTCATTCGCGCCCGCGACACCTACATCGGCCCTGACGTTGTCCGCGAATGGGCCCGCGCCTTCCCGCCCGGCGCGGAAGTGCTGGAGTTGGCCTGCGGCCACGGCGTCGTCTCCCGGGTCCTGGTTAACTCCGGCCTCAAGCTCTACGCCCTCGACGCCTCCCCCACTCTCCTCCGCGTCTTCCAGGAGCGCTTTCCCGGCGTTCCCACCGTCTGCGAGCCGGCCGAGATCGTCCAGCTTCTTCAACCGCACGTTCGACGGCATCGTTGCCTGGGGCCTGCTGTTTTTAATGGAGGAGCCGCGCCCAGCGAATGCTGCTGGCCAACGCGGCCCGGGCATTGCGTCCCGGTGGCCGCCTTCTCTTCACCGCCCCGTCGCAGGTCTGTACATGGACGGACATCATGACCGGCCAACCGTCCCGTTCGCTCGGCGCGCCAGTCTATGAAGAGCAACTCCGCAGCCACGGCCTCGACGTCACCCACGGCGTCACCGACGAGGGCGACAACTACTACTACTTCGCCACCCGCCCCGCGTCGGCCAGGCCATAAACGACAGGCCGCTCCTTGGATGGCCGTTTCCAACGCGCGCCACAACCCCACCAAGGATTCAGTAAGCCGGGGGAAGTCCGATGCGGTGGATCAGGGACCGGTAGCGCTCCTCGGAGTGGAGAAAGTCGAAGTGCGGGTCGCACTGAACCCACACTAAAGCCGGAACATGCCGTCGATAGGCCTCCTCCAGAAAAGCGAGAGCCTTCTCCTTATCGCCGAATTCGCCATACGCACCGGCCAGATCAAGCGGCGAAACGTAGTGCAACGCCGCCGACTTGTTCAAACCGTCAATTCGCCATCGGGCGACCCCCTTGGAACCTCCTTGCTGAAAGGCGCGTCGAATCCCTGAAGCGGATTCGTTGTCCGATTGCAGTGTGTAGGCTTTCGCCTCAATCTCCACCGCCCTTTTATCCATTCCCTTGTTCCAGTAGGCCTGAGCCAGGGTAAAGTTCAACGGGATACTGTTCGGATTCGATTCAAGCCGCTGAAGCGTTTCCTTGAGACCTGCGTCGAATTCCCGCGCCCGAAAATAGAAACCCGCCAGCGCATAAGGACGGGCAAAAGGGTCGATCTCCATCGCTTTCTTCTCCAATTCGATGGCTTCCTGATGGCGATTGAGAGAGGTATGGATCAGGGCGCGAATGTAATACGCCTCGGCAAACTTGGGGTCCAGCTCGATTGCGCGGAGAATCTCCCGATCCGCCGCCGTCAAGTCCCACCGGCTGAAAAAGTACATCGCGGCCATCGAGAGGTGCGCCTCGGCAAGCGAGTCATCCAATCGAATCGCCTTTGCGGTGGCCGCTTCCATCTGCGGCAAGGCCTGTCGTGGATCGACTTCGCCATCGACGGCTCGGCCCCCATAGAAGTCTGACAAGCCGCTCCAACCCAGCGCGTAATCGGGCTGTAACTCGACTGCTTTTTGCAGATATCCCTGAGCCGCGTCGTAGTCGCGTGCGGTCCACAGATAGCGTCCGTGCACGTAGGCATCATGAGCCTCCGGACTGACATAGCGCGCGGGCGGCAGGGGTGGCACGGCGCTCTTCAATTTCTTGGCGATCGTCTCCGCCACCTCCCGCGGCAAGGTCACCTCATCCTTCATGTCCCGGTCATAGCTCTCCGCCCACAGATGGGTGTCGGTCTGCGCCTGAATCAACTGAACGGTCAGGTGCACATTGTTGCCCGACCGCACCACGGACCCCTCCAGAATTCCGTCCACTCCAAGACCCCGAGCTATCTCCCGCAATGGGCGGTGCGCCCCTTTGTACTGCATCACCGAAGTGCGCGAAGTAACGCGGAGTGTCGAGCGCTTCGCGAGCATCGTGATCAATTCGTCCGTCATTCCATCCGCGAAATAGTCCTGCGCGGCGTCGCCGGAAAGATTGTCGAGAGGCAGCACCGCAAGCGAGGCGATGTTGGGCTGGACATCGCGATGCAGCATGCGAGGATAGAGACCCAAAGCGACGGCCAGCGCGGCAATGACGATGCCTGTGGCGCCGAGCGCAATCCAGACCGCCCGCCTTGATCGTCGTGGTGTCGCTCGGCTGGTTGGCGCAGGAACTGCCTTCGGCGCGCGGGCGGTAGGCCGGGCATCTGTCTCTGGCGTTCGGGCGGCAGGCCCGGCATCTATCACCGGCGCGCGGGCGATAAGCCCGGGCTCGATTTCCGTCGGACGTGCGATAGGCCGTGCATTTGTCTCCGCCGTTCGGACGGTAGCCCCGGCATCTGCCTCCGGCGCGCGGGCGGTAGCCCCGGCATTGGTCTCCGCCGTTGGGGTGGAAGGCCGGGCATTGGTTTCCGCCGTTTGGGTGGTAGCCCCGGCATTGGTCTCTGCCGTTCGGGTGGCAGGCCGGGCATTGGTTTCCGCCGTTCGGGCGGTAGGCCGGGGATTTATCCCCGGCACATCGAGAGCAGAATCGATCGGGGCTTTAGCCCCTGAGGTATGCTCTTTGGGAATTCCGCTCGAGATCTGCCCTTTTTCCGTTCCCGATTCAACCCCGGTCTGCGCCCCTTCCGTCCTCGCTTCAACCGTCGCGATGAATCGGTACCCCATCCCGGTCACGGTCTGGATAAACCGCGGACTCTCCGGATCGTCACCGAGAACCGTCCGGATCTTGCGAATTGCTGTATTAATCCCGTGTTCGGTATCGACAAAAACTTCGCTGTCCCACAGCCGCCTGGCAATTTCAGCCCGGGTCACCAGCCGGCCTTCGCTTGAAGCCAGCAGGATGAGCAATTCCATCGGCTTGCGTTCCAGCCTGACCCCGCTTCCGCCGCGACGCAGTTCGAACCGGCCGCAATCCAGTTTGAAGTCGGCGAATTCGAATACGATACCCGCCAGGGGGCGCCCTCCGCGGCTGAAGTATAGCACCCAGTTTTTCAGAAATATCCGTATCTGGCTTGCCTCTCAGCAAGTTGCCGCTTCACCGGCAAGCTCGCTTGGAGCGATCCATTCGAACCCGTTCCGGAGCCTGTTCAGCCCCGCGCGATTCAATACACCAGAGAACCCGACCCAGGACAGGATTCGGCCGACTCCTGCCGAGACTCAGTACAGAGGCGGCTGACCGATTCGCTGCACAATCGACCGGTACCGCGGATCCGCGTGCAGAAAGTCGTATGCCGGATCCGTCTGAATCCACAAAAGGTCGGTTGCACGTCGCCGATATCCCTCTTCCATTAACGCAAGTGCCTCCTCCTTCTCGCCGAGCCGCGCATGAATCAGAGCCAGCGCCACCGGAGAAACATAGTGGCTCTTCGCCCACGCAAGCTTGTCGGCAAGCTGCCAGCGAAGGAAGCCGCGGGCGCCGCCCTGCTCGTAGGCAAGCCGCAACTTTGCGGCCGCTCGGGCCTGGCCAAGCGCGATGTAAAACTTTCCTGCCGCATCCACCTCCTCTTTGGTGTCGCCCTTCCGGCGCCAGATGTCCATGAACGTCCACAGCAGATCGGGGCTGTTGGGAGTGGCTTCCATGCGCAGGCGTAAATCCGCCAGCGCCTCGTCGTACTGGCGAGCACCCAGGTAGATCCATGCCATGCCGAAAGGCCGCGAAAACGGGTCCAGATCCATCGCCTTCTTTTCCACCTCAACCGACTCCGCAAAGCGGTTTGTCGCCTGCAGCAGATTGGCGCGCAAATAGTAAATCTCGGCATCCCTCGGATCGAGGCTGATGGCGCGAAGTAGCTCCCGGTCCGCTCCCGCAAAGTCCCAACGGTCGATGAACAACGCCGCTCCCATCGCCCAGTGCCCCTCCGCAAGATTCGGGTCCAGTTGCACCGCCCGCTCCGCCGCCTCGAGCTCCGGCGCCATGCTGGTGCGCGGGTCGAGGTCGCCTCTCGCGATCTCGAGCCCGTAGTAGGAAGACAATCCCGCCCACGCCGCCGCATAATCGGGCTGGATCTCCGTCGCCTTCCGAAAGTATGCGGCTGATTCCTCTACCCGGGTGAACCAGAGATATCTTCCCCGCAGGTAGGCATCGTGCGCCGCCGGGTTCACAGATCGCACCGTCGCCGTAGACGGCCCCGCGCTGTGCAGCCGTTTCGCGATGGCCTGCGCTGCCTCGTCCGGCAACGCCACGTCGTTTGCATCGCGGTCGTAGCTCTCCGCCCACAGGTGCGCGTCGGTATCGGCGCGAATCAGCTGCAGCGTCAGGTGCACCCGGTTGTTCGAGCGGGAGACCGAACCCTCAATGATGGCATCGACCTTGAGCGCGCGAGCAATCTCCTGAAGCGGGCGATGGGCGCCTTTGTACTGCATCACCGAAGTGCGCGACGTGATGCGAAGTGTCGAGTCCTTCGCAAGCATCGTGATCACCTCGTCCGTCATTCCGTCGGCGAAGTACTCCTGGCCCGGGTCGCCGGAAAGATTCTCCAGCGGGATCACTGCCAGCGAGCTGAAGCTGGGTTCGGCAGCAGCACCCAGCAGGCGCGACGCCAGCGGATGCGGGCCGACGCCAGCCGCCAGACCGGCTGCGATAATCCCGGCGGCCCCGAGTGCCACCCAGATCGCCCGTATCGAACGCAGCCTTGAGCGCAGGGGCGTCGCTCCGGTGGCCACCCAATGATCCATGCCCCACGCTCGGCCGCCCGGCGCCAGGTCCACCCCCGGCGTTGGAGCGGTAGGCCCAGGATCTATCTTGGACGCTGCGGTGGCAGGCCCAGAGTCTATCTCCGGCGTTTGGGCGATAGGTCGCGCATTTGTCTCTCGGGTGGTAGCCCCGGCATTTGTTTCCGCCGTTCGGGTGGCAGGCCGGGCATTGGTTTCCGCCGTTCGGGCGGTAGGCCGGGCATTTGTCTCCGCCGTTGGGGTGGAAGGCCGGGCATTGTTCGTTTCCCCGGCTCGTCTCCGGCGCGTGGCAGGCCGGGCATTGGTTTCCGCCGTTCGGGCGGTAGGCCGGGGATTTATCCCCGGCACATCGAGAGCAGAATCGATCGGGGCTTTAGCCCCTGAGGTATGCTCTTTGGGAATTCCGCTCGAGATCTGCCCTTTTTCCGTTCCCGATTCAACCCCGGTCTGCGCCCCTTCCGCCCTCGCTTCGACCGTCGCGATGAATCGGTACCCCATCCCGGTCACGGTCTGGATAAACCGCGGACTCTCCGGATCGTCACCGAGAACCGTCCGGATCTTGCGAATTGCTGTATTAATCCCGTGTTCGGTATCGACAAAAACTTCGCTGTCCCACATCCGCCTGGCAATTTCAGCCCGGGTCACCAGCCGGCCTTCGCTTGAAGCCAGCAGGATGAGCAATTCCATCGGCTTGCGTTCCAGCCTGACCCCGCTTCCGCCGCGACGCAGTTCGAACCGGCCGCAATCCAGTTTGAAGTCGGCGAATTCAAAGATGACACTCGCCAAATGGCCCCCTCCGCGGCTGAAGTATAGCACCCAGTTTTTCAGAAATATCCGTATCTGGCTTGCCTTTCAGCAAGTTGCCGCTTCACCAGAACTTCACCTCATCCTTCACCCTCTCTTCCTTGCCCAACCCGGCGGTCTCGGCCAAGCTTCGGGTTCAGCCGGCATATTCCCCGGCCAAGGAGAAAAATCAATGAAGCCCCTGAAAATCAATCTGGCTAGTTACCTGAGACTGGTGCCGGCTATCAGCGCCCTGGTGCTCGCTGTCGTCGCCATTCCCGGCGCCATGGCGCAGTGCGGTGTTTCCACCAAATTGGTCAAGCCGTCAAGCTGGCAGCCGCAAACCCAGGGCGTCCAGCTCGTGAGGGCAGCCCTGGCGAAATCGGAAGAGGACGCGCCGTCCATTGTTGGCATGTGGCACGTCGTGTTCACCGCACACTCCCTCAATGGAGGCGCGATTCCCGACACCGTCACCGATAACTCCGTCGTGGTCTGGCACGACGACGGTACCGAGATCATGAACTCCTCGCGCCCCGCCCAGGACGGCAACTTCTGCCTGGGCGTATGGGTGCAGACGGGCAAGCTCAGTTACTTCCTCAACCACATTCCGTGGCAGGGAAATGACCCCTCCAATGCCCCGGCCGGCATCGGAAATCCCCAGTTGGGCGCCCAGATTATCGAGGACGTGAACCTGAGTCCGGATGGGAATCACTACTCCGGAACCTACACTCTCACCGCCTATGACCCCAGCGGCAATCCGACCGTTTCGTTTACTGGAACGCTGGAGGCCACCCGCATCACCACCAAAACCAAGATCACCGATCTGCTCTGAAAGTTGCGGCGGGCCGGGAACAGGGCGGCGGATTTGGGGATTCGCCGTCCCTTCCGGCAGGGTGGGAAGCCAATCGATGGAACCCCCGCCACCCGCTCAGGTCCCACCGACTTCCGACCCGTCCCAAATCATGTCAAGCCCCCTGCCTGTGGAAAAGCGGCCTAAATAGCTCATTCCATGCGTAAAATTATTTTTCAAAAATTAGGTATTAATGATTCGAACCTGCCATACTAAAAACAGTCGAACAAAGAAGCCCGCCCGCGCGCGGGCTTTTTCATTTCACCAGCACGTCAGGAGAAGAAGATGAAAGCACCGCGCAAACTCGATTTGGCAAGGTCCATCTACTCCCTGTTCCCTATTGCCTATTCCCCGTCTTTTTCACTTCTTCACTCATTCACCCATTCAACTTGGCTTTCGCCCTGTTCACTTTTCACTCTTCACTTTTCACTGTTTGTGATTCAAATCACGGTCAGCACAAATTCCCCCCTTTTTTGTGTGTAACCGTATGAGCCCACTCCACATGACCATTTTTTATTTCGCTGCGAAAGTGCCTTCTTCACACCGAATGGTGCAAAAATCAACCCGTCCCGGCGTTCCACCATGTCGGCATAAATGCCGTAGCATGGCAGAACAGTCCATCAGCGAGGTTTTCTAGATGAGCGACACGGTAACTACTTCTGGCTTGACCGGCGAGCAAATCAGCCAGATGACGCGGGAGACCAACTACGGCACCTGGCGCTTCCAGAAGACCTGGAAGCCCCTGACGATTACCGACGCCGAGGGCTGCTGGATTACCGACGGCAACGGCAAACGCTACCTGGATTTCTCTGCTCAACTGATGTGCGTAAATTTAGGCCACAAGAATTCCAGGGTTGTGGAGGCGATCGCCGAGCAGGCGCGGGAGCTGGCCTACGTGGCTCCGGGTTACGCCACGAGCGCTCGCGCGCGCCTGAGCGCCAAGTTGCTGGAGGTACTGCCGTCGGGGCTGGAAAAGTTCTTCTTTGCCACCAGCGGTACGGAAGCCAACGAGGCCGCGTTCAAGATTGCCCGCATGTACACGGGTAAGAACAAGATCATCTCGCGATATCGGTCATACCACGGATCGACGACTGGCTCGATTGCCGCCACGGGCGATCCGCGGCGCTGGGCGATGGAGCCGGCGGGCAAGGCGATTGGCTTTGTGTTCGCCCCGGAGACCAATTGCTACGACTGCCCCATCAAGCACACCTATCCGGGCTGCGGCATTGCGTGCGCGGACTACATCGAGCACATGATCCGCAACGAGAGCGACGTAGCGGCGATCATCATGGAGCCGGTGGTGGGCACGAACGGCGTGCTGGTGCCGCCGCCGGAGTACTTCCCCAAGATTCGCGAGATCTGCGACCGTCATGGCGTGCTCCTGATTGCGGATGAGGTGATGGCGGGCTGGGGCCGCACGGGCAAGTGGTTCGCGGTGGACCACTGGAACGTGAAGCCGGACATCCTGGTGACGGCCAAGGGGATCACGTCGGCCTACGTGCCGCTGGGGCTGTGCGCGACGACAAAGAAGATCGCCGACTACTTCGAGGACCATTACTTCTCGCATGGCCACACTTACGAGGCGCACCCCATTACGCTGGGGCCTGCGGTGGCGACCATCGAAGAGATGCAACGGCTGAAGCTGGTGGAGCGGGCGGCGGAACTCGAGCCTTACGTACGGGGCAAGCTGGAGGCGCTGAAGGCGAAGCACGTTTCGATCGGCGACGTGCGCGGGCTGGGGCTGTTCTTCGCGGTGGAGATTGTGAAAAACCGCGCCACCAAGGAGCCATTCAACACCATGCGCGACAAGGTGGAGGGCAAGCCGCTGGTCGTCGACCAGATCGCCGGCAAGATGATGGCCGATGGCGTGGCGATCCAGGCGTGGGTGAGCCACTTCGTGATCGCTCCGCCGCTGATCGTGACCAAAGAGGAGATCGACCTCGGGATCGATGCGCTCGACCGGCACCTGGGGATTGCCGACGCGCTGGTGAAACAGTGATTAGTGTTCAGTGAACAGTGGTCAGGGAACAGTGGTCAGGGCAAGCACCCGCTGCCTGCCCTGACCAGGAGTGCCTTACTGCACTGTCAGCGTGAGACTCGTGGCGTGGGCGAGTGATCCGGCCGTCGCCGTTACGGTCAGGGTGTAGGTCTGAGCCTGGGCAGGAGGAGTGGTCGTGCTGCCTCCTCCGCCGCCACCGCAACCGCTGATGGCGACCAGGCTGCCCGCAACGGCGAGAACCATAACCATGAGAAGAGTTTTGCCGCCAAGAGCGCGACGGGCTCGCCGCAGTGCCAGCAGAGGCAAAAGGAGAACGCCGAGGGCCATGGGGATTCTGCCCGGGGTGGACGGTGAATTGCGCGCCACGGCGGCCCGCATGGCGGCGGATGCAGGAATGCTGATGGTTAACGTGACGTTGGTGGGACCGGAGCCTGCGGCTAACGAGGCTGGATTGAAGGTGCCTACGGCCCCGGTGGGTAGCCCCGAAACCGTGAAGGCGATGGCGGAGGCCGACGTGGCGCCGCTTGGCGTTACGGCCAGGGTGTAGTTCGCCGAGCCGCCGAGAGATGCGGTGGCGGACGTGGATCCACCGCTGGGCACGGCAAACGCGAAGTCTTCGATGGTCTCAGTGAAAGGCGCGCTGGTGACGGGATTGAAGTTGGCATCGCCGGAGTAGGAGACGGCGATGGAATGCGAGCCTGCCGTCAGCGTGGACGTGGTGTAAGCGGCGACGCCAGCGCTTAGCGTTCCGGTGCCGAGCGGGGCAGTGCCGTCGTAGAAGATGACGGTGCCGGTAGGCGAGCCTGCCGACGAGGTCAATGTCGCGGTGAGAGTGACGGGGTTAGAGACAAACACCGTCGCGGCTGAAGAAGAGACCCCGTTGGTGGCTGTGGCCTTGGTCACAGTGAGATTTGCTGTCGCGCTTGCCGAGGTGTAAGCGGTAGCGTCAGTGGGCGCGAACGTGACGTTGAGAGTTTGCGATCCGGCGCCGAGGACGGTCCCCGCGGCGGGCGAGTAAGCCATGGAACCAGCCACGCTCGATGTGGCGTTCAGCTGGGTTGCGCTCAGCGCGGTGCCAAAGGTGATGGGAGCCGGAGCGGGCCAGGTGATGAGGGGAGTTGCCGGGGTAATGGTGTAGGACGCTGTGGCAGCGGCGCTGGCAGTGAATCCCGGAGCGACGGCGATGGCCTGCAGGATCTCGCTGTGATCGATGGTGATGGCACCGCTATAGACGGTGGAGGCTGTAGAGGGGGCCGACCCGTCCGTGGTGTAGTAGACGGTGGCGTAGGGGGTCGTCGTGCTGAGGGTAACACTTTGCGGGCCGATGTAGCTGCCGCCCGGAATGCTGAAGGCGGGAGCGGCGGCAGGGACGGGGGGGCCAGGATGGAAGGTGACTTTGCGGACAACGTCGTTGCCCGTGTCCGCGATGTAGAGGTCGCCGTTGAGGTCGACTGTTACGCCTTGCGGAGCATTGACGCTGGCAATCAAGGCATCGCCGCCATCGCCGCTATATTGGCCGTAATGATTGCCGGCTACTGTGGTTAGAATGCCGGTCGTGGCATCCACCCTCGCAATGGACGAGGGCCAGTTCGGAAAGAAGACATTGCCAGCGGTGTCGACGGCAATGCCGCGCTGCAGGTAAATAGGTGTATCGATAGCAAGACTTCCGTCCGTCGAGGAATTGGCCATCCCCGTCCCGGCTATCGTCTCGATGATTCCAGTCTTTGCCGTCACTTTGCGAATCCGTGCGTTGCCCTGATCGTCGATGTAGAGATTTCCAGCGCCATCGACTGCTACCGCGATGGGCTCGGCCAAAGTTGCCGCTGTCGCCAGGCCCCCGTCGCCCCCGAAGGGGGTGGAAGCGCCCGTCCCGACGACCGTGGTGATGATTCCGGTGACTGCGTCGACCATCCGGATACGGTTGTGAAAGAAGTCGGCGATGTAAAGATTCCCAGCGGGATCGAGGGCGACCGCACTCGGTTCTCCCACGTACGCCGAAGTCGCGGGGCCGCCATCCCCCAGGATTGTTGAAACACCGGGCCCCGCCACCGTTGATATCAGTCCGGTTCCGGCGGCGACCATGCGGACGCGGTAGTTATAGTAATCGGCGATGTAAAGGTTGCCGGCTTTGTCCACGGCGATGCCCATGGGGTTATTCAGCTCGGAGGTGGTGGCTGCGACCCCGTCCGCCGTGAAGCCCGCCGATCCGGTCCCGGCGACGATGGTCTCCACACCGGTGGCGGCTGAAACCATCCGGACGACGTTGTCGCCCAATTCAGAGAAATACAGGTTACCTGCCTGATCGAGTGCGGTGGCCTGGGGAGCCCCGACGGAGGCAGCGGTGGCGGCAAGTCCGCTGGGCGAAGACCCGTAGTAACCGACTCCCGCGACGGTTGAGACACGTGACGAGGGCGCGGCGGTGATGGTGTATGCCGCCTGGACCGGCGCGCTGGGCAGAGAGCCTGGGGCCACCGCAACGGCGGTAAGGGTGGCGGAGCCGGTGAGGTTCAATGGCCCGTAATAACCGCCTTCCAGAGTATCCGGGGCCACATCGTTGAAAGAGAGATAGATGGAAGCCCCCGGGGTTGTGTCGGAGATTGTCAGAGCTTCGGGGGTCGTGTAAGTTCCGGCAGTGAGGGAGAAAACCGGTGGAGTGGTGGCGGACGCCGGCGGGGGCCCGGCAACCGTGATCTTGCGAATGCGGTTCGCCGAGAAGTCGGCATAGTAAAGATTGCCGGCGTTGTCAGCTGTGAGGTTTTCGATGTAGGGGACGGCAGCGCTGGTGGCGGGATCTCCATCGCCGCCGGCGGAGAAGGATGACCAGTTGCCCGCGACGGTGGTGATGACTCCCGCACTGACCTTCCGGATGGCGTTGTTGAACGTATCCCCGATATAGACATTTCCTGATTGATCAGCAGCCACGCCGTACGGCCAGTTGAGACGCGCATTTGTGGCTGGGCCTCCGTCGCCGAACGTCGAGGTGGCCGAGGGACCGCCGGCGATGGTTGTGATGATGCCATTGATGTTTACTTTGCGGACCGCGTTATTGAGGTTGTCGCAGATATAGAGGTTGCCCTGCTGATCAACGGCCACTCCGACGGCGAACATGAGTGCGCTGGTGGCTGGACCGTTTTCGCCGTATGCGCCACCCCCCCCCGCGACGGTGGAGATGATCGCGGTGTTGGCCGTGACCTTGCGAACGGATTGATAGGTAGCGATGTAGAGATTGCCCTGGGCGTCGGTCGCGAGCGCCTCGGGAGGCCCGAGGTAAGCGGTGGCGGCAGGTGCGTTATCGGGGCCTGAGCCCCCGCCAGCATAGGTGGTGATGATGCCGGTTCCAGCGGCGATCTTGCGCACGTCGGTTTCGCCCCATTCGCCGATATAGACGTTGCCGCTGGGATCGACCGCGATTGAGTGAGGTGCGTCAACTTCGGCACTGATTGCGGGTCCGTTGTCTCCGGTGTGACCTGCGGTTCCATTGCCGGCAACGGTGCTGATGATGCCTGTTTGCGCGTCGACCCTGCGAACGACGTTGTTGCCGTAATCGGCGATAAAGAGGTTTCCAGCCGAGTCGACCGCGACGCTTTGAGGGTTGGCAAGCCGGGCGAGCGTAGCTGCCGCTCCATCGCCGGAGTAGCCCGGACTGCCGTTTCCGGCCAGCGAGTAAATCCATCCGTTGGAAGAGGAACTGATCAGGTAGCGAGCTATCGTCCAGGTGCTGTTTTGATAGCCCGGGGCGACGGCGACGGCGACGATCACTTGCGAAGTTGAAATTGTGAAAGGTGCGGTGTACCTGGTGGACGTGGACCCGGGGTAGGTGCCATTGGTGTTGTAGTAGATGGTGGCGCCAGGGGTAGTGTCGGTCATGGTGAGGGATTGAGGGCTGGAATATGTGCCCGAAGCCAGCGAGAGGACGGGAGCTGCAGCACGCGGCATTGGGGTCTGGGCTCGCGCAGGCATGATGAAGAGCGCCCCGGCAATTCCTAAAAAGCAAAGCGCTACGGGGACTTTGGGAGCGGAAAGATGAGCCAAGGCAGATGCAAAAAGGCGAGCAAAGCGGGTAACGAGAGGCATGTGGTTGACTCCACCAAATTCGAGGTTCCCGCTCCGCGAACTTCGGCGAGCGAACTGGAACTGTGGGGGGAGTCCCTAAAGGCCCGGAGAGGCAGCAAAGCAATCGGAAGCCCTATTTATTGAAAATTGGGCCAAGGATAGCACGGGTTTCGCGGGCTCGTCAGTGATTGCCTGAGTTGGGGACTATTTCAAGCCTTACGCGAGAGCCCTGGGTCGTTTTTGGGGGGATGTGTCGTGTCTCAACAGGCGGGGTACGGCGGCCTTGAAGGGGTGCTCCGACCGTACAATGGAACAGGACGTCAACCCCGCCAATGAGCTCGAACCATGATTCCCGACAGAACGGAGCGAAAACGGCCGCAGGGGGGCGGACGGCTGAGCCCGGCACTGGTGAAGGCAACGGAGTCGGAAAGGCATCAGAAGGCAGAGCAGCCGAGGCCAAGGCGGTTGAAGCGAAGTCCATCGCGAAGAAGGCTGATGAAGACCCGGTTGGGAAGGTTTATGACTCGGTCCTGATCAAGCGGCTGGGACGGTACCTGAAGCCTTACTGGGTGCAGGCGGTAATCTCGTCGGTCTCGGTGACGCTGAAGTCGCTGAGCGACGTGGCGGGGCCATACCTGATGAAGGTGGGCATCGACCGCTACCTGACGGGGAAGCCGGGGGCGGCGACAAACTGGCTGGCAAAGAGACTGTCTGCGGATCCGTGGCATGGAATTACGCAGCTTGCCGAGCTTTACCTGCTGGCGGCGTTGAGCGCATACCTGTTCGAGTTTATTCAGACGTATCTCATGCAGTGGGTCGGGCAGAAGATCATGTTCGACCTGCGGCGGGACATCTTCCGGCACATGCAGCGGCTGCATGTGGGCTTCTTCGACACGCACGCGGTGGGGCGGCTGGTGACGCGGCTGACGTCGGACGTGGACGCGATCAACGAGATGTTCACGGGCGGGATTCTGGCCATTGTGGACGACTTCTTCACGCTGACGATCATGGGCATCGTGATGCTGAGCATCAACTGGTGGCTGGCGCTGCTGGCGTTCAGCGTGCTGCCGTTGATTTTGGTGGTGACGCGGCTGTTCCGGAACTCGGTGCGGGAGAGCTACCGGCGGGTGCGGGCGGCGATTGCGCGCATCAACAGCTTTACGCAGGAACACATTTCGGGCATGAGCGTGGTTCAGCTGTTCAATCGCGAGGCGCGGGCGTATCGCGACTTTGAGGACGTGAACCGGCAGCACATGATCGCGTTCAAGGACACGATTTTTGCCTATGCGCTGTACTACCCGGCGGTGGATTTGCTGAGCGTGGTGGCGGTGGCATTGGTGATCTGGGTGGGCGGCTGGAGCGTGATCGGGCACGGGGCGGTGACGCTGGGCGTGCTGGCGATGTTCAACATGTACTCGCAGCGGTTCTGGCGGCCGATTCAGGATTTGAGCGACAAGTACAACATATTGCAGGCGGCGATGGCGGCGTGCGAGCGGATCTTCAAGCTGATGGATACACGGGCGGAGATTGTTTCGCCGGAGAAGCCGCGGGAGGGGGATGGGTCGAACCGGATTGAGTTCCGGCATGTGTGGTTTACGTATCAGAAGCTGACGCCGCAGCAGGGACTGGCCGTCCAGGCGATTGCCGAGGCCGCGAAGAGGGACGAGGATCGGTCGCAGCTTGCTCCGCACTTTTTGGCGCTGAAGGATGTGGAGTGGATTTTGAAGGATGTGTCGTTCACGGTGGAGCCGGGGCAGACGATTGCGATTGTGGGGCACACGGGCGCGGGGAAGACAACGCTGACCAGCCTGATGATGCGGTTCTACGATGTGACGGCGGGCGAGGTGCTGCTGGATGGAGTGGACTTGCGCGAGCTGGATCTGAAGGCGCTGCGGGAGCACTTTGCGGTGGTGCTGCAGGATCCGTTTTTGTTTACGGGGACGATTGCGGAGAATATCCGGTTTGGGAATGCGGCGATCACGGAGCGGGATTTGGTGCAGGCGGCCGAAGACGTGAACGTGCTGGACTTTGTCGAGAGCCTGCCGGGGAAGTTTGACGCGCCGGTGGAGGAGCGGGGGAACTCGCTGTCGACGGGGCAGAAGCAGCTGATCAACTTTGCGCGCGCGCTGGCGTATAACCCGCGAATCTTGATCCTGGACGAGGCGACGTCGAGCGTGGACACGGAGACGGAACTGCGCATTCGCGGGGCGCTGGAGCGGATGGTGCAGGGACGGACGAGCGTGCTGATTGCGCACCGGCTGTCGACGGTGCAGCGGGCGGATGCGATTCTGGTGATGCATAAGGGCCAGTTGCGGGAGATGGGATCGCACCAGGAGCTGCTGGCCATGCGCGGATTGTATTGGAAGCTCTACGAGCTGCAGTACAAGGATCAAGAACAGGGGCTAGGGACCAGGGTCTAGGGACCAGGCGCGCCGTGGTCGGTGCAGGGCGCGGGTCGGCGGCTAATTGTCAAGCGAGGCCACAGCGGGTGATCAACCAGGAACTGATGAGTGGCCCGACAAAGTTAGAACTGGGTTCCGGACGGGCCAAAACGGTAGGTAGCGCCGAAGGATATGCCGCGCGGATTCAGGGTGTGGTTCTTGTTGGTGATGACATCGTGGAAATTCGGAATGCCTTCATAGGTATAGTCGACTCGCGTCCACCAATGCCCAGCCATGTGATATTCCGCGCCGCCTCCGATCGCCCAGGTGGCGTACGTGGAATGAAAATGGGCTGTACCGTTACCGGGTTGCGACAGGCTGGCGAAGCCGAGTTCTCCTTTGTAAATAGGCTGAAATCTGCCCCAGTAACCCATGGTGCACATCAGCCCGCCCTCCCCGACGAAGAGCTTGTAATGGGACGCTATCTGGTTGCCACCCAGGATAACGGAGTGGCCCTCGGCATTGATTCCGAGGCAATGCCACATGGTTGCAGTAACCCAGGCAGCGGGCCCCCACCGGTTAATGTCCCCGCCTTTCCAGTCACCTGACCAATAGTCCATTCCCGCTCCGGCGCTCAAATTAAAGGGGAGTTGCTTGCCCGTGGTCGCTGCAGGCTGCACCTGGGCAAGGCTCGAAAGCGAGGCGAGAAGGACAGCTATGGCCACAGCCATCTTTGCCAGCATATTTTCCTCTCCTGTTCGAGGTCAGTCCCGACCAGGACCGGCCTTGAGTCGATCCTATGTGTGAGTCTCGACTCCAACTATGAACAAGATACGCCCGACAATGCGGGTTTCGAGAGAATTGTGGGCGATCCTCTCTTTGTCGAGTTTTCGCTTCGACGGGCCGAAAAGGGTCGTGATGGGGTGGTAGACGGTGCCGATACGATCGGTATCGGCTTCAGCCGCGAACGAACTCTCTTCCCACTTTTCAGCAGTTTCCGCGTCGACCCCATCTGGAACTTCGGTTTGCTGCTCCGAAATTCTTCCGTAACCCGGCTGTTTGGGTAGTGGTCAAATGGTCAGTATGGGCCACAGCGACCGAGCGACGATCGAGGCAGTTCTCGCTGGCGACAAAGAGGCCTACGGGACCCTGGTGATCCGCCATAGCGCGACGCTGTTCCGCATGGCGTATCGGATCACGGGCAATGCGGCCGATGCAGATGACGTGGTGCAGGACGCATTCCTGCGAGGGTATCTGAAGCTGGCGAGCTTCGAGTCGCGGTCGGAGTTCGGGACGTGGATCTATCGCATTGCCGTGCATTGCGCGTTGGACAGGATCAGCGCCCGGCGGGTGATCGACGAGAGTAGCCGGGTGGCCGAGGAGACGGACGCCGAGCAGGACAGCCTGCAGGTGGCGGATGCGGCGCCGGGGCCGGAGCGGCTGGCGCTGAGCGCGGAGATCGGGGCGATGCAGCAGATGGCGCTGCGGGGTCTTTCGCCCCTGGAGCGGACCGCATTCGTACTGCGGCACCTTGAGGATCAGAGCACGGAAGAGATTGCCGCCGCGCTGAAGATCGCGCCGAACGCGGCCAAGCAGGCGGTTTTTCGAGCGGTGCAGAAGGTGCGCCAGCGGCTCGAAGGCATGAGGACGACGCAACCGAGGGCGATTCCAGCCAAGGCGGCACAGCGGGTGACCGTATGAAGCATTTGAGTGAAGAAGGACTCGTGGAACATTACTTTGGCAATCCGGGGAGCAGGTCATTCCGGATTGCGCAGCGGCACCTCGAGGGCTGTTCGGAATGCGCCGCTGACGGTGAGCGGCTGGCCGCAGACCTGAAGGTGATGCAGGACATGGATTGCGAAGAAGCTGGTGTAGATTACGGCAAAAGCGTGTGGAACCGGCTGGCGGCGAAACTGCCCCCGCTCGCGGCCCCGGCAGCTCGGGTGCGGAGACCGGTGTGGGTGTGGGGTTTGAGCTATGCCGCGGCCTGCGGGGTGCTGGTTCTGGCGGCGTTTCAGATCGGGCGGATGTGGGAGCATCGGCAACACTCGCAGGTTTCGATTGTGAAAGTGCCAGCCCCGGCGGCGCGGCAGGTGGTTGTGGTGGTACTCGGCGATCATCTGGACCGCACGGAGCGGCTGCTGGTGGAACTGAAGCACGCAGACGGCGAAGATGCGGAGTTGGTGAATCCGCTACGCGAGGAAGCGCGTAGTTTGTTGGCGGCGAATCACGTGTTCCGTGAAGACGCGGACAAGAGCGGCGATGCCGAGCTCAAGAAGGCCCTGGATCACCTGGATCGCCTCCTGACCGATGTTGCGAATGAACCCGGGGGTTGAACCCCGCCACGATTGCGCGGCTGCAGAAGGAGATGACGGCGAACGGGTTGCTGTTTGAGGTCCGGGTGCTGCGGTCGAGGAACCCGCACCGGGAGATGATGGCGCGGGTTGCGGCCAAAGGGGGGACGGCATGAAGGGAATGAGCGTAATTGCGGGGTGCATTTTGGCGGGATTTGCGACGACGGCAGCGGCGCGTGGCGTGCAGATGGGCGAGGGCTATCTTGCCGCAGGCGATGCCATCAGCATGAGCGCGGCGGCCAATCCGGCTGATTCCTCCGATTCGCGGTTGTTTGCGGATGGAACGAAGGCGGTGCACGACGGCAAATGGGCGGATGCCGTGAAGATCTTTGGCGACGTGGCGATCTCGGGCGGGGAGCATGCCGCGGCGGCGTTGTACTGGAAGGCATACTCGGAAAACAAGCTGGGGCAGTCGGCCAAGGCATTGGACACATGCCTGGCGCTGCGGATGCAGTATGCGAGAAACGGCTGGGTGGAAGACTGCGGCGCGCTGGAGATCGAGATTCATGCCAGCAAGGGCCAGCCGGTGCCGCCGCAGCCGGGCCAGAGCGATGAACTGAAGTTGCTGGCGCTGTCCGCGATGATGCAGAAGGATCCCACGGGCGCGCGGGCCCAGATTGAGCAGCTGCTGCAAAGCGATTCCTCGGAGCATTTGAAAGAGAGCGCCTTGTTCCTGCTGGGAGAAACGGCCCCGGAACTAAGGTACCCGCAGATTGTGCGTATCAGCCGCGTGGAAGGCGATGTGCGTATTGCGCGCGCCAGCACGAACGAGAAGTCAAAGCACGAGGCGTGGGAGACGGCGGAGATGAACCTTCCTGTCTCAAGCGGCGACAGCCTGGTGACCGGCAGCGATGGGCGGGCGGAGATCGAGTTTGAGAATGCTTCCGCGGTGTATCTTGCGCCAAATTCGGTGCTCACTTTCGACGATCTGCACACCACCAGTGGGGTTCCCCATTCGGAGATCGAGTTGCTGAGCGGAACGCTGACGATGCACATGGATTCGCTGATGCCGGGCGAGTCATTCTTCCTGCGGACGCCCACGAACGACGTGTTGACGCGGTATCCGCAGAAGGCGGACATGCGGGTCAGCAGCTATGTGGACGGAGTTGCACTCGCCACCCTGACGGGCGGGACGCTGATCATCCCCGGCGGGGCCAGGGAGCCGATGGTTCTCGGCAAATCGATGTTCTTCAACAAGGACCACAGTCTTGTGGTGGCGCCGGACAAGGGGGACAATTTTGCCGACTTTGACGCATGGGTCGCGGATCGCTATGTCGCTCGAACCGGGGCGATGGCCGAGGAGATGAAGGAGGCCGGACTCACGGCTCCGATTCCCGGCATTGCCGATATGAAGGGGCAGGGACGGTTCTTTCCCTGCGAGCCTTATGGAACCTGCTGGGAGCCGAATGCCGGAAACGGCAATGCGGTGCTGACGGCGGGTCCGGCACAGACTCCCGCGCCGAAGAGCGCCAGTCCGGCAGCGGGTGGACCCACGCGCGGTGTCGCTTCTGCGCAGGACTTTTTCCCCTGCATGCCGGGCGCAATGTTGAACTGGTATGCGATTCACGCAACGTGGACACGCAACCAGGTCGGCATGCCAATGGATCCCTACGCGTGGACGGTATGCCATGCGGGGTGGTGGGTGCACCGCAACAACCGCTATGTATGGGTTGCCGGCCACAAGATGCACCACCATCCACCCGTGCACTGGATAAGATTCGGAAAGACCACGGCCATCGTGCCCATTCATCCCAAGGACGTGAAAGGGCAGCCTCCGGTAAATCGCGAGCACGGTTTCGCTCCAACTCATGAGAAGGGCGGTGGGTTTTTGTTGCGGCCCATCCAGTTCGATTCCACGCACCCGGTGGAGCTGATGAAGTCGCCGCCGCGGGAGTTCCGGAACGAGCCGTCGCCGGTGCTAACGCGCGCCGAAGCTCCGCACATGGAGATGCACGCCGTGAGGGACTTCGTGATGGCAAGAGCAGGAACCGCGCCCGTCAGTGGAGTTCCGCTGAAGTTTGATCACCAGACGGGTGGCTTCTCGGCTCCGCACCAGGTAACGCAGGGCGGTCACAGCACGACCGTTTTTGCGTCCGTTGGACACTCGGGTGGCGGATCATTCGGCGGCGGATCGCGCGGCGGAGGAGGCTCGTCTGGCGGCGGGTCGCGCGGCGGGGGAGGCGGTAGCACCGGTGGTGGGGGCGGCGGCGGATCGCACGGCGGTGGAGGCAGCACCGCTTCGGCCAGCACGTCGATCAGCGTATCCTCGGGCGCCGGGGTGGCCAGCAATGGAAGCCATCACTGATTGATGGTTTTGAGCGAAGGATGAGCCCCAGATCCTGTGACGGGATCCGGGGCTTTGTCTTTCCGGGCCCGTGAGGCTAGTTGCACGATACAAAAAGGCCACCCTGCGGGTGCAGAGTGGCCCCGGCTTTTGGTTGAGTGAAGCTTAGTGAGCGCCGGCCATCGAGGGCCGGGTGTCGAGAGCGCCGCTGGCATAGCCCTTGGCCATGTCGGCGATGGAGATAGGAGCATAGTCCTTGCCGTGGCCGGCCTGTCCGAACTCGGTCATGCGCTCGGCGACGACCTTCTTCATGGCGTCGCGGGCGGGCTTCATATAGTCGCGCGGATCGAACTTTTCGGGCTCGGTCCACAGCACCTTGCGAATGGCGCCGGTGATGGCGAGGCGATTGTCAGTATCGACGTTGATTTTGCGAACACCGTTCTTGATGCCGAGCTGGATCTCTTCGACGGGCACGCCCCACGTCTGCTTCAGCTTGCCGCCGTACTGGTTGACGATGTCCTGAAGATCCTTGGGAACCGACGAGCTGCCGTGCATGACCAGGTGGGTATGGGGCAGGCGGCGATGGATTTCGATAAGGACGTCCATCTTGAGGACGGAACCGTCGGGCTTCTTGGTGAACTTGTAAGCGCCGTGGCTTGTGCCGATGGCGAGGGCCAGCGCGTCAACGCCGGTACGCTCCGCGAATTCGACTGCCTGATCGGGGTCGGTGATGTGCTCCAGGCCGGTGCCGCCGGCTCCGTGACCGTCTTCCACGCCGCCCAGGACGCCGATCTCGCCTTCCACGGTGATGCCGCGCTCGTGGGCGTAGTCGACCACCTTGCGGGTGACTTCAACGTTCTCTTCAAACGTGGTGGGCGTCTTGCCGTCTTCCTTGAGGGAGCCATCCATCATGACCGAGGTGAACCCGAGGGTGATGGCGCTCTTGCAGGTCTCAAAGCTGTTGCCGTGGTCCTGGTGCATGGCGATGGGAATGTCGGGATGCAGTTCGCTGGCGGCCAGGATCAGGTGAAAGAGGTAACGGTCCTCGGCAAAGGCGCGGGCGCCGCGGCTGGCCTGGATGATGACGGGTGAGTTGGTGTCCTTCGCCGCCCCCATGATGGCCTGAATCTGTTCCATGTTGTTGACATTGAAGGCGCCGACGCCATAACCGCCTTTGGCGGCTTCGTCGAGGAGCTGCCGCATTGATACCAGAGGCATGGAAAATCTCCTTTTCTGCTGTTTCGGCCGCCCGATTGCGAGTTGCGCGGGAGTGCGACGGCAGGAACTGCAATCGTCCCTATGGTAGCAGAGGGGTGCAAGAGAAACCGTGTGCGCGGAGACACAGAAGGACAGGGACTGGGGACCGCGGCCGTGTGGAATAATCGGGCGGTGCCGACTGCTGGTTCCCCTCACGACACATTTCTGGTTTGCTGCGCCGCCGGAACGGTGTTGCTGCTGCTTGTGCTGATCGCAAGGGTGCGGCTGCATCCGGCATTGGCGCTGGCGGTGGGCGCGTTGGGGTTGGGGATCGCATCCGGCATGTCGCTTAAGCAGGTGCCGCTGTCCTTCACGGCAGGCGTCGGGAACCTGATGGGGCACATCGCCATCATTCTCGGGCTCGGTGCGATATTGGGCGCCTTGCTGGCGCGCTCGGGCGGGGCTTCTTCTTTGGGGAGTTCGCTGGTGGATCGATGCGGGCCGCGCGGCCTGCCCTGGGCGTTGCTGGTGCTGGGAATCGTGGTCGGCATGCCAGTGTTCTTCGAGGTTGGCGTTGTGCTGATGCTCCCGATCATTGCGGCGGCGGCGCGGCGCAGCGGAGGCCAGCCCATCATCGTAGGCCTTCCGCTGCTGGCGGGTCTCTCGATTGTCCATGGCACGCTGCCACCGCATCCGGCTGCGATGCTGGCGGTTACGCAATACCACGCCGACCTGGGACGCACCATCCTGTGGGGACTGGTGGTTGGCCTGCCCGCGGCGGCGCTGGCGGGACCGGTGCTTCGGGGCGTGCTGGGACATTTCTGGCGGGGAAAGCCGGTGCGCGCACTGGCGGTTGGCGATACGTTGCCGTCGGTTCTCACCGCGGAGGGTAAGGATGCCGAGCCTGTTCCGGCGCCGGCCGGAGCTTTCCGCGCCGCATCCGCGGTTCTGCTGCCGATCGCGCTCATCTTTCTGGGCAGCTGGGCAGATGCGATCTTTTCTCCGGGAGGAACGCCCAACCTGGTTCTGCATTTCGTCGGCAGCCCCGACGTGGCCTTGCTTATCGCGGTTCTGGTGGCGCTGGCTACGCTGGGGCCGCGGATCCAGACCGGGCGGCACCATGGGGTCGAGTTGCTGCGCCAGCTTACCACCGAGTCGTTCGAGCCGATCGCCAATGTGCTGATCATCCTGGCGGCGGCGGGCGGATTGAGCGGGGTGCTACGCGACTCCGGCGCGGCGCAAGCCACCGTGGGGCTGGCGCTGGGAGCGCACATGCCGCCGCTGGTGCTGGCGTGGCTGCTGGCCGCGGTGGTGCGGGTTTCGATGGGCTCGGCTACGGTGGCGATGGCCGTGGCTTCCGGAGTTCTGGCGCCCATGGCTAGCCATGCGGGCGTGCAGCCGGAGTTGCTGGTGCTTGCCACGGGAACCGGCTCGCTGATCCTGTCGCACGTTAACGATCCGGGATTCTGGATGATCCAGTCGTTCTTCAAGCTCGAGATGAAGGAGACGCTGGGCACGTGGACAGTGCTTGAGACGGTGTTGAGCGTGGCCGGACTCTGCGGCACGCTGCTGCTGGGCCTGGTGCTGCGGTAAGCGCGCCGGTACCCCCGAAACTGCTCACCCGGTTATCATGAGCCGTACCCCAATCAGCCTTTCTGGAGTGTCTTCGCGTGAAATTCGGTCTTCGGTTGGCAGCGGCATTTGCGGTCCTCGGTGCTTCGACAACGCTGTTTTCGCAGCAGGGCTGGACCGTGAAGCAGGAATGGGTGCGGGCTCACGAAGACTTTCTGGCCAGCGATGTTCTCGCGGGCCGCGGATCCGCCACGCGCGACGAAGAACTGACCGCGACCTACGTTGCCAGCGAATTTGAAAGCTATGGGCTGAAGACAGCGCCCGGCATGAGCGGCTATCTGCAGACCGCCGAAGTGACTGCGCCCAAGCTCGATGGCCAGGCCACGCTGCAGGCAGGGGATGCCAGCCTCAAAGAGGGAGCCGATTTCTTCCTGCTCACTTCGCCGGGAATTGCCGTCACCGGAAAGCTGCTGAGAGTGGCAAGCGCCGACGCGAAGTCGACGACCCTTGCCGCTGGATCGGCGGTTCTGCTGACGGGGGCTGCTGACACCAAGGCTCTTTTCCCAGCGATGACCGCGCTTCGACGGCAGGGCGCGGCGGTAATCCTGGTTCCCGAGACGCCGGGGCTGAGCGGGCTTCCTCAGATGTTTGGCGGGGAGACGCGCGTGGGATTTCGACTGGCGGAGGAACCGGCGCGCAAGAGCACGACGGTGATCCTGGTGCACCCGGACGCAGTGGCGAAGCTGTCGGCGAGCGATGGAGCAAGAGTCGCGGTCACGGTACACGAGGTGCCGCAGCCGAAACGGCAGACCTTCAATGCCATAGGCTATCTTGCGGGCACTGACCCGGCCGCCGGCACGCTGCTGTTGACCGCGCACCTCGATCACCTGGGCGTGGGACGGCCAGTCGACGGCGACGCCATTTACAACGGCGCCAACGACGATGCCGCCGGCACGACTGCTGTTCTGGAGCTGGCTCATGCCCTGGCCGCCGGCCCTCGACTGCGCCGCAGCGTGCTCTTCGTCTGCTATGGGTCAGAGGAGATGGGCGAGCTCGGATCGACCTACTTTGGCCTTCACTCTCCGATTGCCCTTACCGACATGGTGGCCAACCTCGAGTTCGAGATGATCGGAAACCAGGATCCCAAGATGCCCGCGGGCGTGTTGCTACTGACCGGCTGGGAGCGATCGAATCTGGGTCCGGCTCTGAAGGAGCACGGAGCGCTGCTTGGACCCGACCCTTATCCCGAACAGCACTTCTTTGAGAGGTCTGACAACTACGCATTGGCCTTGAAGGGGGTGGTGGCGCACACCGCGGCTGGGTGGGGAACGCCGCCCACCTACCACCAGCCTAGTGACGACCTGGCTCACCTCGACGTGGCATTCATGACCAGGGCGATCCAATCGCTGATCGAGCCAGTGCGTTGGCTGGCGGGAAGCGATTTTCGTCCGCAATGGAACCCGGGCGCAGCGCCCAAACCCAGCAATTAGGTCCCGATGCCTCGCATAAAATAAGGGCATGGCTTCTTCCTCAGTCGCGTCCCCCATTCTCTCTCTGGAAGAGCTGAACAAACAGGTGACCGCCTGCAATCGCTGCTCCCGGCTGCGCGAACACTGCCAGACAGTAGCCGCCGAGCGCCGCCGCGCCTACGCTGAGTGGGAATATTGGGGTCGCCCCGTCCCCTCCTTTGGCGATCCGCAGGCCCGGGTGCTGCTGCTCGGTCTGGCGCCGGGCGCTCACGGGTCCAACCGCACCGGCCGTCCCTTTACCGGCGATGGCTCCGGCGATTTTCTCTTTCCGGTCCTCCACGAAGCCGGATACGCCTCGCAGCCCAAAGCCGCCTCCCGCCACGACGGCATGTTCCTCACCGACATGTGGATCACGTCGGTGGCCCGCTGCGCGCCGCCCGGCAACAAGCCCAGCACTGAAGAGCTCCACAACTGTGCTCCCTGGCTCGACGAAGAGTTGCGCTTGCTGAGGAATTTGCGCGTCGTCGTATGCCTCGGCCACATCGCGTTCGACGGCCTTCTGGGATGGGCTCGACGCAGGGGTCTTATCGCCTCCCGCGGCGGGTTCGTTTTCGGCCACGGAACAGAGTTCACCTTATCGAACGACCTCAAAGTCATCACCAGCTATCACCCGTCACTGCAAAACACCAACACCGGCCGGCTCACCCGACCCATGTTCTTTCAGGTGTTTACCCGCGCTCGGCAGCTGGCCGAGGCGGCGTCTTCCACTTCCAGGCGAGAAACTACAGCAGAATGCGCGAGATAAACATGATCTCCGATCGAATTTTGAAACAGCTCATCGCGGCGGACGATGCCGCTGCCCTTCCCCGCAAGCCCGCGCCCGGCAAGGAGCCCGCGGCGGTTGATCACACCACCCGCCCTGTTCTGATGGAGCGCGCCGCGTACCTGAAACAAATGGCGCGCGCCAGTGAGGGCTCCGCGAGCGAAATCCTCAAGGAATACCCGCGCCACAACATCCAGCTCTCCGTGCGTCTGCGCAGCGGCATCGCCGAACTCCATGAGCACTTTGCCGACACCTTCCTGGTCCTGGAGGGGCGCGCCACCCTGGTCACGGGCGGCACCATCGTGGCCCCGCAGGCCATCGGCCCGGGCGAAATACGAGGTTCGATGGTCGCCGACGGCGATCGCCAGGAGCTGCGGGCCGGCGACGTGGCGCACATTGCCGCCGGAACACCGCATCAAATCGTGCTCAGCGGAGACGCCACTTTCACGGCCATGGTGATCAAGATCCAGGAGAACTCGTAAAGCCGCGCTGGCCCTCCAGCTTGCCTAAACTCCAGGGCAAGGAGGAATATAGGTCTGCTTCAGTTCCCCCCTCTGCGCAATTCCCTGGAGGCACGTGACACGCTGGGATCAAGGCACTTCCCCGATTACGGAGATCGATGTTCTCTGGATCACGGCCGGACTTGGTTGCGACGGCGACACCATAGCCATGACCTCGGCCACCCAGCCCAGCATCGAGGACGTCGTGGGCGGGGGCATTCCCTGGATTCCCAAGGTCAACCTGCACAATCCTTTCCTCTCCTTTGAAAACGGGGATGAGTTCCTGCAGCGGTTCCACACGGCCGCGCAGGGCGGCCTGGCGCCGTTCATCCTTGTGGTGGAAGGATCCATCCCCAATGAGAACAACAAGGAGAGCGGTTATTGGGCATCGCTGGGGACCGATCCGGCGACGGGCCAGCCGATAACCACCTGCGAGTGGATCGATCGCCTCGCGCCGCACGCGTGGGCGGTCATCGCCGTGGGCACCTGCGCCACCTATGGGGGCATTCATGCCATGGTGGGCAATCCCACGGGTTGCATGGGCTTGCCTGACTATCTCGGCTGGCAATGGAAGTCGAATGCGGAAATTCCCATCGTCTGTGTGCCCGGCTGTCCGGTGCAGCCCGACAACTTCATGGAGACGCTGCTGTATCTGCTTTATATGGCCAGCCGGCGCGCGCCCATGATCTCGCTCGATGAAGCGCTGCGGCCCACCTGGCTGTTCGGAAGCACTGTCCACGAAGGGTGCGATCGTGGCGGATATTACGAACAAGGTGAATTTGGAGAGGAGTACGGCTCCCCGCTCTGCATTGTGAAGCTGGGATGCTGGGGACCGGTGGTGCAGTGCAACGTGGGGAAACGCGGCTGGATGGGCGGCATTGGCGGGTGCCCCAATGTGGGAGGGATCTGCATCGGCTGCACCATGCCGGGATTCCCTGACAAGTTCATGCCTTTCATGAATCAGCCGCCCGGTTCCCTGCTCTCATCGGCCGCGGTAGAAACCTACGGACGGGCCATTCGGGCGCTGCGCCGATTCACGCAAGGGTCTCTGAATAAGGTGCCCGCATGGCGTCGTCCGGGACTTGCAACCAGCCGCGCCGATCCTTCCTCAAACCAGGCAGGGGAACACTCTGCGAGCGCGAGGTAACCATGGCGCTTCTGGCACAAGCCGGTCAGGCAAATCACGATTCCACGCGCGTTGAAGAGTTCAGGGAGAGTGGCTTCACGCCTGCGCTGGAGGACGCCGAAGCGCTGCTCATGCAGTTGGCCGGAGTGTTCGGCAGTGCGTCGGGCGGCGGTGTCGCAGACCCCCTCCGTCCGTCCTCCACGGGAGCCGCTCACCCTTCGCACCTCGAGGTCAAGTACAGGGCGCTCCTTGAGCAGATTCCAGCCGTGGTGTTCATGGCCTATGTGGATGGTGGCGCAAGCGAGGCGTACGTGAGTCCGGAGATCGAAGCGGCTCTTGGTTACTCGCGCGAAGAATGGCTGGAAGATCCGGTCCGGTGGTACGAAAACATTCACCCTGACGACAGAAGGCGCTGGAGCCTGGAAGCGGCGGAGATGTTTGTGTCCGGCAAGCCGCTCCGCTCGTCTTATCGCGTAATCGCGCGCGATGGCCGCGTGGTGTGGTTTCACTGTGACGCCAGGATGGTTCGCCACCCCAATGGGAGGCCGTGGTTCATTCACGGCGTGGCCTTCGACATCTCCGACCTAAAGGACACGGAACGAGCCTTGCAGCAGGAACGAAATGTGGTCTCGGCAATTCTCGATACCGTGGGCGCCCTGGTTACGGTTCTCGATCTGGAAGGAAGGATCGTGCGGTTCAATCCGGCTTGTGAACTTGCCACGGGCTACTCGGTCGACGAAGTGCGCGGAAGAAATATCTGGGAGTTCTTTGTTCAGCCGGAGGAGGTTGAGCGCGCCAAAGCCATCATCGAACAATTGAGCGCGGACCTTCTGCCGCAGGACTTTCAGAGCCACTGGGTTACGCGTCATGGGACGCACCGCCTGATCGCCTGGTCGTGCTCCATGTTGCCGGGCAGTGGAGAAACGCCCCACTATATCATTGCCTCCGGAATCGATATCACCGAGCGAGAGCAACTGCAGAGAGCGCTTCTGGACATCAGCGCCAGGGAGCAGCGCCGCATCGGACAGGATTTGCACGATGGGCTCGGACAACACCTGACCGGAATCGCGTTCATGGCTAAAGTGCACGAGGCGAAGTTGGCCGAAAAGCAATTGACCGATGCCGCGGATGCGGCTAAGATCGTGCGGCTCGTCAATGAGGCGATTCACAAGACGCGGGAACTAGCGCGAGGGCTGTTGCCGGTGGTTCCCGATGCGCAAGGCTTGATGTCCGCGCTCCAATTGCGCTCGGCAGAGATTGAAGACCTCTTCGGGATTACCTGCCACTTTGCATGCGAACCGGCGGTGTTGATCCACGATGACGCCATGGCGACGCACCTGTATCACATCGCGCAGGAGGCGGTGAATAACGCCATCAAGCATGGGAAGGCGCGCGTGATCCTGATTTGCCTCGCCCAGGAAAACGAAGTCGGGACGTTGCAAATTCGTGATAACGGCATCGGGATCGCCGAGGACCGCGGCGCCAGTCAAGGCATGGGACTGCACATCATGACTTATCGCGCAGGCATGATTGGTGGAAGGCTGGATGTGCGGGCCAACGCCCAGGGGAACGGAACATCGGTAACATGCACGTTTCCAATGGTCTCTGCAAAACGAGGGGATGCGTAATGATGGCCACCTCAACTCTCGACAGATCCGTGAAAACTTCCAGGAAGGGCGTATTGATCGTGGACGATCATCCCCTGCTGCGACAGGGACTGGCCCTGCTCATCAACCAGCAGCAGGACATGCAGGTCTGCGGCGAAGCCGAGGAAGCGCAGGAGGCCTTGCAGGCGATCGCACAGCACCGGCCGGACATCATGATTCTCGACATCTCACTCAACGGACCCGACGGCCTCGAGTTACTCAAGAGCATTCGCGCGTCCGATCCCGCGCTGCCTGTTTTGGTTCTGTCCATGCACGATGAAGCCATCTACGCCGAGCGAGCACTCCGCGCGCGCGCCAACGGCTACATCATGAAACAAGAGGCGACGGAAAAGGTTCTCGTGGCGGTCCGCCGCATCCTGAACGGCGAAGTGTATGTAAGCGAGCGCATGTCAAGCAAGTTGCTGCAGCAGTACATTGGCGGCGCTCCCTCGGTGATGCAATCCCGGATCTCGTCGCTCTCTGATCGGGAATTGGAGGTCTTTCGACTCATCGGCGAAGGGCGGGCGACGAGGGAGATCGCCGACGAGTTGCATTTGAGCATCAAGACTGTGGAGACCTACCAGGCCCACATCAAGGAGAAGCTCTCACTCCGCAGCGGCCGGGAGCTGATCCAGTACGCCATCCAGTGGAAAATCAACGAAAAGTCGACATAGGATCTGTCCGCATCGCGATAAGGGAAACCCTGATCCCGCCTCAAGTAAAAGTATGAAGCCAGAATAGTGTCGGTCCCGCTTGCGGCCGTTCAGGTGCGCCTGTTCGAATGTCGAGGTTTGGAGGAGGCGACTTCCCCTTGTCTTCTTCGGATTTCCGCCTGACCTTGCGGCTGATCACCGGTCAGCCCCGAGAGAGACAGAACGCCGAGTTCAATCCAAAGAGGCCATTCGCCGAAAAGGCGAGTAGTTGTGGCGGACGTTCCCGCAAGACCGCCGGGCTGCGAATAGCGGCCAAGTCACAACACGTATTGTAAAGTCCGTCGAGCAGGTTGAGCTCCATCTTGCTTGCGCGTAGGTTGTGCGCTTAAAGCAAGACCAGCCAGCATTTCGAAAAGGAGATCCCAGATCATGACTCAACAAGCAGTTCCTTACGGTCGAGTCACTCAAAAGAAACCAGCAGTTGCCGAGCTTCATATTCTGTGGATCACGGCCGGCCTGGGGTGCGATGGAGACTCGGTTTCCATAACTGCTGCAACCCAGCCGAGTATTGAAGACGTTCTGCTGGGCGCTATCCCCGGACTACCAAAGGTTCATCTGCACAACCCTGTCCTGGCATACGAGAACGGCGCGGACTTCCTGAATTTTTTTTATGAAGCTGAAGCCGGAAGGCTCGAGCCATTCGTCCTTGTTGTCGAAGGTTCGATCCCCAATGAGAAAATCAAGAAAGAGGGATACTGGGCCGCTCTCGGCACCGATCCTCACACAGGGCAGCCGATAACTACCAATGAGTGGATCGACCGCCTGGCACCCAAGGCAATCGCCGCTATCGCGTGCGGAACGTGCGCGACCTACGGCGGCATCCACGCCATGGAAGGCAATCCCACTGGCGCGATGGGCTTGGCGGACTATCTCGGGTGGGAATGGAAATCCAAAGCAGGCCTCCCCATCGTGAATGTCCCTGGCTGCCCGGTCCAACCAGATAACTTCATGGAGACTGTGCTCTATCTCCTCTACCAGGTCGCCGGCCTTGCCCCCATGATACCTCTGGATGCACAGCTACGTCCCACCTGGCTCTTCGGCAAGACTGTGCACGAAGGCTGCGACCGCGCGGGCTATTATGAGCAGGGCGACTTCGCTACCAGTTACAGTTCGCCCAAGTGCATTGTGAAACTTGGTTGCTGGGGACCTGTTGTGAATTGCAACGTCCCCAAGCGGGGATGGATGGCTGGCATCGGCGGCTGCCCCAACGTGGGCGGTATCTGCATCGGATGCACCATGCCAGGGTTCCCCGATAAGTTCATGCCCTTCATGGACGAGCCTCCGGGCGCCAAGTTATCCAGCGGCGCCATAGGCGTGTATGGCCAGGCAATTCGTGCACTGCGCTCCTTCACGAATCAGACGGTGAACAAAGAGCCGAAGTGGCGGCATCCCCGCGCCGAACTTACCACCGGCTACCACGGTTCCTACTAACCCACAAAGGAGATACTACGATGGCGACGATCACCGTCTCGCGCGAGGAAGAAACCAGGGGCAAAAGCCAGTTAGTAGAGATGAATTGGGATCCTATTACAAGGATCGTGGGTAGCCTCGGTATCTTCACCAAGATAGACTTCGGCACCCGCAAGGTTGCTGAATGTCACAGCACCTCCTCCATCTTTCGCGGCTATAGCATTTTCATGAAGGGTAAAGACCCGCGTGACGCCCACTTCATCACCAGTCGCATCTGCGGCATTTGCGGCGACAACCACGCCACCTGCGCCACTTACGCGCAGAACATGGCCTTTGGCGTCCGCCCCCCGGCCATGGCCGAGTGGATCGTCAACCTGGGCGAGGCGGCCGAGTATATGTTCGACCACAACATCTTCCAGGACAACCTGGTCGGCGTTGACTTCTGCGAGAACATGGTGAAGGAGACCAATCCCGGCGTTTGGGAGAAGGCTCAAAAGACTGCCTCTCCGCATGCCGAGCTGCATGGTTACAAGACCATCGGCGACATCATGAAGGCCCTCAATCCCTTCACTGGGTCGTTCTACATTGAGGCTCTCCAGGTCAGCCGCATGACGCGCGAAATGTTCTGCCTCATGGAAGGTCGTCACGTCCATCCGTCCACGCTTTATCCCGGCGGCGTTGGCACCGTGCCGACAATCCAGTTATTTACCGATTACATCGTCCGCCTCATGAAGTATGTCGAATTCATGAAGAAAGTCGTGCCCCTCCATGATGATCTATTCGACTTCTTCTACGAGGCCCTCCCGGGATATGAGGAAGTCGGGCGCCGCCGCATTCTTCTCGGATGCTGGGGTTCCTTCAACAATCCCGACGTCTGCGATTACACCTACGCCAATATGACCAAGTGGGGCCGCGGAATGTATGTCACGCCCGGCGTTGTGGTTGACGGCCAGTTAGTAACAAACGACCTAGTCGATATCAACCTGAACATCCGCATCCTGCTGGGGAGTTCTTACTACGAAGATTGGCAGAACGCGCAAACGTTTGTAACCAAGGACCCGCTCGGCAATCCGGTCGACCAACGCCATCCCTGGAATCAAACCACCCTCCCCCGCCCCCAGAAGCGCGACTTCAAGGAGAAGTACACCTGGGTCATGTCGCCCCGTTGGTACGACAAGCGCACCGGCGACTATCTCGCCCTTGACACAGGCGGCGGTCCAATCGCCCGCTTCTGGGCCACGGCACTCGCCGGGATCGTCGACATCGGCTACATCAAGGCTACCGGCCACAGCGTCAAAATCTATCTGCCCAAAACAACGTCGCTTCCCGAGGTTGAGTTCGAATGGAAGATCCCCAAGTGGAGTAATGCCATCGAACGCGACAGGGCGCGCACCTACTTCCAGGCCTATGCAGCCGCGGCGGCTCTATATTTCGCTGAGCAGGCGCTCGCGGAGTTGCACGCCGGCCGCACCAGGACCTGGAACGACTTCAAGGTCCCCGAAGAAGCTATAGGCTGCGGATTTCACGAGGCTGTACGCGGCGTGCTTTCGCACCATGTCGTCATCAAGGACCACAAAATCGCGAACTACCACCCCTACCCTCCGACTCCGTGGAATGCCAATCCGCGCGATTCATTTGGAACTCCTGGCCCATATGAAGATGCGGTACAAAATACGCCCATCTTCGAGGAAAATGGCCCCGACAAATTCAAGGGCATCGATATCATGCGCGCGGTGCGAAGCTTCGATCCATGCCTGCCTTGCGGCGTCCACATGTACCTAGGAAATGGGAAGGTTCTTGAAACGCACCACTCGCCCATGTTCGGCATGCAACCTTAAGGGGTGGCCTTACACTTATGGGCCGGACTTATTGAGTTCGCGGTTTCGCTCCGTACGTTCGGCTCCCTTTTTTACCTGGTCATTTATCGGAGGCACGTGGCAAACGGTACCGCATTTCAAGATCAAATTCGTCGGTTAGGCAAGCTGATCACGGAATTCGATCAGTTTCCTGAGGGCCCGCAAAAGGTCGCGTGCAAAGCGCTCGTGCAGCTTCTTCTGGACGTGCACGGCACGGGCCTTGAACGAGTGATGGAGATCGTCTTCGAGAGCGGAAGCGGCGGTTCTCCCCTCATCGACACCCTCGCCAAAGACCCTACAGTCAGCAGCCTGCTGGTGCTTTATTCTCTGCATCCCGATGAGTTGGAGACGCGAGTGCGTAAGGGGATGGAGCACATGCGCCCCCGCTTACGAAAACTTGCCTGCAGCGCGGAACTCGAGCGCATCGATGAGGCTGGCGTCCATGTCGCGGTCACATTGACCGGTCACAGTTGCGGCTCCTCCACCCAGGATATCCGCGCTATCGTCGAAGAGGCCGTCTACGAGTTCGCACCGGATATCACTGCGCTGCATATAACTGGACTTGAAGAACCTTCGAGTGCCGGCTTTGTCGCGTTGGAAAGCCTGCTGGCGTCAACACTCTCAGAAGCCTCCACCAATCAGTCACTTCAAGCAAGTCGAGTCAGTTGAGATAGTGGTTCATCGTTGCGGAGAGGAACTGCGGTGGCCGAAGAGTCCATGTTGGGATTTGAAGAGGCGTTCGGCGTGCTGCGCCAGTTCACCCGGTCGCGCAGTTCGTCTTCGCGCGCAGTGGAGTTTTGCGAACTCTGCAGTGCCGGCTTGTTTCCCGAACATCCTCATCTGGTCCAGCTTGCCTCGCGGCGCATCGTGTGCGCGTGCGATGCCTGCGCCACGCTCTTCGATGGCATGGAGAATTCACGCTATAAGCGCGTGTCGCGCACTGCGCAATATCTGACCAACTTCGAGATGACCGACGGACAATGGGAGAGCCTGTTGATCCCCATCAACATGGCGTTCTTCTTTCACTCCAGCCTCGAGTCCCGAACCATCGCACTCTATCCCAGTCCGGCCGGCGCGGTTGAGTCACTGCTTCCTCTCGAAGCCTGGGCTGACATCGCAGACAACAACCCCACTCTCCGCCGCTTGCAGCCCGATATCGAAGCCCTCCTCGTGAACCGCGTCGGCCACGCGCACGGCATCACCAAAGCTGATTACTTCATCGCCCCCATTGACGAATGTTACAAACTTGTAGGCTTGATTCGCACTCACTGGAAAGGCCTGTCGGGAGGCACTGAAGTCTGGACCGAGATCGCACGATTCTTCGTTGAGTTGAAATCACGGTCCGAGATCGTCGATGGAGGGCCCCATGCCTGATCTGAGCTTCCGCATTGAAACCGCCACGGTCGTCCCCTTTGCAGCCGTGCCCATGATTGCATTCCGGCTGCACATCAACAACGCGATGGCGAATGAAACCATTCACACCGTCGCCGTGCGCTGCCAGATTCAAATCGAGACAACACAGCGACGCTATGCGCCGGAAGAACAGGAGCGGCTGCTCGATCTCTTCGGCCATCCCGACCGCTGGAGCCAGACCCTTAAAAGCCTCCTCTGGACGCATGCAACCGTGGTAGTGCCGTCCTTTGAAGGCGACAGTACGGCAGTCGACCTGCAAGTGCCCTGCACCTTCGACTTCAATGTTGCGGCCACCAAGTATTTCGAAGGCCTGAGGGAGGGTGACATTCCCCTGATCATGTTGTTCAGCGGAACCGTCTTCTACGCTCACGAGGACGGCAACCTGCAAGTCGCCCCGATCTCCTGGGAAAGGGAAGCTCGCTACAAACTTCCGCTCGGCATGTGGCGCGAGATGATGGACGCTTACTATCCCAACAGTGTTTGGATCAATATCCATCGCGACGCCTTTGAGAAACTCTATCGCTACAAGATTCAGAACGGTCTTCTTACCTGGGAGCAGGCCCTGGAGCATGTGTTGGCGAACGAAGCAGTGGTGAACTCGTGAACCTCGATCGCGTGGAAAGGATCGCCGAGGCCGTCCTCTATGAGGGATACATGCTGTACCCCTACCGTCCGTCTTCCGTCAAGAATCGCCAGCGCTTCAACTTCGGCGTGCTCTATCCCCTGGCGTGGTGCGAACAGCAGACAGGCTCTGATCGAAACTTCATGCAAACCGAATGCCTGCTCAAGACCTCGTCTGCATCGCGGCTTACTATCAAAGTACGTTTCCTGCAAGTCTGCCAGCGGACTGTCGGCAAAGTTTCTGAGCAATCTTCTGCTTCAGGGAGCAAAGAAGAGCCACTCTTCGACCTCGTTGACCGCCTGGAGTTCGCCGGGCGCGTTCACCTCCCATGGCAGGAGGCAGTTGAAAAGGCAGTCGCACTGGATGCGCTTGATACAAATTCCCAATCTTGTGTCACGCTGAACTTTTCATTTCCTGAGGGAAGAACAATCGAATATTTGCGCAATGAGCAAGGATGCGCAGTCGGAGCAATTGTTCGCGAGTGGAACGCCCTGCATGGTTCGATTGGAGTGCAATCGACAAGTTACGTCGACGGAGTCGTGAAGATCACGGTTGTCGTCCGCAACCTCACGGACGGTAGTCCTGGCTCGCAAACATCACGCGACACCGTTCTCCTCGACTCCTTAGTCTCCGCGCATACAATTCTGGGCGCGGAGTTTGGAGAATTCATCTCTCTTCTCGAGCCGCCTCCCGGCCGTGAAGACCTTGTGGCACACTGCGCCAACGTCGGAACATGGCCCGTCGTCGCCGGCGACGACGCCAGCATTATGCTGTCCTCCCCCATCATCCTTTACGACCATCCGCAAGTCGCGCCCGAGAGCGCCGGCAACCTCTTCGACTCAACCGAAATTGACGAGATACTGTCTCTCCGCATCCTTACCCTTACCGAGGAGGAAAAGCGCGAGATGCGCCAGTCCGATGATCGCACGCGTAGCATCCTTGAACGCACCGAGAACATGCCGGAGGAGCAGTTCATGAAGTTGCACGGCGTGTTGCGCGGCCTCAATGTGCTCAAGGAGGAGACGCGATGAACGAGTGGGAATGGAGCCTCCTTGAAGATAAGGCGTCGGTAGATCAGGTGGAATTGAACGGCGTCGCTTTGCGGATCGGAAGCCGCGTGCGTCTGCACCCTAAAGAGGGTGGTGACATTCTCGATCTCGCCCTGCGCGGCCAAGTCGCCATCGTCGAAAGCATTGAAGAAGACTACGAGGGCGGGAAGCACATTTGCGTGGTTCTCGATGACGATCCTGGCCGCGATCTCGGCATGATGCGCCAGCCCGGCCATCGCTTCTTCTTCAACGTGGCCGAAGTCGAGCCCCTGGCGGATGAAGGGCCCGGAACCATAGCTGACGCAAAACCAAAGCCGGTCAAGCGCGAAATCCTGGTCGCCGGCATCGGCAACATCTTCCTCGGCGATGATGGGTTCGGCGTGGCGGTCGTACGCCGCCTCCTCGAACGTAATCTCCCCGCCCAGGTTCGCCTCGTCGACTTCGGCATTCGCGGCCTCGACCTCGCCTACGCCCTGCAGGATGGCTATGAAACCACCATCCTCATTGACGCATACCCCCATGGGCAACCGCCCGGAACGGTCTCTGTAGTTGAACCAGACATGAATGAGATCAGAGGAGTGTCCGGCAGCGCTGATCAAGGCAGTTTCGTCGAGCCCCACGGCATGCACCCGTTGAAAGTGCTGCGCATGGCAAGCGCAATGGGCGCACCATTCAAACAAGTTCTGCTGATAGGCTGCGAGCCGGCCTTTCTCGGCGGAGACGAAGGCTGCCTTGGGTTGAGCGATGCCGTTCAGCCTGCAGTCGAAGAAGCTGTCAAAGTTACCGAAGCGCTAGTTCGGCGAATCCTGGAAGCTTGAAACGAGTCAAGACGGAAGAAGGAGATCTGACAATGGCACCAATGGAATTGGTTCAGTCGACAGGAAATGGAACCGGCAACGAGAAGGACACACTGTTCATGCTGGGCGGCGTCGCGATGGTCGTGTTCGGAGCAGGATTGATCCTTTCCAATCCTTTCGTGCGGCGCTACCTGTCGCAGTTCGGTGTGGGCAACCTCGCGGGAACCGTTATGCCGGATGTGCAGCGTTATTTCAAATTGCGCAGCATGTAATTCAGCCCTGTAATCCAACTTCACCATTCACTCCACTAGCAGGCGGCACAGAGAGGGCGATGACAGAAACCATCGAGACTGCTAAAAGCGCCTTCCTTCACTACGTCGTCGACCCCCGGGCCAGCCGATTCACAGTGCAGGCTTTTGCTACCGGTATGCTGGCCGCGATGGGTCACAATCCAACCATTGGCATCCGCTCTTTCAATGCCGAGGTGGAATTCAACCCCGAGGCCGCCGAAGCGCGTGAATTTCGGCTGTCAATCCAGGCTGATTCTCTGGGTGTGCTCGATGATGTGAGCGACAAGGACCGCCGCGACATTGAGCAAATGATGAATGAGCGCGTGCTCGATCCATCCCGATACCCTGAGATTTGCTACGATTCGCCGGCAGTTTCGGTGACTCGACTCGACAAGGCTCTGTTCTCAGCCACGCTCAACGGCAACCTGAGCTTTCATGGACTCACCCGCAGCCAGCCAATTACCGCCCGCATTGCGGACTATGGTGACTTGCTGCGCACCTCTGGTGGTTTTACCTTGCAGCAGTCAAGCTACGACATCAAACCCATCTCCGTTGCCGGCGGCGCGCTCAAGGTAAAGGACGAACTGAAGTTCTCCTTCGAGATGGTCGCCCGCAAACGAGACTGACGCAGCGCGTGTGTACATCGAAATAGCAGCATTTCCGTCGGCAACCTGCATGGGGGAAGGACCGTAGCCATCTCGGCGAGTGGTGCCGCTGCAGGTCAGGCGTATTTCTCTCGAGACCTGGAAAAGGGGAGGCTGCTGGATCGCTCGCAATGTCACGGAAGCTCCGACTTTAGATTTAGATTCCGCACCAATCGATGCAGATATTTAGGATGAATACCGAGCAGTCGCGCAGCCTCAGGAAAGCTCCCTTTTGCTTCTCCGAGCGAGCTGCGAATCAAGTCTTTTTTTGTATCGTTGATTATTCGGTGGTATCTCTCCCCCGAGAGTTCCGCCGATTGCTCTTCGATGATGCCAACAGGGAGGTCTTCGGGCAGAATCTCCTCCGTCAGGCCAAGCACCAGCGCGTGCTCGATAGCGTTTTCCAGTTCGCGGACATTTCCGGGCCAGCTATAGCTGGTCAGCAGCAAACGCGCCTCACGTGAGATACCTTTGAACGGCCTCTTGCTCTTTTGTGCATACTTCGTCGCAAAATACAGGGCCAGCAGGGGAATGTCGTTGCGATGCTCGCGCAAAGGCGGCACACGGACCGAAACCACGTTGAGCCGGTAGTACAAGTCTTGTCGAAACTCTCCACACTTGATGGCCTGCTCAAGGTTCTTGTTGGTGGCAGCGAGCACGCGAGCCTTGAATGGAATGGAACGAGAGCTGCCAACGCGCTCGATTTCCTTTTGCTGCAGCACGCGCAAAAGCTTCGCCTGCATCGGTGGAGGTAGTTCGCCGATTTCATCCAAAAACAGCGTTCCGTCTTCCGCGAACTCCAACCTGCCTTTCTTCATCCCGACCGCGCCCGTAAAGGCTCCCTTCTCGTATCCGAATAGTTCACTTTCAAACAGCGCTTCTGGAATTGCAGCGCAGTTAAACGCAACGAACGGTCTATCATGCCGCGGGCTGCTTTGATGGATCGCCCGCGCAACAACCTCCTTGCCTGTGCCACTCTCGCCGCGGATCAGAACTGTCGAGTCGCTGTGTGCAACTCGCGCTATGAACTCTTCGACCTGCCGCATTTGCCGGCTTTCACCTATGAGATTATTGGTTGCGTTGAGTTGTGCTTTCAATTGCCGGTTCTCGGATCGCAGCGCATCGAGGGCGAGGATGTTTTCCAGTGAAACCGCTGCGATGCGTGACACGGAGTCGAGAAAATGAATGTGATCTTCGCGAAATGGCGGAGCCGGGCTAGTGGATGTGAGATAGATGGCGCCGATCGTTCTCTCCACCGCAGCGAGCGGCAGGCAAAGCACGTTCTGCTGGCCCCTCGAGCCTGACGTTGCCCCCGTGAAAACGGCCGAGCGCTCCCAGATTGCGCGGTGAAGCAGGTCACGCTGAATCTCGACCGAATATTTGGCGCCGGGTTTGCGGCTCCAAGTAACGATCTCAAGCGGGTCCTCGTTGAGATCGTGAATCAGCACTATAGCGCCGTTCTCGGCAGGGATAACTTCACAAATCAGACGCAGAAACTCGCGTTGCAGGAGCTCCGAGTCGCGGATCGAGTTGATGATATTAGTGATTCTGAACAGGGCAGCCAAGTCGCGTGCCATCCATCCCACCTGATCCGCAAACGTCGGGGGCGCTGCTGAATCTTCGATCCTGATCGTCAGGAGTGAGGAAGCGGAAACCGTGTCACTTAAACGTAATTGGGAAGTCCCGGCCCGTTCCCCTTCGTGCAGCAGAAACTGCAGCTCGGTATTTCCAACGCGGATCGTATCTCCGTGATCGAGCACTTTGCGCTTTATAGGAACTCCGTTTACAAAGGTGCCACTCAGGCTATCGCGGTCAACTACCTCGTATTGACCGTCCACATGCTCGATCGCGCAATGTTCGCCCGAGACCGCATCGTCAATAAGTGATAACTGATTCCGTACGTCCAGGCTGATTGATGTGCGGCCATCGATCAGTGGTCGAACACTCCCCGTGTGAGAACCCGAAATGACGAGCAACCGCGGCTGCATCAGAGCCTCCGGATCATCTGAGTGTAGCCCAGGTGGCAAATAATCCAAGACAAATCCAAGTACCGCGACTTGGCAGGGCCAAATGGATACCCGGGGTATCCGTTTGGATACCGCCCAGCCGGCGAGTTGGAAATTCTGTTGCTCTGCGAAACAGGCTACCGCCGGCATCTTATTGCAAACAAAGGCACGAAGAAGGGCCAAGGGAATTTGAGGCGGTTCGGCCATGTTTGGTGTCCCGCTTGCTATATGTTGCGCGTACCGACAAACTCTCAGCATCCCCGGCCCCACAAGACCCCGCAAAACCTTCAAGAAAAGGAGACAGTCATGAAACTCATCCCCAGATTCGCCCTCGTCGCCGTCGCCGCCCTCGTTACCGCAGTCAGTGCGGGAGCGCAGGATCACGGACTGAAAGCAAACGTTCCCTTCAACTTCACCGTCAATGGCGACTCTCTGCCGGCGGGAAATTACACGATCGGATCCAGCAGCGCCAACGTGCTCAGCCTCAAAAGCCAACAGGGGAAGGTGAACATCTGGGCTATCGGAATGGCCTCGACAAACGAGCCTGGCGAACCCGGAACCCTGCTGTTCCACAAGTACGGCGACCGCTATTTCCTGAGTGAGATCCGTTACCCGCACAGTTCGACCAAGGTTCACCTTCCGACGTCGAGGACTGAGAAGAAGGTCAGAGACCATACCCTCGAGGCACGTCTCAATGTGAACGACAACATCTTGATCGCGCTCAAGTAATCCTTCAGTGCGAGCATTCGAGACCCGGGGAATCATCCCCGGGTCTACTTCTGTCACCTATCCACGTTGTGCTGAGAAAAGGTCAAAGAAACTCGGTATCCAGGTGGTGATAACTCTTTTTGACACGTTTCGTTCATGAGTTGCGCTTATAAGTCTGGAGGACAAATTCCATGGGACGGCCAACCTATCCAAACGCAAAACGAAGCGAGTCTGCCCTCGGAATGGATCGTTACCAGCTGATCGAACAGATCGGTGAAGGCGGGATGGGGGTTGTGTGGCGCGCTCACGACACCAAAACCGGCGCCGAAGTGGCGATCAAGATCATGAAGGATATCTCCGACTCCGTTTGCCTGGAATTGTTTACAAGAGAATGGCGGACTCTTTCCGCACTGTCCCATCCCAACATCGTGGATGTCAGAGACGTGGACGTGCTTCAGGATGACAACCAGCAAAAACCCTTCTTCGTGATGCCGCTCTTGCGAGGAGCAACTCTTGCAGAACTCATCCGCGGATCCGGCGAGCGGCTTACCGTGGCTAGAATCGTGGAGATCTTCAACCAGGTGTGCCGAGGACTGCAGGCTGCACACCAGCACGGACTAATTCACCGCGATCTCAAGCCAAGCAACATCCTCGTAATGGATGACGACACCGCTAAGATCATTGATTTCGGCATCGTGCACCTGGCAGGATCGCACTCCTTCTCTGCACAGAAGGGCACATTCCAATACATGTCACCGGAACAAATCCAGATGAAGGAAGTAACCCCTGCCTCCGATATTTTCGCCCTCGGGGTCACACTCTACGAAACCCTAACCGGGAGAAAGCCTTTCTTAGGCCAGACAGTCGACGAAACGATGGAGGCGATTCTCAACCGCATCCCTCCACCCGTTTCCGAATTGAATCCGGCTATTCCCTACGCCATTAGCAGAGTGGTTCACAAGTCCCTGGCGAAGCAGCCGATTCATCGCTTTTCGAGTGCGCGTGAGTTCTCTGAAACACTGGCGAAGGCGTTCCGCCACGAGCCGATTTTTGATGCTTTTAATTTGCGAGACCGCTTACAGCGGGTCAGGGCGACAATCAAATCCGACGACCTGCCTTTCGCTTCTGAACTTCTGTCGGAGCTTGAATCTGAGGGACACCTTGACCCTGAGATTGCCCTGGTTCACTCGCAAATTGAACTGGCAATGACGAAAAAGAGAATCGACCACTTGCTTGCGGCAGCTCGTGCTCGAATCGAGCAAGACGAGATTCCTCTTGGCTTGGAGAAGCTGCGCGAACTGCTTGACCTGGCCCCCGAGAACCCCGATGCATTGGCGCTCAAAGCGATGGCCGAAAAGAAAAGAAGCGAGACGCAGGCCGGTAAATGGATCACGTTGGCCGGAACCCACATCAACAACTGCGATTTTGCGTCTGCGCGCTACGCCGCTCAGGAAGCCCTCAAGTGTCGCCCGGGACACTCTCGCGCGATTGAACTCCTGCGACAGGTCGATACCCTGGAGGTTGATGCAAAGAGAGTTCGGGAGCAAAAAGAACAGCTCTATGCCACAGCTGTCAAGGCTTATCAAAACGGGGAGATCGACTCCGCACTGAGCCGCCTTGTCCGTTTATTCTCCGTCGTGCGGTCGCACCCTGAAGGTGCCGTTCCTGATCGCGATGCTCTTTACGCAAGCTTTTACAACGAGGTGAGTTCGGAACGTGACTCGATCTGCTTGCGGGTGGAAGAGGCGCAACGGCTACTCCTGGATGAAAACTTCGCCCAGGCGCTTTCCATCTGCAGCGAACAACTTCTCAAGTACCCCAATAACGGCACGTTCCAGGCGCTAAAAATTCAAATCGAGGATGCGGAGCGTCAGAAGATTTCAGCTGATCTTGCGACTACGTCGCGGAATGCTGATGCTGAGCCGGATTTGGAACGACGGGCGAATATGTGGCGTGAAGCCGCGGAACGCTACCCCAATGAAGTCCAGTTTGCTCAGCACTTGAAGGTCGCATGCGAGCGCCGCGATCTGGTTGGCTCAATCGTGGCCAAAGCGCATCAATTTAGAGAAATGGCGCAATACAACGAGGAACTCAACCAGTGGGAGATGCTGCGAAATATTCATCCCCGCTACCCCGGCTTGGCCTTTGAACTCGAGCAGTGCCGAAAAAAGCGTGATGCGCAAGTTCGCAATGAAGATAGGCTTCATGCGGTTGAAGACATCGTGAGCCTGATGGAGGCGAGACAATTCGCACGGGCTCTCGAGCAGTCCAGATCTGCTTTGGACGACTATCCAGGCGATGCCCAACTTATCGGCTTGGAAAAGGCCTCGCAAGAGGGCCAGGAGCGAAGCCTTGAATGTAGCCGCCTGCTCAGAGAAGGAGAGGCCGAAGCTGCAGCCGACAATCGCACAACGGCCATTTTTCTACTGATGCAGGCGCAGCGCCTTGATCCACGCAATTCGACGGTTCAGGATGTATTGGTCAACGTGCTGATCGAGCAAGCCAGGAATGCTCTCGATTCCGATCTTGGTGCCGCTGAGCAGCTGCATCAACAGGCGTCTGCACTCAATCCAGATCATCGATCGGTTCGCTCATTGGGCACCGAGATTTCGAACGCCATCCGGCATAAGTATCTTGGCGAGTGCCTGACTGAGGCGCGTAGTCTGCTGGCTTTGGGAGATGCAAGGAAATCCTTTGAGAGAATTCAGGAAGGAATTCGAAGATATCCAGACGAAGCACGTCTCCAGCAATTCTACGAGTCTCTGTGCAGGCAAAATCCGCTACTCCGTGAGTTGAAACCGGAGCTCAACATTCAGGGAAACAGTCAGTACCGTCCCCAGTGTGACCACGATCCAAAGACTCAGGACAGCCTTACCCCGCTTGCCTGTCAAGCGGGCCAGGGTCCGAGCGCGACTGTTGCTCAATGTTCTTCGAGCGCCGAGGAGCCAGGTGCAACACGACCGGACTCCCGGGACCTTGATAGCCTTTTGATCCCCAAAAATCCATACCCCGACCGCGTCACCAACATCGCCATCGACCATGCCGGTGACAATCAAGAAAGTCCCAGAGAAACACTCGACGAGCCGGTGACGCACGGTACCGAGTATTCAGCCTCACCGGCTGGTTCAGCACGGCGATTCTCTCTCGTCATGGGAGCCCTCTGTGGCGCAGCTTTGGTGCTGGTTGCGGGGGCTGTGTTGTTGCCCAGATTCCTTGCAAAGCCTGCTTCGCGGTCGACGCCACCCGGCACTGCCCACACTGTTCACCTGACTGCCAGCCCTGAGGATAGCGAGTTCAGTATCTCTGGCATTAAACACGCCGGCGGCGACTTCATTCTTCCTGCAAGCGGCACTGTAGAGGTTGAAGTCTCACACATTGGATACCAAAACCGGACGGTGCGGCTCAACGGCGCCGAGCGGAACTTAACAGTTGCTCTTAGTCGCTTTCCCGTGCGGATCACGGTCACAACCGGGGCAAATAGCGGGTACCTGCAAGTTGACGGAGACAAAGTTGCAGACTTAGTGGATGGTTCGATTGATGGTGTTGATCTGCCTGCCAATGGAGAAAGGCATACACTTGCACTGGTAGTGAACGGACAAAGCATCACTAGCCTCGAATTTGAAAGCAAGCCAGGACAACGGCCGGCGCTCTCCGCGATCAAGAACCCCGCTGGCCTCGACAAAATGATTGTGGTATCCAGTCTGGGCCAGACCGCCACGGTATATGGAGAAGAACAGCTCAAGGATGCCTCGATTGACGGGAAGCAAGTCAAACTGAGCAAGTCCGGGATCGATGTTTCCCTTTCTCCTGCTCGACAGAGCGAGCTGACTTACAGGTACGACGGGGAAACCGGAACGATGACGCTCGAGGCTACCGACCGTCCATCGCTCTTTCTGCGCTCCGTGAAGGCCAGCGCCGAACTGATGATTACTGCAAACGTGGATAAAGCCGGCCTCACTGCCAATGGGAGTGCTGTTCGACGGAGCACGCGCGGATGGCGCATCAGCACCCCGGGGACTTATACGTTCGTGCTGACGGCGGACAATTACAAGGCGCAGAGTTGGACAGCCACTTTGAAGCCCAGGGAAACCCGGCGCGAAGACCATTTGCTAGTGCCGAACGCAACCCAACCGCCTATGGCGACGCTGATGATTAGTGGCGGAACGCCAGGCGCCCTTGTCGACCTCGATGCGGCTTCTGTCGGCGAACTCGATGAAAATGGCTCCGCGCGGTTTGCTTCGATCCTCTCCGGAGGACGCCATAACATCCAGTTTCATAAAGAGGGCTTTTGCAGCACTCGTGAAGCCGAGGTTATTGCCTCTCCTCCCGCAGAGTTGCAAGTCGACGGAATGAAGCTTGATGAGTGCGGCAGCATCACTCTTCGGCTGGGCGCCGAGTCCGCGACAGTTAGAGCATTCCCGACCGAAGTCGCGGGTGCCAAATGGGTTGAACTCCCGCCCGGAAAGAGGACGTACCTTTCGGCCGGAGCCTATCAATTAGCGATCGAGTCCGACTCGGGCAAGTCATACAGCACTACGGTGAAGTTGGAGGCGGGGCATAACGTCGATTTTTCTCCGCAGTTTACTCCCCTTCAACGCTGCCAGCTTGCGAACCGCTCTGAAGTGACTGGCAGTGGAGACTGGTTCAAGCCCCGGAATGGCGCGAACTTCGTTTACCTCTCTGCAGCGTGCTCCGATGTGAATCTTCTGTTTGAGAGGCCGAAAGGCCACTTCCTCGGCAAGCGAAGCGTCGAGTTGGAGATTGAGGTTGCCGGTGGACTGGGGCGCGTCGTTTGGGAACTGGACGGTGACAGGATTAGTCGAAAGAGCATCGCCCAGCACGCGCTTGATCAACATGAGTCCAAGATTCGGGGATTGATGGCCGGAAACTCCGATCATTATGCCGTTCACGTTCACCTCGAGGGCCAGAGTGTTCTGATCACTAATGGCAACGGCGCAGTCCTGGACCAATACGTGCCGAACGATCCAGCACTTCACGATCTAACCGGGGCAAGGCTAGGAATCAGAACCTCCGCTCCCTTCAAGTTTTCAAGCCCAAGCATGTGATTGGAAGTACGGGCGAGTGCTCGCGATCAGACGATTCACTGACGACAAGCCGACCTCGAATCTCAAAAGAGCATCGCTCCGCTTACGTTTCTAGAAAGGCGATTACGCATCTCCACTGCTCAAATTCTGAATCAGGCACAGATAATTTCGCTGTCCCTTTTGAGACAAAACCTTTTGAGTCGGAGCCGGATATTCTCACTGAGTCTGATGAAGCAGTTGACTATAATGCGTCTATTCCACTCTGGTCACAGTTCTTGACCGGACGTGAATTAGCCCGAAATGGCAGATGCCGCAAAGAACGAACCGACAGGCCGAGGATTCGAACTCTCCGCGTACCTTTCCTCGTCTGGGCCAGGACGCAAGATCCTTCACGTGAATAGAGGAGAGCTCTTTTTCGCCCAGGGAGATCCCGCCAACGCCGTCTTTTACCTGCACCGCGGGGGCGCCAGGATCTCGGTGATCTCCTCCGGAGGAAAAGAAGCCACCATCCGGCTCATCTCCACCGGCGATTTCTTCGGAGAAAAGGCCATGGAGCCGGAGCCTACTCTTCGTGTCACGCAGGCGACGGCAACATCCGACTGCACGGCCCTTCGCATCGCCCGCGAGGAATTTATGCGGGTCATGCAAAGAGAACAGTCTTTTTCGCACCTCTTCTCGGCATTTCTGCTGGAATGCACACTCAAGACGCAGGCGGCCCTCGTCGACCAGATGTTCAACCGTGCCGAAAAGCGTCTCGCCCGGCTTCTCCTTGTCCTAGCCGAGAGCACGGGCACCGAAGACGACGACGCGCTGCTGCCGCCCATCTCGCAGGAGGCGCTGGCCAACATGATCCGTAGCACCCGGCCGCACGTCAATGAGTTCATGAACCGCTTTCGCAAGTTGGGCTTCATCGAGTACAACCATCGCATTCGCGTGCACAAGTCGCTTCTCAATGTCTTTTTGAGGGATTAGATCGCTAACGCAATTTCCTGAATTCCGCTATCGAAATTGCTGTGATGTCGCATGAGCGCTATGCGATTGAGGCTCGCGAACTCCGCTATACGGATGCCGATCCACAAGGAAGTCGCTGAGGATGCCCTCAATAGCATCCACAGCATTGCGAACGTCATCGGTGACGTGAGGCGCGGCTGCGTAGGTAATGCATTCGATCGTCTGCAGCGAATTCCGGATGCGATCATTCATCCAGCGGATCGCCTCCAGCCGCTGGACCATCTCCTTCTTCCTCTGCCGCGCCGCGTGCAGCGTCCGCAGCACTAGAAGAAACATCAAGATCCCAGCCAGCACGCTTCCGGCAATCTCCACTGGGCCGGCTTCGTGCAGCCAATCGTCATAGATCAGCCACTGCAGAAAAATCGCTAACCCGGCAGCTAAAAGTCCGGCAACGAACGACTGCAACCAGATTTGCGTGCGAGACAATACCGCAACGCGCGTAGAGTTGTTGCTCATTACACTCCCCTAGCATGAAGCGGATGCTTCTTGATTTTATGAAGTGGGGCCGGGCCCAACTCACAGGCCAATGGATCTTTCTCGAGGGATAGACGTGTCTTTCCCATAATGGTTGCACGGTCCACGATAGCCATCGCGATAACTCACTTGAACACCTTACCATCAACGAACACAAACGCTGGAGCTGTTCCAAAAGGGACAGTTCCCTTAGTGACTTTTAGGGGATATTTAAGAGTTAGCGGAATTGCACTGGGTGCGACTGCGTGGCGCATGCACGACGAAACAATCAGCCGGATCGACTAGCCTCTCCGCAGAATCTGGATGCACTCGTTTGCCAATTCAGCGAACAGCGACAAGTGCGTCGCTTTCCGGCGATCTGGCCGTCCAACCACATCGCGCGCGCTCCTCGCATCCGCGCGCACTTATCGGGTTGTATGACCTCTTGACGGGTTGATGATTTGAATCTGCGGAAGGAGAAAAGTATGCGGATATCGTTGCTTTGTTTGGTTCTCTTGGCGGCGTCGGGCATCAGTTTGCCAGTCGCTGCGCGATCTCAGGAAGTCGTGCATGCGCTCACAGGCACAGTCAGTTCCATCAACAGTACAGCCAAGAGTATCACCGTCTTTCAGGACAACGGCACACAAGGCGTCTTCAACCAGCTCTCCGGGGGCCGCGTGCGCTACGAATTCGACAAGAGACTGGCGCAAGGCACCATCGAGGCCGCCTCCTTCAACAAGCGGGGCGCCTACGCCATCGTCTTCTATTTCGGCTTTCTTGAAAATCCAACCGTGGTGGCGCTGAAGGCTCTGGGGAAAGGACCCTTCGACTCCGCTGAAGGAACCATCACTAACTTCAGCAGTCACGATCGCTCCCTCACGATCACCGACGAATCGGGAGACTCCAGAACCTTCAAGCTGACCGCTGACTCGGTAGCGGAAGGAGATGATGGTGCCATTGAGGCCCTCAAGCTCCAGGCCCACAAAGGCGACCACGTCCGGATCGTCAGCAAAATTGTGAATGGCGCAGCCACCGCCCTCTTCGTGAGGGATATCTAAACCCCCTCAATAGTCGCGGCCTCATTTTCAAAGCCCTCAATAAGTCAGCTCGTCTGCCAAGGTGTCGAGATCCCGGCGGTGTTCGACCTCGGCGGGGATGATGTTCTCTCCGGTTACTCTCTCGACGGTGCCGCGCAGGTAGAGCATCAGGAAGTCGTGGAGGGGCCTTTCCCAGGTGCATGCGGGTGCCGACCGCTTTCTGCTGGATGTACTGAAGGCCACCCGACAATTCTTGCGGCATAAAATCTACTTATCGGCCATCCTTGCCATATCGGTATCGAAGGGATGATCGGTGCTCACGCGCACCGGAACTTCGCCTTGATGTCCCTGCTTGAGAAAAACAAGGTCGATATATTTAGCCACGAGTGGGGGTATGATGCGACGGATCCTGACCTGAGCAGTTTTGCCAAGCGCGGCGGTAAGCTGATCCTCTGGCACGGACTGGCGGATCCGCATATTTCTCCTTTGAACACGATTGCCTACTACATGGCGATGAATGATGTAATGGGCGAAACCGAAACACAGAAGTTAGTACGTCTCTATCTCTTTCCCGGGGGATAGCACTGTGGTGAAGGAGAGGGGCCGTTCCACTTTGATCTGATGAGTGCCATCATGGCTTGGGTTGAGCGCGGAACGAGCTTTGGTGCATAGGCGAGGGAACCGCCATGAGTTGCGAGACCACACCCTAACTTGTGCCTCAAAACGCATCTGCCATGGGTTTGGAAGCGATTCTTATCGGCGAGGATTTCAACACTCTCAGCGACTCGTGAATGCCGCAGAGTTTTGCACAAAACTCCATGGGTTGCACAAATAGTTTTTTATGGCTGCACAAACACTGCCGGCAATATCGCGACCGAGATCCATCGGATTAAGAAACTGCTGAAAGACGCATTTTCGGAGGAGCCCCTTCATAACTTTGCCAAATACCAAGCACAATCTGTCAATATCTTGTTGACTTTATTGGAGCGGGAGACCGGGATCGAACCGGCGACATTCAGCTTGGGAAGCTGACGTTCTACCACTGAACTACTCCCGCAACCTATTTGCTTCGCAACCACTTGAACCGACTCTATTGGATTTGCAAACGACCACAAAACTCAAACCGGTCACATCTTCAGTACCGCTGGAAGAGCGGAGAGATGAAAGATCACTCCTGAACAGCGCCAGTAAGGAACTCTTCGTTTTTCGTCGTTCCCAAGATTTCGCCTGGGAGCTCCGCTTCTATACTTACGGCCCCGGACGAGCAAACGTAAACTTGAGCTTACAAACGTGGGATTCATT
>CAVUSR010000007.1:0-261404 GCA_963744185.1 uncultured Acidobacteriota bacterium | reverse complement strand
CCCAACCCGTTCTTTTAACTTTCGGGTTGCCCACCATCTGCCCTCAAGGTCGTATCCGGCGCCCAGTTTCCTTGGCGACCGCTGACGGCATCTGGTGATTTGTATCTCTTTCGCTTGCGAGAACGTTGATGGCTGCGGCTGCAAATCATCGGGCAGTGAGATTTGACAAGAAAGCGTGGCTGGCTTATAGTTAATACATATGAATTATTTGTTACTGTTAATCAAGTGCCACCATGATGAAAACCGATGATTGCTCGGCCGGAACGCTTCTCTCGGATCTCGTGAACCGTGTCTCTCACGGAAGTGGCGAGACCCTGAGAATCATGGCGGATGCGCAGGTTACTCTGCAGCAGGTCCTGCTGCTCACGCGCCTGCGTCAGGGGAGCCCGTCGAGCGCATCTGGTCTCGCACAGAAGCTGAATCTTTCTTTGCCTGCGGTCAGCCAGGCGGTCGATCGGCTCGTACGGCTGAAGCTCGTAACACGAATAGAAGACAGCGCGGACCGCCGAAAAAAGAAGATCGCCACGACTCCAACGGCAAATGGTTTGCTCGAACGACTGACGAAGGCGCGAGCCAACGAATACAGCGCCGGCCTCTCAGCCCTTTCTGGGGAGACCCTGGACCGTCTGAAGCTTGTGCTTCGGGACGTCTTACATCAACTGTCATGAAGCGGACAACGGGAGGACGTACATGCCGCATCCAGCTCTCGCGAATGATCTGATTCTTCTCTTTGCGCTCACTTTCGCACTTTATCGAGTCGGTGACATATGGACATTTCAGGTGGTGCTCTTCCCTTTATGGCCGATGGTGCGTCCGGAGGACTTTCCCGCCTACCAGAAAAAGCATTTTCATAGCATCTTCGGCGTAATCTTCGCTCCTATGGGTCTGTCGGCTGTGGCCGCCGTGCTGCTTTGGTTCTTTCCTCCGGCCGGGGCGCCGCGTTGGCTGCTGGCCGCTGGGCTGGCGCTTCAGGCGGTTCTTTTCCTCTCGCTGTTTTACTGGGTTCCTCTGCAGTTAAAGATTGAGCGCGAGGGCAACCTCCCGGAGCTCATGAGAGAGTTGATAACCGTCCACTGGACCCGAGTGGCTAACTTAACTTTTTACGCTGCTGTGGTGCTATGGCTGGCGTGGATCCGCCTGCAAGGGTAATGCTGGATTTGAGCAGCGGGTGCTCCGGGTTGACCACCATCTGCCCTCAAGGTCGTATCCGGCACCCATCTCTCCACCCCAGAGCAGTGTCTTCCTGAGCGTAGTGAAGGATCCGCGGTTGCCTCTGGGAGTTCAAAGTGGCGCCAGTTCCGAGTTGCCCACCAATCGCCCGAAACCCGGCGGAGGGAGCAGGGGCCTTTAGGCCCCTGAATGCAGTCGGCTGAACAATGGCCTTCAGGCCCGGGCTTCCTATTCTTATGCAGACTTGAAACGAGCCCAATAATCTTTCCTTCCGATGTCCACGATCCGACCGCGCTCGTTTTCTATCCTCAAAGCCTGTTTTCCTGAGCGGAGCGCAGCGGAGTCGAAGGATCTGCGGTTGTTCTTGCCGTTGCCTTTCCTCACCCGGCCACCAATAGGGTGTGCCCAGGTCTGGGTTCTCACACCTGGGATACCCCGAACCCAACCCGTTCTTTCTAACTTCCGGGTTGCCCACCATCTGCCCTCAAGGTCGTATCGGCACCCACCTCTCCACCCCAGAGCAGTGTCTTCCTGAGCGTAGTGAAGGATCTGCGGTTGCCTCTGGGAGTTCAAAGTGGCGCCAGTTCCGAGTTGCCCACCAATCGCCCGAAACCCGGCGGAGGGAGCAGGGGCCTTCAGGCCCCTGAATGCAGTCGGCTGAAATGGCCTTCAGGCCCGGGCTTCCTGTTCTTATGCAGACTTGAAACGAGTCCAATAATCTTTCCTTCCGATGTCCACGATCCGACCGCGCTCGTTTTCTATCCTCAAAGCCTGTTTTCCTGAGCGGAGCGCAGCGGAGTCGAAGGATCTGCGGTTGTTCTTGCCGTTGCCTTTCCTCACCCAGCCACCAATAGGGGGTATCCCAGGTCTGGGTTCTCACACCTGGGATACCACGAACCCAACCCGTTTTTTCTAACTTCCGGGTTGACCACGACTCGACCGAAACCACGGATTTGTCCTGTTTTCATGATTTGTCGTCGAAGTGGTAGCTTTGAGGCGACATGAAAAACGTCACAATAAAGAGAGTGATTAGCGCCACGTTTTTCGGCCTCGGCATTCTTATCGGGATGGCCGGTTGCGCGATTTATCCGATGGCCGTTTTCACGGTCGGTGCTAACGACAGTTCGCAAGAAGTGTGGGGAATATCGCTTGTGTTCTTATCGCTCTTTCCGACGTGCATTCTGGCTCTACGCTATCGGCTACTTGCCGGTTGCATGATGCTTTTCGTACCCTGCTTCTTTATCTATGCGAGCCTTGCTCAGCGAGCTTTCATGATAAGCGTTCGGCATTTCCCGCAACCTCCAATCGACTTAAAACAGATCATCGGCAGCTTTGCGCTCACGTTGCCCTATATTGCGTTGGGTGCCTTCGCAATTCTCACATCGATGTTCGGTTGGCCAACTGTAGTGCGCTGGCCCGGATCGGTCTCGTTGCCAAAGCGAAACGCGCCTGAGTAAGAACAACCGTTTCGCTTCCTCCAAGTTGGTTCCGGTCGAATCACCGCCTACTCGGAAATTACCAGTTAGTCAACAGCTCACGCATTCCATCCAGCTTCCTTTGAATTCACTCAACGGTAAGCGTGACCGTTCCCGAACTCGTCACCTGGTGGGACGCTGGAATCGATGTTCCAAACGAACTTCCGCCCCCGCATCCGCTCAACGCAGCGGTCGCGATTGCGCCCAGGCTCACGAATATGAACAGCGCAAACCATCGCGCGCCCCGCCTGTTCCTGGATCCGGCCAGGAGGACCAGGGAGATCGGGCAAAAGAGCCACGCAGAGGCCGCCCCCGGAACCGTCTCCGCGAACACCACTACGACTTGATAGATCCCGCTCGGAGTACTGGAAGATGTCGCGATGGTGACCGCCCCCGCGCTTGCCGAGTAAGAACAACTGGCCCCCGCGGGTAAGTTCAAGCACGACACGCTCACGTTAGTCGCCACAGAGGGCAACGTCACGGCATAGGTGGCCGGCGTGCCGGCGCCCACCGCCGCCGCCACGGTCTTGAAGACCGGCGCGAAAGAAGGCCCGTCACTCGAATCGATCTCGAACTGAAATGTATTGGATCGTGGAGCCCCCGACGCAGTCGATTGCACGGTCACTGTCGCGATTCCGCCGCTGGCGACTGCAGAGGCGGGGATCTGGGCAGACACGCTCGTCGGACTGACGTATTGCGTTGCTACAGAAATCCCTTGCCACGAAACAGCCGTCGTCGCATCGAACCCGGAACCATTCACAGTCAGGGTGAAGCCCGTTCCTCCTGCGCTTGTAAAGCCAGGGGTCAGAGTCTTGATGGCGGGCGGCGCGAGGATGGTCAGAGTCCCCGGCGTCTGGGTCACGCTATAGTTCGAAAGCCGGCTTTGTGGATCTGCGAGCGCGGGAGTAATGGCGTATTGGCCCGGACCGCTGGATGAAGTGGCCGTCGTTGAGAACTGGGCCGTGATGCCGTCCGCTGCCAGCGCGCCGGAGAGCGTCCCATCCAGCGTGGGCAGCGTGTCTCCGTAATTGATCATCTTGTCGTTGGCGGTCACCACGAGCGGCGCGGGCGTCACCGTGAGCAATGCGCTGCTGAACGAGAATTGATACTTCGCTGACGAAAGCGTTCCAACCGCAGGAAGAATGATGTAGGTTCCGGCCTCCCGCCGGGTATCCGCGCTGAAATCCATGCCGTTGGACGGGTTGGCCGACAAGACCGGTTGATAGGCGATTGGCGCGTGAAAATTCCAGATGTTCGGGAAACCCCGGGCATTTCCCGTTACCGACTGGGCCACATAGTCGCCTTCCGCAATCCTGCCGGCCAGGTTCAGGTGCGTGCCGTCGTCCACGTAAGCCGGCCTCTGCTGGCGCAGGTTATTGGGGTCTGCGTTGACGGCATCGAAATCGAGCACGTCCGGATAAGTCGCTCGTATCCACGCGTTGACCGACTGGCGGGTAGCCTCTGCAACGTCATTCGTGCCGGCTGCCGCAAACGGGCCAATCGTTACCACCACCGGGGTCGCTCCGTCGGCTTCTGTCAGGCTCGCCATCGCAGAGATGGATTGCTCGATCTGGACATCGCTCAGGCCCTGACCAATATCGTTGGTTCCACAAAAAATGGTGGCGTATGCCGCATTTGCCACCAGGATCGGGTGAGCGTCCGTGCCCCATCGCGCCAGGATCTGGTCGCACCGCTGGCCGTAGATGCCGCGATTGTAGACCGGCACATTCAGCAGGGACGAGGCGACCACTGTCCAGCTTGTGCATCCGGCGCCGTCCGTCCAGGAGCAGTCGTACTCGGTAAGGCTGTCGCCCATCGCGACGATGCCGCGCTTCTCCGTCAATGCCGGCTCCACTTGAAAGCCACCGACATAAAGATCCCCGGGAACGCTTTCCTGCGGATTCGTGGGCGTGACGTTGAGCGCGTTATTCGCGCCCGCGTAGAGCCAGAAGATGTCGTCTCCTCCGGCGCCGTTTCCCAGCGGCACCGTTGGGTCGTCGCCGCAGTCCAGGGTTTGGGCCGCGGTTCCCGCGCAGCTGAAGACCACCCGGCTCGCATTCGCGCCGATGGCGGTCGGCCCCCAGCCCTGGGCCGATGGATTCAGCAGGTACCGGTGCCAGAAGAGCTGCTCGCCGGCAGTGTTCGAGGACGCATAAAAGCTGAAAAGATACTGCATGCCCGGAACCACAATCGGCGACGGAAGGGCGCTGATGGAGGAATAAAGAGTGCTGTAGAAGCTGCCCCCGGAGACTACATGGGACAACTGAATCCCATTCCATTGCCTGGACGTTCCGTCGCCCTGGAATTGGTAGGAACTGTAGGAAGGGGAAGAAAGGTTTTCGGTGTATTGCCACAAATTCTCGACCCGTTGAGGGGCGGTCAGGACTGGTTGACCGGAGAGAACCGCTGCGGTATCGCCGCCGGTGAACCCGGCATATTGGAAAGTGAAGACCGGGTCTTCGGTCCCGTACATCTTCGTCTGCGCATCAGCCCTCACCTGCAGGGTTGAAGACAAACTCTGGCCCAGGCAGCACGAGGGCGAGAGGCATCCGGCCGCGGCCTGCAGAAGCACCACCAGGAACGAAGAGAGCAGGAACGTTCTGTATATCGTACTTTTCAAGGCAGAAATCAAACAGTTAAACATCGTCGTGCTTTAGCCAGGTTGCGCTCGTCGACTGATGCTCATCCCTGGCCGCACGCCGGGAAAGCTCTGCGCAGTCGTGTGATACAGCCACCTGCCGATAACAAATGAAAGTTAGCCAATTATAAACTCATCTGTGTTGCATCGTTCTTCCCACCCGTGCTCTCAGCACTCCGCCGGATGCCGCGCGAAACCCCCGGCGTTTGCATCCTATATCCTGACTGTTCAGGAAAACAGGAAGCCCATTCATGTCTCACCCGCAGGTGCATCACCCGCAAATCAAGTTTGGTACCGACGGCTGGCGCGGCATCATCGCCGACGACTTCACCTTCGCCAACGTCCGCATCGCTGCTGAAGCGATCGCCGCTTACATTCACGCCAAGGAAGATCCAACCAAGGGCATCTGCATCGGGTACGACAGCCGCTTCGGCTCCAAGGCCTTCGCCTCCGCGTGCGCCGACGTGGTCGCCGCCACCGGCATCCCCGTCCTGCTCGCCAACGACATCACCCCCACCCCCGCCCTGAGCTACGGCGTCCGCCAGCAGGGCGCCGCCGGGGGCATCATGATCACGTCCTCGCACAATCCCGCACAGTGGAACGGCGTGAAGTACAAGGCCTGGTACGGCGGCTCCGGCAAGCCTTCCATCATCGCCGCAATCGAAGGCTTTCTCGGCCAGCCCGTCCCGCGCTCCTCCCAGCCAGCCGCGATCCGCGAGTTCGACTTCCTCCCCGACTACCTCGCCGCCATCGAGAGCTTCGCCGACCTCGACCTGATCGCCAGATCGGGCCTCAAGTTCGCCATCGACTCCATGTACGGCGCCGGCCGCACCATCCTGTCCAGCATCTTCACCCGCCTCGGCGTCGACCACGTCCAGATCCGCGGCAACATTGACCCGCTCTTCCCCGGCATCAACCCGGAACCCATCGAACCCCACATCCGCGCCCTGGGCGAGGCCGTGGTGGCCAACCACTGTCACGCCGGACTCTGCACCGACGGCGACGCCGACCGCATCGGCGCCACCGACGAGCACGGCAACTTCGTCGATCCCCACAAGATCTTCTCCGTTCTTCTCAGCTGGGTCCTGCGCCGCAAGGGCTGGCCCGGCGCCGTCACCCGCGCCTTCAACACCACCCGGATGCTCGACCGCATCTGCCACCAGCACGGCCGCGAGTTGCTGGAGCACGGCATCGGCTTCAAGTTCGTCTGCGACTACATGCTGGAGCGCGAGATCCTGATGGGCGGCGAGGAGTCGGGCGGCATCGGCTTCCAGCGCCATCTTCCCGAACGCGACGGGCTGCTTAATGCCCTTCTCATTGCCAACGTCATGGCCGAGGAAGGCAAGACCCTCGGCCAGCTGGTCGCCGATCTGCAGGCGGAATACGGCGAGCACCAGTACGGCCGCATCGACCTGCATATCCCGGACGAGGTCAAGAACAAGGCCATTGCCCGCGCCCGGGCGCTCAAGGCCGGCGACATCGGGTTCGACGGCATGACGATCATCCGCCAGGAGACGCTGGACGGCATCAAGTTCTACCTCGACAATCCCGAGGCCAGGGAGAAGCAAAACGCCGCCGACACCTGGATCCTCCTGCGCGCCAGCGGAACCGAGCCGCTGATGCGGATTTACACTGAGTCCACCTCGAAGGAAGCGGTGAACCGTCTGCTCGATTCGGGCCGCGCGTTCGCCCTGGGGAGCTAGTCATGTTCATTCACATCTTCGGATTCAAATGGAAGCCCGAGGCCACCGAGGCCGACAAGGCCCGCGCCGCGCACGATATTGCCGCCTTCCGCGACCACATTCTCGGGCTGATCGACGTGCACGTGGGGCCGAATCTTTCTCCGCGCGGGCAGGGTTACACCTTTGCCGGGCTGATGACATTTACCGACAAGGCCGCCGCCGATGCGTATACCCACCATCCGGCCCATCTCGCTCTCCTTTCCTGGTTGAAACCGCTGATCGACCCCGTGGAGCTGGATTTCGAAGCTTAGAAATCCCTGTAACGGCGCTCACACGCGCAAAAAAAAACGGTCAACTAGTTTCAATTCATTCGATTAGACCCCAAAAAGGGGGGAATTTGTGCTGACCGTGATTTGGATCACAAGACAGTGGACAGTGGACAGTGGACAGTGAAGGACAGTGGACAGTGAACAGTGGACAGTGGACGGTGAAAAGCCAAGTGAATGAGTGAAGAAGTGAACGAGTGAAGAAGTGCATGAGTGAAGAAGTGAAAGAGACAGGGAATAGGGAATAGTGATAGGGATAGAAAGACCCTGCCGAATCGAGTTTGCGCGGTGCTTCCATCACCCTGCTCCTGACGTACTGCTGAAATGAAAAAAGCCCGCCGGTTGGCGGGCTTTTGTTTGACTATTTCAAGTATGGCAGGTTCGAATAATTAATACTCAATTTTGGGAAATTTATTTTCGCTTTAAATTCAAGTATTTGCGAACGTTTTCCACAGGACCCCCTCTTGACAACTTTTTGGCGACCCCGAAATTGGCGCTGGATTCAACCTGATTCCAGGACGGGGTTTCGGGCCAGGGGAGTGCATCCCAGGTCCCAGACGCGAGGGACCCTTCGGCTTCGTTCAGGGCGGCCTCTGGGGCACCCTGTTTTTGTGGGTGAAAGGAGAAAGCACAAGCAACGACAACCGCAGGCCCCTCCGCTTCGGTCGGGGAAACACCTGCTGCAAGGACTTGAAGCAGGAGGGCGCAGGGAAGCCGCGGCTCGCCGCTTGCGATCTGTGTTTATGTATTGACAAGATTGTTGTGTTTACGCAATATTATGGTTGTGACGGGTAATAGCAAGCCGGGTCCTGGCGAGAGTGGGATTTATAACCGCATCGCGGTTCTGCGGGCCGAACGCGGGGTGAGCCGACAGGATCTGGCAGATGCGGTGGGGGTGAACTACCAGACCATCGGGTTCCTGGAGCGGGGAGACTACGGGCCCAGTTTGAAGCTTGCCTTCTCGATCAGCGAGTTTTTCAAGCTGCCGATCGAGGCGATTTTCTCGATGCAGCCGTTCCGGCCGCTGAGCGAGCAAGTGTATGGAAGTACAGGGAATAGGGAATAGGGATCAGGGGCGAGATGCCGGAGTGGGCGCAGGAGAAGATTCGATGATTCCGACGAGCAAATACCTGGGCGGACCGTTTCTGGCGAAACGACGGAATCGGCGGGGTATTGTGGCACTCTACTGGGGCCTGATGGTGCCGTTGACAGCGTATGTGGTGGGGCGGGCATTTGGGAGGCCGCAGACGGACTGGTTCTTATACCCCATGGTGGTGCTAATGGTGGCGAACCTGTATATCTTCAGCCGCTGGGGTATGAAGCCAGAGTTTCCGATGCCGCGGCGGCCGGACCTCAATATGCTGAACTTCTGGCGTGGGCCGGCGGACGTCAAGGCGATTCAGACCGATTTTGAGTTTGATGAGCGCGAGGCACGGGAGCGGGATCGCGTGCATACCCGGTCGTACCGGACAGCGCTTTGGTTTTCATTTGGCTGGTTTGCGGTGCTGACTGTCTGCGAGTTGCTGTGGCCGGAGTGGTCCAGGTGGCTGGGGCCGGTGTTTCTGTGCCTGTTGATCGCGGTGATGGCGGGGCTGCCGCAGACGCTGGTGCTGTGGAATGAACCAGATTTGGAAGTGTAGGGGCCAGGGGCCAGGAGAGATGCGATGAGGGCGGAACTGGTGTTGATGGGCAGGCGGGTGGATATGGCGAGGCAGGCGCGGCGGCGCGGGCTGGTGGTGGTGATCTACGCCGGCCTGGTGATGGTGATGGTTCTGTGCTGCCGGATCGACCAGTGGAAGACAACGGGGTTCTACCTGGTTCTGGGAACTGTGCTGATCAATCGCCTGTTTCTGGGGGGATACTACCGCGGCGGGCTGCTGAAGCCATTCAACGGGAGGGGGCCGCGGCAGACGGCGGAGATGTCGCCGCTCATGCCGCTGCGGCTGCGATTTGGGCTGTACCGCCCGGAGCCTGACGCGGGCGAGTATCGCAACGATGAGCGCGAACTGCACCAGCGGGACCGGGCGCATTACTACGGGTACCAGACGCTGACTGTGGCGTTGTTGCTGCTGTGGCTGCTGACGGGATGGCATCTGCATGCGCCGCGGCTTCTGGAATGGATGCCGTGGCCGGCGGACCTGGTGATCTATGGCATGGTGCTGAGCGCGGTCCTGCTGTCGCAGGTGCTGCCGCAGAGCCTGATTCTATGGACGGAACCCGACATGGCGGCGGATTGAGATTGGATCGTGGTGCGACGCTATCGGGCGTGAAAACGGGACTTACAGATCGGGTTGGGCGAGAGGAGTGCTATCCCGGATCCCAAAGCCAGGGACCCGGGACACCCGGCTCAGGGCCGGAACGGGAGGAACGCAAAAGCGAGCTCAAACCGCAGGTCCCTCCGCTACCCCTTCACTCCGTGAAGGGTCCGGTCGGGAAAACACTCGCCGAGAGAAGGAGGGAACGATCTCTTTGGCGGTTTGAGAGGGGCGGGTTTTGCCGGGGCTTTATCGGGGTTTGCCTGATATGCCTACTTTCGTGCCGGATTCGGAGGCAATTTTCTTATCAGGTAGCGACAATCGTGTTAAAAGCACGCTACTATTCATTTCCATAACCGCCAGGGCCTGAGGGACGGCCCGCACTCGCCGCGCTGTACTCGACGTCCCCGCAGCCTCTTCCCTCCAGGAGGTTTCATGAGCATTACCGATACGGTCGAAATGGTGATGAAGCACAAGAAGTTCAACAAGGCACTTTCCCTCGACCCGGAACAGACCGTTTACGAGGGCCTTGAGATGCTGGCCGAGTATGACGTGGGCGCGCTGATGGTGTGCTCCCAGGGGAGGCTGGTGGGGATGTTTTCCGAGCGCGACTACGCACGGAAGTGCGTTCTAATGGGCCACCCCTCGAAAGAAACCAGCGTGGCGCAGATCATGACCAGCCCGGTGAGTTTCGTGAGCCCTGAGCACACGGTGGACGAGTGCATGACCCTGATGACCGAGCGGCACTTCCGCCATCTTCCGGTACTGGAACGGGACCGGGTGGTGGGGATGGTGTCGATGGGAGACCTGGTGAACTGGGTGATCTCCGGCCAGAGACAGCATATCGAGGAGCTGCAGGGATACATTACGGGCGGATACCCGGCGTAAAAGACAGTGATCAGTGAACAGTGATCAGTGGTCAGAAAGCCCGGCCAAGCGGGCTGCAGCGGGCTTGCGGGCGGACATGTGATCCCGCGGGAACAGCTATTTCTTTGCCGAAACGGTTTGGCTTGAGGCCCCGGTAGACGCTGTTGCCGCGGTCGCGGTTGTTGGCGGCTGCGGGAGCAGGATCGCGCGCGGGAAATTTTCCATGGGCGGGAACGGCTGGTCCGCCTCCCAGAAGCCGGGGGCCCGGCGGCGTGCGTAAATCCATTCGGTTCCCGTCCAGTGATAGCGCGTGCGGATGATGGCGAAGTCACTGGGACTGGGGTCAAGCGGCGCGTTCGGGTTGGGCCGGCAAGCGACTTCGAGCAGGTCGATCGGCGCGCCCGGGCGCGGAGAGTCGCCGGAGACGCGCCACTCCGTTTTGAGAGTTCTAGCCAGATAGATGGGCGCCGGGTTGCCGGTAATGGCATTGCGGGCGGCGGCAATCTCGAGCTTGCCCTGGCTCAGGTCGAGAATCTGGGTGAGGGGGCCGGAGTAGGAGCCGTATCCGTGGGTGAGATCGGTGGTGACGAGCAGGGTGCGGTAGCCGGCGTGCAGAGACGCGCCCTGAAGGAGCGCCAGCTCCCGCTGCAAGGTCAGCTGACCGACCAGGTGGCCGCGCTCGTCGAGGAGACGGAGAACCGCACGTCGCAACGGGGGCGTAGTGAGCCGTTTGTAGAGCGGGTCATTGTGATCGAGGGCCATGTCCGGCCCCCCGGAGGCCCAGAGTTTTTTATGCAGGTCGTCGGTGAGGCGCTCGTCCTCGAGCAGTTGCAGATATCCGTTCAATCCGTCTTCGGGAGTGGTGAGCAGGAACGTAACGGTGACGGAGAGGCCGTTTGGCTGTGCCACGAGGGCCCGCGCGCACAGCAGGAGTGCGAGGAGTGCAAGGCGGCGATGGGGGATCATCGGGGACAGTATAGGGCTGTGTAAAGGGCTCTTGACGGCAATATGAACTTTGGTAACGGTAACTACTTTAATACGGATGCGCGAATTCGGAGAGCTTGCGACTAGACGCCTTCGCCGACGTCTCCGATGATGGCGACCTTGGCGCGTTTGCCCAGGCGAACAACCAGGCGGGCGGGAAAACTGGTGAGCGCGATCAGGGAATTGGTGGCGACTTCGCCATCGAGCTTGACGGCCTTCTCGGCGATCTTGCGGCTGGCTTCAGCGCCGCTGGCGGCGAGACCGAGCTGGATGAGGAGCTTGGGGAGGCGGATCTGGAGTTGGCCGGGCTCGCCGCTGGCCGGGACCACCAAGTCGGCGTAGGCGATGTTCACTTCTTCGAGGTCTTCGCTCTCGGACTTCTGCTGAAACATGCGGGCCCAGTTCTCGGCGGCGTGGTCGGCCGCGGCTTCGCCGTGGAAGCCGGCGGTGATGGTGCGGGCGAGACGCTTCTTGGCTTCCATGGGATGGAGGCTGCCGGCTTCGACTGCTTCGCGCAGGGCCGACACTTCCGATTGTCTGAGGTCAGTTAAAAGGACCCAGTAGCTCCACATGAGCTGGTCGGAGATGGACATGAGCTTGCCGTACATCTCCGCGGGCGGCTCATGGATGCCGACGGCGTTGCCGAGGGACTTGGACATTTTGTCGCCGCCGCCGAGGCCCTCGAGGATGGGGGTCATGAGGATGATCTGGGGCTTCTGGCCGTAGTGGCGCTGCAGTTCGCGGCCGCAACCGAGGTTGAAGCGCTGGTCGGTGCCGCCGAGCTCGACGTCGCACTCGAGCATGACGGAGTCATAACCCTGCATGACGGGATAGAGGAGCTCGTGGAGGCTGATGGGCTGCTCGGCCTGGAAGCGCTTGTGGAACTCGTCGCGCTCAAGCATCTGGGAGACGGTGAAGTGGGCGGTGAGGCGGACGATTTTTTCGTAGTCGAGCTTGCCGAGCCACTCGGAGTTGTAACGGACCTCGGTAAGTTTTTCGTCGAGGATCTGGAAGACCTGCTGCTTGTAGGTTTCGGCGTTGGCGTCAATTTGTTCGCGGGTGAGGGGCTTGCGGGTGACGTTGCGGCCGGTGGGGTCGCCGATGAGGGAGGTGAAGTCGCCGACCAGAAAAATGACGGTGTGGCCGAGTTGCTGGAAGTGGCGGAGCTTGCGCATGAGGACGGTGTGGCCGAGATGCAGGTCGGGCGCGGTGGGATCGAAGCCGGCTTTGACGCGGAGGGGGCGGCCGGTTTTGCGGCTGTCTTCGAGGCGCTCGCGGAGGTCGCTGACGCGGATGATTTCGGCGGCGCCCTTTTGGAGCAGGTCTAGCTGTTCGTCTACGGGCAGGAACTGGCTCATGCTTTTACGAGTATAAGTCGGGAGGTGTGGCGGCCCTGCCGGAGTGGAGCGGGGGCCGGTGTCACGAGAAGTTAATGTGAAACTCCGGGCGGGATCGTCCATCTAAGCGCGGAGGAGAGTACTGACGATGGCGAGTGTGACGGGACGTGCCGTGCAGGTAACCGCGAAGGGCGGGGATTTTGAACTGGTGGAGAAGGAATATCCGGACCCGGGGCCGGGGCATGTGCGGATTCGCGTGCAGGCCTGCGGGGTTTGCCACAGCGATTCGATCACGAAGTTCGGGATTTTTCCGATTGAGTATCCGCGGGTGCCGGGGCACGAGGTGGCCGGGGTGGTGGACGCGGTGGGCGCAGACGTGCCGTTATTCAAGCCGGGGCAACGCGTGGGGCTGGGTTGGCACGGCGGGCACTGCAACTATTGCGTTCCGTGCCGGCGGGGCGACTTCATCCTGTGCGAGAACGGGCAGATTTCGGGGATCAGCTTCGATGGGGGCTATGCCGATTACGTGATTGCGCCGGCGAATGCGCTGGCGTTTATCCCGGAAGAGCTGAACGACGTGGATGCGGCGCCGCTGCTGTGCGCGGGGATTACGACGTATAACAGCTTGCGCAACAGCGGGGCGCGGCCGGGGGACCTGGTGGCGATTGTGGGGGTCGGCGGCCTGGGACATCTGGGCGTGCAGTACGCGGCCAAGAGCGGGTATCGCACGGTGGCGATTGCGCGCGGGCAGGACAAGGCTCCGCTGGCGAAGCAGCTGGGCGCGCATGTGTACATCGACACCATGACGCAGGACCCCGCAGTGGAGCTGCAGAAGCTGGGCGGGGCGACGGTGATTCTGTCGACGGTGACGAGCGCGGATGCCCTGGAAGCGGTGATGGGGGGGCTGGGGCCGGACGGGAAGCTGATCATCAATGGCGTTCCGGAGCGGGCCATGGGCGTGTCGGCGATGCAGATGATCGGGAAGCGGCAGTCGGTGGTGGGATGGCCGTCGGGGTCGGGGATGGACTCGGAGGACACGCTGAACTTCAGCGCGCTGTCGGGGGTGAAGCCGATGGTGGAGACGTATCCGCTGGAGCAGGCCGCAGAGGCGTTTGACCGGATGATGAGCGGGAAGGCGCGGTTCCGGGTGGTGCTGACGGTGGGACGGTGAGGAGTTAAAAGGGATGAGTGAAAAGTGAAAAGTGAAAAGTGAACAGAAGCTGATGGTAGTCGTGCTCTTTTCATCTTTGCCGTTTCCAGTGAGGCTGTGAACGAACGAGAAGAGTGACGAAGACCGGCGTGTTCTTCTTCACTTTTCACTCTTCACTTTTCACTGCTTTTCGTTCTTCATGCGGCCGCGGAGGCGTTTGAGGACATTGGGTGGGAGCAGGCCGGTGACGTCGCCGCCGAAGCTGAAGACCTCTTTGATCATGCGCGAGCTGACGAAGGAGTAGCGGCCGGCGGGTTGCAGGAAGACGGTCTCGATCTCCGGTGCGAGGCGGCGGTTCATGAGGGCCATCTGGAACTCGTATTCATAGTCGGAGATGGCGCGGATGCCGCGCAGGACCGCGGACGCACCCTGTTTCCTTGCGAACTCGACCATGAGGCCGTCGAAGGTGGCCACGGAGACGTTGCCGAGGGTGCGGGTGCACTCGGTGAGCATCTCCACGCGCTCGGCGACGGTAAAGAGCGGGTTCTTGCCGGGGTTGTTGAGGACGGCGACGGTGAGGTGATCGAAGAGCTTCGAGCCGCGCTGGATGAGGTCGACGTGCCCGTTGGTGGGTGGATCGAATGTACCGGGATAGAGGGCTCTTACGGGCATTTCGGGCTCATGTGGGATTGTACGGCATGGTGAAGCGGAGTATTGGCGCCGGCGAGGATTCGTTTGCGGTCCCTCGGTCGCTGAAGGGCGACTCGGAACCGGTGGCCAAGAGCGGTGTTTTACGGGCTTCCGGTCGGGAACGCGATGGGACGGACGGGGTGTCGCTCTGTCGGCTTTGATCATAAGCACATAGAGGAGCGGCCACGAGGGGCCGCTCCTCTATTGCGCGCCGGGAATTTGATTGCTCAATACGTGATGACGCAGCCGCCCGAGTCGCTGTTGAAGGCATTGCTCCACAACGACTGAACCGCGAAAGTACCGGTGGAAAGCGAGATCTTGGCCGATGCGCCCTGCCCGGAAGAGATCCAGGCGCACTTGTCGCCAATTTCCGAGCCGCCTGAATCGAGCCAGCCGCCGTTGGGGAACTGGTCGGTGATTGTCTCAGCCATCTCGTGGCCGCCCACGATGGTGATGCCGGCATTGGGTCCCAGGCCATTGAAGTTGGCTCCGCAGCTAGCGCCGGCGTCGGTGATGTACGGCATGTTGGTGTAGGCGACGTTGCCGACCGTCGAACTGGTTGAACTGTGGTAGGCACAGTATTGAGTTCCGAAGCCGCTGGCATTGTAGCCATGGGCGGTGGCGATGACATACTGCACGCTGGCGTTGCGCGATGCGCTGGTGTTGCCGAAGTGCTCGGCGGCACGAACAGCCTCGTTGGCAAGCTGCGACTGGCGTGGATGGGATGGCGCGGAACTGGCATTATCGGCCCAGACGCCGGCGAAGATACTGGGTGGATTGCCGGCCGCCTGGCCGGCGCCGTTGCAAAAGTAGGTACCGCTGGCTACTCCCTGGCAGTATTGAACCACGGTGTCCAGCCAGGTGCTGCCGCCGACGCCCTTGTAGAAGTTCTCCAGAATCGACGCTTCGCCGCTGGGGTCATTGTTGTTCCACTGCGATCCCCAAAGCACCAGGTAGACCCTGGGCGTTGTTTCCACGCCAATCCCGCCAATCCCTCCGTGGTAATACAGGTTGCTCGAGGTATTAGCCTGCTGACGGCTGGCTTCGCGGAATTGCCGCTCGCCCTCCATGGTTGGATGAACCATCGCCGGCCGTTGTCCCTCTTCGAGGTACCGAACGCCACCGGCGGATTCCTCGTAGTTCATCGGTTGAGCAGGCGCCTGTGCGTGGAGAACGGAAAAGGAACTGGCCACAAAGCATCCCACAAGACTCAAAACAACTCGCGGAGTGAATAGACACTTGATCACGTGAAAGTCTCCCTATCGCTTTTAGAATTTAGAGAAGATGCTGCGCGGGCTTTCCAGTATGACCAGCACACTTGCAGTGCCTCACGCCCCGGCACAGAACCGATAGCGAGAGACAGTAATTCGTGTCTTGGCTGTACGTCAAGTGACGTTCGACGGGATCGAAAGAGTCGGCGGTCATGCAAGAATGCTTGTTACCGAGGGCTTTCCAGGCAAGACTGGCTCAAGTGAGACGTTTCAGCGTGGGGCTGTTTGAAGAATCGTGCGGCTTGAGGCCGGCAACCCGGAATCCGCTGAGCGCGAAAAACATCCAATGACCATGCTTCTTCAGCCTGCTCAGCGGGATGGCGGGCGCTATCTCAATCCCGTTCCGACGAAGGTCGGCGGACTCTCGACAATATTCAAGGTGGGGCCGCGGTTTTTTCTGGGGGCGAAGGCGAGGTCCCCGCGTGAACCGCTGGGTCCGTTTCATACGGACGCCGCGATCTACGATACCAAGCCGCGTTCCGGTCTGCGCATCACCTGGATGGGACATGCTACGTCGATTGTCGAGATCGATGGAGTGCGTATCCTGATCGACCCGGTGTGGGATGAGCGCGCGTCGCCGACGAGTTGGAGCGGGCCCAAGCGGTTCTTTCCCGCGCCTTTGGAGCTGAGCGACCTCCCGGCCATCGACGCTGTCATTGTTTCGCACGACCACTACGATCACCTGGGTGCGGGGACGATACGCGCGCTAGCGCAGCTGGCGGCAGTAGAGAGAGCGCAGTGGATCATGCCGCTCGGAGTCAGCACGCTGCTGAGCCAACTCGGTATCCCCGCGGCACGTTGTCGCGAACTGAATTGGATGGACAGCGCGCGAGTGGGCGCGGTACAGGTGACGGCTCTGCCAGCCCGGCATTTTTCGGGACGAAGCCTCTTCAATCGCTTCGAAACGTTATGGGCATCATTTGCGTTGAGCGGCCCACAGCACCGCGTGTACTATGGCGCCGATTCCGGGGAGTGGCCGGGCTTCCAGGAGATCGGGGAGCAGTTTGGGCCGTTCGACCTGGCCATGCTTGAGATTGGCGCGTCCGATCCGTTGTGGGCGGAGATCCACATGGGACCGGAGGGCGCGCTGCGCAGCTTTCGGTCACTGGGCGGCCAAGGCCTGCTGATGCCGATTCACTGGGGCCTGTTCGACCTGGCTCTGCATCCGTGGAGACAGCCTATCGAGACGATCTGGCCGGTCGAGGGACTGACGTTGTGGTCGCCAACTCCGGGCGTTCCATCCGACGTAATTGCTGGTGAGGAGCTGCGGTCAGAGTGGTGGCGCTGAGGATGCACTGGCGGCTGCTGGATTGATTCGGTACCCTGAGAACAGCAACAACAATGATCCGCCTCAGACTGCCGCGCACGTTGGTCGCCTCCCTGCTCTCGCTGCTGCTCCTCACGCATGCGAAAGCGCAGGAGCATCTCACGCCCTCGCTTCCCGGCATTGAATCGATTGGCGACCTGGGCACAGACCTGTTCCTCGAGTCCGGCTCCACGGGAATGATCCTCGTCGTGGTTCGCGACAATCAAGTGTTTATTCGCGGATATGGCGAAACAGCCCCTGGCTCCCATCAGCTTCCTACCCAGAACTCTCTCGTGCGGCTCTGCTCACTCACAAAGACCTTTACCGCCGATGTGCTTGCCAAGCTTGTTGCGGACAAGACGGTAAGGCTCGCCGATCCGCTCCAGCGCTACGCTCCGCCCGGGACGATCGTGCCTGAGCGCGTTCGCCCCATTACGCTCGCCGATTTGGCCACGCACACATCCGGCCTTCCGCGAGAACTGGGCAACGCTCCTGCCAGCACGCCGCACTTCACCTTCCCCGACTACCGCACACGCTGGCGCTGGCTACCCAATCAGCGTCTCCATAGCACTCCCGGCACTACCGCCGTCTACTCGAACGTGGCATTCGATTACCTCAGCGATGCTCTCCAGGCCGCTGGACATAAACAGTACGCCGCTCTACTTGCCGAACTTACACTGAAGCCACTCCACATGCAGCAGACGACCTTCTTTCCCAATGCTGAACAATGCAGGCGTTTGCTGATCAGCGCCCACGAGGAAGGCTCCTGCACGGCCACCGAAGCTACGGCGGGAAGTTCCGGTCTTTATTCCACGGCGGCTGACATGGCGATCTGGCTCGAGTACCTTCTCAAGAGCGGTGACCCTGGCATCTCGGCCCAGGCCGTCAAGATCCTTCCCTCGAACCTGGTGAGCGAGAAGGGGCTCGACCACGCCGGCGAGCCCACAGGCATCGGTCTTGGCTGGATTCACATCCTGCCGGTCGACTCTCCTTCCCATATCATCGAAAAAACGGGCGGCGGCGCCGGCTTCGAAACCTATATTGCCCTCAATCACCCACGCAACACAGCCATCTTTCTGGCCGCCACTGACGGTTCAATCGACACACATTTGAACCTCTTCAATGCCGCGAACAAGCTTCTGCTGGCAGTGGCAGGTTTGCCGCCGCTTCCGCCGCCGCTGCCTAAGCCCGCGGCAAGACGCAAGCACCATATCCGTCGCGGCTAGACCGGGCAGTTCGCATCTACTTTGATTCTGCTACTTACGCACGATTGATCTGTGCGTCTTTGGCGGACATGCAGGTTACTTGAGATGAGAGAGTTCGCTGGTGTCGCGGCGGGCGGTGCGGGAGGCTATGTAGATGGAGACGACGGTGATGTCGTCGGTCTGGCCGAAGCGCTGGGCGGTCTGGGCGATGTAGCGGGCGGGCTCGTTGGAGACCTGCTGGGTGCGGTCGAAGCCAAAGAGCTCGCCTTCGGCGTTCTGGGCTTCGACGACGCCGTCGGAGAGGAAGACGAGGCGGTCGCCGTGATCGAGTTGGAAGGTGCTCTGCTCGTACTGTGAATCGGCGATGACGCCGAGGGGGAGACCGGGCAGCAGCTCGAGCTCGCGGCCGTCGCGATAGGGGCCGAGGTGGCCGGCGTTGGCGATGACGAGTTCGCCGTCGGGATAGACGCGCGCACAAAGGCAGGTGGCGAAGCACGGGGCGGCATCCAGTTCCGGAACGGCTCCGGGCGATGAGACTGCGCCCAGCAGCACATGGTTAAGGTGCTGGAGGACGGTGGCCGGGTCGTGGGAGAGCTCGTTGCGCAGCGCGCCGACGAGGGTGCTGGAGTTCATGGCCGCCTGCAGGCCCTTGCCGCTGACGTCGCCGACGACGATGAGGAGGGAGTCGTCTTTGAGGGGAAGGACCTGAAAGAAGTCACCACCGACGCCGTGGATGGGGAGGTAGGCGCTCTCCAGCATGAAGTTGCGGGTGGACGGAAGCTGGGTAGGGATGAGCAAGGCCTGGACGCTGCGGGCGGCGGCGATTTCAGCGTTCGATTGCTGTTCCACCTGGCTGACGCCGATGAAGCGGTAGAGAATGACGGCGATCAGGCTAGCCAGAAAGACCAGGTAATCGACCGTGCCGGTTCCGAACTCGACGGGACCGAGGTGGAAGCGCGGGGAAAGAAACCGTTCGGGAAGCCAGTGGAGTTGCGCGGCGTATTCAACGATGATGTCGGCCGAATCTGCGAGGGCCACCAGGACGAAGGGAACCAGCATGACGCCGGCGTCGCCGCGGCCGCCGCGCCAGGCGCGGAAGAGGAGGAAGCAGGTCAGGCCGCAGTACAGGAACTCGGCTGTGACGGAGAGGACGTCGTAAACCGCCTGCACGTGGAGGAAATAGACGAAGGGAAGAACCAGGACGGCGATCTGGAAGATACGGACGAATCGATGAGGCTTTGTGGCGGAGAAGCGGAGAACGAACTCGATGGTGACGGCGATGAAGACGCGTCCGGTGAACAGCGCAAAGATGCGGTAGATCGACATGGGCAGGAGCCCGAGTCCGAATGCGACATCGGAGGCGGCTCCCATGGAAACGGTGAGGCAGAGGAGCGTCATCCACAGATATTCGCGGTGGTGACGCTGGGCGAGAAGGAGCGCAACGCCGAGAAACGCGACGCAGAAGTAGAGGAAGCTGAGGATCAGGGCGCTGGCGGCGTTCTCATCCCAGCGCTGCGCTTTTGATGTGGCGAAGCGGGCAGCGATGTCGGACTGCGAACCGAGTTCGACGTCAGTGAGGATGCCGCGCCGCGTCGAAACGCCTTCGCCGGCCCAGGTGCGAATGGCGAGGACGATGGGCTGGGACGTGTCGGCGCCGGCGAGAGGCACCATGAAGGGTGGCGATCGATACATCGAAGGGCGATCCGTCATCCCCCGCGTAAAGGCGGCCTGGTTGCCGTTCACGAAAACGGCGAGTTGACCGACGTTGTCGCTGGAGACCAGGAGGGCAAGGAGCGGATCGTCTTTGAGGAGGTTGAGTTGCGCGAGTTGTTGCGGCTGGAGACGTATCCGGTACCAGGCGTAGCCGGTGTAGGTTTCGATTCCCTGATCGAAGAGAGACTGGCTGGTATTCACCTGCCGCCAGGAGGAGTCGTCCAGGTCGGGGTCGGCCCACCCGGGGTCGTCGCCGATGTTGATCCGCCATGGGGCGTCGAGCAGAAGGACCGCATGACCGGCGGATGGGAAAGATGCGGGGGATGAGGCAGAGGCGGGAGCAGAGGCGACCGCGCCGGACGGCTGTTTAACGGGCTGCTGTGTTGGGGAATTGAGCGCGAGCAGGAGCGCGCCGCAGACAGCCGCAAGGGTGCGGAGGATCAGCCGCAGGGGATGCTGCGATTCCGCTCGTACCTTGTTCTTCATGCGTATTCCGGTGGTGATGTCTGAGCCATAACAGTTGGAAACAACCAGCTCAGGCTTACTGCAGGTCTGGCAGCCTCCCCATCTCCGTTAGATTACCTACGCGGAAGATGGGGAGGCGGTTCCTAAGTCATTATCTCGGATTAGCCGCGGCGGGAGCGCACGGCTTCCTTGGCTTCGGCGGGACCGCTGGCGGGAACCTCGGGGACTTCGACTTTGGCGGAGGCCGCGCCGATGTTCAGCTTCTTGCGCAGTTCGGCATCCATCCTGGCGAAGATGTCGCGATTGTCCTTGAGGAAGGTGCGGGTGTTTTCGCGACCCTGGCCGATGCGCTCGCCGGAGTAGCTGTACCAGGCGCCGGATTTCTCGACGATGTTGTTGGCAACGGCGAGGTCGAGGACGTCGCCTTCGCGACTGATGCCTTCGCCGTAGAGGATGTCGAACTCGGCTTCGCGGAAGGGCGCGGCCACCTTGTTTTTGACGATCTTGACCTTGGTGCGGTTGCCGGTGACGACGTCGCCTTCCTTGATGGCGGCGATGCGGCGGATGTCGACGCGGACCGAGGAGTAGAACTTGAGGGCGCGGCCGCCGGTAGTGGTTTCCGGATTGCCGAACATGACGCCGATCTTTTCGCGGATCTGGTTGATGAAGATGAGGGCGGTGCGGGATTTGGAGACTGTGCCGGTGAGCTTGCGGAGGGCCTGCGACATGAGGCGGGCCTGCAGGCCGACGTGGGAGTCGCCCATTTCGCCGTCGAGTTCAGCCTTGGGCACGAGAGCGGCGACAGAATCGACGACAAGCACGTCAATGGCGCCGGAGCGGACCAGAGCCTCGGTGATTTCAAGGGCCTGCTCGCCGGAGTCGGGCTGCGAGACGAGCAGGTTGTCGACGTCGACGCCAAGCTTTTTGGCGTAGCCGGGATCAAGCGCGTGCTCGGCATCGACGAACGCGGCCAGGCCGCCCAGGCGCTGGGCCTCGGCGATGATCTGGAGCGTGATGGTGGTCTTGCCGGAGGACTCGGGGCCGTAGACCTCGGTGACGCGGCCGCGCGGGATGCCGCCCACACCGAGAGCCGCATCGAAGCTGATGCTTCCCGTGGAGATTACCGAGATAGGAATCAGCGCCTCGCGCGATCCGAGGCGGACGATGGAGCCCTTGCCAAACTGTTTCTCAATTTGCGCGAGGGCGAGTTCTACGGCTTTGGTGCGGTCGTCGGCGATGGCCATGAATAGACTCCTTGTGATGCAGTGACAGGGCGCTCCGATGGGGACGGAGCCAGTATCAAAACCTGGCTGCAGTTCGATGTGGATTGTAGCAGTTTGGGACATCTGGCCGATACGAAAAAGCGAAGAAAGAGTGAAACTAGTAACCTCACCTGTGATGGCGGATACATCGTGTAAGTCACAGCGAATCGGATGGGTTCGAATGGGGAGTAACCCGAGACCCCATTTGTCCCTCTATAGAGTGTCAGCGGAGATACAGACTGCCGCAAGGAGCATCATGACGAGGCGAGTAGGTGGGCATTGGTTCTTTCGGCAAGTCGGTTTGTGTTTCCTGGCGGGCGCGGTGATCGGTGCGCTGACTTTGGCTGCGCAGCAGAACGCGCCTCCGGCTGTTCCTTCACCCGCAGGCACGGCGGTGACACCTGGTCTCGTGACGCTGAATGTGCTGGCGCAGGATTCGACAGGCAATTCCGTGTCGGGTCTTCAAGCCACGGATTTGACGGTACTCGACAACGGCCAGCCGCGCACGCTAAAGAACTTTCGCGAGGTGGATGCGCGGCGGAATCCGGAAGCAACTCACGTGCTGCTGGTGCTGGACATGATCAACACGGGATTCAGTGAGATCGCCTGGGAACGAGAGCAGGTGACAGAGTTCCTGAAGCAGGACGGGGGGAAGCTGGCGCACCCGGTTGCCATTGCAGCGATGACCGATAGCGGCGTGAAGATGATGCAGGGATCGAGCCAGGACGGTGCCGCTCTGATTGAAGGCATGCGGAAGCTTCAGACCGAATTACGCGATCTGACGCGGGCAGGCGGGTACTGGGGGGCGACGGAGCGTCTTTCGATGTCGCTGGATCAACTGGGTCAGATCGCGGCGGTGGAGTCGCGCTTAGCAGGCCGGAAGATGGTGGTGGTGATCAGTCCCGGCTGGCCGCAACTGCCCGGGGCGGGATCGGAGGAGGACGCCAAGCAGCGGAAATGGGTTTTCGGGGTGATTGTGCAGTTCACCAATGCGCTGCGGGAGAATGGGATCGCGCTTTACTGCCTGGATCCTTACACTTTGGGACGGACAAATCCGGACTATTACAAAACCTATTTGAAGGGCGTGAAGCGTTACGGCAATGCAGAATATCCCGACATCGCGTTGCAGGTGCTGGCGGAGCACTCTGGTGGGCGTACGCTGACGGAGGGCCACGATGTGTTGGGCGAGATCAAGAGAGCGATGCGGGACGCAGGGACCTACTACGAGGTGAGCTTCGAGGAACCGATCGCGGACACTCCGAATGAGTATCACGAAGTCCAGGTGAAGGTAGGACGGCCGGACGTGACGGCACGAACCGCGTCGATTTATTACGCCAACGCACAGGCAACGGGAGGGAAGACCACCTCTCCGATGCATGCTCCAGCGCCGCGCTGAAAGCGACTCCATCAGCTCAAGTGCGATTGCGGTTTATGCCGGGTCGCTCACTGATCATCGCTCGAGGCGAAAGGGCAGGTTCAACGCATGTTCTCTGCAATCGCCTTAAGTGGTGAAGGCGCCGATGCGGGTTTCGCGGCGGGTGAGCGAGTCGCAGGAACGGTCGAGCGATTCGTAATCCGCGTCGTGCTGTTTGCGGAAGGTGCGGAAGGCTGCCTCGCTGGACCAGCGATCGATGGTTAGGTAGTTACCGGGGATGTAGACGTCGCGAAGCAGTTCAGTGCCCAGGTATTCGGCCGAAGAACGAAAGAGCTGCGACCAGGCGCCGTCTGAGCCGTAGGCAGCTTCAAACGCGGCGACATTTTCCTCAGCGATTTCAAACTGCCAGACCACGATGAACATGCTGCCTTCATGGTAGCGCAGCGAGGGCGAGTTACTGTTTGCTGCGGGACATGCCGGCGAGGGCTTCGGCAAAATGCATGGCGCGCGTGTGGCCGAGTTGGTCAATCTGCTCGCGGCAACTGAAGCCGTCGGCGACGATGAGGGTGCCGGGCGCGGCGGCCGCGATGGCAGGGAGCAGGTCCTGGTTGGCGATGGTCCTGGAGACTTCGAACTTCTCGGCTTCAAAGCCGAACGGGCCAGCCATGCCGCAGCAGCCGGCTTGAATTTGCTCGACGGTGGCGCCGGCCTGACGGAGAAGCGCGATCTCACTCTTTGGGCCGCCGAAGACCGCCTTGTGGTGGCAGTGGCCGTGGACGAGGATATTCTCACCCTGGAGGCGACCGACGGCGAAGCCGGGGGCCTTGGCCGCGAGCCAGTCGGCCAGCAGCCATACGGATTCACGCAGCTTTTGGGCGCGCGGATCGTTGGGGAATAGTTCGGGGAGTTCGTCGCGGAAGACGCTGGCGCAACTGGGTTCGAGAAAGAGGAAGGGAAGGCCGGCTTCGATCTGCGGTGCAATGCGATCAAGAACATCAGCAAGATAAGAGCGCGCGGCGTCGAGGAGGCCGAAGTCATAGAGCGGGCGGCCGCAACAGATGTGCCGCTCCGGGGTTTGGACTTCGAAGCCCGCTTGCGAAAGTAGACGCTCGGCCGCGTCGAGAGATTGCGGGTGGTAGTAGTTATTCCATGTATCGGGCCAGAGAAGCACCTGCGGTGCGGCTGACTGCGCTTCGCGCCGTTGAGAGTTTTGCTGAGGTGAGGACTGCCGGGAACGCTGAAAGGGCTGAGGGGCCAGCTTCGGAAGGCGGCGTTGGGGGGCGATGCCGGCGACGCGTTTGATTATGGGGCTGGTGAGGGGGCCGTTGAGGATGAAATTGGTGAGCGATGGCGCGCGCGAGCCCCAGCGGGCGAGCTTGTCGGCGAATCCGAAGAGATAGTGATGAAGCGGGTGCAGGCGGCCCTTGTAGCGCTGAGCGAGGAACTCTGCCTTGTACTGTGCCATGTCGACCTGCACGGGGCACTCGGTCTTGCAGGCTTTGCAGCTGAGGCACAGAGAGAGCGCCTCGTTGACGGCATCGCTCTGGAAGCCCTCCTGGCGCAGATCGCCGGCAAGCATTTCCCAAAGCAGATGGGCGCGGCCGCGGGTGGAATGCATCTCCTCGCCTGTGGCGCGGTAGCTGGGGCACATAACGCCGGGGGATTGCTTGCGGCATGCGCCAACGCCGACGCAGCGCTCGGTGGCGCGCTCCATGGAGCCGCCTTCCTGTGTGAACGCGAAGTGAGTCTCCAGCGCGAGGGCTGGCCGGGGGTGAGGTGGCTCATAACGCGGACGCAGATTCTCGATGGGGTCGTAGACGCGGACTGCGTCGACGAGTTTGCCGGGATTCATGCGGTTGTCGGGGTCCCAAATCGCCTTGAATTCGCGGAAGGCCTGCATGAGCTCGGGGCCGAACATCTTGGGCAGGAGGACGGCGCGGGATTGCCCGTCGCCGTGCTCGCCGCTGAAGGATCCCCCGAAGCGGAGCACCACATCGGCAGCGCGTTCAATGAACTCGCGGAATTTGCGGAGACCTTCGTCGCTGCGGAAGTCGAAGTTGATGCGCGTGTGCACGCAACCCTGGCCGTAGTGACCGTAGAGGGGGCTGCGGTAACCGTACTCGGCCATGAGGGTGGTGATGGCGCGGAGATATTTTCCGAGTTCGGCGGGTGGAACGGCGGCATCTTCCCAGCCTTCCCACGAATCGGGCTCGCCGGGAACGAAGACTACGGCGCCGAGAGCCGATTCGCGCACATGCCAGACGCTGGCGGCTTCTTCGGGAGTGCAGACGTGGGCTGTTGGCCGGTCGGGCCAGGACTGCGAGGCGCGGGCTACGGCTTCGGCTTTGGCCTGGGCTTCTTCGGCGCTCCAGGCGCCCAGCTCCACCAGGAGGTAGCCGACGCCAGGCGGGAGCTTGTCGAGTTCCGCGAGCGCCAGGCCCTTGCGGCGCATGAACTGGACCAGCAGATGGTCGAAGCCCTCAAGGCCTATGGGGCCATGCTCAAGCGCGAGAGGAACGGCGTCGGCCGCGGCAAATGCGTCGGAGAATCCGAGGACGGTGAGGACGCGGAAGGGCGGGCTGGAGGTGAGGTTGAGCGTAGAGGAGACGACGTTGACACAGGTGCCTTCCGTGCCGACGAGCGCGCGGGCCACGTTGAAGCCGTTTTCGGGCAAAAGCTCATCGAGGTTGTAGCCGGAGACGCGGCGCGGAATGCGCGGGAATTTCTTTCTTACCAGGTCGCCATATTGGTCGGCGAGCCGCTTCAGGCCCTCGTAGATTTCGCCGACGCGGCCGCCGGAGCGGATGGCGGCTTCGAGCTGCCCGGGGCTGGTGCGGCCGACGGTCATGCACGTGCCGTCGTAGAGCACGATGTCGAGGGACTCGACGTTGTCGACGGTTTTGCCGCCGAGCAGCCCGTGAACGCCGCAGCTGTTGTTGCCGATCATGCCGCCGAGGGTGCAGCGGCTATGCGTGGCGGGATCGGGTGCGTAGGTGAGGTGGTGGACTTCGGCGGCTTCGCGGAGACGGTCAAGCACGATGCCCGGCTGAACGATGGCAAGCTTGGTTGCGGGGTCTAGAGCCGTGAGTCCATTCATGTACTTCGAGTAGTCGAAGACGACCGCAACGTTGGCGCATTGGCCGGCGAGGCTGGTGCCGGCGCCGCGAGGGAGAACGGCTGCACCCAAGGCGCGGCAGGCGGCCAGGGCGGATTCCACATCGGCCGCATCGCGCGGCAAGACAACGCCGATTGGAAGCTGGCGATAGTTGGAGGCATCGGACGCATAGAGGGCGCGGGAGCCGGTGTCGAACCGGACTTCACCCCGAATTGTGGCCTTGAGACGGGATTCGAGCTCGCGATGGGCGGAGAAGCGCTCGTGGTCGAGAGGCGGGAGGTTTTGCAGGATCGGGAAGTCGCTCACGTCTGGTTTTGTGCCCATGCTCACCTCACGGTTGCCGCTTGGGCTTGAGGATACCGGAGATGCGATGTGCGCGGCGAGCCGCGGTCAGGCTGCGGCGATCACCTCTCGGGCGATTTTGCGCAGTTGAGGCAGGACGTCGCCGAGCGAGACCGGGCTGGCCGAGGCGTGCCGAGGCCGAAGTAGAGCTTGCGGTAGAGCGGATAAAGACGCTCATAGATTGCATGCGCGCGAGGGTCGGGCTCGATGGTCTTGTGGCTCGGGCAGAGAGCGGACTGGGCCGCTTCAATGGAAGGAAACGCGCCGGCGGCCAGCGAAGGCGAAGATGCTGGAGCCGAGGCTGGTGGGCAGCGCTGATGGCACCAGCACCGGCTTGCCGAGCACGTTTGCGTACACCTGATTGAGTAGTGGATTGTTCTGGGGAATGCCGCCGGCGTTGATGACGCGGTCGACCGGGACGCCGTGCTCCGCCATACGCTCGAGGATGATGCGGGTGTGAAAGGCGGTGCCCTCGATGGCCGCGAAGAGTTCGTCCTGCGCGGTGTGAACCAGGTTCCAGCCCAGCGTGACACCGCCGAGGTCGGGATTGACTAGAACGGTGCGGTCGCCATTGTCCCAGCTCATGCGGAGGAGGCCGGTCTGTCCGGCGCGATACTGTTCGATGCCCCGCGCGAGTTCTGCGACCTTTACGCCGGCGCGGCGCGCGATGGCCTCAAAGATGTCGCCGGTGGCGGAGAGGCCGGCTTCAATACCAGTGAACTGAGGATGCACGCTTCCCGGAACTACTCCGCAGACGCCGGGGACCAGCTCCGTTTTCTTGGCCATGGCGATGATGCAGGTGGAGGTGCCCACCACGTTGACCACATCGCCTTCGCGACAGCCGGCGCCGATCGCGTCCCAATGCGCATCGAAGGCGCCGACTGGAATCGGAATTCCCGCGCGCAGGCCGAGTTCGCTTGCCCACTGCGGAGCGAGATGACCGGCGAGATGGTCGGAGGTGCGGTATTCGCCCTGCAGCTTTTCGCGCACTCCCTCGAGCAGCGGGTCGAGCCTGGAGAGAAAGGACTGCGGCGGAAGCCCGTCCCACTTGGGATTCCACATCCATTTATGGCCCATGGCGCAGACACTACGCTTTACCTGCTTCGGATCCGTGATGTTGCAGAGCGTGGCGGCAACCATATCGCAATGTTCAAATGCCGAGGCGAACTGGGGGCGCTTTTCCGGGTTGTGCCTAAGCCAGTGCAGGAGCTTGGCAAATCCCCACTCGTGGGAGTAGACGCCGCCGCACCACTCGATCGCCTCGAGCCCGTCACGGTGGGCAAGGGCGGTGATCTCCTGCGCTTCCTCCTTGGCGCGGTGGTCGCACCACAGGTAGTACTCGTTGAGGGGCTGCATCCGCGCGTCGACCGGCACCACGCTCGAACCGGTCGTATCGAGCGCGATGGCTTCAACCGCGGAGCCGTCGATTCCGGACTGCTCGACTGCCTTGCGGCACGCAGCGGCCAGCGCCCGCATGTGATCGGCGTGCGACTGCGTGGCGTAATCGGGGTCTTCGCGCTTGCGATGAAGCGGGTATTCCGCGACTGCAGAGCCCAGGCGACCGCGTGCGCTATCCACGATGGAGACGCGGACGCTGAGGGTTCCGAAATCAACTCCAGCAACGATGGCCATAACCTTCCTCTTCCAAAATTATCGGCGAGTGAACGGCTCGAACCGATCTTGTGGTGCTGAGTTTACTTTGAAGGCGCGCTCTCTTCCACAATGGCAAGATCCCATGGCGGCAAAGAAAGCTTACTGCCCTTTGTGGCCGACTTGCCGTCGAGCAGGCTGGTGCCGGAGTCGTAATTGTAGACAACGTCAACCGGATTGCTTGAGTAGTTGAAGTAGTAGTGGAGCCGCTTGCCCGCCTTGTTGACGCCGTGCTGTACGTGCACAGCGGCCGGCGCGTTTTGATCCTGTCCGGCGAGACCAGCTTTCTGAAGAGTGTCGCGCAGGATCGCCGTCTGTATCGGGTCCGAGAGGAACGTGCCTTCGTAGAGAAGAGTTCCCGAGCCGAACCGGTTTTCGGTGATGGCCGGCCACTTGCCGAAAAACGGGTGATCGTAGAACGCGACGGGCTTGGCATGTTCGGGCATCAGGAACTCCGCCCAGTAGGAGACTTTGTTGGCGTCGCCCGCATGATAGGGGTCGCCTTTCAGCGGCAGCGGTTGCTCGAGATTCGAGAATTCCTGATAACTGATGCCGGCCGCCTCGCGCAGTGGCCCGGGAGCACGCACCCAGCGCACGGCGGAGTTTTCATTCGCGAAGCCGCTCTTGAACGTCATCACGACATGGCCGCCATTCTTCACGTAGTCGGAGATGCGCTGCAGCAGGGCGTCATCCGATATGTAGAGTGCCGGAACGATGAGCACTTTGTACGCGGAGAAGTCCTGGGTGTCAGGAAAGACGAAATCGGAACCAATGTTGAGGTTGTAAAGCAGGCGGTGCATCTGCTGTACAAGGGAGACGTAACCGTCGGGCTCGTTGGTCCAGCTTCGATCGGGGACACCGCCGCCGTAGGGCATAAAACTAATCGCGTTGTCGGAGTCGCGGCTCCAGAGGATCGCTACGTCGTTGTGGATCTTGAGGCCGACCAGGTGCGGTCCGACCTTTTCCAGCTCGTGCGCGGTGCGGCTCATTTCCGCGTACTCCCGATTCGGCTCGAGATCGTGGGACAGAATTCCCTTCCAGTACGTTTCCTGGTTGGCAGCGATGGAGGCCCAGTGCCAATACTCCACCATATTCGCGCCGTTGGCCAGGTAGGTGTAGACGTCTTCGCGCAGTTGGCCATCGTAGGGCGGGAACTGGCTCTGCGAGGTCCAGCCGATGGTTTGGGCGTTGGTCTCCGTGATGAGGAAATTGGTGTGCTTCAGTGAGCGGGAGAAGTCGCATTGCAGCGCCTGGAATGAGCCACTGTAATGATCCTGCGTGCCGTGGTAGATGTTGTCGGCCACGATGTCGAGTGCCTGGGCGACGGCGTTCTCGTTTACGTCGCGCTTCATCATGCCACCGTAATCGGTGGTGACGAACTGCCGCGAACCAGCGCACTCGCGCACCAGTTCTGACTGCCAGTGCAGAAAGTCAGTCACGCGCATCTGGCTCCAGCGCGTCCACTCGAGCTTGTAGCCGGTGCTTTGCGCGCCATCGCGCATGGGCAGGTCTTCCCACGAGTGCAGGTTCTCGCCCCAATAGTTGAGGAACCATGCCTTGCTGAGCGCTTCAGGAGTGACGAATTTCTTTTCGAGATAGTGCTGAAAGCCGATAAACACGTCGCGATTGTCGGCATCGTAGCTGCCTGTCTCGTTATCGAGCTGCCAGCCAATGACATTTGGATTGTCTTTATAGTGCGCGACGATGTGACGGATCAGCCGCTCGGCATAAAAGCGATAGGCCGGCGAATCGGTGTCCATATTCTGCCGCAATCCGTAGGTGGCCGGAACGGCCTTTCCGCCGAACATTCCGCCCGGGATGCGGTCGGCCAGGATCTCCGGATGTTGATGCGCCATCCAGGCGGGAACTGAATAGGTGGGCGTGCCCAGGATTACCTTGATGCCGGCTTTGCCCATTGCGTCCACGATGTGGTCCATCCAGGCATATTCGAAGCGGCCGTCTTCGGGCTCCCACAGGCTCCACGTCGATTCGCCCATGCGCACCACGTTCAGGCCCGCGGACTTCATCAGCGCCACGTCCTTGTCGAGCCGCGCCGCTTGATCGCCGGGCATGTACTCGTTGTAGTAGGCCACGCCGTAGAGAACAGTGGGAAAGTCGAGATCAGGGCCCGAGCTGGGAGCGGAAGCGCCCGTGGATGTGCTTTGAGCGCCTAAAGACGCGGGCGCCAACAGAAGAAGTAAACCTTTTCTCATCCAGCGCGAGAATGACATTCTGTTCCCCATGAGATGTTGTGCCTTCTGGTGGGTTGATCTGGTCGGACCGGAATTCGTCCGACGAAAACAGGGCGCGCGGAGGAGTTGATTCTTTGCCATCCGAATGCGCCCGTAGAGTCCACAAGCATCCTAAGTCCGGAGCGGACAGCTCGTCCAGCCAATCGCAGACCGAGGTGATCCGAAAAGAGTTTCCGCACTTCGTCGTAACCTGCCAACTGCAGAGCGACGCTGCATAGAGTCGGGCAGGCATGTGATTGGGAAGCCATCAAGTCGTAACTTAGCCACTTGGGCAATGTCAAGCATCGATTCCGCACTTTGCGCTGATCGTGTCTCGTTCGAATCAGGCGGAGCCTGCCAGCAAGATCGCTACGGCTTCGGCGATTCTCTGGCCGGTGGCTTCCTGGTAGAACGTGAAACCGGGCGACGGGTTAACTTCAAAACAATACCAGCGTCCCTCCTGCGTCCGGCGCAGGTCGATCCCAGCAAAAGGCAGGTCGAGTGCAGTCGCGAGGCGGCGGCATCGCTCCACGAGTTCCGTTTCCAGGGCGTATGCCCGGATGCCGATCGAGTGGCCAGACCGGGCGGCATATCGGTAGTCTTCCGCCTCGGTCACAATCTCGGATGCGAAAACACGATTTCCGACAACGTGAACGCGGAAATCAGTTCCGGCAATGTATTGCTGGAACTGGGTTGGACAGTTGCAAATATCGGCAAAGCGCTGCTGCTGCACAAGGCCTAACCTGGAAACAATGCTGCGTACCCCACTGGTGGATTTGTAAATCACCGATTCATGCAAGTCGCGGAACTCCAGGGCAGCATTCGGATCGGTGGTCACGAGCGTATCCGGAACGTCGAAGCCAGCGGCGCGGATGAGTGCGGCCTGGTACGGTTTGGAGCTATTGGAGGCCATTGCGGAAGGCCGGTTGATGACCAACGCCGGCGTCACCTCTACCCAGGCCTGGAGAGCGTCGTCGAGCGCCAGCCCATGTTGCCAGACCTTCGAATGAACGCCGGCATCCAGCAGTTCAGGCAACTGACGGACATCGTAGGGGCGTGCATAGACGGCCGTGATGGCTTCCATTGCAATGGTCTCGCCGCCGATTTGGAGTGCTCCCTGAACTGTGGTGCCTACGGAGAGGTCTAAAGTGGTTGCCTTGATCGCGTGCTGGTCGAGAAGGCAAACAGGTTCACCGAGGGAACGCAACGACGCGTGAACCGCGCGGAGCGGACCGTCTCCTGGCAGGCCCCACAAGAGGATCATTTGCACTTCCCCGCTGCTGGTGACAGCAAGAATTCGCGGGCTGCGTCCAATCTCTCTGGAGTGTCAAGATCCGGCGACGTGTTAACGCCAGCCAGCACGTAGCCGGTGGCGTGCTGGGTAAAGCCAAGGCCGAGCATCCCGACGTCAGCGGCCCGCGCCAGTGATCGCGCCCAGTCAGACAGAGGCGGATGATCCTTCTCGGCGCCGAAGACACGGTCGCCGATCACTGTGAGCTCTTTGCTGACGTTGGCCTCCGGTTCGGCCGGCGCATTCAACCGCACATTGCGCCTGCGGTGCAGTATGGGGATCCCCGCCAGGGTTGCAGCGCGCATCCACTGCTCCGGCCGCCATGCCGGTCCGCACAGCCCGCCGGCGGTGGGGCGATTCAGCATTCTGCATGGCAACGCCGATAAAAAAGCAATCAGAAACGCCGTCATCTCTGCCGCGACATAATTCCGTTCGCTTGCGGCGATATGCGCCAGCATTTCCGGTTGCACAGCTTGAAATCGTGTCAAAACACCGGCGATCGCGGTCGCGGGAATCAACTGACCGTCGATAACGGCTACTCCAGCCTGAGGGGCATCGACGTAGTGGCGCCAGCCACCGGTTGAGAGGTCGCGGGGCGTACAAACTACGGCTCCCCATGGCGCCCATGCCGCAGCGATGGTTCTCGCTGCGGCGTCATGGGCGCTGCTGAGAATTATGAGCATTCTGCTTTTCCTTGTTCAGCGTTTCTTTCGTGCCACGGGTCGGCGGGGAAGTTCCGGGGCACTCGGTTTCAGGGGGGCCATTGCAGCGGCACCGAGGCGTTCGCGTTCGTGACGCTGGCGCTCCTCCTCATGGAGACGCTCCTGTTCCTGTCGTGCGCGGCTGTCCTGTCCCTGTCGATGGTGTTGTTCTGCGCGACGCTGCTGCTCATGAGGATGGCGCACTTCCGCGTGGCGCTCATGCTCAGGCCGCTCATCATCATCCTGGCGCAGAGCCCTCTCCCCGACATTCGGCCTTTCCTCGGCGCGAATGAACGGACGACGCCGTGTCTCGTCTTCGATGCGCTCGATGCGCTCGGCGATGTGGCCGAGACGATGCATGACCTCGTCAAACTCACGGGACTTTTCGTGATGCTCGCAGCAGACTTGCTCGGGGCAATCTTTCTCCTTGCAGCCCTTCTGCTCGTATTCCTTTTGATCCTTCTCCTTGCAGTTTTTGTGCTCGACCTCCTTGCACTGCTTGTGCTCCACGCATTGCTTCTGCTCAACGTCCTTGCAGTCCTTTTCCTTGTCTTTGAACTCCTTGGTCTCTTTTTCTTTTATGTCCTTGAAGTCTTTCTCCTTTTCCTTGGCCTCTTTGGCATCCTTGTCCTTGTACTTGGATTCCTCGTGGTCGAATTCAACGATCTCCTCATCGTGTCCGCATTCATGGTCATCGCCATCGTGATCGTGATGTTCGTGGCGTTCGATCCGAACGTCAATCGGCTGCGATGCGATGCCGTTGGCAATGACGACAAGCCGGTATTCGCCGTGTGGCAGGTGGTCCGGCACCGCAAAATGAGTGTGATGGACAACGCTGCCGGTGGCGACTCCCATCGTAGAGTGATCGAAGGTGCGGCAATACGTAGCCTCGCCCGCCTTGTTCCGAAGTCGCACGAGCGGATAGTTGGTGGCCATCTGCTGGTCGTCTCCATATGCGCATGCCTGCGAGAGGCCGTTCAACTGCTTGCCGTGCAAGCGATATGTGCGGCCCGCATGCATCCTCCTCGGCACATGGGTGATGTGCGGCCGCCATGCTGCTTGCGGGCCTCCCGAGGGAGTGTAGATCTCAAGATCGTTTGTAGATGTGGAGAACAGGACTTGCCCAGTGGGCAATACGAGCAGGCGGCAATTGTAGGTAAATGCTGCGCCGGCGCTGGCTGTACCCGGCACCGGAACGAGCGTTCCGATAGGGCCGGCGGTTGGGTCGTATTCGAAGAAACTGGTTGGAAACGCAAATCCCGCGTTTCCACCACTGGTCTGGAGGGATCCAACCGTGCAGAGCACGTTGCCATTCGGCAGCAACACTGCCGGCGCGTCAATTGCGCCCAGCAAATTGCCGTTGATATCGGTCGGAAAGTCTGGACCGGCGGCCCAGCTCCCCGGATCGGTAGGTGTGGTGTTCGGGGGCGTGTAGAGCGCCGTGTGTCCACTTGCGCCAACCGCGAATACCCGCCCGTCAGGCATGAGAATCTGCGGGCCCATCTCGTAGATTGTGCCTTCCGCCGTCGCGGTCGGCGTAGCCGGAAGGGTCTGGCCCGTGCTGCCGGCGGCGACCCACGTGTTGGAAGCAACGACATATTTCTGTGCGTTGGGAACGCTGGTGCATTGCACCGCCAGCACCGTGCCGTCGGGCAGCAGTGTCCAGCCTTCTTCTGAGTTGTTGTCGAGGCTGTTTCCCCCGATCGACCAGGTTCCCAACTCTGGATCCCAGATCGCCGTTCCAGTCGGAAATACATTGGTGTTGTCGTTGCCAAGCAGAACGCGGCCATCGGGCAGTACGCAGGACGATGCGTCGCCAATGTTCGTCCAGCCAACGGGCGTAGCGATTGGCGTCCAGACGTCCGTGACCGGGTCGTAAATTTCTGCTGCGAGCAACTCGTCGTCGTTAAAAGCACCGTTGTCTTCTCCGCCGGCGCAGAACACAGTACCGTCGCGCAGCACCGCCGAGGCGAAGTAAAGCGGCGCATTGGCTGGACCATTTTGAAAGAGGGGAGCATTGTCGGGCATGGGGCTCAGCGCCGTAAAGGTTCCGTTGGCGTAGTCCGAGTCTTTGTCAGGCTGCAGCTTATACCAGTTTGAAGTCAGGTATTGATGGCACATGACGCTCCCATCCGTGAGGAGGAGCATCGCATCGACGTTAAACGCCGGCTGATTCGTTAGAGGCTGCCATGAACCGGGCATCGCAATTCCTTTCTGGGACGGGGAATGACCAGCACTCAATGGTGCGTACTGGATCGACACCGTTTCACAAACCGGAATTGACGGTCGTCTTTTTTAGGGGCGACTTGCCCCGTCCGCAGAGCCACGGCTGTCCCGCACCGGCCATATGCAGCGACCGCGAAGACGGCATTGAACTGCATGCTGGGCCGCTCGAACGACAGAGGTAACGTGGAAGGCCTTGCCGCCGGCTTGGGAACTTCAGTTCATCCTGGTTGTCTCAAGCGTCGCCTCGGGGATCGAGCCGGCATAGGTTATGCCTCCGGGCCGTTCATGGGGCGACGGCAGCACATCGTATAGCGGCTGAGCCGGCAAGGCCTCAGGATTTTCCTCAGCCACGGAGATCGCCAGAATCCGGATATTGTCGTTCTGTGGCAGCTTGATTGACTTCGCGCCGGCGGGCACGTCAATTGCGTATCCAAACAGGTATGAATAAGCATAGGTTGCATTCTTTCCGTCGGCGTCGTGGTGATGATCGCAATACCACGCCAGCGGCGCGCGCTTGATGTAACCCTGCTTCAGCCCGGTCATCTGGCCGTAGTTGGCATGGTCGACATCGAGTTTGGTCCCGGCCCACTGGCGGTCATCCCACTGGCCGATGTAACCGCTCCAGTCCTGAATATTGAGGTCTACCGGTTTCCCTCCGACCTCAAATGTTGCCTTCTGGTCGCCATTGGCCGAGGCTGCCAGTAGATAAACGCGGTTGAAACGACTGCCAGGCAAGTTGATCGTTTGCCCCTTTGCGATCACCGCATTGGGCACCCCGCTCTTCGCTTGAGGCAATTTGAAATGCACATCGTTGAACGAGATTTCCATCGGCAGCATCTCGGCGGGCAGCGCATTTCCATTGCCGTCGAACCCTGCTTCGGCATGCTGTCCCTCGTTGCTTGCTGTTGCGGCATCGTAACTTAAAGTCACCGGCTCCGATCGCAGCGGTTCGACTTTGGCCGGAGGCTCACTCAGCCGCAAGGCGAATGTGCGCGGCTGATACGCACTGAACGAAGTGACCAGTGCGCCCTCCTTCACAGTCGCCGGACCCACCGGCTGCTCCTGGCCGTTCACTTCCCGCGCCGCCGCGATGGGCGCCGCAAAGGAGACCCGCACATCCGGTTGAGGTTTGCCATCGAGTTCCACCAGACGAACGATTACGTCTTTGCTGTCTTCAGCCTTCTTCACGGCCAGCACGCGAATGCGCGGATTGCTCACTTTCAGCAGCGAAAAGGAACGTCCAAGTGCACCTTGATGCTTTGAAGTCTGGAAGGCAATCAGCGGAGCATTCAGCCGCTGTGCCTGCCAGTCGGTCTGTGCATCCCGCCATCCCTCAGCATGCCCGGCGATTCCATAAACGAACTCGTGGTGCCCAAGGTCCTGCGTCGCCTGGTCCGGGTAGCCGCCATGCACGCCAGGGGTCCGAATCAACGTCAATCGAATGGTGTGATCGTCGGGTTTGTCCGATCCGTTCTTGCAATCGGTTAGAATCGTCGCGCCAAACTTCCCGTTCATGTCGGTCAGATCGATCCACTGATGCGACGGCACCTCAAATTTCTTCGGCTCTGCCGTAGGCCGTTGAATCGTCCCAATGTCCCAGTTGTACGTCGCCATTTCGTTCGAAGCCGCCAGTGGGAACGTGGCTTTCAGGTTCGATTCGCGGGTATTCCAGTCGATTACATCGCCAAACTCGACCCGCTTTCCCGCGTCCCCCGCGGCAAGCGCGACGGTCTGAACGAAACGAGACCCCGCGGTTTCGCGTGAGACTTCGATGGCGACCCGAGCCGGACCGTTGTCGACGACACGAATCTTTGCGGGGCCACTCACGAATTCCCTTGGCGCGGCTTGCTCCTGGTCCCAGTCCATATTCCATGCCGGCCACTGCACGGGATTGTCGTAGGAGATGGCAAGCCGCGCAGGAGCCGACAGAAGTTCCCTGTCGAGCTTCTTGTCGAAGATGCTGGCCACGTCACCGGCCTCGTTGATCTGCACCCGGTAATACTCGTTCTCCAGCGAATGCTCGGAAACCTTGAGGTGCGATTCGTTCGCGGTTGGTCCTGCGCCGGGATGAACATCGTAGACGACGTAACCAACCGACGGCACGCTGGCCAGAAAGATTACCTTGCCATCCGACATTTGCGCCGGCACTTCCTTGCCGTCCGGAGCCGTCACGCGCACTGCCTTTGGCGCGACGCCCGGAAAGCCGACCGTTGCTTCAACAAGATCCTCGCGCGCAATATTCAGCGGATTGAAGACGACGACCGGCACTCCTGCCGTGGCTGTATTCAGCGCAGCGGCAACACCCTCAGTCGCATCGTTCACTACGTCCGCAAACTGATTCATCGCGATCACATCGTCATTCCATGCAAATTCGTACGATCGCGGCGTTGCCGTTCCGGCCGCAAGATCGTGGAAGTGCGCTCCCATCGCGAGCGTCCACGCGTCATTCAAGCGCTCCATGGGATAGGTGCGCGCACCCAGCCACGCGGCCGCGATCGATGACTTCTCGGCTGCGTCCGCCAGCAGTTCCGTCTTCCGGATCCAGCGCTTCTGGTACGCCTGCGACGTCAGAGATCCGGCAGAGTGGTTTGTCAATTCCATCTCCCCGGTATAGCGGGGCAACTGTGCCCGTTCGCCCGGCGTAATGTCCAGAAACATCTGGTCAGCAGTTGCGGAAACCACGTGAACCGGGCCCTTGCCGACACTCACCTCAGGCCACTCCGGGTGCGGTTGACGGCGCGAATAGAATTGTCCCGGCGGCGGCAGGCTCGCGTTTCCCTTGGTCACAATCGCTTCCAGACGCTTCACCGAGTCCTCATCTGGAGATCCTCCGATATCGCCGGTACCGTAGTAGTGATAATCCGTGAACACACCCGTGACCTTACCGTCGTTCTCTACACGCGCCGCCCAGTCGCCCTGGAATCTGCGCAGATCGTTTGCCTGCTTCTCCGTCATCAGGGACTCGCGTCTATCCCTTAACGTTCGCAGTTCCTGTTGATCTTTAGGGTCGGCAGGTTGACCGGCCTGACGCGCTTGCGCCGTCCTGCGCTGCACGTCGTCGATCTTTGTCTGCAAATCCGCCATCTCAGAGTCGGGCGCCGGCTGCGGCAACGGCGCGCTGAGATCGCTATCGATCCCGCCACTGTACGAACCGGGATTGACGCCTGCAATCACGCTCTCCCCATCGGGACCAACCCAAACCCCCACATTGAACGGCGTTCCCTCCGGAGTTCTCTCACGCGACTCCGGCCCGCCTCCTTGCGCCGAAGAGCCCCAGGTCAGCTTCTGCGTCGAAAAACCCTTGACCCCGGAGTGCGCAAGAATTGTCGGCAATGATGCGGGAAATCCGAAACAGTCGGGCAGCATGTATTCCGCGCTGGCCTTCCCCAACTCCTTACGGAACCACTCGTTTCCGTAGAGTACCTGCCGGATGATGGCTTCGGCACTGGGCGCGTTCACGTCGCCCTCTTCCATCGAGGAGCCGGCAGGAAACCACCGTCCTTGGTCCACGTATTTCTTTACGCGTGCGAAGTCTTCAGGGAAATATTCCTTCATGAAGCGATAACGGTTCGCCCCGCTAAAGTTGAAAACGTAGTGCGGATATTTCTCAAACAGCGTGAAGTTATCTTCCATGGTCCGCCGGATGTATTCGTTGATGACCTGCGGATATTCCCATCGCCATTCTGTGTCGAGATGCGCATATCCGACCACATATAGCGTCGGATCTTTGGTCAGATCGGGCTTGTTCGAGTTCTGCGCCTGTGTCGCACAAGTCAAAGCGACCATTGCAAGTGAAGCAACAAAAAGAACAGACCAGAAATTCCGCATGGCAGGTCTCCTATTGAGTAGGCGATGAGTATGGCATTGCTGTTGCCTGCAACGATCGTGGTGGCTGCTTCGAGTGCTGTTAAGGGAAGCCTTCGCTGACTCGTGTCGAAGAGAAGCGACTGTCTCGCCCCGAGTCTTCCAGCGGATTATATTCCGGCAAGCCCCCGAATGGAAACGATACCACCCGTGCACGCCGCCATTTACGCCACAACGTCAGTTCCAAGATCCAAAAGATCGACCGGCCCACTATCCGCGCTGAACACTCTTCGCTCGCGGCAGGATCCGAGGTCAACACCTCGATCGCAGCGCGTCATTCATCCAGAGCTTTTGCCAATTCCACATATTCGAGGTTACCGCCTTCGCCAGCGGAAATCCCGCCTGGTGGGCCAGCATGCAGACTTGGCCGCGATGATGCGCCTCATGCGCGATCATGTAGCAGAGCATCTCCGGACCCGCGGGCCACGGCCGCGCCCATCCGTCTCGCACAAATTTCCGCTCGGTGCTGTCGCTGCCCAGCGTTTCTGCCAGCATTTCTGCGCAGCGTATGGCGCTTTCCGCCAATCCCGCCCGCGCCTCCTCTGGCGTGCACGTGGTTCGACTAAGTTGTGCCGGAACTTTCAGGCGCGGAGCGGTCAGCCGGATCCACTTGGCTCGCACATTGTGCATGTGCGTAAAGATTGCCGCAACGGTGCGAACCGCGCCTGCTGCTTTAGCGGATGGCTTAGCTCTCCAGATTCCTGGATCCAGGTGTTCGATCAAAATCTGGTTGATGTGTTCGTTTGCGGCGAAAATCCGCACGGCCGCCTCACCCAATTGAAACGGAACCATTGCCTTACGCGCAGCCATGACTCAACTCCCAGGTCTATGGTATTTCCAGATACCGGCCTGCGGAGAATTCTAGAGTCGTATCGTCCTTAGCGTGTCGATACCCGATCGAATATGTCCCCACCGTGATAACGTGGGTTCGCCACAGGCGACAGCAGATTCCATCTCATTCTTCCACGGTCGCATTGACCCGCAAAACGGCACAAGGGGTCGAGAGTCGACCCCTTGTGTTTTAACCGAGAACCGCAGGCAGGAAGTGTCTCAATCTTGTCGATCTAACTGTGTGGCTCTACTGCACTGTGAGTGCGATGGTGGCGGTCTTCGAGACCGTCCCTGAGGTGGCCGTGACAGTTACCTGCGACGTCCCGGCTGGGGTTGGCATGGTGGCCGGCGTGTTGCTTTTGCTGCTGCCACAGCCAGTTACGCCGGCCATAGCGATTAGCGGCAACGATAGCAGGGGCAACAGCAGAAGAAACCTGCGTCTTCTTGCCGCGCCAAACAAAAGTAACGCGGCAAAGGGCGAGACCACGGCAACGGCAATTCCAGCACCTTTCGACGCATGGGGAGAGCCGGCTTTGACCATGTAACCTGTGGGATTGCCCGCGCCAGTCGCAATCGTCAGCGAAGTCTGCACATTTGTAGTCCCCGTGACGCTTACCGTAGCTGGAGAGAAAGTGCACACGGCACCGGTCGGCAGCCCCGTGCAGGAAAAGCTCACGGTGCCTGTGAATCCATTGCTTGGCGCCAGACTCAGAGTCGTTGACGCACTCTGCCCTGAAGCTACAGTCAACGATCCAGCGGACGCGCTGAGTGCGAAGGTTCCTGCGCCCTGAGTCGGCGCCACGGCTGCGATAGAACCGAACAGGCCGTCCTTCTCCTGGTTGAGACCGGCTGCAAAGTACAGCGTGTTCGGATCGCCCACGGATGGAGTTGCCTGACCAAAGACAATCTCCCACAGCCCGGGGTTAGCGATCGGATTGCCATTTGCATCGGTGATCTGGCCGACGAATGCATAGGTGGTTGGGTTATACGCATTGATCACCCCGTCGCCGAAGTTGCCAACCAGCAGGTCGCCACCGTACGTGCCGAAGCCAGCCGGCGCGAGCGCCATGCCCCACGGCGCATTCAGGTTTCCGCCGGTGATAGCGCGCTTCACCAGATTGCCATTGACGTCGTAGGCATCTACGATACCGGTGCCTGCTCCGAGTGTCTCCTGATAAGTCGTCGTATCGCGCAGCATGTAAGTTACGTAAACCGTGCTCCCGATGGTGTGTACTCGCATAAGGTGCGTAGCCTGTGGGGATATTGGGATCGCTGAATGAACCACTAAGAGTGGTGGGTTTGAACGTGGTATCGTACACCTCCACTTTGGCCCCGGCCCCGAAGTTTGCTGTCAGAATATAGGTTCCGTTCGTGTTAGCTACCAGGGCCATGTCGGTATATACCGCTTTGCTGGCGGAGTTGTTCACGGCGATCTCTGCAATGTTGCCGGGCGTGGAAACGTCCCATCCCGAGATCGTGCCATCCAGGGAACAGAAGAGGAATAGTGCGGGGTTACCATCCTTCAACATGAAGCTTCCGGCGGGTGTGCCGGTGGTTGCAACGGTTCCTGTGGGCGAGCCGGTCCCCATGCCCGACGCGGCCGGAATGGTGACTTTGAACGCCACGTTGCCGGATGCATCGTTCACGTAGTTGAACCCGGTCACATTGGCATTAATCCAGAAATCCTGGCCGATCGAGATCCCCCATGGGTCGACGAATTGCGAATCCGTTACCAGGGCAGGTACTGCTCCGTCGGAGATGATGTTGGTCTGTTTATAGCTTGTGGCTTGTTGCGCGCTGGCCGCCGACGTGGCGGCGAGCACCAATCCGAGGAGCGCAATCATGTGCTTGCCAGTCATCGACCGTCTGTCGTGAATCATGGTCCGCCTTTTCTTCCGCTCCCGCTTGAGCAAGAGCCGTACCGGTTGGGTGTGATTCCGGCACTGAATCGAGGTTAGAAAACCGGACAAACAAGATTGTCAGTACAGTGTCTTCTTCTTGCACCTATTTCTTCTGGCCGGGATAAGCGCCCATTGATGCGCGCAGAATGCGTCGATTTCTGCAGTTGTATGGTCCAACTTGAGCACAGCTTGATTGGGCGGCGATTCTCCAAAGGCGGATATCGACTCCTTCACGACAATTCAGTGACAAAGGCGGCAGTATGCGCCGTTAATTTCCTAGGTTCGTCCTTGACGGACCGCATCGACGGACTGCCAAAAGCAGGGGACACTATGACAGGAGAATCCCATGAGCGCGTTCGGAGCGTTGCCAAACCCTTTGGCCGGCCGGCCCACTTTTCTCATGTGTCCCCCGACGCTCTACGACGTGAATTACGTCATCAACCCGTGGATGGCTGGGAATGTAAACCGGTCGTCGCGGCAGAGGGCGGAGAACCAATGGGCGCTGCTCCACGGGGCCCTTGCAAATCTTGCCGACGTGTTACTGGTGGAACCGGAACCAGGCTGGCCCGATATGGTGTTCACCGCCAACGCCGGATTGGTTCGCGACGGCATCGTGGCATTGAGCAGCTTCTATCATCCCGAGCGGCAGGGCGAGGAACCGCACTTCCGCCGCTGGTTTCAGAATTCCGGTTTCGCGGTCTGCGACGTTCCGCGGCTGACGCCTTTTGAGGGAGAAGGAGATGCTCTCTTCGAAGCGGATGGGTCACGCCTCTGGGCTGGTCACGGTCCCCGCACGCGTGAAGTCAGCCATCGGCGCCTGACGGATCTGTGGGGTATTGAGGTTAGATCTCTGCGGTTGGTTGACCCCCGCTTTTACCACCTCGACACGTGCTTCTGTCCGCTGTCAGGGGGCGAAGTCATGTACTATCCGGCGGCCTTTGATGCCGAATCGCAGAAGAAGATTGAATGCGCCTACCCCAACGCGAAACGAATCTGCGTCGCAGAGCCAGACGCGCTGCGTTTCGCCTGCAATGCAGTCAACATCGGCAAGACAGTTCTTCTCAATCAAATCAGTGCTGAGTTGTCTGCCGGGTTGGCTTCATTCGGTTATCACGTGATTCAGGTCGAACTCACGGAATTTCTGAAGGCCGGGGGCGCCGCAAAGTGTCTTGTGCTCCGGCTCAGCGAGATGGATGTAACTCATCGCAACTAGAGGAACGCTATTCCTCGCGCAGCGTCGCAGCCGGATCGATTCCGGCAATGCGCAGCGTGGGCACAACGGTAGCGATAAGCGCGACAGCCGCCAGCGTTAACACGACGGTGACGATTGTCGGCACATCGTAGACGCCGATTCCGTAGAGCACGCTATGCATGGCGCGCAGCGCTCCCGCACAGAACATCAATCCCAGGGTCAACCCCAGCAGCGAGGCTCGCATACCCGGCGCTCCGGTGTGGACCATTGCCTGGCGGATGCTTGAACCCAGCGCGATTCGAATTCCAATTTCCCGCGTTCGCTGCGCCACGATGTTCGCCTCGAGCGCGAAAATCCCAACCGTGCTCAGCAGCAGCGCGAGTCCTGCCATGGCGCTCAACAAAGCCACCTCCACGCGCTGCATGGCGAGCGTCTTCCGTTGAATGTCGCGCATGCTGTAGAACCCGGAAAACGGAAGATTCGGGTCGACACTCGCCAACGCCCGTTGCATTTGCGCGGTCACTCCTTCCACCGGGCCAACCTTGCGCACAATCCAACTCGGCTGGAAGAAAATATGAAATCCCGCCAGCGCACGGGCCTCCATTTGCGCCGCAGGCACATACATCGTCTGCTCCCCGGTGAGCGGTGCGCCGGGATCCAGGCCCGGCGCCATCGCCACGTCTTCCACCATGCCCACAATCGTCCAGCCGTCGCCAAGGTGGCGGCCCACCGGGCTCTCGCCATGAAAGAATTTTCGCGCGAAAGTCCGGTTCACAATCACTACCTTCGACGTACCCGGTCCATCGCCGTCGGTAAACGAACGCCCCATTATGACGGGAATCTGCAATGTCTCGAAGTAGCCCGGCGTGACGTACAAATCGTCCGTCATCACCGGCTCGCCCGTCTCCTTGCCGTCTGCGATTTTCAAGCCACCCATAAGGAGCGACCGCTCGTAGGGCAGGCTCAATCCCACCGCGGCGTTTTGAACTCCAGGAATTCGCCGCATGGCGTCGACGCTCTCATTCAGCAGTCTTCTGAATGCGACTGGATCGTGGTAACGCGCATCGTCGAGCGATGCGCGGGCGGTCATCACTCCGTCGGGATTGAAACCCGGCGGAAGCGTTTGCAGATGAATGAGCGTCCGGATCAGCAGCCCGGAAGCGGCCAGCAGCACCACTGTCAGCGCTACCTCGCACACAATCAGCGCCTGCCGCACGCCCAGGCGATCGCCGCCCGTCGCGGCGCGATTGCCGATGGCGGAACGCAGGTCGTTCCGGCGCGTCATCAGCGCCGGAATCATGCCGAACAACACGCTGGTCAGAAGCGTGAGCAGCAGCGTAAATCCCAGCACCCGCCCGTCGAGCGAAACATCGGCCACGGGTAGAAAGTGTTCCGGCAGAAGTCGCAGTAATCCTCGCAATGTGGCGAAGCCAACCGCGATTCCCGTGATTCCGCCGGCGCACGCCAGCAAAAGATTCTCGATCCACAGCTGTCTTTGAATCCGCCATCGTGACGCGCCCAGAGCGATCCGCGTCGCAATTTCCGGGGTTCGGCGCAGCATGCGAACCAGCGTGAGGCCGGCAAGATTTGCGCACGCAATCAGCAGAATGAAACCTGCCGCCACCATCAGCGCGAACGCCTGCGGACGCAAAACCGCGGCTTGCCCTTTTTGCAGCGCCACGGAATAGTAGCTCACCTGCGCCCCGGGATTGTTTTCCAACTCGTAACGATGCGGCCGGTTTAACCACGCGCGGTTAATCTCCGCATCCGCCTCCTGCCAGGTGGCGCCCTCACGCAATCTGACAATCGCATCGAAATTGGTTCCCCCACCCTCGCCATCGCGCGCCGGCTGAAGCGCAATGTAAAGGTCGGCATTCAATGGAGTCACCGCATCTTCCGGCAGCACGCCGATCACCGTGTACGGCTGGCTTTTCAGGTGAATGGTCTGTCCCACAATCGCGAGATTCGAAGCAAATGCATTTCGCCACAGGCTGTAACTGAGTACGGCCGCCGGCGGACCACCGGGACGATCCTCCGCATCGGAAAAGTTGCGTCCAATCAAAGGATGAATCGCCAGCACATCCAGGTAATGCGCTGAAATGCGACCCGCATGAAGATATCGCACCTCGGCGCCCGCCTGCAGGTTGATGCCGGCTGTTCTCATGCTGGAGAGGCCCGATAACAGCGCGGGCACGTTGTCGCGCAGCAGTTCCCACTGTTCTCCATTCAGGTGGTGGCGCTCATCAGTCGAAACGGGCCCCGTGATCCGCGTGTAGACTACGCCCAGGCGTTCTGGATGCGCATAAGGCAGGGCCTTCAATACCAGCGCATTCACGATTGAAAAGATGGCCGTGTTTGCGCCGATCGAGAGCGCGAGCGTAAAAATCACCGTGATGGTGAATCCGGGATTGCGCCAGAACCGACGAACGCCGTAGCGCACATCCTGCCACATCAGCTCAACACCGCTGCCCGCGCGGTCTTCCCGCACCGCCTGCTTCACCTGCTCCACGCCGCCAAACTCCGCCAGCGCCGCCCGTCTCGCCTCGGCGGCGGACATTCCCGCGGCCTCGCGTTCGCTCGCCATCATCTCTACGCAGGCGCGAACCTCATCGTCGAGCTGGCTCTCGACCTTCTCTCTGCGGATCAGATTGCGCAACGTGACCCGGATGCGGGACCACAGGCTCATTGGTTCCCCCTGCTCGGCGTTCCTATCGAATGACTATAGGAGTGCGCATAATATTTCGTCAATAGGAGAAAACCGGGCTCCTAATCCGAACCCGACCTGCCCGCCTCGACTGCCAATGACCGCGCCGCAAGCAGGGCAAGGCGAGAAAGCTCCGCAAAGGCGTCTCTTAACTCCGCAGGCTTGTGAATGACCATGCGGCGGCCCATGCTCAGCAGCATGGCGGCGAAAGGTTGCAAGCGGTCGCGCCCGCAGCGCAGGCGCGTGCCATCGTGTTCCTTCTCGAGAGCGACTCGCCAAGGCATGAAGGCGTGTTCGGCTTCCTCGATGGGCATGTCGATCCAGACGTCGATCTCGAAGTCCGACTGGACGAAAGGCATGCTCTGCCGCATGTAGCCGCGCGGGTCGAAATCGGCAGGACGCTGGAAGGTCGCGGTACGAATTTCGAGGTTCGTCACGCGATCCAGGCGGAAGGTGCGGAGAGCCTTGCGCGAAAGGCAGTACCCGATCAGATACCAGCGTCCGTCGGTGTGCAGGACAGCGTACGGCTTGATTTCACGCTGCGAGTTGACGTCGGTATGGGATCGATATGTGAAGCGCACGCGGCGGCAGGCGCGTATCGCCGAGGCCGCGCGGATAACAGAGTCAACCGAGGTGGAGACGACCCAGGGACCCGGCTCCACGGCAACCACGTCTTCCACGGTCCGGATACTTTCGCGCAGGGCCTCGGGCAACACCCGTTCCAGCTTTGCCAGCGCGCCTTCCGTGGCAGGCGCAAAAGCCGACAGACCGAGCTGACGCAAAGCGCGGAGGCCCAACGACAATGCGAATGCTTCCTCGTTGGTGAGCAGCAACGGCGGAAGTCGAAAGCCGGGCCGCAGACGGTACCACCCACCCACGCCGCGAGCCGATTCAATGGGAATGTTGAGGTCCTTGAGCCGAACCATGTAGCGCTGAACGCTGCGAAGGTCCACTTCCAGGCGCTCGGCCAGCTCCGCTCCGGTTACGCGGTCCCGCGCCTGCAAAATTTCGAGCACCGTAAGGACGCGCATGACGGGGTCATACATTGAAATTCAATTATTAATCTAAATTACGACAGATCCTGTCGGGAATCCTGCTTAGTCTTGATTTCAGCCCAAATGGGGCGAGAGGAGAATCAACGTGACGACAGCCACAACGACCCAGGAAAACGTGATGACGGCGGAAGATCTGCTGAAGCACTGGCAGGGACACAGAAGGCTGACGCGCAGGACGATCGAGGCGTTTCCGGAAGACAAGCTGTTTCAGTTTTCGGTGGGCGGCATGAGGCCCTTCTCCGAGCTGGCGTGGGAGTTCATTCGCATGGCGGTCCCCATCGTCGACGGCGTTGCCACCGGAAAGTGGGAGGAATACAAGCAGCCGAAGGCCGAAACCAAAAGCGAGCTTCTACGGATATGGGACGCGCAGACCGCGGAACTCGATCAGAAGTTCCCCAGGATTCCGCCGCACCGCTTCAGCGAAGTGGACAAAGCCTTCGGCCAATGGGAAATGCCCGGCGTGGCGACGATACAGTACGCGATCGACAACGAGATCCACCATCGCGGCCAGGGCTACGTGTACCTGCGCGCCCTCGGTATCGAGCCGCCGCACTTCTGGGAGCGCGACTGATTGCGCCTTCAAAATCCTTAGGGTAGTTTGCCGGGCGGCCGCGGAAGGCTAAGGCGGCGCGCCCGGACGCGCCCTCCGCAATCCCAAAACCGCGGGTGCGCTTATGGGGTTGTCGAAACTGCGTCGGCTTCGACGTCAATTTCAATGTCGACTTCAGGTACCGCGGAATTGCCGACTTCTGCTTGGTTGTCGCGCGCCCCAATGCCGAATTCGGCGCGCTTGGTGGCCGCCGTCCCGTGGAAGACGACCCTCGCCGGCTCGTCGGGTCCCGTGTCGGAAATGCCCCGTTGTATCGGAAGGTTAGCGGCACCGGCACCAACCGGGACGGAAGTGATTCTTGACCACCAAATTGGAAATCCTAAAAATCTTCGTCGTCTCCGATCGGCATCCCGGGGGGGGCATCCACGGGCGGCGCGGGAACGAATTTCGAAGGGTCTTTTTCAAAACTCTCGACGCGTTCGATCAATGCCGCGCGGTGGATCGCTTCGGCGCTGTCCTGCGGCATGGGCGTCGTGGTCCACTGTTTCAGCAGATCGCGGATATGCGAGCGGGCAATGGCGCGCACCTGGCTCGAGGCCTTGTCATTCAGCGCGAGGGCCAGCATCGCCTCCAGCGCCCGGAACTCGACGGCGCGCTCCACTTCCGACGACACCGTGTGCCCGCCCTCCGGCCGTTCCGCCACCGTTTTCGAAATCTCCTCCATGGTGACGCGAAGGGAGGGGGCGCCAGCCAGGCGCATGTGATATTCGACGATCCGGCCGGCCCGAGCGGGATCCAGCAATGCCTTGAGCGTCAGGTCGGCTGCGGATTCCGCAGCGGCAACCGGGTCGAAGGTGAGCCCGGTATGCGCGGGAAGCGACTCGCGATTGCGTGGATATCCCGGAGGAACCGGCGGCAGAATGGCGAGAAGCGACTCGGGTAAAGTCAGGTTTTCGGGCGCCAGCGTCTTGAGAACGGCATCGACCGCCTTCTTCTGCTCAGCTGGATCGACGATGGACGGATTGGCAAGTCCGTCGCCGCGCAGGTTGTATCGGTAGTTCAAGCCGCCGATCTCCTTGATCGCCGCCTCCGTCTGGTAGCGGTGATAGAGATACAACGGAACAAGCGTTTGCTCGAGCTGGGCCATGGGCGTACCCGGTTTGATAGCATCCGCGCCGAAGTTCTTCAACGCGGCAGCTCGCACCGTCAATACCCTCTCCAACTCAGCCGCGGAATCTGGGCCGTTGTCCCATAAGTGCGCCTGTGGATGCGCGGAACCTGACGGCCGCGCATCCTCGTCGGTGATGAAGATCTGTCCCGCCTTATCAGCATCGCTCAGAATCTGGTTCAGTGCCGCCTTCTCCGCGGTGTCTCCAATCCCGGCCGCGAACTGCCGGTATCCATAGTTGATGGCGACCTTGTCCCAGGCCCCGATGTTTTCCGTATAAGCGCGCGATGTATCGATTCGCCCCTGCATGTCGAGCGTGATGTATGGGTGCGGATAATCCATCACGCTATCACCCTGCGAAACCGAGGAAGCCGCGAAGTTGTGGGCCAGTCCCAGCGTATGTCCCGTCTCATGTGCGGACAGTTGTCGAATGCGGGCCAGCACCATGGCAAGCATTGGATTGTCCGCACGTGCTTCTGCTCCGTCTTTGTACGGCGACAGCAACGCCTCGGCAATCGTGTAGTCCTGACGCGCGCGCAACGACCCAAGCGTCACATTGCCTTTGATGATCTCGCCCGTGCGCGGATCCGTCACTGCGTCGCCGTAGCTCCACCCCCGCGTGTAGCGGTGTACCCATTGGATGATGTTGTAGCGCGCATCCATGGGGTCAGCTCCCTCGGGAAGCAGATCGACCCGGAAGGTGCCCTTCGCCCAGCCCGCGGCCTGGAACGCCTGATCCCACCAGCGCGCGCCCTCCACCAAAGCGGTGCGAATGGGCTCCGGCGCCCCGCGGTCAACGTAGTACTGAATCGGCGCAACCGCCTTGCAGTCGGTCTTGCATTGCGGATCTTCCTTCATCAGGCGATGACGCGGGATGAACAGTTGATCCAGCGGCTCGCCGAGGGGCGCGGTGTAATCGCGATATTCGCTTGGAAAGTAGCCTGCGCGCGGATTGAAACGTCGCGGCGTGAATCCTGGCGGGGGCAGTGCAATGAATGAAGTCCGCTCGCGAATCGTCAACGCATGCGGATCCGGCGTCACGTCGGCCACAAATCCCCGCTCCTTCGGAGCGTCTGTGGTGAAGGTCAATTCCGCTTCCACCTCCGTATTTTGGGGAAAGGCCTTTGTATCGTCGAGAGCCAGGGAGGAGCGGCCCGCGTCCACCTTGTAGCTGCCCTGCTTCAGCGTGGCAAGTGTGTCCACCACCCCGTGGCTATCGTGGAGGAAAAAGTCCGTGGCATCCACCAGAACGGTGCCCTCTGGTGACTCGGCAGCCACCGTGAATCCCCACAGCACCGACTCAGGAAACGATTGCGTCACCGCCAGTTTCTCGTCCGCATCGTTGCTTGAGGTGCGAAATGCCATGTTCCGCTCCGCCAGCAAAACCTTCGGTCCGCTGCGCTGGAAGTAAACCAGGCGTGCTCTGGAAAGCTGCCCGCGATCCAGTCCCAGATCATTTGATCCCGTGCCGAACGGAAGCGAGTTCGTGTAGATGAACTCATCGCTCTTTTGATCCGGCCCTAAGTGCGGAATCTCGAGGTAGAGCTTACCGGCTTTGCCGTCCCAGTCGAGCGAAAGCAGGCCCTCCATGTGCTTCAACCCCGCGATCTTCTCTCGCAGGCTGGCAGGCCTTGTTGCGGCGCTGCCGGAATCAGGACTTTGTGCGTAGCACTCCAGGCACGCCGCGCACGTGAGCAGGAGCAAGAAAGGCAGTCGGGTAAAGGAAACCTTGCGCATTCCTCCTTCTATCATGCCCGCGGTCCTTCCCGGATGTCGGGGCCGCCGGTAGCGTGTTTCCCGAACTCCAGCAGGAGGATGGCTTGGGGAAAAACTCCAATTCGCCGGGACCACCGCCGAGCCGGAAAACACCTGGAAAGCACCTGCATTTCTTTCGATCCTGCGCCAAGCACTGCCTGACTTTTCAAATCATGCTGCTAACCGCGGGATGCATAAGTGGAATTCAGAGAGCGGCAGAGGCGGGCTAAAGAGATATCCCTGGTAGGCATGACAACCCACGTCGGCCAGCGCAAGTCGTTGTTGATCGTTCTCCACACCCTCGGCAATGACGGATATATTCATGGCCTGACCGAGGGTAACGACAGCCTGTGCGATTGCCCGGCTGGTGGCATTTTCGAGAATATCCCGCACAAACGTCCTGTCAATCTTCAACTGGTCGAGCGGCAAGCGCTTCAGGTAGGCGAGGGAGGAGTAACCAGTGCCAAAATCATCGAGCGAGAGCCGCACTCCGGACGACTTCAGTTGCGCCATTTTTGCGATCACCTGCTCGACGTCATACACGAGCATGCTCTCCGTCAATTCCAGTCGGAGACGCTCTGATTTTGCCCCGAAACGGTCTAACGTGGCCAGCACCTGGTCGACGAAGTCCGGCTGGCGGAACTGCAGTGCGCTAATGTTTATGGCTAAAGAAAGGTGAGCAGTTTCCTCCCGGCAGGCCCAAACCGCAATTTGGGCGCAAGCAGCCTCCAGCACCCAGTTTCCAAGTGGCACGATCTGGCCCGTTTCCTCAGCCAGGGGGATGAAGCAGTCGGGGGCCAAGCATCCGCGCGAAGGATGATTCCAACGGATCAGGGCCTCTGCACCGACGACGAGGCCGCGAACGATCTGCGGCTGATACCAGAGCGCGAACTGGCCGGTCTTTATCCCCTGCCGCAAGTCGCTCTCGAGCACCGCGCGGGCATTTACCGTCGCTTGCAATTCGGGTGCAAAGAATCGTATCGTGTTGCGCCCGGATGCCTTGGCCTGATACATCGCGATATCGGCCTGCTTCATGATTTCACTGATGTTTTCATTCTTGTCGCCGAACACAGTAATGCCGACACTTGAGGTGCTGATGCACTCGTGGCCGGCCAATTGACAGGGCTCTCCCAGCGCGGTCAGAATTTTCTCTCCCACAATCCGGGCCTGGGTCGCGGCCTCCTCGGAGCTCTCGCTCAGGTCTTCGAGCATCACCACAAATTCATCGCCCCCGAACCGAGCGACCGAATCGGTTTCGCGGACACACCGTGTCAGGCGGCGAGCCACCTCCTGCAGCATCAGATCACCTGTATTGTGACCAAGTGTGTCGTTCAACATTTTGAAGTTATCCAAATCGACAAAGAGCAGCGCCCGCTTTCTGCCTAACCCGCCTCGTGACCCGGCTGCGCTCCCCAGGGTACGGGGCAGGCGTTCCAGAAGCAGGCGACGGTTGGGAAGATGCGTCAATGGATCGTAGAAGGCAAGATTTCGAATCTCTTCCTCTGCGGTCTTTGCGTCAGAAATATCGCGGGTTACGGAAAGTACGCAGCGATTCCCATCCAGTTCAATCAAAGATGCCGACATCAGCCCATAGAACGTGTCTCCGTTTCTCTTTTTGAATTGCGCTTCGAAATTCCGGCAAATTGATTTCCGCTTCAATATCTCCACCAACCTCATTCGATCGGTGGGTTTTGCCCATACATCCAGCTCCAACGAGCTACGCCCCAGCACGTCTTCGCGCGCGTACCCTGTGATATCGAGGAACGCGTTGTTGCACATGACGTACACGCCATCGCTCAACCGGTTGATGTTCACCGCATCCAGACTCATTTGAAAGGTGGTCCGGTAGCGCTCTTCGTTTGCCCGCAGCGCCTCCTGGGCCGCGGCGAGTTGCTCCTCGGCTCGTTTGCGCGCGTTGATATCCTCTGCCAGCGCGATGAAGTGCAGGGGGTGCCCCTGTCCGTCCCGCATGACCGAGGTGGTTAACGCGACCCACGTGAGACTACCGTCCTTGCGGATATAGCGCTTCTCGAAGCGAGCGCTGCTCGATGCTCCGCTCACTTGCTCTTGGAGCGCGTCCATACTGCGGGCCCGGTCTTCGGGCGCTGTCAACTCCTGGAATGCCTTGCCGCGGATTTCCCCGGGGGAGTAGCCGACGATCTCGCCAAAGCGCTCGTTGCACCGAATAATTCGGCCATCGAATGAGGTGTGAAGAATGCCTACGGCGGCCTGTTCGAAAGTGGCACGATAGCGCTCTTCACTGTCGGACAGGAGTTTCTCCGTCAGTTTCTTGGGGGTAATGTCTTCGATGAAGCCCTCAATGTAGGGGGGCTTTCCGTGCTCCCCCATCACCTTCCGGGCGCTGAGCCATATCCAGATGGTGCTACCGTCCTTGCGCTTGAATTGGCACTCAAACCCGTGAATTGAGCCTTCTTCTTCGATTCTCCGAAGGCACCTGATCCGCTCTTTGGGATCCTCCCACACATCGTTGCTGATATCTCGAACGAGAGAGATGAACTCGTCAGCTGAAGCGTATCCAAGCATTCTGGCCAGGGAGTCGTTCACGGTCGCGACCCCTCCCTCGGAGTAGGTCTGGAAAATTCCTTCCAAAGCTCCATCGAAGATGTCGCGGTACTTCCTCTCCGCTTGCAGAAGCGCTCGCTCCGCCTGCTTCCGTCCGGTAATGTCCTTTCCAAGGCCCGAGATTCCCAGGACCTCGCCACCGGCCACAATTCGACTGAATGTCATCTCCAACGTCCGGCCGCTCGGCAGCACATGCTCCACACGAAGGGAACCCTCGGCCAACGCGCGCTTATAGAATCCGTTCCAGATGGCCGCTTCCGCGGGGGACACCAGATCTTCAGGCCGCGCTCCAACGAAGGCCTTGAAGCCAAGTCCCGACTCCAGGATCCGCTGCGATGCTTCGTTGACGGTAATGATGCCGAAATCGAGATCAACCGACCAGATAGGGTCGTCCGAGCTTTGGATCAAGGCTTCGAGATGCGCCTCGGCGTTAGCTGGAATACGCTTCTCCGTCGCGTCGATCCCGGGCTCAGGCATCATCTAAACTGGCCTCATCTCTTTTCGATTCAAATACACCGTCTTGGACAGGGACCAGGCCGCGCGATCACAGTCCCGTGAATTGAGCTTGGGAAGTTTATCGGATAAATGCTGAATTGCTTTACTTCTGTACAAGCAGGAAGGCGGTCTCCAGCTACTCTCGGTGCCCCTTAATGCCTCAGGCCCCAGGCGAGCTGGCGGAAGTGCGTGTGAGTCGAACACACCGTCGCCCGTTAGGGACGACCACCGGTTTTGAAGACCGGGAGGGTCACCGGAGCCCAGGCACTTCCTTCCGTGGAAAAACTCTCCCTCTATAATACGGAGCGTCTAAGCATTTCACACCACCGCTTAACAGGCAGGACAACCATTGCAGTCAACCTCGCCAATGAGACTTACACAACAGGTAAAGGCGGGCGGATGCGCCAGCAAGCTCGCTCCCGGCTCGCTGCGTGCAGTACTCGACCAGCTTCCGCCTCAGATCGATCCGAATCTCCTGGTCGGATTCGAAACCTCAGATGATGCCGGTGTCTATCGAATCGACGATCGCACCGCCCTGGTGCAAACGGTGGACTTTTTCACGCCCATGGTGGACGATCCATTTACATATGGCCAGATTGCCGCAGCCAATGCCTTGAGCGATGTGTACGCAATGGGCGGCCGCCCACTGACCGCGTTGGCCGTGGCTTGCTTCCCGCAGGACGGCGATCTCGACGTGCTGGGACACATTATGCGGGGCGGATTGAGCAAGGCATCCGAAGCAGGCTGCACCGTGGTCGGAGGGCACACCGTTCGCGACCTCGAAATCAAGTTCGGCTATGCCGTCACCGGTCTCATTGATCCAGCGCGCGTTTACACAAACTCCGGCGCAAAGCCCGGAGACGTGCTCATTCTGACCAAGGCGATCGGGACGGGCGTCATCACAACTGCCCTCAAACAGGGCAAGGCGCTCCCTGTGTGGGTCGATGGCGCTGTGAAATCGATGACCACGTTGAACAAGTCGGCAGCGGTCGTTGTGTCGCAATTCACCGGCATCCACGCTATGACCGACGTGACAGGCTTCGGACTCATGGGCCACGGTCGCGAGATGGCCATGGGCAGCGGGGTGACGTTGGAGATCGTGATCGAAAGGGTGCCAAGGCTCGATGGAGCTCTCGATGCGATCGCTCTTGGCGCCATCCCCGCCGGACTGCGAGCGAACCGGGAGTATGCCGAGTGCGTGGTCTCAGACGCGCCATCGAGCGAGATTCACGAAGAATTACGCACACTCATGTACGATCCGCAGACTTCCGGCGGCTTGCTGATCAGCGTAGCGGAAGGCGAGGCTAAAGATTTGCTCACGTCCCTGCTAGGCATGTCCTTGCCTGCCGAAATCATCGGGCGCGTGATCTCCGGAAAGCCGGCGATCATCCTTCACTAGCGGAACAAGCAATCACGGGTGATCGGAAATCCGGAGGTCAGCTGCCTTGGAACGGACCGAGACTTCTCTCGACAATCTTTACCGCATGTTGCCATCGGTGAACGATCTGCTCCTGACAGACGAGGCGCAGAGTTTGTTGCCGGGCTTTACGCGGATTGCGGTCGTGAACGCGATACGCGGAGCCCTGGATCGCATGCGCGAGGAGATCCTGAGTGGCGACCATACTGCAATGACCCTGCAGCAACGCATCGCAGATCTGCCCGCGGCCATCCCCAATCTTCTGGGTCAGCCATTCCCGTTCTCCCTGCGAAAGGTGCTCAATGCCACTGGTGTGATCCTGCATACCAACCTGGGGCGCGCCCCGCTGAGTAAGGTTGCTCTGCAGCACTTGGTTGACATCGCGAGCGGATACTCGAACCTTGAACTGGATCTGGAGTCAGGAGAACGCGGCAGCCGCGATGTTCACGTCGAGTCCCATCTCCTCACATTGATTGACCGTTTGTCCGGGCTCGCGGGTTTCGCCGACTCTCATCGCGCGATAGTCGTGAACAACTGCGCCGCCGCCACATTTCTCGCTCTGCACGCGCTCGCCGATGGAAGGGAAGTCATCGTCTCTCGGGGAGAACTTGTCGAGATCGGCGGCGGCTTTCGCATCCCGGAAATTCTCCGTGCGTCCGGAGCGGTTCTCAAAGAGGTTGGTACTACAAATCGTACGCGTGCTGCGGACTATGAGAACGCAATCTCGTCGGAGACGGCCCTGATCCTGCGCGTGCACCGGTCGAACTTCAGCATGGAGGGATTTGTCGCAAGGCCATCCACAGAAGAGTTGGTCGCCATAGGCGAGGGCGCACAAATCCCCGTATTCGAGGACCAGGGAACGGGTCTTCTTCATCCTCTTGAGCGGTGCGGCATTCAGAGCGAACCGACTCTGATTGCCAGTTTTACTGCCGGATGCAATCTGGTTGCAGCCAGCGGCGATAAACTTCTGGGCGGACCTCAGTGCGGCATTCTCGTTGGCCGAAAGGATTTGATCGACAAGACTCGCAAGGATCCTTTGTTTCGTACGTTTCGCGTCGACAAACTCATCTACGCTGCGCTTGAAGGAACACTTGCCGAGTATTTGTCCGATAACCCGGAGGCAATTCCGACCGTTCGCATGCTGCAATTCTCATCGGCGGAGATCAAGAGGCGATGCGAGCAGGTGGTCAGTCATTTGAGTGCGCCTGGACTGAGTGCCGCCGTGGTCCCGGTAGAGAGCTTGATCGGCGGCGGTACAGCACCGAAGGCACAATTGCCGAGCTTTGCGATTTCGCTTCGTCATCCAGCCATCGAGGCCAATGATCTTCTGCTTGTCCTGCGTCGGGCCAGTCCCGCGATCATAGGGCGAATCAGCGGCAACCTCGTACTTCTCGACCTGCGCACCATCGATTCCGAATCGGATCCTTTGCTGATTCATGTCCTGAACAAACAACTTCTCGTCGCGGCAGCGACAGTTGAACAGACTGGCGGTTAATCATGCCTGCGGATTCATCTTCCTCCACGGGTGTTTCGTGCAAATCGGTCGTCATCGGAACAGCGGGGCACATTGACCACGGCAAGACTGCCTTGATCCGCGCCCTCACGGGAGTTGACACCGACCGCCTGCCGGAAGAGAAACGGCGAGGAATTACGGTCGACCTGGGATTCGCGTCTCTTAACTTGGACACAGCAAACGATGAGCAAATGCAATTGAGCTTCATTGATGTACCGGGTCACGCGCTCTTCGTTCGCAACATGCTCGCCGGCACCGGTGGCATTGATGCCGTCCTGCTCGTTATCTCAGCCGAAGAAGGCGTAAAGCCGCAAACCGAAGAGCATCTTTCCATCTGCGCGATGTTGGGCATTGAACGCGGCATCACCGTCATCACCAAGTGCGACGCCGTCGGCGGAGAAAGACTGCATGAGGTGCGTCGCGATATCGAGCAGTTCCTGAACAACACCTTTCTTGCCCGTGAGCACGCCCCGATCATTCCCGTGAGCGCCTTCGCCGGAACCGGGGTTGAACGGCTTCGGCAAGAGCTTGCCTCACTGGCCGCACGCATTCCATCCCGGGATGTGGAAGCGGCGCCTCGAATCCCCATCGACCGAGCATTTGTGATGAAAGGCTACGGGACGGTAGTCACCGGAACAATGATTGCTGGAAGCCTCAAGACCGGGCAGACAGTCGTCATCGAGCCTGGAACCCGACCTGCCAGAATCCGCGGGATGCAAATTCACGGTCATGCAGAAGACGTTGCGCACGCAGGCTCTCGAGTCGCTCTCAACCTCGCGGGTATTGAAGCATCCGATCTCCAACGCGGCGATACACTTGTCGAAGCGTCAACCGTATCTGCGGTCGATACAATCGACGTCGAGATAGATCTGTTGCCCCACTCGGCGGCACTGAAACATCGCGCCCGAGTCCACTTTCACGCGTTCGCTTCCGAATGCATGGCCGCAGTGTCTCTTTATGGATACCAGCCAATTGAACCTGGCAACCGTCGACTTGCCCGGCTCCGGTTGAGCAAGCCGGTCGTTCTTCTTCCAGGAGACAGGTTCGTATTGCGTCATGGCACGCCGGTTTCGACCATTGGTGGAGGTCGGGTGCTCGACGCTCACCCTCTTTCTCGACTCCGAAAAGCCGCGTCCCAGTCCTGGTTGGAACAGATTGCCGAAGCTTCAACCATCCAGAAAATTCATCTAAGAATCGCCAGGCGCGGCATGGCTGGAATTACTCTTCAGAACATTTCTCACGAGACAGGAACGAAACCTCCCGCAATCCTTCGGCTGCTGGCGCCTCTCATCAAAGAGGAGAAACTCCTCTCTCTTCCGGGTGACCTCCTTCTGACCGCTGAAGCGATGGACGAGTGCGTTGCTCTTGTGTTTCGCACTTTCGAGAACTCCACCAAAGAAAGCAGCTCCCACGGATTGAAACGATCGGAACTCAAGAGCAACGCCCGCCTGGGTGCCGAGGTATTCGAATTTGCCCTCATGCGTCTTGCACGGGAGAAGAAGGTTTGCCTGCAAAACGAACTGATCTTTGGGTTCGGCCGCGATCGAAGTGATCCGGATCGGGCTCGATTGTCTGCAATTTTGTCGGCTTATGAAGCGGCCGGACTTGCCACCCCATCACCAGAGGAGCTATCGGCGCGCTTGGCCATTCCGCTTGGGGAGATCCGCGGGCTCATTACTTCGCTACTCCGTGAAAAGAGGCTGGTGAAACTGGGAAACGAAGCCGTGTTTTTCCATTCGCAGGCCTTGACTGACTTGGCGCAGAGGATTCGAACTCTGCGCGGCGAAAGGATCGACGTTGCTCGATTCAAGGAGTTGACCGGTTTGTCCCGTAAATACGCGATACCTTTGCTCGAGTACCTCGATCGGGAGAGGGTGACCCGCAAGCAAGACGACCATCGAGTCGTGCTGTAGTACTCCCCAACCCTAAGGCTCTTCTGATGGACTCGATCGCGTGCTATATTGCGAAATATTGCCGGAGAAACGAATCATGGATGGCGACAAGACCAAGATCGACCTGATTGAAGACGCCGACGCAACCGGCGAAGTGGCGAAGGTTTACGACGAATGGCGGCAGAAGTCCGGTCGCCAGAAAATGCCCGGCATTCTCAAATGCTTCAGCCATCGGCCCGATTTCCTGCGCGAAGTAATCCGGTTCAGCGACACCGTCCATTTTTCTGAAGGCCATCTTGATCGCCGCACCAAGGAGAGCATCGCCAGTTGGGTCTCATGGCTCAACCGATGCCCCTATTGACTGGACTCGCATGCTTACTTCCTGCGTGTTCAGGGAGCAGAAGAAAAAACTGTCCAGGCTCTGGCCCGCGGCAAACTCGATGAGGCGGAATTGACCCCGGCCGATCGCGCCCTGTTGGATTATGTAACCAAGGTGACTGAGGCGGCCTATCGTACGACAGCAGAAGACGTGCAGCTGCTTCGCGATCATGGCTGGACCGAGCCTCAGATCGCCGAGGCCGTCTACATCACCGCCATGTTTGCTTTCTTCAATCGCGTGGCAGACGCATTCGGAATCGCGCCGCAAGGTTACCTCGAAATGAATGCAGTCACGAAATGAAATGCGGACCGGCTTCGTCGCGTGCGCCGATTTGGCCATTCACCATGCGCCGGTGAGGCTGCGTGATCGCGCAGATACCCACCGCATTTTTCTGTTCCCATTTGAAATGATGTGATTGCAGGCCCGTGCCGGTAAGTCTTGCCCCTGAGGTTTCTTCCGGCGGACTGGCGGCGCTGACACAAGCCACAAATCGCGAATCCTCCCAGTCGCCCCCTCTCGTAATTAATAGACAAGAAAGTCGAGAAGATTCCAGAATCTGGATTCTCTGCGTCTAAGCGCTCTCCGTTCGCTCGAGGCACTCTGCTCTTCGTCCCGCAATCTCGACACCTCCCTGCAAGGAAATGCAATTGGTCACAAAATGGCCAGAGGGTCTTCTGAGCGGTTCGCCGGGTGCACTGAAATCTCGCGGATGTTGTCGTGAAGGTTCTGCTTTCTTTCCCCCACCGTTCACAGGAGGTCACCGTGACTACTTTATTTGGCACATGGAATCGCCTATTGGTCCTTGTTGTTGCCGTCTTGGCCGGCTTGGGATTCGCGAGTTGCCGGGGCGCTTTTGCCCAAGGCATTATCACCGGCGGAATTACCGGAACAGTGGTTGATCCGACAGGTGCTGTGATTCCCGGGGCAGCAATTGTTGCGACCAACGAGAGCACTGGCACGGCTCTGCAGGCAAAGTCAAACGGGGACGGGAGCTTCCTGATTTCAGATGTCCCCCTGGGATCCTACACCGTCACTATCGAAGCTTCTGGCTTTGGTCTTGGACGTGTAAGCCACGTGCAGGTAATCGCCGGGAATGCGACCTCTCTGGGTAAGCATGCCCTCACCCCCGGCTCGTCCGCACAGACTGTCGAGGTCCAGGGTGGCGCGGCGGAACTGATCAACACGGAGTCATCCCAGGGCGAGCTCGTCATGGACGCCGAGCAGGTCTCCAACCTCCCCGTAAATGGTGCGATGGACAATGCGACCCTGATAGTCCCGGGCGTTGTCCAGACCCACATGGACAACTTCTCAAACACCAATGGTGCGAACTACTCAGTGAATGGCGAGCGCGGCCGCTCCAATAATTCCGAGATTGATGGCCAAGGGAACAATGACAGCATGATCGGGGGTCCAAGCTTCTTTTTCTCCAACCAGGACTCCGTTCAGGAACTGCAGATCATCACAACCGATTTCGGCGCCCAGTACGGCCGCAACATGGGCAGTGTCGTGAATTACATCACCAAGAACGGCACGAATGCGTTCCACGGGTCCGGATTTGAGATGTATACGGGATCGTTTCTTTCGTCGCTTTTGTCGGCGCAAAAAGACCCACAGTATGGATTCTGTCCGTCTGGATCAAGCGCGGCCTATGCACAGGCCAATAATTGCAGCCTGATTACCGTGCCAAGATTCGTTCAGAACAACTACGGCGGTACGCTTGGCGGCCCGATCATTAAGGATAAGCTTTTCTTCTTCGGCAGCACGTTCTGGACCCATGAATACCAGGCAGGCTCCGTAAACACCTCCGGTGGAGCGGTGCTGCCCGACGCGAACGGATTGGCAACCCTGCAGTCGGCCTTTCCAAACAATCCTGGAGTAACCCAGTTGACGAACTATGGGCCGGCGGCATTCAAACAAGGAAGTCCATCGTTCTTTGGTACTCCGTCGATAGTTCAAGTAACTGACGGCACCACCACCGCCAATGTTGAGGTTTCGGAGTTCAAGCGCAATCTCAATGCGTCGATCCTTGATGAAGAAGAACTCGGGCGCATCGATTATCAGTTGACGCCCAAGGACCGCCTCTATCTTCGTTACGACTATCAGAACAATCCGTTCCTCCCCGCATATTACCTCTACACCGCTGCGGGTATTGCGTCGGGCGGTTACTCAAACGTGAACGGTAAAACACACCAGGTTGGCGGAGACTGGACGCGCACCTTCTCCCCTTCAATCGTCAATCAGTTGCGTTACGGCTTCCAGCAATCTCACATTGGGTTTGAGGGCGGCGCTATTCCGAACTGCACCGTCACCAATTTCGGACCCTGTTCCTCGGTAGTGGGTCTGGGTGCCTTGGGCGGCGGCGCGAACGTCAGCTTCGGATACGGGGCCGACCCTCTTACCAGCGGCGGTTTTCCGCAAGGGCGCTTTCTCAAGATGAATCAGGTTCAGGACAACGCGAGTTGGACCCGTGGACGCCACACCATCCTTTTTGGCGGAGAGTTCGATCACCAGAACTCGCCGGCGGGCGGCATCCCCAACCTGGAAGGAACGTTCAATTTCACCCCGGGTGTTGCGACCTACAATTCCGGTGCGAATGCCGGCCAGCCGATCCCCCTGCGTTTTCCAGCCCAGTACTCGCCCAGCCAGATGACGGCAGCCACGAACGGCCTGACCGGTATGTTGGAAGGAGTGGGCGAACTTTCGCTCGCACAGGGGAATCCCACGGTTCCTTTCACGGAAGGCGACGTTGCATTCTACGTTCAGGACAACTGGAAGGTGCGGCCAAACTTTACTCTGAACCTGGGTTTGCGCTACGAGTACTTTGGGCAGAGCGTCAATCTTCTGCATGACGAAAGCGTGAAGCAGCAGACAGGCCCGCATCCGTTCTGGAGCACTAGCCTGCCGCTTTCGGCTACGACGTTCCCCTACATTAACCCGAACTACAGAAATGTGGAGCCCCGTGTGGGTCTGGCCTACACTCCCGATTTCGCGAAGAAAGCGGTGGTGCACGCGGGCTTTGCAATCAATGTCGATCCAGCGTTTTACAACATCTTCCTTAACGCCGCGCAGAGCGCGCCTCTTGTAAACGCGGGTCTCATCGGTTGCGATGGTGTCTCGATCAACTGCACCCCGGCCAACGGTTGGAATTTCACAACCATTCAAGCGGCCGACACGCAGTTCATTCCGACGGGTGGCGACCCCCGCCTGAATCCGATCACCCTGGTTCCCACCAGTTTCAAGAACCCTATGGCGGAGACCTACACGCTCGGTCTGCAATATCAGGTTCTCCCGGCGGCCGTCGCGGAGGTCCGCTATGTCGGCCACCACACCTTTGACCAGTTCCAGGCGTTGAACAGCAATCCCGACATCCTCGATGTGCAAAATGCCTTTTCCGGCTACGGATCGGGGACAAGCCTTTGCACCGACACGACCGCCAATGGCTACACTCGGCCGAATTGCGGCTACAACGCCGTCAACACTGTCAGCAACACCGCGTTCTTGATCTATAACGCCCTCCAGTCCTCTCTCACATTGAGAAACTTCCACCACTTCACGGGGACTGCCAGCTACACTTTCAGCCGCGGGATCGACAATGTGAGCGAGATCTTTTCAACCGCAGGCGGAGGCACCACCAGTGCCTTTGCACAAAATCCGCTGAACACCAATTCGGCTGAGCGCGGAGTTAGCGGCAACTCCTATCCCAATGTCCTGGGTATCCAGATGGCGTATAACGAGCCCTGGTTCTCAAGCCAGCATGGGCTCCTTGGACGGGCGCTGGGCGGCTATTTTTTCAACGCGTTCTATCAGTACAACGGTGGTCAACCTCTCACACCATTCCAGGAACTCGTCCCGTCAGCGGCCAACGTGCCTGGACTTTTGCCGAATCCCAATGATCCAATGGCAACCTCGAACTTCTGCGACTTTGGGTTTGCCCTGTCGTTCATCGGGTTCAACCAATGCCGTCCCATCCTTGCGAATTCAAAGGCGCCCTATAACTCAGTCGGCATCAACGTCGGAGGCAGCTATGTGAATTACAGCACCGGGGCCACGCAGTCGCGCGACACCTTCCACTGGCTCTGGAACAACAAGTATGAAGCTCTCGCGCTTAACAACCCCTTCCCTGGCGTGAGTCGTAACACGCTGCGCGGCGACAGCTTCAATAACGTCGATCTGACGGTTGGAAAGAACTTCAAGCTGACTGAACACGTGAACATGCTTTTGCAAGTGAGCGCATTCGATGTGCTAAACCGGGCTTACTATGGGACGCCAGACGCCAATTTGGACGATAGCGTACTGCCGGCGTTCGGCCTTCCCAACACGTTCCTGACTAACTACTTCGCGGGGGGCAACGCGGGAAGCGCAGCGGCCGGTGGGGCTTACTTCCAGGGATCGGGTAACCGCAACATTCAGCTCACCGGAAAAATAACCTTCTGAGCCGAAACCGGTAGGCGCCCTGCCGTGCGGGGCAAGGCGCCTACCGCGCCCTAATAACCTGTCGCACGAACGGGAGTAATCCTCGTCCACTAGGTGAGGTTATCCATTTCTTTTCAATTTTGTTGATGGGCCGATAGAGAACCGCAGAATTTGTGGGCTAGGCCCGCGGGCGCCGTCCTGAGGCCCGTATGAAAGGGAAAAACGGGCTGCAATGACTGCATGCCACCGGGAATCGGCGGGCACGAATAAAAGTAAAAGTGACCAAAAGGAAAGAAGTGGATATCGCTAAAGACCATTGGTGCCGAAGAAGGGACTCGAACCCCCACACCCTTGCGAGTACGTGGACCTGAACCACGCGCGTCTGCCAATTCCGCCACTTCGGCACAAGACACAGATCCGGCGACTCTTGCCGGTCCGGCAGCATCTCCAAGTCTCGCAAATGCCGCCAGCGGTGTCAAATAAGCTGAGACAGATTGGGCGCGCGTGATTTTGGATACGATTCGCTGCTATGACAAAGGCGCCCGGGGACTCAAAGTAGCCGATACCTTGATTGCGCAAAAGGTCATCCCTAATCTGGCGTCCCCTAACTTTTGAATTGAAATTCCGGACCAATCAATCGGGCGTCTTCAGACCCGTACGCAGCATTTCCACTGCCTTATCAAGCCGCTTCACTCGCGTTTCGTCGCGCTTGGCCTCGGTGATCCAACGGCAGTACTCACGACGATGCGTGAAGCTAAGCCTCTCAAAGGTCGACATCAGGCCTTCTTTTTTCAGGAGCTTTTCGAATTCCCCTGGAACCTCGACGGCGCGCACTGCGGTGTCCTTCCACACCACAACGTCAACCGAGTCTCCCGGCCCTTTGCCGATTTGCGCGCGGATCGACTTCAGGATCCCGAGCATGTGCTGGCCCGGTCCACATTTTGCCAGCGAACCGGAGTAAGGCACTCCGTCGAAGGTGGCTTTTACGGGAACTGCACCCCTCGTGCCGAACTCCTTCTCCGCGTCGTAAGGGAAGGTCACGCCGGCTCCGCCGCCATCTCCGGCTTCAATACGGGCTGAGAACTTGTAAGTCTTCATCGTCTTCATCCATGAAGTACAGAGGCCGGCCCGCATTGCGAACCGGCCTTGGACTTGCGCTTGCAGCTTTAAACCAGCTTGGCGTCAAGCTCGATCTGCGTGTTGTTGGCGAACAGTTTGGAGATGGGGCATCCAGCCTTGGCGTCGGCGGCCGCCTTGTCGAATACCTCCTGGGTCGCGCCGGGAACACTGGCCGTGGTGGTGAGGGCGATCTTGGTCACCGCGAATCCGCCGTCGACCTTCGCAAGCGTAACCGCCGCGTGCGTCTCGATCTTCTCCGGTGTTAGGCCCGCGCCGCCCAATTGCGCACCGAGCGCCATGGAGAAGCAGCTGGCATGTGCCGCCGCAATCAGTTCCTCCGGCGTGGTGCCGCTGGTGGCGCCTTCAAAACGGGTGGCAAACGAGTAATTGGCGTTGTTGAGCACGCCCGTTGCCGTCGAAATTGTGCCCTTGCCTTCCTTCAGTGAACCGGTCCAAACCGCACTTGCCTTGCTTGCCATGCAATTCCTCCTTGGGTGGGGGGTTTCATTCAGGTTTGCCGCTGGGCCCTATGATGCCTGCGCCGGGGATTCTGATGCAGGCGGCGTTCTGCCGGACCCAGGGTTAATGCTTCGGGCACCGCCGCGAGTCTCCGCGGCAAAAAAGCCCACCTCCCCATGCTAACCTCTCAGCCATGCTGCCGCAGCTTCCCGCCGCTTTCAATCCGGATTTTGCCGCTGAGTTTTCACAAACGGCTGTGATGAACAGCTCGACCGCCGCTGATTCCGTTGATCATCATTGCCAGATCTGCCCCACGTGCGGGCACCGGCTCGAGGGCCATCGCTGCAAGCTTGTCTGTACCCGGTGCGGATACTACCTGAGTTGCGCAGATTACTACTGATTTGCGAGGCTTACCAAAAGATGCGCTGCCTGCCGATGGCATTTCCTCTACAACGTGGCGCCGCAGGCGGAGCAGAAGCGCGATCCAGTCACGTTGGTCTGATGGCAGCGCGGGCAGGCCAGAAGCGTTCCAGCCAGCGGAAGTGTTGAGGCGGGAGCCGGAGCCGCCGCCGGACTCGCGCCAGCGGGCGGGACATTCGCGGCCACATTGCCAGGGTACCCCCAACCCTGAGGAACCGACATGCCCAGCGCGGCCGCAATGCCGGCGGCCTGGATGGCATTGAATTCGCGTACGCGCCCCGGCATGAAGAAGCACTCGATGAAACCCAGCACCGTCGTAATCCCGGTCCAGCAGAAGCAGCAATAGAGAATGCCCAGCCCTGTGCGGCGCAGGTAAAAGTGGTGCACTCCGAAGGTTCCGAGGAACAACGCCAGAAGAATACCCACTACCTCGTCGCGGCGCGCGGCCTCGTACTGCTCATAGAAGATAGCCTGCGTGTTTGGGTATGGAATGCCGCTCATGGGTGACTCTCCCTTTCTACACCAATGGATACGCACCAGCGACAGGGCCGGTTCCGCCGCGGAAGCGCATGTTGCGATTGTGCCACGGAACGGTGACTCGATAGCATCTCATTAGCCATGAGTGAACTCTCTGCGGCAGCAAGCGGGACTTTTCTGATCGGCGGCGACCTGCCCGTTCGCCGTCTCGGCTACGGAACGATGCGCCTGGTTGGCGAGGGCGCGTGGGGCGAACCCAATGATCCCGAAGAAGCGCGCCGGGTACTGCGCCGCGCAGTGGAACTCGGTGTGAACCTGATTGATACGGCGGACGCCTATGGCCCGGAGATCGCAGAGCGGCTCATCGCGGAGGCGCTACACCCGTATCCTGCCGGACTCGGTTATCGCCACCAAGGGTGGCATTACGCGCCAGGGGCCGGCGAAGACCGAGTATGTAGGCCGCGCAGGCTATTTGATCCAGTGTGTGGAAATGAGCCTGCGCCGCCTGAAACTCGAGCGCATCGAGCTGTATCAATTGCACCGTATCGACCCGCGCACGCCGCTGGAAGAGAGCCTCGGTGCGCTGAAGCAAATGCAGGAACAGGGCAAGATTCGGCACATCGGCCTGAGCGAGGTGACACCCGCGGAGATCGAACAGGCACGCAGAATCGTGCCCATCGTGAGTATTCAGAATCGCTATTCGCTGGCCGACCGGCGCCATGAGAATGCGCTCAACTGGTGCGAGCAGCAGGGCATGGCCTTCCTGCCCTGGTATCCGATGGCGGGCGGCAAGTTGATGAAAGAGGACCAACCGGCCGTAAAAGTGCTCGCCCAGATCGCCGCGCGCTACTCCATCACAGTCCCGCAACTTTCCGTCGCCTGGCTCTTGCATCGCTCGCCGGTGATGTTGCCCATTCCAGGCACCTCGAAGATCGCGCATCTTGAACAGAACGTTGCGGCAGCGGCGTTGAGCATCGGTCCCGACGGGTGGGACGCCACCGAGAACGCCACGCGGGAGTAGCGTCCCACACAATTTCATGACACCCTCGGCGTTACAATTGCGTCTGCCAGAGACTCTCCCCTGTTTCCGGCGGAAGCTGGCTAATCGATGCACGAAACAATCTTCTTACCCTCGCAGTCGAGTCTGCGCCCGCGGCATCGCCGCCTGTGGCTGTTCCTCTTTTTTGTTGTTGTCGTTCTGCTATTCAGCGCGCGTACCGCCGTCTCCTATTATGTGGAGACGCTCTGGTTCGAGTCCCTCGGATACGGCCAGGTCTTCTGGAAGACCATCACTCTTGGATGGATCGTCTTCGGCGTATTCGCGGCCTGCACATTTCTCCTCTTGTACGGGTGGTTTCGGCTTCTTTTGCGCGCCGCCGCACCCGATCTGCGCAGCGCCGGAACGATGGTCATCGGCAGTCGCGTCATCAACTTGCCCGTGGAAGCTGCCCTTCGCATCGGTGGCCTCATCGTCGCAGTCCTCGTTGCCCTCGGCGCCGGCGCCGCCATGAAGGCCGAGTGGCCGCGCTTCGCGCTGTATTGGTTCCAGCCGCAAACCGCCGCCGGGCCCACAGATCCCATCTTCGCCCATCCGCTCAGCTTCTACCTGTTCACGCTGCCAGCATGGCAGACCCTCTCCGGATGGTTGCTGATGCTGGCCGTCCTGATGTGCGCATCAGCCGTCTTCCTGGTACTCATCTCGACGGGAAGCCGGCTATCATCGGGTGGATTTGATCGATCCCTGCCTTTGCCGTGGCGCACATTCTCCATCGCGGTCGCCTTCTTGCTTTTGGTTATCGCCATGCGCGTCTACATTGGCCGCATCGAACTGCTGCTCGAGGATCACACGGTATTCGGCGGCATCACGTACACCGACGCCCACGTAATCCTTGGAGGAATGCTCGCGGTCTGCTGCGCGCTGATTCTCGGCGCCGCTCTCGCCGCCCTCAACTGGGTCTCTCGACCGCGGCTTCGCTGGCTGGTGCTCGCGCCCGTCCCGGCTGTTCTCTGCTACTTCATCGTGCAGATCGCAGCGTGGTACGTTTCCAGCTTCATCGTCAAGCCGAATCAGCTGGTACGCGAACAGCCATATATTGCCCACAACATCGACTTCACGCGCCAGGCCTACGGCCTTGACCGCATTACGCAGCATGAATTTCCAGCGGAGATCTCGGTCGAAGCGGCCGACCCTTCGAACAATCAAACTACGCTGCAGAACATCCGCCTGTGGGATTGGCAGGCGCTTCGCGACACCCTGCGTCAGATTCAGGAAATTCGTACCTACTACGATTTTCCCGATGTGGACATCGATCGCTACGCAATCGACGGACAGACGCGCGAAGTGATGCTTGCCGCGCGCGAATTGAGCGTGGAAAAGCTACCCGAGAGCAGCCGCAACTGGATCAACGAAAAACTGATCTACACGCATGGTTACGGCATCACCATGAACCCCGTGAACGGCTTCACTCCAGAAGGACTCCCTAACCTGATCCTGAGCAACATGCCCATCCAGAGTACAGTGGCGGGTGTGAGCGTCAACCGCCCTGAAGTTTACTTTGGCCAGCTTACTGACACCGACGTATATGTGAAGACGCGGCAGAAGGAATTCAATTACCCGCAGGGCGAGACCAACAGCCTCACATCGTATGAAGGCGAAGGCGGCATCGCCATGGGCGGATTGATCCGCCGCATTCTGATTGCATTTGATCGCGGCGATCTCAGCAAGGTTCCGTTCAGCGACGATATCGGCACAGAAAGCCGATTGCTGATGCGCCGCAGCGTACAGGACCGCGTCGCCGCACTGGCCCCTTTTCTCACCTTTGACTCCGATCCCTACATCGTGGTGGGCGATGACGGCAAGCTGTCGTGGATGCTCGACGCCTTCACCACCGCCGACACATTCCCGTACGCAAGCCACTACGTGCTCCGCGACCATCTCGTCAACTACATGCGCAACAGCGTGAAGGTCGTGGTGGACGCCTACACGGGAGCGACGACGTTTTATGTCTTCGACGCGCAGGACCCGATCATCGCGGCGTATCGCGCCATTTTCCCGTCGCTCTTCAAGGATGCATCTGCGATGCCGCAGGATCTTCGCCGTCATGTGCGCTACCCGGAGCTGCTTCTCAAGTTGCAGGCGCAGGTCTACGGTCTCTATCACATGACGGATCCTGTGGTCTTCTACAACCGCGAAGATCTGTGGACCATCGCCTCCGAGGTTGGTTTGAGCCAGAACGGCGAACAAGCCGCGCAGTCCATGGAGCCGAACTTCGTCCTCATGAAACTGCCTGGGGAACCCGACGTGGAGTTCGTCGATATTCTTCCCTTCACGCCCGCCAATCGCAACAACCTCATCGGATGGATCGCAGGACGCAGCGATGGGGCCAACTACGGTACGTCGGTTGTCTATGACTTCCCCAAGACGCGCCTTGTCGACGGCCCCATGCAGATCGAGGCGCGCATCGATCAGAACGCGCAGCTCTCCGGCCAGCTGACTTTGTGGAACCAGCAGGGCTCGCACGTGCGCCGCGGAACCCTGCTCGTCATTCCTTGCGGCAAAGCTCTCATTTACGCGGAGCCCATCTACCTGCAGGCGGAACGCAGTCCCATGCCCGAATTGCGTCTCGTTGTTCTCGCTCTTCAGGACAAGCTCGCCTATGGCTCCACATTTGAGGCCGCCCTGCAGTCGCTCTTCGCCGGCGCGCCGTCGTCGCTCAGTTCCGAGCCGGCGACCTCGAATGCTGCACCCCCAGCAACTTCCCCGGCTCCGGGAAAAGAAGGGCCATCAGATTTAAATACTTTGATTAGCGGCGCCGCGCGGGACCTGGCGGATTACCAGCGCCTTACCGCCGAGGGCAAGCTTGGAGAAGCAGGGCAGAAGCTGGAGCAGTTGAAGCAAAAGCTCGAGGAGTTAAACGCGCGGCAAAAATGAACCGACGATCCCGCCGGGCGATGAGCCGGGTCATCGCCCGCAGATTTATACTCCCGCCATGGGAATTGCCAGGGTTGCGGTGGTTGCTCTGTCTTTGTCTGGCCACTCGTTGCGATAGCCGCCCGCAATCCTATCCGCGAACAGTCGTAGTGAAACGTAAACCCGGCATGCGTTAAGATAACCGCGTCGGGCGATTTGGCTTTCGTCCCTGTACGCGCCGCCAACCAGCGTCGCCTTTTTCAGCTGCATCTCCCCTGTCCGGAAAAAATGCAACCGTCTTTCAGCGACGGGCATCGAACCCGTGTTTCTCGGTCAACAACAGCGCAAAGCCAGCAATGCGAATTCGACTCAATCCGATTCTCGCCATCGCCCGGCTCATCGCAGCAGCCGTGGTCTTCGCGTGCGCGCCGGTGCGAGCCTATGAATCTTCACCCACTTCTATCTTCGCCCCGCACTCAACCCCCGCGTATCAATTGAATGGGCTCGCACTCTTTGTGCTGGCCATTTCGGGCCTGATTTTCTCGGGAATCTCGGTGCTTCTCGTGTACGCCCTGGTGCGCTTTCGCCGTCGCCCCGGCGATATGAATGAGCCTCCCCAGGTCTTCGGCAGTACCCAGATCGAGCTCTCCTGGACGATCATCCCGATCCTGATCATCGTCGTGCTTTTCCTTGGTACGGCGCGCGTACTCTTCTCTGTGCAGGACGCTCCCAAGCCGCCGACGGCACTCAACCTCATCGTAATCGGCCACCAGTTCTGGTGGGAGTTCCGCTATCCCGACTACAACCTGGTCACGGCCAATGAACTCCATGTACCCGTGAGCAGCAGTTCGGCACCGCGGCCCACATTCATGAAGCTCACGTCGGCCGATGTCATGCACAGCTTCTGGGTGCCGCAACTCGCCGGCAAAACCGACCTGCTGCCGAACCGAGTCAATGAGATGTGGATGGACCCGCAGCAGCCGGGTCTCTACGTGGGCCAGTGCGCGCAGTTTTGCGGTGCGCAACACGCCAAGATGTTGCTTCGCGTCTACGTCGACACACCGGATGACTTCAAGCGCTGGGTCGCAGCGCAAAAACAGGCCCAGGCTGAGATTTCCCCGTCAGCCCCGGCTGTACAACTGGCGCAAGTTTCTGATGATGTGAATCCGCGCACCGGCCAACTCGTCTTCGAACAGCAAGCCTGCATCAACTGCCACACCGTCGCAGGCACCGTTGCCAACGGCCGCTACGGCCCCGATCTCACCCATCTGATGAGCCGGGCCACGCTGGCCGCAGGCGCGGCGGACAACACCCCAGGCAATCTTCAGGCGTGGATTACCGACCCCAGCACATTCAAACCCGGAAGCCTGATGCCGGCCATGCACCTTACCGACCGGCAAAACGCTCAGATCACCGCGTACCTGCTCACCCTGAAATAACTACCTGCGGAGAGGCCGATGGACGCACAAGGCATACCAGCCGCGCACGGAATCGAGGCGGGACTCGATCGCACTCCCTCTCAAGAGGCGAAGGGCACCTACCTCGAAACCATTCACAGCTGGATCGTCACCGTCGATCACAAGAGGCTCGGGATTCTCTACATAGCTTTCGGCCTGGTATTTCTATTGGTCGGCGGCGTCGAGGCGATGCTAATCCGCATCCAGCTTGCCGTCCCCCACAACACCTTCGTCTCACCGTTCACGTTCAACCGCCTCTTTACCATGCACGGCACAACCATGGTGTTCCTGGTCGGAATGCCTCTTATCTTTGGCTTCGGCAATTACCTTGTGCCGCTGATGATCGGCGCGCGCGACATGGCGTTCCCGCGCCTCAACGCTTTTAGCTTCTGGATCAGCGCCTTCGCCGGCATTCTGCTTTACTACAGCTTCATCGGCGGCAATGGCCTCGCCGGCACCGGCACCGCACCTGACGTGGCTTGGTTCGCCTACGCACCCGCTCACCGAAAAGGCATTCTCCCCGGGTCACACCGTCGACTACTGGGCCATCGCGATTCTCGCCAGCGGCATCGGCAGCATCGGAACAGCCATCAATATCCTTGCCACCTTCTTCTGCATGCGCTGCAAAGGCATGACGCTCATGCGCGTCCCGCTGCTGCCCTGGCTCTACGCCACAGTGGCATTCCTGGTTCTCGTGGCCGTCAGCCCGCTCACCGCCGCGCAGGCCATGCTCCTCATCGACCGCTACCTCGGCGGCCACTTCTTCGACACCCAGGCCGGCGGCTCGGCGATCCTCTGGGCCCATTTCTTCTGGATCTTCGGCCATCCCGAAGTCTATGTCCTGGTCCTCCCCGCCTTCGCCTTTGCCAACGAGATCATCCCTGTGTTCTCGCGCAAGGCCATCTTCGGACACTCCGCCATGGTCGCGGCTTCGGTCTGCATCGCCTTCATCAGCCTCAGCGTGTGGGCCCACCACATGTTCACCATCGGTATGACGTCCTTCGGCAACGCTTTCTTCACACTTTCCACCATGCTGGTCTCCATCCCCACCGGCATCAAGACGTTCAACTGGCTGGCCACCATGTGGGGCGGCAAAATCCGCTTCGCCACGCCCATGTTGTTCTCCATTGCGTTCCTGCTACAGTTCGTCATTGCCGGCCTTACCGGCATCATGCTTTCCGTCTCTGCGTGGAACTGGCAACTGCACAACTCCTACTTCGTCGTCGCGCACTTCCATTACGTGCTGGTCGGCGCTATCGTCTTCATGATCTTTGCTGCCATCTATTACTGGTATCCCAAGATGACCGGCCGCATGCTCGATGAACGCCTCGGCAAATGGCACTTCTGGCTCATGGTCATCGGCTTCCATCTCACCTTCGACGTCATGCACTTCCCGGGCCTGCTTGGCATGCCACGGCAGATCTATACCTACGAGCCCGATCGCGGATGGAACACCCTTAACGCCGTCATCTCCGCAGGCGGCGCCATCCAGGGTATCGCCGTGCTCATCCTCGTCTACAACATGGTCCACTCCTACTTCCGCGGAGCCGAGGCCGGCCCCGACCCCTGGGACGCCTGGACTCTCGAGTGGGCCACGTCCTCTCCGCCGCCCGATTACAACTTCCCCGTCGAGCCTCAAGTCGCAAGCCGCCGTCCCCTCTGGGACCTGAAACACCCTGAGGATCCCGATTCCGCATTCGAATAAACAAGGACACCCATGGCCACCGTCCCTCTTCAACACGCGAACACCGACACCGAGTGGCGGCTGCCATCGCGCGGCATGATCGCCATGAGCAGCCTCATCGTTGCCGAGTCGGCAATCTTCACCATCTTCGTGGTCGCGTATCTCTATTACATCGGTCGCGACGTGAGCGGCCCCACGCCCAAACAGGTTCTCGAAATCCCCTGGTTCTATTCCGCCTGCCTGCTCTCCTCGAGCTTTTTCATCTGGCTCGCCGAGCACGCCATCGAGCACGCGCGCATGGCTGCCTTCCGTCTGTGGTGGGCCGTTACCATCCTCCTCGGGCTCACCTTCCTCTATGGCACCGCGGCCGAATGGTACAAGCTCATCGTCTACGATCACCTCACCATCAGCACCAATCTCTTCGGCACCACCTACTACTCTCTGGTCGGCCTCCACGCTACCCACGTCGTCGTCGGCCTGCTCATGATGCTCATCACGCTCTCGTTCGCGCTGACCCGCCACCTTCGACCCGAACACGCCTATCGCGTCAAGGTCCTCGCGCTCTACTGGCACTTCGTCGACGCCGTCTGGGTCGTCGTCTTCACCGTTGTTTACCTGGTGGGCCGATGAGCAACGTGGCAGATCCCCGTCAACCCGCACCCGATCCCGTCAACGTCGGTGAGTTGGAAACCCATGCCGTGCATCTGCCCGCGCCCACGGCGTGGCCATTTCTCATGGCGCTCGGCGTCATCCTTGTCTGCGCATCCCTCGTCACCTCTGCTTCGCTTGGATACCTCGGCGGCGCGCTCGCCCTCGTGTCCGCCGTTGGCTGGTTTCGCCAGGTGCTCCCGCATGAGGCTCACGAAGATGTCCCCGTTACCGAGGAGATCATCTCTTTTGTTCCCGAATTCGAGAAGGTCGCGCGCATTGAGATCGACGAAACCCACCGCGCCCAGCTGCCGCTTGAAACCTTCCCCATCTCCAGCGGCATCAAGGGTGGCATCGCCGGCGGCATCGCCATGGTCATCCCCGCGGAGATCTACGGACTCATTCGCTACCACAGCATCTGGTACGTCGTGAACCTGTTGGGCGGCGCGGGCGTCGGCGAGTGGCAAAATCCCACCATGGATGAGATGATGCATTTCCGTCTCAGCGCCTTCCTCACCGCCAATATCATTCAAGGCGCCACCACGCTACTCGTCGGCGTGCTCTACGGCGCCATGCTGCCCATGTGGCCCAGGCGCCCCATCCTGCTCGGCGGCATCATCGCACCCGCGCTGTGGACAGGCCTGCTTCACAGCGTGCTCGGCATCGTGAATCCGTTCCTTGCCGACCACATTGACTGGTGGTCGTTTGCCGCCTCGCAGGTTTTCTTCGGACTCGTGGCCGGCTACACCGTTACCAGGCTCGGCCACCTAGAGCGGCTTGCCCAGGTTCCGCTGGCAGTCCGCCTCGGTCTTGAGGCCCCGGGGCTGCATCGCGGGCATGAGGGGGATGAGAACAAGCGATGAGATCGTCCCTTCTCTGCGCGTGTCTTTTCGCCCCGCTGGCGCTCGCCGGGTGCGACTTGCCCGGCAAGCCCAAGGCTGGTCCGGAGGTTCCGCGCCCGGAAGAGGTCGTCTCCTTCGACGCCCTCTACGGCGAACACTGCGCCGGATGCCATGGCGCCAAGGGCGAGAACGGCGCCGCGGCCGACCTTGCCAATCCCGAATACCAGGCGCTGGTGGATGACGCCACGCTGCGCGACACCATTGCCAACGGCGACAAAGGCACACTGATGCCCGCCTTCAGCGTTGCCAGCGGCGGCGAACTCACTGACAGACAAATCGAAGCGCTGGTGCAGGGAATGCGCACCCGCTGGCGCAAGCCGGACGCCTTCGCAGGCGAAACGCCCCCGCCCTACAAGGCCTCGCATCCCGGCGATGTGAGCAAGGGCCAGCAGGTCTACACGGCTGCCTGCGCAAGCTGTCACGGAGCCACTGCGCAGCAACCTGGGAAGGACGGTCCCATCCTCGACGGCTCGCTCCTGGCGCTGATCAACGAGCAAACCATTCGCACCGTCGTCATCGCCGGCCGCCCCGACATCGGCCAGCCCGATTGGCGCAATCATATTCAGGGTCACCCGCTCACCGACGACGAAATCACCAACGTCAGCGCCTGGCTTATGGCCCAGAAGCCCTTGCTTCCCGGCGCACCCTATCCAAATCTGAACCCCGCATCGCAGCCGCCCACGGTGAAACCATGACAAGGGTCAAGAATCTCCGGAGGATCAATCATGGATGAGAAACTCCCTCCGCCGAGCCCACAGCAACAGGAAGACACGCTCGAGCGAGAGCGCCAATCGCGGCGAACATTCCTGATGAACATTGGCATCGCGCTCAACGCAGCGGTGGCAGCCGCCATCGCCGCGCCCGTCGTCGTCTACCTGCTCGGCCCGGTCCTGCGGCGCAATCAATATCGCGCCTGGATCGAAATCGGCAACGCCTCCGACTTTCCTCCCGGCGAGACCAAGCTCGTTACCTTCCGCAATCCCTTTACCGACTCCTGGGACGGAGCCACCGGCAAAATCCCCGCGTACGTCCGCTGCTCCGAGCCAGGAAAGTTCACCGTCTTCGCCATCAACTGTGCCCACCTCGGTTGCCCCGTGCGGTGGTTCTCCGAGTCGCAGCTCTTCATGTGCCCGTGTCACGGCGGCGTCTATTACGCCGATGGCAGCCGCGCCTCCGGCCCTCCGGAGCGCGGTCTCTTCACCTATGAATTCAAACTTGAAAACGGCAAGCTCATGATCAAGGCGGGCCAGCTTCCCACGCTAAGCAATCGGGCCGCCAACAGCCCCTATCCGTCCACAACCAACCCCATCGAGCCCGCATTGGTTTCGAGGATCAATCCATGTCCGCCGTCCGAACACCCTGGTACCAGCGCCTCTACGATTGGGTAGAACGGCGCGTCCAACTCGAAGGCCCCGTCAAGGATGCCGTGTTGCATCCGGTGCCCAAAAGCACCGCGAGCTGGTGGTACGTCTTCGGAAGCGCCAGCCTCACGCTGCTCATCCTGCAGGTCGTCACCGGCATCCTTCTCGCCATCGTCTACACGCCCTCTGCCGCGCACGCGTGGGATTCTCTGCAACTGCTCAATCATTCGCTGCCCCTGGGATGGTTTCTCCGCGCAATGCACGGCTGGGGATCCAACTTCATGGTCGCCGTCGTGCTCATCCACATGGCGCAGGTCTTTCTCTTCGGCGCCTACAAGTTTCCCCGCGAACTCACCTGGATCGTCGGCGTCTTCATGCTCCTCATGACCCTCGGCATGGCCTTCACCGGCCAGGTCCTCCGCTTTGACCAGGATGCTTACTGGGGCCTCGGCATCGGCGTCTCCATCATGGGACGCGTCCCCGTCATCGGCGGCGCGCTGGTCGACCTGCTTATGGGCGGCCCCATCATCAACGGCGCCACACTCACCCGCTTCTTCGCGCTCCACGTCTTCGTCATTCCCGGCGCACTGCTCGCTTTCACCGCTCTGCACGTATGGATGGTGCTCAAGCTCGGCGTCAACGAGTGGCCCATGCCCGGCCGCATCGTCCGCCGCGAGACCTACATCCAGGAATACAACGAGCTGGCCCACAAAGACGGCATTCCCTTCGTTCCAGGCGCCGTCTGGAAAGACCTCTTCTTCTCTGCCGCCATCCTCCTCGCCGTCGCCGTGTGCGCCGCATTCTTCGGACCGTACGGGCCCAAGGGCGTTCCCGACCCCACCATCATCAGCACCGTTCCCAAGCCCGACTTCTTCTTCCTCTGGATCTACACCGTCCTCTCCTACCTTCCCGCCGATCTTGAAACACCCTTTATCCTCATTGTCCCCGTAGTCGCCATCGCCGCACTCATCGCTCTTCCCCTCATCGCCGGCGTGGGCGAAAAGAGCTGGGCTCGCCGTCCCGTCGCGGTGGCAACCGTCATGTTCCTGGCCGTAGCCTTCGCGCAGCTCACCAATCTCGGCACCTATACGCCGTGGAGCCCGCAAATGAACGCATGGAGCGGCGCGGCCGTCCCCGTCGAACTTCTGCGCAACCGCACGCCCCTTCAGCGACAAGGAGCGAACGTGCTGCAGGAGAAACAATGCCGCAACTGTCACGCCCTGGGCGGCGTCGGCGGCCAGCGCGGCCCCGCACTCGATACCGTCGCCACGCGCTTGACAGAAGATCAGCTATACCGGCAAGTGCTGCTCGGCGGCGGCAACATGCCGGCCTACGGCAGCGCTCTCTCGCCCGCGGAAACCACCGCCCTCGTCCGCTTCCTTGAAACCCTCCACCCCAACTACCAGCCCCCAGCCTCCGACGCCTCCCGCCAGGTCGCCTCGCAGTAGAATCCCAGACTTGTTTTCCTGAGCAAGTCCGCGCAGCGGGCGCGTCGAAGGATCCGCGGCTGCTCTTGCCTTTGAATGTCGCCACCCAACCCCTCCGATGCCGACAAATGACACGACGTTGAGGAACCAGCTAACGTGCTGACTCGCCATGTCCGCGAAGCGGACGCTGACGTGCTAAAAGAGAAACTCCGCTCTTCTGCTTTCCTCAGAGTCTCCTCTAGCGCGCAGGTCTCGTTTTGAAAAACTAGAATCAACTCTACGAATGCCGCTACCGCAACTCATCCTCGGCGCCGACTCACTCCCCACCAACATCCTCGCCGCGTGGTCGTTTCCACCGGCGCCATTCTTCGCCCTCACCCTCACGCTGACCGTTTACCTCCGCGGCTGGCGTGTCATTCACCGAACCCGCCCCCACAAACTACCCCCGTGGCGCGCCGCATGTTTCATCGCCGGCATTCTCTCCCTCTGGATCGCCCTAGCCTCGCCCCTTGACGCGCTCGACGAATACCTGCTGGCCGCGCACATGATTCAGCACTTCATCCTCATGTCCATTGCGCCGCCGCTCATCGTACTTGGCGCGCCCACGGTTCCGTTCCTCCGCGGTCTTCCGCAAATCTTCATCAGGTTCCCCATCGGCCCGCTGCTGCGCGCGCGCTGGTTTCATGCCGTGGCCCGCTTCATCACCCACCCGGTCGCCGCGTGGCTCGCCATGAACATCGCCTACCTCGCGTGGCACGTCCCCATAATGTTCGAACTCACATTCCTCTCCGAAACCATCCACGAATTCGAGCACCTCTGCTTCTTCTTCACATCCATCGCCTTCTGGTGGGTGGTACTGGCGCCCTGGCCGTCCCAAATTCGCTGGCCGCGCTGGACCATGATCCCTTACCTGCTTAGCGCGGACATCGTAAACACGGTGCTCTCCGCCACCCTGGCCTTCTCCGGCAAAGTGCTCTACGTGTCCTACATCGGGGCGCCGCGCATCTCCTCGCTCTCGCCGCTCAAAGACCAGATCGCCGCGGGAGCCGAAATGTGGGTGCTCAATTCCATCGTCTTCCTTGTTCCGGCCGTCGCCCTCACCGTGCAACTGCTCACGCCGAAATCGCTGCGCACGGCCTCCACCGCTGCACGAAACCGCAACGGGCGCTTTGAGTCCCTCTCCTGAAAACAGGGAAACTACCGGAATTTGAAGACGATGGATTGAGTACGGCAACGCGTAATCACAATGGATTGTGATAGTTCCACGTGGAACAATTGTGAAGTGCTATTCTGACCGTTGCGCCCGCGCCCCACGCCAATACAGAATCAACCCCAAAAGCACGGAAGCCACCGTCCCCACCACCAGCTTCAACTCGAATCCGAGTTTGTCCGTCGAGTCCCCCGGCGGCACCAGCGACACCAGGATCCCGATCAGCACCACCAAAAACCCCAGCCCCCCGCAGATCCACACTCCCGCCCTGCCACCCGGCACCAGAACCGCATGCTCGTTTTCGCGACGATCGCGACGCGCTCCCAGTTTGATCACCGCCGCAAACATGTAAAGAAACGGAATGAAGTACAAGATGATCGCGGCGTCAATCAGCAACTGGTACGCCCCCCGCGTCGTATCGTTGATCTGGCTTCCCAATAGAATCGCCCCCGACGCAATCGCCTGCACCAAAATCGAAACGTACGGCGTCTTCCACTTGGGATGAATCTTGCCGAACGCCGCCGGCAGGTAGCGATCGATGCCCACCACAAACGGCACCCGCGCAATGCCCGCCACCGTGCTCCCCACTCCACCCGCGTTGCCCACCGTAACCAGCACCGCTGCCAGCATGCCCAGCGCCCCTACCTTCAGCGCCACCGCGCCAACAGTAATGGCGTGAAACACGCCGCTCTGCGGGTCGATGTCACTGGCCGGCAGCAGAAAGAGGATCGCCACCGTGCCCCCGATGTACATCAACGCGATGAGCGCCCCCGCGCCAAAAACTGCGCGCGGCAGGGTGCGCCGTGGATCCCGGACCTCTTCGCTCATGGCGGAAACCAACTCCAGCCCCGTGAAAGCAAACGCGATCTGGGACCAGAAATTCACCGTGTCCCAATTCCACGCTGGAAGCATGTTTTGCAGGGTGAAATGAGTCGCGGAATGCCCTTTTATCGCGAACAAGGCCGCGACCGCGGCAAGAATGACCAAGGGAACGTAGGTTCCCACGCCGCCCGCGTTTTGCAGCCACTTGCCAATGTTCAATCCGATGATGTTCAGGACCACCGCTACAAGCAACAGCGCCAGCGAGACCACCAGAAGGAACGTCCGGTCTTGAGCAAGCTCCGATCCCCGGCCCCCAATAATGTATGCCGACATGGAGGCGCTCGCGAGCAACAATCCGGGGAAGTAGAAAACGGTGTAGATCCAGTAGGTCCAGCCCGCGATGAACCCGTGGAACGGGCCAAACGCCTCACGGGACCAGGCGTAGAGACCACCTTCCTCGGGAAAGCGCGAGGACAGCTCGTTGATCACCAGCGCGCCGGGCACAAAGAAGAAGACCGCGGCCAGTACCCACAGGCTGATCGACGAGGTTCCGTTGTGTCCTGCCGCCGCGATCCATCGGGGCCCCAGCACCGTGGCAATGTTGAACAGCAACACATCCCAGAAGCCCATGGTCTTGCGCAGTTGCGACTTCGTATCCAGGGGCGTGGACGCGGAATGACTCATGCAATTACCTTCAGAAGCGGACCCGGCTGAATTGCTCTCGGAATCATACTGGACAGAACGTTTCCCGCGCGTCGTCAGTGGGACAGAGCGTTTGCCCGCCCTTCGCCCAGCAAGATAGTATTTGCTTACCGCGGGCACGGTATCGTGCCCGTGTCGTGCAGGCCCGGAGGTCTCAGTCCGGTAGCCGAATCCTTCAAAATCTCAGCTGTTTCGTGGCGGTCCCAATTCAATGAAGATTCACGAGTATCAGGCGAAAGAGATCCTGGCGAAATACGGCGTGCCCGTACCGCGGGGCGAAGTGGCCAACACTCCGGAAGAAGCGGCCGCGGTAACCCGCAAACTGTTCGCAGAGGGCGCGAACGGCGTGGTGGTCAAAGCCCAGATTCATGCCGGAGGCCGCGGCAAGGGCGGCGGCGTGAAGGTGGCCAAAAACCGCGAAGACGCCGAAATGCATGTCAAGAACATCCTCGGCATGCAGCTTATTACGCACCAGACCGGTCCGCAGGGCCAGAAGGTGCAGCGGCTGCTGATTGAAGAGACCGCGGCCATCGATCGCGAGCTCTACCTCGGCATCGTGCTCGATCGCGCCATCGGCAAGCTCGTCTTCATGGCTTCGCAGGCCGGCGGCATGGAGATCGAAGAGGTCGCGGCGAAGGACCCAAATGCCATTTACAAGGAGGCCATCGATCCCGCGGTCGGCTTTGGCGCCTGGCAGGCGCGCAAGCTGGCCTTCGCCCTCGGCCTCAAGCCCACCCAGATCAATCAGGCCGTCGCGTTCTTCCAGAGCCTTTACAAGGCCTTCATCGAAACCGACTGCTCCCTGCTCGAGATCAACCCGTTCATCACCACCAAGGACGACAAGCTTTTCGCGCTCGACGCCAAGATCAACTTCGATGACAACGCGCTTTTCCGCCATCCCGAAATCAAGGCGTTGCGCGACACCGCCGAAGAAGACCCGCTGGAAGTGGAAGCGAGCAAGTACGCGCTCAACTACATCAAACTCGACGGCACCATCGCCTGCATGGTGAACGGCGCTGGCCTCGCCATGGCCACCATGGACATCATTCAATACGCCGGCGGCAGCCCCGCGAATTTCCTCGACGTGGGCGGCGGAGCGACCCAGGAACAGATCGAGCACGCATTCGAAATCCTGCTCAGCGACAAGAATGTGAAGGCCATCTTCATCAATATCTTCGGCGGAATTCTGCGCGTCGATCGCCTCGCGACCGGGGTAGTGGCGGCGGCTAAAAAGCTGAACGTTCAGGTGCCCATCGTTCTGCGTCTTGAAGGCACGAATGTCGAGGAAGGCCGCCAGATTCTCAAAGACTCAGGCCTGAATTTCCAGGTAGGCGCAACGATGAAAGAAGCGGCAGACCTGGTTGTAAAAGCCGCCGCGGGGGTGAAGGCATAATGGCTGTCCTTGTTAATAACGAAACGCGCCTCATCGTTCAGGGCATCACCGGCAAAGAGGGAACCTTCCATGCCAAAGGTTGTGCCGAGTACGGCACCAAGGTCGTGGGCGGAGTAACTCCTGGAAAAGGCGGCACCACGCACGAAGGCTGGCCGGTGTTCAACACCGTAGCCGACGCGGTGAAGGAAACTGGCGCCAATGCCACCATGATCTTTGTTCCCCCGCCGTTTGCCGCGGACGCTATCCTTGAAGCCGAAGACGCGGGCATTCCCTTGATCGTCTGCATCACCGAGGGCATTCCCACGCTCGACATGGTGAAGGTATGGGCCAAGATCAAGAACTCCGCGTCGCGCCTCATCGGGCCGAACTGCCCCGGCGTCATCTCACCGGGCATGGCCAAAATTGGCATCATGCCCGGTCGTATTCACAAGCAGGGCTCGGTGGGCATTGTGTCGAAGTCGGGGACGCTGACGTACGAGGCCGTTCATCAACTCACCCAGCGCGGCATCGGGCAATCCACAGCAATTGGAATCGGCGGCGACCCCATCATTGGCACCACGCACATCGATGCATTGAAGCTGCTCAATGATGACCCCGGCACCGAAGCCATCATCATGATCGGCGAAATCGGCGGCGCGGCGGAAGAAGCCGCGGCTGCATGGGTGCAGGCGAACGTGAAGAAGCCGGTGGTGGGCTTCATCGCGGGCCAGACTGCGCCTCCCGGCCGGCGGATGGGCCACGCCGGCGCCATCATCTCCGGCGGCGAAGGCACAGCAGCCAGCAAGATGAAGGCCATGCGCGATGCGGGGATCCACGTCGTCGTGTCGCCTGCGGAGATGGGTGAGACGCTGGCCAAGGCAATTGGAAAGTAAAGCAGGTTCCAGCCGCTGGCTCCTGGCTCAGGCACGAAGGCCCATCGTTCCGGTGGGCCTTCGCCATTAGGCTGAGCGCATCGTGGTTTATCCATGAAGACCGCATGGCGGGGTAGCCGCATCTCTTCTGCCGGGGCATCCATGAGTCCAGATCCAAGCCCAGTCTCGCGAGCAAGTCAGTTTGCCGAACGGTTGGGCATCGAGTTGCCCATTCTGCTGGCTCCAATGGCGGGAGCCTGTCCTCCCTCGCTGTCGATTGCAGTGGCGAATGCGGGAGGGTTGGGCGCATGCGGAGCGCTGTTGATGAACCCGGAGCAGATCGCCGCCTGGTGCGTGGAGTTCCGAGAGCAGAGTCGAGGCGCGTTCCAACTCAATCTCTGGATTCCCGATCCGCCGCCAGCGCGCGACACAGAACTCGAGCAACGGCAGCGCGATTACCTGGCGCAATGGGGACCGCCCTTTCCCCCGGAAGCAGGAGAAGGCGTACTACCCGACTTCAATGCCCAGTGTCAGGCCTTGCTCAAAGCTGCGCCCATGGCGATCTCGTCGATCATGGGTTTGTACGATCCCCATTTTGTCTCGGAAATGAGAGCGCGCGGCATCCTCTGGTTTGCGACGGCGACGACCGTTGCGGAAGCAAGGGCGGCGGAAACTGCGGGGGCCGATGCCATCATCGCGCAGGGCATGGAAGCCGGCGGTCATCGCGGCGCGTTCAACGGGCAGGAAGCGGAACGCCGGATGGTGGGCTTGTTTGCGCTGGTGCCGCAGGTTGCCGATGCGGTGTCAATCCCGGTGATCGCCGCAGGTGGAATCGCCGACGGGCGTGGCATCGCCGCCGCGCTTGTCCTGGGAGCAAGCGCCGTAATGATCGGCACGGGTTTTTTGCGCTGTCCCGAAGCCAGGATCAGCCCCGCGTGGGCCGCCGCCCTTGCTTCCGCCGAAGCGGACGAGACCATGCTCACGCGCGCCTTCACTGGCCGCGCGGGCCGCGGAGTCGCCAATGCCTTTACGCGTGCCGCCGCTTCTGCTGATGCGCCTCCACCCGCTCCCTATCCTGTACAGCGAGGACTCACACGCGCCATGCGGGAGGAGGCAGTGAAGGCAAGAGACACGGAACGCATGCAGATGTGGGCAGGCCAAGCTGCCAAGTTGGCACGCTCCGAACCAGCCGGCGAGTTGGCGCAACGGTTATGGTCCGAAGCGAAAGGCCTCCTGTAGATGGGTTTCGAGCCTGGCCGCACCGCAGGTGCTCACCACACCCGGCAAGGCTTCTCGATCACCATCTTCGCGTCCTTCTTGCAGCTGAAGCTCTTGGCAAACTCCGGAAGATCCTGCAACACCGTGTTCGTCCGGTACTCATCGGGCGCATGCGGGTTGGTTTGCGCCTGCGTGCGCAACTGCTCAGGGCGCGTCTGCGTGCACCACTGTTGCGCGTACGCGATCCAGAAGCGTTGGTCCGGGGTGTAGCCCTCGGTCTTGGCCTCCATGTCGACGTGCGCGGCCTCGGCCTTTTCCATCCACGCCATCCACGTCAGCAACGTTCCCCCGATGTCGGCGAGATTCTCTCCGAGGGTGAGCTTGCCGTTCAGGTGGACGCCCGGTACCGGCTCGATGGCGTCATACTGTTTCACCACGCATTCGGCGCGCTCGTTAAACTTCTGCTCATCGTCCTTGGTCCACCAGTCTTTCAGGTTGCCGTCCTTGTCGTACTGACGGCCCTCATCGTCAAAACCGTGCGTCAGCTCGTGGCCGATGGTGGAACCCATATCACCATAGTTGGCCGCATCGTCTTCCTTGTCGCTGAAAAACGGCGGCTGGAAATAACCCGCGGGGAAGTTCACATTGTTCTGCTGCGGATCGTAGTACGCATTCACCGTGGGCGGCGACATGTACCACTCGCCCTTGTCCACGGGCTTGCCAATCTTGGCAATCTGGCGATCGAAACTGAACTCGCGCACCCGCTCCTGGTTTCCCAGCGCGTCGCCGCGCACAATTTCCAGTTTGGAGTAGTCGCGCCACTTGTCGGGATAGCCGATCTTGTTCATGATTCCGTGCAGCTTCTCTTTGGCCATCACCTTCGTTTCAGGGCTCATCCAGTCGAGCCCGTCAATGTCCTTGCCCATCGCGTCTTCAATGGCGATGGTCATCTTGATCGCGCGGTTTTTATCCTCCGGCGAGAAATACTTGGCCACGTACACCTGCCCCAGAGCCTCGCCCATCTCCCGATCGATGCGCGTGGTGCAGCGCTTCCAGCGCTCCTGCTCCTTCTCCGCGCCGTTCAGCGTGTGCGAGTAAAAGTTCCAGCTTTCGTGCTCGAACACCTCCGGCAGGCTGGTACCGGCAAACGCGTGCAATAGCTGCCAACGCAGATAGGTCTTGATCTGATCCAGCGGCGTTTCCGCCAACACCGCATCGAACTCCGCGAAAAATTTCGGCTCGGCATCGTTGATTTTTCCTTCGGCGGGGAGATGCGCGGCCTCGCCGTAGCGCGCAAGCGAGAAGTGGGTCAAATCCTTGTCGAAGCTCTTCATGTCGGTGGGATGGTTCAGGTTCTGGGGATCTCGCCGCTGGGTCACGGTCAACGAGGCCTTGGCAAGCCGCGTCTCGATCGCAAGCACCGTTTCGGCGCCCTTCGCCGCCTGCGCTTCCGGCTCGCCGGCCAGCACGAACATCCTGGTTACGTGCTGGACGTACTGCTTGCGCTGCTCCACGGACTTCGGATCCATGCGCGTGTAGTAGTCGCGCTCGGGAAGCCCTAGTCCCCCTGCGGAGTAGTAGCTGATCACCTGGCTCGCGTCGGCAAAGTCCTGACTCGACCGCACGCCAAAAAATGCGCTCACGCCCACGCGATGCAGGTGGCCCAGGAGATTGGGAAGCTGCTCTTTCGACTTGACAGCCGCGATGCGATCGAACTCCGGCTTGAGCGGCTTCACGCCCGCTTGGTCGATCGCCTCCACATCCATGCAGCTGGCATATTCGTCGCCAATCTTCTGCTCGTTAGCGCTGCGGGATTCGGGATGCGCGCTCGCGGCAGTCTCGAGGATCTGCTTCAGATGAAGCCGATTCAATTCCGCCAGCTCCGTAAAGCGCCCGTACGAGGTTTGATCGGGCGGCAGGGGATTCTTCTTGAACCAGCCGTTGCAGCTGTAGCGGTAGAAGTTCTCGCAGGGATCGACGGAGGTGTCGATGAGAGCGGGATCAAAGACCTTGAGATCGGAGGGAGAGGGAGTGGCTCCGGCCGGCGCTGTCTGGGCGGCTACGGGCAGCGCCGATAACGCCGTGAGAGCAAGAGCCGAACGGAGCAGAACCGGGTCCAATCGAGACATGCCGCCACTCTAGCAGATTCCGGCAAGCTGCAGGCAACGCCAATTCAGTCCCGCAGGCAGCGCCCGATACAATGGGAAGGCAGAGAATTTCCCGTTCAGGAGCACACAGAAAGTGGCGCAACGCACCTTCAGCATCGTCAAGCCCGACGCGGTCCGCAAAGGCCATACCGGAGCCATCCTCGCCGAGATCGAGAAGGCCGGCTTTCAGATTATTGCCATCAAGAAGCTGTCCATCTCCAAGCCGCAGGCCGAGGGCTTTTATCACGTTCACAAGGAGCGGCCGTTCTTTGCCGACCTGACCGCGTTCATGTCGACAGGGCCGCTTGTGCTGATGGTTCTGGAGAAGGACAACGCGATTGCCGACCTGCGCAAGCTCATGGGCGCAACGAATCCAGCCAATGCCGAGCAAGGCACCATTCGCCAGAAGTTTGCGGGTTCGATCCAGGAGAATGCGATTCACGGCTCCGACGCCGAGGATACCGCGGCGTTCGAGATCGGCTACTGGTTCGCCGGTTACGAGCTCGTTTAGCCGGCCGCGTTCCGGCATCCTGAGCCGCGCTCAGGCAAAAAGGTCGTCCACCTTCTGCCGCAGCGCGGCCATTTCTTTGCGCAACTCCGCAATTTCCGATTCCATGCGGGCGAAGCGTTCGTCCGGCGGGGTCCCCTCGCCTGACGGCGTGTAGACCGGGGGCGCCGCGAATGCGGCAGCATCCACCTTTCCCGAAAGCAGATGGGCGTAGCGAGATTCCTTGGTGCCGGGCTGGCGCGGCAGGATGGCAACCAGCGGCGGTTCGCGCTCCATCAGCTTCTGCAGGCCCGCTGCCACGTCCGTCAACTCCTCAAAGCGATGCATGCGCTCTGTGCGGCCTCGCAACTCGCCCGGCGTTTGCGGGCCGCGCAGCAGCAGCACGCAGACCAGCGCTGTCTCCGCGCGGCTGAAGTTGAATGCCTCGCCCAGCCAGTGCTCATATTTGGTGACGCGGCTGTCGGCGTTGCGCGCGCGGCCTCCCAGCTTCTTGTCTTCAAGCCCGTGCAAAGCCTGCCGCACGGCGTCCTCATCCAGGTCCATTACGGGCTCGCGGTTGGAGCGCTGATTGCACGCGTTGATCAGAGCATTCAAGGAGAGCGGGTAGTAGTCTGGCGTTGTGACTTCCTTCTCCACCAGCGCCCCGAGGACGCGCGCCTCGGCAGCGGTGAGCACAATGGGTTGATCGATCGGCATAACGTCCTCATTCTCGCACCCCGGCGCGGCCCCCCGGCTTTGCGCAAGCTCAATCGCCGGCTTAGACCGTGGGGCAATTTTTGAGCGGGAATGCCATTCGGCGGCTGCCTCTGCGATACTGGTTGGTCATGCCGATTGAAGACTTGCAGCAGGCTGCGCAAAAGATTGCCGGTTTCCTTGGTAACCTCAACAAACTGGGAGGGCTCCGCCTCAAGTACCGCATCACCGCGGGCGATGGGGCCCGGGATCCGCAGGGGCTTGAGGCCCGCGTGATTTACGTGGAGCTCGGCGGCCCGGATGTTCCCCTCGTCACCCAGCACAACGGAGAACTGCTGCGGGCTCTGGAGACGATCGCTTCTCAGATGCTGCGGCTGGACCAGCGCGAACACGACCTGGTCAGCTTCGACGCCGCCAACTTCAAGGCCCTGCGCGCCGAAGAGCTTCGCATGGCAGCCCGTACTGCCGCGGAGAAGGTGCTCAAAACGGGCGTCCCTTACGCCTTTCCACCCATGAACAGCCGCGAACGCCGCTTGCTGCACCTGGCGTTCAAGGAGATTGAAGGAGTGGAGACGGCAAGCTCCGGGGAAGGACAGGACCGGTTTCTCGCCGTGTTTCCCGCCGGCAAGACCAACCTCCCGGTGGCATCGCCTGTGAAGCCGCAGGGGCTTCGGCAGGCGCTAATATCACCCGCTGGCCGGTGTGCCACAATACACCCCAATGAAGAACCTTCGCTTGCTTCTTCTGCTGGCGCTCGGCGCAACCGTGTGTGCCGCTCAAAAACGCCTCGTGCTCATCGACCAGGACGGCTCCGGTCCGGGCGGCTCCAACCAGATGGCCATGCTTACTCTGCTGCAGGCGCCGCAGGTCGAGGTGCTTGGCATCACCATGGTCACGGGCAACGCCTGGCGCGACGAGGAGACGCTCCACACCCTGCGCATGCTCGAGCTCACCGGCCATGCGAACATTCCCGTCGCCCGCGGCGCCGTCTTCCCGCTCGTCCGCACGCAGGAGGAGACGCGGCTGGCCTCGGCTCTTGTTGGCAAGGTCACGTGGCTTGGCGCGTGGGGCGAGGGTCCCACCACGCTTGAGGAACATGGCGACAGCGTCACACCGGTGACGCCCGACAACCTGAAGGCCCACGGACCGTACGACATCCCGCCGATGCCGGAGGGCGAGCCGCACCTCAAGCCGATCGATGAGGACGCCGCGCACTTCCTCATTCGCCAGGTGCGCGCCCATCCGCACCAGGTCACAATTTACGCGGCCGGGCCGCTCACCAACATCGCCCTCGCCATCTCCATCGATCCCGAGTTTGCCGCGCTTACGCAGGGCCTCGTCGTCATGGGCGGCAGCCTCAACCCGCAAACCGACGACCCCGAGTTCGCCACCAGCCCGCGCCACGAGTTCAACTTCTGGTTCGATCCCGAGGCTACCCACATCGCTCTGCGCGCCGCGTGGCCGCGCGTTGACGTTACCACGGTCGACGTCTCCATCAAGGCGCCTTTTACCCAGAAGATGCTCGACGCGATCGCGCAATCGCAATCGCCCACCGCGCGCTACATCGCCGCCTGGAGCCAGGACCGCTACTATCTCTGGGATGAACTCACCGCCTGCGCGTGGCTCGACCCCTCGATCATCACGAAAGAAGAAGTGCTCTACATGGATGTGGACCTGAGCCACGGTCCCACTTACGGCGACACGCTCACGTGGACCGAAAAGCTGAAGCCCGCCACGGGCGTGCGCCTGGTCCATGCGCAACTCGACCTCGACTTGCCGAAGTTCCAGCAGATGTTCGTGGAGTTGATGAAGAGGTAAGAGGTGGGTGCCGCTTGAATCAGTCTTCATGCGCTCGAGCAGAAGGCAATTCCGTTTTTGATTTGCTTCGATCGCGACTGCTCCGATAAAGCGAGCGAACATTTGACCATCGAATGATCGTTGTTTCAGTCCATACAAATGAGAAAGGGGCCGCTAGCGCGGCCCCTTCTCATCCCGGCTCATCCACCCAGACTAGCCGTTCAGCAACTCCTGCAGCTTGTTCAGCGTGCGGTGCAGGTCCTTGTCGGCGCGGCGCAACTCGTCGATCTTGGCAATCGAATGCATCACCGTGGTGTGATGCTTGTTGCCGAACTGGCGCCCAATTTCAGGCAGGCTCGCCTCCGTCATCTGCTTGGCCAGGTACATCGCAATCTGACGCGGCACCACCACCTGCCGGGAGTTGTTCTTCTGCTTCAGATCGCTCACCCGCATGCCGAATTGCTCGGCCACGGCCCGCTGAATCGCTTCGATGGTAATTTTGCGCACCTGCATATCAATGAACTGCTTCAGGCACTGCTGCGTTGAGGTCAGCGTAATCTCAATGTGATTCAGCTGGCACCACGCGATCAGCCGCACCAGAGCGCCCTCCAGCTCGCGAACGTTGGTCCGAACATTCGAGGCGATAAACAGCGCCACGTCTGTAGGCAGCGCCACCTGCTCGCTCTCGGCCTTCTTCTGCAGAATTGCGACCTTCGTCTCCAGGTCCGGCGGCTGAATGTCGGCAATCAGCCCCCACTCAAAACGCGACCGCAGTCTGTCTTCGATCTCCGCCAATTCCTTCGGCGGCCGGTCGGACGCAATCACGATCTGGCGCATGCTCTCATGCAGCGCGTTGAAGGTGTGGAAGAACTCCTCCTGCGTCCGCTCTTTCTGCGCAATGAACTGGATATCGTCGATCAGCAGCACGTCGACGGAGCGGAAGCGGTCGCGAAAACTCGTCATGCGATCGTTGCGCAGCGACGTGATCATTTCATTGGTGAACTTTTCCGCGGAAACGTAGGAGATGATCGCGGTCGGCTGGCGCCGCTTCACTTCGTGCCCGATGGCATGCATCAGGTGCGTCTTCCCCATGCCCACGCCGCCATACAGGAACAGTGGATTGTAGGCGCGCGACGGGCGCTCCGCAACGGCCAGGGCCGCGGCGCGCGCGAACTGGTTTCCGTTGCCGATCACGAAGTTGTCAAACGTATAGCGGGAGTTGAGCTGAGCCGCTGTCGACCAGTCGAAGCGCGACTGCTCCGGGGTGCGTTGCGGAGGCTGCGGAGGAGCCGTCGGCGCATGCGAGGGAAGAGGCGGGAAGCCGCCATCCTTGCGCGGCTGCGGAGCCGAAGGGTCTTCGTCCACCGTCACAAACTGCACTTCCTCAAAGTCCAGAGATTGAAGATCAATCGCTTCCTGAATAAGGTCTGCATACTTGTCCGCAATATGACGGAACTCCGGTGAAGGAACACGGACAAAGAGTGTTTTTCCCTTGGCGTGGCTGAAGCGGGTAGGCTTGAGCCAGGTCTCGAATGACTGGCGGTTCACCTTTTTTTCCAGTGCCGCCAGAATCTGAATCCATGGATTGAGTGCCGTCGTTGCCGGCGTCATTGCAAATGCCATCGAACTATGTCCTTGCCTGTCGACCTCGGCTCAGTGATTACCTGATTTTTGACAATGGCTATGCGCAGGCGGCGAACGCAACCGTTCCCCGTCTTTCCCTGCTTGATCGCCCTTTGCCGTTGATCTTGCCCCGCTGATTTTCGCTTGGGGCGTGGGTAAAGTTCCGTTCCGTGGGACGCTAAAAAACTTTTGTTGAACGGACCCGATACTAGCACATTTGGACGTCCTTGCAACGCCTCATTCACACAACTTTCGTTCCTTCATCCGGGTTGCACCATGGCTGGTGAAAGTGCAAAAAAGATGGTGACTGTAGTCACCAATTCGTTTCGTACCGACGCACCTTTGAGACTTCCCGAGTGCGCTGAAATCGCTGCATTGTTGTGATTTGAATCACACACTGCCGAGTGGGTTGCCGCGATGTTTCCGGGCACGCCAACCGCACCATCCACTGGATTCAAATCCCATCCTGCGATATACTCAAGACTTGCCGTCAAGGCACAGATTTTCCATGAGGATCAGGAGCGCAATTTTATGCCTAAGCGCACATTTCAACCCAACCGCCACCGCCGCGTGAAGACCCACGGCTTCCGCGCCCGCATGAAAACCAAAAGCGGCGCCGCCGTGCTCAGCCGCCGTCGCGCGCAGGGCCGCAAGCGCGTTGCCGTCAGCGCCGGATTCCGCGACTAAGCGCCGACTTCGAAAGTAGGCCGGAGCCCGTTGTTCCCCATCGCTCCGGCTGGCTCCTCCGGCCTCGTCATGAACACCCCCGTCCATACAGCTCTTCGCAAGCCAACTCTTCGCACGATTGACGCGGCGGAGATTCTATTCGCTCCAGCCGCCGGCTCAGCGGATCGCAAGCAAACGTTGACGGGCTTCCGTCTCCGCAAGCACGCGGATTATCAAACTGCGTACGCCGCAAGCCGTAAACGCCAATCGCCTTCCATGAGCTGGTTCCTCGCGCCTCAGCCGCACACGGAGAACTCCGGCCCGCGCGTCGGTCTCACCGTCGGAAAGGTCATCGGCAAGGCACACGACCGCAATCGTATCAAGCGACGCATGCGCGAAGCTCTCCGCCGCCATATCGACCTGCTGCCGGCGCGCTCCGATCTCATCCTTCATCCGCGACGCACGGTTCTCGACATCGAATTTACGAAACTTGAGACGGAGATCGTGCGTATCCTCAAACAGGCAAGCTCTGAGGCTGCGCGCGCAGCTCACTGCATCAATCCCGCGGCCCCGGCAGCCAAGCCTGCGTTATGACTCGCTTTCTGCTCGCCGCTCTCGCGTTCTATAAGCGCTGGCTCTCTCCGGCAGTGCACTCCCTCGGCGTGGGAGGCTGCCGCTTTCAGCCCACCTGCTCTGATTACGCTGTGACCGCGATCGCCCTGCACGGTCCTCTGCGCGGAACGGTGCTGGCTCTGGGCAGGCTGCTGCGGTGCCATCCTTTCAGCCGCGGAGGACTCGACCAGGTTCCGCGACCTGCGCCACCACCTGCTCCAGAACACCAGGTCTCCCACGAACCATTACCATAGAACCAGCGGCTTTTTCCGCCGCTTCCCGATTGACAGGACGTAACCCTTTGCCCGAATTTCAAAATCCCAATATTCAGTCGCAGGGCCCCGGCGGCAGTGGTGGTGGCGGCGGCGATTTGCGCTCCATGCTCACCGTGGGCTTCCTGGCGGTAGCCATCTTCCTTGGATTCGAGTACTTCCAGAAGCCCAAGCCGGCGCCCGCCCCGCCGGCCCAGTCGCAGCAGCAGGCGGCGTCGATGGCTGTGCCGGCACCCGCCGGGACATCGTCACAGAACGCGACGCTTGCCAAGGCATCGCAGCCCGGTGCCTCCGGTACGCCTTCGATTACCGCTAATACCGAGACTGAGACAACGGTCGAGAATCCCAACTACCGCATTGTCTTTACCAATCGCGGCGCGCAGGTCAAGCACTGGATCCTCAAGCACTACACCCAGTCCGACGGCAAGACGCCACTCGATATGGTGCAGGCCGAAGCCTCCTCACGCTTTGGACTTCCGCTCTCGGTCTTCACCTATGAGGACGCGCTCACCACGCAACTCAACCAGGCACTCTACCAGGCCTCAGCCACCGGCACCGTTCAATCGCCAACTGCCATCACCTTCCACTACCAGCAGAATGGCGTGGATGTGGTGAAGACGTTCCGCTTCGAATCCGGCTACGTCATCACGGCGGAGCTGCAGGTGCGCCGCAACGGGCAGCCGGTCCGCGCCCTGCTCGCGTGGCCCGCAGGACTTGGCGACATGGAGGAGTTCCAGGGCCGCAGTTCCATCCCGGGGCTGTCCCGCACACCGTCGATGTTCGCCTGGTCGGTGGCGGGCAAGCAGGACACTGAGGCTGCCGGCAAGGTATCCAACAACAACACGCTCGAAGGCGACTACCAATGGGCGGCCACTGCCGACCTCTACTTCGCGGCAGCATTCCTGCCGGAAGTGCCGCAGCGTGCCACCGTCGTCACGCTGCATCACACCATCGATCTCCCGACCGATCTCACCAATCCCAGCAGCGACAAGAAGCCGGCCGATGTCATCGGCCTCGCGGTTGGCGATGCCAGCGGTTTCAGTCGCGTGCGCCTCTATGCTGGCCCCAAGCAAATGGACCTGCTTGCCGGCATCCATTCCAATGGTGACGACGGAAAGCCGGACGGCCCCTCTCTCGAACCGCTCATCCAGTTCGGCTGGCTCACCGTCATCGCCAAGCCGCTGTTCCTCGCGCTCCGCTTCCTTTATGAGCACGGCATTCCCAACTGGGGCTGGGACATCATCATCCTCACCGTCCTCTTCAACATGCTCATGCTGCCCACGCGCCTGATGATGATGCGGAGTTCGCTGAAGATGATGCGCATTCAGCCCAAGGTTGAAGCCATCAAGCGCAAATACGCCAATCTCAAGGCCACTGACCCCAAGCGCGCCGAGATGAACACCGAGATGATGGCTCTCTACAAGACCGAGGGCGTCAATATGTATGGCGGCTGCCTGCCCTTGCTCATCCAGATGCCGCTCTTTTTCGCGTACTTCCGCGTGCTGCAGAACACGGTCGAGTTGCGCCAGGGCCACTGGTTCTGGCTCACCGATCTCTCCGCGCCCGACCCCCTCCACATCCTGCCCGTCATCATCATCGCCACCATGTTCCTTACCCAGTTCATTACGCCGTCGCCCGGCATGGACCCCGCACAGCGCCGCATGATGGCCATCATGATGCCGATCATCTTCGGGTTCACCCTGTGGCACTACGCCTCTGGACTCGCTCTCTACTGGTGCACGGGCAACCTCATCAACCTCGCCATTCAGGTATCCATTAACCAGTCGCACATTGGCAAGGAGATGCACGCCATTGCCGCCAAGCGAGCCGCCAAGAAGGCGGGCGTCAATCCCAAAACCATCTCCGGACGGCGATAGAGGTCGATTCAAACGGGCAATCCGGGATCGGAACAATGAGGGCTTCGGCATGCGCCGAAGCCCTTTCCCCTGTCAGCCGCAATGCCAAAAAAAATTACGAGAAAACGATCGATCTACGAAATTCTTCGTTGACAATTACGAAGCCCTTCGTATAAAGTCTCTTCATCATGACGAGATCGTACCCCTCGATACCCCGGCCCACCGAAGCAGAACTTGAACTGCTCGGGGTCCTGTGGGATAAGGAACCGGCCACCGTCCGCGAAATCTGCGATGAGCTGAACCGCGAGCGCGCCTTTGGTTACACCACGGTCCTCAAGCTCCTTCAGATCATGCACGCCAAGGGGCTGGTGGAGCGCGAAGAATCCGGCCGCGCCCACCTCTATCGCTCCGCTTTCAGCCAGGATGCCATGCAGAGCCGCTTTCTTCGCGACCTCAGCGTCCGTCTATTCTCTGGGTCCGCCGCGCAACTCGCTCTCCACGCCCTCGCCATGGAACCCGCCACGGCCGCCGAACTCGACGAACTTCGCGCGCTGCTCGACCGCAAGACCATCGCCCCCGCCGACCAATCCACACCCTCCGCAATTCCGAGAAAGGACCAGCAATGACTCACCTTCTTCCCGCCATCGCCTGGACCCTCATCCACTTCTGCTGGCAGGCCGCGGCTATCGCCGCTCTTTATGGAGTCGCCAGCCTGGCGCTTACCCGCTGCTCGAGTCAGACCCGCTATGCGGTTGCGCTGGCCGCACTCCTGCTCATGCTTGCATCCGCCGCAGTCACATTCGGCTGGGAGATTCGCGCCAACGCCTCTCCCGCCTACAGCGCTGGCGCGCTTGCCGCCAAGGCACCCTCTCCCCTGCAGACGGCCGTTGCCCAACCGATTGAGGTGATCGGCCCTGTCGTGTCACCAGACGCCGCCTACCCATCCCTCCCCACCCTTTTGCCCTGGATTGACGGCTTCTGGCTCCTGGGCGTCTTCGCGCTCTCGCTGCGCAGTCTCGGCGGGTGGTGGCTCATTCGCCGCCTTCGTGCCTCCGCCAGCAGCGCCATCCCCGCCGCCGTGAGTGAAAGCTTTGCCAGCATTGCCTCCGCGCTGGGCTTGCAGCGTCCTGTGGAACTCGCCGTCACTGGTTCCGTTTCGGGTCCGATCACCGTCGGCTTCCTGCGCGCCACCGTGCTTCTCCCCCTCTGCGCCCTCACTGCACTCGGTCCCGAGGAACTCGAAGTCGTCCTGGCCCACGAACTCGCCCACGTCCGCCGCGCCGACTTCCTCTGGAACCTCGTCCAGACCTTTGCCGAAACCCTCTTCTTCTTCCATCCCGCCGTGTGGTGGATCGGCGGCTGCCTGCGGAGCGAACGCGAGCTCTGCTGCGATGACCTCGCCCTCAAGGTCTGCCCCAACCCCGTGATCTACGCTCGCGCCCTGTTCCACCTCGAGGAGCAGCGCTCACGCCAACCGCGTCTCGCCATGGCCCTCGATGGCAACGGATCCCGTTCCACGCTGCGCCTCCGCATCTTGCGCATCCTCGGCGAACCCGTCGCGCCCACCGGACACACTCCTTCGCGGGCCTTTTCCATCTCGGTCGCAATCGCCGGCTTGCTACTCCTGGTGCTGCCCAGCTCCCAGGTGTTGGCCAGCCTGCATCCCGTCCATGCAGCCGATGTGACCGGCATCAAGGCCGTGTCATCCGACAAGGTATTGGTGCTGCCGGCCGATGCCGTTGAAAAACCGCAAGCCCCCGCGGCTCCGGCTCCTGCTCCGACCGCCGCTCTCGTCGCTCCCCCCGCGTCCGAGTCTGAAGCCGATACCCAGGAGGCCCCGCCTGCGCCCGAAAAACCCGCCGCCGGGACCCACGCCACTACCACCGGCCACTCGACCTACATCGACCGCATGAAGGCGGCCGGGTACGACGTCGACCTCGACAAATACATTTCCATGAAGATCCAGGGGGTCACTCCCGAGTACGCTCAGGCCATGTCGCAGATCGGCTTCGGCAAGCTCAGCGCGGATGACCTTATTTCCTGCAAGATCCAGGGCGTCTCGCCGGAAGCCATTCAGGAGATGAAGAAGCAGGGCCTCGAAGTCTCCAGCGTGCACGACGCCATCTCCTACCGCATCTTTTCGGTCACGCCCGAGTTCATCGCCGGCATGAAGGCCGCGGGCTTCACCAACCTCTCCAGCAAGGAACTCGTCAGCCTCCGCGTTCAGGGCGTTACCCCCGAGTACGCTCGTTCCATCACCCACGAGTTTCCCGGAGCCACCCCCGAAGACATCGTCAAGACCAAGATCTTCAATATCGACGCAGATTTCATCGCCTCCGCGAAGGCTCACGGCTTCAACGATCTGAAGCTTGAGAAGCTTGTGAAGCTTCGCATCTCAGGCATCCTCGACGACGAAAAGTAGCCGCTCTCCGCAAGCCCTCATCGCGTAATCGCCCGCTCCGGAGTGACTGCTGCTCCGGAGCACAGGAAAGCTACGCCCGTTTCACACTGGAGATTCCCATGCTTGTGCTTCGTACCGCTGCTATCGCCGCGACGTTCGTCCTCTCCACGCTCGCAGTATCCGCAACTCCGCTTGAGCCGCTCCGCGCTCACTGCTCCATCGGCCCCAGCGAGGAGACCGACGAGTTCAGCATTCGCATCTATGATGGCGACGAAGACTGCGAGGGCCTCCGTCATTGCTCCTCCAACTTTTCGCACGATCCGTTCTCGCGCCTTACCGGCGTCACCCGCGCAGACCTCGCCCGCGACGGCGCTCAGCTCACCGCAACCATGGCCGCCGAGGCGGGCACCTTCACCTGCACCGGAACCGTCCGCCAGGGCGTGCTTCACGGCGACTCGCTCTTTACCCCCGATCAGGCCTTCATCGATCGCATGGAGCACATGGGCTTCACCGGCTACACCGCGGAGAAGCTTCAGGCCTACGCCTTCCTCGACGTACAAAGCGCCTGGGTCCACTCCCTGCAGCAGACCGGCGTCAAAGGCATGACAACGGACAACCTGATCGCCCTTCGCATCTTCAAGGTCGATCCGGGTTACATCACCAGCCTTGAAGCTCTCGGCTACCCCATGCCCGATGCCGACAAGCTCATCGCCCTGCGCGTGCAGAAGGTCGACCCCGAAGAGGTCCGCCAGATTCGCGCGTTGGGCTACCATCCGTCCCTCGACGACCTGATTCAGATCCGCATCTTTCACATCACGCCCGACTTCATTCGCCAGATGCAGGAGCGCGGCTTCAAGGACCTCACCCTCGCCAAACTCGTTCAGATCAAAATCTTCAAGCTCGACGAGTGAGCCAGTACGGAGGGAGGCGGGGGTTTCAGCCTCCGCATAAGGCCAGCAGAGTCAATCGGGCTTTAGCCCCGGGCCGTTTTGGGCCACCAGCCTCTCGCTTGGACTCCGATTTATCAACGCTTCCTAGCCACCGAGACCAGGTCCGAGCGCCGCCGCCAACGCTTCCTCGATGGTCGGCTGCGCGAATCGGAATCCCGCGTCCATCAATCTCTTCGGCATCGCTCGCGCGCTGGCCAGCAAGGCCTCGTCGGCCATCCGCCCTAGCGCCAGCCGCAGCGCAAAAGCCGGCGCCGGCAGCAGAGCAGGCCGATGCAGCACGCGTCCGAGCACCCGCGTAAACTCTGCGTTGGTCACAGGATTTGGCGCGGTCATATTCACCGCGCCAACAATCTGCGGCGTCTTCAGCAGAAACCGCACCGCCGCAACCGCGTCTTCGATACCCATCCAGCTCATCCACTGCCGTCCGCTTCCCAGCCGCCCGCCCAGTCCCATCCGGAACAGCGGCGCCAACTTGCCCAGGGCTCCCTCGCCGGCGCTCAGCACCACTCCAAAGCGCAGATGCACCACCCGGATTCCCGCCACCACCGCCGGCTCCGCGGCTGCCTCCCAGTTCCGGCAAACCTCCGCGAGGAAACCCGTCCCCGGCGCCGAGTCCTCGGTCAGCACTTCGTCTCCGCGGTCGCCGTAGATGCCCGTCGCCGAAGCCACCAGGAACACCCTCGGCGGCCTTTCCAGACCCGCCAGCACACGCGCCAGGGTCCCCGTTGACCCCACCCGGCTGGCCTCGATCTCCCGCATGTACTCGGGCGTCCAGCGGTGGGCCGCGACGTTGGCCCCCGAAAGGTGGATCGCCGCCGTCAAACCTTCCAGCTCCACCGCACTTTCAGGGCTCAAACCGGCAGCCGGATTCCACCGTAGCTCACCATCCCTGGTCGGCGCGCGTCGAACAAGTTGTGCTATCTCCGCACCTTCAGCGCGCATCCCATTGCGCAGGGCAGTTCCCAACAGCCCCGAAGCCCCGCTCAATAGCACTTTTCCCGGCCCAGATTTTTTGCTCTGCGTCACTTAAATTTTGCCTCGCCCTTGCACTAAAGTTTGCTGGCCTGCCTTGGCTTTGGTACCATAAGAACAGATTTTGATCCGGGCAACAATTCGTCCGGTACTCCCACCACCATGGAGGGATTCCCCATGTCCGATAGCACCGCTACTGTTTCCAAAGAATCAACCCAGAAGACTCAGGTGGACACAGAAACCACCGAACGCTTCATTGCAGAAAAACACATCGGCGAGCGCATCAAGCGTCTCCGCCTCAAAAAGTCCATGGGCCTCGTCGAATTGGGCAGGCATACCGGGCTTTCCGCAAGCTTTCTCTCGCAGCTCGAGACCGGACGCGTTGTGCCTACGCTCCGCAATCTCGCGCGCATTGCCATGGTCTTTTCCAAAGATCTTTCCTACTTCTTCGAAGCCGAACCCCAGGCCATGTTCCGCGTGCATCGACGCAAGGAACGTGTCCGCCTGCCGCAGACCGGCGTCGACTCGCCAACCTACTTCTTTGAGAGCCTCGGTTACATGGTCCCTGATCGTCACATGGACCCTTACTTCGCCGAGTTCATTCCTCTTGGGCCCCACCAGGAACCCAAGGCCCACATGCATCCGGGATACGAGTTCCTCTACGTTCTCGATGGCGAATTGAGCCTGCAACACGGCGAAAATCGCTGCACTCTCGAACAGGGTGACGCGGTTTACTTCGACTCCACTACGGCTCACTCCTACGTCTGCAACGGGACAAAATCGGCCAATGCGCTCATCGTCACCATGCACCAGCCTCTGCCGGTGCAATCGGGGGTGCCTATGCGGCCCGTAGCGGCACCCGGAGTTCCACGCCCGCTGGCCATGCCACCGGCCGCGATGGGACTCACCGACCGGCGCTGATTCACTCCTTGGTTCGGCAGCAGGGCACGTGTCCCGTCATCTCTTCCTCCCGGAATTTCAACAGCTCAACTGGGGGGAAGAGGCGATCGGCGCATCGTTCGTCGGCCAGCGGCGATGTCCGCTTTGTTCCCGAAGTGAAGTACGTCCTCTCATCTGCAATCGATCTCTTCGATCCGCTGCATGCCGGCCACGCGCTGTCGCGTATTGTAGGTAACCGAACAGGAGCTGACCGTCCGCGGAAGCGCCCTGGCGAGCACCACCGTGGTCCCCGAGTAGCTGCACGACAGCCATATCGACGTATCGCCACTCTTCAGAAACTTCCAGGTCGCAATTTCCCGACCCTCTTCTTTTCGGCTCGAGTCATTAACCAGCGAAACCTTGTTTTTTGGTGGTCCGTCGTAGAACGTTACGTTGGCCAACCGCATTGGCAAATCGCTGTTGATGGGCTCCCACCCGCTGACTGACTGCGTAAGCTCTTGCCGGGTGGTGATGCTGTCGGGGCAGGAAATGGTCTGCGCCCCGCTCGCCGCGCCGCCTGCCATCGATCCGAGGACCAGGAAAAAACAGGTAATCTTCATGGCCTACCACTCGATGATCGAGAATTTACTGCCGTCATTGCTGGCCCCCGGACTGAGCGGTTTCCAGGGAATCGTTCGCTTCTCCACGTGTCCCTGCTTCTTCCACTGGTCCAGAACTTGAATCCCATCCTTGTCCTGCCCAAGATAGATGGCTGCGTGCTTGCCGGTATTTCCTTCCTGGGGATATTTCCCGTCCACGAACGTCGCGATGGCCGTTCCGGAAAGTGGGGTGAGATCTCCCTTTGTGATCTTTCGCCCTTCCTTCCAGAATCGCGTCGCCGGCGCCGACAACGTTTGCCGGATAAATTCTACGCATTCAGCATGGTCGGCGTCGTTCACGTAGCCGATTCCCACATACGAATCTTCCAAAGTTGTTTTCGGCGGGATTGGTGCCAAAACGTGCGGCATGTGTCCTCCTGAGAGTGGGTGTTGATTGTCGGGGGAGCCCGCGACTCGAATCCAGAATGGGGATTGGAAACAAAGGAAGCATAGGCCAAATCTTCCCCGGCGCAAACAAGAATTTGTCGCCGACCCAGTGCGAACCCTCAACAGCTATTTGCTCTTCTTCCGCGCCGCCTCGAACTCGTCTCCCGCTTTCCACTCCACGCTCTTCGGCTGTTCACTCGCCAGCCACCCCAGCACAAATCCAAAACGCGCCAGCTTTGCGTTCCCGCGAAAATCCCAGTCGGCCCGGTACTCGTCCGACGGCTGATGATAATGGTGCGCGTTGTAGTCCTCCATCTGCGCGTGTCCCCACGCCTCATCATGCCCCTCGAAGAAGTCACCCTGGTCCAGGCTGAACGCCGGAATCCCCACCCGCGCCAGCGAGAAATGATCGCTGCGATAATAATGCCCAGCCATCGGCGTCGGATCCGGCAGAAGTTGGAGATCGAACTCCTTCGCAACCGTCTGCACCGTCGGCCAGAAATCGATCCGCTCCGCGCCACCCAGGTTCACCGACCGTGGCACCCCCACCGGCAGCAGCATGTCATAGTTCAAATCGAGCGTGATTTCCTTCGCCGGCACCGGCGGATGCATCCCCAGGTACTGCGACCCCAGCAGTCCTTGCTCCTCGGCTGTTACCGACGCAAAGTAAACGTCGTGCGGAGGCCGCTCCGAACCCTGCGCAAACGCCCGCGCCATCTCCAGCAGAATCCCGCAGCCTGTTCCGTTGTCCGCAGCGCCGTTGTAGATGTTGTCACCCTTCGCGTCCGGATCGATCCCCAGGTGATCGTAGTGGGCCGTATACAGCACCGCATTCTCGCCTGCCGCCGCTCCCGCCACGCGCCCCACCACGTTCGTCGAGTCGTACTTGCGCACGCGGCTCTCCACGTGTCCCTTCAACTTAACCGGCAGTTCCACAGCCTTGAAACCCGGCTTTCCAGCCTTCTCAATCTCCTCGTCGACGCCGGGAAGTCCCGCCGCCTTGAAGAGCTTTTCCGCCACGTCGTGCTGGATCCAGGCAGCCGCGCGCAGCGTCGCGTCCGGATCGCCCTGCAGGTAGCTCTTCTCGATCGCCTGCGAGTTCCGCACCACCTCCCAGCCGTAGCTCGCCAAATCGGTGCGATGAATAATCAACACGCCCACCGCCCCGCGCCGCGCGGCTTCTTCGTACTTGTAGGTCCATCTTCCGTAGTAAGTGAGAGCCTTGCCCTTGAAAAAGTTCACATCGTCCGATGGCGGCTCGTTCACGATCACCAGCGCCACCTTGCCCTTCAGGTCCACGCCCGCGTAATCGTTCCAGTGATACTCCGGCGCGTTGATGCCGTATCCCACAAAGACAATGGGCGCATCGAAGTCCGCCGTCGCCTGTCCCGTCTGATCCTTGGCGACTATCTCCGTGCCATACGCCAGGTCCACCGGTTCTCCACTCGTCGGAACCAACGCAAACTTCGTTTTGTCCTCGATCGTGTGTACCGCCATCAGCGGCACGCGCTGGAAGAACGTTCCGTTATCTCCCGCCGGCTTCACGCCACTCAGCGCGAACTGCGTGGCCATATACTCCGCCGCCAGTTCCGCCCCGCGCGTTCCCGGCCCGCGCCCCTCCAGCAGATCGAGCGACAGAAAGCGCACGTGCGCGCGAATCTTCTCCGCATCAATGGAGTCCGCCGCGGTCCGCGCCGCCGGCGGCAGCCCGGCAACAGCCGGAACCCCGCCCGCCGTCGAAACATTCTGTTGCGCCAACAACGGAGCCGCGGCCGCAATACTAGCAGCCGCCATCCAAAACATCTTCCGGCTTTGCATGGAATTTCCTCAGAGTGTGAGTTTGAAAGGCCTGTACCCTGCGATCTTAATCAATCGGCCCCGGCCCAGCGCTCGGCAGTCTGTAGGAACTTTGTGCGCGTCAACACCTTCCGCGTCAATCCCGTCAGCGGCAGCGCATTCAACTCGCCCAGCAGCACCCACCGCCGCTCGCCTCCCGCAACCGTCAGCGCCGGAACCCGCCCCTCCGCCACCGTGCGCACATTCACCTTATAGTTCACCTGCATGATCGCGTGGCGCACCGTCATGCACAAGTCCCGTTCCGCCAGGGCGGCCTTCCGCAGCACCGGTAGCTGCCACATGCCCGGCATCACCGTTTCGGTCGCCGGACGCTGCTCCAGCAGAACCTCATCGCTTTCGCCTGCCGGCCGCACCACCAGCGCATGTCCCACCGTCCGCGTTACCATCGGCGCGCGCGGCGCCGTCTTGTGCTCGCCACGCGTCTTGCACGCCGCCGCCAGCGGGCACATCAGGCATTGCGGATTGCGCGGCAGGCACACCGTCGCTCCCAGCTCCATCATGGCCTGGTTCCAGTCTCCCGCCTGCTCCGGATCCAGCAGTTCGCCCGCGCGCTCCGCAATCTGCTCGCCGCCGCGCCGCGCCCCCTTTTCCTGCCGCTTCATCCCAACCCGCCAGCCGGCAGATCACCCGCTCCACGTTCCCATCCACCACCGCCACCGGCTCGCCGTGGGCAATGCTCGCAATCGCCGCCGCCGTGTAGCCGCCAATCCCCGGCAGCTCGCGCAAACCCTCCGCGCTCTCCGGCAGCTTTCCCTGGCGGTGTTCCACCACAAACCGCGCCGCCTGGTGCAGCATCCGGGCGCGCCGGTAATACCCCAGCCCGCTCCACAAAGCGAGCACTTCGTCCTCCGGTGCCCTCGCCAGGGCCTCCACGGTCGGAAACCGGCCCACGAATTCCTGGAATCGGTCGATCACCACCGCAACCCGCGTCTGCTGCAGCATGATCTCTGACACCCAGATGAAATAGGGATCCCGCGTCTCGCGCCATGGAAGATCGCGCCGGTTGGCCGCGTACCAGCCAGATAACTGAGCACGAATGGCTTTCAGGCTTTCGGAATCGCTCTCTCTTCGTGCCATAGGTCCAGATTATGCCAGCCTCGTCTCCCCCAGCCCGTCCGCGGCGCGCGCCTCTGACTCCGTTGCCGGGCTAATTGACACTTTATGGTTATTTGCTCCTGCGCAAATCAAAAGTAACGTGGTAGCTAACTCTCTTAGTTATTCCCGGATCCATAAACACGTTACTGGCAGGGGGCCTGGCCCTGGTTCGGTGCGGGGAGCCATGCAATCCGAGCACTTCTCGTCACGTTCCGACGCGAAGGATTGTCCACCGGCATCAGCCGTTAATTAGATCTTCGGAGGATTAGTCAAACCCATGAAGCGCCTTTCCACTGCAATCTGCGCCACCTTGCTCTCCGCGGCCACTGCGCTCGCCGCCCAATCGTACAGCTCCTCATCCGCCCTGGTAGATCCTTCTGCAGCCGACGGCGGCGGGGCCGTCCGCCCCATGCGCACCATCCACCAGGCGCCTCGCCCCCTCAAGCCGTTCTCGCGGGTCGCGTTCAGCGGCGGCATGTCGGCCCTCGGCGTCAGCATGTCGGCCGCCACCAACCTCAACAACCACATGAACCTGCGCGGCACGGGCAACGTCTTCAACTACACCGTCAACAACTTTTCCACCAACGGTCTCAACATCGGCGGCAAGCTTAACTTCGCCACCGCCGGCACCGCGGTCGACGTCTATCCGTGGGCCAATCACGGCTTCCGCCTCAGCACCGGCGCTCTGCTCTACAACCAGAACAACGTCACAGCCAACATTGCTGTCCCGGGCGGCACCAGCTTCACCCTCGACAACCAGACCTTTTACGCGTCGTCGAAGAACCCCATCATGGGCGTTGCCAATCTCGCCCTCAATACCCGTAAACAGGCATTTACTGCTACCACCGGCTGGGGCAACATGATCCCGCGTAACGGCGGACACTGGTCCTTCCCCGTCGAAATCGGCGCGGCCTTTACCGGCGCTCCCAAGCTGAACATGGCCATTACCCAGGGCCAGGTCTGCGACCAGTCAGGCGTCTATTGCACCAACGTCGCCACCTACCAGCCCGTGCAAACTGCACTCCAGGCCCAGGTAGCCAAGTACACCAAGGACCTGCAGCCGCTCCAGACCTACCCCATCGTCACCTTCGGCGTGGCTTACAGCTTCAAGACCCGTTCCGGACGCTAAACACTTTCGCGTCCCTCGAAACTGGTTCGCATCCCATGGTGCAGCCAGCAACAAAAGAGCTTCCGTAGGAAGGCGGAAGCTCTTTTGCTTTTCCCGGAATCTTTGAATTACGCCGCCCGCGCCAGCCAGCCCTTCATCGTGCTCGCATCCACAAGTCCCGCCTGCTGGAAGTGAAGGTTGCCATTCGCAAACACCGCGAAGTTCGGGATGCCCTGCACCTGGTACCGCGCGGCAAGCTCCGGGTGCCGTTCCGTGTCCACCTTCAGCACGACGGCCCGCCCCGCAAGCTCGTGCGCCACCTGGGCAACATGCGGCGCCGCCATCCGGCAGGGCCCGCACCACGCCGCCCAGAAATCCACCAGAACAGGCACCTTGCTCTCGCGAATAATCTCGTCGAACTCCTCTGTGCTCACCTCGATCGGTCCCGCAACCGGCGGCAGCGTCGTCTTGCACGCGCCGCAGCGTCCCGTATCCGCAAGGTGCTTCGCCGGAATCCGATTCCCCTTTCCGCAGTTTGAGCAATTTCGAACAACGGCCATCGCTCTTCCTCCCTTCGAGTACTTGACGCAGTACCCCGCGCGCTCGATTCAGGACCACGATAACCCGTCCACCCCAGCTTCATCCGGGATAATGTCTACTCGCACCGCAGCGCCACCACCGGGTCCACGTTCGTGGCCCGGCGCGACGGAAAATACGCCGCGAGCAACGCAATCGCCAAGAACGCCAACGACACGCCAACGTATGAGATGCCGTCCACCGCCCCCAGCCCGTACAAAATCTTCCGCAGCAAATACGATCCGCCCACCGCCAGGCAGGCTCCCACCAGCAATCCCGCCACCACCGGTCTCAGGCTCTGCCGCAACATCAATCCCACCACGTGGCGCTTCGTGGCCCCCAGCGCCAGCCGAATTCCCATCTCGCGCGTGCGAATCACCGCCAGGTAACTCCCCGTGCTGTAGATCCCCATCGACGCCAGCAGAAGCCCGAAGATCCCCACCACCGAGGCGAACCCCGCCGCAAGAGTCGACAGGATGAATGCAGGCGTGGAGCGAAGAAGCTGCTCCAATGTGCTTGCCGTCACCACCAGGTCGGGATCCACCGAAGAAATCACCGGCGCAACCCCATTCATCACCTGCGCCGCATCCGCGTTGGTGCGGACGATGATGGGATAGTCCTGTACCCGCCCCTCCGGCAGAGGAACATAGATCTCTTCCGCGTCGCTTCCGTCCATCAGCATGCCGCGCGTGTTGCGGGCTACACCAATCACCTGGTACGCCGGTCCGTCGGGCACCAACTCTCCCTTCCCGTGAAACTGCCCGTCGGTTCCGAGGCGCAGGCTGCGGCCCACCGGATTCTGTCCCGGCCAAAGGATCTGAGCCGCCGATTCGCTCACCACGACCACGGGCTCAGGCTCACCAACCCTCGCTTGAAAGCTGCGCCCGTAGAGCAGGGGAATGTTGAGGCTCTGGAAATAATTGGATTCCACGTACGTGTAGTACAGAACCGCCCGCGTATTTTGCGCCGACGGTTTCTCCCCGTTCAGCGACACCGCCGCCGTGCGCAGGCCGCCGCCATCTGGAGGACGCGCAGACGTGATCGCGGCTGCTCCGGGCATTGCGGCAATCCGGGTTCGCAGCTCCTTCACCAGTGCCAGCTTCCGGTCAGCCGGGTAATTTGCAGCCTCCGGAAACTGAAGTTCGAGCTCGAACGCCCGCCTGGTCTCAAATCCCGTCTCCATCGTGAGAGCACGAATCGAACTGCGAATCAACATGCTTCCCGCGATCATCAGCACGACGGAAATCGCCACCTGCACCGCCATCAGAATGTTCCGCAGGCGGCGGCTGCGCAGCGACGAAGTGCCCGCGGTCTCTTTCGGGGCCGACGACACCGCGCCGCGCGAACTCTCCAGCGCCGGCGCCAGGCCAAACAGAATACCCGCTATCACCGAAACCCCAAACACGTACGCAAAAATCTCCGGATCCGGACTCACGTGAAAGATGAACGTCCCGTACTCGGAAGGGAACGCATCCGCCGCCACAACCACCATCACCTGGAGAAACGCCCAGCTGAACAGCAGCGCAAAGACGCCGGCCAGCAGCCCCAGAAGCGCACTCTCCGTCAGCAACTGCTGGACGATCCGCATGCGGCTAGCTCCCAGCGACAGACGCGTTCTCAGCTCATTCTGCCGCGAGGCGGCACGGGCCAGCTGCAGACTCGCCACGTTGGCGCAGGCGATCAGCAGCACCATCCCCACCGCAACCATCACCAGCAGGACGATGTACTTCAACGTTGCATCGTGTCCGATCGGAAACGGAAATGGAGAACCGGGCCAGACCAAAGCGGTCGAGGGCTTCCCCAGGTCCGTATGCGGATCGTGCAGTGCTCTCAGATGCTCGGTGAAAACCGTCATCTCCGCTTGTGCCCGCTCCATGCTCACGCCGGGAGCCAGGCGTCCGTACATCCGGCAACACGTCTCTTCGCGCTTGCGCAGCCAGTCGTTGCCGGGGTGAATCAGCGGCTGCGCGCTCAGCGGAAGCCAGAAGTCCGGAGCTTCCACGTTGGTTCCCACAAAGTTGTGCGGGGTGATCCCCACAATCGCAAATGCGGCCTTGTTCAGGCGAATGGTCTTGCCCAGCACGTCGGGGTCGCCGCCAAACCGCTTCTTCCAGTAGTTCTCGCTGATCACCACGGTGGGAACGCGTTCATCCCGCTGCAAACTCACGGCCGCGCAGCATCGAAACTCCGAGGACCTGGAAATAATTCTCCGACACCAGAAATGTGGTCACAAACTCCGCGTCGCTCACCGTGGCCGGCAGCAGCCCCAGGCGTCCCACCAGCGTGCCGCTTGCGTTAGCCCGATTCTTCTCCACATCACCGGCTCCGGAAAGAGCAAGAAACTCCACACCCTGCCAGGCGATAAGCTCCGTCGAAAGAATGAAGATTGTCCCGGTAAGCCTCGTAGTCCGGATAGCTGAAATCCGATGCCAGTCCCCCTGATTGCAGCATCAGCGCCGTGTTCACCAGGTGGCCGGAATCCCGGCCGTCGAGTGGTCTCTTGAAGAACGACTTGTAGGCCGTGAATGTGGCCGTGTTGATGCCGATGCCCAGCGCCAGCGCACACACGGCCACCGCCGTAAATCCGCCGCTCCGCCTCAGCATGCGAACGCCGTAGCGCAGATCCTGAAGTATGGTTTCCGGCGCCGTCGCCAGGTCGATCACCCGCATGCGCTCGCGCATTACCACCGGGTTGCCGAACCGTACCCGGGAGTCCCGCCGCGCTTCGTCCCGCTCCATCCCCTGGTCGAGATTCAGGCTCTCCCGCATGGCAAGGTGAAAATCGACTTCTTCCTTGAGTTCATCTTCGAGCCGTTCCCTGCGAAACAGCCCGCGCACTCGCGACATCCATCCCATACTGCCTCCGAACCTGGCATACTGCGGCCGCTGTCATCCACTCCCAGAAGGTGCTTTCCCGACCGGACCCATCACGCAGTGAAGGGGGTGGAGGGACCTGGCGGTTGATCTTGCCTTTGCCTCTTCTCATCCCGGACCCTCTCCCGGCCTGTTTTCCCGACCGCAGCGGAGGGATCCGCGGTTGTTTCTGCCTTTGTCTCTTCCGATTCCCGGCGCAACCCCTCAAACCGGTTCAAAATCCAAAACCATCGCAACGGCATTCGCAATTCGTCGCCAGGTCTCTTGCTGCTCCGCGAGCTGTTTCCGCCCCGACGCGGTGAGTTCGTAGTACCGGGCGCGCCGGTTATTCTCGCTCGTGCCCCACTCGGCGGAGATCCAGCCCTCCTGCTCCATGCGATGAAGCGCAGGGTAGAGCGAGCCCTCTTCGACCTGGAGAACATCGCTCGAGATGCGCTGAATGTGCAGCGTAATCCCCCACCCATGCATGGGCCCTTGCTCCAGCGTCTTCAACACCAGCAGCCCGAGAGATCCCTGCAGGTTGTCGCCCTTCGCCTTCGTCATCCTCGTTCCCCTAGATGTCGATAGAAGAATGCGGCAAATTGGTGCCGGTGTCAAATCAGCAATCTCGCGTTCTGGAGGGCTTGATTCGCCATCACGAAAAAAGTTGTCAAGCCCCTCGATGAAAAATAGTTTGTAACTCCCATTAGAATCAGCGCAAAAAACTTTACCCAAATTGGGTATTAATTATTTCAACCTGTCATACTGAATACAGCCTCAAAAAAGAGCCTCTTCGGACCGGTGTCCGAAGGGGCTTTTTCATTTCGCGCTGAACTTTACGGACGGACCAAATGAACGCTGACTTGCTGACTTGGTCGAAGCCACGAAGTGGCTGCCGACTCGCTGAAAACCAAGCCACACTCCGCCAAGACACTTTTCACTCTTTCACTTCGTAACGAGGCTCTCGTTCTGTCCACTGTCCACTGTCCACTGTGGACTGTTTTTGTGATTTAAATCACGGTCAGCACAAATTCCCCCCAAAACGGGGTGTAATCGAATGAACCAAAAGAAGTTGATCGTTTTTTTTGAAGTGTGAGAGTGGCTCTACGGCAAATTCGCAGAAAGGATTACCGCAATGGGAGTAGGGGCCAGCGAAATGTTCACCAGGACAAGGTGACCGTAATGGTTTTCCAGCCCTCGCCGGGAGGGAAATGAAGGACGAGAGGAATCGGGCCGGAAGGGTCTTCGTCGGGGATGAGGAGTTTCGCGTTAACTGCCCCAGGCGACTCGGCCGATTGGTCTTGGAGTTTTGGAATGAACTTGCCGCGGCGGATCACGCTAACGATTCCCTCGGATCCTGCCAAACCTTCAACATCCAGCGTCAGCTTACGACCTTCGTAGGCCGACCTCAGAACCCGCAGTCGAGACGTCCGCGCGCCAGGAGGCGGGGGCTGATTCGGCAAATTAGTTACGACATTGTCAGCGGCAATCGCCGTGTCGAGACTGGACAAGGTCTGATCGATTTCGATCGCCGGGAGAGAAAATCGTACGGCGCCCTCCGATGTCATTCGCATCGTTTTCGAGATCCGGGTGCTTGCCGTGGCTTCGGGAGCTTCCCGGACTTGTCCGCTCTTCAATCGCCATGACTCCGTACCGCTGGAGATGAGTCGAATGTCGAGCTGACCATCCGCACTTGAAAAAGCCAGCGAAACTGTTCCCCCAGGAACCGGGATGTTCTTGACGGAAGCTCGCGTCCAACTGGCGGGTAGATGCGGGTTGACGGTGATGGTCCGCGTGGTGGCGTCGATGTCGATGCCGAAAAGGCCGCGGAGTATGGGGGTGATGACCATGGCGCTCGACCAGAGCTGGTGGCTGGTGCTGCGGCCGAAGGGTACGTTGAAATCGCCGCTCAACAACTCGGTAACGGCGCCGAGATCCTGGGCCGTGGTGAGGTTGGCGTTCTCCATGAGCATCTGGTAACCGGCTAACGGCTGGTTGGCGCGGTACTCGGCCAAGGCGGCCCAGCCGGTAAAGAGCGGCCAGACGCTGCCCTGGTGGTAGCTCATGCCGTCGTAGATCTTCTCCTCGCTGGAGACGTCGCGGAGGCCCCAGTCGGTGTTGAGGGTGTGCGCGGCCAGTTGCTGGAGACAGCCCCCGGGGTGTTGCAGGATGGAGTTGCTGCCGTTGGGTTGGGCGGTGCCGGGCAAAGCGGACCACCAGGCTAAGGCGGGATACACAGTCGTGGTGCGGTCCAGGGAGCCGTCCGGGTTGCGGCTGAAGGCGTAGCAGCCTTTGTCCTTGTCGTAGAACTGGTCGTTGATGGTCCTGGCCACGGAGCCGGCTCGGGACTGCGCGTCCAGCGAGAGCTTTTTGTCGCCAAGCAGGCCTGCCATCTGCGCCATGGCGGCGGAAGCCTGCTGGTCGAGCAGGGCGAGGTAGACCTCCTGGTGGGGCATGCCGCCGGGCCAGCTCTCCACCCAGCCGGTGCCCTGCTCGTTGGTGTAGATGCCGTTGCCGCCGTGGGCTGCATCTGGTGCGTGGCTGGTCTCGAAGGTCCAGGCCTTCTCGATGGCGTCGCGGTTGGCGGTAAGGAAGGTGGTGTCGCCGCTGGAGCGGACGTAATCGAGGGTGGCGAGGAGGAAGAGGGGCGTGGAGTCAGCGGCAGCGTACATGTAGGGGAACTGTTGCCAGTCGATGGCCGGCGCGGTCTGCGAGTACTCGTGCATGATTTTGCCGTCGGCGCGCTGGCGGTGGATGAGGAATTCGAGTTCGGACCTGGCGAGAGGGAAGTCGCCGTAGCCATTGACGGCGTAGAGGGTGTAGAGGGAATCGCGGCCGAAGAACCAGCCGAAGCCGGGGCGGGCGGAGTCGCCGGAGGCATAGTAGCCGGCGACCAGGGCGGTTTCGGGGTCTCCGACCCTTTTGGCGTTATCGGGGGCCCAGGGTTTGGCTTTGAGCTGTTCGATGGAGACTACGGCCCACTGGAAGGCTTCGTTAAGGGACTTGTCAGGGGTGTTGATGGAGACGGAGTTGGCGAGGAGCTTTTTGTAGCTCTCGGCGTGGGCCTGGTAGAGAGCGGCGAGGTTCTCGTTCAGCTTTTCGAGTGTGGCTCCGAGGGCGCGCCCGTCGGCTTGCGCGGGGTTGGTGCCGATGGCCATGAGCAGCGGATAGAGGCGGCCGCGATCGCGCGCCGGATCGATGTGAAGCCGGAACTCGACGGGATGGACCTGGGGACGCTCCTGGTAGGGGGCGAGGATGCCGGGGCGCGCGCCGGGAATGGTGAGAGCGGCGGCGAGGTCGGGGTAATCGGCGTGGAGGACGTAAAAGCCATTCTCGCCGCCCGGCGTTTCTTTTCCGTCTGCGAAGCCGGGAACCCACTCGGGACCGGGATGGCCTTCGTTGCGCATGGGCCACATGAATTCGAGGTTAGGCGTAAAGCGGAGGGTGAAGTCGGTGGGGTGCAGGCAGTCGAACTCGAAGAGGACCACGGGACCGGTGCCCGGTGGCCCGCTTTCAGGCGAAAACATGATCTGGCGGACCGTGAAGGCGATGTGCGCATAGGTGATGACGGTGCGGTCGGGATGGACTTCGATCTCGGCGGACTGCTGGTTGACGTCGATGGGGACGGAGTAGCCGTCAACCTGGGCCTCGATGGTGAGGTGGGAGAGGATTTTTACGGGGAGCACCCATGCTTCGAAGGCGCCGTCCTGCTGGCCGAGGAGCACGCCGCGCTCGCCGGCGACGGTGAAGGGCTTCAATGCCTCGGTGTGGGCGCGGATGACGGGGCCGGTGGTATCGAAGGCGATCGGCGGGATGGGACGGAAGCGGGAAGCGGATGGGGATTGCTGGCCGGTGAGTGCGGGATGGAATGAGACCAACGCGGCCAGCGCGACGAAAGAAGAACGGATGCTCTTTGGCATTGTCTTGTCCTTGGGCTGCGGCTCAAAGGGACAAGTCTAGAACATTGCGGAGGCCTCGCGCGGAAGGGAACGTTCTCCGATTTGAGGGTTGTGCTCTCACCCCCTTTCCGCCAGGCAACGGCGAAGGATGGGCACGAAGCGTTTGTTTCTCGCCGGCGGGGTGAAAAAAGCGGGCGGCCCGTGAGGGGCCGCCCGGCTGGTCCAGAGGATGCAGTTTGCGTTTAGAACTGGAAGCGAATGTAGAGCCGCGCGTGGCGGTGTCCGTTGGTTGCCGGGTAGGGCGACGCGAAGACGTTGGTGCCGTTGTTGTTGTACGCGTCGGTGTTGATACCGGTGGTGAGGGTGGTGTTTTCCAGGGTTGTGCCGACGACGGAGTTGCCGGTATCGACCTGCCCGTGGTTGAACACGTTGAAGAGTTCGCCGCGGAAGTCCATCGACAGGCGTTCCCAGATCTTGAAGGAGCGCTGTACGTTCACGTCCCACTGCTGATAGCCGGGTCCGAAGTAAGAGTTGCGGCCGATGGCATTTGGCTGGTGCGTGCCGAATTGCCCCACCACCCAGTGCACCGAGTCTGCGGTGACCACGTGGCAGTCATCGTTGGTGTACCAGACGCTGGGCCCGGAGCAGAGCGTGCCCGGAGCTTCGCCAAGCCAGGTAGCGTCGAAGGCGTAGGTGTCGATCGGGGCCTTGGGGTTGCTGAGGGCGGGGCGATCGTTGCTGACGCCGTCGCCGTCGTTGTCATAACCGATTTCGACGTTGTGGGCGGTGCCGGACTGGAACTGGGTGACACCGGCAAGCGCCCAGTGGTTGACGACGTTGCCGACGACCTTCATGGCGCCTTCGGTGTGCCAGACGGCCGGCGTGTAGATGTAGGAGAGGACGAGGCGCTGGCGGTGGTCATACTCCGACGGACCCCAATCGGTGGTTCCGCGCTGGGTAGGATACCGGCTGAACTGGTAAGACGACTCGTTGGCGGTGGTGAAGATCTCCGAGCCGTCGTCCATGGCCTTGCCGTAGGTGTAGGAGGCGCGGAAGAGGAACTGGTGGCTGAACTTGTGATCCAGTTCCGACCAGAGGCCGGCATATTCGGAGTCGTCGGAGTTGTCGCGCACGACGATGGAGCCGCGGGTGGGAATAACGCGGTCACCCTCGAAGTTGTCGTTCACGAAGGGATTTAACTGGGTATTGCCATAGAGGTGTTCGCCGCGCTCGCCGACGTAACCAACCTGGAAGCTGGTGGCCCAGGGGAGTTCCTGCTCGATGTTGAGGTTCCAGTGCATGGTGCGGGGCGAGAGCAGGTGATTGACGATGGGCTCGGCGGTGTTGGTTGGCAGGGGCGTCTTGTTGAGGGTCGCAAAGCGCTCATACCAGCTGCTTGAGCCGCGGTTTCCGTTGGCGGTGCTGCTGCTGGTGATCTGGGGCGAAGCAGCATTGGGCGCGCTGGCCTGGATGTTGTCGATGATGTTGGTGAAGACCACATCGTAGAAGACGCCGAAGCCGGTGCGGACGACGGTCTTGTGCTGTCCGAAGAGGGTGGGGCTCCAGGCGATGCCGGCACGCGGACCCCACTGGCTGCCGTCGGCCTGCTCGGCCGTTTTGCAATTGGCCCCGGGGGTCAGCGGGAAGCAGGCGGGATTGGATTCATCGATACCGGGGTACGGGGTACCGGTAGCGTTGAACGGGGCGCCGTTGTACTCGTAGCGGAAGCCCAGATCGACGCTGAGAGTGGGGATGGGGCGGTAGGTGTCCTGCGCAAAGTAGTTCTGGCTGAAGAGCCGGGGCTGAGCGATGGGGCTGCCGAAGTTCTGGGTAACGGTGGCAGAGGGACCGCCGAAGTCGTCGATCAGGTTGGCAAGGCCGGAATAGGTAAAGGTTCCGCCGCCGACAACCGGGGTGGGCTTGGTGTCCTTGTTAAAGCCGATGGCGCCGTAGAAGTTGAACGGGATCTGGTCCTTGACGCGGATGTCGGCGATGTCTTCTCCGAACTTGAAGAAGTGCTTGCCGTGAGTCCAGCTGATGGTGTCCTGGACCTGGTAGGTGTTGTGAAAGCGGCCCTGGGGGATGTTGCCCGGGATGCCGTAGCCGGTCATGTTGGAGACGGTAACGGCGGGCTGGTCGTAGAGCGGGTTGGCCAGGGTGCTGCCGGGCAGTCCGAAGGCGAAGCCGATGCGGCCGTAGGAGAGGCGGAATTCGTTGACGACGTTGGGGGAGAAGACGTGGCTCTCGACGAGGCCGGTGTTGTAGGAGGTGCCGTCCTGGTCGGAGTCGAAGCCGGGGAGCTGGCTGGTGAAGTTGAAGACGTCGTAGGGGGCGGTAAAGCGGGTGCGGACGAAGCGCAGCGTGAGGGTGTCTTTGTCGCTGGCGATGTAGTCGCCCTTGAGGTCGATTTCGGGGGCGTTGTCGTCGGCGCCGAGGTTGCGCTCGACGGTGCCCATTTCGACGGTTCCGCGATCAACGCCAGTGACGGGGTCAGGACCGAGGGGGATGGCAGGCGGGGTGATCTTGGTGCCGCCGTTGGTGCCTACCAGGCCGCCATAGGCCTTGACGAGGTTGGCGACGCGCGGATTTCCGGAGAAGTTGTTGAGGGTCGCGAACCCGGCGGCGGTTGGTACGGTCAGCGGGGAGAGGTTGGCCGTGGAGCGGAAGTAGTCCCACTGATACGAGGCGAAGCCGAAGACCTTGTTCTTCTTGATGGGGCCGCCGATGCGGAAGCCGGGCTGATTTTCACGGTACTTGTTGTTGGAGGTGATTCCGTTGAATTTCTCGTTGATGTCGACGGTATCGAGCGAGGAGTTCTGCAGGCGCTCATAGACGGCGCCATGCCAGTCGTTGGTGCCGCTCTTGTAAATGAGATTGGAGACGGATCCGGCGCCGTGGCCGTATTCGGCCGTGTAGGCGTTCTCGATGATGGTGACTTCCTTGACGGCTTCGTCGTTGCCGGGCTGGAGGCCCTGGCCCTGAATGCCGGCGTCGTTGTTGTCCTGACCTTCAATAAGGAAGTTGTTGGCGCGGGGACGGCCGCCGCCCACGTTGAAGTCGACGCCATTGGAGAAGCCGCCGACCATGGTGTTCATGACGCCAGGCAGCGTGAGGGCGAGTTCGTAGGGGTTGAGGCTGGCGATGGGCAGACTGCTGATTTCAAGTTCGCCAATGGTGCCGCTCACCTGACCGTTGTCGGTGTTGAGGACGGCATTGTCGGCGGAGACTTCCACATGGTCAGCCGTAGAGCCGATTTTGAGCACCATGCTGGAGGTGACGATGCTGGAGCTGGGAACCTCGAGCCCTTTGTTGACCGTGGTTTCGAAACCGGTGGCGGAGGCGGACACGTTGTAGATTCCGGCCAGCACCGACTCAATGCGATATGTGCCTTCCTGATTGGTAGTCGTGGAGCGGACGGCGCCATTATCGACGGAGGTGATGGTGACCACAGCACCGACGATCGCGCTGCCCGTGCTATCAGTGACAGCGCCGATGACGGTGCCGTTGGAGGTTTGCGCGCGAGCAATACCGATGGCAACGAAAAGCATCAATACTGCGGAAAAAGTTCGCCTGAGTGCTTTCACTGGATTATCTCCAAAAGAGGTTATGTATCTGGTTCCGGCGATGCGGGGAGAGCCCCGCGATACATCGAGAAGCTCGCGAGCTGCGCTTTCAGCTCTCAATGCACATGGCATGCGAAATGATCCATGCGGCTACCCGGTAGTTGTGAAAACGTAAGTGCAATTAGAGTGCCAAAACTGGGGCATTCGGGAGATATGTCTGTATACCGCTCATGAGATGTTGTTTACCGGCCGGCAGTGGACCTTCAACAAGCAGCGGGAGTGGCACCGGACGTCTTGAGTTCGCTTCACATTTCTGTCAAAGCGATACCGCTGATATGGTTTTCAATATTTTGAGGGTTTAAGAGTGGAATTTGGAAGGCGCCGAAAGAATTTATTAGACGAAATATTTTGTCGCTCATCTCATCTGTCGCCATGATCTTAGACACAAAATTTGTGACGAACGGGCTTCGCTGCGTGACGAACATTCCGCGATTGGCCCGTCAAGTGCTGCCTATTGGGTCACACCAGTTACCACTCAATTCCTCTCGGGACTGATTCAAAGTTTCCCAGAACCAGATGTGCAGCTTCAAGGAGATGGTTCCCATGCCGCTTTTCACTCGAAGTCTATCCAAACAATTCTTGTCAGCCGGGATGAGCTCATCCACGTGCGCTGGCTCCGTCCAGTCCGGAAACAATGCCCAGGCGTCGAAAGCCCGCCGCGAGGCATGGGTCACAGGAACGTTAGCGAGTCTCACCGGCCTGGTCGTTTTTCTGATGCTGGTCTGCGCCACGCCCTTTGCGGGGGCGCAGGCGACGAGCGGCGACCTCGTGGGCACGGTTTCCGACAAAAGCGGAGCGGCCATCGGGAACGCGGATGTCAGTGCGAAGAACACCGAGACGGGCGTGGTATCAGCCACCAAGGCCAACGCCGAAGGCGAATTTCACATTCCCAACCTTCCCGGCGGTTCCTATGACATCTCGGCCTCAGCGACGGGCTTCTCATCGTTTACGCTGAAGGGCTTCCAGGTGGTGTTGAACAACACGACCACGGCGAAACTTACGCTGCCGGTAGCGAGCGCGGCAACGAACGTGGAAGTAACGGCGGAGGCCTCGGCGGTTTTGGACACGACGACCGTCCAACTGCAAACGTCATTTGAAACCGAGGAGCTGAAGAACTTCCCGACGGCGTCGGTAGGCAACGGCGTGCTGAACCTGTCGCTGCTGGTTCCTGGTGTGGCATCAAGCGGCGCGGTAGGGGCCGGCACGGGTCCTTCGGTCGGTGGTCAGCGCCCGCGCGCAGACAACTACACGGTTGAGGGCATCGACAACAACAACAAGTCGGTCACCGGGCCGCTGGTGTATGTGCCCAACGATGCGGTGGGCGAGTTCACGGTGGTTACCAACCAGTTTTCGCCGGAGTTCGGCCACTCCGCCGGCGGGCAGTTCAACAGCGTGGTGAAGAGCGGCACCAACAAGATTCACGGGGCGGCCTACGAGTATTTTCAGAACCGGGGTCTGAACGCAGAGAACGCGATTGCGGGCGGCAAAGTGCCGAATCCCCGCTACGATTTCAACCGCTATGGCGGCCAGGCAGGCGGCCCGATCAAGAAGGACAAGCTTTTCTGGTTTACGAACTTCGAGCGCCAGACCACCGGACAGAGCAGCTCCTACTTCCTTTGCACGCCAACGGCTGCGGGCTTCAGCACGCTGTCGACGATACCGAACTTGAGCGCCACCAACCTCGGGGTCTTTTCCAAGTACACCGTCGTTTCGCCGACCCAGGTGGATGCATCCGTCGACAATGCCTGCTTCAACCAGTCCAGCGGCCCACAGTATGCCACCGTCTACGACGGCGCGAACTACGACTCCAACTTGGGAGAATACGCGTCGGGAACCCCCTACAACGTTGCGCTGGGCAACTACAACGTTCAGGCGCCTTCCTATTCGAACTTCGACGTGTTGACCAGCAGCACGGACTGGACCATCTCGAACAAGGACAGTTTCCGAGGCCGCTACATCTTCAACAAGTTCACGGGCATCGATACGGCAGCAAGCCTTCCGGCGTTTTTTCAACCCATTCCGGACCGCTTCCATTTGATCGCGTTGAGCGAGTTTCACAATTTCACAACCAGCCTCATCAACGAGGTCCGGGTCGGATTTAACCGCTACTACAATGCGACCCCCGCGGGAAATTTCACCTTCCCGGGCCTGGACTCCTTCCCGTCGATCAACATCAACGACCTCAACGCGCTCGAGATCGGTCCCGACGGCAATGCTCCCCAGTCGACGATTCAAAACCTGTATCAGTTTACGGACAACGTCAGCTGGGTGAAAGGCAAGCACAGCTTCAAGTTCGGATTCGACGGCCGCAAGTACATTTCACCGCAGAGCTTTACGCAGCGCGTGCGCGGCGACTACGAGTGGAACAACCTGACCGAGTATCTGCACGACGTGGCGCCGACGTACTTCGGCGAACGGTCGACGGGCGATTTCTTCTATTACGGGGATCAGACCGCATGGTACGGGTACGCCAACGACGTGTGGCGCATCAGCGAGAAGCTGAGCCTGAACTACGGCCTGCGGTATGAAGTCACAACGGTTCCGAAAGGCGAGCGCGCGCAGAAGCTGAACATAGCGGCGAGCGTGCCGGGATTGATCACGTTTGGTGAACCGAAGCCGCAATACGGAAACATCCTGCCGCGGTTTGGCATCAACTATGCGCTCGATGCGGACACTTCAATTCGCACCGGGTTTGGCATGGCAACAGATGTTCTGTATGACAACCTTGGCATTCTCTCTTTCCCGCCGCAGTACTCCTCTACGAACGATGTAGGCACCGGAAACAATCCTAATCCGGGGGATCCGAACTTTCTCAAGGACGGCGGGTTGCCGAAAGGAACCGGGACGCTTGCGACGTTCTCCTCGATTGCCGACCAGCGCGCAGCGACCTCGGCCTTCGTTCCCAACCAGAAGCTGCCTTACGCGGAGACCTGGACCCTGGGCGTGCAGCACGTGTTCGCGAAGGACTACACGGCGGAAGTTCGCTACGTGGGAACGCGCGGGATTCACCTTTCCACGCAAAACCAGTTGAACGTGCAACCGCGCGTGGATGCGACCCATAACCTGCCAACCTATTTGAGTGCCCCGGCCACCGCGTCCCTGGCCTCTTTGCCGAACACGCTGGCCACCATCAAATCCCTCTCGAACATCACTCCGGAGTTTTTGGCGGCGGGATTCACCAGCAAAATCACCACCTTCCAGCCATATTCCGAGTCGAACTACAACGGCCTGGCCACCAGCCTGGTTCGCCGCTTCAAGCAGGGCTTCCTCATGGATTTTGCTTATACGTGGAGCAAGACCATGGACGATGCCACGGCGGACGTGTTCTCCACCGTGCTGACGCCCCGGCGCCCCCAGAACTCGCGCGATGTGTCCGCGGATTACAGCCGTTCGGCGCTCGATCACACTCACCGGCTCACGCTGGCGATGGTTTATGATGAGCCCTTCTTCAAGCACTCCAACTGGCTGCTGAAGAACACGGTGGGCAACTGGGAGATCGCTCCGATCTACACTTACGAGTCGCCGGAATACTACACGGTCCTCTCCGGGCTGAACTCCAACCTCAATGGCGATTCCTCGGCAATCGACCGGACGGTGTTCAATGTACATGGCGCGAAGGGCGTGGGATCAAAGGTTAATCCGATCTATGATCCGAGCCGCGCCAGCCTGTGTACGGGTGGCGCGACCGCATGCAATGCAAATCTGGTTGCTTACCAGGCCGTGAATCCCAACGCGGAGTACATCACCGCCGGTTCCGGCGCGTTACCCACGTCTTCGCGCAACACCCAGCCGCTGCCGCCCATCAACAACCTGGATGCGACGGCGATCAAGCGCTTCAACTTCACGGAACGTTACAACATCGAGTTCTCAGCCCAGGCGTTCAACGTTCTCAACCACTCGCAGTTCATCCCGGGAGCCGTGGACAACATCAACTCGCCGGGTTACACAACCCAAATCTCGTTCCAGACCGCCGGGAACGCGGATTTCAATCAGCCCCAGAAGTTCTTCGCAGCCAACGCCCGCACGATGCAGTTGTCGCTGAAGTTCTCGTTCTAATCGGCACCGGGCCGTGGGCATAACGCGACGAACTTCACTTGGTAGAACGGCGCCCTCGATCGAGGGCGCCGTTTCAACTTTTGCGGCATGTTGTGGTGGACGATCCTTGTCGTCCGTAACCAACAACACGGATCACCCGCAAAGCATCCCGCTAATCTCCATGCGTGGAAGTGTCTCCAGAATCGGACTTGATCTTGTCTCTGACAAACTCCGCTTGCCTCGCGCGGGGGTGCCCTCTTTCGCCGCGGACGAACCCCGTCATTTGGATGGAATTCATTGGTTGGGTTCAGTTTCTTCGGAGGTGTAGATCAGCGAGTCGCAGATGGCGCCCCGGCAGTCCGATGTAGACGGAGTGAAGCGGCTCGATAACGGAAATTGACATCTACGATCCGACGTTACCCCCTCCCCAATGAAACTAAAGTCCACTGCCTGGTCGTTCTCCAGCACGATGGCTATGCCGCTCCTTGTATCGGTCGGCACCTCCTCAACGTTCCTGCGACGCGGGATTCGCATGTGTACCCATAAACCAAGTTCACACGCCGGCGAAAGGTTTGTTGGATAACGTTGTCGGGGGCCGAGGGCTTCGGACGCGCGGCTTTCGCCGTGTCATACGCCACCCTTCCAACAAGGGATTGCTTGCGGGCCTTCAGGAATCGTCCCGCCGCCCCCCGGTCGGTTTGAAGTGAGGCCTGCGGTTGTTTGAAGGTGAGATATTTGCGCGAAGACGTCTGCGTTCCCAACTGTCTTGAGCTAAAAGCCAACGGCCCGGATCCATTGGGATCCGGGCCGTCGTATAAGCTCCCCCGAGCTCATGCCGATGTTTAACTTGCCTTCGATTCGTTTTCTTTGAGATTGCGCGTGAGCACCTTCTCAACCACCTTCTCGACGTCGGTGAGGAAGAAGCTATTGGCAGTCTGCGGAACGGCCACGTTGGCGCCCTTGTGACCGAGGGCCGAGGCGATCTCATTCCAGCGATAGATGGTGGAGTTGGCTGCGACCACGATGGGCTTGCGCACCGGTTCAGGCAGCGCAGCGTAGGCGACCCAGATGCCGAGCGAGGCCAGAACAATTGCCTGATAGACATACTGGAACGGCTCGTTAAGCGAGGAATTGAGCTTGATGAGCGCCGTGATAACGAAGTCGTTGGCAGCCAGCACGCCGAATCCGAGTGCGATGCCAAAGGCGAGATCGCGAACGGGCAGCTGCAGGGCTCTCATGCTCAGACAGAGAAACGCGAGCAGACAAAGCTCAAGCAGGCTTACAGAGCGCATCAGGCCGAAGGCGATGTCGGGAATGATCATGATCCCGCGATGGGAGAACGATACGGTGGTCAGGCTCATAATCACTGACACCACCGCGGCCCACCGGAAGATGACGATCCCGAAGCGCACCAGGCCGGAGAAAGCCGAGAGCGCGGAGCGAAAGACCTCAAGGCAAACGAAGAAGAGCAGGATGGCACTCGCGAGATACACCGCGTAGTTGCCATAAAAATAAACAGGATAGAACCAGTCGCCCCCGGGGCGTCCCTGCAGGTAAAGAGCCGCAAGCAGGACGGGCGTCGAGAAGACGCGCAGGGCCAGGTACGTGCTCATGGCGGGGAAGCGCTTTTGCAGCTTCCTGGTCCAGAACAAGTAGCCGAGAGAGGCCCAGAGCAGAAACTCGACTGCGCTCATCACAGCCATTGCGAAGTTCAGAGGCATAGGGGACCTTCCGCTGTTCCAAGGGTGAACCCAGAATAGCGCCGTTTATCCCCCGGCTCAACGGGAAAAGTGCTTAAAGTACTAGCACTTTCGTGTAATTACCCCGCGAAAGCCTATCGCAGGCTGCTTCCGGAAGGCGACCCCTGGCTAGGGCAGCCGGGAATATGGGGGCCGCATGCGGGAACCGGGAGGGCGGCGGAGACTGCCTGGCGGCTCGCAACGGCATGGGTGGTGGAGGACGAAACGGAGGCAGCGGCAGCACCGGCGATTACGACGGAAAGAGCGAAAATACGAACGGCGAGTTTCATGGTTAGTTACCCCTTAGGAAGGTTTAGGGTTCAGGTGAAACTACCCCTTAAGTCACATCCGAATGGTAGCTGAAGATTCGGTGGTAAAACCAACTTTTTCAGTGCTATTGCATAGGATTTATCAGGTAATATTACTAACGTAATAACACACGTATGTAACTACGTCATGGTAACCGTTGTGGGATGGGGTTTTGGGCCCGGTTTTCCACTCCCCACGTGCTAAAATAAGCATAGGCAAATTCGTCCCAAAGCCCTCAATTTTTCAAGCGGTTAAATCCTTGAGAACCCTGCTTAGCCGGCGCCAGACCGAGCCGAATCCGTGAGGGCCGGGAGCGAATCCCGAAATGGAACTCTATGGCGACTGAAAGCATTCCGATTCCCGAAGAACTAAACACCAACAACAGCTACACCGGCGAAAACATCAAGATCCTGGAAGGTCTTGAGGCGGTTCGCCTGCGTCCGGCGATGTACATCGGCTCGACGGGCGAGATGGGCTTGCACCATCTGGTCTACGAAGTGGTGGACAACTCCGTCGATGAGGCTTTGGCCGGTTACGCCAAGAAGGTCGATGTCACCATCCACGTGGACAACTCGATTACGGTCGTCGACGACGGACGCGGCATTCCCGTCGACCTGATGACGCTGCCGGATGGATCGAAGATGCCTGCGGTGCAGGTGGTGCTGACCAAGCTGCATGCCGGGGGCAAGTTCGATGCCTCCAACTACAAGGTATCCGGGGGCCTGCACGGAGTGGGCGTGAGCTGCGTGAACGCGCTGAGCCAGGAGTTCAACGTGGAGATCTGGCGCGACGACCACACGTGGGAGATGGACTTCAGCTGCGGGTTGCCAGTGAGTGACTTGCGCCAGGTGGGCTCCAGCAAGAAGCGCGGGACCAAGGTTCACTTCCTTCCCGACAAGAGCATTTTTGCGGTGACGGAGTACAACTACGACACCCTGGCCCAGCGGCTGCGCGAACTCGCATTCCTGAACAAGGGCCTGGAAATCACGCTTACCGACGAACGTACCAGCGACCCCAAGACCGGCGAGGCCAAGCGCACCGAGTTCCGCTATGCCGGCGGCATTGCGGAGTTTGTGAAGCACCTGAACCGCGGCAAGCAGATCCTGCACGACAAGCCGATCATGATGGAAGCGGCTCGTGATGGCGTGGAGATCGAGATCGCGCTGCAGTACAACGACAGCTATTCGGAGACGGTGTTCAGCTTTGCCAACAACATCAATACGGTTGACGGCGGCTCGCACCTGTCGGGTTTCCGCACCGCGCTGACCCGCACCATCAACGCCATCGGCCAGTCGCTCGGCCTTTTCAAGGACCTCAAGGAGAACCTGAGCGGCGACGACGTGCGCGAAGGCCTGGTCGCTGTGGTCAGCGTGAAGCTGCCGCAGCCGCAGTTTGAAGGCCAGACCAAAGGCAAGCTCAACTCCGATATCGCCGGCAATGTGCAGGCCTTTGTCAACGAGCGCCTCGGCATGTTCCTGGAGCAAAACCCGCCTGTGGCCAAGCGCATCATCAACAAGGCGATTGAAGCCGCCCGTGCCCGTGAGGCAGCCCGCAAGGCCCGCGACCTGACCCGCCGCAAGGGCGCTCTCGACGGCGGCGGACTGCCCGGCAAGCTCGCCGACTGCTCCGAGCGCAACCCCGACCGCTGCGAGCTGTACCTGGTCGAGGGTGAGTCGGCAGGCGGGACAGCCAAGCAGGGGCGCGACCGGCGTTTCCAGGCGATTCTGCCGCTGAAAGGCAAGATCCTCAACGTGGAGAAGGCCCGCTACGACAAGATGCTGGGCCACGAGGAAATCCGCGCCATGATTACGGCGCTGGGGTGTGGCATCGGCAAAGACGACTTCGACGTCTCCAAGCTGCGCTACGGCAAGCTCATCCTGATGACGGACGCCGACGTGGACGGTTCGCACATCCGCACCCTGCTGCTCACCTTTTTCTTCCGGCACATGACGGAGCTGATCAAGCGGGGCAACGTGTACATTGCGCAGCCGCCGCTCTACAAGATCAAGAAGGGCCGATTTGAGCAGTACATCAAGGACGATCGCGAGTTTGTGAAGGTGATGGTCAAGCGCGCCTCGGAGGGCATTGTGGTGCGCCACGGGGAGAACGCCAGCAAGATCGAGGGCGCGGACCTGACCCGCTTCATGGGCTATCTGAACGAGTATCTGGGCTTCGTCGAGAAGGTGGACAAGCGGATTCGCAACGAGAAGCTCACGGAGCTGCTGGCCCGTGCGGAGCTCCTGCACCGCTCTGACTTCACCTCGAAAAGCGAGAACGATCTGCCGGAGAAGATCGCCGCTCTGCACGGCCAGCTCAGGGAGGTGGCCGCCGAACTCCAGCTCAAGGTGCATGCGCCGGTGCAGGATGAAGAGCACCACACCTGGTCGGTCTGCTTTACCGATTCGCAGGGCGCCACACGGTGCGTCGACTGGACGCTGGTGTCGAGCCCCGAGTTCCGGCAGATGATGTCGAAGTACTCGCAGATCAAGGAATACCTGGAGCCACCGTTCCTGATCGAGTTCGCGGTCAAGGCTTCGGCGACCGCGGAAGCCAAGGCGGAAGAAGAAGAACCCGATGCCGAGGGCGCGCCGTCGCCCGGCAGCGTGGAAACCCGGCAGGAAAGCAAGGCCGGACGCGGTTCGCGCATCCCTCGCGACCCGGTCGAAAAGCAGACTGCCCGCGAGCTCTTCTCGTACATCGTTGACCAGGGCAAGAAGGACTACCAGGTACAACGCTATAAAGGCCTGGGCGAGATGACGTCAACTCAGCTCTGGGAGACGACGATGGATCCGGAGCGGCGTACGCTGCTGTCGGTAAAGCTGGAAGACATTGCCGAGACCGAAACGATCTTTACCACGCTGATGGGCGAGGACGTGGAAGCGCGCCGGAAGTTTATCGAAGACAATGCGCTTGACGTAAAGAACCTGGACATCTAAAAGTCTTGTGGGGGCCCAAGGGAATGTCTGCTTGGCATTGGCTCGGGTCCCCGTTTTGCCGCTCCCGCAAATCCCCTCAGGAGGACGAGGCATATGAATTCCTATCGCAGGTATTTCTCTCTCGCAACCGTGTTCGCCGCGGCGTTAGCGCTCGGTGGCTGCCACTCCGCCAACAACCAGAGCCAGCCGCCACAAGCCTCGTCGGATCAGCCACAGACTCAGCAGCCGGCAGCGGGACAGCCGGCCCCCGCGCCGTCGAGCGCCACTTCAGCGGCTCCTGCTCCTCCGCCGCCTCCTGCGGCGATCACGCTGCCTGAGGGCACCGAGGTTCGGGTGCGTCTCGACGAGGATCTGAGCTCGAAGGACAGCCAGCCCGGCCAGACTTTCAAGGCCACAGTTGCCGACGACGTGGTGATTCATGGCGAGACCGTGATTCCCAAGGAAGCCCGCGCCGAGGGCACCGTGGTCGACGCCAAGTCGCTGGGCCGTTTCAAAGGCGGAGCGCTTCTGGCAGTGAAGCTGGACAGGGTGCATACGCGTTGGGGAAGCTATCCCGTCGAGACGGGCTCGATCTCCCGTGCGGAGCAAGGCAAGGGAAAGCGCACCGCAGGCTTTATCGGCGGCGGCGCGGGCCTTGGCGCGCTGATCGGAGGCCTGGCGGGCGGCGGTAAGGGCGCGGCCGTCGGGGCGCTGGCGGGCGGCGGAGCCGGGACAGCCGGTACGGCGTTTACGGGCAACAAGCAGATCGTGCTGCCCGCGGAGACGCTTCTGACCTTCAAGCTGGAGCGGTCGGTCCGCATCATCGAGCGCGGGCGGGATTCCAACGCCGATCCGGCGTTGCAGACGCGGTAATTCGACACGGCCGATGGTAGATGAGGCAGGCAGGCGTGGCGAAAGCCTGGCCGCTACAATGGAGAGTGATGGAACTGGTGCAGATTGCGCCGGCGCGCAAAGCCCCGGCGCCGAAGCCGGACTGGCTGAAGGCGCGTGCTCCTGTCGGCGAAAATTTTCATGAATTGAAGCGGCTGGCTCGCTCTCTCGGCCTGCATACGGTGTGCGAGAGCGCGCAGTGCCCCAACATTGGCGAGTGCTGGCACCACAAGACGGCAACGTTCATGATGCTCGGCAACTTGTGCACGCGGCGGTGCGGATTCTGCGCCGTGCCGAAGGGGCGGCCGGAGCCGATCGACTTCGATGAACCACGCCGCGTTGCGGAAGCAGTTGCCGCGCTCGGGCTGCAGCATGCGGTCATCACCAGTGTGAATCGCGACGACGACCTGGTGGGCGGCGCGCGTTCCTTCGCCATGGTGATCGAGGAGATTCGTCGGCAGGCGCCGGGCTGCCGTGTTGAGGTGCTCATTCCGGACTTCCAGGGCAACCGGGAGGCGATCCGCATCGTGGTTGAAGCGCGGCCCGAGGTGCTCAATCACAACACGGAGTCGGTGCCGCGACTCTATCGCGTGGTGCGCTCTGGCGCGCGCTATGAGCGGACGCTTGAGTTGCTGCGCTATGCGAAGGAGCTCGATCCCACCGGCATCACCAAGTCCGGAGTCATGGTAGGCCTTGGCGAAGAGACAGCGGAATTGCTCGAAGTGTTCCGCGATCTTGCCGCCGTGCAGTGCGACATTCTGACCATCGGCCAGTATTTGCGCCCCTCGCGCGATCACCTGCCCATGGCGCGCCTCTACACGCCGCGCGAGTTTGCCGAGCTCAAGACCGAGGCGCTCAAAATGGGCTTTCGTCACGTGGAGAGCGGGCCGCTGGTGCGATCCAGCTATCACGCGCACGAGCAGGCAGCTTCGATGAAGGTGTTGTCCTGATACTCGCCTTCTCCAAGCTTCGGCCCGGCTCAAGCGCCTGATCCGATTCGGTCCAACCCTCAATGTCAAGGTTGTAGAATAGCCGTTGGTATCACGCTTTCAGCGAGGATAAAGCAATGGCAGTCTCGACTATGGCCGGCATTCCGGCACTCAAGGAACTCTCCAGCGATTTGAAGCGGCGCATGGACCAGGCGGTCACCGCATTTCAATCCAACCTGGCCTCGGTGCGCACCGGACGCGCGAGCGTGCACATGCTCGATCAGGTAAAGGTGGACTACTACGGCACGCCGACGCCCGTCAGTCAGTTGGCGCAGGTCTCCGCGCCCGAGGCGCAGCTCATCCTCATCCAGCCCTGGGATCCCACCGTCGTCAAGGACATTGAGAGGGCGTTGCAGACCTCGGACCTCGGCTTCAATCCACAGTCTGACGGGAAGGTGATCCGCGTGCCCGTACCGCCGATGACCGAGGAGCGCCGCCGCGACGTGGTCAAGCACCTCAACCGCGTTCTGGAGGAGCAGCGCACCGCGGTCCGCAACGTGCGGCGCGATGGCAACGACGCTCTCAAGAAGCTCGCCAAAGATAAAAAGATCAGCGAAGACGAAGAGAAGCGCGCCATGGAAGAAGTGCAGAAGATGACCGACGAAGAGATCCGCCGCATGGAGGAGATGTCGAAGCGCAAGGAAGCGGAAGTCATGCAGGTGTGAGGAAGATTGTCAGGGTCAATCGATAGCCGTGCATGGTGTCAAAACCTGCACGGCTTTCTTGTTTCAGGACAGCCTGCCAGAAAATTGTTCCATCGGCGACTGGCAAGCGTCTAACGTGCGATCAGAAACATCACCCAGCTCAGCACGATCGCCGCGCCTACGAACAGCGCGAAGCAGTAGGCGCCGTAGCGCACCATTCTGTTGGGAGTTTCGCGCTGGGTGATGCCGAAGACAATCGAGGCGCAGAGCGCGAAGAGTATCACCGCGGTGAAGTGAGAAGGCCGGAGCATCAGGCGGACTTCCTCCCGGTGCGGATATTGTGGGCATCCACGGCGGCGATCACGTTCAACAGACCTGCGACGACGATGAAGCGCGTGCCGTAATCGCCGGTCGTTACCTGCACCTGGTCCGCACCCAGGCTAAGCGCCCGGCTCGCAAAGTAGAGCAGCCCGTTGCCCAAATCGCCCACCAGGCCGAGCAGATCGAGAATGTCGTGGGCACTCGCGTAGAGCTTGCCGTTCATGCCGATGCCGAGGGCGAACATGCCGATGATCGACACGGCAAGTAGCGCCCCACGACCCCATTTACGCAGCAAAAAGTGTCCCGCGCCGGGCACCAGCCATCCGGCGATGAGAGGAAGATAGACGAACCCCTGTTGGGAGGGGTTGCGCGGCGCGGCGCCGGTTCTGATCTGGGGAGTTGCCATTGCTAATCTGACTATATCGCACCGGCCGAGGAGGACAGACAGCCGCCTTCGATAGACCGAACTCGAAGCCCGGCGGCTATTTCGGAGTCTTGGGCTGCTGGGCCTTGTCTTTCTGCTCCCCATCCACCGACACAATCTTCATGGTCGAACCGAACTGCTTGTAGTCGGTGTACTTGATTACGTCGCGAATGTGCACATCGTCAGCCATATAGCCGTGACCGCCGGCAAAGTGGAGGATGCCTTCGCCCTTGGTGTAGACCGGAAACCAGTAGTGACCATCCACCTGCGCGCGCCAGGTCATGAACGGCGGGTGCAGATCCTCGCTGCCGTGGCGAGTATCGTCAGGAACCATGCGTCCATTCGTTACCACGATCTGGAGGTCGGCCACGTCCACCCAGATACGGCCCAGCAGGTAGCGATGCCCCTTCACAATTTGCTTGGGGTTGACATCGAAAACGTAGCAATCGATCTCATCCACCTTCTGTCTGCCAACGTACTTGATGTCGTAAGAGCCGATCTCCTGCTCGGTCAGCACAAAGGGATAACCCTTCTGAATGTCCTGCATATCCGAGGGCGACATCATGACGCGCTGCAGCGTGCTCTCAGGGGCGAACACTGTCTTCTCGGTGCGCTTTCCGCTAGGGTCGAAGATCACGTCATCCACTTCGTACCACTCGCCGTCCACCTTGTTGTCGTCGTCGAGGGTCTGCACTTTCGCCACGCGGCGGTAGGTGTAATGGTTGAGCGCGTCCTGGAACTCCGTCTCCTTGGCGGCAAACTTCTTGATGATCTCCTCAGGTGTCATCGCGGGCGGATTCAAATCCATCTTCCCAAAGCCGGCGTCGAGCGCCATGGGCGTGAAGGAGTCTTTCTCCTGCGCCAATGCCGCTCCGGAGCACATCAATCCCGCCAATATCGCGATCGCAAATCGCATTCCCGTTCGAGTCACATCAAGCTCCCGAATTGCTCAAAATCGCCTCGTAAACCACTTACAAAAGTAAGGCATGGCTACAACCTTAGACGCATGGACCCGGCCGCCGGGTAACCGGGAGAATGGACAAGGGCAAGCCTGTCCGCAACATCGTCCTGGGATACCCGACTCCAGCGCTCCTCGCGCGCATCGCATCCTGCTGAATGGACGAGAGAAAGGGGACTGCGGTTTCCATGCAAGAGTGGTACCAGATGCCGGCATTGCTTCTGACAGCGCTTCTGCTGCCGGCCTTCGGACACCTGTATTGGCGCACCCGGGATACCCGCAACCTCCTCTGGTTCCTCGCTTTCCTCTTCGTTGTCGCCCGCATGGCGCTTCTGTACCCCGTGAATGCGACGGATTTTCTGGAGGGCAGTGCCCCCTGGATTGCAGCCACCGGCCAGGCCTGCGGCATCCTGGGAGCCTGCCTCTTTCTGGGCTCGCTTTCCCCTCTCGCATTTCGAATCGGGAACCTCCGCATCCTTTACGTTGTCCCCTTCACCATTCCGCTGATCGTCTATGCGATCCTCTCCCACGGGTTTTACCACCATAAGACGCCGCATGGTGTCCTGTATTGGATTTTTCCCGTGCTCGGGCTGATTTCCATCGTTGTCGGTCTCTTCTGGAACGGGGCCAAAGGCGCCCTGCCTCACTGGGCCGGCACCGCGGCATGCCTCCTTTTCGGCGGCTTCTCTCTCTGGTTCTACTTCCGCACCGGGCTTTACTGGCCGTTGATCCTGGCGGAGTCGGGAATTCACCTAGTTTGCGCGATGCTGGTGCTCTGGGCTTTCCGGCGGGCGTCTCCTGGCGTCGTCATCAGCGTTCTGGGATTCGTGGTCTGGTCCCTGCCCAGCCTGCTCATTTTCCCGCAAACCCACTCTCCTCTGGTCAACGTCGTCCTCTTGCGCATGATCATCATGGCCAAGGTTGGAACGGCGCTGGGGCTGATCATGCTGGCCTTGGAAAACGAACTGCACACCAACCAGGCATCGGGTGAACGTGAGCGGCGGGCGCGGCGTGAACTCGAAGCCTTTCACGGATTGACTCTTTCCCGCCGCCGCGTGGAAGACTTTGATCGGCAGGCGATCGAGATCTGCCAAACCGTAATTGCGCATAGCCGGTTCTCCCGTGCGGCGCTCATCCTGCTTCAGGCCAACGGTCTCTACCGCCTGGCAGGCGCAGCGGGATTCGACGGCGCCACCGCCAAGGCGCTCAACGCACTCGCCACCCGTATCCCCGTCTCCGGGTTTCTGTCCGGGAAGTCGGTTTCTCCCGCTGTACCCGGCAGCCAGACCGTGACATTCGACCTGCGGCGCTGGATGATTCCCGGAGATGACCTGGAGCGCCTGCGCTGCACCTCTGTCTTGGCTGTTCCCATGCAAGGCCGATCCGGCGCCGAAGGCGCCCTCCTCCTGAGCGGCATGCGCAACGACCGTTCCGACGAGCCTCTTCGCGCAGACGACCTGGTGCCGCTGGAGATGCTCACGTCGCGCCTGCAGTCGGTTCGCAGCCAGACCCGCATGCTGGAGAAGTTGATCGATTCAGAGAAGTTTGCCGGCCTCGGGCAGCTCGCCGGCAACGTGACGCAACAGCTCAACAACCCTCTGACCGTCGTCCTCGGATATGCCTCGCTTCTGGAAGGTGCGCCCCGCCTCGATGCCACGGAACACAAAGCCGTGGATGCGATCTTGTCCGCGGCCCGCGCCATGCGCTCCACCCTGGAAAGCCTGCAGAGAGTCGCACGCTCGCCCGCCGGCCAGCTCACGGCGGTCTCTGTCGCCGAACTGCTGGCCGACATGGAACGGCTGCACCGGTCCGAGTTTCTGCAGCGCTCCATCGACTTCCGCATCAGCGTGGCTCCCGATCTGCCTCGCGTGCTTTGCCAGGAGCAGCAACTACGCCAGGCGGTTCTGCATTGTCTTCAGTTCGCCATGGATGCCGTGGAAACCGTTTCGGCGGAGAGCGAGCGCCTGGTGCGCCTGGAAGCGGTGTATGAGGCCGCGGACGTTCACATCATGGTGACCCACACCGGACCGGCATTCGAACAGCCGGGGCGCGCTTTCGATCCCTTTACACCCCCACTTGCCGGTTCCGGAGAGACAGCAGGACTGGGGCTGAGCCTCTGCGCTACCATCGTGCGCGACAATCGCGGGCAGGCCTCCGCCATCAATCTCGAGCCCCGTGGCGCGGCCATTCTTCTTGAGTTTCCAGCAGCGTAAAAGCACGAAGCTAGAAGCCGCTCTTTCTTCCCAGCCACCACGCCTTGATGAACTTCCAATGGATATACACGGAGTGGTTCAAGTGCAGCAGCAGCCCCTCGCGCCCATCCAGAAAGCCCAGCCGGAAGAAGTAGTTATAGACGAACGTCGCCCATGGGTTCAGCACCGCGTTCCACACAAATGAGGGGAGCGAACGGCTGGTTCGACCCTTCGCGGCCAGCAGCTCCGCAATTTCCGAACTGTACCGGTTCATGTGCTCCAGGTAGACCTTCAGGTCGGGATATGCATAGTGCAGCATGTCGTGTCTCAGCTTGCCCTTGGACCCCTCGAACTGCGGCGTGGAGTGCGGCCCGACGCCCTCGCTGAGCCGCGCTGCCCCCCGCCGGAACAACCTCAACTTGTGATCGGGATAGAACCCGCCGTGTCGCATCCACCGGCCCATGATCAGGTTGAGCCGGGGAATCCAATAGGCGCCGTACTTTGGTTCGCCGGCCAGAGTCTGCCGAATCTCCTCCTGGAGGGCGGGCGTGAGCACCTCGTCGGCATCGAGCAGCAGAACCCAGTCCATCGTGCAGAGGTCGATGGCCACGTTTTTCTGCTCGCCGTGACCTCCAAAGGCGTGATAGCTGGTCCTGGCGCCGAACGACCCGGCAATTTCGATCGTCCGATCTTTCGAGCCCGAGTCGACCACTACGATCTCGTCAGCCCACTTCACGCTCTCCAGCGTGCGCGGCAAATTGGCCTCCTCGTTCATCGCGATCATGGCCACCGACAGTGTCTTGCGCATTTCACCGCAGGATAAACCAGCGGCCATCAACTCGTTCCGCTCCTTGGGCCAGTCCTACATCACTCCTTTCGGACGGGCCTTTGTTCCCAACAAGCTTCTCTCCGCGCGGGACACGGGCCGGGCCATGCTGGCGGTTGAGGAGCGCGCATACCCGATGCGAATTCTGGAAACAAAGGACATCCGTGCGGTGGTTCAAGCCGGCTTCCTGAGCCCTCATGGTAGAGTGAAAAGCCACAGGAGTTCCCTGCATGGGCGCTGGCATCCAACTTCCGGATCACAACGAAACCATCGATTTGCAACAGCAGGTATTCCGCCTTCAGGCCCTTCTCGAGGCGTCCCGCCAGGTCCACGCCACCATCCGCGAGGAAGAGGTGCTCGAGTCCGTTCTCCGCATCGTCGTCCGCGAGTTGGAGATGGCAGGGGCCGCTTTCCCCGGCACGGGCCTTGTCTATGGAGAGGGAGCTCAGCCCAATCGGGAGACCGAGGCTGGCCCTGCCGACGCCAACGGAACCGCGACCGCCGCCCTTCCCAGCTTCCCGCTCAACGACCGCGACGGCCGGCTTATGACCGAGCTCGTAGTCGCCCCGCCGGACGGCCGCGAACTCACCATCTACGAGTCCGACTTCATCGAAGGCCTCGCGTTGCAGGCCGCCGTGGCCCTCGAGAACGCCCGCAACCACAAGCGAAACGTCGAGTTTGCCCGCGTCCAGCAGGATCTGGACGCCGCGCGCGGTATCCAGCGATCGCTGCTGCCGCAGCATCTGCCCGCCATCGACGAATACTCCATCGGATTCAAATCCGCCACCTGCTATGAAGTGGGCGGCGATTATCTCGATATCGTCGAGTTGCAGGACGGCAGCGTCCTTATCGTGGTAGCGGACGTGGCCGGCAAGGGCCTTGCGTCGGCCATCATGTCCACCAGCTTCCGCTCGGCATTCCGCGCCATGGCGGTCAACGCCGTGCCGCTGGCTGAGTTGGCCGCGCGCATGAACCAGTACCACTGGCAGGAGGGCGAAGAAGCTCGTCGCCGCTACGTGACCGCGATCTTCCTGCGCCTCTACCCGGATCATGGCGAAATCGAGGTGGTCAACGCCGGCCACAACCCCGGCTTCGTCGTCCATCCCGACGGCTCCCACTGCGAATTCGAATCCAGCGGCACACCCCTCGGCCTGCTCCCCGGCATGAGCTACACAAGCGAACGCTGTCCCTTCCCGCCCGGGTCCCGCCTCCTGTTCTATACCGACGGCCTCACGGAAGCCTTCCGCGGGGATGAAGAATATGGTCCGGAACGGCTCATGGAAAGTTTTTCTAAATGCAAGTCATCAAAGGCCGATGGTATTCTCGATGCATTGTGGACAGCCATACAATCTTTTGTTGAAGGTGGCCCGCAGGGGGACGATATGACAGCCCTGGTCCTGTGTCGCGTGTCCGGTAGCGGCCCGGTCTCCGGATGCCATCCGGCGGCGGAGACAGCGGCATGAGCCGTAAGTCCGCCAACGTGGAAGTACGCCTGCCCTCGCGGCTGGGCTACGAGAAAGTCGCCATGAGCACGGCGGCATCCGTAGCCAAGTTGATGGGTTTCCGCGAAGACCGCATTGAGGATTTGAAGACCGCCGTCGCCGAGGCCTGCATCAATGCTATCGAGCATGGCAACCGGCTCAATGAAGGCCTTTCCGTCGGCGTGGTGCTGTGCGCCGGCGAGGACTCGCTTGAAGTCAAGGTCATTGACGACGGAAAAGGTCTGAAAACCCTCCCCGCCAAGCCCGACATCGAAAGAAAAATGCACGGAGAGGAAGACCCCCGCGGCATGGGCATGTTCCTCATTCAGGCGCTGGTTGACGAAGCCGAATGGGTTGCAGGCGCGAACGGCAAAAGCAGTTATGTCCGGCTGGTGATACGGCTGGATTCCCCAACCGAATAACGCATTTTTACGGAGATTAATCGATCGTGCAGAGCGAAACGAAATCGCGTGTTGATCAACTTACTTCCCCCGCCGGTCATCCGGTCAGCGTCATCCGTTTTGAGGGCGACATCGCCAGCACCTCAAAAGAAGCCGTGCTCGGCACCTATCAGGCCCTGCCCAAGGACAAATACAAGCTCATCCTGCTGGACTTCACCAAGGTGGACTACATCAACTCCAGCGGGATCGCCCTGGTCATCCAGATGCTGATTGAAGCGGCGAACTCCGGCCAGAAAGTCTACGCCTACGGCCTTTCGCCCCACTTTACGAAGGTCTTCACCATGGTCGGCATCACCAAGTACGCAGGCCTCTTTCCCACCCAGGACGCGGCCATGGCCGCGCTCTGAGGCCTCTTGATTCATCGCGGGGGGCGCAGCGCCGTTCCCTCGCGCCGCCGGTTATCATGTCCGCATGAACCTGGGTGCGAATCTCGACACGATGCAGGCCGCCATCCGCGAAGCCGGCCACGACGGCTGGCTCTTCTACGATCACCACCACCGCGATCCCATCGGCGAACGAATCCTCGGCCTCGACCCCAAAGCTCACATCACGCGGCGCTATTACTACTTTGTCCCCGCCAATGGCGAGCCGCGCAAACTCGTCCATCGCATCGAGCAGGGCCGCCTCGACACCTTGCCCGGCACTCGGGGCCTCTACTCGAGCTGGCAGGAGCTTGCCGCCGGGCTTGAAGCCATGCTGCTCGGCGCCAAAAAACTGGCCATGCAATACTCGCCCAACAACGCCATCATGTACGTGTCCATGGCCGACGCCGGCACCGTTGAGTTCGTGCGCTCCCTGGGCAAGCAGATCGTAAGCTCCGCCGACCTCGTCAGCCAGTTTGAGGCAGTCCTCACCGCCGACCAGATCGCAACTCACGCTGTCGCCCAAAAGGCGATCGACACCATCCTCGAAGAAGCATGGCGCAAAATAGGCCGCACTCTCCGTCCAGCCAAAGGCGGCGACCCCCAAACCCTGACTGAGTTCGACATGGTGGAGTGGCTCTCCAGCGCCATGCGTAACGAAGGCCTGGTTTGGGAAAACGGTCCCAACGTGAGCGCCAACGCCAACAGCTCCGACTCCCACTACGAGCCCACGAAAGACAAGTGCTCCCCCATCCGCGACGGCGACTTCATCCTTGTCGATATCTGGGGCAAGCTCGAAGACAATCCCGACGCCATCTTCTACGACATCACCTGGACCGGCGTGGTGGGCCGCGAACCCAGCGAGCGCGAGCAGCTGGTGTTTGAGACCGTGCGCAACGCCCGCGACGCCGCCATCGCCGCCGTCGAATCCGCGTTTGCCGCCGACCGCCCCATTCGCGGCTTCGAAGCCGACGATGCGGCCCGCGCCGTCATTCGCAGCGCCGGCTTCGGCGAATACTTCACCCACCGCACCGGCCACAACATCGCGCAGGAGATTCACGGCCCCGGCGCGCACCTCGACAACCTCGAGACCCACGACGAGCGTCTGATTCTGCCCAACACCTGCTTCTCCGTCGAACCCGGCATCTACCTCCCCGAATTCGGCGTCCGCAGTGAGATCGACATGCTCACCGCCCCCGGCAAAGCCTGGGTGACCGGCAAAATTCAGCGCGAGCTGGTAAGAATCTGAGAGGACAACCGGATCATGAGTGACACAGCGGCCTTCCCCTACGAAACCCGGCTCAACATTCTTCACGGTCCGCTGGAGATCGTCGACGCAAAAGCACTCGCCGACGCTTGCGAGTTCAAATGGTTCAACCAGACCCTGTGCAAGGTGAATGACTCCGTCGTCCGCCTGGGCGTGTTCGAAGGCGAATACCACTGGCACAAGCACGATGAAGACGACGAGTTCTTTTACGTGATGGAAGGCAAGCTCTTCATTGATCTCGAAGACCGCCCCGAAGTCCGCATAGTCGAACTCGCACCCGGCCAGGGCATCGTTATCCCACGCACCGTGGTGCATCGCACCCGCGCCCAGCAGCGCACCGTAGTCTTAATGGTTGAGAACGCCGGCATCATCCCCACCGGCAACTAAAGCAATAGCCTCCGAGCTTTAGGCTTCGGAGGCTATTCCCTGGTCCCTGGTCTAGTCCCTGGTCCCTAATAAAACAGATACTTCCTCCACCGATCATCTCCCCGCCCCAGCATGCGCATGATCTGCCGGCTCGTGTGCAGCGAGAACGGCCGCGGCTCCCGCATCAGCGTCATGTCGTCGATCTCGTGCAGCAGGCGATTTCCCTTCTTGCGATTGCAGGCGTGGCAGCAGGCCACCAGGTTTTCCCAGGTGGAATTCCCCCCGCGCGAGCGCGGAATCACGTGATCCAGTGTCAGCTCGCTCGAAGGCAGCACCACCCCGCAATACTGGCAGCTGTTGCGGTCGCGCAGCAGAATGTTCTTGCGCGACAGCGCGCGCGTCTGGTGCGGAATGCGCCGGTACTCGAGCAGCCGGATCACCGAAGGCATGGCGATGCGATTGCGCTGCGCGTGCAGCATCAGCCCGTGCTCTTCCTCGGTGCGCGCAATGCCCTTCAGCACCAGCACCAGGGCTCGCCGCGCGCCGCAAATATTAATTGGCTCGTACGACGCGTTCAGCACCAGCACCGGCATCTGCAGCATGTGATTGGAGTGCACCACCGCGGGTTCGCCTGCAAAGGCCGCCGCGCGCGCGATCGATTTCTGCTTGCGTGCATGAATCATGGCTTTTCCCAGCGACATCTCGTTGGCCTCGTCAAAAAGATGGATGGTTTATGAAGGAATCCACGCTTGCCGATTGCCCCGCCTGCGAGTCCTGCGGAGCGATGCCGCCCTGTGTGTCTGACGGCCCAAAACCCCTGTTGTGTGCGTCCGGCGATCCGGTACCCCGTTGAATCCGCCGCGCGCGCGCCAGTGTCGCCACCCAAACCGTCGCCGCCCCCGCGCGTTTCAGCGCCAACGCCGCCGCCCGCGCCGTGGCGCCGGTGGTCAGAATGTCGTCGACCAGCAGAATGTCCCGGCCTTTTACCGCCTCCACATCCGACACCGAAAAAGCTCCCCGCACGTTCATACGGCGCGCGCGCGGCGTCAGGCTCGCCTGGCTCTCCGTCGCGCGGAGCCGCATCAGCGCCGCCGGCGCCATCGTCAGCCGCCATCGCGGATGGCTCGCCCGCAGCGCCTTGATCGCGTGCGCAGCCAGCAGCCGCGCCTGGTTGAATCCCCGTTCGACCTGCCTTGACCGGTGCAGCGGAATTGGCACCACCAGCAATTCAGCCGGCGCCTCAGCAGCCAGCGAGGCAATCGCCTGCGCCAGCATCCGTCCCATGCGCTTGGCAGCGGGATGCATATGGTCATACTTGAGCGCGTGGATCGCCGCCCGCATGCTGTCCTGGTACCGCGCGTACGAAACCGCGCGCTCAAACGCCGGCGGTGCGAGACGGCAGGGGCGGCAAAGCCCCAAAACATCGTCCTCTCCTGAATCGAGGCTGTCCCCGCAGCGCGCACACGCAGCACCGCTCAGGACGGGAACTTCCATCCAGCACACATCGCAAATTGGAACCGAAGAAAGGCGCGGCAGGGGGGAGCCGCAGAGGGCACAACCGGAAGGGAGAAAAGCACAGCTCGCGGCATCCAGAGGACTTCGGAGGACGCGAGCCACGGCGCGCCATGTGGAAGTCCTGGATGGAACGTCGCTCGTCAGTGAACCGAAGTCCCTGCGGAAGACGCACCCCTCGGAGGCGCGGCTAGGAAGCCCGCCTCACCTCTATCTATACGCGTTTCATTCGCCAGTGGCAAGGCGGGAACCGCGCCAGTTACCCTCCGGCACAGCGTCTGCGTCCAGAATTATTGGTGTATTCATCGGGCTCGAATGCCCTTTATCCCCAGCCATCACCAACGCCGGCTCTCGGCGTAAACCATTCGAAGAACCGTGCTCCGCAAACTAGACCCAGGCGTCCACGGTCACGAACCGGCGAACCCCTACGTATCGCTCCAGCAACATCTTGGCCGCCTCAATCGACGGGCCGCGATCCGTGTTCTGCTCCCGGTGGCTGCCGTCGTGCAGCACCACGTTGGCCGCCCAACCACGCCGTCCCAGCGTGTCGACGCGGTGCGAGAGCCGCTCCGCAATGCTCACCGAAGACCGTTCCTTCCAGTCGTTGGTCATCGTGTTCCACATTACCGGCGTCATGCCCAAATCCCGCACCGCGCTCAACACATCCGGCCGTCGGCCTCCAAAAGGCGGCCGGAAAAACCGGACCGCCGTCCCCGTAATGTGCTCCAGTGCCTGCTTGGTGCGCCTCAACTCTTCCTGTACCTTCTTCGGCGGCGTAAGAGCCAGATTCGGATGGCCCCATGTGTGGTTTCCAATCACGTGCCCGGCATCGGCAATGTATCGCGTCAGGTATGGCTCTTCCATTGCGTACTTTCCAATCAGGAAGAACGTTGCGCGCGTCCGGTGCTTGGCCAGCAGGTCCAGCAGCTGGGGCGTCCAGGCGGGATTCGGTCCGTCATCGAACGTAAGCGCAATCTGGCCCCGCCCCTCGGGCGCAATCAGGGTTCTCCCGAAGAACTGAGATTGGGGAACCATCGCCGCATACGCGCCGCCCCCTGCGGCCAGCCCTGCCGCGGTCAACGTGCCGATTCCTTCGAACAAAACCCTAAATGACTCTGGTGTCATGTGTTCTCAGTTTGCGGTGACTGGCCCCTTCTTCGCAACCCTCTATGGTGAATCTCTCCAGCGGTCACTCACTGTCCACTGTTCACTGTCCACTGTTCACTGTCTTTAGGTGTACACTCGCCCTGTGTACGGGCCGCATCCTGACCACACGGAGCGGCACTGGAGACAGCATGAGCCTCACCAACTTCCCCGGGGGCAATTCCTCCACCTCCGGCCCCCAACTCCCCAAAGTCACCATGCCCGCCCTCGCTGAAATGAAGCGCCAGGGCAAGCCCATTTCCGCGCTCACCGCTTACGACTACGCCACGTCCCGCCTGGTCGACGAAGCCGGCATCGACCTCATCCTGGTCGGTGACTCGCTCGCCATGGTCGTTCTCGGCCACGACAACACCCTCGCCGTCACCGTCGACGAGATGCTGCACCACACCCGCGCCGTGCGCCGCGCCGTGCGCCGGGCGCTGGTCGTCGCCGACATGCCCTTCGGCAGCTATCACGGCTCGCTGCCCGACGCGATCGCCAACGCGGTCCGCTTCGTCAAGGAAGCCGGCGCTGAGGCCGTCAAGATCGAGGGTCCCCGCATCGACCTGGTCCGCGCCCTCGCCGACGCCGAAATCCCCGTCGTCGCCCACCTCGGACTCACCCCGCAAAGCGTGCATCGCATGGGCGGTTACCGCGTGCAGGCCCGCACCGCTCCAGCCGCCGGGCAGCTCCGCGCCGATGCCCACGCCCTGGCCGAATCCGGCGCCGGACTCCTCGTCCTCGAAGGCATTCCCCGCGAAGTTGCCGCTCAAATCACCGCCGAGCTCACCATCCCCACCATCGGCATCGGCGCCGGTCCCGATTGCGACGGCCAGATCCTCGTCTTCCACGACCTGCTCAACATGACCTTCGCACCCCCGGCCAAATTTGTCCGCCGCTATGCCGACGCCGCCTCGCTGATCCGCACCGCCGTCGAGCACTACCGCGAAGATGTCGAGCGTCACGCCTTTCCGTCCGATGAAGAGAGCTATCATCTCCCCGCCGCGGCTCGCAAAGTCCGCAAAACCGATTTCGAAGATCTGGAAGACGCCGTCGTCAACCGCGACGCACTGCAGGATTTTGGCGAGTCCACCTAGTCGCGATGGAAATCCTCAGAACGGTCAACGAACTCCGCGCATGGTCCCGCGCCGCCCATAAAGCCGACAAGACGGTCGGCCTCGTCCCCACCATGGGCGCGCTCCATGCCGGCCACGCCTCCCTCATCCGCGCCGCTCGCGCTCAATGCGATCGCGTCGCCGTCAGCATCTTCGTCAACCCCACCCAATTCGGCCCCAATGAGGACTTCGCCCGCTACCCCCGCACCTTCGAGGCCGACTGCGCAATGGCTCAATCCGAAGGCGCGGACGTCATCTTCGCCCCTTCCGTCGACGAACTTTACCCGGACGGCGCGGAAACCTTCGTCGATGTCGAAGGTCTCGGCAGCCGGCTCGACGGTGCCTCCCGGCCCGGTCACTTCCGTGGCGTCGCCACGGTAGTCGCCAAGCTCTTCATCGCCGCCGAACCCGATCGAGCCTTCTTCGGACAGAAGGACGCCGCCCAGGTCGCGGTCCTTCGCCGCATGACCACCGACCTCCGCCTTGCGACCGAGATTGTGGTTTGCCCCATCGTGCGCGAGCCGGACGGCCTGGCCCTCAGCTCCCGCAACCTCTACCTCACCCCCGCCCAGCGGACCCAGGCCCTCGCCCTCAGCCGGGCCATCGGCACGGTGGAGTCCCTCGCCGGCCACGGCCAGCGCGACGCCTGGACTCTGTTCGAGGCAGCCCGTGCCGTTTTTGGCGCCGAACCCGACATTCGCGTCGACTACATCGCGCTGGTCGACTGGTCCACCCTCCAGCCGGTCAAGTCCGCCGCTCCCGGCACCCTCTTCGCGGTAGCCGCGTGGGTGGGCGAAACCCGCCTCATCGACAACACAATCTTAGGCTGAGAAAACTCCAGATTCCCTCGTTTGCTGCCACCCGTTACGCCCCTTGGCTGCCGGCCAGTCCAGAATCGTGCGGCCAAGACTCTTCCGGCGAAGATCCAGCAAAGTTCCGCACACGCGTTCAACCACCCGCAAAGAACTTCCCTGCGGGCGCCGGATATTGACGAGTTCGCAGTGATTCTCCCGCTTCGAGCTCCAGCTCAGGCTGTTTTCCTGAGCGGAGCGCAGCGGAGTCGAAGGATCCGCGGTTGTCTTTTCTCAAGCTTCCGAGTCGACCACTTCGAACTCCCCTGCATGTTGTCATCCTTCACGCAGTGAAGGATCTGCGGTTGCTCTTCAAACTTCCGAATAGGCGGTAATACGCTCTGAATCCATTGCACTCGCCATCTCGGCCTGTGACCGAGTACGAGAATTGACTGAGTTTGCATCAGGCTAAACAGCAATTCGCTTGCGGCAGTTCTTGCATATATCCGCGCAGTCTGTGAGCATTGGTCAACACGATGGACCACTTCTCATACCTGCTTGATAAGCAGCACCGCGATCTGCTAATCGGGATCATCTTGCTCGTTTTGGCTGGCGTGCAGGTGCTTAGTGGAGAGGCTCTGGAGCGTTTCGGCAGGATTGTGACCCGTCGGGGTGACCCCAAGCGTTTCTGGTGGGACGTTGCGATCTGCGTAGTGGGTGGGCTTCTCGCGGTCGGTTGGCATTTCTACCGACGATCGAACTAAGGGGGCAACTCCCTCGCCCCACGGCTTACGCGCGGGAAGCGCAACAGTCCTTAGCCCCGCGTCTCAGCGTGGGGAACGCGAAATTCTCCCGACGCGTTCTGAGAGGTAGTGGACGATTCGGAAGCAGCGCCGCTTCGGATTGCCGAGAAGCAACCGCAGATCCTTCACTCCGTTCAGGATGACACCGCTTTTCTTTGCGTTTCGCGGTTGCGTAAAACGCTCGGCGTCGGCACTCTGTTTCCAGTGCCGGAACTTCCTGACATCTCTGCTTATCTTGCAGCGCTCGAGCCGCGCATCCTCGGCCAGACGCTTGAGCACGTTCGCCTCGGCTCGGTCTTCGTGCTGCGCACCGTCGATCCGCCGCTCTCCGCGGTCGAAGGCAAGCCAGTCCAGGCTCTTCGCCGCATCGGCAAGCGCATCGCCATCGGCGTCGACGGTGATCTCTGGCTCGTGATCCACCTGATGATCGCCGGCCGCCTCCACTGGAAGGCCCCGCAAGCCAAGCTCGCCGGCCGCAACGCGCTACTTGCCCTCGACTTTCCCAACGGCACGCTGACCCTGACTGAAGCCGGATCGAAGCGCCGCGCCTCGCTCCACGTTCTCCGCGGGGAACACGCGCTGCACGACATCGATCCCGGCGGCTACGAGATCTTCGCCGAAGGCGCCGACCTCGCCACCTTTCGCGGCGCGCTGATGCAGGAGAATCGCACGCTCAAGCGCGCCCTCACCGATCCGCGCCTCATCTCCGGAGTCGGCAACGCCTACTCCGACGAGATCCTGCACGCCGCGCAGCTTTCGCCCATCGCGCTCACCCACAAGCTCAAGCCGGAAGAATGGGAGCGTCTGTACACCGCAACCCGAAGCACGTTGAGAGACTGGATTGCGCGGCTGAAGAAGGAAGCCGAGAAGGCCTTTCCGGAAAAGGTCACGGCCTTCCGGCCCGACATGGCCGTCCACGGCCGCTTCGGCCAGCCGTGTCCGCGCTGCGGGCAGCCGATCCAGCGCATCCGCTACGCCGACAACGAAACCGACTACTGCGCCCAATGCCAGACCGGCGGCAAAGTCTTGGCCGACCGCAGCCTCTCGCGCCTTCTGGGTGCAGACTGGCCGCGAACCTTGGATGAGTTGGAAGCTTTGAAAAGGAAGTAGGCTTCAGGGATTCGGCTTGCGCAGGACCAACTCCAGGCTGGCCGAACAGAAGGGAATGGGATCCCGCGGGCTGAACACGAGGTTGAGAAACGCATTCATCAGCTTCTTCATCGGAACCGCAAACAGCCGGTGCGGAATGAACGAGCGGCCTGCAAAGATCGCCTGCACCTCGCACCCCAGAAATACAACTTCGAAACCTGCCTGCGTGGCCAGAAAGGAGGCCCGTATGCTGCCGATCGCCGTCTTGTGATTCACGTCGCCGTTCTGGATGTGCCGTCCGAAAGGAGAATCGCCATTGGGAAACCGCGCCACAAAAACGCCGTCCGGCTTGAGTACGCGCCGCACTTCGCTCAGGAACAGTGGAAGCGTTTCCAGTTCGAGGTGCTCCATGACATCGAAGGCTGCCACCATCTCGAAGAATTGGCTTGGAAATGACTCCAGCGTTTCGGTTTGTGTCACCTGGAAACCATTGTGCCACGCACTTTGCAGCAATCCCGGATTTACCTCGGTACCATGCATCTTCCACTTGCGCTGCCTGCCAAACTGCAGAAACGCGCCTCTGCCGAAGCCGATATCCAGCACCGAGGCTCCTTCAGGAATCTCCACTTGGGTCTTGCGGAGCAGCGCAGCGAGGTCCGCCTTGTCGTTCTCGCTCAGCACTCCGAAGCTCTCGGGGCTCCAGTGCTTCCACTCGTAAGCCGGCACGCTGGCAGATGCGGGCTCGGCCTTTACCGCCTCACCTTCATTCGGCGCAAGAGCCCGCACCTCGCTCCCCGAACTGGAGGCAGGGCGTGTGAACGGAATCACCTGGCGCGTGGATTTCATGGAACCGTACCGACACGGATTCGACCAACCCATTTGATGCACTTTAGTCACCGGAGCGGATGCTTCACGGTGTTTTTTAATATGAACAACCTTCGCCCCGCCTTTTCATTTGACACAGGCCCCGCAGTTGCCACAAAGTCGAGGTCTCTTCCACCCATGCCCGCTAAGGCGGGGAAATCCATCTCCGGAGGTCGTATGCACCATCTGCTCTTCAATCACCTGGCGCTCATCGTCGCCGCAGTCATCCTGTGGCTGCTGGGCGCTTTGTGGTACTCGCCGGTCCTCTTCGCCAAGCCGTGGATCGCCATCATCGGCCGCAAGTCTGGCGAGAAGCCCAAGGGCCTCGCCGCCGGCATGATTGGCTCCTTTATCGGCGATCTGCTGCTGGCATTCGTTCTGGCCCACGTCATCGGCTGGTCCGGGGCGGAGACCTTCGCATGGGGCGCCTTCGTGGGCTTTATCGTATGGCTGGGTTTCGTGGTCGGGCCGCTCTACCCCCAGAGCGTCTACGAAGGCCGTCCTTTTACCTACTTCGCCATCAACGCCGGGTATTGGTTTATCGGCCTGGTGGGGATCGGAGGCCTGCTCGCCGTCTGGCACTAATGGAGAACTCGCGACACCACAATCCGGGATTCCCGGTCAGGTTTCCGAACCTATAATCCTGTCTTGCTGGTTAGAATCCTCTTCATGAGCAAAGAGACCATCTCCACCACGAACGCCCCGGCGGCACTCGGCCCTTACTCGCAAGGTATTCGCCTGGGAAACATCATCTTTACTGCCGGACAGGGCCCCATCGATCCGGCCACCCAGAAGATCGTGCCTGGCGGCATCGTCGAGCAGACCACTCGCGTGATGGAAAACCTGAAGGCCATCCTCGAAGCCGCCGGCTCGAGTCTTCCCAAGGCGGTCAAAGCCAGCGTCTTTCTCAAAGATCTGAACGACTTTGCCGCCATGAACGCCGTTTATGCCAAGTACATGGCCCCTGAGGGCGTTGCGCCTCCCGCGCGCACCACGGTGCAAGCCGCGCGCCTTCCCGGCGACATCCTGGTTGAAATCGACGTCATCGCCGAGGCCTGATCGGGGGGACAGCAGCAAGGTTGATCAGGGCTGCTGTCTGGCTGCCTTTTCCTGCTCGTCCTGCGCCTTGTCCTGCTGCTTCTTGGCCTTGGACCGCGCCTTGGCTGCCTTGGCGTCTGCTTTGGCGGCATTCTCCTCGTGCTTCTGCTGCTTGCGCTGCCGCTTCATTTCATCTTTTGTCATGGTGGTCGAGGTTGTATCGGCGGCTTGCCCGCTGGACGTGGTCGAGGTGGTTGTGGTCGTCGTCTGGGGTGTATCCGATTGCTGCTGGCCCGACAAAGGCAACGTTGAGATGACGGCCAAAAGGGCCATCGGAAGGCACGAAATAATTTTGCGATTCAAGGTACTGCTCCTTCTTGACTGGTAGAAAAGACTGGAATTTCCGCCGAAGCCGCTGAGTCGACTGGGTGGGACTGACAGATTCGATGCCATCGATGTCAGGACAGCCGCATGCCGAACCAAACCGCGAACTCGCGCGAGAGCCATTCGGAACCCTGGCGCATCCAAACTGCATAACCCAGAGGAGATTTACCGCATGAACGTCCCACCCAAGACCGCTGACGAGAAGATCAACAAGACCGAGGCCGAGTGGCGTGCAACCCTGACTCCCGAGCAATACCACGTGCTGCGCGAGAAGGGCACGGAGCGCCCTTACACCGGCGCGCTCACCGAGAATCACGAGACCGGCAACTATCACTGCGCCGGCTGCGGCGCCCTGCTGTTCCTCTCCGGCGCCAAGTTCGACTCCGGCTGCGGTTGGCCCAGCTTCATGATCCCCGCGGACTCGACCGCAGATCCAGGAGCATGAAGACCGCAGCTTCGGCATGCGCCGCATCGAGGTGACCTGCGCGCGCTGCGGCGGGCACCTGGGCCACGTCTTCCCCGACGGCCCGCGGCCTACCGGCCTGCGCTACTGCATCAACTCCGCCTCGCTCACCTTCGAGCACGAAGATCCGAAGCCCTGAACTGGACAGCGCGCGATTCCGCGTCGACAAGATGCTTCGCCGCTGGATCCAGCCGTCTCAGAACCCTGTCCCGCGACGCCGGCCTTTTGGATCGATAATGGACCAGCAACTCGTTCGATCCTTGCTGGAGTTCCGAAGATGCGGAAGCTGGCAGTTCTCGTCTGTCTGGCGATCGTCGCCGTGCCCGCGCGGGCGAGCGACGCCGTGACAGTCGCGCAGCTTGAGCAGCGACTCGCCGGCGCGCACAGCAAATCCGACAAGGATACGGCTCAGGAAATCGGCAGGCTCGTACTGAAGCAGCGCCTCACGACGGCGCGCCTCTTGCAGCTGCAGGCTGATCTTCCCGGCGAAAAGTCCCGCCAGGCTCTTTTAGCCATAGCGGATGAATCGGCTTTCCTCGAAACACCCTCCGCAGAGATTTTGCCCAGGGCCGCGCCTGACCGCGCTACGGAGAAGGCCATCCTCACCCGCGCCATCGACTTTGTGGCGACGACGGTGCCCAAGATGCCCAACTTCTTTGCCACGCGTGAGATCAGCCGCTTTCAAAGCCTGAGGCCGGCACGGGACCTGGCGCTCGACAGTTCCGAAGGACTGGCGGCATCCTCGCTGCAGAACGAAGCGTTTCGAACCGAACCATTTCGCCTGGTGGACACCTCGCAGGCCACCGTTCTTTACCGCGACGGCAAGGAAGTGATCGAATCGGCTGAAGAGAAGAAGGAGAAGAGGGCGAGGATAGAGGGCTTGAGCAATTGGGGAGAGTTTGGGCCGTTGCTCGCCGTGGTCATGTCCGACATCCTCTCGGGAAAGATCGGCTGGCTCCGCTGGGAACAGACTTCGGGCGGACCGCTGGCCGTCTTCCGCTACAAGATTGAAAAGGACAAGTCGCATTACACAGTGCGCTACTGCTGCGCTCCTTCTTCCGAACCCAAAAAGAGCAACATCGAGACGGTGCCTGGGTATCACGGCGAGATCGCCATCGATCCCGACTCTGGTTCCGTGCGGCGGTTCACGCTGGAAACGGAGCTGGACGGGAAGCTGCCCATCAAGCGTGCCGCTGTGGCAATGGAATACGGACCGGTGGAGATCGGCGGCGCCTCCTACATTTGCCCGGCGAAGAGCATCGCATTTTCGCACGCAATCTCGTTCACGTTCGCTGAAGCGGAGGTCATCCCGGCATCGCCGCGCAGCCGCGGCAATATCAACGGGATCCGCGTGTTGCGCCCGCCCGAAGCCACGGCCATCAACGACACGACATTCACCGGCTATCACGTGTTCCGCGCGGACATGCGCATCGTCCCCGAGAAACCGGCGGATCCCGGAGTTACACCACCATCGCTACCGAAACCCGATGCTCCCTGATCGCGTCCCATTGCCCTCCTGCAGGCGGCGGGAAAAGGACTGATTTCGAGCAAAATGCCCGAAAAGCATGCCTCAGGGGCTGAAGCCCACGTTATTTTGTGGCCACGTTATACCGGGGATAAATCCCCGGCCTACCACCCGAACGACTGATACCGGGGTAATCCCAGCCTACCACCCGAACGACTGATACCGGGGAATCCCCGGCCTACCACCCGAACGAGCGATACTACGGGGATAATAATCCCCGGACTACCACCCGAACGACTGATACCGGGGATAATCCCCGGCCTACCACCCGAACGAGTGATACCGGGGATAAGTCCCCTGCTTACCACCCGAACGAGTTTTTCTGCGGCCTGATTGTACTCTGTAACCATGTTCATTCGCTTCTTCCGCGCTGGTCTGTATGGCGCAGCGCTCGCGACGGCGCTTATCGCGACCCCGCTTCTCGCGGCCGAACCAGTTCCGGCTCGGGATCCGGCACATGATCCGATACGGGAAGACGCCCAGCTCAATAACACCCTGCAGACCATTGCTGCCTCTCACCACGGCAAAGTGGCTCTCTACGCGGAGAACCTGAAGACCGGGCAGGCCGCTTCGCTGGCGCCCGATGAGCCGGTCAAAACCGCCTCCACCATCAAGATGGGCATCCTGCTGGACGCGGCCGAACAGATCCGCGCCGGCCACGCCTCGCTGGACGAAAAGCTCGTGCTGAGCCACGACAACCAGGTGGAGGGCTCCGGCGTCCTGGGCCAGCTGGATACACCGCTCGCGCTCACCCTGCGCGACACTCTCACGCTGATGGTGATTTTGAGCGACAATACCGCCACGAACATGGCCATCGACCGCCTCGGCCTGGCTCACATCAACGGCACGCTGCGCGCCGCCGGCCTGACCCAGACTTACCTCTACAAGAAGGTCTACGTGCCGGCCACGGGCCCCATGCCGGCTGACCAGCCGAAGTTCGGCCTGGGGAAAACGACGGCGCGCGAAATGGCGTCGCTGATGAAGCGCATCGCCACCTGCGACCTGGCACTCAGTCCGGAAACATCGGCCCTGCCGAGCGATGGACCGCTCTGCGGGGCGCTGATGCACATGCTGCGCAACCAGCAGGACCGCGACGGGATTCCGCGCTACCTTGAGTTTCTAGACACCAGCGAGCACGGCTCGGCGATCGCCAACAAGACCGGAGCGCTCGATGCCCTGCGCGCCGACGTGGCGCTCATTTCTTCAAAAGCCGGACCGATCGTGATTGCCGCCTACACCTACGACAACACCGACCAGCGCTGGAACGGCGACAACGAAGGACAGCAGACGCTTGGCAAGCTCGCCAAAGCCGTCGTCGAACGCTGGTCGCCCGCCGGTCTTGATCCGGACGGCTTCTCCTGGGACAACCCGCTGAAGCCTCCGCCTGCCACTCAACCCGCAGACCTAAAAAAGCCGTGACGGCGGGGGTCGCCGGGGCTGTTTTCAGGTGTCTCGCGATGCACAGCCCCCTGTCGTTGATCCTGCTAAAATCGACATTTCCGGCCCAGCGACGCCGCGCCGAATCCAGCCGCAGGAAGCCCTCATCGTGCCTGAAGATTCCAAGCCCAAATCCGTGACTTACGCCGACGCCGGCGTCGATATCACCAGCGGCGACCGTGCCAAGGAGCGCATCAAGTTCCTCGCACAAAAAACCTTCAATCGCAATGTGCTGGGGGGCATTGGCGGCTTCGGCGCGCTGTTCCGTTTGGACATGCAGCGCTGGAAGAATCCCATCCTGGTAAGCTCCGCCGACGGGGTGGGCACCAAGCTGAAGGTGGCGTTCGAGCTCGGCCTGCACCACACCGTGGGCTGCGACCTGGTGAACCACTGCGTGAACGACATTGGCGTGCAGGGCGCCACGCCGCTTTTCTTTCTCGACTACTTTGCCTGCGGCAAGCTGGAGCCCGTGGTGACGGAGGACGTGGTGACTGGTCTTGCGGACGCCTGCAAGGCCAATGGCTGCGCGTTGATTGGCGGCGAGACGGCGCAGATGCCCGGCTTTTACGCGGATGGCGAGTACGACCTGGCCGGATTTATTGTGGGCGCGGTGGACCGCGACAAGATGGTGACGGGGCAGGGCATCAAGCCCGGTGATGTGCTGATCGGGCTGCCCTCAACGGGCCTGCACACCAACGGGTACTCGCTGGCCCGCAAGCTGCTGTTTGAAGTGGCCGGCTACAAGCCCACGCAGTACGTGACCGCCATCAAGGAAAAGGCGGGCGCGGCGCTGATGAAGACGCACCGCAGCTACCTGCATGTGATCCAGAAGCTGGTGGCTGCGGGCCTGACTACCGGGATGGCTCACATCACGGGCGGCGGCATTACGGAGAATCTGCCCCGGATCCTGCCTAAGGGCACCGCCGCGCAAATCGAGCTTGGCTCGTGGCCGGTGCTGCCCATCTTCGAGCACCTGCGCGAACTCGGGCAAGTGTCCCAGGACGAGATGATGCGCACCTTCAACATGGGAGTGGGGCTGATTGCCGCGATTCCAGCGGCGAAGTTCACGCGCGCCAAGAACCTGCTCGATCGGGCGGAAGAGAAGTTCTATCTGATCGGCCGCGTGGTGAAGAGCGAGCAGCGGCGGGTGCAGTACACGTAAGCTAACCCAGAGACGACAACCATGAGTGACGGCCGGGAAGAACGCGAAGAACAAGAGAGGCGCAAAGCGGAAGAAGAGCGCAAGGATCGCCGCGATGAACTCGAGCACTTCCCTGTGGACCAGTGGAAGCCCGAGCGCACGGACTCCTAGGAACTCGCCTATCCCGCATGGGCTCTCAGATTCTTTTAAGGAATATATCTCGTGGAAAGTCCTGCTCACACGACTCGCATTGGCATTCTGCTCTCTGGTCGCGGATCCAACTTTTTGGCCATTGCGAAATCCATTCGCGAACGTCGTCTTGCCGGCGTTGAGATCGCGATCGTGATCTCGAACGTGGCCGATGCGCCTGGAATTGCCACTGCTCGCGAATTGGGCATGCCTACTGCCGTCCACGTATCCAAAGGGCGTTCGCGCGCGGAACACGATGCCGACGTGCTGACCACTCTTCGCGAGCACAACGTCGAATTCGTGTGCCTGGCCGGGTACATGCGGCTGCTCTCGCCGGGGTTCATTGCTGCGTTTCCGAATCGGATTCTCAACATCCACCCGTCGCTGCTGCCCGCGTTCCCAGGCCTTGACGCCCAGCGGCAGGCCTTCGACTACGGCGTGAAGGTGGCGGGCTGCACCGTCCACTTTGTGGACGAGCATTTGGATCACGGCGTGATCATTTTGCAGCGAGTCATATCGGTCCTCGACAGCGACGACGCACACACGCTCGCAGAACGCATCCTTGCCGAGGAGCATATCGCCTACTCTGAGGCGATTGGCCGCGTCGCCAGCGGTGACTGGGAGATTCAGGGCCGGCGTTACGTGCGCCGATCCTGATCGCTTCTGCACCTCCGCTGACTTCCATATCGCTTCCTCCGAGGCGGATAATCAAATGCGCGGAGGGGTCTCCATGCGCTTTCGAGATCGCTTTGAAGCCGGAAAGCTTCTCGCGGACCAATTGACCTCTTACGCGGATCGAGCAGATGTGCAGGTGCTGGCGCTTCCTCGCGGAGGCGTTCCCGTGGGATACGAGGTAGCGCGGGGGATCCACGCCCCACTGGACGTCTGGGTAGTTCGCAAACTCGGCGCCCCGGGGATTCCGGAATTGGCCATGGCTGCCATCGCTGCTGGCGGCGTGGTGAGAACCGGCGTCGGCGGACCGGGCAAACTGTCGGTAACAGCCGAGCAGGTGGAGGCGATCGTATCCCGCGAAAGGCGCGAACTCCAGAGGCGCGAAGCCGTGTATCGCGAGCATCGTCCTCCCGCCGATGTTCACGCGCGCACGGTCATCCTGATCGACGACGGAATCGCCACCGGAGCTACCATGCGCGCCGCGATCGCCGCGGTTCGCCGGCTGCAGCCCGCCGAGGTCGTTGTGGCTGTTCCCGTAGCAAGCCGCCTGACATGCGAGCTTCTGGGGCGCGAAGCCGACCGTGTCGTTTGTGTTTCGGCCCCTCCTGATCTGAACTCCGTGGGCGAGTGGTACCGTGACTTTTCCCAGACGACCGATGAAGAGGTTTGCAGTCTGCTCAAGCGCGCGCTTGATTTTGTGCCGAAGGCTATTGGCCCCGAAACCAGGCCGTGAATCGGGCACACTGATCCATACGACGAAGACGCGTCACTTGCGGCCAGGCGGCGCCGGAATCACGCTGTCCTGCCGCAGGTGCGAGAAGGCGGCATCGGGCACTTCGGTGATGGGAATCGACGGCCCCTCCCACAGCAGCCGAGGCGGACCATCGCTCGCCTCGTGCAGTTCCTCCACATGGAGCTTGTGCTTGCCTGCCCGCAGACCCAGTGCGCCGCGGTCGTAGCGCATGGCGTTCCCCGGCGATCCACAGACTTGCGCGAACGGGGGCCCGGTCCGCGCTACCTCCACGCCGTCGATCACCACGCGTGCCCCATCGCGATCCATGAGGTGAAACGTGTAGCCGCCGTCTACCGGAATGTCAATGTATCCATCCCATGCCACGGCGTAATGCGTGAAGCCCTGCGCGTTGGCGTTCAGGTTGGGCGCCTCGTCGGTGAGGACGGGCTTTTCGGCGTTGAGGTCCGGAAGCTCGGTCCAGGTGCCCGGATAGATGCCAAATCCCAACCCGGCCGTGATTGGCCCCGCGGTTTCGACGGCATCCATCCACTTGCTTACCACGACAACGGCTTGCGACGCCCAATCTTCATGCCCCTTCTTGTCGCGCACGCGCAGCATCACCCGAAACCGTCCTGCCCCGTTGAGGCCGTCCAGATCGGTCCCATCGGCATCTGGAAACGAATGCTTTACCTTGCGGCCGTGTGCCTCGGTCCCGTCGCCGAAGAGCCAGGTGTACTGGGCGCGGGGCGACTCCTTCGCAGTAAACGTAGCTTCCTGTCCTGTTCCAAAGAACGGCGGATCGACGGTGAACTCCGCCACGGGTCCATCTGCCACTTCGAATTTCGACCGCCTGCGCATCGTTGGTCGAGAGCGGGACGTCGGCATCCGTCGCTGCTACCTTTTGCCCATACTTCACGTTTTCGAACACCACACCGGTCACATTGCCTGAGACGTAAGACCCCGCCAGCGGCGGCTGATCCAGCGCCCAGATGTTACGGAAGGTGAAACTGCGCAGACTTTGTTCGCGCTGTTCCATCTGCACCAGCGAGTACCAGTTATCGAGAAAGAGATTCTCAAACCTGTAGTTGAAGTGGTCGCCGCGTGAGCCGTCCGCGCCCCAGAATCCCAGCAGGCCGAAGGTTTGTCCGCACGCCCCGATCCCAGCATGGAGTATGTCGGAATCGCGCAGGGTGAAATTGCGCGAGTTGAAGATCTTTTTCGGCCAGCCGGCGCGAACCACGTTCGAAATGCTCGTCGACAGCACGCTGTTCTCGACGACGATGTCGTGTACTTCCTGGCCGGGCCGCACCAGGTCCGCGTCTGTGTAGCCGTCCCAGTTGCCCATCAGCGCGATCACGTCGTCCGAGGCGCGCAGAAACGAGTTGCGCACTATGCCGTCGCTCGAGCCCAGCCAATCCATCCCATCCTGGTTGGCGTTGCCGGGGTTGCCGCCGATCACGCGCAGGTCGTCATACGTAACGCCGCTCGAATCCTTCATCTGGACCGACCACGTTCGCGATCGCAGAACGCACGTGACCCCATCGGCTTCAATATTCTTCGCGTCGAACGCGTCGATGCAGTGCCAGTCCGGCTTCTGCATCCAGCCCTCATCGGTGGCAGGATCCTGCGGGCCGTCGTAGACAATGGTTCCGCGGCCCAGCACCTTTACGTTCTCTACCTTCCAGAAGTTGAGGCTGCCGAAGAAATAGGAGCCCGGCGACAGGTAGTAGACATCGCCGCTCTTCGGATTCAGGCTCTCGTGGTAGACACCCGGCGCGTAGACGTGGACATTTTCGGCCGGCCTGGGAGGCGACGGTGCGGGCTTGTCGGCGAAGAGAAACAACATCTGCGCGTGATTGAGAAAATCGCGCGGGCGCGAGATGGAAAGCTTGGCCGGCCCTTCCATCTTGAAGCGAATCGTGCGTCCCTGCCGCTGGGCACGAATGCCGAGACGCCACGGCTCGATATCGACGCCGCGATCCCAGAAGCCCGGCTCGGAAGCGGTGATCTCCACGGTCACGGGTCCGGTGGTGTCGAAGCTCACATACTCATAGCTGGCCGCGGCGTGCGCCACGTCTACGGGCTGGCCATCGACGGACACGCTGAACGCCGTGGAGCGCATCTCCGGCGGCACCGGGGCCCACGTCACGTGCGAGGCGGCATGAAGAAGAGAAAAATGAAGCGCAACCAATAGCGCTGGAAACGAGCGCGGCACAAGCAAAAACGGCAACTCCGGTTAAAAGTGGAGACGCCTTTCACTCTACACCTGCGTGGGCCTGGGACGCGAAGCCGGTGGCGACCGTTAGATACCTTCGCCCATCGACACGTACCCGGCCAGGCGATCGAGCTCGTCGCGGTATGCGGTGCGGTCGGCCTCTTCTGCGGCGAACGGCTCTTCACACTCGTCCGTCGCGCCCAGTCTCTGCTCCAGCTCGTCCACGCGCGCCGACAGAGCAATCAGCGCGTCCGAGAGCGGGTCCTTGATGTCATGCGGATCGGTGAGGAGTACCCGCTCACCGTTGCGATACACAATGTGCGCGGGGACGCCCACCACGGTCGAGTTGGGCGGCACGTCGTTCAATACCACCGAGCCCGCACCCACGCGCGAGTTCTGCCCCACCGTGATGTTGCCCAGCACGTTGGCATTGTTGCCGATGAACACCCCGTCGCAGATGGTGGGGTGCCGCTTGCCGTGCCCTTTGCCGGTGCCTCCCAGGGTCACGCCCTGGTACAGGGTTACGTCGCTGCCCACAATTGCCGTCTCGCCGATCACCACACCCATGGCGTGATCGATGAACAGCCGCCGCCCCAGCAGAGCGCCGGGATGAATATCGACCCCGGTATAAAAGCGGGCTACCTGCGAAAGGATCCGCGCCGGCAGCCGCAGCTTCGCGTTCCATAGCCCATGCGACACGCGATGAGTCCATACCGCCCAAAGCCCCGGGTAGCACGTGAGCACTTCAAATGTGGAGCGCGCCGCCGGGTCGCGCTCCAGCACGGAGCGGATATCTTCGCGAATGCGGTCGAACATGGGCGTTGTACGGGCGAGCCGAAGCCCGCCCCCTTCCTTGAATTACAGCGTGACCGGCGAAGTAGGCAGAGCCAGCGCCTCCTGGCGCAGCGACTCAAACAGTGCGCTGGACAGGTACCGCTCGCCGAAGCTTGGCAGCACCGCAACGATCAGCTTGCCGGCATTTTCAGGCCGCGCCGCCACCTTCAGCGCCGCCGCTACCGCGGCACCCGACGAGATGCCCATGAACAGGCCCTCTTCAAGCGGCAGCCGGCGCGCCATCGCAATCGACTCCTCGTTGGTCACCTGAATTACTTCGTCGATCAGGTGCGTATCCAGCACCGCGGGCACAAACCCGGCGCCAATTCCCTGAATCTTGTGCGGCCCGGGTTTGCCGCCCGAGAGTACCGGACTGTCTGTCGGTTCAACGGCGATCGCCTTGAACGAGGGCTTCTTCGGCTTGATGTACTGCGCCACGCCGGTGATGGTTCCACCGGTGCCCACGCCCGAGATCAGAATGTCCACCTTGCCGTCGGTGTCCTCCCAGATCTCCGGTCCCGTCGTCGCAAGGTGCACGGCCGGATTCGCCGGGTTGTCGAACTGCCCGAGAATCACTCCATTCGGCGTGTTGGCAAGGATCTCGTTGGCCTTGGCGATGGCGCCCTTCATGCCGTTCGGCCCGGGCGTCAGCACAATCTCTGCGCCCAGCGCCAACAGCAGTACACGACGCTCCAGGCTCATGGTTTCGGGCATGGTCAGGATGAGTTTGTAGCCCTTTACGGCCGCCACAAACGCCAGCGCGATGCCGGTGTTGCCGCTGGTGGGCTCAATGAGAACGGTCTCGCCCGGCTTGATCTTGCCATCCTTCTCGGCGGCCGTGATCATCGCGTTGCCAATGCGGTCCTTCACGCTGGCCAGCGGATTCCGGCTCTCCAGCTTCACCACCACCGTTGCCGGCAACCCGGCCGATACACGATTCAATCGCACCAGCGGGGTGCGCCCGATCAATTCCGTTACATCAGCGGCAATATTCGCCATGTCGATCTCCTCTGCCGGGCAGGTCCCGGGCGTTCTTTCTGTCAGGTTGGAAATGAGGTGGAGCTGTCAGGCGGGAAGATACGCACGCACTGGGCGCACGCCGGGCATCGGAGCTCTCACCAGGCCGGTGTTAGCGACATCGATGCATGCAGATAGCCTAGACCTCTCGCCCCGCCCGGCGCAAGTAGCGGCCCCAAAAGATCTTCGCAGGTAATCAGCCGGTATTCCGGAGTCCCGCCGCAATGCCGCTGATCGTTGCCGCAATCGCCCGGTTTACCTCCGGGGTATCCTCGCCTGCACGTTTGCGGCGCAACATGTCCACCTGGATCAGGTGCATGGGATCCACATAGGGATTGCGCAACTTGATCGAGCGCGCCAGCACCTGGTTGCCTTCCAGCAGTTCCGCCTGGTCCAAAATGGCCAACACGCCGCGCACGGTCCGATGAAACTCCACCTCGAGCATGCCGTAGACGCGGTCGCGCAAATCATCATCCTCCACCAGTGAGGAATACAGCCGCGCTGTGCCCAGGTCCGCTTTGCCCAACGCCATCTCCACGTTGCGCAGCAGGTCGATGAAAAGCGGAAACTCGCGCGCCATGTCTTTGAGCAGCCCGAGCGCGCCTGGCTTCTCCATGTATTTGCCCAACGCGTGACCCACGCCGAACCACGCCGGAACCAACAGCCGCGACTGCGTCCATCCAAACACCCACGGTATCGCGCGCAAATCCTGAATCTGGTTCGACGCCTTCCGCCGCGACGGCCGCGATCCGATCTTCGCCTGCTCCAGCTCACCCACCGGCGTCGACTGCTCGAAGTATGTCACCAGATCGGCGTTTTCCAGAATGTTCTTCCGATAGTGCTCAAACGAAATCTCCGACAACTCATCCAGCGCCGCCTCCCACTCCGGCTTCAGCATCCCGGTAAAGTGTCCGTGCGGATCGCGTGCGTTGGGCCGGGCCAGAGCATCCAGGCACGCCGCGATCATGAGCTCAAGATTCCGTTCCGCCAGCACCTCGTCGGCATACTTGAAGTTCAGCACCTCACCCTGCTCGGTAAGGCGCAGCTGCCCTTCGAACGAGTCCATGGGCTGCGCGAAGATTGCCCGATGCGTCGGGCCGCCGCCGCGTCCCACGGTGCCGCCGCGCCCGTGAAACAGGCGCAGCTTCACGCCGCATTCGCGCGCCACCACATGCAGATCGCGGTGCGCGCGGAAGATCTCCCAGATGCTGGTGAGCATTCCGCCATCTTTGTTGGAGTCGGAATACCCCAGCATCACCTCCTGCCAGTCGTCCCAGGTTGCCAGCAGCCGCTTGTAATCTTCGCGTGTCCAAAGCTCCCGGCAGATCGCCGGCGCCTGGCGCAGATCCTCGATCGATTCGAACAGGGGGACCGGCATGACGCCCGGGTCGCGCCCGGATCCTTCGACCCTCACACCACCCAGGCGTGCCAGTCGCACCACCGCCAGCACATCTTCCACCGATCCCGCGCCGCTGATCACATAATGCCGGATGGCCTCCGGCGAGCAGCTCAGCTTCACTTCGGCAACCGCCCGAAACGTCTCCAAAACGCCCGCGGTTTCGTCTGACAACGATTCCGGAAGGGAAGTCGCAGCCGTGTCGGCCACCGCTTCCTTCAACGCCTGCGCATGCACCTTCGCATGCTGGCGCACATCCAGCGTATGCAGATGCAGCCCGAACGTGCGCACCTGCAGCAGCAACGGATCGATCAGCGTCCGCGCAATGCGTAGCCCGCGATTGCCCGCCAGCGAAGCCCGGAGAGTCTCCAGGTCATCGACAAACTCCGCCGCCGAGCAGTAGGCCGGCAGCGCTTCCGTCAAATGCTCCTGCCCCTGTGCCAGCGTGTAGGGCATCACCGGCACCGCGTTCCCCGCCGCCAGCACATGCTCGCTCGCCTGCATGGTGCGCTGCACGCGCGCTTTCACGCAGATCACGAACCGGCGGTAGTACTCGTACTGATACTGCTCGCCGAAGACCTGTGCCTCAGGAGTTCGCACCTGCGCAAGATACCCTTGCAGCCGCGACAGGAGCTCGTCGCTCACCGCGGTCTGCTGCGCGCTGGTGGTCAGCAGGTCGATGATCTCTTCCAGCTTGCGCATGTAAAACAAGAGCAAGTGCCCGCGCGCCAGCTGGATCGCGTCGCGTGTCACCTCCGGCGTCACAAACGGATTGCCGTCCCGGTCCCCGCCAATCCACGATCCGAATCGCAACACCCGCGGCAGATCCAGCGCCTCCACTTCCACCCCGTACGCGCTCCGCAGCGCCTCTGCAATCTCCAGGTACAGCGCCGGTAAAGTCTCGAAAATCGAGACATCGTAGTAGTCGAGCCCCATTTTGATTTCGTCGTAGACCGTCGGCCGGTGCGAGCGCACCTCGTCGGTCTGCCAAAGGCCCGTGATCTCCGCGCGAATCATCTCTTCAAGCCGGGCCAGCTCCTGCTCCGGCATGGGAATCCGATCGAGCGCCGCCAGAAATTCGCCAATCCGCCGTCGCTTGAACATCACCGAGCGCCGCGCCACCTCCGTGGGATGTGCCGTGAACACCGGCACTATCAGCACTCGCTTCAGCCAGCTCAGGGCATCCTCTGCCTCGATGCCTACCCGCCGCATCGCCTTCAGTGTTCCCGCCAGCGAACCGCGCTGGCGCCCCGCATCGCCGCTGACCTGCAAAGCAAGTCGCCGCCGCTTGCGATGGTTGGTCTCCGCCAGGTTAATCAGCTCGAAGTAAAACGCGAACGCCCGCGTCAGCAGAATGGCCCGCTCTACCGGCAGCGAATGCACCAGCTCCAGCGCGATCGCCGCATGCCGCGCTGCCTCTTCTTCGTTGCCCGTCGCCTCGGCATCACGCCGTCGAATCGTCCCCTGGCGCAGCGCCTCCACATGGTCGAACAGATCTTCGCCGGCCTGCTCGCGCAATACCTCGCCCAGCAAAATACCCAGCGAGCGCACATCGCGGCGCAGCGGAGCTTCTTTCAACTCCCCGGATTGTGCTTCCAGCTCAGCCAGCCGTTGCGACCAGCTCTGTGGATTCCAAAGTAACGCCATCGTCCTTTGATTATGCACGACCCAAAATCAGGACGTCTCAAGAGTGAGATCTGCCCTACCAGTCTCCGCACCTGGGACCGCTTCCCTGTGTAAGCTGGATCAGGTTGCCAACCGCTTCGTCCAACTGCCGGAGATTTCCTTCATGAAGATGTCCTTCGTTTCTGAGGAGTTGAAGTTATTCGAGCCGGAGAACGGCGTCGATCGTTTTATGAGCGCATCGTTGAAGCTGCACGAACTCGTGAGAGGAACGGCTATCAGGCTCAGATCGAAGCTCGATGCCCTGGACCGAGGAGTCGTTGAGATCGCCCTCTACCATGGCGAGAACCAGCATGGCTTCGATGTGCTCATCGACGGAAAGCGCGCCTATTGGTTTGGCTGCTGGCGCAACGCCGGGTGGCCATTGGTGGTCGCGACACAAGAGGATGACGACGCCGCCGACATCGCTCTCGATTTTTCGAGTCTCGAGACAGCGGATCCGGTGGGAAGCTGGCAGGTATATCGATTGCCGCTCTCGTGCCTCGCGACCGAGGATCCAATTATGGCAACAGTGACCCTGCTCCACGGCATCGTGAAATCCGCCGCCCCCGAACCCGCGTCTTGAAAGCGTTCGATCAGGCGGCGATACACCGGCCCCGGGGCTACCGCCCCACTGCCTTCCTTCTAAAGCAAGACTCGCTGTGATCGTTCGCCATCCCCGCCGCCTGCATGAAGGCGTACACAATCACCGGACCCACAAACTTGAAGCCGCGCTTCTTCAGCTGCTTCGACATCTCCACCGCGACGGGCGTCTGCGCCGGCAAAGGCCCCACCAACGGCACCGGCTTGCCGCCCGCAATGCCCCACAACCACGAGCTGAAGTCCTCGCCCGATTTCTTCATCTCGAGGAAAATCTGCGCCCCCTTGATCGTTGCCTCAATCTTCGCCCGCGACCGGATGATCCCCGGATTTTCGAGCAGTTTCAAAATGTCCTTCTCGGTGAACTTCGCCACCTTCGCCGGATCGAATCCCTTGAACGCTTTCCGGAACGCATCCCGCTTGCGCAGCACCGTGATCCACGCCAGCCCCGCCTGAAAGCCCTCCAGCATCAGCAGTTCCCACAGCGTGCGGCTGTCGTGCTCCGGCACTCCCCACTCCGTATCGTGATAGTCGCGCATCAGCGGATCGCTTCCCGCCCACGCACAGCGCGTCTTCCCGTCTCCATTTTCCTTATTCTTCATCGGTTCTCTCGGTCCCGGTGCATTCCCGACAGATCACTTTTTCACTTTTCACTTTTCACTTCTTCACGCCTCCAGCTGCATCATCAAGTCTTCCCACTCATCGGTCAGTGAGACAAGCTGCCCTCGCAGTTCCTCGGCCAGAGTCGTCAGTCGCTGAGTCTCCGCGGCCGACACATACACACCCAGCTGCGTTTCAGTCAGCGCCAGCGCCGCCTCCACCCGCGGCACCTCTTCTTCGAGGAAGGCGCAGCGCTCTTCCATCTGCTTCTGCTTGATGGGATTCAACCTGCGCGGCTTCGCCGCCTCCACAGGCTCCGTTCCATTCGCCCCATTTGCCGGCACTGGCCTGGACAGGGTGGGTGTCCCCAGTCCCTCGCTTTTAGGGGCCGGGGAGGTCAGGCTCGCAGTGCCAACTGACGTTGCCGTCGCCGCCAGCTGCTCTTTCTTCCGCAGATAGTCTTCGTAATTCCCTTCGTAGGTAACGACCGTGCCGTTCTCCACCTCGAGCACCCGCGTGGCCAGCCGGTCGATGAAGTAGCGATCGTGGCTCACAAAAATCACCGTGCCGCTGAAGTTGGCGATGGCCTCCAGCAACACGTCCTTGGCGCGCATGTCCAGGTGGTTCGTCGGCTCGTCGAGCAGCAGAAAGTTCGACGGCGACACCAGGATCCGCGCCAGCGCGTAGCGGTTGCGCTCTCCGCCCGACAGCACCCCCAGCGGCTTGAACACGTCGTCGCCCGAGAAGAGGAAGCAGCCCAAAAGCGACCGCAGCTCGCTCTCCGGCACCTTGAGCGCGGCGCGGCTCATGTCGTCGAGCATGCGCGCGTCGCCGTCGAGCACCTTGTACTGGTCCTGCGCAAAGTACTCGCTTACCACGTTGTGGCCCAGCTTCACCATTCCCGACGAGGGTGTCTCCACGCCGGTCATCAGCTTGATCAGCGTCGACTTGCCCGCCCCGTTCACGCCCACCAGCGCCACGCGGTCGCCGCGCTCGATCGTGAAGCGCACGTCTTTCAGCACCTGCTTCTCACCGTAGCTCTTCGACAGTCCTTCGGCCTCTACCACCATGCGGCCCGAGGGCGGAGGCTGCGGAAACCTGAAGTGAATGACCTTCTCTTCTTCCGGAATCTCGATGCGCTCGATTTTCTCCAGCTCTTTGATACGGCTCTGTACCTGCTTCGCCTTCGTGGCCTGGGCGCGGAAGCGGTTGATGAACGACTCCAGATGCTCGATCTGGATCTTCTGGTTGCGGTAAGCGGCTTCGAGTTGCGTGCGGCGCTCGTCCTTTTGCGCCAGGTACTTGGTGTAGTTGCCCTGGTAGATGTTGAGCCGTTTATTCCAGATCTCCACGGTGCGGTCGATGGTCACGTCCAGGAAGTAGCGGTCGTGGGAGATGAGGATGTAGCCGAATGGATAGTCCTTCAGGTAGTTTTCCAGCCAGTTGCGGGTCTCGAGGTCGAGGTGGTTGGTGGGCTCGTCGAGCAGTAGCAGGTTGGGCTTGGCCAGCAACAGTTTTGCCAGGGCGATTCTCATTTGCCAGCCGCCGCTGAACTCGTCGGTCAGGCGGCTCCAGTCCTGCTTTGCTAAACCCTAAACCCGTAAGAACGGCTCCCACCTGCGCGTCGAGCGCGTAACCGTCAAGCGCGTGGAAACGCTCCTGGAGCAGGCTGAAGCGGGCGGCTGCGGAATCATACTCCGGGCTGGCGTGATCCAGTTCGCCGAGTTGGGCGCCGAGGCGCTCGATTTCGCCTTCCATGTCGCGGATTTCGTCGAAGACGGTCAGGCATTCCTCAAAGATGGACCGGCCGGCGAGGCGGAGTCCCTCCTGGGGCAGGTAGCCGATGCTCATGCCTTTGGTTTGCTGAAGTTCGCCGTAGTCCAGAGTTTCAAGCCCGGCCAGGACCTTCATCAGGGTGGACTTGCCGGTGCCGTTGGCGCCGACCAACGCTGTCTTTTCCCTGCTGCGGATCAGCCAGTTGGCCTCCAGGAACAGGATCCTCGGACCAAAGCGCTTGCCGGCATTTTGCAGGGACAGCATTCTGTTTCATTTTCGCAGAGGCGGGGAAGAGGGCAGACGCAGCGGCCGTCGATCGTTCAGGCGGCGCCCACTACGATTGATCCGGGTTCTCAAACTCAGGGCCCGCCACATCCGGAACCTGCGGCCGGGGCGCGGCTGGAGGCGATGGCTATCGGCGGCGTTTGCGGCGGGAGACCCGGCCGTCGGGGTCGATAAGGACCATCTTGCCGGATTCGTCCATCCCGCAAAATTTCTTCGGCGGCCGATTGGGCTTGGGACGCGAGGCCGTCATGATGGTGTCGAGACGGAACATTCCGATCGACAGCACGGTGATAAAGACCACAAAAAGCAGTGCGTCTACCCAGATGGATCCAGTCATTGCGAGCTCTCCGCGAGATACGGGCCAGAATCCATCAGGGGGGAAAGTATGGACCTGGTGCAGGGTTCACCGGCTTCGCCGGAGCCGTTCTGGAGAGACACGACGATCTTTCCGGCAGGAAAATCTTTCGACCGTCCTACTATTGACTATCGCAAACAGATTTTTCTTGCCTGAGAACAAACAGGGAGATACGTGGCTACGGGCGGAGAGGCTGGGCCTGCGCCTGAAGGGGCGCGCCAAAGAGCTGAGCAGCGAGGATCAGAGTGGCGAAGCCCCTGCACTTCATGGGGCACATATAACGCGGTGTATCAAGAAAAACCAATGCGCTGAGGGATCGGTCCGGAGCATCGATAGCTGCGTTCGACGGGTGACGACATTTCCATTGTGAGTTCTGCCGCGAGGCAATTGCGCCTCCAGAACTGCGGTCACACGACGAGGCGTCACGTCTTTCATGTCAGCTATTAACTTGCGAAAATCAGGGAACTGGGCTTATAACTTCAGTACATAAGTTCGCGGGAAGTTATTAAAATCGCCTGAAACGACGGGCAGATGACTAGTGGTTACCTTCGCAAGTTAGTTTGTTGTTACTTTCATTATCGCCTGCTAGTTACCTCTCGGAACTTATCCATTCCTTGCCGAACACAGAGAGCAACTCACCTTTACGTGGAGCGGAAACGCAGAGCAGGAGGCTTTTCTATGAGCTCAGCGGTGAGCAAAATTAACAGTCTTTCAATAACAAAACCGCCACGGAACCGACGGTCGTCGTTCGGTTTGCGTCTGGTCGTGGCAGCGCCGTTGGTGCTGGCGGAATGCGTAGGGATGCTTGCTTCGCAGCAGACAGCCAAACCGGCTAGTCCGCAAACAGCTCCACCGGCGGTTGACTATCCGAGTGCGCCCGGCGCGGGCGACTACAAGATCGGCAACGGCGACGTGCTGCACGTCTCGGTGTGGGGACAGGACCAGTTTGACCGCACGGTAACGGTGCGGCCCGATGGAAAGATATCGCTTCCCCTGGTTGAGGACATTACTCTCGCCGGGCTCACGGTGCAGGAGTCGCAGGATCTGCTCCGGGACAAGCTGCTGCCGTTTGTGAAGCGGCCGCTGGTGACCGTGAACGTGACCGATATCCGCAGCAAGGTAGTGTATGTGACCGGCGAGGTGCAGCGGCCAGGCGCCTACGTCCTGACGGCGCCCACCAATCTATTGCAGATTGTGGCGCGAGCCGGGGGCGTGACGGACTTTGCGAAGACCAAGAAAGTGTATGTGTTTCACGCCACGGGTGACCGCGTTCCCGTGAATCTCAAGGACCTGATGCGAGGTAGAGGCAGCGAGCAGGATGTGGCGCTCGCGCCCGGCGATACGGTGTTGATCCCATGAGCGGCAAATTGAGTTTCGCTGAAGTTCGCCGGCTGATGCTGGCTGTGTCAGGACTTGTCCTGATGGCAAGCGCTGCGCATGCGCAGCAGGATGCGCGGGCGGTTTCACCTCCGCGGCCGGGAGGCGATTCGGCGCGCTCCGATGCGTCGCCTCGATCGAATTCGTCGGCGGTGCGGCCGTCCACGAGTGCCGAGCCGGCGGTGGTGCCTGCGGGCCAGGAGCCGTGCAGCGACGCGCTGTCCAACGCACTGCACGCAGATCCGGAGAGCATGCCGTGCTGGGCCAATATCCGCACCGTCGACCGCTGGAATACGACCGATATCCCCGACGGCGGCGGCCTGCGGGGATCGACGAGCTTCCGCCTCCCGGCAGACCGGCATACCCGGGCCTCCATGGTGCTGGGGTCGGTGGGGGGAACGCTGCTGTCGGAAAATCCCGCGCCCCACGGATACGGAGGGCTGGCGGCCTTTTCCGCGTTGATGGGAAGCCGGCGCTGGCAGTTCGAAGTGGAAGACGGCGGCAGCATGGGCGACCTGAATTACAAAGGGACGAATTCGGCCGTCGGGCTGAACCGCGGGGCGTTGCGCTTCGCGGGCGAAACGACGCCGCGTCTGCTGTGGCAGGCGAGCGCCGCCAACACCTACGGAACGGACGCGTACCGGCTGCTGGCGCCGCTCGACTATCGGCAGGTGGGCGTGGCAGAGGCGCCGGTGCCCGAGACGGTTGCATTCGGACTGCACGCGGGCCGGGTCACGGACGAGCAGGAAGACGTGAAGTTGCGCTACGAATATTCGCGGCGCACGAACTGGGATTTTGTGGCCGGTCATACGCTGGAGAATTACGCCGACGACGGAGTGATGGTGCAGACGGTGCAGGGACGCGTGGAGATGCTGCACGCGATCACGCCCTCGATGGCCATGGGTGTATTCGGCACGGCAGGCCACCAGGGAGCGGTGCTGCGGCCGAACGGCTTCGGCGCCTGCCTGCTGAGCGGAGGCGGTCTGCGCGCGCTCGCCAACTGGGACAACCGCGCGAAGCTGAATGTGTCGGGCGGCGTCTCGGGCGCCAGCGCGGGATGCGGACGCGCCGTTCAGGTGACGGGCGACGCGGCGTTCTCGATGCGGGTGAGGGAGCGGAACGCGGTGTTTCTTACCCTCGATCGGGGATTCAGCGGCGGCGTGTATGAAACGGCGCCGTTCCTGTCGAGCGCTACGACCGGTGTCCGCCACGCCTTCGCATCCGGCCTGACGCTGGGAGTAAGCGGCGTGGGCGTGCTCGGCGACAACCCGACGACGAGGCACCAGTACGTTGCCACCTTCGGCGAGCTGGCGGCCACCTACCACATCGGGTCGCATCTGACCCAGGAAACCACGGTGAGGCGCTACGAGGCCGATACCCCCGCAGCGCTTGGAAGAACCGCGCTTACCTTCATTTTGTGGGTAAATCCGCGCAGCGCGCACGCGGAGACGCGCTAACAGTGACGATATTGCGACACCTGGATACGACGCTGCGCGGACACTGGAAGCTCGGTGCCGCAGCCTTTGTGTGTTCCTTTACCGTCATTCTCGCCGCCTGCGCGCTGGCTCTGCCGCGCCTTTCTCCGGAGGCGGAGACAGCGTTGGTGGGGCCGCTGCAGTCGCACTTGTCGGCTTCGCTGCGGACGCTGCTGCTGGCGCCCGTCGCGCAACCGGCGACAGAAGAGCGTCGCCCGATCGAAACGAGGCCCATAGAGCCTGCGCCGAGTGTGTCCCCAGTTGCCCAGCATGTGGTCGCTTCAACGGCCGGCGCGGACAGGGCGGCTCAACTGGCGCAACTTGATGCGCAGTTCCGGTCTCTCAGGGAGCGAGAAGCGAGTCTAAGCGCCGAGATGCAGCGCGCCAGCAGCGAACAGGAGCAATCGCGGCGCGAACTTGCTCCCTCGGCTGCGTCTCCGATCCGTGTTCCGCAGCCGGACCCCACGCCGGAAGAGATCGCGCTGCGAGAGAAAATCGAGCAGGCGAAGGCCAGGTTGGCGGGTTTGTTGACCTATGATACCGACCAGCATCCCGACGTTGTGTCCGCGCGCGAGGAGTTGCTGACGCTGGAGAACCGGTTGCAGCAGCTGGAGATCGAACGATGGGGGAAGCGGGAGACGACGACGGCTGAGGCTGGTACGGCAACATCAGCGGAGGCGAAAGTCGTCGAAGCAGACGGAAAGCTCGTCGATGCGCTGGCTGCAGCCACGAAAGCGATCGAGCAGCAGATCGAGCAGGTGGACCAGCAACGGAAGGCACTGCGGGTGAAGGCGCCTGAGGCGAAGACGGCCGTCTCCGAGGCCCAGCCGGCACCAGTTGCGGCGGCACCGATTCCGCAGCCCGCTTACGTGCACGCGGCAACACCCCCACCCACGCCGCCACGGCTCACGTGGATCGGAGGATTGGCGCTTGGCTCGCCCGTCGCGTTCCTGCTTGCGCTGCTTGTGGCCATCAGCACCATGTTGATTGCCGAGCACTCCCAGGTGCGAGTCAGGACGGCAACATTCCGGGACCGCTCACTGCATCCTTCTTCGTAATCGGCAGAATGAATGTCCTTCACTTCCTGCTCATGAAAAGAGAGCAATTCATTCTCCGTTGATGTGGGGCGAGGAAGATTCACTTTGGCGAAATTCTGGTGAGCGCGCCGGTCGACCGGGCTGAAGCCAGAGCGCATGCCGGAGTTCGCCCGACCCCACCTTACTCGACAGGAGATTCCCCATGAAAATGCACATCGTCCCTTCGATGTTGCTTGCGCTTTCCTCGCTTGTTCTTCCCGCAGTGGCGCAGACGCCGACAGCGGTGAAGGGCTACACAGTATCCGTCTTTGCCAAAGGCGTAAAAGGCAGCTACACGGCGCCGGATTCCATCGCTGTGGTGGGCAAACACGTCTTCATCGGCTATGGGGATGGCAACGATCCCGGCGGCCTGGACGGCAAGTCGAACCAGATTGTGGAGTACAGCCTGGACGGCAAGGTGGAGTACATCTACACCGTGAAAGGCCACAACGACGGCCTGAAGGTGAACCCCCAGACGCACATGCTCTGGTCGATGCAGAACGAAGACACCAACCCCAACCTGGTGATCATCGATCCCGAGACGCATGAGCAGACGCTGTACACGTTTGCGGCGCCCCCGGCGGCGGGCGGCGGATACGATGACATCACATTCCGCAATGGCAAAGCGTACTTCAGTGCTTCGAACCCTACACCGAGCGGCAACAATCATGTTTACCAATCCGGCGATTGTGGAAGCCTCGATCGCGGGCACAACGATCTCGGTTACGCCGATACTGATGGGCAATGCGACGGCGGCCGATGAGGTGACCGGCAGCACGGTGACGCTGAACCTGTCGGATCCGGACTCGATGACGCTGACGCTATCGAATGACATCCTGCTCGACAGCCAGGGCGACTCGGAGCTGATCCTGGTACACAACCCCGGGCTGAGCACCCAGACCAACACGCTCATTCCGCTGTCTTCGCCGTTCGGCACGCCGCAAGCCGACGACACGTTGTTCATCCCTGCCAGCGAGGGCTTCATCCTGGTTGCCGACACGCCAGCGAATATCATCTACAAGATTGGCAAGCCGCGGTTTGTGCCCGGCACGGCGTTTACCGCGGCTGACGGTGCGGCGGATGCGAGCGGCAACTTTGTGGGATTCGTGGGCGCTCTCGACCTGAATTTTGGGGATCTGCGGCCGGTGGTCACCGGATTCATGGACCCGCACGGGCTGGGATTTGTCTCGGCGCATGGGGATGAGGGCGAGCAGGACGGCGGCAGCTGCAAGGCGGAGTGAAGGTCCGCCGAGCCGTCCAGTCTGGGGCGAACAAAAGGCGATCTACATAGGGGGGGTGGGGGTGCGCATCTCCTCCCATTCGCTGGTGAAATCCTCGCCTGGCAGAGTGATCAGCGCAGCGTTCATGTCCGGCTCCCCCTTTTCGCGCGAGTTCATCAAAATGCAAAAAGGCCCGCGCGGCGCGCGGGCCTTTTTTTTGTACTTAATTCCAGTATGAACGCTTTCGCGAATTAATACCTAAGTTTTCAAAAAATATTTCCCCTTTTGGTTTGTTAGATTTCGATCGTTTTTCCACAGGGCGCGGGCTTGACAGGTTTTCGATCCTCATCGGTTTCTGACCGAATGGTCAGCGGGTTTTTACCTGAAAACTGGTTCTTGCCCCGAACTGATGCGAGCAATCAACCTGTTACAACGAGTACGCGCTTATCCACTCTGAACGGCAGTTAGAACTTAGTGAGCCGCATCGATTTGCTGAAATGTGCCGGTCACGGTTTCTGTGATTTACGATGCGCCATGCGATTTTTCCGCCTGGCGCTGGTGCTTAGCCTTTGCGCATCGTTTTGTCACGCACAGTCAAACACCGATGATGCGAGCTTCCTGAAGCAAGCCCGGGCAAAATACGACGCTCCCTTTGGAAGGAATCTCCAATCCTTCAGCTGCGCTGTAGAGTTCGATTGGAAGCAGCACTTTACCGAGGCCGTACGCGTCGGCGACGAAGGCACGGACGAGGAGCTCGCCAAACTCATTCAGCCGATTCGCACTCGGGTCACGGTCAGCCGCCAGAATGCTGCATTGTCTTCCGGGATGACGGACGATGAAGAAAGACGGCTTCCGCATGGCGGCATGGCTGAAGGTCTCCTCAAACACGCTGTCCAATTCAGCTTGAATAGCTGGCTAGTTGCCGGTGATAACGCGTTGCTTCCGTCGGAAGGCACGCCCGTTCACGTCGATCCATCCGCGTCAGGTTACAAGTTTGAATTCAAGGTCCAAAACTTCGATGTTGAGATGTCGCTCGCGCGCGACATGAGTCTCCAGAGCGAAGGGGAAAAGGGATCTGCCTCGGATCGCCGGGAAACAGACTTCCGTCCTGGCCCCCAGGGCTTCCTTTTGACCTCCTACAGGCTGGGCGAGGATGGGGATTTCAGGCCGGGCAATCGAATCATCCTCACCTACACGTATCAAAACGTTGGCGGTTTTCAATTACCGGAGCAGGTTGCGATCAACCGGGAGAGCCATCACGAAGTCTGGCACTACAAATTAACCGACTGCACCGTGCAAGCGACTAAGTGATTCGGTACTGGTGAGTAGGCTTGTCGTAGGCAGTTTGTTCTTGGCGTCTCAATTGGCAAGAACAGGCCAATCGCTCCTTGACATCATTCCGAGTGGGTTGTGGGCAACTCGGAAGACCTTCGGCGGCGGACCACCCCAATGGTTTCGCCCCACTTTGAACTCCCAGAGACAACCGCAGATCCTTCACTGCGTTCAGGAAGACAGGGCATTTTAGTGTGGAGGATGCGCGGCAGATACGGCATCGGGGGCGTGTGGTGGGCTAACGGCAGTGACCATGCGGTCACTTTTATAAGTCCAGCCTCGCGCAGAAACTCTGTGAGATCGAGCGGGCGCGCGCTGGCATTCTCTTTTTGGCGGGTTTATTCTGGCCTTCTCCTTTTGCCGGGTAGCCCGATTGCGGCGGGGAGTTGGAGAGTCGATATGAAGAAACTGGCTGCATGGCTTCTGCTGGCTTCGGCGGCGTGGGCGGCCGATCTCTCGGGACATTGGACGGGTGCGTTCCATGCCAACGGCGGGGATGGGGACATTCCCCAACTGTTCGTTTTGAAGCAGCAGGGCACGGCGATCAGCGGCAGCGGAGGCCCGGATGCGAACGAGCAGTATCCCATCACGAATGGAACCGTCGCAGGCGACCAGGTGAAGTTCGAAGTGAAGACGGGAAAGCGCGACTTCGTCTACGACCTGAAGGCGAATGGGACGAAGTTGCGCGGGAGCATCGTGATCAAGAGCGCGGAGGATACTCGGACCGCGGACGTTTGGCTGGAGCGGTCGCACTGAGCCAAGAGGGTCGAGCGAATCCCGTCTGCTTACTCGATCGGATCCCAGCAGCGAAGACGCGGAGCCTCAGGGAGGCAAACTTCCGCAGCCTTGGGAGACGGAACGTCGAAGCCGAAAGGGTCGGTGAGCATCTCGTGCCCGTTTGGAGCGATGCCGCAGAACTGGCGGCCATGGTGGCCGAGTTTTCGCCTTCGCGCCGTGTGATCCTCGTCGAGACGGATACGGGAAAAGAGCAGATACGCGACAAAGGGAAGAAAGAATATCGAGACGAACCCCAGGGAGTCGTCCATAAAGACCTCGGCGAGCCCGTTCTAAAGTTCTTACTCTATGGGCTTCTCGGTTGTGACTTATGCACAATGCAGGCTGCGCCTGATAACTGACCTTGATTCGCAACAAGCACCGGCCGCGATTCCCAAATAAATTGGGGTGCCCAGGCGAGGAGAGTAGCCCGGACACCCCTTCCGTGTCAGTTGAACCTTTCTCAACCCGGCGCCTTCCCTCGCCAGGGGCGACACGAGAAACTTACTGGTTGTTATCCGACTGCGCCACGCTCTGGTCGGGACGGACGGTGCGGTAGCTGGCGTTGCCCTTCGACCAGACCAGCAGCAGGATGTCCTTGTCACCGGGAGCGGAGCGCACGGTGCTGGCAAACTGGCTGGGATCGCCTGCCGGCTTGCGGTTCACTTCCTGGATGACATCCCCGGGCTGGAGGCCGGCATCTTCCGCCGGGCTGCCGGGGCGAACGTCCTGCACCACCACACCCTTCACCTGTTCGGGCACGTTCAGCTGCTGGCGAGCCTGATCATCGAGGTTTGCGACCGCGATTCCGAGCTTGCCCTTCTGATGGCTTGCGCCGCCTTCGTTGCTGGCTTCTTCCGTCTTGGCGTGGTACTGGCCCACGGTGAGATCGACGTTCATGGGCTTGCCTTCCCGGATGACGCCGAGCTTGAGGGGCGCGCCCGGTGACATCTGGCTGATGGCCACCTGGAGACCGCTGGAGTTGGCGACCTTTTGGCCGTTGACTTCAGTGACGACGTCGCCCTGCTTGAGGCCGCCCTTGCTGGCCGGCGAGTCAGGCGAGACCTGGGACACGATGGCGCCGGATGCTTCCTTCAGGTTGAAGAACTGCGCATTGTCCGGAGTTACGTCGTTGATGTTGATGCCGAGATAGCCATGGTCCACGTGACCGTGCTTGATGATCTGGTCGGTCGTGGCGCGGACGATCTGCGACGGGATGGCGAAGCCGGCGCCGGCGAAGGATCCGGAGTCGGAGATGATGAAGGTGTTGATGCCCACCAGCTCCCCGTGTGCGTCGACCAGTGGGCCGCCGGAGTTGCCAGGGTTGATGGCCGCGTCGGTCTGGATGTAGCCGCCGGGCTTGCGGGCGTCATCGCGATAGGGATTGGGGCGGTCGACGGCGCTGACGATGCCGCGCGTAACGGAGAACTGGAAGTAGCCGAAGGGGCTGCCGAAGGCGAGCACGGTCTGGCCGGGCTCGAGCTTGGTGGAGTCGCCCCAGGCCACGGTGGGCAGGTTGGTGGCATTGATTTTCACGACCGCGAGGTCGGTGAGCTTGTCCGTCCCGATGACCTTGGCATTAAAGACGCGGCGGTCGTTGAGCGTGACGCGGATCTGCGTGGCGCCGTCGACCACGTGGTTGTTGGTGACGATGTAGCCGTCCGGCGAGATGATGATGCCGGAGCCGATGCCGTGCTGCAGCTGCGGCGCCTGGGGCATCTGCTGCGGCATCATGGGGCCGAAGAAGTTGCGCAGGCCGGGAGGCAGTTGCGGCATGCGTCCGCCGCGGCTGCCGCCGTCTTCGTCGTCTCCTTCTTCGTTGCCGCCGCGCGAGGTAACGGCAACGTTGACCACCGCCGGGGTGACCTTGGACGCTACCGCTTCCATGGCGCGGTCGAGCGCGGTGAGGGCGGAGACGTTGTTTTCGTCGAGGGGCATGGCGGCGGACGCGGCGTGGACGCCTCCGTGGCCGACGAACAGGGCGGCGCCGAGGACGAAGGCTCCGACGATCGCCGCCGGCGCCGCGAGTTTCTTTGCCGATGATACTAATTGATTAGTTGCTTGATTCATGGGACATGTTCTCCAGTTGTTGTGTCTTTCTGTTTCAAAAAATGGGGTGCGGTGAGGACTTGCACCGGGGAATCTTGGGCTAAATCTGAATGATCAACCACCCATTGGGCGTGCGGACCACGTAAACGGCACGAACCACGTTGGGGCGGTGGAACTCACGGTCTCTCGCAACGGCGTACGTCACTCGCGCCGCGTTCTGCATTTCGACAAGTTGCGCCATGACCATTGCAGCGCGCGCGGAAACATCGGGGGGCGCCGGCGTCGGTGGCATTCTCAAATCGGCGAGCCGGTCGCGTTGAAGATTGGGCAGGTTGTGGCGCTTGTAAGTTGCCCTGCCAGCCATTGCATGCTGGCGATGCGGTTCAGGCATAACGGCCTTGACCATGTGCGGCCTACCGCCGAGAGCCGCGCCTAAAGCAACCGGGTCAAGCTGGGGGAGTGCCTGATCCTGTTGAGCCGCCCGTTGCGTCGAACCGCCATAGGGGACAAAGCTGACCAGCTGCGGCGCGTGCGCGAGAGTCAACGTGCAGCCAAAGACGCCTGCCAAAAGAGTCCCGCAAACTGCCAGCGCGGGTTTGCGGCCCATGGTCCGGGATGGCTGAGTGAGGATGCGCTGTACGCGGCGAACCAGCTCGGGGCGGCGCTCCCAGGCGCCCAGCACCAGCGAGAAGCCCCGCCGCATGAGCGAGAACTCGGCCAGATGGGTGAGGCAAAGCGCATAGGCTTTGCGGCCGGAGCCGGCTTGCAGCACGCGGTCGTCGCAGGCCAGTTCGCGCTCCGCGCACAGGCGGCGTTCCACCCAGAGCAGCGCGGGGTTGAGCGGGAACAGCACCAGGGCCAGCTTCTGCAGCAGGTTCGTCCAGTCGTCGCCGCGGCGAAGGTGCTCCATCTCGTGGATCACCACCTGGCGCAGCTCCTGGGGAGACAGCGCTTCAAGCAGCGCCGGTGGCACCAGGATGCGGGGGCGGAAGAAGCCGAGAACGCTGGGACGGGCGACTTCATCGGATGCGCAGAGCCTTACGCGCCGATTAAAGGGCGCGTGCAGCAGGGATTCGAGGTTGGCTTCGACCTCGATTGCCGTGGCGCGGCCCGCCAGCGCGCGCAGGTGAATCCCGCTCACGACCAGTTGCCCGGCGCGATAAATAGAGAGAGCCAACCAGAAGCCGGCCACTGCCAAACTCCAGCGGAGATCCAGCTGGACCGCGTGTAGCGCGCGTCGCGGTCCAGCCTGGTTGCCAGCCACAAATGGAACAAGATGAAGAAAGGCCAGCAAAATGAAGACGTTAAGCCAGATGATCGAACGGGCCGCAGCGCTGAGCCGTGGAAAGAAGCGCAGGCTGATCCCGACGAGGGCCGCCAGCAGCGCACCCTGCCACACGGCCGAAACCAGCGCGCCGGTGGCCTGGGCCGAAATATGAGAAAAGAAGGGCAGAAGCTCGCTCATTCGGCAACCCCCTCCTCAACATCATTGGGCACCGTGGCGATGGCTTCTTTGAGCCGGTGCAATTCTTCGGCGGTGATCTCGTCATCACCGAGCAGAGACAGCAGCAGGCGCTCGCGCGAGTTGCCGAAGAAGCGCTGCAAAACGTGACGCACCTCGGAGCGGCTGGCTTCCTGCTCGCCGACGCTGGCGCTGTAGAGAAAGGCACGGCCTTCCTGGCGGTGCTCGACGTAGCCCTTCTGCTCGAGAATGCGAATGGTGGTCAGGACCGATGTATAGGCCAGAGGGCCCTCGTCGGCCGTAGCCGTCACCATGTCGGAAACCGCCGACTCCCCACGGGTCCACAGCACCTTCATGAGCCGGAGTTCTGCGGGAGTGAGCGTGATGGAGCGTTTCGGCGGCATCGTTTTCCTCGGTCTACCTGGGGTCCGGGGGAGGGCCTTTATGGAGGACCTACCCTTCAGACGATCTACTAGTAATTTAGTTAGCTTCGGGTCCGACGTCAACTAGAAAATTAGTTTCGCCCTTTGGAGGCGATGCTATTTCGGCAGCTGGCTGGTATCCCAGCCCCCGCCCAACGCGCGAATCAGTTGCACGGAAGCGGCGAATTGGCGCGCCTGCAAGTCAGTGAGCGTGCGCTGGTTGCTGATCAAGGTGGTTTCGGCCGTCAGCACTTCAAGGTAGGTGGTGACGCCGCCTTTGTAGCGCTGCTCGGAGAGGTCGAGCGAGTGCTGGGCCGAAGCCACGGCACGCGTTTCCACGGCGTTTTCCTGGTCGAGGATGCGGAGCTGCGACAGATTGTCTTCCACGTCCTGAAAAGCTGAATAGATCGCGTTCTTGTAGGCGGCGGCCTGAGCCTCGTACTGGTGGCGGGACTGGTCGGTGAGGGCATGGCGCTGGCCGGCATCGAACAATAGCTCCGTGGCCTGGGCGCCGAGCGTCCAGAGCGCGCTGGGGCCCTGAATCCAGGTGCCGCCGTGGGTGCTTTCAAATCCCCCCGTGCCGCTCAGGCTGATGGTGGGGTAATAAGCGGAGATGGCGATGCCGATGCGGGCGTTGGCTGCGGCGGTCAGTCGTTCCTGCGCGGCGACGTCGGGGCGGCGTTCCAATAACTGCGATGGCACTCCAACCGGAACCCGGGGCAGCGGCCCGTCGAGGGGCGAAAACGGAATGCTGAAATCCGACAGACTGACGGCGTCAATGGTGCCCACGGCGTGCTCGAATTGCGCGCGGGCCACGCTGACATCGACGAGCTGGGCGCGAAAGGTCTCAAGCTGCGTCTGGGCCTGGGCGACGTCGACGCTGGTGGCCACCCCACCTTTGAGACGGCGCTGGGTAAGGTCGAGCTGGCGTTCGAGGTCAGTAACGGTGCGCTTGAGCAGTGCAATCTGCGAGTCGAGGCCGCGCAGCTGAAAGTAGTCGGCGGCGAGCTCGGCGTGCAGGAGCAGGTCGACGTTGGCTACGTCGGCGGCGTTGGATTGGGCGGTATCCTGGGCGGCCTCGACGCCTCGCCGAACCTTGCCCCAAAAGTCGGGCTCCCATCCGGCCTGGCCGCCGAGCTGGAAATCGTTGTAGCTGGTCTGGGTGGAGGATGTCACAAGCGGCCGGTTCGACGACCCGTGGGTGCGCGTGTAACTGGGTCCAAGCGACAGGCTGGGGAAGAGATTGGAGCGCACAACCGCAATCTGGTCGCGCGCAGCGAGATAGTTTTCGACTGCCTGGCGCAGGGACTGGTTGTTGGTGGCAATGCGCTCTTCGAGCTGGTTGAGCTGCGGGTCGTTGTAGATCTCCCACCACTTGCCGCGCAGCATGCCGTCGGAGGGATCAGCGGGTTTCCACGAGCCATCAGCCGGAGCCGGCGGAGGAACAATGGAGGGCGCCCCGGTTTCTTTGTAGGCCGCGGGCGCGGTAAAGCCGGGCTTTTGGTAGTTCGGCCCCACTGGCTTGCAACCCGCGAAGAGCATCAGAATCAGCGGGCCGGCAATCGCGAGCAGCCGTCTTCTTGGCAGGGAGGCCATCGTTACTCCTTGCCTCCACTGGCGGGGTGGCCGTTCTGTTGTGCAGGCTGTGGGTTCGCCGGCGTCTGCTGCTCGTTCTGCGCGTCAGGTCTCTCGACATTCAGCTTCTCGCCCTCAATGATGGAATCAGGTGGATCCTGAATGATGCGATCATTCGGGCCAAGGCCCGCAATGACTTCGACGGTCGCGCCATTGTCCTGGCCAATTGTGATCGGCACAAGGTGAGCGATGTTGCCGTTGATCACGGTACCGACACGAATGCCCTGGCTGCGGAAGATGAGCGCGGCGGCGGGCACGATGTAGGTCTGGCCGACCGACTGCGTCTTGAAGTGAACCTGCGCGAGCGAGCCCGGCATCAGCTCGCCCTTGCGATTGTCCACATCAATCTCCACCAGGAGGGTGCGGTTGTTGGGGTCGATGGAGTCGGCGGTACGGACCAACGTTCCCTCGAATGTCTTGCCCGGAAACTGCGAAAAGCCAAGAGGAATTTTCTGCCCGCGCTTGATGTTGGAGGTATAGACCTCGGGCACGTTGGCGTAGACGCGCAGCGTTCCGAGCGATTGCAGGTGAAAGAGCTCGTTCGTCGAGCCCTCGGTGATGAGCTGGCCAGTGTCGATATTGCGCGCAGTAACCACGCCGTCGAAGGGCGCGTAGATCTTCTCGAAGCTCTGTAGCTGTTTGAGGCGCGCAAGGTTGGCCTGCGCGGACTTGACCGCGGAAGAGGTGGATGCCGCCTGGGTCACGAAGGTATCGGTGTCCTGCTTGGAGACGGCATCGGAGGTGACCAGGTCCTTGTAGCGATCTGCCTGGGTCTTCGCGTTGTTGGCAGTTGTCTCCGAGGTGGCCAGGTCCGCCTCTGCCTGCGCCACCTGCTGATCGAGCTCGGGCGTGGCAATCTCGGCGAGCAGCGCACCGGCCTTCACATGCGCGCCAATGTCGTAGTACCACTTGGTCAGGTAGCCGGAAGTGCGCGCATAAATGGGAGCATCGCTCCAGGCCGTCACGTTGCCGGGAAGCTGAAAGCTGTCAGAGGGCGCGCCCGACTTCGCGGGAAGGGCGATCACGCTCGGCGCCGCATCGCGCTGGGTGGTGTCGGCCAGAACCTCGTCATTGTGATGGCGCTTCCAGATGCCGTAGATGGCCAGTGCGGCCACGACGATCGCCACGATTATCAGCGCCACGGAAGCCTTGCGTCCGCTGATGGCGGGATGGTCGGGCGCGGACTCGTGATTCTGGGGCGCGGGTTGCGGTTGGGAAGGATGGCTGCTCATAGAGATTGCTCCGGGTGCTGCTGGTCGAACTCGTCGAAAGTCGTTGTCGCGGGTGTGGCTTTGGCGCGCTTGCGTTGCTCCAGCCAGCTGTGCACGACCGAGAAGAAGGCCGGCACGAAGAAGAGAGTGGCAACGGTTGCAAGCAGCAGTCCCCCGATGACGGCGCGGCCGAGGGGCGCATTCTGCTCGCCGCCTTCGCCCAGGCCGATGGCCATGGGCAACATGCCGATGATCATGGCCAGGGCCGTCATGAGCACAGGACGAAAGCGGACGAAGCCGGCATTGAGCGCGGCCTTGCGCGCGTCGCCAACCAGCTCCTCTAACTGCTCACGGGCAAAGCTGACCACCAGGATGGAGTTGGCGGTAGCCACGCCCATGCACATGATGGCGCCGGTGAGCGCAGGCACGCTGAGGCGCGTGTTGGTGAGAAACAGAAACCAGGCGATGCCGGCCAGCGCCGCAGGCAACGCCGAGATGATGAGAAACGGATCGAGCCACGATTGAAAGTTCACCACGATCAGCAGGTACACCAGCAGGATCGACATGGCCAGGCCGCCGATCAGCCCGATGTACGACTTGTACATGGTCTCGCTCTGTCCGCGCAGGATAAAGCTGGAACCGCGAGGCAGATCCTTCTTGTGGTTGGCGACGATCTTCTCCATAGCGCGGGTGACCGTGCCGAGATCAGTGCCGTTGACGTTGGTGAAGATGTCGATGACGGGCTGAACGTCGTAGTGGCTGACGGTGCCGAGCTCGGTGCCGGGCTCGATGCTGGCTACATTGCCGAGCACCTGCACGGGGCGGGTAGCGCCGGGAGCACCGGTGGAGGAGATCGAGGTGAGGCTGCCGCCGGAGCCAAAGGACTGCGTTGGCAGGGTGCTGCCGGTAGCGCCGGAGACGGGCAGGCTCTGCAGGTCGGAAACGGTGTCGAGGTGATACTGCGGGGTTTGAGTAGCGATGCTGTAGCTGACGCCGTTGCGTGGATCGAGAAAGAAGTTAGGCGATGTTTGGAAGCTGCCGCTCAGCGCGATCAGGATCGACTGCGTGACGTTGGCCTCGGTCAGGCCGATCGCCTGGGCACGCGTGCGGTCTACGTTCACCGTCATGCGGGGATAGTCGAAGGGCTGCTGAATGCGGGAATCCGAAGCGCCAGGAACGTAGCGGACCTCGTTGAGCATCTTTTCGGCAAGGGTGCGGTTGCCTTGGAGATTGGGCCCGATGATCTGGATATCGATTGGCGCGGCGAGACCGAAGTTGAGGATCTGGGTGACGATATCGACGGGCAGCACGTAGAAGGTGACGCCTGGGTATTCGCGTGCGAGCACCTTGCTCAGGTGATCGACGTAGGGCTCGGTGGGGTGGTGTTTCGGGGTGAGCTGCACCTGGATGTCGGCATCGGCGGGACCAATCGGCGCCGAGGTGGAGTAGGCCAGGTTGAGGCCGGAGTAAGGCAGGCCGATGTTGTCGATGATGTCCACCAGCTCGCTGGAGGGAATGTTCTGGCGGATGGTGGCATCGATGTGATCGCAGAGGGCGGCAGTTTCTTCAATGCGGGTGCCGGTGTGAGCGCGGACGTGAATCTTGAAGCTGCCGGAGTCAACCGAGGGGAAGAAGTCCTCGCCGAGGAAGAAGGCCAGGCCGCCGGCGGAGACGACAGAAAAGAGGATGAAGAGAACCAGGAAGAGCGCGGCGTGATCCACGGCCAGCGTCAGGAAGCGGAGATAGCCGACGCGAATTTTCTCGAAGCGCGATTCGAAGGCGAGCTGAAAGCGAATAAATGGATTGCGACTGTGGTGGCGCTTTTCAGCCTCGGCCTCGTCGTGTTCGTGCAGCAGATAGCGGGCCATGGTGGGCACGACGGTGCGCGAGAGCAGGTAGCTGGCCAGCATGGCGAAGACGACGGCTTCAGCCATGGGCACGAAGAGATACTTGGCCACGCCGCTCAGGAAGAACATGGGTACAAAGACAATGCAGATGGCGAGCGTAGAAACCAGCGCCGGGGTGGCGATCTGGGCGGCGCCGTCGAGGATTGCCTGTTCGATCTCTTTGCCGGCTTCGAGATTGCGGTTGATGTTCTCAATCTCGACCGTGGCGTCGTCGACAAGGATGCCGACGGCCAGAGCGAGGCCGCCCAGGGTCATGATGTTGATGGTCTCGCCGAGGGCGAAGAGCGCGGCCAGCGAACAGAGGATGGAAAGGGGGATGGAGACCGCGATGATGACGGTGGAGCGCCAACTGCCCAGGAAGATCAGGATCATGATGCCGGTAAGACACGCGGCGATGATCGCCTCGCGGACCACACCACTGATGGCGGCGCGCACGAAGATGGACTGGTCGTTGATGGGGGAAACCTTGAGTTCGGGAGGGAGCTGACCGCGAACGCCCTCGACCTTGGAACGAACGCTGTCGATGATTTCGAGCGTGGAGGCAGAGCCAGTCTTCATGATGTTCATGAGGACGGCGCGGCGGCCATCGACCCGGACGACGTTGGTTTGAGGCGGGCTGCCGTCGCGCACATGGGCCACGTCGCGAATGTAGAGGATGGCGCCGTTGGCAGTGCGAATGGGCAGGTTATTCAATTCGGCGACGACCGAGGGCGTGGAATTGGTTTCGATCGCGTACTCGAATCGGTCAATCTTCATGGTGCCGGAGGGCGCGATCACATTTTGCGCATTGATCGCATTGACCACGTCAGCCGGCGAGAGGCCTTTGGCCTGCAGCGCGTGAAGGTCGATGTCGACCTGGATCTGGCGCTGCTTGCCGCCATAAGGATAGGGGCTCTGCGCCCCTTCGACCGTGGCAAGCGCCAGGCGAACGGTGTTTTGAGCGAGATCGAAGAGACGCTGTTCGTCGAGTCCCTTGCCCGCCAGTCCATATTGAATGACCGGCACGCTGGAGGCGTTGTATTGGATGATGAACGGCGGCAGCGTACCCGGCGGCATCTGGCGAATGATGGCCTGGTTTACGGAGGTGACCTGGGCAACGGAGTTGGCGATATTGACGCGGGGCTGGAAGAAGACCTTGATGATCGCAACGCCATTGAAGGATTGCGATTCCATGTGCTCGATGTCGTTCACGGTGGTGGTCATGGACCGTTCACTGACCGTGACAATGCGGTTGGCCATCTGTTCCGGACTAAGGCCGTTGTAGTTCCACACCACCGTGACGATGGGGATATTGATATTGGGAAAGATATCGGTCGGCATCGACTCAATGGAGAAGATGCCGAGTATCAGAATCAAAAGCGCGAAGACGACAAAGGTGTATGGCCGCCTTAGCGCAAGCCGAACAATCCACATCATAGGGTTGGTTCTCGCTCCAGAGCCGGGTTGATCGGGGCCAAGAGCCTCAACGCCGGATCAGGAAGTGGGGAATGATTGGCCCGTCCGGGAGTGCTCCGACCCAGGCCCAAACCCGCCAGGGTCTTTCAAAAATCCGTGTGAATCTACAATGGTAGATGAAGACCGGGGACGAACGTACGATCCCGGATGAGGATTTTTCCTCGTACTCTTTGAGACGCTACTCAGACCCTAAACGACGCACAAACTCCGCCGCGCCGCCCCGAAAGCTCACATTCTGAGAAGCTTGCCCGCCGGGTGCGCATAACGCGAATTCAACCCCGCTCCAACTTTATACGCGTGGCGCACGAACTGCCGCCACAAAATGGACTTCGGTGCCTCAAATGCCGAGGTTTGAGCCGGGGTTTCCGCCCAGCAAAAAGGGTGCGAGACGAGTCTCGCACCCTGTCGCATGCAACCAGCCCTACCGGTGTTCCATCGGCACGTCCATATAGTTCGCCGCCTCTTCCAATTTTGGGGTTTCCACCAGCTTCAGCGGATAGTACGCATTGCGCGTGTACTGCTTCACCATGCGGTTGGTATTGAAATAAGATCCGTTGAACGCCAGCGTCGTCCTCATCAGCTGCGCCCACTTCTCCGGCGCCTGCAGATACAGGGGAACCACCGCCGTCTCCAGCTTGTGATAGAGCGCCAGAGCTTCGTCCGCGTCGGTCACGCCGTCCTCAATGGCCCAGCCGGTCACCCCTTCAATGCAGCCCTCGATCCACCATCCGTCCAGGATCGACAGGCTGGGTACGCCGTTCAACGCCGCCTTCATCCCGCTGGTGCCCGAGGCTTCGTACGGCCGCTTCGGCGTATTCACCCAAACGTCCACCCCCGCTGTCAGCAACGCGCCCAGGTCCCAGGAGTAGTTTTCGAGATACACGATCTGGAGCAGCTTGTTGTTGAGCCCGTGCGCCTTGTCCACGACCTCGCGGATGAGCTGCTTGCCAGGCTCGTCCTGCGGGTGCGCCTTGCCGGCATATAGGATCTGCAGGCCACCCGCTTCTTCAGCGATGCGTACCAGCCGCTCCGGATCGGTGAACATCAGGTTGGCGCGCTTATAGGTCGCCACGCGCCGCGCAAAGCCCAGCGTCAGCACCCGCGGATTCAGCACCAGGCCGGTGCGTGAACCCACCTCCGCCAGAAGTTCTTCCTTGGCCCGCGCATGCGCCGCCTGCATCGCGCCTAGCGGCAGGTCGATCGCGTTGCGCAGATAGAGATTGTCCCTGCGCCAGTTCGGGATGTGCTCGTCGAGCATCTGCTGTACGTGTTCCGATACCCACGTCGGCGCGTGCACGCCATTGGTAATCGCGTCGATGTTGAACTCCGGAAACATCTCCCGCGATACCTTGCCGTGCTGCATGGCCACGCCGTTCGCGTAGCGCGAAAAACGCAGCGCCAGCAGCGTCATGTTCAGCAGCCCGTCTTTGAAGCAGCCCAGCTTCTGCAGCCGCGTGGTGCGCTCTCCCCCCAGGATGCGGATGGTCTGCTCGGTCGAAAAGCGGTCGTGCCCCGCCGGAACCGGGGTGTGAGTGGTGAACACGCATTTATTGCGCACTACGTCCAGGTCGGCATTGGTCGCCGCGCCCAGCGGACCGCCGCCCAGCTGGCTCTCCAGCAGCGCCAGCGTCATCAGCGCCGCATGTCCCTCGTTCATGTGATACACGTTTACATGCAGGCCCAGGGCATTGGCCATGCGCACGCCGCCCATGCCCAGCACAATCTCCTGCTGCAGGCGATAGTTGGTGTCACCCCCGTACAAGTGGTCGGTCAGCCCGCGGTCCCATCCCGAGTTGCCGTCCAGATCCGTGTCCAGCAGGTAGATGGGGACGATGTGGCCGGCCCTGCCCACCAGATCGTATCGCCAGGCACGTACGGTTACGGTGCGCTCTTCAATTGATACCGTGGCGCGCGCCGCTTCTTCCGTACAAAAATCGGCCGGGTTCCATCCTTGAACTTCCTCGGTCTGAGTCCCGGAACCGTCGAGGTGCTGCTTGAAGTATCCCTTGCGGTGCAGGAGCGTGAAGGCGGCCAGCGGAACGCCAAGATCCGCTGCCGAACGCAGAGTGTCACCGGCTAAAATGCCTAGTCCGCCCGAGTAGGTGGGCATCGATGGGTTGATCGCGATCTCCATTGAGAAGTAGGCGACTTGTCCAGAGGGGGGAAAAGCTTCATACGCAAAGGGCTTAGTGGTTGTCGAATGCATGGTCTACCTAACAGGCCTCCGGTGGCGCTGCCGGCCGTGCCGGACAGCTGCTCCTTGTGATACGCGGCAGTGAAACACCGGGAAGGCGAGCTGCTTTACACAATCGGAAGGAGGACCCACCGATTTTAGCAAAAATCGTTCCCGGATCATGACAAATCTCAAGCGAAAAATTCCAAAACAGTATGGCCTAACCGTGGGACGCACCGCGCAAAAACGGGAGAATTTCATGGGATGAAGACAACAATGCTGAATCGTTTTACTGCGTCAACATTCCCCGCGGTCCAACTTTTTTCCTGAATCCTTGGATGCTTCATTCGAGGCGGTGCGCGCCCCCTGAAGCACGACAAATGTGGATTTGCGGCGTAATCCCAGTGGATTTCGCGTAACGCGTTGCCAGGGTGCGGGCAAAAGTTCCCGCCTGATCCGCCTGCACCAGGTTTACCGTGCACCCCCCAAAACCCCCGCCGGTGAGCCGCGCGCCGATCAGCCCCGGCAGATCCTGCGCCAAATCCACCATGATGTCGCACTCCGCGCAGCTGGCCTCGAAGTCATGGCTGTAGCTGCGGTGGGCCTCGGCCATCAGGCGTCCCAGTTCCTTCATGTCGTTCTGAATCAGCGCCTCCGCAGCGGCAACGGTGCGCAGATTCTCGGTGATCACGTGGCGCGCACGTTTGAGCGCCTCGGGGCTCATCTCGCTACCCCACTTCTCCAAATCCTCCGTAGTCGCATCGCGCAGAAACTTTACCTCCGGGCGGTGTTTCGCGATGGCCGCGGCTGCCTCTTCCACCTGCGCTCGCCGGCTCGTGTATTCTCCGCCCGTCACGGCGTGGCTCACCATGGTATTGGCAATCACCAGCGAAACGTTTTCAGGAATGGGCGCAAGCTTGAAACTCAAGTCGCGGCAATCCAGCAGCAAAGCGTGGTCCTTTGACCCATTGGCGGAGATGAACTGGTCCATGATCCCGCAGCTCGATCCCACAAACTCGTTCTCCGATCGCTGGCAAAGTCGCGCCAGCACCGGCCCGGGATACTGGACGCCAAGCAGCCATTCCACCGCGACCGCCGTCGCCACTTCCACGGCAGCGGAACTCGAGAGGCCTGAGCCCAGGGGGACATCGCCCCACAGACTAAGGCTGAATGCAGGGATTTTGTGTCCTTCGCCGGCAAAGATCGCCAGCACGCCCAGAGGGTAGTCGCTCCAGTGGCCGGAGCGCTCGCTGGGCAGCGCCGCAGCATCGTAAACGCGCTCGTCGCCATAGTTATTTGAGAACAGCACCACCTTCCCGTCCGTGCGCGGCGAGATGCCGGCCAGCGTGGCGAAGTCGATGGCCGCGGGCATCACAAATCCCTCGGCGTAATCGGTGTGTTCTCCAATCAGGTTGACGCGTCCCGGAGCGACAAAAACTGCGGGTTCCGCGCCGAAGCGAGCTAAATGCATGGAACGCAAAGCTTCAGGGTCGTGCATACTGCTCCAACCTACAGGAATTCAAGATCTACGTGCATGGGCCATATGGCGGATTGTCCGGGTTCCAAAACCCGCGTCCAGGGACCCGACTCAGCCAGGGAGTCGACCGGGGCCGTGGCAGGCTCCATGGCCACGCAAGCTTGTTTCGGCCCTCGGCCTTCGGGCCACCCGCCGTAGCAGATCCACAGTCCTAAATAGGGAGTCAGGTCGGGGTCAAAGGAAAAGCGGATACGTACTCCTGCGGAAGGCCGCTCCAGCGCGCACCAGTTCTCGCCCTTCGCCAGCGGGCCCGCGAAAAGCTTGTCCCCGATGCCGGATTCGGGCGGTTGCGCCACGGTGAGATCGGTAATGCCGCCTGCCGTCAGGGTCGCGATGGGCCACGTTACCGCGTCGCCGCGTTTTCCCAGGCGGTCGCCTCTCGATCCCTCCACGCGGAGTGTCTCAATGGTGGGAGGCAACACGATGCGGTCGCCCGCTGTCGCCGCGAACAGCGGATGTGCCGCCCAGGACCATGGAACGGGAGCAATGCCAATGTTCGTGAGCTCGTATTCCGAGGTGAGGCGGAAGCCCGCGGAAGTTTCAGAAAGGGTCAGCTTGCGCTTCAGTTCCAGGGGAAGAGAAAAGCACACCGCACGCAGGTCGATGGAGTGATCGTCTCCGTTGCCATTGGTGTCGCCGCTGATGTCCTTCCAAGCCACGCGCCACAGGTCGCCGTGATCGGGAATCTCGGCCGTGCCGCCGGCGAAGGGGATCGCGCAGGCCGCCACCGACGGCAGGCATTCGTCCCAGCCGCTGGCATCACCGGCGTCGAACGGCATGGTCGGTGTCCGCACTTCCACAGGCGCGAGCGGAGCCTGCAGAAGCTGGTGTCCGTTTATCTGAATGGAGGCGACTTTGCCGCCGAATTGGGGAAGAACTGTGACCGTGCAGGCGCCCGCCTCGATGACAACGTTTTCTTTCCGCGGCGAAATGAGGCTCGTCTGCTGCTCCGCCATGGCTCCCCCTTACCCTGCCAGCACTTCTCCGCTAGCGTCCGCGAACTCACTCCAGATGCGTTCCAGCCAGACCTCGTGCTCGGGCTTCATCAGGACGGAGCGCAGACAGGTGACCAACCCACTCTCAGTTTGACGGGCTGGTCTGTCCACAGGTTCAAACCAGCATTCCGGCAATTGTACAAGGGCCAGGTGCAAATTCTTCATTGCACACCTATCAAAGAGGCGCTGCGCCAACTCGGATGACTGCTCCGGCGACGCGGCGGCCACCTTCCAGACCACAATGTCCAGCTCCGGGGGGCCTCCCGCCAGCACTTCAAAGCGGTCGGCGTCTTTTCGGAGATGGGCGTAAAGCGCCAGCGCGGCCCTGCGGCCGGCAGCCAGGCCGCGCGCGAAATCACCGTCCGGCGTGAGAGGCAGAAGCCGTTGAGTCGCCCAGAGCGCCACCGCTGACGCTCCTGCCCGGGAACACTCCAGGCTGATCTCCCCCAAATGCAGTTCCTTTGAAGTGAAGTAGGTGTAGGGCGAGTCGTGCTTGTAGAACCGCCCTACGCCGGGATCCCGGAACAGGACGCAGCCGCACCCGTACGGCTGCAGACCGTGCTTGTGAGGATCGACGACGATGGAGTCCGCCTGGCCAATCGCCGCGAAAGCCCGGCGGGCCGGTTCGTCGAGCGATTCCGGAATCAGCTTGAAGTAGCCGCCGTAGGCCGCGTCCACATGGACCCGGAACGCGTAGCGCTCGCGAAGCCTGAGAATTTCGTCCAGGGGATCGACCGCGCCGATGGCCGTCGTGCCGAGAGTGACGACGACGGTTCGGACATCTCCTTTGCGCAGCTCTTTTTCGAGCGCGTTGAGGTCCATCCGGCCTCGCTCGTCAGCCGGAACGGACGAGAAGTCCAGCTTGAGAACCGAAGAGATGCGATGGTGCGTGTAATGGGACTGTTCTGAACCTAGTATTCGCGACCTGTCCCCTGTGCTTGCTGCCACCTGTCCCGCGATCCAGAGGGCCTCGAGGTTGGCAATGGTGCCACTCGAAGTCAGGTGCCCCAGGTAGCTGTCTGGGCCCCAGCCGAACATCGCCGCGATCCCGGCTACGGCTTCCACCTCCATGTCGGAGCTGGCGCGGCCGCCATCGCGCGCGTGGTTGTTGGGATTGATGGCCATGGCCAGGGCATATGCCGCCCGCGCCACCGGGTGGGGCGGCTTCAGCATCTGCCCCGCGTATAGAGGGTGGAAGTACGGATAATTGTCCCCCAGCCGTTTGGCTGTCTCGTCGAGCACCGCCGCCATCCTCTCCGGGGCACCGGCACTTGCCGCCTCGGCGTCCGCGTCCGGTTCAGTGTGGCCAGCAAGACCAGGCGCGGACGCTCCAAATCTTGCGGCCGCCGTCCAGGCTTCGAGGTGCGCGAACTGCTCGTCGAGTCGTTCTGACGCCCGCGCGAGGAGGCCGGGAAGGGGGTCCGGATGCATGGCGACCCTAACCGTATCACAGAAGCGGGGGCATGCATAAGACTCATTCCGGGCCGGTTGCAAAGGAGGTTCTTCCCAAAATGACAGAGATGACGAAGAATTTAGCTTGGCTTTAAGAGGGCCGGTGTTACAATCCAACCAGCGTTAGAGTCGAACCGGGCGTGAGCAGTTACTCGCCCCAACCAGCAAGGATTCTGCCAGTGGTCCCCGATTCATCCAGCGCAATTCAATCCAGGAAACACGATCAAAATGGAACAAGGTACTGTGAAGTGGTTTAATGACGCGAAGGGCTTCGGCTTCATCTCGCGTCAGAACGGTGAAGATGTCTTCGTGCACTACTCTGCAATCAACTCGAGTGGTTTCAAGAGCTTGCAGGAAGGCCAAGCCGTGCAATTCAACGTGGTGAAGGGGCCGAAGGGCTGGCAGGCTGCCGACGTGCAGCCTCTCTAAACTTCAGGCCGGATTCCGGCAGAATCTAAGCAAACAGCAAGGGCTGGGAGGCAACTCCCGGCCCTCGCTGTTTTTCCACCTGTGATCGCGGACACATAGGGGATTGCAAAGGCTCGCTCCTCCGACCCGGGGCACGTCTGTCTGGACCAAGGTCGAGGGCTCGACGGAGAGTCGATCGGCCATAGAGGCGGGATGGATTCCTTGCCCCAAAATAGATCGATGCTGGCGGCGATGACCACAAAGGGTGTAGTCGCCGTCCAGCATCGTAAGACAACGCGGATTGCAGGAAAGGTCTCGACGTGCACTGCTGCTACGGTGAGAGCCCGAGAAAACTGCTTTCCAATTCGTTGCGGTGGACCTTTTCTGGTTATCGGCGGCTGATCGTGCTCCGCGATGGTCCGACCGTCGTTTTAACCCATTTCGCTGCGGTATCCGGGCTGGTGTTCCCGTGTGTTCCGCTTCCCTGCATTGCGCTTCAGGGCTGGTCTTCCCTGGGATACCGAATCCCTGCTCGCGCGGTGCAGGGTGATAAGCTCTACAAACTAAGATGCTTCAAAGCGCCCAACTGGGTGCATTGCCTAAAATTGCCGCGCCGGAATACGCGATCGAGCCGTCCCACTCCGGCACCAGAAAGCTTCTTCCGGGATGCGCCTCGGGACCGTCGTGGCGGGAGTGATGGCTGCGGAGCGTTTTCGCGACTTCCTTGAGTGCGGTCGCTTTTTCCATCTTCGTCTGGCGTTCCCAGAAGAGGATGAAGCCCTGTCCACACACGCTGCAACTGGTCACCGCGTGATCCTTGCTGCTCTTGCAAACTACCTGCATTTCCCCACTCCCCAGCGACTCCCCGAGCCACAGATGAACATTACGACGGTTTAAGTAAGCCGGATATACCTAGTCTGGTGCGGAGCCGGGGCCCTTTGGGGTAGCTCGATCCCTCTCAGGTAATACCCAATAGGAATCTGATAAACAGTAAGCGCTTGACCGCCCACAATGGTCGTTGCTGATCCGCAAGGAAGCGTGAATTGTGATCCCGAGATGAGATAAAAGGTGGCCGTCAGGAAGCAGGATTGAGACGGACAATGGCGGCGTTGAGTGCGGTGGCGAAGGTGACCCAAGCCAGATAGGGAGACATCAACCACGCGGCCGATGCGCGGAGGCGTGAGAAGACAAGGGTGGTGGCTGCGACGAACAGCAAGAGGAGGACGATGTCGGCAAGACCCCAGCGGATGGCATGGCGGCCGAAGAAGATCGGCGCCCAGAGAAAGTTGAGCAGGAGCTGGACACCGAAGAGGGTAATCGGCCACGGTGCGCAGGGACGAGGCCGGCGACTGAGTGATGAGCCACGCGGCGATGGCCATGAGGAGATAGAGGGTTGTCCACACCGGACCGAAGATCCAGTTGGGTGGCTGGAAGGAGGGCTTGCGAAGCGTGGCGTACCAGGTGGGTATTTCGGGTACGGTCCAGCGCGCGCCAAGAAGGCCTGCGGCCTGACAGAGAAGGATCCAGAAGATCAGTGAGGCTACGCGCATGGGGTTCTCCTATTTGATGCGCGAGAGGCGAAGGCAAGAACAACCGAAGATCCCTCGGCGGCGCTCGGGAAGCAGGCTTGTCGGGTTAACTGTTCTCTAAAGATGACATTGCAGTTTCAGCGGGAAGCGGTGCTGAATTTCGACGCTCGTTCGCCTGAGTGCTATCTGCTGGGAGTGGATGAGGAAGCGATGCCGGCCGCGGATTGGGGAAGAGTGGGCATGAACATGCGCTCCAGTTGCGGGATGCGGACGAAGAGCAGGACGGTCAGAACCATGGCGGTTGCCGTGAGCGAGGTCATCAACAAGGGCTCGCGGTAAAGCTTCTCGGGATGCTGCACTGCCGATCCCGTCTGGAAGGCGAGACGGCAGTAGATCGCCATGGTGAGGGCCACCAGCGGGAAAGCGAGAATGAGCTCCATTCGGTAGCGGATGATGAAGGCGCCCAGAAAGAGCATGGCCGAGGACGCGTAGAAGAGCGCGGAGACCATGAGCGACTCCGGCGTGTAGTGGCGGAACGAGGCGCGGTAGGAGCCGGCGACGGTGCGGCTGCGGATTTCATTGAGCTCGCTGAAGCGCTTGAGTGCCATGAAGTAGCAGCCGATCATCCAGTAGCAGATTAGCAGCGAAACGGGAGGCACGAGGACGCTAGTCACCGCGTACCAGCCAAGCAGCATGCGCAGCGGATTGTTGATGGCTTCAGTAAGAACGTCGAGGTAGGGCACGTCCTTGGTGCGGACGGGCGGGAAATTGTAGACGCAGCCCATGATCCAGAGGGCGAGGGCGGTGAGGGCAAAGCGCGGTGAGACGAGCAGGCCGATGCGGACCCCAACAACCATCATGATGAGCCACTGCGCGTAGGCGACCGAGGGAATGACGAGGCCGAGAGCGGCGGGGCGGTTGCGCTTGTGAGGATGGATGCGATCGTAGGGAGCGTCAAGAACCTCGTTGATGACGTAGTTACTGCAGGCGACGACGGTGACCGAGACGGCGGCGAGCGCCAGGCGGAAGAGGAAGGCTCGATCGAAGTGGCCGGGCAGCACGCTGAGCGGCACGATGACGCCGGGCAGAACGAAGAGGTTCTTGATGGAGTGATCGAGGCGGGCGATGGCGATATGCGCGCGAACGCGCTCCGAGACTGTAGGTGCGTGGTGGATCTCGACGACAACGGACATCTAGATAACTCCTGACCGGGACGCGCGGAGCGTGTGCGCGGAGCCACGGCGGGTAAGGCGGGCGACTATTTAAGGGGTGCTGCGCTCGCCCTGAAGGTCGATTTATGAAGCGATTGTTGCATTGAGTATGAGGCGGTTGGCCGGAGGCGTCAATTGAACGAATGGGGTAGAGCGTGGAGGGTTGGCGGGTGACGGATCTGGGACCGGTGCCCGGGCAACTTGCCGTCCCAATTTGTACGGCGAGACTCTGGGCGTGGACATCATCGACCCGCAGGCAACGGAGTTGATCGCCGAGGCCATCGCTGTAATGGAGCTGAAGGGCACGATCGACGAACTCATGTTCACGATTCACGCGCATCCCACCCTCGCCGAGGCAATGCTCGACGCCTATGCGGCGGTGGAAGAAAATGGGATCAACGCCTAAGCAGTGCCGCCGACGTACTTACTGTTGCATCTGAATCTGCACGGTCTTGGTGCTCTTGGGGGCGTTCGCCGGCGGCGATCCTTCGACAAGGTGGCTCTTCATGGGAATCTGCACCGACGCCGGAAGAAGCAGGTAGGCGTCGCAGCCGCCCCAGGGAGAGCAGATCATCTTCACCTCCCGGACTACTCGGGCCTTTGAGCCGTTGGGCAACGGAACCGCGAATCGGTGGCTCTCCAGCACGGAGGCGAGGTCTCCCATGCCCTTGTCCCCCTGCAGCAGAACTGATTTGACCGGCTCCCCGTTCTCATAGGTGACCGCGAAAAATCCTTGCCCGCTCACCTTGGTGCTCCTGACGAATTGACGGATCTCGATCTCCTTGTCGAGTTCCGCGCGCAGGCTCCCATCGTATTGGCCGGCCTTCAGCGGCGTGGCGGATATTTTCTTTCCTGTTAGCTGCAGATAATTCGCCGCAATCGAGTCGTGCGCGCTCATGTCGGCTTCGAGCGTGCCGAAGATTCCTCCAGGGCTGCTGACGTACGCCAGCTCCAACACGTGGGCCGCTTCAGCCTTGTTCCCCTTGTCCTCCAGCGCCCGGGCAAGCAGATATCCGGCTAGTGGATCCTGCGTGAGCTTCCAGGCGGGACGCAGATAAATCTCAGCCGCGCCGGCTTCTTTGGTTTCAATCTTGCCCCATCCCGTGCAAGTCCATGCCATGCCGAGCAACTGGGCCCAATACAGTGACTGAGCATCGCCGACAGCCAGCTCGTGCGACTTCGCTTCGAGCTTGGCCGTTGCCAGCTGGCACTCTGCCTCCGCTTCCCACGCGTCTCTGAGGCCCGGCGGCGGGTCCTGCTTCAACGTCGTCATGGCTTCGCGCAGAGGCGTCGCCTCTTCCAAAAGCTCTTGCACGATCCCCTGAAGATTTTCAGTCGCCCCGCCCGGCGCGTGACTGAGAGGAAGATTCCCCACAGCAAGGGCATCAGGGCCGGTCAGCGTGGCCATGCGGCTGGAATCGGCGTAAATGGCCTCGCGAAACTTCACATACTTATCCCAGTCCGCGAGCGGAATCTTTCCCTTTTTGAACACAAGCCGGCGCTCTGCCGTGAACTTGCCGTTGCTGAAGGAATATTTGGAGTGGTACTCCGCCCAGTCTTCGTTGAGATCGGCGCCGTCGGGCGGAAACAGCCGCCAGCCATCGGGGAGCTGGATGGTCGACGCGTACACCTGCTCGCCGGGTGAGCCGATCTCAATGTCATCCACGGGCTTGATCTGTTTGACGCCGGGCATCAACTCCCAGCCGACTGGCGGCATAGGGGGACCAATGCGACGGTCGTCCCACTCGCCGTATTTCTCCCGCGTGTAGTCGTAGACAAAATGGAAGGGTTCCGCGGTCTTCTCGACGGCTGAGACTTCCGGCTCCTTCACCTCTCCCCCGAATCCGATGGAGTTGGAAAACCGCTGCAGGAACTCCTTCCACTGCGACTCCGGAACCTGCCGGAATGTGGCGCGCATCAATAGTTCAGTGTCCCCGCGGTAGCTTTGCTCCAGGCGCCCGGTGAAGACCCCCTTGTCGCTCAGCTTGCCGTCAGCCTTGAAACTCACCATCTGCGGGTAGGGCAGGTCGACGGGCGTGCGCTCGAGATATGCAGGCCTCCCGGCGGGAATTGCCAGAGCCTGCTTGTCGCGCAGCGTTCTTACGAGCGCTCCAACCGGCGCCACCTCGGCGGTCGAATCCATCCAGATCAGCTTTCCCTCGCGAGGCACCACGGTGATGACGTGATCGAATTGCGCGGGCGAAGGAACCGCGGGATCGAGTTCCCGGCTGCTGGAGATGAGCACCGGCCACGCCTCGACTCCCGCCGCCTTCAGCATGGTGGCCAGCAGGGTGTGTTTGTCTTTGCAGTCACCGTACTCGTTGGAGAACACGTCGTCAGCCGGATGCGGTTGATAGCGGCCGATGCCGAATGACAACCCAATGTAGTGCGTGTGAAGCGCGACGGCCGCAAAGATCGCGTTGATCTTGTCGTCCGGTGAAGTAAGGCCCTTCGTGAGCGCGTCCACCTTGGCCTGGATGGCCGGCGTGACCGTCAATTGCTCCTTTTGCAGCCCCGCATACCAGGAGCCTACCGCTGCCCAGTCGGCGAAGGTGGTGATCTGGACCGACGGCTTCTGATGCTTCGATACCGGTTTTTTCCGGGTCTGGCCGCGCCAGGTTGCGGCTCACCCAACGATAGATTTTGCGCCCCTCGGCTGTCGTAATCGTCGGCTGGCCGTCGGCATTCGCGACGGTCACGGCCTTGTCCGCGGGCATGTCCACTTCGAGTTCTTCCGTCAGGCAAATGAGATCCTTGTTAAACGAGTACTCAAACCAGAACTGGCCGGGGACCTCGGGCTTCAATGTACGCTGGGTGACCTTGTACTCCAGCGTGTCGCCCACTCCCAGGCCTTTCACGGCAACGTGCTTCTGATGGATATCGGAGTACATGGGGGCTTCGCGCGACACATCCGCCGGCATGTCCTGCACGTTGTAATCCGGCGTCACCACAACTGATCCGTCCGGCTTGGTCACCCGGACGTACCCGATCTCTACTTGCTGATTTGAGGCGGTATAGGTGAACTGGAGCACCGCCATTGCCTTGACCCCAGCGTCGGCCAGAATCCTCACCCTGATGGTCGTTTCGTGAAGCCCGGTGCCGTCCTGCTCCACACGAACGCGCGTGGTCGTCTTCTCGAAAACCAGGGCTTCCTTCGAATAGTCCGCGATCGGGACACGGTTTGGGGCCTTCTCGCCGGCCGGGATGGATACCTGCGCTGCGGGCTTTTCCTGGGCGCTCGCGACAGCAATTCCCACCAAAATGGCGGCCAGGCACAGTGACATTCGCGTCAATCCGGGTAAAAAATGCTTGCAACAAGGCAAAGACCCAACAGCAAAGCCCATGAGAGCCAATCCGATCTTTAAAGGTAGATTCCAGCATGATCGCTGAATGAGCAGGCGTGTGCAATGGCGCTCCGCACACAAGTTTCACTGGAATTCTGGCCGGTTTCCCGATTCTTCCGGGCAGGTCGCCTTCCCCCTTTTCCGGTTCTGTGCAAACCAATTGACTTTGCCGATTGCCGTAAGTTGTTGCATGGATGCGACAATAAGGTATTCAGCCGGCCACCCACCTACTCGTGCCGGTTTGCGGGGGTTTTCCTTCTTATGCTGCGAGTTCTCTCGACACATCTTTTCCTGACACAGCGGCTGCATCCCGGGTTACTGGAACTCGCCGGGCGATCCGGTGCGCAGGCGGTGGAGATTTTCGCCGCGCGCCAGCATTTCGACTACACCAGCCGGGAGCACGTGCACGAACTGAGCGAGTGGTTTCGCTCCAACTCCGTGCAGCCTTTCTCGCTGCATGCGCCCATGTTTCCGGATCGCGAAATGGGGCGCGCCGGCGCCCCGGCAGTCAACGTGATCCACCCCGAGAAGTCCCGACGCATCGACTCCATGGACGAGATCAAGCGCGCCCTCGAAGCGGCGGAGCAGATTCCGTTCAAGCACCTGATCGTGCACCTGGGCGAGCGCGAGGACGGCTGGTCGCAACGCACCATCGAATTCGCGCACACCGCACTGGAGCATCTGGGGGCGTTCGCGCGGCCACTGGGCGTGCAGGTGCTGGTGGAGAACCTGACCAACGACGCGACCACGCCCGAACATTTGATGACGATCCTCGACCTGGGGCACCTGGATAACCTGGGGGTGTGCCTCGACCTGGGGCACGCCAACATGACGGTGGGAATTCCCGAGGCCGTGTCGGTATTGGGGAATCGCGTCGTTTCGATGCACGTGCACGACAACCATGGAACGAGGGACGAGCATCTCTGGCCGGGCGACGGCACCATCGACTGGGCTGCGACAGGGAAGCTGTTGAGCGGCCTGGCGACACCGCCGACGACGGTGCTGGAAGTCCACTACACGCTGGGCGACGCCGCAGGAGATATCCCGGGCAAGATCCAGGCGAGTTGGGAGAAGCTGGCGTAGCCGCGGTTTCGAATCTGATCACTGATCACTGACGACTGACCACTGCCTCTCAGCAGATGCGCGGCAGTTGTTCGCCAATCTGAATGGAGATCACGCGATTTGCGCCCATCGCGGTGCGGGCGACCAGCATGCGCTTGTGCTCTGCGGTCACGGCGCCAATGCACGCGGCGTTGCGGCCCAGCGGATGTGCCTGCAGGATGGCGAGAACCGCCTCCGAGGCTTCCGGCGCGACGAAGAACACCACCTTCCCCTCGTTGGCGACGTACACAGGATCGAGGCCGAGCAACTCGCAGGCAGACTGCACTTCGGGCCGTACCGGCAGGCTGCGCTCGTCGATGACCATGCCGACATCCGAGGCCTGCGCAATCTCGTTGAGTGTGGACGCGAGGCCGCCGCGCGTGGGATCGCGCATGGCATGGATGGCGCCACCGCACACATCGAGCACGCCGGCGATAAGGCCGTTGAGTGCGGCGCAGTCGGAGCGGATGGGGCTCTCGAACGCGAGGCCTTCGCGCACGCTCATGATGGCCATCCCGTGGTCGCCAATGGTACCGGAGACGAGGATTGCATCGCCCGGCTCCGCGCGATGAGGCCCGACGGTCATGCCCTCTCGGACAAGCCCGACTCCTGCTGTATTGATGTAGCAACCGTCTCCGTGGCCGCGCTCCACCACCTTGGTGTCGCCGGTGACGATCTTCACCCCCGCAATTGCGGCCGCCGCGGCCATCTCCCGCACAATGGCGGCGAGCTGGGCCAGAGGAAATCCTTCCTCGAGAATGAATCCTGCGGTGAGGAACTTCGGTACGGCGCCGGAGACGGCGAGATCGTTGACCGTGCCGTTGACAGCCAGCGCGCCTATCGATCCGCCGGGAAAGAACAGCGGCTGCACCACGAACGAATCGGTGCTCATGGCAATGCGGGGCGCGGCCTGGCCTCGACCTGCGCCTAAATCCAGCACCGCGGCGTCACCCAGATTCTCGAGAGCTGGGTTACGAAACGCGGGCAGAAACAGATGCTCGACGAGTTCGTTGCCCAGCTTGCCGCCGCCGCCATGGCCCATCACGATGGTTGGATAATCGGCCAGCGGCAGCGGACAGCTCCACGCGGAGAAGTCGGGCACCGCCCTCGTTTCGTCGATCACTTGTTCAACGTTGCTCATTGGTAAACCTCGGAAAGGCAGCCGGTAGCTTGTAGCCGGGAGCTAAGGGCTGCGAGCTACAAGCCGGTAGCCGGTAGCCGGTAGATAAGGGCTACAAGCTACAAGCTAAAGAGCTACGAGCCCGCATGCGCCAGCTGCTCGGCGCTCAGAAACCGCCCGTAATTGAAGTACGCCGCGCACGCGCCTTCGCTCGAAACCATGGTGGCCCCCAGTGGATGGCGAGGCGAACACTGTTTGCCGAAAGCGCCGCACTCGCCGGGCTTGATGGCGCCGCGCAGCACATCGCCCGCGCGGCACAACGGCGATTCCACCGTGCGGATGCCGGAAAGTTGAAACCGCTCTTCGGCGTCGAATTCGCGATAGGCTGCGTTGAGCCGCCAGCCGCTCTGCGGAATCACGCCGATACCGCGCCATGCCCGATCGGTTACCTCGAAGACCTCCGCGAGCAGCTTCTGTGCTTCAAGATTGCCGGCGTAGGTCACGATGCGTTCGTACGCATTCTCGACGCGATGCTCGCCGCGCTCCAGCTGCACCACCGCGCGGCGAATGCCTTCGAAAAGGTCGAGAGGCTCAAAGCCGGTGACCACGATGGGAATCTCGAACTTGTCGGCCAGCGGAGGATACTCCCAGTAGCCCATCACGCTGCAAACATGCCCCGCCGCCAGAAACGCCTGCACCTTGTTCCCTGGCGCGGACATGATCGCCTCAATCGCCGGCGGCACCAGCACATGCGACACCAGCATCGAAAAGTTCTTCAACTGCCTTCGTTTCGCCAGAAAAACGCTCATGGCATTGGCCGGTGCCGTGGTCTCGAAGCCCACTCCGAAAAACACCACCTGCTTGTCAGGATGTTTGACGGCCAGGTCCACGGCATCGAGCGGCGAATACACCACGCGCACGTCGCCGCCGCGGCCCTTTACCTGGAAAAGATCGCTGTCGGTGCCGGGCACGCGCAGCATGTCCCCGAAGGAGCAGAAGATCACCCCGGGCTGCCCGGCGATGGCCAGCGCCTTGTCAATCAGTTCCAGCGGCGTCACGCACACCGGGCATCCCGGCCCATGAACCATCTCCACCCCAGGCGGGCAGCATCTGGTCGATGCCGTTCTTGATGATGGAGTGCGTCTGCCCGCCGCACACCTCCATGATCTTCCACGGCCGGGTGACCACCTGGCGGATCTCGCGCGCCATCCGCTGCGCGACTTCGCCGTCGCGAAACTCAGTAAGATACTTCATCGGCGTCTTGTCGTACCGCCGACTCGGGCCGGGCTCCTTGCTGGACTCGAATCCGCGAGCAGCTTCCGTCGGGGCACATCATTTGCGGAGCCGTTGCGGCCCGCGCAAAGGCCTCTTCTTCGCTGGCCAGTTCTTCATCCAGGACGCCCATGGCCCGGAAGGTCGCCAGGGTCTCTTCGGCGCTCGCCTCGTCCACCTTGGAGATGGCGAAGCCCACGTGCACGATGGCGTAGTCGCCCACCACGATCTCCGGCACGTAATCAAGACATACGCGCTTGACCACTCCGCCAAAGTTGACGCGGCCAATGCGAATCAGGCCATCGGTCGTAATCTCTTCTACTTTTCCCGGTATTGCGAGGCACATGGCACACCTCTATGTCCCGCTTATACGGCCTGCGAGATGAGCCGGGATGTGATTTGGATCACGACGGAACCAAAACCGGAGAACGACAGGTTAGAGCAGCAAGGATTTCTTCTTTTTCCCTTTTGCGGCTGCCTTCTCTTCGTTTTGCAACACGCGAATCTTCACCATCTGCTTCACCAGCCTGGCCGGCAGCGGTTTGTCGTGCGGAAACTGCAGCGTACCCTTGGCGGTGCGATAGCCCTTCACGTCTTCCTCAAACTCATCCAGCAGGGCCGCGCTCATGGGGAAGAAGCTGCAATGATCCTTGAACGCCGCGTAGCCCACCAGCGCCCCCTTGTAACGAAACGCCGGCATTCCGTAACTGACGCATTCGACCGCATCGGCCGGGGCCGCGGCGCGAATCGCGCGGCGCACCGTTTCGAGCGTGCTGCGGGCGGGTTCCGCCACCTTCGCCAGGTAGGCTTCCACCGCCGCCAGTTCAGCGGGAACTCCGCCCGGCGCCTTGGCGCTCTTTGTTGTTCTCTTGAGCATGAGGGGTTCCGCAGGGGCGCGATTTCAGTGGGCTGGCGGGGGCCCGGGCGGCGGCACATCGCTCGTGACGATATCCGCCACCGCCTTCCACTCTCCGTCCATCTGCTTGCGATAAGTCGTCACATAGCTGCCGTGATCGTTGATCGGTTGATGCGTCATGGGATTCGTCACGGTGAGGCTATATGTGCCCTGGGTGTAGGCCAGATCGCCGGCTTTGGCCACATCCACCGTCGTGGCGTGGAAGCTCAGCGCCATCGCCGGGTCGGCGATCATGTCCTTCAGGTCCTTGCGAATGGCGTCCTTGCCCTTGAGCGCAGGCTCTCCGGGAACCATCAATACCGCCGTGTCGACGTAGTGCGACATCACCTTGTCCAGGTCTTTCGCCTTGTAGTCGGCGTTCCACTGGGTTTCGTCGTCGGTGATAGCCTTCACATCCGCATCGTGGGTGTCGGGCGAGCCCTTCAGGCATGCCGCGATGGGCAGCACGATGGCCGCAGCGGCGCAGAGCGCAAAGAGACGTCTCATCATTGATCCCTCGTCCAGAGGCCCTTTGGAGAAAATACTGACTGCGCGGGCGCGCCGGAGTTCTTTCGCGGCTCAGTATATGCGAGCGTTCCGGGTTAGCGCGAGCCGCGCTCTTCGGCCAGATATGCAAGCCAGTCTTCCATACCGGCGCCGGTCTTTGCGGAGGTCTCGAAGATTCTTATCCCTGGTCGAATCTTCCTTATGTTGCCCAACGCAGTTGCACGATCGAAACCGACGGCCTCGGCGATATCCATCTTGGTGATCACCGCGGCGTCGGCGGAGTTGAACAGCGTGGGGTACTTCAGCGGCTTGTCTTCGCCCTCGGTCACGCTCAACAGCGCCACGCGAATGCGCTCGCCCAAATCGTAGCTCGACGGGCAAACCAGGTTTCCCACGTTCTCAATGAACAGGTAGTCGAGCCCGCCCAGTTCCACGCCGTCCCAGTCGGCGAGGTGCCGGCCCACCATCTCCGCTTCAAGATGGCAGATTCCATGGGTGTTGATCTGCCGCACCGGGGCCCCGCTGGCCGCCAGCCGCCGCGCGTCGTTGTCGGTCTCGAGATCCCCCACCAGCGCCGCAACCCGCGACCCCCGCCCACGAAGATCGCGCAACGTCCGTTCCAGAAAGGCGGTCTTGCCCGTCCCCGGGCTGGAGACCAGGTTCAATACCAGCACGCCCGCCGCCGTAAACCGCCCGCGCAGCTCCCGCGCCAACTCGTCATTCTTCTTCAAAATTCCCTGCCGCAGCTCGACGATCCGCGTGGTCATGCCTTCGGTACCTCCGCGTCCTCGATCTCGAACGCCTCGATCTCCATCTCGCGGCCCTGGCGAATGTCGGAGGCCGGCTCACCGCAGTGCGGGCAACTGAAACTCTGCAGGCTCTCGAGTTCCCCATCTCTGCCGCATGCCGCGCAATGCACCATCACCGGCACAGTCTTCACCACCAGGCGCGACCCCTCCAGCGGCGTATCGCGGGTGGCCAGCTCGTAGCAGAACTGCAGCGAGTCCTCCACTACCGCGGCCAGAGCCCCCACGCGCAGCCGCACCTCGATCACCCGGGCCCCGGGGTAGGACTCGAGCGACTCCATCACCGAGTCCACAACGCTCGAAACAATCGAAAGTTCATGCATGGCCGCCGTCCCGCCTTCGGAAAAGCCGATTCTACGCTCCGGAGTCGGCACCGTCGGGTGATCCAGCTCACGTTCCGGACGCCAAAACCTTCTCCAACGATTCGCGCAGCGCTGATTGTAAGATGGGGTGTATCCGCGCCGCCGCGCCCTGAAGGACTCGTCCCGTGCCCGAACTCGCCGCCTCCGTATCCCGAGAAAAACCCGCCGCCTTGCCCTCCCGCCTGCAACTCAGCGAGCTGGCTCCCGGCACGGTGCAGTCGGAGATCCGTGCCATGACCACGGAGTGCGAGCGCATGGGCGGTATCAACCTGGCCCAGGGGGTTTGCGATACGCCCGTTCCGCCCGCAGTCGAGGCCGAGGCCATCGCCGCCATCCGCTCCGGCTACAACATCTACACCCGCCTCGACGGCATCGGCCGCCTCCGCACCGCCATCGCCCAAAAGCAGCAGCGCGACTACGGCCTCACCTACGATCCCGAGACCGAGGTCCTGGTCGCCTCGGGCGCCACCGCCGGCCTCCACGCCGCGGCCATGGCGCTGCTCAATCCCGGCGACGAAGTCCTGCTCTTCGAGCCCTTCTACGGCTATCACACCGCAACCCTGAAATCGATGCGCATGAAGCCGGTGCTCGTTCCTCTCGCCGAGCCCGACTGGACCCTGGATACCGACGCCCTGCGTGCAGCCGTGACCCCGCGCACCCGCGCCATCATCCTCAACACGCCGGCCAATCCCAGTGGCAAGGTGTTTTCCCGGTCTGAAATCGAGGCCGTCGCCGCCGTCTGCCAGGAACACGACCTGTTTCTTTTCACCGACGAGATTTACGAATACTTCGTCTACGACGGCCAGCGTCACATCTCGCCCGCCACGCTTCCCGGCATGCGCGAGCGGACCATCGTCATGTCGGGGTTCTCGAAGACGTTCTCCATCACCGGCTGGCGCCTCGGCTACGTGACCGCCGACGCCCGCTGGATGGGCGCCATGGCTTACTTCCACGACCTCACCTACGTGTGCGCGCCGGCGCCCTTTCAACATGCCGCCGCCGCGGGCCTGGAGCAGCTGCCGCCCAGCTTCTACGCGCAGATCGCCGCCGACCACCAGTCGAAGCGCGAGCGCCTGGTTGCCGCCTTGCGCGATGCCGGCATGGAGCCCAGCGTGCCCGCCGGCGCCTACTACATTCTGGCCCGTGTCGACCGGCTCCCCGGAGCCACGGCCGCGCTGAAGGCCCGCAATCTCCTGGCCGCAACGGGCGTGGCGGCTGTCGCGGGCAGCGCGTTCTTCCGCCCCGGCCGCGGCGAAAATCTCCTGCGCTTCTGCTTCGCCAAGAAGGACGACGAACTCGACGACGCCTGCGCCCGGTTGCGAAGACTCTAGCGGTTCGGATGGCAGGCCTAGTGATTTATCCCCGGCACAATGCTGCCGGTTAGCCCACCACTCCCTCGGAAACCGCCGTTTTCTCCGGCCTGAAGTCGCGAGTGCAAAACCATCGGGACCAGTTACCATGATCAACGGCTGAGGAGGGTTATGCTGCGCTCCGTTTTCGCACTGTTTCTGCTCTTCCTGGTTCTTTCACCGGTCCGGGTGGCATGTGCACCCCAGCACGATCATGACTCGAGCCAGTCAGAGAGAATGGGAAAAGTCCATTTCGACACTTCATGCAGTCCGGAGGTGCATGACGAATTCGATCTGGCGGTGGCAACTCTACATTCCTTTGGCTACCGGAAATCAGCGGAGTTATTCGCGGACGTCCTGGGCAAGGATCCCAAATGCAGCATGGCGGAGTGGGGCATTGCCATGAGCCACTACCGCCAATTGTGGGATCCGCCGACGCGGGACGATCTGAGGGTCGGCCTTGAAGCCGCTCAAAACGGCCTCTCGATGAATCCAGAGACTCAGCGGGAACGCGACTATCTCAGCGCAATTCTGGCCTTCTATCAAAATGGAGGATCCGAAAGCCACAGCGTCCGCGCCAAACGATATGAGATTGCGATGGAGTCGGTGCACAGGCGGTATCCACAGGACAGTGAAGCGGCCATCTTTTACGCCCTGTCTTTGATCGCAAATGCTCCCCACAATGACAAGACATACGCCAATCAAAAGAAAGCGACCCAGATTCTCGAACCGATCCTCTTGCAGCAGCCGGAACATCCTGGTCTCGCGCACTACATCATCCATGCAAACGATAATCCGGTGCTGGCTCAGCATGCTTTGAACGCGGCGCAGCGCTACTCCCAAATTGCACCGGACTCGCCTCATGCGCTTCACATGCCTTCCCATATCTTTACAAGGCTTGGTTATTGGGACGAATCCATTGCTTCCAACCTCGCCTCGGTCGCCAGCGCGCGCAAACAAAAGCTGGCTGGCGACGAATTGCACGCGATGGATTATCTGGTCTATGCCTATCTGCAAACCGGACGCGTGACTGAGGCTCACAAGCTCACCCAGCAACTTCCCGTTGTCGAGCCGGGCGACGCGGCCAGATATGCCGGGCTCTACGCGACAGCTGCCATACCAGCACGGTTTTCGATTGAGCGTCAGCAGTGGGGCGATGCCGCGTCGCTTCCGTTGCCTTCGCAAAACTCCCCGGACGCGTACGCGTCGACCCAGGCGACCCTTCATTTTGCTCGTGCGCTTGGCGCCGCCAGGCTCGGAGACATCAACGCGGCGCAGACAGCAATGCAACCTCTGCTCTCGTTGCGCGACGCACTCGCGAACAAGGGCGATGGCGATGCCGACGAGGTAAGTATTCAATTGAAAATTGTGGCCGCGTGGATCAAGTGGGCAGAAGGGGATCGGAGTGCGGCCTTGCAGGAGATTCGAACCGCTGCCGCAATGGAAGAAGCAACCGAAAAATCCCCCGTCAGTCCAGGCTCTATCGCTCCCGCGTCAGAGATGCTGGGTGATATGTTGCTCTTGGCCAGGCAGCCGAGGCTCGCGCTGGCGGCCTATGAGTCGGCCCTGAAATCCACCCCTAGACGCCTCAGAGCGGAATACGGCGCCGCTGTTTCTGCCCAGCAGGCAGGATTGCGGCCAGCCGCGGAACAACATTACCGCAGGCTGCTCACAATCTGCAGCCACGCCGATCAAGATGTTCCGGAGCTTGCGCAAACCAGCCGCTTTCTGGGCACGAACTAGCCTGCGCTTCGCTAGTGAGTCGAACCTCTCGTTCACGATATGGAGTCGCAAACCGAAAGGGTGTCAGCCGAACGGCAAATTGCCCAATTTTCGGCGGACCACTCCGCCGTCAGGTTCACCTCAAAATCCTGTCTGTACCCGCCATCACAAGCAGCCCGTAAATGGATGATTCTAAACATGAAATAAACAGGAAGAAACCCAGGATTAACTCTCCCGATTTGATAAAATAGAAGATAAGAGCAAATTTCTGACGCCCGCCTCCGCGCGGGCGTCTCTTTTTTGGCAAAGATCTAGCCCAATCGGAGTCCGTCATGTTTGAGTTCCCGAATTCTCCACCGTGGCCTCGCTCAACCGCTGGCTGCAATGAAGGTGGTCTCAACGCGAGAGAAAGCGTACCCACCCCCTCCCCTATGTAGATCGCCGTTTCTTCGCCTTTTGGGCTCTCGATCGTAGGCCCTTCCTTCGCATTGATAGTTCGCGTGGTATAGTTCATATGAACTATATGGAAACAAACCTCGGAATCTGGGAGATTGCCGTCCTGGCGTTTTTGCGCGAAGCACCTATGCACCCCTACCAAATGCAGAGGCTGCTCAAGGAACGCCATAAAGACGAGATCCTTGCTTTGAAGCGCGGCTCCCTTTATCACGCCATCGGCAGACTCGAGCGAGCCGGCCTCATTGAGGTGGAAAACACCAGCCGCGATGGCCGTCGTCCGGAGCGCACGACCTACCGCATCATGCCCGCCGGAACGGAAGCTCTCCTCCAGGTGCTGCGGCGCATCATCTCCACCCCCCGGCAGGAATCCTCCGAGTTCATGGCCGCCATGAGCTTTCTTCTTCACCTGCCGCCGGACGAGGCGGCTCAACGCCTGGCCGAACGTGCCCAGCGCCTGCAGTACCGGGTCGAAGGCCTCAGGGCCGGCATGACCGCGGCCTCCGCCTTTGTCCTGCGGATCAACCTCGTGGAGAGCGAGTACCTTCTCGCGATGTTGAAGGCGGAACTCGACTGGGTTCGCGGTCTTGAAGAGGACGTCCGGGCCGGGAAGCTCACCTGGAACGCCGAAGCCATCTTCAACGCGGTACAAGGCAGCCGGCAGGCGGCCGCCGACGGAAAGGACTAGCCGTGCAAAAGCCCGTCGACTCTAATCGCGACAGGTTCAGGGGCCCGATCTGGACCCTGATCCTTCTTGCGCCCTTCATCGCTGAAGTCCTGAGCGGCTCCACGCGCTTCAGCGTTCTCTTCGTTTACATCCCTGAGGTCATGGTGTGGGGCGTGGGCGCGCTTCTCTGCCGGGAGCTCGTACGCAGATGGCGCGCCGGCTCGACAAGTTTGCTATTGCTTGGTCTCGCCCTTTCGATTGCCGAGGAGTTTCTCATCCAGCAGACTTCGCTGGCTCCGTTGCCGTTTCCCGGCTCCCACGCCGACTACGGCAGAGTCTGGGGAATCAACCTGGTGTACTTCCTGTTCATGCTCGGCTTTGAGAGTGTGTGGGTGGTCGTGGTGCCGGTTCAGGTGACCGAACTCTTTTTCCCCCAGCGAAGCGGCAAGCCGTGGCTCCGCACGCGGGGTTTGATCGTTGCCTGTGTGTTCTTTCTCCTCGGGTGCCGGATCGCCTGGTTCGGCTGGACCCAGAAGGCACTGCCGGCGATGCATGTCGCGCCCTATCATCCGCCGGCATCCAAACTTGCGCTGGGGGTTGCCGCAATCGGAATCCTGGTCTGGCTGGCTTATCTTGCACGTGGATCCGGCCAACAGTCGCCTGACGGGGCGCGCCGCACCGCGCCGGCCTGGCTGGCAGCAACCACCGCGTTCGTAATGGGCGCGGCGTGGTTCAATGTGATCGGCCAGGTCTTCGTGCCCAGGCCAATTCAGCCGTTCTGGCTTGTGATCGTTCTGGGGATCGTCTGGGCCGCCGCGGCATTTGTGCTCTTCACGGCCTGGTCTTCGCGGGCTCGATGGAGCGGTATTCAGCGCTGGGCCGCCTCATTTGGCGCCACCCTCGGTTGCATGGCAGCGCCTTATATGAACCTCGGCGGGCTTCCCGCGCGCGGACCTGATCGCCATCGTCTTCTTCGACCTGCTCGCACTCACCGGCTTTCTGTTGCTGGCTCGAGGAGTCTTTTCGACGCACACGGCCGGTGAAGCGCGCAGCGTCGCCTCGTGACGCACCTCGCCGCGCTAATGGGCCTTAAGTAGACGGAACGGCAGCCGTGGGTATCCTTCGCGCGCTCTGGGCGGCCCTCAGGCGTTCCAGCTGCCACACGTACACGGCCAGGCGGCGCGAGTAGTGCAGCACCGGCGGGTCATCCGGCAGACGAATCCCGACCGCGGCGGCCAGGTCGTTTTGTTCAATCTCCGCCTCTGCTTCTTCCAGCGGCCACGGCACGTGATGGATATTCGCCCGCATCGGCTGGCCGTCGCGCCCCCGGGTGAACAGGCAGTAGCGTTCGGTCAAAAAGTATTCGAGACTGCCGGGCCGGCTCTCGGCCAGCTTGCGCGTCGGCCCCAGACCCCGGTAGCGGGCCTTGAACACGACCGGCTTGCCCGTCATTCGCCGCCGGCTGTAGTACGCAAATTCCCGCTCGCTGCGCTGCTCGAACCGCATCTCCGCCCAGTAATAGGGAAGGCTGAAGAAGGTGCGTGCGAAGGCGACGCCCAGCAGGTTGCCGGCGTCCAGCGAGACAAAAAAGACGCCTTGGGCGCCCGTCAGCGGGTCCCGCACGTAGGTGCGAAGGTTCAGCTCAGGGAACCTGCGCGCGCCGGGAATGGTGGGGATGCCGCGAAACTTGATCCTGTCCATCCAGAACGGTACGACGCCCAGCCAGGCCGAGCCCTGGAACGTGTCCACCTGCAGGCCGTCGGGGATCAGAGGGGCCACCACGGGTGCGGGAACCGGCCAGTGAGCGAAGAGCAGATCGTTCCATCTCTGGGTCATTACCCAGCGGCCCGATGGCAGTGGACGCGGCCTGTGCGACGTTCTTACCAGGAATTCCCGCATGGCCCGAACTCCCCGACTTCCGCGATCTTCATGAGAACAGTATCTACCTCAGCAATCCTGCACCAGTTCGAAGGCAATTGCAATCGATTCCGATGCCGTATTCTGGGGTGCGAGCCTTCATTCATGTCCAGCGAATCCGTTTTGCCCTCCGGCGCCCACAACCAAACCGATGTGTACGCCGTTCACGGCGCCGATCCCGAGGTTCTGGCCTACGCCATGGCCAAGTATTCCCGCTCCGCCCTCTCCATGCGCGAGTCGCTCGCGGAGATCAGCGCCCAGCGCGCGGAGCAGTTTCTCAACACGTTCTACTTTCAGTACGGCCACCGCTCCATCGCCGACCTTGCCCACATCGCCTTCGCGGTGGAGCGGCTCAGCCTGCTGGCCGCGATTGTGCTGGTGGACGAAACCCGCTGGGACGGGCAGGAGCGATCAACGCGCTACCAGAACTTCATGAAGTCGGGCTGGTATTTCCCCGATTTCGGCGCCGATGCGGTCTCCGGCAAGCTCTACGCCGAAACGGCCGACGGCCTGTTCGCGGCGTATCAGCGCACCACCGCCGCGGTTCAGCAGGCGCTGCGGGAGCGGGTCGCGCGCCCCGATGCCATGAAACCGGAGGCCTACGAGCGCACCCTGAAGGCGCGCGCCTTCGACGTGGCACGCTACCTGCTGCCCCTGGCCACCAACACGTCGCTGGGCCAGATCGTGAACGCCCGCACGCTCGAAACGCAGGTCTCGCGGCTGCTGTCGCATCCCGCGGCGGAGATCCGCGATTTGGGTCGCAAGCTGCGCGACGCCGCCACCGGTCCGGCGTGGAACGTGAGTGCCCAGGCGGCCGCCGCTCTCGTCACCGATATCGCCAGAATTGATCCCACGCTGGGCCAACAGGCCGGCGACCTGCTGACCCGCGAAGTTCGCACTGCGCCCACGCTGGTGAAATACGCTGAGCCCAACTCTTACCTGATGCAGACCCGCACCGACCTGGAGCAGGCCGCGGCGGAGGTGATGGCCGGCGCCCCAATTGCATCGGCACCTGTGGTCGACCTGGTGGAGCGCTCCGAGTCCCTCGAAGTGGAGCTGGCGGCGACGCTCCTTTACTGGGGCAGCGACTACTCCTACCGCCAGGTGCGCGACGTGGTGGCGGGGCTTCCCGAGGCGCGTGTCAGCGAGATCATCGAACTCGGCCTGCGGCACCGTGGGCGTCACGACGAGGCTCTGCGGGCTTTTCACGCCGGCGCCGCGCTGCGCTTTGACATCCTCATGGACATTGGCGGCTTCCGCGACATGCACCGCCATCGCCGCTGCGTGCAGATCAAGCAGGGATTCACGGCAAAGCACGGGTACGAGATACCGGTATCCGGCGACGCCGCCGGGCTGGCGGAAGCGGGCATCGTTGCCGACTACCAGGCGGCCATCGACGCCGCGCATGCCGCCAGCGCGCGCATCGCAGCCGGGACCGCCCCGGAGGCAGGAATCTCCGCGCTTTACCTGCTGCCTCTTGCCACGCGCGTGCGCTGTCTCTTCAAAATGGACTTCGCCGAAGCCCAGTACATCTCGGAGCTGCGCTCGGCGCCGGCCGGCCATTTCAGCTACCGGCGCGTGGCCTGGGAGATGTATCTTGCGCTTGAGCGCCAGCATCCGTCGCTGGCCCGACACATTCGCGCCACGGATTTTTCACAGCCCATCGACCTGCTGCAGCGGTGAGCGGTCCTTCCAGAACCTTTTTGTCGTGACTGGTGTTACCCGCCAAAGGAACCGGCGGGCGCACGCCTGCGTACCTTAAGTCAAACCGCGGTGGTGCGGCCAAACCAGGGCGCATTCCGTCTTTAGCTTTACCGGAGCGAATCAAACTCTCATGTGACCTTCCGCACCGGGCGGGGAGGCCTGTGGCCTTGTCTCCGGCGTCAGAGAACGGCGCCGGAGCCCGCTTTTTGGCCGCGTCGACAGCCGCGAAGGGTGCCGCGGGGATGGCGCGGTTTTCAAGCCGGAAGGCGGAGATTCCAGGCCCGGTCGCGTCATTTGCCGGAATGGCAACCTCGAGTTTGCGTACACTAGGATCAGCGTCTCGGATGGAGAGAAGAAGGAACCAATACGCAACAGGGCCGAACCAGGCTGGTTCTTGAGAAAGCGAAATCATGCAACTTATTGAGGCATTTCGACTCGCGCTGCAGTCCCTCTGGGCCAACAAGCTGCGCTCCATTCTCACCCTGCTCGGTGTCATCATCGGGGTTTCGTCGGTCATCACGGTCGTCACGCTCACCAATGGAGCCAAACAGTTTGTGACGTCGAAGGTCAACTCCTATGGAGCGGCCACCATCACCATCAGCAAGATGCCGCAGACCTTCATGACCCTCGACGAGTACCTCGAGTTTCAGAAGCGGAAGGACGTCACCTACGACGACTACAGGGCGGTTCTTGACGAGTGCAAGCTCTGCCAGACGGTGGGCGGGCAGCGGAACTCAACGGGTAAGGTGGTCAACGGAACGCAGTCCACGACCGACACCGATATTCGCGGCTGGACGTGGACGATGCCGTCCCTTTCCAACCTGAACATCGAGCTGGGCAGGTCGTTCACGCAGCTGGAGGATGAACACTCTTCCCCGGTGGCAATCGTGGGCAGCGACATCGTGGACAATCTGCTCGGAGCGGGCGACCCACTCGGCAAGGAGATTCGGGTTGACGGCGAGAATTACAGCGTGATCGGGGTGGGAGAGCGCCAGGGCAAGATGTTCGGCAGGAGCATGGATAACTGGGTGGCGATCCCGCTCACCTCCTATCTGCACAAGTACGGTTCGCATCAGACGATGGTGATTTACGTAGACGCCGGCGGTGGCGGCGCGGTGATGGATGCGGTTTCGGATGAACTGCGGACCATCATGCGCATCAGGCGGCACCTGGCTCCGGGCGCGAAGGATGCCTTTTCGATCGATTCCAGCGCAACGTTCCAGAATTTGCTCGGACAAATTCTCAACAACTTCGGCGCCGTGGTGGCGGCTATCGCTTCCATCTCGCTGGTGGTCGGCGGCATCGTCATCATGAACATCATGCTGGTGGCAGTCACGGAGCGGACGCGGGAGATTGGCGTGCGCAAGGCGCTTGGCGCGCGGCGGCACGACATCCTGATGCAATTTCTGATTGAATCGGCAACCGTATCGCTCACCGGCGGCGTCATCGGCGTTCTTGCCGGCATCAGCGTGGCGAAGCTCATCACGCTGGCCATCGCGTTTCCTTCCGTGCTGAGTGTCTGGTCGATTGTTGTGGGCCTGTTCGTGGCTACCGCGGTCGGCCTCTTCTTCGGCATTTACCCGGCCTACAAGGCCTCGTCCCTCGATCCCATCGCAGCTTTGCGAGCGGAGTTATAGCATGCGGCTCATCGACGCAAAAGAATCGTTACGCCTGGCGTTCGACACCCTGCGCAAGAACAAGCTGCGTTCCGGTCTCACCATTCTCGGCATCTCCATCGGTATTTCGACGGTGATCCTCATCTCCTCGGCCATCAACGGTCTCAACACGAATATCGACAACTTCGTGCGCACGCTGGGCACCAACGACCTGTGGATCTTTACGTTCGAGCCTTTCGGCAAACGGCCTACCACCGAGGAGCTGAACCGCAAGAAGCTGACCTACGACGACGCCATGGCAATGCGCAATCTGCCCTTTGTGGCAGCCGTGGATCCGGAACTGACGTATCAGAACTGGCAGACGGGCCTGGGCAGCGTGTCCATCAAGGCGGGCACTCACAAGATTTCCAACACCATCATCAATGGCACCACGCCGCAGGTGAAGGAGACGGCCGACATCGAGTTGGTGGAAGGGCGGATGTGGACCGACTCCGAGGAAGAAAAGTCGAGCAACGTGGTTGTTCTGGGCCACGACGCGGCAGAGGATCTGTTTCCCGGCGTATCGCCGCTTGGCAAGGATATCGAATGCGATGGGGACATCTTCACCGTCATCGGCGTGCTCGACAAGCAGCCGCAACCGTTCGGGAGCGGACGCAATACGCAAGACAATTCCGCCTATTTCCCATTGACAACTTTCCGCAAGATCCACCCCGAGATTCTGGATTACTGGCTGGTGGTGAAGTATGACAACCCGGAGCACAAGGCGATTGTGACGGAAGAGATCCGCGAGTTGCTGCGCGTGCGGCGCGGGCTGCGCGTGCAGCAGGACGACAACTTCGCGATCTTCGGCCCCGACTCGCTTAGCCGGCTTGTGGAACTCCATCACGGGCGGACTATTCCTGTTCATGGTGGCTGTCTCGTCCGTCGGCCTGATGGTGGGCGGCGTGGGCGTGATGAACATCATGCTGGTTTCGGTCACCGAGCGCACGCGGGAGATCGGCGTCCGCAAAGCCATCGGCGCGCGCAAGAAAGATATCCTGCTGCAATTCACCATCGAGGCCGTTACGCTGTGCGCGGTGGGAGGCGTGATCGGCATCCTCGCCGGAGCTTTGTTCACGCTGATTCTGCACTTCGCGGTAAGCTTCCTTCACGCCGCGCTTTCGTTCACGTGGGTCAGCGTCTCCTTCGGTGTCGCCTGCCTCATTGGCCTGGTGTTTGGTATCTATCCAGCGTGGAAGGCGGCGAATCTGGATCCCATTGAAGCGCTGCGATACGAATAAGGCAGGGAACAGGGCCTAGGGTCTAGGGACTACAAAAACTCATTGAACCCAGCCTCAATCCGATCTTTGATTTACTAGTCCCTAGTCTTCCCCTATCTCGTACGGAATGCCGAATCGCCCGATCTGAAACAGCGGCTTATCGGCTGGAGGCCAGATGTGGAGGCTCTCCACGACGGTGTGAGGGGGCAGGATGTGTGCCTCGGTGGTGCCCACGAGCATGCCTGTCGAAGCCACGTTGAAATGCACGGTCAGCGCGTCGGTCTTGTGGGTATAGCCAAAGACGTACTCGCCCGGCTTCAGCGCCACGCCGCCGATCTTGATGGGCGCCTGCACGACCAGGAAATGCGAGTACTTGCCCTCCGCCGAGTAGCCCGCGGTAATCAAAATCACGCCGGCAATGTAGTGGCCCCGCTTGTCCACAATCCCTGATGCGGTGCGCATTTCCGTTTCGATGTGTTCCTTTTCCACCGGTGCCCGGGCGGGCAGCAGCGAGGCCAGTTCGGCGTCGGTGGCCTGGCGCCACGAACCTTTTTGCGCGATCGCTCCAGCGCAGCACATCGAGAAAAGAACAAAGCACAAGAATGTCTTCATCGTTTGTATCCTTCAGTCTTCATGGCAGGCTCACTGCCTGGGCTTGCGCAGCGACTCGAGCGGCACGATCCCGCGCTGAATGGCTGCGGTCGCCGCCTGGGTCCGGTCTGTGACGCCCAGCTTGCCCAGCAGGCTGTTGATGTGCGTCTTCACCGTGGCCTCTGATATCTCCAACTCCGTTGCAATCTCCTTGTTGCTCTTGCCGTGCACAATCTGTTCCAGCACGTCGAATTCGCGTGCCGTCAGCTCTTCGGTGCCCATGCGCTCGGCCAGGCGTTGCGCAATGGCCGGGGGAATATGCGACTTGCCCGCATGTACGGCGCGAATGGTCGAGATCAGCTCCTCGGTTGTCATGCCCTTCAGCAGATAGGCCTTCGCACCAGCCTGCAAAGCACGATAGATGTCCTCATCGCCATCGTAGGTGGTGAGCACCACGAAGCGCGCGGCGGGCGTCTCCATCCGGATGCGTTCGATGACCTCCACCCCCGAAAGCCGAGGCAGCCGCAGATCGACGAGCGTAATGGCGGGCTGGTGCTTGCGAAACTGCGTGATCGCGTCCACGCCATCGGCGGCTTCGCCAACCACCTCAATACCTTCCACCACCTTCAGCAGGGCTACCAGCCCCTGGCGCACCACGTGATGGTCTTCCACCACCAGAACGCGAATCGATTCCTGTGTCACAAATGCTCCTTTGCATCCTTCGCAACGTGCGCGGTGCCGGGTGCTGGCGCGCTCAAACGCACCGCAGTACCGGAGTCCGGCGCACTCACAACTTCAAGCGAGCCGCCGATAGCCGCTGCCCGCTCGCGCATACCCATCAGGCCGTAATGTCCCGGCTGCGGGTCGGCCGGCGCCCCACCGTTCCCAGTCGCGAATCCGCGTCCGTCGTCGCGCACTTCCAGCACAATTTCGCCTGGGCGGTATGCCAATTGCACAGACAGCTTGTTTGCCGCGGCATGCTTCTTCACATTATGAATGGCTTCCTGCGCCACGCGCACGATTTCCCGTTCCATTCCCGGCGGCAGAGGGCGATAGGCGCCGTAGATGCCGAACTGCGCCTCCAGCCCGTGGCCGCCCGCCTGCTCCACAATGCGCCGCATCTGCACCGGCAGCGTGGTCTCGGCGCTGTCCTGCGAGCGCAGCGCCCAGATCGACTGCCGCGCGTCCGCCAGGCCTTCGCGCACGTAACCGCGCGTCGTGTCGAGATGCTTCGCCGCCGCATCGACCTTATTGTGGCGCAGTAACTCGGTCAGCACCTCCAGTTGCACCGAGATGCCTACGTATCCCTGCGCCAGCGTGTCGTGAATCTCGCGGGCAATGCGGTTGCGCTCCCCCAGCACCGCGCGGAACTCTCGCTCCGCGCGCAGAAGCCGCAGCCGAAACGCCAGCAGCACCAGCGCGATCATGAACAGCGAAAGCAGAAGGTAGAACCAGACGGTTTGATAGAAGTGCGGCTCGAGCTTGAACTGCAAGCCGGCTCCCTCCATGTTCCACACGCCGTCGTTGTTGGCGGCTTGCACGCGAAAGGTATACGTCCCCGGCGGAATGTTGGTGTAGTAGGCATTGCGCCGCGCGCCGGCGTCGGTCCAATCGCGATCGAAACCCTCGAGCATGTAGCGATAGCGCACTTTCTGCGGCGCCGTGAAGCTGAGCCCTGCGTATTCAAATTGAAAGTGATTGTGGCCGGCGGGGATCTTCAAGGCGGCTTTCGCCCCAAGAGCCTGGTCCTCGTCGTCCACCGCGAAGCGTTCTACCGCTACCGGGGGCGTCACCGTATTCACAGGGAAATGCGCCGGATCCACTTCCACCAATCCCTTCGGCGTAGCGAACCACAGCCGGCCATCCTTCCCGCGCCACGCCGACGGATGGCTGTTGGTCGCTGTTTCGCGGCTGCGCAGTCCATCGGCAGCGCCAAACTCGATCCAATGGGCGCATCCTGAACCCTGCATCGCGCCCATCGTTCCTGAACAGTCGCACCGCGCCAGGCCGCTTCCCGTGGCAAACCACAGGTGATTGAGCCCATCGTCCACGATGGCGCGGATGGTCGTTCCTCCCAGCCCGTCGTGCGTTACCGGCGTGAATCGCTTCCCGTCCCAAACGTTCCAGCCGTGATCCTGCGTACCCACCATCAACTCGCCGCCGGCGCGGGGAAGAATCGCCGTAATCACGTTGCTGGAGAGCCCGTTCGCGGTGGTGAAATTCGTGATCGTTCCGTTGGCCAGCCGCGCAATTCCCGCCAGCGTTGCCACCCACAAGTTACCGGCGGAGTCGCGCGCCATCGCACCCACCAGGTCACTGCCCAAGCCGTTTGCCGTCGTGAACGTCTGAATCCCGTCTCCGGTCAGGTCGCCGGGAATCTTCCAGTGCGTGAGCCCGCGGCGGGTGCCGATCCACAGAGAACCGTCCGTATCTGCGAGCAGTGAGCGAATAAAGTCGTCCGGCAGGCCGTCGGCCGAAGTGAACGAGATAATCGCGCCATGCCGGATGCGGCTCAAGCCATCCGCCGTGCCGATCCACAGGTCGCCATTGGCTGCGGCGGCAACCGAAAGCACTACGTCGCTCAGCAGGCCTTCGCGCACACCCCAGGTCTTCGCGGACCCATTCGCGCCTGGCCGCAGCGCAGTCACACCACTCCCGGCGGTACCCACCCACAGGGTGCCGGCTCCGTCCTCCACCACGGCGGTGGTGTTGTCGCTGGCCAGGCCCTCGCGCGTGGTCAGCGTGCGGAAGCGCTGGTCACGCAGGATCTGCAATCCGCTCGACTCCGTACCCACCCACAGGTCGCCTTCGCGGTCCTCCATGATCGCCAGCACCGAAGCCGAAGCCAGCGGGTCGGTCACCGGCAGTCGCTCCAGCTTGCCCGCCGCAAAGCGCACCAGTCCCCCGTTGGTGCCGATCCACAAGACGCCCTGGCGGTCCGCAAACAGCGCCTGAACGCGCGTGCCCGGAAGCTCTTTCCCCACGCTCCAGCGCTCCTCTATCTTCGCTGCGCGTGCCAGTTCCACCGCGCTTTTGGTCGCCTGGGCTACTTGTCCATCCGGCAACACTGCAACCAATCCCTCATTCGCGCCGGCCTCGCCAGTCTCGACGCGCCCACCCGTTACATGCGCGTTCCCGCCGCTGGTGCTCACTGCCACGACCCCGCCCGGATCCTCAGTCAGCCCGCGCACATTATTCCCCGGCAGCCCATTCTCGGTCGTGAATGTCGTCACCACGCCTTCCCTCATCCGCGCCAGTCCATCGCTGGTGCCCACCCACAGCGATCCGTCACGGGCGGCCAGCAGGCACTGCACATCGTTGCCGGGCAGCGCCGGCCGCGAGTGCTGGTCGAACACCGCGAACCCGTTGCCGTCAAACCGCACCAGTCCCACTTCCGTGCCCAGCCACACAAACCCGTCCTGAGTCTGAGCCAAAGCCTGCACGGTGTTTTGAGGAAGCCCGTTCTCCGTCGCCCAACCCTGGCGCCCGTAGTTGGCGAGCGGCGTGGTGGGCTCCAGCGCGGCGGCCATCGACCCCGCTCCCGCCGCAAGCCCCGCAACCCATGCGAGAACCCACCCGCACCGGCGTAACCGAGCCGCACTCAAACGCCAGCCAGGCCCGTCTCCGCCGCGTGTCTGCTTCGGGTCGGTCATGTTACTCGGGAGCATCATTGATTGGACATGTGCAGTGCTCCTCCACAGTAAAGCAGTTGTCTGGCGCGGGGCGAGCGCTATCCGGCAGGCTGCCTCACAGCAAGCAGTCCCGCACTTAAGTACTCAGCATCCAGCAGATAACAGCCGCCGGAGTCATCCCTTCGATGGAGTCCAGGGTCACTCCAAGGGCCCACGACAATGCACCTTTGTAGGGATACTCTTTTATTCGTCTCCTGAATAACCTCTACATCATGGTTATGATTTTTCGGGTGGCGCCTCGAATGGCCGCCACCCGTTTCCTTTTGTACTGAAGTTCTTCTCAAGCCAGCTTCATACCCATCCGCCGCGCACGCTGCAGCGCCCCTTTTGAAAGCACATAGCGCGGTTTCCCAGCCACCAGTCCCAGCCAAAGCTTGCCCACCGTCCGCGCTCCCAGCATCGTGGCGGTCATGCGCAGCGCTGTCGATACGCCCGTGAATAGCAGCATCATGGGCGCCGGCATGGCCGCAGTTGCCACCAGCACGGCCTTGAGGTGCCGCACCTTGCTGCGCCGCCTGGGCGCCGGCTGTCCCCAAGGCCAGTAGGTGTATCCCAGAAGCCGCTCCATGAAGCGCCGGAAGATGGCGGTCACATTGCCGCAGTTCACGCTGCTGGCCAGCACGATTGCGTCGGAGGCGTCGATCTGCGTCAAAATGCCTTCGAGGTCGTCATGCTGCTTGCACCTGCCCCGTTCCAATCCCGGCTCCTGCACGCACGTCCGGCAGTTCGTGCAGAACTCCACCTGTTTCTCCGTCAGGTAGATGGTGCTGGTAATGGCACCGCGCGAACGGGCGCCTTCCAGCACTGCCGCCACCGCGGTATCTACCGTTCCCCCGCGGCGATAACTGCCAACTATGGCCACAACCGTCTTGCCCATCACCCACCTCCCTTGGATCGCAGCGAAGTCTACGCTCCATCGGAAATACCCCGCTGTGACACACGTCAGGGATCAGAGACCGCAGCACGGGCGAGCCTGGCAGCACTCCCATGCTAACCTCGTTCTCGCATGGAATTCGCGAACCTTCTCCTGGACTCCCGGCCTCCGCTAGCGGTCGTTACCCTCAACCGGCCCAAGGTTCTCAACGCGCTCAACGCCGCCACCCTCACCGACTTGGAAACCGTCTTTGCCGAGCTCGCATCGGACCCGGCCATTCGCGTCATCCTGCTGACTGGCGCCGGCGGCCGCGCCTTCGCGGCAGGGGCTGACATCGCCGAACTCGCGGCGGTCTCCGCGGAAGACGGCCGGGCCTTCTCACTACGCGGGCAGCAGCTCTTCCGGCGTATCGAGACCCTCGGCAAGCCCGTCCTCGCCTGTATTCAGGGATTCGCCCTGGGCGGCGGCTGTGAGCTTGCCATGGCGTGCACCCTCCGCCTTGCCGCAGACGACGCCCGCCTCGGGCAGCCGGAAGTCAAGCTGGGCATCATCGCCGGGTACGGCGGCACGCAGCGCCTGCCCCGCCTCGTTGGCCGTGGCGCCGCCCTTAAACTGCTCCTTACCGGCGACATCGTCAACGCCCAGGAGGCGTTCCGCATCGGCCTGGTCGACGAACTGGTTCCCGCAGGCGAGCTGCTGCAGCGGGCCGAGGCTCTCGCCTTGTCCATCGCCGCACAGGCCCCTCTTGCCATCGCCGAGACGATTCAGGCCGTGGACGAGGGACTCAGCATGCCCCTCGATCTGGCTCTGTTGCGGGAGTCGGAGCGCTTCGGCCACTTGTGCGCGAGCGCCGACAAGGCCGAGGGCGCCCGGGCGTTCCTGGAAAAGCGCGCTCCGGTCTGGAAAGGCGAGTAGCGGTACCACGGGGGCTAGGGCGTGTCCGTGCCCTTCGCCGGAGCACCGGCGCTCGCCGTTGCCGTTTCGGCTTTCAAAGGCAGGCGCACTTCCAGGGTGCCCGTCCGATTGGTCATGGTATCGCGCACCGCCAGCCGGATGAACGCCGCGCCCGGCGGTACATCGAGCTCCTGCGTGGCGTGGAACAGCGCCTCCGGCTTCCCGCCGTTACCGGCTGGAAAGCCCTGGTTCAGCATGCTGTTCATCAGCTTGCCATCGTCGTCGTAGGCGGCCGCGGCAAACTCCAGCGGGGCCGGCTTCTGGTTGTGAGCGACCGCTGCCTTGAGTTGCGGATCGATGACGCCATAGTCGATCACGTACTTTTGCAGCTTGACCGGCGGAAGGGGCTTTTGCGGATGCTTCTTGTGGGTCTTGAAATACTCCGGCGAATCCTCCAGCGCCACCATCTGCTCGGCGGTCGCCATGCGCGGCGCTCCATCTGCTGAAAGATGGACGGTGAAGAGCAGATCGTGGAGCATCGGCGCGCCGTGCTCGATATTCGCGTAAAGAGTGTCAGTCGTCTTCGCGGCCATAAACCGTGCCTGCAACGCCTCTTTTTTGTGTTCGCGTTGCACGTCATCATCCGACACCGCGTAATATCCCCTGCGATAGGTGAGCTTGTAGTCGCCCCTCTTTGCCAGTTGGATCTGGATCTGCCGCTCCGATCCGTCGAACTTTGCATTGGAAGGCGCGTAGCTCAACGTGTAATAGCTCTCCCCATGCTCGACGGCCTTGTCGAGCAGAAAATGCGGGCGGTTGTCGCTGTAGTACGCGTGCCCGCCGGTGCCGGCGGCGATCATGTCCATCAATCCGTACTTGTCGATCGCCCCTGTCACGCCTGAAACGTCGATGGGGTACAGGGCGATCTGGGCACGCATCAGGGCCGAGTAGGTCGCCTTCATGTTTCCGCTTTCCAATTCCGTCAGATCCAATATCTGCGGACCGCCCTGTGCACCGACGGAGTACATCTGGGGCGCTGCGCCGGCCCTTGCGGTGCCGCTGGTGCCCACCGCCAGCACGGGCGCCACGGGGATGGGGAAATCGGTCGACAGCCAGAGAAGATTCTTGCGTCCCGGGATTCCCTCCAGGTACTCCGCCATGAAGGTCAGATTCGACAGCGCTCCGCCGACGTCGTTGGCCCCATAGTTCTCCCCGAAGATGAACACGTCGGGGATATGCGGTCCGGGCCCCTTCCGCAGGATGGCCTCGCGCAGCAGCGCGTGGTCCGTGGTGAATCCCTGCAGCATGTGCAGACCCTTGGCATTCACAATCAGCGCCATCCGGGTCCCGGGCGGTGCCTCGTCCACAAACTTCATCAACTCCTGCCGAAACGTCATCTGGTCGTCGACCGCCATGTTCACGAGGTCGAGGTAGAGGATGTAAAGGGGCCCGCGCTCCGGCGCCGTCGGCACATTCATAAAAGTATTCGCGGGCAGAGAGGGCAGCCTGGGCGGCGTAAAGCTCGTGATCGAGCCATCCATCCAGTCGAACGAGACGACATTCTGGACCTTTCCGTCTTCCTTCAGGATGAAATCTTTCTTCTTCAGACCCCGCACCACGTTACCCTGCTTGTCGAGCACCACCACATCCACGGGCACGCGTCGCACGTTCAGGTGCAGCACCAGTCCCGAATCCGGCGTTGCCTTCATGCGCACTACTGGTACCGAATCCGTAGTTGCCGGAGTCTTCTTGTCTTGATCTGAATCCGTCTGTGCCTGCAACAGCCCGCCGCAAAGCAGGCAGGCGCCTGTCAACAACCCGATCAAGACCCTATCCCGATTTTCTTTCATGACGTTCACCGGTCCTGTCCCTTTGAGCCCGCACACGCCATTGCGGTTAGCCTCGGCAGTTAACAAAGTCGACGAGTTGACCGCATTCTACGCCGTGCCGATTCTTGCCGCCGCCAGCGATGGTCACTCCTGCGTGTGATGGACCTGCTGCCGAACAACAACCAGCCGTCAGCTCTCCACATAGTCCCAAAATGAATCCGCCAACTCCGCGCCGTGCTCGTTCAGGATGCGCCGCGCCGCCCGCTCCACCTCTTCCACCAGGCCATGCAGATAATCCCGCGAGCGCGACAACGCCACCACCCCAATGGTTGCCGACTGCCACGTGACCGCCTCGTCCATCTCCGCCACCGAGATGTTGAACCCTTGCCGCAACTGGTCCTTGAGCGAGCGCACCACCTGCCGCCGATCCTTCAGGGACTGGGCGTGCTCGATGCGAATCTCGAGAGTGAGTTGGGCGACAGGCATTTTCCGGGCGTTTTGGCACACCCAGTGTACGACCGGCCCGAATTCTGACAATAGATTCTTTTAGACCCTGTCGAGCTCCGCGAAGAGCTCCTCCGGGACAACCCGAATCGAGGTGCCGGGAACCACGAGCTCACCTGACCTGACCAGTTCCAGTCCAGCGTCGGTTGCCTGGTAAGCCACGCGCGCGTACGGGTCGATGACCCACACGTGCTCGATCCCGAAGGCCCGATACTCGGCTGCCTTGATGGTGGTGCGGCGCATCGCCTGGTCGGGCGATTGGACCTCAATGACCAGAAACGGCGGACGGGTAAGAATGGTTTCCCGCTGGGTACCCTCGCGGAGGATGGTCACGTCGGGAATACGAAAGTGCGTCTTGCGTGTCTGCACCCGCTGTTCGGGAAGGGCATAGACTCCCCACTCGCGACGCTTGTTGTTGAAAAGAGTGACCAGAAGACCTTGCACGTAAGCATGCTCGAACTCGCCCAAGTCGCGCTCCTCGATGACCCCGTCCACGTACTCGCAATCGTGCTCGAACTCCATCGAGAAGTACTCTTCAACACTGACCGGCTTGTCGTGCACGGGCTGAGTCGCCATGGAGAGATTATCCCTCTGAATCCTCTTCCACGCCAGAATCCGGTTACAGCTCCATCGACTGGCTCTTCACCAGTCCCGTTGCCTTGGCCACAAACTCCGCCAGCCCCATCGATCCCTGGTCGCCCTTGCCGCGCGTGCGCACGCTCACCGCGCCGGCCCCTTCTTCCTTATCCCCGAACACCAGGATGTACGGCGTTTTCTGGTTGGCAAAGTCTCGGATCTTGGCGTTCATCTTCTCGTTGCGTGCGTCGGTCTCCACCCGGAAACCGGCGGCCTTCAGCTCCGCCTCCACCTTCTCCGCGTAGGCCAAATGCCGTTCGCTGATCGGCACCAAACCCACCTGCACCGGCGCGAGCCACAGCGGAAATGCCCCCGCATAGTGCTCGATCAGCACCCCGAAGAACCGCTCCACGCTGCCGAACAGCGCGCGATGCACCATGACCGGCTGGTGCCGCTCGCCATCCTCGCCCACATACTCGAGCTCAAACCGTGCCGGCAAATTGAAGTCGAACTGTACCGTCGACAGCTGCCACAGACGACCGAGAACATCGACGAGCTTGAAGTCAATCTTGGGGCCGTAGAAGGCGCCCTCGCCGGGGATTCTTTTGAAGGTGAGGCCGCGGCGGGTGAGGACGCGATCAAGTGCCGACTCGGCCCGGATCCAGTCTTCCTGTTTGCCCACGAACTCGCCGGGCCTGCTGGGATCGTGCGCGGAAAGTTCGACGCGGTACTCGGCAAAGCCAAAGGTTTTCAACACCGCTTCGGCAAAGTCGATGCAGGCGTCCATCTCGCTTTCGATCTGCTCCGGCGTGCAGAAGATGTGCGCGTCGTCCTGCGTGAACCCGCGCACCCGCAAAAGGCCGTGCATCGTACCGGAGCGCTCGTAGCGATACACGTTGCCAAGCTCGGCGTAGCGCTGGGGCAGGTCGCGGTAGCTCTTCGGTGAATTCTTGTAGATAAGAATATGGCCGGGGCAATTCATCGGCTTCAGCCGGTACTCGGCATCGTCCAACTCCATCGGCGTGTACATATTGTCCGCGTAGAACCCTTCGTGGCCGCTCACCTTCCACAGTTCGCGTCGCATCACGTGCGGCGTGTTCACCAGGAAGTACCCGCGCCGCAGGCATTCCTCGCGCATCCAGTCTTCCATTACTTTGCGGATGATGCCGCCCTTGGGATGCCAGAAAATCAAGCCCCGCGCCCGCCAGTTCCTGAATGCTGAACAGATCAAGCTGCTTGCCCAGAAGGCGGTGATCCCGCTTGGCAGCCTCTTCCAGCCGCTTGAAATGCTCCTCCATCTCCTTTGCGGAGAAGAATGCCGTGCCGTAGATCCGCTGCAGCTGCGGATTCTTCTCGTCGCCCAGCCAGTAGGCGCCCGCGAGGCTCGTGATCTTCACCGCTTTCACCCGCCCCGTCGACGGCACGTGCGGCCCGCGGCAAAAGTCTAAGAATTTGCCGTTGCGATAAAAACTCACTTGCGATCCCGGCTCCGTGAACCGCGTCACAAAGTGCGTCTTCATAAAATCGCCGTCACGGCTGAATTCGTCCAACGCCTGCTCACGCGACTCGAACACGCGCTCGAACTTCTCGTCGCGCGCCACCACCTCCGCCATTTTCGCTTCAATCAGCGCCAGGTCCTCCGGCGTAAACGGCTTCTCGCGATAAAAGTCGTAGAAGAACCCCGCGTCCGTGGCTGGCCCGTGTCCCAGCTTGGCGTCCGGAAACAGCTCCAGCACGGCCGTCGCCATCACGTGCGCAGCCGAATGGCGCACCACTTTCAGCGCCTCCGCGTCCCGCTCCGTCACCAGTTCCAGCTCGCGCGTCCTCGTTCAATGGTGCGGACAAGTCCACCAGCCGCGGCGCCGTCTTGTCCTCCGCCGCGTACATCGCCGCCTCGCCCGACTCCTCCTTCTTTTCGTCTCCGGTCGCGGTGCCGGCGCTCAGCGGAGTAATCCGCGCCACCACCGAAGCCGCCGCCAGCCGCGGCGAAATCGAGTTGGCAATTTCCAGGGGCGTCGTCCCGGCCGGCACTTCCTTGACCGCCCCGTCGGGTAGATGAATGGCGATTGTCGACTTGCTCATAATTGATCCGTTTCGGGCCCGGGCAGTGATCTGGAACGAGTTATTCCCGGCAACACTTCAGAATATACTGTCGTGTTTCGCCAGGGGTGCACCATCTGCTCGCCGGATAGGGATGCACTGCCTACGCGTTGATCGCCATTCCTTCTACCGCCGCATACGCGTCGAGCATGGCCTCGGCCAGGGTGGGATGAGCATGAATCGTGAACATCAGCTCGTCGATCGTGCCCTCCAGCTCCATCACCGCGATCGCCTCGGCGATCAACTCCGTTGCCTGCGGGCCGATGATGTGCACGCCCAGGATCTCGCCGTACTTGGCATCGGCCACGATCTTCACAAAGCCGTCGTGGCTGTCGACAATCGAAGCTTTCGAATTGCCGGCAAAGGGGAACCTGCCCACCTTCACCTCGTACCCCTTCTCGCGCGCCTGCGCTTCGGTCAAGCCAGCTGACCCGATCTGCGGATCGGAATACGTCGCTCCCGGAACGCGATCACGCCGCACCGGCCGGAACGGCTTGCCCGCAATCTTTGACACCGCCACAATGCCGCTCATCGCTCCCACGTGCGCCAGCTGCGGCAGGCCGGCCACGATGTCGCCGATCGCATAAATTCCGGGCTCAGCGGTCTGCTGCGCCTCGTTTACCTTTACAAAGCCGCGGTCCAGCTCAACCTTGGTTGTCTCAATGCCGGCCTCCGTTGTCCGTGGCCCGCGCCCCACCGCCACCAGCACTTTCTCGGCTTCCTTCTCCACCGTCTTGCCATTCGCAGTCGTCCAGGTCACCTTGACACCGGTCTCGGTCTTCTCGATCTTCTCCACCTTGCAGCCGGCATTCATGTCGATGCCGCGTTTCTTGAACAGCCGCGTCAGCTCCTTCGAAATGTCCTCGTCCTCTACCGGCACGGCGCGCGGCAGAAATTCCACGATCGTTACCTCGGTTCCGAAGCTGCGGAAGATGGAGGCGAATTCCACACCCACCGCGCCCGCGCCAATCACGATCAACGACTTCGGCGGCTCGCTCAGTGACAGGATTTCGATATTGGTGAGGACGCGCTCATCGGGCTTCATGTCGAACAGCATGCGCGCATACGATCCCATGGCCAGTACCACGTTCTTCGCCTGAATCTGCTGAACCTCCCCTCCGGCGCCTGTCACCTGCACCGTGTGCACGCCGTCCGTTGCCGAACCAGTCAGCTTTCCCCACCCGGAGATCACCGTTACCTTGTTCTTCTTCATCAGGAACCCGAGTCCCTTGGTGTGCTTGTCGACGATGGCGGTCTTGCGGGTCTGCACGGCGGCCCAGTCCAGTTGCGGCGTGCCGATGCCGGCAATGCCATATTCCGCGGCGTGCTTCAAGTGATCCCAGATCTCCGCGTTGAACAGCAGCGCCTTGGTCGGAATACAGCCCACGTGCAGACACGTTCCGCCCAGCACACTCGCCCCCTCGATCAGCGCGACCTTCAACCCCAGTTGTCCACCGCGAATCGCCGCGGTGTAACCCGCCGGCCCGCTGCCAATAATTGCCACGTCGTACAGAACGTCCGCCAAGTCCTTGCTCCCATCCCGCGCTCCCTTCCCCGGCGAGCGCCGCGTGCCACGGTTCAGTCTAAATGGAGGGCCATCCGCCCGAAACCGGCCAAGGCCCTTGTTGAAAAGAGTGTCTCGAGAGCGGAAAGGATTCGCATTCGTGGTACTCTGGCCGCGTGGCGCGGAGGTTCCCCATGCGACTCAGCCCAAAACTCCTCCTCCTTCTGTTCTCCGTCGCGGTGTCCCTGCCCGCCCAGCAGGTTCGCGAGCAGCCACCTCAATACGCCGGCCCCTTTACGCTCATCCCCGGCGTGTTTGTCACGCCCATCGGCGGCGCGCCGTTTTCAGCCGCGGTCGTGATCGAGAGCAAGCAGCCTCTCGCTGACGGCACCGTCGAAAAGCGCGTGACCCAGACCCTGATCGCCCGCGACTCCCGCGGACGCATCCGCAACGAGCGCCACATGCTCATGCCCGCCGGCACTGAGGGAATGCCGCCGCTGATCGCGGTCCATGTGTTCGATCCCGCCACGCGGATCAGCTACATCTTCAACCCCGCCACCCGGATCGCCCGCGAGCAGCATATCCCGCCGCCCCGAACCGGCATGGTCCCCGATGGATCGAAGACCGAGGACCTGGGTTACACCACGCTCAACGGCATGCAGGCCAAAGGAACCCGCACCACGCGCACAATCCCCGCCGCAGTCAGCGGCACCGGCAAGCCCGTCACCGTCAGCGACGAGGTGTGGTACTCCGAGGACCTGCATATGAATCTGATGGAGGAGCACATTGACATCCGCGGTGGCAAGCAGACCGTGGCGATTCTCTCCATCAAGCGCGAAGAGCCCCAGCCCGCGCTCTTTGAGGTGCCGTCGGGATACAAGATCGTCGACATGACACCACCCGCGGACGCTCCAGTCGCGAGTTCTCCTATCGCGAACCCGGGCCCGGGCCACTGACCGGGACGCCGAGCGCCTCTTTCACCAGCGCGGTAGCCAGATTGAGTGTCGGGGCGGCATCGCCGAAATCTTCGATCCAGCGCACATCCGGCTCGCGGCGAAACCAGGTCAGCTGCCGTTTGGCGTAGTTGCGATGCCCCTGCTGCGCCTCGGCGATCGCCGCCTTCTCGCTCAGTCCTCCAAGCAGGATCGAACACGCCTGCCGGTACCCCAGCGAGTCCAGCGCTTTCACTCGTCCATAGCAGGCCAGCAATGCCCGTGTCTCCTGCACCAGGCCGGCAGCGAACATCGCCGCACAGCGCCGGTTCAGCCGCTCGTACAGCGCGGCCCGCGGCGGGTTCAGTCCGATGCGCAGGAGCCGAAAGCCTGTCAACGGATCGCGTGCCTCGGCCTCAGAAGCCAGCACCTGAGACATGGGCCGTCTCCCCGCCAGGCATACCTCGATGGCGCGGATCAATTTGGGGGTGTCATTGGCGTGAATGCGCGCGGCGGATGCGGGATCGAGCCGAGACAGCACCCGATGCAGCCATGCGCCGCCACGCTTTTCTCCGCTGCCCCGCAATCGCTCCCGCAGGTCCGGGTGCCGCTCCGGTCCGGCAAACAGCCCTTCGGTCAGAGCGCGTAGATACAGCCCCGTTCCCCCGGTCACAATCGGTAGCCGGCCCCGCGCTGTAATCTCGTACATCGCCGCCCGCGCCGCACGGCTGTAAGCTCCTGCCGTAAACGGCTGATCGGGATCGGCCACGTCAATCAGGTGGTGCGGCACGCGCGCCCGCTCGGCAGCCGTTGGCTTGGCAGACCCAAGGTCCATCCCGCGATAGACCGCCACCGAGTCGCAGCTCACGATTTCGCCGTTGAAGCGCTCCGCGAGAGCCAGCGAAAGCGCCGTCTTCCCGCTCCCCGTCGGCCCCAGAAGCAGCACCGCCAGCGGCTCCCCGCTCACTGCTTTCGCCACATGCCCAGCCAGCCCCGCATCATCGCGCGAAGCACCGCCCGCCGTCTGCGCAGGAGTCCGCGCAGGACTCACGGGCGCCACCAGCCGGTGGGGAAGATCCACGCGCGATTGGTGTGAAACAGCGTCCACAGGATCACCAACACCGCAACAATCAGCAAGCCGAAGATCTGGTTGCGCCGGAAAGCGCGCTGCTGCTCCGCACGCCGTGTCTGCGCTTCCAGCTGCTCGAGATGCGGCTTGATGCGCCGGTCCATCACGCCTCTTTCCAATCCAGTATAGGATTCGCGGTTTCGTACCCGACGACTCGAGTTTGACGTGACCCAGCCCCATTGCCGACCATTAACCTTTCGGAGCATCGGCAAATCACCGAGCCCGTAGAGGCGAGAAATGAAAGTCCTGATCCTTGGTTCCGGCGGCCGCGAACATGCGCTGGCCTGGTCTGTGAACCGCAGCAAGCGCGTCACCCAGGTTGTCTGCGCCCCGGGCAACGGCGGCATGGCACGCATCGCGCGCTGTGTTCCCGCCGATTTGAAGAGCCTGGAATCAATGATCGCTGTGGTCGAAGCCGAACAGCCCGGCCTCACCATCGTTGGCCCGGAACTCCCTCTTGCCCTCGGCATCGTCGACGCCCTCCAGGCCCGTGGTTTCCGCGTCTTTGGACCCACCCGCGAGGCCGCCATGCTCGAATCCAGCAAAGGCTTCGCCAAGCGCTTCCTCCAGCGCCACACCATTCCCACCGCGCGCTACGCCGTCTGCAGCAGTCCCGCCGAACTTGAACAAGCCATCGACATGTTTCATGCCCCCATCGTCGTCAAGGCCGACGGCCTCGCCGCCGGCAAAGGCGTCATCATGTGCCAGTCGCGACGCACCGCCCTCGAAGCCGCGCAGGGCCTGTTCACGGGTGCGCTCCTCGGCGAACAAGAGCGCCAGGTCGTCATCGAAGAGTTCCTCGAGGGCGACGAGATCAGCTTCCTCTGCCTGAGCGACGGCAAGCACGTCGCCCCTCTCGTCCCCGCCCAGGACCACAAGCGCATCGGCGAAGGCGACACCGGCCCCAACACCGGCGGCATGGGCGTCTACTCCACTGATACCCTGCTCGACCCCGCCATGTGCGAGTGGATCCTCCATCACATCGCCGAACCCACCATCCGCGGCATGGCTGAAGAGGAGACCCCCTTCGTCGGCGTCCTTTATTGCGGCCTCATGATGACCGCGCGCGGCCCTCAAGTCCTCGAGTTCAACGCGCGCTTCGGTGATCCTGAAACCCAGGCCATCCTCATGCGCCTCGACAGCGACCTGCTCGACGCCCTGGAGGCCTGCGTCGACGGACGTCTCGCCGAAACCGAGCTTCGCTGGAGCCAGGGAGCTTCGGCCTGCGTCATCGCCAGTTCATCCGGCTATCCCGGCAGCTACAAAACCGGCTTCCCCATCTCCGGACTCGACTCCGCATCGCGCATCCCCGGCGTCGAAGTCTTTCACTCCGGCACCGCGCCAGCGCAGGACGGCGTCGCCACCAGCGGCGGCCGTGTCCTGGGAGTAACCGCGGTAGCCGACTCGCTCCAATTGGCGCTCGATCGCGCCTATCAGGCACTCGGCGAAATTCATTTTGAGGGCATGTATTATCGGCGCGACATCGGGCATCGCGCGCTTAAACCCGCCAAGTAATCCACTCCCCTACCACGCGCCAGACCCTATCCGGGGCCGGCCGTGGCTCCTGGAGGCGGCGCGGCGGGTGGTACAGCCTGCACCTTCTGGAAGCACGATCGGCATAACACCGGCCTTCCCTGCGTAGGACGGAACGGGACGGTCGTGTCCTCACCGCAGGCTGAGCACTTGGTGCGCGTCTCGGTGCGCACCCGCGGACCCCCGTTGGCGCGCTTCGCCTTGCACTGCTTGCAGCGCTTGGGATCGTTCTTGAATTGTTTATCGTGGAAAAACAACTGCTCGCCCGCAGTGAAGACGAATTCTTCCCCGCAATCAATGCACTTCAGGACACGATCGATGAATTCCATGGCCGGCTTCCCCGAACGCAGGGCAACGATCTGAATCGGCCATGTCTCAAGAACTGCCGTCCCGTTCCCTGTCTCGTTCGTCTTTCCCAACACGGGCCCGGGCCGCGAAGAGGGGCGGCACAAATTGTCTTCCCATGGTGGAAAGACCGGAAGGTAGCGCCAGTCGAAACCGGCGCAGGGTCCTGCGTTCGAAAACCCCGTTGCGACTTCACCCCATCGTTCCTGTCCGGCTGGGGCTTGCAGAAACCTCAACGCGTAAAGCTTCGGCCTCATTTCAGACCGCCGGAGCGACCCCATGCCGCTCCGGCAATCCGATCAATTAGTCCTGCTCCTTGCGAGCCTTCTTGCGATTCCGCTTGCGTGCGAGTGCCGCCTTCACGCGACGCTTCTCGCCGGGTTTCAGATAGTAGGAATGACGCTTCACTTCCTTGATGATGTCTTCCTGCTGAACCTTGCGCTTGAAACGGCGCAACGCATTTTCGAGCGGCTCGCCTTCTTGAACACGAACCTCTGCCAAAACTTCCCACCTCCAAACCTGCCAAAGGGGCAATGCTTATGATACTGGAATCACGCAACTTGTGAAAGCTCACTCCAAGTTCTCACGCAGCGCGTTGGTGAATTGCAATTGGATCCCGCTTCAAAACCGAGCCCTTTGCTTCGAGCCCTCCGCGCAGTGACCCTGGCCCCCAAATCCTTCGCTGAAGCCTACGCCATTACTTTTCCCTACATAGCTAGGGAAAACCCTAGCTCCTTTAGTTTGTAATCTGGCCGTCATCTTGGGCCTGGAGACCGGCAAATACAGCCACGCAAAGCGATACCGCTCCCGCCAGACGCCCTCATCCGTCATCGTCCCGGCTGTGAATGAAATGGAGGGCTTTCTTTTCGCCATCGGAAAGGCCCTTCCGACAGGCGGCCTTACTCCTCAACATCAGAACGAAAATCCGCGAGTGAGCCTGCTCAGGAAATGCGTCATCTCCAGCCCCACCAACAACCCGGGCCGCCGCGTTTCCCTCGGAGCCGCCGAAACCGTGTCCAACAGTCAGGCACCCCTTCCGCTCCGCGAGCTCGCCGATGAGCGATACTACAGGAAGCTCAAGAAAGCGCGCGGCAGATGCCGGCCTTTCCCCTGGAGAATGATCCCTTGAGCCATCCCGCCTATTTGACGATCGCTCTCCTGGTCGCCGCCACCGCGGCCGCAGCCCACGCCGGCACGGGTTTAAGCGACGACCCCGCGGAAACGTCCCCCGTTCTGGCGACGGGAGACTTCAACCGGGACGGAATTGCCGACATCGTGAAAGCGACGCCGGCTGATGGCAAAGACTCCGGCCAGTACTTCTTGACCGTCCAACTTGGGCAGGCCGACGGCACATTCCGGAATGTGCCGTCGCATCACCCCATCGGCAACAATCCCCGCGCGCTGGTTATCGGCGACTTCAATGGAGACCACAACCTCGACGTAATTGTGGGGGACGCCGGTGGCGCGATCCTGGAGTTTCTTGGCGATGGCAAGGGCAATCTGGCGGCCGCGCGCAACATCTCCACCCTCGGATCCGTGGCGTCCCTCGCCGTCGGCGACTTTACCCACAACGGCAAACTTGACCTTGTCGTCTCCGATTTCCGATCGAACTCCGCCGCCATCCTTCTCGGCGCCGGCGATGGCTCGTTCCGCTTCACCTGGTCGTTCGAGTTGCCGCGAAAAGGAACCGAATTCCGTATCGCGACGGCAGACTTCAACGGCGACGGCATCACCGACCTGGTAATCACCAGCGAGGATGACAGCAACTACGAAGTCATGCTCGGCAACGGCAACGGCACATTTACCTATGCTCCCGAACTCAGCCATCTCCGCGATCCCAACTCCTATTGCCCTTCCTGACAATTCTTCAACCAACCTCAGAGACCGGCGAACGCCCGGGCGGCGTATCAGCAAACGCTAAAATGAGACGTGCAAGGCGCTCTGCGACTTAGGCAAAGAGGTCTCTCCGTGAAAAGATTCAAACTTGTCGTAGTGCTTGCTGTCTTTTTCAGTGTGGCTTCCGGCTCGCGCCCGTTAACCAGTCAGGAATTGGATCCCGCCAGCTTGCTGCATCCAGCAACCGACACGTGGCCCCTCTATCACGGAGACTATTCCGGCGAGCGCCACAGCCGCCTCACCCAGATCGCGCCCTCCAATGTGAGTTCCCTTGGTCTTGCCTGGGCATTTCAGACCAACCAGGCAGCCCCCATCAAGTCGTCGCCGCTGCTTGTCGACGGAATCCTTTACTTCACGGTTCCTGACAACATCTGGGCCGTGGACGCCCGCTCGGGACACATGATCTGGCACTTCAACCATCCCACCACCGAAGGCGACCACATCGGTCATCGCGGCGTGGCCATGTACAAAGGGTGGCTCTTCTTCACCACTCCCGACGCGCACCTGCTGTCGCTCAATGCGAAAGACGGCAGCCTTCGCTGGGACAGGGTAATCGCCGACGTCAAGAAGGGCTATTGGTCCACCATGGCGCCCGCTGGTCGTCAATGACCACGTGATTGTCGGCGTGGGCGGCGATCTCGATAACATCCCCGGCCTGCTGCGATCGTTCGAGCCGGAGAGCGGCGCGCTGCAGTGGCAATGGCTCGCCACTCCGCCTGCCGGCACGCCCAACGCCCCTACCGGCGGCATGACCTGGATGACCGGCACCTACGATCCCGATCTCAATCTTGTCTATTGGGGTACCGGCAATCCCACCCCGGTGCTGAACGGCAACGTGCGGCCCGGAGACAACACCTGGACCTGCTCCATTGTGGCCATCAACCCCGACTCCGGCAGGCTGGCATGGGGATTCTCCGCCTCGCCGCACGACACGCATGACTGGGACGCCGTCGAGACGCCCGTGCTGGTAGACGCCAACTTTCATGGCCAACCCAGAAAAATGCTCATGCAGAGTTCGCGCAATGGCTACTTCTTTGTCCTCGACCGCACCAATGGAAAGAGCCTGCTGACCACGCCCTATGGGCCGGCAAACTGGGCTCTCGGCGTTGACAAGGAAGGCCGCCCCATTCCCAATCCTGACAAGGATCCCAAGCGCGACGGAAGGTTGATCGCACCCGACGAAGGCGGCTTGACCAATTACCGTTCGCCGAGCTTCGATCCAAAGACCGGGTTGTTTATTGTCGATGCGCATCCCAGCTGGAGCATCTACTTTGCCAAGCCGGAGGACGGCGCCTACGGATGGGCAGGCGCCGATTACGATGTGTGGGGAAAAGGCGTGATCGAAGCTATCGATTACGAGTCGGGCAAAATTCGCTGGACTCACGAAGTCGGCCGGGGCGGCTCCGGCGCAGGCGTGCTCACCACCGATGGAGGATTGACGTTTACCGGAGATTCCACCGGAAACATACTGGCCTTGCTCACCTCCGACGGTTCAACCCTGTGGCACGCGCAAACCGGAGCTCCCATGCAAACCTCTCCCATCACGTATGAACTCGACGGGCAGCAATATCTGGTGAGCGGAAGCGGCGGCGTCATGTTTGCCTGGACGCTTCCCATGCGCCCCGCGCACAAAATAAGCGGCATTCATAACCGGCGGCGATTGCGCCCGGGCGAAGCGCCGCCGGCTTGGGAGACTATCCGGCGCTCAGCGTGAGCGTCGCGACGGTGACATGTGGCCAGCGGACCTTATTGAAAACCAGGATCACTACCTGGGAGTACTGCAACTGCAGGTAGGTTCGTTCCGGCCAGAACGGCTCAATCCTCAGTAGCTCCGAGTCAATACAATCAGGCTTCTTGACTGGTGGATAACCTGGCACCCGCACCCACTCAATCCAGAAGGTGGCGCGCGCCGACTCCACAAAGGCATTGGCCGCAAATGGAGCGTTGTAAGTATTGGCCAGGTTGCCCAGGAACGGAATGTTCGCGATCTCCGCGCTGGCCGCGGTCGAATCGAGATTGATGGTAATGGTGCCCAGAATATCCTGCGAAGCTATCGCATTCCTCAATACCACGTTGGGATCGTCGACGTAGCTTTGAGGGATGGATGGCGGGTAGGGGCCGTTGCTCTGCGACCCGGCAACATCGTTGCTTAACGTGACCTCCGGGATCTGGTGCTCGACCGGCGGCTGCTGCACCGGCAGGTTGACCGGCTGAATGCCGAGACCGTCCGGAGGCGGCATCGGAACGAACGCCGGAAACTCCGGGAGCGGGAAGATGGGCGGAATGGTCGGTGGCCCCGGAACCGCAACGGAACTCGGAGTCGGCCCCTGCATCAGAACCGTAACTCCATGCGGGATGCTCGCCATGCGCACGATGGAGGCAGGATTCTCGGGCGTCTGGCTCGCAGGCACGTTCATGAAGAGCCCCGGCTCGATATGAAGCGCCTCTCCGGCGGTCGAGAAAGGAGGCAAGTCGGCGTCGCTCACCCGCTGCAGGTAATGAAGGCCGTAAAGGCTCAAATCGGTCTGCGGGTTCAGCCCCCGGTTGGGCACCACTCCGGGGATCACGTGGAAGTCGAACGTCTCGCTGGTCAGGTTCAGTTCCAGGAAGCGCTTGATCTGGCCGCCCACCGGTTCCGATTCTGGGTTGTCAGGACGCCAGATCGCATTGAAGCCGTTCCCTCTCCAACTGCCAGGCAGAGAAGCAAGCGGACCGAGATTCAGCGCCGTCGTGATCGGCCCTTGCTGGAAACGAGGTGGAACATAGGAGCCCGTGTGCTTGACCGGGCAGCCGGAATGAGAAGATTCCTTGCTCATGTTGATATCTCCTTTTGGGGAAATCGGAGTCGGACGAGTGAGCCGCCAATTGCAGCGATGGCGAATTGCACCCTTCTTGGCGGAGCAGCTTCCTTGGAGGAGATGGTGGCGCAAGGCGGGCTACCGTTTCACAGGAGACGCGGAATCTGCAGAAGAGACTGCTTCTGCATCGATTGCTCGCAAGGCGCAGCGGCCAAGAATCCTGCTGCGAAACGATCGGAACTCGCCCCAGAGGGGCGTGCGGAGAATTGAACACGAGACTCGAGGTCAGTAATAGAGTGCTGCGACTTAACGCTCGCTGTTAGCCGAGGGCGACAAATGATTCGTCGCGCCTGGTGCGAGTCGCCCGGCTTACTCGACCGTCTTGACGGGATACAGCAGGCTGGCGTCCTGCATCACGCGTTCCGTTGCGTCTGCCACCTGCGATCCGATTCGGGCCACAAGCCGGAGCAATCCAACATACGCAGAAAGAATGTAAGTGCCTGCTGAAGCGCCTGCCCCGATGGCTATCTTCCAGGGCAGCCCAACATGAGACCAGGCGTCGGTTCCCAAAAGCGAAGCTATACAGAAAAGTAAGGTCGGGAAGGATATACAACGGATGGATGGGGATTTCAGGATGCTGAACCAGGAGGCCGGGTTAAGCTTGTGCTTCAGAGTCTCATCCATGGTCACGATAACAACTCTCTGTAACTCCGCTTCTATTTTGTCACGGTCTGACCTGCTTATCGCCTGAGCTCTCGTGAGTATCTCTCCGTGATGGAAAGACCTAGCCCGGATGGCAAGAACCCATACAGCGGCGATGCCATGCAGCGAAAACGAATCTCCGGGCACGAGCTTCGCCACACGCGCAAAAAAACCGACCGACTTTGGATTGCGAAATTGCGCCTTAAGCACAGGCTCAAACAGGTAATCCATCTCGTAGAAAGTATCCCGGGCGGTAAAGACATCGAGAGATATCGGCGGGTTCGCTGTAAGCGCGTCGGCAATCACTCTCGGAAGATCGTAAGCCATGTGGAAGTAGGCTTGACAGGCAACGCCGAGCGCCTTGATGGCGCGTCCGTGCGCTCTCTGCAAAAAACTCGCCACCGGCGCGTGCCGCCATTCCTCGTATTCCCACCAGAAGCCGCAACAGAGAAACCGGATGAAGTCGGCTTTCCCGGAAGAATGCACCTTGTTCACAATATGATTCTCAATCCCAGTCGCTATATCCTTGTAGAACTCGACGAACGGTTTCGTTTCCCGGTTGATCTCCTTCATGTCGGTCACACCAACTCGCTTCGGCCAGGTGGCTGGCCAACTCTCGCCAGTGAATGAATCATTCATCGATACTCTCTCGCCGGCTGCAGGAGTAACCATGATCTCTTCGGGCCGGATGATGGGGGTCGGCATCAACAATCGCCGCTTTATGCTACCCCCATCTCGCCTAAAACAAACGATTTTTTTCGGTCCCGCAAAATATCGGCAATCGCCGCGATCAGGCCGGCGCCGCAGCGGCTTTCAAACCGCTATTCATCCTCGTCCGCATCGAGAGTCGGTATACTTCCCCGGCAGGAGGTCCCGACCGATGGCTAAACCCCATAAGCCTTCGTCCCACCAACCCACAAAGAAACATCCCGCCGTCCCCACTCCGCCCACGCGGGCCACCGGAGACCCCGTTTTCGGGCAGCCGCAACCTTCCCCAGACCCCACCGGGTTCAAGGATCCGGTCACCGACCAAAGCCAGCCGGACGTTAAGGGCGTGCTGCCCGTGCCACAACCGGCGGGCGGGGCGACGGAGCCGATCCTGACCCTGGCCCAGGTCTATGGAAGCCGTGGCGCTGCCATCACCCAGACCATCCAGGCCTCCGGGCAGATCGTCTTTCACAGCGTCGGCGACACCGGCAGCGTCGTCGGTCCCGCAACGCAATCGCTGGTGGCCGACAAGATGGTCACCGACTTCACCGAAGCCAATCCAGCGGACGTCCCCTCGTTCTACTACCACCTCGGCGACGCCGTGTATTACTTCGGCGAAAGCGAATACTACTACGATCAGTTTTTCGAACCCTACCGCAATTATCCCGCGCCCATCCTCGGCATCCCCGGCAACCACGACGGAATCGTGTACCCCACGGATCCGGAAACCACCCTCGAAGCCTACCTGCGAAACTTCTGCTCCTCCGCGCCCGCTCCCTCGCCCGATGCCGGCGCCCTCAGCCGCACCACCATGATTCAGCCCGGCGTCTACTACACCTTCGACGCCCCGTTCGTCCGCATCCTGGGCGTCTATAGCAACGTGCTCGAAGATCCGGGCGTCATCTCCAATCAGGGCGGCACCTATCCCACCCTCGACCAGCGGCAGATCACCTTCCTCACCACGGCTCTCGAGCGCGTCAAGACCGAAAGCTACGCCGGCGCTGTCATCATCGCCGTGCACCATCCCCCATTTACGGGGGGCACCAATCACGGTGGCAGCCCCTTGATGCTCGCCGATATCGACACTGCCTGCACCGCCGCCGGCGTCTGGCCCCACGCCGTCTTCTCCGGTCACGCTCACAACTATCAGCGCTACACCCGCCTCGTGAATGCCTTCCAGATTCCCTTTATGGTCGCCGGTTGCGGCGGCCATTCGCCTCTCAGCGCCATGCGGTCGACAGTCCGCACTCCCTACAAGATCGACAGCACGCTCACCCTCGAAAGCTACGACGATACGGACTACGGTTATCTGCGCGTCATCGTGAACGCAACCACCATGACCATCGAGTTCCATCCCCAATCCGATGGAGGAACGACCAAGACGCCCGACGATGTCGTCACCATCAACCTCGCCGCTCGAACCATCAGTTGAAGCATCCCTGCGCGATCCACCCGCCCCCGAAGGGTGGATCGCGCCGACGGGCCTCTGGTCCCGGCTCGCCCCGCCCATGCCTCCTCCGCCAGTGCTCTAAACTTCTTTGAGGAGGTCTTTTCCACCCATGATCCGCAGTTACCAGGGCCGGCTGCCCCGCATTCCCTCCACCTGCTACGTCGATCTGTCCGCGCAGGTGTCGGGCGACGTCGAGCTGGGAGAAAACTCCTCCGTGTGGATGAACGCCGTGCTCCGCGGCGACGTGAACTCCATCCGCGTCGGCTCCAACTCCAACGTGCAGGACTGCGCCGTGCTCCACGGGCAGCGCCATCTCTACGCCGTCACCGTCGGCGACTGGGTCACCATCGGCCACAACGCCACCGTGCACGGCTGCGTGGTTGAGGATGCGTGCCTCATCGGCATGGGCGTGACCATTCTCAATGACTGCCGCATCGGCGAAGGCAGCATCATCGCCGCCGGCGCCGTGCTTCCCGAGCACACCGTCGTCCCGCCGCGCACCCTCTGGGCCGGCGTGCCCGGCAAGCTTCGCCGCGAACTCGGCGACGCCGACCGCAAGCTTATTCTCGAGTACGCCCAGAACTATCTCGACTACACCGCCGTCTATCTCGCCGAGATGTCCACAACGGTCAAGTAGCCCCGCTCACCCGATTTGGTTTCGCAGGACCTCATGCGCTGCAGGACAATGAATCAAACGATGCAAACTTCAAACAAGCTCCCTTTACGCCTGGGCATTCTCGTGTTCTCCGTGCTTCTCGCCTCCGTCCCGGTCTTCGCGCAACAACCCAGCGATCTGCCGGACGTGCCCAAGTCGATTGAGGTCGGGCCGAAAGATGCGGCAACGCTCGGCAACACGCCGCGCAACCTCCTCAAGGACCAGGAGGCGATCTGGACCAGCCCCTTTCGCCTGCGCCCGTCGAATGTTGCCGGGCCGATCGTGCTGGTTCTCGCCACCACGGTCGCCATCACCACCGATCGCCAGGTGATGTCGTCGTCTCGGCTCCAGGACGCCTCGCTGAACAGCCACTCTGACACCGCTTCCAACGGGCTGGTAGGCGCCTTCGTGGCCATTCCTGTCGGCCTGTACGGGCTGGGCAAGCTGCGCCACAGTTCGCAGGCTGAGGAGACCGGCATTCTCGGCGGCGAAGCCATGGTTGACAGCCTTGCGGTCAACGAGGTGATGAAGCTTGTTGCCCTGCGCGAGCGGCCTACCGTGGACGGCGCCAGGGGAAAGTTCTTCCAGACCAGCGTGGGTACCGGTTCCTCGTTTCCGTCGAACCACAGCATCCTGGCCTGGTCGTCGGCCGCGGTGATTGCTTCGGAGTATCCCGGCGCCCTCACCGATATTGCCGTCTACGGCATGGCAACCGGCGTCAGCGTTACGCGGGTTCTGGCCAAACAACATTTCCCCTCCGATGTGCTGGTGGGCAGCGCCGTTGGATGGATGATCGGGCGGTACGTTTTTCACCATCATCAGCGTTCCCTTGATCTGAATCACTTCTAGCTGCGTGGCGCCCCACTCGAAAATGCCGTAGGCGCGCGCACACGCACGAAAAAAAACGGTCAACTTCCATGCTTTCATCGGATTGCACACAAAAAAGGGGGGAATTTGTGCTGACCGTGATCTAAAACACAAGTTGTCAGTGAACAGTGGTCAGTGGTCAGAACGATGAGCCGACGAAGTGAACTGGTGAAGAAGTGAAGAAGTGTAAAAAGACAGGGGGTCGGGAGTAGGGAGTAGAAAGACCCTGCCAACCGGAATTTGTGCGGTGCTCCCATCCTCTCCTCGCCTCCTTGCGCAATAAAAAAGCCCGCTCGCTGGCGGGCTTTTTTATGACTATTTCAAGTATGGCAGGTTCGAATAATTAATACCTAAATTTTGAAAATATTTTTTAGTTGTGGAATGAGCCACTTACGAGCTTTTTCCACAAGGGGGGCTCTTGACATCTTTTTGAGGACGGACGTTTCCGAGCGATTTCGGCGCCTGGATTCGCGATCCATGCGGCCAGGTTGGACCCGGCGCGGCGAGGAAGCGCTTCGCGCTCAGCTGCCCCAATTTCTTTTGTTGCATTCGCGTAATTGCGTTGCTAATATTTTTCCGTTTTTCAGATGATCGACCAGCGTGACTTCACGCTCGTGATCGGGGATAGAGACAAAGGAGAGGAAGCGATGAAAATCAAGCTCGCTCTTGTGGCATCTGCGTTGGCTTTGAGTTGTATGTCTGCAACGGCTGAGGACAATGTGACCCTGGAGGGAACACTTGTCTCCAGCTCCTGCTACCTGGGAAGCCCCAATCATCCGACGGGGAACGACATGGGCGGCAGAAAGGGCTGCGGTACCTTTTGTCTAAGGCGTGGCGACCCGGCCGGTCTTGTTACCAAAGAGAATGCGTTCCATGTGCTTGTCGCTGCCTCTGTGGTGCTGGCGCCGTATGTTGGATCGCAAGTGCGGGTCACCGGTGTCGATCACAACGGGGACATCGCGGTCCGCAAAGTGGAACTGGAAAACAACGGGACCTGGAAAGAAATTGATCTGAAGGCCAAGCCATCCAAGTAACATCAGGGGCTCCCAGCCCAGCGGGTCCGGTTGCGAATCTATTCTTCGCGGAGCAGGATCATGGGATCGACGGCGAGGGCGTGGCGGGCTGGAATCCAGGCGGCGACCAGGCCTACGGCCAGCATAGTGAGGATGACGCCACCCAGCACGACCGGATCTTTGGGCGTGGCCTGGTAAACGATGGACGAGAGCACGCGGGTGGCCAGCACGCCAAGAATCATGCCCGCGATGGAGCCGATGGCCAGCAGACGGAAAGCGCGGCCCAGCGCGGCGCCCAGCACCTTGCCGTGATTGGCTCCGAGCGCCACGCGGATGCCGAGTTCGCGCAGGCGCTTGCTGACCGCGTAAGAAGCCATGCCGAAGATGCCGGTGATGGCGAGCATGGCGCCCAGCATGCCGAGAACGCCCAGCGATACGGTGGCGACGCGGGCGGCAAAGAGCGCGGAATCGAGTTCGTTGTTCCAGGTTCGGATTTCGAGCGGGAGCACCGGATCGATGCTGTGCATGGACCGCTGCAGGGCGGCGGCGATCTCCTGCGCGTCGCGGTTGGAGCGAACGATGAGCCACGCTTCGTTGGATTGCTGCTGCAGGAAGGAATAGAACATGGCCGGCTGCGGCTCTTCGGTCAGGGTTTCGTATTTGCCGTCCTCGACAACGCCGACCACTTCAACCCGGGTACCGCCCCAGATCTTGAAGTGACTGCCCACGGCCTTGTCGACGGAGCCGAGTACCTTGCGGGCAAATTCTCGATTGACGACCGCGACCGTGGGAGCCTTCTTGTCGTCGTTGAGCGTGAAGGAGCGGCCGGCGAGAAGCGTGGTGCCGGCGGCACGGAAGTAGTCCGGCGAAACATTGAACTGCTGCGCATCGCCAGAGGAATTGGAGGGCCGGAAATCCGTGACGTTGTCTTTGTAAACCGAGGAGTCGTTGCCACCGATACTGAGCGGCAGCCGGTCGGCATACCCGGCGGCGCTGACGCCGGGAATAGACGCCGCGGCATCGATCATCCGCCGCTGCATCTGCGGGCGCTGATCGCCTTCGTACCCGGCCATTTGCAGATTGGTCTTCACCAGTACGGCCCCCTGTGGCTGGAAACCGAATTCACTGTGCAGCGAGCGTGCCAGACCGCGTACGGCGACCAACGAGGAGGTAACCAGCACAGCGCAGATGGCGATTTGCAGGGCCAGGAGCACGTCGCGCAACGTGAGGCGGCGCTGGGTGCCGAGACCCGACGAGCCCGAGCGGATGATTTGCCAGGGGTCCGAACGCAGGACCTGGCGAACCGGAACCACGCCGAAAAGGAACCCGCTGAACAAGGCCAGCAACAATGCCAGGACGTAGGTATTGACGTCAGGATTGACCGGGACGTTGATGGGAATTCCCGGGACAGGATGCCAGGTGCTGAGCACGCGCAGAATGACCACGGCGCCGGCGGTGCCGACGATGCCGCCGGCCACCGAAACCAGAATGGCCTCGGTGAAAAGCTGGCGGAAGATGAGTTTGCGCGGCGAGCCGAGGGCCATGCGCACGGCAATCTCGCGCGAACGATCGGCAGCCCGGGCGGCAAACAGGCTGCCAAGATTGGCGCAGGCGGCCAGCAGGATGAGTCCCGCGAGGAGCATGAGGCCGGCCATAAAGGCGCGTGCCGGCTTGCCCAGCGTATCGCCCACCAGGCCAGGGCGAGCCAGGGTGAACTTCAGACCATCGTCCTCACGGGGATACGATTTCGTCATCGTAGCGGCGATGGCGTTGAGATCCGCGGTCGCGGCGGCCGGGGTAACGCCGGGCTTCAAGTGGCCCATGACCCAGGTGAAGTGGTCTCCGCGTTCATTGATCGGGTCCCATCCGTTCATCTGCGGGATGTCGACCAGGGGCGTGAACAAGTCGGGCGCGAAGAAGAGCTCCGTCCCGCGGAAACTGGCAGGGGCGACGCCTGCAACCACGTAAGGATGCTTGTTGATCTGCACGGTGCGCCCGACCGCGGCGGGATCGCTGTTGAAACGGGTGTGCCAGAGAGCGTAGCTCAGCACCACAAAGGGCACGCTGTTTTTGCCGTGCTCATCGGAGCCATGGATCAAGCGCCCCAGAAAGGGCTGAACGCCGAGCGCGTCGAAGTAGTTGCCGCTGACCGCGTACGGCCACACCACGGTGGGGTTTCCGCCGCCGGTGTCGAGCCCGACGCCGCCGCCAATGTCGTAAGACACGAGAGATTCGAAGCTGCGGTTGCGGTCACGCAGGTCGAGATAGTCGGGATAGGACTGCGAGGGAGAGTTTCCGCGTTCGAAGGCGCGCTGCAGCATGTAGAGGTTTTCAGAGTGGGGCACGTTCAGCGGGCGCAGTACGAGGGCGTTGAGCACGCTGAAGACGACAGCATTGGCGCCGATGGCCAAGGCCAGGGTGAGCACCGCGGTGACCGTGAATCCCGGAGACTTGCGCAATTGCCGCAGAGCGAGCCGTAGGTTGCCGTTCATGCTTTACCCCCTTTTGTGTCGAGAACGAGAGGTCGTGCGCCCGCTCGGGCGAGCGGTTATCTCGGGGAGTACGCAGGGGCGAGAGACCTGGTTCCGTTGCGGGGAGAAAGCTGCCGCGGGAAGGAGAAGATCACTTCGGGCGAAATGCCCGAAAAGCATACCTCAGGGGATAAATGGATGGGTTGAAACCCATCCCTACCGGCCCACGTTGATTGTGCATCCGTTATACCGGGGATAAATCCCCGGCCTACCGCCCGACGGCTCTTTCAGGAACCGGCTTGCCGCCCGAATGACCCTTTCGGCAAGTGAGAGGGAAGACCGTGGATGGTCTTCCCCCCTTCATCACGAGTTGTGGCTATTCATCGGGTGAAGTCGCACACGAGTGGCCACGGTTGCTGTACTCGGGCTGGACGGCGTACTTCTTGCCCCCGATATGGAATACGGACGGATTGAAGTAACCGGCGGTTGGGGAGAGCGCGATCTCGAATTCGCATTCATCCCCGATTTCGGCGCCATAGAGCGCGACCGCCTGAATGTTGATCCAGGCTGTCCCGTCGGGATCGGTGATGGTCTCGAAGGTTTCGTGCGAAAGAACGTTGTTGGTGGAGTCCGCGACCTGCCCATTGGGAGTTCCCGGGGGGACGGAGCATCCGGGGACGTTTTGATAGGGCTCGACCGAGTAGAGCACGTGGCCGATGTCGGTGAAGTCGACACTGTTGTGATAACCGCAGTAGTAGAAGGTGCTGGGGATGTCGGGGGAGTAGCACTCGGAGTAGGTGCTGTCGAAGCACTCGTCGGTGCCGCGGGGAAGGAAGACGTGGAATATGTTTCCGTAGCCGGTGGGGTAACCCAATTCCACGGCAACCGCATGGACCACCGCAAGCACGTCCGCATCGGTGAGTTCGTGGGGCAACGGCGTGAAGGTGGCGGCAGCATTCCCGCCTACCGTGTAACGGTTGTTATCGTACCGGCCGATGTACTGGTCTGCGACGTGGATGAAATCACTTTTGCCGAGATCCTTCAGGAAGCCTTCGGGATTGCCCCAGCAACTGGCAATCGTGGTCTCCGTGCAGCCCGTAGATCCGGTGAAACTATTCAGCAGGTAGATGGCATGGAATTGGGCGTCGGCTACGACCGCGCCTCCCAGGTAGGAGAGATCGGCGGGATAACGCGGTCCAGGGCCAGGCAGGAGGGTGGGTGGATCGGCCGGCCGGGCGGCCTTGGAGGCTGTCTCTTTTTGGAGTTTGGTCGCGGCGATGGGTGTTTGGGCAGGCAGGGGGTGAATCACGCCTGTTTTCGCGGTTTTAGCCGCCTGACGATCCGCTTCTGTCGGGGTGACGCGGTTGTTCTGGGCAGCGGCGCCCAGGGCGAGAATGCCTCCGGCCACCGAGATTGCGAGAACTCGTGTTGCAGTCATACCTTGACCTCCAATTGGGGAATGTTCAGCTTTTTGGAATTGGACCCAGTTGATTTACCAGGACAGCAGGATTGTTGTTGAACTCCGCTTGCCTGTCAACCCACCGCTGACGAAGGGGCAGCCGCCCGCCGCACCCGGCCCGGCGAGGAGCGCGAGAGAAGGCCGGCGGGACGGTGTACCGGCATCGCCCTGGTTTGAATAGAGAGACTGAGGGACCGAAGACCGGGGGATGGAGGGATTTTGAGAGGGGAAAGGGCGGCGCCGGTAGATTGGGCGCCGCCTCTGTTTTTGAGCCAGGTGGGACCAGGCCTTCGATCGGCTGGTGCTTACTGGTGCGCGGACTTTTTGATGAACTTGCCGCTCTGCAGTTCACTCATAGCCTGCCGCAATTCGGCCTGTGTGTTCATCACGATGGGGCCGTACCAGGCTACGGGCTCCTCCAGCGGTTTGCCGGAGACGAGCAGGAAGCGGATGCCCTCGGGACCGGCCTGGACCACGATCTCGTCGCCGCGATCGAAGAGCACGAGCGAATGGTTTTTCGCGTCGTAAACCGGGGCCGCGTTGGGATCGACGCCGCTTTCGGTCAGCACCGCGCGCGGGTCGGATGCGTCGCGGAAGGTACCCGCGCCCGCGAAGACGTAGGCAAAGGCGTTGCGCGTGGTCTCCACCTGAATCCGCTTCTTCTTGCCCGGCGGCACCGAGATGTCGACGTAGCGCGGGTCGGCGGCCACGCCCTCAACCGGCCCTTTCTTGCCCCAGAACTCGCCGCAGAGGATGCGGGCGTGGGTGCCGTCGTCCTCGGTGACCTCGGGGATGGCGCTGGAGGGGATGTCCTGGTAGCGCGGGTCGGTCATCTTCAACGAAGCAGGCAGGTTGGCCCATAGCTGGAAGCCGTGCATGCGGCCGTTGGGGTCGCCCTTGGGCATCTCCTGGTGCAGGATGCCGCTGCCGGCCGTCATCCACTGGACATCGCCGGCGGTCATGCGGCCCTTGTTGCCCAGCGAGTCTCCGTGCGCCACTTCGCCCGCCAGCACGTAGGTGATGGTTTCGATGCCGCGGTGCGGGTGCCACGGGAAGCCGGCGAGGTAGTCGCTGGGGTTCTCGTTGCGGAAGTCGTCGAGGAGCAGGAACGGGTCGAACTCCTTGGTTTTGCCGAACCCGAAGGCGCGCTGGAGCTTGACGCCGGCGCCTTCAATGGTGGGCGTGGTCTGGTGAATCTCTCTTACGGGGCGAAGAGACATGGGTTGAAAACCTCCTTGATACCGTACAGTCATTTGATTCACGAAGGAGATATTCGTTGCAACGACTATCTGGGCGCCCAACGGCGAAAAGTGAACAGTGAACAGTGCGAAGCGAAAAGAAACAACTTCAGCGGATTGCGCACGGCCCTGGGGTTGCCGGGCCGTGCTTCTCATGGCTGGAGAGCAGGGGGAGCCGAGCCCCTGTTAACCCTGGATGAATTGCGCTTCGAGGGCGAGGTGGACGTCTTCGCCGACCAGGAAGCCGCCGGTTTCGAGGGCCGCGTTCCAGGCAAGGCCGAAGTCCTTGCGATTGATTTTGGCCGTGGCGGAGATGCCGATGCGGGTGTTGCCCCAGGGGTCTTTGCCGGGAGCGGTGGGGCCTTCTACCGCAAAAGTGACAGGCTTGGTGACGCCGTGGATAGTGAGGTCGCCGGTAACGGCATATTCGGCCTCGCCCTTGCGCTCGACGCGGGTGGACTTGAAGGTCATGTCCGGGAATTTTTCGGCGTCGAAGAAGTCGGCGCTCTTGAGGTGACCGTCGCGCTGGGGGTCGCCGGTGCTGACAGTGGAGACCGGAACCGAGGCCTCGATGAAGGACAGAGTGCGATCGACGGTGTTTTCAATCAGATCGCCGGTAAGGCCGCTGAAGCTGCCCTTCACGTTGGAGATCATCATGTGCTTCACCTTGAACTCCGCGCTGGAGTGCGCCGGGTCGAGTTTCCAGGTGATGGTGGAAGCGGGGCTGGTGGTTGAAGTTGCCATGTGGTTGGCTCCTTTTCTGCACGTTGGATGCGAACGGGGTGAGGAGGTGGCGCAAAAATATTTGTTGTAACAAGTATCTTGAAGACAGGGGACGAAGGACAAGGGGCTAGGGCCTGAGGTGACGACCTGGCCGATGAGGCGGACGATGTACTCGGGATCGTCGGGGCGGTTGGGGTCGTTGACGATGCCGGAGTGCTTGTCCGTCGAGACCCGGTGTAGATCGATCACTGATACAACTGCAACGGCCGCAAAGGTGGATCGCATACCGGTCCCGCGAAGTTCGACAGCCCTGCGGCTATGGAGATGTGGAAAGCAAAAGACCGCTTCCCACATCTCCACACCCCCGGACTACGACGGCGAAGAGATTCACGCGGCCACAAGCATAAACCGAGAAGCTGCGGCTACGGCTGGATGAGAGAAACAGGGCAGGTCAGGTTAGCCTCGCATACTTGTTGCAATGGCTTGGGCCTGCTCGCGAATCTGGGTCACTCGATAGGTTTCGATCTGCTCCAGAAGGACATCACGCACAAGCTTGGGATCCTTGACTCCGCGTAAGCCTTCCTTTCCGAAGGTGGCCCCCGTCTGTATGATCACGGTGCCGTAGTTAAAGAGCTTCCCGAACAGAGACTGTCTGAAGTTTACATTTTGGACCTTGTCGAGTGTTGCTTCCATCGTATTCGAAGAAAAAAGTCCGCTCTTGACGATGATCCTCTTGCTCGTAATTCCAAGTTCGATATGTGAAAGACGCAGGAAAATCAGTAACGACGGTATAAACAGGAAGACCCAGCTCCAAAGTAACGAGAAAACCACCCCGACTTTTGATACTCCCGCCTCTAGAACAAGCTGCTCTCCAGGCCTGACATTCTCAGTCACATAACTCATTCGACACTCCCTCCTATGGTGATGTTGATATTTTCGGTGAGGTCCCACGATGCGATTGTTGGGACTAACTTATTCATTACATTGCGTTTCTGTTTCCGGTTTCCCACAACATCTCTACGGTGACGCTAACTGTTCAATTGGCTGTTGGAGGAGGGTGCCTTTTTGGTCCTTGGCTTCCCAGTAGCCGCGAGCAAGGTTGAATGCATCGAGGGGGGCGGCGTCGACGCGGATGGGAGTTTCGCCCTTGCGAGCGAGCTGGTGCTCGGGCATGATGGTCCGGTCGTGTGAACGGCACACTTTTCTGCAGCGTTTCGAATGCTCCCCGGATGTCGCCTTCGTCGTCGAAATGGCGGCTGGCGAAGCGATTGAGCGTCGAATAACAGGCGCGCACGGACGCGGAAGCTGAGCTGAGATTGAGCATGAACCCGTCAATCTGACAGAAGATTTGGTAGGCCCTTATAGCTCGTCGCTCATGCGGAAAGAAGTGCGCTCGATCACATGTCACGGGTCAGATCACGACGGATTTTGTCTCTTAGACAGCCGGCGATTTTCGTCAATCCAACGCCGAGCGAAATCTCCCGAAGCAAGCCTTGGCCGCGAAGACTGACTCAACCCCAACTGCCGGCGCCAGGGCACCCCCGCGGCGAGCCGGCTTCGAACACGTGTCAATAGGGCAAAGTGGGACTCTATCTCACAATGCGACTCCTGGATTGTAAGTCTCGAAATATCAACCACATGCCCGCATAAAGATTTTTCAATTTTCCGCCCTCCGATTAGTGATTAATTATTCAAACCTGTCATCCTTAATACAGGTAAGAAAAGAGCCCCTCCCGGCCGCAATCCGGAGGGGCTTTCGTTTTGCCGCCAAAAGGGGTACTCCGTGATCCGTGGAACGATTCAGCCAACTCGCAACCGCCGCACGCGTTCACTTCTTCACTTCTTCACTTCTTCACTTTTCACTCAACACGGGCCTTTTTCTGTCCACGTTCACTGCCTTTGTGATCCAAATCACGGTCAGCACAAATTCCCCCCTTTTCGGGGTGTAACTGTATGAATAGGAAGGCCTTGACCGTTTTTTCTGCAGTGTGCGCGTGCCCCTACGGGATTTCACGACCTTCTCTGTTTACTGTCCACTGCATTTCCCCCTTGCACTTCTACACGAGAGACCGTTACTCTCCTGTAGAAGCGGAAGGAGAACAGGGTGACGGAAAAGATCGAGCTGCCGCAGGGAACATTGGATCTGCTGATTTTGCGAACGCTCCTGCCCGGGGCGCAACACGGGTGGGCGATCTCGGAGCGGGTGCAGCAGGTTTCGAGCGAGGTATTGAGCATTCAGCAGGGATCGCTGTATCCGGCGCTGCACCGGCTGGAACGGCGGGGGTGGATCAAGGCGCATTGGGGCACGTCCGAAAACAATCGCCGCGCCAAGTATTACGAGCTGACGCGCGGCGGTGAAAAGCAGTTGGAGCTGGAAACCGAAGCGTGGCGCAAGTTGACGGTGGCCGTGGCCCAGGTTCTGGAAGGAGCGTGAGATGGCTTTTCTGAATGATGTGCTTTATCGGATGCGTGCGCTGTTTCACCGCCGGGCCGTAGAAGAGGAACTGGAAGAGGAACTGCGGTACCACTTCGACCGCCAGGTGGAGAAGTACGTGAAGTCGGGCATGGCGGAGGACGAGGCAAGGCGTCGCGCGCGGCTGGCTTTCGGCGGCAAGGCGCAGATTACGGAGAACTGCCGCGAGGTGCGGGGCACGGGTTTCCTGGAGCGGACGCTGCAGGACGGGAAGTATGCGTTCCGTCAGCTTTGGGCCAATCCGACGTTTGCGCTGGTGATGATCGTGACCCTGGCGCTGAGCATCGGGGCCAACAGCGCGATCTTCAGCGTGATCGACGGCGTGCTGCTGAAGAAGCTGCCCTATCCGCAGCCGGACAGGCTGGTACGGATCTTTCTGCGCAGCACCACCTTTCCCAAGTTTCCGATGAATCCCTGGGATTTTCTGGATTTCCGGGCGCGTAACCATTCCTTCAGCGCGATGGCGGCGTTCACGCGCGGCGACGTGCAATTGTCCGGCGACGGCGAGCCGGTGCGGCTGAACGGATTCGGAGTCACGTCAGGGTATTTTCGAGTGCTGGGCCTGCAGCCGCAGTTGGGACGCGAGTTTGATTTCAAGGCCGAGATTCCCGGCAACGGTCTGCAGGTGATCCTGAGCGATCGGCTGTGGCGGACGCGATTTGGCGCCGATCCCAACGTCATCGGCAGAAAGGTCACGCTGAACGCGCAGCCGTTTACCGTGATTGGCGTGATGCCGGCGGGGACGCAGCACCCGGGCAACAACTATCACTCCGTAACGTACGGCGAGAGCGTGGACGTGTGGTGGCCGTTTTCGTTCGCAGGAAATTCAAACCAGCGCGGATCGCACTATATGGAGGGTATCGCCCGGCTCAACGATGGGGTGAGCGTGGAGCGCGCGGCGGCGGAGATGAACGCGATCATGGCGCAGATTGAGCGCGAGCACGGAAACCCCCACTCCGGCTGGACGGTGTTTTTGGTTCCTCTGTACAACGAGGTGGTGGGGGCGCGGCGGCAGATGCTGCTGGTGCTGCTGGGCGCGGTGGGCATGGTGCTGCTGATTGCGTGCGCCAATGCCGCCAATCTTCTGATGGCGAGGGCGTCGTCGCGGCAGCGCGAGATTGCGGTGCGGCTGGCGATGGGGGCGCCGCGCATGCGCATGGTGCGACAACTGCTCACCGAGAGCCTGGTGCTTTCGCTGACCGGTGGCGCGCTCGGTATGGCGCTCGCTTTTGGCGGGGTGCGGGCGCTGGTAGCGCTGCTGCCCGCGGACTTTCCGCGCGCCAACGACATTCACGTGAGCTGGCCGGTGCTGGGTTTCACGGTGCTGGTGAGCCTGGCGACGGGAGTTCTGTTCGGACTGGTGCCGGCGTTGCAGGCCTCGCGCACCGATCCCAAGCAGGGACTGCAAAACTCCGCGCGAACGACTACGGCGGGAAGGCGGCAGGCGCGGCTGCGCAGCGCGCTGGTGATTGCGGAGATGGGACTGGCGAGCGTGCTTTTGATTGGCGCGGGCCTGATGCTGCGCACCTTCCTCAACCTGACGCATCTCGATCCGGGATTCCGCGAAGACCACCTGCTGACGGCGAACCTTTCCCTGCCGCACGCCGAGTACAAGACCGGCGAGCAGACGGCGCAGTTTTTCTCCCGGCTCACGGCGAGCCTGAATGCGCTGCCGGGCGTGGAGAGCGCCGGGGCGGGCAGCGATCTGCCCTGGACGGGCTACGACGAGAATAACGGCGGGTTCCTAATCGAGGGCAGAAAGCCGCCGCGCGGGCGAGGATTTCCACGCGCGCTATCACATGGCGACGCCCGGTTATTTCAGCGCCATGGGGATTCCGCTGCTGCGGGGGCGGTTCTTTACGGAAGCCGACAAGAAGGATGCGCCGGGCGTAATGATCATTAATCGAGTGATGGCGGAGCGCTACTGGGGCACCGACGACGTGATCGGCAGGCGGGTGAGCTTTGAAGATCAACCGAAGAAGGACTCCGACTGGATGACGGTGGTGGGCGTGGTGGGCGATATCAAGGATCAGCCCAACAGCCCCAGCGCCGAGCCGGCGTACTGGTGGTCGGAGTACCAGATCTCGGAGCCGGACATGTCGATTGCCATCCGGACGCAATCCGATCCCCGGCAGGCGGCGGACGGATTGCGCGAAGCGGTGCATCGGCTGGACCCGGGGCTCGCGGTGGCGGACATCAAGCCCATGGTCCTGGTGGCGGATGGCCAGATTTCGACGCCGCGGCTGACGTTTGCGCTGGTCGCACTGTTCGCCGGACTGGCCATCCTGCTGGCGGCGATTGGGGCCTACGGCGTGATTGCCTACACGGTGAGCCAGCGGACGCAGGAGTTTGGATTGCGGGTGGCCCTCGGCGCGCAGCGAGCGGACCTGCTGCGGATGGTGCTGTTGCAGAGCGCACGGATGGCCGTTCCGGGCACGATTATCGGCGTGCTGCTGGCGCTGAGTCTTGGGCGCGTGGTGCAGAGCCTCGTTTACCACGTGAGCCCGACGGACCCGATGATTCTGTCGGGAGTTGTGGGGCTGATGTTGGTGGTGGCGCTGATTGCGTCCTATATTCCGGCGCGAAGAGCAGCGCACGCCGACCCGATGGTGATGCTGCGCGAGGAGTGACGAACTATTTCCAGGGATTGATGACGCGAACTCCGGTGGGTTCAAAATGCCCGACATTGCGCGTGGCGACGGCAAAGCCCCGCGCGGCGGCGCAGGCGGCGATATAGGCATCGGGAGCCATCGCCCGCTTGCCGGTTTTTTCGCAGCGAGCGGCGATTTCAGCCAGCTTGTCTGAAGCCGCGATATCGAAATCGAGCGTGCGGTCCTTGAACAGGCCGAGCACTCGATCAACTCGCTCGGCAAGCGCGCCTTTGCGTTTTCCGTCCGGCAACTTCAGCACTCCAAACCGGAGTTCGGCGCGGCTGATGGCGGTGATGAAGAGAGTTTCAGCGACCTGATCGTCTAGCCATGCCATGACTTTGGGATCTGGCACGGATTTGAGCGGCTCGGAGATCACATTGGTATCGAGGATAATCACGTAAAATCCGCTCCCCGAACGTCATTCCGATGACGAGAGACTTCCAAATCATCCATGCCCCCGATCTCGCGGGCGATACGGTGAATCTCGGACCCAATTTTAAGGCGGTCGGCGGGCCGGACGGCTTCCTCAAGGATGAAGCGGACTTCGGCCTCGGTGGAGCGGCCGTGGTCGGCGGCGCGCACACGCAAGGCCCGGTGGGTTTCCTCGGAGAGTTTGCGGATGGTCAGACTTGGCATGATCTCACCTACTGTATATCGAATGCAATGATGGCATTGTTATGGAATTGATGTCAATCCTTCGCGAAGACAGGGAGGGAGACAGATGGCCGGATGTTACGCGGGCAGCGGGTCGGCGGCGCGCAGGGCGAGGCCGTGGGCGACCGAGGTGAACTCGTTGCCGCCACGGATGCGGTCCGCGCCGAATCGGGTTGCGAAGATGCGGCGCACCGCGGGAACAAAGGAGCTGCCGCCGGTGAGGAAGACGCGATCGACTTCGCGAGCGGCCACGCCGGATTGCGCAAGGAGCTGGTCGATGGAGCGCTCGATGGCGGCGAGTTCTTCGGTGATCCACGATTCGAATTCGGCGCGGGTGACGGGGATGCGGAGGTCGATGGTATGGGCGTGCGCGGTGCCATCGCGGAAGCGAAACTCGGCGGCGTCGGCGCGAGAGAGCTCGAACTTGACCTGCTGCACGGCCTGGTGAAGTTGATAGCCGAGATCGCCGTCGATGATGGCGATGAGGGCTTCGATCTTGTCGGGCTCGAGCGCGCGGGCTCGGGCGCCCTTGAGGATTTCGCGGACGTTGTTGGTGCGCAGGAAGGAAAGGTAGTGCCAGCGCTCCAGGTTGGCGTAGATCCACGCGGGGACCGCGGGCAGCTTCTTGTTGAACGAACGGGCCTCGGAGTTGGAGCCGAGCGAGGGCGATACGAGCTTGCGGACGATGCGGGCGTCGAAGGCGTCGCCGGCCAGGCCCACGCCGCTGTTTCCCAGCAAATCGTCGGGAGTGCGGCCGCGGCGGCGGATGGTGGGGCCGACGCGAATGAGAGAGAAGTCGCTGGTGCCGCCGCCGAAGTCGCCGATGAGGATGAGTTCGTCGTGGTCGAGGGTGGCTTCGTAGGCGTAGGCAGCGGCAATGGGCTCGAGTTCGAAGCGCACCTCGTCGAAGCCGGCGAGGGAGAAGGCTTCGCGCAGGCGTTCGACAGCGAAGGCGTCGTCTTCGTCGGATTCCGCACCAACAAAGCGTACGGGGCGGCCGATGGTGGCGGTGCGAATGGGGCGGTTGAACTGCCTTTCGGCCTGCTTGCGCAGGTCGCCGAGGATGCGGGAGATGAGCTCTTCGAGGCGAACGCGGCGGCCGAAGACCTCGGTGCCTGTGAGCATGCGGCTGGAGAGATGCGACTTGAGCGACTGGATGAGGCGACCTTTTTCGTCAGCCTGCAGATAGTGTTCGATGGCCGCGGGACCGGTGAGGGAGTGAGAGCGCTTGACGCCGTTGGCGGCTTTGATCTGCTCAATGTAAAGGACTGAGCGGAAGGACGGGATGGGCGCGCCGAGGAAAGAGAACGACGCCAGTTCAACCGGTGCGCCGGGAGTGACCAGGGCCACGGAGCTGTTGGTGGTGCCGAAGTCGATGCCGATGGAGTCGGCTTGATGGTCGCTTGCGCGCATCTTCTCATTATTTCGCACCGTTTTGCGAGGCGGAGAAATGGCATCCGCTACGTGTCTCTGATCTGATAGGCTTCGGCAGGTCATGAATCCTCCGACTTCCGCGCGCAACCTCGAAGTCGCTGCCGCCGAGCTCACGGCGCTGTTGGGCGATCGCGCCGCAACGGCGCTGGCGCACCGCGAGCACCACAGTCACGGCGAGTCGCACCATGAGCCCGCGCTTCCCGATATTGTCTGCTATCCGCGCACGACCGAAGAGACCAGCGCGATTCTCAAGATCAGCGCCCGGCATGGGCTTCCGGTTGTTCCCTTCGGAGCGGGGACTTCCCTGGAAGGCCAGGTGATTCCAGTCGCTGGAGGAATCACGCTGGATTTCCGGCAGATGAACCGGATCCTGAGAGTGAGTCCGGAGGATATGGACGCGCAGGTGGAAGCCGGTGTGACACGCAAGCAGCTTTGCGAGGCGTTGAAGAATACCGGGCTGACCTTCTTTATCGATCCGGGAGCCGACGCTACCATCGGCGGCATGGCGTCGACGCGCGCGTCCGGCACTACGGCGGTTCGCTATGGAACGATGCGGGAGAATGTGCTGGGATTGACGGCGGTGATGGCCGATGGGCGCATCATCCGCACCGGGACCCGGGCGCGGAAGTCGGCCGCGGGGTACGATCTGACGCACCTGCTGGTCGGATCAGAAGGGACGCTGGCGGTCATCACGGAAGTGACGCTGCGGCTCCATGCCGTCCCCGAAGCGGTAGCCGCTGCGGTGTGCGCGTTTCCGTCGGTCGCCGACGCCGTGAATACCGTCATTGAAGCGATCCAGCTTAATTTGAATCCAGCCCGGATCGAGTTTCTGGACGAGAGCCAGGTGAAGGCCATCAACAAATACTCGGGGACCCGGCTGCAGGACGCGCCGATGCTGTTCTTCGAATTTCATGGTCTCGACGAGGCAGGTGTAGCCGGGCAGGCGGCCCTGTTGCAGGAGATTGCCGGGGAGCACGGCGGCACGGGATTCGAGTGGAGCCGGACGACGGCGGAGCGCGAGAAACTGTGGCGCGCGCGGCACGATGCGTACTATGCGTCCCTGGCGCTTCGGCCCGGAAGTAAAGGGTGGACCACGGACATCTGCGTTCCCATTTCCCGGCTCGCCGAATGCATTGCGGCGGCCAAGCGCGACACAGACAGCCTGTCTTTTCCTACGACGATTGTGGGCCACGTGGGCGAGGGAAACTTCCATGTGCTCTGCATCCTCGACCCGGACAGCTCCCGCGAGTTGGAGGAAGCCGCGAAGTTCTCGGGCAGGCTAGTTGCCCTGGCCCACAGCGTGGGGGGGACATGCACCGGCGAACACGGCGTCGGGCTGGGAAAGCGCGGTTACATGCAGGCGGAACACGGGGAGGCCCTGAGCGTCATGCGGGCGATCAAGACTGCTCTCGACCCGGACAATCGACTCAACCCGGGGAAGATGATCCCGCCGCTTATCGATGACGGCGATATGGGTAGGTAGCGGCGATCCACAGGTGTTGGCGGGGCGCCCGGCTTATGCTCAAGACAGAACTCCTGTGACCGATTTTGCCCAGACCGTGAAGCAGCAGGCCGACATCGTGAAGGTGGTCGAGGGGTACATCCGCCTGCGCAAAGCGGGCGGGACCAACTACCAGGGGTTGTGCCCCTTTCACAAGGAGAAGTCGCCGTCGTTCAGCGTGCACGCGGTGCGGCAGTTCTACCACTGCTTCGGATGCCACGAGTCGGGCGATGTTTTCTCGTTTGTCGGCAAGATTGAGAACGTGAGCTTTCCGGAGGCGGTGCGGATCGTGGCTCTCAAGTCCGGGATTCCGCTGCCCAAGAAGGAGTATTCGTCGCCGGAGGAGGCTGCGGAGGCGCGGCAGCGGCGGAAGCTGCTGGACCTGCACGAGGCCGCCGCGGCGTTCTTCGAGGAGCAGTTGCGCGGGCCGGAGGGCGCAGTGGCGCGCGAGTACCTGGCGGGACGCGGGCTGAACGCGGACGGGATCAAGCTGTTCCGGATTGGGTATTCGCCCGACAGCTTCAATGGCTTGCGCGACCGCCTGAGCGGGATGGCGGACGCCGAAACGCTGCGGGCTTCGGGTCTTTTCAGCTCGAAAGAGCAGGGCGACGGGACGATGGGGCCGCTCTACGACCGGTTCCGCAAGCGGGTGATGTTTCCCATCTGCAATGAGAGCGGGCGGGTGATTGCGTTCACGGCGCGAACCCTGGAAACAGGTGAGAAGGCTGGACCGAAGTACATCAACTCGCCGGAGACGCCGCTTTACTCCAAGGGGCAGATTCTGTTCAACCTGGACAAGGCCCGCACCGCGATCCGGCAGCATGAATACGCTCTGCTGGTGGAAGGGCAGATGGACTGTATCTCGGTGTTTCTGCGTGGGATACAAAACGTGATAGCCACCAGCGGAACGGCCTTCACCGAGCACCAGGTGAATCTGCTGCGGAGGCATACCTCCAACGTGGCGGTGAACTTCGACCCTGACACCGCGGGCGCCAACGCGGCGGAAAAGTCGATTGCGCTGCTGACGGAAGAGGGGTTCACGATCAAAATCATCACCCTCGAGGACGGGCTGGACCCGGACCGGTACATCCGCGAACGGGGCGTGGAACAGTACATCAAGGCGATCCGCGGGGCGCGGCGGCAGGCGGATTACCTGATCGAGCGGGCGCGGCAGATGTTTCCGGGAGCCAGCGCGGAGCAGAAGGTGAAGGCCATGAACTACCTTCTGCCGCATATTCGGAGGATCCCGGAGAAGCTGGCGCGGGACCAGTTTGCGCATGACGCGGCGCAGAAGCTGGGTATTGATTCGGCGGTTCTGCGGGAGGAGTTGCGGCAGGCGGCGTTAAGACGGCGGGATCACATCGAAGTGAAAAGCTCAGTTCTTACCGAGGTGGAGCGAATTCTGTTGCGGGCGCTGTGCGTGGATGATCCCGAACACCTGGAGGCGCGGCGGGCGGCGGCCGAGGCTCTGACGCAGCAACCGGCGTGGTTTGAGTCACTTGGGTGCTTTGCGGCGTTGCAGGCGCTGGCCGTGCGAAAGGCTGCGAATCCCATGGATGTGGTGGAAGATCCGGCGCAGCGGGCCCTGCTGGCGGAGGTGCTGCTGCATGAAACGCGGTCTCCAGGCGAGCAGGAGGTGGGGAGCGCGATCCAGCAGGTGCAGGAACGGGCCCTCGAAAGGCGCCAGCGAGAGATGCGGGGGCTGATTTCCGAAGCGGAACGGCGCGGGGATTTCGCGGAATTGGCGGCGCTGACGCAACAGAAGCTGGAAATCGACAAGGCGCTGCGGCACTTGCACGACCGGCGCCCCTCCGAGAGCTAGGCAACGCGTAATGCGACGCGAAACTTGCGCCAAAACGAGACCTAAGCGCGTCTAATTTGATAGGAGCAGGAAAGGCGAAGGCGCAGAGCTCGCTTCGTTGGGAATTGCAGCCGCTCCTCGGAAACCGCGCCAGCCCCGCATTTGCCATTGGCAAAAGGGGCCGGAATTATGGTAATCTGTTGATCTCTGTGAGGATGCGCGCCCCCTTTGCCCCACCTATGAGCTGCGGCTCGCGGGCTTGCCAGGAGAAACCTGAAGCGTAGTCATCCTGTTCCGAGCAATCTCTTCAGACCGCACTTTTTTGCGGAAGAAACAGGTCTGTCTGTGTGCGTGCTTTTTGGCACGAACCCGGGCAAGGTCCTGATGCTGCGCGCGAAGCGCAAAAATCGAGTATTCCAGACGCGTGAAAACCGTTTCCGGCAGGCCCGCATCCACGAGATGACAAGGGTTTTGGACGCGCTTCCGACGCCGGGCTGGAGAAACAAGGGCGTGCGGCCTGGGGAATGGGCGGATCCCGGATTCAGGGCAGGGAAACCACGGCAGCCTCCTAGAGAGCAGGGCAATTTTGGCGATTGACGACAAATTCGAAGATGACATTCACAGCCTGATCGATGTGGGCAAGGAAAAGGGCTATCTCACCTACGGCGACGTGAACGAGATGATGCCGGATGAGATGGCGACCTCGCCCGACGACATCGACGACCTGATCACCACGATCGGGACGCAGGGGATCGACTTGCTTGACGGGCCGAAGTTCGGCGCGGACAAGGATTTCGAACTGGAAGAGGGCGAAGACGTTGAGCTGGACCTGACGCCAGGGACGCTGGAAAAGACCAACGACCCGGTGCGCATGTACTTGCGCGAGATGGGCACGGTTCCGCTATTGACGCGTGAAGGCGAAGTGGAAATCGCCAAGCGCATCGAGCGCGGGCAAAACCGCGTTTTGAAGGCCATTTCCCGTTCGCCCATCGTGATTCGCGAGATCGTGGCGCTGGGTGAAGACCTCAAGCGCGGCGTGCGCAACGTGAAAGAAGTCGTGGTCTTCGACGAAGAAGAACTGACCGAAGACGTAGTGCAGGCGCGCGTGCGGTCGACCGTGGCGCGCATTGACGCACTGGTGAAGCACCAGAAGAAAATCATCGGGTTCGAAGAGAAGGCGGCCACGCCGGCGGTGAAGGCGAAGGTGAAGGAGTCGCGCCACCTGCGCTGGCTTATCGCCCGCGAAAAGGTGCTGATTTCGCGCATTGTGCGCGAACTCAAGTACACGGCCCTGGAGCGGAAGCGGCTGCTCGACAAGGTCAACAAGACCGTCGACACCATGCGCACGCTGGAACGGCAGATTCGTTCCCTCGACCAGAAGTTTGACGCGTCGAAGAGCGAGGAACTGAAAAAGGAATACCGCCGCCAGCAGAAGAACTGTCGCACCGATCTCGAAAAGATTGAAGCCGACGCGGGCGTGTCCATCGCCGAGTTGAAGCGCACGCAGCGCGAGATGATCCAGGGCGACATGGACGCGGAGCAGGCGAAACGCGAGTTGATCGAAGCCAACCTTCGGCTCGTGGTTTCGATTGCCAAGAAGTACACCAATCGCGGCCTGCAGTTCCTCGACCTGATTCAGGAAGGCAACATCGGCCTGATGAAGGCGGTGGACAAGTTCGAATACCGGCGCGGATACAAGTTCTCGACGTATGCAACGTGGTGGATTCGCCAGGCGATTACGCGAGCTATCGCGGACCAGGCGAGAACGATTCGTATTCCTGTACACATGATCGAGACCATCAACAAGCTGATCCGTACAAGCCGTCAGCTGGTGCAGGAACTGGGTCGTGAGCCGTCGAGCGAAGAGATCGCGCGGCGTATGGATATTCCTGTGGCGAAGGTGCGGAAGGTGCTGAAGATCGCGCAGGAACCCATCTCGCTCGAAACGCCCATCGGCGAAGAGGAAGATTCGCACCTCGGCGATTTCATCGAAGATCGCCAGGCGGTGTCGCCGAGCGAAGCCGTGATCAGCGTCAACCTGAAGGAGTACACGTCGCAGGTTCTGCGCACGCTGACGCCGCGCGAAGAGCGCGTCATCAAGATGCGGTTTGGTCTTGAAGACGGCTCCGAGCACACGCTCGAAGAAGTCGGGCAATCGTTCCAGGTAACCAGGGAAAGAATCCGGCAGATCGAAGCGAAGGCGCTGCGCAAGCTGCGTCACCCGTCGCGTTCGCGCAAGCTGAAGGCGTTCGTTGAGGGCGTGAAAGAGATGTAAGCAGCACCTGCGGTGCGGCTGGCGCGCTTCGCGTTCGCACATTGCAGCCTTATGACCAAGCCGCGGCCACTGTGCCGCGGCTTTTTCATTGATGGCGCGTCTATCAGCAAATAGGGTGAACTGATGCCTTGCCCAGACTGCGGAGCACAAATTTTCCGCGCATAAACGGCTGCGTGCCTGGGCCGAAACATCCCAATCGGCCACAACCCGCTCAGGGTCAAGGGAAGCTTGCGAGTAGCGATCTCGCGGAATCTTTCAACGTAAGGAAATTCCTCATATAATGTAAGGAAGGAGAAGCCATTCCATTGAGCGCTCGCAATCTGCCCGCCATCGTTGAAGCCACGGTAACCTCCAAGGGGCAGGTCACACTGCCCAAAGAGTTGAGGAATCGTCTGGGCATCCAAAGGGGTAGTAAGATCCGCTTCAGCATTTCAGATCGTGTCCCCGTCACAGTCGAGCGGGTTCTGTATGACCTGGAAGACTTGTGGAAAATGGCGGATCAAAGTGCCAAACCCAAGCGCGCCCTGAGTTTCGAAGAAATGAACGCTGCGAAGTCCCGAAGGGAATGGTAATGCTTGCGGCTGACACCAACGTGTGGGCGCGCGCGTTTCTGAACGACGACGCCGTGCAGGCGTCAAAAGCGCGCTCTGCCCTCGCGCAGGCTCGTTCGGAGGAAGGCGTATTTGTGCCTCTTCTTGTTCTTGCAGAGTTGTCATGGGTGCTCCGTAGCCGGTGGGAGAGAGAAAGAGTCCTGAAGACTATTGAGGGTCTGCTCCAGACAAATGGTGTGTCGGTCGAGCAGCCGGCCCTGGCTCGCCGGGCTTTGGAAGCCGCGCACAAAGGCCGTGTGGGGTTTGCGGATCACCTGATTGCGGAGATCGCTTTCGAGTTTGGAGCCCGCGAGATCATCACTTTCGACAAAGACTTTGGACGCAAACAAGGAGTGCGCCGACTGAAGTAGCTGCGGTGATCGCGCGCTCGAAACTTCCGCTTTGGCCACAATCCTCTCGGAACCGCCGATTGCGTCCATTCTGGCCCAGTGTTTCGGATAGAATGGACCGGTTGTTCGCTTCGTTCAGAAAGCAAGAGATGACTGCTCGTTTTAGCTGTTTGTCGCCCTTCTACCTCTTCCTAACTGTGTTAGTCGTTAACGTCGGCGGAAGCGCACAAAACGTCCCGGAGCGTTCAACACCTGATTCACTCGCAGTATCGGCGGCAATGCGAACCGAGCGCGTCACCTTGGGTGATTCACCATGGGTCATTCTGACCATAAAGAACATAGGTGACCGTGAGATTGCGATCCATGATTATATGTATCGGGTCCATGCAGACGGGGAAAACGGAGAACCACCCACCACACTTGCTCAGCGAAGAATGACCCACACGCTTAGACCGGGCGAGTCGGAAGGCCGAGCCGACGAGTACGATGTTCCTTCGATTGTGAATGGCGAATCATGCGTTCGGAAGTTCCAATTGAGTTATCTGTACGACTTGAGTGCTCTGGGCAAATACACGGCCTATGCGGAGGTCTATGATCCGGTGTCACATCGAAGGCTTCGCACAAACGTGGTGACATTTACCCTGATCGACAATCATTAATGTAGAGCTAGCCAAGCGGAAATACATTTGGTTCCCGAGTAACCGCGTATGAGGAAGTTTCGGTTGCAGCGAACCCTTTCTGACGATCTTGGCGATCAGGGCGTCGCACAAAATCAGCACAGAAGTCCTGAAGCGTTCTCTTCGCTCGGTGATTTGCAGCAGTTTGCACCGCGGCTTTTCTTTTGCGTGATTATTCGGCAAACTGCGCCAACTGCGCCTCTGACGGCGCGCGTGTGAAGAGGCTGACGACGATCATGGCGATCACGGCCACGAAGAGCGCGGGGAAGATGGCGTCGCGGTCGGCGAGTATCGTGGGAAAGATCGCCTTGACTGCCGGTACATCCCACAGCAGCGTGACGACGGTGCCGCTGCCGATGGCGGCGACTGCTCCCCAGGCGGTGACACGGCGCCAGTAAAACGCGGCCAGTACCACCGGCGTGAGCGCGGCCGAGTAGATGGTGTAGGCCCAGAGCATCTTCTGCAGAATGCTCTCGGCGTACACTGCCTGGTAGAGCGCCCAGATGCCGAGAAGAACGACCGCCAGGCGCGAGACAATGAGCACGCGTTTATTGGAGGCGTTGGGCGCCATGTAGCGCACGAAGACGTCGTTGACCAGGTTGGTGGCAGGCGAAAATAAATAATTCGAAGCTGTGGAGATGACCTTGGCGAACACCGCGCCAAGCAGCAGCGCTCCCATGAAAGCCGGCAGCCCGTGGCGCGCGGTGTAGGGGATGATCTCGCGCGGATGCAGCGCCACTTCGCCGGTGGGATAGAGCGCGCGGCCGAAGACGGCGATGGCGACGATGAGGGTTTCGAGGATCAGCGTGCCGATGATCCAGCCGATGACGGACACCCGCGCATCCTTCTCCGATTTTGCGGAGAAGAATTTCTGGTACATCACCTGGTTGCCGAGCATGAGCAGCATGGTGGGCACCAGGAACTCGAGTGCGCGGATGAGGCCCATGCCCACCGACTGCTGAACGCCGTGGGCCATGCGGTAGTTGCCGAGTACTTCGAAGTAGGCAGGTGGCAGTTGTTGGTGCAGTGCGCCCCACCCACCCGCCTGCATCAGAAGGTAGGGGGCGGCGATGATGCAGATGACGGTGACCAGCGAACCGATCGCGACGTCCATGTATGCCACCGAAGACATGCCCGCCAGCGCCGTCGAGACGATGACGAAGGCCGCGATGATGTAGGTACCCAGCTGCGAGGAAACGTAATCCGGGAAGATGAGATGCAGCACGTCGCCGCCGCCCTTGAACTGGTAACTGGTAATGCCGACGTAGGCAAAGAGAATGGCGATGGTGCCCAGCACGCGCGCGGTCTGGTTGTAACGGGCTTCGAGCAGATCGGGCAGAGTGAACTGCGCAAATTTGCGGGCCCGCGGCGCAATGAAATAGATGAGCAGCAGCCCAAGCCAGCCGCCGGCCGGCTGCCACAACGCGGCGAATCCGTTCTTGTACGCGTTCTCCGCGCCGGCGAACAGCGAGCCTGCGCCGATCCAGGAGGTCAGTAGCGTGAGTACCAGGACGATAGCCGGAAGCGAGCGCCCTGCGACCAGGTAGTCGGCCTTGGTCTTCACCAGCGAGGTGCGGTAAATGGCGACGGCCATGAGCGCGACCACGATGATGGCGAGCACAATTACATAGAGTTCCGACATTCTGGGAATCACCTCACTGGATTACGGCGGTTCCCAGCAGTGTATAGGACGGGGTACGCGCGCTGCGCGTCGCGTAGTCAAAGAACTGGCGACCATGAGACCGACCCGATTCGCTCTCATGATCGGCTCCCACACGCGGTCTTCGCTTTGATCCCCATGTGGCCGCCAACAGAGATCGGAACGACGGCGCAGATTCATACTTTCTTCGCCTTCGCTCGCGCGGCCAGCATCTTCTTCCGTTCGCGAATGATCTTGTGGCGCTCTTTCTCCGGCATGGCGAGGACGGTCTTAATTCGCTTGGGAAGCTTTTCGAAGATGAGGGCGTGGGCGCGCGCGAGTTCCTCCTCAAACTGTTTCGCACGGAGAACGTCCCAGCGCTCCACGGTGACCCAGTGAGCCTTGGCAAGATAGGGCGAGGCGGAGATGCCGTCGATCTCGAGCAATTCGTGGAAGCGCTCCGCGCCGCAGTGAAACCAGAGAACGCCGAAGCCGGAGCCATCGAGATCGGTCATCGCAAACATCTTGCCGCCGATGTCGCGATCGCCGGCCCAGTAGACCAGGTGATGGCCCCAGTTCACCGTTTCCGCCACATGCGGAAGGCTCATGCAGATTGTGCGAATCCGCTCATTGTCCATGGGCCAAAGTGTAAGGCGGATCAGCCTCGGCAGCCAGTCAGAACCTGGCCTCGAAGGCGCGGAATCGGCGCTCCAACTCGTATTGCGCTGCCGCCTTCTGGTTCGCCGCGAGAAATTTGTTGCAGGAAGCGGACGGCTTCTCCGCACCAAGCGCTTGACCCCTGCAATCGGCGGCGGCCGTGGTGAACTTGTCCGGCTCGGCCCACAGGCTCTTTCCCGGCAGGAAATTGTGCTCCATGCCGGTGCGGGCCAACTGCTTCAGGTCGGCGTACGTAAGGTGATAGTCGAGGGCGGCACGAACGTACTCATGCGTGATGTCGATCCGGCTCACGCCTTCATCGTCAGTGGAGAGTGCGACCGGGACGTGAGCCGCGCGGTAGAGGGGAAACGGGTGGTCGGCGCCCTTGACCCCGAGGATTCCCTCATTGGAGCTGAGGTTGATCTCGATCATGATGTGCTTCGCAGCAAGTTCTTTCAACAGGCCGGAGGCGTCCTCTTCACAAGTGATGTCGACGCCATGGCCGATACGCTCGGCGTGCCCCAGTTCGACAGCTTGGCGGATATGAAAGCGCAGACCTTCGGGCGGGACGAGGCCAAGCGCCAACTCTCCCGCGTGCAGGCTGATGCGGACCTTCGGATAGACGGAATGAAGGTAGTCGACCATCTTCATCTGCAGCGTGTAGTCGTGCATGGACACGTACCCATCTTCCGGCTGCACAAAGTTAATACCGATGAAACCGGGCTCGCCGTCCTGCATGGTTTGAGCGATGGTTTCAAAGCCGAGCAGCGTCTGGGCGAAGACCACCTCCGGCGCGTTGGCTCTCAGGATCTGGTAGATGTATCGAACCTCGACGGAGCAGGCCGGCTTGGCCTGCGCGGTTCCGCAGTGCTCCAGCTCCTTTCTGCGGGCTTCGGCATCGCGAACGTCGTCCATGTCCGTCTTGACCTCGTCCCGCAAGCCGCGATCGAGGAGGGCCTGGCGCAGGGACGCAAAATCCGCGGATTCGGCGGGACTGGGCCAGTTGATCTCGCGAGCGAGAACGGCGGCATGCGCAAAGGGTGGCGTCTGCATCAGCTCGAGGTATTGCTGGTTTTGATCGGCGGCGCGGGAAGCCGTCTCGTCAACCCACTCGCCCGCATGCCGCTTGTCGAGGCCGCTGAACTTGCCGAATGTGGAGAAAAACTGGTCGTGCCCGCTGAAGCCCGGTCGTGGGAACGAAGCTCCGCATCGAAAAGGAATTGATGAGGCGATCGTAGAGGTCCTGGTCGGCGCTGGTGATGGTGCCGCGCAAGCCGCTTTGCGGGAACGAGCGCGCCCTCGCACGGGGCATGCACGAACTTGAGTGCAGCGGGGTCCACGCACAGGCCGTCTTCGGCCGCATCGCGAATGAAGGTTTCGGCATAAATGGCACCGGAGAGGTGGACATGCAGGTCGGCCCCCTTGGGGAATTGCAGCAGAAACGCGTAGAGCGCCGGCGCGCCGGCGTGCGCTGCCGTATCGAACGCGTGCGCGGCACGGATTTCAGAATCTGCCCGCGCTGCCGGGCGATTTGGAGGAAGGGCGGCCGGTTGAGCGCGCACACAATCGGCAGCCAGTGAAAACAGCACTGCAGTTGCAACGCGGGCGATGAACATCCGATGGAGGCTTCGCATGATTGTCTTCCAGTGTAGGGCAGCCGCGCCGATGGAAGGAAAAGGCAACAAGGTGAAGGACTTGGGATGGCTCGGATGGGTTTGGCCTTAATCCGCCACAATTGATATACTCAGAGGGTTGTTGCAGCGCACTGTTCGAGGGATTTCCCGCCCTGCCGGCCTATCCGGATTCCGCACAGGAATTGCAACGCATGTATTTGCACTGAGGCCAGGTAGCTCAGTGGTAGAGCGCGGCCCTGAAAAGGCCGGCGTCGGCGGTTCAATCCCGTCCCTGGCCACCACATTCTAAACAACTTAGTGGTTGCGCTAATCCCTCAAATTAGGTCGCGGACACCATACGGACACATCCTGGACTGGAAATGTGTCCGTCTTTCGTTTCTCCAACCTCCTCCCTCGCTTGTTTGACTGGATCAAGCTTGCTCCAGATTTCACGCGACACACTTCCGGTCTTGATGATGTGCTTCTGGGCGAGCTTCGCATAGCGCTCGGTCATGCTGATGTTGGAATGACCGAGCAGCTTAGAAAGCTCATAGAGATCTCCGCCGCACATCATGTACCAAGAAGCAAAGGTGTGCCGCAAATCGTGAAAACGAAAATTCCGAATCTTGGCCCGCTTGAGGAGGTTGGCGAAACTCTTGTCCGCACGCTGACGCCCGCTTGTCGCTCCAGCTTCGGGCGGCAGGATCCGATCCTCACCGAAGACGGCCGGATAGCGCCGGATTTCCTCTGCGAGTTCCGGGGTCATGGGTACGTAGCGCTGACGCCCTTTCTTCAGCTTGGCATTCACCGCGATCAGTCCTTCGCTGTAGCGAATGTCGCTCCATTGAAGTCGGAAAATCTCCCCGCGCCTCATCCCGGTTCCAACCGCAATCAAAACCAGCAAGCGGAGGCGAAGATTGGTCTTGTTGATTGTCTTCGTGCCCTTCTGGTACATCCGCTCGTCGAGAGCGACCTTCAATCTGAGAAGCTCTTCCTCCGATAAGTAGCGCTCGCGCGAATCATCGACCTGCTCGACTTCCACCTGATCAGCCGGATTGCGGTCGATGCCCGTGAGTTTCGACCAAATGGTAGATGCCTTCTCCATCATGTGGTGCATGACGTGGAAGTGACGTACAGCTGTATTCGGAGCTAGCCCGCGAACATCGGTCAAATTCTCGTACCAGCTCTGCACAGCCATTCCATCCACCTCTCGGACGAACAGATGCCCTAATTCGGAGCGAATGCCCTCCACGATGCTCTTCTCTCGATCCGCCGACTTCTTCTTTGATCCGTAGTGCTTCCAGTAATGATCGATCAGATCGTTCACCCGGTAATTGACTTCTTTTTTCACATCGAGATGGCGGTTCTCATCTCGAAGTGAAAGCTTCTTGCGTTCGATTTGCTTTGCGAGCTCGGCCGAGCCGCGAACACGCTTGCTCCGACTCCGGCCTCCCTCTCTCCAACGAACTCTGAACAGCCCCTTGTCGAGCTTCTCGATTGACATCTGACGTCTCCTTTAGTCAATGGTTCCGATTGTGTGTTCGTCGATATAGCGGTTGAGAGCCGCCAGATCAAACCGCAACGCACGACCGGCCTTGACGTGAGGAATCGCCCGCAACTGGACCCACTTGTGGAGGGTATCCACGCTCAGGCCCAGGTATTGGGCAGCCTCCTCAACGTTCAGGAGCCGCCTTCCAATACTTCCATTTGACACTATTGAGCCGGACTTATCGGGCCCGTCCTTCACTCTCTTCTCCATCACGGGCATAGAGTTGCCCCTCCATCTCTGGTGCGGTTGGTATCCCAGGCTGAGGGGCCCTGCGGCTTCTGACCAGCTCGCTGTTCCGACCAAAACAGCGGTCTGCGGGCAACACGGGACATATCCATCAGCCTGGGTACCTCAACACGCGCGTGCTCGAACAGAGGTACAGCAGGTCCAATTCTTGGTCAAATGAGCCACGATTTGCGTGGTTGTTCACTTCCCGTGGCTGTGGCGGAGGCTGGCGAGTTCCAATCGTTCAGCTTCTAAAGAATCGGTGGTACAAAAGGATCAGCCACTGTGCTGCGGGAGCTCGGGTGATGGACGACGAGTTCGACATGGAATCCGACTGGATCACCGAGCTGGGAAAGACGCGGAGCGACGAATATACGGAGAAGATTCTTGCCTTCGTTCAGGAGCTCGAGAAATCGGCTCCTGAACCCTTGCTGCCTCTGTTGACGGATCTTGCCTTGGCACGCACCCTGATCGTGCACCTGGTCATCCGATACGGACCGGAACGAGGGATGGCCGAGGCGCGGGATGCTTTCGAAAGCACGTTGGAACAGATGAGACCGATGCTCGAAAGAATGAAATCTGGCAAAGGACCTCCCCCGCAATGAAGAGACTCATTCCCTCGCTTTTCCTACTCGCAGCATTCAGCTTTGCAGTTGGAGAGTTTACGGGCTGCAAGCGTACTCCTCCGCCACCAACTGAACAAGATGCGATTGCCGTTTGGAAAAATATCAATAGATCGCCCCACTATGAAGACCTCTTGAGTCTGAAGGAAACCAACGGTCAGATGGAAAAGGTGAATGGGGTTCAGGTCTACACGCTCTTCTATCAAGCAAGAATCCGGAGTGCCATGAAGCTCGGGAATAGACCCGCTGGAACAGAAGAGACCGTCAGTAGCAACTACCCATTCAAGTGGACTGAGAAGGGTTGGCTCGGCCCGGACAACCAAGTTTATCCAGGTCACTGAGCCGCTGGCTTAGCTGACGCCCGTTTGACCGAATTCCAAATGCATCCTACGCTCTCCCCACGTCAGAGCGGTTCGGGAGTGTGGACCGGATGTTTGCTTCACCATCAGAGACCCTCGCCGCGCTGGTGAGCGCGGGCTACCTTACCGATATCAAAACGGCGACCGCGGTTTACCTGGCGGGCCGGATCAATCGCCCGGTTCTGCTCGAGGGACCGGCTGGCGCGGGTAAAACGGAACTCGCTCAATCTGTCGCGCGCGCTTATGGCGTGTCCCTCCTCCGCCTCCAGTGCTATCAGGGCATTAACGAAGAAAAGGCTATCGGACAGTACGATCGAGGGCTCCAGGAACTCTACGTCCTCCTCATGAGCAGGAGCGGCAAGGCACCAGACTGGGCGCAGATCAAACGTGAGATCACCGGCAGGTCGTTCTTCATGGCTGGCCCCCTACTCGAAGCGATTGAGCAGGAGAAGCGCTGCGTTCTTCTTATCGACGAAATTGATAAGGTTGACTACGCCTTCGAGGCGGTGCTGTTGGAATTGCTTTCTGTGTGGACGTTATCCATTCCGAAACTCGGCACCGTTCGCGCGGCCTCCATCCCGCACGTGTTTCTCACTTCCAATCAGGAGCGCAGGCTGGGCGATCCCCTTCGCCGGCGCAGTTTCTACCTTGTGGTCGAACATCCGAACGCCGAGCGCGAAGCGGCGATTGTGGCAGAGCGCACCCCGAAGGCGAGCGTAGCGACGCACCGATTTATCGCGGGACTGGCCAAGAGCCTTCGCGCGTATACCCTGGAGAAACCGCCTTCAGTCTCGGAAATGAACGACGTCGCAATGGCAATGGAGCTATTGCGAATCGACCGAATATTCCGCAGCACAAGGAGATCATGTTGCCGTTGATCGCAAAGACGGAAGGTGATCGCAAGCGCCTTTTGATGAAAGAAGCGTTTGAGTCGATCGTCCGTATGGCTGGGAAGCACGCTGAACATATCGCGAATGAGGATGTCTGTGAGTCTGGCGTGGTTGTCACCGGAAGGGAGCGAAAAGTGAAAAAGCTCATTCTCATGTTTGCCGCATCCGCCATGCTTGTGTTCTCGGTCGAATGTGCTGGCGCACGTGCGCAGGCCCCAGAGCCCGTCTATTACGCCGATGCCTAGCAGACCATTACGGCGTCCCCGCGCACTCGTTCACGCCATCATCGAGCAAGAATCGGCCTGGAATCCCCTGGCGATCTCAAAGAAGAACGCCGAAGGCCTCATGCAACTGATGCCAGCGACAGCGGCGATGTACGGCGTTGGAGATCGGTTCTCCGTAATCGAGAACCTCG
>CAVUSR010000006.1:0-617375 GCA_963744185.1 uncultured Acidobacteriota bacterium | reverse complement strand
AACTTGGCATTGAAACCGACTTCCTTCATGGGAATGCCTTGAGAAGCCAGCGTCTGATACTCGGTGACGTCCAGGTCCGCAATGCGCAGAAGCGCCTTTCCGCCTGCGGGGATGTTGATGATGGCCGGCAGCGGTTGGGAGTAGTGCATCCTGCCGTCGGAAGTCTGCGTGGCCTGCGGTCCAAATACGGCAGTGTCGGGGTAACCACATTAATTGAGCAGGAAGTACTTGTCCTTCATGTCCACGAAACCTTCCGGGTTGAAGGTCATGCCCACAAAGTGGAAGTTGGGATCGAAGCCGTGGATAGAGAGCGTATTTTCCACGTCATACGCGGTCGATCCCATGCGCCCAGGGTGTGGACGTTACTTTCTGGGGGTTGCCAAGTTTGTCGACGCCCTGCGTGATGCCTGTGTTGACCGCAGGCATCGTCGCAAGGCGAAAGGATATCGACAACATCCATCCAGGCGGTGCGGAGATCGACTGTCGACGCCAGTCCATTTTGCTGCTGGAGCGACGCCGGGTTCGAGACTCGTCCCGGAGGGGACACGGTTCTGCCGCGGCCGCACATACAGCTGTCCCCACCATGCCCATCTGCAGATGTTCGGGCGGGGTAATATGGCAATGCCAAAAGTAGGTTCCGGCATCCGGCGCAAGATGGTCCGTAAGTAAAGCTGCCACCAATGTTGATGGCCACTGAAGCGTCTGGCACGCCGTCATAGAAAGATGAGGCGTTCGGATAGCCGTGGAAGTGGACGGTCTCATGTATAGAAGAGATCCGGCCTCATGATCATGCCCACGTTGGTGAGCGTGAGAAAGAATTCGTCATCCTCGTCGAACGCGATCAAAGGAGCCGGGATATTACCGTTCATCACCCCCACGTCCATGATCTGGCTCGGGTCTACGTGCCCGTCCAAACACGGCGAGGTGCAGCTGCCGTCGCCGATGGCATCCAAATCGGGAGTCAGGCCCACTGCGCCATCCCAATTGAACGAGGGCGAAGCTGCATTGCCATTGCCCGAAACGTAGCTGCCTGCGTCACTCGCCCCGTCGGTCGTAGCCGGGTCCCCGGGCAGGATCGTCCCCCCCGGATATACGGTGTTAAAAACGGATGGAAATTCCGTGCCTGGCTTTCCGGCCGCGATGGCGGTCAAACCCGAAAGCGGCCCGAACGAGAACATGAATGTCTGCGTCCCGTCAGCCATCGTGGAGTAACCGTCGCCACCCGAGATCTGCTGGCACTTGATGGCTCCATTCACATTGACAGTAGGGACGAGATAACCGATGTTGCCCGCAGTCCCTCCACAGCCGTTCGCCACTGAGCAAGTAAATGTTGTTGGACCGTTGTAAGGCGGTTCAGAGTTATTGCTGCCCGCAGTCGGATGAGTAATGGTCTGCGTTGGACATTGAACGCGAAACGACTGGGCGCCCGCCCAGGTGGAAAGGCCAGTTAGAAGCGACACTACAATACCCTTGCGCAGTGCTCTGCCGCCCATGCAATCCTCCTAATCGCTTTCATCCGATTCCGCTCAATGTCGGAGAGTGTGCAGGAACGCGGAATATCTGAAAGCTCCTGCAGGATGCGGGTGCTCATGGGATATTTACTTGCCTTTCAGCAAGTATTACGACAATGTAAGGTAAGTGCAATATTGCATGGCGGGTAACATGGCGCTCGCTCTAGCACTCCCGGCTGCGGCAATGTCGTGACAGGCAATAGGATGGTCATACCGCCGAGTTATGATGGCAGTCATCTCGCACGTCGTAAGACAGGTTGCAAAATTAATATTGGCGGTTGCCGACCTTCCGGCAAATCTGTAGAAGCAAGCTTTCTTTATCAATCTAATTAGCCGAAAGGGTCCGATATTGAGTTAAGTCGCATTCTCCAGAGAACGAATGTTGCCATATCTATCTTTTCCCTAACTCTCGACAAGGTTAGTAATGTTATTGGTGCAGGACGCCTATCCTCGACAATCGAAATCGCCGGAACAGAGGGGGCATCTGACTCGATGTCCTCCCGGGCCGACCGCGGCCTGCGAGTCGGCTCGCATCCTTTCACTTCGTGTCTCCGGGGCGACGAGAGGTTCGGTTTCCCAAGTCGCAGGAATTCGCGCTTCGCAGCGATCAAACTCGAGTTCAGAAAGAAGTACAGTTCGAGCGCGACGGAGGTCGGACCAGGATAGCCAAGGCATCCCCACCTGCTTTCCAATCGGCTTAAGTCTTGCCATTCGAATGCTCGCCGGCTGCAGGCGCTTTCCCCGCCGTGACGTCAACACGAAGTTGTCGGAGGCACTGTATTCTCCCTCCTTAAGGTCATTCAGGATCGAAAGCAGCTGGTTCGACAGCCTGACGGTTCGCGCTCGACCCCGATGAATATCTCCCACGCCTTCTTTGTTCCATCGCGCACAAACAATCATGCTTCGTGCAGGGACAGCCTCGCCATCGACATGGTGAACTGTGTCGGAGAGGTTGACATCCTTCCACTGCAGATCGCAGATTTCAGCGATGCTAAGGTCTGTCGTAATCGCAATCATTGTGATTTCCGCTCTGGATACCGCATCAGGTTGAGCACCGTCCGCAAGGTCCGTCCGCTGATCAACCGTTCTTCTTTCGGCTTCAGAGGTGGCAACTTTATGGACGATACTGGGTTAGGGCCCACAAAGCATCCTTCGCGTGAAGCATGGGAAATCACGACACTCATCAGATTGCGAATGTGCCTTACAGTCTCTGACGAGTATTCTTGGGAGTTGGCGGCGGAGATAATGCTGCGAACATGATCGGCACTAAACTCGCATAGCGGGGTGTCATCGAGGTAAGGCCAGCCGGGCAATCGGGACAGCTTCGGTTTCGCGACTCCTCGTAGTCCCTCGACCGCGTTTATGCGCTCGGGTGTGATGAGATGCTTGAGGATCGACCTATAATAGAGCTGCCCTGCCTGGGTCTTGTGGCCGACGTGATCCGGAAGAAACTTAGCCTCGACAAAGTGTCCGAATGTCATCCGGTGATCCTGTATAGCCCGCGAATATCCGGAAATGTGCTCTCCTCCATCAATCTGGGCCCGTTCGGCTAGCCCGGTGCCGATGTGAAGTACGTTCATAGCGTGGCCAATACCTGCGTTGACGGGGCTCTTCATCCTCCGAATTCCTCCCTCATCTTTTGAGCCGAGTAAAATGTGGCGCGCAGAAACCGCTCGCTTTGCGCTAACAGCGAGTTTCTGGTTTTTCAGCTCGTTGTGCGCCCACTCGGTTCTCATAGGAAAAACAGGGGCTATCCGGATATTCCCGGGGTACCGTCGCACCCTCTTTGCGTCTTAGCAATGATTACGGACATTTAAGAATACGGTAATCTTCGTTCTCCAGAGCTCCATCGAGGTCGCGTGGCGAAAAGTACCTGCTGATGCTGCGGCACGCCTTCGCAGCAGTAGCGGTGTGTAATGTCCGTTTTGAACGAGTGCTCAGTTGATGGGGGCGGATCTATCCGATGAAGCATTCGCCGCTCGGGGAAGCACAACCACGAGTCGCGCTCCTGTCGGCTCACGATTCGTTGCCGTCGCCGTTCCGCCGTGCGCTCGTACAACCGCATCGACAAACGCGAGTCCGAGCCCGTGGCCACGCGAGCCAAGCCCTCTCACGCTTCGCTCGAATACCGTCTGTACGAGGTCGGGTCCGAATCCTGGCCCGTCGTCCTCCACCAAGATGACCACACTTGCTCCTGTGGCTTTGATGCTGACTGATACGGAGCACTTGGCGGGGACATGAGTGATTTCGTTGTCGAAGAGATTCGAAAAGACGCGGTTTATCAGTGCTGCATCGGCCACGATATGGGTGGGCCCATCGCTGACGTAGCTGATTGACATGCCCTTCTCGACCATGCCGGGCTGGTACAGATCGAGCAATAGTTTGAGCGCTGCATCAAGGTCCATGTCGCTAAGGTTGAGTCGCAATGCGTCAGCGCTCGCTTCGGCAACGTCAAGTGACTCGGTGAGGAATTGAGACAGGCGATCCACCATTTCGATGCACGAGATGATGGACTCTGCCTGATTTTCGTCGCGCGAGGATGGCAGCAATTCCTCGAGCCGCCCTCTTACAGCTGTAAGCGGGCTTCGTATATCGTGCGCGAGCGAGTCGGTCATCGTATGCAGTTGGTGCATCGTGCTCTCAATGCGATCCAACATATGATTCAAGGTTGAGGCCAGGCTTTCCACTTCGTCGTGTCCGCCGGTGGTAGGGATGCGGGTGCCCAAACCAGAACGTCCGATGGTCGATGCAGTTTCCGTGATGGCTTGAACGTGGCTTAACATTCGACGGGTGGTGAGAAAAATAGCAGCGAAACCGAAGAATACAAACACCAGCCAAAGGAGGATGAACCCAAGACGCAGCCTTTGCAGAACACCTATCTGGTCGATCTCCGACAAGCCGAGATAGATATGGCCGCCGTCTTCCGTACGCAGAGAAACCACACGGAACGGCGCTCCCCCTCCTGGCAGCAGCAGATTGCTCGGCTGGTCAGGATACATTCGCACTGTCTTCAGGGCCGCAAGCGTTTTGTCTCCGTCACCGGCTCCAACCCACAACATCAACGAGCCGTCCTCTGCCTGCTCGAGGAAGAACACGTAGTCGCCTGCGTTTCGAAAGGCGCTGCTCCTGGTGGGAATACCTCTTCGCACGAGCTCGGCGATTTCCCCGACGATCTGTCCGTACAACGCATCCTTGGGCGTACGTTCCGAGACGTCGGCCAGCAATGAGACTTCGCCCCAGAGCCATGCGTCATTGCGCCGCTGAATGTCGCTTTCGACGAAGCGGTGCAGGAACATAAACACTGCTGTCGTGCCAAGAGCAAAAACGACTGTGCCCCAGATAGAGATCCGCCAGGCCACGCTCCACGTGCTCGGCCTATGTATCTCGAAGGACATACCCCATCCCACGGAGCGTGCAAATCAGCGGTTTGTGGCCAATTGCGTCCACTTTTGCGCGAAGCCGGCTCATGTGGACATCCACAATGTTGGTCTTGGGCTCGATGTTAAGACCCCAAACTCGCTCGAGAATCATTGACCGCGTAACCACCTTTCCGGCATTGCGGCAAAGAAACTCCAGAAGGGCAAATTCCTGTGAGGTGAGCCGGATGGAAGTGCCCGAGCGAGTGACTTCGCGTTGCAGTAAATCAAGTTCGAGATCAAGCACGCAAAGACGTCCGCTCGTGTTCGGGGAGGAACTATGTCTCCTCAGCAGATTCCTCAGGCGGGCCAGCAATTCGGCAAGGGAGAAGGGCTTCGTAAGATAGTCGTCTCCCCCTTCTTCCAATCCCTTCACTCGTTCGTCCACCGAACGCCGAGCGGAGAGAATGAGAACCGGTGCGGCGACCCCGATCTGTCGCAACTCCAGAATCAGGCGAATTCCGTCCTTATCGGGCAAACCGAGGTCAATAACCAGTAAATCGTAGCTAAACTCCGTTGCCGCATTAACCGCGGACGCGGCAGTACCGACCGCGTCCACCTGATACCCAGCCTCGGCAAGAGAATGCTTCAGAAACCGCTGGATGTCGAGTTCGTCTTCAACCAATAGAAGTCGCATGAAGGTTTTATAGGTACGCTCGAGAGTATCACTGTTTGTCCGAAACGACATCTTGCGTTCAGTTCAACTGATCTAAGTCAAAGCAATGAGGGGTGACAGTGCTTTGCGTCTGATCATACATTAAGAAAAGTTCATGGAAACGTAAGGCTTGGACGGCGCCTATTCTTACGCTGCCGCCTCTCGGTACTTTCCACCCAATTCTTAACACGACAAGCCGCCCGTCAGCTTGTCTAACGTCTATTTGCGTAGTATTCGGCTATGGTACGCTCTTCCATAACCCCACGACTCCAAGCCGACGAGAGCCCCTAAAATGAAGACCACTTCGCACACAACGGTTTTGGCCCGAACCGAATCTGGGGTGAAGGTTTTGTCGCCGGGTGCGGAAGGTGGAGATTCTTCCCGTGCAGAGAAGCATTTCTCAATACGGTCATTGCCGCACTCGGGCGCGGAACGATGGGTGTTTGGGGCTTCACTTGCGCTTGTCCTGTTTTCCGCCATGTACTGGATAAGGGCTGGCGCGTTCGATCACTCGGAGCACGTTGTACTTAGGATCGAGGGGTCCACTTCTCTCGGCGATGACCTTGTCCCCGAACTCGCCCAAGCCTTCCTCCGCGACGATCTGAACGCCACCGACACCGGCATTCGAGTCGTCAGCACAGACTCCAAGGGTCACCGTCGACTACATGTTTGGGCCAAGGTTCCGGGGCGATATGGCCTCCAGGTCATCGAGATTTATGCCAGCGGCTCGGGTACCGCGTTCAAGTGTCTCGCCGTCGATGGCGGCCGCGACTCGTGCGACATCGGCATGTCTTCCCGGCCGATCAATGCTCGCGACCGGCAACTTTATCCTACTCTCCGCAACCTGGGTGACCATGCCACGGAACATGTTATCGCGCTCGATGGGATCGCCATTGTTGTAAATCCGAGCAATCCCGTATCTCAATTATCCATTCCGCAACTGCGCGCTATCTATACACGCCAGATCTCCAACTGGAAATCGGTTGGAGGTAAAGACGCGCCCATCGAACTCTTCGAGCGCGATCGCAATTCGGGCACCTACGAAATGTTCACCGAGAAAGTGATCGAACGAGATCCACAGTCTGCCAAGCTTGATGGGATACCGGCCGATCATCAGATCGGCGACAGCGCTTTGATGGTCGAGTCGATAATGCGTTCACCCAATTCAATTGGATATGTCTCCTCACCCATGGTGAACACCGCAAAGGCTCTGTCCATCTCGGATGGAAGCGGCCCTGCCATCCAACCCACGGAGCTTTCGATTGTTACCGAGGATTACCCGATCTGCCGGCGACTCCTGCTCTATAACTGGGATGCGCCGGGTTCGCTGATGAATGCGTTCGTCCGCTACACCGTCTATAAGCCTGGCCAACACTTGGTTGACAAGACCCCCTTCGTGGAGTTAGTGGCTAAGGTTTTCAGAGTGTCGCCGCCCGGAGATTCGCCCGAGGATTACAAGAGGATCGCTGCGGACTTCGACAGAATCGGTCTCAGCTTTCACTTCTCCACAGAACAGACAAATGCCGGGGAAGATCCAGGAAGTCAACTCGATAACCTCGCCGAGATCAACGTTCTCCGTCTCAGGACTTTTTTAGCACAGCATGGAGGTACCGGAAACGATGTTCTCCTCATCGGCTTCACAGACGGCAAAGAAAAGAAGGAAGCAGAGGAAAGCCTTGCACACAAGCGCGCCGAGAGTGTGGCAACCAGTCTACGCGCAGTCGGGGTGACGGTTCCTTCCGAGAATATCCGAGACTTTGGAGCGCAATTGCCGGTGGCTTCAAACGAGTCGATCGAAGGGCGAAGAAGAAACCGCAGAGTGGAAGTCTGGGTGCGCAATACACTCGACGATCTCCACGGCAAAGTGGCGTCGCGATAGCCCCATTTACAGCGCGCTCCTGCGTTCACGGCCCAGTGACAGATGGCGCGCAGTCATTCCGCCAAACGGTGCAAGGGAATCTCCAGGGTCACCCCGTTCGCAGAGTTCCGTTCGTACTCGGACGTCACCAGCAGACCATCGGCAGCGCTATCCACGTATTATTAGCGCAGGCCTCCGGAGAAGAATAGGTCAAACTTGCAATCGCCGATGAAGGGGCTTGGAATCCCGATCAGCGAGGCCGGTCACGTGTTTGATCGTTTCTAACGGCTCCACGCGGGACGAACTCGAGAAGAGGGCGGAGCCGGTTTGGGCCTGGCCATTGCCAAATGGTCGGTGGAAGCGCAGGGCGAGGAAATATTTCAAGATTCTGCGACAGGAAGACGTTCCACCTTTACCATTCGACTCCCATTATTGCGGGCGGCTTCGAGTCCTTGCTCACCTCATCTCGAACCGATCTCGCGACAACGTAGTGCAGGAAGTCACTCGCAGCGGTCTTGGCGGACGGGGAGGCGCCGGTTATTCCAACAGGCTCACACTTGTCGAAACGGACAACGCTGTGTCGGAGATGACCAAACCCCGCATTGCCGATTCGGCTCGCCAGGAGCCACTTGAAGTTGCGTCTCGCGGCTGTTATTGCATTCATCTCTCAATCTCCTCGAGCGCATTCTGCCTCCAATGGGAAACAGCGGTTTGGAAATCCTCCCCCGAGTATTGAGGCGGTAACTCGCTGCTTCAGGTACGATTGGTAACCTCGAACAATCCAACAATCTAACTATTAATTTAATAATTGACAAGCGATTCCGATCACGATATAAAGTGGACGAACTATTAATTCCTTAATTGTTCTGCTCCGGGTGTTGGGAAGGAAAAGGTCCCTCCTGACGGACGGCGAGTTGCCGCTCATGCCAGCCCGACTTTGGCTTGTAGCGAAGATTGGGAGGACTTCCAATGCACTGTAAAACCCTTGCTATGTCTTCTAGTTCACGAACGCGTTCTTTGTAGAGACGGGCAAGCGTTACGACCTGCCAATCGGGTACGCTACGGTCGCCGGTTCGTGACATCGACAGAAACAAGGCTCGGCCGATGCCGAAATCTCTCCCGTAAGCCTGTTCTTCCCCGGACAGTGACCTTGATTTCCTTGATCGCATTGAGCCGAATACGTCAGAACTTCGTATCATGCCTCTTGTATCATCCGCGCCGCATTCTGGCTGGCGGCCCTGCCGGGCTCAGTGCTGCCGTCTACGGCGCATCTGAGGGCCTCAAAACTCTCCTGATCGAGCGCTACGCCGTAGGTGGGCAGGCGGGTACCAGCTCCAGGATCGAGAATTACCTGGGATTCCCGCAGGGCATCAGCGGCTCTGACCTCGCGAAACGTGCCTGTGACCAGGCAAACCGCTTTGGCGCAGAAATCCTTCTGCTGCATGAGGGGGTGCGTGCCGAGCTCGTGCCCGGAAAGTCGCTTGGTCACCTTGCGGACGGCACCAGCTTTGTGATGCACTCCGCGATCTGTGCCTCCGGTGTTGAGTACCGCCGCCTCAACCTCTGGAACGAAGAACGGCTGCGCGGCGCGGGTGTCTTTTACGGCGCCGGCACCAGCGAGGCGGAACTGTGCAGCAGTCAGGAGGTATTCGTGGTCGGAGGCGGCAACTCCGCCGGACAGGCGGCCGTACACTTTTCCCGCTATGCGCGAAGGGTCTACATCCTAATCCGTGGAGATGGCCTAAAGGAAACGCTCTCTCAGTATTTGGTTGATCGCATATTGACCTCAGCTAACATCGAGGTAAGGCCGCATACAGAAGTCGTTGAGTTGTAGGGTGATGACCAGTTAGAGGCCATTACTCTCATCGATAATTTGACCGGCCGGCAGGAAAAGGTGCAGACCCACTGGCTTTTCCTGTGCCTCGGCGGTCTTCCTAACACCAACTGGGCTGCAGAAGCCGGCCTGGTGCGCGACGAACAATGTTATATCGTTACCGGTCCGGATTTACGACAGCACAACAGCTTTGCCAGGACATGGCCGCTTGACCGTGAACCTTACTATCTGGAAACCAGCTTTCCCGGAATGTTCGCCGCCGGCGATGTTCGCCATGGGTCTGTCAAACGATGCGCCTCAGCGGTAGGGGAAGGCGCAATGGCTGTTACCTTCGTTCACCGTTATTTAGCCAACCAATAAAGGGAGAAACACTATGTCAGGCTGTTCCCATTTGGACCAGATTCGCCCCGTTTCCCCTCGCACTCCCGAAGGCTGTCAAGAGTGCTTAAAGACAGGAAGTTCCTGGGTTCACCTTCGCTTATGCCTGGAGTGCGGCCACGTCGGCTGTTGCGACCAGTCCCCCGGTAAACACGCCACCAAACATTTCCATCGCACCGGCCATCCCATCATGCGTTCGTACGAGCCCGGTGAGAATTGGGGTTGGTGTTATGTTGATGATCTCATACTCGATGACGTGGACCAATGGATCCCGCAACACCGTGCGCGGGCAACTCTATAAGTCGATGTGCAGGACGATCTTTCCGACAACGTGTCCTTCTTCGATCCTGTGATGGGCTGCAGCCACGTCTTTCAATGAGAAAACGTGGGTCCTCAGCGGCAGAGTCCGTTCACCGATCGCCGCATTCAACTTTTCGAAAGCCTCATGCGACATCGCACCGTCGAATGCTGATACCGGATGGCCTTTGAACCGAGGTTTAGGTTCAACGCCGTTCGGAAAGGCAATCGGCGCTTTGGGCTTCAGATGCGAAAAGAAGTAAGCCAACGCGTCACTGTTGGCCGTGACCAGGGCAGCGTCGAACCCGTCCGCGGCCGCATGGTTGATTGCGTTCTCGCGTTCCGGGGAATTTGGATCGATTGTGTGCGCGGCCCCCAGCGAGCGAACATAGTGTTGCGCGTCGGGCCGCGCTGTGCCCACGACTGTTGCCCCTTTTTCGCTTCCTAGCCAGACCGCGCAGGACCCGACGCCGCCGCTCGCGCCGAACACCAATAAGGTTTGCCCGCGAGCCGCGTTGAGGGTTTCTAGGCCGGATTGAGCCGTCAATGCAATGCACGGCATTCCCCCCGCGATCTTCATGTCCAGGTGTGCGGGAACGGGAGCTACCCTGTCCGCCGGAACGCTTACGTATTGTGCGTAGAATCCACCGCCGCTGTTGCCATAGCTGTAGGCGTAAACGCGCTCGCCCACCTGGAAATTTGTCACGTGGCTACCAATCGCAGCAATCGTCCCGCTCCCATCTGCACCCATAATTGTTCCCGGCTTGACTGATCCCCAGGATCCTGCGCGCTGCTCGGCGTCCCATATGCCCACACCCACATACTCGAGCGCAATAAGCACGTGGTTAGACGTCATTGCCGGTACGGGCACCTCTTTGATGTGAATGGCTTCGGGGGGCCCCGCCGCGTCCACAACAGCAGCTTTCATGACCTTTGGAAGGTCTGATATGAAGGTCATTGCTTAACTCCATTACTAGGTGCAGGTAGATTTCGCTAAAGTCGTCTGCTCCGAAACAGATTTCGGCTTCTGCCCAGATGGCGCCGCGGACTATCGCCGCCCGATGATACCCGATCCTGAAATAGAAACTTCACGCTCATGTCTACATGGGTGGCGATTTTAGCGCCCGGACTCAACCGGGCACAATTCTTCAGAGCGAATAGGAATACCCAGGTCCGTGGTAGAAACCCTTTGTACGACGTTAGATTTAGAAGAGCAACCGCAGATCCTCTCTCTGTCGTTTCGTTCAGTAATTGAACAGAGCATTCTCGCCGCCATGAGCTCGCGTACATCTGCGGCAAATGCGGTGCCTTGCGGCTGATCGAGAACAGCTTCCTGAAGCGGGCGTGAGCGGTACGTAGACCCCATCTTGTATAGGGCAGAACGGTGCCGCACTCTTGAGGGATGAGACATCGCAAGGCGGAGGCATGGACCAAGTGGCGGGGACTTGTTGCGGAGCAGGCCCAGAGCTGGCAGGGTGCAGCGGCATTCTGCTTTGAGCGGGGTCAGAGGAGCGCACATTTCTTGCGTGGAAGGAAGGGTTATCATCCCGAATGACCGGCCCTTTGCGCGAGTTGCTCGAATCGTCCGGGCACCTGAGCGGCTTTAAGCATAGTATCCCCTTATGGCCATCAATCTGGTGGAGGTAGACCGGGCGTTGGAGAACGGGGAGTTTCTCCCTTACTTCCAGCCTCAGGTTCAGCTTCGCAGCGGCAAGCTTACGGGCTTTGAGGTTCTCGCAAGGTGGAATCATGCGACCAAGGGGATAATCATGCCCGATGATTTCATCCCGCTGGCAGAGCGCGATGGATGGATTCACGCGCTGACATACGAGATCCTGGTGAAGGCCTTTCTTTCGGCGCTGCCATTGCCCGGTGCGCTGCAGCTCTCCGTCAACATCTCCCCGACCCCGATCTTGGTATGCGAGAATTGGAGATCACCTACATCCCGATTGAGGTATCCGGGGGTGTAACCGGAACAGCGTGCGTCCTGCGCGACATGACTGAACGGAATCAAATGGCCCGGGCCAATCTTGATTGGCAGAAGCGAATCGAGTTGGCCCAGGAGGCGGGCCTGGGCCTCGGGTTGTGGGATTGGGATCTGGAAACAAACACTGTGGTTTGGTCCGAAGAGACCTGCCGCCAGTGGGGATTCGCGCGAGGCATTTTCAGGCTGTGTGGAAGAGGCAACGGTCAGGATTCACTCAGACGACCTGCCAAAAGTCGAGCATGCGATACGGGACGTGTTGAGGGGCAGAAAGGGCCAGTATGCAGCCCAATATCGAGTCATGCGTCCGGACGGTACCACTTGTTGGATCGACGCGCACGGGGTCGTTATGCCTGATCGCTTGGGCCACATGATCGGCATTGGGGTCGATATTACCGACTTCAAGAGGGTTGAGGAATCTCTTCGTGAGAGCGAAGAGAAATACCTGCTGTTGCTCAACTCCACAGCCCGAAGCGATTTACGGAATCGATATGAACGGCGATTGCACGTTCTGCAATCCCTCCTGTTTGCGTCTCCTTGGCTACGCAAAGAGCGAAGATTTACTTGGCAAAAACATGCACTCGCTTGTGCACCACTCCCACGCCGACGGTAGTCTGTACCCGAATGAACAATGTCAGATATATGTCGCGATCCGCAAAGGAGAGGGGACCCACGTCGCGGACGAAGTGATGTGGCGCCACGACGGAACCAGATTCCCCGTCGAATATTGGTCTTATCCCATGAACAAGGCCGGCGCGCTCGTCGGTGCTGTCGTCACATTTCTTGACATCTCGAACCTCAAGCTTATGCAAAGCGCGACAGCTGCGAACTATGCATAGGATGATTTCGTAGAGGCGGATGGCCGAAATTGCATTGTTGTTCGAGATGCAAGAAAGCGCGCGCCCACCCTAATACCTAGGTACTAAGCGAGTGCTCAACCTGAGAAGCGGTCCGAGATGCGCTCTATGAAGGATTGGCATAGCCTCGCTCTCTAGCTAGAATCCCCATCTAGTATTGCCGACGATCTGACGCCGGCGTCGAGCGCCATCCGAATCTCGCTAGATGAACTCCAGCGGCGGAAGCGCTTCGATCGAATTGACAGAGATTTCTTGTGCAAGGAGTGACCATGAAACGCGACCTGGTGTTTCTTGTCGTTCTGCTAGTTGCAATTCCGACCTTGACCTTCAGCCAGATGGAACCCGGAAGCCCCGCTCAGGCACGCATTCAACAAGAGGTACGCCACGAGCTGTTGATGCTCCCGTACTTCGGGGTGTTCGACAACATTGAGTATCGCGTGGACAGCGACACTGTCACGCTACTCGGAGACGTGACCCGGCCTACGCTCAAATCAGATGCGGAGAATGTCGTGAAACGCATCGAAGGCGTCCAGCACGTGGTCAACAAGATCGAGGTCTTGCCGCCGTCTCCGATGGACGACCAACTGCGCTTGGCCCTGTATCGCGCCATCTACGGATTTCCGGCCCTGGAGAAATATGCCCTGGGCGTACAAAAGCCCATCCGCATCATTGTCAAGAACGGCCATGCAACTCTGGAGGGAGTTGTCGACAGCGAGGCAGACAAGAACCTCGCCGGTGTGCGCGCAAACACGGTCCCCGGAATCTTTTCCGTGACGAACAACCTTCGGGTGGTTCCAAGCTAGTCTTATGAGGTTCGAGTACGGGCCTTGGTCACCCACGCGGCCCCCGTGCAAAGTCCCGATGAAGCGTATGGTGGTCAGCCAGAAGGAAATGCCATGCGTAGGTTTCCTTTCTCCTCCGTTCGTTCCGTTCTGTTTGTGCTTGTTGTCTCGACCGTTCAGGCGGTCTCCGATCCATGTGCACCATTTCGCACGGGGAGGAGATCCGGGAGTTTTGTGGCTTGGGCTCGCCAGGATCGCGCAGGCGGCATTGGTGGACCAGAACCCCACTCTTCATGGACGACAGGACGCGACCGCTACCTTGCTTTGAATGCGAGTGCGCTCCTCGAGGATCTTTGCGCGACGACAGCCTATGGCTGAGAGCTCAGACGCGCCAAATCGAGTTCGAGGACATGCTCGCGAACAGTTGGACCTTTAATGGACCCCCGACCTCTGCGCAATAAACCTCTGCCCTTCCTTCCCAGAGGCTTGCCGCGCGAGCCTCTGACGGAGCTCTTCGTTTTTCTCGAGTAGATGGGACACCAGGCATTGCAATCGGAATATCTGCTCATCGAGTTCTGATCCGCACTCCAGTGCGGACGCATCGGATTCCCGCGTCTTGTCCGAAGTGGGTGTCTGACACACAATCCCTCCAATGTCCTTCACCAGAGTGAATCTCGTCCAATCGCCGTCTGCCTGGATCTCTCGATCCGTACGAGTAAGAGTCGCTATTGTCATGTAAATCCTCCAGACTGATTTGCATGGCTCGATGAGCGAGATGGCCTTGCATTTACAGATGTTAGGCTGGTGTTTCCACGAAAACAATTCGTCAGGGGAAGGAGGGAAACATCCCGTTTGATGCCTAGAGAGCCCATCGCCCTTGGCGACGCATCGACCTAAGTCAATCGTCGTAGATAGAAATCACATGGTGTTATACGTGCTGCCGCTTTCACCCGGACCGGTCAACCAGTTCCGCGCCGGGACGCCGGAGATTCAGACTTGTCCAAATTAGGTTTCGTCGATCGGCCGATTTGGACGGCACTTGCTGAAAAGAAACCAGCGATCAGGGTGTATCAAGCCTGGCCCTCCCACTCACGCTGAGAGAAAGATCATGGAGCAATATCCAATTGTCGGTGAGCGGATATGTGAACCCTTGCGCGCATCCGCCAAGTGCTACGGGTCATTCGTCATCACCACGAGAAAATGGATGGCAGCGGATATCCGTATGGCCTCAAAGCTAACGAGACTTCCACTGTGCCCCGAGTCCCGACCGTGGATGTCAGCCTGCAAAGCGGTTAAGCGGATGAGGCGCTCATCCGGCAGACGTACTAACTTCGAGGCGAACCGAACTCGTGCGAGGGCGGCAAGCGCGAGTGGAGGTGTATTAACGGGAATCTGCCGCATGGCCCGCTCCGTGGGTAGATGAAGACGGATGCTCGCCGATCGCGCCGGGAGTTCCCGGCTGACTTACCGTAGGCCCTGGCGGGGCTACCCATTGGAGCTGGCCCTTGCCATTCGCGATTTCCTCTACAATTTTTGTGAACAACTGATCTTGCATGGCGATTCGTTTCCTGTAGTCGACCACGTAGCTGACGGTGAACTCCAGCCTTCCCGCATTTACAACAAGTGCGACGGTAGGGTCCAATGGGGCGTTTGCGCTTCGATAGTTGTCGTTCATCGCGTTCCAGGAGGTCTGCGCCTCGACCAGATACTCGCCGATCGCCTCCTTAGCTACGCGCAAAAGCATCTCCCTAGCAAGCTGGCAATCGCTGGTGGTTGTAAACAATACCTTAATCTCGTCCCAGATAAATTGGAATCCTTGTGAGTAGTTGAATACGGATCCTTTCAAGACGGTGCTGTTCGGGATGCGAACGATCCGGCCGTTGTATAAGTCTCCGCTGACCCAGTTGCCCGTTTCTAGCAAGGTAGTTCGCAGGAGTCCGATGTCGATCACGTCACCTCGAGTGTCTCCGATCTGAACTCTATCTCCCAAAGCGTACAGCTTTGAGAAACCGATCGAGAAAGCGCCGGCAATACTTGCAAGCATGTCCTGCAGGGCTACTGCCACACCCGCACCGGCGACGCCGAAGGCAAAGCTGAGGCGGCCTAAACGATCCTCAAAGAGGATGGCAAGGAAAAGGAGAATCGAGAGGTATCCGGAAAAGACGATGAATTTACGAACCTTGTAGCGAGCATCGGCTCGGCCAAAGCGCCGGGGCAGTGTTTGTTCGAGCACGCGAAACACACCGTGAATACAGAGGATTCCGATAACCGCCGCGACGCACTTCACGAGGAACGAAAGCGCAATAGCCTGTTTTAAAAGATCATGCATCCAACCACTACCAATCCCGGTTTGCTGCTATAGGGGGAAGTAAGACTATTGAGCCTCTCAATGCCTTCGAACAACCGCGGTTTCTGATTCACGAGCGCTCACCTCACTCTTGGTCGATCGCTGCCTAGTGTCGAGTTCGCTTCTTTGAGGCTAAATATCGCTGCCAGGAGCCAATCTGATCGTCACCCAGCCAGGTACGAGTACGAACTTTGCTGGTCCTGCGAATTCCTCATGGAAAGAGACTCCTCCAGAATCAGGCAGCGGATTAGCAACGAGAAACACCGCAAGACTGAGGAATCTGCTGCCATTTGGCTGCCAATGCAGCGTGCAAGAACTGGAACAGGAAGCACGCACAACAGACCTTGCAACTTCAGCAAAGACACGACATGGAGTCGCAGAGGCTGCAAACCCGGCTGCTGGCGGCAATCCCGGCTCAGCCCAAGCCTCCTTCGCGGCCTCGTTAGAGCCTTGCCATCGCACTGCGGGCCTTGATCTTGCCTGCTAAGTGACTTCCAATCAAGGGTTGGAGAAACTGTTCCAACAAAATCGGATTAAACTCGACCGCTCAGGCGGCGGCCTCCGGCTGATCCATGTGCACCAGTCCCCGCTTCAGAGCGACGTTGATCGCCTCTGTGCGTCCGGTAGCATTGAGCTTTTCGAGAATGTGCGTCACGTGCACCTTGACGGTCGATTCGCTGATATCGAGGGCCGAGCCGATTTCCTTGTTGCACATGCCGGAGGTCAGCGCGCGCATAACCTGCGTCTCCCGGGGGGTCAGTCCGCGGTTCTGAACTCGCTTTCCAAGCTGGGCCGCCACCGAGGGCGGAATCCACCTCTTCCCTTGCGCCACAGCCAGGATGCATTCGATGAGTTCAGGAAGAGATGTACTTTTTAACAGATATCCGAACGCGCCTGCCCTTAGCGCCCGGTAAATGTCTTCCTCGCCCACGCAGGTTGTGAATACCACCAGACGTGCCAAGGGGTTCTTAGCACAAATCGATTTAACGGTCTCAATTCCGTCCATCAAGGGCAATTTCAGCTCCAGGATAGCCAGGTCAGGACATTGCGCGATGAATTGATCCACCGCGTCCTGCCCGCTGGACGCCTCGGCGATGACTACCATATCGGACCGGCGGTTGATCAGCGCGGCCAGCCCCTCACGTACGATCGGATGCTCATCAGCGACCAATACCCTGTATGGCTGGCGGGTAGATTCCGCGAGTCCGTAGCCATGATCCGTAATTCCATTTGAAATCGACACAATACTCCTCCTCACAAGTGGCAAGGTTTCCCTCGCCCGCGGCGCTCTGGGGCCGTCGCCGCAAGGTGAACAGAGTGGGAGTTCGGATTCACTGCATGTGCGCCTGTGCACATGCCAAGAACGAAGACGTTACTGCCTTCTGTTTTTCAATAACTCCATACCGGTTTGAACGGCGTTCAGAAGGGCGTCATCTTCGAAGGGCTTGCGCAGAAAAGCGATGGCTCCTGCTTGTGTGGCTTGGTTTTCTACCTCTGGTTCGTCGCGCGCCGAAATGAATACCACCGGCAGCCGGTTGGGTTCTGCCGCCAGCCGGCGATGCAATTCGAATCCGCTCATGCCCGGCAGACCAATATCGAGAATGATGCAGCAGATGCCATTATGGTCGCCTACGTCAAGGTAGTCCTCAGCCGAGCCAAAGCTCTTCGCCGGGAGTCCGGCGGACTTGAGGAGCCTTTCAAGAGACCTGCGTATCAATCGATCATCATCGACGATTGCGATCAGCCCCGTCTCGGTCTCAGTCATGACTCTACCTCCTGCCCGCGAATCACTGTCAATTGCGGCATTTTGTTCCGGTGCCGGCCTCGCGGGGGCTGTTGAGCGCCGGAAGCAGCTGGCTCATTTGCTTCACTTGCCTTACACCATTGAAGTTACCTCCGGTGCGGCGACGCGTCTATGGGACCTTGGTCCCAGAAGGCCGGGATCAATTGGAAGGAAGGCCGAGTTTCTCCGCCATGTGAATCAGGTCGGCCAATGATTCCGCCTCCATCTTGTGCATCACCTGCCCGCGATGGACCTTGATCGTCTTTTCGCTGGCGCCCAGCTCTGCGGCAATTTGCTTGTTCAACAAACCGCTGGTCACGCGAGGAAAGACTTCTCGTTCGCGTGGAGTCAACAACGCATAGCGCTCCTGCAACGCGCGCAATTCCGCACTGTGTTTTCTGGTGATGCCGTCTTGGCCGATCGCGCGCTGGATTGCCTCCAGCAGTTCCTGCTCCCGGTAAGGCTTGGTGAGGAACTCGACGGCCCCGGCCTTCATGGCGCGAACCGACATCGGGATATCGCCATGGCCGGTGACGAAGATAATGGGAAGAGTAATCGTCCGAGCCGCAAGCTCGGCCTGAAGATCGAGTCCGCTGAGCCCCGGAAGCCGAACGTCCAAGACGAGGCAACCCGGTGCGTCAGGGCGTTTGCTGTGGAGAAACTCCAGCGCCGATCCGAATGTGCGGGCCTCGAGGCCCACTGAGCGCAGCAGTCGCTTGAGCGACAGACAGACCAATGGCTCATCGTCCACCACATACACGATTGGAGATGATTCTGTCATCACGCCACTATGCCGCTGCCGGTAAAGAGAAACGAAAGGTTGCGCCCTGAACGGCGGAATCCCGGCTGGCCCACAAGCTGCCTCGATGCGCCTCGATGATCGACCGGCAGATGGACAAGCCCATGCCCATTCCATTGGGTTTGGTCGTGAAAAATGTATCGAAGATATGATCGATATTCCGGGGATCGAGCCCTATCCCGGAATCCTGAACGGTCACCTCCAGACCCGATTCGCGCGCGTCGGAGCGGATGACGAGGGCCCGTGGGCGGTCCCGAACGGCACTCATTGCCTCAATTCCATTCATGATCAGATTCAACACCACCTGCTGCAACTGGATCCGGTCGCCCAGCACCGCCGGAAGGGCAGGCCCCAGTTCCATTTCCAGCGAGACGTTTTGCTTTTCCAGAACTCCGGGAATGATATCCAGCACCTCCAGAATCACCAGGTTGATATCCACCGGGCTCTTCTGCGGAGCGCCCTTTTTCACCAGAGCGCGGACGTGGGAAATAATTTCTCCCGCCCGGGTTCCCGCCTCCGCAATCTCCGTCAAAGCCTGTTGCACGTCTTCAATATCCGGAGCCGGGCTGGCTAGAATCCGGCGGCTCGCATTGGCGTTGGTGACGATTGCCGACAGCGGCTGGTTGACTTCGTGGGCGATGGAAGCCGTCAACTCCCCCAGGGTGGACACTCTGATCACCCGCGCCAGTTCTGCCTGGGCGGCCTGAACCGCCTCCTCCGCTCTCCGGCTTTCCGTCAAATCCCGCGTAATCTTGGCAAAACCAACCAGCTTCCCCTTCGGGTCGTGCAACGCGGTGAGGATCGCGTTCGCCTGGAAGCGCGATCCATCCTTCCGCACTCGCCATCCGTCTTCTTCGAACCTGCCAGTCGCGGCCGCTTCACGAAGGGCCATGGCCGGCTTGCCCTTGCGCAGATCATCGTCGCCATAAAAACAGGAGTAATGCTGTCCGATAATCTCCTCGGCAGAATATCCCTTGATGCGCTCCGCACCGCTGTTCCAACTGTTAACGAATCCGTCCGCGTCCAGCATATAAACGGCATAGTCGGCGATACCTTCGACCAACAGGCGAAATCGCTCTTCGCTTCGCCGCAGTTCTTCGGCCGCCTGCCTGCGCTCGGTAACATCCATGCACAGGCCGATCATCCGGAATGGCGAACTTTCACTGTCGCAATGCGTCCGCCCCTGGGCCAGCACCCAGCGCATCGAGCCATCCGGCCGCTGAATCCGGTACTCGGCATCATATTCTCCCCCCGGCCGGAGCGCTTCGCGAATGGCGAGTTTTACCGCCGCCCGATCCTCGGGATGAATCAGCGTCAGGACGCTCGACTCGTCGAGCGTCTGATCGCTCGGCTTCAGGCCGAAGATGCGAAAGGCCTGGTCGGACCACTCCACCCGGTCGGATCGGGTGTCCCAGTCCCACACTCCTACCCCCGAAGCCTCTTGCGCCAACCGCAGTTGCTCTTCGCTATCTCTAAGGTTTTGTTCTATGGCTCGGCGACGATCGATCTCCAGGACTAGATCTTCATTGACTTTCTTCAATTCAGCGGTGCGCTCCTCGACCCGCAGTTCCAGGTCCGTTTTGGCCAGCTTCAGCTCCTCTTCCACTCGGATGCGTTCCCCGATTTCGATCCGCAGCGCCGCGGGACTCGGCAGCGCGACCGCGTACGGAACCAGTTTCACAAGGAGTGCGGCGGTGGCGAGGGAAGCTATCGCCGTGACGGCCTTGACCGATCCTGCCAACCAATAGTCGGCATGCCAAAGGTTCCACACTTCCATTGCGTGAGTGGCGCCGCAGGCCAGAATGAAAACGCCGAATGCCAGAAACATCCAGTCAAATGGCAGATCGGTCCGTTTGCGGACAAAGTAGGTCAGTGTGAATGGAATCGACAGGTAGGCCAGCGCGATCAGCGAATCGGAAATCACATGCAGCCACACAAGGCCCGGCACCCACATATAGCAATACCCATGAGGCATGAAGGGGCCAGACGAGAATATAGCGTCCAGAAATTGCATGGAGCACCTCGCCGCTTCTCGCGTTATCAACCGGCAACGAAAATGGAGAAAGGTTGATGCAAAAGAAATACCTACCCCTGCACCAAGGGCAAAAACAAATCGTGCATGAAGGGCCGTTTGGGTTGGGTCACCGCGAGAATGTGACCTCAGAGAAGAAGACGCTCGAAGAGAGCCATGAGCGCTTTATCAGGGTTTATCATACGGCGGTTGCATTGAATGTAAATAAATTTCACTTTAGGTAGACAATGACAAATTTGCGGTATTTGAGGACGTAAACACCGGTTTACAAATCGCATCAATCAGGCGCGGATGGAGCTGTCACAGCGGCAGGAATAACGTCAAAACAGAGCCACTTCGTCCGCAGCTATCGTTGCTCCGTGCTGAAATCCAGGCCAGTGTACCTGCTTACAATATCGGCGCAGACCCATAGCCCCAGTCCGGTTCCGGTTCTTTCCTTGGTCGTGTAAAAGGGTTCGAAGGCACGGCGGCGGGTCGCAGGGCTCATCCCGCGGCCGTTATCCGCGACGGTAATCCGCAGGCCTGGCCGGCCGGTGATCCAATCGGTGGCTCTGCGGACTCTCAACCGCAGCCTGCCGCCAAAGGGCATGGCATCCAGCGCATTCCCGATCAGGTTCACCATCACTTGCCGCAGCTCTCCCGGATGACAGTGGAGGGTCAAGGTCGCGTCACAATCGCGCAACACTTCGATGCCTGCCACTTCGATGGGGTTATGGTGCAAAGCCAGCGCTTCATCGAGAATGGCAGAGATCGAAACCCAGACGGGTTCTCCGCTGTTTCCACCGAAGCCCAGGGCCTGCGTCGCAATGTGGGCCACGCGCGATATTTCGCGGTGTGCGGTTGCAAGGTACTGCTTTCCTTCCGGGGAAAGGTCCTCATTCTGCAGAAGAAAAAGAAGATTTGTGACGGCGGCCAGCGGATTGTTGATGTGATGGGCAACGCTGGACGCGAGGCGTCCCACGGCAGCCAGCTTCTCCGAAGTTTGCACCGCCTCTTCGGCGCGCTTCTGGCGAGCGATATTTCGCGCAATCTCCGAGACTCCGGCGATCTTCCCGGCAGTGTTCCGGATAGGAGAGGCGGTCAGGGATACAGGAATCTCTGAGCCGTCTTTGCACCTTCGCCTGGTTTCATAGTGTTCCAGGCGTCTTCCGTTACGCACCTGGTCGAGCGCCGCGCCCATGGCGCCTTCTTCACCCACGCAGGCGAGCCGGAAGATTGGTTGCCCAAGCATTTCCTGCTCGGTATATCCGAAGATGAATTCCGCGGCTCGGTTCCAACTGGCGACTGTAGCCTCACCCGCCACGCTGATGATGGCATCATTGGAGTCCTCGACGAGCGCAGCCATGCGTTGCATCAAGCCATACTTGACCGCGGGAACGAGAAGATCTACCGGGGAGTCGATACGGTCCTCACGCGACGCACTGGAATTGCTCGACACTGTACGCCCCCGAACCATCTCAGGTTTGGTTATTAGCCATGCCCGTGCACTCATCGGCATAAACTCCTGCGCCGTCGGCGACACGCCGTTACCTTCTCGACCGATGGATTTCCACGCGCGGCCCGGCTGGACGTACCCATGGATGGCCGTAGGGGTGAACATATCTGATTCGGTTGATCCAAACTCTACCCCATGGCCGACGATCGATGAGAATGGCGTGGGAGGGCCATGCGAACCCGGAACCTAGCCACCATCCCCAACCGCTGAATACGGCTCCTATGGTCACAGCAGGGCTAAAGCGGATAGCGCCGCCAATGGCAATCCCCGGCCGCGGCGGGGCGAAGACCACCAGGGGATCGTAGTAGGGCAAATAAATCAAGTTGGGGTTAACGGGCAGGATCTGGATATATCCTCCGTCCGAGACAATGTTCACGTAGCCGTTCGGCGCCAGGTACCCATAACTCATCGCCCGCCGGCGCATCCTTTGTATGGCTTCCATCACATCGGCTCTTTGGGTCAGGACGGCATTGCCAAGTTGTTCGGTCCATGCCATGTCGCGGTTCATCATGTCCAGAACCGAAGGGAATGGAAGCAAAGCCAGCACGCTTGGATCCCACTGAAGGTGATCGGCCTGAATGGCCTCCGCCAGCGCATCCTCCTTCAGATAACTGTGTCGATCCGCCCATGCCGCGGCTTCGGGAATCTCGGTCCAGTAAGTCGACGCAGTAAGAATCTGCGCCAGCAGCGGATCTTGATAAAGGGCGATCCGCGCTACCAACTGGTCCAACTGGGGCGGAGCCAGGGGCGCCGGCTGGGCGAGTGCGTTCCTTGGAATGCAAAAAGCCGTTAGCGGCACAAAGGCGATGAGTAGCAAATGACGAAAACCAGTGAGTTTCATTGTGTCTCCATGGATGGTTCGCCCGGATTACCGAGTCCATCGACCGCCCTCGCAACCGCTCGAGTCCATGACGATGCGACGATGAATGCATTGCGCGGATCAGAACGCGCCCGGATGTTTAGAACCTTGCGCCGCGACAGCTCACTTGCCGGCTTCCGGACCAGTCAGCTTGCTTCGTATTCTGTTGATCTCTGTCATGCTCTTCTCGTAATCATCCAAAGCCGAGATGATGTTGGAGAGTTGCCGTGCGGTCTCCGCATTCTTCTCGAGATATTGCTTATACGTGTCCGAAACCGGCCGGTCTCGGTTCTGATTCAGATAGTTCATTGCGGCCGTAGTATTAGCTTGTAATTCATTCACCAGAGGCAGGATTCGTCCGACTGCCTGCTCCTGTAATTCAGAACCGGATCTCTGGGCTTTGGTCAACTTATCCACGATGAGCGCCATATTATCCACATGTCCTTTGATCTTGGCGAGCTTCAACGCGTGGGTGAGCCAATTCTGATCGTTTACGACGAGGGCCTGCATATCTTCGGCGTCGATTGCCAATTCACGTGCTTCGTCGTTCGCTTGCTCGAGAAGCGTGGTTAGCTCCTGGCTGTCGTTTCTGGCGATGCCGGCAAACAGAGGCGAGTGGACCGCAAACAGGGCCAGGGACCCCCATATAACCAGGTTCCGAATTTGTGCACGTGCCGCTCTCACGCTATATCTTCCTTCTTGGTCGGTTTGTACGTCAGATCGCCCGCAGACGGACGGGCACCGTAATCCTGGCAATGCCGCTAAACAGCATGCTCACGCCCACGAGCGTGCCCACCGCCCATAAGGAGCTCGATGGCCAGCGAAACAGAATGAGGCTCGCAACCAACAACGACATCACCCCATCCACCAGGAACCATGCTGATCCGGGAAGCCGCCGCAGGAGCGAGAAAACTACCAATTCGAACACCCCCTCAACAGCAATGTAGAAGGCCAACACGAGCGTCAGCGCAACCACTCCGGCAACCGGCAGCGCCAGCATGTAAAAGGCTGCGGCCAGGTACACGATCCCGATGAGGATCTGCCATACTAGTGCGCCTGCCTTGCGCTGCGACCATGCGTACACCAGGTGCGCAACCCCAGCGAAGAGAACCAGGCATCCGAAGTAAACGCTAGCGGCCACGCCGGCAAAGAACGGCACCGCGATAGCCAGGAGTCCCGCAATAGTCAGCAAGATGCCGAGAGCGATAGACCACCCTCTTTCGTATCGAGCAGACGTTACCAGCGTATTCAAGGCTTCCTCCTTGTATCGCGTCGATGGCGATACGCATGCGTTGCGAGGCCGGCGGGCGGCCCGTGTAGGCCCGCCCGGCTGATTCAATGACGGTCAGGCGTGTGGCGGGAACTTCTCAAACATCTTTTCCACCGCCCTGTCGAGCTTCTTTGTGTCCTTTTCCGGTTTCTCAGAAAGTTGATCCTGGGCTTCACCGCGCCACACCAGGTGCGCTGAATTGGTGTCGTAGAGATCTACGACCAAGGTGCCAACCGGGATTTTCTCAATGGTCGTTGTCGCCATGCCCATACCCCAGCCATGCCATCCCCAGCGTGGCCCTAGCCCGTCGTAAAAGGTGTCGTATTCGGTCCTGCTCTTTTTGACGGCGACTGCGGTTACGGTAAGGTCGCCCCCATCGGCTACCTCTCGCAATCCTTTCGCTTGAAGCGACTGGTCCACCGCCTCGCGAACCCGTTGTTCGAAAAGAGGATTCGCCACATGCAGATGCCCCCACGAATAGGTGTGGTATTGGCTGAAGTTAGCGGAGTGGTCAAAGTCCGTCACTACCTTTTCCGCCATTGCTGGAATCGAGAAGAGGACGATGGCGAGAGCTACCGTCCATAGATTCCTTCGATGGAGTTTCATTCTGATCGCTCCTTTGTCGCGGCCCGCTCATATCTCGTGAGCAACGGTCATACGACACGACCATTCACTTCGTACTGCCGGCTAAATTGCCGGGGGTCTCAATCTTGTCCTGGAGCCGCTCCAGCTTGGTCCTCTCGCGGCCATACTGATCAGCCGCCGATATCATATCTGCCAGTTCATGCGAGGTATCCGCATTTTGCTGAAGATATTCCACATAGTCAGGTGTCGTGGGACGCTCATGATTCTGATTCAAATGCTCGATGGCCGCGGTGGTATTCGCCGCGATTTCCTTGAGCATGGGCACCATGCGATCGATAGCCTGCTGCTGCCACGGAGACGCCTCTTCGCGTTCTTCCTGCAGTTTGGCCGCGATTCTTCCCATGTTGTTCACATGTTCCTTGATGCGGACAAGCATGTCGGCATGCGACTGCCAGCTCACATCATTGTGGAGCAACGAAGTCATTTCATCCGCATTGCGGGCCAGCTCCGCCGCTTCAGCGTTTGCAGCATCCAGTTGGGCTGCGACCTCGGCGTTGGGCGGGTTCCGCGCCACCGACCAGAGGGCGGGTGGCAGCAGCGTCGTTGAACCGAAGAGGGCGACTACCAGTAGACGATGAAGTATTCCTGCCGAAACTGACATGTCAATCTCCTTTCTCCATGCTTCCAATTCGCGTGTTTGCGTAGTTGATTATTAGCGCCGCTCCTGCGCGGATTGCCGGTGGAACAGCGGCGAAAGTTCGTCTTTCACCTTGGCGAACAGCGAGGCCGTCTCGCCATTGCCTTTCAATTCCTTGTCAAGCTGCGCAATGCTGGTATTCAGCGCTGAGTATTCCGATGCATTGGCGGCATAGCCTAATTCCTGGCAGCGATGAAGCTGATTCTTTGCCGTCGCCAACAGCGTCTGCGCCGCGTTCTTGTCTTTCTGCCGCTGTTCTTCCGCAGATGCAATGGCGGCGCGCGCAAGCACAAGAGGGATCGGCGTAACGTTGTCAACAGCGACCAGAGTGTTGAGCGCCGTTCCCAACACCTTGCTTGCGTCATCGTTCTTTCCTTGATCGAGCAATCGCGCCGCCTCCTGAAGAGCCAGAGGATAAGTGGCCAACGGGAGATTGTAAGTGCGAGCGCGGATTTCGCTCTCCAGCGAATGCAGGAGGAGACGGGCGGTCGGGTAATCCCTGTTTTTGACCACTTCGGAGACGCTATGGTCCAACGCTTGGACAGCTTTCTCATCGAGCGGCGCGGCATCAATTACTTCCACCTCCGACGCCACCGGGATCAGCGCCGCCTTGGCATTACGAGCAAGAAGAATATTGATCTTCCCGGTAGCTGCCTCGATCGCGGCAAGCGCATCGTCCTTCTTGTTCTGCGAAATTGCCTTGATCGCATTCTGAGTTTGATTGATCGCCGCGATGGCATCCTGATCGAGTGCGTGATTCGCTTGTTCCTGGGCGCTCTGCCGTTCCTTTTCGACTTCAGGGCGGGTCTGCTTTTCCGCATTCTGCCGCTGCTGGTCGAAAGTTGCTTGTGACTGGGGCTGCGTCTCACCCACCTGCTTCGCCTGCGAGACGTTGGCTGTATTCTCTCCGGACCTGCAGCCTGCAACCAACATCAACGAGGCCACCATGAACATCGCTATCGCCCGTGCGTAAAGGTAGAACGCTTGTTTCATAACCCCCTCGCTTTCCCTTTCGATTGACTTAGTGCGGCACTAATGTCCGTTTTGCAACACAGTCATCAGTGGCCTGATGGCTAAGCAACTTCTCCGCAATGTTAGCCGCATTGACTCGTGCGAACAATTGGTCGCTAGGATGAGCCTCGATTGAATACGCGTACCTATTTACATTTCTATCCAGAAGCGCACGGAAAAGTAAGACCTTCGTATTAGAGGCGATCGAAGCAGAACCGGGGTGGTCTGACCTAAGTCGAAGGTAGTAGAAGGTTCTGTCCAGCGGGTCGTAGTTATCCCTAGACCGCCCGTCCGACGGCATTTCTATCCTCCCGTGTAATTGCATTTGCGCAGCACGATCGCTAGCATCTCGCAAAGGAAGTGAGGATCACATTTGATGACGACGACTGCTCCCACCCAGTTCACCCCTGCGATAACGAGTCGAGATCACGTTCGCGGTCCGGGGTCCGCTATGGTGACCCTGCTTGAATATGGCGACTACAAATGTCCTCGCTGCAACGAAGCGCGTTTCGTGGTCAGGCGCCTCGAGGCGGTCCTGGGCGACCAGATGCGCTTCGTCTTCCGCAATTACCCCCTGTCCAGCCTGGAAGTCAAGTCGAAGCATGCCGCGGAGGCGGCGGAGACGTCCAGTGCGCAGAACAAATTCTGGGAGATGCACGATCTTCTCTTTAATCAACAACACGCTCTGTCGGACAAACACCTAAGGGTCTACGCCACGCAGTGCGGTCTCGACATGGAACGATTCAATCGGGACATGGCGTTGCACGCGTTTGCCTTTCGTGTGAGGGAAGACATCCTCAGTGGACATCAAAATGGTGTCAGCAACACTCCAACGTTTTTTATTAACGATCGCCTTCACCCTGGGCCGTATGACTACGAGACGCTTCTATCCGCGATGAAAGAGTTCCTCTGAAAACGCATTTCCCTGGAATCGTCACACGTTGAGTGGAATCTCCAGCGCCGCCGCCGCTTCTTCGTCGCTCTTCACACTTTGTCGATAGGCGATTCTCCAACCATGGAAGCGAACTACAAAAGAAGGGAGATCATTATGCCAACCGAAACCGAAGCAACAACCGCAACAGTACAAAAGACCAACGAGGCAGATAAGTCTTCGCAACGCACCGGGTTGGCGAAGCAGACTAGCCCGGGCACGATCGCGAGAAATCTCCGGCCGCGTGTGCTAGGGCTTCCGCTCTCTCCATTCGAGATGTTTCGTATGACTCCATTCTCTCTTCTCCGCCGAATGGCAGACGAGTTTGATCGCGCGCTTCAGCCGTCCACGCCGGAACTAGAAATAGACCAAGCCATTGCCTGGACCCCGACCGTCGAGATTTCCGAGCGCGATGGCAAGTTCAACATCCTTGCCGAACTTCCTGGATTGTCACCGAACGAAATTCGCGTCGATGCGGAAGATGATGCGCTCGTAATCCAGGGGGAGCGCAAGGTGGAACGCGAGGCAACCGAGGGAGGAGTGCGCCGGAGTGAACGGCAATTCGGATTCTTTTACCGCCGCATCCCGTTGCCGGAGGGCGCCGATCCGGAACAAGCCCAGGCCCGCTTTCACGACGGAGTACTGGAGATCTCAATGCCAGCTCCCAAGCGGGAGTCGAACCGACGCCAGATTCAGATCGAGTCCGACAACAAGTCGCCTTCGCAGGAGACAAAACCCGTGGCCAAGGACGCAGCACAGGCGGCTTGAAGTTGACTGGAACCAAGCCGGAACTTCATCCCAGCTTCTCCAGCCGTCGATTCATTATCGATCTGTTGCTGCACACAACTGCGCCTGACCGGCCCTTAACATAAGCTCGAATTCCGCCTACCCTGATGCTCAGCCTCCCGAGGACGGGCATCACACCCACATTTGTTTGAGCAGCCGGCATGCTCGGTTCGATCATGCCGGCATAGAAGGAGAGAGTTCAGATGACAACCGCAACCATGATTCGTACAGATCGAGAGATTCAGACTGATGTGCTCGCGGAGCTTCGCTGGGACTACAGCATCCAGGCCAATGAAATTGGCGTGGCAGTCAAAGAAGGCGTTGTCACCCTCACCGGGACGGTGGATACCTACCTGAAAAAGTGGAAGGCTGAAGAGGCCGCACATCGGGTAAGCGGAGTGGTCGCCGTAGCCAACGACATTAATGTACGCACCCTCGGAGAGCGCACCGACGCCGACGTTGCGGCTGCAGCGGTGCACGCGCTTAAGTGGAATTCAAGTGTCCCGGCCGACAAGATTCAGGTAACTGTCGACAAGGGCTGGGTGACACTCAAGGGCGAAGTGGAGTGGCAGTACCAGAGGCTGGAAGCGGAGCGCGCCGTGCGGGGTCTTTGGGGCGTTAAAGGCGTGAGCAACTTGATCATCGTCAAGCCGGCTGCCTCTCCGACAGACTTGAAGAAGAAGATCGAGGACGCGCTGATCCGCACCGCACAGGTGGATGCCAGCAACATTACCGTTGAGGTACAGGGAAGCAAAGCCATTCTCAAAGGCCGGGTGCGCTCGTGGGCGGAAAGGAAGGAGGCAGAAAGGCAAGCGTGGCTGGCTCCCGGGATCACCTCAGTGGACAACCAGATCAGTCTGTTCTAGACGTTTCTCGCCATTGAACGATTGCCGGTCTGGGTGGGGCAGCACGCCAAAGAACAAGTCGTAACGACCATCGACGAACCGGCCGCCGATGGTCGCTACCCGTGCTCATGGTTAGCAGTAGAGGTTTGATGCAGAATGGCTCGTCGAATCCTGAGTCTTCATGTGGTCGGTGATATCGACGGCAATGCCAATCATGCGCTGAGAAGCATCGCTCATCATCACACCGCGTGCATCAATCCAGCAGGTTGAACCATCCGGTCTCAGAACCCGATATTGAGCCGCGTATTCATTTGTCTCGCGATTCATGACCTTTCGAATCGCCGAATCCACAGTCGGGCGGTCCGCGGGGTGGATCCTGGGAACAGCATCGGCGACGTTTCTGGAAAACGTGTCGCGTGTGAATCCCCATTGGCGGTAGGACTCATCGGACCAAACAACGGTATTCGCTCCAATGTCCCAATCCCACAGCCCGATACGCAAACCTGCGCACTCCGCCAGTTCGATCCGCTTCCGCCAACCGGATTCGATGAATTCGATTCGCCTCATGTGTGTGATATCCCGTAGAACACAGGCAACCGTTTCCACCTCGCCGCAGACCTCAATCGGCGAATAGGAGACAGTTAAGTCCCGCACCCCGATCCCGGGTAGGTCATACTCCATGCTGAAAAGCACAGGCTTACCGCCGAAGCACTGGTCGAGCTTCGGTAGAACAATCCGTTCCAACACATCCTTGTCTACGAATTCCCGGATCGACCGCCCTTCGATTCTCGCGCGGGCCCCGCCGAACACTTCAAGGAAAGCGCGGTTTGTAAATACGTACCGGTAATTCCGGTCTACAACCGCAACCATTTCATCAAGACATTCGACGAGTCGTTCGTATTGCCGAAGCTTATCCTCCGCAGCTTTTCGAGCTGTGAAATCCTTAACGGCGCAAGATATGCCTACGACCTCTCCCGCCTCATCAAATGCCGGCTGATACGAGACAAGGAAGGTCCTCCGGTCATTCCCGTGAGAAGCGGGCTCACGAATCTCCAAGTCGCAAGTCCCATTTCCTTTCAGGGCCTCTTGCACACGGGTCTCGAGAAGCGGGTATAACTCTGGGATGACCTCGGCTAGTGTCCTTCCATAGTGGTCCTCGATGGAGAGACCATGCATCTCGGCGAGCCTGCGATTGATGTTGATGTATTTCAAATTTCGATCGACAAACGCCAACCCTACGGGAGCGCCGTCGTAGACTGCCTGGAGTTGAGCCAGACGTTGTGACGGAAGCCCCTCCCTGCAAACGACCGAGTGCCCAACTCCCTCATCACCGCCGTGCGAAACCGCGCGCGGCCGTCGCAAGTCGATGCGTGACGGAAGCTGCTCAGCAGGCGCCGGCCGTCCGTAGTGCCAACCCTGCCCTATGTCGCAGCCAAGGCGTACGAGCATGTCCGCCTGTCCCTGCGTCTCGACGCCCTCGGCTACCGTTTTCAGTCCGAGACTTTGTCCCAACCCCACGACGGCGGCTACGATCTTTCGGCTCTCGCGTTCGGTCGTCATTGAGCTGACGAATGTCCGGTCTACTTTCAATTCGTCGAAGGGAAGGGACTTCAAATGATAGAGACTGGAGTATCCCGTTCCGAAGTCGTCCAGCGCGATGCGGCATCCCATCGCCTTGAAGTCCGCAGATATGCTGCGGGCCGAGGTCATATCTTCTGCCATTGCACTCTCAGTGATTTCCACGGTAGCGCATTCAAGGAGAAACCCAGCGTCCTCCGCGAGTTGCCGGATATGTCTCGGCAAAGTCAGATCTTTCAGTTGCAGCGCGGAGATATTGAATGCCAGCCGGAGACCCTTTTCATGGAGCGCGAACGCCTCGAACGCCTTCCGCAGGACCTGGCTGCTGAGCTCACCGATCAAGCCGTGGCTCTCCGCCATGGGGATGAAAATATCTGGAGCGATGATGCCGAGAGCTGGGTGCTCCCAACGTGCGAGCACCTCAAAACCGTGAAGCTTGCCCGTTGCGAGAACCACCAGCGGCTGAAAATACGGGAGAAATTCGCCGTTTTCTAAAGCACGGCGAAGGTTCCACTGATCGAGATTCTGTGCCTGGCCCATAATAAACAGTAAAAATATCTTAGGTTACGGCGGTTGATGTTTAAGTGATTTATATCACATCAACGTTCGAGTAAACGTCAAAGACGCACCGGCACCTGCCTCCCGAGCGCCACTCAGCATCTGCTGCGCTCACCGCAACGAACGGGCGTAGCCTCCCACAGCCATGTCGTCAACAGTCTTGAAATGGCTTGCGGACTCAACGAACGCATCATCGCCATGCGGGTGGAGAACGTGGACTTCGATGCCGGGACGATCTTCACGCCGGACAGCAAAACGGAGTCCGGCCGCCGCTTCATCCCCACAAGCAGTCGCGTGAAGCAGATTCTCGAGGCGCGATGTGCAAGACGGAGCGAGGCGGGGTGTGGATGTCACGTGTTAAGGGGAAGCACATTGGAGAGGGGATGATATATCGGCAATGGGCAAGGGCGAGGCAAGCGGCGGGGTTGCCGCGGGAACTTGTCCTTTACTGTGCGCGTCACGACTTTGGCAGCTTCGTCCTGGCGAAGACCGGAAATCTGAAAGCTGTTATGAACGCAATGGGGCCACGGTGATGTAAGAAGCGCCATGATCTACCAGCACCCGGAAGGAGAAATCATTCGCAACGCCTTAAACGCACGGCACATTTCGCGCCCCACCGTGCCCGACGACAACCAGGCAAGTGCTTGAACCTAAGTGAAACGGTCTCCTAAACAGCCTTTCGAGGATACTGATGCCGGATCAGTAGTCGGTACCTGAGGATGGATTGCAAATAACCGGAGCTTGGAGCGTGTGATCGGCACGGCGGCGGCATCCGCTCGCCAAACCAACGTGCGAACGGGTCCGTATGCGGCGGTTCGAGAAGGTGGGCTCTAGCGTGTCGCGGATATGCGACACGCATAATTGCGGCACTAGACTAGGCAAAAATGCCTCCGCCAACTGGATCTGCGCCGTCAGGTGAGCATCCACGGCGCGGGGGTCATTGTCGGTGCGGATGGCGTCGATCGGCCCGACCTCCACCGTAAATCGTTGCGTCTGGAGGAACCATTGCCCCGCCCTTTGCTGGTCGCCATCGAACAAAACAAAGCATTCTTCATGAGGCTGGGAGGGTCGGCGTTGTGATCTTGGATTTGCTCGTCTTCTTCTGCGCCATCTTGCTCCTAAATACCAATGAACCAATGAACCTCGACACAAGCTTGCCCTCGCCATCGACAAGCGCCAACTGGTTCCCTTTGTGCTTATGTTCCTGTACGACGGCAAGCACGGCCAGCAGCCTGCGTAGGACACCTCGACCTTGGTGAATTTCTCCTTGGCATCTGTTCGAGAATAGCGTTGAAACTTTCAGGAATCTGACCACCGCAATTCGGCTTCATTCGTCCACAGAAAGGAATTCGTGTTATGGACCCAAGAGTATATCGAGCCGTGATGGCTCAGACCCGCCAGTATCTGCGCGCCGCTGGTCCAGAGCCAATCCTTTTCGGCCGCAAGATGCTGGCCGGGAAGATCTGCGGTTGCTGCCGGGTGCCGCTGCCAGAACCGCATACCGACGGCCGGAAGATCTGCTCGAACTGCGCTGGGAAGCACCTGGTCTACATGTGCTTTCATCGTAGCTTCGGATGGCATTGCCAATTCATCACTCACAACCGCCAGGCGCTTCCGAAGAAGCTCACATTTGGGAGCGACGCCAAATTGCGCGAGATTGCCAAGCGCGGCAATGGGGTGATCGACTCCTATGACCAGGACGGCCTGGACATTGCGATCGACTGCGGCAGGGGCAGCATCCTGCTCAGGCTCAACGACGAGCAATATCAGGCACTCGGAGGTGTCCTGTGACTACGTCCTGTGATTACCCCTACCGATTCGCAACTTGTCCCGGGTCCAATCTCGTGGGATGGGAGGGCGATGCGGCAAAAGAGCAACGAGCGACGCTGAGCATCGGATTCCGGCATTTCGGATCTTTGGCGATCGAGCGCTGTTGAACGTCGCTACGGCTGCGCCGAGGCCGCCCAGTCGCCTGTTGCTCGAACCCTGGGAAGAAAACTGCGGATACTCAGGGCTAAGGCTGGGCTAAGGCCGCCAAACTCAGCACGACGTGGGACAGAGTCTGAACACGGACAGATCATTCATTAGCAGGTTGGAACGCGGTGCTGTCATGCCGCGCCTATCAACTCTGGAAAAGCTCACAACCTACTACGGAGTCGATGTCTCTACTTCGCTTGGCGACGGATCGACTTCAACACGCGAGACAAACAGAAAAGCCGATGGGCCCAAAAAGGCCCATTCCTGGGTATCAAACATCAAACGTCTTCGCAGTCCGGATGCTGTGGCACCATCGTTCTTGGCCCTGAACGAGGGATAGAGATGATCGAGGCAATCGATCTGGACGACAAACCAATAGATGGGATACATCGCTCAGAAGTTCCTCGACACGACCCACCTGATTGGGTTAGCACCGACTAGCTGGAAACCGAGCTCTGGAACGCAATCACGGAAGCCACTTCGGGCTGCCGCAACTAAGACATCGACAACTACGACGACGGTTTCGAGAACTCGCTAGACCTAGACAACGTTGTCGAAGAGGGCGACGCGAGCGTAGTTGGCAAACGGGTGCGGAAATGGGCTTCAACTTCGATCATGCCGACACCCCAAGGTCAAACACCGATAAATCGAGCAATGACCTTGTCGTCATTCACGATGCCAAGGTCATTCCCCTTCTTTTTCTCTTCTTGCGTGATCTTCAGGATCGCGAACATGCGCCGCAGAACTTCCACCTTTGAAACACACAGCGCCTCGGCGGTCTGAGCCACGGTTTCCACGATCTCATTGGGGAGTTCAATCGTCATGCGCGCCATAATCGCCTCACGGGTCCCCTCTCCCAGGAGGAGATCACTAACTGGAGATCCGGAGCATCTTCAAAGATCCCCGACGTATCCATGATCCCGACCTACACCGCGAGTGCAAACATCCTTCTACCCTGAGAGAGAAGCTCCTCTTTATCTTCAACCTTCCTGATGTCGCGTCGCCTCCATGGGGCGAGGTGGCACCTCATGATGCGGTTCTTGCGTCGATCATCGCACCGACTCAGCCGCAGGCTGCGGCAGCGCCGTTCGGAGTGTGCCTGAATCGGCACACTCCGAGACTTTGTTCCGAGACCCTAGGACAAGCTGTGCCGGAGGGGTGCCAACCGATGCGACCAAATCCCACCTCTTCTGCCTTGAGCTGATGGATTGCGCTAGCACTGGGGTCGGGCCAAAACGGGCGCGACCCTCTGTTGCTGGGCTGGCGAATAACCCATTCGAAACGGTTAGTTGGGTCTTGATCGCCAGATCGATAGACAAGCGCGGGAACAGTGCCGGAGCGCTTCGACGGCTTCCATTCAATGGCCACGGTGGCTCCGAACCTAAGATGGTGGTTTGAGAATGTCGAATTCTCCTCCTACTTCATGGCAGGGGTGGGAGCACCCACAATCACGATAGATTCAGACTCGGCAAGGCTAAACCGCGCAAGAATCGTTGGCGACAAAAGGCATTATTGCAATCTATCTTTGCCTGGTCCAGAAAACGAAGGCCGGCGAAATATAATGGCGAAGAGGAATGGTGAACAGATGAACGTCGATTCGATCATTGCCGCTCTCGATGCGGAAATTGAAAAGTTAAATCAAGTGCGCGCTCTTCTTGGGAAGCATGAAGGCCTCGCCCTGAGCGTTGGCCAAGCCAAACCGTCCAGGAAAGCGAAAGCTGCGAAGCGCACCTTGAAGCCCGAAGCCAGGAAGCGGATCGCCGATGCACAGCGGAAACGTTGGGCGGCAACAAAGCGGGTGAAGAAAACCTTAGCTACTGCTTGAGAGCCTGGCGCGATTAGCAAAGCTAAATCCGGGGAAAGCGAGCGATTCAAGCCCCTCTGCTGCTTCGATATGAACCTGAGGTGGCTGGCATCTTGTCGAATGTACGACGGGGATGAACTTCGAGTTACCGGGCGAGAATTGGTTTAGATCTGCAGAAAGGTTTGCCGAAGGTTTATAAGTTAGGCAATTAGCATTTAGGTATTAACTTATGTGTAATTTGCGGGTGCGCGGTTACACACCCGCAACCGCAGAACTCGCCCTCAAATCTTTCGATCAACCTGCCAGCGATTGCACAACCAATGAAGCTTAAGTTGTGAATCGGCATCCACGGCCTGACGCACGAAACCGTCGGCTCATCGCATTGTTCAGTCGCCCAGCAGATTAGAGTCTGGCTTATCAACTTCATTGAGCTAGGCTCTGAACACGGTTTGAAAATTGACCTATATCGCCGATGCGGAGTTACGCAATTTGGAGCGAAGTAACAAGTGAGAAGCCTTTGCCTCAGTCAAATGCAATGAAAGCTATTGTGCTGGCAGTCATTGTGCACAGCATTCTGAGCGGAGTAGCAGGCTCGTCCAGAATCCTACCCGTTGGAGAAAGAGTCGCTCCAGCCGTTTTGAAATAGTCCCACGGGGTTGTTAGTTTGCCACTCATTTTCGAACTCTGAAATTGCAGGCTAACTGTCAGAGCGCCGAGTGGTACCTGACGTAATTAGCCAATCGTCTCGGGTCGGACGCGAACGACTTCCACGCCTTTTTGGCAACCCCTCTAGACGAAATCATAGGGCGATCGATTGCCGACGAAGTGGGCGAGCATCCGGTGTTTGCGCTGCCCGCCACTGCTCACAAGCAGCTGGTGCCGAGAATTGCCGCACTCGGCCAGTTCGGGCGGTAGAGAGATTTTCGGAGCTTTCGCACCATGCATTCCACCTATATGTTGTGCGAAAGCGTGAACCACGCGAAATTGGACGAGCTATGACGCCTGAGATGAGATATGCGGTCCAGCAACAGAGAATCCGTGACGTCGTCAACAAAACGTTCCCGAGAGCAGATGTCCTCTTCGATACCCGCTTCAGGCCCGAGGCAATTTCCTTCACGATAAGTGTGAAGGGGCAGAGAATCGGGACGTTCACAGGCGGGACAGATGTCAGCTACGTGCAGGAGCTAACCGATGACGAGATCGCCGATAGAATTCAGTCGTTGTGACTACCGGCGCAGCCCCCCAATCCAAAACAGGTATCTTGGCACCCGATGCCATCCGACCGTCGCATGTGGACCGATTGGAGACAAACCCTTGGACGTGGGGGCGACCCTAGAGAACCTGCTGGAACAGGTGACAGAGGCCGAGGATTTAGCGAACCCTGGTGACGCAATCTGACCACTTCGTGCGCTAGCTCGTACGCGCGCAGACGAAGCCGGTAAGCGCTCTTTGAACCGCATCTTGGCCGATGGGCTTGATGGTGTCAGTCTTGATGGATGAGAGAGCGGGGAGTGGAAGCAGAGGCAAGATGGCGTGGGCTGGTGTCGGAGCAGGCAGGGAGCGGCAAGAGCGTGGCGGCGTTCTGTCGTGAACGCGAAGTGCCGGCTTCGCAGATGTTTTCATGGAAGAAGCGGTTTCGCGAAGCAGCGGTGGCGAAGTTTGTGGAAGTGGCGGTGAGGCCGCAGCCGGAGACCACGCCGGCGGGGCAGGACGAGGAAGTCCGATCGAGGTACGGCTCAGCGGAGGTCGCAGTCTGGTTGTGGAGCCAGGCTTCAACGCGAACCATTTGCGCGCGTTGCTTGAAGTGTTGGAGAGCCAGGCATGATAGGACTGCCGAGTCTGCGCGCGCTCGACGGGGCGCAAGCGATGCGGATCTGGCTGGCTTCAGAAGCGACAGACATGCGCTGTGGGTTCGACCGGCTCGGCAGAGCGAGTAAGAGCGGTGATCAGCCAGGACCCCCTTAGCGGCCATTTGTTCGTGTTTCGATCCCGACGCGGCGAGCGGCTGAAGATTCTGACATGGGATCGCGATGGTTATGTGTTGTGGTACAAGCGGCTCGAGGCTGTGGTTTTCAGGCTTCCTCGTCTGAAGGAAGGGGCGCACTCGGTGGAGTTGCGTCGGAGTGAGTTGGCGATGAACCTGGATGGAATCGATATGACCAAGCTGAATCGCGTTCCGCGGTACGAGCGAACCGGCGAAAGCAACACTGAGAAGGTTGCCGGATAAGTTATCCGCATTAGGTTATGGCATAACTTAGTAGTGACCGCTGCGCTGTCCAACTTACCCGACGATAAAGAGGCACTGAAGGCCATGGTTACCACGCTGCAGCGTGAGCGCGACGATCTGCACATCAAAAACCTGCGTCTGCAGGTAGAGCTGCATAGCTACAAGAAGCGATACTACGGGCCGCGTGCGGATCAGTTGCAATCGGCAGGGGATATGGCCCAGTTGCTGCTCGGCTTCGCCCAGGAACTGGATCGCAAGCCGATCAGCCCTGACGACGTTCCGCCTCATTCCGAGCCGCAGGAAGAACTTCGAGGCGTGAAGCGCAGAGGACGGCGGAACTTCCCGTAACCACTCATGTCCACGAGTTGAGTGCGGCCGAGCGCGCCTGCCCCTGCTGCGGCGTCGAGCGCAAGGAGACCGGCACGGACGAAAGCTGGCAAGTGGAATATCTTCCCGGCCATTTCGAACGCATCCATAATCTGCGTAAGAAGTATGCCTGCTCCAGCTGCGAGAGCAACGGTAATAATCCGCAGATGGAGACGGCAGCCAAGCCTGAAATGGCGATCGAAAAGGGCATGGCCGGCCCGGGACTGCTGGCCTACATCGCTACCAGCAAATTTTCAGATTACGTCCCTTTATACCGCTTGGAGGACATCTTCGAGCGGCAGGGGTTCGAGATCTCGCGGGCAACGCAATCGGTATGGTGCGGCGACATGAGCGATCTGTTCGAACCACTGTGGGAGCTGATGGCGGAGCGAGTGCGAGCTTCGCATGTGGTGGCCACCGACGACACGATCATGCCCATGCTGAGCAAATGTCAAACCGCGAACGCGCGCATGTAGGTCTATGTCGGCGACGACTATCCGTACAACATCTTCGACTTCACGCTCAACCGTGGCCGCGGTGGACCGAGGTACTTTTTGAAAAATTATCGTCAGGTACTGCTTGCCGATGCTTACGGCGGCTACAACGGCGTTGTTGCGGGCAACGAGATCACGCGCGCCGGATGTTGGGCGTACATGAAGAGAAAGTGATCGATGCGGAAAAGGCCGCTCCAGAGATTGCGCGGGAAGCCGTCGAGCCGGTGCGAGCTCTTTATGCTGTGGAGAGGCAGAGCAAAGATGTGTCCGCAGAAGAGCGCCTGAAGCTACGTCAGGAGCAGTCAGCGTCGCTGTTGAATCAATTGCGCGAACGGCTTCTCACATGGAAGGAGCAGTTGCTGCCCAAGCATCCCATGCTGAGGCGGTGAACTACGCGCTGAGCCAGTTGGCGGAACTGAGCGTGTTCTGCTCCGACGGAGCGGTCAGCATCGACAACAACGTCTCGGAGCGAGAGATGAAGCGCGTCGTTCTCAATCGCAAGAACAGCCTCTTCGTGGGCAATCCCCGTGGCGGCAGAACGGCAGCGATCCTGGCCAGCCTGACCAGCACTTGCCGGCGGCACGAAATAGACCCGCAACTGTACCTCACGCAACTGCTCACGAACTTATCGCGCGTGCGCAAAGCGAACTGCAAAACTGGCTCCCCGACCAGTGGAAGCGGCTTCAGCCGACACGCAAGCCTTCAAGCACCTGCACTTCACATAGCGCTCACACGAAGCCGGCTCAGGATCGCTCCCAACGAGAAACCAATCGGCGGTGCGGGAATCCATTAAATGATTCGCGCTCTCGTAGAGTTCGGTGGCCGGAATGCAATACCCTTGCCAATGTTGGTTCGAGTCAGTGGCGGCAAGGAGTACACGATAAACCGCACCTACAAAACAATCTGAGATTTCTTGGGACATATGGCTTGGCACCGAGATTCAGAGGGCCAATCTGTCTCGCATGCATTTCGTATCAGGGTGCAATTTCGGCTTGCTTCTGATCTATCTTTGCAAAGAACTTCCGTATATCGGCAACCAAAAGATCGGGCTGCTCTAGAGCCGCGAAGTGTCCGCCCTTCGGCATGCCAGTTTTTTGTACTATGTTGTGTGTTTGAGTAATCCAGCGAAACGGCGGGACAGCCACTTCCTTCGGGAAATCCGCATACCCCACAGGAGTCTCCAGGTGTGGCGGCGGAACCATTTCCTCTCTGGTGAGCCGGTCCTCACGGTATATCCGCATGGCGGAGCCGATCGTGCCGGTCGCCCAATAGAGCGTAACATCGGTTAAAAATGTGTCGCGATCCACAGCCGTAAGAAAATCGCCGTTGTTGTCCGTAAGCAGTTGAAATTTGCCAATCATCCAGGCCAGCCACCCCACTGGGGAGTCTGTAAGGGCGTAGGCAAGAGTCTGCGGTTCACTGGCCTGGAGGAAAAAGAAGCTGCTCTCTTCCCGGTCAAAGTAGGAATACCGTTTCCGCTCAGCATCGCTCATTTTCGCGACGGCTTCCTGGTTCGGCGGTGGCACGTAAATCTGGTTCAGATGCAACCCGATCACGTGCGTAGGCGCCTGGTAAGCCATGTCTTGGGCTACTGCCGAACCCCAGTCACCACCCTGAATGCCGTACTTGGAATAGCCCAGACGATCCATCAGACCAACTAAAGCCTTCGCCATGCGCTGTGGGCCCCAGCCACGGGTTGTGGTGGGTCCGGAATATCCAAAGCCAGGAAGCGAAGGAATGATAACGTCAAATGCCGGGCTGTCTTTGTCCTTGGGATGGGTGAGCGGCCCAATGAGCTTCTCAAACTCCAAAATCGAGCCGGGCCATCCGTGAATCAGCATCAACGGTATGGCGTCGGGGCGGGGAGATCGCTGATGGATAAAATAAATCTGCTGTCCATCACTTTCCGTTGTGAACTGGTCAAACTGATTGATCTTCGCTTCTTGCGCGCGCCAGTCGTAGCCGTTCTGCCAATAGTCCGCGAGTTGCCGAACCTTCTTGATGTCGGCACCGTACTCCCAAGTCGTGTCCGGAAGTTGATCGGGCCAGTTGGTTTCCGCCAAACGGCGGCGAAGATCAATTAGGACTCGGTCGGGAACATGCATTTTGAACGGCCGGATCGGTGCAGGTTCCGGCTTCGCCGGCAGTTGCGTTTGTCCCAGCGCAATTGCGGAGAGTAAAAGCAACGCGGCAAGCAGAAGCCTCCCGCACTGCAAGAATGTCCTCGCTTTCTCGAATCCAGTTTTCATCATGCTCTCGCGTCACTCAATGATTCCCAGGTTGCACTCAAGTGGCCCTCTTACATCCGATCCGGAGTCCCATCCAACCACTCACCGGTGGAAACGGCGAAATTATCCATTGGTTCCGGGTCACCTAGGGACTATGGAGTTGAAATATAGAAGAGTTCGGGAATTTAAACGAGACATGGCTTGAGTCGTCTATCGAAGTTTGCGCCCCATATACTGCACCATCCCATGAGCGGCATTCGGTTGCTGGCAATTCTGGGTCACGTCGATATTCGACGTGACCCATGTTGTCCCGCACAATCTCCGGCCTTGCGCCTTCGCGCAGCATGCAGCTGGAGTGCATGGTGCGAAAGCTTCGAAGGTGTCTTTATCGCCGCCGTTGGCCGAGTCCCACGTTTCTCGACAACAGCTGCCTGCGGGTATCGGCGGGTGCGGTCATTGAAAACCCGTGGGACGTCCCGTTTGTCACGTCTCACGGGCTCGCGTTCCCAACCGCGCGTGCCGTCGCGTCTGGGGAGTTCAAACCGAGCGGAGGTCAGGCACATACGCATGGGAACCAATGCCTTTATCGCTGGAACCGGCCCGGTCCGAATCTCGGCGAAGAGTGGTTGCAAGCATTCGCGGGCAACGTGGAATGCGGGTGTGTACGTGCGAAATCTGCCATCGAGGCGCCGATGCGTCCGTCTACGGGGGTCAAAAGATAGGCGTGAATGTTGCCCGCATTGGGACCGGTTTGCACCGTGGCCATACCCGAGATTTGGCCGCGGTCATTGATATTGCTAGCCGAGATGATGAAGAGGTTGGAATCCGCGGAAATCAGCGTATTCAGGTCGGTCGTCACACCGTCCTGCCAGATGAAGCCGTGGGCCCAGCTGAACGTGGGGTCAAAATCGTTTCCCACCACCTGGCCGCGGTTGTTGATGCCGGTGGCAAAAGCGGAAAAATCTCCCGGCAGAAGGTCGATTTTGGTGGCTGCGCCGTTTGCGCCGTCCCGCCAAACCGCGGCATAGAAGGGGACGCCATCACCAAGGCCGACTTGCCCGGCGATTTGGCCGCGGTTGCTGATGGCGTAGGCGAAATTGGAACCTGTACCTCCGAGATCCTGAAGCGCGAAGGCAGTGTTGTCTTTCCACATTACGGCGTGAGTCGCTGCGGAGCAGTTTCCCGAGTAGCCTACGGCTTGGCCTTGATCGTTAATCCCGTATGCGAAACCGTCCAGATCGCCCGCCACGAGAGGAAGCTCTTCGGCCTTGCCTCTTTCCCACAACGCCGGCAACGCAATTCGATTGTTCGTTGTGCCGGCTGGGCATGTGGAGTCCACGGCACCGTCTTCGGCAAATCCGACGACTTCTCCGCGGTTATTGATGGCGCTGGCCTGCCCATTAATTCCACCGAGCGTCGGAAGAGCGCTCAAGTGGCCGTCTCGCCAAAGAAACGGAACGCACGTAAGGTGTGTGCCGAAGCCGCAAATGTTCTCGCCGGTCGGATCTGGTTCAGCTGTTTCGGACATACCAACGGCTTCGCCGCGGTCGTTGATCCCGCCCCAGTTAATCCAACTGTTGCCGTCGGGTTTTCCAAGCGTGCCCAGGTCGATGTTGACTCCGTAGATGCCGATCACCGCGCGGCCCCTTGAAACTGTCGTAGACGTACTAGTCTCGGGAGGGTTCACAAACCCATCCATGTTCTCCGTCCACCCCTGATTGTTGAGGCCCATGGCCATGCTGAAGTTGTCCGTGCTTTTGTTAGTGCCCAAATCAGTAATTTTGTAGCTCTGTTGAGCGAACGCATTGCCGGAGCAAGCCAGAGCAATCGTCGTAACCCACAGTGTCCGGAAATTCCGCGACTGTATGAGCATGTTCATATCTCCTCTTTCCCTCCAGTAGTCGTGTTGCCAAGATGTTTGGCAAATTATGGCAGGTACCACTCGGCGCTCTGACAGTTAGTGTGCACTTGACAGCAGAAGTAGCTCACAACTTCACACAATCCCCGTTTGGTGAGAACTGGTAGCCGCCGTCGTGGTTGTATAAATGTGGGAGGTACTCTTTGCTTTCCACATTTACAAAGCCTGCTTGCCGGAACTCTTCCAGCGCCCTACTCCGTTTCGAATTGCGTAACTCCGTATCGGCGATATGGATCGAGTTTCAAACCGTGTTCAGAATCTAGCTCAATGAAGTTGATAAGCCAGGCCTGATCTGCTGGGCGATTGAGAAATGCGATGAGCCGAGGGCTTCGTGCGTCAGGCCGAGGAACGGCGCTTCAACACCTAAGCTAAAATGCTACTTATGAATCGAGAGAATGTCCTGAATTTGCGGTCCTTCTGGCAAATCCAGATCATTGGATGGTGCTGCTTTTACCTTTTCGACCTTCTGGAATCCATTCATGCGTTCTTGACTAAGCGTGAGTTTATCTCTGAAGAAACGGTGCCTATCGTCTGCATGTTCCTGGGAAGTTGCGCCCTACGCCCTTTTTGCCGTTGGCTGCTGCAGCGATCGCAGTCGTGGGTCGCTTTTGAATCGAAAGCAGCCGCAGCGGCCATGGTCACATCCATTCCCGTAGCCAGCACAGCCGGCCTCATTTTGCGGAATTTCAGCGATGTGCCCTGGCACGCTTTGGTTACAGTTTGGGCGTGGTCTTTTTTCATCCTCTTCATGTGGTGCAGTCTGTACTTCAGCATTAAGCAATGGCAGCAATCGAGCATGGAGAAGGAGCGGCTGCTTCGCGCCGAGTCTGAGCTCAGAGAGGCGCGCCTGCTTGCACTTCGCTATCAGTTGAATCCACACTTCCTATTCAATTCGCTCAATGCCGTCTCTACTTTCGTTCTGGATGGAAATGCGCCTGCGGCCACGCGGATGCTGGCACAGATCGGGGATCTTCTGCGCACAAGCCTGGATTCCGAAGTCACAGCAGAGGTGACGCTTTCTCAGGAACTGGCCTTTACCGAAGGGTACCTGGCGATCGAGCAAACAAGGCTGGGGGAGCGGCTAAGAATCGATATCGCTGTTCCATTGGAAACGCGGGATGCCCTGGTGCCGAACATGTTGCTGCAACCGCTCGTTGAGAACGCAGTGCGCTATGGAGTGGCGCCATTGATCGAAGGTGGGTGGATTGCGATCAAGAGCGCGCTCGATGCCGACAGGTTGCGAATTGTCGTCGGGAACTCCGGACGGCGTGAGGGCGAGCAGAAGAAGAATGGAAATGGAATCGGTCTCGGAAACACGGCGGAGCGCCTGAAAACACTTTATGGGGCGAATTTTGAATTCTCACTTGGCTGGCCTGAAGCGGGCGGTTGCGAAGTCGTGCTGGAATTGCCGTTACGCAGGACTCGGAACCTGCAGGAGGTTTCACCGTGCGTGCTCTGATCGTCGACGACGAACCCTTGGCGCGTCGTGGCGTCGTTCTCAGGCTACGTAAATTCAGGGATGTCGAGATTGTTGGGGAATGCGCAGATGGGCAGTCCGCAGTGCAAAGAATTCTGGAACGATCTCCCGATGTTGTGTTCCTCGACATCCAGATGCCCGGAATGGACGGTTTTGAGGTGCTGCGGGCGTTGCCTGGAGAAAGCCTGCCCGCAATCATTTTTCTGACAGCGTATGAGCAGCATGTTATGCGGGCATTCGATGTTCATGCGCTGCATTACTTGTTGAAACCGGTGGACGACACACGCTTCGCGGCAGCGGTTAGTCGAGCTCGTGATCTGGTCGACTCCGCATTAAAGGCCGACATGGCACAGCGGGTCATGAAAATGCTGGACCGCACCTCAGATGGATTCGCGTCCCGGTTTACCGTGCAAGCTGGATCCCGCATTCAAATCGTCATTGCGGAGGATGTTGAGTGGATTGGGGCTGCTGGTGACTATGTTGAACTCCACGTCAACGGTCGTTCTTACCTGTTACGCGAGACGATGGCGTCTCTCGAACAGAGGCTCGACCCGGCAAAGTTTATCCGCATACACCGCTCCCGAATTGTGCAGTCCAAAGGCATACTGGAGCTGCGATCCATCGAGAACCGCGAGTTCACGGTGAAGCTTTCGGACGGCTCGGAGCATCGCTCGAGCCGCACCTACGCCGATCGACTTGAGCGCTGGTTGTCATCGGGTAGGATCTGACAAAAATAGGCTAACTCTGAGTCGACTGTCTAACGGAAGCGATGGGACGCGCTTCGAACGCCGTCCTTGCTTCCTCTCTTTCAAGGCCATTCTAAATCGACCAGAATTACCTGATCGGCATTGTCCTTGCACTCATAAACTTCTTCTTTTCGAACCAATAATCCATCCATCCGTCAGACCCTTTTCCAAAGTCGCCTTCAAAACCTCCTTCGCCCCGAAGCCCGGAAAGTTTACTGTCCCCGATCCGGCAGCAACAAACCATTTCGCCTTGATCTTGCCGTTCTCAGCGGTTTCCTTGCCTTGAAGAAGGTGCCGTCGCGTAGACCCACCCAGGGGAGAATGAATCTCAATCGCTTCATGACGATTCGCCTCGCGAACATCCCGCACCTTTTGAAGACCGATCGTAAAAGGATAATTGTTTCTAGAAATGCTCGGTGTGATTGAAGATACGGGCGCTTCTGACAACGCCAAGGCTCCTCTCCAAAGCAAAACCTCTACTCGCTCTATGACCGCAGGAGATGGGATTCCGGTCGGATCGTAGCCAACTCAGACATTACGCCATTTCCCGCGTAGCCTCCGCCGGCCTGACAGTCATTCGGCCCGGAATCGCCGGAGGAGAGGACGTGCGGTGTTTGATACTATCTGCGGGGGACACCGAACAACATAGGCTTGGCCCAAAGTGCTTAATGGTCGGGTTGCAACTGAGGCAGATGCACACGGGAGGAGCGTAGTTTTTCATATACCGGATTCGCGGAGCACTATCTATCTATTCGACAACGAGCTTCCACTGACAGCCAAGGTTATCAATCCGAATGGTGGGGCAGCGCCACCTGGGTCACTTGTGACAATCGTTCAAGCTGAGCAGGGAGACAACGGTATCGTCCTCCTCGGACTCATACTAGATGATGGCGGAGAGGCTGTCTGCTTGTTAGAAGAAGTCGAAGTGATCGGACCCGCTCCGGAAAATCCCCATTTCTCCATTTAGATGACACGAAACGCAGCATTTGGGCTGGCTCTGGGGCTTGGGAGTCTCAGCTAAAGGGCGTTCGCAGAATTGCGGTCGGGTCGTGGCCAACCGCCAGTGTATTTAAGTTAATAACTCGTGAGTACACAGGCTGCGAAGTGGCCGCGAATTGACGATCAGCCCGACACTCCAGATAAAAGGTCGCCACATCGGGGGCGATCGAGCGCTCGGTGTGCATTTGCGACTGCTGATCCGGCATCATCATCCTCGAAAGGCTGTTCGGGGGCCAATCAAGTTTAGGTTCAAGCAATTGATTCTCCGGATCTAGCCGCACTGAGTCGATCGCAGATGTTGTTCTGCGTGGGTTGCGGCGTGGTGAATGGGATTGAGGAATGGAAACTGAGCTAAGGACGATGTAAGCAGTAGACCGAAGGTCTACGGGCGCTCAGAACTGGGCCAACAGAGTGTCGGACGATTAAGGCTCAGTTACGACCAGTTCCGTAACGAGAGAAGGATGCAGACCGATTTATCTGCCAGAGGCCGCCAAGATTCCCAGTCAGGTCACGCACAAGTCATCGTGCTCGTTGCTCCAGGTGGCGGAGCGGCGCTGTCAGCGCTGGGAGGGAATCAAACCGCGGGCCAAAATGTGCCGATTTCAGCACATAGGGAGCAGTTGCGCAACGCGGGCTACGCCGGAATCCGTGACATGATCGACCAAGGATGTTCATCGCAACCGATGCAACGATCTAGATCGTTGCCCCAGATGGGCAACGCTGAACGATTTCTCCCGTGCGAGCAGGAGTGCCATGAGCATAGTTGACGAGGTCCTGTGCAACCACCCTTTGTTTGGTGAGCGCAGCGGAGAAGTGCACCTGACTCACAGCCTCGGGGCCGCATTTCCCGGGGTCTCCTATGAGATCACCGCGCGCGAAAGGTTGGAAGTCCTCGTATGTATCTACGAAGACCGTAGTGACCCCAACGCGAAGGGTTGGGCGCCGCTCGGAGGTTCTTTAACTCCGGTATTTACCGGCGAGCGTCAAGGTCTCAACTACCACGGTTGGCTTGCACTCCCTGGCTATGGCCGCGTTAAGTTCACGGACGGATCATTGGTTGGCTTTGAGTCGGAGGCGCGCTATTCCGGAGGTGTCGCCAACAAAGCAAAATTGGTCATGTCGGAAAACGAAGTGGCGACCTCGGCCCTCGGTGGCACGGACATCGTTACGGACGGTCCTCGCGTGAGTATCGTGCAAGAGACACGAACGAACCTATTCGAAGAGCCCACCTCCACAAGTTTTGACACTTCGGTGTCGGCATCAACAAAGCCGCCAAGGACATTACTGATGCCGATAACTGTACGCATTGAGTTTCAGGACCAGCAATGTGATCCGCCCAGACAATCTCCATTTCTCACAAAGCTAATACGGACGACCAGTGTGCTTGACGATGCCGCCCGGAAGGAATGGTCGGACGATGTTGAATTTCGGCTCCGGAAGGTTGTGGAGACGCTCGGAATGAAGGGCGCGTGTTACGAGGTTGAGCGATTCGGCAACGCTGTATTGATCTGCACGGTATCGCCGCTGGAGTTGACCAAGCAGCAGATCGCATCCCTGTCAGCCGGGAGATGGCCTCGGTGGGCGGAGATTCTAGATTCTGTACCAGAGTTAACCTCCTCGATCGTGGAATTTGACGCAGCGAATCGCAGAGAGTGGTGTCGACGTTGGGACATCGAGGATGTTGGTTCGCTTGGTAAGGACGAGCATGCAGAGGTTTCCTAGATGCAATACGCCGAGGCAGCTGCTCCCACTTCTTTCGGCGTTCATCGATGCGATCAGCTGTTCGTGAAGCCAACGGATCTCCGGAAGCAGACGCTCATCTCTTCCTTGCAAACGGCTACTTGCTCAATGGCGCAGGTGATTTCAGTCAGAGATGGGCGGCAGCTGATGAAACCGTGGAGTCCATTGGTCGGCAAGATTCGGGAAATGTTGACACAGGCGCACGACAGTGAAGTTTGGGCCGCATGTTGAAACGCGACGTAAGACTCGCGCACGGAATCATCCCGGCTAGATAGGCGGGCATTGAGAGTTCGAATCTCTCTGCGGCCCACCCAGTCGCAGGTTCCGCCGACGGGACATGCGCACTCACGAACATCGGTTCGAGCGGAGTATGGAGTTTTCGCGTTATTTGCGTATCTCAGAGTCAGCGATCACGGGAGTACATGCATGTCGGCGATTGACAGGTTACTGGACGACTACGATGCTGTGGCTGAGACCGCTAGGCGCCTTTTGGAAGCTAAGGATCACGTCGTAGGCGGGCATGAACGTTGTGGTGAAGTAGGCCAATGGTTAAAGTGTGATGAAGCTTACATTCAGGCCGAAGCGATTCTGAACCGAGCATTAGCCAAAGTAGCACCGCGCCCATTTCGACCAGGTGCGCGCCATGATTCTTGCAACAGGTCGGGCCCAGACACGCAGCAGGAGATCAAGAACTTTCGCGGCAGTCCTGCGGAGTATTTGCGGCGCTTCTTTTCGGAATTAGGGAGGTTGAAGCGCCGGTCAAGCTGCGACCTCTCGCATGCCATCGCTTTTCGAGACGGAAAGCTGCACGTCCTTATGAGCATTGGAGATTTTCGGGAACGGGTTTACGTCCAAGACCTGGATCAGGACCCCACTAGTGCTGCCCAGGACGTATTTCTTCAGTGGAGGACGACACCCCGGGTTGACGAGCAGATTGAGTAGGTTCTCCGTTGAACCGTGCGCAACATGGAACTCCGTCGCTGAAACTGCTCGTGTAGTAACGGTAGGCACTTCCAGCCCGAGTCTTACGGAGGCTGTCGTGATCAACGCATCGCCACACCAAGAAAGGCGGTCCTGAATGAAAGATGAGGGTGTGACGCTGACAGGCTGGCCGGCAGTACCCGTTTTCTTCATGGTGGCAGTCACCCAGGTGTTGACAGCTCTTGTAATGTCGCTACCAATCACCTGGCTGGTCAATCACGTGTTTTCTGCCAACGTCATCCATGCGATGTTTGCGAGCGACCAGCTGGGATACTGGCGGTGCGTGGGTATGTTCGCGATCTGGTTTGCGGCCAAAGGCCGCATCAAGTGGACAGTGAAAAAATGAGAACCCACAACGGCGCTCGGGACACAATAGATTCCCGGAGCGCTTAAGGTTTCAGGTGTGGAGGGCAGCGCATGACGGACGAACGGATCATGGCAAGGCGTGTCACGTTGGAAGAGTTTTGCGATTATATGGGCAAACTCGAGTACATCAACGGAAGGATCGTGACAGGACTAGGAATCGAGTTATTCGTGGGCGTGAAAAAGTTTCCTGAATCAATCAGGGCGTTAGAAGAAGAGAGAAAGAGAGCTCTCAAAGGTGATGCCGAATGAGAAGCGAGCAAAGGCCCGGAATCAGGACAAACGGCTTCCGGCTATGCGAAGTAGAAAACAACGTTGTAATTGCCCCCTGGTAGAGCCTTCGGTCATCGCCCAAGAGCAAGGGATGCCAAAAAGGTGACAGACAACAATACTCGAGATCAGTCAAAAGAGCGAGGGAGGGCAGAGAAATTGACATGCGAACACTCGTCATCTCCGACATTCACGCGAACCTCCAGGCTCTCGAAGCCGTTCTTGCTGCTGCGCCGCAGTATGACGGAGTGTGGAATCTCGGCGATATTGTTGGCTACGGTCCAAATCCCAATGAGGTAGTTGACTTGGCCAGAAAGCTAGGCGGGATTGTGGTCCGTGGCAATCACGACAGAGCGTGCAGCGGAATGATGCATTTCAGTGAGTTTCGTGATCTAAGCCTACCTGCAGCCGATGCTGCGCATTGGACACTACGCGTTCTCACAAAGGAGAACACGCAATGGTTGGCACAACTACTGCGTGGGCCAGCCTGGCCAATTCTACGGAAAGTGCAGTGCGTTCACGGTGCACCGCGGAATGAGGACGACTATATCTTCTTCAGAGAAGACGCCCGAGGCGCTATGGATGGGAGTCCCGCGAAAATCATTTTCTGCGGCCATACGCACTGGCAGGTCGGCTGGTCGTTGTTTCAGCGAGAACTAACCCCCATGAAACCCGAATATCGATCGAGCGCCACAGCAGAAAAGTCTGAGCTTCCCCTTCAGAAGGGATGGCGATACTTGGTGAACCCAGGATCAGTCGGTCAACCTCGGGATGGCGATTGGCGTGCGGCTTTCGCTGTATACGACGATACTGAGGCGCTGCTTACCTGGTATCGCGTGCCCTATAAAGTACATACTGCGCAAAAGCGGATTCGGAGGGCGGAATTGCCGGAGACTCTTGCGGCGCGATTGCGGAAAGGAAGGTGAAGACGGCTAAGGATGGCAACTTCTAAGCGGATACGAAATACGCCCGTTCGCGTCTCGCGTCGTCGACCAGCTGTAAAAGGCAATCGGGAAGAAGGGTTCGAGCAATCAAATTGGAATGTTCCGGTGGCTAAGAATGTGTCGTCCTCCGCCGATGGGGCAACGAACGAAGAGCTCGTGCTGGTTGCTGCAGGCAAGATGCGATTACCTAAAGAACCCGCAGTTTTAGAGAAGCTCCTAAAAGTGCCGCCGCGACACTGCAAGGATCGCGACGTTCCGGACATATGATGTGCCAAAGGCAATGGTTCGCGCTCTATGTACTTATGAGTTATTAACTTCAATATAGTCATTATGGTGTGACCGGTTCGATGCGCTGGTCGTGGGTCAGGCTGAGTTTGTTTGACGAACTGCAGTCCAGAGCCACAAGCGGAGGGAACCGGTCATGACAGAGAAGTTCCGATTTTTGGGCTTAGATGTCCACGCCGAAACGATAGCCGTCGCCGTCGCGGAGCCGAATTTGACCCGATCACGTATGGCCGGATTTAACGTGATCACCGAGGTCGACCAGTGTCGCGATATTCAGCTTGGTGGGCAACTGGTTACCACGGTCCTAGTACAAAATGGCGCATACCAGTGTTACCGTATTACCCTCTATTTCGGAATTTACTGCCTGTTGATCGGTTATCTGATTTTGCGGGCAACGCTTTTTGCCCCTCCCTCACAAAGCCAAAAGTTCCCCCCGGAATCTGTCCAACCGACCGGAGCAAATCTGCTTCCAGGAATACTTGAGAATAGGGAGTACCGTGGGGGGTTCGCTCGATCACCCATCACGTCATTGCAGCTTCACCGTAGCTTCGCTGACAGATACCCGATAACCATCTTCCGCGCCTGGTCTCTGGCTCCATCGAATTGCCCGGTGAGCACCGCATGCAGCCTATGTGTGCACGTCTGATGGAAGCCCAGGGGACCGTCGAGCTCGTGACCTTCGAACTGATCTTTGAAGTAGCCTGACAGATACTCAAATCGCGCATGCGTCGAGATGGTGTCCTGCTTGAAGCGCAGCCCCATCATCGGAACTCGGCTCTCCCTGGCTTTCTCCAATGTGCCGTCAGTGATGCCAACACTGCTCTGCCACTTCTTTCCTAAAGGTAGAGCGGGCTGGCTCAATACGACAGCCTTCACCTTCCCGCCCTTCTCCATCGTCGCCAGCGGGTAGGCGCCCGTCTCACACATCCCGATCACTGCAATTGATGTCACTCCAGAAACGTCGCCTAGACTGCTGACATACCGTTGAAGCCACTGCACCGGACCCGTATCCGCCTTGCCCGCCGGCGAGAAACAGTGAAACCCGCCGAAGAAACACGACTGGATTGTTCCCAGCGCCACGCTTTCCTGTCCCGGGTGCCCGAAAAGAAGTGGCATGGATACCTTGAACCCATTACCCGCGAGCTCCGAACCGAAATCGATACACCCCGGAGACATGCCCGGCAGTTCGTGGAGCAGCACTACCGTCTTCGCCCCCGTACCGCGCGCAAACACCTTGCGCCCCTCGAAGCGTTCGCTTGTCCACCCGGACAGCGTTTGAGCTTCCTCGGCAAAGGCGCCTCCTGTGCAGCAAATGGCTCCAACGCCCGCCGCAAGGTCGCGCACCATACTGCGCCTTGAAATCACCATGGGCTCGCAATGCCTCCACTCTTTTCAGCCGCATCCTCTTCTTGCCGCGACCATCGAGCGCTTTTCTACGGCTGTGGGCTCGTGGTCAACACGAGCGGACGATCTCCGCCCGTCGGCGGCGGCGGTGGTGGTGGTGGCGGTTGTCCCGAAGGCGCTGCCACCGGAAGGCGGTTGGCCTTTGGATGGGCAATCAGCCGTTCATAGGCCAGCACATCCGTCAAAAGGTTCAGCAGATAATCCTGAAACACCGAGCTGTGATCCGGGACAAACACCTGCGGGAGCTGCATGATCCAATATGGCGTGTGGTTGAGGCGCGCGCTGGGCGCCACGGCTTGAATGCAATACGACAAGGTACTGCTGAGGCGGATTGGAATATTGATAGCCGGGTCGCAGGTCGGATTCTTTGCCGTCAGAGGTACGATCGCATGACTCTGCAGCGCCACCATATTCGCTGCGGTGAGAAGGTTATATGGTAGTGAGCTGGTCTGGCCGAAAACGTCAGGAGGCGTGAAGTTCACTGTGGCCGTCCGGTTGATCGACCCGAACTCTCCTCCAGGGTAGCCGAACTTTGTTGCGATATCCCCCACGGATGTCATCGACAGCAACAAGGGGTAGTCGCGGCCCTCGCCCTCAATCCCGCGCTTGTATCGGGCGCCTCCTAGTTCCAGTTGCAGCAGGAACGGCCGGGCAATCGAGGCCGCGCCCGCCTCGTTGATCAGCACGAACAGATCCGCGGGCGAGGGAACTGGCATGGGCCTCGCATCCCTCGCCGCGGCCCGCGCCTTGTCAATCTGCTCCTTGAGGAGTGAAGTCGCGGCATGCTCCAGCACAACCCCGCCAAACGAATGTCCTACGACGACCGCGATCGATCCGTCCGGGGAGTCGAAGGAGTCTCCCTTTGCCGCCTGCAGCACCTTCTTCAGCGCTTCCTGAAAGTCGGCAGCCTGTCCCACCATGTCGGCGATTGGCTCGCGGCTCCAGAACGTCAGAAACTGGTCTCCTTTGAGTGAAGCTCCCGGCCACCCCATGTACACGCCGATGACCGGGATATCGCCCTGCTGCGCCGCAATGTCGGAAAGAAATCGACGGAAGCCCCAGACGTTCCCTACTTCTTCTGAGGCGTTGTTCTTCCACCCATGTACAAACACATAGAGCGCTATCTTGCCTGGGGTGCTCCCCCCGCCAGTGTCTCCCTTGACCGCATGGATCAAGTCGACTGCGGCTTTGAGCTGAGTTGGTTTTCCCTCCCTGTCGCGGTACATCGCGCCCCGTGCGTCAAACTCGATGTAGCACTCGTAGGCGTTCGCGGCACTGAAATAATCCCTTCCGTAGCCCTGGCTATTGTTGGTCAGGTAGCGATAGTGAAACGTAGAGCGATTGGGAAGCGCATGATAGTTCTGCGGACGGATGCACCCGCAAAGAAACACTGTCCATGCCATCAGCGCGCAACAGGCGGCATTCACTCGATGCGGCGAGTCGGAATCGTGCCAAGATCGTGCCATCGTGCCACCCCTAATTCGTTGTCGTTCCGGTAGGCCCTGCGGGTGTCGCTGCCTTCGGCTTTCCCGTCGGAAACATCTTTCCCAGCAACCCGAAGATATCCGTTTGAAATTCGGCGAAAACGCTGTCGGCCACATATCCGCCAAATGCGGATCCCGAACCCTTGAGAGCACTGGAGATGCTGTCCTGACTCGGTGGGGCCCACGCCAGGCTCACAAACCCGCTGGCAAAAGAGCCCAGCAGGCGTGAGGGCCGGGGACGATGCCACCCACTGTCTGCGCACGCATCCCACACCACGCGAAGCAGTGATTGTCCCAGCCGGCCCTTGAATGTGGAGGACGGTCGGCAACCGAAATTCACGCTTGAGTTCCCGGTGACCGATGGGGGCCGGATGCGTGGGTCCTCGCGGCTGATCGTGCTCACAATGAACGTCGCCGTGCTCTTCGTCATTCCCTGCGCGTACCGTGAGCCCATCTGTCTTCCGAAGCCGTCCGCGCCCTGGGGCCACTCCGGCGGAACATGGCGCCACTCCCCGATCGCTCCGAAGAAGCTTGCGCCAAACACGGCACTGCCGGTGAAGAGCTGGTCGCGCCAATAGCAGGCCCGTTGGCGAAAGCCAAAACCGTCCGTGGGCAGAGTCTGAAGAGAATAGGAGTCGCATCCAGGCCTGGGAGGATCGACCAAGACGGGCGCCTGCCCGTTGCCGGGCGCGGAGACAAGCAGAAGGAGCGTGACACCAAGGGTGCAAGTTCTTAGGTCCAAGCAGAAGCCTCCCGAGTGGACGAGGGGTTGATCCAGCACCGTCCAAACAGCCAGGAAGTTGAGTTCACTGCGAAAACATGGGCCCAGCAACGGACGCGCGAAAGAGAGTGCGCTTTGAGGAGCACTCTTGACTCAACGTGTCTCGTCGCAAGCTCTTTCTGGAGTCAACAAAAATGCAAACTCTCAAGCAGACGGGGAACGAAAGAGGAGTTACTTGTCCGAAATCATCCCATAGTCCGAATGCGGCGTCAATTGCGACAAAGAACCCGCAAAAGCGCCGGCAGGTTCTCCCCGGGGTTCACCTCCCTGCCCTGGGCAGAATTGACACTACATAGGTAGCATGAAACTATCACGGGCCGCTCCAACTCGGGATGCCCTGTATTGCCGCCCGGTGTGCAATCGATGTTGTAGGGTTCCCATAAGGCGTTTTGCAGTCCTTCGCTCAAGCGCTCGAAGCCCTCGGAAAAGCACACTGTCCCCGCCTCCCAGTTCGAGTACGTCAGAACGAAATGGTAGATCAAATGGTCGAACCGACGCCCAAGGATGTACGGCTGGGTTGCTTATGATTAGGGGCGCTCTATTGTTTGATTCGCATATCGAATGGATACTTGTACGTTTGCACAATCGTGAAGTGGCTCGCGTCTGGATGCAGTGGGTTGAAAACGTAATTGGACGTTTGTGGCACAATCGCGCTCGGCACCTTTAAAACAACCGAAGGTCTCTCTCGAAGCCACTTCGCTCCCAACTCTCGAGTGATCTCCGGCTTCGTGGCCCAGTCCGGCGGTAGCGATTCCAGCATAATCGAGGGGCATTCCAAATCGGGCCCTTGGACCTGCAGCAGAGTGTAGGTCGGAGGCACGTCATTTGATGACGTGTGCACGCAGACCTCAATCAGAGCGCCTGCCGGGCTCTCGGCGAGGTAGACCACCGGCGAACCAGCTTCATGCCAACGCCCACTCGAACGAAGACCGCCGATGCCCTTCAGGTCTATGAAGCGGCTAATTCGCCAGAGCACCATGTCAGACGAATATTCCCTCGTCAATTTGGATCAGCGTTTCTTCGACAATACGGGTTCCGCTGTCAGTTGTCAGAAGGGAAAGAGGAGTCCGATTTCCAAGTCGAGGGATCGGCCGGCGTAACCAAGCGAGTGCCCTCTCCCGGCTGCCGTATGTGGCTTCCGCGGCGGATAGAGCTCGGGTGATTCGCAACACGCGGTCCGATTCCTCAATACTGAGCTTTTCGCGCCTTGAACGTCGATGCTGGAGGGTACGTGACGGAATCACGACTTCGTCAACCTCTGAGCGATTAAAGCCCAGTGCAAGGAGCCGATTGATTACCCCGGGCGACAGACGGTTCTCGACTATGATCAGTAGATCCGCTTCCGTTGCTGCCGACTGAACGCCGAGCCAATTCCCAATCTGTGCATGTGCAGTGCTCATTCGCTCACTCCTTCTACATTATGCCATAAAATTAGCGGCAAAGTGTCGGGATTTCGTTGCCGGTCGAATCTAAAGTGGGTTCTAAGCCAGCAGTTCCAGGTGTGGTTCTGGATTGAAAACTGATCAGAAATCGGGGGCGCAAACTGGAGCGCAGTTCGCGGGGTGGTTTCATATCTTAGGGATTCTAAAAAGTGCTTCGGTATCTTCCGCGCCGCACTAAATCTCTTAAAATCAGTTTATGACTTCCCTCATAACCCAAAGGTAGCTGGTTCAAATCCAGCCCCCGCAACCAATTAAATCAATAACTTAAGAGGACCCTTTGGATTTTGAGGGCGCAATTAGATGCGCCCTGGAAATCCCGCGCCGCCAGCACGCTGTGTCTCCAAACCTCCCGGGCTGGGAATTCGCATGACACTTGGTGCGAGAGATAATCAGTTCTCGCAGTCGATGCTGTTCAATGTTCTGCGTGACTACTCCTGCATCGGACGTGAAATGGCCTGATGAGGTTACCCATCGTCGACTATTGGGCCGCAAGTCGCGTTTTCCCTGTTACTGTCCGAGATGGCGACTATTCGGCCATGTGGCACAAGTGCTGTCGTCAGGCGCGCAATGGCGATGTTCCGCGAAGCCAGAATTCCTATCAGCTGAACTGACGTTTTTGGGGCGGCTTGGCACTGCTTCCACCGGACCCAGGATCAGAGCGAAAAAGCGGCCGGAGCCAGCAGGTCCGACAGACCGATGTTGCGGTACATTTCGGTGCGAACACGATCTGCTACTCCGTTTACGATCTCCGCGCCGTCCTGCGCGGGGTCGATATGCACTCGGAAAGGACGCTTACCGAAGGGCAAATCCACCACGCTGACGATAGCTTTTGCAACATCGGCCACATCCGCATCGGCAGGCGTGGTAGCAGCGAACCCTTTCATGATGTCGTCACCAAGATGCGCGTAAGGGCCGTTGTCGTACTCGGCCTGGCGCGCCTTGTCTGCTGGTGCACCGGCACGGGAGAAGTGATTCGTGCCGGAGGTGAAGGCCCCCGGAATCACGATCGAGGTCTCGATACCCCAGCGATTCAACTCTGCGGCATAGCTGACTGCGAGGGCATCCATAGCTGCCTTCGCCGCAAAGTAGGGTGAAAGATAAGGCGGCGTGCCACCACGAGTGCTGGTGCTCCCAACCCATAGCACCAAACCCTTTTTCTGTTTGCGCAGTTGCGGCAGCGCTGCACGATTGACGCGCTGCGTGCTGAGCACGTTGGTGTCATAGACCTGCATGAGCTGTTCGGGGGTGAAGGCTTCCGCCGCACCGAAGACCATGTGTCCCGCGTTGTGGATGACGACATCGAGACGGCCGTCTTTCTCGACGATAATCTTGACGGCCTGGTCGGCTGATTCCTGAGAGGCCACATCCAGCTCGACCGTGCGAAGGTCCACGAGGTTTTCTGTGGCGAACTGTTTCGCAGCCTCCACCTGCGGAGCGTTTCGGCCTGTCGTTTCGCGCATGCTGGCGTAAACGGTGTGTCCAGCCAGGGCAAGAGCGCGCGCCGCGAGGGCGCCAAAGCCGCTGGAAGCTCCTGTAATGAGGATGATGCTCTTCATATGGATTCTCCTGTTCTTCGGGTCATGGGAACGAAAGGGATGGCTTGGGATGATGTCTGCTGTTTATGCGAAGCCACCGTTTGCACGAAGCACCTGCGCGTTGACCCATCCGCCGTCGGGCCCGGCAAGAAAGGAGACGACGTTTGCGATATCGTCGGGCTGACCGAGCCGCTCAAGGGGCGCCATGCTGCTGATCTGTTTGATCTGCTCTTCAGTCTTGCCGTCCAGGAAGAGCTCAGTCCCTACAGGCCCAGGTGCAAGGGCGTTGACCGTAATCTTGTGTCCGCGAAGCTCGTTGGCGAGGACATGGACGAGGCCTTCGACGCCTGCCTTGGAGGCAATGTAGGGGCCGTAGGCGGGGAAGTTCTTCGCGAGGACGCTGCTGGAGAATGCGATGATACGGCCTCCCTCGGCTACGTACTGCGCCGCCTGCGAGAGGACGAGGAAGGTTCCGCGAAGGTTCGTGGCAATGACTTTGTCGAAGGTCTCCACGTCACCTTTGGCGATGGGCGAAAGGGGCATGATGCCTGCGTTGTTGACCACGACGTCGATCTGCCCGAAGGCCTTGAGGGTCTTCTCGAAGAGCTGCTTGACGTCTTCGGGATTAGCAACATCAGCCTGGACCGCAAGGGCGCGGCCGCCTGAACTGGTGATCTCGTTGACTACCTCTTCTGCTTTGGCTGCATTGCCGGCGTAGTTGACAACGACGCCGAATCGGTCGGCTGCGAGACGAAGGGCGATGGTACGTCCGATACCGCGAGATGCTCCGGTGACGATAGCTGTCTTTCTCATGGTGGTTCTCTTTCTGGCGGCTTCTTCGAACTTGAAGTCGGTCGCTACAAAGAGATTGAACTTGGCGGAGCCAGTTCTTTCTGGAGACCGATCGCGCGAGCGGATCATTTGGTGGCGGCCGATTCGCACCGCCTGTTCACTTGGCCTGATCACCGCCCATGGCATCCTTGTGGTATGGCTTCGAAACGCCGGAAATGTGCATGAGAGACGGCTTCGAAGCCCCGCAGCTATGAATCCGTGAACTGCATTGAAGGATTCAACAAGATGAGACGGGAGCTCATTTGAAGGAGCTTGACTCAAATGAAAATGAGCGCGGCAACGTATAAGGCGTGAGAGGCAACCGCAAGATGAGACCCGCACCAGCAGTGACAGTTCTTGGTCTTTGAAACGCACCGCAGAATTCGATGAAAAAAAATAAACAGGAGCAAAGGTATGTTCAATCGATTCGTCCTATTTGCCAGAATGTTATGTGCTGCCGCCCTGTCGAGCACACTAAACGTACAAGCTCAGAAGCTCGAAGTGAAGAATATCGTTCTCGTCCACGGTGCCTGGGCGGACGGTTCGGGCTGGAGGAGCGTTTACGACAACCTTGTCAGGGATGGCTTCAAGGTGACCATCGTCCAGGAGCCCGAGACGTCCTTCCAGGATGATGTGACCGCCGTAAAGCGCATCCTCGCACTGCAGGACGGACCGAGTATCCTTGTCGCGCACAGCTATGGCGGAGCCGTAGTTACGGAAGCAGGCACGGATCCATCCGTTGCTGGATTAGTATATGTGGCAGCACACATGCCAGACGCTGGAGAGAACGAAGCGGACGACGGAAAGCGCTTCCCGAGCGACCTCAGCAAATCTGGTGCGATAAAGAAGACAGCAGATGGCTTCACATACCTCGATCCAGCAAAGTTCCATGAGTACTTTGCAGCCGATCTTTCTTTGGAGCAGGCCGCTTTCATGGCGCGATCGCAGGTACCCAACGCCGCGGTCAATTTCAAGGCAGTCATCACAACCCCTGCATGGAGAGAAAAACCGAGTTGGATGGTTGTCGCCGGGATGGATAGAACGATTAGCCCCGACCTCGAACGTTTTTATGCCAAGCGAGCTCATAGCCACACGGTCGAAGTCGCGGGCGCCAGCCACTCAGTCTACGTCTCGCACCCCAAAGAGGTCGCAGGTGTAATTGAGAGTGCAGCGCGTGCAGTTTCGAAATAGCTCGGACTCCGCAAGGAAGCTGAGCGGGTGAGTTGGGAGGGGAACACTTGTTGGCTATCGAGACCAAACTGTATGCCCCATGCAATGGCTGCAATCAAATGCAGGAATTTGGGCTCTACTTGGCCGACGCTTCGTCTTCGGACAAGACGCCTCTCAGATACAACGTCAGCAACTTCTTAAACTCAGCCACAACGAGGACTTTGCCTTTGGAATCTGCTTCCCCATAGAGTGTCATCATGCCTCTGACTATCTGGAGAGACAGGTTTGCAGCAAGTAGAGACTGTTCCTTTGAAAGCGACGGATTCTTTGCCTGAAAGGCGTTTGCTATTGCGATTCGTGAAGCCTTCCGGGCTGCAGGGTCGCGGCGAAAGCGGATTGGCGCGGCCAACAAGCTCAGATAAGCGGGACGCTTCTGGACGAATTGGGTGATGCGCTTCGATGAACAGATCGGCGAACTCCGCATGGGTCAGTATCTCCGCTTGCTCCATCAACGGCTTCCAATGCGCCTCCAGCTCCTGGGAATACTGATTCACCAGCGTGAACGCGATGGACTGTTTATCCGGAAAGTAGTTGTAGAGCGCGCCGATCGAAGACCCGCTTCGCTCCGCGACCGCCGTCATCGTCGCTGCTTCGTAGCCGACTTCGGCAAAGAGTTCCGCGGCTGCGTCCAGAAAACCGGCCAGCCGGCGCGTCGAGCGTTCCTGCTGCGGTGCGACGCGAACGGGATTTGACGAAATCGAGGGCATCCTCATATTCTAAATCCAGAAAAATCGAGGATATCCTCGATTTTCAAAATATTTTCAACAAAGAGGAACCATGGCAGAACTCCAGCTCGACCCCCAAAAGACCGCACTCGTCCTCATCGACCTGCAGAATGCCATCGTCGGCATGAACCCCGTGCCGCATACGGCCGCACAGGTCGTCGAAAACTCCAAAAAACTTGCCGACGCCTTCCGCGGTCAGGGCGCTCCCGTCGTCTACGTCCGCGTTGACATGAACGACTTCATGAACCTTCCTGTCGACCAGCCGCACAACCGGGGCGACAAGCCACTGCCCGCCGCAGCATCGGAGATCGCTCCTTCCGCTGGTTTCCAGCATGGCGACATCCTCGTCACCAAGCGCCATTGGGGCGCCTTCGCCGGAACCGACCTCGAGCAGCAGCTTAAATCCCGCGGCATCGACACGGTCGTCCTCACAGGCATCTCCACCAATGCAGGCGTCGAGTCCACCGCGCGTCAGGGTACTGGCCTCGGCTTTGCCTTTGTGCTCGTCGAAGATGCCTGCTCCAGCCAGAACGCCGAGCATCATCGCTTCGCCTTTGAACATATCTTCCCGCGTCTCACCCGCGTCCGTACCACCGATGAGGTCCTGGCCGCCCTTGCCTAAGTCCTCCAGCGAATCCAGCGGACTCGACCCATTGGTCTGGAAGATCACGGCCGTCGCGGTACTCGGCTCTTTTCTTTCGCAGCTCGATGCGACCATCGTCAACGTATCGCTCTCCAGTCTCGCCGTGGATCTGCACAGCAGCCTCACGGCGATTCAATGGGTCACCAGCGGCTATCTTCTGGCACTCGCTCTTATGCTCCCGCTCAACGGCTGGCTGGTGGAGCGCATTGGAGCCAAATCTCTCTACCTCTGGTGTTTTTCGGCCTTCACGCTCTCCTCCGCCTTATGCGGTCTGGCCTGGTCGGCGAACTCGTTGATCGCATTTCGCATCCTCCAGGGCATGAGCGGCGGCCTGATGGCTCCGTTGACGCAGATGATGATGGTGCGTGCTGCCGGAAAGCATGTGGCGCGCGTCATGGGCTACGCGGCTGTGCCAATCCTGATGGGGCCGATCCTTGGCCCGGTCATCGCCGGCGCCATTCTGCAACACGCCTCCTGGCGCTGGCTCTTCCTGGTCAACCTGCCGGTCGGTGTATTGGCAATCGTCCTGGCGGTTCTCTTTCTGCCCAATGATCGCGAAGAGACCAGGTCAAGAGAACTCGATCTTCCTGGCTTCGCCCTGCTCTCTCCTGGACTCGTGCTCTTCCTGTACGGATCGGATCATCTGGGCGAGCGCATCGGTCTTACGACTCTTCTGATTTCCATCGTTCTGCTTGCGGCCTTCTTCAGGATGGCCATTCGAAAAGGGGACAAGGCGCTCATCGATCTTCAGCTATTCAAGAGAAAAACCTTCTCTGCGTCCGCCACCACGCAGTTCATGTCGAACGGAATCTCGTTCGCGGGCCAAATGCTGATTCCGATCTATCTCATCCGCGCCTGTGGCCAATCACCGAGTGCGACGGGCTGGTTGCTGGCTCCGCTTGGAGTGGGGATGATCTGTTCCTATCCATGGATAGGAGCCCTGACGCAGCGGTTCGGGATACGAAAGGTATCGGCTGGAGGCGCATTTCTGGCCTTCGCAGCCACGCTGCCCTTTATCTGGCTGGCCAGTCACGGACTTGTACTCACCGTGCTCGCATGTGCTCTCTTTGTGCGTGGGATGGGCCTCAGCACGGTCGGCATTCCCTCCATCTCGGCGGCATACGCTTCTGTGAGGAAACAAGACCTGCCAATGGCGACAACATCGCTCAACATTGTGCAACGTCTCGGCGGGCCGACTCTGACTACCCTCTGCGCGACCTTTCTGGGATGGAGGTTGGGGATGGCACAGTCCAGCGCTGGCCTCTCCGGCGCATTTACCGCGGCCTTTGTTCTTCTCTGCGGACTACATGCTCTCCTGTTTGCCGCCGCGTTGAGACTTCCGTTTTCCATCGACAAAGCGATGGAACAACCCGTTGCCGAGGAACCGTCTGCCCTTCTGGAACTTATGTCCGAGTGATTGTCCGCTTCCATCTCGACGATGAAGCGATCACTCTCCAAACGAATGCATCCATGCGATGTCGAAGCTTAACTACAGCAAAGCACGCTACTCATGCAGGCAGCCTCCGTGGGGGAAGGGGATGCGTGCCAACGTGATCTTTCCCCCAAGGTCAAAATGCCATACACAGACTTCGACCAGCGCGAGTCGGACCCGCTTCATCATGATCGGCCTGAAGAGTCCGCATTGCGACTGGAATCTGGCGACCTGCGCTCGGGATCGGTCGCAGTCGGAATGGACGTTTTCGGGGAGTTGATATGGCCAAATCGTCGAAGTCGATCTGGACGATCGGCCTTAACGATAATTTTATGCGCGGTTTGGCACTCGAATTCGTCTTGCTAAGTGTTTGGCAGCGTTTAGGCCGTCGGAGATTCTCAGATACATAGCGGCGTGTCCAGGAAGACCGCTCACCGAATAGAAACCAGCGCAAACGTCGATAAAAGGACGGGACAGGGTCATGAGGGTCATTCAGTTGAGAGGCAGTTGCGTAAGAAGAGTCAATCGGAACCGCGCCAAACTAAAACTCCAGCTTCAGGCATCAATCGAAATCCTCTTGTCCCTGGCCGCCTTTATCGTTGGCGGAGGGTGTCACGCCGTCGCCCAATCGTCCGGAGTTGCCGATCGACCGTACCTTGGTTGGAGCAGCTTTAGCGAGCAGACAGCCTCGAGCAACTTTCTGACGCAGGCCAACATACAAGCGCAATCGGATGCGCTTGTGTCTTCAGGATTGCAGCAACACGGATTTACCTACATCAATATCGACGCGGGTTGGCAAGGGAGCTTCGACTCGAATGGTCGGCCTGTTCCCAATGCGTCGCTGTTTCCGGATATAGCTGGCCTGATCTCCCATATCCATTCAAACGGCCAGAAAGCCGGAATCTATTGGAAGCCTGGTGTGGATCGACAGGCCGTGCTCTCCAACTCTCAGATCCTCGGAACGGCTTATCACATCGGGGATATCCTTGCTGTTCCGAACACCGCCGGGAACGCCTTTGCGGCTTCCGATCCCATCAGTTCCCTTTCGAACTTCAAGATCGATTTCTCCAGGCAAGGAGCGGCAGAGTATGTCGACTCCATCGTCGCGATGTTTGCTTCCTGGGGCGTCGACTACATTCGTCTCGATGGTGTTGCTCCTGGGTCGGATACGCTGTCGATTGATAACGGTCCTGACGTGATGGCTTGGAGCAAGGCTATCGCGCAGACGCATCGGCCGATCTGGCTCACCATTTCCTGGGCCATCGATCAGGACGGTTTCAACACGTGGAAGCAGTACACTAACGCTCGCCGGATCAGCGGCGATCTGGAATGCGAGGGGAACTGTTCTACGCTTACGAGTTGGCCCCTCACCTCTCAGCGTTGGAGTGACCTCATCGGATGGCAGACATACGCCAGTCCTCAAATTGGCTGGAATGACCTGGGACCTCTCGAGGTCGGCAATACCGTCATCGATGGCCTGAACGCAGTTGAGCAGCAATCTGCGATCACCCTTTGGGCCATGGCTAATGCACCTCTTTATCTTGGAGGAGATCTGACGAAGCTTGATGGCACAGGAATCGATCTGCTCAGCAACGATGAGGTCATTGCCGTCGATCAATCCGGCCGCCCCGCAAACCAGATCGCGGGGGGAATGACCCCCGTATGGGTCAGCGATCTAGGAGATGGGAGTTTTTACGTCGCTTTGTTCAATCTCAATGCATTTCCATCCCCAGTCACCGTCAAGTGGAGCGACTTGGACTTCGCAGACGCTCCTAATGTCCGCGACTTGTGGAACCGCCGCGACCTCGGACGCTTGGACGAGAGTTTCACCGCCCTGATTCTAGGGCACGGCGTTCGGCTCCTCCGCGTCTTCTCGCATGGAGCCGTGGATCCGGAAATCGCTCAAAGCTACGAAGCCGAGTTCGGCCTTACCCGAGGACAAACCGCTTTCGCGATTTGTAAGCCGTGTTCGGGGGCACATGAAATCGTGAAGCTCGGACTCGATAAAGACAATACCGTAACTCTCGAAAATATCTACGCGGAACATGCAGGAACATTCCGCATGGGAATCGACTTTGCGACCAGCGGCCCCAGTGACTTGTTTTACCAGGTGAATGACGATGTGCCGACTGCGGTAAAGGTGGGAGGGGGCAGCTTCGGCCTTCCTTCAAGCACGATCGTTCCAGTCAAGCTGGTTGCTGGATACAACTCGCTTCAGTTCGGCAATCCCACGGGAATTGCTCCCGATCTCGATCGAATTAGGATCATCGGCGAGGGACGCGCGACTCCGCCGGCCTTCGCTGTCTACGACGCAGAGATTGGCGAGTTCTCCGGAACCGCTCTTAACAACTCTTGCGAATACTGCTCTGGAAACACCAAGATCGCCGGACTCGGCGGGGGGAGCGATAACACTGTCACGTTTCCCGAGATTACTGTCGCAGTCGGAGGTATGTACCAGATGGAGATCGATTACTTAATCAAAGGATCTCGGCGTCTGGACGTGACAATCAACGGTGCAGACCCTATCCAGTTAGAACTGACGGGAGACAGCGATGAATCGCCGAGTAGCACGGTGGTCCCGGTATTTCTGAAGGGCGGCAAGAACACTATTCGATTTGGAAATCCGGACGGCGAGGCGCCCGCGCTCGACAAAATTGCCATTGCATTGCCCTTGGAGCCCCCCAATCTATCGCTGGGCATACGGAAACAAAGCGGTCCTTCAAATCGCCGGATTTGGACACTGGATTTAGCTAATCTGGCACCGATCCCCGCGGAAGGCGCGCAGCTCAATCTGCTCTCGCTTGTTCAGGTCGGCGGGCACGGAGCGTGTCAACCCAAATTGCTGGCGAGCCTCCCCATGACAGTCGGTACGATTCCTAAAGAGAAGGACCTGACGCTTGACGTACCCATCGATTTCTCCGCTTGCTCCAACGATGCGCTCTTCAACGTCAGTATTGTCTATTCGTCGGACCGCGGTGCGGTAGTTGGTGACATCATCGGTAAGGGACTCTCGCAGTAGGCCGGTCCAAGCGACGCATTCTACGTCGGGCATTGCTCCGCTAGGCGGCGCGGCCCGCCTCTTTAAGGTAATCGTCACGAGCGGTTTGGGTCGCGATACGACTTAGCAGGCAGATCGAAGCCTTCCCAGGGAAATGTAGTCGTAAGCGCCAATGCATGCGACATCGCGCAGCGCACGAAAGCAAAAAGCAAGCGACCGAGGGTTGAGTCCGGTCGCTGTGAGGAGTTCAGTTGGCGCTACGGTATGGACTGCGCCGGAGCGCCCGCGCCGCGGGTATCAACGTCCTGTTTGACCCCGATTACGTATCGAGCGCGTTCAAGTGGATCTTTGCTCAAGCAGCGCGAGGTAGTGCAGCGGATCGAAGTCTACCACCTCGCGTTCATAACTGCGTTCGTGCCGGGCGATCACTTCACTGGCAACAGCAATTACCACTTAATACACGTAGCCCTTGACCCATACCTGCCGATGTTCGTACCGTGTCGGCACGGAGTAGTCGTTGCCTGCTGTGGGGTTTCATCCAAAGGTTGTCTGATTCCCATCCGCCACGGTCTTCCTTTTCCCTTTGTCCGAGACTGCTTCACTTTCACAGCTCCCATCTCGGTTGGGGGGCCATGGCCCTGCGGCAATGCGAGAAACTTAACTCGCTACGTCCAATTGCCCAAAGCCTCGAGCGTCGCTTCTGCAATCACTGGCCAAGGGGCGAGAGCCACGACAGCAATATCGGCACCCGAGTCCACCAGCGTCCACCGATCCTGCGGCAATCAATGTCAAGGGGTCTCGATCAGTAGATAAGCTTGAGTGACAATTGAATCTGCCGCGATGTGCCGGCTGTCTTGGAAATTTCGCCGAAACCGGAGCCGGTCAGGATGTTCGAAGGGAGGCCCATGTTGACGATGTTGAACAGATTGAAGAACTCTCCGCGGAACTGGATGTCCATCCGTTCCGCGCCGGAGGCTCTCTGCCCGAAGGGCGTGTCCTTGATCATGGCGAAGTCGTAGTCGTAATAGGCCGGTCCGCGGAAGGTATCGCGGCCCAGGGTGCCAAAGCGTCCCTGGTTCGGCCCGGTACCGCCGGCGATGTGAATCGGAATGGCAAAATAGGTGCTTGCGTTGGCCGCACCCATGCCGAAGTAATCCTGCCGGTTTTTGCGCGCCGTGGAAAGTTGCGGAACAGCGATCTGATCCGGACGGTCGACGCCGTTCGCGCCGGCTCCGGTCTGCTGTATGCCCGAGTACACGGTGAACGGAGCGCCGGACGAAATCGCAGAACGTCGACCTCGTTAGTTGGAGCATCTACGCTCCCGATGAGCAGACATTCTTCGAATCGTGCCGAAGCAGGTCCACTCACTTTTCGAGGATCAAAGAGAACATAATCGCCGCAGTTACGTTTCGCGACCGGTGGAACCAGGAACATCTAGCTGACGTTGACGCCTTACCGGGTGCACACATCAGCGGGAAGATCGTTGTGCACCGCGGAAACTTCCGCCCGGCCTCTATGCCGTGCAGCAGGTTGCGGAGCGCCTCGGAGTTCGATCCGGATCCGTTCACATTGGCCCGGAGAACGGGTATCCAATCAATGTATGGCGCCTGAGTTTCCCGGATTGCGAACTCCTAGTACGCACTGCCACTGGACTCATTAGCGAGTGGCAAAAAGTTGGCGGTCTCAGCCCTACCGTAAACTGCGCTGCGGCCCTTGAACACGACCAGCCTACCCTATATATCTTCCCGAGAAGTGCTTTGCTCGTGCCTTGGGGCTGACCTGGAATGCCCGCCATACTTGAAATGCTGGGCGTATTCGTGGCCTCAACCTCCGAGACTGTAGAGAATGTCAGAAGCGGAGCTTGGGGTCAGCATCATTTCTCTCAAGTGCTTTCTTCTCTAAGGCCCCGGACTTCTGCCAAGCTCGATTCTTTTCTTGAAGGGGCTGCAGGGCATTGCGGGCATTGAGTTACGGCGAATTAGTACAGCTGTTGCCGGAGTGTGGATCGCGAAGCGGGCTAGGGAGGCACTTCACCTCCTTGCGACTGTCTGGTCGTCAACCGTTTGCTCCTGCTCTTGAGCTTCCGGGATTCTTAGCCCCGAGCTCCGTGCCAGACGAATCTTTACGATGCTCATTCACCGATGCCCTGAAGAAATTAGAAACGGACCAGACATGAGACGGCAATGGAATCATGGCGTTTCACAGCGGTACCATGCTCTTCGCTGAATATCCGCTCTTCTTATGGCGTTGCGCGACTGAAAGCCCACCGATGTGTCGAACTTGCCGTGCTCGAATTGCAACCTTACGTCCCCTGAAACGCGGTTCTCGTCAGCAGCGAATTCCTTCCGATAATGCCGACTTTCCGGGAGTAGAGAGAGTCGATGAGCGACTTGGTAATCTACTGCTCGTCGATAAAGTTGTAGCGAGTCCATCGGAAAACACTTGTTCGCGAAGCCGGTAATCGGCCGAGCGAAAATGTCGTCCTAAGCTGCGGGATGCGTGTAAGGCGCTCGATAATCCTGGCGCAACAGTGCATTTGCCTCGGAGTCTCCGATCACGAGTTGCTTCTCTGGATCCCATGTCAGGCTTCGGCCCAGCTTCATCGAGTTGTTCGCCAAAATGCACGACGCGGTTGAAATGTAGCCCTGCTCGATGTCGGATACCGGACGGCTACGCGCGTCGATCGAGGCAAGAAAGTTCTGCATATGACGCCGGATGGCGGGTGCGACGTGTTTCTCGAGTTCCTGTTCTGTCTTGTCTTCCGGGTATTGTTCCAGCTCGTAAGTAACGTCTTTATGAACAGGTTGTCCGCCGCCGAAGGGAACAAAGTCATATCTCATTACGCTCACCTTTAGCGTTCCTTTGTCGCCGTAGAATGTCGCGCCCCATGGATAATTTGGATCTGGGGCCTCGCCCCAACTGCGGTGCTGCCACACCACTCGAAGATCCTGGAAATCGAAGGTGGCCGTCTGGGTATCGGAAATGTTGGCCTTGCTCTTCTTATCGACAAAGATTCCACCGGTGGAATCAATCTTCGTCGGCCAGCCCAATCCGAGCATCCACCGTGTCATGTCCAGCATGTGGACGCACATGTCACCCAAAATGCCGTTCCCATACTCCATAAACGCGCGCCAGCCGCGGGGGTGAACCAGGCTGTTATAAGGCCGCATTGGTGCAGGACCGGTCCAGGCATCGTAATCCAGATTCGCGGGCGGCGCGGAATCAGGCGGGGCTTCCGTTGCGCGCATGTGGTAGTAGCAGTAGATCTCAACCAGCGCAATCTTCCCGAGCTTACCCTCTTCGATGAAGCGCTCTTTTGCCTCGACCAGGTGAGGCGTGCTACGGCGCTGCAGACCAACCTGGACAACGCGATTGTTGCGGCGGGCAGCGGCCAGCATGGCCTTGCCTTCCAGAACGTCCCGGCTAATCGGTTTCTGAACCCAGATGTCCACGCCAGACTTTGCGGCTTCAGTCATGATCAGGGCATGCCAGTGGTCGGGCGGTGCAATCAGCACCAAGTCCAGATCTTTTTCAGCAAGCATTTCTCGATAGTCGGAGTAGGTGCGAGGCCTTTTCTTGGAACGCTGCCGGGCGGCGGACATGTCAGCGGCGTTCGAGAGCATCTGCGAATCGACGTCGCATAAAGAGACAATCTCGACCGGCGATACCTGCACCAGCCGGAACAGATCCGATTTTCCATACCATCCACAACCGATCAAACCGACTCGCCGGCGTTTGTCGCGATCATACTGTTGCGCAGGCGCTACGGCGGCCGCAGCCAACCCGAGGGCAGCGGTGTGGAGAAATTCTCGTCGATTCATAGGAATTCCGGCAAAGCGAAAGTAGTTTCCCAGTATATTCCGTCGTTATCAACATGACTGACAAAATCGTTTCTCACGCGATCGAGCAGGGAATCGATTTCTTGTTCGCCAATAGGCTTTCCGGACAAGTGATCCTTGGTTCACTGTTGCCTTCAGGGTAAACCGCTCATTGACACCGCCTTCCGAACGCTTTGAAGCATAGGTACGGGAAAGCGCGCTCGGCACCAAGGTTTCCACGCCGCCCTGCCGCGAAAGCCGACACCCTAGTCGGGCGGATGTGCTGATCCGGCATCAGCAATCGCTCTCCGATAGCCGTTGCGCTGATGTCCGCGCGCGTAGAATCGATGCGACCGTCTTTGCACCAGGAATGTGGAGGTAGATCATGCTCCATCGCCGCCCTCGCCTGCTTGCCGCAGGTAGAACTCGCGGAGACGGGCAGCGAGCATTCTTTTGTCCGGCAGTTGAGTCTTGTATTCGGCGATCATCGCAGGGCTGAGGCTACGGCTAAGGGCATACTCGACGACCTCATCGTCTTTAGAGGCGCAGAGCAGCAGTCCCAATGTTGGACGCTCATGCGGCTTGCGAACGTCGCGGTCGACAGCTTCCAGATAGAAGTTTAGCTTGCCCAGGTACTCCGGCTCGAAACGAACCACTTTCAATTTCAACGCTACCAGGCAGTTGAGCCCGCGATGAAAGAAGAGCAGGTCGAGCGCGAAATCCTGATTGCCAACTTGCAATGGAACTTCGGAACCAATAAAGCAAAAGTCGCGGCCCGTTTCGATGAGGAACTCCCGAAGACTATTGAGGAGCCCGCGATGCAGTTCTGCCTCGGTGTGTGCCTGGGGTAGCCCGAGGAATTCCAGTGTGTAGCTGTCGCGAAAGACGGAGAGAGCGTCGGGATGTATTTCTCGCACCACTGGCGCGACTTTTGGCGGTGACAGGGCCGTCCGCTCGAAAAGGGCGGCCCGGATCTGCCGCTCCAACTGGCGCTTGCTCCAACCCTCCTGAACCGTCATGCGCATGTAGAACTCGCGTTCTTCAGACAATTTGCATTGGCCCAGAATCTGAAGGTGGTGTGACCAGGGGATTTGTCGCACCAGTGGTGCGACAATTTGATCGTTCCGGTAAGTTTCGTAGAACTGCCTCATTCTGAGGAGGTTGCTGCGCGAGAATCCGCGGATGCCGGGCTCCCATCGGGCAATGTAGCTGGCCAATTGATCCACCGTGCCCTCGCCCCACTGGGCAGCGGCTACGCGGCAGCTGATGACCTCACCGATTTGCCAGTAAAGCTCAATCAGGGCGGTATTCACCGCCTGCATCGCCCTCTCCGGGAGCCGCCAATCACTCGAACGATCTCAGTAAACCCGGCTTCTTCGGGTCCCCGTTGTCGGGGATCAATTAGTTCGGTCATGCGTTCAGATTCCCATTTTTACAGATCCACTTGAGTGGGTCGCGTATGGAGGCTGGGATGAGAGTAATGAGTTTGCTCTATGATTCGTTCCGATGCGTTCTGGGGTCTCAGCAGTGCGTTAATGTTGCTCTGCGGCCCAGGACTTTCAAGGCGATTCCACGGATTCGAATGGCATCAAAACGCCGAAATTCAGTGCATGGCTTGGTGCATGCTCGCGTTCGACATTACTGCCTATTACTGCGACTTCCTGCAAAACTGTGCCGGCAGACAGGTCTTTCATTCTGTGAATGTTATGCGAACCCGCGCGTTGACATGCGCTGCAACATGCCAAGATTTGGACTCAAAATCCGCCGATCATTAGATCCGGATGCGTCTGCCTCACCATCTTCCGAGCGCATAGCCCGCGAAAATGTTCTTGTTGGCGATCCGCTCGCCAGTCGCGGGAACCTTGCAAAGGTATATTTCCAACAGGATTGGCGTATAGCGCTGAAGAAGCGGTGGCGCTGTGCGCGGTGCAATCGCAGGGGTGGGTTCTCTCTGACATGGTGATGGGGGAGATGAGCGGATTCGACCTGGCGATCCACCTGGCAGAGCATTGCCCGGGGTGCAGGGTGGTGCTGATGTCCGGGCATTCGTTTCTCGAGCCGGAGGTGGCGCGCTCGATGCGGCACGGGTTCGATTTTATCGCGAAGCCGGTACAGCCGATGGAACTTCTGGACTTTCTGGCGGGCGCGCGGACGTGAGCTGAGAGTTCGCAGTTCACAGCGCATCCGTCCCATTGCAGAAAACAGCGAAGTGGCGCCGAGAATCAGGATGCGGCAAGGGAACGTGCGTTCCGGCCGGGGCGCCCGTGCGCGGGGCTGGACGCATTTGCGCGTTGAGACGTAGGACGCGTTGAGAAAACAACCCAAGCGCGTTGCGGCTTCCAGCAAGAAGACATGGAGCCCGGAAGGTAGCGGAAAACGATGAATGCCGGCGGAAGCATTGTTGGACTCGCGGCGGCGCTGTGGCTGGCGACGACGATGAACGCACAACCGGGCGCGCCCGCAGCGGAACGAGCGCCGGATCTCGATTTTCCGACCGTTTTGTACGGGGCCGCCTACTACAACGAGTACATGCCGGGCGACCAACAGGCGCGGCTGGTGAAGGATGTCGCCTTGATGAAGGCCGCGGGGCTGAACGTGGTGCGCATGAGTGAGTCGACGTGGAGCCTGTGGGAGGCGACGTATGGGATGCGGCAGAACATGGACACGGACTCGCCGGCGTACCGGTTTACGCCGAGCGGCTAATCCGGCATATCGTGGCGCACTACGCGGACGATGCAACGGTGATCGGGTGCAACTCGACAATGAGACGTCGAGCTACGAGGCTGCGAACCGCGATGTGTTTATCGGGTTCCAGCACTATCTGGAGAAGAAGCTTCATACGCCGGAGAAACTGAGCAAGGCGTGGTTTTTGAATTACTGGGGCGAGAACCTGTACACGCGGGAAGACCTGCCCGCGCGGGACGGCGCGCAGAGCACGGGCTACACGCTGGAGTGGTCGCGCTGGAGCCACATGCGGGTGACGGATTTTCTCGGTTGGCAGGCGGGGCTGGTGCGGGAGTGCGCGGGGCGGCGGCAGTTCATCACCACCGACTACGGCGGCATGATGAAGCGCGACGTGAACGAGAATGCTGTTGCGGCAGGGCTGGATATTGTGGCCGACAACATTTACCACGGGACACAGGATCACTACGACGGGTCGTTTCAGGCGCTGCAGAGCGACTGTTCGCGATCGCTGAAGCGGACGAATTTTCTGGTGACGGAGACGAACGGGCAGACCATCGGCTGGACGTCGCAGCGCCAGTTTCCGCCGTATGACGGGCCCTTGCGCGAGGACGTGTACACCTCTACCTGGCGGACGGCGCGAAAATGGTGGAGTACTGGCACTGGGCGTCGATTGCGGCGAACCAGGAGACCTATTGGAAGGGGATTCTTTCGCACGATCTGGAGCTGGAGAAGTGGGCCCGCACCTGGTGTGGCTCGAACCTGGAGCATCCGCCGTCGCTGAAGTGCGATCCATTTGGCGCGGGGAACAAAAACAAAGTGTCGTACCGGGCGGAGTTTTTGATGCCCGAGCACGCAAAGGTAGCGGCGACCTACGATCATCCATTCTTCGGCAAGTGGCCAGCGATCACGGAGAACATCTACGGGACCGGGACGCTGCTGTATGAAGGCACGTATCTCTCGGATGCGCTGCAGGCCGCGGTGCTGAAGGGCGCGCTGACTAAGCTCGGCCTCATGGTGCCGGACGAGGACGTGCCGGCGGCGGTGCCCGTGCAGCATGGGGTGAACAAGATGGGCAAGCGCGTGCATTACTACTTCAACTACTCGGCGAGCGAAGTGACTGCGAAGTACAGGTAAGGCGCGGGGACAAACCTGCTGGATGGGAAGACGGTGGGAAACGGTCAGGGGCTGACAATGGAGCCGTGAGACCTGGCGATTGTGGAAGAGGGCGCTTCGAAGTAAGTCAAAGAAGCGCTCGCGCCTCCTCCGGAGATAGCATGTCGGTTAATAGCACTAACTCAAAATTTTTTCTTGACGCCGATCTCTATCTCGCTTATTGTACTTTCTGCTCCAAACACAGACAAGCGCGCAGCAGTTTCCAGTAGCTCGCCACGCCACGGCTTCGCCTTACTCCCCATTTTGCGCACAGGACGCATGCGAGGGGATTGCTATGCCTTATCGACGGGCTTGTGGACACGTTGGAGACCATTCGCTGCCAGGAAGATACTCGCGCTACTACTCCCCTGGTGCGGGGCTGAGCGTAAGCGTGATCTCGATTCAGCAAATATCGACCATGTTACGTGCCGGCGGCTTTCAGCGAGATTGCTTTTACCGTCATGGCCTGCTCACCGCGGCAGGTCTGACGACGACCTGACATCTCGATTCTGTTAAACCCAAGCCGAAATACCCAGGGTCTTCCGGCGAGGGTATGCAGCCGGCCCCGCGGAAAATGCTTTCGCTACTCACGAGCAACGACCGCTAACGAAGACGGTGAGTTGCGCTTTCAAAGACTTCAGTTTCACCGATGCTGTACGGAGCGTTATGAAAAAGACAGTACTGCCGTTTATCACCTGGCTCATGACGGCCTTTCTGGCCATTCCTATCGTCGCCAATTCTCAGGAAGGGGAAACCTCGGAGTCTCCAGCTCAGTGTCCTATGTTTCCCTCACCAGTGAGATCAGGAATTATTGGGCAGAAGGACGCCTCTGCTGAACAGGAAATCAACAACTTTCTGCATTCGGGATCGACCCGAGCGTGGCATGACCTTGAGGCATCTGGCAGCCTCGAATTTCCGGCAGGAGATTCTCACTCATCTACGCTCTACCTGCTGGGAACAGACTTCTCACGCCTCGACATTTCGATGGATTCGGCAACCCGGAGCATTCGCTCACACGGAGCTCGCGGCAGTTTTCAGAATGAGAAAGGAGATGAGGAGTCGCTGCTGCCCATCACCGCACGCTCGGGTGTTGTCGTACTTCCTCTTCTGTGGTCAGACCCACTCCGATCGCAGTACCTCTCCATTCGTGATGATGGTCTGACTAAGATCGGCGACCGTGCGCTGCATCGGATCACTCTCGAATACCCGCTGAACGTCGGAATTCACGAGAATGGGAACCCAACAACGGGAACCGATCTCTACTTCGATCCGGCGACTCATGATCTCATCTACAGCGTTGACACGCAGTTTTTTCCAAATGCCGGCAAGCAGCCTTTCCAACGTGTGACCAGTTATGCAGGGTATCAATCGTTCGACGGGTTAGTAATGCCCACGAACATCCAGCAATTCCTGGGTGGTCAACCTCTATGGAGTTTCCAGGTCACACAAGCGACAGTGAATTCCAACATTCCGGTTAACACGTTCGTCTTCTGAGGATTGCCTAATGAAATGCCTGATCCGACTCTCTGCCTTCGTGTTTGCGCTCTCTCTTTCCACCTTGCCGAAGCTCTACGGCCAAAACTACCTCTACGGTCTGGGCAGCCAGAGTTGGGGTGTCAACATCCCCATCGAGAACGGCTTTATCAATGTGGCGAACGGCGAAATTCATATCGAGATCCCGCTGGCCACGCATGGACAACGGGGAAGTCTCGCACTGAAGGAGGCGCTTGTATACGACAGCCGAATCTGGCAGATCGTCGGAAGCGGATCCTACAGCTTCCAGCCGACCAACGTGCCGAATTCTCAGGCCGGCTGGAGATTCATCAAGGGCAATGAAACCGGCAGCGTGCAGACCATACCGCAGGTAGTGGATGAGGACTGCTATGAAGGGAATCCCTCAGGGAACAACCCTGCGTACTACACGTATTGGTTCAACTGGACCGACCCGAGCGGAGCAGTCCATCCGTTTCCCGTACAGACTCAGCAGCCAATTTCCGGTTTTTGCTCGGGAAGCCCAGTAAACTATTCGATCCCGAATACGCCCTCTGTGTCGGGCTATGCGACGGATGGAAGCGGCTATCAGATCAGTGTGACCAATTATTCAAACGTTACGATTTACGACGTATCGGGGAATGAAGTCTATCCCGCCGTAGCAGACAAGAACGGGAATGTTTTCTCAGCGGACGCAAACGCGAATCTTATCGACACGATCGGGCGCACGCCGATCCTGAAAACAACGGCCGGTAACCAGACTTACTACGATGTTCTCACGATCGGCGGTGCAAGGAAGCGGTACACGGTGACCACGAGCTCCATCAATGTTCACACAGGATTTGGACAATCGGGAGTAAGTGATTACTCAGGGTCGCTTACGGCCGTTTCCAGTATCGGGCTTCCGGACGGAAGTTCCTATAGCTTCACTTATGATTCAGGAACGGCATCAGGGAACTATGGAGAGCTGCAAAGCATCACCCTTCCCACCGGCGGGACGGTCTCATTCTCTTACGGCAACTATCTGGACTCCTATCAAAATCAGAATCGCTGGCTGGAATCCTATTCGGGAGGGAACGGCCGCTACGCCTTAGTTCCCAGCGTGGTGACACAATGCACCGGCTCCACGAAGACAGGCTGCCAAGAGAAGATGACGGTTACGGATGGAAACGGAAATCAAGTTGTTTACCTACTCACGTTGAACAACGGCGCATGGAATTCTCAGGTCGACTACTACAACGGGACGTCCGCGCACGTAATGTCGCTGGTGACGAACTACAATTTCGCGACAAGTTGTACGTTCTATGCATGTAACGGGTCCCAGTGGATTACGGCTTCATCCTCAACGACGACCCTTAGCGATACCGGGCAAATTGCCCAGACCAAGTACCAGTACACGTATCCGTGGACAGGACATCCGAATGTGGTGCAGCAGTGGGACTACTACACGGGGTCGCCTTCCTCGGTTCCGACGAAAGAAACCGACTATGTCGGTGTGTATCCGTACTTCTCCCACGTCAACGAGCTTGATGCGACAGGTTCGCTGGTTGCGCAGAGCACGTACAGCTATGACGTATCGGGAAATCCATCGAGCATCACTTCCGGCATTGGTACAACGGTGACGACGTCTGCCACGTACGACAGCTATGGGATGAAGCTGAGTGACACGGATGGGAATGGTCATACAGTCAAATACGCGAACATGTGCTCGGATGCATATCCGAACACGGTGACGCTGCCGATCACGGCCAATGGTGTATCACTCGAAACGACCACAACTTACGATTGCTCGTCCGGCCTGCTGACTGCCACACAAACGGCGAACGACTTCGCTGTCGGGAAATCCACGACCTACACTTACTTTTCGAGCGGGACGAACATTGGCCGGCTGCAGACGATGGCGTTTCCTGACGGCGGGAGTACCTCGTACGCGTATCCGTCCCCCACGGAGACCGATCAGACGGCTGCACAGACGTCTTCGGCGACTGTTTTGAGCAAGGCAATCCTGGATGCCTACGGGAGACCTTATCAGAACGTAAGGGCTGCACCGGAAGGATCCATCACGTCGGAGACCGGATACGACTCCACAGGACGTCAGGCCAGCATTACGACTGCGCACCTGCAAGGGACGCCGTCACCGACGGACGGTACCAAGACAACCTACTATGATGTGCTAGGCCGGCCTGTGCGGATGTTGATGCCAGACGGCAACGCCAGCACCGTAGCGTATAGCGGCGCCACGCAGATAAGCACGGACGAGAGCGGGAATCAGAAGAAGTACACGTATGATGCGTTTCAGCGCTTGACGAGCGTTCTGGAACCGAATGCGAGTGGATCTCTCGTCTACGAAACCGACTATCAATACAATGTGCTGGATAACCTGATCCAGGTGGACCAGTGGGGCGGGGCGAAAGGGGCGTCCTCCCCCGGAGATCGAAAGCGAGTGTTCGCATTCGACAGTCTTGGGCGGGAGATTGCGGAGAATATTCCGGAAAGCCAGAGCGCTTCAGCGCCTGCGGGTCGAACATGCAATGGTGCGTTGCCGGGGACGCTTTGGACACGGTGCATCGTACACGACGGCAACGGAAACGTGACGTCGTCGACCGACAACCCCGGCAATACGATCACGTACCAATACGATGCTTTGAACCGACTCACCTGGCAGACGCTACCTGGCGCCAGATATGGCTATGGATACGACGGCTACGATGAGGGCCGCAACTTGATCGGTTCCGCCACGGCAAATTCCATTGGCCTACTCAGCCACAGCTCGAATGAAGTGAACGCGGCCGCAACGTATTCCTACGACTTGATGGGCCGGGTCGTAAAGCAGTCTTATTGTGTGCCGCAGAACTGCAGCTACAGCATTGTTGCCGCGGCCTCATACGACCTCACCGGAAACCAGACTTCGCTGACGTATCCCGACGGGCGCGTGGTGACGCAGTCCTATGACACCGCGAACCGTTTCGTGGGACTGCAGTACGCAAAGTGGGGTTCAACCTCAATCGGAACGTCCTACTATTCAGCATCCTCGTTTGCACCTCCGGGACTGATCACCAGTTCAACCATGGGCAACGGAGTAACGCTGACTTCTTCCTTCAACAATCGCGTGGCGGTCGCCTCAATGGCTTATGTCAGTGCTGGAAGCACGATTTGGTCAAAGCAATTCCAGTGGGACAAAACCGGCCGGAACCTGTTGCTTCTGACCGATGGGCAGACCGGCAATTCCCGTCAGTTCGGATACGACACGCTCAATCGGGTTAATTCAGCGCTGGATGCGCACGTAGTTCAGAGTTACGCCACTGCCACGGTCAACATATCTGGCAGTGAGCAGTCGTACACGTTCAATCCGTGCCCGCCCAATGTCACCCCGTGCCCGCAAACGATACCCGACTCCGGCAGCCAATCGATATCAGTAAATGGCGTCAACGTAGGGAACTTTGGGTGGGGTCCCGGCGTGTCGACGTCAACCATGTCCTCGAGCCTGGCGAGTTCCATCAACAACAACGCATCTTCTCCGGTAACTGCTTCTGCTTCCGGGTCTAGCATCACTTTGACCAGCAAGGTTCCAGGGAGTAACGGGAATTACAGCATCACCTATAACACGGCGACCTGGAACACGAGCTATTTCTCATCGCCGTCGTTCTCGGCTTCCGGCCCATCGTCCCTTTCCGGGGGTTCCAATTCCACAGTTCCGGTGTCGGGAGGGCTGAACGAGACCTACGTCTATGACCCATTCGGCAACCTCACGCAAAGCGGAAACTTTGGCTTTTCCCAGCCTTACAACGCTCTGAATCAGATCAGCACTTTCTCGTACGACGCGAACGGAGATCAGAATACGGACGTGTTTAGCCACACCCTGGCCTTCGATCCGAACGGTATGCTGTCGTCTGTTGCGGGCGGTCAGGAAACTTACACCTACGATGCCGAAGGAAATCGAGTGGAAGTGAAGGGCACCTCGACCACGGACTTCATTTACTTCGGCGGACGTTCGATTGCGTTGCTGAACGGTGGATCGTACACGGACCTGATTTACGCCGGCGGCGGCTTGATTGCCGAAGTTGCGGGCACACAGACGGCGGCCCCAACCTATCGCACTACCGACAACCTATGGTCATTGACGACGGTAAACTACGCTCCGTATGGCCAGGTGTTCTCGGGATCTACAAGCGATCCATTTGGCTTCACCGCGTTAAAGTGGGACGCAACTACGGCCTTGTGGCATACCACAGCGCGGCAATACTCGTCACAGCAAGGACGGTGGATGTCGCCTGATCCGTACGAGGGCAGCTATAACTGGGAGGATCCGCAAAGCCTGAACCGATACGCCTATGTGAATGGGCGACCGAACTTTGCAACAGATCCCAGCGGCCAGATAATGCTGGCAGGTGGTGGAGGTGCGTCCGCAGGCCTGTGCGGAGCTGCTGCCGAAGTCTGCGCAGGAATTCTAGCGGGCATCGGCATCGCGGAGAGCATCTACGACCTCGGCAAGCTCTTCGGATGGTGGGGGAGTTCGTTCCATGGCTCTGTGCAGCCTCGCCCTAGCACAGGACCATGGAGTGAGCACTACGGAAGAATCACTCCCCTCGGCGCGCCCATGGGTTCACTGAGCGCACTGGCGGGCATTGATGGCCTAAACCAGGCGCTAGGACTGCCGACCATGGCCGACGTGGGCTGCAATCCGGTGTGTGACATGCGGCCCAGCCAATCGGATATCGATGCATTCAACAAGATCGCTGAGTTCAAACAGCTTCTTTCAGACTGCTACAATGACAGCCATCAAACTTTGCTGGGCAAATCGGTGGAATTCATGAGCTTGCTTGCGTACACGCCGGCAGACAAAGATCACTGGAAGCAAATCAAAGAAGCCTCGACCTTCGGGCTGATCAAGGCCGCGATTGTCAAATTCGGCCTGCCTCGACTCGGTTTAGACGCTCTCGCGACTGGGATAGAGGGCGCTGCGCTAGGTGTCAGTGGCGTCGCCACGGCTACGGATGTCGGAGTCTACGGAGTATGTGCTGCTGAAGCTCTCTACAAGGCGATGCAATTCACGCCGTAGTGGTATTCTGGAGTGCCAGTTTGATGGAGGCCGGAATTGGCAGATCTAGTTGGCGTTCTCGTCCTGCTGGTAGGGACAGTCATGCTGGCCCTGACTTTCCCTGGAATCAATATCCCTGTTTGGGCATGGCTGATCCCCTACGTGATTCTCGCCGGATCAGCCATGCTCATCTGGCATGGCAGGGCCCGGGTTGAGAGCTATCTCGGATGGTTGTGGTTCATCCTGGGATCCATCGGTTTTGGTGCGTTGTTTTTGAGCATGGATGTGTTCAACGGAGGTCTCGCGCATCCGGGGCTTCCTCTCTTTGAAGCCGCTCATAGCGTCGGCGGGATTTTCGGCTACGGCCTTACACTCATTGTGTGTCCAGGGATGACGATGGTCGGCATTGCCAGTCTCCTAAGACTTGTCTGGCTGCGCAGATTTGGGGTTCATTAAGGTTGGTGTTGCTCTGAGATTTACAGGTCGTAGAGTTCCAGCGATGAGTGTCGCGACCGAGGCTCTTTAGACCCCGCAGAAGTCTGCGCTCGGGCAAGTCCCGCTCTCACCGGGGAACTGTCCGTGGATGCAAGTCGTGAACGCAAAGGTCGACGCTCCCTGATCTTGTTGGTCATCCTACTTTGCCGGCTGCGAGAGCGGCATCCCTTTCGTTCCTGCATAGAAGACGATGAATACTGCGGGCTGATCGCCCGCGATACCATGATGGGCCATCTGGACTGTCTACTGGTGCGCATCCTGACTCGCCTTTCCCAGTTCGATTTCCGCAGCAAGTTGAAGACCTGGGCATACAGAGTGGCAGTGAACTACATCCTGGATGTGAAGAATAGCGCGGTGGAACGCCTGCGCATGGCCTTTGAGCAACTAGCCGGGGACATCACGGGCGGCCTGAGCCAAACCTCTCCTCCCGAAGCCGAGCAATCGCTGTTGGTCGAAGAGGTGAAGATTGGATGTAGCTTGGGCATGCTGCAGTGCCTCGACCGGGACCACCGTCTCTCGTTCATCCTCGGAGAGATCATGGAAATGCAGGGACCGGAGGCGGCCGAGATTCTGGAGATTTCGCCGGAACTGTTTCGCAAACGCCTGCAACTTGCACGGACTGCAATGCTGCGCTTTATGAAGAGCAACTGCGGGTTGACCTCGGACGACGCGCCTTGTAGATGTAACAGACAGGTTCAGGCAGTCCTTGAAATGGGCCGGATCAGCGGCGAGAAGTGGATTTACGCTTCGGCGCCTGTATCCTTTGAACAGACGCGGGCATCGGTGCGGCAGGTTGAGGAGGCAGGGGGGCGATGCGGGTGCATCGCACCAACAATCCGCGTCCAGCTTCCATAGACTTTGCCCGGCAAGTGGTGACGTTACTGGAAGCGCACCGAGAATAGGGTCCGGCGATTTGAGGTACTCCACAATCGGCGTGCCATTCGTTTGGCAACGCGCGATCGAGCAGCAGCCACCCTGATGGTGAGCGAGCTTCTGGGCAAGACGAAGATAGGGCACGATAAGGTCGTTGGCGATCCGCTCGCCAGTCGCGGGAACCTTGCAAAGGAATATTTCCAACCGGATTGGATGTGAGCTAGAAACGGGGGCGCAAACTGGAGCGCAGTCCGCAAGCCGGTGTTGTATCTTACAGATTCTAAAAAGTGCTTCGGTATCATCCGCGCCGCACTAAGTCGTTTTAAATCAGTTTATGACTTCCCTCATAACCCAAAGGTCGCTGGTTCAAATCCAGCCCCCCGCACCCATTTACGGACTTCAACCCTAAAGTCCAACCCTACGAAACCGGGCGCCCGAAGGCGCCCGGTTTGCTGTTTGCGGCCTTACTTGGACGACTTCCTGGACAGGATTTTGCGCGCCACTCTGGAATGCGCCTTCCACTTCTGCTCCATCGGTGGCCCCCCATAATCGTCGGTGGTGGACAGGTCCGCATGCCGCAGCAGAGCTTTCTGGACTTCCAGCGGAGCCCCAACTGCAATCAGCAGGCTCCTGTAGGAATGCCGGAAGGTGTGCCAGCCGATGCTGCCAAACCCTCTCGCGGTCGCTCTGTCCCGGCGCGAGTCGTGAACCGGGATGTTGAACTGGGGGCCCCGGCCTTTTCGCTCCACCTTGCAGGTAGAGCCCGGTGACGCTCCGCATTCCGCACACTCGATCAGGCACCAGCCGGCCCGGCGGATCCAGTCCTGCTGGATGGGCGAAGCGTGGTAGCTTCGACCCGTAATCGGGCTGGGGAAGACAAGGGATGAACCCGTTGACTTGCGCTTCAACTCCAGAAGCAGCCCGGCGAACTCCGGGTCGAGAGGAGGCTCGTCCTCGGGTTACTCTGACTTGACCGGCCCGATCCTCCCATGCACGACGGCTTCCTCGACCTTCATGCACAGCTTCTCAAAATCGATCGCCTTCCATTCCAGTGCCAGCAGCGATTGGGGTGGAAAACGATTCAGCCAGGATCACAAATGGTTCAGACTTGAGCAACGCGCTTCGGACTGTGAGAAGCAAGTCCGTGAGAGACAGATGCTCACGAGGATAGCGAACAACTTGAGGGTGAATCCATTCGGGTAAAGCCATCGCGAAACCCGCAAAGAGTTCACCGGTTCCGTCCATTCCGGGGAGCAGAACGAGCTTCAATGTCGATCGGTCTGCGTTCTTCGTGTTGAGCGGCAGAGAGCCGCGGACCCCTTCGTTCATGCCAGCCACATACCATCAATACACAGATTTCGGCGGTCGCGGTCCAGTCGTGGCCCACTCTTCCCTAGCCGGGCTAGGGAAGGGTGGGCGGTGATACATTCGTGAACGCCAATTTGATCTCTCCTCCGCAGTTCAAGCAAGGGCAGCTCCCAGCGGCGCGGTGCGGGTAATGGAAATGACGCTGATGTCGTCTCCCTGGCCAAATCGCTGCGCCACCGCCGCCACTTCGGCGGCGCTCCTTGCTGAGCGCACCAACTCTTGCACGCGTTCAAAGCCGAATAGTTGGCCGCGGGCATCGGTGGCCTCTGCGATGCCATCGGACATGAGCAACAGATTGTCGCCCACGGCGAGCTGGAAGCACATCACGGAACATTCAGCCCCTTCCATCATTCCCAGCGGCAAGGCACCCTCCATCTGCAACGGCTCCCCGTTCAGGTAGGGCGCAATGTGGCCGGCGTTTGCAAGAGTCACTGCGCCGTCCGGCTCAATGCGTAGCGCAAGGCAGGTGGCTTGCACATCCCGCCGTCCCGTAAGGCGCCGATTCAGGGCCTGCAGCAAAAGCAAGGGATCGCAGCTGATTTCCGCAGCCATGCGGATCGCCCCCACCAGCAACGCCACCACCATCCCCGCCTTCAGGCCCTTCCCAGATACGTCTCCCGCTACGATCAGCAGGCTGCCGTTGGTTTTGTAAGGCATGACCTGGAAGAAGTCGCCGCCCACCTCTTGCGCGGGTTGATATACGCTCTCCACCGCGAAGCCGGGAACGGATTCGACCGACTCAGGCAGAATGACCTGCTGGACTTCAGCGGCCTGTGGCTATCTCCTCTTCTGCACCGGTTCTGTCGGCTGGTGCGCGTGGCGCGCAGAACCATGATGATGGCCAGCGAAAGCCAGAAGACTATGTAGGCCAATATGCCCGGACTAATTTGGACGATTCCAATACTGCAACGAGTTCACTGATATTCCAGGTAGAGGCCGCCATCCCGGAGGACCGAAATCTGCTCAAGCAGTAACGACGTATAGAAGACGTAGTCAAGCAGACCAAACCAAAACATCGGGATGAGGAGAATGCCTGCCTCGCGATTGCCGTGCCGCAATTCCCTGAGAAACAGCAAAGGCAGAGTTATGTCCTGGATCAAGAGATAAGGAACTTTGGCAGCCACCGTGTATGTGTAAGGCAGAACCCCAAAGGAATAGCCGATGTCCCCGGCAAAAAGGGCAGCCAAGCCAATGAGACTCAGGATCCAAAAACGCCGGCTGAATCGCTTGCGCAAGAACGCTTGGCATATAAGCAGGAAAGCGGCGACCGATGCGATACTGATCATCTCAGGCAGTATCTGCATCTCCCAGCCTGCCGGCACATTGCGGGTCATCGAGAAAAGGTCAATGGGCAAGGAAGCAGACCACAGGAAGCCCATAAGGGAGACGAAGAGATACTCACGTTGCCGCCGTTGCCCGACGAAGAGCGCAAGCGCCACCAGAGCCACACCCAGGCCGCACAGCGACTGGGCGACGCCCACCGCATTCTCGCCGATCATTTCGACCATGGCCCTATCCCGCAGAGCAGTCTCCTGCCCAAGGGCGATGTTGGACGCGGAGAAGCCGGCATCGGTGCTTAACCACCATGAGCGCTCGACGCGTTCGCGGATGGCAATGACCAGGGAACCGGTGCGAAGCTGCTGGGCAGGGATCAGCGCGAGGAGCCGGGCCGAAGTCGTATAGGGATCGTAGGGTTTCACCCGGCCGGATTCGATCTGTTTGTCCATTGATATAGAGCTCGAACGCGGGGGAGATGTCTTAAGCCTGCAATGCAATTCGTGTCTCACAAGGGCCGACGTTGATGTGGATCCTGTGCCAGACAATCGTCGACTGTTCGCGTGGGAAATAGCCGCGGAGCGGGGTTTTCGCATCAACCGGGAGCCACTTCGAGTCGTCGAAGTCCGGCCGGGCGTAAGCTGGGTTATCGCCGGCTTGCACCAACCCTGTGGCACCAATCTCAGCCGGTTCGCGGAGGCCCGTGGCATCGAAAGTTTGCGCGTCGAGTGAGTGTCCGGCGAGCGCGACGGCCAGAGCGCTGCCAAACAGCGCGGTAAATGAGAGAAATAAGGGCGTGCGTTGCGCCATTGCATGACCTCTGTTTCTGGGGGAGCCGCTGCACGAACTATACGCACCATAGGCCAAAGGGGGAAACTCCCGACACTGATGCCCGCTATCTCGGATGCGGCCCCCATTCCAGTTAGTTCCGGTTGCGAGTGGGTCAGCAGCACGCGGGCGGTTCAGCGGAGACGGCAGTCCCTGTTAACCAAGTAGTTATTTCCGCATACGCGGTTACTCGCCCGGAACGCAACGTCGTTTAGCTTAGTCGCGAGTAGCTTTCACGAAATCGCCCGATGATGGCTCCCACTTTTCAAATATGTACCAAAGAAAGCCCCACGGTACGAAGAAGAGCCACATCCAACTATGCCAGCGCAGCTTCTTCCGTCTCTTCACAAACCAGTGGGCCAACATCCAAAACGGCCCGATAGATGCGATAACGTGAACGACCACCGTTATGCGAAACAGTAACGGGTGATTGTCGGAGTAGTCAGAGAGGTGGAAGAAAAGCCACATATGCACGCTTGTGATGGCTGCTATGATCGCCACCCACAATGCACGTTTACCAGAACCGCTGCCAGATTTTGAATGCATTTTAGAGAAGAGCATACGCCATTCTCTGTCTGACTTTGAACAGAGAAGACCATGATTGTTCTGGCTCCGGGCGGGTGGTGGCCGAGGAGAAGTTTCGCGTGAGCCAAATCACCGGAAACGGCCCGGGCTTCCAATCTTCTGAATCCGCGGTCATCCGTTCACTACTCCGGGGGAATCACAGAGTTGTCATAGTCGCGGATATAACACCCGTTATCCACGCGGAACGTCCGGAACTGCCAGAGTATGCGAGGGCTCGGCATCACCGAGTCTAGCCGATCGAGTTGGTCGCACGTTCTTGCAATGCGGACGTGGGCTTTGGCCGTAGCGTCGGAACTGACCACTGTGATATCCAGCATGTCAGTGCCCTTGCGATGGAACTTATCTTTGAACTCTTCCCTGCCGCCTAAATCTGCCCACGGCAGTGCGAGAGCCTTCAACCCGTCGAATATGCGCTTCATCTCCACTGCAGAAACAAACACGTTCACCTGACGGTCTTCTTCGGGCATCTCTACTTTGTGCATCCTGCGATCTGCGTCAGGGACAAAAAGAAGTTAATCGGGTCTCTGAAGTGACCGTCCATATCGCCAAACCAGTAGAAGCTCAATGCAGTCTTCTCGTTTATCGGATTGTTTAGAAGCACGCTGGGCTTGGTCCACCACGCGTCAGGGGGCGAGGCTTGGCGTGACTGAAGATCGTGGATTTCATCGAGGAGCTTCTGATTCTGGGCAGCGAGCTTTTTCTCCTTGACTCGAAAGACGACCGCTAGACTCGACGTGACGAGCGCAATGATCACGAGGAATAAGAACAGAAATCGATGTGATGGCAGACGGATGCTCGTTTCAAGTCTTTATCAGTCAGCAGGAACCCAGTTATTGTATTCCGGTCGAATTGTGGCCCACTCGTAAGTTATATCTCAGTAAACAGTCCCTGAAACGCGGCCCAGAAATGTCGGCCAGAATATACGAATCCGGTCCACCTGAAGTGATCTCCGGCGAACTTGCGGTTCTGGATTCGGAGCAATTGTCCGACTCCTGGCCGGCAATCGCTCCGAAACATCTCACTCGGCCATCGGCACCTCTTCAACTTTCATGGCGGCTGTGTCCTGTATGTGAGAGGGTACGTGCGAGTAAGACTTCAAGTGGGAATGCCACCGAGGCGTGCCCAAGTTGCTCGCTGACTCCCGGTTGTTAGCGCGAGTGCAAACAAGGCTTCAAATTCCTGACATCGCTGCGATGAACATCCTAGCCTGACCGATATCGAGTAAGCTGAAGCGCCGCCGTGGTTGCGTTGGCGGAATTCAGGTAGGGTAGAGAAGCCACTTGCCAGCGACTGTCGCGCGGGGCAAACGAAGTCTGGATTAGTACGGATAAGATTTCGTTATCCGAAGCCACGATCCAAAAGCACATCCTTGAGATCATCCCGGCGAACCCGAATGCACTATCCCAATGGATCAAGATTTCGATGGCTCGAAGTAGTCCACCAGATGCGTTCAGACAGCTCAGAAAAGGCGTCTTCGCAGAACTTCTAGGTGTGCCGTAAAATGTGCCATACCGGGTGCGCCCATGTGCGCCTTTAAAGGACTTAGCAGTACCTGACGTGAGTGCTTCCGTGCGGGCTTATGTTAGGGGTAAGTGATTGATTCTACAGTGGCTGCCCCCCAGGGATTCGAACCCCGATATGCTGATCCAGAGTCAGCTGTCCTACCATTGAACGAGGGGGCAACAAGCCTGAACGGCACGGCTTGAACCAGGCTTGAAACGGTGACAGCCCTGCTGTGGGATTTCGCCACACGCAAAGAGCCAACTTGTTCATCATAAAAGGACTGGGCGGGGCAGTCAAACAACGTCACAGCCCTCCGTTGCTGTGTCGTTCGCGCCCCTGCCTCGATCGCGTCCGTTGAAATCCCCCTGCAGGCTTGTTTCCAAAATGATTCTGCCTCCGCGCCTGCGCTTCTCGCGTCAAACCTATCAAACCATGGGCGGAGATTCGTCTGTCCTTAAGGTAACGTCGTTACGATCCCCCAGGAACGGTTCAAAACCAGGTGCTGTAGAATTGCGATGGAACTGTGGAAATACTGCTCAATCTCGCGTGGGCGGCCCTTGCCGTTTTCATCATTTGCCTGTGGGTCCGCCTCGGCGACCGCACGGGCCTCGATCGACGCCGCCAGATTATTGCCCTGGCTGTTCTTCTTGCGATTCTGTTTCCCGTGATCTCGGTAAGCGACGACCTCATGGCCGCTCAGACCGCTACCGAACAGGACAGTTGCCAGCGCCGGGATTACCTGGCGCCCTCGAGCGCGCATCCCATCGTCCCCCTCGCCGCAATCGTTTACGCGCTTCATTTCGAAACGAGCTTCGGAGCTCCTCGATTTGCCGCAATCCGAACGCCTTCCCTGCCTTCCGTCGCGCATCCAGAGTTGGAAGGCATCGAGAACCGCCCACCCCCGGCCGCCTGAGCGCCTTCCGTCCCGTTTCGAAATATCTCCCCTCGCATCCCCTGATTCGCCGCGCGCAATCCGCGGCACAAGGTCATCTATGAAGAGAGTCTTCCCTTCCCTGTCCATCAAGGCGGCCGCATTCCTGCTCGTCCCCATGCTGCTCGCCGGCACGCCGCTGTGCGCTTCCGCGCAGCAAACCCTGTCCTGGGAGCAGGTCAAGGCCCGCTTTGAAGCCGCCAACCCCACCGTCAAAGCCGACGAACTCAACGTGGACGAAATGCGCGCTCAGGAAATCACCGCGTTCCTTCGCCCTAACCCCCAGTTCTCGCTCACTGTCGACGGCACTCAAATCGTCCCCCACGACAACACCTGGGTTCCCCTGCGCGGCACCTTCGAGTCCCCTAACTTCAGCTACCTCCACGAGCGTGATCACAAGCGCGAACTCCGCCTGCAGAGCGCTCAGGAAGCCACCAAGGTCGCCGAGTCACAGCACCAGGACCTCATCCGCACCCTCGAGTTCACCCTTCGCACCGCCTTCGTCAACACCCTCCAGGCCAAAGCCGTTCTCGAACTGGCCAAGGCCGATCTCGAATACTACGACCACATCATCCAGATCAGCCGCGACCGCTTCAACGCCGGAGACATTGCCCATATCGATCTCGATCGCATCGAACTGCAGCGCGTGCAGTACGAATCGGAAATCCAGACCGCCATGGTCGACCTCCGCACCGCCAAGATCCAGTTGCTCCAGTTGCTCAACGAACGCACCCCCATCGAGCAGTTCGACGTCACCGGCACCTTCGACTTCTCTGATTCCCTCAAGCCACTCGACGACTTCCGCCAGATCGCCCTCGACGCCCGCCCCGACCTGCGCGCGGCGCTCGAGGCCATTCAGCAGTCCCAGGTCAATCACAAGCTGGCCATCTCCAACGGTTCCACCGACCCCACCTTCGGCGCCTGGTACACCTATAACTCCTCCAACAACAACCCCAACGGAATCGATACGCTCGGCCTGAGCGTCAGCATCCCGCTGCGTGTCTTCGACCGCAACCAGGGGGAGAAGAAACGCACCCAGATCGACATCGGCAAGAGCCAGCAGACCAGCGAAGCCACCCGCGCCCAGGTCTTCAGCGACGTCGACTCGGCCTACGCGCAAATTGCCAGCAATCTCGAATTGCTCAAGCCCTACAAGGCAAAATACAAAGACCAGTCCACCCACGTGCGCGACACCATCACCTACTCCTACCAGCATGGCGGCGCGTCGCTCCTTGACATGCTCCAGGCGCAGAGCGATTACCGCCAGGTGCAGCTCGCTTATCTGCAATTGATCGGATCCTATTTGACTGCCGCCGGGCAATTGAATCTTGCCGTTGGGCGCGAGGTGATTCCATGAACCCGCAATCGTTCTCTCTTACCCGTTCCAAATCCCTGCCCCCCGCCGCAGCTTTGCTGGCAGCCGCCGCTGCGCTTGCCTTGCTCCTCCCCGGCTGCGACAAAAAAGAAGAGGGCAGCGGCGCTCCGCCCCCGGCCCAGGTCATTCCAGTGCCCGACATGAGCCTCGTCACCATCGACGAGCACGATGTAGCCAAGTTCCCCCTCGTCCTCGTGGACAAGACCGAGTTGTCCTCCGAGCTCAGTGCCACCGGCGCGGTCTTCCCCGATGTCGCACGCGAAGTGCCCGTCATCTCGCTCGCCAATGGCCGCGTCGTCGATATCAAGGCCCGCCTCGATGACAACGTCAAAAAAGGCCAGTTGCTCTTTCAGGTGCAAAGCCCCGACATCACCAACGCCTTCAACGCATATCTCAAAGCCGTCAACGACGAGCAACTCGCCAACAAAGCCGACCTTCGCGCCGACGACCTCTTCAAGCACGGCGCCGTCTCCCAGGCTATGTTGGAGCAGGCTGACACGGCCGAACACGACGCCAAGGCCGACCTCACCGCAGCCGAAGAGCAACTCAAACTCTACGGCGTCGACAAAGATCACCCCGGCGCCCTGGTCAACGTCTACGCGCCCATCTCCGGCGTCATTATCGGACAAAACATCACCAATGCCGCAGCCGCCGGCGTCTCCCTTTCCGGATCGGCCACCGCCTTCACCGTCGCTGACCTCACCACCGTCTGGGTGCTTTGCGATGTCTACGAAAACGACATACCCCGCATTCGACTCGGCGAGCAGGCAACCATCAAAACCAACTCCTACCCCGATCGCCCCTTCAAGGGCGTCATTAGCGACATCGGCCCTGTGCTCGATCCCCAGATTCGCACCGCCAAGGTCCGCATACAGGTCACCAATCCCGGTTTCCTCAAGCTCGGCATGTTTGTGAGCGCCACGTTCAGCGACAAGAAAAAGGAATCCCACGCCGTCGTCCCCGCCGATGCCGTCCTCCACCTCCACGACCGCGACTGGGTCTTCGAGCCCATTGGGGGAAATCACTTCCGCCGCACTGAAGTGCACACCGGCCAAATGATCGCCGGCAATCGCCAGGTCATCCTGTCCGGCATCAACCCCGGCCAGAAGGTCGTCGGCAACGCACTCCTGCTTGAAACTGCGGGGACCCAATGATGCGGTGCGCCGGTTTGTTCTTCGCCATGCCTCAACGGTTCAGTGCCGTTTTGATTGATAAAACGCCGCCTTGCACACAGTCGGATAGTCCGCTTGGAACCGGAGGACCGCTCTAATGATCCGCGCTCTCGTAGACTTCTCTCTTAAAAATCGCTGGCTGGTTCTCGGCGGGGTCGTCGTCCTCACCGCGTGGGGCGTCATCGCGTTCCGCAACCTTCCCATCGAGGCCTACCCTGACGTCGCCAACAACTACGTGCAGATCATTACCCAGTGGCAGGGCCGCTCCGCTGAAGAAATCGAACGCCAGGTTACCGTCCCCATCGAAATCCAGATGGCCGGCATTCCCCACCTCACTCACCTGCGCTCCACCACCCTGGCCGGCCTCTCCAGCCTCATGCTCATCTTCGACGACAACTCCAAAAGCGACATCAATCGCGAGCACGTCCTCGAGCGCCTCAGCCAGGTCAACCTGCCCAACAATCTCGTGCCCCAGATGGGATCTGACTGGAGCCCGGTCGGCCAGATCTTCTGGTACACCCTCGAAAGCACCAACCCTTCTTACGATGTGATGGAGAAAAAGACCCTCGAAGACTGGACCCTCGAGAAGGACTTCAAAGGCGTCACCGGCGTCGTCGACGTCTCCAGCTTCGGCGGTCCGACCAAGGAGTATCAGGTCAAGCTCGATCCCGAAAAGCTCATCTCCTACGGTCTCTCCATCGCCCAGGTTGAGCAGCAGCTCACCGCCAACAACACCAATGGCGGCGGCAGCTTTATTGAAGAAGGCGCGCAGCAGGTCAACGTGCAGTCGCTCGGCTTGTACAAAACCGTCCAGGACATCGCCAACACCGTCGTCAAAACATCCAATGGCGCGCCCGTCAAAATAGGACAGCTTGGCACCGTCGAGCAAGGCCCGAAGATTCGCCTCGGCCAGATCGGACGCGCCACCCACCTGGCCGACGGCAGAATCGTCGACAATCCCGATACCGTCGAAGGCATCGTCCTGCTCCAGAAAGGCGATGACTCCGACCCCGTACTGCAGGGCATTCACGAGGAAGTGAAAAAACTGAACGGCGAAAAAGGCCATCCCGGCATTCTCCCGCCGGGCGTAAAAGTCGTGCCCTTCCTCGATCGCTCCAAGCTGGTCTCCTACACCGTCGAAACCGTCGAGCACAACCTTACCGAGGGCATGATCCTCGTCTCCATCATCCTCTTCCTCTTCCTCGGCAACGTTCGCGGCGCCATCATCGTCGCGCTCACCATTCCCTTCGCCCTCCTATTCGCCTCCATCTGTCTCGACATCAGCCACATTCCCGCCAACCTGCTTTCGCTCGGCGCCCTCGACTTCGGCATGGTCGTGGACGGCTCGGTGGTCATGGTCGAAAACGTTGTCCGCCACCTCGCCCACTCCGGCGATACACGCACCCCCCTCAACAAGATTCGCGACGCCGCCCATGAAGTGCAGCGGCCGGTGCTCTTTGCCCGCGCCATCATCATCGCGTCCTATCTGCCCATCTTCACGCTCCAGGCCGTCGAAGGACGGCTCTTCAAGCCCATGGCGTGGACCGTCACCTTCGCCCTCATCGGCGCTCTGGTCTTCGCCATCATCGTGGCCCCCGTACTCTCCAGCATCTTCTTCCGCAAAGGCGCCAAGGAGTGGGATAACCCCCTCATGGCCTGGCTCACCGTGCGCTACCGTGTCGCCGTGCGCGCCGCCATCGTCCGTCGCAAATGGACCGTCGCCATCTCCGCCGTCTTGTTTGGCATCGCCATCTACCTCACGGTAGGCGGCCCCATCGGCTCGGAGTTTCTTCCCCACCTCGACGAGGGTTCCATCTGGGTCCGCGGCACTCTGCCGCCCAGCGAAGGCCCCACCCCCAGCATCGACTTCATGAACAAGGCGCGCATCGTCATGGCCTCCTTTCCTGAGGTCACCCAGGTTATCAGTCAAACCGGCCGCCCCGACGATGGAACTGACACCGCCGGCTTCTTCAACACCGAGTACTTCGTCGATCTCAAGCAGAAAAAAGACTGGCGCCCCGTCTTCGACCAGGACAAGGAAAAACTCATCGCCGCCATCGACAAGGAGCTGTCGAAGTTTCCCGGCGTCATCTGGAACTACTCGCAGCCCATCTCCGACAACATGGAAGAGGCCGTCTCCGGCGTGAAAGGGGAACTCGCCGTCAAGCTCTACGGCGACGACCTGCGCACCCTCGAGCACAAGGCCGAGCAGATTCAAATGGAGATGAGCGGCGTGCAGGGCGTCGGCGATCTCGGCATCTTTCGCATCGTCGGTCAGCCCAATCTCAACTTCCGGGTCGACCGCGATGCTGCCGCCCGCTACGGCATCAACGTAGCCGATGTGCAGGACGCCATTCAAACCGCCGTGGGGTCCAGCGCGCTCACCCAGGTGCAGCAGGGCGAAGCCCGCTTCGACGTCACCCTTCGCTATCAGAAGCAGTACCGCGATACGCGCGAAGCCATCGAAAACGTCCGCTTGCTGGCTCCCTCCGGCGAACGGGTGGCACTGTCTCAACTCACCACGGTCTCTACCGACGATGGCGCCGAACAGATTAATCGCGAAGGCGGCCAGCGCTACATCGCCATCAAGTACTCGGTCCGCGGGCGCGACCTTGGATCAACCGTCGAAGAGGCCATCTCGCGCGTGGAGCACAAAGTCACACTACCCGCGGGCTATCATCTCGAGTGGGCCGGCGAATACGAAAGTCAGAAACGCGCCGATAAGCGCATGGCCATCGTCGTACCGGTCACGGTCCTTGCCATCTTCCTCATCCTCTTCACCATGTTCCGCTCGCTCAAATGGGCCATGGTCATCCTGGTCTCGGTCGTCATGGCCTCCATCGGCGGTCCGCTGGCGCTCTTCATCACCCACACGAATTTCTCCGTGTCTTCGGCGGTCGGCTTCCTGGCGCTCTTCGGCGTCTCGGTTGAAACCGGCGTCATCATGATCGAGTTCATCAACCAGCTCCGTGGCCGCCGCCGCGGCATGGAAGCCTCGAGCTACGAGCACATCGTCGAAGCCGCGGTGGAGGGTTCGGTACTGCGCCTGCGCCCCGTCATGATGACCATGCTGGTAGCCACCCTGGGCCTGCTGCCTGCCGCTCTCTCCCATGCCATCGGATCGGACTCGCAGCGACCTTTCGCCATCGTGATCGTCGGCGGCCTGCTCGCCAACCTCGTCATCGGCGTCTTCCTGCTCCCTGCCTTGTACGTATGGTTCGCAAGAGAAGACGACATCCTCCCCGCCGCCGAAACCGGCGAGGACTTCTAGCCGCTACCAATGGGGCACCTCACCGGGGTGCCCCAAGGAAAACCCCAAAACCACTCAAGTGTCATCCCGAGCGCAGTCGGGGTCCCCGGCGACAGGTCTTCGCCGCTGGGGTGGGAAGCCGAGGGATCCGCAGTTGCAGTTGCTTTTGCTCTTCACATCCTGTCAGCGTGAGTTGGGCGCTTCGGGGTCCGGGGTCCCCGGTGACCGGTCTTCGCCGCTGGGTGGTCGGTCGCAAGGGCGGGATCCCACGACCCCCAGACCTACCCCGCACGCGGCCCTGTGGAAAACTTGTCAATAGGCAAAAATGAAAATAGTTTGTAACCATCTTTAGAATCAACGCAAAAAACTTTGCCCCAATTGGGTATTAATTATTCGAACCTGCCATACTGGAAACAGTCGAACAAAAGCCCGCCCGCGAGCGGGCTTTTTTCATTGCACGATCAACAAGGAGAAAAAGATGGGAAGCGCCGCTCAAATCCGTCCGGGGAGTTCTCTCCATTCCCTATACCCTGCTCCCTCTTCCTTGCCTTTTTCATTTCTTCACTCATTCATCAAGTCACTTGGCTTTTCACTGACCACTGATCACTGTTCACTGACCACTGCTTTTTGTGATCCAAATCACGGTCAGCACAAAATCCCCCCAAAATGCCTTCCATCTCTCTCATTCGGCAGCACTAACCTGTTTTTTTTTGCAATGTGTGCGCGTCTCTACGCGGAAAACCGTAATGGGGCGAGAAGCGTCTCATGCGGCTGAAAAGCCGTTACTTGGCGTCAAAGCAATCCATGGGACACTGGGACCCGAGCCTTCCCGTAACTTCGAGCGAAGAGCCGGCGTGGACACTGGAGGCCGAAGAGTGCTACCAGGACGCCTTGCGCACCCTGCTGGCATCGGGCATTCCTTTCGTGGTCGGCGGAGCCTTTGCCGTACACCGTCACACCGGCGTCTGGCGTCCCACCAAGGATCTGGATCTGTTCTTAACCGCCGGCCACATTCCCGAGGCCTTTGCCCACCTTGAGCGAGCTGGCTTCACAACCAGCATTGAGGATCCCGTCTGGCTGGCCAAGGCGCGGCGCGGCCGAGCCTTCGTCGACCTGATTACCGGCGTCGGCAACGCCAGCCTGTTCGTGGAGGAGGATTGGATCAGCCGCGGCCTTCCGGAAGTGGTCCTGGGCATCCCCTGCATGGTTCTGGCTCCCGAGGAGTGCCTGGCCACCAAGACGTTCGTGGCCTTTCGCGAGCGTTTCGATGGGGCCGATGTGGTGCATCTGATCAAAGCCTGCGGCCAGCAGATGGACTGGAACCGGGTGCTCGGGCTGATGGGCGACCACTGGGAGCTGCTGTACTGGTCCCTGGTGCTCTACGCGTATGTCTACCCGGCGCGGACCGACATGGTGCCTGACGCAGTCTGGGTGGAGCTGACACAGCGCTTCACCGGCCGGGTGCGGCAGCCGGACAAGACAGCGCCGTTTCGCGGGTCGCTGGTCGATCCGCGCATGTTTGCGATCGATACGGAGGAGTGGGGAGAGCGCAATCTCTATGAGGAGTATTGCGCCAGTCATCCCTGCCTGTTGCGGATTGAAGACCCGACCGGGAGCGAGGAATGAGGGTTGCAGCGGTAGCCGACATCCATTTGAAGGCCGAGGAGCAGGAAAAGAACGTGAGTGCGTTCTCGGCCGTGAACGAGCTGGCGGACGCGCTGGTAATCGCGGGCGACTTCACCAACCACGGGCTGCCCGAAGAGATGCGCGCGTGCCTTTCGGTGCTGGAGCACGTGCACATCCCGATCATTGCAGTGCTGGGCAATCACGACCACGAGAGCGGCCATCAGGACGAACTGGCGGGCCAGCTGCGCGTGGCAGGGGTTCACCTGCTGGATGGACATTGTTTCGAGGTGGACGGCGTAGGTTTTGCGGGAACGAAGGGCTTTTGCGGCGGCTTCGCTCCCTATGAGCTCATGCCATTCGGCGAAGGCGGGATCAAGACCTTTGTGGAGATCGCAGAGCGCGAAGCGATCAAGCTGGATTACGGGTTGGAGCAATTGAAGACTCCAGTGAAGATAGCGATCATGCATTATGCGCCGATCAAGGAGACGGTGGCGGGCGAGCCGGAGCCGATCTTTCCCTTCCTTGGCAGTTCGCGCCTGCAGCGCGCCCTGGACAAGCACAAGCCTGCATTGGCTCTCCACGGACACGCCCATCACGGGACGTTTTCGGCAGAGTCCAAGGGAGGAACGCGCGTTTGCAATGTGGCGCTCCACATCCTGAAGGAACGCGGCGAGCCGCACCCATTCGCGCTCTTCACGTTTTGAGTTGCGACTGTCCCGGGTGGCGAAGTCAGAAATTGACTGCCGAGGAGTATTCGCTCCGCTCGGGGCCGAGATCCTTGTTGTGTTGCAGCGGGGCATGCTTTCTGGCCGAGTTGGCGAGACACTTTCTTCCCCTCTGGGTGATATAGAACCAACAAGCGGGGAAGGCGTCAGAACTCAATTCCACGGGCGTGATGTAGGGCGGTTCGGCGTGAAGGAGGTAGGCGCTCACGAGCTTGTCCGCGACCAACTCAAACAGCCTGCGGTAAAGATGCCCGGCGTCAAGCTTGCCGGTGATTTCCCCTGGAGTTCCACATAGCTTGCCGACGATGAACTCCATGGTTGCAAAGTCATCGCCTACCGCGGTCAGAATCAACCGATCCAATTCGTCTGTCACTCTCATTGTTGACTTCCATCGCTTTCAAAACTCCGGGAGAGCCGGAGCCGAATGGGCGGCACTGAATACAAGACGGCCCTTGCGCGAGCGATTGCCCGCTGCGCCGTCGGATACGAACGGAGCGAAATGGCTCCTTTGATGCTTCAATTCCAGTGATCAGCCCATTCGGGGGCCTTGGGCTATGTTGCCCAAGTGACGCCTTGGTCAGAGCGAATCTCGCGATCTGGCTTGCGAGCCGTGCGCGCTCCGTGGGGATCCGTCGGCGGTTGAGTGAGGGAGGAGCCGCTCGACGATGCTGTAATTGGGCGATGCTTGCAACTCACCACTCTCAAAATGCGAGCAAGGCAAGCTGAATTGTGAGAATTCTCTTTGGACTTCAACTTCGAGTCAAGTGACAATTAGTTCATTTCTTATCGACCGCGAAGAACTCGCAAAAGGCCAATAAATACGGGGGATCCGGACAAATGAACAGCCACAATGGTTTGCGCGAACGCAATGTGTCGGATTCTGACATTGGCTGTTAAAACGTTTTTTACGCCGCCAAACCCGGTTCCGTTGCTGCGTCCGCCGGTGACTCGCAGGGGGGCTTTGACGCGAGCAGGATCCGATTGGTGCGCAGGACAAACTCCAGCCAGGCGCCGGCGATCTGGGAGGTGACGACCGCGGCAAGAACGAGGGTGGTATAGAACTGGGGGCTGATAATACCGGCCTCGTAGGCCACACTGGCGAGCACAATTCCAGGCCCGCCCCGGGCATTGGTGGTGACGGAAAGGTTGATAAGATCGAGCCCGCGAAAGCCGGCAAATCGACCGGCGAGCGATACCGACGCTATCTTGACGACGCAGCTCCCTACCAGGAAAGCCAGAAACATCCAGAGGGAGAAGCCGCGCACCAGATCGATTTTGAGGCCGACGATGGCGAAGTAGACGGGAATGAAGAAGGCGAATGCCACTTTGCCGATGGCGTCAAGAGCTTCCGCGAAGAGCATCCGTTTCTTGTGGACCACGGCGAATCCGGCCAGGAAGGCGGCGAAGACCAGGCTGACGTCGAGGGCGCCGGCGACGGCACAGTAGGCGAGCAGAACGGCGATAGCGTAAGCAGTGGGAGACTGGCGCGCAAGGACGTTGAAACGGGCCTTGTTGATCTTCTTGACCAGGCGCGGGACGAGGGTGAGTCCGAGTACGAAGAAACCCACCGTGAACGCAAGATGCAAGGTCATGGCGCGCGGCTGAAGAGCGGCTTTGCCCGCCATTGCGGTGGCCACGGCCAGCGCCAGCCACAGGACGATGTCTTCGAGGACAGCTACGCCGAGCACCAGGCGCGCGAACCGGGTGTGCAGGATTTTGAGGTCGGCGAAGATTCTGGAGACAACGGGGACCGAGGTAACCGCGACCCCGACGGCCAGAATGATGGTGAGCGAGATGCGATTTCCGTTTGGTCCCGCAAGGGATGGATGAAGCAGCCACGGTGCAAAGAGGAGCGCGAGCAGGAAAGGAACACCGGAGCCGACAATGGCGAGCCAGCCGACCTCCCGGCGCTCTTCGCGCGTGAAGAGCTGACGGGTTTCAGCTCCGGAGAGAAACATGAGGAGCAGAAGGCCAAGCCAGTAGATGAAGTCGAGCACCCCGCTCCGGTGCACGGTGTTGGCGACCAGGTTAGAAAAGAACGGCAGGCGCCCCAACAACGCGGGCCCCAGGACAACCCCAGCGAGAATCTCGCCGATGACCTTGGGCTGACGGAGCTTGATGAAGGCGTAGCCCAGCAGCTGGGCGAGGCCGACCAACAGCAGGAGAACGAAAAGAATTGAGGTTAGTTGTGAGTTAGACAAACGGACTAGACCCAATTATTGAGATGCGAGGGGGAGGGAGGTGTTGCATCTCAGGGGGCTTGCAGGGCGGGCCCTGCGGCAGCTTCGCGGAACGCCAGTTCGAAATTCAGGAGGGGAGATTGTTTACCCAGCATGACAGGTTTGTCATGTAGCGACCCAATCGTGTTCCTGACTAGTCCGAAGAAAATGACCCCGGCGATTTGAGTAGCGAGGATTTTTGTGAGGGCGCACTCTTATTCCCGAGCAATGCAACAGGACCGATGGCAGGGCGCCCAGGTCTCGCCCGGTTATGCGCACGCGAGCGAAAGTCGCAGCTCGTGCAGATAAACCAGCTGCAGTATTCGTTCGCGTGATGAGGAGTGAGACAGACTGAAACGGAATACAAATCGCATTCCGGACATTGAAGTCCATCGAGCAGTCCGCTGGCGAGTTGGGTTAGAAGGCGAGTGTAGCTTTCAGTGCACGTACGAATTTCTGAGCCCGGGGGAAGTCGTGTCATCTGTCTCTTCTCAGGGTTCGGATTTAGCAGCTTTGCCAGGGGAATTGTTGAGAGAAGTCAACAATACAGCAGAAAACGCATTCCACAAAGCAAAATGATTCGATTTGTGCACACGCAGACGTTTGCTTATTTGCAAGCCTTCCGGCGTGGACTGAGAAGTCAGGAGCACTGCGACGGAGGGACAAGAACCGGGGCTGTCGAGTTGGGTACGAACCTGCTCATGCGGAGGCAGTGACAGGCTTGTAGATGGATGTGGCGGCCAGTTGCAGGGACTTGACGCCATCTGCCACGTCCATGAGGGGCGTGAGGTGAACGTGCTTGAGCGCGCCGGTGGAAGCGAGCACAATGCGCATGGCTGCGGCTCCCGTAGGGTCCGGCATTTCAAAGAGGCTCACGATGTCGTGCTCTCCGACCGAAGCCCAGAGGCCAATGAGCTTGCCGCCGAACTGTTCGACACACTGGCGAATATGTTCTGTGCGGTCTTGAGGATTTTTGATCATGGCCGCGACTGCGGCAGGCGCATACGAGGCTTGCAGGAGATAGCTGGACATGGAAGTAACTCCTTCGATGAGTTTCCTGATTCAGCCGGATTTGCAGCGATTCGCCTGTGCGGAATCTGAGGAATGGCGAACGCCGCAACGATACAGGATTGGGGACCGTGCGTGAAGACAATTTTTCGAATTGATTTTCGCAGCGGACGCGGACACAAGTCGCTTTCGAGCGACACGCGTCACTCGGATTCGGGATGACGCTGGACCGAGCCGCGCGGCGCGACCTGCTTCAACCGCGGCTGGGGAGTTGCAGACCGAGTTCGCGCATGGCGATTTGCAGATCGGCCCAGGCTTCCTTCTTCTGGCGGGGATCGCGGAGAAGGAAGGCGGGGTGATAGGTAACGATGAGCTTGCTGCCGCGGAAGGCGTGGATGCGGCCACGGAGCCCGGCGAGAGGCTGGCGCTGACCGAGCAGATAGGTGGCGGCGGTGGCGCCGAGCGCAACCAGAACTTCGGGGTGCACGACATCGATTTGTTGAAAGAGGAATGGCGAGCAGGTGTTGGCTTCGTCGGGCTCGGGCGTGCGGTTGCCGGGCGGGCGGCACTTGACCACGTTGGCGATGTAGACGTCTTCGCGCTTGAGGCCCATGGCGGTGATCATGTTGTTGAGTAACTGCCCGGCTTTGCCGACGAATGGCAGGCCCTGTGCATCTTCGTCGGCGCCCGGACCTTCGCCGACAAACATGAGGCGTGCGTTGGGCGAGCCGTCGGCAAAGACGATTTTGTTGCGACCCTTGTGGAGAGCGCAGCGGGTGCAGTCGCCGATCTCTTCGCGGATGATGCGGAGAGCGGAGGCGCGATCGGCTGAGGGGATGGCTGCGGGAACGACGGAGGGCGTGAAGATGGGCTTGCGGGGCGGGATGGCATGCTCCTGAGTGATGATCGGCTTCGATGAGGAATCCCAGGTCCCCAAGAGCGAGGGACCTGGGGCACCCGCATCTTCAGTAGATGAAAGGTCGACGGGGCGGCGGTAGAACTCGGTGAGGCCGAGGTCGCGATAAAAGCGCAGGCGCGCGGCAAGGGCTCGTTGCATTGCGGGATCGAGTGCCGGCACGGGCTACTCCACGATGATCTGTCGACGCGGCGCGGCAGCGCCGGCCGATTGATTGAGGACTTCATCCTGCGCGGAGAGGCCTTCGACTTCCATCATGAGCGGGCGAGGGCGGCGCAAAGCAACGATCTCGTCAAGGATACGATCGGCGAGCTTGCGCTTGGGCATGGCGGGGAGTTCGATGGAGGTGGAGGAGGTGAGGAACGTGGCGGCATTGAAGTCCGAGTCGATGCCGACGTGATCGCCGGAGACATCGTTGACGACGATGGCGTCGGCGCCTTTGCGCAGCAGCTTGGCGCGGCCATTCTCCATGCGATTCTCGGTTTCAGCCGCAAAGCCCACGATGAGTTGCGCGGGGCCACGCTTGCGCACGACTTCAGCGAGGATATCCTCAGTGGGCGCGAGTTCGAGCGTGAGCGGGCCGGTGCGCTTGAGCTTCTGCTCGGAGACGGTGAGCGGGCGGTAGTCGGCAACGGCGGCGGCCTTGATGATGAGCGTGGCTTCTTTCATGCGTTCGAGGACGGCCTGGCGCATCTCCTCGGCGGTGGTGACTTTGAGGACTTCGCAATGCGAAGGCGGATAGAGCGAGGATGGACCGGTAATGAGGATGACGCGGGCGCCGCGGGATTGCGCGGCTTCGGCCAGTGCGTACCCCATTTTGCCGCTGGAACGATTGCCCAGGAAGCGCACCGGGTCGAGAGCTTCGCGCGTGCCTCCGGCGGTGACGAGGACGACTTCGCCAGCGAGGTCATGACGGCGGCCGAGGGCATTGAGGACAGCGTCGGCGATGGCGTCTGGTTCGGCCATGCGGCCGGCGCCGATCATGCCGCAGGCGAGCTCGCCGGTGCCGGGCTCGATGACACGCACGCCGCGCTGGCGGAGGATTTCGAGATTGGCCTTGGTGGCCGGGTGTTCCCACATGTTCACGTTCATGGCGGGAGCAACGAGTACGGGCGCGGTGGTGGCGAGATAGAGCGTGGTGAGGAAATCGTCGGATATGCCGTGGGCGAACTTGGCCAGGGTGTTGGCGGTGGCGGGGGCGACGATGAGCGCCTGCGTCGCCTGGGCTTCGCCGATGTGCTCAATGGAGGAGTCGTATGCGCCGTCGGCGGAGCCGGCTTCGTCCCACAGGCTGGTGATGACTTTGTGGCCGGAGAGCGCGGCGAAGGTGAGAGGCTGCACGAAGCGGCAGGCGGATTCCGTCATGACGACGTGGACTTCGAGGGCCTGACGCTGCAGGGCGCGCACGAGTTCAGCGGCCTTGTATGCAGCGATTCCACCGGAGACGCCGACTGTTACGCGCATGGATTGATTGTAGAACAACAGTGAAAAAGTGAAGAAGTGAAGAAGTGAAAAGGGCTACCAGGGAATTGGGTAGCGTGGACACACTAAGCACGCGGAGAGCAAGGAATGAAATGCGTCGCGGATGGTGGTTGAAATCAGCCGACGATGATGGGGATGCCGGACTCGTCGACCAGGGGCTTGACTACGGGGACATCCTTTTTGACGTAGGCGATCTTGCCGGCTGCGATCTCGTCCTGGGCGATGCGGCAGGCCTTGGTGGACTGGCTGGGGACGAGCGCGGCTGAGCCGCTTTGCAGTTGGCGGGCGCGGCGAGCGGCCACCAGAACCTTACGATAGTCGGAATCAAATTTGGTTTCAATCGTCATCGGGATCCTCGTCGAAGTTAAACTGCTGCTGGTCCTGAGAACTACCAATCCCAAAGGCTTCGAGCACGGGCTTGAGGCGCTCCTGCGAATTGGACTGGCGACAAGCCGCTGCAACTTCCAGCACACGGCGCGAACGATACGCTATGGGCTCGCTATTGCGGTAGTATCGCTCTGCCAGGACGATGGCTTCCAGCTGAGCCACGGCCCGGTCGAGGATATCGTTGATCAAAATATAACTGTACTCGCGATAATTCTCAATTTCCTTGCTGGCCTCGGAGAGGCGGCGGTAGAGTTCGGCCTCGTTGACCTGGCCCTCGGCGCGGAAGCGATTGCGCAGGCGGGTACGCAGGACTTTGGGGTTGGGGGGAAGCACGAAGATGCTGACCGCCTCAGGCATGGCATGCCGCACCTGGGCAGCGCCCTGCACGTCGATATCGAGCAGGAGATCGTGGCCCTGCTTGCGCGCTTCGTCAAGGGAGTGGCGGGCGGTGCCGTAGTAGTTGCCGAAAACCTCGGCATGTTCCAGAAAGGCGCCGGCAGCGATCATGCGCTCGAATTCGGCGCGATTGGTGAAGAAGTATTCGCGGCCGTGCTCCTCAGAGCCGCGGGGCGGGCGGGTCGTCCAGGAGATGGAAAAGTCGACGCCGGTGACCTGTTTGCGCACTTCGTTGACCAGGGTGCTTTTGCCCGAACCGGATGGAGCCGAGATGATGAAGAGAATGCCTGCCACGTTCTGTTTTTCCTTATCCGGCTGTGAAGAAAGGCCGAATCAAAAGTTGAATTTCAAAAGCTTACCGCAGGGGCTAAAGCCCGATCGATTTTGATTCGGTTATTGCCGGGGATAAATCCCCGGCCTACCGCCCGAGCGATTCCCTTGAGACATCACTCGACGTTTTGGATTTGTTCGCGCGCCTTTTCGATCTCGGCTTTCATGGCCAGGCCCAGTTCGGTAATGCGCGTTCCCTTGCCGCCTACGCCTCCGGTTTTGGAGAGCAGGGTGTTGGCTTCGCGGTTCATCTCCTGGAGCAGGAAGTCGAGTTTCTTTCCGACCTCGCCGCCGGCAGCGAGCAGTTCCCGGAAGTGGCCGATGTGGGTGGTCATGCGGGCCAGCTCTTCCGAGATGTCGCTGCGGTCGACCAGGACCGCGACTTCTTCCAGCAGGCGCTGGCGATTGAACTCATTGCCGGTAGCGGCGGTGAGTCGCTGCGTGAGGCGTTCCTGGTAGCGCTGCTCGATTTCAGGGCGCAACTGGGCAACGCCTTCCACGGCTTCGGCGAGGCGATCGAGCGAGGCGTGGAGGATGGCTTCAAGAGACTCGCCTTCGCGGGCGCGCATGATTTTGAGCTGCCCCAGGAGGGGAACGATCTCGCGCTGGACGCTCTGAGCGAGGGCCGCGGTGTCTTCATCGCCGGTGCCGCGGTTGTCGCTCTGCAGGGCGCTGGGCAGGCGAAGGATGGCGTTGAGATCGGGCTGGCCGGTGAGGGCGTATTCGTCGCGCGCGGCGCTGAAGGCGGCGATGTAGCCGGCGACCAGTTCGCGGTTATAGCCCGCGGCCTGCGGCGTGCTGCGTTCGATGGATAGCGTGAGTTCCACGTGGCCGCGGACCAGGTGGTCCTTGAGGGCGCGGCGCAGCTCCATTTCGAGGGCGTCGAAGCTGGAGGGAATGCGCAGTTGCACATCGAGAAAGCGATGGTTGACGCTCTTGACGGTGAGCGTGTAACCGAGCTGATCCTGACCTCCGGAGGGGACGCGAACCTGAACGCGGGCGAAGCCGGTCATTGAGTAAATCGGCATGTTACTCCTCTGCCTCGTTGGAGAGTGCAGCTTCAGAGAGACCGGCCTCAGAAAAGGCTGGCTCCAGCAGTTGATCGGGTTGCGCGGCCTGGGGCTCGAGGCCGTTGTCGCTCTGTGCCTGCGTGTCGCCTGCATCCATGAATTGCAGATTATAGAGGCGGCGATAGATGGGCGATGTATTGAGAAGCTCCTCGTGGGGACCGATGGCGGTGATGCGGCCGTCTTCAAGCACGGCGATACGGTCGGCGCGGCGCACGGTGGAGAGGCGATGCGCGATGACCAGCGCGGTGCGCCCCTGCACCAGGTTGGCGAGCGCGGCCTGCACCAGCGATTCGCTCTCGGCATCGAGCGAGGAAGTAGCTTCGTCGAGGATGAGGATGGGCGCGTTTTTGAGGATAGCGCGGGCGATGGCGATGCGCTGGCGTTCGCCGCCGGAGAGACGGAAGCCTTTTTCGCCGATGACGGTGTCGTAACCCTGCGGCATGCGCTGGATGAAGTCGTGCGCGAGGGCATTGCGGGCTGCCTCTTCGACCACGTCGCGCTTGAGATCGGGCTGGCCGTAGGCGATGTTGTTACGCACCGTGTCGTTGAAGAGAATGGTCTCCTGCGTAACCTGCGCCACCTGGCGGCGCAGCGATGCGAGGCTGACGTCACGAATGTCGCGGCCGTCGATAAGGATGCGGCCGGAGGTGACGTCGAAGAAGCGCGGAATGAGATTGACGAGGGTCGACTTCCCTGCCCCGCTGGGTCCGACGAGGGCCAGCACTTCGCCGGTGTGCAGTTCGAGATCGACGTGATGCAGGATCTGGTGTTCTCCTTCTTCGTTGGAGTAGGAGAAGCCGACATTGTCAAAGCGGATGGACGACTTGAAGCGCTGCAGAGTGACCGGCTGCGGTCTCTCCTTGACATCGTCCTTGTGCTCAAGGAAACCGAAGATGGAGCCGGACGCGCCCATGGCCTGCTGGAAGCTGTTGTAGAAGTAGGCGAACTTGCGAACGGGATCGTAGAGCTTGAAGAGCAGGATGATGAAGGAGGCGAACAAACCCATCGTCATGCGGCCGTGCTGGATCTCGTTACGGCCGATAAACAGGAACATGGCGATGGCGACGGCGCCGATGGTGTCCATGAGCGGCGAGCTGATGGACTGAATGCGCACGTTGCGCAGGTTGGCGCGGAAGAGGCGCTGGGCGGCGCTTTTGAAGCGCAGGATCTCCCAGAGCTCTGTGTTGAAGGCTTTCACGATGCGATGGCCGGTGATGGTTTCGTGGAGGATGTTCTGAATCTCCGCGAGCTTGTCCTGGCCGGTGCGGGTGCGGGTGCGAACTTCGCTTCCTATCTTGCGCGAGGAGGTAATGACGACGGGCACGAACAGGAGGAGCGCCCAACTGAGATACCCGCCGAGGCGGATGACAAAGATGATTCCGACCAGAAAGGTAAAGAACTGCTGCAGGAACTCACCGATCACCGAGCTCACCGCAACTTGCACGCGGTCGACATCGTTGATGAGCGTAGAGAGGATGGTGCCGGTGGCGTGCTTGTGGAAGAAACTGGCGGAGCGGCGCAGGGTGGCTTCGTAGAGATGGTTGCGGAGGTCGGTGATCAAGCCGAAGCCTGCGTAGTTGACCAGGTAGGTGCCGAGATAGTCGCAGAGCCCCTTGGCGATGGTGGAGAACACGAGAGCGAACGCCACCACGGTCCACGCATTGTGCAGATGAATGAAGGGGGGCAGAAGCGCGCGGAGATCGAAGTGCCAACGCGAGTGAGGAAGGCCGAGGAGGATGGGGCCTTCGGGCGCGTCGGGGCGGAGGACCTGGTCGAAGATTGGCTGGAACAGCAGGGTGCGGAAGGTATCGAGTACGCCGACGCAAGCGAGGAGGATGACACCCGGAAGCCAGTTGAGCCAATAGGCAAGCCCGAAGCGCAGGAGGCGGAAGGGTCGCATCATGCGGCGGGGACCGCCTTGATGGCGCTACCTGAGTCTGCCGTGGGCTCCATCTGAATATTGTAGACGGTTGGGCGAAAACGGGGCAGCATGAACGGATGAACCGGCGGTTTCGTGCTTGCCGGACGCAGATCGCCGGGCTTGATCCAAGCTTGCCTGCCGCGTTGCAGATTTCACAAAAGTTGGACAGTTTCAACGCGTTTTCTGCGCTATGGGTGAAGTAAGATTCAACGATCCCGAGGGAGGTGGCGATGGCCAGGAAATTCGAATTCGGGGAGTCGGTGAAGAAAGAGGCTCGGCTTCGCCAGATGGAGTTGTGTGCATCCTGCGGCGACTCTTTGAACGACCAGTGGGAGGAAGCCCATCACGTGGTTCCCGACCAGTGCGGGATCAGCGACGAAGCAAAGCTGGCATGGATGAGAACCGTGCTGAACTGCGTGGTGCTTTGCGATGGGTGTCACTTTGACATCGGACACGGCGGGAACACGCGTACCGGCACAGTAGCGGGTCCGGGAGCCTATAAACATTCCCATGGAGGAGATACCGTCCGCCACAACGAATGGGTCCGGTCGGTGAATGTTGAAGCGGCCAAGATCTGGGGCAAATGATCTGTAGCTGAACAGGGTCCTCGCGCGGACTCACCGCCCTCCGCTGGGTGCGGCCGTCACCAGCGCCGCGTCCGAAGCGCGAGCGGGGTCAGTAGGCGCGGAGGTCGACAATCGCCTTCAGGATATCGGCGGGCTGAGGCAGGATGGCGTCTTCGAGCACCGGCTGATACGCAACGAATGTGTCCATGGAGCCAATGCGCTTGACGGGTGCGTCGAGGTCTTCAAAGAGCTCATCTGCGATGCGCGCGGCCAATTCTGCACCGTAGCCCCAGCTGATCATGTCCTCATGCGCGACGATGACGCGGCTGGTTTTACGGACGGAGGTGGCGATGGCCTCCCAATCGTAGGGATTGAGCGTGCGCAGGTCGAGGATCTCGACTTCGATGCCGTGCTTGTGCTGGGCAACCTGGGCGGCCTGCATGGCGCGCGGCACAACGGCGCCATAGGTGACGAGGGTGATGTGGCTGCCAGGACGGACGATGCGGGCCTTGCCAAAGGGGATGGCGAAGTCCGGGCCGGGGTAGGGAGCGCGCCCATAAGTCTCGCGATAGAGGCGCTTGTGCTCCAGGAAGAGGACGGGATCGTCGCAGCGGATCGCGGTGCGTAACAGGCCGTTGGCGTCGAGGGCATTGGACGGAAACACGATGCGCAGGCCGGGGATATGGGTAAAGATGCTCTCGCCGGACTGCGAGTGGTAGATGGCGCCGCCGGTGAGATAGCCGCCGATGGGCACGCGCACCACGGCCGGCGCGGCCCACGCGCCGTTGGAGCGCCAGCGCATGAGGGCCAGTTCATTGCGGATCTGGTGCATGGCGGGCCAGATGTAATCGAAGAACTGAATTTCGACCACCGGCTTCATGCCGCGGATCGCATATCCGACAGCGCGGCCCACGATGTTGGCCTCAGCGAGCGGAGAGTTGAAAACGCGCTCGCTGCCGAAGGCAGTTTGCAGGCCCGCAGTCAGCTTGAAGACTCCGCCCTTGCCCTTCACCTCGGACAGAGCCTCTTCTCGGCTGGCGTCGGCAACGTCTTCCCCATACACGACGATGCGGGGATCGCGACGCATCTCGTCGTACAGGCAGGCGTTGATGAGGTCGGCCATGGTGCGGGGAGCTGACCCTCTGGAACTCGCGGATTTGCCGGTGGTGGCCGTAGCGGCGGCGACTTCTTCGGTGGCGAAAGATGGACTGGTGGGATCGAGGTCTTCCGAATAGACGTGGAGGGGAATGCTATCGAGTGTCGGCAGCGGGGCTGCCAGCGCGCGATCCGCGGCTTGGGCGGCAGCGTGGTCCAGTTCCTGCTCGAGTTCCGTGATCTGTTCGGCGGTGAGGATATTCTCGCGCAGCAGGCGCATTTGCATGCGGGTGAGCGGATCGCGCATGGTGTCCGCTTCGCGCTCGGCTGCGGAGCGATACAGCTTGTCGTCGTCCGATAGCGAGTGGGAGTAAGGACGGACGACGTGGCCATGCACAAAGGCCGGTCCATGGCCCGCGCGGCAGTGGTCAGAGGCCCGCTGGAAGGCACGCAGGCTGGCTTCGGGATCGGTCCCGTCGACTTCCTCAAAATGAAAGTTGGGGAAGTTGGCAACCAGGCGCGAGATGTTACCGCCGGGGGTGTTCACTTCCACCGGCACGCTGATGGCGTAGCCGTTGTCTTCCACCATGAAGATGACGGGGAGCTTCTGGTTGGAGGCCGTATTGATGGCCTCCCAGAACTCGCCCTGAGAGGTCGAGCCTTCGCCGACGGAGGTGAGCACGACTTCGTCGCCGTGAAATTCCACGTCGTGATACGCACGGTAATCGCCTTGCACTTTTTCGGCGGCTTCAGGGTGGCGGGTAAAGTAGCGGCCGGCCTCCGCACAGCCTACCGCGTGCAGCAGCTGCGTGGTGGTGGACGACGACGTGCTGACGATGTGGTGCGGCCAGCTGCTCCAGTGGGTAGGCATCTGGCGGCCGCCGCTGGCGGGATCAGGACCAGCGCCGACCGCCTGCATGAACATGTCAGTCGGGGTGACGCCGAGGGTGAGAACGAGGGCGCGATCGCGATAGTAGGGAAAGAACCAGTCGTAGCCGGCGCGGAGGGCGAGTCCCGCGGCAACCTGGAGAGCCTCGTGACCGGCGCCGGATACCTGGAAAAAGATCTTCTGCTGACGCTTGAGGAGGATCTCGCGGTCGTCGATGCGACGCGAGAGGTACATCAGCCGGTACATTTCGATCAGGGCTTGCGGGCTGAGCTTGCCTGTTGAAGAGGATGTCTCGAGCACGCGAGCGCCGGAAACTGCCAGGTCCATCGCCGTCACTCCGGATCCGGCATCGAGCCCGGAAATCCAAACCTGATTGTATCAACCCCTGCTTTCGCAGGAACGGAAGGTTAGATGCAGATTCGAGGGGGCAGGCATTCGATGGTCAAGGCAGGACACTGTTGTAATTGTTAGGGTGGGGCTCATCCCCAACCACGTAGCTCATTTTGTCTCGCACGCTCTTGGCCAGCTTCTCGATTTCGGCGGCCTTGTGCATCCGGTCGGCCGGCGACAGTTTTGCTGATTCGGCATTCAATTGCTGAGCCAGGAGCAGCAGCCTGCCGGCGTCGTTGACCATCTCCTTGTGTCGCATCTGGTTGAGAGCGGTGATTCTTTTAGCCTGCATGGCGGCCGGAGGCTCGTATGGAGAAGCTTGTTGGGGGAAATGAGTGGCGTTCCTGCCGGGGTCCGAAGGTGTGATGGGTACGCCCGGAGACTGTGCCACGATGGGAAGGCCGAAGAGGAGCACGGCGGCCAGGGATCTGGGCGGCATGGCGACAACTCGAGTGGCTTTTACACGTTGCCGATGGGGGCCGGAAACAGGCGAGCCGGCAGACGAACTTGTACCCGGTGCAACCGGCGTTAACCGCGTTGAACTGCTCTCTCCCATTGCGACTCCCCAGCAAGCGCCAGAAACTCCCTGTTGGCTCCGACCTTCCACTTCCACATTGCTGCTGAAACACGGTGCGCCGCTGAAAACAGTCCGCGAGCCCGAAGAGAAGGGCGGTATGGCCGCTCTAGCTCGCGCCCACGGTGAGCTTCATCTTCTCTTTGACGCCGTTGGCCAGTTTCTCGATCAACTCCGCCTTTTGAATCTCGTCGACGGAAAGGGTCGCGGAACCGCTTTCAGCGATTTCAGCCTTCAATTCGGTGGCCAGTTTCAGCAGCCTCAACGTGTCGTCGTCAAGCTGCCGTTTGCGCTCCGCGTTGACAGCGTCAAAGTTCTGCCGTTTGGTCTGCTTCTCCCGCATTTGCATCCGGGCGTTGGCGTCCGGAGGAGTGGTGATCACAGGTGAATAGATAGAGTTTTGTGGGTGGAGCTGCCCCGACTCCTGGCCCTGGCAGGTTGGGACCGCGGCGATCGCGAACGTGAGCAACCCTCCCGCCATCGCGATGGCAACGAGACCGGGCCGGGTTTTCAGGGGAGAGTCAGATCGAATTGGGTTCAACCGGCGCATGATGGGAACCTCCGGTTCTCGTTGAGAGACAGCCATTTTTGCGCGGCTAACTCGCACCCACGGTCAGCTTCATCTTCTCCTTGACGCCCTTGGCCAACTTCTCAATCGACTCGGCCTTTCGAATCACGTTGATCGACAGAGTGTCCTTGCTGGTCTTGTCGACCTCGGCTTTTAATTGGGTGGCGAGTTCAAGGAGCTTCGAGGTGTCGTCGGCGATCTGTTTCTTGCGTTCGGCGTTGGCCGCTTCAAAGTCTTGCTTCTTTGCCTGATTCTCGTGCAGTTGCATCTGGTCGTTCTTGTCGGGCAAACGATTCGCTTCCGGAATCAGGTACGGCCTGTCAGGGTTAACCGACGACTGCTGCGGTGGCTGGGCGGCCGCTATGAGGGTCGTCAAGATTGCCAGACCTGCCCCGGGACGAATCCAGCGACGGACCAGGCTCCAGGGAGGCTCGGCTTCCCGGGTGGTTATCCTGTTTGAAGTGCGTTGCATTGGAAATCTCCTTTTACAACCGGAGGGTGAAGGCAGACCCCTAGCGACAGGGGGCACGCTGACTCATTCTCCCACGCATGCCGTGCAAATTCGAGATCAAATAATCCGGCCGACGAGACGGATGGTGCAACGATCTCCTGATGGCAGGACATCTACGCTTTGACAGGAGGTTTTCGGAGTCGGTGGAACGGTATGGACCGATTGCCCCCAAATCTCCGAACGCCGAAGATCCCCCGCAACGGTTTCAATTCCTAATACGCCTGCATTGTGGAAGTTCGCGACCGGAAAACAAGAATTATGGGATCAAAAAACCCGCGTCGGCTTGCTTCGAACCTTCCCCGCCTTTGCACAATATAGATAGTGAAAGGGAGATTTTGGGATGTATGGACTCGCTTTGTCTGCTTTATTGGCTCTTTCTGCCGTAAGGTCCGGCGTCTTCGCCGAGGGCCGCTTCATGGGCAAGGTGCTCGACGAATGGGCATTCGACACGCAGGAATTTGTGCGTACCCGGCTGCCGCACCTGGTGCTGGTCGCCCTTATCGCCTTCGTGCTGATGCGAATTCTGCGGCTGATTACGAACCGGATGATTCGCATTGCCGAGCGACACGCCGCCGGCACGGTACGGGTTTCCCAGGTCAGAACGCTTGCGGGAGTGGTCCGCACCACCGGTATCGCGGTCATCCTGGTGATCGTGAGCATGGTCTTTCTTTCGGCGGTCGGGGTGAACCTGGCGCCCCTGCTCGCCTCGGCCGGGGTGGCCGGAGTGGCAATCGGCCTGGCCGCCCAGACCATCGTCAAGGATGTGCTGAACGGGTCCCTCATCCTGATCGAAGACCAGTTCAATGTGGGGGACGTGGTGACGCTGGCCGGGCTGACGGGCACCGTGGAAGCTATGACCCTGCGCAAGACCACCATTCGCGGCGGCGACGGCACGCTCTACATGGTTCCCAATTCGCAGATCACCACGGTGGCCAACCAGAGCATCGATTTCAGCGTCGCCACCATGAACATCAGCGTGGATTTCTCCGCCGATCCTAACCAGGTGATGGAGATCCTCACCCGGATTGCGTCAGACGTCCGCAACAGCCCGCAGTTCAAAGACGTGTTTGTGGCCGATCCGCAGGTTCTGGGCGTGGACTCGTTGAAGGGTTCGCAGCTGATCTTTCCCGTGGTCTTCAAAACCAAGCCAACCCAGCAGTACGGACCCATGCGCGAGTTTCAGCGCCGGGTGCGGATCGCGCTCGAGGAACATCACATGCTTCCCGGCGATCCGATGCGGGTGTTCAATGCCTTTGGCGTTTCCGCCGATTCGAGCTTGTCCGTTCCACATCCGCACGAAGAGGTCCCGCCGGCACGGGATCCGACCACCATCAAGCCGCAGGAGACGAATCCCTTCACCGGCGAAAGCTGAGGCGCGGAACTGCCCCGCTCCGATCGCAATTCGCGGAACGAGACCCCTTTGGGCGATTGCTGTCGGCTATTGCGCCTGCACGCGCAGAATGCGGATCTGGGGATAGGCTCCGTCCCAGTCGGGCGTGACCGCGTCAAAGATGAGGCGGAAATCCCGCTCGTCTCCGGGCTTGAGAGGAGCTGCGGACACCGGTTCCAGATCCACGTAAGGGTCGCGGGTGCGGATGAACTTCATCTGCTGCGATTCGTTCTGGGCCACTTCCTGGGCCACGTTGCGGAACAGGACCTGAACGGTGATGCCGGTAACCGTCCGAGTGCCCTTGTTGGCAATGTGCCCATCGAGGTAGGTAACCTTGCCGCCGGCCAGGTTGCCTGACTCGCTCATGGCCACTCCGGTGATGGGCAGGCTCCCGGCATACGGGTCAGCCGACGCGGAAACCGGCGCTACACTCGCCGTGTTCTTGTGTCGCTCCAGGACAACCACCACTACGGCTACAACCGCGATGACCACTGCCGCCGCAATGGCCAAGGGGAGCCAGTTACGGTCGCTTTTTTCGCTCGGATGGATGAGTTCGGGACCAGTGCTCACGTGCGAAATTTTACACCCGTTACCAATGGAATACCCTGCCACGAAGGATTCACACGATTCGGGTGCACAATCGGAAGCAAAGGGCCGATACAAGAAGCAAGACGCTCTAACCAAAAGTTCATCCAACTTTCCGCATCAAGTCCGAAAAATCAGCGTCTATACCGGTAGCAGGAATCCACACGCGAACGGCGCACGTACTCACTTTAGTTAGAGCTTTCAACTCGAAGATATTGCCTCAGGCAAAGAAAGGCAGGCGAACGATGCAAACAGCTCCGAATTCTGCATCCACACCGCTGCCGAAAACGAACCCCGAAGGCCTGCGCACGCACCGGGTCGAAGAGGTGGTCTACCAGGCAGTAACGGTAGGCGCCATTCTCCTTGTCCTCGGCAGCCTCTGGGTATTCTGATCGACGATTAGCACGCGCTCCGAGCCTCTCGTCCCCACGCACCACCGCAGCAGGCGTGTACACGCGACGCTGCGCATGGTGACGACGTTCCAACCTTCGATTCCAGGAATAACACCGATCGGTAGCGACGGAAGATTCACCCGAAGCTGGCGGTCCGCTTGACAGCCTGCCGGAAATCCTTCCCCTTCATCTCCACGCAGATACACATCTCCGCCAGCCGCGATCGCATACGTTCGCCGATGCGGTCGCCCAGGGTCTGCTCCCGGGCGGCGCGCTCCACCTCTGTCTGGGCGCCCGCGCCGGGGGCCAGATCCGGGTAGTTGGTGGTGATGATGGTGGTCTGCTTGTTGTTGTAGCGTGTGTTCAGGATGAGGGCGACGGTGTCCCACACCCACTCATTCGGCTTCTGCGCGCCCAGATCGTCGAGCACCAGAACCTCGGCGGCGAAGACCGGCTTCAGCAGTTCGAGTTCGGTGGTGTTGACCTGCGGGTTGTAGCTGTTCTGGATGCTCTTCAGAAGTTCGCGGTAATCGCAGAAGAGGCCTTTGACGCCGCGTTCGCGGACAAGTCGACGCAGGACGCCTACGGCCAAATGGGTTTTGCCGACTCCGATCGACCCCGTGAAGAGCAGCCCCTTGCCGCCCGTGTCCACCGGGTACGCATCCACAAAACTGCGGGCGGTCATATGAGCGCGCCGCAGCGATGGGTCGATCCCCGGAAAGAAGTCGTAGCCGTCGATGTCGTAATCCTTGTAACGCTCGGGAACGCGCGCGGCGGTCATGCGGCGCTCTTCGCGCTGCATCTCCTGGCACTCGCAGGGACGCGAAACCCAAAGTCCCTCCGACGACACCACCCGCACCAGGCCAACTCCACCGCAGATTGAACACGTACTCATGATCTGCTTCCAGCCTAGCGCAAGGGGCGGACATGTGCGCCGGTGCATACCGATGCCGAATTGTGGAAATCCAACCGGAGAGCCGGTTGTTCCCCAGCTCGATTGCAATCAGGTCGCGTCCGATTGCTGCCAATCGCGCCCGATTGCTTACAATCGATTGCGCGCTACAGCCTGCCTTGTTGCCCCATCCGGTGGCTGGCCAGCGCAGGGAGACGCCTGTGAATCGTACTTTTTTGATGAGGTGTTCAACGATTGTCTCGGTCAGTGTGATTCTTGCCGGATCTTCGGCTGCGCAGGAACCTGCGAACAAGCCCGAGACTTCGGCCCCCGCCCAGACCGCACCGGCGCCCGCGGCGGCGACGACCGCTTCCGGCCACCCGGCCGACGCCTACTGGACCGCACACGATAAACAGTTGCTGACCGACTTTGGCTGGCTGGCACGCTACCGGGAGGCCGATGAAAAACTCCCCAAGCCCGCGCCGGGCGAGAAGCGCGTCGTCTTCATGGGCGACTCAATCACCGAAGGCTGGCATTTCGATGGCCCCAACGGATCGTTCCCCGGCAAGCCGTACATCAACCGCGGAATCAGCGGGCAGACTTCCCCGCAGATGGTGGTGCGCTTCCGGCAGGATGTCGTTGATCTGCAACCGGCGGTTGTGGTGATTCTCGCCGGAACGAATGATGTCGCCGGAAACACCGGGCCCATGACGCTCGAGCAGACTGAAGAGAACATCATGGACATGGCCGAGCTGGCGACCGCCAGCCACATCAAAGTGGTGCTGTGCTCGGTGCTGCCCGCCTTTGATTTTCCCTGGAAGCCGGGACTGGAGCCCGCACCGAAGATCGATCAGCTCAACGCGTGGATCAAGTCGTACGCGGCCGACAAGGGATATACCTACGTGGATTACCATTCCGCGATGAAGGACGCGCGGGATGGGCTTCCGGCCAATTTGAGCAAGGATGGAGTCCACCCGACCCCGGCGGGCTACGCGGTGATGGCGCCGCTGGCGGAGGCGGGGATCGCGAAAGCGCTCGCGGAGTAGAGTCCCGGCGCAGAGGGCGCCGAGCCCCGTTCATTCGACCAAAACTACCGACCCGGCGACAGCTACCTGCGCCCCTGGCGGCTACCTGCTGGGCGCAGTCGTCGGGGCCGCGGCCGGAGCAGGCGCTGCTGCCGGGGTTGCCGCCGGCGCCGCGGCAGGAATGGGCTGGCCCTTCGAGAAGCCGCGGAGATACTGAATCAGGCTGTGCACTTCGGCATCCTTGGCGCGGCCTTCCTCTTCGGGCGGCATCTTGTCCTTGCCCTTGCGGATCAGATCGAAAATCTGCTGATCGCTCAGGTTCTGCAGGGTTTGCGGATTGGTGAAATCGGAAAGATTCAAGGCCATGTCTTTGGCCAGGTCGGTTTTGCCGTCTCCGGTTTCCCCGTGACAAAGGGCGCAATCGACCTTGTAAATGGTTTTGACGTGAGCGGAGATTTCGCCGCCCGTTTTACTGGGAGTCTGGCCCTGGACAGAAGCGGGTACGAGCAGAACGGCATACCCGACGAGGAGCACAGCAGGAAGGAGGAGCAGTGGTTTACGCATGGTTAGTCTCCTCAGTTGCCGGTGTCGAGGAATGGCATCGAGCAGCTGGTTGTTTTTTTCGTGCCCAATTATAGGCCAGTGTGCGCCATATCACGCGTGATTGTGGGAATTGCCAAGGAGGCAAGCTTCGACCTACAATGGAGTGATTGCAGGAAAGGTCTTTTCAAGAGATGCCGAAGGAAAAAATCCATCCAAATTACGCCGCGGTGCGGGTGCTGTGCGCATGCGGAAACAACTTCGAGACGCGGTCCACCCATAAGGGTGACATTCACGTCGAAATCTGCTCGGTTTGTCATCCGTTCTTCACCGGCAAACAGCGCCTGGTCGACACCGCGGGACGCGTAGAGCGGTTCCGCCGCAAGTACGCGAAGGCCGAAACGGCAACCAAGTAAGTTACGCCACAGCAAGTGTTTGCGGCTACGGGCCTCCGCCATGGCGGGGGCCTACGCGTGTCTGGCGCTCACGATGCCAGTTGGTTTATCACGCAGAGTTGTCCTACAAGCCGCAGTCTGGGCCGCAGTCGGGCCAGGAATTGACCGGGGAATAGCTCAAGCAATGGATTGGGTGTAGAGCGTAAGTTATGGCGGGACGAGGATTTACGGTAAAGAAGGACTGGGATAATCCCAGGGAGCACGCGATGCCGGAGGGCACGCGCGTTCCGCGAGAGCTGCGGATTGGAGGCATCCCCGTGACCCCCGCTACGGTTCTCGCGCCCATGGCCGGGGTCACCGACACCGTGTTCCGCCGCTTCATACGCCATGCCAGCCTGTTCTCCCACCCCGTCGACCAGGACAACGGCATTGCGCAGGCTGACCGTACGGGGGCCGAAGTCGATGCCGAGATCACCAACACCCAGTCGGGGTGCGGGCTGCTGATGACCGAGTTCACCTCCGCCGACGGCCTGTCGCGGATGCGGGAGTCGAAACGCCGGCGGTACCTCACCTTCTACGAAGACGAGCACCCCATCGCCGCGCAGCTTTTCGGCTCCAATGCGGAAACGCTGGCCGAGGCGGCGCGCATCGTCGAAGATACCGGTTTCGACACGGTAGACCTGAACCTGGGCTGCCCCGCGAAGCGCGTCGTGGGCTGCAATGGCGGCTCGGGATTGCTGCGGGACCTGCCCAAAATTACCGAGATCTTCAAAACCGTCCGCAAGGCGGTCTCGATTCCCTTCACCGTGAAGTTCCGCCTGGGTTGGAACGACTCGCAGATTGTGTGTGTGGAGCTGGCGCGGATTGCCGAAGCCGAGGGCCTGAACGCCGTGGCGCTCCACGCCCGCACCCGCGAGCAGGGCTACACCGGGCAGGCACGGTGGGAGTGGATTGCCGCCATCAAGCAAGCCGTGGGCATTCCCGTGATCGGCAACGGCGACATCCGCACCCCGGAGGACGCGGCCGCGATGGTGGCGCAGACCGGATGCGATGCGGTGATGATCGGCCGCGCGGCGCCCAGCAATCCCTGGATCTTCCGGCAGATTGCGCAGTACACGGCGACCGGCTCCTACGATCAGCCGACCGTGGAAGATCGGTACCGCATGATCCGCGCTTACTTTCAGATGCTGCTGACCGAAGCCGAAGCCAGTCAGGAGTTGCCGCGTGACGCACGCATGGGAGAGACCGCCGGCAAGATGAAGCAGTTCGCTTCGTGGTTTACGCACGGCGTGCCCGGCGGAGCCAAATTGCGCGCGTCCATCTACCAGGCGAAAACGGGTGCTGCGGTGCTTGCGCAGGTTGACGCCTTCTTCGCCCTCCAACTCGAAAGCGGTTCAAACGTCGAAGAGTCTGCGGAGCCCGCCGCGTTCAACGGATTCGATCCCGCAATGGCCTGCGGCGACTAGCCAACCCCCTGAAAAATCCAGCCCTTTGAAGGGTCACCGCGTCAGCACTCGTTGAACACACGGTTGGATTGCCATCCAGACGCCCCGTCTGCAACGGACCACACCGATGGGTCTTGCCAAAAATTGTTAGCGGGCTTCGGAGGTATAGGGCGTGTCATAACGCATTTTCAGCGTGGGGCAGGCGATAAAAACTTTGTCGTCGCCGCAATTCTCAACCTTCACGGCAGGCCGGGGAATAATCTCCATTTTAGGGGAGACTGGCGCCACGGCCATCTTCGGTGTCACCAATCCCTTTTCCATAGGTGGAAGCCCAACCGAGGCCACTTTGGCCACTGAGCCCGACCGGGTTCCCTTCGCAGTCAGGCCGTAGTCGATCGCCGATGGGGCGAGAGCCGATGGGGCGAGAGCCGATGCAGCGGGCGCGTTGGAAGGGGTGCCTGCGTTACTGGGGACGCCAGCGCCAGGGATGCCGAAGGGTGCGGCCCGGCCAGGGGGCGGGACATCGGCGCTTGCGCTCGAAGAGGCTGCTGGATTGCGAACAGGAGCGGGAGTCCGTCCGAGAGGTTCCGGGGTAGGGTCAATCACGGCCCGCGGCATCGGCGCCGACAGAACCGCGCGCGGGGTTTTACTGGCTCGCGGTGCCTTGGTCCGGGTGCGCTTCGCCATCTGGGTGCGGGGCAACGCGGCCGGCCTGGCTTCGACAGCGGGAGTCTTCACACCGTGGCTGGTCCCCTGATCGAGGCTTGACCCCTGATCGGGTGGCGCATTGGGCTGCGGCGTGGAATCGGCCTTCGGCCGGTGGCGTGAGAGCGGAGTGGACGTTGCCGGTGGTCCAGGCTTTGCTTCAGGCCTCTTAATTTCAGTTCTTACGAGAAATGCTGCCAGAAGAATGTTCAAGACGAACATTGCTCCGACGAGGAGCCGCGCGGAGAGAGGCCAGGACGGGCGAGCCGTTCGGACACGCGAACGAGCCTGGCTGACCTTGGTTCTACCCCTTTCGGACTCGTCAAAGATACCCAACTCAATGCTCCCGATGGTTCCGTCCAGGCGGGGGGAACGGATGCGCCGATTTTGGTGCGCCCAACTTCCAGCAACGCGTAACTGCATCATATTCCCGATGACCGGCGCCGCGCACGCGGTAGCCGTCTCTGAGTCTTCCAGACGGAACCGATTTGCATTCAGTCGCACAGTCACCAAAGCGGGGCGTCGGCCGGCAAGCCTGCTCGGTAAACACAAAGTCGGCTTCTCGCAAGTTTCACGCTGTTCGAGGCCGATAAGCGCCTATGCGAAAGTGTCGACGGCAAGGACCTGCTCCTCACAGGCACTCGTGACCGCCAGCACATACCGCACGCGGAAGTTGGTCCACACTCATGCTGCGGAAGTGTCCCTCGAATGCCCGCACCGTATTGACGGACCCCTCCAGTTTGCATCGAAATCTGGGCAGCAGGAGAACAGAGGCGAAGAAACGGCGATCTACATAGGGGGGGTGGGGGTACCTGGCGGGCGTCAACTGGTTCGTTCACCCGCAACTCAGTTCAGCGGCAGGCGGACCGTGGCCCGCGCGCCCTCGCCATCTTCGCGGTTCAGCAGGCGGATTTCGCCGCCGTGGCCGCGGGCGATCTGTTGCGCCAGCGCCAGGCCGACTCCGCTGCCCTTTGGGCTTGGTGGTGTAAAACGGCACGAACAAATTGTCCGCGTTGGCGATGCCCTGCCCGCGATCCTCAATGTTGATCCAGGCGGCGGAATCGGCTACCCGCCACGTTACCCGCACACTCTCGGTCTGGTTGGCGAGGGACGCGTCGACCGCATTGGCAATCAGGTTGATGAACATCTGCTCCAGTTGGTCGCGATCGGCCTGCAGGGAGACGGCGGGGCCGGGCTCGAGATGGATAGCCAGCCGCTGGTCGAGCAGGACGATCTGCTCGAGCAGCGATCCAAGGGCAACCGTGCGGAGATGCGGCTGCGGTAGCTGGGCTAGCAAACGATACGACTGCACAAAGCGATGCAGCGCGTCAGCCCGGCTCTCCACCACGCCCAGCCCACGTCGAAAGTCGCGGATCGTCTCGGCTTCGCCTTCCATCGCATCTACGCGCGCCAGCAGGCTGCCGGCGATCGACTTGATCGGAGCCAGCGAGTTGGAGAGTTCGTGGCCGAGCACGCGAATCAGGCGCTTCCAGGCAGCTTGTTCCTCTTCCTGAAGGGGGATGCTCACGTCGGCCAGGACGAGGAGCGTGTGGGGGGTGCCTTCCTGGCGGAATGTCGCCTTGCGGAGCAGCCAGCGCGTGGGCTTGCCGCCAAAGAGGTGAATGCTTTGGTCGGGAGCGTGGAGCAGTTCTTCGAGCCCGAGCTCCGAAGCGGGGTATCCGAAGCACCGCGCGTGCGTCCGCTCCAGCATCTGGGTGCCGGCGGTGTTCACGAGTTGCAGAACGTTCTGGCGATCGAACGCGAACAGCGGCGCGTGCATGACTTCGAGGATGCGGCCGAGCAGCGCCGTAGCCTCGAGCGAGCGTACGCGCTGCCGCTGAAGCAGATCGGCGAGAGCGTTCACCTCGCCTGCCAGTTCTCCGAAGGAATCGCTGGTGCCGGCGCCGCGAGCACGGAATGAGTAATCGCCCTCGCGCATGGACGATACCACGTTGGACAGAGTCTGCATGGGGCGGATGAAGCTTTCGATGAGCGCAGCGGCAATCAGCACCAGATAAAGAAGCAGGCAGCAGAGGATCAGGAGTCCGGGCGTAAAGCCGACTTTTTCGCGAGCGATGAGGATGCCGGCGAAGGCCAGGCCGGGCAGCGAGAGCCACAACGAGTAGAGCCAGGCGCGGCCGACAGCCGAGCGCCGCCGCCTGCGCCGCGGTGTGCGTTCATAAGCCATACTTTTCGATGCGCCGATACAGCGCCGCGCGACTGAGGCCAAGAGCGTCCGCAGCCTGCGAGATGTTTCCGTCGCAGCGGCGGAGCACTTTGCGAATCAGCAGGGCCTCCACTTCGTCGATGCTCATGTTGTCGATAGACTGTGCCGAGAACTTGCCGGGAGAGATGGCCAGATTGGACGGCTCGATCTCGTCCCCGCGAGCCAGCAGCACGGCGCGCTCGATCGTATGCTCCAGTTCGCGGACATTACCCGGCCAGGCGTACTGCATCATTTGTTGCATGGCAGAAGCGGTGAAGCCGGTGACCTGTTTGCGATAGCGCGAGCGGTTGCGATTGAGGAAGTGCGAGGCCAGGAGGGGGATATCTTCACGGCGCTCGCGCAACGCGGGGAGATGAATTTCAACCGTATTGATGCGGAACAGCAGGTCCTCGCGGAAGTTGCCGGCCGTCGCTTCCTCCTGCAATTGAGCGTTGGTGGCGGAGAGCACGCGCACGTCGACGCGCCGGGTTTGCGACGATCCGACGCGTTCCAGTTCCCCGGTTTCAAGAACGCGGAGCAACTTGGCCTGCTGGCGGATGGGGACGTTGGCGATTTCGTCGAGGAACAGGGTGCCGTTGTTGGCCAGTTCGAAGCGGCCGATGCGGTCGGTGCGCGCGTCGGTGAATGCGCCCTTCACGTGGCCGAATATCTCGCTTTCGAAGGTGCCTTCGGGCAGCCCGCCCGCGTTTACGGCGACAAGGGGCATGCGGTTGCGTGGAGATGCGGCATGCAAGAGCTTGGCAACGATCTCCTTGCCGGTGCCGTGCTCGCCGGTGATGAGCACATTGGCGTCGGATGGGCCGACTTGCGCGATCAACTCCAGCACCGGCTGCATGGAGGGCGCGCCGGCCACGAAATCCGGCATGCCTTCGCCGCGCAGCAGGCGATTCTCCAATTCCAGCTGGCGGGCCCGGCGCAGTGCCTGGTGGAGCTCCGCGTGAACGCGAATCATGCTTACGAGGCGCTCGTTTTCCCACGGCTTCTGAATGAAGTCGCGGGCACCGCGCTTGATGCTCTCGACAGCGAGGTCAATGTTGCCCCAAGCGGTCATGATGATCACGGGCAGGCGCGAATCCATCTCCTGCACGCGCGCCAGAAGGTCGAGACCCTCCTGACCCGAGGTGGTATCGCGGGTGTAGTTCAGGTCCATTAAGAGCACATCGTACTCGGCCTGTCCCAGCGCCTCCAGCGCCAGTTGCGGAGAGCGGGCGCAATCCACCGCGATTCCCTGGGGTTTGAGGAGCAGTTCCACTGCCTCGAGGATGTGCGATTGATCGTCGGCGACCAGGACACGAATTTTCTCTTGCTTACTCGGAATGGCTCGCCTCCCCGGTGCCGTGCGGTGTCGCGTCGATAGAAGTGCCGTACTCCGTTTCTGCTGCGGAAGGCATCGATGTTTCCAAATGATTCTACGGTGCGTGGGTCACTACGCCGCTTTTCGCGTCATCGATCGAGACGCCCATCCGCTGCAGCGTCTTTCCTGTTGCGCGTTCGATATCGACCTTGGCATTTTCAAACTTTGTCTGCGCGTCAACGAGAGCGGACTCGGCAACAGCGAGGTTGCTCTGCGTAACCAGCACATCGGAGCTGGACTTGGCGCCGAGTTTCTGTTCCTGCGCGGTGATTTCAAACGTGCGCTGGGCCAGGTCGCGGGCCTTCTGCGCGGCGTCGACGTGAGCCTGGGCCTGTTCAAGAGCGAAGCGTGCGTTACGAACGTCGAAGAGGATGGTTTTCTGCTGGGATTCGGAGCTGATCTGGCTCTGACGGTACTGCAGGACGGCGCGGAACTGATCGGCTTTGGCTTGGCGGTTGCGCAGGTTGATGGCAAGAGTCATGCCAACCTGGTATTCGGGGGAAGAGTAGTTGAAGATGTTCTGGAACATGCCTGGGAACCCTGTGGGGAGATCGGAGGAACATTCCTCAGGGGACAGAGTGCAGCCCGGATTTTTCGGACCACCGGTGCCGGCGCCTGAATAGAAGCCATACATATTGAGGGAGGGCAGGAGTTCACTGTTGATGTCCTTGAGAGCCTGCTTCTGCACCTCGGCCTGCATCTTGTAAATGGCGACCTCGGGGCGGTTCTTTTCGGCGTCGGCGATCAGGGCGTCGATCGGTTTGGCGGCATCGGGATCGGGTGCGCCCTTGAGGTCGAGGGGAATGACGGGCATTTCATCGATGGCGGGATCGTCGACCTTGGTGAGCGCGTTCTTCATGAGCAGTTCGTTGAGGCGCAGGCTGGCGCGGGCGACGGTAAGATTGCCCTCGGCGGTGGCGACGGCAGCCTGATCGGTCATGACCTGCATGGCCGGAATGGCCTTGAGGTCGAGTTGCTTCTGGTCCATCTCGAGGGTCTGCTGGGCGAAGCCGAGCGAGCGATCGGTGATCTGCTCGTCAAGATACGCGCCGACGAGATTCCAGTAGATGGTCTCGACCTGGGTGACGGTGGCGATGACCTGCGCCTGGAAAGCAAGGTCGGTGATCTCGGCGTTGCGCTTGGCGATGCGGATGTAGCGCTCGTTGGTGGAGCGGCCAAAGCCGGCCAGGAAGGGCTGCGTGATCTCCACTGTGAAATTGGAATACAGCTCAGGGTTGATGGCGTTGTATGGGCCGTTGCTGGTAATGCGCTGTCCCAGGTACTGCGCGGAAATGTTGGTGCCCAGCGGGAAGTACTGGCTGTAATTGGCCAGGCCCTGAATGGTGTTGTTTTTGAGAATCGGTGTGCCCTGCAGAAACTGGTTGGTTTCCTGAACGGTGGTGTGATCGACGTTGCCCTTGAACGTCAGGAAGGGATCAAAGGAGGGAACCGAGGTTCCCTCGCCGAGGGTCGAGGTAACGATGCCGCCGTTGCCGGCAGAGAATCCGGCTCCCCCTCCGCCGCCTCCACCGCTGGAGGAACTGAAGCCGCCCTGGGTGGACTGCGAGATGGCGGTGTTGACACCGTTGGCGGGGCTTCCGGATTTGGTGCGCTGGATATCAGTCTGCGCAATGGGGAAGTTATAGCGGAAGTAGGCCAGATCGAGGTTGTTTTCGATGGCGAGGGCGATCGCATCGTTGAGCGAGATGTAAAGTTTTCCGTCGCGGATGAGGCTTTCGAGGCGCGGAGAGTTCATGAGATTGAGTTCAGGGGCGGTGCTGGGCAGGTAGGCGAAAAATGGGTTACGCGAGTGGGGCATGTCCACATGAAACGGCCGTTGCGGGGCGACCGCGACCTGTTGGGCCTGCTGCGCCTGTTGCGCCAGCGTTGGCTGCGGTGTCGCTGCGCCGTTGGCCGCGGGCGCCGGAGCCTCAGGCGGCGCCGGAGTGGTTTGAGAACTGGCCGGCGCTTGTTGCTGGGCGGGTGGTTCCACTGCAAATGCCAGGTTGGCTTGAAGCAGCAGAATGGCCACAGTCGCCTGCAGACGTGTGCGCACGGAAGCCTGGGGACGGAGACGGTTTGGGGATGGATGAGAGTGGATTCCCGCGTGATCGTTCACTGAGCCTTGACCTCCTCGGCAGGCGTGGAGACAGCTTCGTCTCGCGTGAGCCATCCGTCATGCAGTTCCAAAATGCGCGAGCCATAGCGTGCGTTCTCGTCGGAGTGGGTTACCTGCACGATGGTGGTTCCCTGGCGATTCAATTCGCGGAACAACTCCATGATTTCGCGTGCCTGGGTGGAGTGGAGGTTACCGGTGGGCTCGTCGGCCAACAGCAACGCCGGCGCATGCACGACGGCGCGCGCGATGCCGACCAGCTGCTGCTGGCCGCCGGAGAGCTGGTTGGGAAAGAGATCCTTCTTGGCGACGATGCGGAAGCGATCGAGGATATCGGCCACCATGCCGGCCCGAACCTTGGCGGGAAGGTTCTTGTAGGAGAGGGGCAGGTCGATATTTTCCGCGACGGTGAGATCGTCGAGCAGGTGATAGCTCTGGAAGACCATGCCGATGCGTTGTCGAGCCAGGTCAGCGCGCTGCTTGCGGCTGAGCGCGTGGACGGCGGTGTCGCCGAACCAGTATTCGCCGAGCCAACTGTCATCGAGCAGGGCGAGCACATTCAGGAGCGAGGACTTGCCTGCACCGCTGGGTCCCATGACGGTGACGAATTCGCCTTCGCGGATGGTGATGCCGATGCGGCGCAACACCCAGGTTTCGGTGTGTCCCGTCTTGTAGCTGCGTTCTACATTTTTCAGTTCGATCATGGTCTTCTTCCTTGTGCAGTGCGTGAGTTATGTACGGGCCTAGTCAATTCGCAGAGCGCGCATGGGCTGCACGCCGGCAGCGCGCCGGGCGGGCAGGGCCGCGGCCAGGACGACCATGACGGCGGTCAGGGCCACTGCGGATGCAAGAGTAATGGGGTCGGCGGAAGTGACTCCGTAAAGCTGGCTGCGGAATAAGCGCGCGATGGCTACGGCCGAGGGCAGCGCAATGACGGTTGCGATGAATGCGATGATCAGCATCTCGCGGGAGACGAGAATCACCACGCTCGAGCGTTGCGCTCCCAGCGCCAGGCGAACGCCAATCTCGCGGGTGCGTTGTTCCGTGGAGTACGCCAGGACGCCGTAGAGGCCAATGGCAGCCAGAACCATGGCGAGCGCGGCGAATCCGATGGCGAGGAAAGCCAGGGCGCGTTCGTCAGCGGCGCTGCGATCTACCTGCTCCTGCATGGTGCGAAGGCTGTCGACCACCAGTGTCGAGTCCAGTTGATGAATCGCTCCGCGGATGGCTGCCTCAATGCTTTCGGGAGGACCGAAGGTGCGGAGGTACATGGTGACGCCCGTGGGATGATTTGCCTGGAAGTAGGGTTCGTACACTGCCGGGCCCAGCAGCGTGCGCAGGTCAGAGTGCTTGATGTCGCCGACGACGCCCACAATGGTGATGTCGTACTTGGGGGTATCGCTGGCACCCTTCCATGATCTGGCGGCCTATCGCATTTTGCGGTGAGCCGAAGAATCGCTTGACGAAGGCGAGGTTGACCACGGCAACTTTGGGCTGGCCCTTGGCGTCGCCAACAGTGAACTCCCTGCCGGCCAATACGGGCTGACGCAGGGTGGCGAAGTAACCGGGCGTGACGCGCGACTGTTCAAAGTTCATGCGCTCGTCCTCGCCGGGCTTGTAACCCTGGATGCTGTAGTTGGAGCTCTCGTTATTGCCGGCGATTTCGGGATCGTTGGTGGCCGCGACGGAGCTGACTCCGGGAATCCGCCCAAGCGACTCAAGCGCGCTGGTGATGATTTGCGGAGTGCGGTCTTCGCCATAACCGGAGTTGGTGGGATCGAGAACGAACGTGACAAGGTGGCCGGTCTCAAACCCCAGTCTCTGCGCGCGCAGGTTGTCGAGGGTGCGGACGAAGAGGCCGGCGCCGCTGAGAAGCATGACGCTAAGCGCGATCTGCAGGCCAACTGCGAATTTGCGGAAGCGCTGCGAATTTTTCGACGCGGTTCCGGCATTCTGCCGCAATGCGTTGACGAGATCGGGGCGCATGAAGTGCAACACGGGAGCGATGCTGAACAGCAGACTCGCGACCAGCGACAAGCCGAGCGTGAAGAGCAGAACGCGGACGTCAAGGGAGGCGGAGTACGGCTCGGCGCCGGGGTCCGCGCTGGTAAGAAGGTGCACCAGTACCCGGGAAACGACGGGCGCAAGCGCCAGCCCGGCCGCGGCCCCGGCCAACCCGAGCATGCCGCCTTCCACCAGCAGCTGCGACACAATGCGGTTGCGCCGCGCGCCCAGGGCATAGCGCATCGACATTTCGCGGGCGCGGGCGGAGGCGCGCAGCAGAAGCAGGGTGGCAACATTGATGGCGCACATGGCCACGAGCAGTCCGGTCATGCTGAACAGGATCACAAGCGGCTTTTGAAGTTCGCTGCGATTGGGATTGAAGCCCTTGGAATCGTCGACAACCTTGAGATGGGAGGTTTCAACGAAGCTTTTGTGGAAACGGTCCGACTTGGATTTGTAGAGCGCGTATTCGTTCTCTCGCAGGGAGTGCCACAGCGGCGCAAGGCTGGCCTGGGCCTGCGCAGCCGTCACGCCGGGCTTCAGCCGGGCAACCAACACAAGCCACACGCTTTTGTGATTTTTAAGGTCGTCGAGCGGGGCTCGCCATGGGATGGCCGCCTCGATCATGGTGACTGGAACGAAGATGCTGGGCTTGTAACCGCCAATCGCGGAGTCGAAATGGTTGGGCGCAACACCGACGACGGTGAAGGGATGCCCGTTGACCAGCACGGTCTGGCCGATGACATCGCGCGATGCGGCGAAGCGGGTTCTCCAGTAGTCATAGTTGAGGACGGCGACGGGGTTTGCGTTCTTCTCGGTCTCATCCCGATCCGTGAACAGCCGGCCCGCGAACGGCTTGAGGCCGAGCAGTTGGAAGTAGTTGCCGCTGACCACCTCAGCGTTTCGGTCCTCGGCCTGATTGTGCCAGGAGATGCCGAGGTTCGCTTCTTCCGATGCGAGGATACCCTGGAATGCCTGGTTCTGGGTGAGTAGATCCCGGTACATGGGGTAAGAGAAGATGTTGTGGCGATCGTCTGCTTCGCCGCCGAAGCTGCTCATGGAACCGGCGAAGCCGCCACTCCACTCAAAGCGGACAAGCTCTTTGGGATTCTGGACCGGCAGCAGGCGCAGCAGCACCTGATCAAAAAGGGTGAAGATGGATGCGTTGGCTCCGATGCCGAGCGCCAGCGTAAGCACAACCGTGATGGTGAACCCCGGCGACTTGCGCAACTGGCGCAATGCGTAACGAACGTCCTGGAGCAACGGATTCATCGAGTGATCTCCTATTCGGTGCGCAGAGCCTGCATGGGTTCAAGGGAAGCTGCCCGGCGTGCGGGAATCCAACTAGCCGCCGATGCAGCGGCGAAGATAGCGAAGGCGGCCAGAAGGGCGGCCAGGGAACTGTCCATGACGACGGGTGCACTGCTGGACGCGTGGACGCCGGCGTCCGCGAGCAGATGCTGGACGGCAGGGCGCACCAGCCATGCAGCGACGAGTCCCACAACGATTCCAGCGGATACGAGCGCGAGGCCTCGACTGAGGAACACGCGCAGGATGTTGGTGCGATCGGCGCCAAGGGCCATGCGCGTGCCAATTTCGCGGGTGCGCTGGGCAACCTGGTAGCTGAGCAATCCAAACAGGCCGATGGCGGTGAGCGCGAGCGCGAAGCCGGAGAAGCCCGATGCGAGGAAGGAGAAGAAGCGCGGTTCCTGGATGGTGGAGTCGATGACGGCCTGCATGGTGGTGAAGCGGGCGATTGGAATTTGCGGGTCGGCGCGATCAACCGCACGCTGCGCGGAAGACGCAAGATTCACGCTGGCTGCGGTGCGCACGGCGAAGGTGGTGGGGAACCAGCCGTTGATCATGCGCGTGAACTCATCGGAGAGTTGGGCCATGGGGGCGTAGAGAACCACGTCCTTGGTATCGAGCAGCGAATGAGTTTTTACGTCCGCGGCCACGCCGACGATACGCCAGTTCTGGTCGTTGCCGACGCGGAAGGACTCTCCGATGGGGGAGCGGTCCGGCCAGTAACGATGGGCGGCGGCGGCGCCGATCACGATGACACGGTCACCATCGGCACGGTCTGAGTCAGCGATGTCCCTGCCTTCGAGGAGGGGGATGCCCATGGCGCGAAAATAGCCTGGGGTGACGGCGCGGAATTCAACGATCTGGCTGAGATCGCGATGGTTGACCGGATAGCCACCGATATTCAGGCCGCGGTCGAGAGGCAGCCCATTGATGGCGGCGACGCTGTCAACGCCCGGTTGATGGCGCAATTCATCGACCACGGCATTCACGAACTGAGTCGTGTGACGCGTGTTGGCATAGGGATCGCCCTTGAGCGCGACCTGAAACACCGCGAGTTGCCTGGGTTCGACGCCGGAGGGCAAGGCACGCAGCTTGAGAAAGGTTCCCAGCAACTGCGAGGCCATGCAGAGAAGCACCATGGAGAGGCCCACCTGGGCGACGATGAGTGCGCGAGAAAAGCGCGCCTGCGAAACGGTTTCGCCGATCGACTGGCTTCCGAGCTTTGTGTCGCCCTTGCCTCTGCGCACCACCAGGAGCAGCGGGCACGAAGGAAACAATGCAGGTAGCCACCAGGACGATTGCCAGGATGACAGACGCGAGTAGCCAGGCGTTGGGACTTCCGTGAACGGCAGGCAGGGCGAGGGGCGCGGCGTGCATCAGCAGTCCGGTCGCGGCGCGGGCTACGACGACTCCGAGGATCCCGCCGCCGACAGCCAGAACGATGCCCTCACTGACGAGCAGGCGAATGATCTGGGCGCGGGTCGCACCCAGGGCCGAACGGACCGCGAACTCGCGCGCGCGGCGCATGGAGCGAGCCAGCATGAGGCCAGCGAGATTCAGGCAAGCGAGAAGAAGCACGGCGGCTACCGCACCCATCACGGTGAGGAGACTGCGGCGCACCTGGCTGACCAGGACGTCCTGCAATTTCCATACCTGGAAATCGTGCAGGGAGTGCCCGTCGTCGAGCCATTTCTTGTAGTCGGGGAACTTAGTGTAAAACGCCGGCTCGAGCGCATGGAGACGCTGCTGCACCTGATCGAGCGAAACACCGGGCCGGAGGCGCGCAATCATCTCGTAGTTGTCGCCTTCATATCCAGGGTCTTTAGGGCCCAGTTGCAGCGGCAACCAGATATCGGGAGTTCCGAATACACCAGGGGCCGTCTGGGTGGTTGCGGCAAAGCTTGCAGGCATCACGCCAACCACGGTGAAGGTCTCCTGGTTGATGCGGACAGCGCGGCCGACAATCGATGGATCGCCGGCAAAGACGCGGGTCCATAGCCCATGGCTCAAGATCGCGGCACGCCCGCCTCCCGGCCGATCTTCATCCGCCGTAAAGGCGCGGCCGAGTGCCGGCATCGCGCCGAGGGTGCGGAAGTACCCTTCTGAGACACGCAGCGAGTTGATCTGCGCGGCGTGACCACCATCCAAAGAAAGGTTGATTGCCGGTCCGCTGTCATCCATCACAGCAGCGGAAGAAAACTCCTGCACGTTGTCGCGCAGAAAGTCTGCCGAGGCACCGGTCTGCTCCGCATTGGGCCTTTCATGCGGGAAGGTAAAAGCGACGCCGACGATCCGGTCCGGATCGGTGTACGGCAATGGCGCGAGAAGGACAGTCTGAATCACGCTGAACACCGCCGCGGTGGCACCGACGCCCAGGCCGAGCGTGAGCAGCGCCGTGACGACGAAGCCCGGGGACCGGCGCAGTTGGCGCAGCGCGAACCGCATGTTGGGAAGCAGCGATTTCATCGAGTCCTCCTATTCCGTCCGCAGTGCCCGCATGGGTTCAATGGATGCAGCACGCCGGGCGGGAACGAGTCCTGCCACGGTCGCACAGAGAGCTAGAATGAGCGTTGCCCCGCCAAGCGCGAGGGGATCGTATGAGCTGACTCCGTAGAGTTGGCTTGCCATCAGGTGGCCGGCATACAGAGCGGCGACTACTCCGATCGCCAGGCCTATGACAAGCTGCCAACCTGCTCCGCGGAGCACAATGCCCATGACACTGGAACGCGTGGCCCCGAGCGCCATGCGGATGCCGATTTCTCCGGTACGCCGCGCCACAAAATACGACATCACGCCGTAGAGCCCGACGGAGGCGAGGATCAGCGCCAACACGCCGAAGAGACTGCTCAACCGGGCAAGCAGACGGTCCTGGATGAAGTTGTCATTGACCTGGTGCTCGAAGGGTTGCAGGTCCACGACCGGCAGATTGGGATCGACGGAGGCCAGCGTGCGGCGCAGCAGTTCATCCACGTTTTCCTGGGGTGACTTGAACTCGATCACAATCGAGCCGGCGAACATCGACCGCATCTCGCCGCTGTCGAACGGGGGCGCAAATCCCTTGTATGGCTGGCCCATGAGGCGCAGGAAAACCGGCCTCACCGGCTCGCGCGGGTTGTTCATTTTGAAGTCGCGGAAGATTCCCACGATTTCGAAGGCGCCCGAGTATTTGGGATCGTCGATCCCGAAATGCTTTCCGATGGGATCCTCGTTGGGATAGAAGCGCTTCACGAAAGCCTGATTGACCACCGCAACGGGTTGCGTTGCCGCGGTGTCCTGGTCGCTAAGATCGCGGCCGCGCAACAGGGGAACGCCGATTGCCTGTAGGAATTGGGGAGTCACGCGGTCCCAGGTCGCATTGCAGTTCTCTCCCGCCGTGGGCGCCTGGTGGCCCTGCGGCATCGCGCACTCGCCCCAGTTGTCGCCTTCGAGCGGACTGTAAAGGGCCAGGGCCACGTGCGCCACAGCCGGTAACGCGGAGAATCGGGATTGAATTTCACGGTACAACGCCGGCAGGCGATCCGCGGTGTAACCCGCACCCTCCGGGTCAAAATGCAGCACGTACCGGTTGGCGGTTTGAACCCCGAAGTTTTGATTCTCGAGGTTCGCCAGGGAGCGGGTCATGAGGATTGCGCCGGCCAGCAGCACCACCGAAAGCGCCGCCTGCAAGATCACCAGCGCCTTCTGCGAAACTCCGGAGTGATCTCTGGTTGCGCGGTTGACGCCGCGCAGGACCTCGGCCGGCTGGGCCTGCAACGAGAGCCACGCGGGCGCGAGGCCGAAAAGAAACCCCGTGAGCAGCGAGACTGCGAAGGCAAACAGCAAAACCAACAATGATGGGCTGGCGCTGATGGGGAGGTTGGGCGCGTCAGGAAACGCCAGCGCAAGAATGGTGCGTGAGCCGGCGTACGCGACTCCGATACCCGCGATACCGCCCGTGCAGCTCAAGAGAAGGCTCTCGGTAAGCGTCTGGCGGATCACACGCCTGCGTCCTGCCCCCATGGCCATGCGCACCGCGATCTCCGCGCGCCGCACCGTGCTGCGTGCCAGCAGCAGGTTGGCAATGTTGGCGCACGCAATTAAAAGCACCACCGAAGACAGGATCATGAGCAGCTTCAGGCCCTTGCCGGTTTCCTGCTGGAGGTTTTGAATACCCCCGCCGCCGGGAACAAGGACCACGTACTGCTTGGGAATGATCTTGTCGCCGCCGTGCTCGGTGTAGCGTTCGCGCGTGAAGAGCCACTGCCGCAAGGCCGCGGTGAGCTTTGCCTGCAGCGCGGCAATGTTAGTGCCCGGGCGTACGCGGCCCAAAGGATACAGCCAGTTGGAGTCCTGGTGATGCAGATTTGCGCTGGGAGCATCAACGTATGGCTCGGTGGAGAGCGGCATCCAGAAGTCAGCAGGGGAATCGGTGACGCGGTCGCCGAAGAATCCCGCGGGCGCCACGCCGATCACGGTAAAAGGCCGTGCCTGAATGGAAATTGCCGATCCGATGATCGAGGGGTCCGCGCCGAACTCGTTTTGCCAGGCGCGGTAGTTGAGCACGACGACTGGCGGCGCGGCTTCGCGATCGTCGGTTTCGCTGAAAACCCGGCCCATCGCGGCTCCAAGGCCGAGCGTCGAGAAGTAGTTTCCGGAAACCCACTCGCCGCGCAGTTCTTTTCCGCGTGTTTCGCCTCGCCGCACGCTGAACCGCGGCTGTCCTGCCTGCACCGCAGCCAGTTGCTCGAACTCCGGCGCCGAATTCTTGAGGTGCAGATAGAGGTCGTACGAGAAGATGTCGAAGTCTCCGTTGCGTTCGACAAATCCACCGTTTACGCAGCAGTTGTCCGTGTCGCCTATCCGATAAAGCCGGGCCGGGTCAGCAACGGGAAGCGAACGCAACAGGATGCCTTTCACCAGGGTGAAAATAGCCGTGTTCGCGCCAATGCCGAGGGCCAGCGTGATGATCGCCGTGGCGGCAAAGCCCGGAGACTTGCGCAACTGGCGCAGCGCATAGCGCAGATCCTGGAGAAATGTCTGCATTATCGAGGTTGGCCTCCCTATTCGGTTCGAAGATCTTCCGCGGTGATCACAAAATCGGGCGCTCGGCGCAGTTGCCGCAAGGCGTACCGCAGTTCCTGAAGCAGGTTGTTCATCTCGATCACCGATCCCCTTCTTCGAAAGAAGAACAACGAGTTATTCCATTCGAAGCGCTTGCATGGGTTGAATGGAGGCGGCCCGGCGTGCCGGCACAAATCCGGAAAGCAACGCTGTCACGAATAAGAGGATGGCGGCAGCACTGTAGCTGATCGGATCGTAGGGCTTCACGCCGAAGAGCATGGAGCCAAGCAGGCGCACAGCGGCAACGGATCCCAACCCGCCCACCACCAACCCCAGAGCTGCAACACTGGTGCTGCCGGCGAGAATGAGGCGGAAGATCTGCGCTCGGGTTGAACCGAGAGTAATGCGCAGGGCAAACTCGCGATAGCGCTCGATGACTGAGTAAGCCATCACGGCATACAACCCCAGCATCGCGACCAGAAGGCTGGACACCGTGTAAACGCCGAGCAACTCCGCGGGAATACGGAAGAACTGATAGAGCTGGTTTGACACTTCCTCGAGCGTGCTCACGTTTTCAAGCGGCAACGAGGGATCGAGCGCGAAAACAGCCAAGCGCAGTTGCCTTGCCAGTACATCGGCCGATTCCCGCGAGCGAACCGCAACGCTGGTATACGTCGGTGTATTCCATTGCGCGAGAGGCAGAAAGAGCAAGGGAGTGGCTTCGGTGTTGTCCGGCATGTGGTAGGTGTAGTCGCGAACGATGCCCACAACCTGCCACTGCTGGTGACCGACCTCAACGCTGCGGCCCATCGCATCTTGCTTCGGCCAATAACGGCGGGCCATCGATTCGTTCACGATGGCTACGCGAGGGGCTTTTAAATTGTCGCTCGAGGTAAAGTCGCGCCCACGGTCAATCGCGATTTCCATCGTGCGGAAAAAATCGGGACCTTCGAAGTCCGTGATCACCGACATTTCTTCGCCCTTGGCCGGCACATAGCCGGGGACGCTCAGCCCCTGGGTATTGCCCGAGCCACTGTCTCCCATGGGGAGATGCGACGTGAGCGTCACGGCCGAGACACCGGGGGCAGTTCGGAGGCGGTCAAGGAGCGCCGCGCGGAAGTCCTGCGCGCGTTCGAGGTTGTATCCCGAGCGCGAAAGATCAAGTGCGGCGGTCATGACGTTGGCGCGATTGAAGCCTGTGTCGCGGTGGAAGATGTTGAGCGCGGTGCGAATCAGCAGTCCGCTGCATACCAGCACCACAAAGCAGATGCCGAGTTGCAACCCCAGCAAAACGCGCTGGCCGATGCGCTTTTTGGTTGTGCCCACAACGGCCGCGCCGCCCGCCTGCATCGCCTCGCGCTGCGAAACATGAAACGACTGGCGCATCGGATGCATGCCGCAGATTAGCGTCACTGTTATCGCGATGGCGACGACAAACAGCAGGACGCGCACGTCGGGTTGCAGATTGAAGGCGAGCGGAAATCCCATATTCGGGAGCAACACGTAAAGAGCGCGGGATAACAAGACGCTGGCGGCCCAGCCTCCCATGGCGCCCGCTGTGGCCAGCAGCGCAGTTTCGGCAAACACCTGCGATGCGATGCGACTGGGCGTCGCACCCAGGGCCGTGCGAATGGCGACTTCGCGACGTCGACGCGCCGCCTGCTGTCCTAAGAGTGAAGCGATGTTGATGCAGACCAGCACCATCAGCAGAATCGATGCACCGAAGAGAACCGGCAATTGCTCGCCCACCACGCCAAAGAAGCCGCGCTGAAAATGCGCCGAATCATCCAGGTTGAGGGTCCAACCGTTTACTTTTCCACCCGGCTGCTGCTGTGCGAAAGACCGAGCCAGGGTATGCAATTCGGCGGCAGCCGAGGCGTGCGTGACTCCAGCGCGAAGGCGCACGACCACCTGGAGCCCGTGGTGAGTCAGGGGATCCTGCGGTGCATCGGCGGAGAGAGAGCGCAGGCTTGAAAGCGGAAGCCAGGCCGACTCCGCAACGCCACCGTAGATTCCGTAGAACTCCGCGGGTGCGATACCGATGACCGTGAACGCATGCCGATTGATCAAAACTGTGCGACCGATCAGCGATTTATCGGCGTTGAAGTGGTCGCGCCAAAACCGGTCGGACAAGACTATCTCATCATTGGAACCGAAGGCGCGATCGCTTGTCCCTCTCTCAAAAAAGCGACCGGCCTGCGGCCGAAAACCGAGCAACGGGAAATAACTCGAGGACACCACGCCAGCGGTGATGGACTCAGGTTGCGCACCGGGCGCGGAGAAATCGACTGAAGTCAGGTCGAAGGCCGCCGCGTCTTGAATCGATCGGCTTTGCTCGCGCACGAACTGATAGGCATCGTAATGAACCGAGTAGCCGTTGCCGCCAAGAACGGTGGCGCTAATGAAGCGAAGCTGGCGCGGCGCAACGACATGCGGCCACGGAGAGTAGGCGACAGCGTTCGTCCAGGTAGCCACGGTGGTCAGCGCCCCGATACCCAAGGCAAGCGTCAACACTGCCGTCGCGGCAAAGCCCGGCGAGCGCCGCAACTGCCGAAGGGCAAAACGCAAATCCTGGATAAGGCGCCGACCATACATGACTACGCCTCCACTTCCGCCGTCAGCTTCTGCAGTTCCTGCTCTGAAACCACTTTGCCGTCGAACAGGTGCACTTCGCGCTCCGCATGCTTGGCGAAGCGCGGATCGTGCGTCACCATGCAGATGGTGGAACCCTCGCGGTGCAGGTCGGCGAGCAGATGCATCACAGCTTCGCCGTTCTTCGAGTCCAGGTTGCCGGTAGGCTCATCGGCCAGCAGGATGGAAGGCGAACCGGCCAATGCGCGGGCTACGGCCACACGCTGTTGTTGACCGCCGGAGAGCTGGGCCGGATAATGCCGCATGCGGTGCGCCATGTTTACGCGCTCCAACGCTTCCTTCACGCGCTTTTTGCGCTCCGCCGACGGCATGCCCGCACGGTACGTTAGCGGAAGTTCGACATTTTCTTCCACGGTGAGATCGCCGATCAAATTGAAGCTTTGGAAAATGAAGCCGATCTCCTGGTTGCGAATGCGCGAGCGCTCGCTGAAGCTCAGGTTCTCCACAGGCTTGTTATTGAGCAGGTATTTGCCGCCAGTGGGTGTATCCAGCAGGCCAAGAATGGATAACAGCGTCGACTTGCCGCAGCCCGACGGCCCCGACATAGCCACATATTCACCACGCGAAATCGTCAGGTGAATTCCGGAGAGTGCGTGCGTCTCCACTTCGTCTGTGTAGAAGACTTTGGTCAGGTCCTCAATTTCAATCAGCTTGTCGTTTGCCATGCAATTCCTCTCTTGTCGGTCCTTCTCACTCGAGTTTTTGCTGTCGTCGTAGTGCGTTACTCCAGCCGAATCCGATCCACTCCGTCGTACCGAGACATATCGGAGAGAATCACCGTGTCGCCTTCTTTCAGCCCGTCAAGCACCGTGATGTATTGCACCGAGGCTTTCCCCACCTTGACCGGAACGCGTACGGCGCCCTTGTGATCTGGATCTTCCTTGAACAGGCTCAGCGTGGAGTTCTCGTTGCCGAGTGCGGGGCGTCCCACATAGAGCACATCGTTCAAGTGTTCGAGATCGATGGTTCCGTCCACGCTCAGGTTCGGCACCGCGCCCGGAGGCAACGGCCCATCGAGTGATACGTCAACGGTGCGCGTTCCGTTCAAAACCGTTGGATCGATGCGCGAAACGTGCCCCGGAACAATGCCGTTATGGGTATCGATGGTCGCGGGCTGACCGATCAGAATGTCGTGCGCCTGCGTCTCGGCGATCTGCAGGGCCGCCTTCAGCTTGTCGAGCTGAATCACCTCGGCCACCGGCGTTCCGGCCGCCACGTGCGTGCCCACTTGCATTGGCGTGGGAAGCGCCGCCGCCTCACCGTCGATCCCGGCCCGAACCTCGAGGGCGGCTTGCTGTTTTTGATATAGATCCACCAGGGTCTTGGCCTGGTCGATTTTCGATTGCGACGAGGCAAGCTGCACCTTGACGGCGTTCTCGTTCACATCGAGTTGCTCCAGGCTGAGCTTGTGCTGTGCGGCAAACTGATCGCCCGTGTTCTTCGATTTGTTGTACTGGGTTCCCGCGATCACGCCAAGGTCCAGCAATTGTTTGTCGATTTGCGCCTGCAACGTGTTGGTCGTGTAGTCCGCGTTCACCTGGGCGGCAACCATCTTCTTGTCCATCAGGGTGCTCTGCAGGGTGGCCTGCAGGCTCTTGTAATCGGCCTCCGCCTGCTGCTCGGCCAACTTGGCACTCAAGAGCTGCTGCTCGAGCTGCGGATCAGCGAGATCCATCAGGATCGTGTCCTTCGTGACCTTGGTGCCCGGCAACACGCGAATGCGCACTACCGTGGCGTCGGTCAGCGCGGGAATCAGCTGAATGCTGTCTTCGCGCGGCACCAGGGTACCGGTTGATCCGCGAACCTGGCGGACGATGTTGCCCCGCTTTACGGTGTCGGGCCAGACGGCGGAGGCATCCACGGTCGGCGCTGCCGGCTTGAGCCGCGAGACGCCGAATCCGGCTGCGACGAGAACCACGACTGCCAGACCAATCCAGACGTATAGTTGGCGGCGCTTCTTTAGCTTGATGTCAGGGCGAGCGATATCCATTGCGCCCAAGGAGCTGCACTTGCCATGCCAAAGGTGGCATGTGGCTATCCGTTTTATTTTCCTTGCCTTAGAGGGAGACCGTTTCAGCCTCGAGGAGAATCAGCATGACCGCTGGCAAATTGGACTGTCCGTTTTCGAACACTTTCCGTGCCGCAATCCGCAATGTCCGTCTCATGCGCGGCTAGAGCCGTTCCACCGCCATGGCAACCGCATTGCCTCCCCCCAGGCAAAGTGCTGCGACGCCCCGGTTCTTGCCTTGCTGGATCATGGCCGAGAGCAACTTCACCAGAACCGCCGCCCCGCTGGCCCCAATCGGATGCCCCAGCGCAACCGCGCCCCCGTGCACATTCACATGACTGGGGTCGAGTTCGAGATCCCGGATGACCGCCAGGGCCTGGACCGCAAATGCTTCATTCAGCTCAAAAAGATCGACGCTCCCCAGATCCCAACCCGCCCTCGGCATCAACTTGCGCACCGCGTCAATCGGTGCCAGACCGAACCACTCCGGTTCCCGTCCTGCCGTCACCTGCGCGCGAACCACCGCGAGGGGCTTGAGCCCCCGCTTCTCAGCCTGCTCCGCACTCATCAGCACGACGGCTGCTGCCCCATCGCTGACTCCGGGTGCATTCCCTGCCGTCACGGTGCCCCCTTCCTTGAATGCCGGCTTGAGCTTGCCGAGGATCTCAACCGTCGTTTCGGGCCGGATCGCCTCGTCGGCCGCGAAAATCCGCGGCGCATCCCCCTTTTTTGCGGCCGGGACTTCGATCGGCAAGATCTCGTCCCGGAACAACCCTTCCGCGGTGGCTTTCGCCGCCTTCCTGTGGGACTCGACGGCGAATTCGTCCTGCTCCTCGCGGGTAATTCCGTACTTTTCCGCGATCATCTCCGCCCCGACTCCCATGTGGAAGCCCCGATAGGCCTCCCAAAGGCCGTCGTTGACCATGGCATCCACCAGCGTTCCGTTCCCCATCCGATAGCCGGAGCGTGCCTGCGGAAGCAGGTAAGGCGCGTTGCTCATGGACTCCATACCGCCAGCCACCATTACGTCGGCGTCGCCGGTCTGAATCGCCTGAGCCGCCAGCGCCACTGCCCGCAACCCCGAACCGCAGACCTGGTTGACGGTCAGAGCCGCCGATTCGGGCGGCAAGCCCCCGTAGATGGCGGCCTGACGAGCGGGGTTCTGCCCGAGACCCGCCTGCAGCACGCAACCCATAATGCATTCATCCACTTGCACCGGGTCGATGCCCGCCCGCCGAACCGCCTCGCGCACCACCAACGCCCCCAACCGAGGCGCGGTGAAGGACTGCAAAGAGCCCTGGAACTTCCCGATCGGCGTACGCACAGCCGCGACAATAACCGCTTCCCTCACCGTTGGCCTCCTCAAACGAGCCCCAGAATACCAATCCGCTGCACATCTCGATCGCCGATGGATGGGACGCCCGTCTCCCACGCTGTTCAGTATTTGTTCACCGCAGCTTTCGATGTGTACAGTTACCGTGCGGATTCCCAGCGCCGTAATGCGTTTTATCCGCGCGTTCGGGGCATTTCCCGGTTCGATCAAGAATGCAGCAACCCTGAAGCGGCCTTGGCCGTCCATTCTGCAGGGTAATCCGCAAGAGTGAGGTATGGTGAGATGCGCAAGCTGATCCTGCTCGCTCTGGCCAGCGTTCTGGCGTTGAGCGCGCATGCGGCACGCCGTATTTCTGTGGCGCAATTGGAAGAGACGCTGTCCGCCGCAATCGCCGAGCATCACGCCGACGCCGACATCGCCCGCCAGATCGGCGGAATGGATCTATCGGAGCGCCTGACTGCGGCGGCTCTCCGCCGCCTTGCCGCCCATCTGCCGCTACAGCCTCGTACCGCGCTGGCCCTGCAGCTGCTCTCCGATGAGTCGGCCTTTCTCGACCCGCCCGCCAGCGAACTTCCCGCCACGGTTCCACCCGATACTCCCGAACAGCTGCGTTTACTTCAGATCGCGCGCGGCTACGTCGCGAAGACCATCCCAACTTTGCCTAACTTCTTTGCGTCGCGCACCACCCACCGCTTCGACGACAGCCCCCAGGTGCTAAAAAAGGGCGAATGGCCAGTCAAGGCCGGCCTGCACCCCGTGGGAACCGCAACCCGCACCGTGACCTTCCGCGACGGCAAGGAGGTCTCCGACTCGGACGTGCCCAAGGCCTCCGGTGCGCAGGAACTCGGCCTGCACACCTGGGGCGAATTCGGCCCTGAACTCGCCGTCGTGCTCACCGATCTCGTGAACGGAACCGCCACGTTTCATCACTGGGAGCAAGGGCCTTCCGGCATCGTTGCGGTCTATCGCTACGCCGTCCCGGCGGCCGGCTCGCACTATGCGGTTCACTACTGCTGCACGATCCCCAACCCCAACAATCGAGCCGTCTTCACCAAGGCCGGCCCACGAAACTCTCCGGCTTCAGCCTACGGAGGCCTGCCTTCCCCCGAAGACGCGGTGCCCTTCAATGCAACCCCGGGCTATCACGGCGAGATCTCCATCGACCCTACGACTGGAGCGGTATTGCGCATCACGCTGGAAGCCGAACTGAAGCCCGGCGATCCCATATCCCGCGCCGCAACGGTTGTTGAGTATGGGCTTGTTCCGATCGGCGATCGCGCCTTCGTGTGCCCGGTTCGCAGCCTGGCAGTTTCGATCGAAGAGGCAGGAGGCTCGACCCTGGCTGCCGCGACGGCCAGCAGCGGTGCATGGCAAACAGTCAAAAGCGGCGGTCCCGCCGGTGCGATGCTTTTGCTCAACGAAACCGAATTCAAGGACTACCATCGACTCGGCTCGAGCGCTCGCATCCTTGAAGAAGCCTCCTCTCCAGGATCGCCGAGGCCAGGGACGCCGGAGCAGAACACCCTCAATCACAAACGAAGCTCCCGTGCCAGTCGCCGGAGCGGCGGCCGCTTCTCCAGTTGCCGGCGATTCGAACCAGCCATCCGCTTCGGCTGCCGCCGTCAGCCAGCCAACGGCGGCCGCGGCGCCCCCGCCTTCAGCAACTGCCGAGCCGGTCGTCCCCGAAATCGTCATGAGCGCCGTCGATGGGGTCCCCGACATTCCATCCGGGGCTTCCCAGGGCGACACAGGGTTCTCGCTCAAAGTCACCTCCCGGCTCGTCGACATCGGCCTGGTGGCGACCGACAAGAAAGGACATCCCGTCACCGATCTGAAGCCCGGAGACTTCGAGGTCTATGATGGGGGCCGGAAGCAGGAGATCCGCTTCTTCGCTGCTCCCCCGACCCCGGCCCAAACGGCAGCCCCGCCTCCCGCGCCTATCGAACCACCTCAGCACGATTTTTCCAACCGCGCGCCGGACCCGGTCGCTCCAGCTTCAGCTGAGGCAAAGCCCGATGCCGCGGGAACCATTCTGCTGGTGGACGAAAGCCACATCGCCTGGGGCGACATGCAGAACGCGCGCAACCACATGCTGAAGTTCCTGGGGACGCTTCCTGCTGATGAGCGCGTGGGGCTTTACACGATGAACGGACTCGGCTTCCACGTCCTCATCGAAGTCACGAGCAATCATGCCGCACTCATCGAGCGGCTCAAGAGGTTTATGCCCACAGCGCAGTCCCTTTCGGCGGCTCAGGAGGAAGAAACCCGCAATCGCCAGCAGTTCGAGTATGTGCACAACGTCGCCGACCTGAACTCGGTGAATGGAAATCACAATGACGTCCCCGATGCCGACCAGCCAGTAGATCCGCAACTCCTGACCATGGGCAGCAATCCGGCCCGGTCCTCGCTGATCGTCCTCGCCCAGGTTGCCCGTCATCTCGCCTCCATTCCTGGCCACAAGAACCTGATCTGGGTGTCGAGCGATAACGTTCTTGCCGACTGGCAGGATCAGCAAGTGGGCCCCGACAAGAGCCCGAAAGACATTGCGTCGTTCGCTCTGCGCGCCCAGGAAGCCATGAACGAGGCCCATGCGGCGGTGTATCCATTTGACGTGTCGCAACTGGAAGCCGGAACCGTTACGGCCGACACCCAGCACGCCAGCGTGCAGCTTGAGCCGGCTCAAGCAGAAAACATCGCCACCGCGGCCGCGGCGGGCGGAAGCGGCGGGAGCACCCCCTCAATGCGAGACAATGGGGCGGGCCGCATCACCGCCGCGATGAGCCAGGATATCCATCCGATTCAGGGCACGGTTCGCGATCTGGCGTCGGCGACGGGAGGCCGTACGATTCGCCGCTCGGGGGACCTGTCTGCCGCCCTCACCGGCATCGTGGAGGACGGGCACGCTACCTATCAGTTGAGCTTCTCTCCCGAGGGTCCTGCCGACGATCAATACCACAAGCTGACCGTCAAGCTTGCCGGGCGCCGCGGTGTAAGCCTTCGCTACCGAAGCGGCTTTCTTTATGCAAGGGAGCCTGCGACTCTGAAGGATCGCTTCCGACAGGCCATATGGCGTCCGACAGATGTGACCGAAATCGGAGTGGACGTACGGGTTTCACCCAGTGGCTCGGGCGTCTCAATCAAGCTCAACATCGCCGCGGGCGATCTCGGAATGGAGCAGCGGGGCAGTCGCTGGACTGACAAGCTCGACATCTTTTTTATCCAGCGCGACGATGCGGGCCTGCATGCGCAATTGGAAGGGGAGACGCTCGGCCTTCGCCTCAAACCATCCACTTATCAAAATGTGTTGGCACAAGGTGTGCCGTTTGAGCGCGCCATCGAGATGCACCCCGGTCTGGCCTCCCTTCGCGTGCTGGTAGTGGACGAGAACTCGGGGCGCATTGGGTCCATCACCGTCCCCGCGGGAGAACTCCGCACCGGTCCAATGCAAGCAAAATCGTTTTAGTCGGACGGCGCCGGCGAGAGTTACAATTTCGGCGCCCTTCCAAATTGGAGGATTCAGAGCGTGAAACGTAACAGGATGCATCGTGCTTTTGTTGCTGGCGTCGATTCCGGCGTGGCCGGCCTCAAAAAAGGTCACTGTTGGCGAGTTGAAGGACATGCTGCTCACTCTTCAAAAGCAGGGCAAGAGTGACGCCGATGTGGCAAACGCACTGAAGCAGGTGCAGCTGACCGAGGAACTTACCCGCACCATGATGAACAGCCTCGCTGCCGAGGTTCCGGGCCAACTTTCGACCGAGCAGATCTACGTTTTGGAGGCGCGCAGCGCGATGCTAGCTCCGCCACCCACCGATATCCCTACCACTCCTGCACCTGATGCAACGGCGCAGCAGGCATTGCTGGCCAAGGCTGACTCCTATGCCACCAAGACCTTCGCGCAGCTTCCTGCCGTAACCGCCACCCGCACTACGCTGCGATTCCAGGACAATGTCGAAGCACTTGCGCCCAGTTCCGGGATGCATGGCAGCGCAACCGACGTGTCGACTGGATCCTCCTTTGTGAATGCTTATCAATTTGTCCACTACATCAACGCGTCCGACGCCACCATCTACAGCAATCACGGTGAGGAGAAGCTGCCCGAGGACAAGACGCGCTGGGGCGCCAACGGCATGATCGCACTCTTGCAGCCGGACCCGAATCTGGCCCAGGTCTGGGGAGAGGCCCGGGATGCGGGAACGGTCAAGTGGCTGCGCTGGGAGTTGATCAACGGCCAGCCGGCTGCGGTGTTCTCGTTTGAGGTACCCAAGAAGAAGTCCCACTACACAGTCAACGTCTCCGCCTTCCCCAAGATCGACCAGGCGGGCAGCGTTCGTTTCAGCGGACAGAACGGCGTGGGCCAGCCCGGAGGCTCTGCGGGCGCGGGCGGCGGCGCGAAAGGCAACTTGCAGACGAACACTGAATATAGTCCCTATAAAGCGGTCACCCCGTATCACGGTGAGTTCTTCATCGATCCCGAAAGCGGCACTGTTGTCCGCATGATCACTGAAGCCGAGCTCAAGCCCTCTGAGGTGGTGCACCAGGTAGACACGCGCATCGATTACGGCCCGGTCACCGTCGGCGACAAGACCCTGATCCTCCCTCTGAAGACCGTCGTGGATACAGAGGTGGTTCCCTACGGCGAATCCGGCGGCGGCGCCTATCACACGCGCGCCACCCTCTTCACGTCGGAATACAAGAACCAGCAGCTTGCCGGCGCTACCGCGCAAAAGTAGAGCCGTCTCAAGCGGCTTCCCGAACGACCGCCTGCAAATCTCCCGTGTGAATCCCGGATTGGGGAGCATCTTCGGGGTGGTCCCTACCGAGCCGCGCTGCACCCGAACGACGATGCCAGAACCATCGATGTGTGCCTACGGTTCAGGTCTCGCCCTGAGGCGGTATTCTCGTGCCATGCTGCCGACGCTCTACGATCACATGTTTCACCTGCCGCTTCCCATTCTCGAGAAGCTGCTTCGACCCGTCATCGTCTATCTTGTGCTGGTTGTGCTGCTCCGCCTGTTCGGGAAGCGCGAACTGGCCCAGTTGAATCCGTTCGACCTGGTGGTGCTCCTCTCGCTCTCCAACACAGTGCAGAATGCGATCATCGGTGATGACAACTCCGTGAGTGGAGGCATCATTGGCGCATTCGGTCTGCTCGCCATCAACTGGCTGGTGGTGCGCACGCTTTATAATTCGCCGCGCCTCACCCGCATGCTTGAGGGGGGCGCGACTACTTTGGTGCGCGATGGCCAGGTGGATGTTGGCGCCCTGCAGCGTGAATCTCTCACTCGCGAGGAACTGTTAGAGGCGATCCACCACCAGGGATTCGATCAACTCGACCAGGTTGCCCGCTGTGTTCTTGAGCCCAATGGCAGCTTCTACATAGAATCTGTCGAGCCCTCAAAAGCCGACAAACACCACGATGAACTTCTCGCGCGTATTGACGGGCTCATGAAAGAAATTACCGGACTGCGTGAAGAGATGACGAGGAATTCATGATCTCCTTCGAAAGCTCGCGCCGTCTCTAGGACTAGACTCGACTCGTGAGGTTGCGCTTCTTTCCGATGTATTTATATAGACCTCTTCTGTCCACCGTAATTTTCGCCACAGTGCTCCTGGCCCCAGGCGCAATGTTCACTCAGTCGCTCCAGCACCGTCCAGAGAAACCCGCACCGCCTACCCCAGAAAGCGAAGCACCCCGAGTGCCGCCCGCCAAGCCAATTCTTCCCGCGGGAACCTGCCTTCAGGTCGAAACCCCGCGCAACTATCCCATGAAGGCCGGTGAGTCGATTGACGCTCGCCTGGTCTATCCGCTCTACGTCAACGGCAATCTCGTGGTACCCGCCAACACCCCGGTCAAAGGAAAGGTGGTCGAACTTGACCCTGACCGCAAGACTCGCTGGCATGCACGATTGCGCGGCGATCTGACCCCTTTTCACATCGCGAAGGTTCAATTCGAGCAGCTCTCTCTGCCCGATGGCTCCATTCCGTTCGAAACCACGGGAGCCGCAACCGGTGCGCCGGTACTGCGTCTCTTCGCGCCCGGCGCCGCGCCGAAACGATCGTTCATCGGGAAGTATTGGGATGAGGCAAAGACGCGTCTCCACCAGCAGGTTGCCTTCTTTACCGATCCCGGCCGCGGACAGCGCGCGCTTGACCTGCTCTATCACCAGCTCCCCTACCATCCCGAGCGCATTCCGGCGCACACGGCGTGGACCTTCGAACTTGCCGCCCCCGTGCAAATCTCGGACGAAGTAACCACCGCTTCCCCTCTACCGGTCTCGACCACCGTCCCCGGGCGGCCGGAAGTCTGGTCCGTTCGTGCCTTGCTCGACAGCGAGGTCACCTCCGCCAACGCCAAGCCTGGAGATCCGGTGCAGGCCCTGGTGGTCGAACCCGTCTTCGACAAAGACCGGCAGCTCGTCGTTCCGCAAGGATCGGTACTGGTCGGCAAGGTCACCACCGCAAAGTCGGCACGCTCGCTCGGCCGCAACGGAAAACTGCGCTTCACCTTCCAGCAGGTGCGTTTCCCTCAAGGAGCTGGAATGAACGCCGATGGCCAACCCGTAGAGGGCGCACTTTCCGGTGCGACGGCGCAGGGAACCACCGGGCTTTCGCTGGACGCCGAAGGCACAGTTTCCCCCAAAAGCCAGTCCAGCGTGATCGCTCCCCTCCTTCTCACCATGCTCGCCGGGCGCGCCCTGGACAATGACGGAAATCTCACCGTCCAGACGGGAGTCTCCTCCAATGGCTTCGGTCTCGTTGGTCGAGTCGTGGGAATCGCCGCCGGCAATCGAAATTTCGCAGCCGGTCTGGGTTTCTACGCCGCCGCACTGTCAGCGTACGAGAACTTTTTACGGCCCGGCCACGACGTCGACTTCCCCAAAGACACGCGCATCGAGATCGAGACCACGCCACTCCGTGCCCCGGTGTTGAAGCCCGACCACCCAGCTCAATAAATATCTGTTGCAGATATATCTGATTCGGATATACTCGGTTCCGTGGCCTCCGATCTAAATCCCATTCCCCTTTCGCCCGCCGTCTTCGCCATCCTGCTGGCACTCGCCGAAGGCGACAAGCACGGTTACGCCATCATGAAGGAAGCACGCACTCCGCAGGGTGGCAGCGTTCCGATGGGACCGGGCACCCTCTACGGCACGATCGATCGCCTGATGCGCGATAGCCTGGTTGAGGAAACCGGGCTTTCCGACGACGAGCGCCGCCGCTACTACCGCCTGACCGCAAGCGGCCACGCCGCTCTCGCAGCCGAGCTCGAACGGCTTGATGCCGCGGTGGCTTCCGCCCGTTCTCTGGGACTCATTCCGAGTGGAGGGCGCCAATGAAGCCTGTCCAGTCATCCAGCCTTATTGAACGGCTCTACGTCGCTGCGCTGCGACTCTACCCCGCCCCCTTCCGTGAAGCCTATGCGCCACCCATGCGGCAAGCTCTGCGCGATGCCCTCACTGACCGCTCCATCTCCCGGCGCTCGACGCTCGTACTCGTCGTCCGCGACCTCATTACTTCGCTGATCAAGGAGCACCTGGTTATGTTGCGAACAACCTACGGCCGCCCTGCCCTGCTTTTCAACGCCGTCATTCTTGCCGGAATTGCCACCGGACTCGCGCTGGCGCTGTATGCCATTCCGCAACAAGTGTTACGAACCGGAGCCAACGATCCCCAGATCCAATTGGCCACGGATGCAACCGCGCTTCTCGAAGGCGGCGCCGCCCCATCGCAAGCTGTCCCTCCCGGCAATGTGGACATGGCCCGCAGCCTCGCGCCATTTGTTATCGCGTATGACGATCGGGGACGGCCGCTGGCGTCCCAGGCAAAACTGAACGGCGAGGTTCCGGCTCCTCCGGCGGGCGTCTTCGATTATGTCCGCCAGCATGGAGAGGAACGAGTGAGCTGGCAGCCGGTGCTGGGAAGTGTCCGCGGTGTACGCATCGCGGCAGTTGTTGAGCGTGTGGGGGGTGCTCATCCCGGCTTCGTGCTCGCCGGGCGTTCCATGCGCGAAGTCGAACTCCGCATTGCGCAAGTGGAGCAGATGGCGGGCCTCACGTGGGTCGGCATGCTGGCGCTGATCGTGATTGGCACGTTGGTCTACGGCAGGCTGACTCGCCCGGAAGCAATGCCGGCAGCGAGCGTTCGCTAGCCTCAGACCTGCAAGAGCTTCTCCACCTCGCGATGCAAGCGTTCGGTGATCGCCATCTCAGTCTCTTCCGCCGCGAACCGGATGGGCTCGCCGACGCGCACCTCGATCTTGCCGGAACGAAACCAGCGACGGCCTCTTTCCTTCAACTCACCCAACCCGCGGATGGCAATAGGTAGCACGGGCGCATTCGATTGCTTCACCAGCAGTCCGATGCCCGGCCGGAAACGCGCGAGATTCCCAGCGGCTGATCGAGCGCCTTCCGGAAAAATCATCACGTGGAACCCACGGTCCAGCGCATCGCCCGCATGCGTGAAGCTGCGTTGAAAATCACGGCTACGTGGCAGCGGAAACACATTGAAGAACGCGGTCACCAGCAGGTAGGCGGGGGGGCCGAAGGGGAAGAACCTGCCGTTCTCCGGGTTGCGGAAGTGTCGATAGTCCTCAAGCATCTCGCCCGACATGGCAACCGCGATGCGGCGTCGCAACCGCCCCGGAAGTGCGTATTCGACGAGCGGTCCATCGTACGCCGTCACATGATTGGCAATGATCAGCATTGGCTCGGTCGCATTGGCAAACGCGCTACCTCCGGCCGGCGTCACCACGCGCGGGTCAGCGAGCAACCAGACCAGCGGGCGAGCAATCAGTTCCAAAAACGCAACCCGCATCCAATGGACCGGCTTGCTCCATGGCCAGGTCGGATAAAGGTATGCGCGTGTCGGGGCCTCTGGGATCGCCGGGCTGGCAGTACGAAAATGGGAGTTGCTCGATGGACCTGCATCGGTCACCATCGGCTCAACTTCATCCGAAGCTTGAAACTCCCGCATCGGAGCTGGCTGCCCGTCTTGCGGCAACGGTTGCACCACGCTTTGCGGAAGATGATTCCCATCGGCGGCAACCAGCCTGCGCAGATCCCCGAGCGTCTGCACCTGTTCAAGAAAGCCGCTCTCGGGCGGCATGCCAAGCTTCTCTTCGATCGCCGCCGCGAGTTGCACGCGCCCGAGGCTATCGAGGTGCAAGTCATCCGCCAGCCGTTGCTCATCGCCCGAACCGAGCGGCGTTTCGCCGGTGATTTGCGTGATCAAGGCGAGGAGCCAATCGGACGACGGTGCAAAGGTTCCACCTGCCGAACGCGCCCCGTTGGCCGCGCTCTGCCTGCCCGAAAGCCACTCGGCAACGGCTTTGCGACGCACCTTGCCCGTGGAGGTTCGCGGCAAGTCTGGCTCCGGCCAGATTGCCCACCTGCGGACTCGCTGGAATTCGGCGAGCCTCGCATTTGCTGCCTCGATTGCCGGCCCCGCCAGGTCGGCGGAGCCGCGCATGGCGAGTACGGCGAAGGCCTCGGGGCCCGACGCCGTCTCCACGGCCACGACCGCGCACGCCGCCACGCCGGGCTGTTCTTCGATAGCCGCTTCCAGGTCTTCAGGATGAATGTTGACGCCCGCCGCAGTCACAATCACTTCGCTCTTGCGGCCTAGAAATCGCAACTCGCCGGTAGACTGCGCTTCGGCCAGGTCGCCGGTCGCCAGCCACTCATCCTCCCGCTCGCGAAGCTGCCCGCCGGACCAGGTTGCCGTCGAGATCATCGGGCCCCGCACCAGCACCTCTCCGTCCGCGCCGATCTTGACCTCGCGCCCCGGCAGCGGCTTGCCAATGGTGCCGCTCGCGACATGAAACGGATGGTTCAGCGTGATCAGCGCCGTTGTCTCCGTCATGCCGTAGCCCTGCACCACCACGAACCCCAGCGCATTCCAGAACTGCTCCACCGCGGCAGGCAGCGCACCGCCGCCCGAGATGAGTGCCCAGAACTTGAACCCAAATGCGTTGTGCACGCCACGAAAACGACTCCACTTTTTCCAGGCTCGAATGCCCCGTGCCTGTATGACCTCTTCGGCCAGGCCCGGCCGCGTGGATTCAAGATGCGTCTTGAGCAGCGCAAAAACCCGCGGCACCGCTGCCAGCACGGAGATCCGCTCGCGCTTGATTGTCTCGATCAGCCGCGGCGCCACCAGCCGGCTCTCAAAGTGAACCTGCGCCCGGAATATCGGTGGAATCCATAACCCCATCGTCTGGCCGAAGACGTGGCTCAGCGGAAGCGTGTGCAGAAAGCGCAGTGGATGAACGTATTTCTCATAGCGCAGATACTTTTGCGCTCCGTTTTCGATCGGTTCCACGCTGGCCAGCACATTGCCGTGCGTGTGCACGATGCCCTTCGGATCTCCCGTAGTGCCGGAGGTAAACAGAATCTGCAGCGGTGTATCGCGTCCCAGATTTGCAACCGGGCCGGCTTCCATCTCCGGAAGGACTGTGCTCCACTCTTCGAATGCAACACGCGGAAACGGCAGTCGCCCGTCATCAGCCAGTTGCCGCAGAAGAAGCGCGTCGCCCACTGCAAGCCTGGGCTGCACATCGGCCGCAACACGCGCGGCAAAATCGGCACTGCCGTACGCATCGAGCGGGACCACCAGCACTCCACGCAGAATGCACCCGTGAAATGCGGCGATCCATTCGGCGCTGTTCTCCGCCCACAGAACGACGCGGTCACCGGTTCCAATATTCCGTGCTGCAAGCAGTGCGGCAAAGCGGCCCGCGAGCCGCGCGATATCGCCGTATGTTGCCACGCGGCGCCGATTCCCTTGATAACGGACTACTGCAATTTCGCGGTCGTAGCGTCGGAAATCTTCAACGAGGGTAGCCAGGTGTTCGCGCATCACGTCAGCAGGTCCATGGTAGCAGCGACCGATCTACATTCAGGGCCGGCCTGTTGACACTCTGATCACCGGGTCGGTGATAGATCTGCGACTTGATTCAACAGCCTCCGCTCGATGCGGATGCCGACGAATGCGGTTCACCCCCGCCATTGTGTCCATTGGGCAGCATGGGCACATCGCGCGACAGTTTTTCCTCCAGCATCTGCGGATCCGCAAAGCGATAGCCGACGTACAGGTCCGTCAGAAGATACACGGGGTGCGCGGGATCATCTTCGATCTTTTTGCGAAGCTGGCGAACAAACGTCCGAAGGTACTCTACTTCCTCCCGGCACTCCGCGCCCCACACCGCGGTCAGCAACCGAGCATAAGTCACCACCCGGCCCGCGCGACTCATCAGGCAATGAAGAATGTCGAATTCCTTACGCGTCAGGTGAATGAGTTCGCCGCGCCTGGTCACGCTGCGGCGCGAGGGTATCAGTCGAATTTCTCCGATGTCGATCGGCGCATCCTCGGCGCGCGCCGGGGCATGGGCTCGCCGGACAGCCGCGCGAATGCGCGCTACCAGTTCGCGCACGCCGAATGGCTTGGTCACGTAGTCATCGGCCCCCATCTCCAGGGCCTGCACCTTCTCGTTCTCGCCATCGCGAACCGTGAGCATCAGAACCGGCAACCGCGGCGCCGAGGCCCGGATGCGACGCAGCGTTTCGATGCCGCCGATGCCCGGCATGTTCACATCCAGCAGCACTGCGTCAAACGTTTCCGTGCGCAGCACATCGAGCGCCATCTCTCCCCGGGAAACCTCGATCACCTCGAATCCCAGTTCGACGAGCGGAGGCCGAAGAGCGCGGCGGATCGCCGGTTCATCGTCAACAACCAGAACTCGAAGGGTCGACTGAGTCATGAGGTGCTCCTTTGTGTGTCCGCCGCGGTGTCAGCGGGTCGTAAGCCTGCAACGTGATGGTCGGGAATAGCAGCGTAAAAAGTGGTGCCATCGGACTCGCCACTTGAAACCCATACCGAACCTTGATGAGCGAGTGCCGCCCGCTTGGCGATCGAAAGGCCGATTCCAGTGCCGGCCGCGCGCGTGGACGAAGATGAGGAGCGATAGTACCGGTCGAAGATGCGCTCGCGTTCTGCTAAAGGAATCACTGATCCCACGCTATGCACCGAGAAGAGAACCTCGTTGCCCGCCCGCTCGGCGCGCACCGTGATTTGAGACCCCGCGTCCGAGTATTTGCACGCATTGTCGAGATACTGGCTCAGCAGCATCCCCAACAACCCGCGATCGCAGCCAAGCGTGAGTTCCTCATCAGAAAGTTTGACCCGGATCTCCGCGCCTCCCGAGCGCTCGCCGAGGCCTGCGATCACTTCGTCAATCAGCGGAGCGACCACAACGGGTTTCAGGTCCAGGGCGGCAATCGAACCGTCAGGGGCAACGGATTCGAGCCGGGCCGTGGTCAGCAAACGGGTCGTCAATTCATTCAGAAGGTTGGCTTGTTCGTCGATCAGCGACACCAGTTCAGCCTGCCCCGGGGACAGCCTGCCCATCTCGAAGAGGCCGCTGCTGGCAGCCCGGATCGCCGTCAGTGGGGTCTTATAGGCGTGTGCCAGGTTATCCAGCACCGTGGCGCGCATTTGTTCGGCATGGCGCTCCGCCTCGATGCGGCCTTCGTTGGCCGTCGCGCGATACCGGTCGAAAGTGATGGCAATAACCGCCGCCAGAAGACTGTTTGTCAGAGGGCTGGTCTCGCCGCGCACCACAAGGCTTCCAATAGGCACCGCCCCTAGCCGAATCACCCGCCGGCCGATTCCGGTTCCCGGATCGTCGTCCGATGTCTCGAAGTGGTACACGTTCTGGACCAGTTCGATCGGATCCACATGCCAGTTCCCGGCCTTATAGACCTCATGCAAATCGGCGTCAAAGATTGCCACCGCCGAAAGCCCAAACAACCTCTCTATGTGTTCGGCTAGCTTCTCGCCTGGCTTCTCGCTCAGGTTCATCTGCAGCGTGCGTCGCGTAAACTCAAGCATATTTGCCATTTGCGCGGCGGCCGAACGCTCGCGGCCGGACAGCCGGTGGGTACGCAAAATCCGCAGCATCCGTGGAAGCTTGCGGGGGCGGAACGCGCCCATGAATCCCCTGATTGGATGCAATCCCGACAATCCGTCACCAGCCTTCCCTGGGTACACTCACCCTTCAGGGACTGGACTGTAAGTCCATCTCTTTGAGTGCGTTTGCGCGTCGAAAGAGCCGCGCGGTTTGCTGACCAAGGTTGCGATCGTACACTTGCGGTGCTTCAAGCCGCCCGATGCGAATTGCGACTCAACGTGGAACCCAAGTTTCGGATATGCCTTCAGAAGAAAAGGCATTCGTGGGTGGAAACGAGCTTGATCAGAATTTTAACAGATTCTTTATTCGGTCCTTACGACGTGCGGCGTTTTGACCCGCCATTCCTGATTGCATCCTTACGGTGAGATTGGTCAACTACAGCTAATCGCAATCCTTACTGGTTGAGTCCTGAGTTGCGGGAGTCACCCCACGACCCTTAGTGCCGTGTCCGCGTAATTTTGCGTGGACTGGCTCAATGACCGAACCATAACGCACCGTTCTGAGTGCGGTTTCGTGGCTCTGCATCGCTTAATCCATTTGGCGTCTCCGCCGGCTTCCACGAGCAGGCGTGCGGAGTTTTTGTTCGAAAACCGATCATGACCCCACTGCTGCAATCTGCGGTGGAGAAAGCGTGTACGCCCTTGATGAACTTGAGGTCAAGCATTCGCACTTTGTTGACAGTGAGCGCCATGTTGGCCGGCATGGTAACAATCGCGCAGACGCAAACACCTTCAACCCCCCCGCCTTCCACACCCGCGCCGGCGACCTCTGCCGCTCCCGCCGCTGCGCCAGCGGCCGCCGATGCAGCCGCCGCCCCTGCGGACCCGAAGCCATGGCGCGTCGCAAAGATGGACGTGAGCGGCTTTCTGGACGGCTATTACACCTACAACCCCAACAACCCCACCGAGTCGGCCAATGGCAAGATGAACGACTATTACAACTTCAACGATGACGCCAACCAGCCAGGATTCAGCGCGGCGAAACTGACGCTGAATCACGACCCCGCACCGATCGGCGCTCACTTCGACTTTATTTATGGCCGTACCAACCGGCTCATCAACCCCAAGAACCAGCTGGAATTTGTCGAGCAGGCGTATGTGTCGTTGAAACCCGCGAAGGCCAAGGGTCTTGAAGTGGATCTGGGCAAGTGGGTGACCTCGGCCGGCGCGGAAACCATCGAAGCCAAAGACAACTGGAACTACTCGCGCTCGCTGCTGTTTGCCTGGGCAATTCCCTACTGGCACTTCGGCCTCCGCTCCTCCATGCCGGTCAGCAAGACCGAGACGATTGGGGTCCAGCTCGTTAATGGCTGGAATACCATCACGCAGGACACCGGCGGCGTAACGGTGGGCCTCACCAGCGCACTGGTTGAACCCAAGTACACGTGGAATCTGAATGTGTACACAGGGCCGCAGAATGCGCCTGGGCAGAACGCCTATCGCAACCTCTTCGACACCACGCTGCTACTGACGCCCGAACGCGAAGTTCAATGCGTATGTGAACTTTGATCTTGGGCGCCAACAAGAACTCGCTCACGAACGGACAGGGCGACGACTCGAGGAACTATTGGTCCGGCATAGCGTTTGCCGCGCACGAACAGTTCAAGCCCCAGCAAGCTGTGGCGGGACGTATCGAGTTCCTGAATGACAACAGCGGCTATGCAACGGGAACGGCTCAAACGCTGAAGGAATTCACCGGAACCTACGAATACCACCTGAAATACGGGCTTGTCAGCCGTCTGGAAGCGCGCCGCGACTGGTCAGATCACAATGTCTTCCACAAAGACTCGACCGTAATGACCGATAGCCAGACGACCGTGTCGGCGGGATTGATCCTGATCATCGCGCCCAAACGGTAAAACCTCACGACGGTGCGGGAATCAGGGTTCTTCATTTCATCCTTATTCCCGCACACCTACCATCTTCACAACACACGAACGCTCAGCGCGCCGAGTCCCGGGCTTGGAACAGAGACGGGCGAGACCTCAACCATTCCGGACAGCCGTCCGGAGGCCGATTCACCCAATCATCACTCCAGGAGAAATCTGAATGGCAGAATCAAAAGCACCGCAAATGCAGGCCACACTGGGTCTAACCGGGTTGACCAGCAACGCGATGGCTCTCATTGCTCCCGGCGCGTTTCTGTGGCTCACTTTCCAAATTCAGGCCAACACCGGCGTCGCGGGTCAACCGTCCACCGCGCCCACCATGTGGCTGGGCATTGTCGCCGCGCTTCTCCTCTGCCTGGCAACAGCGGTCGCCTATGCCGAGATTTCCAAACTCTATCCAGGCACAGGCTCAAGCTACTACTACGCTGAACAAGCCATGCTTTCGAAGGATGCGTCCTTCAAGTACGCCCGCATCGCCAAGTTCATCGTCGGCTGGGGCTCGCACCTTTACTACTGGGTCTATCCCGGAGTGATGGTAGCCACTACCGGCATCTTTGTCGGTTATGTGGTGGGCTTCCTGTTCCCGTCCTTCCTCAGCGGATCCAATCCCGGTCCGCTCTTTATGGCTCTTGTTGCCGTGGTTTTCTCCTTCTTCGTGGCCTGGATCGCGTCGAAAGGCGCCGGAGCCTCCACCGCTGTAAACCTGGCCATCAACATCGTGCAGATCTCCGCACTGGTGCTGTTCAGCGTTCTCGCGCTCGGCTATCGCGCCAACCATCCTGCCGGCGCGCCTGCGTACCAGTACGACTCGCAGTCGCTGGCAACCTACACTTACCAGTTCGCCACCGCCAAAGACGGAACCACCGTACGCGACGCGAGCGGCGCTCCTGTTGCCCTGCTCGATGCGGCCGGCAAACCGGTTCCGTTCACGATCGATTATCCCGAGAAGGACGCAAGCGGCAACTTCCTCACCCACCCCACCGCAAAATCGGTCCTCGGCGTTCACAAATTGAGCTACGTGTTCATCCAGGCCACTGTCGCCATCCTCATCCTGGTCGGCTTCGAATCGGTGACCGCGATGGGAGGCGAAGCTAAAAATCCAACCAAGCACATCCCGATTGCCGTCATCGCTTCGCTCTTGATTCAGGGGGTGCTGTGTTATCTGTTCGAGTATTTCGCAGCCAATTACTTCCTGAACTCCGGATACAGCATGCAAAGTGCCTCGGCCTCCGCAGCTCCCATCGGCGACATGATGATCATCGTGGGCGACGGCCTGCTCGGCCACGGCAACGGCAAGTACTTCATGCTCATCGAGGCCTTCACCGTGTTCCTCGCTCTCATCGGAACAACGCTGAGCTGCATGAACACCGGCGCTCGCGTGACTTACGCGATGGGCAAGGACGACGAAGCTCCCGAGCACTTCGGCATGTTGCATGACAAGTCGCTCTCGCCGCGCCGCGCCATCTGGACCCTGGCCGTCATCTCCGCCGTGATCGGTGTCATCGCCGTGTCGCTGGTCTTCGGCGACGCCGGCGCCCCTACCGACGCCACCATCGCCGCGCTCCCTCACAATATCTTCTCCAACTTCGGCTATCTGCCCCACGACACCATGGCCAAGCTGCCCAACTCGCTGCTGTCCATTACTCTCACTTCGAACTTCGGCACGTTCATCCTCTACGCCTTGAGCTGCTTCCTGTGTATCGTGGCCTACCACAAGCGTCCCGATCACAACTTCCTGCTTCACACCCTCATCCCGGGCTTCGGTCTGTTGGCCAATCTCACCTGCATGGCCTTCTACATCATCGGACCGTTCTTCAACCTGGGCACCAAGATGGAACCCCTGACCGCGCTCGGCATCTCCGGCTGTGTGGGGCCTGTACGGCGCCTACTACTTCGTAAAATCCTCGAAGAAGAAGGGCAAGGCGATCCTGCTCGATAAGCAGACCGTCACCGCGCGTTAGCTCTGTTTGCTTCCCATCGGGTGGCTCCTCTTCCCTTGCGCTTGCTGATGGCAAAATGAAGAGACGCCACCCGATGGCCTTTTAAGCATCGTTTCCAACTTTCAGCGACAATCAGGAAAGATACTTCAGGCGGCGGCGCCCATGCTGGATATTCAGTTCGGACAGGCGAGTGATCCCGGGAAAGTCCGTACCAACAACGAAGACTCGATGGGAGCTTTCATCCCTACTTCGCGCCACGAGGCGCGCGCGCTCGGTTTCCTGTTTGCTGTCGCCGATGGCGTAGGCGGCATGGACCTTGGCGAAGTGGCTTCCATGACTGCCGTTAAGGTGATCACGGAGGAATTCGCACAGGCGCAGCATGGCACCCTGCTGACTGGCCTCGTACCGCGTCTCGTGCAACACGCCAACGCGGCTGTGCATGATTGCCGCCTGCAGCCCGAATTCCGCGGCAAGCAGATGGCAACCACGCTCGTGACCTGCGCGCTCCGCTACGACCAGGCGGTGGTTTCTCACGTTGGCGACTCGCGATGCTACCTGGTTCGAAAGGGACAAGCACGCCAGATCACCGACGACCACACGATGGTCAACCAGCAGCGCAAGCTTGGCTTGATTTCGGCAGAGGATATCGCCGAATCTGATTCGCGCCACGTTCTCATCAGGTCGCTGGGGCCGGAGATGTTTGTCGCTCCAGAGACCAACGCGATCTCGCTGCAGCCGGGCGACACGCTGGTACTCTGCACCGACGGCCTCCACGATGAGCTGCCGGTTCGCGAATTAGCGGCCATCGCATCGCAATCCGGCAAGGACCTGAACGAAATTGCTGGCGAACTGGTGGCCAGAGCGGTTGAAGTCGACGGCAATGACAACACCACGGCGCAGGTAATACGCGTCCGTTCCGTGGAACAGGTCGGGATGTACCGCGGCCGTCCCTATCGCCTGCCCAGCTGACCTTCTTACGGTTTCCTTACCTTCTGCCGCCGAAATCCCGATACAGTATCAATAGATATCCAAACTGGAGAACGGCGCTGACATGGGCTTTTTTGACGCTCTTGAACCGGGCGAACTGATCGATTCTTATCGCATTGAGGCGCCGGTCGCGCGCAGCGGAATGGCCAGCATCTACCGCGCCGTCGACACCCGCGACAACCGCGTGGTCGCCCTCAAGGTTCCTCACCCAGACCTCGAAGCCGATCCAATTCTGTTCGATCGATTTCAGCGCGAATCCGCCATTGGAGAAAAGCTCAGCCACCCATGCGTGATGCGAGTTTTCGGGGGCGAAAAGCGTTCCCGCATTTACATGGTGATGGAGTGGTGCGAGGGCCGGTTGCTCCGCCAGATTCTGGACGAGGGGCGCATCGATCCCCAGCGCGCCATCCGCATCGCGGTCGATGTGCTGAATGCTCTCCAGTACATTCACGACAATGGAGTTGTGCATCGCGACCTGAAGCCTGAGAACATCATGGTCGACTCCAATGACCACGTAAAACTGATTGACTTCGGCATCGCCGGAGATGCAGCTGCAAAGCGCCTGACGTACGCCAACCTCACCGCAGCACTCGGAACCCCGAATTACATCTCTCCCGAGCAGGTGAAAGGAAAGCGCGGAGACGGCCGCTCCGATGTGTACGCAATGGGCGTGATCCTTTACGAAATGCTGACCGGCCGCCTGCCCTTCACCGGTTCCACTCCTATGGAAGTCATCAACGATCGCCTGCTCAACCACCCCATGCCCCCCAGCGTCGCCGAGCCTTCCATCTCTCCGCAACTGCAGGAAGTGATTTATCGGGCGCTGGAACGGGACCCCAAGAATCGCTACGCGAATGCGCGCGAATTTGCACGGGATCTGCAGCATCTCGACCAGGTCGGCGTTGCCGACCGTCCCGAATTGCAAGACTGGAAAAAGCGCAAGAGCCACGGGCTGCGCAAGATTCTTTATTACTCCGGCCTGGCGCTCATCCCGGTTGCCATTCTTTTGATCATGATGCTCGTGGCGCATCATCGATAAGTCGATTTCCCGGCCAAATCTTCACGAGGTCCTTATGCTTCGGGCCCTAGGATTTAAGTGTCTATTCGACATCAAATTTCCACCCAAAGGAGACCCATGGCAAAGTACAAACTTGAGTACATCTGGCTCGATGGGAAGAAGCCGATTCCGGAACTGCGCGGCAAAACCCAGCTCAAGGAGTTTGACGCGCCACCCACTCTTGCCGACTTGCCCCTTTGGGGCTTTGACGGCAGCTCCACGATGCAAGCCGAGGGCAGCAAATCCGACTGTATCCTCAAGCCGGTGGCGCTGTATCCGGACGCAAGCCGCAAGAGCGCCTTTATCGTTCTGAGCGAAGTCATGCATCCGGATGGAACGCCGCACTCCACCAACATGCGCGCCACCATCGAGAACGATCCCGACCTTTGGGTCGGCTTTGAGCAGGAATACTTCCTGTACAAGGACGGACGCCCGCTAGGTTTCCCCAAGGACGGCCACCCCACCACACCTCAGGGCCCCTACTACTGCGGCGTGGGCTACAAGTACATGGGCAGCCTTGCCCGTACCATCGTTGAAGAACATCTCGAGCTTTGTCTCGCAGCCGGCATCAACCATGAAGGCATCAACGCTGAAGTAGCGAAGGGCCAGTGGGAGTTCCAGATCTTCGCCAAAGGGTCCGCCAAGGCCGCTGACGATGTCTGGGTTGCGCGGTACCTGATGATGCGCCTTTGCGAGAAGTACGAAGTCGATCTCGTTCTCCATTGCAAGCCGATCCGTGGTGATTGGAATGGATCCGGCATGCACACCAACTTCTCCACCAAGTACATTCGCGAAGTCGGCGGCAAAGAATACCTGGAGGCTCTCATGGCTGCATTCCAGGACAATATTGCCGACCACATCGCCGTGTACGGCCCAGATAATCACCTGCGGCTGACGGGACTGCACGAAACGCAGGCAATCGACAAGTTCAGCTACGGGCTTTCCGATCGCGGCGCTTCCATCCGTCTGCCCGTAAATTTCATCAAGAACGGCTACAGAGGCTACCTCGAAGATCGCCGTCCGAACTCCGAAGCCGATCCTTACCAGATCGTTTCGCAGATCCTCAAGACAATCAACGGGGTTACAAAGCCTCAACAGGTAGAGGAACTCGCAATATCGTAATGGGGTACGGAACCCGGCAAACCAATGGTTTGCCGGGTTCCTGTCCTAGTAGGGCTCTAAAGAATCGCAGTATCAGTGGCGGGACGGGTGAGCCTAACGACGCCTTGTCCTTGTTCTCACACCCATCCGTGATCCCAAACACATACCCCCGCCCGATCCGCCCCCATGCTCAATTCAGGTTCCCGGAACCCAAGGGAGTTGTGTCTCTTCTCGATTCCCGAGACATCAGGTGTTTCAGGAAAATTGCACCGAAAGTGGTGCCCCAGGGGAGGGCGTAACCCTCTCGGCAAACCCGCGATGGTTCCGCATTCCGAGAACTCGAATAGAGTAATCCGACAACTCTGTTCTAATCCGTGGGCATAAGCAAAAGCGGAGCGAACCTTGCGTTCCCCTCCCCCATGCCCTATTTTGGTTCTGGGGTTTAGCCCCTGAAGCGCACGTGGCGAGCTCAATTGGATGCCACGGATTTACCCGTTCGAAGGAGAGAAATGTCCACAGAATACCGGAATTTTCTGGCGCTCTCGTATGAAGAGCTGGAAGAGCTCAACCTCAAGGCCAAGACCGATCGCCTCAATCGCGTGCCCACGGACAAGATCCAGGAGATGCGCCTGAAGTATCTGACCGACGAGAAGCGCATTAAAGCGGTTACCGTCCTTTTCAGCGATCTTGAGGGCCGCCTGCACCTGCTGGACTACGACAAGAAGTTCCTCTTGGGCGCTTACGAAAACCTCACCTTCGACGGATCGTCGATCCGCGGCTTCACCGCGCAAAAAGAGAGCGACCTCCGCCTCGGTATCGACTGGAGTGCCTTCTACTGGGTTCCGGCCGACGTGTTCGGCAACGGCAAGGTGCTTGTCTTCGGCAACGTCATCGACAAGGACGGCACGGCCTATTCCGGCGATCTCCGCGGCGTGCTCAGAACTTATTCCGAGAAGCTCTTCAACGAAAAGGGCTTTACCATGAACGCCGCCAACGAAATCGAAGGATTCCTCTTCGCGGGCCGCGACGCGGAACAGCGCTTCCACGAGACGGGCCGATTCGATTTCATCAATACCGGCGGCTATTACCACGTCCTGCCCCTCGACCCGCTTCGCGTGTTCATCGACACCTCCGCGGAAGTGCAGCGGGCCATGGGTTTCCAAAACGAGAAGGATCACCCCGAAGTTGCGCCCAGCCAGTTCGAAATCAACTACGGCTACGGCGAAGTGGTCGCCGCTGCCGATCAGATTCAGCTCTACAAGCTGCTCACCCGCCAGATCGCCAATAACATGGGCTTTACCGCCTGCTTCCTGCCCAAGCCCGTCGTGGGCGTCAACGGCAGCGGCATGCACACCAACGTCTCCATCTCGAAAGACAAGGTCAATCAGTTCTGGGACGAAAAAGGCGAGGAGCAGCTCTCCGCCTCGGGGTGGGATTTCATCGACCGCATCCTCACCAGCGCGCTCGATATCTGCCTCATCATGAACCCCAGCGTAAACGCCTACCGTCGCCTTGATCCGCACTTCGAAGCGCCCAACCAGATCAAGGCCTCGGCTACCGATCGTGGCTCTATGGTGCGGGTGCCCATCGGCAATTCCCGCTCCATGCGCGTTGAAGTGCGGTCGGTCGCTCCCGACGCCAACCCTTACCTGACTCTTTACTCGATTTTCAAAACCGGTCTCGAAGGTCCCAAGGCCGACATCGAAAACCTGCGCCAGGCAAAGCGCTACCTGCCCGACCACATTCAGCCCGCCATCGAAGACTTCAAAGCTTCCAAGTGGATCGCCGAAATCCTCGGCAGCGATGTGCAGGGTCGATACGCCGATCTGAAGCAGGCCGCCGCCGACCGCTGCCCGCGCGAACTGGGCACTTTCGTCAAGTCCAGCGAAGTTCAGTTCCACCACGCCGTCTACAATCAGTCGCTCTGGAATCTGTTCTAGACCGCCTAAAGCAAAACGGCGCGGGCTCTCACGCCGCGCCGTTTTGCATTTTGGAAGAAGTCTTTCGAGCGAAAACGCTTAGAGCACCGGGTAGAAGCTTGCGATCCAGCTTTGCAGCACGTCGGGGAAGCACCCCATTACGACCACCGCCCCGGCAATCACCAGCAGCACCAGGCTGGTCACCAGATTCACCGGAATCGGCGTCACATCCGTCGCCGGCATTACGTAGGCGCGCTTGAGCACCTGCAGGTAGTAGTAGAGCGACACCGCGCTCATTCCCACCGCGAGCGCCACCAGCGTGAATGGCACTACGCCCGCGGACGCACTCAGGACCGCGGCAAACAGGTTGAATTTAGCCCAGAACCCGACCAGCGGCGGAATCCCTGCGAGCGACAGGAACAACACCAGCAGCACCCCGGCCAGTAGCGGATTGCGCTTGTGCAGGCCCAGGAACGCATCCATCCGGTCGCTTCCCGTTGCACGCTCGACCACGCCCACGACTCCGAACGCGCCAATCGTAGTGAGCCCGTACGACAGGATGTAATAGAGCACGGCATTGGCGCTGCCAAACGCCTTCGCACCCTCCCACCACGAAACTGATTCATCCACCCGCAGGTAAGCTACCGCGAGCAGGATGTAACCGGCATGCGCAATCGCGGAGTAGGCCAGCAGCCGCCGCACGCTGATTTGCGCAAGCGCTGCCAGGTTGCCCACCAGCATGGAAGCAGCCGCGAGTACCACCAGAACCAGCGACCACTTCGGCGAAATGAATTCAGAACTGATGGTTACGAGAAGCGCAAAGCTAGCCACTTTCGAAACTGACGCAATGAATGCAGCGGCTGGAGCGGGCGCGCCTTCGTAGGTATCCGGAGCCCAGAGGTGAAATGGTACCGCGGCCACCTTGAAACCCAGTCCTGCCGCAATCGCAACCAGGGCGACATAAAGCAGTGGCGATCCAGCGATCGTGCTGGAGCTTGAAATAACCAATGCAATCTTTTCAAGATTTGTCGAGCCGGAAAGCCCGTAAAGGTAGCTGAAGCCGAACAACAGGAATGCAGCCGACATGCCGCCAAACAGGTAATACTTCAGCGCTGCCTCTGCGCTCCTGCCCGACGATTTCGCAAATGCAGTCAGGATATAAAGCCCCAGGCTCAGCAGTTCGAGTCCGATAAAGATGACAAGCAGATCGCGCGCGGAAGAAATCAGCAGGCCGCCCGCCGCAGACATCAAGACCACCGCAACATACTCGCCCGCATGACGTGTAAATGAGGTGCCCACGAGAAGCAAAAGCGTGAGCCCGGTCAGAACCAGAATGCCTGCCTGCGCTGCGCCGGCCCAGCGAACGTTGAACAGAAGCAGATGATGTGTTCCCTCGACGCCGAAGCCCCACACACCCTGCGATTCGCTGGCCCAGAACTGCGCCCAAAGGCCCGCAATGCACCCCGTAGTTCCGAGCAAAGCCGCCACCGAGGTGCGCGTTTTCAACTCGGCCTTGCGCAGGAATCCGAGGTCAACCACCAGCACAAGCAGCGCTGCCACTTCAAGCACTGTCTCCGGCAACGTCGAGAGGAACAGGTGGGAGTAGTTCATTGTCCCCCTCCCGCGAGCAGAGTCTTGACCGCCGGTTCAATGGTGTCGAGCAGGATGCGTGGGTACAGGCCGATCGCCAGGCTCGCCGCAACGAGCAATCCAAATCCGGCCACCTCCGGCCAGGTAATGGGGGCGAACGCGAGCCCGTGCTCATCGCCGTGCACATGATGCGCGTGGTGCGAATCGCTGAAAAAGGCCTTCTGCAGAGCGCGCCACGTGTACGCCACGCCGACCACGATGCCGACCCCGGCCGCGGCCGTCCACCACGGGTTGGCGTACCAGGAACCGGCGAGTACCTGAAGTTCAGCCACGAATCCTGAGAATCCCGGCAGCCCCATCGAAGCCATGCCCGCAATCACGAATCCCCACGCCGCAAACGGCATGCGCCGGGAAAGATGCATCCCTTCCAGTTCCGCAAGCTGCCGCGTGTGCGTTCGGTCGTAGACGATGCGGCCCACCACCGCGAACAGCAGCCCCGCAAGCACGCCGTGCGAGAACATCTGCAGCACCGCGCCCGTCACGCCAATCTGATTCAGTGTCATCAGGCCCAGCAGTACAAAACCCATGTGGCTCACGCTCGAGTAGCCGATGACAAACTTGAAATCGGTCTGCACCAGCGCCACCAGCGCGCCGTAGATAATGCCGATCACCGCCAGCACCGCAAATACGTCGCGCCACGATCCGATGCCAATGAATGAGAATCCCCATGGATCCATTCCGTGCGGGAACAACGACATGGCAACGCGCAGGCAGCCATACGCGCCCAGTTTCATCACCACGCCGGCCAGCAGCATCGAAGCAGCGGTGGGCGCCGCCACGTGGCCGGTAGGCGCCCACGTGTGAAAGGGCCACATGCCGGCGAGAATCGCGAAGCCCACGAACGTGAGCGGAAACGCCCACATCTGGAAGTGAACCGAAAGCCCGGCGTTTGCGAGATCGACAAGACCCGTAGAATGGCTGCCGGATGTGGCGTATGCGGCGAGCAGACCGATGAGCACCATGGCCGACCCGACAAACGAGTAAAGGGCCAGCTTCATGGCCGCGTACTCGCGCCGGGTCGAACCCCAGATCGCGATCAGAAAGTATTTCGGCACGATCGCAATTTCGTAAAAGACGAACAAAAGGAACAGATCAAAGCTGAGGAAGACGCCGTAAACGCCACCGATCAGCGCCAGAAAGAATGCGAAGAACTCATTGGTGCGCAACTCGATGTTCCAGCTGAAGAGCACGCCCGCGACAGCAGCAAGACCCGTCAGCAACACCAGCACGCGGCTGATGCCATCGGCCGCAAGAATGTAGCGAATGCCCATCGAGGGCACCCATGCCAGATCCACAATGGTCACGCGCCCCTGGCCGGCGCCGGCAGCAAATCCAGCCACTGCAATTACCAAGCCGACCACGGCAACAGCGAGTGCAAGCGCGCGCGCAAGTCCCGCTTTCCCCTTGGGCAGCAACGCCTCGGCGAGAGCTCCGGCAAACGAGAGATAGATCGTCCACGCCAACACTACAGCGATTCTCCGTTGGGTTCTTGGCCGAAGTCGACCAGATTGAGTGGCTTTCGACCCCAGAAGAAAGCCACGCCTGAGGAAGCCAGATAAGTCGAATGCAGTGGAGAATCGCTCATTAAAATCTCCAGTGCGCGAGCAGGTTCACCACCGTTGGGTTCACGCTGTCTACGATCAGTTGAGGCCAAAGGCCAATGAGAATCATGAGGCCGATGACCGGCGCCATCGCCAGAAGCTCGCCATGGTGCAGATCCGGGAAGGCCGCCCAGCGTTCCGGCACAGGTCCCGTGAATACCTTTTGAATCACGGTGAGAATGACGGCTGCGGTGACCAGCAGTCCAAGCACCGAGACCGTGGCTGCAACCCAGGCCAGCGGAAACACGCCGCGGAAGATCAGGAACTCGCCGACAAACCCGTTCAATCCCGGCAGCCCCAGCGACGAGAACAACGCAAACCCCATCAATCCCGCAAACACCGGCGCCGGCTTGCGCAGTCCGCCGAAATCGTCAATGCCGCGCAACCCGTCGCTCCGCTGCTGGATCATGGCGATGAACCAGAACAACGCCGCGGCCGTGATGCCGTGGTTGAACATCTGCAGGATGACTCCGTTCAGAGCCGCGGCCTGGCTGGCCTGCATGGCCGCGCCCGTCGCCGGAATCGCCAGCGCAAAAATGCCGAGCTGGCAATATCCCAGGTGATTCACTGACGAGTAGGCGAACACGCGCTTCAGGTCCTTTTGTGCCGCGGCTGCCCAAGCGCCCATCACAACCGTCGCCACGGCCAGCACCAGAAGCGGCGTGCGAATTTGAGCGATCTCATGCCCGAAGAGCGGCAGCGCAATGCGCAGCAAACCATACACGCCCATCTTCGACATCGTGCCCGTCAGCAGCATGGTCACCGGCGATGGCGCTTCAGAGTAAGCCGCCGGCAACCACGTGTGGAACGGCATCAGGGGCACCTTGACAGCGAACCCTGCCAGCACGCCGATGGCGAGCCACATCATCACCGGTCCGAGGTGCGCGGTGACCGCCTGCCCCAGTTCGCCGGTCGATGCCATCAGGCCCAGGTGGATGAAGTCCATGCTGCCGGTGGACAGAAACACGGCAAGGAATGCCAGCAGCAGGCCCACTGACCCCGCCATTGTGTAGACGAAAAACTGTGTGGCCGCCGGTCCGCGCTTCGGGCCACCCCATAGCTTGATCAAAAAGAAAGCGGGAATCAGGCTCAGTTCCCAATACAGGAACCAGTGGTAGAAATTCAGCGCGGTAAATGTTCCAAAGAGCCCGGCCTCCAGCAGCAGAACCAGCGCGAAGTACAGCCCCGGCTGCCTGTGCACGCGATGCGCCGCGTCGATGGACATGAGCGCGACGATCGCTGACAGCACCAGCATCAGCGCACCCAGCCCGTCGACCCCAAGGTGATACTCAATGCCGAGCGAGGCAGCCCAGGGATGCTGTTCCAACAAACCGATGCTGCCGTCCGCGGGAATTCGCATCCACACCAGGAGCGAAAGAACCAGCGCCAGCAGCGAAGTGATCATCGCAATGCCGCGAGCGTGCTTTCCTGACCACAGGGCAATGATGGCTCCCACAACAGGCACAGCGGTCAAGAGCGTGAGTATAGGAATTCCGTTCATCCCCTGCTGCTCCAGATCAGGATCGCGGCCAGCACCACAACAGCTACCGCCAGCAACCGCAAGTAGGTCTGCACGCGCCCCGACTGCATGCGCGCCACCAGGCCGCCGCCCACCGAAAGCTCCTCGCAGCCTTTATCGAAGGTTCCATCCACCCAGTTGTTATCGAAGAAGCGATCGAACTTCGCCAACAGTCCAAAGAGTGCCGTCACCCCCGCAACCAGTCCGCCCCACACTCGGCGATCGAGCCAGTCGGCGACCCGCGCACCCCATGCGTAGAACGCGATCACCGTCACTCCGTACAACTCATCCACGTAGAACCGGTTTTGCAGAACTCGCCAGATCGGCGGCACTGCCTTCTGCAACACATCCGGCTCCTCCGCCTTGGGCGACTTGTTGGCGTAGAGCCACCAGCCGAGTGCAAGACCGGCAAGTACCACTAATGTCGAAGTGGCCATGAGCGCGAGAAGGCCCGGCTCATTGAATCCGGCCAACTCGAATACCGCGGGCCTGTCGGTCAGGAAGCTCCGGAACCACGGCCAAGCCGGCGTGCCCAGCACTCCCAGCGCAATCGCGAAGAACGCCAGAATCGCGAGCGGCATGGTCATCACGCGCGGGCTCTCGTGCGCGTGACCGTGTCCGCGATATTCGCCGAAGAACACGTAGCAGACCTGCCGCGTCATATAAAACGCGGTAAGCAGCGCGCCGAACACCAGCATATAAAACGGCCCGTGGCTCAAATGCCACCCTTGCGCCGATTCGAGAATCGCGTCCTTGCTCCAGAAGCCGGCGAAGGGAATTAGACCAGCCAGCGCCAGCATGCCGATCGCGTACGTAATAAACGTGACCCGCATCTCCTTGCGCAAGCCGCCCATGTGGCGAATGTCCTGCTCCTCATGGCAGCCATGAATCACCGAACCCGCGCCCATGAACAGCAGCGCCTTGAAGAACGCATGCGTGATCAGGTGGAACATGCCCACGGCAACGCCGCCGAGCCCAAGGCCCGCCATCATGTAACCAAGCTGCGAAACGGTTGAGTAAGCCAGGATGCGCTTGATGTCGTTTTGCGCCACCGCGATCAATGCGGCGAACACCGCCGTCGATGCGCCAACCCACGTCACCACGGTGAGCGCCGTCGTGGTGCCGCCTATCGGCATGCCGGCCTGCATCAACGGGTACACGCGCGCGACGAGATACACGCCGGCCGCCACCATGGTTGCCGCGTGAATCAACGCCGACACCGGCGTCGGGCCTTCCATCGCGTCCGGCAGCCACACATGCAGCGGCAACTGGCCGCTCTTGCCTGCGGCCCCAGCAAATATCAACAGCGCAATTGCTCCCGCAGCGCTCAGTCCCAAACCGGCCGGCGCCGCCAGCAACCCACCCAGCGCCATCGGCTCCATCGAACCCGCGCCGTTGTTGTAGAAGAGCAGCGTGCCCGTCTGCGCAAACAACCACACAATGCCGAGCAGGAAGAAGATATCGCCAATGCGCGTAGTGAGAAACGCCTTCTTCGCCGCGGCCGCCGCCGACGGTTTTTGATACCAGAACCCAATCAGCAAATACGATGTGAGCCCAACCAACTCCCAGCACATGAACAGCAGCAACAGGCTGTTGGCGATCACCACGCCCAGCATCGCGCCCGCAAATAAGGACAGGAAGCAGAAGAACCGCGTGAAGTTCTCGTCGTGCGCCATGTAGCCGGTCGAGTAGATGAAGATCAGCAGACCCACGAACGTGACCATCACCAGCATCACCGCCGACAGCGGATCCAGCACCCAACCCAGGTCAACATTCGACGACCCAAACTGCAGCCAGGTAAAGTTGACGGTCTCGCGTACCGCGTGCCCGCTCATCCAGCCAGCTCACCACGTGCCCGAAGGCCGCCAGCGCCAACAGCAGCGAAAACGCCAGCGACCCAATGGCGAGCGTTGCAGCAGCCTTGCGCCGCGGCTGCTTCATCAGCGCGATCGCCCCAGCGGCCACCATCGGCACCGCGGGAACTAGCCACAGGATCTTCGCAATCGAAGAAGCAGCGATTTGCGGAGTGAACTGAAGTGCCTCTTGCATTACCGGCTCACCCCTTCATCCTGTTCATCTGGTCCAGATCGGTCGTGCGCGCATGGCGATAGATCGAAATCACAAGGCCCAATCCGACCGCCGCCTCGGCAGCAGCCACAGCAATCGAAAACACCGCAAACATCATTCCCGTCAGCAATTCGGGATGCGGCCCGTACCGCCAGAAGGCAATCAAATTCAAATTGGCAGCGTTCAGCATCAGTTCAATCCCGATCAACACCAGGATCGCGTTCCGCCGCGTCAGCGCTCCGGCCAGCCCGATCGCAAACACCAGCGCTGCAACCAGCAGATATCCTGCGAGAGGCGTCACTTGCCGTCTCCCTTCTCGTGCATCGCCACAATCACCGCGCCCACCATAGCCGCGGTCAGCAGCAGTCCCACAATTTCAAGCGGCAACAGGTAGCGGCCCATCAGCGCATTGCCAATGTCCATCACGGAAACGGCAGGGGCTGCCTCTTCATGCGGAAGCGCGTCCGCGCTGTGCAGCACGGCCCACGCGAGCACTGCAAAAATCGCGGCCGCAATGCACAATCCCGTGAACCACGTGTGGCTGAAGATGCCGCCCTTCGGTGTCTCCGAACCGCGTGTGAGCAGAATGGCGAACACCACCAGGATGGCCACCGCGCCAATGTACACAAGAATCTGCGCAAACCCGGCAAACTGTGCGTCGAGTTGCAGAAACAGGAGCGCCAGCCCGCCGAAAGCGCCCGTAACGGCCAGGGCGCAATGCACCGTATTCTTCAGCGTCACAGCGGTCAGTCCGCCGGCCACCGTCAGCGCCGCCAATATCCAGAACACAATCGTCATCGCCGGCGCCCCCCTTCGCGGCCATTCCCGCAGATTTCACTCCGCATAACGATAGCTCCTTGGCCCGTAGTGCTTGCGAAGCATCTCCGCCCGGCCCACCAACACGTAGGCGAGCGCTAGAATCGCCGTGCACACCACCCAACGCATCCACCCATCGCCCAGGAAGCGCCAAAGCCCCGCGACGAACAGGTTCAGAAGCGTCATCGGCAGTACGAACTTCCAGGCAAAGTTCATCAACTGGTCCTGGCGCAACCGGGGGAGTGTTCCGCGCAGCCAGATGAAGACGCATATCGAAAGCATGATCTTCGCAAAGAACCAGAACCACGACGGCATAAAGCCCAGCACCTGCAGCGGCGCCGACCACCCGCCCAGAAACAGCGTAGTCCCGAGTCCCGAGATCGAGAGCATCCCCACGTACTCGCCCAGAAAAAACTCCGCAAACTTGAATCCCGAATACTCGGTGAAGTAGCCGGCCACCAGTTCCGATTCACCCTCCGGCAAATCGAACGGAGAGCGATTGGTCTCCGCCGTCCCGGCAATCGCGAACATCAGGAAGCCCACAAACCCCCACGGCGTGAAGATGTACCAGTGCGGCAATCCCCAGGTGTACTGGTTTTGCGCCTCCACAATCTTGTCCAGCGACAGCGACCCCGTGATCATCACCACGGCCACACTCGACATCAACAGCGGCACTTCGTAGCTGATCATCTGCGCGACCGCGCGCATCGCGCCCAGCAGCGAGTATTTGTTGCGGCTCGCCCAGCCCGCCATAAAAATGGAGAGCTCCGTGCACGCGCCCATCGCAAAGTAAAACAGCAACGCCGCGTCCATGTGCACCAGCGTCATGTTGCGGCCCATGGGCAACACCGCGTAGCCCATGAACACCACCACAACCAGCGACACCGGAGCTACAAAATGCACCACCGCATCGGCGCTGAAAGGGACAATGTCTTCCTTGGTAAGCGACTTCAAGCCGTCCGCCACCGGCTGCAGGATTCCGTAAGGCCCTACGCGATTAGGACCGATGCGGTTCTGCATGCGGCCCAATCCTTTGCGCTCCATCAGCACGGCGATCGCGAAAAGCGCAGGAAACGTTGCGATGATCGCCACCACGCACAACAACACGCCAACGTACGGCTGTATCGCGGCGGGCAGAAAGCCCACAATCCACAGCTTGAGAAGAACAAAAATCTGGTCGAGCTTCGTCGCCATCGTCTAGCTAGCCTCTCCTTCTTTCGGAGGCGCCGTCGCAGCAGGCGTCGGAGTGCTGTTGCCGGAGATCGCTTGCGGCTTCGTCGATGGAGCCGGTGTCGCGTTCACGGGCGCGTCAGACGCGGGCTTTGCAGCCGCCGGCGCGGCAGGCTTGGGTGCGGCCGCAGCCGCCTTGGCCTTTGCTTCAGCCTTGGCCTTCTCCTCCGCCAGGCGCGCATCCACTTCGGCCGCTTCGGTGGGATGAATCTTGTGGTAATACTCGTTCGACTTGGCCAGCTGATGTCGATCCAGCAGCAGCCCGCCAAAGCGGTCATCGGTCGCCAGTTCGTACTCCGTATCCATCTTGATGGCCTCGAACGGGCACACCTCAACGCAAATCTGACAGCTCATGCAGACGGAAATATCGATGTCGAACTTCGCCGGATAAATCTGCAGCTTGCCCACAAAATCCGGCTTCTTGTCTTTGCTCTTGTCAATGTAAATGCACTTAGGCGGGCACTCTTTCTCGCAGATCTGGCAGGCCACACAGCGCAGCCCCTTTTCCCAGTCAGCCCCGTCGTACACAAGGAACGGAAAATTGCGCGAAGCCTCCGGCAGCGGCAGCCGCTCCTCCGGGTACTCCACCGTCGTCAGCCGTTCCTTGGAAACAAAGCTGCCGGCAAAATTCCTCGCCGTCTCCGCCAGACCTTTCAGTATGCCTTCACCCAGCAATGCAAACTCCTCAAAACAGCTTGTAGCCTGTAGCCTCTAGCTAAGTGCCAACTCGCGCAACCCTCAAGCTCCGAGCTACAGCTACGAGCTACAAGCTCGCTCGCTACCGATCAACCTCACCCAGCACAATATCCACGCTTCCAAAAATCAGCACCACGTCCGCAACGTTGTGCCCCAGGCACATGTCTTCAAGAACCGTCAGGTTGATCAAACTCGGCGGCCGCACGCGGAACCGATACGGGCCGTTCCCCCCGTCACTGATCAGGTAAAACCCAAGCTCGCCCTTCGGCGCTTCAATGCGTCCGTAGGCCTCGCCGGGCTTGGGCTTGAAGCCGCGAATCTTGGCTTTCGGATCCATCACCGGCCCGGCGGGAATCTCTTTCAGCGCCTGCTCCAGAATCTTGATCGATTCGCGCATCTCCAGCACCCGCACCATGTAGCGGTCGAAGATATCGCCGTGATCGCCCAGCGGCACGCGGAACTTGAACCGGTCATAGATCCCGTAGTGATCCACCTTGCGGATGTCGTAGTTCACGCCCGACCCGCGCAGCATCGGTCCGGTAATTCCGGCGTTCACCGCCAGCTCCGGCTTCAGTACACCCACACCCTGGGTTCGCGCCATCAGGATTTCGTTCCCCGTCAGCAGCGCTTCGTACTCGTCGATGAAGTGCGGAAGCCCCGCCACCACCTTGCGCGTCGCCTCGAGCCATGCCGCCGACGTGTCCACGCGGCAGCCTCCGAAGCGCATGTAGTTGCACATCATGCGCGACCCGGTGAGGCTCTCGAATAGGTCGAGAATCTTTTCCCGCTCCTTGAACGCGTACATCAACGGCGTGCCGCTGGCGCCCATCTCCTGGATCAAAAATCCAATCGCCGACGCATGATTCTGCACCCGCGTCAGCTCGGCAAGAATCACCCGAATGTACTCGGCGCGCTCCGGAACCGCCTGCCCCACCAGCTTCTCCACCGCCAGCGCATAGGCCCAGTTGTTTGAAAGCGAACAAAAGTAGTCCAGACGGTCGGTGTAGGGCATCATCGCCAGGTAGCTGACGGTCTCGGCAATCTGTTCGTGGTTCCGGTGCAGGTACCCGAATACCGGCTTCAACCGGATGACCCGCTCCCCGTCCAGCGCCACGTCCATGCGAAACACGCCGTGCGTCGACGGGTGATGCGGCCCCATCGACACTTCCAGCAGTTCCCCTTCGCCATCCGGCTCGATCACCGGCGGACGATTCCACCCCGCCACTTGGGGCGCCCTCTCGACGGCCGAACCCACGATTGTCTCGCTCGACTTCATCGCGCGCCCTCCGCGGCTGCAGCCACACTCTGATGCGCCTTCGCCCGTTCCAGCACCTTGTCGTGCGCCGTCGGCTCGTAGTCGAAGTCGTCCGGCTCCACGTAGTCCTTGCGCATCGGGTGGTCCTTGAACTCCGGCCACATCAATAAACGCCGCAGGTCCGGATGCCCGGTAAACACGATTCCGTAGAGGTCGAAGATTTCCCGTTCCTGGAACTCCGCGGAACGCCAGATCGGCGTAAACGATGGCAGCTCAACCTGGTCGCTCCGGTTCGCGGTGCGCATCCGCAGCACCACCGGCCCATGCTTCTTGCTCATCGAGTAGAGGTGATACACGGCCTCGAGGTAACCCGGCTCGACGTGCTTGCGCGTTTCCTCAACAGTCTCATCAACGACCTGCTCCACTCCATCCACGGTCTTCGGAACCTGCCGCGTAACCTTCACCTTCTCCGCAATCTCTTTGTCCAGGTGGTCCACGCCCGTCACGTTCGACAGAAAATCGAGAGCCAGTTCCTCGTCATCGCGCAGGTACTGCGCCACCGCGAGCGCATGCGCCGGGTCCAGCCGCAGCGAGTGCTGCGCGCTCGGACTCGGGTTGTGAACAATCTCCACGCCCGCTCCCGGCACCGCCGTCTCAATCGCCGCCTTGATCTCTTCAACAGTTTTCAACTGTTCACTGTCCTCTGTTCACTGTCCACTTATTACTTGATCACCGCCGGCAACGGCCAAACATATTTGTTCGCCGGCGGCTCCAGGTCGTGCTCTCCCTGTGCCGGCACGGGAAACTCGCAGCTCGCCTCGGCGTCCAGATGCCGCGGCCGGTTCTCCCCTGTCAAACTCTGCCCATCGATCTTCTTCTGCAGCGTCATAAACGCCTGCAGCAGCGCCTCAGGCCGGGGCGGACAACCCGGAATGTGCACGTCCACCGGAATATAGCGATCGATCCCCTTCAGCACGTTGTAGCCCTGCTTGAACGGGCCGCCCGAAATCGCGCACGCGCCCATCGCAATCACGTATTTGGGCTCCGCCATCTGGTTGTAGAGCCGCACCACCTGCGGCGCCATCTTCTTGGTCACCGTCCCCGAAATGATCATCAGGTCCGCCTGCCGTGGCGACGGGCGAAACACCTCGGCCCCGAACCGCGCCAGATCATAGCGCGCCATGGTCGTCGCAATCATCTCGATCGCGCAGCACGCCAGCCCGAATTGCATGGGCCAGACCGAACTCCGCCGGCCCCAGTTGTACAACTCTTCGATGGTCGTGACGAAGACGCCCTGCTTGCCCAGTTCGATCTTCAGTTCGTTATCAACAGCCATTGTCGCGTTGCTCCAGTGATCAGTGAACAGTGTTCAGTGATCAGTTGCCTGTTCGTTCCGTTAAGTCGCCCAAAAGTTCGCACAGCACAAGTACCTCGGTCCGGCTTTGCAGTTCGTTCGGCCACAGGCCGAATGTCTGATCACTGACCACTGTTCACTGACCACTGCTTTCCACGCCCACGTCAGCACGCCCTTCGCCCACGCCCACGCCAGTCCTTCTACCAGCAGCAACACAAACACCAGCATGGCCACGCAGGCCGCCGCGCCCAACCCTGTAAATGCCACCGCAAACGGCAGCAGAAAAACAGCTTCCACGTCGAATATGAGAAAAATGATGGCGTAGAGATAATAGGCAGAACGGAACTGCACCCAGGCGTCGCCCTTCGATTCAAGTCCGCATTCATAAATGGCGTTCTTGACCGCGTTCGGCTTGGCCGGCGAAAACACCCGTCCCCACAGCCACGCCAACCCCAGGGGTGCCAACCCGAATCCCAGGGCCGCAAAGAACAGAACTGCCAGAGAAAAATAAGGACTTGAGGCCATCTTCCGGTAACGTGATCCTTCCCTTCAAAGCTAACAGTTTGAGCCACGTTTGGCTAAAGTAGATGTGCGCAATCTCACACCATTCAGATCCTCATTACGCCGTTCATCCCACTTTATGAACCATTCGCTGCTCTGCACTCACCCCAGGCGTGCTCCCCATCACCTGCTTCCACCTTTCGATGGAGACAAGCGTACCCCCCGTCCTGATACCTTTCTACTGTCCCCGCAGCCCCTCTCTACCGTGCGCGGGGCCCCCGAGATCGCCCCTGGGAGATGACCGCCCGATGTACCGGAATGCGCCGCGCCCCTGGTTCTCGATCGCTGTCGTGTCGGCCATTTCCCTGTCCCTCTCCTCGGCCGCAGCCGCCGCAACCGATCCCGCATCCCCGGCCTCCGCTCCCGGCGCCAATTCGACCGCGCTCGCCCCACCTGACACCAATAATGTCCCGGCGCCCGGCAGCGTGCCGGCATCCTACACCGCCGCCATCAAGATCACCGGCCCCACCACGCCCTTCCACAACTCAGTAGCGGCCCGCTACAACTACGCCTTCGGCAAGCAGTCGCCTTTCCTGCCCTCGAACGCCACCTCCGCTAACGGCCAGTTCCTCAGCCCCAAGTCCTTCTACACCGCCGAATACTGCGGCCACTGCCACAAGGAGTCCTACCACCAGTGGCGTCAATCTGTTCATTCCAATAGCTTCCGTGCCCCCTGGTACCTCAAGAACGTCAACCAGCTCATTGACGAGAAGGGCGTGCAATTCTCCCGCCACTGCGAGGGCTGCCACAATCCCGTCGCCCTGCTCTCCGGCGACCTCACCCAGGGCATGCCCAAAAAGCGCCCCTTCGAGGAAGAAGGCGTCACCTGCTCCACCTGCCACTCCATCGAGTCCACTGACGCCACCGGCACCGGCAGCTACGTCATGGGCATCCCCGCTGTCCTCGTCGATGAGAACGGCGCGCCGGTCACCCGCCCCGTCTCCGACGCCGAGATTCTCGCCCACCTCGATCGCCACTCCAAGGCCGTCATGCGCCCGCTCCTGAAGACCGCCGAGTTCTGCGCCGCCTGCCACAAGGCCGCCATCCCGGCATCGCTTGACGACTACAAGTTCCTCCGCGCCATCTCCCTCTACGACGAGTGGCAGGCCGCCAGCTTCACCAAACAGTCGCCGCTGCCCTTCTATCGCAAGGACACCGTCTCCACCTGCCAGACCTGCCACATGCCCCGCGAAGCCCTCACCGGCGATGCCGACGATCCCGGCGCCAAGGACGGCAAGCTGGTCTCCCACCGCTGGCTCGGCGGCAACACCCTCATGCCGCAGTACTACAACTACCCCGAGCAGGCCGAAAAGCTCGTCAACTTCCTCCGAAACGGCCCCGACGGCAAGGGCGTGTTCAACGTCGACATCTTTGCCCTTGAACGCGACAACGCGCCCTCAACCGATGCGGTCATCGCCCCCCTCGGCCTCACCCCGTTCAGCCTCAAGGCCGGCGAGGCCCTCACCGCCGACGTCGTCGTCCAGAACAAGGGCATCGCCCACTCCTTCATCCCCGAGCAGCGCGACTTCTACGAGGCCTGGATCGACTTCGTTGTAAAGGACGGCTCCGGCAAGGTTCTAGCCGAGAGCGGTTTCATTCAGCCCGACGGCAACCTCGACCCCTCCGCCCACTCCTTCACCAACCGCCTCGTCAACGTCAAGGGGGAGTTGAACGGGCTGCACGAGATCTGGCGCAACCGCGTCCTGGCTTACAACAACACCATCCAGTCCGGCCGCTCCCAGCTCGCGCGCTACCGCTTCCGCGTTCCCAAGGACCTCAAGGGCCAGTTCACCGTCACCGCCACCGTTCGCTACCGCCGCTTCAACCAGCACTTCATCGACTACGCCATGGACCAGCCTGTCGGGAAGCACTACCCGCAGCCCATCGTCGACATGGCCAGCGAGACCCGCACCCTGACCATTGGCGACAACGCCCCCGCCGCTCCCGGCCCCGACGAGAACAAGGAGTGGATGCGCTGGAATAATTACGGCATCGCCCTGCTCGACGCCCAGCAGTATGAAGCCTCGGTCCACGCATTCGAGCGCGTCGCCGCCCTCCGTCCCGACTACGCCGACGCCTTCACGAACCAGGCCATTGTTGAGATCTCCTGGGAGCGATACGACGACGCCAAGGCCGCCCTCGCCAAGGCCCTCGCCCTTCTCCCCGGCGATCCCCGCGCCCTCTACTACCGTGCGATAGTCGAACGCAACGCCAGCCAGGTTGAAGAAGCCATCACCGACCTCCGTGCCGTCGTGGACAAATACCCCCGCTCCAAGGATGCCCTTCGCGAACTAGGCTTCTCGCTCTACCAGAAGCACGACTACCCCGCCTCCCGCGACGCCTACGAGAAGCTCCAGGTGGTCGATCCCGACGATCTCGCTGCTCACTATCAGCTCGCCATCCTCTACCGCCGCCTGGGTGAAAAAGACAAGGCCGCCATCGAGTCTGCCAAGTTCGCCGACCAGAAGGACGACCCCACCGCCTCTGAATACGCGCTCCAGTACCTGGGCAAGCACCCTGAAGTAGCCGCCGAGAGCGTAGTCTGGCACACTCACGACCTGACCGGCGATCCCATCAAGCGCCCCGACCACATCGAATACAAATACATTCCCGGCGCCGGCTTTTAGCGCATCTCGACCCTAATAGGTTTCCTGAACAGAAGAGTTGTCTTCCTGTCGATAAACCGGAAGGCGTTGTCAAGGGCAGAGAAATGCGTGGACCTGGGTTGAGCAGATCCGTTGAGCCGGTTGTTTGGAGACCGAGCCTCACGCGAGTCCTCTGCGAATCATTTTTGGTGGACTTTGTGTTTCCACCAGCCATCGATGCGGTCGTGACTTCGACCATGATTCTTTGTGCGAACATCCAGCCGATGCCGGATGCGAGGGTGCCCACTCAAACGCACGGTCTAGCTCGCGCCGACCACAGGAAGACCCGGGCTGCCCTCGTTGTGAACCACGTGCGCGTACGGGGTCCTGGTGCGGAGCATCCAGTAGAGCCGTACCGCCAGCTTGCGCGCCGCGGCCACCTTGGCCACACCTTTCGGCTTCTGGTGGCAGCGATGCGCATACTCCTTACGAAACTCTTCGTCATGGCGAACCGCCGACTGCGCCGCCTCGACCAGCATGGTGCGCAGAAACACGTTGCCCTGTTTGGAAATGGCGCCCAGCCGCCGTTTCAATCCCGAGCTGCGTTCGCTCGGAATCAACCCCAGATAGCTGGCCACCTGTTTGCCCCGCTTGAAACGCGCCACATCGCCCATGGTCACCACAAACGCCAGCGCAGTGATGGGGCCCACGCCCGGCTGCGTCATCAATAGCCGCGCCCGCGCGTTCGAATATGCCACCTGGCTGACCGCCTCATCCAGACTGGCCACCTGCTCTTCCAGCATCGCAAGCACCGCAAGTAAATCTCCGCGCCGCCGCGCGGTCCAACCTGCAAGAGGAAGTTTTTCTAAATCAGCCCTCCCCCGAACGCTCCACAGGCCTCTCTGTTTCTGCAGGCCCTGGTTCAACGCCAGATGCTGCAGCTCGGTCTTGACCTTGGTCCGCATCTGCACCAGCCGATGCCGGTGCAACAGCAACTGCCGCTGATCGCGCTCCTGGCTGGAAGGCACCCAGATCCGAGGAAAGCGCTTCTCCACCAGCAGCCGCAGAATGTGCCCCGCGTCGCGCTTGTCCGTCTTCTGCCGGCGCACGTAACTGGCCCGTATCTGCGCCGCATCGCCAATCCATAGCTCATGGCCCAGTTGCTCCATCAGCCGCTCAAACCACAACGTATTACCCACTGCCTCCATGCCCACCAGAATCGGCGCTTCTAACTCCCGGTAAAACCGTTCCGCTTCTCCGCTGGCATGAATCAGCTTCAACTCCCCAACCTCCCCAGTGGAAGTATCCAGAATCGCCACCTGCTGGAAGCTGGGATGAAAATCACACCCTACAATCTTCATGAGGCTCCTTTACTCCCGCCGATGACTTCGGTCTCCAAACAACCAAAGTCTACCCGGGGCTAATGGAGCCTTCCGGTTTATACAATCAAGCGCAGCGCAGCGGAGCCGAAGGATCTGCGGTTGTTCCTGCTTTTGCTTTTGCTCATCCCGCCACAATCCCGTACTTCACTTCCAGAAACTCCTGCAGCCCAACTGGCACCACCCCCGCCACCTCCTGCCAGGTCAGCATCAAGCACCGCGTCCGCATCTCCGCGCTCCGCACCGCCGCCATCACCTTGAACCACGCCTCCCGCAAATCCGGCCTTCTCGCATCGCAGATCACGCAAAACCGCGCCCCTGCCGCATACGCCGCCAGCACATTGCGAATCAGCTGATAGCTCCGGTAGCGCATTTCCCGCGGCGCTCGCTCCATAGCCCCCGCCACCAACCCCGCCTGAAACTCACCGGCCACGGCGTCCGCTTCCTCCACCGATAATCCCGTCGTATCCTCCCACTCCTGGGTAAACTCCTCCGCAAACTCGACCGCTAGTTTCTTCCGAACCAGCGCGACCTCCGCGCGCGGCAACATCTCGCGATCGAACACCGCATCGAAGTCCCGATAGCCTTCCACCACCTTCGCCGCGCGCGTCTGGAAATCCCCCTCCGTCAGCTTCGCCTCCATAAGGAGGTCTCCCCACCGCATGTCCACTTCCGTGCGATCGAACAGCCCGCCCGTAAGCGGCACTTTCGCCTTCCACCCAAACACCGGTGCGCCCTCCTCAACCACCCCTAACATCCGCCGTACCGCAGGCGCGTTCGCAACGTCTGGAGTGCAAAACACATTCATCAGCAGCGCATCCGAGCTCATGCACGAGTCCAGCTCCCGCCACTTGCGTCCCGACTCCGCCTTCGGCAGCTTTCTACCGCCCGTATGCACCTTGGCGAATCGCTTCGCCCAATCCGGCCGCGCCAGTATCGCCGCATACGCCGCGTTGTAGAAATTCCCATGGCAACCTCCATCCGGCCCGTACACCACCACCGGATCGCCCCCATAGCTCTCCACATGCACGCGTCCGCGCGCATATTCCCTATTCCGCGCCGCAAGCTCCCGCCGCAGCAGACTCGCGTAACTCCCCGATCCAATCTCCATCTCCGCCAGCCTAAACGCAGACACCCGGAGTTTTCAGCTGTCCCGCAAAAGCCCCGTGCCCCATCCTTCGAGCAGCTTCATCGCTCGAAGGGTGGGAAGCCACAAATCTCCTCCCGCTCCAGAAACAAAAGGGCCTTCCGGCAAATGCCGGAAGGCCCTCTGCACTCACCCCTTCGAGCGCAATCCCTTTCCTCTTACCGTTCCTTCGGCGAAAACCCCATCTGGAACGTGATCATGATGCTCCGTCCCGGCAGCAACTGGATCGTGTCAGCCGCGTTCTGTGTATACAGCGCACCATTCCCGGTCACGCTGTTCGCCGGCGAAATCGAAACCTGGTTGTGGTTGTCGAACAGGTTGTTCACGCTCAGCTTGACGCGCGACTGGTCAAACAGCGATCCGTTCCGCACCGTGTAGTTGAAGAACACGTTGGTCATTGAGAACGGGTTTAGCGGCACATTCTGGTGGTACGCGCCGTCATCGGCCCAGCGATCGCCCACGTCCTTGTTGAAGAAGCCTACATCGAATCGCTTGTCGCGATAGGTCAGGCCCTCCGTCGCCGTGTAGTTCGGCGTGTTCGCCACCCAGGCCGACGGGCTCGCAGCCACCGCTGGCGTCGTTGCCGTCGCTGCTACCGCCGAAGCCGACTCGTACTTCGCCTGCCCGTAGGTGCCGTTCAGGAACACGCTCAGCGACCGCGTCAGCGCAATATTGGTCTCGCCTTCAACACCCACCGTGTTCGATGCCGGGTTCTGGTAGTAATACGTGAATCCGTTGTCCGGCCCCGAACTCGGCGTAAAGCTCGAGTACGAGTTCTGGTAATGGATGTAGTACACGTCGGCGTCGAAGCTCACCCGGTTCAGCTTGACCACCGAACCACCCTGGTACGTTGAAGCGACAATCGGCTTCGGCGTCACGGCCACCTGCGCGCCCGTCACGTCATACACGCTCGAAGGTGGAATCACGCTGCCCCGCCCATACTGCCCATACGCCGACCAGTTGTCCCGGATCCGGTAGTTGGCCTCGAACGATGGCAGCCAGCTGTTGTAGCCCGCGCTATGCGTCACAAATGGAGCGCCGCCCAGGTTGCCCACCGTCTTGCCATCCGCGAACTGCTTCAGGTGCATGTTGTAATACGCGTCCTTGATGCCCGCGGTGATCGTCCACTTCGGAATCGCCACCAGCTGGTACTCGGCATACGGCTGCACCGACTCGGTAAAGAAATTCTCGTGGAACTTCAGGTTCTTCAGCACGGTCGAGTCCACCCAGGTCGTGGGATTGCTGCCGATCTGATAGCGGTTCGTGGTGGTGTATTCATACCAGGCGCCGGTACGAAACACCCCGTACTGTGAGGCCGCGCTGAACGTCGCAATCTGGCCGAGACGGTTGTACTGGTTCAGCTTGTCGATGCCGCTGGTCGCGTTCACCGCCGCCGTCTCGCTCGACTGGTTGTTCTGGTAGTGCTGATGGTTCGAATACGAATAGGTGTACGGCTTGGCCTCGAACTTCCACACCTTGCCCAGTTCCGTGGTAAACGTCACCACTTCAAAATCCGTGGGCACGTGGTACGTGTAGTACCGGTAGTACAGCGCGTTCAGCGAGCCATCCGCGTTCAGCTGGTTCGACTCCAGCAGGAAGTTGTCGCCGTTCGCCGCCAGTTGCGCGCGCGTTGCATCGTTGTTCGGCGTGTTGCTGTCCACCAGCACAAAGGTTCCCACCGCCGCCAGGTTGGTCTTGTCCGAGAACTTGTAGTTGAACTTGGTGGTCGCCGCCGTGCGCACCTGGAAGTTGTTCGTCTGGTAGCCGTCCGAGGTCATGTGGTGCCCCTCGAGCCAGAAGTTCGCCTTGTGATTGCCAAACGAACCCGAGTTGAACTCACCCAGAAACTCGTTGGTGTTGAACGACCCATACGACTCCGATCCCTTGAACGTCGTCGCATCGCCCAGCTTTGGCGAGAACATGTGAATCGATCCGCCAAAGTTCGCCGGCCCAATGTCCGACGCCGTGCCCGGGCTGCGATCGAAGTCCACATAGCTGATTGCCGGCGCCGGCACATAGGCCCAAGAGTGATGCGTCGGATCGTTCGAATCCTGGAACGGCACGCCGTCCCACGTCATCGTGTAGTTGCCGTCCGCAAACCCGCGGTAGTACGTCTTCGCCTGCCCGTTGCCCACACCGTTCACGCTCCATGTCACCGTGCCTGGGGCGGCCTGCGTAATGTCGCTGAAGTCCGTTACCGGCGACGTGAAATCGCGAATGTAGCCGCTCGTGATCTCCGTGCGTGCCGACGCCGCATCCAGCAGCGCCTTCACCGGCGAATTCTGCACCGCGATCGAGCTGTCGCCCTCGGCCTCGACCGTCACTTCTTCTGACACTGAAGCCACGGTCATTGCCACTGATACATTCGCAGTCTGTCCGGCAGCCACCACCACATTGTGTTGAACCTGGATCCCAAATCCCGTCGCCGACGTCTCCACCGAGTACGTCCCGGCCGCCAGTCCCGTCACCGCGAACTTGCCATCCGCCCCGCTCACGACGGTCTGCACAATCTTCGCCGGGCTCGCAACCACCACCGTCGCGCCCTGCACCGCCTGACCGCGCGGATCGAGCACCACCCCCTGTATCGAACCCGCACCGCCCTGCGCGTGCAAGCTGCTCATGCCAATGATCGTTGCAATCAGGCACACCAATACCGTCGTGGCTGTACGCCACTGTGACACACTTTTGCCCTGCATCCTTGATGCCTCCAGAAAACTGAATAGATGAAAATCGGGAAGTAAAACGACTTAACTCTACGGACCAAATGTGACTAGACATTCACAGAACTGTGAATACTCTTTAACAAACGGGCCAATTCGCTCCCATCGTCAACCCCCGACAGCCTCAGGCGTCTCTGGTTTGAATAGTCAATCTCCCGAACGAGGCGCCCCGGTTTCCCGCATGAGAAAATGAACCAAGTGATGGTTTCGTTCCGGCCAGTTTTATCCCTCATCCTTCTGGGTACATTTGCCTCGGCCATGCCGGCTCGCGCCGCTTCCTCAAACTCCGACGCCGACGCCCAGGCGGGCGCCATCCTCTTTCGCGATAAAGGCTGCCCCTTCTGCCATGGACCCAACGGCGCGGGCACCATCAAGGCACCCTCGCTGATCGATATTCGCAACAACAAGGACTGGCCACCCGAGAAAATGGCCGACCAGATCCTCAACGGCGGCAAGAAAATGCCCGCCTTTCGCGAATCCCTCAGTGACGATGAGATCGCTCAGATCGTTGCGTATCTCCGCGCCAAAAATCGTCCCGTCCCCCCGCCGTTGACGAGCAGCCAACCCGCTCCCGCCGCGCCGTCCCCTAAAAACTAGCGTCCAAGATTCTCAGCCCCACTGTTCACAGACCACTGCTCACTGACCACTGCCCACTGTTCACTGGTCTTTTCCATTGCGATTTCCCCGTGATCGCCGTATTTTGGCTCAGAGTCCCATTCCACTCCGGAGCCGTCTCATGCATCTCGCGTTCTTCCTGCAGCAGAATCCACAAATCGATCAAGCCCAGATTCAGCGCATTGCCCTCGCCGTCATGGCCATCATGCCGATCCTGTTCATCGTCAGCCTGGCCGTCATCATCGTGCCCTTCTGGTTCATCTGCAAAAAGGCCGGCTTCTCGCCCTGGCTCTCTCTCCTCAACATCGTGCCCTTCGGCTGCCTCATCCTCTGGTACGTCCTCGCCTTCTCTGACTGGAAGGTCGTTCCCGTCGCCCAGCCGGGCTTTGTGCCGCCCGCTCCCTACCCTCCGCAGCCGCCCTTTCCACCCCGCAACTAGCGCTGCTGCTCCGGGTCGACCGGCATCACTTTCTCGCGCAACCCGCAGCGGTCGTCGCACGACATGTGTCCGCCGGGCAGCAACGCCCCAGTACTGTGAACAGTCCCCACACTTAAGTAACGCCTTCGCCCCTGCTCTTTTCGTTGGCAGCGACGAGCGTGCATGCTAGGATGCAGCCACAGTTTAAATTTCTTAGGCTCTTCGGAGTTGCGTATGGGCGCTTGGCTGCAGCCCCACCTTATTGTCGTGCTCTTCATCCTTGGTATCCCGTTCGTTCTCGCCCTATGGGTGGTTCCTCTGTGGTTCGTCTGCAGAAAAGCCGGCTTCTCGCCATGGCTCACCCTGCTCAACTGCATTCCGTTCGGAACGCCCATACTCCTCTACCTGCTGGCATTCGCCGACTGGAGAGGCTCCAGAACGGCGGAAGCCTCGTCCGCCACACCCGCAGTGTCCCCAGACCGCCAGTCTGACCGCAAGATTGACCGCCAACCCATCCGCGGACCTCAACTGGTCATCCGCTAGCTTCCGCCAGACCCGGCTCCACGATGGCACCGAACTGGTAGCATCGAAGAGGTACAACCTCAACGATGTCTGAAAAATCCAGCTCTCCCGCACCGCCCCCCCGCGTCCGATTTGCGCCTTCGCCCACGGGCTTTCTCCACGTCGGCAGCGCCCGCACCTTCATCTTCAACTGGCTCTACGCCCGCCACAACGGCGGCACCATGGTCCTTCGCCTCGACGATACCGACGTCGAGCGCAACACCGACCAGAGCGTCCAGTCCATCTTCGAAGGTCTCCGCTGGCTCGGCCTTTCCTGGGACGAAGAGTATCAACAGTCTGCTCGCCTCGACCTGCACCGCCGGGCCGCCCATGCCATCTTTGAAAAGGGTCTCGCCTACCGCGACTTCACCCCCGCCCACGCCGCCGAAGGCGAAGCTTCCTCCGCACACGGAGCTTGGCTCTTCAATCCAGGCATGCGCGAGTTATCCCGCGAGGACAGCGACCGTCGCGCCGCCACCGGCGAGCCCTTCGCCCTCCGTTACCGCGTCCCCCGGAACGCAGACCGCACGCTAAGCTTTACCGACAGCGTCTACGGCCCCCAGTCCAAGCAAGCCGACGAGGTCGAAGACTTCGCCCTCCTCCGCTCCGACGGCATGCCCACTTACCATCTCGCCTCCTGCGTCGACGACGCCGACCTCCGCATCACCCACATCATCCGCGGCCAGGACCATCTCACCAATACCTTCAAGCATTTGCTCATCTTTGAGGGCTTAGGCGTTGATCCACCAAGGTTTGCGCACTTGCCCCTGCTCGTCGCCCCCGACGGCACCAAGCTCTCCAAGCGCCGCCACGGCCCCGTGGTCAGCGTTACCACCTATCGCGACGCCGGGTTTCTCGCGGGCGCCTTCATCAACTTTCTCTGCCTCCTCGGCTGGTCGCCCAAAAACGATCGCGAATTCCTCACCCTCGACGAGCTCAGCACCCTCTTCACCCTCGAAAACGTCAACCGCTCCAACGCCGTCGTCAACTTCACTGAGGAAGATCCCTTTGATGCCAAAGCCCTTTGGCTCAACGCCGAACACATCCGCGCTCTCCCCGTCGACGCTCTCAGCGCCCAGCTCCAACCCTTTTTCGAGAAAGCCGGCCTCCACGCGCCCCCCGAAAAGCTGCTCGCTGTCACCCCGTTAATCCGCGAGCGAATCAAGCTCCTCGGCGAAGCCCCCGCCGCCGCCGACTTCTTCTTCCTCGACCAGCTCCCGCCCTACGACCCTGCCGAGTTGATCCCCCAAATCAGCAAGAAAGAGCAGGGCGACCCGGCCCTCGCCCTCCGCGTCCTTCAGCAAGCCGAGCAGGTCCTCGCCACCACCAGCTTCGATCACGACGCCCTCGACCAGGCCCTCCGCGCCGCCGCATCGTCTCTCGGCCTCAAGGCCGGTCCCATGTTCCAGCCCATACGCGTAGCCGTCTGCGGACGCAAAAACGCCCCGCCCCTCTTCGAAACCATGGTCGTGCTAGGCCGCGAAGTCTGCCTCACCCGCATCCGCAACGCCGAAGCCAACCTGGAATCACTTATTGTTAAGTAAGGAATCGCTGCAATGACCAACGCAAATACGGCCCCCCCCGCCACTCCAGAATCTTCGACGCCGGAAGCGCGCCCCGCGTCCAACTTCCTCCACGACCTCATCGAGGAAGACGTCCGCACCAAAAAATACGGCGACGCCACCATCCAGACCCGCTTCCCCCCCGAGCCCAACGGCTACCTCCACATCGGCCACGCCAAGGCCATCTGCCTCGACTTCGGCCTAGCCGACCAGTTCGGCGGCCAAACCAACCTCCGCTTCGACGACACCAATCCCGAAAAAGAAGAGCAGGAGTACGTCGACTCCATCCAGGCCGACGTCCGCTGGCTCGGCTTCGACTGGGAGCGCCTCCGCTACGCCTCCGACTACTTCCCCCAGCTCTACGAGTGGGCCCTCCAGCTCATCCGCGATGGCAAGGCCTACGTCGACGATCTCACCGCCGACCAGATCCGCCAGTACCGCGGCACCCTCACCGAGCCCGGCAAAAACTGCCCTTATCGCGACAGCTCAGTCGAGGAAAATCTCGACCTCTTCACCCGCATGCGCGCCGGTGAGTTCCCCGACGGCACCCGCGTCTTGAGAGCCAAAATCGACATGACCTCGCCCAACCTCAACCTGCGCGACCCCGTCATGTACCGCATCCTCCACGCCACCCACCACCGCACCGGCGATCAGTGGCCCATCTACCCCATGTACGACTACGCCCACGGCCAGTCCGACTCCATCGAGCGCGTCACCCACTCCATGTGCACCCTGGAATTCGCCGATCACCAGCCCATCTACCGCTGGTACATCGAGCAGCTCGGCATCTTCCCCTCGCAGCAAATCGAGTTCGACCGCCTCAACATCACCTACACGCTGCTCTCCAAACGCAAGCTCCTCCAGCTCGTGCAGGAGCATCGCGTCAATGGCTGGGACGACCCCCGCATGCCCACCCTCTCCGGCTTTCGCCGCCGCGGCTTCACGCCAGAAGCCATCCGCGCCTTCGTCGCCGCTGCCGGCGTCTCCCGCACCAGCGGCAGCACCGACATCGAAATGCTCGAGCACTTTCAGCGCGACGATCTCAACCGCCACGCCTCCCGCGCCATGGCCGTCCTGCACCCGCTCAAGGTCGTCATCGATAACTACCCTGAGGGCAGCCAGGCCGAGTTCGTTGAAGTCGCCAACAACCCGGAAGATCCCGCCGCCGGCACCCGCCAGGTTCCCTTCTCGCGAGAGATCTACATCGAGCAGGACGACTTCCGCGAAGTCCCTCCCCCCAAGTACTACCGCCTCTCGCCCGGTAAGGAAGTCCGCCTGCGCAACGCCTACTTCATCACCGCCCAGAGCGTCGTCAAGGATGCGGACGGCAACGTCATCGAGGTCCATTGCACCTACGATCCCCTGAGCCGCGGCGGCAACTCGCCCGACGGCCGCAAGGTCAAGTCCACCATCCACTGGGTCTCGGCCGCCCACGCCCTCTCCGCTGAAATCCGCCTTTACGACAAGCTCTTCATCAAGCCCAATCCGAGCGACGTAGCCGAAGGCGAAGACGTCCTCAGCAATCTCAACCCAAACTCCCTCGAAGTCCTCACCGGCGCAAAACTCGAGCCATCACTCGCCGCCGCCACCGCCGGAGAGCGCTTCCAGTTCGAGCGCGTAGGCTACTTCTGCGTGGACCCGGACACCAGGCCCGGCAACCTGGTCTTCAACCGCACCCTCCCGTTGAAAGACACTTGGGCCAAAATCGAAAAGAAGTCCGGAGCCTGACGACGCGCCTGCGCATTGTCGAGCCGGCAGATGCGTTGAGCCCGGAGCCAGCAGCTGCCTTGGGACCGGAGGGAAGAAGGGGCCTTCAGGCGCCTGAACATCGCCTCGCATAGAAGATGGCTTTACAGGCTGCGGAAAAACTCTGGTAAGGAAGTAGGCGGGGGGTTTCAACCCCCGCATAAAGCCAACAAAATTAAGAGGGCTTCAGCCCCGGGGGCTTGTTTTTCGGGTATTTCGCTCGAAATCAGGCCTTTTTCCGCAGCCTGTTTAGCCACGGGCCCTCAAGGCAGTATCCCCGTCTCCGCCGCCATCAAGTTCGCGCATTGCGCAGTGGGTGCGCCCGCAATGTTCGCACCGCCGGTAATCACCGAGCGGGCATCGCAGAACAGGTCTACCCCGTTTCCCCCAATGCTTGCCGGTGTGCTGACCGTTGTCACATCGATGCTGGACAAGTTACCCGCCACCAGGCCGCCGTGACCACTTCCCGTCAACGTAGTTCCCGCCAGGGTTGCATGCGAGTTGTTGAGTACAACGATCCCGTGTCCGTAACTTCCCGTGATCGAGAGCAGGTTTCCCGAGTAGCTCACCGCGTCCAACGTGGAGCCGTCGGAAACCAGCACGCCCCCCGTAGTGCCGCCCCACGGTTGCCCGGGCTTCACGATTACAAGGTTTGCCTGGGTTACGTTGAGAGAGGAGCCCCCACTCAAGGCCACGCCGTTGTAGCTCGTTCCTGCGGAGTTTGCGATCGTTACATCCGTCGAACCAACCACCGGATAGTACGTCGCGAAGGCCACGAGATCCACGATGGAACCCGCGCTCGCGCTGATCCCCACCTGCATATTGCGAATCGTGGTTGCGTAGAGAGTGATGTGCGATGCTCCGAGTGCGATACCCACGTGCCACGGCGCTCCCGTTGTGGACTGGAAAACAGAGTGCTCCACATGCACATCGGAACCGTCGTAAATCTGAAGGGGAGCATACCCGGCGTCCTGCGCCGTGACATAAGCAATCGACACCTGGCTGTTTTCGAAAATCACGATTCCCGAGCCGCCCGTCACGGTCAGATTGCGCAGGCGAATGTCGGAGCTCCCATGGCCGATACTGATGCCCGAAACCGTGGTGGCCTCGACCTCGACACTGAATCCCTGCACCGTCACGCTCTGCGACGACTCGATGTACAGGAGGTTGCCGTTCCCCGCGCCGGTCGCCGGCTGCACCAGCTTCGCGCCGGACAGCCCCTTCAGCGTCAGATTCTTGAAGCCGGTCACATGCACGTATTCCGCGCAGGTCCCTTTCACCGACACCGTGTACGAAAGTGTCTTCTCCAGCCTCGATAAGGTCTGGTTCAGCGATCCGCCATTGCCGCAGTCCACTGAGACCGGAACCGATTGCGGCGCAGCTTTCAATGGTGCGAGTGAAGCCGCAGCGACAGACAGAATGAGAATCCCCAGCTTGTTCCCCTTCATAGCATCCCTTTCCACGTACGGATCTTTTGCCTGTGTCGACTGTGAGATAGCGCGGACAGAGGGTTCCGCGCACGAACCGAGAATGAAGCCGAATCCGTGTAAGTGGCCCTTGGACAATTGGGGAAGATGGACCAGTCGGACAGCTGGAGAGAATGGGATCAGAGAATGCTACTGTCGCGTTCCAGGGCTGTCAACAGCACTCGACGGCCTGGGTCTACGGGGCCAGGCGCAACCCGTGGAGGCTCGTGGGAGGGGCAACTCAGCTGCCCTGCCCCCTGCTCCCAGATGACCTGTGGAAAACTTCCTGTCAAGCCCCTGGACGAAAAATACTTTGTAACCCCTTTTAGAATCAGCGCAAAAAACTTTGCCCAATTTAGGTATTAATTATTTGAACCTGCCATACTTGAAACAGTCGAACAAAAGCCCGCCAACCAGCGGGCTTTTTCATTTACAGAGAACTCTACGGACGGTGCCCGATGAACGTCACAAATCGCGCTGGCTTGCAGACTTGCCGAAGCCACGAAGGGTCTGCCGACTCGCTGAAAACTCAGACAACCCCGCCACCTCGCCAACTTTTCACTTATTCACCTTTTCACTTCTTCGCTTTTCACTGCCTTTGTGATTCAAATCACGGTCAGCACAAATTCCCCCCTTTTTGGGGTGTAATCCAATGAAAGCAAGGAACATGACCGTTTTTTATTTGCGCGTGTGCGTGCCCTATAGGCTATTTTCCAACCACGTCGATAGGCACTACGACGCTTTTAGGCGGCATGCAGGCCGTCTTGTCGCATGCCTGGTAACGAAGCTTGGCCTTCACCAGGTGGTCGCCCGGCTCCGCCACCAGCCGCGTCTCGATCGTGAACTCGCCGGTATACACACTGAGCTTGGTGTCAGGATCGGCGGGAAGAACAAACTCACTCCCCGCGGGATAGGCAGCATTCTCGAGCCGCACCCCGGCGCCCTCCGGAATCGACAGCACGGTGGGGATCAGGTATTCGTCTTTGGGCGTGTGGGAGTTGATATGAAACCCAGGCTCGATGCGGAAATGAAGCGCCACCGGGCTGACCTTTCCCGCCGGCAGGGTAATCTGCTCGGGGTAAAGGTACGCCACCGCCTCGAATTTGCCGGTCGAGTGTTCCGGAGCAACGGGAGTTGGTTCCTGGCCGTACGCCGGCAACCCCAGCAATCCAACAGCGGCGATCGCCAGAACGGCCCTCATTTGCTCCCCACGATCTTGCGAATCTTGGCTTCCATATCGTCCTTGGAACTGATGCCCTTTTGGGCGGAGACAATGGTGCCTTTGCGATCCACGTAAAACGAAGTGGGCATGGCGTCGAAGTCGCCATAAGTTTTGGTAATGCTGTCGCCGTCCAAAAGGACCGGGTAAGGCATGTGCTCCTGCTGCACAAACTGGGACACAGCCACTTTCTGCTTGGCCAGGCCGGCGGTGTCGTTGGGCGCAAGGTCGTCGTTCTCCGCGTCGATGCCCAGGACCTCGAAACCCTGCGCGGCGTACTGGTTGCGCAACTCAATAATCCATGGCGTCTCGAGCTTGCACGGGCCGCACCACGTGGCCCAGAAATTGATCAGAACGGCCTTGCCCTTGTAGCTGGAAAGCGAGACCTTTTTGCCGCTCAGGTCCACGAGGGAGAATTCGGGGGCGGGCTTGCCCACCAGGGGCGAGGAAGTCATGCCTCCGTCGTCGGTGGAGCCAGCGGCAACCAGTTCGGCGCTGGACGCGTTGGCCAGCATCTTTTCGGCGGCCTGCTGGCGGTACTTGTAATTGGCCCAGCCCGCCCATGCAAAGGCGGCCAATATGAACAACGTAATGCCAAGAACGACGGTGTTGCGCTTCAAGCGGATCGACCTCTCACCTCCATTGTACGAAAGCGGCAGGCCGGCCGGATGGGCCGATCGGTGGACCCGGCGATGGCATTCGAGGATGGAAAAGCTGCTAGCATGGGGTACCGATGAGCCAAAAGCAAGATGAGGATTGCCCTGACCCGCTGACGCCGGCTGCGCTGGTGCGCACCGAGGCGGCGGCGCTGGAATCGCTGGCGGCGCGCCTGGAAGGACCCATGGCAGCCGACTTCGACCGGGCCGTGGAGCTGATTCTGCACTGCGGCGACGGCAATGGGCGCGTGGTGGTAACGGGGATGGGCAAGAGCGGCATCATCGCGCAAAAGATTGCCGCGACCCTGAGTTCCACCGGATCACCGGCTTTGTTTCTGCACCCCGCCGAGGCGGTACACGGCGACGTGGGTGTGCTGATGCCGGGGGACGTGGTGATTGCGCTCTCGGCCAGTGGCGAAACCGAGGAGATTCTGCGACTGCTGGCGACCCTGAAACGCAAGGGCGATGCCTTGATCAGCTTTTGCTGCAACCTGGGCTCGACCCTGGCGACGGCGAGCGATGTGGCGCTGGACTGCGGCGTGGAGCGGGAGGCTTGCGGGATGAACCTGGCGCCGACCGCCTCGACCACAGCCATGCTGGCGCTGGGCGATGCGCTGGCGGTCGCGGTGAGCCTGCGAAAGGGCTTCAAGGCGGAAGACTTCGCCGAGCTTCATCCCGGCGGCAAGCTGGGCAAGCGGCTGGCGAAGGTTCGGGACCTGATGCACGCAGGCGAGGCGGTGCCGGCTGTCACTCCCTCCACGCCGATGAGCGACGTGATCTACGAGATGTCGTCGAAGAAGCTGGGAATGACCACGGTTCAGGAGGATGGAAAACTGCGCGGGGTGATCTCGGACGGCGACCTGCGGCGGCTGCTGGAGCGCGAAGGCGGCGCGGCGCTGAGCCGCACGGCGGGGGAGGCGATGAACGCGGTTCCGAAGACGATTGGGGCGGAGGAACTGGCGGCCAAAGCGCTGTCGATCCTGGAGGAGACGGAAGATTACTTCCTTGATCGTCGTTGACCGGGAGCGGAGGGTCGAGGGCGTGGTGCACCTGCATGATCTTTGGGGAGTGGAATTGATCTAAATGCAGGGACGAGGGACTAGGGGCTAGGGAGTAGGGAATAGAAAGACCGTCTGAGTTAGGTTTGTGGTTTCGCACCTTTCGCCAGAAAGAAGGCGAAAGGACGGGGCACGGAGGCTTGTGGCGGAGATAAATCCGGGTTTCGACGCTCGAGCAGATGGAGCAGAACGACGATGGCTCAATCCACAGGTAGGACCGCACTGATCACGGGTGCATCGAGCGGGTTTGGGTTGCTGACTTGCGTGACGCTGGCTCGGCGCGGTTGGAATGTGCTGGCGACCATGCGGGACCTGAAACGGAGGGGCTTGCTGGATGAGGCCGCGCGCAAGGCGGGCGTGCCGGATCGCATCGAGGTGCATTTGCTGGATGTGACCCGGGCCGAGCAGATTGCTTCGCTGGCTGCCGTGGTGGGTGCGCGCACGGAGCCGCTGGACGCGCTGGTGAACAACGCGGGGTTTGCGCTGCCGGGGTTCGCCGAGGACGTGACAGACGCGGAGTTGCGGGAGCAGTTCGATACCAATTTCTTTGGGACGGCGGCGGTGACGCGGGCGTTTCTTCCGCAGATGCGACGGCAGGGATTTGGGCACGTGGTGATGGTGTCGTCGATCTCGGGAAGGCTTGGGTTTCCCGGCGTGGGGAGTTACGCGGCGGCGAAGTTCGCGCTGGAGGGGTGGACCGAGACGCTGCGCTACGAGATGGGGCCGATGGGGATCCAGGTGGCGCTGGTGGAACCCGGGGCGTTTGCGACCGATATCTGGACGAGGAACGCGAAGTTGTCGACGGGGTTGACCGATCCGGACTCGGCCAATGCGGGGCGCGTGGCGAAGTGGCGGAAGAAGGTGGAGAGCGGGCAGAAAAAAGCCGATCCGCAAGTGGTGGCTGACTGCCTTGTGCGCGTGTTGGAGACGCCGCGGCCGAAGCTGCGGTACGTGGTGGGAAAAGACGCGAGGATGGGACTGATGATGCGGGCGATTCTGCCGGCGGGGGTGTTCGAGAGAGTGATTGTCAAGAATTCAGGACTGGAGTAAGGGAGGGACTGGAACTAGGAACCGGGGGGCTGGGGGCAAGGGGCTAGAAAAACTGACGGGTTGAGGTTCGTGGTATCCGACGCTAACGGCAGAAACAAAGACGTCGCAAGGAAGGGAGCACCCTCGGTTCCTGGTGAATCGGCTTCCTTAAAAGCAAAGGCAAGAACAACCGCGGATCCTTCGACTTCGCTCAGGAAAACAACACCGTGGGGAGGTTCGTGGTATCCCACCCTAACGACAGAAACAAAGACGTCGTTAGGATGGAGCACGCTCGGTTCGGGCTTAGTCGGCTTCCTTAAAAGCAAAGGCAAGAACAACCGCGGATCCTTCGACTTCGCTCAGGAAAACAACACCGTGGGGAGGTTCGTGGTATCCCACGCTAACGACAGAAACAAAGACGTCGTCAGGAGGGAGCACCCCTCGGTTCGTGGTGAATCGGCTTCCTTAAAAGCAAAGGCAAGAACAAACGCGGATCCTTCGACTTCGCTCAGGAAAACAGACTCTTTCTTCTCGGATCCTTTGAAAGAAGCGGGGCGCGTGCGTGTCATCGGTTCCACGGCTCGTGTCTGGGATGACACGCCGAACTTGACGGGATTTAGCATAGGTCCTTCTTTTTCAGTGGGTGAGAGCTTGGCACTTGGCCTGCACTCTCTCAAGGCGCGGGGCGTTCGAGGGCGATGACGGAAGTTGCCTTGGACTCCGGCTGCACCCCACGGACCAGCGGGTACCCTCCGTGGGGACCCCGGAAGACCCTGGGGCGCCCTGCAACGGAGAGCGTGCGATGGCGAGTTCTTACCAGGTTTGGGCGATGCTGGGATCGAGCAGAGTCCCGGGCAGAATCCCGGGGAACGATCGGGCGGCCAGTGGGCCAACATTTAAAATGGGAAACGTCACTTCACTGCCCTGCGTCCGTGTTGATGGACGGGAAAGTATCCAGCCCTACATGCATCGTTGGTCGAAGCTCTTTGTTCCTACTCTGCGGGAGGCCCCGGCGGACGCCGAAGTGGCCAGCCACAAATTTCTGCTGCGGTCCGGCTACATTCGCCAGCTCGGGGCAGGGATTTATAACTACCTCTTCCTCGGCCAGCGATCGCTGAACAAGATTATCGGGATTGTGCGCGAGGAGATGGACACGATCGGGCAGGAGTTTTTTCTGCCGGCGATTTTGCCCAAAGAGCCGTGGGTGGAGAGCGGCCGCTGGACGGGCATGGGCGACAACATGTTCCGGCTGAAGGACCGCAAGGGCGCGGAGTTGTGCCTGGGAATGACGCATGAGGAGATCATGACGTCGATTGCGCGCAACGAGCTGCGCAGCTACAAGCAGCTGCCGCAGATCTGGTACCAGATCCAGACCAAGTTTCGCGACGAGCCGCGGCCGAAGGCGGGATTGCTGCGGGTGCGGCAGTTCCTGATGAAGGACTCGTACTCGTTCGACATCGACAAGGCCGGGCTGGACAAAAGCTTCGACCTGCACGATGAGGTGTACCGGCGGATCTTCACGCGCTGCGGGCTGAAGTTTGTTGCGGTGGACGCCGATTCCGGGGCGATGGGCGGGTCGCAGTCGCAGGAGTTCATGGTGTATACCGATGCCGGCGAGGACCTGATTGCGAGCTGCCCGGTGTGCGGGTATGCGGCGAATCTGGAGAAGGCGACGAGCCGGCTGGAGCCGGTGACCGAGATGGAGTCGACGGGCGATGGCACACCGGAGTTGGTGCACACGCCGGGTTGCGCGGCGATCAGCGATGTGGCGGCGTTTTTCAAGATATCGCCTGCGAGTGATATCAAGTGCGTGGCGTACATGGTGATGAAGCGCGGCCCGGCTGCGAAGGACGGAAGCGCGAAAGATACGTGGCACGGAGTGGCTACATTTTTGCGTGGCGACCACCAGGTGAACGAGACCAAGCTGCTGGGAGCGGTGGGCGGCGCGGAGCTGCGTACGATGCAGACGGAAGAGCTGCAGCAATACTTTAAGGGTCCGGCCGGATATCTTGGGCCCGTGGGACTTACGCACGACGACAAGCCGCTGGGCGAAGGGCTGACGGTGGTGGTGGACACGTCGCTGGAGGGGCGGAAGAACCTGGTGTGCGGAGCGAACAAACAGGACTATCACCAGGTGAATGTGGCTCCGGGACGGGATTTTACCTGGACGCTGAGCGCCGATATTCGCAGTGTGAACGAGGGCGAGGCGTGTCCGGTAGATGGATGCGGCGGCAAGCTGGTGGTGGGCAAGGCCGTGGAGGTGGGGCACATCTTCAAGCTGGGATACAAGTACACGGATTCGATGGGCGCGACGGTGCTGGACCCGAATGGCAAGGAAGTGAAGCCGATTATGGGCTCGTACGGGATTGGCATCGAGCGGATTTTGACGGCGGCCGTAGAGCAGTCGAATGACGCAAACGGGTTCTGGCTGCCAGCAAGCATTGCGCCCTTCACAGTGGTGGTGACGGTTACGAATGTGGGCGATGCGGCGTTGAGGGAGACGGGCGAAAAGCTGGCGGCGGAGCTGGAGGCGGCGGGGCTGGATGTGCTGCTGGATGACCGCGATGAGCGAGCCGGCGTCAAATTCAAAGATGCGGACCTTGTGGGGATTCCGTACCGCATCAATGTAGGCAAGAAGGCCGCGGGCGGGGTTGTGGAGTTGGTGACGCGGGCGACAGCCGCCAGTATGGATGTGGCGGTGGGGGATGTGGTGCGAGAAGTGCGGCTTGCAGCTCGTAGCTCGTAGCTTGTAGCTCGTGGATTGCAGCTTGCAGCAGGGCTCGGATGGCGCGATCGACCGCGCAGCTACCAGCTACAGGCTAATGGCTACAAGCTGTGCATTGAGGAGTATGAATGGCGTTGAAGATCAAATTTGAAGCGCCCACCGGGACCCGCGGGTGGGCTGCGTTGGCGCTCCGGGTGGCGCTGATTGTCATCGCCGCCGGGTGCATCACGGTGTTGAGCGTGGGCGGGTACTACTACTTCAAATACAAAAGCGTGGTGGATACACGGCTGCAGCAGCCGCTGTTCAAGAACACCGCGAAGATTTTCGCGGAGCCGCGGGAGGTGCGGCCCGGCCAGAAGATGACGGCGCGCCTGATCAGCGAGGAATTGCGGCAGGCGGGATACACGACGGGAGACGCGCCGAAGCGGTCCCCGCTGGGGACGTATAGCGAATCGGGAAATTCGATCAAGGTGAATCCGGGGCCGCAGTCGTATCACGCGCAGGATGGCGCCACGATTCATGTGAGCGGCGGGGTGGTGGATTCGATTACGGACGATCACGGAGAGGCGCTGGCGAGCTACGAGCTGGAGCCGCTGCTGATTACGGGCTTGAGCGAGGATGCGAATCGGACCAAGCGCAGGCTGGTGACGTATGACGAAATTCCGCAGAACCTGGTGCAGGCGGTGCTGGCAATCGAGGACCGGCGGTTTTTTGAGCACAGCGGGGTGAATTATTTCCGCCTGATGGAGGCGGGAATACGCGATCTGACGACGGGGCAGAAGCAGCAGGGCGGCTCGACGCTGACCATGCAGCTGGCGCGGGGATTCTTTCTGACGCCGGAGAAGCGGATCAAGCGGAAGATCATCGAGATCGTAATTACGTTCCAGCTGGAACACCGCTTCAGCAAGAAGCAGATTTTCGAGATGTACGCCAACGAGATCAACCTGGGACAGCGGGGCAGCTTTGCGATCAACGGATTTGGCGAGGCGGCGCAGGCTTACTTTGGGAAGGACGTGCGGCAGCTGGATTTGGCGGAGAGCGCGTTGCTGGCGGGGATGATTCAGCGGCCGAATTACTTTACGCCGTTCCGGCATGCGGACCGGGCGATTGAGCGGCGCAACCTGGTGCTGGACTCGATGGTGGAGACGGGAGCGATCACCAAGGACCAGGCGGAGCGCGCGAAGGAAGAGCCGCTGCATCTGGCGTCGGCCAGCGTGGATGCGAGCGAGGCGCCGTACTTTGTGGACCTGGTGCACGACCAGCTGCTGCAGAAGATTGGCGAGCGCGATGTGAACCTGGAGGGGCTGCGTATCTACACGACGCTCGATCCCGATCTGCAGAGGCTGGCGACGTCGACGGTGGAGAACACGATTCACCTGGTGGATGAGCAGGTGGACAAGAAGCATGCGCGCGACAAGAAGCTTGGCCAGCCGTATGTGTATCCGCAGGTGGCGCTGATTGCGCTGAATCCGCACACGGGGCAGGTGCTGGCGCTGGTGGGAGGGCGGAGTTACGGGAGCTCGCAGGTGAACCACGCGGTCGCACACCGGCCGACGGGATCGATCTTCAAGCCGTTTGTGTATGCGGCGGCGTTTGCCACGGCGGTGGAAGGCACGCCGCTGGAGGGCCAGGACAAATTGTTCTCGCCCGTGACGATGCTGAACGATCAGCAGACGACCTACGAGGTGGGCGACAAGGAGTACACGCCGAGGAATTTTCACGGGGAGTATCACGACGAAGTGACGGCACGATACGCGCTGCAGTGGTCGCTGAATAACGCGACGATCTCGCTGGGATCGATGGTGGGATTCGATCGGGTGGCCCAGCTGGCGCGGGAGGCGGGTGTGAAGAGCGCGCGCGGCACGCCGTCGGTGGCGATCGGCTCGTACGATGCGGCTCCGCTGGATATGGCGGGTGCGTATACGGTGTTCGCCAATGGGGGGATTCACCTGGAGCCGTGGATGGTGGCCAGCGTGCGCACCGCGACGGGCGACATTCTGAACGATTACACGCCGGTGTCGCGGCAGGTGTTGGACCCACGCGTGGCGTACTTGACTACCAACATGATGGAAGGCGTGCTGAACGGCGGCACGGCGGGCAGGGTGCGCACCACGTACAAGTTCCGGGCCCCAGCGGCCGGAAAGACGGGTACGAGCCACGATGCGTGGTTTGCCGGATACACGAGCAACCTGCTGTGCGTGGTGTGGGTGGGCAACGACGACTACACCGACATCAAGCTGCAGGGCGCCGACGCGGCCGAGCCGATTTGGGCCGAGTTTATGAGGAAGGCTGTGGAGTTGCCGCAGTATTCCGACACCAAGGAGTTTGTTCCGCCGCAGGGTGTGGAGCTGGTGAATTTGGACAAGACCACGAACCTGCTGGCCGATGGGGCATGCCCGGACGACTATTCGGCGGCCTTTCTGGATGGCACGGCGCCGACCGATACGTGCGATCATCCGCCAGACCGGCGCAATATTTTTCAGAAGATCTTCGGGATTGGAAGTCAGAAGCCGGGAAATTGAGGGACGGCTTGTAGCTGGTAGCTTGTAGCTGGTGTTTTTGGCTGTTGGCTTCAGGCTAACGGCATTGCTTTCCTAGCCGTCGATGTCGCTGCCGTCGGGCATGGGCTGGCAGCGCGGGCACCAATAGGTGAGCCGTGGACCGCTGCCCTGCGGCCGGCTTCGGATCGGCTCGCCGCATTTGCGGCACGGCAGGCCCTTGCGGCCGTAAACCCACAGGTTGGCGCCGGGGTCGGACTGGTTGGTGGTACGGCGGCCGATACCACGGTAAGTCACGATGGCGTTGGGTGAGTCTTCCAGGACATTGGAGCCGAGCTGACGGCGCGCGACGGCAATGACCTGGGCCAACTGATTGCGGGTGAGCGTGGAGACTTTGCGAAACGGATTGAGGCCGGTGGCGAAACAGACTTCGGACTTGAAGACGTTACCGACACCCGCGAGATTCTTTTGACGCAGCAGGACCTCGCCGAGTTCATCGTCGGGCTGCGACGTCGAGGCGATCGAGGGCGGCTTCGTCGTCAAAATTCTCGCTGAGCACATCGCCCGCGGGAGAAGGAATGCGGCGATTGCGCGCCAGAGACTGGGGCGTGTGCATCTCGGCGACGGGCACATCGAAGCCAACGGCGTGATAGTCAGCGTTCTCAAGAACGATGCGCGCGGTGCGCGGCGGCCGCTGCCAGCGCTCTCCGGGCCGGTAGATGTGCCAGCTGCCGTTCATGAGCATGTGGGTGGCCAGCGTGGCGCCGCCGGAGAAGTGGATCAGGAGCCACTTGCCGCGGGACTCGACGCTTTCGACGGTCTGGCCGGTGAGCGGCGTGTCGTCGTGGAAGCGGGTCAGCAGCGGGTAGGTAGAACGAAAGCCCGTAATAACTTTGCCGGCCAGCGCGCGGTTGAGGGTGCGCGCCGAACGAAAAATGGTATCGCCTTCGGGCATAAGTTGTGCTTCCCAGACATACAAAAGCCCCGGGGTATCAAGCCGGGGCTTTTGCGCGCGGATGCCTTAGACACCGCCTGCGAAGCTAAGACAACTATAGCATATCGGCAATACAAAATAGAGCATTTAACCGGCTATGGGTCGAGCGGCAAACGGAGGGCAAGGGACTCGAACCCTAGTGGCTGATAAGGCCACTCGACCGCTTCGCAGGCGGTGTCCAGTACCCACTGGAAATACCCTCCAGACCGCCGCTTGCGATTTCCAACGCTAATTCCAGATTAGAGATAGTGAACGTGACTGCGATCACGCCTGATCTCCCCAATGGCGATTGATTGACCTTCCTATTGAATTTCTTCCGCAGTTTCCGATGCCGGAGTTTGTCGGCCGATCGGCAGATTAATGCGGCGCAGATGCAGGCCCAGCGGGCCGGGATGGAAACCGGCGTCCATGAGGAAGCGCATCATGGGGTGGGCCATCGCCGGCTGGCCGTTGATGGTGGTGATGAGCACGCCCTGATGGCGGTCGGCGTGCATACGGTCCTGCCCCCGCCTGCTGAGGAAATGGGCCAGGCCTTCGGCGGCATGGGTGCGGTCTGGCTCCTCGGCGGGAAGGAAGACGAGCAGGTTGGGGTTGTTGCGCCGCAGCCAGGCGACGAGTTGTCCGTTGCGCAGGATGACTTCAGCGTAAGCAGCACGCGTCAAGATGCGCGGCGCGCTTTCAGAATCTTCTTCAGCGACAGGCAGATCGGGCCAGCGCAGCACGGACCCGTAGGGGTTGGCGGGATCGGTGGCTGCGAGTTGCACAAACTCGGGCTTCTCCACGTCCGGTGCATTGCGCAACTGGCGGAGCAGATCGACCGCTGCGGGCAATGCGAACTGGGTTGCGCCAAGACCGGCTACAAAGTATCCGCGACGAATGCGGCCGCTTTCTTCGAGTGCCTTCAGCACATCGTAGACGGCGCTGAACCCGCCGGGAACGTTCTCGGCTGCGACGGCCTCGCGGGTAAGCACGCCGTAGCGATTGAGCAACTGCATGGCAAGCGCGTGGCTTGCTTCAGTCGCGGTAGGGCCTGTCTCTGAGTTGCGTACGGGCAGCAGGGACCAGCGGCCTTGCGCAGTGGGCGGCGTGGTGCGGCGCGAGCGGAAGACCGCGCCCGTCTGATGCGGACGACGCGAGGTGCGCGAGGTGTCGGGCCGCAGCGTGTAGGCGCGAAGAGCGTGGAGCGAATCGTTGGTGACGAGACCGCGCCAGACCAGCGACCACAACGCGTCGATTGTTTCGCCCGGATAGCCGCCGCCGACCGCGTTATGCAGCGGATCGAAAAAGCTCGCGCCGGTTGACTGGAGAACAGCGAGAAGCTTTTCTTCGCGCTCAGTGAGCGGCTCCGTCAACGGCCGTTGCGGCAACAGCAGCGGAAGTTTGTCGGTCAGATAGAGCGTGATTCGTCCGTCCCGTTCTCCGATGGGCTCGACGCCGGCCCAAGCCACCTCACCGGCAGCGATAAGGGTGTCAAGGCCGGCAGGGTCGTAGCCGCTCACGCGCGCAGGCAGGATGGATGATTCCAGCAGCGATGCCGGCAACGGTGCGCCCTTGCAGGCTCTCGACGGCATCGAGCAACGCATCGAGGTGCGCGGCACCGCCGCGGCGCGGCATGAGCAACCCTTGCCAATGGGTGAGGAACCGCGCCAGGGTGTGCTGCTCGACAGGCTCGACCTCACGACGCAGGCGCGCAAGGGACTTGCGGCGAATCTGACGCAGGATTTCGGCGTCGCACCATTCGCGATGAAGGCCGCCGGGACGGAATCCGCCTTCGAGGACGCGACCTTCCATCGTGAGCTGGCGCAGTACGTTTTCAACAACGGCCGAATCGAGGGCGAAGCGCTCGGCAGGGTCGTGCAACGTGAACGGCCCGTGGGTTCGCGCGTAACGGCGCACGAGTTCGAGTACCGGATGCGCAACAGGCTCAAGCAGCGATGTGGCGATGCCTGGCGGTAGGGGGATTCCGAGCGCATCGCGATAACGCGCCGCGTCTTCCGCGGCAATCAGCCGCTTTTCTCCGGCGATGCGCAACTCAAGCAGGCGGCGAGCGCGGACCAGGCGGTCGACGTGGGCGAGGAGATCGGGCGAAACCAGGCGCCGGCCCAACTCCTCGCGCGACAGATCGCCCAGTTTGAGGCACAGATCGTGAATGCCATCGGCGGAGCGGGCCCGGTAGTTCTCGGCGAGACACTGGGCGGTCTCTTCCACTTCCGCGATGGCATCGGCGTCGAGCAACTCGCGAAGGTCGGCCTCGCCGAGCAGTTCCCGCAACTGGTCCTGATCGACGGTGAGCGCCTGCGCGCGGCGCTCGGCCAGCGGCGCGTCGCCATCGTAGACAAAGTTGGCCACGTAGCTGAACAGCAAGGAAGAGGCGAAGGGCGAAGGCTTGCGTGTCTCGACCACGTGCACGCGGAGCTGACGCTGTTCAATAGCGCGGAGGGTCTCGACCAGGGCGGGCATGTCGAAGACATCGCGCAGGCATTCGCGATAGGCCTCAAGCAGCATGGGGAACGAGGGATAGCGCGAAGCCACGCTGAGCAGATCGTAAGAGCGCTTGCGCAGCTGCCATAGCGGTGAGCGCATGTCCGGGCGGCGGCGCGGCAACAGCAGGGCGCGGCCGGCGGCCTCCCGGAAGCGGCCTGCGAAGAGCGCGGTGGAGCCGAGTTCGCGCAAGACCAGCTGCATGGCTTCAGCGGACTCGACGAGGAACCAGTCGGGGTCTGGCGGCGTGTCGCTGTCCGGGAAGCGGAGCACGAATCCGTCGTCGCCCCAGAGGGTTTCCACTTCGGCTCCGCCGGCGGCGCGGAGGCGCGCGCTGACCGCCATGGCCCATGGAATGTGAATGCGGCTGCCGAAGGGAGTGAGCACGCAGACGCGCCAGTCGCCCAGCTCGTCGCGAGAGCGCTCAATGACGATGGTGCGATCGTCGGGCACGAAGCCGGTGGCGGCCTCCTGGTCGGCGAGGAACTGCAACAGATTGTCGGCCGCGTTGGGGTCAAGATCGTGCTCGGAGACGAGGCGCGTGAGCGCGGCCGGCTTGGGCAGTGCGCGCAGTTCGCGAACCAGGGCGCCAATGCGGCGGCCGAACTCGAGCGGACGACCGGGGCCATCGCCTTTCCAGAAAGGCATTTTGCCGGGTTCGCCGGGCGCCGGCTCGACAAGAACGCGGTCGTGGGTGATGTCGACAATGCGCCACGTGGATGCGCCGAGAATGAAAGTCTCATTGGGATGCGACTCGAAGACCATTTCTTCATCGAGCTCACCGACGCGCACCGACTTGCCGTCGCCGTGGGCAAGGAAGACGCCGTACATGCCGCGGTCGGGAATGGTGCCGGCATTGAGGATCGCTAAACTGGCTGCACCCTCACGGGCGGTAACCACGTTGCGCACGCGGTCCCAGGTGAGACGCGGGCGGAGTTCGGCAAATTCGTCGGAAGGATAGCGGCCGCTGAGGAGATCGAGCACGCCATCGAATGCAGAGCGGGTGAGGGCGCCGAAGGGTGCGGCGCGACGGACGAGGTCGTAGAGGGAGTCGACGGGGACTTCGGGCTTTGATTCGAGCGTCGGCCGTTTCCTGCTCCGAGGTCGGCGCAATTTCGTGGTTTCCCACCCCAGGACCAGGGCGCAAGGAGGTGGCACGGAGCTTTTTGGGTTGCGTAAGGGGACGCGCCGTCGGCGGATGGGCGACGATGGCGACGATCTGCTGCGCGAGCACGTCGAGGGGATTGCGGGGGTATCGCGTGGCCTCAATGTGCCCCTCGTGCATGGCCTGCGTGACGGCGGCGCAGGCGACCAGGTCGGCGCGGTACTTGGGAAACAGAATGCCTTCGCTGACCGCGTCCACGTGGTGGCCGGCGCGGCCGATGCGCTGCATCCCGCTGGCGACCGAGGGTGGCGCTTCGATCTGGATGACGAGATCGACGGCGCCCATGTCAATGCCGAGTTCGAGCGTGGAGGTCGCACAGAGGGCCTTGATCTGGCCCGCCTTTAACTGCTCCTCGATGATGGATCGCTGGGCGGCGGCGAGGGAGCCGTGGTGCGCGCGGGCCACCGGTTCGCCGGCGAGGTCGTTGAGCGCGCCGGCGAGGCGTTCGGCCACCTGGCGGCTGTTGACGAAGAGGATGGTGGAGTTGCGTTCGCGGATGAGTTCAAGCAAGCGGGGGTGAATGGCATTCCAAATGGAGACCCGGCGGGGGGTTGCGGAAGCAGGGCCGCTGGGGATCTCCTCCATGACATTGAGGCGCGCCATATCTTCAACTGGAACTTCAATTCTCAGCTTCAACTGCTTGCGTGCGCTGGCGTTAATGATGGTGACAGGGCGATAGCGCAGCGAGTCGGAATCAGGCGCATCGGTGGACCACGCGGCTTCCCCGGATGAGATCGACTCCGGCTGCTCTGGACCGAGGTCCCCCGGCCTCTCGCCAGGAATAAGGCGAGAGGACGGGGGACGGAGCGAATGTGGCTGATCCAGAGAGAGTGGGCCCGGTTTCGGGGGAAGGTCTACACCGCCGAGGAAGCGCGCAACTTCTTCGAGGGGTCGCTGCGTGGCGGAGAGGCCGATGCGCTGGATAGGCTTTTTTACAAGGGCTTCGAGACGTTCGAGAGAGAGCGCGAGGTGCGCGCCGCGCTTGGTGGGGACGAGAGCGTGGATCTCGTCGATGATGACGGTGTCGACGGTGCGCAGGGCTTCCGACACCTGCGAGGTGAGCATGAGGTAGAGAGACTCGGGCGTGGTGATCAGGATATCGGCGGGATCGCGGCGATAGCGGGCGCGCTCGCTCTGGGGCGTGTCGCCGGTGCGCACGCTGATGGTGGGCTCGCGGAAGTTGACGCCTTGCCGGCGCGCCATGTTGGCGATGCCAGCGAGGGGAGAACGGAGGTTACGCTCCACGTCGACGGCGAGAGCCTTAAGGGGGGAAACGTACACGATGCGGGTGCCCGCCTCGCCGGAGCGCGGATGAAGCATGAGACGGTCGAGGCACCAGAGGAAGGCCGTGAGCGTCTTGCCGGTGCCGGTGGGAGCCAGGATTAGGGCGCTCTCGCCGCGTGCGATGACGGGCCAGCCCATGAGCTGGGGAGGGGTGGGCGCGTCGAAGACGGCGCGAAACCAGTCCGCGGTGACGGAGTGGAAGCCGGCAAACGGGTCGGCCGCCGGAGCGAGGGGCTTTGCCTGGGGATTGGGCGGACGACGCGGCATTCTGCTTAGGATAACGCAGAGAACGGCGAAGAGGAAGCGAAAGAGGCGGCTTGTAGATCGTAGCCTGCAGCTCCCGGACCTCGGTCAGCTACTGGCTGCTCGCCTATTCGTCGTAGTGCAAGAGGCTGAAGACGTCGTATTCCTTGAAGCGATCGCGGCCCTTGAGGAAGTCCAGCTCAATCGCGAAGGCCAGGCCGGCGATCTCGCCGCCAAGCTGTTTGACCAGCTTGACCGTGGCTTCCATGGTGCCGCCGGTGGCGAGCAGGTCGTCGACCAGCACAATGCGCTGTCCGCGCTGGATGGCGTCGAGGTGGATCTCGAGGGTGTCGGACCCGTATTCGAGATCGTAGGTGACGCGCGCCACCGGTGCGGGGAGTTTGCGTGGTTTGCGGACGGGTACGAAGCCGGCGTTGAGCCGATAGGCGAGCGCGGGGCCGAAGATGAAACCGCGCGCCTCGATGCCGAGAACCAGATCGATTTTGCGGGAGATGTAGTGGGCTGCCAGGGCGTCAATGAGCTTGGCGAATCCGGTCTTGTCCTTGAGCAGGGTGGTGATGTCGTAGAAGAGAATCCCCGGCTTGGGGAAGTCGGGCACCGTGCGCACAAGCGCTTTCAGCTCTTCCACATTCACTGGCTTCTGGGTGTCAGGCATGTACCGATTATAAGTGGTCAGTGATCAGTGGCCAGTCCGCCTGACACCCCCGCTTCACCAGGCGCCTTCGATGCGGAAGGCGTTGAGGTGAATGGCTTCGTTTTCGTCGAGGCGGTGCTCGATCAAATTGTCGACGCGGCTACCGCGCGGGCCGCGACGCAGGCTGCTACGCAATTCTGCAAGATCTTCGGGGGTTCCCGAGGCGACCACTTCCACATCGCCGTCTTCGGTGTTGCGCACCCAGCCGCGCAGCTCGAGTTCGCTGGCTTCGCGATGCACGAACCATCGGAATCCAACCCCCTGCACGCGACCGCGGATGAGAAAGTGCACGACCATCATGGAGGCCAGTTTGGCAGACAGGGATCGGGGAGGGCAAGAACCCCCGCGTGAACTTACTGACACCGCCACGCGACGCCCGTCATCGACTCGTCACGCGGCCCGATGCCGATCAAGTGCGTAACAGCTCTTGAGGTGTGAAATCAGGACGCACAGCGCCTTGAGGGCTTGTTCTTTCGTGGTCCTGATTTCATGCTCGTGGTCCGCGCGGACACTCGATGCCGCTCCATGCGGCCTGGAGAGCGATCTTAACGTCAGCAGGAAACGATTCACTTTCAGCCAGTAATAGTCCTCTAAAAGTTCACAATCCCGGCAATCCTTTCGACCCACAGCAAGACTCCAAATTGGAATTCCAAGGCGACAGTTTTTTTGGGGTGCGGTTATAGCGCGCGCGAGGGGAGCCAGTCGATCACTTTTCCTTTGCGAACGAGCAATTGATCTCGCACCAGCTCTCCGGAAAACGGGAAATTTGGTCCGGATTCGCCGACACCCTTTATCTATCCATCTGTCCGATTGGGTGCGCCTGTTTCGTCTGTGGTTGCCTTTTTGTCTGTCTGGCTCGACGGCCGCGATCGGTCTCGATTCAAACCACGTTTCCTGAGATTCTCCGTGCTTCCCATAACGTGGGAAAGAAGATCTTTTGGATGAAGGGGACGCTCGAGAAATTCGAAGCCCAAGCTGCTGATTTTCAGCCGGTTTTCGGGACTTAACGCCGAGGCGGAAAACAGGATGACCCGGCACTCGGGGTGAAGTTCCCGGATACGTACCGCGGCCTGAACACCATCTACCTGGTGCATCACGATATCGCTGAGAACAATGTCTGGGCGGCCATTTTCAATCCATTCGAGCGCGCTTTCCCCGCTGTAGAGAGGTTTTGCGTCGTAGCCGTGAAGCGAAAGAATTTCAGTCAGAGTGTCCGCAATCAGAGCTTCGTCATCGATAACCAACACCTTCGGTTTTGTGGTCCCGTGCATGCGATCACTCTCCGCATTCGGTGAGTAGATGCGGGGATAGCCCGGGTGCGCTGCTCCGCGGATGGTTCCGGGGCAAAATCAGAATGCCGGATCGGCGGCGCCGTTGATCAATAGCCGCAAGTCGCGCAGATTGTGCCCTGTGGGCCCGGTCACAACCGCATCGCCAAGGGAAGTAAAGAGCGGGCAGGCATTGAACTCCGCGAGCGACCGTTCGGGGTCGAACCCAAAGGCCCGCGCCCGAGCCACAGTAGTTGGATCGGCAATCGCTCCGGCTGAGCGGGTATTGCCGTCAATGCCATCGGTTCCAGCACTGAGGATCGTGATCGGTTCCCCGGCATAACGAGCCAACTCCAGGGCACACGCCAGCGCAAACTGCTGGTTACGGCCGCCGGCGCCGGGAGTGCGATTCATGGTGACGGTGACTTCTCCCGCCGAAATCAGGCAGAGCCGAGGGTGCGCGGCGCGCAGCGTGTGGAAGAGTTGGAGCAGATAGCGGGCAGCATCGGCATAGTTCCAATCGTCGCAAGTGTTGTCGACGGCCACAAAGTAGCCGGCCTTCTGCGCGATCGTGCGGGCGTTCTCAACCAGATCGTGGCTGGACAACAGGATTTCAAATACCGAGTCGCGGAAGGCATGATCCTCGTCCTTCATGGTCGCGGCGGCGGTGAGGCGCCGAGCCAGAACGGCTTCGGCAAAGCGAGGCAGGAAGGGCGGCTTCCAGCTCTTGTTTCCGGGCGACTCCGGCATGTCCTCGCGCTCGAAGAATGCCCTGACCTTTGCGGGTAGCTTGGGAGCCATGTCGTAACGGGCGAGGATAGCGCGCACGTCCTGGACGGTGGAGTGATCGGGCGTGGTGGGGCCGGAGGAGAGCGCGTCAAGGCTGCGGAGGGGCACATCGGGCAGCAGAAACGACACCTTCGCCGCTTCAGCAGCGGCGAAGGCCAGGCGGCCACCTTTCACCGCGGAGAAGTGCTTGCGAAGGATGTTGATTTCTCCGATTGGCGCGCCGGAGGCTACCAACGTCTGATGAAAGGCGCGGGTCTCTTCGAGGCCTATCTCCGGATCGAGGGGAAGATCGAAGAGGGCGGAGCCGCCTCCGGAGATCAGGAAGAAGACGATCGTATCTTTTTTTGCCTTCTTGAGGAGCGCGAGGGCTGCGCGGGCCGCGTTGAAGGAATCCTCATTGGGAAGCGGGTGGCCGCCTTCAAAGTAGCGGAAGCGCCAGTTGCGCTTTTTGGGAAGCTGATTGCTGCAACAGATGCCTCGCATTCCCTGACGGCGCTTGATGCGGCTGAGCAGGACCTCGAGCATGGGTCCGGCAGCTTTTCCCAGGGCAATGACGAAGACCCGCTTGTAGGCGCTGAGATCGATCTCGTCTGGGCCGCTGCCATCGGCCATGAGACGATGGAGCACATTGCCCTCGACGCGGATGCGGCGGTCGAAAGCCGACTCGATATTGCACTCAGCGAGCGCACCGGTAAAGATGCTGGTTGCGGTCGAGTGCAGAGAATCTAAGGTAGCGTCACCCACCGTCGTCATTGAACATGCTCCCGGAAGACTTGTTGCTTGAGCCAGGAGACCAATGCCTGCTGCATCGGCTCAAGCTGGCCGGCAAAGAAGTGATCGGCGGCGGGAATGAATACCAGATGCTTTGGCTCGGCGGCCCCGGCCGCCACCTGCGCCAAGTCCCCGGCTGGAGCAAACTGATCGTGGTCGCCACTCAAAAATAGCTTGGGGACGGGGCAATCGTTCACGAATGAGTAGTGGTAGTCGCGCCCTTGCGCGCGCGTGGGCAGGCCCAGCGCGGCGACTGCTTTCACCGATTGATTGCCTTTAGCTGCGAGCGAGCAGATGGCCTTCAGCGCCATGACAGCGCCAAAGCTGAAGCCGACGACAACCAAGGGGCGGCTGTATTCCTTTTCGAGCCAGTCGATGGCGGCAAGCACATCGCCTGTCTCGGCGTTGCCGTCGTGCACGCCCTCGCTGAGGCCGGTGCCGCGAAAGTTGAAGCGCAGCACGGGCCAGCCAAGGCCCCACTCGGGCGCATTTATCGCTTTCATGGCGTGATAAACGACCTTGTTGTGAAGAGTGCCGCCACCCAGGGGATGAGGATGGCAAATCAGGGATGCAAAGGGCGCGTCGGGTGCGCCCTCGTTGACCACAGCCTCTAATCTTCCGGCCGGCCCCGCCAACTTCACGGTACGCAACTTTGCTGTAACGATCAGGGGTCCCGCCGGGGGGATTTCTGCTGCAGTGATCATGCCACTCTCCATTCTACGCCGGTTTCAAGTGGGCGCGAGTTGTCCGACGAGATCGCGATGGACCGTGGGTTATTCTGGCACCATATGTCCGACGTCTCGCCGCTCGACCCCATCCAGCTGACTCGGGAGCTGGTTGACCTCGAATCCACGACCTACAACGAGGGCGCGATCGGCGATTTCCTGGCCGGCTTTCTGGCCGCGCGAGGTTGGGACGTGATGAAGACAGCCGTGCCCCAACCGGAAGAGAGCGGTTCGAGCAAACCGCGTTGGAACGTGTACGCCGGGGTGACAGCCGCCGACCCGGACCTGGTTTTTTCGACGCACCTGGACACCGTGCCGCCGTATCTTCCTCTTCGCGAGGACGAAGAATTTCTGTACGGCCGCGGAGTTTGCGACGCCAAGGGAATCATTGCCACGCAGATCGCCGCTGCCGAGGCGCTGCGGAGAGAGGGATATCCCGTGGGGCTGCTGTTCGTGAGCGGGGAGGAGCGCGATTCGGCCGGGGCCAAGATTGCGAATGAAAGCCCCAGGAACAGCAGGTTCCTTATCAACGGCGAGCCCACCGACAATCGCCTGGCACTGGCTTCAAAGGGAGCCCTGCGTGCTGTGGTGAGTTCATCGGGCAAGATGGCGCACTCGGCCTATCCCGAACTCGGAGAGAGCGCGGTGCATAAGCTGGTGCAAGCGCTGGCACGGATGCTGCAAATTGAGTTGCCGGTTACGGAGGATGTAGGGCCGTCAACCATGAACATTGGGCAGATTCACGGCGGACACGCGCCCAACGTGATTGCCGACAAGGCTGAAGCCCAGGTGCTGACGCGACTGGTAAGCGACTCCGCACCGGTGCGTGCGGCGATTCTGGAGGCAACAGCCGGGTTAGCCGAGGTTGACTTCACCCTCGAGATCCCCTTTGTCCGGATGAGAGCGGTCCCCGGACTGCCCACCATGGTGGCCAAATTTACCACCGACATTCCGTGGCTGAACAACTGGGGCGAACCGCTGCTGCTGGGGCCAGGCTCAATCCACGTGGCGCACACGCCGCACGAGCGCGTTGCAAAGAAGGAACTCCTGGAAGCGGTGGAACTCTACGTTCGCGTGGCGAAGCAACTCCTGGCTTGAGAAACCGCGTCTCGTCTCTAAACCGCAGAATCGCCGGCACCGCAATGCGGCGGCAACCTAATCATCAACGATCGAAAGAGGATTTGATTTATGACGACTTCAATCGCAGACATTCCGGTGCGCACTCTGGCTGGGGATGAATCATCGCTCGCTCAGTTCCAGGGCAAGGTGCTGTTGATCGTGAACGTGGCCTCGAAGTGCGGACTGACGCCGCAGTATGAGGGCTTGGAGAAGCTCTATAAGCAGTATCGCGATCGCGGCTTTGTGATTGCAGGATTTCCTTCCAACAACTTCGCCGGCCAGGAGCCGGGAACGAGCGAGGAGATCCAATCGTTCTGCACCATGAACTTCGGCGTCGACTTTCCCATGTTCGAAAAGATCACCGTGGTCGGCGACGACAAGCATCCGCTGTATGCGAAGTTGATTGCGGCGCAGCCCAAGGCTACAAGCACGGGCGCAAAGCCGTTCGCCGATAACTTGAGAAAGTACGGCATCGATCCGAATCCCGAACCAGAGGTGCTTTGGAACTTTGAGAAGTTTCTGGTGAACCGTGCCGGGGATGTGGTGCGCCGTTTCTCGCCCGATACCGATCCGTTCGATCCTCAGCTGATCGAAGCGATCGAGACCGAGCTGGCATCCTGATTCCAACAAGGGCCGGCGATTAGATGGCGGGATGTGCGGGCTGCATCGCGTCCAGGACCGGCGCAACGGGCAGGAAGATCAGGAACGCCGTGCCGACTCCAAGACGGCTGCGCACGCGAATCCTCGCCTGGTGCTTGTCGAGTATGCCCTTCGATACCCACAAGCCGAGTCCGGTGCCGGCTTCTCCCTTGGTGGTGACGAAGGGATGGAAGAGCCGGTCAAGCATGAACCGGTTCATGCCCGCGCCGGTATCGGCCACGGAGATGAGCACGCGCTCGCCGCCGCTTTGGTCGATGCCCGTACGCACGCCGACAATCAACCGGCCGCGGTCCTCAGTGGCTTCGATAGCGTTGCTGATCAGGTTGGTGAGTACCTGCTGTATCTCTCCCGCGAAACACACCACTTGTGGCGAAGGCCAGTAGCGGCGTTCGAGTTCAATGCCGCGCATGCGGAGCTCGGTTTCGTGAAAGAAGAGCACCGAATCCATGACTTCTTCGATCGAGGTGAGCGCTGCCGCGGTTCGCTGCCGGTAGAATTTCAGGCTGCGCGCCGTGATGTGAGACAGGCGCTGCAGTTCCTTGTCGGCGACCTCGAGCAGGTTGCGCGTGTTGCCGCCAATGTTGTCGTCGAGTTTGGCAAGAAAGAGAAGGTTCGTGACGGCCTCGAGCGGGTTGTTGATTTCATGGGCAATGCTGGCGGCCAACCGGCCGGCCGCGGCAAGCTGCTCGGCACGCCGAAGCGCCTGCTCGGTGCGGCGATCCGCGGTGGTATTGCGGACGTACAGCACGATCCCGTCACTGGGTTGCGGATACAGCTGGAAGTGATACCAGTATTCTCCCTCGTCGCTGGCGAAGTACTGCTCGAACTCCAACGACACGCGCTCATTCATACAGCGACGAAGATTGGCCTCGACTGGCGTGCCGATCAGCGGCGGATAGGCGTTCCAGATAACTTCGCCGACCTTCGGGCCATTGGACGCGGCGGAAAGTTGCGCGGCGGCGGGATTGAGGTAGGTGACCCGGAAATCGCGATCGAAGGTGCAGAAGGCGTCGGGAAGGTGTTCGAGTGTCTCCCATGCGAACTCGCGCGTGCGCTGGATCTCTCGGGTAAGAGCCGCTTCCTGATCGAATGCCTGCTTGCGCAGGCGCGCCATTTTGAGTTGGGATTCGACCCGTGCCAGCAGTTCGCGCGCCGTAAACGGCTTAATGAGGTAGTCGTCGGCTCCGGCCTCCACCCCTTCAATGCGCGACTCTTCTCCCGCGCGGGCGGAGAGCATGACCACCGGAATCAGGCTGGTGGCGGGGTTCTTTCGCAGGGCAGCCAGAAGCGCAAATCCATCCATCTCCGGCATCATCACGTCGGTCAGCACCAGGTCGGGAAGCGCATGCTGCATCATCTCCAGCGCGACCCTGCCATTCTCAGCGTTCCATACCTGATAGCGTCCGCCCAGCAGGCCACGCACGTAATCGCGCATGTCGCCGTTGTCATCGACAAGGAGGATTGAGGCCTTATCCAGGCTCGCCGGGTTGCTGTCATCCGGTTGATCGCCGGCCGCAGACCGGGCTATCTCTTCCGTAAGGCTGTCCGGTCCCGGCATCCAGCCCAGCGCCTCTCGGACGTAAGCTATCGCCGAGCCATGGAGCAGGGCAGGACTGGCGGACTCCGACACGACCTGTCCACGCGCGAGATGCCGATGCCCAAACGGAACCGCAACCGTGAAGACGGTGCCGATGCCGATGCGGCTTTCCACTTTGATCGAACCGCCGTGCATCTCCACCAGCTCTTTCACCAGGGCGAGTCCGATGCCACTGCCCTCGTGGCTTCTCCGGCGCGCCCCCTCCACCCGGTGGAAGCGCTCGAACAGGCGCGGAATGTCAACTTCGGAGATACCGGTGCCGGTGTCGGCAATGGTAAGCATGGCGGCCGATTGATCGGTCGAGATGCCCACGCGAATTTCGCCTTCGAACGTGGATTTAAGCGCGTTTGAAAGCAGATTGAGCACCACTTTCTCCCACATCTCGCGGTCCAGGTAGACGGGCTCGGGCAGCGGCGGGCACTCGATGATCAGCTTAAGTCCTGCTCGATCGACGGCGGAGTGAAAAACACTGGCCAGTTGCGCGGTGAACGAAGACAGATCGGTGGGTTGATAGCACGCCTGGAGCCGCCCGGCCTCAATGCGCACGAAATCGAGCAGCCCGTTCACCAGCTTCAGCAACCGCAGCGCATTGCGATGCAGCATTTCGAGCATCGCGCCGGAAGGCGGCGCCTGGCCCGTGATGGCATCCTCGATCGGCCCCAGAATGAGCGTCAGCGGCGTGCGCAGTTCGTGACTCACATTGGAGAAGAACGCAGTCTTGGCGCGGTCGAGTTCCGCAAGAGCCTCGGCGCGCATCCGCTCCTGTTCATAGGCCTCAGCGTTGGCAATTGCCGCCGCAATCTGGCCCGCAATGAGATCGACAAACCCCGCATAGTTCGCGTCAAGTTGGCGATAGGGATTGAGAGCCGCAATGAAGACGCCAGCCGGGCTGTCCTGACCACGACGGGTGATCGGAACCATCCGCGCATGCGACGGCTGCCGATCCCATGTTCCAGAAGGGCGTTCGGGAAAACGTTCCTCAAGGTCCTCGATGGTGATAGCGCTTCCGACTTCGAGGAGACGCTCAATCGGCCAGGGGCACTTTTCGTCTCCCATAATGACTTCAGGACAAGCGCCGGTGTGATCTGGTTCAATTCCGCTCCGCGCCACCAGCCGAAGCCGCGCCCCGTCATCCTCAAAGAGATAGGTCAGAGCAAACGGCACGTCTTTCTGATCGGTCAGGCCGCGGCTTATGGCCACCATCACCTCGTTCTTGGTGTTGGCTGAAACCAGCGTTGCTGCCAGCGTGCCCAGCGATGAGAGTTGCCGCTCGCCAAGGACACGACCAGTGTCCTCCATCACCACGCAAAGCATGCCCTGGATTCGGCCGTCCTCGCCGGCAAGCGGACTGTAAGAAAACGTGTGGTAGGTTTCTTCGGGATACCCGCTGCGCTCGACGATCAGAGGCAGCGTCTCGTCCCACGACGCTTCGCCGGTCTGCATCACGCGTTCAATACGCGGTCCAATTTCAGCCCAGATTTCCGGCCAAACCTGGGCTGAGGGCTTGCCCACTGCCCAGGGATACTTCTTACCCAAGGTAGTGCGCGCATAAGCGTCATTGCAAAGAAAGGTCAGTTCCGGCCCCCACGCCATCCACATTGTGAAGCGCGAGGTGAGCAGAATGCGGACCGTGGTTTTCAGGCTCTCCGGCCATTCCGATGCGGGCCCGAGGGGGGTCGCGGCCCAGTCAAACTCGCGCACCAGTTCGCTCATCGGCCGCACGTCTACGTGCACGGCGACAGGACCGTCCGATGGATCGAGTTGATCGCGCATACAGGAACTCACTCCCGATTTCGCCCGCGCAATGATGGGGGTCTATAACCTCGTCCAGCAGTGGGGCTATCAGAGGAGATGGATGAATGTGAAACGCTTTCAGTTTCTCCGAACTGGGGCTAAATATCAACGGATGTTATTCACCTTGTTCTGGTTGTCCAAATTCGAGTGCGTAACTTTAGCCGCGCCGCCGGAGTGATTGTCTGGATCTGCGGGCCTAAACCGCTGGCGGCATTGCCGATGGGTCCGATATCCTCAGCCCATGCCCGAGCAACAAGCCCCTTCCGCTATCGATGGCAACCCCCTGGAGCGTTCCGCCTCGTCCTACCTCCGGTCTGCTCGGCATCAGCCGGTCCGGTGGTACCCATGGGGCGAAGAGGCATTCTCCCGGGCGAAAGCGGAGGATAAGCCCATCCTGCTCGACATTGGAGCCGTCTGGTGCCACTGGTGCCATGTCATGGATCGCGAATCCTACGAAGACGCGGAGATGGCCCGCATCATCAATGAAAACTACGTGGCTGTGAAAGTGGACCGCGACGAGCGCCCTGACGTGGACGCTCGCTACCAGGCCGCCGTTTCGGCTATCAGCGGACAAGGCGGTTGGCCTCTAACCGCATTTCTCACGCCGGACGGAAGGCCCTACTTTGGGGGCACCTATTTTCCACGTGAAGATCGCTACGGCCGGCCCGGCTTTGGCCGCGTACTGGCGACCATGGCCCAGGTCTGGAAAGACCGGCGCGACGAGGCAGACGAATCGGCCGCGAGCGTGATGTCGGCGATTGAGCACAATGAAAGCTTTTCCTCGCGCGGCGGTGAACTCTCCCTGGCGCTCGTGGATACCATCGCCGGATCGATCCTGTCGCAGTTCGACCCGCGCAATGGCGGTTTCGGGTCCCAGCCCAAATTCCCCCATCCGGCTGCTCTCGATCTACTGCTCGAGATGGCCATGAACCGTGACAATGAGCAGGCACGCGATGCCTTCCTCCTGACGCTGGAAAAGATGGCCCACGGCGGTGTCTACGATCAGCTCGCCGGCGGGTTTCATCGCTACTCGGTCGACGAGCGCTGGGTCGTGCCGCACTTCGAAAAGATGCTCTACGACAACACCGAACTCCTGCGCAACTACGTGCACGGGTTCCAGAGCTATGTTCGCGAAGATTTTCTGCGTACAGCCAACGAGATTCTCAACTGGCTCAACACCACTATGAGCGACCGCGAGCGGGGCGGCTTTTACGCCTCGCAAGATGCCGACATCAACCTCGACGACGATGGCGACTACTTTACCTGGACCCTCGAGGAAGCCCGCGCCGTCCTCGACACGGAGGAACTCGCAGCTGCCGCCGCGCAATACGACATTGGCGAACTCGGCGATATGCAACACAATCCCGCCAAGAACGTGCTGCATATCAAGCACGATCCCCAGGAAGCCGCTTCCTTGGCCGGGTTCTCCATGGAAGACATGCGAGAACTGGTCACCTCTGCGCGCCGCAAGCTGCTGGCCGCCCGTAACAAGCGCCTGTCCCCCTTTATCGACCGTACCCTTTACACCGGCTGGAACGCGATGGCGGTCACAGCGTACCTCGAGACGGCCCGTGTGCTTCGCGACGAGGTGGCGCGCTCCTTTGCGCTGCTCACGCTGCGGCGGCTACTCGCCGAAGCCTGGAGCGGCGAGGACCTGCTCTTTCACGTAATCGCTTATCCCGACCTTCAGACGGTCCCCGCGCGGATTCACGGCACTCTCGATGACTATGCCTTCACCATTCACGCCTGTATCGACGCCTGGTTTGCCAGCGGACGCATGGAGTTCTACCACGCCGCGGCCAAGCTGGCCGACGCCATGATCGTCAAATTCTACGATCGAACTGCGGGCGCATTCTTCGATGCGGCCCGGTCGCGCGGAGCGGCGCCTCTGGGGGCGCTGAGTGCCCCGCGCAAGCCCTTGCAGGACTCACCCACCCCAGCGGGCAATCCCACCGCCGCCGCTGCGCTGCTGCGCCTCGAAGCGCTGTCAGGCCACGCGGAACACCGCGAGATCGCCGAGGATACCCTGGCATCCTTCACCGGAATCGTGGAGCCACTTCGGCCTCTATGCCGGAAGCTACGCTTTGGCACTGGAACGTCTGCTTCTCGATCCCGTCCAGGTCATCGTCGTCGGCTCCGGTCCCGAAGCCGCCCGCCTGGAGGCCACCGCGGTAGCGCGGTTTGGAGTAAACAAGACGGTCATGCGCATCGCCCCCTTCCGCCTGGTTCCCGGCGGCATTCCCCCGGCCCTGGCGGAGATGCTGTTGTCTGTACCCGGTCCCAAAGGCGCGGAGGTCTGGGCCGTCGTTTGCCGGGGACGCACCTGCCTGCCGCCCGTTACCGACGCCGAATCGCTTCTCGCCGCGCTCGAGGAGGATCCGCAGCCCGCCTCGTGACAGATTCGTCATTTGAACGGGCGCCTCTCAAGGCGCGACGCTTGCGCCGTTACCTCTCTTTCTCCAGATCGAAATCTTCCTTTCACTTACGATGCGGGTGCTTTAGGATGATCTCGTGCCTCGCAAAGGAACCCGCAAAACCGTTGCCAAGGCAGCGGATATTCGAACTGTGGCGGCTCTGGCCAAGGTCTCCATCGCGACCGTGTCGCGGACCATCAATGGCTCGCCGGCGGTGAGCGACCGGTTGAGCAAGCGGGTGTGGCAGGCAATCGAGCAGCTCAAGTACTTCCCCAACACGCATGCCCGCAGCCTGGTCTCCGGCCGCAGCCGCCTCTTCGGCATCATTGTTGAAAACATTACCAATCCCTTTTTCCCGGAGCTGATTCAGAGCTTCGAGGAGGTTGCGGTCGCCCACGGATACGAAATTCTCGTCAGCTCGTCGAATAGCGACCCGGCCGTCCTGACCACATGCGTTCGCCGCATGCTCGAGCGCAAGGTCGAGGGGGTGGCGATGCTGACCTTCGGTGAAGAAGAACCGGTCCTCGATCAACTGGCCCTTCACGATATTCCGCTCGTACTCGCCGAGTTCAAGCTGGCCGATCCCAAGACCAGCACCATCCTGCTGGACTACACCACCGGCATGAGAGCCACGGTGGACCACCTCGCGGGACTCGGCCATCGCAAGATCGGCTTTCTCGCCGGACCGCACACTATCCATTCGGCCATCACGCGCGAGAATGACTTCCGCACCGCCATGCAGACGGCAGGACTGCCCATCGAAAAGTCGTGGGTCATCGAGTGCGATCACACCCTGCGCGGCGGCATGGCAGGCTTCGAACGCCTGCAGAGCTTTGAAAAAGGACCGACCGCTGTCATTTGCTCCAACGACATGACCGCCATCGGCGTGCTGCGCGCCGCCTACCTGGCTGGGTTGCGAGTCCCGCATGACCTATCCGTGGTTGGGCTCGACGATATCGACTTCGCGGAGTTCACCTTGCCCCCGCTCACTACCATCCGGCTTTCGCGCGCCGACTTGGCGCGAGCTGCCTTTGAGGCCCTCCGCCAGCAGGCTGAAGCTGCCCCTGGCGTCAAGGTGCAGCGCGAGTTCCTGGTCTCGACCAGCCTGGTCATCCGCGGCTCCACCGCCGCTCCTGCCACAACTTCGCTTTAAGTCCGGCTTTCCATAACACGGCAGCCATCTACGGATTTTCCCAAGCCGGGGCCTTTGACTTTTTGCGTCTTTTCAACCATGCCCATCCGCCGGCAACCGCGGCGCCCAGCGTCGTGAGTACCCACACTCCATTTTCTTTGGCGAACCTGGTGGCCGCGTCAACGGGGTCCACCTGCACCGCGATCTCCCGGTCCACCGTCGTGAAATCCTTCGACAGGTTGTTCAGCTCGATGACGGCTGCAAGATGCAATCCGAGCTTGCCTGAGTGTTTCGCTATGATGTCCCACTCCCACGTTGTCGGAGAGTCGCCCAGCACGAACTGCTCCTCTGAAGCGAGAGGAGTGATGTCGAAATCGGCGCTCTTGAGGGTCATTTTCATCTTCGTCGACACCGGAGTCGGTGTCGTGGCTGTCGTCGTGTCGTTGCCGGTCGGCATGCCCGCTTCCAGAGTCTTCAGCGAAACACCCTCGGAACCGATGCGCGCGATCACGCGAGCGGTTTGCCCGGTCCTCATCTTTTGGGGAGTGTTATAGGCGAGCTCACCCTTCTTCAATCTCCCCACCGCCTGCTCAAGAAGCTGATCGTCGGACGGAACAGAAGCGGGAGATCGGTTGGGCCTCTCGACTGCCTCCCCGTCGGCCCTGGATTCCTCGGGCGGCCTTGCTCGTGACGGCGACTGGGACCGCGGAGCCGACTCCGGCGGCGCCGAGTGGCTGGATTTCTGGGTCGGGCCTGTGGATGATGGGGACTGTGCGGGAGATCCAGCTGAGTGCCGAACAGAAGAAACGCTCCTCTCGAACCGGCTAACTGCCATGAGCGCTATTAACATCGCGACCGTAGCTGCCACCAGCACCTCGATGAGAAGGGGCAGGAATCCTCTTCGGGGCTCCTTATTCGGAGCGCCCTGCGTACGGCCGGCGGAGGAGCGGTTGGTCGGTCGGGGCATACGACCTCTCGATGTGGAACTATAGCCCGACTTGACGGACGGCTGCTGATTTTCTTTGCGGGAATCCGGAACGATGCTCGACTATTCGCGCCCGCAGCCCGTGCCGCGCGCGCATTCATCCGGAAACAAGCACTCCTGCTTCGCGCTTGGCGAACTCTCGGCGCATAGCACTAACGTGAGCATGAGTGGCCGTCGCCGCAGTCTTGCGATCGGGATAGAGCGCCGCAGTGCCAAAGACCACTTCCGAGAAAAAGCCGGGCGTCCCCAGGGCTTTCCAGAGGTGGGGAAGGAACGGAGCGTCGCCGAACCAGCACAGTTCCCTCTCGGAAACCCCGCCGCTGATCACGTACCGGACCGCGGCGGGAGTGACCGGGGCGCCGGCGGCAACCGCCGGCTGGAACAGCGAGGTGTGAAATGGCAAAATCTGCGACCCGTCCGTGCTGGTGCCCTCGGGAAAAAGAAGCACGGGAATCGGCAGCTTCAATCGGTTTGCCATTTCAGCGCCAACGGCCGCAACGCTGGCACGGCTGGAGCGGTCGATGAAGAGCGTTCCGCCCGCGCGCGCGGCCACCCCGAAGTACGGCCAGCGGTTGATCTCGATCTTGGAGACGAATGCGCAGGGCATCACCGCGCTGTAGATGAGAATGTCGAGATAGCTGAGATGGTTGGAAACAACCAGGCCGTGTAACGGCGGCGTCCCAAGAACGCTGCAGCGAATCCCCAGGCTCGACAGCACGCCGCGGCTGGCGGATTGTAGCCACAGCGCGCGACGCAGCGGCGTCAGAGGTCCGCGCAGCCGCACCAGCCCCAACCGGATCATGCACAACGTCAAAGCCCAGGCCAGCGCCCCAGCGCGCCAGGCCCTGCGCAGCATCACTGAGTCAATGGGGCCAGGAAGCGGTTCCGCGCGGCGGAAGACAGCATCTTGAGATCGAGCAGGGTCAGGAAATCGATGGTGCCGAAGGCGCGGTCCCACGCCGGCGGTGCGGCGATGCGGGCGCCGATGGCGAGATAGGTCTTCAGCAGCTTGGGCACCTTGATCCCCTCTCCGGCGGCGGGAGTCTCCGCGGCGCCGTTCGATTCCGCGGGCGACAACTGGGCGTCGCTCCCGGCAGGCTCGGTGGGGCAGGCGAACGCGGCAGTCGGAACCGTCTCGAACTCCGGCGAAACCCGGTAGTGCTCGAGTTGGCGATACAACTGCCAGCCTTCCACGGGATTCCGGGAAGTCAGCGACGAACAACCGACGAGATAACGCAGCCCCATGTCGTTAGCATACTGGGCGATGCCGCGCCAAAGCAGAGTAAGCACCTCCGGGGTGCGATGCTCGCGATCGATGGAGGCCCGGCCAAGCTCGAGAATGCCGGGACGCAACGGCTCATAAGGAGCGAAGAGAAACTCCTGCTCGGAGTAATAGCCCAGGTTGCGCGCAGCGGTTTGGCCCGACTGCATCCGATACGTGCCGACGATCCGCCGCGAGGGATTGTCCTCTTGTTTGTCTTCCACCAGCAGATGCTCGCAGAACAAATCGAAGTCGTCGGTATCGAGGCCGGTCTCGTAGGAGCTATCCAGCCCCTCGCCCATCTCGATGTTGAACACCTTGAAGCGTAAGCGGCACGCCGCTTCGCGGTCCTCCGATGTCTCCGCAAGGCGCAGGCGATAACGCCCCACTTCCGCGTGGATGCGAGGCTGGATAGCAGAAGGTAAAGACGCCGTCAGCCTTGGGAGGGAATAATCTACCAGGGAAGCAGAACCAACTGCTGACTCAACCGGAGCCGTAACAGAAGATATCGGGTTCACGAGCTTAGTATCTCGCCGGGATTGTAAGAGGAAGATGAAACGAATGCAAATGGAAAGCTAATTCGTTGTTACTGATTTTTAATAAGTCACTGAAACCAAAGCCGAAGGCTAAAAAGCTTTGCTGGTGCGGGTGTGAGCTATGTCACAGGACTGTGAATGTCCCCCAATTTTTAGATCCGAATCGGACCTCTTTAGTCTAACTAAGTCACTCCATTCGCTCCACGTAAGTTATTACCCGACCGGATGAATCCGGATGGCGTTTCCGCCTCCGCTCACCATGTGCACTTCAAGCACCGTGTTCTTGTCCACTTGTTGCGTGGTAAAGCTGGTATGCGTGGCATTGGTCGCGGCATCCGGCGCATCTGCATAAATCTCGGCAGTGTACTTCCCTGCCCCCAGGAAACTCAAATGGCACATGCACGGTGCGTTCGTCCCAATTTGTTATGGATCCGACGTACCAATCCTTGCCGCTCCTGCGCGCCACCGTGATGTTCTCCATGGGCCGGCCGTCGAGCACGCGAATTTCCTCCCACGTCGTCGGCACCTGCTTGATGAACTCGAAATCGTGCTGCCCCGCGTAGCGTTCCGGATAGTCGCTCACCATCATGAGCGGGCTTTCCAGCACAACGTAGAGCGCCAGTTCGTGGGCACGTGTTCCCAGTCCCATGGGCTGCGTGTTCCGCGCGATAAAGTTCTCGCGGTTGCTGTTGCCAAACGCTCCCGGCGTGTAGTCGAGGGGGCCGGCCAGCATACGCGTAAAGGGCAGCGTGGTGTTGTGCGCGGGCGATGTACGCGCGCTCCACTTCAGGTACTCCTTCCCCATCACGCCCTCGCGGGTAATGAGATTGGGCCACGTGCGGCGCAGGCCGTCCGGCTTGAACGCTCCGTGAAAATCGATCATCAGGTGATGCTGGGCCGCCAGTTCCACCACGCGGCGATACCAGGCCACCATCTGCTGGTCGTCCCGATTCATGAAGTCGATCTTCACGCCGGCCACGCCCCACTGCTCGAACAGAGGGAATGCCTGTTCCATGTATTTGTCGACCGACGTCCAGTGGGACCACAGCCAGATGCGCACATTCTTCTCTTTGGCATAGCGCAGCAATTCGGGCATGTCGATCTTTGGATCGACCTTGGTAATGTCGGCAACCGCGGCATAGTCATCTGCTGATTTTCGCTTCGCCAGCGCCCAGCCGGCGTCAATCAGCATGTATGGAAAACCCGACGCCGCGGAGAAGTCGATGTAGTGTTTCATCGTCGCCGTGTTCATGCCCGGCTTGAAGTCCACACCGGTCGCGAAGTCGCCGGACCACCAGTCCCACGAAGTCTTCCCGGCGCGAATCCAGGAAGTATCGGCGATCTTCGAGGGAGGATTCAAATTGAGAATCACATTCGATTCGACCAGCCGCCCCGGCTCATCGCCGATCATCAACACGCGCCACGGCGTAGACAATGGCGTGTCCCCCTCCACGGCGAACGAAGGATCGTCGATGTGTGGCGATAGTTCGGCGCGCACCGCGAATGCCGCATCGCCCTTGCGAAGATACATACCCGCATAGTTGTCGATGGCGGCCTCGGTGATGCCCACCCAAGCCACGCCAGGCAGGTTGGCAAGCAGCGGCAGACCGACCAGCCAGTCCTTGTGCAGCCCACTCACCTCTCGCATCTGGTACTCGTCCTCATACGGCGTTTGAAATCCAGCGAGCAGCAGCGGGTAAAGAATCGCGTCCTTGCTGTAGCGGAACTCGGTGAGTTCCTGCTCCACGCGAATGTGCTGTAGCGCCGTCTGAACCGGAAGGAGGAGACGGAAAGCGATGGCATCGTCGTAGGCGCGCACTTCCACCGAGAGCTGGCGCCCGTCCTTATCTTCAAAGTCGACGCGTGCGGAATTGTAATGATCGCGAACACTGACGGTCTTGCCGACAGGGATCGTGTAGGTTTCGTCCGCCTGGCCCGGCACGACCCGAACCTGGTGCATGCCGGGTCCGAGCGGCTGCTGACCTTCCAGCTTGAGCCCCAGGGCGGACTCATCAAACACCCGCTTGCCGTGAAACTCAACCGTGTATTGCACACCGCTCTGCGCGGCCAGCGTCATCGCCAGTTCGCCGCTCGGCGACTCCACACGCGGATTCTCCACGCTGCCGGCCTGCGCATACGAGACATTGAGTGAAGGAAGGACTGAGAGCAGGCCCAACAGAAACGGCGCGCGGAACATGGCTGTTGTTCTCCGAACGGGATAGTAGCACGTTGATGCGAGGGCCAAGTTTCTTGCGCTAGGGGACCGCGAAGGTCACAAAATCAGCCTTCCCGCTCTCAATCCGTCACAAACCTTCCGTGTCCCGTCCTTGCGATGATTTTGTTATCGCAAGGGATGTCACGGGCCCCACCCCTCAATCCGATCGCGGCGGCGCACTCAGTTCGCGTAAATGCGCACGTAGTCAACCGTCATCTCGGATGGAAAGACCGTCGTCGCGTTGGGACTGCCGGGCCAGTCGCCGCCTACGGCGAGGTTGAGCAGGATGAACTGCGGGCCCTGGTCGAAAGGCCATGTCCCCGGGAAGGTGCTGGATGTAAACGTCACGTAAGGGTTGGTGGGATCGTCAACGTAGTACTGCACCTGCCCCTTCGACCAGATCATCCCGTACGTGTGCCACGCGGCCGCGGAAAAGCCCGTGGGGTGATACTGCTGCGTGCCATTGGCTTCGTTGCTGCTCGTGCCTCCATGCACCGATCCCGCGATCCAGTCGTAACCCTCAGGCGTACCCCCAGCCGACGGAGGCGGATTGCTTCCGTCGATGTGCTCCATAATGTCGAGCTCGCCGCATGCGGGCCAGCTCAGCGTCTTGATGTTGTTGCCCAGCATCCAGAACGCCGGCCACATGCCCTGCGACTCCGGGAGTTTCAGGCGCGCCTCGATGCGGCCATACATGAAACTGAACAGCCCTTGCGACTTCAACCGCGCGGAAGTATAAGTCGGTGTGCCGGCAGTCGGCTGCATCGCCACAATGTGCAGATAACCGTCGGTTCCCACAAACGCGTTGGGGTTGGTACTCGAGCACGGGGCAGCATTCGAAGTAGGCGCGCAGTACGTCTCCAGTTCGTTGTTGCCGCAGCAATCGAGACCGGTGTCGTAAGTCCAAATGGAGGGATTGGGCGCCGTGTTCGCGCCGCCCGTGGTATTGAACTCGTCGCTCCAAACCAGCGCGCCGGACGCGATGCCCGGCGTGAAGGCCTGCGTCGCCACCTTGCTGTTGGTATACGCAGGAGCCTCCGCGGCAATCGCGTTGACGGTAAGGTTTGAAGCCACCAGGAATGGCCCCTGGTACTGCTGCGATGTGTTATTCGGCGTCGTGCCGTCCAGCGTGTAATAGATCGTCGCTCCGCTGGTGCTGTCCGCCAGCGTCACAACCTGGGCGCCGTTCTGCGCCGCTGTCGTGGTGATGGTGGGTGTCGCCGCCTGCTGCTCCGGCGTCACAGGAGTACTGCTAGACCCGCTGCTGCCGCCGCAAGCACAAATCAAAGAGCCCGATAAAAGAATGAAACCCAACATAGTCATACCAACCCGCATAATCCTCTCTCTTTCATGGGCGAACCGCCAGGGCCGCTTCGCCGTCGTCCATGAAAGCACGGGGAATACCACACGTCAATGTGTGCCATCACACCGCTTTGACGCGCCCTTCACTCCATCAGGAGGCAGGCCCGGGCAGGTGTTCGAGCCCTGCTTTCCTCAGCCGGGGACTTCCCTGTTTCTTCAATTGCCTGCTCGATGCGGCTGCGCAACTCCATCCCCGGCGACAGCTTTCCAAGGGCTTCAATCGCAGACGGCGCGTCGCGATCATCCGACTCAATCAAGCCAATGAGATAGTTGATCGCTTGTGGTAGCCGCGTCAGTGCGACGGCGCTGAGCAAGACGCCCGCGAACCACGGCTCCCCGGCAGCCTGCGTGGGGTGTTGGCGCAGATTCAGCAAAACGGCGAGCGCCGCCGGCTCATGTGTCTCCGCCAGCGCAAAGGCAGCTTCAGCCGCCGCATTGTCGCCGTTCTCAAGAAACCGGGCAACGAACTCGATCGAAGCGTCGCGATCGATGGCCAGCAGGGCGCTGAAGCAGACCGAAAGGACTTCAGGCTCTTCGCCCGGAATGAGAGCGCGCAACCGCAGAACGGGAAGCGCCAGCTCATCGAGTTGCGCAATGGCGCGGACAGCTTCGACGCGCACCGCCTTGTCGGCATCGGCCAGCAGGTCCACCAGCAGCAGCAACACGTCCTGCGCAATCAACCCCTCGCAGCCCATCAACGCATGCGCGCAATTCGCTCGCAGCGTCCCGGCGGAGTCGGAGCGCCCTCCCCACACCGGCTCCATCTGGTGATGATGCAGGCCGCGCAGAAAAACGTCCTTGTCGCGGCAGCCGAGCCTGGAGAGAGCACGGCTCAAAGCATTCTTGGCCCAGCATTGAGGATCGGTCTTTTCCGCATTCACAAAGAAGCGCGCGAACGCCGCAATCAGCGCCGGCGCAAGGTCCGTGAGTTGGTTGTCTTCGGCCAGCCGGGCAGCCTTCGCCACCAGAAAATTGCTCTTGCTCGCGATCGACTTCCGGATCAGTTCCAGAGACGCAGCATCGAGAGACTGGCCTTTGAGCGCATCGAGCGCCGCCATCTGCTCGTCGAATCCGCCATGCGCCAACGAAATCTCCTCCGTGGAGGTGCAGGACGATTGTAGAGGACAGGCCGCGCGCGAAAAGTGAAGAAAGAGTCAGGGGCAATCGCGTGCCTGGCCGGACTTTTCATCCGGCCAGGCACCGCAACAATAGAAGGGAGCTACCGGGTGCCGCTATAGGCCACACCGCTGTTCATGCCATACCCGTACTCTTGGGGTCGGCTTGGTCCCATGTATCCATAGGCCCGGGTACCCCCGCCATATCCGTAGGAGGCACGCGGAGCCGCGTATCCGTAACCGTAAGCTCGCGGCGGGTACGTCACGACCGGCGGATATGCCACTACAGGAGCGTACGCGTAGACCGGGGCTGACACGACCACCACGGGAGAATACGCGATGGGCGCCGGCATGATAATTGCCGGGGCATACGCGTAGACGGGAGCCGGCGGGGGCGGTGCATAGGCATAGGGCGCGGGCTGCGGCGGGGCTTGATTGTAAGGAGCAGGTTGAGCCTCATCGGCATAAGCAGTAGTCTCGGGTCCGGGTTGATTGTCGAAAGTCGGCGCCGGCGGGGTCGCTTCCGCGCTCGGCTGTCGATGCATCAGGCCGTAAGGATCAGCCTGCGGCTGGGTGGTCTGCGGAACCGCCAGATCGTCCATCACCTTGAGAGTTAGACGTGTTTCCTCTTTCAGAGTTGGCCGCGGACCGCGCATGGGCAGCATTAACAGGTCGATCGGCCACAATACGGGAATCGACCAGGTCACAATGTCCCGCGTTTCATGCCCTTTTCCCAGGATGCGGCCCTGGTTGTCCACCTTGTATCCAGGCGCGTCCACCACCCGGGCATCCAGCGGAATCACCGTATCCGGCTCGATCACCATGCGATCGAAGCGCAACTCCATCCAGCCCTTCCCCACAAAGTGCCCTGGATCCTTATAGGCCTCAAACTGGCCCACCAGGTAGCTGTGGTACGGCAGCACGGAGTGTCCGTAGCGCGAGTGGCCCACCTGGCACAGTACCGGATCGCCCACGGCCATGGTCTTCGACGAGATGCGCGGCTCAGAAATCGTGCACCCTATCAGGGAACCGGCCGGAAGTATATGTTGTCCCGCGTCCGCAAACAGCGCAGGCGCAAGAAAGATGGAGAGAAGAGCGACCGAGGTGCGTTTCATGAACTGCCTCCAGAAGCGGCTCCGCGAGGAAGTCGGTCAGATTGTCTATTTCGGATAGAAGGATCCCAGAATTGAACTGATCGAACAGCCTGAGTCGAGAGCACGCGAGCTACGAGCTATAAGCCTCCGGAACCCCGGGACGCGGGGAATGTTTCGCGACGTTCGAAAATAATTTTTGTGAGCGCCCGAAACAGGGCGCGGCCCGTCTCTCGACGGTCACGACACCTTGACGTCGGCGATCCCGAGCAGCTTTGCCGGTGTCTCCAGAATCACCCTTCCCACCCCGGCCGCCCCCGGGACGAACGTCACATCAAGATGATTTTCATCAATAAACTTGATCGCGTTGTCGGGAATAGTGAAAGACGCCCCGGTGGCGTCGACCCATTTTCCGTGGAACCCCGTCGAAAAGTTCTGGCCAACCAGGTGCACAGTCACCGGATCCTGGCCCGCCTTGACCGGGGGAACCGGATCCAGGCTCAGGGGATTCAGCGGAAACGCCTCGGCCGCCGACTGTCCATCGTCATTCACCAGGTACAACAGGTGCGACCCCGTCAGGTAGCTGTCCGCCGTCGTCAACGAAATCGCCAGGGTCGAATAGTAGGGATTGTTGGCCGGCTGATCCTGCTTTTGGGTGCCCACAATGCTGTATTGCAGGGGGCCAAGTTCCTTGTCGTCGATTTTCAGCACCGCCTGGTCAGACAGGTTCTGCCCCTTGACCTCCAGTTTCACAATGGCGTGATTGGGAGGCGCGGCCGGCGTGATCTCGGCGACCGTGAGCAGTTGGATAATGGGTCCCGGGCTGCGAACCAGTTTGCCTGCCAGATAGCCCGCCGAACTGATTCCCATCAACGTAAGGAATGTGCCGTTAACGTCGGGCAGTTGGGACAGCGACGCCGGATCGGACGAAAGGATGATCGCCAGAAAGCCAAGGCATCCCACCAGTGTCCACACAAAGAACTGGAACCGTTCGCCCGCAATCATGCCACCGGTACTGATAAAGTCCGCCATCGAGGGATGGATCGGTCCCGCGCCCTTCGATCCGTGATTGACGGTGATTCCCGCGGCCGCCACGGTGGTTCCGGCGCTCACCCCCAGCAGCGTCGGCAACCCCTGCGGAATGGGCGGAAAGGTGAAATTCCACTGCACGTAAGCCCGGCACAGGAAGAGATAGACAAAGCCGAAGATGGAAACGGTCGTCCAGGCAATGATCTGGAACTTGCTGAGACTATACGAGTTGGTCTGGCGGTCGAGAAAGAAGGCGGCAATCGGACTGTAACTCTCCCCTGCCAGCGCATTCTGCCGTATTCCGCGAAGAACCAATCCAAAAACTACCGCAGCCAAAGCCAGAAACACCCCAATCGCCACAAAGCGAAGGGTTTCCGCGCGCAACCCGGAGAACGTGATCTTCTGGGCCAGGGAGACGTTGTTGCCCACCCTCACTTCGAAGCTCGCCGGTCCCTCGTATCGCCGCGGGCGGTAGTTCAACACGTTCAGCTTCTGGCCCTCCATGCCGGGGTCGTAAGTGAGACAGATCTTTTTCGCCTTGTTCATCGCGTCACGGGTGGCGCATTCGTCCGCGCTGCCCATGTCAAGGGGACCGTAGCCGACCGCGATGACCACGTTGTCGGTGGCGACGCGGGCCAGGTTCTGGCCGGACATGACAAAGTCGAACCCATCGCTGCCGTCGTTGCGATAGTCCGTCGCCGGGGAGATCGATTCGAGCGTCACTTTAGACATCTCGTCGGGCTGAACGCGCAGTTCTCCGGGAACCGCGATTTCCTGCGAGCCGGCTTCCACAAAAACCAGGAACTCGCTGGCGGAAGTGGCAGGAAGATCGGGCACCGTGAACGTGATGCTCTTCCTGTCGCTGCCCACCGTCGCATCCACAGGGATGTCCTGTTCTCCCGGCTTTCCTGAACGAAGTTTGACCTTAACCGGCAGAGTGGGAAAGTTGCCGGTAACCGTGACGGTTTGCCTGCGCGTGGTCACGGGCAGATTGGGCTGGGCAGAAACCGTGGTAGCTCCTGTTGCCGCAGCGCTCGTAGACGCTGTGCTGGCCGGCGCGGAACTTGCCGGACCCGTTCCGGCTGGGTTCACGGCTTGAGGCGCATCGGGCGCCGCCGTAACCGTGGCAACCGGCAGCAGCAGCGCGGCAAGAGAAAGAAGACGCCTCAAATTCATGAGAGCTCCAGGGGATTAATTGGCTTCATGACGATCGCAAACCAACGTTAGACGGTTCCCCTAAGCGTTGCAACAAAAAACGTTAGCAGCCAAAGCAGCTCTTCGGCGGACTGCCTGGGCACCCCCTCCTCCTTATCGCGGAGCGATCGGGACGGCGCCGGCATCTTATCAATTGAGGGTTCGCTATCATAGGAAAAGGGATTTCATCCCCAACGGCGTAAAGACCTGCCGCGAATCAGTCCCGCCAAAGACCCGCGGGACAGCCCAGTAGAGCGGCCGGAAGCAAGTTCGGTACCCCCTCTTCGATCCATACCAGGGAGACATGACAACAGAACACAAGCATCCTCTTCAGAAGGTTCTCGAGAGCCGCATCGCCATTATCGATGGAGCGATGGGCACCACCATCCGCACCTACGGAATGACGGAAGCCGACATGCGTGGCGACCGGTTCAAGGACGCGGGCAAAGACCTGCTGAACAATGGCGACCTCTTTTCCCTGACCCAGCCGAAGATGATTGGCGACATCCACCGCCGCTTCCTCGAGGCGGGCGCGGACATCATCGAGACCAATACCTTTGGCGCCACCAGCATCGCCCAGAGCGAGTTCTTCGTCGAAGACCCCCGCGAGAGAGGCGGACGCAAGGACCCCGCGTTCTACCAGGGAGTGATTGAGGACAAGTTTCTTAACGACCTCGCCTGGGAGATCAATGAGCAGTCGTCGCGCCAGTGCCGCGAGTGGGCTGACCGCATCGCCAATGCCACGGGACGGCCTCGCTTTGTGGCCGGATCCATCGGACCTCTGACCGTGTCGCTCTCCAACTCGCCGGACGCCGACGATCCCGGATTCCGCGTGGTCACCTTTGACCAGGTAAAAGCCGCCTATGCGCACCAGGTGCGCGCGCTCATTGCCGGCGGATCGGATTTGCTGCTGGTGGAGACAATCTTCGACTCCCTCAACGCCAAGGCCGCGCTGGTGGCGATCCGCGAAGTCTTCGACGAAGATGGCCGGGAACTGCCCGTGATGATTTCGGCGGCCGTGGGTCGCGGCGGCGAGACCATGATCTCGGCGCAGACCATCGAGGCCTTCTGGAACGCCGTCGAGCATGTGAAGCCGCTATCGGTCGGCCTCAACTGCTCGCTCGGTCCTGACCTGATGTATCCGTTCTTGTCCGAGCTCTCTGAGAAGTCGTGCGCGGCCATCTCGTGCTATCCCAATGCAGGCCTGCCCAATCCTCTTTCGCCCACCGGGTTCGATCTCGACCCGGCGGACATGGGACGGTATCTCGGCAACTTCGCCAAGAGCGGCCTCATCAACATCGCCGGCGGTTGCTGCGGCAACACGCCCGAGCACATTGCCGCCATCGCCAAAGCCCTCGAGGGGATGCCGCCGCGCGAGCCGCACGCGGCCCCGCAGGAAGAGGCGCAACGGATTGGCCGCGTCAACATTCCCCTCGAAGTCCCGGTTGAGACGCGACCCCTGCGCTTGTCGGGTTCGCAGCCCTTCAAGCAGCAGCCCGGCTCGTTCATCATGATCGGCGAACGCACCAACGTAGCCGGTTCCCCGAAATTCGCCAAGCTGGTGAAGGAAGGCAAGTACGAGGAAGCCGTGAGCGTGGCGCGTCAGCAGGTGGAGAACGGCGCCAACATCATCGACATCTGCATGGATGAAGGCATGATCGACGGCGTGGCCGCCATGTCGCGTTTTCTGCAGCTGCTGGGCAGCGAGCCCGAAGTCGCCAAGGTCCCCTTCATGGTCGACTCCTCCAAGTGGGAAGTCATCGAGGCCGGCCTGAAGTGCCTGCAGGGCAAAGGCATCGTCAACTCCATCTCGCTGAAGGAAGGCGAAGCCAAGTTTCGCGAGAATGCGGCAAAGGTGCTGAAGTACGGTGCGGCGGTCGTCGTCATGGCGTTCGACGAGAATGGCCAGGCCGCCAGCTATGAAGAGAAGATCCGCATCTGCGAACGCGCCTACAGTATCCTCGTCGATGAGGTTGGCTTCCCTGCCGAAGACATCATCTTCGATCCCAACATCCTGACCGTCGCCACCGGCATGGAGGAGCACAACAACTACGCCGTCGACTTCATCAACGCCACGCGCTGGATCAAGCAGAATCTGCCCCATGCGAAGGTCAGCGGCGGCGTCTCCAACATCTCGTTCAGCTTCCGCGGCAACAACAAGGTGCGCGAAGCCATGCACTCGGCGTTCCTTTATCACGCCATTGCCGCCGGCATGGACATGGGCATCGTGAACGCCGGCATGCTCGAAGTCTACGAGGAGATTGAGCCGGACTTGAAGGTGCTGGTCGAGGACGTGCTGCTGAACCGCCGTCCCGATGCGGCGGAGCGCCTGGTGCAATACGGCGAGAAGCTGAAGGCCCAGGATCCGGGCTCCGCGGCAAGCGAGAAGAAGGCCGACGAATGGCGCAACGGCACGGTCGAAGAGCGGCTGTCCCATTCCCTGGTCAAGGGCATCGATGAGTTCATCGATATCGACACGGAAGAGGCACGCGCGAAATTCGGGCGGCCGCTGGCAGTGATCGAGGGTCCACTGATGGACGGCATGGGCATCGTCGGTGATCTGTTCGGCGCCGGCAAAATGTTCCTGCCCCAGGTGGTGAAGTCTGCCCGCGTGATGAAGAAGGCTGTTGCCTACCTGACCCCGTTTATGGAGGCCGAGAAGGCGCAGATGATCGCCGCCGGCCAGGAAGTGCGCACGCAGGGCAAGATCGTGCTCGCCACCGTCAAGGGGGACGTCCACGACATCGGCAAGAACATTGTCGGCGTGGTGCTGGCGTGCAATAACTACGAGGTCATCGACATGGGCGTCATGGTGCCCAGCGAGAAGATCCTGGAGCGCGCCAAGGCCGAAAAGGCCGATCTGATCGGGCTCAGCGGCCTGATCACGCCGTCCCTTGACGAGATGGTGCACGTGGCCCGCGAGATGGAGCGGCAGGGATTCAAGTTGCCGCTGCTGATCGGCGGCGCCACCACCAGCCGCGCCCATACGGCGGTCAAGATCGCGCCGCACTACAGCGAGCCGGTTGTCCATGTGCTCGACGCCAGCCGCGCGGTGCCAGTGACAACGAGTTTGCTGAGCGACGATGGCAAGGCGGATTTCGTGGCGAAGCATCGCGCCGACTACGAGAAGTTGCGGAGGCAGCATGCCTCGCCGAAGGCCCAGCTTGTCTCGCTGGAGTCGGCCCGCCATCGCCGCACGCCGATCGAGTGGCGCAGCGAAGACTTGGCTGTGCCTTCCTTCACCGGCGTCCGCGTGCTCGACAACTTCCCTCTGGCAACGCTGCGCGCCTACATCGACTGGACGCCGTTCTTCCACACCTGGGAACTGAAAGGCGTTTACCCGCGCATCCTCGAAGACAAGGCGCAGGGCGAGCAGGCACGCCAGATCTTCACCGAAGCGAACGCGCTGCTCGATCGCATCATCGAAGAGAACCTGCTGACGGCGCGAGGCGTCTACGGATTGTTCCCCGCAAACGCGGTGGGGGACGACATTGAGCTCTACACCGACGGCGGCGCGGTGCTCGAGACGTTCCACTTCCTCCGCCAGCAGGCGGCGCGCGAGGGCAGCGAGCCCAACCGGTCGCTGGCCGACTTTGTGGCGCCGCGCGAATCAGGTTTACCGGACTCGATTGGCGCCTTCGCGGTGACCACCGGCATCGGATTGAAGCAGTTGTGCGACAGTTTCCGGGCCAGGCACGATGACTACAACGCCATCATGGCCGAGGCCATCGCCGACCGGCTTGCCGAGGCTTTCGCGGAGTGCCTGCACAAGCGCGTGCGCGATGAATGGGGCTTCGGCAGCCAGGAAAAGCTCAGTGTCGACGACTTGATCCACGAGAAGTATCGTGGCATTCGTCCTGCTCCTGGTTATCCCGCCTGCCCCGATCACACTGAGAAAGGCACCATCTGGCGCCTGCTCGATGTGGAGGCGAACACCGGAATGCAGATTACCGAGTCGTTTGCCATGTGGCCGGGCTCGAGCGTGAGCGGACTCTACTTCGCTCATCCCGAAGCGAAGTATTTCAGCCTTGGCAAGATCGATCGCGATCAGGTTGCCGACTATCAGTTGCGCAAGGGCATGAGCCGCGCCGAGGTGGAGCGCTGGCTGGGGCCAAATCTGAACTACGAACCGGCGGAAGAACCTGCCCCGTCTGCCGTGCTCGTGTAGCCCGCCGATACTGAGAGGAAGCGGACTCACCGCTACGCTGGAAACAGCGGGAATCAGGTGAGCGGTCGAAGTGTCTCCATACGAGTTTTTAGCTTCCCCAGTTTGATTTCCGTGTCCTCAGACGCGCACCCGCATCCTGACCGCATCGACTCGAAACGCACTGTTAAAACGGTGCATTCATCGGGATCGGAGGGCAGGTTCCGGCAAGAGGAAAAGCGGCCCGAAGCACAATGTTGTGCGCTTCATAGAATTCTCCTTGACGTTGAACATGCGGTTGAGGCGAGCTCCGAGCCATCAAGCGCGGAGCTGCTTCGGAGCTTGCACGTCAGGAGCGGTTAGATCCGAAACACCTGGTTGCGGATGTAAATGGGCGGGGAACTGGTCTCGGCCGGGGCGCTGAGATGGCGAAGAGCGATGAGCGCGGGTCAGGTAATGTCTCGGTCCGACATGCGCGATTGCGGGTACGGCTGCTTTTGACGTGGCCGGGAGAGCCACCGACGCCATGGAGCGAGAGAGGCGGTGAACGTAGCTGGTGAGCGTGGAGGTGTCAGAAGCAGGCTGGCTAATCGATCCACAGCTGGGTCCCATGTCGGTAATGGCCATGGGACAGAGCGTGGCAGGGGCGGCGCAGAGCAGACCAGCGAGAGCAGGCTGCGCGGCCACAAGGCCGACAAGCAAAAATGCGACGGGCTGGAAGAGCCTCTTCATGCGCTGCAATGGAGTATAGACGGGGTCCGATTGCGAACGTGTGCGAAATCGCGGCAGGGATTGCGACCTACTTGGTTTCGGTCAGGCCCTGATTCGGGACGAGCATGTCTTCCTTGCGCATCACCAGGTTGGTGGCGTTCAGAGTGGCCAGTTCGAAGCCGTGGCCGTGGGTGATGGCGTCAGTCGGGCAGGCTTCCACGCAGTAACCGCAGAAGATGCAGCGGTTGTAGTCGATGTTGTAGACCTTGGCGTAGCGCTCGGACGACGAGATGCGGTGCTCGGTGGTGTTCTCGGCCGCCTCGATGTAGATGCAGTTGGAGGGACAGGCCGCGGCGCAGAGGAAGCAGGCCACGCACTTTTCCAGGCCGTTCTCGTCGCGCTGCAGGACATGGGCGCCGCGATAGCGTTGCTCGAACTTGGCGCCCTTGAGCGGGCCCGGACCGTCAGGGTAATTTTCCACCTGGGTGGGTTGCAGCATCTCGCCGAATGTGATGCTCATGCCCTTGGCGATGGCGGCGATGTTGCGCACGATCGACATGGTCCCAGTATACGATGAAGATCACCCTGGATGCCGGGAGGCGTTGAGAATGCACGGGATGATTCGCGGTGGCGTTTTACTGGTGGCGATGGGGCTGGGTTGGCAGGCTGGATACGGTCAGGCCGACCAGAAGCCGGCGGGCAATTCGGCCCCGATGGGCGACATGCATCACGGGACACATGCGCCGGTTCCAGCCGGGCCTTTGAAGATCACGTTCGACGATCAAAGCGCGGAGTGGACGCCGGAAAAGCTGGCCGCGCTGCCGCACGTTACCCTCAAACTCTACAACGAGCACGCCAAGGCCGATCAGACGTACTCGGGTGTGCCGCTGGTGGAGTTGCTGAAGCCACTGGGCGTGCCGGAGAAACCGAAAGGAAAGGACTTCACGCTCTACCTGGTGGCGGAGGGGTCGGACGGCTACAAGGTGGTGTATTCAATCGGGGAGGCCTTGCCCGACGTGCATGATGGGACAGTGCTGGTAGCGGACGCCATGGATGGCAAGCCGCTGGGCGCCAATGGTCCGGTTCAGTTGGTGGCGACGGGGGAGAAGAGGCCGGCGCGATGGGTGAGAAACCTTGTGGCGATTCGGGTGAAGGCGGCGGAGTAGGGATTCCCGAGTGAGGCACCAAGAACGCGCTACCGCCCGTGGGTTCTTGCCAATCACCCATGGTCCTCGAGCACGAATCTTCAAGGGATCGTGTAGGCCTTTGCAGATGCCTTGCTGTTGGCGTAGCCCGGAGCCGCGGCGATGGCGATTACAGTTTCGGTGGTGCTGATGGTGATGGGGCCCGTGTATTTCGTCGACGCCGTTGTGGGTATGGTGCCGTTGGTGGTGTAGTAGATCGTCGCGCCCGGAGTGGAATCAGTCAGTGTGAGCATTTGCGGAGTGGTGTAGTGTCCTCCGGCGAGGCTGAAATAAGGGGCTGTTGCGAGCGGCAAAGGCGTATACGTGTAGGCCTTCGAACTCACGGGGCTGAGCGAGTATCCCGTCGCGATGGCCGCAGCTTCCACCAGTTCCGTTGAGGCGATGGTGATTGTCCCCGTATACACGGTCGACGCAGTCGTTGGCGTCGTCCCGTTGGTCGTGTAATAGATGGTGGCTCCAGGCGTCGCATCGGTTAGGGTGAGACTCTGAGGCGTGTTGTAGGTTCCGCCCGCCAGGCTGAAGACCGGCGCGATCGCCGGCGGGAACGGCACGTAGGTGTAAGCCTTGGCGCTCACGGGACTCAGCGAATACCCGGTCGCGAGGGCGACCGCCTCCACTAATTCCGTGGAAGCGATGGTGATGGGCCCTGTATACAGGGTCGAATTAGCTGTGGGCGTGGTTCCATTGGTGGTGTAGTGGATGGCAGCGCCGGGAGTCGAGTCGGTCAGGCTGAGTAGTTGCGGGGAATGATAGGTGCCGCCTGCCAAGCTGAAGTAAGGTGCCGTTGCAGGCGACAACGGTACATACACATAGGCCTTCGCGCTGACTGGGCTGGGCACATGATACGGTTCGGTCGCGATGGCTTCCACTACTCCGGAGTGGTCGATAGTGATCCCACAACAGTACAGCGTAGACGAAGTGGTCGGGGTGCTTCCGTTAGGAGAGTACGTATAGTAGAAGGTTTGGTTGGGATTATTTTGATAGAGATATAGCGTCTGGGGCGCGTTGTACGTACCACCGGCGAGACTGAAAACCGGTGCGACCGCCATGGGCAACGTGCCCATGTTCAGCCGTTCGACCGACGCAAGGGCGCCCGATCCGGGTGAAATTCCCTGGCCGCCGATTGCCAAAACGTCTCCGTTTTGAAGTGTCACCACTGCATGACCGGTCCGCCCGATCGTGAGAGCTGGTTCAGGAAGCCATAAACCGTAGGCTTGAGCCGTCGATGGGAAGCCGTTGGGATAAAACAGCGGGCTGATCGGTGCGGGTAATGGAACCGCAGGCGGAGGGTTCAATCCCAGTTGGCCCGCCGCGGCGCTTCCTCCCACGAGGATCACGCGTCCGTCCAGTAACGTTTGGGCGACTGCGTTTCCGCCGATTGGCAGCGTGTAGGGTCGTATTTGCACCTAGTCTTGGCGGCTGGGTCCCACCCCATGTGTTTGTGGCGGGCTGGTAGAGTGACCAAATACCGTTCTCAGTTTGCTCAATCGGCGCCATATGAGTCGTTCACGCCATAAACCAGGACGTTTCCGGTACTGAGGGTGAGTCGCGGTGAGATTCGCATCGGAACAGAAGCCGTGCGAGGGGGCCCGCTGTCCAGATGGCAGTAGCGGGAGAGAAGATCTTGCGGTCTGGACACAGGTGTTGAAGTTGGAGGTGTTATCCAGAAGGAGCACTGAGCCAGTCTGCAGCAAGGCGCCCACAGGGTTCAAGAAAGGAATCGGCGGCGGGGGAACTGCGCTCCATGTGTTAGCGACCGGGTCATAGATCTCGCCCCCGTTCGCCCCTTCCACCAGAACTCGATTGTCCTGGAGGCGCAGAGCCGCGGTAGGACCGGGATAGGAAATGGGAATGGTGGCTGCTGTCGACCAGGTTCCCGCCACGGGATCGAAGATCTCCGCGGCGGTTGGGCATTGCGTCCCACCCACAACCAGAACCCGTCCGTCAGCCAGCATCGTCGCGGTGTGACCCGTGCGACCGCACGCCGGTGTGGGAGCAAAGGCCCATGAGTTCGCGATGGGGTCATAAATTTCAGGGGTCGTCGCGGCCGTGGTGCCCGCGGCGCCGCCAACCACCAACACCTTGCCACTGGAGAGGAGTGTTGCCGTATGCCCATAGCGAGCCTCGCTCAAGGATGCTGCCGCGGTCCATTGGTGAGGAGCAGGCTCTTCCTGAACCCAATATTGGGCACTGGTGAAACTGGTTGACACCGCCGGCACGGATAGCTGAACCACCGTGCCATCCGCGAGGGTTACCGGAATCGGTAGAGGGGAGGTCGTTGCGCACGGCGGGGTCGTGCCCAAGGTGGGGCAGTTCAGGAGTGTGCCCCCGACGAGTACGGGGTACATCAAATCGTAGAAAACGAAAATGCCTACCGGGGAGTATGCGAATCCGTCGCCGTTGACATAAACCGAAACCGGAAATGCAGGACCACCGTAGCCGAGGGAACCGAAGCCAATTCCACCGTTGTAATTGTCGAATGCGGTGAAGAAGCCAGGTGGAAGTGTCGCGGGGCCGTAAGTGATTCCCGCAATCGAGTCGTGGACCGTGACCGTGAGGTTAGTCAGCGAGCGGTTCCAGTATCCGTCGGTGCCCTCTCCGATGACATTGCACGGAGGAGTAATGCAGGTGAATCCAAAGGAGGCGGCGGTGGCGGCGTTGCCAACGGCGGTGATCGTAATCAAGCATGCATTGGTCGCGCAATTCGGCGCCTCTGTACCCCACAGAATGCCGGTCACATTCGCGCTAACCGTATAGCGCAAGGTTTGGCTGCGGCCAGGCGGCGCACAGGTCAACGCCAGAATTCCAATCATCGCAAGTCCCGGACACCATGCAAGTCTGCGCATGTTTTCCCCCCTCGTTGTTGTCGAGAACAGACAGACCTATCAAACAGGCGAACGGCGGACGCGTGTTTGCCGGTTCACGTTTGAGCCAGATTGTGATGTGAAAAACCGGGAGGTCGGTAACGGGCCCACGCAGGATGAGATGGAATGAACGGACGCGATCATATCCGCCGTTTCCTGCAAAGTCAATCACGCCGGTCAACGAAACGGCGGCTCCGGCCGCCCCGCGGCAAACGGCAGGAGCGTGCAACGAAGGGAAACGAAGAATCAGGACGAGGGTGAGGCCGACCTATTTCTGCACGAAGAACTCGGCCATCGACGGGGCGGTGGCGGCGTTGGCGGGCGGGTTTTGGAGGTCGAGCGCCTCCATCACCGTGCGCAGCATGCTTTCGTGCTGGTAGAGAACACTCGATTTCTGGATATAGCCGGGAGCCGCGAGGGGACCCCAGAATACGGGCGATACATGGCCGCCGCCATTGGCACTGTCGTCGCCACCGCCTTCATCGAAATCGACGATGAGGACGCCGTCGCCGCCTTTCTGAAAGGCGGGCAGGCCGGAGATCGGCGCGACCACGTTGGACTGCAACCACGTGTCGGCCGCGGTCTGAGTGCCGGAGTGGGCATCGTCCATGATATCGGGCACGATGAACGAGAACTGCGGCAAGGCGTTGTTGGCGACATCGAGAGCGAATTGCGAGAACGGCCAGATAACCTGGTCGGCGACCTGCGGACTTCCCGCAACATCGGAGAGCATGGCGAACGGATTGTGACGAATGAGGTAGTTGCCGGAGTTGCCACCGAGGTAGCCCCGGGAAATGCCTTCGGCGTACACCTTGAAGGGCACGTTCTGGGCGATCATGCGACGCGCAATGTTATCGACGTTCCACACGGTTGTGGAGTTGTCGTTGGTGGTGAGCGTCTGGCCGGTGGTGAGCATGAAGTAGTTGCCGATGGACGGATGGACGTCAGCGTAATAGTTAGTGGGGACGGAGCCCTGCTGCATGAGCTTGTTGAGATTGGGCCAGCCAACGGTGTTTCCGAAGGTAGAGGAGTAATCCTGGTTCTCCTCCATGACCATGACGACGTGCTGGCTGGCGGGGGTCTTCAGCTGCACGGTCAGGGTCGCGGTTCCGGCTTGCACAGAGCTTTGCGAGCTGCTTGCGGTAATGGTGACGGAGCCTGTGGACGATGGGGCGGTGAAGAGCCCGGCCGAGGTGATGGCGCCCGCGCTTGCCGACCAGGTGACGGTAGGGGTGGTGCCTGACGTGGCAGCGGCGCTGCATTGTGACGTGGTGCTGGGAGCCATGATGGCGGGCGTGCAGGAGACGGTAAGGGAAATGCTGGGGGTAGGAGGAACTGTAGGCGGAGGGTTGTTAGGAGGGGCTGTGGTCATGGTGGTCCCGCCGCCACCGCAAGCCGTGAGGACTGCGAAAAGCAATGTTGCAGCGATGGCTGGAGCGGCCTGCCCGCTGAACGTGTTGAATCGAAAAGAAGCCATGAATGATGCAACCGGGGCTGTGGGGCTCCGGAACGGATTGATGGCTTGGATGCCTTTGGGATGTTTGCGGGGTGTCTCCTGGAGAGGCTTTCGGGTATTCTCGGCGCAGCGCGGACGCTGCGGAGGTTATGCCGGAGACGAAAATCCCCGGCATGCGGAAATACAGGCCGTGGTCAGCGCTGGGGCGGTTTCTTCTCTTCCGGCTTCTTTTCCGGAGCGGGATGCTGAGCCGGCGCGGGCTCGGTGCGGTGTTCTTGCGGCACAGCCGGCCGTGGCGGCGGAGATGCGGGGCGGGCCGGTTCAATACGCTGCTGAGGCTGAGGCGACGCGGGGCGGGGTGGGGGGGCCGACTGAGGCGCGGGGCGGACGGGTTCCGCCTGGCGCACTTGTGGAGCGGGCCGGGCGGGCGGCGGCGGAGTTGGCTGCGGACGTTGCATCTCCTGACGCGGGGCCGGCTGCTGAGGCGTCAAGGGACGCTGTTCGGTGGGTCTGCCAGGCGCAGGCTGGTGGTTATTGTTGGGGGGCTGAGGGCGACTCGGCTCCTGCGGACGGTACGGTTGCGAGGGCGCGACCGGCCTTGGGTAAGAAGGCGAGCCCGGTGCCGGGCGCTGCTCCATGACATGCGGAGCGGCCGGGACGGGCCGCATGTTGTTGCGGAGCTCGGCAGGAGGCTGTCGCACAGGCTGCTGATTCACTGGGCGGCCAGGTTCCTGTCTTCCGGTTTCCTGTCTGCCGGGTTCTGCGGGGCGCGGCTGCTGGGCCTGATTCGGGGGCGGGGCCTGACGCTGGTAATTGACGAGGGCCGGGGGCCGGATATTGCGGTCGGCGGGCAAAGGCTGGCTGACGACGGGCGCAGCAGGCCGGCCGTTGTTGACCCGCGCGAAGTTCTGGCGATCGGTACGAGCCTGCTGCACCTGCTGAACCTGAGCCGCCATGGGTGGGTTGTGCTGTTCGTGCAGGGCGGCGATTTCAGCCGGGCGGGGACGGATTCCGATGCCTCCGCGACCGCCGTTGTAGCTGACGTAAGTGTTATTGATATTGGTGATGCGGTAGTTGTAGACGTTGTGCACGACGGTGGTGTTGATGGTGTTCACGGTGCGGTTGTAGGCAAAGTGTTCGCCCTGCCAATAGCCGCCTTCGTAGCCGGTGCCCTCGTATCCGTGGCCGTAGTTGATGCCGCCGTAGTAGCCGATGTGACGACCCCAGAAGCCGCGATGAAAGCCGTAGCGGTTGTGTTCGTAGCCCCACCATCCTGGCGTCCATAATGCACCGACATACGGCGCCAGCACCCAGGCTCCGGGGACCCAGTAATAGCCCTGACCGTTGTCGTAGTTCCAATAGCCGGGGGTCCATTCGTAGTCGTCGCCGGGACAGGGAGGTTGCTGATAGTCAGGCAGCGCCGGGGGCGGGTCGGGTGCGTATTCCACGGGCTGATCGTAGCTGTCGTAATCGCCGTAGCCGCTTCCGGTGTTGGAGTAACCGGGATTGCCGGAGTCCTGGTATCCGCCGGAGTCGGAGCCGCCATTGTCGCTGGGGGGATACTGGCTGTCGTAGGAATCCTGATTGGCGGGTTGCGCGGGCGGGGCGGGTGCGTAGCGGCTCGTGTCCTGCGGCTGGCTGGCAGGCGCGGGCTGACTTGCCTGCTGGTAGCCACCGCTGGTGTCGGAGACCGGCGCAAGATTCGCCGCGGCTGGATCCTGCGAAGGATTCTCCTCAGCGGTTTGCGCGTTTTTGCAACCTGACGTTCCGAGTGCAAGAGCCAGAGAAATTAATGCTAAGAGTGCGATGCGGTCGACCTTCATACGCTGACCTCTCAAAGAGACTTGGATGCAAGCCCCGGTATGGCCTTTGTTCGCAGAGACAAAAGCAGGTTGAGGTGAAGCCGGGGAAACGAATCAGCCTCTGTGTTCTGTAACCCGTTGACCGAGGCAAAGTTGCCACCGCAAGCGGCAGCGCGGATCAGTGTTTCGGAGGCGGGGGCACCGATCGGCCCTTGTTGTTCGCCGGGGGCGTGGTGACGGGTTTGCGTTCCTGTACGGGATGAACAGTCTGCTGGCAGAGTATTGAGTCCTGGCCGCGCGCCATGCCGCCGGGGGCAACCTGCACGCTGCAGAGGCGCTGCTTCATGGCTGCGGCATCCTTGCCGCTGAGAAGTTCGGTGCGATCGAGACCGGTGGCCGGGTCGATGTCGTAGCGAAAGACATAATCCTCCGGGTCTTTCTGCTTGCCGTAATCATAGTGCGCCCACGTGCCCATCATCTGCGTGCTGTTGGGTTGGGTGAGCGCGGCGTACACCTGGGTCAGGTTCACTCCGTCGGGAACAGTGCTGGTCCACACCGGAACGCCCTGGGCGCCGCGGATCCAGCGAGGAACAATGAGGTGCTGGCGGAGATCGTAGTGAAACGACGTGAAGTAGGTAGTGGCGGCGCACTCGCGGCAGTCCTCGTAAAGCGCAGTGAACTCGTGCGGCTCGCCCGGGGCGAACTGCATCCAGTCGAGCCAGCGGAGGTTGACTCCTTTGAGTAGCGGTGTGGCCTGGTGTTTTGTGAGCGAGACACTCCACGCCTGGAACGTGTCGGAGGAGGGCGATGCGTCAGGCGCACCGCGCAGTGTGGTCACCACAAGGGCTGCATCGTAGAGCACGCCGATTTCGCGAATCGCGGTCCACTTCTCGTTGTCGAGGCTGCGCGTGACCCAGACGATGACGGACTGATCTTTTTCGCCATGGAAGTCGACCCAATGGAAAGTGTCTTCCTGAGCCCGCGCGGAAGGCGGACCCCACGCGGCGAACAAGCCTGCAACAAGAAAAACCAACCGGACACCGCGCATGATTCAGGTATAGCAGATGGAGCGTGTTTTGCTTGGGAGCATGCGCGCATCCTGCTGAACTATTTGGGTTTCCGTTGAAACGGCTTCCTCACTCATGGCACTATTCCACTGACTGCCAGGCTTCCAATTCCAACGTCCCCGCCAGTATCCCGCAGCAGAACCGGCGAAACACATAGTCCCCTGGGCCCTTCCCCGATCGCGGTTAGCTCAAGGAGCGCGAACGTGGACGTGCGCATTCGACTTGTGTTGCGGATCATCGAAGAACGTGCCGGTGTTTTGGACATGAGTTCGAAGCAGATCGGCGAATTGCTTGGGCTGGGCGAAGCCCGGCTTCTCCGCCTGTTCAGCTGCGAAGTAGGAAAGTCCTATCGACGCCATCTGCGCGACGTAAGAATGACGCTGGCGGCCGAGATGTTAACTGACTATTCCGTTCCCATCAAGACAATTGCTTCACGCTACGGGTACTCGGAAGTTAGTAACTTCCACCGCGACTTCAAGATTGTGCATGGAACCAGCCCGATGCGAATGCGACTCCTCCGGATGAGCCGAAGTACTAACCCGGATGGGATCAATACGTAAAGCCCGGCGGCTGAAGTCCCTGGCATATCTGATCACTACTCGATGTAAGTCCGGCTGACTCCTTGCATACCAGTGTTCATCACGCGACGCTCGGGGACATCCGAGTTAGTGCAGAATTTTCCACCACGTGTGCTCTCTTGATAGCGAATATCAGGATTTGATGATTGCGACGCATCTCCGATCGAAGTTAGGGTAGGAAAGCTCTCGTTCTGGGAGCGGCCGTCGGTCCCTCTTCCCTCGATGACGGAACCAACGACTCCGGGTTCTTCCTCTGCGCCAATCAACGCAGCAACTACTTGAGGAGAAGTGTCCCTCATTGAAGGAGCAAGAATGCACGCAACTTGGAATTGGAAAACCGCTCTCTGCCTGGTGACGATAATCGTTCTAGCCACCCTGGGTACAGTCTCCCAAGCCCAGACTTTGATCGGCAGCCCCGGGGCTGGCTGGCAAACCTGGAGCCTTGCAGTCGACGACAACTCCAACTTTATTGACCTCAATAGCAATGGGTCGCCATATTGGGACGTTCCGTTCTTAACCTTTAACAATGGGGGGTCTGTAGGGTACGGCGGCAATCCCGCAAACAAGAGTATTGGATGGTGCCTGACTTCGACCGGCGACTGCCAGGGAATCGGGAGCGCGCTGACCGCGCCGGGGCCGCTTCCGTTTTGGGGGATGACCTATGACGCGGCAGGCGACACAGGCGGCTTGATAGACCCCAAGATGTATTTCAGGGCGCCCTCTTCCGGAACATCGTTCCAGGCGACCCTGTATCTCAACACCGCGACCAACAACCGCGAAATCAACCAATTTGGATGGTTTGAGACCAACGCTGCGGGCACCTTGAACGGCAGGAAGCACGTTATATTCCAGGGAAGCGGGTATCCGCCAGGCACGCTGATCCCCGACCCCGTGGGCAAAGTCGTCAACTTCACGCCAACCCAGTACTTCGGTTTCTACTATGAAGACGTGAGCGATCCGGAAACCTTGAACGGCCCGGAACACGGCTGCTATGCGTCTACGATCTTCGCGTTCAATGATGAAGATTGCACCGCCGCTGGCACGACGGCCAATGGCCCCGGCCAGGGGGATCACAACTTTGCAATATTCCTTCAGCAGGTTCCCAACCGGGCTCCCATTTACTGGGTTGCGGGCCAGGATCCCTTCATGTGTAGCGATGATGGCGATTGCAACTTGACGGTCGTAAAGGTGGTCAGGCGCACAGGGAACTAATTCCGCTCAATCGTCCTTCCTCTCGTTGGAAACGCCATGCCGGGTTGAGGCACGGACTGCCTAACCCGGCGTGAGCCCGCGAAAGGGTCGATTAGTATGGGACCTACTCCAACTTACAGCCCTAACTTAGTCCAAATTGCATCCACTCTCGACTTGGTGGCGGCATCCATTTCGATCATCGCGGGCCACGGGCGCTCGAAGCCCTCAGCCTTCCACTTGCGCGTGGCATCGATGCCCATCTTGCTGCCGAAGTTAGGAAGGCGCGAGGAATGGTCGAGCGAGTCGACGGGGCCCAGCGTGAACTGAATGTCGCGCTCGGGATCGATGTTGTTGGTTACGCGAAGCACGACTTCGCCGATGTCCTGCACATCGCAGTCTTCATCCACAACGATGATGCACTTGGTGAACATGGCCTGGCCCAGCGACCAGATGGCGTTCATGACTTTGCGCGCCTGCCCGGGGTAACTCTTCTTGATCGACACCAGCATGAGATTGTGGAAAACGCCTTCGACGGGCAGGTTGATGTCGACAATTTCAGGAATGGTCATCTTCATCGCAGGCAGGAAGATGCGCTCCACGGCTTTACCCATCCACGCGTCTTCCATGGGCGGCTTGCCAACGATGGTGGCCGCGTAAATGGGGTCTTTGCGATGGGTGATGCAAGTGAGATGGAAGACCGGGTACTCGTCGGTCATGGTGTAAAAGCCGGTGTGATCGCCGAAGGGCCCTTCGCTGCGCAACTCACCGAGTTCAACGTAGCCCTCGAGAATGATCTCGGCGTGGGCGGGGACTTCGAGGTCCACGGTCTCGCACTTCACGATCTCCACGGGCTTGCCGCGCAGGAACCCAGCGATCATGAACTCTTCCACTTCAGGAGGAGCTGGGACGATGGCAGAGAACGTGGTGGCCGGGTCAGTGCCGATCGCGACCGCGACCTGAAGGCGAGAGCCCTTGAGATTGCCGAATGCAACCTGGGGAAGACCGCCGATGAGCCCGTCGGGGACACTGACCGCGCCTCCGGCCGACTCGGCCATGGCCGCAACGCGCGCCGATTTTGAGGTTGAGTCGGATGCTGAGGAAGCTGCCGCGCGGAGAGCTTCGCGGTAGTGTTCCGCGGCTACCTTTTGCCGCTGCCAGTGCATGCCCGTCGTCTGGCCGTCGTAGACCTGCATACGATACATGCCGATGTTGCGCTTGCCGGTGACGGGGTTGCGCGTGTGTACGCAGGGCAGGGTGATGAAGCGCCCGCCGTCGTGCGGCCAGCACTTGAGCACGGGGAACTGGTTCAGGTCGAAGTTGTCGCGCAGAATTACTTCCTTGCAGCGAGCGTCCTTTACGCTGACGGTTTTGGGGAACGCTGCGGTGAGCGCTCCGAGCTGGGGCAGCATTTTGAGCTTGTCGAATAGGCCCTCAGGCGCCCTTACATTCATCAGGCCGCTGATGCGCTCTGCGATCTCCTCGATGCGCTCGACGCCCAGCGCCAGCGCCATGCGGCGTTCGCTGCCGAACTGGTTGATGAAAACCTTATGGCCGGGATGGCCCTTGATGTTTTCAAACAGAAGCGCGGGACCGCCCGGGGCGTACTTCGCGGCATCTGCGCTTCCCTGCCCTTTGGCGCGCGAGCCAACCTTCGACATGCGGTCGGTAATCTCAGTAATCTCGAGCTCGGGCGAGACCTCTTCGCGGATGCGTTTGAGTTCGCCGTGCTTCTCGAGTGTCTTGATCCAGTCGCGCAGATCGTCGTAGGCCAAAGCCGTGTGCTCCCCTGCCTTCATGGTAAAGGGTCCGCTAGCGCTCCGCCTGATAACGAGGGGTAAAGACCCTCTCTCACTTTGCGTTGGTGGAATGGCCTGTGCCATACTCCCGCCCAGACGCTGTCACTTTCAATCAAGGAGTATTCCGTGCCCTCTTCCCCCTCCACGGTCAATAACAAGGCTTATTTCAAGCTGCCTTCGCAGGTAAGGCGCATCGGTCCTGAATTCGGAACCGCAACTCCCTGGAACGTGCCCGATTTGTGCGCAGCCTACAACTGGCCTGCCGGCCTGGCAGGTGGCGGGGTAATCGCCATCGTCGAACTGGGTGGCGGCTGGGTGCAGTCCGACATCGATGGCTACTTCCAATCCATCGGCCAGCCGAGCCCGCAGATCACCGACGTATCAGTCGATGGAACTACCAACAGCCCCAACCAGTCCGTGGGCTCCTCGAATGACGCCGACATCGAAGTCGCGCTGGACATCGAGGCCTCCGCCGCGGCGTACTACGTAGCGACCGGCAAGCCGGCCACGGTGCGCATGTACTGGTCGCAGGACATCGCTTCTGCGGTCCTGAAGGCAGCGCAGGATGGATGCGATGTGTGCTCCATCAGTTGGGGTGCGGACGAGGCGGTGTGGGGAACAGCGGCGGCAGACGAGATGGAGTCGGCTGCGACCACGGCAACATCGCAGGGCATGGTGGTTTTCGCGGCGTCAGGAGACAACGACTCAAGCGACGGCGGGTCGACCCCTGCCAATGTCGACGTGCCGGCGTCGTGCCCGCACGTAGTGGGTTGTGGGGGGACGCTCAAAACGGCTACCCAGGAAACCGTGTGGAACGACAATCCAGGCCAGACCGATGGGGAAGGAACCGGCGGGGGTTACTCGACGATCTTTCCTACGCAAAGCTGGCAGATCAACGCGCCGGCTCCTCCGACGGGAACCACGGCCGGAACCGGGCGCATGGTGCCTGATGTGGCGGCCGACGCGGATCCCAACTCCGGCTACAACATCTACGTCCACGGCAGTTCTGAAGTGGTGGGCGGCACCAGCGCAGTGGCTCCCCTGTTCGCGGGTCTGTTTGCGGCCTTCGGAACCAAGCTGGGGTTCGTAACTCCCACCCTGTGGGAGAACCAGACCGCCTTCAACGACATCACCGTCGGCGGCAACGGGTTCTACAATGCCGGGCCCGGGCCAGACCCTTGCAGCGGCATCGGAACGCCAATCGGAACGAAGATCGCGGCACTGTTTACGACCGGTGCGGCGGGGCATAACCCGAACGATCAGATTTCCGGGTGAGTGTGTCGTCGGCCGAAAAGGCTCTTGCTGTCCCAGCCTCGCGACCTGACAACCCTTGTCGCAAGGCTGCGGCACCGAGTTTCGGACCGCTTCTAAAGACGTTCAGTTTTCAATCTGAACCAGACCGCTTCGCACAATGGGGCCCTGGGGGAGGTTGCTCTCGGGAATCACCGGAGGAATCGCGTCCATGGGAAAGCCCAGGCGTTTCCACTCGTCAAAGCCGCCGCGCAGGGGACGAATCCGCTCGATTCCCAGCTTGTGCAACTTCATTGCCGTGGTGGCGGCCGTCGCCTCATTGGGGCAGGTGCAGTAAAGCACCACGTCCCGGTCGCGCGGGATCTCGTGAATGCGACTGGCCAGGTCCTCCGGCGATACGTGGAGAGCTCCGGGCAGCGTGAACGGGTCAGGAAGCAGTTCCAGCGGATGGCGCAGATCGACGATGTAGACCGACTCTCCGGAGTCGAGCTGGCGCTTCAATTCCTCCGGCTCCAGGCGCGAGGCCACCAGCCGGCGCAACACGACGCGGCGGCGATAGACCCGTGCCACAATGAAGCCCACGATTCCGAGAAGAAGTAGTGCGCCGGAGAAGCGGCCTACCCAGTCGAGCAGGCTCGGATTGCGCTTGAGCGCATCCCCAAAGAGACGGCCGGCAAAGAGCAGGGTGCTCACCCAGAGCGTAGAGCCGAGAAGATCGAAGAACAGAAACTCGGCGTAAGGCATGCCGTTCTGTCCGGCCACCGGGGAACTGAGGGAGGCAAGCCCGGGAACAAACTTGGCGAATAGCAGCGTGAGCCGCCCCCGGACTCCGAATCGCGACTGGGTGCGGCGCACACAGATTGTGGGCTCAAGCGAAAGTTTGCAGAGAAGGCGCAAGACAATGTGCCCGTAGCGTTTACCCACAAAAAACCAGGTGGTATCCGAGAGCAGGCACGCGGAGAGACCCACAGCCACAGAAGCGGGGAAACTGATCTGGTGTTCCGACGTTAACGCCCCGGCCGCCAGCAGCACCGGGGTCGCCGGCAGCGGCAGTCCGAGTTGTTCCACCAGCACCCAGGCGAAGAGCAGGAGATAGCCGTACGTCAATAGAATGTGGGTGGGAAGTTCCATAGGCCGATTCTCCGTTTTCGCGTGAGTTTAAGGCTGCGCATCTTTTGCGACTCGGGGAATGCGCCGGGAAGCCTTAACCTATGGATGAGTCTGGCACAATTTCGTTTCATTGGCTGAGCGGATTCATCCTCTTCTGCGTATCCTCCAGCATAAAGGCCGCCCGAAGGCGGCCTTTGGCACTGTTTCCGACGTTGAACCTATTGATTGGCGCCCTGGGAAGCGGCCGTCTGAAGACTTGCAGCCCGGGCAGCCGTTGCCGGAGTGGCATCCGCGGTCGCCTGGACCGGCTTGCCGACAAAGTAATTGTGGTCCCATAGGTTGCGGTAGAAAGCCCCGGTAAGTTCCGCGGCACGGGGACCGAACGTGGGGCGTCCGCCTTCGAGGAAGAATACGGTGACCAAACTGCCCTGCGGCGATTCGGAGTAGGAAGCAAACCAGCCGAAACGGGTTCCCTCGTTGGAGCAGGTTCCGGTCTTGCCGAAGACGGGGAACTCGGTAAAGCTGGTGCGCAGGCGGCGAGCCGTGCCGTACTCGACGGCGCCGGCCATACCATCCTGCAGGTCGGGAACGAACTTGGCGATGTCCAGGGTGCGTTTGACGCGCGGTGCGAAAGCGGCGATGTCAGCGGGCGTGCTGGGGTGCTGCAGGTAATACAGCGTGCCGCCGTTGGCGAGGGCGGCCACATAGGCGCCCAGTTGCAGCGGGGTCATGGATACGCCCTGGCCAAAGCTGCACATCTTGCCAACTCCGCCTTCCGAAGCGGCGATGGCGCGATCGGGATAGACGCCCAGCTGTTCACCAGGGATGTTGTATCCGGCCAGTTCGCCAAGCCCGAACTGGTTGGCGTAATGACGGACACGCTCAAAGCCGAGCTCACGGCCAAGTTCCTCAAAGTAGAGGTTATTGCTCTTGGCCAGCGCCTGGGTCATGTTCATGCGGAACCCGGGGAGCTGAACCATGGTGTCGCGGCTCACAATGCCCTCGGAAAGGGCGGCCATGGCGACGGTAATCTTGATGGTGGAGCAGGGCTCGGCGCCAGGCGACAAGGCCAGCTTTTGGTTGACCATGGCCAGGATTCGGCCGTTTGACGGATCGATCACGACAGCGGTGCCGTTCATATCGCCCAGCGCATCGACGGCGGCCTGCCGGACGACCGGGTCCTCACCCGTGACGATGTCGCCCGAGAATTGATCGCTGGATGCAAACGAACTGGCTGTGAATCGCTCGTAGTAGCGATGACGGCGGGTGCGCAGGCTGGCACGACGAATGGTGGCAGCGCCATTCCCCAGCTTCGCCGAACTGTGAGCGCTGACGCCCTGATGGGCGGGCACGGAAGCTGCCTTGGCGGCCGCATGGTGCGCCGCATGACGGGTCTCGATGATGTGCTGAGAGCGGGAGTGGTGCAGGGTGTGGGGGGCATTCAGCGCGGAAGCTCGTTCTACTCCGGCTCCTGCCACGGCAAGTCCTAAAACCAACGCACACGAGAATTTCATCGAGCTGGCGTCCTCTCAATAAATGGAGTCTTGCCATGCGTCTCGCCCAACCGGGGGTAAGGCGCACTTATAACTGTATCGTCAAGTTGCGGAATCAAAGATGGATCCACCGCAAAGAGCCGCCTGATGGAGCAAAAAATATGCAACAAAATGAGAACCGATCCAATGTCACCCGATGCAGAATCTTCGCGACGCTTGTGTTGATGCCTGTCAACAGTGAGGTCCCGGAAAGCCGACCGAATTCATTTTTGTTGTGACGCTTATCCCGAATATACAGCCAAATCGGGTTTCAGCAACCTAGAACGATGTGACGGAAGACACTCAACTTCGCCCTTGGAGTACGCCGCGATGGCCTCGCGCTGCTCTGAATCGGGAGAAAATTCCGTCGACTTTCCCATTATGGAACCGACACCGCCGTTTCACCAAAGTTTCTCTTCCCGCATCGCAAGATCTTTAAGCCAACGGAACCAATCGAGATACGTGCCTTCCTAAAATTGCACGCGCCGCATGAAAGTGGGCACTTCGAGATCGCGATCGGACTCATCCGCCTTTTCCGCGAACAGGGCCCCCACCCCCTGCCGTTCCTCCACGCCAGGCCGTACGCCATTGCCCAGGTCGCTTGCGTAGTCACGCGGGAGCGGTTTGAAGGCAGGCTCCTCGCACATTTCGGAGAATCTTGGGCGCGCCGGGCCGATCGGTCCGTGATTCTCGAACAGTGCGTCGAATGCCGAGGTGTCCGCGGCGACGGCGACGGCCGGCTGGGCTGCAGAGGCCGAGACCAGGACCGGCGTGTTATGGCCGACGGTCTCCTCATCCTTCTCCTCGTCTTCGCTCATAAACCGGGGGGGAGCCGGCGGAGCTTCGAACGCTGGCGCGACAGCCACCAATGTATCTTCCGCAACCGCAACGGATGCCATAGCATCCTGGCCTGCGGCCGCAGCCTCACGCATCCAGTTCTCCGGAGCCATCACGGGTACCGAGATGACCGGGGTCTCGTCGACGCTGAGCATCCGCGCCCGGCGTTCGGGTGACTGATCGCGGAAACCTGTGGCAATCACCGTGATCTTGACTTCGTCCCCCATGCGCTCATCGAGGACGGCGCCGAAGATGATGTTGGCGTCCTCGTGAGCCGAGGTCTGGATGAGCGATGAGGCGGCATTGACCTCGGAAAGCTTGAGAGCGCTGGAGCCGGTGATGTTGATGAGAATGCCGCGGGCTCCGTCGATCGCGCCGGCCTCGAGCAGGGGCGAGGCCATAGCAGCCTGCGCGGCTTCAACGGCGCGGTTGGGACCGGAGCCGATCGCGGTGCCCATCATGGCATGTCCCATGCCCGCCATCGTGGTCTTCACGTCGGCAAAGTCGCGGTTGATGATGCCGGGGATGGTGATGATGTCGGAGATGCCCTGCACGCCCTGACGCAGCACGTCGTCGGCGATGCGGAAGCTCTCGAAGAAGCCGGCGTCCTTGGCCACGGCGAGCAGCTTCTCGTTGGGGATCACGATCATCGTATCCACGCTCTCGAGCAGCTCTTTGAGGCCGCGCTGCGCCTGCTGGAGCCGGCGCTTGCCCTCGAATACGAACGGCTGGGTGATGACCGCGACAGTCAAAATGCCCATCTCGCTGGCCAGCGATGCGATGACGGGCGCGGCGCCTGTACCGGTGCCTCCACCGAGACCGGCCGTCACGAACACCATGTCCGCGCCTTCCAGCGCTTCGATGATCTTTTCGGAATCTTCGAGCGCGGCGCGCCGGCCGACGTCAGGATTGGCGCCGGCGCCGAGGCCGGACGTGAGGCGCACGCCGAGTTGCAGCTTTACCGGCGCCTGGCACAACTTGAGGGCCTGCACGTCGGTGTTGGCCGCGATGAACTCAACGCCCTCCATTTTGGCCTGGATCATGCGGTTGACGGCATTGCCGCCTCCTCCGCCCACCCCAATGACCTTGATGCGCGCGCCGCGCGGGGTCTCTTCGTGATATTGAATGCGCATTTCTCCGGCTGGCGAATTTAGGTTTTCCATGGCGACTGAGGCCTCCTGATCTTAGAAACTGGCTGCGAAGATGGCTCGCAGCTTGGCTTTCAATGAGTTGTTTTCCGCGGCACGCGTGACGCGCGTTCGATGGGCGTACAAGAGCATGCCGATAGCGGTGGCGAAGGATGGATGAGCCAGTTCGCCCGGCATGTTGGAAAGGCGCACGGGCATTCCGGTGCGCGCGGGAACGCGCAACTGACTCTCAGTGATATCGAGCATGCCGGGCAGCATGGCGCCGCCTCCGGTAAGAACGCATCCCGCGCCGAGGGCGTCAATCACGCCGCCCTGGCGGAGGCTCTCTTTGACGAAGTACAGGAGTTCGCGCGCGCGCGGCTCCAGAATCTCGGCCACGGTGCGCAGACGCAGCAACTGCGGCTGCGGATTGGCGATTTCGATCTCCGCATTCTGAGGAACCGCGGTGACCACCGCGTGACCATACTGCCGCTTGAGTTGCTCGGCGTTGGCAAGCGGCATTTGCAGCCCGACGGCGAGATCGTTGGTGAAATGCGCTCCTCCCACGGCAACGGAACCGGTGTACGCCACTGCGCCCTCGAAAAAGACAACGAGATCGCTGGAGTGGGCACCAATATCGAGCAGACAGACGCCCAGCTCGCGTTCGTCGGCGGAGAGCGTGGACTCGGCGGCGGCAATCGATTCGAGTACCGCTTCAGTCACTTCAAGGCCGGCGCGGTTGGCGCAGGTGACAGCGCTCTGCAGCGCGCTGCCGGAGCAGGTGGCGATGTGCAGATCCACTTCAAGGCGCGCACCGACCATGCCGACCGGATCGAACACCCCCGGTTGGTCGTCGACGATGAATTGCCGCGGTAACAGGTGGAGGATCTCGCGGTCCGGCGGACGTTCGACTGCGCGGGCGCGCTCTACCGCCGTGCGCACGTCTTCCCGGGTGATTTCGCGCATGCGGCTGCCCAACTCGAATCCGCCGTTGGTATTCAACCCGCGGATGTGGGGGCCGCCCACGCCGACGACGCAGTCTTCAATGTTGGCGCGGGCAACGCGCTCGGCCTGCTCCGTTGCAGCCTTCACCACCCGCGCCGCCGGGCCCAGATCGGCGACCAGGCCTTTGCGCATGCCTGCGGAGTCAAGGGCCGCATGGCCGCGGTAACGCAGCGCTCCCTCGTTGAGATCGGCTGCGAGCACGCGCGTCGAGGCGCTGCCAATGTCGAGCACTACGATCAGATTGTCGTCAGCCTGGTTCATCGCATGCTCACTGGCCCTGCCGGTTGGCAGGGGTGCCGTTGTTCGGCTTCTGTTTGCGCGCGAGCGCCGCTCGCCTGGCGTCTGCGCGCTTCTTTTCAAGTGCCGACTTGGCAGGCGGCTTGTGCGATTGCGGCCTGTGCTCGGGACTGGCTGGTGGTTTCGCGGAGGGCTTTGCCGCCGCATTGGAATGGGTGGAAGGCGAGGGCTTTGCCGGATTCGAAGTGCTTGCGGTATCGGCCGCCTCGCCCGTCAACTTATCGTCGCCCGCAGTCACGGACGGTCCCGAACCGGGAATCATCTGCAGGACCACCTGCTGGTCATAGCGAAGGTCGACCGCGGCCAGGCGGGGGTATTGCTGGCGCCACTCGGCGATGTGCTGCTTGTAGCGCTGATAGCGCGTAAGGAATTGCTCGTCTCCGAAGTGAGCCAGAATGTCGGCGCCCCGCTCAGGCATCAACACGCGTGCATCTTCAGGATCAGTCAGGTCAATTTCCGAAATCTGCTCGGAGAGGTGTTGGCCGGTCGAATCCAGTTCGTTGACGAGTCGCTGATACAGGGCCATGCGGGCATGCCGGGAAGGCACGCGGATCGCCGGCATCGATCCCGGTTACCACGGGAAATGAGTAGTGATGCTGTGTCATCCGCGCCGGCGGCATGGACAGCAAAACGCCGTCGGCATCGACGAGGCCAATCTGTTGCCCCTGGCGCACAAACGCAATCGGCGTGCGCTCCACAACATTGACGCGAATCTGATCGGGAAGGAGCCGCATCACGGTGGCGCGCTGCACCCACGGAATCTGCTCAAGCTGCTTGCGGCGTTCGCCGAGATGAATAAAGAAGATGTTCTTGCCGATGTCTTCGCCAAACACCGGAAGCATCTCCGCGCGCGATACCTGGGTCAGGCCCGTGGCCTGAATGTTGCCTGTGCCCGCGATGCGGAAGCGCGCGTCGCGCTCGAGCCAATGCGCCGCCATCAGGTACGCGGTGACGAGGGCACCCGCCACAAGCAGCGCGCCAAGCCCGAGAAAGATGCGCCCCATCCTTGAGGCGGGACGCCACCACGGGCCAACGGGCTTTTCAAAACGGCGACGGCGCGGAGACTCGTCGTCGTCCGGATCGGGCATCTCCAGCGGCATGCCCGGCAAAACGCGTCCGGATGGGGACGCGACCTGCTGCACGCGCCGGAACCGTGTCTCCGGAGACGGGTCGTCCTCCCAAATGAGGGAGCCGTTTTTGGGACTGCGTTGAGTAGCCACGCCTGAGCAGGGTCGTGAGAATCGCCAGAATTCACTATAGGTCGGATTGCTGAGGATTTTGCCGTCACAATGAGAGGGGGAACCCGGCGGGTAACGAGACCAGGAAGAAATGGCAAGCCATTTGCCACAGACTGCGTGCGCATCTGCGAATCTTTACTTCCAGCGTTTAGAGATTGAGGTCAAAAAGGCAAAGCGAACTGGCTATCGCTGGCCGGTCTCCGCCTGCGCGGCTTCAGGTTGCACAAGGACGCCGTCATCGAGCGAGGCGGCCAGCAGGCGATCTCCCGCGGATCGCACCAGCAGCAGTTGAAAGCCAGTCTGGTGCCATTTCCAGTCGAGCGTCTTGACGTCGATTGCGTAGATAAAATCGCTCCCGTGCGAACTGACGAGCACGACGTTCTGCCGCGCGTCGTAGTAGAGGTCGCTCACGTCAACCAGCGGCAGTCGATGCACCCACATCCATGTCTTGCCCTTGTCGCGCGTAAAATACACGCCTTCGCGCGACCCGAGCCACAGTGTTCCATCCGATGAAAACGCAATGCGATGAATGCGGCTTACCGCGGTGGGTGTACCCATGGGCCACCACGTCTGTCCGGCATCGTTGGAGTGCACGATTCCATCGGCGCGGGCGGCGGCCATTTCGCTGCCGTGCGCAGTGATGGAGAGGTAATCGCCGACGCCCATCGCCGGGCCACCCTGCCAGGTCTCGCCCTTGTCCTTGCTGGTAAAGATTCCGCTGCTGGCGGCCACCGCCCAGACATCCGAAGATAAATCGAAAGCGTACACATGGCCGCCCAACTCGCGCACGCCCTCCTTCACCTTCTTCTCAACCGTGACATGCTTGCCGTGCAGCACTTGATTTACAGGCTTGGCGACGGTATTCACCAGCGTATTGCGCGGCTTCCACGCGTCACCGTCTTTCGCCAGTTCGAAAATTCCGTTGTTGGTGCCCGCCATAACAGTCCCATCCGCGCTCTGCGCAAGAGCGAACACATCCCGCCCCTCGAGCCCGTCTGCGAGGTGCTTCCATTGCGTACCGCCATCGCCGGAAACGAAGACGCCTCCGTAGGTCTTGTCATTGACGACGCCGGCGTAGACGCGACTCCGATCCTGCATATCGACAAGCAGCGCCTCCACCTTGCGCGCTGAGAACCCGCGGCTTGCGTCCTCGAATGAAGTGGCCGCATCGTGGCTGGACTGCACCCCGCTGCGATCGGTGGCCAGCAACACGCGATCCGCGTGGTTCGCATCCACAAAGACGTCGTTCACGATCACTTCGGGTCCGGTCATACGGCGAAATGTGCGGCCAGCATCGGTGGTCTTGTACAGACCCTCGGTGGTTCCCGCGTACACCGTATCGTGATGGACCGGATCCATGCGCAACACGCGCGTGCGGCGCGCCGTGGCAGGGATTCCCTGGATCTTCTTGAACAAGGCTCCGGCATTCTCGCTCTTGTAGATGCCGCTGCACGCGCTCATGTAGACGATGTTGGAGTGATCGGGATCGACGATGATGGAGAATACGTCCGAGTCGTCGATGACGCCCTGCTTGATGTTGTCCCAGTGGGCGCCCCCGTCGGTGGTCTTCCACGGAAGATGCCAGGTGCCGGCATAAACAACGTTGGGGTCTTTGGGATCAACGGCCAGAGATTCCACCTCGTGGATCTCGTTGCTGCCCGGCGGACTGATGAGCTTCCAAGTCGAACCTCCGTCCGCAGAACGAAACACGCCTTGCAGCGTCCCCGCAAAGAGCGTGTGCGGATCCGAAGGGGCCGCGGTGAAGGCGCGGATCGACTGCCCGTGGAGTCCGGCTGCCTCTTGCCAGCTTTTTCCCGCATCGTGGCTGATCCACAGGCCACCGTCGGGCCGATCGAACTTCCAGGCCGCCGCATAGATTTCAGCGGGATTGCCCGGATCCACAACTATGTGGTCAATTACAAGATCGGTGGAGGAGTCGAGCCTGGCAAGCCGGCGCCAGTTAGCCCCTTCGTCCGTCGATTCGTAGATAAGGCTCGTGGTGGTGCCCAGGTAGAGGTGATTTGGCTGGCCAGGGACCGCCGCCAGCGCACGCGCGTCACCCCCGTCGGGACCCACCGGCGTCCATGCAACCTGCGCCGCAGCCCTCAGGCCATGCGCCGCACCTAGCAAGAGAAGGCAAGCAATCGCGCTGCGGATGGAAGCGCGTGATGGAGGAAGAATGGCTCGCAAAGGGTTCATCCAAAAGTATGGGATATCGCGGTAACGAAGCAAGGTTTCTGGCTGCCAAACAGGGTCAAAAAAAGCAAAGAGGCCGGCCGGCGAAACCGGCCAGCCCCCAGATGTTAGAGGCTTCGAAGAAAGTTTTGGGTTGCCGGGCTATCGATCGACATCAATCGCCCGGCAAACCGCTGCTTTAGCCATTTGCCGCTAGCGCCTACTGCTTTGCGTGCGCGTGCCCATGGTGCCGTTCTGGCAGTGGCTTCCTGACCTGGGCCTTCACCTTGGACTCGTCGACCGGGGTGCTTCCCTGGACGTCGGCGCCGAAGTTCGCGCCCGACGGCACCAGGTAGTTCTCTACCTTCTGATCATCGCCGCTGCCGGTGGCCACGGTGATGCGCGAAGGATCGATACCCTTGTCGGTTACCAGGTACTCCTTGGTGTTGACCGCACGCTGAGCCGCCGCATTCTCCACGTCCTTGGGGTGACGGCGCTTCGCGTTCAGCTTCTCCGCTTTCTCCTGCGCGGCCTTCTCCTTGGCATTGGACTCGCCCACGATCACGGCCTTGGCATCGGTCTGCTTCTGCAGGTCGAGTGCCACCTCGTCGAGGCAGGCCTTGGCTTCGTTGTCAACCCGCGTGGGACGCTTCTTGTCCGTCGAGAAGGTGATCGAGCACAGCGACTGCGTGTGCGGCTGCGGCGGCGGGGGCGGCGCTTCGATGGTCACCGAGGTGTTCGACGAGGCGTTGTGGCCCTTGTCGTCGGCGACATTGCAGGTAATCGAAACCGGGCCCGTCGGAGCACCGGTCGAGGAGAACGTTCCGCTGTTCCCATTGCCGTTCACCGTGCCGGCGGAGGCCGAATAGGTGTAGGTCAACGGGCGGTTCTGCGGGCTCAGGCCCTGCGCCGTGATCGTGGCGCTGTCGCCCGGCTTGATCGTGGTCGGGCTAACCGAGCAGCTGATGGTGGGCGGCTCGAATTCCTTGACCGTGAAGGTGGTCGAGCCTTCGGCCGCAACTTCCCAGGGCTTCACGCCTTCCTTGCCCGGCTTGCCTTCCTTGGCGTTGCACTTGACCGTGTGGCTACCCGGGGCCAGCGCCGACGTGTCGACCGTGGCGTTGGCGCCGTTGCCCTTCACCCCGTCTCCCGACCAGCTGTAGATCACGCTGGGGGACTTGGGATCCTGCGCGCCCACGGTTGCTGTCAGGTTGATTGGATCGCCCGGGAACACCGAGGTGGGGTTGGCCGAGCAGGCCACCGTCAACTGTGGCGGCGGTGCGAGGGTGCCGATGTGGTACACCAGGCCCGCGCTCAGCCGCGCCGCTTTAAGGTTGGCGCGGCCACCGAATTCTCCTGGACTTCCCGGACCCCAATTGGCATGTATGTATTGAAAATCAGCCTGGAACAGGCGAATCGCCAGGTGGTGATTGAAGAACGGCGTCTCGTAATCCATGCCGCCGCCTGCGGTCAACGCTGGGCCCCACGTATACGGTTCGTGAAACGGACCACCAATGTAGGAGCCACCCACCAAACCATGAACAAAGGGAGTAATTTCATCGGTCGGGAAGCGGAAGATGAGGCCGGCGGAAACAGTCGTAACTCCACTGTTGCTACTTGAATCGTTCTTGAATGTGTCGTGCGTACTGCCTTCCAATTGCGCGCCCACATACTTGTTGAAATACCGAGCGCCGCTCATGATCAGGCCCTCGTCTGACGCCTTGTAGGTCGCGGGAAACGCAGCAACGCCGCCCCCTTGCAGAACCTCGACGGTGCCCTTCGGAGCCAGATAGCTATACCCGGCGAAGATGTCCCATCTGGACGGCGAATCCGCTGATGGAGCCGCTGCCCTGGCGGCGGGCTTGGGCGCATCTTGAGCAGTCAGACCTAGTGAGAACCCGGCTAAGGCAGCCGAAATCAGGGTTCGGCTCAAGGATTTCAACATCGGACGGTGCATTTGCTTTTCCTCCGCAAAAAATCTGAATGATAAAGGGGGCGATCATTGCGACCCCATTTCTATCGGTAGTGCTGTTGCCCGTGCCGGTACGCGAGACGCGCGGCAAATCAGAGCATCATTAAAACGGTACCATACGGAAAACCCGTGCTTCGATCTTTCCTGCCAACAGGCCACTGCGGCGTTTACCGTTTCGTACCCTCCCCCGACGCTTTCTTATTTCTCGCGATGTGATCTATAACACGCGCCCCGCGGGCTCCGACGCTGCGATTGTGCAAGCGACTTCTTTCCTCTCGCGGCAACCGTTCCGGATCGCGGTATGAAAGATCGGGACACTGGACCGGATGGTGGATCAAGTAGAACAGACGACGAATTGTTGTTCTGCGGATTCAGGATTCGGGTTTCGTCCTGGGAGCCTTGGACTTCGTTCCACTTCTCTTCTTGCCTGTGTTTTGATTCTTTTCGACCCGCAGCCTCCATGCGGTACGGAGTGCTCCGGCAAGAAGGTCCTCGTACGCAGCGGCCAACCGCACGTGGGTCGCCCCGTTTCTTCCCCAGCCCCCTGCCACGGGCAGAAATACCTCCGGGTTCTCGGCAACAAAGGCCGCCTGTTGTTCCGGTGAAAGCATCAGATTCCCGTAACCCTGGCTCACTGCGGCAAGTGTGGCAAAAATGTGGCCGCCAACGCGAAAATCCGCCGCTCCCATGTGCGAGCCTTCTTCAGCTCCATCCATGCTCAAAGCAATACGGCGGAAGTCGGACGGCGTCATCACTCGCTCCGGCACTATCCAGCCGTGCAGGGCTGGAACGAAGACCAGTCAATCCCCTTCTGGTACTCCTCATCGAGGGGGAAGACGGTCTGAAAGGTAAACGCAAATTGGGATGGCCCATGGGCGTCGAGGTACGCGATGCGGCGCTTGGCTTCATCGATGCCCGGAATGTGACCCGCGGGAACCCACCATAATGCGGCATAAGCGCCTTCGAATTTCTCGAACCACTCCAGCCGCTGGCGAAGCAATTCTCGATGCTCGCCGCGATAGACGTACAGGCGCAACGCTTCCACGCTTTCCCAAACCGACATGTTGAGCAGCGTGCGTTCGTCCTGAAACGGCCTGAAGTACGTGGCGTTTCCCGCGTCTGTCTGCAATCGCCACACAAAGCCGGGGCTGGCCTCTGCGAGAGCATTGATCTCTTCCAGACGATTGACAAATCCAGCCATGATCGGATCGTCGAGTTGGGCACGAATGCGGCCGATGTTCACCTGGGCGATGTGGTAACTGGTCATGCTTAGCCTCCGCCTGCTCAAACCTGAGTTGGCTCGTTCTCGAACTCCTCATTGAGCCACCGCGAGAACGCGGCGAAGTCCTCATCGCGCCCCAGGAAGTCGCGCACCATCTCGCGCCCGGGCTTTGAGCCCCCTTGTTCGAGCACCGCCTTGCGGTAGCGCGCTCCCGCGTCGCCATCCAGCAGATTCCCAGGATCGAACTGCGCAAAGAAATCCAGCGCGATCACCTTGTCGAACGCATAGGTGTAGTAGTTCGAGGAATAGCTGGTGAGATGCCCGAAGCTCGCGTACATGCGGTTTCCCTCGATCCAGGTCCAGGGCTGGAATTGCTGGTAGAGTCCCTTGATGACTGCATCCAGATCGATGCCTTCAGGATCCTGGTCGTGCAGATTGAGCGACAGGGTCGTGTAGTAAATCTGCGTCCGCATGCCGTCCGCGCGTCCGAACGAACTCGCAGCCTTCATCTTTCGGATGATAGCGGCCGGCAACTGCTCTCCGGTTTCATAGTGCCTGCCGAACGACTGCAGCAGCTTCTCATCGCGAAAGAATTCCTCCAGCATCTGTGAGGGCACTTCAACAAAATCGCCCTCCGTAGCAAAGCCGGACAGCCCGGCCCACTCCGTGCGCCCGCCGAGGATCGCGTGCATCAGGTGGCCGAACTCATGGAAGAACGTGACCACGTCGTTGTATTGCATCAGCCCCGGGTCACCTGCGTCACCGCCGGGGAAATTGCAAATGAGACCCGCTTCGGGGAGGTAGCGCCCCCGTACGCCCGTCACCACCGGCGCGGCGGAGAACCATTTGTCCTTGCCTTCGCGCGGGTGCATGTCAAGGTAGAACCGGCCCACGCGTTTTCCGCTCTCGAACACATCGAAGACCGAAACCGCAGGATCCCACCCTTTTCCCTCCGACGGGCGAAATTCCACCTTGAACAATTGCTCCGCGGTTCGTAGAATTCCTGCCTCCACCTGCGCGTAGGGGAAGTAAGGCCGCACCGATTGCGAATCGAAGTCGAACGCCGACCGGCGGTACTGCTCGTACCAATAGCCACGGCTGCTCATGTCGATCTCGCTCAGTCCCGGCTGCCGGCTGCGCGCAAAGTCCATGATCATGTCGTGCTCGCGCCGCCCGCCCTCGCGGCTGGCTTCGTCCAGCTTCTCAAGAAACAGGCGCGCATTCGCCGCCGAGCCCATCATCTGGTCGGCGGTAGCCAGGTCAGCCCAGCTGCGGAACCCGAGAACGTTGGCGATCTCCTGCCGCGTTGACAGCAACTGCTCAAGGAGGGCCTTGTTGTCCGGATATGCGCGCGTGTTGTAGGCCAGAAACATCCGCCGACGCAGTTCCGCGTTCGACGCAAAGGTCATCACCGGCTGCATGTCGGGCTGGTCAGTCGTCAGCGTGACCTTGCCCTCTTCGTCTGGCTGATGGCGCGCCACGTAGTCGGCGGGCAACCCGGTAAGCTCCTCAGAGGTTGCTGTTATCGTCTTGCCGCCCTCCTGGATATTACGGCTGAAGTCCAGCGAGAGCCGAGTCGCCTTCTCGTGCAGCGACTGCAAATGCGCGCGGGTCGCATCGTCCTTGTCGACGCCGGCCAGACGATAGCTCAGCAGGGTACGTTCAACATAGTGTTTGGTCGCCGCGCTGCAGTGCTCAATACTCATCGCCGCCAGCGCCTCATACACAGCGCGGTTCAGGCTCAACGCCGATCCCGCCTGCGACACCCGCTGCGCTTCCAGCTGTGCCTGGTCCCGAACCGCCTTGTCCGCCGCAACCGAATTCAGTACGCCCGCCTGCGCCCCGGCCAGGCTTAGCTGTTCGATCGCCGCGTCATAGAGGCGCAACGTGTTCTCGGGTGTGCGCGGATGGTCCACTGCCAACAGCGCGGCCAGCGCTTGCTCATGTGCCGTAAGCCGCGCGCTCACCCACGCCTTCAGCGCCTCGGCCGACTCGGCCCCGCCCGCCTCCCAGGCGTGAATCTCCGCGCAAACCGAAACGCATTCCACTGGATCGACAGCCATCGACGGAAAACCCTCCAATCTTCTAGGTTGCCACAGCGGACGGCGCCGGGACGAGCGTCGAGGACCCGGAACCTTGCATACCGACCGTAACCCTTCTAAGATGCGTCAGTTGGCCCTATGAGAAAGCCTGCTGCCCAATCGCTGGCCCCTGCCTCCAACCGCTCTCGCCTGCGGCTGGGAAAGGTGTGCACGGCCATTCAGGCGGCCTCGCCTGCAGAGATGCTGCAACGCGCCGCCGCGGCACTCGCCGACACGCGCTTTCTCGAGTTCCGCCTCGACTCGCTGCCGCACCCCTCCGCAGTCCTTCCCCGACTCAAGACCTTCCTTTCCGATCACCCGAACGTGACCGCCATCGCCACCTGCCGCCGCAAACCAAATGGCGGGGGCTTCGCGCAGTCGTTGACTGCGGAGCTGGAGATCCTGGTTAAGGGCGCGCGAGCCGGCTGCCAGATCGTCGATCTCGAAGTCGAGTCGGCGGACGAAGCCTCGCCCGCGCAGTTTGATAAGTTTCGCACCACCTTGCAACAAGCCGGCGCCACCCTGCTCATCAGCTTTCACGATTTTTCGTGCACCCGCGGCCTCGACCAGGCGGCGGATCGCATCGCATCTTTCGAGCCTGACATCGTCAAGGTGGTCTCGACCGCACAGTCGCTCGCCGACAACCTCGCCGTCATCCGCCTGCTCGAAGACCGCTGCACAAAAGCGCGCATCGTTGCCATTGCCATGGGCGAGGAGGGCCTCGTCAGCCGCGTGCTCGGCCCGCGCGCCGGCGGCGCCTTCACCTTCGCGTCCCTCGAGGACGGCACCGAAACCGCGCCCGGACAGGTCAGCGCGCACACGCTGCGCAGCTTGTATCGCATCGATAAACTCAACGCGGAGACGCGCATCTTCGGCGTAGCCGGCAACCCCATCGCGCACTCCCTTTCGCCGCTCATGCAAAACACGGCATTCCGCCGCGAAGGCGTGAATGCCGTGCTGCTACCTCTCAAGGTCCGCGCCCTCTCTGACCTTCTCGCCCTCACATTCGATCTACCCATGAGCGGCGTCGCGGTCACCATGCCCCTCAAGCGCGACGTCCTTCCGCACCTCGATCACATGGACTCCCTCACCGAACAGATCGGGGCATGCAATACGCTGCGCGTGACCGCCGATGGCAAGCTCTACGGCTTCAATACCGACGTAGCCGGCGTGGTGCGCCCGCTTGAAAAACGTCTCAAGCTGCGCGGCGCCCGCGTTTGCGTGCTCGGGGCTGGCGGCGCCGCACGTGCCGCCGTCTTCGGCCTCGTCGATCAGGGCGCGGAAGTTTTCGTCGTCAACCGCACACCCGAACACGCCGTCACGCTGGCCAAATCGGCCCGCGCCAGCACGATGAGACACGAGCAGTTGGCGAAGCACCACTTCGACGTACTTATCAACTCAACGCCCTGCGGCATGGCCGGTTCAGCGCAGCAACTGCCCATCGCCGAGAACGAATTGAACGCCGGACTGGTCTTCGATATGGTCTATAACCCGCTCGAAACGCCCTTGCTGAAGCTGGCCAAATCCCGCCGCATTCCGGTCATCAACGGGCTTGAAATGTTCGTGCAGCAGGGCGCGCGCCAGTTCGAAATCTGGACAGGGAAAACGGCGCCGGAAGCGGCGATGTTGCGCGTCGTTCGGCGGGAGCTGCGCAAACGCTGATCAATGCCGAGCCCAGCGCGCACTTTCCACCCCAAACGGTGTCTTCCTGAACTTTCCGCCCCAGACAGTGTTTTCCTGAACATTCCACCCCAGACAGTGTTTTCCTGAACGGAGTGAAGGATCCGCGGTTGCTCTTGCCGTTGCTCTTTCTCACCCAGCGATCAGCTTTGCGCAACGCGGCCTGCGCTTCAAGGTAGACTTGATCGCGATGAAATGGCCCATTTGGGTATGGTTGGTTTCGTCAGAGACATCGAGTGGCCCGGTTAGGCGAGGTTTCCGGGCTGGCCGGCTATGATGCGACCGAGCAAATCGGCCAGGGACGTGATCTCCTGCTTAGTCCATCGGTCGCGAAACACCTCGACTGACATGCGTTCGAGCGTGGCGCGAGCGGCTGAAACGAGCTTCCGGCCAGAGTCCGTCAGAACGACATAGGCCAGCCGAGCATCGCGATCATTGGATTCTCGGCCAACTATACCCACCTTTTCAAGCGGAATGGTCATGCGAGTAACCGTCGATGGGCTGACGTGGAGCCGTTTTGCCAGGTCGACTCGGCTCAGCCGGACACGTGGCGCCCGTTCCAGATGCATCAGAAGCAGTACCTCTTTGAGGGCCAGCCCGTGGACAGCGGCGAGTTCATTCGCAAAGAGTTCTTCGAGGTGTGCGCAACCCCGGAGCAGATTTATGACGGCTGAGAAGGACCCATTAGTCATGCGTCCAAGTATATCCCCAGATGTTTTCACATGCAAGCATATTGCAAGTGACTCTGAGCGAGGCGTCGCTCAGCCGGTTCTGTCCCAATAGCGAGTCTGCCATCCCTTGTATCGACACCGCCGGAAGTTGGTTTGGTGACGACCGACCGAAGAGTCGTGTCACCGACTTGCACCAGAAATGGCGCCATAGGAGGGAGGGGTATCCCGGCAATGCGCCGGCTCTTGTCAGCCAGAACTGAGTGGAGTTGGCGGGGCGCTTACTTTCTCTTCCTTGCCGGCTTCTTCCCTGCCTTTGCGTCCTTCTTCTCATCCGCCCCGTGCATCGCAGGAATAGGCGCTGTATCAGGCCCCACGCGCTTCACGACGGTGTCGATCATCTCGTAATTGATCGTGCGCGGCGACGCCGGCTTCGTAATCCCGGAATCCGCATCCACGCTCACGTCGCCACCGCTTCCCAGCAGGAAGCTGAAGCCCGGAGCGCTGCCACCCTTGATGGGAACCTGGTTGATCGTCACCGGCAGAAAGCCCTGAATCGGATGCAGCCGGAAAGCCGTTTCGTAGCGGTGACGCTTGACGCTCCACGTAAACACCCGCACCTGGTCGAAGTCATAAGGCAGGCCGTTCTTCGGCGGCTCCAGCACCATCACGTACTCGGGAACCTCGTGATTCGGGGCGTTCGAATCATTGTCGTGAATCGTGGTCAGCACATAAGCCCCCACGATCCGCTGCCCTTCGGCGTACTGCCCCACCGAGTCGGGCACGTCCACGTCCATGCGTCCGGCAAGCAGCCATCCCAGCCGCCCTTGCGCATCACGCACCAGCCACCAGTCTTCCATGACCGGCGCTTCTGCGGGCGCCGCGTTGGGAACCTCTGTCGGCTTTACCACAGGCTCGGCTACCTTCGTGGGCGCCGGCGGCGCGCCGGGCTTTCCAGCTGCGTTTGCCGGCGCCGCCGGCGGGGCCGCAACAATTGCTTTATGAACCGGCTTCGCGCCCGGCGCCGTCTTCGGCACCGATGCCCGCACCAGCAGTTGCACCTTCGCGTTTGCCGGCAGCAGGATGAACCGCTGTGTCGCCCGCCCCGGGCTCAGGTGCAGGAACACATCGTCGCGCACCACCGCCGTGGCCACCACCGGATCGCTCTTGTGCTGCTGCGCAAGCCGCGTGAAATCGTGATAGGTGGCATCGTCGATCACCGCGTGATCCTCGATCCAGCCCACCTCGTTCTTCTGCGTCTTGACCCTCAAAAAACGCCGTCCGTGTTCCAGCACTTCCAAGGCCTGGCCGTTGGTCACTTCCGCTACACGGTTTGAAACCGCAGCCACCCGATCGTGCAAATACATCTGCCTCACCGACACATACACCGTCTCATGATGCTCTGCATGAAAACGGCTGCAGCCCGACAACAACGCGGCCAACAGCATGGAACTCGCAAGAACTGAGATCCCGAAGCGGATGCGGCGGGGAGCGAACTTTATGTAAAGGTGCGTGTACACAGCTTTTTCCAAGGATAGCACCGGTTGCATTGGTCCGCTCTCACTCGGAATGGTCATGCCCGGCTCCCGCCGCAACAACCGGCGCTCACGCCTCAATAAAGGCCGCCGACGCTCCCACCCACTCCTGGTTGCGATTGTGGTCCACGCCCATCATCTTCCCCCGGCCCAGTCGCACAAGCGGCAAAACCGGCGTCAGGATGCCATCGTCCGGCCAGAGGTACAAGATCCGAATTTCTGCCTGGGTCATTCCGCACGGCGTATCGATGTTCGGAACGAAGCTCATTCTCTGTTGCAGCAGGTAGTCGTGCCTGCGCTCGCGGGGAATCGCCTCCAGTTCGCCCTGCGTGGGATCGAACTGAATCCCCTTGCCTGCGAAGGAAAACAGCGGCTTCAGCAGCAGATGGGAATACGCCGTCTCGGGTCCTGCAGCGTCCGCAACCTCCACTCCCGCCGCTCGCAACCGCCGCCTGCCGTCGCCTTCCAGAAACTCATCCAGGAACACCGCCGGCGGCACCACAGAGTCCTTCCCGGCCTCCCGCGTCAGCCACGGGATCGAATACTTGCTGATCAGGAAATACCAGTTGGGATGCCCAGCCCACTCCACGTTCCAATGTCGCGTTAAATCGAACGGCAGGCGAATATTGCGCGCAATCAGCTCGTCTACAATCGCCCGGTTGTAAATGCGATGAATCGGGACGAGTTTGCCCATGGTATTGCGGTAGTGCAACCTGTCCCCCACGGCCTCGAGCGTCCTGATGTCCACCACCGCGATGCCCAATTTGCGCGACGTTACCTCGAAGTCTGGCCGTGTCTTCTGGTGCAGCGGATCAATCTCCGTCAGCACCACGTTTTCCGGGTCGAGCCGGCCCAACACCGTCCTGGTCAGCAGCTTCCAGTACGACGAGTCGTCTATGCCGCACAAATACCGCCCTAACGACGGGTCCAGGCCAAACGCCTCGCGGTAGGCGCAGCTCAGCACCGCCTGGTAGCCATACACCGAAGGAAATGCCTGAATCTCCACCAGCTTCGGCACCAGTTTCCCCGCTCCATCCCTTACAAGTGCAAAATCGGCGGTCAGAAAATTCGGATGCCCCTCGTCGCCGGGAACCCTGTATTCGGCAGGAATTGCCTTGCGCGCCAACTCCAGGTACTTCATGTTCGCAATCAAGCCCTTGGCGAGTTGGGTACCTGCCGCTGCCATCTCGTCCAGAAGCCTCTTCTTTACGAAGATCGGCGTCTCCGCGACCCGGAACTCCACCTTCATCCGGCAACGTTCGTGCAGATTCTCGAGGAACCACGCATACCGTTCGGGAGAAAACTGCTGATTGAAACGCGCACGCAGTTCGGGTATCAACGCATCGTCCTCCAGGGGCCGGGCCGAATTGAATCGGGGAAACGGCGGAATCACCCCTTGTGAGTCCAAAGATACCCCCTTTTGCCGAACTAGCCCTCAAGAACTGCACTCCCGCGGCGCGCGAATGTTTGCCGGTCGGCATCCCGTTAAGGGAGAAGCTAGCTATCTGACGTAAAGAGTGCGATTTCCGAGAAGTAAGTATCTAAAGATTTTTACAAAATATTACTTTTGTGGTAGTCACTCTAACCCGTATGGGGTACCCTTTTGAGTACAAGATTTCCGGCCAAAGGAGCCTATTTTATGTCATCGGTTTCGTTGTATTTTCGCAGTTTTGTCGTATGTGCCATTCTCGCCATCTCAGCTCATCTCGCATTCGCAGAACTCGGCGCGACGCCCGTCCAATCGGGACTAGCCCTTGCGCTAAACGGTCCTGGCGTTCCCGCTCCCATTCCATCCGGACCGACATTCGCGGCGAAGGGTCCTGGCGTTCCCGCTCCCATTCCATCCGGACCGACATTTGCGGTGAAGGGTCCTGGCGTTCCCGCTCCCATTCCATCCGGACCGACATTTGCGGCGAAGGGTCCTGGCGTTCCCGCTCCCACTCCATCCGGACCGACATTCGCGGCCAAGGGTCCTGGAGTTCCCGCTCCCACTCCGTCTGGACCGACGTTTGCGGCCAAGGGTCCTGGCGTTCCCGCTCCCACTCCATCCGGACCGACGTTTACGGCGAAGGGTCCTGGCGTTCCCGCTCCCACTCCGTCCGGACCGACGTTTGCGGCGAAGGGTCCTGGCGTTCCCGCTCCCACACCGTCCGGACCGACGTTTGCGGCGAAGGGTCCCGGAGTGCCGGCTCCAATTCCATCTGGACCAACAATGGCCTGAGCTGAACAGCTGATTCGCTGTTAGACTCTAGTCATTCGGTTCATGATGGAGCGGTAACCCGTCTCTGGGTTTGCTGTGCAGGAGACTGGCGGTGTCCTCAGTTTCAATCCTAGATACGGCCATATGGACCGGTTGCATTACCGGCGAAGTGGCTGCTGTGGCACTGCTCCTGTATAGGCGTATCTTCCGCAACCTCCCTGTATTCTGTCTGTTCCTCGTCTGGACCATCGTCAGCGATATCTTCATGGTCGTCCTGAGTCGCAACTTTGCGGCCCAGGACCCCCACCGCTACATGCGAATTTACATGGTCGAGATCTCCCTCGACTTTTGCATGCAGTTCGCAGTGCTGGTTGAGCTTGCATGGTCGGTATTGCGCCCCATCCGCGCCGTCCTTCCCCGCCGCACCATTTTGGTCATCTCTGTGATTCTGGTGATGCTGGGCGGAGCGGTCTGGCCGATCGCTGGCAAGCTGGCCCTCCCTGGAGAGAGCCACCAGTGGCACAACCTGATGCAGCTGCAGCAGACGTTTTCAATCCTGCGAGTCCTCTTTGTGCTCGTGCTTGCGGGCTTTAGCCAGTTGCTCGCTATCGGTTGGCGCGACCGCGAACTCCAGATTGCCACCGGTCTCGGTTTCTACTCCCTGATGAGTCTCGGTGCGGCGATCATGCATACGTATCACCTCTCGCCGGCCCTGTACCACAATGCGGACCAGATCGTCGCGGTTAGCTATTTGTCGTCGCTCGTCTACTGGATCTTCAGCTTCGTCCAGCAGGAATCGCCTCGCCAGCAATTCACACCTGGGATGCAGAACTTCTTGCTGGCCGTTTCCGGGGCTGCGCGGGCCGACCGTCTCGCCCTCGAACAGATGCGGAAGTCAAGCAAGTAGAGCAGATTATGGCCGCAATGGTCCCTTTTCCTTCCGTCCTTCCCCGTAGTTACCAAGGTGCACCACCCGGATGGGACACTTGGTAATGTAACCAACTGCCCCAAATCCTTGCATTTATATGGCACAATGGCATGTAAGTTTGGTACTAGTAAAGGAACACAAAGACAGCGGGATTCACCTGCTGCGAATCTGGGTTAGGAAACAGCGGTCATTTGAGGGTCACTGATGATACTGCCTTTGCTACAAATATTTGCCTTTGCGGCCGTGGCGATCTACTTCGGAAGGCGGAGAGCCGGACTGCGGCGGCGCAATCGTCAGTCGTGGGATTCTCTCCTTTCTCGCCTTCGCGTTGACTGGAGCGCCCGGGAACTCAGCGATCACTTCCTGTGGAAAGAAGGGATTGACGCTACACCCGATGACGCATGGCAACGGATGGAAGGACCCAACGGTCTCTGGGTTATGTATCAAAATTCCCGGGTCATGTTGGAAATGGCTGACTTCGCAGCCCGCAATAATCCTGACGTCGACCGGCTAATCTTGGAAACTCTTCGCAGCGATGCCATGCAGATTCGCGTATGCGTTCTCATGTGCCTGGCGCAATACGGTTTTACGCAGGCCAGCGAAGGCGTCCGCATTAATGCCTTCCGCGCGGCTTCCATCTACACCGGAATGGCGGCACGGATGACAGAGCTTCTGCAGAACTACAACGCTGGCATCCTTCCTGACTTCGTCGCCGCCATGTAACGCAGCCCGCCAAGCGCCACACTCCAGTAAAAAGCCCCGGCCGGAACCGGGGCTTTTTCTTGTGTGCCTCGCGGTCACATCAGGCAGCATTCTCCGCCAGGAACTGGTTGATCCGCTGATACTCCTCTTCGCTCAGCCGGAATGATAATGCCGGCGCCAGGCCCTCCACCTGTTGCGCGCTCCGTCCGCCCACAATCGCCGCCGTGATCGCCGGACTGTGCAGCACCCATGCCACTGCCGCTACCCCAGGATCGACCCCGCGTGGCCGCCCGATCTCCCGCAGCAGTTCCACCAGCTTCAGATTTCGGCTGATTCGCGGCTCGTTGAACTCCACCGACCGTCGCCTCCAGTCGTCCGCCGGCAGGCCCGCAATCCGTTCCGCGGTCATCTTGCCTGTCAGCAATCCCGACACCATGGGGGAGTAGCTGATCACGCCGATCCCGTTCTCCCTGGTGAACGGCAGAATCTCCGGCTCGATCGCCCGCCGCAGCATCGAATAGGGGGGCTGCAGGCTGGTGATCGGCGCAATCTTTATCGCCCGCTTCATCTGTTCCACGTTGAAGTTCGAGACCCCTACCCAGCGGACTTTGCCCTCCTCCTTGAACTTCGCCAGCGCCTCCCAGCCCTCCTCGATCTCCGTCTCGGGATTCGGCCAGTGAATCTGGTAGAGATCGATCTGCTCCACCCGCAGCCGCCGCAGGCTCGCCTCCAGCTCTTCGCGAAGCGAATCCGCTTTCAGCGAACGATAGATAGTCCGGTCCGCATTCCATCGCATCGAGCATTTGGTAAAAACGTATGGGCGGGCTCCCGACCACCCGTCCAACGCTCTGGCCACCACCTCTTCCGAGTGGCCCAACCCGTAGATCGCTGCCGTGTCGATCCAGTTAATGCCCAGGTCCAGCGCACGATGAATCGCGCCGATCGATTCGTTGTCATCCTGCGGTCCCCAGGCGAATTCCCAGTTCCCGCCGCCAATTGCCCACGCTCCAAAACCGATGGGCGTCAATTGCAAGTCAGAGTTTCCAAGTGTCTTGAGTGCAGTCGAAGTTGTAGTCGCCATAACACCACCATAGATGCCCGCAGGCGAACACAGGCTTCACGAAGACCGCTAATCTTCCCTGTGTCCGCACTCGAACAGCCTGCAGCTCTCACAAATTCTTCCCACCAGAAGTACGCTGACCAAGAATGTTGAAGCGCACTTCGTTCCCTTCTCGTCGAGGCAATGTCGGCGCCTCCGCGCGCAGCCGCCGCAAGCCTCTTCCAATGCGCTCCGATGCCCGGAACAGGTGACCGGCGGTGAGTGGTCCCACCACCGAGTGATGCCCCACGGCGGCCAGCGCCATCGAGGCGATGCAGCCGCACTGCTTGCAGTCCGGCTCGCCACCGAACTGGCAGGGCGTGATCCGCGTCGTCAAATCGGCCGAGATGGTCGTAGTCGTCCGTGCGAAAATGCATTCCGCCGGACTGCTGGGCGGAGAGGCGATCTCTGCAATCAGCGACTTGGGCATCTCAAGCTTGCGATACTTGATCCTCAGTTCCTGCAGCTCCGCAATCACCTGCCTCCGTTGCGTCGCGGTCAGAATCTCTGCGTCCGTGGCGCCTACTTGCGGCGTGAACAGGCTGAACCATACCTGGTCCACCTCTGGCCGCCCCGTCCAGAACGCCAAAAACTCGTCCAGGTAACCGCTCCGCGCCACAATCTGCGCAGTGATTGTGCAGTGAATCGTCACACGCGCATCGTGAATGTTTTTGATGATCCGATCATAGGTCGCGGGCTTCCGCCGCGCGTCGTGCTCCGGCTGCAGACCATCCACCGAAATCACGACGTTGAGCTTTTTGAACCGTCTCCACGCACTGGGAATCTCGCGAAATGCGCTGGTGACAATCTGCGTGTACACGCCGCGCTTCTCCATCTCCGGCAGCAGCTGCTCCACCTCGCGGTAGCGCACCAGTGGATCGCCGCCCACCAGCGACACGTGCAGCGGCTTGTGCTCGTCGACCAGTCCAAGCACGCGGCGCACCAGTTCCTCTCCCTTGAAGTCGGACAATTCGCGCAGTTGAACGGATCCCCCCAGGTGCGCTGCGTCGAATGCATAGCACCCCGGGCACCGCAGCGGACATTCCTTTGTAATCTCAATTGACAACGACGGCGCACGCCCCGCCAGAATCCTGGCCCAGGCCTGCAGCACTTCTGATTTCTTCATGTGACCTCTCTCCCTAACCCGTGTGTAGAAAACGTCACCATCACCATGTCATTCGCCGCATTCCATAAAAGGGGAAATGCCAACGCGGCCTCCTGAGAACGGAGAAACCGCGCCCGGAAGAACATGCGGAGGTGAAGCGTACTCGCTCTTGGGTGTGGACGGCGCCGGCGAACCGCCCGTGACGCGGGCCCCGGGCAGAATCAAATAAGAAGCGGAAGATGATATGCAGGCAGGTCCGGGATCGAAACGCGATGATTCAGCGCGGCCGCAACCGCGCCTGCGCGAGTCCCTCTTGAAAACCGCCCGGCGCACTCGATTGAAAGGCGCCTCCAGGCTGTCAGCAGCTTTCCTACATTCTGCTTGCAGCACTTGGCCAGAACCAGCACCAGGTTCAGCGCCGTCAGAATCAGCAGCGCGCTCGTTTCAAAATCCTGGCCGCCGTGCAAAAAGCGATCCCAGGTCCACAGATGCTGGGTAAAAGGCATGGTGATCAGCGATACCGCGGTCAACAACAGCAACAACAAGCCAAGCCGCGTTCCAATGCGCGCCGCACAGCCCATCGCATTCAGGTTCGGCCCGGCAGTGGTTCCTCGCGTCACCAATCGCCTCACTCCTCTGAGTGTATCGCGTTCCTGATTTTGCTGGTGCTGCCCGCGTCTTGCATGCGGAGAACGCGTCCCATCACGCGCCGATCAGAAACTTCCCATCGCGCATGATCTGCTCCGTCCCATCATCCGACTCCAGCCATATATTGAACTTCAGGCCCACCACGTCGATGTGGGTGCCGCTGCGCCACGGCGCGCCGGTGTGTTCTCCATACGGATTTCCGAACGCGATGTGGATGCCCGGAAACTTCTCGTCCTGCAGAATGTTTCCGATCACCTTCTTCACGCCGATGTTGGTGCCGATCGCAAACTCGCCCACGCGGTCCGAGTTCTCATCGGTGTGCGTATAGGCCCAGAAATCGTGTTCAAGAGCCTTGTTCTCGCTGGCGCAGCTCACAATGCGGTTGCCGGCAATCTCGATCGTCAGCGGCGCCTGCTCCAGCAATCCATAGCGCGCGCACAGCCAGTCGCCCACCACGCCGTCTACTACAAAGCGACCGTTCACCTCGCCCGGCGAAGTGAAGCACTCCCCGCCCGGCAGATTCCCCCACTTTTCCGGCGAGATAATCCCCGACGTTTTGAACCACTTGTAGCCGGGATTCATCTCGCTCGTGATATCTGTTCCCGCCGCCGTCGTGGCGCGAATCCGCTTCGCTCGCCGCACGCGCTCCAGCACCTGCTGGCTCAACCGATCCACGGCATCAAAGTCCGCGCGCATCCCGTCGCACATAATCTCCGGCGTAATGTTCACCATGTGCGCGTGCCGCATCCGCCGCCGGTTCACCACGTCCGTCATCTGCATTCGCGAGCGCAGTTCGTTTGCCTGCACCTGCACGGCGAAGATCGATACCTGCGACGTCTCCATGTCCGCGAGCACCGCCGCCGGCATGTCCGTCAACGGCCTGGGCGCCAGGTCCTCCAGAACAAAACCGTTCCACGTCAACCCGCGCTCTTCCAGCTCGCGCGCCATCGCCGCCCCAATCGTCTCCGTCGCGCGGTCCGTAATCAGCGTCACCTTCTCCTCTGGCTGGATCCGGAGACACGTGGTGACGGCCGAGCGCGCACCCGGCGCGAACTCCGCAGGAAAATCCAACGACAGCAAATGGGCGGCGGCTTCAATCATGCGTACGGTCGGTAGCTCCAGTCAGGAAATTTCAGGCGTCTGTGAGGACACAAATTCCCGGGCTGCTCTCAAACACCCCTGAGAATCAGATGCGTATTACGTGAGATTAACGGAAATTTCACCGGAAGGAAATCGAGAACAGGTGACGAAAACCTCCGCCAGGCGCCCGAATTGAGAGCTCTACCGTCCCACCTTCACCACGGCTGCTGCCACCGGTTTCCGCGCTCCGGCTCGCGTAATCAGCACCACGCTCACCAGCACGCACAGGGTTCCCAGCACCGTCCGGGGCCCAAGCGCTTCTCCCCCAAGGAAATAACCCACCAGCACCGCCACCACCGGGTTCACGTATGCGTACGTACCCACCTTGGTGGGAGACTCGTGATGCAGCAGCCAGATGTACGCCGTAAACCCGATGATCGAGCCGAAGATGGTCAAATAAGCCAGCGCCACCCACGCGTCCCATGTGATTGCCGATGGCCGAAACCCCCGGAAATTCCCAGCCAGTCCCGACGCCACCACCAGCATCACGCCACCACTCAGCATCTGCGCCGCCGAACTCATCGGCTTCGACTCCGGCAGCGGCATCCTTCGCGTCAGCACCGTTGAAATCGACCAGCTGAAAGCGGCCACAATCAACGCCGCCGCGCCCAGCGTATCCACCGGCGCGTCGCCCAGGTTGAACGAGTGGCTTACCAGCACCGCCACGCCCGCAATCCCGATCAGCAGCGCCACCGCCAGCCGCACCGTGAGCCGCTGCGTCCTCAGCAGCACAATCTCGCACAGCGCAATGAATACAGGAATCGTGGCCAGCACCACCGCGGCAATGCCCGAGGGCACCCGCTGCTCCGACCAGAACAACAGCCCGTAATCGACCACAAAAATCAGAAATCCCAGAATCGACGCCGCCAGCCACTGACGCGCCGTGGGTGAACGTTCTCCCCGCGCCCGCAACCAGGCATACATCACTACTCCGGCCGTGAAAAAACGCATGGCCGCGAACAGCAGCGGCGGTACCTCATGCACGCCGATCCGAATCGCGAAAAATGTAGAGCCCCAGACGAAATAAATGATGGCGAAGGCCGCAAGAATTTTCCCCGTGGGGCGATCGGAAGTGTGCTCCAAAACAGTCTCCTGGTTCGGACTCTACCAGCCCCCTGTGTCCGGCCCTGTCATATTTGTTTGCATGCGGCTGAACGGCAGACCGAGGCGGTCTCCTCTTGATGCCGCGGCACTCCTTCCGGATTCGTCACGGTGACCACTGATCACGCGCTATCCATCACTCCGCGCGCAACGCCTCCACCGGATTCACCGAAGCCGCTCTCCTTGCCGGCAAAAAACTAGCCGCCAGCGATGCGCCCCCCAGCACCAGCGCCACCGCCGCCAGTGTCGGCGCATCCCACGCCGCCACCCGGAACAGCATCTTCTGCATCGCCATCGACGCGCCAATGGAGCAGGCCAACCCCGCTCCCACGCCCATCAGCGTGAGCCATCCCGCCTGCCGCATCACCATCCCGTACACGCGCCTGCGTTGCGCGCCCAGCGCCATCCTCACCCCAATCTCGCGCGTCCGCTGGCTCACGGAGAAGGCCACCACGCCGTACAGTCCCACCACGCCCAGCACCAGCGCCATCACGGCGAACCCGCCCATCAGCCACGTGGCCGCACGATGAATAATCGACGTCTGCGAATTCTCAATCTGGTCCATCATCGTGACCTCGCCGTACACACCAAAGTCCGCATCCATCGCCCGTATCGTCTTCACTATCTCCGGCAGCAGCGCCTTCTCGTCGCCTCCCGTCCGCACCGCTACCGCAAAATAATTGTCATTGCTCTGATAGATAGGCTGATACTCCGCGGGAAACGTCTCATCCGCCAGCCCGCTCTCGCGCACATCGGCAATCACGCCGACAATCTCGCGCATCGACTTCGGATCCAAATCTCCGTTCGCGATCTTCTTGCCCAGAGGATCCTCTCCCGGAAAATACTTCCGCGCCAGCGACTCGCTGATCACGGTCGGCGTCGGCTTGATCGCGGTGTCCTCTTCCGTCAACAAGCGCCCCTCGACCAGCTTCGCTTTCAACGTCCCAAAGTATTCCGGGCTCACGTCGCGCTCCAGCACCTCGTTGTGTTCTCCATGAAAAGGTTTGCCCACAATGCGAATCCAATCCGTATCGCAATTGCACTGGATCGGCAAATCCGAGGTCACGCCCACGCTCACCACGCCGGGCAGCGAACTCAGCCTCCGAATCACCTCCCGCTGCACCTGCGACGTCTGCTCCGCCTTGCCAAAGCGACTGTCCGGCGCCATCACCTGCACCGTCGCCAGATGCGTCGGATCGAATCCAGTCTCCACGTGCAGCAGCCGGTACAGGCTCTTCCCCAGCAACCCCGCCCCCGCCAGCAGCACCACGGCCACCGTAAGCTCCACCACCACAAGGTTCGCCCCCAGCCGCGACCAGAACCGGCCCGCCGCGCTGCGCCCGCCTTCCGCCAGGTTGTCGGCCAGCCCCTGCGCGCTGTGCCGCAGCATCGGTGTCACCGCCAGCAGCAAACCCGCGCCCAGCGCCATCGCCGCTGCAAACAGACCGGTGTGCGCATTGAACCCAACGCGGTCCAGAAAGGGCATCGCCTCCGCGGCCACATCCTTCGGCACCAGCCCGGTCACCAGCTTCATCGTCCATTCCGCCACCAGTGCCCCGCCCCCGCAGCCCACCGCGGCCAGCAGCATCCCCTCGGTCACAAACTGCCGGGCAAGCCTCAATCGCGAAGCCCCCAGCGCCCCGCGCACCGCCACCTCGCGCCGCCGGCTCTCTGCCCGCACCAGCAGAAGGCTGGCAACGTTCACGCACGCAATCAACAACAGCAGCCCGGCGCCTGCCAGCAACGTCAGAAAGATCGGCCGCACATTCCCCACCAGGAACTCCTTCAGCGGCTGCACCTCTGCGCCCTGGTCCTTGTTCGATCCTGGATACAGTTTCTCCAGCTGTGCCGCGATTCGCTCCAGATCCCCTCGCGCCTGATCCACGGTCACGCCGTCGCGCAGCCGCCCCACGCCGTCCAGGTTGTGGCAGCTTCGCCGCTTCTCGCAACCTGTCTTTTCCAGCAGCGGAACAAAGAAATCGCGATTGCCGCCCCGCGGCGCGTATGTCGCCGTCGCCGGCAGCACCCCGACAATCGTGTACGCATCTCCGCTCAGGTTCACCGTCTGCCCAACAACTCCCGCTCGCCCGCCAAAGCGCCTTTGCCACCCCCCGTAACTCAGCAGCACAATCTTCGCGCGCCCCGGCTGATCCTCTCCGGGCAAAAAGTCCCGGCCCAGAATCGGCTTCACCCCCAGCGTGCGAAAGAACCCATCGCTCACCCGCGCCGCCGGCACCGGTTCCGTCGTCGCTCCCTGGTGCAATAGAAAGCCCGTGCCCGTGTACACCTCCAGCGAGCTCAGCGTCGTGTTCATCCGCTTCCAGTCCTCGTAGTCTTCGCGCGACAGATTCGATCGCGGAAATACCACCGCCTTCTCATCCACGTCCACCAGGCGGTTCGACTTCTCGAACGGCAGCGGCCGAATCAGCGCCGCATCCACAAAGGAGAAGATGGCCACACTCACCCCCATGCCCAGCGCCAGAATCAGCACCGCCGTCACCCCAAATCCGGGATTCTTGCGCAACTGCCGCGCCGCGAACCGCACGTCCTGCCACACTGTCTCCACGCGAAACCCCACCACTTCCTCGCTCTGCTCGCGCAGGCGCGCTGCATTTCCCAGTTGCCGCATCGCCGCATAGCGCGCCTCTTCCGGCCTCATGCCGTCGGCCACAAAATCCTGCGCGGCCTGGGCGCGATGAAACGCCATCTCCTCATCCAACTCGCTGCGGAACCGCCCGCGCCGCAAAAGCAATGACAGTTTCTTAAACCCACGAGACATCGCGCCCATTCCGCCTCCTGAACGACAGCATGTAGCCAGTAGTCGGTGCTTTTCGAGCCTTCAGCTACAAGCTACCGGCTTTCTAGCCCCTGGTCCCCGTCCTTTTCACTCGCTTCTCAACGCTTCCGCCGGGCTCACACTCGCTGCGCTCCGCGCCGGCAAATAGCTCGCCAGCAGCGCAGCCAGCGCCAGCAGTCCCGCCACCGCCGCCAGCGTCTGCGCATCCCACGCCTGGACTCCAAACAGCAGCTTGTGCATCAGCGTCGCCGCTCCCACCGCCACCGCCGACCCCGTCAGCACGCCCACCGCGATCATTTGCCCCGCCTCGCCCAGCACCATCCGGTACACGCTGCCCCGCTCCGCGCCAAGCGCCATCCGCACCCCGATCTCACGTGTCCGCTGGCTCACCGAGTACGCAATCACGCCATACAGTCCCACCACGCCCAGCAACAACGCCATCGCCGCGAATCCGCCCACCAGCCACGCCGACGAGCGGTGCAGATACGTGGCCGGTGCATCGCGGATCTTCTCCTCCATCGTCATCGGCTGAAAAATCGCCATCCCCGCATCCACCGATCGCAGCGCCGCGGCAATCGCTGGCAGCATCGCCCGCTCGTCCTGCGCAGTCCGCGCCAGAACCACAAATCCCGTCCCCGGCAGTTGGTAGAACGGCAGGTACATCGCGCCCCGCGGCTTGGCATCCAGTTGACCCTCCTGGATGTCGTTGATTACGCCCACGATCAGAATGCCCGTCTTTCCATCGTCGATCGACATCTGCTTGCCCACCGGATCCTCACCGGGAAAATACTGCTTCGCCAGCGCCTCGTTTACGATAATTACCTTCGGCTTCGACGCGTCCTCATCCTCCCGGAAGTACCGCCCGCTCTTCAGCGTCGTCCTCAGAGTCGCCATGTAGCCAGCGGTCACCATTCGGATCGCCACTTCGTTGTGCTCGCCGTGATAAGGCCTGCCCATGATGCGGAATCCCGTCGTCCAGTCCGCATCTTCAATCGGCAGCTTGGTGGTCAGTCCCACCTGCTGCACACCCGGCAATGCCGACAAGCGATGCACAACTTCGCGCGCCAGCGCGGTACGTTCTTGGTCCTGTTTGTATTTCTCCGGCTGCGACTCCACCCGCAGCATCGCAATATGGTCTGGCTGCAATCCAATGTCGACATGCAGCAGCCGATAAAAGCTCTTGCCGAGCAGCCCCGCTCCCACCAGCAGCACCATCGCCGTCGCCAGCTCCACCACCACAAGATTTGCGCCGAACCGCCGCCACACCAGCCCCGCCGCACCGCGCCCTCCCTGCGTCAGGCCATCGCGAATCTCCTCGAAGCGCAGCCGCGCCATCGGCGTGAACGCGAACAGCGCACCGGCTCCCACTGCCAGCGCGCACGCAAAGGCCGCGATATGCCAGTTCAGTCCCATCCCGCGCAAATACGGCATGCCCGCCAACATGTCCTTGGGTATGAGCGTGGCCAGCAGCCGCATGGATTCGAGCGCGCACCCCACGCCCAGCACGCAGCCAATGCTCGCCAGCAGCATGCCCTCCGTGATGAACTGCCGCACCAGCCGCCGTGGCGATGCGCCCAGCGCGCCCCGCACCGCGATCTCGCGCTTGCGCGTTTCCGAACGCACCAGCAGCAGGCTGGCAACATTGGCGCTCGCAATCAGCAGCAGCAGACCGGCGCCGCACAACAGCACCAGCAGAATCGGCTTGATGTCGCCGACAATCACTTCCGTCAGAGGCATCAGGAACGCCGCCTGGTCGCGATTCGAATCCGGATATTGCTTTTCGAGTTGCTTGGCAATCGCCTTGATGTCGTCCATCGCGGCATCGAACGTCACGCCATCCTTCAGCCGCGCAATGCCAAACAGGCCGTGACAGCCGCGGCAACTCGCCGGCTTTTGAATCCCCCAGAAATCCGCGGGCTCCGCGGGCGCGAAGTGAAAGTCACGCGGCAGTACCCCGATGATCGTGTAGTTATCGTTATCCAGGGTCACGCTCTGCCCCACCGCGTCTGCTCTGCCGCCGTACCGCTTCTGCCACGCGCTATAGCTCAGCAAGACCGTGCGTGCCGGCCCTGCCGCATCCTCGCCATCGTAAAAGTCGCGGCCAAGAATTGGAGTCACGCCCAGCGTGCGCAAAAATCCCGCGCTCACCCGCGCCCCGTCAGCCGGCTTTAGCCCCTGCTCCGTCTTCTGCATGAACCCGTACGGCGCGAACACGTCCAGCGAGCTGAACATCTTGTTCATCCGCTTCCAGTCCTGGTAATCGGGATAGGAAAGATGGAACCGCGGGCCCAGCGGAATGCTCTCGAACAGCACCGCCAGCCGCGTCGAATTCCGGTAGGGCAGCGGCTTGATGAGGGCCACATCCACAAACGCGAAGATAGCCACGCTCGACGCGATGCCCAGCGCCAGGATCAGAATCGCCGTCGCCGCGAATCCCGGGCTCTTTCGCAACTGGCGTCCGGCAAAGCGCGCGTCCTGGGCTACTGTCTCCCACCGGAACCCCACCACTTCCTCGCTTCGCTCCCTGGCCCTGGTGGAGTTGCCGAACCGTCGGATGGCCGAAACCCGCGCCGCCTCCGGGCTCATCCCGCCGGCGACCAGATCCTTCTCGGTCTCAGCGCGATGAAACGCCATCTCCTCGTCCAGTTCACTGCGGAACCGCCCCCGCCCCAGCAGCAACCAGGCCTTCCTCAAACCTCTCGAGATCGCGCCCATTCAAACCTCCTGGTAGGTCAGGGCTTTAGCCCTGACAATCCGAGCTCAAAACGAGGCGGGCTTTAGCCCCTGAGGCATGCTTTCGGACCCTCGAATCGCGCTCACCAAATTCGTGATGCCTGGGTGCACCTTTTTCTAGTCCCTAGCCCCTGGCCCCTGCCTTTACCCTTCTGCCAGCACCCTTCCAATCGCCGCAATCATCTGTTCAAACTCCGACACCTCGATGCCCAGCTGCTTCCGGCCTTCGGCGGTCAGCGTGTAGTAACGCGCCCGCCGGTTGGTCTCCGTCATCTTCCACTCCGCCTTCACCCATCCCTGCAGCAGCAGTCTCTGCAGCGCCGGGTAGAGCGAGCCTTCTTCCACCGTCAACACATCCTCCGACGACCGCTTGATCGAGAGCGCGATCCCATACCCGTGCAAGGGCGCGCGGGTCAGCGTCTTCAGAATCAGCATGTCGAGGGTGCCTGGCATCAGGTCTGGTTTCTTGGCCATATCTCGTACCTATAGGTCATCTATGGGTAGAGAGTCAATAGAACAGTGACCAGTTGCGTCCGGAGAGTGTCGTCCCGCCCGTTCTTCCACCCCCCTGTGGAAAAGTTGTCAAGTGGCAAAAATGAAAATAGTTTGTAACTCCCTTTAGAATCAGCGCAAAAAACTTTGCCCGAATTGGGTATTAATTATTCGAACCTGCCATACTGAATACAGCCTCAAAAAAAGCCTCTCCGGACAGCCGTCCGAAGGGGCTTTTTCATTTGCGCTGAACTTTACGGACGGTACCAGATGAACGTCGCACATCCCGCTGACTTGCTGACTCGCTGAAAACGAAGAAGCACCGCCAACTTGCCGCGGCCACATGTTGGTCGCCAACCGCCAGAAACTCCCTCGTTCACTGTCCACTGTTCACTGTCCACTGTCCACTTTTCACTTTTCACTGTTCACTTTTCACTGCTTTTGTGATCCAAATCACGGTCAGCACAAATTCCCCCCTTTTTGGGGCGCAACCGGCTCATTCCACAAGGAATGACCGTTTTTTTTTGCTGCACGTATCAACTCTACGGGAAATTGCGGGTACTGAAGCCGGCCCCATAGTGCTACCGCTCGTCACATTTCCTATTGCGTTCCAATAGGAACGGGAGTAGGTTTCTCCTATAAGTTTCCCATAGGAGAAACTTTCAATGGGCGAGAAGACCGACGTTTGGCAAGGGACACTGGCGCTGATGGTGCTCCGCACGCTGGAGACGATGGGGCCGCAGCACGGCTACGGGCTGGCGCGCCGCATCGAGCAGATCAGCGGCGACAAGCTGGAACTGAATTACGGCACCATCTACCCCGCGCTGCTGAAGCTGGAGCAGGAAGGCTACATCCGCTCGGAGTGGGGAACCTCAGAGAACAACCGGCGCGCGAAGTTCTACGAACTCACGCGGGCGGGACAGAAGCATGTGCGCAAGGCTATCGAGGAATGGGAACTGACCACCGGAATTCTGGCGCGGTTTCTGAGCCCCGCCGGCGAAGCGTAACAAGGAGGGCCTGATGAAGCAGTTGCGTGCGTTGGGTAAGCGGTTGTTCGGAACGTTGGTCAGGCGCAGGTGCGAACGATGACTTCGATCAGGAACTGGCCGAACATGTTGCGCTCGATACCGAGCGGGGAGTGCGCGCGGGGCTGACGCAGCAGGAGGCGCGGAGGCAGGCGTTGATCCGGTTGCGGGGAGCGGAGCAAGTGCGGACAGCCTATCGCGAACGCCGTGGGCTGCCGTGGCTCGACTCGTTGCTGCGCGACCTCCGCTACGGTATCCGCTCGCTGGCGCGGCATCGGGCGGTGACGGCGGTGGCGGTTTTGTCGATTGGCCTGGGTATCGGCGCCAACACAACGATCTTTTCCATGGTGAGCCGCTTCGTGCTGCGGCCGGCTCCGGTGGGCGATCCCGGCACTCTTTTGTCGTTGCATATCGCATCGGAGGGCGACCAGTGCTGCAATTCATTTCCATGGCCGCTGTTCGTCGACATTCGACAGCAGGCGACCGTGTTCTCTGATGTGGCCGCTTACTACGAGCTGGTTCCGGCATCGATCAGCGGGGGGACGGAGCCGGAACGGGTATGGGGCCAGGGCGTAACGCCCAATTTTTTCAGGGTGGCGCGAGATCCCGATGGTGCTGGGGCCGGGAATCGCCGACACGGATGACAAGGCGCCCGTTGTGGTGTTGAGCGAGCGCGTGTGGAGACGCCGATTCCACAGCGACCCGGGGATCATCGGCAAGAGCATTTCCCTTTCCGGGCACACGTTCACGGTGACGGGGATTGTTCCTGCTTCGTTCCACAGCATCGATCAGATTCTGAGCACCGAGTTCTGGGTTCCGGTTGGAGTGCTGCCGCAACTGGTGGCCACGCTTCCGCCGCATGACTCGCGGGAGTGGCACTGGCTGGCGGTAATCGCGCGGCTTCGTCCTGGAGCAACGCGCGCGCAGGCGACCGCGGAATTGGCGACCCTGGCGCAACGCTTCGCGCTGGCTTATCCGAAGACGGACAAAGGGAACCACTTTGTATTTGAGCAGGCGGGTTCGCTGCCGCCAAGAGAACGGACTGCGGGACTGCTGTTTCTGAGCGCGCTCTCGCTGGTGGTTCTACTGCTGCTTGGGATTGCGTGCGCCAACGTGGCGAACCTGCTGTTCGCGCAGGCCGTGAACCGGCAGCGGGAGATGGCTGTGCGGATTGCGATTGGCGCCACGCCCGGCCGCCTGCGCCGGCTGGTGCTGGTGGAGAGCACGCTCCTCGGCCTGATTGGCGGCGGTCTTGGCACGTTGCTGTCGCTGTGGTCGACGCAGGCGCTTTCGGCATTTCACGTGCCGGCGCCGGTACCGCTGAATCTGCGCGTCAGCGTCGACGCGCGCACGCTGATTTACACGTTCGTGATCAGCGCGGGTTGCGGTCTGCTGTTGGGGCTGGCTCCTGCGTGGGCCGCATCGCGCCCGCGGATGGCGAACGCGCTGAAGGGCGAGATCGACCTGGTGCGCGGCAGCCGGCGCATCAACCTGCGCAGCCTGCTGGTGGTGGCCCAGGTGGCCATGTCGCTGGTCCTGTTGTCGACTACGGGGCTGTTTCTGCGCAGCCTGCAGAGCGCGGCCCGCATCGAGATTGGCTTCAAGACAAAGGGACTGCTGCTGCTGTCGGTCGATCCGCGGCTCAATGGCTATACGCCCGCGCAAACCAGCGCATTCCTCGAGCGATTGCGCGAGAAGGCGGCGGCGCTGCCGGGGGTGGATGCCGCGATCTGCACGGATATGCCGCTGCTCTCCGGGGGCACCCGCAGCGATGGGTTTACGGTGACCGGGCACTCGGCCAAGGGCGATCCCAACGCGACCGCAGACCTCTACATGGTGACGCCGGGCTACTTTAACGCACTGGGAACGCCGCGACTGGCGGGGCGTGACATTGGCAACGAGGATGCGAGCGGGCCGCGCGTGGCGGTGGTGAACAAGGCCTTCGTCGACCGGCTGTTTGGGGGCCGGAATCCGATTGGGCAGCACGTGGACGGCGGCCGTTGGACGTACGAGGTTGTCGGGGTGGTGGGGAACGCCAAGTCGCGGACCGTGGGCGAAGACACCCGCCCCATCCTCTACCGCGCGCTGAACCAGACGGTGGCCGAGGATCCCTCGGACATGGGGTACACGCTGGTGGTGCATACGCCCGGCGATCCCTCGGCGCTTGCGGAAGCGGTGCGACGCCAGGTGTACGCGATCGACCCGGCGATAGCCATCTACAACGTGGAGACGATGGAGGAACATGTACGCGCGGCGTACGTGCTGCCACGGGTGGCAGCCTGGCTATTCGGAGTCTTTGGGGGAATCGGGCTGGTGCTGGCGACAGTGGGTCTTTACGGGGTGATGAGCTTTGCGGTGAGCCGCCGAACGCGGGAGATCGGGATCCGCATGGCGATGGGCGCGCAACCCGGAAGGGTGATGCGGCTGGTGGTGCGGCAGGGCATGACGCTGGCGATTGTGGCCCTGGCGATTGGCTGGCCGGCGGCATGGATGCTGGCGAAACTGGCTTCCAGTTTTCTGTACGGAATTGCGCCGCACGATGCGATCACCTTTGCAACGGTCCCGGTGATTCTGGCGGCCGTGGCGCTGGTGGCGTGCTTGATCCCGGCGCGACGGGCGGCTTCAATCAACCCAATGGAAGCCTTGCGCATGGAGTGAAAGGTTAGGCTGGGCGACGCCGTGTGGATAACCATGTCGCAGGGCTGAACAGGCTGCGGATTTTGAGCGAAAGGCCCGAAGAGCAAGCCTTGGGAATGAATGGACGGGTTGAAACCCATCCCTACCAGCCCGCGTTGATTTTGTGGCTTTGATGCCGGGGATGAATCCCCGGGCTACCGCCCGGATGAGATTTTCAGCATCCCTTTCAAAACATCAGAAACGATCGTCTGGGTGGCGGACGCCACTATACTCATCCCTGAAGTCGTACCCCCTGGCCCAATGAGGCTGATCTGAAGTCGTAAAGAAGATCGCGCAATACCCTCATGCGGTCCTCATCGACTCCTCCAGATTGACGATGCCAGGGAATTCGCGATTTGAGGTGCTGAGTTGGTCAAGTCAATCGAGTTCTGCCTGGTGTGCACTGGTCTGGGTGTTGGTGCGGCGATAGGCACCGCGCAGAGTGCGCCCAGGCCCTTATGGTCCTTTGCGGTGTCAGGAGATTCTCGCAATTGCGGAGACGTGGTGATGCCGGCGATTGCAACTGGAGTCAAGAAGAGCCAGGCGCGATTTTACTGGCATCTCGGGGATTATCGAGCTATCTACGATTTCGATGAAGACATGGTGGCACCGGCGGCCCTGGGGCTCAATCAGCCGCACATGACCATCAGTTCGTACCTGACGGGGGCATGGCCGGACTTCATCAAGAATCAGCTGGATCCGTTTGGCGATATGAAGGTCTTTCTGGGCATCGGCAATCACGAGACGATTCCGCCCAAGACTCACGAGGATTACCTGATCCAGTTCGGCAGCTATCTGAATAATCCGAGCGTGTGGAAGCAGCGCGAGGAGGATGGGGATACGGCGGGAGGGATACGCGCGTATTACCACTGGACTATGGATGGGGTGGACTTCATTACGCTCGACAATGCGACCGAGAGCACCTTCGATCCAGACCAGATGACGTGGATCCGGGCCAGGATTGCGGCGGACCGCGATTCGACGGCGATCAAGACGGTGGTTATGGGTATGCACGAGGCGCTGCCTGGGAGTGTTGGACTGAGCCACAGCATGTGCGACAGCTCGGATGGCGTGGCGACGGGCCGCGAAGTGTACCAGCTACTGCTGAATCTGCAGGCAGCGGGCAAACACGTCTACGTGCTGGCGAGCCATTCTCATTTTGTTGTGGAGGATGTGTATAACACGCCGTACTGGAAGGGCCAGGTGTTGCCGGGATGGATCGTGGGAACGGCGGGCGCGGTGCGCTATCGGCTGCCGGAGAGCGCAAAAACGGGGAAGCTCGAGAAGACTGACGTGTACGGCTACCTGGTGGGCACGGTGATGTCGGATGGTTCTGTGGGCTTTGAGTTCAAGGAACTTGGCCTTGAGGATCTGCGATCAGCGAACGGCGGAAAGGCACCCGACGCGGTGGTGAGCTGGTGTTTCAAAGAGAACAAAGACCTGAGAATTCCGAAACCCGAGGCTTGCGGCGCGGAACGGTGAGCGGCGGGGGGATTCCCTGCTCTTATTCCTGACCGCAGAGCGGGACGCTGGGGCCGTTGGGGATTTCAGTATCGAGGCGGTTGGAGTCTTCGTAGGCGGGAGGAAAGGCAGCGTCCTGTACGGAGCCGGCTTCGGGAGCCTTGGGCCTGGAGGCATAGCAGGCCTTACCCGTGGTGGTGTCGAGAACCATGGGGTAGCCGAAGTAGGAGACGTAGTGGTGTGCGGGCTTGTGCCGTCCGATGGCGAAACCAGAAGCGGCAGCCAGCACGACTACGAGCAGGACCGACCAGGCAGGAACCTTAAGCGGAGACTTGACAAGGCGGGCAACCGGAGCAACGGAGAGCTTGTCTTCCACAGGGCGGGCAGGGGTCAAAACTGGCATGAAACTCCTCTAAGATAAGGCCCCGGACAGCCGGATGGCTGAATCACAGTACACTCGTACCCCTGTGGGCGGGGCGACAGAAAAATTTGGGCTCGAAACAAGAATATCCAAGAATCGCTTTTTGGGAAGAGGAATTGACCCGGAAGTTGTAGGCGTCGTCTCACAAGGTAAAACGCCAAGAGCGCCTTCAGGTTCGTTGTCCTGAAGGCGCTCCTGGGTACAGCCAACGCAGTTGTGCTTGCGGGTCAGGCCCGCTTCCGGGGTTATTTGAGTCCGTACACGTCAATCTCGCCCTTGGGGTTGGCGACGGTGGTCAAGTCGTGTGCCGTCGAGATATATACCTTGCCATTGGCCACCACGGGTGAGGTGAATTTGATGCCGTATCCCGGCGTGTCCGCGGCGTTCATGCTGCTGTCGTAGAGTTCCGCCGGGAACTGGTCCGCTTTGTAGGCAAAGAGCGTTGCATTGGTCGGCGGGGATGTGACGCCCGTTCCAGGTTCTTTGTTGGTGTTCTGGATCGGATACCCCTGATCGATCATCCACACGATGCCGTTGGAGGTGCCGTTTGCCGAGATAAAGGGGCTCGTGCCACGGGTTCCCTGGTTGATGGTGGGCAGGGCGATAGGAGCCGGCGCCAATATTCCGGTTGGAGAGACACTGAATTGACGCACGCCACCCGGCGCGGTGCTGGATGTGGGCGTGACGCCCAGGTAGAGGTAGTTGTTGAAGAACGCGGCGGTTCCGAAGATTTCGTAGGAAGTGACATTCGCGGTGTTGACTCCGCTCGTGTCCGTGCAGCTGGAGGAGTAGGTGCCGCCGCTGGGCAGGCCCGCGCCCCACACCTGCTCCTGGGTTACCCCGGCGTCGGTTGAGGACTCCTTGCCCAGGTTGGCGCTGTTGACGACGAACATGGTGCCGGTTTTGCCTCCGCCGACGAGTTGGTTCGACCCCGGCATGAGTATCAATCCGCCAGCCGCCAGGTCAGCATCCTCGCAGTCCATGTACTGGAAGATGCTGGGAGTGAAATAGTCGCTCGGTTGCATGGAGCCATTGGCGCCCGCCACGGGAGTGGGAGGGAACTTCAAGAACGAGTCGCCCCAGGCGTTGGTGCCGTTCCAGGGACCATTACCTGTCGTCACGTAGACGTTGCCGGAGCTGTCGGCGACCGGGCCGCCGGCGCCCATCCAGATACCGCCTGCACTGGCATACGGCCCTTCGCCATTCAGAACGGTGCTGGCATTGAAGACGCCAACTTGCGCCAAAGTTGTTGCGTTGTAGGCTACCAACCATCCGCTGTGGCAGCTGGCAAATCCCATGTAGATGTTGCCATTGGCCAGCAACAGAGCCGCGCGCTGGATGCAGGAGGTGGTGAGAGTCTGCACGCCGCCAACCGAATCGCTGTTGGTGGCGGCAACGGAGACGTTGAGTTTGACCGGCCCGCCGAACTTCTCCGCGCCGGTGGTGATGTCGAGCGCGTGCAGGCGGAAGGAGCTGCCCGCGGCGGTGCTGGTTTGCGACGACACAACATAAATCGTGTTTGTGGCGGTGTCGATGACCGGGGTGGAGGTAATGCCTTCGACTGGCTGGATGGGCGCGCCGGTCAGAGGCGTCTCGCCAGCTTGGAGCAGCGACACCTGCCAGAGCGGAGCGCCGGTGCCGTAGTTGTCGGCGTCGAAGGCGTAGACGCTGTCGTTCTCGGTCGCCACGTAGAGCACGTTATGCGTGGCGCCTTTGATGGTCAGGTCAGAAACCAGCACCGGTTCGGCGTAGGCATAGCCGTCGATTTGGTAGGAGAAGAGTTTGCCGAAACCGGAAGAGTTGACGTTGGCCGGAGACAGCGAGAGCTCGTGGGAGTTGAGACCGGTGCGTGCAGGATCAACATGCCACATGGGTATGTTGACCCCGGTACCCGCCGCGATGGTGACGGTGATCGGGGTGCTGCCGGTGATTCCGCTGAGCGCGGCCTGGATGGTGGTGGACCCGGCGGCGACGCCGGTGGCGAGACCGCCGGCGGCAATGGTGGCGACGGAGGTGTTGGCGGCGGTCCAGGTGGCTGTGGACGTGATGTTGGCGGTGGAGTTGTCACTATAGGTTGCGGTTGCCGTGAATTGCTGGGTTGCACCGACGGCGAAGCTGGCGTTGGCGGGCGTGACGGCGATCGACTTGACGGCTTTCGCGGTTACGGTGAGGGTGGCGGTGCCGCTGATGCCGGTGAGCGTCGCCGTAACGGTAGTCGATCCCGCGGCTGACGCGGTGGCAAGACCGGTGCCGCTGATGGTGGCTGTGGCACTGTTGCTGACGGACCATGCGGCGGTGGAAGACAGATTTTTGGTGGAGCCGTCGCTGTAGGTGCCGGTCGCGGTGAACTGCTGCGTGGCGCCGACGGGAATGCTGGCCGCGGCAGGGGTGACGGCGATGGATACAAGCGTGGGAGTGACGACGGCGGGAGTGACGGTGATGGTGGCGGTGCCGGTAACTCCCTGGAGGGTAGCCGTTACATTGGCCGATCCGCCGGCGACGCCGGTTACGAGTCCGCTTCCGTTGACGGTGGCGGTGGCGGTGTTGCTGACGGCCCAGGTAACGGTGGAAGAAATATCCGACGTGCTGCCATCGCTGTAAGTGCCGGTGGCCTTGAACTGCTGGGTCGCGCCGACCGCAAAGGTTGCGCTCGCCGGAGTAACGGCAATGGAGCTAAGGGTGGCGGCGCTGGCCGTAACGGTCACGCTGGCCGTGCCGTTGATCCCGCTCATGGACGCGGTGATGGTGGCTGAGCCTGCCGCTACGCCGCTCAACATGCCCGATGCATTGACTGTGGCGACGGCGGTACTGGAGGAGGACCATGTGACCTGGGAGGTGACGTCACCGGTCGTCCCATTATTGTATGTGGCTTTCGCGCTCAACTGCTGCTGGGCACCTGCCGCCAGGTTCTCGGGGTTCGGAGTGACGGCGATCATGGCAACGGCGACCGGATTGGTCGTGCTGCTGCCGCCGCATCCGCTAAGGAACGGAATAGCAACTGCTGTTAAGAGAAAGCCGATGGAGCTAAGCAATTTAGGGAAGCAAGATCTAGAAACACGAAGCACGTGGCACTCCTGGGGAAGAAATTCAAGTTTTGATCTGGCAATGAGTTAGAGCGTGGCAGACGCGTGCGAGAGCAAAAGGGGTACCTGAAGCAAAGTGGAATGGCTTGTCTCTCCGCTCAAGGCGGGGAGAACCTGGCTGATGGTCCTTAAACCCGCGAATCCCCCTGGAGTATTTGTTGAGATTTCTTCGCAAACGGTTGTCTGGGGTTCAGTTCTGCGAGAAATGGTTGCCTGCTGGTCAAAAAAGACCGGAGATAAGGCGCTTATGATGGTTCGCATGAAATCGAAGGTTCGCTGGGGTGTCTTGAGCACGGCCAATATTGGCGTAAAGAAGGTGATACCGGGAATGCAGCGCGGCGAGTTTTGCGAGGTGGCGGCGATTGCGTCGCGGGACTTTGCCAAGGCTCGCGCGGCCGCGAATGAACTCGGGATCGAGAAAGCGTACGGGTCGTACGAGGAGATGCTCGGGGATCCCGAGATCGATGCGATCTATAACCCGCTGCCCAACCAGATGCACGTTCCGTGGACAGCGAAGGCGATGGAGGCCGGCAAGCACGTGTTGTGCGAGAAGCCGCTGAGCATGACGGTGGCAGAGGCGGAGACACTGCTGACGGTGCGAGCGCGAACGGGCGTAAAGATTGGCGAGGCGTTCATGATTCGCAGCTTTACGCAGTGGCTGCGGCTGCGCGAATTGCTGCAGGCTGGGCGGATTGGTGAGTTGCGGGCGGTGGTGGCGGCCTTCAGCTACTTCAACGTGGATCCCGAAGAATATTCGCAACCAGGTGGAGAGCGGTGGGGGCGCGCTGTATGACATTGGTTGCTATTGCATCCAGGCGGCGCGGTATGCGTTTGGGGCGCTGCCGAAGCGAGTGGTGGGGCTGATCGAGCGCGATCCGGAGATGAAGACGGACCGATTGACCTCGGCGATGCTGGATTTTGAGGGAGGGCAGGCGATTTTTACGTGCAGTACGCAGTTGATTCCCTACCAGCGGGTGCATTTTCTGGGAACGAAGGGACGGATCGAGATCGAGATTCCGTTCAATGCGCCGAAAGGCCGGCCGACGCGGCTTTTCATCGACGAGACGGGCGATCTGTTCAACAGGGGGATTGTGACCGAGGAGTTTGCAACGGCAGATCAGTACACCATGCAGGGGGATGCTTTCTCGCGAGCCATCCTGGAGAACACGGAGGTGCCGGTGCCGCTGGAGGATGCGATTGCGAATATGAAGGTGATCGAGGCGGTGTTCCAATCAGCGGAGGGCGGCGGTTGGGTTGAGGTGAGGGGTTAGCGTTTCCTTTCGCTTTGTGTGCTGGATCACATGTAAGGGAAAGGCCGGGGCACTAGACTGCGGCGTGTGGCTCTTGAGCTTTCTATGACAATGGATGCAGTTGCGACGAGTCTGAGCATTTCGCGAGGAGCGGACCGCCCGCTGCTGGAGTTGACGATCGGCGGCCTGCTGGAACGGACTGCCAGCCGCTATCCGGAGCGGCTGGCAGTGGCATCGCGGCACCAGGGCAAACGCATGACCTGGGCGGAGTTGAATGCCGCAGCCGATCGGGTGGCGCGGGGGCTCTGGGCACTTGGCATCCGGCGCGGCGATCGGGTGGGGCTGTGGTCCACCAATTGCATCGAGTGGGTGATGCTGCATATGGGCTGCGCGCGGGCCGGGGCGGCGCTGGTGAACGTGAACCCCGCCTACCGCTCGCACGAGCTTGGCTACACGCTGACGCGCTCGCGGATGAAGGCGCTGTTCCTGTGGCACAAGGACAAGCGCGCCGACTACGAGGAGATCCTGGGACGCGCACGGCACGGGCTGAGTCTCGAGTTGCAGCACGTGATTTACTTCGACGGACCGGAGTGGCCGGCCCTGCTGGACGCCGAAGGCCGAGTGCCCGAACCCGTGGCGGTGGATGACCTGGCCAATATCCAGTACACGAGCGGAACCACCGGCATGCCGAAGGGCGTGATGCTGACGCATCACAACGTGGTGAATAACGGGCAGTTCCTGGCGCAGGGATTTCACTACACCGAACAGGACTGCATTGTAGTGCCGGTACCGCTGTTCCACTGCTACGGGTGCGTGATTGGAACCATGAGCGCGGTGAATTCCGGCGCGGCGATGATTCTGCCGAACTGGACGTTCGATGCGCGGGCAACGCTGGAGGCGGTGCACGACGAGCGAGCCACGTCGGTGTATGGCGTACCGGCCATGTACGTTGCTGAGTTTGCGCTGCCGGAGTTCGGGAGCTATGACCTGACCAGTCTGCGAACAGGGATGATGAGCGGAGCGCCATGCCCGGTGGAGTTGATGAAGCGCGTCCTGACGGAGATGCACATCGGCGAACTGGTGATCGCCTACGGCCAGACGGAGACCTCGCCGGTGGTGACGATGAGCGACGCAAGCGACCCGCTGGAGGTCCGCGTAAACACAGTAGGACGTGCGATGCCGCAGACCGGCATCAAGGTGATTTCGATGGAGACCGGCGAAACGCTTCCGCGGGGACAACAGGGCGAGATTTGCGCATTCGGGTACGCGGTGATGAAAGGCTACGACGGCGACTCCGAGGGCACCGCGACGGTGATTCAACCGGACGGGTGGCTGCGAACGGGAGACCTGGGCGTGATGCGCGAGGATGGCTGCCTGCACCTGACGGGACGCTCGCGAGATGTGATCATTCGCGGCGGGGAGAACATTTATCCGCGCGAGGTGGAGGAGTTTCTCTACACCCATCCAAAGGTGGCCGAGGTGCAGGTGGTGGGAATCCCGCACGAACGGCTGGGCGAAATTGTTTTGGCGTGGATACGGCTAAGGCCGGGCCTGGCAGAGGGCGTGGACGCGACTGAGGAAGAGATTCGCGGGTGGTGCCAGGGTCAGATCGCGTACTACAAGATTCCCGAGCATATTCGATTTGTGAATGAATTTCCGGCAACTCTGTCGGGGAAGATTCAGAAGTACAAGATTCGCGAGTTTGAGATCGAGGCGCGCGGTCTGCAGCAGGTCGCGAAGACGCCGACCGCGTAAGGGCAGGCGAACGTTTGCGGTGTCCCCAGCCTGAAATCCAAACATGCAGCACGGCTGGGTGCTGAGTCTGTCCCGGAAAAAGAATGAGCAACAGCAGTGGTGGTGTAAGCCGCTGGTGGATGACCGTGGGTCCACGGATTGGCGCGATCAGCGCTTGTCAGAAAAAGGTCTGCACGATATCGATCACGTTGTAGCCGGAGTCGACTATGGGCAGGGTGCGCCACTTGTCGAAGGTGAGGCAGGGGTGACAGATGTCGAATGCGATCATGTCGCCGATGCGGATGTCGTCGCCGGGGTGAATGCGCAAGTAGGCGTGCTGATCCATCATCTTGGTGATCTCCCAATGCGACGGGGTGGATTGGGGAGCCGGAGTGCCCGGGCGGTGGTGCAACGCGGGAACGGGGAAGCCGGAGTCGAATGCGGCATCGCGCTTACCGAATGCGATGATGGCGCGCGTAGGCTCGGGGATGGATTGCACACAGGCCCACAGATGAAGCGCGGGGATGAGTTCGGAGTGCATCTGCCGGGCGACTGGGTTGGTGCGCTGCATGCGGTCCTGTGCTCTGCGATAGGAGCCGACGTCGTGGGTGAGATAGCAGCCGGGGCGCAAGACGATGTCGACGGCATCGCTGAAGCCGGCACCGGTGAACTCCTCTGCCACGACATCGAACCAGGCGGAGCCGGCGCCGGAGAGGATGGGCCTGGCGGCGAAGCGGCCTTCGGCAAGGAGCGTGCGGGTGACGCCGCAGGCACGTTGAAGAAAGGCGCGGATGGCGGCTTCGTCGTCGAGCACACCTTCGTACACTTCAATGCCGCTGAGGAGGATGACCTGCTTCCAGCGCTCGATGGCTTCAACAACCGCGTCGAGCTGGGCTTGAGAACGAACCCCGGTGCGGCCGCCTTCGACGCCGAGTTCGATGAGGACTTTGAGCGGCCGACTGGATGCGGCGAAGAACGCGCCCAGCTTGTGAACCAGCTCCGGCGAATCGACGAGGCAGTAGAAGGTGAAGGTGGGGTCGCTGAGCAGGCGGGCCACGATGGCCATATTCTGCTTGCCGACGAGCTGGTTGGCCATGAGGACGCGGCGCACGCCGTGCTCGTATGCGATATGGGTTTGATGGGCCGTGGCCAGCGTGATGCCCCACGCACCGCCCTCGAGCTGCATGTGAAAGAGCTGCGGCGCCATGGTGGTTTTACCGTGCGGGGCGAGGAGCACGCCGTACTCGGCGATGAAGGTGCGCATCCAGTCGCGGTTATGGATGAGTCGATCGTGATAGAGCACAGCGGAGGGAAGGCTGAGGTCTTCGTTCAGGAGATTCCAATTGCGCCGGGCGAGATCAGCAGGCGTTTGCGCGCCTTCGAAAGAGCCGAGGCCCTTGTTCAACGGGCCGATCGCGCTGGCGGATTCGACTGCGAAGTTTTTGCTCAAGGTGTTTCTCCACTTCGCCCCTGTTGGGCGTCGCTGGGCTGGGGATACGATCTGCCAGGCCCACCCGCATTAGTCTATTCTGAATGCTCGCCATGGTGAATTGCGACACATTGATACGAAATGCACGGGTGCTGGATGGTACCGGTGAAGACGCGGAGATGATGGATGTTGCTGTGCGCGATGGACGCATTGTCGACCGGGGACCGCGCCTCGACGCGAGCGCGCGAGTAGAGCTCGACGCGGAAGGAAGGGTGCTGGCGCCGGGGTTCATCGACACCCACACGCACGACGATACCAGCGTCATTGAAGCGCCGGCGATGCTGGCGAAGATTTCGCAGGGAGTGACCACAGTAGTGGTAGGCAACTGCGGGATCAGCGCGGCGCCGGTGCGGTTGAACGGCGATCTTCCCGATCCGATGAATCTTCTGGGCAAGGCAGAGTATTTCCGCTATCCAACGTTTGCCAGCTATGTGGAGGCGATTGGCAAGGCGCGGCCGGCGGTGAATGTAGCGGCGCTGGCGGGGCATACGGCCATCCGTAACAACCATATGAAATGGCTTGACCGCGCCGCGACCAGCGCGGAGATCAAAGCCATGTGCGGCGATTTGCAGGAAGCGCTCGATGCCGGCGCCGTGGGGCTGAGCACCGGGCTTGCGTATGGATCAGCGAACGCTGCGTCGACCGAGGAAGTCGCGACGCTGGCGGCGCTGCTGGGCGCGGCGGGCGCGGTGTATGCGACGCACATGCGCACGGAGACTGCGGGTGTGCTGGACGCGATGCGGGAGGCGTTCGACATTGGCCAAGCTGCAGGCGCGCCGGTGGTGATTTCGCATTTGAAGTGCGCGGGAATCGACAACTGGGGGCGGAGCGCCGAGGTGCTGCAGGCGCTGGATGCGGCGAGGGCTGCGCAAGCTGTGAGCTGCGATTGCTATCCATATGCGGCCGGGTCGAGCACGCTTGATTTGAAGCAGGTGGATCCGCGCGTGGAGATCACGATTACGTGGAGTGATGCGCATCCGCAGTTCGCGGGGCGGTCGCTGGCAGGTATCGCGAAGGAGTGGGGCCTGTCGCAGATGGATGCAGCGAAGAAGCTGCAGCCGGCCGGAGCGATTTATCACAGCATTGCGGAGAGCGACATGCGGAGGATCCTTGCGCATCCGGCAACGATGATCGGGTCGGATGGTTTGCCGCACGATGCGCATCCGCATCCGCGGCTGTGGGGGACGTTTCCGCGGGTGCTGGGGCGCTACAGCCGCGAGGAGAAACTGTTCTCGCTGCAGGCCGCGGTGCACAAGATGACGGGATATCCGGCGGCGCGGTTCGGGCTGGCGGATCGCGGCTTGATTCGGGTTGGGTACGCGGCGGACCTGGTGTTGTTTGATCCTGACGAGGTAATCGACACGGCGACGTTTGCCGAACCAGTGCGTGCGGCAAAGGGAATTTCGCACGTGTGGGTGAATGGGGTGCTTGCGTATTCGGCTGAGGGAGCGACGGGGGAACGGGCGGGGCGGTTTCTGCCGCGGTCCGCGAGAGCAATCGACCGCGGACAGGGCGAGGTCGCGCCGCGCACATGATCGATCCCCACAGCGTTTATCTTCTGATTTGCACACTGGCCGCTGTCGTGGGCCTGATCCTGCTGGTGGCTGTTTTCAAGCTGAACCCATTCCTGAGCCTGTTTGTAGCTTCGCTGGCGATTGCGATGGCGGCGGGAATGCCGCTTTCTACGGTGGTTCATTCGTTTGAATCGGGGGTGGGCGCAACACTGGGACACATCGCCATCGTGGTGGCGCTGGGCACCATGCTGGGCAAGATGATGGCGGAGTCCGGCGGTGCGACGGCGATTGCGAACACGCTGATTCGGTGGTTCGGAGAGAAGCGCGTGCCGTGGGCCATGATGATGATCGGCTTTGTGATCGGGCTGCCGGTGTTCTTCGAAGTGGGATTCGTGCTGCTGATCCCGATTGCGTTCACGGTGGCGCGGCGCACGCGGACGTCGCTGATCCTGGTTTGCCTGCCGCTGGTGGCGGGGCTTTCGGTGGTGCACGGACTGGTGCCGCCGCATCCTGCAGCATTGCTGGCAACCACGATTTACAAGGCCGATGTGGGGCGGACCATCTTGTATGGGCTGTTGGTGGGGCTGCCGACGGCGGTGATTGCGGGGCCGTTGTACGCCAAGTTCATTGCGCGTTTCGTGCGGATTCCCGATGAGAATCCGATGGCGGCAGATTTTGTGGACCATGGCATGGAGAAGAAGCTGCCTGGATTTGCGCTGACGCTCTTTACGATTCTGTTGCCGGTGGGGTTGATGCTGGTGGGCAGTTGGGCGGATACCGTCACCACGGCGGGGAGCACCGCAAATCAGTTGCTGCACCTGGTGGGCAACGACGACATGGCGTTGCTGATTGGCGTGCTGCTGAGTTTTTTCACGCTGGGCAGGCTGAGCGGATTTACGCGGGAGACGATTCTGCGCTTCAGCCAGGAGTGCCTTGCGCCCACAGCGACTATCACGTTGCTGGTGGGTGCTGGCGGGGGCTTTGGGCGCGTCCTGCTGGACAGCGGGGTGTCGCGCGCACTGGTTGCGATCGCGCTGCAGACGCACGTGCCGCTGCTGCTGCTGGCGTGGCTGCTGGCGGCGCTCATGCGGCTCTCGACGGGATCGGCGACGGTGGCGATGACTACCGCGGCTGGAATTGTTGCGCCGATCGCGCTTCAAGCAGGGACGGTGCGGCCGGAATTGCTGGCCATTGCGACGGGGGCGGGGTCGTTGATTTTTTCGCACGTGAACGACGGCGGTTTCTGGCTGGTGAAGGAGTATCTGAACATGAGCGTGACCGAAACCATGAAGACCTGGTCAGTATGCGAGACGATTATCTCCGTTACGGCGCTCGTGCTGGTGGTGGGATTGTCGCTGGTTCTTTGAATTTCACGATGAGGCGCCGGGCGGTTGACATCCGCGTCGGATGCTAGACTGGCCGTATGAAATACAGCCATTTATCTGGCCAAAAACTAACTCATAGACTGGCCGTTGTGGCGGGATGTTTGCTGCTGGCTCCCATGGGCGTCCTTGCTGAGACACCATCGGGACCTGCGGAGCCGCAGAGCAGCAACGCTTCAGAACCCGCCTCAGTTTGTGAGCCGAGTTCCCTGGGCTCGCCTTACGTTACGGTTGACAGCTGGATCTATCCGGCGGTGTTGCGTCTTTATTCTCTCGGATATCTCGACCATGTGTATCTGGGCATGCGCCCATGGACGCGGGCGAGCGTGGCGCACATGCTTGAGGACGCGGGAGAGCGTTTGCAGGACGCTGACGCCGGTCCCCTTACCGACGAGGCGCAGTCGATCTACAAAGCGTTGCAGCACGAACTGTCTCCGGACTTGAGCGGGCCGTGCCTCCGCTACCAGGGTCATTCGCGGATCGAGTCGGTTTACACAGTAGTGCGGGGCATGACCGGGACGCCGCTGCGCGACAGCTTTCATCTCGGATCGACGGTCATCAACGACTACGGCCGGCCGTACGAAGGCGGGGTCAACAACTATTCGGGCGTGAGCGGATATGCGACCGCGGGCCCTTTCACGTTTTACGCGCGCGGTGAGTTCGAGGGAGCGCCATCCGCCAGTGGATACTCCGCAGATGTGGCCAACGACATGTCGATCATCGACGCCACGTACTACACGAGCCCGACGGGGCAAACCACCTATTACTATCCCCAGGCCACCATTCCCATGGGGCCGATTGCAACCGCCACAAAGGGCCGTGTGATGGAGGCCTACGTTTCGGCGCATGTATTGAATCACGAAGTCTCATTCGGCAAGAACGACCAATGGCTGGGGCCAGCGCAAGGCGGATCGTTTGCGTACTCCAACAACGCCGATAATATTTATGGATTCGAGATCAACCGCGTGGAGCCGCTGCGCATCCCGTTGCTGTCCCGCATTACCGGGCCGTTTCGTTACGAATTTCTCGTAGGCGAGTTGCAGGGCCACAACTACATCCCGAACCCGGGGTATGACGGCACGACAGCGACTTACAATGTGATCAATCCTGGTGCGCCCTGGGTTCACGTGGAAAAGATCAGCTTCCGCCCGACGAATGATCTTGAATTCGGGTTCGAGCGCACGGTGATCTGGGGTGGCAAGGGTCATGAACCGATCACACTGCACAGCTTTCTGAAGAGCTTTTTCAGCGTTACAGCGGGCACGGCCGGCGAGAAGGGCAGCCGCAACGATCCAGGCGCCCGCTTTGGATCGTTTGATTTTTCTTACCGTTTACCTTACGTGCGCAACTGGCTCACGCTGTATGCGGATGGCGAAGTGCACGACGACGTGTCTCCCATCGACGCTCCGCGCCGGGCTGGGTGGCGGCCCGGGCTGTATCTGTCCCACGTTCCCGGTGTGCCGAAGCTTGATGCCCGGGTAGAGGTAGCATGGACCGATCCGCCGGTTTCAACCAGTGTCGCAGGGCGCTTTATGTACTGGGAGACCGTCCAGAAGCAGGGTTACACCAACCAGGGACAGATTTTCGGAGACTGGATTGGACGCGAAGACAAGGGTGGCCAGGCGTGGCTTACTTATCACCTCAGCGGCAACGAGTGGATCCAGGTGAACGCACGCAACCAGAAAGCGGCGAAGGATTTTATCGCAACGTCCTTTAACATCGCAGTATGGAACCACGCTGAACGACATTGGGGTCCAGGTGGTGAAGCGCATCCGGCCCGATCTCGAAGTGAATGGCAGCTTTAGTCTCGAACAGTACAAGGCGCCCATCTACCTGCCGGGGCAACAGACGGTGTCGACTACGAACGTACAGCTGACCTGGTATCCGAGGCGCAAATACAGCTACTGAAGATCGGCAGGAACAAAGCGACGGCGCGGAGGGATCGATGAACGTAATCGAGGGTGCAAAGCGGATGCAGCGCGCCGGAAGAGCGCTGGTGATTATTGCACTGAGCGCCTTTGCGCTTTGCGCCATCGGCGCCGGGGTGTACGCGTTTCTGCCCTCCTCCCTACATGTTTCTGAAGTCATCACGGTCGTCCTGCCGCTGCTGATTACCGCGATCTGGTTCTGTTCAGTGGCCATTGCGGTAGGCGGCATCCTGTGGATCGGCGGGTGGATACTGGAAGGGTTTGTTCATCACACCCAGTGACGCCCGCTTGAGACAACCCCAACGCCCATCATGGCTGCCGTCCTACATTCCCGAGTTGCAGGGTCTGCGCGGCATCGCCGTCCTTTCGGTGGTGCTGTATCACTCACACCCTCGATTCACGGGGACGTGGTTCTATCCGGCCTCGTTGTGGGGATGGGCGGGGGTGAACCTGTTCTTCGTTCTATCGGGTTTCTTGATCACATCGATTCTGCTGGAAGGGCGCGGCAAGCCGCATTACTTTCGCAACTTCTACGGGCGTCGCGCGCTGCGGATCTGGCCCGTTTACCTGCTGGTGTTGGCGATCTGCTATTTGAATGCGCCCTGGTTTGTGGGCTTGCCGGTGACGCGGGCGATTCAAACCGCGCCGTGGTGGGCTTACCTGCTGTTTGTGCAAAACCTGTTTCATCTGGCGCTGCCGCCGGTGCTGGGGCCCACCTGGTCACTTGCCATCGAGGAGCAGTACTACTTTGTATGGGCGCCAATAGTGCGTGTGCTGCAACGGCCGGGTGCGCTTGCGATCCCGCTTGCAGCGGCGATGGTCGCTTCCCCGCTGTTCCGCATGAGCCATTCGAGGTGGATCACGCCGACCCACACGCTAACGCATCTGGACGGAATTGCGATGGGAAGCCTGCTGGCGGTAGGGCTTTACTCGCTAACGTTGCCGCGGCGCGTATGGCTGGCGTTGGGTGCGGCAGGAATGGTGATCGGTTTCCTCTCCGCGGGGACATGGGCCGGAGGATCTGCGTGGCTCGATACCGCGTTGTCGGCGGGATTCGGAGGTACGGTGCTGGCGTGCATTGCATCGACGGGAGCGCGCAATCCGGTGAATGGCGTGTTACGCCGCGGTCCACTCGCGTACCTGGGACGCATCAGTTACGGGATGTATATGGTTCACATTATGGTATTCGTGTATTTTGGCTGGTTCGATCAGCGCATGGACGCCCTGGGTGGTGTGGCGGGGAATCTTGCCGTAGTGGCCTTTCGGCTGGCAGCGTCGGTGACGGCGGCGAGTTTGCTGTGGTTCGGGTTTGAATCACGCATCCTCAAGCTGAAGCGGTACTTCGCCCGTTAGCACCGAGGAATCGCCGCGACCCATCGCCGCCGGTTTTCACCTGATTGTGATAGGAGTCACCCGCGCAGGCTTCCAGCCGCTGCTAGGCTGGAGTAGTCCGCAGTTTTTGCGGGAGGTGAACCGTGAGCGAAGCGACTGCTACCCAGACGATCAGCCCGGAAAGCCAACATGACTCTCCGCTAACTGAACAGGAAGTTGACTTGATGAACGCCTACTGGCGGGCCGCCAACTACCTGTCTGTGGGCCAGATCTATCTGAAAGACAATCCCCTTCTGAGGCGCCCGCTGACACTGGATGATGTGAAGCCGCGGCTGCTGGGACACTGGGGGACAACCCCGGGTCTGAATTTTCTCTACGTGCACTGGAACCGGATCATTCGCCAGCGCGACCTGAACATGATTTTTGTGATCGGGCCGGGACACGGGGGACCGGGGATTGTGGCGAACACGTATCTCGAGGGGTCGTACACCGAGATTTATCCGCCCATCGAGCAGAACAGCGACGGCATCAAGCGGCTGTTCCGGCAATTCAGCTGGCCCTACGGAATTCCCAGCCACGTTGCGCCGGAGACTCCCGGCTCGATTCACGAGGGCGGCGAACTGGGTTACTCGCTGGTGCACGCGTATGGGGCGGCATTCGACAACCCCGACCTGATTGTGGCGTGCGTGGTGGGTGATGGCGAGGCGGAGACGGGGCCGCTGGCTACGAGTTGGCACTCCAACAAATTCCTCAATCCGGTGACAGACGGTGCGGTGCTGCCGATCCTTCATCTGAACGGATACAAAATCGCGAACCCCACGATTCTCGCGCGGATTCCGCATGCCGAGCTTGAGGAGTTGATGCGCGGCTATGGATATGAACCGTTTACGCTCGAGGGCGACGATCCGGCCGTCATGCATCAGAAGGCTGCCGCGATCTTCGACACCATCTTCGATCGCATTGCGGCCATCCAGACAGCCGCGCGAATCGAAGGCTCAACCGATCTGCCGCGCTGGCCGATGCTGATTATGCGCACGCCCAAAGGCTGGACGGGCCCGAAGTTCGTCGACGGCAAGCCGGTGGAGAACACGTGGCGCGCGCACCAGGTGCCATTTTCCGAACTGCGCGAGAAGCCGGAACACCTGAAGCTGCTGGAAGACTGGATGCGCAGCTACAAGCCGGAAGAATTATTCGACGAGCGAGGCGCGTTTCGCGATGAGCTTGCCGCGATTGCCCCCAAGGGCAGGCGGCGGATGGGCATGAACCCGCACGCCAATGGAGGACTGCTGCTGCAGCCGTTGCGCGTGCCCAACTTTCGCGACTACGCGGTTGCGATTGAAGGACGCGGCCAGACGCAGGCGGAGTCGACTCGCGTGCTGGGGCGCCTGTTGCGCGGCGTGATGGAAGCCAATCTCGAGCATCACAACTTCCGTGTTGTGGGTCCTGACGAGACCGCGAGCAATCGTCTTGACGACGTGATCAAGCCGACCGGCAAGACGTGGCTGGAAGCGACCCTGCCGGTGGACGAGAACCTGTCCCCGACCGGCCGCGTGATGGAGATACTGAGCGAGCACATGTGCCAGGGATGGCTCGAAGGCTATCTGCTCACGGGCCGGCACGGTTTCTTCTCCTGCTACGAAGCCTTCATTCACATTGTTGATTCGATGGTGAACCAGCACGCAAAGTGGCTGAAGGTGACGCGGGGCATTCCGTGGCGCAAACCTATTGCGTCACTCAATTACCTGCTGAGTTCGCTGGTATGGCGCCAGGATCACAACGGTTTCAGCCACCAGGATCCGGGGTTCATCGATCACCTGCTCAACAAGAAGGCGGACGTGGTGCGCATCTATCTGCCGCCGGATGCGAATACCCTGCTGTCTGTGAGCGACCATTGCCTGCGCAGCCGTAACTACATCAACCTCATCGTGGCCGGCAAGCAGCCTGCGCCACAGTGGCTCACCGATCGAAGAAGCCATTGCCCATTGCACGACAGGTCTGGGCGTGTGGAAGTGGGCCTCAGACGAGGGCGATCCCGATGTGGTGATGGCGTGCTGCGGCGATGTGCCGACCATGGAAGCGCTGGCCGCCGTGACGCTGCTGCGCGAGCGGGTTCCAGACATTCGCATTCGCGTGGTCAACGTGGTGGACCTGATGGCTCTACAGCCACAGTCGGAGCATCCTCACGGGCTGGCCGACGAGGAATTCGATCTTGTCTTTACGAAAAACAAGCCGGTGATCTTCGCGTTCCACGGGTATCCGTATGCGATTCACCGGCTCACATACCGGCGTCGCAATCACGACAACATTCACGTCCGCGGCTACAAGGAAGAAGGCACTACGACGACGCCGTTCGACATGTGCGTGCTCAACAATATCGATCGCTTCCAACTCACTTTGGACGCGATTACGCGCGTACCGCGGCTGGCGTCGCAGGTTGAAGCGGCACGGCAGTGGTACTCGGAGCAGATTCAGCGCCACAAGCTTTACGTTGCCGAACATGGGGACGATCTGCCCGACGTTCGCGACTGGCGCTGGTCCGACAGCCGGCAACGGCCGTAGCTCCTCTGGTTGCCGCGATGGATGCGGCGTTCTTTCAACGGGCATGTTTCCAGCGGGAGCATGCCCACCGCTCAGCATCTCCGCGGCACGACTCTGCAAGAAGCACGAGGCTCTTGATTCATGTCATCGTACCCTGTCCTGGTTCTAAACAGCGGTTCCTCCTCCATCAAGTTCGGCATCTATGAAACGGCCGGCGGCCAACGAACAATACTCTTCGAAGGTGCGGTCGACGGCATCGGTACCGATCTCGGCAAGTTCTGGATCAAAGACGGCGCGGGCAAAAAGCTGATGGATCAGACCCCCGCGCTTCCTTCCAAGGAGAAGGCGTTCGGCCTGGTCACGGATGCGCTCCGCTCCAATAACTTCCCTTGCCCGCAAGCGATTGGCCATCGCATGGTATGCGGCGGCCCCACGGTGCTCGAAAACCAGCTCATCACGCCGCCTCTGATTGACGAGATGGAGCGCTACACGGCCTTCGCTCCTTTGCACACGCCGATTGCGGTGTACATCATGCGCGAGGCGCTGCGGCTCTTTCCGGGCGTGCCGAATTTTGTCTGCCTCGATTCGTACTTCCATCGCACCATGCCTGAAGTCGTTTCGCACATGCCGATTCCCGCGGAGTATGTGGCGATGGGCGTGCGGCGATTCGGCGCGCACGGCATTTCGTACGAATCGATCGTGTACCAGTTGGGGGATCAAGTTCCGGAGAAACTGGTGGTAGCGCACCTTGGCAATGGCGCATCCATCTCGGCGATCCGCAACGGTGTGTGCCTGGACACGTCGATGGGCCTCACTCCCACTGGCGGCATCATCTCCGGCACCCGCACGGGCGACATCGATCCCGGCGTGCTGCTATTCATTTTGCGCAAGATCGCGGAGACGGCCAAAAGCGCGGCGGAAGCCGCGGACAAGCTTGAAGTGGTGGCCAGCAAGAAGGCAGGCCTGCTGGGCGTGAGCGAACTGTCGAATGACATGCGCGATCTGCGAGAAGCGATCAAAGCGGGGAATGCCAAGGCGCGGCTTGCCGTAGACAAGTTCGTGTGGACGATTCAGAAGTGGATCGGCAGCTACTTTGTCGAGCTTGGCGGCCTGGATATGCTGGTGTTCACTGGCGGCATCGGCGAAAACGATATCGCCTCGCGCGCAGAAATCTGCGCGGGACTTGGCGCGCTCGGCATTGTCGTCGACCCAGAACGCAACAATGTGCGCGGCGAGGCAACCATCTCGGCCGATGACTCGAAGGTGAATGTGCGGGTGATTCCGCCGGCCGAGGACCTGATCATCGTCAACCACGTGCTGCGTTTGGCGCAGGGTTAGGAAACGCGGGACGCACGGGCAATAGAATGTAGAGAATTGCTGCTCTACACTGGTAGGTTGGCCTGGAGTTTTGTCGATGTCTTCTGCGGCAGTTCCCGTTCACCAGCAGCGACTACCCTCCCCCGCTCTGCGCCGCTTTGCGTGGGGCGTGCTGGCGTACTTTATTGCGGTCATTTTGTGGGGCAGCCTGGTTCGCGCCACGGGATCAGGCGCGGGTTGCGGCGATCATTGGCCGCTGTGCAACGGCACCGTCATGCAGCACTCGCCGCGCGTCGATACCATCATCGAATTTACGCATCGCATCACCAGCGGTCTGTCGTTCTTCTCCGCGGTGGGGCTGCTGGTATGGACGTTCCTGGGGACCGCTCGCGGACACCTGGCGCGGGCGGCATCGATCGCAGCGGTTGCCTTCACTCTGGTTGAAGCGATTCTCGGCGCCCTGCTGGTCAAGCTTGGATTGACGGCGCAAAGCCAGTCGCCGCTGCGCGCTCCGTATCTCGCGCTGCATCTGACCAACACGCTACTGCTGTTGGCAGCACTGACCTTCGCGGCGCATCTGCTCGATCGCAAGTACGGATACACGAGAAAAACCATCCACCTGACAGCTCCGATGGGCGCGATCATAACCATCTTCGGCGTACTGGTTGTGGCAGTGACCGGATCGCTTGCGGCCCTGGGCGACACGCTTTTCCCGGCGACTTCGTTCGGCGCGGCGATGGCGCAGGACTTTTCGGCGACAAGTGGCTGGTTGTTGCGCTGGCGGTGGACTCACCCGGCCCTCGCGCTGCTGGCCAGCGTCTTTCTGATCTGGCTGTTGCTGCGTGCCGGCAAACGCACTGCGCACTGGGACAATCGCCGATTGTCGGCCCTGGTTTTGATATTGCTGGCGGCGCAGTATGTGCTTGGGTTGATGGATGTGGTCCTGCTGGCGCCCACGTGGCTGCAGATTGTCCATCTGCTCGGCGCCGATGTATTGTGGGCTGCGCTGGTGGTGCTTACTGCGCGCGTTACCCTGGAACCGATAGAGCAGGGACTAGGGACTAGGGACTAGGGAAGAACTTAAGTCGATTGATTCAATGGTGGTGCCCAGGCTTTCCTAGTCCCTGGCCCTCGTTCATTTCATCAGGACGCCGGCGGCGGGATAGACTTCGCCATTCACACGGGCTTCGATGACAGGCAGAGTGGGCGTTGCGGTCAGCCATTCGATCTTGCCGTCGCGCAGTATTACCGTGTCCTCGGCTTTGCCGCCGCGAATGCTCGGGTTCCACGCAAAGGCCTGGTCGTTCACCACCGTCTGCGTTCCGTTGGGCGTCGCTACCCATTCCCGTTCGCCGTACCCCGTGGGGCCTCCCTGGTGATGGAAGCGCTCCTCGCCGGGGAATCCTTCGGCTGCGTAGGCATCCTGGGCAACTCGAAACAGCCCGGCCGAAGTGGCTCCTGCGCGCGAGGCATGAAGCAACGCCGCGTTCACATTGGCTGCGGATTGGAACCGCTCGGCAAGTCCGTTGGGAAGGGGCCCGAAGTGAACAAAACGGGTGATGGAGATCGCCAGTCCCCACTTGCGCGTGCACAGATTGAGCATGGCATAGTTCTTGAGCTTGTTGCCGCGCGCCACGGCGTGCTTGTACTTGTAGATGCGCTCATCCACCGCGTAGAGATAGACCGAAGGCAGGATGCCCCGCTTCAGCAGGTTTGCCGCGGTCATCGCCTCCAGTTCGTACTCGGTGAGTCCCGGCTCGACCGCTTGCAAGGATTCAGCCGTGGCTTGAGCGGTCTGCGCGCCGAGCCAGCGGTAGCGCGCAATTTCGGTCTCACCGAGCGATTGACGCAGCGGGTAGAGATTGGCCAGCGTGGCGCCGGGCTGCGGCGTATCCGAAGCCAGCGGACCGCCTGCCCGCTTCGCCGCGGCGGCCTGGGTATCATCCGCGTACCACGGAAAGATCACCGGCTCGAAGTCGAGAGCGCCAAACTCTTCATCGTGCAGCCGTGGCGCCTCGTTCTCCGTAGTGAAGTAGTAGCGTTTGCCATCGGCGGTCACGAGGATCGAAGCCACGCCGGTTTCGCCGGGCGTCAGGACACGCAGTTCGACCGCGCCGCCGGTGACCCAGGCAACGTTTTCATTGCGGCGAATCAGAATGCCGCCGAGGTTCTGCGTACGAAGCCACTCAACCAAGCGCCTGATGTTTCAATTCCAGTTCGTCGTTCCATGCGGCCTCGGTCACCAGCGTTTCGCCGTTGACCACCAGGCTCTTGTCGATTCGCTTGCTTAGGATCGCGCTCATCATTGCTCCTTTGGAAGAACGGGCCAGGGGCCGGGGGAATGGAGTCAAATCTTCAACGTACCTTCCGGCTGATCTTCTAGTCCCTTGTCCCTGGCCCCTGTTCTTTCAATCTTCCAGCCCCGGATGGTAGTAGCTCTCCCAGCCAAGATAACGCACAGCAGCTTCATGCACGGCCTTCGACACGTCACTGAAGTTGGCGGCGACGTGGTGTTCGAAGGCTTCGCGGCAGATGTACTTGAGCAGCTTCTGCAGTTGCGGGATCTCCGCGACGCCGGCGCCGCCAAATGTCTCCAGAGGATCGTCGGTGAACCGGCCCGGGCCAGTGTACCCCCGGATCACCCCACGGTGGTCGTCGGTCGAAAAGCGCGCATAACTCATCACGCCAGCTTTGACTCGGCCCACGCAGGTGCCAAAGGTGTTCAGCTTGCCCACGGTTCCGGCAATGATCTCCTGGTAGTCCATCTTCACGTCTTTGAAGAAGTGTTTGGGCAGGTTGGAGCAGTGGAAGCAGACGCACTTGTTGGGATCCGAGCCGTAATTGTTGTTCCAGTCGAGCAAGGCCGACGGAGTGCCCGACGCCAGCGCCAGCATGTACATCGACAGAACGCCGGGAACGTCGACTTCGCAGGCCGAGGGGATGAGGTCGTTCGACATCATGCTCATGACCGTGCACGGCACCACGCCGAAGTATTCTTCCATCGACGTCCAGCACTGGACGGCGCTGATGGTGCAGTGGGTCTGCTTCATCCACGTGTCGATGACGGCTCCCAGCTTTGCCATCTTCAGCAGCGCCTCGTCGGGAATGCCCGCGGTCGTAACGTAGCCCTTGATGGCCTTCAGCTTCTCCTGGGCCACGTCGTCGTGATCGTTCATACGATGAATGCGGCCGAAGACCTCTGACAGATCCAGCGTATCCACAGAAATGCCGCTGGTTTCGAGCAGGCGCTCGGAATAGCGGACCGTGTTGAAGGCCGCGGGACGCGCGCCGATGGCGCCGATTTTCAGGTTCTTCAGACCTTTTACCACGCGGCAAACGGCGGAGAACCACTCGAGGTCGGCCTTGAATTCGGCGGAGTCGACCGCCTCGGTGTGCAGCGTGGTCAACGAATACTTGATGCCGTACTGCATCATGTTGTTGCAGGCGCTCATCTTGCCGCAGAAGCTGTCGCGGCGTACCGCAATGGTCATGTTGTCGGAGCGGTCGGGCGTGGCCTGCACCAGCACCGGCACCTTGAGACCGGACAGGCGAATTGCGTCGACAATGCCGCGCTCTTCGCCGAAGTTCGGCAGTGTCACGATGATGCCATCGATCTCCGCTGCGTGTTTCTTGAACAGCTCCGCGCAGCGCAGCGATTCGTCGTATGTTTCCACGGCGCCGTACTTCGATTCTTCCGGGCCCAGCACGATGGCCTTGGCGCCCGCCTTCTCGAGGGTCGAGATGATTTCTTCCCGCCCGGTTTTGGCAAGGTGATCAGGAAAAAAGCCGCGATTGCCTACGACAATCCCGAAGGTCATCGTTCTTTGTTTTGCTGACATAACTCGAATACTCCTTCAATTCCACAGTTGGTTAACCGTTGCGGCCTGGACGAAATTTCAGGCTATAAAAAAGACCCAAAAGCAGCATAAGGCCACCCCACCACACCGGCGCGTGCAAATTGGCAAGCACCACGTTCGCTGTTTGACCAACGATTAGTTCCCAGATGCCGTAGGCGAAAATCATCGCGCCGTAGATGGTGAGAAGCACCCCGATAAAAAACCAGATGGAGATGTGTCCCGAGTGCATAGCGGCTGCTCCTTACCAGAAGTAAACGTTGAGAGCGACGAAGACGATGATGGCGATCACCAGCCAGAAATATTCGTTCTTGTAGAACGGAACAGGCTCTTCCACCGGCAACTCGGTGGCGCCGTAGACCACGCCGGCCAATTCGGAGAGCGGCTTGGGCGTAGTGAACATGCTCACAGTCACATTCACTCCCATGGAAACAATCACGGACCATAAGGCGCGATACATGTTCTCAGCCATGTCCTTGGCGTCTGGCGAGATGGCCACGTAGCGCAGCGCTGAGGGGTCAACCTTGACCCACGCCCACAAGACAATCGAGGTTAGCGTCCCGAGCAGAAGTCCCCAGAAGCCACCAGCCTTGGTGGCGCGTTTCCAGAACATGCCTACCAGCACCACGCCCAGCAAAGGTGAGATAAAGAAGCTGAACAGCGCCTGCACGTAATCCATGATGCCCGCCGCGCTCATGACCAGGTAAGCGGTACCGATGGATACCACCACGCCCAGAATGGTCGCCCATCGGCCGATGGTGACGTAGTGCTCGTCCTTGGCATTCTTGTTAATGAGCGGCTGGTAGATATCGTAGGTCCACACTGCTGAGAAGGCACTGACGTTGCCCGCCATGCCACTCATGAAACCGGCAATCAGCGCCGTGATGCCCAGGCCCAGCAAGCCTGGCGCGCAGTAGCGAACCAGCATCAGGGGGAGCACTTCGTTGTAACTGTAGGGATGCAAGGCGTTCACCTGGTTCTCGCCCACCAGGTGCATCAGGCTGCCATCGGGATTCTGCAGAACCACCAGGCCCAGCAGGCCGGGAAGGATGACGATAAATGGAACCGCCATTTTGAAGAACGAGCCGATCACTGGCGCCATGCGTGCGGAGCGCAAATTGTTCGCCGCGAGCACGCGCTGCACGACGAGGAAGTCCGTAGTCCAGTAGCCGAAGCTGATCGCGAACCCCAGACCGAAGACGATGCCGGTCCAGTGAATGCCCATGGGATTGTCAGCGAAGTGCCCCATGCTGCGCCACATGTGCGTGTAGTCGCCGGGCACTATGGCGCCCTTCGCCATATTCGCAGCGAGTTTGGCCTTGAAGCCACCCCATCCGCCCGCCTCGATCATGCCGAGGATGGGAACCAGCAGTGCTCCGCCCCAGATGAGCATGAACTGCAGCACTTCATTGAAGATGGCGGAGCGCAGTCCGCCCAGCGCTACATAGGCAGCCACGGCGAGCGAGGAGACGATGATGGAGAAGTTCAGATCCCAGCCCAGAACCACCTTCATCACCACGGCCATGGCGAACATATTGACGCCGCTCATGAGCACCGTCATAAAAGCAAACGACACAGCGGCGACGACGCTGGCGCCCTGCCCGTACCGTAACTTCAAATACCCCGGCACAGAGTGCGTCTTGCATACGTAGTAGAACGGCATCATGACCATGCCCAGAAAGAGCATTGCGGGAATGGCGCCTATCCAGTACCAGTGCGCGGCCAGGATGCCGTATTGATAAGCAGAACCGGCCCAGCCCATCAGTTCAAGCGATCCCAGGTTGGCGGAGACGAAGCTCAGGCCCGCGATCCACGCCGTCATTTCGCGGCCGGCCATGAAAAACTCTTCGCTGGTATTGGCCTGGCCCTTCAGATAGAAGCCAATCCAGATCACCATCACGAAGTAAATGGCGATCACCGCGATATCGAGGCCGGAGAGATGCGCCAGCGAGGGTGCGCTGAGAGCCAGCGCCATGCCCTTGAGCGAGGGCGAAGCGCCGGAAAAGAGGTTTGGGACCGATCCGAACATGAGTCACCTGAGACTAAGGCTGCGCCCTGGATGTGTTGGGACGTTCGCCCTAAGTAAATGGGTTTACTGCACCACTTGTCAAGCGACAACGGAAGATTGCCGCCACGGTTAGCGTGCGCTCTGCGGAGGGAGCAATCGGGCCCCATCCCAAGACGGCGTGCGGAACCAGAAAACGTTTGCCGCAGCAGTGTACAGCCTTGCCTTCAACCCGCGCCACGATCGAATGGAAGCGAATCACTCCGCAGCTCCGACCGAGTGCAGAAACTCCACTGTGGCGTTGTCATTTCCGGGAAACAGCCGCGCGTACCCCAGCGGCGTGCACTCCACGAATTCGTCGGGCCGCTCGTAGTGACCCGGCAGCCGGGCGCGTACACTCAGGTCGGCGCCGCTTTCCACCATGTACTTCGTCATCGCCAGGCCGTAGTCCTGAAACTGCGTAACGGCATGGAAGATCGGCGTCTGCCCGCCCACGCCGGCTTCATCCACCTCGGACCTTGCATTGATGTCCGCGCCACAGGCCACCAGCAGTTGCGCGGCCTTCAGGTTGCCGTACTCGGCCGCCAGGTGCAGCAGCGTTGCCCCGTTGAGCTTTAGCCTGCGCGAGCCCGACGAACCGAAGTCGAACTCGGGAAACCGCCGATGAACCAGTGAGCGGTCGGCGTCGAGTTGCACGGCCACCAGATCGAGCCGCCCGCGCAGAAGATCGAGCATGCCCGGAACCCTGCGCCGGGTCGCGCACCCGGCCGACACCAGAATGTCGATGCACTGGCTCAAGCGCGCCGAGCGCGAATAGGTGCCGATCACATAATCGAGCGGCGATTCGTGGCCGCGGCGTTCCGGGAGGTATGGATCGGCTCCGTGATCGAGCAGCCACTTCAGCGCCAGTGGTTCGACGGTCTCGCAGGGCGCAAACAGAATAGGAAAATGCCCGCCCCACTCGGCGTTTACATCGGCGCCGTTGCGCACCAGCAGATCCATCATGGGGATACGGCGATCCACGAGAGCCGCCCGCATCAACGGGCCATCGCCTCCCTGGTGAACGTCCGACCCATGGTCGATCATCCATTGCGCCATCGCCAGCCGCGTTGCGCCCGGAGCCTCCCACGGAATGCGGCACTCCGCTACCCACGTGAGCGGCCCGTTCTTTCCGTAGCCCAGGGGAGCACGATGCAAGTCCGGATTGCGGGTCATCAGGGTGCGCATGCCAATGAAGTCGTTCGTATCGATGGCGTGCTTGAGCTTGCCAACTTCCTCGAGCGAATCGACATGCTCCTTCAGACGAGGCCAGCTGGCGAAGCCATACTCGAGCGCGATCCGAAACTGTGCCTCGGTGAGCGAATCGACCTTACCGGCCTTGAGCAGATCCCAGGCCTGATCCTTCAGATGGCGGAGATTGGGACGGTCCGGCAGAGAGCGGGGCGTTTCCGGAACGTGCTGCGGCATGATCCTCCTTTCGAATGCGCCCGTTGTCCGCCAGTTCGGGCCGAAAGAAGGTGCGGCCTGATCAAAGTGTCGAGGTGGGCTTCAAGCCCTTTCCGCGGACCGGATGCGTCCCTCACGCTTGCGCAGAATATTAACAGAGCAACACTTCATCAGCGAAATCAGGGTGTTGAACCGACTTTCCTTATGCGTTTCCCTCTTGTTTTCCGGCCATCGGCGGTCTAACGTTGCCTCATAGGACCCGTTTTCCCATGTCCCCGGGGTCCTGCCCGACCGGATATCGGTACACCGACGTCACCCGCTGCTTGAGCACGCCAAAAGGAGAGTTTCTCGTATGCAGATGCCTCTGGACCCCGCCTGTAACGGTCTATCGCGCCGTTCCTTCTTCCGCTACGCCGCAGGCGCCTCCGCGCTGGCCTCCATGCCGATCCTCACGGAGGCACACCTCGCCATGGCGCAGCGGATGCGGCCGCACTTTGCCGACCCCAACAAGGGCATTCACATTGACGCCAACGAGAATCCGCTCGGCCCCTCCGACGCCGCCCGGCAGGCCATGATCGACATCGTTCCCCGCGGCGGCCGCTACCTCATGAACTTCCAGTCCGAGGTCGAGGAGATCTTCGCCAAGCAGGAAGGGCTCTCCCCTGAGAATGTTCGCGCCTTTGCCGGCTCCAGCGATCCGCTGCACTACACCGTTCTTGTCAACACCAGCAAGGACCGCCCGCTGGTGGTCGCCGACCCTGGCTATGAAGCCCCCATGTGGGCGGCCAAGGCGGGCGGCGCGTCGGTCATCAAGGTTCCGCTCGCCGACCCCAAGGGCGCGGCCAAGCACGACATCAAGGCCATGCTCGCTGCCTCCGCCAATCCGGGGGTCATCTATATCTGTAATCCCAACAACCCAACCGGCACCTGTACGCCGCGCGAAGAGATCGAGTACGCCGTCGGCCATGCCCCCAAAGGCTCGGTCATCCTGATCGACGAAGCGTACATTCACCTCTGCGACCAGCCTCGCTCACTCGACTTCGTCAAGGAAGGCAAGGACGTGGTCGTCCTGCGCACCTTCTCCAAGCTATACGGCATGGCAGGCGTCCGCATGGGATTCGCCATCGGCAAGCCGGAACTGCTGGCCAAGCTCGATTACTTCGGCGAAAACTCGCTGCCCATCACTGCGCTTGCCGCTGCCAAGGCCAGCCTTCTCGAGACCGACCTGGTGACCACCCGCAAGAAGACCATCGGCGACGTGCGTATGGACAACCTGGCATGGTGCAAGACCCAGGGTTATTCGGTAACACCATCGGAGAGCAACTGCTTCATGCTCGATACCCGCCGCCCTGGTAAGGAAGTGATGGCAGCCATGGCGGCCAAGGACATCTACATCGGCCGCATCTGGCCGGCATGGCCCACCCAGGTACGCATTACCGTGGGCACCGCGCAGGAAATGGCTGCGTTTCAGAAGGCCTTCACCGAGGTCATGGCGAGCTCGACTGCCGGTCTTAAGATGCCCGAACGCCCCGTCAGCATCATGGAGCGGCCCTTCCCTGAAAGCGCGTAGAGCGCTGTTCGAGCCAGGTACGACAAAGCCTCACAAGTAAGAATGGCGCCCACGTGGGCGCCATTCTTACTTGCAGCTATCGTCTGTTCCGAATCAATCCTTGAGCGCGGCCTCTGCCGCGGCCGCAAGATCCAGCTGCCCATGTTCAGTCAGATGTTCCCCGTCCCAAAACAGCGTTTGATTCGGGTCGGTACACACGGTGGTTGTGAGGCAAGGAGTGGTTACGTCCACAAATCCAAAGCGTGCAGGGTGCTCCACAATCTCATTCAGCAGCTTGAATGCATCGACACGTAGAATGTGCACGCCCTCAAGGTGCTCTTCCAGGCCCAGCAAGACATTCACCCACTGATTGGTAGCCTGTGTCGCCGCGGACGCAAAAGCTGCATTGCCCGCAGCCGCCGGCAGCAGGCCCACGTTGACCAGGTTGGGGATCAGGAAGTGCCGCGCCCCCGCCTGCCGCAGTGCCAGTTCGCTCAATCCGATGCCGACCGCGATCTGAAATCCCAGCGTTTCCGGGTTGCCGGATCCTGCCAGAATGTCGTTGCCGCCGCCTTCAATCACGTACAGCGCGTTGGGATCGGCTTTCCCGCCATGCGCGGTGAGATATAGCCCCACTTGCTGCGGAACGCTCGGAACCGTGCCCAGCGGCGTCACGTAGGGGGCCGTCACCAGCGCCCCGCCGAACCCGTAATCGGTGCCTCCCACCAACGATGGCTCAACGGTGAAGCCCAGGGATTGTCCCAGGTACTCAACCCAGATCGGTCCATTCGAAAACTGGCCCATGTAGTAGGGAGGCGAAAGTGGCTCGGCGTGGTTTGTCGCCAGGTAGATGTTGCCCACATCGACATAGCTGTCACCGAACAGGTAAAGCGCGGAGTAAGTGGGGTACTCGGCAAATGCCGGTAAGCCTGCCAGCACCAGCAGGCTTGCGAGGACAAGGCGACGAAGAGCGACAGGCATGGTTATTCTCCTAAGCTGAGATAAAAGATGGCGTTACAGTCGTCGCGATCGTTAAGGACGCTACAGCAAAATTAAGAACAGGAACGGATCCTGACCAGGAAAACAATATGTCTGGAAATGGGCGTCGAGAGGGTCGGGAATCGTGCTCACCGTCCCGCATCGCATTCTAGATCAAGCCTGCCAATCGTGCACAGCCACCGCAAAACTAATGGGGAAGCTCAGGCGGGAAGCGCCCGAAAGCCAAATCCGCAGTTTCAGCCGACGATCGCAGTCAGGCCAAGAATCACGTCAGCCATCTCGCCATCGCCCTCGACCTCAACAAGCTTGCGAGCTGAATCCCGGTCGATTCCCTTGGTAAAAACCTGCCAGGCGATATCCTGCGGAATCCTCACCCTGCACGCGATTTCGTTCGGGATCTGTCTTATGAACCTCCAGGCATGCGCTCCCCGCGAGAGAGCCCATCTTCCCCCGCAATCGCCCGTAATTTCGAGCAGAACCACGGTGCCCGCCGGAGCAAGGGAATGCCGAAAGGCGTGTGGCAGTCCCCGCGCAAAACAGTCCAGGACCGGGTGGTAGAGCTCCGGGGTCACAAGACCCGCCCGGCCGGTCGCCAGCCGGATCTGCTGCTGATGATGCCAGCGCTCGGTCAATTCGCGGGCCGTATCGAACCAGTTCAGCGATGACTCTTCGCCTGCCCAACTCACGTTGAAGGTAGCTCGTGCAAACGGGTCGAGCGATTCATGGAAGCTCGCGAATCGCTCGCAGGCGATGGTCATGAGTTCAATCAGCACGGCTGGGCTGAGACGGCGGTAGACCGTGACACCTTCCCGGTTCAGGCGATTGACCAGGTCGAGCACATCCTGAGGCGACTGAGGGTTGGCCTTCTCGACAAACCACGAGTCGCGAACCAGTGACAGTTTGCGCAGCGCTGTGTCCAGCAGATGGGCTGCCACGTCCCGCACTTTCCAACGCGGAGCAATGGTCTGAAGATCCCACTCATCCGCCGTGAGGGCGCGCAGAATATCCAGCAGTTTTCCGTCAACCTTGCGCAGCAGATGGGCGCACAGGATAGGGTCTAGTCCGCCGGCTTCATGGTTCGGAGTCACAGGTTTCATGCCAGCAGGCCGCGACAATTCCCGCGACGTTCGATACCACTCCGCTTGAGGTGTTGGCGACTTCAGCCCTCGCGCTTTGTCCCTGATGATGGCCCGAAATACACCACGCGGCTCATCCTCTCCCAATGGGCGGGAAGTGTGAGGCAGCCCAGGATCACGAGGCCGGGATAGGCCTCGATACGGCGAACCAGCCAGTCGGCATCAATGTCGGCAAGGCGGTCGTCCGTGTCCCGGTCGTCCGAACGGTTGCCGAACAAGGCGTCCGCCTCGTCAAACAGGATGACGGCGCCCGCATTGGTAGCCGCATGAAATACCGCCTCAAGATTCTTTTCGGTTTCGCCGTGGTATTCGCTGAATATCTGCACCAGCTTCAACCGGATGAGTTGGGTGCCCAGTTCCCGTGCCAACGCCTTGGCCGCCGTCGTCTTCCCCGTGCTCTTTGGCCCCACAAACAGGGCTACATCTCCGTGGCGATCGGACCAGTCCGCCGGACCACGCAGAACCACCCTTGATTCCGAAAGCAGCTCCATGGCGATGGCATGTAACTGCTCGACCTGTCCATGTGTTAGCGGCAGATCGCTCCCAGTCACATAGGGATCGACTCGCTGGATAGAGCTCTCGACGCCACCCGGCATCGTCTCAACACTGTTCATCACCCGACCTCCTGCAAACCGCACGGGGAAGCGCGATCCACGCGATGCGATCTTACCCCTTAAATTGGACGTCCGGCAATAGCTTTCCGTCAATGCCGGCTCGCAACATCGACAGACTTCATAACGCCGCGCTTGACCGTGTCTCCTTGTGTCGCGTATTTCTATTCAGCCGAGGCCCTGGTCCCTATCCCCGCGCCGAAGAGGAGTTTGCCCTTATGCCCGTTCCCGCCGTCATTGTGGCCGCCGCGCAAAACTACCAATTCAACGACAAGTTCCTTGTTAGTACCGTGAAAGACCTTTCCGAGGAGGAGTGGCACCGGCGCCCCAACGACTGTACAAACCACGTAGCGTGGATCGTGGGGCACGTGATTTGGTCCCGGAAGATGCTCCTCAAGCGCCTCGGTACAGACTGGTCGCAGCCCTGGCTGGACGGCTTTGCGCGCGGCGTCAAACTCGATGAGGCAGCCGCATGTCCTTCCCCCGAGGAATTGCTGTCAGCATGGAACGATTCTTGCGGCGTTCTTTCCACAACCTTTGAGAACGTAGCTGAGGACTTCCTTGCTCAGCCGGCCACGCAGGGACCGCCGAGCGCCGACGGCAAAGTGAGCGGCATCGTGAACTTCCTTGCCATCCACGAGACCTACCACGTAGGGCAAGCTTCCTACCTGCGAAGCTGGTTAGGGCACAAAGGGATCATGGGTTAGCTGCTTTCGCAGGCGATTGAGCAGCCGCCGTTCAAGTTCGCTCAAATCGAATCGGACTAGCCCGCCAGCGCGGCCTTGACCGCCTCGCTGACCAGCCGCCCCTCGGCGCGCATCCCGCCAGCCTGCAGCTTTGCCTGCACGCGCTTGATCACCAGGCCCATCTCCTTCGGCGTGGGCCTCTGTCCCGCTTCGGCGGTTTGCGCGGAGATCGCCTCATCCACCAGCACGCGCAACCCGGCCTGGTCGAGCGCCTTGGGCAGGAACTCCTCGATCACCACTATCTCCCCGGCTTCCTTCGCCGCCAACTCCGGCCGATTGCCCTTGGTGAACTGCTCAATCGAGTCGCGCCGCTGCTTGATCATGGTGGCCAGCGCTTGCTGCTCTTCGGGCGGATCCAACGGCGCGCGCTTCTCGATCGACTTGTTCTTCAGCGCAGTCTTGATCAGGCGCAGTGTGCCCGTTCGCTCCGCATCGTGGGCCTTCATGGCGGCCACCATCTGTTTGGTGACCAGTGCTTCCATCGCGCCGGCGTCGCTCATTCTTCCTTTTTCCTCGCAATCAACTCTTCAGTGTAACCCGTTTGTGCTCAATCATCGCCGCAAGCGAGCCGGGCCAACGGAAACTCCCTGCAAAAACGATTTATCAACTCTCTCCGACAGACCCGTCTCCGCAACTTTTCGCCCTTATCCCCATCTATACGATTGAGGTCTTAGATAACGATGAAATACAAATCCATTGCGTTTTCGTTGCTAGGTTTGGGGTTGCTCAGTGCGGGGTTTACGACGGCGTTTGCCGCTGAACCCGCGCGTCCAGGCACCATCAATTATGTAGAGGGAGCGGCTTACGTCGACGGACAGCAAATCGACCCAAAGCAGATCGGCAACATGGATCTGAACCCCGGCCAGGAACTCACCACGGGCAAAGGCAAAGCGGAGATCCTGCTTACTCCCGGCGTCTTCCTCCGCGTCGACGACAACAGCGCGGTAAAAATGATCTCCCCCGACTTGACACTGACCCAGGTGCAGGTTGATAAGGGCCGCGCCGGCGTGGAAGTCGACATGATCCACGAGCAGAACAACCTGCAGATCATCGATGCCGGGGTCACAACGCGACTGCAGAAGACCGGCTACTACGAGTTCGACGCCGCGAGGCCTGAAGTCATGGTCTTCAAGGGAAAAGCGGACGTGCAGGTGGCCGACGGCAAAAACAAGGAAGTAAAGGCCCATCATGAGTTCGCGCTCGACGGACAGAACGGCAAACCCGCTGTTCAAGAGAAACCCGCCGGCTTCAGCGAAGGCAAGAGCCAGGATGAGCTCATGAATTGGAGTGCGCTCCGCTCGCAGTACCTGGCCGAGGCCAACAATGAGATCGCGCCCGAGTACGCGGCGGGCGGCTACTACCCCGGCTGGTACTGGGATCCTTACGGCTTCGGCTACACGTTTATTGGCGCAGGTCCGTTCTATAGTCCCTTTGGTTGGGGATTCTATCCTCTCGGCTGGGGTTGGGGTGGCGGCTGGGGTGGTTGGTATGGCGGCCGCGGATACTACGGCCATCACTATGAAGGCTTCGCGCGTGGCGGCTTCGCCCATGCCGGTGGCATGGGCGGCGGAGGCTTCCACGGTGGCGGCGCTCACGGCCGCTAAAGCACCACCGCGACGACTCGCAAGTCCACTCGAATTGCCTTGGCACTCCGCCTCGGGAGAGATATGCACCTCTCCCGAGGCGGCTTTATTTCCAGGCCTGCCCTCATCCGCACGCGATTGCCAGCAAACTCGCCGCTGCAAATCCGAATCTTTCTGAATACACGTCCGTTTTCTCGCCTTTCAGTTTTTGAGCTCGAATTCACATTTATCACACTTATGTGTATTATGTGATCAGCGGCCGCTCGATTTACACGGCCGAGGAGAGCCCATGATCCGCAAAACCCGCCTTTATACTCCAGGACCGACCCCTCTGCTTCCAGCGGCGCAGTTTGCCATGGCAGCCGCCGACATGCATCACCGCACGCCCGAGTTTCGCGCTCTCTATCAAAAGGTTCTGGCGCAGCTCAAGGTCTTCGTAGGCACCAGGAACGACGTGCTGCTGCTCTCCTCTTCAGGCACTGGCGCCATGGAGGCTTCTGTCTCGAACCTGACCTCACCCGGCGACAAGACCCTTGTTTTAACCGCCGGCAAGTTTGGCGAGCGCTGGACCAGTCTCCTCAAAGCCTTCGGCTGCGAGCCCGCGGTTGTTACCGCTCCCTATGGCCAGACATTCGACCTGGCCGCCGTAAAGGCTGCCATCGAGCCTGGAATCAAAGCTGTCTTCATGCAGGCCACCGAGACTTCGACAGCCGTTCGCCACGACGTGGAAGCGGTGGCAAGGCTTATCAAGGAGAACGCGCCGGAAGCGCTTCTGGTCGTCGACGGAATTACGGGCCTGGGAACCACGCACTTCGATGTCGACGGCTGGGGAATCGACATCCTCATCGGCGGATCGCAGAAGGCCGTCATGATCCCGCCGGGCCTGGCCTATCTTTCAGTAAGCGACAAGGCCTGGGCAGCCATGGAGAGTTCCAAAAATCCGCGCTACTACTTCGACCTGCGCAAGGAACGCAAGAACGCGGTCAAAGGCGAAAGCGCCTACACTCCCGCCGTGGCCCTGGTTGCCGGACTCGGCGCCGCGCTCGACTACATCGCGGGCCAGGCTGGCGGCGATCTTGAGAAGGGCCGTATCGCTCTGGTCGACAATGCGCAGGTAAACGCCGCCGCCACCCGCGCCGGTCTCGTCGCTCTGGGCTTCACCTTGTTCGCGCCCACTGCGCCTGCCGCCGCCGCTACCGCGGTCGCGGTTCCGGAGGGCATGAACTCCGGCGACGTGGTGAAGGCTCTCAAGACGCGCTTCGCGCTGGTCACCGCCAACGGACAAGGGGAAATGCAGGGCAAGATCTTCCGCGTTGCGCACCTCGGTTTCTTCGACTACCTCGACACCGTTGCCCTTCTGGGCGCGATGGAGCACATTGCCAAAGACACGTTGAAGCTGCCCGTCACCTACGGACAAGCAGTGGCAGCAGCGCAGCAGGTGTTTGCAAAGGAAGCTTGTAGCCAGTAGCTCGTAGCCAGGAGCTTCGGGCTACAAGCTCCCGGCTTCGAGCTGACAACTGCCAATCCAGGAAATACTCCATGGAACTTACCTTCGGCGAAAAACTCGTCATTGCGCGCAAGCAGCTCGACCTCTTCCAGTACCAGATGGCCGAGCGGCTGGGCGTGCATCCCAACTCGATATGGAAGTACGAGCGCGGCGAGGGCAAGCCCCACGCGGCCGTGATGCGCATGTTTGACCTGCTTTGCGAAAAGGAAGGCGTCCGCTTCGACGAGTACACGTCCGCGGCTGCCGACAAGGGAGAAGCAATGAAGATTGTTCTGGCGGAAAAGGTGTCGCCCTCCACATTGGCGGTGTTTGCGGCCGAACCGGGCTGGGAAGTTGTCACCCATGACAAGCTGGGCGACGGCGGCCTGCCTGCCGCGCTCAAGGACGCTGATGCGATCGTGGTCCGCTCCGCGGTGCAGGTGGACGACGCGCTCATGGAACACGCGCCGAAGCTGCGCGTCATCGGCCGCGCCGGCGTGGGCGTGGACAACGTGGACGCGGAGGCCGCCACGCGCCGCGGCATCGTGGTCATGAACACGCCGGGCGCCAACGCCGTCGCGGTCGCCGAGCTTGCCATCGGGCTCATGCTGGCGCTGGCGCGCAAGCTGCCTGCCGCAAACTCGTCCATGCACGCCGGCAAGTGGGAAAAGAAGTCGCTGCAGGGCGCGGAGCTTCGGGGCAAGACCCTGGGCATTCTTGGCCTGGGGCGCATCGGGCTTGAAGTTGCGAAGCGCGCCCGCGGCTTCGGACTCGAAATCATCGGCAGCGATCCGTTTGTCTCCGCCGCTGTGGCGCGCGAAAACGGCATTCGCCTGGTCACGCTCGACGAGCTTATCGCGGGCTCCGATTACCTCACGCTCCACGTTGGCCTCACGCCGCAAACCGCGGGAGTCATCAACGCGCGCACTCTCGCGGCCATGAAAAAAGGAGTCCGCATTATCAACTGCGCGCGCGGCGAGCTGGTGGACGACGCGGCCCTGGTGGAAGCTCTCAAGTCCGGCCACGTGGCCGGCGCGGCGCTTGATGTCTTTGTGGAGGAGCCGCTCAAGAACTCCCCCTACTTCGAACTTGACAACGTCATTCTCACCCCGCATATCGCGGGCTCGACGGCGGAAGCGCAGGAGGCAGTCGGCATTCAGATTGCGCGGCAGATTCGCGAGTATCTCAAGCTAGGCGTGGTGCAGAACGCGGTCAACCTTCCCTCGCTCAGCCACGAAGAGTACGTGCAGCTTGCGCCCTACATCGATCTGGCGGCGAGGCTGGGTGCCTTTCTCGGCCAGACCGGCAAAGGCGGGATTGATTCTATCCAGATCTTCTACAGCGGCTTTCTGACCGAAGCGAAGACCGACCTGGTGCGCAACTCCGCAATCGCCGGCATGCTGCAGGGGCTCGAGAACGTGAACCGCATCAACGCCGCGACCATCGCCGAAGAGCGCGGCATCCGCGTCCACGAGGAGAAGCAGAACGGCCAGCGCGGCGGAGCAGCCACCATGATCGCGGTGGAGCTGCACTCGGCCGCGGGCACTAGCCACGCCACGGCCACTGTGATTCACGGTGAGCAGCCGCGCCTGCTCGAATATGACGGGATCGATGTGGAAGCGCCACTCGAAGGCAATCTGCTGGTTTGCCGCAACCTCGACGTGCCCGGCGTGATTGGCAAGATCGGAACCCTGCTTGGCGAACACGGGGTAAACATCGCCAACTTCGCCCTCGGCCGCGACCGTTCCGGCATCAAGCCGGTGAAGGCGCTGGCGGTGGTTCAGGTGGACGCGCCCGTCTCCGACACAGTGCTGCGCGCGCTGCTGCAGATCGAGGCGATCCTCGAGGTCAAGCTGGTCACGCTGCCGGAATCCAACAACTGAGGAACCAGGAGATACCCGACTTTTCATCGCCCGCTGACCGGGGCTACGAGGTTCGTCATTCGGCAAAAAAGAGCGCCGGCAGGGACGCTCTTTTTGCTTGCTGACCGGAAAGCGCCTACGCGCGGCTCAAGTACGCGCCCTCGCTGGTGTCGACGCGGATCTTCTCGCCTTCGTTGATAAAGGGGGGCACCTGCACCACCAGGCCGGTTTCCAGCTTGGCCGGCTTGGTCACGCTGGACGCGGTCGCCGACTTGAGACCCGGCTCGGTCTCCACTACCGTCAGCTCAACGGTCCCGGGAAGTTCGATGCCGACGGCCTTGCCATCGTAATAGCTCACCTTGATATGGAGGTTGGCGGTCAGATACTCCACGGCATCGCCCAGCGTGGATCCCTTCAGCACCGTCTGCTCGTAGTCTTCCGGGTTCATGAAGTAGTAGTCGTCGCCGTCGGCGTAGAGAAACTCCATGCCGATCTCGTCCACGACCACGCGCTCGATGGCGTCGCCGGAACGGAAGCGATGTTCGAACATCGCGCCCGACTTGAGATTGCGGAGCTTGGCCTGGATGAAAGCGCGCAGGTTACCCGGAGTGCGGTGCTCCACCTTGAACACCAGGTGCAGCTGCTCGTTGTGCTTGATGATCATGCCCGGACGCATTTGTGTGGCGGGAATCGCCATAAGGGTAAAAACTCCTTGCTGTTGCGCTCTGAGCGCAGAAAGATCGGCCTTCGAGGGCGCGGAAAAGGGGCGATCGATAAGGTCAACCGCCTGAAACATCCCCGGGAGCTAAAGCCCGCTCATCATTATCGGGACGTTTGCATCACGGCTAAAACCGCGCCTGATACAGAACAGACCAACCAACACAGTTTTTCCGCAGCCTGTTTAACCCAACTCTTATTGTAGCTTAGCGACGGCTACAGACAATTGGGCAGGAGGGACAGGGTGCTCGTCCACCCGCTCCACGCCGCGGCGGCCATGGCGCAAAGTCGAATCGAAATGAATCTGCATCTCCTGGCGCAGCTTGAGGACTTCGCCCAGCAGAGCCTCGGCGTCAGATTGGCGGCCACGTCTTTTCAGTTGCACGCCTCTCCGGGCCAGCCGGTGCGACCTGCGGTGGAGTAGATCCATCACCGCAATCGCCGCCTTGGTCACGTGCGGATTTCGTTTCTCATTCTCAAGCCAGACCCCGAATCGCGATCGCGTCTCATCCAATTCCGGCGAACTGGCTGATTCTCCTTTGATAAACCGCGCCAGTGCTCTTACCCAGGCTCCCTGCTCGACTTCTGCCGTCAGTACGGGCCAATCCAGCGGGCTTAGTGGAACCACGTTGCTCCAACTCGGATCGGGCTGCCAGCTCTCATACCAGGAGAACAGGTTGTCCGCCGGCATGGGACGCGCAATTCCATATCCCTGCCCCACTACGCACCCCAGCTTCAGCAACACCGCGCCGTGGCCTACCGATTCCACGCCCTCGGCAACTGGAAGGCGGCGGAATGCGGTCGCCAGGCCGAGGATGCCTTGCAGGATGGCGAAATCTTCGGCGTCGTCGAGCATGTCGCGCACGAAAGTCTGATCGATCTTGAGGATGGGAGCCGGCAGTCTCTTGAGATACGTCAGCGAGGAATAGCCGGTGCCGAAGTCGTCGATCGCCACCTCCATACCCATGCGGCCGCAGGCCTGGATGACGTCCGAGACCATGGCGACATCGCGCAGGGCGCTGCTCTCCAGCACCTCAAGCTCAAGAAGGCTGGGACTCACGCCAGGATGGCGCGCCAGCAGCACATTCAGGCGCTCGATGAAGTTCGGCTGCTCCAGCTGCTTCGCGCTGACGTTGACGCTGGCGCGGATGCGATGACCCAGCTGCAGCCATCGATCGACCTGCGCGAGAGCGGTGTCGATGACCCAATCGCCCACGTCGATGGCCAGAGGGTCATCTTCGATCACGGGCAGGAACGCCGCGGGAGCGAGGAGGCCGCGCTCCGGATGCTGCCAGCGAATCAGGGCCTCGGCCCCCACCAGCTCTCCCGTCGCCATGTTGACCTTCGGCTGGTAGTGGAGAACGAACTCGTTGGCTCTCAGGGCTTGCCGGATTCGCGCCAGTTCTTCGTGCCGCCCCCGCACAGTGTGATCGCGTACCGGGTCAAAGATGTGATAACGGCTCTTGCCAGCCAGCTTGGCTTCGTACATTGCCTGGTCGGCCTGGCGTAAGAGCTGGTCGGCATCCACGTCCTGGCTTTGCGGATAGAAGCTGGCGCCTGCGGTCGCGGAGACGCGCAGTTCGTGCTCACCCATCAAATAAGGTTCGCCGGCAGCCAGCAGCAGGCGGTCCAGCACCGCGGTCGCGGAATCGGCGGTGGCCAGGTCGGGCAGAATAGCTACAAACTCGTCTCCGCTCAAACGCCCAAGCATATCGCCCTCGCGCAGAATATGCTTCATGCGGCCCGCCACGCTCAACAACAGCGCATCGGCCGCTTCCCTGCCGTAGCGGTCGTTCACGGTCTTGAAGTTGTCGAGATCGAGGTAGATGACCGCGAGCATGCGGTTGGAGTCGCGCGCTGCCGCCATAGCGCTGCGCAAACGATCCCCCAGCGAAGAACGGTTGGGAAGCCCGGTCAACGCATCGTAATGCGCTATGCGTTCCAGCTTCTTCTCCTGCTCCTTGATCGGCGTGATGTCGTAAAACAGGGCTACATAATGTTGCGCCCGCCCGGAGGAATCCACCACGGTGGTGATCGTGGCAGCCACCGCGGTCATGTCGCCGTTCTTCGAGCGGTTCCACATCTCTCCACGCCATCGCCCCACCTCGCGAACCGCCTTCCACATCTCCGCATAGAACGCGAGATCGTGAATGTCGGATCTCAAAATGTTCGGATGCTTCCCCAGGGCTTCCTCGCGGCTGTATCCGGTGATCTTCGAGAAGGAATCGTTGACTTCAATGATGCGCATTTCCAGGTCGAAGACCATGATGGCTTCCGTGGCGTGCTCGAATACGCTCGCGGCCAGCTGCAGCCGCCGTTCTGCTTCCCTGGCGGTTGAAATATCCTCGAGAAAGGAGATGATGCCCCCTTGCTCGCCATCGTCCTCTCGCCACGGAAGGATTTCCCAGCGCCTCCACTGCACCGTTCCGTCAGGGCGTTCAAGCTGGTCTTCATCGCACTTCTGCCGTTCCCCCGCGAGAGCGCGCTGATGAACTTCCCGGTACCGAACCGGAGCATCCGGAAACACCTCATAGTGGCTGCGGCCTAGAATGCTCTCGCCCCGGCAGCCGGTAATCTCCTGCCAGCGGCGGCTCACAGCCAGGTACCGCATTTCGCGGTCGAACATGGCCAGTCCCACCGGCGCATGCTCGATTAGTACCTGGAGCCGCTCCTTGGTGCGCCGCAGCGCTGCCTCCGATTCCTTGCGCTCCGTGATGTCCTCGATGGTGCCGCGCATCACCAGCGGGATTCCATCCTGCCCCCGATCCACGCGCCCCAGGCCCTGCACCCAGCGAACCTCTCCATCGTTTCGCCGGACGATCTGGTACTCCATATTGAACAGCCTGCCCGGTGCCTCGAGCACCGACTGCAAATATTCGCTCATTCGCTCGCGGTCTGCTGGGTAAACAAGGCTCCGCCACCCTTCCACATCGTGGGGATAGGACTTGTCGATACCAAACATTGCTTCGATCGCCGTTGACGCGGAAAAGACGCCCCGGCGCAGATCGAGAACGTAGCTCCCGATGCGGTGCTGCTTGTGCGTCCCTTCGATCTTCTCGTCTCCTTGATTGCAGGTCGCGAGTTCACGAACCGTTGCAAACAGCCCGAGCAACTCGCCGTCTTTTCCCCGCACAGCACGATATTGCGAGTTGACCCAGAGCGATTCCTCTCCTCGCATCACCTCCATCACAACATCGCGGGGAATGCCGTCGGCCAGAACCTGCTTCTCGGTGGCGTAAAAAAGGTCCGCGTCCGCTTCGGGCAGGAAATCGTAATCGGTCAATCCCACCAGGTCGCGGCCATTCAAATAACGCTCCAGCGGAGCCTGGAAGTTGGCGCCGGCGGCGATAAATACATGATTGCGGTCCTTGAAAAAAATGCGCTCATCGGTGTGCGCCACCATAGTGCGAAAATGCGCCGCATCCTCGTTGATTGGATCGTCCCACACGCTCCCCGCACTCTGCAGCTTCATGTGGAGCGTGGTTCCTTGCTCTTTGTGGCCCTTGCTGAAGTGCACTTGCAGACAGCGAATGCGCCCGCCCGCATGGCGTACCCGCAGTACGCTCGCGCCCGAGTCCACATCGCCGGCGCAAGACAACAGAGCCTTCGCAATGTCGGAGTCGTGCGCGTGAATCCGATCGAAGAGAGAAACATGGGAAGAGAGAAAGTCTTCCGCGCTAAATCCGAGGAGTTCGTGAATAGGACCGTATACCGCTTCCAGTTGAAGACTGGGTGAGAGGCTGTAGGTCAGCTCGGCTTCCTGGATTAGAACCCGTAATATCATTTATTCCACTCGGGACGCGGCCTGTACGTGCGCGCGAACTGTAATCTTGAGTTCTACGGTTTCCCTTTAAATAGGTCGTTTTGAAACTCTTACAAGCATACGTCACTTGCCGATATTTCCTGTGACCAGCGCAGGGCGAATCGATCACTCGAAAGTTGCATGTTCCCTCGTTTATTTGTCGAGCCGCGCCCGAATCGGCTACGATTGCCCGCGAAACGCTCGTTATCTTCACCTTCACCAGGAGCTTTCATGCGAATCTCGCGCCGTGTCCTGCTTACGCCATTCGGTCTGGTTCTCTTCGCACTGTGCGCGCCAGTCGCATTGCGTGCGCAATCGGAGCCGGCCGTTCCAGCAGACGCCCCTTACAAAAGCGATCATGTTCCCCTGGACCAACGCGTGGCCGATCTGCTCAGCCGCATGACGCTGGAAGAAAAGGCATCGATGCTGGAAGGCTCGGGCTGGATGGAGTCCATGCCCATCGAGCGCCTGGGCATCCCCGCCATCAAGATGGCCGACGGCCCCATGGGCGTGCGCTCGTGGATGGGCAGCTCCGCGATCACCAGTTCCACAACCGCGCCCGTCAAGGTAGAGGCCACCTCCTTCCCTGCCGGCATCACCATGGCTGCCACCTGGGACGCCGAACTGGTGCAGCGCGAAGGCCGCGCCATTGCTCAGGAAGTGAAGGCCCTGGGCCGCGACATGATCCTCGGCCCCACCGTCAACATCAATCGCGTGCCGCTCTGGGGCCGCAACTTTGAGGGATACGGCGAAGACCCCTACCTCACCGGCCGGCTTGGCGTCGCTTACATTCGAGGTGTCCAGGGGGAAGGCGTCATCCCCAGCGTCAAGCACTTCGTCGCCAACAACGAAGAGTTCGAGCGCCATCGCATCGACGCAAGCATCAGCGACCGCGCGCTTGCACGAAATCTATCTTCCGGCTTTCAAAGCCGCGGTTCACGACGCCAATGTCTGGACGGTGATGTCGGCCTATAACCTGGTGAACGGCGCGCATATGGCGGAGAATATACCCCTGTTGCACGACGTGCTGCAAAGGGAGTTTGGCTTCAATGGCTTTGTCATCTCCGACTGGGGCAGCACCTACTCCACCTCGCCTACCGTAAATGCGGGCATGGACCTGGAGATGCCAGGGGGCCAGGCCATGAAGAATTGGCTGGCGCGGCCGGAGACCCTGAAGTCGGGGAACGGCGATGGCTGGCTCACGCAGGAAAAGGTTCTCGCGGAAGTAAAGGCCGGGCACATAACCGAAGCCACGCTCAACGACAACGTAAGCCGCATTCTGCGCATCATCTTCCGAAGCGGCCTCTTCGATCATCCTCACACCGCGGGCGGCGAGGTCGATAACGCTGACCAGCGCGCCGTTGCTCTCCAGGGCGCCATGGAAGGCATCGTTCTTCTCCGCAACGAGAACGCGTTGCTTCCGTTCGATACCGCAAAGATCCACTCCATCGCGGTGATCGGACCAAACGCCGCCGTCGCCCGCACCGGCGGCGGAGGCAGTTCCCTGGTTCGCCCAAAGAACGCAATCGCGCCCCTCGATGGCATCAAGGAGCGCGCCGGCAATGCCATCAAAGTCAACTACGCGCTGGGCGTCGGAATGGAAGGCGAGAATCCCGCCGACGACTCTCCAGACGCGCGCGCCAAGTCGATCCGGGAAGCCGCCGCAGCTGCATCGAGTTCCGATGCTGCCGTGGTCGTAGTGGGACGCTACCCCAAGCTCGAAGGCGAGGGCTTTGACGTAAAGACCATGGACCTGCCCGCCGGCCAGGACGAACTGATCGAAGCTGTCGAGAAGGCCAATCCCCACACCGTGGTAGTGCTCAACACCGGTGACCCCGTCACAATGAAGAGCGACATCGAGAAGGCGCCGGCCCTGCTCGACATGTTCTATGGCGGGGAGGAAGGCGGGCACGCTCTCGCGGCCGTCCTGTTCGGCGACGCCAACCCTTCCGGCAGGCTCCCCATGACGATGCCCAAAAAGTTCGAAGACTCCCCCGCCTTCGGCCACTACCCCGGCGAGAATCTCAAAGTAAATTATGCCGAGGGCATCTACGTCGGCTATCGCTACTACGAGACAAAAAAGGTCGAGCCGGCATTCCCGTTCGGCTTTGGCCTCAGTTACACAAAGTTCGTCTACGGCGATCTTCGCGTGTCGCAAGTCTCCGAGATCGGGGCCGCGCAGCCCGGATCCGTGTTCAGCGTAACGTTGACCGTCAAGAATGATGGCCCGCGCGCCGGTGCCGACGTCGTCCAGCTCTACATCCACGATCCGCATTCCAAAATTGACCGGCCGGTCCGGGAACTCAAAGGCTTTCGCCGCGTTCCCCTCAACCCCGGCGAGACCCGCGCGGTGCACTTCACCATCGATCGCGACGCGCTTTCCTACTGGAGTCCCCAACAGAAGGCTTGGGTCGCCGAACCCGGCACGTTCGAAGTACAGATCGGCGCCTCATCCCACGACATCCGCCTAACCGCCCCGCTCACTCTCCGGCCATCGCCCTAGCTAGCTGCGGAAAAACTCATCGGGCGCTAAGCCGCGAGGCTCATCCCCGGTATCAAAGCCACAAAATCAACCCCGGGGCTTTAACCCCTGAGGCATGCTCTTCGCGCTTTATGCCCAAAATCTGGGCTTTTACCAGATTGCTGTTGATCAGGGTGTTTCCGCGCGGTGTGGTGATCAGGTATGCAGCCACATCTTCGCTGCCCAAGTCATACAGGTTGCGGGCCGTACAAAACGGTAGTTACGAACGACTGTACAAATCCTCTCACCTCACCTCCGCACCAGACGACTTTGCGATCTCGATGGCGCGTTCGAGGTGGACGCCCCGCGACCCTTTCACGAGCACCACGTCGCCAGGGCGGAGGTTTGAGTGCATCCAGTGGCCCGCGATTTCCGCATCCGGAAGAAACAGAGAAGCAACACCCCCGAGGCAGGCCGCTGCGGCAAGGTGGCGCGCGTTGCCTTGCACGCCGATTACCAGATCGAGGCCAGCATCGGCGGCGGCTTTTCCGCATTCGGCGTGGAGGGCGGGACCTTGCTCGCCCAGTTCCAGCATCTCTCCGGCAACGAGGATGCGCCGGTCCGCTGGCCGTGTCGCCAATGTCTGGATCATCGACCGAAGCGCTTCGGGGTTGGAGTTGTAGCTATCGTTCAGAACTGCTGCGCCCGCAATCTCCAGTACCTGTCCGCGCTTGTCTCCGGCTGCCAGCGACTCGATGGCGGCGACAGCGGCTTCGCGATCCACGCCGGCCTCGAGCGCTACGGCGAGTCCCGCCATCGCGTTCTGAGCATTGTGCGCACCCAGAAGTTGCATCGTGAGCGTGCCCTCTTCTCCCCGGGCGCGATATTGAATGTGCAAACCGGCGGAGTCCTCGGTTACGGAAAGAATCTGCGGATCGGCGCACGGGCCTGCGCCGAAGTAGACTACGCGTCCAGCGAAGTCCCGCCCGAATTGCGAAACGTAGGCGTCGTCACAGTTAAGAAAGGCAACGCCGGTCGCAGGGAGTGCCGCAACCAGTTCGAACTTGGCGCGCGCAATACCTGCCTGGCCATCGGCAAAATTCTCCACGTGCGCGGTGCCCACGTTGGTAATCACTCCCCAGTCCGGCGCGGCAATACGCGCGAGGGCAGCGATTTCTCCGACGTGGTTCATGCCCATTTCCACAACGGCAATATCGTGCTCCGGCTCCAGACGAATCAATTGCATGGGCAGCCCGAATTCGTTGTTGAGATTGCCCTTCGATTTAAGGACATTCCACTTTGCACCGAGCGCAATGGCGATAGCTTCCTTAGTGGTGGTTTTGCCGGCCGAACCGGTGACGGCGACTAAGCGCTTGCCCCAGATCCGGCGAACGTGGGACGCCAGCGCCTGCAAGGCGACAAGCGGCTCTTCGGCGATGAGAAGCGGTAGCGCGAGCGCCACATCGGGCAATCCGGCAACGCGCGCCCGCGACACCACGGCCGCCGCGGCACCGCGCTCTACGGCCGCGGCAACAAAATCGTGCCCATCGAATCGCTCGCCGCGCACGGCAAAGAAAAGCTCTCCCGGAGCAATGGTGCGCGAGTCGATGGAGTAGCCCTCCACGACAATCCCGCCGGCGTTGGCGATGTTCGGCGGGGCCTCGAGTACCGCGCTCGCCCCAACCGCGGCTTCAGCGAGTGTGAGCTTCATCGTCCTTCACCATAACCCATCTCCGCGAGGGCGGAAGACGCAACCTGCGCGTCGTCGAACGGAATTGTCCGATCGGCAAGAATCTGCTCTTTTTCGTGCCCCTTGCCTGCCAGCAGAACCACATCCATCGGCTTCGCTTCAGCTAGCGCCAGCTTGATAGCCGCGGCACGATCGGACTCAACGGTGTAGCGGATGCCGCTGGCCTTCAGCGCGGGTTCAACCTCGGCAAGAATTGCGAGCGGATCTTCGGAGCGCGGATTGTCGCTGGTGGCCACGACGAAGTCGCTCCCTTCTGAGGCTGCCTGCCCCATCTTGGGGCGCTTGGTGCGGTCGCGATCCCCGCCGCAGCCGAATAGCGTAATCACCCGGCCACCCGATCGTGCGGTCATCTGCCGGGCCAGCGCGAGAAGATTGCGCAGTGCGTCATCGGTGTGCGCGTAGTCCACAATGACCGTAAACGGCTGGCCTGCGTCGACGGGCTGAAAGCGTCCGGCCACCGGCTGAAGATTCGGAACCGTTTCGACAAGCTGATCGAAGCCGACTCCTCGCGCATGCGCCGCGGTAAATGCCGCGAGCAGATTGAGAATGTTGACTTCGCCGGCGAGTCGCGACGTGACCTGCGCCACGCCTGCCGGCGTTTCGAGATCGAAAACCGCTCCGCCGGGAGTGAGTCGGTGATTGGCGGCTCGCCAGTCACCTTCCTTAATGCCGAAGCTGCGCACTTCAGCACCTGCTCGGCGCGCAGCGGCGGCTAACTGCCTGGCACGGTCGTCATGGGCGTTGATCACGGCCACGCGCGGCGCCGGATAGACGGTCCCATCAAAGAGCAGCCGCTTGGCCGCATAATACTTTTCCATCGTGCCGTGATAATCGAGATGGTCGCGGGTGAGATTGGTGAATACCGCGACATCGAAGTTGATCCCGGCGGCGCGTCCCTGGTCGAGCGCGTGGCTTGACACCTCGGTCACCAATTCCGTCGCACCGCGAGCAGCGCCCTCAGCCATCAGCTCAAACAGGTCACGCGACTCAGGCGTGGTGTGCACGGACGGGCGCACCTCGCCGGCCAAATGGTATTCGATTGTCCCGACCAGGATGGTGGATCGCGCGGCAAAATTCAAAAGAGACTCGACAAGAAATGCCGTGGTCGTCTTTCCGTTGGTTCCGGTGATACCGGTGGCGGCCAGCTTGCGTTCAGGATGGCCGAAGAACGCGGCTGCGGCCTGGGCCAGCGCTCGCCGCCCGTGCTCCACTTCGAGCACCGGCCGGCCCGCCTCGTACACTACCAGGTGATCGAAGGTGTGTCCCGAGTCGGTAATGATGCCCAGCGCGCCTGCAGCCAGCGCCTTTTCCACGTATCGATTCCCGTCGGTCGAGCCGCCTTTCATCGCAACAAACACGGCTCCCGGCCGAACCCGCCTGGAGTCATACTCGATGCCGGTGACGTCCTGGTCTGAATCGCCCGAGGCGCCCACCGCGTCAATTCCCGCTATGAGGTCGTTCCACTTCATCTCGTGATCGATTGTAGATGGGAAGGCGGGAGGGGACGAATCCGGTGCTTCAGCGCGAGCCGCGTACCACAATGCGCGTTCCGGCATTCACGAGCGTTCCGGCGGAAGGTGCCTGTTCGCGGACAGTGCCTCGCCCGGAAACCTCGACAGGTAATCCCGCGTTGGCCGCCGTTTCAATCACCTTGCGCATCGACAATCCGACCAGCGAAGGCACCCTGATCTGATCGCCGGTATTCATCACAACCGCGGCGGCGCTTGGCGCGGCAGCGTTGGAGCCGGCTCTCGCTGCCTTCTGCGCATTTGCCGTTTGATCAGCCGCCTTGGCCGAGGGCTGGCCCGAGACTACGGGAGCCGACTCCGTATCGGAGTCAGCACGCGCCACCTTCTGTTCCGGAGGAGATCGCAGCGGATCGTCAGCGGGCAGGTCGTTCACAGCCGCGAACAGAGCGTCGACATCGGCCTGATCGTCATGATCATCTTCGTGCACCGGCTTCTCGGGTTTGGCGTTCGACTTGGGAACCTTAATCTCCTCGTCGTGTGGCACGCCCAGGTACTCGAGAACCTGCTGCGCGACCTCCGCGAATACGGGCGCCGAAACTGCGGTGCCGTAATACGAAGGCCCCTTCGTTGGCGTGTCGATCACGATCGCCATGGCGATGACCGGGTTGTTCACCGGCGCGATGCCCGCGAAGGAAGCAACGTGCATTGTTTTGGAGTAACGATGCGTTGCTGGGTCGATCTTCTGCGCCGTGCCCGTCTTGCCGCCGGCGGAGTAGCCGTTGAGTAGCGCGGGCTTGCCGGTGCCGTAGAGAACGACCCCCTCCATCATCTTTCGCATTTGGGCGGCGGCCGTGGTCGAGATTACCCGGTGTGCCCCGGCCGGCAAGGGATTCGGCAATTCGCCGCCCGGCCTGAACGGAGATGCCTGTGGAGCGGTCTTGGTCTCGGAGTCGGATTGTCCCGGCAAAAGCACGTGCGGAGGAAGAAAGATACCACCGTTCGCGATGGTTGAGACCATCGACACCAGTTGCACCGGCGTCACGCCAATTTCCTGCCCTATGGCAAGCGATCCGATGGACGATGCTCCCCACTTGCTCGTGGGCCGCAAAAGCCCGCGGGTCTCGCCCGGTAACTCTACTCCCGGCTTTGAGCCAAACCCGAAATTGCGCATATACTCGTAAAACTTGTCCGGCCCGACCTTGAGGGCCAGCTTCACGGCGGCCACATCGCTCGATTCTTCCAGCGCCTTGTGTACCGTAACAACGCCCATATGCTCGCCCTGGTTATCGTGAATCACGCGGCCAGCAAGCGTAATCTTTCCACCCTGACAATCGATCATATCGTCGGGTGACGTCACCTTCTGGTCGAGAGCAGCCGAATAGGTCGCCAACTTGAATGTCGATCCCGGTTCATAAACGTCACTTACCGCGTGATTGCGCAGCAGAGCCGGCGTAGTGTGCCGGAACTGATTGGGATTGAACGTGGGCCGAATAGCAAGCGCCAGGATTTGACCGGTGTGCACGTCCTGCACCACGACAGTCCCGTTCGCTGCGCCCGTGCGCTCCATGGCGTGATCGAGCGCCCGCTCCGCGATGAACTGAATGTTCTCATCAATCGTGAGCACCAGATTGCGCCCCGGCTCGGGGTCGCGTTCAGTGGAACCGAGCACCTTGCGGCGCGCGTCCATGGCCGTGAGCATGCGCCCGGGAACGCCATGCAACTGCGGCTCAAATTTTTGCTCCAGGCCGCCGAGTCCGTTATCGTCGACGCCTACGTACCCCAGGACCTGCGCGGCAATCTGGTTGTCGGGATAAAACCGCTGAAACTCCTTCTGAAAATAGACGCCCTTGAGATTCAGCGCCCTCACCTGCGAGGACACCTCGGGCGAAACGCGCCGTGCAATCCATGCAAAGCCGTTATTCTTCGCAAGGCGATTGGCAATCTGCTCTTCGCTTGTTTGCGCATCGCTCGCATCCGTGTGGACTGCCGCTGCCAGAACACGCGCTGCCGTCTTCTTGTCTTCTATCTCCGTCGGTACGGCGTAGAGGGAGTCCGACTGCACCGTCATAGCCAACTCGTGCAGATTGCGATCGTAGAGCACACCCCGTCGCGGCGCCACCTCGAACGTGCGCTGCTGCTGCTTCTGCGCGCGGTCTAGATATTCCTGGTGCCGCATGATCTGCAGCCAGAACAGCCGCCCGGTGATTGCGAGCGTCCACGCCAGAAAGAAGAGACAAACAAGCCAGAAGCGCGCCACCTTGAGCGGGATGGCGCGCGGGATAGTGTTTCGATTTCTGTTGCGGATGGCGGCGGTATGCATCAGCGGTCAACTCCCCGGGGAAGAGGACTGTGCCCTCATTCCTATTGAACCGGCGGTGCGACGGGCGTTACTTGCGCCAATGCCGGCGCACTTGCGTCCGGATGCGCCAATGAATGGATTACCTGTCCGGGTTGCGGTTCGACCAACCCCAGGTGCCGCGCCATGCCGTCAATGCGAGCCGGCTCGGTCAACTGGGCTTCGGAGAGCCGCAAGCGCCGATTCTCTTCGCGAAGCTGCTCGACGATCTGTTTTTCGCTCTCCACGCGATACGAACTCTCGATAGCACTGAAATGCTGCAGTCCGTATACCATGATCAGCGAAAACAGAAAGGTCACAGCCGTCGCAAAACCGCGCATCTCGCGGGCGCGAGCCAGATCCGGTGTCTTTATCAGCCGTGTGTTGTCAAAGTGCTTCGCGAAGTAGAACTCCGGCGTACGCACGCCGCGGCGGCGCATTGCCTGCTGGGCCAGCAATTCGGCGTTGCGCTCGGCCACCCGCGCGTTCCAGCTGCGTCCGGCTTCAAAGTACGTTGTCGTTGCTGCCGCCATCACTCTCTCCTAATCAGCTCGGAGCTTCTAGCTCTTAGCCGGTAGCTCAATCCCGTTGAAACTCCTTGAAACGTACAACCGCTCGCCTACGAATACCGAAACTACAAGCTACGAGCTACTGGCTGTCTTTCCGCTGCCCTCAACTTCGCGCTGCGCGATCGCGGATTGCGATCGATCTCATCTTCCCCGGCAACCACCGGTTTCTTCGTCAGGATCGTCCAGATCCCCTTCTGCGCTCCCTCGCGCAGGCTGTCTTTCACGATTCGATCTTCAAGAGAATGAAAACTGATGACTGCCAAACGTCCGGAGGGCTTAAGCAACCTGGGTGCGGCCTCCAGCAGCGCCCGTACTTCGTCCAACTCGCGATTCACATAAATCCGTATTCCCTGAAATGTCCGTGTTGCCGGGTGGATCCTGTTCCTGTCCTGCTTCATTGCCGGGGCGGCTGCGGCTACGATTCGGGCCAACTGCCCTGTCGTTGTCACTGGCCGCCCGCGCACAATGGCTCTGGCGATTCTCCGCGACCTCCTTTCCTCTCCGTATTCGTAGATAAGGTCTGCCAGCTCGCGCTCGCTCGCCTCATTTACCACTTGTTCGGCGGTCTCGCCCCGGCGCGTGTCCATACGCATATCAAGGGGCCCATCCGCCATAAAACTGAATCCTCGCGATGCCTCATCCAGCTGCAAACTGCTCACGCCAAAATCCGCCAGCACAGCGTCCACCGAGCCGGCCTCAATGTGAAGCGGGGCCGAACTAAAGGCCTCGCCGATCAACCTCACCTCGGGTGCTTCGTTTCCCAGTTCTCCGCAAACCCGACCGAGCCTTTCGCTTGCCAACTCCATTGCTCTCGGATCGCGATCGAATGCGATCAACTTCCCCTTGGGGCCCAGGCGCCGTACAATCTCGGAACTATGCCCCGCGAGCCCAAGCGTGCAGTCAACCACCGTGCTCCCCGGCCGCACCGCCAGATACTCCATCGCTTCTGTCAATAAAACCGGCACATGGCGTTCGTCCCTGGTCGTCATGTGTCCCCCTGGGGGGCTCCCGTCTGTTAGGCGCTCAAGATCGCTGCCACCCTCTTGCGGCGCTCCTCGCTCAAGCCTTCCGCCGGCAGTTCCTTCTCAAAAATCTCCCGGTTGTGAACCGCCAGGAAGGTTCTCATTCCCATCACCGTCACTTCGGCATCCAGGCTCGCCTTGGAGCGCAGAATCTGCGGCAGCAACAGCCTGCCCTGGTTGTCCATCTCCACCTGCTGGCCGTAATAATTCACCAGGTTCAAGTACTCTTCCACCGCATCGTCCAGAGCGCTGGCACCTGCCAGCCGCTCTTCGACCTTCTCCCACTCGGGCAGCGGCCAGATCTCTGCGCGCTTGCCGTTTGTGCTGGTTACGAAGAATTGCGTGACATTCTTGGCATCCATCTGCTCCTTAAAGGCCGCAGGCATCTTCAACCTGCCCTTCTCGTCGATCTTGGCCGGATGGTTGCCGCGAAACATTCGAATCCCTCTTACTCAAGCGCGTCTTGAATCAACCTCCTGACTGCCGAGCGTGCCATTCGGGTGGTCAGGATGGTTCCCCAGAGCATTCAAAAACTAAAAAAGGTGGAGCTAAAGAAGAGAACAGGACTATTCTTGCTTTCTAAAGAACGGAGCCGGCTGACTCTAAACAGGTCCCCTTTGCTCCCTTTCACTCCACTTTAGACACGATCATAGCCGCGTTGTGATGCTTCGTCCAATAGGAAAAAGCGGCCCTTCTTTGCGCCGGCGCAGCTAGACTTTCGGGAGTGAGCCAATTGGGGCCACGGCGCTACAAGACCACAACCAGTGGTGTTTACTGCTGAGGTTCCTGTGAACTATGGGGAACTTGGCAGCATAGCCAGTTTTAGTGTATGGCGAAACAAAGGCGAAGATCGGGCAATCGAAACCCCAACACTCGGGCCTGATTTTCAAAGCGCGACCGGCTCAAAATCAAAATTGACCTCCTGTGATCAGGCAAAAACGGTTCATCCCACTGAGCCAGTACGGCGGTTTGGGCACCGCTACAATCAGCCCATGCGGGTTGCGCACGAAATCGACGGTGACGATCCGATCACCCTGTTTGATCTGTGGATCAAGGATGCGGAGCAGCGAGAGCTCAACGATCCCAATGCCGCCGCGCTGGCGACAGCGACCGCCAATGGCACGCCCAGCGTGCGCATGGTCCTGGTGAAACGCGTTGGCGGCCATCGCTTCGCCTTCTTCACGAATAACGGAAGCAGGAAGGGTCGAGAACTGGCGGAGAATTCGAGAGCTGCCCTGTGTTTTCACTGGAAATCGCTGCGACGACAGGTTCGCGTCGAGGGCGAGGTTTCCGAACTCTCCCCTTCAGAAGCAGACAAATACTTCCACAGCCGATCGCGAGCCAGCCAGATTGGCGCAGCCGTCTCTCGGCAAAGCCGGGTGCTGGCCAGCCGCGAACACCTGCTGGCCCAGGTCCGCGCCTTCACCGACGAACATCCCGGTGAAATCCCCCGACCCGACTTCTGGCGCGGCTTCTACATGGATCCGGTGCGGATCGAGTTCTGGATTGATGGCGCCGATAGGCTCCACGATCGTCTTCTCTTTTCAAGGCACGAAGGCGCCTGGCAGAAAGCCCGCCTATATCCCTGATTCTTTTAACCCGGCTGGGTGCCTTTAACCCGCCGCCGGTGCGCCGCGCGTTCCCCCAGCATCCAGATCAGATACAGCAGCACCAGGATATTGGCGACCAGAAGTCCTACCCGCAGCCAGGTGAGGCGACGCATTAATTCGTGCACCTCGAACGGCAAAAACGATGCCGTGATAATGAGTGTCAGGAATTCTCCCCAGGTCTTCTCGAGATAGAGCCCGATCGCTTCGAGCACGCCGACCGCGGCGTAGCAGAAGGCGATCAGTCCGATTCGCTTCAGGAGTGGATCGTTGAGGAGTTCAGCCTTCTCGAAGAGAAAGTTGACGATGCGCGACTCCGGGTTCATCTTCAGGTCGCCAATCATGCGCCACACGACGTCGTCGATGTCTTTGTGCAGCAGGCGCAGCGCGCCCACCCCGACGGCCACAAACAGCACCGCTCCGAGCAGTTTGTAGGCGGCAATCAGCACCAGCCCGGTGCGATGGCCCCGTGCTCGTTGTGCGCGATGAGAGGCGGAGCCCGTGATGAGGGGGGAAGAAGTCAACGTTTTGCGGTGAACCTTTCCAATGATTCTACGTTATCCGCACATCGGCGGTTCTCCAGGACGTCTGCGACGACTCGCTATGTCGATGACCCGTTTGCTGGCGCCCTGTTTGCCGGCATGGACAACCCACCCACCCTGTTTCGATGCGCTGAAGCAGTTCGGAAAAATGGGGGAATCCGCTTCCGGCCCCGCAGCGTTTCTCCTGTGTAGTCAATTCGAAGGAAAGGTTGTCACCCCCATGTCGCATGCACACAAGTCCATCCTGGCCGCTATCGCGGTCTGCTCATTCGCTTTGTCTGTACCGAATCTTCACGCCCAAATGGACCCGGAAGTCGGCGGCGCTGCCATGTACGCCAACAAAAACATCGTCCAAAATGCGGTTAACTCCAAGGACCATACCACGCTTGTCGCAGCTGTCAAGGCTGCCGGTCTCGTCGATACCCTTCAAGCTTCGGGACCGTTCACCGTCTTTGCGCCCACAAACGAAGCCTTTGACAAGCTGCCCGCCGGCACCGTGGACACGCTCCTGAAGCCAGAAAACAAGGATCAGTTGGTCAAGGTGCTCACTTACCACGTGGTAGCCGGCAAGGTTAGCTCGAAAGACCTGGTGAAGATGATCAAAGCCGGCAACGGAAAGGCAGAACTCAAGACCGTCGAGGGAGGTATGCTCACGGCCACCATGCAGGGCGGCAAGGTGATGTTGACGGATGAAAAAGGCGGTATGGCGACCGTTACGATCGCCGATGTTTACCAGTCGAATGGCGTGATTCACGTGATCGACTCGGTCGTCCTTCCCAACTGATTTAATTGCGTCCTCTTGCCACCGGGTAGCGAGCCGATCTTTCCGGTTCGCCGCCCGGCCCTTTTTCTGCAGAGCGCGCGATGAGACATTCAAAGGCGTTAGGATCGATTCGATGACACGCCAATTCGAAGTCAGTGATTGGGTTCCATTTCCGGTTGAGCTGGTGTTCGCCTTTTTCGCGAATCCCACAAACCTGCCCCACCTGATGCCGCCTGAAGTGCAGGCCCGTGTGGAGGATGTGCGGTTGCAGCCACCGCCGCCGCGGCCCCCTGCACGCGACCCGGCGCGACGTTTCAAGAGCGTAGCCGCCGGCACAGGCTCTGAGATCCTCATCAGCTTCTATCCGGTCAAGTGGCTTCCGCAACGGGTCAGCTGGACCGCGCGGATCGTAGAGTTCGAGTGGAACAGCCATTTCATCGATGAACAGGTCCGTGGGCCGTTTGCCGCGTTTCGCCATCGCCATGGCATCGTAGCCGAACTTCGCGAAGGGGTGGAAGGGACAAAGGTGACCGATTCGATCCGCTACGCCCTGCCCGGCGGCGTCTTCGGTAATATTGCCGCTGGGTCGGTGTGGAAGCAATTGTCGAGTTCGTTTGAATATCGCCGCAAGAGGTTGCCGGAAGTGCTGGCGATTGCATCGCGGCAGGCCGCGCAACGGGCGTGATGGCCTGACTACTTCTTCAGATTCAGCAGCGCGTCCCGGTCGAGCACGTTGCCATCGAGAATCAGCGTGGAAATGCGGCGCACATTCCATGTGCTGACAGTAGGATCCGCGTCTACCACGAGAATGTCAGCGCGGCGACCCGGAGCGATCAGACCCAATTCGTTCCAGTTGAACTGCAGGGCGTAGTTGTTGGTGGCCGCGGCCAGCGCCTCGCGGGGTGTGAGTCCAAGACGCGTAAGCATCTCGAGTTCCACGTGCAGCGAGATGCCGGGGAACGATCCAGACACCGGCGCGCCCGAGGCAGCCAGATAATGCGGATACGCCCTGAATATTGCCTCGTTGATCCGCCACAGCCGCATCGCGGACTGATCTGCTTTCTTGCGCAGGTTTTCTTCCATGTAGCGCTGCGCGACGGCGGGCAGTCGTCTCGACCATGCAGGCAGTGGGTAAACAATCTCCCCGGTTTTGCGATCGGGAGGGTCGAACATGCGCGCCGGATCGAGCAGGGCGGCTGCCGGCTCTGTCCATAGATTGCGATGATCGGGCAGGCGCTGGTAGTAGGTGGCGAACATGGGCATCAGAGCTGGATGATGCGATGCGAGAAAAGCCGCATACGAGCGCACATGCGGATCGGTGGCCGGAAGACGCTCGGAGTAGTCGTAAGCTGTAGTTGCGGCCGTACCCTCGGGATCATCAACCAGCGGACGCTGCAATTCGTCGGGAATTACACCAAGCTCGTACCGACCCATACGCAAGAGCGCATCGACACCGGCCTCAATGCCGACCCGGTACGGTGTCGAAACAAACTCGCCATAGGTGATGAGACCCATCTGGTGCGCGTGCGCAATGATCCACTGGGTGTTGGCTGCCGTTACCTCATGCCCAATCCACAGCACCTTGGTTCCCAGCTTCACGGTGTCGCCGAGCTGACTTAACGTGTCCTCGGGGCTCAGTTCCGCCGGCCGGGCTCCCTCGCGCAATTTGGCCGTCCACCCGTTCTGGCCAATCAGCAGGCTCCAGTCATCCGTTACGCCGATGGAGTCGAGCAGGTACAAATGCGGAGCGGGATTGGCGACGAGGTCGATGTGTCCGCGCCGGCTATCCGAACTGGCCACAACGGTGGTCACGCCCATGTACAGATCGGCGCTGGCTTCGCCCTGATTGTTCATCCCGGCGAAACCATCGATCAGGCCGGGCAAAATGTATTTCCCGGTACAGTCGATGACGCGTGCGCCCTTGGGGATCGGAAGCGTTGCGCGTGGTCCCACATCGGTGATGCGACCGTTCTGAACAACCACGATGGAGTCCGGCTGATCCCTGGCGGATCGGCCCCAATCGGTGACATCGACAACGGTGCCTCCGGCAAGCACGAGCGGGACTGCGGGCACCTGGGCGCACGCCAGCGATCCACCCAGAATCAGGCCGAGGATCCCCAACAACAGAAAACGGTCAGGTCGCATAGCAAAGATGGTCTGATGTGGATTGTCGCACGCGCGATGCCAGCGGACAGTTCGAGCACGAAACAGATTCAAATGAGTCTCGGCCTCGCAGCCCGAGGTGGCAAGACACTTATTGTTCGCGGTCAAGTTAGCTGGCCACAAGAGTGGGGCGCTTCCGGCTCGCCAATAGAGGCAGAACCTGCGCATACGCATCCTCCACGGTAAGCCCGTATTTCTCGCGCAGCGCATCCACTTTACCGTGCTCGATAAACTGGTCGGGCCAGCCGACACGAACCACGGGTACCTTGCTTCCCATCTCATCCAGTGCTTCCAGAACCGCCGATCCGAATCCGCCCATTTTTACCGCATCTTCGATGGTCACGAACGCTGCAACCCTGCTCGCATAAGACTCCAGCAATTCTCGATCCAGCGGTTTCACAAAACGGGGATTGATCACCGCGACAGAGTGGCCGTCCGCCTCAAGCCGGGCCGCGAGTTGCACCGCCATGGGCAACATGGTCCCAAGCCCGAGAACCGCGACATCTGAGCCGTCCGCAATCACCTCGGCTTTGCCCAACGGCAATACTTGCGGAGAAGCCTTGCGCGTGACGCCGGCTACGGCTCCGCGCGGATACCGAATGGCGCTGGGTCCGGGAAGCTGCAGGCCGGTTTTCATCATGTCCGCCAACTCATCCTCATCCTTCGGCGCCATCAAAACCATCTCGGGAATGCCCCGGAGATATGCGATGTCGAAGAGACCATGGTGGGTGGGACCGTCATCACCGGAAAGGCCAGCCCGGTCCATGCAAAAGAGCACGGGCAATTTTTGCAGGGCTACATCGTGCACGATGGGATCGAAGGCCCGCTGCAGGAATGTCGAGTAAATGGCGCACACCGGACGGAAGCCGCGCGTCGCCATTCCCGCCGCGAAAATGACCGCGTGCTCCTCGGCGATGCCCACATCGAAGTAGCGCTTGGGATGATGCGGCCGAAACAGATCGAGGCCGGTTCCATTGGGCATGGCCGCCGTAATCGCGACCACGCGGGAATCCTGATTGGCGAGCTCGACCAGCGTTGTGGCAAACGACTCGGAATACGTCTGCTGGCCCGCGGGGCGCGTGTTACCCGTCTCGGGGTCGTAGGGACCCAGCCCGTGAAACTTCTTCTGCAGATCGAGTGCCGGTTGAAATCCGCGTCCTTTTTGCGTGATCACGTGCAGTAGCACCGGACGATCGGCAGACTTGAGAAACTTGAAAGTCTCGATGAGCTGCGCGAGATTGTGGCCGTCGATGGGGCCGTAATACTCGAGTCCGAACTCCTCAAAGAGCATGGAGGGCCACAACATGCCTTTGGCGGCTTCTTCCGCGCGGCGCATCACGTTCACCGCGGTTTTGCCGCCGATTTTTTGCACAATCTTCTTCGCGGAGGCATGCAGATGCTGGTAGTGCTCGTTAGTGACCACGCGATGAAAATAGCGCGCGATGGCGCCGACGTTGCGATCGATCGACCACTCGTTGTCATTCAGCACAACAATCAGCCGCCTGGTCTGCTCGGCGATGTTGTTGAGAGCTTCAAAGGAGATGCCGTTGGTGAAGGCTGCGTCGCCGGCCACGGCCACGACGTGCTCACTGCCACCGGCCATGTCGCGGGCGACTGCCATTCCCAGGGCCGCCGAAAGTGCCGTACCCGCATGGCCGGCGCCGTAACAGTCGTGCTCGCACTCGGTACGCAGCATAAAGCCGTTCAGTCCACCCGCTTGCCGGATGGTGCCAAACCGCTCCCGTCGACCGGTGAGGATCTTGTGGGTATAAACCTGGTGACTGACGTCGAAGAGAAACCTGTCCTGGGGGGAATTGAAAACATAATGCATAGCGAGCGTTAGCTCAACTACCCCCAGATTGGGACCGAGGTGACCACCCGTCTTCGAAAGCGATTGAATGAGAAAGGCGCGGATCTCTTCCGCCAACTCGGCCAGTTGCGCGTAATTAAGGCGCTTGATGTCGGCGGGGGATTGGATTGAATCCAGCAATGCTCCCATTTACTTCCTTCTCCCGGGCCCCAGGCCGGAACTGCAAGAAAAAAGCCCCGGATTGCCGGGGGGCTTTTGTTCGCCGGTTTGCCAACCCACAGTATACCAATGCCAGCGATAGGCCGCTTCGAGTTCGACGCTCGTGCGGTCCCGCAGGTTTGCCGTTTTGCGTCGGATATGCGACGAAACGAGACAAGCGGTTTAGGATGAGGTCAAGAATCATGAATGAGGCACCAGTCGTGAAGGGCATTCGGACACAATTCAGATTGCTGACCCTGGGTGCAGTCGGCGCGCTCGCTACCCTGCTTCCAGCCCGCCTGCCCGGCCAGATGCTGGAGCCGACCGCCCCGTCAACCGCCCCTAACCCTATGACTGACCCGACCATGAAGGCAGGAAAGGCCTTCCTGTTCGATCTCGAGGCAAAGTTCGCCAAGGATGTGGCCGCGCGCGGAGGCGCTGGTTTTGCGGATTGGTTCGCCGACGATGGCGTCGCTCTCGGAAACGGCGCCGCCCCGCTGGTAGGCAAGGTCGCCATCGCCCGGTCCGCAGCCTGGTCGCCCACCGCCTACCAGCTCACCTGGACGCCGACGGACGGGATGATGGGGCCCTCAGGAGATATGGGCTATACCTGGGGACACTATGAAGGTCGCAGCAAAGACGCCAACGGAAACCCCGTAACCACTTCGGGCCGCTACATGACAATTTGGCGCAAACAGCCGGACGGAAGCTGGAAGGTTGTCCTGGATGCGGGGAGTACGGAGCCGGCCGAAAGCGGAGATTGTTGTAGACTTCCCATCGGATCCCGTTAGAAACTAGATTCCGGAACCCCGTTTGACACTCGTAACCGTCAGAAAATTCATGAGATAACCCGAACTGATTACTAACGTCGCACTTTGGAAAGCGAATAACACCCCGTTTGTGGCAGAGCCAAACTCCCTCACTTCTCCCATACTGTGAAAGTACAGGTGCGAAGAGCAATGGGCGCGATACAGAGCTACCAGCAGGCGGACCCGCCGAGGCTGACATCACGGTCGGACTTTGACGTCTTCGACCGCAGTCCGGACCCTGCCTTGGACGAGTTGACGGAGTTGGCCGCTGTACTCAGTCTCGCCGACTACGCCTACATCGCGTGGCTCGATTTCAATCGCCTGTGGTTCAAATCACGCTTCGGGTTTATAGCCGCTGAACAGCCGCGCGTGACCAGCGCCTGCCAGTGGGTGGCTCTGACCGCTCAGCCGCTGCTGGTCCAGGACGGGTCAAAGGACCCGCGCTTCCCTCCCGAGGGAATAATGGTACCGGGTGGCAAGCATTGCCGGTCTTACGCGGGAACGCCGTTATTCGCAGCAAATCAACAACTCATTGGAACTCTGGCGGTGCTGGCCCGCAAGCCTGACCAATTCAGCGAGGAACACCTGACCCTGCTGGACGTGTTGGGGCGGCAGGTAATTACTCGTCTTGAGCTCTACCATCGGATCCGGGCACAGGAGCAGGCGCAGCGCGCAAGGCAACGCACCGAGCGTTCCCTTGCCATCGAGCGTTGCTTTGTGGCCGCAACGCTGGATTCCATTCCGGCTCTCGTTGCCGTTCTCGACACCGCCGGGCGGGTGGTGCGTTTCAACCAGTCGTGCGCCCAACTCACCGGTTTGAAGATTGCTGATGCAGCGGGCCGGCCTTTCGTTGAAGAAGTGCTGCAAGAGGAGGATCGTCCCTGGGCCGCTGACAAGTTGGGTCTGGCCGCCGCAGGACATATCTCCGGGCCGCATGAAACATCGTGGCGCATTGCGGACACCAAGACCCGGCGGATCAGCTGGACGATACGTCCCCTCACCGGGCCCAACGGCGAGATCCAGTACCTGATTGTGAGCGGGCAGGACGTCACCGATCAGCGCCAGGCCGAACAGGCTCTGCTTTCCAGCGAGGCCCGCTATCGCCAGGTCGTCGAGAGCAGCCTCGGATTCGTTTTTACCTGCACGATGGACGGGCGTCTGACATCATTGAACGCATTCACCGCTGAGACGCTCGGCTACCGCGTTGAAGACCTGACCGGCCGGCCCGTGGCGGAATTGCTTGACGCCGCGGGAGCGATGACATTTCAGGATTGCCTGCGGACGCTTCAGACCAGGGATGAGTGGCAGGGAGCCGTGCCGGTTCGGCGCAGTGATGGGGTGTATCGCCACATCGCATTCCGCAGCCGTCGCATGGAACTCCGCGGCGAACGCCCGTTCATTCTCAGTCATGGCGTGGATGTGACCGAACAGCACGAGGCGGAGGAAGCCCTTCATCTTGCCACGCGTCAACGCGAGTTGATCCTGGAGTCGGTGGGCGACGGAATCTACGGCATCGATCTGAATGGCAAACTGAGTTTCATCAACGAGGCGGGTGCGAAGGCGCTCGGTTACCAGGCTGAAGAGTTGACGGGCCGCGACGTGCACGACGTGATCCATCATAGTCATGCTGACGGCACACCCTACTCGCGCATCACCAGTCCCATCCTGCAGGGCATGCGCCGCCAGGAGACTGTCCGCATGCACGATGAAGTCTTTTGGCGCGCCGACGGCACCTCGTTCCCGGTTGAGTACACCGCCAGCCCCCTCATCGAAGATGGCAAGCTCTCGGGCATGGTGGTTGCTTTTCAGGACATCTCCGAACGCCGGCGGCTGGAGAAGATGAAAGACGAGTTCATCTCCACCGTGAGCCACGAGTTGAGAACACCGCTTACGTCGTTGCGCGCATCGCTCGGACTCATTTCGACAGGCTCCCTGGAAAAGCGGCCCGAGAAGCAGCGCCAGATGGTCGAGATGGCCATCGGCAATTGCGACCGGCTGGTTCGCCTTGTCAATGACATTGTTGACTTCGACAAAGTGGAAAAGGGACGGTTGCCGCTGCGGCGCGTTCCCGTCGAGTCAATCGATCTGCTCCGCCGCGCCGCCGATGTCGCTCACAACGCCGCCAGCCAGGTGCAAATCAAGCTCCGCATCGACGCATTGCAGGCCAGCGTGTTTGCCGACGAAGATCGCATTCTTCAGGTGCTCAACGAACTGGTCGCAAATGCTCTCAAGTTCTCGCAGCCCGATACGCTCATCCGGCTGAGCACGCGCCGTGAAGGTGAAACGGAGATCTGCTTCATCGTTGAGGACCAGGGACACGGCATCGCTCCCGAAAAACTGGAGCATATCTTTAATCGCTTCCAGCAGGGGGACGCATCCGACACGCGCGCACTCGGAGGCACCGGCCTGGGTCTCGCACTCTGCCGCAGCATCGTGGAACAACACGACGGCCGACTCTGGGCGGAGAGCACGCCGGGTAAAGGCAGCCGGTTTTTGTTTACGTTACCCGCGGTTCCCGGCGAAACTCGGTAACTCTAGCGCGGTCCGTCGCCATCCAGGTTGAATCCCATCACCACGACTCGCGGGCGCTCCCCACGCGTATCGGCATCCTCCAACTCGATGTGAAGTGTCCTGCTCTCGCCGGGCATCAGGGGAACATAGTTGTCATCGTAGAGCGCTGGCGTGATCAAATCGCCCGACTTTTCGCGAACGGCTTTCACGCGCACCATCAAGGCCGGCGTTGAAGAAGTGTTGTGCAGTTGGGTTACCAGCTTCCATTTTGTGCCTTCTCTCGCGGTCCGGGTCTGCGCGACAACGTGGGCCGGCCCAAGAGTGCGAATCCCGGTGTAGTCTTCGTCCGTCGTGCCATGCCAATAGAAGTTGGAGCTGAGCACTGCGTCTCCGCGCAGGAGAGTAAGTCGGATGAAATGCGTGCGCGCCAGGCCAGTAGGATACTCCAGCTGAATCGGCGATAACGTGCTGTCTTCGTGGCTGTCGAGTTGCGCGCTTGTTTGCCACTTCACCTTGCCATCGAGGTCCAGCACTTCGGCGCGCGCGGTCAACCCTGGCTGGTCGCCGGCACTGTAGTTCACCACTTCCACCGTGTCCGTCGCAGCGTTCCATTGAATGTGAAGCGGCTCCGACGCCTTCTTGGCCGCGTAGTAAGCCGCATCCGTATCGAAGAAGTAGTCGTACGTCTGCCACAGGATCGACGGCCACGCGGGGTGACTCATCCAGATCAGCAGGCCGAGCCGGTTCTTGCTCTGCCCCTCGAACATCCCGCGGTAGGCGTTGTAGTCGACGAATTGCGCCAGGCTCACAAACTCGGACGCGTCCTTCGCACCGCCATAACTTTTCTCCACGGCATCCGCAAAAGGATTGTGCGCATGAAAGTCATGAACCCGCCATTGCGGTCCGATCGGCCACATCGCATCCTGCGAAAGCGTGTGCCGCATGATCTCCATCTCCGGCACGTTCGGCGAGCCCATCTCGCTGTGCATCTTCGTGGGAGCGTTGAGGAAGTAATTCTTCAGCGGTTCCACACGATAGGGCCCATGCCCGCTCACCGGGCCGTCTGCGGAGCTGGAAATGTAATGAGAGCCGGGCTCAAGCTCCGCGGTCAGGTCGCGCAATCCGTCGTCGATGGGCTGCGGCGGAAATCCCTCGTTGCGCCCGCAAAAGAGTCCCAGCGAGGCGTGATTGCGGATGCGCAGCAGGTAGTCGCGCGCGTTAGCGAGGAAGAGATCGTTGTCATCGGGGTTGGGGCCGTCCCAGGGATTGGCGAGCCAGAAGTCCTGCCAAATAACAATCCCGAATCGATCGGCCGCATCGTAGAGCGCCTCGTCGCCGGTCTGTCCAACCCAGTTGCGAATCATGTTGAAGTGTTCGTCGCGATGGAATCGCATCGCCGTGTCGTACTCGCGTGCACGATAGCGCAACATGGACTCCGGAAATCCCCAGTTGCCGCCGCGGGCGATGAACCGCCGCCCGTTGATCCAGATTTTCAGCACGCCCCCGTCTTCCGAATACGTGAACTGGCGAATGCCGGCTTCGAACGAGGTCGTGTCTGAAGTTTTGCCATCAGCCGTAAATGTGAGCGTCACCGGATAGAGATTGGGATCGCCGTAGCCCGTCGGCCACCACAGCTTCGGGGTCTGGATGTGAAGCACGGGATTCGCAGCAGGCGCGAATGTGACTGTCTTTGCGGACGATGGATCGAGCGTCACCTGGGTTTCGACCTCAACAGTCCCGAACTTTGCGTGCAGCGTTCCGGACACCGCGTGCGTTTCCTGATTGCGCAGCGTGGCCTGAATGGAAATATCGGCGCTCGATACGTCGGGCAGCGGAAGAGTGCTGGTCACGAGCGGGTTTTCGATTGTTACGGGGCCGCTGTGTGTCAGCGTCACATTGCTCCAGATCCCGTCGTTTCGCCCGCGAATCGTGGACATCCAATCCCACCCGGCCGATGCGTGATAGGTGGGATTGTCGCGGCCCAGCGCCCCTCCATTCACGGTATCGCCTGCCTTGTCCTTGGTGCCCCCGGGAGTCGCGTTACGAATGATCCGCACCGCAAGCGCGTTCTTCGCGCCGGGATGGACGAGCGTGGTGACATCGAAGCGCCCGCGCATGAACCCGCCGTCGATGCGGCCCACGTGCTGCCCGTTGAGATAGACATCCGCCTTCCAGTTGATGCCGTCGAAATTCAGCCACGCATGCTCCACCGACTTCGTGGGCGGCGCCGCAAACTCGTCGCGATACCAGAAGTCAGCGCAGAAAAAAGAGTCGGAGATCGCGTACTGGTTGTCCGCAAAGTTGGGATCCGCGATGGCTCCGTCATTCAGGTAGCTGGTCAGAACCGTTCCGGGCACGGTCGCCACCATCCAATCCTTGTCGGCAAATCCGGGCGTCGAGAGTTGCTCGCCGTCGACCTGCACCAGGGATGCCCGCTGCAGTCGCCACTTCCCGCCCGAAAGCCGCAAGGTGCCGTCCTGCCGCAGAGTCGCTGCCTGCTTGGGAGCCGGCACCGGGCCGCCGCGCCCGTAAACCTCCACTTCGCTCAGGATGTAGCGAGCACCAGGCTCCGCAGGCTTTGTCATCAGAACCCGCACCCACCGCGCGTGGGCCGGCTTGGACAGATGAATATCGTCATCCAATCCTTTGGAATCAGGTAACGTCTGTGCAGCCTGCCATTGCGCACCGTCCTCGGAGGTCTGAATCGATCCGGCGGCGGCGCGGCGTATCCACGCAAGGGTCACTCGATCGAATGTGCACACCGCTCCCAGGTCGATCGAAACCCACTCTTCTCCGCTGCCGGCGCTCATCCACGCGCTCGAAAATACCTCGGGGCCGGCGATATGTACGGGCTGCCCCTGGTTGGAAAATGCGACTTCGGCAACAGGCCATGCCTTTACCCCCACTCCGGAGAACTCCACTCGGTAGGAGCGGAAGTTCGCCGGTTGCGGGAACTCGATTGACTCATCGAAAGAGGGGCCGTCATTTTTAGGTCGGGGAAACTCCGCCGCGGCGAAACGTCCCACTTCCTTCCACGTGGCGTGATCATTCGACCCCGAGATCACGATTGTCCATCCGCCGGGTGGCGGAGGCGCGTTGATTCTGCGCAGTGACACCTGGGCTCGATCGATCGGTGGCGGCTGGGCGCCGCCTTCCATATCGACCTCAACCCAGGCATGATCCCCACCAACATTGACGGCCGAAACCACGTTGCCGTCGAGAAAGACGTCGCGCTCGGTTTTGGGGAGTTCACCGCCGTCGCTTGTCGACGTGACAACCCATCGCGGAAGGCTATGCTCCGTGATGCCGTCGGTGACCAACTGCGCGGTCAGATTGTAGTCGTAGGCGCTCGATTGATACGCGGGACGATGCAGAGCCAGATTGCGATAAGTTCCCGCGTCGACCACGAGAGTTGGACCATCGTATTGACGCGGATCGCCGGGATAGACACCCAGTCCGCGTGTGTACTGCTGAGAGGCGGAGGCGGCGGAAAGCAGGACGAAGAATGGCAGAAACAAGTACTTCAATGCGGCTCCTCCCTGAACAACATCGAGCCGTAGAAAATTGCCCGGCGCGACAAAGCAATCTCGGACGGGAATGCGAGCGACAGTGCATGATATCGGTCCCACTACACCATAGCAAACGCCCGTAGGATTGCAAACCGGGCGGACGCAGTCTTCATTCACACGCCGGAGCACCCGTGCATGAGAGAATTCCGGGGCGGACATTCCCTTCCCATTCCAGAGCCGCACGACATCTAAGCGCTTATGGCGATCTCCGGAAATATCATGAACTTCTTGTTCGGGCGACCTCTTGCCACAAGCGAAGAGCGCGCCGAGCACATTGGCCCTATCGCGGGCATCCCGATCTTCGGGCTCGACGCGCTCAGTTCCGCCGCTTACGGTCCGGAAGCCGCCCTGACCCTCCTGATTCCCCTTGGGCTGGCCGGCGTTCACTACATTGTCCCGATCAGTGGCGCCATCATCGTCCTGCTGTTCATCGTGTTCTTCAGCTATCGCCAGACCATTGAGGCCTATCCCCACGGCGGCGGCTCCTACACCGTGGCCAGCGAAAACCTGGGCCCGAACGCCGGGTTGCTGGCTGCGGCGGCGCTTGATGATCGACTACATTCTTACGGCCGCCGTGGGAATCTCAGCCGGAGTCGGCGCGCTCATTTCGGCAATGCCTTCCTTGCAGCCGCACACACTGGAGTTGTGCCTCGGCGTACTGCTGATCCTCACCATCGTGAACATGCGCGGAGTCCATGACACCGGCGTCGTCTTCATGATCCCTACTTATCTGTTCACCGGCACGCTGCTGGTCGTCATTCTGGTTGGCGTGGTGCGCGCAATCCATGCGGGCGGACATCCTCACCCGCTCATGCCATTGCCACCCGTCCCCCCGCAAACGGTAACGATGGTGGGCTGGTGGATCCTGCTGAAAGTCTTCTCCTCGGGCTGCACTGCCATGACCGGCGTTGAGGCGGTCAGCAATGGCGTGATGGCGTTTCGCGACCCAACCCGCAAGAACGCAAAGATCACCCTCACCATCATCATTGTTCTACTCGCCATCCTCCTTGCCGGCATCGCCGTTCTGTGCCGCGCCTATCACATTGCGGCCACCAACCCCGACGGCCCCGGATACGAAAGCGTGCTCTCCATGCTCACCCGCGCGGTCATGGGCCACGGCTGGTTTTACTACCTCACCATCGGCTCTGTCCTGATTGTTCTGGCGCTCTCCGCCAACACCGCCTTTGCCGACTTCCCGCGCTTAACCCGCGCCATCGCTCTGAACGACTACATGCCCCACGTCTTCCTCCTGCGCGGGCGGCGCTTGCTCTATTCGTGGGGTATTTACATTCTGGTGTTGCTTACGGCCATTCTGCTCATCGTGTTCCGCGGCGTCACGGATCACCTCATACCCCTCTACGCCATCGGCGCGTTCATGGCCTTCACGCTGTCGCAGGCCGGCATGGTCATGCACTGGAAGCGGCACGGCGGCGGCGCTCTGCGCATCTTCGTCAACGGCCTTGGCGCTGTCGCAACCGGGATCACCACGGTCGTGGTCCTGGTCACCAAATTCACAGAGGGCGCCTGGATCACCGCGCTGCTCGTGGCCCTCATGATCACGCTGATGCGCGCCGTTCACCGGCACTACGTTCACGTGGATAAGGACACCGCCCTCGATCGTCCCATCCAGCCCGCGGAAGTCCTCGAGCCAATCGTCATCGTGCCCATCGACCGCTGGAGCCGCATCACGGAAAAGGCGCTTTCCTTCGCGCTTTCCATGTCCACCGACATTCGCGCCCTTCACGTGCAGATCGCCGATGACCTGGACCCCATTTGCACGGAATGGGAAAAGGAAGTGGCCGCCCCGTTGCGCGCCGCGGGCAAGGCCGTCCCCAAGCTTGAAATCCTCCGTTCCCCCTATCGCTACATCCTGCAGCCCGTGATCGATTACATCCTGGCCGCCGAGCGCGAGTCCCAGGTGCGCAAAATCTGCGTCCTGGTGCCGGAGCTGGTCGTCCGCCACTGGTGGGAGAACCTCCTGCACAACCGCCGCGCGGACCTGTTAAAGGTCATTCTCCTGGTCAAGGGCAACCGTCGAATCATCGTCATCAACATTCCCTGGTATCTCGAGCGCGGCTGATTTTCCGGTACCGCCAGATTCCATTCTGAGGCGCAACCCGTCACAATAAGAAGTGGCCTACGGATTCCACAAAGCTGGCGCTGAATCGCAAAAATGCCCGCGATCGGCACGGCTCTGCATGCGATCGAAAAATCTGTTTTCGAGTGCTTCTCGTCTCGCCTTGATCGTGCTGGCTCTGGCAATGCTGGCCCCGACGGTCAATTCACAGAGTGTTCCGGAACCCGGCAATCCCGATAATTCGCCGGTTCCCGCGCCGGACAACGCTTCGGATGCGCCGCCGCCAATTCCCGCCGGACCTCTTGTCGTCGTTCATGGATTTGTAAAGAATGCCGCATCCGACGAGCCTCTTCCGCGCACGCTGGTACAGGTCGACGGCGAAACCGGCCCCGGCGCATTGACCGATGGCGATGGAAAATTCGAGCTCACACTGCCGGGATTGGGACCGCACAACTTTCAACTCACTCGGCCGGGCTTCCACGACCTGCCTTCCAGTCCTGAAGGCACCGCCATTTTGTCCGAGGATGCGGCGGGCATCACGCACAACGTTTTCGTGGTCGAAGAAATGCCTCCGGTCACCTTCGCCATGACCCCGACCGGCGTCGTCCATGGGCGCATCGATTTGTCGACAGGCGATCCGGGCCAGGGGATCGGCGTCCTGCTGTTGAAGAAAACCTTTCAGGGTGGACACTTGATCTGGCGTTCGACAGAGAACACCCGCACCAACAGCGATGGCGCTTACCGATTCTCCGGACTCGACGAGGGAGACTACGCCATCGCGACCGACTCGGCACGAGACAGCGACATTGCCGGCAACCCGGTGTCGCAAAACGGCGACGGAAAAGTTGCTTGGAGCGGTTATGCCGCAGCCTACTATCCTGATGCACGCGACTTCTCCAGGGCGGCTAAATTTCACCTGCGTTCCGGGGAGACGGTTCAAGCGAATCTCACTCTGAAGCTCGAGCCGTTTTACCTGGTGCGCGCTACGCTTCCACCCGCCAAGGGAGACGAAAAGTCCGCGGTCGATTACGCCGCAACCCTGCTGGACGCCCAGGGGCATTCCCTGCCCTACGCCGCCCAATACGAAGCCGAGACGCGGACCGTGCAGGCAATGCTTCCGGACGGCAACTACACCCTGCAGGTGACCGCATTGAGGCGTCACCAGTTGAGGCTCGCCACAGCGCGAAATGCGATGGATGATGGCGGAGCCGTTCTTCAGGGAGCCACGGACTTCACGGTGAGCGGGCGCCCTGTCACCAGCCTGCGCGTCTCCTTGGCGCAGCGGGTCTCTAATCCGCTCGTGGTCAATGTGACGCAGGGTCAAGCACTCCGAACTTCATTAGGAACTGCGCGCGTCTTCATTTCAGTGAGCCAGGCGGGCGACACGCTCGTGGACGGCATGTGGACGGAGTTCGCCCATGGCACCGTCCCGGGACAACTCGATACGACCGTGTTGGCGCCGGGCTCCTACTGGGTGCACACCACCATCGGTCAGCCGGGGCTCTGCGAGTCTTCCTTCAGCGCCGGCGGAGCGAGCCTCGCACGGGAACCCCTGGTGGTTGGACCCGGTGGCGCCACTGCCCCTCTCTCTCTGACACTGCGCGACGACTGCGCCAAATTGACACTCACCATGCCAGTTGACCTGCGGTCTCCTCTCGCGGGCGAAGAGCCCGCATTCACGGTCTACGTAGTGCCCGATTTCGATTCCACCGTCGATTCGACTCCTCTGACGTTGCGCCCTTCTTCCGGATCGATCACGTTGGACAACCTGACTCCGGGCGCCTACCACGTTTACACCTTCGCCGGGCCGGTGGAAATGGAGTACCGCAACCGTGAAGCTCTCGCCGCGCTCCCGAATGCCGGTCAGACAATCATGCTTGAGCCCTCCTCCAACGCCACTCTCATCGTGGAGGCCCCGGCCCATTGAAGATCACTCCGAGAAGAAGCCTCAGCGCGCGGATCTTTCCGAGCGGACTCGCCGTCGCCTTCGCGCTGGCGGCCGTTATCAGCGCCAGCGCGCAGGCGCCTTCTCACTCAGCGGACAACGGCTTCCGCATTGCCGGCCGCATTGTGAATTCTTCAACGGGTGAACCCATACCGCGTGCTGCGATTGCGGCCCTCGCCGAACGGGATAACCACACCCTGAGTTCGGTGTTATCCGACGCCGACGGACGCTTTTCGATGGAACACCTGCCCGCCGGCAAATACCCGCTCACTGCATCCAAACGCGGCTTTCGCACCGCCTTTTACGACGAACATGAGGATTTCAACACGGCGATTGTCACCGGAGAAGGCCAGGACACAGAGCATCTTCAGTTCCAGCTCGCGCCCGCGGCAATTCTTCGCGGCGTGATCACTGCAGACGGTGGCGATCCAGTGGCGGGCGCCAACGTGATGCTGTTCAAGAGCCCGGATGCCTCGCACCCCGGCGAGCGAGTGATGCAGGTGGACGGCGCCATCAGCGACGACACCGGAGCCTATGAGTTCAGCAATCTGCCTGCGGGCCAGTACTTCGTAGCCGTGAAGGCAGATCCCTGGTACGCCATGCACGGCCGTGCGAATCGCAACCCTGACGATACCAATGCGAATCTCGACGTCGCCTATCCCATCACATTTTTCGACTCCACGATCGATCAAGCTTCCGCAGCCCCCATCACTCTTGCCGAAGGTAGCCGCGAAGAAGCAAACATCAGCCTGCATGCTGTTCCCGCACTGCATCTTCGCTTGCCTCGCTCAATCCGCCGCGGCGCGCCGCCGGTCGAGTTGCGGGAAACCGTCTTTGGGAACCAGATTCAATCGCGCGGAGCAGACATGGTGGCTCTGCAGCAGGGAACCATCGAGGTCACGGGAATTGCGCCGGGACATTATCAGCTCACGCATGGAGATCCTCCGCGCACGATGGAGCTCGATGCCGCCTCGGATCTCGAAATCGACGCGAATGCTGGAACGCAGGCCATTACCGTCGCGGGCACGCTTCGCACCGCCGGCGGCGCAGCCATTGCAGAAGATGCCAACGTGGTTCTCGAAGCCGCCGATGGCCCCGGCAGGGCGACGCTCAACGCGATTGCGCACAAAGGACAGTTTCAACTCGACGACGTCCTGCCCGGCCGCTGGAACGTTTCCGTCTACGTCGGCAACGGCGGACAGTCTCTGCCGGTCATGAGCATCGCATCGGGCGCGCGCGTTGTGGCCGGCAATCAGATCTCGGTACTTGACCAGCCGCTGAACCTGGGTATCACCGTGAGCCGCGAACAGAACCGCGTCCAGGGCTTTGCCCGCGCCAATGGCAGGCCTGCATCCGGCGTCATGGTCTTTCTTGTCCCCCGCCAACCCGCGGCCTACCAGGCCCTTGTGCGTCGTGACCAGTCCGACTCGGATGGCAGCTTTGCCCTCCGCGATGTGCCTCCGGGAGAATACACGGTTATTGCGGTGGAAGAAGGCTGGAAACTCGACTGGCGGCATCGCGAAGCGATCGCGCGCTATCTCCCTGGCGGCGTAGCCGTCACCGTCACTGACCGGTCACCAACCGTCCTGCAGCTTGGCCAGCCGGTTCCCGCCGTTCCTCGCTGATGCGCGGCGCTTAGCCCCGGCGGGGTGACACTTCTTGGAGGCAGGGGTCAAAGGATAGTCTAAGAGAGTACCGCTCGACAGTTAGGAAACGCTGCCGCCTCCAGCGGCCGAGAAGTTTGCGAGTTGAGGAGATTTGCACATTGAAGAGTAAGTGGTTGGTTTCAATTGTTGCCCTGGCTTCTGCGGCCATGATGCCTTTCGCCGCAAGCAGCCAGGTCGCCCCGGATCGTGCGCCGCGCTCTGCGCCGGACGCCGATTACAAGTACCTGTTTTATGCAGGCGCGGCCTACACTAGCCTCAACCAGGTCAATCAGTCCCGTTACGGCCTGATCGGGGCGGATCTCGAAGTGAGCCGCGAATTCGGCAGATTCTTCGCCATTACCGCTGACGGCGCGTTCTATTCGAACTCGGTCGGTTCAGGAAACCCCGGCCAGCCTACCGTAGACCAGGTTTTTTTTGGGCCGGAAGTACATGGCAAAATCCTCGAGCGCTGGAGCGTCTTTGCGCGTGCCTTGCTGGGCGGGGAGCACACCGGCGGCGAAGGCGAGACCCCGAATATCTCATTCGCCGGCGGTGGGGGCGCAGGCGTCGAATACGAGCTCCGCCCTCGCTGGGTCATTCGCGCTTCGGGTGACGACATTGCCGCATCTTTCTCCGTGAGCAACAACACACCGGCGTTGAGTTATTCGGCACACATGACGCGCAATGCGCGCGCAAGCATCGGAATCGGCTATCGGTTTTAGCGGATGATGCAAATCAGAATCGACTTCAAAAGGTGCGCAATCCAGCGCACCTTTTCTCATTCCGAACCTCAATCGTTCCTGAGGCCGGTCCCGAAAAGCGCACCTTACTTCCTTAGTTCGACGAAGTAAACCTGCCCGCTTACGGATTTGTCCGGGCTCTCGGCGTATTGAATGTCGGCCTTCATTCCCTCAAAATCCTTGCATGGATTCACAGGACCATCCGGCGTAAAGCCAATGACACTCAGGTCGATGTTGGCGAAGTTGTTGTTGTACACCTTTACCGGCTTTGCAGGTCCCACAAGCCGGAACTCGATCACCGCAGGATAGCTGCAGGTCACGCCGCGAATCGTGCCAAACGCGGCATGGTGGGGGCCATTGGCCTTCGACGGATGCTTGACCTGATTCGACGGTGCCGATACATTCGCATCCGCCGTCGCCTGCTGGAAAGCACCTCCAAGCACGTCGGTCGAAGGGGCAACCAGCAGAAGGATGGAGAAAAGAAAGGGCCTCGTTTTCAGCATCTGCCCTCAGTCTAGCAATTCCCTTTCTCGACGCGACGGAAAAAACTCGAGGAAAGTCCCTACCATTGCACCCCCGGATAGAGACTCGGCCAGCGATTGACGTGATATTGATCGGCTCCCGGACTTGTGGCCTGCCACAACGGCTGGAGCGTCGCAGGATCCAGTTCCTGCACCAGTCCTCCGTTCGCCGTCGAGGCAAACGTCACTTCGAAGTCGCCATTCGCCAAGCGTTCCGCGTTGCCCCCGAAGTAGCTGAAGTCGCCCGGCCCCGGTTCATAGTGCTGCACCAGCGTCGCGGTCATGGCATTTTCGTTGATCTCGAGCAGCGGCATCGTCGAGTAGCACGTTGACGGCAAGGGCGGCTTGAACGGATTGCAGATCACCTGGCCCGATGGAAAGAAGCGATCATTCCCGTTGTCCATCAGCACCATCCGAAACACACCGGTCGTATTGGGCGTAACGAAATCCATGCCGTGCTGCGCGTAGAACCAGTCGGTGGGATCGGTGCCTCCCACCAGCTTGAAATCTCCGTCCTTGCCCAGCTTCCACAAGATATTGCCCGACCCCTGACCATCGAGAAACTCAATTTTGATGATCCAGTTCTGGTGGCGAACCGAGAGCAGCAGGTTGTGATCGTCGGCCGAGTAGAGCATGCCGTTGGAGTGCGTCCAATCGGGAAAGTTCATCGGATGCCGGTTGACGTCGAGGTGATCGAACGTGTTCCACACCCAGTCGGGATTGCCATTCTGATCCACGTCCACGATCGCATCGCCCAAAACCGGTGTGTTGCCGGGGATGCCGGTCAGATTGCTATAGCCCTTGGCGTAGTCGGCAAGAATCACCCAATGCCCGTTGGGCAGCGCCAGCACGTTGTGGTGAAAACTCTTGAAGAGGTAAATGCTGCCTTGCGCATCGCGCAGGTTCGACGCGGCCAGCTTCTGGTTCACCGCATCCACCGTGACCGAGCGCACCGTGTTGCCGGCCAGGTCGATCTCGCGCACCTCATTGATGAGGCTGGCCTGGTTGGGATAGCTCAGCGACGAAAGAAACGAGATGGGCATGAGCAGGTCGCCGTTCGGGAGCAGTTGAATTCCCTGCACAATGTCGGCCACCGAGTGCTGATAGCTGTAGGTCCAGATCACGTTGCCTTGCAGATCCGTGGCGAAGATCTGTGTATCGTTGGCCGGAAGCACGGTGTTCCACATCTCAATGCCCGGCTGCGCCGTGCCCGGACCCGGTGAGGTCACGCTCACGGCCGATGTGACCGGCGGAGTGCCTGTGGTGCACACCTGGTCGGCGTCATTGAAGGTGGCGCCGTTGTTCAGCACGATCTGTCCGCGCATGTGGTACGTGGTCTGACCGAGCATTCCCGCAACCCACAGCTGAACCTGACCTCCATTGGCCGACGGCGCGGCCAATTGCCAGGTGCTTCGGCCGTAATTAGTGCTGGTTCCGAACTCGACTGATGCCTTTCCGGGCGCGGGCAGATACACCGTGTACTGCGCCACCTGCGGATTGCCGGTGAACTGCGGACACTGAACCGTGCCTGGCTGAATGATGGCAACCACGGCCGAGGCATTGTCCTGTTGCGGCGCGGAGACAAGCGCTGCGGTGACGGTGACGTTTTCGCTCTGCGCGATCGAGGCCGGCGCGGTGTAGTTGCCGGTCTGGTCGACGGAGCCGCCGCCCGAGACGGACCACTGGATCGCTCCGCCGTTGGAGGCTGTCGCCGTGAACTGGAATGTCTGGCCCGGCGCGACCGCGGCATATTGCGGCGTGATGGTCACGGTGCCGTTTTGTCCGGACGTTGGCGGCGGACCCGACGGCGGCGACGGCGGCTGGGCCGAGTTTCCGGTCAGGTGAAGATCGGCGCAGCCGGCCAGAAGCGCAAGGCTGGACAGGAACAGGATTGATCGGATCAGACGCGCCGAGCGACGACAGCGTTGAAGCGCAGGGGAAAAAGGCATCGATTACCTTGACGAATGTTGGACGCGCAAGTTGCTTTATTAGTTTGTCTTGCACGCGAACCGGGTTCCGTCTCAGGATAGCGAAGAATTGGCGAATCCGCGGATGTCTGGATATACGAAAAGCGAAGGTTGTATGAACTTCGTCGCTATAGATTGTTTATTATGTGGCGCTTGCCGAATCATTGGGGGCGAACACTTCGCTACATAGGGGGGTGGGGTACCACTTTCTCTTTTTCCGTTCCCAGAACGTTGGGAGAGACACGACTCCTCTGGTTCTGGGACCCAAATACAGTGTGGGCCAACGACAGGCGGGCTGTTTGTGCCGGCTGTCACGGGGATCGGTGATACGCGGGATTTGTAAGACCCTCGCGCGCTGTATTGATGAGCGCGGTGGAGTCGGAGGACCTGCCACTTCTATCCATAACTTCCGGATTCGCGGTTATTCAGGAGTAAGTCGAATCTTCTTCAGGGCCTCGACCGTACTCTGCATGTCAGACCTGCTTGCTGAATCAAGGCCCATGTGGTCATGCGCTGCCCAATATAGATAGTCAATGACCTGCGAATCATGAGCGTGGCTCACGAGGAGGTCGTACAGCTCCCCAATGTAGCCGTCGTACTCATCTTGAGCATTTGGTTCATCTTTGATTCCAATCGGGTCCCAAACCTCTAAGAGAACGTGACGCATCTCGACCCGTATTCGCCTTGACTCAGCCTTATCGATCATCGGCTTCGGTGTACTCATGCCCACCATCCTCTCACGTCGAGTCAGACTACGTTGGGACGCACGTTTCTGCTCAAAGGAGCTTGTCGAGTCGGGTTCAGAACGGGTCGTGGCTGATTCGGAAGTAACACCAATTGTGAGCCCCCAAAGGCAACCGCAGATCCTTCCCTGCGTTCAGGAAGACACTCTCTCGATGGGGCAGGCGGAGTATGTGCCGGATCTGAGGTTGTGGGGAGCGCGCGGATCGTTCGAAGTAACACCAATGGCAAAGCCCCAAAGGCAACCGCAGATCCTTCGCTGCGCTCAGGACGACACTGCTCTGGGTGGAGAGATGGGTGCCGGATACACCTTGAGGGCAGATGGTGGGCAACCAGGAAGTTAGAAAGAACGGGTTGGGTTCGTGGTATCCCAGGTGTGAGAACCCAGACCTGGGGCACCCCTATTGGTGGCTGGGTGAGGAAAGGCAACGGCAAGAACAACCGCAGATCCTTCGACTCCGCTGCGCTCCGCTCAGGAAAACAGGCTTTGAGGCAGGGTAGAAAACGAGCGCGGTCGGATCGTGGACGATTCGGAAGTGACACCAATTGTGAGCTCCCAAGGGCAACCGCAGATCCTTCACTCGCTCAGGATGACACTGCTCTGGGGTGGAGAGGTGAGTGCCGGATACGATTTTGAGGGCGAGGCGCGGATTTTCCGCTTCGCGTCAGGAGGACAAAGCAGTGCAAGCTGACAAGAGATCCGTTGTTAATCTTCTTCGGCAGAGGCTTGGTTAGCCTTCTTCGGCTTCGCGCAACTTCGCAATTACGGTGAAGTCTTCGAGGGTGGTGGTGTCGCCCTTGATCTCGCCGTGGGTCGCCAGCTCCCGCAGCAGCCTTCGCATGATCTTGCCGGAACGTGTTTTTGGAAGAGACTCGGTAAAGCGGATGTCATCGGGCCGCGCAAGCGCTCCGATCTCCTTGGTCACCCACTTCCTCAATTCGTCCTTCAGTGCCTCGCTGGGCTGGTTGCCGCTTTCGAGGGTCACGAACGCGGAGATGGCCTGCCCTTTAAGCTCGTCGGGGCGACCGACGACCGCCGCCTCCGCTACCTTGGAATGGGCCACCAGCGCCGACTCCACTTCCATGGTGCCCAGCCGGTGTCCGCTCACGTTGATCACGTCATCCACGCGGCCCATCAACCAGAAATAACCGTCCGCATCCTGGCGCGCGCCGTCGCCGGTGAAGTAGCATCCCTCGACGTCGGACCAATAGGTCTTCTGATAGCGCTCCGGATCTCCGTAAATGGTCCGCGCCATCGACGGCCAGGGGTTGCGCACCACCAGCAGCCCGCCGCTGCCTGCGGGAACCGTCTTCCCTTCCCTGGTGACCACCTCGGGTTGAATGCCAAAGAACGGCCGCGTCGCCGATCCGGGCTTGGTGGGCACCGCTCCGGGAATGGGCGCAATCATGATGGCGCCGGTCTCGGTCTGCCACCAGGTGTCGACGATCGGGCAGCGGTTGTGGCCGATCTTCTCGCGATACCACATCCACGCCTCGGGATTGATGGGCTCGCCCACCGTTCCCAGCAGGCGCAACGAGTCCAGCTTGTACTTCTCCACGTGTTCATGGCCCCACTTCATGAACGCGCGGATGGCCGTGGGCGCGGTATAAAAGATGCTCACCTTGTGGTCGTCGATGATCTTCCAGAAGCGGGAGAAGTCCGGGAAGTTCGGTGCGCCCTCGTACATGAGTACCGTGGCGCCATTCTGCAGCGGGCCATACACGACGTAAGAATGACCGGTGACCCACCCGATGTCTGCCGAGCACCAGTAGACGTCTTCGTCTTTCAAATCGAACACATACTTCGAGGTCAGGTAGGTCTGCACCGCATAGCCGCCGGTGGTATGCACCAGTCCTTTTGGCTTGCCGGTGGTGCCGGAGGTGTACAGGATGTAGAGCGGGTCTTCGGAATCGAGGTGTTCCGCCGGGCACTCGGTGGGCGCGTCGGCCACCAGGTCCTGATACCACCAGTCGCGGCCCGCCACCATCGTCACCGGGCTTCCGCTGCGGCGATACACGATCACGTGCTGCACCGTGGGGCAGCCAGGCAGGGCCTCATCCACGGTGCGCTTGAGCTGAATCTCATTGCCGCGGCGGTAGCTGGTGTCCTGGGTAATGATGGCCACGGCCGCGCAGTCGTTCACGCGATCGGCGATGGCATTGGCCGCGAATCCGCCGAAGATGACCGAGTGGACGGCGCCAATGCGCGCGCAGGCCAGCAGCGCGATGGCGAGTTCCGGAGTCATGCCCATGTAAATCGCTACTCGATCACCCTTTTTGATCCCCAACGACTTCAGGGCGTTCGCGAACTTCTGCACCTCGGCATGCAATTCCGCGAACGTTATACGGCGAACCTCGCCCGGCTCGCCCTCCCAGATGATGGCAGTCTTGTCGCGGCGCGGACCGTCCACATGGCGATCGAGGCAGTTGTAGCTGAGGTTCATCTGCCCACCCACAAACCACCTGGCCCAGGGCAGATTCCATTCGAGCACCTTGTCCCATGGTTTGAACCAGTGCAGTTCCGTGGCCGCACTGGCCCAGAACGCCTCAGGATCCTCAATCGACTTGCGATACAGCGTTTCGTATTCCTCGAGGCTCTTGACCCAGGCTTTTTGGCTGAACTCGGGCGGCGGCGGGAAGACGCGGTTTTCACGCAGGGTTGAATCGAGATCCTGATTCACAACAACCGGAATGGATGACATAAGAACGTCCTTTTTGGGGGAGGAAAACTCGAAACACGCCTGCGCCTTGCGCCGGAACGGAGCCCTTCGGAAGAGCAATCCGTGTGGGGTCACTTTATCGAGCCGGGGGCACAGACGGCAAGTGACGCTGGGGAACGCGAGTGCACTTTCGCTGACAGAATCACTGCCGCAACTTATACGGGAGAATTGACTTGCTGCCGCAACCTCGCTCGGCTAGAGTTCTCCCAACCCGGTTCAGCGAAACAGGAGGACGATCGTGGGCATATTCGATGACATCAAGAAGGACCTTCACCTGAGCGGGACTGACCCTGCAACCGCGGCCCCAGGCGTTTCTTCCGGGCCAGCCTCTATGCAGAGCGGGTCTCCGGCCCAGGCTCCCCAGACCCCCACTCCTGCCTGGCAGGGCCGCGTTTTGCTGATTCACGGCTATTCGGCGAACTGGACGGCGCTGCTCCCGTGGAGGGACAAGCTGGCGGCCGCCGGCATTGATACCGACGCGATCGACGTGGGCAATTACGTGACGCTCAACAACGAGGTCACGATCAAGGACCTGGGGGAAGCATTTGACCGCGCGCTGCGCAAGACGAAGTTTGCCCGCGACATTCCGGGCGATGACTGGACCTTCGATGCCATCGTGCATTCGACCGGCATGCTGGTACTACGCGAATGGCTGACCAGCGATCCGTACCGCAAGCTGCCGAATGACCCGAAGAGCCGGATCCGCCGCCTCAAGCACCTGGTCGGATTGGCGCCAGCGACCTTCGGCTCGCCACAGGCGAAAAAGGGACGCAGCTGGCTCGGAGCTCTGGTGAAAGGCAACCGCGATCTGGGGCCGGACTTCATGAACGCGGGAGACCTGGTACTCGACGGCCTGGAACTGGCCAGCGAGTACACCTGGGACCTGGCGCATCGCGACATGATTTGCCCGACGCCCTTCTACGACAAAGGCGATGCCACGCCTTACATCTCGATCTTCATCGGCAACACGCCCTACACGGGGATATCGGGGGTAGCGAATACGCCTGGATGCGATGGTACGGTCCGCTGGGCCGGCTGTGGGCTTGACACTCGCAAGGTCAGCCTCGACTTCAGGAGCCATCCGCAGCTCGATCCCAACGACCCGACCCGGCGATGGGCCATTTCGCCCTGGTCCGATGACCGTCTCGGCGCTCCGATGATCGCGGTAAACGGGAAGAATCACGGCACGATCGTTTCGGACCCTGACCCTGCCGTTGTGCAGTTCGTGTATGAATTCCTCAGTATCAAGGATGCCGACGCATACAAGGACTGGGAGAGCCGAACGCAGCAATTTGGCAAGCCCAACCAGGAGGTGATGAACCACTCGGAGAAGTTGGCCGACGGCGCCGGGTGGCAGCAGTTCGTGGTTCACATGGTGGATGACCACGGAGACGGTGTCACGGACTACAACCTTCAAATCTTCTACGGAGACAACCTCGCCCAGTCCGACGATCCCGATTTCCCGTCGGTACCCCTGATTGCGGACATTTATACCAGCGATAACAGCTACCGGTGCTTCTACATTCACCTGACGGAAGAAATGCTGGCGCTGAAGGATAACGGCAAGAAGATGTGGGTGGAACTGATCGCATCGAGCGGGTCCAAGCTGATTGAGTATGAAGCGTACACCGGCAGCGAAGACGACCCGCAGCGGTTGGCGATTGACTCGCACGACCCAACGGACAACCAGCCGGTAAAGATGGACATTACTCCGCTGGCCGGGGGAGACGCGTCGTTGTTTTATCCCTACACGACCACCTTGCTCGAGATTTTTGTGGAGCGGGAACCGATGCCTCTTGGAGATGTCAGCGAGCTCTTTACGTTTCCCGCGCGGATGCCGCAAAAATAACCAGGGGTTGATCGGTTTCCGGCGCTAACGATACCGTTTCTGGTGCCATTCCCAGGCTGTGCGCACAATGTCGTCCAGTTGCGTGTAGCGAGGATTCCAGCCGAGTTCGCGGATTGCCCGCTCGGAGCTGGCCACCAGGACAGCGGGGTCGCCCGGGCGGCGGGGGTGGACCTCGGCCGGAATGGGGTGGCCCGTCACCCTGCGAGCCGCATCAATGACTTCGCGAACGCTGAAGCCCTTGCCGTTACCGAGGTTGTAGATGAGGCGGTCGTTTGTTTCGAGGGCTCCCAGAGCCAGCAAGTGCGCGTCTGCCAGGTCGGACACATGAATATAGTCGCGAATGCAGGTTCCGTCGGGGGTGGAATAGTCCTCCCCGTAGATGCGGATGGACTGCCGCCGGCCGAGCGCCACATCCAGAATCAGGGGAATCAGGTGCGATTCCGGGTCATGGGCCTCGCCGCGAGTAACCCCGTTCGGTCCTTCTGGCGCTCCGGCTACATTAAAGTAACGTAGGGACGCGTACCGCAGTCCATGGATCTGGTTGAACCATCGAAGCATGTGCTCAACCAGAAGTTTTGACTCGCCGTATACGTTCGTCGGGTGGAGCCGGGCATCCTCCGGAATCGGAACCGTGTCAGGCTCGCCATAGACCGCCGCGGTGGAGGAAAACACCAGCTTGCGGGGCCCCTTTGCCAGCATCGCCTCCAGCAGGCTCAAGGTCGCGGAAGTGTTGTTACGAAAGAAGATCTCCGGCCGGACCATGGATTCGCCGGCCTCAATCAGCGCCGCAAAATGGAGCACCGCATCGAACGGTGTTCCCTGCTCTCGCGCCTCGGTGAAAAGGCGTTCGATCAGGGCCCGATCTTCGAGTTCTCCCTCGACGAAACCGACCTGCGCAGGCAGCAGGTCACGCCGTCCGTGACTGAGGTTGTCGAACACAATGGCCTCGTGTCCGCGGTCTGTCAAAAGGCCTGCGACGGTCCCGCCAACATAGCCCGCGCCACCGGTAACTAGAATCTTCACAAAAATTCTTACCTTTCGTGCTCAATTTTGGGTTACTCTTAGTGTATTAAATCAAGCAGACCCGGGTGGGCCTCATGGCCGTTATCCTATTTGGACCGTCTTCGACGGCACATCCAGGGGTGTACTGTATTTTGAGTTCGAAATGATTACTGAAGGCCATTTTTGCCCTGGATATGCACCGGAGCTTTCATGTCGCAACAAAAAAAGGTCCCATATTTGCATATAGCAGAATCGGTTCCTACGTGGTGTAAGCTTTTGAGCAATTCGGATATCTTGCCCGTCCACTACTATAATGGCAACAGTTTTCTCCCTTCCCCCTTCCAACGTAATTGGGGGCAGTTCTCTTTATTCGATCGATGCGCCGAGCACTTGGCGTGTGGATTAGTCTGCGATCGATGGTTTCGGGGAAAACGAGTTGCTTTTGTTTTGGGTCGGACTGGCCAAAACAGGAACCGGGTTTCTGAGCGCCCTTTGGGGATCGGCCAAAACGGGAGCTTTTGCAGACCGCAAAAAGCGCATTCCAGCGCGCAGTATATGTCGAGTCGATGAAGCTTGCCTTTTGGCGACGGAAATTCTGAACGAGGGATAGACTAATGCCGGTGAATCAACTTCCAATTCGAGCCAACTTCGGCTTGCTTCCCGAACCGCAAAAGAATGCTGCGTCTCTGCTGACCAGCGCGGCTGTGAACCTCACCATCCTGGGTCTCGTTCTGTACGTTGGCATGACCGCCAAACGGGTAATCCAGACGCACAAGTTCGAGCAGACGGAGTTGATCTTCCCCACGACTCCTCCGCCGCCGCCGATCAAGATGAAGATGCCGACTCCACCCAAGATTGAGCCGCCACCAAGGCCAACCGAGGTGAAGTTGGAGGCGCCGAAGATCAACCTTCCCAAGCCGGAGCCGAAACCGGAGGTCAAGCCGATTCAGTTGGAAGCCAAGCTGAATGTGCCCGTGATCAAGGCGGCCAAGCCGGCGATCGTTCTCGCTCCGCAGCCCAAGGCGGCCCTTGCGGCAGCCGCTCCCGCTCAAGTGGAACAGGCGAAACCGTCCACGGCGGCAGTGCACCTGGGTGAGACGTTTGGTGTCACGCCGAATCCGGCAGCAACCCGGCCCGCAACAGTGGCGGCCATTGGAAATCCCTATGGCGGCATGGAGGGCCCGGCAGTGGCTCCGCGTGGCGTAGTGGGATCGACCGGTATCGGAAATGGAACGAAATCGGGCTCCAATGCCGGGACTGTGGGCCACGTGGCTTCCGCCGGTATTCCGGGTTCAACCGGCACGGGCAACGCTTACGGCGGTGGCAAGGTAGCATCCGCGGGTATACCCCAGATGCAACGCGCGGCGTTTGTGGCGCCGCCGGCAAATGCCGTTCCCAAGTCGACAAACCTTGAAGTACTTTCCAAGCCCCCGGTACAGTACACGTCCGAAGCAAAACAGCTCAAGGTGCAGGGAGACGTCGTACTGCGCGTAACATTCACGGCCAATGGCCAGGTTCTGGTTCAGGGAGTCGTGCACGGGTTGGGACACGGGTTGGACGAGGAAGCCCGGCGGGTTGCGCAGCAGATTCGCTTCCGCCCGGCGACTCGCGACGGCCAACCGGTAGACCTGACAACCAACATCACCATTACATTCCAGTTGGCATGAGATTCACTACAAGTCAGTGGTTTTACAAGCAGTATTCATTCGGTAGTTCGCTTAGATCAGATCGGCAGGAGTTGAAATGAAATTTCGGAAGGCGATTCCCTTATCTTTCCTGACACTTGCGCTGCTCGCTGCACCCGGGTATGCAAAGAAGCAGCCAAAGTTTGAACCCGCACACCAACTCACTGCCGACCAGGCTGCCCTGGTCCAGCGAGCCATATCGCGCGAGAAGGTCCTCATCAAGAGCATCCAGCAAAGAACACCGCTGGTGGAGACCTATATCCAGAACACCCGCCCAGACATGAAGCTCTACCAGGTCCCGGTTTCCGATCAGTACATGCTGAGCCGCGTGGACTTCTCGAGGGGCTTTTTCGACAAGAGCTATCAGCCCCGCGGATCGAAGCAAAAGGGGTTCTTCAAGAATTCCCTGGCCTCGATTACCGGCCTCACGAAAGCTCTCGGTTTGGATACCAAATACACCTATAATCCGCTCGGTTTTACTGAGATGATGTTCCTCGACCCCTCCGGGTTCGATCAGACTCATTATCAGTTCAGCTACGTGCGCCGCGAGTTCCTGGGCACCGTACGCACCTGGGTATTTGACGTACACCCCAAGGTGACGGGCATGGGCCGTTTCTATGGCCGCGTATGGGTTGAGGATCAGGATGCCAACATTGTCCGCTTCAATGGCACCTTTACCGGGCCGAGCAATGAGGATTCTTCCAAGCACTACTTCCACTTCGACAGCTGGCGCATGAATGTGCAGCCTGGCATCTGGCTCCCGGTCGCTGTCTATGTTGAAGAGTCGGAGCGTACCGAAGGCGAGAAGGCGGTTGGACTCAAGGCCCAGACTCACTTCTGGGGCTATAGCCTCAAGTTACCCTCGCGCGACAGCGAGAATGTCAGCGTGAAGGTAGACGATGCGGAAGACAAGAGCGAGGACTCGCAGGACGTGAGCCCGCTGGCGGCGCAGCGCGAGTGGGTTACGCAGGCCGAGAACAACGTCATCGATCGTCTGGTTGAGGCGGGCCTTGTGGCGCCTCTCACACCCAACGGCTACGAGCAGACCGTCCTCGAACAGATCGTTACCAACCTCGCGGTCCCCAACAACCTGGCGTTTTCCAGCCCTGTCCATTGCCGCGTCTTGCTTAGCGACACGGTCGAGACCACCACGGTCGGCAACACGATCCTGGTGAGCAAGGGCCTCATCGATTCCATGCCCAACGAGCCCACCATCGCTTCCGTTGTGGCCATGGAGCTTGCGCACATCGCCATGGGCCACCATATCGATACGCGCTATGCGTTCAATGACCGCCTCCTCTTCCCGGACGAATCGACCTTCCAGCGCATTGACATGTATCACACCGATCATGACAACGAAGAGGCGCAAAAGAAGGCCAACGAATACCTGCAGGCCTCGATGTATAAGGATCAGCTGCCGCTTGCGGGGCTGTTCTGGGAGCAGTTGGCCGACCGCGGCAAGGTGCTTCATGCCCTCAACTCCCCCAAGCTGGGCGACAGCCTGCTTCGGGCCGATGGCACGCCCTGGATGACTTCGCTCGCGCACGGGGCGCCCAAGATCAACTGGGATGACCTGGCGCAGATTCCCGCCTTGCCTTTGGGCAGCTGGCTGAAGACAGACCCATGGGACGACCGGGTGCACATGTTGAATGCAAAGCGGTACGCGCCCATGAATCCACGGGATAAAATGCCGCTCGAAGTGACGCCTGTGTACTTCAAGCTGCAACGGTACAACATGGCGCCATCGAATGCTGGCCCGGTCGACCAGCAGCAGGGTGGTTCCCAGGGCGATCAGAATAACGAGCCCACCGCGACCCCGGGGCAGTCCACGCCTCCACCTCCGAGCGCCTCACAGCCCGTTGCCGGAGACACCTCGGCGCAACAGCAGACACCTGCACCGCCTCAACCCTAAGTTCACCAAAGGAAAGTACAATGGCCGGGGGAGCGATCCCCCGGCCATCTCTATTTGGGTGAAGCGCCGTCCAATGAGATGTGCAAGCGCACCACAAATCCTGCTGTATTGAAATAGGTTTCCCCTATGAGACGATCGGGTTTTGTTCTTTTTTTGATCCTCTGTGCGGTGGCGGTTATTGGACACGCGCAGTCGGTAGAATCGGCTACCAGCCGCCAGTTCACCATCAATGCCGGGGGCACGGCCTCCTACTTCCAGCCCGATGACGGTGGAAATGGCCTCGTGGGTGCGGGAACCTTCGTAGATTTCCATTTCACCCACTGGTTTCAGGTTGAGGCCGAAGCCCGGTGGTTGCGCTGGAATCAGTACTACGGTGAGCACCAGGACAACTACCTGATTGGTCCCCGCGTTCCAATCCGGCAATTCGGGGATCGCACCACGCTCTACGGCAAAGCCTTGATCGGCTACGGAAAAATGACTTTTCCGTTCGGCTACGGATACGGCACCTTCACTGATCTAGCGTTTGGGGCCGCAGTCGACCACCAGATGAGCCGGCAAGCTTTCTGTGAAAGCAGACTTCGAGTATCAGTATTGGCCTGTCTGGCTAAACAACAGTTCACTCACACCCTACGGAGCAACCGTAGGAGTCGGTTACCGGGTCTTCTAGCGCGCGTCCAAAGGCCCGAACGGCATTCCGGACCGAAAGCACGGCGAAGTATCTACTGCGCGAGGACAGGCAGCACAATGTGCGAAGGCATTTGCGGCGTGCAATAGACGCGCTGCGTCGCCGGAACGAAGTCGGCCTCCGTAGCCTGGTAGATACTCGGCACAAATTTCTGCGGATTTCGGTCAATTACCGGAAACCACGTCGACTGCACCTGGACCATAATCCGATGTCCCTTCAGGAAGACGTGGTCGTGGTCGCGCAGCGGGATATCCCATTCTTCCGGTTGATTTGCCTTGAGCGGCTCTGGATGTTCGTAGCTGTGCAGATATCGTCCGCGCCGGACTTCCATCGCAATCGGCAACTCATAGCCGTTGAGCGAGTCAGTATAGCCGCTCGATTTGGCAGGCGCGATATCGTCAGCGCTGGTTTGCTTGCTTTCGGGATACACGTCAATCAGCTTGACCACGAAGTCGGAGTCCGTGCCCGAGGTGGAGGCATAGAGCGATGCGGCGATCGGCCCGGTCACGACGATGTCGTGTTCGAGCGGTTGGCTTTCAAACGTAAGGACGTCTGGACGGTGATCGACAAAGCGCTGATCGGCAGCCTCCCAGGTTTGCCATTCCGGTTCTGGATAGGTCGGCGAGATCGGCCGCACCCGATAAGGAACCGGGTTCGCCGGGTCGGAGACATACTGGCGGTACGCAGGGCCGCCGTCCGCATCCGCAGCAAAGGACAGAGATCCATCGGAATGCAAATAAAGATTAGTCGGCTTCGATTCCTTCGGAGGCCAATTCGAGTAACTATGCCAGGTGTTTGTTCCAGTCTGGAACGTTGTCGCCTGCCAATCGGGCTTGCTGCCTTCGCCATGCAGATAGTAGCGGAAAAAGGGAGCTTGAATGTTCTTGCGGAATTCCAACGAGGTCTTGTGTCCGCCTAAAGGAACGATGCCGATTCGTTCTCCCTCCGTCGCCTGCCACTCCCCGTGAAACCACGGTCCTGCCACCATCAAATTGGTATGGTCGGGGTCGTTCTCGGCCGCATGCCGGAAAATCTGCCACGGTCCCCAAGGATCTTCCTGGTCCCAAAACCCGGCCACGTTGAGGTTGGGAACTGCAGAGCTCTTTATCTGGCTAACCCACGCTTCCTTCTTCCAAAATGCATCGTAGTCCGGATGAGCCATCATGTCGTTCCAGAACGGAAGCGATCCATGCAAATACTTCGCATTCACCTGCGTCAGAGGGCCCAGGTTTAGATACCAGTCGTATGTATCGTAGGTATCAAAATCGAAATGCGTGTTGGTGTTTTTGTCGGCCTCTTCCAAGACCGAATACTCCAAGGCATAGCTTTCGCGCAGGGCACCATACCGGTGCATGTCATCGTTCATCCACTGATCCACCGGCGACGCCTGTTCGCTCACGGCCTTGAGCGCCGGGTGAGGATGGAGCAGCGTAAGACCGGCGGTCAACCCGTCGTAGGACACCCCGTAGATGCCGACCTTCCCGTTATTGTTGGGGACATTCTTCACGAGCCAGTCGATGGTGTCGTAAGCGTCGTTGGTCTCGTTGGCCTGCTTCGGGTCATTCGCATCGTACTGCGAGGTAAGCTCGAAGACGCCTTCTGATTTGAACCGGCCGCGCAGATTCTGAAACGCGAAGATGTATCCGTCTTCGTCCAATTCCTTCCAGTTGGGCGGCATCCATGCAGCGCCGTTCTTTATCGCAGCCTTGTCAAAGCCTTGCTGCGTCGGGACCCCATAGGGAGTACGGGTCAATAGAATCGGAAGCGGCCCTTCCTGATTCTTCCTTGTGATGACAACGGTTTGCAGATGCGCCCCATCGCGCACCGGCACCATGAACTCCTGCACCCGCCACGCGCTCGTCACCTTGGCAGCATCGCCTGCTGGAGCGGGACTTTGCGCCATGAGGATCGGCATCACCAGCAGAAGAAGCGCAAGGGCGAGTTTTCCACGCCGATAAACAGACCGAGAAGCTCGCTTCGTCGCCGGCGACGTAGCAGACGCCGGAAAATGAGACGCCACATGAAAAACCATCCGCGCAGACCTCCTGGAACGGTCTTTTCCGATGCCTATGAGAGACGGCTAGTATACATAGTGCGGCGATCGCGATAGCCGAAACCACGTTCGAGCAATCATTCAAGGATTGACCGCTATAAAGGAAAGGCCCGGGATTGCTCCCGGGCCGCGCTTGATTCCGTTCTCGACGAGTCGATCGATCAGGTTACTCTGCCGCGCCTTCAACTGCCTTGGTCTGGGCAACTGTCCAGTCCGGGGCGCCAACCTTGAAACGGGCGAAGCGGCGGACGGTAATATTCTCACCCAGCTTGCCGACCTTCTGCGCGATTAGTTCCTTGATGCTGACGGCCTGGTCCTTGATAAAGGGCTGCTCGAGCAGGCAGACTTCCTCGTAGAACTTGGCCATCTTGCCGTCGACAATCTTCTCGATCACCGGTGCAGGCTTGCCGGTCGCGGCGGCCTGGGCGCGATAGATTTCCTTCTCGCGCTCGAGATCCGAGGTGGTCACGTCCTCCGGCTTCACGTAACGTGGATCGGTAGCCGCGATGTGCATCGCGATATCTTTCATCAGATCCTGGAAATCGTCGGTGCGGGCCACGAAATCGCTCTCGCAGTTGATTTCGAGCAGCACGCCGATCTTGCCGCCGGCGTGAATGTAGGTGCCGATGGCGCCCTCATTGGTGGTGCGGGCGGCCTTCTTCTGTGCCGATGCCATGCCACGCTTCCGCAGAACAACGAATGCATCCTCGATGTCGCCCTTCGTCTCTTGCAGGGCCTTGAGGCAGTCGCCCATGGGAGCGCCGGATTTCTCGCGAAGCTCCTTTACCAACTTTGCATCAATCTTCTCACTCACTGTCATAGTTCCTTTTCTTCTTTCCCGATTTCAATCCTGTTGAAGTCGATAATGCCGCGTGGCGCGAAGCGCAGTCAGCCCCACCGCAGGTGGCGCAGGCGGAAAGAAAAAGCGTGGCACTTGCTGCTGGCGGCCACGCTTTCTATACTGCGCGCGCTTATGCGCGAGAAAGATTAATCGCCGCCTTCGGCAACTTCGGCTTCTTCCAGCAGGGCCGCAACCGCCGCCGGGGCCTTGCGGATTCCGCCGCCAAGGGCCGCATCGAAGTCGATATCTTCCGTTGGTGCAGCCTCCGTCGGCGCTCCCTCTTCCGCGGTCACCGCGGGCAGCTCTTCGGCAAAAGCCTTGTCGCCTACCAGGTTCACGCCCTCAGCCGCCGAGTCGGCGATCTTCGAAGTGAACAGGCGAATGGCGCGGAGCGCGTCGTCGTTGCCGGGAATCACGTAATCGACCACAGTCGGATCGCAGTTGGTGTCGACCACTGCAACCACCGGAATTCCCAGCTTGCGGGCTTCCTTGACCGCGATCGCTTCGTTGTTCGAGTCGATCACGAACAATGCGTCAGGCAGCCGCTTCATGGACTTGATGCCGGCCAGGTTGGCTTGGAGGTGCTTGCGCTCGCGCTCCAGGCGAATGACTTCCTTCTTGGTCAGCAGCTCGTACCGGCCATCGGTGGCCATCTCATCGAGTTCCTGAAGGCGCTTCACCGACTTCTGCACCGTCACCCAGTTGGTGAGCAGCCCGCCCAGCCAGCGCTGGTTGATGTAGGGCATGCTGGCGCGCGTGGCTTCTTCGGCCACCGCATCCTGGGCCTGGCGCTTGGTGCCGACGAACAGGATCGTCTTACCTCCCGCGCACAGATCGGTAACAAATTTGGACGCGTCCTTGAACAGCTTGAGCGTCTTCTGCAAGTCGATGATGTAGATCCCGTTGCGCTCGCCGAAGATGTATTCCTTCATCTTGGGGTTCCAGCGCTTGGTCTGATGCCCGAAGTGAACACCTGCCTCGAGCAGCTCCTTCATTGTGATCGTGGCCATTGGCCTCCTTCGTGGATTGCATCCGGGTGGTCGATGCCGGCGCCCGGATTTATCCCGCTTCTGGCGGGAGATGATGAAACAGTGATCAGTGGTCAGTTGTCAGTGATCAGATTGTCTGTTCGGCAACCACCGCGGAGCTGAACACTGACCACAGATCACTGACCACTGGAATCTAGCGCTTGCTGAACTGGAACCGCTTGCGGGCGCCCTTCTGACCGTACTTCTTGCGCTCCTTGACGCGCGCATCGCGAGTCAGCAGGCCCTCGGCCTTGAGCGTCTTCCGCAGTTCCGGGTTGAACTCAATGAGGGCGCGAGCCACGCCCATCTTCACCGCATCGGCCTGCGCAGCCACGCCGCCGCTCTTCACCGTGGTCACCACGTCGAAGCTGGCAACGAGGTCGGCCACCACCAGGGTGCGCTTGGCGGAGACGCGCTGCTGCTCGGTGACGAAATATTCGTCGAATGCCTTGCCGTTTACCTTCCACTCGCCAGTGCCGGGACGCAGAAAGACGCGGGCGATCGCCGACTTGCGGCGCCCCGTTCCGTAATATTGAACCAAATCTGCCATTCAATCCTCTTAGCTCGGAGCCATTAGCTTGTAGCCAGCAGCTCTTCAAAAAACTCGTCTTCGTTGCGCCGTGCAACAGATTCCTCACGGAAAAAGTTACAGGCTATCGGCTACAAGCTGCCGGCCGTCCTTACGCCACTTCGAGCGCAACCGGTCCTTGCGCCTGGTGGGGGTGCTTGTCGCCGCGGTAAACCTTCAGCTTGGTGGCCATCTGCCGGCCCATTTTGCTCTTGGGCAGCATGCCCTTGATCGCTTCTTCCAGAATCTTCTCGGGCTTGCGGTTCAAAAGGCGCGTGAAGGACTCTTCACGCAGGCCGCCGGGGAAGCCGGTGTAGCGGCGATAGACCTTCTTCTGGCTCTTGAGCCCTGTCAACCGCACCTTTTCGGCGTTGATCACGATCACGTGATCCCCCATGTCGATGTAAGGCACGTATTTGGGGTTCAGCTTGCCGCTCAGCACGCTGGCGGCTTTCGTGGCCAGGCGGCCCAGGGTCTGGCCGCTGGCATCCACCACATACCATTTGCGGTCAATATTCTTGCCGCTCGGAACAAAGGTCGACATCTCTCTCCTGCCTCTTCGAAAAACTCTCCGGCCGCAATTCGGGTACCGGTCAATACATCGCGCAAAGCGCGTTCGCCCGTGCCAAATGCACGGGCCGGAATTCCACCCACTGCCAAACAAGCCTGTTCGGGTGAGGACTGCGGGGTTGGCCCTCGCTGGGCTCCTGACTCTACTGGACTTACGACGCATCCAGTAAAAGGTGGCCTGCTCCAGAGAAGCCCCGGAAGGGGCTCAACCAGCCGGGTCCGGACTGCTGACACAGACCCCAGGCGCAACACCGCACAAGGAGTCCAGAATACGCGATTTACCATGCGGAGTCAACGAAATGGCGGATGGTTCGCTGTGGAACGTGACAGATTCTTTGCAACGGCACATCCCGCGAGCGCCGATTGGGCTAGAGACTCCAGCCTGATCAGAAAGCCACCGCCGACGCTGATCGTTGCTCGCGACCGCAGGGCGGTTGGGAGCAACAAAGGCTCCCATATCGCGCAATTCTCCCGCCGCATCTCGCGTCGCACCTCGGATGGGCTTTGGCAGCACGTGTCAATTCTCCCGATTCTATCTCTGGCTACGAGAACGAGTGTCGTCGCAGGGGTGGATCAGGAAATTGCCGCAGTTGATCGCAAGACCATCTCGCGACCGCGTTGCATGCGCGCAAACTCAATCGCCGATTTACTGACAGACAGCTGAACAGGAAACTCCGTTTGAGTTGTAACGTTACCGAGCTGGCTTTCACTACTGTGCAGCAAGACTCTGATGCTCCATCAGAGCACCTCCTCCAAAGGAATTGAACAATATGAATAGCCAGCGCTTCGCACTTGCGGCGATCTCTATGCTTGCCGCGTCTCTCACCGTCCTTGCACAAGCTCCACGCAGTCTGCAACCGAACGAGCACGCCCTCAACGTGCCCGGCGCGACGACCATCGACGCTCCTCCGGCCGGCTTCGATCCCATCGCGGCATCTGATCAAGACCTTGCCTATTACGGATTTCCTCCTCGCCCTGACCAGGTTGCCCAGCCGAAGGCCTATGGCACATGGGTGAAAGCGATGAGTCACTCCAAGACCCGCGTCGCTCCTTCGCTCGATCAGACCGCTATCTACCACGGTCCGGCCAAAATTCAGAAGAACGCGAATCCGACTGCCGTGGAAGGTAATGCTGGACCGCTTCAGCAGCCCAGCAACACCTACTACTCCTCCAACTGGAGCGGCTACGTCGATTTCAGCGGCGCATCCAGCTACGGTTCCGCGTCCTACTACTACATCGTGAACGACATGATCGTTCCGGTAGCAGAGCAGGCTTTCGGCGCATGCACCGGCGGATGGGACTGGGGTTCGGAGTGGAACGGCATTGATGGCTGGGGTTCCGGCGACGTTCTCCAGGCCGGCGTTGAGTTTGATGCATACTGCTCGGGCAGCACCCGCTCCTCTTACTACTCGGCCTGGTACGAGTGGTACCCCTACGGAGAAGTCCGCATCTCCAGCTTGCCGGTCGCTCCGGGCGACGAAATCTTCGTCGAAGTGTGGCACACGTCCTCCACACAAGGCTATGCCTACCTGGTGAACGACACCACCAATCAATCTGTTGAAGTGGGCTTCACGGCTTATCCAGGGTATCCGCTGATTGGAAACTCAGCCGAGTGGGTGGTTGAGCGCCCCACGGTAGGTGGCTCATTATCCACGCTGACTAACTACACCGCTATCCCGTTCTTCGATGCCTACGCTTACACAGAGTCCTATAGCTTCTACGACATCGCCAATGGCAATCCGACCGATATGGAGAGCGGCAGCACCGTCATCTCTTATCCGGAATATGTTGGTCCGGAAGCCTTCGTAGCTCACTACTAGAACTTCGCCCTCCCCCAGATCCTTGGCGCCAGGAAAAATGGCGACGGCCAATCAGCCGTCGCCATTTTCATTCTTCCCTCAACCTGAACCGAGGGATGGTCAGCTGATCAAGCCGCCGCCGTCTGGCTCGAGGAACGCACGCGGTAGCGCTTCATCGATACTGCCAGCGTGCGCTCGATCTTTTTGAGATCGCCACGCTCGTTGGGCATGGCGAAAGTGCTGGCGATGCCGCTCTTCGAGGCACGCCCGGTGCGGCCGATGCGATGGATGAAGTCTTCAGCCTCTTTGGGCATATCGTAGTTGACCACGTGCGCAATGTCCTTCACGTCGATGCCGCGAGCGGCAACGTCGGTGGCCACGAGTACCCGGTGGCGGCCTTCCGAAAACCCCTTGAGGGCGGAGTTGCGCTGCGACTGCGTGCGGTCACCGTGAATCTGCGCTGTGGAGTGGCCGGACCGCGTGAGACGCCGCGCGAGCCGATCCGCGCCGTGCTTCGTGCGCACGAAAACGAGGAAGCTTCCCTTCTCTTCCGTGAGCAGGTGCTCGAGCAGTTCCTGCTTTTTGTTCTGGTCGACCTCGAAGGTGCGCAACTCGACGTTTTCGGCAGGCTTGGAAACATTGCCGATCTCGATGCGAACCGGGTTGGAAAGATATTGCTGGGCGACCTTCCGCACCGCGCCTTCGAGGGTGGCCGAATAGCACAAGGTCTGGCGCTTCTGCGGAAGCTCTGCGCAGATGCGGGCGATGGCCGGCTGAAAGCCCATATCGAGCATGCGGTCCACTTCGTCAAATACCAGGATCTTGATTTGATCGAGGCGCACGAGACGGCGCTTGATGTAATCCTCGAGCCGGCCGGGCGTGGCCACGATGAGACGAGCGCCGCGGCGGATGGTGTCGAGTTGCGGACCTTCCGCCATGCCGCCGACCACCAGTGCCACCATGTTGGACTGGTTGGGACGGATGGCGCGATATACCTTCTCCACCTGCATGGCCAACTCGCGCGTGGGCAGAAGGACAAGAGCGTGGGCTCCCCGTGCGTTGGTCTTCTCGATCATCTCTACGATCGGAATCAGGAAACTAAGCGTCTTGCCGGTGCCGGTCTGGGCGGTGGCAAGCACGTCGCGGCCTTCGAGAGCGGGCGGAATGGCGCCGGCCTGGACCGGAGTGGGGGTTGTGAATTTATTGGCGTTGAGCCGCGCCAGAAGGGCGGGCGATATAGGGAACTGCGAAAACTGAGTTGTCAAAATTCGATCTTTTCAGGGTTCCGTGCCGCCCATTTCCCGGGGGCACACACGGAACCAATGTTGTGGGCAACTGCGCATGGAAGCGCGCGCCTGCACAAGTTGGTATGCGTAAGGAGGAACCAAATTCGTCTTTCGACTGAAAGCAGCACGTTGGTGCTGACAAGCCGGAGCCGACCCACGCTATCACTAGCCGACGGCCAATTGCCGGACCGGCTACCCCAATCAGTTCGAATGCGCGAATCAACGCGCTCTGACAACTGCGCCGCACAAATCCGGGAACTCCGGCAGGGCGACCTGGGGTTACGCTGTAGGGGCTTGGGGGAAAACTGTGCGGGGCTAAAGCGCCACTCACGACCAAATCACTGAGCGCAAATACAGTTTAGCACGGATGCGAGCCGCGGCCGTGCCCCAAAGGAGTGACACGGCCGCAAATCGATTGTTCTGGACGGCTTTACTGCGTGATGGCAAACTCCGCATGCAGCGTCGCTGCGGAATCTCCGCCTGCCCAAACGTCGAATGTGGATGGTTCAACAGCCCACTTCTTCGTCTGAGGACTCCAAAACTGCAGTTCGTCCTTGCCGAGGTTGAACTTCAGGGTTTGCGTTTCGCCCGGCTTGATTTCGATTCTCTTGAAACCTTCCAGCTGCCGAACTGGCCGCGATGCCGACCCTGAGCGCTGGTGGATGTAGACCTGCGCAACGGCGTCGCCTGCAATCGATCCGGTATTGGTCACGTCCACGCTCACTTCGGCCGTGTCGCCCGTCTTCATGCTGGTTTTGGATAGCCGCAGGTTCTCAAACTTGAACGTGGTGTAGCTAAGACCATACCCGAACGGGTAAAGCGGCTTGCTGCCGATATCCCAATACCGCGACGTAAAGTTGGGGCGGTCTTCGGGCTCGTGGGTCAGGTTGTGGTTGTAGTAGAGCGGCTCTTCGCCCGACTTGCGCGGCCAGCTCACCGGCAGTTTGCCGCCCGGGTTTACATCGCCAAACAGCACATCGGCGGTTGCGTTGCCCCCCTCGGTGCCCGGGAACCATGTCTCCAGGATCGCGGGAACGTGCTCCGCAGCCCAGGAGATGTCGAGCGGCCGCCCGTTCTCGAGCACCAGCACAACCGGCTTGCCGGTTTGGACGGCAGCTTCCAGCATTTGCTCCTGAATGCCCGGCAACTCCAGCCCGGCCCGCGAGGACGATTCACTGCTCATGGACGACATCTCACCCATGACCGCAACCACCACGTCGGCATCCGCTGCTGCGGCCTTGGTCTTTGCGACCCAGTCTGCGATTTCATCCGGCGTGGAGGGGGGAAGAGGCTTTCTCCCCGAAAACTGATCGAGCAGGCCGAGAAAGGCTTTGGGAGGCTCAGGGCCTGCAACGTAAGAGATCTCCGCACCGGAGCCGAGCATGTTCTTGATGCCGGCAAGGACGGTCACGGGATGGCTCTTGCTTCCAGAGCCGAAGAGGCCCTCCACTGTCCAGCCGCCTTCGATATCGCGGATGGAGTCGGCGAGCGGGCCGATTACCGCGATCTTCTTCACCGTCTTCGACAACGGAAGTGTCTGGCTCTCATTCCTGAGCAGCACCATCGACCGCGCCGCCAGTTTGCGTTCCAGAGCCAGACCCTCCGGGCGGCTGAGAGTCGACTCGACCTTCGACTCGTCCACGTAGGGATGATCGAACAGGCCAAGCTGGTATTTGAGTGCGAGAATCGGCAGGACAGCGGCGTCAATCTGCGCCTGGGGAACCTTGCCATCGGCAATCAGTTTGGGAAGGTTCTGCGTGTACGTCCCGCTGGCCATGTCCATATCGAGACCCGCGGTAATAGCCTTGTACGCCGCATCGGAGGGGTCGCTCGCGTAGCCGTGAGTCACCAGGCTCCCCACTGCAAATGCGTCGGATACCACGAATCCCTTGAATCCCCACTCGTTGCGAAGAATGTCGGTGAGCAGCCAGTGATTGCCGCTCGCCGGCACATCGTTCAAATCCATGTAGGCCGACATGAAGCTCCCGGCGCCCTGCTCTTTGGCTGCATGAAATGGCGGCAGATACACATTGCGAAACAGCTCTTCCGGAATGTACGAGGAGTCATAATCGCGCCCGCCTTCGGCCGCGCCGTACCCGGCGTAATGCTTGACGCACGCCAGCACGCTGTTCGGCCCCAGCGTCGGCCCCTGGAAGCCTCGAACCTGCGCACGCGCCATGGCCGATCCCAGATACGGATCTTCGCCCGCCCCCTCCACGATGCGGCCCCACCGCTTGTCGCGGGCAATGTCCACCATGGGAGTAAATGTCCACTGAATGCCGGCGGCCCGCGCATCCTCACCGGCCACCTTCTGGGCCTGTTCTTCGACGGATGGGTCCCAGGACGACGCCATCGCCAGCGGCACCGGAAACACCGTGCGATAGCCGTGAATCACGTCAAATCCGAACAGAATGGGGATATGGAGCCGCGACTTGTCCACCGCAATATGTTGCAGCCGGTTGATCTCTTTCACATCGATCAGCCACAAAACCGACCCGACCTTGCCCTGGGAGATCAGAGCGTCCGGTTTTTCTGAAGCCAGCCCGGGGATCACGACGCCCGCGGACTGCGTCAACTGGCCGACCTTCTCTTCTACAGTCATTTGCTTCAGCAGAGCCTTTGCGCGCTGCTCTGCTTCCGGACTGACCAGGGGTGTCTGAGCAAACGACGCAGACGCCGCAAGCGTTAGGGTGAAGGCTGAAATCCGGACAATTGCTGACATTCGCTTCTGGAACATGTTGGGTCGCCTCGCAAAGTGACAGGCGAGCATAGACTGCGAGGGGCCAGTTTGTCAGCCGGATCGATCCCAGGGAAGTGGTCAAATTTGACCACTCCCGATCCCAGGGTTTTGAAATTACGGCGACGGTTAACTCTTCAGCCTCGAGATTCGAGGCGTGTCACTACACGGTCAATGAGAGATTCAGTTTCGGTATCCATTCCGGCCGGGAGCACGCGAGAACTCGAGGCGGCGGCATTGAGACGGGCATCGGGCAGCTTCGCGCGGCGCTTTTTGGCAAGAATCTCCTCGAGTTTCTCGGCTGGAATGGCCTGCAGCGGGCGGCCGAGTTGTTGCGCGATGACGCAGGTGCGGCAGTAGGTGTCGAGGATCTCAACGAGCCACTCAGCGTGCGTCACCGTATCGGACCAGCACACCACGCCATGATTCGCGAGCAGGATGGTGTTGTGGTTCTGCACAAACGGCAGCACGGTTTCAGCAAACGCCTGCGTGCCAGGCGTTTCGTACGGCGCCACCGCCGCAGGGCCGATGAAATATTCGTATTCCGCGAGGTAGCCGTTGGGCGGTGCTGACCCGGTAAGCGCGAAGGCTGTCGCGTACGGCGGGTGGCAATGCACCACGGCGCGAGCCATGGGATTGGCCTTGTAGATTTCGAGATGCAACAGGATTTCACTGGTGCGCATCCGGTCGCCCGCCAGGATATTTCCCTCAAGATCGGAGAGACAGATGTCCGCCGGCTCGAGGTCGCCCTTGCTCATCATGGTCGGCGTGCAGAGCAGATATTTGGAGCCAAGCCTGGCGCTGATGTTGCCGCCGTTACCGTCCACGTACTGCCGCCGCCATAGCTTGCGGCCCACTGAGATAATTTCGGCCCTCAGGGCGTCGGCCTCGATGGAGTTGGCTGCCGAAGACGGCGGCCCGTCGCAAGGATGCCGCTCTCGCAGCTACCGCCGAGACCGCTTGACCTGCTTCTCTCACCTGGCCAATATCCGGGTGCTCCATCACCGACTTCTCTTGCATAAACTGCCTCGCGTATTGCTCCAGCCTGCGCACCAATGTGCTCACATACACCTATAGGCCTAAAGGACAGTTTGAGCCGGTGACTGGGATCACGTGGTTGTCATACCTTTCGAATCGAGGCAAATGCGATGACGCGCTATCCCTCTGCGGGAACCAGTTTTCTCTGCAGTTCCTCCAGCGTTTGCCCCTTGGTCTCCGGATAGAAGAACATCACGGTGAAAAACTGAACCACCGTCATCACCGCGAAGAACACGAAGGGCGCGCCCCCGGTGCGGGCCGCCAGAATGGGGAATATTTGCGCGATTAGCGCGTTCATGATCCAGTGCGAACTGTTGCCCACCGCCTGGCCCTTGGAGCGCACCGCGTTGGGGAAGACCTCTCCGATGTAGACCCAGATCACTGCGCCCTGGGAGAGCGCAAAGAACGCAATGTAGACGACCAGCAGCCACAACAGCGCGCCCTGGTGCGAGTTGGTATTGAACACCCAGGCCACGCCCGCCAGGCACGCCGCCGTCCCGGCAGCGCCGGTGAGCAGGAGCGTCTTGCGTCCCAATTTGTCAATCGCCGCCATGCCCACCATCGTGAACAACAGATTGGTTGCGCCAATCACAACCCCTTGCAAGTCGCCGGAAACCTGGCTGAAACCGGCACGCGCGAAAATGCTGTTCAGGTAGTAAAGGATCGCGTTGATGCCTTCGAGTTGGTTGAATGCACCGATGGTGATAGCAAGAAACAGCGGGTAGCGGTATTTCCAGCGGAACACGGGGACGTGCGCCGTGGCGTGTTCCTGCTGCAAGGCGGCGCGAATGTCGGCGAGTTCAGCCTCGGGATTGGGTTCCCCCATCATCTTCAGCACCGACAATGCTTCGTCGATGCGGTTCTGCGATGCAGACCAGCGAGGGCTGCGCGGAATACCGAACAGCAGCAGCAGGAACCCGAATGCGGGCAGCGCCGCCACGCCCAGCTGCCAGCGCCACTCCGCCGCCCCGAAGTGCATCTCGCGAATGATGTAGTTGGACGCGTAGGCCAGCAGTATGCCGGTAACCACGTTGAACTGAAAAACGCCTACCAGGCGCCCGCGCCACTTTGCGGGAGCGAGTTCCGCGATATAAACCGGGCCCAGGACAGAAGAGGCACCGATACCCAGGCCGCCAAGGAAGCGGAAGATCATCAACGCAGGCCAACTCCAGGCAAAGGCGCAACCAAGCGCGGAAATCAAATAAAGCACAGCCGTGATGCGGAGCGTTTCGCGACTCCCGAGACGCTGACCCACAGGACCTGCGACCAGTGCTCCGATCACCGTCCCCGCCAGAGCGATCGAAACGGTGAATCCCTCGGCCTGGGCACTCAGGTGGTAGAGATCGCTGAGAGCCTTGATGGCGCCGGAGATGACAGCGGTATCAAAGCCGAAGAGAAGTCCGCCAAGCGCACCGGTCAGGGTGGCTTTCATCAGGTTTACGTTGGGTCGCATCGCGTGTCCTTGAGGAACACACCATCCTACAGACTGGCATCCGGAGTCGTACAGCCGTGTCTGATCAAACGATGGAGAGGTTCACTTCCCCTCACGTCGACCGGCGGGCTTCACCACCAGCACGCGACAGCGATGGTCGCCCTCGGAACTGAACGAGGTGGGCATGCGCGTCTCCATGTAGGCGCAGTCACCCTCCTCCAGGGTCTGGGTCATACCGTCCGCGGCGAGGTGCAAGGTTCCTTCGAGAACATGCAGAAATGCGCAGACTTCATTGTTGGATTCCGCAAACTGAGACGGGATCGATGTCAATTCGATCATCTCGGCAATCAAACAGGGATTTTCCGATGGCAGGTTGAGGGGAATGTGTCCGACATGATCCGCCGTGTGTCCGCTGGCCTCGAGGTGAGTCTTGCGGGTCACGGAGAGGCTGTGTTTGGTGGGTTCGCAAAAGAAATGCCCCATTCCAACACCGTAGATCCTGCAGATCGTGGCCAGTGTCGGCAGTGTGGGAATCATGCGCTCTGTCTCGAGCTTCGACAGCAAAGCAGTCGAGAGACCGGTTTCCGCGGCGAGTCGCGAAAGAGTGAGCCGCTTCCTCGTGCGTAGGGCGCGCAACTTCATGCCAATACAATACGGTTCAAGCGACCACTGCGCGTAAGACACCGACTTGGCCATGACTACCCCCGTTCCCTAGACTGCGCGAATCGAGATCGGCTAAACAGGAGAAATTTTGGAAATTTCGGCCATCGTCCACTGGTAAGATGAAAGCAGGGTATGGCGTCCTAATCGGACCTTATTTCTCCAATTTGCACTGGCATTCCTCACGCCCCAACCGCCTTCGCTCAACCGCGGTATACGCTGCAACGGAGCCGATCGAGCCCGCATTCAAGCGCAGAGACTCCTGAGCCGATCTTTCCGCATCCCATATTTCCCAATGAGGCTATTTTGCAAATGATCTTTCTTGACATTGACCTTCTGTCTCTCGCTCGCGTGTTTGTTTTGATATCCACAGTCTGCATTCATCGGCACAAGTTGTCCTGCACAACAGCCTCCCGCCAAAACTGCTTTGGACGTTCTCGTACTGAGCGACGGGGATACCCTGCATGGCAAGCTCGTGAGCGAGGTTGCCGGGAAGATCACGTTTCACACCGATTCCCTCGGTGACGTGACCGTGGGTTGGGACAAGATCAAAGAATTGCATTCGGGCCAAACGTTTGCGGTGTTGGACAAGAACGTGACACGCGGCCGCAACAGGCGCGCAAACCAGATCCCAACCGGTAGCGTGGATGTGACCGATGGAGCCCTCACGGTGCGAGGCGCAACCCCGGCCGGACCTATCCCCGTCAAGAATGTGCAATACGTCGTCGACGCGCCAACGATGGACAAGCAGCTGAATCACGAACCGGGTATCCTGACCGGTTGGAACGGTGCGGCCACGGCGGGCGCGACGCTGGTGCAGGCCACGCAGAACCAGTACAGCATTTCGGGCGCGCTGGGGCTTGTCCGCGTCGTGCCGACCGTCGGCTGGCTCGACCCGCGCAATCGCACCTCGCTGGATTTTAGCGGCTCCTATGGAAAGATTACCGAGCCCGCGTATACCTCGGGCGGCGTCTTGATCGCTCCCACCGTCACCAAATCGGCCATCTACCACTTCGACGCGGAACGCGATCAGTATGTGTCGCCCCGATTCTTCGCACTCGCCCAGGCCGCTTTCGACCATAACTTCGCGCAGGATCTGCAACTCCAGCAGATTTACGGCGGAGGAATGGGATGGACGTTCCTTTCCACGCCGCGGCATCAGGCCGATTTGAAAGCAACAGTTCAATACGAGAAGCAGGAATTCATCAGCGGCAGTTCCGGCACCAGCCAAAACCTCATTGGATCCACCTTCGCGTTGTCCTACATGCTGAAGATGAAACTGCTGACGTACACGCAAGGGTTTCAATTCATCCCGGCCTACAACACACCCCGCGCTTACTCTGCCAATGAAACCAACACCGTCGCATTTCCTGCATACAAGAACCTTGGCTTCTCGATTGGGACAATCGACAGTTACCTGAACGATCCTCCGGCCTCCGAACCGCCCACCAAGCGCAACTCGTTCCAATTCACGATGGGGTTGACGTACGCGCTCAAGTCGAAGTACTGAACGGCGGGTTTTCGGGCCCTGCGGGGCAGTCGCGACGCTGGAGAGATTCTCTCCGGCGTTTGTGATCTGGCTCACATAAAAACGACAGGGTAACCATCCCACCGTTACTCATAAGACACGATCCCACGCGCTGGCCTGAGTTGCCGACAAAACGGGAGGATAATCGTAGAATCAGCCGCGGAATACGTGGATTTTGAAATCTTCTGGTAAGCTGATGCTTCTTCCTCGAGGTCTTTCCGCAGGGGGGACCCGCCATATCCGCGGATTTCGGCCCCAAGGCCACGCTTGAGGTTGACAGTCCGCCGGGCGTTCCTCCTGAGAATGTGGGTGCGGGATGGACCGTGTTTCCTCGCGTACGGACCTCGAAGCAGAACAATGTTATACGTTTGGCGATCTCCTTCTCGAGCCCGACGGCACCCTGCTCCGGGCTGGTGAGGCCATTCATCTGGCTCCCAAGGAGTTGGCCGCGCTCAGGGTGCTGTTGACGCACCCAGGGCGCATTGTGACGCCCCTGCAAATGAAAGAAGTGCTCTGGCCGGACGTGTACGTCACCTCCGACAGCGTTCCGCGATGCATCTCTTCGCTGCGCTCGCGTCTCGGCACCGAAGTGCGCATTCGCACTATTTACAAGCGGGGATACCGCCTCGAGTCGCCCGTGCATTGTCATGTCCCGGAGCCACGGGAAGAACGCGCCTTGCCACGCCTTGCGATCCTTCCCTTTACGGGCAGGATGTTCGTACCCCCGTATCTCGGCCCGGCGATTGCGGAAAATGCAGCCGTGCATCTTCGCAATCTCCAACCAGCGGTGGTACGTATCCTGGCCCCAGGTTCGGTTTGCACGATGGCTGCCCGGGGCTTTACCGCTGTAGAGGTCGGCCGAAAGATGGACGCTAACCTTGTCCTGAGCGGAACCGTGCAAACCTCGACACTGTTCCTCAGAGTGCGGGCCGAGATGCTTCGCGTTCCCGACGGAAAGCAGATCTGGGTCGAGGAGGTTCTGGGTCCGCGCGAACATTCGGCGGCACTTGAACGGCGGCTGTTGGAGCGCCTGGCATTTCATCTCGGAGGACCGGATTTGGTTTCGATACCGGCTTCGCGCAATCAGGACGATGAGGAAGAATCAGACAGCCCGTGCCGCGAGGCATTTCTTCAAGGTCGCTACGAGAGCCAAAGCCGGGACCCTCATTGCATGCGCAATGCAGAGGGACTTTTGCTGCGCGCCGCCGACCTGGATCCCAACTGCGTGGGGGCGCATAAGGAGTTGATACGGCTCTCCGTCAATCAGTGCCTGTACGGATTCGAATCACCCTCCGTCGGGGCAGAGCAGGTTCGGCGCGCGGCGGATGCGATTCCCGAGACAGAGCACATGTCCGCGGCTATTCTGCCTGCACTCGGGTGGATCCTGTTTCACGTGGAACACAACCTGGGCTTCGCTCTCCAGATGATCAACCGCGTAAGCTCCTCCGAGCACGGCTCATCGAATCAGGTTTTGCGCGCCATGCTTGCCTTGAGCCGCTGGCGGTTCGAAGAAGCCCATCATCTTCTAGCCGAAGCGCTGCGTGACGATCCCTGGTCGCCCTCTCTACAGGCCCAATTGGCATGGGCTCACCACTTGGCCGGAAGAACGCGGGAGAGCCTTGACGTGGCACAAAACTCGTTGGCCCTGTTCCCCGGAGACGAGCGGGTCGAACTCTGCGCTGCCCTGATCCTTGCGTTCAACGACGATCCACACCGGGCTGCGGAACTGGCCCATGAAGTGGCATTGAGGCAGCCGCTTCTCGACATTGCACCCGCAATCGAGGCCTACGCCCTGGCTCGAGGAAACCGCCGCAGTGAGGCACGAGAGATCCTCGAGCGTCTGCAGTGGTTGGGACGTGAACGTTATGTACTGCGTTCCTTTACCGCCGGCGCCTATGCAGCCCTGGGAGATGTGGATGGTGCGATCGCCGAGTTGCGGGCAGCCGAAGAAGCCCGCTGTCCGTGGTTTTTCCAGACGCTCGCAGATCCTCGCCTCAAGCCCCTCGCCGGGAAAGCGGAGTTCCTGCGAATGCGGGGGCAGCTCGAGCGCATGGAATCAGTGGTAACCGCGGCGTCGGAATGCATGGTTTGAGGCAACAAACGAGCGAAATCGGCGGGCAAGGGCAGACGGCAAAGTTGGCCGGAATCACCCCCGTCGGTTAGAGTTCCTCCGTCTGCCCTTTCCGGCTAGCGACAGCCTCGCGTTCGTTCTCACTGCGTGATCGGAGTCTCCGGAATGGCCTGGTCGCATCCTGGAGGATGAATTGATCTCGTACCGCCGTTTGCTCACCGCCTTGCTCTTATATTCTTTCTCGGTTGCGCTCGCCGCCCAGGAAACAACCAAGGCACCTGCGTATCTCGATACCACTCTCTCCCCGCAAGAGCGCGCCCATGACCTGGTCGGCCGTATGACTCTCGAGGAGAAGGCCACGCAACTCGAGGACTGGGCGACCTCGATACCGCGGCTGGGCATACCCGACTACCAGACTTGGAACGAGGCTCTGCACGGAGTGGCGCGGGCAGGCTATTCCACTGTGTTTCCCCAGGCCATTGGCATGGCGGCCACATGGGACCCCTCCATGGTTCGCAACATGGGGAATATCATTTCGCTCGAAGCGCGTTCCAAGTTCAACCAGGCTCAGCGTGAAGGCAATCACCGTATCTTCTACGGTCTCACTTTCTGGTCCCCCAACATCAACATCTTTCGCGATCCGCGCTGGGGCCGCGGACAGGAAACCTACGGCGAGGATCCGTTCCTGACCGGGCGTCTCGGCATCGCCTTCATTGGTGGCGTGCAGGGCAAAGATTCTGACCACCTGCGCGCTGTGGCCACCAGCAAGCACTTCGCCGTGCACAGCGGACCGGAGAGCCAGCGCCACACCTTCAACGTAGACCCGAGCCCTCGCGACCTAGAGGAGACTTACCTGCCCGCCTTCCGCGCCACCGTCACCGAGGGTCACGTGGCCTCCGTCATGTGCGCCTACAACTCCATCGACGAGTTCCCCGCATGCACCAACAAGATGCTCCTCAAAGAGCACCTCCGCGATGCCTGGGGCTTCAAGGGCTTCGTGGTTTCCGATTGCGGCGCCATCGTCGACGTGAGTCAGGGACACAAGAAGGCGCCGGATATCATGCATGGGGCCGCATTGTCTTTGCAGGCTGGAACCGATCTCTCCTGCAGCATGTGGACTCCCGGATTCAACACCCTGGCCGAAGCCGTCAAGAAGGGTCTGGTCAGTGAAGATGAAGTAAACCAGGCCGCTGAACGCCTCTACGCCGCGCGCTTCAAACTCGGCATGTTCGATCCGCAGGGCTCCAACCCCCTGGACAAGATTCCCTTCTCCGAAACCGCATCCGATGCCAACCGCCAGATCTCGATGCGCGCCGCTGAAGAAAGCTTCGTCCTGCTCAAGAACAATGGCGCCCTGCCGCTCAAGAGCGCGCCGGGCCACATTGCCGTCATCGGTCCCACTGCCGATCTGCTTCCTTCCATCCTTGGCAACTACGTCGGAACGCCATTGCGACCGGTCACACCGCTCGACGGCATTCTGCGCCAGTTCAAGAGTTCGCCCATCCTCTACGCCCAAGGTTCCACGCTCGCGGAGAACTTTGCGGTGCCGGTGCCTCGGACAGCGTTCGGCCTCAACAAGGGCCTCAAGACGGAATTCTTTGCAACCCCCGACTGGACCGGCCGACCCGTTGCTACTGAAACCGAGCCCGCAGTGCAGACCGACTGGGAGAACGCCGCGCCCGTCGCGCAGATCCAGACCCACGATTACTCCGTGCGGTGGACGGGCACGCTCACCCCTCCCGCGCCCGGGCACTACGTCTTTACACTCCAGATCGGCGACAGCTTTCCCTACTCCCCAACTGAGAGCTATCGCCTTGTGATCGACGGCAAGGTGGTGGGCGAAGGCAATCTTCGCGCTGGAACTGATCTTTCTGCGATGGGAAACTTCATCACCGCGCCGGGAGCTTCACCCACCGCCCCACCTGTCATGAAGTTTTTCAAATCGCCCGTCATTCCGGTGGACTTCTCCGATACGAGGGAGCACGAATTCCGGCTCGAGTATGCGCACTCGGGCGATCAGTCCGGCGGCGGAGTCACCCTCGAGTGGCAGGCCCCGGCGCAAGCGCAGATTGACGAAGCCGTCGCGCGCGCCAGGGAATCTGATGTCGTCATCGCATTCGTCGGGCTCTCACCTCAGCTGGAAGGTGAGGAAATGCCCATCAAGATCGCGGGTTTCGCCGGCGGCGATCGCACCAGCCTCGATCTGCCCGCACCGCAGCAGAGATTGCTTGAATCGTTGTCTGCAACGGGCAAACCACTCATCGTTGTATTGCAGAGCGGCAGTGCGGTGGCTCTCAACTGGGCCAACGAGCATGCCGCGGCCATTCTGGAAGCTTGGTATTCGGGCGTCGAGGGAGGCACCGCCATCGCCCGGACAATCGCCGGCGAGAGCAATCCCGGGGGGCGGCTCCCAGTCACCTTTTACGCCAACCTCGACGGCCTGCCCGAGTTCACTGACTACTCCATCAAAGGCCGAACCTATCGCTACTTTGCAGGCAAACCGCTGTGGGGATTCGGCTACGGCTTGAGTTACACAAAGTTCAAGTACGGGCCGATCAAGCTCTCGGCTGAAACGCTGAAGGCCGGAGATCCGCTGAACGCAACGCTCACGGTGACCAACGCCGGCGCGGTCGCCGGCGACGAAGTGGTGGAAGCTTACGTCAAGACGCCCCAGCAGGGTGGTCCTATCCATTCCCTCGTTGGATTCGAACGCGTTCATCTCGAGCCGGGAGTTACCAAGGCCGTGAAGCTTCAGTTTGATCCGCGCTCCATCTCGAGCGTGGACGATCAAGGCAACCGCTCCATCCTTCCTGGCAAATACACGCTGACGATCGGAGGCGCCCAACCGCAGGAGACAGAAGCCAAGTCCGCAGCGGAATTTACGGTCACGGGCACCGCGCCGCTGCCGAAGTAGACGGCACTTGCAGGGCGGCCTTGGTCCTCGACCTGCCCTGCTTCATTCTCGCGATGGCGCCTTCTAACCTTGGTTCGCCTTACTCCGTGATGACTCGATCCGCCCACTCCACCAGCGAAACGAAGATCGCGGGATTTCCGAACTTCGCTCCCCACTGATCCAGATCGCCCTGTTCCACCGACCTTGCCCGGCTGCATGCGCCACACGCGTAAATCTGCACGTGCCTCGCAGCCACCTTCGTCATCGTCTGGCCCAGAGGAGGCCACCCTACGGGCACTACCGCGCCCGCCACCGACTTACGCATCAGCGACACTGCCTCTCCGAGCAGAAAGATCTGCACAGAATGACCCGCTTCGGAGAGCGCCAGCCCATGCAGAAACGGGAATGCAGCCTTGGTCGGATCATCGGATCCCCACGCGCTTTTCATCATGATTTTGAGAGACTTCGAAGGGCTCGCCTCGCCCCACGAGTTCATCCCGAGAAATGGAACCGCCAACATTTGACGGAGAAACGATCGTCTTGCCATCGCAACCTTCCCTGTAGGGGCTGAGAATAGCACTATGGGGTCAGAAGCCTGTTGAATCTCCTTTCCATGGCAAACTCCGACGGGCCGATTGTTCAGTCACACGCCTCAGACATCTTCAGGTGACCAGGATCACAAGACTTCCCTCCGCCGCCCCTCGATAATTCAACATGAAAACCATGGACACTCCTGCGCTCAACGGGATATTGTCCGTGCATTCCTCATTTCCCGTTTCGTCACGGAGGCGTTGGTGCTTATTGGGATACTGAAGGAGTCTTCTCCGGGCGAAACACGTGTTGCCCTGCTGCCGGAGAGCCTCAAAGGACTGCGGGCCCAGGGTATTGAAATCGCAGTGGAAGCGGGAGCGGGAGCAGCGGCGGGCGCGTCGGACCAGGCGTACGGGGACGCCGGCGCCATCATCGCCGCCGATCGCAACGCCCTCCTCGCCGCAGCTGATCTGCTGCCCACTGTCAACACTCTCACCGCCCAAGACCAGGCGCGTCTCAAGGCCGCCTCAGTAGTGATCGGTTTCTTGAAGCCTCTTGATGCGCCCGCTGTCTTGCTTCCCGCAATCGAACGTGGCGCAACCCTCTTCAGCATGGAGTTGATTCCGCGGATTTCGCGCGCACAGTCGATGGATGCGTTGTCTTCCATGGCTACTGTGGCAGGATACAAAGCCGTGATCATGGCCGCCGACCGCCTGCCGCGCCTCTTTCCCATGCTTATGACCGCGGCCGGCACCATTCCGCCCGCGCGCGTCTTCGTGATCGGCGCAGGCGTCGCGGGTCTTCAGGCCATCGCCACCGCGCGCCGTCTTGGAGCCGTTGTGGAAGCCTACGATGTACGCGCCGCTGCGGGTGAGCAGGTGCGGTCCCTCGGCGCGAAGTTTCTCGACGTCGATCTTGGCGGAATCGCCACGGAAGGCGGTGGTGGCTACGCGGCCGAACTTAGCGAAGAAGCCCTTGATCGCGGCCGCGACCTCATCACCAAAACCGCCGCGCACTCCGATGTAATTGTGACCACAGCGCAGGTTCCGGGACGTCCCGCACCGCGCTTGATCCGCCGCGATGCAATCGACGCCATGCGGCCCGGCTCGGTGCTGGTAGATCTCGCTGCGCCCGCGGGCGGCAACTGCGAACTGACCAAGCCTGGTGTCATCCAGGAGATTGAGGGAGTTACGTTGTATGCGCCTCTCAATCTCCCCGCCGAAGTTCCAGTGCACGCCAGTCAGCTCTACGCACGAAACGTCCTCAACTTTCTTGGCCTGATCGTCAAGAAGGGCGAGCTAAGCATCGACCTTGCCGACGAGGTTCTGGCAGGCGCCTGTGTTGCTCACCAGGGGAAGGCGGTAAATCCGCGCGTCGCCAAATTGCTTGAGTCGCTAACGACCAATTCGTAGCTCGCACACGCAGCTACAAGCTACCGGCTACGAGCTACAAGCTCAATCCAAGGAACCCAATGAATCCTGCCGTCCTTATCGCTTCGGTCTACGTCTTCGCCCTCGCCGCATTCCTTGGCTACCAGGTCATCAGCCGCGTGCCTCCTCTGCTGCACACGCCCCTGATGTCCGCTACCAACGCTATTTCCGGCATCTCGCTCATCGGCTCGCTAGTGCTGGCCGGCGCTAAAGGCTACCCGCTTCCTGCGCACATCCTCGGCTTTGTGGCTGTTACCACCGCAACGGTCAACGTGGTGGGTGGCTTCGGCATCACCGATCGCATGCTCAAAATGTTCCGCAAGAAGTCCGAGACCAAGGCGGTGGCGAAGTGACCCTCACCAGCTACTTCATGGAAGCAACCTACCTCATCGCTTCCATCCTATTCATTCTTTCGCTCAAGATGATGTCCCATCCCGACACCGCCCGCCGGGGGATGTTCCTGGCCGAAGGCGGCATGTTCGCGGCCATCGTCGGCACGCTCGTCGGTGCCCACATCATCACCTGGACCTGGATCATCGCCGGCCTCGCATTGGGATCCATCATCGGCGCGTGGATGGCAGTCACCGTACCCATGACCGCCATGCCGCAGCGAACCGCGCTCTCGCACGCATTTGGCGCCCTGGCCGCGGCCCTCGTCGGTGTTGGCGAGTTCATGGTCAATATCAATGAGCTCGGACCCATCAAGCGCGGCGCACTCGGATTCGAAATTATGCTCGGCGCGCTCACCACCACCGGCTCGCTCATCGCGGCCGCCAAGCTGCAAGGCATCATTCAGGGCAAACCCGTCCAGTTCCGCGGCCAGAACTTCCTCAATCTCGCTATCGCCCTCGGCATGACTGGCTGCTTCCTCTTCTTCTGGATTCACCCCGACGCCCAAGTGATCTTCTACACGATGCTTGGCCTTGCATTCGTCTTCGGGGTCATGCTCGTCATTCCCATCGGGTCAGCCGACATGCCGGTCGTCATGTCGCTGTTGAACTCCTACGCCGGTCTCGCCGCCGCTGCCACCGGCTTTGTCCTCGGTAACAATGTCCTCATCATCGCCGGGACGCTGGATGGTTTTTCGGGCTTCATTCTTTCCGTGCTCATGTGCAAGGCCATGAACCGCTCCATCACCAACGTGCTCTTCGGTGGGTTCGGCGCTACTGTCGCTGAAGCCTCTTCCGACACCGGCGGGGTGATGCGGGAAATCTCCCTCGACGACGCCGCGATGCAGTTGGCGTTCGCCAGCCGCGTCGTCTTCGTGCCGGGTTACGGCCTCGCTACAGCGCAGGCCCAACACGCCGTCCGCGAACTTGCCGAGTTACTCGAAGAACGCGGTGTCACCGTCAAATACGCCATCCATCCAGTCGCGGGTAGAATGCCCGGTCACATGAACGTGCTCCTCGCCGAAGCTAACGTCCCCTACTCATCGCTTTATGAAATGGAACAGATCAATCCAGAGTTTTCATCGACAGATGTAGCCGTCGTCATCGGCGCAAACGACGTGGTCAATCCCGACGCTCGCGACAATCCCAAGTCGCTCATCGCCGGCATGCCGATTCTCGAAGTCGACCGCGCCAAAAGCGTCATTGTGCTGAAACGCGGCCAGGGACGCGGCTTTTCCGGCCTCGAAAACCCGCTTTTCTTCAAGGCCTGCACTTCGATGCTCTACGGCGACGCCAAGTCGAGCCTCAGCCACCTCGCGCAGGCCGTGCAGCACGTTTGATCACAGATTTTCGCTCCGCTTCTCTCGACTCATCTTGGCTGCGGGGTATTATCTCTCTGGTAAACCTGCTTTTACATCGGCACAGCTTTTTATCCCCCCTGAGGCCGATGCAACGATGGTTCGATATCTAACTCATTCTGCGCCTTTTGACATGACAATTAAGTTTAACTTGACTCGCCCCGGCAATTCTGAGACGATGCCCACTCGTTCGATAGACGTGCCTCAGGGCCTTGTGAATTCGCTTCCCCCTCAAATCTTGCGGATTCGTTGAATCACTACGAAAATCCCTGTTGCCTGCGCAGTTTCCAAAGCCCATCCAGCCGGCCGGAGGAAAACTATGTCCAGCAGTTACACCTATCCTGGCGTGTACATTCAGGAGCTCCCCAGCCCCGTCCACACCATTGCAGGCGTGGCCACTTCCATCGCAGCCTTTGTGGGCTACACCGCGCGCGGCATCGACAACCGCGCCCAGGAAATCTTCAGCTTCTCTGACTTCGAACGCTTGTATGGGGGCCTCGCCTCCAACAGCGAAGTGAGCTACGCCGTACAGCAGTTCTTCCAGAACGGCGGCACCCAGGCGTACGTGGTGCGTTCGCCCATGCACTATCCGGCCGGGCCTCCGACGCCTGTGCCCTACGCAGCTGTTTCAATCTCTTCGGGCGAAGTCACATTCACTGCGCTGAGTTCCGGCCTGTGGGCTAACGGTCAACTGCTGATCGATATCGACGTCGTGGGGCTCGATCTCAGCACCACCACAGGCGATCCGCTTGCCTTTAACCTGACCGTAACCGACCTGATGGATCAAACCACCGAATACTTCCCTTCGGTGACACTGGATAACACACGCCAGAACTTCGTGACCTCAGTTGTCAACGATTTTGACAACGGCTCGCAGTTGATCAGCGTTTCGACCAATCTCCCCGCGACCCCAACTGCGCTGCTCTCCACGGGCGTTTTGGGCACACCCCTCTCCATCACCGGCGCAGGCGGGGTAAATTCCACCCTCGGTGGCGGCACTCCAACTGCAAACGCGGATTGCAACATCGTTCTTACGCTGCCCCATGTATCCTCCACGCCCGTCACTATCAAGGTGATTGGCAATGGGCAGAGCATCTCGCAAACCGTAACCGGCTTGGCCGCCCAGCTTCAGCAGGCTCTGAACAACTGGTTGATGGTTAATGTTGCGAACGCATCCGTCACCTGCTCCGCTGCTCCCAATGGCACCGGCACCGGAATCAACGTGAGAGCATCGCTGCCCAACCAGCCGGACGCCTTGATTTCATTTGGCACGCCCGGATCCGGGCACGATGCTTCCGTTGCGCTGGGGTTGAATCCCCCGACAAACACAAACGTAGCGCACTACGCGCTCGGCGGCGCGACCGCGAACCCGCTGCCCGCGATCACCTGTACGCAGGCCACCGCACCGTCCGGGCTCCCGCAAAGTAACGAGTTAATCGGCGACCCTCTGGCCTTCTCCGGGATCTACGCGCTGAACAAGGTGGATCTATTCAACCTTCTCAGCATCCCCGAGGCCGCGCGCGCTCTTCCCGGCGATCCCAACTCCAACGACCCTAATATCAATGCCGTCGAGATCTACTCGGCAGCCATCGCGCTATGCGATCAACGCCGCGCCATGCTGCTGATCGACCCACCGCCTGCTGTGAAAACCGTGGCCGGAGCGGTCGACTGGAAGTCGAACGGTATCGGTGTGGTCGATCGCAACGGCGCCGCATTCTTCCCGCGACTGCGCCTTGCCGACGCCATGAATAACGGCAAACTGCGCACCTTCGCGCCCTCCGGAGTGGTAGCCGGAGTCTATGCGAACATCGATGCTACACGCGGTGTTTGGAAGGCTCCTGCCGGCATTGAGGCCACGCTGAACGGTGTACAGAACATGACCTACAACTTGAGCGACCAGGAAAACGGCGCGCTCAATCCGCTGGGCCTCAACTGCTTCCGCACCTTCCCGCTTTACGGTCCTGTGCTGTGGGGCGCGCGCACCCTTAAGGGCGCCGATGCCATGGCCGACCAGTGGAAGTACGTGCCGGTGCGGCGCACGGCCCTCTATCTCGAGGAGAGCCTCTACCGCGGTTTGAAGTGGGTGGTCTTCGAACCCAACGACGAGCCGCTATGGGCTGCGATTCGGCTCAACGTCGAAGCGTTCATGGATTCGCTCTTCAAGAAACAAGCCTTCCAGGGCACCACCGCATCGCAAGCCTACTTCGTCAAATGCGACAGCGAAACAACGACGCAAACCGATATCGACCTGGGAATCGTTAACATTTTGGTCGGCTTTGCACCGCTCAAACCCGCCGAATTCGTGGTCATCCAGATCGAACAGTTGGCCGGGCAAACCGGCTCCTAGCTCCGGCACAATTGCGACTCGCGGCGCATTGCGTTCAGCTTTTGACTCGACTAGCACACGCCAACCTGGAGAGGTGAATCATGACGGAGTTTTCAGTTAATACGCAGCGGTTTGATCCTTACAAAAACTTCAAGTTTCGCCTGAAGTGGGACGGCCGCTACGTTGCCGGCATCAGCAAATGCTCCGCGTTGAAACGAACCACTGAAGTGGTGAAACACCGCGAGGGCGGAGACCCAAGCACCAGCCGCAAATCGCCCGGCCGTACGGAATTCGGACCCATCACGCTCGAGCGCGGCGTTACCCACGATGTCGACTTCGAAGCGTGGGCCGCGAAAGTCTGGCAAATCAAAGCAGGGCTGGGTTCAGAAGTGTCGCTCGCGGATTTTCGCAAGGACGTAATCCTTGACTTTTACAACGAAGCTGGCCAACTGGCAATCAGCTACAAGATATACCGCGCGTGGGTATCGGAATATCAGGCTCTACCCGATCTCGATGCCAACGCCAACGCGGTCGCCATCCAGCACATCATCCTTGAGAACGAAGGATGGGAGCGCGACGTTTCAGTCACGGAACCGACTGAGGTCAGCTTCACCTCAACGAGAGCATAACGGCGCGGCTAGCTTCTGAAGTGACTTACGTGGCTTCATGCCCGCGATTCGCTTCGGTTGTCATTGGCGAATTTGCCTTCCAACCCAAATCTGCGACAAGGCCTGTCGGTTGCTGTCCATTGCCCGAGAAAGCTTACCGGCATGGGCATCGCGAACGAGCAAGGAGATGCGGTGAACGCATTGAGCGGCGAACGAATCCTCATTGCCTGGGAGCGTGGACTCTCCACGCCCGAGCCGTGGCGACCGTTGGCTCTGCTTGAACTTGCGATGCCGGAGGCGAACATAACCAACCTGGCATTGATGCCGCTCTCCGAACGCAATGCGAAACTGCTTGAACTTCGTTCCATCAGCTTCGGTCGAACCATCGAGGCTTTTGCAACCTGCCCGGCGTGCAATGCTCCGCTGGAATTCGCGCTGAATGCCGACGATCTCTCGTCGGGAAGTATGCCCCGCCGCGGAAGAAACGTGGATCGAAGGGGAAGCCGAGATGCACATGCGTGCGGCCAATACAAGCGATCTGGCCGCAGTTGTTGATTCGGCGACTGAAGACGATGCGTGCGCGATACTGTTGGCTCGCACCATGGGAATCGAATCCGCTGACGCCGCCTTGAATGCGCACGCTGACTGGCTGGATCGATTCGAACAGCTGAATGCTTCCGCTGAAGTCAGGTGCGCGTTGACCTGCGAAGCGTGCGCGGAGCGCTCGGAAATTGACTTTGATATCGCTGGGTTTCTTTGGCGCGAGGTAGGGGTTGCCGCCAGGCGTCTGTTGGCGGAGATTCACCGGCTGGCCTCGGCTTATGGATGGAGCGAGCGCGCCATCACCGCAATGAACCCGGCGCGTCGCAATGCCTACCTGGAGATGCTGAACTCATGAGCGGTTTGATCAACAGGATGGTGCAGCGCACACGCGGGACGTTGCCCGGCGTCGAGCCGCTGCTACGTTCGCGTCAAACCGCGGCTGCCGCACTTGGCATGCCAACCGAAGAAACCTTCGCGAGCGCACCACTATCGAACGGTCTCGGACCCATCACCCGGCAATCTCCTTCCGCCGTTATCCGTCCTCGCGGGAGGTCCGTGTCGACGCTGGCAGCCATGTTTTGCCAGACTCGCGTGAAACCGTGAATGAAGGCCAATCTCACGCCGGCAAAGATAGTGGTCCTCTCACGTCGCGAACCATCCAGCAACGAAGGATTGCATTCCAACACGCTTCCCCCCGCGCAAGCCTCTGTGCCGTCACAGCCGGGAAGCCCGAATGTTCTCGAAGTCCAAACAGTGACGTCGATTCCTCTTGAAGCGACTGGGGAGCCGGCTGCGCCGCGTCTCAGTAATTCTCAATCCGCGTCGGGCCGGCCCGATCAGAGAAAACCAAAGATTGCGCCGATAAGGCAAGAGGCCGGCTCGGCGCGTCCGCGGCTGCCCGAATCAACCGTCGTTTCTCCTCTCGAATCCGCTACCGAGCACACCGAAATTCACATCACCATTGGAAGTATCGAGTTGCGCGCGCCTCGCACGGAAACTCCTCGTGCTGTTGCGCCGTTCAAACCCCGCGTAACGCTTGACGACTTTCTGCGCGGCAAGTCCGGAGCAAGTTCATGAGCGACTACCTCGCGGTCGGCGGCGTCAGCGCCGTTCTCAAGTCGCTGCTCACAACGGCCCTCAGCCTCGGCGGCCCATCCACCATTCTGGGCGGCGCGGCAGGCATCACCAACCTGGCTCCCGACCTCGTCGTTACCGGTCCGGATGAGACCGCGCAGCTCAACATCTTTCTCTACTACGCAAGCATCAACCCTGCGCTGCGCAACCTCGACTTGCCTTCGATGGGTGCCAACGGCAGCCGGCTCAGCAATCCACCGCTGGCCATCAATTTGCACTACTTGATTACCGCGTACGGCAGCAATCCCTTCGATGCCGAAATCCTTCTCGCCTGGGCCATGCAGGTGTTTCACAATACGCCCGTGGTTCCGCGCAGCCTGATCGAACAGGCACTCGAAGACCTCGTCGCAGTCCTGCCCGCGCCCATCGAAAACCAACTCATTTCGGGCAGCACGCTAGCAAGCCAGGTCGAACACATCCGCATCACGCCGGAAACACTCACGACCGAAGAGATCTATCGCCTGTGGACCGCGTTCCAGACGCACTATCGACCCACAACCTCCTACCAGGTTTCCGTCGTTGTCATTCAGGACACCCAGAGCTACGCCTCAAACCTCCCCGTGCAGCGGCGCTCGCTCGTCGCGCTACCGCTCATCAGCCCGATCATCCAGGCAGTCACTCCGGCGATGGCCCCGCTGGGCCAGGTTCTCACCATCACGGGCAGCAACTTCCTCGGCGACACACCACCCTCAACCCAGGTCTCCTTTGACCAGGCCACCGCAATCCCCGCGCTCACCGTGCAAGGATCAGCCGTTCGCGTCGCGGTCCCGAACACCCTCTTTGCCGGCACACACAGTGTGCGCATCCTGCGCACTGTCACATTCCCAAGTTCGACGCGGCCCCATTCGGGCTTCTCTTCCAATCCGTTTCCATTCCAGGTTGTGCCCGTCATTCAGTTGCCTGCCATTCCTCCCATTCAAGCCACAATTGGAAGCCCTCTCACGCTCACACTCAACCCGGTTGTCGGTGTCGTGCAGGAAGCAGTGGTCTACATCGGCGACCAGGCCATTCCCGTGCCCCCGCGCCCTTTGAGCGGACCCGCCACGTCGCCAACAATCACCGTTACCGTGCCCTCAACCACCGTGGCTGGGACGTATCCCCTACGGGTTGAAATCGACGGCGCCCAGAGCGTCATCACCCTTGATACCAACTCCGCCAGTCCCACATTCGGGCAGTATCTTCCTCAGGTACAGGTGACCCCATGACGCCCGTTAGCGAACTCGCGGCAAGTGCGTTCTGGCAGGAGTTGGAACGGGTGCTGGCCTGCATTCAGCGCCATGCGCGCGATTCAATTGACCGTATCGGGGAATTGCCGTACTCGGATTCACGGAACGGCAACGAACGATCGTTCACTTCCGTGCTTGGAGAGCGGGGCGCACCAGCCGCCGCGGGCCAACCCAACCCCGCGGAGCAGCTGCGCACCATCTTTGATCTGAGCCCTTTCGAACTCGACACATTGCTGCTCTGCGCCGGCGTCGCGGTCGATCCACGATTTCAGGCCGCGTGCAGCGCTGCCATGCCTGACGCGCATCCCCTTGCCCCGGCGACATTTGGGGCGGCCATGAGCGTGCTCGATGTCCCCCACTGGAGCGCCCTCGGCGGCCAGCGGCCTCTACGTTATTGGAGATTGCTGGAGATTGGTCCCGGTCCTTTGCTGCACGCGCCACTTCAAATCGACGAGCGCGTACTCCAATTCCTGCTGGGTGTGCCTGCGCTGGATGACCGGCTCGAATCACTGATGCATCCGCTCCTTTGCGACGATGCGCCCTCCGCGAGCGAACCGGCGATGCGCATTGTTGCCCATTGGCGCAGCAACGCGCGCGCCCCGCTTTTTATCACGGGAAGCAACGCGGAGCAGCGCAAGGCACTGTTCTGCGCCTCCAGTAGCCTCACCGGCGCGCGTCCGTTGAGTTTCGATGCCGCCGATCTGCCCGCCTCGGCCGCAGAACGCGAGGCCCTGGCGCGAGCTATCACGCGGGAATCGGCGCTTTGTCCCACGGCACTTCTGGTGCGGACGGCGCGGCTCGAAAACCCCTTGGTCCTTGAGTCATGGCTCACGCGCGTGAATGCACCGGTCGCCATCGAGATGGAACATGGGTCTACGGCGGAGCGCATTGCCGGTGTCCGCGTGGACGCCCCGTCTACGACGCATGCGGAGCGCAAGAAGCTGTGGGTCACGCATCTTGGTCCCATCGCGGCGCAAATGGAAGGACGGCTCGACGAGCTTGTCGATGTCTTCGCCCTCGAACCGTCCGAGATCCGCGATGCTGCCGCGACGGTGAGGGAGGAAATCTCGCTTGGAATCGCCTGCGATGGGCCATCGCAGAGCGCTTGGCGCCTTTGCCGCGTATCGGCGCGGCGTTCCATGGACGATCTCGCGGCTCGCACGGAGTCTCACGCCGCGTGGGATGACCTGGTGCTCCCCGAACCGCAACTTGACGTGCTTCGGCAGATAGTCGCCAACGCACGCCAGGCTTCCGTTGTGCTGCATGACTGGGGATTCTCACAGCAATACTCCCGCGGTCTTGGTCTCTCCGCCTTGTTTTCCGGCCCCAGCGGCACCGGCAAAACCATGGCCGCCGGCATTCTGGCGCGTGAGCTCGACCGCGATCTCTACCAGATCGATCTCGCCACGGTAACCAGCAAATACATCGGTGAAACTGAAAAGCATCTGCGCCGCATTTTCGACGCCGCGGAACGTAGCGGCGCCATCCTGCTCTTCGACGAAGCCGATGCGCTGTTCGGCAAACGCAGCCAGGTGCGCGACAGTCACGACCGCTACGCCAACCTCGAGATCAGTTACCTGCTGCAACGCATGGAGTCGTACCGCGGCATTGCCATTCTCACCACCAACATGCACAACACCCTCGACACTGCATTCCAGCGCAGGCTTCGCTTCGTGGTGCAATTCCCTTTTCCCGACGCGCCGAGCCGCGAACGCATCTGGCGCGGCGTTTTCCCTGCGGCTGCACCGATGGCCAATTTGGATTTCGCGCGCCTCTCCCAGCTCAGTGTCACAGGAGGAGTTATTCGTAATATTGCATTGCTGGCGGCATTCCTCGCCGCCGATCAAGACTCGGCGATTTCCATGCGCCACGTGGCCGCCGCCGCGCGTACCGAATACGCCAAGCTCGACAAGCCGCTGCCCGCGGCGGAAACACGGGGGTGGGAATGAACTCGAAAGCGCTTCACATTCACATCGACCGTCTGGTGGTGGAAGGCCTCCCAGCCGGCTCGCAGCGGCAATTCGTCGCTGCTCTTGAAACCCAGCTATCCACGCATCTGCCGCAACTCGCTGAGCCCGCGTTTTCAAGAGGCGAATCGCAGAGCTTCCCTCGCGTGAACGCCGGTGAAATGCGTGCGGGCAGCACGCCCGAGCGCGCCGCAGCCCAAATCACCACGGCGCTGAGAGGCGCCATCACGGCAGGAGGGACGACACGTGGCTAACATTTCCCCGCTGCTGCAGAAGGGTGCGATTCAGGTTCTCGAGCCAAATACCGGCATCCCGTTAAACACCATTCACCTGCAGTACAATCCTGAGTCCATCAAGCGGAGTTTGAAGCCGCAGAGCGTCGGCGACCAACCCGATCGCACCGAAGTGCTGCGTCTCAAAGGGCCGCCCATCGAAACAATCTCGTGCGACGTGGAGATTGACGCGACGGACCAGTTGGCTGCCTCTGACCCCACCGCGCTGAGCCTCGGCATCCAACCTCAGCTCGCAGTGCTTGAATTGCTCGTGTATCCATCGAGTTCGATCCTCATCGCGAACGAAGTGCTATCGCTGATCGGCACCATCGAAATCCTGCCCATGTCCTCCAATCTCACGCTGTTCGTCTGGGGGCCGAACCGCGTGACGCCCGTCCGCCTCACCGGCATCGAGATCGCCGAAGAAGCTTTTGACCCGCGGCTTAATCCCATACGCGCCAAGGTTTCGCTCGCGATGCGGGTCCTCAATGTCAACGACGTCGGCTTCCTCACCCCGGCGGGCGCACTCTACATGGCATACCAGATCAGCAAGGAAGGTCTCGCTTCAAAGGCCTGAGCGGCAATCTCGAAAGGAGAACGCAATGGATAACGCATTGGCGGCACTGGTGCAATCGGCGGCGGGCACCGGCGCGCCAACAAATCCGAGCAGCCGCTATTACGGCAACGCCGTCGAGCAGATGACCCTTCCGGATGGGACTGTCATCGCGTATCTGTCGCGCCGCATCATCCCGCAGGCCAGCATCTATCCGCAGACACAAAACTACAGCGTCGTCATCGGTGACCGGCTCGACAATCTCGCCGCACGTTACATCGGCGATCCCATCCTCTTCTGGATGATCGCCGACGCCAACACCGCATTCGACCCAGACAAGGTCACCGCAGAGCCGGGCACCGTGATCCAGCTTCCGCTGGTCTCGGGAATTCCCTCCGGGGCACGCAATGGTTAGTCCGCTCTATCTCACGTTGCTGGTCGGGCCGATGGAACCATTGCCGGCCCCCAAGCCGCTTGCCGACGCGCTCGTCTCCGCGGAAGTCCACGAGAGCGCAACCGGCCGCAGCGGCTTCCAGCTAACGTTCACGCTGGCAGACAAAGGCATTCTCGAAACATTCTTTCTTCTTGCCGGCGGCGCGCCATTCCCTCTTCTTCGCGTCGTGCTCCTTGTTACCTTCCCCGGCATCCCCCAAGTCCTGATTGATGGGGTCGTGCTGCATACCGAGGTTCAGCCCGATGCCATGAGCGGCTCTTCCAAGCTGGTCGTAACCGGCGAAGATCTCGCCGCCATGATGGACCTCATCGATTTCAGCGGCTTGCCCTATCCCGGCATGAGCCCCGATATCCGCGTGCTCACTATCCTCGCCAAGTACGCCATGTTCGGCATCATTCCTGAAGTTATCCCGGTGCCCGCTCCCGACATTCCCATTCCCATGCTGCAGATTCCTACCCACAAGAAGACCGACTTCCAATACATCGAGACACTCGCCAAGGAAGTCGGCTACGTCTTCTACATGGTGCCCGGCCCTCTGCCCGGAACCAGCCAGGCCTACTGGGGCCCGCAGATGCGGCTCGGCATCCCGCAAACCGCGCTCAATGTGAATCTCGATACGTGGACCAATGTCGAGAGCCTGAACTTTCACTACGAGCCGAAGAATTCGGTACTGCCGATTGTGTTCATCCAGGACCCGTTCTCCAAGGTGAACATTCCCATTCCCATCCCACCGGTGACGCCCTTCAATCCGCCGCTCGGCGCCTACGTGCCCGTGCCGCAAAAAATTGAGCCGATCGTCGGCACCGCCAAGCTCAATCCCGCTCAAGCCATCATGCGCGGCTTTGCCCGCAGCGTTGAGACGGCCGACGTGATGACCGGCGAAGGCACGCTCGACGTGATGCGATACGGCCAGCCTTTGCGCGCGCGCAGCCTGGTAGGCGTGCGCGGCGCCGGACTGCCGTGGGATGGCATGCACTACGTGGACAAGGCCACGCATAACATCAAGCCCGGCGAGTACAAACAGAGCTTTGTGCTCAAGCGCAATGCGCTCATCGCCAACACACCGGTGGTGCCGTCGTTGCCATTTTAAAAAACTGATCCCGGCGCGCGAACGCCGGCACACAATGCATCAGGAGGGAGTCGCGGGGTGGAGAAGCACTACGGCAAATATCGGGGAACCGTCATACAAAACATCGACCCCATGCAGATTGGGAGGCTGATGGTCCAGGTGCCCGACGTGTCCAACATCATTCCCTCCACCTGGGCGATGCCATGCTTCCCCTTTGCCGGAATTCAGAATGGCTTCTTCGCCGTGCCCGAGATCGGCGCCGGCGTTTGGGTCGAATTCGAACAGGGCAATGCGGACTATCCGATCTGGTCTGGCTGTTACTTTGGCTCCGCTGCGGAAGTTCCGGCTCTCGCTCTCGCCACTCCACCGGGCCTTCAGGGAATCGTGCTCCAGACCGTTGGCCAGAACACGCTCATGATCAGCGACACACCCGGACCCACCGGCGGCATACTCCTCAAGACCACGGCGGGCGCCATGATCTCGATCTCCGACACCGGGATCATCATCAGCAATGGCCAGGGCGCCACCATCCTGATGAACGGGCCCGCGGTAACCGTAAATGAAGGCGCACTGGAGGTGATCTGATGGCCGGATTCTTATTGCACCAGGGAGCAGTGGTGATGTGCCTGCACGGCGGTCAGGCCATGCCCACAGCACCCAACCCGGCAGTGACACTCACCGGCATGCCGTCTGCCACCATCGCCGTTCCATGGGTCGTGGCCGGATGCCCGGGAATTCCACCCGCCGTCCCGCCCTGCGTCACCGGTCAGTGGGTATTGGGCACACTCCGCGTCACCTCCTTCGGCCAACCACTCGTCGTGCAGTCTGGCGCCGCCATCACCGTACCCGGCGCAGCCACACTGCTGCCCGTAACCATGCAGACCCGCGTCAGCGCCATGTGAGGCAAGCATGAACCTGGCATTCCCGTACGCGTTCGACACCACCGGCCGCACCGCGCAGGCCGCCAGCCTCTCTGCGCACGTGCGCGACATGATCGAGCTCATCCTGTTCACATCGCCGGGCGAACGAGTCAATCGTCCCACCTTCGGCAGCGGGACCGCGCAACTCGTCTTCGCTCCCAACAGCGACATTCTCGCCGCCGCGCAGCAGCAGGCCATTCAGTCGGGTTTGCAGGCGTGGCTCTCCGATCTCATCCGCGTGCAGTCCGTCACCGTCGTCGCTAACGACGCCGAGTTGCTCGTCACCGTCGTCTACACGCTCGTCTACAACCAGCAGCAGCAGTCGCAGCAGTTTCTCTATGGAGGGCCCACGCAATGATTGCCTTCTGCCGCGACAAGCGCCGCCGCGACCGCGTGCTGCAGATGCCAGGCCTCAACGGCATCGACTACCTCGAAATCCCTGGCACCGCCGGTTGCGGAACGCGACTCTCCGTCACCTTTCTCAAAGATCCGCGCAGCCTCAATCTCACGACCGCCAACTTCGTCATCACAGGCGACACCACGCCGACGGTCACCGGCGTCGAGCCGCCCACCACGAGCGACCCTCTCACCATCACGGTTGTTCTCGACTCCACCGGAGACTTCTCGCCCTACACCCTCAACCTCGTCACCAAAGCCAACGATCCAGTCACCGGAGAAGGAAACCCCGATCCTCCCCCCGGCGTCGATTCGCAACTTGCCAGCATCGACTTTTCCTTCAAGGCAGGTTGCCCCACGCCGGTCGACTGCGAGCAGACGGCATGCTGTCCTGCACCCAACATTCCCGCGCCCGACATCCACTACCTTGCGCGCGATTACGACGGCTTCCGCCAGGCGATGCTCGACCGCATGGCCACGCTTGTTCCCGACTGGACCGAGACCCACGTTGCCGACCCCGGCATCACCATGATTGAAGCTCTTGCCTACACCGCCGACCGCGTCAGCTACCTGCAGGACGCCGTCAACACCGAGGCTTACATCGGCACCGCGCGCAGCCGCATCTCGCTCCGCCGCCATGCGCGCCTCGTCGACTACCACGTGCAGGAAGGCGCCAACGCGCGCGCCTGGGTTTGCCTTAGCGCTGGAGCTGACGACGTCACGATTCCCAAAGGCACCCAAATCTATCCGCTCGTTCCCGGCCTTGGCGCATCGGTCGAGCCCAACAGCAACGCCGCCGCATTGATCCAGGCCGGTCCTGGCCCCGTCTTCGAAAGCCTCGCCGACCTCACCATCTGGCAAGAGCAGAACAAGATGGGCTTCTACACCTGGGGCGACGGACAATGCTGCCTCCCCGTCGGCGCCACGGAAGCCACGCTCGACGGCAGCTTTGAGAGCCTCAAAGCAGGCGACGTCCTCATCTTCGAGGAGATTGTCGGCCCGCTTACCGGAGACCCCGGCGATGCCGATCCCACCCATCGCTGGGCCGTGCGCCTCACCTGCGTACAGACCCGCGACCACAGCAAGAATCTGCTCTTCGATCCATTGATCATCGATCCCGTCACCAATGAGCCCACCAAGGTCACGTTGATCCAGTGGGACCCAGCCGATGCCCTTCCTTTCCCGCTCTGCCTTTCGTCGGTCTTTCAATCCGAAAACGGCCCTGTCACTCTGACTAACGTCTCCGTCGCCCGCGGAAATGTCGCCGCCGCCGACCAGGGCGTGTGGGTTGTGGACGAATCGCTCGGCGTCGTTCCTCCATTGCCTCCGTCTCCCGTAGCCGGCATCGGCTGCAACTGCGCCGCCACCGCCGGCGCCGCAGCACCGCAGCCCTACTTCCGGCCGAAGCTCCAAAACGAGCCGCTCACGTTCGCCGTTGCGTTCGATGCAACCGCACCAGCCTCCAGCTTCCTCACTCCCGATGTCACCACCGCCGTCCCACTGATCAAGGTGTGCTCCGACGATGGCTCCAAGTGGGTTCCCGTCGAGGATCTCCTCGAAGAGAACAACGAATTCACCGGCTTCATTCCAGAAATCGAATTCGACAACACCGCCCACCTTCGTTTCGGAGACGACACCTATGGGGCGGCGCCCAAGCCCACTGTCTCCTTCACCGCCACTTATCGCGTTGGCAACGGAACTGCCGGCAACGTGGGCCGCGAGGCTCTCGCCCACGTCATCTTCCCGGGTAACGCCGTCTCCGGTGTGCGCAATCCCCTTGCGGCCGCAGGCGGCACCGACCCTGAGACCATGGAGCACATTCGCCAGGTCGCTCCCTACCAGTTCCAGAGCCAGGTCCGCTGCGTCACCGCACAGGACTATGGCGACCAGGCATCCGCCATCGCCGGTGTTGCCGCGGCCCGCGGAACCATGCGCTGGACCGGCTCCTGGTACACCGCCTTCGTCTCCGTCGAACCCACGGCCGGTCAGGGCACAGCCCTGAGTTCCACACTGGTCAACACCGTAACCAAAGACCTGAACAAGCTGCGCATGATGGGAGTTGACCTCGCGGTCGAAGCGGCTCGCCTCGTCGGCCTGCGCATCGGCCTCGCCATCTGCGTCGCTCCCAACTACTTCGAAGGCGATGTCTACGCCGCTTTGTGGAAGGTTCTCGTCACCGGCGACTCCTGCACCGGCGCGCTCGGCCTTCTCAGCCCCGCGAACTTCCAGTTCGGCGAAACCGTCTACGCGAGCCGCATCGTGCAGGTCGCACAAAGCGTCACCGGCGTCGTTGCGGTCAATGTCGTCACGTTCGAACGCATGGATTCGCCCACTCCGCCCGGCGTTGCCCCGCCTAACAGGCTCACCATGGGAACGCTCGAAATTCCCCGCTGCGACAACGATCCCAACCACGCAGACCGCGGCCTGCTGGTGCTCACACTGGACGGTGGCAAATGAGCTGCACCTGCCAAAGCACGGGACCTCAACTCTGCGGATGCTGCTCGGGCGTCACGCGACCTTACTCCGGCCGCCATCGCCAATCGCCCCGGCCTGCCCGCCATTCAATATCGCGTCGGCACCTACTCCACCTTCCTGCAAACCATGCAGGCCGCACTCTCCAGCGCCAGCGTACCCGCTCTCACCGGCCTGCGCACGCGCTCACCGCAGGACTTCTCCCTCGCCCTCGTCGATGCATGGTCTGAAGCGCTCGATATCCTCACCTTCTACACGGAGCGCCTCGCCAACGAAGCCTACCTGGGCACTGCCGTAGAAGGCCGCAGCGTCTTTGAACTCGCACGCCTCGTCGGCTACAAACCGTCCCCCGGCGTCAGCGCGTCCACCATCCTCGCCTTCACGCTCGCATCCGTTCAAGGCTCGCCAACGGTCGTGCCCATCGCTGCCGGCACCCGCGTGCAAAGCATCCCCGGCCCCGGCCAAACCCCGCAGGTCTTCGAGACATCCACTCCGCTCACAGCCACCATCGCCTCCAACGCCATCCCCGCTGTCATCACCCAGCCCTGGCAACTGTCCGGCTCCGATACCTCCACATGGATCGCCGGCACCGCCAACAACATCCACATCGGCGATGCGCTTCTGTTCGTCAGCGCACCGAACGGGATACCCGCCACCTCTGGCTCCGGCCCCGCCGCCGTCGTCTACGTCACCGCCATAACCATTGATGCCGTCGGCGGAAACACTCTCATTGCGTGGAATCGCGCTCTGCCCTCCAGCCTCACTGGACCGGCCGTCAGCATCTACATCTTCCGCGCCAAGGCCGCGTTGTTCGGCGCCGCATCTCCAAAGCCCGGGCTATTCCCCCCGAAAGTCCTCAAGACCATCCCAGGATCGCCCGGCGCAACTGTCACCGGCTCCTCCGATTGGGCGTGGGAGTACGGCGACAACGCCATCATCAATCTCGACAACGCGTACTCCGGTCTGAACCCCGTAGCCAGCGGCGCGAACGCCCTGGCAACCCAGTCCCAATGGATGATCCTGACCGGGCCGCAGTACACCTCGTACTTCCAGATCGCCTCTGCCTCCGAATCGAATCCCGGTCTCTACGCGCTCTCGTTGAAAACCTCCCAACTCACCATCGCCAGCGGCACAGTCCTCGCCGGAGACTTTGCTCTCGACAGCGACCTCAACGAGCTGCTCTATCTTTTCGTACAGGAAACGCGCAAAACCACCGCCTTCGTGCAGAGCCAGTTGCTCACGGGCGCCAACCTTCCGCTCACTAACTGGTCTCTCAGCTCCACCTACCCCCTCGCAACAGGAATGCTCGCGCCCGTCACCGGCTCTTCGCTTGTGCTGCAAGGCCTGCAGGCCCTCTCCGTCAACGCGCCCGTCGCTGTTTCCGGCAAGCGCGTCCGCATCGTGCTGAACACATCGCTTAGCTGCTCCAGCCGGCGGCTTCACTCCATCCGGAGCAACCGGCCTGCTCGCTGTCAGCGCCAATCAGCCCTTCCTCGTCGACGCCTTTCCGCCGCCGACCGATTCCTCCGGCAACCTCCTCTGGAGCGTGCTCACGGTTACCGGCCAGGCGGGAACTCTCACCGTCCCTCCCGGCTCCTTCACGCTATCTCCCTCCGCCACCGCGGATCCCGCAACCGGTGAGGCTGCTGTCCTCTCCGACGTCACTGTGCAGAACGCATCCGGCGCCACAACCGCCCTCACCTTCAACGCCGACCTCACCCGCATCTACGACGCCGCCACCGTCACCGTCAACGCCAATGCCGTCCTCGCCACCCACGGCGAGACCGTGCAGGAGATCCTCGGCTCCGGCGACGCCACCAACGCCGCCCTCGAATTCCAGCTCAAGCAATCGCCGCTCACTTACGTCTCCGCGCCCACTACCGCCGGCGTGCAATCCACCCTGCAGGTGCGTGTCAACAACCTCCTCTGGTCTGAGGTCGACAACTTCCTCAACGCCGCGCCCGCCGATCGTTCGTACCTCACGCTGCCCAACTCCACCGGCGGTCCCAACGTGCAATTCGGCGACGGCATACACGGATCGCGCACGCCCACCGGCCAATCGAACATCGTGGCGCAGTATCGCAAGGGCATCGGTCTTGCCGGCATGGTCGCGCCCGGTCAGCTCTCCCAGCCGCTCGATCGCCCGCAGGGCCTGCAGTCTGTCATCAATCCCAGCGCCGCTACCGGCGGTGCCGACCCCGCATCCCCCGCCGACGCACGCCTCTCCGCGCCTCTTCCCACACTCACTCTCAGCCGCATCGTCTCCCTCGAGGACTACCAGAACTTCGCCCTCAACTTCGCCGGCATCGCCCTCGCCGTCGCCACCTGGACATGGTTCGGCGTCACGCGCGGCATCTTCCTCACCGTCGCCGGCGAAGGCGGCACACAACTCAACGACAACGACGAGGTCGTGCAAAACCTTCTGCTCGCGCTGCAGACCTACGGCCTGCCCTACGTGCCCGTGCAGATCGTCTCCTACAGCCCCGTCCTCTTTGAACTCTCCATGCAATTGAAAATCGACACGCCCACTTACGATCCCTCGCTGGTGATCCCAGCCGTCTGGCAAAGCCTGCTCACGTCTTTCTCCTTCGGCCAGATGCAGCCCGGACAGGGCGTTGCCGCCAGCCAGGTCATCCAGCTTGCCCAGCAGGTGCCCGGCGTCATCGCCGTCAACCTCACCGCGCTCAATCGCCAGGGCGACGGCGCGTCCATCGCCAACATCCTCTGCGCGGCCGGCCCGCAGCCCACCGCCACGCCCGCCCGCCGGCGCTGAGATCCTGCTCCTCGATCCCGCCTCGCAAGGCAACATCGGAGTTTGGTCATGAGCACGCCCCCAAACTCAACGCCGGCGCTCGGCCCCATCTACTCACTGCTGCCCGCGGTCTTCAAGACCCGCGACCTCCAGCAGGGAGGTCAGCTCGAAGCCTTCTTCAGCGTGCTCGAGAGCCAGTCGGAAATCGTGCGCCGCAACGTCTGGCAGCTCTACGAAGATCAGTTCATCGAGACCTGCGCGCCCTGGGCCATTCCCTACATCGGCGATCTCATCGGCTTCAATCCCGTCTACACGCTCGCGCTCACCGGCCCTGACAGCCGCGCTGAAGTCGCCAACACCATCGGCTACCGCCGCCGCAAGGGCACGCGCATCGCCCTCGAGCAGCTCACCCACGACGTCTCCGCCCGCCCCACCGTGGTCGTGGAAGAGTTCAAGCGCCTCATCACCACCCTCAGCCTGCGCGACGTCCGCCCGCACCACGAAGACACCGCCGACATCCGCAGCAGCCGCGATCTCCACGACCAATGCGGCCCCTTCACGCGCCTCAATCGCACCATCGACGTCCGCCGCATCGCCCCGCGCAACCGCGTCGCCCCGCCCGCACCCGCGCCTGATCCTGTCCCGCTCGACATCACGCTGCACGGTCCCGGCCGCTTCAACATTCCCGACATCGCCGTCTGGATCTGGCGCTGGCAAAGCTTCCAGATCACCAAGGCTCCAGCATTCCCGCTCGGCGACGGCGGCTACTTCTTCAACGCTCTCGGCGCACCCATTCCGCTCTTCCAGCAGCCCCCTCCGCTGCCCGCGCCCTTCACGCGCCTCATGTCGGAATCCGACGTCCCCGAGCCCATCTCGCGCCGGCGCTTCTGCATGAACACCGCCGACTTCTATCCCTCCAGCATCGCCCTCTACGCCGACGACACCCTCGTCCCCGTCACCCAGATCGTCAGCGCCAATCTCACTCCGGTCGACGGCAAGCTCTGCAATGTCCCCGCCGGCATGATCGCCATCGATCCCGAGCTCGGCCGCATTCAGTACGCCGACGACGTGCCCTTGCCCACCAAGCTCTGCGTCACCTGGAGCTACGGCGCCCCGGCCCCCATCGGCGGCGGCCCCTACGAACGCGCATCCGACGTTATTCCACCCCCTTCTCCATTACTCACCGCGATCGTCGGCTCGCCCGACTACCCCACACTCGACTCCGCCATCGCCGCGTGGAATGCCCTGCCTCCCGGCTCGGCAGGCATCATCGTCCTGCCCAACTTCGCGAGCTATTCCATCGATCTCACCGGCCCCAACGCCATCCAGCTCACCTCCAATTGCCAACTCCTCATCGCCGCCGCCGAAGTATTCAGCGAAGCCGCCCCGCCCGAATGGAATCACTCCTGGGTCACACTGCGCGGTGACATCGAGATCAACGGTCAACCCCTCCCCATCCTCGCCGACGGCACCGCCGCCCCGATCGGCCAGGTGCAGTTCAACGGCATCCGCGTCGCCGGCGAACTCCGCATCTTCGGCGACTCGCCCTGCGTTCAACTCACCGACTGCACCCTCGTTCCCGGCCGCTCGCTCGACACCTACGGCGAACCCACGCAACCCGGCGAGCCCAGCGTCTACGCTCCCTCCTCGACAACTGGCGCCAGCCTCTGCATGAACCGCGTTATCACCGGCCCCATCGCACTGCCCGCCAGCTGTTCTGTGCGCATCCTTAACAGCATCCTCGACGCCGGCTCGCCCTACTGCCCGTCCTGCGCTGGTCCCGACCTCGCATCGCCCGGCGCCGCGCTCCACATTGAAGACTCCACCGTCATCGGCCGCGTCTGGACCACGCTCATGAGCCTGGCCTCCAACACCATCTTTTATGCGCGCCTCGGCCGCCGCGATCCATGGAAGGCCGCCATCTGGGCCAGCCGCCGCCAGTCCGGCTGCGTGCGCTTCTGCTGGCTGCCCTTCAACTCCATCACGCCGCAGCGCTACGAGTGCCTGCCCCCCGACGCCGCCAGCGAAGGCCTGCTGCTCCCCCAATTCATCACCCGCCGATTCGGCCAGCCCGGCTACTGTCTCCTCGCAGGCACGGTGCCCCTCGCCATCTGGAAGGGCGCCGACAACGGCTCCCAGATCGGCGTCTACCAGCAGATCCAGGAAACCGAAGCCGTCACCAACGTGCAGATCCGCTCCACTGAGTTTCTGCCTGCCAACCTCGAGCGCGGCGTGTTTCTCATCCCATCGCGCCCCGAAATCGAAAAGATCGAAGAACCAGTCCCGTACGACCGGCCTCGCACGCCGCGCTGCACAGGACCCGCCGAAGAAACGCACGACGCGCCCTTCGGCATCGGCATTGGGCTCTTGTAACGAATTTGAGATAGGTGGATCGATCCCATGAGAGGCGATTTCAGCAGAATTCGATTTAATCCTGCCAGGCAGTACACCGCAGTCTTGGAGCAGCAGGGGCGCGTGGCCGTCGACGCCGACGCCAACGAACAAAGCGCGATCGAAGCTCACCTTCGCGACACCACTAACATCGATGTCATCGGCCGCTACGGCGCCCCCGACGGCGACGCGGGCTTTGCCATCACGGTTGCGGGCAACGAGATTCAGATCGGTCACGGTCGCTATTACGTCGAAGGCCTCCTGGTCGAGAACAATTCGGTCTCGAGCTACGACAGCCAGCCCTGGCTCATCAACCCCACCTACACCGCCGCGCAACTTCTCGAACAGGTCACCGCCGGCAAGGGATCTGTCACCGCGCACCTGTTTCTGCAGGTCTTTCAGCGCCTGGTCACGCAGCTCGACGATCCCTGCCTCCGCGAGCCCGCGCTGGGCCAGGCCGACACCACCGCACGCCTCAAGACCGTATGGCGCGTCGTCGCCACCCTGGACCAGGGAACCGCCAGCACCACGACCACCACAGGCACTTCCACCGTCAGCACCAGCAGCAATAGCACTCTCACCCTGCTCGAAGACGTCTCAGCAACCAGGCTGCTCGCAAAGAAGGTCAACCTGCCAGCCGCCGCCGGAACTGTCGGTACCATCTCCGTAAACAAAAATCCCATCAACACCACCACGGGAACCATCGGCACCATCTCCACCGGCACCACCATCAACGCCCCCAACTCCGCCGATCCCGTCTCCAATCTCTCCACCTGCTGCCAGGGTATGTACGAATCAGTCCGCGTGCCACGCACCGGCGCGCTTAACGTCGACACCAGCGGCGGCAACAACCAATGCGGATGCCAGCCCATCGCCACCGCGGGCTACCAGGGCCTTGAAAACCAGCTCTACCGCGTCGAGATTCACTCCGACGGCAACCTGGATACGGCCACCTTCAAGTGGTCGCGTGAAAACGGCTCCGTCGTCACAGCAGTCACCTTCGTCAACGGCCCTGTCGTGACCGTCACCGGTCTCGGGCCCGATCCCAACCTTGGCTTCCAGCCTGGCCAGTGGGTCGAGCTCAGCGACGACTCCTACCTCTTCGGCGACCCTCCCAATCAGCCCGGCGAGCTTTACCAGATCCAGTCTCTCGGCCCCGGCCCGCTGCAGGTCACGCTCACCTCCTCTGTCTCAGGAATCAACACCGCCCTCAACGCCCGCATGCGCCGCTGGGATCAAAGCGGTGCCGCTGCCACCAGCGCAGGGGTTCCGCTCTCCGACTCCGCCATCCAGCTCGAGAATGGCATCGAAATCACCTTCCGCAAGGGAACCTACGTCGCCGGCGACTACTGGACCATTCCCGCCCGCACCGCCACCGGCATCGCCGAATGGCCCCCCTGCGGCAGCGACGGACTTCCCTTCCAGCCCGCGGACTACACGCCCATCTACAATGCGCCCCTGGCCTGCATCCACTGGGGCCGCAAAATTGAACCCGGAAGCCCCAACCGTTTCATCGTCGACGACTGCCGGCTCTTGTTCCCGCCCCTCACGGCCCTTGCCGCGCAGGAAACGCCGCCTGCCCTCCACGTCGCCTCCATCAGCTGGCTCAACGACGACATCATCACCGTCGACGCCCTGCTTGAAAACGGCCTCTCCGTGACCCTCGATCAGGCGCCCACCTGTCCGTGGGGCGGCGGCAACTTCAAGGTCACGCTCGAAGCCCCTCTCGCCTCCGACGCCAACTTCGCCGCAGTCTTTAAACGACTCAACGCCTTTGGCAAACTGCCCCCCACCGACGTCTTTCTGCGCAGTGTCTCCGCACTCGATCCCCCCCTTGGCATCACCGTCACCGGCAACCAGGTCATTTGGCTCGGACCACCGGCCAACACCGATGCCGGAGAACTGTCCACCCGCATCCTTTGGGAGATTCTCAACCTCATCCTCAATGCGACCCTGACGTTCGGCGCCTACGCCCGCGTCCGCGTTCGCCTCATCGGCGCCGCCGTCTACGCCTCCTCGGCTACCGGCAACATCTACCTCGATGGCGTCACCTTTGGCGACACCGGCACCCGCACAGGCGACGGCTCGCAATGCGTCACCCTCCTTCCGCCCAGCGGAAACGCCACCAAAGCCAGCGACTTCGAAAGCTGGTTCTACCTCGCCCCCACGGTGCTCATCACCGGCGTCGCCATCCAGGGTATCGAGAACAACGCGCCCCAGCCGCTCTCCGCCGTCACCGTCCAGGTCAATTCCAACAATCAGGTCACCGGCCTTATCGTCACCGGCACTCCCGCACCCGTCCCCGTTTCCGCCGTGCAGGCTCTCATCACCGTCAACTACGCCCCGGTCGCCGCCACCACCATCACCCTCTCGCTCTTCGGTCAGGGTGTCGGTACGGTGGTCTCCATCCAGGCCACCGCCACCGTCCCCGCCGGACATACCACCGTCACCGTACCCATCAGCATCCAGGGAAACCCCGGCGTCAACGCCAATGGGGCCGGCATCACCGACACTGTCACGCTCAACGCTTCCATCGCTACCGCCGTCGGCAACGTCTCCTTCAACTCCCCACCCACTCTCGCCATTACCGGCGTGTCCGTTCCCATCATCATCCAGTGAGGTGAACCATGCGCGCCGTCTGGTCCTTCTGGAGCAAGCCCTACAAGGCCTATAAAGGCCGCATCTGGGGGGAGCCACGCCACCACCTCCTGGCCTGGGGACTCTCCCTCCGCCTCGCCCAGCGGCAGTTTCCTGAGACCATGCTCGTCACCGACAGCGAAGGCAAGGCCCTCCTGGTTGACCGCCTCGGTCTCGACTTCACCCACGTCTCTACCGACCTCGATCTGCTCCGCGACGCTGATCAGGGTTGGTGGGCTCTCGGCAAGCTGGTCGCCTACAGCCTGCAGGACCAGCCCTTTGTTCACCTCGACACCGACGTCTTCCTCTGGCGACCCCTGCCCCCCTGGCTCATCGCCGCGCCGGTCTTCGCGCAATGCCCGGAGCGGCATTCGCTCGAGCATGCCTGGTGCCCTCCCCAGGAAATCGAAGCCCTCTTCGCCCGCCACGGCAAGTCTCTCCCTCCCGAGTGGGAGTGGTCAGCCTCTCGTTTCGAGTCTTCGTTCCGCGAAGAAAATTGCGGCATCCTCGGTGCCAACGATCTCGCTTTTCTCCATCACTACGCCCGTACCGCCATCCGCCTTGCCCTCGATCCGGCCCATGCAGCCCTCTGGGCCGACCTGCCCGAAAAAAGCGGCTTCAACATGATCCTCGAACAGCATCTCCTCTCCGCCTGCCTCGACTACCACCGCCACCACCCCGACTCGCCCTACCGCGGCGTCAGCATCCGCTATCTCTTCCCTACCTTCGACGACGCCTTCAATCAGGAGTCCGCCGCCCGCGCCGGCTATACCCACCTCCTCGGCGACGCCAAAACCCGCCCCGAAGTCACCGCCCGCCTCGAGCGCCGCGTCGCCGAGCTCGACCCCGCTTTCCACCGCCACTGCCAGCGCCTCGCTTCCCAACCGGGCGTCTTCGGTGTCTTGGTATGACCGCCCGTCTTCCCCGCAACATCCGTGCGAGTGCGCGCCGTGGCTGATGCCGTCCTCAACGTCACTGCCCAGCCAACCGCTAAGGGCACAGCCCCGCCGCAGCCCGCGAATACCGCACGCGCGCCAAGACGAACGGCCGACGTTCTCCCGTCTCCCCGGTTCCCAACCGCTTTGCCGATGGTCCCCGCCTGCATTCCAGTCGCTCCTCCTGGGGAGAACCCTGCCTGGCAGCCGACTCTGCCACGCCTTCCTCTTCAGCGCAAACTCACCATCGGCTCCCCCTCGGACCCACTCGAGGCCGAAGCGGACGCCATCGCCGAGAGCGCTCTTCAAGGCCGCTCTCTTGCGGCCTCGGCCTATTCGTCGCCCTCCTTGCAGCGCAAGTGCCCCTGCGAGGGTTCAGACACCCCCTGCCCCACCTGCGAAAAAAAGAAAGAGGAAACACTGGCGCGTCAAGCCGCGGGCAGCGTCACCCCGGTCGAAGCACCCCCCATTGTCCATCGGGTATTGCGCTCTCCCGGTCAGCCACTCGACTCCGCCACCCGCGTCTTCTTTGAGCAGCGCCTCGGAGCCGACTTGGCCCCCGTGCGCGTGCATACCGACGCTCAAGCCGCCGAGTCGGCCCGGGCCGTCAATGCGCTGGCCTACACCGTCGGCGATCGCATCGCCTTTGCCGCGGGACACTACTCGCCGCAAACCGCGGAAGGACGCCGGCTGCTGGCGCATGAACTCGCTCATACCCTTCAGCAGTCGCCCGATAAAGCCACCCGGAACATCCTGCGGCGGACCCCCGATCCCATCTCCGCCAGTCAAGATTTCTCGGCGCTGGTGGCCCGGCTTGAGCAGATTGTCCGCACCGGGGGCCCCGTGCCCACCGACACCCGCGTCATCTGCGCCGCCATCATCGATGTGGAAGGCTACAAGGGCCCCAAGGAGTTGCGCACCATCAGCGCCGCCGCCACCGATACCCTCGGCGAAGGAGCGCCGGTTGAGCACGCGCACGCGCCCGCCGCCAACTCCCGCACGCTGTCGGCAACCCGCAGTATCGCCGGCGGCGGCTCGCGCCGCGAATTTCCCTTCTCGCACGTCAACGATGCCGAGATTAAGGCCTTCGAGTCCATCAGCAAAAACATGCCCGAAAACCCCAGGGGCTCCGTCCACTTTCTCACCATGCGGGTCCGCCAGGTGGGAGGAAAAGCAGTGTTCGAGCCCATGCCCGCCTGCTCCGGCTGCACGCGGGCCACTTTCGAAATGGGAACCTTCAAAAACGTCAACATGATCAGCCACGCGGCTACGCATCCCACCGGCACCCTCGACCTTGGGGGCGGACCCTCGGGCGATACCGAATCGGACACCGGTCCAGGAAAGAAGGGCGGCGGAGGCGGAGCCGGAGGAGGCGAAGGCAACGAAGGAGGCGCCCCCACGGCCAAAAGAGGAGGCTCGACTCCCAACATCTCGCTCGGGGCGCTCCCGGAAGGCACTGAGGTCCAGCCCGCGCCTGCCAACGAGATCATCGGCCGCCAGAAAGTCCTCGGCCAGCTCGAAACCGAGACTGCCGAGTCGGTCCGCTTCTCCGCCCGCCTGCAGGCCTACGGCGCAGTTCTGGGCGGCATCATGCATGCCTACACCATCTTCGATACCGTTGCGGAGACCTTGCAATTCGCCGCCGACGGCACCAAGTTCCCCGCCGAACAACGGAGGGTGGAGCAGCTGGCCCGCCAAAGCAAAACCGACCTGGACGCCGCCACCGCCGTCACCGACGGCATCTCCCTCCTGCAATCCGTCACGTCCGTCAGCGACGCCCAGGGACGCAGGGATATCGAGGTACTCTTCGATCTCAGCGACGCGATGGCCGAATTCGGCATGCCCCTCAGGAACGCGGCTGACAAGGCCGGCCAAATGGCAGATAGCCTCGAACTCCGCGTCAAGGCCGTCGAGGGCATGCGAGACCATTTTGAGAGGTTAGCGAAGCTGCCCACCGATCCGCTGGCAGGCACCATTCCCCAGGCACAGGCATTTACCGTCTACCAATCGCTCGAATTGTTCCTTGGCCCTCTCAATAATGCAGCTCAGAACTACCGCTCGGCCGCAACTTTGTTGGACTATTACGCCAACTACATGCTCGAGTTGGCGCACCTGGCCAATAAATCGGCGTGGATCCTGTTCCTGCGGCGACTCCAGGCGGCACAAGCCGCGCAGAAGACTGCGCCTGCCCAGCACGCGCCGCCCCCTCCCCCAAGAAATCTGAAGGCCACCGTAGCGCCGCCGCCACCCACGCCTCTGCTCACGCCTCCCGGGCCGGCCCCAGTTCAACCATTCCAGCCGTTCCCCAACGCCCCTCAGCTTTCGTCGGGACCCGACGCCGATACCGTGGTCGCCAATTTCAAGTCCAAAGCGCTCGAACTCAAAGCTCGCGGTGAAAGCCTTCTCGCGGATTCGCCCACCCAGCAAGACATCAAAGCCTTCGCCAAGGACGAAGCCGACTGGCGCAACGCCGCAACGATCGCGTTGAAGTACTTCACCGATCACGGTCCCTATACCGGTAACCGGGGAATGGACGAAGTTCTCAATAGCGACCAGTACGGAGGCCGATTAAAACAGCTTCGCCAATCGCTTGGCGAATAGCGTCTCCAGCCGAACCCCCACCCTCAATCCGTCCGCAACGCCACCATCGCATCCAGCCGCGAAGCCCGGAACGCCGGAATATATCCCGACACCGCCGCTGCAACAGACAACACAAACACCACCGCCACATAGGTCGACACATCCCAAGGCGGCGTCTCAAACAACATCGACTGGATAATCCGCGTCAGCGCCAGCGAGGTCGCCGTCCCCAGCGCGATCCCCCACACCGCCAGCCGCATCGTCCCTCCCATCACGTCCGCCAGCACCCGCCGCCCGCTCGCTCCCAGCGCCATCCGGATTCCGATCTCCTGCGTCCGCCGCGTCACCGAATACGAAATCAGCCCGTAAATCCCCAGCGCCGCCAGCAGCAGCCCCAGCCCCGCAAACGCACCCACCAGCATCATGAAGAACTGCCGCCCCGAGTTGGCGATGCTCCACCAGCCTCTTGATCGGCTTGAATTCAGCATTCGGCTGGTTCGGATTCAAATCGCGCAGCGTCCGCATCACGCTCCCCGCCAGCGTCGCCGGCGGCAGCGTCGTCCGTATCACCAGTTGCGCCCCGCTGGGGCCGGCCTGCGTCGCCGGATAGTAAATCTGCCACCCCGCTTCACCCTCCGTGTTCTCCTCGTGCACATCGTCGGCCACTCCCACAATGCGCAGGTCCGCGCCGCCGTTAGCCGTCAGCAACTGGCCCACCGCATCGTTGTTCGGCCAATGCGCATAGTTGGCCAGAAAATTCGCATACGCCTTGTTGATCATCACCACCGGCTGGCTCTTCGGCCCGTCAGCCCAGGTAAAATCCCGCCCCCGCAGCCCGGTTCCCATCGCCCGCAGATACCCCGGCGTCACCACGTAGACCAGCGGCCCCGTGGGCAATTTGTCCGGCCGCTTCACGCCCTTCGGAAACGGCGTCCCCCACGCTCGATTTCCCGTCAGCGGCAGATAATCCGTTATCCCCACTGCCTCCACGCCCGGAATCGCTCCCACCCGCGCCAGAATCTGCTGGAACTGGTTTGTCGCTCCTGGCCACACTGCGCTTCCTCCGGTCTTGGCGCTGTCGTCATACTCCACCTTCACCGCCGCAGCCCGGTCCGGCTGGAACCCCAGGTCCACATTCAGCACGTGCAGAAAACTCCGCAGCAGCAGCCCCGCGCCCACCAGCAGCATGCAGGCCAGCGCCACTTCCACCACCACCAGCACGCTCCGCACCCGCTCCTGCTTCCGGCTCTGCCCCGAGCCCGCGCCCGAGCTCTTCAGCGTCTCGTACAAGCTTCCGCCCGCCATGCGCAGCCCCGGCACAATCCCGAACAGCAGCGCCGCTCCCACCGCGATCAGCACCGTCCACCCCAGCGCCGCGCCGTCAATCCGCAGCGTGTTCAACAACGGCAGCGCAATCGCTCCCTGGTGCGCCAGCCACCACAACATCAGCGAAGCCAGCATCAGCCCCACCACCGCTCCCCCGCCCGACAGAATCAGGCTCTCCGTCAGCAGTTGCCGCACAATCCGCATGCGGCTCGCACCCAGCGCCCCCCGCATCGCAAACTCCTTCGAGCGCGCCGCCGCCCTTGCCAGCAAGAGATTGGAGAGATTCACGCAGGCAATCAGCATGATCATGCCCACCGCGCCCCACAGAAGTTCCAGCGCGTTGCGCAACCTTCCGCTCACCCACTCCTTCAGTTGCACGGGCACTACCCCGTCCTTGTACTGGCCGCACGAATCCGGATACTTGTTGTTCCAGCACATGTGCGGAGCCACCGCCGCCGCTTCCCAGCGCGCCTGCGCCAGCGTCACCCCCGGCTTCATCCTCCCGATGAACGTGATGATGTTGCCCCAGTCCCGCGGCGGCCCATACAGGTTCAGGGGAGTAATCGCATCCACCTTCGCGCCCGGCGAAAACACCGCCCCAAAATCGAAGTTCTTCGGCAGCACTCCAATCACCGTCGTCTGCTGCCCGTTCATGTCGTACGATTTCCCGATAATCCCCGGATCGGCATTGAACTGCCGCCTCCACCACGCATCCGTGAGCACGATCACCGGCGAAGCACCATTGCGCCCATCCTCCGGCCGGAACAGCCTCCCCATCGCCGGCTGCACTCCCAGCACCGTGAAGAAGTTCGCAATCACGTCAATGCTCGTCGCAGCAATCGGCGCAGAGCCCATCTTCAGCGCAAGATTCCCGGAGCTCGAGAAGGCAAAATACCCCGTCACGTCCTGGTACGACCGGCTCCCCACCCGGAACTCGTCATACGCATCGGTCGAATACGTCGCACAGCTCAACCCGCATTTCGTGGGCGGCGGCGCAATCCACACCAGCTCCTGCGCGTTCGGAAACGGCAGCGGCCGCAGCATCAGCGTGTTCACCACGCTGAACACTGCCACGTTGGCGCCAATCCCCAAACCCAGAATCAGCACCGCGACAATCGTGAACCCCGGATCGCGCCACAGCGTGCGCACGGTGTACTTCATGTCCTGCATCAGGATTTCCAGACTCATTAGTCCCCTCGCTTCACGATGCCTGTTCTTGGCCTGGTCCACACCGCCAAAGCGAAGCAGCGCCTGCCGCCTCGCCTCCACCGCGGTCATGCCCCGCTCCATGTTTTCGTCAATCGCCATCGCCAGGTGCGCGGCCATCTCCGCTTCCAGCTCCCTGTCCAGTGACCGCCTGCGGAAAAACGCGGCAAACCGGCCAATCCCTCGCCGCACGTCGCTCATGCCGGCTCCTTGCCGGGCTCCGGATCCATCCCCAGCACCCGGCCCATCACGCCCGTCAGCCGTCCCCAGTAGGCCGCGTCCTCGGCCAGCTTCCGCTTTCCCGCGTCGGTAATCGTGTAGAACTTGGCCTTCCGGTTATTCCCCGAAACACCCCAGTTCGACTCGATCCACCCTCGCTGTTCCAGCCGCACCAGCGACGCATAAATCGTCCCCTGGTTCAGCAGCACCTCGTCGGCGCTCACCTGCTCAATGCGGCGCGCAATCCCGTACCCGTGCATCGACCCCATCACGGCAAGCGTTTGCAGAACCATCAGGTCCAGCGTCCCCTGCAATAGATCCAGTTTTTCCGGCGACATCCGCGCCTCCTGTGGGACTACCACAGAAGCATTGCACACCTCCCTGTGGTATCGCCACAGGAATGTGACGGAATGCCCCATATTAGGGGCCTGATTCTACCGATCAGGGTGTTAAACTACGGCCCCGAAGGAGATCCAGATTGTCATTCGTCCTTACTCCGCCCCCGCCCGTGGTCGCGCAGCATGGTGACTCCACTTGTTGGGCTGCAGCACTCGAGTCCTGGATGAAGGCCGTCCAGGTTCGAGACAAGAAAACTCAGTCCGAGTTACTCAAGGACTTTAGCTTCGAAGATTCCGACGGACTTCGCATCGACACGTTTCGAACGAGAGCTGGATTATGGGAGATGGACTGTCGGATCGTCACACTGTCGAGTTTTCCCCCCACCACCGAAATGGAACACACTCTGAGGCTTGTGGGTTATCTCTTCGTTGCTTTCAAATGGGAAGACAACTCGAATCCCTGGTGGCACTGTAATGTACTTTATGGTGTGCAGACGCCTAAAGACGATGAGCCTTTTTACCTCGTCATGGACCCAGCACACGGGCGTCGCGGCGGCCTGGGTTCGCGCCTGAAGACATCCTTCTTCCAGGGCGGCAACGATCTCTTCGTTGGATATCACAACAAGCGTGCGCCGGCGCCGAAGGCTAAATGATTCGATGCGAGCGGCCCAGCCTGCTCGGACCGGGCACCGATCCCCCGCGCAATTGGCCGCGCTCAATCGGGCTTGCGCGCCAACTTGACCGTCAAAACTGTACCGACGATTTGGACAGGCGATGGTCCGGCGCTGGCATTGCGCAGCAGGTAGTAAAGGTCGAAGGAAAGACGTCGATTGAAATGCCGTCCGGCGCCTGCTTGGAAGCGATTCTGATTCCAGGTTGAATTGGAGAGATTGAAAAAGATCTCGTCATCCACGAAGGCATGCCATTCGCCGCGACCAAATCCCATGTCCCCGTAAACCAGGTTCCGGTAGCGCACCGGCTCGGAACCATAATCGAAAAGCTTTTCGAAGCGATTCTGATCCAGCAACTTCAGGTTTCGCTTACGGACCATCGCCGCAAGAGCGAGCACCGGTACGTGGGCTACATGCGAGTCCTGCGGTAGATCCGCAAATAAATAACCGCCCACCAATTGAAGGTGCTTCCCGGCGGGTACGGAGGCCACGATTCCAGTGGCCGCGAACTGGGGATTCGGCAGACTGGCGTCCAGTCTCACGACACCGGGCATCAGCAGGTTGACCTTCTTCCACGATGTCGTCACATCCACTTCGTTCCAACTCTGCACTCCCTGTGCCGCAGCCATTCCAGCAACAGTCAATAGGCCCACGAGTGCGCCACACGATCGGTATGCCGCAAGCATTCGCCCGCGCCCATGTCGAGCCTTCATCCCGATGCCGCCATCGAGAAGAGAATCCCGATCGCCTCCTGTCCCTGGGCCGTGGTCAGTTCTCCGGCTAGCTCTCCGGCCAGTGTCATCACCGAGACCGGGGTCACCCCGGCCTGTGCCATTCTCGTCAACGCCGCCTGCTCGGTGCGTTCGCTCACGCCTCCGCATGCGTCCATCACGAGATGGGCCCGATAGCCCAGCTCCGACGCGGTCAAGGCCGGCAGCTGCACCGCCAACTCGGTGGCGACACCCGAAAGGAGCAGCGTTCTTCTGCCGGTCGACTCGATCGCGGATCGAATATCGGCGTTGCGCAACGAATCGCACGTCGTGCGGTGATGCGTGGGCAGCGAACCAAGCCCATCGCTGATTTCCGATATCACCTTGGCCGGGCTGCCATCTTCGCCGGCGATACCGGATACAAGCGCTGGAATGCCAAACAGCCTGGCCAGTTTCGCCAGTGCCAGCACTCCCTTTTTCAATCGCGCCAGCGGCACGGTCTTCGATAGCTCCACGATGCCCGACTGCAGGTCGACGAAAAGAATGAGAGCCTCTTCCGCATTGATTCGCAATTTTGAGTCATCCATATGCATTCATCCTTGTTTGAATTGACGGTTCGTGTTGCGTTGGCTTCACAGGCTCGGAAAAACTCCTTCGGGGCGGCAGGCCCGGGATTTATCGCCGGTAGAACGCCGATCAAAACAACGTGGGCTTGACAGCCTGCCGAAAAACTCCTTCGGGGCGGTAGGCCCGGGATTTATCGCCGGGCTAGCGCAGATAAAATCAAACGCGGGCTTTAAAGGCTTCGGAAAAAACTCCTTCGGGGCGGTAGGCCCGGGATTTATCCCGGGCAAGAACAAGCAAAATCGATGCGGGCTTTAGCCCCTGAGGCCTGCTTTTTGGGAGTTTCGATCGATTCGCGGCCTTCTTTCGGAGCGTTCGGTATTTCACTGAGAATGCCGCCTTTCGCGTTCAGCGGCCCGAAGACAAACCCGGCTGCTCTCGTTGATGAGCGCGCTGGGTGAGAAATTTGCTCTCTTCGCGAAGAATGCGAAAGGAGAACCGGGTCTCGACGACAAGCATCATTGCTCCCGCCACCATCGCCAATACACCGGCCATTCCCGCAACAAAGGCAATCGCGAAGCAAAGCAGGACACTGTGTTCCCTGTGTGCGGACACAAGCACCGCTCCCACCAGCGAAATCAACGTGCAGAATACGAATCCTGAGACCGCCGTATAGAAACAGGTGAGCGCTCTCACAATCAGGGAGGTTCTCTTCTCGCCCGCTTCGAGCTGTCGCACGCGAAGGCCGAGTTCGTCCGAGTCCGGTTCCCTGAGGTTTTCGATCATTGCGAACAACTCGTGCACGCGGTCGATTGCGCGGCCATACCGATTGCCCGTTCCGAAAAGCAACACGCAGGACGCGTTGGTCAGAACTGCGGGCGCCGAAATAAACGTCAGGATTGCGAACGGATTCGACGGAAGATCCACTCCGGAACTCCTCCTTTTGCGCGGCCGCTCTACGGTCATCCGGCTCTATACTCTGAAAGTACCCGCGCGCGAATCATTCCGGAAGTACGCACAATTTTGTAAGCTGCGGAGCGGCCCGATGAAGAATCATTTCGGATGCCCGGTGCAGGCGACCTCCAATGTCATGGCCGGGAAATGGAAGGTCCTGATTGTCTGGCATCTCGGCTTCGGTTCGCGACGCTTCGCCGAAATTCGCGACCTCTTGCCCGGCGTCAGCGAGAAAGTCTTGACCGCGCAACTTCGCGAATTGGAGCACGACGGCATTCTTCTGCGCCTCGCCGCGGACACCGTGCCGCCCCGCGTCGACTACATGCTGAGCGATGCCGGCAAGGAGCTCATCCCCGTCATGGAAGCCATGTGTGGATGGGGCACCAAACACCTGGGTGTCGCGCCAACGTTGCCCCCACTCCGCCCTGCGGACAACCAGGTGGAGTCGGCCATCTGAGCGCAGCCAAAGGCCGCTTGCGGGCCCCTGTGGAAAACGTGTCAATAGGCAAAAATGAAAATAGTTTGTAACTCCCTTTAGAATCAGCGCAAAAAACTTTGCTCCAATTAGTGATTAATTATTCGAACCTGCCATACTTGAAACAGTCGACAAAAAGCCCGCCAGCGAGCGGGCTTTTTCATTGCGCAAGAAGGTCAGGGAGCAGACGGTGAAAACATCGCACAAACTCGAGTTGGCAAGGGTCTTTCTACTCCCGATTCCCTTTTCCCTACTCCCCATTTCCCCGTCTTTTTCATTTCTTCACTCATTCACTCATTCACTGGGCCCGTTGTTCTGTTCACTCTTCACTCTTCACTCTTCACTGTTTCGTGATCCAAATCACGGTCAGCACAAATTCCCCCCTTTTTGGGGCGCAATCCAATGAAACCAATCAAGATGACCGTTTTTTTATTTGCTTGCGAAAGTGTGTTTTCCACCACAAATGGTGCAAAAAACGGGCGGCAAGGTAACCTTGCCGCCGCCCTGTCCCTGGGTTTTCTTCAACGGAGATGCAATGAATCGCCTACTGCAAAAGCTTGGTCACTTCCTGCTCCACCTGGTTGGCCTGGGCGAGCGCGGCTATGCCGGTCTGCGAGAGAATCTCGTACTTCGACATGTTCGAAGTCGCCGAAGCGTAGTCGGTGGCCTGAATGGCATTCTGCGCCGACACCACGTTCTCCTGCTGCGTGCTCATCACCTGGCTGATCGCGTTCAGGGTATTGATCTGCGCCCCAATGTATCCATCTTGCGACGCCACGTCGGTGATGGCGGAATTCAACACGGCCAGCGCGTTCTGCGCGTCGACGGCGCTGGTCAGATCGGTATTGCTCAGGTTGGCTGACTTGTCCCCGCCTGCGGCGAACTTGTACCCGATGGTGGTTGTGGCGGCCGTATTCCCATTCAGGGTCGCGGCCGCAGTGCTCGCATCGGCAAGCGCTGTGCCGCCCAGGGCCACTGTGACATTGGGATTGGTATTGGTGAGCTGAATGCCCGTGTCACCGGCGGCAATTGTGCCGCTGCTGGAACCCACGACGCTCGCGCTCGTGAAACCGGCGGTGACGCCAGGAATGTTCAGCGCATTGATTTGCGCCACGTACTGAGCGACGGTTTCGTTGGCGATGGCGGTAACCGTAATGGGCGTGGTTGCGCCGGAAGCGCTGGTCACGGTAAAGGTCAGGGCGCCGGTGACGGTGTCTCCCAACCCTGCGGCGGTGGTGAGAGTCCCGGGAACGGTGTCTTTGGAGAGGTCCACAAACACGCCGTTCCGGTTCTGGAGGACGGACCCGCCGGTGTCGCCCAGGCCGGAGGAACTGAGGCTGGCGAAGAACAGGCTGTTGATCGAGGCCCCCTGCGTCGACGAGTCGCCCGTGTAGATATCGACGCCGGCCGTGGAACCGGTGAAGACCTGGTTCTGGTTGTAGGTCGTGGTCGATCCGATGTTGTTAATTTCGGAGAGGATCGACTGGTATTCCTGGTTGGCGGCAGCGGCCTGCGAGGCGTTCAGCGTGCCGTTCGAAGCCTCCGTGGCCAGGGTGACGGCGCGGTCGAGCAGGTTGGTCACCTGGGAGAGGGCGCCGTCGGCCACCTGCAGCAGGCCTACGCCTTCAGTGGCGTTGGTGGCCGACTGGGTAAGCGCCTTGGCGTTGGCGGCGAGGCCGTTCACCAGGGAAAGGCCCGCGGCGTCGTCTGCACCGGAGTTGATCCGCGAACCCGAGGAGAGCTGCTGAAGAACTGTCTGCAGGCTGCTGCTGGTGTTGTTCAGATTGTTCTCAGCATAGATCGCTGACAGATTGTTCAATACACCGAGGGCCATGGAAGTTACTCCTTTTCCTGATGCGTGCCGGGGGGTTATTTCGCCCGCTGTGCCTTTTGGCGTTCCGTTGCCTTGGGCTCTACTGCATCCACCCCTTTCATCGGGCGGGGGGAGAAGAACTTTAGTTTGGCGCGCGATTTATTTTTGGACACTGTGTTTCGGACCCGGACAGTGGTGTTGCAGCGGCGGACAGGGGTGTTGCGAATCGCGGCAGGAGGTGACGCGATTCGAGGCATGGAGTGTTGCAGGATGAGACAGAGTACAAGGATCAGCCGGCTGCGGAAGAGGTTCTGATGTCGAGCCGGATTCCCGAAAAGCATGCCTCAGGGGCTAAAGCCCGCTTCGATCCTGCTTTGTCTTTGCCCGGGATAAATCCCGGGCCTACCACCCGAACCGGTTTTTTCCGCAGCCTGTAATGCCCGCGTTGATTTTTTGCTTGCGCTGATCCCTTGCAAAAAGCTCAGGAAATCCACGAGTCCCGAACTCAGTTGCCGAGAGATCTTTTGGCGGTTGTGCCTTCCCGGACGATCGTCTTCCATTCCAGGGTCTGCTCGTTGTCGCGGTCGTGCAGGACGAGGCTCTCGATGGGGAGCTCGCCTTCGATTACCTGGACGTGGAGCGCGTCGGGGTGCAGCTCGATGGTGCCGAAGGCGCTGGCGGCGGAGAAGAAGCTGCGGAAAGGCCTGACGGTGAGGCGCGGGCCGAACCAGAGGGTTTTTTCGACGGCGGAGTAGCGGAAGCCCGATAGCGCGCCGAGCAAAGAGTAGCTGGACATGGCGCGGGCGTAGTAGTTGCCGCACTCGTATTCGTTCCACGGGTTGCGGGTCTTGCCGTCGTAGCGGCTGCGGAGGGCCTTGACGATGGTCAGGCCCTCGGTGACGAAGCCTTCCTGGATGAGGTGCGACGCGACCTGGTACTCGATGCCGGTCCACACTTCGTCGGAGTAGACGAAGGGCAGCGTGGGCTTGTTGCCGCGCGGCCAGCTGCAGAGAAGCAGGCCGGGCTCCTTGCCCATAGCGTAGCCGGGGCGCTGCGCGTTGGCGTGGTCGCTGAGATCGGTCTTAAAGTTGTGATTGAAGATGGCGTGGAGGGTGGAGCGCACGTTGTTGCGCGCGAGCGGGGTTTCAATGCCGTAGGTGCGGGCCATCCACGCGCCGATGACGCCATCGGAGAGACAGCCGCTTCCATATTGATACTTGGGGCCCTCGCGCTTGAGGAGCTGCTGCATCTCGCTGCTCTTGTCGTCGACGTGGGCGACGGTGGCGGCGAAGGACTGGTCGTGCAGGTCGAGGTACTGGACCTTTTGCTGGTAGTACTCGCCATTGAAGAGCTGCTCATCGAGGAAGGCGGCGCAGCGGTGGGCGAGGTCGGAGTATTGTGGCGGCGTCGTCGGGGTGGCCGGTGGCAGTGGCCATCTGTGCCATGGCGCTGAGGGCGCCGAGGTAGATGGTGCTGCACATGGGCTCCGGTCCCCAGAACTCGATGTCGTAGGTGTTGTGGTGGGGCTCAAAGAGGGCGCCGTGGTGGTCGGGATCCCAGGTGCTGATGCCGTAGTCGAGACTGCGTTTGGCGAGCGGGTACATGCGCTGGAGCCAGTCGAGATCCCCGCAGATCTGCCAGTCGCGATAGAGCTTCATGATGCCGCCGAGCTGGCCATCGGAGGCGGCGTGCCAGCCGTGATCGACCGGACCGTCTGGGATGGCGCCGCGGAAGGTCACATGACCGCGCTCGTCCATGGAGCGAACCAGTTCCAGGTCGCGGAGGGTGCGCTCGAGTTGCGGGTAGAGGTGAGGAAAGGCCTGCGCGTAGTTCCAGACATGCGTGCAGGAGCCGTGGCAGCAGCCGCTGTCGGGGAAGCACCCCTCCCATCCCCACAGGTTGCCGTTTTCTTCGCGCAGGACGGTGGGGGATTTGAGGATGGCGAGGTTGGACGAGATGGCGTCGAGAACGTAGGGCGGAAGGGTGGAAGCAAGGAGCGCGTCTTTGAAGGCGAGGGTGCGGGCACGGAGCAAGGCGTAGTTGGATTCGACGTAGGCGGCGACCTCGCGGGCGTCTTTCCAGTGGCTGACGTAATACGGTCGCCAAAGGGGCGGCTGGCCGGCGCCCATGGTGCGGCAACCGACGTTTCCCTGAATGCCTTGCGGGGCCGTCTTTCCGCCATCGTGGATATAGCAGTTGGGAAAGTGCCACGTAATCAGGATGGGATACACGATGGACTTGCCGGGAGCGAGCGTGCCTGCAAGGAGAATGGAGGCGCCGTTTCTGCCGGACGTGTCGATGCTGTTGGAGCCCTCGTTGGCGGTGAAGGTTGCGGTCGAGACTTCGCGCCACAACGCGGAGAGCGAGTCGAATTCCCATCCGGGGCTGCGCAGCCACATTCCCTTGATGCGCGGTTGGTGACCGATGACGGTGAGGGTGGCGCTGCCGTAGGATTCGGAGTTTGGCTCTTCTGTGTTATGCAGGAAGACGCCTTTGCCGGGGAGGACGGTGTTGAGCGTGGAGGCCTGCTCGGGCTTGCAACCCAGCGCCAGGTGCGAGAGGTGGTAGGAGAACTCGTAGGCGACTTCGCGGGGAGATGGGTTGTGGAGGGTGTACTCGAGGAGCGCGCAGGGGATGCCGGAGTTCTTGTCGTCGCGGGGAATGAAAGGGCTCCACGCGGTGAGGCTGACGGCGAGCGGAATGGAGTTGTCGGTGAAGCCGGCATGGCCGAAGGGGTACTCGCCCTGGAAGACGCACTTTTGGAAACGCGGGAAGCCTTCGAAGCCACCGCGGCGGAGGCCCTGGCCTTGCAGGCCCTGATCGAAGATCTTGAATGCGGGAAACGGTCCTTCGATGAGCTTGGTGACGCCGCCCTTGATGTGAAGGATGGCAAACGCGGCCTCGGGGGAGCTGGCGCTGAAGGTTGAGGGCAGGGCGGTTGTTTCGGGGCGCGTGCGGATGGAAAAGTCCTGCAGGCCGCCGTAACCGTTGAAGCAGACAGAACCCGCGCCGATGCCGCCCATGGGCATGGCGACCTGGGTGGCGTATTCTCCGCTGAACGATCGCTGGGGCGCGGGCTTGAGGAGATCGGCTTCCGCGTAAAGGGTTGCGGTGGGGACCGACTCAGGGGCCGCCCCCGACTCGCCGGAAACCGCGCCGGCCGCGGCAGCGAGAGCAGCGGAAGAAGCGGCGGCAAGAAATTCGCGGCGCGTGGGCTCTTTCAAGGAAGACATGAGACCTCCGGAACACCCGGCATGCTCTGTGGCGTGCTCATGAAGTTATAAATGGCCGGGGCGGGCTGGACACGCGGCGGGATCCCGATCTTCGAACTGAAGAACGTCCCGTAGTTGATGCAGGACTGTTCGTTTTTGGCTAGCGAGTTTCGATTCCGGACAAAGATCGCAGTGCTGGTCGCCACGATGCAACTGGACTTACTGATGAATCACGGACTTGAAAATGAGCGTTTGGCTGGCTAAGTGCACCGTTCGAAGCAGATTGCATCTTGAGCAGGCGACCGGTTCAAGGAGAATCTGTGGATTTCACAGCCCTTTCCGGCGCACCCGAGATGTCGGAGGATTCTTCATGTTCCGATCCATCGCTCGCATCGCGGTTCCTGTTGGCATGGTAGCTGTTTCCTTCGTGGCGTCCTTCGCCAACGCCCAGCAAGGCATGCCCAATCCGATTGCGGCGCCGAATCCGCTGACGACGACACTCTCTATTTTTCGCAGCAATATGCAGGACAAGATCATGAAGTCAGCGGAGGCGATGCCAGAGTCCAAGTACAGCTACCGGCCGACGAAGGACGTTCGCTCGTTTGCAGAGATCCTGACCCATGTGGCGGATATCTCGTACATCCTGTGCTCAAACGTGAAGGGGGAAGGGAACCCCGCGACGGCGGCCGCGAAGGTTTCGAAGACCGAGATCATGGCTTACCTCAAAGGCTCGTTCGATTATTGCGATGGAGTGTACTCCGGATTCACGGATGGGCACCTAAATGACGCGGCGGACTTCTGGGGCGCGAAGACGAACAAGATGTTCGTCTTGACGCAAGTGGGGAATCATGACGCCTTACATTACGGCAATCTCGTCACGTATCTGCGCCTCAACGGCCTGGCGCCGTCGGGGGGCTGGTTCTGATAGCCCGACAGCGGGGCAAGCAAAAAAACGGCGGCGTGGATTTTATCCTCGCCGCCACCGGTTTTTGGCTTCAACCGTATTTTGCTCTCTGCCTAATCCAGTGAGATGCACGAAGTGAGGATAGGATTGTTCCGATCTCAGGATCTTACTGGGCAAAGGGGCCCTCGTCCGGGGCAGGTGGTTGAGAGAACATGCTTTGCGGGCCTGGACCGGGGGGTAGAGGCGCCTGCGGGCCACCCTGAGGAACGGCATCGGGGGCTCCCAGTGGGCGCATGCGGTGCTGGTGGACGCCGTTGGGCCCGGGTCCGTTGGAGCGCGAAAGGCGGCGCTCGGCGCGGGCGGCCTGCAACTGCTTCCACTGGTCGGGGCTGAGTTTGGCGCGGATAGCGAGCAGGAAGCGTGCGTTGGCCTTTTCCAGCTCGGCGCGAGCCTGGGCGATCTTGTCGATCTGGGCGAGGATCTGCTCCTCGTTGGGCTGATCGGCGCTCATGAGGGGCTGCATGGCCAATTCAGCCTTTTCAACGCTGGCGTGCATGTCGATGAGCTCCCCTTGATGCTGAAGCAGGATGTCATCCATGCCCTTGCGCTGGTTATCGGAGAGGCCAAGCTTCTCAACCATGGCAGGGTCGTTCCAGAATCGGCCGCCGGGTCCAGGGCCAAGGGCACGTTCCAATGGCCCGCGGTGCATTCCAAAGCCAGGAGCGCCGCCCGGGGGAGGCGGCCCCTGCGCTCCGGCTGACATTGCGCAAAACAGGGCAGCGACTGCAATGATTGAAAAAACTGCTTTGTTTCCCTTCATTTTCCTTGCTCCTTGTGGATGCAAATACATGTTCTTTGGTACTTTTCACAGAAACTCGATGGACCCAAACCCTTCAGGACACTGCATGCAGGCAGAGGACGCCTGTCACCGTCTGCGGTGCTCTAAAAAGCCGGCTCTGCAGACGGGTTACTGGGTGTCGTCCCCGGCGATCAGGCTCGCCAAGGGTTCCATGGCACTCGGTACTTCGCGGGAGACGTCGCTGTCGACCTTGGCCAGCAGTTCGTCGGCTTCGCGGGCGTGCTGCTGAAGGGCGAGTTGGCGCTGGTACTCGGCCTGGCGCTGGGCTGCCTGCCGGGCCAGCGCGCGCTGGTGAAACTGGTGAACGCCGCCGGTGGCAACGCCCGCGGCGAGAACCATGGAGAGCGCCCAGACGACGGACTGCCGCCAGAACGTGCGGCCCGGAGCGGGAGAGAGAACCAAGGGCCGGCTGCGATAGGCTGCATCGCTCCAGGCGTGCACGCTGGCGCGGAAATCCCGCAGGACCGAGGCCAGAACCGGGTCTAGATTCGGGTCTGGATTCGGTTCCGGCATGGATTCCGGCTGGGATCTCATCATGGCCGGATCGATACCTGCCGGTGCAGACCCCTCAGCTCGTTTGCCCGGATTTTTGCCGTTTGTGGTGTTCATTCTCGTCCTCCCAGCTCCGCGCGCACCCGGGTCAATGCCCGCGAGAGGTGCGCCTTCACGGTACCGTCGCTCAGCCCGGTGGCGGCAGCGATCTCTGCAATATCCATTTCCTCAACGTAGCGCAGCAGAAACACGGTCCGCTGCCGCGCGCTGAGCCGTTTGACAATCTCCCAAACGGTGGCAACCTTCTCTCTTGCGAGCAATTGCTGCTCGGGAGAGCTTTCGCCGCTGGGCAGCCACTCGCCGGCTTCGTCGACGTCCACCGCGTTGGTCCGGGTGGTGCGCCAGAACTGGAGGCGTCGGTTGCGCCAGTGGTCCTTTTGCACGTTGATGGCGATCCGCATGAGCCAGGTCAAGGCGGTGGACTCGCCGCGGAAGCCGGCCCAGTTCCGATGCGCTTTCAGGAAGCATTCCTGGGTAAGCGTCTCGGCCAGGTCGACGTCGCGGGTGGAGGCCAGCAGGAACCGGAAGATCTGCGACCGATGCGAAGCGACGACGTGCGAAAACTCTTGCGCGGCAATCGGTTGCGCCGAGGCCATGGTCATTGGTTCCACTGCGGTGCCGGCTGCCATCACTCAGGTAGACGCCGGTATGCAGAGGTAGTTTACAGCCGGGCTGAAAGGGTTCGACAAGAACGCGAATTGTGCGAGCGATCAGAGGCGCACGGGGCGGAGACGGTTGGTAGACTGGAGGGCGAGCGCGGGACAACTGCGCATGAAGTTGGGCGCGACGTTCGGCGCGCGGAGGGAAGGCATGATGCTACTGGCTGCACTTCGCGAGGAAGTGTTGCACGCCAATCTGGAGATTGCGCGTCGCGGGCTGGCTCCGCACACATTTGGGAACGCCAGCGGGATCGACCGCGCGGGTCCCGAACCGCTGGTGGTGATCAAGCCGAGCGGGGTGGACTACGGCAAGCTGAGGCCAGAGGACCTGGTGGTAACCGACCTGGATGGCCGGATTGTGGACGGGCGCCTGCGGCCATCGAGCGACCTGGACACGCACACCCTGCTTTACCGGGAGTTTCGGGAGATTGGGGGGGTGGTGCACACGCACTCGGAGTTTGCCACGTCGTGGGCGCAGGCGAACCGCGAGATTCCCTGCCTGGGGACCACGCATGCGGACTACTTTCACGGTCCGGTGCCGGTGACCGATCCGCTGACGGAGTCCGAGGTGATGGAGGGCTACGTGCGGAACACCGGGGCGGTGATTGTGAAACGGTTTCGGAGAGACATGCTGGACCCGGTGGCGGTGCCGGGAGTGCTGGTGGCGGGGCATGCACCGTTTGCGTGGGGAAAGTCGGCCGCCGAGGCCGTGGAGCACGCCGACGTTCTGGAGTATATTGCGAGGCTGGCGTTTCGGAGTGTGCTTCTGGGGGCTCCCGAAGTCGGGCTTCCGGTACATGTAGGGGAGCACCACTATCAGCGCAAGCATGGGCCACGCGCAACGTACGGACAGCGGTAAGTCCAGCAGAATGGCCGTTACATTCTGGGCAGAGTGGGGTGATTTCGATCGCTGGCTGTGTGAATATCGAAATACGTAGGGCGATTCGTTTCTGCGTAGTCAACCTACCGTTTTCTGCATGATTCATGGACAAGGGGTAACGGACGGGGATAGCCAAGCGTCTATTGACTGAGGCTAAGGTGCCCGTTATCAAGGCGCTGCGAAGAATTGTCGACCCGTTACTGGCGGGCTTCGGTCGTGGCAAACGACGTGCATTGTAATTGTGTCTCAGAGGCTCCTGACGGATGGAGACGAACCTGTCCAACCGGATTCAAGCGACACTGCTGGCCGTGTTAACGGTTGGTCTGGTGTTGCTGGCGGTTTGGAATTTCCACCAGGAAGGGGCGTTTCCGCAGCCGGATGATGGGGTGTGGTGGGCCGAGGCAGCGAACGGGACGGGGCTGGTGGCGCAGAAGGTGCTGCCGGATATGCCGGGGTACCGGTTCGGGCTCAAGCAAAACGATCTTCTGACAGCAGTCAACGATGTTCCGGTGCGGCGGGTGTCCGACCTGGAACGCGAACTGCATCGCACCGGCGCTTACGGCACGGCGCAATACTCGATTACGCGTGGCGGATTTGAACTGGACAACCCGATTCCGGTTGTACCCGAACCGGTGGACCGGAGCGCGCAGCAGGCCCAGCGGATTATCGGGCTGATTTACCTGGCGATCGGGATTTACGTGCTTTTCCGGCGGTGGACGGCGCCGCGAGCCACGCATTTCTACATCTTCTGCCTGGTGTCTTTTGCGCTGTATGCGCTGAAGGTAACAGGCAAGCTGGACTTTGCCGACTGGACCGTGTTCTGGTGCAACGTGATCGCAGAGTCGCTGCAACCGGCGTTGTTCCTGCACTTTGCGCTCAGCTTCCCCGAGGAACGGCTGAAGAAACTGCGGCGGCAGTGGCTGCTGCCGGTCATCTACGCTCCCGGAACGGCGTACCTTTTCCTGTGGATCTGGGCGATCAACCAGTGGCAGGCGACGGAACTGCTGAAGCACCGCATGGACCAGATGGGCACGGCGTACGACGCCGCGTATTACGTGCTGGCCGCGGCGCTGTTTCTGAGGAGTTACGCGCGCGCCAACACTCCCTTGCTGCGGCAGCAGCTGAAGTGGCTGACTCGCGGCACGCTGCTGGCGGTGCTTCCGTTCACTCTGCTGTACGCAATCCCCTACCTGTTCGATTTGCACACGCCGTCGCTGATGACGAAGGTAGCGGGGCTGTCGCTGGTGTTTTTGCCGCTGACCTTCAGCTGGGCGATCGTGCGCTACCGGCTGATGGACACCGACCTGATCTTCAAGCGCGGTGTGGCGTACACATTGGCGACAGGCTTGATCCTGGGCGGTTATTTCGGTGTGATTGCGCTGGCCGCCGGCGTGGCGCATAACCGCTTGCCGGAGTCGGTGCGGGACTGGGGTGAGGGCATCGCCATCGTGCTGGTGGCGGCATTTTTCGAGCCGCTGAAGCGCCGGATCCAGGGTTGGGTCGACGTGGTATTCGATCGCCATCGCTATGACTACCGGAAAGCGCTGGTGGAGTTCGGCCGCGGGTTGAGTTCGGAGACCGACCTGAATGCGCTGCTGGCGTCGATTGTGGAGCGGCTGCCGCGGACGCTGCTGGTGTCGCGGGTGGCCGTATTTCTGACCGCGCCGGAGGGGCAACTTCGCCTGGCTGCGGGACACGGACTTCCCGGCGATGTCCGGGCGTTGCGGGACGACGCGGATCGGGACGCCAGCCTGGACTTGAACTTTTTGGACTTCAACCGCATCCAGGGACACTCGCACATTTTTCTCGAGAATGCGTCGCAGGCGCTGCATCTGCCGGAGAGCGAGCGGAGAACGGCAGCCCTGCTGGACCTGAACTATTACCTGCCCTGCCGGGTGCAGGACGGCTCGGAGACCCGGACGATCGCGGTGATCGGGCTGGGGCGGACGGTTGGGGGAGACTTCCTGTCGAGCGAGGATGTGGAACTGCTGGAGTCGCTGGCCAGCTACATCGGGATCGCATTGCAGAACGCCAGCCTGTACTCACGGCTGGAAGACAAGATCAGCGAGTTCGAGCGACTGAAGGAGTTCAACGAGAACATCGTCGAGTCCATCAATGTGGGCATCCTGGCAATCGACCTGGAGGATCGGATCGAGAGCTGGAATGCGCAGATGGAGGCGATGTACGCCTTGAGCCGCGGCGAGGTGCTGGGAAAGCCTCTTCGCGCGGTCTTTCCGGCGGAGTTTTGCGACGCGGTGGACAGCTTCGGCAACGAGTCCGGGGTACACCACCTGTACAAGTTCCGGCTGACCACGCGGGCAGGCGAGCAGCGCACGGCCAACATCGCCGTGGCGCCGTTGTTGTCGCGGAATTTTGTTTCGGTGGGCCGCATCATCCTGGTGGATGACATCACCGAGCGCGTGTCTTTGGAAGCGCAGCTGACGCAGGCCGACAAGCTGAGTTCCATCGGATTGCTGGCGGCCGGGGTGGCGCACGAGATCAACACGCCGCTGGCGGTGATTTCAAGCTATGCGCAGATGCTGACCAAGCAGATGCGCGGCGATGCGCGACTGGCGCCGGTTTTGGAGAAGATCACGCAGCAGAGCTTCAGGGCGGCGGAGATTGCCAACGGGCTGCTGAATTTCTCGCGGACTTCAACGACGGAGATGCGGGCAACGGATCTGAACCAGGTGATTCGCGACACGCTTTCCTTACTGGAGCATCAGTTCAAGACGGCGCAGGTGGAAGTAGAGCTGGACCTGGCCTCGGCGCTGCCATCCATTCACGGCAATCCCGGCAAGTTGCAGCAGGTCTTCCTCAACCTGCTGCTGAATGCCAAGGAGGCAATGCCCGGGGGCGGGCGCCTGCGTGTTGCGACGCTGGCCAATGGGCACGTGGAGGCGCGGGTCAGCGACTCCGGATCGGGCATTGCGCCGGAACACATGAAGCGCATTTACGACCCGTTCTTCACCACCAAGACGATGCCCAGGCCAGGAGACAAACGCGGTACGGGCCTGGGGCTCAGCGTTTCGTATGGAATCATCCAGGAGCACGCCGGCAAGATTCACGTGGAGAGCGCGGTGGGAGCCGGAACAACATTTCATCTCGAGTTTCCCTTATTGAGGAATTCTGTCCATGCCTGAGGTCGACCTACCCCTGAACGCGCCGGCGCCCGCGGCATCGAGCATCGCCACGGGCAACATTCTTGTGATCGACGATGAAGCCGGAATTCGGGATTCTCTGGAAGTGCTGCTGACCCTGGAGGGCTACGTCGTGAAGATGGCGGCGGACGGCGAGCAGGGACTGCGCATTCTGGAGTTGGAGAATTTCGACCTGGTGCTGCTGGACCTGGCGCTGCCGGGCCAGAGCGGACTCGAATTGCTGCCCCAGATCAAAGCGCTGCAACCGGAGCTGCCGGTCATCATGATCACCGCGTACGGCACGGTGGACAACGTGGTGGAGGCGATCCGCGCGGGCGCGGAAAACTTCGTTCAGAAACCGTGGGACAACGAGAAGCTGCTGGCGGACATCCGGTCGGCGATTGCCCGGCATCGCGCCGAAGAAGAGAACGTGCAGCTCAAGCGCACGCTCAAGCAGCGCTATAACTTCGTCAACATCGTGGGCAAAAGCGAAGTGATGCTGCGGGTGTTCGACCTGGTGGCGCAGGTGGCGCCGAGCCGCTCCACGGTACTGATTCAGGGCGAGAGCGGAACAGGCAAAGAACTGATCGCGAAGGCGATTCATGCCAACTCGCCGCGGCGAGACAAGCCCTTCGTGCCTATCAACACCGGGGCGATGCCGTCGGAGTTGCTGGAGTCGACTCTGTTCGGGCACGTGAAAGGCGCGTTCACGTCGGCTGTCGCGTCAAAGAAAGGCCTGTTCGAAGTGGCCAACGGGGGCACGCTCTTCCTGGATGAGATTGCCACCATGGGCTCTGACACGCAGGCGAAGATTCTGCGCGTGCTGCAGGACCGGAAGTTCATGCACCTGGGCGGGATCCAGGAGATCCAGGTGGACGTGCGGATTATTGCCGCGACAAATGTGGATCTGCGGCAGGCGGTGCGGGACGGGCGCTTCCGCGAGGACCTGTTCTACCGCCTTAACGTGATCATGGTGGAGTTGCCGCCGCTGCGGGCGCGGCGCGAGGATATTCCGCCGCTGGTGCAGCACTTTCTGGAGTTCTATTGCAACGAAAACGGTTTGCCGCTTCGCAAGCTTTCGGCCGACGCGTTGCGCGCGCTGCTGGATTACGACTGGCCCGGAAACGTGCGCGAGCTGGAAAACTCCATCGAGCGCGGGGTAGTGTTGTCGTCGGGGCCGGTGATCGGAAGCGACCTGCTGCCGGGACACATTACAGGCCGCAGCTTCCAGGATGCGCTGCTGGAACACAATCCGAATGCGTCGCTGTTCGACATTCTCGAAGACATTGAACGGCGCATCATTATCGAGAAGCTGGAGCGTTGCAACTGGAACCAGACGGATGCGGCGGAGCAGTTTCATATTCCACTGTCTACCCTGAATCAGAAGATCAAGAGACTGAATATCGAGATTCGGAAGCGGGGACGGGAATAAGAGCAGGGACTGAGGACCAGGGGCTACGAAAGCTAGTCCCCACCCGCGCCGCCGTATGCTTGTGGCCGCTTCACGCAGCGAGGGCCTTGTTCCACTTTTTCAAGAAGGCGCGGAGACCGGAAGGTGGCTTGAGCCACAGGGTAGCGGCCGTCTCCCGGGGTTCGGACCGCATGAGAACGCTCAGGTGCGGGCTGTCCAGGCGGTTGAGGGTGCGGAACGCGGCTTCGTCGGTGATGTCATCCCCGAGATAGGCAACAGGAGTGCCGGGAGGTGCTTCGGAAACGAGGGCCGCAACGGCGGCACCCTTGTCCCGGCCAACGCGAAGCTCCAGTCCGCCTTCGAATTCGAGCAGGGTTAGCCCTTCGAGCTTGGCGAGGGGTTCAAACAGCTCCCGGGTGCGGGTCTCGATGAACTTGGCGGTGCGTGGGGAAGCTCCGCGCCAGTGCATGACGGCTGCGTTGGGCTTATCTTCGAATTCGCCGCCGAGGTTGTTGTGGCGCAGATACTCGCGCAACTCATCGAGCTTGCGCTGCGTGGCAGGGGGTGCCTCCTCAACCTCGCGACGGCCATCGGCGTGGACACGTTCAGCCCCGTGCAGGCCCCAGACCTCGACCGCCTCCTTGAGGACGGGCGGATTGCCGCGCAGCAGAGGACAGATTTCCTTTGCGGGACGGCCGCTGATCACCACGATGCGAGTGCGCCCGCTGTTCTGAATCCGCGCCAGTGCCTCCCTCACGCCGGTGTAGGGACGGGCACGGGAACGGTCGATCCGAAACGGCGCCAGCGTTCCGTCGTAATCCAGCAGCAAAAGTGGCTGTACTTTCACAGCGAAGGATTTGAAAAACTCCTCCAGGGTCTTGGTCGTCTCTTCGGTCACAACTCTTCTCGCCTTCTACGGCAACCAGGGATTATTGTCTATCAGTCCTGACGGCTTGCTGGCCCGTTGCTCGCTCCCGCGACAACCAGCGGTTGCCGGGAGCCCGATATTGAGTAAGCAGATACAGCTTAGTGAATACAACTCATCCGTGGGTCACGCCCACTTGCGATGCGGCCCATCTTTACTATGCACCAGCAGCGGCTCCGCCCGGCCACCGCTGGTGTTTTCAAGAACTTCGATGCGCAAATCGCGCAAATCACCCAGTACGCTGGCCGCCCAACGGTACACATTGTGCTCCATTACCTGGCGGCGCATGCGCTGCATGCGAATGCGGCGCTCCGCCGTGGGCAACTCCAGGGCGCGGTGGATGGTCTCGGCGACCCCATCGATGTCGTATGGGTTCACGATCAGGGCGTCGCGGAGTTCCACGGCCGCGCCTGTGAATTTGCTCAGAATCAGCACCCCGTCCCCGTCATCGCGGGAAGCCAGGTATTCCTTGGCCACCAGGTTCATGCCGTCGTGGAGCGAAGTGACGAGGCAGACGTCCGCGGCGCGGTACCAGGTGGTGACTTCCTCGTGATTGGCCTGACGCTGGATGAGTACCACCGGGCGCCAGGCTGCGGTTCCGAAGCGCGAGTTGATCTGCTCGACCGTGGCTTCCACGTTGCGGCGCAGGTCGATGTAGCTGGGAATGCGCGTGCGGCTGGGAGCGGCGATTTGCACCATGGTCACGCGCTCGCGATGGAAGGGGTGTTCCTCCAGGAGGCGCTCGAAGGCCATAAGGCGTTCCACGATGCCCTTGGTGTAATCCATGCGATCGACGCCGAGAACGAGCATTTCGGCACGGGTTCCAAATTCGCGAAGAAGATCGTCGCGGGTAGCGCCGCCGGGAGCCCGGGCAGTGCCGCCGGGATCGATGTCCACGCTGACCGGGTAGGGCCGGATGGTAGTCGTATGGCCGTGGCGTCGAGCCGACATGTGCTCGCGATCGGTACGCGACTCCAGGACGTGATCGACGGTGTCGAGGAAGTTGTTGCAATGCAGCGGAATGTGGAACCCGATCAGGTCCGCGCCGAGCAGGCCCTCGAGCAGCTCGGCTTGCCACGGACAGATGCCGAACGCCTCGGCATTGGGCCAGGGTATGTGCCAGAAGATGGCCACCCGCGCGTCTGGCCGGGCGGCCTTGATAATCCGCGGCAGCAGGGCAAAGTGGTAGTCCTGCACAAAGACGATGGGGTTCACGCTGTCCTCCATCTCCTGGAGCACGGCCTGGGCGAACTTGTGATTGACGCGCTGGTACGCGGCCCAGTCGGAGGCGCGAAAGATGGGACGAGTGTGCGCAATATGACACAACGGCCAGAGGCCTTCGTTGGCGAAGCCGTCATAGTAACCAGCCTCCTCCTCGGCGGAGAGCCAGACCCGGCGCAGAGTGTACCGGGGATCGTCAGGGGGGACGCGCAGACGGTCATTCTCATCCACGTTGTACTTGTCTTCGCTTCCGCTGCCCAGTGCGATCCACACGCCGTCACAGGCGCGCAGCATGGGCTCGACGGCGGTGACCAGACCGCTGGGGGGAACGACACAAACCGTTTCCCTGCCCTGCTTGACGTGCATGTAGGGCTCGCGATTGGAGACGACGAAGATACGGCTTGATCCGATGCGCTCGCGAACGTGGACGGTGAGCCGCTCGGCCGTCCAGACGTTCTCGCCTGCCTCCCGAAGCCGGGCCTCTGCCGCAGCGGCAGCGCGCGCCTTCACCAGGCTTTCGGTAATGGTTTTCATCTCCCGCGCGAGGGGAGTAAAGAGGGCCAGATCCTCGGCGCGATGGTCGATTCCGTCGGCGGCGTGCCCCATGCGCAGAAGCCGGAGGCGCTCGGCAAGGCGCGTGATGGGCCGCATCAGGAACCAGCGCACCATGACGAACGTGACGCCGACGATAAGAATCACGGAGGCGGCGATGTGCCAGAAAGTCTGAAGCCAGACGTTTGCTGCCTCGGAACGAATGTACCCGGCATCTTCAATCAGGACCATGGCGCCGGCAGGGTGGCCGTCTTGATGGAGCGGGATGGCCACCGCGAGCCATTGCTGGTCGCCACTATGGCCGTAGGCGCCGGAGTTGGTTCCATGCTTGATAGCGGTCTTGATCGGGCCGGGTGGCAATAAACGGATGATGTCAGAAGGGCCGTCGGCTCCAATGAGATTTCCCCTGGCGTCATAGACCGCCAGGCCCAGAGCTTCTTGGTGGAAGCGCAATTCGGAGGCAAGCGCGGCAATTTCGGGGGTAATGCCGGTGGTCAGGGCATGTTCAACATAAGGCTGCAGGCTGGTTCCCAGCCAACCGGTACGAACTTCAAGCTCATGGCGCAAAACGTGCTTACGCGCCAACATTTCAAAATAAGTTGAGGCCACGGAAACAACGGTGATTCCGGCGATGAGCGCGAGAATCAACCGCAGGCGAAACGATCGCATCCTACCCCTCCGTGTTCCCTGCAAGACAAAGCCACCCCTGATCGCGCGCCGAGGGACAGATAGTAAGATGCGCAAACTTGGGTAACCAGCCGTTTGGGAACCATGATCAACTGTTGATTTTCCTTTTTCCCGCGATAGCTTGCCCAAAGAAGAGGCCTTCGCAGCACGCCAAGGAATTACAGGAAAGGGACATGCGCTATTCTGTCGTGGAGAGCAGCGCGCCGACGGGTGAGCGGAGCGTGTTCAGTGTCTCCGGGATACGATGGCGTTCGAAAAAATCGACAGGACTGCCAAAGAGCTCGTCTTTACCGTTCAGGACTACTTCCTGTTCTCCTTGCGTGCTGTGCTGAACCTCTTCAGCCGCCCGGTTTACTGGGCGGATCTGATTTTGCAATCGGACATTATTGGTGTGGGATCGGCAACGATTGTAATTTTTGCAGGTTTCTTTACGGGGGGCGTGCTGGCTGTGCAATCGGCCGCTACGCTGGCTGCGTTCGGAGCGACCGCGGTAACGGGCCGCTTCGTAGCCATGTCGATGATACGCGAATTGGGTGCGGTTCTGACAGGAATCATGGTTTCGGGCCGGAATGCCTCTTCGATGGCGAGCGAATTGGGATCGATGGTAGTGACCGAACAGATTGACGCGATGCGCGCACTGGGTGTGGACCCGATCCGCAAGCTGGTGACTCCGCGAATCTTTGCGTGCATCACGATGCTGTTCTTCCTCACCATCGTGTCGGATTTCTGTGGAATTCTCGGCGGAGCGGCGGTGACCGTGTTCATGAACCACCAGAACGGGACGCAGTATTTTTCGATGGCGTATGAGTACCTGCGGTTCCCCGACATTCTGCAGGGGCTGGTAAAACCGCTGCTTTTCGGGTTCCTCATTGCTTCGATCGGCTGCTTTTACGGCATGCGGACGACCGGCGGCACCCAGGGAGTGGGACGGTCCACGATCCAGGCCGTGGTCTGGGCGTCGGTGATGATCATCTTCAGCGACCTGCTCGTCAGCATCATCATGGTTTCCATCTTCAGCTGATGAGCGAGAAGCCTGTAGCCGCGGTCGAACCGTCAGCGACCGACACAGCGTCGGCGGTGGTGGAGTTCCGCGATGTGACCATCTCGTTCGATGGACCTCCCGTTCTTCGCGAAATCAGTTTCTCGGTGGGCCCGCGTGAGACGCGCATCCTGCTGGGGCCAGCGGGGGTTGGAAAGAGCGTTTTGCTCAAGGCGACGAACGGCCTGGTCTGTCCCGACTCGGGCAACATCTTCCTGTTTGGCGACGACATTTCCAAGATGAAGGAAAGCAGTCTCTTTGCATTGCGGGCGCGCACCGGAATGGTGTTTCAAGAGGGCGCTCTCTTCGACTCGCTGAGCGTGCGCGATAACGTGGCCTATCAACTGATCCAGGAACGCGTTCCGGACGATGAGATCGATCATCGCGTGCAGGAGGCGCTTCTGTTCGTTGGGCTGGAACACACATTTTCGCTTTTTCCGGGCAGCCTTTCGGGGGGCATGCGGCGACGGGTGGCGATAGCGAGGGCGCTGATTCGGAACCCCGAACTGCTGCTGTATGACTCGCCAACGGGAGGGCTGGACCCTGTCACGTCGACCACCATTATCGAACTGATCGTGAAGCAGCGCGATTTCTACAAAACGCCTTCAATCCTGGTGACACATCGTTTACAGGATGCCTTCACGATGGTCACGCACCGGTATGACGCCGAGAAAAACGGGATGGTTCCGCTGCCGGAGGGCGAGACGGACCCGAACACAACCTTCATGATGCTCAATGAGGGCAAGCTCATCTTCGACGGCACGATCGATGACCTTGAGGCCTGCGAAGACCCGTTCGTCAAGGAATTCTTGGAATAGCAACCTGAGCGGTGAGGAGAGGTCGCCGCCGACCAATCAGGTCGGTGCGATTGCGACGCGATCTCCCCCGAGACAACCGGCATCCAAAGGACTCGGGGGCTAGCCGTTCACTGGGGCTATGGGGACATTGGAGATCATTACCGATCCGGCGGAGAGTTCCAGGCAGGCCGGATTGCGCTACGTAACAGACGCCAAGCCGGGGATCTCGCGCAAAAGGCGGGGGAAGAGCTTTCGGTACTTCGACGCCGATGGAAAGCAGATCAGGGACGAAGCGACGCTGAACAGGATCCGGTCCCTGGTAATTCCTCCGGCGTGGGCGGACGTGTGGATCTGTCCTTCCGCGAACGGCCACCTTCAGGCCACGGGGCGTGACGCACGCAAACGCAAACAGAGCCGCTATCATCCGCGGTGGCGCACGGTGCGCGACGAGACAAAATACGAACGGATGCAGCTCTTCGGCAAGGCCCTGCCGGCGATTCGAGAGCGTGTGGAGAAGGACCTCGGCCTGCCGGGACTGCCGCGCGAAAAGGTGTTGGCGACGATCGTGCGGCTCCTGGAGATCACGTTCATCCGTGTGGGCAATGAGGAATATGCGCGTGAGAACCACTCCTACGGCTTGACCACGCTGCACGACCGGCACGTGGACGTGGAGGGTTCGAAGGTGCACTTCAAGTTTCGCGGCAAGAGCGGCAAGGTCCACGCAATCGACCTGAGAGACAGGCGGCTCGCTCGGATCGTGAAGAAGTGCCAGGACCTGCCCGGGTATGAACTCTTCCAGTATCTGGATGAAGAGAACAATCACCGCACCGTGGACTCGGCCGATGTGAATGAATATTTGCGTTCGATCACCGAGGAGCCGTTTACGGCGAAGGATTTTCGCACCTGGGCCGGAACGGTGCTGGCCTGCGCTCTGCTCCGGGAGTCAGGCTGCTGCGAAACGCAAACCGTAGCCAAAAAGAATGTAGTGCAGGCGATTGCCGCGGTGGCCGAGAGGCTGGGAAATACGCCCTCGGTGTGCCGGAAGTGTTACGTCCATCCAGTCGTAATCGAGAGCTACATGGGGGGGACGATGGTGAAGGCCTTTGAGGACCAGGTGAAAAAGGAAGTGACGAAATCGAAACACGCTCTGCGACCAGAGGAACTCGACCTGCTGCACCTGCTCGAACACAAGGCCAAGCTGGCGGCGTGATGCGCATCCAGGTCACCATTTGATACGCTTGCAGTTTCGGGCGAAGTCCGAGCGACAGGTGCACGATGGCTCTCAAGTTTCATGGCGTCGATTTTCTTCATCTGGATTCCAGTTTTAACGAAGACGAGCTGCTGGTTCGGCGCACTGCGCGCGATTTCGTCGAAGATCATCTGATCCCGATCATCGAGGACTGTTTTCGCGAGGGGCGTTTTCCGCGCGAGCTGGTTCCCATGATGGGCGAGTTGGGCTTCTTTGGCGCGAGTCTCGAAGGTTACGGCTGTGCCGGAATGTCCAACGTGGAGTATGGCCTGGTGATGCAGGAGCTGGAGCGCGGCGACTCCGGAATCCGCAGCTTCGTCAGCGTGCAGTCGGCGCTGGTGATGTACCCGATCTACACGTTTGGCTCCGACGAGCAGAAGAATGCGTGGCTGCCGGCGATGGCACGCGGGGAGAAGCTGGGCTGCTTCGGGCTGACGGAACCCGGATTCGGCTCCAACCCGGGCGGGATGACCACAACAGCCCGCAAATCGGGCGACGAATACATCCTCAACGGCGAGAAGATGTGGATCACCTCCGGCAACATTGCCGACGTGGCCGTGATCTGGGCCAGGGTGGAGGACGAGGACAACCGGGTGCGCGGTTTCCTGGTAGAGACGGACCGGCCCGGTTTCAAAGCTCACGAGGTGCATGGAAAGTGGTCGCTGCGGGCATCGGTTACCAGCGGACTTTCGCTGCAGGACGTCCGTATTCCGACCGCCAACCTGCTGCCCGGAACCGGCGGGCTCAAGAGCCCGCTGATGTGCCTGAACCAGGCGCGCTATGGCATTGGGTGGGGCGCCATTGGCGCCGCGATGTCCTGCTACGACACCGCCCTGCAGTACGCCAAGGTGCGGAAGCAGTTCCACGGACAGCCAATCGCCAGCCACCAGCTTGTGCAGGAGAAGCTGGTGTGGATGGTGAGCGAGATTTCGAAGGCCCAGCTGCTGTCGCTGCACGTGGGCCGGCTCAAGGACAAGGGAACCGTCGGCCACGAGCACATCTCCATGGCCAAGCGGAACAACGTGTGGATGGCGCTGGAGACGGCGCGCATGGCCCGCGACATCCTGGGGGCAAACGGGATCACGGAGGACTACCCGATCATGCGCCACATGATGAATCTGGAGTCCGTGAAGACCTACGAAGGGACCCACGATATCCATGCTCTGATTCTCGGCCAGAACATTACCGGGATTGCGGCCTATTAGGTTGGATCTGCTGTTTTGCGTACATCGAAATCCGGGTATAATCTCGTTATCGCAGACCCTTCTTTCCCCTTTGTTTCAGTCTGTTACCCCACAAGCGATCAAAAAACGAGAGCCAACCGGGTTCCGAAAACTGAAACAAGGTGTATCGGCCACGACGGCGTACGATTCCTGCCCCGCTGGCTATGTCTGTGCCAAGTGATTGCGCAAGGATCGGTCTTTTTCAATGACGACTTACTTGAAGCGCTTCAGCGTGATCTTGGGTTTCACCATCCTGATAATGATGCTGATCGCCGGTACGGTCGTCACGCGGCGACGCGTCGGGGTCCAGATTCAGGACCATTACTGGGTCGCTCACACCCGGCAGGTGCTCTTCGAACTGGAGAAGACCGAGTCGTTGCTGAAGGATGCTGAGACCGGGCAGCGTGGATTTCTTTATACCGGCGACACGAAGTACCTGGCACCCTACGATCGAGCCCACACCCAGATTGACGCGCACATCGATACGCTTGCGAAACTTGTGGCTGACAATCCCGGACAGTCTGCTTCGATACCCGACCTGCGCAACCTGGCGCACGAGAAAGTCGCGGAGTTGCAGCAGACCATTGACCTTTTTAGAACTGGAAATCAGGCTGGCGCCCGCGCCTTGGTTCTCTCCAACCGGGGCTTGGCGATCATGTCGCACATCCGGGAAATCATCGATCAGATGGAATCGCGTGAGCTGACTCTGGAATCTGAACGGGTATCCCAGTACCAAGACAATGTCCACGCCACTATCGCGTGGATTTACATTTTTGCACTGACCGCCATCGCGGGCCTCGCCTTTCTCAGTTACTACATCGTGCGCGAGATGCGTTTACGCGAACGGCATAGCGAGGATATCCGGCAAAGGGGCGAGTGGTTTAAAACTACCCTTACCAGCATCGGGGATGCGGTGATTGCAACCGACCGGGAGGGCAAGGTTACCTTCCTCAACCCGGTGGCCGAAAACCTGACCGGAATGACCACGGAGCAAGCCGTCGGCCGCCCGATCCACGAAGTGTTTCCCATCTTCAACGAGTTCACCGGGGCCGTCAGCGACAACCCTGTCCAGAAAGTGATTGAGAAGGGAAAGGTCGTCGGCCTGGCAAACCATACGGTCCTTCAACATGTGGACGGGCGCCGTATTCCAATTGAGGACAGCGCGGCGCCCATCTGCAACGACAAGGAACAGCTGATCGGTGTGGTGCTGGTCTTTCGCGACGTGACCTCTGAGCGCAAGGCGCAGGAACTGTTGCGCAGGAGCGAGAAACTCGCGGCGGCGGCGCGGCTTTCGGCGTCGGTGGCCCACGAGATCAACAATCCTCTGGAAGCAGTGTGCAACCTGATTTTTCTCGCCAAACTTGCGCCCACCATGCCTCCCGAGGTGGCCGAACAACTGTCCATGGCAGAGCACGAACTGGCACGCGTCGCGCACATTACCCGCCAGACCCTCGGGTTTTATCGCGAATCCAATGAGCCCCAGCCCATTGACGTCGTCCCAATCATTGATTCGGTTCTGGGGCTCTACTCGAACAAGCTGAAAACGAAGAATATCCAGGTGCAGCGGAAATTCGGCGAATGCCCGCCGGTGATCGGAGTGCCAGGTGAGCTTCGCCAGGCGATTGCCAACCTTTTCTCCAATGCTATCGATGCCGTGGAGCAGAACGGCAACATTTCGGTGCAGCTTAACTGCGTGCGCGACTCCGGAGAAGAAGAGATTCAATTGCTGATTGAAGACGACGGCCCAGGGATTCCCAAGGACGATCTTCAACGCATCTTCGAGCCCTTCTTTACCACCAAGAAGGACATCGGCACCGGTCTCGGCCTCTACGTGACGCGGGAGATTCTGGAACGGCACGGAGGCACCATCACCGTGCGTCCCGGAGCGGATCACAACTCGAGCGCCGGACCCACGAAGACGGCGGGAGCCTGCTTTGTTTTGCGCCTTCCGTGCGATTCCGATCCGCATGCGCGCGAGTCGGTTGCATCTAAGATGTAACTTCCGTCGACAAGTTGGCGGCGAATGCGGCATAGTCGTATCCATGCAAAATTCCCGGATTCGATTCACATCGTTCTGCCGAATCGTTGTGACTCTGAGCATCATCGCCCCCGCGTCGATTGCCCCCCTCCAGGCACAGCAAGAGAAAGCTCCGGCTGCGTTGGTGCTGCACGCGGCCCGGCTGTTGCAGGTGGATACGGGCATCCTGCTCGAGCCGGGCGAACTGCTGGTGGAAGGCGATCGCATCCGGGCCGTCGGCAAGTCGGTCGATCATCCCCAAGGGGCGCGCGTGGTTGACCTTGGCGACGTAACGCTCATGCCGGGGCTGATCGATGCGCACGTCCATCTCTTTCTGCATCCCGGAGCGGAAGACCTGCAGACGGTCGAAGAGTCCGTTCCGTGGCGCGTCATTCTGGCGGAACAGGCGGCAAAGGCCGACCTGATGGCGGGCTTCACGGCGGAACGTGACATGGGTACGGAAGGCGCTAATTCTGCCGACACGGCGATTCGCAACGCGATTGATGAGGGCGTGATTCCGGGGCCGCGGCTGCGCATTAGCGGCAACGCTATCGACATTCTGGGCGGCCACGAGGACGCGAATCGCTACAACCCGGCGCAGCATGTGCTGTCGAACGCGGACTACGCGAACTCTGCGGAGCAAATCGTGGAGGTGATGCGGGAGCAGCACAAGGAGGGGTCAGACTTCGCGAAGATCTACGAAACAGGTCCCGACCGGATGGTTGATGGCGTATTGCGGACTCCGCCTCAGTACACCGCCGACCAGTTGCGCGCGGCCGTGGACGAGGCGCACCGCCTGGGGACGGTAGTCGCGGTGCACGCCATGGGCGAGCCGGGCACGCTGTATGCGGCGCAGGCTGGGGTGGCTTCAATCGATCATGCTACGCAACTCAGCGACGAGACTATCCGCTTGATGAAAGAAAAAGGCATCTTCGCCGTTCCAACGTTCGCCATCATGGAGTACTTTGCCAAGCATCGCGAGTCGCAGGACCAGGCAGCCGGAGAGGCCGCCATGCTGGATTACAAGGTTGCGCAGTTCAAAAGGCAGCTTGCCGCGGGAGTGCAATATGCCGTGGGTTCGGATGTTGGGCCGTTTCCCCATGGAACCCAGGCGCGCGAATTGGAGTTGATGGTGCAATACGGAATGAAGCCGCTGGCCGCGCTGCAGGCGGATCTGCTTCATGGCGCGAAACTGCTGGGCTGGGAGGGCCAGATCGGGGAACTCAAGCCTGGTTACCTGGCGGACGTGATCGCGGTTCGCGGCAATCCGCTGGACGATATCTCGGCGGTAACACGGGTGAGCTTCGTCATGAAGGGGGGAGTCATTGCGCGGCAGGATTGAACACACAAAGCTCGTTCAGCGACCGGCGGCGTCCTTGCTGCTCCGAGCGCGAATCTTTTCGAGTGTTTTTCGGTAGCGCTCGGATTTGACTTCAGAGAGCGAATCCTGAATGCCCTTGCGATACCCACCCAGGTAGATCGAGTAGAGGATGGCGAGCGAACAGCCGATTCCCCACATGAACCCAAAAATGAGTCCGAGAACTGCGGCGGGACCGAAGGCGTTCATGGATTCTAGTAGACCAGAGCTTCCGCAGCGAATGCCAGTCAGAACCGCCGACGCTGCTGTGATCGTCAGGACGGATCAGCCGCAAATCGTCCCGCTAGACTCCACTATGTAGAAGTGTCGGCTGATTGCGGCTTGGCTCTCTTCAAAATGGAATTTGCACGATTTTGCACCGGAGAATAGAGCAATAAAGGGGGAGAGAGGGGTAAGATCGTCCCCCCTCTCTCAAACCGCGACTACAAAGCTGTCCTCGGTGCGCGTGACCGCATGGTAAAGTGTGTCGCGCTCCACGGGAACGCGGCCGGCCTCGGTAATCAGGCGACAGAGTTCCTTGCGGGTCATGCCCTGGGGTGTGGTGGCGCCGGCGTCGTGGTAAATCTTCTCTTCGATGACCGTACCATCGAGATCGTCGGCGCCGAAGCGAAGGGCGATCTGCGCGATCTTGGGCGTGAGCATTTGCCAGTACGCCTTGATGTGGGCGAAGTTGTCGAGCAGCAGACGGCTCACCGCAATTTGGCGGATGTCGGTGAGACCAGTGGTTACCGGCAGGTGATCGAGTGGCGTGTTCTCCGGATGGAAGGCCAGCGGAATGAAGGTCTGGAAGCCCCCGGTCTCGTCCTGCACGGCGCGCAATTTGAGCAGGTGGTCTACCCGGTCCTCATCGTTCTCGATGTGGCCGTAGAGCATGGTGGCATTGGAGCGGAAGCCGAGCTTGTGGGCCAAACGGGCCGTCTCCAGCCACTCGCTGCCGTCGATCTTGTGGTCGCAGATGATGGAGCGCACCCGGGCCGCAAAGATTTCCGCGCCGCCGCCGGGCATGGAATCCACCCCGGCATCGCGCAGTTTAATCAGGGTTTGCTCGATGGTGAGTTTGGCGCGGCGCGCGAGAAACGCGACCTCGACCATGGTGAACGCCTTGATGTGTACCTTGGGGAAGCGCTGCTTGAGGCCGCTTACCAGGTCGAGGAAGTACTCGAGTGGCAAGTCGGGATGCAGGCCGCCCACGATGTGGAACTCCGTAACCGCCTCGGAGTAGCCGGAGGCCGCGGTCTCGTACGCCTCTTCAAGCGCCATCGTGTATCCGGCGGGATCGCCCTTCTTGCGGCCGAAGGCGCAGAGCTTGCAGGCCGCCACGCAGACGTTGGTGGGATTGATGTGGCGATTGACGTTGAAGTAGGTGACATCGCCGTGGAGGCGCTCCCGCACGGTGTTGGCCAGCCAGCCAACCGCGAGCACGTCATTGGTGCCATAGAGAACCAGACCGTCGTCGAAGCTGAGGCGGTCGCCCGCAAGCACCCTGGCAGCAATGGGCTCGAGGCGGGGGTCGTAGGTTCGGAACGGGTGCTTGGGCGCGGGTGCGGAGATCTCAGCCTGCATACTCTGATGATACAGAATTGCCGGTTCCCGCTTCATTTTTCAGCGCGAAAGGCCGCCTCAAGTGCTTAAAGGAGCCCTCAGTCTACGTTCAGCGTTTTGAGCAGGCTGCGCGGTTCCCGCTGGATCTTCTCCTGCAGCAGCGTAATGGCGTAGATCAACTGCTCGGGGCGTGGCGGGCAGCCGGGCACAAAGATATCGACAGGAATGATCTGGTTGACCCCCTGCACGAGCGCGTAATTGTTGAATACGCCTCCGGAGGTGGCGCAAGCGCCCATGGAGATAACCCATTTGGGTTCCGGCATTTGATCGTAAAGGCGGCGAATAACGGGCGCCATCTTCTGGGAAACGCGGCCGGCGATCACCATCAGGTCCGACTGGCGCGGCGATGGCCGGAAGACTTCGGCGCCAAAGCGCGCAACATCGAAGCGGGAGGCGCCCATCGACATCATCTCGATGGCGCAGCAGGCCAGGCCGAACGTCATCGGCCACACGGAACTTTTGCGCACCCAGTTGACGGCGAAGTCGAGGGTGGTGAGGAAAACCCCCTCCGGCTCTTCGAACCCATAGCTGACTTCCTTCACCTTGGCGCGATTCAACGCGCTGCTTTCGAGGTTGCCGAACAGATAGCGATCGCGCTCTACCATTTCCGCCATTCTTCCATGATACCGCTTGGCGGATCGGCTTGCAGATTATCGAACACAGGCAGAGGGTGTACCGCGCAAATTCGACGGCAGCTTCCACGATCCCGGAAGCCAGAGTGTGATGGAAAAGCGCATCCACGCCAGTGAGCCCCGGGGGGTGGATCTACCATCGGGTGCGGCGACAACCTGGTGGGGAGTGCGGGCGGACGCCAGCGCCCAGGCCTCGGCAAACGGCGCCGCGTCGGCGATGCCGGGGATCAGTCGCGAATCCTCGATTCGGAACTCTCCTGAACCCATGTCCTTCTCCAGCTTCAACAACCGGTTGATGTCAGGCGACGAGTTTGCGCCTTTCCGCTCCGGCCCCGCTCAACTGCCCGCTACTCGCCAAGGAAAGGTAAAGCTGTTGCGCCTGGCGGAAGGCTGCCGGGTCGATGAGAAAGTGAAAGGTCCGCGGAGTCCAGCCGATCGCATCCTGCGCGCGCAGGCCGAAGGTGGTTCCGATCTCCCGCTCGTTGATGGAGTTGAAAGGCAGGGTGGCAAGGAGGAGAGCGTCGGGATAGCCCGCGGGGGGTTGCCGATCTACTACCAGGTCCCAGCCGCTGTATCCCGCCTGGGTCGCCTGAATGGGTTGAATGCGAAAGGCCCACCCCTCCCCCAGAGGTTCCTGCCAGACCTGGCCGGCATTGACCTCGCCCGACAGAACAAGTTTTTTGCACGACGAGGCCGCTCCTGCCCGCTCGCGGCCGAGGGTCGCCGTTAGGGCGAGCACGAGCCCTGCCACGATGATGCGCACGATCTCCGCGGTCCGGTTCTTCATCCCTTGAATATCTTCGCCGATGAGGGCAGCTCGACCTGCGATGGGACGGTATCGAGGTCGAATCTGCCACAATCGAAACGCGTGATCGCAAGCACAAATCGCATGAGGTTTCCAGAGTGATTTTAGGATTCCTCATGTCATCCTTATTCTTTCCGTGCGATAGTCGAACAAAGAAGATTTCAGACTGGGCGGACGTACTCGTGTGCCCTCCAAGACGGGCATAGCGCCTGCGCTGTGCCTGAAAAATCGCACCGTCCTGGTTACTGCTGACAAATCCTCACATCGGGAACCTTCATGCATCGGAATACAAGCAGACTGCTTCTTTTCGCCGCCGTCGCCAGTGGGCCGGTGAGCGCTTTCTCCCAGACCGTCTCTTCGACGCCAGCCTCTCAAGCCCAAATCGACGCCCTGCAGAAGGCCGTCCAGAACGCGCAGAGTGCAGGAGACAACGCATGGATGCTGGTGTCCGCGGCCCTCGTGCTGCTTATGACCGGGCCCGGCCTCGCGCTGTTCTATGGGGGCCTGGTGCGTCGCAAAAACATCCTCGGCACCATGATGCAAAGCTTCGCGATGATGGGTGTGGTGACCATTCTGTGGGCGCTGGTGGGCTATTCGCTGGCCTTTGGGCACGGCAACGCATTCGTCGGGGGGTTCGAGCACACATTTCTGAGGGGCGTGGGCCTTGGGCCATCGGCTTATGCGCCCACGATCCCCGAACAGACCTACATGATTTATCAGCTAATGTTCGCCATCATTACGCCGGCACTCATCACGGGAGCCTTCGCCGAGCGCATGAAGTTCAGCGCCATGGCGTTGTTTCTCTCGCTGTGGTCGCTGCTCGTCTACAGTCCGATGGCGCACATGGTGTGGGGGATCGGCGGCCTGCTCAATGCCAATGGCGGCCGTATTCCCAGCCTCGACTTTGCCGGTGGCACCGTGGTCCACGTCACCTCCGGTGTTTCGGCCCTTGTGACTGCCCTCTACCTGGGCAAGCGCATCGGCTACCCGAAAACCGCCATGCCGCCGCACTCCATGGTTCTAAGCTTCATTGGCGCGTGCCTGCTGTGGGTGGGCTGGTTCGGATTCAATGCGGGCAGCGCGCTCGGTTCCGGGCCGCTGGCCACCAGCGCTTTCGTGAACACCCACTTTGCCGCGGCCGCCGCGGCACTGGGTTGGACCATTGCCGAGTGGATCCACAACGGCAAGCCAACCGCGCTGGGTGCGATCTCGGGCGCGGTGGCGGGCCTGGTGGCCATCACGCCGGCCTCGGGATTCGTACAGCCCATGTCTGCTCTGGCCATTGGCTTGATTGCCGGGTTCTTCTGCTTTTTCATGGTGTTCATGGTCAAATCCAAATTTCGCTATGACGACTCGCTCGATGCCTTCGGCGTTCACGGTGCAGGGGGGACACTGGGCGCGATTCTCACCGGATTCTTCGCCGTGAGCGCCATCAATGCGGCGTTCGGCAACGACGCATCGGGCAAGCCTCTTCCGACCGGCGCACTCGATGGGCATTGGGGCCAGTTGCTCAACCAGGCCGCGGGAGTTGCCGTTGCGTGGGTCATCTCGGCGATGGGTACCCTGGTCTTGCTTTTTGTCGTGGACAAGGTCATTGGCCTGCGCCTCTCGCCCGAGGATGAGAACGCTGGACTGGATCTTTCACAGCACGGCGAAGAAGGCTACGATTTCAACAACTGATTCCTGCGACAGAAAAGATCGTGCCGGGGTGGCCAGCCAACCCGCCCGGCCTGATAGGCTGTCAACCGAGGCACTGTAGACATGGTCAAGATCGAAGCGGTTCTCCAGCCGTCCAAGCTGGATGCGGTAAAGGATGCGCTGCTGGAGGCAGGCATCGAAGGCATGACGATCCTGGAGGCCCGTGGCCACGGCCGGCAGAAGGGGCACACGGAGTTCTACCGCGGGCGGGAGTACACGGTCGATCTTCTTCCCAAGGTCAAGATCGAGATGGTGGTTCCGGACGAGATGCAGGAGAAGGCGGTTCAGGCCATCATTGGCGCCGCGCGAACGGGCCGAATCGGCGACGGCAAGATCTTCATTAGTAAAGTGGATGATGCCATCCGCATTCGCAACGACGAGCGCGGCGAGACAGCGCTCTAAAAGCAACACAAGTCTAGGCAAGGGGCGCGTTGGCTATGACCTCTGAATTCTTGGCGGACTTGTCAAGGTATCAGGCTTGGGCCGATGCCTCGTATTGGGAAGTGATTCGTGCCAATAACACGCTGCGGGAGGATGGGGAGATCCGCAGGCGCCTGGGCCACATGGTGACGGCTATGAAGATGCTCACCGCGCGGGCGCGGGGCGAATCGCCAGACCCTGCCGCGCTGAAGATGGACGAGAGCGTTTCGAGCGATGAGTTAGAGGTTGCCATGCGGCAGGCACAGGATGATTTGACCGCGACGTTGGGGTCGGTCGACCTCGACAAGCAGATTTCGTTGCCACGAGGGCCGAAGGGTCCGTTTGAAGCGCCGGCCGGCGCGCTGATTCTGCAAGCGCTGATGCACGGCCAGCATCACCGTGGACAAAACGCCGCGCGCATACGCCACCTCGGGGCGACGCCGCCCATGACGGACATCATCATCTGGTACGGTTTAGGACGGCCGTAAGGCCGGCAACGCTGTCCAGAAATGGCAATACGGCGTCTTGATCCGCAAAACAGCATTGTTCTGCACACCGGCTGTTGGCCCCGGCCCCTGACTAGCCGCGCGTCTCTCCACAACTTCGGCCCGACACTTTCCGAGGTTCCCTCGCCGCCTGAGGCATTCACCTTCCGCTCATGATCGCGTATTCTGGAGGAACATTCTTTTTGCCCCGGCAAAGCACTCAAACTACACATGGACCCAATCGCAATCGCCGTTGACGATTTACGGGAGCAGTATATTCGGGAGATGGCGCTCGTGCGCCAGACGTACGAACGCACCGGCGACGGGACGGCAGCGATTCGCCGACGCTCGGCGGTGGTTGATCGCATTCTGATTGAGATGTGGCGCCGCGCCTTCAGCGGCAATCCCGGACTCAACGTGTCGCTGCTCGCGCTCGGCGGATATGGCCGCAAGGATCTGTTCCCCTATTCCGACGTCGATGTGCTGTTTGCGTTCGCCGATGAGAAGACCGAACTCCAGGCCAAAGAAGCAGTTCGCGGCATCATCCAGGGCATGTGGGACATCGGCCTGCGCGCCAGCCCAAGTTCGCGCACACTCAAAGAGGCGGGACGCTTCGACCCGGACAACCTCGAATTTACCCTGGCAACGCTCGATCGCCGCTTTCTCGCCGGCCAGTTCCCTCTTTACCAGCAGTTGCACCAGACCATCCTTCCCGGCCTGATTCTGAGCGAGTGGAACACCATCGCGCAAAAGCTGGGCGAAATTGCCCGCGCCCGCCACGCCAAGTTCGGCAACACCATCTTCCATCTCGAGCCCAATCTGAAGGATTGCCCCGGCGGCCTGCGGGACTATCACCTCGCGGTCTGGTTTGCGCTGCTGTTTCATCTAAAGGAAACAAGGGAGTGGCCACGACAACGGGGCGGCGTGTTCCAGAGCGCGCGCGGCGATGCCGAAGCCGCTTTCGACTTTCTCGCCGCGGCCCGATGTTTTCTCCACTTCCGTCACGGGCGCGACGACAACGCGCTTGACTGGCAATCGCAGGACGAGGCAGCAGCGAACTCCATCGGCCTGGAGACGCGTGGCACCGCGGATCCCGCTTACTGGATGCGCACCTACTATCGCCACGCGCGAGTGATCTATCGGCGCGCGGCGCTTCTGATGGAAAACCTGCCCGCCCCGGTCAGCTTCTATCGCCAGTTTCGCCGGCGGCGCACGCCCATTGCCGGAACGGACTTCGTGCTCGATCAGGGCCGCATCGATATTCTGCCGGGCGCACAATTCAGCGATACCGCGGCGATCCTGCGCATCTTTTCCCTGATGGCGACGCACGGCTACACGCTTTCGCAGGCCGCTGAGGATCGCATCACCGACGCTCTGCCGGCGCTGGCAATTCACGTGCCCGAAGGACCATACCTTTGGAACTCGCTGCGCGAAGCGCTGCTGGGACCGCATGCCGCCCATGCGCTGCGCACCATGCACGCGCTCGGCGTGCTGGAGATGCTGCTGCCGGAGTTCCACGGCATCGACGCGCTGGTGATCCGCGACAGCTATCACCGTTACACTGTGGACGAGCACACGTTTCTCACCATCGACAACGTGCACAGCCTGCGCCAGCCCGCGCACGATTACGAGCAACGCCTGGCGCAACTGCTGCCGGAGATCGACAGGCTCGACCTGTTTCTGCTGGCGCTGCTGCTGCATGACACCGGCAAAGGCCGGCGCACCGGCGAACACACCTCGCAAAGCGTGGAGCTCGCCGACAGCTTCATGGCGCGGCTGGACTTTGACTCGGAAGAGCGCGAAACCGTGCTACGCCTGATCAAGCAGCACCTGGAGATGTCGAATGCGCTGCGCCGCGACATCTTCGATCTCGAGAATGTGCGCGCCTTCGCGGACAAGATCGGCAGCCCCACGCTGCTGAAGATGCTTACCCTGCTGACGTACGCGGATATCAAGGCGGTCAATCCGGAGGCGTTGACACCCTGGAAAGCTGAGAATCTGTGGCAGCTCTACATGGCGACGGCTAACTACATGGACCGCAGCGTGGATGAGATCCGCTACCACGCGGCAATCGACCCCACCCTGCTCAATCGGCTGCGAGCCATGGTTCCTCCGACGCAATATGACGCTCTAGGGCAGTTCCTTGAGGGCCTGCCGCAGCGCTATCTGCAGACTCGCCTTCCGGAGCACATTCGCAATCACTTTCAACTGGCTGCCAATCTCGATAAGGATCCGGTTCAGCTCGACTTGCGGCCGCAGCGCCAGCTCTTCGATCTTACGGTCATCGTCCGCGATCGCAGCCGCCTTTTCGCCGACGTCGCAGGCGCACTTGCCGCCTGGGGCATGAACATCGTGAAGGCCGGCGCGTTTTCAAATGACGCCGGCGTGGTGGTGGACAGCTTCCAGTTCTCGGACGTGTTTCGCACCCTGGAGTTGAACCCCAGCGAGAGGGAGCGCTTTCTCGAATACCTCCGCGATGTGGTCGCACAGAAGGTTCCAGTCGAGCAATTGCTCGATGCGCGGCGCCACTTGAATCATGCGGCCAACATCAAGGTTGAAGTGCCTACGCGGCTGCAATTCGATTCCACCTCTTCCAGCCATTCCACGCTGCTCCAGGTGGTGGCGCAAGACGTTCCGGGCCTGCTTCGCCAAGTTGCCCTGGTTCTGAACACGCACAGCTGCAACATCGAGGTTGCCCTCATTGATACGGAAGGGGAAACGGCGATCGACGTTTTCTACCTGACCAGCCAGGGAGGCAAACTCGCCGACGCGACCCAACAGCAGCTTGCTGCTGACCTCACAGTTACGCTCGAAGCAATGCGCGCGCCAGCCGGCGCCTGATCCTCCGGCGAATCGTGCGCGCTTCCGGCGCCCGGGCCGTGTCTGCCAGCCGAATTCAACCACACGTTAACATTGAGCGAACGCCTCGCCTCTTACCATGAGCCAGTCCCTCAAACGCCTGCGGCGGGTCTACTTCAGGTAGGCACGCACCAGGTCAATCAGGTCCTCGGCCAGTTCGGGAGCGATCTGCTCCTTGGCTCCATCGGTGAGATGAAAGCGAATATGCGTCTCCAGCACTTCTCCCATCAACGCATTGACGCCTCCGCGCACGGCGGCGAGCAACATGAGCTGGTCACCGCAGTCTCCGCTGTTGTTGAACGAGCGCTCAATGGCATCGAGTTGGCCACGCATCTTGCGCACCCGCTGCACCATCTTGATTGTTTCGCGATCCTGATGCGACATTGTTCTTCCTTGACAATACCATCCCCGGGTATGGTATGTACTGAGTGGGGGTATAGTTCCTGAGCCATCATACTCCAGCGCGACGGGTCCGCCTTCGCCAGCAGACCGTGGCGACCATCGATTTCCGTGCCCGCGAACTCCTCCTCCCGCTTGTGGCAAGTTTGGCACTTTTTGCCGCCGCGATCGCTCCGTGTGCGTCGCAAATACCGTTTTCCGACGCAGGCGAATCGATCGTTCCAGATTCTCCCCACGTCCGGCCGGATTCGGCTGCAAGCATTCGCCCGCCATCCTTCGATTTCCAATGCAATCCATGTGCGCCCGTGAAGGCGATCTCCGCAAGTCCTAACAGCCCGGCTCAGCAACCGGCCGATCCGGTCCTTACCATGCTCCCGCATCGCGAGGGGAGCAGGTACTGGATCTCCGGCCAGGCCAACATCATCTTCCAGGGCCGCCTTCCATTCCATTCCCAATACCAGGGACCAAACAGCTTTCGCAATTCGGCCGAATACAAGACGTCGTTGGTGGGCACGCTCTACACGGCCATGCGGGCGTCGCGCTCTGTCCGCTACAACACCGACCTGATCTTCGACATGGAATCGGCCGCTGGCCGGGGACTCAGCGAGGCTTTGGGCCTGGCCGGCTTCACCAATCTCGACGTAGTGCGCAATCCGAATCTCGGGAGCACGCCATACATCGCGCGCTATCAGGTTCACCAGGTCTTCGGGCTCACAAACGGCACCACTTCCCAAGACCCGAACTTCTTCTCCCTCGCGCCGGAAGTCCCCGCACGCCGCATCGAGTTTCGTATCGGCAAAATGACGCTGCCCGATTTCTTCGACGTCAACGACATCGGCTCCGACAGCCACCTGCAGTTTATGAACTGGACGGTCGACAACAACGGCGCCTGGGACTACGCCGCCGACACGCGCGGTTACACCGTTGGCGCCATGAGCGAGTATGACGACAAATCCTGGAGTGTGCGCTACGGCCTCTTCGCCATGCCCATCATCGCCAATGGCATCGATATGGACTGGGCGTTCAGCCGCGCGCACGGGCAAAATGGCGAGTTCGAGCTGCGCAAAAGCCTGGTGAAGCAGCGCAAGGGCGCCACCCGCATCCTCTTCTACGCCAACCGCGCCCACATGGGTGTCTATCGCGAGGCCGTCCGCGCTTATCTCGCAGGCATCGATCCGACGCCCAACATCGTCGCGCACGAGCACTTCGGCTCGCTCAAGTACGGCTTCGGCTACAACACTCAGCAGGAGCTCACGGACAATCTGCGCGTATTCGGCCGTTTCGGCTGGAACGAGGGACAGCACGAGTCCTTTGCCTACACGGAAGTCGACCAGACGGTCGAGCTGGGGGGCGACTACTTTATGCGCCGCGTTCACCGACCGGAAGACAAGTTTGGCGCGGTGTTCGTATCCAACGCCATCAAGCGCGACCACCAGAACTACCTGCGTTTCGGCGGCCTTGGCTTCCTGCTCGGCGACGGTAATCTCAACTACGGCCGCGAGAACATTTTGGAGAGCTATTACAACTGGCACGCCTGGCGGGGCATGTTCTACTCGCTCGACATCCAGCACATCGACAATCCCGGCTACAACCGGGACCGCGGACCAGCGTGGGTCGCCTCCGTGCGCGCGCACGTGGACTTCTGAGAGGTAGCCTGAGACCCTTTGGGCCTCGCACAATCGACTCTCTGCACCGGCATTCCGCGGGACCTCGACCGATCACCTTCAGCCAAAGTCAGCCTTCGACCGTCGCGAGCAGAAAGTCGAGTAATGTTCTCTCCGCCCAGAAGCCCCCTGTCGATTTCCACAAATCGGAAATATCGACCGGACGCGGCCCATTGCGATAGGAATACCAAGAAAACTACTTGCCGGTCTTTTCCGCCGGCAAGTCCACAATCACCTCGCCCGGCTTGGCGTAGTGCAGCTTCTCGCGCGCCTCGTGCTCAATCGCGTCGGGATCGGATTTGAGCTTCTCCACCCGCATGTGCAGACGCGCATTCTCCTGCTGCAGATCGTCAATCTCCCGTCGCAGTTGCTTGTCCTGCGTGCGGTTCAGCTGCCAGGCCGACAGCCCGTGCTTGCCGTTCACCACGTGCCATCCCAGAAGCAGGGCCAACGCCACCACCACGCCGGTGCCCGCCGGGCGCCACATGCGCAAACTCCACTCCAGAACGCGTTCGCGCAATGGCATGGGAACGGCCTTCGGCTTGCGCCCTTCGGGTTCTACTTCGAACTGCTCCGGCATGATCCCTCTATCGAATCGTTATGCGGTCTACGACAGAACAAAATGTTCGGCCGCCCTTTTCAGCGCTTCCATGTCGGCCTCGCTGCGGGCCTCGGTGTATGCGCGCACAACCGGCTCGGTACCGGAGAGGCGATAGCATACCCACGAACCGTCCTCCAGAATCAGCTTGAGCCCATCGGTTCGCACCACACTCGCTACCTTGCGCCCGCTCAGTTCCGTTGGATCGGCCTTCAACTTCTCAGTGAAGCGGGCCTTCTGCTCCGCGGTCAAGTGGAAGTTCTCGCGAACCGGATAGAAGGAACCAACTTTGGCAAACAATTCCCGAAGCTGCTCGCCAAGGCTCTTGCCGCGTCGCGCCACCATCTCGGTCACCAGCAGTCCGGCAATGATGCCGTCCTTCTCCGGCACGTGGCCGCGAATCGTCAACCCCGCGGACTCCTCGCCCCCAATCGCGATCTTGTCCGCTATGATCAGTTCGCCAATGTATTTGAACCCCACGGGCGTCTCGAAGAGGGGAACCTGGTGATAATCGGCCAGCGCGTTCACCAGGTTGGTGGTCGCGACACTCTTGGCTACGCCGTTCTTCCATCCGCGCGTTTCCACCAGGTAGTCGAACAGCAGCGCGATGATGTAGTTGGGCTGGATGAACGTCCCGTCCCGATCGACGATGCCGAAGCGGTCCGCGTCGCCATCCGTGGCAATGCCGATCGCCGCACCCACCGCCTTCATCTTCTCCTTGCACTTGTCCAGCAGGTGATCATCGGGCTCCGGCGCATGGCCCCCGAAGAGCACGTCGCGGTAGTCATGCACCGTCTCCACGGTCACGCCCGCCTGGCGCAGAACGTGGCAGCTATAGCCGCGACCCGCGCCCCAGAACGGGTCGAACACCACCTTGATGCCGGACTTGGCAATCGCCTGCAGATCCACCAATTCTGCCAGGCGCTTGAGAAACGACTCCTTCACGTCGGTGGTCTCGAAGCCGCCAGCCGGCGCATTGGCCACGGGAAGCTTGCCGCCGCCATCGGCGAGCCGGTTCACGGCCGCTTCGATCTGCTGGGTGGCCTCCGGCAGCGCCGGCGCGCCATCGGGCGTCGAGTACTTGATACCGTTGTACTCCGGCGGATTGTGCGATGCCGTAAAGTTGATCGAGCCGGATGTCTTCAACGTGCGCACGGCGTAGCTGATTGCGGGCGTAGGCGCGACATCGGGAATCACGATCGGCGTCACACCGGCGCCGGCCAGCACACGGGCCGCCTCGGCCACAAACATCTCCCCCAGGAATCGCGGGTCGCGACCTACCAGCACACGATGCGGCTTCGGTTGCGTTTTCACATACTCCGCAATGCCCGCCACCGCCAGCCGGATATTCGCCAGCGTGAACTCCTCGGCCACAATGGCCCTCCAGCCCGACGTGCCAAACTTGATCGCACTTGCCATCCTGCTGCTCCTTTGTGTCCGCCGTGCGGACCGCAAAATACATACTGCATCACGGAACCGGGTTGGGCAAGCGCGCGGGGCGCCACTCCCGGGATTGCCAACAAGCTGGCATACTGATCGCGGGAGGCAGCATGCCTGGGATCGATGCCCGCATCGTGCTCACTACCGTCGGCAACGTCGACGAAGGCCGCCGCCTCGGCCGCACCCTCGTGGAGGAACGGCTCGCCGCCTGTGCCACGCTCATTCCCGCGGTCGAGTCCATCTATCACTGGGAAGGCGCGATCGAGTCCGCCGGCGAGACCCTGCTTTTACTGAAGACGACAACCGCTCAAATACCAGCACTCGAATCCCGCCTCATCGCCCTGCATAGTTACAACACTCCCGAGTTCCTCGTGCTCGCCATCGAGTCGGGAAACGAAGGCTACCTGGCCTGGATGACCGCCAGCCTCAAACCGGACTGAACCGGTCCCATCCATCGGGCACCGGACCCGGTCCCTTCGTTACGGGCGCCGAAGGAGACGGTCTGATATTCTTGGCATCAGCAGTTTTTATTGTCCTGACCGACAAGCGTCACCTCCAATCGCATCGGGCATGGTCGCAGCAAGGCGACTGGTTGACGCAAAATATCGATCCTGGGCGCGGGGAGAGGCGTCAGGATGGGCCGAGTCTGGATGGGCCGATTGGAAGCAAACTCACGTTCATGCGTTGGCTGATGATCGCACTCCTCGTGTCGTTGTTGGCGCTCCTGGTTGCGTCGGCGGGCTTGGCACACCACATTTGGCAAGAACATCGCAAACGGCGCCGTAATAGCGCCTCTCCCGGTCGTACGGAAGACGTGGATGTTGAAACGGAGGAAGTGCCATGAACCACCAGACGAATGTTGAACAAACGCCCGCAGCCCTTCCCGCCGTGACCGCGGGGCTGCGCACGCTTTTCATCATCCTGGCGGGAAGCGCGTTTGTGGCGGTAAGTGCCCACATTGCCCTGCCCCTCACCTTCACGCCGGTCCCGCTCACGCTGCAGCCCTTCGCGGTTCTGCTGCTGGGGCTCGTTCTCTCTCCTCGCCTCGCCGCGGCCACGGTGACAGCCTACCTGCTAGAGGGTGTTGCCGGGCTGCCCGTATTCACTCCCTCACATGTCGCCTTGACCGGCATCGGACACCTCTTCGGCGCCACGGGCGGTTACCTGCTTGCCTATCCCTTTGCGGTTTACGTCATCGCCAGTTTGTGGCGGAGCAGCAAGCGCAGCCTTTGGTGGGCCCTGCTCAGCGCCGGCGCCGGAAACCTCATCATCCTCGCCGTCGGAGCCGTCTGGCTCAGCGTCCTGACCCATGCTTCGGTCAACACTGTGCTCAGCGAGGCCGTGATTCCCTTCCTTCCGGGCGACGCGCTCAAGGTTGCAGTGGCTGCCGCGCTCGGCTTCGAGTGGTACCGCAATCGCCCCGCTCCCAAAAGCATCTAGTTCCGCTGAAAGGAATTCTGCACTCCGTGAGTACCCAGCTACCTGAGCCTGCAAACGCCGTTCCCGCCGCGGGCATTCGCGAAATCTCTATTGCCCACAGCCCCGACTCCGACGACGCATTCATGTTTTACGGCCTCGCGACCAACAAGATCCGCGTGCCCGGCTACCGCTTCACCCACACTCTTTGCGACATCGAAACCCTCAACCGCCGCGCGCAGACTGAAGCCTTTTACGACGTCACCGCCATCAGCTTTCACGCCTATCCCTACGTACAGTCGAACTACACTCTCATGGGCTGCGGGGGTAGCGTGGGTGAAGGCTACGGCCCTATGGTCGTCTCCAGTCGCAAGCTGACCACCGCCGACCTGGGCAAAATACGCATCGCCGTCCCGGGCACCCTCACGACTGCGTTTCTCGCGCTGAAAGTTTTCAACCCCGACATCGAGACTGAAGTCGTGCCGTTTGACCAGATCATTCCCGCGATTCTCGCCGGAAAATACGACGCCGGACTCATCATCCACGAGGGCCAGCTTACGTACACTTCCAGCGGCCTCTACAAGGTAATCGACCTGGGTATCTGGTGGCGCGAAACCACCGGGCTGGTGCTGCCCCTGGGCGGCAACGCCATCCGCCGTTCCCTCGGCGCGGAGTCGCACAAGATCATCTCCAAGGCACTCCGCGACAGCATCCAGCACGCCCTCGATCACCGTGAGCAGGCCCTCGAGTATGCCATGCAGTTTGCCCGCGACCTCGACACCAGCCTCGCCAATCGCTTCGTGTCAATGTACGTGAATGAGCGCACGCTGGATTATGGGGCGGATGGGCGTGAGGCGATTCGCAAGCTTCTCGATCTGGGCCATGAACGCGGCATCATCCCCATCGCTCCTCAGGTAGACTTCGTCGACTGATCCGCCAATCCGGCGGGCTATCTACACCTCCCGCCGATTTTCGCCGCCTCACACCAAGGTCATTGCGATTCCCACAGATTCGCCATCTCTCTTTCTAAACAATCTCTAATCCAGGCCGATGCATCCGGTAGAGGAGAACCGCCGGATGCCCATCGAACTCCAGCCCCATTTTCTGCTTGCTTCCGGCGATCCGGTGCTCCTGGAAGCGGTTGAGCCAGTCCTGCACTCCGCCGGCGCGCGTGTGTCCGTCGCGCTCTCCGCCCAGGCGGCGCTGGCAGCGATGATTGTTCCAAGTTCGCTCAGCCTGGCGTTGCTCGACATCCGCCTTCCCGGCATGCCTGCCGATCGGCTTCTTGCCGCCGCGCGTGCCGAAGAAACCGGATGCCGGTATCCGATCATGCTCATTGTCGACACGGTTACAGATGAATGGGTCGATCGCCTCCGCCAAAGCGTGATCGACGATCTCATCCCGCGCTCCTGCGACTCCTCCTGGTGGCGATTGCGGATCGAACTCGTGAGGCGCGCGTTCCAAAAAGCCCGTGAGGTGCAAGTGCTGCGGGACGCCATGGCCGAGCACGCGCAGTTCGACGCGCTCACCGGCGCCTACAACCGCGGCACCTTGCTCTCCCTGCTCTTTCGGGAGACCGATCGCGTGCAGCGCATCGGCACCTCGCTCTGCGGCATCCTCTTCGACATCGACGACTTCGGTCACTGGAACGCCCGCCTGGGTGCCGATGCCTGCGACGAGCTTCTCGTCCAGGTGGTGGCTCGTATCCAGCGACTGCTCCGCAGCTACGACCTTCTCGGCCGATTGGGCAACGATGAGTTCCTGGTCGCACTGCCTGGCTGCAGCCCAATCAACGCGGTGCTGCTCGCGGAGCGTGTTCGTGAATCTTTCGGCGAGCCGTTTCGCGTCGCGGGGATGGCGGTTCGGCTCTCAGCCTGTTTCGGGGTCGCTTCCAGCCAGGGCAGGTCGCCGATCGTCATTTTGCGCGAACTCGAGAGTGCTCTGCGGCTGGCAAGAGAGGCCGGACCGGAAACCATCCAGTCGGCCACCGATTGTCCCGCAGCGCAATCGTCGCCCGTCGCATTCTTGTCAGCTACCTCGGGCGACGATCTTCTCGCCTGGTAGATGTTCTGCCGCGCGAAGCCGGTTGTGCGTTCTTCTCCTAAACTCGCCCAGCCGGAACAGCATCCGCCACCCCGAGAAACTCCTGGAAGACATCGTTCGACATCAGCCGTCCGCGCGGCGTCAGACCCACCCGCACCCCGTCTGAAGAAAGCATTCCCTCGGCCTCGAGGCCCTTCACTACAACCATCGCCGCAGCCATTCGCCCTTCGCCAAACTCCGCCTTCAACTCCGCCAGATCCACCCCGGCGTTCAGGCGCAGACCCAGGAACCACGCCTCCTCGAACTGCCTGTCCGGCGAGAGCCATGCGGTCTCCGGGGTCGCGCCTCCTTCGAGATACACCTTGAGGTCATCGCTGGTCGTGGCTCGCAGTACATAGCGTTCAGGCCCCGCCGCGTACAGCGCCGAGGAGGCATCCAGCCCCAGCCCCAAATACGGCTTTCGCTCCCAGTAGCGGAGGTTATGCCGTGACGTGAAACCCGGCCGGCTGAAATTCGAAATCTCGTACTGCGCGATTCCCGACTCCTCAAGCCGTTCCAGAGCTCGCTCATACATCCGCGCAATCGTGTCGTCTGACGGCACCAGTTCGGCGTGGTATCGCGCGCCTCCTGCCAGCATCTCGCGTCCCAGCCGCGAATCTTCATCGACCTCAAGCATGTACACGCTGGCATGGGGAACACCGGCGGCCACCAACACCTCCAGCGACTCCTCCCACGATGCGAAGGTCTGCCCCGCAAGCCCAGCGATCAGGTCCACATTCAGGTTTGCAATGCCCGCCACACGCAGGCGCCGCAGATCTTCCAGCACCGTCGACCGTTTGTGCAGCCGCCCGCTCGAAGCCGCTTCGCGATCGAGGAACGACTGCACGCCGAGGCTCACGCGGTTCACTCCCGCGGCGGCCAGAGCCTCCAGTGCGGCATCCGCAATCTGACCCGGCGCGCACTCCACCGTGATCTCCGCATCCGGCTCGAGCGCAAACACGCGCCGCACCCCGCCGAACAGCTCCGCAATCAGCTCCGGTTCCAGCAGTGATGGGGTTCCGCCCCCCAGGTAGACAGTGTCGACGGCACGCGGCAGCTCGACTCCTGACTGCGCGGCCCATTCCCTCGCTCGCTCCATCTCCTCTACAACGCGGCCCACGTAGCGCCCGTGCTCGCTGGCAGGGTACACTCCCGAGGCAAAGTTGCAATAGGTGCACTTCGACCGGCAAAAAGGGATCGAAATGTACAGACCCAGCGTCCGATTTCGCATCAATGACATCAACGATATTGTTTCATGAGGCGCGGTTGGCATGCCGAGTCGGCACCGCGTTGCCCGACTCGGGCGCCAATATTCATCCCATATCGCCGTCTGGGCGCTTCATTATCGATAGAGGAGATTTGTTTTGAAAGTCTGGCCGGTTCTAGGCGTTGTCCTTCTCCAGGTCTTTTTGTTACTTGCACACTGGTTCGTCTTTCGAACGATTGTCGACTTCTGGCCGTTGAGCCCGTACGAAGAACGCGACCTCGCTATTATCCTTTGTGCGCTCAGCTTCAGCTTCGTTGTCGCCGCGCTGCTCAGTTTCCGCTTCTCCAACCTGCTCGTCGAAATCATCTACAAGGTCGCCGCCACCTGGCTCGGCGTGCTCAATTACACCTTCTGGGCTGCGTGCCTCTGCTGGCTTTTCCTCTTACCATTCCGCCTGGCGCACCATGACAACGTAGCTACGCGCCAGGCGATTGCCGGAGGATTTTTCGGGCTTGCCATCCTCACTAGCCTTTACGGCCTGCTCAACGCGCGCCGCATCCGGGAACATCGCCTCACGGTCCGTCTGCCCAACCTGCCGCCCTCGTGGCGTAATCGCACCGCCCTGCTCATCAGCGACATGCATCTGGGCAACATTAACGGCGCCGGGTTTGCCCGCCGCATCGCTAACATCGCGCACCGCCTCGACCCCGACATCGTCTTCATCGCCGGCGATCTCTTTGACGGCTCCAAGGCCGACCCCGACCGCATCGCCGGACCACTCTTCTCCCTCGCCCCTCCCTACGGCGTCTACTTCAGCGGCGGCAATCATGAGGATTTCGGCGACGCCCACGACTACGAGTCCACCCTCACCCGCGGCGGTATCCACGTCCTCCACAACGAGCGCGTACTCGTCGACGGCCTGCAGATCGTGGGCGTCTCGTATGCCGACTCCACGCATCCGCTGCAACTGCGCTCGTTCCTCGAGAGCCTTCATCTCGCCGGCGGTCCCGCCAGCATCCTGCTCAACCACGTGCCCAGCCGCCTCCCCATCGTCGAAGTCGCGGGCGTCAGCCTGCAGGTCTCCGGCCACACCCACGGCGGCCAGTTGTTCCCTTTCACCTGGATCACCCGCCGCGCCTTCGGCAAGTACACCTACGGGCTCCATCCCTTTGGCAAGCTCCAGGTGCTCACGTCAAGCGGCGTCGGAACCTGGGGCCCGCCCATGCGCGTGGGAACCGCTCCCGAGGTCGTACTCATCACATTCCAATAACCGCAGTGCGCCCCATCACCCCAGCTCCCCGTATTGAACCGTCCGACATGTGACGCACGTCTCACTCCAGAACAACATTCCGGCGCTAGCATGGTGTTGCCGCCTCCTCAGGAGGCAGCCCACGAGGAGATGACCCGTGCCCCCCACCGCTACCGCCGATACCCCCGTGCAACCCGACGTCATCCGCACTCACCGCACCGGTTACGACCTCCTGCTGCATCCCGGCCTCAACAAAGGCACCGCTTTCACTGAGGAAGAGCGCACCGCCTTCGGCCTCCACGGCCTGCTTCCACCCCACATCGGCACCCTTGAAGATCAGCGCTCTCGCCGTAAGCGCGCCCTCGACAGCGAGCCCACGCCGTTCGGCAAATACTCGCTGATGCGCGACCTGCAGGACAACGACGAAACCCTCTTCTACTCGCTCATCGCGCACCACATCGAAGAATTATTGCCGGTCGTCTACACACCCGCCGTGGGCGAGGGCTGCCAGCGCTTCTCCGAGATCTGGCGCAAGCCGCGCGGCCTTTTCATCAGCTACCCCAACCGCGACCGCATCGATCAGATACTCGCCAACCCGCGCTACAACGAGATCCGCTGCATCGTGGTCAGCGATGGCGAACGCATTCTCGGCCTCGGCGACCAGGGCGCCGGCGGCATGGGCATCCCCATCGGCAAAATGGCCCTTTACACGGCACTCGGCGGCGTGCCCCCGCACCACTGCCTGCCCATCCTGCTCGACGTCGGCACGGACAACCAGGCACTGCTCGACAACCCGATTTACATCGGCTGGCAGCACTCCCGCGTCCGCGGCCCCGAATACGACAGCTTCATCGAGGCCTTTGTCTCCGCGGTCCAACGGCGCTGGCCCTCCATCCTCCTTCAGTGGGAGGACTTCGCCGGCGAGAACGCCCTCCGCCTGCTCGACCGCTATCGCGACCGCCTCTGCACCTTCAACGACGACATCCAGGGCACCGCGGCCGTCACCACCGCCACGCTCCTCGCCGCCGTCCACGCCACCGGCGTCCCCTTCAAAGACCAGCGCATTGCCATGTTCGGCTCCGGCTCCGCGGGCGTCGGCATCATCAATCTGCTCCTCGCCGCCATGCGCGACCAGGGCCTCACCGAGGCGGAAGCTCGCCAGAGGATCTACGCCTTCAACCGCCACGGCCTCCTCGTCGAAGGCGACCCTGGCCTGCGCGCCAGCCAGCGTCCGCTCGCCCGCAGCTCTCAAGACGTCGCCGGCTGGCAGCTTTCCGGTTCCGGCCCCATCTCCCTGCTCGACACCGTCCGTAACGCGAAAATCACTGCGCTCGTCGGCACCTCCATGCAGCCCGGAGCCTTCACTGAAGAGATCGTCCGTGCCATGGCCGAGCACACCCAGCGCCCCGTGATTCTGCCGCTCTCGAATCCCACTTCCAAAGCCGAAGCCGCGCCCGCCGACGTCCTTCGCTGGACCGACGGTCGCGCCCTCATCGGCACCGGCAGCCCGTTCCCGCCGGTCGAGATCAACGGCCGCTCGGTGCGCATCTCGCAGACCAACAACTCCTACATCTTTCCCGGCCTCGCCCTTGGCATTCTCGTCTCCCGCTCCCGCCGGGTCACCGATGGCATGATCATGGCCGCGGCCAAAACCCTGGCGTCGCTTTCCCCTGCCGCCACAGACAGCACCGCCCCGCTGCTGCCGCCCGTCGGCGACTCTCGCATGATCGGCCTCGCCGTCGCTGAGGCAGTCGCAAAGCAGGCCATCGCCGAAGGCCTCTCTCCCTTAGCCGACCTATCGCAGCTTGGCGAATCACTCCGCAGCTACGTGTGGGAGCCCGTCTACCGCGCCTATGAGCGTGCTGACGGCTCCTGCTGAAGGCCCGAACCAGGGCATCGATTTTTCTTGTCACCCCGGATCCCTTTGTGTCGATAATGGTCAGTCGCATCGCGGCAGGGAGGTGAGGAATTATGGCAATCGACGCGTATCTCCAAATCGACGGCATCAAAGGCGAAAGCACCGACAGTGAGCACAAGGACTGGATCGACCTGCTTTCCTACTCCCCTTCCATCGAAGCTGGGCCGCCGGCCTCGACCAGCGCGGCCGCAACCGCCGCACCAGTCGCCCATCAGGAGATCTCGATCACCAAGAAAGTCGACGCCGCGTCTCCCAAACTCTATGAAGCCCTTCACAACGGTACGCATATTCCCAAGGTGACGATCGAGTTGATGCGCGCCGCGGGCGGAGCGCCGGTGAAGTACATGACCGTTGAGATGGATCAGGTTGTCATCTCGGGTGTCTCCGCAACAAAACCGCAAGATAAGATCGAGCTCCCGCATCCTGCGGCGCCGATCCAGTCCCAGGCGCCGGCCAAGCCCCTTCAGCCCGGACCAGAGTCGTTTCCCACCGAAACGGTGTCGTTCAACTACGGCACCATCAAGTGGACCTACACGCAGCAGAATCGCGCGGACGGCTCCGCGGGCGGTAACGTGGCCGGCGGCTGGGATCTCACCGCGAACAAGGTGAGTTGACCCGCAAGCGCGAGCGCGCGACGGATTAAACTAAGGGAGATGAAGAAGCCGCTCATCATCTCCCTCGCAGCCCTGGCGATCGTCATCGCGGCCGTCGCTATCAACGTTTGGCTGGCCAACCGGGAACCCGTCGTCGCCACACCGGGCCCCTACGAGATTGGCCGCCAGCAACTCCATGCGCAACTCGATGTCGCCAAAAAGCGCGAAGCCCAGTTCGAGCAACAGGATTGGAACTCCATCACGCTTCTCCGCGGCCTCATCGCTGCACACCAGCAGCGCATCGCCAAGCTTGACGGCAACACCCAGGCTTCCGAAATCCTCGCCTACGACCACGACTCCATTACCCGCCTCGAGACTCGAATCACCGAGTTGGAAGCCAAACAGCGCGCGGAACTGGAGCAAAAAGCCGCGGACACGACGCCCGAAGCGCAACGCCAGTAATCGCACAACGCCAGTAAAGAATTGTTCAGGCCGGGACGACGAACGACAGAAATCTCTGCACGATAATCTGCGCCACCTCGCCGCGATTTCGGCTAGTCATCAATTCGTGGCCGGCACTCGAAATCGGCAGGAGTTCTGTCCGCACCGGGATCATCTTCAAGGCCGCTTCCAACTCCGCGATTGACCCGAATCCGTCCCGCGTGCCAGAAGCGAACAGCGCAGGAGTTTCGAGATCGGGAAAATGTTTCGTCCGCATCTCATCGGCTCGCTTGGGCGGATGCAGAGGGTATGACAGCAGAAGAAGCCCGTCAACCAAGCCATGTCGGCTCGCGGCGAGCATCGATGCCTGCCGGCCGCCGTACGAATGACCGCCCAGAAAGACGCGGCCGGAAGTTTGTCCTCGCAGCAGCGCAACCGCGGCTCTCAGCCCGTCCTGATCCTTTTCAGCGCTCCCGCGAGGAGGCGGTCCGTGCGGTCGCGCCTGGCGAAAAGGCAAATCGCAACGCAGCACCGTCACGCCCGAGGAACAGAATGTCTCCGCGAGGGAATGCAGAAGCGGCGCCTGGCAATTTGCTCCCGCTCCGTGCGTCAATACCAAACCGGCCGCACCAGAATCGAGGGCGCGATGTAGAAAGCCTCGCACCATCGCGCCTTCCACCTGGGTCTCAACGAATTCGGGAGAAACTGCACTTGACGTCATCATCTGCTGTCTTCACGCCCGTCCTGCAAACTCCCGCGTTTCTGTATTCACCTTCACCGCTTCGCCGGTCTTGATGAAAAACGGCACCTTGATCTCGATACCGGTCTCCAGCTTCGCCGGCTTGGTCACGCTGCCGCTCGAGGTATCACCCCGCACCGCCGGCTCCGTGTACTCCACCTTTAGTTCCACCTGAACCGGCAACTGAACCGCGATCGGATTGCCATTGTACTTGTCGAGCTGAATGATCATGCCCTCCAGCAGAAAGTCGAGTGCATCACCCAGTTTGTCTGGGGAAAGCGACAGCGTCTCGAAGGTGGTCTGGTCGAGGAAGTACGATCCGTCTCCGTCGCTGTAGAGGTACGAGGCCTCCACGGTCTCCAGGTCCGGCTCTTTGAACTTATCGCTTGCCTTGAACGTCTTGTCGAAGACCGCGCGCGTGAGCAGATTGCGCATCTTCAGCCGCACCAGTGTCTGCCCGCCCCGCGCCGTCGGCGTCGACACTTCTACATCCAGGCAGTAATATGGCGTGTTTTCAAATTCGAAGTACATCTTGCGCTTCACATCGATTGCGTCAATCAGTGCAGCCATCTCTCTCCTCTATCCAATGCATTGCTTTCCCTGAGCGAAGTCGAACGATCTGCGGTTGCCCGTGTCGTTGTCCTCTTCAACCTATCTGAACCATCCGCGCCCCGTCCTTGCGCCTTCTCATTGTCGCAAGGGCGGGAATCCACAAACCCTTCGTTCCCCTCTTACCGCAATCGAGTCAATTCCACTTCCCTTCCCATGGTAAAACCCCAAGCCGCAACCTTAACTTTTGTTAACCGAAATCGATTCCTGTTGCCCGTATACCGCTCTCCGTTGGTAGTATGGGTGCGGTTCAGATAAACGTTTTATCACTAGGAGTTCAGCATGAAACGGTTCCACCCTGTACGGCTTGGATTCTTCGCCATTGCGCTTACTTCCTTCGCGGTCCTCTCCGCACAACGTCCCCATCCGGCTCCCTTGCCCACTGGGCCGTGGATGAACACCAGCCTGTCTCCCGACGAGCGTGCCGACCTGGTCATTAAAGAGCTCACGCTCGACGAAAAGGTCGCATTGCTGCACGGTGTCGGCATGCCCACCGATGAACCTGTCACTCCGGAGAATGCTCCCTCGAATCGCGGCGTCGGCTATGCGGTTGGCGTGCCCCGCCTGGGCATTCCCGGCATCGACATGAGCGACGCAGCCTACGGCGTGCGCTCCAGTGGCGTGAACGGCCGGTACGCCACCGCGCTGCCCGCCAACGTGGCCGCGGCCGCCAGTTGGGATCCCGATGCGGCCTACGAGTACGGCAAGCTGATCGGCAGCGAACTTCGCGCCCAGGGCTACAACATGACCCTCGGCGGCGGCGTCGATATCACCCGCGAACCCCGCAACGGCCGCACATTTGAGTACCTTGGCGAAGATCCCATTCTCGCCGGCACCCTGGTCGCGCGCCTGATTGAAGGCACCCAGTCGCAGCATGTCATCGGCGACATCAAGCACTACGCCTTCAATGACCAGGAGAGCGGCCGCAACTCCGTCAACATCTCCATCGACAAACGAGCCGCCCGCGAGACCGATCTGCTGGCCTTCGAAATCGGCGTTGCCAAGGGCCACCCCGCCGCGGTCATGTGCTCCTACAACCGCGTCAACGGCGACTACGCCTGCGAGAACCAGTGGCTCTTGAACGACGTGCTCAAGAAGGACTGGAAGTTTCCCGGCTTCGTGCTCTCCGACTGGGGCGGAACGCACTCCACGGAGAAGGCCTCCGCTGCCGGCCTCGATAACGAGGAACCCGGCCGCTACTTCTTTGGTGACAAGTACAAGGCCGCGGTCGAGGCGGGCAAGATTCCTCAGGCCGAGCTCGATGAGCATGTACACCGCATCCTGCGCTCCATGTTTGCCGCCGGCGTCATCGACTTCCCGCGGCAGCGCAGCGTCGTCGATCCGTTTGCCGGCTTTGAGACCGCGCGCAAGATCGAGGAAGGCGGCATCGTGCTGCTCAAGAACGAGCACGCCGCCTTGCCTCTCGATGCCAACAAGGTTCGCACAATTGCGGTCATCGGCGCCCATTCCGATGTGGGCATGATCTCCGGCGGCGGTTCCGCGCAGGTGGATCCGATCGGCGGCAACGCCATCATGCCTCCCGGTAAGGGCGCTACCCACTGGCAGGAACAGATCTGGTTCCCAACCTCGCCGCTCAAGGCCATTCAGGCGCGCGCGCCGCACGCCACCGTCAAGTACGATCCCGGCACCGACCCGGCAGCAGCGGCAGCAGCAGCTAAAGGCGCCGATGCGGTGATTGTCTTTGGCTATGTGTGGGAGAGCGAAGGCATGGACCTTCCCTCACTGGCTCTGCCCAATTACAAGAAGAATGGCCAGAAGGACGATCCAGACGTGGACCAGAATGCGGTGATCGCCGCCGTGTCCGCTGCGAACCCGCGCACTATCGTTGTGGTCGAGTCCGGCAGCCCGGTCACCATGCCCTGGGTCGACAAGCCGGCTGCGATCCTCGAAGCCTGGTACAGCGGCAGCGACGGCGCCAACGCGCTGGGCAACATCCTCTTTGGTTCCGTGAACCCCAGCGGCAAGCTACCGAACACCTTCCCGAAAAGTGAAGCCGACCTGCCCCGCGCCACCGTCGCGCAGCCGCCCAAGATCACATTCGACGGCCCCATGTCTCCAGAGAAGTGGGCCGCGGGCCTGCCCCCCTTCCCGACCGACTACAACATCGATGGACTCAAGGTCGGCTACAAGTGGTATGAGGCGGAGCACAAGCCCGTCCTGTTCCCCTTTGGCTACGGCCTTTCCTACACCACTTACGCCTACTCTGGCCTCAACGTCACGCCCGGCGATACGGTCAAGGTGTCGTTCACGCTGTCGAACACCGGCGGGCGCGCCGGCGCGGAGATTGCCGAAGTGTACGCAGCGCTGCCGGCAAGTGCGCAGGAGCCTCCCAAGCGGCTCGTCGGTTTTGCCAAGGTGAAGCTGGATTCCAAGGCGAAGCAGACCGTATCGGTGGACATCGACCGGAAATATCTTTCGATCTGGGACGAAGCGAAGAACGACTGGACGCTGGTTCCAGGCGAATACACCATCTTCGTCGGTGGATCCAGCGACAAGCTGCCTTTGAAGGCTTCAGTCACCCTGAAATAGGCTGCAGCCCGAACCTGACATCCTGCATGGCCGACGGCCTTGCAGGATGTTTGCTTTTAGGACAAAACCCGAAGATAACGGGCATAACCCGAACCATAATGGGCAACACTTCGATGCAAGTCTTGCTGATTTATATACATACGCTGCCAAAGGGAAGAAACGGAGAATAAAGTGGGGGGGCGAGGGGTAGCCCTTCGATCAGCCCGGGGTAGCGGAAAGGGATTCGGTGCTCCCGCCCACGCGTCCATGAACCGCCTCGGCGCCCACTTTGACAGCTTGACGACGAACCTTGAGGACAGTGATGTCATCTTCCTGGCCGAAGGCCTGAGCGGTAGCGGCGATTTGCTGGGCGGACAGGGTGGCGATCGAGGCGGTGCGGTCGAAACCGAAGAGCTCGCCGTTTCTGGCGCGGGCTTCTGCTACACCATCGGTCACAAGGGTGAGTTCTTCGCCGTCGTCGAGATGGAAGGTGGACTCGAGATAGACGGACTCCGTTGCGAGGCCCAGGGGAAGGCCACTTTCAACGGGAACTTCCCTGCTGCCGGCGTAGGGGGCGAGATGACCGGCATTGGCGATTGTCACGGCGCCATTGGGATCGAGGCGAAGGGCGAGGCAGGTGGTGAAGCCATGCTTGCTGCGGCCGAGCATGCGCTGGTTCATGGCGGTTAAGATTTCCGCGGGACTTTGGGTGTAGTGGGCGAGGGTGCGGACGGTACCTACCAATAAAGACACGGCCATGGCGGCGGGCATTCCCTTGCCGCTGACGTCGCCGATGACGATGAGCGCGCCGTTGTTGGGGGTGGAAAGGATCTGGAAGAAGTCGCCGCCGACCTGGCCGGCGGGCTTGTAGACGCATTCGAGAGCGAGGCCGGGGATGGTGGGGATTTCTTCAGGGATGAGAACCTGCTGGACGGTGCGGGCGGCTTCGAGTTCGGAGGACATGCGCTCTTCGTCGCGGCGTGTGCGAGCGAAACGAAGAACGAGGATGGCGAGGATGGAGAGTTGCATGAGGAAGTCGGCAACATTTTGTGACGAGGCTGGAAACGGCCAGGTGAAAGTCTGGTCGAGCTGCTGACGAAATGCCTCAAGCGCGGTGTACCCGGCAAAATGCGCAGCCCACAGGAGCCTTTCAACCACGCCCAAACCGAACGACAGACCGACGGGACCGAGCAGCAGGCGCGCATCGAGACTGCCTCGCCTGGCGGCGAAGAAGAGGAACGCCAGCACGCACACCTGGTAGGGCAACTTGGTGAGGGCGACAGCGGCACTGGTGATCAACGCAACATCGACACTACCGATGCTGATAAGGGCCGGGAGGGGGGCCACCAGGGCGGACGCCAGCGCGATCCAGTAGATCCAGCTCGGGCGCTCCTTCAGCAAAGCAACAAGAAAAAAGAGGAAGCAAACCGAAGAGGCAGCCTGCAGGCAATCGGACAGCGCCCAGAAAACCCGCAAATCGACGGCATGGAACGCCTCGTAGATCCACAAGGCGCCAAACGCAGCATTGGCGAGTTCGATGGCGGCAAACCACAGATATTCGCGCTCCGTGGGACGCAACAGGAAAAGGCCGAGTCCGGCACCGCCGGCGATGAGATAGACGAGCAGCAGAATATTGGTGGCAAAGAGGGACCAGAATCCACTCCTGATCTGGAGGGTCTTCCAATCGCTGAGAAGTGCGGCGTCGCCGATGCGGATGGCTGCCTGGGGTCCTGCTCCCAAGGCGTTTGTTGGCGTCTGCGGATTGATCCAAATGCGGATAGCGATGTTGAGCGGCGCGCCCGCGGAGGTCAGATCGCCGGGGAGGGGTATGAGCCGTTCGCTTCCGACAGTAAAACTAAATGCCAACCTGTCTTCCGGCGGCATTCCGCCAAGTTGGCCAACCAGTCGGCCGCCGGCGAAGACCTGATAGCTCCCGTAGATTACGGGAATGAACAGAGCCAGAGGTGAGTGGTGCGCGGGCAAGGCGATCTGAAATCGGTACCATGCGAAACCGCGATAACCAGGGTAGCCCTGCCCATCCCAGGGCTGGTCGGAGCGGATCAGCGGCCAGGAGGAATCGTCGAAGTGGGGATCGGACCATCGAGGATCGTCGCCGATGTGGAACCGCCACAGGTCATGGATTTCGACCACGGGGGCGCGCTCGTTCTGGAAGTCAACGACCTGGGCGAGTGCGGGTTTTGGACCGATAAGGACGAGGAGCGCGAAAGCGAGCAGGACGGTGGCGCACCTGTCCCAACCCCTGGGAAGCATGATGTTGGGATGGTTGCATAACGAAGATGAGGGCGCAATGGCAAAGCATTGCTGGACATCGTGCGAAATTGCCGTGTTTCGTATTTCAGGGTCTCACGTCTCAGGTTTCCCAGTCTCAGAGCCTGGGCACCAGGTTCTGTGGCGAAGTAGCCGAGTCCTTAATCCAGATCCGATGACAGAGACCGGCAAGGGGAAGCGGGGACTGAGATTTTCGTCAGGCATGGCGATTGCGAAGGTAGAGCTCGCCAGCGAGGAAGGTGGCGGTAAAGCCGAGCCAGAAGGCGACGCCGAAGAACTGATGGGGCGTGAGGTGGGTGCGGGACTGGGTGGCAAAGAAGACGCCCATGATGGGGCGAGTGGCGGCAATGCCGAGAAGGACGGCGATGGCGCGCGTCATCCAGATGCGGTGGGTCTCAAGCTGTTCCGTGAGAAATGCAACACCCGCGCGGGCCAGCGAGAAGAGGAAGAGCGCGTCATAGAGGAGCGTGGCGGACTGCTCGGTAAAGCCGCCCACGGGATTGGTGCTGAGAGCAAGCGCAGTGAGTCCGACGATGGCTCCGATGAGGAGAAGTGCCTGCGTGATGCGGCGGTGAACGGCGGGTCGGGCGCGGACGCGGCGCGAGAACCAGGCGGGCAGTAGCAGGATGAACACCAGCGCAGGAACGATGTGGGCGAGAGTAAGGGCCTGGCGCGCCGCGAATGCGGCGTCAAGAGCTTGAAGCTGAGCGGGGCCCTCTGGAGCAGGCGGAAGGACGAAAACCACGATGCGGCGGAGGGCGGCGGCCGCTGCGATAAGACAGAGCAGGAGGAATGGGATCCAGATCAGCGTGGAGGCCGGTGGGCTGGAGCGGGTTGCGGCGGAAGCGGGCATTAGCGCGTGGCCCCAAAAACTCATTTATATATGAAACGATTCCACGTCGCAATGATTATCGCGCATGAAAATATATGGAGGCTCCGCCGCGTAACGATCTGGGCCACCGTGACCAGCCGGGGTTGATGTTCCGAAAAAGGGAATCTCCCGGCTATTGCTGCTGCGGCGGGTCAGAGCGCGAGGTTGCATCGCCGGCGGCGCTTTCCATCTTCTTTTTCTGGCCGGGTTGAGCGTAGTAGCCGCGGCGGGTGCGAACGGTCAGGTGCTTGTGGTTGGAGGAGTAGGCCTCGACGTGAATCTGGCGATAGCCTCCGAGACTGGCGGGTTTCGAGGAGTGGTAACCGACGCCGTACTGGTTGCGGATGTCGCGCGCGACCTCGGAGGCGATTTCGCTCACCTCGTCGAGGGAGCGGGGGAAGTAGGCCAAGCCGCCGGTTTCAGCCGATAGCGACTCGAGGTCGTTGCGGGCCTTGTCGGCTTCCTTCTGTCCAGAGTCGTAGAGCAGGCCGATGGTGTAGACGACGGGGCCGGCGAGGCCCTGGACACGGCGAATGGCGTCTACCAGGGTGAGGTGCGAGGCATTGTCGGCGCCGTCGGTAATGATGAGCAGAACCTGCTTACGCTGCTTGGCGTGGTGGGCGAGCTCGTCGGCCGACGCGGCCACGGCGTCGTAAAGAGCGGTTGTTCCGCGGGAGTCGAAGTGCGACAGACCGCGGTTGAGGGCCACGCGGTCGACGGTGAATCCCTGATCGAGGTAAGCGCGCTCGTTGAAGTTGACGACGAAGGCGGCGTCCTTGGGGTTGGACTCGGTGAGGAGCTTGTAGGCCGCAGCGTTGACGGCGCCGCGCTTATCGAGCATGGAGCCGGAGTTGTCAATGAGGATGCCCATGGAGACGGGCTGGTCCTGATGAGTGAAAGACGTGGTCTGTTGGGGTACGCCGTCTTCGAAGACGCGGAAATCGCCGCGATTCAGATCGAGGACGGGGCGGCCTTTTTCATCGACTACCGTGCAATCGAGGAGGACCTCGTCGACATCCTCGTGAAGGGTGTAGACGCCGTTTGCGCCCCTCTGGATCTGGCCGGCAGGGCCGGTTTTGCCGGGGGTGGTACCCGTACTGTTCGCGGTAGTGGGGGGCTCGACGACGTCGGGGGATGGGATGGGGTCGCGATCAACGGCCAGGTCGGGCTGCTTTTCCTGCTGCGTTGGGTTGTTGAGCTGGGCCGGCAGCTGACCCGGGGCTGCAGAAGGCTGAGCCTGGGCGGGAGCGGACCGGGTTTGTGCTGGCGCGACGGGGGTCTGTGAAAACAAAGGCGTTGCGGACAAGAGCAGCGACGCGGCAAAAAGAGAGCGCAATGGGAGGAGGATATCGAGCATAAAAAGGCGAGATTGCTACAACGGATTGGATGCAAGCCGAGGGTGGAAAAGCCGTTTCAGGGAACGGTCGGATTGTTGATTTCGGCGTCGATCTGGGTGAGATTGCGGCCGCGGGTTTCGGGCAGGAGGAGGACGCCGAGCGCCATGAGGAGGTAAGCGGACAGGGAGAACAGGGCGATGGCGCTGCCGAGAGAGAGGCGCGCGCTGAAAAAGCCGACGAGCGCCGGGAAGAAGGCGCCGATGCCGCGGCCGAAGTTGTAGGTAAATCCCTGGCCGGAGCCGCGGAGGTGCGTAGGAAAGAGCTCGGTGAAGAAACTGCCCATAGGCGCAAAGGCGCCTGAGGGGAAGAAACCCAGTGGGAAGCCGAGGAGCAATGTGGCGAGATTGCCGAGGGGCAGGACGGTGTAGGCCGCGATGGCGAGGAAGGAACCGATAGCGAAGAGAATGAGGGAAGCGCGGCGGCCGAGGGCGTCGGCGAGATGGGCGCTTGTGAGGTATCCGGCGAATGAGCCGGCGATGATGACGATCAAATACGCCCCGGTGCCGACGACGCCGAGGCCGCGCTGATTGAGATAAAGGGGCAGGAAGGTGTTGACCGCATAGTAGCCGCCCTGGGCTCCCAGGGCGACGAGCGAGGCTAGTGCGGTGGTAGGGAGGAAGCGGGGGCCGAAGATCCGGAGGAAATGCGAGGGCGGGGCGGCTTGGCGATGGGCGCGGAGAAAAAGGTCGGGCTCCTGGACGTGATGGCGAATCCACGCGGCGAGCAGCGCGGGGAGGATGCCGATGAAGAACATAAGTCTCCAGGCGATGTCAGCGGGCAGGAGCTTGAAGGTCACGGTGTAGCAGACGGCGGCGATGGCCCAGCCGATGGACCATCCGGCCTGGGTGGTGCCGACGGCGCGGCCGCGGAGGGCGGGGCGGATGTTTTCGCCAATCAGGACGGAACCGACAGCCCATTCACCGCCGAAGCCCAGGCCTTGCAGGCCGCGGGCCATAAAGAGCTGGGTGAAGCTGTGGGCGAAGCCGCTGAGAAAAGTGAAGACGGCGAACCAGACGATGGTGAGTTGCAGGATGCGGACGCGCCCATAGCGGTCGGCGGCGAGGCCGGCGAGCCAGCCGCCGACGGAGGAGAGCAGGAGAGCCGAGGTGCCGAGGAAACCGGCCTGGGTCCGGCTGATGTGCCAGAGGAGAACGAGCGTGGGTAGGACGAAGCTATAGACCATGACGTCGAGGCCGTCGAGCATCCAGCCGGCGAAGGTGGCCACGAGCGTGGAGCGCTCGGTCTGGTCGAGTTGGAAGAGCCAGTAGCGGTGGTTGGGCATGGTTAGTGAGCTTGTAGCCGGTAGCTTGTAGCCGGCAGACGAGATGCTGCAGCGGGAGCTTCTAGCTACAATCTACTGGCTACCGGCTACCGGCCGTTCTCCGCGTTCCCCCAACCGCCGCCGCCGGGTGTTTCAATGCGGATAATGTCGCCGGCTTCAGCGTACCGGGTGGATTTGCCGGGGAGTTCTGTCGATTCCCCGGTTGGTTTGATCAGGACCGCGCGGCCGGTTGCGCCGGCTTGTCCGCCGGACAGGCCGTAGGGCGAAAATTTGCGGCGGTCGGCAAGCAGCGTAACCTGCGCGGGGGTGAGCAGTTCGATCTCGCGAATGAGGCCGTGTCCGCCGCGCGCCGAGCCGGCACCGCCGGAGTTCGGGCGATAGCTGTAGGAGCAGACGCGGAAGGGGTAGGCGTACTCGAGGGCCTCGACAGGCGTGTTGAGGGAGTTCGTCATGTGACAGTGGATTCCGTCGATGCCGTCAATTCCCTTCCCATCCGTGGTGGGACGCGCTCCCATGCCCCCGGCGATGGTTTCGTAGTAAGTAAACGGCGCGTTGGTGCGAGGATCGATTCCGCCGATGGTCAGATTGTTCATGGTGCCGTAGCTTGCTGCGGGAACGCGATGCGGCGCCGCCTTTGCGAGAGCGCGCAGGAGGACGTCCGTGATGCGCTGACTGGCTTCGACGTTTCCCCCCGCGACTGCCGCGGGCGGACTTGCGTTGACGATGGTGCCAGGAGGCGCGGTGACGGTCACGGGATTCATGAGGCCGGCGGTGGCAGGAGCGTCTTCCGCGAGCAGGCAGCGCAACACGTAGAAACACGCCGACCAGGTGATGGGGAAGACTGCGTTGACGCTGCCCTGCACCTGCGCCGCGGAGCCGGCAAAGTCGATTGTCGCCGTGGCTTGCCCTGGATCGAAGGTGAGGGTGACGGCGATGCGGATGGGATCTGTGGTGACGCCGTCGTCATCGAGGAAGTCTTCTGCCGAGAAGGAGCCGGCGGGCATGGTGCGCAACTCGGCGCGCATGAGGCGCTCGGAGTAGGCGATGAGTTCGTCGGTGAGCATTTCGACCTGGGCGAGACCGTATTTGGCGACGACTTCGAGGATACGGCGTTCGCCCACACGGCAGGCTCCGATTTGCGCTGCCAGGTCACCTTCGCGTTCCTGGGGCGTTCGCACGTTGGCCAGCAGCATGGAGAGGACACCGTGTTCCATTTGTCCACCCCGCATGAGCAGCACGGGCGGAATGCGAATGCCTTCTTGATAGATTTCGCGCGCCGGGCCCATTGAGCCCGCGTACATGCCGCCTACGTCAGAGTGGTGCGCGCGCGAGGCGGCGTAAAAGGCGGGGCGGGACTTGTCGGCAGTGAAGATGGGCAGAACAAGGGTGATGTCGGGGAGATGCGTGCCACCTGCGAAGGGGTCGTTGAGGATGGCGATGTCGCCTTCGCGGAGTTCGAGTGCGGCGACGACTGCCTGCACGGACATGGGCATTGCGCCGAGGTGGACGGGCATGTGGTCGCCCATGGCGATGACGCGCTGCTGAGCGTCAAAGAGGGCGCAGGAGTAGTCGCGGCGCTCCTTGATGTTGGGCGAGATAGCGGTACGGCGGAGGGTCGCGCCCATCTCCTCGGCGATGGAGTGCACGGTGCTTTGAAAGATGGCGAGGGCAATTGGGCTGATGGGGGGACTGCTCATTTTCCCACCTCGATGACGAGATTGCGGAGAGCGTCGACACGCAGCGTGTCGCCGGGCGGAAGCACGGTGGCGGAGCTGTACTCCGAGATGATGGCGGGGCCGGCAAAGGTGTCCCCCGGGGTGAGGCTGTCGCGCATGTAGATGCGGGTCTTGACGAACGCGCCGTCGAAGTAAACCGGGCGGATGCTGAGGAGGGCCTGACGGCCGTCGCCTTCGCGCAGCAGCTCGGGGATTTGCTCGAAGGGCGGTGCCGGCGCAGTCATGCGCACGCGTACATTCACCACTTCCACCGGGCGCGACTCGTTGGAAAAGCCGTAGCGGCGATGGTGGACAGCGTGAAAGTCCGCGCGCATCGTGGGGCTGAAGGGGATGTTGAGATCATACCCCTGACCTTGATAGCGGAGGTCGGCGGAACGGTAGGCGATGCCTTCAAGTCCTTCGGCGGCGAAGTCTGCTGCGCCTTGGGCTTCAAGAGCGGCAAATGCTTCTTCAAGGGATGCAGCGATGGGAAGCATGACGGTACGAGAGTATTCGCGCATGGTGTCCGCGAGGAGAATGCCAACGGCGGAGAGCGCGCCGGGAAGTGCAGGAACGAGCACGCGGGGAACGCTGAGAGCGCGGGCGAGACGACAGGCGTGCACCGGGCCCCCTCCGCCAAAGGCGACGAGTGTGAAGTCGCGCGGGTCGTGGCCCTTTTCGATGGAGATGACGCGGATGGCCTTGGCCATGGAGGACTCGATCACGTCGAGAATGCCGGCGGCGAACTCTTCGACGGTGGCAAGCGGGCCTTTGGACTGCTCCATGTAGTGGCGGGCGCGGGGAAGATCGAGCGTGAAGGCGCCTCCGAGAAAGTTGCTTGTGTCGAGGCGGCCCAGGACGAGGTTGGCGTCGGTGACCGTGGGGCGTTCGCCGCGGCCGAAGCAGATAGGGCCCGGCATGGAACCGGCGGATTCGGGGCCGACGCGTAGCATGCCACCGGCGTCGAATCGGGCGAGCGACCCGCCGCCCGCGCCCGCGGTGTGGATGTCGAGCATGGGGACAGCGATGGGGATGCCGGAGACGCCGGACTCGTTGCCGATCCTGAGGCCGCCGGAGGCGCCGTCAACGAGCGAAACGTCGGTCGATGTGCCACCCATGTCGAAGCCGATGATGCGATCAAAGCCGGCGGCGGAGGCGAGCTTCCATGCTCCGACGACGCCGCCGGCGGGCCCGGAAAGGACGGTGCGGATGGGCTCGTCGGCGGCGAGGCGCGCGGAGATGATGCCGCCGGAGGATTGCATGACTTCAAGGCGCGCGTGGTTATAGGTGTTTTCGATGCTGGTGGCGAGCGCACCGAGGTACCTGCCGACGCGCGGCGCGAGATAGGCGTTGGCGACGATGGTGGAGGCGCGTTCGTACTCGCGAAACTCGGGCAGGATTTTGTGCGAGATCGAGAGTGGCAGGCCGAGCGGCCCGAGCGCGGTTGCGAGTTCGCGCTCGTGTTGTGGATTGACGAAGGAAAAGAGCAGAGAGATGGCGATGGCGTCGACGTTGGCGCTTCGGATTCTCTCAACGAGTGATGCGAGGTCGGCATGATCGATGGGATGAATGCGATCCCCTTCGGCTGTGGTGCGCTCCGTGATGCCGAAGCGAAGGCCGGGCGGAACGAGACACTCGGGCGCGGGCTGAAACCAGTCGTACAGGCGAGGCCGAGCCTGGCGTCCAATGGCGATTGTGTCTTCAAAGCCGCGCGTGGTGATGAAGGCAACGCGGGCGCCGGTGCGTTCCAGCATGGTGTTGGTGCCCACGGTAGTGCCGTGACGGACTACGACGCCCGCACTCGCTTCGATTTGCTTAAGAGCGTCGAGCACGGCGGCGCCGGGATCGTGCGGCGTAGAGAAGACTTTAAGAACGATGAGCTTTCCGTCACGAATGGTGACGCAGTCGGTGAAGGTCCCCCCGGTGTCGATGGCAACGCGCAGTTCGCCGGATTGAGTTGGAGTTTGGGAAGCGCTCGTCGACAAGCGGATGACCTTTCAGGCGAAGACAAGTGCGAACGATGTTGGTGTGAATTATTGCAGATGAATGCTACGCGGGATGCCTCACGCGATGAGAGGGCGGGAAGAATGAGGCTGGTTGAAGATAACGGCGAGTTCCTCGGGTGCCACGACTTCGAGTTGTGCAAAGGTGCAGCTCGCTGGGGTGCGGTCGGGCCGCCAGCGATGGAAGTGCGCCATGTGGCGGAAGCGGCCGGACTGCATGTGTTCGTAAGTGACTTCGACGACGAGTTCGGGGCGGAGGGGTTCCCACGACAGGTCTTTACCGTTGCTCCAGCGGCTTTGGGCCCCCGGCATGCGATGCGAGGGATCCTGGCCTTCCGCGCCGTTTTCTGCCCAGTCGCGCCAAGGATGTCTGGCGAGGGCGTTCTTGCGATAGGGCTGGAGGAACGGGACGAGCTCGCGGCGTTTGGCAGCGGTGAAGCTGGCGCAGACGCCAACGTGTTGCAGAACGCCGGCTTCGTTGTAGAGGCCGAGCAGGAGCGAGCCCACCTCCGTGCCTTCCGCCTCCTTGTACCAGCGAAAACCCGCGACCACGCAGTCGCAGTCGCGCTCATGCTTGACCTTTAGCATGACGCGTTTGTCGGGCTGGTAGCTGTCCTTCGCCGATTTGGCCACAACGCCATCGAGGCCCGCACCTTCAAAGCGTCGAAACCAGTCTGCCGCACGATCGCGGTCGCGTGTGGTGGGGGTCAGATGGATGGGTGGTACGGCGGATTCGAGGATTGACTCGAGTTGCGCGCGGCGCTCCTCAAAGCGTTCTTCACGCAGGTCGCGGTTGCGTGCGCCCAGAAGGTCGAAGAAGACGATGGAAGCAGGCGTGTCGCGGGCGAGAAGCTTGACGCGCGAAGCGGCGGGGTGAATGCGGAGTTGCAGGGCGTCAAAGTCGAGGTGGCCATCGCGCGCGATCACGAGTTCGCCATCCAGAACGCAGCGGGCGGGCAACTGGGCCCGCAGTGGCTCGATGATTTCCGGGAAATAGCGATTGAGAGACTTCTTCTCTCGGCTCTGCAGCAGGACTTCGTCGCCATCGCGAAAGACGAGGACGCGAAAGCCATCCCACTTGGGCTCGAAGATCCAGTCGCCAGTGGTTGGGATGCTGTCGACTCGCTTGGCGAGCATGGGCAGAACGGGCGGATTGACAGTAAGATTCACGCGAGCGGTCCGAACGTCTTCCGACGGAGCCCGCTTTCCCACCTGGGTCTGCACGCGCTCCGGGGCCGAGACACCGAGTGGGATGCGCGGAAGCGGACGGCTTGTTGTTCGGGAGGCGAGAAAGGGGTCGTGCCGGGTGGCGTCGACTAGAATCGGCCATATTATGGATACGCTTTCGCACATTGAAGCACTGAACGCACGATGCGGGATTACCGGAAAAGCGGAGGTGATGGCGGGCAATGGCGGATTGCCTGTTGTTCGCATAACCACTCCGGCGGTTGAGGCGGAGATTTCGCTGTACGGCGCTCAGGTGACGCGATGGAAGCCCACGGGCGCCGAGGAAGTGCTGTTTCTGAGCCAGAAGTCGTACTGGGAAGCAGGACACGCTATTCGCGGGGGCGTGCCCGTGTGCTTTCCCTGGTTCGGTGACAAGGCGGACGACCCGAGTGCACCCAAGCACGGACTTGTGCGGACAAGGGAGTGGCACCTCGATTCGTTAAGCGCGATGGAAGACGGCTCTGTAACCCTGGTGTGCACCACGGAGAGCGACGCGACGACGCGTCCCCTGTGGCCGCACGAATATGGCGTTGTTTATCGAATCACGGTAGGAGCCAAGATGCAGCTGGAATTGACGGTGATGAACAGGGGCAAGACGCCGATGCGGTTCGAGGAGGCGTTGCACAGCTATCTTCGCGTGGGCGACGTGCAGGATATGGCGGTACGCGGGCTGGATGGGATCACCTACTTGGACAAGACCGACGCGTTTCGCGAGAAGATGCAGCCTGGGGATGTGACAATCTCGGCAGAAACGGACCGTGTGTTTCTGAACACCCGTGGACCAGTCGACGTAGTGGATAACTCGCTCGGCCGCACTGTGCGAACGGAGAAGGCGAACTCAGAAACGACGGTCGTGTGGAACCCGTGGAGGGAACAAGCGGCGAAGCTGCCCGATTTCGCCGACGACGAGTGGCGTCAGATGGTAGCCGTGGAGGGAAGCAACGTGCAGGCCGCCGCCATTCGTCTGGGTCCTGGAGACGAACATACGATGCGGATCACCTTGAGTTCCCAGCCAGTTACGAAGTTATAGCGAAGCCATTATCGTGGTACTTGCTGCCGCAATGACAAATCCGGACTTGGGTATTGACGCGATCCTCACTTGCGCCGTTCTGGCTCAGGATGACAGTCTTGTCATCTAGCAATCTCGGATGTCCCAAGCCGATCTTAGGCCGGAACTTGCGTCGAGAAATTCATCAGGGCACGGGAATAATGGCGCCTGACCGGGGAGAGAATTTGCGTGTCGAGGTGGAAGCCAATTACCCTTGGGACATCGGATAAGTCGTGAGAACCTCGACTAAGGGTTTCGCCCGGATTCCGAAATTGTGCGTTGGCGTGAAATAGATTTAGGTTTCGCGAGATGTCGATGTATAAAGGACTTATCTACTCCTGCGCATTTGACATTCTTGGGACCCGATTGACCAGAGGACGACACCTTGGCGATCAAGGGAATGATTGACGAATTCTCGAATTGTTAACCGGGCACACCGGAACCTTGTGGTAATTGAGCTATTTGGCAATAGTCCCCGGAGGCATCCATCATGACGCGTTCTCACAACACTGCGTCAAGGGTTTGTCGCAGTGCACCCAATGCGTACGCAATCCAGTGGCGGTTTTTGCGGTTTTGCGCAAACGGCAGCATGATCGATCCTGGAGGGATCAATGAGTTCGAATCCGGGCTTTTCCGGGAGATCCGAAGCGTCGTTTAGGACTTTCTCTCCTCAGGGCCACCTCCACAACAAGTGGGATCCTGTGACGTCTATGCATGTAAGTGTGACTCCAATAGACAAGGTAACTCGCCAAAAAGCGACCCTGAGCAGATGGACGCGTTCCGCATGGAAGCGTCTGTTCGATGTCGCATGCGTGTTGTGTTCGCTTCCCTTGACGGTACCGCTGCTGCTGGCAACGGGGTTGGCAGTGCGTATTACCTCGCCTGGTCCGGTGCTCTTCCGTCAACAACGCATGGGCAGAAACGGCCGTTCTTTCACAATCTTAAAATTTCGTACCATGCCGGTGCGGCGCAACACGGCCAAACGTCCTTCGGTGACGACCTCGATCAACCAGCGGTTCACACCCGTTGGTCCCTTCCTGCGCCGATGGAAGCTCGATGAACTTCCGCAGTTGATCAACGTGCTGCGCGGAGATATGAGCGTGGTTGGCCCACGCCCTAAGCTGGCGGATCATCAGACCATTTGTTTGAATTGCAGGCCGGGAATTACCGGACGCGCCACCATCGTGTTTGCACGCGAAGAGATGGTGCTGTCGCCGCTGCCAAGCTGCCAGCTGGACGGAATTTACCACAAGGTGGTTTTGCCCCTGAAGCAGCAGCTCGACGAGGAGTATATGGCCAACGCTACACTTGCGTCGGATCTTAAGCTCATCGTCAAAAGCGTTTTCCGTAAGTGGGAAGATCTCGAACTGCGCCACCTGGTTCAGATGCATCCCGAGTTCGCCGCCCAGATGCGGAGACCGGCGGAAAGACCGATCCAGATGCCCGTCGTGGTGAGCCACCCGCAGGTGCCCATGCAGGGCGAATTTCAAGCAGACTGACGGTCGCCAGTGCGCGATGGTGCCGGTCGACCCGATCTCCACCGGCTTCCCTCTCCGGATTGGATCATGCCCAGAACGGAACGAGGCCCAGCATTAGAGCTGGGCCTCACCGTTTGGCGGGGCCTCTTTATAGAGCGCCATCAGCAGGCCATCCCTTGCTTGGGGTGGGGGAACGTGTCCTGGTTTTCTGCGTCGTCTTTGTCGAGACAGGCGAAATCCTTCTCGACGGCCAGTTCAAGCTGCGCGTCGCCCGCATTGACCATTGCATAGATGCCCACCTGCGAACCCTTGGCCCACACACGCGTCTGCTCGGCCGAAACCACGACCGTGATTTCCCGGGTGCAATAGCGAATTGTCATCGCGCTGTCCAGCAAGGTTTGATCGGTGTTCGTCATTAACGCGTAAGTGAGCTGTTCATGGGGTTGCGGGCCGAAACAGATCGTTTCTGCGATGCGGCCGGATTCAAGCAATCGATTCATCTCGCCCGGCGAGATGCGCAGCCGCAACGAGTCCCCTTTGATACGCAGTTTCATTGGTGTCCCTCTGGGAGCCTGGGCGCGAATGCATTCGGCCTTGCTCACTCATATTGTGCTTCGATGCTATCGAAACAACCGCTGAGCAGCAAAGAGCGACGGGGGCTGAGAGCTTCGCCTTGACAGAGCATTGCACGCTGGGCGAAGGTCAACGGGGATTGAGGATTTGCGATGAAGCCGCCGGCGCACAGTCTCGAGATTACGCAGGTGACGGAGTGGGAGAGCGGGAGGGTACGTGGGATGCAGGATTCTCTGGCGGCGGAGGAACCGTTGGAGATTCGGCTAGGGGGAACACCTCTTTCCGTGACGATGCGCACACCCGGCCACGACCTGGAACTGGCCGCGGGATTTCTGTTCACGGAAGGAATCGTCGATAGCGCTGAGCAGATTGGCGCAATGCACTTGGGAGCGCCTGAGCCGGGCAGGAAGAGCAACCTCGTGGAAGTGGAGTTGAGGGATCGGCTGTTCTCTGCGTCGGAACTGCAACGTAATTTCTTTGCGGCCTCGAGTTGCGGAATTTGCGGAAAGGCTTCGATTGAGGCGATTCGCAGGCGCGGCTTGCGCCCTCCTGACCGGGAGTTTCGCGTGCGCCCTGAGACCCTGTGCGGTATGCCGGAGACGATTCATGCCGAACAGGCGGTGTTTGCGCGGACGGGCGGTCTACACGCTGCGGGACTCTTCGATGGGTCGGGGCGGCTTCTGGCGTTGCGTGAGGACATCGGGCGCCACAACGCCGTGGACAAAATCGTGGGTTGGGCGATGCGGGAAGGCCGTCTGCCATTGTCGAAGTCCATTCTGCTGGTGAGCGGCAGAGGCGGATTCGAGATTGCCCAGAAGGCGCTTGCCGCAGGGGTACCGGTCCTGGCGTCGGTCTCCGCACCTTCAAGCCTGGCGGTCAAGGTGGCACGTGAACTGGGTATGACGCTGATCGGCTTCCTGCGCGGGCAGCGCTTCGTCGTCTATTCCGGGGAGTTTCGATGCCTGCCTGAAAAAAGCTGAGTGCCAGTATCAGCGATTTCAGCGACTGCGTTGTCGTCAAGTGATAGCATACTTCGGTAGAAATCGCTCCGATCCAAACTGCGCGCTTGAATGAGCCATCCGCCAGGCGCGATCTGCCATCCTAGTTGCGAATCCGGGCATCATTCATCCTCAGATTCAACCGGGAGCGATATGGCGACGACCAATCGGTGGGGTATCGCAGTAGCTGGTTTCCTGATGCAGGTTGCTCTAGGCGCGGTATACGCGTGGAGCGTGTTCCGCATTCCGCTGTCGAAGGCGTTCGGGTGGTCCATCGCCCAGGTGACGCTGACCTTCACCATTGCAATCTTTGTGCTTGGCGTGGCGGCATTCTTCGGCGGCCTGTGGCTCAACAAGAAAGGCCCGCGCGTCGTAGCGCTTACGGGTGGATTCCTATATGGGCTGGGTGTTTTTCTGGCAAGTCTCTCTGCGAATAAGCTGTGGTGGCTCTACCTCAGCTACGGCTTTATCGGAGGGGTCGGGCTCGGGTTCGGCTACATTGTCCCGGTAGCGGTGCTGGTGAAGTGGTTTCCAGACCGGCGCGGCCTGATCACGGGCATCGCGGTGGGCGGATTCGGCGCCGGCGCGTTGGTTACGGCACCCTTAGCTACTCACCTTATCCAAACCGTAGGCGTGTTGAAGACCTTTGCTTACCTGGGGATCGCCTACCTTGTGGCAACAATGGTCACGGGGTTCTTCATGCAGAACCCGCCGGAGGGGTATCGGCCGCAAGGATGGACCCCGAGCGCAACGCAAACGAAACAGCGCGCGGCCAAGGACTACTCTCTTGGCGGCGCGCTGGCGACGTGGCAATGGTGGGCGCTGTGGCTGTTGCTGTTTTTAAACACGTCGGCTGGTATTTCGCTCATTTCGCAGGAGTCGCCGATGTTCCAGAAGATTGCGGCGGTGAGTGCGGCCGTTGCGGCAGGCATGGTAGGGATTGTAAGCATCGGCAACGCGGCAGGACGAGTTTTCTGGGCCTGGGTTTCGGACGCGATCACGCGGCGATGGACGTTTGCGATGATGTTCGTGCTTCAGTTCGGGCTGTTCTGGATTCTGCCGTCGCTGGCGCGGGTAACCATGCTGACCGTGGTCTCATTCGTGATTCTGATGTGTTACGGCGGCGGGTTTGGAACCATGCCCGCATTCGCAGCGGACTACTTTGGGAGCAAGAATGTAGGGCCAATCTACGGGTTGATGTTGACAGCATGGGGCACAGCTAGTGCGTTTGGGCCGCTGCTGCTGGCGCACATGCTGAAAACGAGCGGTGGGTACGCGAGCGGGCTGCACGTAATTGCCGTCATCATGGCCGTTTCCACGGTGCTGCCCATCCTGGTGCGGCCCCCGAGCACGCGCGACGTCTGAGAACCGGGGGTATCATGGCTTTCATGCTGCCCCTTTGCATCCGTCCCCGGCTCATTGTCTACGGTGTGCTCTTCCTCGTTGGAGCGCGCGTCGCATCCGCGCAATGCTCGGAGACTCCGCACTCCGCGATCGACGCATTTCATCAGCGCTTCAACGCCGAGTTGGCCGCCCATGCCGTGGTGGGCGGCGGATTCGCGCTGGTGCAGGCGGGCGAGACTACGACAACATTTTTTCTCGGCGAGGCGCGGCGTGAAACACACCAGCCCGTCGATAGCGCAACCGCGTACAACTGGGCGTCCATCACAAAGACAATGACCGCAATTGCGATCCTGCAGCTGCGCGATCGGGGGCGGCTGTCGCTGGATGATCCGGCGGTCAAGTACGTGCCGGAGTTGCGCCCTGTCCACGATGCTTATGGCGCCATCGATGACATTACGATCCGCCAGCTGCTGACTCACAGTGCGGGGTTCCGCAACCCGACCTGGCCCTGGGATTGCGATGACGCGAAGGACTGCGACTGGCAGCCGTTCGAGCCAACAAAGTGGATGCAGGTAGCGGCCATGCTGCCTTATACGCACATTGCATTCAAGCCCGGCAGCGAGTGGAGCTACTCGAACCTGGGTTATGTATTCCTGGGACAAATCATCGAGCGAATCAGTGGCGATGATTTCGAGGTGTACATCGACAAAAACATCCTGAAACCGCTGGGAATGACGGAGAGCTACTTCGATCGCGCGCCGTATTTCCTGGAGAGTCATGTGGCGGCGAGTTATCTGCGCGCCGGTCAGAAGCTAACACCGCAGCCTTTCAACTTCGATACAGGCATCACGACCTCAAACAGCGGGCTGAAAGCACCAATTGCGGACATGGAGAAGTACGCGCGCTTCCTGATCGGCGAGACCGGGAATGCGCGGTACGAAATGGTGTTGAAGCGTAGTTCGCTCGAAGAAGCGTGGACCGGCGCGCTGCCGGCAAAGCAGCGGGGAGAAGCAGCGACCGCATACACGTCTGGGCCGCATGGTTCACAACCGCGGATGGGATTGGGGTTTTTCGTACTGAATGAGAATGGGCATCGGTACACTTATCACGACGGCGACCAGGGCGGCTTCTCGTCGGAGTTGATTGTGGACCCGACGGGTGGGAGCGCGGCGATCCTGGCTGTGAATACCACCGATACCGGCGCGCCGCCAGCGGATTCGACGCGCGCAGTCTCGAACACTGAGCCGGACCCCGGCAGCGACCTGCGGCAGTCGCTGCGCACGACACTCCTTGACTCTGTTTTTCCGGCCTGCGCCAAGGCGAAGTGACGCGGTCTATGCGGCGTCCCCGCTGTTGCCTATGTCCATGGACGGCGAGATCGGATTGCTCTCGTCGATCATGGTTTCAATGCAGTCATTCAGTATGCCTTTGGCATCGAGGATGAAGTCGATGGCATCGCGACCCGCCCCATAGCCCCCGGCGTGCGCCGTAATGTAATGTGCTGCGGCCTTCACCTGCTCGCGCGCGTTGGCGACCGCGATTGCCAGCCCGACCTGGCGCATTACGGGAAGGTCGATGACGTCGTCGCCAACGTAGGCAATCTCGTCGAGCGTCACATTCTCTTTCTGCATGATTTCGCGTACGGGCTGCATCTTGAACGCCTGACCCTGGTAAACGTACTCGAGCTTTAGATCGCGCATCCGGGTGGCCACTGTTTCGCTGATGCGCTTGGTGATGACGCCGCATTTGAGGCCTCCAATGCGGGCGAGCGAGATGCCGGCGCCGTCGTGAGCGCTGTAGCCTTTGGCCTCCATCATGGTGGCGGACTGAATGCCGAAGCCGACGCCGCCATCGTTGCCTGGAAACTGATGTGGCGGGGGTGGGGGCGCCTCCCCTTTTGCTAGCGCGGGAACCAGCCAGATGGTGCCATCGGTGAGGACGCCATCGACATCGAAGATGATGACCTTGATGCGGCGCGCGCGTTCGGTCGCGGTTTTCGTCATAGTGCAATTCTAAGACGCGGAGCGCCCAACTTTGCGAGAATGGAAAGAATGGATCGTTGTGACGCGATCGCACCGGCGGGCCTCGCTCCCGAGGATTATTACCTCGAAGGAGACGCGATCGTGTTCACAGCTGCCTATCACCTGAAGCGCGGATATTGCTGCGGGTCTGCATGCCGCCATTGTCCGTATGGGCACGAGAAGGTGCCGCGTCACTTGGCGCCCGGGGAACCTGCGGACGAAGTGGAACCCGACGCCGGCTGAACAACGGCCGGAGCGGCTGGCTCGCGCACCAGCACTGCGAATCGAGGAAAGGCAAAGCTGCCGCCGGCATCGTCGATCACATTCAACTGGCAAATGTACGGGCCTGGCTTGAGGCCGGCGAGCGGAACATCCAGTTCAATCGAGACGGCATCGCGGCCTTCGACGTTGACCCTGGTGGCCTTGACCACCGGCGTTTCGTAGACTTTAGTGGAACCCTGAATGAGTTCGAGGCTGCTGAGCAAGTTGATACCGGGCTTGGTGCCCTTGGGCTGGCCTTCGACAGCCTTTTCGCGCGCCGGCGCGTAGATCTCGTAAAGCAGGAACAAGTGCTGGTCCTGGCGAAAGACGTGACTGATGTTGGGCACGTATTCTTCGCCGTTGCGCACCAGCGGATTCTGCTGCTTGCTGGGCTGGCGCAAGGCGGCGAGGACGATGGAACTCATCTTGAGCGGCGACTTCTTCATCTCCGGCAGCACAATGTCGGCCTCGAATGAGCCCATGCGGCCGGTCTGGTTTTCGCGTACAACGAATTTGAGATGGTACTTGCCCGGAGGCAGGTTGAAGCTGGTGGTGTACTGCATGTTTTTCTGGCGCGCCTGCTGCGATTGATCGAGATTAAGCTTGACGGTTTCGCGCGCGCGGCCGATGGGACGCTTCACCTCGTCAATCACTGTACCGATAATGTCGAGCGTGGCCTTGTCCTTGTCGCCGCCCTTCACGAATGGGATCTGCGAGCCGGGCACGATGAGCGAGACAGGCACGTAGAAGCGATTCTCGTCGAGGCGGAAGTACATGGCATCGAGATAGACGGCCACGTCGGTCGCAGGAAGATCGCTGGATAGCTGTTCTTCGAGATCGCGCTCGCGATCCTCCTTGCCGGAGTGCGCGAAGTCAGCTGGCGCATAGTAGCCGGGGCGATACTCGAGCTTGATTCCCGGACGGTTGATCTTGATGGAGAGCTTGCGATATTTGCCGTCGCGCGCGGGGTTGGTGGAGTGGAAGCCGATGGCGTAGTAGGCAGATGTATCGCGCTGAACTTGCGCAAAGGCCGGAGCAAAATCGTTAGAGTCAAAGAAAGCCTTGCCGCCGGTGTCGGAGCTGAGCGTCGCCATTACTTCCTGGGTGGCAAAATTCGCGTTCATATTGCTCATGAGCGAGCCGCCGTTGTAGCCGCCCTGGCCGCGAAGGCTCCCGGTTGAAGCATCGCCCAGCGCGGAAATTGCCTGCAGACCGCGCGTGTCGACGCTATACACGGCGAGGTTGGCACGGACCGCTGCGTTGATGGCAGCGCGGAGTGAGGCCTGGTTTTCGATTCCGTCGCGCGAGATCCCTCCGGAGAAGTAGAGCATGGATTTCTTCTCGCTGATCTTTTCCAGAGATTTGGAGACGGCGCGCAGGGCGAAGAGTTCCCGATCGGTATTGAGGTCGTTGTACTCGCTCTCGTCGGGCGTATAGCCGGTAGTGTCTTCCACCTGGTTCGAATTGGCGTTGGCGCCCTGCGCAAAACCCTGGCCCTCTGTGCCGTTGTAGACCCCCACCTCATTGACCAGCGCGTCCTTGTCAGCGGTGAAGTCCTGGTCGACCTTCAAAGTGTCGCCGAGTGAAACCAGCGCCACCAGGTCAGCAGCCTGCATCTTCTTTTTCAGGAAATCCTTCGCGGCATCGACTGCCCGGTCGAGATCCTCGGGCTGCATGGAGGTGAGATCGAAGAACATGACTATGAGGCGATGGTTGCGAAGCTCTTCAGGCTTGGCGACCGCCACGGCCTTGCTGCCGGGGCCGGTTGTGCCTGCGGCCAGCCCGCTGATGGTGGCTTCGTTGAGCGGCGTCGCCATATCGACACTTTGAAAGTCGAAGCTGGCGATCTCCTGCTTCTTGCCGTTCTCGAGTACGGTAAAGTCGCTTTGCTTCAGGCCACGTACGATTTCGCCGGTCTTCGCATCGCGGGCCACAACATTGGTGAGGACCAGCTCGGCATTGACCTTGAGCGTGAATCCTGACTGTTGCGCGCTCGAGTCGGAGGAAGGCTTCGGAGCGTCCTGCGCGCCCAGCGGCAACGCAAGCGCCAGGCCGATTGCGATCGCTTTGTCTATCCAGCTGAGCATCAACAATCCTTCTCATCGATCCGACTAAAAGCGGAAGCGCGCCATGAACTGAAACGAGCGCATTGAGCCAACTGAGCTGATTTGGCCGAAGTTGGAGCTGCGTTGCGCTTCCAGCCCCGAGTAAAGCGTGGTATACACGCCACTGTACTGAACGGTGTTGAACACGTTATCGGCAGTAGCGCGGATTTCCATGCTGCGAGTGTCGCCGAGTTGCATCGTTTTCGAGAGCGACATGCTGTTGGAGATCGTGCCGGGGCCGGCGATGGAGTTGCGCGACGCAGTGCCGTAGAGGCCCGCCGGCTGGGTGAAGGCTGCCGGATTGAACCAACGTTTCAGCGAGCCGCCGCCCGCGGTGAGCGACGCTCCCGGAACCCGATCGGGGCGCAGCGTGCCGGTGGTTCCCCGCGCCACGTCGGCAATGTTCGCCTGGTAAGTGGGTGTGAGCGGCGTGCCGGTCGCAAAGGAATAGCTGCCGGAAACAGAAAACCCCTCCAGGATGTGCGAGGCTGTGCCCGTGGTGAAATAGAACTTGTCTTTGCCGAAGGGGAGTTCGTACAGGTAGGTACCGCTCACCTTGTGGCGCACATCGAAGGTGGAGTTGCCCTCGTCGGCGGCAATGTCCTGCCAGTTTTGCGCCACAACGCTCGACGTTCCGCCAACCGACCCGGCGTCGTCAATGGAGTGGGAATACTGATAGTTCGCGCCCAGCGAGACGCCGCTCGACATGCGCTTGTTCACGCGCAGAGTGCCAGCGTTGAATCGCGAGAAGGCGCCGTACTCTTCGAAGAAGAAGGGGATGTTGCCGGGATCGGTGTTGGGGCTGCCGGGCACGGCGCGTGGCGCGATCTTCACATCGAGGTTGCTACCGCGCGAGCCGTTGTATCCCACGTTCATCACGATGCCCCAGGGCAGCGTCTTCTGCACATCGAGGTTGTAAGCCTGCACATAAGGCAGATGGTAGTGCGGCTCGACGGCATAGTCGCCCAGGGTGTTCGGCGCGGGAAATCCATTGGCAAGCGTATAGCAGGCGACCAGCGGATTGGTGCAGCTCGTCGTAGCCTCGTTGGTCTGCTCGTTGGCGAATGGCGGCTGATGCGCCATGGCCATCGCAAAAGTGGAATACTGGCTGACCGTATAGTTCATCCCGTAGCTGCCACGGAGAACGGTCTGCCTGGGCAGGCGAAGCGCGAAGGACAAGCGAGGGGCGATCGCGTAGGGGTACGGCGAAACCAGCGCGTTCGGGAGTTTGCCGAAATTGGGGCTGGCGGCGCCAGCCTGCACCTGCGCAACACTCGTAAAGCCGCCATCCGGGTTGGTATCGACCATGGAGAGACGGTTGTACTTCTCCGTGTAAGGGGCGAAGAATTCGTAGCGGACGCCGTAGTTGAGGGTGAGATTCGAGCGGGCGCGCCAGTCGTCCATGGCGTAGGCGTCAAAAACGTTGTCGCGCAAGTAGGCCTTGTTGATCGAGGAATCGATCGAAGTCTCCTGCGCCTCTCCGAGCAAAAAATCACCAAGAGCGGAGCCGGTGTAGAGGCCGGTGAAGTAGAAGGTGCCGGTGGCATTGTTGCCGCCGAGGAAATCACGATGCACGCGGCGGTAGTCGCCACCAAAGCGGAAGTTATGCTTGCCGTGGATCCAGGCTAGTGTCTCGGAGAGGGAGATAGTCTGCGAGATGGAGAAGCTGGGCTGCGTCGGGTTGATGCCTGTGAAGCTCGAGAGCAACACGCTGGGCAGGCCATAGTTGAGAGCACTGGTGTTGAGTGCGCTGCCGCCGGGGCCCAGGATGCCCAATTGCGTGGCGATGTCGATGCCGTTGGTAAAGTAGTTGGTGGTATGGGCGTTGGAGCGATTCCAACTGGCATTGAAGATGCTAGTGAGCTTGCCTTTGCCAAGGGTGTAGCCGGCTTGAACGGAGTCGGAATCCGACGCGGTCTTGCCGCCGAGGGTAGGAACGATGTTTACGTTGTCCGACGCGTTGTGCGACCAGTTGTAGTTGACGTTGATGCTCTGGCGCAGGCCCTGCGTCTGTTGGTTGTTGCGGCCGCGGATACCCCCGCCGCCCATTCCGCCCCTGCCGAACGCCGACGCGTTCGCGCCGAAGCTGCGCATGTAGCGAACGCCGCCTTGGGTGGTGTTGGACTGCTGCGTCGTCAGCAGGTGATAGTTCTGCGTGTCGCCCGGCAGGTTTGGCTCGGGAATATAGTTGAGCAGCGCCGCGGCCTGGGCAACGGGCGTGATGGTTGTCGCCAGCCCCGGAATGTTTCCGGCGCGCTCGGCCAGTGTCGGGACGGTTGCGTACTCGTCGAGCGGGGTAGAGTTGCGCGAGCCCGAGAAGGTGAGGAAGACCGAGTCCTTGCCGCTCGGCTTGGTGACACCGGGAATAAACGGGGCGCCCATGAGTGTGAGTCCGAAGCGGTTGGTTCCCGAGGCGGGCTGCTGTTGCGGCTGGCCGCGCAGGCTGAAAGGCTCGGCGTTGAGGGCAGAGTTGCTGCCGGTCCAGAAGAAGCTGCCGTGCGGCTGGCTGGGATTGAAACCGCGGAAGTTGCCGCGACCTCCACCAAAGCCGCCGCCAGGACCCCCTCCCACGAACATGGGACCGCCACCCCCAAACCCACCCCCGAAGCCGCCGCCGAACAGGCCGCCACTCTGTCCTCCGCCCGGCCCCCCCGGTCCGCCGAACTGGGAGCGCACGGTCTCCATCACGTCGCGGAGCCGGTCCATATCGACGCCGGCCATGGGGCTCACGGAGCCTGCCTGGCCCGAGATTGCAACCGAATCGCCACCAAAGTCGGAATTGCCGGCGATCGACGGAAGCGCGGCTCCGCTCGCAGAGCCTCCCGCGCTCGATCCGCCCGCCGCGGTATCGCCCGTAACAGTGCTTAAGAGGCTCAGATTCTGTGGCCCGTTGGCGGCAAGCTGCCGAATGGCCTGGGCCACCTGGTTCTGCTGGCCTTCCTGTTGCTTCTCCTGCGCGGCGGCCCGCGATGCCAACATCAGATCAAAGTTGATTGCCTGATCATGGCTGCTTGCGTTGAGCACCGCTTCTCCAGATCCCTGCGCAAAGGCCGCGAACTGCGTGCGCAGCACATAGCGGCCGTTTTGCGGAATCTCCATGGACCACGACCCGGTGATGTCGGTCGTCGTTGCGAAACGCTTGCCGGTCAGAGTGTTCTGCGCGGTCACGGTAACCCCGGGCAGGGGGATGTTGCCGCTTTTCACTGCGCCGTGCAGCTTGCCGCCGCTGACGGCGTCGGAAGGACTTGCCGAAGCAACAGGCTCTGGCCTTGGAGCAGTTGATTGCGACGCTGCAGGGGAAACGTCGCTCGGGGTAGACGGCGCTTGTGCAACGCCCGTCACGCTGACGCCAAACCACAACAGCATCGACAGCATTCCCTGTGTGGCTCGTCGCCGCATCGTCACTCCTGGCCCTTCGCGCCCGTATTCAAACAGACGCACCGGAGGCTGACAAGGTTTACGAAGGACTTCGGAGGCCCCGCCGTAAACTTGGGATATGCGGCTCCTCGGGGACCAGACGCGCGGGTTTCAATTGATTGAGTTGACTGCGACCGCGCCAGCGGAGATGTTGGCCCACGCGCGCGAACTATTGCTTGAATATGGGCGATTCGTGATCAGCCAGCCCGATGCGGCACGGTTCTGCTTCGGATCGTTGGAGAAGGAAGCAGCACGGTTGCCCTCGAGTTATCACGAGCAGGGAGGCGGCGCACTCGTCGGATACGTCCAAGGACATCCGGCGGGCTTTGTCGCTTGGCGAGCAGCGCCACACCCATTTGCGGATACCGCCTGGGAACTCAAGCGGCTTTGGGTCCGACCGCAGGGGCGCGGAACGGGCCTCGGACGAGCGCTGACGCAGGCGGTTCTCGATCGGGCCAGGGCGGCCGGACGGAGTGCTGTCTATCTTGATACCGTCCCGAGCGCCATGGGAACCGCACATCGACTGTATCTCGCAATGGGATTCACGCCATGCGATCCGTATGGCGACAACCCCATTGAAGCCGTGGAATACCTTAGAAAGGAGCTTTAGCTCGACAATGTCTCTCCGCGTCTTTCGAATCAGGATTTTCGCGCCGCGTCCCCGGTCCGCCCTCTAAACGCCGAGAATCATCCGGCGCCCGATACGTCCTTGATAACTGGAAGAACAACACCCTTTCAATGCCCGGCCACGCCGGTCGACGCACTAATCCGATCGCCGGGTTTTCCACTGGAGTCGGGATCTCCGGCGCTATTAAACCCCGCTGCGAGTACCACTTTCGTTGCAAATCGCCGATATTCTTCTTGCCTTTTGGGAAGGTGCATGTTAACTCTTGTGTCAACATACAAACTTTAGTCGGCTGGCTTGGTTGGAGCAGCCGCGAATAAGGATCCCCGTGATCAAGATCGGCACCACGATTCGTGCGCACCGCCTCCACAAGGGGTTGTCGCAGGGCGACATCGAGAAGAAGACTGGTTTGCTTCGCTGTTACCTGTCACGCGTCGAGAACGGCCACACGGTTCCCTCGCTCGACACGCTCTCTAAAATTGCTCTCGCTCTCGACCTCCCTATCTCCCAATTCTTTGCTGATGACGCACTGGGCAAGCATCTCGACACGCAGAAGCTTTCCGATGAGGAACTCAAGTTCCTCACCCAGATTCGGCGCTATTCGACGAATCTTAACGAAAGCGATCGCAAGCTGCTGCTGGCCATGGTGAGGAAGTTTGCCGCCACGGCCACCCGGTAACAGCAGTTCAACTCCAGCTGACGGTAGTTACAGCGTGAACCTCGCCGGCTTCTTCTTCGGAAGAAGCCGCGTCATTGTTCGGGAGCGATCTCCGCGGTGGCGAGTGGATCCTCGGCGTGCATCCCCTCGGGCTCGCGCCTCCGGGCAGCTCTCGTAGCAATGGCTCGCGAGCGAATCTTATAGAAGCACACTGCCACCAGGTTGCTGAGCAGAATCGTGCCCAGAATCTTGCCTGCGTAAGCGCGCGCATTCACCACCGTTACGAACGGATAAGCCGAGATCAGCAGGCTGAAACAAGTCGCGACAAAACCCACAGCCGAGGTCCATTTGAGCCATGTCGGCAGGGACCGCCGCAGCGCAGCGCTTCCAACCAGCGGGACAGCGAACATCGCCAGGTAGGCGACCTCGTAGTGTGTCTCGCTTGCGTTGGTGAGCAGCTGGTAGGCCTCCTGTGCGTGCACACCCGCATTCGCCAGCAGCACCAGCAGAAGCACCAAACCGCTCGCGAAAAAGATAGAGTTGGATGGCGTGCGCCAGCGGGGATGCAGACGCGTGAACCACGCGGGCACAAGATGATCCCATCCTGCCGCCATGGGAAGGCGCGTGGCCCCGGTGAAGATAAAGCTGGCCGCCCCCAGCAGGCGCAGTTCCACCAGGATGATCGCTGTCATGGCCACAAGGTTGCCGACTCCGGAGTTGCCGAGCGCCACGCGCATGGTTTGCGGGATCGGCGCGATGAAGTCGATGCTTCCCTGCGGCACCAGCGCCACCACCGACCCGGTGCCGAGGATAAACATGGCGCAGATCACCGGCGATGCAATCCACACCGATCTTCCGATGGCCTCGGCTGGCCGACGGCTCTCGCCCGCCAGTATGGCGATGTATTCAAGCCCGCAAAGCGCGCCGAAGAGCATTTGCCCAAAGAGCGCGAGCGTGCGCATGTCGCCGTGCGGCAACGCAAAGGTGAAGGGCGTCCAGTGCACGGGCACATGCCGCACGAGCGCCCAGGTGGGCAGCACAATCAGCCCCGCGAATACGATCACCATCGCCGCGCCGCCGATGTTATGGATCCACTTGCCCCAGTCGAGACCGCGCACCGATGCAAAGGTGATGCCCGCGACCATCAGGGTGATGATGGCGAGCGAGGCAACGCGATTCTCCGGCAGCCACGCCGCGCGCGGGCCAATAAGATACGACAGCTCCGTCGGAATGGCATAGAGAATCGTCGCGGTCACGGCGATTCCGTAGACGCCGATATTCCAAGCAGTCAGAAACCCGCCGAGTTCGCCAAAGGCCTCGCGCGCCCACACGTAGAGCCCGCCTTCGAGCGGCATCTTGCGATTCAGCGCGACGACTGAACCCGCCATGGGCAGATAGAAGAGCAGCATGGCGGCGATCCAGGTGAGGGTCTGCGCGCGGCCCAGCCCCGCGGCCACGCCCACCCACGAGCTGCCTACCACGCAGAGAATCTGCGTGAGCACCAGGTCGCGCAGCCCGAGTTGTCGCTTCAGGTTGTGGTTCGCGCCGGTCGGAGCCTCAGGGGTAGCCATGCTGCAGGTATCCTCGTCAACTCCGCTAACATTCTCGCCGAGCCGCTAACTCCCCAGCTCCGCTTCGGCCTATACGTCGTTGCCGAGATGGAAGATCGGCTCGACTCCCCTGCCGCCAGAGAGCAGAGCCTGCTCCTCATGCGGCTCCAGAGGCTTGTAGTTCTGCGCCACGTCCATCGCCAGCCGGAAGTATTTCTCGTCTCCGGGTGGAATTGCGGCGGTGATGGGATGACTCAATGTCCAGCGCAGCCCGAGCGATGCCTCCTCAGGAAAAGACGCAGGCTGGTACCAGCACTTGGGCTCGGGATGACTCTTCTTCTGGGCCTCCGCCCACGTCGTCTTCGCCATGCCCTTCAGCGCCAGGATGCCCATCTGTTTTTCCTGCGCGCGCTTCAGAATCTGCGGTCCGAAGTTTGCCTGCGTGAACAAGACCCAGTTGACCGGAAATAGCACCGTGTCGAAGTTGTAGCGATCGAGCGCGGCCAGCGCGGTCTCCACCGAGTGCACCGAGAAGCCGATGAAGCGGATCTTGCCCTCCTTCTTCGCGGCTTCCATGGTCTCCATGGCGCCGCCGGGGCCCAGCACCTTGTCCAGTTCCGTCATCTTCGTCAACGCGTGGAACTGGTAAAGGTCCACGTGATCGGTCTTCAACAGGCGCAGCGACTCTTCCAGTTGCTTGCGGCTGTCGTCCTTCATCCGGCCTTCGGTCTTGCACGCCAGAAAACAATTCTTGCGGTAGGGTGCAAGCGCGGGGCCGAGCCGTTCCTGCGCATTGCCGTAACTGGGTGCGACGTCGAAGTAGTTGATGCCGCGATCCACAGCCTCGGCAACAATGTTGGCGGCGGCGCCGTTCTCTTCGTCCATTACCACGATTCCGCCGAATCCGATGATCGAGAGTTTCTCGCCGGTCTTGCCGAGAGTGCGGCGCGCGATGGGTTGCGCAGGCGTTTTCGCAGCGCGAAGCTGGCTTGCTGAAGCGACGGTTGCGGCGGTGAGGGCGGCTTGCCTGATGAAAGCGCGGCGTTCCATGGGGAAACTCCCTTCTGAGTAAGAGCGAACTCAAAGAGCAGAGAACCGCTTATGCGACGTATTGTTGCACAGACCAGGAACGAAGGGCGCGCGTCCTAGCGCGGCAGTTGCGCGAGATAAAAACCAAACAGCACCAGCACTCCAACGACCACGCCAACGGCGGTGCGCAGACGCAGGTTGAAGGTGTCTCGCGGCGAACCGATGCGCGGGACCATGGGCGCCGCGAAGAGCAACCCGCACCCAAATCCTCCCAGGTGCGCCATGTTATCGACCCCCACCCCTGCTCCCATCGCGCTGGTACCCACGTTGATTGAAAATCCAATAACCAGGTTGATGACCGCGAAGTAAATCACGGAGCGGCGCAGTTTCTTCAGCTCTTCGGGAGGAACCGGCAGACGATTGGACTTGAGCAGGATAATGAGCGCGCCAGCCAGCCCGAAGACGGCGCCCGAGGCCCCCACCCCAACCGGTCCAATCAGGCCCACTGCGCCGCCATCCAGGTTGTGATATTTAACCCAGTTGACCAGCGTTGATAGCAGGTTGCCGGCCGCGCCCGTGAGAAGGTAAACGGCGATCACCCCAAACGATCCCATCAGTGGCTCGGCCAGCATGCCCAGGTTCCACAGGCACCACATGTTCAGTGCCAGGTGCAGAAAGCCGCCGTGCACGAACATGGCGGCGACGATACGCCACCACTGGCCGTAGTAAAGGACTGCCCCGGCGTTGTCGGCTCCCCATAGCAGCAGGCTCTCGGAACTTGGCTTGAGCGGGCTCGTCCCGCTGAACACCATCAGTACGTACACCGCGCAATTGATCCCCAGAAGTGTCCAGGTGGCGGGTGCCATCGCCCAGCGCCGGCGCCGTCTCTCAACCGGCGGAGGCGGCACGACTGTGTACCCGCCCCCGTGATAGCCAGGGTAGCCGTTGGTGCCGGAGCCGGGCGGTAGGATCTCCGGAATCGGTCCTTGCCCGGGGGGGATGGAGGGATTGCTTCCCATAGCCTCTACTCTAATTGATTCCTGCATCAGGACGGGGTGATGAGAACCATGGCTATCCCGCCCCGTAGATGTAGTCTGGAGTTTGGGTTGCGACGCGCCAGAAAGTGCGCTTAAGACGCAGCCGCGAAGGAGCAACGTGAGCGCGGAGAAGAAGATTCGGCGGGCCCTGCTGAGCGTCACAGACAAGACCGGGCTGGTGGAGTTTGCACAAGGGCTTGCGGGTTTCGGCGTGGAACTGATTTCGACCGGCGGAACCGCGCGCGCCCTGCGCGAGGCGGGACTGGCCGTCAAGGATATCAGCGACCTCACGGGATTCCCGGAGATGCTGGACGGCCGCGTAAAGACCCTGCACCCCAAGGTGCACGGCGGCCTGCTTTACATCCGCGGCAACCCGGAACACGAGGCCGCAGCAGCCGAGCACCAGATCCAGCCCATCGACATGGTGGTGGTGAACCTCTACGCCTTTGAAAAGACAGCCGCGCAGCCCGGAGTCGCCTTCGGCCACCTGATCGAAAACATCGATATCGGGGGCCCCTCGATGGTTCGTTCCGCCGCCAAGAACTTCGAAGATGTGGCAATCGTAACCCGCGTGTCGGACTACCCGGCTCTCCTCGAAGAAATGAAGAGCGCCCACGGCGCCCTGGGCCGGGAAACTCGCTGGAGACTTGCCAAGCTCGCCTTCGCCACCACGGCTGCCTACGACTCGGCCATTGCCACCACACTCGAGCGGATCGCCGACACCCCGGCTCCGGATCAGCCCGCGGCCCCCAATACCCACGATTTTCCCACCACGCTGCGGATCAACTACGGCCTGGCCCAATCGCTCCGCTACGGCGAAAATCCCCACCAGCGCGCAGCCCTCTACTCTGACGGCTCCGGGCTCGGCGTTGCTGGCAGCAGGCAACTGCAGGGAAAAGAGTTAAGCTTCAACAACCTCGTCGATCTCGACGCCTGCTGGGAACTGGCGCAGGAGCTCAAGCCGGGCGAATCGGACCAGCCGGCCGTGGCCATCATCAAGCACACCAACCCCTGCGGAGCGGCAACCGGGGCCACGGTCCTCGAGGCCTATCGAAAGGCTCTCGAATGCGATCCCGTCTCCGCCTTTGGAGGCGTCATCGGCACCAACCAGGCGGTCGACGCCGAGGCAGCCGAGGAGATCGCCAAGCTGTTTGTCGAGGCTATCGCCGCTCCCGCCTTTACCCCCGAGGCACTCGAGCGCTTCGCCGCCAAAAAGAATCTCCGCCTGGTTGAGATTCATGCCGCACCCCCCCGGCCGGTGTTGAAGCAGGTATCCGGCGGTTTGCTGCTACAGGACGCCGACACCGGCACCGTCACCGAATCGGAACTCAAAGTCGTAACATGGCGCCCGCCCACAGCCGCCGAACTGCGCAGCCTGATCTTCGCTTGGCGTGTCTGCAAGCACGTGAAATCAAATGCGATAGTTTACGCACGCGATGGCCAGACGGTAGGCATCGGCGCGGGGCAGATGAGCCGCGTGGATGCTGCCCGGTTCGGCGCCATGAAGGCCGTCCTGCCGCTACAAGGCACGGTTGCTGCATCTGACGCCTTCTTCCCCTTCCCCGACGGTCTCGAGGCGGTCGCGCAGGCCGGTGCCACGGCCGTCATCCAGCCGGGTGGGTCGGTGCGCGACCAGGAAGTGATCGCCGCAGCCGACAAGCTTGGTATCGCCATGGTCTTCACGGGAATCCGGCATTTTCGCCATTGATCGAGGTTCAATCGCCTCGCGATGCTGGATTGGTGCTAGATTTGAACTTAATACCCGCGCTCCTTGACCTTCGTCACAGCAAATCGGCAAAAACGGCTCATTCTGAAGTCGACTGAACCAATTGGCGCGTAGAATCGTCTTTAATGACAGGCGCCTATCCACCCGGCCGCCTGAGCAGCTGTTTGGCTCTGCCGCCCGGGACTATCTCCCTACACCGCAGACGCTAAGGCCGGAATGTCTAGATTGAACATGATGAATCAAAACCGCTTGCCGCTTCTATGGCTTTCCCTCGCAACCGCCGTAATGGCGGTTCCCGCGATGAGCGCCTTCGCCCAAACCCCCGCTACGGCCCACAGCGCCGACTCCGGCGCGGCCGCCTCGCCGGCTAAGCCCGATGATGCTGCTTCCACCAATCGCGGGCAGGCCTATTACCACGCGGCCCTGGCGGACTTGTACGAAGAGCAAGCTGTAAACTCCGGACGCCCGGAATTTGTGCAGCACGCCATCGACGAGTACAAATACGCCATCAATGCCGATCCGGCCTCCGCGGAGCTGCACGACGGTCTCGCTGACCTCTACTTCCGCACCGGCCGCGCGCGCGAAGCCGAAGGCACGGCGCGGGAGCTGCTGAAAACCCATCCCGATGACGTCAATGCCCACAAGCTCCTGGGACGCATCTACCTGCGCCAGCTCGGCGAACAGCAGAACTCCGTGTCCTCCGCCTCACCGTCGGGCAACACGCTGGACCAGGCCATCACCGAGTACGAGAAGATCGTCTCCCTGCAGCCGAAAAGCGTCGAAGACCACATGGTTCTGGGCCAGCTCTACACCGTCAAACACCAGGCTTCGAAGGCGGAACAACAATTCAAGCTGGCACAGGATATCGAGCCGGAGTCGGAAGAAGTGGTGCTCAACCTCGCCCGCGTCTATGCCGAAGCCAACGACCTCGATCATGCCGCCAAGGTGATTGAAGCGGTCCCCGAAGCAGATCGCACCGGACGCATGGAGTTCACCCTGGGCGCGACTTACGATCAGCTCAAGCGCCCCAAGGATGCGATCGGAGCCTACAAGCGCGCCGCGGACCTGCAGCCCGGCGATGTGCCCACCATGAATGCGCTGGGACAGGCCCTGCTGAACGACGGTCAGCTTGACGCCGCGCTCAAGGACTACAAGTCCCTGGCCCAGGCCGATCCCGACGATCCGGGCGCGCTCATCCATATCGCCGAGATTCAGCGCCGCCAGGCCAAATACGAAGACGCACTTGCCACGATCCGCAAGGCTCGCAAGAAAGATCCCGAGAACCTCGAAGCCGGTTATAACGAAGGCCTGTTGCTCGATGTGCTGGGTCACTATGACGAGGCGGCCTCGACCTACGAAAAGATGGTCGACCAGACGTCCCATGCCAATGGCGCCTACACCGCCGAAGAGAAGAACAATCGGGGCATCTTCCTGGAGCGGCTTGGCGCCGTCTACCACGAGCAGAACAAGGTAGACGAAGCCATCGCAACCTATCAGAAAATGATCGACATGGGTGGCGAGAGCGCGACCCGCGGCTACCAGCTCCAGGTGGACACCTTCAACGACGCGCGTATGTTCGATCGCGCCGTTGAAGTATCCCGAAAAGCGGTTGAGGCTAATGCCGACGATCGCGATCTCAAGCTCATGCTGGCCGGCGAATTGGTGGATCAGGGCAAGACCGAGGACGGCCTGAACATGGCCAAGTCCCTCCTCGACAATTCCGATAAGGATCGTCCCGTGTACACGGCCCTGGGCAACATGTACACCCGGCTGCGCCGCTGGAAAGAGGCCGACGACGCACTCGGCAAGGCGACTCCCATGTCCTCCAAAAAGGACGACAAACTTTACCTGCTCTTCCTGAAGGGCGCGCTGGCCGACCGGCAGAAGCGCACCGAGCAGGCCGAGGGCTTTTTCCGCCAGGCGCTGGATCTCGATCCCAACAACGCCATGACCCTGAACTACATGGGCTACATGTTCGCGGATAAGGGACTTCGCCTGCCGGAAGCGTTGAAGCTGATTCGCAAGGCCGTCGAGCAGGAGCCAATGAACGGCGCCTACCTCGATTCGCTTGGCTGGGTCTACTTCAAAATGGGCGAGTACGAGATGGCCGAAGAGAATCTGCGCCAGGCTGTGGAACGCGATCAGACCGATCCCACGGTGCACGACCATCTGGGCGACCTCTACGAAAAGACGGGCCGCATCCGCCTCGCAGCCGCGCAGTGGGAGATTTCTCTCACCGAGTTCCAGAAGACCCCGGCTACCGACATGGAACCCGGCGACGTCGCCAAGGTGCAGCACAAGCTGGAGGGCGCACACGTCAAGCTGGCCAAGCAGGAGAACGCTTCCGGCGCTCCCACCTCGAAGCCCGAGTAATTCCCCCCACCCTAAGACAGAAGGCCCGCATCGGCTACGATGCGGGCCTTTTTCACGGACGAGCCGACTCAAAACGAGGTTCGGGTGGTAGGCCGGGATGATCTAAAACGATGTTCGGTTGGTGGGCCGGGGATGATCTCAAAACGAGATTCGGGTGGTGGGCCGGGGATGATCTCAAAACGAGGTTCGGGTGGTAGGCCGGGGATTCATCCCCGGCATTGAAGCCACAAAAACAACACGGGGCTTTAGCCCCTGAGGCATGCTTTCAAAAATCCCGCTTAACGGCATGTTCTCTTCCTCAAGAGACAGAAAGGCCCGCATCGGCTGCGATGCGGGCCTTTTTCACAGATGAGAAAGCCGATCTCAAAACGAGGTTCGGGCGGTGGGCCGAGATTCGGGTGGTAGGCCGGGGATTCATCCCCGGCATTGAAGCCACAAAAACAACCAGGGCTTTAGCCCCTGAGGCATGCTTTCAGCAATCCCGCTTAACGGCGTGTTCTTTTCCTCAAGAGACAGAAGGCCCGCATCGGCTGCGATGCGGGCCTTTTTCACGGATGAGAAAGCCGATCTCAAGACGAGATTCGGGTGGTAGGCCGGGGATTCATCCCCGGCATTGAAGCCACAAAAACAACACGGGGCTTTAGCCCCTGAGGTATGCTTTCAAAAATCCCGCTTAACGGCATGTTTCTTTCCTCAAGAACCAAAAGGCCCGCATCGGCTGCGATGCGGGCCTTTTCCCTTCTTGCGACTTATTTGCTCTGGGCCGCGGCTGAAGACAGGTAGAAGTCCACGTTGTTTTTGTCCACCAGCGACGTGCCCGTATCGACGAAAACCGGGTACGGCGAGAAGGAATCCGCGCCGAAATCCTTGTCCAGATGCTGCGGCGGCGCGTGCAATACCTCGTCAAGCGACTTCAATCCGTAAAAGCCCATGGTGTAGGGCTTTTGCGCAATGGTCGAGTCGATGGTGCCCCCCTTGATGCCGTCCAGCGTGTCCTGATTCACGTCCCACGCCACCAGCAGGCGGTCCGTTGCGTTGGCGCGCTTGATGGCGTCGGATGCCATCTTGCCGGACGCGGAGTCGAGACAAACAAAGGCGTCGATCTTCTTCGCCCCAGTCTGGTCAAGGAGTTGCTGCGTCCGATCAAACGCCACCGTCGCCTTCGGATCGCCTTTGACGTCGATCACCTCAACGATATTGATCTGCGAAGTGCCCAGCGCGTCTCGGAAGCCCTTCAGGCGATCCTCCGTGTTGGGCTGGCCCGCAATGGTGTACACAATCACGTTGCCCTTGTTCTTGAGCTTTTCTGCAACGTGCTTCCCCGCCAGCCTGCCCGCCTCGAGGTTGTTGGTGCCGATGAAGAATAGCCGGTGACTGCTGGCCGCATCCGAGTCGATGGTGATCACCGGTATGCCCGCCTGGACCGCTGCGTCAATGCCCGGCTGCAGCACCGCCGCGTCCGCGACCGAGATGAGAATACCGCCCGGCTTGGCTGCAACCGCCTGCTGCAAAGCGGCAAGTTCCGCTTGCGCGTCATAACCATCCGGTCCCACCACCTTCGGTGTCACCTTGTACTGCGCCGCCGCGTGATTGAAACCAGCCGCAGCCGTCTGCCAGTAAGGTAGTCCCGAATTGGCCGTCACCAGGTAGAAGGTCTCCTTGTTGGAGTGCCGCTCGCACCCGCACAAAAATGCAAGGCCGAGCCCCACCCACGCCACTGCATGCTTCTTCATCATGATGCCCTCCGGTCCGGTCGTGAAAAGACAGGGGGCCGCACACACCGCCCGTGAACGGCCCCGTAATTCGGCAGGATTATCCACCCCAACCCCGGGAGTTGTCCATCCCTAACCGTTTCGCGAAGTTATAAACGGTGGAACCATGCCGCGATGGTGACGACGAGCACGCTCTTCGCGCGCGCGCCGGCGTACCGCATTCTGCACCGCGTGCTCCACTGCGGTATAACCAGTCTTGAATGAGTAGCGAATCCCGGAACGCGCTGCCTGCGCAGATCGCCGTCCCGCAGGACGGTGAACTCACCGCCCGCTCGTACCCAGAACCTCCGCACGCCTATCGCACTCCGTTTGCGCGCGACGGTGCCCGCGTTCTTCATGCCAAGGCCTTCCGCCGTCTCGCCGGCAAGACCCAGGTATTTACGCGGCTGCCCGGCGAGCATCCCGGTGACCACTTCCGCAGCCGCCTCACCCATACCCTGGAAGTCACGCAGATCGCCCGCACCCTGGCTACCGCGCTCGGCCTGAACGTCGAACTCACTGAGGCCTTGGCACTCGTCCATGACATCGGCCATCCACCCTTCGGGCACGCGGGAGAAAAGGCGCTCGACCACGCTCTCAAGGCACACGGGCTGGGCTTCGACCACAATCTGCATGCGCTGCGCATCGTCACCTGGTTTGAGGAGCGCTACGCCGCATTTCGCGGACTCAACCTGACCCTTGCCGTTCGCGAAGGAATCATCAAGCACTCGCGCGACTACGCGCCCGCGGCGCACCCGCAGCTGGCCGAATATCTTCTCGACCAGCGGCCGCCCATTGAGGCGCAACTCATCGACCTGGCCGATGAGATTGCTTACCTCACCGCCGATCTCGACGACGGGCTCGACTCCGGCATTCTCGCCCTCGATCAGGTCCGCGAAGGCGTCCCGTTGTTTCGCCGATGCCACGACGAGGTGCGCGCCAGGTACCCCAACGCCGCTGCGCGTCTCACCGTCAGTGAAACACTCCGGCGTATCCTGAACGCGCTGGTCACCGACCTCATGCGCGAAGTCCATGCGCGGGTCCGCGCCTCGGGTATCCTCTCGCTCGAAGACGTGCGGCGCACGCCGGGGCGGATCGTCGCCCTGAGCCAGCCAATCGAAGCCGAACGCGCGGTGGCCAAAGCGTTTCTCTACACCAACCTCTACAACTCCGCGGGCATGGAAGAGGTTCATCGCCATGCCGAGACCGTGGTGGCGAATCTGTTCGCGCAATTGATGGCCGATCCCGGACTGCTGCCCGAGGATCATCGCGAGCTCATCGCCGATGAAGGACTGGCCCGCACCGTGACCGACTACATTGCCGGCATGACTGACAGTTTCATCGAACAGATGTGGGCGCATGCACGCCAGAAATAACCGCCTCCATCGACCTCGGATCTTTTGCGAAGGCGATTGCGTAGTCACCATCACCACCGTCTCCGAAAGGACTTCCCCACGATGGCTGCGTGGAACCCCGTTCTCCCGCCTTTAGCCCTGCTTCTCGCCGCGCTTGGCGCTTCTCCCGTTGCTCCCTCGCAAGCCATTCCTGGCGGCGCGGCAATCGATGCCGAAGTCGCAGGGATCATGAACCGCACGCACGCTCATGGAATGGCCGTAGCCGTCATCGATCACGGCAAGGTCGGCTATGTAAAGGCCTATGGCACCCGCAACGCCACCGGCGATCCGCTGACAACCGACACCATCATGTACGGGGCGTCGCTTACCAAGACCGTGTTTGCCTACACCGTCATGCAACTGGTCGATCAGGGCAAGCTCAAGCTCGACACGCCAATTAAGGACGATCTGGACCAGCCCCTGCCGGCCTATCCGCCCGATCCCGTCTTCCCAGACAAGTACGGACCTTACAAGGATCTGGCCGGCGATCCGCGCTGGGAAAAGATCACCCCGCGCATGTGTCTGAATCACTCCACCGGCTTCAGCAACTTCTGGTTCATAGAGCCCGACCAGAAGCTCCATATCCACTTCGATCCGGGGACGCATTTCAGTTACTCGGGCGAAGGATTCATCTTGCTGCAGTTCGTGATCGAGCACGGCCGGAAGGCCCAGGGCCTGGGACTTGATGTGGGCGATTTGACCAGGGCGAACTTTGATCGCCTGGGCATGACCCGCACCAGCCTCGTGTTTCACAACGGCTCGGATGCCAACGTCGCCGACGGCTGGAATGATCAAGGCCAGCCGCAGCCGCATGACAAGCGCAGCAAGGTGCGCGCCGCGGGCTCCATGAATACCACCATCGCTGACCTGTCGAAGTTTACTGCCGCCCTGGTCCGGGGCGATGGCCTGAGCGCCGCGTCGCGCGCCGAATTCACCAGGCAGGTATTCCATATCCCTACAGCCGGCGAATTTCCCCTGTTCCTTCCCGACCTGCCGCCCGCGCAGCAGCGCAAAGACCTGTATGCGGGACCGGGCGTCGTCTCGTTCGATGGGCCGCAGGGTCGCGGCTTCTTCAAAGGCGGACACGACGGCCAGACCGCGAACACCATGGTCTGCATGGAATCGGGCCAGCGCTGCGTCCTGATTCTCTCCAACGATGTCCGCTCCGAAGCCGGCTTTGTCGAGCTGGTCAAGTTCATCCTCGGCGACACCGGCGTGCCCTATGACTGGGAATACGGAGATCACGCCGGCAAGTCGTAGCAGCCACCCGGTGGGCGCCTGGAGGCAACAGCAGAGGTCCACGCGTCGGACGCGCAGGCTCGTAACGTACAATGGCTGCGCCTTCGCAAGGCGCCTTCCAACGCACGGAAATTCCGCCTGGGAGCAGCTGGCCGAAGAACAAGATCGCACACTCAGGGATGGAGAGAAATGCAGCTACACCTTCGCACGTTACCTTTTCGGGCGTTTATGCTTTTATCGATCATGGCTTCCTTCCTGGCCTCAGCCCGTACGCAGTCGGTTACCGAGATCGGCGGCGAAAAGATCGTCACCCTTACCCGCAAGGCGACGAGCACCACTAAACCCGAGTTCACCAGCGTGACGCTCCTTCCCGGCCGCGGCATGGAGTTGCTGCAGATCACCGCCAATTTCCCCGGCAAGGGCAGCGTTGACGTGCTGGCGTCGCCCGACCCAGCCACGGCCAAGCAGATGCTCGACGAGAAGGACACGGCCAATGGCGACCTGGGCTACCGGCTGGGTTCGGCCTTCCTGGTTCCCTATCCCGAACCGCATTCGCGGCAAGCTGTCCTCCGACGGACAGACGCTCACCACCGAGTGGAACGGCAAAACCATTACGCTGCCGGCCAACAATATCGGCAAGAACCCGGGCGCCGAGCGCCACGCCATGCACGGGCTCATCCTCAAGGCCAAGGCCGACGATGTCAAAGTCACCAAGACTGCCGGCGGCGAGCAGGTTACCGGCGTAATTCATGCCGGCGACTTTGGCGGACATTGGTTCTCGAAGACCGACCTGCTTATCACGATCGGGCTGTCCGCCGATGCCGTTGACGCGACCGTGGTGGCGAAAGACGTGGGCGGCGAGGCGGAGCCGATTTCCATTGGCTGGCATCCTTACTTCAACCTTCCTTCGGGCGATCGCACCCAGGTTCGCATCCACATTCCCGGCGAACAGCTTGCCCTGGTCGACAATTATGACAACGTGTTTCCGACGGGGAAACTCAAGCCGGTAGAAGGCCAGTTCGACCTGCGCGACCCGAACGGCAAGGCGCTGGACAAGAATTTTTACGACGACAACTGGAGCAAGATCGACTGGAAGAACGGCGCGGCCACAGTGAAGGTGATTGACCCGGCGGCAAAGTACGGTGTTGCCATCGAAGGACTTTCTCCGGAGATCAAAACCATCCAGATGTACGCGCCGCCTACACAGAAGTTCGTGGCCATCGAGCACCAGTTCAACTTTGCCGATCCGTTCAGCAAAATCTGGAACGGGATGGATACAGGCATGGTGACGCTGAAGCCGGGCGGGAGCACAAAGTGGCACGTCCGCATCAAGGTTTTTGTCCCGTAGGTTCATGTTTTCCCGTAGGGAGACGCGCACACAGCAAAAAAAAACGGCCATCTCTCATCCTTTCTGCGGATTACACCCCAAAAAGGGGGGATTTTGTGCTGACCGTGATTTGGATCACAGTGGACAGTGGGCAGTGAACAGTGGGCAGTGAACAGAGAAAGCCCGTACAGAAGTGAATGAGTGAAGTAGTGAAAGAGACGTGGAATAGGGGAACAGGGAATAGAAGGACCTTGCGAAATCGAGTTTGTGCGGTGATTCCATCTTCTGCTCCTGACCTGCTCGCGCAATGAAAAAGCCCGCTCAATGGCGGGCTTTTATTCGACTGTTTCAAGTATGGCAGGTTCGAATAATTAATACCTAATTTTCAAAAAAATATTTTGCGCATGAAATCAATGGGTTAGCTCGTTTTTCCACAGGGTGGGGGCTTGACAACTTTTGAGGCGCGGCCTTTTCCGGGTTCAGAGGAGCGCTGTCCCAGGTCCCCAAGCGCGAGGGACTCTTCGGCTCCGATCAGTGCAGGCTCTGGAACGCCCGGCTGATGTGGCCAGCATGAGAAAGCAACAACAACCGCAGATCCCTCGACTGCGCTCGGGAAAACAAATGCTGGGGTGGTGCCCGGGAAGCCACACGCCTTGGGGGTGCGCGCGACTGTGGTTGGGAAAACAGACGCTTGGGGGCGCGCCCGGAAAACGGCGACGGTGAAGTTCGATTCAGGACAACTTGCGAAGGCTGTAGGAGATCGGGAGGCCGATGATAAGCATATGCGCGGCTAAGCCGATGAGCAGGCCGCGAAGCTGGTATGGTCCCGCGGAGTGAAGGGCGCTCAGGGGCAGAACGATGAGATTCATGGTCAGAAAAACGGCAATTCCATAGAACATGCCGCTAACGAGAAAATGCTCCTTCAAGAATTCCAGGCGGCGGCTGGCGAGGCAGTACACCGTTGCCGCTGAGAAGGCGATGAAGTAATGAAGAAAAAATCCCAATATCCACGTGAGCGTGGGGCTTGAAGTCTTAACCGCCTCGATGCCGATCAGGCCCGCGGCAATTCCCCTGGGGACGACGAGGCCAAAAGTAATGAATGCGGAAATTAAATCGAGGGTTCCCGCAACGGCGCCGCCCACAAGAATCGGCAGAAGTAATTTTCCTCGTTGTACGGGCATGGGGATTGCGGCCGTGGTCATGATCCTCTCCTGAAGCAAGATTCTAGGTCGCTTCGGTGGGCGCGATTAGGGGTTTGGTATAGCGCGGATGGAGTCAAGGCAGGGTGGTCTGAGATTGCAACGGGCCGGAAGCGGCGAAGAGCTAAAGTCAACAGCAACCGCAGTCATTCATGTCGCGCAAAGCCCGAAGAGCATGCCTCAGGGGCTAAAGCCCGCGTTGATTTTGTGCCTTTGATGCCGGGGATGAATCCCCGGCCTACCGCCCGATAGCCCGGGATAATCCCGGGCATGCCGCCCCAACGGGTTTTTCCGCAGCCTGCTAGCAAGCCAGGGCACTCCGGTTTGTTTTAGTTAGCGGGGTGGAGGTGGACGGTTTGGCCGGTTCTGGCGGATTGTCTTGCGGCGTCGAGAATCTGCATGACGGTGATGTTGGTATCCAGCGCACTTAGGTCGCCTTTGGGCGTGATCTTGCCGGCAAGGACAGCAGACAGATAACTGAGCGAGTCCTTCTCGTTTTCGGGCAGGGCGGGGGCAGCTACGCTCTGTTCCTGGTTGTCGTGCTCGAGGCGCACGCGCAAGTGCTCGTTGCCGACGGTGATGATGTAGCCGGTGGCGCCGTAGACTTCCATGTCCTTGCGGCTGAAGGGCCAATTCCACGAGCCCATGAGGACGGCCTGTGCGTGCGGGTACTGGAGGATCACGGTGGAGTCGTCGTCGACGTTGCGGTACTTCTCCGGCTTGTCGTGATTGAGAACGGCGGTGACGGTCAGCGGCGCCTCACCGTGCATGAGCCAGGTGACGAGATCGGCGCCATAGCAGCCGAAGTCGTAGAGGGAGCCGGCGCCATTTTGCGCGGGATCGGTAAGCCAGGAAAGGAACTCGGGTGGGACGTTGATCTCTTGGGGGCCCTGGTGGCCATCGTGCACCATGACGCGGCGAATGGGGCCGATCTTGTTTTCGCGCATGGCGTCATAGACGGCGCGGTTGGAGGCGTACCAGGTGGTCTCGTAATTGACGAGAACGTGGATGTGGTGCTGGTTGGCCACGTCGCGTATGTGGTAGGCGTCGTCGAGGGAGATGGTGAGGGGTTTCTCCACCATGACATTGACACCGTATTGCGCGGCGACGTCGATGGCGGGCCGGTGCTGGGCGATGGAGGTATAGACGAGAACGGCCTGGGGATGGCGGACCTCGATCATGTTGGCTTCGCTTTTGAAGAACAGCGATTTGTCGAGGTTGTATTTCTGCGCGTATTTCGCGATGAGGTTAGAGTCGGCGTCGGCGATGCCGACGAGCTGGACCTCAGTGTGCTTGGGGAGAGCGGAGAGGAAACCTTCGACGTGCCCGTGCTCGAGGCCGACGATGGCGACGCGCGTGGGCTGGGGCTGGCCGCCGGTGGAGGAAGGGAGGTCGGTGCGCGGAGATTGCTGGGCGGCGGCGAGTTGGGCGGTCAGTTGGGCAGTCAGGGCGGCGGCGAGGAGGAAAGTGGTGAGGAACGGGGTGCGAGGCATGAAGGGTTTCTCCCGTGAAGGATTGTAGTGGGTGAGGCTTACGGATAAGGACGTGGGCGGCGGGGGTGAGGTTCTTGATTTCCCATTGTTGAGCCCGACCACCGCGAATTGGTACACCGGTCAGGGCAACTTCTGTGTTTTTGGGTTGTTCTTACTCCCAGGGGCGAGGTGTGTGCGCCTGGAAAGGTGTGTGTTCATGCTTTTATGGCGTTCTCTTTTTCTTCTTGCGCTGGTCGTGCTGGCGGGATCCGCGGCGGCGGGTGCGCAGTCCTTGCACAACAGCGACGCGTATTTTGGCTATAGCCGGTTGGGGTCGGACACGTTCTACCCCAACGTGGGCGGTTTGAATGGGTGGAATGCGGCGGTGCACATTCATCTGCATCCGTTTCTGGGGGCGGAGGGAGATGTTGCGCACTACGGGCTGGGCGCGGATGCCAGCGTGCCCAAGACGACCACGATCCTGGTGGGGCCGCGGGTGACGCTGAAGGCGTTGGGGGTGGCCCTGTTTGCGCATGGGCTGATTGGGGGCGAGCACTCGTCGAACAGCTCGGGGGTGTCGATTTCCGGAGGGACGTTTGCGTATGCGCTGGGCGGCGGGGTGGACCTGCCGGTATTGCCGTTCTTTGCGTTCAGGGTGGGAGGGGATCGCATCACCGCGCCCACGTTGTCGCCGGCCAGCGGGCAGAAGTACCGGGTGAATGCAGGGCTGGTGTTGCGTTTCTAAAGTGCAGTGGTGAAATGCGGTGCAAGGTGGAGTGAGCCGTATTCCCTTCCCAAATGACTACGGCTCACTGCCACCGTCCGTCGTTCTAGTCTAAGTTTCTATACAGCTGGGCGACCTCGACGTGAACCGAGGCCGTTGTTGTTTTTATCTTCCCAGCCGGGGAGGGCTGCGTGGAGGCCTGTCGACTCTGCGATGAAGTGGCGATGGCACCAGGTTTGGTGTAGCCACTTCGGGAGGATGTGTCGCTCAGAGGTTTCACCGTTGATACTCCTCGGGGCCTGCCTTTTCATCGCGGGCCGCAGGCTGCACTCGCGTGCTGTAAGGGTCAGAGGAGGGGGTGGCCGGGAAGGGTTGCACGGGCCTGGATCTAGTTTGTAAATTATTGAAATAAATGGAGATAAGGATCTGAATTGAGCAGACATTCAGAGTAAATACGGCGGGTGAGTAGAAGTTATTGCATGGGGTATCCGGTAAAAAGTGCGGGTGTGATCAGGGGATTCGCGGACTAGAGGCCAACGCGCGTTGGTCATGACGGAACTTTGCGGTGATGTGGTTTGAGTGTGCGTGGGAGTCAAGCGCGCGCTGCCACTGGAGCGTGGATTCGTAATCCGGGCTTGCGGAAATCCGTCCATCTGGATGTGGGGAAACTATATCGCTGTCCTTGTTGCGGATTCAGGACGCTTGCGGCTCCGGCGGTGATGGAGCTGTGTCCGGTGTGCTGGTGGGAAGATGACGGCCAGGAAGATGAAGACGCTTCCGAGGTCTGGCTCACAGTGAATGGCCCGCTCAGCCTGAGCGAGGCACGGATGCACTTTGTCGAGTGCGGCGCGGCGCATCCCCGGTTTCTTCCTTATGTGCGCAAACCCGAGTTAGTGGAACAGTAGGGCGCTCGCCCTGGACGCGGCACCGGCCGAATGATTGCGCGCGATCGCGCACCGGGATTCCGCGTCGTCGAACAAGACTGCCCGGCAAACGCGCAGTAACAAACTTCAGGCATGCCGCTACAACTTTTGACTGCCGGCCCGGTTTGACCCTGCCTACGTCCCGCTCTTACCATGAGAGATGCATCTCCCCGCCAGCGAGGGACCAACCCCGCGGCAGTTTTTTATTCGGCGCCCGGCGCCTGGAAGGCAGAGAAGTTGACCTCCACAGACACCCTCGAAAACAATCAGGATCCGACGGCAGAGAACGCGGATCAGCACATGGAACACGGCCACGAAGGCGACACGAGCGAATTGGGGCACGAGCATCACGATCATGAACACGGGCATGAGGGCCACAATCACCAGCATGGCCCGGTTCTGAATCCGGAGTGCACGCGCGAACTGGTGCTGGACGTTCCCGTGGAAGATGTCAGCAAGGCCTTCAGGAACGTGACGAAGAACTATCAGAAGTATGCGAAGATTCCAGGGTTCCGCGCCGGGAAGGTTCCCGAAACGGTAGTAAAGCGGCGCTTTGCGGAGCAGATTCGCAAGGATGTGATTGACGGTCTGCTTCCGGAGAAATTCAACAAGGCCGTTCGCGAGCTGGGCGTGGCGCCGGTTGGGCAGCCGCAGGTAACGGAGCTGACCGTGGATGAGGGCCAGCCGCTGCACGTGAAGGCGGTGTTTGAGTTCATTCCGCAGTTCTCGATTGAAGGCTACAAGGATGTCACAGTTCCCAAGCCTTCAACGGAGATCAGCGAAGAGGATTATCAGCAGGAGCTCACGCAGCTTCGCGAGAGCCGCGCCACGTTTGAACCGGTCGAGGAAGACCGGGCGATTGTGGATGGCGACTGGGCGGAGATCACCTACACGGGCAAGGTGGAAGGCGTGGAAGACGCGCCGCCGGTGTCGGGCGAGGACTCGCTGGTCGAAGTGGGCGGCAAGGACACGGTGGAGGCCTTCACGACCGCGTTGCGCGGGGCGAAGGTGGGGCAGCAGTTGCACGTGTCGGCCGCGTACCCGGCGGAGTATCCCGAGGCCAAGCTGGCGGGCAAGACGGTGGACTACGAGATCGACGTGAAGGCGATCAAGAAGCGCACCCTGCCGGAACTTAGCGACGATTTTGCGAAGGAACTGGGCCAGTACGAGAGCCTGGCGGAGTTGGAGAACCGGGTGCGCGAGCATTTGAGCAACCGCAAGCGGCGCAGCGTGGAAGGCGAGACCAAGGATCGGCTGATGCAGGCGCTGATCGAGCGGTTCTCGTTCCCGGTGCCCGAGTCGCTGGTGCAGGAGCAGGTGGACGCCCGGCTGGAGCGGGGGTTGCGGGCGCTGGCCGCGCAGGGCATGCAGACCGAGCAAATGCGCAAACTGGACTTTGGGCGGCTGCGGATGGCACAGCGGGACAGCGCCATTGCCGAGGTGAAGTCGAGCCTGCTGCTGGCGAAGATTGCCCACGAAGAGAATGTGGAAGTGAGCGATGAAGAGCTGGACCGGGAGATCCAGATTGCGGCTCTCCAGTCGCGTGAACCCGTGGACACCTTGCGTGCGCGGTTGACGGAAGATGGCGGTCTGTCTAGAATCCGGGAACAGCTGAAGCGCGAAAAGACGGCTCAATTGTTGTACGAACGGCTACCCGCCTGACGGCAGGCGAGTAGATTTTTCGTGTCGCCGGGAACGCGATGTCACCAGGCGATGGGAAACCAGGGAATGAATCAGGACCAGGGCGTTCGAGGCCCTACGAAGAGCGAGAAGGCAACATGGCATTGGTACCCATGGTGGTAGAGCAGACGAGCCGAGGCGAACGCGCCTACGACATCTACTCCCGTCTGCTGCGCGACAACATCATTTTTCTCGGCACGCCGATCGACGATCAGGTGGCCAATCTCATTGTGGCGCAGATGCTGTTCCTCTCTGGCGAAGATCCGGAGAAGGACATTCAGCTCTACATCAACTCGCCGGGAGGATCGATTACCGCAGGACTGGCGATTTATGACACAATGCAATACATCAAGAACAATGTGACGACGTTCTGCATCGGGCAAGCTGCCAGCATGGGAGCATTTCTGCTGCTGGCGGGGACGAAGGGCAAGCGATTTGCGTTGCCGAACTCGCGCATCCTGATCCACCAGCCGTCGATGGGCGGGTTGAGCGGACAGGCGACCGATATCGACATTCATGCTCGAGAGATTCTGAGGATCCGTGAAATTACGAATAATTTGATGGCGAAGCACACGGGGCAGCCGCTGGATCGGATCGAACGGGACGTGGAACGGGACTTCATCATGAACGCGCAGCAGTCGAAGGATTACGGCATTATCGACGAAATCATTGACAGGCCCCGGAGTTAGAGACAGGGCCAACACAGCCCCGGGGGGGCCAAATTCAGAGGGGCTGGAAGTCTTGTCCGAAGGAGTAGTCGAACCATGAAAACGCGCACGGGACCTGAAGAAGCACTGCGCTGCTCGTTCTGCCACAAATCACAGGACGCGGTGGCCAAGTTGATCTCGTCGCCCAGCGACTATCCGCGAGCTTACATCTGTGACGAATGCGTCGCGGTGTGCAACTCGATCCTGGAGGATGACCGGGGCGAGTCGCATCCTTCGACGACAGCAGGGCATCTGCCGAAGCCGCAGGAAGTCAAGAGCTTCCTGGACGATTACGTGATCGGGCAGGACCAGACCAAGAAGAAGCTGGCGGTAGCTGTTTATAACCACTACAAGCGGATCCAGATGAACCGGATGCGCAACAACGAGGTTGAGCTCTCCAAGTCCAACATTCTGTTGATTGGGCCGACGGGATCGGGCAAGACGCTGCTGGCCCACACCCTGGCGAAGATGCTGGACGTTCCCTTTGCGATTGTGGACGCCACCACCCTGACGGAAGCCGGCTACGTCGGCGAGGACGTGGAGAACATTATCCTGAAGCTGCTGCAAGCGGCCGATGGCGACGTGACGCGCGCGCAACAGGGCATCATTTACATCGACGAAATCGACAAGATCGGGCGCAAGGACGAGAATCCGTCGATCACCCGCGATGTGAGCGGCGAGGGCGTGCAGCAGGCGCTCTTGAAGATTCTGGAGGGCACGGTTGCCAATGTGCCGCCGCAGGGAGGGCGCAAGCATCCCCACCAGGAGTTCACCGCGGTCGACACCACCAACATCCTGTTCATCTGTGGCGGGGCGTTTGTGGGCCTGGAGCGCGTGGTGGGCCGGCGTGTCGGCAAGAAGGCGCTGGGCTTCCGGAGCGTGGACGCCGAGGCGGATGCGGCAACGACGCGCAACCATCGCGACACCGAACTGCTGCGCAAGACCGAGCCCCAGGACCTGATCAAGTACGGATTGATTCCGGAGTTCGTGGGCCGGCTTCCAGTGATGGGCATTCTGGATGAGTTGGACGAGCCGGCACTGGTCGAGATTTTGACCAAGCCGCGCAATGCGATCATGAAGCAGTACCAACGGCTCTTCGAGTATGAGAATGTGCGGTTGCACTTCTCGCAGGAGGCCATGGGCGCGGTGGCGCGCGAGGCTCTTGGCCCGCAAGGTGGGTGCGCGCGGGCTGCGCATGATCCTGGAAGAACTGATGCTGGACCTGATGTATCACCTGCCCAACAACAAGCGCGTGCGCGACCTTGAGATCACGCGGGAGATGGTAGAGCGAAGGGATCTGTCGCTTTGCCTGCTGGAGAAGGCGGGGTAGAGGCAGGTACTGGGGATTAGGGACTGGGGACTAGAAAAACCGAACCCGCAATCGCGGTCGACTCAAAGCGGACAGAAAAACTGATGAAGGCCCGGATCTCGGATGCGAGACCCGGGCCTTTTTGCTGCGCATCTGTCGTCAAATACTTAGCACGTAAACTAGTGCTACACTGAAACGTGTGCTGCCATGAAGACGAATATTACGCTCAAAATCGACGCTGAATTGCTGCGGGAGGCCAGGATCCTGGCGGCCACGGAGGGTTCCTCGATCAGCGCGATGCTGGCGGCTCGATTGGAAGAGGTCGTGCGAGAACGTAAAGGCTATGAGAGCGCGCGGCGCAGCGCGCTGGCTCGATTGAAAACCGGCTTCGACCTGAACTGGACCCGCCCCGGCTCGCGCGACGAACTCCATGAGCGATAAGTTTTTTGTCGATACCAACATCCTGGTGTATGCACACGACCGCACGGCCGGCGCAAAGCATGAGCGCGCGCGTTCTTTGCTGGAAGAGCTTTGGGAATCGGGAGAAGGTGTCCTGAGCACGCAGGTTCTTCAGGAACTTTGCATCAATTTGCGCCGGAAGGCTGCGAATCCTCTTCCGGTCGATGAGGTGCGGCGTCTGATCCGCGAGTATTCCACGTGGGAAGTGGTCACGAACACGCCCGAATCGGTCTTGAAGGCACTGGATCTGGAGGTGCGCTTCAAAACTTCGTTCTGGGATGCGCTCATCTTGCAGGCAGTGGAAGAATCGGGCGCATTGATCCTCTATTCGGAGGACCTTGCATCCGGTCAAAAGTACGGAATGTTTCGCGTGGTCAATCCGCTTATTGATTGATAGTGATGGAGCACTCTTCAGAGCAACTCCGGACGGACCCGTAGCCGTTTCCCGATCCATTCCGCTGTACAATCCGAACATGAGCCGTTCAATGGACCGCGCATCCTGGGTGAACTTAGCGCGTCGAATGGACTAGGTGATATATGACGACTCCCCGCGAGAAACCCGAGCAGCGCAAGTTGCCCATGATGCCCATACGGGACATGGTGATATTTCCTTACATGATGACGCCCTTCGTGGTAGGGCGCGAATCAAGCGTGCGCGCACTCGAAGAGGCGCTGACGGGCGACCGCAAGATATTTCTGGCGACGCAGCACGATGCGTCGATAGACGAACCGAAGGCGAAGGAAATCTACCAGGTCGGATCGATCTGCAATATTGTGCAGAGCGTGAAGATGCCCGACGGCAACATCAAGGTACTGGTGGAAGGCGTGGAGCGCGCGAAGTCGCTCGAAGTGAACGATCGCGATGGCTTCTTCGTGGCCACAGTGCGCACCGGCAAGTCGCAGTTTGAGATGACGCCCGCGGTCGAGCAGCTAATGCAGCGTGTCACCAGCTTGTTTGAGCAATACGTGAAGCTGCAGCAAAGCCTGAACTACGAGACCATCATCGCCACCGTGCGGATGGACGAGCCCGCCAAGCTGTCCGATGTGATCGCGGCCAACCTGCAGCTGGGAATTGAAGAGAAGCAGGAGTTGCTGAGCATCTTCGACCCGGCGGCGCGGCTGGCGCGGATCGCGGACGTGCTGGACATCGAAATTGAGAAGCTGGACCTTGACCGCAACATTCAGTCGCGCGTGAAGCGGCAGATGGAACGGGCGCAGAAGGAGTATTACCTCAACGAGAAGATCAAGGCGATCCAGAAGGAACTGGGACGCGGCGAGAAGAGCGAGTTCGACGAACTGCGCAAGAAGATTGAAGCGGCGGGCATGCCGAAGGATGTGCTGGACAAGGCGATCCAGGAGCTGAAGAAGCTGGAAGCAATGCCTCCGATGAGCGCGGAATCGACGGTGAGCCGCAACTACATTGACTGGCTGCTGGCGGTGCCGTGGAAGAAGCGCTCGAAGGAGACGCGCTCGATTGAGTATGCCGAGAAGGTGTTGAACGAGGATCATTACGGCCTGGAGAAGATCAAGGATCGCATCCTCGAGTTTCTTGCGGTGCGGCAGCTGGTCAAGAATCCGAAGGGCTCGATCCTCTGCTTTGTGGGGCCGCCGGGAGTGGGCAAAACTTCGCTGGGGATGTCGATTGCGAAGGCGACAGGACGGAAGTTTGTGCGGCTCTCGCTGGGCGGCGTGCGCGACGAAGCGGAGATTCGCGGACACCGGCGCACCTACATTGGCGCACTGCCGGGGCAGATCATCCAGCACATGAAGAAGGCTGGCACAAAGAACCCGGTGTTCCTTCTGGATGAAGTGGACAAGATGGCATCGGACTTCCGCGGCGATCCGGCAAGCGCGCTGCTGGAGGTTCTGGATCCGGAACAGAATACGACCTTCCAGGATCACTACCTGGACGTTGACTACGACCTGAGCCAGGTGCTTTTTGTGGCGACGGCGAACGTGCTGCACACGATTCCGGCGCCGCTGCAGGACCGCATGGAGATTCTGCGGCTGCAGGGCTACACCGAGCAGGAAAAGCTGGAGATTGCTCGGCAGTACCTGGTGAAGAAGCAGCGCGAGCAGACGGGGTTGAGCGAGAAGAACGTCACGTTCAACGACGATGCGATCGTCGAGATTATCCGTTACTACACGCGCGAGGCGGGCGTTCGGAATCTGGAGCGCGAGCTCGGAAACCTGTGCCGCAAGGTGGCCCGCAAAGTGGTAAAAAACGGAGCCAAGCATAAGGAAGAGATCACGGCCGCGAACGTGTCGGAGTACCTGGGCGTGGCGCGGTTCCGCGACTCCGAAGTACACGAGAAGAGCGAAGTGGGCCTGGTGACCGGCCTGGCGTGGACCGAGGTGGGAGGAAGCATTCTGACCATCGAAGTGCAGGTGCTGGACGGCAAGGGCAAGCTCACGATCACCGGCCAGCTTGGCGACGTGATGCAGGAGTCGGCGCAGGCGGCCCTGAGTTACATTCGCGGCAAAGCGCAGGCGCTGGGGCTTACGCGCGAGTTTTATCGCAACGTGGATTTGCATGTTCACGTTCCCGAGGGCGCGATTCCGAAGGATGGCCCGTCGGCCGGGATTACGATGGCGACGGCGCTGGCGAGCGCCCTGGCGAAGATTCCGGTGCGGCGCGATATCGCAATGACGGGCGAGATTACGCTGCGCGGCAAGGTGCTGCCGATCGGGGGTCTCAAGGAGAAGCTGCTGGCGGCACTGCGGGCGGGAATCTTTGAGGCGATACTACCGCGCGGCAACGAGAAAGATTTCGTGGAGCTGCCGGACAATATTCGCAACGTGATGAAGCTGCACTTTGTGGATTCGATGGACGAGGTGCTGGCGCTGGCGCTGGAGAGGCCGCTGCCGACTCCGGTGGCGGAGGAGACTGAAGTGATGGCGGCTGTGCCGCCGCCTCCCCCGGCGGAGGTGGGAACGGGCCAGGTGGCGCGGCAATAGCCGTTTCCGGAATGAATACGAGAAGGCCCCTCCCGTCTGCGGACGGAAGGGGCTTTTGCTTTGCGGGGGCTATCCGGCGTGAACGGCAGACGGCTCGGCGAGGGCAGCCAGTTTGTCGAGCATGCTGCTCCAACCCATCTTGTTGCGGTTGTAGATCTCGGATGTGGAGATGCGCTCCTGGCTGATAGCCACCTCGGTGCCCCCCTCGACGTCGGCGAAGGAAACCGTGACCAGGGTGTGGTCGTCGGGATTGCCTTCAGACTGCCAGGTGAATTGCAGGAGCTCGTCCGCCCGGATGGCAAGGAACTGGCCGGAGAAGACGACATTGATGCGCTGGCCAGTGGGCTGCGAGGGGGCACAAATAGCCCAACGAAAGACGCCGCCGACGCGGAGATCGACGCTGACCGAATCGGGCTGCATGGGTCCGGGAGCAAACCACTGCATGAGTTCGGCGGGTTCGGTCCAGGCGGCGAAGGCGCGGCTGCGGGGCGCTTTGATGATCTTGCTCAACTGCAGGGTCAGGTTTTCGCTCATCGGGAATCTCCTTCGAGGTGTTGGGCCAGAGCGTCCAAACGGCTGCTCCAGAACGGGCGGTAGTAGGCCAGCCACTCTTCAGCTTCGTGCAGGGCGGGCGCGTTGAGGCGGACGATTTGGAAGCTGCCGCGACGCTGACGGGCGACGAGTTCGGCGGCCTCGAGCACGTTGAGGTGCTTGGAGACAGCGGCGAGGGTGAGCGCGTGGGGGCGGGCGAGATCGCCGACGGACTTTTCTCCGGACGAGACATCGCGGAGGATGGCGCGGCGGGTGGGATCGGCGAGGGCGTGGAAGATGGAATCGAGCCGGACGGCGTTCGACTTAACCATGTGGTTGAATGTAGCGCGGGACTGATCTCTCTGTCAACCATTTGGTTGAATGATTTCGGGCGTTGAGAATTCGAAAGCTCGCAAGCGAGACTTGTGCGACCATCTTGTCCGTTCTGGAAAAGGGCTATTGAACGGCGGGGAGTAGTTTCGCGATTCCGGTGGCGGCGCTGCTGCAGGCGGGGTGCCCCCAACCGCTGGCGCTGATGCCGATCTGAACGCCAGGTGCGGGAGTGATGTCGTAGACGATGTTGTCGGGGCGAAGCGGGTCGGGGCCGACGCCGCCGGGAACGAAGTCAAGATTCAGCGTGTGACGGGTGCGCCAGGCTATGTTGTGGTCGGCGCAGGAGGAGTCGCCGCTAACCCCGAGGGCGCCGATAAGCTGTCCCTTGGCGTTGTAGAGGGCGAGGCCCCCGCCGAATACGTTGACGCCACCGATGCGGCCGCCGACCATCGGATCGCTCTGTTGACCATAGTTTTCCGGTTCCCCGCGGTAGGCTACCTCAGTGCTGACCGGATTGCTGGCCTGCAAGCCAAAAAGGCTGCCGCCGGGCTGGACGGCGCTGTAGAGATCGGCCGTGGACAGCGCCAGTTTGGGGAGGCTGAAGGCGTTGGCGGTGTTGGCCTTTTGAGCCGAGATGACGCGGCTCCCAGGCCATTGCGATCCCCGATCGGCGCCGGTAAAGGCGACGGCGCAGACCACGCCATCGCGGTTGACGACGGTACCCCACATGTCGAGGTTGAAGCCGCCGTTGGCCTGTTTGCGTGCAGCGGTAAGAGCGGTCTTGAGCTGGGATTGGGAGGGGAGTTCGCGGCAGGCGGCGTCGGGATCGACGTTGTTGCTGGTGGTTTGAGCGAATGCCGGCGCGGTCACGGAGAGTGCGAGCACGAGGTACAGAGAGGTTTTGTTCATGGGGGAGCTCCTCCTGCGCTCTGGAGCGAGGTGCACTGGATGGGCCCGCGCCGTTTCTCCAGAGGGCTACCCAAGCTAACATGCGCCTGATTCGACAAACAACCTTGAATTTCATGAAGAAATGAGGCGGCACCTCGGATTGGTAGGACGAGGAATGGGTGACCAGCTAACCGTCCCTGTATTCTCGAAAGAGATGAATCGGTATAACACGCAGTTTTTGTTGTCGGCGATGGCGGCGGAGCAATTCCCTGCTCCGAGCGTAGTGGAGATTGCATTTCTGGGACGTTCGAACGTCGGCAAGTCGAGCCTGCTGAATGCGCTCGCTGGCGAGAAGGCGGCCAAAGTGTCGGGAACTCCGGGGCGGACGCGGGCGATCAACTTCTTTGCGCTATTGGATGGGAGCCAGCGGCGAAGGCTGGTGTTTGCGGATTTGCCAGGGTATGGGTACGCAAAGATTTCCAGGTCGATCTCCGCGGAGTGGCCGAAGTTCATTGAACCGTATCTCGAGCAGCGGGAGACGCTGGGACTGTGCGTGTGCCTGGTGGACTCGAATGTGCCGCCGCAGCCGCGGGATGGACAGCTGATTGAGTGGCTGCGGAGCGTGGGCAGGCAGTTTGTGGTGGTGGCGACGAAGATCGATCGACTGAGCGGCAACGAAAGAACGCGGAATCTCGCGGCGTTGAAGAAGGGGCTCGCGATTGACGAGATTCTACCGGTGTCGGCAAAGACGGGCGCCGGGATTCGCGAGCTCTGGGCAAAGATCGAGCACACAGCGGCCGCCTCGGCCGCCGGATAGGCGGAGCTTCCTAAGAGCTGCGGCTCTCCGAAGAAAAATTCCTGCATTGCAATCCGAAATCTGGTGTGGCGCGTACCTGCTGGTGGGAGTTCGCCTGCGGCTCATCTGGCAGCAGGGTCCCACTCGCCCTAGCGTTTGCCGTGCCGCACGCCAGACATGGTGGAAGTCGACTCTTAACTCCTAACGATACTTGTGGAGCATGACGATGCAGGCGTGTCCTTGCGCGTTCAGCATTTTGTTGCCTCCACGCAGTGAACGGACATCAACTTTTTCCCTGGAGGATCTATCGTGGAATTAGCTACAGCAAACCGCCGTAAATTTCTGAAGGGCGTCGGACTTACCGGCCTTGGGCTGGCAGGCGCTGGTTTAGTGGGTACTCGCCTGGCGCACGAAACGACCGTGCAGGCCGCGGCTTACAGCGATGCCGACATTCTCAACTTTGCTTTAAACCTGGAATATCTAGAGGCCGAGTTTTACGTGATGGCGTCGTATGGGACGACGTTGGTTGGATTGGGCGTGATTTCGTCTTCCGACGAGACGGGGCCAACCACGGGCGGGAACAAAATTCCCAACTTTGGCTCGTCCCCTTACGCGACAATGGCGACTGCGTTGCGGAACCACGAAGTCGACCACGTCATGTACCTGCGTGCTGCTCTCGGATCGTCGGCAGTCAAGAAGCCGGCGATCAACCTGAACGCCCTGGGCTTCGGCTTCATGGATGTGTATAACTTCCTGAAGCTGGCGCGCATCTTCGAGGATGTGGGCGTGAGCGCGTATCTTGGTGCGGCGCCGTCGATCAGCAGTTCGACCTACCTGGCTGCCGCGGCCGCGATCCTGAGTACGGAAGCATTCCACTCCGGCGCCATTCGCCAGGCCTGCGTGATGAACAACGTAACCAGTCCGGCGGTCGACTCGATGGATATTCCGCCGACGGCCCAGAACTACTTTGATGTGGACAAGAACGCGCTCGCAATCCCGCGGACGCCGCAGGAAGTGCTGAAGATTGTCTACGGCGGAGGAACATCTTCGGGCGGCTTCTACCCGCAAGGCTTGAACGGCGGCATCACCATGTAGTTCTCGGTCTTGCAAATAAGCGTTTGCTCTCAAAAGGAAGGCCCTGCTCGATGAAGCAGGGCCTTCTTCCGTAACCGAGCCGGAATTCGGTTTAGGGTTTTTCCTGGGCGGTTGCGAGTTTGGATTCGGCTTCGGCAATTACGGCCAAGGCGTGGTCGTAGGCCTCTTCGCTTTCGCCGGCTTCGTCCCAGAGCTTGTGGCCCTTGTCGAGTTGCTGATTGGCGCGGGGGACGTCAATCTCCTCTGGCTTGAGGGCGTCGTTGGCGAGAATGGTCACGCGATCGGGCAGCACTTCTACGAAGCCCCAGTTCACGTTGTAGATCTGTTCGGGGGCCTGGTCTTCGCCGGTGACGCCATGCATGCGCACGTCGCCGGCGCCCAGTTCGGAGAGCAGCGGGGCGTGGCCGTAGAGAACCTCCATGTAGCCGTTCTTCGCGGGCAGTTCGACTGCAGTCGCTACGGCTTCGACGAGGATGCGCACCGGGGTGACGAGGCGTACACGGAGTTCGTTGGGGGATGTATCGGCCATGGGCGGCTCCTTTCAGTCGCAAGGGACTAGAGGCCAGGGTCTAGGGGCTAACCGAAAAACCTAGATCGTTAACTCAACAGGATTTCTTCTAGTCCCTAGTAACTAGTCCCTCGCTTTACGCTGTCGTCTTCAGTTGCTCGGCCTTCGCAAGCACGTCTTCGATGGAACCCTGCATATAGAACGCCTGCTCGGGGACGTCGTCGTACTTGCCCTCGATGAGTTCCTTGAAGCTGCGCACGGTGTCGGCAATCTTGACGTACTTGCCGGGGAGGCCGGTGAACTGCTCGGCAACGTGGAATGGCTGCGAGAGGAACTTCTGCACCTTGCGGGCCCGGGCGACGGTAAGCTTGTCTTCTTCGGAAAGTTCGTCGATGCCGAGGATGGCGATGATGTCCTGCAGGTCCTTATAGCGCTGCAGGATCTTTTTGACGCCTTGAGCCACGTCGTAATGCTCGTCGCCCACGATGCGCGCACTCAAGATGCGCGAGGTAGAGGCGAGCGGATCGACGGCGGGATAAATACCCAGTTCCGACAACGGCCGGCTCAATACGGTAGTAGCGTCGAGGTGGGCGAAAGTGGTGGCCGGCGCGGGATCCGTCAAGTCGTCGGCTGGCACGTAGACGGCCTGGACCGAGGTGACGGAACCCTTGCTGGTGGAAGTGATCCTCTCCTGCAGCTCGCCCATTTCGGTGGCGAGGTTGGGCTGGTAGCCCACGGCAGAAGGCATGCGGCCGAGCAGCGTAGAGACCTCGGAGCCGGCCTGCGTGAAGCGGAAGATGTTGTCGATGAAGAGCAGAGTGTCCGCGCCTTCAACGTCGCGGAAATACTCGGCGACGGTAAGCGCGGTGAGAGCCACGCGGAGGCGCGCGCCGGGCGGCTCGGTCATCTGCCCGTAGACCAGAGCGCACTTCGACTCTTCCCACTTGCCGGGCTTGATGACGCCGGACTCGGTCATTTCGACCCAGAGATCGTTGCCCTCGCGGGTGCGCTCGCCCACACCGCCAAAAACGGAGTAGCCGCCGTGCTGCTGGGCAACGTTGTTGATGAGTTCCTGGATGATGACGGTCTTGCCGACCCCGGCGCCGCCGAAGAGGCCGATCTTGCCGCCCTTCAAGAAGGGCTGGATGAGATCGATCACCTTGATGCCGGTCTCGAACATCTCTTCATGGGTGGACTGCTCGTCGAAGAGCGGCGCGGGGCGGTGAATGGGCATGCGCTGGGTCTCGCCTACGGGGCCGAGTTCGTCCACCGGCTCCCCGATGACGTTGAGCACGCGGCCCAGGGTCTGCTTGCCCACGGGCACGCGGATGGGGCCGCCGAGGTCGATGGCCTTCATGCCGCGAACCATGCCGTCGGTGGCTTCCATGGCCACGGTGCGCACGCGGCCCTCGCCGAGGTGCTGCTGCACTTCAAGAATCACCGAAATGGGCACGGGGGTGGTGAAGCCGTCGCTGGTGACGCGCAGGGCCTGGTAAATGGACGGCATCGTCGCTTCTTCAAACTGGACGTCGACCGCGGGACCGGAGATCTGAATTACCTTGCCGATGTTTTCTGCCATTGTTTGCCTTCTTAAGTTCTCGGAAGTGAACCGGCATCAAAATCCGGTCGCACTTCCCTCAGGGGCTACCCCCGCCAATCCTTCTGTTGCCTGTTTCGGCACGGCTAAAGCCGTGCCCTTTCAACTTCGCGGCGGTCTTTGATTGTCAGGGCTAAAGCCCTGACCTACCTTACACAGCGGCCGCTCCGCTGACAATTTCGATGATCTCCTTGGTGATGGCGGCCTGGCGCACGCGGTTCATCTGCAGCGTGTAGGCGTCGATCATGTCGGAAGCGTTGTTGGTTGCTGAATCCATGGCGGTCATACGGGCCGCGTGTTCGGCGGCGACGGACTCGGTCATGGCGTGATAGAGAATCGAAGCGATGTACTGGGGGAGCAGCGCGTTGAAGAGTTCTTCGGGCGGCTGCTCATAGATGTAGTCGACATTGGCGGTGCCAAACTTCTTGGCTTCCTCATCAGCCTCTTTGGTGTCGGCTTCTTCGAGCGGGATGCCGGAGGTGAGAGCGGCTTGCGCAGCGCGCTCGCGTTCTTCAATTGAGGGTTCCGCTGCGCCGGCAAGCTGCTGGCCTCCGATCTTGACGATCGGCAGAAGCTTTTCGACAACGACGCGCTGCGCGATAACCGACTTGAACTCGTTGTAGACGATGTAAGCGGCGTCGATCTCTTCGTGCACGTAGCGAGCAATGATGTTCTGCGCGAGTTCGAAAACTCTGTCCGCCTCGAGTTTGAGCAGCATGCCTGGATGGTCGCCGGTGATCTCGATGGCGGCCTTACGCTCCTGGCGAACTGCGGGCTGGTCTTCAGAGGCTTGAGAGTAAATCGCGGCTTGATACCGGCGGCGGAGGAGATCCCGGCCCTTGCGGCCCACGGACTCGATGTCTACCTGCTTCTCGTGGTTGGCATCAATGAATTGGAGAGCGGCCTTAATGATGTTGGCGTTGAATGCTCCTGCGAAACCCTTGTCGCCGCTGACCACGATGAGGAGAACGCGTTTTTCTTCGCGGGTAGCGAAGAGCGGGTGGCGCAAGTTGCCAGTCTCGGGGTCGTAGATTTCGATGCGCCGGGCGAGCGACTCGAGCACGCTGGCGATCATCCTGGCATAAGGACGAGCCGCGAGGGCGTGCTCCTGGGCGCGGCGCAATTTGGCCGCCGAGACCATCTTCATGGCCTTGGTGATCTGGCGCGTGTTCTTTACGCTTCTAATGCGCCGTCGAAGATCGAGTACGTTTGCCATTTTGCTTCCAGTGGTCAGTGATCAGTGGTCAGTGATGGATCAGTTTCAAGCTCGCGATCAGGTTCGCTGGGTTCGGCCGTGCTGACCACTAAGCACTGACCACTGATCACTCTTATGCGTTTACCGTTTCCGCCTGCAGTTGCGCCTTGAAGTTTTCCTTGTACTCCTTCAGGGCGGCATGTAGGCCGTTCTTCACTTCGTCGTCGAGCTGCTTCTTCTGCGTGAGTGATTCCATGAGCGGCGTCTGCGCGGACTCGATGTACTTGTATAGGCCGTCTTCGAAGGCGCGGATGTCGGAGACCTTCAGGTCGTCGAGGTACCCCTGCGTGCCGGCGAAGAGGATGACGGTCTGCTGCTGCCAGGTGAGCGGGTGGAACTGCGGCTGCTTGAGCAGTTCGGTAAGGCGCTGGCCGCGGTTGAGTTGCTTCTGAGTCAACGGGTCGAGGTCAGAGCCGAACTGGGCAAAAGCAGCGAGTTCGCGGTACTGAGCGAGATCGAGCTTGAGCGTGGAGCCTACCTGCTTAACCGCCTTGATGGCCGCGGAGAAGCCAACGCGCGATACCGAGAGGCCGACGTTGACGGCGGGACGAACGCCGGAGTTGAACAGGTCGGTCTCGAGGAAGATCTGGCCGTCGGTAATGGAGATGACGTTGGTGGGGATGTAGGCCGATACGTCGCCGGCCTGGGTCTCGATAACCGGGAGAGCTGTAAGTGAACCGCCGCCGCGCTCCTTGCTCATCTTGGAAGAGCGCTCGAGGAGGCGGGAGTGGAGGTAGAACACGTCGCCGGGATAAGCTTCGCGGCCTGGTGGGCGGCGGAGCAGCAGCGAGATTTCGCGATATGCCATGGCGTGCTTGGAGAGATCGTCGTACATCACCAGCGCGTGCTTGCCGTTGTCGCGGAAGAACTCGCCCATGGCGGTAGCGGCGTAGGGTGCGAGGTAGAGCATCGGCGCCGGCTCGGAAGCTGAGGCCGCCACGATGATGGTGTGGCCCATGGCGCCGGCTTCGGTGAGCGTCTGCACAACCTGCGCGATAGAAGAACGCTTCTGGCCGATGGCGCAGTAGATGCAGATTAGGTCGTTCTTGGCGTTGTTGATGATGGTGTCGAGCAGCACGGCGGTCTTGCCGGTCTGGCGATCGCCGATGATGAGCTCGCGCTGGCCGCGGCCGATGGGAATCATGGCGTCGATGGCCTTGAGACCCGTGGCCATGGGCTCGCGCACTCCCTGGCGATCGATAATGCCGGGAGCAAGGCGCTCGACAGGTAACGTTTCGGTGGTTGCGATGGGACCCTTGTCGTCGATGGGCTGTCCCAGCGAGTTCACCACGCGGCCAATCATTTCAGCGCCCACGGGAACGGAGAGGATTTTGCCGGTGCGTTTTACCTCCTGCCCTTCGCTGAGCTCGGTGTAGTCGCCCAGGATGACGGCGCCCACCTGGTCCTCTTCCAACGAGAGAGCCAGCCCCGCGATCCCGTGCGGGAAGCTCAGCAGCTCGCCGGCCATGACCTTGTCGAGGCCGTGGAGGCGGGCTATACCATCGCCGAGGGAGGTGATGGTGCCTACTTCGTCCACCTGCACCTTGGAGTCGTAGTTCGCGATCTGCTCGCGAAGTAACTGCGTAATCTCGTCTGCCTTGATCTGAGCCATTTCAAGTTCCTTAAGTGGTCGCTGTTATTCCGCGATTAATGCTTCTTTGAGCCGCTCGAGCCTGCCGCGGACCGAGCCGTCGTACACCGTGGAACCAATGCGCACCACGGTTCCACCGAGGATCGACTCATCGAGCCGGAAGCTGGCCTGTATCCTGGCGCCGGCCAGCTGGCCAACGCCGGCCAATAAAGTGCTTCGTTCCTGTTCGCTGAGTTCGCGCGCGGTCACGATCTCCGCCTGGCGAATGCCTTGTCGCGCCTGCAATTCCGCGCGGTAGGCAGCAACGACTTCATGAATTTGCGCAATGCGGTCGTTGTTGATGAGCACGGCGATGAGATTGCGCACCTGGCGCAACATGCCGAGCTTTGCGTTCATCTTGTCGAGGATGGCCACCTTCTGCAGGGCAGAAATGGCCGGATTCTCAAAGACCTCGCGCAGCTCGCGGCTGCCGTTCCAGGTCGCGAGAAAGTCGTCAAGCTGATGATCGATGGCCGCCGTATCGAGCTTGGCGGAGGTTGCGACGTCCGCAAAGGCACGGGCGTAATGGGAGACGAAGGCCGGCATTTACTTGTGCCCTCCGTTGACTGTGCCGCTGGTGGTATCGCGCACGAACTCGGCGATCAGAGCGCGGTCGGTATCGGGCGTGAGACGGAGTTGGCGGGCGGCTTGATCGACGGCGAGGTCAGCGGCAAAATGGCGCAGCCCGCGGCGAGCCTGCGCGGCGGCGACGGAGATTTCCTGCTCGGCCGAAGCCACAATGCGAGCGCGTTCCTCTTCGATGGTGGCCTTGATGCGCTGCTCATCCTGCTGGCTCTCCTGCTCCACCTGGGCACGGATCTTCGCAATCTCTTCGTCAAGCTTGGAGAGTTGCGCCTCCACGGCGCTTAGACGCTGATTGGCGTCGGCAGTGGTTTTGCGGGCGACTTCGAGGTTGTGGCTGAGCGTTTGGGAGCGCTTGCGAAACACTTTGGGAAGGAACTTGAACAGCGGAACGAGTATGGCCAGCGCGATGATGGCGAAATTGATCCACTCGAAGAGACGGGCCGTGGTCTCAACATCGAGATGAAACATTTTGGAGAGCGACTCGACCAGAGCGGTGTGCCGGTAGACGTTGTCTTCCTCAGCCTCTTCCTTCTTCACCTGTCCGGGCGCGAGTTCAGCCCCCAGTCCCGGCTGCTTTTGGTCCTTGGCGGCGGGCGCGGAGGACCCCGTAACATTAGCAATCGGTTGAGGTTGCGTGGCCGGTTGCTCCTGTGCAATCGACTGAACGGGAGAAATGCCCGCTACGGCAAGAACGCTGAGCAGGACGAAAGAAAGGAGACGATCAGAATGCGAACTTGGCTGGTGCTTCAACGGGTACCCCCGGCGGCCGCGGGCAGAACCGCACGAACAACCCGGTTGGCCAGTTCACCCGCAGAAAGTTGAATCGCGCTACGGGCGTTGGCAGCTTCGGCTTCGATTTCGACCTTGGCCTGCGTGACTCTTTGTCCGGCGGCTTTGCGGGCGATATCCAGAGCGGCATCGCGCTCCGCAACCCACTGCTTGATGCGCTGCTCGCGCACCTTGAAAATCTCGGCGCGCGCCTGGCGGAGTTTGTTGGCGTACTCCTGGGCGCGTTCTTCCGCGCGGGCAATGGCTCTGTGCGCATCCTCGATCGCGCCGTCGGTGCGGGCACGACGCTCGCGGAGAGCGCGTGACAGCGGCCCCTGCACCAGAAACTGGTACGCGAGCACGAGGATGATGAACAACAAAATCGTAGGAATTGATCCCACAATAAGCCGCTCCACCGTCTCCAGAATCGACGGTTCCGATGCGCTTGCGGGGGCTTCGGCGGCGAGCAGAAAAATCCCGAGTTGGTGAACCATTAATTCCATGTTGACAGTGGTTATTCTTTCAGGCGGTCAGACCAGAAAACTATTTGCTTAGAACCTCTTTTTGTATCAGGCGAAACGCTTGCCGGTCAACGCGCGGAGGCTCTTTGGACAGTGGCTTGTGACTGTTGTCACGATCGAGGGAGCTCAAACTGACGGCACCTGCAATTTAGTGCAAATACTGCTTGCTTTTCGTCCCAATGAGCCTAAACTAGACATTACCACCTAGACCCGGTTCAGGGTCCAGCGGGCGGCCGGTTTCGGGATATCCTTCCACTCCCGATTCCGGTTGTCCGCTTCTTAATTTTTAAGGGCAAATTCGATCAAGCCGTAGCGATTTCACTTTTAAAATTCAGTGGTTACTTGAGCCTTGCGCCCAGAGGCACGTCCTCAAGGAAACCCGCTAAAACGGGTGTGCCGTCGGGCGGCAGCGATGCTGCGAGGAGCATGCCATTGGACTCGAGGCCTCGCATCTTGCGCGGAGCCAGGTTGGCGACTATGACGATCTTGCGGCCGATCAGCTTTTCAGGCTCGTAGTATTGCGCGATGCCGGCCAGGATCTGGCGTTTCTCGTAGCCGAGATCGACTTCAAGACGGAGCAGTTTGTCGGCTTTGGGGATTCGCTCTGCAACCAGGATCTGGGCAACGCGAAGATCCACCTTGGCGAAGTCCTCGATGGTAATGAATTGGTGCTGCTCCGCAGCGGGACTTGCGGCCGATCCTGCGCTGGATTCGGCACTCGACGGCTGCGGAGCACTGCTAGGGTTTGGCTTTTTCTCTTCCGTTGCAAGCGGAGAGCCCGCAGGAGCGGGGGCCGGGGTGGACTTGATACGTGCTGATGCGAGATCGTCCGGGACTTGGTGAACCTTTGCGGTTTCGGTGGGCCTTTCCGCATCGTGGGACACGGATGTAGTAGAGGTGAGCTGATCCTCTCCACTCTCGGTTTCGGTGTCAGTGGAGCTGGTGGGGGATACGGATGTGGATGCCGGGGCATGGGTAGGAGCTACTTCCTCTTTCTGCCCGGAAGCCGCGTCCACGGCGCTGGCGTTGTTTTCGTTTTCGAGATTCTGCATACGTTCGATCGCGTCCTTTTCAGCGCGGGGAAAGAGCGGGGCCGGTTCGCCGAATTGCGTGCCGGGCTTAAGACCGCCCCAGGCAAGGTTGGTGAGAAAAGCCTGCTTCGCCGAAACGGCGATATCACCCTGGCCGAGTTGCTGCCAGACCTTGGATGCCGAGGCGGGAAGAATGGGATAGACCAAGGTCGTGATGATGCGGATGGCCTCGGCCGCGGTCGCGAGTACGCGGGCCTGGTGCTTCTGATGATCCTCGTCAGACCGCTCCGGCGGCTTCTTCCAGGGCGCGTTGGCGGTCAGGTATCCGTCGGTTTCGGCGACCAGCGTCCAGAGGGTTTTCAAAGCTTCGGAGAAGTTCAGCTCGTCGAAAAGTGGCGCAAACTCTGCGATTGCTCGCTCCGAGGCCGCCTGCAGGGCGGACTCTGCTTGAGTTTCCGGACCAGCCAGGGGCACCACGCCACCGAAGAACTTGTGCATCATATTCACAACGCGGCTCACCAGGTTGCCATAGCCGTTGGCGAGGTCGCCGTTGTAGCGGCGCACGAGCGCATCGAAGCTGAAGCTGCCGTCCTGCCCAAACGGGATCTCCCGCAGCAGGAAGTAGCGCAGCGCGTCGGCGCCAAGAACCGCATCGACCGTCTCCGCGCGCACTATGTTGCCCAGCGACTTGGACATCTTGGTATCGTCGAACAGCAGCCATCCATTGGCCTTGACGGATTTTGGCGGAGCGATACCGGCGGCCATCAGGAACGCTGGCCAGTAGACGCAGTGGAAGCGGCTGATCTCCTTGCCGATCAGGTGCATGTCCGCGGGCCAGAACTTCTCGAAGCGCGCCTTGTCGTGGGCGTCATCCGAACCGTAGCCCAGAGCCGTGATGTAGTTGGCCAGTGCGTCGAGCCAGACGTAAATGACATGTTTCTCGTCATCCGGGACGGGAATACCCCAGGAAAAGCTGGTGCGGCTGACGGACAGATCTTTGAGGCCGCTACGCACGAAGGAAATCACTTCCTTGCGCGTCGACTCGGGCTGCATGAAGTCCGGATTGGCTTCATAGAACTCGAGGAGTTTGCGCTCGAAAGCAGAGAGCTTGAAGAAGTAGTTTTCTTCGCTGACCGTCTCCGTAATACGGCCGCAGGTGGGGCACGCCGCGCCGGGCTCCACGTCCATCCAGGCTTCGTCGCTCACGCAGTACTGGCCGGTGTAGATGCTCTTGTAGATGAAGCCGCGGTCGCGTAGCGTGGCGAACAGATGCTGCGCGCCGCGCTTGTGGCGCTCTTCGGTGGTGCGGATGAAATCATCGTAAGTGAGGCCAAGGCGATCCCAGAGAGCCCGAAACTCGCCGGAGATCAGGGTGGCGAACTCCATGGGGGTGCGCCCGGCAAGTTTGGCGGAGCGTTCGATCTTCTGGCCGTGCTCGTCTGTTCCCGTTAAAAACCACGTATCGATGCCGAGGGCGCGCTTGCGGCGGGCGATGGCGTCGCAGACGATGGTGGAGTAAGCATGGCCCAGGTGCGGCCGCGCATTCACGTAGTAAATGGGCGTGGTGAGGTAAAAATGCGATGGGCTGGAATCGAGCTTGGCCATTGAGGATTCATGAGGAAGTCACCGCGCGAGCATTCGGGAACTCCTCGTATTTCTCCATCTTACGGCATAGACGCGCGGGTTCCGATTAGCATGTGCTGTTAAACTGGCCCTTGCAAATCAAGGATTTCTGAGGCCTTCCCGACGTGTATTTGGAATTGCAGAAGCGGCTCGCCGAAACGCTGCGCGGTGCGCTGAAGACGAAGTACGACCTCGACGTTGAGAACATTCCGCTGGAGATTCCGCCGGATTTGAAGTTCGGCGAGTTGGCGACGCCGATCGCGCTGCAACTGGCACGGACGCTGCGTAAAGCGCCGAAGATCATTGCCCAGGAAATTGTGGCTGCTCTGGGCACGGTGGAGGGATTCGCAGGATTCGAAGTGGCTGGCGCGGGCTACATCAACGCGCGGCTCGATCGCGGAGCGTACGTACTGGAGGCGGCGAAGGCGGCAATGCCTCAGATCGCGCACCCGCATTTCCGCCTGGCGAATCCTCCGCACTCCCTCGTCGAGCACACCAGCATCAATCCCAACAAGGCGGCGCATATTGGACACCTGCGCAATGCCATCCTCGGCGACACGTTTGTCCGCCTGCTGCGGGCCTCCGGACAAAAGGTGGATGTGCAGAACTACATCGACAACACCGGTGTGCAGGTGGCCGATGTAGTGGTGGGATTTCTGCATCTGGAGAAGAAAACGGTCGCGGAAGTGAAGGCGCTGGTGGCCGAGTGCGAGCGCCGCGCAGCCGGCCCGGAAGGCCATGCCGCGGCGATCGACTACTACTGCTGGGATCTGTATGCGCGGACTTCGCATTGGTATTCGGACGGATCGCCGGAAGAGAACGAAGCTCGGAAACAGCCTGCGCTACGCGACCCTGCACGAAATTGAGCAAGGCGGAAACGAGACTGCCGAAGTAGCGGATTTGATTTCGACTGCGGTGCTGCGGCGGCATCTTGAGACCATGCTGCGGCTGGACATCGAGTACGACTTTCTGCCGCGCGAGAGCGAGATTCTGCACCTCAAGTTCTGGGATCTGGCCTTCGAGCAACTGAAGCAGAAGGGCGTCCTGTACTTCGAGACCGAAGGCAAGAACAAGGGCTGCTGGGTGATGCGCAGGCCGGGCGCGGAGATCGCCGCGGGCGATCTGGATGAAGACGCGAAGGTGATTGTGCGCTCCAACGGCACCGTTACCTACGTTGGCAAGGACATTGCGTATCACCTGTGGAAGTTCGGTTTGCTGGGACGCGACTTCGGATACAAGCCGTTCTTCAAGTATCCCGATCATGAATGCTGGATCTCAACCGAACAAGGAGTCGAGCCGCATCCGCATTTCGGTGGCGCGACGGCCATCTACAACGTGATTGACGCGCGCCAGAGCGATCCGCAAGCGAACGTGATCCAGGCCCTGCGCGGCATGGGGTACACGGAGCAGGCTGAGCGTTATACGCACTTCAGCTACGAGATGGTGGCGCTGACGCCGCGCTGCGCAGTGGATTTGGGTTACACGGTGTCGGAAGAGGATTTGAGGCGGCCATATATCGAGGTCAGCGGGCGGAAAGGCTTTGGCGTGAAGGCCGATGATCTGATTGACAAGCTGATTGCCGCCACGCGCGAGGAAGTAGACAAGCGGCAGACGGGCGGAACCAGCGACACAGCCGACGCCGAACGGCTGAAGATCGCTCGTCAGATCGCCATCGGCGCACTGCGGTATTTCATGCTGAAGTACACGCGCAATTCCGTGATTGCCTTCGACTTCAAAGATGCGCTGAGCTTTGAAGGCGAGACCGGGCCCTACCTGCAGTATGCGGTGGTGCGGATCCGCAATATCTTCCGCAAAGGGGGAACGACGGCGGAAGCAGAGCTGGCGGCGGTCGCGAAGTCAGCGGGGATAGAGCAGTTCCTTTCCGGAGAAGACAACGAAGACATCTGGGCGCTCTGGTTGCGAGCCGGGCGCCGCTCCATGGTGCTGGAGCAGTCCATTGCCGCCTCCGAGCCCGCATACATTGCCAAGCACGCCTTTCAGCTTGCGCAGGAATTCAGCAACTTCTACCACAATCACCACATTCTTACCGAAGAGGATACGGCGCGGCGGACCTTCCTGCTGGCTACAGCCGCAGTCACGTTGCACGAGTTGGTCATAGTACTCGGTTGGCTGGGCATCGAAAGCCCGGAAGCGATGTGACTTTCAGGACACGATAAAGATCCTGAACGGATGTGATGCGCAAGGCAGCAGAATGTGTCCAACGGCACATTCGAAGCATCCCATAGCAGGTGTATATTCCTGCCCCGGGGTGTTATGACTACTTCTACATTTTCTCCAGCTCAATCAGAATTGAAGCCCATTGACACTATTGCTGAACAACTTCGGCTGGGTTCTGAACACTACGAAACCATCGGCCGCTATGGCGCCAAGCTGAACTTGGAGTTGCTGCGCGACCCCGCGTTTCCAATTCGGGGTAAATTCATCCTGGTTACCGCAACCACCCCAACAACTTCAGGCGAAGGCAAGACGGTAGTTTCTATCGGCCTGGCGGAGGGGCTGACCAAAATCGGGAAGAGAGCGATTGTGACATCGCGTGAGCCGTCGCTGGGGCCGGTCTTCGGGCTGAAGGGCGGCGCGGCCGGCGGAGGCCGCGCGCAAGTTGAACCGAGCCAGAAGATCAACCTTCACTTTCATGGCGACTTTCACGCCATTACGTCGGCGCATAACCTGCTGGCCGCGATGATCGACGCGCACCTGTTTCATGGCAATGCGCTCGATCTCGATCCTGAGAAGATCACCTGGCCGCGCGCGTTGGACATGAATGACCGTGCCCTGAGGCGGGTGGTAGTGAGTGTGAGTGCCAAGGAAGAGGAAGGCGCGAACCGCGGGTCTGGCTTCGTGATTACGGCAGCATCGGAGATCATGGCCATCGTAGCGCTGGCGTCGAGTCGTGACGATCTTCGGCGTCGGCTGGAAGCAATCGTGGTGGGTGCGTCGCGCTCGGGGCGGCCCGTTACGGCTGCCGAAATCGGCGCAACCGGCGCGATGATGGCGCTACTGGCGGATGCCATCCTTCCCAACCTGGTGCAGACCACGGAGGGCACTCCGGCGCTGGTGCATGCGGGACCGTTCGGCAATATCGCGCACGGAACCAGCAGCATCCTCTCGCAGCAGATGGGAATTCGACTGGCCGACTACGTGGTGAATGAATGCGGTTTCGCAGCCGACCTTGGAGCGGAGAAGTACTTCGACATCGTAATGCGCACGTCGGGAATTAAGCCTGCCGTGGCCGTCCTTGTAACGACCGTCCAGAGCCTGAAGGCGCAGGGCGAGGGCTCGCTGGGTGCAGGCTTCCCAAACCTCGCGCACCACATCGCCATGCTGGCCAACTACGGGGTGCCGGTGGTGGTGGCCATCAACCGCTTCCCTGCCGATAAGCCGGAGGAGTTGGAAGCCGTTGCGATGGAGTGCAGCGAACACGGCGTTGCGTGCGCGCTGGTGGAGGCGTTCGCGAAGGGCGGCGCGGGCGCAACGGAGTTAGCGCGCAAAGTGGTTGCAGCCATCGAGGACAATCCGGAGCCGCGGGTCGAGCCGATCTACTCGCTGGAAGACACGCTTGACTCGAAGGTGAGCGCCGTGGCCATGCGAGTGTATGGCGCCGCGGGTGTAGCTTTCAGCGAAACAGCACGCGCCAAGCTGACGCGCTATGCGGATTGGGGTTTCGGCAAGTTGTCCGTGTGCGTCGCTAAGACCCAATACTCTCTCACCGACGATCCCAAGCGCATGGGAGCGCCCAACGGGTGGATATTGAATGTGCGCGACGTTTCTCTATCAGCCGGAGCTGGGTTTGTGGTGGCAATTGCAGGCAACATGATGCTGATGCCCGGACTCCCGAGCCACCCGCGAGCGCTGGAGATCGACGTCGATGCCGATGGAAATATCCTCGGCGTTTGAAACTGCAGTCAGCTGGGAAGGTCGATGCTGGGGTTCTCGAGCAGCGCAGCCACGCAGTCCTCAATCGACATGCGCCGTTGGCTCCGGTCGAGAAGATAAAGTTGATACCGCATCTGGTCGGCTGCCAGTTGCTTTTCCTGCGCGCTGGGTATTCTTGCTATCCGGCCATGGAAAAGAATGTTTCCGGGATCCTGAATATTCCGTCCGGTAGAAGTCTCGGTAGCGGGATTCTGACTGGGAGATGGGGGTGTCGTCCGCAAGGTCATGTGTTGCCCTCCGCCGGGTTTAAGAAGTCTCAATGCAGTGTGATGAACGTACCGCTGCCCTTTCATATCACAGAGCAGACATCGGTTCCATGAAGACGGCATGAGGAAAGCCTGATCTCTTGTTTCCTTCGATACAAAAGGGATTGAGATCAGGCCGGAATTCAAGGTCGATTGTTACGTGCGCGTTAAACCGAGTAGCTTCTGACCCATTCAAGAATGGACCTGACAGCGACTCCGCTCGGTCCCTTCGCGATGTAAGGGCGGTTTTCCTCAATCCACGCCATGCCCGCGATGTCCAGGTGAATCCATGGCGTATCTTCGGCAAAGACCTTCAGGAACTCGGCGGCAGTGATGGCGCCGCCATAGCGGCCGCCGGTGTTCTTGATGTCGCCGATGTCCGACTTGATCAGTTCCGCGTACTCCTCGCCGAGCGGAAGCCGCCAGAATTTCTCGCCGGAAGTTTCAAGGGCTCCGTTGAATTTAGAAAACGTATCGTCGTCATTGGAGAACGCGCCCCCGTTCACCATGCCCAAAGCCACAACGCATGCGCCGGTCAGCGTGGCGGCATCGATCAAGTGGGTAGCGCCAAGTTGGCGCGCGTAGGCGAGACCGTCGGCGAGCACCAGGCGGCCTTCCGCATCGGTATTGATGATCTCGATGGTCTTGCCGGACATGGCTGTCTGCACATCGCCGGGCTTTTGCGCCTTGCCGTCGGGCATGTTTTCGCTCGCACAAATAATGCCGATCACGCGCACCTTCGGCTTGAGCAGCGCGATGGCGCGCATGGCTCCGGCCATCGCCGCGCCGCCGGCCATGTCGTACTTCATCTTTTCCATGTTGTCGGCGGGCTTGATGGAGATGCCGCCGGTGTCGAACGTAATTCCCTTCCCCACCAGGCCAAGCACAGGACCATCATTCACGCCGGCGGGCTCGTAGCGCATCACGATGAGCGCAGGCGGCTCTTCAGAGCCCTGAGAGACGCTCCAAAAAGCGCCCATCTTGAGTTCCTTGATCTTGTCGGTGGAGTGCACCTCGCACTGGAGGCCGACTTCCTTTGCCATGGCGGCAGCGCGCTTGCCAAACTCCGTGGGGGTGAGCTTGTTGCCCGGCTCGTTCACCAGCGTGCGCGTGAAGTTCTGGCTCTCCCCGATCACGAGGCCCTCGTCGAACGCAGCCTGTAGCGCACCCTTGTCGGCGTTTTGCGGCGCCAGAACGGTAAACGACTGCACGCTCAGGTCCTTGCGATCGCTCCGATACGTGTCGGCATCGAAGTCGCCGATGACGGAACCTTCCCCGACCGCACGGGCGCAGGGACCGGGGGGCAGAAAGTCGGCTTCGGGCAGGGCGAGGGCAAGTTCGCGGATCGCCCGTGGCTTGGTGAAACGCACCGCGGCACCGGCAGCGCTGCGTACCGAGTGCACCGTGGCTTTGGACTTTTTGCCGAGGCCTACGATCAGAAGGCGTTTTGCCTTCAGACCCGCTGGAGCGTGCAACAGGACGGTCTCGTTGGCGCCGGCCTTGTACTCGCCACTCGACAAAACAGCCGCCGCGGCCGATTTGATGGCCCCATCGGAGGTCAGCAGTTCTGGAATGGATTTGGCGTCGGGGCCTTTGTCGGTTTGCGTATCGACCGCGAGAACAGCCAGCAGTTCAGTTTCGATTGCTGCAAGGGGAGTAAAGGAGAGCTCAGTCCGCATGATGACATTATTTCACCCTGAAGTCAGAGGCTTTCCAGAACATCCGCAACCAGGGCATGGGCGAATTCGCGCGAGAGTCTCTCCTCGGCAGCCGGGCTTTCATCCAGAAAGGAGGGAAGGTTCGTGGTGGACTGGTATTGCTGGCGAAAAACATAGTTCTTGTTTTCGTAAAGAACGCGGCCGTCGTGTCCTGTGAGGGTGACGGAGGCAACAATGGTGATGAGAAAGCTCGAGGACTGCTGGGTGGTGCTGTTGTAGGTGAGCGGCAACACCGTTTGCTGCAGGATAACCCCGTGAAGGACAGCGTCAGGTTGCCCCCCTGTGGAGGGCGTTACGCGCAGGCGCGTTCGGGCGGTGAATTCGCGGATGACGGCCTCCGTCACAACGGTTTCTGTATGGTAGGCCTCGGTGCGCGTCGCGAAGACGGGGATGGAAAGTGTACGCACATCCGGCGGCAGATGCGCCGCCGAGCCCAGCGTATGGTACCCGCAGCTTGCCGCGGGCAACACCACCGCCGCTAAAGTCATGCTCGTTAGGAAGCGATTCATGCTTGACCTGATTGTAGCGGCGCGAAGAGCACCACTTCACAGCTCCTTTCGAAAGTGAAAGCAGCGGTCGACCACCTGAAATCCCAAAGCCTCGTGCGCGGCGAGCGAGGCTTGATTATCAAACAGCGCGTCCGAAGCCATCTCCTGACAGCCTTGCGCGCGTGCCCAATCCTCGGCCGCTTGCACAAGATTCTTGCCAATACCGCAGTTGCGCAAATCCTCCCGCACGTACCAGCCTTCGATGAATCCAACAGGGCGCTGAGGATCACAACCATCGGCATGCGAGCGCAGGCCCACATCCACAAACCCCGCCAGGGTGCCCTCGCATTTCTTCGGCCACAAAAGTAACCGCGGGGAGGGTACCGTTCATGCCGGTCTCGAGCAGCGCGTCAATCTCCCCGAGATGTTCGTCAAACGATCCATCGGGCCACAGCGCCACGCGCATTGCGGCGAGTTCCGTTCGATCCTGAGGAACAGCTTTTCGAATTGTGACCGTAATTCCCAAACTGACTCCGGGCAAACAATCCAGCGGGCTACATCCACGCGGTGGCGAGCATTCCGATCCCAACGGGCGAGAGCTTCAGCCCGTCAGCCCGGTTCGCAAAATAGAGGGCATTGAGAGCGTCGTGATCGGCCTGCTCAATACGATGGAATCCGGCCTCTCGCAGTTCAGATTTCAATTGATCGGGCATAAAGAACAATCGGAACGGCTCGCCTGCCGAGGCGACACGCGCGGCGAGCCGGTCGAAGATTTCGCGCCGCGCGGGACCGAGAGATTCACGGGGAAATGCGTAATCGAAAGAGACGGCCGAGCCACTGGGCAGCTTCGCAATGGTCGCAACGGTCGCGCGAAACGCGTCCAGCGTAAGATAGGGCACCACGCCAAGCCAGCTGAAAAACGCTGGAGCGGCAAGGTCCACCCCAGACTCGCGAAGCCCGTCGGCAAGGGTCCTGTGTTCGAAGTCGAGTGGGACGAAAGTAAGATTCGGCGGCAGTTGGATGGCTGCGTCCGCCAGTAGCGAGCGTTTCCACTCCTGGGTCGCGGGGAAATCAACTTCAAACACGCGCAAATTTGGGAACGGGTTGCGATAGGCGAACGTGTCAAGACCGGCGCCGAGAACCACATATTGGCGCACCCCGGTCGAGACGGCCTGGGCGAGATGGTCTTCCGCGTAACGGCTGCGTGCCGCCATAAAGGCCCGGAAGTCGCGTCCAACCGGGTGCATGGCGCGCTCCATATCGTTCTCGTAACCCGGGCCGATGAGGCGCAGGGCGATCGGGTCATCGAGGACCGACGGCGGATCGGCGATCTGGTGCGCAGCGCGGCGGATGGCGACGCGGAGAGCGGTTCTGCTGGGTTTGCCGGCCTGCATTCCTCTCCTAGTTTAAGGCGAAGAGGGGTGATGAGGCTCTACGATGGATGCATGAGCTGGATCGGATGGGCACTGCTTTCGGCGCTATTTGCCGCGGCCACGGCGCTGCTGGCTAAAGTGGGCGTGGCGCATGTGGACTCGAACCTGGCCACCGCGGTGCGCACCAGCGTCGTGGTCATCTTTGCGTGGGGTATTGCGCTGGCGTTGGGAAAGCATGGCGAAATGCGGCAACTGGACCGGAAGACCGTGTTGTTTCTGGTGCTTTCCGGGCTCGCTACGGGACTGTCGTGGCTGTGCTATTTTCGGGCTCTCCAAATGGGACCTGCTTCGCGCGTGGCGCCGCTGGACAAACTGAGCGTGCCGCTGGTTATGGTTTTTGCGTGGCTGCTGCTGGGCGAAAAGCTCAATGGGGCGGCAGTTCTGGGTGGCCTGTTGATCACGGCCGGCGCAATCGTGATGGTTCTGGGGTGATCGGACAGTGAACGGTGTACATCAAACCGGATTCAGCGGAGATTCGAACATGCCAGTCAGCCGGGGCTCGGTGCGGCGCATCGTTCTGACGGGGTTCATGGGGTCCGGCAAGAGCACCGTGGGTCCGCTTGTGGCCAAAAAGCTGGGATGGCAATTCGTCGATGCGGATGACGTCATCGTCGTGGACGCCGGCATGCCGATCCATGCGTTCTTCGCCCGCCACGGCGAGGCGGCCTTCCGCGAACACGAGCGCGCAACCATTGCCCGGCTCATCAACCAGGACGGCCTGGTACTGGCGCTAGGCGGCGGCGCCATCGAGACCGAGGCAACGCGGAAGGTGCTGCTGGAAACCCCGGCGACGCTGCTCGTGCACCTGGAAGTGACCCTGGCCACTACGCTTTACCGGTGCCGCGGAACGGAGGACCTACGGCCGGTGCTAGCCGACCAGTCGAATCTTGCCGCGCGCTACGAACGGCGGCTGCCGCTCTACCGGATGGCTCATGTATCAATCTCTGCCGACGATCTTTCTCCCCGACGCGTGGCGGAGGCCGTGCTCCGGGCCGCAGGGATCTAGTCGGGTCAGCCAGGGAGAACTGCTCCGCTTGGTATCATGGGAAAAGGACTTGGGCCGCTTTGAGCCCGGGCACTTCCCACTGAGGATTTCTTTCGCCAGAATGGCGCCCCAGACTGCAATCCCGATCGAACTCACGCCTCCCTCCGACGGGCGCACGCACGGTGCGATACCCGTGCCCGAACCGGGAAGAACCGCGCAGTTGATCGCGGATTTCCGTGAGTTATTCAAAGTCCGCGTCACCGGAATGGTGATCATCACCGGATGGGCGGGTTTTTACCTGGGATCGATGCAGTCGGGGATCTCGACGATGCAGCGCGGGCTTCTTGACACGCTCGTCGGCATCGGGTTGGTGTCAGCCGGAGCGAGCGCTCTGAATCAGGCCATGGAGCGCAAAAGCGACGCCCGGATGACGCGGACCGCGGACAGGCCGCTGGCTACAGGGCGCTTTTCGCTGGCTTTCGGCATTTTTGCCGGACTCGCCGCGCTGGGGCTGGGCGGAGCCTGGCTGGTGCTGCATACCAATCTGCTGACGGTGGCGCTGGCAATGCTCACCGCTTTTACCTACGTGGCTGTGTACACGCCGCTGAAGCGAGTCACCACACTCGCTACCTTCATTGGTGCGTTTCCGGGAGCGATGGGCCCACTGCTGGGCTGGACCGCCGCGCGCGGGCAGATCGAGTGGCCCGCCGTAGCGCTGTTCGCCATCCTGTTTGTCTGGCAGTTTCCCCATTTCATGGCTATCGCCTGGATGTATCGCGAGGATTACGCCAGGGCAGGAATTCGCATGCTGCCCGTGGTGCAGCCCGACGGTTGGTCGACTGTCTTCGAAGCTCTGTTTTACGCGGTAGTGATGATCCCGGTGAGCCTGGCGCCATGGAAGCTCGGCATGACCGGCGTGACCTACGCGGTGCTGGCGTCGGCTCTCGGAATCTTTTATCTCGCCTACACAATCCGCTTTGCGGGCATTCTGCGCACCAGGGACGCAGCGGAGAGCCGCATGTTGGCGCGCGACCTGTTGAAAGTGAGTGTCATTTATTTGCCCCTGCTGATGACCACGCTGATGCTTTGCGCCATCGCGAAGCACTAAGGAACGCATGACAACTACTGCTCGCACTGCTGCCCGTCCGTCGAACACGCGCCCGGCGATTGCCGCGATCCTGGCCATCAGCGCGGCAGCGACGCTGTTCCTGTTCTGGCTGATTTATGTGCATCCGGCTTCGGATGCGGGCAGTACGCGATACGCCTTTCTCCCCGCCCTCAACGCCATTCTGAATGGGCTCAGCGCAACCGCTCTGTTGATCGGTTTCACGTTCATCCGCGCGCGTAAAATCGCCGCGCATCGCGCATCGATGATGACGGCCTTCGTGTTTTCCACGCTGTTCCTGGTAAGTTACATCGCCCACCATGCGCTGCACGGCGACGTGCGCTACCCGCCCCATGCCGACTTCCGCACCTTCTACCTGCTTCTGCTGGCGAGCCACATTTTGCTCGCCATCGTGGCGCTTCCCATGGTGCTGGTCACGTTCTTTTTCTCCCTGACGCGGCGATTCCCGCAACACAAGAAGATCGCCCGCTGGACGTTTCCGCTGTGGCTCTATGTCTCCGTAACCGGCGTCATCACTTACGTGATGCTGCGTCTGGCGCTGAGCCGGGGATGATTGTGCAGGAAAGCATGCGCAAGGCGGCCAAGGCACCCCCAACGAGCGATGGCACCACAGAGTTATTGCGTGGCGGCGGGTTCATGGTGGGAGCCGGGCTGCTCGCTGGCATCCTCCTTGAGACGCTGCTGGGTGGCATGACGCCGACCGGCGCCACCTCCAATGGCGGCTGGCTGGCTCTGATCGTCGCCCTCATGTGCTTACCATTCGGGGCGCTGCTGCTCACGCTGGGGTTCGCCAAGTGGCTCCGCAACCGGCGCCTCCGGCGTCTGCACTGAGCAGGTCTGGTGCGTGTTGGACCCGTCAAAACCTGCGGCCATGGAGAAATCTGCACCATCGCCGTCTGCTATTCTTTTCCGTTAACACTGGGAGAGCGCAAAGACATGGCAAAGAGCGTTAATAAAGTTATTCTGCTTGGCAACGTCGGCAAAGATCCGGAGATCCGGTCGACGGGCGGCGGCACCATGGTGGCCAACTTCACGCTGGCCACCAGCGACCGCTTCCAGGATGCGCAAGGCAATTGGCAAGACAAGACCGAGTGGCACAACTTGGTGGCGTTCAAGCGCACCGCGGAAATTGTACGCGACTACGTAAAGAAGGGCTCCAAACTCTACATCGAAGGCAAGATCCAGACCCGTAGCTGGGACGACAAGGAGTCCGGGCAAAAGAAGTACCGCACCGAGATTATTGTCAACGACATGTCGCTGCTCTCCGGCCGTGACGAGGGAGGCTCCGGCGGAGGCGCTTACAGCCGCCAGCAGTCGAGTGGCTCAGCAGGCATCGATCAACGGCCCGCGGCGGGACATGACGACTTCGCCCAGTCCACGGAGATCTCCGACGACGACATTCCCTTCTAAAAAAAGAGGCGCAGGCGATGCATCGGCCTGCGCCTTGTCGAGGGCCCATTCCCTGGAGCATGAAGCTATCCATGACTGCCCGCGATACTAATTGCGGCATTTGGATGGATCATCGACCAAATCTAAGCATTCCTTAATAGCTAAAGTAATTTCCGGAAGATGACTTGCGGGTCGTCCGAAACAGGCCGCCATTCGCCTTGAGGCTCTTAAGTTAACCACGCAGATCGCGCAGCGCCGCCTGCGCCGCATGATAGCCGCACATGCCGTGAACACCGCCGCCCGGCGGGGTGGATGCGGAGCAGAGATACAGTCCGGGCGTCCCAGTGCGATAGGCGCGGATGCTGGGGCGAAACAGGATCTGCTTCAGCGTGAATGCGCCGGCATTCACATCGCCACCACACAAGTTTGCGTCCATGCTTTCCAGGTCAGCAGGAGCGAAGACGCGGCGGGCCAGCACGCAGTCGCGAAAGCCTGGAGCAAAGCGCTCGATCTGTGCTTCAATGGCAGCCGTGCGATCTTCGCCGGCCCCATTCGGCACATGGCAATACGCCCAGGCAGTGTGTTGGCCGGCTGGTGCGCGCGTAACGTCGTAGAGCGAGGGCTGCGTAACCAGCAGATACGGCTTGTCCGCCTGCCTGGCCATCGACACTTCATACTCAGCCTGCGCGATTTCACTGAAATTTCCGCCCACGTGCACCGTCATGGCGCGCCGGCACTCGGCGGCCTTCCAGGGAATCGGATCAGAAAGCGCATAGTCGATCTTGAACGCGCCCGGACCAAAACGAAAACGCTCCAGCACGCGACGATATCCATGCGCAAGACGCGATCCGGCGATGCGCAACAGCTGCCGCGGCGTCACGTCGCACATCACGATGGCGTCGCGAGTATCGAGTTCATCGAGCGACCGAACGCGATGCCCCGTATGCACCGCGCCGCCGAATTGCTGCAGCCTGCGGATGAGCGCGTTCGGAATGGATTGCGCGCCGCCCCTTGCGACCGGCCAACCAACCGCAGTCGCGGTAGCAGCGAAGATGAGTCCCACCGCGGAACTCATGGGCCGACTAAACGCGAGCATCGAGTGGCCAACCAGGCCCGCAAAGAGCGCGCGAGCGCGTTCGCCGCGGAAGCGACGTGCCAGCACGGTAGCCGGCAAAATCCCGTTTGCCCCGAAGCGCGCCATCAAGAAGGGATGCGACGGAATATGCAGTGGAGGACGCAGCGCGTCTTCGGCAAAATCCCACCAGCGATCGGCTGCGGGACTCATCAGATCAGTCCAGGCCTTTCCATCGGAACCAAGCTGAAGCTCCTGCGCGGCGAACGTGTGCTCCAGCATCACCGCCGAGCCATCATCGAGCGGATGCGCAGCGGCCGCATCTCCTCGGACCCATTCGAGCCCAAGTTCGGCAAGCGGCAGCGTCCGAAAGAACGGCGACCCCGCGCCCATGGGGTAGACGGAGGAGCCAAAATCGTGCTGAAAACCGGGCAGGGTGAGTTCCATGGTGCGCGCGGCGCCACCCGGTTGCGCTTCGGCCTCGTAGACCTCAACCGCCAGCCCGGCTTGCGCCAGAACCACCGCGGCTGAGAGGCCGTTAACGCCGGCGCCAATCACGATCGCGCGTTTCATTGCTTCATACTCGCCGAGTCAGTCGTGCGGCGGCAAATCATCGGCAGGTGAAACGATCGCGTAGTGCCCGTCCGCGGTGCGCTCAATGGCAGGTGCGTACACGCCCAGAAAGTTCCGTTTCCACCAGTCGCCGGTGTGCCGCTTTTCATCCAGGGTAGTGAACCAGTATTGGTAGAGAACCGCCCGCACCGAGCGCGGTGGCGAGTTGCCGAAGGGGTTGCCGCGGAAGAGCGCAAGAACATCCCCATCGTTGGCGAGAAGCCGCATCTCCGTGTCGGGAACAATTTCGTTCTGCTGCCAGTCGCCCAGAGACGCGAACCAGAGATTCCAGTCGAAGCGCGGCTGATAGGGCGCATAGATCCGGGGGGCTTCGTCAAGTAACTGCGGCTTGTTGCGAAACAGATAAGGTTGCCAGTTCTGGCCGTCGTTCGAGCCCTGGAACTCGATCTCGTACCGGCCGCGCGTCATGACCGCGAAAAGGCCGTATTGGTTGGCAATACGAAAGGGATCGAGCATAGCGGCGGGTGCGAGCGGGAGGGCACGCGGCAGAACAAGATTGACGAGCTGCGCGGTGGTGGCGTAGCCAATCCAGGTGAGCAGAAATGCGGAGAGAAGAACACCCGTGGCGTGGAGGCCGATGCGAACGGGGTGCGAAATCGTACCCGGCTGAATCGGGACTTCCTGGAGCGCAGGCCGGAATCGCAAAGGAAAAACGCGCCGAAGGTACACGTCATCGAGCAGGAGAAAACCGAGAGCGAGGACGATGTAGTTGAGAAACGCATAATTCCCCGTCAGAATGACGCCGATCTCCCACGGTGTCACGATGCAAAAGCAGATGAGCCGCAGGCGGCGCGGAAAGAACAGCAAACACACGATCAGCAGTTCCATCACCAGTGTCATCACCGCCGACGTGACGTGAAACCAGTGCGGCAGGTGCTGCGCGTACCAGCCAACCCAGGTAGGCAGAGGGCTGTTCTGGTAGTACTCGTCCATCGCAGTAAAGTTGCGCCACTGCGGATCGCCGCTCAATTCCTTCACCAGGCCGGACTCGAAATAGATGCGGAACCACTCCCACCGCAGCAGCCAAAGGCTCGCCCACGAAGGCGGGTGTTGTGCGGCAAGACCCGGCCAAAGGCCCGGTGGCGCAAAGAAGAGCGCAATGAAGCCGGCCTCCAGCAGCATGCCGTCCGATTGGTAGCTGGAAAAATCCCCGGCGGCGCTCACAAATGACAGAAAGCAGGCGAAACAGACCAGAAACGTGAGACGGGGCCATACGTTGACAAAAGCGAACAACGAGGCCCCAATCCCGCACCAGGTGACCGCCATCAGCATGTTCGATGTTGCGGAGAACCAGAAGAGAGATGGCGCGTGCCAATAGCTGCTTGATCCATAGAAGCGTGCAATGGCGTGAAGATAGCCCTCCGCCGGAAGAATGCCCTGCGGCCCGATCAGGCCCTTGACCTGAAACAGCAGCGAGTAGAAGGCGGAGAAATAGATGAGCGCCAGAGCGCGAAGAAAAGCCCAACGCGCCAGGATGGCTGAGCCTGCTCCGGATTCCCAGTCGAAACAGCGGCGAAGGAAATCTAAGATCTTGCGCATGGTCATTGGAGGCGGCGGCGGTTGGGTGGAGTTGCACAAATCATACCGCCGATTTTGCGCGGAACGTGGTCTCCGCAGGAGTTCGCATGGCCGGCTAGGAGAATTCCATCCGCGACTTACTCTGCCTTCACCAGCGTGGCAATCAAATCATCACGGCGTTCGTAGACCACCGCCTCGAACCTGGGTAGCAGCCGAAACCACGTGAAAATCGCACCCGCCGCGAGAACGAGAAAGATGGGGATGGCCAGCCACAGGCGGCCAAGAAATGCACATCCCGCGAAGACTGCAGCACCGGCGCCTAACACGCCAACCTGCACCGCGAGGCTGAGAAGCGCATTGGCTTGAGAGCCTTTCTGGCGCGAAATGCGTCCCATGTTCACGCGGTACGGCATGTTGACTGAGAACGCATTCCCGACCGCAAGGTGTACCGGAAGTGCGAATAAAAGCCACGCAGCCGACGCAGCGAGCGCCACCGGTTCGACGGCCCCGTAACGCAATGCGGCGAGGATGTACACCAGCGCGGCATCGACAACAAAAAGCAGCGAGTGAAACAGATTCTTGGCCAGCAGCACTGTACGAATCGGAGTCGGGGAAAGGAAAAGTATCTGGACGCCGGCGCCTTCCGTGCCCAGGTTGTTGTAGAGCAGTTGCGTAAAACCGATCATTGCGTAAGCCAGAGAAAAGAGCAGACCCAGAGGTATGTGACTGAAGCTCGACCCACTGCCCCTGTTGCGATAGAGGCCCGAGAAAATGAAAACCATGATCAGCGGCGCGCCCAGGCCGTAGAGCAGCGGAAGCGCGCGCAGCACGGTGCGTAGCTCCTTTTCCATCACCGCCGCAATCGGCCCGGAGCCATCGAGCAACCAGGTGCGGCTGCGCTTCTCCAGCTTCTTCCGCGATGGCGCATCGCCCAGGTTCTCACCCCGATACTCGCCACCCAAACGAAATCCCAGCGCGCCTCCCGCGGCCAGCACATAAAGTCCCAGCAGCGCGAAGCTTTCAGTCGCGTCACCCGCAGCCCCCTGCGCACCGCTACGGAAGCCTTGCGCGGCCAGCCCCGCCGGAAGCCAGCGCTGAACCCGGTTGGCGAGATGCAGATAGCGGACCACCTGGCCCCGGTTCCCGGGGTTGATCCACGCGCCCTTCGGGTTTCCGCGAAATGCCGGGTTGAAAAAGTTCATCGACAACATGGCCAGAAGAAATACCGCGCTCACGATCTCGCGCGTGCGGCGCTGCGCCAGCCAGCGATCGATCCAGGCAAAGATGGCGCGCACCAACAGCACATTGAACGCGGCAAAAATCGCAAGCGACAAAGCCGCCCACCCAAACAGGCCAGGTTGCGCGATTGTGATCCCAATCACGATCCCAAAACAGCAAAAGACTCCCATGATCGTCGACACGTCCACCAGGCCGAAGATCAGGTGCAGCACGTAGAAGGCCCCAAAGCTCACCGGGAATCGCAGCAGCCCGCCCAGATCGAACTGTTGCTGGAACGAGGCCAGCGATACCGGCACAATCTGCCACATGAAGAACAGGGCCCAAAGGAACAACGGCATGAGTTGCCATTGTCCGTGCGCCGCAACCGCGTAGGCGCTCCCCCCGAAACCCGCCGCGAACACCAGTCCTATGATCGAATAAACCAGGATCACGACGGCGCGCGCGGCCGTTTCCACAGCGCCTTTCGTGGTCCGCATTCCGTGCCGGAACATGCTCCATCGCATGGCGGCAAGCGCCTCGTATTGGGTGCGTGCAAGCCTCGAAAGCACGCCGCCCCTGACGGGCACCCCCACCATCGGTTCTGTCACGACAGCCATGAAAGCTCCTGCGCGGGCTCGCCACCCCCAGCGCCTACGATGGAAAGAAATATCTCCTCGAGCGTAAGCCGCTGATCGCCCTGCGTTCCCGGCAGGCTGCTGGCCACACCGGCGCGCAATTCCTCCAGCGACCCGTTCGCCACCAGCCGTCCCTGGCTGATAATCGCCACGTGGCTGCACAGGCGCTCCACAATCTCCAGCACGTGCGTGGTGAGAAAGATCGTGGCCCCGCGCTGGATCATCCCTTGCAGCATGGCCTTCAGCATGCCCGCGGCAATCGCGTCCACGCCCTCAAACGGTTCATCGAGAAACAGTATCCTCGGTGCGTGAATCACCGCGGCCGCAAGCGCAAGCTTCTTCTGCATGCCATGCGAAAAATCCGTCACCAGTTTCCGGCTCTCGTTGGCGAGTTGCATGAATTCCAGCAGCTCTTCCGTGCGTTGATTCGTCGTCGCGCGGTCCAGTCCGTACATACGCCCCACAAAGCGCAGATACTCCGGCGCCGTCAGCCGACCCAACAGCGCCATGCCTTCGGGCACTACTCCGATCTGCCGTTTCAGTTCGAGTGCACTCGCGCCAAATGGCTGACCCAGAATCTCGATCGATCCGGCGCTCGGTTCAAGCAGCCCCGTCAGCATCTTGATGGTTGTTGACTTCCCTGCCCCATTCGGCCCCAGAAATCCGAAGAACTGTCCCGGCGCCACGCTGAAGGAGACGTCGTCCACAGCCGTCAACGCGCCGAAGCGCCGTGTGAGGCCGGTGGTCTGAATCGCAGCGGTTTCCATGTGCCGCAAGAATAACAAGGAACGAGCCTTGCTCAAAGTGATGCAGGGTGATCGAACCTTGCTCGCCCGACTCTACTGCACTGCCGGCTCTCCCGCTTCTTCCGGCATCTTGAGCGGATCGTTATCTCGATCGGTCACATCCACGATCGCCGCGAGTTTCGCCGCGAGCTCGCCGCCAAAGCTGTCTTCCGGCGCGCGCCAACTCCAGTTCCCCTGTGGCACCGCCGGCGTGTTCATGCGCCCCTCTGAGGCCAGTCCCAGCAAGTCCTGCACCGGCACAACCGCCAGTTGCGCCACGCTCGCCTCCACGGCGCGAATCATCGGCCACACTGGACTCGTCACATTCCCCTTCATCGGAACCGGCCCGACGTATGCTTGCAGAGCCAGTTGCTCGGTCGCGCTCGCCCGTTCCCACCAGCCCTGCGTCGTGTCGTTGTCATGCGTCCCCGTGTACGCCACCATGCCCGGGGTGTATTGATGCGGCAAATGCATGTGCGCGCCCTTGTCGCTGAACCCAAACTGCATTACCCGCATCCCCGGAAATCCCAGCCGCATTCGCAGCTCATCCACTTCCTTCGTAATCAGCCCCAAATCCTCCGCGACCAGCGGCAGCGGCCCCAGCGCCCGTTCCAGTGCTTCAAACAGTTCCAGCCCCGGCGCCTCAATCCACTCCCCATTGATCGCCGTCTCTTCCGCTCCGGGAATCGCCCAGTACGCCTGAAACCCCCGGAAGTGATCGAGCCGGATAATGTCGTACACCTGCCGCGCACGGGCGATACGCTGCACCCACCAGTCGAATCCCGTCTTCCCCAGTACGTCCCACCGGTACAGCGGATTGCCCCACCGCTGCCCCGTCGCCGAAAAATAATCCGGCGGCACGCCGGCCACGCGAATCGGCGCCAGGTCTTCGTCCAGTTCAAAAATCTCCGGATGCGTCCACACATCGGCCGAGTCCATGTTCACAAAAATCGCAATGTCGCCCAGGATGCGAATCGCATGCCCTGCCGCAGCCGCGCGCAAGTTGTCCCACTGCAACGCAAAGGCAAACTGCAGCACCTGCTCCCGCGCCAGCGCGCGCGCATTCTGCGTCACAATCTCCTTCAGCGCCGCAGCCTCGCGGCGCCGAATCGCCTCAGGCCACTGCGTCCATGCGCCTGTCCGGTACAGCGTCCGCAACACCGCGTACAGCGCATAGTCTTCCAGCCAGTTCCCTTCATTCCGGCAAAAATCCTGAAACTGTCCCCACTGCTTCGCCAGCTTCTTGTCCTGCGCTCCCCTATCCAGAAAGTTGCCTGCCGCTTCATGCAACAGCGGCAACTTGCGCTCCTCCACTTCGTTAAAGTTCACCGCGCCGCCTCGGCCCGCGAGCCCCGCAATTCGCTCGCCCTCAATCCATCCCCAGTCCGACAAAAACTCCAGGCTGATGAGGTAAGGGTTTCCCGCAAACGCCGACGAGCCCGCATAAGGCGAGTTGCCGTAGCCCGTCGGACACAGCGGCAGCACCTGCCAGATATGCTGTTTGCCCGCTGCAAGAAACTTGATAAAGTCGTGCGCGGCGGGGCCCAGGTCCCCAATGCCGCCGTAGGAAGGCAGAGAGCTCACGTGGAGCAGCACGCCTGAAGATCGCTGGAATTCCATGTCAGTATTATCCGATGCGTGCGCGCCCCACGCGCTGCCCCACGGGATGACCGAGAGCCGCATTTAATCTGCGCGCAACTCTTCGCGCCGCCCCATCACCGCGATTTCAGACACCTGGCTTTGGACACCCGATTTGCTCCGGCTACAATGTCTGAGTTCATCGCAAAAGCCTTGGCCGGCAACCGAAATCACATTCGTGAGGGACACACCTTGCACAGAAGATTTGGCGCCTCTTTGTTTCTTGCTCTGGTATCGATATCATCCATGCTCGCGCCCGCAGCGGCCGCAGCCCAGGCCGCAACCCCCGGCACCGCGCAACCCGCTCGTTCCGTGTCGACCCCGGCAGCTCCGCCTTCGGGAGCCAAGGCCGCTCCCTCCGCTACATCCCAGGCCCCGTCCGTCCTGCTCAAAGTCCCACCCAGGCCCGTCCTCCTTTCGTCCGGGTGGCAGCTGCAGGATGCCTCGAAGGTCACGCAGAGCGCCGACATGGTGGCCACCCGCGGCTTTGAAACCAAGACCTGGTACGCAGCCACGGTCCCCGGCACGGTCCTTACCTCGCTCGTCAACGACGGCATCTATCCCGACCCCGTCTACGGCGAAAACAACCGCCCCGAATCCATCCCCGAAAGCCTCTGCCGCACCTCCTGGTGGTACCGCACCGAGATCGCCATTCCCGACAGCTACGACAATCACCGCATCTGGCTCAACTTCGATGGCATCAACTACTCCTCGCAAATCTGGGTGAACGGCAAACCGGTCGGCAAAACCCGCGGCGCGTTCATCCGCGGCCAGTTCGACATCACGGACAAAGTCGTCCCCGGTGAGAAGGCGATCATCGCCGTCCTCGTCGAGCCGCAGCCGCACCCCGGCGTCTCTCACGAGCACACCCTGCGCACCGGCCTCGGCCTTAACGGCGGCGAAACCGCTATTGACGGCCCAACGTTTCTCTCCACCATTGGCTGGGACTGGCTACCCGCCATCCGCGACCGCGACTCCGGCATCTGGCAAAAGGTCTACCTCTCCACCAGCGGCCCCGTATTGATCCGCGATCCCCTCGTCACCACCGATCTCCCCCTCCCTAAAATCGACTCCAGTGACGTCGCCATCGAAACCACCCTTGAAAACGTGACCGACCAATCGCAAAAGGGCGTCCTCCACGGCACCATCGAGAACATCGCGTTCCAGATGGCCGTTGAAATCCCTGCTCACGGCACACAGAAGCTCACCTTCGACGCAAAGAACACGCCTGCCCTGCACATCGAGCATCCCCGTCTGTGGTGGCCCAACGGCTACGGCCCGCAAAACCTCTACCGGTTGCACCTCAGTTTCTGGGAGGGCGGCCTACCCTCCGATTCGCAGGACATCAACTTCGGCATCCGCAAGATCACCTATTCGGTACCCGACTCCGAAAACCTCACCATCAGCGTCAACGGCGCGCGCGTGTTCATCCGCGGCGGCGACTGGGGCCTCGACGAGGCCCTCAAGCGCATCCCGCGCGAACGGCTCGAAGCCGAAATCCGCATGCACCAGATCGCCAACCTCAACACCATCCGCAACTGGGTGGGCCAAAGCACCAGCGAAGACTTCTACGAGCTCTGCGATAAGTACGGCATCCTTCTATGGGACGAGTTCTTCCAGCCCAACCCCTCCGACGGCCCCGATCCCACCGACCTCGACACCTACATGGCCAACGTGCGCGACAAGATTCTGCGCTATCGCAACCACCCGTCCATCATGCTCTGGTGCGCGCGCAACGAGGGCTTCCCGCCCAAGGAGATCGACGACAAGCTGCGCGTGCTGCTAAAGGAACTCGAGCCGACCCGCCGCTACCAGCCCAGTTCCACCTCCGGCGCCGGCGTGCGCTCCGGCGGTCCTTACTACTGGCGCGAGCCACGCGAGTTCTACACCATCACCGACGACTTCTTCAAGACCGAAACCGGCAGCATGTCCGTGCCGACGCTCGAATCCATCCACGGCATGATGCCGCAAAAAGACTGGGAGCAGATCGGCGACGACTGGGCCGAGCACGACTTCGCCAAGGGCGCCCAGCACGGCGACCAGTATCCCTTGCAACTCGCGGCCCGCTACGGCAAAGTCGCCAACCTCGCCGACTTCGTGCGCAAAGCGCAGCTCATGAACTACGAGGCATATCGCTCCATGTACGAGGGCCGCGAAGCACGGCTCCTCCATCCCGCCACCGCCGTCATCACCTGGATGAGCCACCCCGCGCAGCCCAGCTTCACCTGGCAGCTCTACCACTACGATCTCGAGCCCAACTCATCGCTCTTCGCCGTGCGCAGCGCCGGCGAAATGCAGCACATCCAGTACAACGAGTCCAACGGCACCATCCAGGTCATCAACAACCTGCCCACGCCTCTCAAGGACGCCAAGGCCCATGTCACCGTCCTCAACCTCGATGGAACCATTGCGTCCCAGGACGACTTGACGGTCAATGCCGAAGAAGCCACGGCGGTCACCATCGGTTTGCTTCAGCTCCCGCAATGGGTCTCTAACGTTCACTTCGTCAAACTCGATCTCAAGAGCGATACCGGAAAACTGCTCTCCACCAACTTCTACTGGCTACAGGGCCCGGACAATGGCGACGACCTTACCGACCTCAACAAACTGCCGGAAGTCGCCCTTCAGCCCCAGATCGTTCGCAGCGATACCGAAGCCAAAACCTTCATCACCGTCACCCTCCACAACGACACCAGGTTCGTGGCCCTCATGGCCCACGTGCAGCTGCGCCGCAAAATCTCCAACAAGCGCGTACTGCCCGTCTTCTACGACAGCAACTACATCTCCCTCATCCCCGGCGAGACGCGCGTCGTCCACATCCAGGCCGATACCAAAGACCTCCACGGGGAACCCGCAATGGTAATGGTCGATGGCTGGAACGTAACCGTAAAGCCGGCAAATGGCGAAGGCGTCTCCATCGCCCCCAACGTTGAGGCGGACCCGGATCACTGGCCCGTAACCGGTCTCCCCTTCCAGACCGTAGGCCTGCGGTAACCTCCGCAGGCCGCGGACACACCCGTTCGGTTTGGTAGGCCGGGGGGCTTCACCCAGGCGAATCAAGACGGGCTTCAGCCCCTGAGGCATGCTGTTTGAGAATTTCGCGCAAACCCTCACCATGCTCACTCCAGCGAACCCCTTGGGATAGCATCGTTGTGGATGGCCAGGCCAAAGAGTCCGGAGAAGCGCCGCGCGATTCTTGCTGCCGCCGTGCGCGAGATTGCCCAGGCGGGCCTCGGTGCTTCGACCGCAAAGATCGCTAAAGGCGCGGACCTGGCGGAAGGCACGCTGTTCACCTACTTCGCCACCAAGGACGACCTGCTCAATGAGCTGTATATCGAACTCAAGAGTGAGGCCTATCGCCGCATCAACGCCAACTTTCCCCATGCCGCGGAATTGCGTCAGAGAGCCAGGCACCTGTGGACAGAGTATCTGCACTGGGCAATCGAGAAGCCGAACGAGAGGAAAGCCTCCATGCAGTTGAACGTCTCCGATGTAGTGACCGCCGAAACCAGGGAGCGCATCGGCTCGGAAAGCGGCGCCGTGGCGCAAACCATCGGCGAAGTTGCCCGCAGAGGTGCGTTCAAAGATATGCCCCCTCCCTTCGCTTCGTCCGCGATGGCGGCCATGCAGGAAGCCGTGCTGGACACAGTGGCCAAAAAGCCGCGACAGAAGGCAGTGCTGATCGAAAAGGGCTTTGAGGCCTTCTGGCGCATGACAAAGTAGTTTTCTGTCACTTGATATTCCGGTTAATAAATGAGCAACCACTCGCTCATTTATTAATCTTATCTTCAGGAGGCCGAAAACGATGGCTAAGGTTTGGTTGATTACGGGAAGTGGTAACGGGTTGGGGCGCGACATCGCAGAAGCTGCGCTCGCGGCGGGAGACAGCGTGGTTGCGGGAGCACGGCGGCTCGAGGAACTGAGCCCACTGGTGGAGCAATACGGCGCGCGTATCGAGCCGGTCAGGCTGGACGTTCGCGACGAGCAGGCCGCCAATGTCGCGGTTCAGACGGCCGTGAACACCTATGGCCGGCTGGATGTGCTGGTGAACAACGCCGGTTATGGACACTTTGCTCCGTTTGAGCAAATGACCACGGAGGAGTTTCGCGATGTGATCGAGACCTGCCTCTTTGGCGTTGTGTACACCACCCGCGCCGCGCTTCCGGTCATGCGCAGGCAGAAGTCCGGGCACATCTTTCAGGTGTCGTCGATCGGCGGACGACTGGCGATGCCGGGCAATTCTCCCTACCACGCGGCAAAATGGGCGGTAGGCGGCTTCAGCGATTCGATTGCGGCCGAGGCGGCTCCGTTCGGTGTGAAGGTGTGCACGCTCGAGCCCGGCGGCATCCGCACCAACTGGGCGAACAGGGCCGGCCAGAATTCCCCCGAACTCCTGCCGGAGTATGAGCCGTCGGTCGGTGCCATCTACAAGCTGCGGGGCGCAGTGCGCGGCAACGCGGAGGGCGACCCGAAGAGGATTGCCCAGGTCGTGATAAAGCTGGCGAACACACAGGACGTCCCGAAGCGACTGATTCTCGGCAAGGACGCCGAGACCCGCGTGAAAGCTGCCGAAACGGCACGGGCGGATGAGGCGGCGACGTACCGCAATCTGACACTATCAACGGTGTTTCCAGACGCGCCGGCAATTCCTGGTTTGCTGAATCACTGAGTTCAGGGGCCAGGCCCCCTTGTCAGCGCCCGGAATGCCCCTAATGCCGGCCAGACTGTGGAGAGAGGTTCGACATTTTCGCTCGTTCATTCACCCATCCACCTTTTCACTGAGCACCGATCCTCGATCGCTGGTACTCCTTGGCTACCCTCAACACCTTAATTCCCAACCGACTGCCGCCAGCCTGCATCAAACTTAGTAATCTTGTTAAACGCGGAGGATATTCCCAGGTGTTATCGAAACCATGTCCCGGTGAATTCAGTGAAGAAGTAAGGCTCCTGCTGGAACTAAACCGGGATCGCGCACAATGGTCCGCACACGCGTGTGCGGTTTGCGGAAAACTAATGGATGCAGAGCGCAACAAGGCTGGCGTGTGGGTCCCGGCCCAACACTGGCCGTCGGTCCGCTATATCCCCCGTGGCAACGACGAGTCTTCCCGGCGCCCGCGTCACTCGCGGATCGGCTGACCCCTCGCCTCAGGGGTTCCCCCAAAGCTTGTCAATAGGCGAAAATGAAAAAAGTTTGTAACTCCCTTTAGAATCAGCGCAAAAAACTTTGCACGAATTGAGTATTAATTATTCGAACCTGCCATACTGGAAACAGTCGAAGAAAAGCCTCTCCGGACAGCCATCCGAAGAGGCTTTTTCATTTCGGGTGGAACGGTACTGAATGAACACGACTCGCACCACACATCCCGCTGACTTGCTGACTTGCCAAAGCCGCGGAATGGCTGCTGACTCGCTGAAAACGAAGCGTGCCGCCAACCTGCTCAGGCACTTTTTCACTTTTTTTCACTTGGTTTCTCGATTTCTTCACTCTGTTCACTTTTCACTGTTCACTTTTCACTGCTTTTGTGACTTAAATCACGGTCAGCGCAAAATCCCCCCAATTTTGCCTCTAACCCAATGAATCAACAGAACATGACCGTTTTTTTATTGGCTGCGAAAGTGCCTTTTGGGGCAAATCCGGTGCAAACGAGGCCCTTCAAGGCACACAACCGCAACTTCTCTGTTAAACTGAAAGTTCTGAGTTCAACCGCAGGAAGAAACCATGTCAATCCATCCAGTTATGCAGCGCCTGGCAGACAAGCTCAAGCGCACCGATCTCCCCGAGTTTGTGCCCGGCGACCAGGTTCGCGTCCAGGTCAAGATCAAGGAAGGCGATAAAGAACGCCTCCAGGCCTTCGAAGGCCTGGTCATCGCCATCAACAAGGGACCCCAGGGCACCTTCACCGTGCGCAAGATGAGCTTCGGCCAGGGCGTCGAGCGCATCTTTCCCTTCAACTCCAAGGTCGTCGACAAGATCGAAAAGATCCGCAGCTACAAGGTCCGCCGCGCCAAGCTGTTTTACATCCGCGGACTGCGCGGCAAGGCCGCCCGTCTCAAGGAAGTCGATCGCGTAGTCGCCAAGGCCTAGCCTTCACGCATTCCCGTTCAAACAAGAACCCCGGCCTCGGCCGGGGTTCTTGTTTTGGCCCGGATATCCACAGGAACCTCGCTGATAACTGCTGCATTTCTGGTGCAATTCAGATCGGCCAATCCCTATACTGGATTCGATGGCAAAACCCCTCAGCCCCACCACTGCGCGCAAGCGGCCCTCTGCGGAGCCTGTCTGCGGATGGAAGCTGGAGAAGGCTGCCCGCAGGTGCGGCGCCCTTCGCATCGCCGGGGTCGACGAGGTGGGCCGCGGGCCAATGTTTGGCCCGGTAGTGGCGGGAGCGGTGATCCTGGCCCCGCGCTGCCGGCTGGAGGGCCTGAACGACTCCAAGAAGCTCTCCGAGAAGAAGCGCAACGAGCTGGACGTGGAGATTCGCGCCAATGCGGTGGCCTGGGCCATTGCCGCCGTCGACGTAGAGACCATCGACCGCATCAACATCCGCCAGGCTTCACTGCTGGCGATGCGGCTGGCTGTGGAACAGCTGGCGCTGACCCCGGATTACCTTTTGATCGATGGCGTGGACACGATCGATTTCCCTTGCCCGCAGCAGTCGTGCATCCAGGGGGACGGGACCAGCTTTTCGATTGCCGCCGCCAGTATCCTGGCCAAGGTGTATCGGGACCGGCTGCTGGTGGAGTTGGACAGCCAGTTTCCCGGGTACGGCCTGGCAAGCCATAAGGGATACTGCTCGGCCGAGCACATGGCAGCCCTGCAGCGCCTGGGACCGACGCCGCTGCACCGCAAGAACTGGAGCCCGGTGGCGCAGCAGATGCTGCCGCTGGAGCTAGCCGGGGCGCTGGACGACGTCCTGGCGCTTGGCGACCGCGGCCTGAGCCTTGCGACGCCCTTGCAGGGGGCGGAGCAATAAGAGTATAGCCACCGCAAGAGTGAAAGGCAGCGGAAGGATTACGCCTGGCTTCACCTGCCACCAGTAGTGAATCACTCCACAAATGACAGCGATGTAGACGAGCCTGTGGAGGAGGTTCCAGCGCTTGCCGCCCAGCTTGCGGATGGCCCAGTTGGTGGAGGTGAGCGCCAATGGTAGCAACAGCAGCCACGCGGCCACGCCCATGGTGATGAACTTGCGCTTGGCAATGTCGTCGACCATGGCGTTGACGTTGAAGCCGGCGTATAGCGCCACGTAGGCGAGCATGTGCACCGTGGCGTAGAAGAACGCGAAGAGGCCCAGCAAGCGTCGAAACTTGATCATCCAGCCGAGGCGCGGCGAGAGGCGTCGTACGGGCGTGATGCCGAGTCCGATGGTGAGCAGCATCAGGGTGGTGTAGCCGGTGGAGAGCTCGATTTTCGCGGTGGGATCGGCACCCAGGCCATTGGGGGTCAGGGCGCCGTAAACGAGGAGCCCGATCGGCCAGAGGCACGCGATCCAGACTGCGGTCTTGAGAAGGATGAGTGTCGTTCGGGTCATGGGTTCTGTCTGTCCAGCGAAGTTAGGGCGTGTTAGCGGAGTTCGCGCGGTCTGGAGCCCGGTCGCGGAATCACAAAGTGTACGAGAGTTCGTGGTATCCCAGGTCTCCAAAATCAGGAGACCTGGGGCACCCTCGGTGGTTGCTCAGGGTGCAAAAGGCAAAAGCAAGAACAACTGCAGGTCCTTCGACTTCGCTACGCTCCGCTCAGGATGACAGGCGGATGGGAAGGGGAGCAGATCTCGCAACGATGATGTTTCCCGTGTCCTGCAACGATGATGTCTCCCATGTCCTGCAAGGATGATGTCTCCCATGTCCTGCGAGGATGATGTTTCCTGCTCCCTAGTAGTACTTCTTCAAGTCCATCCCGTTGTAGAGCGAGGCTACCTGGTCGCCGTAGCCGTTGAACATGAGGGTGGCCTTGCGCTGCTCGTAGAACGGCAGCCCGATGCGGCGTTCGGTCTTCTGGCTCCAGCGCGGGTGATCGACGTTGGGGTTGACGTTGGAGTAGAAGCCGTACTCGGTGGGTCCCTGCAGGTTCCACGTGGTGGGCGGCTGCTTGTCAGTGAAGCGGATGGCGACGATGGACTTGGCCGATTTGAATCCGTATTTCCAGGGCACCACGATGCGCACCGGCGCGCCGTCCTGATTGGGGAGCACTTCGCCATAGAGTCCAAAAGTGAGGAGCGTGAGGGGGTGCATGGCTTCATCCATCCGCAGGCCCTCGGTGTAGGGCCAGTCGATGCCGGGATCTTCGTAACCCCACTTTTCGACATGCTTGTCGTAGTAGGAGATGAACTCGACATACTTTGCTTTCGAGAGGGGCTCACACTGCTTGAGTAGTTCGGAGAGCGAGTAGCCGACCCAGGGAATGACCATGCTCCATGCCTCGACGCAGCGATGGCGATAGACGCGATCTTCGAGCGGGTGCATTTTGAGCAGGGTTTCGATGTCGAAGGTCTTTGGGGTCTTGACGAGGCCCTCGACCTTCACGGTCCAGGGTCGTGTGGGCAAGGCGCCTGCATTTTTTGAGGGAGCGCCCTTGTCGACTCCGAACTCGTAAAAGTTGTTATAGGTGGTGATGTTCTCGAAGCTGGTGAGCGTTTCGCCGGTGGTGGAAAGAGGGCTCTTGACGGTCTCGAGCTTGGTGCCGGCGAGGGCGCGCGTGCGCGGGTCGATCATGTCGGCTACGCGATCGAGGCCGAGGGCCGTGGCTCCGGCTGCGGCGGCGCCGGAGAGCGCTCCGCGCAGAAAGCGGCGACGGTTGACGTATTGGCTTTGAGGCGTGATCAGGGAAGACGGGATATCGGAAGGTTTGCGAATCAACATGATGCGACCTCTGGGGAACCTCAGCAACAATTAGACACCTGCTGGCGCGGTGAAGTTACAGGCGTTGAAGCGGTTCGTCAATTGCGCCGTGCGATTTAAGGAAGTGCGGAAGTGAAACCCCAGCCGCCTGCGAAATGGCGGCAAAAGCATGCCTCAGGGGCTAAAGCCCGCCACTGTTCCTGCCTGGTTTTGCCCGGGATAAATCCCGGGCCTACCGCCCGAACGCCCTTTCCGCAGCCTGTAAGGTCTCCGTGTTGATTTTGCGCCTGCCGCCCGGATGAGTTTTTCCGCGGCGCGCGAAGCCCGCATGCATCCTGCCTGGTTTTGCCCGGGATAAATCCCGGGCCTACCGCACGAACGCGCCTTTCCGCAGCCTGTGCGGTCTCCGTGTTGATTTTGCGGCCACAACCGCTACCCGGGAACTTCTGCCTGGCCCGTTCCGTAAGGGAACGTATGAAACGTGTGGCCGGATTGATTTGCCTGCTTCTGCTTACCGGCGCGTCGGCGGCTTCGGCCGAGACCTCCGGCACGTGCGCAAACCCGTTCACTGCGCCAGCCGATGCGGGGATGCGGCTGGCAGTGTTTTCGAGGTCCGCCGAGGTGATCGTGGTGGGATCGGACGAGCGCGAAGTAAAGGTCACCTGCACAGTCGGTGATTCGTCGCGTGCCGACGAGATGCACGTCCGCTACGAGCGCACGGGGGACTTCGGGAAGCTGGAAGTCACCGGAGGCCCGTCGAACAATGTGCATATCGTGATTGAGTTGCCACGGCAGACGAATCTGACGCTACGCGTGCCTGCGGGTTCAGTGCGGGTGAAGGAACTTAGCGGCGACAAGGATATCGATGTACACGCGGGAGAACTGATTGTGACCGGGGTGAGTCCGAAGCAATACCGGTCGGTGCGTGCTTCGGTTCAATTTGGAGAAGTCCGCGCCGCAGCCTATTCGGTGGCCAAAGGCGGGATGTTCCGGAGCTTTGAGCAGTCAACGGGCGAAGGCCTGTATCGACTCGATGCACACATCATCACGGGAAGCATTCAACTGAATTGAGGAATCTGCGGGAAGAGGCCTGATTTGGAGCGAAATGCCCGAAAATCATGTCTCCGGGGCTGAAGCCCTTTTATTCTGTTGGCGTTATGCGGGGGTTGCCCCCCGCCTCCCGTACCGAGTTTCTCCGCATTCTGCTAGTTCCCTACTTCCAGCATGCGGTCCAGTGCCACGCGCGCCCAGTACTTGACATTCCGTTTTACCTGGATCCGGTTCACCACGCGTCCGTCGACCAGGTTTTCCAAGGCCCATGCCAGATGCTGCGGGCTGATCCGGTACATGGTGGTGCAGAGGCATCCTGTGTCGTCGAGGGTGATGACCCGCTTGCCCTCGGCGGCGAAGCGCTTCGCCATGCGATTGACGAGGTGAATCTCGGTTCCCACCGCGAACATGCTGCCTTCGGGCGCCTGCTCCACCAACGCGATGAGCCGTTCTGTCGACCCCAGCGCATCGGCCTTCTGGCAAACCTCCCAGCGGCACTCGGGGTGCACAATCACCTGGATTCCCGGATACTTTGCCCGCACCGCATCGACGTGACTGGGCAAAAAGCGCTGATGCACGGAGCAGTGGCCCTTCCAGAGCACCACCTGGCTGGATTCAAAGGCCGCCTGTGACTGACCGCCTGCAAGGGCCCAGGGATCCCACACCACCATCTCGTTGAGCGGAATTCCCATGGCGTAGCCGGTATTGCGTCCCAGGTGCTGATCGGGCAGAAACAGAATCCGTTTTCCGCGGGCAAACGCCCATTGAAAGGCCGCCCGCGCGTTCGACGAGGTGCATACCAGCCCGCCGCGTTCCCCGCAAAAAGCCTTAATGGCGGCCGTCGAATTCATGTAGGTGAGGGGAATCAGGTCGTGGGTCAGGCCCATGCGTTCGAGCGATTCCCAGCATGCTTCCACCTGGGAGATCTCGGCCATGTCGGCCATGGAGCAGCCGGCGTTAAGGTCGGGGAGAATGACCTGCTGGTCGTGTCCGAGCACGTCGGCGCTCTCGGCCATGAAGTGTACACCGCAGAAAACAATGTACCTGGCGTCTGTTTCGGCGGCCGCTTTCGAGAGCTTGTAGCTGTCGCCGGTGAAATCCGCAAACCGGATCACCTCGTCGCGCTGATAGTGGTGGCCAAGCAGGATGACCGAAGACCCGAGTACGGCACGCGCCTCCGCAATGCGGTCGTCCATGGTGTGATCGGGGAGAGAGAGGTAATCATCGAGACTGCACGCGCTGCCAATTCCGGCGTGCGACGCCGCGTCATCAACTATGAGAGTCACAAAATTCCGCCTTCAGTCCAATTTCGCTTATGGAGCGTATTGAACGGAGATGTTGAAAGCAAACAGGCTGCAGCGAACGCGCTAACTCCCTTGTTTCCAAAGAGTCCCGCTCGCGGGGATGTTGCCGCCTACTTTAAGAGATGCCGCTCGGAACCATCCGATTCGCGTCAATAGCGGCTTCCCTCCCTTGATTGTAATGTACTGAAATTGTCGTCGCTCCGATGCGGCCAAATCGCCGTGGCATACTGCTCAAGAGTCGAAGGCACAGAGCCCACACGACCGCATATCAACCAGGGGTTTCGATGACTGAACTTGAAGAGCTGTTGATTGGCGATGGGGCCGCCGCGCCCCCGTCGCACATCCTCGACGCTTTGCCGGAAGAACTTGTTCACAAAAAGCCAATCGGCGCTCCCCGTTCCGTCTACGAGGAGCTGTGGCATATTGCGTTCTGGCAACAAATCTCCCTGGACTGGATCTCGGGAATCGAGACACCGTACCCGCCCAGTTCCCGCGACGGATTCCCCACGGTTCTCGATGCCGAGCGAGAGACCTGGAATCAGCTGCGGGTGCGCTTTTTTGAAGGCGCGCAGGAGGCCGCTGCGGCCGCGGCCAACGTGGCTAGCCTGGAGGCCCCGGTCCGCTGCCCCTCGCGCCCCGGTCAGCGGGTGCGCATCATGACGGTACGGGAGCAACTCCAGAACCTGGGTGCGCACAATCACTACCATTTAGGCAGGATCGTCCTGCTGCGGCAACTGCTTGGCGCGTGGCCACCGCCTTCCGGCGGTTTCAGCTGGTGACGGCGTTTTGGAGATTTATCGTGTTCACACTCGACGGGATTCGCAAGTTGCACCGCTGGACGCACGCCAGCCTCACGCTTTTGCTGGACCATCTTGTAACGATCCCGCAAAGCGACTACGTGACAGAAATTCCGGGGTTTGGCTTCCCAACGCTGCGCGGGCAGGTGACTCATATCTTCAACTGCGAAGGGTTTTGGATTCACACGCTCCAGGGAGTCCGCTTCGCGGATGAAAATCCCGCCGACTGGCCCGCCGCTGCCGACGCCAGGGTATTGCAGAGCCGGGTTGGCGCCAACACGCTGGCGTATTTGTCAGCTTTGACCGATGAGTTGCTGAATGCCAATACGGAACTGCATTTTCCCGATGGGGAGACGGCCGTTCGCACTCCCGCGCTGGTGCTTCATCACGTGTTGACTCATGCCTTCCATCACAAAGGCCAGATCGTTTCCATGTGCCGTGTGCTGGGCCATCCCGCGCCCGACACCGACCTGAACCAGTTTGAATGACGTGAGAGTCTGCGCCGATACCCTGCAATCCGGAAGCGGCTGCGCGACGTTCGGTTTGTGACCGCCCATTGAGGGCAGGTATCATGGACCTTCATGGGTGCGCCGCTGCCAATTCAACTTTCCAGTCTCGGGATGGCCGATTCACTGATCCTGATGGTGCTGGCGCTGGTCGTTTTCGGGCCGCGCCGGCTTCCGCAGATCGGGCGCCAGATCGGCAAGCTGATGTACGAGTTCCGCAAGGCGTCCAACGACTTCAAATTCCAGATGGAAGAGGAGCTGCGGCTTTCAGAAGAAGCAGACCGGCGGAAGAAAGAGGAGGCGGAGCGAGCCCGGGTCGCTGCCCTTCCGCCCCCCACCTCGACGATTGAGGCGGGAACCAACGTGGCAATCACGGAGCAGGCTTCGGTGTCGGCGCAGCCCTCCGCATTAACGGAACCGGTGCCGGCAGCGCCCGCAAACCTCTCTGAGGCTCTGGAGCCTGAATACCACGCTCCTTACCCGCGCACGGTTCCTGTAATCCAACCGCCAACGGTGGGGGAACAGGTGCAGGCGGAGCGTCCCCGTGCGGCCGCGGAGCCTGATCCGGGACCGGCGGCCAATAACGGAGTGGGACCGGCCGATCCCAACACGCCCCCAGAAGACCATCCCCGATCGGAGACCGTAAGCCAGCATGGTTGATCCCGTGGACGCAATCGGAAAGGCGCGGCAGGCAGTGAGCGAACGCGCGGAACTCCCGGGCATGAGCCTGATGGAGCACCTGGAGGAGTTGCGCAAGCGCATCGTGCACTCGGCGATCTATCTTGCCATTGGCTTTGGCGTTGCGTACTACTTCCACACGCGGCTCTACGGGCTGGTGCAGGCTCCGCTCGACAAGCTCGGCATCAAGCTGAACTTTACGCACCCCATGGATCCGCTGAATCTTTATCTGCAGGTGGCGCTCATCGGGGGAGCGATCCTTGCCTCGCCCTTCATCCTCTACCAGGTTTGGCTGTTCATTGCACCCGGTCTCTACCAGAAGGAGAAGCGCTTCGTTGTACCGTTCATGGCGGCGAGCGTGGGCTTATTTCTCGCGGGCGCGTCATTCGGTTATTTTTTTGTATTTCCGGGGGCGCTCAAGATTCTGATCATAGGGTTCGGCAAACAGTTCAACCCGATCGTCACCATCGAGGAGTATACGGGGTTCTTTCTGTCGGTGATTCTTGGCCTCGGAATCAGCTTTGAGATGCCGATTCTGATCTTTCTTCCTGGCCATGTTCGGCATCGTGAGCCCGAAGTTCCTGTGGAAGAACGTGCGCTACGCCATCCTGGCGGTCTTTGTGATTGCCGCTTTTATCTGCCCGAGCCCCGATCCGTGGACCATGTGCATTTACGCCATCCCCATGCTTTCTCTTTATGTAATCGGAATTGGCGTGGCGTGGTGGGTGCATCCTTCGCGGCGGCGCGACCGCGAGGCCACCTCATGAGGGGGTGGGGCGGAGGGGTTTTCCGGATATTTAGCAAGACTGCGTTGCTGATTGTCCTCGCGGGCGGCTGTGCGGTCACGCATCTATCCGCGCAGCACTTCAACGGCGCCAGGGCGTTCGACTATGCACGGGAGTTTGTGGCGATTGGCCCGCGCTGGCCCACGAGCCAGGGACACGCCAAGGCGGAAGCCTACCTGCGAGCCCACTTCCAGCACGACCAGCTCGAAGAAGACGCTTTCACCGCCGACACGCCGGTGGGCACATTTCCATTGCGCAACTTCATCGTGCGGTTTCCCGGGAAGAAGCCCGGCGTGATCGTGCTTGGCACCCACTACGAAACCAACTATCCGCTGCGCACGATCAATTTTGTCGGCGCCAATGATGGTGCGGCTACCACGGGGCTGCTGATGGCGCTGGCCGACCAGTTTCGCCAGCAGACCGTCGGGGGCAAACAGCTCGAGGGCTACTCCGTGTGGCTGGTGTTCTTCGATGGCGAGGAGGCTTTTCAAAGCTGGTCGCAGTCCGACTCAACGTATGGGAGCCGGCACCTTGCGGCGAAGTGGGGGCGGGACGGCACGCTGGGCCGCATCAAGGCACTGATGCTCGCCGACATGATCGGCGACAAGGACCTGGACATTCAGCGGGAAACGAACTCAACTGCGTGGCTGGTTGACCTGGTGAAACAAGCCGCGCACAAGTTCGGCTACGACCGCTACTTCTTCCAGAAGGAGGAGGAAGTCGAGGACGACCATCTGCCGTTCGTGAAGCGCGGGGTTCCGTCGGTGGACATCATCGACCTGGATTACGGGCCCAACAACAGCTATCACCACACCGCCCAGGACACGCTCGACAAGGTGAGCGCGAAGAGCCTCACCATCGACGGCGACGTGTTCCTGGAGACGATCCGGCTAATCGACCAGCGATAGGCCGGCGACGGCAGGCCGGACTTTCGGTTAGGGAGTTACCTGAACCGGCGTCACGTCCGTTTTTCCTTTCCGGAAATCAAATCGCAAAACCCAGACGGTGGGTATCGGTTCGCCGTTCGCTCGCGCCGGCCTGAAACGCCATTTTTTGGCAGCCTCGAGTGCCAGGTTAGCGAAATAGCGGCTGCGGCCATCGAAGTCGATCGCGCTGCGGTAAACAGCGCCGCTGCGATCGACCCAAAGGCGGACCTTGACGGAGATTTTGCCGCGAATCGTCTTGTCGGCGCTCGGGGAGACGTTGGGCATGACGCGATCCGCCACCACACCTTTGGCGTTGGGCGCCGTGCTCTCGCTGCGAGCGGGGGGAGGCTTCGGCGTGGGGCTGGGGGATGAAGTCGATTCGGCCTGATTTTCAGGCGCTGGCGCGGGCTTGGCCTTGTGCGAGCGCACAAAAAGTGCCGCGATCAGGACGAGAACCAAGGCGGCTAGTCCGACGATCATCGGGGTGCTTATCCGAGGGCGCGGATTGTCGTCTTCGTCTTCGACAGAACGCAGGGCGCGGCGAGATGGCTGACCCTCATCGAACGCAAACGCGACCTGTTCCGGCTTTGGCGGGGTTGGTTGGGCAGATTTGGGCACCGGCGCAGTGGGCGTCCGGGCAGCCGGTGGAGCAGGCGCCGGCGGTACGGGGACGGGGACGGCGGCCTGCGGAGCCACCGGAGGAGACGTGGGGCGAGCGAGTGGTTTAGAGGGGCTGCGCACTGCAGGCGTGCGAAAAATGGCCTCCACCTCAGTCAGCGAGGCGCGCTCCGCTGGATCGATGCGAAGGCACCTTCGAGCGATCTCCGCAAAGGGTTCAGGCACGAATTTGGGGACTCCCGGATCGCCGCCGGCGTTGGTATTCCTCATGGGAGGAAGCTGCGTGAACGCCTCGACGATGGTTACGCCGAGCGACCACACGTCGGAAGCCGGAGAGATGGTGCCCTGGGCGATCTCGGGTGCGTCGTAGATACGTAGCCCACCCTGGAGTTTGCGCAGTTTGCCGGTCTGCTGCACCGTGTCCGCGGATAACTTGACCCGCTCGCCGACGACGAGGATGTTGGACGGCGTGACATGTCCGTGGACGAGGCCCTTGGCGTGAAGGTGGCCGAGAGCACCGAGGATGGGCGGCAGCATCTCGCTGACTTCCGGGGCTGTCAGGGCGCGGGTAGGAAGCACCTGTGCCAGGGTCTCCTCGGGCAACTCCATCACGACGTAGAGGAACTCGTTTTCGTCGATGCGTCCGTGGCCGCTTTCGAAAATGCGAAGCAGGTTGGGGTGAGAAAGACCTTCGGCTTGCGCCCAGTCGTCGAACTGGGCCTGGGCGCCTTCGATTTCTGCCGAAACAAGGCGGATGGCTGCCGGCTGCGTGTTGGGGCCGGGGAGTTCGGTGCGAAAGATCTCCCCGGATTCAGCGCTCCGGAGCCATTCAAAGAGGGGGAATCGCCTGTCGATCAGGCGCCCTACCCAGTTGGCAGGGTTGCTCGCTTCATTGGTTGCCACAAACCGATTCTAAGCGAGAGATTGCAGGTGGCGGGTAGCGAAGACGGCACCTGCGCCGCGGAGTGACCAACGCCTCCCGCTTTGTGAAATCGTTGTGCGAAGCAGACACTGAACCGCAAAGAGGAGGGCGCTAACGGGCGTCTAGTAGCATCCAGACATGATTGGCGGCGCGTCATGGGCATGGTGGATCGGGTTTCATGCGGCGGTCGCGCTGCTGCTGACGATGGATTCAGCATTGCCGGGGCACAAGCGCGACTCGCGGCGCGCCCAGATGATTGCGTGGCTGTGGACGGCGTTCCTTGCGGCCGCGGCTGCGGCCTTTGCGGGATGGATCGCACTGAAACAGGGGCATACGACGGCGCTGCAGTTTGTGGCCGGCTACGCAATCGAGACATCGCTCAGCATCGACAACCTGTTCGTCTTTCTCGTGCTTTTTCAGGGATTCCGTATCGACGCTCCTCGCCAGCACAAGGTTCTTTTGTATGGCGTGGCCGGGGCGGTGGTGCTACGGGCGCTGTTCATCGCCGCGGGCGTCACGTTGCTGAGCCGCTTTGAGTGGATCAGCTACGTCTTCGGAGTGTTTTTGTTGTATGCCGCATGGCGCCTGGTGCGAGGCGGGTCCGCCAAGGCTGCCATCCCGGAGTGGATCCGGAGGATGCAGCCGGCTAAGGGCTCGCTGCTACCGGTGATCGTTGCAGTGGAAGTGACGGACCTGCTGTTTGCCGTGGACTCGATCCCGGCGGTCCTGGCCATCTCGCACGATCCTTTCGTGGTGTACACGTCAAACATCGCGGCGATCCTGGGATTGCGCTCGTTGTACTTTGTGCTCGCAGGCATGCTGGACCGCCTGCGCTATCTCCACTACGGATTGGGAGCACTGCTGGCGTTTATCGCGTTGAAAATGCTGGCGGCGAAGTGGCTGGAAGTGCCTATCACACTATCTCTGGCGATTATCGGAGGGATCCTGACAGTGTGTGCGGTAGCTTCGGTTCTGGCAGGCGGGGTGAGCCGAAGAGATGGTCCCGAGGTTTAGAGACAAATAGTCAAAATGTCGAGAGACAGTCGGGCCACTCGGCGCGGTCTGGGTCACTCGGCGCGGTCTTCCACTCGGCGCAGTTTATGTTGTGATGAACGAGGGTGAAGTGGGCGCACTAACCCAATTCACCCGTATGGGGTGTTGCCCGGCACTACGACGAATCAAAGAACTCTAAGCTGCGTTGTGGGCGGCGTTATCCCTCAGGCGAATCACGGAATCGGCCTGAGGTCCTTTCTGACCCTGAACGATGTCGAATTCAACGTCATCGCCTTCTTTCAGGGTTTTATAGCCATCCAATTGAATCGCAGAGTAATGGACGAATACATCTGGCCCGTCTTCACGTCCGATGAATCCGTAGCCCTTGGCATTGTTGAACCACTTGACCTTACCTTTGTACTGTGCAGCCACAGGCTCCCGCCTTCCTTGCATCGTGAAAAGTACACGGCGAATGAACTGTGACTTCGGGATTCATCAGCCGCTATCTTCTAGGACGATTGAATCAATGCAGAGGTTGGTTCTTCGACGCTATCGTTATTCAGGAATCAAACGGGGCCGACTCAGATTCAATGGAACTGTAGCAAGTATCGTAGATTGTTTAACATACAGGCTCTCAAATCATTGGCGGGATGATATACAAACGCTCTCGATTGACGTAATTTCTCGAATAAGTCTTGTCTATTTCTTTTTACTTCTTCGCAGATGATCGTAGAGGAGAACACAAGAAAGGGTTTTGCCGTCCATGATCTTGCCCTTCTCGATCTGCTTCAGGACGTCAGAAAGCTTGATAAGACGCAGCTCGATGTTTTCGTCCTCTTCAGGGTGGGCGTCGCCGGCAATGAGGCCTTCTGCTAGATAAACCTTCATGGATTCGCCGAGAAATCCGGGGCTGGCAAAGTACTCGACGAGCGGCTTCCACTTTTTGGCGCGGTAACCGGTCTCTTCTTCGAGTTCGCGCTGAGCGCCTGAGAGGGCTTCTTCACCGGCATCGAGCTTGCCGGCGGGCAACTCCCACAAGAAGCGGCCGGCGGCATGGCGATACTGGCGCTCCATCACGATCCAGGGGTCTTTTTTGCTCTTCGAGTTGTCGATGGCGAGGATGATGACGCTCCCGTTGTGGCGCACCACGTCGCGGGTGCTTTCTTTTCCGCCCGGCTCAACGATCTGGTCCTTGGTGACGCGGAAGAGCGGGCCCTGGTAGACGATTTGGGAGCTGAGGAGTTTTGCCTCGCCGGAGGCGGACTTGCCGGCGGCCTTGAGATGTTTCTTTTTGGGCAGTTTGGATTTAGAGGCGCGAGTTTCGGCGGAATTCTTTGGCTTAGGTGGAGTCTTCTTGCTGGTGGGCATCGCGGGCGGGTGTCTCCTCACTTGAGAGTGTAGACGAGCGAGGGCGAAGTAGCGTACGACAAGTGCATCGAATGGGGGGCGCGTGGCATCCTTAAGTCAGCCGTTGTACTTCCCAACTGATCCCGCCGGTTTCTTCCGGACGAAGTTCGAGCGAAAGTGAATACGTTGACGACAGCAGACTGTTATCCGATCACCGTGGCTCCGGGATTGAGCCGGCTTTACCTGGACTTCTGCTCCGGAGCATCCGGCGCGCGTGCGTTTTATGGGACCCGGCCGAGTCAATCCGGGCTTGGCGAAGCGTGGTATCGCGAACGTGCTCCGCGGCCGGCCCATTGGCCGCAACTGGTGTCGATCCTTGCCGAACAGAACCCGGGGCCTGCGTCTACACCCGCGCTCGACGCACTCCGTGGCGGAGCGGGAGCCATACTGACGGGACAACAAGTATCGCTGTTCGGTGGGCCGCTATTTACCCCCTTCAAGGCGGCGACAGCGTTGGCACGCGCGCGGCAAGCTACTGCCGCGGGACAGGCCCATGTGGGGATCTTCTGGCTGGCCAGCGAGGATCATGACTTTGCCGAGGTGCAGTCGGTTGCATTTCCCGCACGGAGAGAGCTGCGAACGCTGAAGTATGAAGCGACGCCGAGTGCCGCGGTGCCCGTGGGCGGATTGGTACTGGATGAAAGCGTGATTGCTCTGCTGGACCAGGCAGGGGAGTTGCTGGGCTATTCGGATGCGCTTGAAGCGCTGGCCGAGGCGTACAAGCCGGGCCGCACGTTCGCGGAGGCGTTTGGGGATTTCTATCGCAAGGTTTTTGCGGCGCAGGGGTTGCTGGTGTTCGACGCTGACTCGCGCGCGGTGCATGGGATGGGCGCGCCAGTACTGCTTGAGGCAATTCATCGTGCCGACGAGTTGCACGCCGCTTTGGTGGAGCGCGGGCAGCAGCTGACCGCTGCCGGGTATCACGAGCAGGTTGCTGTTGCGCCCAACTCGAGTCTGTTGTTCCTGATGGATGAAAAGACCGGCGCGCGCGTGGCGTTGAAGCGCATTCCATCGGGCGCTGCGGACCCGGGTGGGGTTTGGCAGGCGGGCCGCGAGAAGTACTCCACGGCCGACCTTACAAGTATCCTTGCTGCTGCGCCGGAGCGGATTTCGCCGTCGGCGCTGCTGCGGCCCGTGTTTCAGGATTTTCTATTTGCGACTTCACTGACAATCGGCGGCCCGGCAGAGGTAGCTTACTTCGCACAATCGGCCGTATTGTTCCAGAGGATTCTCGGGCGCATGACGCCGGTGCATCCGCGATTCTCGGCAACCGTGGTGGAGCCAGGCATCGCTGAGTTGCTGCGCAAGCATGATCTTCCGCTGGAGCGGGTGTTCAGCGAGACAGCGGATTCGCTGGCACAGTTGCTCGGCTCTCGTGCGATTCCGGTGGAGGGGAAACGCAAGCTGGCTGCTGCCGGCACGGCTCTGGACGCCGAATTGACCAATTTGCTGGAGTGGATGGAGAAGCTAAACCCGGAACTGGGACGGTCGGCCGGGACTGCGGCCAGCAAGATGCGCTACCAGATGAACCGCCTGCGACGACTGGCAGCGAACTTTCAGGTGCAGCGAGAGGAAAGCCTGGGGCGGCATGCACAGGCGATTTCGGTGGCCCTGTTTCCAGGGGGGCATTTGCAAGAGCGCGTGCATGGCGCCGCGTGGTATTTCGCGCGGCACGGTTTCGAGTTGGCCGAGTTGCTTGTGGAGCACGCAGCCAAGGCTTGTACCGGACACACCGCACTCTGGCTGTGAATTCCGCGCGGCGCGTGACGGGCCTGGTGAGGATTTATGCGGCTTCGGCGCGCTCGGCTGGAGTGGATGGTTCCGATGAGAGTTCCTCGAGGCTCTTGCCCTTTGGCTCCGGCAAAGTAAACACGGTGAGAAACAATCCCGCCACGCTGGCGATCGCGGCTGCGGTTTCTGCCGCGGAAAGTCCGCGCCAATGCATTAGGTAGGGAAATAGAAAGACCCCGAAGAAGCCTCCGAGTTTGCCCATGGCAGCGGCAACGCCATGGGCGGTTGTGCGCACGCGAACAGGGAAAATCTCGGACGGATAGACGAAAGTTGTGGCGTTCGGTCCGAACTCCGTGAAGAAGAAACTGAGACCGTAGATGACAAGGAACGATGTCGTCATCTTCTCGATGCCGGGGATAAGGGCGAGGAGTGCGAAAGTGACGGCCATCAAAGCAAATCCCATGCTCTGGATGGTCTTGCGGCCAAGGCGGTCCATGGTGAGCGCAGAGACAACATAGCCGGGTAATGCGAAGACGGCGAAGATGCCGAGTTGCGTGAGAGTTTTGTTGAGCAGCGAGTGATTGCTGCCTAGCGCGGAGAGAACCAGCGGGCTCGAGACGGTGTTGCCATAGTAAGCAGCGTCCATGAGAAACCAGGCGCCGCTGGCGCCGATGAGTCGCAGCAGCAGTTTGTCGTCGCTGACGAGGCGGTGGAAGCCATCCCAGAAGGACACGGACTGACTTTGGGCGGCGCCGGTGTCGATGCGGATGATCTTGCCGGTCTCGTCTTCGTGCATGCTGTTTGCGGCGAGGAAGCGGGGTGTCTCCTTGAGTTTGCGGCGTTGCCAGAAGACGGCAAGCGCGGGGACTGCCCCGAAGCCGACCAGAATGCGCCAGATAATGTCGTGCGAAAGATGGGTGGAGAGGAGCGAGGCGGCGAAGAGCGGTCCGACGATGAGGCCCGCAGCCTGCATGGCAAATACGAGCGTGACCATGAGGCCGCGATGACGCTTTCCCGCGTATTCAGCCATGATGGTGGCGCTGACAGGATAGTCGCCGCCGATCCCGATACCGAGGATGAAGCGGAGGCCGATAAGCCAGAGGATATTGGGCGCGAATGCGCAGGCGATGGCGCCGGCGGCGAGAACAAGGACTTCGACTCCGTAGATGCGCTTGCGTCCCACCATGTCGGCTACGCGACCGAACAGCAATGCGCCAAGAGCGGAAGCGAGCAGCGCTGTGGATTCGACGAGGCTCTCTTCCAACGCATTGACGTGCCATAGAGGCTTCAAAAGCGTCATCACGACGCCGATGATGAACAGGTCGTAAGCGTCAGTGAAGAAGCCCATGCCGGAAATGAACATAATCTTCCAGTGATGGGCAGAGATACGAGCATCGTCCATTTCTGCGAAGTCGTGCGCCGCGGAACCGGCAAAGGCAAGATTTCGTTCGTCAGCGGACATAATTCGAAGCCTCAGATGACGGAGATGCGGAAGCCTCGATGGCGGCAGGCTGGCAATAAATGAATTCTCAGTGAATGCCGAAAAGCTTAGTAAATGCCGAAAGGCTGAAGGTCCAAGATGGAGCGGCTCTGTAACCCTGTAACTCCCGCGAGTTGCTTTGAGGTACAGACTTTCTCTTGCTCTATTCGCAGAACAACTTGCCCCGGACGGGTGGCATCCATCCAATAGGTGGAACAGCATTTCGTGCGATGAACAACCAAACGAAATAACGAAAATATGAGAGGGTGTTACCGATGTCTTCAAGTAGAGCGATTATGAGTGTTCTAGCGTTGGCTCTCGCGGCGGGGGTCAACCTCTGCGCGCAGGATCCAAATCCTACGGACCCCAATCCACAGAATCCACAGACAGCGGCGCAATTCGGCGACACTACGACACCGTTGTACAAAATCCAGGTGGTGGCGCGTGATATTCCCGCGATCAACTTCTTCCACCGCAATGGTTCCACGAAAATCGGATTTCAGGGAACGAGCCTGATGCCGAGCGCGAAGGGCACCGCCAAAGTGGATGCAAAACTGGGCCGGACCACCATCGCGATGAATCTCGAGGGGCTGACGCCTGCGAACGGTTTTGGTCCTGAGTATCTGACTTACGTAATTTGGGCCATCACACCGGAAGGGCGGCCCATGCGGCTAGGGGAAGTGCTTCCTTCCGGAGGGAAAGACCGCGTAGAAATGAATGTCACGACAGACCTTCAGGCATTCGGGCTGATTGTGACCGCGGAGCCGTATTACGACGTAAGCATCCCGAGCGATGTGGTGGTGATGCAAAACGTGGTAGAGGATCGTACGCAGGGCGTGATCGAGCAAGTGAACGTGCATTACACGCTGCTGCCGCGCGGAGCGTATGCGGAGACTGCAGGCAGGCACGCCGAGTTGCATCCTATTACACGCAATGAGCGCTCGCCGTTGGAATTGTATGAAGCGGAGAACGCGGTACAAATCGCCGATGCGGCAGGGGCGGAGAAGTATGCCGCCGACACAATGGCGACCGCCAAGACAGCGCTGCTGAACGCCGAACAGATCGATGCGCACAAGAAGGATCGCAAACAGACCATTACTTATGCGCGCGAGGCGGTCCAAACCGCTGAAGATGCGCGTTTGATTACGATTCGCAAGATCAAGGCAGAAGATGAAGAAGCCGCGCGCAGAGCGCGCGAGCAGGCCGAACAGCAGGCGCGGGACGCGCAGGCGCAATCAGCACAGGACGCTGCGCAGCGTGCGCAGGCTGAAGCTGCCGCGGAAGAGGCCAAGGCTCGAGCGGAGCAGGCGCGCGCGGCGCGCGCGACGGCTGAAGCGGAGGCACAGCAGGCCCAGCAGCAGGCAGACGCGGCCCGGCAGCAGGCACAACTGGCCCAACAGCAGGCGGATTCAGCCCGGCAGCAGACCGAGCAGATGCGCGAGAGGTTGAAACAGCAGTTGAATCAGGTATTGCAGACGCGGGAAACGGCGCGCGGGCTTATCGTGAATATGTCGGACGTCCTGTTTGACTTCAACAAATACACACTTAAGCCTGAAGCGCGCGAGAAGCTGGCGAAGGTGTCAGGCATTCTGCTTGCATATCCAGGGCTGAAGATGCAGGTGGAAGGGTACACGGATAACATCGGTTCGGACGACTACAACCAGAAGCTTTCCGATCAGCGGGCCGGCGCCGTGCGTGACTACCTGGTAACTCAGGGTGTAGCCGATACGAACATTACCGCTCAAGGTTTCGGCAAGACGCATCCGATCGCGGACAATTCAACCAACTCGGGACGGGCGCAAAATCGGCGTGTGGAAATGGTCGTTTCAGGGCAGTCGATCGGTGTGCAGGAGACGGAGCCGGGAGCGACAGGAGAAGCGCAACCTGGCGTACAGCCGCCTGCGCAACCCGCGCCACAGGCCCCCAACGCGACGGGGCAAGTCAACACTCCGCAGAAATAAGGTTACACGCGTTAGAAATAAACGGCCGCTCCCTTCGAGCGGCCGTTTATTGTTCACTCGCCGGGATAATGAACGCCCAGCGCCATCCGGGCTTCTTCCAGCATGCTGGCCATTCCGAGTGAGAGTGCGTGGTTGATCTCTGGGCTTTCGCGAAGACCGTTGCGGATGAGATGACAGAAGTGTTCCGTTTCGTAGTTGAATCCGCCATGCGCGAAGGGCTCATCGAGAAGAGCTTCGCGACCATCAACGTAGTGGACCGTGGCACGCGAGGGATTCCACCAATTAGCGTGGATCTGGGCGTAACCGCAGGGGGCACAGAGCAGGGCTTCTCCGAGGCTTAGCAAATCGAGGCCAGTGTGGAGTTGCGCCATCCCGCCTTGGTGCTCGGTCTGGAAAAGGGCGAAGCTGTCGACTCCTGCGGGGCTCAGACGACCCATGGTTTGCACTCGCTTCAACTTGCCGAGCCAGTCGAGGGCGAGGAAGGCTTCGTAGGGACCGATGCCCAGGATGCCGCCGCCACCCAATTCCGCGAAGTGCAGTGGGTACTCGGGCGCGAGGGTGGAATCGCTGTGGCCGGCGCGAACAAAGCCGATGGGGCCGATGGGATCGGCTGCGAGATGCGCGCGGAGCTTGCGATATAACGGAAAGAATGGCGTCTTCATGGCCTCCATGAAGAGGCGGTCGTGACCGCGCGCTGCGGCGAGGACGGATTCGAGCTGGCGTACATTGAGCGCGGAAGGCTTTTCGCACATCACATGCTTGCCCGCTGCGAGCGCGGCGATGCAGAGGGCGGCGTGCGTGTCAGGGTGGGTGGCTACGTAAACTGCGTCGACTGGCGCGGTGAACAGCGCGTCGAGCGTGGCGGCTGTGTGGGGAACGTTGAACCGCTGTGCGTAGGCCTGAACGCGGTTGTGGTTGCGGCCCCAGACGGAAATGAGTGCCGCGCCTGGGACGCCGGCGAGACCCTGCGCGAAACGGGCAGCGGCGCGGCCTGGTCCGATGACGCCCCATCGGATCGTGTCTGGATTTGTGTCGGCGGCGGAGTTCACCGCAGCAGATCTTCGAGCGTAGTGCTCAGGCTGGTTTTGTCATCGCGGTACTTCACGATCACCGCGGCATAGAGGCTAAGGCCCCATTCTTGACCTTTGCCACGGGTGACGGCGCGTGAGCCGGGGACGACAACCGCATCTTCCGGAATGATGAGCGGGAGATCGTCGCCGGAGCGCAGCACGTTGCCATGGACGAGATCGAAGACGGGAGTTCCGCGGGTGAGGATGGTGCCTGCTGCAAGCACCGCACCCCGCCGCACGATGGCGCCTTCGTATACGCCGCAGTTACCACCCACCAGTACGTCATCCTCGATGATGACAGGACTTGCGTTCACAGGTTCGAGCACGCCCCCGATCTGGGCGGCGGCGCTGAGGTGAACCCGCTTACCGATCTGCGCGCATGAGCCAACTAGGGCATGCGAATCGACCATTGTGCCTTCATCTACCCACGCCCCCACGTTGACATAGGCGGGCGGCATGCAGACAACGCCGCGGGCGAGGTAAGCCCCGGCGCGAATGGATGATCCGCCGGGTACTATGCGAACACCGTCGATGACGCTCATACGTCGAGCGGGATAGGTGCTCTTGTCAACGAAGGAAAATCCACCGGAGGGCATATCTTCAAGCACCCCGAGGCGGAAACCCAGGAGAATGCCCTGCTTGACCCACACATTGACCTTCCAGCCTGTCGGAGAGAGCGGGCTGGGGGATGCAGATCGGATCTCGCCGCGTTCGAGGGCTCCGCGGAACTGCCCGAAGACGTCGAGGGCCGTCGGATCGCCAATGGCGTCAGGGCCCGCAGCGAAGTAGCGCTCAATAAGGGATTGAAGCTGGGAGGTCGTCATCTTTCCCGAGTCTACAACTCGCTGCTCACATCATTTAAACGATCTAATCGCCTAAGGAACCGACGCCTCGGGAAAAGAAAACGTTCTCAATAGAAGCACAAAGCCGGAGGCTACGCGATAAGGGCAGCGCGTAACCTCCGGCGGTCGACGGAGTTGCAAACTAAGCAGCGGGTTGGCTGTGAAGGCGCGGCCGAGCTGGCCCTCCCACGCTCACCGGCTGCAGACGAAACGAGTTGTTGCCCGCAGGAATCATCGCCAGCGGAACAGGAGTGCGATCGCGGCTGGTGTGCATGTGCTTGGTTTCAAGCCATGCGCAGAGGCGCGGGTCATAGATCTCGGGCTGGCCCTGCCAGAAGTCTGGCGCCAGTCCACACTGGATCCGAAGGTGATCCAACTGCAATTCAATCGTCGAGATATTCTTCGGGAAGTAACGCCGCACATTGTCCGTGCCGACGTGAAGTCCAGAAAGTCCCCGACCTTTACTTTGAGCTTTGACTACCATAAACACCTGCTCTTCAAAACTGGGTGAGATTCAAGGCTAAGGAGAGTTGCAGGCGCCACCACGACCCGACAAGGAGGAATCCGCCGCGCAGATTCCACTATGGGAACACATCGCACGGCACATCCAGTTATGGGAAGCAGCACACGCAGCTCACCAAAACCTGCAATTAGCCCAGCTGAATCAACGTTTTTGCCCTTACCTTGCTACTGATGCAAGACCGACCTACAGAGTTGCCGAGAGCCGTTTCAATGTCCTAGCACTCAATCACTTTTATGCTAAAGACTGAAGGTTACACCCGCATAAACCCGGTGCGCTTTCGCGGCTATAGGATTGCTTTAATCAGGTGTGGGCTTGAGGAATCTAACTAACTTACGAGACTCATTCTATCAAGAAACTAGTATCTGGGCTAGTACTTCTGTAATTTCAGCTTGTTCTGCTTCGGTAATTCGATTAAACAGGGGAATCGCCAATGTCCGCTGGGCGACATATTCAGTATTGGGGAGCGTCACCCTGGCGGTAGGATAGTGGCGATATGCAGGCTGAAGGTGAATAGGGGCGAAGTAGCGTCCCGTGGCAATGCCGCGCGCAGCCAGAAAAGATCGAGCGCGGTCGCGAGTGAGTTGGTCGCGTAATCGCACAACGAACACGAACCAGCTGATAGTGGCGCCGGGCAACTGGGACGGCGGTAGTACGAGGTCGGCGACGTTTGCGAGGAGAGCAAGATAACGCTCAGCAGCGGCCTGTCGCATGGCTAGCATTTCCTGGAGCCTGCTGAGTTGCGCCCGTCCGAGAGCGCAGGCAAGTTCCGAGAGACGATAGTTGTAGCCGGGTTCGGCATGATCGAGCCATTCCAAACCCGCGCGCCCCTGATTACGGAGACTGCGCAGTCGCGCAGCGTGTTCTGCTGAGCGGACGAGGACCGCACCCCCTTCACCTGTGGTGAGTTGCTTGTTGGGATAGAAGCCAAAGACCGACAGGTCGCCAAATGTGCCCACCTTTCGGTTCCGAAATTCAGCTCCGATGGCTTCGCATGCGTCTTCCAGGATCACCAGGTTGTTTCGTATCGCGACATCGCGCAGCACATCCATCCGTGCGGGAACACCAAAAGTATGAACCACGATAATGGCGCGCGTGCGCGGCGTGATGGCTTCCTCGACGCGAGCTGGATCGAGGTTGAGCGTGACGAGATCGATATCTGCAAACACCGGGGCGGCGCCGGACTGGAGCACAGCGTTGGCCACTGCAATGAACGCGAAAGAGGGCACAATCACTTCGTCGCCGGGACCGACGCCAAGTGTGACAAGGGCGATGTGCAGGCCCGCGGTGCCCGAACTGACGGCTACGGCATGGGGCATGCGATGGAATTCAGCGAGCGCCGATTCGAACGCAAGAACCTGGGGGCCGATGCTGAGTTGCGGAGTACGCAGGACTGCGGTTACGGCGTCAATCTCCGCCTGGGTGATGTCGGGTGCTGAAAGAGGAATTCGGAAGCTCATGAGGATGCTGGCTCCCCGGAGAAACTCAATTTGGCTCGGGTCCTGGTCGACCCGAGGTAGCGGCATAGGCTGTTTGATGATCAGACTTTCCAGCGAAACCTCCGCCAAGACGCTGGCGATGGTTCTTGCGGCGGTGCCATTGCCGTAAGGGTTGGCCATACCCGCTAGCGATTGTTTGAATTCAGCGCTCATGGCGCGCCCCAGCGCAGAGAGGATCATGGCTGTATTGGCTGGAGTATCGATAACATTAGGGGCACGCTCACGCCCTTGCTGGCGCATGCCAACATTGACCACGGGGAGTGCGAAGGAAGCCGCCTCCATGATGCCGCTGGACGAGTTACCGACCATTGCATCGACCTGGCCGAGCAGGCTCCAGTAGGTCACGGCATCCAGATTGATGAAGATATGCGTCTGCGGCCGGACCGCCGAGAGCGCGCGGGTGCGATCGACGAGAACGCGACTGCCGGCGTCGGCGTTGGGGTACACGAAAATCAGTTGGCCGGCGATCTGTGCGAGCGCCGAGAAGAGGGCGTCGGCCTCCGCGTTGGTGTCGTTCAAGATGGTGACCGGATGCCATGCGGCCAGAAGCGACGGGCGCGCTAAAGAAAGGCCCAGGCGCGACTGTAAAGAGCCGCGTTCGAGCAACACGGAACGGTGAAGATGATCGATTGACGGAGCCCCGGCGTGATGGACGCGCCAGGGTTCCTCGCCCATGGCAATGACTCGGCGCCGTGCGGTGGGGGTGGATGTGAAGTGAATATGGGCCAGCTTGGTGATGGCGTTGCGAACTGCATCGTCGATCGCGCCCTGGCTGATCTCGCCACCTTCGATGTGAGCGATGGGAATGCGCAGCGCGCAAGCCACTGCCGCGGGCGCAAGCATCTCGTAACGATCTGCGATCAACAACAACAAGTCGGGGCGATTGGCGCTAAGAGCGTCGGCGAGTCCGAGGACGGCGACGCCGATTGTCTTGGCCATCCCCGTGTCGGTGTCGGAGCTGAGCAGGCACTCGATGCGTCCGAGGATGGGAAATCCGTCGGATTCGATTTCGCGAACCGTTGAGCCGAATTCCGGCGACAAGTGCGAACCGATGACCCACACCCCGAGCTCGATCCCAGGATTCGCGGCAAGCTCCCGCAGCGGCCAGTAGAGATGGCTGTAGTCTGCTCGCGAAGTCGTAATGACACCGATGCGGCGCCGCTTGGATTCGCCGCTTGTCATGAAGAGACTCGATGACCTGCGAGGGACTGTAGGGCTGCGCTCGGAGCGTAATCGGGAACGATGGCACACAATTCAATCAGCGCACCGGCCAGATCGCGGGCATCGACGGCGCCGCGCAGCGCTGCCAGACGGGTCTCAAGCTCTGCGTCGGTCAGTATCTCGGACTGAATGGTTAGAAGCCCAAGCTCGTTGGCGGGACGTGGGATTTCGGCTTGCGACCAGAACTTCTCGGCTTCCTTGTCGCCGGGACGCGTGCCGATGAAATCAATATCGACGGGTTGATCGGGAGCCAATGCATGCGCCATGAAATGCGCCAGGTCGGTGATGTAGTGCGGACTAGACAACTCAGGCGCCAGAATGGCAGGACCGTCGGATTCGGCGCCCGCGATGAGCAGCAGGTTGACAGCTTCGGCGATGGTGAGGAAATAACGACGGGCAGCGGGGTCGGTCACGGTGAGCGGCTTCCCGGTCGCGATCTGGCGGGCGAACGTCTCAGTCACGCTGCCGCGACTGCCGAGGACGTTGCCGAGACGCAGGACAATTCCCCCCGCAGACAACACTATCTGCTCCGCAATCCGCTTTGTCGCGCCCATCACCGACGTAGGTTCGACAGCCTTGTCTGTGGAGAGCAGCACAACCCGGGCGTCGTGGCCCTCGGCAGCACGGGTAAGTGAGAGCGTACCGAAGACATTGTTGGCGACGGCGGCAAGGGGTTGCTGCTCGAGCAAGGGAACATGTTTGAAAGCGGCGGCGTGGAAGACCAGTCTTGGAGCATGTGCCGTGAAAACTTCATCGAGCAGGGTGCGGTCGTTCACAGTGCCGAGGATCGCCGTCATCGAGCCGGGCAAACCACCGTCCTGCTGCAGTTCGTAGAGACGACTCTCCGAGGTATCGAGTAGTAACAAGGCGGAGGGTGTCAATGCGGCGGCCCGCTGGGACAGGGCCGAACCGATGGAACCGCCGGCGCCGGTGATGAGCATCGGCTGGCGGTAGAGGATGTCGAGCACGCCTAGCGGTGGAGATGGCAGCCGAGGTCGCGAGAGAAAAGTACTCCAATCCATCGTGCTGAGCGGTGAGTTCACAAGTCAGAGTATAAAGGGGGGCACGTTACCGAGGTCTGCCGGCCTGTTCATCCTGTTTCTAGCTGATCGCCCTTATTATCGCAGGGTCGTAGCCGAAACGGGAGTTCATGCCCGTGTTCGCGCGGCTCAAATACACTGGATGGGGTCAATACACTGACGTTGGCAGGACTGATCGCGGGAGCGGAAGTGGGAATTCGAGATAAGAGGATCATTGAGCTTGTGTTGGTCGCAACGTTGGCGGCGCTGCCCGTGGTTGCGCAGCCAGTCAACTATCAGGAAGCTGTGCGACTCAACAACCGCGGCGTTGCGCAAATGGGACAGCAGTTCACTGACAAGGCTGCAGAAAGCTTTGCGGCTGCAGTGAAGGCTGATCCGAAGCTGGCACAGGCCTTCGTGAACGAAGGCATCGCGCTGCTGACGCTTCAGAAGCTGGATGAAGCGAAGGCCGCCCTGCAGAAGGCCATCGTTCTCGATGGGAAGAATCCACAAGCTTGGTACAACCTGGGCCTGGCCCAGCACGCCGGCAACGAACTGGATGAGGCCTTGAAGAGCTTTCAGGAAGCGGTGAAGCTCGATCCGCAGGATGTGGACTCCTACTACTTCGAAGGCGTTTGCTACTCGGAGATGAAGCAATTCGACCAGGCGATTGCGATTCTCGAGCAAGCGCTCGGGGTGAATGCTCTGCACGCGTCGGCAGAATTCGCGCTGGCGCGCGCGCTGCAGCGGGCCGGGCATACGCAGGAGGCGAAGGACCACTTCAAGCGATTTCAGCATTTGACCAGCGCAAAGATCTCGGCGGCCATCGGGTTGGCGTACGGCGAGCAGGGGCGCTACTCCACGGTGACCCCTATTGAGGGGCCGGAGACCGCGAGCCGGGCAATGATTCCGGTGACTCTGGAAGCTCGTCCGATGATCGCGAAGGCTTCGGCATCGAAAGAATCGGCAGCCTCGTTTACCGGCGGCGCCTGCATGCTGGATGTGATGGGTTCGGGTGCGATGGACCTGGTGCTGACGCAGTCGGGCGAGCACGCGATCAGCGTACTGCATCGCAATCCCAATGGAGCCTTTGAGCCGGTGGATGTTGAGGCAGCCGGATTGAAGGCGTCAGGACATGCCGTGGCATGTGCCGTGGGCGACTACGATGGCGACGGTCTCAATGATCTTGCAGTTGCGACGGATGAAGCGTTGCTGTTGTTCCGTAACCTCGGCAACGGAAAGTTCGAGAATGCAACGGCGGAAGCAGGACTGGCGGCGCGCAACCGGCCTTCAGGAATCACGTTTGTGGACTTCGATCATGATGGCGATCTCGACCTGCTGGTGACGGGCTCTGGTTTGAAGCCCGGCGACGCACCCAATGTACTGTGGCGCAACAACGGCAACAAAACCTTCACAGAATGGACTGAGCCGACGGGACTGGGTGGAAGTGGCACAACGGCTGCCGCCATTTTGACGGACTTCAACAACGACCGCGCCGTGGACTTGGCGATGACGGGTGATGGGGCTTCACCCATGCTTTACGTAAACCCGCGGGAAGGCAAGTACCCCACGCAGCCACTCTACGAAGGTGTGAAACTGCCGCCCAGCGAGGGGATCGCTGTGCTGGACTTCAATAAGGATGGCTGGATGGATATCGCCGTCACGCACGCCGGAGCCCCGGGGCTTAGTCTGTGGCGCAACGTGGAGGGTCCAAATCATGTCGGCCGCCGTTTCGAGCGTGTCGAGCTTCCCCTCGCGGGGGTAAACCACGGTTGGGGGTTGACGCCGATTGATATTGACAACGACGGATGGATCGACCTGGCTGCCATTGTGGAGACAGCGACGGGACCGCGTGTACGGGTGCTGCGCAATCGTGGCGACGGAGGTTTTGAAGATGTGAGCCGCACCCTGGGGCTCGACGAGGTGGCACTGAGCAATCCGCGCGGCCTCATCGCAGCCGATGTGGATGGTGACGGTGCGGCTGATCTGATTGTGACGCAGTTGAACGCACCACCGGTATTGCTGCACAACGTGGGCGCAAACAAGAACCATTTCGCACGGCTCGACCTGAGTGGCTATGCGGACAACAAAACTGCACTGGGTGTGAAGGTGGAAATCTTTGCCGATGGTCACTGGCAGAAGTGGGAACTCGCCGGGTCCGTAGGCTATCAGACACAGGCTGCGCCGCAGATCCTTGTCGGTCTCGGCCGGGCGGACGGGATCGATCTGCTGCGGATTCTGTGGCCGACCGGGGTGCTGCAGGACGAAGTCGACTTGCCAAAACTGGCCGACGGACGCGCGGTAATCCCGATGAAGGAAGCAGACCGCCGTGGCAGTTCATGCCCGGTGCTGTTTGCATGGGACGGAAAGAAGTACAAGCTGGTGACGGATGTGATTGGGGCGGCGGTGGTGGGGCACTGGTTCACGCCCACACGGCGCAATATCCCGAACCCGGGCGAGTGGATCAAGGTAGATGGCGCGCAACTGGCCGGCGTGGACGGCAAGCTCAGCCTGCGTTTCATGGAGCCCATGGAGGAAGTGAATTACATCGATCAGCTGCGATTGATTGCCGTTGATCATCCTGCCAACGTTGAGGTGAATCCAGACGAGCGCTTCCTCGATGATCCGCCGTTCGCATCGGGACGCGTGGTGGCCTCGAGCGATACACGCCTGCCGATGGGCGCATGGGACGGCAATGGTCACGATGTAATGGATGCGTTGAGCCGCCGTGATCACCAATTCGCGAGCGGGTTCACGGCGTCGCCGTACGATGGGTTCGCCAATCTCCACGCCCTCACACTCGATCTCGGCCCGCTGGACGCGCGGTCCCCGCTCCGCCTGCTGATGACGGGCTATGTGAACTACTTCAGTGCGACGTCGCTGTACGCGGCGTGGCAGGCTGGCACCAAGCCTGTTTCGCCTTACGTTGAGGCGCAGATGCCGGATGGAAGCTGGCAGCGGATCACGGGTGAAGCGGGATTTCCCGCGGGCCTGGAGCGCACCATCGTGGTGGACCTGACCGGCAAGGTGCCGACGGGCGCCCACCGCATTCGGCTGATGAGCAATCTCGAGATCTACTGGGACCAGGTGCTGGTGGATCAGAGCACCGATGCCGAAGCGCGCACGACCGATGTGCCGCTGACCACGGCAACCCTGCACTTCCGCGGTTATCCGCGGCAAAGCGATGGAGCCAGTCCCGGAGATCTCGACTATGACTACAACCGCGTGAGCCTGACGGGACCTTTTCAACACCAGCGCGGCAACTACACGCGCTTCGGCGATGTGACCGAACTCGTCAAAGGCATCGACAATCGGTACGTGATCTTTGGCAGCGGGGAGGAGATCGCCACCGAATTCGACGCTGCGAGCCTGCCGCCCCTGCCGTCGGGCTGGAGGCGCGACTACTTCTTCTATGCGAATGGGTTTGTGAAGGATATGGACTGGTGGGACGCCTCGCCGTTCACGGTGTCGCAGATGCCCTTCCATGGGATGAGCAAGTACCCGTACCCCGAGACCGAAAATTTCCCGGATGATGACGGAGCTCTGAGCTACCAGCTGAACTGGAACGATCGATTCGATTCAGGAGAGCCGGTTCGATCGTATCGATTCGATTATCGCGATATGCCATCGGGTCCCAGCGATGACACGGCCGTGCACCCGCGAGCTTTGCCGCAGTGAATTCACCGGCTTCCGAGATTGTATTGTTGCCCGCGACCCGCCAGCTCGAGATGCTGCGCGCACACGCGATCAGCGTAACGGAACTGGCCGAGGCGCACATCCGGCAGATTGAGCGGCTTGATCCGCAGCTGCATGTTTTTGCGGATTTCGATGCGGATCGGGTGCGGGCACAGGCCCGGGCAATTGAAACGAAGCAGGCGCCAACGGGTCCGCTTTATGGGCTACCCGTTACCATCAAGTCGTCGATTGCCACTGCGGGTTATCGCTGCGAGATCGGGAGCATACTCAACCGGGATGATGTGCCGCAAGAAGATGCAGTGGTTGTAGCGCGGATGCGGGCCGCAGGAGCCTTGATCCTTGGTACCACCAACTGCCCTGAATTCCTGATGGCATACGAAACGGCGAACCTGCTGCACGGACGCACCAACAACCCATGGGATCTTGAGCGCACGCCTGGCGGCTCGAGCGGCGGCGAATCGGCGGCCATTGCGGCCGGCCTTTCTGCCGCGGGCCTGGGCTCAGACAGCGGCGGGTCGGTGCGGGTGCCCGCGCACTTCACCGGCATCTGTTCTCTCAAACCTACTCCGGGCCGAATCCCCGGGCGCGGCCACCTGCCGCCCTGTATCGGTCCGTTCGGAATTCTCGGCGCCATCGGGCCGATGGCCAGGACGATAGGAGATGTGTCGTTGCTGTTTCGCACCCTGTCCGGGCAGGATCTGGATGATCCGGTGAGTCCGCCCGTTTCGATCCGCACGCCCACGCTCGATGAGTTACGCACGCACGCCATCGGCTACTTCGAAGACGACGGCCTGATACCAGTGACGCCCGAGACGCGCTCTGCAATCAACGCGGCCGCCCAGGCGTTGCGCGACGCAGGCTTCCGCGTTGAACCGTTTCGCCTCCGTACGCTGGAGCAACTACGTAGATTGTGGGACAAGTTCTTCGTGCAATGCGGAGCCATGTTCTACGAGCCCACGATTCGCGGCAACCGCGAGCAGTTGAGTCCAATATTCCGGGAGTTTCTCTCGATTGCCGAATCCGTCCCGCCGCTGAACGCGACAGCACTGCTGAACGCGTGGGCGGAACTCGATCTGCTGCGCGCGAAAACACTCGAGGCGATGCACGAATTTCCCGTGTTGCTGTGCCCGGTGGCGAGCGTTCCCGCGTTCCGGCATGGGGAGCGCGCGTGGAACGTGCAAGGCCAACAGGTCGAGTACCTGGATGCGATGCGCTACACCCAGTGGTTCAACGTACTCGCGTCTCCGGCTGCCGTGATGCCGGTCGGCTGGTCGCCAGAGGGCCTTCCGATCGCGGTGCAGATCGCGGGGCGGCCGTTTGAAGACGAAACGGTGCTCGGCATTGCCGCGGTTGTCGACGAGGCGTTTGGATTTCGACCTCCGCCGCTCGCAATTTCTCGCTGACAACCAAGTCAAGTTCATCCATCACAGACAAGGGTTCATTCTCTCGTTAGAAACGTAGAGGGGATGGGGACAAAAACAGTCTCCTTCCACCATCAATCTTTCGGACGAGGCGGTGAGCGCGCAACGAGCGTAGCCTGACCTTTCCCCAGAATGGAGCAAACGGCGTGCGTCAGACTTGGCACGAGCGTTTTTGCGATTCTCCGGGTGTTCTGAAGAGTGCGCGATGCGACCAGACGGTCGTGCCGGTGCTGGATACAGAAATCGGCGGCCGCGACTTTATCACCATGGCCGGACCTTGCTCGGTGGAAACCGAGTTCCAGCTGATGGCCACTGCGAATCACGTTCGCCGTGCGGGTGCGCAAGTCCTTCGCGGAGGGGCATTTAAGCCCCGCAGCTCTCCGTACGCATTTCAAGGGCACGGCGAAGCCGGGTTGAAAATGCTGGCAAGGGCTCGCCAGGAGAGCGGCCTTCCCATCGTGACTGAAGTAATGTCGGAATGCGACGTTTCCCTGGTCGCCGCATATGCCGACATCCTGCAGATCGGCACGCGCAACATGGAAAATTATGCGCTGCTGGAAGCCGCGGCGCGTTCTGGCAAGCCGATCCTGCTGAAACGCGGCATGATGGCCACCATTGCCGACTTCCTGCGTTCCGCCCAGATCATTCTCGACAACGGCAATCCCAACGTCATTCTCTGCGAGCGCGGGATTCGGACCTTTGAGACGGCGATGCGCAACACCTTCGACGTCGCTGCCATCGCCCTTTTGAAGCAGGTTTCGCACCTCCCCGTCATTGCGGATCCGAGCCACGCGGCCGGCTGCCGCGATCTCGTGCCGGCATTGGCGCGCATTGCTGTCGCAGCGGGAGCGGATGGCCTGATTGTCGAAGTGCACCCCAATCCTGAAAAGGCATGGAGTGATGCGGACCAGACACTGAGTTTCTCTGAATTCGACGAGATGATGGCCTCGCTTGATCCATACATTGCACTTCGTTCGCGCCTTTCTTCTCGCGAAACGGTACAAGACAATGCCATGGAGGCTTTTGGATGAGCCTCATGTCGCGCACGGCGGCGGTTATGATCCCGGCATCGCTCGTGCTGCTTCTTTGCGGATTTGGTGTCGCGACCATCGAGCAACATGCTCCCGTATTGATTTGTACGGAGACCCCGGCTTATGAACCGCTGGCCGCTTTACGCGGAGGCGAGCGGTTTCCAAAGGGTGCGCAACTGCTGCTGGTGCGTGGTGGGCAGGCAACACCGCTGCTCGAGGGATTTGCAGAAACCGCGGATCCTGATGTTTCGTTCGACGGTACGACGTTGCTCTTTGCAGGAAAGCAGAACCTCATCGACAAATGGTCGATCTGGGAGTTTTCCTTCGCGGACCGCTCCGTGAGGAAGGTAGTCGGCGGCAGCACCGACGCAATTCGCCCGTTGTACCTGCCTGGTGATCGGCTCGTGTATTCGCGGCTTATCCAACGCGCGTTCCAAATGGAAGCCGCGAACCTGGACGGTTCGAGTGTGCTTCCTCTCTCCTACATTCCGGCGAGCGCGGTGCCGGAGACGGTTGTTGCCGATGGCCGCATTTTGTTCCAGGCGGGCTATCCGCTGGGGACAGAACTCAACGCGGGCGCAACTCCGGAACTGTTTCTGGTCTACTCCGATGGGTCCGGTGTCGAGTCATACCGCTGCGATCACGGCGCTGCGCGCTGGGGTGGAACACAGTTGGCGTCGGGCGATGTGGTATTTACCCACGGTTCGCGGTTGGCGCGGTTTACCTCGCCCCTCGCGACAGAGACGCCCATCAGCTCTCCGGCGGCCAACTACTCCGGAGCGGTGGCTGAGACTCCGTCGGGACAGTGGGTGGTCAGCGCCCGTGCTGCCGCGGGAGGGCATTTCGAATTGAAACTCTGGCAGCCAGGAGCGCCATCGATGGCGACCTTGCTGGCGCGCAGTGGGGAAGACGTGGTTGAGCCGGTCCTCAAGGCCGTTCGCAGCAGGCCCAACCGTCACCCCACGGCACTGCACAAATGGGACTATGCGAATGTTCTGGCGCTCGACGCGCGGCAATCGCGCGAAGGTGCATTGAAGGCACAGCCCGCGAGGGTCCGCATGGAGTCGCTCGATGCCGATGGCAACGCATCCGTGTTGGGAAACGCTCCGGTCGAATCGGATGGCTCATTCTTCGTCAAGGTCCCGGCAGACGCACCGATACGCTTCACTCTCCTTGACGACAAGGGCACAACCCTCCGCTCAGAGCACGGTTGGTTCTGGGTGCGCAAAGGAGAACAACGCTACTGCGTGGGCTGCCATGCCGGCCCTGAACATGCCCCTGAGAATCGCGTGCCTGAAGTCCTCTTGCGCACCACCACCCCAGTCGATCTAACCGGCTCGGAGCATCTGGCCGTTCCTGGAGGCCAGTGAAATGATGCAGCGCTCGTCCTGTTTATCCGCAATCGTCGCTCATTTGCGCTCTCGCCTCCCATGCGGCGGCACAAACTGCTAACAAGCCCGAAGCATCATCGAAAGCCGATACATCGTCCATTCGATTTGAAGATGCGACCGACGCGTCCGGAATAAACTTTACGCACAGCTTCGGTTCGAGCAAACTTGGGTCGCTGCTTGAAGGCACCGGCGCGGGCTGCGTGTGGTTCGACTTCAATAACGATGGTTTGCCTGACCTCTACGTCGTGAACGGGCGCCCGCTCGACGACTCCATGCACCCATTTCCATTGAAGGACAAGCCGAACCCTCTGCCCCACAATCACCTCTATCGCAACGATGGCAATGGTCACTTCACAGATGTAACGCAAAAGTCCGGGCTCAATCCGGATATGTATTCCATCGCGGTCGCGGCGGCCGATTTTGACAACGATGGTTTTGTCGACCTGCTGGTGACGGGTTACGGGAAAGCCATCCTCTATCACAACGACGGCAACGGACATTTCACGGACGTGACAGAAAAGGCCGGCATCAAGGTCGAAGGATGGGCCATCGCATCTACATGGCTCGATTACGACAAAGATGGCTGTGTCGATCTGTTTATTGGCCGTTATGTGAAATTCGATCCCAAGTATCGCGCCTTCTATGCGGCAGACAACTATCCCGGACCGCTCGATTACGAGGGAGACACGAACAAGCTGTTTCACAACAACTGCGACGGCACATTCACCGATGTCAGCGAGAAGTCAGGGATCGCCGGGTTTGTGGGCCGCACCATGGGCGTAACCGCGGCCGACTTTGACGGCGATGGGTGGGATGACATCTATGTTGCCAACGATCGCACAGAGAACTTCCTGTTCCACAACAAGCACGATGGCACGTTTGAGGAAGTCGCGAACGATACCGGCACGGCCTTCGGACAGAACGGCGAGTCGACTTCTTCCATGGGCCCGGTGTTCGCGGACTTCGAGAATCGCGGCGCCTTCGATCTTTGGGTGACCGACGGCCACTACAACCGCTATCTGCGCAACGCTGGGAAGCAGGGGTTCGATGACCGAGGCGCATCGAATGGCGTTTCGCAAACCAATGCGCAGTATGTGAGTTGGGGAACGGGTGTTTACGACTTCGATAACGACGGCTGGCTCGACATTCTTGTCTTCCACGGCGGTCTCATCCACCTCATCCCGCAGGAGCACTCCTTGTTTCGCGGATTGGGCAACGGGCGTTTTGCCGATGTTTCGCGCGACTCCGGCGATGTGCTGAGCGTGCGCACGACGGCGCGCGGGGCCTGCTTTGCGGATTACAACAATGATGGGAAGGTTGGCGCGTTTGTGGTCAACCTCGGTGGCAAGGGCGACGCTGGTTCACAATGTGTCGACCGGCACGGGGCACTGGATCGCCATCAAGCTCAAGGGAACCAAGAGCAATCACGATGGCATTGGCGCACGGGTCGAAGTCTTCGCAGGCGATAAGCATTGGATGGAAGAGCGCATCGCCGGATCCGGCTATCTTTCGCAGAACGACGGGCGCCTTCATTTCGGCCTGGGCCCGGCAGCGGCGGTCGACAAGGTCGTAATTCAGTGGCCGAGCGGGCGGGCGCAGACAATTGAAAAACCTGCAATCGACAGCGTGGTCACGGTCGAGGAACCACGGTGAGACAGCGCTTCGCAAGCCGGTCCTTTGCCGCCGTGGGCGCTGTCGCCTGCGGCGCATGGCTCGTGATACTTGCGATGGGTCTGCGCGGCAACGGCACTGTGCGGGCCGCTACCCACGCTTCGCGCCTCGGCGATCACCTCGATTATGCATCGCCCATTGAGATGCTGTATTCCCCTGATGGAGCCCGGCTTTACGTTCTTTGCCAGGGAACCGACGAGGTGCGGGTCCTGAATGCGGCCACCTTCACAGAGATGCAGAGACTCCCGGTAGGCCACGTGCCGCGCGGGTTCTCGCTCTCGCACGATGGCCGCCGCCTATTCGTTGCCAATACGTGGGACGACACCCTGTCTGTCATCGACACGCAGTCTCTCCAAGTAGTAGCAACCTGGTCGGTCGGCGCCGAGCCCTCCAGCGTGATCGAGGATCGCGAGGGAAAACGTCTCTTTGTCGCCAACCGTATTTCCAATGATGTCGCAGTGCTCGATGCAGAGACAGGCGCGGAGGAAAAGCGGCTGGCAGCCGGCCGCGGAGCCAGTTACATCACGCCCTCGCCTGACGGCAGCCGGTTTTACGTGACGCACGTGTACCCAAACCCGACGCGCGAGAACACCGAAAAGGGTAACCGCATCGCGCCTCAGTCGGAGATCACCGTCATTGACGCCGCGCGCGCTGTCGTGACCGATCGCATTCCGCTCCACAACGTAGCGCATAGTTTTCATGTGGCCTTCTCGCGCGATGGCCGCCTCGGTGTTGCGGCGCAGATTCATCCCAAGAATCTCGTTCCCCTTGCTCACCTCGAGCACGGAGGCGCCTTTGCCGATACGCTCACCGTTTTCGGCACGGATGTGGGTCTTCCCGTCGAGGTTCCCATCGACGAATTGGAGCGTTATGCCGCGCGGCCTTTTGGCGTGGCGATCGCTCCCGACAAATCCCGCCTCTACGTGAGCAGCGAAGGATCCGAGATCGTTACCGTCATCGATGTTCCGCGACTCCTGGCTTTCGCGCGTACACACCCGGGCTCCAGCGCCCAGGACCTGTCGGCAAGCGCGCGCTACGTTACCACGAGGATCGCTGTGGGACACGATCCGCGTGGGATGGCATTCACCCCCGATGGCAGCCGACTTCTGGTGGCAAACCGGCTCGACGACACCATCAGTGTCCTGGACATGCGCACCAACCGCGTGGTCAGGACAGTTCAACTCGCAGGTCCTTCGCAAATCTCCGCACTGCGCCATGGGGAGCAGACGTTCTATACCGCCCGTTACTCGTTCCAGGGCCAGATGGGCTGCGCAAATTGCCACATCGATTCCACCTTCGACGGCCTCACGTGGGACCTGGAGCCCGACGGCTTCGGCCGCGACATCGTGGACAATCGCCTCATCGAGGATCTGCGCGGGACGGAACCCTACAAGTGGAACGGCGGCAATCCGAACCTTCCAACAGAGTGCGGCCCTCGCACCGAAATGTACTTCTGGCGATCGGAACAATACGACGACCTGACATTGACCGATCTGGTGACATACATCCGCAATCTTCCGCCCCGCCCGAATCGGTGGCGCACGCCGAACATGCAGCTTACGCCCGCGCAGGAACGAGGCAAGGCCCTGTTCGAACGCACAGCCGACAAGTTCCACAAACCGATCGAAGAAGCGAATCGCTGCTCGTATTGTCACAGCGGGACAAAAGGAACAAGCCAGAAGTCGTTCGATGTGGGCACGCGCAAGGCGACTGACAACACCGGGTTGCTCGATACTCCACAACTCACCAACATTGCGCTCACCTCGCCCTATCTGCACGATGGCTCCGCGCGAACTCTCGAAGAGATATGGACTGTATTCAATCCCGAAGACAAGCATGGCCGCACCAACGACCTCACCAAGGACGAGTTGAACGACCTGATCGAATACCTGAGGACGCGATGAAAAGGCTCTGCGCAATCCTGGTGCTGATCGCTGCCGTTGCGCCTGTATTCTGCGCGGCGCCCCGGATGCCCTTATATCGGTTTGACAGCTTCACGACTGCCAACGGCCTTCCTGACAATCACGTCTTCTCAGTCCTTGTGGACGGCGATCGCGTATGGGCCGGCACCGAAAATGGCCTGGCTGTCTACGAGAATCACGCCTGGAAGACCTACACCACAGCCGATGGCCTGGCGCATCGCGCCGTACTCTCGCTCGCCCTTGACAAGCGCACCGGCGACGTCTGGGCGGGCACCATGGGCGGCCTGAGCCGGATCTCCGGCGGCCGCATCGATACCTTTACTCAGCTCAACTCCGGTCTCAGCAACGACGTGGTCTACGGCGTCTCCGTTGAGGGCGAGAATGTGTGGGTAGCCACCGCGGCAGGAGCCTGCCGGCTCGATCTGCACACTGGCCAGTGGGCGCTTTACAACGAGCGCAACACACCCATGAACGAGATCTGGGTCTATAGCGTCCACGCCACCCCAACGAAAGTCTACTTTGCCGTTTGGGGCAGCGGCCTTCTGGAATACGACCAGAAAACCGGCAAGTGGGACAAATACGACGATCCCGACGGCGAGAACGAAATGGTGCTGTTCAAGGATCAGGGCTTGATTCACGAGATTGTCACGTCCGTCAGTTATGTGGACAATATTGTGTGGGCAGCCACGTATTTTGGTGACAGCCGATATGATGGCCGCTACTGGCACAACTTTCTCACCAAAGACAGCGGACTTCCCTCAAACTTCACCAACCAGGTGAAGGGTTTGGACGCCAATCGGGCCTGGTTCAGCACGGATAAGGGACTGGCCTATTACGACGGCGCCAACTGGGCTGTCTACCGCAATTCGCTCACCACCGGCAAGCCGGAGATGACGGTTCGCGATGCGCAGGGAAAGCTGACCTCGGTAGCGGTCACCACCGCGCCTGCCCATAACTACGTTCTCGGCGTCGATTTTCAAGGGGACGATATCTGGGTTGCGACCGCGAAGGGACTGAGTCATGGAATTCGGCAACACGAAGGGAAATAAGGAGCAATCAAAAATGAGTACATTCGCAGAAATTCTGGAGACCATCGCGCACGCACCTATACAAAAGCGCGCCATGACCAATCACGGCGTGCTCAACGAAGCATATGCTTACGCCAAGCCCAGTTCGTTCTCGCGCGGCATGCGCATCGACCTGAACGGCCTCACCATCCTGCTGATCTCGGGCACCGCCTCCATCGACGAGCACGGCCAGAGCGTGCATATCGGCGACTTCCGCGCCCAGCTTCGCCGCACCTTCGACAACATCACCGGCCTGCTTGAAAGCGAAGGCTGCACCTGGCACGACATTGTGCGCACCAGCTGCTACCTGCGCGACATCGATCGCGACTACGACGTCTTCAACGAAGAGCGCACCAGGTTCTTCAAGGAGCAGGGACTCGACCCACTTCCGGCCTCGACGGGCATCCAGGCGCATCTTTGCAGGCCTGAGCTTCTTATCGAGATTGAAGCCATCGCCATGTTTCGCACGGAGCGAGTTGCCGGCGACAAGGAGTAGGCACGTGAACGGCAAGGTCTGGTTGTTGGCCGCGGCGGGCATTGCCGCTGCGGCAGGGGTGGTTCGCGTCGCGGGGCAAGATGTTGCTTCTTCGAGGCAGGAGGCTTCTTCAAGTCAGGCCGCGCACGTTTGTGAATGTGGAGCGCACCCGCCAGCTCCTCCGCGCGACCGCGCCGTAGCTCCGTACGCCGGCGAGCCGGGCGACATGAGCCCCTACTCGAAGTTCGCCGCCCCTTACGACCTGAACTACACGCACCCCAACATTTATGCGGGTGCTGGGCGCGACATTCCCGAGCCGAATAACATCAGCGAAGTGCGCATTGGATTCTTTGGGCCGATCGAGCACACGCCCGACGAGAAATTCGGGCAGCGCATGCTGCACGGCGCACAACTCGCCGTCGACGAGGCCAATATTCGCGGAGGTTATGGCGGCAAGCCCTTCCGCCTCATGCTCCACAACGACTACGACAACTGGCAGGCCAATACGGTCTACGGAGAAGACCGTCCGACCGACCCCACCATCTGGGGATCCGCTTCCAATGAAGTGGTCAAAATGGTCTACGACGATCAGGACTGGGCCATCTTCGGCTCGATCAGTTCAGAATCCACGCATATTGCCCTGCGCGTCGCCCTCCGCGCCGAGATTCCCGTCGTCAACTCGGCCTCCACCGATCCCACCATTCCCGAAACGTATATTCCGTGGTATTTCACTGATCTGCAGGACGACCGCGTGCAGAGCTTTACGCTGGCTCGACGCATCTTCACGGAGCTGGGCCTCAAGCGCGTCGCGATTCTTCGTGTCAACAACCGTTACGGCCGTTTCGGTGTTCCCAAGTTTCGCGATGCTTCCCGCCGCCTCGGCCATCCCGTGGTGATCGAGCAGAAGTTCCTGCCCGGCGACACGGACTTCACTCGGCAGCTCAAGGTCATACAAGGCTCGCGCACTGACGCGATCGTGCTGTGGACGGACGAAATTCCTGCTGCAAATATCCTCAAGCAGATGCGCGCTCTTGGCATGAAGCAGAAGGTCTTCGGAGCTTATCGCACTCTCGGACCGGAATTGCTGGCCGAAGCAGGATCGGCAGCCGAGGGATTTGAAGCCGTTTTTCCTTACAACCCCACGCGCGAGGATCCGCGCTGGGTCAGCTTCAACCAGCGGTTCGAAGCGCGCTTCCACGAGAAGCCGGAGCAGTTCGCATCGCTGGCCTACGATGCTATGAACGCGCTGCTCGATTCCGTCTGCAAGGCGGGGCTGAATCGCGCGCGCATTCATGACGCCCTGGCCAGTATCGAGAACTACGACGGCGTCACGGGCCGTATGGTCTTCGATCCAAACCAGAAGAACGTAGCGCCCATGTATCTCGGTACGGTGATTAACGGAACCATCGCCTATCGTTTGGCGCCGATGGATAGGACTACGCCGCCGGCGCCCGCTCTTGCAGAAACGCCGAAAGCTCCTTCAGTCCAGAACAACGCGAATGTCCCTTATGCCCGCGTCGGTGAGGACGGCGTGACATACACAGGGCCCCAGAGGCCGGATATTCCACCTGGCCAAGTGGGTATCGTGATCTTCGGCAGGAATGCCGCGAAGGTCGCGCGATCGGCCGCCGTGCAGCAGGCTCTCGATGCTCTACCGCGCGATCGCGTCTGGCAGTTGCTTCCCATCACCAGCGGTCAAAACTGGGGCGCAGCTTCCACACAACTTGTGCACGCAATGATGGACGAGCACGCGCTAGTTGTTGTGGCTCTCGACAGGGACGCGGGGCATCTCGCCGAGCAACTCGCACTCAAGACGTTCGTTCCAGTCATTGCGTTGAGCGACGACAAAGCCCTCACTTCAACCAACGTTCCCTGGATTTTCCGCCTTCCCGCGACAACGTCTCCGGCCTCGGCGGTTGCCTTGATTGGCGGCGCAGCGGCTCAAAGCGGCCCCAATTCGGAACGCCTGCGCGATGTATTGGCTTCAGGTCTGCCCGTAAACGGCCAGGCCTTCTTGCTAACCGGGGAGCCGCGTCCTCGCTGATCCGCCGGTACCAAAAGCAAAGGGCAGCCCAGGATTCGGGCTGCCCTTTGCTCTGGCATAACCAAAGTTATGGCAGATAGTAGCGCAACGATGTGTAGATCTCGTCGTCGGTGCCCTTTGCGCCGCCGTTTGGGTTTGTCGGTCCACCCACCCCGGACCAAAGATCGCGCCGGAAATGGCTGTACTGAATTCCCTGGCGCAAACCACCCTTGGGGCCCTTGTAAATGTAGTACCAGTACCCAGCCGTACCTTCCTGCACATCCTTGGTTTGGTTGCCGCAGCTTCCGGGAGTGCTGGGCGTGGTCGAACTGCCTGGCAGGACTTCCGTGTTGCAACCGGTCATGGAGGTGAGATAAGAGCCGTAGCCTTCCTTGCCGTAGTAGGTACGGTAAACGTAGTCAACGCCGGCGTTGAAATACACCAAAAGGCGGGGATCCGGGGTGACTTCGACCGTAGCCAGCGAGGAGAACGCGCGGAGTGGTTCGATCCTCGCCGTGGGACGAAGAGTAATGTCCGCAATCGTTGACGAGCCGTAACGGCCCACACCCTGGCCAAACAGGCCTTTGGCTCCGACGCTGAGCTTCTTAGCCAGGAAAGGTCCGCGGAAGCTGCCTCCAAGGCCGGCCGATCCCGTGGAATCGTTGAAGGCATTCTGGGCGTTTGTGGGAGCATTCGGATAGATGCGATCGCGCCAGAAGCGGCCGATCCCGAACAGTTCCCAGTGGCCCCAGCCCGGTTCAACCGCCATCTTCAGAATGAAATCGGGAGAAGGGTTGTAGGTAATGGTGGCATTGAAGGCGTTGTAGAGACCGCCGCTGTTGCCGAGCTGGCCGATCAGCAGATTCGTCGGCAAATTCGATCCGGCCGGACTCAGCGCCTCAGCATTTTCAGCCGAAAGGCCCAGGAAGAACTGCTTCGAGAGAGCCTTGGTCACGCGGAAGCCATACTGGCGCGTCCACACAAAGCCCGCGTGGTATTGGGGATCGATCGTCGCCGGCAGAATCTCCGACCCGTTCGACAGGCCCTGGGTGGTTTCCGTGGAGAGCGACCACATCTGACCACCCGTAAACGTCCAGCCGTTGGTCAACGCAGCCTGCGCCCACAACTGCCGCTGGCGCAAGGTGTAGCTGTTGCTCTGGTTGTTGTTGGACGTGGCGCCGGCGCTCAGCCAGTCAGCCTCGTAGTAGCCGGTCAAGGTCATGTTGTCCAGTTTGCCCACGGCCTTCAGCGCTGCGCGGGACTGCCGCCCCGAGCCCTGCCACTCGCTGATCTTGGCGTTGTCTGAAGCGTCGAGAGGAACACCTGTGAACTGGGTGTTGATATCGGCGCCCATCGCGCGGGAGCGGTAAACCGTTTCGCCCGCCAGGAAGCTGCCGGTCGGCGACAGCGTGATGCCCTTGAAGTGGATGACCTCGGGATTCTCGATCGCCTTCTTGATCTTCCCGGTCTCATCGGAGAGAGTGGTAGCCAGCGACACCGAATTCGCCTTCAGGTCGGTCACCGTTCCTTGCAGCGTGGTCACCGCCGCCTGGTTGTCCGTCACGGCCTGCTGCTCGCTGGTCGCCGCCTCCTGTGCCTTCGCTGCCGCAGCCTGGGCATCGGCAGCACTCTGCTGCGCCTGCTTCAGTTGCGCATCCTTGGCAGCAAGATCCGACTTCAGGGCGTTGATCTGCCCTTCCAGGTCCTGGCGGAGACTCTGGATCTGCTCTTCTACCGTCGGACCCTTGGGCTTCTCTGCCTTCCGGTGCTTCTTCGCGGGCGGCGTCGCGTCGCTCGCGTAGGCGGTCGAGCCAATTACACAAGCTGCCAGGATCACGGCGGCAGCAGTTTTGAATCTCGGGTTCATTGGGCCTCTCTTTTTTCGAAAATTCTTGTCTGGAGAATGCACCCCGGTCGACCAACTCAGTCGACCGCAAGCGCCATGGGGCCCGCATCTACGCAATCACGAAGAACTGCTTTTACAACGGATCGATTCCAGATGCGAACAGACCGGCAGCCGGCAAAAATCATCCGCAACCGCGGAATCTCCACCTGGCTGGTTCCGTCTCAAAGGTTCGCAAAACCGTGTGAATATTTGACGAATTCACGCATTTTTAACAGAGTTAAAAACGTGATAAGAAACACCTTTACCGCATCTTCGCGGTCGCGTTTCCCCTCGGAGCCAAGTCCCTTCCCCCACGGTCCTCAGCTCGCCCCGCGCTCAGCAGGTTCGCCAAAATCCGGTAAGCGCCTGGCACCAGCTCCGGCAGCTGGCGATAGAGCGCATAAGCCACATAAATATAGGTGCCCTTTCCGGAATGCGCCACCAAAAGCCCTCCGTGCTGCGGATCTTGCCCGGCGTCGGCAGTCTCGGTCAGCGGCGCATAACCGGGATCCCAGCTCTCCATGAACGAGTGCCCCCGCTCCTCCACCCAGCCGTCGAAATCCGCCGGGGTGATCACGTTGGGCGACTTCAGCAGCGGATTCGACGCGTCCAGCAGCTTCACCGGAGCCTGCTCATCCACGACCCGCTCGGCAATCCGCCCCAGCGTCAGCGGCAGCGGCGCCGGAAACGTCGCGCTCTGGTACTGCACCACCAGCGTCCCCCCATTGCGGACAAACTCATCCAGCCGCGGCTGCGCCCCCGTCAACTCCGGCCGCGTCGAGTACGCCCGGATTCCGATCACGATCACGTTCCAGGCCGAAAGATCGCCCCCCGATAACTCCGCCTCCGACAGCAGGTGTGGCGTCACCCCCATGGCCTCGATCGCCTCAGGAACCAGGTCCCCCGGTCCCATCACGTAGCCAATCCGCAAACCCGCCGCCAGCTTTACGTCCACCTTTCGCGTCTTAAGGTCAGCGTCCTGGTAGATGTTGTACGGCCGCAACCCCGTGTACCCCACGCTGCGCCAACCGCTTGCGTACGACTTTCCTCCCGCCTGCGCGATTGCCTGTACCGCGTACGCGGCCCCCGCATGCACCCCAGCCGGTGTCACTGAGAACTGGATCGGCTCCGTATCGCCCGCCTCGCGCTGTTTGAAATGCGCTTCGGCCGGCTCCGAGCGCCAGCCCTCCGGCAGCTTCAGCTTTACCGTTCCTTCCGCGGCAGCCTGCGTATGCACCGACACATTCACGGGCAGCGCGCTTCCGTCGAGCGGCAGAATCCGCGCCTCCGGGCTCACGCTCACCCCAACCTCCGGCGTCACCAACAGCGGCTCGTAGACGCCGCCATGACCGGTCACCCGGTTCATCGTCTGCACAACCTCCGCGATGCGAATCGGCACACCGTCGAAGGTAAACTCCACCCGCGCCTCCAGCGGCCACGGCGCAAACGACCGCTCCCGCCACTCCGGCTTCGCCACGTCGTAGTAGGGCTGCTCGATCGTCGGACGCGTGAAGAACGGCTTCGTCGCCTCCGCGTTGGCCGACGCCTGAACCTTGAACAGCACATCCGCGACAGGGTTCGTCGCGTTGGGCTCGCCGCTCGTCCGCTCGCTCTTCCACGCATCGCCGCTGTGGCTGGCAATCTCCACCTTCGTCAGCTTGGCATCGCCACTCGCATGCGAAATGTGCACCCGCACGCGAAACTCCTCACCGGGCGATACGCTCCGTGGCGTCTCCTCCGCCGACCCGCCTCGTGGCCCAAAACCCGGCGCAGCCTGGTCCTTCGTCCGGAACGCCACCATATCCAGCCCCAGCAGTTCCTTCAGCGCGTCCTGGAATTCCCCAATCTTCACATCCAGCTCGAACTGCAGATCATGAATCGTGCGCCCATTCATGCTGCTTTTTTCCACGCTTTGACGAAGATCGAGCACGCGTCGATAGACAGCGGCAAGCTCGTGCGGATTCGCAGACGATCCTTCGGATTGAATCTTCTGCACCCCGGCCTGGATCTCAGACAGTTCCTTCGCAAAATCCTCAGGTACGGGAGACTTCACGAAACGCGATAGACCCACAATGCTCGTATCGATATCGACCTTGCCGTTGTGAAACAGGCCGCCCGTCTCCTTGCCGTCGCCTTTCGCTTGACTCTCCGGCGCCACCGCCCACAGGTGATAGCTTGTGCTCGCCGGCCCGCTCAACGATGGGTTCGCCCCGCCATTCTGCGACTTCTGCTCGCCCCATCCCTGCCGTGCAATCTGCACATACTCCCGCCCCAGCACCGCATCCCGCGTCCCCACCGGCATCGTCGCGTCGCTCCCCAGCGCGCCCTTGATCACCTCGCCGGTCACGTAGTTCTTGAACTCCGCCGGAGCCTGCTTCCCGGTCGCGTAGTCAAAGACCTTTCCATTGCTGATGGGCGCAAACGGTGTCATGCTGTACACCGCCAGCGGCTGCCACGGCTCGAGCCCGTCCTTCAGCTGCTCCGGAAACACCTTGGGATCGCCCGCCGCCTTGAACACCTCCTGCGCAATCTCGCCCGACACCTGGTGCTGCCCGTGTCCGTCGCTCACCCCTCCTACAAACGTGGCCACAATTACCTGCGGGCGCTCCTGGCGCACCGCCAGCACCGCGTCATACAGAACCCGCTCGTGCCCCCAACGCGCAAAGCTCTCCTCCTGCGTCTTCGAGAAACCGAAGTCCGCCTCGGTCCCCCACAGCTGTTTCGCGCCATAGTACTCATCCGCCGTGAGCAGTTCGTTGGTGCGCATCACGCCCAGGGCATCGTAGGTGTCGCCGGTCATCGCGTTCTGCCCGCCCTCGCCGCGCGTCAGCGTAAACAGCGTCGCCCTCACACCCAGCCCGCGGCTCAAGTAGGTAAGCAGCGACCCATCCTCGTCATCGGGATGCGCCACGATCATCATTACGCTGGCGGTCGTATTCAGCCTGCGCAGCGCCTGCTCCAGCGCGTTCTGCCCGCGATCCTCCGCCAGCGGCAGCGCAATCGACGTTGCCTCGCCCATCGACACCGCCGACGGATCCGGCGCCTGCGCCTGCAACCCGCAAGGGCTCGCGCCCACAAACCCAAGGCCCGCTGAAACACCGCAGAAGACCGCCGACACCATCGCGCCCCGCAAACGCCCGCACATGCTCATACTTCTCGTCAGTGTACAATCCGGCGGACAACGCGGGTCTAAGATGCGAGATGGAAGCGGCGTTTGGACAAGCACGAACGCGTCAGAGCCACTGAGTGAGGTAACGGGTTTCGGGACAAACACGAAGCGTCAGGGCACGACTTCAGTCGTGCCGTAAAAGCATCTCAAAAGGAACTGGGCTTCACCCCTGCGGGAATCCGGCTCGATTGAACCAGCCTCGTTTCATGCATCCAGTAAGATCGACAATGATGACGGAAGCTGCAATCTCGACCACAGGACAAGCAGCTTCATGATCCCGTCCTCCGACGCCCAAACCACCCCGAATCTCGAACGCCGCATCGGCCTTCGATCCGCCGTGCTCTTCAACATGCTCGAGATGATCGGCGTCGGCCCCTTCATCACCCTGCCCCTCGTCATCGCCGCCGCAGGCTTCCATCTCTCCCCCTGGGCGTGGCTGCTGGGAGCCGCCATCGCCGTGGCCGACGGCCTCGTGTGGGCCGAACTTGGCGCCGCCTTTCCGCGCGCCGGCGGCTCTTACGCCTTCCTTCGCGAAATCTATGGTCCCGACCGCGCCGGCAGCTGGCTCAGCTTCCTCTACGTCTGGCAGCTCAGCTTCTCCGCGCCGCTGTCCATCGCTTCAGGCTGCATCGGCCTCTCCAGCTTTCTCGCCTGGTTCTGGCCCAGCCTCGACCACGCTCCCATCGCCTGGCTTCCCCAGCTGCACTACGGCAACTTCGCCGCCGCCGCAACCTGCCTCCTCGTCACCGCGCTCCTCTACCGCAACCTCACCGCCGTCACGCGCCTTGCCTGGATGCTCTTCGCGGGCGTGCTCACCGCCATCGCCGGCGTCATCGTCTCCGGCTTCGCGCACGCCGCCGCTCATGGCGGATGGCATATGCCCGCCTCCCCTGCCCTGTCCGCAAGCCTCGCCATCAGCGGCCTCGCCCAGGCCACTCTCATCACCACCTACGACTACTGGGGCTACTACAACATCACCTTTCTTGGCAGCGAAGTCCGCCAGCCTGAACGCACCATCCCGCGCGCCATCCTGCTGTCCGTCCTGCTTGTCTCTGCTTTTTACGTGGCCATGAACATGGCCGCGCTACCCGCCGTTCACGACTTTGCAGCGCATGCAACGAGTGCCGCTTCCACCGCCGCATCGCGCCTTCAACTCGTTGCCGACATCGCCGGCTCCGCGTTCGGCCACTGGGCCGGTGCCCTCATGGCCGCCCTCGTCGTCTGGACCGCCTTCGCGTCCGTTTTCTCCCTGCTGCTTGGCTACTCGCGCGTCCCCTACGCCGCAGCCCGCGATGGCAATTACTTCCGCTTCCTCGACGCTATCCACCCCAGGCACCACATCCCGCACCGCTCGCTCATCGCACTGGGCCTCGTCGCCACCGCCTTCTGCTTTCTCTCCCTCGCGCAGGTCATTACCTACCTCGTCATCACCCGCATCCTTCTGCAGTTTTTCCTGCAGCAGATCGGCGTGATGTGGCTGCGCGTCCGCCGGCCCGACCTCCCGCGCCCGTTCAGAATTCCCCTCTACCCGTTGCCTCCCCTCGCCGCCATCGCAGGATTCGCCTTCATTCTCATCAACCGCGCTCACGCACTCGGCGGATTTGCCGTGGCCGCCGCCATCGGCCTCTCCGGGACAATCATCTACGTCCTTCGGGCGAGAAGCCTGCGCCAGTGGCCGTTTGCTCCCTCTCCCAAATCACGTTAAGGCAGCTCTCTCGCCTGTGCATCCGGAAAAAACCGTTTGTCCTTGTCGGGGGATGGTTCCCGTTCCACGGCGCAGGCAGAGATTACTCGTCTTCGGATCGGGGCTCGGTGAACTTCAACTCGTTGCCGAACTCGTCGCGAATGCGGAAGTCGCGATTGCCCCACGGTTTGCGCTCAATTCCCTGCACAAATCGGACGCCCCGCTCGCTGAGTTCGTCGAACAACTCCGCAAGGTTGGCAGTGAAGATGTGGACGCCAACAGGGGAAACCGCCGGTCCGGGCTTGAAGAGATGGATCGCGATGCCGTCGCGCTCGACAATCGCGTAGTCGCGGCCGGGCATCTGGCTCACGGTTTGAAAGCCTAATTGCTTCTCATAAAAAGCGATGGCGCCCGGCAGGTTGGCGGCCGGGAGTTCGGGAGCGATGCGCGCGAGTCGTGCCATGCCGGCTCCTTATCCGTTGCAGTGGACGAGCCGAGGGTAACACCGGCGAGTGTCCTTGCGCATCGAAAAGTAGGAGGCGGTCGGCCCTGCTCCTTTTCGCCGGGGTCGAATCCGATTATCTTAGAAAGAAGGACCCAGCCACTGATGAAGACCTTCACACTCGATGAAGCCCAATCCTTGCTGCCTGTGCTGGAGGCGCTTCTGAAGCGCGCCCGCGAGGGCAAGGAAGCGGCTGAGCAGGTGGAGAGTGATCTTTCCGACCTGGGCCGGCGGATCTTTCTCTCGGGCGGAATGAAGGTCGACATCGCGAAGGTTGCAAAGCAGAGAGCGGAGTTGGACGGGCATCTGCAACGGGTGCGGGAGAGCATTGCGGAGATCGACTCGATCGGCGTGCAGGTAAAGGACCTCGATACCGGGCTGCTCGATTTTCCGTTCCGGCTCGATGACCAGGTAGTGCTGCTGTGCTGGCGGATGGGCGAGCCGGCGATCGAGCACTGGCACACGGTGGAGTCCGGCTTCCAAGGCCGCAAGCCCGTCGATGAGCGCTTCAAGCGGAAGAGCGGCGGCCGCCCGAATTAGAAGCAAGGGAATCTGACAGGCTGCCAAAAACTCATCCGGGATGGTCGGCCGGGTTTCTCCCGGTTACGCGAGCAGAATCAATAACTGCCTCTACAGACTCCGGAAAACTCACCCGGCGGTAGGCCGGAGGATTCATCCCGTGTTACGCAAGCAGAATCAATAACTCGCTTTTACAGACTCCGAAAACCCATCCGGACGGTAGGCCGGGATTCACCCGGTTACGCAAGCAGAATCAACGCTCGCTCTGCAGAACCCGAGAAATTCATCCGGGCGGTAGGCCGGGATTCACCCGGTTACGCAAGCAGAATCAACACTCGCTCTGCAGAACCCGGGAAATTCATCCGGGCGGTAGGCCGGGGATTCATCCCCGGCATTAAAGCCCATAAAATCAATGCGGGGGCTTTAGCCCCTGAGGTATGCTTTTGTCATTTTTACGCCCAAATTCTCGCACCGACATCGGGCTTTTCATCACCCACCTGAGGGCTTCTGGAGACGAGAAAAAGACCGTTCTTCGCGTTTTCCAAAACGTGATGTCAATAGGCAAAAATGAAAATAGTTTGTAACCCCCTTTAGAATCAGCGCAAGAAACTTTGCCTCAGTTAGTGATTAATTGTTCCAACCTGCCATACTTAATATCAAGGCCAGAAAAACAACGAAGCCCCGACTCTCTCGGCTTGCTCAAAAACTCGGCAGGCGACGATTCACTGCTGCTGATGATCGCAGGGAGACTTGGACCCACCCCCCCTCCCCCTATGTAGATCGCCGTTTCTTCGCCCCATGCAATGTGATCCAGCTCACTTGCGACTGATTCGGAATCCATCTTCGTTTCCATCCCTGATTTAGCCTTGTCCGCATGTTCCTTTCTGAAGACGATGTGAGGGCGGTGCTGACGTATGAGGCGCTGATTCCAGCGATTCGTTCCGCGCTGATCGACTATTCGGCGGGGCGCGTGGAGCAGCCCGCGCGGATGATTCTCCGCCCTGGCAATGCGGACGACTGGCGCAATGGGTGGTTTGCCGTCATGCCGGTGATCCACGGCGACGTCATGGGCGTGAAGACCGTCACCTTCTATCCCGGCAATGCCGCGTTGGGACTGCACACGCACATGGCGGTGGTCGAACTGCTGCGGCGCGCGACAGGCGAGCCGCTAGCGGTCATGGATGGACGCCTTATTACCGAGATGAGGACCGCCGCGGTTTCCGCAGTGGCCTTCGAGGCACTGGCAAGGCTGCACTTTGCGGAACCGCCGTCCAGCCTCGGCATACTAGGCTCGGGCGTCCAGGCAAGAGCGCATCTGGAGGCCTTTCAGCGGGTGTGGCCGGCGTTGCGCGAGGTGCGCATCTGGAGCCCTTCGAAGGCGAATGCGGAGAAGCTGGCGGGCGAGGTTGGGGGACGTGCCATGGCGATCGAAGAGGCCGCTAGCGCGGAGGTGGTGCTGACGGTGACTTCGGCGCAGAAGCCGGTGCTCCAAGGACGCTGGCTGCGTCGGGATGCCCTGGTGATCGCGGTGGGAGCTACGGGCGCCACGGTGCGGGAGCTGGATGACGAAACCGTGCAAACGAGCTTCGTGGTGGCGGACTCGAGGTCCTGCGCGGAGCGGGAGTCGGGGGATCTGCGTCTCTCGGGAGCCACAGTGCAGGCGGAGATTGGGGAGATTCTGGCGGACGCCGAGACGGTAACGGTACCGAAGGGGCGGGTTCTGTTCAAGTCGGTGGGTATGGCGATCGAGGACTTGACTGCAGCGCGGCTGGTCTGGGAAGCGAAAATCGGGTATCTGTCGAGATAAAACCCTGAACGATATCGTTGTTGTTCCCCAAAGGTGTGATCCGCAACACCCGGATAGGGTGTCCTGACGGGTAAGCGAAGTGACCCTCCGCTGCGTCCATAGCAATAAGCCCGACTTGCCTGCCGGTTGCTTGCTTTGCAGCAAGCCCGACCATCTGACGACGCGATAGGCTTATGAGGGTGTTCTTTCTACAAGGGACCGAGGAGCAGCGATGAGGGGAAGCAGGTTCGCGTGGGTGGGTGTGTTTGCAGTGGTTCTGCTGGCCGGGTGCAAGGGCTTCTGGGATACAACGACAACGACGACCAGCGGTAGCGGTTCCTATGCGGCCAGCGGCGTGTTTTTCGTGCTGAATGAGAAGACGAGCCAGGTGACTGGGATGCAGTATGCCGCCAGTTCGGCCGGTCCTTCGACGTTGACCGGCAGTACTCAGACTCTTGGTGCTCTTCCTTTTACGATGGCGGTTGCGCCCTCGGGCAGCTTCCTGTACGTCAGCACGGTGGCCGGCATTTATGTGTACAGCATCGGGTCGGGCGGCGCGCTGACGATCGCCAATGGCGGCGCTGTGATTACGCAGGATGCGGCATATGCGATGCAGGTGGACCCATCGGGCACGTGGCTGGTTGAGGTGGTTTCCGGACAGGGCACGGTGAACGCGGTGCCCATTTCGGCGAGCAGCGGCCTGCTTGACTCCTCGCGGACGGAGAAGACGGCGCTTCTGCCGACGGTGACGATCTCGCAACTCGCGATGTCGCCGGCGAACGCGGCCAATCCCTATGTGTTTATCGCGATGGGGTCGGGAGGGACGGCGGTAGTTCCCTTCACGGCGTCGAACATCGCGTCCGGTACCAGCCCGTTTGGCGCCGTCGGGGTTCTGAAATTGATTAATACGGCGGGCGCTGACAACGCGGTAGCGGTGGATCCATCGAACCAGCTGCTCTACGTGGGCGAAACCGTTGCGTTGAGCGGGACGCAGACCGGAGGGTTGCGTGTGTTCACCATCGGAGCATCCTCGGCGATTACGGAGATCACGGGTTCGCCTTTTTCGACGGGCGGTACGGGACCTTCGGCGATTCTGGCGGGCACCACCGAGGTGTATGTGGCCAACAAGGCAGTCAGCGGCAGCACCGATGGGAACATCACCGGATTCTCACTGACGACGAGCGGAACAAGCCCAATCACGTATTCCCTGACAACGATCAGCACGATTGCGGCCGGATTGAGCACGACGAGCCTTGCGGCAGACAGCACTGGGACTTACATTCTGGCAGCGAACTCGGGCGGTAGTCCCGACCTGAGCACGTACACGTTTGACGCCACTACAGCGGGAAAACTGGATGCCGCCGCGACCGCCGCTACGGGCACGGACCCGGTGCAGGCCGTCACGGTTGTGGCGCTGCCGTAGGTGCAGCCAGCGCGAACCGGTCACCAGCTACCAGGCCTCGAAGGTGACCGGTTCATCGCTCCTGTAAATGGAATGCTTTTGAAACTGCGTGTCGTCGCGGCGCGGGAAGTCGTTGCGGAAGTGAGCGCCGCGGCTTTCCGTACGCGCCCGGGCGGAATGAAGAATGGCGTGGGCCACGCGGGCGAGCGATTTGGCTTCAACCTGCCGACGGCTCGAAGCGGCCTGCGGCAGCGCATCTTCGATTTGAGCCTGAATCCTGATTCCCTCATTGAGCAGAGACTCATCGCGCAAGAGGCCGGCAAACTGTCCCATGGCCTGCTTAAGCCGAGCGATGGGAACTTCGATCGCCTCCTCGGGGGACGCGTCGGATATCGCCTGGGGCGGAAGGAGATCGCCGGGCGGAAGCGGCAGCGCATCGGCCAGCATGGCTTGTGCGGCGCGAACCCCGAAGACCAGCCCTTCGAGCAGCGAGTTGGACGCGAGGCGGTTGGCGCCGTGCAATCCGGTGCAAGCCGCTTCGCCGGCCGCGTAGAGAGCGCGCAGCGAGGTGCGGCCTTCGAGATCGGTACGAATGCCGCCCATGAGGTAGTGGGCCGCTGGCCGGATCGGAATGAGATCGCGATGGAGGTCGAGACCGTGTTGCGCGAGGAAGGCCGTGATCCCCGGAAAGCGCTGGTGCAGATCGACGCCGGTAACGGAGCGCATGTCGAGGAAGACGGACCGGGTTGCGCCAGGCGTTGCACCCAACCCTTCGCGGGCCACGGCGCGCGCCACCACATCGCGTGGCGCCAACTCGAGCCTGGCGTGATAGCGCTCCATGAAACGCTCGCCCTGGTCGTTGCGCAGAATGGCGCCTTCGCCGCGCAGAGCCTCGGATAGCAGGAAGCGGGGCACGCCCGGCAGCGAGAGTGCGGTGGGATGGAACTGGTAGAACTCCATGTCAGCCAGTTCGGCGCCGGCGAAAGAGGCGAGCGCAATGCCGTCGCCCGTAGCGACGGCGGGATTGGTAGTGTCGCTGTAGACCTGGCCCGCGCCCCCGGCGGCGATGAGGATGGAGCGCGCCGTCAGGCGATGCTGCTGGTTTTGAGAATCGAGAAGGTCGGCACCGACAACACGGTCACCGGCGGTGACCAGAGACGCGACTGTTGTCCACTCGGCGAACCGAATGGAAGGGTGGACGCGCGCCATCGAGGCGAGCGAGCGGCTGATTTCGGCGCCCGTTGCATCGCCGTTGGCGTGAAGGATGCGCGGGTGCGAGTGCGCCGCTTCGCGGGTGCGCATAAGGTGGCCATTCTCGCGATCGAAGCGCGTGCCCCATTCGATGAGTTCCTGCACGCGACGCGGGCCTTCGCTGACCAGAAGCTGCGCGGCGGCTCGATGTACAAGCCCATCGCCGGCAGCGATGGTGTCGTCGAGATGAAGCTCGACGTCTTCTTCGCCTTCCATCGCAACGGCGATGCCGCCTTGCGCGTAGTGGGTGTTGGATTCGCGAACCGACTCTTTCGTGACCACGAGGACATCGCCATGGGGAGCCAATTCAAGAGCGGCTCGAAGGCCCGCAACGCCCGCACCCATGATGAGAAAATCACAACTTGTTTCGCGAGCCATTGACTCGAGGCTATCACTGCGGCGAAAGGGCCGTATCACTGCGTTGTCGTGGGTTGACTGCGGCAATATGGGTGCTGGAAGTGGATGATTTGCACTGCTGAAAACTATAAATTGGTTGTCCGCCAGAGAACCTAAAAATCCGCCGTGTCAGGACAAAGCACAAATTGTGAAGCTTTGTCCAATAGCGAACATAATTATTTGATTCTAAATGCAATAATCGGCCTTCGCAGACCCAGATCATTCTCAACTCTTCAGGATTGTGGTTTCTCACGTGGCCAAGGGCGCATCGAAGTTGAAGTGCAGTTTTAGGGCCCGTTTCGCATATTCAGGACGGAAAGAACGCATCGATGGTTAGTCAAAGTTCAAATCTATTGCTGTCGGCGCTTACGCCGAGTTATCGTGCTTCCCTTATAGCCCGGATGCGCACTGTGACGCTCGGTTCCCGAGAGCTCCTCTACGAAGCCGATGAAACACCCAAATATGCCCACTTCCTGACAGCGGGCGTGGCCTCGATCGTTGTCTCGATGTCGAATGGCGCGAGCACGGAAGTGGGCATCTGGGGCCGCGAAGGGCTGGTGGAGAGCTTTCACCTTCTCGGTGGCGCAAGACTTCCCTTTCGTTGCATCGTGCAGATGGAAAGCACGGCGCTGCGCATGCCATTCAAGGAGTTACAGAGAGAGTTCCACGAAAGCCATGAGCTGCGCGACTGCGTGTTGCAGGGCGTGCAGAGCCAGAGTGCCATTCTTGGCCAGCTCGCGGGTTGCAATCGTCTGCACGAGGCGGAGGCGCGCCTGGCACGATGGCTGCTGATGGTGCGCGATCGCACCGAAGTGGACACGTTTCTGCTGACCCAGGAGTTTCTCGCCATCATGCTCGGCTCGCGACGCACGACGGTAACGGCCGCGGCTGGAGCGCTGCAACGCAAAGGGCTGATTCGCTACAGCCGGGGGCGCATCCATGTATGCAATCCCGAGAGCCTGGAGAATGTAGCCTGCGAGTGCTATGGGACGGTTCGAGATCTGTACGCGAGCTTCTACTGCGGTGCGCCCGAGCTGACCGACGATGCGCGGCCTAATTTTGCGTGAGCCGGCTTCCCGGGCGCGACGCAAACTGATCATGGCGCTGAAATATTGCGTTTTGCCGCACCATCAACTAATCCCTGAACAAGACCGCTTCGGCTCCAGTATGATTTTCCCGAAATCATCGTGGGCGGGGGCGACGCGTCTCGGCCGGTCGATTGAGCCGACTGGCTGAAGGTGCGACGCGGTCTGCCGTTTCGAGGCAGATCGCAATGCTTCTCCACAGCCCGAGAAACCGCCCGGCGACGTGGCGTACCAGACGACAAAGCGTACGGCAGGGATGGTGGCTGCCCTTCGTTGCCGTGGAATGGGTGTGGGAGTGGGCTGCATTCGCATTAAGCAACTGGGCGTTTCTCGAGGTGCTCGAGTACTTGAGCAGCTTTTCCGTACTGATCGCGGTGATTTTCTATTTCTCGGAGTCGGGAGATCGGATAAAAGCGCGCCATTACCAGGCATGGCAGGTGATCAACACGGCTCAGGGCAAGGGAGGCAGTGGAGGCCGCATCGAGGCGCTGCAGGAACTGAACGAGGACAAGGTGCCGCTGGTAGGGGTGGATGCGTCTTCGGCTTATCTGCAGGGATTGCGGCTGGAACACGCGAGCCTGGTGCGAGCGGATTTCAGTTCGGCGGACCTGCGGACCAGCGACCTGGCCGGATGCGATCTGACACTGGCAAATTTGAACAGTGCGAATTTTCGATCCGCAAACTTGCGCGCAACGATTTTGACGGAGGCTGATTTGCGCGATGCGGACTTGAGCGGCGCGGATCTGGGGGACGCCGATCTTTCGGGAGCCATGCTGGATGGTGCGGACTTGCGGTCTGCAAAGCTGCGCAACATTCGATGGCAGCGCATCCGGAGCATTAAAGGAGCGAACCTGGCTGGAGCCGAGAACGCACCCGATGGATTTCTGGCGTGGGCGCTGGCCAATGGCGCGGTGAATCAGGCGACCGCGGAACCGTGAAAGCCCGGTACAGGGACGACGACGCTTAGCTCGCTGAGGCTCGATGCCCGCAGCGGCAGCGTGCTTTACGATAAGAACAGCGTGCAAACGATCCGAGTCGACACACCATCTGCCCGTTACGACGTAGTTGTGGGAACCGGCCTTCTGGCTAGCCTGGCTCCGCGCATCGAGCGCGTTTGCGGCAGGCTGCCGCGCCGAGTTTTTGTGATCACTTCGCCGGAGATCTGGGCCCTGTGGGGCGAAGCGTTTCAGGCATCGTTCGCTGAGCCGCCGATTACCTTGTTCCTGCCCGCGGGCGAGAAGCACAAGACCCTGGCCAGCGTGGAGAAACTGCTGCGGCAGATGATTGCGGCGGGCGGCGACCGCGGGTCGTTGCTGATCGCTTTCGGCGGCGGCATTGTGGGCGACGTGGGCGGGTTTGTGGCGGCCGTCTTCATGCGCGGCATCCCCTACGTGCAGGTCCCAACCACGTTCCTGTCGCAGGTAGACTCATCGGTCGGAGGCAAGACGGGAGTGAACTTGCCGGAGGGCAAGAACCTGGTGGGAAGCTTCCATCATCCCCTCGCCGTGTTTGCGGATATTGAAGCGCTGGGGACGCTGCCGGAACGCGAGTTGCGATCCGGGCTGATGGAGAGCGTGAAGGCAGGAATTATTCGCGACCGAACCCTGGTGCGCTTCATGGAAGAGCACGTGGACGAAATCCTCAGGCGGGATGGCAGGGCGCTTGAGAAGGTAATTGCAGCGTCGATACGAATGAAAGCCGACGTGGTGAATCGCGACGAGCGTGAAGCGGGTCTGCGCATGATTTTGAACTTTGGCCACACGCTGGGCCACGCGATTGAGCAGGTCACTCGCTACAAGGCTTTGCTGCATGGGGAGGCCGTAGGGTGGGGGATGGTGGCGGCGCTTCATCTTGCGAAAAGGCGGGGAACGGTTTCGAGCCGGCAGGCAGAGCGGCTGGAAAGCCTGATTCACCTGTATGGACCGCTGCCGGCGCTGAAGCTGCGGGCGGCGAAGCTGGTGGCCGCCAGCGGCGCCGATAAGAAGAACGTGGGGGGTGTGCGTCGCTTCGTGCTGCCGGTAGGGATTGGAGATGCCGGGGTGGTGGAGGACGTGACGCCAGTCGAACTGGAGGCTGCGGCGGGCTACATGCTTGCGCGGGCGTCGGCGAGGCACGCGTGAAGGCTGCTTCGGACGCGAAGGCTGCTTCGGACGCGAAGGCAGCTTCGGGCGCGAAGGCAGCTTCGGGCGCGAAGCCTGTTGGCGCGGCGGATGAGCCGGCCGCGGCGCAGATGGTGCGGGAGATGTTCAACTCCATAGCGCCGCGTTACGATCTGCTGAATCATGTTCTGTCAGCCAACGTGGACCGCGTGTGGTGGAGCAGAGCGGCGCGGCGGTTTCGCACGGTGCTGGCGAATCCCGACGCGGCGGTTCTGGACATTTGCTGTGGAACGGGCGACATGACCATGGCGCTGTTGAAGCATCGGCCGAAGGGAGCAAGGCCGATTCTGGCTGCGGATTTTGCGCGGGCGATGCTGGAGCGGGGTGCGCGCAAGTTCGAAGGGCGCGGAGCCGTGGCGATGGAGGCAGACGCCCTGCACCTGCCCCTGCGGGCTGAGTCGCTCGATCTGGTTGTTTCGGCGTTTGGCTTTCGGAATCTCGCGAACTACGAGACGGGATTGCGCGAGTTTCATCGCGTATTGAAGCCCGGCGGCCAACTGGGGATACTGGACTTCAGCGAGCCGGGAGGGCTCCTCGGCAAGGCATATGCGATCTACTTCAGGCGGGTGCTGCCGTCCATCGGACGCATGATCTGCGGAGAAGATGGGCCATACAACTATCTTCCGGCGTCGGTCGGGAAATTCCCCCCGCCGCCGGCGATGCAGGATTTGATGCAATCCGTGGGGTTCGGCCGTTGTTCGTGGCAGCCGTACACCTTCGGCATCGCAGGACTTTATACGGCGACAAAGCCGATGGTAGTAGGCTGAAATCGCATGAGTGCCGCCGCCTCCAATATGCCTGATTTCTCCGCCGAGAAGCGACGCGTGGCGCTGCATTCGATGGGGGCTGCCGCGGCAATGACCGTGCTCAAGTTGGCCGCTGGACTTCTTTCCGGATCGCTCGGGGTTTTATCCGATGCCGCGCACTCCGGGCTTGATCTTGCAGGCGCGGCGCTGACTTATTTTTCGGTACACGTGTCGGACAAGCCGGCCGACGAAGACCACACCTACGGTCACGGCAAGGTAGAGAATATCTCGTCGTTTGTCGAAGCGGGATTGATGGCCATCTCCTGTGCGTGGATTATCTGGGAAGCTTTGAGCCGGATGATCAATCACACGGTGGAACTGCATCATTCCTTCTGGCCGGTGCTTGTGTTGCTCAGTTCGATCGCCGTAGATTACTGGCGATCGGGACAATTGCGCACTGTAGCGCGGCGGACGGGATCCCCGGCGCTGGCGACGGATGCGTTCCACTTTGCTTCGGACATCTGGTCGACCCTTGCCGTTCTGGTAGGACTGGGCGCCAGTTGGGTCGGAACCAGGAACGGGATCGATTGGCTCCGATACGCCGATCCGTTCGCTGCCATCGTCGTGTCGCTGATGATCCTGCGTTTGACATTCCATCTTTCGCGGGAGACGGTTGGGGCTCTGACCGATCAAATCCCCGCCGAGACGCGGAACCGGCTGGTGACGGAAGTGGAAGGCGTGGAGGGTGTGCTGGCGGTGGAGCAGGCGCGGGTTCGGCGTTCCGGCGCAGCATACTTCGCAGACCTGACGCTGGCGCTTCCGCGGCGATCGACGTTCGAGCACACGGACGAGCTGGTTCGCGCGGCAACCGAGGCGGTGCAGCGCGCACTACCGCAAGCGGATGTAGTGATCCACACGGTCCCGCGCGGGAACCACGCAGAGAGCATCTTCGATCGCGTGCGTGCGGTGGCAGCGCGCAACAATGTTTCCGTGCACGAACTCAGCGTGCAATCGCATCACGGCAGGTTGCGGGTAGAACAGCATGTCGAACTCGACGAGAATATGCCGCTGCTGGAGGCGCACAATTTCGTGTCCGCGATGGAGGCGGAGATTCTGCGCGACGCGCCGGAGATCGACTCGGTGTTGACGCACATTGAAAGCGAGCCGGCTACGATCGAGCAGCCGCAGGAGATCGTGGTGGACGATCGGCGCATTGAACTAGCTCTTCGTGCGGCGGCGGCCCAGAGCCCGGAGATTATCGATGTGCACGAGCTGACGGTTCTTCGCGCTCGAGATCATATTGACGTCTCGTGCCATTGCACACTGCCCGACCAGCTGAGCATGTTGCGAGTGCACGAAGTGATCACGGGGCTTGAGGATCGATTCAAAATGGAATGCCCTGAGGTGTCGCGGGTAACGATTCATCCCGAACCCGTGACGGATAACACGCGATGAGAGGACTGCGAATATGATCGCGCACAGTGAATGGAAGCACGACGACGTTTACGAAGGCACCTCGGAAGATGGAAAGACGATTACATTCGATGCGGATTCCGCGCACAAGCATGGTCCGAGTCCGATGCAAGCCGTGCTGATGGCGCTGTGCAGCTGCACTTCAGTCGACGTGGTGTCGATTCTCAAGAAGAAGCGGCAGGAATTGACAGGGCTGCGAGTGACGGCGACCGCGACCCAGGCCGAAGGGCCGCCCCGGGTGTTTACGCACATCCTGCTCACGTATGCCGTGCACGGCAAGCTCAGCCGCAAGGCTGTGGAGGATGCCGTTTCGCTTTCCAAGAACAAGTACTGCTCGGTTTCGAAGATGCTGGAGAAGGCGGCGACCATCGAATACGAGATCGTGTATCCGGACGGAGAGCCGGAGCCATGAGCATGCGGCGGCCGCTGGTGAATCTGTTTCAGATTGCATCGCTGGTGATGGTGCTGGTGGCCGTAGGGTTGCTGGCGGCCATCACGACAATGCACTTCGCGATTCATGGAGCGGAGGTGCAGGTACCAGCACTGAAAGGCATGACGGTGGCAGACGCCCGCAGCCAGACCGCGGGTCTGGGACTGAACCTGACGGTCGATAACCGCTACTATTCGTCCGACGTGGGCGCGGGACACATCCTCACCCAGTCCCCCTCCGCCGGGACGGTGGTGCGCCGCGAGTGGCGGGTGCGGGTGTCAGAGAGCCTGGGACCACAGAAAGTGGTGGTGCCGGGCACGGTAGGGATGGACGAACGGATGGCGGCTTTGAGTCTTCGAAGGATCGGGCTGGCAGTCGGTACAACCGCTCGGCTCCCGTACGCGAAGGAACCGGAAGGCAAAGTGCTGGCGCAGGACCCTCCGGCGCATGCCCAGGGGATCGAGGGGCCGAGCGTGAACCTGCTGGTGGCCGCGCCTGCCGTGGACACTCCCGATGGATTTGTGATGCCGGATTTGACGGGATTACCGATTGTGAGCGCACAGGCAGCACTGGAGCATGTAGGGCTGAAGAGCGCCCCGCCGGCTTACGCGGATGTGCATGTGCCGCCGGTGGGTGAAGGCACCGCGGCCGCCGGAGAATCCGAAAGCTCCCGGCTCGGTGATCGGACAGCAACCACCCCCAGGATCGCGCGTTGACCTCGCCTCCCAAGTCAAGCTGACGGTGGCACGTTAACCTCCGCAGTGTAAGTGGACCAAGCCACTGTGGAGGCGCATCTAATGGGAAGGCATGGCACCTGAACCGATCGAGAACCAATCAGCGAACGTGAGCGCGCCCGCAAGCGACGGGTTTTCGCACGCGTGGCGAGCGCTCAAACATCGCAATTTCCGGCTGTTCTTCGGCGGCCAGACCATTTCGCTCATCGGCACGTGGATGACGCGGGTAGCCACATCGTGGCTCGTGTACCGGCTTACGAAGTCGTCGCTGCTCCTTGGCACGGTTGGCTTCGCGGGACAGATTCCCACATTTCTGCTGGCGCCATTCGCGGGCGTGATCGTGGATCGAATGGACCGGCGCAAGGTGCTGGTGTGGACACAGACGCTGGCCATGGTGCAATCACTCCTGCTGGCGTGGCTCACGCTTTCGCATCGCATCAATATCACTGAAATCCTGATTCTGAGCTCATGCCAGGGAGTGATCAACGCCTTCGACATGCCGGGCAGGCAGTCGTTCATGATCCGCATGGTGGAGGATCGCGCGGACCTATCGAATGCGATTGCGATCAATTCCTCGATGGTCAACGCGGCACGGCTGATCGGACCGTCGCTCGCTGGAATGCTGATCGCCGTTACCAATGAGGGATGGTGCTTCTTTGTGGATGGAGTCAGCTATATTGCCGTCATCGCATCGCTACTGATGATGCGGTTGTCGCGCGAGCAGATTCAATCCCACGGCGCCACGATGGTGCAGCAGTTACGCGAAGGCTGGGACTACGTTGCCGCGTCGGTGCCCATTCGCAGCATCCTGCTTCTGTTTGCGCTCATCAGCCTGATGGGCTGGCCGTTCATGGTGCTGATGCCGATTTTTGCGGCGCAGGTATTGCATGGAGGCCCGCACACGCTGGGATTTCTGATGGGCGCGGTAGGCGTGGGATCGCTGACGTCCGCATTGTTGCTGGTCGTGCGGCGCTCGGTTCGGGGTTTATTGAAGGTGATCCCGATCGGGGCCTTTGTGTTTGGCGCGGGGCTTGTCGCGTTCGGGTTTTCGCGAAACCAGTGGCTCTCGATGGGGATGATGCTGGTGACGGGGTTCGGCATGATGCAGGGCGTGACAACGAGCAACACGATTCTGCAGACGTTGGTAGACGAGAAGATGCGCGGGCGCGTGATGAGCTACTACACCATGGCGTTTGTGGGCATGGCGCCGTTCGGCAGCCTGCTGGCGGGCGCCATGGCGCACGCGATTGGGGCACCGCATACCGTGATTGTGAGTGGCATTGCCTGCATCGTCGGGGGGCTGTGGTTCTGGACGCGTCTTGGCGCGATCCGACGAGACATGCGGCCCATCTACGAGCGGTTGGGCATTGTGCCGCCAAAGCCGAGCCCCGTGGATGTAGGCCCGCTGGGAGAAGGAGTGGAGAGCTGAAGTCGTGGAGAAATTGCGGCATCGATAGGTTACGATTCGGATGGTGTTGAGG
>CAVUSR010000005.1:0-361726 GCA_963744185.1 uncultured Acidobacteriota bacterium | reverse complement strand
CGGCCGGGCCTGTCTCCTGGAGCCCGACGCCTCCGAATTCAGAGAGGGTCGCGGCAATCAATGAACTTGCACGGCATCTTCGCAAGCGGCGGTGCAGAGGGCGGCGCGGTCTCTTCGCCGCTAATTAAGCCGAAGGCGAGCAGGCAAGCCGCGAATGCCACGCAGGCTGCCACGAGGGCCGCCGACGCGAAGCCGGCCCCGTAGGCCGCCAGCGCGACGGAGCGCAGCGGCTCGCGCACGCCGGGCGGTGCGGCCGCCAGCAATCCGGAAAGATCGCCTGATGTCACACGAGCAGCGGCCTCGCGCGCAGTGTCGGCCGACAGTCCGATCTTGGTGGCACCCACAACGAACCGGTCCCGCGCCACGTCGGCGAGGACGGCACCGAGTGCCGCGACGCTGACGAGGATCCCGATGAAGCGCGTCGTGCTAGCGATACCCGAAGCCATGCCAGCGCGATCCTCAGGAACCGCGCCCTGCAGGACTTTCACGGTCTGCCCGTTGAGCAGGCCGGCGCCGCAGCCGGCGACCAGCATGGCGACCAGGAACAGGCTGTATGGCAGATGGGACTCGGCAACGAGCCAGAACGCGGCATTCCCGGCGACGGTGATCGCCAAACCGGCGGCAAGAAGCGTACGCCCCGAGTAACGGGTCGCGAGCCGGCGCGTCTCCCGCGGGACAAGCACCATCGGCAGCGCAAAGGGGATCATCGCAATGCCAGCTGCCAGAGGCTCAAACCCGTAGGCGTTCTGCAGGTATAGCGGAAGGAAGAAGATCATGACCTGCGCGCTCGCGCCGTAGCCGATCATCGCGAGCACCGCACCGACGAACGTCCTACTGCGAAACAATCCGAAATCCACCATCGGGCGGTCCTGACGGACCTCCACAATGACGAAGGCGACCAGGAGCACGAAAGCGACCACAAGGCGCAGGACGATGGTCGGGCTTGCCCACCCCGCGTCATTCCCGTCGATGAGGGCCCAGATGAGGAGCGCGAGGCCCGCACTGAACGTGACCGTGCCGAGGACGTCGAGGCGTTTGGCGTTAGGGTCGCGAGACTCGCCAATGAACTTCAGGGTCCCGGCGACGAGGATGGCGGACGCGGGGACGTTGACCAGGAACACCCACCGCCATCCGAAGTAGTTCGTGATCACGCCGCCGATGATCGGCCCTATTGCAAGCGCTATGCCGAGGCTTGCTCCCCAGAACGCGAAGGCGTGAGCGCGTTCCGCGCCGGTGAAGGCGTTCGACAAAATCGCAAGGGACGCCGTCACTAGGAAGGCGCCCCCCGCCCCCTGGGCCGCGCGGGCGATGTTCAGCAGCAGCGAACTCGTCGCCACGCCGCACGCCGCCGACGAGGCTGCGAACACCACGAGGCCGATCAGCATGGACTTCCGGCGGCCTCGAAGGTCTGCATAGTTGCCTGACGCCATGAGGAGGGCGGCGTAGGTGAGGACGTAGGCGCTGATCACCCACTGGACATCGGTGAAAGAGGCCCCGAGCGACCGGCCGATCGCCGGCAGGGAGACCGCCACGATATTGGAGTCGAACATGATCAACGAAGAAACGAGCGATGCCGTCAGGAGCAGCCACGACTTCGAAGCCGCTTCGAATTTCGATTTGTTGGCTACGTTCGGCATTGGCACATCTCTCTTTCGCTCTCAAGGACAGTAGGCCCCTCCTCTTGAATGCTCTTGGTTCTCCACTCCGCAAATGACTCGCCGATGTCCGCGCTGAATGCTGCGGCCATACGTAACATCGAGCTCGTCTTGAGAAAGCGGCGACGCGATTCGAATGTCAGTTTGTTTCATCACCTCCACCATGTGAGCTGAATTGGGATGCCCGGCTCGCGTGAGTCTGGCGACTACAGGCTCGTAGGAAGCAACTGCGATTCCGAACCTCAGATCGAGTGAGCAAGGGGCTGACAGAAACAACAAGCGGCAGTATTTAGAGAAAGTCTCTTCGAAACTTCGCCAATGCAGCTGCGCAGCCGTGGAAAGGGTGTACCGGAGGCGCTACAGTTTGACTCGACACTTTGTACGGCGATGCGTCACCTCGCTTAAATGAACCGCGACGGTCACACGTGGAATGGCAGCTCGGCATGCGGGAGCCGCCAACGGAGCTACGGCGAAGCTGCGAATGCAGCGGTTGACCTTTATTCCAAGATCAGCAATCTCCAGATGAGCAATCAGCTCAAATTATGCAATAGCCTCCGTTCGCATAGGAACACATGGCGATTCCCCGGAGTCCGCGAATTCCCCTATCACACTTCAGCTTCCGCCAAACTGCAACTCGAGTGAGTTGAGATGGCATTCGGATTGCATCCTCAGGTGCATTCTGACTGCGACGTCTTTCGGACCGAGAAGAGTCGAGCGGCCAGTTCGTGAAAGGCAAACTACCGACCTCTGATTTCTGCGTGTCTTCCGACGGAAGGGTACGCAATCTGTGATGAAGACCGAGACAGATCGAAGTGGGAACAAGGAGTTCAACTATGCATAGCGCAACACAGGCCGCTTCTTTGAACCCTTACAAGATCGTTTCGGCACCTCATGCAGACCTGCAAGTGGCATTCGAAGAGCTTCATGCGATCTATTCCAAGCGCCTTTATAGGACAATTGTTGCCATTACAAAGAATCCGGACGATGCCGAGGATGTGCTGCAAGATACGTTCTTACGTGCCTATTTGGCTCGCGAGTCTTTTGAAGGTAGATCAAGTATTTACTCCTGGCTTACGCGGATCGCCATCAACTCTGCTCTGATGGTCCTTCGCAAGCGGCGTGTTCGTTGCGAATTCTTGTTTGATCCCCAACCGGATGAGCGAGGTGAATCGATCTCATTCGAAGTCAGGGACTCTGCCCCAAATCCCGAGGAATTGTGTGTTCTGCATCAACATCAACTCAAGACTTTGCACGCGCTCCGCCGCCTTCGTCCGCATCTGCGCGAGCCAATTCGGATGCAACTAACGCACGGATGGTCGATTAGGGAGATTAGCCGGGCGCTGGATATCTCTGAGGCAGCGGTCAAGTCCCGACTGTATAGAGCACGTCAACGACTCTCCGCGACACACAACGAGGAGGGGCAGCGCAGAGCCGCAACGCTCGCATGAACGTGCTCGCGCTTCATTTGCGGTGACATGGGCCGACTGCTGCACTGTGGCGCGGCTGCGCCACGGCCGCAGGCGCGTGTAGGCAGTTTGGCATTATCGCTCAAAGCAATGGGAAGATACGTAACCCCGGAGGCAGGCAATGTGGATTGTCAGACTGGCTCTCAATCGACCTTATACGTTCATCGTCCTGGCACTGCTCATTCTTCTATTGAGCCCGACCGTAATTCTCCACACGCCTACTGACATCTTCCCCAATATCAATATCCCAGTGATCTCGGTCGAGTGGGCTTACACAGGGCTCAATCCCGAGGATATCGAGGCGCGTTTGACCACGCCTTACGAGAAGGTTTTGACGACCCTCGTCGATAACGTCCAGCACATTGAATCGACCAGCTACAACGGCGTTTCCGTGGTCAAGATTTATCTCCAACCTGGCGCCAGTCTGGATTTGGCAAACGCCCAAGTGGTTGCCGCCGGCCAATATACGCTGCGACTCCTCCCGCCAGCAATCCAACCCCCGGCGATCATCAACTTCAGCGCGTCGAGTGTACCGATTATCCAACTTGGGCTCTCCGGGAAAGGAATGTCAGAGCAGGAGCTGAATGATGAGGGCTTCAACTTTCTGCGCCCCCAGCTGATCACCGTGCCGGGCGCGGTGATTCCCTATCCCTATGGCGGCAAACAGCGACAAGTGATGATCAATATGGATCAGAACCAAATGCAGGCCAAAGGAGTCTCCCCGACCGATGTTCTGAATGCTGTTAACGCACAGAACCTGATTCTCCCCACAGGCACAGCCAAGGTTGCGGAAAGTGAACTGGACGTGCGCATGAACGTGGCTCCACGCACAATCGACGCGCTCAATAACATCCCGATCAAGCAGGTCGGCAACACGACGATCTACTTGAGAGAAGTGGCCCGCGTTAGTGACGGGTTTGCAGTGCAGTCCAATGTGGTCCGTCAGGATGGTCACCGTGGCGTGCTGGTCACGATTCTCAAGGCAGGCACAGCATCGACTCTGAATGTCGTCTCAGGAATCAAACAATTACTGCCCTCCACTGCATCGATTCTTCCGCCGGAGATGAGGGTTACCCCGCTGGCTGATCAATCGGTCTTCGTGCGCAGTGCCATTAGCGGCGTAGTCCGCGAAGGTGTTATTGCAGGAGCACTCACAGGATTGATGATTCTGCTCTTTATAGGCAGTTGGCGGAGCACCATCATCATTGCCGTCTCGATTCCCCTGTCCATTCTGACCTCGATCCTCATCCTGAGTTTTCTTCACCAAACGATTAACATTATGACGCTTGGCGGCCTCGCTCTTGCGGTTGGCATCCTCGTCGACGATGCGACAGTCGTGATTGAAAACATCAACCGCATTTTGGAGGAAGGGCATGAAACGGATATCAAGCAACCGATCCTGGATGGCTCCAAGCAGGTAGCAGTTCCGGCACTGGTTTCGACGCTCTGCATCTGCATCGTCTTCATGCCGCTGCTCCTGCTGAGCGGTGTGGCGCGATTTCTCTTTGTTCCGCTGGCTGAAGCAGTGGTATTCGCCATGCTCGCGTCCTATTTCTTCTCCCGGACGCTTGTTCCGACGCTCGCAATGTACATGCTCAAGCTGAATGAGGGCCAGGGCGAGTCGCGCAATCCTCTTGTGTTGTTTCAGAGAAAATTCGAGCGTGGCTTCTCCAGAGTGCGTGACGGTCACCAACGCCTGCTGACTCGCCTTGTCGCGCGCCGCAAGATTTTCATTCCAGTATTTTTCGCGGTCTGCGTCTGTGGCTTTCTGCTGGCGCCCTGGCTCGGGCAGGATTTCTTTCCCGACACGGACAGCGGCCAGTTCAGCCTGCACATCCGCGCGAAGACCGGGACGCGCATTGAGGACTCTGCCCAGCTTGCCGATTTGGTAGAGGATGCCGTTCGTAAAGAAGTGCCCCCGGATGAAATCGACAATGTTCTGGACAACATCGGTCTGCCCTTCAGCCCCTACAACCTTATGCATTCGACATCGGGCGTACTCGGTCCTAACGACGCTGATGTGCTGTTTTCACTACGCAAAAACCATCACCCCACCGCCGAATATGTTCGCGCCCTTCGTCAGAAGCTTCCGCGCGAGTTTCCCGGGACAACGTTCTACTTCTTACCTGCGGATATCGTGACCCAGATTCTTAATTTCGGTCAGCCTGCGCCGATCGACGTTCAGATTGAAGGGAGCAACATACAGGCCAACCACGACATCGCCGAAAGGATCATGACCGAGTTGCATCAGGTCCCGGGGCTGACCGACCTGCATATCCAACAAGCGCTCGATTATCCGACGCTCGACGTAGCAGTTGACCGGACTAAAGCATTGCAGGCGGGATACCAGGAGAAAGACGTTGCCTCAAGCGTGCTGAATTCGCTAAGCGGAAGCTTCCAAATTACTCCGATGTTCTTCGTCAACTGGAAGAACGGCGTGAACTACAACCTGGTCGCGCAGACCCCGCAATACCGAATCCAGTCGATCAAGGACATTCAGAACATTCCCATCGCTGGCGGCGCGAAAGGCAATCCGGAGATTCTTGCGGATGTTGCCTCGATGCACCGCGGAAGCGAGGTAGCTCTAATCAATCACTACAACATACGCCGCGTGATCGATATTTACGGGACGCCGCAGGATCGGGACCTGGGGGCAGTGAGCGGAGATGTCCAGCGCATCGTAGACGCCAACCGAAAGTCACTCCCCCGTGGAACTTTCATCACTATCCATGGTCAAGTAGAGACCATGCGCGAGTCGTATACGGGCTTAATTACCGGGCTTGGGTTCGCGATTGTGCTGGTGTACCTGCTGATCGTCGTGAACTTTCAGTCCTGGCTGGATCCCTTCATCATCATCACTGCTCTCCCGGCTGCCATGGCGGGCATCGTTCTCATGCTCTTCTTCACGCATACCACACTGAGCGTTCCTGCACTCATGGGTGCATTGATGTGCGTGGGAGTCGCTACGGCCAACAGCATTCTTGTCGTGTCGTTCGCGAAAGACAGACTGCTGATCCACGGCGACGCTGTGAAAGCTGCCCTTGAAGCAGGCACTACACGATTCCGCCCAGTCATCATGACCGCGCTTGCCATGATCATCGGCATGGTGCCGATGGCGCTCGGTCTGGGCGATGGCGGTGAGCAGAACGCGCCTCTGGGACGAGCCGTCATCGGTGGCTTGTTATTCGCCACAGTGGCAACGTTAGTCTTTGTCCCGTCAGTCTTTGCGTTATTGCACAAGAAGTCTAAAAGCCCCTCCGCAGGGTACGCAGGAGATTCCAGAATTAATCCATCGCCTATCACGGAGCCACAATCATGACATGGAATGAGTCGAATCAAGTTCAAACCATTGCTTCAACATCCGCCCCCACGCGGCCTGCAAGAAGAAGAACTGGCGCAGTGGGAACAATCCTCGTCCTATGCGTTGGCTTCGCGGTCTTTGAGGGTATTCATTCGCGAGTGGAAGCAAAGGACGACTTGCGCCAAGTGGCGATGAACTCCGCCATAACGTCTGTCAATATTGTCTTTCCGAAAGGCGGCGCCGAAGCGGAAGAGATTGAGTTGCCGGGCAACACCGAGGCCTTCACCGACACGCCGATCTATGCTAGGACCAACGGATACGTAAAACACTGGTATGCGGATATAGGCGCGCGAGTCAGACAGGGCCAGCTTCTTGCCGTCGTCGAGACGCCAGAGCTCGATCAGCAGTTGGAGCAGGCCAAAGCCGACCTGAAGAATGCCGAGGCAAACCTGCAGATCGCGGAAATTACCTCAACGCGCTGGCAAAATCTGCTGAAGACCGATTCGGTCTCGCATCAGGAAGCGGACCAGGCGGTGAGCGATCTTCACTCCAAACAGGCGTTGGTCGATTCCAACCGGGCCAATGTTGACCGCCTGGGGCAGCTGCAGTCATTTGAACGAATCATCGCGCCCGTTGATGGCGTCGTCACCGCTCGCAACACAGATATCGGAGCGCTGATCCAGGCCGACACCACGGCTCCCAAAGAGATCTTTCACCTCTCTGCCATCCAGACGCTACGCATTTATGTTCCGATTCCTGAAGTCTATGCGCCATCCGTAAAAACGGGTGACAAGGTCGTTGTGACGTTGGATGCTTTCCCTGGTCAGGCCTTCACGGGAACACTCGTGCGCAACGCGAACGCCATAGACTCTGCCTCGCGAACGTTGAATGTTGAAGTCGACATCAACAATTCAGCCGGACGACTGATGCCGGGGGCCTATGCCTTCGTGCACTTCAAAGTTCCAGCTACGAATGGAGCCGTCACCATACCGTCGAATGCTTTGCTGTTTCGCTCTGAGGGCTTGCGAGTTGGCGTTGTGCGGAACTCTCATGTGGCACTCCTGCCTATCACCATCGGCCAGGATTATGGCGACGCGGTAGAGGTCCTTTCGGGGCTCACCGTGCGGGATGCGGTGATTGTGAATCCTTCGGATTCCCTCGCGAATGGAGCACAGGTCGAGGTCGAAAGCAAGGCGACCAAGGGAGTACGGCAATGAAGCGCTTTCTTCTTATTTCTTCAGGCATGGCGATCCTGCTCCTGCTGTTGGTCGGGTGCATGGTTGGCCCCAAATATGTGAAGCCGTCGGCGCCGCTCACTCCGGGCTTCAAAGAGACAACTGACTGGAAAGAGGCTGACGGCTGGAAGACTGCCAACCCTGAAGATGCCTTGGTGCACGGAAAATGGTGGGAACTCTATGCTGATGCGAAGCTCAACGAATTGGAAGAGCAGGTAGACCCATCCAATCAGACCTTGAAGATCGCCGAGGCAAACTTCCGTCAGGCCCGCGCGGCAATTCGATTCAATCGTGCCGCCGAGGCGCCGACCATCGGAACGTCGCCCAGCATCTCTGTCGATCCGGAGCTTCCGCCAATCAACCCTATTTCCCAGCTAGCCTGGCCAACAATGGTTCAGGAGAGTTCACGCTTCCCTTCGATCTCTCCTATGAAATCGACTTATGGGGAAGAGTTCGCCGGAGCGTGACTGCTGCTCGGGAAGAAGCGCAGGCAAGTGCCGCAGATCTTGAAACTGCGCGCTTAAGCCTGCACGCGGAGCTGGCGATCGACTATTTCGAGGTGCGCAGTGCCGATGCGCAGGAGCAGCTGCTGAACGATACCGTCGATGCTTACAGCAAGGCGTTGGAGCTGACAAAGAATCGATTTCTGGGCGGTGCCGCTCCGAAATCCGATGTTGCGCAGGCGCAAACGCAACTCGACGCCGCACGTGTCCTCGCCACGGACACCAAGGTGCAGCGCGCACAATATGAGCACGCGCTTGCGATCCTCATCGGCAAGCCGCCCGCCGCTTTCAGCCTTCCCCCGATCCCTCTCAATGTACAGCCGCCCGAATTGCCCTCCGTACCGGTTGCTCTGCCAGCACAGTTGCTGGAGCGGCGTCCCGATATTGCAGCGGCCGAGCGCCGCATGGCCTCGACTAACGAGCAGATTGGAATCGCGCAAGCGGCCTATTATCCAACGCTCGATCTGGCGGCAGTGGCCGGCCTTGAAGGCTCATCCTTATTGAACTGGTTCAATTGGCCGAGTCGTTTCTGGGCGGTAGGACCAAGTATGACTGAAACGCTCTTCGATGGCGGAAGGCGCCGGGCCACAACGGAGTCAGCAAGAGCAGGATATGACGCCTGCATTGCCAACTACCGCCAAACAGTGCTGACCTCGTTTCAACAGGTGGAAGACAACCTCGTTGTTCTACGTGAATTAAGCACGGAATCCGTGCAACAACACGAAGCGACGGCCTCAGCGGAAGAGTCTCTCCGCTTATTCCAGAACAGGTATGCAGGCGGCGTCGATACCTATCTCCAGGTTGTCACTTCACAGACCACCGCTCTGGCGAATGAGCGAAATGATATCGATCTGATGAGACGGCGACTCGAAGCGAATGTGCTGCTGATCAAAGCAATTGGCGGAGGCTGGGATATCTCAGCTCTTCCCAACTGTGAGGCGTTGCGCGACGATGCCAGCAGAAGCTCTTGCGAGGATACGAAGTGAAGGAATCAGTGACCGCACGCAAGAAGGGAACCCCGAACAAGCCGTCCATTGGGTTCAATCACAACCCATTCACCCTGAGAACAGAGAACTCGAAGTGATAAACAACTGTCAGACAACAAGGACGACCAAGGGCTTTGGCCGCACTCTCGCGATCCGAAGCAGCAATCGCTGGTGGCCTGGCCATCAATGTGACGCTTCTCTTTTCTCGTCAGCACTACTTGGCGTCGGCAGAGGCGTACATGCGTGGGCTGGAACGGCGTATTGCAGCGGGCCTCAGTCCCGATGTTCGTTCGGTAGCCTCGGTCTTCCTGAGTAGATGGGATGGTGCGACGATGGACAAAGTCCCCGAACAACTACAGGACAAGCTCGGCATCGCCATCGGTCAGCAGACCTACAAGGCCTACCGCGATATCCTGGCCTCCGATCGCTGGCAGCGTTTGGCCAACTTTGGCGCACGGCCCCAGAGGCTCTTGTTTGCCAGTACCGGTACCAAGGCCCCGAAGTCTTCTGACGTTCTTTATATTGCCGCTCTCGCTGCGCCAAACACGATCGACACGATACCTGAAAAGACTCTTCTGGCCTTTGCTGATCATGGCAAATTGGCCGGAACTCTTCCGCGCGATGGAGGAGACTGCGAAACTGTTCTGGACAACTTTCGAATCGCGGGAATCGATCTCGAACAGCTGGCGGCCGACCTGCAATCGCAGGGCGCCAAGTCCTTCGATGCATCGTGGCAAAACCTGCTCGGTGCAATCGAGACCAAGGGCAAGGAATTGCAGCACGCTTCCTGAGCGGTGAGGCTCTGGCCAGCATTTGAGCCACCCGATTCTCGACGGAGGGGGGCAGAGGTCTACAGTGCACAGGCCGTGGGTTTGATATGAGTTCAATAACGGTTCCTGATCGTTCCCTACTGAGCCAAAATGGCCATCCGTGACGCTTGTGCTCTGTAGGCTACGACCTTACTTTTCGTTGTCACGGGACTCGGGAACTTTCCGGAAATCAGAGGCGCGGAAAGGAAAACACGGCAACGTTCGGAAATCATCCGGTGGCAATTCAGGCACTTGCCTGGACTGTTAATTCCGCCGATATTGTTTCACTCGGTACAGAAGGGGCCGACCCAAACAACATGTGGAGCCCTTCAACAAGTGTCGGGTGAGCGAGAACAGCATCCCTTAACGATATGTACGGTAGTCGCCCCATCATTGCAATCTGAACCGCCGACATGACCTCCCCTGCTCCAACACCAAAGTTCATGAAGCCAAGGATTCGATCACTATCTGTCGCAACAACGGCTTTCAGAAATCCACGCGTCTCAACAAGTGCGCGCGCACGGAGCACTGTTGCCATCGGAACCTTGAATAGCCGGTACGGAATGCCTTTGGCCCTGGCCTCCTTCTCGCTGAGCCCGACTCGAGCGAACTCTGGGTCGGTGAACACGCAGAATGGAACCAACCTTCCGGTGGTGACATGGTTGCCGCCAGTGACGTTGTCATGGAAGACATGGAAATCGTCTTCACTAATGTGAGTAAACTGGGGGCTGCCGGCCACCTCACCTACAGCCCAGACGTTAGGTGCAGTGGTTTCTAGACGTTCGTTGACCTTCACGTAGCCGCGATCGGCGACTTGGACGCCTGCTACTTCCAATCCCAGATCCTTCGTGTTTGGGATGCGACCCGTTGCAGCCAGAATATGTGTGCCCTCAATAATCTTCTCAACTCCGTTTTGCTCGACAATGACTTTCACCCATTGACCCGATTGTCCAGACACTCTTTTGACCCGCGCGTTCAGGATGAGTTCGATTCCCTCATCCTGAAAGAGACCACCGATAGCCTCGATGACATCGTCGTCCTCTCGCTGCAGCAGCCCGCCATTCCGGTCGATTACTGAGACCTTGCTCCCAAACCGGCGCATCGCCTGAGCTAGCTCCACTCCAACATATCCGCCGCCAATGACGATCAGATGCTCGGGAACCTCACCGAGTTCAAGCGCCTCGATGTGTGTTAGCGGTTTCGCTTCAGCGAGACCTGGTGTCGAATCGATGGCGGCATGAGTACCTGTATTGATGACCACTTTTGTACCCCGGAGTTGACGCTTGGTTCCATCGTTTAACGTCACTTCCACAATTCTTGGTCCGATGAAGCGGCCGGAACCCATTATGAGTTCCGCCCCGCTGTCTTTGTACGCGGCCAAGTGGGCATCGATCAGGCTTGATACCATCTTGCGTTTGCGCTCACGGATAGTGGACATGTTGAGCGTGAAATCGCTCCGAGCAATTCCAAATTCTTCGCTCCTGCGCACGTAGGATGCAACCTGGGCGGTGTGAATGATGTTCTTGCTCGGCAGGCAAGCGATATTCGGGCACGATCCGCCTACGTATTTCCGTTCGATCATTGCGACACGCTGTCCGTCTGAGGCGAACGTCCAGGCTATCAACTTTCCCCCTGTGCCGCTGCCGATGATCACAATGTCATACTCTTCCGTTGAGGCCTTCTTCGTTGGAGAGGGTAAGGTATTTTCCGCGTTAGGCATAGGGCCCCTTTCGCATTGAAGACAGATGAGACGTGGTTTTAGACTAGGCGAGAGTGAAATGAGGCGCCTCTGTGGGTTTCTGGCTGTTGGACATTCCGAATCGCTGCCTCTTTGAAATACTCAGCCTCTTCATTTTGGCCAGCAGTGTAGTTCTCGCCAAGCCCATCTTGGTCGCGGCGCCATTAGGTCCTGCGATCACCCATCCCACCGATTCTAGGGTTTCGACCAGCAGAGCACGTTCGGAGTTCCGCAACGTCTCAGAAAAAGACGCGATGGGTCGTACTTCCACCTTGTGGAGCGGATTGTGAAGTACCCCATCGTTGGAAAGGATCACCCCGCGTTCGACCAGGTTCTGAAGTTCACGAATGTTTCCTGGCCAAGTGTAAGAGACGAAAGAAGAAACAATCTCGGGCGGAATGTGCTCAATACTCTTGCGCAACCTGCGACCATACATATCCACAAAATGTCTCATCAAGGGCACAATGTCTTCTCGACGCTCACGCAACGGCGGCAGCTCAACCGGGAAGACATTCAGACGATAATAAAGATCGCTGCGAAAGTCATTGCGCTTTACCATGTCCTCAAGGTTCCGGTGGGTAGCAGCGACAAGCCGCACGTCCAGTTTATGCGTCTTCCCGCTCCCAACGCGTTCGAACTCCTGCTCCTGTAAGACTCGCAGCAACTTGGGTTGCAACCCGAGCGGTATATCCCCAATCTCGTCCAGAAACAGCGTGCCTTTGTCGGCCATCTCGAAGCGGCCGATCTTTTGGGCTATAGCACCGGTGAATGCGCCCTTCTCGTGTCCAAAAAGTTCGCTCTCCAGAAGGTCGAAAGGGATCGCCGCACAATTTAATTTGATGAACGGGCGTTCACGCCGTGAACTCAGATTGTGGATAGCATGCGCGATCAGTTCCTTGCCGGTGCCCGTCTCGCCGCGAACGAGTACTGTGGCGTCTGTCGACGCCACGCATTCGACCTTGTCGAGGACTGATCTGATCGCGGGGCTTTCGCCTATTATTTGATCGCGCCTGCGATCGCTACCATAGTCTTCCCTGAAATAAGATGTCGCAAATGCTGACATAACCTACCTCACTAGTTGGGTTTCTGTGTCCAATAGAACTTGCCGCCGTCAGTGTCCACCGCAATGCCGGCACACCATTTCCTGTGATTCGATCCTGGTCGCGAATCGTCCAAGGCTTGTATTCACGAGAGTTTCGATTTCAAACCGCTCCGGGTTTGACCGCAATACCTGTGTGCCTTCGCGGTCCGACCAGAAAAGCTTGCCGCTCCTCTTCTCCAGTTGTAGCTGCCTCGGCGCTAACGTGCCGCGGGGCATGGCGCAATTGTCCTCTCTTGTGAGGAACCCTACCGCGGCGATCTTAAGCCCGCGCAAACCTCTTCTGAAAACAGCTGCCATGTTTTCGGATGAACTAGCGGTATTCATTGGTCAGCCCCGGGATTGGTGGTTGGTCGCCGAGTCCAGCAAAGATATTCGCAGTTCTTGATTTTGAATGAGGAGTTCGCAGACCAATCCCTGTAAACTGCGCAAAGTCTGGACCCTCTGTTCATCTCGATCCTCACCCGGCTGCTCGTATTGCAGTCCTGGCCCAAACGCATCGGTCTGGCGCTCAGCTGAAGCGGCGCATGCGGAAGGTGGGTCGAGAGACTTTGGATGCTCGCGGTCACACATAACATCTCCAATGCAGAATCATCTGTATCGTCGGGCAATCAATCAAGACTTGCTAAATCTTCACCCGTTAGCGGAGTCAACTTAGATCCAGCACGAGTGCCATTCGTCGATCGTCCGGAAACCTGGCTTTCGCGCTCCAAAGGTACTTGTGGTCATGGCGGACTGCGTGAAGGCTCGAAGCCATGTTTGCTAGATGTCGCTTTTCCAAGGGTGCTGGGATTCGAGTGAACCCAGCTGAATTGGTGCGCGCCAACGCCTAATGGTGAACGTTCACAGTGGTCCGGGAATTGAATCGCCAAGATCGGATGCTCTCTTAGCGATGAAATGAGTGTCAATCAGATTCGCTCCGCACGAAACCCCAGATCGAGATTCATTTTGAACCCCTTTGGGTGACAGAATTTCGCTTTCGATTCGATGCGCACGCCCGGATGAGTTTTCAAGTCACTCTGCGAGGGGAATCATCGAAGAGGAGGCCCTTCCAGCTTGTCGATGTCAATCCTCTTCAACCCGAAAAGCCATGCATCGACAGACAACGCACCCGGTCCGACGAAGGCCACTCCCGCGCCCATGCACGCCAGGAGAATGGCTGGACACGGGCCTTCGTGGTAGATGAGAAAGTCACTGACGGACAGTGCGATTGCGAAAAATCCTACGAAAGGGCTCCACAACCCGGCTATCAGAAGTAGACCGTCGGCAATTGTGAACACAGCGAGAGTCAATAAGCCAAGATGCTGGCCAGAGTAAAGCCTCTCTCTGCCATCGGTGATGAGAGCTGCGCCCGCAGCAATCCGAATGAGTAGCAATCCAAGAGCTGGCCGGCCAGCAACGAAGTTCGAGATGAATCGTTGCACGAGTAACCCTTAGCGATGTTACCTGTGCATTACGTCACCACGGCAGCCCCTTTCGGAGCGAATTTCCCACCCTTTCGGGTGTCAGAGTTCGATGATTCCGCGCTTCAACCCTATCGTGGCGGCATGTGTCCGATCATTTGCATTCAACTTCGACAGGATGTTCTTGACCCGGCCTTTGACCGTGTCTTCAGCAACCGAAAGGATATCCGCGATTTGCTTGTTTGCATTTCCAGCCGCGATAAGGCGGAGGACATCAATCTCCGCAGGTGTCAGCGCATCATCCGTCGTGTGTTCGGCAAGTTCAAACGAAGCCTCTGGCGACAACACCTTCTTACCGCGGTGAACCGCACGGATCATATCCACAAGATCTTTGTGCACGGTGGCTTTTAAGAGAAAAGCGCGTGCTCCGGCCTTGAGGGCCCGGAGCACTTGCACATCGCCGCTATAAGTTGTGAGGACTATTATTTTTGCTTCCGGAAATTCGCCGCGAATCGATATGATCGCATCGAGTCCATTCATTTCAGGCATCTGCAAATCCATCAGGGTGACATCAGGCTCTTGAGCGCGGAACTGGCGGACAGCCTCCAGACCGCTGGACGCCTCCGCAACCAATCGCATGTCGGGATGATCCGCCAAAAGGCTGGTGATTCCTTGGCGGAAAATAGGATGATCGTCGACCGCCAGAACTCGGATTATTTGAAGATCCATTGTCATGACGTTAGCTTTGCCAGAATCGGGATAAAATGGACCGGCGCACGGAGGGTGGCTTTGCGTAAACAGTTGCCGCAGAAATGCTCAACTCGATTTCGGTGCCGACATTCGGCTGACTCCAGACCTCCAGCGTACCTCCTACAAGTTTTGCGCGTTCCTGCATTCCCCGCAAGCCCCAATGTCCGGCCTTGTGATCACGGTTAAGAATGGCGGGATCAATTCCTGCTCCATTATCACCAATCCGGAGCCGCAAGTGTTGCTCATCAAATCGGATTTCGACCTCGATTCGACGAGCATTCGCATGCCTGATTGCATTGCGTACCGCCTCCGTTGCAATTCGGTACACCTCGTCACGAACGATGGGATTGAGAGGCGTAGGTTTCCCTTCAACCTGCACATGGATCTCGGGAACTGGTTCCGAGGCTGCTTCGCTTAGGAGTTCCTTTGCAAAATTGCTTATTGCCCAGTCCAGATCAGTTGTGGCTGATCCACCTGAGCGCAGCCCATGCACAGTATCCCTGCCATCCATAATCGCATTCGTCGCTTGCTCGATTACGCGGTCAACGCGCCGCTTCGCTTCATCCGGCTGTGACGGAAGCACATTGGAAACAGTTTGAAGATGAGGCAGCAACGCATTGAAAGATTGCAGCAGCGTGTCGTGAAGATCTCGCGCAATGCGGGTTCGTTCGTCTACCCGCGCCTCCAGTCCCGCCGCAAACTGCGCCTCCAACTGCCTAAGACGCAGCAGATAGAATGCCCACAGCAGAGCCAGGAAGGCAGCCGCGCAGAGCATCTTGAACCAGATGGTCTGGTAATATGCTGGGGCTATGGAGAATTCGAACGAGTGCGCCGCTCTCGTTCCATATGCCGCTATTGTTGCAGGCAATCACGCGGAAGCGATAAGTGCGCGGTGGCAGATTGGTATAGAACGCCTGGCGGCGATTGCCGACATCCTGCCAATCGCGATCAAACCCTTCCAGTTTGTAGCGAAACAGAACCTTCTGCGGTACGACGAGGCTGAGTGCGGTGTAGTCGATTTCCAGATCGCGAACAAGCGGGGGTAGGCGCAGGTCCTCAGACGCATCGAAGCTCTTGCGGTCGGCGATGACCTGCCCCACATGTACCGGCGGCGGAATCTTGTTGAAGGGAATATGGCGCGGATCGATGACGCCGACCCCATCCAGGCCAGTGAACCACAACTTTCCGTCGGTGGACTTGGCGACATGCGGGGTGTAGCCGCCAGCGCCCACAGTGCTCCTGACCCCGTCGGAACTATCGAAAACTGTGGCCTGTATGATCCGCTTCAGGATCTGGCGACCCAGGCGTCCAACTCGGAGCGGGCAATGCGCGCCAGGCTGCAGGGCATGTTCAGCCAGAGTGAATGAGCATCGTCTTCCATCATCCAATTGACCCCATCGCACGGCAAACCATTCTTGCTGGTGAGGGTCGCAATATGGCCGTTTTTCAGTCGGCTGAGCCCGCCATCTGTTGCCGCCCACAGCGTACCGTCCCGATCGAATCGAAGGTCGTTGACAAGGCCCTCGCCAAGCCCATTGGCAGATGAATACGATGATTGCACTTTTCCATCGGCGAAATAGGCCACGCCGCCGTTAAAGAATCCGAGCCACAGGCCGCCCTGAGAGGGATCTGCAGCGAGAGCAGTAGCATGGTCTTTGTGCCCCAGCTGTGACCAAGGAATCTGCTCAACCACGTTTCCCGGGAGCAGATGAAAAAGTCCGTGTTCCTGGTTGGCGATCCACAGATTCCCTGCGCTGTCCTCGGCGATAAGCATGCACAATCCCACCGGGAATACCGCCTACCGGAACAAACCGGCCGTTCTCCAAGTAGCCGACGCCGCCTGTGGACACCCAAATCCGCCCAAGACTATCCTGAAAAAGTGAATTCGGGTTTTGCCCGTTGAGCTTCCCTTCGCGCTTGTCGTAAGTAGTAGATTGCCCATTGTTCCATCGGTCCAGGGCACCATTGGTGCCGAACCAGACGCTACCATCCGCGGATGCCATGACAGACCCAACAGTGGCGTTCGACAAACCTTGCTCCACAGAGAACGTAGTGACGGTCAACTCGCGAAAGCGGTCGAGGCCGTTGTCGGTGACTACCCAAATATTGCCTTCTCTGTCTTCCAAGAAATCGTTAACAAAACCGCCTGAAAGGCCATCCGTCGATGCAAAAACATCGATCCGTCCCTGATGTACATGCACAATGCCTCGGTCCGATGTCCCGATCCACAGACCGCCGTCGCGATCGCGAAGGATTTTACGGGTCTGGAATTTTTGCGTCACGCGCAGGGGTTGGTAGGGCTCGGTCCTGCCACCGACGAATCTCTGGATTCCCCCGCGGATGCTGATGAGAAGCGTGCCGTCGTTGTCTTCACTAAATGTCCGGATGCTGTCTACGCTTCCAGGCATTGGATAGAAATGTGGGGGACCGGGTTTCCACCGCCACAGCCCGTTCAGCACTCCCGCCCAGAGATTGCCTTTGCTGTCCTCATACAATCCGACCACTCCGACCCCAAGGCTGCCGTCCTCTCCATGGCACTGTACCCTGCCATTCTGAATCGCGCAGAGCTTCCCGTTCGGAGCCGCAAGCCCGCTGGCCCATATCAGGCCCTCACGATCTTCAATGAGCCTGTTAACGTAGTGCCCGGCAAATTCCGGTACTGCGCGAGTTTGCCATCTTTCCAACTGGCAAGCCCTTTCGTGGTTCCAATCCAAAGAGTCCCGTCCCGCGCGGTGAGTAGGCTCCAAATGTCGTTTGAAGGAAGACGTTGATCAGCTGGCGGTTGCCAAGGCACGGCTCGAACGCCATCAAAGCGGAGCAAGCCAAATTCCGTGCCCAACCACAGATATCCATCGGGAGTTTGGGCAATTGCGATGATCGAGCCTTTGGCAAAGCCCTCACGAACCTTCCACGCCGCGTGTGCGTATTGACTTGACATCCAGCGCCGGATCAAGTCCATAGACACGAGGGCTCCCTGTCAGAAGCATGCCGGCCAGCGCCACGCTCAGCGAGCCAACCTGTCGCACTCGCGTCCATTTTTTTCCCACAATGCCCAAAATTTTATAATATGAAATCGTAATCTCGCGTCTTCCCCCGCATTTATCGAAATTCATCCGCCGAACGCGAGAAAACATCTGCGGTCGAAGTTCGTCCTGTCGTCTTATTCACACCTCTCCTCGGGAAAGTGCATTCAGAGTCGTTAATCAGCCCTTGCGAGGTACAAACTGTGCACCGAGCCTCCATTCTTGCCCTATTTCTCTGCCTCAACCGCGTTTGTTCTCGCCGCGCAATCCACAGACGCTTCACTCACGGGCCGTGTGACCGATCCCTCCAAGGCTCGAATCGCCGATGCCAAAGTCGCGGCCATTCAGCGCCGGCACCAATGTCCGGTACGAGACCACGACCAACGCATCGGGCGAATACTACCTGCGCCAATCTCCCACCGGGCACCTATCGAATCGAGATCGAAAAGCTCCGGCTTCAAGAAGCTGATCGAGCCGGACCTCGTCCTCCATGTGCAGGATGCGCAGAATATCGACTTCGAGATGACGGTTGGCCCGCTCGGAAACCATCACGGTGGAAGGCAGGCGCCCCGCTGGTTAATACCGAGTCGGCGACAGTGAGCACGGTGGTTGACCGCGCCTTTCGTCGAGAATCTTCCTCTGAATGGCAGAAGTTTCCAGACGCTGATCATGCTCACGCCGGGTGTGGTGGTAACCGCTACTGCCTTCGACGACCAGGGACAATTCAGCGTGAATGGGCAACGCGCGGATGCCAACTACTTCACCGTGGATGGGGTCAGCGCCAATTTCGGCGTCACGGGCTACTCTCCGCTGGTGCAGACCGCTGGGCGGAGCGCTGCCGGCGCTCAGCGCTTTGGGCGGGACAAACAGCCTGGTGTCGGTGGATGCCATGCAGGAGTTCCGCGTCCAAACCTCTTCGTTTGCTCCGGAGTTCGGACGCACTCCGGGAGGACAGATTTCGATTGTGACGCGCTCCGGAACCAACAGCTTTCACGGCACGCTGTTCGAATATTTCAGGAATAACGTGCTGGACGCCAACGACTGGTTCGTGAACTACGATCATCTTGCCGAAACCTGAAGAGCGGCAGAATGACTTCGGCGGTGTATTCGGCGGCCCGATCTTCAAAGACAAGACGTTTTTCTTCTTCTCCTACGAGGGGCTGCGGCTTGCGCCAGCCAGCGACCCAGGAAACCGTGGTCCCGGACACCGCATCGCGGCAGCAAGCTCCAGCCTGCTATGCAGCCATACTTGAATGCATATCCTGTTGCGAACGGCGCTGAGCTCGGGGCAGGCCTTGCGCAGTTCAATGCTGCCTATTCGAATCCTTCCTCGCTGGACGCCTACAGCATCCGGATGGATCAAGTCCTCAACTCGAAGACCACCTTGTTTGGCCGTTATGACTACTCGCCGTCCAGCCTCAGACCAACGAGGTCCTAACTCCGGCACCGGTTCCGTCCTCAGCATCACGCAAGCCGATTTCATCCTCGTGCAAACTCTCACTGTCGGCCTCGACAGAGTTCATCAACGCCGAAATCAGCAACGAAATGCGGGCGAATTACAGCAACGAAAGAGTTAGCGACAAATTCGCTCTGGATAATTTCGGCGGAGCCGTGCCTCTTCCCGATTCAGTTTTGTTTCCCTCCGGGTTCTCGTCCACGAATAGCGTTTTCCAGTTTCTATATCGCGGGCGCCGGAGAGTTCGCTCAGGGTAAGCATGCTACGGACGAGCAACGCCAGGTCAATCTTGTCGACAATCTATCGGTGACCAAGGCAGCCATCAAATGAAGTTTGGCGTGGACTATCGCTGGCTTGCACCTTTCACCAATCCGTTCTGCTTACCGTCAGTTACGCGCAATTCTCGGGAGTGACTGCGCCACGCCCCGGAGGATGCTCTTTCGGGAACGGCTTCGCTCGCGCGTGCACGTTATGCCACTCAAAGTAACGCGCTCCTTTCGCACAACTTCTCGCTTTATGGCCAGGACACGTGGAAAATCACGCCGCGATTGACGCTGACTTATGGCTTGAGGTGGGACATCAATCCGCCGCTGAAGGGCAAGAACTCGGCCAACGATCCATTCACCGTGACTGGCCTGAATGATCCGGCGACTATGCGCTTGGCGCCTCGCGGCACTCCGCTCTACCAGACAACTTATGGAAACGTGGCGCCGAGAGTTGGGACTTGGCCTATCAACTCGGCGGGCGACGAATTGGAGCGCGGTCCTCCGCGGAGGCTTCGGGATCTTCTACGATCTTGGGTCCGGCTCACTCGGAGGAGTATCCAGCTACTTTCCATACATGCACGACAAGTTCGCTTCACGGACGTAGCCTTTTCCGTTAAGCCCTCAGAACGCTGCTCCTCCCGCCCTCACGTGAATCCACCCGTTTCGACATTGTTGTGGCCGACCCTAATTTGAAGCTTCCGCGGACGTATCAGTGGAATGTCGCGCTGGAGCAGTCGTTGGGAAGCAACCAAAGCTCTGTCCTTAACGTACATTGGCGCGATTGGGCGCGACCTGCTTCGGACGTACGAATCTATTTGAATCCCAATCCGAACTTTGGGTATGTCAACGTAACCGACAATTCGGCGACGTCGGACTACCATGCCCTGCAAGTCAAGTTCGAGCGGCGTCTGTCGCAAGGCTTGCAAGCATTGGCATCGTATACGTGGTCGCACTCGATTGATATTGCGTCGACCGATGCGTTTGCGAACTATCTCAATACGCCGAGCTCAGTCGCAAATCCAAATATAGACCGCGGCAACTCGGACTTTGACATCCGCCATGCATTCACCGCTGGCGTGACCTACAATCTGCCCTCGCCGCAATCGAACATGATTGCCCACGCCGCGTTGGGCGGCTGGTCGGTGGATAGTTTCATTTTCGCGAGGACGGCTCCGCCGGTGGACGTGGTTAGCGGAATTGTCTTTGCGGACGGCATCGCGCTGTATCCGCGCCCGAACGTAGTGCCCGGAGTGCCGCTTGTGCTCTATGGGTCGCAATATCCGGGCGGCAAGGCTTTCAATCCAGCTGCATTTACTCCACCGCCCACTGGACAGCAGGGCGATTTCGGGCGCAATGTGCTGCGGGGTTTCGGAGCTTGGCAAGCGGATGTCGCGTTTCAGCGGCAATTTCACCTCACCGAGAAGCTGGGGCTTCGTTTCCGAGGCGAGTTCTTTAACATCTTCAACCACCCGAACTTCGGCCCTCCCGACAACAACCTGACCGACCCTCTCTTTGGCCACTCGACGCAAACGCTGGCGAGCAGCCTGGATCGGGCGGTGCCAATGGCGGTTTCAACCCTCTCTACCAGATTGGCGGCCCGCGTTCGATCCAACTGGCCCTTAAGTTTGAATTCTGAGGGCGAAGGAATTTTTCCTTGTTACCGTGAGTGAGTGAGGTTTGTCGTCATTCTCAAAACTTGAAAATGAGATCTCCCCCGGCCGTCAGTTGGTTTTTCCTATGAATGGTGGCGTCTATGGGACCCAAGACATGAGCTGACGCGAAATCGACCCGTATTTCAGGTCGAAAATTAATCCACGGTGTCGGCATCACATTGAGACCGACTGTCGATTCGCCAAAGGTTCCTGGGAAATGCGTCCGGATACCGTTCACATCGTGCATCCATTCCCCGCGCAAGTTAAGGTCGACAGTCTGCCGTGTCAGATGGACGGTAACCATCGAAAAGGCCCCTTGGGCGGTGGATGTCTTCCCCTTGGTGGCTGGATCATTGAAATCCCACTCATAACTGCCTTGCACAACCTGAAAAACTCTGGGCGACCAGTCATGGCGCACTTCAAATTCGGAGAGTGTTTGCCATGAGCCGATATGGCCAGCCAGGGTGGGAACTGGTTGCGGTCCAGTGTATACGTCCCCGATGAATGTCGTCTTATGACTTACGCTGGGTGAGTAAATCGCCTTCGCGAGGTAAGATGGCGCCCGCCCACGAAGTTCAAAAACAGTGTTGTAATTCAGGTCGGCACCTGCTACCAGATCTAACTTCCTAGTGGCATGCAGAGTCCCGAATATTCCGGTCGCGGCGACTTGATGGAATATCCAATAGTACGTTTCCGTATAAAGCGGACGGTAAGGTCCCATAAGAGTTTCATAACCGATCGGAACGTTTTGCCGGCCCAACTGCAGATCCAATCCTCCGTGGGTGATAACGGGCATGTGCAGCGAAAGGAAGGCCTGTCTGAAGTCGGTTCCAAAACGTGGCCCCTGAGGGCCAAAACTATTCATAGGGCGCAATAATGCAGCGTCCTGGCCTGCATAGAAATCGCCCCGAAAACCCCAGTCCCATCCTTCACTATCTCCGGCAAGCGGTCGTTCGACAATGATCCATCCGGCATCTACGATTAGGCCATCTGCGAAGCGATCGGGCACGGGGAACCCAACCGGAAGTTCACCAGAACCAGTTGAGACATATTGTCCGCTGCCATCGACCCAACCGTAGTAGCGCACGCGATGCTGGTTGAGCCAACTAGCGGCATTCGTTGAGGAGAACAATTCAGGCAAAGTTTCAGGCTTGACTGAGCCCCAGTGCTGCGCTTGTTCCGGAGCTTCAGTTGCTTCGGATTCCAAGACAGCATCCGATGGCGGCGTTGAATCTTTCTGCTTTTGGCATCCGAGCCAAGAGGGTTGATGTCGATAGCAGAAATAAAAGCAGTATTAATTTGCTAGACATAACGTTCTCCGTAGTCAAGGTTCACTTCGCATGGACCGCACAACTCTCTTATCCACTTAGAAGGTGCTTACTCGCCGTGCTTGCGGGGACTCATATCCCCGGCTAACGCAGGCTTTCGCGCGTGCCCGCTCTCGCGTAGAAGCAGACTCAAGAGAATGGCAATGACAATGCTGACCATCCAGAAGACGCCGTTCGCACGAAAATGGGCCACGTGATTTTCTGTGCTGGCGAATCCTTTGCCAAGCAAATCGGCGAAGATCGGGCCAATGAGTGCGGTCACGCCGAAGGTGAGGAAGTTAATGCCGCCCGTGGCGCTCCCTTTGACCTCGTCTGGATTGACTTCCTTAATGATGCTGTACGGAATCATGGCGGCCCCCGAGGCGATGCCAAAAATCAAACATCCTATCGCCGCGGCCTTGTGGCCGGTGCTGAAGGTGATTCCAACCATGGACAACAACATGGCAACGGCGCCGCCGATCAGAACTGGTTTACGGCGGCCCACAAAATCGGCCAGCCAGCCGAGCAGCGGACAGCCAATTACCCATCCAAACGGAATCAGCGAGCCAGTGACCACCGCATCGTGATAGCTGAACATCCGGTCGCGTTGAAAGAAAGCTACGCCCCAAGTCATGTCGCCAATAGTGGTGGGCACAAACAGGAGCCCGGCGACCGCGCCACACAGGTACGATTGCGGATTGCGGAATACGATCGAGTATGGCCGTATTATTGACGCCCAGCCTGAACGCGCCGTGGGCGGGCGAGTTTCGGAAGGAGTGATCAACAGCAGCAGCACACCCACCACGAAACTGCCGATTGCGAGCCAATGCCAGACCGTTTGCCATCCCATGCCGTGTTCGAGCCAGGGGCCCACCACAAATTGCCCTGCAGAACCTCCGAGCATGCCGAGACATTGGGTTACACCGATGGCGGTGGCCAGCCAACGCGCGGAGAAGCCGTGCGCTGCCAAATAGACCGCACCTGTGAAGGCAAACGCCGAACCCGCACCCTGAAGCAGCCTTCCGGTGTATCCGGCGGTCACCAATGGCACGCTGAACAAGAGGCAGCCAATGGCCAAAATGAAAACGCCAACCGGCACGGCTTTTTTCGCACCTACGTGGTCCAGAGCCGCGCCGGCAATGAGGCTGGTCGTCGAGTACGTGTAATAGTAGGTGCCAAGAATCGCGCTGACACCGATGGCGTTGACGCCCAAGGCGAGCGAGAGGTTCTGGATCATCACCGCCGGCGCAGATCGCGACGCATATTCGAGAAAGTAGAAAGCCAGGCCAAGCGCCCAAGCGATCTGGAAAGCGCGAGTTCGAGAACCGGTCGTTGCTTCGGAGGTGATAGGTGCAGCGATTGTTTTGGTAGACATCGGAAACCTGGACTTTCTGGCGCTTAGCGAAACAGGTTGACCTTTGCGAGATCGACGACTTCGTCGGCACGCCCGTTGAGCACGGCCTTGAGCATGAATAGGCTGAAGCCCTTAGCTTGTTCGTAGGTAATTGACGGCGGCATGGATAATTCCTGGCGCGAAACGGGGATCTCGACCAGCGCCGGGCCGTCATACTCGAGTGCCTGCGCAATCATGGGAGCAACTTGGTCTGGAGTTTCGGCGGCCAGCCCTAGCAGGCCTGCTCCCTCCGCGATCTTTGCGAAATTCGGACCGTGCAGATCCGTAGCAAAATCGAGGATGCCGGCAGCCTTCATCTCGAGTTCGACAAACGCCAGCGAGTCGTTCTTAAAGACAATAATCTTCACCGGTAGTTCGTGTTGGCGAAGTGTGAGTAGATCTCCCATGAGCATTGAGAAACCCCCGTCGCCAGACATGGAGATCACTTGCCGGCTTGGGTAGGTCGCCTGCGCTCCGATCGCCTGCGGCAGAGCATTCGCCATGGAGCCGTGAGTGAACGAGCCAAGGAGACGTCGCTTCCCGTTCATCGTCAGATAGCGGGCTGCCCAGATCGTCGGAGTGCCCACATCACAGGAAAAGACCGCGTCCGTGGAGGCGAGCTCGTCGAGGACTCGGGCGACATACTGCGGATGAATTAGCTTTTTGCCCGAATCGGCGGTTGCCAGATCAGCTAAGCCAGCGCGTGCCTTACGGTAGTGTTCAAGCGATTCCTTGAGGTGTTCCTCGTAACGGTTTTGCTCCAGGTTCGGCAACAGCGCGCGAAGCGTTGTCCTAGCATCCCCGACAAAACCAAAGTCAACCTTGCTGCGACGGCCTATCTGTTCCCCTCGGAGATCGATTTGGATCACTGTCGCGTTCTCGGGGAAGAACTGCTGATAGGGAAAATCTGTACCTAGCATCACAAGCGTTTCGCAATTCATCATTGCGTGATAACCGGAGGAAAATCCGAGCAACCCAGTCATGCCCACATCAAAGGGATTGTCGTATTCAATAAATTCTTTTCCACGCATGGCGTGCACGATGGGCGCGTTTAGCTTCCCTGCGAGTTGAATTAACTCCGCATGAGCTCCAGCGCAGCCTGCACCGCCGAGGATGGTAATTTTTTCTGAGCGGTTCAAAACCTCGGCCAGGATCTTGATTTCCTCTTCCGAGGGGCACACCTTTGGCTGGGGCTCGGGGAAGTGCAACCGCGGACCCTGTACTGTGGCTTCCTTGAGGGCAATATCGCCAGGGATAGCCACCACCGAAACACCTCGGCGCGCTAGAGCTGTCTGAATGGCGATCTCGAGCACGCGCGGCATCTGCTCGGGGTGAGACACCAACTCGCAGTAATGGCTGCACTGCCCAAAGATGTGTTCGGGATGCGTCTCCTGAAAATATCCGCTACCGATTTCATGACTCGGAATCTGGGCAGCAATCGCTACTACAGGAACGCGGCTGCGATGGCAGTCGTACAGACCATTGATCAAGTGCATATTTCCTGGCCCGCAACTTCCGGCACAGACCGCCAATTTGCCCGTGATATGAGCTTCGGCGCCCGCAGCGAACGCACCGGCTTCCTCGTGCCTCATGTGGACCCACTTCAGGCGCCCACCCTCGTGGATGGTATCGATGATTCCGTTCAACGAGTCGCCGGCCACTCCATAAATACGCTCAACGCCCGCTTCCACGAGCACATCCACAACCAAGTCCGCTACTTTTTTCTTCGCCATATGACGATGCGCTCCTTGTTTCTCAGGGATAAGTCCGGCTAGTTTCTATCTCAGAAAGCCTGGCTATCACAGGCTCGTAAAAAGCAAGTGCGCCTCCAAACCGCCGATTGAATGCACAAAGAGAAGCCAGACACTGCAAGGGAAAGTAGTTAGAGAAATTCTTTCGGGAGTTGCTTCATGTGACTGCGCACCCGTGTGAACTGGCGGTGTACTGGAGGCTCTACAGTCTGACGCGACATTTTGTACGACGATTCGTCACCTTTGCTTTAGTTGAACCACGGTGATCGCAAGCAGAACGGCGGCTTGGCATCTACTTGCTGCCAGCGGAGCTGCGGCGAGACTACGCATTCCGCAATCGACTCTTGATTCCAAGATCAATAAACAGCGCCATGCAGCGAGTTTGAACGATGCAAGAGCCCTCATTGCGGAGTAACACATCACGCTTCCGCGAAGCCCACGAATTCCGATCGCAGATCAGCTTCCGCCAAACTTCTTTTCGGCCGCTGAGGGATGGCATTCGGATTGCATACTCAGTTGCATGTTGACCGTAGAAGTTTCTCGAACCGAGGAGATTCGAGCGGCGAGTTCTTGGGAGTGCTGATCTCCGACTTCCGGCTTCTACGTGTTCGGCCTGATAGGCATTCAATCTGTCAGGAAGGCGAATGCACAGATCCACAGGCAAATGGCGAGCTTGACGAACGATTGGCCGATTTGCAAAACCCAGAGACTGAAATCGTGAGCACAACTCGGAGGACCCTCATGGTTATGCCATCAAATAGATCCAGCAGCTCCCCACCACCGCAGGAGCAGACCTTTGTCTGGCGCACGTTTCTTCTAGAAGTTCTCTGCGGACTATTGACGGTCGCGTGGTGTCTCCTTGCATTGCCTGAAATGTTCTTGCTCAGAGCGCTCACACGACTCGGAAAGGCCGTGGACTCTTCATCTGATAACGTCAGCAAAGATGTCGGCGAGCGCAGTGTACTGCCCGAAGAGGCAGAATCTTCGTTTCACAATGCTGTGAGCGGCTGATACGAGTGGGTGCCGCGGCTGCAAAATATCTTTCGGAATAGATCTGTAATGAGAGAGGCTAATTTTGATATGAGCGCTCGATTTCGGTCTCCATGGAGATATAGCCGATGACCTCACGCAGGCAGCTGTTCCAGGGTCTCGCTTTACTCCTACTATCGAATCTTCGCTGTCCTTGGATGTTAGAAACCGTGTCTGCAGAACGGAGGAAATCAATGAAACGAGAAATCATTCGAGTCGAGCCACTGGCGACCTACCTCGAAAAGTACAAGGCGCCCGCTTCGATGGTGACGAAACACGGCGACACTATTTACGTCTCAGGCTGTCCGCCGTTCGATCCGAAAACCGAAGAGATTGTCCGAGGGCCTATTGAGCGCCAGACCGAGATCGTTTTAGAACAGCTTAAGCTCTGTGTCGAAACGGCGGGTTCATCCTTGGAAAGCATCCTGAAACTGAATGTCTACGTGACTTCGATAGATATGTTTCCTGCTGTTAACGAGGTCTACAGGCGTTACTTCCCGGAGAATCCTCCTGCTCGAATCTTTATCAACGTTCCTGCTTGGAATGGCGGCTTTGACATCGAGATGGATTGTATCGCCGCGGTTCTTTAGATCTGCCGCAGCCAGCCGGAAAGAGGGGTTCGCCGGTCAGCATGGCGTTCCCGCTCAAGTGGTTCCACGTGAGGATCGAACTCCATCCACTGACGGGGCCCAGTGGGACCGAATCTCTTATTTCTCGACGTCCACGTCCGCCTTTGCGATGCCTTGGGCCAGCTGACGCTCTCACTCATCAGCGCCAGGGCGCTTTCGATATCCCGATGATTGAAGGCAGAGCAGGCCTGAGGTAACAGTGTGTTATGTGTCCGCCATGAATCCTCCGGAGTACACATGTGTACTTCACGCATGATGCATAAAATTGCTCTGGAGACTCGCTTAAAACAAGTGGCTGCTCTACCGCTTGCTTTTAACGAAGTGGAAGACAATTTCGCCGCACTCCGCATTCTGGAGCATGAAGCCCAGCAACAGCATAGGGCCACGGCGTGTGCTTCTGAATCACTGCAGCTCTTTACCAACCTGTATCAAGGCGGCGTCGACAACTGTCTTCAGGTCATCACGGCGCAGACGGTGCTTCTAACCAACCAGCGCAATGGCATCGATCTCGAACGGCGGCGCATGGATGCGACCGTCATCCTGGTGAAAGTGGCCAGCGGCGGACAGGACGCTTCACAATTGCCCAAATCCTAAGCTGCTGGCACTCTTCGATTCCATCGATTTGCAGGGACGGCGATTTCTCGAACAGCTCGGCACCGCGAATGCGAATCCGCTGCACAATGAGCACTCAACGAAGTCGGGGCACGCTTCGATGAACTGTCAATCACTCAAATACTAAGGAGAAGTTCAATGGCGTCCATGGAAAGGCTCAACACTCATCAGAAAGCGCTCCGCATCAATCTCGATCCGACCAGCTACGGCTCCTTCGCCGAAATTGGCGCCGGCCAGGAAGTCGTGCGATGGTTCCTGGTTGTAGGAGGAGCCTCCGGGACAGTCGCCAAATCGATCTCCGCGTATGACAAGGAAGTCAGCGACGATTTGTACGGTTCAGGTGCGCGCTACGTTTCCGGAGAACGCCTCCAAGCCATGCTGGATGGCGAATGGGCCCAACTCAACAGCCAATTGAACAAAAGTCGTGGATCGAACACTCGCTTCTTTTCCTTTGTTGATACCATCTCCGCCCGCAACTACGCCGGAACAAATGAGCCTCACGGTTGGGTCGGCCTTCGGTTCCAATTGCAACCTGGCGGCCAACCGAACGACATAGTTCTCCATATCAACCTGCGGGATCCTTCCAACCCCCTCGAGCAAGAGGCTATCGGCATCCTGGGCGTGAACCTTATCTATGCTGTCTTCTATCAATTGGAGACGAAAGAATCCTTCTTCGAAAATATTGCTCAAGACGTGGAGAAACGTATTGAGATTGACTACGCGGAAGTGCGTGGCCCCGCCTTCGAAGGGTGGGATCAGCGCGCGATTCTGGCTCAACTGGTGTGCGCAGGTCATGCCGAAGCCGTCTGTTTTCCATGTAATGGCCCGCCCGTGCCGCCTATCGAAGTTCTCCACAAGAAAGCTATTGTGCTCGCGCCAGGATCGTTCGAACACGTAGATTCCGCTCATGCGGCAATCCATAATCAACTTCTGGCCTCCGGGATCCAACAACTCCGCGGAGAATTAGCTGAAAAAGATCCCGCGCCTGTCGGCTTCTTTTGCTTTTCTGCGATGCCGCTCAGGGAAGAAGATCCGCCTCCGGAAATCTCTGACCTGCTGCAACGGATTGATGCGCTTCACACGCATTGCGGTGACGTCTTGCTGTTCCGTGAACGAGAACTCTACGGCATGACCGCTCTCGTTAATCGCTACACGAAGGAACCCATCCGCTTTGTCCTGGGCCTATCGCTGCTGGTTCGCGTATGGGAATATCGCTACACTAAACTCCCCGGCAGATTCCTTGAAGCTTTGGCTCGCCTCTTGCCGCAAAACGTCCGCATCTACGCTTATCCAATGATCTCGAAGGACCTTGAACAAGCGATTCAAAGCATCTCAGCAATCCGCTGGCAGTGGACCGATACGAACGGATGGGTCTCTGCCCGCCAGCTTCATCCTCCACCGCCGCTCGGTCACCTTTACGATTATGTCCTCGCCAGCAACTTCCTCGTCCCACTGGACATTCCGGCGCTCTGACAACGCGCGGGTAGTTGGCGCTGGCCGAGTGTGAACACATTCAGATCTTAGTGGCGACAGGTGATAAAGAACTCTGCAGGCCGGGTGTGACGATAAAATTCGCGGGAAACACGGTAAGCGGACCAATCTTCTGGCTAGCGAAGGGAGACGTCGATATCGAAGGCACACTTGATCTGAGCGGCGGAAACGGCGCCTTGTTCGTTCCGTCAACAACGTCCTTTGAAAGGCAACCGTCTGTTCCGGGTTCTGGTGGATTCGCCGGCGGAGTTGGCGGCAATTCGGCGGAGGCTCCGCTTCCCGGTAACGGAATCGGCGGCGGCGCTGCGGGATTCCCAGCAAGCCCATCGGGCCTAGGGGAAAGTATAGTGGCGATCAATTGTTGATTCCTTTGGTCGGTGGGTCAGGCGGTGGAGGCGGAGACGCCTACAACACCGCAGGCATCCTTGAGGCAGGGGGCGGGGCAGGTGGTGGCGCGATCCTGATCGCGAGTTCGACTCGAATTACTGTAAACGGCTCGATCAACGCGAACGGGGACAACCTGGTCTTGCGTCGGTTGGTTGTGCTGCGGGTGGCAGCGGCGGTGCGATGCGCCTTGTATCGAACCTCATCACTGGTACTGGAATTCTCACTGCGCAAGGCGGCGCCTCGGGGCAGTGCAGCGGTGCCGCACAAGGCGGCGGTGTTGGAGTGATTCGCGAGGAAAGCAGCACAACGTTCTTTCCAGGGACAGTAAAAGCGGAACTGTTTTCGTTTCCACTCCGATTCAGCTTTTGCTCCCGACGGCAGGGTCGCCAACTGCAAGCGTTATCAGCATCAACGGTACTCCGGTGACTCCGAACCCCTCTAACGTTTCCAGATATTACGATCAACACAACCGCGCCTGTTCCCGTGATCATCGAGACGCAGAATATTCCCGCCAATGCGACGATTTCCCTGACGATTCTGGATGAGAATAACGTCCCAGACACCGTGATTCAGGCGCCGCCTCTGAGCAACTGCACGTCGAATGTGTGCACAACGACCGTCAATGTGACATTTCCATGCGGGGCTCATTTGGTCTGACAAAGGTGAACTGGACAGTCCAATAGCCCCCGGGTCGGTTCGAAGATGCCGATCTGCCCCGATGGGCCGATCCCGGTCTTTTTCGAACCTCGTCGAACCAGAGTCTCTTGGAGACTGTATCAATGCCGGAGGGAGCTGCCGGCTTGGCCGTTAACCGAAGGGTTCTAAATGCCAGGTAGTGTTCTCTTGCGGGTAACAAAATGATCGTTCATCTGATAAACTAAAACTCGTCGTTGGGGTGGCGGATTTGGTGTCCACGTGGTGTCCACCGAGGCCCGAAATTGAGTCCACAGCAGCGAAATGGTAGAAAAGAGCGAAAATAGCGAAAGCTGCGAATCGCTTGATTCTATGTGACATATAACCAAGTTGTTGAAAAACAATCTGGGGACGTAGCTCAGTTGGTTAGAGCGCTGCCCTGTCACGGCAGAGGTCGCGGGTTCGAGCCCCGTCGTCCCCGCCATTGATTCCTAAGATCTTAGAATCAATTGGCGACCTACAGTGACAATCCAATCAGGGTCCGATGAAGGTCCGATAAGCCCGCTACCGCCTTGTTTGCGGGTATTTTTCTTCTACTTCCTGACCCACGTTTGACACGATCCTTCTCACAACCTCGCTCTGCGCTGCACCCTTGTTCGTGGTCAACGGGAATGACACTATCGTCTGAATAAACCTCATCGCAAACAGAACCGCCTCCCGGTATGCCTCGTCGTCCCTGGAAGGAAGCCGGCCAGCTTGTCAACGCAGACCGGCTCCCTCCGCCAGCTGCAGATCGAGTTGCACGCGCTCTCCGTTAATCAGGACAATGCCATCCTTCATGAGTTGCTGCCCCGTGCAATCGTAGGACTGATAGCGGCGTAGAGATTCAAGAGGGAAGAAAAACTCGACGGAGAGGGGCTTCCCCGGCGGCGCGCCAGGATGCACGCGGGTACGGACAGTCGTGCTGAAGCTGATTCCATCGAAGTTCTGGTCACCAGGAAAGTAAGTGAGCACGCGACGAATGAGAGGTGAGACGTGCTCATCGAAGGACAGAGCAGCGAGCTTGTAGCGAGAGGTATCTGGCGGCTCTGCCAATGCCGTGGCAAGGGAGAGCTCGAGATAGACCTGGTGATGAAACGCAATAAATGCGGGCGGGGCGTATGTCACGAAGTGAGCGTCGGCACCCAGCTCCTTGAGCATCTGATTGCTGACGCCCTGGATTGACGACTGGAGGGCAGCCACGGCCTGTGGAGAAGAGTCGCGCGAGAGACTCATGGACGGCGCAATCAGGGGGACGGGCGCGGGGTCCGACTTTGGACCGGGAGCATCGGAGGGAGCAGACGCGATATGCGGCGGCGATGCGGGTGCAGGTGCAGTGAATGTCGAAGTGGTTGGAACCGACATGGATGACGCAGACTCCTTCACCGCAATACTTTCCTCGTCGGTGAGCCAGATACTGAGTTGTTTTGCATTGAGCAGCACATCTGCGTCAATGAGTGCGCCTTGCATGGCCATATTGGTCTGTGCCGTTACGAGCTTCAACGCGGCAGCACGCGGAAAATAGATCATCAGGTTTTCGGGGCGTTCGATGGGCATCCCCATGGTTCTGTTGATCACATGGTGAGAAACCTCGACCGCGTATCCTTGGACTGAAGTGCTGTTCTCGAATGTAGGAACGACAGCCTTGAGAATCGGGACGACAACATCCTGAAACGTCTGACGAGCCCGCTGCTGTTCGTTGAATCTGTCAGCTGCGTAAGCTCCGTAGTAATTCCCTGAGATTGCGATTACAGTCGACCCGTTGTAATTCTCGAAGCGGATTGAATGCTGGTCAGTGCGCTTCTGGACCTTCTCATCGATATCCAGCTTGCGGCTGAAGTAGAAGGGGAAATTGAATTGATGACCGGCAATGTTCTCGCCTACGGTCTTGAGGTCGCCGAATGACTTCTCCTGCAATGCACGTAATGCCGGGTCGGTGATCTCAACAGAAGCCACAACCTGCGCAGGCAGAAGGCGAGCGCCGATCAACATCATTGCGATGAGGGCAAATCTATTTGCGCGCATAAACCGTCCCTGCCGGCTCGTAAGGAGGATCGGCAACAGCGCGGGTGTACGAGATCAGTGCCCGTACATCTGACGCAGTGAGTGTGTTTCCGTAAGGCGGCATGAGCGCCGACCGATTCAGCGCCGGTCCGCCGTGCAGGATGATAGAGATGAGGTCGGCATCGCTCATTTTATTGAGCGTGCTGCCATCAGCAAATGAATGCGGCTTAACCTCGAGGTTCTCGAAGTTGGAAACGCGCTGGGCAGAGGACTCGGAGTCATGGCAGTGATTGCAATATTGATCGGCAAGAATTGATCCCAGCCTCTGCTGATAGTCGAGAGCCGTTTCGACAACGCCAAGAGTCACCTGTTTTGACTTCCCCGGGGTGACAGCACTGATCTGATACCGCCCTGCAACCGCGCCCAGAGAGACCAGGGTGGCCGCCTGTCCACTGGAGTCGGTGAGCACGGCGGCCGGATCGAAGACGACACCCGGTGGACCGTGAAATTCAACCAGTGCTCCCGACACGGCTGTTCCCTGATCGTCGTTGACCTGCACAACCAGCGGATCTTTCAACGGCGTGCCGGTAGTGCCGACCTGATGGCCACCGCTTGATTCGATGATCGCGGTTCCTGCCGCGGTAGCCTTAATCCCGGCCGTTGGGGACGGGTAATGTCTGCAACCCGCGAGAGGAAGAAGCGCCAGCAGTATGGCGCATGTAAAACGCAGGGATACATTGACTCGGCTTTTCATATCTTTGCACCCCGCGAGCCCGTCCCCTTGAGCGACATTAGAAAAGCTGTCAGAGCGCGGGCATCCTCATCGCTCAGGCTCTGGTTCGGCTCGGATGTCCCGGGCCGGAGTGCTTGCGGATTTCTGAGCCACGCGTAAATCCAAGCCGGGGTAAGCCGAGAACCCACCTGCGTCAGCGTCGGTCCAATGTATCCCTTGTCCGTCTTGGTGTCAGCGATGTGGCACGACTGACAAGCATACTTCGAATAGAACAATTGCCGACCGTGCTCCACCATTTCGGGAGCGCTCGAAGCCGTCGCGGTGAAATCCGCATCGATGGATGGCGACTGGTAGACGGCCAGGATGTAGTCAGTCAATGCCTTGTTATCGCTTTCGTTCAGGTTGAAGCGCGGCATTCGCCGAATGAGCGATGGCCGCAATGTGTTGGGGTTTTGAAGGAAATCTGTGAGCCATCGCCGCTGCACCGAGCTTCCTTCCCATGTAAGGTCGGGCGCCATTTCACCGCCTCTGCCGTTGATGCGGTGGCAACTGAAGCATGCGAGCTCTGTAATCAGCTTCCCGGCGCGTCCGGCCGGCTGGTAGTTCGTGTCTGGAGCCGCCCCGACACGCAGCGAATCAGGCAGCGAACGGCCGCGATTGGTGAGCGCAAGCAAGGCGGTGGTCAATGCATCTGCCTGCGATGCGTTCAGCGCAAATTGGGGCATCTTTACGCTGGCGCCAAAGGCTCGCGGCTGGCGGATCTTGGCGACGACGTAGCTGGGCAGCGAGTGCTCCATGCCGGGCAAAAACACGATCTGCGCCAGCGGTCTGCTTCCAATGGTGCTGAGTTCAGGCGCAAAATTCTCTGGCTTCTGCACCCCGTTTATTTCATGACAGGCAGCGCATCCAAGTTCAACGATGAGTTTTCGTCCGTGGCTGATCTGCTTCGCGTTCGCTGCATCAAGATGAACTCCCGATCCATAGTCGGAATCGGTCTTTGTCTGCAGATACGTAGTGAGCGTCGCGATCTGCTGCGGTGTAAAACGGTAATGCGGCATTGGTGTTGTCGCATCGTAGATGCGTGGATTTGCGAGCCATGACGCCAGCCACTCAGGCTTTGCCTTGTTGCCGATGCGCGTCAATTCGGGCCCTATATCGCCACCCACCAGGTTGCCTGCGGCATTCTGAACGGCGTGACACGAGGCGCAGAACGATTCGCCATAGAGGGTTGGCCCCGCGGATGGATCAGCGTTCACAGCGGCCTTCGCGCCGGCAGAAGCAGCATCTCCTCCGTACGGCGTGCTGCTGCTCACCAGGTAGGCTGAAATATCACTTGCATCCGCATCGCCGAGCTTGTAGTTGGGCATCGTCGTTGATGCAGCGTATGCCTGCGGATCCTTGAGCCAGCTATAGATCCACTCCCGCGTCGTCTTGTCAGAGATGTGCGCCAGCGATGGAGGATGATCGGTGGCAACAACCTTTGTGCCGTCAGGGCGGGTAATGGCGTGGCAGTGGACGCAGCCATAGCGGGCCAGCAACGTCCTGCCCTGGTTAAGTTGCGGCGTTCCGGGCAACGCATTCTGGTGGCATTGGCCGCAGCCGGATTCGATATAACGTGCGGGCAGTATCGGTTCCTCGCCGGCTCTGTCGCTGTGATGCGCCTCGTCGACTGTTGTGGCAGCTCCCTGCCCCCCATGGCAGATCACGCATCCAAATCCGTCGAGCGAGTGCGGTATTGCAGGATGTTTGCGGAAAGGCTGCTGCTTTACATCGGCAAGACTGGCCTCGTTCAAACCCAGATGGCAGCTCGTGCAGCGATCAACGACGCCCAGTTCCGGTAGCCATATCTGATGGATGCCAGGCTGAAAACGACGGCGCAGGCTGACCGCATCTCCACGATCATGGATCAGCGCGAGGTAGCGGCGCTGATAGCTGTGCCATTGGGCAAAGTGGTCCTTGGCCGGCGCAATGGCCAGCGACAGCAGCAGGATCAGGCTGACGACGCCGAATGCTCGCACCGGGTCGCCGAAGAATGCATGCCACGCAGAGGAAAGATATTTCCTTAAAGGTTGCACTTAACTCCTCCAGGGCAAGACCCAGGACCAACCCGGGCCGCGAAACCACGTTCCGACCGCGGTGAGCACAATGAGTTCGAGCAGGAACCACGTCATGATCCAGTAAGAGAGCGGTTTCTTTGCCAGATACCTGCGCATTCGCGAAGGCGAATCGGGCGGGCTGTTGGCAGCGACGACCATGGCCAGCGCGACAAGGACGGTAGGAGCGACAGCGACGTAAACATGGAATGCCAGAAGAAAGGCCAGCATTCCAAGAGCTGCGACGTAGAACCAGCGAACCCGCTTCGTGCGGTCCTTCAGGAAGAGGCCGTTGGCTTCGATGTTGATGTTGAAATAAGGAATGATGATGAGCGCGATGATGAGAAGCGTGGGCACCAGTACGCCCGCAACGACGGGGGGAAAGTAATGGAGCAGTTCTTGAAGCCCGAGGAAGTACCACGGCGCCTTGGCGGGGTTAGGCGTGTGGGTTGGGTCGGCGATGCCTTCGAGCGGCGCGTTGAAAAAGAGGGAAAACAGCACCAGGGAGAGCGCGAGCAGTTCAATCGCCAACGCTGCGCGAAACAGCACTTCAGGGAAGGTTTGGACCTGATCTTCGCTGGTAACCTTGACTTGCGCCGAAGTCCGCCGCGTCACGAAGACCACGCGTGTAGGAGAGCGCCGCTGGTCTGAGTCGATGCCTGCAACGAATTCTTTGGGATCGCTCATTTGACCTCCGGTGCGGCATTGGCAGCGTCGGAAGGAGTCGCCGGCTTTGGCTCCGATTGCTGCACGTAAAGTCCGCCGTCTTTGCGAATTCGCCAGAAGTGAACCGCGATGAAGAGAATGGCGGCGAGTGGCAGGACGACGCAGTGCAAAACATAAAAGCGCAACAGCGCATTGGCGTTTACCTGGTTGCCACCGAGGAGCAGGAAGTGGATCTTGTTGCCCACCAGCGGCACCGCAGACGAAAGATTCGAACCGACCGTAATAGCCCAGAACGCGAGTTGGTCCCAGGGAAGCAGATAGCCCGTGTAGCTAAGCAGCAAGGTGATGATCAGCAACACAATGCCAACGACCCAGTTAAATTCGCGAGGCGCACGGTAGGCACCTCGATAGAAGACCTTGAACATGTGGGCGAACACCAGGAAAACCATCAGCTGCGCCGACCAGCGGTGCAGGTTTCTGAGAAAGAGCCCTGAGGAAACGACAAACTGCAGGTCCTTCATGTCGGCATAAGCCTGAGGCACGGAGGGATGGTAGTAGAGCATGAGCAAGATGCCGGTAGTCACGAGGATCAGAAAAGTTCCCAGCGTTAACGTGCCCAGGTACCAGGTCGCGCTAAAGCGCACCATGCGCTTGCGGACTTTTGTCGCGAATAGATGGAGGAAGATATTCTGCTGGATGGCAAGAGCGCGGTGCAGCGTGCTGGTGCCCGTGCCGCTGCGGAACACCGACCGCCACACCCGGCTGCCGCGCACTTTCTCGGCCATCTCGTCGGTTTTTACGGACATGCTCATATCCTCAGATACTGCAGCGGTGGAATGTCGGCGGAACGGTCGACCATCAGGTCGCCTTCATCGCTGACCCAGGTCTTGAGCCACGGCAGAGGCTTAGGCGCGGGGCCCTCAATCTTTTCGCCCGTGCGCTTGAATTTGCTGCCGTGGCACGGGCAGGCAATGATGCCGAGGTCCTGATTCCAGGCTGTAAGGCAGCCGAGATGAGTACAAACTGCGTTCAGCGCAAAGTAACCCTCGTCGGCGCGAACAAGGTAGATGCCCGAGTTCACGTCCATGGTGACCGAATTCACCGCGTAGTTGTCCGGTTTGCCGGCGTTGACGATGGCCGAAGGTTCATACAGGACATTGGGCGAGAGGTACTCGTAAGAGAAGACAATCGTGCCCGCAGCGGCAATACCGAGCGACCCGAGTCCAATCTTGGTGAAGAAGGCTCTGCGATCGAGTTCCGCCGGAAGCTTCTGCGCCATTTTCAGTGTTTCGGGCATGCATTACCTCTTCGGTGCGCCTGCGAGCAGGGGTTTGGAACGGAATGAACGGTCGATGGATTCAATGGAAATCAAGCCGGTGGGATCTGCGGAAAGAAGGTTGAAAGATTCCATCGTGATGGTTCCTACGGGGCAACGTGCCGCGCAGAGCCCGCAGCGAATGCAACGTGTTTCATCCTTGAGCATGGCCGATCCGCCGATCACACCAAGCTCGTCGGCCTTGATGTCGTCGAGCTCCACGCCGAGCAGATTGCGAACCTCTGCAAGTTGCCCCGTGATCGCGTCGTCAAAAGAGATGCGTTCGAGCGAGACGAGCTCAAGGCAGTTCTCGGGGCAGACGTCGACGCACCCGCCACACAGAATGCAGGATGTTGCATCGTCAGCGTTTCCTTCAAAGACGGTGTTGACCCAGCAGTGCAGACAGCGTTGCGCTTCTGCCATCGCGTCCTCTTCGTCAAAGCCGATCTCGACTTCAGTAACACCTGTACGGCGATTTAGAGGCAGCATGGGAATCTGCGGCCGCACCATGTCGAGCAACTGAAGCGGCATGCGATGGCGATCGAGCACTTCTACTTCAACGACCGGATCAGGATGCTTGGTCCCGCGCAGAAACTCATCGATACCCACCGCGGCGCGCTTGCCGTCAGCCACGCTATCGATAATCAGGCGCGGCCCAAATACGCAATCACCGCCCGCGAATACACCGGGAGAAGACGTCATCAGCGTCTGCGGATTTACAGCGATCAATCCGCGCGGCGAAACATCAACGCCGTCCTCTGAAACGAGGAATTGGAGATTGGGCGCCTGGCCAATAGCCATAATGATGGTGTCGCATTCAAGGCGTGTTTCGCTGTTCTCGAAGAAAGTGGGACTGAAGCGATGGTTGGCGTCAAAGACCGACCTGGTTTTCAGGACCTCAAGCGCCACGGCGCGCCCGTTTTCGCCGAGGATCTGCTTCGGGCCAAAGCCCGGGTGGATTATAATTCCTTCTTCTTCCGCCTCTTCGATCTCTTCCAATGCGGCGGGCATCTCCGCGCGGGTTTCGAGGCAAACCAGGTGCACTTCCTGCGCGCCCAGCCGCAAGGCAGACAGCGAGACGTCCATCATCTCGCGAGCGGCCACTGCATCCAGGCTCCCCTGCGAAGGCTCAAAGTGCTCGACGCCGCCAACGTGCTGGCGCAGCACCTCGCGTGCGGCGGAGCGGGCCACGTCCATGGCCACATTGCCGCCACCGATCACTAAAACCTTCTTGCCAATGGTGAATTTGTAGCCCAGATTCACATTGAGCAGAAAGTCGATACCTTTGTAGACTCCGTCCAATTCCACGCCAGGAATGGTGAGGTCACGGCTGCGATGCGCGCCGACCGCGATCAGGACCGCGTCGAATTCGCGCCGGAGGTCGGTGATCGTGAAATCGCGCCCTGCTGCATGATTCAATTTGAGAGTGATGTCGCCCGTAGCAAGAATCTCGCGGACCTGTGCCTCTACGACGTCGCGGGGCAGGCGGTATTCGGGCAGACCGAGGTAGAGCATGCCTCCTGGCACCCGGGAGGCTTCAAAGATGGTGACGGCGTATCCCATAAGGGCAAGATCGTGGGCAGCCGAAAGTCCAACTGGACCCGCGCCGACAACCGCCACTCGCAAATCGAGCTTAGGTTGCGTACGTCCTGCAGTGACGTCGACAGGGTGGCGCGATTCCGGGCCGTGTCGTTCGGTGAGAAAACGCTTGAGAGCACGGATCGCGATGGGTTTGTCGATCTCTCCGCGGCGGCAGGCGGTCTCGCATGGATGGGCGCAGACGCGTCCGCAGATGCTGGCCATGGGATTGGGCCCGCGCGCTGTGCGATAGGCTTCTTCGAAATCGCCCTCAGCAATCTGGGCAACATAACGTCCGGCGTTAGTGTGCGCGGGACAGGCCATCATGCAGGGGAAGTTGGTATTCAACCAGTCCCGGTCAACCTTCTTGTCGACGAAGCGTTGCTGCATGATGGCCCTTCTCTTTCAAGTGAAGACCGGGGCCTAGTTCGCCCTTTCGCCCCGGTTGTATTTACTTGCTGAGCGTGATGTCGACCGATGTGTCTCCGGCAACTTTGACTGGATTGGATTTGTTTTTTGCGCCCTCGTGCCACGCGGTCACCGTGTAGGCACCGTCGGGCACATTCTCGATTTTGAATTCACCATCTTTGTCGGTCTCGGCAAAGTAAGGGGTTGGCGAGACGATTACATAAGCTGCCATCTCCGGGTGAACATTGCAGAGCAGAGACACCACGCCCGGGTTATCAAACTTGAACGACTGGCGCTGACCTTTGGGCCATGTACCCAGATTGTGTCCAAGCTTCTTATTGCCGCTGATCGAAGGCCAGAAGACGTTGTGCGCGACGCTGTCGCTGTTGAGGAATTCGACCGTTGTGCCCTGCGCCACGGCTGTAATGTGGGGCACAAACATCAGGCCTTTCTGATCGATGGTGACGTGTTGCGACGGCGCGGGAAAGGTCTTGCCGGCGACGGCTTCAATATAAACAACCGATTCGCCGCTGACTCCCGAGATTTTGCCATGAATTGTGCCGGCAAAGGCTGTGGTAACGAGTGCCGCCATGACTGCGAATGAAGCGAGGGATTTCTTTTTCATGTGTTCTCCTGGTTGCAACAATCTGAAAGTGGTGAGCCACGCTAGTAGACGAATTCCAGCCCGACTACCAGTGCGTTGGTGCGGAAGGGTGCCTTGATCAGCGCACCGGTTACCGGGTCGTAGACAACCTGCTGCGGCATGATCTGGTATTCGACAGAAGCCTTGATGTTGGCGTGAATGAGGAATTGTTCGCCGGGCGTGAAGCGGTTGCGAGTACCTGCGTACGGTGAAAAGAAGGACGATGCTGGAGGAGCGGTTGGATCGTACTGGAGGAAGTTGATACGATCCGCGCTCGACTTCACCTGATCCCAGCGCATGATTGTCATCGCCCAGGGGAGCGCCAGGTAGTCGGCTTCCGCAAATCCGCCGCTGAATGTTGCAGCTTTTCCGGGAGTAAAGCCGGTGATCCCGGCAGCTCCCGGGGCCGTCACCGGCACAAGGTTATGATCGTGGGCCGCAACATATACGCCGAAAACGTTGAGATTGCGATAGTTGAAATTGACATCTCCACCGATGCGGTAAAAAGGTTCGCGCGCAGTGAGTACGGTTGGCGTTGAGCCGTCAGAGAGCACGCCGCTGACGTTTTGAGCGGTCCGCCCATAGAAGTAGATGGTGCCCAGCGAAAGGTAGGTGTGATCGCGCGGGCCGGTCGTGCCTGCCGCCTGTACGTCATTGCGGCTCACCGGATCTTTTTCCAGGTTGAAACGGTAAACGAATCGGCCGTAGATGTCTTTAAAATTTGCGTCGGAGTTGAATGCCACACTATTCTGCGCGGAGATGTTCGGGGGGCTGATGTTCACGCCACTGGTGTTCTGGTCAAAGACTGCCACGGAATAGTGGTAACCGTGGTAGGCGTGGCCACCGCTGAATTCGAACCCGTTGGCCGCGTCTCCCAGGGAGGAACCGTTGTTCACAAACTGAGGAACCAGGCTATTCTGAACGCCAACGTTCGCTTCACTGAAGATGTCCCAGCCGCTCAGGTTCCATGTGCGCGCCTGGCTGAATGGAAGATCAAGTTCAAACTGGCCTGCGCGCAAGTTCAGGGAGTCCTTGGGCATCTTCAGGAAGCGGCTAACGTCGATGAATTTCAGGTAGCCGTCCCCCAATGCGCCGTTAACGTTGGCCCCGGCAACGCTGATGTCATCGTCCACCCAGAAGGCGATGCCGCTCCCAAAGTTTCCCGCAGTGAAGATACTGAAGAACCCCGGCTGAAAATCGGATTTCGGAATGAAGTTTCCGACCGTGCCCGCAGGAAGGGCGAGATTGAAGTTGTTACGGTTGGAACTCACCTGCTGGTAGTACGTGTTGTAACGCAATCCAGCGGGGATCGTGCCGGGAATCGTCCCGGGATACACCGTGTGCGGCCAAAGCTCCGCCTGAGCTGGGGCGCCCAGCAAAACTGGTGGTTGCTTCAGAAATGACTCGTCGTCCTTGGGGAACTTGAATCCTGCATCTTTGAACGCCTTGCCGAAATCATTGAGTTTCGGGAAATCCGAGTGGCACGTGGTGCACGAGGTGCCATACTTCCGCGAAAATGCGGGAATTGCGCTGGCGGTAGGTGGTGTCGACAAGATCGCTAACAACGAAATGAACGCAAACAAGCCAACGAAGAAGAACGAAAGCCACTTACTATTCATGGGATCGGCCTCGGTGAGCCACATCACATGTTGAAGGGCTCACTGGGGATGTAGTGTGAGTTAGCTCACATACCCTTGAATGTGACGGGAATCACTGAGCATGACCGAGAAAGACTGTACAGAGTCTATCGCTGCAAGCGAGAGCTTGAGCCGAGCTGGTAACGAGCTGCGAGTCGGGTCGTCCAGGGAACGGTTGCGTCTGGAGCAGTGAGATCGTTGGTGGGAGTTTGTGTTGCGCACATGCGAAGAGGAGACCCTCGCCAATCACTTGAAGGTACGCCCTCCCAGGCGCGGAAGGCTCGACAGAGCAAGTTTGGGTCTTCAAAGCCAGGCGATGTAAACGGCTTCACTCAACTCCAGCACAGAGTTGGATAAATCTTACCGTGCCATTTGAATGGCGTGCTTCATTCAGGCTCGCTGGAAACTTTAACCTGCCTCCTGCAGCCGGCGTTGTACGGTGCAGGGACTCGTGTGAAGCGCCTGCGCGATCATTGACGCGCGGCCAGCAGGTCACTCTTTGCCTGCTGCATTGTCACGTCTGGCGGGAGTGGCTTGAAATCGCTTTTCACATCGTCTTCCTGCTCGGAAATGGTGTGGAAGATGAGCGCATGTCCACTGATATGAACATGGGTTTCGGTAATCTGCCATACGTTTTCTCCCGTCTGGCGGCGTTCCACATCGAATGTTCCGCCGGCATCCAGCGAGCCGAGGAGACCGCCCAGGATTTTCACATCCTGAATCAGCTTTCCCTTGAGGCTGGCGATGCGGTGCTGCGCCGTATCAACCAACATGTCACCTTCCATAGCGGCGAAGACGCGGCTCTCGAGATCGGGAGGATGAAAACTGGGGTCAGGCCTGAAATGGAGCACGGTGTTTTTCCCCTTCTCGCCCTCATTGGTCCAAATGAAGGCCTTGGGTAGCATTTCCAGCATCTCGGCAGCCTGCTTGTCGTCGTGCTGCTCGCCTTTCCGCAGCTTTTTTTGCGCGCCTGCGTCGGCCAGGTACGCTTCGACGCGGCGGCGCTGCTCGTCGGGGGACAGCGCCTGGCCGTCGATCTGAATCACCCGGCGCAGATTGCCGTTGGTGGTCTCGGCAACCCACTGCCTCACGGGGTGATCAGCTTTCTGGTCGTTCTCGAAGTAGAGCCAATGAGAATGATCAGCCTCGTCCTTTGCCAATTCGTTGGTGACGGCCTGCTGCACGAATGGCCGGGCGTCCTGAGTCGAAGGGGGCGCGGTGACGTAGGTGACGTAAGCAAGAACAGCGGGCAGAAGGAGCCAGGAAATCTTCCCGTGCATGAATCAATCTCCGGTATTGGCGGGCCATGATCCGCAGTGAACCCAAGCGTTTAGATGCGGATTCCCCGGCACGGAGAGGCCACGGGTTGGAGAGCGGCATCGACACCAGCGATCGCGGCGCTAGAATGAAGTGGCAGCGCGATTGGGATGACAGATGAACCCCGGCCGCGCAAGGAGCTGGAATCATGCCCCTTTCCCCTCTTTCCGATGCAGAAGCCGCCTCTCGATTGAAGACGCTTGCCTCGTGGCAACTCGAAGGCGGCGAACTGGTGCGCACATTCTCCTTCCGGGATTTCCGGGCCGCACTCGCATTTGTGAACCAGGTTGGTGAAGTAGCAGAAGCGGCGGGCCATCATCCCGATATCGATATCCGGTATAACAAGGTGCGCCTCGCGCTGGTAACCCACGATGCCGGCGGGCTGACCGAGAAGGACTTTGACCTGGCCGGGAAAGTCAACGGGTTACACAAGGGGTAACACCCGCCGACTGGTTCCGATCGCTTGGACTTTTATCGATTGTCAGTCGACCGGTTCGAGGTGCGCCGTGAAGTGGCGAAGGAACGGTGCTTCGTGGGTGAGGCGCATACCGCGGATCTTTTCGCGGTTCTTCCAAACTTCAAGAATCACTTCGACGAGGTAGTCGATGTGACTCTGTGTATAGACGCGACGCGGAATGGCGAGACGAACAAGATCCATTTGCGCAGCAGCAGCAAACATGAGCGTACCGATCTCGACCGAACGCACTCCGCCCTCAAGATAAAGTTCGGCGGCCAGAGCCACTCCGGGAAATTGCTCCGACGGAATATGCGGCAGAAATCCGCGCGCATCGAGATAAATGGCATGTCCGCCGGGCGGCTGTACGATCGGCACGCCCTCATCGGCGATGTGGTTACCGAGGTACGCGATCGAGGCAATGCGGTAGCGCAGGTAGTCCTCTTCCAGCGCCTCCTGTACGCCGACGGCAATGGCCTCGAGATCGCGGCCGGCAAGTCCACCATAGGTCGGGTAGCCTTCGGTGAGAATGAGCAAGTCTTTTTCCTGCTGGGCAGTGAGGTCGTCGTTGGTACAGAGAAACCCACCAATGTTGGCCATGCCGTCTTTTTTTGCGGACATGGTACACCCATCCCCCAGGCGGAACATCTCCTGCGCAATCTCTTTCGGCGTTCTGTCGGCGTAGCCGGGTTCGCGCAGTTTGATGAACCAGGCGTTCTCCGCGAATCGGCAGGCGTCAAAGTAGAGCGGAATGCCGTGACGCCGGCAGACCGCGCTGACTTGGCGCGCATTCTCCATGGAGACGGGCTGGCCGCCGCCGGAGTTATTGGTAACCGTAAGCATGACCAGGGGGATGCGTTCGCGGCCGACGCGCTCAATCAGCGATTCCAGCGCGGGCACATCCATGTTGCCTTTGAAGGGGTGTTGGAGCGCAGGCTGACGGCCCTCCGGAATGACCAGGTCGAGCGCTTCCGCTCCCGTAAACTCCACGTTGGCGCGGGTGGTGTCGAAGTGCGTATTGTTGGGGACCACATCGCCCCGATTGCAGGCGACGCCAAAGAGGATGCGCTCGGCGGCGCGCCCCTGATGGGTGGGAATGACGTGTTTGAACCCGAATATATCCTGAATTGAATTGCGGAATCGATCGAAGCTGCGGCTGCCGGCGTAGCTCTCATCACCCTCCATGATGGCCGCCCATTGATGCGTGGACATGGCTCCCGTGCCGGAGTCGGTGAGAAGGTCGATGAGCACATCGTCCGCGTGTAGCAGAAAGAGGTTGTGGTGCGCAGCCTTTAGAAGGCGCTCGCGCTGTTCGCGGGTAGTCCAGCGAATGGGTTCCACGCTCTTGATACGAAAGGGTTCGATGATGGTCTTTACGGGCATGGACACCTCTTCCGACGTTCCCAGCGAACTTGCATTTCCACTGTACAACCTGGACTTGGTATCCGTTGCGGTCAACACTTCGGCAATTGCTCGCGGATGCCATCGCACTCGCGCGATGAACGAGAGGATTGGCGCTTGTCACTGCTCGCAGAGTGGGGGATTTTCGCGTTTGCCGGAACTGGAGTAGTCGAGGGCACGATAGGAACACCGCCGCCAATACAACGAATGCCGACAGCTCCGCCTGGTCGCGGATGTTACTTATCCCCCGTTGGCGTTGCCTTCGCGAAGAGTTCCGGGGATAGACGCCCTTCGTGCGCCAGAAGCCATCGTTTTCGTTCGATACCTCCGCCGTAACCGGTGAGCGAACCATTGGATCCGATCACACGGTGGCAGGGCACAATAACTCCAACCGGATTTGATCCATTGGCCAGACCAACGGCGCGAACGGCAGAAGGGCGGCCAACTCGCTGCGCAAGTTGCGCGTAAGAAACCGTCGTCCCACAGGGTATTTCTCGCAAGGCGTGCCACACCATCCGCTGGAAGGGCGTACCTGCGGTCTCCACGGGAATGGAGTCTATGACGTCTAGCTCTCCTGCAAAATACCTGCTGATCGCATCCGTCAGACCATTCGGATTCAGACCAGGCTCAAGTCGAAATTCGTGGTTGCGGTAGTGGATTCCAAGAAAACGATGCATTTGCGTTTTCTGCTCAGCCCAGTAAGTGGCGCGCAGATTCCCGTCGCGATCCACCACTACCCAAAACTTGCCAATCGGTGTGTCGACGTGATCTATCAGCAACCGCAACATTTCATTCATCTAACTCTCCCAATAGGGAATCCGGCCAGAGCACGCGACACGCTTGCCGACTCGGGCTTTCTTCAATTGACAGGCTTACGTTCGCATGCAATTATCGAAACCCGATGGTACCGCGCGCTTAACCAATCATGGAAGGGGGTCGGCATTGAAGCAGCCATATTTCCCCACTCGAGCCGGCCTCGCACTAACGGTTTGTCTCCTCATTCTCCCAGCAAGGAGTCAGACGGCGCCGGCTGCCCAAAGCGCAATTAACACGCCGTTCACATTGGCCTCTGCGATTCGGCAAGCGGAGAACAATTATCCCGCAATTCTCGCCGCGCAACAGCGGGAAGAAGCCGCCCACGCTGCTATCGCAGTCGCCAGGACATCCTATCTGCCGCGCGCCGACTTGCTCTGGCAAACCAGCCGGGCTACCACAAACCGGCCAAACGTTGCGGTGATCCCACAACCAATCGTACCCATCCCGTCGCCCCCGGCGAGAAGTGTAACGGGACACAGCGACTGGAACAGTGCAACCGGTGTTCTACTGGCTTGGCAGCCAATTGATTTTGGCCAGCGGAGAGCACAAGTTCGAATCGCGCGATACGGGTACGAGTCGGCCCAGCATGCCACTGAGCTTAGCCGCCTCGACGTGGAAGCTTCAGCCGCCGGCGCCTTCTTCGATGCGGTAGTTGCCAAGCAAAGGGCGATCGTGCAGCAGGCGAACGTCGATCGCATGGAAAGCTTCGCCAGAACGGTGCACGTGCTGGTAGACAATACTCTTCGTCCCGGCGCCGATGTTTCACAAGCCGATGCACAGCTGGCCCTCGCTCGCACACAGCTAATCCAAGCAGAGACACAGGAACAGGTGAGTATCGAAGCTCTTGCAAACTTCCTGCAGGTCCCTGCGCAAAAGATCCTGATGGATGAGAAGCAGCTGCTCGCCGACGCACCCATCCCCACGCTTGACAATTCTTCAATCGATGCGCACCCCGCTGTAGAGCAAGAATCCGCACTCCTCATAGAGCAAAGGGAGCGGTTGCATCTGTTAAATCGTTCCTACGCGCCTACCTTTAACCTGCTCGGATCGGCCTCGGGGTTAGGTGCCGGACTAACCAGCACAGGTTCGAACCCCACGTTTCAAGGAGGAACTGCAGGATTAGCGCCAAGCGTCTTCAACTGGATGATGGCTGTCCAAATAACCTTCCCTGCATTTCAGATCTTCACAATCCACCAGCAAAAAAAAGAACAACAAGCCGAGGTGAATTCCACACAGGCGGCCTATCGGCAGACGATCAGCGATCTCAGCGCGCAAGAAAAAGAAGCGCGCGCGCTGCTGGACGGGTCCCGGCGCGTCGCTGCCAACACGCCGGTCGGAGTGGCAGCGGCGAGAGAGAGCGAACAGCAACAACAGGCGCGATACAAGTCGGGTCTGGCGACAGTGATCGATGTCTCTGCCGCCGAAGCCGCTCTCGCGCAAGCCGAAGGCGACGATGCAATCGCACGTGTGAATGTATGGCGAGGCCTTGCAGGAGTGGCAGAAGCACAAGGCGACCTGAGCCCGTTTCTCAGATTGCTAGACAAGCAGCCGTGAGCGGATCTCACCGGGGGTAACAAACGATGTGGCTCATTCGCGCAGCCCTCCGCAGACCAGTGACAATCATTGTCCTGGCCGTTGCCCTTGCGCTGCTCTCCGTGATTGCGTTACTGCGAACTCGCATCGACATCTTCCCTGCCCTTGACCTTCCTACCATCTACGTTGCTCAACCTTACGGCGGCATGAGCCCTCAGCAGATGGAAGGCTTCATTTCCTATTACTACGAGTACCACTTCCTGTATATCAATGGCATCGAGAGCGTCGAAGCAAAGTCAATTCAGGGCACCGCGCTTCTGCGGCTAAACTTCCATCCCGGCACCAATATGAGCGAAGCGCTTGCCCAGACTATTTCTTATGTCAATCGCGCCCACGCGTTCATGCCGCCCGGCACCGTTTCGCCGTTCGTCATTCGCTTCGACGCCGGTACGCTGCCCGTTGGATACCTGGTCTTCTCCAGCCCGTCGCGCACCTTGTCCGAGATCCAGGATTTGGCTCTCAATCGCGTGCGCCCGGCATTCGCCACGCTTCCCGGTGTTTCGTCGCCGCCACCCTTTGGAGCCAATCAACGCACCATCATTCTCAGCGTAAGTCCCCAGAAGCTGCATGCCTACAATCTATCCCCGCAAGAGGTTGTGAAAGCACTTACAACAGGCAACTCCATTCAGCCTGCCGGTGACGCGGATATCGGCAACACCAACACACTGGTGACAACCGATTCGACGGTTACAAACTACCAGGACCTTCTAAGCATTCCACTGCATCTCGGCGAGGGCGCCTCCGTGTACATGCGCGATGTCGCCAGCATCACCGACACTTCCGACATTCTGGCTGGATACGCACTTCTGAACGGCAAACGCACCGTGTATATTCCCGTAACGAAGAGACCCGACGCCTCCACCATCACAGTTGTGAACGAGGTAAGGGGCAGTCTTGATCGATTTCAGTCGTTGATTCCGGACGACATCAAGATCACCTACGAATTTGATCAGTCGCAGTACGTTCGGGCAGCGTTGAACTCCGTTCTGCGCGAAGCACTGATCGGCGCGGCTCTCACTGGACTGACGCTATTGCTTTTTCTGCGTGACTGGCGCTCCTCCCTTATTGTGGTCATCACCATACCCTTCGCGCTCCTGGCTGCCGTTGTTGCTCTCAGCGTAACCGGACAAACCATCAACATCATGACGCTGGGGGGACTCGCCCTGGCAGTCGGCATACTTGTCGACGAGGGAACGGTTCTGCTCGAGAACATTCATGTACACCTCGAAGCAGGTGAGGCCAAGGCACGGGCGGTGCTGACTGCAAGCCGCGAAGTTGCAACGCCGAGATTGCTAGCCATGCTCAGTGTCTTTGCGGTCTTTCTGCCCTCTTTCTTTATGACAGGACCGGCACGATCGCTCTTCCTTCCGCTTTCCCTCGCGGTTGGCTTCTCCATGGCCGCCTCGTATGTGCTTTCCAGTACGCTGGTTCCAATCCTCACGAACTGGATCGTGAGTGAGGAGTCAAGCCACAAAAACGAGGAACCACGCGAAGGTGCCTTTGCACGTTTTCGCCGGAGGTTTCAATCTTCCCTTGAACGCATCATGGATTATCCCGTGCTCCTGTTGCTCGGATATGTCGTCGGTGCGCTCCTGATCCTGCTTCTGATCGGACCGCGCCTCTCGCAGGAGATATTTCCGTCCGCTGCCTCGACACAATTTCGGCTGCGGATCGATGCGCCGGACGGGACCCGCGTGGCCGTCACTGAAGATCTTGTCAGGCGCATTCTTGACGTGATTCGACAGGATGCTGGAGAGAATAACCTCGATCTCAGCCTCAGTTATATCGGGACACAGGGTTCATCCTATCCAATCAATGCGGTTTTCCTGTGGACAAGCGGTCCCCAGCAAGCCGTGGTCAACGTGGGTCTAAAGCCTGGCAGTTCGATCGTACTTGCCAGACTTGAAGAAACCCTGCGCCGGGACTTTGCGAAGCAGTTTCCAACTCTCAGATTTTCATTTGATCCCGGCGACTTGGTGAGCCAGATTCTCAATTTCGGAACGCCTTCGCTCGCGGAGGTGGCGGTCGCCGGCCCGCAATACGCCGATGTGCAAGCCTATTCCGAGAAGGTACGCCAGCGGCTTGTCCAACTCAAATCTTTGCGCGACGTCGAGATCGTAGAGCCTTTGCGCTACCCCACCATTGATATACACATCAATCGAGAGATGGCAGGGCAACTGGGCGCGACAGCGAATGACGTGGGCGAAGCGGTGGTATCCGCAACGGCGTCGAGCCGGTTTGTGTCTCCCAACTACTGGCGAGATCCGAAGTCGGGTGTCAGCTACCAGGTACAGGTGCAGGTGCCACAAGCTCAAATGACTTCGATAGAAAGCATCGCTAATATACCCGTCTCGAGTTCGACGGGTGCTCATCCTCTTTTAAGCCAGCTTGCCGAGTTGCACACGACTGCAGTTCCGGGTGAACTCGATCGCAGTAACGGGCTCTGGATGCTGGCTCTGTCAGCAAACCTGGGAAGCAACGACCTTGGTTCCGCAGCACGAGATATCCGTCGAGCACTCAAGGAGGTCGGCGACCCTCCTCGCGGCGTCACCACAAGCGTGCGCGGGCAAGTGAACGCCCTCAGCCAGATCTTCAGCGAACTCCTGATCGGACTAGCGGCGGCAGTCATCACCATCCTCTTATTGCTGACGGCGACTTTTCAGTCTTTCCGGCTGGCGCTCGTCGTCGTCTCAACAACCCCTGCAGTCCTCTCGGGCGTCGTGCTCATGCTCCTTGTTACCGGCACCACTCTCAATCTCGAAAGTTTCATGGGCACGATCATGGCAATCGGCGTGGCGGTCGCGAACGCAATCCTCCTGGTCACATTCGCGGAAGAGAATCGAAGAAATGGCGCCGAATCACACCAGGCGGCTCGTTTCGCAGCCTCCGAACGTCTGCGCCCGGTATTGATGACGAGCATTGCAATGATGGCCGGCATGGTTCCGATGGCTCTCGCGATTGGACAAGGCAGCGAAGAGGTAGCCCCACTCGGGAGGGCCGTGATTGGAGGCCTTGCAGCGGCGACTCTTGCGACACTCTTCCTGCTTCCAACGATTTTTGGTGTCGTACAGCAGCGTTCTTCGACCGAATCACGTTCTCTCGATCCAGATGACCCGGAAAGCCGTTTCGCCCAGTCCACGGAGCCTTCGCAATGAAACGCCTTGCCTTCATGCTGCTACTTTTCGCTTTCGCGCTCACTGGTTGCAACCAATCAAAGCACACTGAGCCGCAAACACCGCAAGCTACTGCAGCAACCGTAGACACGGTTGCAGTGGTGTCGCGCAAACTCGACACGACCATCATCCTTCCAGCACAACTGCTCCCTTACGAGGCCGTCGATGTTTATCCGAAGGTCACTGGCTTCATCGACTCGATCTCTGTCGACCGCGGATCCCGGGTTAAGAAAGGCCAAGTGCTGATTTCTCTGACGGCACCCGAACTCGTTGCTCAGCGATCACAGGCAGAGGCCGCGGTGCATGCCGCCGAATCGCAACTTGCGGCAGCTGAGGCCAAGCTCGCTGCCGATCAGGGCACTTATCTCCACCTTGCCTCCGCCGCCAAGACCCCTGGTGTAGTTGCCGAGAATGACTTAATGGTTGCGAACCAGATGGCGGCCGCTGACAAGGGGGCCGTGGGTGCTGCCGAACAGAATGTAACTGCAGCCCGCGAAACGCTGAGGAGCGTAAGCCAACTGGAGTCTTACCTGAAGATTGAAGCCCCCTTCGATGGCGTGGTGACGACGCGCAACCTGCATCCCGGTGCCTTGGTTGGGCCAGCCTCGGGACAGTCAGGCGCGATCCCCATCGTGCAAATCGTGAATACGAATCGTCTGCGACTCGTTGTTCCTGTGCCCGAAGCTGAGGCAGTCGCCACTCATGCAGGTCAGCAGGTGACGTTCACCACGCCGGGTTATCCCGGGCAGAGCTTCCACGCACCGATCACCCGTATTTCTCATGCTGTGGAATTGAACACGCGCACGATGCCGGTCGAGCTCGATGTGCAAAACCGAAATGGCTTACTCTCGCCGGGCAGTTTTGCGAATGTGTTATGGCCCGTCCAGCGCGCCGGTGCCACTCTGTTTGTCCCACTCACCGCGGTCACCAGCGATCAGCAACGCAGCTTCGCGATACGGGTCCGAGAGGGAAAGGCGGAATGGGTTCCGGTGCAAACGGGACAGACCTCCAATTCGGAGGCAGAAGTATTTGGCGACTTGCATGCGGGCGATCAGGTAGTCCGTATCGCGACTGATTCCATTCGCAGCGGTCAGAGCGTAAATGCGAAGGCAACTTCGAAATGAAGATGAGAGACCACTTGAAGTCGGAAATCTAAGATGCCAAAAACATCACCAATGAAAGGAGATCAGGATCTCTATATTGGGCTTGTGCGCCTTCATGTTCTGCATCATGCCGCCGAGACGCCAGTTTTCGGGCTTGGAATGATCGAGGAGTTGGGGCGCCATGGCTATCGTCTGGGCCCAGGCACAATCTACCCTCTCCTCCACAGCATGGAGCGCCGGGGCTGGTTAGAGTCGAATGCAAAGCGGGTAGAAGGCCGACGTCGAAAGACCTATTTGGCAACGGCAGCGGGCCGGAAAGCGCTAAAACAAGCCCGGATCAAGGTGCGAGAGCTTTTCGAAGAAATGTTCGAAGAGGACTTATAGAGTCATTCGATCTAGGGCTTTGCTCCTCCAGGAACGGCTCCGGCCTATGGGTCCGCCAAGTAACCCGCGAAGCATAAATGACATCGCACTCTACCTGGAGCGGTAGCAGGCATGGCAAGAGGGTCTGGAAAAGAATCGGGGCTCGTGCGTGTACGTGGAGCACGCGAGCATAACCTGAAGAATATCGACGTGGACATCCCACGCGACGCACTTGTTGTCTTTACAGGTGTTTCGGGATCGGGCAAATCCTCGCTCGCATTCGGAACTCTCTACGCCGAGGCCCAAAGACGATACTTGGAGTCTGTGTCTCCTTACGCGCGTCGCCTGTTTCATCAGCTCGAAGTTCCGGAAGTTGACTCGATCGATGGGCTCCCGCCGGCGGTTGCACTTCAGCAACAAAGGGGTTCTCCGACTACTCGCTCCTCTGTAGGCAGCGTTACAACTTTGTCGAATCTGTTGCGCATGCTTTATTCCAGGGCTGGAGAGTACCCCAGGGGACAGCCGCTGCTGTACGCGGAATCGTTCTCAGCGAATACGGCGGAAGGCGCTTGCACTCAGTGTCACGGTCTGGGCCGCATTTACGATGCGACCGAGGAATCCATGGTTCCCGATCCAAATTTGACGATCAGAGAACGGGCTGTGGCCGCTTGGCCCACGGCCTGGCAAGGACAGAACCTTCGAGACATTCTTGTCACGCTCGGTTACGACGTGGACAGGCCGTGGCGGGGCTTATCCCGTAAAGAGCGCGATTGGATTCTCTTCACCGACGAACAGCCGACCGTCCCGGTTTATGCAGGATTCACACCTGCTGAGACTCGACAGGCGCTGAAGAGGAAGGTCGAACCGAGCTACATGGGCACCTTCACTAGCGCCCGCCGTTATGTGCTCCACACGTTTGCGAACAGTCAGAGCTCCATGATGAAGAAGCGCGTATCGGCCTATATGCTCAGCACCATCTGCCCGGCCTGCCACGGCAAGAGATTGCGTCCGGAAGCTCTGAGGGTTAGATTTGCGGGCCACGATATCGCCGAGATTTCCGCCCTGTCACTCAAGCGGCTCATGACGACCGTAACGCCGTATGCCGATGGGGGACCGATCAAGGTGAAGTCACCAGAGCGCGCGCTGGTGACCAAGCGCATCGTTTCCGAAATTCTGGCCCGGCTCCATGTGCTGCTGGACCTCGGACTGGGGTACCTCAGCCTTGAGAGGGTTACGCCTACGTTGTCGCCGGGAGAATTGCAGCGTCTGCGCCTGGCAACTCAGCTCCACTCAAATCTCTTCGGGGTTGTCTACGTACTTGACGAGCCGTCCGCTGGTCTTCATCCCTCCGACACCCATTCTCTGATGCGGGCTCTCGATGCGCTGAAGCGGGTTGGAAATTCGCTCTTTGTCGTCGAACATGAGATCGAGGTGATTCAGCACGCGGACTGGCTAGTGGACGTTGGTCCCAAGGCGGGACAGGCCGGAGGTCAAATCCTGTATAGCGGGCCACCAGAGGGTTTGAGAGATGTGGCTGACTCCGAGACTGCCAGGTATCTCTTTCGCGAAAAGCACACGAATTCTCGTAGACGTCGCGAGCCGACCGGCTGGCTGAAAGTGCGGAATATCACACGGAACAATCTCGTCGGTGTCGACGTGGACCTTCCGCTCGGCGTGCTTGCCTGCGTCACCGGGGTGTCGGGATCGGGAAAGTCGACATTGATTTCGAAGGCGTTGATCGATCTCGTTACGGCCGAGCTTGGACACACATCTCAGACCCATGAAGATACAAGCAATCTGGATAGCGAACCCATAATCGGCACGTCGGGTCAAATCGTGGACGGGCTGCACGGAATCCGACGGCTGGTCGTGGTGGATCAGAACCCTATCGGGCGTACACCGCGTTCGAACATGGCTACTTACACTGGGCTTTTCGACCACGTGCGAAATCTGTTTGCAAACACCAAGGCTGCCAAGGCGCGTAAATACGATGCGGGACGCTTCTCGTTCAACGTAACGAAGGGCCGTTGCGAGACCTGTAACGGTGAAGGCTTTGTCTGCGTAGAGCTGCTGTTTTTGCCGAGCGTCTACTCACCGTGCCCCACATGCAAAGGCTCTCGCTTCAATGCCAAGACTCTCGAGATCAAGTACCGCGACAAGAGTATTGCCGAGATTTTGGGGATGACGGTGGATGAAGCGTTGGCCTTTTTCGCTTCTGACAAGTCAGTAAAATACCCGTTAACCGTATTGCATGATGTTGGTCTAGGCTATTTGCGCCTTGGTCAGCCGGCAACGGAGCTCTCGGGTGGGGAGGCACAGCGCATCAAATTGGCAACGGAATTACAGAGAGTAGGGCGCGCAGATACGCTTTACATTCTTGATGAGCCGACGACTGGCCTTCATCCTTCTGACGTCCACCGGCTGTTAGCTCAACTGCAGACTCTGGTTGAGAGCGGCAATACCGTACTTGTGGTTGAGCATGACATGGACGTAGTAACCGTCAGTGACTGGGTGATCGATATTGGGCCCGGCGCTGGAGATGAGGGCGGTAAGGTGATCGCGTGCGGCCCACCCGAGCGGGTCGCCAAAGACGACTTAAGTCGTACCGCACCGTACTTGGCGGCAAATCTTTAACAGAACGAACAATTGAATCCTGCAGGGGTGACAAGCTGTGACAGCGGATGGACCCACTCCGTACCTTGGCAAAGAAACGACTCCAAGGTGACGACAGCAATGACTTGTATACTAAATTGGATTTCATGATTCGCTACACATTCTGCGCTGGAAACTCCTCAACGACCCTCCGGGCCGCGAAGGCTGCAGTGCGGTCCTTCCAGCAATCCGGCATCATGAGAAGCGAGCTTGCCGAATGAGCGGAAGGTTTCGAATCATGATTAATGGGCGACCTGTGTTGGTGGCGGAGGGCACGAGTGTAGCAGCGGCCATGATCATGGCCAACGAGCCTTGCAGGATCTCCGTGCGACAGGAAGCGCGCGCTCCACTCTGCGGGATGGGTGTTTGCATGGAGTGCCGAGCCACGGTGAATGGGGTTCCCCACCGAAGGACATGCCAGGTGAATTGCTTGCCCGAGATGGAAGTGGTGACTGGATGACCGCGACCTTCGATGTGGCGATCGTAGGAGCCGGCCCCGGCGGGATAGCGGCTGCAACCACAGCGGCGGAAGCCGGACGCAAAGTGTGCCTGATCGATGACAACGTCTCGAACGGCGGCCAGATCTGGAGAGGATTCCGCAAAGAAACCGCGCAGGATAACCCACACGGAAAGAGTTTTCTGCATTGGACGCTGCGCTTGCAGCGCACCGATTGCGAAATCCGGAATGGTTGGCAAGCGATCGATGCACCGTCTGCCGGTGTTCTGCGCCTTGTGCGCGAGGGTGAATCTGTCGATATCCGGTTTGACAATCTGATCCTCGCAACGGGGGCTCGTGAGCGCTTTTTGCCCTTTCCCGGATGGACTCTGCCGGGGGTGATGGGCGCGGGTGGCTTGCAGGCGCTGGTGAAATCCGGCCTCGATGCCAAAGACAAGCGTGTCGTATTGGCTGGAAGCGGGCCGTTGCTACTGGCCGTCGCTGCCAGTCTGGCAAAGTCCGGCGCCAGGATCGCGGGCATCTACGAACAGGCGCGACTGGGCCAGTTGGCGGCGTTGGGTGTATCTCTGCTGGGCCAGCCCGCGAAGCTGCTAGAAGGTGCGCGTTACCGTCAGCAGACTTCGTATGCTCCCTATCGCACTGGTTGCTGGGTCGTGCGGGCTGAGGGACATGGCCGGCTGGAACAAGTCACCATGACCAGCGAACGCAAGCAATGGACGCTGGCATGCGATTGGTTGGGTTGCGGATTTCACCTCGTGCCCAACCTCGAACTCCCACGCCTCTTGGACTGCCGCATTGCAGGAGGCTATGTTGCGGTCAATAGCCTGCAACAGAGTTCGGTGCCTCAGGTGGCTTGCGTGGGCGAATTGACTGGAATCGGCGGCCTGGAAAAGGCCCTGGTGGAAGGACAGATCGCCGGATGGGCCGCGGCGGGTCGCGAGGTGGAAGCGCGTGCGCTGGCGTCGCATCGCCAAAAGCTCACGCGCTTCGCAATGCGATTGGACCGTGCCCTTGCCTTACGCCCGGAACTGCTCACACTGGCCGATGCGGAGACGCTCGTTTGCCGCTGCGAGGACGTGACGCACGGCGCGTTGAAACACTGCGGTTCCTGGCGTGAGGCAAAGCTGCACTCGCGTTGCGGTATGGGTGCATGCCAGGGGCGCATCTGCGGTCCAGCGACGGAGTTCCTCTACGGTTGGGAGAGCTCCGGATTGCGGCCACCTCTTCTCCCAACCAGGGTATCCACGTTGGCAACTGAATCTGAACTTATTGCAGCAGTGGATCGCGAATTCTAATCCGAGGATGAAGTACCTGAGCCTCCTATGTTCCATAAGCCACGAACGCGGCCGGAGGTTGTTGCGAGACAGCATGGCGCGACCTGATCGTCCACGCAAGGCTGGCGCCGGGGACCTGGATTGTGGAAGGCGATTTGTGCGATCACCTCACCACGAGCCGAACACCGGTTCGCGGCGCACTCTACCTGTTGCAAACGTGAAGGCTATGTCATCGAATATCGCAACGGAAGTAAGGCGCGAATGATCTCGCACCGCTGACGAAAGAAGATGCCAGCGAGTTGTATCCCATCATCGGACGTCTTGAAAGATTGTCAGTTCGAAGGTCTCTCTCGAGACCCCTTTGCAGTCGCTTACCTGGCCGCGAACCTTGTCTATTGCTTAACTCGCGATGGGTTGCAGGGCGAACGGAGTGCTGGCAACCGCGATAGCCGGCCGGTGGGTCTGCGCAAACTGGAAAGCTGCTCGAGTTTGAGACAACTCTTCGCCGTCGAGTTCCAATCTCGGGGCGCGGACGCGCGCAGAGCCGATGCCGGCCTCCTCCTGAACCTGCTTGATGAGTTGGATGAATTTGGGAACGGTGTCCATCCGGAGTAGCGGAAGAAACCAGCGATAGAGTTCGAAAGCTTCCTTGATTTTCCCGGCGCGTGCCAAGTTGAACAGGTCCACGGATTCGCGCGGCAGCGCGTTGACCAGCCCGGCCACCCATCCAACCGCACCTGCAGCAATGCCCTCGACGATAGCGTCATCGACTCCAACCAATATGGACAGCCGTTCCCCGAGAAGCTCACGGATGGCGGTGATGCGGCGAACATCGGTTGAGGACTCCTTGACAGCAGCGAAATTGGGAAACTCGTCCGCGAGCTCTTCAATCTGCACAGGCAGAAAGTCGACTCCGTAGGCAACGGGATTGTTGTAGAGCATTCCGGGCAACGGAGTAGCCTTGAGAATCGCAGCAACGTGCGCCTTGTTCTCGCGCCAGTCACCGTTGTAGACGTATGGCGGCAGGATCATGAGTCCCGAACAACCGATAGCATGGGCTTGCGAGGCGAGTTCGACGGCCTCCGCGGTCGAAAGCGCAGAGATCGAGGCGACTACCGGCGCAACGCCATCGATTGCCGCGACTACAGTTTTCAGGATATCGATCTTCTCTTGAAAACGCAGCGTGGACGCCTCTCCGAGCGAGCCAAGGCAGATGATCCCAGTGCAGCCGTTTTGCACGAGCCATTGCGCTTGCTGCGCGACCTGGGCGTGATTCACGCGGAAGTCCGGATAAAAAGAGGTGGTCATGGCCGGCATAACGCCTGTCCAATTCATAACGTCTCCTGAAGAGTGATTTCCTGATCGTGCATTTGATTGAAACGGGTCGGCAAGTAGGGTGCCGGCGGAATCGCCGGAGTTGTCCCGGTAAAGTCGGCTACCAGCAGTTCCGCGGTAGCGAGTGCCGTGGTGATGCCCAGGCCCTCATGTCCCGTGGCGAGCCAAAGCGTCTTATCGCCAGAAACGGGGCCAATGAGCGGCAGTTTGTCCGGAGTGGCGGCACGAAATCCGGTCCAGACGCGCAGTACGTTCAGCGAACCGATCGCAGGCATATAGAGCGCGGCGCGTTGCAGCATAGCGGCCAACGCGGCCTGATCGATTTTCGGATCCTCGTTTCCGTACTGGCGCGATGAGCCAATGAGAATCTGGCCGGTCTGCCGCGGCTGAACGTTGAAGGCCACTGAATCACTGGTAATGGCATGAGCGCTCTTGAGATATCCAAGCTCCACCAGTTGGTGCCGAAGAAACCCAGGATAGCGATCGGTGATAGCCAGGTGCCCCTTGCGCTTCTTCAATGCCAGTTCTGGCGCGATGTACGTTGCGTCGGCGCCCGTTGCGTTTACCAGCCGCGGCGCGCGCAAACACGTTCCCTCGTCGAGACGCGCCTCACCATTTGCCAAGTGCGTAACTGATTTCCCCAACACAAGCGTCGCACCAAGTGCCTCGGCTTGCCTGGCCAGGTGTAGAGCGACGGTCGGTGGATAAACAACGGCGTCTTCTTCGACCAGCAATCCGCCGGCCAGCCCGGACCGCAGATTGGGTTCCATCGCCGCGAGATCTCCACGCGTGAGCAACTGGCTCGGAACCTCCCGTGCATCAAGATAGGCATGTTTGCGTGCTGCCTCTGTCAACTCCTCCTCGTCGGCAGCAACCCAGATGGTTCCACGCGTTTCGTATTCCGCACTTGCCGGCAACGTTTCTGACAACTTTTGCCACAGCAGCTGAGAGCGGCGTGTGAGAGCAAATTGTGCCTCCGAATCGTCCAGAACGACAATGTGACCCATGCCTGCGGCCGTGGCTCCGCTGCCAGGAAAATCCCTCTCGACGAGGGCCACGCGGAGGCCGCGTTGCGCGCAAAAGTTCGTACATGCCGCGCCGACAATACCGCCGCCGACCACGACAACATCGTAAGCCTGTGGCGCGGACCCGCTCATGCCGGCACTTCCAGCCGAGAGAGGTGGGCGGGGTCGAATACTAGTGTGTATTCGGCGTTTATGTGAGGCGATCCCACAATCATCGAAATGTTACGGCCGCCGCGCCGGAAAATTTCGCGCTCGTGACGCAGGTGTTCCGAGCGCTCAAGTAGCGAGTCGGGACCGAGATGAGGTCCGACCGAGCGAGCACAATGGATGGGCTCTTCGCCAATAAGCGAGTCAATTACATCCAACCGATGGAGTGCCTGCGAAGTCGCCATAGTGTCTCAAAAGCCACGTTAAATCGGTGCCGACGGTGAAGTCCTTCAGGATACCAACGAAAACAGAGCAACGAGCGGCTAACGCAATTTCCCATTGAGGAAGGAAAACACCAAGACCATCAGCAGGCACGCAATCCACAAAAGGCGGCGTGCAAGACACACCGAACCCAATCAAGACAGCCAGCCATAGCAGGCCCCGGAGCCGTCATTTTCCTCCACGACGACTCATTTGCAAAGTATACGAGTTTGAATACAAAACTCGCCATCCCGGACTGTCGGCGAGGGTCGAGCGAGTTCCTGTAGATTAGTAATTCAAAGTTTGCGACGAAGGCCTTGCACTCCGACACAGTAAGGCTTATTGTCCCCGCGACTTCTGCCATATGAACCTTGACCCAAACAAGTGATTTGCCTCAACAAATGATTTGCAACGCGCTATAAAGGTAGCGACTGATGGCTGGGGGCTCACTTGGAGAAGCGGAGTGCGGCGACCAGCGCGGCCAAAGCGGCGGGTTGATTGCGGCGGCTGGGATAGTAAAGAAAATATCCGGGGAACGGTGGACACCAATCTTTGAGCACCTGAACCAGACGTCCCTTTGCGATCATTTCCGCAAGAGTGGCTTCCATCGACGTCCCAATTCCCACACCATCGAGCACGGCCTGGATGACTAGATCCGGATCATCGAACGAAGCTGGTCCTTGCGGACTCACCGTGAGTGCCTTGCGTCCCTTCTCGAACTCCCAGCGGTAGAGACTATTGCTGAACCGAAAACCGATGCAGGAGTGGTCTTTCAAGTCCTGTGGGTGCCGCGGGATCGTGTTCGATTCGAAATATTCTGGAGAGCCCACCACAGCAAGACGCATCTCTCCGGTCACCGGGACTGCGATCATGTCTCTTTGAATGAATTCTCCAAGCTGAACACCTGCATCATATTCGCCAGCTATCAGATCGACAGGATCGTTCGAGGAGGTGACTTCCAGAACGATTTCCGGATATTTGCGAACAAATTTCGCGAGCTTGGGAAGGATCACCATTTCAGTGGCAGTACGCGGGACGATGAGACGGATTCTGCCTGCGGGACGCACCCGCTGTTTTATGGTCTCTGCAACTGCATTTCCAATCCGCTCGAGTGCCGGGGCGAGATCCTGAAGCAGCGCAGTACCCGCAGCGGTAGGGGACACACTTCGAGTGGTCCGGGCGAGCAGTTGAATGCCTAGCCTTTTTTCCAGGTTCCGCATCGAGTGACTCAGTGCGGACTGGGAAACGCCGAGTTGGGCGGCGGCTCGTGTAAAGCTGCGTTCGTGGGCAACTGTTGCGAAGGCCGAGAGCTCCGCGAGATCATTTCTTATCATTCATGAATGATACTCATAACCTTTTGCTATGGAGAAGCCTCCAATCATGAGCATTCCCATCTAATCTACCTGTAGGCGCGAAGAGCAAACGCCGACACGATATGGAGAATTATGGTCATTTCGTTTGAGAACAAGGTGGCTCTTGTCACTGGCGCAGCATCGGGTCTGGGGCTTGCGACTGCCAAAGCATTCGCGGAGGCAGGCGCCGCGGTCGTGTTGGCCGATTGGAACGGGAATGAGGTTCACGCGACAGCGAGGGAATTCGCTGACAAAGGTTACAAGACGCTTGCTGTCACCTGTGATGTGTCCGACGACGCGCAGGTCGAGGCAATGGTGAAGAAGACGGTGGCGGAATTTGGGCGTCTCGATGCCGCTTACAACAATGCCGGCGTTCAGAATGTGCTGGCGGAGACCGCCGATGCGACCCGCAATGATTATGACCGCGTGATGGCGGTCAATCTTCGCGGCGTGTGGAGTTCGATGAAGTTCGAACTGCAAGTCATGCGCAACCAGGGCAGTGGCGCAATCGTCAATTGTTCCTCTCTCGGAGGCTTGGTTGGAGGCAATCAGCGCGGCACATATCACGCTGCGAAGCATGGCGTGATCGGTTTTACCAAAAGCGCGGCCCTCGAGTATGCGACCCGCGGCATCCGCGTCAACGATGTTTGCCCTGGCCTCATCCGCACTCCGATGGCCGACAGGATGGAGGCTGAAGGCCAAGGCGAGGCTCTGAAGATGATGCTCGACAACTTTGTGCCGATGCAGCGCGAAGGTCGTCCCGAAGAGATCGCGAACACGGTTCTTTTCCTGTGCAGCGATCTTGCTAGCTACATCACTGGCCAGTCGATCTCGGTCGATGGTGGCTATGTGATGCGGTAAACAAGGCCGAATGCGATGAAGCGTCGAGACTTTATGAGAGTCAGCAAAGTATTTCTCATGGCTTCGTTCTGGAGAGACAGCCTTGGGGTTGCAAAGGAGATGAGTATGTCTGATATGAAGAATTTCAACGCTACGGCAGAGGCGCTGACGTACGAAGACGTCCGTTCGGTTTCTCCGGCACTCGAGGATTACACCAGGGTGTCATTGCTGGGCGAGCTCTGGAAGCGTCCGACGCTTTCCCCTCGGGATCGAAGTGTGGTCACTCTAGCCGCGGTGATCGCGCGCATGCAGATGGTGGAGATGCCAGGCCACTTCGCGCTGGCACTCGCCAACGGAGTGAAGCCCGCTGAGCTTTCCGAGATCATCACGCATCTCGCCTTCTACGCCGGCTGGGGAAATGCCATGGCTGCTGTCGCCGTTGCGAAAGGCATCTTCCATCAGCGGGGGATCGGAATCAATCAGCTCCCGCCCGTGAAGGACAAGCAACTCCCTTTCGACGAAGAGGCTGAGAAGCAGAGAGCAACTCAGGTCGACAACAACTTCGGCGCAGTCTCGCCGGGGCTGGTTCAGAATACCACCAACCTGCTGTTCCACGACTTGTGGCTGCGTCCGGCACTGGCTCCACGCGACAGAAGCCTCGTTACCGTGAGCGCTCTAATTGCGAACGGACAGACTGCTCAAATACCATTTCACCTGAATCGCGCGATGGACAACGGCCTCACGCAGGAGCAGGCCTCTGAGGTACTAACACATATCGCGTTTTACACCGGATGGCCCTGTGCCATGTCTGCCCTGCCCGTCGTGAAGGATGTGTTCGAGCGCAGAGTTGCCCATTGAGATACAAGGAGAGCAAATGGAAAAGCGCCAACTAGGACGGAGCGGCCTCGAAGTCTCGGCCCTTGGTCTGGGCTGCATGCGGGCCAGCGCCGGACACGGTCCTGTTGCCGGAACGAGACGGGAGATGCTCGCGGTGCTCCGCGGTGCTGTCGACCGCGGAATCACGCTCTTCGACACCGCGCAGGTGTACGGTCCGTTTGTGAATGAAGAGCTTGTGGGCGAGGCGCTGGCATCTGTGCGGGACCAGGTCGTGATCTCGACCAAGTTCGGGTTTCAAATCGACGCCTCAGGCGATCCCCACCCAAGCGGTTTGAACAGCCGGCCAGAGTACATCAAGGAGACAGTGGAGGCCTCTCTGAGGCGACTTCGTGTCGAGACGATCGATCTCTTGTACCAGCATAGGGTTGACCCGGCAGTGCCGATTGAAGAGGTTGCAGGAGCAGTAAAGGATCTGGTTGAGCACGGTAAGGTTAAGTATTTCGGCCTTTCGGAAGCTGGTGCCCAGACGATCCGTCGTGCCCACGCTGTCTATCCGGTCACTGCGCTGCAAAGCGAGTATTCATTGTGGTGGAGACAGCCTGAGGAAGAGATTCTGGCGACGCTTGAGGAACTCGGAATTGGACTTGTCTCCTTCAGCCCGCTGGGCAAGGGATATCTTGCGGGATCGGTGACTGAGCAAACACAGTTTGCCAAGGAAGATAACCGCGGCACATTCCCGCGCTTCAGCGCCGAGGCGCGCAGGGCCAATCGCACTCTGGTCGATGCAATCCAAACCTTCGCAGCTAAAAAGCAAGCGACCGCCGCCCAGATCGCTCTTGCATGGGTGCTCGCTCAGAAGCCCTGGATCGTACCGATCCCGGGCACCACAAAACTGGAACGTCTCGATGAAAACATAGCAGCGACGAGTTTGAAACTCACGTCGGAAGAAGTTCAGGAGCTCGACGATATTCTGACCAAAATCCCCGTCGTTGGCGACCGATACCCGGCTGAAGCGCAGCGGATGACAAATCAATGACTCACGGCGGCATTGAACTTTGTCGGAACTTCCCACAGTATCTATTGGAAGGAGTACGCAATGAGAATTACGAGAGTTGGCTCGCAGGCGTCGACGAAGGGCCCTGCAGACTGGTTTACCGGCAACGTTCGCATTGATTCGCTTTTTCCCGCCGAAGGCGGGCGGCACTCCAATGGCGGCATCGTGACCTTCGAACCGGGAGCACGTACCCGGTGGCATACTCACCCGGCGGGCCAGACGATCGTCATCACTCAAGGCCTTGGTTGGGTACAGCGCAATGGCGGCCAGGTTGAAGAAGTGAAGCCGGGCGATGTTGTCTTCTTCGAGCCCGGCGAGAAGCATTGGCATGGCGCATCCGCGCAGGTTGGAATGGTTCACCTCGCTATCACTGAAACAGTTAACGGTAAAGCCGTAGATTGGCTTGAACCGGTCACTGACGAGCAATACGCGAAATAGAGAGACAATATGAGTAACTGGATCGCAGCAGAGTTGAAGAAGATCGCAGCAGCCTACGATCTCCATATCTCGCCCTTCCGTGAGGATGGTGTCACTTACGGAACGTTGACGTGGATCGGGTCTGTCGTCGTTAACTGCAAACTCTATTCACGCGCCCACTCAGCACAGAACTCGCGCTGGTACAAGGCAGTGGTCACGTAGAAGGCCGGTCGAATTGACATCGCGGGTATGGAGCGCGATGTCGCGTTTGGGCCTGCTACCGGCAATTTTAATAATCAAGTCGATGCGGCGTACCGCGACAAGTATCGAACCAGTCCTTACCTAACTCCGACGATCGGGGACCGAGCCCGGGCTGCCACGGTGAGAATCAACCCGCGATAGCCGGCAAAAATCAACAAGGCACCGTGGCGACTTGGGACACAGTGCTAACGATGGATCGTTAAAAGGAGAGTTCAGTGAAAAAGCGGAAGCTCGGAATTGCCAATCTCGAAGTCTCGGAGATCGGCCTGGGCTGCATGGGGATGAGCTGGTCCTATGGCCCGCCGAAAGACAAGAAGGAGATGATCGCCCTGATTCGCTCCGCGGTCGATAAGGGCGTCACATTCTTCGACACTGCCGAGGTGTACGGTCCGTTGCTGAACGAGGAACTGGTCGGCGAAGCCCTGGAGCCGTATCGCGGTTCTCTCGTGATCGCAACCAAGTTCGGGTGGCAGCCGAATCCGGGGGACAGCGATCGTTGGAGCGCGCTGAACAGCAGGCCGGAGCATATCAAGCAGGTCGCGGAAGCTTCGCTGAAGCGTCTCCGGGTGGAAGCAATCGACCTGTTTTATCAGCATCGTGTCGACTTGGAAGTCCCCATCGAAGACGTGGCGGGGGCGGTAAAGGATCTCATTCAGCAAGGTAAGGTCAAACACTTCGGCATGTCCGAAGCGAGCGCGCAGACAATCCGCCGTGCCCACGCGGTGCAGCCGGTCGTAGCATTGCAAAGCGAATATTCCCTTTTCTTTCGCGAACCGGAGCAGAGTGTGATCCCGACTCTGGAAGAGCTTGGAATCGGTTTTGTTCCTTTCAGTCCGCTTGGCAAGGGCTTCCTAACCGGAAAAATCGATGCCAACACGATGTTCGACGTTACCGATTTCAGGAGCACTGTTCCACGGTTCAGTGAGGCGAACCGCAAGAAGAATCAGGCTTTGGTCGATGTGATCACGGTGTTTGCAAGAGAGAAGAAGGCGACCCCCGCGCAAATTGCTCTTGCGTGGTTGCTCGCGAAGAAGCCGTGGATCGTACCCATTCCCGGAACGACGAAGTTGGACCGTCTGGAAGAGAACCTTGGTGCCGCTGATGTGCAACTCAGCGATCCAGAGGTCGCAGCGCTCGAAGAGGCGTCTTCAAGATTGAGAATTGAGGGCGCACGTTATTCAGAGTTTCATCAGAAGTTGGTTGGCCGTTAGAACTCATTTCTGGAGTGCTGCGAATGAAATATCTTGCACTGAAAACCATCACATTGCTTCTTTTGTACATCCCGACAACGCTGTCTGACGGCCAAGAACCTGTGAAGCCCACTGTGGTTGGAACTTGGCACCTCGTAAAGATTGATTCTCCAGGACCGGACGGCAAGCCTTCTGAAGCGCCGCAGCCCACAGGAATTCTGATTTATACAAAGGATGGTCACGCCGCCGTCCAACTCATGTATCCGCAGACGTCTTTATCGAACGAGTTCGTGCACGACGGCTACGAAGCGACTTTCGGCACGTACGATCTCGACAAGGGAAAGCATCAATTGAGCTATCACATTGTGGGATCGGCGACTCGCGAAAGACTGATCGGCACAAGCGAGACTCTGCGCTACGATTTGCCGGACAGTCGTCACATGGTCATCCGACCGACCCAATCCGACCAGCATTGGTCGGTCATCTGGGAACGCTACTGAGTTGCACGTCCAGTGCCGGTTCGTCCAGCGTGTGGTCGGGTCTCTAAATAATTGTGAGTAGGCATTGACGTGCCTCGGTAGTCACTGGGATTGTGAAGCCTCGCGAATGCTCTCGGGAGGATCCGCCCTCTTCATCCGCTCGGGCGGCTTCGCGCCTATTGCTTACGCGGCGGTTGCCGACCATTCCAGGCAGCTTGCCGGTATTCTTTCGTCGGGATGCACCGCTGTGGTCACAGTGCCACTCGCTTTAAGTTTTCCTAGAGTCTTCTCCGGCCTGGAAAGCAGTGAGTGCCTTCGTCTTGGCATTAGCGTCGTGAACAGCGTCACTAGAATGAGTCCTGCAGTTCGGCCATTCCCGCAGTCCTGTCGGCGCGCACAGGAAAGCTTCCGTACAGGAGACCGTATTAGACGGTTTTACTCTGCTCTGAGCGCGTCGACGGGGTTCAAGCCAGCAGCGCGACGCGCGGGTACGGCGGCGGCGGCCAACCCGCAAAGGACGAGCCCCACCGGCGTCAGGGCGATAGTCCAGGGATCAGATGCGATGACACCGAAGAGGAAGGCATGAAGCAGCCGGTTGCTCCAGAGTGCGATGCAAACTCCGGCCGCGGCCCCGAGGGCCATGAGCAGCAGGGCCTGGCGCATGACCATAGTGATGACGGCGGTGCGGTCGGCGCCCAGGGCCATGCGAATGCCGATCTCCCGGGTTCGCTGTTCGACCATATAAGTGAGCAGCCCGTAGAGACCAACCAGGGTGATGAGCAGTGCGAGGCCGCCAAAAACACCCACGACTCCGGCGGCCAGTTTCTGCGCACCGATGGAGTCTTCTACGGCTTCAGACATGGTGGAAAATTCGCCGATGGCGAGATGGGAATTGACTTCAGCAATCTGGCGACGCAACTGCGCAACCATGGTGCCGGGGGCAACTTCAGTGCGGATGGCAAGCTCCATGTATTTGCTGACGATCGCCAAGTAGAGTGGATTATCGCGCGCTATCTGCGGTATGCAGAGATAGAATTCGGGGCGGCTGGCATCGGTGATGGTGTCTTGGTGGATATCGTCAATGATTCCAACCACGGTTGCCGTGACAGGTTTGCGCCCAAATCGAAACTGCTTGCCGAGTGCGTCTTCGCCGCCCAGGTATCGATCGACGAATACGCGATTGACCACCGCTACCGGGATACTGGCGGAGGTGTCGCCCAAATTGAAGAAACGGCCTTTGTGCATGCGTATGCCGAGCACATCCATCAATCCCGGAGAGGCGGCGCGTACGACCGCGTCGACATTGCCTTCGGTCCAGTTGGTCTTGTAGACGATGGTCAGCCACTCGACGGGGTGCTTTAGCGGCATGACTGTGGAGAGTGCCGCGTCTTTTACGCCGGGCTGTTGTCGCACTGCATCGAGGAGGGGCTGCCAAGCCACGATGCCAATGTCCTGATCCTTATAAAGATCGCCGGGCGCGGTTAAGCTGGTGACCAGGAGGTGGTCGGTACGAAAGCCCAACGGAACGTGGCGCAGCGCGTACATGGTGCGCATCATGAGTCCGGTGCCTGTAAGCAAGGCGATGGACAGGGCGACCTCGCTAACCACGAGCACCGCGCGCGCTCGGTTGTGGCGGCGATCGCCCGCCTGGCTGCGGCCGCTGTTCCTCAAGCCTGCTTCGGAGCCTGCCCACGCAGCGAGTAACGCGGGCACGGTACCAAAGGCGAGGGCTGTGAGGAGGGTGAGAACGACGAGGCCAGCAAAGATGGACCAGTCGAGATGAATGTTCTGGGCCATGGGAAGCATTGTGCCCAACATGTGGCGGAATATGCGCAGGATGAGTGCGGCAATTCCCAGCCCGCCGGACGCCCCGGCGATGCTGAGCAAGAGCGACTCGGTGAGGAACTGCGTGACCATGCGGCTCCTTGCGGCTCCGAGCGCGGAGCGGACTGCGATTTCAGTGCGACGCGCCGCAACACGTGCCAGAAGCAGGCCGGCCACGTTGCTGCAGGCGATGAGCCAGACAATGGCGACCGCTATCTCGAGGGCTAGAAGAGCGGGCTGGACATCGCGCACTAGCTGATCATGGAGGCGCAGCAGGCGTATGCGATTGGGGGTCTCGCTCTTCACGAATTGCGAATGCACATTTGTCAGCAGGCTCTCAAGCGCGCGGGGTGGGACGCCGGCGTGCACGCGGACAAGCGGATGCCAAGGCGACCCATAGGGATCGTCGGGCTTGGGGACCACGGCGCTGCGCTCGATGGGAACCCACACTTCCGCGCGGATGTCTCCTAAGGGATAACGGAATTGTTTGGGCATAACTCCGATGACCGTATACGGAGTTGCGCCGATGTGCACGGTTTTACCCAATACCTCGTGATCGCCTGCGAAACTGCGCTGCCAAGTGTCGTAACTCAGAATCAACACGTTGGGATGTTCTGTGATCTGCTCGTTCTGCAGGAAGGTGCGCCCTATGATTGGCTCGACGCCAAGCAGGGTAAAGAGGTTGGGACTGGCTGCCACCGAGGAGATCATTTCTGCTCCGGCAGGAGCGTCGATGACGTTTACATAATTCGATGCAAACGCGACATCGGCAATCTTCGTGGTTGCCTGCTGCCATTGTGTGATCTCGGGGTAGGAAACTGCGAAAGTCTCGTCGCCTTTAGTCGTGCTCTCAACGACGTCAAACAGCTGACGGTCGGCCCGAAACGGCAACGGCTTCAGCAGAACACCGTAGCTGATGGTGAACATGGCCGTGACTGTGCCGATGCCGAGGGCCAGAACCAACACGGTGAAGATGGCATACGCCGGTGCGCGCCGGAACTGCCTCACGGCGAAGCGCGCATCCTCGAGGAAGTTTCTGATCGAGGTAACAATGCGGCTCAAGGGCCCCTACCTCCATTTTTATTCTAAAGTGACAGGGTTGGATTCTATTGCGAGAACCCTGCCAACCAGCATTCCCAGACGTGCCAGTCAGGATCGATGCGCGAACGCGGCTGTGGGACAAGTTGCATCGGCTTCATCCCCGAGGTCCATGGCTGCGATAAGACCGCCGTTCATGGTGAATATGTGGAGAACTTCGCTGTCCGAAAGAAAATTCCCCTCTACGACGCTGCTATACATCCAACGTAGGTTATCCCGACAGTTTGCACCTATGAGAGGCTCCGATCATTCTGTCTCGCCTGCCGTGAAACGACTCATCTTCGGATCACGCCTCGTTCGGAGTTCCATGAACCAGCTGCTCGATCCACGGCACCATGGTTTTCTTCGGCTCACCCATCGCCGCATTCGACACTCCCTCCCACGCTTCCCATTCGGCCAGTCGCTCTGCATACGCGGCGCGTGCTCTCGGCAAAATCGAGTTGCCCAGTCCGAGTCGCAGCGGTGAATCGTCCGCGTCCACAAGCTTCAGGATGGCTTCTGAGGTCGCCTCCGGGTCGCCCCGTTCCATTCCGGCCAGACGCGTCAGAAACTGCTTGCGAAACTCCGCGTATGGCTCCAGAGCATCCGCGATCTCTGCTGATTTGCCGAAGTCCGTGGCGTAAGCTCCAGGCTCAACGAGCGTCACCTTGATGCCGAAGGGTCTCACCTCCTGCGCCAGGCTTTCGTGCAGAGCTTCCACTGCCCATTTCGTGGCACAGTAGAAGCCGATGAGTGGCAGCGCCGTAATCCCAAGACCGCTCGAGACACCGAGGATGTGTCCGCTCCCTTGCTTCCGCAGCAGAGGCAGGGCCGCTCGCAACACCCGAACCATCCCGATGTAGTTCGCGTCGAATAAGTCACGGATCTGCTCGTCGCTCGCCTCCTCTGTGGCCGCGAACAGGCTCGTGCCGGCATTGTTCACTAAAATATCCAACCTGCCGAAATGCTTGTACGCCTGCTGAACGACCTGGGACACCTGCTCCGAATTGGTCACGTCCAGGGCCATGGCAAGGACCGCGTCTCCAAATCGCTCTTTAAGGTCCACGATGTCTTCCAGCTTTCGTGCAGTGGCCGTGACCTTATCTCCCCGCTTGAGCGCGGCCTCGGCCCAAATGCGGCCAAAACCGCGAGAAGCGCCCGTGATAAACCATGTCTTCTGCATATTGATTCCTCTCAGATTAGATGAGTTGGTTTGACTTGCACGTAGTGTCCTTGTGCTTCGTTCAGGGTTGCGTATAACGCATATTTCCGAGATCGGTAAGAAGATCAGGACCAGTCGGGTTCCAGCCCAGCTTTGTTCGGGTCTGCGCACTGGAAATATGAGCGTCCCGCCCGGCGAAGAACCCGAGGAAGCCGAAATGCTCCTGGGCCTGTTCCGGTGCGATAGAGATGACAGGTACGTTCAGGCCGCGGCCGATGGCGGTGGCAATGTCTTTCAACGGCACACCCTCTTCGGCGACTGCGTGGTACCGGGCTCCCGCGGTGAACTTGTCCAGAGCGAGCCGGTAGAGCCGGGCGACATCTGTTACGTGCGCTGCAGGCCAGCGGTTCTGACCATCGCCGATGTACGCTGAGACTCCCTTCGCGCGTGCTATAGCAATCAGGGGAGTGATTAGTCCTTGCTTTTCCGTGTCGTGGACTTGCGGCAAGCGCATCACCGACGCGTGCACGCCACGCTCCCAAAGCGCAATAGCCGTCACCTCGGATACGCGGGGAAGGGATGGAGAGGAAAGCGGGGGATCATCCTCCGTGGCGGCGCGCCCGTGGGCCACTCCGACTCCGGAGCTGACAATGAACGGGCGGCTGGAACCCTGAAACACATCTCCAATAGCTTCGATGGCACGTTTGTCGAGCTCACAGCTTTCGGCAAACTTCGTCCAATCGTGCCGAAACGCAACATGAAGGACGGCATCGGACGCGGCGGCACCGCTGCGGATGCTTTCCAGGTCTTCCAGATCGCCACGATGGACATCAGCGCCGACTGCGGCCAGAGACTGGGCGCCCGCATCGTTGCGAGCAAGACCGAGCACCTGGTGACCTGCGCCGATCAGTTCCGGAACAATCCTCGAACCGATGAATCCTGTTGCACCTGTCACGAAAACACGCATGGGAATCTCCTTTACCTCTTTACAGCAGGAATTGACCAAATCAGCTGCCTCGATTAAAACGGAGACAGTCTCCGAGTGAGTAGATAATCGGAGATAGCCTCCGGTTACAAAAAGTTTTGGAAATGAAGAAGAAACATTCGCAACCTGCCAAACGAAAGCCGCGAACGGACGCTCTGCGCAATCGCGAGAGAATTCTCGAAGTGGCGAAGGGGGCTTTTACGCGCTTCGGCGCGTCTACGAGTCTGGATGACATCGCGAAGCAGGCGGGTGTCGGAACCGGTACTTTGTATCGCCATTTCCCTACACGGGATGATCTGATCGAAGCGGTCTATCGGAGTGAGGTGGAAAAGTTGGCCGCGGCAGCGCGCGGGTTCATCGACGCGATGTCCCCGATCGAGTCACTGCGCGCCTGGTTGCTGCTGTTCGTCGATTACATCGCGGCAAAACACATCATTGCGCCCGCTCTCAACACCGTAGCCGGAGGCCCTTCCAGGCTCTATGAGGGTTCTCGCAGCCTGGTCGAGGGAGCAATAGAAGAGTTGGTGAAACGCGCGAAAAAGAGCGGCGATGTGCGAAGAGATGTTGACGCCTCCGATCTGCTTCGGGCGGTGATTGGAGTCTCTTATGTAAGCTCCGGGGGCGATTGGCAGCAAAGCGCCAGAAGACTGGTAGAGATCCTCATCGCCGGTTCCCGCCCAGCCGTTCTGGAGCGAATTCATGAGTAGTTCAGAAGGGGACCGTAGGTCCATATATCAGACATCGCCACATCCACGGCTCGGCGTTCTCCAGCGATGCCGTACGTCTGGGCTGGTGCCCCAGCAAGGCAGCAAACTGCGCCGTCTTGGCTTCCCTATTGCTGATTCCACGCCCCGACGAAACCCTGGAACATGATCCCACATTCCGGCCAGCCTACTCGGACTTCCTTTTCCCGTAGTTGCGCTTCAAAGCCGTCGTCTCGCGGCGAGTGAAGATGCGTTTTGAAGGTTCACACATGAACGCCTCTCCCTTGCTACTCGGGTAATGCATATTGGCCATCAATGTGGAAGTGTCCAGCCGCAACGGGTGCTGTTGTATCGGGTTGACCTCCGCCGATACTGATCGTGTAATCCCCTTGGGCGATGATGGGATTGCCATCCTCCGTCACCATCTCAAGATCGCGCGGCTTCAAATCGAAATGGACTTTCTGACTGGCGCCTGGATCGAGATGGATGCGTGTAAATCCACGCAGGGCTACGTTGGGGGCGCCTTTCACGGACGGGAACTTGAGGTAGAGTTGCACCACCTCATCTCCGGCCAGGTTGCCGCTGTTCGTGACCGTCACGTCTGCGCCAATCAGTTGTCCAGCAGTAACGGCCTGCGCTGGTACACTCAGATCGCTGTAACTGAACTTCGTGTAGCTCAGTCCATAGCCGAAGGGATAGAGCGGCTTGCCGTTGAAATAGCGGTAAGTGCGGTTCGCCATTCCATAGTCTTCGAAGTTGGGCAACTGGTCGACGCCCTTGTAGAACGTAACCGGAAGGCGGCCGGCGGGATTGTTTTTGCCGCTCAGCGTCTCAGCTACCGCAGCGCCGCCCTCTTCCCCCGGATACCACGCCTCGAGAACGGCATTGGCGTGTTCGTTGATCCAGTTCACAGCCAGAGCGCTGCCGTTCATCAGAACCACAGCAAGTGGTTTGCCGGTAGCCGCCACCGCTTCTACCAGGTCCTCTTCCGGCTGAGGCAAGTCGATACTTGTGCGATCGCCGCCGAGGAAGCCCGGTTCGGTCACAGGCATCTCTTCGCCCTCCAACTGACTGGTAATCCCAACCACGGCGATGACGACATCCGCATTCTTTGCAGCTGTGATCGCTTCAGGCGATGGAGCGTTGTTTGCCTTGGTCCAAATCAACTCTGCCTGCGCTCTCCCCTCTCTTGCTCCATAAGTGAACTCAACCGCAACTTTGCGGCCCTTCTCCAGGTGTACGCGACCGACTTGGGAAACAGGTTCGTTGCCACCCCCGAACGTCAGCGTAACCTGCCTGCCATCCACTGTGAGACGGCCAAAACCCTTGCAGCGAATGCCGAGCAGGAAGTCACCCGATTCATTCGGAGTGAGGAAGCCCGACCATTGCACCCCGAATGTTTTCCTCTCAGCCACCTGCGACGGCAGGCCTTCTTTGGTGAGCTTCACATTGGGCTCGGTGCGGCTCACAACAGGGACAGGCTTACTCTCAGACCCTGGTCCTCCACGCATTCCTTCGTTGTAGTCGGCCTTCAGACCTGGTTTGCCGTCGGGAGTCGTCAAGAGAGCGTCGGGAACTGCCGTCCCATCAGTACGGAGGAATTGCGTGCCGGGGACATAGGTGACGATTGCGTTAGGAAACTCCGCCTTGAGCTCCATCGATGATCGACACGATGTGCGTGGGCTGCCCTGCATAGTTCCCGATGAGCGGCCGAGTCTGGTCGGCAAGCGGCCCCACAACAGCGATCTTTTTGACTCCGGATTTCAGTGGAAGAAGGCCGTCATTCTTCAGCAAGACCATGGACTCGTTTGCGAGCCTGCGCGCGTGCTGACGATGCTCAGTGCTGTCCAGTTCCTTTTCATCGATCTTCGTGTAAGGGACCATATCCGGCGGATCGAACATGCCGAGCTTGATCCGCGCGGTGAAGAGGCGAACGAGGGCAGTGTCAAGAACGCTCTCCGGAAGATAACCTTGCTGGACCGCGTCGATATATGCTTTCTCGACTGGATCGCCGAAGCGCGATGTGAACGTAACGCACTCGTTGTCCATGCCGCGGATGACCGAAATCGCCGCGCCTTGTGCTTGTGTCGGCTCGTAGCGATGATTCGCTGCTACATCTCTGACCGCGTCGCAGTCGGAGACGACGTACCCCTGAAATCCCCACTTACCGCGCAACTGATCCTGCAGCAGATATTGATTCGCACACGCCGGCTGGCCATTGATCGCGTTATAGGCGCACATCACCGATCCCGCCTTGCCCTCCACAATAGCGGCGCGGAATGCAGGCTCATAGGTATCCACTTCATCGTGTTTGCTCACGTCTACATCCGCGAAGTGGCGTGTGGGTTCCGGCCCGCTATGCACGGCATAGTGCTTTGGCGTTGCGATAGCGAGGTAGTATTTCGGGTCCTCGCCCTGCAAACCGGTTACGTAAGCAACACCCATGCGGCCGGTGAGGAAAGGATCCTCGCCATAGGTCTCTTGACCCCGGCCCCAGCGCGGATCGCGGAAGATGTTGAGATTGGGCGACCAGAAGTCGAGGCCTCCCATGATGCCGGTGTGCCCCTCGCGCAAATTCTGCACGTGCTTGATGCGGCCTTCAATGCCGATCTGCGCGCGCCATAGTGTGAATGCCCGGCGCGTCGAAAGTAGCGGCCAGGCCGACGGGCTCCGGATATTCGGTGACGCTGTCGTTGATAACGCCGTGCAGAGCCTCGCTCCACCACTGATATGCAGGAACCTTCAGCCTTGGAACCTCCGCGGAATTGTTCTGCATCTGCGTAGCCTTCTCTGCTAGAGTCATGCGGCGCACCAGGTCCGTCGCGCGCTGCTCAGGCGATAGCTGCGGATTCATGTAGGGCAGATTTGCTGAGTCCTGCGCGATTCCACCCTTCGCGGCGACAGCAAACAGCAGCGTTCCCAGACAAGTAACCATGCACTTGAATACTCGTGTTACGCGGTGTTTCATAGAACTCTCCAGATTCGTCTCGACTTCGAGCCGAAGACATGCTTTTCTGAAAGACAGCTGTTGATCGTGCATTTCTATTGCGCGCTGCTCTTCTTGAAGAGCAGCGGCGCAAACTCATTCAGATAGTCTCGCCAGTTATTCCACGCGTGGAAGCCGGCGCTTTGATGTTGCTCCACGTCGATTCCGGCTTTTTTGAGGATGGCAACCGTAGCATCGCTGTTCTGCAACGCAATATCGTATTGACCGGCGTTTACCCAGAAGAGATGGAAGGGTTTCCCCGAAGTGCGGTATTGTTCCACGTCGGTATCCTCTTCTTCCTTCTGCGCATTCGGAAACCAGCCAGAACTGAAGATGCCCACATAAGCAAAGTCCGCCGAATCGTCGAGGGAAATGTCCAGTGCTTGCAGGCCGCCCATGGAGAGACCGGCGATGGCCCGATGATCGCGGTCGGCGATGGTGCGGTAGTGCGCGTCAATGAACGGCAAAACCACCTTGGTCAGATCGTCGTTGAAGGCATCATGTCCCATGCGCACTCCAGGCGTGAGCCGGAACTCGGTTGAGACGTGGCCGGCCGGCATCACGACCATCATAGGAGCAGCCTTGCCAGCGGCAATCAGATTGTCAAGAATGGCTCCCGCTCGCCCCACCGTGCCCCAGGAATCATCTGAGTCGCCTCCACCATGAAGCAGATAAAGCACCGGCAGGCGCGCGGTTCCGCTTTCATACCCGGGCGGCGTGTAGACGTGCATTCGGCGCTGGCCGCCGGTCGCCGAGGAGTCATAATAGACTGCCGAAATCGCACCGTGCGGTACTCCGGCCTGCAACTCCATGAACGCCGCGCCCGGAACTTCGTACAAGCTTGAAGCGTGAGTCAGCGATTGCGACGTGAGCGGGTTGCGTGGATCTGTGGTGCTTACGCCATCGACGGTGAAGGTATAGCGATAGGTCCCAGGTTCGATGGGACCGATGACGACCTCCCAAATGCCCTGATCCCCCTTCACCATCGCCACTCCACCCTGGTACTTGTTCGCCTCCTGAGGAGTGATGCCAGGCGTGGCCTCAGGCCCCTCGGCATGCAGTCTCACATCGGTCGCGCTGGGCGTCCAGAGGCGAAATCGAACATGACGATCGGGCATGACTTCGACGGACTTGAGAGTGTCATTGGGCGTGGGCGCGGGCATCTGCATGGCCGGTCGGTTGGGCACCGGCGGTGGCGCTTGACCGAACGCCGGGAAGGATACACATAGTCCGGCGAAGGCTGCACACTTGCCAGCAATTCGCTTCTCAATCTCCATTTTCTATCTCCTGCATGAGCCAGCCAGAATTCGCACTCTTGCCCCTCGGCACGCGTGCTAACGGCAGCCCTCGGTGAAGCAGAGATTCTTGCTGAAGAACGGCATCACATGGTTCTGGAAGCGATCGGCCACGGCGCTGACATGCGTACCCGCATAGATTTCGAAACCGTTTGCGATTCCGTAGTTATCGAGGATTTCGTGCAGCTTCGTGGCATCGAATCGTAGGCCATCCTGATCGCCCACGTCCATTGCGATGGCGCGGTACTGCTTGAGATTGGCGATGTACTGATCGACAAAGGCCAGTGGTGAGTTGGCTGCATATTTCGCCACGATCTCCGGCACGGGTACTCCATCCCTAGTCGGCAGGTCGAAGTAGAGCGGTGGGTTCTTAGGATCGGGAGCCCAGGCCGCTGCCGTCGCGTATTGCGCCGATTGAAAGCCGGGCGATTGCGCTGCGAGGTCGGCTGGAGACTTGGCAGCCGCAACTTTCTTCTCGCTCGCAACCGCCCGCTCTTTGATTTGATCCGCGGTTCCTGGTCCGCCGCCAGCCATGGAAGAGAGGCAGCAGGGGCTCATGATGTAGAGAGCGCCGAATACATCAGGATGCTTCATGCCGATGCGCGACGCACCGTACCCGCCCATTGAGTGACCGACCAATCCCCTGCTTTGCCGATCCGGTATGGTGCGGTAGTGCGCGTCGATGTAGGCAACAACATCGCGCGCGACATAGTTCTCAAAATCTCCTGTCGTCGCAGAGCTTGAGTACATTGAGCCGTTGTAGATCGTCTTTGAATCGGGCAGGACGACGATCATCTCCTTCGCTCCTTGCGCGAACGCTCCTTCGGCGGTTTGCGGAAGGTGGATCTCGTGCGTCCACTGCTCCGCTCCAATCGAATAGCCGTGCAGCGCATATACGACCGGGTAACGGCGCTTCTTGTCTTTCTCGTAACTCGGCGGCAGAAAGACAATTGCATCGCGATCGACAACCTCGCCTTCGAGATTTCCTTCCAAAGCCGCGCCGTGGATCTTGATGTGTTCCACCGCGACGGGCTTTGCGCCCGGCACCGGGTCGGGAACAATAGTCTGCACCTGAGCGTGAAGCGGAGCGATGGGTGCAATCGCCGTTGCGATTGCACAGGCAAGGATCAATTTCGTTGTTCTCATCTCTGTCTCTCTCGAAGCACGCCGGGCTATTGCACCGGGTAGGAGTAAATGTTCACGCTGAAGGGGCGAACGGTGACGACATCCGGCAGGGAGCCGAGCGACTGCTCCTCAACCTGCACCTCGGGCGTCTTGTCCACTTGCACCGTTGCGTCGATCTTGTCCGGAGCCATGCGCCACAATTTCCCGGCACTTGCAAGTTTCGTTCCGTTGATTTTGAGCTGGATGCTCTGCTCGGAGTCCGAAGGGTTGAGCACTGCAATGGCGAGAGACTTTCGATCTTCATTGAAAGCCGCGACTACATCGAGCGGATAGGTCGGACTGCCAGGATTGACTGCCGGCTGGTCGCCGCCGGCCGGGAAGGCGGGCTTTGGTTGTGGAGAGTCGCCCGTGACCTCGACGGGGATGGTGCCGAAGTGATCGCGGTACATCTTGAAAAGCATGCCCGTGGGGTTGAGGATCGCCTCGGTGCGGTTGGAACTCATCGTTGCCGTCGCAAAGGTCAAGGCGCCCATCTGGAAAATGTCGGAGTGGCGGAACATCTCGTGGAACGCCCACGCGTAGGCCGGCACCGTCTTGTACGATGTTGGGGCCGCCGCCGAAGTAGGCCCACTCATCAATGGCAATCGGGACCGGCTTGGCGCGCAACGCGGGGATTCGCTTCAGATACTCCTGGTAGTGTTCATACTTCGCGCGGACCTGCACTGCCGGAGCGCGCTGCCACTCGATGAACGAAAGCGGCGGGTCGATGGGCACCTTCTTTTGCAGCTTCATATCCGTGTGCTGTGTGCCCGATGCATAGTAGTGCTCGCTGACCATATCGATGTTGTCGAGACAGTTAAGCAGCAACTGGCCGGTCCAGTCGGCCGAGGATAGATAGTCAGGCACATACTGGCCGTTGATGCGACGCGCTTGATCTGCGCCCTCCATCACATCGGGCATTGCGCCGCCGGCAATCAGTTTGATGGAAGGATCAACCTTGCGCATCTCTTTGGCGAAGAGGTTATGTTTAAGCTCGAATTGCGGTAGCGACATGGACCCCATCTGGTAGTCGCCCCACGGTTCATTGCCTACGCCCCAGAACTTCACGCCATACGGCTGAGGATGTCCGTTCTCGGCTCGCCATTTGCCCATGGGCGTTGTAGCCGCGCCGTTCGTGTATTCGACCAGCTCGCGCGCCGACCATGCGTCGCCGAAGCCCGCGTTCACCGTGATGTAGGGATCGACGCCAAGCAAGCGGCAAAGCGTGAGAAATTCGTCGGTGCCTACGTCATTCGGCTGCACTGCCGACCAAACGGGATCGAAGATCGGCGGCCGCTTGTCAATGTCGCCCACTCCATAGCGCCATTCGTACGAGGAAACGAAATTCCCGCCCGGAAACCGCAGCACGCCGAAGCGCAACTGTTTGAGCGCGGCAATCACCTCGGCGCGGAATCCGTGCATATTGTCCGCAGGCATCAATGAAACTGTCCCCACGTGGAATGAGCCCGTGCCCGTACCCGTGATCTGGAGCGTCGCGTCATCGCTGTCCGCCAATGCAGTGAAGTGCAGCGGAAACTTCCGGTAGGCGGAACCGAGCGGATGGATCGTGATCAACCTGGCGATCAGCCAGTTTCCTTTCCCCAGATGAGCGCAACCTTGACGACCGCGCCGGGATTGCCGGCCAGGAGAATCCGCCCTGTGTAGGGTTTGCCTTTTCGAACAGCGATACCCGACTCGCTCAGCCCATGCGCTTCCTTCGCGTCCAGCTTGACGAGTGGAGTGTGCTCACCGGCGTATGGGGAGTTTGTATCCATCGTAACGACGCTATCGCCGCCGACCGGCGCCCACCAGCGCGTAGGAGTTCGCCGAAACCGCGGATTGCCCCCAGCGTTGGCGATCACCGGCGGCGGTGTGGGCGCACTGGAGGAAACCGGATAGAAAAACTTGCGATCGACCAGCATCTCTGCCCACACCCCGTTATTCACGATATCTCCGCCGTGCTCGAGAAACTGCCCATAGATGTTCCTGGAGATAGGTGCGCCCGTCTTCGACGCGTCAATCGTCGCTCTGATCGAGTGCGGCTGAGACAACGCCACCGATGACACGAACACCGCAGTCAGCAGCAACAACTTCGAACGGGCGCACGTGAGTGAAACAAGGTCAACCTTCCGGAGAGCTTCGGCATTCCACCGGCTCGTTGCAGAAACAGACCCTTGTAAACTGTGAACTCCGAAATCCAAGCGAAACATTTATCCCCCGAGCCACTCCCTGGCAAACGTTTTCTATCATTTGCGGCACCTGTCAAATGCAAGTTGTCGTTGATTCCTGCGAAATCGGAACCAAACGACTATATAAAGGAAGCGGTAAGGAAAACAAGCTAAAAAATCGCTTTATTTAAACCCACGAGCTGGTATACGATTCCGGTGCTTCAAAGCTTTCCGAGCTGTAGAGTTGTGACAACATTTCCCGAGTCCGCAGGTGCGCATGCGAAATCATTGCAATCTTGATGTTGTGTGGTGCGAGCCTTCAGGCCGCCGCCGAATCAAACTTTTCAATGGCGACCTGGTTGTGCTCCGTGCCAGATGGGCGTCCCGATTCATCGCAACTTCCTGCACTTTCTGCAGGTGTACGTCTTTCATAACCAACCGGCTGATGAATATGTGGCGCAAGGCCAGTTCAAACCAAGCCCTTGGACCGGTCAGATCACGCCCGTACTTTGAAAGAGAAACGCGGCCATTATGTGACCAGACACCCTGTGACGCTTCGAGAACGCTAACGCTAGTCTTATTTGGGGGAATCTCTCGGTCGCTTTTTCCGTTCTTCGTCTTCTCCAATCTAATGCGTTTCCGAGTCAGCGATAGCTGGGACCATTCAAGGCTGAACCGCTCATTCTTCGCATGCCTGCGTTCATCGCCACATCGAATTCCGGCGCGTGACTTTTCCATCTGCCAGCGCGACCTTGAAACGTATCCACCAAATGGACTAGCCCGGCGCTTTCGAAGACGCCTCGTTCCTTGCGAACCACCTTCCTTGGCATAGGAATCTGCCTCCAGGATGCGATCCTGGCAAAGTCTGAACAAAAGTGGCAGCGAAGTCGGCACAAGCACGCATATTATGAAACCTGCTGATCGAGCCTTTTTCCTATAAGTAATTGTTATATGGTGCCCGGAGGGGGACTTGAACCCCCACGGCCTTGCGGCCTGCGGATTTTAAATCCTTTTCGCCTTTGACGGCACTGCCCTGCACTACACCGCCACCAAGCCGCATAAATACATTATAATGAGTTACTTAGATTTGCTATCAACATCGCACTTTGTCGCACCAAGGAGAACAATATCACGGTACAAAGTGGCACCAAAAGTGGCACCACTTGGGCGGCTAACCACCTGGCGTGCCTTGACAGTGCGCAAGTCTTCCGTATCTGAGAGCGACAGTGAACAATTTTTAATAGAAGTCTATACCCATGTATATGGTTGACAATGTTCCAATGAGAATTGGTGAGCTTGCCGTTCGCGCCGCGGTCAACATTCAGACACTGCGCTTCTATGAGCGCGAAGGTCTTTTGCGGCCGCCCGCTCGAACATCTTCCGGGTACCGCAGGTACGCGGTCAGCGATCTTGAGAGGGTACGTTTCATTCGCCTTTGCCAGGGGTTGGGCTTCACTCTCCGTGAAATCCAACATTTGCTGGTCCTGCATCACAACCTGAGTAAGATCAACGGAACTGCGAAAATGAAACCCACTGCGGTTCGGGAAATTGTGACGATGGCAAATGAGCGTCTTGAGATGATTGACGAGAAACTCGCGGCTCTGAGCTCAATGCGTGCTGAACTCACCTCTCTGGTCGCGGCTCTTACAGGCGATTCACCCGACACTTGCCCAGTTTCCGCCAGTCCCGCGAAAAAAGTTTCAAATACCGCTTGACCCTATACCCCTGTACAGGCTGGAGACTTGCTTTTGAAGGCTAGTTGGCCGCATTTGGCCGAGCCGGGAGAGCAAGCATGCCGAATCGAAAACCTCGAATCAATACGGTCAGCCTCAGGTGGTCCATCTTTATAGTCCTGCTGACCGCAGTGTCAGCTTGGGCCATCCGTGGCGTTTTAGTGCGGGCGCAACATATGAAAGCAGCGGACACTTCTGCTTCCGCGCTCGCATCTATCGCGCCAGGATCTCCGGCGAAGGCCGTGGTGCGGCTCGATCATATCGATGGCGGTGAATTGAGTGGCACACTGTTCGAGAGGCAGAGTGACACCATCTATCTCCTCCCCTCTGAAAAACCTTCCACCGTGACTGCCCTTCTGACTCCGGAAACATCGGTAGTCATGGGGAAGCCTAGAGAGATAGTCGTAGGGGCGATCGTCCAACTCGACGGAAAAATGGATGAACATCATGCCATTCGTACAGACCAGGTCGTAATCCTTACGGGGTATGTTCGCCTGGCGCACGGAACTCGGTGATTGTCCATGAACGAGTATCTGCAGAATGCATTGACCGGATGGACGGGGGTCATGCTCTTTGGATCCGGCCTTGCAATGCCCTATCTGTTGCGCAGAATGCCAAAAGCAAGGTTGCCCTATCTGCAACGGATGTGGCCTCATTACAGGCTTGGCTACCTGGCATTCTTTGTCTCATTTGCACACGCATGGTTCGCGATGCGCGGCGGCAACATGCGCGGTATCAACTCCCCCGGAGTTTGGATCGCCACCATTGCTTTGCTCGTCATCTTGTGGCAGATCGTGGTGGGTCTGATGCTCAAAAACCCAACTCAATCGAGTCGTCGTGCATTGCGCCGATTGCATTTCTGGACAATGGCCTTGGTGGCCGGGCTCATTGTCTTGCATATCGCTCTTAACAGGCCGTAACTAACGGAGGCATTCGATGAAAAAGCAATTCATGGCCGTAGTATTTTCGCTGGCTGTCGGGGCAGTCTCGGCGGCCTCTGCGCCCGCCAACTTTTCCGGCAAATGGACTTTCGATCCCGCGCAGAGCAAGAACGTGGGAATGATGGCGCAGGGACAAATCCAGACCACCGTTAAGCAGTCGAAGCTTGAGCTTGTAGTTGATGACCATTCGCTCTTCAATGGCCAGTCGGATACGCAGCACACCGTTTACAACCTCACCGGCAAGCCAGTGACAAACACCTCGATGATGGCGGGGCAGGCGACCACCAGGAGTCGTTGGGAGGGGACCCGCCTGATAACCGATTGGGAGAGTGCGGGCGCTATCGCCGGCACAGTCGTAAAACGAATTGAGACGCGGTACCTTTCTTCGGACGGAAAGACTATGTACGTGGAATCAGCCCGAAACGGCAAAGACCCCACGATCATCGTCTTCACCAAGGTCGAGTAAGCGATGGCGACCATGACCTTGACCTCAACCTCAGAACGGTCCGGCCGGAGTTACAAATGGCGCAGTGCGTGGCTCCTTCCGCTTTGCCTTATCGCTCTTGGAGCCGCCGTGGTGTGGTGGAACTCCAATCGAAAGACCTTCACTGACACCCGCTCGACCGAGGTTCAATGGGTCACCCCGATGATTCGAAACATTAGGGCCAATGTCAACGCGACCGGGACGGTAAAGCTCAAGACGGGTGCTGAAGTCAGGGTCGGAGCACAACTCTCGGGAATTGTTCGACGGTTGAATGTGACGGTTGGTTCCCATGTGCATCAGGGAGATGTCATCGCAGAGATCGATTCGCGGCAAGTGATGGCAAAGATCGACCTGGCTCGCACTCAACTGGGGCAGGCTGAAGTCTCATCCGCAAAAGCAGAGACCGACTTCACCCGGACACAGAAATTGTTCGAAGCCGGCGTCATATCGGCCCAACAGTTTGACGACGCTAAGGCCTCGCTGAATGCGACCAAAGCGTCGGTGACAGCTGCTCAAAGCGGATTGGCGGCCGCCCAGGTTGACTTGTCCTACGTGGAAATCAAGGCACCGATTAGCGGTACCATCGCGTCAATCGCGACGCAACAAGGTGAGACCGTGGCTGCATCGTTTACCACACCTACATTCGTAACGATCATTCAAGAGGCTGCCCTGGAAGTAATCGCGATGGTCGATGAAGCGGACATCGGGAATGTTCGCAAGGGAGAGAAGGTAATCTTCACAACGGAGACGTATCCCGACCGCGAGTTTCAAGGCAGCGTGACCCGCATAGCGCCGGTCGCCACAATCATCTCGGGCGTCGTCAACTATGAGGTAGCTATCTCCATCGAGCACGATATAGCCCAGTTGAGGCCTGACATGACTGCAAACGTCAACATTCACACCGCAGATCATAGCGCGCTCCTCGTTCCAACCAAATGCATTCATCGAGACGGATCGCAGTCGTTCGTCTATGTCCAACGGGGCTCGAATGCACCGCTCAAACGCATCGTTTCTATTGCTGGGCGTGTTGCTGAGGAAACAGAAGTCACCAGCGGATTAAGGAAAGATGACAAAGTGCAATTGGACGCGGGAGCGACAACACGATGATCAGAATGGATCAAATCTCAAAGACTTACTCGCGCGATGGGATCCCCGTCAACGCGCTACGCGATGCGAGCTTTGCGATCGGCGCTGGTGAATTCGTGGTGATTCGAGGAGTTTCAGGTTCGGGGAAATCGACCCTGCTCAATATCCTCGGCTGTCTTGACTCGCCAACCGCCGGCGTTTACCTCCTCGATGGGGCCGATGTTTCTCGCAAGAGCGACGCGGAGTTATCTCACATTCGTTCGCAGAAAATTGGATTCATCTTTCAGTCGTTCAATCTGCTTCCTAGAACGACGGCGATTGAGAATGTCGAGCTACCCATGATTTATGCCGATCAGGCAGTCAGCCGCTCTCGAGCCGCTCAGGCGCTGGCACGCGTGGGGCTCGCACAGCGCGAGCATCACTTTGCCATGGAATTGTCGGGGGGCGAACAGCAACGCGTCGCCATTGCCCGGTCGTTGATCAATGACCCTGCTCTCATTCTTGCGGACGAGCCAACCGGCAACCTGGACGAGAGTGCGGGTGCCGCGGTGATGGGGATTCTCCATCAGTTGAATGATGAGGGAAGAACCATCGTTCTCGTGACTCACGATGACGCGGTAGCAAGCCACGCCCGCAGAGTTCTGGCTATTCGAGACGGCGTGTTGCGCGAGACCGAGGTGAAACCATGAACATGCTGCTTTTCTTCCGCTCTGTCCTGCGAACCCTGTTGCGGAACAAGGGGCGTGCCACTTTGATGATGGCTGGCGTCACCATAGGGATTGCTTCACTCACCATACTTACATCTATAGGCGAAAGTACCCGTCGTGAAACCATGAAGCGCTTCAAGAACATGCTCGGCACATTTGACACAGTGATCGTTCGCCCCGGATCAAGCAAGAATCGTGGAATGGTTTCTTTGACCAATGTCGAGCCAAGCCTCAAATTTGCTGATGCTGATGCGATTGCAGCCGAAGTCCCGGAAATTCGCCAAGTGGCGGAGATTCAAAACGCGCTCGACATCGACGTCAAATATCGCGATCATAGTGGAACGCCGGCCATTTTTGGAGTCACCTCCAACTTTCTCGACCTCCGCGGCGATCAAATCGAAGATGGAAACTTCATCGGCGATGACGATGTTCGAGCGCTTGCAAGGGTGGCAGTCCTCGGCGCAGACGCTCGCAAGCAACTCTTCCCAGATGAAGATCCCATGGGAAAAACCGTTCAGATCGGCGACGTTCCATTCGTCGTGCGTGGAGTTATGGTCGCGCGCGGTGCTGGCCCGGCGGGCGGGAGTCTCGACAACCTGATTTTTATTCCCGTGACTACCGCTTCGAAGAGACTGTTTAACCGGGACTTCCTGACGATGTTGATCGCGCAGCTGAAAGATCCAACTCAAGGCCAGCAGGCCATTGATCATATCCAGGGTATCCTCCGAGCCCGGCACCATCTCTCGCCAGGAATGCTCGACGATTTCAACGTCACCAATCCGCAAGCCGTAATGGCCCAGGTAACGACGATGGGCTCGAATATCCGCAAGCTTCTGGTCATCGTTGCGGTGCTTGCTACGGCCATTGGCGGCATTGTGATCATGAGCGTGACGCTGATTGGTGTGTCCGAACGCCGCAAGGAAATTGGTGTGCGGCGAGCGGTCGGAGCGAGCCGAATTGCAATTCTGATTCAATTCCTGATTGAGGCCGTAGTTCTTTCCTTTTCAGGTGGGCTCATCGGCATCATCATCGGCGTCGGAGGGACCCAGGTTGTATCGCGGCTTCAACATCTTCCATTCCTTCTGCAACCATCAGCGGTCTTATCGGCGACGGCTCTTTCGATTGCCCTCGGCCTGCTGTTCGGAGTCTTCCCGGCCTGGAAGGCGGCCATGACCAATCCTGTCGACGCGCTGAGGAACTAGGCCGGTGCCACTCCTTCGCTGTTTTCAACTATTAAGGGTTGCCTCAAGGAACTTCTGCCGCTTTCGCCTGCAGGCCATTTTCATCACGGTTGCCGCAATGACGGGGACGGCTGGAGTGATTGTTTCAGCCGGCTATGCGGCTGGAGGACGCCAGAAGATCCTGGATCAGTTTGCCGAGCTCGGAACTAATATCATCATCGTCACGCCGCAGCAAAGCCGAGCGGTCGGAGGGCGAGCCCGCACTGGATCCGTTGTAACCACTCTCAACCAGTCTGACTACAAGGCAATTTTGGAGTCAGTCGCCGGAATCTCATCTACATCTCCTACCGCCTTGAGCACACTCCGCATTCGAGCTGGCGACCTCACTAAGAACACAATCGTCGTTGGATGCAATCCGGACTATTTTTCGATTAAACACTGGACGGTGACTTACGGCGCCTCCTTCGACGAAAACACCTTAGGGCAACAGCCCCGTGTTGCCTTGCTCGGCGCGACCGCGGCCCGCGACTTATTCGGAGAAGTGGACCCGAGCGGAAGTCGCATCACCATCAATAGAGTGCCCTTTATAGTTGAGGGCGTTCTTCGAGAGCGAGGACAAGGTCTCGATTCGTCGAACGAAGACGACGAGGTCTACGTCCCCCTGGACACCGCGATGCATCGCCTAATGAATATCGACTATTTCAGCTCGATACTGTTTAACATCGAAAATTGGTCGGAGATGGATAGGGCCGCGGGGCAAATTTATCAAATAGTGGAGAAGCGGCATCGTCACGGCGCGACATCCACTGATGATTTTCTTGTGCAGAATCGGAAGAGCCTGATTGACGCGCAATTAGCGGCATTTTCAAGACTGACATTTCTCATCCGTTGGATCGCGCTCAGTGCGCTCGTAGTATCCTCCCTTGGACTATTTGCGGTGACCTGGATCGGCATCCGGAATCGAACGCGCGAGATCGGCACTCGCAGGGCAATCGGGGCAACTCGCGGAGACATTCTTGTGCAGTTCTTTGCAGAGGGGGCTCTTGGAGCGATGGTTGGCTGCTGCGCCGGGGTCATACTCTCTTACGTCGCTTTGCGAGTCATCGACACCCGGGTCCAACAACCCTTCCTCTTCTCTTCAACGGGCGCTCTTCTAGAAGCAGCTGTATCGATCACACTCTACTCGGCATTCACGCTGATCTCGAGCGTTCGAGCAATCCGGATACAGCCTATGGTCGCCTTGCGAACAGAGTAGACGCCGACAGGTGGTGTAGTTCGTCTGAGACGAAAGCTCGATGATCTGTCGGATTGAGGACAAGAGCATCCAGCGCAACGATCTGTACCTGTGCCTCGCAACTGCAATTCCCGTAAGTCATTTGGAATGAATGGCGGGGACGACGGGGCTCGAACCCGCGACCTCTGCCGTGACAGCACAGAGACGGGCAGTAACCTATTGAAACTAAGCGTCACGGATGACTTCTTTTGGCGCTCTGAGGCACCCCCGGCAACCCTTATTGGACCCTTATCGGACCCCCGACCTCTGTCCTGCAGACCTCTGCCCAGTCTAGAAGTTGCCGACTCAGCAGTTGAGATTCGAAGGCCGAAATTCGCTGGACACCAGCCTTGTCATGGAGTTCTCATCGGCTACTTGGAGAAGTCCAACACGACCTTTTCCTGTCCTGCCTCACCATCCGCGAGGCGAATTGCCTCTTGGAAATCCCTCAATGGATACCGCACAATCGCAGGCGGCGTGAGTGACCCGTTCGACAACATGGTGAGAAGACCGCTCGTTGCTGCCCGCACTTCTGTGAGCGGCCGGGAAGGCACCCAACGCGGAAGCCACCATCCACGAACCGTTGCCGTTGAGTAAATCAAACGCGGAGCGAAGAGCGGCATGATGAATTTCGCCGGATCCGTCTGTCGATGACTGGACAGGGCTCCATAGACAAGCATGGTTCCACCGGGAGCGAGGTTGCGGGCAACCTCAGCGCCAAGTTCTCCGGCAACGCAGTCAATCGCTCGTTCAACACCCTTGCCCGCCGTTAGTTCCTGCAAGCGTGCCCTAAGATCCTCGTCGGCTGTGCAGATTACCTCATTGCCTCCGAGGTTCCGTATGATGGATTCCTGCTCGCGTCGCCGAATGATGTTGATCGTCTTGAATCGATACTGCTGCGCCAACTGAAGCACGAACTTCCCGACGCTGGATGCAGCTGCCGTCTGCACAAGCCAGTCACCCTCCTTGAGATTGTGGGTTGATCTCGTCAATGCCCAAGCCGTCAAAGGGTTGATGTAGGAGGTGGCGGCGACTGGATCGTCGACGCCCTCTGGAACGGGCACGAGTTTGTCCACTGGGCACACGACCTGCTGCCGCCAGGTGTTCCACGTGTCAACGAAAACCACCCGCGTTCCAACCGTAGGACTTTGCACGCCCGGACCTACGGCCTCCACAATCCCCACGCCTTCAATGCCCGGGCTGGCTGGCAACTCCGGCTGATAGCCATAGCGCCCGCGCACCATGTGCAGATCGGATGCGTTAATCGGGCTCATCAGCACTCGGACGAGCGCCTCTCCAGAGGTCAAAGACGGAGGTGAAACCTCTTCCAACTTCAACACGGTCGTGGGTTCACCGGTCTCGCGAAAGATCAATGCTTTCATCACGATCCCCCAGGTTTTTAGTCGACGGCTGATTCAGGCTGGATGTTCTACATCTGTCCGGGGATTTTTCTGTATGGGGGAGCCCCATGTCAAGGGGTCGAATAATTCTGAATCTATAGACCGACTGGTCTACTCTACTGAACTGCGAGGCAAAAAGCCTCACGGGTTCTCAGGAGGTATTCAACATGTCGGCTCACGAATTCAAAGGCACTGCTCTTATCACTGGCGCTTCCACGGGCATCGGCGCGGTCTATGCCGACCGCCTTGCGAAACGCGGCTACGATCTCATCCTGGTTGCCCGCAACGAAGAGAAACTCTCTGAGGTTGCGGCGCGATTGAAGTCCACCGGCCGCGCGATCGAGACGTTCGCGGCAGATTTGACCCAGGCAGCAGGCGTCGAGCGCGTCGCGGAACGGCTGCGGACCGATTCCACAATTACTGCGCTGGTTAACAATGCAGGTATCGGCAGCGCGAGAAGGCTCCTCGATTCGAACATCGATGATCTCGAGTCGATGATCTATCTCAATGTCACCGCGTTAACACGGCTGGCTCTTGCCGCTCTGCCAGGGTTTGTGACACGCAAGAACGGGCTGCTGATCAACATTGCGTCCGTTGTTGCCCTTGCACCAGAGCTCCTGAATGGCACTTACAGCGGCACCAAGGCCTATGTGGTCAACTTCACCCAGGCGCTTAAGAATGAAGTCGAAGGCGCAGGCGTTACCGTCCAAGCTGTTCTGCCCGGTGCAACGTCTACACCTTTCTGGGCAAAATCCGGTCGTCCGGTGGAGGACCTGCCGAGCGAGATCGTGATGACGGCCGAAGATATGGTGGACGCTTCCCTCGCCGGTCTTGATCAGCACGAGGCAATTACGATTCCAGCGCTGCCGGCTATCGCAGACTGGGAGAAATTCGAAACCGCGCGCAAGGCGCTGGGTCCGAACCTTTCCCACCAGAAACCCGCTGCACGGTACGGGATTGGTGGATGAACGCTTAAGGGGTGGACTCTCCGGCGCGGCCACCCCTCGTTGGTTTAAGCCCCAGGGCAATAGGACTCACCATAATCGAATCGCGAACAGAAGCGAGGAACTGTCATGACCGAAAAATCGACACGGGAACATTTAATCGACGTGGGCCTTGGGCTGATGCACCAAAACGGATACAACGCCACCGGGTTGAACGACCTTTTGAAAGCAGCAGACGTGCCAAAGGGCTCCTTTTACCACCATTTCGGTAGCAAAGAGGATTTTGCCGCAGCCGCATTGGAAAGGTATGGGATGCGCGAGAGAGAGCATGCTGCGAGCATTCTGAACGATGCGACAGTTCCTCCGTTGAAGCGCTTGAGACGTTATTTCAGCGATCTCGCCAGGATTTACGGCCAGAATGGAGCGATCCCTGGATGCATGATGGGCCGCTTCAGTCTGGAAATCGCTGAGGTGAGTCCGATATTGAGAAAACAGATCAGTGCTACCTTCGACCACTGGCAGCACACGATCGCGATGGTCATCCAGCAGGCAATCGTGCAAAAGGAATTGCCAGCCGACACGGATGCTGAATCGCTGGCCGGATTCCTGCTGAACAGTTGGGAGGGAGCGCTCTTGCGCTCGCAGGTCGAAGAGAACGATGCTCCCCTCGAGATCTTTCAGCGCCACGCGTTGGATGCGTTGGCCAAGAAGCCTAACCCAAGAACTCACCGCAAACGGCACTGATCCTATGTACGAGAGCGTCTTTTTCAGATCACGTCCGTCGGCAAAACCAATTTTCAACTTGAAAAGGTGAAATGCAATGTCTACCATCCATCTACACCAACAAACCAACCTGACACCCGAGCAATACGTCGCTGGACTCACCGATTTCGGCCCCGGCCGTGCGGAGCTGTTCCCGAATAGCGCCGACGAATACCTGGTTGTCCATCAACGCGACCGCACCGAGGCTGATGTCACAGAAGGCTCCGGCGGCGTGTGGGAACGCTTGCACTACGATTGGTCGAATCCTAACCACGTTGTACTCACCACCACTGACTCCAATATTTGGGGAGGCGCATCCGGACACACCTACACGTTTACACGCCAGCCCAATGGAACTACCGACATTGATGTTGACGTCATTCGCGAGGGTAAGAACCTCAAGGGATACCTGCTCGGTTTGGTGCTCGGGACCATCGGCAAGAGCGTTTTGGAAAAGGCGTTTACAAACAGCGTCAAGGCCATTGAGGCTCGAAACGGCCTGGCGGCGCAGCTGATCGCTGCATGAATTGGAACTCACAGAAAACATGTGATCGCGCGATCCAATTCCATTCACATTGGGATCGCGCGTAACATCTTCGCCGATGGACGTTGGGAGGCTACATGAGCAAAACGTTTGACTCGATCATCATTGGCTCCGGCCAAGCCGGCCCGTTTCTTGCCGCAAGGCTTGCCAAGGCAGGCCAGACGGTTGCGCTGGTAGAACGACAATTTCTCGGTGGCACCTGCGTCAACACAGGCTGTACCCCTACGAAAGCTATGGTGGCCAGTGCGAAGGCGGCACATATGGCTCGCGAAGCAGCGCGGTTTGGAATTCATCTCCAAGGCGATGTACAGGTCTCGCTGGCCGAGGTGAGGGCGCGTGCCGAAACAATTCTGCAGAATTCGAGACAAAGCCTCGCCAAGATGTTGGCCAATGCGGGGTGCACGGTGGTTCACGGCCACGCGAGGTTCATTTCTTCGCATGAGTTGCAAGTCGGCGAGGAGATCCTTCGTGCGGAACAAATCTTCATTAACGTTGGTGCACGGGCCGCGATTCCGAAGCTGCCGGGTCTTGAAAAGGTGAGCTACCTGACGAACTCGTCGCTGCTCCAATTAACAGAGCTGCCGAAACACCTAATCGTCGTGGGCGGTGGCGCCGTGGGCGTGGAATTCGCGCAGATGTTTCGACGTTTCGGAAGCGACGTGACATTGATCGAAATGAAGGCCCGCCTGATGCACCACGAGGATGCAACCGCCTCGGCGCTTGTAGCCGAGTTGCTTGAGCAGGAGGGGGTCCGCCTTCGCCTCAATGCGGAGTGTATCTCGTTTTCGAAGGATCATGACGGTGTATGCGCGCATGTCGGTTGCAAGGAAGGAGATACCGATGTACACGGCTCGCACGTTCTGCTCGCGATGGGGCGAACACCCAATACCAATGATTTGGGACTCGATGCAGCAGGGGTAGAGACTGACTCCTCCGGCTATATTTCGGTTGACGACCAACTGCGCACGAACGTAGGTCACATTTGGGCGCTCGGCGATTGCAATCGGCGCGGCGGCTTTACCCACACGGCCTACAACGATTTTGAGATCGTTGCGGCGAACCTCCTGGAAGGCGGTAACCGACGCGTAACCGATCGAATTCCAGCACGGGCAACCTATACCGATCCACCACTGGCGCAAGTCGGGATGACAGAGGAAGAGGCCCGGGCAACAGGAAGGGACCTTCTGATTGCAACGCGTCCGATGGCGTGGGTGTCACGAGCGATCGAAAAGGGTGAGACCTTCGGTTTGATGAAAGCGATCGTCGATGCACAAACAAAGCGAATTCTGGGCGCGATGATCTTCGGAGTGGGCGGGGATGAAGCGATCCATTCCATTCTGGACATCATGTACGCGGACAAACCCTACACCACGATCACAAACGCAGTTCACATTCACCCTACGGTTGCGGAGCTTATTCCAACACTGCTTGGTTCGCTTCAGCCCGCACGGTGACAGTGACTTTGACTTTTGTGCAGCCCTCCTGCAGGCTGCGCTGACTAATAACTTCCGGATTCTCGCGACGGGCACGACTTATGGCGAGTGACCGGCCTAACATTCAGGAGTAGCAATGAGCACCAGGGAACAACATACTAGCGAATCGGTTGGAACGGTTAGCGCGGCGGTTTACGATATGAAACTTGAAGTGGTAATCATCCCCGTCTCGGATGTTGACCGCTCCAAAGAATTCTATGTGAGGCTCGGGTGGCGGCTCGACGCCGATTTCCGGTTCGAAAACGGTTTCCGTGTCGTCCAGTTCACTCCGCCCGGATCAGAGTGTTCAGTCCAGTTCGGCGCGCAGCTCACTACCGCCGCACCCGGCTCGGTCCGAGACTTCTACCTGATCGTGTCGGACATCTTGGCCGCACGCAGCGAGTTGGTGTCCCGCGGCGTGGCCATCAGCGAGGTATTTCATCCTGCGACTCCGGGTGCTCAATTTCTGCCAGAAGGCGCAGAGAGCCGGCTCAGCGGGACGGACCCCGGCCACACCAGCTACCGTTCGTTTGCTACCTTCAGCGACCCCGACGGCAACCGCTGGCTGTTGCAGGAAGTCACCGCCCGCCTTCCAGGCCGTGTTGCCGGAGATACGACGTACAGCTCGGCGGCCGATCTCTCGAAGGCATTGCAACGCGCCGCGGCCGCACACGGCTGGCACGAGTCTCGGACGGGGAAAGCCGATCCCAACTGGCCAGATTGGTATGCCGAATACATGGTGCGCGAACAATCAGGCGAAGAATTGCCGCGTTAGGCCATCGACGGCGGTCAAAAGCTCCATGGCCGACAATCGCAAAGGCACCACTGGAGGAATCACAATGCATCCTTCACCAAATCAGTGGGCACACTCGTGGCCGCATCGATGCTTCAGACTGTCCGCCGCCGTCATCGTTTTCTTCAGGAATCAGGACGGAAACGGTTGTATAGGGCAGGAGGGGACGAAACGGCTCCCTGGAAGTAGTTGCAGTGAAACTCGCGCGGTCGGGTAGTCGTTTGATCGAAAAACTACCTCTGGAAAAGGCGGCCGAAGGCTACGCTCGCATGATGAGCGGGGACGCTCAGTACCGCGTTGTGCTTACGATGGGCTGAAGCTAGAATCTGTTGGGCGAAGCTGGGCTTATCGAACTGCGGAACCTGGTCCAGCGCGAACTTTGCGCCCACTAACAGAGTTGATATCGATGCTAGAAATGTCCGATCGCAACAGGCCATAGAGCGACTCTGCGGCGTGCGCGATGGAGTTTCGCGCTGTCGCACGATCATGCGGGATAGTTTTGTGAGCGATACCGTTGCTTACTTCTTTCCGATGAGGCCGATGATACCTAAAAGTGGAAACCTGTCCTGCAAGTGGCCCTCGTTCGAGGATTAATCCGCTGAAGCGAGGATAACCTCGAGCTTACCTACAAGCGATCTATCCCGCTGCATCGATGTTGAGAACATAATCCTGTAGTTCACGAAGCCGCGTGAGTGCATTCTGCGCATACTCTTTGTATCTCGGATTCGCGAACAGGGATTCGTCGCCAAATTGGGAAGGGTTGGAGCTTACGAAGGGTTGCGCGTTGGCTACGGCGTCTGCCATTGCGTCCATTGTCGCGGCGAGTTTATGGCGCAAGGCGACCAGTCGAGGCTCGTTGAGAAGATCTCGGTCGCGTTTGTTGTGCAGAAAGACAGTCTGGTTCCAAAACAGCGCCACGGCGGTGAGGGCGGCGCGCAGTATCGTCTGGCTCAAGTGAATATGCGGCTCGCGGTCCACTCCGAACTCGTACTCGACCGTATCGTTCATGGTTCGAATGGCAGCAACCGTCTTGCCTACCTGGTCGCGCAGCGCATCCGCTTCCTTGAATACATTAGACCGGCGCGGGACGCCCTCAGGCAACCGGAACAGCCTGGCACCATCCCGGAGAATCACGGCAAGCGCATGGCGCATGGCGGTTACCGTTCGCACCGGCCAGATTTGATCGAAGACAATCCACATGACGAGCAGGGCCAACAGGATGCCGATCAAGCGGTCGCGAGCCGGAGCCAACTGCGTCGGGGCCGAGGATCCCTCGAATGCCACCAGGTAGAAAGAAAACGCAATTTGCAGACCGACATAACTGAATTGCCGCCCCTGCGCACACCAGCCCGAAATGAAGGCAATCACTGCGATGAGAACCACGAGCGAGGTAATCGAATCCATGTGGGGGAACAGGAATACGGTAGCTCCCAATCCAAAGATCAGACCGCCAATGATCGCGCCGACGAGCCGGAAGACAAATTTCTGCTTGATCGCGCCGGTGGTACTCAACCCGGTGATGAAAACCGTGGTCACACAGGTGGAAATGCCCGGGTAGTCGAGTGCATGGTACAGGACGTAGCAGATCGTGGCGCAAAGACTAAGCTTGAGCCCGAAAGCAACGGTTGTCCGATCGGTCAGCGCTCCAGGGCTGAAGAGTGGCACCTTCTTCGCCGGGAGTGCGACAAGTTGTCTGTCCTCGGAGCCCGCGCCGGTCGGCAACGACCGGATGGCGTGCAGCACTCCCTCCACCCGCTCGAGCAGCGTCGGATGCGGGCCCATTCGAAACTCATGGGTTATGTGCGGGTGTTCATCGGTGCCGGCGAGGGCGGCTTGCGCCTCCTCGGCGATTCGCTTGTAACGCAACAGGCTGGCGGGATCATCGGCATAGGGAGCGGAACCGACAGCCGCGCCAAGATCCATCAATTGCGCCAACATGGTTATGCGGACACGGGCTCCGATGGGGAGCGCGCCCGTGTCAAGATTCCGTTCAACCACTTTGTTGTAGAGTTCCTGCATCCCATCCTGACCAGTTACGGCAAGACGGCCGACGCGGGTTACGGCTTCCGCGCGCTTCTCGGGGTCTGCCTTTTCACTGAAGAGCGTGAACATCGAAATAAATGCACGCCATCGAATCGTGCGTTGTTCACTCAGCAAGTCGGCGGGGTGTCGCGCACCGAAAGCATACTCCACCGCTATTGAGGACAAGATGGGTATCGATAGAGCGCCAATGATCCACAGCGAAGTTGTGACCAGGCGGTTGGCAGGCGCTGGGCTTTCCCAAAGGGCAATTAGCGTAGCAAAGATAAAACCCCAGGTGGACCCCAGCGTCGGTTGATTTGTTCCAACAACAAGTATGCCGGCGAAGAAGCCCACTGCAGCAACGCCAAGCACACGGGCCATGGGATCATTGTCGGTTAATATAACGATTCCAAGTTCCGTCGCCACCGCGGCGACTAAGGGAACCATGGAGAAGAGTGAGCGTAGTGAGACGGCAGGGCTGTCTCGCCCCACAATGAAGACGAAATACAAAGCGACCGAGGCGAATGGCGCCTGCAAGATCAGTAGCGCCAGTAACGTCAAGACGCTGGCAAGCACGATTCGCAACGTCCCGCTCAGACGTCCCGGCCCGGGCTGCAGATCCTGCCAAGCTCTTGCTGCCCATGACGCCAGGGAATTTGCGCGGGATGGCACCGCAAAAGGGGGAAGAGACGAAGCAAGGGCCGGCGAAGAGGGCTTTTCCATCGCGCTTATCTCACCACGGTGACGGCTGTCTCACCCATTCGGAAGACGGCAGGATCGGGATCTTGCACGCGAACACGAACAGGAAATCTCGCGGAAAGATGCACCCAGTTCAACGTACGTTCGATATTGGGCAGCCCATTCGTTACCGCTCCGTCTTCGGGAAAGACGCCGTAGCCAATGCTCTCCACGACACCATTGAACCTGTGGTCCGGATGACTCATCAGGTACACATCGACATGCATCCCGGGACGGATGTTCTTGAGTTTGGATTCCCGATAGTTGGCAATCACCCACCAGTTGCGCGTGTCGATCAATGTAAAGAGCGGACTGCCGGGGCGAGCATAGGCTCCTTCCGAAATATTCATGTTGGTCACGTAAGCGTCGAACGGCGCCACAACGCGGCAACGTTCGAGGTCGAGCCGGGCAGTGAGAACTTTGGCGGCTTTGGCCTCACGCTGTGAAAGGAGCGTCTCAACCCTATCGACGGCATGCACGGCCTGGCCGAGTTTGGCGGCGGATTCAGACGCAGCCGCGTCCGCCTGATCCTGATTCAGGATGGCCTGCGTGTATTGTGCCTGCGCCTGTCCAAGCGAGGCCTGCGCTGCGTCGAAGTTGCCCTGCGCCACCTTGACTGCAGTATTCGCCTGGTCGACCTGATCGACGGTCACGTATTTCTTCTTGAGCAGAGGTTCAATACGGTTGAGGTCATTGGTGGCGTACTTGAGTTGGGCATCGGCGGCCGCGGCGGCGGCTTGGGCGCGCGTTACCGTGGCCTTGGCCAGGTCGACGCTGCTGCCAGCGGTTTTAATGCCCGTCCTGGAACTGTGCAAACCGGCGCGAGCCGCGTCTTCTGCGTTATGTTGCGCTGCAATCTTGCGCCTCTCGTCGATGATCTGTTCTTCCAGGGCAGCCTGCTCGGAAAGCGCTTGTTGAAGAGCGTATTCGTAGGGTCGGGGGTCGATGGCGAAGAGCACGCCACCCTTCCTGACGAACGCATTGTCCCTGGCGGGTAACTCCACCAGTCGTCCGCTGACTTCGGGCGCAATCTCGATAAAGTTGGTTCGAACGCTCGCGTCATCGGTGCGCGGGTTGCGATCTGTCTCCAGAATCACCAGCACCAGCACAAGAACGGTGGCTGCGATCACTCCGATACGGATCGTCCTGCCCCAGCGCTTGCGATCGAAGTTTTCAGCCATTGGCTCCATTTGCTCGTCCTCACCGGAAGAAGATCAGCCAAAGTAAACATGTCATAAGAATGACAACACACGGATAGAAGAGCGCCAGCGGACCCACCTCTGTCTCCAGGCGATAGCGAAGCAGGATAAAGCGAATCACGAATGCCAGAACCACGCCCGCAGTCAGGCAGATCATCCAGGCAGGAAAAAAAGAGCCGAGAATGTTGATCGCGGGCGCGCGTCCGCAACCGGTAAAGAACAGGCAGGCGGACGCGCCGCAGGCAAAAGTCTTCAAAGTGGTCTTCATTTGTGATCTTCCACGCTTTGGGGCGTTGTTGCCGGGGGTTGGCTGCGTAGCAAATTGCCGGTCGCAAACTCCAGATCGACCGCCTCAAGGAATAGCTGCGATCGGGCGGAGACGCCGGACAGCTTGGCCTGCGCCAATTGCTTCTCCGCCGTGAGCACATCGACGAGGTTCTTGACGCCGTACTGATACGCTTCGAGTGAAGCCGAATACGAAGTGCTTGCCGAATCGAGCAGAGCCTCGGCAGCCTGCTCCTTTTTCACCGCGGTGCGAAAAGCAATGTATGCGGTCCAGACCTCGCGCGTGGCTTGGTCTCGCAACTCGGTCATCTCGTCCTGGGCCTCGCGCCGCTTCGATTGGGCGATGCCCAGCTGATTTTTCCTCGCACCACCATCCCAAAGTTGCCATTCGACGCCCAGGGTGACAGACCAGGTCGGCTGACTGGCCCGCCCCAACTCGCCAAAGTCCGCCGTGGGCCAAACGCTGGTCTGCGCACCAGAAGCCTGGAGGGCGATCTGCGGGCGGTACGCAGCCTTGGCTTGCCGGATGGCATCGTCGGCCGCGCGGATCTCTGCAGCCTGTGACTGCAGGTCTGGCCGGTTCGCCATGGCCCGATCGATGAGCGAATCGATTGAGAGCGTCAAGGTTTGGGGCAACGGAGTATCTTTTTGCCCGTCGATCGTGATATTTGGCGATGGATCTGCGCCAACAGCCTCGGTAAGTTTGACGCGGGCGATCTTTTCATCGCCGTCAGCCGATTCGAGGTCGAAGAGAGACTGCGCTGTCTCCGCACGGGCGTTCAGCACATCGGGCATTGTTGCTCGTCCGTTGTTCATTCGATCTTCGGCAGCATCCTGCGTTGTCTGTGCGGTTTTCAGTGTTTCCCTGGCCGCCTCCAGCCGTTCCTGCGCGGTAAGCAGTCCATAGTATGCGGTGGCGGTGCGGAAAGCGACCTGCTGATTTGCGGCAATAAAGTTGGCGCCAGCGGCGATCTTTTGCGCGGCTGCTTCATCCACCCGGCCTTCGCGTTTACCAAAATCGAAGATCAGGTATTGCAGCGTAATCTCCGGCTCCACCACCGGTATTTCGACCATGGTGTATCCACGTGGCGCGAAAGGCTTCGGGAAGGGAGCAATGCTGCGTGAATCCCCGAAGGCGGCGAGGCCGGCGAGCACCGGGAAGTAAGCGCTTTCCTCCACCCCCAGCGACTCAGCACGTTGCCTGGCGCGCTCCCACAGGATTCGTGTGCGGGGGCTATTTCGCTCGGCGATATCGATGAGCTCGGCGAGGGTATACGGATGGCTGGAATCGACCGTAGCGACGCGGTCTTGTGGAAGAGCGTGCCCGGCACAATCCGCGGCGGCGGCTGGGTTGGTGGCGATTCCCGCGCATTGCCCCGGAGCGCGCAACGCGGTCAGGCTCCCCATGAGAGAGAGCCAAGCGACGAAGCAGAGACTGGAGATCCAGCGAATGTGCATCGTGCCCCTCGTTCGCGTCATCCGTGGGCGGTGGAAGGCAGGTTAGGCTCGCGGGCGCGGGAGGTGAGCCGTGGGTGCCCGTCACAATACTTTATCGCATCGGCAGTTATCGGAGTCCTCAAACACTGGGGCCACTCGAAAATCGTCAAAGGAAATGTGCGTGAAATGCGGGCTACCAGCACAATCGCCGATTGCCCAGACGCCGGGCGCCGTGGTTCGCAATTGTCCGTCCACCTCGATATGGCCGCTCTCCGTGTGTTCAACCCCTGCAAGTTCCAAGCCAATGTCTGAAGTGTTGGGAGTGCGGCCAGACGCAACCAGAAGGTGGGACCCCTCGATCGAGAGTTCCGGTTCGTCATTAATTCTCAGTCTCACGATCTGTCCAGAGATTCCTTCGATGGCTTTTACTCGACAGCCTAAGCGCAGTTCGATGCCTTCGTCCCTAAACAGTTCCTCGAGTGCCCGGCAAACATCTGGATCTTCTCGATGGGCTAATGTCGGATTGTGATCGATGACGGTGACACGGCTCCCGAATCTTCGTATGGCCTGCGCGAGTTCCAAGCCAACGTAACCAGCTCCCAAAACGAGGAGATGGTCCGGAACGTGATCGAGCTCAAGGGCTTCAATGTGAGTCAACGGCTCGGACGCCACGAGCCCTGGAATATCCGGCAGTGTGGCACGGCTTCACGTCCCGATGGACGACGCGGGTGCCTCGAACCACTCGAGTCGCGATCACCACGAGGTTGGTTCGCTCCGCAAGGTGAAAAGCCGCCCCCTCGAGCCCGTCGACTACCGAATATAGAGCGCGCAATGAAATCGGGGTGTAAAAGGGACACATTTCTGTGGCTCTTTTGCACCCCAATTGAATTCCGCCGATTCCAGGAAGTCATTTGGAGTGAATGGCGGGGACGACGGGGCTCGAATCCGCGACCTCGGCCCTACGGTCGGCGTGATGGATGCCGAGGAATTGTTCCCCTGGCGAGGGGAATGCCGCGAAGCTGCCCGGCGCTTGTCGAGACAACCTATGGATCCGTGGTCGCGACAACGATGCGGGGCACGACGAGCATGCGGGTCAAGATGAAAAACACGCAGAAGCGGATGGATCGGGATGACGGGACCGGATCAGCGTTGCGGTAGATGCGAGGAGGCCTCTTTACTTCATGGGAGATGAAGCTGACGGGAGGCGCAGTCGTGCGCACTCGCCTTCACTCATCCTGATTATCAACGCGATGCTACCTTCGGTAACTCGGCGGAATCAGCTTGTGTGCCGCAGCCGCGATCAACATTGACTACCTCGACGGACGTGGCAGCAGCATTGCCAGCCACGAGCCAAGCAGAAGCGCCGATCACCCACGTGATGAGGAACGCGGTAAGAGGAAACCGAAATCCTGGAGGCGCTCCATGCATTTTGGGGGTTACAGCGAACCAGGTATCGGGCCCCCAGACCAGGAAGGCGAACAGAGCCAGCATGCCCGTTTCGATCAAAGCTGCCATTCGCGGCCAGATGGAAAACAGGATTGCGAGGCCGCAGGCAATCTGCCCAAACCCTGTCAGATACGCAAGGCCCGTCCGGAAAGGCAGCCACGGTGGAACGAGAGAGGCCGTGATCTGGGTGTAAAAGATATGCGAGAGTCCGACCGGAAGCACGGCGAGCCCGAAGACGATCCGAGCGATGCGAACGCCTTTTGCCCCGGTGATGTGTGAGAAGAATCCTGTCTTGTCCAAGCCGGACAAGTGCGCGAACAGGACCCATCCGCCGGCAAGCAACATGGCAATTTCGCCGGTTCCTAGCCAGCGACCTTCCCTTTGTGGCATTGCAATCAAGTAAGGAATCGGGAGACACATCCAGGCCAGAAGAAAAGCAAAGACAGCCCGGACGGCGATGACGGCTGTGGCGCGAAAGAGCAATCCGATGCTAGCCGCGATCATGAAAAGGCCGCAGGCTACCGCAAGCTCCTCTCGCCCGGGATGAAATGCCGGGACGGGCTGCCAGGTATATGCAAAGTCCCGGTAGATGACCGAGAGCGTGCCCAGTGCAATGAGTCCGATGGAGAGCAGAGATCGCCCCGGCTGGCATTCTCGAATCAGTTCTATTCCTTTTTTCGGCATATTGGTCGGCTCCGTGGTACCACTTTGCTTCCGCAGTTCTTGTTGGGTCAGAGGGCGCCAGGAAATCGTCCTTGCGGATGCTGCGTTGTGCTTGGTGCGATGGATAGATCGCCGCCCCGTGCGGCGTTCGCCTAGCTCAATTCAATCGTGAGCGCGACTCAATCACGCACCCACTCGATCGGGACTTGAAATGGTGAGATTCTCTGCAAGACCGGCACGTTCTCGATCTGCACGGCTTGCAAGAAACTCGGCGAATATTAGGCATGCCCCTATTGCCGACACGTTGTATACAGCGGCACCCCATGTCGCCTGGTTGTGCATACGGATAAAGATAGGAGGAATCTCTACAAGACCCTCGAACAGCAGCAGCATCAACGCCAGAAGCCTGGCGGCCAGGATATCTGTAATCCCCGAGCAGATTGCAACTCCCGCCAGGATGAAGGCGATTCCTGTCGTCCCCGCCCAAAAATACCCAAACCCCATCCATTGCGGGACGATTTTCGCAAAGACCTGAATGCCGAGAAGGTGGAGTAAGCCGAAGACGATAGGTGGCAATCCCAACATCCAGCGAGCCGCAATAGTGGCTCTCGATTGCAACGAAGATTCCGCTGAGGTGACGGACGCGTAAACGAACGCTGCGGGAGCGATCAGCATTAGCTGTTGTGCAAGCCCGAAAGAAACCCCGAATATAACGTCCATTCGCCAGCCAAGCGCATGAATTCCGGCATAGTACCGGCACAGCCACAAGGCTGCAAAAGCCAGGTAGGCGGCTGCGGATGCTGCGGCGCCGAAACTTGCGCTGCGCCGCCACAGAATTGCCAGGCCAGCCACAACCAGCCAGACGCCCACAAAGCAAGCCAATATGTCTTGGCCGGGAACACTCCCTAAAGACTTGATCGGTTGATGAGAGTCGTCGAATGCGCGCCACGCGATATTGAGAATACCGGCAAGAGCAGTGCCCGAGCCGTAGAACCAAACTCCCAGGTTCAGTTGTTGATTTCTCATGACTCCTCGCCGATAGCTGAACTACGAGTCGGCGTTGGCGCCTCCCGCTCTTCAGGACTGATAATATGACGTCGGTGGCACATCGTACAGAGCCATTTTTGCCAATCTTTTTGGACCAATAAAAATGCCAAAAACCATTAGCTCTTTCGAACTCACTCTCAAAGGTCGGGCGGCCCATCAGACCCTAACAAATTGGTTGTACGGCGAACTGCGCTTGGCCATTCTCGATGGTAGGCTCGCACCGGGAGTCAGACTGCCGGCGTCCAGAGACTTCGCCCGGCAGTATGAACTCTCTCGGGGCACAGTTGTCAGCGTTTTGGAGCGTCTGCAATCCGAGGGCTATGTCACCTCCCGTATCGGAACCGGTACGTGGGTCAATCGCGTGGATACGCTGCCTCCGTCCCGCCGGGCGACCACGGCGCCTGCGCACATTCGTCGTTTTGTTTCAACAAATCGGCCACCGCAACCGTGGATTGACCTGGCTTTCGCTGGTGAGCCGCGTCCTTTTCGGATCGGACATCCGGCCATTGACGAATTTCCGTCCGAGATTTGGGGACGTATAGCTGCACGGCGCGGGCGTCATTTCGGGTCATGGTTAGAGAATGAGACTGACCGCCGTGGGTATCGGCCATTGCGCGATGCAATTGCTGAGTATTTGCGCACGTCGCGTGGGGTGCGATGCACACCCGAGCAAATCGTCATTGTCTCAGGAATACAACAGGCGCTTACCCTTCTGGCCGGACTGCTGTTGAAAAGGGGCGATCCGATTTGGATGGAAGACCCTGGATATTTCGGCGCGAGAATTGCGTTCGAGAATATCGGCGCCAAGATCGTCGCTGTACCAGTGGATAGTGAAGGCCTATCTGTATCCGCCGGAACCAATATCTGCCCAGATGCAAAGGGAGTTTACATAACGCCAGCTCACCAATTTCCACTGGGGGTAACAATGTCGTTGAAGCGGCGGATGGCCCTTCTCAATTGGGCCTCACGCGCGGGCGCTTTCGTCATTGAAGATGACTACGATAGTGAATACAGATTTGAAGGACCGCCATTGCCTGCCCTTCAAAGTCTTGACAATCATTCCAACGTTATTTTCATTGGATCTTTCAGCAAGACACTGTTCCCGGCCCTACGCGTCGGCTACGCGGTATTGCCCGCGACGTTGGCTGATTCCTTCGCAAGTTTCCGTTATCGCACCGATTTCCGGAATTCATCCTTTGACCAGGCGGTGCTCTGTGACTTCATCGTAGACGGGCATTTCGCTCGTCATTTGCGGAGGATGCGAAATCTGTATGCCGAGCGTCTTGCGGCGCTTATAGAAGGAGCTAAGCATAATCTGCGCGGAGTGTTTGAAGTCTCCACAGTCAGGGCAGGACTTTACACGATCGGGTACCTCAAGAACGGAATGACTTCCATGCAGGCAGAAAGATTAGCAACGGCCCAGGGTATTGAGGTGCTTGCTGTTGATCGACTCACTCTCAGACTTCCTGATCCGAAAGCGTTGCTCGTGGGCTTTGGCGGATTCAGCGAGCTGGAAATTCGACAAGGACTTAGTCGACTCACAAAAGCATTAACTTGATCGCGCTTGGAAAGAGGGCTGCCGGGGCGATAAGATAGTGCAAATCAGCAGCGGCACCAAGGTCTCGCGTCCGGAGTGGCAACGCGTCTCGCTCATACCTCGCCCAACTCATCGATGGGATTGGGACCAACTGCCGCGCGAGCCGCCTCTCATAATGCGTGGTTTGGCCTTTACGCAAACAGCCGAGCCACTGGTCGTTTGTCTGCGGCCATCCCCCATGTGACGGGAAGCAGGCTACGACTGAGCCTCCTCTGCTGTCCCCGGCCCGGAGTCTCCGAAATAGCCTGCCTTTACTTTCTGTTTCGTAGATCCCGCATGACCACGGTCAAACTTCAGCTTCTTTTTTTCGCCTGCGCCAGCTCCTCTTGAGCTTTACTTCTTCGGCCGCGACTCCGGCGGCACAAGACCTGCGAGGCGGTAGTACACAACGAGCTGGCCGTAGTGTTCACCGCTGTGTTGAATCATGCCGTATGCGATGTCGAGAACGCGCGCTTTCTGTTGAGGGAAATAGACAACCTCCGTCGTAAGTCCCTCTTCGCCCTTCGACTGGATTGCGGCGGCGCCGTCGGCGGAGGATTTTTTGACGAACGCAACGATATCGGCCTTTGTTTTGTACTGGTCGCGCTTCGGATCTCCCGCGGGAGGCTTCTGCCCCATCACAGTATTCGTGAAGTCGTAGTTTGAGGCCGCAGCGTGCAGCAACTGCTCGGCGAAGCTCCGCTGCGCGGGTGTCGGCTTGAAGTCATATTTGTCTTCGGGGAAATCTTCGGCCATCGCTATCAACTTGCGGCCAATCTCATTCCAGGAGTCAAGCACGACTTTCACTTCCGGATCGGCAGGCTTGGCGGCTGCATCCTTCTTCATCTCGTCCTGGGCATGGGCGGGAAACGCGCATGCCAGCAGGACGATAGCGAGAAACGGTATTCTCTTCATTACGTTCTCCACTGTTGAGTTTCGCGAATCGAAGCTTCAACTTCATGTTGCCCATGCAGTTCATATCCACGCTGGACGATTCGGACTTCTCCCTCTGATTGGTGAAGCAGCCGCCATGGCAACGAGCAGGGTCGCCGCTAAGATTGAGACTGCACTGGCGAAGAGCGGCTTTTCGATAGCGACAATAGACGTTCAAAGGTCGATATAGTGGGCTCCCTCCTCCGGACGATTTGACTGCTATATCAAGACCGGACTCTGCATCCAAATGAAGTGTTCAGCAAACGACCCTCTGCGGTGCATCGCGACTGCCAGTGCCACCTCAACCCCCCCTCTCCTCACCGGAGAGGGGGGAGGAAGGTCACATGAGCTGGGTAGATGCCGTGCTCCGTGACAGCGGCATTGCCGCATCTATAAAACTGATCAAGGGCTCTGTTGGCCGGCATTCTGAGGTATTTCCCTTCCGGAGACAGTGCTCGTCCCAACAAGCCTTCGCTGTAATCCCGCGAGAGATTCGGCAACGGTGAAACTCTAAAGTACGGACGCACGCCTTGAGAGCAAACAAATCAAAGTTCAGCGAAGGACTTGAGAAAGAACTCTCTAGCCTCCATTAAGATCTGCTCGCGCTTTTCGGGGGTAGAAGCGACCCGCGACATCATTAAGACTCCTGCCATGCTGGGGAACAACAATCTGATCTTGGCCCGTTTCTCTTCTCTCGTCTCACCAGGCATGAATGGCAGAAACCGCTCACGATAGGCTTCGAGCAACGCCTCGATCCTTCTCCGCACGGCAATTGGCTTGCGCGCGAGTTCGGGCCCGAGTGTGGCGCGCACGCAACCGGTCCCTGGTGAGTTCACGTGGCCCACGCTCAAATAGCGTTCTATGATCGCCCGTAGAGCATGACCTTCGGGTGCGGACTCTGCAACCTCCACCATGCTCCTACCTGTCTCATCAAGAGCCCGCGCTACAGCTTCAACGAACAGGTCGTCCTTGCTTTTGAAATGCCGGTAGAAGCCCCCTTTCGTCAGACCAACTTTCTTCATGACAGTCCCGATGCCACTCGTGTCGCCACCGTGCTCGCGGAATGCGCGAGCGGCGACGGAAAGGATGTTCTCATGGCTTTGGGCTTTGTGTGCGCTTGAGTATCGCATGGCATAAGAGTACGGCCGTACTCCCACATTGTCAATACCGAGAGCTGACTAGGCCTGTCGATGCAGCCAATTAGGTTGTGCAAAGTTGTCTACCCGCTCCCAGAGGGTCCCACTACCATCGAGAAACGCTGCCTAGGAATCTCAAAGCTGATGCCCATCACCGCGGGTACCTCTACATCCCCCGCCTTATAAACCTTGACAACATCGGAAAGACGAACAACCGGACCATCCGCGCGTTCGATTTCAGTGACCTCCGCTAAAACCAGCGCCTTCATTTGTGCTTCCATCTCTGAGCGTTGATGACTTCCTGATGCAGAGCAACATCGAGGAGATTTAGTGCTGAGTTTCCGGACCCATCAGCATCCGAAGCGGCATTAAGGGACCGACGGGAACGTACTGGTGATCCATCAGTTGCTCCTTCGCAAGCGGCAGCGTCTCCATAATGGCTCTGGCTTCTTCCTCGGTCTTCGCCTTGACGAAGAAGACAGCACCTTTGCCATCGCCGCGCGAGTACCACTGCCGGATCTTTCCGTCGAGGTACAGCTTCACGGTCGCCCGAATCTCCGCTGGGATCACGGCGATGATCTGTTGAAAGGTCACGCCTTGTTTGGGGGTCTCAATGACCAGCACTTCGGTTGTTGAGGGTGTAGCGGCGCTAGCGTAGGCGCCTGCCTGGCGCGGGAAGAGCGGCATCCCGAAGACCTCGTCGCCTACCTTGAAGCGATTCACGCCGGGAACAACCTCTTCGACAACTCCCGATATATCCCACCCAAGGACAAACGGCGGCGCACCAAGCATGGGAAAAGCCCCGGACCTTATGAATGCCTCGATTGGGTTAACTCCAATCGCCTTGACGCGGATCAAAACTTCTGTCGGCAACGCCTTTGGCAGCTCAGCTGTACTCATCTTAAGTACTTCCGGACCTCCAAACTGCGACTGGGTCACGACTGTCATTCGATGTTCAGCCAAATTGCTCTCCTCCTCTCCCCATGATCCAAAATCTCGTTTTTGCAGCAGGTGGAATAATTCAGTGGGTATCCCATATTCTGCCGCTCTTGCGTCCAAGAGAAGGACAAGGTGCCGCGTCCGTCTACGCGACTTACCTCAGAGCTTGGCTGAACAGGAAGTCGCCGCGAAAATCCGACGGAAATCCCGCGTTCCGCACCAGCGTGGCCAATTGTGCCCAGTGACGTTGTCCGTGAAGGAGGGCATGCCCCATCACCTTCCGCCGGCTCATTGTTATGGGTTCCGGAAGAGCGGGGGTATTGAGCGTGTACGATTCCTCCCAGCTCTCCGCCGGGCGCGCCAGTAACTCGCGATAGATTGCCGCTGCCTGTTCGTGCAGCCCATACAGCGCCTGGACCGGACCCTCCGGGACCGCCTCCTTGGCAATCTCCGGCACACCGGCCAGCCGCTGCGCCCACCGCAGATCCGCCGCCCATACATGCTTCACCAACGCCTGCACATCCTTGGTGCCGCCAATCCCGCATGGCAGCGCCAGCAACTCCGAATGCGTCTCCAGATGCTTCTTCCAGAACTCGGAAGCCTCATCGCTCCACCTCAGCAGCTCCGCAAAACTCAATCCCACGCTCATGCCTGCCCTCTCATCGCCTTATGCCCAATATCCGACCGGTTGAACATCCTTCAAACTGATCTCCGCGAGCGGCTAATCGCCGCATTGCAGGTCTCCTTTCCGTTGGATGGCAGCCAAGGATGATGGCTGCACAGAACAGCTCACCGATAATCAAGCGCTTCACGTTGACCCCTCATCCCATCAAAGTTGAGCTCCTGCCTCGTCGGTGATGACATCGCGGGATGTGTGCATACCCATCACGCCTCACTTTTCACAGCCTCGCGTTTTCGTCCCCACCACGACCACATAACGAATGCAATCGCAAGCAGGAGTGGGAGCATAAGCAGACTTCCTTCAGGTCCGGTAGATCCCCCGCTCCAGAGAGGAGGCCGATTGGTGTGAGAAGTCAGCAAGTGCCCTTTCGCTAACAAGCCGCTATCTGGGGTCCCGTAAAGATACGACTGTCCCCAATCCCAGCCGGCATGAAAACCAATTGCCCACCAGAGAGACTTCGTGTACCAGAGGCTGAGGCAAAATACAAGGCCGCCTATGCCCACAACGATTAGACCCACAATCGATTCACCGCCGTTGGTGATATGCCAGAGAGCGAAAGCAATAGAGAGCAGTAGAGCGGCGGGCCAGAACCCTAAAGCGCCCGACAGCGTGTATTGGAGGTAACCTCGGAGCAGCGACTCCTCAAAGACCCCAACCAACAAGGCGGCAAATGCCCATTCAACCGCGAATCTGCCAGCAACGATTCCGGAGGTCGATAGCCCACTGAAAACCAGCAGGTGATTTCGCCACAATATACTGACAAGTACGGTCAAGCTGACGACTCCAAAGAAGGCCCCTCCAATCAATCGGCGAAACAAATGCCGTTCGTTGTACCCGAAGGAGAGAATGGATCGACGCTCGATTCTTGCCATGATCCATGTGGCGCTAAGAATGGCGAAAAGATCGCAGGACTCCTGGACAATAACCTGGCCCGGTGGCAGTGGTCCCTGTGTTTCCAATTGCAGCAATCGAGCCGGAATGATTTCAATTGAAGCGCTGAGCGCCAAGTAGATTCCAATGAAAAGCAGCGCACGCCATCCCGAGCGGATCGCACCATCGTCCGCGAAGAAAAAGCGGCGCCGGCCTCCAGGAGGCGGTGAATGGAGGTGGTCAGTGTCGGGAGACCGCCGCCTTTGCATTGGAACACTCATGCGGTTTACCTCCTACAGGTTGTCTGTCGATCTGAATCCGCTGCCATCTCGATACTGTCGAAAATGCCGCCAGTCAATTTCTGGCGCGCCTCGAAGACGCTCTAATCGCGCTTCAAAATAGCGGACAGCAGGCCCAGCCGGCCCTCGCGAAGGTTGCGGCCAAGATTGTCAGTCATCTCGCGCATCTTCGGACCCATCACAATGCCGAGATTTAGTCCATTGGACGCCGTTCCAGCGGTCATCATCTTGAACCACTCAAGCGCTAGCTCCGTGTCATCTCGCCAAAGAACGGGCGTGAATCCCGCTTGTTCGAGCGCAAGTCGCGTGTCGCTCTCAGTCATCAGGAAACTCGTCGACGGGTCGCGGGCCCAAGGAACGGGGTACTCGACATCGCCCTCCCGGAGGACCAGATCGTAGGTGACGAAGCGGCCGCCGGGCCTGAGGATCCGAGCGACTTCACGATAGAGAGCGGCCGCGATCTTGGATATTCATCGCAACGTGTTGTAGGAAGATAGTGTCGAAGCCCGCATCCTCAAAGGGCAACTGCAACGCATTCCCAACCTGGAATGTGACCTTGTTCGAGAGCCCGCAGCGCTGGGTTAAATAATTGGCCGCATCAATGAATGCCGGGCTCAGATCGACGCCGGTCACTTTGCAGCCGAACGTGGCGGCCAGAGAGCGTGCCGGGCCTCCAATACCGCAACCGACGTCCAGTACACGGGTCTCTGGCACGACGTGGGCGACGCTGGCCAATTCATTCGTGGCAAGCATGCCTCGGATGTGGAATTGATCGAGCGGCGCTAGTTCGTCGACGGTGAGCGCTTGGCCGTCGGGAATGATTGCCGCAAGCGCCGACTTGACCCGGTCCGTTATCCGCGCGCCGTTGTAGTGATCTAGCACTTTGGCTGTGGTGTCGATCATTGCGATTCTCCGGGAGACATCTTTGATTGGGGCAACGCGGCGGCCGAGCCAGCCTGATCCACCAATCTCGCCAGAGCGGCGTCACTGATGTTGTGCTCACCTCGCCAAACCGCCGACTCGACCGAAAAGCGCGGTGCGGACGGGTGTGGGCTGCGCAGTTCACGGTCGTAGCGATCGAAATTAAAGCGCGGGACTAGAGGAACGACCAGGAATTGCACGAGTTCCTGGAACCAATGACTGAAGGTCCTCCGATTTTCAGGCCTCGCTGCGTAGCGGCGAGCAATGGTCTCGAAGTCTTCGGCATGGCGACCAGTTAAATCAAATACATCTGTCGTCGGCGCGCCCACAGCGAAGGCACCTTGCTTGTGATCCTCAATGTAGTAGCGAATGTTGCTGAACAACTCGATAGGGAATCCGTTCATCCTTGCGGCCTTCATGAACAACCATGCCGGCATTGGCACGACGCGAACCGGCCGACCCACTGCTCGCCCAAGCGCCCGGGCAATGTCGTCGGCGCCGAGTAACTCTGGTCCGGTGGGACGGTAGCTTTTCCCGGCGTGCTTCGCAGGGTTTTTGAGGGTCGCCACTACAACTCGCGCAATGTCCTCGTTGGAGGGTGGTGCATTGCGGCTGTCTCCATAGAGCCACGGGTAAACGCCGAACTGCGCTGTCATTCTCATCGTCACCAGGTAGTTGCCTGCTCGACGCGTGCAAAAGATGTCGCGAGATCGAGGTTTTGGGCTAGCGCCCGCTCAATGATTTTGTTCAATTCCGAGTCATTGAACCCCGCCCACCAGGTGTCAAGGGCTGGCGAAGGAAGAGTCGCCGCACGTGACTCGATCGCTGGAGCATTGTGGTAGGGCTGAAGAACTGGGAGTGGTCGCTTGTATTGAGGCCCGACCGTGCACCCGGTCATCAGAACCGCCGTGACCAGCAAGCAAAATACCGACATTGCATATCGCGCAAGGCCGACCTTGATTTTGACGAGCGAAGCAGATAGGGAGTTGGGTCTAACCATGACGAGTAATGTTTAGCGTAATTCATAACTTTGTGTCAAGCGCAATCGTAATATATAATCGAAGAGCTATGGAGCAAGAAGCGACAATTGAAGCCAGTGGGTACGGCCAGAGGGGCCCAGCCGACCACAAACGCCGGCAGCAGATCTTGCAGGCTGCCGATGAACACTTTCGCCTTTATGGTTATAAGAAAACGACACTTGCCGATATTGCCAAGTCGATCCACCTCTCGACGCCCTACATCTACAGATTCTTCGATTCGAAGCAGGCAATCGGTGAGGCTATGTGCTGGCATTGCCTCGGTGCCGCTCTTTCCGAAATCGATGAATCCCTCGAACAAGCCAAATCTCCGGTCGAGAAATTACGGCGTATTTTCTTGGGTTTAGAAGCCATTACGTGGCAATTGCTGAGCGAGCAGCGAAAGATCCATGAGATGGTCCTGGTTTCTTTCGAAGAGAATTGGGAATCCATCGGTCGATTCAGAGAAGGCATCTACGAGATGGTCCGAAAGATCATTGTTCAGGGCCGGGAATCTGGCGATTTTGAGCGCAAGACGCCTCTGGAAGAGACGGCAAGGGCCATCGCCCGCATGACGGAGCTGTTCTATCATCCGACACTCCTGGACCAGGCTGGCAAAAGCCAACACGACGAAGCTCTAGCGGTCGCGAACGTCGCGATTCGGTCCTTGACTGCCTGACATCGTTAGTTAAATTACTGGTTATCAGTTGACATTTTCTTCACTCGTATACTAAATTCGACTCCAGTCGCTTCTCTGGAGCCGAAATCATGCCTTCTCATTCGTTATCTCCAATCCTGGTTGCCATCTTGGTGACAGGAGGTCTCTCCGGCTGCAAAACCCAAAGCCACCAGGATCCAAGAACTCTGCCCGACCTGGTGCGGATCGCGACCGTGCGCTCCGCCCAGCAGAACGAACGCACTTACACGGGCGTGGTCACTGCCCGCGTTCAGAGCGATCTCGGATTTCGCGTTCCGGGCAAAGTTACGAAACGGTTTGTTGATATAGGTCAAACAGTTCGGGCCGGCCAGCCGCTCATGCTCATCGATGTGACTGACTATGCGCATGCCATCACCACGCAGACTCAAAACGTCGAAGTGGCGAAAGCCAGAGCGGAGCAGGCCGCCGCAGACGAAGCGCGTTATCGCGGCTTAGTCAGCACCGGAGCAGTTTCCGCTTCTACTTACGATCAGGTCAAAGCCGCTGCCGATGCTGCAAAGGCGCAACTCGCCGCGGTGGAAGCTCAAGCCCAAGTGGCCAAAGACGAAGGTGATTATTCGCAACTGGCCGCTGACACGGACGGGATCGTCGTCGAAACTCTTGCTGAACCGGGACAGGTGGTGGCGGCTGGCCAGACCGTGGTCAAACTGGCCCATGCCGGCCCTCGTGAGGCAGCCGTATACCTTCCGGAAACTGTGCGCCCTACCCTCGGGTCCGTCGCTCGCGCTTCCCTTTATGGGGATAGCGGAAGCTTCCCATCTCGCCTAAGACAACTCTCCGATGCAGCTGATCCCGCGACACGCACCTTCGAAGCTCGATACGTTCTCGAAGGCGCAGCAGGAAATGCCCCCTTGGGATCGACGGTAGCGATAGAGGTTTCAGAGCCAAATGAGCGGCGGGCGCTGGAGGTTCCCATCGGCGCACTGGCCGATCGCGGCAAGGGGCCGGGCGTTTGGATCTTGAACGACAAGTCCTCTACTGTTTCCTTCCACCGGGTGACGGTGCTGCGTTTAGAAGCGGAAGACGCCATTGTTTCCGAGGGAGTGCGGCCAGGGGACAAGATCGTCGCTCTCGGAGCGCATCTGCTCAACGAAGGCCAACAGGTCCGCGTTGAGGACCAGAGGGCGGCGCTCCGATGAGTAACTTCGAACTCCAGAACCCTGATTTTCAAAAGGAGCAGAGCGCAAAGAGCGGCTTGAACCTCTCCGCACTGGCTGTTCGAGAGCGATCGGTCACTGTTTTTTTCCTGCTCGCGGTCATCGTTGCCGGAGTATTCGCTTACTTCAAGTTGGGTCGCGCCGAAGATCCCGAACCTCACGATCAAAGTGTTCACGGTTGACGGCTGCATGGCCGGGAGCAACCGCTAAGGAGATGCAAGACCTGGTAGCGGATCCGCTCGAAAAGCGGATGCAGGAACTCATCTACTACGATCATGTGGACACGTATACCAGGCCAGGCCTCGCCTTCCTCACCGTCCAGCTGCAGGACTATACGCCTCCTGACGCGGTTCAGGAAGAGTTCTATCAAGGCCGTAAGAAGATCCAAGACGAAACGCCCAAGCTCCCGCAGGGAGTGCTACCGCCCATCCTGAATGACGAATACAAGGATGTGGTCTTTGCCGTCTACTCGCTGGAAGCGCCAGGGATGCCCCCTCGGCTGATGACCAGAGAAGCGGAGACGTTGCGGCAGGACTTGCTGCACGTCGACGGAGTCGAAAAGGTCAATATCTTCGGAGAGCGGCCGGAAAGAATCTTCGTCCAGTTCTCGAACGACCGGATTGCCACTCTCGGCGTCAGCGGGCGCGACATCTTCGATGCGCTAGTCCGGCAGAATGCTGTGACGCCGGCGGGTTCGATCGATACACAAGGCTCGCAGGTATACATCCGTCTCGATGGCGCACTCAATAGTCTCGACAAGATCCGAGACACGCCGATCACCGCAGGCGGCAGGACTCTGAAGACTCTCCGATATCGCCAGCGTGGAGCGAGGGTATGAGGACCCGCCGACGTTCCTTGTCCGTCACAATGGCCAACCGGCCATGATGCTCAACGTTGTGATGAGGGAGGGCTTCAACGGCCTCGAGCTTGGGAAATCCCTCGAAGCGGAACAGAAGAACATCCAAGCGAGTCTCCCCGTTGGGATGACCTTCGAAAAGGTCACCGATCAGTCAGCGATCATCAGGCAAGCTGTCGGCGAGTTCCAGCAAAAGTTCTTGGTCGGCGCTGCTTGTGGTGATGATCGTCGGTCTTGTCAGTCTGGGCTGGCGTGTTGGCATTGTGGTCGCCGCCGCAGTTCCAATCACGCTTTCGGCCACGCTCGTCATCATGCTGATGACCGGGAAAGAGCTTGACCGCATCACGCTGGGTGCTCTCATTCTGTCTCTCGGCTTGTTGGTGGACGACGCGATCATCTCGATCGAGTCGATTGTCGTCAAGATGGAGGAAGGCTGGGATCGCGTCAAGGCAGCGACGCTACGCTTGGAGCCACACGGCCGCGCCGATGCTTGCCGGAACTCTGGTGACGGTTATCGGGCTCATGCCCATCGGTTTTGCGCACTCGGGCGTGGGCGAGTATTGCGGAAACCTGTTCTGGGTCGTCTGCTTCGCGCTGCTCGCATCGTGGGTCGTTGCTGTCACGTTCACTCCGTATCTTGGCGTCAAGCTTCTTCCCAATATCCCTCGGATGGAAGGAGGCTACGCCGCCATCTACGAGACGCCGAAACTATCAGCGATTTCGCAGACTGATTGTCTGGTCCGTCGAGCACAAGTTTCTGGTCGCCGGCGCCGTCGTCATCGTCTTCTTCGCAGCGGCCTTTGGAATGGGCTTCGTCAAGCAACAGTTCTTTCCGACCTCCGACAGGCCGGAGGTGCTGATCGACATCACGCTACCGCAGGGTTCCAGCATCGAAACGACCCAAGCTACAGTAATCGAAGGTCGAAAACTGGCTGCGCGCGCAGCCCGAAACCAAGATTGTCAGCTCCTATATTGGCGGGCGGCGCGCCGCGCTTCTGGCTCGCCTACAATCCCGATCTTCCCGGTTCCAAACTTCGCCAAAATGATGGTGATGACGCCTAGTCCGAAAGATCGAGACAAGCTCATCCTCCGATTTCGTCGGCAGGTTGCAGGGGATTAGCTCCAGAGGCTCGTCTCCGTGCGAACAAGTTCGTGTTTGGCCCATATTCGCCTTGGCCGATTGCGTTCCGCGTGTCGGGACCGGATCCAAACGTCGTGCGAACAATTGCGGATCAGGTGTTGGCGAAAATGCAAGCCAATCCGAATGTGCGGCAGGCGAATGAAGACTGGAACGAGCGGGCCCCTGTCGAACATTTCGTTCTCGACCAGGATCGTCTTCGCTTGATAGGCCTTTCGCCTTATGACGTGGCTCAGCAGATTCAGTTCCTCACCACCGGGTTGGCTGTGACACAGGTTCGCGAGGGCATCCGCACAGTTGATGTCGTGGCGCGAACCTCGGGGCCCAATCGCCTTGATCCCAGCAAGCTGCTCAATCTGACATTGACCAGCAATAACGGCCGGCTGATTCCGTTGAGCCAGATTGGAAAAGTCACCATCGATGAAGAAGATCCGATCCTCAAAAGGCGTGATCGCGTGCCCACCATCACCATTGAGAGCGATCTCGATGAGTCGCTGCAGCCGCCGCAAGTGACTGCTGAGATTGCGAAGGCCATTGAACCCATCATCGCCAAGCTGCCGGCTGGCTACAGAATACAAGCGGGCGCGAATGAGGAAGACTCGGCGAAGGCGAACGATTCGATTGCCAAGATGTTTCCCGTCATGCTGGTTTGCATGCTGGTCGTCATCGTCGTTCAGATCAGATCGCTTTCCGCGCTGGCGATGACCATCCTTACGGCTCCATTGGGTCTAGCCGGTGTGGTACCCACACTTCTGTTGTTTCATGTGCCGTTTGGATTCAACGCTATTCTCGGCCTGATCGCTCTGGCAGGAATCCTGATGCGGAACATTCTCATCCTGATCGGACAGATCAAGACCAACAAAGAAGAAGGCCTCGATGATTTCCATGCCGTTGTCGAGGCCACAGTCCAGCGTTCCCGCCCGGTGGTGCTAACGGCATTGGCTGCTGTTCTCGCCTTTATCCCGCTGACGTATTCCGTGTTTTGGGGATCCCTGGCCTATACGCTCATCGGCGGAACAACCGTGGGAACAATTCTCACGCTCGTCTTCCTGCCGGCGCTCTACACCATCTGGTTTCGCGTTAAGCCTAGCGTTCTCGAAGCTGCACCCGAGGCCCAGGCCGTTGCCTGAAATACGATTCACTCACTAACCCATTCATTCATCCGAGGACGAAATAGGGGCTGAAGGAGGAGGTCATAATGTCTGATCCGAAGTTGAAGTTCGTTAAGTCTACGCTCGCTGTCATGCTACTTCTTTTCCCCGCCGTCGGGTGCAAGCCCAAGCCCCGGCCGAGCCCGACGGCTTCCGCTTCTTGCGATCTCGGCGGGGGAAAAACGATCAATACGGCTTACGGCAGTCCGCGCATGAAAGGCCGCAAGATTTACGGCGACCTCGTACCCTTTGGCAAAGTGTGGCGTGCGGGAGCGAACGAGGCGACCACGTTTGTCACCAGCAGCGATTTGCTGATTGGGGGGACCACGGTACCGGCTGGGAAGTACACGATCTTCACCGTTCCAGAGGCCGACACGTGGACCCTCATCGTCAACAAGAAAACGGGTGAATGGGGCATTCCCTACAAATACGAGAGCGATGAACTGGCTCGCGTTGGCATGACTTTGTCCGCCCTGCCGGCTCCTGTGGAAGATTTCACGATCGCCTACGAAGAATCTGCTGTTGGCTGCACGCTGCGGATGGATTGGGAGACCACACGCGCCTCCGTGGACATTCAGGCAAAGTAGTCAACCGATCGGGAACTCGCTCGAGCAGCAAGAGCAATGTTGCCGTTGTTAAACCGCTTCATCCACCCAGGCGAAGTGTCCAGGCTTCAGCAAAGGAGAACATCCAATGAACGTAATCCTCTACGGCGCGACCGGAAAAATCGGTAGCCGCATTCTCAGTGAACTCACCACGCGCGGTCACAATGTCACGGCAGCGGTCCGCAACCCAGACAAACTTCCAGGCGGCGTCAGCAGCAAGCGCGACGACCTCAGCGACGTCGATCGTATCGCAGAAGTCATTCGTGGCGCCGAAGCCGTGGTCAGTGCCTACGCAGCACCACCCAACGATACTGACCAAATCGTCTCCGTCACCGAACGGCAGATCGCGGCCATTCGCAAAGTTGGCAATGGTACACGTCTAATCGTCGTAGGAGGAGCTGCGCAGTTGGAAGTTGCGCCGGGCGTCACGGCACTCGAAGCCGGCCTCGCAGCAGGCATCATACCGCAGGAGTGGGTGGCGGAGGCGACATCCCATGGCAAAGCCCTCGATCTGCTCAAATCGTGCGATATCAACTGGACCTACTTCGCCGGGGCTCCCTTGTTCGGACCAGGCGAGCGCACCGGCAAATTCCGCTTGGGCACGGACAAGCTCATCACAGACGAAAATGGCGGATGGAGTCGTATCTCATTTGAAGACTATGCCCTCGCCCTAGTCGATGAACTCGAGCACCCGGCACACGAACGAGGACGCCTCACGATCGGCTATTGAATGTGCGGATAAAAGTACTGGGGACAAGCAATTCTGCACAAGTACTTGAGACCAGCAGCTCGAGAACTCGGAATCGAAAAGCAATTCGGCTGGCACACGTTCCGGCACACTTACTCCACCCTTTTGAGAAGCGTTGGTACCGAGTTCAAGGTAATGCAGGAGCTGCTTCGACACTCGACCATCCGATCAACCCTGGACGTCTACACGCAAGTAATCACGCCTGCCAAACAGAATGCGCAAGCCGCGGTGATGTCGTTGGTTTTCTCTTCTCAGTGACGTCCGAGGCCATATTTAAGGACACCGCACGAAACAGTTTTTTGGGTGCAAACTGGGTGCAGAATGCACCCAAATTGCACCCAGTTTCACTGATTTCTATCGCCAAATCATTCCATAAGTCATTTGGAATGTGAGGCGGGGACGACGGGGCTCGAACCCGCGACCTCTGCCGTGACAGAGAGACTCTAATCTCATCCCAGGAGAAATCTGATGACTGTCGATCATACACGTGAGCCGCTTTGGATCAATGAGCCCGATTGGCTTTGCGCGGTGGAATTCCTAAACGAGGCAGACCCAGAGAGTAGGGACTTGGCTGCGGATACGATCGGTTACCTGCTTGGCTATTCACAGCTGACGAACACTCGTCCGTTAGCGCTTATCGGCGATCCAGAGATGATGGCATACGAGATCTTGTTTTCATTTTCTTCTCCGGCAGAGAAGGCGAGATTCCTGGACTTCATTCGGTCAAATGACCAACTAGGGAATGAATATATCGTCGATGATCTAATTGAGCCTGTGAAGGAAGAGATTCGAGATGCGCAGCCTCTCGCCGCAGTACTACCTCAATCAGCACTAGCGCGGGCGTTAATGGTTGCAACTTTTGTCACTGGTCCCATTCAGCATTCGACCATTCAATGACGGCAAGGGTTGTCGTTAATCTTCGCCAAAATCTGCAATGAATACGGCGTCAAAAGCAATGCATCTTTGAAATGTGCTTCTCTCGAGTAACTCGTTACTCCCTTCAGTCTCTGCGAGTATCCTGAAATGCCCCGTTGATGCCCATCGAGCATCACTCTTGACGAAAAAGGTCTTGGACGCCGAATCGATTTTGATTCACTCTCTGAACAACGGGCCGGCCCTGTCACTGAAGCTTGAGCGCGCTACTCGCTGAGTCGAGGCTTGAGAAGGAGATTATGCATGGATCGCTCTGTAGAAAAATTGCTCTATTCCCGGCGCGATACCGCCGAAGCACTCAGCTTAAGCATTCGATCGATCGATTACCTCATCACAACCGACGGCTCACCGCGCGGCGGGTCGGTGGCAAGATTCTTATTCCAGCAAGTGCTGTCCGGCGCTTCGCAAGAGAAGACCACCAAGATTCAGTCCGCTGCGGCATACCCGCACTCTCGTCAGATCAAATGAAGGTTGGCCAACACTCTTCGGAAGGATCGATAAGCCGCTTCCAGCCACAGAATCAGGGACTTGATGAAACAGTGCCTAAGAGGGCAAACGGCGGCAACTGACTAGCGGGCTTCACGCAGCTGCCGGATCGAGCTTTTCAATTGCGGCCTGATTGTGCTCCGGAGCCAGATGAGCGTAGCGAGTCGTCATTGAAATTGTTTTGTGACCAGCAAGTTCCCGCACTGTTCGCAGGTTTACGTCCTTCATGACCAATCGGCTGATGAAGGTATGGCGAAGGTCGTGCCAGCGAAAGTTCTTCACTTTGGCCTCTTCGAGGGCCAATTCAAACCAAACCCTGGGATTGTTGAGATCACGTCCGTACTTTGAAAGAAACACGCGACCATTGTGCGGCCGGGTGGCATGTAACGCTTCGAGAACGCTGAGACAGGTTTTGTTCAGCGGAATCTCTCGATCACTTCCATTCTTCGTCTTCTCCAATCTGATACGTTTCCGAGTCAGCGAGACTTGGGACCATTTCAGACTGAATTGCTCACTCTTTCGCATCCCAGCGTTCAGTGCAACTCGAATTCCGGCATGTGCTTCGCAAATTTCTTCTTGATTGCTGCACGTAGTCTCATTTCCTCGTCTGCTGACAGGAATCGAATACGGGCATTGTTCTCCGCGCGTTGCTCAACCAACCGCGCGGGATTGCTCGTGACCTTGCCGTCTACCAGCGCAATCTTGAACGTCTTTCCAAACACATTTTTATAGCGGTTCTTCGTCGCGGCTGATTATTTGTGAGAACTAATCCAGGTATCAATGTCAGAAGGTTTAATCTCTTCGGCGGCCCGGTCGGCGAAGGCCTCCAGAATGAGTTTCATCCTGCCTTTGAAATTTCGAATATCTTCCGGGATGCCCGCTTCCGAGATAATCACCATAAGTCATTGATTTATTTGGTGCCCGGAGGGGGACTTGAACCCCCACGGCCTTGCGGCCTGCGGATTTTAAGTCCGCTGCGTCTGCCAATTTCGCCATCCGGGCTTACTTCGATAAATAGTGAGAATGCAATACCTTAGGCATTTTGAGACTTCGCACTTCTATTTTAAATAGCAGTGACTTGTCAATGTGACGGTTCTGTGGCCAGCCGCCAAAGATTCGCTCGAGGGGACCCTTGATCTGAATTCTGACCAGAATCAAGACCACGGATTTGTGACCGGCCCTGTCGGTTCTGGGGTGCTGATCTTGGGCATGTCTATACCGTCGACCTAGAATATTGAAACATATTGGCTTGTTATTCGCGAATCCCGTCCACTCAGAGTCCTGCGGCGTTGTTCCCAGTCACATTGACTGCTACAACTCCGCGATCTGATGTGTACAGAGAGTCGGCGGCGTAGCTTGATTCACTGTTTGCTCTGAGACTCAAATTGGAAAGACCTGTTTCTCTCCAGCTCTCGCACCACAGTTCGCCTCCGTCCAGCCAACAACTCTTGCGCGCTGACGCTTCCACAGACAAGGCCGGTTTCGCGGTCTACCACAGGCATCCTCAACACCCGGTTCATTGCCATCTCCTCCGCGACGGCCCGGCAGGTTTCATCCGTATAAGCATGGACGTCAGGCAGTTTTGCAGATTTGTTACTAATCTCATTAGCCTCGACTGACAGCTCCGCCATGACATCTCGGACACAAACCATCTCAAGTGGGTCGACGCCATACTCTCGAGACAGATGGTATCCACGACGATTCAGCTTCTCCGTGAGGATGGATCGAGGCATAATCAGCGATGTAACCAGGTACGACGCCGTACAGGTGAGTGTCAGCGGCAGAAGCGCCGGGAGGGCATGGGTCAGCTCAAGTGAGAAGAGGATCGCAGTGAGGGGCACGCCCAGCGCTCCCGAAAGCATCGCACCCATTCCCAACAATGCCCAGACAGCTTGTATTTCTCCCGGCATATGCAGCAGCCGCGCAGCCAGCTCACCCAGCGCAGCGCCGATCATCAGCAAGGGAGCCAAAACACCTCCCGACGTACCGGAACTCAGAGAGAATGCCCACATCAAAGATTTGGCCACAAGCAGTCCGACCAGCATCGCGATTGGAGCGTTCCCGCGCAAAAGTTCCGCGATGTTGTCGTACCCAACGCCCAAACCGCGGGGGAAGAACAGGCCGCCGATGCCCACTCCGATGCCGCCGATTGCCGGCCACCACATCCAGTGGATTCGGAGGTGTCCACAGACATGCTCGAAACCGTCTTCGAGGCGATACATCAGGCGGCTCAGTCCAGCCGAGGCAAAGCCAACAAGTATTCCAAGTGGAGCGGCAACAAGAAGCGCCAGGACCATTGGAGTGGACGAGTGTAGTTCAACAGGGAATAATGGCCCGGCTCCCAGCCAACTGACCCGTAAGGCTGCAGCAACAACACTTGCAACTGCGACCGGCACCAGAGAACGTGGCCGCCACTCGAACAGCAGCAACTCGACTGCCAGCAGAATCGCCGCAATCGGTGCCGCAAACGTCGCAGACATCCCCGCAGCCGCGCCCGCCACCAGCAGCGTCGTTCGCTCGGCATCCGTTAGATGCAGCCACTGCGCGACGAGCGATCCGAAGGCGCCTCCCGTCATAATGATCGGGCCTTCCGCGCCGAATGGCCCCCCGGAGCCGATGGCTATCGCTGCGGAAAGGGGTTTCAAGATCGCGACCTTCGGATCTACGCGTGCACCGCGCAGGAGGATTGCCTCAATCGCTTCTGGAATCCCGTGTCCACGTATCTTGTCAGACCCATAGTGAGCGATGAGTCCAACGAGAATTCCGCCCAGAACAGGTACGAAAGGCATGATCCAGGGTGAGAGCGGTGAGCCAGCGGGTCCGACTAGAGCCAAGCTCAGACGATGGTAGTAAAAGAGATTTGTCGCCAGGGCGATGGCTCGCAGCAGGAGCACGGCCAAACCTGCTGCACTTGCGCCGATTAATAGAGCAACCCCCGAAAGAAGCCAAACTCGTCGATCTACCGTGAAATCGCGCAGCGCGGACGGCCGAGACTTCATCGGGCCTCCGTATCGCTAGCTTTATGTGCATTGAATGCGATGTGCTTCAAAGCCGTTGTCAGGCGGGGCGCCAGCTCATTCAATTCCTTTGCATGGTCGCCTGCGAGCCGGCCGAGGATCAGCCTGCCTTTGCGAGTGACACGCAAAATTGCACGCCTTTTGTCATGTACATCCGATATACGTTCCAGTAACCCTTCTCTCTCCGAGCGATCGACGAGTTCCACAGCACTGTTGTGTTTCAACCCGAGCCGTTCGGCCGCATATGAAATTGTGACCATCCGATTCTCAGCAGCGCCAGCCACCTGGAGAAGCAGTTGATGCTGCTGTGGGTGCAATCCTGCTTCCACAGCGGCACTTTCGCTAAAAAGCAGAAAGCGTCGTAATTCATAGCGAAAGTCAGCCAAGGTTGTGAGAAGCAGGTCTTGGCCAATGCTCGATAGTTCATCCATATATATATTCGTGACACGATATTGGTGAGCGCGCAAGTCCGCCGAACGCCGAAATTCGTTAGCCTGGCCGGGACGACACGAATTGTTGTTGCTAAAATCTACCGGGTGTCGCGACAGGAACGGCGATATGTCAGCCAGACGCTGGACCTCTGTTCAAGCGAAACCGGAAACAGGATGGAACTGAGATGGCCACTTACTTGCCCAACCGACGCGAATTTCTGATTGGCGCACCGGCGTATGCCTTGACAAAGGCAGCGTCACCGGGTGCATTTTCGTTTTCATCTAAAGAGACCGGGCTTCCCCACGGCAGACCGGCAGTTGCCGATCGCCACTTTTCCGCTGAATCGGTTGAAGCCGCTATCAAAACACTGCAGCAAAAGGTAGCCGATCCAGCTCTTCGCGTCCTGGTAGAGAACTGCCTTCCTAACACCCTTGATACAACCGTGTTTCATGGCACCTTCGAGGGGCATCCCGATACCTACGTGGTCACCGGGGATATCGATGCCATGTGGCTCCGGGATTCCTCGGCGCAAGTCTGGCCGTACCTTGCCTTTGTTCGGCAGGATGATAAGCTGCGGGCGTTGATTGAGGGCGTCGTGCGCCGACAGACGCGGATGATTTTGATCGACCCCTATGCCAATGCATTCACGCGCAATTCGGCCGACGCTCCGCTCTCGTGGGCCGTGAACGACAAGACCGAACACCATCCTGGCGTGGCCGAGCGGAAGTGGGAAGTCGACTCGCTCTGCTATCCGATCCGGCTCGCCCACGGTTACTGGAATTCAAGCGGAGATAGCGCCCCTTTCGACGCGCAGTGGAAAGCGGCGGCAGAAGCCATATTACGCACCTTCCGCGAGCAGCAACGGAGGAACAACCCCGGACCTTACAGCTTTCAGCGAGACAGTTCCGTCCCCTATGACACCGTAGCCCTGTCGGGAATGGGAAACCCTGCGCGGCCCAATGGAATGATTTTCAGCATGTTCCGCCCCTCCGACGACGCGTGCATTTATCCGCTGTTTGTTCCCGCGAATCTGTTTGCGGCGAAGTCTCTCGGTCAGCTGGCAGAGTTGGCTCGGGATGCCGCGCATGACGCCGATCTCGCCACGCGTGCTTCATCACTGGCCGCGGAGGTATTGCAGGCCTCGACTCGATACGGGCAGGCAAATCATCCGCGGTTTGGCAAGATCTGGGCTTATGAGGTAGACGGATACTCGAACCACTTGCTCATGGACGACGCCAACGCTCCGGGACTTCTCTCGCTCCCTTACCTCGGAATCTGCCCGGAGAACGACGCAACTTACCAGCGAACCCGCGCCTTCGTCCTCAGCGCTGAAAATCCGTATTTCTTCCGCGGCTCCGCTGCGGAAGGCATCGGCGGTCCGCACGAAGGGCTTAATGCGATTTGGCCAATGTCGATTCTCTTTCGGGCGTTCACATCGTCAAGCGATGCCGAGATTCGCCGGTGTCTGCGCTGGTTGCGAGATACCACCGCTGGAACAGGCTTCATGCACGAGACTTTTCAGAAGGACGATCCAGCGAAGTTCACGCGACCGTGGTTTGCGTGGGCAAACACGCTGTTCGGCGAATTGATGCTGAAGCTTTCCTCTGAGCGGCCGGCGTTGCTGGGTTCGTCACTTGATTGAGGCTTTTCGCAAAGCTGACTTGCCCGACGACCCGGCGCTTTAAGGCGATCTGGGCTCTCACGCCCGTGCGGTGCGGTCCGCCGGTAGACGTTGATGACACGCCGGAGTTTGCATGAGAACTGACAACCTCGATAGGGACCTCTTCCACAACTGCTTGCACCAATCGCATTCTTCCAAGTCGCCAATGCCGCGGTGGCTGAGGTCGACGATTGTGCTTCCAAAATTGCCTCGAAGTCGAATGTCAACGGTGCTCGCAGATCTCGCTGAACGCGCATATCGAGCCCACCGGAAGACAATCTTCCGCCGCCGGCGCACCAGACCCTCCCAAACGATAACCTCTGCCCTGGCCTCGGGATGCATGAAAGCGAAATGAAGGTCTTCACCCGTTCGTGAAACGATGGGATTGAGACCGGTCGGAGATCCTGGCAGACATACCCATGCCTCCAGAAATTCGGGCTCCGTGAGTGCAACAAAGAGCCTTTTCGCATCGGCTTGAACTTCAGCCCTGACATCGATGGCCCCGGAGTCCTTGGACGTTATGCGGCCCAGGGTATTGTGCTGAGCTTGACCTTCCTGTTGGAGAACACTAGATGACAGCATCGTAAGGAGAACCTCCCACGCGCTTCATGTGCAGTCGGTCGTCCAAAGAGCTTCCCAACCGATGCAATGTGACAAGCGGCAAGTTGGAGGGGCGGCTCTCTCAGTTCACAGGAGGAATGACTCTCGGCCTGAAACCAAATCATGGCCAAACATTACTGAATCTGGGAGTTATCTGCTATATTGGTACATTTTCCAGTAGGGCTTGCGGACGCGCGGAATCTCCTTGGACATACAACTTGCACCAACGATAACACTAAGTTTCACCTGTGAATGAGCTCTTGAATACGCGCCCGGTAAGTGCGGCTCATCGCCACCTTTTCGTCATTGAGGAGCGCGACTACGGACTCACCATCCGCTGAGGTTCGGATCTCCTTCACGAAATGCAGATTCACGATGAAGGACCTGTGAACCCTCAGAAATACCTTGGGATCCAGCCGCTTTTCCAAGTTCGACATGGTCTCTCGAAGCAGATGCGATTCACGGCCGGTATTCACGCGAACGTAGTTCTCTTCAGCGCCAATCCAGTGAATGTCGGACGTGGGCAAAAACAGAATTCGCCCTCTTGACTTGAAGACGATTCTCGAAATAAAGCCGCCGTCAGTGGTTTCTGTCTTTGGATTCGGGGCACCATCTTCCCCAGATTTGGTCGCCAAAGACCGCATCCGCTCGATCGACGACCGCAGCCTCTCGACTGTAAACGGCTTCAAGAGATAGTCGATGGCGTGAACTTCAAACGCCCGAACCGCGAACTGATCGTACGCAGTCGTGAAGACCACGTGCGGCAATGGACCTTCTTTCCTGCTCGTCAAAGCTCCGATCACGTCGAACCCATCCATATCCGGCATGCGAATATCGAGGAATAGAAGGTCAGGGTTTGTTGCACAAACCAGTTCCACAGTCTCCCGCGCAGTAGCGCACTCACCCACAATCTCAACGTCCGGCTCGCTGCGCAGGAGCTGATGCAGCTTTTGTCTCGCCAGCACTTCATCATCTGTAATAACGGCCCGTATCATTGCAACTCATACCTCAAAAGTGTTTCGGGACTGTTCTTGGCAAACTGCATCGGCGCCGTGATGCTGACCTGAAAGAAGTCCGGAGCCACGTGAAACGCGCGAAATGTCGCATCCTGGCCGTAATGCAGGCGCAATCGACACTTGACGTTTTCCAGGCCAACGCCGGGCCGCCTTTCAGCTCGATTCTTGCCGGAATCGGACCGGGAGCCATTGTTTTTGACTCGGATTGCGATCTGATTGTCGCGCTTTCGGATCGAAATTGACAGTTCGCCTCCATCGCACATCCTAGAAAAACCGTGCACGAACGCGTTTTCGACCAGCGGCTGAAGAATCATTGCAGGAACAAGCGCGTCATGCAGGTCCGGGTCGACCGCAACCCGTTGGGTTACGCGACCCGCATACCGGTGGCCCTGTATCGCCAGATACGCCTCGATGAATTCCATCTCATCCTGCACTGTAATCAGTTGAATTTCTCCGCGCTCCAGTGTCATACGCAAAATGCCGCTCAATTGTTCGAGCATGGCATCTGCCGCCTCCACGTCACAGTGCATCATACTGGAGATGCTGTTCATGGCATTGAAAAGAAAATGCGGGTTCAACTGCATCCGCAGAGCAGATAGTCTCGCATTGGCAAGCTGAGCTTCCAATTGGGATGCCGCTTGCTCTTTCTCGCGAAATTGCTGGTAGTAGCTCAGACCCCGGAACAGGAAGAAAGCGCACCAGAAGATCACGAGATTGTCGAGTATCTCAGCCCTGAAGTGAAAGGCCAGTCGACGCCAATAATGCATGTGGGGCAGATCAAGGGGTAAATTGGGAAACAATGCTACGGTGACGACCTCCTGAATCGCACTGGCTGCAATGCTCAGGGGAAGCACCCTGGTAAGAATCTGGCGAAAGTCGGCTGTTCTTATAAAGTCCCTGAGCAACCGCCACACCAGCCAGCAGATGATTCCCCAGGTTAAGAAGTCGGTCCCCGAGGATAAAAAGACGATCTGCGCCCGAATGTGATAACCCCACAGCCGGAGGCTCATCCACTCTTGAAAGGCGAATAGCAGGCCGAGGCACGTGAACGCCGGCAGGAAAACAGCCGGATGCATGAATCTCGGCTTGGTTTGAATTCCGAGCATCGACTTGAGCTTCAGTCGTCTGTCCTCTGCTTTCTTCTGGGAGACCACTCCTTACATTACATCGGTTCGCGAGTGGAACCTTCAGCCGAAAATGTAGAAATCAGGGCGCCAGCGTGTACTCCCGGGACCGGAGTCGCGAGCACGTATGCAGGCACCCCTTTCTTCTTATTTCCCTGGATCACATATTCGACCGCTTTTGGATGCTTTTGGTGCCACGCCGCTGCCTCGGCATCGAGCTTGTTCGTGGATTGCGTGCCCAGACTCGCCGTCAGTTTCTCAAGATCATAATGCACCACTTTCATGGCCGGCTCTCCGCCTGACAGGGCGGCTTTCCGAAAATAAAGATATGCCGCCGCGCTATCCGCCGGTCCGCTTAGTCCATCGCGCGCCACCACCGCCAGTGCGGCAGCTGATTGCCAGTTCCCAGCCTCAGCAGCTTCCTCCAGAAGTCGGCGGCCCTCGTCGGGCGACTTCGCCAACTCCGGATGCTTAAAGAGAAGGAAACCCAGGGAATGCATGGCCGCGGTGTAACCGCCACCGACTGAATCACGCAGGAGATTGGCGGCCTTTGACATGTCAGAATCCATGGAAAAGTGGGTAGCCATGTTGTATTCGGCGACCGGATTGTGCAATTTGACGCCTTCCGCGTACCAACGTTTGGCCTGTTCTCGGTCTACCTCAACTCCAAGACCGGAATAGTACATGTTTCCAAGATACGCAGCTGCAACCCCAACGCCTTTCTTCACAGCCTCGCGAAAGAGTTGCTGGGCAAGAGACGGGGCCTTTCGCGCGCCGCTCCCCCACAAATACGCGACACCGAGATTCACCTTTGCCATGGGAAGTCCCGCAGCCGAAGCAAGACTATACCAATTCACCGCGCGCGCTGGATCCGCAGAAACACCAATTCCAACCTGGTACAAGTATCCAAGGTCATTCTGTGCATTCGGGTCTCCGGCCTGGGCTGCCTTTTCATACCAGAATGCCGCCAGTTTATCGCTTTGCTGCACACCTTGCCCTGTCAGATAAGCAGTTCCCAGCTTGAACTCTTGTTGGCTTGAAAGAGGCTTTGTGGCAACGTCAACATTCGCAATGTCCGGAGTCACCGGCGCAGGGTTGACCATAGAGGACTGAGCTGCAGCGGCCAAGTCAAGGATTAGAAAGGCCGGCACTGTTTGACGAACCCAACTTAAGGTTCTCATACCCCCTCCAATGAAGATCCTGATGATGGCCACGGCTACCTGACATTGCGAGCCGCGACGTTGGACTTGTTAGGGGGTAGACTTGGGTTTCTTCGCTCTGTAACAGGCAATTTCCGACTCTGATACCAGCTTTATCCCATCGGCAGGATGCTTCAACTCGCCATCGATCCGGTTGGCCACGGATCAGCGGCCGTTCGTCACATTTTTGCGTTCTCCAACAGAAATGGCGACGCACACAGAAGTTCTCCTGCAATGCTAGGATGCGAACGCAAGATCATGTTGAGGATTTCACTGCCGGGTCAGGTGACGTGGCGCATCGGTTTGTGCGTCGCGGGGAGTTAGCGGCTAATTGCCGCGGTTCTGAGACGTCGCTGCCCCATCCCATGACGCGCGGATCCGCCTCGGCATTTCAAATCGGTCGGCCGGATCACTCGGTCCGCAAGGCCTCCGTTGGGTCTAAGGACGCGGCTCTGCGTGCGGGAATTATCGCGGCCAGTCCCACCACGACAAGAAGGATGCCGCAAGTCGCTACCAATGAGAGCGGATCAACGGTGCTGGTCTTGAAAAGTAACCGGCCTGTGATCCGCGCGGCGGCAAGTGCGATGGCAAATCCCGCCAGAAATCCAACTCCGGACAACCGTGCAGCTTCGGTCAAGACAAGTCTGAGGATGTCCATCTTTTGGGCACCAACGGCCGTCCTTACTCCAATCTCCCTGGTACGTTGAGTTACGGAATAGGCGAGCACACCGTAGATCCCGATCATCGCTAGCATCAACGCGACGACGGCGAAGACTGCGAGAGTCGATGCCGTCATTTTTTGGATGGCAATGGCGTCTGAGATGGCCTGCTCGACCGTCTGCACATGGTAGATCGGCTGATCGGGATTCATTTCGCGCACTATGGCTCGCACAGCGGGGATCACAGATGCAGCGTCTGCGGTTGTGCGAACGAGAACAACTTCATGCAAGCCGAAGCCAGGAAGAAAAATCTCCGGAGGGGGTGCATTCTCAATGCCAACTTCATGGGCATCGCTCACGACGCCAACAACAGGCACGCTGGTTGGCTTGGGAGAAAGCACGCCGATGAGAATGTGAGAACCTACCGGATTTCGGTCAGGCAGATATCTCTTTGCAAACGCCTCGTTGACTACGAAAAAAGCGGCCTGGTCATCAGTGTCCTTTTGTGTGAAGACTCGCCCATCTTCCAAACGAAGCCCCATGGTTTCAAAAAACCTTGGGCTGACATAACGAATCTGTGCCATGGGAAAAGCGCCAGGCGCCAAGGGTGGCGCGCCTTCTACGAGGAATCGTGTCATGGAAAGCGAGGGAGTAAGAGGCTCTTGGGTAGTGCTGGCCGCAGAGGCCACGCCGGGAAGCCGACCTAGCCGGTCGAACAATTCCCCGAAGAATTGACCAACGGCTGGGGTTCCAGCCTGGTACTGCGGACCAGGAAGAGAGACTTCGAAGGTAAGAATTCCTTCAGTCCGATATCCCGGATCGACAGCGAGAAGTTCGCGGAAGCTCCGCATTGTCAACGCACTTAAAAACAACACCACCACTGCCAATGCTATCTCGCTCGAAATGAGAGCTGAGCGTCCCAGGCCTCCCCGCGTTGTGTGGCCCCGATCTCCGCCCAGCAAACTTGCCGCCAGGCTTCGCGGGATCTTGAGAACAGGAACAACGCCAAACAGCACGGAGGTAACAACACATATAGCCAGGGTGAATAGCAGGACCGGGCAACTGATGTGGATACTATGGATAAGCGAAGCGTCAAAGCCGGCTTCGTGAGATAACGCGAAGATGAGAAATGGCAGCCAGACCCATGCAAGGATTGTTCCCAGGACGCCGCCAAGCAAGCTGATCGTAGCGGTCTGAACCACGTGCTGAGAAAAAAGGCGGATGCGGCTCGCGCCCAGCGTCCGGCGGATGGCGGTTTCTTTCTTCTGCGCTGTCGCTCGCGCCATCAGCAGACCCGCGACATTGGCACAGGCGATAACCAAAACCAAAATGACCGAGAGCATGACTGAAAGAATCGCCGGCCTGTATCCTCCGATGAGTTTTTCTCGGATTGGATCAAGCTGAACGCCCACCTTGCGATTGGTGGAAGGATTTGACTCCGCGATCCTCGCAGCGATCGCACTCATGTCGGCACGCGCCTGATCGAGGCTGACGCCGTCTCGCAACCGGCCGATGACTCGCACCGAGTGCCAAACGCGCGACGCTTGGGTTGGTTTGTCCATCAATGAGAGCGGCAGCCACACCTCTCCCTCGGCAGGAAAGGATTGTCCTGATCTAAGGACGCCCACAATCGTGAAACCGGTTCCGTCAAGATGGACTGTCCGGCCCACGACTGCCGGGTCTCTGCCGAAGATCTCTTCCCATGCGCGCGCGCTGATCACCGCAACATGATCGGCTCCATCGTTCTCATCTCGTTCATTGATTGTTCGCCCAAGCAGCGGCGAAGTACCTAACACGGAAAAGTAATTGCCCGAAACGAGGACTCGGCGAACCTGTTCGGAACGGCCCGCGCTGCTCAGCGCGACCGACTCGGGGTTCAATGTCGAGTAGGCACCGAGTTGTTCAAAACTCTTCTGTTGGGCCTGCCAGTCTTTGAAATCCGGATAAGTTGCTTCCGCGGCCACCGGTCGCCTGAGGATGAGTTTCAAGAATACTGACAAGTCGCTCCGCTTTGTAAAAGGGAAGCGACTTCAGCAAGAGAGCGTAAACGACACTGAAGATTGCGGTATTTGCGCCGATTCCCAGCGCTATCGTGACAATAGCCGTGACTGTGAAGCCGGGTGCTTTGCCAAGCTGACGGACCGCATAATTCAAGTCTTGATGGAAGCTCCCCATTCCTGCGACCTCCAATCGGTGCCGCTTAGTGTCTCAAATTCTCTATGGTGCACTCAACCACTTTGGACAGTGAAAATGGCGTTCCGTCAACGTCGTGGGATCAGCGATGTGACCAGCCGTCAAGCGCGCGGTGCGAATGACCGGAAAACCTCATGAGGAAAGGAACTGGAACACTTCATCCTGATTGGTTCGTAACGTTGTCTCCCTAGTCACTTCTGCGCTCCGGGACCTCAACGCCTGGTATGCAGCGATGGGCCGAATTTATCCGCAGATTGCCTTTCAAGCCGAACACCCTTGCTTATGACGTAGGGCGACAATTCCCAGTGGTGAAGCGGACCACAATTTGAAAGAATGAAAATGATCTTCGATGGAGTATAGGCATTGCCGAAATATTTCAAACTGTTCGCCGTTCTTTACTTATCAGTCGCTTTGCAACCGTTGACCAGCGCTCAGGCTTCGGGGGCGCTAAAGGAGTCTCATCAGTCAGCGCCGCCTTTTTCAGTGGAACAACTAGAAGTGACGCCGCGCCTCTCGCAGAAAGAATCCGATTTGCGCGCGGCGATTACCGCACACCCTGATTCCGCGGAGTTGTTATACGCCTTGGCGTTGGTATTAAGACAAGAAGCCAAGCCAAAAGAATCGTTGGAAGTCTACACGGCGTCCGCGCGCTTGCGTAAGCCGACGGCCGATGAATTGCGTTCCGTCGCTCTGGATTACGTTTTGCTCAATGACTTCGAAGACGCGATTCATTGGCTCGAACTTGCCAGTCAAATCGAACCTCGGAACGTGGACGTGCTCTACGCTCTGGGCCGCTGCTACTACTCAAAAGATAGATTCACCGATGCAAGCAAGACCTTCGAGAAGGTTCTCACGATAGCCCCGCAGCACTTGAAGGCTGAGGAAAACCTTGGCCTGGCTTACGCAGCACTGAATCGCACAGAAAAGGCGGAAGAAGCCCTGAAGACAGCAGCCGGATGGGCGAACGAATCGGGAACTGATGAGTGGCCCTTTTTTGATCTGGGAGGATTTCTTGTCGATCAGGGTCGAATGGACGAGGCTCTCAAGCCGCTTCGCGCCGCCGAACATATCAACCCAGACAACGCATCGTGTCATGAAAAACTCGGTCGTGCATTAATTGCCACCCGTCAGAGCGCCGCGGGTGTCGCCGAACTGGAGCAGGCCACCCGGCTCGATCCCAAAGACCCCAAGACGCATTATGAACTCGGACGAGCTTTGCGCCAGGCTGGCCAGGCCGAACGCGCACAAAGGGAATTCGCTCTCAGCCAGAAGCTATATTCTGCGCACAGTCAGGAATGACATCCTCGTCAATATGGCTATCGTTTGCCGACGAAGCTCCGCATCAGCTCCACCTCGCGTTCACGATACGGTTTCCCATCCTCGTAGAAAATGTCGTGAAACCAAACCGTCGGCTTTTCGTCAATGTAGGGCCGTTGCCATGAATCCCAAGGCAAGTAGGTCTGGCTCCGGCCTTTCACGAGACCCCAATTAATTGCGCCCACGCGGTACTTCTTGGCGATCGGCAGAATCGTATCGAAGGTGCTTCCCGCCCCACGCGCCATGTACTCGGTGCAAAGCATAGGCCGATGGAATTGTTTCAACTCGAGAACCCTCTGTTCGAATCCCTCCGGCCAGTCGTAATTATGGAATGAAATGATGTCTGACTGTTGAATTTGAATTTGCCCCATGGGAGACATGCTTTCCAGCCTTGACCAATCGCCTGTCCAGACCCCGCTGGTGAGAGGCTGAACGGGATGGACCGATCGAGCCCACGCGAATACCTCCGGCAACAACGCAAGAATCAGCTCCCGCTTGTTGGGCGGTTCCTCTTTCCCGTAAGAACTGGCGTTGTCGTTATCCGGTTCGTTCCATACATCCCACGCCAGAATCCGCGTATCGCTCGCAAAAGTCCCGACAATACCTTCCACATAAGCCTTTAAGCGAGGATACTGCCGCGGATCGGCGAGTATGACCCTTCCCGGTGCCTGAACCCATCTTGAGTTATGAATGCCGGGGCGCGGCTCCGGCTGTTTACCGAGTTTCGGATCGGGATCCCAACATGAATCGAAAAGCACAAGCAGCGGGCGGATGTGATGCTTGGCTGCCAACGCGAGGAATTGATCGATGCGAACCTTGAAACCGGCAGAATCTTGTTCCCACGGCAGATTGTGCAGGAAAACGCGCATGGTATTCATTCCCAGTGATTCTGCCCAACCCAATTCCTTATCGATCTCCTCAGCGTTGAACGTCTCTGACTGCCACATCTCCAACTCGTTATCAGCATCTGACGGCAGGAAGTTCGCTCCCAAAAGAAGCGGCTGCCTTTGATACCACTGGCTCGCTCGCGCCTCCGTCCATCGTTGCTGGGCCGGCATCACACCACAGAGAGTCGAAAGCAGCCCGATCAACAGCACAGGAGATAGAAGTTGCAGTCGGAATAGGATTGGAGCCCTTCCCATGGGTCGTGCCTCTGTAAAGCTTTCCGGGCGACCGCTCGCCCTGTCTTTTCGGAACTATTTACGATCGATGGATATGACAGTGACGCTGGCGTGAGGGAAGATGTGAGTCAATTCATTCGCCGAAACCGCCTCGTACGTGTCAACAGGCGTCACGCGCGTGGGGGAATCTTCATCGTTCACATCTGTCAGCGAGGTTGAGCTAAGCGAGTGCACCAAGGCCTTTGATGCAGAGGCAAATCCCCGCAACCTAATAAGGGCCGGGATGTCGGTGTCGAGGCTGCGATTGACGCAAAACAGCGTGATGGTCTTGACGTCTGCGCTCAAGGTTCCTACCACGTCGAGGTACGGGACCGACGCAATCTCCGGCAGTCGGTTTACTCCCTGCGTGACGGAATAGCTCCCCGCATTGGTGGTGACCGCGATGGTCTTGTCAGCCTTGGCATTCGCGTAGAGCTTGAACACGTAATAGGCCGGGGTGCCGTACACCTGGCTGCGCTTCTTCCAAATCCCCGCAAACTCCATGATCCCGGTCATGTCGGAGACGGGAACAATCGACGAATTCCTCAGCAACATGTTCAAGAAACCACCAGTGATAATGGCTCCTCCTGTGTTGGTGAAACTGGGTGCGTTATACCGCTCACCGATAAACAGCCATTCTGTGAATGCCAGATGGGCCTTGCCGCCGTATCCAGCGGCGCGGTCAATCTGGTCTTGCGCTTGATGCAGACGATTCTCGAGTTCGATAGGCAAAGCAAGCGCTGCCGATGCTACAAAATCAGGAGTGGGAGACTTCATGCGCACTTCCCCCGTGCCCACCACAAAGTGAGTCGAGAGGTATTTGAAGGTCCCTGGCGGATTGGTAAGCTGGATCGCGTTCCAATCATGAAAGACCTCGGGATCGGCACCGGTTGCGATCAACTCGGCCGTGGGGTCGACGGCGTGAATTGCGTCGCTGAAGGCCTTGGTTCGCACCGCAAGTTGATCGCGGGTCGGCCACGCGAGATTCCAGTTGCCCCACAATTCGTTGCCGAGTTCCCACAGCAAGCCTGAGTGCTGCGTCCAATGTTCGTCGACATAACGAACCCAACCCGCTGCTTCCTCCGCAGTTCCGCTGCCGAGGTTAAGCGCCACCTGGGGCTGGGCGCCGATCTGGCGGCAGAACTCGAGGAACTCGTCGGTGCCAAAACTGTTGTACTCTGGAATGCCCCATGAATTGTTGATCGTGTTCCTGCGCTTGTCCCGCGGTCCGATGCCGTCCGTCCAATGGTACGAAGAGGTAAAGTTGCCACCGAAGCGAACCAGCGGCGTATTCATTTCCTTAGCCAGCCTCACAGCATCGGGGTCGAGCCCACCATTCGCATCGGCAGGCATGAGGGAAAACTGATCTAGATCGACTCGCTCATCGCCCGATAGTTGAACCACGAAGTCGGCGGGATCGAGCCGGTGCAGTTTGCCATCGGGAACTTCCAGTGTGAAAGCATATTTTGCCCAATTGACATCAGCAACCTCAATCGTCTGGTGAGCCAGCACCTCATCTTGGTTCCGGACGCGGAGAGACACAGTGATCGCTCGATCTCCACTGATGTGCTTTGCATAAAAACTGCCTTGGTAATCGCGAGTGCGGTGGACAGGTAGATAAACTTTCTGTTTGATTCCGGTTGGCTCGCCGGGCACGCCGAAGACTCGCAGCGATTGCCACGAATTGGCCGCGTCACCGTAGCCAACCTCGTAGCGGTTTCCCTGGCGTGGATCCAATGGCTCCCATGGCAAAGGCACATCAAGATCGCCGGCGCGGCGTAACTCGGGGCTATCGTGGAGCATCTCGGCGACCTTTGCGGGGCTCCACAAGCCCGCCTCGAAGCTTGGGTTCTGGAGCAATTCGGCCCATAGCCCGTTGTACGTCGAATTGCCAATCGGTTCCAGGAACGTCCCAAAGATAGTACGCGGGATTTGCTGACTGACCACGTCCGCGGCGTTCACGTCGATGCCGGCCAATTGCGGGATTGGATTCTTGATCGAAATCTGCGCATGAAGCACCATTGTGAACGCCGCGCAAGCCAAACCCTTGAGGATTCTCTTCACAACAATCTCCATGTGCAGCTTTGCAACTTCTTCCCGTCCTGAGCTCAACAATTCAACCATTCCGGGACGCTTGTCTTATCTCACCCTCAACGATAGTGAAAAAGTTCTCTCCCATTCGTCGTCGCCCTTCAATCGACGGGCGGACTCGCCGATCCTGGGCCCGCGGCCAGGTGAGGCTGTGCTGCAGGATTGACCTTCGTGTTGAGCGCCTTCAGCCTTGTGTATTCACGAATAGCGCGGCTCGAGTCCTCGGTTCTTCCCAGCTTGCGGTAAACGCGTGAAAGCTCGTATTCAATACGCGGCGCAAGATCAGGTTCTGGATGCATGGAACGCGCCTTCTCCAATGCCACTACGGCTTCATCTGGATGTCCCTTATCAAATTCTCCCAAGCCCAGATAGAAGTAAGTGGCGGGCACATTTTCATAGTTCGCCACCACCTTGCGAAGCAACTCAAGGCCCTCTTCGACATGGTTCGTTTCGATATCAATCTTGGCCAGGTTATACATGGCAACCGGATTGTTAGGACTCAGTTCTAATTCTTTGTGAAATGCCTGCTGCGCCAGGTCAAGCGCGCTCGATTTGCGGTACTCATTGCCTAACTCTTCGTACAGGTCGGAATTGTTAGGCACCAGCTTGATCGCCTCGAGGAACTCGTCAATCGCCTCCTTGTGCTGGTTCCCCTGTGCGTACATTTGCCCTTGGACCTTATGAACATGCCATGAATTGGGATCGATGGCAGCCATGTGAGCATAGCTGGCGAACGCGACATCGCCGTGTGCCTTGCCCCGATACTCCAGGATGTTCAGATCGTCCGGTGCAAGCTCCGCTGCGCGGTCGAGCGGACCAGTCGCTTTCTCCGGGTGTCCGTCTTCCATTTCAACGACACCAAGCCACATATTGGCTTGTGCATTTTTTGGATCCAATTCGATTTCGCGATGCAACGCATCAATCGATTCCTTCAGACGATGCATCTGCGCATAGGCAATCCCGAGAAACAGGTTTGCCCCCTGCTGTTCCGGCGACTTTGCCACCGCATCGCTCAACCGTGATACAGCAGAATCCGGCTTGCCAAGGCGCAATTCAGCCAAACCAAGCTCCATCAAAGCCATCGCATTCTGTGGATCCGCGTCGACTGCCGCCTGAAATGCCCTCTCCGCGTCGTCAAATCTCCCTGCGCGAATCGCATCGGCCCCCCTTCGCATCAAGTCATCGTTGAGCGCCTGAGAAGGCGCCGAATCTTGTGCAAAGCCATGCCCACCACACAGCAGCCCCAGGGTAACGACAAGCGCTTTCAGAGTTCTCATCCGAAATTCTCCCAGCCAAATCGCAGCTCGTAGCGAACAAGGATCGCGCCGCCGCGTCGCCGCTGTCGATCAATCCCTGCAGCGAACATTGTATTGAACAGTGGAGGATGCGCGATCTGCCGCATCCTCCGGGAGAAGTTCAACCGAAGAGCTTACGTAGAACTAGAAGGTGATACGTCCAGTCAGCTGAACGTTTCTGGGGCTGTTTACGGTGCCTCCCGGGAGGCCGAAGGAGCCTGCATCGTAGGGCTGCAGGTCTGGGATGTTAAACGTATGCTGGTTGAACGTGTTCAAGAGTTCTCCCTTTAATGAGAAGGCGTACCTCTCGTGAAAGGTAAACTTCTTGATCAGGCTCAGATCGTTGTTGAAGTATGCTGGAGTTCGCACCTCGCTGGTGGTTCGCGGGATCCCGGTGCCAAAACTGTAGGGTTGATTGAGCCCCGCGCTCTTGCAATTTGGCTGCGTGGCCGGGGTGCAATCGCGCGCGTAGTTGTTATTGGTGTCGAAGAATGCAACCGGGTCGCCGGCGACCGGCGAGACACCTCCGTTTCGATACACGTCGTCGTACTCCAGATTGAACATCGTGTTCGAGTTAGGATCGACGGAACCGCCATTGCCGATTTTGACAAACGGTTGAATGTGCTTCGCTCCCCGTTTGTACACTGCGCTCTTCAGTGAAACTCCCGGCACCCTGCTGAAACGGATGCAGTTCTGGAATCCGGGAATTCCGTTCTCGCAGCCGAACGACAGCGGCTGGCCAGACTGCATGCGCTGCACGCTGCCAATCTCCCATCCACCGACAACCTGCGTAAGAAAGCCATGGTTGAGCAATGGTTTGCCCTTGCCGAACGGCAGTTCATAAAAGCCGCTGATGACCAGAGTGTGGCGAATATCCATCGCTGAAATCGCCTTTTCATGATGCAGGTTGTCGGTATCCATGTCCTGCGATACCCCAACGCCGTTGTTCGGCAGCGCGCTGTCTGCATCCGTAAAGGTCTTGCCCCACGTGTAGGAGACTTGCAAGTTCATGCCCTGGTGGAAATGACGCTGCAACGTGGCGATCAGTGCGTTGAAGCTTGACTGCCCGACGTTTTCCAGACAGCATCCCTGGTCAATAAAGTCATACTGCGGGAACGGCCGCAAGGCCTGCTGGAGTTGCGGATTGCCTCCCCAATTCTGGAGAAACTTCGGAAAGGGCAGCGCCACGCCAGCGGTGTTTCCGTTAAACGACTGGTAAAGGGCGTCACCCAACCCGAAGTTACTCTTTGACATGTTATTGGGGTTCAGAAGGTTCGAAGTGAGATTCGTTGAGCGATTCCCTACATAGCCAACGGTCATCAGCAGGTCTTCCGCCAACTGATGCTGAACCTCCAGGTTCCAGTTGTAAACAGTTGCCGGTCTGGCCGCTGTCTTGGCAATGTAAGATCCAGGCACATAGGTGCCGTTGTAATATCCGGGATCCTCATTGGGCGGAGGAGTGAACGCGGGCATCCCGCCATCGATTTCGAACGACGGATCAAACCCGTTGTGGCTGGGAGCTACCGGGTTCGCTGTATAGCCGGTGACCGTACCACCACCGAAATCTGTGTAAACGAGCGGGCCGTAGAGAATACCGGATCCGCCGCGCAGGACAGTCTTCTGATGAAGAAACGCCGGAGACCACGCGAAACCGACGCGTGGACCAACATCCTTCATCCACGTATCGGCCCAGCGAGGGTTACAACTCTTGCAGGTGTCTGCAAACACTAGCGCTCCCGGAACACCCACTTCCGGATCAAGAGCAGTGAAGCTGAAGTTCGAAGTGTCGTTATGCGCTTCCTTGCGGGGAACGTCGACGTCGTAACGCAAGCCGATGTTCAGCGTAAGCGTCGGCGTGATCTTGAAGTCGTCCTGGGCAAAGACGGCGTAATACCAGGACGTCCAACGCTGGCCTCTGAGAACCACGTTGGTGCCGCCATTGTCTGCCTCACCAAGCATGAAGCTTGCAAAACCCATGCCCCCGCCCTGCCCCTGGGCGCCCGACGTTTCGTTGCCGCTGAAGTCGATGAACTCATTGCGTCCGTTGATCGGGGAATACTGGGTGAACCGAATATCCGCGCCAATCTTGACGCTGTGACGCCCGTGGGTCCACACAATGGCATCATTCAAGCGCAGGCCGTTGTCCACATTGTCGCCATTGTTCGGAAATCCAAGACCAATCTGCGCATCGCCGGTGCTGATCAGTGGAAAGTTCTTGCCACCCGCGTTACCCAGACCAACCAGCTGCGACCAGTTCTTGCCGATCGTAACCGCCTGAGAATAGTTCTGGCTGTTGCTTCGGTTGGTGCCAATCACCAGGTAATCCAAAATATTGGGCGTAATCGAGTAGTCGAACCCTACGCGGAAGAAGTGAGTTGTGAAAACCTGCCACCATCCGTTTGTGCTCACAGGCGAAGGAAGGTTCGGCAATCCCCCGGTGAAGAGATCGTTCTGGCGCGTGTTGTAGGATCCCCAGATCTTGGCTTTGTCGTTGAAGGTGTGATCGATTCGAACCGTGTAGGTGGTATTCGTGATGGGAGCAACGGACTGTTGGGAGTAGTTTCCGTTCAAACTGCTCGAGGTCGGCTTCGGATAAAATGCAGCCATCGCCTTGGCAACCGAGCTGAGCCGGCCGGACGGAATAATATTTCCCGCGAAGGGCTGTCGACATTCCACTGTCTTGCCGTTCACCGTGCCGGTATAGGTTGTTGCGGGATCGAAGATTTCGCCTGCGTAAATCGGGGTCCCATCGCAGTTGGTTCCCACCTGAATATTCGTCAGGCGATCCGAAAAGTCGCCGCCGATTTCCGCCGGTGTGGGCACGGTCACCGTCGTCGTGCCGCCTGTCGAGAACTTCAGCTGTTCCCACGAGAAGAAACCGAAGGTCTTGTTGTGCCCGTTGTAGACTTTGGGAATCCGGATCGGGCCACCGAAGGTGCCGCCGAAGTCATTCTTGTGATCGACTGGAGTGTTCCAGCTCGCACGGCATGCCGCCGTGTCGTTGGCTCCGTTGCAGTAATACGCCCTCCAGCCTTTATTGAAATAGGTATTGGCGTCCAGCGAAGTATCGCGGTACAGCTCGTAGCCAGTGCCGTGATATTCGGTTGTGCCGCTCTTGGTCACAAAGTCTTCAATTCCGCCCGTCGTACGGCCAAATTCGGCCGCGGGTAACGATGTGGTCACCTTGAATTCGGCCAGGGCCTCCACCGAAGGAGCTTCCTCGTCATACGACGAGCCATTCTCGCTCCTCTGCTGGCTGGCGCCATCTATCAACACTTCGTTACCGTAATTCTGCCCGCCTGCCACCTTCGACAGAAAGATGCCGTTGTTACTGTTCGCCGCCCCGGGCCCTGTCGTTGCCGGCTGCAGGAAAATAAACGCTTCGTTAGCTCGCATCGCACCCACGCCGCCGAGCGCCAGCGGAAGATCCACGATTTGTTTGGCACTGATGACACCGCCAATGTCGGACGATTCAGCCTCGATCGTGGGTCCTTCACTGGTCACTGTGACCTGCTCAGTTGCCGCACCGGGTTGAAGAGCGATCTTCAGAGAAGCAACGGTCCCAATCTCAACCAGCGCACCCTCGGTGACCGACGCCTTGAATCCCGCAGCACTGATCGTGACGGTATATCGCCCCAGGGCGACATCGGGAAACCGGAAGTCGCCTTCGGACGTGGTCGTCGTTGTGTATGAATTGCCTGTTCCGCTGTTGACTGCGTTAACCTTGGCGTTCGCAATCACCGCGCCCGAGGAGTCTGTCACTACCCCAGCGAGCGTGCCTTGCACCGACTGCCCATGAACCACCGTTGCAACCACCAGGATCATCGACAGCGCCGTGCAGCATCTCCAAAACAGTGCGGACAATTTCAACTTGTACCTCCAAAAAAACACCGGTCACTTCAGCCTCTAGGTGCTGATGGAAACCTTTACATGGAAGACACTTTTTCCCATGCGCTTCGGAGAGTAAGTGCATTTACGTGAGTCCGTCGTGAGCGAGTCTACCTATTGACAAAGCAAAACCGATGATCTAACGTGCTCGTTTTTATCAATTACGCAATAGAGGCGCGCTCAAAGCTCGCTAAAGCGATCCAGTACTCAATTGAGGAAAGGTCTACATATCTTCAGGGCGCACGATTCCCCTGGCAAGGCAGAAGCTGACTGCCTCAGTTCGGTCTGCCACTTCGAGTTTCGTCAACAGGCTGTTCACGTGATTCTTCACCGTACTGGCAGAAATTCCGTACACGTTCCCGATTTCGCGATTCGTCAGGCCGCGAGCCAGCAGCCGGATCACTTCCATCTCACGGGCAGTCAATTGTTGCCGAAGCGCCCTGTCAGTGAACTGCCTCTGAATGTTCGGCGCAAGCCAACGTCCACCACCGTGAACCACACGAATCGCGTCGGTCAACGTCTCCCGGCCCATGTCTTTCAGGATGTACCCAAGAGCGCCGGCTTCGAGAACCTGGAAAATCTCCTCTTCGGTTTGATAGCTGGTAACGATAAGAATGCGCGCGTCGCTTGTCTCCTTGCGGATAGCCTGCACGACCTCTATTCCATTCTTTTGTGGCATGCGCAAATCAAGCAAAAGCACATCAGGCTTCAGCCTGCGGTAAAGCTCGATTGCCTGCAGGCCATCAGACGCTTCTCCAACGACTTCAAAGCCTGCCACTGAACCAATCAGGTTTCTGATTCCAATGCGGTATACGAGGTGGTCGTCTGCCACCACGATCCGAATCGGAGCGGAACGAGGCGCCGAGCCGGCATGTCCCGACTTTGTCAAAATCGAGCCTGGTTGGTTCGTCATAGTGCCACCATTACACAAATGCGGGTTCCTGATGCGGTGGATTCAAGCTCAAAATTGGCATTGATCGCGGCGCAGCGTTCGCGCATTCCCGCCAGGCCAAAATGCCCCTGGTCCGGGCCGGGGACCATATCCCTGTTGAAGCCGCGCCCATCGTCCTTCACTTCAATTGAAACTCCGCTCTTTTGGTAACCGACTCGCACAACGATTCGGTTCGCATGAGCATGCTTGACCGAATTCGCCAGTGCCTCCTGAGCAATTCGGAACAGGTTGTTCACCAGATGATACGACAGCATGCATGGAACTCCAGTAATCAACTGTTCGATCACTATGCCGGATGCGGCGCTAAGCTGCTGAACGCAGTGTGCTACCAGGAGGTCCAGCCTGTCATTGCGGGAGAGGGAGCGCAGAATATCAATGGACAGATGCGACTCGTCTCGACTATGTCGGACAAGTTGCAGCGCCTCATTCAAAAGAGCCCAGGCTCGCTGCGGATCTCGCTCGATCATCTGTTGGGCGGCCTCCAGTTGCAGCGCGATCCCTGCGTACCCCTGTGCCACGGTATCGTGAATGTCGCGTGCAATGCTGGCGCGTTCTTCCGCAATGGCGCGATATCGAGACTGCCTGAGCAGGTAGTACCCGGTCAGCGCCGCGAACGCAAGAATCAGTCCAATTCCGCCCAGCAACAGCTTGTGGGCCGGCGTCCACCACGAGGGGCCCACCACGAGTTCGATGTCCTCCGGCGCCCGCAGCTGCAGCGTGAACGCATCGCCGCGGCTCGCCTGTAGCTCATGGTTGATCATTAGAATGCCGGTTAGCCGCAGGCTGTTCCCCGGCTGCATCGACTTTGTCGACAGTTCACCGCCGGCACCGTCGCTCGGTAGCACCGCGGAGAAATTCTGATGCCCGCCGCGCAGATTCAGTCGCACTCCAGTCAACCCCGCCGGCGCGAAATCAATCAGCTCCGCAACCGTCTGCACCAGGAACAGCTCGTTTTCTCCGTCGGCCGCCTGATCGGGTGTAATTGAAAGCGGCAGAGGTGTCGAACCACCCCACAGCCGGCGCACCTCCCCCTGCTGGACCTTGGGCACTGGAGCGATCACCATCCGGCCCGCAACTTCGACCTCGTCTCCCAGCGCAATCTGGATGCCCGGTGACAGAGGCTCCACTTCAGCTGCTCCGGTTCGATCCTCGATCACAATCTTGCGTCGGTTAAAGGTCACGATGCCCCGCACCACCACCGGCACGGGGCGCGGGGAAAATCCGACCGCCTGAATGGCAGACTCGATGGACTGGAGCCGGGGGGCACCCGCCTGGCCGGAAGCTCTCGACACGATCAGAATGAACCCCAAGAAAAAAGCACAGAGCCGCGACAGCAGAGCCAGATCGAATCGGCTCTGGCGTGGAGCGCCCTCAGAACCGCTGATGAACCGTGGAGGAAACAAACCACACCCACTATACTTGAGGGGCCACACATGCGAAATCCTTCCCGGTATGCACGCTGGATCCTCTTCGCGATCGCACTCACGGTAGTGCTGGTCGTGGCAACCCTTGTGTGGACATGGTCTCGCTCGGATCGCGCCAACCGCAATCGCTATGAAAGCATGGACGGGTGGCAACAGATTAGCGGCCGTTGGACAGGACAAGCCGGCGTCTTTACCAATTCAAACTACGGCCGCGGCGACATGCTCATCGCACAGCACTCCCAGGGTGCCAATTACCGAATCGCTGCCGACGTCCGATTCGACCTGCTCTTCCCTGAAACCCACTACGGCGATGCCGGCCTCGTGATCCGAACGACCGATCCCCAACAAGGCGTCGATTCGTATCAGGGCTACTATGCAGGCCTTCGCCCGGACAACCAGACCGTCGTGCTCGGCCGGGCTTCCTTCGACTGGCATCAACTGGCATCCTCACCGCTTGCCACACCCGTCTCGGTTGGATCGTGGTATCGCATCGAGCTCTCGGCTCAGGGGTGCAACTTGACCGTCACCGTAACACCCGAGGACAATCGCGCCCCTACGCTCATCAACTATGTTGACGATCATTGCCTTGCCGGTGGCGTCGCGGGCTTGCGGTCCTTCTACGCGCAGGCTTCGTGGCGGAACATCAAGATTTCCGCCAACTGATGTGGAACACTCTTTTCCCTATCCCGAACTGTTCATCAACATCACAACCACCGGATTGTCCGTCATCGACTGCTTGTCGATCAGATACACCGGAAGTTGCGTGGAAAACGCGCTGGCGTCTGATCCGGCAAGTGCCGCGCGCAGCGCCTGCATGGCCCGCGAGCCCAGCTCTCGCGGATTGCTGATGATCAGCGCATCGGTGCGTCCGTCACGCAACCCCACCAGCTCATTCATTTCGTCGGAAATACCAATCAGAAAAGGCCGCTTTCGCGCACTGTGATCGAAAGCATAGGCAGCTGCGTGCGTCGAAAACTCATCGGTCGTAAAAATGCCCTTGATGTTCGGATGTTCCGCAACCAGGTCGAGCACCGCCTGCCGTCCTCGCGCCCAGTCAGAAAGACCGTACTTCACGCTCACCAGTTTCACCCGGGGCGTTCGCGCGATCTCGTCCGCGAATGCCTTCTCAATCAACGAACTTCCTTCCACCGTCGGGCTCACTCCAACCACGCCCACTTCGCCCTTGCCTCCCAGCAGCGCGATGAAGCGTCTTGCTGCCAGGCGGCCCGCAGCAGCTTCATCCCAGCTGATGAACGCCGCACAATCCTTGCTCGAAAGTGTGACCGGCGTTCCCACAATCACAACCGGAATGCGAGCCTGCGCTGCCTTTTGGAGCACCGACGTCAACACCAGCTGATGAGCAGGCGACACGATAATTCCCTGCACTCGCCTGGAAATGGCGTTCTCCACCATCTGCGCCTGTTCCGTATAGTCGGTCACCGATTGCGGTGCGGCAAGCACGGCATGAATGCCGGCAGATTCTGCGCTTGCCTTCACCTCATGATCGAAGCGTTCCCAATATTCCATGCCGCCCGTCGGGGCAATCACCATAATTGTCGGCGATTGCTTCTTCTCGCATCCCAAAGCCACGGCCAGAAACAACGTCACGGCAATCGAGCGCCATAGCCTGAACCGGCGCAGATCGTTAATTATTTGCATCGCAGCAAGCTTACCTTACACGCCTTCTAATGAATCTCTGTCAGAAAATTCCCATGACTCGTCTTCGCTTGCTCCTCGTCAAGCCTGGTGGCAAGCTCCGACTCTGTCTTCGATTCCTCCTGCCGCCCAACCTTCGCCAGCAAAAGCGCGTAGTAATGATGCGCGCGGGGATAATCGGAGGCATACGCCACCGCACTCTTCAAATACTCTTCGGCCTTCGCATAGTCCTTCGCTCGAAAAGCCAGAATGCCCATCCCCGTCAACGCACCGCCGTGGTGCGGCGCAAGTTCCAGAACCTTCTCGTAGTCAGCCTTCGCCTCGATGGCCTGGTTCATCTCAAGCGCGATCTCGCCCAACTCATAGTACGAAGCGCTCTGTCGCGCCTGCAAGGCCAGCGACCGCTCAAGCTCCGCTCGCGCGTCCTCGTTTTTCAACTCCATGTGCAACAAGCGACCCAAACCGTAGTGCGCCGTCGCGTCGTTCGGCCTCTCTGCGAGATAGGCTCTTAGATTCGCCTCGGCCTCCGGCATCTTTTGCTCATCCAACTGCACCCGGGCCAATGCGTACAGAATCTTCGCGTCTTCGGGCGCCAGTTCATGTGCCTTGGTCAATGCCGAATCCGCATCCCGGTAAATGCGCATGCTCTCCGCCTGCACCCCAAAATCGAGCAGAAGTTCGGGCGAGTCAGGAACAAATTTCCGGGCCCGAATCAAATAGAGCAGTGCATCCCCCTCGATGCCCACGTTCCGATCCGCCAGCGCAGCAGCTACCGCTGCCCTCACCTCGCCATCCCGGGCAGGCTCCGAACCGGCATGAACGCCCAACACAGCCTCAAAGGACTTCATGGCGTCGTCGTTCAGACCCTGCGCCAGCTGCACCCTGCCAAGTTCCACCAGCACGGTTTCGTTCAGCGGGTATTTTTGCGATAGATCCGACAACAGTAAATTGGCCTTGTCGAGTTCCCTCGCCTCAATCAGTTGACGGGCCTGCTCCAGCTTCTCGGGTGCAGGCAGATCTTGACCGCAGGCCGAATTGCCTGCCACTGCGAACAACATCAAGGTCGCAATCAGGATACGCATGGAGTCGAACGGTCTTTCCTGTTCATCCTACCGCTTCCCTGCCCCGCAAGAAGCGCACGGATCGGCAACTACGCCCTTGCCTTCTTCGATCGCGACGATGCGATTCACCGCGGACAATCGAACTGTCTCTACGGTCCCGCTGGGCCAGTGAATCTCCACTGATTCCACCTTCGCTGAGTCGCCCAGTCCGAAATGCACTCGGAAGTCGTTCGACGAAAGATAACTGCCTCCGCTTAAAACGTCCCCGCGCTGGCGAATTCCATCGGCGGTTACATACACTGTCGCTCCCACCGCATCGCGCGGACTCTTTGGGCCTCCCACCAGCTTCACCGTAACCCAGTTGTGGTGATCCGGATTCACGTTGCGCAACAGAAAGGGCTCACCATCGAGATTGTTGATGACAACGTCAATCTTCCCGTCGTTGAACAAATCGCCGAACGCCGCCCCGCGCCCCACTCCAACCTCCGCGAGTCCCGTGCCCTCAACCGCCGCAACCAGGTCAAAAGTGCCATCGCGCCGGTTATGAAATAGCAGCGATCGCTGTTTATAACTCATGCCCCAGTCGGGGTTCTGCTCCACCTGCGGATACACGTGTCCGTTCACGATCAGCAGATCTTTCCATCCGTCGTTGTCATAATCCAGAAAGCCATCCCCAAACCCGACAAATGGCACGGTGGGCGCCGCGATCCCCGACTTGTAACTCGAATCGTCAAACAGCCCCTGTCCGTCATTGTGAAACACCACGTCGTAATCGTCTGAAAAATCGGTATTCACCAAGTCCACATGCCCGTTGTTTTCGTAATCCCCCACGGCGATGCCCATGTTCGACACCTCGCGGCCGCCTTCGTTGAACGCGTAGCCACTCACAAAGCTTTGATCGTCAAAGGTGCCGTTCCCCTTGTTGATGTAAAGGTAATTGGGGGTGGAATCGTTCGCCACCGCAAGATCCACTTTGCCGTCTCCGTTCACATCCACGAACACCGCGCCCAGTCCGTAGTACCCACTGGGATCGCTGACACCGGCCTCCACGCTCACATCGGTAAATGTACCGTTTCCATTATTGTGAAACAGATGATCCCCGCTGCCCTGGAGACCCCGCGGTCCGCACATAACATCAACGGCACGGTATTGGCACTTGGCGTTGCGCACCGCCTTGGTCCCCGCAACGGGAGGTTCCTTAAAGTCATAGCGAATGTATCCCGCCACGAACAGATCGAGCCGTCCGTCCCCGTCGTAGTCCCCAAACGTCGCCCCCGTGTGATCGATGGCCACACTCGCCGAGCCGTTGTCCAGCGCTACCCCGGCCTTCTCCGCCACATCCTTGAACGTGCCGTTCCCCTCGTTGTGATATAGCCGGTTCCTTCCCAGGTTGGTCACGTACAGGTCGGGCCACCCATCGTTGTCGTAGTCGCCAACAGCACACCCCAGGCCCCAGCGATCATTGGCGACGCCGGCCTTCTGGGTCACGTTGGTGAATGTCCCATCATGGTTGTTGCGGAAAAGTGCGGCGTGCGGCGATTCGGCCTTGCCAGCCATTGCGTCCAGCGTCGATCCATTCACCAGGTAAATGTCGAGCCAGCCATCGCGATCAAAGTCGAGAAGGCAAACCCCCGACCCCTTCGCTTCAATAATGAGGCGCTTCGTCGCAGTTCCCGTCACGTTGCGCCAGGTGGCAAGCCCGGCCTGCGCCGCCACATTTTTGAACACCACTGGGCCGGCCTTCACAAATCCGCCGGCCGTCACGGGCCGGTGCTGTTCATCGAACTCGGCTTTTTGCGCAGTTCCTGCGGCCATGCCGGGCTTGCCGTTGGGAGCATTTTGCGTCCATGCGGTCCCCACCGCCAATTGCATCCCCACAAACAACAGTGTCATTGCAAGTGTTGCGATCCTTGGCAACGGGCGGCCGATTCCCTCTCAGCAGATTTGTAACTCGCTGTAGTCTACGCCGGAGCCTTCACCGTCGCAACGAAACGCCAGCCGGCGTCTTCCACCCTGGCCACCTCCTTCCTCACCATTTGGGGGGCACCGGCAATTCTCCAGGAAGTGCCGTCAAACCGGAATTTCAGTATCCCGGCCTTGACCCAAAACTCCCTCCAAAGCGATCGGGCGACAAACGATTCATCCTACGCATCTAGTTTGCGCATGATACGGAAACTGAAGTCGGGCCAATTCCGGCTCTATTCGCGCAAAAAAGACGCCACCACCGGCAAGCGAAAGAATCTGGGAACCTTCGACACGCTCGAGAAGGCTAAGCAGCACGAGCGCGAGGTGCAATACTTCAAGAAGCATTAAGGGCATTCGCAGTATCCATTCCGGTTACCCTTCCGACAACCGGCCGCAGGAAACTTCCGCCAAATCTCGATTGACGTGCCCGCAATCGTGCTCGAGCCGACGCAGTACTAAAGTCTTAATACCGATGAATCCCAAGTTCTGGACCGATGGGGGTCCGACTCCGGAATAATGGAGTTGGGAAGCTGAAGCGTAGGATGCCCTCGCATTCAATGAGCAAAAAAAATGCATTGGATTGTAAACTTCGGCATTCGACCTTAGGTCAAACAAGAAAACGAGACGAAACGCCTTCCTCCCCAATTTCCCCGATCATCCACAAGCAGTACCGGCGGCCTCTCCCGAACTCACTCCATCGTGAGATCGGCTCGATCATCACAGTTCGCAAATGCTGTAAACGCTTCCTTCGTTGCTTCAAAGGAGCCAATTCTGGGCTTGCTCAAGATGCTCGATCTCTCTAAGCTTCCACTTCGGCGCGACGATGATCGCGATCGCGTGGTCTCAATCGTGGTCGCGGGAGGCATTCGCTATTCGCGACTTCGAAATGGGCCGCCTGGATCCATCTCGCTGATCATTCCTTGGAACGCTGAGCCTGGTACATCGGAAGTGCAGGCTATCGTTGCCAACGCCATGCGTAGGCCCGGGTACACCCCAACTGATCGCGAGGTTTTCGAGGCCCTCGAGGCCGAGGTCAATCGAAGAGAAGGGTTGTTGAAATAGTCCCGATTTGGTGCGCCTGTCGAACCACCTTGTGACGAGCTTACAGGTAGGCGGCTGGACGCTCTCGTTAGCACCGCTTCAACAAATCATGTCAAGACCTCTGCCTGTGGAAAAAGGCCGTAAGTATCTGAAAAAGCTGGCGAAATTAATTTCCGAAAAATTAGGTATTAATTATTCGAATCTGTCATGATTGAATTAGTGCCTGACAAGAGCGCCCGCCTACCCGGCGGGCGTTCCAATTTGCAGGCAGCGGCCCGGCATTTTATCGCCGGTCCGCCGGCCAGACATTTCGTCCGAAAGTGATTTGGCTTTGAAGCAAACGGGAACGCGGACCCACCCCCCTCCCCCCGTTTTATCGCGCTTTCTTCGCCTTTTTTGGCGAAGATGAGGCGAAACAGAGTTCAGCGATCCCCCGGAATCCGGTCACCGGAAAGGATCGGACTCGAGCGTAGAATACGAGTCCCGGAACCAGCATTAAATCGTCCCTCGCGCATTCGACAAATGAAGTGGGAGGTCATCCGATGTTAGCTCGATGTCTGCCAGCGAGGTTCCTGATGTCCTCGCTCCTTGCTGTTCAGTGCCTGGCGCAAAACGAACGGCCGTTAACGTTGAAGGGCGCAATCGTAACGCCTTCGGGTGTATTACCTGACGGCGTGCTCTCGATCTCGGGCAGCCGGATTCTTGAAGTTGGCACAACTCCCGGCGGTTTGCACCCTTTCATGGTCGAGACAGACAGCTTCATCTTTCCTGGCCTGATCGACCTGCACGACCACATCACGTGGAACATTCTTCCCCGCTGGAAGCCGAATGTGCTGTACAACAACCGCTACGAGTGGCAGCAAACGGCGGCGTACAAGCTTGCTCTCGACCAGCCTCACGCGAAAGTTGCCGCCGATCACGCATTGAATTGCGACGCTGACCGCTTTGGCGAGATCAAGGCGATCGTCGGCGGGTCAACCTCAGTCGTAGGGGGCCTGACGGCCGCGGCCGATTCCAACAGCAATGCATGTATTGAGGGCTTGACCCGGAATCTGGATGCATATTCCGGGTTCGAAGGCAGCGTCCTGAATCACGAGAAAGTCTGGTACCAGATATTTCCGTTTGAGATGGGTCTGGCAAGCTCCGCAAAAGTTCAGGCCGATCTCAAGTCCGGCGCCGTGAAAGCATTTCTTGTGCACGTGGGTGAAGGCAAGCCGTCGGATGCGGCTTCGGCTCGCGAATTCTCCATGCTGGTCAAGGGCGGCGACGGTTTTCTGCACGCTGGAGTGTCCGTCATTCATGGTGTTGCGCTCGGCAAACCGGAATTCAAGCAGATGGCAGATGCCGGCGTTGGCCTGATCTGGTCTCCGCGAAGCAACATTGAGCTCTATGGCGCTACTACCGATGTGCTGTCGGCCAAGCAGGCTGGCGTCAAAATCGCCCTTGCGCCCGACTGGAGCCCCACCGGCAGCGACGGCCTGATCGAGGAGCTGAAGTACGCTGCCACCTGGAATGCATCGCAATATCCGCTGATTTTCACCGATGCCGAGTTAGTGCAAATGGCGACCGCAATCCCGGCACAGCTCGCCGGCGCCGACAAGGAAATCGGAATCATCGATAAAGGAATGTATGCCGACCTGCTTCTCATTAAGAAGACCGGGACCGACGCGTATCAGGCCTTGCTCCATGCCAATGCAACGGACGTACGCCTGGTGATGATTGGGGGAGTGCCAGTTTACGGAGACCGGGACCTGATGGAAAAGCTATTGCCGGGACATCACCTTGAGGCGATCACGGTTTGCGGCATGACCAAGGAGCTCGATATCGAACCGCAAAATGGTATTCCCGAAACACAGAAGACGTTCAAGCAAATCTCCGACGAACTTGAATCAAAACTGGCGGCGTGGGGGACGTCGTTGGCCGAACTCGCTCCGTGCAAGGGCTCCGATCTCAATTGACGTCGGTGCACAACGATCGCCCGAACTGTTCACGCAGCGTGACTGCGCCTCAAGGATCTGCCGCAAAGTAAGGACCTGCGTCCAAAATCGATTAACCAATCCTGATCCGCAAGCAACTTGACATCTCCTCCAGCGTCACGATATACCCGCTACGCTATGACGAGCCGAATCGTACTCCCCCTGCGCCGGCAAATCCTTGTGTTGTCTTTGTTGCTTGGCGCCGCCCTTCCCGTCTTCGCTCAGGTACCCGCAGGCGATGTTCGCATCCACTACTTTCGACCTGACGGCAACTACGCGGGCTGGGGGCTGTACGCATGGAACGCGGCGACTGCGACGTACTCCTGGTGTTCCAGCCAGGTGGCGCAGACCGGCACGGACAGTTTCGGCGTCTACTTCGACGTACCGGTCACACCTACCGCCGGAAGCCCTGCAGGGCAACTCGGTTTCATCCTCAACAACTGTGCCAATGGGCAGATTAAAGATCCTGGCCCCAATCAATATCTCCAGGTGACCGAATACTCTGAGGGCTGGGTGGTCTCCGGAAACCCAACCGTTTTCTACAATCCGCCGGTAATGGGAACCAATCCGGTTCCCGCCGGTGACGCGCGCATTCACTACTACCGGTCCGACGGCAACTACACCGGCTGGGGCCTCTACGGGTGGAACGCCACCACCGCGAGTTACGCCTGGTGCTCAAGCCAGGTCGCCATCACCGGCATCGACAGCTTCGGCGTTTATTACGACGTGCCGGTTTCGCCGACCGCAGGCACTCCCGCAGGACAACTCGGCTTCATCCTCAATAACTGCGATAACGGCCAGATCAAAGATCCCGGTGCCAACCAATATTTGCAGGTCACGGAGTACACCCAGGGCTGGGTCATCACCGGTAACGTAACGGTCTTCTACAGCCAGCCGGCTACCGGCACAAACCCCATTCCGGCGGGCGATGCGCGCATTCACTACAATCGCCCCGATGGCAACTACACGGGCTGGGGACTCTACGCCTGGAACGCTACCACGGCAACGTACGCCTGGTGCTCGAGCCAGGTCCCGATCACCGGTGTCGACAGCTTCGGCGTCTATTACGACGTTCCTGTTACGCCAACCGCGGGCACTCCGGCCGGGCAGCTCGGCTTCATCCTCAACAACTGCGACGCCGGCCAGATCAAGGATCCCGGACCAAACCAGTATCTGCAGATCACGCAATTCACTGAAGCCTGGGTTCTCTCCGGCAACACTACGGTCTACACCACGCAACCGGCGGTGCCGCCGCCGGCCGGCATCGCCCGCATTCACTATTTCCGCCCTGATGGCAACTACTCGGGTTGGGGGCTTTACGCATGGAACGCCACGGTCGCCAGCTACAGTTGGTGCTCGAGCCAGGTAGCGCAATCGGGAACAGACAGCTACGGTGTCTACTTCGACATTCCCATCAACCCCGCCGCCGGCACGCCGGTTGGCCAGCTGGGTTTCATCATTAACAACTGCCCTGCGGGCGGCATCAAAGATCCGGGACCGAACCAATACCTGCAGGTCACGCAGAACACCGAGGCCTGGGTCATCTCCGGCGATGTAACCGTGTTTACCACTGAACCCACCGCGTCGCAGATCGCCGGCGCGGGCCTTTACCAGCACCAGGCATTCTGGATCGACCGCACCACGGTGGCCATTCCCGCCAGCGGGTTCCAATCCACGTCCACCTACTCGCTGCTGTATTCGTTGAACGCCGGCCTGAACATCTCCAACACCGGCACACTCGCCGGCGGCACTGCCGCCTTGCCACTTGTGGCAGCCAGCGGGTTAAGCCCCTCGGAGGCCGCCGCGTATCCGCAACTCGCCGGATACAGCGTTTTCCACCTGGCAAGCTCTGTCCCGGTCACAGCCATGGCCCAGGCCCTCACGGGTCAGCTCGTGGTTGAAGGCGTAAACGCCGGCGGCGGCCTCACGTATGTGAGTGGCGTCCAGGACGCGGGCGTTCTCGACGATCTCTTCTACTATCCGGGCAAGCTTGGGCCGGTTTTCAATCACGGCCAACTCACCATCAATTTGTGGGCTCCCACGGCGCAATCAGTCAAGCTCTTGCTCTACACGGGCGAAAACGACACGACACCGGCGCAAACGCTGCCCATGACGGAGTCCAACGGCGTCTGGTCTGTCGCCGGACAAAGCTCGTGGAAAGGCCAGTACTATCTCTACGACATCGTTGTCTATGTTCCCGCGCAGCAGCAGATCGTGGAGAACATTGTCAGCGATCCGTACTCATCGGACATCGCCCTCAACGGAGCAAAGACCCGCATCACGGACCTCTCGGATGAGGCAACCAAGCCGCAGGGTTGGGATCGCAGTTCCTCTCCATGGCTCGATTCGCTCAATGACTTTTCGGTCTACGAGCTTCACGTCCGCGAGTTCAGCGTGGCCGACGCCAGCGTTCCAGCGCAGTATCAGGGCACTTATCTAGCCTTCACGAATCCATCGAGCTACGGCATGACGCACCTGCGGAATCTGGCGCAGTCCGGCCTCAAGGCCGCACACATCATGCCCAGCTTCCACATCGCCAGCGTGGACGAGAACAAGGCCAACTGGCAGTCACCCGGTGATCTCACCGTCTATCCGCCGGACGGTACGCAGCAGCAAGCCGCAGTGGAAGCCGTGCAACAAACCGATGGCTATAACTTCGGCTACGATCCGGTTCACTTCTTCGCACCGAACGGCGCGTTTGCCTTCAATCCGGACAACCGCGTGATGGAATACCGCCAGATGGTGATGGCGCTGCACAACGCCGGCCTGCGCGTGGTTCAGGACGTGGTCTTCAACCACACGGCGCAAATCGGAGAAAACACCTTCTCCATCCTCGATGAGGTCGTTCCCGGCTACTACTATCGCCTGGACGCCAACGGCAATGTCGAAACCGCAAGCTGCTGCTACGACACGGCCGCCGAACATCGCATGTTCGCCAAGCTCATGATCGACAACGTGGTGCAGAACGCCATTCAATACAAGATCGACGGGTACCGCTTCGACGACATGAGCCTGCACTTCGTATCGAACATGCAGGCCATCAAGCAGGCCCTGCGCAGCCTGACGCTCGAAAAGGACGGCGTGGACGGATCGAAGATCTACATTTACGGCGAAGGCTTCCTCAACTCCGAGACTGCCGCTTTGGGAGTGAACGCCACGCAAGCCAACCTCTACGGTTACGGCATCGGCACCTTCAACGATCGCATCCGCGACGGCATCCGCGGCGGCAATTCCTTCGATCAAACGATCGAGCAGGTGCAGGGCTTCGCCACCGGTCTCTACACAGATCCCAGCTACTACACTTCAACGACGCTTGGCGAGAGCCTGACCACCCAGCAGGCCACCGTCAACGCCGACGCAGATTTGATTCGCCTGGGACTCGCGGGCAATCTGCGCGACTTCCAGTTCGTGAACTCGGCCGGAGCGAACGTGAGTGGCAGCCAGATCATCTACGGCGGACAGCCTGCGGGCTATGCAGCCACCCCGCTTGAGGCCGTCAACTACTGCTCGGTCCATGACAACCAGACCCTCTTCGACGCCATCCAGTTGAAGTCCGCGATTCCCGGCACGACGGCGACCGGTGGCGACTCCATCACCACGCGCACGCGGCGCCAGGTGCTTGCCATGAGCATCATCGCGCTTGGCCAGGGCATTCCGTTCTTCTTCGGAGGTGACGACCTGCTCCGCTCCAAGGACATGGACGACAACAGCTACAACTCCGGCGATTGGTTCAGCAGGGTTAACTGGACTCTCGCGGAAGAAGAGCACAACCCCAGCCTGCTTTCGCAGGAGTCGAACAACTGGGGCATCGGACTGCCGGTGCAGAATGTGAATGGCGGCCAGTGGCCGATCATGCAGCCTTTGCTGGCCAACCCCGCGCTGACGCCAACTCCCCAAAACATTTCCGGCGCCGCCGAAGCATTCAAGATGTTCCTGCGCATTCGCGGGAGTTCCGACCTGTTCCACATGGCGACTCTGGCCGAAGTGCAGAACAACCTGCACTTCCTCAACACGGGAACGACGCAGATTCCGGGACTGATCGTGATGAAGCTGGATGCCAATGGACACGATTATGGCAACTACGGGCACATCGTTGTGGTCTTCAATGCGACTCTCAGCCCCATCAGCTTCCAGAACGATCAACTGCGCGGGCTTCATCTGCGCCTTCATCCGGAAGAGGCGCGTTCCACTGATTCAGCGACTGCTTCTTCCTCGGCAAACGACAAAACCGGGACTGTACAGGTGCCAGGATTGACGACCGCCGTATTCGTTTCCAACAGCGACTAGCGGCCTATGTGTCTTGGATCACAAGAGAACCGGATCGACGCAGGTTTATACTTGTGCTTCAGGAGCAATTCGCCATGCAATGGGGCAGAAAGTTCGGGCCAGTTCTACTCGCGGTTCTTGTGTTGTGGACTGCGATCCCGGCGCTCGTCTGCCTGCCCACCATGCATCCGATGGCGAACCACTCCTGCTGCATGGCGATGGCCGGCGAGTGTCCTTCGCCCGAAGCGGGAGCAAGCGGCACCTGCTGCCAGATCGATCAACAAAGCCCCACTTTGCCGCAAGCCTCGCAGTTTTCCATTGGGCATGCGCCCCGGCTCGCCCTGGTGACCCGCGACGAGGTCGTGCAACCCTTCGTTCTTTCGGTCGCAGGCCAGCCGAGCCGTCTCGAGGCCGTTCCTTCTAAATCTTCTTCGGGTAGGGCCTCAACCCTCCGCATCTAGAACTCTCTCTCGCAGGTTGAACCAGGCCTCGAGATGCCGTCCGTGCGCCCAATTGGGCAGCGCTATGGCTTCTGCGAGACATATCCCTGTACCTATTGGAGGGAGCCATGAGAGCTCTTGTAGTTGCATGTTTATTGATGCCGGCCGTTGTGCCCGCATGCCTGACCCGCGCGCAGACGCCGGGCAAAGGCGATGGTTTCGCCAATCTCGAAGCCGTATTTCAGGAGCATCACTCGTCGGGGATCGCCGCAGATGCACTCACCATCGACGAGATCGAGCGGATTGCCCTGGCGGTAAATCCCGACATTGAGGTTGCGGCCCGCCGCGTGGCGATTGCCCAAGCGCATGTGCCGGCTGCGGGCGCGCTCGACGACCCCATGGCGATGTACCGCGCGTGGGGTGTCCCGCTGACCCAGCCGTGGAACTACAACGCAGCGCAGAATATGTTCAGCATCAGCCAGACGCTGCCGGGGCGCGGCAAGCTGGCGCTTCGATCGAGCGTGGCGGAGTCGAGCGTGAGCGAAGCCAGGACGGATCTGGACCGGGTTCGCCTGGACGTTCGCGTGCGGGCGCGCAAAGCATTCGACGATCTGCTGCGCGCCCAGGACGAGATACAGATTCACGATCAGCATGTGGGCATTGCGCGGCAGGCCATCGAGGCGGCGCGCATCAAGTACGCCGTTGGCAAGGTGCCGCAGCAGGACATGCTGAAGGCCGAAGTCGCCCTCACCCGGGTGGCGGAGGAGATGATCCGGGTGGATCAGGACGCCGATCTGGCGCGAGCCCGCCTCAACACATTGCTCAATCGCGATCCCGCGGCTCCACTGAGCGTCCGCGGAGAGCACGCTGTCGCCGTGCCGCTTCCGACTGCCCAGGCGCTGCAGGAACTCGCTCTTGCATCCCGCCCCGATTTAGCCGGCGCGCGCGCCGCCGTGGAGCGCAGCCACAAGGAACAGGCGCTCGCGAAGACGGCCTACGTTCCCGATTTCACTGTTTCGGCGGGCTACATGCTGCAGCCGACGGGTTCCAGCTTTCGCAATAACTACATGATTGAAGGCTCGATGAATCTCCCCTGGCTGAACCATCGCAAACATGATGCGGAGATTGCAGAAGCCGCAGCGCGCGTGACCGAACAGGATGCGGAGTTGGCCGCGATGCGCAACGCTGCATTCGAAGAGATTCAGGAAGCGCTTGTGGAGGCCGAGGCTGCCCAAAAGCTCGTGCAAATGTATAGGGACCAACTGCGTCCCCAGGCTCAGGCCACGCTCGAGTCGAGCGTTATCGCCTATGAGAACGGCAAGACCGACTTTCTCGATCTTCTCGACAGCCAGATGACCGTGATTGACATTGACCTTTCCCGTGCTGCAGGCCACCGCCAACTTTGATACGCACCTGGCTGATCTGGAACTCGCCACGGGCGCTTCGTTCGATCAGTTTCAGAAGCCCGCCGCTCCGGAGGCAAAGCCATGAAGGCCCGCTCTTATCAACTCGCATTTTTCATTGCATTCGCTGTCGTTGTTTTGCTCGCCGCAGCTCTTGTTGCTGTCGTGATGCGTGGTTATCGACTGCCGGCTGAAACAGCCTCGCTGGATCCGGTTGTGGCGCGCGGCCCGGAAAACACTGCGACAACACCGGCGCCCGCAAGCAGCGCGGAAGCAGGCTCGGAGCCGGCATTGTCCCCTATCCAGCTATCGCCGCAACGCATGCAGGAGATCGGCGTTACGACAGCGATGGTGGCAATCAAGCAACTCAACGACAAGCTAAGTGTCCCGGGGAACGTGGACATTGATGAACATCGGCTCTCGTATGTGCAGACGCGCTTTGCAGGATGGATTCAAAATGTCTCCGCGAACGCCACTTATCAATATGTCCGCAAAGGAGATCGCCTCTTTACCGTGTACAGTCCGGACATTGTGAGCAGCGAGCAGGAATACCTGCTGGCCAGGCAGAATCAAGGCGCGTTCGCGAAGGATGGACATGGGGTGGCCGTGCAGGAAAGCGACTGGCTGCTGCATGCCGCCGAGGATCGCCTGCGGCAATTCGGAATTCCAGAGCAGGAGATTGCCAGCCTGGAGCAGAGCGGCAAGGTGCAGCATGACATTGCAATCAATTCGCCGGTGTCTGGGTACATTACCGAGCGGAATGCTTTGCCGAATGCCTATGTGCAACCCGAAATGAAGCTCTATACCATCGCCGATCTTTCCGCCGTGTGGGTGTATGCGAACGTGGCACAGAGCGACGTGGGGCGCATTAAGCCAGGTGATGCAGGCCAAGTCACGGTCGACTCGTATCCCGGACGGAAGTTCAACGGCCGCGTCGATCAGATTCTTCCCCAGGTTGATCCGGCCACGCGCACGGTGCGCGTGCGTCTCAGTTCTGCAAAATCCGGGGGTCGCGCTCAAGCCGGGAATGTTTGTGAACGTGGATCTCGAGGCGCCGCTGGGGCGTCAGCTGGTTGTGCCGGCGTCGGCGGTTTTGCAGGCCGGCGCGCGCACCATCGCGTTTGTCGATCACGGAGAGGGCAACCTGGAACCTCGCGCGATTGAGACTGGCGCGGTTGCGGATGATTCTGTCGTTGTGCTCAAGGGGCTGAAGGCCGGCGAGCGCGTCGTGAGCTCCGCCAATTTCCTGGTGGACTCTGAGGCTCAGCTTCAAGCCTCCATGGGAGGCGTCTCATCCCCAACAACCCAGGGCAGCGCGGCACAAGGGGCCGCAACTTGGCCGCAGGCGCAGGTCGAATTCAGCACGCAGCCGGCCACTCCGCGCAAGGGCGCGAACACGGTGCGCGTCGCGGTCAAAGGCCCCGACGGAAAACCGCTCACCGGGGCACAGGTGACGGCCGCCTTCTTTATGCCCGCCATGCCGGCGATGGGAATGGCGGCAGCGCACGCACAAGCCGCGCTGAATGAGAAGAGCAGCGGCATCTACGAAGGCCCGCTGCAACTGGATTCGGGAGGCACGTGGCAGGTAACCGTTACGGTGCGACGCGGCGCGCAAATCATCGCTACGAAGCAACTCACCGTAAGTGCGACGGGAGACATGTGATGATAGCCCGCACCATCGCGTGGTGTGCACGCAACCCCTTTCTCGTTTTCACCGGAGCCATTCTCCTGGTGGTGGCCGGCGCGTGGTGCCTGCAGCGCGTCCCGCTCGACGCACTCCCGGACATCAGCGACGTGCAGGTCATCATCCACACCGAGTGGGCCGGAGAACCGCCGAATGTCATTGAAGACCAGGTGAGTTATCCCATCGTCTCCGCATTGCTTTCGGCGCCCCGTGTGAAGAACGTGCGTGCCCAGACCATGTTCGGCGACTCCTACGTGTTCGTCGTGTTTCAGGATGGCACCGACCTTTACTGGGCGCGCTCGCGAGTGACCGAGTACCTGCAGCAGATTGCAGGCAAGCTCCCTGCGGACGTGCATCCGGCCATTGGTCCCGACGCAACCGGAGCGGGATGGGTATATGAGTATGCTCTCGTCGATCGCACCCATACTCGAAGCCTCGCCGATCTTCGCGCGCTGCAGGACTGGTACCTGCGCTATCAGCTTGAAACCGTGCCCGGCGTGGCGGAGGTAGCCAGCATCGGCGGCTTTGTGCGCCAGTACCAGGTCAGTCTCGATCCCAAAAAACTCTTCTCCTACGGCATCTCCGCCTCGATGGTCATCGATCGAGTCCGGCAGAGCACCAATGAAGTCGGCGGAGATGTTCTGGAGATGAGCGGAGCCGAGTATATGATCCGCGGTCTCGGCTATTTGAAATCGCTTTCCGACCTCGAGAACGTTCCCGTCGCGAGCAAGAACGGCACGCCGGTCCTGGTGCGCGACCTGGGAACTGTCTCCTTCGGGCCCGACGTGCGGCGCGGTGCGGCCGATTGGCAGGGTCAGGGCGAAACGGTTGGCGGAATCGTGGTGATGCGTTACGGCATGAACGCGCTCAAGGTGATCGACGGAGTGAAGGCCCGGTTCCGCGAGATCGCGCCCTCGCTTCCCGCCGGTGTCGAGATTGTGACTGGCTACGACCGCTCCTGGCTCATCAACCAGTCCATCCGCACGTTGAAGCGCGACCTGATTCTTGAAGCCGTCATCGTCAGCTTCGTCAGCATTGTGTTCCTGTTTCACTTTCGTTCCGCGCTGGTTCCGATCCTCACGGTTCCCATCGCGGTGCTGGCGGCGTTCATCCCCATGTATTTCCTCGGGGTCACCTCCAATGTCATGTCGCTGGGCGGCCTGGCGCTTGCTATTGGCGTCCTGATCGATGCGGCCATCGTCATGGTCGAGAATGGCTATCGGCATCTCGCCGAACGGAAGGATGAGCCCGACGAAGCGACGCGCCGCGGAATCCTCGTCTTCGCGGCACAGCAGGTTGGTCCCGCGCTCTTCTACTCGCTCATCATTATTGTCGTTTCGTTCCTTCCGGTGTTTCTGCTTGAAGCGCAGGAGGGCCGCATGTTTCGCCCTCTCGCCTGGACCAAGACTCTCGCTCTCGTCTGTGCTTCATTGCTTTCTATTACGCTGGTGCCCGCCCTTATGCCTTTGTGCCTGCGAGGAAAGCTGCGTCCGGAATCGCAGAATCCCGCAGCCCGCGTTACGCAAGCCATTTATCTTCCCGTACTCCGCTGGTGTCTTCGCCATTGGAAACTGGTCATCGTTCTGAACCTTGCATTCCTGGCCGCCACCATTCCGCTTTACTTTCGCCTCGGCAGCCAGTTCATGCCCGCGCTCTACGAAGGGTCAGCTCTTTACATGCCGAGTGCCTTGCCGGGCATCTCGATTACCCAGGCATCTGCCCTCATGCAGGAGCAGGACCGCATCATCCATTCTTTTCCTGAGGTCACCACCGTCTTCGGGACCGTGGGCCGCTCCGATAGTGCTACGGATAATGCGCCGCTCGATATGTACGACACCACCATCATGCTCAAGCCCCGCGAACAGTGGCGGCCGGGAATGACCTACGAAAAGCTCATCCAGCAAATGGATGAGAAACTCCAGTTTCCGGGCCTCACCAACACCTGGACCATGCCCGTCGAGAACCGGCTGGACATGGAATTGACCGGCATCAAGACCGCTGTCGGCATCAAGATTCAAGGTCCCGATCTGGCGCGGATTGAGGAGATCGGCGCGCAGATGCAACAGATTCTCACCGCGGCACCAGAAACCAACTCCGTGTTTGCAGAGCGCGTCTCCCAGGGCTTTTATCTCAATGTCGATGTCAATCGGCCCGAAGCAGCGCGCTACGGGTTGACCGTGGCTGACGTGCAGCGCGTCCTTTCGTCCGAGATTGGGGGCGCCACAATTGCGCAAAACATCGAGGGGCGAGAGCGCTTTCCCATCTCCGTTCGCTATGCGCGCGACTTCCGGGACCATCCTGAATCGGTGTCGCAGGCGCTCATTTCGACGCCCGGCGGCGAACAAATTCCGTTGAGCCAAGTGGCCCGCGTTTCTTTCTCGCGCGGTCCGTCCATGATCCGTGATGAAGACGGGTCGCTCACCGGGTATGTCTACCTGAACCTGAAGACTCACGATTACGGCGGCTACGTGGATCGCGCGAACCGGTTGCTCGCGAAGAGATTGATTTTACCAGCCGGCTACACATGGCACTGGGCCGGAGAATACGAGTTCGAGATGCGTGCCAAACAGCGGCTGACGATCATTCTGCCCATCGTGTTCTTCGTCATCTTCCTGCTGCTTTATCTCGTCTTCAAGTCCGCCATCGAGGCGACCGTGCTCATCTTTCCCACCCTCTATGCCATGTCCGGGGGACTTTTACTGCAGTGGGCGCTCGGTTTTAACTTCAGCGTTGCCGTGTGGGTCGGCTATATTGCACTGTTCGGCATTGCCGTCGAGACCGGTGTGGTCATGGTGGTCTACCTGCACGAAGCCTTCCAGCGCCATCTTGACCAGAACGCGTCGATGACAGAAACCGAATTGGAGGAGGCTGTCATCGAAGGAGCGGTGCAACGGCTGCGCCCGAAGCTGATGACGGTAACAACGGTCATCCTGAGCCTCGCCCCCATCCTTTGGGAATCGGGAATCGGCTCAGACGTAATGAAGCCCATTGCGGCCCCGATCGTGGGCGGAATGATTACATCGACGATTCACGTCCTGATCCTCGTGCCAGTGTTCTTCCTGCTGATCCGGCGGCGGGCCTTGCGTAACACGGTGGCCAAGTTGCGCGGCGTGGAGACCGGCGCTTAGAAGCACAAGCCACGCATCAGGCTAACGTGTCAGCGCAAGCACACTCGTGTGTCCTCTGACACTCGACGGAGAGCCTGGTCCGCCTTAAGTCGTTATTTTTCAATAGCCCCCGATTGGCTCCGGCCTTGCACTGATTCATCGCGCAGGCAGTTGATCGGGGGACGCGATGAACGCTCTGAATCTCAGCATATGGGCAACGGCGGCAATTTTAGCGGCAGGCTTGGTAATGCAGCCGGTAGCGAAGGCCCAGCAATCGAACCGGAAGATCGTAGTCAGCCTCGAAGATCGAAAGCTGGCTCTGGTCGAAGACGGCGCGGTCAAGAAGGTTTACACCGTTGCGGTCGGCAAGCCGTCGACTCCGAGTCCGGTGGGAGTCTTCAAAATCGAGCGCCGCGTCGCCAATCCGATCTATCAGCACGATGGGAAGACCGTGATGCCCGGCCCTGGAAATCCAGTCGGCACTCGCTGGATGGGCCTCAGCGTCGCGGGTTACGGAATCCATGGAACCAACGTGCCCAGGTCCATCGGAAAGGCCTCCTCGCATGGATGCATCCGCATGGCAAAAGCTGACCTCGAGGAGCTGTACGGCCTCGTCTCCGTGGGCGACACGGTGGAACTCATCGGCCGGCGTAATGAGGAGACGGCGTCGGTCTTCGGCACAAACCCCCTTTTTGTTGCGCAGCAGCCGGACCTGCTCGCGCAGACCACTCCGGAATCTGCTCCCGCCGCTCCGAAAGCTGATTCTCCCGCAATGTTAACCGTCGTTGCAGCTGGGTCACGGTGAGGAGGCAGAGATGATGAACCAACTGCTGGAAGGCATGAATGGTCTTGGTGCAGCGCTGCTTCCCGTGGTGGTGGCACTGTTGTTTGAAGAGTTCACGTTCGGTGGACTGGTCCGGCTGCTCCTGGCTCGGCGGCCGCTTCCCAGCAAACCCAAGGGCACACTCAACCTCTTCGTGGAGGCACGAAATGCTCGCATTGAAGCTGTTGTTCACGGTCGCGGGAGCGCTGTTGCTGGCTGCCGCTCTGGCAATTCCGTTGTACTCGCTGCTTCCGCGCATCCAAGCCATGCGCAAAAGGACGAGCGATCCTGACTCGATCATTGAACTCGAACCCATTCCGTGGCGCGGACCCGTTGCACTGGCGCTGATCGCATGCCTTCCGTTTCTCATCGCCGGCAGCATCGTGGTCGTTCCCAGCGGCATGGGCGGCGTGCGCGTAAGCCAGATCAGAGGCACGCTTCCCGGCACGCTCTATCCAGGCGTCCATTTCATCACTCCACTCGTCGATAGCGTGCAGACCTTCGACCTGCGCGATCACATGTTCACCGCGGGTTTGGGGCAGGAGGGCGTCAAGCCTGCCGTGCAAAAGGGTGGCAGCCTGGACGTCCAATCGCGCGAAGGCCTCAGCATCGGGCTGGGCGTCACGGTTCGCTATCGGTTCGATCCCAACAAACTTGACAGCGTTGAATCCCATCTTCCGCAGCCGGCCGACAAGGAACTCGTGCCGCCGGTAGTCGCCAGCGCCTGGCGGGAACTGGCTCCGCAGTATACGGTGCGCGAGATCTTCTCAAGCAAGCGCGAAGAGGTGCGCGCTAAGGCCTCCACCATCATCACCCGCAAGCTGGCGACGGATGGCATTGTTGTCGAAGAGGTGATGCTTTCTGAGATCCGCCTTCCCGACGAGTACGCGAAGGGCCTCGAGGGCTTGCTCCTCAAGGAGCAGGAGGACGATCAGCTTGGAATCCAGACTGACATTCAGCAAAAACAGGTGAAGATCGCCGAGTTGCAGGCCGAGGCCGAAGCAAAGCAGAAGGTGAAGGCGGCGGAAGGCGATGCGCAATCGAGAGTAGTGGAAGCCAAAGGAGAAGCGGACGCCATGCAATACACGTTGCCGCTCAAGCAAAAGCAGATTGAGCAGAGCAAGCTCGAAGCGGAAGCGCGCAAGGAGGCGACCATCCAGAATGCCGAAGCAGATGCGCAGGCCAAGGTCATCGACAGCAAAGCCGAACTCGAGCGCCGCAACCTGCTGGCCGACGCCGAAGCCAGCCGCATCAAGCTCCTGGCAGCAGCCAACGCCGATCGCATGAAGAGCGAAGCAGACCTGCTCAACCGCTCGCCTCTCCTGATCAACAAGATCATCGCCGAGCGCCTCTCCGACAAGATTCAGGTGGTGATGGTGCCGTCTGACGGCAAATTCTTCTTCGCCAACGACGTGTTCAAGAGCATGGCAGCGAGCCCCGTGCTGAAGCAGGAGATGGATAACGAGTCACAACCAGAATCGAAGCCTGGCCACTGACCTCATTCGCCCGGCGGAGCAGACCCTTCGCCGGGCCCTCTCTATCGAATGACAATTATCATGGAGTTACAAATGCGGATTCACACTCTCATCCTTTCTTCCGCGATGCTGTTACTGGCTGTGCAATCCCAGGCCCAACAAACACCGCCTGTGCACCACAAGGTCCTTACGCCGGAACAGAAGGCGTATCAGCAGCAATATCAAGTGTGGTTTGCCCGTCACCAGCAATTGCAGGCCCAGGCTAAAGGCATCTTCGATCAAGAAGCGGCGCGCGAGAAGGCCGGCGACTGCCCCGGGGAAGCGTCGAATCGGGAATTTACTGTCTGTTTCGGGAAGCTGGCCGACACAGCGGAAGAAACTCTCAAGGGCTTTGAAGCGATGATTCGCGAATTGCTGGTCCCGCCGCCGCAAATGCCGGGCGCACCGGCTGCGCCTCAACCGGGGCCGGGAGGTCCCGACCTCACCGCCACTCAGCTCATCGCCGAATTCGACAGCGTAGAAGGCAGCTGGCGGCAGTACCGCGAGATCGCCTGCACGGCCGCGTTTCACCAGTTCGGTGGCGGCACGGGCGGGCCAAGTTTTCAAGCGGAATGTGAATTACGCCTCACCCGCAATCACATGGGTGAACTCGATATGATTTACGGAAACGTCCTGCACCTTTAGTCCAACAGACAAGCGATATAATCCGCCCAACGAAGCTTGCGCAGAAAGAACAGGGTCATGAGGCTCCTTCGGCTGATACTCACACATGCGATCAACCTGGCCTTTCCGCGTCGCATGCTCGCGCTCGCTTTAGCCGCGCTCTTCGCAACAACCGCGAAGGGCGCTCCCGCCGGCACATCGTGGGATCAGCCCGCAGCCGCTCTCGCCGATCAGATTGCGGTGATCCTCGGCCCTGGGCAGGCGCACATCACGGTGCGTAATCTCTCCACCATATCCACGGATGAGGTCTCTGTCATACGCCGCCTCCTCGAGCAGGATCTGCGAGCGCACGGTATTACTCCATCTACCGATGAGGCCGCCAATCTGCTGCGTGTCACTCTGAGTGAAAACATGCGCGAGCGTCTCTGGATCGCCGAGGTCGTAGAGGGCAACGAGAGCAAAGTGGTGATGGTGACTTCTGATCTCGCACATTCGCCGGCAACGCAAACGGCCGCCGGCGTCACGCTGCACAAACAATTGATTCTCACCTCGCGGGAACCCGTCCTCGCCGTTCTTGAAGTTTCCGCCGGTCTCGTGGTTCTGGAATCGGAGCGGATCGTTGTCTACGCGCGTACGCCTCGCGGTTGGAATCAGCAGGCCGCCGTCGCGGTGCGCCAAAAGCGGCCGCTCGCTCGCGACGCTCGCGGCATACTCCTCGGCACAAATGACGGTCAGGGCTTTGAAGCCGATCTTCCTGGCGCGCATTGCGACGGAACGCTCAGCGCAGCCATCCCAGCCGGGCAGTGGACGATTCACTGCCGCGAGAGTGATGATCCCTGGCCTGTTGCCGCGCCGTTTCTCATGCAGATCGGCGCCGCTCCCGCGCCCGCACTGAAGGCCTTTTATAACGCTACGCGCGACTATTTCACCGGTGTCGTTGCTCCGAATCTTGGCGTTGATCTTCCCGTGTTCTACACAGCGGCGTGGGTTTCGCGCTCTCAGGCTCCGGTACTTCTGATCAACGGAATTGACGGCAAGCTCCAACTCGTCGAGAATGCCGCGCTCCAACCCATAGCCGGCGCTCGCGATTGGGGCAGCGATTTTGCGGCTGTCCAATCCGCTTGCGGATCGGGAACACAAATCGTTGCTTCGGGCTCAGGACCCGCGGCGCAGGACAGCCTCCGCGCCTACGATATTCCGGCGCTGGAGGCCGTTCCCGCGAGCGCTCCACTTGCGATGGATGGCGCTGTCACCGCGATGTCGACCGCGCCGGGCGGCAGAGGCCTTTTCGCAACTATCCGAACTTCGCCCTCTCCGGGCCAGCCAGTTGAATACGAGGTGGACCGTGTTACGGCGACTTGCAATTAGCTGCCTGCTAGCCGCGCTGGCATTGCCTGCGGCCGCGCGAACGCGTCCCCACTACGGCGGGACTTTGCGCGTCGAAATTGCGGGCGATCCCTGGCAGCGTCCCAACGGCGTGGCGCGTCGACTCGTCCTGGATGGACTCACAACCGTGGACCCTGACGGCAGAGTTCGCGCCGCCCTGGCCGTGGAGTGGGAATCGGAGAACGCGAACCACCGCTGGCAATTCCGCCTGCGTCCCGGCGTGCACTTCACCGACGGTTCGCCTCTCACCTCGGTTGCGGTTGTCGCATCCCTCAACGCGGCGTGTCCCGCGAATTGCCCTTGGACCGCGGTTCACGCCGCTGCCTCTTCGGTCATCTTCACCGGCGATGCGCCGATGCCGAATCTTCCGGCGTTGCTTGCGGGCAACGAGTTCCTCATCGCTCTCACGATTTCTGCTGACGGCAAAACACCCGGCGGCGCAACCGGCACCGGCCCATTCCAGGTGAACGGGTTCAATAATGGCGTGCTCTCGCTGGCCGTCAACGACAACTGCTGGCAAGGACGGCCCTTCGTCGACACGATCGAGATTCGCCCGCGGCGATCGGTCAGCGATCAGTGGCTCGATCTCAGCGCGGGCCGCGCCGACGTGGTCGAAATTCCTGCCGAGGAGTTGCGCCAGGCACGCCAGCAGCGCCTCACCGTTGTTACTTCTCAGCCGTCTGAGCTGCTGGCGTTGCAGATCTCCGATACCGGAACCCTTGGAAACCTCAACCTGCGCGCCGCAATCGCACAGGCTATTGATCGCGCCTCGCTAGCTAACGTGATCTTTCAAAAAGAAGGCCTGGTCACCGCAAGTCTTCTGCCTCAATCGCTCTCCGGCTTCGCGTTTCTGTTTCCGGCCGAGCGAGATCTGAACAAGGCTCAGCAGTTGCGCGGCGGCATCACACCTCCAGCGCTGTCGCTGCGGGCTGAAAGCGAAGGCTCCATGCAATTGGCAGCCCAGCGCATCGCCCTCAACCTGCGCGAAGCCGGATTCAATGTGCAGCTCGCATCGCCCGCTGTGCAGCATGCCGATCTCACGCTTCGCGCGTATTCCATTCAGTCGGCCGATCCCGCGGCGGTTCTGGAAGAGATCCTGCGCAGCCACAATCGGGCCGTCGCCATCGATGCCGACCCGGTGGCGGAGTACAAGGCGGAACGGGATTTCCTCGAGCACAAAACACTTGTTCCCCTGCTCCATCTTCCACGCGCCTATGCAATCAACCCCCGCGTCCGCGACCTTCAGCTGCGCCCCGATGGCTCACTTGATTTGGCCGATGCATCGCTGGAGGCTTCACCTTGAGTCTGCGCCAAAAGCTTCTCCTGCTTATGTCGCTGACCGTGGCCGCCGCCGTGGCCGCAGTTGCCTGGACCGTACTGGTTCGCATTCGACACGTGTTCGAGCAACGCGACCAGGAGGAGACAGCGCTGTTCGTAAGCCAGTTTCAGCGCGAGTTCCAGCATCGGTCCGCTGAAGTTGCGGCCAGGGTCGATCGTCTGGCCGCGAGTGAGCACGCGCGCAGCATCGCTTTCGAAATGGTGCAATCCGGAGACGCGTGGCCGTATCTCAAGGAAGCGCAATCGATGGCGCAGCTCTCACAACTCGACTTCCTGGAGATCGTTGGACCGGATGGCAACGTGGTGAGCTCTGCGCAGTGGCCGGCGCGCTTCGGATATCCCGAGCCGGCGGCGGCCTCAGTCTCCGATCGTGACGCGTTTCTCAAGCGTGAGGAGCTTCCCGACGGCAGCGGCGCGCTCGGACTCTTCGCCGTTAGCGCGATCAAGGGAGCTGAACCGGCTGTGCATCTGATTGGCGGCGCACGCCTCGACCAGAGTTTTCTGGCCGACTTGCCCGCTGCACCGGGCATGACTGTCGGTCTCTACGCAGAAGAAACCAGCAAAGACCCTGCCGCGCCTGCGTTCGATGCGAACAAGTACTACGGGGCCGGCGGCGCCATTCCCAACGCCCCGCGCTATGCCTCGGTGATTGAATCCGCGCGTGAGACAGGCAAACAAACCAGCGCCATCGTTTATCTGACTGCGAACCGCGAGGACAGCGTGAACGTTACCGCGATTCCACTGAAGAGCAGTTCCGGCGCAGTGCTGGCCGTTCTCACCGTGGCGATTTCGCGGGCCGGCCTGGTGGCCGCGCAGCAGCACATTCGCGCCATCGCCTATGCCATCGCCAGCGGTGGTATCCTGCTGGCCATCGCATTCAGTCTTTGGATCACCGCGCGGGTGTCGCATCCGATTGAGCAACTCGCACGGGCGGCGGAAGAGGTTGCGGCCGGCAACTGGGAAGTGCGCGTGCCCGAGCGCGGCCGCGACGAAGTGACCGTACTGGCGGAAAGTTTTAACCATATGACGAGTGAGCTGAGCGCGCAGCGGGAGCGGCTGGTGCAAAGCGAACGGGTGGCTGCCTGGCGCGAGCTTGCCCGCCGCCTGGCGCACGAGCTAAAAAATCCGCTCTTCCCTCTTCAACTCACCGTTGAGAACCTTGTCAGGGCGCGTAAGCTTTCCGCTGCCGAATTCGATGAGGTGTTCGACGAGAGCACGCGCACGCTGGGGATGGAGATCGCCAATCTCAAAACCATCATCGGCCGCTTCAGCGATTTCAGTAAAATGCCCAAGCCGCAAACGGAGGCGATCGATGCCCGCGTTGTGGTGGAGCGCGCCCGGTCCCTTTACGAAGCCGCTGCTGAACAAAACCTGACATTCGCGACCGATCTCTCCGGCCAATCGATGCCCCTCAACGCCGACCCGGAACTGCTGCATCGCGCACTTTCCAACTTGGTGCTCAATGCAATCGACGCCATGCCCAACGGCGGCACCCTTACTCTCGCAGCACGGCCGGTCGAGAATCAAATCGAGATCCGCGTCTCCGACACCGGCGAGGGCCTGACACCAGAGGAGTGCGAGCGGCTCTTTACGCCCTACTACACCACCAAGCAACACGGCACGGGACTGGGCCTTGCAGTCGTTCAGTCCATCATCGCCGACCACGGGGGAACGATTTCAGTTGAAAGCCGACCCGCAAAGGGTGCTACATTCATCATCACACTTCCCAGGGCACAAGCATGACCGCGAAGGCCAATATCCTGATCGTCGACGACGAAGCCAACACCCTGGCTTCCCTGTCGCGCGCCTTCCGGCTCGCAGGCCATGAAGCCGTGGTGTGCGACAACGCCGCGCGGGCGCTCGAACTGGCACGCGCGCAGACCTTCGACCTGATCTTGAGCGACGTGGTGATGCCGCGCCGCGACGGCCTCGATCTCCTCGAGGATCTGAAGAATGCCGGCGTGGCCGCTCCGGTGGTGATGATGAGCGGCCAGGCACATATTGAAATGGCGGTGCGAGCCACCCGGCTGGGTGCCCTCGACTTTCTCGAAAAGCCGCTGTCCACCGAAAAGTTGCTGGTCACACTCGACAATGCGCTCAAGCTCACGCGCCTGGAGTCGGAAAACCGCGAACTGCGATCGCGCGTGGGCAAGCATACGCTGGTGTGGACGAGCGACGTCATGCGCCGTGTGATGGCGCAGATCGAGCGTGTCGCGGCCAGCGAAACCCGCGTCTGCATCTATGGCGAAACCGGCACCGGCAAGGAACTCGTTGCTCGTACCCTGCATGAAAAAAGCCCGCGGGCCTCTGGTCCGTTCGTCACTCTCAATTGCGCCGCGGTGCCGGCGGAGTTGATCGAGAGCGAGCTCTTCGGCCACGAAAAGGGCTCGTTCACAGGCGCGGCGCAGCGACACGCCGGCAAGTTCGAGCAGGCTCATCGCGGGACGCTGTTTCTCGATGAGATCGGTGACATGCCGGCGGTGATGCAGGCCAAACTTCTGCGCGTGCTGGAAGAGTCAGTGGTCGAGCGCATCGGGTCGGATAAACCCACTGCCGTGGACGTGCGCGTGATTGTGGCGACGCACCGGAATCTTGAGTCGCTGACCGCTTCCGGAGAGTTTCGTCGCGACCTCTTCCACCGCGTGGTGGTGTTCCCGGTCGAGTTGCCGCCGCTTCGCAGCCGGACAGAAGATCTGCCGGCCCTGGTGGATCACTTCGTGCGCCAGGTGAGCGCGCAAAACAATTGGAAGCCCATGCCCGTGGCCGCCGAAGTCGTCGAACTGCTCAAGCAGTACCCCTGGCCGGGGAATATCCGGGAACTGCGCAATGTGGTGGAGCGCTTGCTTCTGCTTTCGGATTCCGAAGTCAATGGCGGCGCGGTGCGGTTGGCGCTTCCGGCGCTCACCCGCGCAGGCTCAGCTGACGGCCAAGCCACGGAAGGAGGGCAATCCGCCGGGCCGCTCGCGGAACGAGTCCTTGCCTTCGAGCGATCGGTTGTACTGGCTGAACTTGACCGCCACGACCGCCATATTACCCAGACGGCAAAGGCCCTGGGATTGGAGCGCAGTCACTTGTATAAGAAGTGCCAGCAACTCGGAATCGATTTGCAATCCCGTTCCCGGCCTGATTGACGCAGCTTCGAGCGCTCAGGGATTTTCGGCCCGCTGTCCGATCGCTTCGATGGCCTTCAAAAGCCCATGGGGACCGGCAAGCGCCTCCATCTCGAAATCAAACAGCGAGCGCGGTTCGATGCTGGCCTGCGAAGGGTTGACCCGCAACAACGCAACGCAGGGATTCGCTTTGCGCAGCAAAACCGCAATTCGCGCTGCACGCTCAGGTTCAACTGATTGGCATAAAACAGCAATATCAAACGATTTTACCCAGGCGTCTTCGAAAATCACGCGACTCGAAATGGACTCGACATGGAACCCCGCAAGGCGCAGAACCTGCTCGCGGGAGGAGCGCAGACCCTCATAGTCGCTGATTACCAAGATCCGGGACTGTCTCGTTGCTCGGACAGGCGCATTTTCGGCCATCCGCGAACTGTGGACAAAACGCAGCGTCGAAGCCGTACGAAGCTTCATCGCCGCGATCGCTTCCCTGCGCAGCTGGATCGCACGCTCACAAGGGACTTCATTTTCTGGGGATTGTGACCGATGAAATGGGGCCATAAGCAACACCTTTCAAAACAGGCTGGGGAAGAATTGAAGGTGCCGTTACTAAACTTTAAACTCCTCGATGGAAGATACGATCCGTTAGGGACAAAAGTAACTAGGGTTTTCCCTAGGTATCTGGCGGGAGGCTAGAGTCGCATTAGTGATTAATGATGCCCCTCGACAAGGCATAGCGCGTCAGTTCGGCGGTAGTCCGCACTCCCAACTCGTCCATCAGGCTGTTGCGGTGAAACTCAACCGTTTTAGGAGAGATATTCAAGGCCGCAGAGATCTCCTTGGTCGATTTGCCCTCTGCTACGAGTTGGAGAACCTCTCGCTGCCGGGGAGTGAGTTCGGCGCCGAACATCTCCGCCGGGTTGGTGGCGCTGCCGAAGCGAAGGTCCTGGGCAACCAGGGGTGTAACGTAGTACCGGTCCTTGAGGGCGAGCCGGATGGCCTGCACCAGCTCGTTAGCCGCCGACTGCTTGGCCACATATCCCTTGGCGCCCGCGCTGAAAGCCGCATGGAGATAGGCTGGATCGAGTTGCTGGGTGATGAACACCACCTTTGCCGTGGGAAGAATCTTGGCAAGCCTTCGCGCTGCCTCAATTCCGTTCATCTCCGGCATCCCCACGTCGAGAACAATCACGTCCGGCTTCAGGCGCTCGGCTTCCGCCAGCAGCATTCGACCATCGGTCGCCGTTCCCACCACGTCGAACTCATTGGCGAGCAGGCGCGTCAATCCCTCCAGCATCATGGCATGGTCGTCTGCAAGTAATAGTCGTTTAGCCATGATGTTCCACAGGGACCGTCGCTATTACGGTAGTTCCCTGCCCCAGCGCCGATTGAACAGTAAGCGCTCCGCCCGCCATGCGCGCTCGCTCCTGCATCGAGATCATGCCCAAACCTGGTGTCGGCATTTCCAGGTCCTGATCGAAGCCGGTTCCAAAATCCATCACCCGCAACTGCAACCGGTCCCCTTCGCCTGACAAAACTACCTTCACGTGCGTCTTTCCTGCGTGTTTTGCCACATTGCGAAGAGCCTCCTGCGCGATGCGATAGATCGCCGTCGCTGCATCGGAAGACCAGCTTTCGGGCAAGTCCTGCGTGAGGTAAGTGACCGGCATGTTTTCGCGCTCGCCAAACTCCTTCACCAGCGCTTTCAATGCGGCCGACAATCCCAGGTCGCTCAAGATCGCGGGGTGCAGCCGATGCGAAATCTGCCGCACGTCGGTATTGAGCGAATGCACCTGCGCTCGCGCCGTTTCCAGCCGCTTCTCATCCTCGCGAGTCCAATCGGTGCCTTTGATTTCGTGTAAAAGAATGTCCAGCAGGCTGAGCCTCTGGCTGATGTCGTCGTGGAGTTCTCGCGCGACCCGCTCGCGCTCTTCTTCCTGCGCCGTAAACAAGTGCCCGGTGAGTCCACGAAGCTCTCCCTGGGTCCGCTTCAGGTTTCTCTCCGCAAGCTCGATCTCCCCTTCGAGCGCCTCCTTCTGCCGGGATATCAGGCTCTCGGCCTCCCGGCGCAGCGTGATGTCTTCCATCATCAGCAGCAACACTCGCTTTCCATCCGTCGAGAGCGCCTGCGCCTTGATCAGGAGTGTCTTGCGTTGAGACGTGGTCGATTCATGTTCGAACTCAAATTTCGTGCCAGGCGGAGTGTCGAGGAGTGCACCCAGCCTCTCCTTAATCCCCTCGATCCCCCACAGATGAATCGCCAGGTCGGGCAACGAGCGATTCTCCAGTTCCTTTGCCTGCATTTGAGTCAACTCGCGGAAAGCCGTATTGACGGCCCGAATGGCGCAATCGGAGTTCAGAACAACAATGGGAACCGGTACGCTTTCCACCACCGAACTGGCAAAGTCGCGCGCGTCCACCAGGTGCTGCTGGCTCTTGCGAAGCTGATCGATGTCGACCAGCACCAACACCAGACCTTCAATCTTGTTATCCGTGGTGCGGTAGGGACGCACCCGAAGCAGGTGCCAGCGATCCGCCCGGTCTTGCACTTCGAGTTCGCGTGTCCCCAGGGTTTCCAGCACCTCGTTAAGAATTGGCTCGATGTTCTCGATGCTCAGCTGCAACCGGATTTCGCTGATCGAACGCCCTACGTCCGACGCTCGCACGTTCAACAGCTTCTGCATCGGCGGCGTAAACTGCCGAATGCGCAGGTCGCTGGTCAGCATCAGCAACGGAATGCTTACGCTGTTCAGCAGGTTGGTCAGGTCATTGCCCGTCTGGGTCAGTACGTTGTTGCGCTGCTGCAGTTCGTCGTTCACCGTCTGCAGTTCTTCGTTCGCGCTCTGCAACTCCTCCTTGGTGGTCTCCAGTTCCTCGTTGGTGCTCTGCAGTTCTTCGTTTGCTGATTGAATCTCCTCATTCGCCGAGACCAGTTCCTGGTTCCTTGCGTCGCGTTCCTCTACCAGCGACTGCAGATGGAACCGGGTTGAACTCAGATCCTGTCGCAATTGCGCAACCAGGCGATCTTTCTCATCCTGCGACAGAGATTTCTCGAACGGCGACGGCTGGCGCTGGTCGCCGTTCGTAGGCCTGGTCTGGAACAGGATGAGAAAAGTCCGCGGCTTCGACCCGCCGCTACCGATCGGCACCACATCGATCTGGACGCGTATCTCATGGCCGTCCTCATCTTCTACATGAGCTACCGATGTCACCGGCACGTTTTCCTGGATCGAGCGCTTAGCTGCTGCTCGCGTCTCGCTTACCAGGCCCTCCCGTATCACCCGCGCCAGGTTCCAGCTCACGGCGCCGGGTGCGATATTCAGAAACAGCGAGGTTTGACCCCTCGATTGGATCACGTTCATGCGGTCGTCGACGATCAGGCCCGGCGGTCCGAAGCGCGCCAGCACAATGCGATCCGCGGCGCGCTGCAGTTCCAACTCTGGCCACACGCTGCCCAGGTCCATCGCCGCCACGCGGCCCATTCCCTGCATGTCCGACATGGTGTAATTGCGCGGAGGATCGAATCGGAGAGGCAGGCTGGCACCGGTCTTCATGTAAATCTTGTGCTTGCGATCGATGGGACTGAACACTTCGCCATAGTCCCGCAACCCTTCTGACATTCCCAGCAGCATGTAGCCACCGGGCTCCAGCGCGTAGTGGAATGTCAGCATCACCTGTCGCTGCAGCGGCTGGTTGAAATAGATCATCACGTTGCGGCAGCTCATCATATCGATATGCGAGAAAGGTGGATCGCTGCTCAGATTCTGCCGCGCAAAAATGCAGCAGTCGCGCACCCGCTTCGATACCTGGTAGCCCCGGTCGACCTTGATGAAATAGCGCCGCAGGCGCTCGGGCGATACCTCCGCCGCGATGGTCTGCGGATAAACCGCCAGCCGAGCCATCTCAATCGACTGCTCGCTCGCATCTGTCCCAAAGATCTGTAATGGAGCGTCCAGCCGGTTCTCCGACAGGAATTCCAGAACGATGATCGCCAGCGAATATGCCTCTTCACCCGTCGAGCATCCCGCGCACCACACGCGAATCGGCTTTTCGGGAGCCCGGTCCTGCACCAGGACGGGCAGCACATTCATCTTCAAAGACTCCCAAAATCCGGCATCGCGGAAAAACCTGGTTACGTTGATGAGGACATCCTCATTCAGGGTGCGCAGTTCATCTCCCGAGGTCTGCAGGACGCGCACATAATTTGCCAGGGAATCCGTGCGCAGCAGCAGCATGCGCCTTGCGATCCGGCGCCGGATCGTCTCTGGCTTGTACAACCGCAAATCCAGCCCGGAATTGGCTCGCAGCAGTTGCAGGATCCTCTGAAACGATTGCTCACCCTCCGGGCTGGAAGCGCCCACCTCCAGCGACCGCACTTCGGGCCGCGAAAACTGGTGCGCCAAACGCCCCAGTTCAATCGCAATCTCCGCCGGAGGAATCACCAGGTCCACATGGTCGGCTGCGATCGAACTTCTTGGCATCCAGCCATGCGCCGCCGATTCCGGTGTCTGCACCAGGGCGATACCGCCCTCTCCCTTGATCGATTTCAGTCCCAATGCCCCGTCTGAGTCGGCACCGGAAAGCACCACGCCAATCGCGTGGTTCTTCTGATCCTTCGCCAGCGAAAAGAAAAACCGGTCGATCGTGCGGGGATGCCGGTCGTGCGCGGGTTGTTCAACATGGAAAACGCCATCCCGCAGGGTCAGCCATTGATTGGGGAGAAGCACGTAAAGATGATTGGGCAACGGGCGTTGACCCTCTTCCACCTGCACCACCGGCATGCGCGTGTAACGCTCCACAATTTCCGACAGAAAGCTCTTCTGGTCGGGCGCCATGTGCGTGACCAACACAAATGCCATGCCCGTCGCCGAATCCAGATTCTCCAGAATCTCCCGGAAAGCCTGTAGTCCTCCGGCCGAGGCACCGAAACCCACCACGGGGTAGGACAGCGCCGGGCCTTGCTGCACCTCTGACTCTGCCTCCAGCGTTAGGTTCGGTACGGGGAACACATCGATCGTATCGACAAGCCGACCCTCCTGCGCGCCGTGTTCGCTCGCGACGCCATCCTCCCCGGTGCCCGGAGGCTCCTCAAACGTCGCCGGGCGCCCGTCCGTTTCGCCTTCCGGCTTCCCGTGCCGGCCATCTCTTTTTAATTCGTCTGACATCCCGCCCCTGCTTCAATCAGTGCATACAGCATAGTCCTTTGATCGCTTCCGCCTCAGTCCCGTGGCCTTGGGTGTTCATTTTCTTGAAACTGGCTGTCCCTGGACGCCCGCCCGCGCGTCCTACGTTCACAACTGTCTCGAGAGGGACCGCACGATGAACCAGCTTACTGCGCCAGTTCTGGAAGAAGCGAACGCGCCGGCGTCAGCGTCTGCCTATCTGAAAACTGTTTTTATCCTCCTGGACGCAGCGGACGCAACCGCCGATGAGGAAACGTGCCTGCGCTGTCGGACCCAGGCTCGCGATGGATGCCGCAACGCCCCGGCGGCCGGCTCTCGGTTGTCGCCCGAACAACAGCTTGAAATCGAAGACAAACTTGCCGCAATCCGCGCACGATTCAAGAATGCCGGCGTGGCCGCCGATCCCGAGACTTTTCCTCCTGCTGATCCGGGATCTGAAAGTCAGCGAACAAGCTGACTACCGCAAATTCCGCTTCCCTCGTTCAATCGGATCGATTATTGCATCCAACCGAAACAGGCGCCTGACGTGCGTACCTGCTGGAGCGCCTTCAATCGAAACAAGGAGAACGCGCATGCTCTGGACTATCTTCGTGATCCTGCTGATCCTGTGGATCCTGGGTTTCAGCTTCCACATCGCCGGCGGGTTGATTCACATTCTTCTCGTCATCGCCGTGATCGTTCTGATCATCAACCTGATCAGCGGGCGCCGAGCCCTCTGAGCTTTCGGTCGAAGTAACCCCCTTCGACACAGATCAGAAACACGCAACGGGGTAGATCAATCGGCAACCAATCCCGCCCTTGATCTACCCCGTTGCGTGTCTTATGTTCGGTTTCGGTGCTTTGCCGCCCGCTTGCCAGACAAGGCCTCCGTCAGCGCCTCACTAGGGCTGGCCTTCGTCCTCGCTCTGTTCCACCGCATGCGCATTCCCTCTCAGGCTTGAAACTCCCTGAAGATGGCAGCCGCATGACCGTCGGATCACGAGCTCGACCGGCAGCACGACCCGGTGTCCCTTGGTTGGATACTCGCCGCGTGAGATTCGCTGGAATAGCAGATTGGCCGCCATCTCTCCAATCTGGTAAACCGGTTGACGGACAACGGTCAGCGCCGGTTGCAGCACATCGGCTATATCGAAGTCATCGAACCCCGCCAGTGCAATCTGTCCGGGCACATCGATCCTGAGCACGTTCGACGCGTGCAGAAGATAGCGCATGGTCAGGTTGTTGGCCGCAAACACCGCGGTGGGAGGCTTCGATTCCGTCAGCAGGGAATGCACCGTGGTGACGGTTTCCTCCTCTGACGTGCATTCGATGTAACTCTCCGGTTGCAACCCCGCCTTGGACATCGCTTCGCGATACCCGGCGTAGCGTGCCTGCATCGTGTACAGCGTCTTGTTCAGCCCCAGAAAGGCGATGCGCTGATGGCCATGTTCGATCAGGTGCGCAACCCCGGCTCGCGCCCCGCCGCGATTGTTCACCACCACGGAATCGAATCGCGAGTCCGGCGCCGGCCGGTCCAGGGTGACCACGTGCACGCGTGAAAATTCGCCGCCACGCAGATAGCCATCCCCATGAGGCGCGGGAATGATGATCATGCCATCGATCCGCCTGCGCAGCATGGAGCTGGCCTGCTTTTGTTCCACTTCGGTCTTTTCGTCGGAAGTAGTGATCAGGACCGAGTAGCCATGCTGCGAAGCCACTGTGGAAACGGCATGCGCGCAGGTGGCAAAGAACGGGTCGTAAAGATAAGGAAGAATCAGGGCAATGGTCTTGGAATGCACCGAGCGAAGGCTGCGCGCCAACTCGTTCGGCTGGTAATTCAGCATCCGGATCGCCCGATGGACGCGGTCCGCCGTATCCTTCGATACGTTTGCGCTGCCGCTCAGTAGTCGAGACACAGTCATCTTCCCCACGCCGGCGAGCTTGGCTACGTCGGCCATGGTGGTGTTGCGTCCAGATTCTTCCTGACTACGTTTCGATGGCGGCATCGCAAAGAACAACAATTACACTGCACCCGGATTTGATTCCGGGTTCATCGTTTGGGCCCTGAACACCCTCTGCAGCCTGGGTGAGAGGTCGCCAATGACCCACCACTGTCTCCACTCACAACCTGTAATTTGGATCACTGGATTCAGATAGGAAGCTTACCACGTTGATGCTGTGGGCTGGCGCCCGGAAATTGATTCGACCCTGCGGAAACCGGCTGTGGAACCATTACCTGCATTCTTGCGGCGTTACCCCATTTATTCTTTAGTTACCATCGTTTCGCAAAACCAAACCTATCTCATTTAATTTGAGCAACTTATTCACATTGTGGGCCGCAAATGAACGAGCTGGCCAAAGCAAACATTTATCCCGTTTCAGCGTCTTAGTTCTTCAAAGATGGGACCCGCTTCCGCACGGTCGCGGTAAAATCTTTATTTGGACGCTCTTGGGGCTTCATTCTCTATAGCGTGTGGGCAGGGTCAGAGGCGAAATATGCGGGCTCATCCTCACGTACGCGCGCTGCTCTGGGCGGCGGATTATTCAGTCTTGCGGGAGGAATACCTTTGTGATCTCTCTTTCGCTGGGAGAAGTGGTTTCCACCCACGTCACCCTGCTGGTTAGCTACCCCTTCATTCGCACGTTTTCGCAAGTAAATTCCGAAGATGTTGAATCGCGGGCTTCTAACCATGATGTTCCGTCCGCAAGCCCATGGGTGAATTCGCGCACGCGACGCGTACTCGACGTTTCCTTTGCAGCCCTGGCCCTGGTGTTTCTCGCACCCCTGATGGCCGTGTGCTGGCTCATGGTTCGCTTTAGTTCGTCCGGCCCTGTTTTCTTTCGCCAATACCGCGCGGGCCGTGACGGCAGTGAATTCGAACTCTACAAGTTTCGCTCCATGCGTACGCACAGCTCCCCTACCCGAGATGGCCACACCGTCTTCGGCGACGGCCGCATCACCGCGGCGGGCGCATTCCTGCGCCGCTACAAGATTGACGAACTCCCGCAGTTCTGGAACGTGCTCAAGGGTGACATGAGCCTCGTCGGCCCGCGCCCCAAACTCGCACACCACGAAGCGCTCCGGATGCCCTATCGCCCTGGCCTTACGGGAAAGGCCACTCTTGCTTTTCGGCACGAAGAACGCATGCTGCTCGAGATCCCGCCGAACCAGGTTAACGAGTTCTATCAGTCGGTGGTTAAGCCCATCAAGGCTGGCCTCGACATAGACTATATGGAGAATGCCACCTTCTCCAGCGATCTGCGGCTGCTCTGGGCCACCTTCAGCCGATGCGTCCGCTGTTCCAGCGACGCCCGGCAGGAACTGGCCGCCCTCATCCACCAATACGCTCCGGGCTATGCCGACCTCATCGCGCAGGAACCCCTTGCGCCTGCCTCCATGCCGTTACCCCGGGTGCCCAGCTTTCTGCCCGAACTCTCTGACGATCTTGTGGGCAATCTTGACGATGCAGCCTGATGTCCCGTGCTTTGCAAGGGCCGTGAAAACAAACACTTGCACGAAGGTCGATTAAGAATGCGCACGAAACTTCTGATTACGGTGGCAACACCGCTTTTTGCTCTTCTCGCTCACGGTCAGCAATTTCCCTCTTCGTTCCCCGGCTCCGCCGACGACAGCCTTCAGAACCAGCAGTCGGTCGACTGTTCCGATCCCACTCAGGCTTCCTCTTCGGCTTGTCGCGGCCAATCCGGCAGTGTGGGGTCCAGCCCATCCCTCCTGGGCAATCCGTCGAGTTCTGATACGTCGTCGTCCCAGGCGGGCCGCGTGACCACATATAACGATGAAACCCGCACGCTCAGTAACAATAACCTGCCCCAAACCATCCCGCTGCCCCCGGAGCCACTCACCGAGTTCCAGAAGTTCATCGCCAGTTCCACCGGCCAGGTGCTCCCAGTCTACGGAGCCAGCCTTTTCCAGAATGTGCCGTCCACTTTCGTCGCCCTCACCAATACTCCGGTCCCATCGGACTACATCCTGGGACCGGATGATGACGTGAGAGTTCGTGTCTGGGGCCAGGTCAACTTCAACGCCAACGTGCGCGTCGACCGCAATGGCGATATTTACCTTCCCCAGATCGGGCCCGTGCACGTTGCGGGACTTCGCTTTGACGAACTCCAATCTCACCTCCACGATGCCATCGGCCGCGTCTATCGCAACTTTCAGATGTTTGCGGAACTGGGACAAATCCGCTCCGTTCAGGTGTACATCACAGGCGAGGCTCGCCGGCCCGGCGTCTACACGGTCAGCTCACTCGCCACTCTGCTTGATGCCGTGTTCGCCAGCGGCGGTCCCTCGGTACAGGGATCCATGCGCCACATCGAGCTGCGTCGTGGCGGCGCCACCATCACCACCCTCGACCTCTATCGCGTCCTCGTCAACGGCGACAAAACCCAGGACGCCAAGCTCCTCGCCGGCGATCTGATTTACATCCCCCCCGTGGGAGAACAGGTTGCTCTCTTGGGCAGCGTTCGCCGTCCTGCCATCTACGAGATCACCTCCGGTGATGCCATCTCCGCCGTGCTCCGCAATGCTGGAGGCGCCACCGCCCTCGCCTCAGAGACGCGCGCATCCCTGGAAAGAACCATCGCACACAGCAGCCGTCAGGCCATGGAAGTCGCTCTCGACACCGCCGGCCTCGCCACTCCACTCAAGGACGGCGACATCCTCCAGATCATCCCCATCGTCTCCCACTTCCAGAAGACCGTGACCCTTCGCGGCAACACCGCCAACCCCGGCCGGTTCGCCTGGCATGAAGGCATGCACCTGAGCGATCTGCTGCCCGATCGCGACGCTTTGCTCACTCGCGACTACTGGTGGAAGCGCGCGCAACTTGGCCTTCCCGCACCCGAATTTCAGCCCATTACGGCTCTGTCGCAACTGCGCCAACCCGCGTCTCCCGTCGATCTTCGCGCTCCGCAAATCCGCCGGCCACCGCAACAGACTCCCGCGAACGGTCAGGTGCCTCCCGCGCCCTCCAATCAGCCGAGCCAGTACGCCTCGAGCGAGGATCCCTACCAGGAATTCGACAACGCGCAGTTCTACTCCGTACCGGCGACTGCCGCCGGCAACCCACAGGATTCCAGCAATCCTCCGGCCAATTCCTCTGACAATCTCTCGAAGGACGCGGCTGCATCCCAGTCCAACCCCTCCATGCGCGGTAACCAGTCCGCGCTCGCTGAGCAGGATGAAGAGACTGCGGAATCCCTCAATCCGCCGCGTACAAACCGCAACGTCATTCGACTCAATGTCGCCGAAATCGACTGGAGTTATGCGGTCATCGAACGCATCGACCCCACTACCCTCAAAACTCAGCTCGTCCCCTTCGATCTCGGCAAGCTCATCAACGAGCACGACACTTCCCAGGATCTGGCCCTTCAGCCTAGCGACGTCGTCACCGTCTTTTCGCAGAACGACATTCACGTCCCCATCGCCGAGCAAACCACCCTGGTGCGCCTCGAAGGCGAGTTCGTCCATGCTGGAACCTACACCGTGCTCCCGGGCGAAACCCTGCGCACACTCATCGAACGTGCCGGCGGCCTCAGCCCGAACGCCTACCTCTACGGTTCCGTATTCACCCGCGAGTCCACGCGCATCATCCAGCAACGCCGCATCGACGAAGCCGTCCACCAGATGGCGCTCGAGATGCAACGCGGCGCCCTTGCCCTCGCTGCCAGCCCGGTCTCAACTGCCGGGGACCTGGGCAGCGTCGCCGCCGCCCAGAGCAGCCAAAAGGAACTCCTTGCGCAATTGCAGCAGGTTCGGGCCAACGGCCGCATCGTCTTTCCCTTTCGTCCCGACTCTTCCGGCGTGCCTATCATCCCCGATATCAAGCTCGAAAATGGCGACACCTTCCTGGTCCCTTCGGTCCCGTCGACCATCAACGTGCTCGGTGCCGTCTACAACCAGAATTCCTTCATCTATCACTCCGGCAGCGAAGTCCGGTCCTTGCTCGACCTCGCAGGCGGCCCTAACTCCAATGCCGATCAACGACGCGAGTTTGTCGTGCGGGCCAACGGCGCTGTCGTCGCCCGCACCGTCGTCAAGGGCGTCTGGGGCAACGAGTTTTACCATCTCCACCTTTACCCGGGCGACTCGATCATCGTCCCCGAAAAGACCATCAAGCCTTCCGCGCTGCGCGGCTTCCTTGACTGGACACAGGTCTTCTCCCAGCTGGCCTTCGGCGCGGCCGCTATCAACCTCCTTCGCTGAGAGCGGGACGATCGCGCCGACCGTTTGTATCGTTCCCGCAGAGAAACGGCAGTTGTGTCGCAACCCGGCAAATGATCTTGTCCACTACGCCGCGAGCGAGGAAATTGATGGCCTTTCGTGCGCACCGCTGTTTCTCTAATTCGCTCTTACTCGTACTGCTGGCCGCCGCAGGGTTACCCCTTCTCTCCGCGCAGCAACCGCCCGCCTCACTTGGCGTCTTTCAGGATCACACCGACGTCGGCTCGATCCTTCGCCCCGGCTCCGCGCGCTATGACGCGTCCCTCAACACCTACACGCTCACCGGCAGCGGCGACAACATGTGGTTCGCCGAAGACGACTTCCAGTTCGCGTGGAAAAAAGTCTCCGGCGATGTCTTCCTCTCCGCGGACATCGCATTCTCCGCCGACACCGGCAACGCGCATCGCAAAGCCGTCCTCATGATCCGCCAGTCCCTCGACCCCGGCTCTCCCGCGGTCGATATTGCGCGCCACGGCGACGGCCTCACCTCGCTTCAGTTCCGCCTCACGCCCGGCAGCCCCGATCACGAGGTGCAGTTCAATGCCATCGCGCCCCAGCGCGTCCGCCTCGAAAAACGCGGAGACTACTTCTACGCATTCGCCGCCGGCCCCGACGGCAAACTCCAGCCGACGGGCGCATCCATCAAGCTCACCCTCACCGGCGACTTCTACATCGGCATCGGCGTCTGCGCCCACGACAAGAACTCCACCGCAACCGCCGCCTTCCGCAATGTGAAGCTCGCGTCGCTCCCCGCCTCCACATCTAAACCCGTCCTGTGGAGTACCCTCGAAACCGTCCCCATCGCCTCCACCGATCGCCGCGTCGTGTATGTCGCGCAAGCCCACTTCGAAGCCCCCAACTGGTCCCGCGACGGATCGTTCTTACTGGTCAATCAGGACGGCGGCATCTACAAGCTGCCGCGCCCACCACGCCCTATCCCGACGGCAAGCCGCTAACGCTCACGCGCATCCCCACTGGCCCGCAGTTACATTGCAACAACGACCACGGCCTCTCGCCCGACGGCGCCACACTCGCCATCAGCGACTCCACTGCACAGGGCAAATCGCTCGTCTACACCGTCCCACTCGCCGGAGGGACTCCGAAGCAGATCACCACTGTCGCGCCGTCTTACTGGCACAGCTTCTCGCCCGACGGCCAGACCATCGCCTTCACCTCGACGCGCGACAACAACTCCGACGTCTACACCATCCCCGCCGCCGGCGGCCAGGAACATCGCCTCACCACCGACCCCGGCATCGACAATGGCCCTGACTACTCGCCCGACGGCCAGTGGATCTACTTCAATTCCGAACGCACCGGGCAAATGCAGATCTGGCGCATGCACCCCGACGGCAGCGCTCCCGAGCAGGTCGTCACCACCGACACCACCGACTGGTTTCCCCACATCTCGCCCGACGGCAAATGGATGGTCTTCCTCAGCTACCAGAAAGGCACGCCCGGCCATCCCGGCGACAAGGACGTCACCGTGAACGCCATGTCCCTCGCCGACAAGACGGTCAAAACACTAGCCACGCTCTTCGGCGGCCAGGGCACCATCAACGTCCCGTCGTGGTCCCCCGACAGCACTAAAGTCGCCTTCGTCAGCTACGAGTATTTGCCCGACGAACCGCGCGACTAGTTTTGAAAAGGGCACGGCTTCACAGCTCGCTGAAAAACTCGTTCGGGCGGTAGGCCGGGGATTCATCCAGGGCTACCGCACAAAACCAGGCCGGGCTTTAGCCCCAGAGGAATGCTTTTGTGACTTTCGCTCATACTCAGGCCTTTTCGACAAGCTGTTCACCCATGCCGGCTACGGCCACCAACAGGGCGGGCTTCCGCCTCTGAGGGAATATCTCGAGATTCACCCGCATCCGAAAATGCCCCGCACCAATCTCGCACGCACGGCATCGTGTTCTTTGATATCGGCTACTTCAAATCAATCGTCGAATTTCCCACGTTCCATCCCCGCACGCCAATTGCCGCCTTCTGCATTCCCGCCGGAAACGCCACACTCACCTCGCGCTCTTCTCCTGGCAGCAGGGAAATATAGTTTTCGCTGTAATACGCAGGCAGAATCCGCCGGCCGGTCGCCGCATCCTCCAGCGTCAACTTCACCAGCACCGCCGGCACAGTTCCCGCATTCCGCATCCGCACCGTCGCCTTCCGCTCTCCGCCTTCCATTCCGATCGTCGCTGAAGTCGTCAACTCCGCCTTCGCCATCTCGCCCAGCTCCCGCAGCGAGGCATCGTCCTTCGCCCACCAGTAGACGTTATCGCTCACCGGCGCGCCGGATGCATCGCTCACATCCAGCCGCACCAGCACCGTATGCCCCTCCGCCAACTTCTCGAGATCCAGCTTGCTCACCCCTGTCCGCGCATCCGCAGCCGCATTCACGTCCTTGCTCTCATCCGAAATCGTCTTGCCATCCAGCCCCACCACGCGTATCCGCACCTTCAACGCCCGCGCCTCAGCGCGAGAGTCGCCCAGGTTGATCACGTCCACCGACCCGTCTTCCAGGTTCAACTGAGCATGCACCGGCTCGCACGCCTTCTGCGATCCATAAAAGCTCGACTGCGTGTCATAATCGTGCCCCAGAAAATTCCATTCCGTCGACGGCCACGCCGGCTGCGTCATCCAGATCATGCGCGCCGAGTTCGGCTCCCACAAATGCGCCGCAAAGCCCTCGAAGATCGCCCGATGCGCCGCGTAATCGATCATCTGCGCCTTGCGCTCGAAGTCCTCCAGGCTCACCGGCTCGCCAAACTCCCGCGCCATCGTGTCCATGAACGGCTTCACCGCGCCGTTCCCCTGCGCATGCCAGTCGTGATATGCCCACGTATCGTTGATCGGCCACCAGTCCGCCTCGGGAATAAACGCCTGCAGCCCCTCCAGCGTCGGCACGCTGGGGATGCCCAGCTCGACAGAAAATCCGCGATTGATGCGGTAATACGTGTCCAGCGTCTGCAGTTGATACGGCCCCGAGTTGCGCAGATTCACCTGGTTCGAGCTGCCCGTGTAGTAGCGCGTATGATCCAGCGTCCGCACCAGCGTCGCCAGGCCTTCGTTGATGATCGGCTGCGGCACTCCCTCATTGCGGCCGCACCAGACCGTAATCGACGCATGATGCCGGTAGCGCAAAATCGTGTCCCGCGCATTCTTCAAGAACAACTCCGGATCCTGCGCCTCCAGGTTGTAGCCCTGCGTCGACTCCCAGAAATCGTTCCACACCATCAGCCCGTACTTGTCCGCAAGCGCGTAGAAACTCTCCTCCGTGTTTTGCCCCATCCAGTTGCGAATCATGTTCACGTGCGCGTCCCGATGCAGCCGGAAGTACGGCTCCAGCCGTTCCACACTCACCCGCTTGCGGCTGTCATCCATGCCCCAGTTCCCGCCGCGCGCCGCAATGCGCACCCCGTTCACCTTGATCACCAGGTCCGTGCCCGGCCATCCTCCATCCACGGGCTTGATAGAAGCCGACCCTTCCGCGCCCGCAGCCAGCGAATGAACCCACGCATGCTTCATCCAGTCCGGCAGCGACTTCCCCGGCGCCATCAGGTTCGGTGTCTTGTCGTCGATCTGCCGAATCCCCTCGTGCGTCTCATTGATCAGCGCCAGCGCCGCATCGTGTGTCCGGCTCGGCAACACCTCCATCCGCCGCAAATGCCCCGTCGCATCCAGTAGCGAAAGCTCATAGCTCACCTCGCGCATCCCAAAATCAATCTGCCGCGACGAACTCACCGCCCCGCCAACCGCGAAACTCACCTTCAACCCGTGAAGCGCCGGCTCTCCATAACCATTCGGCCACCACAACTTCGGATGCTGCACCTTCAGTTGCGCAAAATCTTCCGGCTTCAGCAGAACCACCGTCTCGCCCGGCTTCACCACTACGCGCCTCATCACCTTCACATCGTCGAAGCTCGCCGTGATACTTCCCGATACAACCGCCTTCCCCGCATTCTCCAGCGGCACCTCGATCTCCACATCCGCCTCGCTGTTATCAGCCTTCGGCAGCGTCGTGATCACGTTCAGATCACCCACCTCCACCGCGCCTGTCGCCGTCAGCGTCACATCCTGCCAGATCCCCGTATTCCTGTCGCGAATGCTCGGAATCCAGTCCCATCCCTCCGTCGCGCCAAACGTCGGCCCATCCAGCATCTGAATTCCACCGTTCTCCCCCGGCCCCGCCTTGATCGACTCCTCCTGCGCAATCCCCGGGTGCGGCGGCGGACTTACCCGCACCGCCAGCGCATTCACGCCTGCGCGCGCCACCACGCCGGTCACGTCAAACGTCCCGCGCACAAACGCCCCTGTAACATCCCCCAGCCTCTTGCCGTTCAACCACACTTCCGCCGCGTAGTTCACGCCTTCCAACGTCAACGTCAGCCGCCGCCCCGCCGGCGCCTCCGGTGTCCGGAACTCCGCGCGATACCAATAATCCTGGTGCGCCAGCGTCTCCGGGATTGCCAGGTTGTTCAGCCCGTAATCGGGATCGGGATACACGCCGCGATCGATCATCGTCGTCAGCACGGTCCCTGGCACCGTCGCCGCCGTCCAGCCCTTCGCGGCAAACCCCACCTTCGAAATCTCCGCACCCCCGGCCTTCACATCCGGCGCCGCCGCCAGCTTCCACCCGCCGCGAATCGCCCACGGATTCTTCCCCGCCAGCGTGGTCGTCATCTCCGCCCCGCTCAGCGGCTTTGCCGAAGGCGCCTGAATCCCGCCCTTCCCGCGCGGCAGCGTCGCCGGATCCTGCGGCTCCAGCTGTCCCGCCATCCCCCGCGTCTGCACCGGCCAGTGCGCCGACGCCTCCGTATACTGCGGCAACTCAAAGTCCGGCGGATGCGCCGCCAGCGCCATCACCTGCCCCGCCGTCAGCGCCTGGTCATAAATCTTCAAGCCCGCAATCTTCCCTCCAAAATGATGGTCCCCCAACGGCGCCATCATCAACCGCGCCGCTACATCCCCCTGCGCATAGGCCTCCGATCCCACCTCCTTGCCATCGCCATACAGCGTCACGGTGCCGCCATCGCCCGTCGCCACCGCAAAGTGCCATCCCTCCGTCTCAGCGGAGTCGGCAGCCACAAAGTGATCCTGTCCCCGCCCCATCCACAACCCCAGCCGCCCGTCCACCAGCGCCACAAACCGCGCGTCTTTCGCCATCACATCGCCGATTCCCGCCAGTGGCGTCAATCCATTCCCGCTCGTCGCCTCATCCCCCTTGAACCAGAACGCCAGCGTCCACTTCCCTTTCCCCTCCACAACTCCGCCCGGCAATGCCCCCGCCGAAGGCTTGGTTCGCGGCCACTCCGCCGGCTGCGGTTCCGTGATCCCCGGCCCATCCGCCAGAAACACACGCGTTCCAGGGCCCGTACACCTCCACTGGAATCTCCTGCGCGCCCGCCCTCCGCGCTCCCGATAACGCCGTCCCCAGCAGGCCCATGAAAAACAACCACCGCAATCCGCTAAACCGCATCCGCGCAGAGCAACAACTACAAGCCATCCTCATCTCGAATCACATCCTTGACAGCGTCGTTTCAATCTCGATCGCAACTCATCATTCTAGCCACGCACCCCCACCCGGCCCCGTGACCATGAATGAACAAATCCAGATGTTTCGCGAATCACTACAATATCCCCGGCTCTCATCCGTCTTCAGCATCAGGATCAGAGCCATGAGCGCGACTTCGATAAGCGAGCCGATGACCAATCAAGACCGTCAAATCGCCGAAGCTGTCGCTCAGCAAAAATCCCGCCTCGCCAACTTCATCCGCAAGCGCGTCCCCAACCCCGCCGACGCCGAAGACCTCCTGCAGGAAGTTCTCTTCGAACTCGTCCAGGCTCATCGCTTGCTCATGCCCATTGAAACCGTCTCCGCCTGGCTCTTTCGCGTCGCGCGCAACCGCATCACCGATTTCTTCCGCAAGAAGAAGCCCCTGCCCTTCTCCGACTCCGCTCTGGTCGACGAAGAAGGCGAACTGCTCGAGATCGAAGATCTCCTGCCCTCGCCCGACGCCGGCCCTGAAGCGCTTTACTTCCGCCAGGTCCTTCTCGACGAGCTCAGCGCCGCCATCGCCGGCCTGCCGCCCGACCAGCGCGCCGTCTTCGTTGCCCATGAGCTGGAGGGCCGCAGCTTCAACGATCTCGCCGCCGAAACCGGCGTCAACCTCAACACCCTGCTCGCCCGCAAGCGCTACGCCGTGCTCCATCTCCGCCGGCGCCTGCAGAGCATCCACGACGATCTCTCCAGGAAATGAGGCCCTCATCATGAAAAACAAGAAATGGATCTTTTTCGTTGCCCCGCCGGCAGCCGTGCTCTTCATCGCCCTCTGCGGCTACGTCATCGAGTACCTGTGGAACTGGCTCGCGCCCGCCCTCTTTGCCGGCGCGCATCTCATCACCTTCTGGCAGGCACTCGGCCTTCTCGTCCTCTGCCGCATCCTGTTCGGCAGCTGGGGCAGCGGCAATGGCGGCCACAAAAATCGCCGCCGCAATCGCGAGCAGTGGGAAGCCATGACACCCGAGGAACGCGAAAAATTCCGCCAGAACATGCGCGGACGCTGCGGCAACTTCGGCCCGCCTGCCTCTGAATCTGGACGCGTTTCATCCTGACTGAGGGCCGGGGACCCCAGGTCCGGGGTCCCCGGCGACGGGTCTATGTCGCCGGGGTGCAGATCCCTCGCGCTTGGGGACCTGGGATACCTCGAATCACACCCGCAAATCCTTCAGATAGTCGTAATCCACCTTGATCGCCTCCAAAGCCGGCATCTCGGTAAACGGCGGCTCCTGCTCCACAAACAGCGCGCGGATCGTGCCCTTGCGTGCCGCGCTCAGCACATGACTGTAATCCAGCACCCCGCGTCCCAACTCGGTCGGCACCGCCGCCCCCGGGGACTTGTCGCCCAGCGTCGTGCTCGGCGCAAAACCCTTCTTGAAGTCCTTGATGTGCAGCATCCGGTACCGTTCCGGGTACTTCGCAAGGTACGCAGCCGGATCCTGCCCAGCCACCGCCATCCAGCCGCAATCCATCTCCAGCTTCACCAGTTCCGGGTCGGTCAGACGCAGAAATTCGTCATATCCCGTCACCGTTCCCAGCGGCCGGAATTCGAAGTTGTGATTGTGATATGCAAGCTGCAACCCGGCCTTCTTCACCTGCTCGCCTACCCGGTTGAACTGCTCCGCGTTCCACTTCCAGTCGTCCAGCGTCAACCCGTTCAGCAAGGTGAGGAACCCGGCTCCGGGCTCTGTGCCCGTCCCCGCCTTCAGCCGCGACGCGTCCGCTACCCACGGCACCGTCACCACCATGTACTCCAGCCCCAGCGCGTGGGCTCCATCGATCTTTTCCGGCAACTTCCCCAGCAGGTCGGGAAGCAGGTAATGCGACGACGGCATCTTCAATCCCGCGTCGTCCAGCATCTTCCGGAACTCGGCGGGAGGCACCTTCGACATCGGCGATCCCTCAACCGCCTTGTATCCGGCCGCAGCCACCCGTTTCAGCGTGCCCGCCGGATCCGCATCGGCTTCCTTGCCCACCGTGTAGAGTTGCAACCCGATCGGTACCCCCAACGGATCTGCCGCCAGAAATGCCGATCCGGACACGAGCGGCAGCGCCGCGCTCATCTTGAGAAACTGCCTGCGGGAAAAACCATCTCCATTCGTTCTCGTGCCTGAATTCGCTCCATGCATGGGTCAGCCCTCCGCGAAGGACCCATCCTACCGGCTCCGTCCCTCCTCCGCCTATGGCTTCTGCCAGAATTAAAGGCTCGGCAACTTCTTCGCCACTGCCCCTGCGCAGTCCCTGCGACCGGCCGGAGAGACGAATCCCTCTCCGATACGCATATCGCTCGATTCGCCTCAGTCATCGCGGAAACCCATTTCTTGAAGCAGATCCTCAACGCCGCCCCAATCGTGATACCGTTATCATCTGAAAACAAATAAAACGAATTCTACGTATCCAATTCGTCTCCCCGATGAAACGGGGAAGGCGAAGTCCGAATCTAACAAAGCTCGCGGCTCTTTCGAGGTAAATAAGGAAAGGCAGACAGCACGTGAATCCTTCCAAACGCGATCATCTTGTGACCGGCCATGTTCTGACTTTTGACGTCGGCGGCAGCCACGTCGGCGCGGGCCTTTGCCGGCTGCCCGATCTTGAGCTGATCCGCACCGCCAGCGGCTCTCTCCACGACCTCCAATCCTTCACCGGCTTCATCGACCTTCTCCATCGCCTGGGCCTTGAAGCAGCCGGAACCGAAAAGCACATCGACGGCGCCTCGCTCGCTGTACCCGGCCCCTTCGATCTCGAGGCTGGCGTCAGCCTCATGGAGCACAAGCTCCAGTACCTGCACGGCAAAGACCTGCGGGGAGCCTTGGCTCGCCGCTTCGGCTGGCAGCCCGAGCAGCTCCGCTTCCTCAACGATGCTTGCGCCTACCTCCTCGGCGAAGTTGGCCGGGGCGCCGTCGAAGGCGCGGAGCGCGCCGCCGGTCTCACCCTCGGCACCGGCATCGGCTCCGCCTTCGCGATCCACGGCCGCTGCGTCACCCAGGGAACCGGTGTTCCTCCCGGCGGCGAAATCTGGAACTATCCCTACGCCGGCGCCACCGTGGAAGACCTCATCTCTACCCGCAGGCTCAAAGCCGACTATCTCGCCCTCACCGGTCAGGACAAGGAAGTCGTCGAGATCGCAGCCTCTGTCGCGACTGACGCGGCTGCCCGCCGGGTCTTCGAAGACTTCGGCATTCACCTCGGACAGGTGTTGCGCGACGTCATTGCTCCCTTCCGGCCCGACATGGTCGTCATCGGCGGCGGCATCTCCCGCTCCTCGTCGCTCTTCCTGCCGGTCGCGGAGAATCAGATCGCCAGCCTCGGCTTCTCTGTGGTCACCTCCACGCTCCTCGATCGTGCCCCCCTGGTCGGCGCCGCCCAATTCTGGCGTGAGGAGACAACCGAGGCTCCCATCGAGCCGCTGCCCTCCGACACCGCTCCGGCGTCGCTCCGATCCTCCTGACCGCGGGCCAGGCCCTGATCTCTGGGTCCCAGTCCCTGGTCCCTTCCTGTTAATCTTTCAAACGAGATTCACCCGAGCCCACGCACGTCCCTTCCGGGGCGTTCGTGTGCCCGTCCGGGACCTCGCATGAGTTCCCGTACCTGATCCGGAGTCCACCAATGCCCCTGTCCGCCGAGAGAACCCCTGCCTCAAACCTGGCCCGTTACAACCGATTCCTGCTGATGGTTGCAGGCCTGGGAGGCCTGCTCTATGGCATCGACGTGGGCATCATCGGCGGCGCGCTTCCCTACCTGCAGGCCACCTCGCGGCTTACTCCCGGCGAGCTCTCCATCATCGTCGCCGCCGTGCTGCTGGGCAGCGTCTTCTCCACGCTCTTCGCCGGCCTGCTCGCCGACTGGCTCGGCCGCAAGCCGCTCATGCTCCTCAGCGGCCTGGCCTTCACCCTGAGCGTTCCCGTCATCGCCCTGTCTCACGGCTTCGGCCCGCTGTTCCTCGGCCGCCTTCTCCAGGGGGTCAGCGGCGGCCTGGTGGGCGTGGTCGTTCCGCTCTACCTCGCCGAGTGCCTCTCCGCCAAAGAACGCGGCCGTGGCACCGGTGTCTTTCAGTGGCTGCTGACCCTGGGCATCTTTGCCGCCGCGCTCATCGGCGTCTACTACAGCTACCACGTCGCCGGCATCGCCAAGGCAGGGTCGGTTGACGATGTTCTGGCGGCCAAAAACTCGGCCTGGCGCCAGATCTTCTGGATGTCCATGCCTCCCGGGCTGCTCTTCGTCCTGGGGAGCTTCTTCGTCTCCGAATCGCCACGCTGGCTCTTCCGCCGCGGCAAGATCGCGGAGGCCGAGGCAGCCCTGTTACGTTCCCGCTCTCCCGAGCAGACTTCGATCGAGCTCAGCGAGATGCAGCAGATCGCTGAGACCGGCCGCCTCTCCGGCGTCAACCGCACCGATTCCGTGCTGCAGCGCCGCTACATCCTGCCTTTCCTGCTGGCCTGCGTCATCCTGGCCTGCAATACGGCCACCGGTATCAATTCTGTTGTCGGTTTCAACACCAACATTCTCCTGCAGGGCGGCCTCTCTGACGTTCTCGCCCATTGGGGTTACGTCGTCTTTACCGCCGTCAACTTCCTCATGACCATCGTGGGCATGACCCTGGTCGACCGCAAGGGCCGCAAGTTCCTCTTCACCGTAGGCACCTCCGGCATCATCGTCTCCATGCTCGCTGTAGGCGGCCTGTTCGTGCGCTCCGAGGCGCACCGCTACGACGCTCGCGATGCCATTCAGCCGCTGGTCGGGCCGGATCAGCAGCTTTCCTTCCGCTTTGACGAGAACGGCGCTCGCCAACTGGCCGCCGCAGGCGCCCCGGTTCAGGGTCAGAACTCGCTGGCCATCATCTACTCGTACGGTCCGTTTGCCGGCAGCACCACCCCGGTGCGGCTGGGCGATCCACCCATCACCATCCTCCGTTCCGACGATGTCCCGTCGGGCAAAGTGGAGGCGTTCTTCCGCAACCCCTTCGCCGACCTGGATACGGCCCGGACGGCGCCGCTCAAGATCGAGCACGCTTACGTTTCGCCCGTTCCCAGCGCGCTGAATGGCTGGCTGGTGGCGATCTTCCTCTACACGTTTGTGGGCTTCTACGCCATGGGGCCCGGGGTTTGCGTCTGGTTGGCATTGTCGGAGCTGATGCCGACCCGCATCCGGTCAAACGGAATGAGCATTGCGCTGGTTATCAACCAGATGGTTTCGACCACGCTGGCGGCGATCTTCCTTCCGGTGGTGGGCAAGTTCGGGTATTCGTCCATGTTCTTCCTCTTCGCCGGGTTTACGACGGTGTACCTGATCACAGTTGTCTTCTTCCTGCCGGAGACGAAGGGCAAGACGCTGGAGGAGATCGAAAAGCACTTCGAGGCGGCTTAGTTTTCCTGTAACGGCACTCGCACTGCGCAAAAAAAACGATCAAGTCGTGCCGAATGATGCGATTACACCCCAAAAAGGGGGGAATTTGTGCTGACCGTGATTTGGATCACAAAAGCAGTGAAAAGTGAACGGTGAAATAACCGAGAGACCAAGGGAACAAGTGAAAAAGTGAAGAGGTGACAAAGTTGGCGAGTTGGCAGGATGTCCGGCTTTCAGCGAGTCAGCGGACACTTCGTGTCGTTGGCAAGTCAGCAAGCCAGCGGGATGGGTGAGGTGCATTTGACACCGTCCGTAGGGTTCAGCGCGCAATGAAAAAGCCCCTTCGGACGGCTGTCCGGAGAGGCTTTTTTTTGAGACTGTAATCAGTATGACAGGTTGGAATAATTAATACCCAATTGGAGCAAAGTTTTTTGCGCTGATTCTAAAAGGAGTTACAAACTATTTTCATTTTTGCCTCTTGACATGAAGTTTTCCACAGGGGTTCGAAAGCATGCCTCAGGGGCTAAAGCCCCCGTATTGATTTTGTGGCTCTCATGCCGGGGATGAATCCCCGGCCTACCGCCCGGAGGAGCCTGTAAGGTTCGCCTGGATACCGCCTGCTTTTTGCCGGGGATGAATCCCCGGCCTACCGCCCGGAGGAGCCTGTAAGGTTCGCCTGGATACCGCCTGCTTTTGCCGGGGATGAATCCCCGGCCTACCGCCCGGAGGGGTTATTGCGCAGTCTGTAAAGTTCGCATGGATACCACCTGCTTTTGCCGGGGATGAATCCCCGGCCTACCGCCCGGAGGAGCCTGTAAGGTTCGCCTGGATACCGCCTGCTCTTGCCGGGGATGAATCCTCGGCCTACCGCCCGGAGGGGTTGTTCCGCAGCCTGTAAGGTTCGCCTGGATACCGCCTGCTTTTGCCTGGGATGAATCCCGGGCCTACCGCCCGGAGGGGTTGTTCCGCAGCCTGTAAGGTTCGCATCGATAACGCCTGCTTTTTGCCTGAGATGAATCCCGGGCCTACCGCCCGGAGGGGTTGTTCCGCAGCTTGTAAGGTTCGCATGGATACCACCTGCTTTTTGCCGGGGATGAATCCCCCGCCTACCACCCCGAACGAGTCATCGGCGCGAGAAGAGTCGTGTCTGTTCCAAAGACTCGAGGTGCACGCGCATTACAGGTTGAGGGATCCGTGGAGGTAGAGCCTGGCGGCGCCGGATATTTTGACGCGATCGCCGGCGATACGGCATTGGACGCGTCCGCCGCGAGCGCTCAGTTGGCGGGCGCGAAACGACTGCTTGCCGAGGCGTTGAGCCCAGAACGGCGCCAGGGTGCAGTGGATCGAACCTGTAGCGGGATCTTCGTTGATGCCGACTTGAGGTGCGAAGAGCCGACAGACGTAGTCCACATTGGGTGCGTCGCCGGGGGCGGTTACGATGGCTCCTCCGATGCCCAGATTCGAACTCGGTGAGGGCAGCAAAATCCGGCTTCAGGTCTTCGACCTGGGCGGCGCGGTCGAGGACTACGAGTGCATCGCGAACCGAGCGAAGGACCTCGCCTTGATCGAGGCCCAGCGCGGACAGGAGTTCCGGCCATCGGTCGCAGGGGACGGGCGGGCGGGATGGAAAGTCCATTTCGAAGAGGTCATCCAGGCGGTCTACGGTCAGGATCCCGCTGCGGGTGTGAAAGCGAACCGGCCAATGGGTGTGCCCGCGCAAAGCAAGGACGTGGGCAGAGGCCAGGGTCGCATGGCCGCACAAGTCGTCTTCCACTCCTCCGGAAGTGAACCAGCGCAAATCGAAGTCGGCATCAGGACGGGCGACGACGAAGGCGGTCTCGCTGTGACGATTCTCTGCCGCAATTTTCTGGAGGGTGCTGTCGGCGGGAAATGCAGGAAAGAGGCAGACTCCGGCGGGGTTGCCGCCAAAGATTTCTTCGGTGAAGGAGTCGACATGGTAGTAAGGAATTGCCATTCAGGGCAGAGTACCAGAGGTGAGTGCGCTTTCCGGGGACGCGCACGCCGGGGCGGGTTCTGCACCCAAAGGTTGAGGTGACTACCCACCGAAATGATGAGGACTCCCGGGGGATAAAAGGCGAGGATGATTTGTTCAGCGCATTTCCCCGGAGTTCCCTCCAGCCTGCCTGCCAGGCGGCGCATGAACTTTTCAACTTTCGGTCCCCGATGCACGTTATCGGGTTACTGTCCCCGGGCGCAGATCGGGGGACATCCGTCTTACGCGTTGTTTTTTCCGGAGTGCCATGACCCGTCGAATCACCTTTCTCCTCGTGTTTCTTGTGGCCGCTTGCGGCTTCGCGGTTGCGCAAAGCAACTACGCTCTTGTCCGCGGCTCGGTCCTCGACCCGCACCACCGGCCGATTCCTGCCGCGCACATTCGCATTACCGCGACTGCGACGGGGGTTGCGCGCGAGGTGGTGTCGAACGCTTCGGGCCTGTACGAGATTGCCGGACTGCAACCGGAGGAATACCAGCTCGCCGTTGAAGCGACGGGATTCAAGGCTGCCACGCAGACGATGGAACTGGAAGTGGGCCAGCAGGCAACGATCGACATGCAGTTGTCGCTCGCCGGGGACTCGCAGACGGTGACGGTGAAGTCGTCTGCGGGGGAGCTGCTGAAGACCGAGGACGCGAGCGTGGGCGAGGTGGTGGACCAGCGCTCAGTGGATTCGCTGCCGCTGAACGGACGCATGCTGATCGACCTGGTGCTGACGGTGCCGGGCGCGCACGTGAGCCACGGTGCGTCGACTGGCGATATGAACCCGCTGTACTGGCGGCCGGGGCAGCGGTCGGCGGTGAGCATCGGGGGGAGCCGGCCCAATGCGAATTACTTTCTGCTGGACGGCGCCACCAATACCGATCCAACATTCAGCACGCAGAACCTGAGTGCATCGCCGGACGCGGTGCAGGAGTTCCAGGTGCAGACGGGGAGCTATGCGGCGGACATGGGAGGCGCGGGCGGCGGTCAGATCAATATCGTGACCCGCTCGGGGACGGGGACGTTTCACGGCACGGCTTACGAATTTCTGCGCAACGGCGACCTGGACGCGCACTCGTTCAACGAGATGAGCAGCGGGAATTTTCTCATCCAGAACAATTTTGGGGCGTCGGTGGGCGGCCCGGTGTGGCACGCGGGCAAGACATTTTTCTTTGTGAACTACGAAGGGCTGCGGCACGTGGAGACCATGACGATGGTGGACACAGTGCCGACGGCCGCGGAGATGAACGGGGACTTCAGCCAGAGCGGCGTGAATATCTACGACCCCAGCAGCACGCAGGCGAACCCGGGATTTAACCCATCGCTTCCGGTAAGCAAGAACAATCCGCAGTACATCCGGCAGCAGTTTCAGTACGACGGGGTGCTGAACGTGATTCCGCCGAACCGGCTGACGAAGGCCGCGTCGATCATGCTGAACAAGTACACGCCGCAGCCCAACACCATGAACATGGGCTCAATGACGATGATGGGGCAGCCCACCGTGATTGGCGCGGGCAACGATGCGAACAACTACCTGGATGCGCGCAAGGAGCGGATGACCAACGACCAGGGTACGTTCCGGGTGGACCACAGTTTTGGGAACGGCGATTCGGCGTTCTTCCGGTACTCGGGCGCGGGCGAGTTTGGATTTATGCCGGAGGGGTTGCCGGGCTTCGGCTTCTATCATGACGATTTGTCGCAGCAGGGCATTCTGGCGTGGACGCACGTGTTCAATTCGCACCTGGTGAACATTGCTTCGGGGGCGATATCGCGATTGAGCATGATGCACACGACGGAGAGCGCCAACAAGAACGACATTGTTACGGAACTGGGGATTACAGGGACGGGATTCGGCGGCCCCGCGGCGTGGGGCGCGCCGTACTTCAACGTGCAGGGGTACAGCCCGTTCGGCGACAACTACCTGGCGACGCCGATGCACGCATGGGACACGGTGGTGGAGGGGCGCGACTCGCTGAACTGGCAGATCGGTCGGCACAGCGCGAAGTTCGGCGGGGCATATCAGAAATTCATCTGGCCGATGTGGGGATTCTTTCAGAATCGCGGCTATTACCAGTTCACGAACGGATTCACCACGGAGTATGCGGTGAACGACGGCAGCACGGGTTCCGCACTGGCCAGTTTCGAACTGGGGCTTCCTGCAGCGCGGCAGGGACAGGCGGGTGTGCCGCAGATGGATCTAAGGCAGTGGTATTCCGATGCCTACGCCCAGGACGCGTGGCGGCTTACGCCGAGCACCACGCTTACGTACGGCGTTCGCTATGAGTACATGAGCCCGCTGGTGGACATTCGCTACACCAACAGTAACCTGGATCTGAGCACCGGCACGCCGCGCGTGTTTATCGGGGGACAGAACGGATATCCCAAGGGCCTGATGTATGCGAACCGCGTGAATTTTGCGCCGCGGCTTGGGCTGGCACAGAGCATTCCACATCTCGGACTTGTGGCCCATATTGCCTACGGCATCTTCTACACGCCGGTGGACATGAATACGTGGTGCAATCAGCGGCACAACGTCCCGTACGTGTTTCCGCTGACGTCACAGAGCGATCCGTTCCTGCCGAGCATTACGACTTTCAACTTCCCGGCGCCGGTACTGGGAACCTCGGTGGTGAGTTTCACCGCGCTGCAGTTGCACGCGCCACCACAGTACATTCAGCAATGGAGCACCTCGATCGAGAAGCAGCTTGGCAGCGAAACGACGCTCGAGTTCGGCTACCTGGGCGCGGGCGGGTTCCACCTGCAGCGCTCGCACCTGATCAACAACGCGCGAGCCGGGACCGGGACTGATTCAGCCGCGCAGGCCGCATCCGAAGATCAGCTTCGTTGCGAACTCAGCTTTCCCGTCGAATGTAACGGTGGCGAGCACGACGTTTCCAGTAAGCACCATCAACCTGCTGGAGAATTCTTCGCAGAGCTGGTACGACGCAGGGTATGTGAACGTTCGCCGGCGCTATGCAAACGGCCTGAGCTTTCTGGCCAACTACACCTTTGCCAAGTCGCTGGAAAACGCGCCGGATTTCCGGTCGCCGATGTTTGAGGCGGCCACGCCACAAAACAACGACGACCTGAATGCGGAGAAGGGACCTGGGTGCGACGTGCGGCATCGCGTGGCGGTGAGCGCGGTGTACAGCTCGCGTGCCTACGGCGTCAGTCGCGTAACACGCGAGTTGACCCGCGACTGGCGCGGTTCAGTGGAGTACCAGGCGCAGAGTGGTTTTCCGCTGACGATTTCAGTGTTTGGCGATACGGCCAATGCGGGAACGGTGGTGGGCGAGAATCCGATTCGCGCGAACCTGACGGGCAAGCCCATTTTCGGCGCGGGGACACGCAACTCAACTACGTGGTTCAATCCTGCCGCGTTCGCGACGCCGCCGGCGTACACGTACGGAAATGTGGGCCGGAACTCGGTGTACGGCCCGGGCCTGCAAACCCTGGACCTGGGCGTAGTTCGCGAGTTCGCAGTGGCGGAGAAGGCTCGGTTTGAAATGCGCGGGGAGTTCTTCAACGCGCTGAATCACACCAACCTGGGCACGCCGAATCGCTTTGTAAACACTTCGAGTTTCGGCAGTGTCACGGAGGTGGCGACGCCGGGACGCGAAATTCAAGTCAGCGCGCGGTTGTCGTTCTAGGGCTGAGAAGAAAGGAGCCTGAATCGGGCATCTCGTCCGCAATCAGGCCTCCGGGGCTGAAGCCCCTCTTGATGCTGCCGGATTATGCGGGGGTTGAAACCCCCGCCTCCCTCCGCTTTAAATTGCCCGCAGTCAGTAAGACCCGCGTTAATTCAGCTTTACTCGCCGGAACAGCAGGAGTGGCCCTTCGGGTCGTTCAGGATCTTCGGCGCCTGGTATTCCATTTCGGCATCGACGAAATAGCTGCCATCGTATTTGTCGTGGTGACGGACCCAGGCCATGGAGTGCTTGAGGCCCTGCTCGTCGCGTCCCCTGGGAGCCATATCGAGGAAGTTGTAGGTGCCTACGAGGATGTCGAGACCGCGCGCGTAGGTGGAGTAGGTGTGGTAGATGGAGCCGTCGGGGTCTTTGGAAAAGACGCTTGCTCCGGGAAGTTCCTCGACCGGGAAATTGTTGGTGGCGTAGTTGTAATACCGCTCGCCGCTGGCCTTTTCCCGTTCACTCAACGAGACATGGTAGTCGTAGTTGAAATCGCTGCCGAAGGACGAGACCCAGTGGAAGCGCCAGCCCATGCGCTTTTTGAAAGCCGCGATCTGTTCGAAGGGCGCGCGTGAGACTACGGCCAGGGTGACGTCGCGGTGCGCAAGATGGATGGTCATGCCATCGAAGTGGTCGGCGAGGTAAGAGCAGCTGGGGCAGCCTTCGCTCCAGTTGGGGCCTAGCATGAAGTGGTAGACGATGAGCTGGCTGCGACGGTCGAACAGGTCTGAAATTGTTTCCTGGCCGCGCGGGCCTTCGAAGACATAGGACTTTTCGACGCGCTCGCGGGGGAGTTCGCGGCGCTGGCGGCTGAGGTCATCGCGAAGGCGGGTGAATTCCTTCTCTTTGGCGAGAAACTGCTTGCGCGCTTCAATCCATTCTTCATGCGAGACGGTGCGGGGCTGATGAACTTCTGTCAGGGTGGTGGCCATCGCGATTCTCCTTTGCATTGATGTTGAGGGAACTCTGAGTGGCGGGCTTGCGGCTCACGAATATGGCCGCCAACAGGGCGGTGATGCCACCGGTTCCGGTGGCGCTTCCGGCCACAAGGGCCGCGGTAGCGAGGCAGACAGGGCACATACGACCTCCTTGACCAGGCGCGGTCCGTGGCTCGGAGAAGTTCGTGGTATCCCACGCCTGACGACCAAAACAAAGACGTCGTCAGGATGGGGCAACCGATGTTTGTGGGACGCGCGGCCGACTACTTCTGCATGAAGGGCGGTGGCTCGTCGGCGCTTGGTCCCCAGCTTGCGGGCACGGGTATGTTGAGCAGGCGGAGATAGACGCTGAACTGGCCGCGATGCTGATACCAGTGGCTGAACATCACGTCGCGGAGGAAGAGGCCGCGCGGTTGCGCCATGACTTCCTTTCCACCGGCGATGAGGCGCCAGGTTTCATGCATGGCCGCGTCATCGTAGGTAGGGAGAATGTCGCGCACGGCGGCGATGCTTTCGTCGAAGGTTTTGAGGACTTCCTGGGTGCTTGCCGGTTGAGGAAAGTTGAAGCCTGGCGCCTGCGCGGGATTGGTTTGCACGAAGCGCACGAGGCCGCCCGGCACCGAGGCGAGATGATAGGCGAGCTGTCCCGCGGTCATGGATTTTTCGTGAGGCTTCCAGGTGAGCTTGTCGTCTGGGAGGCGTTCGATAAATTTGCGCGTGATGGACGCCTGGGTTTCGAATTCGGCAAGAAGCGACTGAGCGATGGATTCGGCGACGAGCGGCTGTGCAACGGACATGCGAACCTCCTGCGGTTGTGGGGAGTGGCTTTTGTGTTGCGAAGATTGATCAGGATCGCGAACGTTCGGCACGCTTGCGAACTTGCTCGTGGATGTAGCTCCAGCCGCCGGTGACGCCGCGGCGATGGTCATCCTGAATCAGGCCGAACGCGGAGTGGCGGAACTTGATGACGGTGGCGCCGTCCTCTTCGACCAGCCGGTATTGAAGGTTGTTGGCGACCGGGCTCGACATGAAGAGGGGGCCGGAGAATTCAAGCAGGGTGGGGCGTTTGATGGCCTGAACGGTACCCCAGCAGTGGCCATTGCCGTCGCCGAGATCGCGATACCAGCGGCCGCCGGGCAACGCTTCGAGCTTCATGGGCATGGGCGAGCCGTCCTGCCTTTCGTTGCCGGGGCCAAGTTGTTCGAGGAGCGCTTCGAAGGTGACTTCGAGCGACGCGTTGACGCGAATCTCCTGGTTGATGGTCAGGGTGAGGTTATCGACTTCGGCCATGGTGGGCATTATTGCTTCTCCTTGGGGGGATTTTGGTTGGACTCACGAATGCGACTCATTTTTGCTTCCGCCCGGTCCTTGATGCGATTCAACTGATTCTTCCAGTACTGCTCGAAGGTCTCGGCCCACTCATACACCGGTCGGAGGGCGGGGGCATTGGTGCGATAGAGCTTGTGGCGGCCATTGCGGCGCATGTGGACCAAGCCGACATCGCGCAGGACGCGGAGGTGTTTCGAGACGGAAGGCTGGTCGAGACTCATGGCCGCAACGATGGCGCCGACGGGGAGCTCGTTGACGACGAGGAGGGTAAGAATTTCGCGGCGACGGGGTTCGGCGACCGCGTTGAAGACGTCGGAATTGGTTGCGGCGCGCGCCATAATCGAGAACATTACATGCCTATATAGGAATATGTCAAGCCTTCGGCACAAGAAATTGTGGAACGGCACTCTGACGGGGTGCGGGGTGGTATGGTGAGAACGCTTCGCTGAGAATCTCCTCATCCTACTCTCAAAAAATGAAAGGTCGACATGTCTGACACGCCACTTACGCCGGACCATATACTGCAGACCGGATTAGCCTTCTGGGCCTCGAAAACGCTCTTGAGTGCCGTGGAGATGGAAGTGTTCACCGAACTGGCTAAACGGCCAGAGAGCCTGGAGGCACTGACGGGGCGGCTTGGGCTGCATCCGCGGTCGTCGCGCGATTTTCTCGACGCGCTTGTATCGCTGGGCTTTCTGGAGCGCGAGGATGGGCACTATCGCAACGCGCCGGCCTCGGATCTGTTCCTGGACAAGCGCAAGCCTTCGTATATCGGGGGCATGCTGGAGATGGCGAACAAGCGGCTTTATAGCCACTGGGGGCGGCTCACCATTGGGCTGCGGACGGGCGAGCGCCAAAACCTGAGCGAGGGCGAGGGCGACATGTTTACCGCTCTCTACGCCGATCCAACGCGGCTGAAGGGCTTTTTGAAAGCGATGACGGGGGTGAGCCGCGGCGCGAACATGGCGATCGCCGCAAAGTTTCCATGGGCGAACTACAAGACAGTGGCCGATTGCGGGACGGCGCAGGGCGACTTGATTATGCAAGTGGCCTTGAAGAATCCCCACCTTGACTGCGTTGGCTTTGACCTGCCCGAGGTGGCGCCGATCTTCGAAGAATATGCCGAGGAGCTTGGTCTTGCCTCGCGGGTCCGCTTTGAACCCGGGAATTTCTTCGCAGATTCTCTACCCAAAGCTGACGTGATCATGATGGGACACATTCTGCATGATTGGGACCTGGAAGAGAAGAAGATGCTGATCAGGAAAGCCTACGAGGCGCTTCCCGAAGGGGGAGCCTACATCGTATATGAGGCGATCATCGACGACGATCGCAGGAAGAACACGTTTGGCCTGCTGATGAGCCTGAACATGCTGATTGAGACGCCGGGAGGATTTGATTACTCGGGCGCGGATTGCATGGGATGGATGCGCAAAGCCGGGTTTCGCGAGACGCGGGTGGAGCACCTTGTGGGGCCGGACTCGATGGTGATTGGGATCAAGTAGAAGATCCTGATGGCAGGCGACTGGGGCGGCCATTGTGGGCTCGTCCGGGACCGCTCCATCCGGTTTGAAACAGAATATTCCCTGCTCAAACCATCGGTTCTCCTCTTTGCAACTGCACGGGGTATGGTCATTAGCGTGCGGCGGAGGGGAATTTTGTGAAAACTACCAACCTCATTGCGGGCGCGGTGTTCGGTTCGCTACTGACTGCGTTCGTAGTCGGCGCGGCCGGAGTGGTGGAAGGGTCGGGCCATTCGCAAAAGCAGGCGGATCAAACGCAGGGAGCATCGGTGACCACGGCAGACCCATTTGGAAATGCATGCGACCAGACGGGCTCGATGGCGGGGATGAACGTGATGGGCGAGAGCATGGCGGCGATGGCCAATCACATGTGCATTACGCCGATGCGCCCAGCGCAGGCGGGTGACGAGGAGAAGGCACGGGCGGTAGTGGCGCAGGTGCGAGCCGCAATCGAAAAGTACAAGGATTACAAGAAGGCTATTGCGGATGGATATCTGCAGGCGAATCCGACGGTCGACCAGCCGCAGTTTCATTTCACCAACGACGCAAACGCGAAGCTGGCGGACACGGAATTCGATCCCGCGCGGCCCACTTCCCTGCTCTACTTTCAGACTGCGAAGCAGAAGTTCAAATTGGAAGGGGTGATGTTTACGGCGCGCCCCAATGCGACCGAGGACGACCTCAACCAGCGCATCCCGTTGAGCGTGGCGCGATGGCACAAGCACACGAACTTTTGCGCCGCACCGGAGAACAAGGTGAAGGAGTACTTCGGCAAGAGTCCGAAGTTTGGCATGTTCGGTTCGATCCACACCAAGGAGGCGTGCGATGCCGAGGGAGGCAAGTTTCTTCCCGTTGTGTTCACGTGGATGATCCACGTTTTCCCGTATGAAGACGATATGAAGAATGTGTTTTCAATGAACGATGACGCGCCGCACGTGCACTAGAGAGCGTCTACTATGAACCGGCCCTGGCTGTTTGAGAGTGGGTCAGTCGTCGGCGCGCTTGAGGAGATAATCGAGGCCGCCGACGCGGAACCACCGGTAGCCGTAAGGCTCAAGCAGGATGCAGTGGCGACGGCCCTTTTCGGGGCGGCTGTGGTCGTTGGAGAGCAGGTTGACGAGGGTGCTGTCGCCGTTGTCGGCCGCGGGAAGCGAGAAGCGGATTTCCTGCGGATCGGCGGCCAGGTTGTGAATGCAGACGACGGCGTTGTTGCGCCACTCGTAGCGCATGGCGAGGACTTGTTGAGTTTTGGCATCGAGGAATGTGAAATCGCCCCAGCCGATCTCGGGGACTTCCTTGCGCATGCGGATCATGCGCTCCATCCAGTTAAGGAGCGAGTTGGGATCGCGGCGCTGCGCGGCGACATTTATGTGTTCGAATCCGTAGGCGCCGCCGTTGATGACGGGGAGGATGGGCTTGTCGCTGGTGGTGAAGCCGCCTTGCGGCTCGGTAGACCATTGCATGGGCGTGCGCGCGCAGTTGCGCTCGGGAAGATCGAGGTTGTCGCCCATGCCGATTTCGTCGCCGTAGCGCACCACGGGGGTGCCAGGCAGGGTGAGCATCAGGCTGTAGGCGACTTCGAGGCGGCGGCGGTCGCCCTGGAGCATGGGCGCGAGGCGGCGCCGGATGCCGCGATTGTAGAGCTGCATGTTCTTGTCGGGTCCAAAGGCTGCGAAGACGGTTTCGCGCTGTTTGGCGGTGAGGCGCCCGAGATCCAGCTCATCATGATTGCGGAGGAAGAGACCCCATTGCGCGGTTGCGGGGCGTGGGTTGGTGTCATTCATCGCTTGCATGAGGGAGCGGCAATCGGCGCTTGCCATGGCATAGAACAGGTGTTGATTCACGTCAAAATTGAACATCATCTGCAGACGCTCGCCGTAGTTGCCGAAATACTCGAGGTCGGTTTTGGGGACAATGTTGGCTTCGCCGAGGATGATGGCGCCGTTTTTGCGCCAGGTAAGGAATTCGCTGAAGGAGCGAAGCATGTCATATTGCTCCGCGGGGCGCTTGAGGTTGGCGCCCTTTTTGGCGATGACAAAGGGGACGGCGTCCATGCGGAAACCGTCGACGCCCAGTTGCAGCCAGAATCCCATGATTTTCAGTATTTCGGCCTGCACGTCGGGATTCGCGGTGTTGAGGTCGGGCTGAAAATCGTAGAAGCGGTGAAAATACCAGGCACGGGCGTTCTTTTCGTAGTTCCATGTTGTCTTTTGCACGCCGGGGAAGACCATGCCGGTGGCGGCGTCCTTTGGTTTTTCTTTCGACCACACATACCAGTCGCGATATTTTGAATCGGGATCGGAGCAGGCTTCCTTGAACCACGCGTGCTGGTCGGAGGTGTGATTGACGACGAGGTCGATGAGTACGCGCATGCCGCGCTGCTTGCAGCCTTGCGTGAAATCGACGAAGTCGCCCAGCGTGCCGTAGCGGGGGTCAACGCCGTAGTAGTCGGCGACGTCGTAGCCGTCGTCGCGGTTGGGCGAGGGCTGAAAGGGCATGAGCCACAATGCGGTAACGCCCATGCCCTGAAGATAGTCGAGGCGGCGCAATAAACCTTTGAAGTCACCGATGCCGTCCCCGTTTGCATCCATGTAGGTAGCAACGGACAGGCAGTAGACAACGGCGTTCTTGTACCAGAGATCGTTGATCATGCGCGGACTCGTTCCTCGTGATGAATTCGCTACGGGAGCACTCGATAAGATGCAGGAGCTGAAGTGGTGGCAGCATGCAGTCATTTACCAGATCTATCCACGATCGTTTCAGGACTCGAATGGCGATGGAATTGGCGATCTGAACGGGATTCGCGCACGGCTTGATTACCTGGTAGGACTGGGCGTGGACGCGCTGTGGATTTCGCCGATTTATCCGTCTCCGATGGCTGATTTCGGATATGACGTGGCGGACTATTGCGGAGTCGACGGCCGCTTCGGGACGATGGACGATTTTGACGGGCTGCTCGAGGAGGTTCATCGGCGCGGGTTGCGGATGATTCTGGATTTTGTGCCCAACCACACCAGCGATCAGCACCCGTGGTTTTTGGAAAGCCGCTCATCGCGAAACAACCCGAAGCGCGATTGGTACATCTGGCGCGACCAGCCCAATAACTGGTTGAGCCAATTCGGCGGGTCGTCGTGGGAATTCGACGAAAAGACGCAGCAGTACTATCTGCACTCGTTTTTGAAGGAGCAGCCGGATCTGAACTGGCGCAATCGTGACGTGAAGGAGGCGATGTTTGATGCGCTGCGTTTCTGGCTGGACAAGGGTGTGGATGGATTTCGCGTGGACGTGATGTGGCTAATGATCAAAGACGATCAGTTCCGCGATAACCCGCCCAATCCGGGCTACCGGCCCGGCGACAAGATGAGCCACCGCCTCCTTTCGGTTTATGACGCGGACCGGCCGGAGAATCATGCGCTGGTGGCGGAGATGCGGTGCGTATTGGGTGCGTATGGGGATCGCGTCCTGATAGGGGAGATCTATCTGCCGGTGCAAAGGCTGATGAGCTATTACGGCAAGGATGGCAATGGCGCCAACCTGCCCTTCAATTTTCAGCTGTTGCAGTGCGCGTGGAGTGCGAAGGCAGTGGCGCAGGCGATAGAAGAGTATAACGGCGCTCTGCCCGCCGGCGCATGGGCGAACTGGGTGCTTGGCAACCATGACCAGCCGCGCATTGCCAGCCGCGTGGGCGCGCAGCAGGCGCGGGTTGCAGCAATGTTGCTGATGACGCTGCCAGGGACCCTGACTATTTACTACGGCGAGGAGTTGGGCATGCACAACGTGCCGATTCCGCCGGATGAGGTGCAGGACCCGGCGGAGAAGAACGAGCCGGGTATCGGGCAGGGACGGGATCCGGAGCGGACGCCGATGCCGTGGGATGGATCGGAGAAGGCGGGGTTCACGACGGGCGAGCCCTGGCTGCCTTTGGGCGAGGAGCATGCTGCGGTGAATGTGGCAACCCTGGAGCACGATGCGGAGGGGATGCTGGAGCTGTATCGGATGTTGATTGCATTGCGCAAGAAGCACTCCGTACTGGTGAGCGGAAAGTTGAGCGATGTGGCAGCGGAGGGAGCGGTGCTCCGGTATATGCGCAGCAGCGATACGGAGCGGATGCAAGTGGTGCTGAATATGAGCCACGATGCAGTGCGGGCGGAGGTGGCACGGGGTGTAGTAGTGATCGGGACGGTTCCGGGACGCGAGGGATCGCGGGTCGAGGGGCGGATTCAGTTGCAGGCGGCGGAAGGAATCGTACTGGCGATGGAGTAATTTATCCATTCAGCAAGTCAGCGGCCTCCGGCCATAGCAAGTCAGCGAGTCAGCGAACTTCGATCGAGCGCCTGCGCTATTTTGTTGGCGGGTGATAGCCCTGCCAGACGTACTCAAGTGCTTCGGGCAGGGTCTGCTGCCTGGTTGCACGGTCGACGTGGCCCGCATTTTCTGCGAAGACAAATTGATAGTGGTAGCCCTTTTCGGCGAGCGCGCGGGCCATGTTTTCGTTGGCCAGAACCCAGTCATGCATGTTGTCGCGCATCACGTTGGGGTTGTAGAGATCGCGGTCGCCCACTTCCATCCAGATGCGAATGGGCTTCAGCGGCGAATTAGGAATGAGATGTTCGGGAAACTCCCATGCTCCGTGGGGTGTTTCGGGGTTGGGGGGCCACTGCTGGTTGATCCATGTGCCGGAGTAGGCAAGGACGCGGTGGTAGAGCTCGGGGTGATACCAGGCCATGATGAGAGCACAGGCGGCTCCGGAGCTGCCGCCGGTGGCCGCGCGAGCGTCGGGATCATGGGTGAGCCTGACGTGGGCCTTGGCCTCGACTAGCGGAAGGACCTCGTGTTCAACGAATTCGGCATAGCGGCCTGACAGGGTGTCGTACTCGAGTCCGCGCTCGCTGCCCTGGGCATCGCCGCCGCCGTTGCCGATGGAGATGGCGACCATTGGAGGAAGTCTTCTTGCGGCGACGAGGGAATCGACCGCGGTGAACAACAGGCGGTCGGGTCCGTCGGCGCCGACAATGAAGGGTGCGATGGTGCCGGGAACGTACTGGCTGGGAACGTAGACGGCCACCTTGCGGGTGTAGGGCGCGGGGTGGCTGGTGGTGACGATGAGTCTTGCCGGATCGTTGGGGTCTGGCGTGCCGAGGGGGCCGGGGTCGCGCGTGATGCCGGGGTAGAACTTGCTGTCGACCGAGCTCATGGTGAACTCGATGACTTTCCCGGCGAGCGTGGTTTCGGTCATACCCGCCGCGGCAGGATGGGTCGGACCCAGGATGAAGTTGCCGTCGGCGTCGGCGGGGGGAACAGCGCCATCGGGGAGTTCCTTGGCGGTAACGTAGCCGGCGGTGTGGGGGTCGCGGGTGGGCGGCGCGGGGCGAGCGGGCACCTGCGGTGTGGGCGACGGCGCAGTAGTTTGTGCGGAGAGGGTGGCGGCTAAGGCGATTAGGGTGATCAGAACCGTGGCACGGGAAGACATGTTGCTATTGTGGCGCATCGAGAAGGGGTGAAAGTGGGACGGGTGGTTTCCCACCTAAACGCAACCGGCGCGTTTAGGATGCGGCACCCCTGTTTGTGCTGAGTGATTTACGGCCGGGGGTAGAGGCCCGCAGCGATGTCGCCGGCGGCCTGTTCGAGATTTTCGGGGCGCCCCAGGTCCCGCCAGTAGGCGTCGGCCGCGGGGAAGGCGGCGATGGTGTGGCCTTCCGCAGCGAGCCGGAGGTAGGCGTCGATGATGGAGAATGCGCCGGTTTCAGTGAGCTGCGAAAAGATTTGTGGCGAAATGATGTGGATGCCGGAGAAGGCCAGGGCCTGCAACCTGGCGGAGGGGCGGACAAGTTCGGGAGTGCCCGTAACGCCGGCGCGGCGTCCGCAAAGATGACTGTTCTCATCGAACAGCAGGTAGCGGGATGTGGGACGGTCCTGCATGGCGAGGGTGGCGAGGGCACCGTTTTCGACATGGAAACGGAGCATGGCGGCAAGGTCGATGGTGCTGAGGACGTCGACATTGTGAAGGATGAAGGGCTGGTCGGTTTCAGGACCGGTGTCCGACTCGTGCCGGAGGAAGAACCAGGAGGCGTTTTTCAAGGCCCCGCCGGTGTCGAGGAGGACAGGCTCTGGGGAGATCTCGATGTTCAGGCCTGGGAAGCTGCGAGTGCGCAGGAACTCCTCGATGAGGCCGGGAAAGTGGTGGGTATTGACGATGAATTGGGTGACGCCCACAGAGCGAAGGCGCGAGACGGTGATTTCAAGCAGGGTGCGACCAGCCAGCTCGACGAGAGCCTTGGGGCGGTCGTTGGTCAGGGGGCGAAGACGGGTACCGAGGCCGGCAGCGAGGATCATAGCCTTCATGGAGCGTTATTCTCCGGCTGCGAATGTGCGAACTCGAGCCTGGCCTGCTCCATTTTTTCGACCTCGATGTGGCGCAGGATGACGTCAACGCCAGGCATGCCCCGCAGGTGTTTGGCGAGTTGCTCGGCGAGGAAGACGGAGCGGTGTTGGCCGCCGGTGCAGCCGAAGGAGACCATCAGGTTTTTGAAACCTCGTCGCTGGTAGGCGGCGACGCTGGCGTCGACCAGCGAGATGGCGCTGGAGAGGAACTGATGCACGCCGGGCTGTTGGTCGAGGTAGTCGATGACCGGAGCGTCTTTGCCGGTGAGCGATTTGAAGCGTTCTTCGCGGCCGGGGTTTGGGAGGGCGCGAGCGTCAAAGACGAAGCCTCCGCCATTCCCGGACTCGTCGACCGGCGGCTCGCGATGGAAAGAGAAGCTGAAAACCCGGACGGTGAGGTTGTCGGCGGTGGAGGCGAGGGCGAGCAACTTCTCAGAGGACAGCATGGATTGAAGCGCGTCCATCAGGGCCGGCAGCGCGATGGGCAGGGTGACGTGGTGGGCCAGCCAGCGGAGGTTTTTGAGCGCGTACGGAACAGAGAGCAGAAAATGCGGCTTGCGCTCATAGAATCCGCGGAAGCCGTAGGCACCGAGGGCCTGCAGGATGCGCACATAGACGTAGGCGTAATAGTGCTGCATGAAGGCGTCGCGGCTGAGGGGCAAATGCGTCGCGAGTGCGTCAAGATACTCGTCGAGGAGTTGCTGTCGCAACGCCGGGGGCAAGTCGGCCTTGCCGTCGTAGAGGAGGGAGGCGATGTCGTATTGCAGCGCGCCTTTGCGACCTCCCTGATAGTCGAGGAAGAAGGGTTGGCCGGCGCGGAGCATGATGTTGCGGGACTGGAAATCGCGGTAGAGGAAAAAGTCGCGAGGGGCGGCGAGGAGGAAGCGGGTAAGGCGGCCGAAGTCGTCCTCGAGTGCCTGCTCGCTGAAGGAAATGCCGGCAAGGCGCAAGAAGTAGTACTTGAAGTAATTCAGGTCCCAGTTGATGGATTGGCGGTCGAAGCTGGCGCGTGGATAGCAGACCTTGTAGTTAAGATCACGTGCTGCTTCCACCTGGAAGCGCGGCAGGATGGACACGACTTTGCGGTAGACGTCGACCACTTCAGGGGCGATGGTGTCGCCGCTGCGGTGGGCGGAAAGGAAGTCGTAGAGCGTGGTGTCGCCGAGATCTTCTTCGAGATAGGCTCCATGGGCGAGATCTTCGGCGTAGATTTCAGGAACGGGCAGGCGGTGGCGGCGGAAGTGGCGGGAGAACTCGAGGAAGGCGACGTTCTCTTCGCGCACGGGGTAGAAGATGCCGATAGCGCTGGCGGCAGCCGCGGAGAGGCGGAAGATGGCGCGGCCCGACCCCCCGAGTTGGCCCTGCAAGGGCTTTACCTGCGCGGGCGGGGTCTGGAAGTGTTGCTCGAATAGTTTTTTCAGGACGTCCATAAGAGAGTTGCTTCCCAAACGATACGCATTGTGGGGAAGAGCGCGCAAACGACGTGATCCGGATTACGCGAGGAAGGCAGTTCCCTCAGCCGCGGGTTTTAGCGGCAGACTTCAAAATCAGTGTGATTTTTGGCTTGACTTGGGTAGACTGGGCGGGCCGTCGCCAAGACGCTTCCAGCTTATCTTGCGACGCACGTTCCAGGAGAAAGCGACCATGGTTCGACTCGGCGCGCAAGGATGGGAATTGCATCCAGGGACGGCGTGCGCCGTGTGTGAACCGTATCCGGGGCTGCGAGACCGGTTGCGGGCGCGCCTGTTTCTGCAGCGGTTCGCGAAGGATCCGCTGGCCGCAGAAGCCATACGGCATTTGCTGTGGCGTGAAACGCCCCCGTGGGTGATGACCAAGGTGACGGCCCCCGATGCGACCGCACTGATGGCTGACCTGCTGAGCCGGGGAATCTGGCATGTGCACGCGCCGCCGAAGTTGCAGGATCAAGGCGGCGGAAAATCGGAGGCCGAGGTCGTCGAAGAGGATATTGCGGAGATTGTGCAGGCCCCTGCCTCGAGCAGCGAACCTGCGCCGCGACCGGCTCCGCCACCGGAAGAGGGCTCGTTGCCGCGCGACGCGGATGAAGCCGCCATTGCCGCCGGGATGAAGCTGGCGTCTTTGCTCGGCATTCCTTTCTGCGAGGAGTGCGCGCGAGCGGCGATGAAGAGAGCGCAGGGAGCTGCCGTTGCCTAAGACGATTTCAGGAATGGACCGGAAGGCGCTGGAGGCGGCGCTGTGGCCGAAGGACGAGTGGTCGTTCATGAAAACGTGGGCGATTCTGGATGGCGCGCGGGACGAGCGGATTGTGCCGGCGGTGGACCGCTCGTACCAGGACAAGGCCTGCCTGTTCGCGGGCAATATCTCGCCGCAACTGAAGGCGGTGGCGCCGTACCTGGTGCGCTTCGACCGCGGCGAAGAGCTGTCTGACTATGTGCTGGAGAAGGGCTGGGGGAATGCGTGGGGCGTGTTCTTTTCGTCGAGCGGCTCGCTGGAGACGCTGCGCAAGCACTTCCGGAAGTTTCTGCGGGTGACGGATGAGGCGGGGCGAAGGCTGCTGTTCCGGTACTACGATCCGCGCGTGCTGTCGATTTATCTGCCGACGTGCAACAACGAGGAGTTGACGACGATCTTCGGGCCGCTGGAGCGGTTTGTGGTGGAGGCGGACGAAGGGAAAGAGGCTGTTGAGTATCGGTTTTCGGGGGTTAGGCTGAAGACGAATCGTATGCAATTGGCATGCGACGAATAGGACTTGACTCACTCGTGCAACGGTTCGATCTGGGGGCTAGGTGGTTGTCTGAGCGCGAAGATGCAATCGGGCTGAGGTGGAGTTCCTTCTAGAAGAGGCGACCGTGATGTGGAGAATTACTAACCGTCAATTCGTGGCTCTCGACAACGCCGCTCGAGAACCGTTCCGTCGCCGATTGATGGTTTGGCTTCGTGAGTACGCCGAACCAGCACGAACAATGAATGACGAGAGTCTGCGGCAACTGATCATTCGGCAAGAACCTCGCGCTGCCGCCTACGGCGTCTTGACCGAACAGCAAATTGCCAGATGGTGCTTCCTGGCCGTGGTAACAGGCGAGCGCTTCGATCAGACCCTCGAAGTTCAAGCGTTCCTGAACGATCCCTTGAATGGAACCCCGGCAAGAAAGATGCGAACTTTGATGATTTCCTTTGCGCATGCGCTACAACTGCAAGAACAGGGAAAGCCATGAGCGACGCCGCGGCTGGAATGCTGGGTGGTCTGGGGGCTGCAGAAGCCGCGGAATTGACGGGCGTGCTTGCCGGGGAAGCGGTAGTTCCCGTCTTAGGTTGGGTTCTTCTTGGGGTCACAGTCGTCGCCGTCGGAGCTTATGTCGTTCTTAACGCAAACAGCAGTGCGGAAAGTGAGCATAGTTCCTCGAAGCCGGGCGCCGTGGTTGAATGCCCTGACAAAGCTGAAGAGGTTCCCTGTTTCAACCCCCCTGCAAACGGAGATGTGAATGAGTTCGATCGACAGCTCAAAGAACAGGAAGATGGCATCAATGACATGTCTCCAGATGAAATCCTCCAGAACATGGCGAAATACAAGCCCGGAGTGCGATCCGCCGAAGACGTGGCCGCCCGACGAGAGGCGCGTGCTGCCGCTGAGAATGAAAAACTCAACGAGTTGCTCGAGAAGTACGCGGACCAGCCCAACGGTGACGAACTAGCGGAGAAGGAGACAGAGGAGTTCATGAAGTCGGTCGATGCAACGCACGGACCGGATAGCATTGTGGGCGGAAACGAGGTGACGGGAGTTGGAGGAAGGTCACAAAACCGGTCGATAGGGTCTCAGTGGGCGAAAAATGCAGAAGGCGATACCAAGACGCGGGCGGCACGAGTGAAGGAGGCCGCAGAGCGAGCGAAGAAAGCAGGAAAGAATAAGATGAACGTGAAGCTCAAGAGGTGCTGAACGGAAATGCTGAAGGCGAAGCTAGAGTCACTGGTAAAGAAATTCGGACCACTGGAGAAGGCGGAGAAGCTTGAGCCGACGGTGGCAGCCTCTCTGAGGGGCAGGATCCCCGACGGGCTAATCGAATTCCTGTTAGAGCAGGGGATTGGATTGTGGCTCAAAGGGAGATTCCAATTTTGCCGCTGCGATCTCTATGACGACGTTTGCCGAGCGCTTCTGTTTGATGACTCGCAGTTTAGTCCGGAGGATTCCGCTATATTCGGATTCACAGCATTCGGTAAGGTATACGTCTGGAACCGCAAACATTATGCCGTGCTTCAAGTGAACCTACCACGCTTGATTGCTTCGGCTGGCTCGATTGCTCGGGAGCGTACCAATCCGGAGCTTGACATTAGCAACAACCTCACGTTCATCAACAAGGATCACACCGACATGTTCGCGGACACCGCGACCGCCCCCCCACTATTTGCTGCGGCACAGAAGAAGTTAGGAGAGCTGGGCCAGGGTGAGATATACGGGTTTGTCCCAGCGCTAGCGATGGGAGGCTCCGCCCGAATCACGTCAATCAAGATAGTTAAAGCTCTCGAACATCTTTCTCTTTTGGCCGGTCTTGGCCGCGCGAGACTGATGGATTACAGCGATGGCAAAGAAAGGTTTATTCGCCTTTTGGGCTCCTGAAATAGCCAGCCGGTTTTCTTGATTAAGCGACGGCTTGCACGAGGATGGCGGTGATGTTGTCGTGGCCGCCGGCTTTTTTGGCGGCTTCGATCAGGCGGGTGCAGCGGTCGGCCAAAGGCAGATTCACGGCCAGAAGACCCTGAATCTGCGTGTCGGAGAGCTCGCGGGTGAGGCCGTCGGAGCAGAGCAGAAAGATGTCGCCGAGCTCGGCCTCGAACTGAAAGCAGTCGGGGGTGACCTGGGTCTGGGTTCCAAGGGCGCGGGTGATCATATTGCGCAGCGGGGAGCGCAAAGCTTCCGCCTTTGACATTCGGCCGATGCGGACCTGTTCTTCAACCAGGGAGTGATCGAGGGTAAGTTGCTCGAGGCGGCCGTCGCGCAGGCGATAGCAGCGGCTGTCGCCGACATTGAGCACCCAGGCACGCTTTTCTTCGACGACCAGGGCGACCAGGGTGGTGCCCATGCCACTGAGCTTGAGGTTGCGCTGGGATCGGGAAAAGATGGCCTGATTGGCGGTCTCGATGGCCTCTTCGGCGACGGCGGGAAGCGGGGCAATCCGGTCGCGCGCGCTGAGCAGGCGGAGCACTTCGTCGACGGCGATGGAACTGGCGATCTCTCCGGCTGCTGCCCCTCCCATGCCGTCGCAGACGACATATACCCCGTCTTCAACGGAATATCCGAAGGCATCTTCGTTTGAGGGACGTTTGCGGCCGCGGTCGGTGACCGCCGCGGCGGCGTAATGCACGGATACCGTCGACAAAATGAATACTCCCGTCGGTCAGTTTACATGGGATTCGGGAAGATTGGCACGTTACGAGCGTCGCTGCGAGCCGGCGGCTTGCAGCTTACAGCCGGTAGCTTTGAAGCAACCATTTTTCAAAAACGGGCTGCCGACTACTGTCTTGTTCCTGGCTAATCGCGGCCAGCCTGGACGGTGGAGTCGGGGACACGCGCCGGGGCGGGGAGATCGAATACCTGGATGCCGCCCTCCATAAGGACGGCGACGCGTCGGGCCGATGGAGAGATGGCGACGTTGCCTCCGGCGTCGAGGATAGGACTGGCGGCTGCACGCAGGACGACTTTGCCACTAACGGCGTCGAGAACCTGGACATCCTGGCCCTTGATGTCGTCAGTCCCCAGGGGCGCGGAGGCATTTACCGAATGAGTCGCCATGAGGGTTTCACGGGCGATGCGCGAACCGTCGGGACCGGGCACCAGCAAGGGCCAGACGGATGGCCCGACGGAGGGGTCTTCCCAGAGGCGATGGCCGGAGGTGGACATGGCCACGAGCCGCGGTTCTCCCGAAGACCCGCAGGTGGTGACCAGGAATTCGCTGGGGGAGATGAAGTCAAGCAAGGGCGAACACACGGAGTCGACCTTGCCAAGAATGGTGCTGCCGCCAGTGAAGTGGTTGAAGTTGAGGTCCCAGCCCGAGCCACGGGAACGCAGCGTCTCGAGGTAGCCCTCATCGTTGATGGGCAGGTGGACGGCGGAACGAATGTGGCTGACGAGCATAACCTTGCCGTCACTGCGGCGAAGGATGCGCAGGACCATTTCGGATTGATCCTCGGACGGCTGGCGATCGGCGTCGACGCTGGCGGCCGCGGTGGAGGGACTGGGGACTTCGCCTTCGACATCTTTGTGCGCGCGCGGTTCCGAGGAACCGGCGACGAGATATTGACGCGTGGGATCGAGCTCGACCCAGAGTACGGGACCGGGGAAGCGCAGGAAGGGCTTCAACTGCAGCGAAGCGTCGCCGAGGAGCAGATTGTTGCGATCGCGGAGGAGAAACTGCCCATGATCGAGCATGTAGAGGTAGTGCGAGTGGTCGTGGACGCTCCAGACAGTTTCAGCCTCGACGGCGCCGCTGGGCAAACGGAGAACGAGCGCGCGAATGCGGCGCTCGTCCTGCGAATCGGTGTTGGAGCCATCGCGGTGAATGAGGGCGGGAACGCGAAAGGTGAACAGCAGATGGTCCTCGTCAAGGAAATCGAGAGTAACGAGGCTGTTGCGCATACCGAGGTAGAACTCTCCGGGAGACGCAAACCCGAGAGGCTCGGCCGGGATGGTAAAGCTGGGCTGGACGGTGGCCCGGACATGTGGTGGCTCGGGAGGCGGGTCCTTTTTCTTCGCGGCGAACGACGCCGGCGCGACAAGGGTGCACAAAGTCAGCCCGATGACGGCGCACGAGCTGGGTCCCGACGGAAGGTTCGACCACGACATTGCCGATTATTGTCTCGCAATTTGGCCAGCACAGGGAAATGGCCGCGAATTCATCCCATGAAAAGTGCTATGTGCGAGAGTAAAGATACGCATGGCGGCTCAGGGAAAAACGGAAGTGCGAGTTCTTTGGCTCGGTTATGGGGCATGCGCTCTGGCGGGATGCCTGTGGGGCACCGGGTTCTACTTTGGCCGGCTGGCGCTGGACGAAATGAGCGTGGAGTACATGGTGCTCTACCGGTTTCTGTTCGCCTGTGTGGGCATGCTGCCTGTGGTGCTTATCAACCGTGTTCGCCTTACGGGCGGGGAAATTCGCGTGCTGCTGGTTTCGGCGGCATTCGGAGTTCCCGTTCAATTCTTGCTGCAGTTTCATGGGCTGGCGCGCACCACGGTGAGCCACGCATCGCTCATGGTGGGTTCGATGCCGGTACTGCTGGCGGCGGCAGCGGCACTATTCGCGCATGAGCGCCTGGACTGGGTTGGATGGACCGCACTGGCAGGATCTACGGTAGGCGCGGCACTGATTGTGCTGGGCGGGCATCGCGGGGCGGCAGCACGCGGCGAGCCAACACTTACGGGTGACCTGATGGTGGTGGCTTCGCTTTGCACGGCGCTCACGTGGATCCTGCTGAGCAAAAAGCTGATGAAGACGCACAGCCCGCCGGTGGTGACGGCCTACACGATTCTGTTGGGTACGGTCATGCTGGCGGCGTGGATCCTTGGGCCCCTGGCTTTAAGGCCGTGGTTGCCGAATAAAAGCGCGCCGATACCGTTTGCGCACGTCAGCATCACGGCGTGGGTGGCCCTGGCCATCAGCGGGGTGGCATGTACGGCCATAACCACTTTGCTGTGGAACTGGGGAATTCATCACGTGCCGGCTTCGCGTGCGGGCGTGTTTCTGAACATCGAGCCTGCGCTTGGATCCTACTTGGGCGTACGACTTCTGGGCGAGCGCCTGGGCCCGTACGCGTGGGTGGGAGGCGCACTGATCCTGGCAGCCGCGATCACTCTGACGGCGCGCGGCCATGAAGGTGAGCCGGATGTGATTCTGGAGTAGCGATGAGTTCGCGGTTGTTATGGCGCAACGACCGTCGTATTTCGGTGTTGGTATAGCAAGAGGCGGGATACGAAACCCGGAGCCGCTCAACGCAACCGGCTGAATTCCGAGGGATCGTGGCCCGGTTGCGCTATGGATTGCCGGTTGTCATCTCGGAGTAACAATCGCGCATCTAACCGCGTTAGTATGGGCACGAACCGGTCGATATATAAAGAGACCGACCCAGCCGGCGAGTTTTTTAGAAGATCGGCACGAAGCCGTCGCAGAGACTTCGTCGAGCTGGCGGGCATTTACGGTCTGATTCTCCTCGTGATCTGGACTCCGAGGCCATGGCAATGGGCGCTCTGGGGTTTGGCATCGCTCTCCATCATTGCGGTAATTGCGGTCTCGTATGAGGGCATGCGGCCGATGGGGCTGTGCACCGTAAACCTGATGAAATCGCTGTGGGCCGTAGCACTGGCGATGGCGGTGGCATTGTTTGCGGTGGCGATTGCGAGCCGCATGCACACGCTGCACGTGGCGAGTTCGGCGCGATGGGCGGTCGCGCAGTATGGGGGCTACGCGGTATGGGCCGGCCTGCAGCAGCTGATCCTGCAGTGCTTCATTCTGTCGCGCTCCCTGCGCTTGATGGGTAATGCAACGGCGGCGGCGGCAGTGTCGGCGGCACTGTTCTCAGTCGCGCATCTGCCCAATCCGATTCTGACGCTGATCACCTTGTTCTGCGGACTGGCATCGTGCCTGTTCTTTCTGCACTACAAGAATCTGTGGCCGCTGGCATTGGCCCACGCAATCCTGGGAACCGCCATCGCAATCACGATTCCGGTTTCGCTGGACCACAACATGCGTGTCGGCATCAGCTACCTGACTTGGGTGGACCGCGCGGTAATGGAGCATGCGGCAACCGCGAAGACGTACACGGCAAAGCCGCAGTCGACGCGCCAGGACGGATTTGCCGGTCAGTCAAGCTCAGCGAAGGAATAGCGACCAGACCGCGTCGACGGTGGCGTGCGTGATGGCGGACGCTCCAACGCGGCGATCGCGGCCCCAGGAGCGGCCGTAAAAGATGCCAGCGATGGCGGCCAAAAGCACGTAGCGCCAGTTGAAATGAACCGCGCGCTTGTTGAAGTGCGACAGGCCGAAGAGCACCGACACGACGACGAGAGCCGCGATGCGGCCCATACGGCGCTCGAGCAGATTCTGTAGCCATCCGCGAAAGAAGAGCTCTTCCGGAACAGCGATGAAGAAGAACGTGAAGGCCCAGGCCGCAACGAACTGGCCCACGAGAGGTCCGACGCGTGTACTGAACGGATGGGCATGGAGGAAGCCTAGGGCGAGGCCGAGCGGGAGAGCAATGGGCAGATAGAGCAGAAACTCACGCAGGCCGGTAGCGAGATCGCGGCGACGCAAGCGGAGATCGAAGCCCGTGCCGGCCATGGGACGGAGCGCGACAAGAGCATAGATGCCGGCATCGAGCAAGAGTACCTTGTTGAATATGGCGAGGTGCGGGGGCCAGGCGGGCTCGAACCAGCGGAGATCGACGGACAAACCGAGAACAGCGAGGATGAAGAGTTGCGGCCAGATGCTGCGGTCGTCGTTGGGCGCCAAACGAGCGATCAAGGCAATGGCGGGCGGCAGGAGCACGTAGAGGGCAAGCCACAGCCAGCTGAAATCGCCGTAGGCAAGGGTGACAAGTGCGTAAGGAATGGCGAGTAGCGACGGAGCAAGAATTTGGTTGCGCGGCGAGAGTCTGCGTGCGCAGCCCTCGACGCGGTTCGGGAAGAACGCGGCGGCGAAGTACGGGATGAGGGCAAGAAGGCCTGCGCAGCCGAGCAGCGCGAAATAGATCGGCACATGGATATTGTGGGGCATGATTTGCGAGTGGTCAGTGATCAGTGGTCAGTGATCAGCGAGGAATCGGGTGGGCGGGCTACGTGGTGTCCCACTCTTGCGACAAAAAAAGTCGCAAGAGGATGCCCGCTTCTAGACTTCGAAGGAAAGCTGCGGCGAGGCCCAGGGAGATGTGGGTTTGGGGTCGGACGCGAGGTCGTAAACGAGGCGCTCAAGGACCAGGCGCTTGTCGGGCGGCGAAGAGCGCAGTTCGAGGTCGGCGCGGGCGATTAGACGCAGAGCGCGGGTGAGGTCGCGGCGGCTCTTGTAGCGTCGCGCCTGGCGGATCAGGTCGTCCGCGGCGAAGGGCGGGATGCGAAAGCCCTGCCACAGCGCCTGCCAGATAGCACGCTGGTCGCGCACATTTTTCTCAAGAATCACCAGCATCTGGCGGAAGGTGCGGGCGAGCATGTAGAGGTGGCCAATGGCGGCGTCTTCGCCGGCGTCAGAGGAGTTGAGCAGGCCGTGGAGCAGCGCCAGGGCGCGGACGGAGTTGCGCGAACTGATGGCATCGGTGAGTTCGTACAGCGAGCGCTGCTTGGCGCCCAGGACCATGGTTTCCACGTCACCCAGCGTGATGCGGCCACGGCCCAGGGTGTAAAGAAGCAGCTTCTCGACCTCCGAGGCGATCATCATCATGTCCGCGCCGAGGCTGTCGACCAGTTCGCGGGCGGCGTCGGGGTCGAACCGAGTGTCAGCCTCCTGCGCGGTGGCCATTACCCAGCGCATGGCGTCCTCTTCATTCACCCGGGCAAGCTCGACCATGCCGCAGTGTTCGCCCAGCGTCTCGGTGAGCCGTTCGAAGCGGTTCTTGTCATCCATCTCCATGCGGCGCGCATCGGAGGGAATGCGGATGAAGTCCGCCACAAAGAGGAGCAGCGCCTGGGGATTGGGCGAGCGGAAGTAACGGTCGAGCGCGGCAAACTCGTCCTTTTTGGCGCCTCGGGTATAAAGCTGGCGCACATTGCGGACAAAGACGACCTGAAACGGCGCCATCAACGACGGAGTCTGGGCGCGGTCAAGGATCTCGAAGATGGAACTGGAGCCGAGGTCTAGATCGGAGAGGCAGAAATCGCGAAGGTCCGGAGGAGCGAATGCCTTGACAACAGCGTTGCGGCAGCGTTCCTGCAGAAACAGCTCATCGCCGGCGAGCACGTAACCGGGTTTGAGCGAGCCGGAGTTGCCGGCCGCAGCCTCAATCTCGGCAACAAATCGACTCACGGCACTGAATCCAGCGCCCCATCGCGAAGAGTTCAACGCGCCAGGCCCCGGGTTGGCGATGTGCGGTGCATGCGAGATCAGGATAACAGCGGACAGCGAACAAGAACTGCGGAAAACAGGTTAGTTACTTGCCGGTGCGATGCTTGCTTGCATTGATCGCAGAGCGGGCTTCGCGGTCGGCCTCGCGCCGCTTTTCGGTCTCGCGTTTGTCCCAGTCCTGCTTGCCCTTTGCCAATGCCAGTTCGCACTTGACGCGCCCGTTGCGAAAATAGAGCCGGGTGGGGATGAGCGTATGTCCCTTTACCTGCGTCTTCGAGAGTAGCTTGCGTACTTCCTCGCGATGCATCAGGAGTTTGCGAGTGCGGGTTTCGTCGTGATTGGCAATGTTTCCGTGAGAGTAGGGACCGATGTGCACGTTGAGCAGGAAGGCCTCGCCGTCCTTGATGAGGCCGTAGGCGTCCCTGAGGTTTGCCTTGCCTTCCCGTATCGATTTAACCTCGGTACCGCGGAGGGCGACGCCTGCTTCGAACTTTTCAAGCAGAAAGTAGTTGTGGCTGGCGGCCCGGTTTTGCGCCGCGTCGCGTTCCCCGCTGGCCACGGGATCGCGCGGGCGCGGCGTTTTCGGCGCGCTGGGGCGGTCGGGATTGGTGATCACGTGGCTGGTTTGACGGGCCATGGTTACGCGTCCTTGAACCTTCATCGTAGCATCGGAAAAGGCTCGGAAATCTGCGCCATGGCATGGTATGACGGCAGCGTCGCTTTGCTAGAATGGGGTTTCGTTGGATGGGTAACCTTTCCGAAGACAATCGCATGCCGATCGGGCAATGCAGCCCGCATCAACTCGATGACCGCCTCGGTACCCCGCCGGGGTGTCCGACGCCAGGGAGTTCGATGAACCACGCTGGTTTTCAAGCTTCTTCCAGGCTCAGGCCCTGGATGGCCCTGCTCACTTTCTCTGCCCTGACCTGCTGGAGCGGTATACCGCTCCACGCGCAATCGGCCAGCAACCTCTACAAGGAAGGTCGCGCCGCTGAAACCCGGGACGACTTCGATTCGGCCTACCAGGACTATCAGAAGGCATATGCCAAGGATCCCAAGGACCTCCGCTACCGCACAGCACTGTACCGCGTGCGGCCCGCCGCGGGCGCCCAGCATGTTTCCAAAGGGCGACAGCTGGAGCAGGCGGGAGATCTTCAAGGGGCGCTGACCGAGTTTCTGCGTGCGGGCGAGATCGACCCCGGCAACGAAGCGGTAGTACAGGAGATCAATGCGATCCGGCTGCGGATGGGTCAGCCGGCCAATGGCAATTCGGGATTATCGGCGGAAGAAACAGCGGGGCAGCAAGAGTTGAAGTCGATAGGCTCGCCGGTTGAGTTGAAACCGGTGTCGAACGAGCCTCTCACTCTGCACATGACCGAGGACTCGAAGGTCGTATACCAGGCGATCGGACGCGCCGCCGGCATCAACGTGCTGTTCGATCCGGACTACACCTCGAAGCGCATCCAGGTAGACCTGACCAACTCCACGCTGATGGACGGATTACGCATCGTTGGTGTGCTTTCCAACACATTCTGGCGGCCGATTACACCCAACACCATCTTTGTGGCGCAGAATTCGCGCACCAAACGCACCGACTTCGATGAGCAGGCGGTACAGACGTTTTACCTTGCCAATGCATGGCAGCAGAATGATCTGAATGACGTGACCACGGCACTGCGCAACGTGCTGCTGAACATCAAGGTGTATGGAGTGGCCAGCCAGAATGCCCTGGTGGTACGCGGCACGCCGGACGAACTGCTGTTGGCGCAAAAGCTGATCAGCGATTTGGACAAGGCGCGTCCCGAAGTTGTGGTTGACATTGCGGTCATGGAAGTGAGCAAGAACTGGGAGCGCAACCTCGGCCTGCAGTGGCCCAGTAGCGCGAGCGTGGCGCTGCAGTCTCCCACTACCTCGACCAGCACCACAACCGGCGGCACCACGACGACACCGTCCACGACCAACGGCCTCACCCTCTACAACCTGGCTCACCTGAATTCAAATGATTTTGCGGTCACGGTGGGTTCAGCGACGGCCAACCTGCTGCTGACCGACTCGAATACGCGAATCCTGCAGAATCCGCGCCTGCGTGCCACCGACGCGCAGAAGGCAACCATGAAGATCGGCGAGAGAATACCGATCGCCACCGGTTCGTACCAGACGGGCGCGGCCACGGCGTTGGTCAGCTCGCTCGTGAACACGCAGTTTCAATACCTGGATGTCGGCGTGAACATCGAGATCACGCCGACGGTGCACTTCGATCGCGATGTGACGCTGAAGATGAAGATCGAAGTCACGGCGCAGGCTGGTTCCACCACCATCAGCGGCGTAACCGAGCCAATCATTGCGCAGAAGAGCACGGAAGAAGTGGTGCGCCTCCGCGAGGGCGAAGCCAACATTCTGAGCGGCATCCTGAACCAGCAGGACCAGGTGAGTTGGAGCGGAATCCCGGGCCTGAGCTCAATTCCGATTCTGAAGTACCTGTTTGGCTCAAAAGACCATACCATTTCGAACGACGAGGTGGTGTTCTTGATGGTCCCGCACATCGTGCGCGGGAACGATGTATCGGCGGAGAATCTGCGCCCCATCGATACGGGCGTGGGCCAAAACGTGGAGTTGCGCCGCATTGCCGCCGATGGACCGGGCGCCAACAACCCCGCCCAGATTCAGCCGGTGACCACGCACGCGATGGCACCCACGCTTTCGAACCTGGGCACGGTTCCGGGCGGGAGCGCTTCGACTGCGGCTCCGGCAGCCCTGGCCCAGATGAATGCGGCAGCCAATGGCTCGGTTAACAACGTTCCACAACCTAATCTCAATGTCAGCCAGCCTACGACGGCGCCGGCCGGCACGCCACCGACCCCGCCGCCGGGACCGCCATCCAACGTTCCACCGCAGAGTACCGCGCCGGAAGCGCAGGGCACGGTTCGCTTGATGCTCAACTCGCCCGGCCCAGTGAAGAACGGAGCTACCTTCCAGATTCCCGTGGTCATCAGCGGGGCAGCGGACGTGGCGGCCGTACCCGTGCAAATGCAGTATGATCCAGCCAAACTCTCCCTGGTCAACGTGGGGCCGGGCGACTTTCTGAGCCGCGACGGGCAGACGGTGGGCGAGACTCACCGCGACGACGGTCCTGGAAACGTGACCCTGAATCTGTCGCGGCCGCGCGGCGCCAGCGGGGTGAGCGGGGCGGGCGTTGTCTGCGTCCTGACATTTCAGGCGAAAGCAGCCGGAGACACGAGCCTTTCCATCACTCGCGCCGGGGCCACGACCGGTTCCGGGCAAGCGCTGACGGTGCAGGGGAACCAGCTCAGCGTTAATATCCAATAATCGGCGAAAGAATGCTTGCTCCAACTAGACATGGATCAATATGGACAGGCGGGGGATGCGATAAAACGGGTGGAAGTAAGACATGAGACGGCAGTTGACAGTCCGAAAGGGAGAGCGCGGGCTCACGCTTGTTGAGCTGATCGTGACGGTTGCGATCCTGGCGGTGCTCGCCTCGGCAGCGGTGCCGATTGCCCGTTTTCAGATCAAGCGACAGAAGGAGCGCGAGCTCCGATATGACCTCTGGATGATGCGGGACGCGATCGACAAGTACAAGGACGCTGCCGACAGGGGCGCGTTCCAGACCAAGGTGGACAGCCAGAACTATCCTCCCGACCTGCAAACACTTGTTGATGGCGTGGACATCCAGGGCAAAAAGGTGAAGTTTCTGCGCCACATTCCCGTGGATCCGATGACGGGCGGCACCGAGTGGGGGTTGCGGTCCATGCAAGACGACCCCAAATCGGACTCCTTCGGTGGGCAAAGTGTTTTTGACGTGTATTCCAAGTCGCCAGGCACGGGACTGGACGGCACGAAGTACACAGACTGGTAGGACGGGGCATGCACACGAATCGCAGAAAGAACGCGGGATTTACGCTGGTGGAGCTGATGATCGTGATGGCGATCATCATGGTTCTGGCGGTGGTAGCGGTGCCCAGTTATATCGCCGCCATCCGCGCGGCGCGGGAGGCGGTTCTCAAGGAAGACCTGCACGTTTTGCGCAATGCGATCGACTCCTACACCGCCGACAAGCAAAAGGCTCCTCAGTCCCTCGACGACCTGGTTCAGGAAGGCTATCTGAAGACGATTCCCGACGATCCGATGACGCACAGCAAGGACACGTGGGTGACGGATACCAGCTCCGATTTGCACTCCGTTGACCAGACGGACCCCGGGATCGACGATGTGCACTCCGGATCGCAGGAACAGGGCTCGAACGGACAACCGTATTCGTCCTGGTAAAGCGCGTTCGGCCCCTTGATGACGACTCCCTGATTTATCGCTTTCTGATGCGTTAAGGTGTGGAAGGACCTCTTCCATGCCCGATCCTCCCCAGCCCGACCCACTTTGGCAGGCGCGCCTGGAGCCGGTGTACCGGCTCTACACGGCGCTGCTGCGTGATGTTGATCCGGAAGTGGGCCTCGGCGGCAAGCTCGTGTACGCCGGAGAGTTGCATGAAGACGGCTGTCGCCTGGTACGAGCCTCAAATATTGCCGGAGCAGCTTCGTTGAGCGCCACAGCCGATGCGGCCGAGCAGCGGCATGCCATTCGCGACGGAGTGGCTGACTTCCTGGTGAACTCGCTGGATGAAGCCCTTCGCATTCTGAAAAACGAGGTCCGCAAGCGGCAGCCGGTATCGGTTGCTGTTTCAGCCGCAGCGGGGCAGATTTCGAAGGAGATGCTGGAACGCGGCGTGCTGCCGGACCTGCTCTCTCCGGCGGCGCGGAACGCGGAGAATGAGGGACTGGCGGAGTTCCTCGCCCACGGAGCGCGGTGCATCGAAACCGATCCCTTGCCGGGCGAAATCACGTTCGAGGCATGGGCACCGGCGGGGCCGGAGTTCGACGCCCTGGCCACGTCGATTTTGCCGGAGCATGACCACCTGAACCGCCGCTGGCTGCGCACTTCACCGCGTTACCTGGGGCCCGCGGCCCGGCGGGTGCGCTCGCTCGCGTGCGCACCCGAGATCGCGACTCGGTTAGCAAAAGCTATGGTTCCACCCCGCTGACTCATGGCCGAAGACTCTTTGCTGTCCCCGCTACTCCTTGACGTGCTTGAGCGCGAGCGGAAAAGCATTGCTTCCCTGCTTGAAAGTGCCGCTCATCGAACCCAGATCGGCGCTCAGCTTCGCTTCGTAGATGGAACCGTTCACCCGGATCGGAATAACAATGCTTGAACCGTTGCGTGTGAGCAGGTAACCCGAGGTCCAAGCCTGGTTCTGATCCGGACTCTGCATCTTCGCCGTCAGGCCAGCCTCGGTGTTCTCGATCTTATAGAGAATTCGGAGCTTCGTGGTGCCCAGGTCGATCGTGCCCTCCCAGGTGCCGTCCATGTCGGTTGGCGCAGCGGGCTTGGGCGGAGGCGGAAAAGTGCCACGCGCGAGGACGAGGTGGATCGGTGTGCCCTGCGAAAAACTGCCGGTGATCGCCGATGCGTCGGCATTGACGGTGGCTCCATAGGTGGCGCGCACGGAATCGATCGCGACGCTTAGCCTTCCGTCTCGCAAAGTAACCGAGGACAGGGGAATGCCGTTGTGGCCCTGATCGACACTGTCGAGCGTACCCGTCAGGGTTCCATCCATGCCCTCGGCAAAATGGAATGCCAGGCGGATTTCGGCTCCGCTCACAACGAGAGCGCCCTTCCAGTCTCCTGCGATCGAAGGCCCAGACGCCGCGGGGGACCCGGTCTGCGCACGTTTCAGCAGGATATCCGCCGACGACGCCTCTGGTTCGGTCTGGGTCCAGGTCCCGATCACCGTGTTGAAGTCGTTGTTCGTCTTTCCCGCGAACGTCCCGCGAACGGTGACATCCTGACCGTTGGGATGGATTACGTCGTCAACGGAGAGCGCCACGTCGGAGCCATTCAGAACCGTCGACTTGATCTTGATTCCGATGGTGCCAAGGTCGAGATTGTCGAACGTCGATGTGACGTTTCCATCGGGCCCCTTCACCACGTGCCACGCGACGCGGAAGTTCTTCCCGCCTGCATTGAGGACGCCGGTCCAGTCGCCCACAAGTTGGGTCTGGCCGAAGCCGATCGGGGTGAATGAAAACACAATCAGGAGGATCAGGACTACGGATTTCAGAGTGGGCATTCCTCTCTCCAGAGCGGGAAATAACGTCTGTCGACGCAGGACGCGGGAAATCGCAGCAGGAACGCCTGCGAACGGTGGTACGAGTTCGTCTTCCGGTAAGTTCAACTGCAGCCCTCCAGCACTGTGCAAGATCGCCCGCCAGCGCCTACAATTCTCCCTGTCATGGCCAAGGCGACGATACAGTCAACATTTGAAGTAGCATGCCCTGATTGCGGGGCGATGCTGAAGATCGACGGTGCAACCGGACTGGTGGTGAGCCACACTCCCGCTCCCCGCAAACGCATGTTCGAGGATCTCGAAACGGCGGCGAAAGCCATGCGCGAGCAGGAAGAGCGCAAGGAGTCCATCTTCCGCCAGAGCGTGGACGCAGAGCGCAACAAAGCTGATCTTATGGAAAAGAAGTTTGCCGAGGCGTTGCGCAAGGCCAAAGATGCCCCGGAAGGCAAGCCATTGCGTGAGTTCGACCTGGATTAAGATTGTGAACCACAGCCGCGGATTACCGGACCACCCTGCGGGCTTGTCGAAGCATCTGTCTAAGCCGGGGTGAGGGAATCCTGCGGACAGTGAAATCGCTCACGAGGAGCGCTCTTTTCGACACCCGCACGTCCCGTTCGGCCTGAGTGCTGCCCGGGACATCAAGCAAAGGAGAGATTATGAGTGCTCAGACTGCACCGCTGGTTCAATCTGTGAATTATCCTCAGGAACACATGGAAACATACGACAAAGCAAAACTCGACCCTGACTGGCTGCGGATTGGCGTAGGAGCCAGCCTGCTGACCGGTTCGCTGCTGTTGCTCACGGGAAGGCGCAAAGCCGGCTTGCTGGTGACTTTCGCCGGTACCGCGCTGGCCATGATGGAACACAAGGAAGTGGTGCGCGACTGGTGGGATTCCCTGCCCGGCTACCTCGATAATGCACAGCGCATGCTCGATCAGGCCGCGGCCACGATCGACGACCTCACCGAGAAACGCGACAAGATCATGTCGCTTTTGGGGAGATAGAGACAAGCCCCGCCTGAATACCCAATTGGCGCCGCCCCGCTTCGCTGATCCGGTGCGGCGTCCATTTCGGCTCCCATACCAAATCCACATCGACCTTTGAGATGTCGGGAATTCCGGCCAGGCGGTTGCTGACCTGTTCGAGGATGAGCCCGTTTGCGGGACTCTCTTCTGCCGTGAGCGTCATCGTTACCCTGACCCACTGTCTGGGCCAGGCCGGCGTCGAGTGCGGATCGCGCCCCGTCTCCACGCGGTAGATCACCCCAAGATCGACGAGATTCAACTTCACTTCGGGGTCGAAGCAGTCGCGAAGAGCGGTCAGGATTTCAGACTCGGAGAGCATTTCGAGCGTCTCCTCGGCAGCGGCTAATTCTTCCGCTCCACCAGGTAGCGGGCGACGGATTTCAGTCCCTCAGCGCGGCTGCCGTAAGGAGCCAGCGCGGCGAAGGCTTCCTGGATCAGGTCGGCGGCGTCACGCTGGCTCTGCTCGATGCCGAACACGGCGGGCCAGGTAGCCTTTTCGGTGGCCTGATCCTTGCCGGCAGTCTTCCCCAGTTGGGAGGAGTCGACGGTCATGTCGAGCACGTCGTCAATGATTTGGAAAGCCAGACCGGCCTTGCGGCCAAAGATATCGAGACTGGCCACGTCGGCGGCGGTCGCTCCCGCGTATACGCCGCCGGCCACTACGCTCACGCGGATCAAGGCGCCGGTTTTGGCGCGGTGAATGGCTTCGACGAGTTGTGGCGTCGGCTTCTGGTGTTCGCTTTCGATATCAAGAACCTGGCCGCCGATCATGCCCTCGACCGTACCCACGGCGTTGGCGATGAGGCCAATGATTTGCACCGTCGCGGCGGCCGGGCAGGCAAGGCCGGCCAGAACTTCAAAGGCGCGGGTCTGCAAGGCGTCGCCGGCAAGGATTGCGATGGCCTCGCCAAAGGCCACGTGACAGGTGGGTTTGCCGCGGCGCAGATCGTCGTTGTCGAGAGCCGGCAGGTCATCGTGGATGAGCGAGTACGTGTGAAGCATCTCGATGGCTGCACCAAGATTTTCAATGCCCCGGGGAACCGCCCCTGCAATGGTGACGGCGGCCTGCATGGCAAGTACGGGACGAAGCCGCTTGCCGCCCGCAAACGTGGAGTGGCGCATGGCTCCATGAATGGAGCTGGGAACGGTCTCAATCGAGGGAAGTAATGCCTCGAGCGCACGGTCAGTGAGCTCCGCGCCTTCCTGGATCAGGGATTTCACGTCAGCGGGCATCGCCTTCATTTTATCTTAGGTCGCGGCCGCCTCCTGAGCAGTAAACCAGGCACAGTGACAAACAGCGCGGCCAGGAGACTGATCCGGCGGCCAATGCGTACGTCGGAGGTGGTGGTCCAGTCCACTGATACCACCACCGGTCCCGGGAGGACTGGAACGGCCATGAGACCGTCCTCGCGGACTGGCCGGCTGGGAACGGGGGTTCCATTGACCCCCACAGACCACGCCGGATAATCGCGTACGCGAAGCACCAGAAATCCGGCACTGGTCGCAAAAGCGTGCACCCGCTTGTGCTGCACGTCGGCGTGGCCAGTTGGCGGATCGAACGGGAAGGTCGCAAGGCAGCTTCCCTGCTCCGGCGTCCATTGCGGGGTTAGGTCAGGATCCCCGGAGCCAAGAGGGGTCGCAGGATTCGAAACCAGGCAGGCAGCAGGGAGATCGGTCGGTATCAGGGAGTTGTCAGCTCCGCGCGGAGCGTATTCGTCGGTCCCTTCCGAACCCTTCCCGGCCCGCAACGCGGTGAGCATGCCCACCACAGAGTCCTCCGGTGCGCAGTTCTGATAGAAGGCGTAGCCCGCGAACCCCGCAGACAGAAAGAACAGGCAAGTACTGGCCGCTACCGCGAGCAGGCAACGCACACGGGTCGTCATCCACATTGCATTGGCGACGAAGATTCCCATAGGCGCCTCCAGAACCACCAGCCAGCGCCACGGGAACTGAAGGAAGCGCAGCTTCGGCAGGGCATTCCAGATGAAGAGCGAGATCGGCAGTTGCAGCAGCAGCACCGCCACCGGGATCAGTGCCAGCGGAATCCACCAGCCTCGATCGCCCGGCATGCGCTTTCTTCGCCAGCAGACGAAGATAGCGACGAACGTTGTCGCAATCATCGACACAGCGATAGCCGAAACCTTCCACAATTCGATGTCGTGCAGCTCAAATGCCGGGTGCGGGTGGCGGCCGAAGAGGAAGCTGTTTTCGATCAGGAGCCCAGGATCGTCGGTGGCCTGGCGAATAGCGACCCAGCGCTGCTCCCAGGCGGCAGGAACCAGGTAAAACGCGGCCAGCCCGAGCCCCAGCGTCTCACCGACGGCGGCCCGCACCACCGGAATCCAGGAACGGGAAAGTACTGCGATGGCCACCGTTACCGCGGCTAAAAGGTAGCTGGCCATTACGCCCACCGGTGCGTTTGAAAGCCAGGCGCCGGCGATTACCAAGGCAATTGGGAGCGCCGATCCGCCGAAGACTCGCCGGAATCCGGAGCTGTCTGCGCTCTCGCCCCGTTGCCCTTCGCGCAGGATCAGCAGCAGGAGAAGGGGTATCCAGAAGCCGCCCGACAACTCCGCATATGCTGAACGCTCGTAAACCGAGAAGAGCGTGTATCCCGAGAAGAGAGCAAAACAGCCCGCCAGGGTTGCGGGGCCTTCGCTCATCACCTGCCTGGCCAGGGCACGCGTCGCAAGGCCGGTACCGGCCAGCAGCAGGAATGTAACCACAAACGGGGTATGCGCCCAGTTGAAAAATCTTCCCAGCAGGGCGCCCAGCATCCAGGTGAGCGGAGGATAGAAGACGAAGCGAGGCTCGCCCGCGCCGTAGTTGGGGCTGGCGGTCCATTGGGGGTCGAGAATGCCCTGACGCCAGCTGCGCAGCGCATCGATCCACGAAACAAGGTGAAAGTCGAAGTCGTGTCCGCATGAAAAGTTGTGCAGCCGCAGCGGCGCGATGGCGACCACCGCTCCAACCAGAATTACAGCGGTGCTGAGGAGACTTTCGGGCCGCCAGATCGACGCCCAGGGCGCGGCGTTCCTGCCGCCTTCGATTTGCCGCCCGCTGTTTTCTGGCTCCTGCGTCTTCATGGGAGCAGGCGCAGCGTGTGGCGTGCGTTCGCTGCGACGGCGGCCGGGCTGAAGGGCAAGGGGAAGGTGGTGCCGTTGTACCAGTCGTTCCACTGATCGCGGTAAAAGGGACTATAGGGGTTGCCGCTCTCGCCGAGCACGATGTTCTCGGTCGAGCCGTCGATGTTGCTCCAGTCCATGGTGAAGCGCTGCGACGGGCCATTGGTGATGCTCACCTGCTTCACCGTCGTGGTATCACCGCTGAGGGGCTGGCGGCCGGTGCCGGCGATGCGGCTGACGACCGGCAGGAAGGGTGCCAGCGGATGCTCGATGTCGACAACGTGCCAGCTTCCGTAGCTCCAATGCGTGATGTCGGAGGGAGCATCGCCATGCTGCATGCCGCGGCGTACGGCTTCGGTCAGCACGGCGTCCCAGTTTTTGTAGCCGGGCGGAAGCCAGTCCGAGTCGCCGTGCATCACGATCTCTTCCTCGGCGAAGTTTTTCTCACTCCAGTTGTAATCGTCCATCATCTTGCCGATTTTTGGTTCGAGAATAAGCGGCCACAGGGCAAGGCGCGCCTCGTCGACGATCGACGCGGCAACAGAATCGGTGGTGAGGCGTCCATCCCAGCTTCGCATCAGGTCGGCAGCCTTACGCAAGCGATCGTCCACGTTGTCGGCATGGTCGATGGCGTAAGCGAAGCGGTGCCCCAGTTCCTGGTCCACCTCGCTGTAGATGTCGATTTGGGCAGCCAGCATGTCTTTTGGCGTAAGGTGGTCGCGGCCCTGCAGCATCTTGTAGATGCGCTCGATGCGGTAAGGATCGGCCCACTCAAGCGAAATAGGGTAGGGCGACTTTTCGGTGGTGACGCGCCCGTTGGCCGTTGCCAGGAAGCCTGAAGGCGGGTCGAAGGCGTTAGGCAAGTCGGTGTAGGAGATGTACCCCTGCCACTCGTGCTGCGCGTCCTGGATGGGCTTGCCGGCCAGCCCGCCGGGACGCATGGGGATTTTGCCCACCGCGTGATACGCGATGTGTCCCTGGTCGTCAGCGTAGACCACGTTTTGGGTGGGCCAGTACCAGTTTCCAAGCGCCGCCGAGAACTCGGTCCAGTTCTGCGCTGTATTCATCGCAAAGAGCGGGAATCCGTTCAATGTAGGGTCGAAGAGCGTCCACTTGAGCGAATAAGGCTCTGCGAGCGGCTTTGCGAAGACGGGGCCGAGCAGCGGTCCGTGAGCTGTGGATTGCACGTTGAGGGTTACGTCAGGGGCGCCGCGAACGCGGATGGTTTCGCGATCCACCTGCAACGGCTTCCACGAGCCGTCGGCAGCCTGGTAGTTCCCTTTGCCGTCCAGCTTCTCGTGATAGAGATCCTGCACATCCCCATAAAGCGCGGTAAAGCCCCACGAAACGTGCTCATTATGACCGGCAATGACCATCGGCATCCCGGGAAGGGTGACACCCGCGGCATGATAACCGGGCGCCTCGAGGTCCGCGATGATCCAGATATTCGGTTCCGTGAGTGACAGATGCATGTCATTGGAAAGCAATGGCTTACCGCTGGCAGTGTGCTTTCCGGAGACGACCCAGTTGTTCGAACCGAGGGAGAAATCGGGGTCCGAAAATCCGCGGGCCTCGCGGATTTCGGCGAGGTTGAAGGGGTTGAACGAAGGCAATGGCAGGCGCGTTTTGGCGGGTCTGCGTGCGTTCGTCCTCGTCGTCATCGTCGGACGTCGGGGCCGCAGGCTGGGGCTGTGTGAGGTCGATCACTTCACCCGTTGGGGGCCGGTCGCGCCACGACCCGACTGGATACAGCTCCGCTTCCAGCCTGGGATTATTGAGTTTTGCCGCAATCTCCTCGCGTCCCAGCTTCGCGCCCCAGTGGCTGTCGAGCATGTCTACCATCATCATGGCGATGCTCATGGAGTCGGCGCCGCCCCATGGTCTCGGCTTATAGCCGAGGATGCGAAACTCTTCCGGCAGCGAATTCTGATGCTGTTCGATGAACAGGTTGACGCCGCGAGCGTAATCATCGAGGCGGCGGCGATCGTCGGCGGCAAGGTTGGCGTAAACCCGCTGGGCGACCCTGCGATACCCCATCACGCGCTGCAACGTGTCGTGCTGCAGGAGCCGCGAGCCGAGCACCTCGGCGAGTTCGCCGTTTGCGCTGCGCCGGTAGGTGTCCATCTGCCAAAGCCGGTCTTGCGCGGCAACGTACCCCTGGGCGATGAAGAGATCGTCCTGCGTGGCAGCCTGGATGTGGGGCGCGCCGTGGGCGTCGCGACGTACCATGACGGGCGCGGAGAGGTTGGTGATGCGGAGGTCGCCATCGAGTTGTGGCAGCGCGGCGATGGTGGCCGAACGCAGCCAAAAAACACCGACGCCGACGAGGACGAGCACGAGGAGCACAATAACGGCAAGGGCGCCCAGGAAGATCCGCGGCCAGCGGCGGACACGACGACGCGGGGCGCGCATTGAAGTCTTTACGGTGGAGGCGGTGAAGGTTCCAGAATCGGCCATCGGGGTCAGGAACAGGATACCGCTCCGGTGATGACAGTGTCGTGATTACCCGAGCCGGCCTTAGTCCGGGAATCTGACGCGATCGAAGCGACGCTTGCCTTTGAAGCCGGTCGCCAGGCCGCAGCCCTTGAGCTTCCCGTCTTCGTACAGCTCTACCGGGAAATCGTGACCGGCCATCGCTCGCCAGAAGCCGCCGGCGGCGCACGGGGCCCCCTGCACGATCTGATCCGCAGCGAGGAAGCAATATTCGAGCTTGCCACTGGGGTAAAACCCCGTCATTGCGCCTTCAGCGGGGCCGAGGAATCCTCCACCGCTGCAATGCAGCCCCGCCACTTCCGACTCGTGGCTCATCATTACGTCTGCCGTTGAGCCGTCGGGCCATAAATCGATGATGGAGCCGGATGGAATCCATGCTTCTCCAAAGTTCAGTCCACGCGTGACGGTGCAGCGGTTCAGGCGGCCATCGGCGTAGAACCAGGCATATCCCTTCGCGCAGGGATAGCCCTGGATTGCGGCAATCTGATCCAGGTGCCGGCGTTGTGTTTGCGGAGTAGTCGCGTCGCACGCCGCGCAAATCAGGCTGATGAACAGCATCGGGAGAGCCAGCTTCGTTCTCATGGCAATCTCCTGTTTTACGGCGTATCCTACACCCGAAATCTGTCGCCGTCTGTGATGCGCCTGTCGGTGGACGCACCCATCGCTCCTTCAGCCTGCAGCGTTCTCGGCAAGAGCCGTCGTCGCCTGCGCCTGGCGATTGCGACCGTATATCAGCAGCAGCCCCATCCAAACAAGCAAAATGAGGGGCAAGATCAGGACACTGCCCTCCGGTCCGTCGGTGCCGCCACTCCATAAGGCGGAGCCCGCAGGCGTCGTGGTAAACAGGTGACCCCGGGCCACAAATCCGCTATCGGCTGTGCCATAGAAGTACGTCTCGGCCCAGTCCCACGCCGCATGAAAGCCGATGGCCCACCACGCCGAGCCGGTGAGACGGATGCTGACGCAGAATACGAAACCGACCGCGGCGGCCGCGAAGATGCCGATCCAGGTTTCGCCGTTGTTGGCGGTGTGAATAAAGCCAAAGAGCGTGGATCCCACCCAGGCCGCCTGCCAGAAGCCGCTCTGTTGCGGCTTGTGCAGATGGAGATAAAGGCAGGGGAAGACTCCCAATAAAGCCATCGAATAAATGCCGCCTGCGCCGTGGATGGTGGCTTGGGTCAGATCCCACAGGCACATCGCCGCGACAGCCGCGAGGGCCCACCAGAAGTTGATGCCCCGCGCCAGGGTGAACTGCAGGTAGCAGCGAAAGCTTCCTTCCTCGGTCAGAGCCACAAGGAGAAACGCGACGACCCACAATGCGGCGTGGCGCAGTACTTGAGGCTGATACGCCGGAGTGGGACCAAAACGAATCCATCCTCCCCAAGCGAGCACCGCAACCAGGCCTGAGAGGGCGGCGAACCCTGAAACCAGCCCACCGACGAAGCGCGTGGCAACAGCAGGTCCAGCGAGATAGTAGTCGCGGAAGCGGCGGCCTTCGACTCGCGCAAGAATCGCCATCGCCGCGCCCACCGCCATCACCCACTGACTTTCGCTCGCAATCGAGGAGGCCGCGGTGTCGCCATCAAGCTGCAGTTGAAAAACGCCGGAAATAATGGACGCAATGAGAGTGCCGAAGACGTAGGCCAGGACTATCACCACCGCAGAGAACAGGAAAATGGACCAACCCGCGCGGAGGCCATTCGGTCCAAGAATGAGCCAGAAGGGATCGCCTTGCTCGGGAGGCGACCACCGGCTCACCGAGCCGGGCGCATTCTCTGCGTAGAGATTGGATGAGGTCCCTGGGAACCCCGGATAGGCCGGGCGCTCGGGATCGTGAGGGTCCCTGTTTGTCGGTACAGTCATGGGCTCAGCAGATGATTCCTGCATCTACTTTACGCCGCATCCGAGCCGAAATTCGCGTTGCGGTCAGCGACCCGCGCGGAATTCACGCCAGCGCATCCTGAGTTGCATACGCCGTCAGGCCGGCCGTGTTATGAAGCGGCCCGCGATAACCGACGTAGCCATCGGGTCGCAGAACCAGCACCTTGGGTTCCTTGCCGAGCATCCGGCGGCCCGTTTCGTCGAGTAACGAGAACGGCAGGGAGATGGTTTCGGCATCCGCCAGGATCGCGGCAATTGCGCGAACGGAAGTGTCGGATTCGTCGAGCACGAAGGCCAGGTGACGCGACGCGGTCCAGTTCTGCAACAGTGTTGTCGGCCCCCCTTGCAAAGCAAGATCCGGAAGCCGGTCGCCGGCGCGCAGTTCCCCATCGCCGCCTCCCTCGTGAACGATGGACGAGGAGCGATAGTCAATTGCTGTTTCGGAAACGAATCCGATGGCTGCCTTTCGAATCGGCGGCAGCCCCGTCACGAGCGGCGCGAGGGCATCGCGCAGTCCTTCAAGGATAGGATTGGAAAGCGTGGCCATCTTCAATCCGCGCTCGGTGAATCGCAGCAACGCTTTGCCCACCTCGCCGCGTTCCTCTTCGTAGCTTTCGAGCAGCGCTTCCTCCGCGCCCCGTTCCACGGCAGCCAGCTTCCAAACCAGGTTGGCTGCATCCTGGATGCCGGTGTTCATGCCCTGGCCGCCTACCGGCGAGTGGATATGCGATGCGTCTCCGGCCAGAAAGACGTTGCCGGCGCGGTAGTGTTTTGCCTGCATGTCGCGAACGTGGAAGGGCGTCATCCACTCGGAGCCAAACACTTTGGCGCGCACGCCCACGCGGTCGATGGCATGCTGGAAGTCCTCCAACGCGAGCTCGGGCGGCTGCTCGGTATCTTGCTTCTCGTGGAGCGCGACAATCAGCCGCACCAGCCGATCTGAAAGACGGCCCATGAAGACAACGTCGCCGTGGCGCACGTGAATCGAGAGCTCGTCGCGAGGGACATCGAGGCCCTCGACCTCAAGGTCTCCAAGGAAGAAGGAGATGCCCACGCCGCCGCCTTCAAACGGGATCGCAGCTAAGTTGCGCACCGTGCTGTGAGCTCCGTCGCAGCCAATGACCCAGCGCGGGTTTATCTCTTCGAGCGAACCACCGGGGTGGCGCAATGAAGCATCGACACGGCCATTGGTCTGGGCCAGTCTGGCAAGCTCCACCTTGCGTTCCGTCTTGGCGCCCAGGCTCTCCATCTTCGCGTTGAGAAGGGCTTCGGTCGCCGATTGCGGGATAAACAGCGCAAATGGATAGCGGCTGTTGACCTGGTCGAGGGTGAAATGAACGATCAGTTTACCGTCGCTATAAAACTTGGCGTCCTTCAGGATTCTTCCCCGCGCGACAGCTTCATCGACGATGCCGTAACGCTGAAACTGCTCGAGGGTGCGGGCCTGCACCACCAGCGCTTGCGAATGCACGGCCATATGATCGGACTTGTCGATGATCCGGACCGCAAAACCCGCTCGCCGGAGTTCGATGGCCGCGGTCATGCCGGTTGGCCCGGCGCCGACGACGAGGACTAAATCATCCGCCACGGTTTTCCTGCTCCTCGAAAGTAACGTCGCTGATTCGGATGCCGAGAGGGTTTAGTGGTTGTCTCACCCTTCCCAATTCCCCTCCTGGCAGGCAACGTCCAGATTGGCAACTGGGGCCGCCGCCTTGACACATCGAGCCAAGCCCTTGATGCTAAACAGTTCTGGGATTTCGACTTTTCAGAACGGGGGAAGTGCAGGCTTGCAGGTACGGGTGTTCTACCACGACAAATGTTTCGACGGCGCCTGCTCGGCTTCCCTGTTCACCAGGTTTCATCGGGAGTGCATAGCCTCCGGGGCGTCATACGGGTACCACGGACTCGTGCACCGGGCCGGAGCCCTGTTCAATGAAGCCGAATTTACAGGCGATGAAAACGCGATCGTCGACTTCAAGTACTCCGCGTCGCCGAAGATTACCTGGTGGTTCGACCATCACCTGTCGGCCTTTCTGACCCCGCAGGATCACGAACACTTTCAGGCCTGCCAGCGGGACCCGGTTTGCTCCGAACGCAAATTCTTTGATCCCACGTATACCTCGTGCACCAGCTTCCTGGCCTTCATCGCGTCGACCCACTTCGGATTCAATACCGAACCCGTTGCCGAGCTGATTCACTGGGCCAATATCGTGGATGGCGCGCTCTACGATAGTCCCGAGGCTGCCGTGGAAATGGCGGCCCCGGCAATGAAACTCACGCTGGTGATCGAGTCGACACAGGACCCGGAGTTTATACCGCGCTTGATCCCTCTGCTGACCGAGATGCCGCTTGCCGATGTGCTGGCGCAGCCCTTCGTGGCCGATCTGCTGCCGCCGCTTCTGGAGCGGCACAAGCAGGCCCTGGAGTTGATCCGCAGCCGCAGCGAGGAGCGTGACGGAACCATCTTCTTCGATATCACCGACCATCCGCTGGAAGGGTTCAACAAGTTCATCCCGTATTATCTGCATCCCCACGCGACGTATTCGATCGGACTGTCGAAGTCGAGCTTCCGCACCAAGGTCGCGGTCGGATCGAATCCCTGGACGAAGGCCGATCCAGCCAAGATGGTGAATCTTGCCCAGGTGTGTGAGCGCTACGGCGGCGGCGGACACGCGCGGGTGGGAGCCATCAGCTTTCCACCCGACCAGGAAGAGAAAGCACGCGCGGCCGCTGCCGAAATCGTCGCCGAACTGCGCGCGAAGAATCCTCTCTAATCGACCGGTATACCGTCTGAGACCTACGCTCTCGCCATGACACCTGACGATTCGCAATGCGAGTATTTGTTTGCTTACGGCACGTTGCAGCCGGGCCGCGCTCCGCAAGAAATTGCGCCAATCGTCGAAAGGCTTCAAATCGCGGCACGCGGATACGTTCAGGGAACGCTATACGATTTCGGTCATTATCCCGGGGCGGTGCTGGATGCAGCGAGCACGAATCGAATTTCCGGGACAATCTACAAACTTCCGCCCGATGAAGATGTGCTGCGTCAGCTCGACGAATACGAAGAATATTTTCCTGATTTACCGGAGAAGAGTCAGTTTGTTCGGCGACTGCATCCGGTGCATCGGGATGATGAGCGCACAATTCCCTGCTGGGTCTATGTCCTGAATGAAAAGTCAGCAGCGCGCAGCTGACTACACTTTGACGTGCAGGCTCGGCCAGTCGGCTTTGCGGCGCTCACGGAAGGCGCTGATACCTTCCATGAAATCCTCCGCGGAACGTTGCGAGGAATTGACCTGGATGGCATCTTCCAGTTCCTCGTCAAGACGCCGTTTGGAATGTTTCGCGAGCAGTCTCTTCACTTCATGCATCGCCTGGGGGCTGTTCAGCAGCAGGCATTGTGCCAGCGCTCGAGCGCTCTGCATCAGTTCCTCAGCGTTGACAATCTGGGTGACAAGTCCGATGGCAAACGCCTCATGCGCCTTCATCAATCTGCCCGAGAGCAGGATGTCGCGCGTGCGCTTTTCCCCTACCTGCCGTAGCAGGAACGAAGCCGCAATAGCCGGCACGAACCCCACTTTTACCTCGGTGTAACCGAATTTTGATTCAGGAACCGCCAGCGTGAAATCGGGGATGGTCGCCAGGCTCATGCCTCCGGCGATGGCATGACCATTCACCGCTGCAATTACCGGCTTGGGAAAATCGTAGAGAGCCCGCAACACCCTGGCCATGTTTTCCGAGTCGCACCGGTTTTCTGACGGTGTGTCGGCGCACGCGGTGCAAAGGTGCTCCATGTCGAGGCCAGCGCAAAATGCGGGCCCCGCCCCGGTAAGAATTACGACGCCGCAGTCGCAGGTTTCTGCCTCCGCCAAAGCCTGGGTCAGCTCTTCGATCAGCAGCGGGCACAAGGCATTGCGCTTGTCGGGCCGGTTCAGAGTGATGGTTTTTACGCCGTTTGACGACTGAATGAGGATATGCCGGAAGTGTGCCATGGGAATCTCCCGAGTCCGTTCCCTCCGTAGGTCAGGGAAACAGGCGTTGCCTATCGTACCGCAAATCCGCAACGTATTACAGGTGACCACAATCACTCGCAGCGATTGTTCACAATCCCAGTTCCGCGGAGCGCCTCTTCATCGCCTCAATGCAGAACGCGATGTGCGCATCGAGATCCACTCCCAGCTCGGCTGCACCCTGGATCACATCCTGGCGATTGACGCCGCGCGCGAAGGCCTTGTCCTTCATCTTCTTTTTCACGCCGGCAACCTCCACATCGGCGATGGCCTTGGTCGGCTTGACGAGAGAACACGCGGTGAGAAATCCAGCCAATTCGTCGCAGGCAAACAGCACCTTGTCGAGATGAGTGACCCGCGCCGTGCCCGAGTACTCCGCATGCCCGAGAATGGCGGTGCGCAACTCCTGCGGCCAGCCCATCCGCTCCAATTCCCGCACCCCGACGAAAGGATGCTCTTCGCGCGAAGGATGCCGTTCGTAATCAAAGTCATGCAGAAGCGCGGTGGTGGAGTAAAGGTTCAACAAGGCTTCGCGCTCATCTCCCGGACAAGCCCAGCCGCTCCGCCTCCGCCTCGCCGTACGCCACTACACAGGCCTCGACCGCCAGCGCGTGCTTGCGCAGGCTTTCGCTCTCAGTCCATTCCCGCAATAGAACCAGCGCCTGTTCACGCCCATACTGGGTTGTTTCCGTCATAGTTTTTCTCCATGTTGCTGCATTTGGTTCGAGTTTTTTCGGGTTTTTCGGGGTATGATGGGGATAACTTAGGGTTGACCCTAAGTTCCTACTTGACAATTATGGTTCATTCCGTCGACACTCGCACATGTAGTGGTGCAGAAAAGCATCACGGAGAACCTGCTCTGGCTCTCCGCACACAACCTATGGCGACCGCTGTTTTGAGTCTTGAAGCTCGCGAGGTCGTGCGCTGCGAACACTGCACTCTGGTGCAGTACCGGACCAGCAATTCGCTGTGCCGTCGCTGCCATAAACCCCTGGAAATCGAAGAACCCGTCAAGGTGCTTGGTCCTGTGCCGGTGCCGGAAAACCCCCAATCCACCGCAACTCAGGCAGGACTTCAAGTCGCGGGACAGGTGCGGGACATCCGTCGCGCGCGACACTTGAGCCAGCGCCAGCTTGCCGGAAGGATGCAAGTTCCCCGAACCTACATCTCCAAGATCGAGAACGGCAAGGCAATTCCGACCCTCGGCTCGCTGGAACGCCTGGCGGACGCGCTGGAAGTGGACGTGACCCAACTTGTTCGCGATGCGCACAGCCGGCGCGAAGAGGAGGTTGCGGCCATTCTTGCCGACCCCTTCCTGGCGGAGATCGCTTCCCTGCTTCCGCGCCTCGAGTCCTTGCACCGTACGTTGTTTTTTGGGGCGGTGCGCGATCGGGCAACGGTGCAACGGCGAACGGCGTAGTCTGCCTGGCCGCGGGCTCGCACCGGCTAGCCCTGCGCTGAATCCTTGCCCGCATCATCCCCCTTCGCGGGAATCGCAAGGGCATGATGCGGCTCGTAGAGGCCCAGCCTGCCCCCACCCGGCAGCGCGATGCTTGTTATCGTTCCCCATCGCGCCTCCTGGATATCCGTATGCGCAATTCCCTTGGCCGCGAGCCGATCCGTGGCCTGAGCCAGGTTCTCGCACATCAGGTAGACGGTTGCGGCCGCGAGGCCATCTCCGGCCGCTGACGCGCTGTCGGCGGGGTGAATTGCCATTTCAGCCGGCGGCAGCGCGAAGATCAGCCACCCATGTCCCGCGTCAACGGCGGGGAACTCCAGCACATCGCGAAGGAAGGCGCGGTCGGCTTCCGGGTCGCTGCTGTAGAGCAGCAGATGCACCCCAAAGAACATGACGGGATTGTAATCGCGTCAAGGCACGCGCGGGTCCAGAAATGAGCTTCTAATAACGATGCAGCGTGATCGGGGGCGCATCTGGAACGCGACAACGTTGACGAATTACGAGTGGCACCAGGAGTGGTGCAAGCGAGCCCCGCACCGTCTACGCGTGGCGCTTTTCGACGTTACACTAGAAACAGCGTTGCTCGAGCGGTGAACGCCACACTGGAGCCAGCCACCCTGGCCGGCCCAGGCCCAGATCACGAGGCGAGTCCTTTGTATCCAGCAGGAACCTTGCGCATCCACGAACTTACTGCGGAAGAACGCGCCGTTTATCAGACGCTCAAGCCGGAGTGCCTGCCGCAGCACGTTGCCATCATCATGGATGGAAACGGTCGTTGGGCGGGGCACCGTTCGCTGAAGCGTTTTCTGGGACACCAGCAGGGCGCCAAGAGCGTGCAGCTTGTCACGGAGACGGCCTCCCGCATCGGCCTGCCCTGGCTCACTCTGTACGCGTTTTCGCTTGAAAACAATCTCCGCCGGCCGCGCGCCGAGGTCAACTTTCTCATGCGCCTGCTCAAGAGCTACCTCGAGGGCAATGTGCAGCGGATGATGGACAACAACGTGCGTATCCGCTATATCGGCCGCACGCACGAATTGCCCCTCGAAGTGCAGGACAAGATGAACTGGGCCGCGGACATGACCGCGCGCAACACCGGCACCACGCTCACCCTGGCCCTGAACTACGGCGGCCGTTCGGAGATTGTGGACGCCATCCGCGGCCTGGCCGCGGAGATGAAGCGCAAGCAGATCCCGGCAGAGCACATCAGCGAAGAAGATGTGCATCGGCACCTGTACACCGCGCACATGCCCGATCCCGACCTGCTGATTCGCACCTCGGGCGAGATGCGCATCTCCAACTATCTTCTCTGGCAGATTGCCTACGCGGAGATCTTCGTGACGGAGCGGCTGTGGCCCGATTTCCGCGGCATCCATCTGCTCGAGGCCATCGCCGACTTCCAGCGTCGCGAACGGCGCTTCGGCGGCTTGAGCGACAACGTGGGCGTAACCGACGAGGAAGCCGAGCACGCCAAGATTGCGGTCAGTTAGCGCAATCCCCGCGCGGTGATTCTCTCGCGTCGTTTCTGAGAGCCAGTGACATTTCGATGGCGATGATCCAGGCGCCCTCGCCTGGTGGTGAATCTGCCTCGCAGAAAACCACATAAAAGCAAACATCAGGGCTTCATCGCCGGAGGACATCGAACACGCTGGTTCGGGCTGATCCCCCTTCCGATCCACGGTTCACTGCCGCCCAACCACCGGTACAAAAGGCTTGCCGTCCACGTTATAGATGACGCGGAATTCGACTTCGACCGGTTGCCCTTCAACAACATACGGCTCGTATCTCCAGCGGCCTAACGCGTTGCTGATGGCGTCCCAGATGTATTGCATAGGACCCCCGCTCACTCCGCCTTCCACTTTTACCGAGCCATCCTTGCGAATGACCACCGGGAAGGCGAGAGAGCCCCGGTATGGAGGATGACCGGCGACCAGCGGAATGGAGGCGCCCACCTGGTAGGTCGCAACGGGTTGAGGATCGCCGCTTTCCATAGCGAACGGCTTCTCTTCTGTCTCGGCAGCCGGCTTGAGCAGCGCTTCCTCGACGTCGTCGACCGTCTCCAGAACCGTGACCTTCATCTCGCAGAAAAGGCGGCCGCTGACGAGGAGTTGAACATTCCGCGCGATGTTGCGCCCCTGAAACGGTTGCAGATCGAAAAACTGGCCAACAATATTCTGGGACCGCATGACGCGCACGTGCAGATCGTTATCGAAGCACATGCTGGGCACCACCCACTCCGGCATGCGGCCGTATTCCTCAACGGGATGCGCGAGCGATGTGCAGTTAAGCGTCACGCCGTCCACCGTCTCCCGCTGCACCAGCAAGGCATCTTCGGGGCGGATATCGTCCACCTGGTAAAGCGGGTTCACCACCGGCCGCGCGACGCGCGAGGTGAGCCAGTATTCCTCGAAATCGGAGTGCCGCCGCTTCGTCACGTAGCGATGAGCCTTTCCCACCCGCCACTCCGAGCCATTCCATTCCGGCTTGGAACTGGTGAACGTGCGGCGCCAGTGATAGCGGTCGGCGTACCACTCTTCGAAGGCTCCGCTAACCGGTTTGCTCTCATTCCCTTCGGCCCGCATGTTGAAATCGACCTTGAGATGCCATGGCTTGAGGTCGTCGCCGGCCAGCCCATTGGACTTCACCGCAGCCGCAAGCAGACGATGCGCCAGCTTATCGAGGCGTTCCGGGGAAGGCGCGATCTTTGCGGCGTCCGGGCCGGGGACTGCCGCGGGAGTTTGCGCTGAGCCGAAACTCCATAGGACACCACTCGCGAATGCAACCAGAGCAGTCTTCCTGAGCAATGAGAAAGGACGTGAAATGCCCATCGACGTAGTTCCTTTGTACGGTTTGTGCGGAAGGAACCACAGTATCAGCTCACCCGTTGAACCGGTGTGACTGTCGCCACAAAATTCCACGCATCGGGCCTGTCAGGCTGCATGCTGAGGACGTGTCGGCAAATCCTCGCTTTGCGGCTCTGTGGCCTCGCCCCCCATCCAATTTTGCACTGCAAGGGGTGCACCGACGGGCGGGGGAGAGGGGGGTCGCAAGGACGCTTTATGGGAGCAACCCAGTCCGTCGACTATTTTGCACCGGAAATGGTGCTACAGGAGGGAGGGGGTGGGGGTGGATGGCTCCGGTTGGCTGACTTGCTGACTCGCTGACCCGCTGGCTTGCTGATTGAGCAGAAGCCGGAAGTGCTCGCGCAACTGGGTGATCGCGTTGTCAAAGGGCTCGACCGATCGATAGGACCGCGAGAGCATCACGCCGCCTTCCATCACCACGAGCACGTAGGTCGCGAGCGCATCGGTGTCGGTTTCGGGCGGCAATGCGGGTCTGATTGCTTCCAGGCATTCTTTGACGGCTTCGATCCATCCGTGGAAATTCATCGCGATCAGGGCATGGGCGGGTCCGTTTTCAGGATCGATCTCGAGGGCCAGCCGTCCCAGCGGGCAGCCGTACTTGCAGTCAGTGGCGAGGATGCGCTGGCGGTAACCCGACAGGATGGCGAAGATGCGCCCCAGGGGCTCGTCGACCGAGGCGAACGCCGGATCGACCACCATGGGCCGAAGTAGTTGCAGGTAGCCTTCCAGCACTTCGCGCAACAGGGCTTCCTTGCTGTCGAAGAAGTGGTAGAAGCTGCCTGAATTCACCTCGGCGTGAGCCAGCAGTTCCGCCATGCTGGTTCCGGCGAAGCCGCGCTCCCAGAAGAGAAAGCGGGCGGCGTCGATGAGGCGTTCGCGAGTTGAAGGCCGGGAGTTAGTCATTCATTCAAGAAAACTGTTGACAGGTCGAATTGTAGCTGTTCTTATCTTACTTGAACAATCAACCAACCGCTATGACGACCCAAAGAGAGTACCTTTTTCTCCTCCTTCTCGCCTCAACCTGCACTTGTGTGGGTGCTCAGGAAGCTACGCCCGCACCACCGCAGGAACTCGTGATCCAGGTTGACGTTCCCGCCTCTATCCATGATGTCTGGCAGGCATTTACGACCAGCCAGGGATTGAGCACATGGCTGACGCCGGGCGCGGTCGTCGATCTGAGACCGGGCGGCGAGTGGACGGCGCACTTTCCCGGCGGCAGTACCGGCGGCGGCACAATTGTGAGCTTTGAGCCCGAGAAGGAACTGGTACTCTCTGCCCTGGCTCCAGATCAGTTCCCTCATGTTCGCGCCGAACGAACTCGCGCGGTGTTCGACTTCGAGTCGCGCGGATCCTCGACAGTCGTACGCCTGACGCAATCGGGCTGGAAGAGCGGTCCGGAGTGGACGCGCGCCTACGAGTACCTGGTAGCGGGCGATGCCCAATTACTGTCGACACTGCATACGCGATTTGTGAATGGCCCGCTGGACTGGCACAAGATCTTCGGAGACGCCCCCGCTAAGGGCAAGTAAGGAGAGTTGAATGAACCTGGAACATTTGAACCTGTGGGCGATCCTGACGGCTGCCGTTTCGTCGTTCCTGGTAGGTGGTCTCTGGTACTCGAGGCTTCTTTTCGGCAAAGCATGGGAACGAGCCAACGGGTTCGCAGAACCACCCCAGGCACAACCCAAAGTCTTTGTGCTCAGCTTTCTTTTCAGCCTGGTGATGGCTCTGAATCTCGCCTTCTTTCTGAACGATGCGAAAACGACCGCGTCCTGGGGCGCGATCGCAGGCTTTCTGGCCGGCTTCGGATGGGCCGCGATGGGGCTCAGCGTCATTGCTCTCTTTGAGCGCCGCTCGTGGAAGTATTCGCTGATCAACGGCGGTTATGTGACGGTGGCGCTGACCCTGATGGGAGTGATTCTCGGGGCCTGGCGGAAGTAGTGCTGGATGCAGCGTCCGCGGCCGGAGAGGGGGCTCTGACGGCCGCAACAGTGTTTGCCGAAGATAAGGTCTGATGGAGCACATTTCACCCAGGACGCTAAGTCGCGAGAACTAGCCGCATTGTGACCCCTCGCTTTTGAGTCTTACTCCACCGTTAAACTCAGCGTTGTCGTATGCGACAACGAACCTGACGTCGCCGTCACCGTGAGCGTGTAGTCCTGCGGTTGCGGTCCTGAACCGCCCCCGCCCGCGCTGCCACCGCCGCCACATCCAGCCACGGGCGCCAACAAGACAGCCGCGGCCACTCCCGCAAGAACCCAGCAAACTAATCGGCCTATTCGTGGTCGCCGCCAACGGCCCAGGAACGGCAGCAGAACCAATCCCAGTGCCAACGTTATTCCGCCTCTGCGAAAAAACTCTTTTGCCGGTTCGACCTTTGCCGTGCTCGCCAGCTTTACCGTCAACGTTACATTCGTGGCACCTGCGCCCGCTGCAATCGAAGCGGGAGAAAACGTAGCGGTAGCGCCGCCTGGCAGGCCAGTCACTGCGAACGTGATCGGAGCAGCGAATAGTTGACCACTCGGCGGCGTCATCGCCAGCGTATAGGTCGCCTGGCCTCCCGGCGAAGCTGTCGCCGACGCCGACCCGCCGCTTGGCGGCCCCATAGTGAAGTCCTCCACCACCTCTGAGACCGCCGCGCTGGTCGCCGCGGTGTAGTTGGCGTTCCCAGAGTAGACCGCGGTAATCGAGTGCGTGCCGGTGGCCAATGCGGAAGAAGTATAGGTCGCCGCGTTGTTGCTCAGCGGCTGAGTCCCTAGCAGTGTCGTTCCGTCATAGAACGACATTGTGCCCGTCGGCGTCCCGGCGGACGGAGCAAGAGTCGCCGTAAAAGTCACCGCATTCGAGACAAACGTGGGGTTCGCCGACGAAACCAGCGTGTTGCTCGGCGTCGCCTTTGTGGCAGTTCCGCTCAAAGCGATGCTCTGAGTTGCATAGCCGGGAGCCGGCGCGTTGAGCGCATTATCCATCAACATCAGCGCGCCGCTGATTGCTCCCACCGACGCCGGTTGAAAGCTGATGGAAAGCTCGCAGGAGGCGCCAGCAACCAATGTCCCCGCTGTCGAAGAACCGGCGTCAACTAATGAGCAAGCCGATGCCTCACTGCTACCCAGAACAAAGCTCGTGGTAATGCCTGGATTGCTGCCGGTTGCGGAGCCGGAAAGCTCAGCGTTGCATTGCCCACATTTTCCACTGTCACCGTCTGCGGGCTGTCCGCGCTCGTCGTCCCGAGTGCCGTTGTCGCGAAGCTAAGGCTCGGGGCATCGCGGTAGTCCAGTTTCTTTACGGCATTGTTGCCGCTATCGGCGACATAGACGTTCCCGCTGCTGTCTAATGCCAGGCCAAGGGGCTGGTTCAACCCAGTGGCCAGCGTGGTCACGCAACTGGAGGAGGAGCACCCAGCGGGCATCTCCTTGACGGAATAGTAACCGGTGAAATAGACGTTCCCGCTCGCGTCTACCGCTACGCCTAAGGGGCCGTCGAAGCTGGTGTCCAGCAGTGTAGTCACGCAACTGGAGGAGGCGCATCCGGCGGGCATCTCCTTCACCGCATTGTTGGCAAAGTCGGCGACATAGACCTTGCCGATCGCGTCCACTGCCACACCCTCGGGACGGATGAATCCACCGCCCAGCGTGGCCACGCAACTGGAGGAGGCGCATCCGGCGGGCATCTCCTTGACCGCATTGTTGCCTGTATCGGCGACAAAGACGTTGCCGGCACCATCCACCGCTATGCTAGCGTTAGAGCCGAATCCGCCACCCAGGAATGTCCCGCAGTTGGAGGAAGAGCAACCGACAGGCATCTCATAGACGCCCGCACCGCCGACTACAACATAGACGTTGCCGCTCCCGTCCACCGCCATGCCCTCGGGACCGCTGAAGACACCACCCAACGTGGTCACGCAACTGGACGAGGCGCATCCGGTGGGTATCTCCTTCACCGCGTGGTTATTAAGATCGGCGACAAAGATGGTGCCGGCGCCGTCCACCGCCAGGCCAGTGGGATACCAGAATCCGCCACCCGGCAAGCTCTGCACATTGTTGCTGCGGTAGACAATCTGCGCCCCTGTTCCCGTGCCTTGAACATAGCCCGTAGCAATTACGTTCCCTGAGCTACCCGTGAGCATCGCCGCCCCATAGCGCGGTCCCGGCGCTGTGGGTTTGAAGGTCACATCGACTGTGCAGGTGTTGCCGGCTACATAGGGGTAATTCAACCCATTGGTGGCACAGCTGCCCGTTCCCACATCGGCAAAGTCCAGGTTCGGTGCGCCCTGTGTCACCACGATCGGTGTTCCAATGCTGCCGCCCGTATCCAATGTGAAGACCAGCGACATCGTTGGACTCGGGCTCCCAACTCTTACCGCGCCGAAAGAGGCACTTGCTTGCGTCTCCTCGACTACTCGTCCGTTGTTCCGGTCACCAACAAAGAGATCGCCGTTGCCATCTACCGCAATCCCGGATGGTTCGAGCAACCCGTCCGATCCCACGGTGCTTTCAACGTACCCCCCGCCTCCCGACGGGGTCTCCTTCACAATCGAATAGAAGCCCGTATCGACAACATAGATGTCGCCGTTTCGGTCCACGGCAACTCCGCTAGGGGTAAAAACATTGCCGATCGTCACGGTACTCTGTACGTAACCGGCCCCTGACGGCGACTCAATGACCACAGAACTGGAGTTCGGATAATCGGAGACGACGATATAGATATGGCCCGTCGCATCCACCGCAACCCCAACTGGCGTTACCAGACCGCTGACTACCGTGCTCTGGGTGTAGGTCCCCGCTGTCAGAGTTTCCTTCAATACACGATCATTGTCGGCGTCGGCAATGTATACGTTGCCCTGCTTGTCAACAGCTACGCTGTTGTGAACACCGAGCCCGGTCGCCACGATGCTCTGCGTATAACCATTTCCCGAGGGCGTTTCCTTCAATGCCTGGCCCAGACCGTAATCGGCAACGTAAACGCTGCCGCTGCTGTCAACCGCAATCCCACAATCAAGATTGAGACCACTTACGACGGTGCTTTGAACGTAGGTGCTGCCTGACAGCGTCTCCTTGAATATGGTGTCAGGGCCCTGATCTGCAATGTATACGTTGCCGCTGGCGTCGACCGCGGTTCCGCACGGAAACGTCAGGCCACTGGATGCAATGATGGTCTGGACGCTGCTGAAATGCGCCGTCTGCCCGCCAGCGTCGCCCCACGCGACGCCCATCATCACAACGAGCGCAAAACACAACCGCGATCCGCGATTCAACGCCCGGCGTACAACACGAATAGATATCCCGGCGAGATTCACAAATCGGACAAACTTTATGGATGTTGGCATGGCACACGTTCTCCCTCTGTCCCGCGACAAAGAGTCATCGCCTTTCCTGAAGGGCAAAAAGGATGACCGGTAAGGAACTCCCAAGCGACCGCAGAGATCTCCGACAGTCTGGAAGCGACTCGATTGGATGATTGACGAAAACTTACCATCGCACAGGATTGTTGTCTAGATCTGTGAGACGAATCACAATTTGCAACCAAGCAGTCGTAGAGTCGGCAATTCGTTATCTCGGCCAGCCGGTTCTGTAGAAAAATGGCTCGGACTTCGCGGGTTGTGGCTTGGATCGGGCGACCGCGCAACCGTCATCTATGGTCCGCCGCGTTGCGGCAAGCGAAAAATGAGTGACAGATTGGTCTCGTCAAATGTATTCGGCCCCTATTGAAGCCCAGGTTCCGGGCCAAGATGGAGCGCACTGCGCCTCTGTTCCCCAAGATTGACCCGTCAGAACACCGCGCCACGCGGACGGCGCGGTGTATTCTCAACCCAAGAATGAAACGTGTCCTGACCGCTGTTGTCCTGATTCCTCTGGTCCTGGTTCTGGTGTTTCTCTCGCCCCGCTGGCAAGGGTTGCTGGTCGGCATGACGGCGCTGGTGGCTGCGCTGGCCGGCTGGGAGTACCTCGGGTTGGCACGGGCCAAAGGGGCTCAGCCACCTGCCATCGCCCTTGTGGTGGCCACGGCCGCACTCTTTGCAACGTACTTCTTCTGGCCCGATCAACTTGCCATGGCTCTCGGAATGCTGTGCCTGGGGCTCCTGCTCTATTGCACATTCGCGAGCCCAACCGAGCGCATGCTGCCGGACGCCAGCAACGCCGTCTTCGCATTGATCTACACGGGATTTACGCTGATTGCGATTCCGGCATTGCGCGAACAAACCAACGGGCCCTCGCTTCTGGTGTTCCTGTTCTGCGTGGTGTGGGCGGGCGACTCCGTGGCACTCTACGTGGGTCGCGCCTGGGGACGGCACAAGCTGGCTCCCTCCGTCAGTCCCAACAAAACTTGGGAAGGTTCGATCGGCTCGATTGCCGGCAGTCTGCTTGTCACCGCCGGTCTACTGGAACTCTCCGATGTTCTGGCTCGGTGGAACTCCGTGACTCTCTCCTATTCCGATGGTGGCTGGGGTTACTGGCTGGGTCTGGCCGTTCTTGTCAATATCGCAGGGCAAGTGGGCGATCTGGCTGAGTCAGCGCTGAAACGATCAGCGGGCGTGAAGGACTCCGGAAGCCTGCTGCCGGGCCACGGCGGCATCCTGGACCGCATCGACGCGTTGCTGCTGGCCGCTCCGGCGCTATGGTACGCTCAACTCATCCGTCACTCGTTCTAACCCATCAACCCCTTCGAAGCGACCTAAACCATTGAAAAGACTTGCCATTCTCGGTTCCACCGGCTCCATCGGACAAAGTACCCTTTCCATCGTCGAGCAGTTTCCAGATCGCTACTCGGTGGCCTCGCTGGCCGCCGGGCGGAACGTCGACGAAGCCTTCGCGCAGGCGGTCCGCTGGCGGCCCAGGATACTCTCATTGGCCACGGAGGAGCTGGCTGGACAGTTGGAAGCGCGCCTTCGCGAGGCCGGCGTGGGTGGAATCGAGGTTGCCCATGGCAGCGAAGGTACGGTCGTTTGCTCCACGCTACCCGAGGCGGACTTCGTGGTGTCGGCGATCGTGGGGGTGGCGGGCCTGGAGGCCACGCATGCGGCGATTCTGGCCGGCAAGCCGGTGGGTCTGGCCAACAAGGAGTGCATGGTGGCCGCGGGCGAGATTCTGACCGCGGCGGCACGCGAGCGCAATGTGCCGATCCTGCCCATCGACAGCGAACACAACGCGGTGCACCAGTGCTTACGGGTTGGCGCGCGCAGTGAAGTAAAGACGATCTGGCTGACGGCGTCGGGCGGGCCGTTCCGGCAGACAGCGCTCGACCAGTTCGCCAACATCGCTCCGGAGCAAGCTCTAAAACATCCGACGTGGGTGATGGGACGGCGCATCACCATCGACTCCGCCACCATGCTGAACAAGGGTCTCGAGGTCATTGAGGCCTGCCGGCTCTTCGATGTTCCTCCGTCGCAAGTACGTGTCACCGTCCATCCGCAATCGACAGTGCACTCGCTGGTGGAATACGTGGATGGGTCGATCCTGGCGCAGATCTCCGTGACCGACATGCGGTTGCCGATTCTCTACGCCCTGGCGTACCCGGAGCGGCCGGCTTCCAGTCTCACCTTCGACCTGGCTGCGCTGCGGCACCTTGACTTCGAGGAGCCGGATTTCCAGCGCTTCCCTTGTCTGCGCCTGGCCTTCGAAGCTGCGGAAAAGGGCGGGGCACACTGCATCGCTCTCAACGCTGCGGACGAGGTGGCAGTCGAAGCGTTTCTCGATCGCCGCATCCCATTTACTGGTATCCCAGATACAATTGAAAAAGTGCTCGCTTCCACGCCGGAAGCGCATCCGGCCACGATTGCCGAGGTGCTCGCCGAAGACCGGCAGGCGCGTGAAAGGGCCGCGCAGCTTGTGAGCTAAATTCAGCTTGTCAGCTGGACTGCCCGCGAGGCACCGAAGGACAAACGCAATTTTTATGCAGAATCTTCAAGATGTCGTGATTGCGATCGTCGCCTTTATCATCCTGATCGGCGTGATGGTCGTGGTCCACGAATTTGGTCACTTTGCGGTCGCAAAACTTTGCGGCGTGCGCGTCGAGTCGTTTTCAGTGGGTTTTGGCCCGCGCCTGTTCGGCGTGAAGTACGGCGACACCGACTACAAGGTTTGTCTGCTGCCGCTGGGCGGATACGTCAAGATGACGGGCGAAACCCCGGACCAGATTGCCACCACGGGCGAGGACAGCGCCGCGGTCAGCCCGGACGATCCGGGAGCCTTCACGGCACATCCGCGATGGCAGCGGATGCTGATCGGCGTGGCAGGACCGGTGGCGAACTTCATCCTGGCATTCGTTCTGATGGCCTTCTACTTTGCCTTCATCAATGAAGTGCCCCTGCATGAAACCACTTCCACGACCATTGAGTGGGTTGCCGCGGATTCGGTTGCGGCACAGGCAGGATTCAAGCCGGGAGACAGCATCCAGCGCTTTGGCACTGTCGTGAATCCCGACTGGGAAAAGATCGACGAGCAGGCCAACTTCAACTTCAGCCAGACCGTCCCGGTAACGGTAGTACGGAACGGAACCCCGGTTCAGCTCTCCCTCGCGTTGCCAGCCGACATCAAGGGCCACGATTTCGATATCAGCGACGTGGGAATTATTCCGCAGTACGTGCGCGGCCCCATTGGCGTTTACGATGTGCCGGCTGGAACGCCTGCGGCCAAGGCGGGGCTACGCGGCGGAGATCAGATCGTCGCCGTCGACGGCCATGGCTTCCACACCGTGGAGTCTCTGCTCGCCTACCTGCAAGCCGGCAAGGGCGCGCCCATCACGCTCACCGTGGTCCGGAACGGCGCGACCGTCCCGCCCATGGTCGTGAACCCGGCAAAGCTCGACACCGGCTGGAAGCTGGGATTCGAAGCCGTGCCGCCTCCGATGCGGAATGACCCCCAGCCGGCGGGTAAAGCGATCGACAAAGCCGCCGAATTCTGCCGGGATAAGTCTCTGCTGATCGTTGAAGTTCTGCAGGGGCTCTTTACGCGCAAGGTCGCGGTTTCGCAGCTCTCCGGGCCGGTTGGGATTGCGCGGATGGCGGGTCAGGCAGCCAGCATGCGCGGCTGGTTCCCGAAGATTGGCCTGGCGGCGGCGATCAGCCTCAATCTCGGCATCCTGAACCTGATGCCCTTCCCGATTCTGGATGGCGGCCTGATCCTGCTGCTGCTGATCGAAAGCGTGCTCCGCCACGACATCAGCATCAACGTGAAGGAGCGCATCTACCAGGCGGCGTTTGTGGTGCTGGTGGTGTTCTTCGCCTTCATCATCTTCAACGACGTCACCAAGCTGCCGATCTTCACCCACGTGAAGCCGTAAAAACAGTGAAAAGTGAAGAGTGAACAGACCTTCAACGACGTAACCGAGCTGCCCACCTTCACTTTTCACTCTTCACTTTTCACTGAGCACTCCATGCCTGTTACTACTGAGATTCGTGTGCGTTACGCGGAAACCGACCAGATGAACGTGGTGTATTACGCCAACTACCTGGTGTGGTTTGAAATTGGGCGTGTGGAGTTGCTGCGGTCGCTGGGCCTGGCCTACAGCGAGATGGAGATTGAGCACAAGCTGGTGCTGCCGGTGGTGGAGGCGACGTGCCGTTACCGTGCGCCGGCTCGCTATGACGATGAGATCCTCATCGAAACGCGCCCCGCGATGCTGCGGGGGTCGGTGCTCAAGTTTGCCTACCGCATCCTGCGCAAGAACGCAGACGGTGCCGACCCCCAATTACTGGCAGAGGGCGAAACCGTGCATGTGGTCTGCGACGAGAAATTCAACCGCCAGCCGCTTCCCGCGCAATACGCCACCGCACTGCGGTCGCTGATGAACTGACTTGCCTGGAAGGGGTTCCTGACTCGAAAAAGTAACTATTCGTACGATCAGAAACGTCCTTCTCCCGTTTGGGAGAGGTGTCACTGCGGTTACCGAGCCGGACCTAGCCTACGCGCGCCAGAACTTCATTGGAGGAAGCATTGTCGGCAACAGCCTGCAGAAGCTGGCGGTGCTGACGGATTGCTGCCGCAAGGGCATCCAACGTGGCGCGGTGGGCAGCTTCCTCTGATGCTTGCATGAGGGTGGCGGAGGACTTGGGAGAGTAGACCGACCGGGTCTTAGGGCCTGAAAGCATTTTCTAGACTCCTTGGGGATAAGCTAGTTTTTGTTAAGTTGATTACCAAAATATCACGAGGTAACACATTCGTTTCAAAATATCGCGGTACCGGCGAGGTTACCAAAGGGGTTAGAACCTTTGGTTCTTCTGGGCGAGCCGTTTCATTTTGACCAAGATTTGAAGGGGTTTGTCCGGAATTGCTTTAGATCAAGGAACTTAGGTTACGGCCGTACCCGCGAAAACGGATGGAATGGGCCAGCGAGCAGCTACTTTTCGCGCGCGACTACGAAGTCGGGAACCCATAAAAGGGCGCGCTTGAAGTCCGATTCGGGCATGGATTTCAGCGCCTGCCGGGACTGCTCCGCGTAGCGCTCCGCGACTCCCATGGCGTAGCTCACCGAGCCGTTGCGGACCAGAATCTCCTGAATCTGCTGGCGGCTGACGTTTTCGAAGCTTCGATCGTCGAGAACGCGCTGGATGGTCTGCCGGTCCATCGCGGTTCCGTGATCGAGGGAGTGGATAACGGCCAGGGTCGCCTTGCCTTCGCGGAGGTCGCTGGCGACCGGCTTGCCGAGGACCTCTTCCGTCGCCGTCAGATCGAGCACGTCATCGACGATCTGGAACGCCAGGCCCACGGTTCGTCCGTAGGCGCCCACGCTGGCCTCCTGGGTATCGGTCGCTCCGGCGAGCACTGCGCCCAGGCGCATGGAAACGGAGAACAAGCAGGCGGTCTTGCGGAAGATCAGATCGTAATATTCGGCCTCGGAGACGGCCTTGCCCAGCTTTTGAATCTGCAGCAGTTCGCCTTCGACCATCTGTTGCGTGAGGCCGATGAGCAAGTCGAGCACGCGCAGGTTCTTCTCTTCAAGCGCCACGCGGAAAGCCTGCATGTAGAGCCAGTCGCCGGCCAGCACGCACTTCTCATTGCCCCAGGTGGTGTTAGCCGAGGGCCGTCCGCGGCGCGTGTCAGCGCCATCGATGATGTCATCGTGGACCAGCGTGGCGGTGTGCACCATCTCCACCACCGCGCCCAGGCGGATGGAACTGGGTCCTGAGTAACCGAGCATGTGCGCGGCCAGCAGCAGCAGCGAAGGCCGAATGCGCTTGCCGCCGCCTTCGCGCAGATACTCCGCAATCTCCGTGATGGTGCTGACGCTGGAGGCGGCATCGCGGCCCAACTCCTGCTCGATTGCTACGAGATCGTCCCGCAGCAGATCGAAGACCTCCCTCGCCGTCGCTATCGCCAGTGTGCTCAAATCGCTCCGCTTCTCACGTTTGGTTTCGGCTTCCGGCTTTGTGCAGGGGATTTGCTGCCGGGGCTCGTTCATGATCAATTTGTCCGGTAATTCGTAAACTGCAAATCCACCCCGAGATCCTTGCCTCGCAGCATCGCGATGATGGCCTGGAGTTCGTCACGATCTTTGCTAGAGACTCTAACAGTATCGCCCTGGATGCTCGCCTGCGCCTTCTTTTTTGAGTCTTTGATCAGCCGCACAATTTCCTTGGCTTTTTCCGAAGGAATCCCCTGCTGCAGCGTGATCTTCTGGCGCACGCTCTGGCCGGAGGCCGGTTCCACCTTTCCATAGGTGAGATTCTTGAGCGATACCCCGCGCTTCACAAGCTTTTGACCAAGGATCTCCTTAACCGCCTCCAACTTGTATTCGCCTGCCGAGGCCAGCTGAATTTCCTTGTCACCCTCGGTAAGCGAAATCTCCGAGTGCGAGTCCTTCAGATCGAACCGTTGGCGGATTTCCTTCAGCGCCTGGTCAATGGCGTTCCGGACTTCCTGAATGTCGAGCTTGCTCACGATGTCAAAGGTGTTTTCCTGCGCCATACTTCCCTCGTGGCGGCGCCCGGCCGTATCGGCCCCAAGCGCCTGTGTCCTCTATCAGTTTCCCACGCCGGCCCCAAGTGCAAACAGCCGCTGGAAGTTTTTCGTCGTCGCCTCGGCAATTTCCTCTGCGGGGACGCCCTTGACAGCGGCGAGGCTCGCGGCAGTTTCGACCATCATCGCCGGCTCATTGCGTTTGCCGCGGTTGGACCCGGGGGCGAGCCACGGAGCGTCGGTCTCGACCAGCAGCCCGTCCAGCGGGACTTGCGAGGCTACATCCCGCAGGGGCTGGGCCTTGGTGTAGGTCAGGTTGCCGGCGAAAGAGATGAGAAAGCCCATATCGAGCGACCGCCGCGCCTGGTCCCACTCGCCGCCGAAGCAGTGCATCACCCCGCCGAGCCCGGTGTGACGCCAGTAAGTATCGAGCACCAGGAAAAGGTGATTCCAGGCATCGAAGGCGCCGTCTTTCGGACGACAGTGAATCAGAATGGGACGCTTGCGTGCCGCGGCCACTTCAAGCTGACGCACCAATCCGGCCCGCTGCACATCGTGAGGCGCGCCTTCGTGGTAGTAGTCCAGCCCGATCTCACCACAGGCGATGACCTCCGGCTGTGCGAGCAGTCCGTCCAGCTTTGCTATTGCCGCTTCATCGGCTTCGGGCGTGGAGTGCGGGTAGATGCCCGCACTGGCGTAGAGTCGCGGCAGTCCCGGCTGGCCGTTGAATGCGCGGCAAATGTCGAGGGCCTGATGCATCTCCGACGGCCCCTCACCGATGCCAATGGAAAGCACCGCGCCCACTCCCGCCATTGCCGCGCGCCGCAGCATCTCGGCACGGTCCTCGGAGTAACGGGGGCTATCCAGATGCGCGTGGGAATCGATCAGCAAGCTGCAATGTCTCCCTGAATGAGTGTGAAGCGGCAAAGATCCCAGGGCGCCGATTCCTGCTTCATTCTACGAGGCTGGCCCTGGACTTCATTCTTGTCGCGCCCGTCACAGCGGAACTCTGCGTGTTAGTCGTACTCTTCCCACCATGGTCCCAACCGTCGCATCCAGGAGGCAATCATGGAAGACGTTGTGCTCGTGACCTTCGCAACCCGCTACGGTTCAACCGCGGAAACCGCGGAGGCGGTTGCGGATACACTGCGGAATCGCGGCGTTATCGTGGAAGTTCGGACGGCTCAAAGTGTCGCCTCGACCGAGCGCTATAGGGCCGTGGTGTTGGGGGCCGCTCTTTACATGGGCCGGCTGCACAAGGATGCGCGGCACTTGCTGTCGGCCAATCAGTGCATGCTCGCGAAGATTCCCGTCGCGCTGTTCGTGCCGGGGCCGGTCCACACGGTCGAAAAGGAATGGGCCGATGCGCAAAAGCAGTTAGACAAAGAACTGAAGAACTTTCCCTGGTTATCGCCGGTTGCCCGACAGATCGTAGGCGGGAAGTTCGACCCCGCGAGTTTGGGATTCCCGTTCTCGCTGATGCCGGTGATGCGCAAGATGCCGGCCAGCGACGCCCGCGATTGGGTCGCGATCCGCGCCTGGGCCAGCGACCTGGCCGTGACCTTGCGGCCGTCGCTGCATCTTCGCTAAACCGGCAAGCTTTCTTATCTCTTGATCTTATTTGCCGAAAACCGGCGAGTTTCGATCGCCGGTCGGACCGTGATCGTGATGCACCTCAAAGCTGTGTAACTGCAATACGAGTTCCCCATCAGACACAAGTTGCTCGTAGGCTTTGCCACCGTGATTGGACCGGCACCCGAGCAGCCGCTCGAGAAGATCAAGAGAAGTTTTTACTTTTGCGCTTCGGCAATGAATCTCTCCAGATCGGCGTGCAATTTGTGCAGGGCCTCCAGGTTGAGGTAGATCATGTGGCCTGAAGGGTAGTAGCCGAATTGCACATTACCGCGCAGTTCCGCGGGCAGGTCCATGTGCGACACGTCGTACTCGGTGATGAAGAACGGCGTGGCGAGATCGAAATAGCCGTTGGCTGAAAACACATGCAGGTGCGGGTTCTTGCGGATGGCGCTGGCGAGGTCCGCGGCGACGTAGGGCTGCGCCTGCTCGCCGCCGCCACCGCCGCCGGGGCCACCGCCGCCGCTGGTGGGGCGATGTTTCCAATCCCATTGACCGATGTTGCCCGCGCTGGGCCGATACTCATCGGTGCTCTGGTAGTTCAGCTCGGTCTCGAGATAGTTGTGCAGCGCGGCGATGAACGCTCCGGAGATGCCGGTGTCGGAGGCATCGTAGCTGGGGTTCTCGCCGGCCGCATCCAGATCCTGGCCCTCAAAGCGCATGTCGTAGCGACCCAGGGTCATGCGCTGGTCGCGCAATACTTCTTTGCGGAAGCGGGTCGGCGATACGCGCAGGTTCGCCTCCTTGACGTAATCCACGCTGAGGCCAGTGAACCGACTCACTTCCTTGGCGACCGAGTCCAGCTCTGCGGCCGGCAATGCGTCCCCCTCAAAGAGAGCATGCGCATAGGGACCGGACGCGAACTCGCGGGCCTGCTGCACCCATGTACTTAAGTCCGCAGGCTTGTTCTGGACTTTGTTGAAGTACCAGGCGGCCGCGGCGTAACTGGGAAGGTTGCCGATGTAGAGCGTGTCGTAGCCGCCGGCGCGGATGCTGTAGTTGAGGATCGACGAGATGAGTACCACGCCATTCAACTGCACGCCATCGTTGCCGAGCATGTCAGCCAGGGCGGCAGAGCGCGTGGTTCCGTATGATTCGCCGATGAGGAACTTGGGCGAGTTCCAGCGCTGGTTCACGCTGATGTAGCGAACGATGAAGCGATCGAAGGCGCGCAGGTCCTGGTCGACGCCGGTGAAGTCCTTGGGTTGACCCTTGCCCACGGCGCGTGAATAGCCGGTGAGGGGCGCATCGATGAAGACCAGGTCTGTCTTGTCGAGCAGCGAGTCCTGATTGGGTACAAGCTGAAAGGGCGGCCCCGCGGTGGGCTTGGGGCTGTCGGTCACGATCCGCACGGGCGAAAAGGAACCCATGTGCAGCCACAGCGTCGCCGATCCGGGGCCGCCGTTGTAAAGAAAACTCACCGGCCGCGCCTTGGACTCAGCCCCATCGAGCGTGTAGGCCACGTAGAACATGCTGCCGTAGGGTTTGTCTTCCTCGTCGCGAATCACCAGCGTGCCCGCGGTCGCTGTGTACTTCAGCGCCCGACCGTTGAGCGTCATGTCGTGATGCGTAACGGAAGGCTTCTCAGGCGGAACCGGCGTGTTCTCGTGCTCCTTCTGCTGGTCGCCTTGAGCCGGCTGCTGCGATGGGTTGCGCTGCTCGGGGTTGCGGGATTCCTGATTTCTTTGATCCGGGTTGCGCTGTTCTGGAGTTCGCGTCTCCTGCGCGCCGAGCGTCGATGCCAGAAATCCAACCAACAGAAAGGCCGTCGCGATGGCCACACGCGCCACCGATCGATGCGTCATGTTCATGTGCAAAAGCCTCCGGGATGCGGCAACGCAGAGATTGGGCGTCTCGTGGAACCTGAGCTGCCGTATGCACAGCATGGTACACGGGAGAACTGAGCCGGATTCCAGGTTTCGCGCGGCAATCCCATTGCCGTTCCACATTACGGGCCAAGCCAACCCTCAGCCACGCAGCCGGTCCAGAATCGCTTCGGTCGTATCACACTCGCCCATGCGGGGGAAGATCTTCTCTACGCAGACGCGCTGCACCTCTTCGTCGCGGTCGGTCATGGCGTCCACCACGAACACGACGTTGTAGCCGTGGTCGTAGGCGCTGCGAGCTGTCGCTTCGACGCCACCGCTGGTTGCGATGCCCGCCAGAAATATCTGCGTCACGCCAAGGTCGCGCAGCTTCTCATGCAGCCCGGTGCCGATCATCGCACCAAAACTCTGCTTGCTCACGAGAATGTCGCTGGGCTGCTGCTCCAGCTCCGGAACAAGGTCGGTCCAGTCAGGTGGAAACGACATGGCCGGGCGCCCGGCGTCGGTCCGGGCCGGAGATCTTCCCGTCACGTTAACCAGCACGACCGTCAGGCCGCGCTCGCGAAACGCCTTCACGAGTTGTGCAGCACGATCCACGATCTCCGCTGAAGGTTGCGCCAGGGGAAACGAGACGATTCCCTTTTGCAGATCGATCACGATTAGCGCCGCATTCGAGTCGAGTTGAGTGAGAGGCATCTGTTTCCCTTTCTTCGATCATACCGACTGCATGCCAAAGCTCATGAAACGATGCCACCCGCGACGCGATGATTTGTTGTGTGTCGTCCGTTCCGTGCACTTCGGCTCATTCCAGCGCCCGCAAACGAAGCGTGCCAGCTTGACATGGCTTGGAGTCGTTCTTACTATGGGTCTCCGGTTAGTCCACCAAACAAATGCCCATTCAATTTGTTGGCCTGCGCGCGCAACGATTTCTCGTGCTTCCGCTTTTCGTTCTTCTGGTCACGCTATATGCGGGCGCGCAGGAGGTTGGCACGTTAACGCTCCTGGCAAGCGGGCCGCTGCATGTGATCCGCGGGGTCTCCATGCTGCAAGGTGTTGAGGGGATGCGGTTGCGCCAGGGCGACATTCTCGAGACCGGAGCAGTTCCTTCTGCCCAGGCGCAGCTTGAGTTCACCGGGGGAGCGGTGGTGGAACTCGGACCTTCGAGTCAGCTCTACATTGCGGGTCAAAGCGGCAACGGGACCGATCTGCTGCTACTGACGGGCTGGCTGAAGGGCGAGACCACCGCCGGAGTCTACCGGTATTCCAGCCCGCTGCTTGCGGCTACTTCCAAGGGCGGCAATGTGGTGTTCCACGCTTCAGCCGAGACCGCTGATGTTTTTGCTGAACAAGGAGCCGTCTCCGTCAGTGGTGGCGCAACTGTTCTATTGGCCAGTTCGTCCCAGAGGGTTTTCTTTACGCGCCGTGCGGGTAAGGCTGGTGTCGCGTCAGGTCCTCCGCCGCCGAGGGAGTTTGTTGAAAGCATGCCGGTTTCCTTCCGCGATGTACTCCCTCCGCGCATTTCCGCGTTCGCCGGAAAGAAGCAGCCCGTGCCCAAGACCGATCACGATGTTTCTTACGCCGAAGTCGAGCACTGGCTGACGCTTCCTGCTGCCTGGCGCAAGGGCTTCGCAGCTCGTTTCAAGCCCAGGCTCCAGGACAGCGTCTTCCGCCAAGCAATCGAAGCGCATCTCTCCGCGCTTCCCGATTGGAAACCTTTCTTGCATCCTGAAGAAACCAACACCGGCTCTGAACCGGCCGGAAAACCTTAGTTCTTCGCCGAGTGACCAATCGCCATGAAACTTATCGTCAAGTTCAACCTCGTCCTGATTGCCATCTTTGCTGTCGCCTTTGTTCTCGCCGGGTGGTACACCCACACGCTGCTGCAGCGCAATGCCATGGCCGAGATCCAGGAAAACGCGCGCATCATGATCGACGGTGCGACCGCGGTGCGCACGTACACCAGCACGCAGATCAAGCCGCTGCTGAAGAACCAGATGACGTACACCTTCTTGCCGCAGTCGGTGTCGGCCTATTCAGCCAACGAGTACTTCAAGCAACTACACAAGAGCTACCCGGACTACTCCTACAAAGAGGCGACGCTGAATCCGTCCAATCCCAGCGATCGTGCCACGGACTGGGAAGCGGATATCGTGCGCACATTCAGGCAGAACGCGGAGAAGACGGAGATGGTGGGTGAGCGCGACACGCCAACGGGACGAGCTCTTTACATCGCAAAACCGCTCTCGATCAAGGACCCCACCTGCCTGGATTGCCATGACACGCCGGACCGCGCGCCGCGAACGGTAATTGCGCAGTACGGCAGCGACAATGGATTTGGCTGGAAGCTGAACGACATCGTGGCAGCGCAGATTATTTCCGCGCCCATGCAGTTACCGATTCAGCGCGCCAATAGCGCCTTCACGGCGTTCATGCTGTCGCTTGCGGCGGTGTTTATCGTACTCATCGCCGCCATCAACGCGATGCTGATCTTCCTCATCATCCGGCCCGTCAATCGCTTGTCGAGCCTGGCCAGCGAGGTGAGCCTCGGCAACCTCGAAGTTCCCGACTTTCAGGCGACTGGAAAAGACGAAATCGCCAAGCTCGCCGAATCGTTCGGGCGTATGCGCAAGAGCCTGGTGGAAGCTATCAGGATGCTGGAGAGCTAGGAAGTCCGGGGGTTGTCGATTGGCTCTCCGGTTTGCGCATTCAAGCCGGTCGTCTTGTCCCGGGCCAGAAAGGTGGTCGTCGGAGAATCCTTTCGAATGCCCGCTTCTTTAAGAAAGCGCTCGCGCTCCGGACCTGCCACGTGTTCCGCAAGCAGTTGGTAGAACTCCGCCAAGCTGGCTGCTCGCTTTGCCTCTTTTTTGGCGACAATCGGTGCAATTGGCCCCAGGAAGACGGCCAACTTGCGCGCAGCTTGCTCAATGGCCGCCGGCGCAATCTCACCCGCTGTTGAAACATCTGCAGGCGCGGTTACCGGTGCGGTGGGAACCGGCGGCAACTTGGTAAATGGCGAAACTGCCTTGCGCGGGCCCAGGTCCATTCTCTTCGCCAGGAATGCCTGTCGATCTTCTTCCCGCTCCAGACTCTGAAGCGAGGAGCGTATAGAGTTCGGCGACGCTCGCCGTCTTGGCTGCGGCGCGCTTGACCACGATCCTGGCCAGCGGTCCGAGGAAAGTTGCCAAATTCCTTTCGACGAGTTGTAACGAGGCCTCGGTCAGCGCGTCGTTGCCGAGTCCCGCCTGGGAACGCGTATTTCCGCCATCGAACGATCTGGTCGGCGCGTCCGTTCTTGCGGAAATCGTGCCATCGGGCATCGGCGTTCTGGTCGTCCCGACAGGATCTGGCGAGCCCATTTCTTCGCGCTTTCGGTTTTCAACGAGGTTCCGCAATTCCTGCGAACCCGACGCGCCCGGATCCATCCGCACCAGATGCCGCGCGCCAGCCTCCGCTCTCACCTGCAGCGCCGTCAGATCGGTATCCCAGGGAAACTGTTCGTTCGCTCGTTCAATAAGGGACAAGGCCTGCTCGTAGTCGCGGCTATTCAACGCGTGCTCGATCCGGTTGATCCAGTCCTGGCGATCGTTTGTGTGAGCCTGTTCCTTCAGGTCATGCACCCGCTTGATGATGTCCTTCAGGCCGGGATAATGGGGGTAAACGGCGCTCACGGTCTCCCACTTGGCAAGCGCCAGGTCGTACCGGCGCTCTTCCTCCAGCTTCTGTGCCGCGGCTGCGATCTGGGAGATGACCTGGTTCAGATTGCGTGCCTGATGCAGCAGTTCTTTCACCCGAACATCCTGGGGGTTCTTGCGCAGCGCCTCTTCCAGAATCCGCACGCGCTCATCCAGCAGAATCTCCTGTTCCGCCCGCAACACGGTGTTTTGCACCGCCTCCGATTGTTCCCGCCGCGCCCGAGCCAGCAGCGCCCGAACGTCCTCGTCGTAGCCGCTTTCGCGTAACGCGGCTTCCAGGGCCTGAATGGCTGCATCGAAATTCTGATCGTAGAGAGACTGCTTCGCATTCTGAAGCCGATCTACCCGCAGCCGTTTTATCTGGTCGGTCCGCAGGCGCTCTTCCGCCGCACATCCTTCCATCTGCCGCTGACGGGCACGCTCGTCCATCTCTTGCGAGATCACGCGATACGACATCCTCGCCCGAGTGTCGTTTGGCGCGACCGCCAGGGCCTCTTGTGCCGCTGCCATAGCCGACTCCAGGTCGCCCTCCGCCTGCGCCACGTCTGCCGCCTTCAGCGCCTTGTGCACCTTCTCTGCACGCGCGGCCGCGGCGCAAATGCTGCCGCGCAATTGCTGCAGTTCAGCACGATCGCGGTCCAACCCCAGCGCGCTATCCACGTGCTCCAGCGCGCGATCGAATTGATCGTCGGCCAGCGCCTGCTCCGCCTGCTCTCTCAGCCCGCGAATCAGTTTGCTCCGTTCATCTCGCTGAATTCGCTGTTGCACCTCGCGCATCAAACGGTTCGCCCCGGTGTGATGATGGTCGATCTTCAGCACCCGCAGCAGCGTTCCCCGAGCCTTCAAAACCTCACCGTCTACAATGAAGTGCGCCACCTCTTCCATCTCCCGGCCAATCAACTCCTCCTTCAACTGTCCCTGCAACTCTGCCAGATCCATGGCAAAGTCTTCCGCCGTGCCGTACCGGTCGTCGGGATTCTTCGCCAGCGCGCGCAGCAGGATCTGCTCCATCTCCGGCGGGTACGAAGCCAGAAAACTGCCGAGCGGTGGCGGCGCCTCGCCCACAATCTTCATCAGCGTAGCCGCGGTGTTCTCTCCGTCAAATGGCAGATGATCGGTGATCAACTGGTAGAGGACCACGCCGGTCGCAAAGATGTCTGTGCGCGAGTCGACGGCCTTCGAGTTCACCTGCTCCGGAGCCATATAACGCAGGGTGCCGAGAATTTCGCCGGTTCGCGTCACGTTCGCCTGCCCGGCGTGCGCAATGCCAAAGTCGAATATCTTTACGCCACCATCCTTGCTGATCATGATGTTGGCCGGTTTGATGTCGCGATGGACGACTCCTCGGCGATGGGCGTAACCCAGGCCCTGGCAAACCTGAATCACGATGGAAATCTTCTCCATCAGATTCAGCGATCGCCCAGCCGACAGGACGCTATCCAGTCCTTCGCCCTCCAGAAACTCCATCACGAAATAGGGATGCCCTTCAAAATCGCCCAGATCGAAGACCGTGACGATGTTCGGGTGCTGCAGGCTCCCCAACGACTGCGCTTCACGAAAGAAGCGCTTCAGCATATCTGAATTTTCAGAGAATGCACCGGTGATCATCTTGATGGCAACTCGCCGGTCAAGATGCGGGTCTCTCGCCTGATACACAACTCCCATACCCCCGCGCCCGATGACGCCGAGGACGTCGTACTTCCCGATCTTGGAGGGGACTGGGGGAGTGATCATGAAATTAAAGCCGGAATCAGCAAATATTGCCGGTGATCTGAACCGAAATTCGCCGGCCCATTAAGCATAGCGCTGAGTCACCTTCCGCGCGCAATGGTTGGGGAGTCTGAACTTGCCGAGTGCTGCTAATTATGCTACGAAAACAAACGCGTCGCAACAGCGTGGCGCGACTACAACTGCTCTTTGGTGTTGCGAACCTTGACGCGCGCACTCTGAACTCGCGTTCACGATGACGCGTTGTCTGCCGCCCGGAGTAATCCCGACTACCACCCGTTCAAAAAAATACCCCGTAGGACTGTCAGCCCCACGGGGTTTCCACTTCAGTTCAATTCTCTACTCCGGGATCTTCGGGCGACTGACATGCTCTGCTGCCGCTTGCTTTTCTTTTCCAGCACACCCAAAGAAGCCCTCTAGCTGCATCCAGAAGTCGACCCGCAGCTCATGCAGCGATAGCAGCTTCCGTTGCGTACCATGATCGCCCCGCAAACGCCGCAACTCGGCGCATCGCCCATGTCGTAGAGATCGCGCATGGCGTCCGACGCATGGTAGATACCGCGGTCCTGCATTTGTGGCCCGTGTCCCAGGTCGCCGCCTGCCGAGCTGGTTGCGCGAATCTCCGGCGCAATCCCGCCCGCTGGCGAAGCCGTTGATCCCATCCCGGGCAGAGTGCCTTGCGGCAAGCTGCCTTGCGACAAGCTGCTCTGCCCCACCTGGTTCAGCTTGCGCGCCACTTCTTCGGCCAGACGAGAGAGCTGATTCTGCGGCATCGCGCCTTCCTCTTCCATTTCTGGATCCACCAGGATGGTGGGCGAAGCCGGCAATTGCGGCGCCTGCGGAGCGAGTCCCGCAAACAAGCTGAGCTGCGCGCCCGACAGGAAGCGCAGATTCAGCCAGCGGAAGATGTAATCCATCAAGCTCTTCGCATAGCCAATCTGCTCGTTGCCCGTCCAGCCCGAAGGCTCAAAACGCGTGTGCGCAAACTTCTCGCACAGCACGCGCAGCGGCACCCCGTGTTGCAGCGCCAGGGAGATCGCAGTCGCGAAGGAATCCATCAACCCGGAAACCGTCGATCCTTCCTTTGCCATCTTGATGAAGATTTCGCCCGGCTGCCCGGTCGGATACAAGCCGACCGTGATGTAGCCCTCATGCCCGGCAATCGAGAACTTGTGAGTGATGGACGCGCGCTCCTCCGGCAGGCGATGCCGCACCGCACGCGGCGGCGCATTCAGGTCTTGCGGCTGCGGCGCTGCCGGAGCAGGCGCGGGCGTTGCCTTGATTACCGGCACAGCCGCGGCCTTGGCAATCTCGTCCATCGCCTTGCCAAACGCTCCGGCAGCCGCGATCATCTGCTTCGCCGTCACTTCCAGCTTGTCGCTGATCTTGGCTTCCAGCGCCTTCATGTCCGCGTCCGCCGCGGGCTGACCAGAAGCGATGCTGGCCAGCACCCGCGTACCAACCACATCGAGCGCGGACGGCTCTTTCTTCGCATCCATACTGGTATTCAGCGGCTGCGTGCCCTTCGATCCATCGCGATAAATGGCCACCGCCTTGATGCCCTGGCGCCAGCTCTCCGCGTAAGCCTCGGCTACATCGTCCACGCTGGCCTCGTGGGGCAGGTTCACGGTCTTCGAGATCGCACCCGAGAGGAACGGCTGCGTCGCTGCCATCATCTTGATGTGGCCCATGTAATGAATGGACCGCGTGCCCTTGGCCGGCTTGAAGCTGCAATCGAACACTGCCAGGTGTTCCGGCTTGATGCCCGGCGCGCCTTCAATGGTGCCCGTCGCATCAATGTAGCTCACAATCGCATTCACTTCGTCATTGTTGTAACCAAGCTTGAACAGCGCGGCCGGCACCGTGTTGTTCACAATCTTGATCATGCCGCCGCCCACCAGCTTCTTGTACTTCACCAGCGCAAGGTCCGGCTCAACACCCGTCGTGTCGCAATCCATCATGAAGCCGATGGTGCCCGTCGGCGCCAGCACCGTGGTCTGCGAATTGCGATAGCCGTAGCGCTCGCCGAAGGCCAGGGCCATGTCCCAGCACTCCCGGCTGGCATCAATCAACGACTCCAGTTGCGGCACTGAGAACGGCTCTCCGCTCTGTCGTGACTTGCCAATCTTGTTGACTTCCGCGCGATGCATGCGGATCACGTCGAGGAACGGCTCGCGGTTGACATAGAAGCCGGGGCAGGCGCCGCCCTTTTGCTCGGAACCCGCCGTCAGCGGCGTTGCGGACCCCAGCGGCTGGCACGATCCCGCGATGACGGCCGACTGCAGGTAAGCCTGGCCGCACATGATTGCTGTCAACGTCGCTGCAAAGTCGCGTCCCGCCGCGGAGTCATACGGTAGACCGAACGCCATCAACAGAGCGCCCAGGTTCGCGTATCCAAGACCCAGCGGTCGGTAATCATGCGAGTTCCGCGCAATGGATTCCGTCGGATAACCCGAGTTGTCCACCAGGATCTCCATCGCCGTGATCACGATCGAAACCGCATGGCGATAGGCTGCGATATCAAACTGTCCGGCGGCATTCACAAACTTCAGCAGGTTGAAACTGGCCAGGTTGCAGGCCGAGTTATCCAGGAACATGTACTCGCTGCACGGATTCGACGCGTTGATCCGCGCCGTGTTCTTGCTGGTGTGCCACTTGTTGATGGTGGTGTCGAACTGCATTCCCGGATCGCCGCAGAGCCACGTGGCCTCGGCGATCTTGGTCATTATGTCCCGAGCCTTGTACGTCTTCACCGGCGCCTTTTCCTTCACGGTGCGCGTGGTGAATTCGCCATCGCTTTCGTACGCGCGCATGAACTCATCGCTCACGCGCACTGAATTGTTGGCATTCTGGAAGAAGATCGAGGAGTACGCCTCCGAGTCCGGCCCCGATCCGTCGTAGCCTGCCTTAATCAGCGCGAAAGCCTTGGCCTCTTCCTTGGCCTTGCAATCGATAAAGTCAACAATGTCCGGGTGATCCACGTTCAGGATCACCATCTTGGCCGCGCGCCGCGTCTTGCCTCCCGACTTGATCACGCCGGCAAACGCATCGAACCCGCGCATGAAGCTCAACGGCCCCGAAGCCTGCCCGCCCCCTGAAAGCAGTTCCATCGATCCACGAATCGACGACAGGTTGGTCCCCGTCCCCGAGCCCCACTTGAAAAGCATGCCCTCGGTCTTGGCCAGGGTGAGAATCGAATCCAGCGAGTCATCAACCGCGTTGATGAAGCACGCCGAACACTGCGGATTGCGATAGCCGGTCGCCTCGAACTTCACCCCGCCCGACGCCGGATCCCAGTGCCAGCTGTTCCCCTCCGCCTGCGGCTCCAGCCGGTCGCAGCCCACGTTGAACCACACCGGCGAGTTGAATGCCACGCGCTGCGTCAGCAGCATGTGCGAGAGCTCGTCATAGAAGATCGCCGCATCCTCGCCGCTGGCAAAGTAGCCCCCCTTCATGCCCCAGTCGCGCACCGTCTCCGCTACGCGCCCCACCAGCTGCCGAACACCCGTCTCCCGCTCCGCCGTACCAAGCTGCCCATGCAGATACTTTGAGGCGACGATGTTCGTCGCCGTCATCGACCAGTCCAGCGGCACCTCCACGTCCTTCTGCTCGAAGATCGTGTTGCCCTTGCTGTCCGTGATCGAGGCGGTGCGCTTTTCCCATTGCATCTCGTCGTAAGGCGAAACGTCGGGTCTGGAAAAACGCCGGGAGAAGGTTAACCCTCCGCGGATAGAACCTGCGGAGGACGTGGCGGCAGAAGTCTGAAGTTGAGCTTCGTTCATTAGGGGGGTCTCCTTTTAACGGATAAAAAGCCTGATGCATCCGGCGCTGCAGCCGGTATCACGAACAGTCAGAGAGATGTGCGCAACGGATGGAAAACGGGTACTCCAGACCACGATTTTCTATTCGTACGAGAGCCGTAAAGTGCCGGACCAGCCAGAGATTCGTTACAGTCCCTTTACAGCCGCAGATGAAAAAATACCGCTGTCCATGGTGCATGTCAACAACAAACCACTACATCTAGTGTTTTAGATGCGAATGCAGGTACCAATTCTTCAAACTCCAGCATCCACGCTGTGGAAACCGCGAAAAACCGCTCTAGTCGCGCACTTCGGTAACCGAATTGCCTCATTCCTGAAGCATTTTCCCCACGCGGCCCTGAGGGCCGGTTCCCCGTACGGATCGCACCTCCAAGCCTATGCCCCACCCCCTGCCGGGACAAGGCGCGAATGCGGTGCAAAACCCGCTCGAAATGTGCATCTTGTGGAGATCAGGGAACGGAAATATCAGAGTGGCACTCGCTCCTTTTTCGGGAATGCTCCGCCACCCGCAATAAGCCCACTCCTCACGGCGCCGAACCCTCCGCCTCTGCTATAAAGGCTGCGGACAAAAACCAGCCTTAATTCGGCGCCCTGCGCGAAACGCACTTGTAAGAATCCGCAAGCGAATTCCGGAGACGATCATGAAGCTTAATCTGGGTTCAACCTCTGCCGTCACCCGACGTGATTTTCTCAAGGTCGCCGGCGCTGCCGCCGTAGTCCCCCGCGCGGCCTGGGCCGGCGCCGCCCGCCCCCCTGCCTCGGGCCGCATTACCATGGGCATCGTAGGCTGGGGCATGATGGGGCCCAGCAATACCAAAAACTTCCTCGCCGAACCCGACTGCCAGATCGTCGCTGCCTGCGACCTGCACAAGGATCATTTGCAGACCGCTGTAGGTACCATCAATACGCACTACGGCAACCAGGACTGCAAGGCCTACCGCGACTTCCGCGAAATGATCGCGCGCGACGACATCGATGCCGTCATGATCGCCGTCCCCGACCAGTGGCACGCGCTGCTCGCCACCGCCGCCGCCAATCGCAAAAAGGACATTTACGGCGAAAAGCCTCTCGCCCGCACCATTCGCGAGCAGCAGGCCATCGTCAAGGCCGTCCAGCAGAACAACCTCATCTGGCAAACCGGCTCGTGGCAGCGCTCGCTTCCCATGTTCCGCCACGCCTGCGAGATCGTCCGCAGCGGCCTCATTGGCAACGTACAGCGTGTTGAGGTCGGCTTGCCCGGCGGGCACCATGACTTCCCCGGCACCGTTCCCGCGCTCTTGAAGAAGCTCGCTTCCCTTCCCGACAAGATCGAGAGCCCGGCCCAGATTGTGCCTGGAACTCCCGCCTGGGACCTGGCTGTTTCGGCACCGCCTGAGCAACTCGACTTCGACCGGTGGCTCGGCCCTTCGAAAGAAGAGCCCTACATCGAGCAGCGCGTCTACCAGAACTGGCGCTGGAACTACAACACCGGCGCCGGCCAGCTCATGGACTGGATCGGACACCACGGCGATATCGCCCACTGGGGCCTCGACTTCGACCGCACCGGACCCTCCGAGATCAGTGCCTTCGGGGAGTTCCCGCCGGCCAACGCCGTCTGGAACACTGCCACCACCTATCGCGTCGATTGCAAGTACCGCAAGGAAGTCACGCATTACGCCAACGATGTCGACATACTCATCGCCGGTAACCATCCCGCTATCGCCATGGGCGCCAAGTGGATCGGTACGGATGGCTGGGTCTGGGTGGATCGCGCCGGCATCGACGCCTCAAACCCCGCCTGGATCAAGGGTGACAAACTCCCCGACGAACTCCGCAAAGTCAGCCTCTACGAATCGCCGGGCCACCAGCGCAACTTCCTCGACAGCGTCAAGTCGCGTAAGCCCACCATTACGCCCGTCGAGACCGCACACCACTCCACCATCCCCGGCCACCTCGGCCTCATCTCCATGCTGACGGGTCGCAAGCTTCAGTGGGACGTGGCCAACGAAGTCATCCTCAACGACACCGCCGCCAGCGAAATGCTGTCGCGCCCCTACCGCGCGCCATGGCAGTTGATCTGACCTTCTCTGCCCGAGACTCGTTTTGGTAGGCCGGGGATTCATCCCCGGCATTGACGCGCGAATGATTGTGCGGGCTTTAGCCCCTGAGGTAGGCTCTCCAACCCAAACCTGCACGGTCCTCTCCTGTTACCGTGAATTCATGCCGCAATCGAATTCGTCCGCTCTCGACTGGAAGCCCGTCCCGCTGCCCCTGCGAGAGCCCATGCACGGCCGCACCGTGATGCTCGAGCCCCTCGACGCCGATCTCCATGCCGCGGACCTCTGGGGCCACGTAGAAGGCCACGATGAAGTCTGGCAATACCTGTTCGATGGTCCGTACGCGTCGGAGAAGGACCTCACTCGTGACATCGCTGAAAAGCAAGCCGCGCACTGACCGGATATTCTTCGCGACCATCTCCGCCGAAATAGGGGCAGCCGCTGGCTACGCCAGTTTTATGCGCATGGACCCCGCCAACGGCGTCATCGAAGTGGGCAACATCCTGCTCTCCCCTGCCCTGCAGCGCACCACCGCGGCGACTGAAGCCATGTACCTGATGGCCCGCCACGTCTTCGATCTGGGCTACCGGCGCTACGAGTGGAAGTGCAACGCAGCAAACCTGCCCAGCCGCCGCGCCGCCGAGCGCCTCGGCTTCACCTTCGAAGGCATCTTCCGCCAGCACATGGTCATCAAGGGCCGCAACCGCGACACCGCCTGGTTCAGCATGCTCGACCACGAATGGCCTGACCGGAAAGCCGCCTTCGAAGCCTGGCTCGATCCCGCTAATTTTGACGCCGACGGCCGGCAGCGCACGGCTCTCAACGCGTCGCAGCGATCCGGCACCGGCGACGATCTCAGAACTTAACCAGCACGCCCAGCTTCACTCCATTGGCACGCTGATACGTCGGCGCACAAAAACCGTTCGCGTAGGCGGCCGTGAAGCCCACATTCTGATTCGCGAAGGGCGTCCACGTGCCCGTCAACACGTTCTGAGCCTTCCATCCCTCCACGGTTTCGAGATACGGAATGCCCGCCTTGTTGTTCACAGCGGTGTGTTCCGCTGCAAAAAGGTAGCGTCCGGTCACCGCTGATTCGATGCTGAAGCCGCGAACTTGAAGCATCCCGTCAATCTCCGGAACAAAGCGCGCAATTGAATACGTGGGAACCACGCCGATGAGCGCCTTGGTCTTGGGGTTCGTCACCGTGCTCGTTGTCAGTGCGCCACCCGCCTCAAAGCCGGTATGAAACAGAAGACGCCAGCCCATAGTCGCGTAGCCGCCCTTTCCGTATTTGCCCTGGGGCGGCATCTTGATCACCAGCGAATTCTTGTCCTTTGCCTCTTGATAGAGAGCCTCCGCAGTCCGCACCACCTGTAGCCGGTCGAGCCCCCTCCACGTCCAGATCAGGTCCCCAACCCCCAGCAAATTGCGATGGTCGAAAGCCCGGTTCGTCTCGAACGTGAGGGATGCCGGCACTTGCAGCCGCAGGTCATCATGAATCACGGGCGGAAGCCACGTCAGCGACGGCACCTCGAAGTCGATCACGTCCTTGGCCGAAACGCCGCCGACCTTGTTGTTGCCGATGTTCGCCGTCACATTCAAAGGCGTGACGGGAATCCCTTCCCACCAGAATTGCAAGGGCGGTTGCAGCTTCCCATCCAGAACCCACGCCGGCGCCGAACCGGTTCCCGCGGTCACGGTTCCGTTCAGCCACAGCCACGCCGCATCCTTGGTCGCCGGAGCGGGCTCGCTCTCGCCGGTCGGTTGCTCGAACACCAGGTTGTTCCCCAGCACGCTCACGATCTTGTCCTTGAACACCCCGGAAAGCGGCACCACGTTATGATCCAACCCCTTGCTCGATCTCAAGGCCAACCTGCCCACTCCATCCGCGTCCGGCATCTCATCCAGCTTGTTCAGGCTGATTTCGCACAGCTTGCTTTCCGCCAGTGGCGAACTGATCCCGGCAAAGTAAACCTCGGTGTTTGACTGGTTGCGCGGCTCCACTGCTTCCACTGGAACCGACTGCCCTTGCGCACCGCAAAATCTGTCGTTGTTGCTCAGGATCGCGTTCGACCCGCGCAACGAAAACGCGACGTTGCCCTCGAGCAGCGGCAGCCCCGCTGATGCTCTCAGCTTCACTTTGGACGACGTGTCCACGGGCAGGAGCACGATGCTGCCCACGCTCGGCGGCTTCTTCCCGTCGTTCAACGTGAGCGTAAGGACGTATTTGCTGTTCGATTCGAACTTCAGGGTGCCGCTCTCGATCTTTGCAATGATCCACCGGCCCACCGGTTTTACTGGTTTGAACGACATGGCCGTTTCCGTCTCAGACCCCGCTTCCGCAATCGCGATCTTGTCGACCGTGCTCGCATTCACCTGGATGATTGCCTGGGTCGCACTCACGATCACTACACGGTGCGAGCCAGACTCTCCTCCGTCCTGAGCCTTTGCCGCGCCGGTAAAAGCAAGCACTGCCAGCAGCGCGGGCACAAGCGCATGCACTTTTCTCCTCATTCGAGTCCCTTTCTTGATATCGCCTGACCTTCGATCGAGATATTTACCATCCGAGATCATTGCAGAGGTCGTTCACACACTTCTTTCGGAACCCGTCGACATAAGCGAACGTGATGTGCTGGCCGGGAATGGCGTACTGGCGCAACCTGGCGGCAAGGGTCTGAGCACCGACGTTCCATTCGCCGCTGCTCGGATCCTTCGAGAGGGTCCACAAAACCTCCAGGACCTCCGCTCCGGTAAGAGCCATCTCCTGGTTGGCCCACTTTTGAATGATGTCGGTGCTGTTCTCTGGCATCCCCTGAATCCTTTCCTGCTGATCCACCGCCTGCAACGCGGCCCTGCCCCGGCGCCGCCTGGGAACAAATGTGGATAGGACCCGGACAGGCATGTGCCGGCGCTACGCTCACGGAAGAGCCCCACCCACTCCGGGCGCCTTGCATTGAAGCATAGTCCGCATACGCGAACGCAGGTATCACTTTGCTGGAAGGAGAATCAGGCTTACCACAGGGGACTTCGGCCCACGTTCGGAATCGAATGTTTGCTGGAAACACTGCGGAATCCGAGAACATCGCAACAATCCGCGAAGAGCCCAGCGCAGCTGGCCAACGCGGTGGCGCCACACCCATTCGACGCAGCAGCAAACAATGGCCGCCATCTGCAAGAAAAACGCCGCCCACTCCAGGGCGGCGTCTTCCCTTGCAAGTTAGAAATCAGTTGCCGGTCTTGGATTCAATCCTCATGCCATAGAACGATTTGTGCACGAAGAATACCGACACCAGGAAGAAAGCGACAGCCAGCACGCGGGTAAGCACCGGATTGTTCGCACTGAGGGTGACCGCAAGCTCGACCGCCAGCAATCCGAACAAGGTGGTGAACTTGATGACCGGGTTCATGGCGACCGACGACGTGTCCTTGAACGGATCGCCGACGGTGTCTCCGATCACAGTTGCGTCGTGCAGAGGCGTACCTTTCTGTTTCATGTCCACCTCGACAACCTTCTTGGCGTTGTCCCACGCGCCACCGGCATTGGCCATGAAGATGGCCTGGTACAAGCCGAAGATCGCAATCGAGATCAGGTAGCCGATGAAGAAAAACGGCTCAATGAACGCGAACGCGAGCGTCGCGAAGAAGACCGCGAGGAAGATGTTGAACATGCCCTTCTGCGCGTACTTGGTGCAGATTTCCACCACCTTCTTGCTGTCCGTGACCGATGCCTTCTCAACGCCTTCCAGCTTGATGTGCGTCTTGATGAACTCGACCGCGCGATATGCGCCCGTGGTAACGGCCTGCGTGGAAGCGCCGGTGAACCAGTAGATCATGGCCCCCCCGGTGATCAACCCAAGCAGGAATGGCGCGTGCAGCAGAGAGAGATTCTCTTTGCCCACGGTCAGCCCGTGGGTCAGGGCCATGATGATGGAGAAGATCATCGTGGTTGCGCCCACCACCGCCGTTCCGATCAGCACCGGCTTTGCTGAAGCCTTGAAAGTATTGCCGGCTCCATCGTTCGCCTCGAGCAGATGCTTTGCGCGTTCGAAGTTCACATTGATGTTGTAGTCCTTCTTCAATTCCGCTTCGATGCCGGGAACGGTCTCGATCAGCGACAACTCGTAAACGGACTGCGCATTGTCGGTCACCGGCCCGTAGGAATCGACGGCGATCGTCACCGGTCCCATGCCCAGGAAGCCGAACGCGACCAGGCCGAACGCGAACACCGCCGGGGCGAGCATTAATTCCGCCATCGACGCGCCGGTCGTAAAGTAATAGCCCATTCCCATGAGCGCGACCATGCTGAGTCCCAGCCAGTAAGCTGAAAAATTGCCGGCCACAAATCCGGACAGGATGCCGAGGGAAGCTCCCCCCTCCTGCGCCGATTTGACCACTTCCTTCACATGGCTGGATTTCGTCGAAGTGAACACCTTGACCAGCTCGGGAATAATCGCGCCGGCCAGCGTTCCGCAGGAAATAATGCAGGACAGCTTCCACCACAGCGTTCCGTCCCCAAGAGAGGGAATCATCTCGTACGAGACGATGAACGTCAGAAGGATGGAAAGGATCGACGTGATCCACACCAGCGAGGTCAGCGGCGTCTCAAAATCCATCTCGTCGGCATTGCCCCATTTGCCGCGCGCGATGGCGCCATTCAGGAAGTAGGCGCCCGAGCTCGAGACCAGCATGGCCACGCGCATCACAAAGATCCAAACCAGCAATTGGACCTGCGTCTCGGGAGTCTTGACCGCCAGAAGAATGAAGGTGATCAGTGCCACACCGGTCACGCCGTAGGTTTCAAAGCCGTCCGCGCTGGGACCCAACCGAATCGCCCGCGTTGTCGCCCGTGCAGTCGGCAATAACGCCGGGGTTGCGTGCGTCGTCTTCCTTGATCTTGAAGACGATCTTCATCAGGTCGGAGCCGATGTCGGCGATCTTCGTGAAAATGCCGCCGGCAATGCGCAGCGCCGCTGCGCCCAGCGACTCGCCTATGGCAAAGCCGATAAAGCACGGCCCCGCATAATCGCGCGGAATGAACAAGAGGATGAACAGCATGATGAGCAGCTCGACCGAGATCAGCAACATGCCGATGCTCATGCCGGCTTTAAGCGGAATGGCATACACCGGATACGGCTTGCCGGGCAATCCTGCAAATGCCGTGCGGGAGTTCGCAAACGTGTTCACGCGAATTCCGAACCACGCCACCCCGTAGCTGCCCGCGATACCGACCAGCGAAAACAGCAAGATGATCGGCAGCGTAATCCCAATCGATTTTCCCGGCACCGGCGCCAGGTAACCGAAATACAGCGAAATAATCACCGCGATGAAAACCCAGAGCAGCAGAATGAACTTGCCCTGCGTCACCAGGTAGGTCTTGCACGTCTCATAAATCAATTCGGAAATATCGCGCATCGAGCGATGCACCGGCAGGTTCTTCAACTGCACATAAATCGCCAGGCCGAACAGCAGCCCGCCCACGCAAAAAAGCAGGCCGATCATCAGCAGCGCGTGCCCGTTCATGCCAAAAAACTGCACAGTCGACAAATCCGGCAGTACCAGGTTGGCCTCGCCTCCGCCCCCTTGTTCCGGCTGCGCATAGGCGAATGTGGGAAGCAGCAGGCTCGCCAGGGCCCCCGCCGTGCCGGCCGCGATCTTCCCGTACCGGCGCTTCAGGAGTGACGCGGAGCTTTCCTTCATCGCGCCCGCGATCCTCTGCATCCTCAGTTTTCCCTTGTCTGAACCCATCACCTGGCGCGCAAATATAAACGCCACAAGCAGCGAAAGTACGCTTACCGCCAGTGAAAAATACACCCAACCCTGTGCTGTCACATGTCCTCCCGAATTAAAGTTTGAAGCCGTATTGAGAAAAACGACCCCGAAACAGGCGACCCCACGTGCACCGGGGAAAAATCCACGGGAACTGTAGCATCCGTACCCGACCCTGTCGAGTGATTGCAGTCACAGGGTGCTTATCACTTTGAGCCCAGTCGCGTTGCCGCCGTGTACAGTACACCGTGAGGGCTTTACACCTGTTCATGAATGCCGCTCTGCTTACCCCACGACAAGCCGCCGCCCGACTCGGCATCAGCTACCCCGCGCTCAAGCACTGGATCCTCGCCGGCCGCATCCGCACCGTCAAGACACCCGGCGGCCACCATCGCATCCCGCTTGAAGCCCTCGAGGAGTTCCTGCCCTCCTCCGCCGCTCACACCGGAACCGCCCGAATCAGCGGCCGCAATCAGCTCTCCGGCACCGTCGCCGAGGTCGTCATCGAAGGCCTTCTCGCCAAAGTCGTCCTCGCCGTCGGCAGCCAGCGCATCACCGCCATCATCACCGCCGACGCCGTCCGCGAACTCGACCTCAAGCCCGGCGAACCCGCCCTCGCCCTGATCAAGGCCACCGAAGTCATGATCGGCAAGCCATAATCGCAACGGATCACCGGTCAGCGGTAAGCGATCAGACCTCCGAACGGCCCGGCTCGACACCGTCACTTGGCCTCACGCGCCGCTCCCTGCACTGGCAAAAGCACTCGCTGCTTAATTTTTTAAGACGAATCAATCCGGATACAATTGATTTTCAGTGCGTTAATACGCATAATTCGATCAGACAGGTCGAATTTTCAATTGGGTCGCCCCGCGTCGTCGTTCCCTGACCACTGATCACTGCCTTTCCGGAGCCTTTCCGTGCGATTCCCCGTCCTCACTCTTTCCGCCCTCCTCGTCGTCGCCTCCACCGTTGCCCAGGCCCAATCCTGGCTGGACCGCGTCTCCGCCACCCAGGCCGTGCAGCCGCACTGGGTCACGCCCGTCGCCACCGTCACTCCCCGCCTCGAGCAGGAGTTCCGCTTCGACGTCCTGCACCAAGTCACCTCCTCCGGCGACGTCACCAACCTCGACAACGGCAAGGGACTTGAACTCATCCCCACCCGCCGCACCGAGCTCCTCATCAACCTGCCCCCCTACCTGGTGCACGAAAACCCCAAGACCCTCGACGGCTGGGGCGACGCTTCCTTCACCCTGAAGTACCGCTTCTTCGCGCGCCCTGAGAAGGAAGGCAACAGCATCCTTACCGGCTTCCTCGCCGGAAGCGTGCCTACCGGCGAGCACAAGAACGGCTCCATCAGCGCCGTGGTCACCCCTACGCTCGCGGGTGGCAAGGGCTGGGGCATCTTCGACTTTCAATCCACGCTCGGCGGTACCTTCCCCGTCAACAGCGTGCACACGCTCGGCCGCACCATCGTCTCCAACACCGCGTTCCAGGTCCACGTCTTCAAAAAGCTATGGCCCGAAGCCGAAATCAACTCCACCTTCTGGAAGGGCGGCACCAACGACACCAAGAAGCAGACCTTCATCACCCCCGGCATCATCTTCGGCCGCTTCCCCATCCACAAGCGCGTAGCCTTTGTTGCCGGCGGCGGCTTCCAGATCGCCGCCACCCACTACAACCAGTACAACCACGCCTTCATCGGCACCCTGCGCATGCCTTTCTAGCCGCGGCGCGGCTGACCTCCCTTCTGCTGTATTCCTGAGCGAAGCAGCGCGCCCTGTGCGCTGCGTAGTCGAAGGATCCGTGGCTGCTCTTACACTTGCTCTTTTCTTCTTCAACACCACAGAGAGTGGCGGGCGCTGGATTCTCAAGCCTGCGATGCCGCGAACCTTACTCAGTCCCTCCTCCGAAAACCTCGTTAAAATAGCCCGATGCAGGCTACCCGCGCGTCATGGGCTCGTTCTCATCCTGTTCGCCTCGCCGCACTCCTCGGCGCGATCGTTGGCTTCGCCTATACACTCGTCATCGAGATCGGTGGAGCGTTCCATCACAATGGGTCCGCCGTCATCCTCATGCTCGGCCCCGCCTACGCGCCCGGCTCGAGCCTCAGCCAGGGCCGCATTGCGCAATCCGCCATCATTCTGTTCATTGAATTCGCATCGAACATCATTGTGTGGGCGTTGCTCCTTTCCTTGCCCGTCGCTTTGGTCGTCCTCATCCGGCGCGCCATCCATCGTCTATAAGCCACTCCCTTAACTCACTCACCCACGACCAGACTTGAGCTGACTCAAACGCTCGTCCCACCTTGGTAACCAACGTTTCGGGATCGGTACCGCGATTTGAACTCCCAAAGCTGAGATGCTTGTCCCTCCGCAACCATGCCAATTACCAAAAGCCGTATCGTCAGACATCTACAAAGGGAGAGCCATCATCTTCCTTACTGGAGGTTAGGAAATATGCGGTCCTTCGGTATCACCCCTGTAACACTTGTCCTTGGAATCGTGATCGTCGCAGGCAGCGCCGCGCATAGCCAACTCAAACAGGCCGTTTCCGCGGTACATGCTGCGCCCGTCTCAAAGATTGTCACCGTCACCCTCACGGAGTTGCACCGCACCAAGCACCACAAGGACGTGGAGCAACCCATCGCACAGGCGGTCGGATTTCGCACCGACACCTGCGATGTGGTCACCACCTTCGACGTGGTCAAGGAATACGAAAAGCGGCAGACCTGGACCAACATTAGACAGCGGTTGGACATCGTGATCGATGGGAAGTCTTATCCCGCGAAGTTTCGCGATCTCGGCTACTATCCCCTCGGCCTGAACCTGGCCTGCATCGATTTCGAGTCTCCTGCCGCGCACGCCGACCTCCAGATCCCGGTTTTGCCGCTTGAAGAGGACACGTCGGCCCCGTCCGTAATGCCCTCCGACGATAACGACACAGCGAAGCTTGATCCCGGAACTCCCTTCCTCAACAAGGAAGGAGAAATCACCGCGGTCCTGGTCGCAACTTCCCGGGGTCATGCGGAGTTTGCGTCCGCCGACGACATTCGCAGGTTTCTCCTCGAAGCGGAAGGTATCCCTGCGTGGCCGGTGTTGCAGCGTCGGGAATTAACCACGATATAAGTCATAAATATATCTAAAGCGCACTTAGTCGATAGATTAGTCAGCCCCTTATGATCGCAATCAAAAGACCGCACCTGGCCGGGTGCGGTCTTCTACTCGGTGCAGATATGTTAGTCATAAGTACCGGCGCGTCATTAGTTGGACGCGGATAACTAGCTAGTTAGAGTAAGGTGGGATACCACAGACCTCCACCCACAAGTTGTTTTCCTGAGCGCAGTCGAAGGATCTGCGGTTGTTCTTGCCGTTGCTTTTTGGCAGCAAGCCCCCGCACGAACGAGGGTGTCCCATCCTGACCGCGTCTTTGTTTTCGTCGTTAGGGTGGGATACCACAGGCCTCCACCCACAAGCTGTTTTCCTGAGCGCAGTCGAAGGATCTGCGGTTGTTCTTGCCGTTGCTCTTTATTCTGTTAAACCACACCGCCGGGGGGTAAACCTTCATACCCTCTACTGAATCGGTATCTCGATCCGATCCCCAGGCAGGGGCGCCTGCAGATTAGTCCCTTCCACTTCGCGCGCCTCACCAGGCAGCCGATGCAGTTTGAACAGCACCAGCACATTCCGCTCCGGGTCATCCAGTGCGTGGAAACTCGCCACCTGTTCCAGCGAGTGATGAATGTGCAGGTCCTCGAGCGTCCCCGGGTCGATGTCGTTCCAGGTAGCCCACCAGCCGGGCTCGTACGCCGCCAGCTTGCTTGGCAGGTCCTCGGTCCCGAAGTCATCGCAAAGCGTGGGCAGATGCGTCATCAGCGTGATCTCGTCGCCGCTGATCGACACCAGCATGCGATTTCCATTGGGATGCTGGTCGATATAGCGCGTCAACTGCCGCACCGCATCCAGAAACGTGTACTGCGGATGCGCCGCATACTCGAACGTCGTCACTCCGTTCAGGGCCGCAGCCGCCACCGCCCCCACCAGCAAAGCCACCGCCGGAAGCGATGCGGAAAACCCAATTCGGGCGGTAGGCTGGCGATTTGTCCCCGGCAATACATGCGGCGCGGTAGACCGGAGATTTATCCCCGGCAATGCATGCGATTCGGTAGGCCCGGGATTCATCCTCGGCAATATATGCGGCGCGGTAGACCGGAGATTTATCCCCGGCAATATATGCGGCGCGGTAGACCGGGGACTTATCCCCGGCAATGCATGCGATTCGGTAGGCCCGGGATTCATCCCCGGCAATACATGCGGGGCGGTAGGCCGGGGATTTATCCCCGGCAATACATCGGCAGAAGAAATGAGGGCTTTAGCCCCTGAGGTATGCTCTTGGGAGTTTTCGTTCCATCGCGAGGTTTCCATGCTCCATCCTTGCGACTTTTCTCCGTCGCGAGGGTGGGATACCTCCAGGGCCTGATCTCCCCCAACGCGAAACCTCACCAGCGCCTCTACCCCCATCACCAGCACCAGGAACGAGAACAAGGCCACGACCGTGTAATACCGCGGCTGGGGATGGTTCTGGTACGTCATGAACAGGATGTAGCCCGCGGCCGCCAGAAAACACGCGCCGAACGCGGCATCTTGCCGCAGATCGCGGCTCCACGCCGTTCGCCACCCTACCGCCACGGCTGCCACCAAAATTCCGGCCAGCGGCAGAAGGATCCGGTCCGCCCACATCACTCCGTGCAGCGACCACCAGAAGCTCATCAACGGCCAATACCACTCGTGCGGCTTGATGTACTTGTTGATGAAGAAGAGATACCGGTAGTCGCGCAGCAGCCCCGCGCGCATCACCACCGCCATCCACCCTGCAAAGCTCAAAGCCGAGGCAGCGGCTGCCGCCGCCGCGCACCGCCAGCGCAGCTGTCGCTCCTCCCGCAGGGAACTCCATATGGACCACGCCACCGCCGGCAGCAGAAACGCCGCCGAGGTCTTGCTCAGCAGCATCAGCGTGAACAGCAATCCGATCACCACCGATCCCAGGACCGGACGCCGGGAGCGCGGCAACCGCACCGCCAGGTTCAACGCGGCCAGCAGAAACGCCATCAACATCGGCTCCAGAATTGCCAGCCGGCTGAAGGAGTAGAGAAACGGGCTGGTGACCGCCAGCGTCACCGCCAGCAACGCGGCCCAGCGGGGCGTGCGGGTTCGCACCAGCGCGTACGCCAGCCCCAGGTCCGCGAAGAAGAAACAAACCGCGAGGGCCCGGGCGGCCACAACGCTCACTCCGGTCAAACCGAACAGCAGCCACTCCAGAAACGGCCACACTGGGACAGCAGGCGCCGGGTTAAAATCCCCCGGCATGTACCAGTGGCCGAACAGTTGTGCGCGGATCGCGGCGTTCCCGTACCAGCCCTCATCCGTGTACTTGGCCCAGTCGCTGTACCAGGGCGAATAATTGGGGAAATCAGCGCTCAGATGCAGCAGATGCGTCAGGGCGAGCGCCGCAATCGCCACCACCCATAGCGCCATACCCCATCGTTTGAGCGAAGTCCGCAAGAGTCCCTCCACCGGCTTAAACCCCGGTGATGCGGCGACAGTTGCACTGCTGCTAGGGTCAGTTCCAGTAGCCATAACGAGGGATGTGCCCAGTATACCGTTCCAACCTGCACGGTCCCGCTCCCAGCCCCCAGATTCGGGCCGGGTTACTCGTAGGCCAGTGCGTCAATCGGATCTTTGCGCGCCGCCATCCACGCCGGGTACAGGGCGCCGAACAATGCGCCGCCAAAGGCAATCAGCGTTCCCCGCACCAGCCAGCCATTGGTGATTTCAAAGTGTTGCGTGGGATAAAGATTACTGATCAGTTCGCGTACGCCGTAAGTCCCTGCGATCCCTACTACCACCCCGGCAACCGCCAGCAATGCCGTCTCGCGCAGCACCACCGTCACAATCGTGGGCTTCGACGCGCCCATCGACTTCAGAATGCCGATCTCCCGCGTCCGCTCCAGCACCGCCGTATACATCGACTGGAAGATGACCAGGAACCCGATGATGACCGCAATCCCGGTGATCGTATTGAGCGCGATGTTAAACCCCGGCAGCTTGTCCGGCGTCATCTCCGACATCCACTCCTCGATCGTCTGCACCGGGTAGTCTTCCAACCCGCGCGTGGCGTGAATTTCGTCAATTACCGCCTGCTCGTTCGAGGGGTTGTCGACCTTGATGTAGAAGATCGACACCTTGCCTTCCGCCCCGATCGCCTGGCCCATGGTGTCGATCGGCAGCAGCTTGCGGGCTCCCTTTCCGTGCTCCACGATGCCGCTGATGCGGAAATCGCGCTTCAGGTTCATGATCTTGATCGGATCCCCGGCGTGATAGCCGGGCTTGGAGCGGGCCAGCACATCGTCGATGATGACGTCGTTGGGTCCCTGAAACCGCCCGCCTTCCAGGTAAACAAAGGGTTTAAGCGCGTTAAAGCTGTCGTAGTCGATGCCGTCGATGACTCCGAAGTCGCCGCTGGTGTTGAACTGCACAATAGCCGGAGAAACCACGCTCACGTGGGGAAGCTTGCGCAGCGGCTCGGCCAGCTTGACCGACATCGGCGCGCCGCTGATCCCGTTCATGATGCTGGCGTTGTTGGGCCGCATCATGAGGTCGGCGCCGATGCCGTTGGTGCGCTCTTTCTGGTCGTTCAGCATGCCCATGAAGATGCCCACGATCGAGAGGATCATGACCACCTCAATGGCCACGGCGAGCACGCTGATAATGGAGCGCAGGGGACGATGCAGCAGGTTGGCGATGACCAGTTTGTTCATACCCGGGCCGGACTCCACGGGGCCAGGCGGTCGACCCCCTCCTATCAGGTTACCAAGCGGGGCAGGCCAATCGGTGGGTTGCCAAGTTGGTACATCCCCCGTTTAGGGGCCTAAAATGAGACTTTCGTTCGTTGCGGAACATCAAATAGCGTTGACGGGCCGCTTTAATTCGGTTTATGGTGGGGTTGAAAATCCCAGCAAGGGTTTATATTAGCCCCGTGACCGGTGTCCGATGAGTACTTTCGGCGAAGAACTGCGCATGGAGCGGATGTCCCGCGGCATTGCGCTTGAAGACATAACGGCGGTTACCAAGATCAGCGCACGACACCTGATTGCGCTGGAGCAGGAGCGTTTTCGCCAACTTCCCGGCGGCATTCTGAATAAAGGGATTGTGCGCGGTTACGCGACCGCGGTGGGTCTGGACCAGCAGGACTGGACCGAGCGTTTCCTGAGGGCCTATGCGGCTTCGGGACAATTGATTGACGACGACCGCAACTGGACTGCTTTTGCCTCCAACGTGGGCAAGGCGCGCTTGCAGCAGCGCGAGGCCGCGGAGTTCCGGCTGCGGTGGCTGGGCGCCGGGCTTCTGCTGCTGGTGATTCTGGCGTTCGGATACCTGGTTGTGCGCTACTACGGACTTCGCGAGGGCTGGTGGACGACGCTTCTCCCGGCCAGCCAGATCCTGGCGCGACTGCACGCCGCATTTGTCTCCGCAGGGTCCTGGATCGGTCATCTCTTCTCCTGATTTCCCCGTAGGCACGCCCACACACAATAAAAAAAACGGGTTAATCCTTCCGAATGAATGGCTTGCGAGCCATTTTGGGGGGATTTTGTGCTGACCGTGATTTGGATCACAAAAGCAGTGAAAAGTGAAAAGTGAAAAGTGAACGGTGAAGAACCGAGAACCCAAGTGAAGAAGTCGTGAAAGTTGGCGACAATCTGTGGCCAAGCTTGGCGGGTTGGCGGTGCTTGTTCGTTTTCAGCGAGTCAGCAGCCACTTCGTGGCTTCGGCGAGTCAGCAAGTCAGCGGGATGTGCGACGTTCATCTGGTACCGTCCGTAAAGTTCAGCGCGCAATGAAAAAGCCCCTTCGGACGATTGTCCGGAGAGGCTTTTTTTTGAGGCTGTATCCAGTATGGCAGGTTCGAATAATTAATACCCAATTCGCGCAAAGTTTTTTGCGCTGATTCTAAAGGGAGTTACAAACTATTTTCATTTTTGCCTCTTGACACGTTTTCCACAGGGCCGATCGTGATGAGCGGCTTTCAGGAATCGCTTGAAGGGGAACCCCACTGTAATTCCGAGTAGTTGGGCAGGATGGTGGTTTCGTCGGTAACGGCCAGGGCGATCTGGCTGCGGATGGGATTCTGAACACCGGAGAGGTCGGTATCGAGCAGGGTGGTGCCTTCCAGTTTTGCGCCGAAGATGTCGGCGCCTTTCAGGAGGGCGCCGCGCAAGGATCCGTGGCGCAGATCCGCTCCTTTGAGGTCGGCATCGCGCAGGTCGGCGCCTCGCAGATAGGTACTTTCGAGGATGGCGGTGCGGAAGTCTGCGCCGCGGAGCAGGGCGTCCTGCAGGTTGGCGCGCGCCAGAGTGGACCCTTCGAAGTTGACGCGTTCCAGTTGTGCGCCACGCAAGTTGACCGCGGGGAGGAAGGCGTCCCGCAGATCGATGATGTCGTCCTGGGATTCGAATTCAATCGAGCGGCGCGCGATCATGGTGAGGATGGCCTGAACTTCGCTGGCGACCGGCTCAACCGGAGTGCGGCGGGAGTTTTCGCGCACGTAAGACGAGAAGACATGCATGACGGACATGTGGTCTTTGGGGGAGTCGCGAGCGATGCGGGCGAGAGCGTAGATGCCGCCGAGGCGGATCTCCGGCTTATCGCTTCCGAGATGCTCGATTGCGTCGTTGAAGCGCTGGGTGATCTGTCCCTCCTGGGCGAGGCGGAAGTTGCGCCACGTGAAGTAGACGCCGAGGCCGAAGAAGGCGCCCCCGAGGACCTGGAAGATGCTCTTGAGGATTTCATTTTCGACCAGGACGCGGTCTTTGGGGTCGTGGAGAGAAGCGATCCAGGATTGCCATTGCGGGATGCGGGCAATGAAGAGGGAGATGGCGGCGACGGTAGCGAGTACAAGGGCGGCTGCGATGACGAAATAGAGACCACGGCGCAGGCCGGCGATGAGGCGGCGTGTCTGACGGCTGTTGAGGGTGGTCCACATGTTAAACAACGCGAGCTACCTCGATGGTGGGGCCATGCGTGACAGCAAATCCGAGAGCCTTTATAGCGTCATCGAGGGTGGGGTGTATGGGGATGGCGGCGGAGAGGGCAGCGGGCGCCAAGGCGGGCGCGAGACGGTCTTCAACGCCGGCGAGAACCAGGATACCGTTGCGAAGGCGAACGGACTGGCAGGCGGCAAGCACGGTGTCGACACCGAACTGGTCCGCATCGAGCACCTGCCGGCAGAGAAGGATGACGCTCTCGGCGCCGGCATCGAAGGCGGAGTTGGTGGCGGATAGGACTTTCGCTGCGCCGAACTCTTCATTCAAGGATCCCGCGATCACAACTACCGCGAGCCCGGGAAATGTCCTGGTATTGACTTGAACCTGCCGGCTGCGGCGGGAGGCAAAGTGTTCTATGGCGGCCTCTCGCGATGGGAGCACAGTGAGGGCACTCATCAGCCTGGTGATTATCAGGAGGTCTCGCACCTTCTGGGTAAAGCCGAAGAAGACCATCTCGCCGCCCGAATTGCGGATGATGGTGATGGCGGAAAACAATTCGCCGATGGCGCTCGAATCGTGATAGTTGATTTTGCTGTAATCCAGGACAATTTTGGTTTCGCCGTCCCAGATGGCTCTTCGAACGGCATTGCGGAATTGGACGCTTCCTTCTCCTAAAGTGACACGGCCGGTCATTTCCATCACCGTGACGTCGAGGTCGCGCACGATTTTAAGGCTGAGTGCCATTGGCGGATTATAGGCTGGCGACTAGCGGATTTTGCGGGATTTTGTGAGGCAGGAAGAAATGGTCCGCGACGCGTGCGCGAGAGAGGCGTGATCTTTCTTCCGGGTACGATCGCTGCTGGAACTGAGCGGAAGAAAAGCAAATGCAAGAACAACCGCGGATGCTTCGGCGCGTGCGCTGCGCGGACTTGCTCAGGATGACAACTTATAACTTACCCATGGTGACAACCTAGACCTATTCGCGATGACAACTCACTGCGCGAGGTCAGTCCTGGTGGAGGGCATTGGCTACGTTGAGGCGGAGAGCGCGGCGGACGGGGAGGATGGCGGCAGCTGCGACGACCGCGAGCAGGAAGACAATGCCCGCGCTGAAAGCCACGGGATCGAGGTTGCTGACGCCGTAGAGCACGACGCGCAGGAAGCGCGACGAGGCGGCGGCGAATGCCGAGCCCAACACGAGGCCGGCGGCAACCGGCCAGAGGAACTGCTTGAGCAGGGCCACGCACAAGGGCCCGCGACGGGAGCCGAGAGCGAGACGGATGGCGATTTCCTTTGTTCGTTGCGAGACGGCGAAAGCGACCAGGCCAATGATGCCGACTCCCGCCATGAGCACGGCGACCGTGCCGATGAGCGCGACCAGGGTGGCGACGCGTTCCACACCGAGGACGGCGTCTTGATAGAGGAGCTTGAGGGGCCGCATCTCGGGAAAGATGGTGGGGGCGAGGCTCTGGCTGATGGAGCGGGCCGCGGGCATGAGCGCCGAGGCTGGGCCCGCCGTGCGGGCGACGATGACCATTTCGGGCATGTCGTCGGGCTGGGCCGCCCAGTATTCCTCGACGGCATCATCGTCGTTGAGGGCGTTGACGTGGGCATCGCCGACTACGCCGACCACAACATCCTTGTGATCCGAGTCGGGGACGATCTGGCCGAGGGGATTCTGGCCGGCCCACTCCTGGCGCGCCAACGCGGCGCTGATGAGGACGGCGTGCTTCTCGCCGGGGGAGAACATTCTGCCGGCGAGAAGAGGAATCTGCATGGTGCGGAAGTAATCGGGCTCAACCCAGTTGGGATAGAGCATGACCTTGCGGCCGTTGAACTCGCGGTCCTCGCGGGAGACGGTGTGGCCGAGGGGCGGAAGCTTGACGAGGGAGACGGAACGTACGTTGGGAAGTGCGCGCAGACGGGACTGCATCTGGTTGAAATAGATGCTGGCCGCGGCGGGGTTGTAACCGTGCTGCGTGAGTTGCGGGTCGATGGAGATGGTGCTTTCGTAGCCGAAGCCGGGATCGGTGTAGAGCGTGTGCTGGCTGGCCCGTACAAGCAGGCCGGAGACGATGAGCAGGACGCAGCTGGCAGCCACCTGCGCGGCGATGAGGACCTGGCGGGCGATGGTTTTGCGCTGCCGTTGGCGGGCGATCTGGAGGGCGGGTGCGAGGCCGAAGAAGAGGGCGGCGAGAACCGCGGCCATTCCCATGAAGAGCAGGACGCGCCAATCGGGTGTTGCCTTCATCCAGCGCGGGGCGTCGATTTTGGCGAGGGCGACGCGAAGAACGGCCCAGGAGAGAGCGAGGCCCGCGCAGGACCCCAAACCAGCAAGGAGAAGGCTCTCCGTGCAGAGCTGGCGGAAGATGCGCGTGCGGTTGGCGCCGATGGCGAGGCGGATGCCGATTTCGTGTTCGCGGGTGACACCGCGCGCCAGCAACAGGGCTCCAAGGTTGGCGCAGGAGACGGCGAGGATGAGCAGGGTGAGGACGCCGACCATGGCTACGACGCGCAGCATATCCGGCTGCATGACCACCGCATGGCTTCCGGGGGAGCTCTGGATGCCCTCGTTGTCCCATACCGCGGTGGGATGCTGGCGGCGAATCTCGTCGGTGAGGGCGCGGAGTTCCTGCTCGGCGGCCCTGGCGCTGACACCGGGAGCGAGGCGAGCCCACATGCGAACGCTGGAGTTGTCGAAGTCGGTGAGGATCTTGCTGCCGTCGATGAGGTAGGGCTGCTCGGCGATGGGCAGCCAGATTTCGGGACTCTGGCCGCCGAGGCTGGCGAAGTCGTAAGGCAGGACGCCGACGACGGTGACGGGCTTGCGATTGAGATGAACGGTGCGGCCAATCACAGTAACGTCCCCGTTGAAGCGATGCTGCCAGAACGTGTAGCTGATGACCATGACGGGAGCGGAGCCTGGGGCATTGTCAAGGCTGGTGCTGAGCAGGCGGCCGTAGGCGGCAGGGGTGCCCAGCTCTTCAAAGTAATTGGGGGTGACGAAGGAGGTTTTGGCGAGGTCGGCGTCGTCGTTGAGCTGCATGGGCGGGACGCCGAGGACGGCCATGGCGGCGGACAGCGTGCGGGCGTGATCGCGATAGAAGAGGAAGGAGGGGTACGCCATTTCAGAGGTGTAGGCGCTGGGGGAGCGGCGCTCGAGGCGGACGAGGGATTCGGGGTCGCGGACGGGGAGCGGCTTGAGGGCCAGGATGTTGAAGAGGCTGAAGGCGGAGATGTTGACGCCGATGCCGATGGCGAGGACGAGCACGGCCATGAGGGTGAAGCCCGGCGCGCGAAGGAGAATGCGGGCGCCGTAGTGGATGTCCTGCGCGAAGCGATCGAGACCCGTCCATCCCCAGGCTTCGCGGGATTGCTCGCGGAGGCGGAGGGGATTGCCGAAGTTGCGGCGGCCGGCGCGGGCGGCCATTTCGCGATGGAATTCCATGTCGTTCTGGAGCTCGGCATCGAAGCGGCGACGCTGGACGAGATAGCGAAGGCGGCGGAAGAACTCACCCATTTTGATGCTCCTGTCGTTAGGCGGTGCGAAGGATGTCCTGAATGGCCTGCGTGACGCGGTCGTATCCGGCTAACTCGAGCTTCAGCTGTTTTCGGCCGTCGGGCGTGAGGCGATAGAAGCGGACCTTGCGGCCGGTTTCAGAGGTGCCCCACTCGGAGGTGACCCATCCTTTGACGAGCAGTTTTTGCAGGGTGGGATAGAGGAGACCTTCTTCGACGGCGAGGACTTCGCTCGAAAGGATGTGGATTTTCTGGGCGATGGCGTAGCCATGGAGAGAGCCGGAGTGCAGGACGCGCAGGATGAGCATGGGGAGAGCGCCGGGAGGCATTCCAGGCTTAGGAGTATCGACCATAGGCATAAGTTTGTTATGCCTTGGAGGATTTGTCAATTCTCTTTTCGGGAACGAGCCGGCGTCAGCTCGGCAGTTCGTTGAATCCTCGCCCGCTCAGGATCATGGGGACGCACTTTTCCGCCCGCGCTGACCTGGTTTTTGCCTGTTTTGCGCCAGAGATGTGGAAGATGTAGGACTTCCTGCGGCCAGGGGTGAGCGCTTCAAAAGCAGCCTTGAGCACCGAGTTGTGATCGATGACGGCCTGCAACTCTTCAGGAATCGGATACTCTGACGGTTTCTTGAGCTCGACCTTCTTCCCGGACTCTTCCAAAGCGATGGCTTCGTAGAGATACCTCGTCAGGGTGGACTGCAGGGCCGTGATCTCTTTCTGGGAGGTGAACTTTATCCATCGCGCGGCCTGCGTATGTTCTCCGATCTTTTCGAGGATGTTCTTCGGGTCTTTGAGCAGCGCGCCCTTGAAGAACGAGAGCGCGCACGACTCCTTGAGCGGGATGACGACGGCCACGTTCTTCTTAAGAAAAGTGAAGCAGGACTTGCCCCACTTGAGTTCTTCGGTCAGGTCGCAGTCGCGCGCAATTTTGCGCAGCTTATCCGTTTCCTTCTGCCATTTCTTCGCGTAGGGAACTTTCATGGTTTCAGCCTTGACCGCCGGTCCTGGATGCGCTCCATTTTGCCAGTTGATCCCGTTCGAGCTCGTCGCAGAGACTTTGTTGGCAGAGAGTACGGTCCAATTCTGCCAAAGCGGACCTTAAGTGGGAAGGGATTATTCCGGCCGCAAGCAGGTTGCCGGGGACCCGTCGCCTGGGAATTGACATCGGCTCTTGTGGCCATCTGGTACCGTGGTTTTCGAAGGCCGGAGGAGGCTGAGAAGATGCCACTGCCCCAGGACGAACGCGTCGTCGCACTCGCTAACGACTTACTGCAGACTTTCGACCAGCTCTTTGGGTTGCATCCCGGGTTTCGGGCGGCTCATGCGAAGGGCCTGATGCTGACCGGGACTTTCACGCCGGGGGCTCAAGCGCAAACGCTGACCAAGGCTCCGCACGCGGTGCGCGCATCGACCCCGGTGACGGTGCGTTTTTCGAATTCGACGGGTCTGCCGCAGATCCCGGACAATACGCCGGACGCCAATCCGCGCGGGCTGGCGATTCGATTCAACCTGGCGGAGCACGTTCACACCGATATCGTGAGTCACTCGACCGACGGGTTTCCGACGCGGGATGGCGGGGAGTTTCTGGAGTTCCTTCGCGCCGTGGCGGCGAGCGGTCCGGACGTGCCTTCCCCCAAGCCGGTGGAGCTGTTTCTGGGTACGCATCCGGCGGCGCTGGCGTTTGTGCAGACGCCGAAGCCCTTTCCCTCAAGCCTGGCGCGGGAGACTTACTTCGCTGTGACGGCGTTTGCCTTCACCAATGCCGCTGGGGAGAAGAGATTCGGGCGCTATCGCATTGTTCCTGAGGCGGGCAACGACTATCTCAGCGATGGGGACGCGGCGGGGATATCGGAAAACTATCATTACGACGAGATTGCCTCACGGGTAGCGAAGGAGCCGGTCCGGTTCCGGATTGTGGTGCAGGTGGCCGGGCCGGAGGATGTGGTGGACAACGCGACGATCCACTGGCCGGAAAGCCGGGAGACGGTGGAATTGGGCATGGTGGAATTGACCGAGGTGGTGGCGGATAACCCGGTGCAGCAGAAGCACATCATCTTCGATCCGATACCGCGGGTGGAGGGGATCGAGCCGTCGGCGGATCCGCTGCTGGAATTGCGGGCGGCGATTTATCTGCTGAGCGGAAGGCGGCGGAGGGCGGCGACTGCGTAGGGGCCGATTCATGCCTGGTTGGGCGTTATTGGGCTTTAGAAACAATGGCTTACCCTGTGCGCTTGGCCGACGGTACGCCTCATGAGCGGAGTTTGTTGTGGGAGGGCGAGGGCTGGTGGGATTTTTGGCATGACGGCCTGTGGGGAATTAACATCAAAGTAAGTGCCTGGGGTGTTCTCTCCGGGCATGGGCCGGTGTGGTTGAGAGGTCGAAATGGCCGGCGAGGAAAGTCCCTTAGACGGGGAGGAGTTTGAATTTTGAGCGATCGTTTTTTGTTTACCTCTGAGTCCGTGACGGAAGGTCATCCGGACAAGATAGCCGACCAGGTGTCGGATGCGATCCTGGACGCGTGCCTGGAGCAGGATCCGTACAGCCGCGTGGCCGCGGAGACGCTGACGGCAACGGGCCTGGTGGTGATTGCGGGCGAGATCACGACCAAGGCGTATGTGGATTTTCAGACGCTGGTGCGGGGCGTGGTGGCCTCGATCGGCTACGACAACGCGGTGTACGGGTTTGACTCGAACACGTGCGCGGTGATCTCGACCATCAACAAGCAGAGCGGCGACATTGCGCAGGGCGTGGACACGGGCGGCGCGGGCGACCAGGGCATGATGTTCGGGTACGCGTCGAACGAGACGCCGGAATACATGCCGATCGCGATCTCGCTGGCGCACAAGCTGACGCGGCGGCTGAGCGAAGTGCGGAAGAACGGCAAGCTCTCGTATCTGCGGCCGGACGGCAAGAGCCAGGTGACGGTGGAGTACGACGAGAATCGCAAACCGGTGCGGGTGGATGCGGTTGTGATCTCAAGCCAGCATTCGGAGACGGTTTCGAACGACGAACTGCATGCCGATATTCTGAAGCACGTGATCCAGGCGGTGATTCCGGCAGAGCTGCTGGATGAGCACACCAAGTATCACATCAACCCGACGGGGCGGTTTGTGATCGGCGGGCCGATGGGCGATACGGGGCTGACAGGCCGCAAGATCATCGTGGACACTTACGGTGGCGCTGGCCGGCACGGCGGCGGCGCGTTCAGCGGCAAAGATCCGACCAAGGTGGACCGCTCGGCGGCATACCTGGCGCGCTACATTGCCAAGAATATTGTGGCGGCGGGCCTGGCAGACCGCTGCGAAGTGCAGCTGGCCTACGCGATCGGTGTAGCAGAGCCGGTAAGCGTACTGGTGGATACCTTTGGGACCGGCAAGCTGAGCGGCAAGCAGTTGACGGAGCTGGTGCGGTCGAACTTTGCGCTGACTCCGAAGGGGATCATCGAGAGCCTGAAGCTGCGCCGGCCGATTTATCGGCAGACAGCCGCCTATGGGCACTTTGGCCGCAACGAGCCGGACTTCACGTGGGAAGCCACGGACAAGGCGAAGGCTCTGGCGGAACAGGCCAACGCAGTAGCGGCGGCGAAGTAGAGACTGTGATCAGCTTTGAGTGATCAGTGGTCAGTGGTTGTAAAGGGACTCCTCACCGGGGTCCCTTTCCTTTTTGGGGGAGCGGCGTCCGAGACACTAGAATTCTGCGGTGGTTGAGTCTTCATTTTGAACGAGGTGAATGCAATGCGGATTGCGGCAGTGGTAGGGGTTTGCCTGGGGCTGGTGGCGGGGGCGGGGGCGCAAAATGCGCCGTGGAGCTATATCGGGAAGACCGGGCCGCTGAACTGGGGGAAGCTCGATCCGGCGTACCGGGCTTGCCGGGAGGGGCATGAGCAGTCGCCGATCGATCTGCGCGGGGCGCGCCTGAACAAGGCACTCGCGCCGCTGGAGTTTCATTACATTTCCGGGCCGGTAACGGTGGAGAACACGGGAAACCTGATCGTGGTGCATGTGAACCCGGGGGGTTACCTGCTGGCGGACGGAGTACGGTACGGGCTGGAAAAGATGGAGTTTCACAGGCCAAGCGAATCGGCAATCAAGGGCAAGCTGAACGACATGGGCGTGGAACTGGTGCACAAGAGCGCCGATGGCAAGATGGCGATCGTCGAGGTTCGGTTCACGATGGATCGGGGCGATCCGAATGCCATGATGGCCGCGCTATGGGAGCATCTGCCAACGGCGGCTGGAGCGAGCGAGAAGGTGGCCGGCCCATTGAACGCCGGTGGTTTTCTCCCCGGAGATCGGGGCTACTGGACGTACATGGGTTCGCTGAGCACGCCGCCGTGCACCGAGGGCGTGCGCTGGTTCGTGATGCAGCAGGATTTGAGCGTCAGCCGCGAGCAGATCCGGCAGTTTTCCGGGCTGTTTCGGATGAGCTCACGGCCGCTGCAAGATGCGCATGGGCGAAAGATTGAGGGAAATGAGTAAGAACAGGGGTCAGTGATCAGTGGTCAGTGATCAGAAAAAGCCGGCTGCCGCTAGCGGGGGAGCGGGATGAAGGTCAGTTTGATTGCCTCGGCGTCGGCGGCGGCGGTGATCGCGGTCATGTCCGGGACCAGGTAGTCGGCGGCGACAAGACTTTCTGATTCGTGCGAAAAGGTCGTGGCGATGACGGTACATCCGGCGGCGCGGCCTGCGAGCACGCCGGAGGCTGAATCCTCAAAAACGACGCAGTCCTCGGGACGGAAGCCGAGGAGGGCGGCGCCGGCGAGGAAGGGCGCGGGATGGGGCTTGCCTTCGGACACGCTGTTTCCATTGACGAAGTGGCGGGGTACGGGAAGGCCCGCAGCGGCCAGGCGAACGCGAGCCAGACGATCGGTGGCACTGGTGACCACGGTCCAGCGATCCGCGGGCAGCGAGGCAAGAAGTTCCCGAACGCCAGGCAGGACAGCGATGTCGGCGGTGTCGTCGACTTCGAACTGTTCCAGAACCTCAAGCTCTTCTTCGCCGTTGAGGTCCGGGCGAAGGGCGGTAAGGCTTTCAATGGCGCGGCGGCCGTGGATAACGCTGATGGCGCGAGCGGGGTCGATTCCGCGCATTTCAGACCAGCGGGTCCAACTGCGCTCGACGGAGCCGAGCGAAGAGATGAGGATGCCGTCCATGTCGAAGAGAATGCCCTGGCAGGAAACGATGACGGGGGAAGAAGCCATGCCTACATTTTAAGGGGGCGCACTCGAGTTCCAAGGAGCAGGTTGCGCCAGGGTACGGACTCGCAGTGTTTGAGCGCAATTACCGATCACTGTTCTTTTTCGAAGACTCCTGAGGTGGTGCAGGTGCAAATTCGTTGAGCGGCCGTAAAAACGATAGTACGATTTGCCCAAGCGTTTTCCCGATAAGCCTTCCGTGCGCCGGAATCCGAGAAATCTGGAAGGAGATGAATTGAGAGTGAGAATTCATCGTTTCTTTTTTTTCGCGGAGCGGATCTGTAGGCGATTGCCACTCAGCCTTAGTGCGGTGGTGATTGTGTTGGCGGCAGAGCCAACGCTGCCACAAAGTCCCAATCATCCGCTGGACGGCCTGAAAGCGCCGGAGTATTGGACCGCTCTCGAGGTGCTGCATGCAGCGGGAAAAACCGACGACAAGACACGCTTTCCGATGATTCAACTGAAAGAGCCTCCCAAGGAAGAGGTGCTGGCGTGGAGGCCCGGTCAGCCGATACGGCGCGAGGCGTTTCTGATGATCGAACAGGGGCCGAAGGTGTTTGAAGCTGTTGTTGACGTGGCTGGGAAGAGGCTTCTTTCGTGGACCGAGATAAAGGGCGTGCAGCCCCCCAGCGCTGCCGCGTCCCAGGAAGACGAGATCGACAGCGGTGTGAAAGAGAGCGCGGAGATGGTGGCGGCGCTCAAGAAGAGAGGGATCACCGACCTGAATACGGTGTATTGCCCCGGTTACAGCGCGGGATACTTCGGCAAGGCAGAGGAAGAGGAGAGGCGGCTGCTGCGTATCGCCTGCTACGAGATCAGCGGAGCGACGCAGGGTGCGGGCAGACCGATCGAAGGGCTGGTGGCGCTTTACGACGGGGTCGAAGGCAAAGTCCTGCGTGTGATGGACTCGGGCGTCGTGCCAATTCCGAAAGAGGCCGGCATTTATGACGTGGAGACGCTTGGGGCCCTTCGGCCTGCGCTTGCACCGTTGAGAATCGAACAGCCGCTCGGGCCGGGATTTCACATCGATGGGCAATCAGTCACCTGGGAAAAATGGAATTTCCATTTCAGCGTCGACCGGAGAATCGGGTTGATTGTGACGAATGTGGCCTACAAGGACGGCGATCGTCTGCGATCGATTCTTTATGAGGGGTCGCTCTCGGAAGTGTTTGTGCCCTACATGGAACCGAGCGAAGGGTGGTATGCGCGAACATTCTTCGATGCGGGAGAAATGGGCGATGCGTTTTCGAGTTCGCTGGCGCCGGGTGATGACTGTCCCGACAACGCAGTCTACTTCGACCAGGTGTACGCCGACCGCAAAGGCATTGCGAATCTGAAGCAACGCGCAGCGTGCCTGTTCGAGCAGCCTACGGGCGCCATGGCGTGGAGGCACGATGAAGGGCCGGTGGAAAGCCGCAGATCGCGCGAACTGGTGCTGCGGACAATTGGAGCCTTTGGCACATATGACTATTTGTTCGATTGGGTTTTTGAGCAGGATGGAACGATAAGGGTGCGAGCGGGTGCGAGCGGACAGGACGAAGTGAAAGCTGTGAAGAGCCGCAACGCCGCGGAAGATGGGGACGGCAAGGACGAACAGTATGGGCGATTTGTAGCCGAGAACCTTGTGGGGATTAACCACGACCACTTCTTCTCGTTCCGATTGGACTTTGACGTGGATGGAACGCCAAACAGTTTTGTGCGAGACAAGCTGATGATGGAACGCTTGCCGGCGGAAAATCCGCGGAAAAGCCTTTGGGTCGTGAAGCCGGAGACGGCGAAGACGGAGGGGCAGGCTAAAGTTCACATGAGCATGGAGCATCCGGAGTTCTGGCGCGTAATCAATCCAAATGTGAAAAGTTCGCTGGGCTATCCGGTGGGATACGAGCTGATGTGCGGCGACAATGCGATGTCGCTGTTATCGGCCGACGACTACCCGCAAAAGCGGGCAGGATACACCGATTACCAGGTGTGGGTAACGCCCTACCATGAAGATGAGCGCTACGCCGCCGGCCTGTACCCCACACAGAGCAGGGGCGGAGAGGGCTTGCCGGCCTGGACGAAGGCGAATCGGCCGATCGAGAACACGGATATCGTGCTGTGGTACACGATTGGATTTCATCATCATCCGCACGCGGAAGACTGGCCGGTGATGCCCACGATGTGGCATGAGTTCCAACTGCGGCCGGTTAATTTCTTCGACCGAAATCCGGCGCTGGATCTGCCCAAGTAGGTAGCAACGCTCTGCATTTGGAGCTGGTCCGAATTCGTCTTTGCCATTGGTTCGGTCTTCTTCAGGCGGGGATCTGGCTCACTCCGGTCTTCCTCTTCGACGTAAAGAGCCCCATGTTCGTGCGGGCACTCCTGGCTGCGTTTGCGGCGGCCGCAGGGAACTTCGTATGGATGATTATTGTGGCCCGCCGCTGGAAGTTGCCTGACGGCCCTACGAGTCATCAGGCTTTACCGCGCTGAGCACCCGGCAAAGGTGACCTCGTCCGGCAGTCGAGGATCGCATATTGTTGGGCAGAATCAGCGCCTGGCGGAGTGCTGATCCGGCGCGGGGCCAAACTCCACCTGTGCGGGGATGGCGAAAGTGGCTTTGGCCTCAACTGTGGACCTGCGCTGGCCGCGCTGAATCTGGTTCTTGCCGAGCGTCAAGGTGCCATTGGCGATCGTTGCGTCGCCGGTGAAACGGTCGAAGCGGTCGAGCGCGGACGGCACAGGGTCGTCGGTAAGGCTGGCGACGGCGCCGTGAGTCCAGTCGAAGTGAAGGTCGCCTTTGGCCGAGGCCGACAGATCTTTGTCGGAGTAGCCGGAGAGTTCGATCTGGCCACTGCCGTCAATGGGGCCGCCTGAACCCTTCATCCCCAGGAGCCGCAAAACGAGTTCGGGGTTCAGCTTCTCAAACGAGCCTGCGAGCTTGTAGTCGGGCTTTTCGCCGGGAGTGAGGCTGGCGTTGAGGTGTAGCTTGCCGCCCAGAGTTCCGGCATCGAGCGAGGTGATCTCGGCGTCCGCCGCCCGAACGCGAAACTCGGCGTTGACGTTGTTGAATGTGAAGGGTTCGAGGTTGAAGGTGGCGATCTGGAGGGTGCCTTCGAGGAGCGGCCAGGCAGGAGTGGTGTTCGGTTTGAGCCGGGCTATGAGGGTGGAAAGAAGAGTGCCGGACTCGCGGGCCCCGAGAATCGCCGACTGAAAGGTGCCGCCATCCAGTGAGTCGAATTCGAGCCGAAGGTGGGGCAGGCAGGGCTCAGGTTGTTCGCAGACGGGGGGCAAGCTGAGAGAGGCGTTTCCCTGCACCGGGCCGTAGGAGAACTGGACCGCATCCCAGCGCAGGGAGCCGCTCTCGAAACGGAGCGTGGCCGTCCGGAGTTGAACGGACAGAGCGAGAAAAGGGGGCTTCCAGTTGGCGTCGTGGAAGGTGATGGCGCCAGTCATGCTGCCTTCGTCGGCGGGGGAGTTTGGGAGAACGAGAAGTGTGGGCGCGCCGGAGCCGGCGGGCAGCGAGGCGATTTCCGGGAGCCAGGGGCCCTCCACCTTGAGGTCGAGGGAGGCGGGCTCGCCGGCGATCTCACTGAGGTTTTGGGCTTGGGGAATGCCGGCGACGTGGATGAGTTCGCGCAGGCGCGGGAGAGCAGCGGTGCCGCGAACGGTGAGTTGGAAGCGGTGCAAAGCAAGGCGGGCGGTAACGGTGAGCGGAGTGGGTCCGCCGGCGGGAATCGGGAACGTGGCGGTAAGCGAAACTGGCTGTCCAGGGACTCGCAGGGCTGGGTCTAAGGTGAGTTTGGCGATTTGGAGCGGATTGGTGAGGGTATCGCCGGTGAGACGAAGGCCCTCGACAACGAAGCCTCCGGAGAGTGGGCCCGCGGGCGGGCGCGGAGGACCGGCGGGACGCCGGCCTCTTCCCGCCGCAGGCGTAAAGACAACGGCGCGCCGATGGCGGGGTGCCCCGGTTTCAGGCTGGGAGGCCGCCGCGAGAGCGGGATCGTAGGCCATTTTGCCGCTTACGGAGCCGGCCGCCTGCAGACCCGGAGCGACGTTCGTGCGGAGGGTGCGCAGGACATCGAGCCCTGCCTGGGCTGGAACGTGGTCAAGTTCTAATGTCAGACGCGGCGATTGACCGGCTGCGGGCACGCTTCCGGAGAGGTTGCCGGTGAGCCTGGCGCGGCCGCCGCCGATGGGGGAGTCGCAGAGCAAATTCTGAAGGGCTCGGCTCGAGGACTGGAAGGCGAAGGAGCAGGTGGCGTCGAAATCGAGCGGGGTGACAGGGGCAAATTCGGCGCGATGCAGGCCGGTGGCGCGGAGGCGGGACTTGACCTGGCCAGAGGCTGCGGTGCCGTCGAGATGGAATTCGCCGCGAAGATCGCCGCGCCAACCCTCGTCGGACCCCAGGATCAGCCGGGTAAGCTGTCCGAACTGGGCGTCGGCCCAGTCGATGTCGACGTGCAAGGGCATTTGCTCGAGCCCGGGTCCGGGATGCAGTGTGGCTTCGACGCGCACAATTCCGGTGTCGGCGAGGTCGAGAACCACGTCTGTACGCGCCGGCTGCGCTTTCAGCCGTACGTGCCAGACTCCTGAATCCTGCCACAAGGACGCATCGGCGCTGACCAGGGAATAGGGCAGCTTCTCAACTCCGTTCTTAATATTGATGCGGGAGTTGGTGGCCTCCATGTAGGGGTATGGAATGGCGCTTTTGCCGGCGGGACCGGGCAGGGCGGCGGCGGTATGAAAAAGCGGGTCGATGTTCCATCGGCCGTCTGGGGTGTGGACGAGATTGAGGCTGGCCTCATCGACGCTGATGCGACTCAGCTGAAGCTCACCGCGCCACAGCGAAGACAGACGGATAGCGGTAGTCACAGTGCCGGCATGGAGAATGGGCTCGGCGCCGTAGGCCGGATCTTCCTCGACGGTGAGGTCGGTGAGAACGAAGCCCGGCCGCGGCAGAATACGGAGTTCCACGGAAGAAAGGCGAACTTGGCGGCGAAGCGCCGCGGAGACCAGCGCGGTGATGCGGTTCTTATAACGAGCAATGCTGATGAGAGGCGGAACGACCAGCAGGGCGATGAGGACCAGGACTGCCGACAGTGCCAGCCAGATTCGGGTGTGTCGGCTGGGCCGTACTTGCTGGTCTGATGTCATTAATTCAATGGTAAAGGCAGTGAACAGTGATCAGTGGTCAGTGATCATCCGTGGGTGAAAAAGTGAGGAGGTGAAAAAGTGAACAAGACCGGGCTCAATGGATGATTTTGAGAGTCCGGGACCAGCGAGTGTCTGTGAAGAAGTGGACTACAACGTGTCCAAGCCACGCGATCTTGTTGCCGATTCCGGGCTTTTCGTATTCGTTTTCCGGAGTCTTGAAGGACCAGTAGTTGAACAGCGGACGCCCGATGATGTTCTCGCGCGGGACAAAGCCCCAGTAACGCGAATCGAGGCTGTCGTGGCGATGATCTCCCATCATGAAGAACTTGCCGGGAGGAACCACGAGTTCGCCGTTCTGGATGTCCCTGGAGGATTCCACAGCCCACTCGGGAGTGGAGCTAGGGTTGTCAGCCGGCGGCAGGGATGGGAACTCGTCCAGAAAGATCTGCTCCTGCGGGCTGATGGCCGGGCTCTCCAGCGCGGTGTTGGCGAGCGGCTGGGGCTGGCCGTTCACGTAGACGAGGCCGTTGCGCAGGCGGATATGGTCGCCGGGAATTCCGACCAGGCGCTTGACCAGGTAGAGGTACTGGGGTTCGCCGTTCACGTCGTCTGGAACGGGTTTGATGAAGACGACGACATCGCCGCGCTGTGGCTCGCGATAGTGGACGAGGGGCATCCATTTAGCTGGAGGGGCGAGGGTGATGCGGTCGACGAGCAGGTGGTCGCCGACGAGGAGGGTGTTCTCCATGGAGCCGGAGGGGATGACGAAGTTCTGGCCAAGAAACGTGAGGATGAATAGGCCGACGACGAGAACGGAGCAGATGGAGGCGACGGCCTCGAACGGTGTTTCTTCTACCTTTTTGGGCTCGGTTTCGGTGGGTGCTTCCGGTATGGGCGCTTTTGTTTTGATCATCCTGTCGCTCATCGTCCTCGAATCAAGCTTCCCGGTGCCCCTCAGGGGTTAAAGCCCGGAGAGTATTTACCATCGACGGGCACGAACAGAGTTCCGCCTTTCACAGCAACTTCGGGCAGGCTCATCAGTGCACGACGTGGAAGATACGCTTCCATCGCGCGAAACCTGCCAGCCTGGCTGAGAGTTCCCCGTCGTGGTTGAGTCTATCATCCGCAGCCTGTTGAACATCGGTGCTGGAGGGGCGGGTGAGGGAGAAGTAGATGACTAGAGGACGGGCCACGATGGCCTGGCGGGGAACGAGGCCCCAGAAGCGCGAATCGCTGGAATGATTGCGGTTATCCCCAAGCATGAAGTAGTGGCCGTCGGGCACCACGAGTTCGCCGTTCTGGGTAAGCTTCTGCATCTGCCGCCACCAGTCGGGGTTGATATTGGGATCGGTGTAGACGGTCGCGGGGAAGTTGTCTCGGAAGGGGTTGGCGGCGGCCGGCTCGATGGCGACATAGGGCTCCTCGAGGGCCACGCCGTTGACGGTAACGCGGCCGTCTTCGATGCGGATTCGGTCGCCGGGAATGCCGACCACGCGCTTGACGAGCAAGGGTGGATCTGGGTGATGGAAGACGACGATATCGCCGCGACGGACATCGCGATAGGGCAAGAGAAGGCGGCCCAGGCTGCCCGGGCCACCATTGGGAGCGAATATTTGCTTATTGACGAGGAGGAAGTCGCCGACCAGCAGAGTATGCTCCATGCTCTCTGACGGAATGAGAAACGGCTGCAAGACAAACGCCAGCAGGAACAGCGCGACCACGACGGTGCGAAGGAGTGAGGCCAGAGCCTCGGGGACGGTGGGCAGGTGGAGCCGAAGCAGCGAAAGCTTGTTTCGCGCCGGGCTAGCCACCTGGGTGGGGGTGCTCATTCTACAGCAGTCTCCTCGGCAGGGGCGGTGCTTCCCGCGACTCGCGGTCGGGTGAGAAGGGCGAGCGCGCGGCGGGCCGCGTCCTGTTCTGCGGTCTTTTTGGTGCCTCCAAGACCTCGCGCGAGGGGCTTGCCCGGTTCTCCTTCGGCGGGTTTGAGCCGGACCTCGACCAGAAACCGTTTGCGGTGATCGGGCCCGCTCTCGCTCTTTACTTTGTACACCGGGGCGCCGGCATGCGCAGCCTGCAAATGCTCCTGCAGGGCTGATTTGTAGTTTCCCAGGGCAGCACCGGAGTGCAGCTCCCGTGCCAGCTGCTCGGCGGTTTCGCCCAGAACGTGTCTGCGCACGAAGGCACGGACCGGATCCAGACCGCCGTCGAGAAACATGGCGCCGAGAACGGCTTCCATGGCGTTCGACAGCACCGTGCTTTTGCGCCGCAGGCCGCTCCGGTCTTCCCCGCGGCTAAGGCGCAGGTGACGGCCCAAGTCCAATGAAGCGGCCACTTCAGCCATGTGCTGCCGGCTTACGAGCTGGGCGCGAACGCGGGTCAGTTCACCTTCGCGCCACGCGGGGTGAAGCAGGAACATGGACTCGGCAACAACCAGGCCGAGGACTGCGTCGCCCAGAAATTCCAGGCGTTCATTGTCTCCGGAGACATCTTCGCTCGCGGACGTCTGTTCATGCGCCAGAGAACGATGGGTCAGGGCGCAGGTCAACAACTCGGGGCGGAGAAAGGTGTGCCCGAGCGCTGATTCCAACTCGTTGAGGAGTGTCTCCATGGGTGGGTTGGTGGTCAAAGGCGAGAGCTCGGAAATAAACCGGCTCTTGCCGCGACCGCGTATCTATTAGACGCAAACATCGGGCTCCCGGGCGCGGGTTGATTCATTGCGGCTTGGGCGCGGGTTGAGCGGGTGCATCACCCGGTTTGGATGGCGTTGAGCCCGGACTGTCGTCGGCGTCATCCTCTTCACAGGAGTGGCCCTTGACGGAGTAAGCGGCCTTGACTCCGCGTTCGGCGGCCAGCCGGGTGTCCTGCTGGCCGTCGCGATTTTCGAGGGCGGCCTTGTACTCGGAGACAGCCTGATCGCGCTTGCAATCAAGGTCGAGCATACGACCGAGATAGATGTGCGACCAGGCCAGGAGGCGTGGCTCCTTGCTGGAGGCGAGAGTCTTTTGGAACCGCGTAACCGCCTCGCCGGGATGGCCGGTCATAATGGCAACGCGAGCCAGGACGAAGTTGGCGCGTGCCGCGTCGGCAACGGACTGAAGGCTATCGGAGCGCTCTGCCAGGAATTGGCGTGCGAGGGCGCCAGCGCCGTTGACATCCCCAGCCTGGAGTTTGGCTTCCGCAAGGTCGAGACCCTCCAGCTTGCGCGGCGCGGTGGCGCGGGTAAGCACGTCGGCGTCGGCCTGTTTGTCGAACTCGATCTGACGGGCACGATGGACCTGCTGCTCGATGTCCATGGAGTAGACCATCTGGCCCATGGTGTCTTTGAGGCTGGCGGGGTCCTTTTCAAACTGAATGAGTTGTTCGTAGAAGTACTGCGTGAGCACAAATCCCTGGCCCATGTCGTGGCGGACGGCGGCAAGGCGCAAGGCTTCCTGTTTCTGTTGCACAACCTGGCGCTCGCGCTCAAATCGCGGGAGTTCGGAGCGCTCGGTACCGGCCGGGATCTTGTAGTCGGGGATGCCGGTGTTCATGGTGCGCGCTTCGACCGCCTTGATCAAACACTCAACGGTGAGGGCGACGGTGTCGGACCGGTAGCGGAACTCGAGCGGAGCCTCGCGGATCTCCTTGAGGATGGGTTGCTCGCGGTCGATCGCATTCGCCCGCGAGAACAGCAGCGGTTCGATGAGGTAGTGGAGGTAAGTGTGACGCACGTCGTCCATGCGGATCTGACCGTTGACGGGAGACACAACGACAACGTAGTCAGTGCCGTAGATGCGGGCATTCACGGTTCGCGGGGAGAGCATGGGCTCCATGACCACAACGAATCGGCGGCCGCTGTAGCTCTCAAACGGCATGCGGAGGTAGAGATTGGTGGCTTCGATGCTGTGGTAGAGCGGGTCGTGGAGCCTGGCGAGTTCGTCGTCGTAAGTGTGATGGATAGCCAGCCAGATGCCGTGGAGATCGACGGCCGCGACGAATTGGCGGAGGAGAGGAACGATTTCGACCACCTGGGTGGAGTCGGGGGGCATTTCGGCGAGGTCGGCGGAGGTCTCGAGTTCGGGAGGCGGCGTGAGGTAGAGGGCCAGCGAGATGTATTGGGCGATGTCGCGCTCGCCGCCGGTCATGCGGTGCTGGGCAATGAAAAGACAGACCTTGTCGCGGGCGGAGCGCGCGTCCTCGCTACGGGCCAGGGCCTGGTCGATTTCCTCGCGAACTTTGGCGCGAATTGGCGCGCTCTCGTCGAGACCCTCGTTGTAGTCGCAGGCGTTGAGGGCAGCTGCCATCAGAAAGACTGGCTCGGATGGGATCAACGAGATCGTGGGGCCGGCGGGGTCAACCAGGGACGGAGCCTTCTCCTGCCCGGGATTGGACGAGGAGGAAGTTTTCTGGGGATTGCTGCTGGACGAGGACTGGGCCGGTCCGGGAACGGAGCACAAGAGTGCCAAAAGAGCCGGGATGAAGACTTTGAGACTGCGAAACGACATGAATTGAACCCTGCCTGAAGTCTAGTTAGACTGCGCGGCAGGGTCAAACGTCAGGGATAATAGTCGGCCTAACGGCAAATCTACCTTCGCAGATTGTTCTTACGAGGATCGCATCCCGCTAACCGCGTTTGCGAGGTCTTCGGCGAGGAACCAGGTCTTCTATTCCCTCGTCCCTACTCCCTAGTCTCTGCTATCCCCGAACCGAGACGCCGGAGAAGGAGACGACTGCCAGACCGCGAACGGGCTGTCCGAAGAAGCGCGCGGGATCGAAGACGCTCTCGAGGAGGAGGTTCTCAACCTGGGCGCGGGTGGCGGGGTCGCTGGGGCCGGAAACGATGCGGAAGTCGTAGACCTTGCCGGAACGATCCACATAGGCCTCCACCACCACCGGGCCCGGAAGGGACGCCATGCCATTATCGCCGGTGCCGTTGAGTGAATAGAGAAGACGCGGGGCGGTTGCGTTACCGAGCGGCTCATCGCCGGCATGAGCAGAAGGCGGTTGCGCCACGAGGCCCACCAGCACCGCGACAGAGCCTATGAGGAGTACGGCTGAAGCAAAGCCTGCGGCCGCCTGAAGCAGGAAGGGGCCAACGGTGTTTTGCCAGGCAAGATTCCAGTGGTGAAACGGGCTCTGCTTGCGGCGGGCGCGTTCCTGGCTGACGGCAACGCGGACGCGCAGAAGGAGGTTTTCGGGTTCCGGTACGGGACCGAGCGAGGCCAGAGATGTCTGCACCCGGCGGAGTGAGTACCACTCTGCGGCGCAAACCCGGCAGCCCTCAAGGTGCGCGGCGATGCGCTGCATCTCCACGCCCGTCAACCTGCCGTCGAGATACTCGGAGAATCGGGCCCGCATGCTGCCACAGCCGTTCATCTCGCCTCCTCGCTCCGGGGCAATTGAAGAGAGGTCGATGCAGGGGTGTGGGATTCCCGGTGAACCTCGCGAAACTGGGCAGTGAGAGCGGCCTTCAAAAATGCACGTCCGCGCACCAGCCGTGACTTGACGGTACCGAGATTTACGCCCTGCATCTCCGCTACTTCCTCGTAAACAAAACCCTCGATGTCGCGCAGGATCAAGGTGGTGCGATAGGGTTCCGGCACCTCGGCCAGCGCCGCCTCAACGCGCGCGCGATTCTCCGCGTGCACAGCGGCTTCGAAAGGGGATTCCGAAGGGTCGACCAGCATCTCCTTCAGCCGTATCGGCGTAGAGCACTCGCCGTCGCTGATCTCCTGTTCGATAGGCACTTCCTGCTGCTTGTGGCGCATCCACCAGCGACGCTGGTTGGATGCTTCACGCAACGCGATGCGGTAGATCCAAGTGCGCAGTGAAGATTCGCCGTGAAAACCGCCCACCCCGCGGAAGATCTTGACGAAGACCTCCTGGGTGAGATCGGCGGCATCGGCGCGGTTCTGCACAGTGCGCGCAAGAAGCGAGTAGATGGGTAGATGGTAACGCGCGATGAGCCACGCAAACGCTTCCTCCGAGCCCGCCCGCAGTTCAGCGATGAGAGCGGCTTCTTCGGATTGAATCGTTATCGCGCCGGCGATATTGCCCATGGTGAGATCCGCCTGCAAACCAGTGTCCTCCCACCTTACCGCAATTCAAGCTTGTTTGGCATCCCGGCTTCATCCTGCCGATCTTTGCGTCCAAACTGCGGCCACTCGCCCGACCGGTAAAACGCCGCCGCCGGGAATTCATTCCGCAATGCGCGAGTGCGCGGGAAACGAACCATTCGCGGTTTTTCGAATGTTCCGCGCACCCATTTTCTTAGACACCAGACACCCCCTAAAGTGTTCCCTGTCACGATGAGGTGTGTTTTCCGGGTTCAAGTCTCAGATTGTGAACACAATTCTTCGGCCGCCGGCGTAACGGGTCCAGGCAGACTCCACCTCGCTCAAAGGAACGGGTTCGAAATCAACGCTCAGGTCTCCTTTGGCGGCCAGGGAAAATAAAGCCGGGATGGCGTCCAGTACCCCTTGGAGCGCAACGGCGCCGAACCCGCTGCCCAGAATGCGGAGGTCCACGCTGCGGAGAATGGCTCCGCGCATGGTGATGGTCTTGCCTGCGCTTTCGCCCACTTCGACGAGACGAGTGGTTCGGGCGCGGTCTGGGCGGAACCCCTTAGCGATGGCGTCAAGAATCAGTTCCGTGGGACGTCCCCAAAGGTAGTCGATGATGACATCGATTCCCTGCTCCACTTCTGCGGCGAGCGCCTTCGAAATGACTTCTTCTGATTCGTCGAGGCGAATCACCGCATCCAGACCCGCGGACTGGAGGGACTCGGGGTTTCGGCCGGCGCCGATTACGCGTTTTGCCCCGAGAAGCCGCGCTGCCTGAACCGCAAGGCGGCCCGCAACCCCGGTGACCCCGGAGATCAGAACGGTTTCGCCGGGAACCAGGGCCGCGCGCTCTTTGAGTGAGAGCCATGCCGACATACCGGGATTGGCAATGGCTGCGGCAACCTCGTCCTCGAGACCGTCCGGGACCGGAATACATTTTGATCGAGGCACGACGGTGCGCTCGCACATGGTTCCCCATGGCTTGCGGGCAAAGCCGAAGTAGACGCGCGTGCCGTCTCCAAGTGTGCCGACGCCATCCACCCCGGGAACCATCGGCACTTCGCCGGTGCCCGCGTAGTGGGTGCCGCTGGCAAGGGCCTTGACAATGGGGTGAAGCCCTGCGGCGCGGACCCGCACAAGTGCTTCGCCGTCAGTTGGCTCGGGATCGGGAAAGGATTGGTAGCGGGGCGGCTGACCGAGTTCGTACACAACGGCTGCGTGCATCGTTGCCCTCCGGAGGACAGGATCAAGCCATCTGCGACGCGGACGCAAGTTGTTTGACGAATCGAGGAGCAGCAGCGACAATAAGAAGGTTGCATCCCTGCGACGAGTGGGCCTGTGGCGCAGCTGGGAGCGCGCTTCCATGGCATGGAAGAGGTCATCGGTTCGATCCCGATCAGGTCCACCAATAAACCCAACAACTTAGCGGATTCGCAGAAAAAACGCGATACGCTTTCGATACGTTGGTTCTCATGCTGCATCCTCCGCAGCACTTTCTACGACATTCCTAGAACGGTCCAGAAGAACATCGACCACCCGGCTTTGCGCTTCCCGCTTGGCTGAAGTCAGAGCCTTCGTGTAAATGTTCATCGTCGTGGAGATGTTTGCGTGGCGCATCAATTCCTGCACCACTTTGACATCTTCCCCGTTCGCTTTGAGCAGCGTTGAGTAGGTGTGCCGGAAAGTATGGAAGCCGACCCACTTTGTGATTCCGGCCCGTTTTGCGGCAGGTTGCAGGAAGCGATCCAGAAGCGTATCGGCCCAGGGCGGCATTTTGCCCTGAACTCGTTCGCTGGCGAAGACCCAGTCCTCCGGCTCTGCGTAGCAAGTTTCACGCTTCCAGGCCAGCAACTCGGCAGTGGTCAGCTCATCGATGGGAACCGGCCTGCGGGAAGTCTCCGTTTTGCACTTCCCGACAATGCCGTCCACGACCGACCGGGTAACGTCCATCTGCAACGTCTTCCAATCGATGTCCATCCACTTCAGGCCCAGGACTTCGCTGATGCGGAGCCCTGTAGTCGCCGCCACGATGCCAATTACGCGCATCTTCTGCGGCAACTCCAGCATGAGCGCACGGAACTCTGCCACTTCCAACGGTTCCGTGACCCGCTTCCGCTTGGTGCTCTGGCGGACCGCAAAGATGGGGTTCTCTCCATCATTGAGCCAGCCATAGCGGATCGCGTGTTGGAAGACTTCACTCATGATGCCCTTGATCTTCGCTTTGGTCCCATTCGCTAAATCGTCGATGGAGCCAAGCCACCGCTCTACTGCTACTGCTTTGATCTCCCGAAGACGGTAATGGCCCCAACGCGGAACGATTCTCGCCTTCAGATAAACAGCGTAGGTCTGCTTCGTCTGTACGACCTTCCGCTCGGATTCTTTTTCCAGATCCAATTCGATCAACCGATAGTGCTCTACCAATTGCTCGAATGTTTCTGGCAAGCCTTCAGGACGGGAGGTGTGGTGGTTAACGTCGAGGCGCAGTGTCGAAACAGCCTTCCATGCTGCCGTTTCCGTTGGGTACTGCTTCACTGAACCAATTACAAGAGCACGCATTTTGGGTTTGCCTTTGGCGTCAATATCCCGCCATCGATAAACCCAGACTTCCGGCCCCTTCTTGCGCTGATGACGGCTGAAAAAGCCGTGTTGATACCGTGGTCGATTCAAGAGACATTCCTCTCATTCCGACCCCGATGGCTGGTCCAATTTTACCGCTTCACACTCCAACCATCGAGAGAGTTCCGAGAGGCGAAATCGCCACATCTGGCGCACTCCCCGACCTACGGGATGCGCCGGCAGGTCGCCTCTCCGGGCCAGTTTGAGCACAGTCTTCCGTGACAGGGCCAGGAAGTCCGCGGCACGTTCAGGAGCGACAAACGGTTCGTGCGTCGTGGGGGTATTCAGGAGTTCCATCTCTCACCTCATCTGGACATTTGCAACGCGAACAACACTGCTTTCCTGGGCTTTCAATCGTTCGATCATTCCTCACCTCTGCCCTTGAATGGCGCAGGATTGAAAAGCTTTGGCCGATTGAGCCGCGCCTCCCTTGCCCGGTTCTCTTCCGCCTGACGATCCAATTCCGCCATTGCTGCCTCTCTTCGAATCTGCCATTCGGGTTTGGCATCTTGCCCGGTACCCTGATTTGCTACCGGCGCAGCGACAGCGGGCGGTGATTGCCTTTCTGCGGCTGGCGCAGGGAGGTTCTTGGTCTTCGTCCTGGGCAAGGCGGGTTTACCTGTGAGCCGATTCGCCATCGCAACGAATTGCCGGTATGTTCCCTGATAGCCCACATCCCGCAATATCCGCCAGACCGCTTTCCAGGGAAGACCGACTTCTGAAATGGCGTTCAACTCAACAGCAAATCTCTTCAGCCCCCTGGCCTTGAGCGGAAGGAGATCCGTTCTAGCTCGGAGCCGTTCGGCCAGCGCCTTCACCTCAGACACCTCGATATTTATTGACGAGTACATTTCAATAAGAGTTTGCCATTGGATTTTCATTGATGCAAGGCGGCCATCGATTTATCTCATTGACGGCCCTCACCTTCCCTCACTTTGCAGCACAAGGCAGCATTCGGCAGCACTTTCCCTCATCGTCAAAAGCGGTGAGGGTGAATGAGACTTTGTCTGCCAAGGTGCGGCTTTTGTTGCGGTCGAAGACCGCGCTTTCGGAGGCTCGGAGAGCGGTGGAGGAATGCTGTGGCGTCAGGTGTCTCTTAGGTAAAGTGCGGTAGTGGAACATAAAGCGCAGACGCACTTTGAGGGTTTTGCTCTTCCATCTGATTTGTTTTGTGCAAGATATCCTGCCGCACATATGTACCTTTAGAGGGGCAATGTGCGTCACATTCAAATTGCACATCTTTCGGTACGAAATTGCAGACTTCAGCTCTTAGCTTTGCGCCGGACCACCAAATCCTTCCAGTCGCCCGTTCGCAGTGATCTGAATGCATGCGCTCCCGGGTGTTGTGAGGCCCGTTCCAAAACCCGCAGGGGGATGTGATATTGGATGCGTTGGGCTGGAGATTTACCTCGCATTTCTTCCGTGTTGTGGAATAATTGCAAGGTATGATTCAGCGTGCAGCCAAAACCCGGCTCCTTCAGCTTTTAGGTCAGTTCCCCGCCGTTGCTTTGCTCGGGCCCAGGCAGGTTGGCAAAACTACGCTTGCCCTCAGTCTCACCAGCGACGCTGACAATTCAGCGCTGTACCTCGACTTGGAACTCCCTTCAGATCGTGCCAAGCTTGCGGACCCAGAACTCTACCTTTCCGATTACGAAGATCGGCTCGTGATCCTGGACGAGATCCACCGTCTTCCAGGAATCTTTCAAACTCTGCGTAGCTTGATCGACCGGAGAAAGCGAAAAGGGAAACGCACCAGCCAGTTCCTTTTACTCGGATCAGCCTCTATTGATCTCTTGCAGCAATCTGCGGAGACGCTTGCGGGCAGAATCGCCTATATGGAGCTGACCCCATTCCTGGAAAGCGAAGTAGTTGGTTTCTCCCCCAATGCCGGCCAGGCTCTTTGGGTGCGCGGCGGCTTCCCAGACAGCTATCTCGCGGAAACCGAAGTTCAGAGCTTCGAATGGCGCACGGCCTTCATCCAGACCTATCTGGAACGCGACGTTCCCTCGTTAGGTCCACGCGTTCCAGCCGAGACGCTTCACCGCTTTTGGCAGATGCTCGGACACAATCAGGGCCAGATGCTGAACGGGGCGCAGCTTGCGGCGGGCTTGGGAATCAGCGGCCAAACGGTCGGCAGATATCTCGACATCATGGTTGATCTCCTGCTTGTCCGTCGTCTGCAGCCATGGGCTTCCAATGTCGGCAAGCGTCTTGTCCGCTCCCCAAAGGTCTACGTCCGGGATAGCGGACTTCTACATACGCTGCTAGGGATTCGCGATCAGGAGGCCTTATTGGGGCATCCGGTGGTCGGATCGAGCTGGGAGGGAATGCTCATAGAAAACATCTTGAGCGCGGTACCGGCCAACACACAGGCGTGGTTTTACCGCACCTCTGTCGGAGCCGAGATTGACCTAGTTTTGGAAACCGCTCCAAATGAACGATGGGCAATTGAGATGAAGCGTTCACTTAGCGATCCGAAGCCCAGTAAAGGCTTTTATATTGGCTGCTCCGACATCAAAGCCAACCATCAGGTCGTCGTTTACCCAGGGCAGGAGAGTTACAAGCACGACACAATGACAGAGATCATGCCTTTGGACACATTACTCAAAAAGTTGTCACGGCAGGAGACCCGATGAATCTCACGCCGTATCATGCAAAGTATTTCGCGCACGAGCTCACCAAGCGATGCTCCTCGGACAGTGCGGAAAAATTGGCTGGTGCCGTCGCAAGCGCCCAGGTAGACCTAAACCCTCATCAAGTCGATGCAGCGCTGTTCGCATTCAACTCTCCGCTCGCAAAGGGCGCATTGTTGGCGGATGAAGTAGGCTTAGGAAAAACCATAGAGGCCGGACTTGTCCTCTCTCAAAAGTGGGCAGAACGAAAACGTCGCATTCTGATCATCACACCTTCGAATCTTCGCAAGCAGTGGTTTCAGGAGGTGACGGAAAAGTTCTTCCTGCCCTGCCGGATTCTTGAGGCAAAGTCTTATAACTCGGAAATCAAGCATGGCAATTTCCGTCCATTTGAGAGCAGAGAAATCGTCATCTGCTCCTATCAATTTGCCTGCGGCAAGGCACCCGATGTATCTAACACCCCTTGGGATCTGGTAGTCATTGATGAGGCTCATCGGCTTCGCAATGTCTACAAACCGGCCAACATCATCGCTAACACCCTCAAACGTGCGCTCGCCCACGCACCTAAATTGCTCCTAACCGCAACTCCCCTGCAGAACTCGCTTTTGGAATTATTTGGTCTCGTAAGCTTTATTGACGAGCACACGTTTGGCGACCTGAAAAGTTTTCGAGAACAATTCTCGAATCTGAGCCAACAACAAGTCTTTCAGACACTCAAGTCCCGTCTAAAGCCTGTATGCCATCGAACCCTGCGGCGGCAAGTCACCAGCTACATTCCGTATACCACGCGACTTCCGTTGGTCGAGAATTTCACTCCGGAGCAGAGCGAGGACCAACTTTACCACGCGGTCTCTAACTACCTATTGAGGGACAACCTCCAAGCTCTCCCCGCCAGCCAGCGCTCACTTATGACGCTTGTGCTGAGAAAGCTGCTTGCATCATCGACCTTCGCCATTGCTGGAGCACTAACCTCAATGGCAGATCGCCTCAGGGCCAAATTACTAAAGCGGCAACCTGATGCAGCCCTCGAAGACCATCTTGAGGAGGACTACGAGGCTCTGGACGAGACTGCGGATGAGTGGGAGGACGACCCGGTCACGGAAGACCTCTCCGACGCGACCCGCGCGGCAATCGAACAGGAGATCGCAGACCTTGAAGGTTTCGCCCGACTAGCATCATCCATCGAGCACAATGCCAAGGGGAAGGCTTTGCTCAAAGCGCTTCATATCGCCTTTGCAAAAGCCCATGAGATCGGAGCCGACGAAAAGGCAATCATCTTCACGGAGTCACGGAAGACGCAAAGTTACCTGCTCCGGGTTCTGGCGGACAGTCCGTTTGCCGACGGCGTCGTCCTTTTCAATGGCTCGAACACAGATGATCGCTCCAAACAGATTTACAGCGCTTGGCTGCAACGGCATCAGGGAACGGACCGCATCTCTGGGTCGCGAACCGCTGACATGCGTTCTGCTCTTGTGGACTACTTCCGGGAGGAAGGCCGAATCATGATTGCCACGGAAGCGGGAGCAGAGGGCATCAATCTCCAGTTCTGCTCCCTGGTCGTGAACTACGATCTTCCTTGGAATCCCCAGCGAATCGAGCAGCGTATAGGCCGTTGCCATCGTTACGGGCAAAAGCACGACGTCGTTGTCGTCAACTTTCTAAATCGCAGCAACGCCGCTGACGAGCGTGTCTATCAACTGCTCTCAGAAAAGTTCCAGCTCTTCGAAGGTGTCTTTGGGGCGAGCGACGAGGTTCTCGGCGCCATCGAATCGGGCGTCGATTTCGAAAAGCGCATTGCCGACATCTATCAGCGTTGCCGCGATCCCAAGGCAATCAAATCAGCATTCGACCAGCTCCAGCTTGAATTGAGCCTTGAGATCAATGAGGCCATGACAACTACGGGCCGAAAGCTGCTTGAGAACTTTGATGACGAGGTCCGGGAAAAGCTCCGAATTCGTGACGAATCGTCCCGGGCTTTCCTCAATCGTTTTGAGCGATTGCTGATGCACGTCACAGCACACGAACTCATAGGGCATGCGGAATTCCTGAGTGACTCATCGTTTCGCCTCAAATCCATCCCGTTTGCAGCCAGGGAGGCAGACATCCCCCTCGGGCTCTACGAACTCCCCCGACGTTCGGGCGAGTCGCACCTCTATCGTCTTAACCATCCCCTAGCCGAAGCGCTTCTCGAACGCGCCAAAGTACGTGAGCTCCCCCAGGGCGAGGTCAAATTCGACTACAGCGGACGCACCGGAAAGGTGTCTCTGCTGGAGCCGTTGGTGGGAAAATCTGGCTGGTTGAGCTTGTCATGCCTTTCTGTTGAGGCACTCGACCAAGCAGAGGATCACTTGATTTTTGCTGGGATGACCGATTTAGGAGTGGTACTCGATCAGCAGGTAACGGCCAGGCTCCTGAGCTTACCAGGGATCGACTCTGAATCAGAGGTCGTAACGCAACCAATAGATAGCGCCCTCTCTGCCCAGACTGAGGAACGGCAAGGTGAAATCAAACGAGAAATCTCCCAGCGCAACGCTCAATTCTTCGCGGAAGAGGCAGACAAGCTGGATGGTTGGGCAGACGATCTGAAGTTGGGGCTTGAACGAGAAATCAAGGAGCTGGATCGCCAGATCAAGGAAGCGCGACGATCCGCAACGTCAGCCCTTACACTTGAGGAGAAGCTTTCCACTCAGAAGCAGATACGCAACTTGGAGTCGCAGCGAAACGACAAGCGGCGGTCTTTGTTCGATGCCCAGGATAAGGTTGACAAGCAACGTGAAGACCTGATCGCAAGTATCGAAGGCAAGCTGAAGCAGACAGTTACTTTGAAACGCCTTTTCACAATCCGATGGCAACTGAGAGACCATGCCTGATAACGACGCGCTCAAAATCCAGATCAAAGAAGCCTTGAAGGCTCGCTACTTCTCGATGATCCAGGCACCTGCCACGATCACCGAGGCGGAACAGCAAGAAAAGAATCGACTCAGCAGGTCCTTAGCGGCCTTCGCGATTCAGAAACTCGCGAATGTCGCTCCAGCTCAAGCCGTATTTGCCGTGGTTGACGGTTACGACGACAACGGAATCGATGCGATCCACTTCGATCACGTTCAAAATCGGCTCTTCGTAGTGCAATCTAAAATCGGTGACGCACCGGACCAGGGAGAAAATAGAAAATTCTGCGGTGGCATAAAAGACCTCATTGAGGGTCGATACGAACGTTTCAATGCGGACTTTGCCAGGGTGCAACCCGAAGTTGAAGATGCTTTGGATACCGCAGGTTTAGTGGTCGTCGGATTTCAGGCTCATCTGGGTACAGGTCTAGGACCTCACGCCATCTCGGACCTGGAGGCTCTTAAAGTTGAGTTAAATCAGTTTTCAACTCGTTTCGAATGGAAAGATTCCGGGGCGGCTGCGGTCCATCTTTGGCTGACAGCGGAGCATTTGGTCGCGCCCGTCAACATTGATATGACCCTCAGGAGCTGGCACGGTGTAGATGCTCCTCGCCGATCATTTTACGGTCTTGTTTCTGCTGCCGAACTCGCTGTTCTATATAAGGATCATGGGACGGGGCTCTTTGAGAAGAACATTCGCCATTTTCTAGGATCGCAGCCTGTTAACGATGCCATCATCGCCACACTCACTGACAAGCCAAGCGAATTGTTTTATCTGAACAATGGTCTCACCGCCATTTGCACCTCCATCGTTCCAAAGCCTGGTGCAACACAAGCGCAAGGGATCTTCGCCTTAAAGGCACTTTCAATCGTGAACGGTGCGCAGACTGTAGGCGCAATCGATAAATCCGCCACGACCTCAGGTGCCGTTTCCAATGAAGCGTATGTCCTGATAACTCTCATTGAGATTGGAGAGGCAGACGGTGCCCTGGGGCAAAGTATTACCCAAGCTCGCAATACACAAAATGCGGTCAGTGGAATCGACTTCGCCGCGCTCGATCCCAACCAAGAGCGATTGCGGAGAGAGCTAATTCTTTCTGGTATCACGTATCTGTACCGTCCGACCGGCCAAGTCGACCCTGATAATGCCAACGTCATCACAATCCAGCAAGCCGCGCTGGCTCTTGCCAGCTTGAAAGGCCGAACTGAATTGGCGGTCATTGCCAAGAAAGAGCAAGGCCAGCTCTATGATCGCAATGCTCCCTACTACGCCTTGCTCTTTAGTGATTCTCTTTCGGGGATCGCTCTCGCTAGGCGAGTAGCGGTTTTCAAGTACCTTGCTGAAATCCTCAGGGGCTCCGAACGGGCCGAGACCGCGCAATCACGTCGAATGATGTTTTACCGACATGCTGTTTTCTTCATCCTGCATATCGTTGCTAGACGTCATCGCGACATCATCGACAAGTCAGAAATAGTTCTGACCACCGAGGACCAAGCCTCACTGTCCCGAAACACACTCGAAATAGCAGAGACGATCTACACGCGAGCTGAAGCAATATTTGATCAGACTCAGGGATACCTTGCCATCTTCCGAAATTTGAACTCTGCACAGACATTAAGCAGAGATGTCATGGCTCAACTCTCGCAAGCAAGCGGTACAGCCAGTGCGGCACCTGCTCAGACAGTGGCAGTGCCGAACGAAGCGGCTAGTCCTGCGGCAGAAGGACATGACGGAATGAGTAAAAAGCAAAAACTTGAACTGACTTGGATTGGCAAAGAGAACCGGCCGAAGCTGGAGCCGCGCATCCTGCTCGAAGACCCTGCACAGAGCTATCACGCAGCGCACCGTGTCACCGACAATGACATCTTCGATAATCGCCTGATCTTCGGTGACAACCTGCTCGCGTTTAAAGCGCTTGAGCAGGAGTTCACCGGCAAGGTGAAGTGTGTTTTCATCGATCCTCCGTATAACACCGGTTCTGCATTCGACACATTATGATGATGGGATTGAGCACTCACTCTGGCTCTCCCTGATGCGAGATCGCCTGGAAATACTTCGAAGCGACTTCTGTCAGACGATGGCAGTCATTTGGATTACGATTGATGACAATGAAGCTGCATTATCTCAAGGTCTTGTGTGACGAGATCTTCGGCCGAGCAAATTTCGTCGCAACGATTGTTTGGGAGAAAAGATACTCACGCGAGAGAATAGACGCGGCATTCTCCGATCGCACACGACTATATCCTCGTCTATGCGAAGAGATCCAGAGCATTTGAGGTCAAGCCGAAATCCGCTTCCGCTGAGCGCCGATGCAGACGAGCTCAGCTATACAGAATCCTGACAATGATCCACGTGGGCCTTGGAGTAGCGATATCCTGCGACTGCACAAGCTGGACACGCAAGCGTTAGCACTATACCAGATTAATCTCGCCGTCCGGGAGAAAAGTCATCGTCCACCTGGGGAAGCTGTTGGCGCGTATCGGCAAAGATAAATTTGAGGAGCTAGTCCGACGCGGCGAATCTATTTCGGTAAGGACGGTAACGGGATGCCCCGCATCAAGCGATTATCTGTCAGGAGATGACACGGAAGGTGTTGTCCCTGAGACTATGGTGGCCGCACCGAGGAAGTCGGAACAACCGACGAGGCGAAAAAAGAAATACATGGCGCTTTCCGGGACGATGAAGCGTTCGACAACTCCGAAGCCCGAGAACGTCTCATCGAGCGCATTATTCACATCGCGACCAAGCCGGGCGATCTCGTTCTCGATTCGTTCGCTGGTTCCGGCACCACTGGCGCTGTAGCCATAAAATGGGCCGCCGCTGGATCATGATCGAACTGGGCGAGCACATCCACTCCCACATCATTCCGCGTTTGAAGAAGGTGATTGATGGAGACGACCCTGGAGGTGTGACCGAAGCCACCGGATGGAAAGGCGGCGGTGGCTTTCGCTATTTCCGGCTCGCGCCTTCACTTCTGAAAGAAGACAAATGGGGAAATTGGGTTATCAGTAAGGAATACAACGCCGCCATGCTGGCTGAAGCTGTTTGCAAATTGGAGGGCTTCACCTATGCGCCGAGCGACACCATCTACTGGCAGCAGGGTTACTCCACCGAGCGTGACTTCATCTACGTCACCACCGCACAACTGACCCCGGAACAGCTCCAGCAATTGAACGATGAAGTGGCCCGGAGCGTAGCCTACTCGTTCTGTGCACTGCTTTCCGAGGCAAGGCAGATCGCTATCCCAGCCTGACCGTCAAGAAAATTCCGAAACAGGTCTTTCCCGCTGTGAGTGGGGCCACGACGACTACAGCCTTCAGGTCGAGAACCTGCCCAAAGCACCACCTAAGCCCGGTCAGCAATCGCTCTTTGGAGCGGAGGTGGGCGAATGAACCGTCATGTGAATGCCATCGCCGGACGCCTCAGTCTTCGCGCGCCTCAACGCCATTCGTTAGAGATATTGGATCGCGTGACGGAAATCGCCCCCCCTCGCAAGGATGCGGATATAGAAACCGCGCTGGCCGCAATCCACGCCGAATTCCCATCCGTGACCAGCTTTGAGAGAGACTTTCCTTCGCTCTGCTTCGCCCTGGCCACGGGCGTAGGCAAGACCCGCCTAATGGGCGCCTTCATTACCTATCTCCATCTTGGCCCATGGTATCAATAACTTCTTTGTGCTTGCGCCAAACCTCACCATCTACAACAAGCTGATCGCCGACTTCACCCCGAACACGCCGAAATACGTTTTCAAAGGCATCTCCGAATTTGCGACCGATGCCCCGGCCATCATCACCGGCGACAACTACGAGTCGATGGCAACGACACTCTTTGACATCACGCTCCGCTGCAAGATCAACATCTTTAACATCTCAAAGATCAGCTCCGAGGTCAGGGGCGGCAGATCCCCCCGGATCAAGCGGCTCTCTGAGTACATCGGAGAGAGCTATTTCGAGTATCTCGCAGGACTCCCGGACCTCGTCCTGGTGATGGATGAATCTCATCGTTATCGCGCTTCTGCGGGACAAAGAGCGATCAACGAGCTGAAACCGGTGCTTGGACTTGAGCTGACCGCCACGCCATTCACAGAATCCCCCAAAGGGCCGGTTCCGTTCAAGAATGTGATTCTGGACTATCCACTCGCCAGGGCAATGGACGACGGTTTCGTCAAAGAGCCAGCTGTTATCACTCGAAAGGACTTCAACCCGGCGGGAATGTCAGCCGAGGAAATCGAGCAGCTTAAGTTGGAGGACGGTGTCCGGCTTCATGAGAGCGTGAAAGTCCAGCTTGAGACCTACGCCCGTGAGACATCCCGCGAGATCGTCAAACCGTTTGTCCTGGTCATCGCCCGCGATACGGGGCACGCAAAGAAGTTGCTTGACCTGATCCAATCCGACAACTTTTTTCAGGGTGCGTACAAAGACAAGGTCATACAGGTTGATTCAAGCAAGACCGGCGCAGAAGAAGAGGAGATGATCTCACGTCTCCTCAAAGTCGAACATTCTGACGAGCCCACCGAGATCGTCATCCACGTCAACATGCTTAAAGAGGGCTGGGATGTAACCAACCTGTACACGATCATCCCTCTGCGTGCCGCCCATGCGCGAACTTTGATTGAACAATCGATCGGCCGTGGACTCCGTCTCCCATACGGCAAGCGGACGAATGTGGCGGCGGTGGATCGCCTGAGCATTGTCGCGCATGATCGTTTCCAGGAGATCGTGGATGAAGCAAACAAGGCAGACTCACCCATCCGGCTGAAGGCTATCGTCCTTGATTCGGGCGATCTTGAACAGAAGACAAGAACGGTGGTTTCACAGTCCCAGCTCGCCACCAAACTTGGCATTGTCCCCGCTCAGACAACGAGCAATACCACCGTCGCGGGTGCAGACATTCCCCCAACTTTTTCAAAGCCTGAGGAGCAACGAGTTGCTCAGATCGCGTATACGGTAATCAAGAACCTTGAGAATCAACCGCAGAGAGCGCCTTCGCTGGCGGCATTGAGTAAGCCGGACATCCAAGCCGAGATTATTAAGGCGGTGACAGAACAGTTCCGCCCTGCACAACTCGAATTGGAAGGAATCGCCGAACAACCTGACATTTCTTCAGTCGTTGCCAGGACGACGGAACTTGTCCAGCGCCAGACAATCGACATTCCCCGCATTCAAATCGTTCCCGTCGGAGTGGTTAGGTCTGGCTTCAGCCCGTTCGATCTGCGTCTAGAGAGTTTGCGGTACCCGGTTCCTTCCGAGGAACTCTGGAGCCAATACCTTCGGACGGGCGAGCGTGAGGTTCTATCGCTCGGGTCAGGCGGCATCGAGGAGAAACGGCTTGAGAATTATGTCGTCAGCGGCCTCGTTGACTTTGACGATATTTCCTACGATGACCATGCGGACCTCCTGTATGAACTTGCTTCACAAACCGTCAAGCATTTCCAGGGCTATTTGTCAGAAGCGGAAACAGCTAAAGTTTTGCGGTGTCATCAACGCGAGATCGCCAGGTTCATTCATGCACAGATGCAGGAGCATTTCTGGGAGGAAGTGGGCGGCTACGAAACGAAGATCAACAAGGGGTTCACCGAGTTGAAGCCGAGTGCTTACACGGTGTCAGCCAACGACTCTGTTTTGGATTTTCGCTATTCGCCTCCAGACAAGAACAATATCGCGAAGTATCTTTTTGGCGGGTTTGAACACTGCCTGTATTCAGTCGAGAAGTTCCAGTCAGACAGTGAGCGGAGACTCGCAGTGATATTGGAGCGAGAACGTGCCAAGTGGTTCAAGCCTCGTAAGGGCCAGTTCCAACTTTTCTACAAGTGGGGCGCAGAGCAGCCGGAATATCAACCCGACTTCGTTGCGGAGACTATGGGCGGTATCTATATGCTCGAACCAAAATCGAGAGCAGAACTTGATGATGACGAGGTAAAGCTAAAGCAGGAAGTTGCCGTGGAATGGTGCGCCCACGCAACCGAGTATGCGTCAGCAACGGGCGGCAAGCCGTGGAAATATGCGCTAATCCCTCATGATGTGATCAATGACAACATGACGGTCCTGGGGTTGGCGGAGCGTTATCAGCGCGGCTAATGCGGGGTTGGATGGTTGGGTAGCAGGCGAGAAATGTATAACTGCTGAAAACGCACAGATCACAATAAGGGATGAGCCGGTTATCGAAATCTGTTGTATGCGTGATACTCGATGTTTTCTGTGAGGGGTCTGAAGGTTAAGTTATTTGGTTCGCGGATCTGTTGTCCCTCAAGTCGATAGTATTCCTTACCATTATCAAACTCCTGACGAATACGTTTGCTGACAACCACTTTACGGTCAGCGGGGTCAATGGTCAGGTAGCCACCGTCAAATAGCCGATGCAGGTCGCTGCGCATCAGAATTCCATTTGAGAGCTCGTGCCGCTGGCAAACGGAGAACGGCATGATGTGCGCCGTATCCAGAACAGGCAGCGTGCGTTCGCCAGTGATCGCACAGCGCCGTTCATAGGCTTCTGTCACCAAAACTCGGAAGGTGCCCTGGCCTAGTCGTGGATGGACAATTTGAGGTTTCCCATAGCCGTTCGATTCGATCGCCGAGAGTGTCGCGGTTGCGGTTTCGATCTGCGGCGGCGGCTGGACAGCCAGACGCTCCGATACCGCAGCCCATAACGCTTTGCCTGTACCCGATTCGGCATCGAAGCCTTGCCCTACTTGATTATTTCGACTGAATTCGGCAGGAGAGGGTATCCAAAGATCCCTGGGCCAGAAGAATGGCTCGGCAAGCAGAATGCACCCCACATTCGGATTATCCGTAGACGCGAAATCTAAATGCCGATATTTCCCAATCCGCATTCGCATTTCTTCAACAGAGACGACGCCGTTCGCCCTACCGAAGCTTTCCCAGGCGAGGCTCAGAGGTAGATGAAGAAATCTAGTAAAAAAGCCCCCGCCGGCAATGAAATTGAGGGGAGAATGCAATTTGAACAGCATCAACTCTCCCGGCTGGAGCGCTTTGAAATTGGCTGTAGGTGACGGTCGCCAGAAGTTTACCTCGTCAACCTGCACACTTGATGCGTGCAGGTTGAACCAATCCTGATCCGTAATGGCGACGAATATTCGCATACCCAGGCCACTTTCTTTTGGCCGTGGACATAATAATAGCGGCTGATATTGTCCGATGGTGCATAGCGCACGTTGGATGAACACCTTGCCCGGAATTATTGCGCGCTAGCACTTTTCTCCATGGTTGGAGGAGGTCGAAAATCCGAGATGATCGTCTTCAGCGTTTCGAGAGGGCCTGGATGATGCCGTTCCAAGTAACGGGCGATCTTCTCATCACTGAACAGACGGTCGAGATAGGCGCATGTCACTGTGAGCGTGAGAATGTCGGTTCCGTAGGTCTCTTCGATTGCCTTCAGGTTCTGTATGATGCCATCGGTATCCTCGCCCAGGAGTGTATCAGCGGCGTCGGCATTAGCCTTGTTTTGCCGTGCCGTTGAGACCTTTGCGAGAAGGGCCGGAGGACTGATGGCCAGCCTGGTCTTTGCAAACGCTACAGTGTAGTCATTGCGAAGTACCATTAGCTCCACCGTTGCGATCTGTCCAATCGCTTTCATCTTTCGCAGTATCGGGAACAATTCCAGGCTTAGCTTCTTGTCGCGCAACATCTCTACAACCTCGGGGCAAATTCCTTCGAGCATTTGCGCCCGCCTCCGAATTGCCGCAACATCCACGTTTAGGGTAGCGGCGATGCGCTCCTCGGCGACTCCGCTCTTTAGAGCTTCCATGAGCATGAAGTGCTGGGCTACAGGTGGGATGTGGTTGACTCGCTTGTTGTACGTGTAGCTCTCATCGTCCGTGGAGAGGATGCACTTAACTTCCTCAGTCCCCAATATCTTGAGAGCCTCAAATCTGAGATGTCCATCCAGTAGCAGAAAGCCCTTCCCTTCCTGCGGATAAACGACCAGCGGCTCGATAAGGCCGATTTCGCGCACAGACGAGAGGATTTGTTTGAATATGGAGGAACGGAGCACCTCCGCACTTGCATTCCTCTGTGGAACTATCGAGCTCAGCGGCAGAGTTAGGATGTTGTTCTGAAAAGCAGAACGGAGATTGGCGGCTTGCACGTTTCATTGTTGAAGCCTCCCTGCGAGCTCGGCAGGCACAGACTGGACACCTTCGGCCTTCAATAACGTTCGAAAGTTCTCGTCTGCGAATAAGACTCGGACGGCGGAAGTCAATAAAATCAGTCGATCTCTCGTGCGGTTAGCTTTCACGACCAAGGCGGTCTGCTCACGAATCTTCTGCTTATACTCCTGGACCAGGGATTCCCCGGTGAGTTTGCGCCGCATCGGTGAGGTCTTTCCTTGAAGCCTCTGCTTCTCTAACCTCTGGCTAATGACTCGGCGGGCGGCAGTGATGCGCGCTCCACGCAGATCACCCTTCTCGTATGCTTCGGACAGTGCCCTGGAAATCTCATGATTGTTGCCAGTGGCGATTTCTACAGCAACGCTGAGCGGGATACGACCGGCCTCGACGGCCAACACAAGGAATTCTTCCCCTTTATCAATGAGGTTGCAAATTCCATAGAGGTACGCCCGATCGAGGCCGAGCTTACGAGCAATCTGCTCGCTTGAGTGCCCCCTTTCACGTAGAACCCGAACCTCAAACAAAATGGCATGGGTCAATGCCGGTCTTCTGGCTATGTTTTCGACCAGGCTCATCAACTGACGATCTTGTTCGGGTGCCTCGATGATGATTGCTGGAATGAACATTTCACCAAGCTCGACAAAAGCCTCCATACGTCCTTGTCCGCATACCAGATCGTAGCGTTTGCCGTCAGAAGTAGATTGACCTCTTTGCGCGACGGTGATAGGCCGCTTCAAACCTACAGTTGCTATGCTCTGAACGACCAATTGCCACTTGATTCGATTGCGCGATCGTGGGTTTATGATCCGGATCTCTGATATTGGAATCGATTCAACTTGCTGCTCGTTCACGCTACATCCTCCACGGGAACTCTTCTTGCGAGGTTGAGAAACAGATTCAGGGTATCGAATCGATATAGGTCTAGTGAGACGCCATTGTCAGTCGCTAGACTGAGCCGTTTCCAGAGAAGATCGATGCTCGGGAGCAGGTAGTAATCCATAACAGTCTGATTCCCAGGATTCAATCGAGCGGCTATGGTAATGTCCGGAACCAGGCCGGCATCGAACCTGAGCCGCCAACGTGGCGACAGCGCTTTTGTCTCCTGACATCTTGAGAGAATGAGAGACGCCATGTATTCGTGATTAATCGTCAGCAGATCGGAGCGGTCGTCCACCTCTACATGCGCCCCAGTAGCTCGCAAGTCCGCAACAATGATCTGGACCAAGTCTTGATGCCGCCGACGCAATTCTCGATTCGCTTCAATAAAGCTGGAATCTCGCCGGTCGCTCCAACCAATAAGCTCGTAAGCTCTATGCAGGCCGCCGAAGCGCGACATGTAGATTGAGCTTGAGGGCATATCTTCTGCCTCATCGATGAGTATTCCCGACAGTTTTCCGCATCTCTCCAAGAGAGATCGCAACCGGGCGAGCAAGTCGTCATCTGACAAGTGAATATGTCGAGCATCGATAATCTGCCGAGCCTTCAAGAAGACATTCGTGGGAACGATTGCCTTGAATGCATCACTTCGAGAAATCCACATTTCAGGCGGATTTATCAGGCGTTTCATCTTCAGCTTGTAAGAACGGCGGTTATATACGTTGGCCCCGACGTACTTAGGATTGGTAAGAATCTGGTGAATTGTCGCTCTCGTCCAAGGTTTCTCCATGTCGGAGAGCACACCTTTGCTGTTGAGATAAAACGCGAGATTCTTTTCCGACTGCGCATCTTCAATGAACCGCGAGAAAAGTTCCCGCACTACTCGAATCTCGGCCTCCGGCCCAGGCACCAGGACAACGCGGTCCGTTTGCAAGCTCTTCCTTTCGCCTCGCGCTAACAATCCCTTTTCTCTGCCATCACGATCAATCAGTTGGCGTCGGAGACCGTAGCCAGCAGGACCACCCTGCCTGAATCCGAGTTCAATGAGACGACATTGCCCCGCGAAAACCTTGACCGAGAGCTCCCGGCTGTACTCTCCTGCCATCGTCCGCTTGAGAGTCTTCATCAGTGCAGACGCCATGCTCCCATCATTTGCGAACTGCTCTCCGCAATAGTGAACCCGGATACCGGCACGCTTCAAAACATATTCGTGATACGCGCTTTCGTCTGCGTCCTGGAACCGACCCCAGCGGCTCACATCGTAGACCAAGAGGTCCGTGAAGTTCGTATTTCCTTGCTCAACATCCCTCAAAAGCTGGCTCAGCCCGTCCCGGCCCGCCAGGTTGAGGCCGCTTCGTCCATGGTCATCGTATGTCGCGACGATGTCCATATTGTGAGTGATGGCATATTTCGTGATGGTGTCCGACTGGTTTTGTGGAGAATACTGTTGATGTTCTGTGGACATTCGGACGTACTGGGCCGCACGGCTGGTGAGTGAAATCGAATTGTCAATTTTCGGCGTCATCGGGGGAGGCGAAAGGCCATCAGCCTCTCCGACCCTATGCTTCGTTCATGAATATCCGCTACCGATTCTCTACCTTCGCGAGGCAAACAATGGAAATAAGCCAGATCCGTAGTAGAAATTCACGAAGCAACTCGCCATCATCGACCCCCGTACCCTCCGCTCCGGTGTCCGTCAAGGCTCTCCGCTTCGCTTCGACCGCTAGCGCGGCGCTTCGCGACCTTGACCGACACCTCCGCTCCGGGTGATGGCTGGATATGAGAAGCATGAGCTTCTCTATTCTCAAGAGAATCGGTCATTGAATATTTTCCCGCAAGTCTGCGACACGTTGAGCGGGTCACGGCAGGGCTTCGCTCTATTACGCTAAAATTGTCTCGTCTTTTGAAATTTTCATTTCAATAGAAAAGACGACACTCGCGGAGGGTTTTGATTCGGACTTTATGACTGCGGAGCATGTCACTTCGATAGGAATTCAGACGCCTTGGCAACACAGAAAACAGGTCGAAACGTGAACCGCGAGGGACAGCGCTGGACGGAAGACCGGGCTGGCATGACCCTGCGGCTCCCCATTGATTTACGGGAGGCGGTCACGGAAGAGGCCCGAGTGGCTGGCGATCTTTCGAGAGTCGTTCTTTTCGCCCTCCGTAATGTTGAACGGAAAGACGTGAAGATCACTCAGACTCGGAAAGCCGGTTTGCCGCTATCCAAGCCTCAACTCCTGCATGTGGGGGCTGAAGCTCGGTCCGTAATCCGCGCCTGGGCGGAAGAGGAGGGCGTGAGTGTGAATGCAATTATGGTGAGTGTCCTGGAACAGTTTTTCAAACGACTCAGGAAGAGCAAGGCACTCCGTGAGGAGCTTCGCTTAGAACTAAGGGCTCGCCGTGGTTTCTTGCCGACTTGAGATTTCATGCGCGAAAACGCGATACGTTTTGCGATACGTCCGATCTGGGAGTAGTACCAGCTTACAAGGACTTAGGTAGCCACCGGGGTCTTGTAAGTTGTTGAAAAACCTAATGTTGGGACTATGGCATGGAAGAGGTCATCGGTTCGATCCCGATCAGGTCCACCAAACTCCATCAACAACATAGCGAGTGTGATTCGGAAACCGATCGCGTTTCTGAGACAAAGGAATTTCTTTGCCGCTGCCTGCCTGCCTCGTTCTGGGTGATTACCTAGCTTTCGTCGCCCCAGGCTTTTCTGATCGGCACTCCTGATTTAGCCCTTCTCAGACCAGTCTCGCAGCGGAAATCAACTCCGGCGGGATCGGCCGGCCGGTGTAATAGCCCTGAACGTCGTCGCATCCCGCGCCCCTGAGAAAGTTCATCTGGTCCCGCGACTCGACCCCCTCCGCCACCACCGATACTTTGAGCTGGTGAGAGCAGGGCGATGATTGCGTTGGTCACCGCCGCGCTGTTCTCGCTTGTCGAACAGTCCTGAATGAAACAGCGATCGATCTTCAGCCGATTCACCGAGAATCGCAGCAGATACGACATGCTGGAATAGCCGGTGCCGAAATCGTCGATGGCAATGCGGACCCCGAGGTTGCGCAGTCCCTCAAAAAAGGACTGCGCTTTGGGAGCGTCATTCATGAGCAGGCTCTCGGTGATTTCGATCTCCAGGCAACTGGGGTCCAGGCGGTTCTCGTGCAACGCGTCCTCGATGACCTGCAGCAGGTCCGGCTGATCGAGCTGGCGCGCTGAAACGTTCACCGCCATGACCAACTGCGGTCCAAACTGTTCATGAAGTTTCGTCAACTGCCGGCAGGCAGTGTGGATGACCCAGGCGCCGATCGGAAGAATGAGCCCGGTCTTTTCCGCCAGGGGGATGAAGCGTGCCGGAGACACCACCCCGAACCTTTTGCTCGTCCACCGCAACAGTGCCTCGAAGCCCACCATCTCGCCATCGGCGAGGGAGAACTGGGGCTGATAGTGGAGCTGCAGTTCGTTTTCGTTGAGAGCATCGCGCAGGGCGGCCTCCATGCCCCGCTGCTCCACCGCCAGCGCGGCGATTTCCTGGCTGAATACCTGATAGGAATGCTGACCGGAGGCTTTCGCGTGGTACATCGCGGTGTCCGCGTTTCGCATCAGCATGTCCGCGTCGGCTCCTCCGTCGGGGAAGATGCAGACACCGATGCTTGCGCTAACGTTGATGGGCTCGCGTTCGCCTAACACTAACGGCGGGCTCAAGGCGGACAAGAGTTTTTCCGCCACCCGCAAGGCGTCGGAAGAAGACTTGAGGTCGGTTGCCAATACGACGAATTCGTCACCGCCCATGCGCGCCACGGTGTCGACCGCCCGGACTGCCAAACTCAGCCGCCGTGCGGTCTCGGCCAGCACCATGTCCCCAACGTGGTGACCGAGCGAATCGTTGATGCGCTTGAAATTGTTCAAGTCAATCATCAACAGCGCACACGGAGCGGAGTAACGTTTCGATCGCGAAATCATCATGTTGAGCCGGTCAGCCAGCAGTTGGCGGGTAGGCAATCCGGTCAGCTTGTCGTGATGCGCAAGATGGGAGATGTATTCTTCGCGCCGCTTGCGTTCGGAGATATCGTACGCAGTAATCATGAAGGCGGTGGGCTGGCCGGATTTGTCCTTAAGCGGTGTGACCGTCACCTCGACAATGGTCTTCGACCCTCCGTTACGGACAAAGATCCATTCCCGTCCCCGGCCGGAAAGGTTTTCCCCGGAGAAGATAGCTTCCTCAAGGGAAACGGTGCACCCGCGTTCCTCTGAGAGCTGTCGGGCAAGCTCTTTGACCTCCGGCGCGTCGTAGATGGTCAACGGCGTCTTTCTGCCGATGAGTTCCTCGCGGGTATACCAGAGCAATCTCTCGGCAGCGGGATTTACGGCACTGATTACGTAATCCTTGCCGGCGACGATAATGGCAGCCGGTGAGTTCTCGATCATCGATTCGGTAAAAGCCCTGCTCCGTTCCAGGGCAATCTGGTTGCTCATCGCCGCTCTCGTCGATTTGAGGGCCAGCTGGCTTTTGACCCGCGCCCTCACCGCCGCGGGCGAGATTGGCTTGGTGATGTAATCGACCGCACCCGCTTCCAGCGCCCTGGCTTCGTCCTCCACTCCCAGAGACCCGGTGACGACCAGGACGGGCAGGTCCCAGTTCTCGTGGTCCGCTTTCAGCTGCCGGCAAACCTCATATCCGTCGATGCCGGGCATCATGACATCGAGCAGCACCACATCGGGCATCGAGGTGGCGGCGATCTCCAAAGCCGACTGGCCGTCGGTTGCCGAGAGCACTTCGTAGTTGCCGCCCAGCGCTTCAACCAGCAGGTCGATGTTCGAGGGCTCGTCGTCGACAACCAGGATGCGCGAGCGTCGCTTGACCGACCCGGGTCCGGCGGAGCTCGGCGCCGGTAGGGCCGGTCGACGCGCGCCCGGTGGTGTTGTGCCCATGGTGTTTACAGCAGCGATGGCCGGACCAAGGGCCCCTTCCATCGCTTCGAGCAAGGCGTCGAGATTTTCCCGTTGCCCGAGCCGCAGCGCGCTTTCCAGAGACGATGCGGCCTCAGCCAGATCCGTGGCCTCCAGTGTCGCGGCAACACCCTTCAGCGAGTGCGCCAGCCGCTCGGCGCCTTCGACCTGTCCGGCGGCAAGGTTCTTTCGCAGCCTGGAGACCGCATCGGAATATTTGTCCCGGAAGCCGAACATCATCTTGAGAAGCAGGCCGGTCTTGCCGTTACAACGTTCCAAAGCGGCCTGGATGTCGAATGGTGGCAATTCTTGAGGAATGCCATCGTGAGGCTGCACAGGCCGAACCTCCAATCCTGGTTCGATGTAATTCTGATTCTGAATTGCTTCTTTCGGTTGGTTCGCCGGCATCCATCGCAGCAGGGCATCGGTCAACCGGTTGGGGTGGATTGGCTTGGTGACATGGTCATTCATTCCCGCTTCGAGGCTTCTCTCGCGGTCCCCGCTCATCGCATGGGCGGTCATGGCGAGGATAGGCAGATCGCGATAATGGTCATCGGCGCGAATCGCCCGGGTCGCCGTCAGCCCGTCCATCACCGGCATCTGGATGTCCATGAGGACCAGGTCGAAGGGCTCCGCGGTGACCCGGTCGACGCCCTCTCGGCCGTTTACGGCGATGGTCACGGCTATGCCAAGATCTCCAAGAAGTTCGGCTGCCAGATCGCGGTTGATCTCGTTGTCCTCGACCAGCAGGACGCGGCGTCCCTTTAACGTCGTCGCGGCCTCAGCCGCGGGGGCAGGATCTTCTGCCGCGCCTGACGACTTCACTCCGAAGATGTTCGCGATCGTATCGATGAGGACCGATGCATTGACCGGCTTGGTCAGGAATCCGTCCGGCACAAACTCCTGCGCCCTGCCCAGGAATTCTTCCCTCTCAAAGGCCGTGACCATCAGGATCGCCGGCGTGTGGGAGAGATTTGGATCGCCCTTGATACGCCGCCCGGTCTCGATCCCGTCCAGGCCTGGCATTCGCCAGTCCATCAGCACCAGTTCGATCGGCTCTCCGGCAACCGAAGCAGCCGAGAGGCTATTCAACGCCTCTTCCCCGGAGGAAACCGCGTTCACCACAAAGCCGTTCGCAACCAGCATGGAGGTCAGAACGTCTCTTGCGCTTTCATCGTCCTCGACGACCATGAGCGACTTTCTCCACAGTTCGCTCAGCCGTGCCCGGGCCTGCACCTGGGGTGCATCGGCGGCGATGCCGAAGTTCGCGCTGAAGCGGAAGGTGCTTCCTTTACCCAGTTCGCTCTCGACGGAGATGCCGCCGCCCATCAGCTCGCAGAGCTGCTTGCAGATCGCCAGGCCGAGTCCCGTTCCCGCGTAGCGGCGAGTGATCGACGTGTCCGCCTGGGTAAAGGCCGCAAAGAGATGCGAGACCTGGTCCTCAGTCATGCCTACGCCGGAATCTCGAACGGAGAAGCAGAGCCGCACCGCGCCCTCCGTCGATGTCTCCACGGCTACGCGGACAAGCACATCTCCTCGATCGGTGAACTTGATGGCGTTGGCCACCAGATTGATCAGAATTTGCCCCAGTCTCAGCGGGTCGCCGATCAGGTAGGGAGGAACGTTGGGCACGATCGAAAATTCGAGCCTTATGCCCTTTTGCTGCGCCTTTTCGCCGACCATGTCGAGCACATGGTCCAACGCCGGCCCCAGCGAGAAGACAACGTGTTCCAGCTCCAGCTTGCCCGCTTCCACCTTGGAAAAATCGAGGATGTCGTTGATGATCGTGAGCAACGACTTGCCGGCATTGCTGATCTTGCTCAGATAACCCGCTTGCTTGGGATTTGGATCGGCGCGTAGCGCCAGATGAGTCATCCCGAGGATCGCATTCATTGGCGTCCGTATCTCATGGCTCATATTGGCCAGAAACTCCGACTTGACCCGGCTCGCCTCTTCGGCGACGCTCCTCGCCCGCCTTGCCGCGTCCTCCTGCTTTCGCTCGGTAATATCCCGGACCAGGCCGACAAATAATCCTTGGCTCTGATGAGAGACCTCGGAAATGATGAGCTCCATCGGGAACGTCCGGGCCGCCTTGGTCAGACCCTCCAGTTCCCGGGCCGCCCCGGTGACCTTCCTCGGGCCCGTCGACTGATAATGCGCCAGGTGGTCGTCATGTTTGCTGCGGTCGCCTGCGGCCATCAATACTTTGATGTTTTGACCGATCATCTCCGAAGCTTCGTACCCGAACATCCGCACGCCGGCGGGGTTGACAGAAAATATGGTCCCTGAAGCGTCGAAGGTGATGACCCCATCGACAACGTTATGCAGGATCGCGCGTAGTCGCGCCTCAGAGTCCCGGAACGCTTCCTGGCTGGTGATTCTTTTCACCAGGAGCTCTTGAATCTGCGGCAAACACAAAGGCAGCGCCACCGCAGTGATCACCGAGGCGCAGGCGGTAATCAGCTGCATACCACCCCGTAGCCAGTAGAGCGGATACCAAAGCACGACGACGTCCAGCAAACGGGTGAATCCGCATGTGAGAATGAACGCGCCGAAGAGTACCAGAATGCCTTTGAACTGAAAATACCTCCGGATCCCCACCACCATGACAGCCAGCCTCACCCCTATGGCGAGGGAGCAAACGAAGATCACCGAATCCGAGACGACGTGCAGCCACAGTAGCCACGGGTTCCACTCAGAGTTCACGCCGCGCGGCTGATAGCCGGTGGACAACAGGTTGATTGACAGCCAAGGATACAGGCCAAGAGCGACCGGCAGCACCAGAATTGCGGCGGTAACAGGCAAGCGCTTGCCCATGATTGCGGTGACTTGCATAGCTCCGCGATTAGCCTCTAACGTCTCATCGGCTATTCAGGAAAGGAATTGAATCCCGCGGGAGTTTTCGGACCGGAAACGCGGCCGTCGAAGGCGCCCTCGCTGCCCAAACGGAGGGGTCTTCGCCGCCTGGAAGCACCTCAGACCAGGGATATGGGACGACGAAGAATCACCGGCGCGCCGCTCTACTATAATTCGATCGGATCGTCGCAGCGCGAAAACAGCAGCGCTTATTCCCCGGCCTACGATTGGAGCTCTTCGTGATTGTTCGCGCCCTCCGTTTCCAGATTCACGCCCTCACATTCCACTTTGCCTTCCTCGCCTGTGTGGCGATCGCGGCGCTTGCGCCCTCTTCATGCCCGGCGCAATCTGCCGATGAGGTCACTTCGCTGACCAAAGCGTTGCCCTCGGCCTCGCGAACCACCATCGACCGCCTCGCCGAACTCAACAACCTGCCCGTCGACGGCTGGCGCTTTCACGCCGGCGACATCGCCCACGGCGAATCCGTAAGCCTCGACGACAGCGCCTGGCCGATTCTTCCCGTCAAAGGCAACGCGACGAAGGACGCAGTCTGGTTTCGCCGCACCATCGAGGTCCCCAAGACGCTCCACGGCTACGACCTCACCGGGACCCGCATCTGGTTCCAGTTCCACGCCAACGCCAACGGCCCGATGCCCGAGATTGTCTATTTCAACGGCCGCCGCGTCGCGCTCGGCGACGATCTCGAGCCCATCGTCCTCTTCGACAACGCACAGCCCGGCGACAAGATCCTCGTCGCCGTCAAAATCCTCCAAACCGTCGACGACAAGCGCTTCAACGGCGTCACCACCAAGATCGACTTCGCCGAAAACCGCCCCAGCCCCGACGACCTCCGCAAGGAGTTCCTCTCCGACGCCGTGCTCGTACCCTCGCTCGCACCGGGATCGTCGTCAGACATCGATACCCTCGCCAAGGCCATCGCCGCCGTCGATCTGAACGCACTCTCCAACAGCGACCAGGCCGCCTTCGACGCCTCGCTCAAGGCCTCACAGTCTCAACTCGAAGCCCTCAAGCCGCTGCTCAAGCAAGGCGACCTTTCACCTCACCGGCAACTCCCACATCGATGCCGCGTGGCTCTGGCCGTGGACGGAGACCGTCGACGTCGTCAAGCGCACCTTCGGCACCGCCGCGCAGCTGATGTACGAGTATCCGAACTACACCTACACCCAGTCCGCCGCGCAATACAACCAGTGGATGGCCGACAAATATCCAGCCCTCAACGCCCAGATCAAGGAGCGCATCGCCCAGGGCCGCTGGGAGATCGTCGGCGGCATGTGGATCGAGCCCGACCTCAACATGCCCGACGGCGAATCGCTCGTCCGCCAGCTGCTCGTCGGCGAGGCCACCTTCAAGAACCTCTACGGCGTCACCACCCGCATCGGCTGGAACCCCGACTCCTTCGGCTACAACTGGCAGCTCCCGCAGATCTACAAGCGCTCCGGACTCGACTACTTCGTCACCCAGAAGATGACCTGGAACGACACCAACCAGCTCCCCTTCAAGCTCTTCTGGTGGGAATCGCCCGACGGCAGCAAGGTGCTCGCCTACTTCCCGCATGACTACGCCAACAACAATCTCGACCCGGTCCGCCTCTCCGCTGACCTCGCCGTCGCGCGCGAACGCTCGCCCGGCATGACCGACATGATGGACCTCTACGGCATCGGCGACCACGGCGGCGGCCCGACCCGCTCCGTCCTCGACGAGGGCGATCACTGGAGCGACCCCGACAAAGTCGTGCCCAAATACCAGTTCGGCATCGCGCAGACCTACTTCACCACGGTCGAAAAACAGATCGACCCCGACTCGCCCACCTGGAACTACGTCGTCATGGCCAAGGGCGAGAACAAGCTGCCCACTCCACCCGCCGGCGAAATGGCCATCCCCACCTGGAAGGACGAGCTCTATTTCGAATACCACCGCGGCGTCTTCACCACCCAGGCCGACCACAAGCGCAACATGCGCGAGAGCGAAGAGTGGCTGCTCAACACGGAGAAATATTCTTCGCTCGCCTGGCTGCAGGGCCGCGACTATCCCGCCGCCAAACTCACCGACGCCTGGAAGCAGGTGCTCTTCAACCAGTTCCACGACCTCGCCGCCGGCTCCGGCATCGGCATCATCTATAAGGAAGCGCAGCGCGATTACGACCGCGTCCGCTGGACCAGCAACGAAGCCTCCGCACAACGCGCTCGAAACCATCCAATCCAGAATCGACACCCGCACCAAAGACGGCGTTCCCGTCCTCGTCTTCAACCCGCTCGCCTGGGAACGCTCCGGCGATGTCCCAGTCACCGCCGAGCTCCCGCAGAGCGCCGAATCCGTCTCCGTCCTCGACCCCAAGGGCAACGTGCTGCCCTCAAAGCTGCTCTCCCGCGAGCCTCACTCGAACATCTACCACCTGCTCGTCAACGCCGGCCCGGTACCATCGATGGGCTACAAGCTCATCCACGTCGTCCCCGGCAACAAGACCTTCACCAGCGATCTCAAAGTCAGCGGCATGACCATCGAGAACGCCAACCTCCGCGTGACCGTCGATCCCACCACCGGATGCATCACTTCCCTCTTCAACAAGAAGGCCAACTTCGAAACCCTCGCGCCCAACTCCTGCGGCAACGAGCTGCAGGCCTTCAAAGACACGCCCAAGGAATACGACGCCTGGAACATCGATCCCGGCACCCTCGACCAGCCGCCAACGCTGATCCACCAGGTCGATTCAGTCAAGGTCGTCGAGAAGCGGCCCCATGCGCGCCGGCATTCAAGTCGCGCGCACCTGGCAAAGCTCCAAATTCGTCCAGGAAATCTCCCTCGACGCCAACGCCGATGAAGTCCTCGTCACCAACGACATCGACTGGCACGAAACCCACGTCCTGCTCAAAGCCGCATTCCCACTCGCCGCAACCAGCGACAACGCCACCTACGAAATCCCCTACGGCACCATCCAGCGCCCAACCACCCGCAACAACAGCTGGGAGAAGGCCAAGTTCGAAGTCCCCGCCATGCGCTGGGCCGATCTCGGCGACGCCAAGCAGGGCATGAGCCTCATCAACGAATCGAAGTACGGCTACGACGCAGCCGGCAACGTCCTTCGCCTCTCGCTGCTGCGCTCGCCCGCCTGGCCCGACCCCGAAGCCGATCGCGAACACCACCACTTCGTCTTCGCCCTCTACCCCCACGCCGGCGACTGGAAGCAGGCGCTCAGCATGCGCCACGGCTATGAGCTCAACTACCAGCTCACCGCGATGCAGGTCGATCAGCACACCGGAGACTGGCCGTCCGAACACTCCTTCGTCGGCATCGACGGCGACAACGTCGTGCTCACCGCCATCAAGAAAGCCGAAAACGCCGACGGACTGCTCTTCCGCTTCTTCGAGTGGGAAGGCAATGCCGGCAACGTAACCCTCCACGTCCCCGAGGGCGCAACCTCAGCAACCCTGACCAACCTGATGGAGACCCCGGAAGGCTCGCCGCTCCCCGTCACCAGCAACCAGGTCACAGTGCCAGTCACGCCGTACCAAATCCAGACCGTGAGGATCGACTATCCATCAACCGTCGCAAAGCAGTAGCACTACTCCACTTCCTTGAGCTTTTTGGGGGCGACTCTGCTCAGTCGCCCCGTTCGATCGGGAGTTATCTAGCATAGGTGATTCGTCACATATGCTGACCACAGCTTGTAGGCGAAATCGTGGATCGAATGACAGTTTGGCTTATAGGAAGGCTCTCCTCATTTCGCCATAATCATTCACGTCCGATTCTCAACTCTTCGCGCTGGGCTTCTGCCTCGGCCAATGTTTTCTGGGAATTGTCGTGACATGGATTTTGATTCTCTATCAGATGCGCGACTGGAGTTACGGAGCGGCCAGCTGAAGATGGGGTCACCTATCAGTCCTGGTTCACGCTCAGAACTATCGTCATGGAGACGACAGTAGCCAGCGTCAGCGCCAATGCCATAGCGATTCGCCTGGAGCGAAGGGGCGCCGGCAGTACTGAACCGCTCTTTGCGGACATTTAACCGAATTGGGTTCCCTTGACGCCTGCCTCCCTGGAGCGACGCAGAGTCAACTTCGATTTGCTCCAGCGTTGGTGTGCGAATAGCTAACGCTCAGCAATAGCGATTCGGATTGAACTCGCGTGAGAGAATCTTATCCGCATCCTTAACACACCGAAAACCAACCCCACCCGACCTGTCATAACTCGGAGCCATCAGCAACAGCTTCCCATGCTGATCATTCCGATAAGCCTGCGGAAAATACCAGATCGATCCCTGCGGCCTTCTAGCTATTTCGTCTCTTGAATTGGGCGTCCGTTCGTCGGTTGAATCGGCCGCGCATTAAGCGGATAGAGCTTCACGAACGCCTCAAGCTGCTCCTTCGAAATCGTCGCATGGGCCTTCAGCACATACCATGTGACTCCCTCAGTGCACGGAGGCGTGGTCAGCGAACCCATGTAGGTGAAGTATCCACGATCGGCGGGCAGCAGGTCGGCGACATTGATCGAGATCGAAGAAATGTCCGCCTCTTTTTCTTTCTCGGCGGGAATGTTCTTCCACATCGTATCGAGCAAAGGATTCGCAGCGCCGAGATCGAAAAGAACGGCGATAACTGCCGTATGCCCATCGGCATCGGAGTGCACCAGGTGCGCCTCCAGCGGATAGACCTTACCATCAACGTGCTCCTCGCTCGGATGGTGGAAGTGGAACTGCTTCAACGCGTAGGTATGGCCGCCAACCGTGAGCGTGCTGCCGCCGGGATACATCACCTCAACCGTGTGGCCGTTGTCGATAATGGCCAGGGGAACAGCTTTGTCAGTCCACAGCCAGCGGTGGCAAATCGGCCGGCGTCGCGTGTTCAATATCGATGGGCGACTCGGTCTTGCCGTCCGCACATTCAGCGTAGGCGCGGCCCAGCTTGGCCCATTCTTTCGGACCTTCCTTTCCGGAGTACGACCACTCCGGCAGCTTAGTTTCCTGGCCCCGGCAGAGAGCAGATGAGTAAAGACAGCACAAGAGACGACGCAATAAAAATGGTTTTGAAGAAAGTTTCTCCTCGCATGGGCTTCCTCCTGCCTTCTTGCCCTGCATCGAAAAACTGGCCAGCGCGCAGCGCTGCAGATTGTTATACTCCGCGCCCGTTAACCTGGCGACCCGCGCTACTCCGCATCCTTAACACATCGAAAACCAACCCCGCCCGACCGGTCATAACTCGGAGCCATCAGCAGCAGCTTCCCATGCTGATCGTTCCGATAAGCCTGCGGAAAATACCAGATCGATCCCTGCGGCCGGTAATACTCGCCGCCACGAAGAATCGCCGCCCGAGTGTGCTCATCGAATACTCATCCGTCCACTGCCAGACATTCCCCACCATATCCATCACGCCGAACGGGCTCGCCCCACCAGGATGCGCATCCACATCATCCGGCCCACGCATCTTGCGTCCCTTATCCGGCACAGGCACCGCATCATCCTTCCACGAATCGCCCCACGGATACCGCCGCAGCTCCGCACCCTGCGCCGCATACTGCCACTCCCACTCGCGCGGCAACCGCTTCCCCGCCCAAGCCGCATAAGCCCGCGCATCTTCAAGCGAAACCCACGTCACCGGCTTCTTCCCCCATCCCGCCGGATAAGTCCCACCACTCCAGTCCTTCAGAAAATTCAACGCGTCCTTCGGCTGATAGTGAGTCGCATCCAGAAATCTCTTGAACTCCTCATTCGTCACCGGATACTTATCGATAAAGAAGCTCGCCACCTGCACCGTATGCTCGTGATACCGGCGCGGAGTATCTTCCCACGGATACTGCACATCCACACCCGGATCATTCGATCCCTCAATCTCGATTCCCTCCACCTTGAAGAGAAAAGCCCCACCCGGAATCCGTACCATCCCCTCCGGCGCAACGCTCACGCGACGCGGTCCGCCTCACCGCGACCAGCGTCTGCAGCAACGGCTTCCATTCATGCGAATAACTCGACAACGGAGTCGCCGTAAGCCCCTTCATCTTCGCCATCAACTGCTCGATCTGCGCGCTCGGCTCCCCGGCAGTAGCCAATATCGCTCCATAACCATGCGCCTCAAACGCAAAGCTAAGCACCGATTGATCACCCTCGCGAACCGGATGCAGCTCCACCCCGTGATACAGATCGAAATACCGCATCCCCGCCTGATAAGGCACGCTCATCTGCCGCCCATCCAGGTCATAGTCATTGCGATTCACAATCGTCCAAACGGTCTGCGAACCACAGCGGCCACCGGCTCGCAAAGACACCATACCGAAGCGTCGGAGAAAAAGGCTCCCAATCCTGGCTCACCAAAAACGGAGCAACCGCCCGCTCGATCGACGCAACCCGTCGCGTCGCTTCACCGTCCCTCGGAGTAATCCCATTCCAGATCCCCCAAACATTCTCCCAGCTCTCCCAACCTTCGCCATTAAAGAAAGCGAACTGCAGATCGTCAGTCTTGTCATGGTTCCACCGGTCCGAGATGTTGACCTCATGCCGCGGCTCAAGCCAGCGATACCTGTCGACCGTCGGCACAAACTGGAACTGATACTGCCCCCACGTCAGCACATTCCACGCCAGCGCCTCATCATGCGGCCCACCCTCAGGCTCAAAAGCCAGCGGATGCCCAATCTTGTCAGCAGCCAGTGAAAACGCCAGCGGAACGCCATCCTGCGTATCGCCATTGATGCCGTCTGCATCAATCTCCTTCATCAACTCCGCAATCGCATCCGGCCACGGATTTCCCGGTTCCCGAGTCCCCTGATCCCACATCATCATCGGAAACAACACCCTCACCCCACGGCGATGAAAATCCTCCACCATCTGCCGCACCCCAGCCACACCACCCGGCATCGAACGCACCATATCCAACTGGTTTCGATCGTCGATCCCCATGTTCGGATAAGTCGCCCACACCAACACCGCATCGATCCCGCCATACCGCTTGTCAAGATCGTCAACGTAGCGATCAACCGTATATTTCCGCGCTATCGGATCATAAAAATACCGGTCCTGCACCATCATCTGCGGCTGGAAAAAGCTCGACTGCGTCCATTTGAGCGCAGGCATCTCATACCGCGCCGGATCGTACCCTACCCGAATGCGCCTCTCGAAGCGCCAGTGCGTCACATCGGCCAGCCAGTCCTTATGTGTGTTGTCGGTGCATGGCGTCGAACCACCCTCCCACGGCATATGCGCCACCAAACACCCTGGCCCAGGAATCTGCTGCGCCTTCGGTGCGTATTTCGTATCCTGAGCATGGCCGAGCGACATGCCCCTTGGCAACGCAAGACACCCCGCACAGATAAGCCCTGCGCCGAACCTCGCCGCCTTCTTCATTCCGACACCAAAGTCCGCACACACATCACGCACAAGCCCAGCGTGACGACGACAAAGATCAATGGACGAAAATCGAAGACATTCCCGATAAGAATTCCAAACCGGATCGACGAAGCAATATGGCAAAGGCCGCCAACCAGGCACAGCCAGCAAAGAGCCACATCCTTGTGCCGGCCTGCGCGAACCAGGTTCAACGCGCCCAGCAAAAAGATGAACAGGCTCGCCGACAGCGACCAAAGCAACATCATCGGATTGTTCTTATAGCCCAGAAAAGATCCAAACGTATGGCCCACGCCACCCAGAATCAAAATGCAACCCAGCACGCGATCCAGCACTTTCAAGACGACCTCCTAAGGCGCGAGTAAGTTGCAGTCTTTGTACCACGGAATGAGAGAAGAGTTGATTCCCGCCTCATCATCGTGCCGACCCAACTCGAAAAGGTAGAGACAAGCCCCGCCGCCCGCGGCCATAACAAATTTTGACGCCGTCGGATCAGAGTAAACTCTGAGAAGCGTGAGCACTCAATCCCAGCCTGACGCTCCAGAAGCGCCGCCCCAGTTACGCCCCGTCCGGCCGCTCTCGCTCGCCACCGCGCAAGGCGGGGGAAGCGGCAGCAGCCCAGTGCTCAGGGTCATCGCCGCCGCGGTCTTCGTGTTGCTCGTCATCGGCGCGTATGTTTACTTCAATGAGAAACCGCCGGTCGTCGCCGGAGAGATCCTGCACCTCACCGCCTACCCAATCCACAGCGAATCCAAGGCCAATGAATTCGGCACGCAGTCGATCGCCCCGGTCGAAACCAAGTTCGACGAAATCATCATCATCGCCGACGTTCGCCTGCACAACCAGAGCGAAGGGCCCGTTTTCCTCGCCGACATGGCGGCGATGCTGAAACTTCCTACTGAGGAAGACCGCAGCCTGGCCGCAGGCACTGTAGACTTCGACCGCGTCTTCATTGCCTACCCTGCGCTCGCGGCAATGAAGCAGCAACCGCTGCTGCGCGACATCACCATCCCCGCAGGAGCGACCGTGGAGGGCCAGCTGGTCTTCAACTACCCCATCACCAAGGACCAATGGGACCAGCGTCAATCGCTCACCCTGAACCTGTCGTTCACCCACCAGAAGGACCTGGTGCTGCTGGCGCCACAGTAGCCCGGGATGTGAGGGTTGGAGATTACCTGGAGAAGAAGCAGTCGGCTAATTGCCCGGCAAGCGAGCTGCATGTTGATCCCGCAGTTCACTCGCGCGCGCCGATTCGAGGGGTAACGCCAAAAGGGCCTTTACGATGCCGGAAAGACGGCGAATCTCATTCGACAAATCTTGTCCCAGCGCCTTCCGGTCCAGCTCCGCGTTGCCTTCAGCGACCAGGTACGCGGCGTTGGTCATGCTTTGCAGCGGATTGTTGATCTCATGCGCAAGTTCGTTCGCCATCTTGGCTGCGGCGGCAATACGCGCCTGTTCGATCAGCCGCGCTTGCTGCTTCTGTTGCTTAAAACCCATCGCCGCAAAATCGGCCAGCATGGTCATCAGCCGCGCGTCATTTTCATCGAAGGCTTCCGTTCGCCCATGAGCCATGACGAAAATCGTGCCGCGGGTGTCTTCGGTCCGCCAGGGCAGCAGGATGCCGTCGGTGACCAGCGGAGCCTCAACGCCAAGGATGTCGAAAAATCTCTTCGTGACGGTAAAGTGCTGTGCGTGTCCACGCTCTAAACACAGGCCACACGCGCTGGGATATCGCGGCAAGATCGCATTCAGGAACCCGGAATACGCTCCGGAGGTCGCTATCCAGTGATAAAACTCCTGGTCGTTTCCGTCTTCCTTTTCGATACTGATTCCCGCGCTGTCGGCGCCGCAAAGATCGACCGCGGCATCAACCAACTCCTGCAGAATCGTCTCCGGTCGCTCCAGCAGCGCCCTGGATAACCGCTGGAGCCCAGCCATCTGCGTCGCGACATCGCGCACGTGCAGGCTCCGCGTCGCAAACGCGCCATCGCACCTCAGGTCGAGGACCTCCAGTCCGGTTTCCTCGAGGATGTTTTCCATGGAACTCCCATTATGGCGGGTGGTGACAAGCGGCGCCCATATAGCTTAACTCCGGACTGAAAAAACTCGATCTGGATCGAGTTTTTCAGTCTCTCAGATGCGAATCCCTTACGGAGTCACCGGCGCGGGCGCGTTCTTCGGCGTCGAGATATACCCGATCACCTGGTTCTTATTCACCGTATTCACGACCAGCTCGAAGAGCATGTTGTCTTTGCCCGTATAGAACTGCACCGGCTCGTTGGTGTCCTTGTTCTTCTTCTCGATCTTCTTGTCGTCGGCGACCACCACCAGCGTGTACTGGTTCTTCTTCGGATTGGCGTTCTTCAACACCAGGCTCACCGTCGAAACCGGCTGCGGGTTCTTCTGCTTGTTCAGCGTGAACTCGTAGTAATTCCGGTCGCCTTTGTGCTTCAGTATCTCGAGCTCGCTGTGGTTGGTCGCGATCAGGCCGCTCTGCAGGCCAAGGTCGCCCTTCATGCTCTGCATCTGCGCTTCGGCGGTCTTCAACTCCGTCTTCGTCGCCGCAACGTCGGTCTTCACCCCGCCGACATCGGTCTGCACGCTCGACACCTGGCTCGAAACCGCGCCAATCTGCTGCGTCGCCGCCGCGCTCGCGCTCTTTTGTTCCGTCTCCAGCCGTCGTGCATCAGCCTGTTGGCGGCGAAGCAGATCGTCCGCGCGCGTCTCCAGCTGCTTCTGCGTCAGCCCAACGGATTTGCTTAGCTCCTGGGTCTCAACCTTCAGCTCGGCGTTGGTCTGATCGAGCGAGGCGCTCAGCTTTTCATTCTGCGCCTGCGCCGCGGTAAGTGCGGTCTCCGACTTTGTCAGCCGCGTCGAAAGCGTATAGCTCCAGATCAGCCCTCCGACGGCCGCCAGCAAGGCAGCCACGACCATCGCCAGAAATGCCCCAGAATAATTTCGTTCCACTACCGGTTCGTCCAGCGAATCACTCATCGATGTTGTTTCCCTTCCTCACTCATTAAATCAAAATTTACGAGAATTGCCCTTAATTCATAGACGCCAACCGCGCGTGAAAGTCCCGCGTCGCCCCGCACAACATAAAATAGACGTGTGGAAACAGCCGATGTAGTCATCGCCGGCGCGGGAATCATCGGACTCTCGCTCGCCCTCGATCTCGCCAGCCACGGGCTCAGCGTCATCGTCCTCGAGCGCGGTCGCGCTATGGCGGAGTCCTCCTGGGCCGCGGCCGGCATGCTCGCTGTCAGCGATCCTGAGGGCCCTCCACAGCTTGACGAGCTCGCCAGGGCCAGCCTCGTTCTCTATCCAAACTACCTCGCCCAGATAGAACGTCTCTCCGGCAGGAAAGTTCCGCTGCGTACCCAGGCCACGATTCTTGGCCTCAACGGCGATCGCGCCGCCACGCGCGGCAACGCCCGCAAACTCACTCATTCCGAACTGCAAGCCGTCGCACCCGGACTCGAACTTCAATACCAACACTTCCTTTTAATCGAAGAGTCCAGCCTCGACCCGCGAGACCTCTGCGCCGCGCTTCCTCTCGCCGCCATCGCCGCCGGAGTCCGCCTCATCGAAGACTCGCCCGTCATCTCCATGGACCCCGAATCCGCCCGCATCGTCGTGCAAACACCCACCGCGGCGATCGCCGCGACCCACTTCGTCAACTGCGCCGGAGCATGGGCCGAGTCCCCCGCACTCGGCCGTCTCCCCCCCGACCATCCGCGCATCGCCCCAGCCAAAGGCCAGATGACTGCCGTCCGCATGCGCGGTCCTGAAACCCTCACCCACGTCCTCCGCACTCCCGAAATCTACCTCGTCCCCCGCGGGGACGGCCGCATCATCATCGGCGCCACCGTCGAGCACGCCGGATTCGACAAGTCCGTCGAGCCCCACGCCATCGCCGCCCTGCTCAAAGCCGCCGCCGAACTCTGGCCGCCCATCGCCGATGCCGAAATCCTCGAAAGCTGGGCCGGACTCCGTCCCGGCTCCTCCGACGAACTCCCCCTCATCGGCCAAACCACCCCACTCAATACCTGGATCGCCACCGGCCACTTCCGCAACGGAATCCTGCTCGCTCCCGCAACCGCCCGCGCGCTCTCCCAGCTCATCCGCGGCGAAACCCCGGCCATCGATCTCGCGCCCTTCGCGCCCAATCGAGTCACGCCAGCAATTGACCGTCCACTCGACCGCATCGTCCCACCGGCAAGTGACAATCGCTCAACCGCTGCGCTATAAATCAAACATCGGCCTATTGTTCGCAACAGTATGTCCGCGCGAGACTTTCGCGTGCGCAATCGAAGTCTTTCTATCAGGTGCTCGACTCCGAAGAGTCGGCGGCCAATCTCGATCGGCAAAAATTACACGGTAAAGGGAGAAACAAGCATGGCAACGGCGGCGCCAGTCAAGGGACTCGAAGGAATTGTCGCGGCAAACTCCGGCATCTGCTGGATCGACGGCGAAGCCGGCGTGCTCGCCTACCGCGGCATCGACATCCACGAGCTCGCGCCCAACTCCACCTTTGAGGAGACCGCCTACCTGCTCTGGTTCGGCACCCTGCCCACCAAGGCCGAACTCGCCGACTTCACCAAACAGCCTCGCCGAAGCCCGCACCCTCCACCCCGACATCATCGCCCTCATGCGCAACGCCCCCAAATCGGCCACGCCGATGGAGGTCCTCCGCACCGCCGTCTCCGCGCTCAGCTTCTACGATCCCGACGAAAAGGCCGTCGACCGCGAGTCAAATATCCGCAAGAGCTTTGCCCTGACCGCCCAGATCGCGATGATCGTCGCCTACTACGATCGAATCCGCAAAGGCCTCGACCTCCCCAAGCCCGACCCATCGCTCTCCCACGCCGGCAACTTCGTCTGGATGCTCACCGGCGAGAAGCCCTCCGAGACCGCAACCCGCACCCTCGACGTCGCCCTCATCCTCCACGCCGACCACGAGCTCAACGCCTCCACCTTCGCCGCCCGCGTCATCGCCGCCACCCTCTCCGACGTCCACTCCGCCATCACCGGAGCCATCGGCGCCCTCAAAGGCCCCCTCCATGGCGGAGCCAACGAGAACGTCATGCGCCTCCTCTACGCCACCGACAAAGAAGCCGCCGCCAAGGGCAAAGACCCCGTCGAATACGCCCTCGAATACGTCGCCGCCATGCTCGCCCGCAAAGAGAAGGTGCCCGGCTGCGGCCACCGCGTCTACAAGACCGAAGACCCCCGCGCCACCCACCTCCGCAAGATGTCCGAAGACCTCGGCAACTCCAAGGGCGACGCCAAGTGGTACAACATGTCCCGCGCCATTGAGCTCTACGTGAAGAAGGAAAAGAAGCTCAACGCCAACGTCGACTTCTACTCCGCCTCGACCTACACAACGCTAGGGATCGACATCGACCTCTTCACCCCAATCTTCGCCGTAAGCCGAATCGCCGGATGGGCCGCCCACGTCATCGAACAACTCGACGACAACCGCCTGATCCGCCCAAGAGCCGAATACATCGGCCCCGAATACCCAGCGCCGTATATCCCAATAGCCGACCGCTAGAGTCGCGTCCTCCACAGAAGCGAAGATTTGTCATCCCGACCGAAGCGCAGCGGAGTGGAGGGATCTGCGGTTCCAAGGGTGCCCCATTCAAGCCTTCTTTTCGCTTGAGTGGGATTAACCATTCTTCATCCCATCCGAATACCACATCGCGCATCACGACTTGAAGGGGCACGGCTTCAGCCGTGTCATCGAGAAGCAGAAAAACGTGGGCTTTAGCCCCTGAGGCGAAAACGGGTGCCCCATATCTGAGCGGGTGCAGGCTCAGCCAGATGTGGGAGGACCAAAAGCGTCGGCCGAATCGCCAAGGCACTAAGCGCTGCCATTTACACAACAAATGTCATCCTGAGGCAAAGCCGAAGGAACTGCAGTTTGAATCAAGCCGCGCCGAAGGCGCACCAAATTCCGGAGGAAGCGTGGGGCTTCAGCCCCACGGAAATCCAACCAGATAAGAGGCCTTTAGGCCTGGGCTCTTACACCGCCGCGAAGACACCAACCCCTGCCATCTCCCTTAACTGGCGTCATCTGAGCGGAGCCGCGCAGCGGCGCAGTCGAAGAGATCTGCGGTTCGCACGCAGGTCCGGGTGCTTGATGGATACCTACGGCCTGAAGTAGCCCCTGTATCTGCAAGAGGAGGCTGGCTATTGTGCTCCCGCAGTGACAACCACTATAGAATGTGGTATCGTTACGTTTAACTGCTGGTCGCCATCCGCGTGACCGCGAAATATAACTCTCATCTCTAATATATTAAGCTTTAAGTGCGAAAAAAGTGACTGATAGTCATCTTTTGTGTTGACATTTCGCTTCTATCCCTTCATATTGAGAGTGGGCAGATGACACCGTCTGCATCATCAGGGCTCTTTGACAATTTCTCTGTGTGCTAAAGAAAGCCAGGCGCCCGCAAGGGCATTATGAGGCCGTGACCACAAGTCACACCTAGGCGGGGTTTCAAACCCGCCGTGCAAACGGACAACGTAAGGGACGACACGACCCCGTTACGGCAGCTGCTTGCACACCCACCGCGCTCCGCGCGCTACGAGATAGCCCCCCGGACTCCATTCGTTGCCTACCTCTGGCTTACCGTCGCACACCCGGCAACAGCCGGAGAGGAGCAATATGAACAAGTCAAAACGTCTTGACTCCTGCATCCAAATCCTCAAAGCGATGCGGGGCGATCAGTCCAACGAACTGGAGTCGGAACAACAGAGGGCATTTACGGAGCAGATCCGCAGGCTAAAGGCGCTGAAAAAGCATTCAAAGATTGGCCGCGACGAACTATATCGTGCGGTCAGCGAAGTTGCAGAAACAGTCTCTAGGCTAATGCGGTGACTCTCACGCAGGTGAAATGTCATTCCTAACGGGGGGTGATTCTTCTCAAGGGGATTTCATGAATTATGCAAAGGCCATTCGAATCGCAAGATCAATCGCAGGTATTTCCCAGAAGAAGCTTGCTGATCGAACCGGCCTCGATAGAAGCTACCTTTCGCTAATAGAAGGCGAAAAACGTAAACCTACAGTCGATACCATTCAAAACATATCGAACGCACTAAACATGCCCTTTCACCTTCTCACGCTTCTTGCTACCGAGAAGATCGACACAACGCGCATTGATGAATCACAGGTCATAAACTTAGCAACGGAGTTAACGCACCTATTACTAGAAAGCGGTGAAGCCGATGAAGGAGGTTTCTCAGATAAAAGCGATAGTGGGGAGCCTACGGGATCTGAATTTCGACTCGAGATCAAAAGAAGCAATCTGAATGAGCTTCTCACGGCCCGCGACAGTCTGTACCGCCCGTTTACAATGCCCAAGAAGCAGCATCCCTACCCCGGCAGGGTGCGACTTCTGGGCATGAGTAAAGCCGTTAAGTTCCGGCGAATTGATAATCCTGTCGCACAGCTTAAGCACCTACAGCGACTAATCCTTCGCCGTATCTTGTCGGAGGTCGAACTACCGCCGTATATGTTCGGCGCGGTGTCGGGCAAAACCCTGGTTCTTCATGCCGAACGGCACACTAAGAACCAAGCATCTGCCCTAGTAAGTATGGACATCAGCTCTTACTACCCGAGCGTCACGTGCGCTCATGTCTACTTTGTCTGGAGCGTCATCCTCGGATGTCCTCCTCCGGTCGCAAGGCTGCTTACGCAGCTGACAACGTTTGAATGGCACCTGCCCCAAGGCGCCCCGACTAGTCCAGCTATCGCAAACATCCTATTAGGATCGATCTACGCACCTATATGCCTAGCCAGCGAAAAAGCGGGGTTGGAGATCAGCACGTGGGTAGACGACCTGATATTCTCTGGAACCCGGACTCGGGAGGTGATGGAGACCGTGCGATCAACATTAGCTTCTAACGGCTTCAAAGATGCTCGCGAAAAACGGGTGATCCTCGGGCCACGGGATCAAAAGGTATTCACAGGCACACGACTGGGGCGATTCCAACCTCGCGCCTCCCATAAAGCAATGAGCGATTTGCGGGCCGCGATTCACCGGCTGGCGATCAGCGACGTTAGTTCTGAGGAGATAGACAAATACCGCAGCAATCTTTCCGGTAGAATCGCGCACCTGGCGTCCATAAATAAGGGCGATGCAAACAAACTCAAGCGCCAGGCGAAAGATTGCGGTGTTCTCCTCAAAGCCTAACCCGACAATACGTGAGGACAACTCATGCTCAACCTCCTAACATCCCTAACCCACCACCAATCCTGGGCCGACGCCACCCTCCTCACCGCCGTCCAGGCCCACCCGAACTCCCTCCACGACGAACAAATGCTCAAAACCCTCCACCACATCGTCATGGTGCAGCGCCTCTACCCCGCCCGCTTTCTCAACCGGCCATTCGACAAGGAAAAGGAATCCCAGCGCCGCGAAAGTTTCGACCAGCTAGTCCAGCTCTACCGCGCCACCCACGAAGAGCTGCTGGCCTTCGTCACCAACCTCACCGAAAGCCGATCTCGAGCGGAGATTCGAGCTGCCCGTCCTGAAATCCCAGCCCACCATCGCCGAAGGACTCACCCAGATCGTCATGCACAGCCAGAACCATCGCGGACAGTGCCTCACCCGCCTCCGCGAAAACGGAGCCAAGCCGCCCACCCTCGACTACATCCTCTGGGCCAAAGACCGCCCCGCACCCGCCTGGCCGCAACCGCCAGACCCAAAGCCTGGCCTAGCCTCGGAGTCCTAGTTCCTAGTCCCTGGTCCCTAGAAATGATGTCAATACCCTATGTAGCAGACTTTCCGCCTTAAGCCTGCTTATTTTCCAGTAGATAAAAATCTCGAAAACCTGGCGTAGTGAAACGGTCCAATTTGATAAACTGGAAATAGAGACCAAATAAAAGAAAAGGCGGCCAAAGCCGCCTTTTCTCGTTGCATCAAATTACTGCCGCGAAGAACGTCGGTGAAGGGCCCGGCTTCAGCCGGCCGTCAAATTGCTAGATGCAGAGCGGCTTCAGCCCCGGAAGGCGCAATCCCTACTCAATCGAAGCGACTGGATATTGCCAATGGTGAAAACAAAGGATTTGGCCTATTAGCACGCATGTATGAAACCAAAGAACTTACCAGGGAATACAGGGGGAAGGCGAGGGGGGTACCCCACCCAAAACAGAAAGGCCCGCTCCGAAGAGCGGGCCTTTGCTGATCTTGCAAACCTACTTACCGGTGACCACCGCCACCGCCGTGGAATCCACCACCACCGCCGCCATGGAATCCGCCGCCGCCGAAGCCGCCACCACCGTGGAAGCCGCCGCCACCGGAAGGCGCATGGTAACCACCGCCCGAGGGAGCGCGGTATCCGCCGCCACCGCATAGGCATTGCCGCGGTACGCGCCGCCCGCGTAAGCGTTGCCGTGATACGCACCACCGTTGTAGGCGCCGCGATATCCATTGTTGCCGCATAGGCCGTGTGACCGCCGTTGTAGCCGTTATACCCGCCGCGATACGGAGTCGCTATCGGACGACCGCCATAGCCGTAGCCGGGGTGGCCATAGTAGCCGTGGCCATATCCATACCAGGGGCCGCGGCCATACCAGCCGCCGCGATACCAGGGGCCGGCGCCGATGAAGATGCCACCGGAGAACCAGCTCGAGCCATAGTAGCCGTAAGGCGAGCAGGCATAAGGGTAATACGGATAATATCCGTAGGAGCAGACCGGCGGTCCGTAGCCGTAGCCGCCGTCATAGCCAACGGGCGACCACCGGGCCGATCCCGATGCCGACCGCCACCTGGGCATTGCGCGAAACGCCGCCGGGATGAGCGCCAGAAGACTGAGCAGTAAGAGAGACCGAAGAACACGCATTGGATTGACCTCCTCGCCACTTCCTCAGTTGCCGGTTTCTGGCAATGCTTCCGAGAGTGGCGCGACTCCGGAGTGGTTCAAGCACTCATACGAAGTCTAACTTTATAAACATAAGATGCGCCAGAAAGTTGCGCGCCGCAATACCACCTTGGCCACCCGGCCATCCCGGCCGCACACTCACCGCATTTCCCGAGTCCGGCTGCTAAAGTAGCTGAAGCGTATCGGCAGCCATGTTCGTAAAGTCGCAACGAGTTCATTTCATAGGAATTGGCGGCATCGGCATGAGCGGAATCGCCGAGATTCTGCTCAACCTCGGCTACGCCGTCTCCGGCTCCGACCTGCGCCGCAGCGCAACCACCGATCGCCTCTGCAGCCTCGGCGCAACCGTCTTCGAGGGCCACGCGGCGGGAAACGTCGTCGGCTCCGGCGTCGTCGTCGCCAGCTCCGCCGTCAACGAGCGCAATCCCGAGATCGTCGAGGCGCGAACGCGCAAGATCCCCGTCATCCAGCGCGCCGAGATGCTCGCCGAGCTGATGCGCCTGAAATACGGCATCGCCGTCGCCGGCATGCACGGCAAAACCACCACAACCTCAATGATTGCAACCGTTCTCGCCGCCGGCGGACTCGACCCGACGGTCGTCGTCGGCGGCCGCGTCGACGCTCTCGGCTCCAACGCGCGCCTCGGCAAGTCGCAATATCTCGTCGCCGAAGCCGACGAAAGCGACCGCTCTTTCCTAAGGCTCTCCCCAATCCTCGCCGTCGTCACCAACCTCGACCGCGAACACATGGACTGCTATCGCGACATGGCCGACGTCGAGCAGGCCTTCGTCGAGTTCATGGATAAAGTCCCGTTCTACGGCGCAACCACGGCCTGCCTCGACAATCCGCTCCTGGCCGCTGTGCTGCCACGCGTTCGCCGCCGCGTCTTCACTTATGGAACCGACTCCCAGGCGGATTTCGTCTTACGCACGCTGCCCCCGGCGGTCGGCAAGATCGACGACAGCGCCGCGCCAGTTCGCTCTCGCTTTGAGGTTGCTTTCGGCTCTGAGGTTCTTGGCCCCTTCGAGTTGATGGTTCCCGGGCGGCACAATGTCCTCAACGCCACAGCCGCCGTAGCCATTGCCACTCAGCTGGATGTACGCTCCAGAACAGATCGCGCAAGGATTACGGGACTTCCGCGGAGTCGACCGCCGTTTCCAGCTCAAGGGTTCCACCCGCGGAGTCGCGGTGATCGACGACTACGGCCATCATCCGACGGAAATCGTCGCCACCCTCAAGGCCGCGCGGGATTGCGGCTACGCCAAGCTGCATGTCATCTTCCAGCCGCACCGCTACACCCGCACCCGCGACCTCTCAGCGGAGTTCTCGACTGCATTCGACGAGGCCGATTCCGTGCAGGTGCTGGACATCTACGCGGCCAGCGAAGAACCGATCGACGGCGTGAGCTCCGCGGCCTTGGTCAGTGCGATCGGTCGCGAGGCAGTGGCTTATGCCTCATCTTTCGAAGAAGCTGCGACGCGCGTAGTTGGCCTCGCGCGCGAAGGCGACGCCATCCTCACGCTAGGAGCCGGCAACGTTTCTCAGATCGCAGGGATGGTCCTAGATCGATTGGGCTGATTGCCTGCCAGCACGAGCAGCTTTAGGCCTGCCGCCTGCAACGGGCGATGGTCTACGGGCCGGTACGGCTCCTCACGGACGAAACTGCGAGTGCTTCCGAATCCGCCTCTTCATCCAACTTCCGATGAGACCCCGGCTTCAGGTAATGGATGCATACCAGCAGCAACGAAACCCCGAGGCCGAGCATCCCCAATTGCACCAGATTTCCTATAAGCGACTGCATACATCAGACCGCTTCCCGTGACTCTCGATCACGAATTATTTGGCTTTCATCCCAATAGTGGGTCGAACCGCAGCTTCGTTACACAGGAACCGCTTGCCCGGTTTCCCACCTGGTGAGGATCCACGATGGCTACTCGCAAAGCGTGCTGGTGTTGTTATGACGCATAAGTGGAAGTGACATCGAGGACATCCACTGGCCTGAATCAAGCATCACTTCCAAGGTGCTTGATAACGTGAACCGGGTCGGCTCGCCCCACTTGCGCCGGGACCCGACTCTTGATTGGGGCCAATCGCGGATATCAGTGAACACGAGGACTAAGAGAACCAGCTGAACCTGGAGCAAAACAACATTATGAAATGGACATATCGAAGTTCAGCATTGCCAGTCTTTACGCTCGCTCTCGCTCTGGGGGTCGCTGGTTGCAATAAGACCGCAGACCAGAACGCAGCACAAGAACAGACCGGTCAGGACCAGGGCGACCCCGCTAACGCCAACCTCGCACCGGTCACCGACGCGGGCGGCGACAACGGAGGAGCTGCGCAAGGGAGCTCCGGCAACGAGTCGGCGGCCCAAACGGCTCCTGCTCCGGCCCAAACGGCTCCTGCTCCGGCCCAAACGGCTCCTGCTCCGGCCCAAACCCAGGCCTCCTATTCGCAGCCAACGAGCGCAGCCAACAACGACCAGGCCGATTACAGCGAGGCTTCCTACGATCCTCAACCGGAAGACTATGCTCAGGAACCGCCGCCTCCCCTGCCCGACTACGAGCAACCGGCGATTCCAGGACCGGGTTACATCTGGACCCCTGGCTATTGGGGATGGGCGAGCGCTGGTTATTACTGGGTGCCCGGAGTATGGGTGGCGCCGCCTTACTACGGCGCATTATGGACGCCGCCCTACTGGGGGTTCTTTGGCGGCAGATATGGTTTCATCCATGGCTATTGGGGTCGCTACGTCGGCTTCTACGGTGGCGTCAACTATGGGTATGGCTACATCGGCCGTGGCTACCAGGGCGGTTACTGGCACGGCAACGATTTCTACTACAACCGCACAGTTAACAACGTCAGCAACGTTCACATCACCAATGTTTACAACCGGACGATCGTCAACAACATCAACGTCACCAATTACAACCGCGCCAGCTACAACGGCGGACCGCACGGGGTTCAGCTTCGTCCCGATCCCCGCCGAGGTAGCCGCGTATCGCGCACCGCACGCGCCACCCATGAGTGGACAGCTCCAGCTGCGGCGTGAGGCGGCGGCCAACCGCGCACAATTCGCTTCGGTGAATCACGGCAAGCCCCAGATGTTTGTGGCCCCGAAACCGGTCGCTGCAGACCACGGAATTGCTCCCGCCCCGGTCATGCGCCCGGCGGTGTACAACCGCCCGCATCCGGCGAATACGATGGAGGCTAAACCGGGAAGCGCCATGGAGCCGAGGCCTGGCGCCACCAATCAGGCCAGGCCGGAACAGAAGCCGGAGCAAAGGCCGCGAGCAAAGGCCAGAGAACGACGATGCAGCCGCACCCCGAAAACCGGCCGGCTCCAGCTCATCCCGCAAATCAGCCGCATCCGGAACAGGCCCGGCCAGAGTCCCGCCCAGAGCCACACCCTGCGCCGGAAGCAAAGCCGGAAACGCGACCTGCGCCTGAGGCGCGTCCCGAACCCCGGCCAGAAACGCGACCCGCTCCAGAGCCACATCCGGCTCAAGAGCCCCATCCAGCGCAGGAGCCGCATCCTGCTCCCCATCCGCAGGAACACCCTGAACCGCACCAACGTTAGTCAGACATTGCTCTGCAATTAAGGCGCGGCTGCCATGCCGCGCCTTTTCTTTTTCCACGGAGCGTCAGGAGACGATCAGGACTTCGAGAAAACGCGGCCCATGCACACCCTTGATGCGGGTCATCTCAATGTCGGCCGTAGCCGAAGGGCCGGAGATGAATGTTGTCGGAAGCGTCGCTGTCGCCGCGAGCCGGTCGAACGCCTCGGGAACGGTCTCGACGATCTGGTCGGCGAAGACAACGCAGAGATGATAGTCGGGGATCAACGAGAGCTTTCGCGGGCCTTGCGCGAGGGCATTTTGCAGAACGATCGTGCCGGTGAGCGCGATGGCTACGGTGCACCCGGAGATCAATCCATCGAACCGGTCGAGTTCGACATTGGAGAGCAAGTCGGCAGAAAGCAATTCAGCTTTACTAATCGAAATCGCAGAAGCAATCCAACTCGCGGGAATTCCGGCGGGAACGGCAATGCGCCGCGCACTGCGGCGCGATATCGCTGCGGCGACTTCCTCGGGCAGGGCCGACTGCGTCACTCGATGTACATGGGCGTCATATTCGGCGAGCCGCTCTTCAAACATGTCGAGTCGCTCTGCGGCGTTGAGGGAGCCTGCGCGGCCATAGGCCCGGGTTATCGACGCATATTCCTCCACAACCGCTTCGGAACTGGTCCCTGCGTGGGAGCCGCGTATGCGTGACAGAATCGCCTGGCGTGAGACGGAAGTATCGATCATGCCGCGCCCCCATTTTTCCGAGATTTCGATCTTTCCCGCTCGCTCCACCATTCGCGGAAAGACTGCTTCGGCAGGGGCGAGAGATCGCGGCTCTGCGTCCACCCGCTCAACATCTGGGGCAAATGTTCGATGAAGCCGCTCTTAGCCACGAATGGAAGCTGGCCAAGACGACCAAGCCGTTGCGCCAGTTCCAATCGATCGCCGCTGACAAAGGCAGCGGCAGCGGCCTGCATCCCCATGTTCCAGACGCCGAACTTTCCCGCAAATGTCTCTTGGTCACGCTCTACAACCCTGCCGCGCAGATGAATGAGGACTTCAGGAATATTGATCTTGACCGGGCAGACCTCATAGCAGGCGCCGCACAACGATGATGCGTAGGGCAGCGAATCTCCCTCGTCGAGTTTGCCGTCCTTCGATTGATGCAACTGCGGCGTAAGAATCGCGCCGATCGGCCCGGAGTAGACCGAGGCGTACGCGTGGCCACCGGTCTGGCGATAGACCGGACAGGTATTAAGACACGCGGCGCAACGAATGCACTTCAGCGTCTGCCTCGCTTCGGCGTCATGCAGGATTGCGCTGCGTCCGTTATCGATGAGGATGACATGAAACTCCTGCGGGCCATCGCCGGGGTGCACACCGGTCCAGATCGAGTTGTAGGGGTTCATGCGCTCGGCGGTCGCCGACCGGGGCAGCGTCTGAAGAAAAACCTCCAGGTCCTGATAGCGCGGAATGACCTTCTCGATCCCCGCAAAGGCGATCAATACGTCGGGCAGGGTGAGGCACATGCGTCCATTGCCTTCCGACTCGACGATGCACACGCTTCCCGTATCGGCGACGAGAAAGTTGGCGCCGCTCACGCCGATTTTGACCCGAAGGAATTTCTCGCGCAGATACCGTCGCGCGGCGGCTGTGAGGTCTTCGGGCGTGTCGCCGAGCTCGGCCAGCTTCATCTCGCGAATGAAGATCTCGCGCACCTGGTGGCGATTCTTATGCAGCGCAGGCGCGATGATGTGCGAGGGCTTGTCGTTGCCGAGCTGAATGATGAGCTCAGCAAGATCGGTCTCGACGGGATGAATACCCGCCGCCTCCAATGTTTCGTTGAGACGAATCTCCTCGGTGGTCATCGACTTGATCTTGATCACTTCATGGGCCTGGTGCCGCTTCACGATCTCCACGGCGATACGATTGGCGTCGGCCGCGTCGACCGCCCAGTGAACGTGACCACCGGCCGCGGTGCAGGCAGCCTCGAATTGCAAGAGATACTCGTCCAGATGATCGAGAGCATGCTGGCGGATTGCGCTGCCCGCATCGCGAAGCTGTTGCCAGTCGGGCATCTCAGCGACGACCTTGGCGCGCTTTGCGCTTACGACGCTGGTTGCATGGCGCACATTCTTGCGGAGCTGCGAGTCCCGCATGGACTCGCGCGCCGCAGCTGGGAAATCCCCTTGCGGCCACTCGACGGGAGAGGTTTTGATCGCGATCAACTCCTGTGAAGCCGGCGTCACGGAGAGACTCCGTCGCCAGCCGATTCGCATGCGAGGATCTCTGCCAGGTGGGCCGTCTTAACGTTGATACGCTGCCGATGCAGCCCACCAAAAATGTGCATGAGGCAGGAATTGTCGACGGCGGTACAAACCTCTGCGCCCGCGTTCAACACCTGTCGCGTTTTGTCGGCGAGCATCGCGGACGAGACATCCGCGTTTTTGATGGCAAAGGTGCCTCCAAAGCCGCAGCACTGCTCGACCTCGGGCAGGTCGACGAGTTGAAGGCCGCGAACCTCGCGAAGCAGGCGAAGAGGAATGTCGCCAAGATGGAGGCTGCGCAAAGAGTGACAGCTGGCGTGATAGGTCACGCGGTGCGGATACGATGCGCCGACGTCGGTGATTCCAAGTTTGTTGACCAGGAATTCAGAGAATTCGTAGACCCTGGGCAGCAACGCTTCGACATCCGCGATAAAGGCCTGGTCCCCTGAGGCCATCGCTGCTTTTTGATAGTGGTCGCGAATCATCGCGACGCAAGAGGACGATGGAATGCAAATCGCCTCAGCATCGCGAAATACGTCGACGAAATGGCGAATGATAGGGAGGGCCTCGCGATGGTAACCAGTGTTCCAGTGCATTTGCCCGCAGCAGGTCTGGTCGGGCGGGAAATCGATGGTGTGACCGAGGCGCTCGAGCACGCGCACCACAGCTTTGCCGGTTTCTGGAAAGAGAGTGTCGTTATAGCAAGTGATGAATAGCGACACGCGCAAACGCGGAGTCCTCCTGGAATTCCTTGAGTGTATCTGGAGGACTGGAGACCTTCAATCGCCAAATGAGAATCTATTTACCAATAGAAATCGAAGCGGGGACTACTCACCGGCGGCCGACGATGCTGGCCCGCGCAACTAATGTGGTTGACAAGTCTTTACTAAATGCATTTACTTGGAGCGATGGAGGCTTTTGCGCCCGCACGAACTCATGCCAAACTCAGCGCTCCGACGGCGGCGCGCTACCGCGCCTGTAAACTCTCTTTGTCCAGGATAACGTTTACTGGGCCCGAATCTGGGGGAGTATATGCAGCTGCGTGAATTGAGAGAGCAGGTGCTGGACGCCAATCTGGAACTCGTCCGCAAAGGATTGGTCCTCTATACCTTTGGCAATGCCAGCGGTATCGACCGCGAGCGCGGCCTGGTGGCGATCAAGCCCAGCGGCGTCGATTATGAACGCCTTACGGCTGAAGACCTGGTGATCGTCGACATGAACGGCGGGATTGTGGAAGGCTCGCTGAATCCCTCCTCCGACGTTAAGACCCACCTGCTCCTCTATCGCGAATTCCCGACGATTGGTGGGGTGGTGCATACGCATTCCGAGTTCGCGACGAGCTGGGCTCAGGCAGGGAGAGCGATTCCCTGCTATGGCACAACCCACGCCGACTATTTTCACGGCGAGGTCCCGGTCACCCGGCCGCTGACCGACGAAGAGATTGAAGCGGATTACGAATTCAACACCGGGGTCGTGATCGCAGCGCGCTTCAAGGCAGCTTGATCCTCTTGCAGTGCCCGGAGTTCTGGTCGCCAATCACGCTCCCTTCGCGTGGGGAAAGACGGCCGCTGGCGCGGCGTATAACGCAGTGGTTCTCGAATATGTAGCGAAGCTTGCGTTTCGGACTGTCCTGATCAAAGGCGAAGCTGCTACAGTTTCGTCCAGACTGCTGCGCAAGCATTACGAACGCAAACATGGCCCGAAGGCGACCTATGGCCAAAAGCGAGATGAGTAACCTCGTGGCAAGTATTCGAGTCGGAGAAATGGCGTAACGCAAGGAGCGGACGATCAATGAAGAAGGCGGCTGGCACGAACGGGTGGTGTAGCGAATGAGCTTAGCAATGTTCGGACCATCAACCGGGAGCGCCTTGACCTCATCGCTCGCGTTCTTCCTCGAGGGCAAGCACCAGCTGGCCAAATTGTCGCTTCTCGATGTCATCGTCATTGCGATCTACTTCGCGATGGTCATCTGGATCGGCTTCTACCTGAAGCAGAAGGCCAACACCAGCGAAGAGTTCTTCATGGCCGGGCGCGAGATGACCGCCTGGATCGCGGGCCTGAGCTTCGTCTCCGCCAATCTTGGCTCGCTGGAGCTGATGGGCTGGGCGGGCTCCGCCTATCAGTACGGAATTCTCGCGGCGCACTGGTACTGGATCGGCGCGATTCCGGCGATGCTCTTTCTCGGCCTGGTGATGATGCCGTTCTACTACGTCTCGAAGACACACTCGGTGCCGGGCTATCTCAAGCTGAGGTTCGGAGAGTCGAGCCGGGTGCTGGCCGCCGTTTCGTTCGGCTTCATGACCATCCTCATGAGTGGCGTGAACATGTTCGCCATGGCGGTGGTGATGAAGGTCGTGCTCGGCTGGGACATCACCTTCAGCATTCTCATGTCGTCGCTGGCTGTCGCCGTCTATGTCACGCTCGGCGGTTTGCGCTCGGCCATCTTTAATGAAGTGCTGCAGTTTGTGCTCATCTGGGGCGGCGCGCTGCTGGTGCCGATCCTCGGCTTGATCGAGGCCGGCGGCTGGACCAAGTTGCAGGCCAACATCCTCGCCAATTATCACGGGCTCGATTACACCCACATGTGGCGCGGCCTGGCGCATTTTTCCAGCAACCCGATGGGCGTGCACTGGACGGGCATTGTCTTCGGACTCGGCTTCGTCATTTCCTTTGGCTACTGGACGACCGACTTTCTTGTCGTCCAACGCGTGCTTGCGGCCGACAGCCTCCGCTCGGCGCAGATGGCGCCGATTATCGCGGCGGCTTTCAAGATGGCCGTTCCGTTCATCGTTATTCTGCCGGGATTGCTCGGCCTCGTGATCCTGCACAATCCCGATGGCACGCTCATGCACCTGGTGGGCGAGAACCAGGTCAATCTGCAGAATCCGCACAGCTACAACGAAGTGCTGCCACTCATGCTGGTGCGCTACTGCGGCCCCGGATTGCTGGGTCTCGGCATCACCGCGCTGATCGCCGGCTTCATGTCGGGAATGGCGGGCAATGTGAGCGCCTTTTCCGCCGTCTGGACCTACGATATCTATCAGCCGCTCATCAACAAGAAGGCGACCGACAAACACTATGTCGCGGTGGGACGCTGGGCGACAATCCTCGGCGTGGTCGTCAGCATCGGCACCGCATATCTGGTGATGCACGCCGAGGGCATCATGGATTACGTGCAGGCGCTGTTCAGCTTCTTTATCGCGCCGCTGCTGGGGACGATCCTGTCTGGGCATGTTCTGGAAGCGCGCAACCGGCGCGGGCGGCTTCTGGGGCCTCCTTGCCGGAACCGTGACCTCCGATCTCGCTCTACATCTGGGTCAAGCTCGATCATGCAGCGCTGTCGATTGTGGCGTTTTCTCCGGACGCGAAAGACATGGCCGAGAATCTCTATCGAGCCCTCTGGTCCTTTGTCGTTTGCGTCCTGGTGACGGTCATTGTCAGCTACCTCGGCAACGCAAGGCCGATCGCTGAGCTGAATGGCCTTGTCTACGGTGCGACGGTCATTCCCAACGAAGGACCGGTTCCGTTGTATCAAGAACCACTGGTTCTGGGCCTCGATCGTGATCGTCGTCTTCTTCGTTCTTAACTTGATTTTCTTCTAGCGCGTGCGACCTTTAGAGGTGCTCTATGCATGGTTCTGGAATTTCGATCTGGTTTTTCATCGGGGTGCTGCTGGCGATCTATGGCTTCCTGATCTGTGGTTACGGCATTTATGAGGTCGCCACCGGCACCCACGCAAACGTTGAGCTTTGGCAACTGCACGCCCCGATTTGGTGGGGTGGAATCATGTTGGCGCTCGGCGCCTTTTACTGTATACGGTTCAAGCCCAGCAGAGGATAGCTGGCACAACTTAGAGGAGACAGAATGGCAGCCCCGAAATCAGTGACCTTTGGAGTGATCGTCGGCAATCGCGGTTTCTTCCCTTCCCACCTGGCCAAGACCGGGCGGGAAGAGATGATCGCGGCAATCGAGAAGGCCGGCCATAAAGCGATCGTGCTCGGCGCGGAAGAGAGCACGCACGGCGCCGTTGAGACCTACGACGAAGCGATGCATTGCGCGGCTCTGTTCAAGCGCCATCGCGAAGAGATCGACGCCATCATCGTCACCCTGCCGAACTTCGGCGAGGAGCGCGGCATCGTTGACGCGATCCGGCTCGCGGGCCTGAATGTTCCCGTGCTCGTGCAGGCGACCCCCGACCGCACTGCCAACATGACCATCGCCTTTCGCCGCGACAGCTTCTGCGGCAAGATGTCGTTGTCGAACAACCTGATGCAGTACAAGATTCCGTATTCGCTGACGACGCTGCATACCGTCGATCCGGCTTCGGAAGGCTTTCAGGTCGACCTCGCCTGGTTCGCGGCAGTCGCCCGCATCGTCAAGGGACTGAAGAACCTGCGTATTGGCGCAATCGGCGCGCGGCCTGCGGCATTCAACACCGTCCGCTACAGCGAACGCATCTACGAGTCGCACGGCATCACCGTCGACCCGATCGATCTCTCCGAAATTCTCGGCCGCATCAACCGCATGGGCGACAACGACGATGCTGCCCAGGCCAAGCTCGCGGCAATCAAGAAATATGTCTCCACCAACAGCGTTCCCGATGCGGCGCTGCTCAAGATGGCCAAGCTTGGCGCTGTAATCGATACCTGGATGAAGCAGAACCACATCACCATCAGCGCCATCCAGTGCTGGACCTCGCTCGAAGAGTACTTCGGCGTCGTGCCCTGCACCATCATGAGCATGATGAGCGAAGACCTCATCCCCAGCGCCTGCGAGGTCGACGTTCCCGGCACGCTGAGCATGCACATGCTGGCGCTGGCTTCGGGTACGCCGAGCGCGCTGCTCGATTGGAACAACAACTACGGCGAAGACCCCGACAAAGCGGTCTGCTTCCACTGCAGCAACCTGCCGAAGCACTTCTTCAAAGACGTCAAGATGGACTATCAGGCGATCATCGCCGGCACCGTCGGCATCGAGAACACCTTCGGCACCTGCGTTGGACGAGTGAAGTCCGGGGCGATGACCTATGCCCGCTATTCCACCGATGACCGCCGTGGCGTGGTCCGCGGATATACCGGCGAGGGCCATTTCACCGACGATCCGCTCGAGACCTTTGGCGGAGCCGGCGTCGTTGAGATTCCCAAGCTGCAATCGCTGCTGAAGTACATCTGCCGCGAAGCCTTCGAACACCACGTCGCGGCGAACTTCTCCCATGTCGGTCCCGCAATTCAAGAGGCCGCCGTGCGCTATCTCGGCTTCGAAAGCCACTACCATCCGAAGTTAGAGGACTGATCGCATGTCGAGAATGGTGGAGCAAGGCATCGTCTCGGCCGAGGCACTGCGAGCCGAAGCCGAAGAGAAACAGGCGCGTCTCGACGCGGCTCTTCGACGAGAACGATATTTCAGCAGTCCTGCTACGCCGCAGCGAGAACATCGCCTGGGCGACATGCGGCCAGGTCGAAGCTCGCGTCCTGATTCCGTCGGAAACGTGGGTGACCTCCGTTCTGCATACTCGCGATGGGCGCAAGTACTATTTCGCCCCAAAGAACGAAGCCCCGCGGCTGGCCGCGGAAGAGTTCGAGGGTCTCGGCTATGAGCCGGTGCTTTATCCCTGGTACGACAACGACTGCGTGGCCGCGGCGCAGAGGATTGCCGGAGGCGTCGAGATCGGCTGCGACATTGCCGAGCCCGGCTTTGTGACCGTGAAGATGGCTCCGCTCCGTGCCAGCCTTACGCCAGCCGAGATCGACCGATATCGATGGCTGGGGCGCAAGACTTCAGCTGTCATATCGGCTGTGCTGCAAGAGCTTGAGCCGGGAGTTACCGAATATGAAATGGAAGCGCTCGTCGCCGACGGCCTGCTCTGTGAAGGCATCATGCCCTCGGTGCTACTGATGGCCGTTGACGATCGCATCATGACCTACAAACACGCGGTCGCGCGCGGCCAGGCCCTGAAGCGCTACGGGATGCTGAACCTCTGTTCGCGCAAGTGGGGCCTGGCAATATCGATCACCCGCTTCGTCCACTTCGGGGAATTGCCTGCAGATCTATCGGCCCGCTTCGCCTCTTCGGCGCGAGTGAATGCAGCCTTGCTCGACTCCTCACGTGCAGGAAAGACCTCGGCGGAATTATTCAAGGTCGCGCAAAGCGCTTACGCCGCAGAAGGTTTTCCCGGCGAGGAAGAGTTCCACCATCAAGGCGGCCCTACTGGCTATGGCGAGCGGGAGTGGCTCGCCACCCCGGCCGGCAAAGAGGTCATCGTCAACAACCAGGCCTTCGCCTGGAACCCAAGCATTCGCGGCGGCAAAGTCGAAGATACCGTGGTGTTGCACGACGGCAAGATCGAGTTGCTGACGGAAACCCCGGAACTGCCCCTGGTTGAGACCGACTTGAACGGCACCGTCTACCAGTCGGCTGGCGTCTTGGTTCGAGAGTGATTCTTAGCATCTCGACGCGGCCAGCTTCCCCAGTTCGGATTTTTTTGTGACCGCGCTCTGAAATAATAGACCGATGGAGTTCATCGACCTAAAGTCCCAGTACAAGGGCATCAAAGCGTCGGTCGATCGCCGCATTCAGGCGGTCCTCGATCACGGGCAATACATCATGGGGCCCGAGATAGTCCTGCTCGAAGAAGCCCTCGCGGCGCGCACCGGCGCGAAGCACTGCATCGCCTGTTCCAGCGGCACCGACGCGCTCTTGCTCGCGATGATGGCGCTCGGCATCGGGCCGGGAGACGAGGTCGTAACGACCGCCCTTCAGCTTCTTCGCCACGGCAGAGATGATTGCGCTGCTCGGCGCGAAGCCCGTCTTCGTCGACATCGACCCGGTCACCTACAACCTCGACCCATCGCTGCTGGGCGCTGCGATCACTCCGCGGACCAAGGCCATCATGCCCGTCTCGCTCTACGGCCAATGCGCGGACATGGATGCCATCGATGAAATCGCCGGCAACATTCCAGTCATCGAAGACGCGGCGCAAAGTTTTGGCGCGACCTACAAGGGTCGCCAGTCCTGCAACCTCTCCGCGATTGGTTGCACCAGCTTCTTTCCGTCGAAGCCGCTCGGGTGTTATGGAGACGGCGGGGCCTTCTTCACCAGCGACGACGAACTTGCGGTCAAGATGCGGATGCTCCGCAATCACGGCCAGGACCGCCGCTATCATCACCCTTTGATCGGCGTGAACGCGCGGATGGCAACGATCCAGGCTGCGGTATTGCTGGCGAAACTTGAAGTCTTCGACGAAGAAGTAAGACGCCGGGCCGAAGTGGGATCGCGCTACACCGAGCTGTTGCGCGGGACGGTCAAAACTCCGCATATCCTGCCGCGGAAACACCAGCGTCTACGCGCAATACACCATTGAAGTCGAGAATCGGGACGAATTCCAGGAGGAAATGAAACTTCGTGGAGTTCCTACCGCCGTTCACTATCCCGAAGCGCTTCATTTGCAGCCGGCTTTCATCCATCTCGGCCATCGCGAGGGCGATTTTCCAGTCGCCGAGGCAGCGGCGAAACGGGTCGTCAGCCTGCCAATGCACCCTTATCTCACCGAAGAGCGATCTGATGCGGCATCGCCAAGGCCGTGACGGAATGCGTTGAGAACGACGAAGAGGAATATGAGCCTCCGCAGTCCGGCCCTCGTCTAGCTACATTTGGACGTCGAGGCGATTTATAGTTCCCAATATGCAGCCCGTTTACAAACGAGCGAGTGTCCTCGTCGGCTTCGTGATCTTGATTCTCCTGCTGGTCGTCAATTCCTGGTATATCAAGCGCCAGCTTGATTCCCAGGTCGTCGACCATGATCTCCTGTCCCACACCCAGCAGGTCCTCCAGGAGTTGACCGAGACCGGGTTGTTGATCGACGACGCCGAAACCGGCCAACGGGGCTTTCTCTACACGGGCAGGCCAGCCTATCTAGAACCTTACGATCTTGCCACCAAGCAGATCGACCGCCATCTGCGGTACATTAGCTCAATTGACCGGCGACAACCCCGAACAGCAAAAGAATCTTGACCAGCTTACGTTGTTGGCACACGCCAAGTTGAACGAGCTAAGAGAAACGATTTCACTCTACAACGAGGGCAAAGCCCCTGACGCCCAGGACCTGGTTTTGACCGACCAGGGCAGGATCACTATGGACGAGATCCGCAAGGTGATCGCTGCAATGGAGCAGGAGGAGAGCGCTTTGGAAAGGCGCAGGGCAGCAGCCTATTCCAACGGCGTGCGATTCACCAAGTTAAGTCTTTTCTTCGCCACCGCTTTAGCAGTTGCTGGGCGCGGCGATACTGGCCTACTACATTCTGCACGAGATGGACCTGCGCGAGCGCCACGCCGCCCAGATGCGAGCTGGCGAAGAACTGATACAGGGTCACGCTGACCAGCATTGGCGACGCCGTGATCGCAACCGATCGACGAGGAGTTGTTACCTTTCTCAACCCGGTCGCGGAGCAGCTGACGGGATGGGTGCACCTGCGGCGAAAGGAAAGCCGATCACCGAGGTCTTTCCGATCTTCAATGAATACACCCATGAACTTGTCGAAAACCCCGTCGAAAAAGTCATGGCGCAAGGCAAGGTGGTTGGGCTTGCCAATCACACCGTGTTGAAGCATAAAGACGGGACACTCACTCCGATCGAAGACAGCGCGGCGCCTATCCGCGATGACCACGGGAGCCTGATCGGGGTCGTCCTGGTATTCCGGGACGCCACTTCGGGTCGAGAGGCCCAGGAGATCGTGCGCAGAGCCGAAAAGCTGGCGGCTGCTTCACGCTTGGCCGCCACCGTCGCACACGAGATCAACAATCCTCTCGAGGCAGTGGGTAATTTGGTCTACCTCGCCAAATCGGAACCCGGAACACCGAAGCCGGCACTCGAATATCTGGCCTTCGCTGAAGAACAGCTCGACCGCGTCTCGCATATCGCCAAACAGACTTTGCCTTCTACCGTGAATCGAAAAAATGGGAGGCCGTTGATATGGCTGATATTGTTGAATCCGCCTTGAGACTCTACTCCAATAAACTGGAGGCCAAGCAGATCGCGGTTGAAAAGAATTATGCAAAGTCTCCTCCGCTCCTCGGCTCTCCGGGCGAGTTGAAACAGGTGGTCGCCAACCTCATTTCCAATGCTGCCGACGCTGTCGGCGCTCAAGGGACGGTTAGGCTCGCGGTATTGCCCGGTCCATCTTCCGCAGCGGAGGCCCTCGTCTTTCGAATAGAGGATACTGGGCCGGGAATCGCAGCAGAAAATCTCACCAGGATCTTCGAGCCTTTTTTCACGACCAAAGAGGATGTGGGTACAGGACTCGGCTTATGGGTGGCGAAAGAGATCGTCGAGCGGCATGGCGGGACCATCGAGGCAGGCACGTCGGTCCAGTTGACCGGCGCGGTCTTTACCGTGACTCTTCCCACCGCGGAAAGCGATAAGAGTCTCACCGCTTGATGAGAATTGCTAATCTCTGATCAGCAACGGACGATATTGTCCGCCACGATGCCTTTAGTGGCGTTGCGCGTATCAATGACTAGCTGAGACTCGCGGACGATCTTGGGGTAGTCATAAGAGCTGTGGTCGGTAACTATCATCACCGCATCGTATTGCCCCAGGTCATCCAGAGTGGCGCATTCCATGTTCAGATCGTAGTGCCGGCCGCGGCCCACCTTCGGAAAGAACGGGTCATGATAGGCAACGACAGCGCCGCGTTCCCTCAGCAACTCGATGATGGTCAGCGAGGGCGATTCGCGAAGATCGTCAATATCGCGCTTGTAGGCGAGCCCCAGCACCAGGACCTTGGACCCGTTGAGCGCCTTGCGCCGATCGTTGAGCGCCGCGATCGTCCGGTCAATCACGTAATAGGGCATCGCGATATTCACTTCGCCGGCAAGCTCAATGAAGCGAGTGCGAAAGTCGAATTGCTTCGCCTTCCATGACAGATAAAACGGGTCGATCGGAATGCAGTGGCCGCCAAGACCAGGGCCAGGATAAAAAGCCTGAAAGCCGAAGGGCTTGGTTTTGGCAGCGTCGATGACCTCGAAGAGGTCGATGTTCATTCGCTGGCAGAGTTGCTTCAACTCGTTCACCAGCGCGATGTTGACGCAACGGTAGATATTTTCGAGCAACTTGGTCATCTCCGCAGCCGCTGGAGACGACACCGGAACGGTGCATCGAAAGATAGACCCATAGACCGCGCAGGCAAGGTCCCGCGCCACGGGCCCCACGCCGCCGATCACCTTCGGAATGTCGCGGCGCGCGACAGTATCGTTGCCGGGGTCTTCGCGCTCCGGAGAAAAAGCGACATAAAATCCGCGCTCACCGTGCGACCGCGCGACCCGAAGCGCGTTCGCACTTCCCGACTCAAGCAGCGGCACTAGAACTTCCTCCGTGGTGCCGGGATAGGTGGTGCTCTCCAGGACGACGAGTTGGCCCTCGCGCAGATATGGAGCGATCGACTTTGCCGTCTCCGTCACGAAGCTTAGATCGGGCTCGTGATAGTCATTAAGCGGCGTCGGAACGCAGATCAGCACCGCATCCATCGAGGCAATCTGAGAATAGTCAGAAGTGGCGCGAAAACCCGACCGGCGCGCGTGGCTGATCTCATCCGCGGTAATGCGCACGATGTACGATCCGCCGCCGTCCAGGGTCTCGACTTTGAAGGGATCGATATCGAACCCGGTGACCGGAAAGCGCTCCTCGCTAAAGAGCAGAGCCAGGGGCAGGCCTACATAGCCGAGGCCAATGATACCAATCCGGGCCGTGCGGGCCTCCAGCTTCTGTTTAATTTCCGCAATCGGGCTTGGAGCTTCGACAAGAGATGACATAGTGATCTATTTTCAGTCTACGCTGGCGGGATTTTTGTTAAGGCCTCTCGGCCCGCGCCTGGACAGTGACCATTTGAGCGCCACTGATGGCATATGAGATACTTCATCTGGTTGGACGCAGGAACTGTGAGCTCTAGCCATCGCCGAGCACTAGCCTCGGCCTGTATTTCACCACGCCGGGATGGCGGAACTGGCAGACGCAGCGGACTCAAAATCCGCCGAGGGCAACCTCGTGGGGGTTCGACCCCCCCTCCCGGCACCAATAATATAAAAGATTTATACTGAAAATGGCCTCTCGAAAGCGAGAGGCCATTTTCGTTGGTGGCTGTTCTGGTGGCTGTTCGTTTCTGACCTTCAAAAATATGGCCGTTTTGCGCCAATTAGGCTGCAATGAGGCCCAGAGAATGACATTCCCCGGATTCCTAGAGCGTAGCCGAGGTCGGATCGGAGTAAAGGCCGCGCATACGCCCCGCCGCGGTCATGGAGCCCTGACACCGAATCCTGAACCTCGGCAGACTGTCGGGGAATGTAATCACGGGTAAAAGCCTCGCTTTGGGCTTAGTAATTCAATCGCGGCTATGGCACCCGAATTAAGATGAACCGCCCGCGCTGAGCCATTTTTCGTCTTCGTCAAATCAATCATTGCAAAACAGCGGCGACGACTAACCGCTACAAAGCGTTTGTCTCGCTCTGTTATCGCGAGGGAGTTCGCAACGGCGAAGTATCTGTCAATCCGGGCCGCTTGCGCTTCCACACTAGAGAGGAGTAGACGCCCTGAAGCCTCTTCGTTGGTTCTGTTGAGTTGTTCCGCGCCAAGTTGTAT
>CAVUSR010000004.1:0-584783 GCA_963744185.1 uncultured Acidobacteriota bacterium | reverse complement strand
ATCATCACCAAATCGAAAGGGAATATTCTCTATGAGGTCGACGGCAGGTCGGCGTTGGCTCTATACAAGCAATATCTCGGCGAGCATGCGCAAGGCTTGCCTGCAACCGCGCTTTTGTTTCCCATTAGCGTGAGTCTGGGAAACGACAGGCAGCGAGTGATTCGCACGATTCTGTCCGTGAGCGAAGCGGACCAGAGCATGACCTTTGCTGGAGATATTCCCGAGGGATGCAGCGCCAGACTCATGCATTCCAACGTCGATTTTCTCGTGGATGGCGCATACGCGGCCGCTGAAACTTCCGCGCACATGATGAAAGGGCCAGCGGATCTTGCAATTCTGGTCAGTTGCGTCGGACGCAAACTGGTGATGAAGCAAAGGACCGAGGAAGAGGTGGAGGTCATTCGCGAGGTGATGGGAGAAAAAACGGCGCTCACCGGATTCTACTCGTACGGCGAGGTCGCGCCCTTCGTTGGCGGCGGACCTCCGGAGTTTCATAACCAATCCATGACCGTGACCACGATCCTGGAGAAGTGAAGCGCCATGACAATCCTCCACACGCTGCTGGAGCGGCAGATGAAACGCCATCTCGGAGGTGTGGGCAATTTCCCGGGAGAATGGCAATCGTTCCTCGCAGCCGTGAGCGAAGCCTACTCCGGATTCGATTCGGATCGGAAAATGGTGGAGCGCTCATTGGCGCTGAGTTCGGAAGAACTCAGGCAGGCCAACTCCGAATTGGATTCTGAGTTGGACGGTGTGTTGCAGGCCTTCCCGGACCCGCTGTTCCGTATCAATTCCAGCGGGAAAGTGCTGCTCCTTGTTGGCGGTCCGGATGCCGAGCAGTTGCTGCCGTTATTTGACGCGGACGGGCGCCGCGCGAAGCCAAATCCAGAAGGTACTTTGGCCGCCAGGTTCGCGCAGGCGATTCGGGACGCCGTGAACAGCGGATCGAAAATCGATTTTGAATATTTTCTTCCGGATGATCCGTTGGGAAGACAGTTTGAGGCCCGGATTCTCCCGTTCGTGCTGAACGATACGATTGTTATTGTCCGTGACATTACGAATGCCAAGCGCATTCAGCTTGAATTTCAGAGAGCCAAGGAGGCCGCTGAATCGTCCTCGCGGGCCAAGAGCGATTTTCTAGCCAATATGAGCCACGAGATCCGGACACCAATGAACGGAATCATCGGGATGACCGGCTTGACACTGGAGACAAACTTGACCGATGAACAGCGTGATTATCTCGAGACGGTTCGAACCTCGGCGACCAGCCTGTTATGCCTGCTCAACGACATTCTCGACTTCTCCAAGATCGAGGCGGGAAAGCTGGATCTGGAATTGTCCTCGTTCATTTTGCGGGACACTTTGGACGCCATCATAAAGCCGCTTGCTTGGCGCGCTCGCAGCAACGGAATCAGTATCGATTGTTGCATTGCGCCAGGAACGCCCGAAATCCTCGAAGGAGATCCCACTCGGCTGGGGCAGATCATCGTGAACCTGGTCGGGAACGCCATCAAGTTCACCCGTATCGGCGCTATTTCCCTGCGCGTGGAAACCCTTCAGCAGGACGCCAACATAGCCAAACTCCAGTTCTCCGTGACCGACACGGGACTGGGAATCCCGAAGGACCGGCTGGCGACGATCTTCGGCGCGTTCACGCAGGTGGACACTTCCACGACGCGGAAATATGGAGGGACGGGACTGGGGCTGACCATCTCACAACGGCTAGTCCAACTCTTGGATGGCGATATCTGGGTGGAAAGCGAACTCGGCAAAGGCAGCACATTCTACTTCACGGTGATTATGAAGCAAGGTCGCATCCCGGCCGATGCGACTTCCGGAGACATCGTGCAGCCGCGCTCTGTCCCCGAGGACCTGCCGCTGCGGCTGCGCATTTTGCTTGCCGAGGGCAACGCAGTGAATCAGCGGCTGGCATTGCGGCTGCTTGAAAAGCGCGGCCACTACGTCGCCATCGCGGCCAATGGCCCTGAAGCCCTTGACGCGGCCACAAGAGAATCCTATGACTTGATGCTGGTAGCCACAGAATTTCTGGATCGGGAGGGACTTGGGACCCCTGCGGCGATTCGAGAGCGGGAGAAGCGTAGCGGCGCCCGAGTTCCAATCATTGCTCTCACTGCCCGTCCATTTGCTGGAGATTTGGAGCGGTACGTCGCGGCAGGAATCGATGGGCACCTCTGTTTGCCGATCAGCCCCCGGGAACTGGATGCGCTCCTGGAGGTTTATGTAGCGATACGAATGCCAACCACCGATGTAATTTGACGGATTGGTCGTGGACCTTGATTTTGAAGTTGAGCGTAATCCAACCGTGCTTCAGCCCGACCTGGAATCTCCGTTGAGCTGCTCGTAGAGACCAATTAACCCCTAAAATAGCCTGTTCGTTGTATCGAATTTGACGAAGGCGACCAATTTGGTCGTAATGTAAGGTGCTGGCCCGGTGGGGGTTGCCTGAAACGGAACTACTTGACAGCGGCACGCGGACGGCATTATTATTCAACTGCGACTCATTTGGTCGCATATCGCAATGCTGAAGCTCTCCAAGAAAGCGGACTACGCGCTGATCGCCGTCAGGCACTTGGCGACGCATCGCGGTGAGCCTTCGCAGAGCGCATCCGATATTGCCGAGGCGTACGGGATTTCGGCGCCGCTGCTGGCAAAGGTTCTGCAACGGCTGGCGAGACATGGACTCGTGACGGCGCGTCACGGTTCGAGCGGCGGCTATCAATTGGCTCGCCACCCGAAAGAAATTTCGGCGCTCGATGTCATCAATGCCGTGGACGGCCCGGTGGTGATCACTTCGTGCGTGACGAATCACGGGAACTGCGATCAGAGTTCTACCTGCACGGTGCGCGAGCCGCTGCGGCGAGTGAACGAAAGCATTGCGCAAGTGTTGCGCTCGGTCACGATTTCGCAGATGGCCGAAGATTCGCCCGACGCGGAACTGGTCGGGCTGTCGATTTGATTTGCAGGTTGGCGCCGCGAGCGCCGCATGAATTTTTAAGAAACTGCGTCAGGGGATCGAAAGAATACGAGACGGGAGAAATAAGCATGGCCATCAAACTGCCGATTTACATGGATTACCACGCCACCACTCCGGTGGACCCGCGCGTGGTCGAAACAATGCTGCCCTACTTCCACGAGAAGTTCGGCAACGCCGCCAGCCGCAACCACTCCTTTGGCTGGACGGCCGAAGAAGCGGTGGAGAACGCGCGCGCGCAAATCGCCCGCCTGATCAACGCGACGCCGAAGGAAATCATCTTCACCAGCGGCGCCACGGAATCGAATAACCTGGCGATCAAAGGCGCCGCGGAAATGTACCGCGAAAAGGGCAACCACATCATCACGCAGGTCACCGAGCACAAGGCCATTCTCGATACCTGCAAGCGCCTGGAGAAGTACGGCTACGAAGTGACCTATCTCCCCGTGGCCAAGGACGGCCGCATCGATCTCGACGATCTGCGCCGCGCCATCACCGCGAAGACGATTCTGATCACCATCATGTATGCCAATAACGAAATCGGCGTGATTCAGCCGATTCAGGAAATCGGCAAGATTGCCAAGGAAAAGGGCGTCCTGTTCCACACCGATGGCGTGCAGGCGGCCGGCAAAATTCCGGTCGACGTGCAAAAAGACAACCTCGACATGATTTCGCTCACCGCGCACAAGATTTACGGCCCCAAGGGCTGCGGCGCGCTCTACGTGCGCCGGCGCAACCCGCGCGTGCAACTTTCCGCGCAGATCGACGGCGGCGGCCACGAGCGCGGCATGCGCTCGGGCACGCTGAACGTGCCGGGCATCGTCGGCTTCGGCAAGGCAGCCGAGCTTTGCCAGAACGAAATGGCGGAGGAGAGCAGGCGCCTGAGCGGCCTGCGCGACCGCCTGAAGGACACCGTCTTCGCCAAGCTCGACGAAGTTTACATCAACGGCTCGATGACGCATCGCCTGCCGCACAACATCAACATCAGCTTCGCGTTCGTCGAAGGCGAATCGCTGCTGATGGGCATCAATGACGTCGCGGTTTCCAGCGGCTCGGCCTGCACTTCGGCCACGCTCGAACCGAGCTACGTGCTCAAGGCGCTGGGCGTCGGCGAAGACCTGGCGCACACCTCGATCCGCTTCGGCCTGGGCCGCTTCAACACCCAGGAAGAAGTGGATTACGTCACCAACCGCGTGATTGAAGTCGTGCAGCGGCTGCGCGAACTGTCGCCGCTCTACGAAATGGCCAAGGAAGGCATCGACCTCAGCAAGATGAACTGGAGAGCTTCGGCGGGAGCACTAGAATTGACATGGATTTAGAGATCGAAAAGAATCGTTGGCAGAGATTCATTCGTCAAATATAGAAGGGAGAATGAAATGGCTTATTCCGATAAGGTAGTCGATCACTACGAGCATCCGCGCAACGTCGGCAGCCTGCCCAAGGAAGATCCGAATGTGGGCACCGGCCTGGTTGGCGCGCCGGAATGCGGCGACGTCATGCGGCTGCAGATGAAGATCAATCCCGAAACGCAGATCATCGAAGAGGCCAAGTTCAAGACCTTCGGCTGCGGCTCGGCGATTGCCAGTTCTTCGCTCGCGACCGAGTGGGTCAAGGGCAAGACGGTCGAGGAAGCGCTGGCCATCTCGAACACGGACATCGTGCGCGAGTTGAGCCTTCCGCCCGTGAAGATTCACTGCTCGGTTCTGGCCGAGGACGCCATCAAGGCGGCCATCGCGGACTGGAAGAAGAAGAAAGAAACTTCCACTCCGGCGGCGACCGCCACATCCGTCGGCGACTGAGGAGCGGGCGCGGCTTGCATCATGCGGGTCGCGTCTGAACGGTCGCGTTCAGTGGAACGCGGAGTCAGGAGCGGTTAGAATTTGAAATTTGAGACTGAAATTTCAGATGTGTATTTCGACGGCGAATTTGAAACGAGGCGGATTGGAGCAAAACATGATTCACGTTACGGAAAAAGCGGCAACAAAAATTCAGGAGCTGCTCGCCAAGGAAGGCGTGGCGGCGGAAACCGGCGGGCTGCGCGTGGGCGTGCAGGGCGGCGGCTGCTCCGGGCTGACGTACGCGATGCGTCTGGAGACGCAGGCGCGCGACCGCGACAAAGTGGTCGAGGAAAACGGCGCGCGGCTGTTCGTGGACCCGAAGAGCTTCCTTTATCTGAACGACACCACGCTGGACTATCAGGAAGACCTGATGCGGCGCGGCTTCGTGTTCCAGAATCCGCAGGCCACGCGCAGTTGCGGCTGCGGCAGTTCGTTCACGGCGTAGGACGGGCTTCAGCCTGTCTGGTTGCGATGGAGTAGGACTCACTCTCAGGAACGTAGCAGGCGCTTCCTCTCGAATCGAGTGAAACGCGTGGTTGGCCGGGATGGGGAGCCCGCCAGCCATTTTTTTTGTCTGGCTCAAGTAGCGCAGGCTTCAGCCTGTGGGGTTTAGTCCTTGCAATGTCAAAATCCACAGGCTGAAGCCTGCGCTACTGAACCGATGCAAGCACGGAATTATCAAATCATGAGCGCACCATCCACAACCGTGACGACATCGGCAAATTGCTGGAGCTGTTCCGCGCCAACCGGCGGCGCGCACTTCTGCCCGGCCTGCGGAAAAATTCAGCCGCTGCCGAAAGGCGCCGATTACTTCGCTTTTTTCGGCCTGCCGCGAAAACTGACGCTGGACCTGGCAACGCTCGAGCAGCGATTCCACTCGCTCTCCTGGAAGCTGCATCCCGATCATTTCGTGCGCGCCTCCGAAGACGAGCGGCAGCTTTCGCTGGACCTCTCTTCGCAATTGAATGACGCCTACCGCACGCTGCGCGATCCGGTCGCGCGCGTCGAGTACCTGCTCAGCCTCACCGGCATGCGCAAGGAAGGCCAGAAAAAGCAGCAGGCGCCGCCCGAATTGCTGGAGGAAGTTTTTGAACTGAACGAATCGCTGGACGAACTGCGCGAAGCGCGCGCCTCCGGCGGAAACGCGGCGCAAATGCCGGGCCTGCGCGCGAAACTCGAATCGGCGCAGCACAAATTTGAATCCTCGCTCGCGGATGTGGACCAGGAACTCGCGCGCGTCTCGGCGGACTGGGACGCCGCGCTCGATTCCGGCGCGGACGAAGCCGCCAGGAAAAAATTAATGGAGCGGATGAACGAAGTCCTGAATCGCCGCTCGTACATCAGGAATTTGGTGAACGGAGTGCGGCAGGAATTAGCAGGAACGTGACTCGTGATTCGTGACTCGTGAAATTCCGTGACGCAATGAGGTTTTCACGAGTCACGGATCACGAGTCACGAATCACGCACGTCACACACGGGAAGACATTACACCATTGGCAAGGACCGTCGGCATCGATCTCGGCACGACCTACAGCCTGATCGCTTATCAGGATAAGCGCGAAGGCCGGCCGAAGTGTATTCCGGGGCCGTACGGCACGCCGCTGTGCCCTTCGGTCGTGAGCGTCGATGCGGACGGCTCGATCGTCGTCGGCCAGGCCGCGCAGCGGCGCTTGCTGACGCAGCCGGAGCGCACGATTTATTCCGTGAAGCGCCTGATGGGCCGCGGCCCCGCCGATGTGCAGGACGAACTGAAACTTTTTCCGTTTCGCATCGATCCGGCCAGCAAGAACGTGATTCGCGTGCGACTGGGCGACCGCGTGTTCACGCCGCCGGAAATTTCCGCGTTCATTCTGCGCGAACTGAAAAGCTGGGCCGAGAATTATTTTCAGGATTCGGTGGAGCGCGCGGTGATCACCGTGCCCGCCTATTTCAACGACGCGCAACGCCAGGCCACGCGCGATGCCGGCCGCCTCGCGGGCCTCGAAGTCCTGCGCCTCGTGAATGAACCGACCGCCGCGGCGCTCGCTTACGGCCTGCACGAACAGAAGCGCGGCCAGCGTCGCCGTCTACGATTTTGGCGGCGGCACGTTTGACATTTCGATTCTGAAACTGATTTCCACGAGCGACGGCGACATCTACCAGGTGCTCTCCACCAACGGCGACACGCATCTGGGCGGCGACGATATCGACAACGCCTTGCAGAGCGTGGCGCGCGAAGAAATTCGCGCCCTCGGCGTGGATCTCGCCGCGCATCCGGAAGTCGTTCAGGAATTGCGCAAGGCGCTGATCGCCGCGAAGCACGAACTTTCCGATGCCGAGAAGACGACGATCAAATTTCCTCTGCCCGATGGCGGCGTCTATTTCCGCGAAATTTCGCGCGCCGAATACGAGCGCTGGATTCGCCCGATCGTCGACCGCACCATGGCGCCCGTGCGCCAGGCGCTCGCCGACGCGAAGCTTACTCCCGCGGAGATCGAAGAAGTCGTGCTGGTCGGCGGCTCGACGCGCGTGCCGCTTGTGCGCCAAACTGTCGAGCAATTTTTCGGCCGCCGCCCGCACGCCGAACTCAACCCCGACGAAGTTGTCGCGCTGGGCGCCGCCGTGCAGGCGGACATTCTCGAAGGCGGCGTGAACGACATGCTGCTGCTCGACGTCACGCCGCTGTCGCTGGGCATTGAAACGATGGGCGGCGTGGTCGCGAAAATTATTCCGCGAAATTCGACGGTGCCCGCCAGCGCGCAGGAATTGTTTACCACCGGCGTCGAGAACCAGACCGGAATCGACATCCACGTCCTGCAGGGCGAGCGCGAACTGGCCAAGGATTGCCGCTCCCTTGCGCGATTCCAGTTGAAAGTTCCGCCGGGCCCCGCGGGCCTCGCGCGCATCGAAGTGAAATTCCTGATCGATGCGAGCGGCATCCTGCAAGTTTCCGCGAGCGATCTGCGCGCGGGCACGGAGCACTCGATCGAAGTCCAGCCGACCTACGGCCTGGACGACGCCGAAGTCGAACGCATGCTCGAGGAATCGATCGAATTTGCCGAGCAGGATTTTTCCGAGCGCCAGTTGATCGAGGCGCGCAACGAAGCCGAAAGCATTCTGCAGCTCACGGAAAAAGCCCTGGCGCGCGAACTCGCCGAAGCTCCGGGCGAGTTTCCCGGAGACGAGCGCCGCGCGATTGAAGACGCCATCGCGGCTCTGCGCGAAGCGCTGGCCGGCACGGATTACAAGAACGTCCGCGCATTCGTGGACGTGCTGAATCAGGCGTCCACGCCGCTCGCCGAACGCATGATGAACCGCGCGCTCGGCGCGGCCTGGAAGGTAAAAAGTTAGGCGAAGTGTAGCGCCCGCCTTCAGGCGGGCATTGCTCTGAAGATTCCGCCGTGCCCGCCTGAAGGCGGGCGCTACAAAAGCATCTTAAATTTAAATTGGCACAAGGCATTGCGCAGCTAAGAAGGAGAACACCATGGGCGGCAGCAACCCCTACATCGAAAAAACCCAGTACACGCCCGCGACGAAGAAATTCAAGGTGACGTTTGTGCGCGAGGGCAAAACGGTTGAGGTAGATCCGGAAAAAGTTCCTTACGCGCGCGAGGGTCTGCCGGGAAGCATTCTGGATATCGCCACGGGATTTCATCATGGGCCTCGATCACGCCTGCGGCGGCGTGTGCGCGTGCTCGACCTGCCACGTCATCGTGCACGAAGGCCTCGAGTCGTGCAACGAGCCGACGGACGCCGAACTCGATCAGCTCGACGACGCGCCCGGCCTGACGGTAAAATCGCGCCTGGGTTGCCAGTGCGTCCCCGACGGAACGCGCGACCTGGTCGTAGAAATCCCGGAGTGGAATAAGAATTTCGCGAAGGAAGCGGAGCACTAAAACGATTCGGTCGACGTCCTAGCTAGCGGTTTTGCGTGTCGATTTTAAGTAGCACAGACACTCTTGTCTGTGCGATTTTGAAGAATGCGCGCGCTAATTGCCGGCACTAACAATCGCGAAAACCCGCACAGACAAGAGTGTCTGTGCTACATGAAGAGTTCAACAGGAGAAACGCATGGCCGCCACATTTGATTGGGACGACGCCGAAGAAATCGGAATTCAACTGGCGGAAAAATTTCCGGACGCCGATCCTCTCTCGGTGCGCTATACGGACCTGCACAAGTTCGTGACCGGCCTGGACGGATTCATCGGGCGATCCGAAGCTATCCAATGAAGGCAAGCTCGAAGCGATTCAGATGGCATGGCTTGAGGAGCATAACGAGAGAAAAGCGTGAGGAGCTTGTGACTCGTGACTGGTGATTAGTGACTGGTGAAAAGCGTTCATCACGGACAGTGCTAGCGGTGTCCGGTTCTCAACTTTTCAAACCTTGACGGTCGGCTATCCGGTGTTACCTCTCGACTATTTTTCCGCTTTCCTCTACTCTAGTTTCTCCACATTTTTCCTCTGTGGCGCTATGGTGCAACGGTTAGCACGTGGCCCTTTCAAGGCCAAAATGCGGGTTCGATTCCCGCTAGCGCTACCAAAAAATTGCCAAATCCCTGAACCCCCAAGATAAATTTACTTTTATCTCAGAGAGTCCTGCGCAGATTAAGCTTAGCGCCGGCTGTAGGGCTGATCGCTTCCCTTAAAATTAGTTCCAACCGTAACTCCAATAGGTTCTCCCGAAACGACCATTTCCACGCGCCGATTCTGCTGGCGCCCAACTGGCGTATCGTTGGTCGTGACCGGAGCCGACTTGCCCAATCCCTTCGCCGAGACTGCATCTGCAGGCAATCCCTGGGCAACCAGATAATCACGAACCGAGTTTGCCCGTTTTTCGGATAGCCGCTGGTTGTATTCTTCGCTGCCAACGCTATCCGTATGGCCTTCGATTTGGAGATTCAATCCGGGATGCGCCAGAATAATGCCGCTTACTTTCGCAAGCTTCTCGCGCGCCCCGGGTTTCAACGTGTATTTGCCCGAGTCAAAAAGCACGTCCGACATATTGACGATCAGGCCGCGCGCCGTTTCCCTGGTCACCAGGATCACATTCAGCTGCTGACGAATTTGATCTCGTAATTCCGCCTTCTCCCGTTCAGCCTGTTCCGCTCGCTGCTGGGCCTGGGTAAGCTGTTCCTGCGTCTCCTGCGCCTGTGCCACTGCGGCTGCTTTTCCTGCGATGCACGTTCGGCATCGGCCTGCGCCTGTCTCTTCAGGCGGTCTGCTTCCGCCGCCGCTTCTTCGGCCGCGGCTTTATCCTGCGCTGCTCTATCCGCGTCGGCTTGCGCTTGAGCCTTTACGCGTTCCGCGTCCGCCTGGGCCTGCGCCGCATTTTGTTCGGACTCCGCCTTGGCGCGCTGCGCCTCTTCCGCCTGCGCTCTTGTTTGCGCGTCACGCTGGTCAGCGTACGCTTGAGCCTGCGCTACCGCCGCGGCCTTATCCTGCGCCGCCCGGTCGGCGTCAAGTTCCGCCTGTCTCTTTACGCGCTCCGCTTCGGCCTGTGCTTGCGCTGCCGTTTCCTCCGCCTCAGCCTTGGCGCGTTTGGCCTGGTCAGCTTCCGCCTGTGTTTCGGCGTTGCGCCGTTCGACTTCCGCTTTGGCCTGCGCGTCGATCTCGTCCTGAATTTTGCGGATCGTGATCAGGCGGGCGTCTTCGGCGTTCTGCGCGGCGTCGCGGGAATTTTGCGCGACCGTCTTTTTCCCGATTTTCCCCGAAAGTTCTTCCTGGGCATTTTGGACGCCGATTTCCGCTTTCTGCAGGGTCTCCGCCGCGTATTGATCGGCGCCCGTCCATCGCGCGATGCGTACCGCATTTTCAGCTTCGTAAAATTCAAGGGGCGTTTTTCGGTCCATCGAGAATGGCTTGATGTCGGAAGGGTTCACATTCAGAACGTATTGGCCGCGCTGCAACAATTCATACTTCGCGTCGATATTCTCGTACGTGCCTTGCGTATCGCTCCGCACGAAATTTTCCATGACCACGACGTCGCTCGGCTGCGTCACGGCGAAATAAGGTTCCGCCGTCACGATCAATCCGAATGTTTGCAGGTCGGTGGTGACATTCAATTTACTTTTTTCGCCGCTCAGCAACACTTCGCCAAGATTTTTCGGCCGGCCCCCGGGAGTGACGGCCCACAGAACGTACGTGAGATATTCGGGACCGTACTGCGTTGCGGCAGGCATGTGCTCCATCGTAGCGTCGATTTCAATTCGGCCCTGCTTGCTGTTCACCGTCGCTTCGCCTTTGGCTTCGGGCATCAAAGCGGTCCCGCGAAGCCCGACCGGCGTCGAACCGCTGCGATGCCGATAATTAATGGCCTGCGTAGTCCGCTCCACCACGGTCAGTCGAAAAACAGGCGTGCCGCCCGAGCGATCGAGCTGAACGTGTTGGTCCTGGGTGGACTGATCGGGGTAGGATTGGGCGCCGGCAGCCGCGCAAAATAGAAAAACGGGAACAGCAACAGTATAATGCCTTTCGCATGACACACCTCCCAAATAGGTTGGCCTTCAGCGTTCCGCTAGAGGGCGATGCGTGGGGCAGTCAGAGACGCGGCCTGCCGTGAGTTAACCTCAAAGGCAATAGTCCGTCGATCAGGCGATCCCCTTAATTTCAGAGCCGATCTGCCTGTAGGATACTTTTTTTGCATCGAGGAATGAGCAGCGGCATCTGATCCAGGGCAGCCGTCCAGGCCTGCGTCCCGTACCAGGCCAAGCCGTATGTTGCATTCTTGGACGGCCAGTTGTATGTTGCCGGGGTGGTCCGAAAAGAGAGGCGTCAATGCCACGGAAGGCATTCGGCTATTGCCCCTGATGGCGGTTCGGTCCTCTCCGCAATTTTAATCGCTCAGTCTTTGTCGGAGTATCCCGCAAGCATCGTAGAAATATCTTGAGCACTACTTTAAAGGAATATGACCTATGGCTGAAGAGCATCCATCCGGTTTGGCACTTGACTCAAGCAGGGAATCCGCGACCCCTCCGCCACCTTCTCATTACAGACGCTCGAATAGCCGCAGAAACCTCCTGATCGTCGGAATCGTTCTGGTCGTGCTCGTGGGCGGCTATTTTCTGTGGCGCTATTTGGGCACGTATGAATCCACTGACGATGCTCAGGTGGACGCCCATCTGTATCCGGTCAGCGCGCGCATCGCCGGGTACGTGATCAAGGTGAATGTGGACGACAACCAGTACGTGCAGAAAGGCGCGGTGCTCGTCGAGATCGATCCGAAAGATTATGAGGTCGCGGTCGATCAGGCCAAAGCCAATCTCGCCAGCGCGGAAGCGACCGCGCAATCGCTGAATATCAACGTTCCAATTACTTCCGACGAATACCTCAGAGCCAAATGAAATTCGCCGCTTCGGGAGTGGAAAACGCCAACGCCGCAATCGTCGCCGCCGAAAATCAAGTCGCCGCCGCTCACGCGCAATTGCAAGCAGGCTGAAGCGAACGATGTGAAGGCGCAAGACGACCTCGTCCGCTACAAGGCGCTGGTGGACAAGCAGGAAGTGGCCGCGCAAATTTACGATCAGGCGTTGGCGACGGCGAAAGCCAGCACCGCTTCCGTAGCGGCGGCGCGTGAAAATGAATCTTCCGCGCAGCAAGCAGTGAAGCAGGCGCGCAGCCAACTCGGCGAATCCGAGGCCAACCAGCATCCGCCGAAACAGGACCGCAGCAAGTATCGTCGACGCAGGCCCGCGCGCGCGCCGCAATTGCCGATGTGCAGCAGAAACGCGCCGCCCTCGAACAGGCGCAACTCAATCTGCAATACACCAAGATCGTGGCGCCCATCAGCGGCGAAGTGAACAAGACCGTGGTGGAGGGACTGAACGTTCAGCCCGGCGAGCAATTGCTCACCGTCGTTCCCCTGGATGAAATCTGGGTCACCGCCAATTTCAAAGAGACGCAACTCCGGCAGAATGCAAGTCGGGCAGAGATCCGAAATTCACGTCGATTCCAGCGGGCTGACATTCAAGGGCCACGTGGACAGCATCGCCGGAGCCACCGGCCCGTCTTCAGTTTGCTCCCGCCGGAAAATGCGACCGGCAACTACGTAAAAATCGTTCAGCGCATTCCTGTGAAAATTGTTCTCGATCCCGGAGAAAACCAGAATCACCAGCTTCGGCCGGGCATGAACGTAGTGCCCGACGTATACCTCCGATGAGCACAGCCGCATCCCTCCCGGCCGATCAGGAAATCTGGCGGCCCAAATTTAATCCCTGGCTGATCGCCGTGGTCGTGGCCATGGCCGCGTTCATGGAGGTCCTTGACACGAGCATCGCCAACGTGGCGCTGCCGTACATGGCCGGAAATTTGGGAGCGAGCAACGACCAGAGCACCTGGGTGCTGACTTCTTACCTCGTCTCCAACGCCATTGTGCTGCCGATCAGCGGATGGCTCGCCGGCGCACTGGGCCGCAAACGTTTTTTCACGATTTGCCTTTTCATTTTTACGGTAAGTTCCTTGCTGTGCGGAATCGCGCCAAGCCTGGGCCTTCTGCTTTTTTTTCGCGTGCTGCAAGGAGCGGGAGGCGGCGGACTCCAACCCATGGCGCAGGCCATTCTGGCGGACACGTTTCCTCCGCAACAGCGAGGCCTGGCCTTTGCGCTTTACGGCATCACGGCCGTCACCGCGCCGACGATCGGCCCGACGCTGGGCGGCTGGATCACGTTCAACTATTCCTGGCGCTGGATTTTTTTCATCAATCTGCCTGTCGGCCTGTTGACGTTATTTTTGGTCTATCGCTTTGTTGAGGATCCGCCGTATCTGGCGCGAATCAAAGCCGCGGGCGTCAAACTGGATTACATCGGCATTGCCTTGTTGACGCTCGGTGTCGGGGCTTTGCAAATCCTGCTCGACAAGGGGCAGGAGGACGATTGGTTCGGATCGCGGTTCATCACGACGTTGGCGATCACGGCGGTCGTTTGTCTCGTGACACTGGTGATCTGGGAGTGGTATCAAAAAGCTCCGATCGTGGATGTCCGGCTCTTCAAGATTTTCAACTTCGCGAGTTCCAATCTCATGATGTTTACCCTGGGCATCATGTTGTTCAGCAGCCTGGTTCTGATGCCGCTGTTTCTGCAGACGCTGATGGGATACACGGCCCAGGTCGCGGGCCTGGCGATTTCGGCGGGAGGGCTATGTCTGCTGATTGAAATGCCCATCATGGGAAAGTTGACGACGGTAGTCCAGGCACGACGCCTGATCGCTTTCGGCTGGCTTTGCCTGGCACTCGCCATGTTTTATTCCACGAAGCGGATTGATTTGCAGATTGGATTCAGTACCGCTCTGTGGCTGCGTGTCGCGCAGGTTTTCGGAATGGGTTTTCTATTTGTGCCGATTACGCTCGTGGCGTACATCGGAATTCCACCGGAAAAAAATAATGCGGTCTCCGGCATCGTCAACTTCATGCGCAATATCGGGAGCAGCGTCGGAACCTCGCTGGTCACGACGTTGCTGGCGCGGCGCGCGCAATTTCATCAGGAGATTCTGGTCGGCCACGTCAGCGCCGGAAATCCCCGCTTGCAGGGAGCGGTCATCGGCCTTTCCCAGCGCATGGCTAATTCCGGGCTGGACAAGCATGCCGCGCAATTGACGGCCTACGCCAGAATTTATCAGGCAGTTCAAGCCCAGGCCAGCGCCGCGGCTTATATTGACACCTTTAGGTGCTTGCCGTAGGGTCGGCCATCATGATCTTCCTGTCATTCATCTTGAAGAAGAACGATCCCGGCGGAGGCCATGTGGTGGCGGAGTAGATGAAGAGATTCGGGCAAATCGCAAAGTGCAGATTGCTCGGAGACAGTATGATCAAAATCGTCACAGTGGAACGCGAATATGGATGCGGCGGCAGCGAAATTGCCCAGCGGCTTGCCCAGGCCCTTGGCTGGAAGCTTTGGGATCACCAGCTGACCGAGGAAATCGCGCGCCTGGCGAATTGTTCCCAGGCAGCCGTGGAGCAGCGCGAGGAGCGAACCGATCCGCTGTACTACCGGCTGTTCAAATCCTTTTTGCGCGGCAGCTATGAAGGGAGCATCAACGCGCACAAGCTGAATCTGGTGGACAGCGAAAATATTTTGAAGATGACGGAGCGAGTCGTGCTGCACGCCGCGGGAAAAGGAGAAGCCGTCATTGTGGGAAGGGGATCTCAGCTTTTTCTGAAGGATCGCGCGGACACTTTTCGCGTATTCCTCTACGCGCCCAGGGAAAATAAGGTGCGCCGCCTGCTCTCTCGCGGCAAAAGCGAGAAGGAAGCCTAGGAACTTGTGGACACCGTGGATCGCGAACGCGCAGGATTTATCGAAAAATATTTTCACGTCGCCTGGCCCGACCGCGCCGTTTATCACGTCATGATGAATACCGCGGTCGGCGACGAGACCGTGGTTCAAACGATCGTGAATTTCATGAAATCCTTCGATTCCAAAATCAGCAATTCCAATGTAAGCGCCCCATAGTTACTGAAATACTACGTACTTAAGTTATTATAAAAACTCGTTAGAATTCTCCAAGAATTCAATCGAGTTTCCGTTCTGTTGCTCCCATAAGTCATATTCCCTTTTTTGAATAGAAACTACCGATTCGGCTACTCCGAACAGTTAAAGCGGGCGATCGTATAGCTGTGCCGCATGACAGTATTTTTCCGGGGATGCGGCTCCGTGAAAGTCGATAGGGCAATGAACGAGGCCGTTCCTTCTTCGCCTGTAAAAAATAATCAAAAAGAAATCAGGGCCCTGGCTGAATCCGCGCGGAAAAAGGCGCCGCGGACGGCGGCGCGGTGCACGCGTATTGGGCGGGCCAACCCGGATCGGTCGTCGAGTTCCGGCACAGCGACGTCAAATTGTAAATCACGTTTCCCAGGACTACCGGACCGTCCAGCGGTTCGGCATAAATTTGGTAACTCTGCGAAGTCCCGACCATCAGTCGCTGCAGGGAAAATGTTCCGTCGAATTGCGCGGGGCCGGGATCGCCGCAACTCCAGCCGGCCATCACGGCGGCGGTTACCGTGCCCGTGGCGTTGTCCACGGCGACGACCTGCGCGGGGAAAATTCCAGTCACTCCGGCGGGCGAGGCAGGCAGAGCGAGGGGATTCGCGGGCAGGACACGCCCGCTGATCGCTCCGATATGCACGGAGTCGGTTGGATCCGGATAAAGAATGCGCAGCCCCGTGCGGTCATCGTCGGAAAGCGGCGCATCGGGAGATTGCGTCGTGGGCCTCATGCCGGTGAATTGGCCGGGCGGCGGAGCGAAAGGAAACATCATGGCGCTCCATTCCCCTGAATGATTGAAGCCGAAGGAGTGTCCGAGTTCGTGCGTCACGATGGATTCCAGATCGTAGGCGTTCGGGTTTGATGCGCAGCGCGACGGGGGTCGCGAAGGTGGTGTTGGCGTTGCCGGGCAGCAGCAAAGACATCCGCGTCCAGTATCTCGCCGACGAATGTGGACGGCGCGCTGGTGGAGGAAAGCCGTTCGCCCACTATGTCCGCCGAAACGACGCGCGTGAACGCGAGCACGCCGAGGGCGAACCCCGCATCATTCTGATTGAAGCAAATGCTGTTGAGGCCGTCGGCGGACGAGCACGCCGCCGCCGTCGATGTCTGCTGCAGCGTGCCGAGCGTGGACGGCGCGAGCAAAGTGCCGGAAACGTTCGTCCACACCGAGAGCGAGGCTTGAATGACGGCTTGCGATTTCATTCAGTCGTCCCGCCGGAGTCTGATCCGCCGTGAGTATCGTGACGGGGCTTGTCCCGAGAGAAGTGCTCCACTGGCGGTTAATCGAGCCGGGCGTCGAAATATTGAAGCGCGTGAGTTGCGGGCAGGAAGTTCCGCCCGACGCCGATGCGGCTTGCCGTCATGTCCGCCACGGTAGTTCCCAGATCGTAGGCGCCGGTGTACGCGGCGGTGATTTGCAAAAGGAAAAGCCATGCCACGGCCACGGATAGTCGCGACTGCGGAATGGACGGCGGCGATTTGCGTTCATCGGTTTTTCTCCTGACCGGAACTGCGCGAGACAGCGGCGGCGAGGCGCGCGCGAAATTCTTCGATTGGCATTCGCCGTATGCCTTGCGCGCGAAACGTCCGAGTCGCCGCGTCGAAAACCGCGAAGGCGCTGGAATCCTGCGTCACGATTTCGCCGCCGGTTCGCGGATCGCGCGAAATTCGGAAATTTCCCTGCGACCCATCCCGCGACGGTGAATCCGCCCGCGGGCGACTGCTGCAGAAACACGACGGTCTCGTTTCCGGGAGAGAATTTCGGCGTGCCGTCCACGGTGGAGATCAGATGCCCGACGCGGCCGCCCGGCAAGCGGACCGCAATTTGCGCGGGCAAATTGCCTTTCATAGTTTCCACGACATCGAACGTCGTCATCGTCCAGATCGAACCGTTTTCCCAGCGCGATTCGGCGCGAACGGACGCGCACCCGGGCCACGGCGTCAGATCCCGCGGCCAGCTGCTCGAGGCTGAGCCGCGCCAGCGTCGTGGCGCGAACGGCCGGCAAAAGCAAAACAACGAATCCATAACGCGACCACGGCGGCAACAAATGCAGCAACTCGAATTCCGATCCTATTTCGCATTAACGCACCTCGATGGCGCCGGTTCCGGCGGCCATGTCGCCTTCGGGATTTTGAATGAACAGTGTTCGCGGGCCTGGGGCCGCTGTTGCCGGCACCGACAATGTCAAGTGCACGATGCCCAGGCCCAACGGCTCGCGATTGATGACGTTGATGTCCGGAACGGGCGGCCCGCTGATCGTATACGTGAAGGACGGATCCAGCCCGCTGACGGAAAAAACGCACAGGTCCGCCGTTCCCGTTCCCGTCGCGGGGCGCTGAACGATCACCGGGCTCCCTCCCAGCACGCACGACGAAGTCGCGGCGGTGTAGGTCCCGATCGCGGCGACGTTCAAGCTGACGTTTCCTGCGGCGCCCGATCCGCCGTTGGTGCTGAGTTCCACGACGACGATGTATTTCCCGTAGCTTGTGGGAGCGCTCGGCGTCAGAGAGATCGTCCCCGTCCCGGAGCCGGGCGCCAGCACGACGAACGCCAGGGTATTGGAGAGCGTTCCGTCCGGATTCTGCTAACTGCACCGGCAAGTTTCCCGCGGACTGCAAATCGGATGCGGCGAGCGACGTGATGCATTGCGTACTCGATGCGCAGAAGGAAACGCGCGGAGTGCCGCCGACGAGAATCGTCGAGCCGGGTCCCGGAGCGGACGGAGAAAGATTGTTTCCGGAAACGAGAAGGTAAACCCGCCCGCCGAGCCTGCATAGGCGCTGGACGGAGAAAGAGAAGAAATACCCGGGCCGCTCGAAATCGTGACTGTTGCCGTTCCCGATTGAGTTTCGTCCGCCGAACTTGTGGCAACCACGCTCAGCAAGGCTGGCGAAGGCGCAATTGCGGGCGCGGTGTACAGCCCGGTCGAATCGATGGATCCGCAAACCCCGGCCTGGCCGCACCCTGCGCCTGTGATCGACCAACGGTTATCGCCGCTTCATTCATCGTATTGCTAGCGCGGCAAGCGTAAAGGCACCCACGACGAGGAGACTCTTCCTAACTGCACAGCCATCTGTATGCATGAAATTCCTCACTGGTTGAAGTTGGCGACCTGGTGGTCAGCAGCGTTGAAAGCGGGGAGACGCCGCAACGACGCACAGCAGCGAAGAGACGATTGTGCTGAGGCCGACAAACGGTGTCGGGATTTGTGACCTCGAAACGGGCAAATTGCAACAGACAATTGTTTTGATCTACAGGTGGCGTGGGTGAGGTATTGCTTGCGATTCAACAGTCCCGTTTTGGCGCAGGGTTTCAACGACCCACTGCGGCCGGGACGGGACGTATCCCACCCTAACGACAAAAGCTAACGTCGGAACGGGGCACCCTCGCTCGCGATGGAGCGGGAAGACGAAGGCGAGGAACGGTCAGAAACCGGCCCAGCGGAGGTAGGTGGCGAGGAGGGGCGTACCCCAAAGGACGCTGACGATGCCGCCGATGCACAGGAAGGTACCGAGGGGGAGCTTCATTCCAGCTGTTCGTTTGGAGATCAGAAGAGGGAGGGCGACGAGGGCTCCCAGGATCACTCCCACGAAGAAAGCGAGCAAGGCGCCGGGGAGGCCAAGCCACGCTCCCAGCATGGCCATGAGCTTGGCGTCGCCGAGGCCGATGCCCTCCTGGCGGCGGACGAGCCAGTAGATCCAGCGAATGAGAAGGATGAGGGTGGCGGCAGCAAGGGCGGCGATGACGCCGATCAGTAATGCGTGCCAGGGGCGGGAAGGGCGATCGAAATGATCGGCAAGCAGTTCTCGCGCAGGGGCGAGAAGAAGGCCTGCCGCGATTCCGGGGAGGGTGAGGAAATCCGGCAGCCAGAGATTTTCGGCGTCGAGGGTGGCAAGGCCGATGAGAAGCCAGCAGAGGATGACGGTGGCAAGCTGCTCGAGGAGGAACTCTGTCGGTACGACGAATCCCGAGATGCCGAAGACCGGGTAGGAATTCCAGGCGCAGATTGCCCAGCTGACGGCGACCGCTGCTTCGACGACCGGGTAGCGCCAACCGATCTTCCTGCGGCAGGTACGGCAGCGGCCGCGGAGCGCCATCCAACTGAAGACGGGGAGGTTTTCCCACCAGTAGAGGAGCCGGTTGCAGCTGCGGCAGTGAGAGCGCGGAAAGGCGATGTTTTCGCCCTCGGGCCATCGAGTGATGCAGACGTTGAGGAAGCTGCCGAAGGCGAGGCCGAACGAAGCCGCGAAGGCGGTTACCAGGATGCGGAGCATGGACTGGGAAAGTATACGAGACGACAGTGATCAGTGAAATTCGCTTAGCGGACTTAGCGAATTTCGGGTTAGTGACGGGTAGTGAAGAATTGAACGGCAAAAAGTGAAGAAGTGAACAAAAGCAGCGCTCCGCGTGGAAGAGGAGCGAGAGCGGAGCACGGGTGCGCTTGTGGCTCCGAATGCGGACACCAGCTATCTTGAGGCGGTGGTGGGGAAGGCGGACTGCGGGACGTCGGTGCGGTGGAGGCGGGCCAGAGCCAGCTTTTGCGCGACGACCAACGCGTTCCATGGAGAGGCAGGAACATCAGGGTGGATGCCTTCAACTTCCCAGTCGGTTTTGGTGACGGAGTTGATGTAGCGATACTCGGGCACAGCGATGAGGAAGTGGTCGTTGATGCGGCGGTTGCGGGTGGGGTGGGAGGCGCCGCCGGTTTTTTCGCCGATGAGAATGGCGCGCCTGAGGTTGCGCAGGTCGTAGCAGAACTGCTCGGCGCCGGAGAAGCTGAAGCGCGAGGTGAGCACGTAGACCGGCTGGGTGGGCAGGCGGTCGGCGACCTTTTCGGGCGTGGCCCAGTACTGGGTGGTCTTGTTTTCGTGGCGGTTGTAGAGGTCGTCGAGGTGGGTGGGGCGGTCGAAGAGGTAGGAGGCGAGGAGCGCGACCATGGCGGGATCGCCGCCGTGATTCTGGCGCAGGTCGAATATGACGGCGTCCGTGTGGGCGACAAACTTCATGGCGCTGGCAGCGGTGATGCCGCAGACATCGGGGGCGCCAAAGTAGTTGACCTGGACGTAGCCGATGTTGCCGGGGAGGATTTCGGCGCGCTGAAAGCCGCAATTGGTGCGGGCAAGCTCGTTGCGATACTGCAGCTCTTCTTCGGCGCCGGGACCACCTTGTTCCGGAGGAAGCTTATCCGCACTGTATTCGACGCGCAGATGGCGGTCGTGACTGACACCCTGGAGATCGGCGGTGAGGCGGCCGGCGAGAACCGTGCCGTCGGAGATGGTGTCGTAGTCGCCTTGCTTCACATGGACTTCAAGGGTTTCGACGAGGAGCTTCGCCATATCGGCAAGCACATAGGATTGCTTCAGATGCGTGGCGACGCCGGTGACGACCTGCCTTCGCTCGTCGGAAGTGAGCTCATGCGCCGGTGGCGCGGGCTTTTCGGTGGCGGGCGCAGGATCTGGTTGTTGGGGCGGGAGCGGATTGGTATTGGGGGGCTGGAAGGTGACTCCAGGAGGAGGGCTGGGTTGCTGCGCGAAGGCGGTGGCGAGGAGGCAGAGTGGGAGCAGCTTCCGAAGCATGCAACGCCCTCCTGAAATTGAAGGACCGGAAAAGCCCGGTGCAAAGTGGGATGCGCGAGGCCGGTGTGACGAAACCGCGATTTTGCGGTGCAGCCCATTTTTGGAAAATTGGAACACAGAAATTGGAGTGTTCCTATCCTTTTTGACTGGGAGGATGTGGAAAGGCGGGTGCGGAATTTTATCTCGGTTCTGATGATGACTCCGGTTGATGACGGAGCTGAAATCCAGCCTGGCCGCAAAAACAAAGACGCGGCGAGAGTGGGCAGCCTCTGACGTTGGGGCCTTGGCTTCCCACGCTTGCGCCAGGAGAAGGCGCGAGGATGGGGCAGGGGGCGATTTTGGCGAGTGTGATCTCCCCCCGCATTGGCCCAGGGGTCGCGATAAAATGGATTTACATGGACTCCTGGCCTGACAGGAAGCAAGTATCCATCGAGGGCTCGCGGACCGACCCGGCGCGAGCAGCATCCCTTTTTGAAGAGTCGACAGCGATCATGGCGCGGCTTCGGGCGCCAGACGGGTGCCCGTGGGATCGCGAGCAGACATTCGACACCATTCGCAAGTACACGCTGGAAGAGGCGTATGAGGTGTTCGACGCCATCGAGCGCAGGGATTTTCCGCACCTGGCGGAGGAACTGGGCGACCTGCTGCTGCAGGTATTGTTCTACTCCGAGATGGCCGCGAACGAAGGGCATTTCACCATCAGCGATGTGCTGGAGCATTTGAACCGGAAGCTGGTCCGGCGGCATCCGCACGTGTTTGGGGAAGAGGCGTCGCGGGCGGCGGGAAATGCGGCGGATGTGGATGTGAAGGCGGCGGGGTCATCGGCGGGAGTGCTTCGGAACTGGGAAGAGATCAAGGCGCTGGAAAAAAAGCCGGCTGGTTCGGAGTCGCGACTGGATTCGGTGCAGCGGGCGATGCCGGCGCTGGCAGAGGCGGCGAAGCTGGGATCGAAGGCGGCGAAGGCGGGGTTTGACTGGGCCGCATGGCGCGATCTGCTGCCGAAGGTAGCCGAGGAAGTGGCGGAATTGGAGGCCGAAGCGGAGGCCGGGCGGAAGGCGGAGATCGAAGCGGAGCTGGGGGACTTGCTGTTCACGGTGGTGAACCTGGCACGGCATCTGGGCGTGGATGCGGAGATGGCGCTGCGGGGGTGCAATCTGCGCTTCCGGCAGAGGTTCAGGGAGATGGAATTGGAGGCGGGGAGACCGTTGGAGGAGATGTCGGCGGGAGAGCTTGAGGAGCTGTGGAATTCCGCGAAGAGAAGGCTGGCAGAGTCATCTGAAAAGCATGCCTCAGGGGCTAAAGCCCCCCAACCGAGATCGTCTCTTGGTGCCGGGGCTGAAGCCCCGGCCTACCATCCCGAACCTATGGCAAATCCACTCGGACCGGAGGGACAGGAATGATTGTCATCCGGCCGTGCGAGGGGTTTGAGGAACTGGAGGCGTGCGTACAGCTGCAGGTGCAGACGTGGGGATACGACGTTACCGATATCATGCCGCGGAAGGCGTTCCTGGTAATGCAGAAGGTGGGTGGGCAAGTGATTGGGGCATTCGACACCGACCTGCCGGGAGCTGAGGAACAGGGCGATGCGGGGTCGATGATAGGCTTCGCTCTGTCTTTGCCCGGGGTGAAGGGCGGCGAGAATTTCGCGGATGGAGAACCGCGGGCATATTTGCACAGCCACATGCTGGCGGTGAAAGAGGGCTATCGCAATCGCGGGATCGGGGCGAAGCTGAAATTAGCACAACGGGATGAAGCACTTACGCGGGGGATCGTCCACATGGAGTGGACCTTCGATCCGCTGGAGATCAAGAATGCCTTCTTAAATATCCACAAGCTGGGAGCCATCGTATGTAACTATCGTGAGAATTTCTATGGTGTATCCTCTTCTCGACTGCAGGGCGGGCTACCGACAGATCGTTTGCTGGCCGAATGGCATCTGGATTCGGAGCGGGTGAAAGCGATTCTGGAGGGGCGCGTTGTGGCAGGACCTCACATCGAGGAGCGAATCACGGTTCCCGCTTCCATTTACGCATGGAAGGCTTCGGAGCGGGATCGGGAGCACGCCCTCGCCGTTCAGTTGGAGAATCGCCGGCGGTTTCAACAAGCGTTTTCCCGTGGCTTAGCCGTAGTGGGCTTCGAGCGGGATGCAGAAGGAAACGGGATTTTTGAACTGGGAACCTCATCCCAGAGCGCAGCGGGCATCCAAACCTTGCAAGGATCAGTGAGACTATGAGAATCGACGGAATTATTCTGCGTGAACTCCACCTCCCCCTGGTACGCCCCTTTGAAACGAGTTTTGGAGTGACGCGCGACCGGCGGATCCTGCTTGCCGAAGTGCGCTCGGAGGGTCTGACAGGCTGGGGCGAATGCACGGCGGGCGAGCACCCGTATTTTTCGGGGGAGTCGACCGATACGGCGTGGCAGGTGATTGTGAACGAGCTGGGGCCGATGCTGGCCGCGGCGGAAGATGTGGAACACGGCGGAGATTGTCCGAAGATTTTCAAGCTGGTGCGCGGCAACCGCATGGCGAAGGCGGCGCTTGAAAACGCCATCTGGGACTTGGAATCGCAGATGGAGAGCGTGTCGTTGTCGCGGCTGCTGGGCGGGGTACGCGACGTGATTCCGTGCGGCGTGTCTCTGGGGATTCAGCCGTCAATTTCCGAACTGATGGCGATTATCGAGCGGGAACTGGCTGCGGGCTATCAGCGGATCAAGCTGAAGTGCAAGCCGGGCTGGGACGTGGAGGTATTCGATCGAGTCCGGCACAAGTGGCCGAGCATTTTGTTGAGCTGCGACGCGAATTCCGCGTACAGGCTGCACGATGCGGACCGGTTGCGGAGCTTCGATCAGTTCGACCTGATGATGATTGAGCAGCCGCTTTGGCATGACGACTTCTTCTATCACTCGATGCTGCAGAGGCAGCTGAACACGCCGATCTGCCTGGATGAATCGATTCACAACCGGCGGGATGCCCTGGCGGCGATCGAGATGGGATCGTGCCGGATCATCAACATCAAGCTGGGACGCGTGGGTGGATTCTCGGAGGCGATCGCGGTCCACAATGCGGCGATGGAGCGCGGCATCCCGGTGTGGTGCGGAGGGATGCTGGAATCCGGCGTGGGACGCGTGCACAATATCGCGCTGGCTTCGCTGGAGAACTTCTCCCTTCCGGGAGATGTATCGGCCTCGGCCCGCTACTGGAAAGAGGACATCATCGAACCCGAGGTGACGGTGACCTCGGTGGGCGAGATTGAGATTCCGGACATTCCGGGGCGCGGGTACGAAGTGCGGACCGACCTGGTGGAACGGCTCACCGTGCGCAAGGAAACGATCCGGGCGTTCGCGATGGCGTAACGCAGGCGGGTTCGCGGTTTCCCATTCTTGCGACGACGGCCGCAGGAACGGGGCACTGAGTCTTCGGTCTTAACAATCAAGAGAAAGCGAAGGTCCGGACTGCCGTTCGGGCCTTTTGTATTGACTCGGAATTGAGACTAGAAAACCAGCCTTTGTGGTCTCCCACCCTTGCAACAGAAAAAGTCGCAAGAATGGAGCACTGAGATTCTTGGGGCTTTGGGAAAGACAGGTCCCGGGTTTGGGAACCAATTCTCAGCGCTGGGCCGGGGTTCCTGAAGCGCGTTAGCCAGTTCCGGCTCGCTGATGAGCTTTTTGGCTTCCTTGGCGTGTTTCGAGTCGGGGTCGTATTCCATCACCTTCTGGTAGTTAGTCTTGGCCGCGGAAAACTGCCCCAGGTGCCGCTGGGCCTCCGCGAGACCCCAGTAGACATCGGGATTCTCCGGATCGAGAACCACGGCCGACTCAAACCGTGAAAGGGCCGCCCGCCAGTTCTTTTCGTTCAAGTAGTAGTCGCCGACGTTTTCGTCTTCCTTGGCAGTTTCCATGTGCGGCTGTGGCTGCACCTGCCCTTTTCCGCGGCGGCTGTGCGTATCGGCGTCGGGAGGTGGGACCAGTTTGTCCAGGCCGGCGCTCGAGGAACTGAAGCCGCTGGCGCTGTCCGCCTCGGGGTTGCCGACCGGGTCGTCGGGACTGCGCACCGGATCGTCCCCGCCGGTTGGGTTCGCCGGCGTGAACGTGGGCGCATTGGCCTCTGGAGCTGCCGGGGTGCTGCTGCTGGGCACAACGGGGACGCTGGTGGTGTCATCGGGAAAGGGGTTGGATTCCGTTGGCTTGCCCTGTTGCTGCGGCTTCGGCTGATCGGGTGAGGGGGGCGCTTGCGCGCCGACCAATCCCGCCAGCCCGGCGACCATCGCGACCGTGAAGGCTATGGTTCGAACGGTTCGAAATTTACCCGTAGACAGCTCAATCATCTCGACGAATTCCCGCTCTTCAATGTTACGATGCGGTCCAGAGAGCACGCGCTTGCACCCCAAACGGTGCAAGCGTTGCCCAAATCCCCTGGGGAAAGCATCGCACAAACGTGGGCATAACTACATGGGACTGATCATTCGTTCGTCTGCCATTCACGCCGCCGGTTGCTACACCACCACCCGCATTGCCAAGGGCAGGAAGGTGGCCGAGTACACCGGGCCGCGCATCACAAAGGATGAGGCCGATGCCCTCTACGAGGAGTCGCCCGTCACCTACCTGTTTGGACTCGGCGACGGCTCGGTGGTCATCGACGGACACTGCATGGCGATGTTCATCAATCACAGCTGCGATCCGAATTGCGAGACCGACGAGCGGGACGGGCGGGTGTGGATTACGGCTATCAAGAACATAGCGGCAGGCGCGGAGATCACCTACGACTATTGCCTGTATGATGGCGGCGACGAAGAGGCCCTCTGCAATTGCGGTACCGGGGGTTGCCGGGGCACCATGTATTCCCGCGAAGAGGTGCGCAAGCGCAAAGTCGAGGCCAGAAAAGCGCGAAATACTGCTCAGAAGCAGCCGCAGAGTGTGGGCGTGGCGAAGTAGCGAATCGAGGCAGCTCGACGCGATCGAAGTAACGCCCGAGGTGATCGAGATCGTTCGAAGGAGTCAACATAGGGGCTGGATGAAGTGATTGACGAGTCGGAACTCCCGTACCTGACCGCGCACCAGCAGGATGTGCTGCGACGGTTTGCCTCCTTCCAGGCCGACCTGGAGGAGGTCCGCACGGCGATGACGGGCGTATTCGAGTTCAACCTCCAGCGGGGGCAACGCGCAGCGCGTACCTTCTTTCGCATGCCGGAGCCAGCCATTGCCATCACCCGGCAGCACATCTCCAATGCGCTGGAGCGGAAGCGGCTGGGCAAGATCACGGAACGCGACCTGGTGAACTGGGCCACGCTGCTGCTGCTGAACGACGCCTACGTTCTCGATCCCGGCGACGAAGACCTGATCGCCGAGTGGCTGAACGACATCAGCCTGCACCTGGATGCGAGCTAGGCGGGTCAACGGAGTTGGCGCGGTTAATGAGTTTGCTAGTTAGTAAGTCGGCTCATACCGTTCCTGCTCCGGCACCGGGTTCTCATTCAAGCATGTCCGTGCCCGCGGGGCGATCTCCCCGTCTGGTGGCGCGGTGCCGGGAAAATAGCAACCTGCGTGGGTCATTTCCGCGTTATGCTGGTTGCCTGCCAACCGGGCAACGAAGCGGTATGACATGCCTCTGGTTAGTCCCAGGAACCTGTTCGCGAAGATCGAACCTCCTCTGACCGCCGGGGGAAATCATTGCGTGGTGGGAAGCGCGACGACTTCATTACAACGTGATTCTTCTTGCGTGGGCACTGGTTCTGGGCCTGATACTTGCCATCCGGAAAGGTGACTTCCATTTCAATATGGAAGATCTGGGCGTGGTGGGCCTGTACCTGCTGTTCCTTCAGCTTCCGGCCAACTTCTGGTACACGGGGGGATGGATTGTCGACCTGATTGTAAAGAAGGTACTGCGCGTAACGTGGCGGGGCTTGGGAAGCTGGGCGCTGGGAATGGGGATTTTTGTTTCGCTTGCGTTCTATTTTGTGCTCTTTATTTACTCGCTCAAATCCTGACGCGGCGCAATTCCGTGGAATGCGCTAAATGTAGCGCGCTGTATTCGAGGCGTAATGAACGTACTGCTCACCATAAGCGGCCCTCAGGAAGCTCTCCTCCTTGACTACCTGCAGGTGAAGCACCGCGGGCGTGAGCACGAGATAGATTAGACCCGCCAGGGTCGGATTCAGCAGGAATGCTCCAGCCATAAAGACGTCGGCAGCGAGGTAGATGGGGTTGCGGGAGCGGCAAAAGATGCCGGACGTAACGAGAGCGCCGTGCGCATGCTCGTCGATGCCGATGCGCCAGGAAGCGCCCATCTCGAGGTACGAAACGACGAAGGTGCCGATGCCGGCGATCATCATGGCAGCTCCCACAGCCTGTAGCGGGGCGATGCGAAAGAGCGTGGTGCTGAACCAGGGAAGCAGCCAGGATTGCAGATGGCAGGCGGACTGTAGGGTTTGAAAGGCAAAGATAGCGAGGCCGAGGGCGACCCATGCGGAGAATCGATCACCGTTATAAACGATGGCCGTGCCGCGGGATCGCCGGAACACCATGTTTCCGAGAATCAGCAGCGAGAGCGCGGCGACCGCGGCGAGTTGAAAGTAGTCGGCAGGTCGACCGGGGCCCGGCATCGCGAATCTTAAAGCCGCTTGCATTGGCTCCGATGATCAACAGGGCGCAGAGAGTATTGAACAGGACGGTCAATTCCGTGGAGAGGATTGCGGAAGAGATGGTGGCACGCTGTCGGATCCACAGCAGGAGAAGGTTGATGGCGGGGGCGGCGATCATGGAGATGTTCACCCATGCGGTCCATCGAAAGGCGACAGCCGTGATGACCATGCAGGATGCGAGTACGCATTGCGCGACCAGAAGGACTACCCGGCGCGCGGGTTGCGGCGATGGGTGGCGCCATAAATCGATCACCGGAAAGATGAGGAGAAGAAAATAACCCAGCGACAGCCACGTCTGCAGGTTAGTGCCGACGCCCGCGGCGAGTTGCGGAGACAGAACACAGGCCGTACTCCAACCGATGGCCTGAGCCCAATAAGGAAGCCGGCTCCGGGACGGAAGCCGCGCAAAAGCATGACGAACGCAGAACGCGGTAGCGAGCAGGGCGAGTACCGCGAGGAGCAGGAGCAGTTGTTTCGATTCCCTGAACAGGAGCCAGAACAGGCCGGCGGCGGCAATGAGCAGCCCGACGATGAGCAAGGTGAGCCGCAGGGAGCGAACCGCTCGCAGCGCGGAATGATGTTTCTCGTCGCGGGTGAAATCGACCAGGTCGTCGAACCAGTAAGCGGAAAGTGTACTGAGCCCGATGGTGAGGACGGTGCGATAGTGGATGACGCCGAGGAAGCCGATGCTGGCAGCGGCGGTCATGCACGCGGCTGAAAGCGCCACCGAAAGCCGGCTGAAGTGAAGGACGGCAAGAACGGTCTCAAATCCACGATCGTACTTTGAGGCGCTCACCCGATCACTGGCGATGATTCTCGTGCTCCTTGGGGAGATTTTTTTTGCCGAGAACCTGATCGCGCATGCGGGTCAGCAAACCGTCAGTTTGTTTTCCGAAATATCCAAGGATGAAGGCGATGCCCGCGGTGGCCTCAAACGTGTCGAGGGAGATGCCGAAGACTTTGAATCCCGATAGTTTCAACACGATCATGAAGGCGGCGGCGATGCTGGTGTGACAGCCGAGAATGCCAATGTACTCGGCGAGGTCGTGAGGCGGATTCGGAGCGTGCTTTTGGTAGCGGGCGGACATGGTGGCGATACGCTGCGACCATACGCCCAGAGAAGCCCACATGAGGATTTCGGCGGTGAAGTCCATTGTGGAGGGCGGGCTTCCTCCGACGAAGCCGATTTTGGAGAGCTTGGCAATGTTGTCGGCCGAGTACAGATTGAATGGGTTGGGCAGAAGGAACTGCGCGCCGTGCCAGTGGCAATAGCACTCGATGAAGACGGCTTCCGCGGCGGTGATGGTGAGGATGTAGAGCAGCGGCAGCCAGGCTGCAAGGGATTGGACAGGCGGAGGGAGCGGCTCGTCCGACGCGGGCGGAGGCGGCGGGGCGACGACTAAATCCAACGTGCCGGCAGCGGTTTCCTGCGGCAGGAGGATGGTCTCGTCGGATTTGGGCTGCAGCGTGATGGTCTTCAAGGTGTCCCAACAAAAGGAGGTGTTCGGATTATCGCTCAGATCGGATTCGAAAATGAAGGGAAAACTGGGCGGGAGGGATCGGTTATGGGGTTTTCCACGCAAGGCTCCGGCGAGGCTGGAACGATACAATCAGCCTCAGACACTCAGGTTCAATTTGATGGGTGTTGAGGAGTCGAGCACGGGATGGGTTACCAGGTTCTGGCCAGGAAATATCGTCCGCAACGGTTTGCCGATGTGGCGGGGCAGGACCACGTGACGCGGACGCTGCTTAACGCGCTGAGTCAGAACAGGATCGCGCACGGGTACATCTTTTCAGGGCATCGCGGGATCGGGAAGACGACGATTGCGCGCATTCTGGCCCAGGCGTTGAACTGCCGCAACGCGATTGGCAGCGAGCAGCGGCCGACGCCGGAGCCGTGCGGTGGTGTGCGACTCGTGCGTGGAGATCAAGCAAGGCAACGCAGTCGACGTGATCGAGATTGACGCCGCCACGAACCGCGGCATTGACGAGATTCGCGAGCTGCGGGATGCGGCGCGGTATGCGCCGGCGCGGGACAAGTACAAGGTCTACATTCTGGACGAGGCGCACCAGATCACGGAGGCGGCGTTCAATGCGCTGCTGAAGACGCTCGAAGAGCCTCCATCGCACGTTGTTTTCATGATGGCAACGACAGAGCCGGAGAACATCCCGCAGACGATCCGGTCGCGGTGCCAGCACTTCAGCTTTCACGCGGTGAAGTTTGACGACATTCTGGCGCAGTTAAGAATGATTGCGGGCGCGGAGCAGGTGGAGGCGGAGGATGCGGCTCTGGCGCTGCTGGCCGAGGCGGGGGACGGGTCGATGCGCGATGCGCTGTCGATCATGGACCAGGCGATTGCGTCGGCGCCCTGCAATGAGGCCGGGCACGCGGTGCTGAGTGGCTTGCAGATCCGCGAGCTGATGGGGAGCGTGCCGAATGCGGTGTTCGAGCGGCTGCTGGAGGCGGTAGCGGCAGGGCAGAGCGCGGAGTTGATGGAACAGCTGAACGTGCTGCTGAATGCGGGCCATAGCCCGTCGACGCTGGCGCGGCAGATGGTGCGCTACCTGCGCAATGCGCTCATGGCGAAGCTGGGGGGAGAGCAGACGGAACTGCTGCAGATTTCGGCCGATGAGCGGGCGCGGGCGGCGCGGACGGCGATGCTGTTCACGGAAGAGGATCTGACCCGGAATCTGCAGATTGTTTTGCGGACGTTTGACGATTTGAATTACCGGCAGGAGCAGCGGTTTCACTTGGAACTGGGGCTGTTGAAGCTGGTGCATGCGCAACGGCTTCTGCCGCTGGAGGAGTTGCTGAGCGGCGTGGCGGCGGGTGCGCCTATGCGATCAGCGGGGGCACCGGTCCGGGCGGCTGGTGCTGGTTCAGCTGGTGGGAGTGCTGTTTCGCCCTTGCGACCGGAAAACGTCGCAAAGACGGGGCACGGAGCATCCTCGGCTGGGCCGGCGGCGGCTCCGCCGGTGACCCCGTCGGTGTCGCCGTTCGGGTCGACTGGTGGAGGCTGGGGGTCGGAATCGAAGGTTTCAGGTGAGGCTAAGGGTAATTCGGCGGCGGTAGTCGAGGCTGCCGAGTTCGCGACCGTGGAAATACAGCCTGTGGCGGCCGTGGTTGAGGCGACGCGTCCGGCCGAGGGGCAAGCCGTAAGCTCGCCGATCGCGATGGCGCCCTTTCCAGCCGCTTCGGCAGTGGCGATGGGATTTGCAGAAACGGTTACGGACGGGGCGCTGGCCAAAGCTCCCGAGACCGCTCCTCCGGATGGCTCGGCAACGGTGGATGCGCTGCGGCAGGGCGTGGTGGCGGCGCTGGCCAACGGAGGGCATGCTTCGGCGTCACAGCTGCTGGGGTCGGGAAACTGGATTCTGGATGTGTCGAGCCTGCGCATTGAGGTGGCCGGGCTGGGCAAGAAGATGCTCAGTCTGACCGTGAACGCGGCGGCGGAGAAGATTATCCGGCAGGAGCTGCAACGGCTGGGTGGGCCGGCACGGTTCATGGTGGTTCCAGGCGAAGGCGCTGGGCCAGTGGCGGCGGGGCAGGCAATGCCAGTTCCTGTCGCAGGGAGCATCCAGGAGGAGGCGATGAAGAATCCGCTCGTGCAACGGGCGAAGGAGATCTTCAACGCCGAGGTGCGGAGTGTAGTGGATTTGCGGACGAAATAGGGACCAGGGACTAGCAGGGGTCGAGGGACGAGGAGTGAGTGCCATGTTTAATCCGCTGAAGATGGGTGAGATGCTTTCGCAGGCGAACCAGATGAAGGACGAGATGGCCCGGAAGCTGGAGCAGACTGTTGTCGAGGGGTCGAGCGGGGGCGGCGCGGTGTCGGCGACGATGAACGGCAAGAAGCAGCTGCTGAAACTCAAGATCGATCCCTCCGCGGTGATGAGTCTGAGCGGGGACAAGGCGGATGTGGAGATGCTGGAGGACCTTGTGGTGGCAGCCGTCAATGATGCGGGCCGCAAGGCCGAAGATGCGATCCAGGCGAATGTGAAGGGAATGCTCGGCGGGCTGAATATTCCCGGGCTGACGTAATTGCAGGGGCCAGGGGCCAGGGGCTAGAAAAGCGGAATAGAAGGCTGAGGCATCTTTGGGGGTCGGAGATGACGATGGATCGCAGACGCTTATTAGGAGTGGGACTGGCAGCGAGTGCGGCCGCACTGGCGCCGCGCTGGATGCGAGCGCAGACGGCGACGGTTCCCGATCGCGTTGCGCAGGGACGGGCAACCGCGCTGAAGACGCCCATCACGACCACCAAGTTGTTTGACAATGTGTATCTGCTGCAGGGTTTCGGTGGCAACATGGCGCTGCAGACGGGCCGCGATGGGCTGGTGCTGATCGACTCCAGTTTCTCTACCTCAGTGCCAAAGCTCCGCGAAGCGATCGCCGCCGTGAGTCAAGGATCGCTGCCGACGCGCTGATCAATACGCACTGGCACTACGACCATACTGACGGCAACGAGGGAATGCACGCGGCTGGATACACGATCTTTGCGCACCGCAGCACGCGGGAACGGATGTCGACACCGCAGACAATTGCGTTCTTTCACCTGGTGATGCCAGCTTCGCCGGCCGCGGCACTCCCTTCCATCACGTTCAATGATTCCATGCAGGCGTGGCACAACGGCGATTCGCTGGACCTGGTGCACTTCGACCCGGCCCACACCGATACGGATATCTATGTGCACTTCCACAAGGCTAACGTTCTTCACGTGGGAGATACCTGGTTCAACGGGTTCTATCCGTTCATCGATGAAGCCACAGGAGGCAGGATCGGCGGGATGATTCAGGCTTCGGAGAAGGCGCTGGCGGTGGCCGACAACGACACTAAGATTATCCCGGGACACGGCCCTTTGGGAACGAAGGCCGATCTGCAGAAGTACCACGACATGCTTGCCGCGGTACGCGACAAAGTGGCAGCCCTCAAAGCCGCCGGGGCCACGGAACAGGAAGCCGTTGCCAAGAAGCCTACCGCCGATTTCGATGCGGCCTGGGGAAAGGGCATGTTGAGCGGCGACGTGTTTACCGGCATCGTATACAGGACGGTGTGAACGAGACAGGGGCTAGGGACTGGAAAATCACCGCTGATGAAGCGAACCAGGGGAGAGTGGCTGGGTGTCACGGTATGCCGAGCCGATGGCGCGGCTCATTGAAGAGTTGAAGAAGCTGCCCGGAGTGGGAACGAAGAGCGCGCAGCGGTTCGCGTTCCACATTCTGCGCGGCAGCGACGCGGATGCGGCGGCACTGGCTGATGCGGTGCAGGGGCTGAAAGCGAACCTGCGGTTGTGCTCGATGTGCAACAACGTGACGGACGTGGATCCCTGCGTGTATTGCGCGAACCCGTCACGGAACCAGCGGCAGGTTTGCGTGGTGGAAGAGCCGACCAGCATTCAGGCAATTGAGCGGACGCACTACATGGGGATCTATCACGTGTTGCACGGAACACTCTCGCCCTTGCACGGGATAGGGCCGGATCAACTGCGTCGCCGGCGGGCTGCTGGACCGGGCGGAACGCGGCGAAGTTGAGGAAGTGATCCTGGCAACCAGTCCGACGCTGGAGGGCGAGGCAACGGCTACCTGGCTGGCGGAGGCGCTGCGCGGACGGGGCGTACGGATTACGCGGATCGCGACGGGAGTGCCGGCAGGAAGCGATATCGAATACGCGGATGAGGTGACGATGGCGCGGGCGATGGAGGGACGGCGGGAAATGGGGTGATAGGGATCAGACTGAGGATAGATAAAAGAACTGAACCATAGAAGGCTGCGGGTATCTTCTGACCGTCGGTTTCCAGGCCACGTTTTCCTTCTCCTAGTTTCTCGTCCCTGGCCTCTCGTCTCTGTCTCTGCGGTTTTCAGGCTATTTTCTCGAAGGGCACGGCGCTCTTGAGCTTCTCGAGCAGAACCTGGGGATGGACAGGCTTGATCAGGACTTCGAAACCCATGTTGCTGGCCTGGGACTTGGCGATCATCTCGGCAGTCGCAGTTTGCCCGGAGAGCAGGAAGACGCGGATGTCGGGAAGGATAGCGCGCATCCGGATGGCAGCTTCGACCCCGTTGAGGTTGGCCATGAGGACATCGGAGACGAGCAGGTCTGGCTGGAAGTCAGGGGCGAGTTCGAGCGCTCTCTCGCTCGTGTAGACGGCACGGGCTTCGAATCCGCCCTGGTTGAGGATCATGGCAAGGGTATCGGCGATGATCTTTTCGTCGTCTGCAATGAGAACCCTGGGCCGGAGTGTCGTCTGCATGAACCACCTTGGCATTTGCTTGCTATCGATGCGAACCCGAGAGCTCTCCGGAGGTTGCGGCAGGACAGCGAGCAATGGAATTATTTTGAATGCCCGTTCGTGCATGGGGTGGTAACTGGAATTCGCACCGCGTAAACGTAAACATTAAGGCACTGGGACCTTCACGGTTTGAACCGAGAGTTAGTTCACGCTGCGCAACTTGCTCAGGAGATCCTGTGGATGAACGGGCTTAGCCAAAATTTCAAAATCGTACCCCTGGGCGTGGGCTTTTTCCAGCAGGTCGGCGGTCGCGGCCTGGCCGGAGAAAAGCAGAATCTTGATGGAAGGCAACAAAGCGCGAATGCGGATGGCGGCGTCGATGCCGTTCAGGTCGGCCATAATAACGTCGGAGATCAGCATGTCGGGCTGAAAAGTGGGTGCGAGTTCGAGCGCTTTTTCGCCGGAGTAGACAGCTCGCGCCTGGAATCCGCTCTGGTTCAGGATCATGGCCAGGGTATCGGCGATGACGCGCTCGTCGTCGGCGACAAGGACTTTGGGTTTTGAAATTGGGTCGGGCATATGCTCCTGGAGATTGTGATGCATTGAGCGGGCACATCGTGCCTCGAGAAAATGCAGCCAGCGTAAGTCTAAGGCAAATACGCTGCCTTCTGACGGCGTCTTATCGATGATACGCTCAGGTTTAGGGTGGGATGGCACACGCCAAGCGTGTCAACTGCCACTCTGCCAAGTCCAATTTTACCTGATTGCAACCCCGCAACCCTAAAGTTGAAACACATTTCGACTGCTTTCGGGCAGTCCTGACGACGTAACTCTCCAAGGGAGCGACCCGCATGCAAGAAGCTGCAGTTCAAAACGAGACTCCCGCCGCGTCCGGAGAGGCGATCATTCGCGCAGTGGTATCGAGAAGTACTACGCGCAGCCGAGCCAGAACCGGATCCAGGTGATCTCGGCAACAGACCTGGAGATCGTGCCGGGGGAGATCCTGGCTCTGCTGGGGCCGTCGGGTTCGGGCAAATCGACGATGCTGCGCATGCTGACGGGGCTGTCAAAGCCGTCGGCGGGACAAGTGTATCTGGCACGGAAAGCCGATCTCCGAGACCGAGATCAATGTCTCGATTGTGTTTCAGAGCTTTGCGCTGTTTCCATGGCTGACGGTCCTGGAGAACGTAGAGGCCCCGCTGCAGGCGCGGGGCGTGGACCCGGAAGAGCGGCGGGAGCGCAGCCTGCGCATGCTCGACACGGTGGGTCTGGACGGCTTTCAGGCCGCGTATCCGAAGGAATTATCCGGCGGAATGCGGCAGCGGGTAGGCTTTGCGCGGGCGCTGGTAGTAGAGCCCGAGGTGCTCTTCATGGACGAGCCGTTCTCAGCGCTGGACGTGCTGACGGCCGAGAACCTGCGCAGCGAACTGCTGGAGTTGTGGGCCAAGAAGACGATGCCCACCAAGTCGATTTTTATTGTGACGCACAACATTGAGGAAGCCGTGCTGCTGGCGGACCGGATCATCGTGCTGGGCCGGAATCCCGGGGCACATCCGCACGGATTTCAAGGTGCAGATTCCGCAGCCGCGGGACAAGAAGTCGGAACCCTTCACGCAGCTGGTCGACTACATCTACAAGGTGCTGACCCGGCCCGACGTGGCCCCGGCGCAGGCGCCTGATCATCAGCACCCTGGCGCCACGCCCGCGCGATCAGCGCCAGATGCACTACCAGATGCTGCCGCATGCGCGGCCGGGCGGCATCGCCGGCTTGTTGGAGTTGCTGCTGGACAAGGGCGGGCGCGACGACATCTACCGCCTGGCGGACGACCTGGCCTTTGAGATCGATGACCTGCTGCCGATTGTGGACGCGGCGCAACTGCTGGGATTCCTGAAGGTGGAAGAAGGCGACGCGGCGATCACGGAGACGGGTGCGGAGTTTGCGAAACTCCGAGATTCTGCGCCAGAAGGAGTTGTTCCGCGACGCGGCGCAGACAAACGTTCTGCTGTTGCGGCAGATTCGGCGCGCGCTCGATGCGAAGAGCGACCACACCGTTCCCGAGGACTTTTTCCTGGACATGCTCGACGAGCAGTTCAGCGAGGAGGAGAGCCTTCGCCAGCTGGAAACCGCAGTGAACTGGGGACGCTACGCGGAGCTGTTCGACTTTGACGCTTCGCGGCGGCGCTTCATGCTTGCCGGAGGCGCAGGAGGAAGAGGCTGCAGCCGGCGAGGGCGAGGCATGAGGATCCAGTATCCGTTTGCGCGTTCGCTGGTCACGGTTCGGAAGTGGCCGTTCTTTATCGACCTGGGCGTGGGCCTGTGCGCGCTGGCGATTTTCTTCGCGGTGGTGCACACCGGCGAGTACTGGTTTGGAAAACCGGTGCCCATGGTGCCGATCTCGCTGCGCAGCTCTTCCCTTCCCCTTGTACGCGTTCTACTCGGTCATTCGCATCGGAATCGCCTACCTGCTCAGCCTTGTGTTTGCGCATCGCCTATGGCTACACGGCGGCATACAACAAGCGGCTGGAACCGTGGATGATTGCCGCACTCGACATTCTGCAGTCAATTCCGGTGCTGAGTTTTCTGCCGCCGATGCTGCTGGCGATGATTGCGCTGATTCCCACGCACCAGCTGGGGATCGAGCTTGGCGTAATTCTGCTCATCTTCACCGGGCAGGTGTGGAACCTGGCCTTCAGTTTCTACTCTTCGCTGAAATCCATTCCGCGGGAGATGATGGAGGCTTCGCGGATCTATCGCTATTCGGCGTGGCAGAGGTTCTGGCAGCTGGAGATGCCGTACGCGGCAATTGGTCTGGTGTGGAATTCGATTGTATCGGTCGCAAACGGGTGGTTCGCGCTGATGGCGTGCGAAATGTTTCAGCTAAAGGAGGCAAGCTTTCAGTTGCCGGGGCTGGGCAGTTACATCCAGACCGCGACCTACGCGGGCAACATGGGTGCGCTGGTGGCCGGCATCGCTCACCGTGGTCTTGATTGTAGTGGCGACCGATCAACTATTGTGGAGGCCGCTGATTGCGTGGAGCGAGAAATTCAAGTTCGAACAGGTGGAGTCGGCGGACCGGGTGACATCACCGGTGCTGGAATTGCTGAAGCGCTCGACGCTGATCAATTCCCTGTCGGCGCGCGTGGTGGAGGCCGTCGAGGAGCCGATCTATCGCCGGCTGGCGCGGACGCCGGCGTGCAAGGTCGTGCGACCTCTGGATGACGATTCGAAACGCGGCGGGTTCGACGTACTGAGCTGGGTGCTGGGGTTCGCCGCGGTGGCGCTGGTGGGCTGGGGCGCGACCAAGGGCATCCTGATGATGCGCGGCGTGACGGGCCACGACCTTGCGGTGCTGCTGGCTGGCGCGGGAGCCACATTTCTGCGGGTAAACGGGGCGCTGTTGATTTCGGCGCTGTGGACAATCCCGGTGGGTGTCGCGATCGGCTTTAACCCGCGCATTGCAGCGGTGGTGCAGCCGGTGGCGCAGGTGTTGGCATCGATCCCGGCTACGGCATTTTTCCCGATCCTGCTGATCGCGCTGATCAAGCTGGGCGGCGGACTGGGGATCGGCGCGATGGCTCTGATGCTGCTGGGAACCCAGTGGTACATCCTGTTCAACGTGATTGCGGGGGCCATGTCGATTCCGAGCGACCTGAAGGAGGCGGCTTCGCTCTATCGCTTCACGCGCTGGCAGCGCTGGACGACGCTGATCTTGCCGGGCATCTTTCCATATTTGATTACCGGGATGGTGACGGCGTCGGGCGGAGCATGGAACGCAAGCGTGTTTGCGGAGTACACCAAGCTGCACGATCGCACGCTGCAGATCACCGGCCTGGGCGCGCAAATTTCGTCGGCCACCGACAGCGGCAACTTCCCACGTGCTGCTGCTGTCGACGATTCTGATTTCGCTGATGGTGGTGACGATGAACCGCCTGGTGTGGCGGCGGCTTTACCGGCTGGCGGAGACGCGGTTTAAACTCGAAGGCTAGCTGGAGGGCACGCGGATGATCCGAGTTGGCCTGGTGGGTTTCGGGATGGCGGGGCGGGTGTTTCATGCACCGCTGATCTCGTCGGTAGACGGGCTGGAACTGGCAGCTGTGGTGGAGCGGCATTCGACGCAGGCCGAGGAACGATACCCCGGAATCACCACGTACAAGACGCTGGAGTCGATGCTCGCCGACAGGACGCTGGGACTCGTCGTGGTAGCCACACCGAGCGGTTCGCACTTCGATGTGGCGCGAACCGTGATCGAGTCGGGCCACAATGTCCTCGTAGACAAGCCGATGGCGGTGCGATCGGACGAGATTGCGGAGCTGATATCCCTTGCAAAACAGCGTGGCGTAATGCTGGCCGCCTTTCATAACCGTCGATACGATGGCGACTTTCTGACGGTACAGAAGTTGCTGCGCGAGGGAACGCTGGGGCGGATCGTGCAACTGGAATCGCGCATGGACCGCTGGAATCCCAGGGCAACACGGAAGCCCTGGAAAGATGACCCAGCCCAGGGCGGAGGGGTATTGCTGGACCTTGGGACGCATCTTGTGGATCTGGCGATGGCGTTGTTCGGAAAGCCGCTGGCGGTTGGCGCGGAGGTGCTGCGCGAGCGCGACGGCGAGGGAGCAAACGATGCCTTCACGGTGCGGATGCGATTCGCGAGATTCCGGGTCATGCTGGAAGCGAACGCACTGAGTTCTCCGCCGGGACCGCGGTTCGTGGTGCGAGGCACGAAGGGGAACTTTCGCAAGAAGGGCGTGGATCCGCAGGAGGCCGCGCTGAACAAGATCACGCGCATTACGTCGCCCACATGGGGACAGGAGCCAGCGAGCGAGTGGGGCATTTTGCACGTGGACGTGGACGGTGGAATGGTGACGCAACCTCTCGAAACCCTGCCGGGCGACTATCGCGGACTCTATGCAGCGGTGCGCGATGCGCTGGCGGGCAAGGGCAAGCCGCCGGTGACGGGTGTGGATGCCTGGAGGGCGGCGCGTGTGCTGGAGTGGGCAGTCGAAAGCTCCGATTCACATCGCGAAGTGGAGTGCGACTGGAGCACGGAGCCGGTGTGAGTGCGGGTGCTTTGCGGCGAAAAGACAGACGGCCCGTTCCTCGGAACGGGCCTTCGACTTTTCAAGATGCGACGAATTAGTTGACCGTGAGCGTGATGGTAGCCGTGGGCGGAGTGTAGGCCGGGGTTCCGGTTCCGCTAAGGGTGTAGGTGTAGGTCCCGGGTGTAGTTCCGGGGTTGCTGTTTGCCCCGCCGCCACTGGCGTTTACGGTGCTGCTGCCGCATGCGGAGAGACCGACGAGAGCGAGCGCTATGACCCAGAGTCCCGCGAGCGCGCGCCAGCCGCGGCGACGGGAAGGAATTCCGAAGAAGACCAGCAGGGCAAGGACCGCTCCCCCTGCCTCTTCCCAGCCACCCACGCGGGGACGCACAAGGGTGGCGATGGGAGCCGTGGTGATGAAGGTGGCCGTCGCGGTTCCGCTGTTGGTGCCGGAGCCGAGGGTGATGGGCGTGCTGGGAGCGATGGTGCAGGCGGGGACATCGGCCGCTCCCGAGGGCATGGTGGCAACCATGCAGCTCAAAGTGACACTACCCGCATAGCCATTGTTTGTACTGACGGTGATGCTGGAGGTGACGGTATTCCCTGGCGTGACGGAAGCGGGCGTCGAGGCCGCCAGGGTGAACCCCGCCTGCGTGACCGTAACCGTTGTGCTGGAGGTTGTGGTGGCATAGTCGACATCACCGCTGTAGGTTGCCGTCAGCGTATCGGGGCCCGGTTGAAGCGTCCCGGCAGGGATCGAAAACGAGGCCGTGCCTGTGGCATCGAGGGCCGTCGGGGATGAGGAGTAACCTCCGCCGGCAAGTGTAACGGTGCCGGTAGGGGCGCCAAGTGCACCGGATACCACTACAGTGACCGTGAGGTTCTGGAGTGACGTAATGGCGGTGGCGGAGGGCGTAATTGTGATCGTGGCCGCGCCTCCTCCTGTGGCGGTTGCCCAGGCATTGATGAGTTGCGTGACGTCGACGCTACCCATGCCCGTGGCCAGATCGTAACCGGAAGCGGCGTCGTAGCCAGTGAGGAATCCATTCGCGGCGCACTTGGGGGTGCCGCTGGCGCACACCACGGAGTTGTTGCCTGCGGTTATGTCGTGGAAGACACTGCCGGCGTGGGCTCCATTGAAGATGTCGTAGAGGTCCTTGGCGGCGAGACCAAGACGGCTTCCGGTTTTTTGCTGGACAAGGGCCAGCATGCCCGCGAATGCGGGCGCGGACGTGGAGGTGCCTCCAAAGCCGGCGAAAGCAAACTGGGTGCCGGTGCAGTTCTCGGTGTAAGTGGTTGTCCCTTGCGTGAAGGTGTCGTCGGTACACACGAGCCATGCGGCGTCATCCATACCCGCGCCCGAAAACAGCGAGACGTCAGGAACGTCTCGCTCACCATCACCGGGGACACCGGCCCCCCGTTGCCAGCTTGGTTTGGGATAACCGCTTGTGCAAGTCCCATTCGCGGTGGAAGTACTGGTGTTGGTGGAGCAGGCGCTGGCGCCCCCGCCGCCCGCAGTAATGTTGGTGTTGTTCTTCATATCGAGAGCCGGAATGTTGGCACTGACGGTGGTGTCAAGGGTGGTGGATTGGTTCCAGACGACTTCGGGAATATATCCCTTGGCAGAACCTTGGAGGGTTCCGTTGGTGGTGTTCACGTAGGTAGTGAATCCCGTGACGAGGCTGTTGTAGTCCGTCCCACCGACAGCGATGTTGTAAGGAGTGGAGGCGTAGCCGCTCACCTGCAGGCCGCTGGTGGCCGCGGTTTCGGTATTGTTGTTATCGCAATTGGCCGACCCGCTGTCTCCGGTGGCGATTACAACCGCGATTCCCTGCATGGAAGCCTGCTGCCAGTAGGTGTTAAGAAGCGTGTTGCCGGAGTTGCCCAGAGAAAGCTCGCACTCGCCGAAGCTGAGGCTGAAAATGTCGACCGCATTGTCATTGACGGCTTTGCTGATTGCGTTCTGCAGACTACCGGAGGTATAGAAGACAAGGCTTGCACCAGGAGCGACGCCGCCGGAGATTTCGACGTCGAGGTAGCCTTCATCCGTATCGTTGCCAGCGACCGCGAGGGGTGCGATGTTGTTGATGGCAGGGGAAGCGGTATCTCCGATGAACTTGGTGCGGTAATCCGTGACTGTTGCAGCTTGAATGAGGGCATCGCCGCCGACGCCGATCGTGACACCCGTGCCCGTATAGCTGGTAGCTCCCGACGCTAAGTTAGCGTTGAAACTGTTGGGGGTGTCGTAGATGGTAGCAGCGTCTGCCGGAACCACGTAGAGGAAATAGCTGCCGGCCGAACCAGTGGTGAGCTCGGGCCGGGCGGCCGAAGCGTATTCATCGACCGGCACCAGGCGATGCGACTTGAGATCCAGTTGGCCGGCCCGAACGGGCACCGCATATGCCTTGGGGCGGATGGTGTTGAGCTGCGCCACGCCGCTCACAACTGGCGCGAGTGCCGCAGGGATGCTGGGGTCCGCCGTATTAGAGAAGAATTGCTCGTTGTGGTCGTCAAATGAATGAATGGAGGTATGGAAGGCCTCCTCCACCTGGGAAACGGTGCCGGAGAAGGCGATGTCGGTGCGGCCGGTGGAAACGGATTCGACCTTCAGGCCATGAGACTGCAGCCAGGCCACGATCGCTGCGATGTCAGAGTCAGCCGGGCCGTAGAGCCTGCCGAACTGCTCGGGTGTGAGCCAATGATGGTAGTTGGGTGAGGACTTGTCCAACTGCTGGGCCATAAAGTTTTCCAGGGCCGCCTCCTGCTCGGGCGAGCGGGAAAGTACGAGGCGCATGAAGTTGAATTCCGTAGCGGCCTCGGCTTCTCCCTTGTCGAACTCGGCTCGTGCCCTGGGAGGGACGTTGCCTCGCAACGTAATCAGAGACGATTCATCGATGGGCCCGGTGATGCGGGGCGTAATTGCAGCGGCCTGGGCCGGCGCGGGCGGGGCGCAAAGAGCAGACATTCCCATCACCGCGGCGCATGCAATATTCCATGCGAAGTTTTTTGATCGGAAGACGTTGGAGGAGAAGCGCGGGGGAAGCATGCTCTCGTTCCCTTTCTTTTCATTTGTAGAGGAAGTGCAAACGAAGGTTCGACGGCAATGGCTATCTTAACCGACTGTTGGTTAAGAGTCTGGTTATGAGCGTGCGCCCTTTGAATGTTTGGATGCCCAAACGCCCGAAGGAGCAAAACACCAAAGCGACAGTTTTATTCCAAAAGAGAAACAGTTTTTCTTTGCGACTCGGGTCTGCGAGAATTGGGTACGATATGCGAGTCAGTCTGTTTGTCACGTGTTACAACGACACGCTGTTTCCGGAGACTGGCCGGGCGGTCGTGCAACTGTTGGAGCGGCTTGGCGTCGAAATAGAATTCCGGCGGGCGCAGACTTGCTGCGGACAAATGCACGCCAATACCGGTTTCCGCGGTGAGGCGTTTTCCCAGGCTAAGCGGTTCGTGAAGCTGTACGCGGACGCAGAACAAGTCGTGATTCCCTCTTCGTCCTGCGTGGCGATGATCCGGGATCAATACCCGGGATTGGTTGCCGAGCTTGGAAACGGCGCGCTGCAACGGGAATTTGAAGCACTGCTGCCTCGCGTGTACGAATTGAGCGAATTCCTCATCGACAAGTTGAATGTCGAGGATGTGGGCGCCTACTTTCCGCATCGGGTGACTTATCACGCCAGCTGCCACGGGCTGCGCGCGCTTCACCTGGGCGATCGGCCCTTCCGGCTGTTGAAACACGTGCGGGGGCTCGATTTTGTGCGACTGGAGAACCTGGATCGCTGTTGCGGGTTCGGGGGGACCTTCAGCGTGAAGAATGCCGAGGTTTCCTCGGCGATGCTGACGACAAAGCTGCTCGATGTGCAGGCAACCCGCGCCGAATTTTGCACCGCGCTCGACAACAGCTGCCTCATGCACCTGGGCGGCGCGCTGCACCGCGAATTTGCTTCGATGCGTACGATCCACATGGCCGAGATCCTGGCGAGTACGGAAGCGTCGCCGACTGAGGCGCTGGCATGAGCACATCCGCAAAGCATCCGATTCCAAACCGTCCGATTATGGATCCGCAATCGGCACTGCCGTTTCCTGAGGCGGCCCTGCCGGTATTGCGCAATGCGCAATTGCGCAAGAACGTGTCCCATGCGACGGACGTGATCCAGACCAAGCGCAATCGGCTGGTGGCGGAAAAGTCGGACTGGACGGAGTTGCGCGATGCCGCGTCAGCGCTGCGTGCGCATGTGCTGGAGCATCTCGGGGAATATCTGGAACAGTTTGAGGAGCGCTGCACCGCGGCAGGCGGCGTGGTTCACTGGGCTGCAGACGCCGAAGAAGCGCGGCGCGATCATCCTCGGCATTTTACGGGAAGAGAACGCCGGCGAGGTCATCAAGATCAAGACCATGACCTCGGCCGAGATCCAGCTGAATCCGGCGCTGGAGCGGGCGGGTATTCACGCCATCGAAACGGACCTGGCGGAGCTGATTCTGCAACTGGGCGACGATGAGCCTTCGCACGTGGTGGTTCCAGCCCTGCATGTGAACCGAAGCCAGGTGCGGGAGATTTTTGCGCGGCGCATGGGGTTAGAGGACTTGAAGGACGACCCCCAAGCACTGACAGCGGCTGCGCGAACCTACCTGCGAAAGAAATTCCTGAGCGTACCGACAGCGATCAGCGGAGCGAATTTTCTGATCGCGGAAACGGGGGGCGTGTCGATTGTGGAGTCGGAAGGCAACGGGCGCATGTGCCTGACCCTTCCCCGCACCATGATTACGCTCGCAGGCATCGAGAAAGTGATTCCGCGGTTCCGCGATCTCGAAATTATGCTGCAGGTGCTGGCGCGCTCGGCGACGGGCGAACGCATGAACCCGTATACTTCTCTGTGGACTGGCGTGACGCCGGACGATGGGCCGCAGCGCTTCCACGTGGTGCTGCTGGACAACGGCCGCTCCGCGATGCTCAAGCGCGAGAAGGAACGGCAGACGCTGAAATGCATTCGCTGCGGCGCCTGCATGAACACCTGCCCGGTATACCGGCAGACTGGTGGCCATGCGTATGGATCGGTCTATCCGGGACCGATTGGGGCGATTCTGACACCGCAGTTGATGAAGCTGGAGCACGCGCAGACTTTGCCTTACGCCAGTTCACTGTGTGGCGCCTGCTATGACGTTTGCCCGGTAAAGATCAATATCCCGGAAGTATTGATCGAGCTGCGAGCGAATGTAACAGATATTGAACGGGTGAGCGAGCGGCGCTTCTTCGATCCGATCTATCTGGGGATGCTGATCGCCAACGCGGCGTTCGCGAGCGCGGGGCGCTTCCGGCTGGCGCAGCGCATGGCGCGCATCGGGCTGCGGCTGTTCACCGGCAAAGACGGCTGGATTCACAGCCTGCCCGGGTATGGGGGGCGGTGGACGATGACCCGCGATCTGCGTGGGCTGCCGAGCGAAACCTTTCGTCAATGGTGGGAGAAGCGCGGCAAGGAGCGTGTGCGATGACGGCGGGATCGCGTCAGGTGGTGATGGAGAAAATTCGCGCCGGGCTTGCCGAGGTTGCGGGCGGCGCTGCCGCGGGCTACGCGGAGTTGCCGCGAGACTACAAGCAGCGGGGATCGATGAGTACCGGCGAAAAGCTGGCGCTTATGGTCGAGCGGCTGCGCGAATATGACGCGGAGGTAACGGAGTGTGCCGAGTCTGCACTCGAGCAAACCATCGCCGCTCAAATTGCACACAGCGGGAGGCACGTGCTGACGGCCCCGCCCGGATTACCGAAGGCCTGGCTCGTGAGTGGTCTCGATTGGCGCGTGGATCGCGGGCTGTCACACGAGCAGATCGAGGAAACCGAGGGCGTGGTCACGGCATCGTTCTGCGGAGTGGCTGAGTCGGGTACGATCGTGCTGCACCACTCCGATGCCGAGGGGCGGCGCGTGCTTACCCTGTTGCCCGACTGGCATCTGTGTATCGTCCGCGCAAGTGACGTGGTGGAGACGCTGCCGGAGTACTTCGCACGTTGTACCCCACCACCGCGTTTGGCGACTTACATCTCAGGGCCTAGTGCGACCGCGGATATCGAGATGACCCGCATCAAAGGCGTGCACGGGCCGCGCTTTCTGAGCGTGGTGCTGCTGCGGGACGATCGATAAGGACTTAAGCCCACCCACCTCTCCAAAATCAGGAGACATGGGGGGCGCCCGCCCATCATCCGACCGGCTGCACAGTTCCCTTCCCGGTCAACTCCTCGACGCGCTCCACCCAGCCCCGATCGGCCGCGACGGACATCTGCTCCGGCTCGAGGATCACTGCGTACTCGCCCTTTCGCTCCAGCTGCAGCATCACCTTGCCGGGGCCGGGTGCGGCGTCGGCGGCTGACTTCAGCGCGGCAAAGATTTCCTCTGTGGCGCGATCGAGGTTGATGCGAATGCGCACGCCGCCAGGCAGCTTGAGCTTCACATCGTCGAGCGCCTGAATTCCGCTGATCGAGATCTTGGGCGCTGCGTCTTCCTCACCCATCAGCATGCCCCGGATGAGCACGGGGGCTTCGATCTTCAATTGGTCGCAGAGGCGCTCATAGTCGCGCGCAAAGCAGATGAGATCGATTTTGCCCGTCGCGTCCTCCAGCTGCGCCATGGCATAGAGCTTGCCATCGCGCTTGCTCTTCTGTACGCGCAAGCCGAGAACCATGCCGGCGACCTGGAGTTCGTCGGACGGATCGGTTTGCCGTCCCCACGTCCGCTCGGGCGGCTTGCGCTCCAGGGCCTCGGCAACGGAGATCACGCCGGTCAGGTTGCGAATCTTTTCGGCGTACTTGTCGAGCGGATGACCGGAGACGAAGAAGCCGAGAACTTCCTTCTCATTGGCCAGCCTGACACCCTCTTCCCAATCGGCCACGCGCGGCAGGTCATCGATCTTGTGCCCATTCGCGGGCGGCTCATCGAAGAGGCCAAAGAGGCCGTGCTGGCCCTGCTCCGCGTCCCTCTGCGCTTTTTGTGCTCGCTCCATCGCTTTATCGGCAGCGGCCATTAGCGCGGCGCGCTTGCCAAGCGAATCCAGCGCACCAGCCTTGATCAAGGATTCCAGCACGCGCTTGTTCATCACGTGCAGATCGACCTTCTCGCAGAACTGCCACAGGCTGCTGAAACGGCCTCCCACCTCTTGGCGCGCTTTCAAGATGGATTCGATGGCGTTGCCGCCGACATTTTTTACCGCCGCAAGTCCGAAGCGAATCGCATCGCCGTGAGGCGTAAACTGCGAGCCCGAGACCTGCACATCCGGCGGATCGACAGCGATGCCCATCTCCTTGCACTCGGCAATGTACTTGACCACGTTCTCAGGCTTTGAGGTTTCCGACGTGAGCAGTCCGGCCATGAACTCAACCGGGTAATGCGTCTTGAGATACGCCGTCTGATAAGAAACCAGTCCGTACGCTGCCGAGTGCGACTTGTTGAAGCCGTAGCCCGCGAACTTCTCCATCTGGTCGAAGATCTCGCCGGCAATGCCCTTGGGATGGCCGAGAGCCGCGGCGCCGCTCATGAAGCGATCGCGCTGCTTGGCCATCTCCTCGGGCTTTTTCTTGCCCATGGCGCGGCGCAGCAGGTCGGCTTCGCCGAGCGAGTAGCTGGCAAGCACGTTGGCAATCTGCATCACCTGTTCCTGGTAGACGATGACGCCGAGCGTCTCCTTGAGAATGCCTTCGAGCTCGGGGAGCATGTATTCCACCTTGCGGCGGCCCCACTTGCGTTCAATGAAGTCATCGGTCATGCCGCCCTGGATCGGGCCGGGCCGGAAGAGCGCCGTCAGCGCTGTCAGGTCTTCGAGCTTGTCGGGCTTGTAGCGGCGCAGCATGTCGCGCATGCCGTTCGATTCGAATTGAAATACGCCCGAAGTAAGCGCGGAGTGGAATACCTTCTTGTAGGTCTCCTCGTCGTCGAGCGGGATCGTCTCGATGTCCACTTTCTCGCCGCGATTGCGCTCGATGAGCTTGAGGCATTCATCAATCACCGTGAGAGTGGTGAGGCCGAGAAAGTCCATCTTCAGCAGCCCCATCTTGTCGATCGCGACCATGTCGTAGGCGGTCACGATTTCGTCGTTCTTGGTCTTGGCGACGGGAACAAGTTCGGTGAGCGGGCGCGGCGCAATGACAACCGCGGACGCGTGCACGCCGGAACCGCGCACCAGGCCTTCCAGCTTTTTGGCGGTATCGATGAGCTCGCGGATCTGCGCCTCGGTGTCGTAGATCTTGCGCAGGTCGGGCACATCTTCGAGCGCCTTATCGATGGTCATGCCGACCGTAGTGGGAATGAGCTTGGCGATCCGATCCACGTCGCCGTAAGGCATGTCGAGCGCCCGCCCGCAGTCCTTGATGGCCGCCTTGGCAGCCATGGTGTTGAAGGTGATGATCTGCGCCACCTGCTCGCGGCCGTACTTGCGGGTGACGTAGTCAATCACCTCGCCGCGGCGGTTCATGCAGAAGTCCACATCGATATCGGGCATGGACACGCGCTCGGGATTCAGGAAGCGCTCGAACAGAAGCACGTTCTGCATGGGGTCGATGTTGGTGATCTCCATGCAATAAGCCACCAGCGAGCCGGCGCCTGAACCGCGACCCGGACCGACGGGAATGCTGTGGTCGCGCGCGTACTTGATGAAGTCCCACACAATGAGGAAGTAGCCGGAGTACTTCATCTGGCGGATGATGCCGATTTCATAGTTCAAGCGGGCTTCATATGCGTGGATGGGCGTGCGCAGCTGGCCGCGGGATTCGAGAAAGCGGATGGCCGTTTCGAGCCTCTTTTTGAAACCCTCGCGGCATATCTCTTCAAAGTAGCTGTCGATCGTGTGTCCGGGGGGGACGGCGAACTCGGGGAACGGATTCTCGACAGGATGCAGCTTGAAGTTGCAGCGCTCGGCAATCTCCATGGTGCGAGCCAGCACGCCCGGCGAGTCCGGAAAGAGGCGCGCCATCTCGTCGCCGCTCTTGACGAAGAACTGGTCGGAGTCAAACTTGAAGCGGTCCTTGTCGTGGATCTTGGCTCCGGTCTGGACACAGAGCATGACATCATGGGCGTGCGAGTCTTCACCACAAAGGTAGTGAGAGTCGTTGGTGGCGATGAGCGGTATGTCGAGCTCTTTTTCCAGGCGGAAGAGATCGTTCTGAATCTTGCGTTCGGCCTCGAGTCCCTGGTCCTGAATCTCGAGATAGAAGTTGCCGCGGCCGAAGATGTCCTGGTACTGGAGGGCGACGGCTTTGGCCTTCTCGTAGTTGCCTTCGCCGAGCACCTCGCAGAGTTCCCCAGACAAACAACCGGACGATGCAATCAGCCCCTTGGAGTGCTGCGCGAGGTAGGCTTTGCTGACGCGTGGCTTGCGATAGAAGCCGTGCAGCGAGGCCTCGGAGGTGATGCGGATCAGGTTGCGATAGCCCTCTTCGTTCTCGGCCAGCACCAGAAGATGGTTGTAGTCGTCGCCCTGGGCAGGGGCGCGATGGTCCTCGTTTTTGCACACGTAAAGTTCGCATCCGAGGATGGGCTTGATTCCCTTCGCCTTGGCAGCATTGAAAAAGTGGACGGCTCCGTAGATGTTGCCGTGGTCCGTCATGGCAACGGACTTCTGGCCCAGAGCCGCGACGCGGTCGACGAGCTTGTTGATGTCGCAGGCGCCGTCGAGGAGCGAATATTCGGTGTGCAGATGGAGGTGAGTGAACTCAGGCATGTCTGATGTAATTTTAGTCTTCAGGCGGATGTTGCACATCTGGCCGGATTTGAGGAAAACAGGTCTGAAACTTCGCGGCGATTAGATAGGACACGCAGTCCGGCACCGTCCAACTAACCCCGCAAAATCACGGCTTCCAGTTCGGCCCAATCAACGCCCGCAGGTTTTCCGGCGTGGCCCAATCGGCTTTGCCGGCGTACCGCTTGACCCAGCTTTCCCCCTCGCCGATGCGGACCCGATCCGGCGTGAACTCAGGCGAAAGCGCGTTGGCCATGAGCGCATAGCTTGCTCCTTCGTGCAGGCGCAGCGCTTTCCAGCATCCACCGGGCACGGCAACCACGGGACGCTCGCCGGCTGCCACATCGCGCCCCAGCACCACCTTCTCCACGCGCCCATCGGGATGAAAGATGAAGTAGTCCACCGGACCGCCTTCGATAAGGATGTGCGTGTCGTCGGACGCCAGCCAATGGAGGTAGTTGAGGGGCAGGTCGCGCGTGAGCATGTAGTAGACCTGGCTCTGCACTTTGAGCAACCGACCCTCCACCGGCACCTTCTGCGCCGAGTCGCCGATGATGCCCAGATACCCGGATTCGCGCGGCAACACAGAAAGGTGCAGCGTCTGGATGAGCTCCCGGGCGCGGGCATCCGTGCCCTCGGCGGTGGGTCCGGCGGCCACCGGGTGGAGAGGAAAGACCAGGGCAATCCCGATTGCCAGCGGCAAACAAAATCTCATTTTGCAAGGATAGGGCCGAAAATCGGTCGCCCTTCTTCCCCAATCGAAACTCTTGGTGCGAAATCAGGTTTAAGTCCTTATGGGAACTGCGCGAAAGGGCCGATAGACCCGGGTGGCGCTGTTAACGGTCTGCATTCATGGTTGTTTTGGGGCATTGTGCGTTCGCCGGTTTTCGTGCATGGTGAAGGCAGGGACGTTCTCGCGCGGGGAAAGCCAGCACGTGAAAATCAAAATACAGCTACTTAGAGCAGTTCTGTTGCTTGCCGGGGGAAGTTTGGCCGCCGGCATCGTTACCTTTGGGCAGGATGCGCCGGACTCGGCACTGCTGCCCACCCAACCTCCCTCTACCACTCCGGCCGCGATTCCCGTTGGGACCGGTGGCCCTCTCGCCGCTGCCCAGGCAGCCGCGATTCAAGTGAGCAGTAACCAGCCGACGTTTTCGCCGGCAGTTGAGACCCTCCTTGGTTTCAAGCAATCAGACGTAAAGTTCGATGTCGCCCGGCTGATGGACATTCTGCGCGACAAGCGCCATGAAGGCTGGGTGCTGGCGGCTTATCCCGACCCTAAAACCGCGCAGCCGCTGATCGGCGCCGGTTTCAGCCTCGACCTGCCCGCCCGCGATCATCCCCAGCGCGACCCGCTCAATCCGCACCCCTTCCTGGAGCCGTCTTCTGCCGAACTTTGGCAGGCCGCGGGGCTCGATCCCGCAAAGCTTCAGCAGGTCCTGGGCGAGTTCACCAACCGCCTGACCTCGTGGAACAAGAAGGGCTTCCGGCGCCAGATCTGGAGCCTCGAACCCCAGATTACCGATGAAGAAGCCAATGCCCTGTTGCGGGTGGGGATTGTGCAGGCCATCTACAATGCCAAGGCTTACTGCAGGAACTTCGATCGTTTGGGCGCAAGCCAGCAGATGGCCATGACCCAACTGGTTTACCAGATGGGTGTGAACCTCGAGGAGTTCAGCACTTTCCTCAACCTGATCAACCGCGGCGGAGAAAGCCCCGCCGAGGCCGAAGCAGTCGCCAAGGCTGATGCGGCCTACTGGCGCAGTGTGCAGATGAGCCTGGTGCAGAGTCAGTGGGCGCGGTTATATCGCGCTCGAGCCACGGCGGTCATCGCGATGCTTGACCCGGGCTACGTGGACAATCCTTCCGGAGCCGAGCACAGCATCGGAGCCATTCTCCACCCGGCACGGGTGCGCAGAGGCCACGGGTCCGTGCGCAACGCCGCGTACGCCAGGCATCACACGTCGGCCGCCCGCAAGCGGACGGCGCGAACACGGAAGAATTGAGTTAAACAACAGGTGAATCGCATCGGGGCGCGGGCTCACCGCGCCCTTTGCCGTTGATGAACCGTCTTTCCAACCTTGTTCGTCCGGCCTTGTCCAACGACTGCAGATGTATACTCGGCTGGCCATGTTCAAGTTGAAGTTCTGCCTCGGATTATTGCCTCTTTTTTCTCTAATCGGCACGGGCCTCCTCGCACAACGCGGGTTTGTTCATACGGCGGCAGGCGAGTTGGTCGACGCCAGCAGCAAGCCGTTGCTGCTGAGGGGCATCAACCTGGGTAACTGGTTCGAGCCCGAAGGCTACATGTTTCACTTCAAGGATGGCGCGCAGTCGCCTCGTGAGATTGAAGATCTGACCCGGGAGCTGATCGGTCCCGAGAAGTCTGAAGCCTTCTGGCATCAGTGGCGCGAGGCGTACATCACTGAGCCCGACATGGACCGACTCAAGCAGATGGGCTTCAACTCGGTGCGGGTCCCAATTCACTGGAAGTTCTTCGACACGGAGGACGCCGAGGGCTTTCACCTGGTCGACAATCTGGTCAAATGGGCCCGCAAGGACGGCATCTACGTCATCATCGACCTGCATTGCGCACCCGGAGGGCAGACCGGCACCAATATCGACGACAGCTACGGGTATCCGTGGCTCTATTCCAGCCCTGAAGCGCAGAAACACACCATTGAAGTGTGGCGGCGGATCGCCGCGCACTACAGCAAGGAACCGATGGTGCTCGGCTACGACCTGCTCAACGAGCCCGTTCCCCATTACCCGCAACTGCGGCGCTACGACAGCGATCTGGAGCCGGTCTATCGCAAGATCAGCGCGGCGATACGCCAGGTGGATGGCAACCATGTCTTGATCCTCGGCGGGGCGCAATGGGACAGCAACTTCAAGGTCTTCGGGCCACCGTTCGATTCCAACGTGATGTACACCTTTCACAAGTACTGGACCGCTCCCGATGTCAGCGTGATCCGCGAATACCTCGATTTTCGCGACAAGTATCATGTGCCGATCTGGCTGGGCGAGTCGGGCGAGAACAAGGACGAGTGGATCGCCGGCTTCACCAGGACCCTGGAAGAGAATCATGTCGGCTGGTGCTTCTGGCCGTACAAGAAAATGGACGCGGGTTCGAGCGTAGTCACATTCGATCGCCCGGCACACTGGGATACCGTGATCGCGCTCGCCGGCATGCCGGCCGGGACCGGAAATGCCGAGAAGCGCATCGCGGTGCGTCCATCGCCTGAAGATGCCCAGGCCATCTTCGATGATCTCCTAAGCAAGGTTAAGTTCTCCAGCGAGCGGGTCAACGACGGTTATGTGCACGCGCTCGGTCTGAAGCAGCCGTAGCAAACCAAGTCAAAAGGCGATTCCAGAGCAGACAGAAAGAGAGAGAAATGGGACAGATTTCAGACAAGCTCGATATGGAGATAACAAAGGTTGCCGCTTTAACATCCGCACCTACATTGGTGCTCGTGCCCGGAACTGGGTTTATTTCGGGCCCTGCAGGGGGACCTGTGGTTGGGCAGTCTATCGCAGTGACGTCCAGCCTCGATGCGCAAATTGCGGCCATCGTGAGCTGCTTGAAATCGATGGCAGCCGCCATAAAAAAACTCGAGGACCGGAAGTGAGATAAAAAGGGCGTAGTCAGCCCGAGCCACTCTCCGAGCGGACTGTCAACCGTCCTTCCGGGAGGCACCGGCAACTGCACGCTCTGTTGCAGAGGAAGGCGCACGTTTCAAGGAAAATGCTCCTTCCCGGAACGCCTCAAATGCCCCAACCATGGCCCCCGCGGTGGTTGCGCCGGTGAGGGCGGCTATACTGACGCCAAGCCTATGCGCAACCGCGTTCTGATCGCTTCCCTCCTCGTTGTTGTTCCCGGCCTGCTGGTGGGCCAGGCTTCTGAAAACGCTCCAGCCAAGACTTCCCCAAAAATGACCCAGAAACTATCTCCTGAAGCCGTCCACCGCTCCGCCCTTGTGATCGACACCCACGCCGACACGCCCCAGCGCTTTGTCGATGAGAACTACGACATGGGCCAGCCCCTGAACGGCGGAAACCTGAACATCGAGTCCGCGAAAAAGGGCAACCTGGGCGCGGAGTTCATGTCCATCTGGGTTGAGCCCACGCTCTACAAGGGTCAATACGCGCGGCGCACGCTGGTGCTGATCGATGCGGTCAAGCAGCAGGTCGCGAAGCACCCCGACCAGATGATGTTTGTCGCCACGCCGGACGGCATCGAACTGGCCCACCGCGAGCACAAGCTGGCCGTGCTGATGGGCATTGAAGGCGGCCATTCCATCGAAGATTCGCTGGCCTTATTGCGCCAGTATTATGCGCTGGGCGTGCGCTACATGACGCTCACCTGGTCGAACTCCACGGCCTGGGCCGACAGCTCCGGCGACATCAACGACACGTCGATTCCCCACACCAAGGAAGGCCTGACCGAATTTGGCAAGGACGTGGTGTACGAGATGAACCGGCTGGGCATGATGATCGATATCTCGCACGTGTCAGACCGCACCTTCTATCGCACGCTCGTCATTACGCGGGCGCCGGTGATCGCATCGCACTCGTCGGCACGGGCCCTGAACGATGTGCCGCGCAACATGACCGACGACATGATTCGCGCGGTCGCACACTCCGGCGGCCCGGAGTCGAAGGGTGGCGTGGTGCAGGTCAACTTCTATTCCGGCTTCCTGTCGCCGGCATACCGCGATGCGCAGAAGGCGCAGAAGCCCGAAGTGGACAAGGCCATCCAGGACCTGAAGGACAAGGCAAAGGCCGAAGGCAAGGAGGTCACCTACGAGGAGATCTCCAAGGTGCAGCGGCAGTACGCCGATCGCATCCCGCGCCCGCCGCTCTCCCTCCTGATCGATCACATTGACCATATCGCCAAGGTGGCGGGAGTAGACCACGTGGGCCTGGGGTCGGACTTCGACGGCGTGGACGGACAGCTGCCCGAGGGCATGGACTCCGCCGCCGATCTGCCCAAGATCACCGCCGGCTTGATGGAACGTGGCTATTCCGCCGAAGACTGCCGCAAGATCCTGGGCGGAAATCTGCTCCGCGTATTCCGTGAGGTGGAGCAGGTCAGCAAGCAGTTGCAGGCCGAGAACCGGCCGCGCATTACGGACAAGCAGCCATTCGACAAGCCGCAAAAACAGTGATCAGTGGTCAGTGGTCGATCCGCCGGGTAGCGGGCTGGGGCTGTAGATTGGTACGCATGAAAGTCGTCGCCCTGGCCCTCGCCCTCTCCGCGCTTCCCGTCTGGGTCGCAGCGCAGCAAAGCTCCGACCCGATCCGCCTCGATCCCAGGAACCCGCACTACTATCTCTTCAATGGCAAGGCGATCGCGCTCGTCACCAGCGGCGAGCACTACGGCTCGGTCATCAACCCCGACTTCAATTTCCATAAGTACCTCGATACCCTGCGGGCCGATGGCCTCAACTACACACGCCTCTTCCCCGGCAGCTACGTCGAAGTGCCGAGCCAGTCCTTCGGCATCAAACGCAACACCATCGCACCTTCCGGCGAGCGCCTCCTGCTCCCCTGGGCGCGCAGCACCGAACCCGGTTATGCCGGCGGCGGCAACAAGTTCGATCTCACCCAATGGGACCAGCAGTATTTCGAGCGTCTCCACGACTTCCTCGGGGAGGCCCAACGCCACGGCGTCGTTGTCGAGATGTCACTCTTCTCGTCGCAATATGGTGATTTGCAGTGGAAGGTCAGCCCCTTCAACGCAGCTAACAACGTCAACCAAACCACGGCCGCCCTCGATCTGAAGCACGTCAACACGCTTGAAAACGGCAATGTGCTTGCCCTGCAGGAACGCTATGTCCGCAAGCTCGTGCACGAGGCCAATGCCTTCCCCAACGTAATCTTTGAGATTCAGAATGAGCCCTGGTCCGATCGTCCCGAACTCGCGGACGTGATAAACCCCTACCTGTTCACAGGTCGCGACCAATACCCCAATTCCATTGAAGTGGCCGACAGCGATTCCATCGCATGGCAAACGCGCGTGGCGCAATGGATCACCAGCGAAGAGGCTCAGCTCCCGTACCGGCATCTGATTGCCCAGAACTATTCGAATTTCCGGCTGTCCGCCCGCAAGCTCATCGACGGCATCAGCATCATCAACTTCCACTATGCCTACCCTGAAGCCGTATCGCTGAATTACGGTCTCGGGAAAGCCATTGCCTGCGATGAAACCGGCTTCCTCGGCCGCAGTGACGATACCTACCGGCGCCAGGCGTGGAACTTCATGCTCGCCGGCGGTAGCACCTTCGACGGCCTCGATTACTCCTTCACCGTCGGGTTCGAGGATGGAACCGACACCGACCCCAACGGCCCCGGCGGAGGAAGCCCGACGCTGCGAAAGCAACTCGGGATTCTGCAACATTTTCTCGCCGCATTACCGCTCGAGGAGATGACGCCGGACGCCCACGTCGTGGTCCACGCCGAGGGCGTAACCGCGCATGCCCTGTCAAGCCCGCACGACGTCTACGCGTTCTACCTGGACGGCAAAGGTCCAAGCCGGCTAACTCTCCATCTTCGCGCAGGCACCTGGCACGGAGAATGGCTGAACATTGTGACCGGCGCCACCATGGCAGTGACAAACCTCAAGAGCACAGCGGCGGAGACCACCCTCGATGCCCCCGAGTTCGATAACGGAATCGCCTTGCGTCTTAACCGGGCTCTATACTGAGAACCGCTGTCCCCAAATAATCAATTCCCACCCTAGTCACCACCTGGAGATCACGGATGCGACCTTCCGCACGTTTGATTGCTGCTCTGTTTGCCCTTTCCTGTCTTGCGCCTGTCTCCCGGTTGCATGGCGACGACGACAAGGCCAAGACCGACAACAAGCCCGCTGAAAAGCCCGCCCCCACTGAGATCACCACGCAGGGCTCGCTGGATGCCGGCGGGCAGCACATTCTGTACAACGCGATCGCGGGCATCATCACCGTGGGCGCAACGGATCCTCAGGATGCCCAGTTGGGCATGGATGGCAAGCCACTTCCGGGAAGCCAGCTGGCTCTGGATGAGCCCAAGGAGCCAAAGGACGCGGCTCCTACCGCACGCATGTCCTACTTTGCGTATTTCAAAAAGGACGCGAAGGCGGAGGAACGCCCCATCACGTTCTTCTACAACGGCGGCCCCGGCAGTTCCACCGTCTGGCTCCACATGGGCTCGCTCGGACCGAAGCACGTGGTCACCGAAACCGATCAGCATCTTCCCGCCGCGCCTTACAGGCTCACCGACAATCCGCAGTCGCTGCTCGACGTGAGCGACCTGGTCTTCATCGACATGCCCGGCACCGGCTTCGGCAGGCTGATGGGCAAAGAACCCGAGAAGGCATTCTGGGGCATCGACGAAGATGCCAACGCGTTCGCACGCTTCATCCAGCGTTTTATCACGAAATATGACCGCTGGAACTCGCCCAAGTTCATCTTCGGCGAGAGCTACGGGACCACACGCTCTTCGGTGCTCGTCGACATTCTGGAGAACGGCAAATCATTCGACATTAACGGTGTGATTCTGCTGTCGCAGATCTTCAACTTCACCACTGACATTGACGCGCCAAGCGCCAACCCCGGCGTCGATCTGCCCTACGTGCTCGCCTTACCCACGTACGCGGCAACGGCGTGGTACCACAAGAAACTGCCTCAGCAACCGGCCGCCCTCGAGCCATTCCTCAAAGAAGTGGAAGACTTTGCGATGGGCCCCTACCAGCACGCCCTCGCCCTCGGCACCGATGTCACCGCGGAGGAAAAACAATCCGTCGCCGAGAAACTGCACGACTACACCGGAATTCCGGTCGCGTACTGGATCAAAGCGAATCTGCGCGTGAACGGCGGCCAATTTGAAAAGACCGTCCAGGACACCGAGAACCTGACCACGGGTCGTCTGGACACGCGTTTCTCCGGTCCCAACCTCAATCCGCTTAGCGAGGGGGCCGAGTACGACCCGCAGAGTTCGGCAATCTCATCGGCATACGTTTCGCTGTTCAACGACTACGTCCGCAAGGATATGAAGTACGGCGAGGGTCAAACGTATCTTCCCATGGCGTTGTTCGGCAGCGCACAGTGGGACTTCAAGCACAACAACAATCCAGTGGGCGTGAACGTGGCCAACGATCTTGCCGAAGCCATGAAGACGAATCCGCGGCTGAAGGTGATGGTCAATGGCGGCTACTATGACCTGGCCACGCCGTTCTTCGCCGCGCAATATGAGGAAAAGCATCTCCCCATTCCACAATCGCTCTCGAAGAACATCGAGTACGACTGGTACGAATCAGGCCACATGGTGTACGTGCGGGACGAAAGCCTGAAGCAACTGCACGACCGCGTCGCCGCCTTCATCACCAAAACTCAATCAGAGAAATAGATTCTCCTCAAGCCATACGTGCAGGCTGCCCCACCCTGACGACGTCTTTGTTTCTGTCGTTAGGGTGGGACACCACAAACCTCCGCCCGCACTCCCGCGCTGTTTTCCTGAGCGCAGTCGAAGGATCCGCGGTTGTTCTTGCTTTTTGGGCAGTAAACCCAACACGAACAAAAGGCGCCCCATCCTGACGACGTTTTTGTTTCTGTCGTCAGGTGGGATACCACCACTCTCGACTTGCCAGTTCCCGCCAAGCCAGATATTCAGCTGACGTGTTCCAGCGCCCCGGCGTGCACATGCCTCGCCCGGTCGAGTGCTGCCTGGATGTTGGGCATCATGTTCTCGCGTCCCACCACATCGAGAAACCGCGACTGGCGCAGAAGCCGCGATGGCTGCTCCATGGCGCCGCACAGCAACAGCGTGCGGCCCGACGTACGCAATCGCTTGGCAAACGATTCGATGGCATGGATGCCCGTGGCGTCGATGGCCGTCATGTTGCGCAGCCGCAGTATGACTACCGGCGTAAAGGCTTCGATATTGGCGGTGGCATCGATCAACTTCTCAGTCGTCCCAAAGAGAAACGGCCCGTGGATGCGCAGCAGGGTGACGAACGGCGGAATGATTCGCCCCTGCAGCACATGCGGCAGGCCGTCCCGGATGTACTCATCACTGACGGAAGAAACGGTCGTAGTCTCGGCGACACGGTAAATGTAAAGCAGGGCTGCAAGTCCCAGGCCCACGCTCACGGCCACCGTCAGATCGGCGAATACGGTCAGCGCGAACGTCACCACCCACACCGAGATGGCCGCGAAATCCAGCTGCAGAATGGCTCCGATTTCGTGCCACTCTCCCATGTTGTACGCCACCACGAACAGAACGCCGGCCAGCGTCGTCAGCGGAATATAGCTGGCGAGCGGCGCTGCAACCAGCAGGATCAGTAACAGCGTGAGCGCGTGAACCATGCCTGAAACCGGCGAGCGTGCGCCCGCCCTTATGTTGGTCGCCGTCCGCGCAATCGCGCCCGTGGCGGGAATGCCCCCAAACAGCGGCGATGCCATATTGGCGATGCCTTGGGCCACCAGCTCGACGTTGGAGTTGTGCCGGTCGCCCGTCATACCGTCAGCCACTACGGCGGAAAGCATGCTCTCCAGCGCCGCCAGCATCGCCACCGTGAAGGCCGATGGGAGGAGCGGCAGAATGTGCTCGGAATGGAAGCTGGGAATCGCAAACGGCGGCAGCCCCTGCGGGATACCTCCGAACTTCGTGCCGATCGTCTCAACGGGCAGATGCAGCAGGGCCGCAGCCGCGGTACATACCAATACCGCAACAATCGAGGCAGGAATTCGGCGCGTGATGCGTGGCAGGATCAGCAGAATAGCCATCGTCGCCACGCCAACCGCCACCGTCTCCCAATTCACCGAGGCGATATGCGCGGCCAGCAGCTTCATGCGCGGCAGAAACTCGCTTGGAACCGCGCCCGTGCGCAGGCCGAGAAAATCCTTGATCTGCGTCGACGCGATGAGCACGGCAATGCCGTTGGTGAACCCCACCACGACCATCCGCGGAATGAACCGCACCGCGGCGCCCAGGCCGGTAAGGCCCATGATCACCAGCAGGATTCCCGCCATCAGCGTCACCATGGCAAGCCCGGTCATGCCGAATCGCGCCACGATTCCGGCCACAATCACCACGAAAGCACCCGTGGGACCGCCGATTTGGGTGCGCGAGCCTCCCAGCGCCGAGATCAGAAACCCCGCCACCACTGCGGTATACAGGCCGGCCTGCGGCGTAACGCCGGACGCGATACCGAAGGCCATGGCAAGCGGAAGCGCGACCAGTCCAACCGTGATCCCCGCGACAAGATCGTGGAAGAAACACTGCGCCGTATACGCCCGCAAAGCCAGAACGGCCTTGGGCAGATTCGGATTGCTCAGGGACATGGGACCTTGCTTCAATCTTACCCCGGTTCCGCATTGATTTCACGCAAACCATCGGTGATCGCCGGCATAGCACGTAAAAATGACGATCAATACAATGCAGATCAAATACCAGAACTTCGGAGCGCGGTACTGTCTCTCTCAGGGAAGGTATTGCCGTGAAATTAAAGACCCATATCTCTCTGCCAGCTGTTCTTTTTGGCTCTGCGATTTCGCTGCTGACGGCCTGCGGCGGCGGAGGTTCCACACCTGCCCCCACGCCCGCTTCAACCCCCGCAACGCCCACCATTACGTGGCCTGCTCCGGCTGCGATTACCTACGGGACCCCTCTTGGCGCAACACAGCTAAACGCTACGGCCAACTTCGCCGGCACCTTCGCCTACACGCCCGCCGCCGGAACCGTGCTGGCCGCGGGCACCCAGACGCTGTCCACCTCCTTTACGCCATCCGATCCCACCAGGTCGACCGCCGCCACGGCAACCAATTCGATTGTGGTGAATAAGGCCACACCGCAGATCACCTGGGCCGCCCCCGCTTCCGTCGCGGCCGGGGCCACACTCGATTCCACCGAACTTAACGCTACTGCCAATATCCCCGGAACATTCACCTACACGCCTGCATCGGGAACACTACTCTCGGTTTCGGGAACCGACACGCTCACGGCCACATTTATCCCGACAGATACGCAGGATTACGCCTCCACCACCTCCCAGGTCAGCCTCACCGTCACTGGACCGCCCCCGGCGTACTCCTGGAACAATGTCAAGATCGTCGGCGGCGGCTATGTGACCGGGCTCTATTTCCACCCCAGACAGCAAAATCTGATGTACGCGCGCACCGACGTGGGCGGCGTCTATCGCTGGGGGCCGAACGATACCCAATGGGTGCCGCTGCTCGACTTCACCACCCGAGCAAACTGGTGGCAACTTGGCGTTGAAGCCGTCGGCCTCGATCCCACCGATCCCAACAAGCTCTACCTCGCCGTGGGCGAGTACGCCAACGAAAATTGGGACGGCAACGGCGCCATCCTGGTCTCGGGCGACCAGGGGAAGACCTTCAACCCCGTCGCGCTGCCCTTCAAGAACGGGTCGAACGATAGCGGCCGCAACACCGGGGAACGTATCGCGGTCGATCCAAACCTGCCCGGCACGGTCTACTTCGGAACCCGCCTGGCCGGGTTGCAGATCTCGACCGACTCCGGCGCCACCTGGACCCAATCCAAGGGTCTGCCCGTGACCGCCACTGCGAACGGAAACGGCGTTGTGGCCGTGCTGCCGATCGACAGCAAGCGGATCGTCGGGATCGGCGAGCCCCGCGGTCTATGCAGCCGTGGCCGGAACAGGCACTGGGACCGACCCTCAAGGCCTTTACGTCACCACCAACGGTGGCTCTGCCTCCAGCGCGTGGACACCGGTCAGCGGCCAGCCGTCCTTCACCCTGGCGCCACCCCCTGGCCCCCTTGCAGGCGCAGGTGGGGCCGAACGGCGCGCTGTACATTCTGTACGGTGACCAGGCGGGCCCCGCGACCATGACCCAAAGCCAGTTGTGGAAGTTTGTGCCTTCGTCGAGCTGGACCTCCGGAACCTGGACGCAGATTTCCCTGCCCAACCAGGCGCTTGGCATCAACAACTCCAATGGCTACGGCGGATTGGCCCTCGATCCTGTTCACCCTGGTGTTCTGCTCATCGGCACGCTCGATCAGTACTATCCCACCGGCGACGTGGTCTATCGGTCGAATGACGACGGGGCCACCTGGCGCGATGTGAGCTCGGTCCAGAACCCCAGTTCACCCGGCAGCGTTTCACCCGGGCTGGCAACCCACGACGCCGCACTGTCCCCCTGGCTCGCATTCGGCGGAGCAAATTCCGGCATCTCGACAGGCAATTGGCCCACGGCGATCGCCATCGACCCCTTCAACGCCGATCACGCCATGTACGGCACCGGGCAAACGATCTGGTCAACCGCGAACCTGACCACCGCCGACCCGAGCGCCAGCTCCGTCGGCGTGGTGAACTGGTCTGTGGGAGCCGACGGCGTGGAGGAAACCGTCGTCAGCGGTCTCTGGGCGCCACCCTCCGGATACACAGTTCTTCTCAGCGCCATGGGAGACATCACCGGCTTTGCCCACCACGACCTCACCACCAGCCCACCGCAGCAGATGTTCTCCAATCCCATGGCCTCACCGGCTTCCTTGGACTTTGAACAGGCCACCCCCACCACGATTGTGCGGACGGCGGACACCGCCACCCCGTTCGGCGTGATCTCGACCGACGGCGGCTTCAACTGGACGGCTTTTGCAAGCGTGCCTGCAGGAACAGCCAGGGGCGGCGGCAGCATCGCCATCGCACCCGATGGCTCGTCCATCGTATGGGCTCCCGCAGACACGGCGTCCGTGTGGTACTCGAAGGACCAGGGAACGACCTGGACGGCTTCTATAGGCATCGCCGCGCAGTCGCAGGTGGCGAGCGACCGGGTCAAGGCCGGAGTTTTCTATGGCTTCCTGGGCACCACTCTGACGGTGAGCACTGACGGCGGCGCGACCTTCACCACGGCGCAGTCCGGTCTTGCCCAGCGGGTCCTTGCTGACCGTGCTCCCGGACGCGCAGGGTGACATCTGGCTTTCGGGCCAGACTGCCGGCCTCTTCACCAATACCGGCACGCCCGCGGCGCCTCACCTTTCCGTCGCAGCCGGCGTGGCGGACGCTTATCATCTCGGCTTCGGCGTGGGAGCCAATGGAAGCTCGCAACCGGCGCTCTATCTTGACGGCCAGATAGGAAGCACACCCGGCATCTATCGATCCACCGACGGCGGCGTCACCTGGACGCAGATCAACGACACCGCCCACCAATACGGGCAGCTCAACGGCATCTGCGGCGACATGCGCACCTTCGGCACCGTGTATCTCGCCACCGGCGGCCGCGGAATCATCTGGGGAACGAGCACGAACTAGAGGCCTGCGGGCGCATTGAGTTGCTTCATGTAGATATCCGCCGCGCGGTAGCGCGCGTAGTAGTGTTCGTGTCTTCCCCGCTGCTGATAGCCTTCCGCGCGATAGAGCTGGATGGCCGGCTCGTTCTCCGCGTCCACGTGCAGCCAGATAAGCGTGGCCCCCGCGGCCGATGCGGAGGCTTCAAGGTGCCGTAGGAGCTCCAGGCCGATCCCGCGGCGTCGATGGGGCGGAGAAACCTCGATGGTCGGAACGTAAGCGGAGGCGCGACCGGGCTCCAGAATCCACTCCACGATCGCAAACCCAGCCATTCCCTTCTCGTCTTCCGCGACCCACGTTGCCGAAGTTGAGCTCTCGATCAACTTGCGCATGGTGGCGCGACCGAAGCGAAACGGCGGATTGAAGCAGACCTCTTCAATCGCATAGAGCGCGGCGAAGTCACCGGCCCGGTATAGACGATAGTGCACAGGGCCATTCTAAGGAATGGCTCTGGTTGCAATTGTGAGGCGAAGAAAGGGCAATAAGGAGGGGGAGGGCGAGCCGGAAGGAGGGACCTGCGAAAAAAGAGGAGTTCACTGGTTTCATGTGAAGCATGTCACCAGGGAACTCCTTTCCCCAGATCTGCGTTGTTTCTAAGGTGAGTGTCTGCGCATGTGGAAATTAGTACAACAGTACGAAGGGACACTGGATTTTAGTAACCGCTCTGTCAACTCCCAGGTAACAGGTGGCGTCTAAGAATCCCGACCCTTTGGTCCGGCCCCCGACATCGTGCCGGCCAGTGCGCGCATGGAGAGCTCAATGCGGTTCTCGGCGCCCGCCTTGCGCATCAGCCGTCCCACGTGGGCCTTCACGGTGCGTTCTTCAATCCCAAGCGCCTTGGCGATTTCGCGGTTGGAACGCGCGGTCAGAATCAGTTCCAGCACCTGGCGTTCGCGTACGGTGAGATGGAGCGGCTCGCTGGGAAGGCTGGCCTCGGGAACATCGAGCAGGCGGTCTATCAGCTTGGACAGCAGCCGGCGCGGCGCCCAGATCGACCCGTTCACCACCACATCGATCGCCATGCGAACCGTCTCAGGCGGAGCGGAGGAATCCAGGTAAGCGCGAGCGCCGGCCACAATGGAGTTCAGCACCAGTTCGTCTTCGTTCTCCGGTCCGATCACGATCTGCCGCATGCCGGGGCGCGAGCGGCGAACGGCCTCGACGGTCTCAAATCCGCCGCTGGTCGAGTTCAGATCCACCACCAGGTATTCGAGTCCCGGATTGGCCAGCAGCTCCTGAATAGTCCCGATGATGGGTACCAGCTGGATTTTGCCCGGGGCCGGCTTCTCCTCGAAGATCATGGCGAGACCTTCAAGGCGGATCGGCTCTCCGGCGAGGAGTCCAATCCGTATTGATTGCGTATTCTGCGTAGCGGGCACGGTCTCTCCGGGGGTAGAGAATGACGGCATAGAATCTGACTTTTCGTCTCAAAGGAGAACTCAGACCGCAATACAACCGGCCCGAGTCCAGCGGGCAAACAGTTACAGCTTGGGCAAAACAATTCCCTGCTGTTTCTGATATTTGCCCTTGCGATCGGCGTAACTGATCTCGCAGGGCTCATCCGACTGGAAGAACAGAATCTGGCAAAGACCCTCGTTAGCGTAGACTTTGGCCGGCAGCGGTGTCGTGTTTGATATCTCCAGGGTCACAAAGCCCTCCCACTCCGGTTCGAAGGGCGTCACGTTCACGATAATCCCGCAGCGCGCGTATGTCGATTTTCCCACGCAGATCGTGAGCACATCGCGCGGAATGCGGAAGTATTCAATGGAACGCGCCAGCGCGAACGAATTGGGCGGAACGATCACCGACGGCGCCTGCACCGACACAAACGACCGCTCATCGAAGGCCTTGGGGTCGATGATGGCGCTGTTCACGTTGGTGAAAATCTTGAATTCGTCCGACACCCGCAGGTCGTAACCGTAAGAGGAAAGGCCATAAGAGATGACGCCTTCGCGCACTTGCTTTTCGCTGAACGGCTCAATCATGTTGTGCTTCAGGGCCTGTTCCCGGATCCAACGGTCACTCTTGATCGACATGCCTCTCCTGTTCCGGATCCGTGCGGGAATCCGGCGAAAACTGCCTGGCTTGCAGGCGCTTGGAAACCCCATCTTACGGGACCAAACCGGGGGCTGACAATGGGTCTTGACCCCGGGTTCTGGCGCCGTGCAGGCACCGCCCATGGCGCAAAGATTTCCCTCTATTCGGCAGCGGCAACTAACGGCTTGACGGCGCTCAACGGAACCTCCATGGTGCCCGCCTTGCGCGTGGCGTGGTCGAAGACCCCGGTCCGCAGCCAGTAGTCACCCATGGCGCGCATCGATTTCAAAATGCAGCTGCACGCCGGCCTTCTGGTACACGGCAAACATCTCGGGGTCGGCATGGAGGGTGATCAGCCTGCTTTGTTCGCTTGCGATTTGTCCATAGTGATCGAAGACGAGAAGCGATACGTTCAACGTGCCGCGGTGGATCCCATCGGAATCGGTGGTCAACTCCAGGTCGTCGAGATCGATGGCGAAGTCGACGGTGAAGTGGCGCTCCCGGCCCGCGTCCGTCACGGTCTTTGTCTCAGGTGCAGACGCGCCGGGCGGTGCAGGCCGTAGAAGAATCTTGTACAGGATGCGATCGGCCTGCGGCATTCCCGGCTGCATGAACGGCCGCAACGGATCGGGAGTTTCCGTCGCCGCAGCGGCCCGATCGACGGCCCTCTTCGCCTTCTGGTGCTTCGCGACAGAGGCAGAATTCAGATCGACCGCGAAGTATCCGCGCCGGTAGGAGAGCCGATATCCCTCGCCCGCCACCTTGACGCTGATGTTGCGATATCCCCCGTCCATCTTCGTGTTGGTGGGCGTGTAGGAGAGCGTGTAAAAGTTCGCGCTGGACGATACGATTTTGTCGATCACCTCCGACAGCCGGTTGCTGCTGTAGAAGGCATGGCCACCCGTCTTTTCGGCGAGCGTATCCATCGTGAGGTATTCCGAATTGCGCTGGATGCTTTCGCGCGTCAATGCTGGCCCTGCGCCCGCCCCGATGTCGCGCCCGCTCTCCGCGGTGAAGAACTGCGAGGCCAGCACTCCCTGCACGTCGACCGGGTAAATGGCGACCCGCGCGGCTGCCAGCGCTGCGTAGGCATCGCGGATCTGCCCGTCGAATCGTCCGTTGGTATCCGCGAAGGGCACGCCGGTGATTCCCGAATCATCCACGGGAAAGGAACCGGCGAGCCAAACCAGGTTCTTTCGTCCTGGAAACGCTCCCAGGAATTCAGCCAGGTCGTGCAATGCCTCCAGGGTGCGGTAGGCACGGTCGGCGTACTCCGCGGCATTGCCTTCTACCATAAAGTTCTGAAGCGCTCCCACCATCGCGGCGGGGGCCCCACTCTGCGACCCGAGTCCGAGGGCCGCCGCCTGCGCACTGGCCTCCCCGGGCGATTGCAACAGCGATGGCACCTCCGTTGCGCCGTTCTTGCCGCGCTCGAGAGCCGCCGCCAGAACCGTGGGATCATCGGAGAATCCCTGCACAAAGCGCAGCCGCATCGACAGGGTGAAGATGGCCAACCGCGAGCCTGGCTTAAGGCTCTTCAAAAACTTCAGCGCGTTCTTGCGCAGGTATTGCTGATCGCCCGCAGTCGTGTTCAGCGCGTCGAGCAGCAGGATGTTGACGGCCGGCGGAGCCGGAAACGGGGTGAAATTGCTGAAGACGTCCTGAGGCAATTTGGGATACTCCGCATGCCCCGCCGCCGCAGCCTGTTCCGCGCCGGTGTGCTCTTCAAAAAAGGAGATTGTCTGCGGCTTCCCCTGTTCGGTAACAGAGAATGCCTCCCGGCTCAATCCCGTGACGGGGGCGCCCTTGTGGTTGGTAACCAGGACATCGACCAGGACGGCGCGGCTGTTGATACGCAGGTTCGGTCGCGGCCCTGGCACCGCTGGATTGCCCTGGGCTGCGCCTTGGCTGGCCATGCTCAACAACAAAAGTAGGAAGGTGTGGGCTGGGTGCTTCACGGGCTTGCTCCCAAAGATAGGCAAGGGTATCACGGGCGTAAATGGGAATTTACGAGGATCCGCCGGTTGGATGTCCCGGAATGGAGGAGCATACGATAGAGTGGAAATCCCTGGTTCCCCAAATCCCGCAAAACCTGTAGCATCATTACGGTAAGGTGATCCAAGGCGTTCGAAATCGCTGCAGAGAGGTTCCCCATTGATCAAGCAGGACATCGTACATCACGTGATTGAGCGGACAGGCCTGCCGCGGACCAAAGCGGAAGCAGCCGTGGACACAGTCTTCGAGGGCCTGAAGCAGGCGCTGGCGGCTGGGGAGCGGATCGAACTGCGCGGTTTTGGCGTGTTCAGCGTTCGTGCCCGCAAAACCGGCATCGGGCGCAATCCCCGCACCGGAACCGAGGTCAGCATTACGCCCGGCAAAGCGGTCCGCTTCAAGCCAGGCAAGGAGTTGCACGCCCTCGATGGAAAGAACGGCGGCGCCCCGGCGGCTGAGTGAGAACAGGCACCACGGGGCCCGCGTCGCTCTCCCCGCAGTTTGCGAGGAGCGGGGACGTTCCCGGTGATGCTCTTTCCCGGGAAACCGTTACGCTCCCGGTTGCGGAACCTGTTCCCGATACGCCCGGCGAGCTTCGCATCCGGCGCAGGTCGGGCGACCGCAAAAGCTCCCTGATCGCTTTTGTTCTGCTCGCCATCAGCCTGGTTACCACGACAGGCATCGGCGCGCGCTTCATGCGCAATTTTCTCGATGGCACGCCGCCGGTGGTGCGCGACAGCGACCTATGGCCCTGGCCGTGGCTCTTCGACCACCCGGAGTTTTTCGTCACCGGTCTGGCCTTTTCCGGCGCGCTGCTCACCATCCTTCTCACCCACGAGTTCGGACACTACTTCGCGTGCCGCTGGCATCGCATTCGCACCACGCTTCCCTGGGTGCTTCCCGCACCCACACTCAGCGGAACCGCGGGCGCAATCATTCAACTTCGTTCCAAAATCAAGACCCGCGACGCCTTGATGGACGTGGGAATCTACGGACCGCTGGCCGGCTACCTGGTGTCCGTCGCCGCAATCGCCATTGGCTTCACGCTCAGCTTTACCGCGCCCGCCGACGCTCCCGTCGCCATCGTGCGCTTCGGCGCCGAGCCGCTCACCATCCGCATCATTCACGACTTGTTGCAGTACTGGGACCCGTCGATTCCGGCATTCGAACACATTGCGCCGCATCCCATCCTGATCGCCGGGTGGATCGGCCTATTCATCACCTCGCTCAACCTCATTCCTGGCGGGCAGCTCGACGGAGGACACATTCTCTACGCTGTGTCGCCGCGTCTGCACCGCTGGGTCACCAAGATTCTCCCGTTCGTGCTGTTTCTGGCCGGCGCCAGGTTCTGGGTCGGGTGGCTGCTGTGGGGCGGATTTCTCCTGATACCCGCCATGCGCCATCCCAAGGTGCCTCATGAGCCGCAGCTCAAACAGGGACGGCTGTTTCTGGCCATCATCGCGCTGTTCATCTTCCTCCTCACGGTCACCCCCACCCCGTTTTTCGATAACTCGCTGATGCACTTTCTGCCCATGGATCCGTGGCGAACGGCGCAGTGAGCCGGCCGCTGCAAGCGATTCTGGATACGATAAGCACGTGGATCCGCGCGCACTTCGCTGGCAATCGACGCTCGTTCTTCTGCTCGTGGTGCCCGCCACCGCAAGCGGAGTCGTGTTCGAGACGCGGCTCGCGGCGAGTGTCGCACCACAGGCCGCGGCCTGGACTCTGAGCCTGAGCGCGCTGCTGGGATTGCTGGCTTGGGCGGCTCGATCCGGCACCGTGGCTGCCGCCGCGACCGGCGCGCTGATTACCGCCAACCTGATGTTCGCAAGCCCACAGTTCCCCTACAATCCGCTTCAGACGGCCCTCGTACCAGTGCTTACGGTCCTGGTGCTGACGTCGCTGGCCACGCGCTTCGGCCGCAAGCGCAAGGAGCGTTTGGGTACCGCGGAAAAACGCCATGGCCGCAACGCCGCGCAGGTAGCCGCCAATCTTGGATTCGCCTCGCTGGCAGCGCTGCCGATGGTGCAGATCTGGCTGGTCGACAGCCGTATCTTCTCGTACGCCGGCCTGGCGCCCATGCCGATCCTGATCCCTGCCCTCGCGGCTCTCGCCGAAGCGGCAGCCGACACCGTTTCCTCGGAGATCGGGCAGGTCCTCGGGGGCGATCCGCTGATGCTCACCACCCTGAGCCGTGTCGAACCAGGCACCGACGGCGGCATCACGCCCGCCGGCACATTGGCGGGAGTGCTGGCGGCGGCCGTCGTGGCACTCACAGGCGCCGTGGCCCTGCGCGGAGGCTCAACCATGTTTGCAGTTTCTTGGGCCGGCGGCGTCTTCGGCCTCTTCTTCGACAGCCTGCTCGGCGCCACCCTGGAGCGCAAAGGCTGGCTCAACAACGACGCCGTGAATTTCCTCTCCACCGCCAGCGCAGTGTCATTCTCCCTGATTGTCCTGGCAGTCGTTCCCCACCCCGGCGCCAGGTGAGCTTCTTTTCACTCTTCACTTTTCACTCTTCACCGCACCTCAATCCAGATGCACCCGCCACAGCGTATACGTCAGAATCTCGTGGAAAATCGTATCGCCGGATTGCGATTTCTGGTCGGCGGGCACGCGCGGCCGTGGCGAGGTGAACGCGTCAATCCCGTCGGCCTCGCAGATGGAATGAATGCGGAACATGTGAATGGTGTCGCTCACGATCACGATTCGATGAAGCTGGTTGGTGCGCGCAATCACCGCCAGCCGCCGCGCCGACTCCGAACTGCTGGTGCTCTGGGTCTCCGCAATGATGTCGGTCTCGGGAACGCCCGCTCCCATCAGGTACTGCCGACCCACCTCGCCCTCGGAGTATCCGTCGCCACCCGGACCACCCAGCGTGATGATCAGCGGCGCAATACCGCGGCCATAAAGATTCTTGGCATGATCCAGGCGGGCGCGAAATACCGGGGAGGGCCGGCCGTCGTACTCCGCCGCGCCAAATACCGCGATGGCCCCGGCAGCCTGCGCCTGGTCGGTAACGGCATATCGCTCAATCTGCACGTAGACCCAGCGGGACCATGCGCCTGCCGCAATCAGCAACGCCAGCAGCACAGCCAGCGCAATCCTGCCCCACACGCCTCGCCGTTTCTTCGGTGTTGCGGTGCCGCCGTCCACGCTTCCGGAGGTACGCATCCCAGGCTTCCTAGCGTTCCAGAACCATCACGATTTCATGTGTGGGAATGGCGCCCTCGCGCAGAATCATCCAGCGCCCCGGGCCCAGGGACAAGTCGACGATCGTCGTCGGCAGCGCCCGCCCCGTCGGGCCGCCATCCACAATCAGCGGAATTCGCTCGCCGATCTGATCGCGGACGCAGGCAGCATTCGTGCATTCCGACGATCCCTGCAGATTCGCCGCCGTCGCCGTAATCGGCAACCCGAACTTCTCCACCACCGCCCGCGGAATCGCCGCATCCGGAACCCGCAGCGCCACGTTTCCCGTGTACGCGGTCGAGCGCAGCGGCAGCTTCGTCCCGGCGCGCACAATAATCGTCAGCGGCCCCGGCCAGAACTTGTCGGCCAGCCGGTCGAGCTGCGGATCGCTGTCCCGCGCCAGTTCGTAAGCCTGCGATAGTCCCGAAATCAGCAGCGAAAGCGGCTTGTGTTTCTGCCGGCTCTTGAGCTGATAAATCTGCTCCACCGCGCGCAGGTTCACCGGGTCAACCGCCAGCCCGTAGAACGTGTCGGTGGGCATGGCGATGATGTCGCCCTTCTTCAAGCAGGCGACCACGTAGTCGATTCGGTCGGGTTGAGGCTCGTCGGGATGGACGCGCAAGATTTCCGCGGACAAAAGGTCTACCTCAATTCGCGCTGAGCATCTTCGGATTCATTGCCCCTCGAACGCCTCCGCCCGACGCCGATCCGGACGCGAGCGAGGCCGGGCAAAGAACTTCAACAGAGTACGTTATCGCCGAACATGCTTTAAGTGCCGTAAAGACGGAAACTAACACAGCCACCGTCTCAGTGCAAGTTCGCTCCGTACGCGTCCCCTTGCCCCGCAATGACTTAGCTGCCCCGCCGCAGCCAAAGAGACTAGAATCACCGTTAGCACCGAGCGAATCCCCCATGCCCCAGCGCGCCATCCAGAGCAAGCAAAACCCCCGTCTGAAAGAGTTGCGCAAGGCCCTGGTCAAGCCGGGACGCGACACTCAGGGGTTAGCGGGGATTGAAGGCGTCAACCTGCTCGAAGAAGCTCTCCGGGCCGGGCTGCACGTGCCTTGCGTCTTCGTGGCTGCCGAGGCAGAAGATCGCCTGGAAGGTCTGCCGCTCCCAGACCTGACGGAAATCCTGGTCGTGCCTCGCGCCTTGCTCGATTCAGTCCTGCAAACCGAGACCCCACAGCCTGTCGCCGCCCTCGTCGAAACGCCGGACTGGACCCTGGCGCACATCCTCGGACCCCACAAGCACTCGGCCCCGCTCATTCTGGTGCTGGTCGGCATTCAGGACCCCGGCAACCTCGGCACCATCCTCCGCTCCGCCGAGGCCTTCGGCGCCAGCGGCATCGTCGCCCTTCCCGGCACCGTCAGCCAGTGGAACGCCAAGGCCGTCCGCGCCTCCGCCGGCAGCGTCTTCCGCATGCCCCTCATCGCCACCACGGCGGAGGAGTGCTTCAGCAGCCTTCGCCAGGCCGGCGTGCACATCCTCACCACCACGGTGCGCGCCGCCCAGCCCATCGACCTCTGCGACCTGACCGGTCCGCTCGCTTTTCTCATCGGCAACGAAGGCAGCGGCGTCCCCGACAACCTCGCCGCCCACGCCGATGCAGCCGCTACCATTCCCTGCCCCGGCCCCGTAGAGAGCCTCAACGCCGCAGTCGCCGCCAGTGTCTTGCTCTACGAAACATCGCGTCAGCGCCTCTCCGCCAGCGGCGGCCCGCAGCAACACCGTCGGAGCATGCGATGAGCCTCTTCGACGGCGAACTCGATCGATCCCCAATGCGCTCCTCCAAAGCGTCGCTCCATGCAATGGCGCCGTTAGCCGAGCGCATGCGCCCACGCACCCTCGATGAATACAGCGGCCAGGAGCATCTGCTCGGTCCCGGCAAGCCCCTCCGCGTGCAAATCGAACGCGACGCCCAAGGCACTGGCGAGCTCGGTTCCATGATCTTCTGGGGCCCTCCCGGCGTGGGCAAAACTACCCTCGCCAAAATCATCGCCGAAACCACCCAGGCCACCTTCATCGAGTTTTCCGCCGTCATGAGTGGCATCAAGGAGATCAAGCAAGTGATGCAGCAGGCGGCGCAGGCCGCCGAGATGCACTCCCGCACCATCCTCTTCGTCGACGAGATTCACCGCTTCAACAAGGCGCAGCAGGACGCATTTCTGCCCTACGTCGAACGCGGCACCATTCGCCTCATCGGCGCCACCACGGAGAACCCATCCTTCGAAATCATCTCCGCCCTCCTCTCGCGCTGCCGCGTCTACGTGCTGCAGCCGCTCAGCGAGGAGCGCATCGCCGCCCTGTTGCGAAAAGCGCTCGACGACAAGGAGCGCGGCCTCGGCAGCATGAACCTCACCGCCGACGGCGACGCGCTCGACCTCATCGCCAGCTACTCCAGCGGCGACGTCCGCTCCGCCTACAACACCCTCGAAGTCGCCGCCCAACTCGCCGCCGACCGATCCATCTCTGATCCGGGAGCGGTAGGTCCGGGGCGGCTTCAGCCCGGACATTCGCAAAGCGAATAACGAAGGGGTTTCAACCCCTGAGGTACGCCGCCCCAACCACATCGATCGCGCGGTCGCCGCCGAAGCCGTCCAACAACGCGTCCTCATGTACGACAAATCGGGCGAGGAACACTACAACCTCATCTCCGCGCTGCACAAGAGCGTGCGCAACTCCGATCCCGACGCCGCGCTCTACTGGCTCGCCCGCATGTTCGCCGCCGGCGAAGACCCGCTCTACCTCGCACGCCGCGTGGTGCGCATGTCCGTTGAAGACATCGGCCTGGCCGCGCCGGAAGCGCTCAACCTCTGTCTGTCCGCCAAGGAAGCCATCGACTTTCTCGGCTCTCCCGAAGGCGATCTCGCCCTCGCCGAAGCCGTCGTCTATCTTTGCCTCGCGCCCAAGTCGAACGCCGTCTACACCGCCTACGGCGCGGTCCAGGCCGAGATCGAGCACACCCGGCAGGAGCCGGTTCCCCTGCACCTGCGCAACGCCCCCACGCGCCTCATGAAAGAGCTCGACTACGGCAAGGGCTACCGCTACGCCCACGACGAAGACGGCAAGATCGCCGACATGGACTGCCTGCCCGACTCCCTCAAAGGCCGCAGCTACTACCAGCCCACCCAGGAAGGCCGCGAAAAACTCCTCGCCCAGCGCATGGAAGAGATCCGCCGCATCCGCTCGTCCAAACGATCCGGCCCATAGTCTTGGCGATGTTTTCCTGAGCGGAGTTGGTGCGCAGCACCAACAGAGTCGAAGGATCCGCGGTTGTTCTTGCCTTTGCTTTTCGCAACTCAACTCCCACTAACCTGGGTGCCCCCGGGGTCTCCTGCAGTTGGAGACCTGGGAAACCGCGAACCCCAGAGACTTGTTCTCTCGAGCGCGGCGTCGCTAAGCCGAAGGATCTGCGAAGTTCCCCTGTCCGCTTTTGATACAACATCGCCCGCAAGCGAACACCTCAGACCGCATCACCTTTCCACGCACGTCCTCCAGTCCTCGCCCGCGACCGCGCTTCACCGCCCCACCGCGCGGCCTGCACCCCTCGAAGACCGTTCCGCTTCTCCCCCGCATCCGGTTCTGCGATTGGCCCCGAACATGCTCCCTTTCAAGTCGCGGCACCATCCCCGATTCCCCTCCGGAGAACTCCATGACTCTGCGATTCGTTCGTCAACTCCTCGTCGTCTTGTTGTGCAGCGGAACACTCTGGGTGGCTCCTAACCCTTTCTCCGGAACCTGGAAGCTGAACCCCGCGAAAAGCAAGCTCACCGATCAAATGAAGGTCGAAGCGGCCGGTCCCAACAAATACACCTTCATCTTCTCCGGCGACAACGCCGAGACCATCGCCGCCGACGGTACCGATCAGCCCGGCATCTTCGGCACCACCTTCGCCGTCACCGTCCTGTCTGACCATCAATGGAAGGTCGTGCGCAAGACCGGCGGCCGCATCACCATCTCCGCCATTTGGGATCTCTCCCAGGACGGCAACATGCTTACCGACAACTTCACCGGCTACCGGGCCGACGGCACCACCAGCAACCTCCTCTACAAGTACACGCGCACCGCAGGCACGACCGGGTTTGCCGGTACCTGGGAGAGCACGGAAGAACAGGTCAACTCCTCCTACGAAATGCAGGTTCAACCTTACGAGGACGACGGCCTGTCCTTCGTCAATCCCGCCCAGAAGATCACCAAGAACATTAAGTTCGACGGCAAGGACTACGCGCCGGAAGGTCCTGGCCTGCCCGCGGGTTATGTCACTTCAGGCCGGCGCCTGGGCGATCGCGCCGTCGAACTGACTGACAAAATCGGCAGCAAAGTTCTGGACACACAACAGGTCGAAGTTTCACTCGACAACAAGACGCTCACCATCACGACACACGTTCCCGGCCGCACCAAGCCCAACATCCAGGTCTTCGAGCGCTGAAGAATGTGGGCGTTCCCGGGCTCACCCCTAAGGCTTGTCAAGCCCCCACCCTGTGGAAAAACTAGCTAAATCATTGATTTCATGCGTAAAATTATTTTTTGAAAATTAGGGATTAATTATTCGAACCTGCCATACTAAAAACATAGCCGTAAATAGCGCCCGCCAACCAGCGGGCGCATTTCATTTTGGGCAGCAATCCAGCCCATAGGAGTCCTCCATGTCCGAAACCCTAATTTTCCCAGGAGGCGCAACCGAGTCCACCAGGACCGCCGTTGCACCCGTCACTCCCGCAGCCCTCCTCTCGCAGAACGCTGCCTCGAGGCCTACACGAATGAGGTCCACGCGCTTCGCGACCCCCTCCCCCCCTATGTAGATCGCCTTTTGTTCGCCTTTTCAATCGAATTCCTGGCGAAAACCGATGTTCATCGCCTTCGTGAAGCCAAGCAGGCAAAGGGTGTCATTCACACATCGGATTGACGCCCGCATCCCACTGATCACATTTTTGTTTGTGTTTCACCTGCCGGTGATAGACTCGCGGGCGCGCAGGCCGCTGGTCTGCAAATCTTCCCCAAAACCAGCCTCAGGAGGTTTCATCATGGAAGAACGTCCGAGCTTCGCCCCTTACCTCGTCGTGAGCAATGCCGCTGCGGCGATTGACTTCTACAAGAACGCCTTCGGAGCCGAGGAACTGGTCCGCCACTCCGCTCCCGGAACCGACAAACTGATGCATGCCCACCTTGTGATCCACGGCGGCCACTTGATGCTGGCCGACGACTTCTCCGACAAGATGGGAGGAAAGAAGGAAACGCCCGAAGCACTGGGCGGCTGCCCCGTCACCATTTGCCTGCACGTGGAGAACGCCGACTCGGTCTGGGGCCAGGCACTGGCCGCCGGCGCTGAAGTGAAGATGGAGCTTGCCGATCAATTCTGGGGCGACCGCTACGGCCAATTGCGCGATCCCTTCGGCTTTTACTGGGCAGTCTCGCAGACCATCAAGACCCCCACCCCGGAAGAAGTGGAAGAAGGCGCCAAAGCAACATTCTCCGTTTAGGCATTGACTCCGGTAAGCAACAGTCCGGGCGTCTCATCCCTGCCGCTAGCACCGTGCGGCAGGGATGAGCAGAGAGCCCACCCGTAGAATCTGCCAGGATTTCGTCAGTCCGACGGCATTCCGTCAGATGCTCTTCGTCACCTCGTCATCGTCACTTCGAGAGACATTTCACGCAAGTCTTTTCTCGTCAATCATCGAGCGAAATAACCAAGCCGGATCGTAATATGGCATGGCACGTGCTAGATATCACCGCATAAGCAGGTGGGCCCCGGAAATCGCGAACTGCAATCCAATACCGTGGATCGCAACGTTCAGAGGTAAGGGCGATTGGGCTGAAGCCGAAATTGACCAAACCTGGTCGACGACGGCCTCCCGCCTGGCTTGAGGTGCCTTCAAGACATCTCGGCGGTACGGACCGCGACAACCGCGCGATCCGATTCCCCTAAAGAGCTAAAGAAATCCTATCCGCTCGATGTGCCTGGGCGGATGCACCCGAAGTGTGTCTCAACCCGGCTCGGAAGTTCCCGGAGGTATATATGTCATCCCAATCAAATCAAGTCGCTTATACCAACGAATTTGTTGGCAACCTGCCCGGACACGCCGAGCCGGTTCCCGTGCGGGTCTACACCAACCTGCGCATGATGACGAATGAAGCAATGCGGGAACTCAAGAATCGCCCGCCGGATAGCGCGCCGACTTATGTATTCCACCGCGACGAGAACCTGCCCATGCACCCGAGCCTGCTGGCGATGGGGGCACACTACTTCACGTGGTAATGCCGGACGGTTCGCGGCTCTTCAGTCGTGATATTTGACCGAACAGCCGTACGGCCGCGTGTAGGGATTGGCCACCGGCTTGCCCGCCATGGCTGCCGACAACGCATCGTTCACGTAGTTATCCGCGCCCTTGATATCGCCAACATCGTCCGTGGGACGATTGTCGATGGCGCCATCGTAAATCAGCTTCCCCTGGGGATCGATCACGAACATGTGCGGCGTCGTCCTTGCCCCGTAGAGGCGGCCCAGGTTCCCTTGCGGGTCGAGTAGAACCGCCGTCGGGGCAGCGTGAATCCGCGACACGTACGCGTTCTCCTGGTCAGGTGTCACATATCCTTGATGTCCCGGCGCGGACGAGATGACCGTGAACCACGTCACGCCCCTCGCAGTCCACTGCTTTTGCAGATTCTGCATGTTGCCGGACTCGTAGTGCTTGCGGGTGTACGGGCAGCCCTGGTTGTGCCACTCGAGAACCACGAATTTGCCGCGGTACTTCTCGAGCGACTGTGCCTGGCCGTGCGAGTCGGTCGCCGTAAACGCGGGCGCGGCGTCGCCAACCCGCGCCTGACCGAAGCTGGGAGCAACAACGAGCATGGCAGCAAGAACGGCGCAGGAAACGCTCGAATTAAAGGTCATGGGAGTCAACCTCCTGAAGGGGAATCAGAGGATCAACCGTGCTTACTTCAAATTGGACGAAACCAGGCCGTTTTGTGTTGCGGCGGGCGGTAACTTGCTCAGTGCATCGAGCACGATGCCGGGCGTGAGCGCTTCGGGCAGAACCTTCGGGCTGGCTTGTCCCGGCGAGTAAAGCACGTAAGTTGGAACGCCGCTGCGGCCCAGCTTCTCGAGCGCCTGCTGGATGTTCTCGTCGTAGTTTGTCCAGTCGGCTCGCAGCAGCGCAACGTTGGCAGCCGCAAGCGCATTGCGCACTTCGGGCTGATTGAGCGCGATGCGCTCGTTCACCTGGCAGCTCAGGCACCAGCTTGCGGTGAAGTCGACAAAAACCGGACGCCCTGCAGACTGGTACCTGGCAACCGTCGCATCGGACCAAGGTTCCCAGCTGCCCTTGGTGCTTGCGGCAGTTGTCGCCCGCGGAGTCTCCGCCAGTGCGTGCGCCGAGTACACGCTGAGCCCGATGACGCAGAGCACGATCAAACTGGCCAGAATTGCCGACCAGCGCTGCGCCGGCCAGCGGCCAAGAAACCAGCCGGCAACGGCAAGCAGGAGAAACCCGATCAGCAGCGCAGCCAGCATGGTGGCGCCGTACGCGCTGGCCACAACCCAGGCCAGCCAGATGACCGTTCCAAAGATCGGCACCGAAACGGCCTGGCGGAGCACTTCCATCCATGCGCCGGGACGCGGCAAAATGCGCGTCCACGCCGGCTGCAGGGTCAGCGCAAGATACGGCGCGGCGAGCCCCAGAGCGAGCGCTGTGAACACCGCGAACGTGACAGCGGCAGGCGCCGCAATCGCATAACCGATGGCCGCTCCCATGAATGGTGCGGTGCAGGGCGTGGCCACGATGACGGCGAGGACGCCGGTGAAGAAACTGCCTGTATAGCCCTGCTTCGCCGCGAGAGAGCCGCCTGCGCTGGTGAGCGACAGGCCGATCTCGAACTGTCCGGCGAGCGAGAGTCCGAGGAAGAACAGGAGGCCAGCCATCAAGGAAAGGAAGATAGGCGACTGGAACTGGAATCCCCAGCCGAGCCGCGCTCCGGCGGCGCGCAGGCTGAGCAGCAAGGCGACAAGGACCCAAAACGAGACGACGATGCCGGCGGTGTAGACCAGGCCGTGCGCGCGAAGCTTGTGCCGCTCTTCGCTGCCGGAGTTCACCAGCGCCAGGCCTTTGAGGAACAGCACCGGGAACACGCACGGCATGAGGTTGAGAATGATGCCGCCAACGAACGCGAGAAAGATGATGCGAACCAGCGACGTGCCGGCAACCGTTGATGACGCGCCTGCAGCTCCCGGCGCATCTGGGGTTGTGTCGCGCCCGACGATCCCGGCTGCGGCAAAGAGAATGCGGCGGCAGGAGCTCCTTCTTCCGGCAGAGGTTTCACCGCAACGGGTGGACCGGAAGGCGCTGCGATCTCGTACGTGCGTCCACCGGAAAGCTCAAGCAAGCCCCGCAGCTCGGTCGGCTTTGGGGTCGTGCTGGGCGCGTTCGCATCCTTCTTGAGATCGAGCGTCAGCCCCTTCGCCGTCGGTGTCAGAGTTTGCGGCGCGGCGTTGGCAATCAGGTCTGCATCGGCGGGAAAGAACTGCGCCTGCGTTTCGCGCTGGCCCGTGATCGCGGTCAGGCGAAACCCTCGGCGGTAGCCACAAAGCCGAGCTGGCTGCTGGCCGGCATTGGCTTGGGCAGCAATGCCATGAAGCGCTGAAACAGCGGGGTCGAGGCGTTGGCGCCCGGCGGAGTTCCCACGACTGGAATATCGAGATCAAGGTTCGTCTTTTCGGGAATGCAGGTCTCGCGGCAGACGAGCCAGTTCACTTTCGCGGAAAGGTGAGCCGTAGAGCCGGGCTTGAAGGACGAGTTGACGTTGACCAGCAGCGGAAACAGAACCTCGCCTTCGTAGCCGAAGTCCATCAAGGGGCCAAGCGGCAGCCGTTTCGGCGCCGGGAACTTGAAAGGAGCGGCGGACACGCCATTGGGAAGCGTCCAGACGATCTTGGGCGGCTGTCCGGCGTCGCCGGGGTTCTTCCAGTAGACGTGCCAGCCGGACTCGAGCTTGAAGTAAAGGCCCGCATCGACAAGGCCGGGCGCAAGAACGCCGGACTCGCCGGTCATCAATTGCACATGCACGTGCGGCAAGTCGGCGGAATTGGATGCAAGAGCCGGCAGGCAAGCGGCAAGCACCAGCAGGATCGCCCAGACAACTACCTTTGGTAAAAATCGCATCAATTCGCTCTTGCTCTTGGACTCAGTTTACAGAAGCTTCGTTACAGTTTTTGGCGGCCTCCGATTTGAACCAGTAACATTCAACGTAATGCCGACCGTTCTGCGAGTTCGAGGTTTTCGATTCTTCTTCTATTCCAATGAAGGATCGCCGCGGGAGCCGGCACACATCCATGTCGAAAAAGATCCTTGTGAAGCAAAGTTTTGGCTGCGGCCTGAAGTCACCCTGGCCTACAATGATCGATACGACGCCCGCACATTGCGGGAACTGACTCAACTCGTGGAAATCAATCGAGACCTGATCGAGAGGGTATGGAATGAGTTCTTCGGCTAGCGCCAGCCAAGTGAGTTTCGATGCTGACAGCATGTGGGTCGCGCTCAACGACGGCCGCGTGCTGGGAGTGCCGCTCGCATGGTTCCCGCGCCTCCTTCGCGCCACACCAGAGCAGCTTCAGCAAGTGCGCATCTCAAGTCGCGGCCTCCATTGGGACGTTCTCGATGAAGATATCTCGATCGCCGGGCTGCTTGCAGGTCATGGCGACTTCAGCCGAACCAAGGATACCTTCGCAGCCTGAGTTTAGTCGCCACGCATTTGCGCGTGGCGGCGGAAGATGCAGTCGTTTTGGATGCACTTGACGCCGGCGTGTTCAGCCCAGCCAATGGCTTCGTCGTGCACGACGCCGTCCTGCAACCAAAGATAACGAATGCCCAGCCGCATCACGTCTTTCACGATCGCCGGCACATGCTCCGAAGCGCGGAACACATCCACAAGGTCGATGCCGTTGCCTCCGTTCTCCTTCGCGGCTGCTTCCGCCGCGGCAAGGTCGGGATAACAAACCATGCCATCAATACTGGTGAGCGCGGGATTGACCGGCAGCACCTGGTAACCGCGATCGGCCAGGTACTTCCCAATGTGATGGCTGGCGCGCGAGGGCTTGTCGCTCATGCCGACCACCGCAATGGTCTTCGACTCGCGCAGCATCGTTTCGATCAGTTCCAATTGATTCATCCCTAACCCTCAAAACCCCTTTTAACCGTTCTGATTTTCCCTGATCTGATCTTCTTTGCCCCACGGCTTGTGGCGCACGCCATACATGTCCAGCCAATCGCCGAAAGGCTCGTTCTGCCGCGGTTCGCCGCCGAGACGCAACACGTTGCCGTCGAGATCTTCGACCTGCATCTCCAGCGACCACTCGTAGTTGGTGGGCGGATTGCGAATCCTGGCGCCGGAAGCGCGGTACTCCTCGTAGAGTGCGTCGACATCCGCAGCGATCCACACCCAGCTGCCGGGATTACCCTGGTCGCCCGCGGACAAAAACAAGTGGCAACGGCCGCGCGAGACACTGGCGAAACCGGGATATCGCCAATTCACGGAGAAGCCAAGCACGCGCGTGTAGTAATCGACGCTTGCATTGATATCACCCACGCGCAACACCGGGGTTACGCCGCCGAAGGCAATGGCAGCCTGCTTTTCAACGGATTGAGTCGTCATGAAACCGCTCCCTCCTTTGGATGTTTCTGCGAGGCCGTTCGTTACACGTCGAGATCGTCGTCGCCGCTGGCAGCAACCGCGGTTCCGCGGCGCTTGGCCAGCAGATAACCGCGCAGAAACGGCTCGAGGTAGCCATCGAGCACCTTGTCCACGTCGCCCACTTCCACCTTGGTGCGGTGGTCCTTGGCCATGCGATAGGGCTGCAGCACGTAAGAGCGGATCTGCGAGCCGAAGTTGATCTCGAGCTTCGAGTCTTCCAGCTTCTTGCTCACCGCGCGCTTTTTCTCGAGCTCGTACTCGTAGAGGCGCGAGCGCAGCATCTTCATCGCCTTTTCGCGATTCTTGTGCTGGGAGCGCTCGTTCTGGCACTGCACCACAATTCCGGTCGGCAGATGCGTCATGCGCACCGCGGAGTCAGTCGTATTCACGTGCTGGCCGCCCTTGCCGCCGGAGCGGTAGGTATCGATGCGCAGATCTTCGAGCTTGATGTCGACGTGAATGGTCTCGTCGATTTCCGGCGACACATAGACCGACGCGAACGACGTGTGGCGCCGCTTGGCCGAATCGAAGGGCGAGATGCGGACCAGCCGATGAACGCCGCTCTCGCCGGCCAGCTGGCCGAAAGCGTACTCGCCCATGATGGTGAAGGTGGCCGACTTGATGCCCGCTTCATCGCCATCCTGGTAGTCGTTCATCTCGGTTTTGAAGCCCTGCTGCTCGGCCCAGCGCAGGTACATGCGCAGCAGCATCTCGGCCCAGTCCTGGCTCTCGGTGCCGCCGGCGCCGGGATGCACGGTGACGATGGCGTTGAGGGCATCCGCCTCGCCGGAGAGCATGGTTTTCGCTTCGAGCTCTTCGGAAAAAGTGGAGAGCGCCTTGATGTCACGCTCGAGATCGGCGAGCACGTCTTCGCCTTCTTTGGCCAGCTCGAAGTAGGCCTCGACGTCGCTGGTGCGGCGCACGAGTTCGTCGTCGTTGGCCATCAACGATTCGAGCCGCTTGCGGTCGCGCATCAGGGGTTTGCTGGCGGCGGGGTCGTTCCACATGGCCGGATCGGCCAGCTTCTTTTCAATGTCGGTTAGTTCCCTGCGGAGGCGGGCAGGGTCAAAGATACTCCCGCAGGTCGCGCACCTGGTCGCGCACGGGAGCATAAGCGAATTCGAGATCACTCAACGCCATATTTGCTCTTAAGACCTGTCTTTCAAACGGATTGTAAATCTGTCTTCTCGACTGATTCCTAGAATATCATTGGGGTGGTTTCCGGGGGGTTCGAGGGCCTGCGGTGCGGACCGCTGGCAAAGCTCCGGGGGCAAGTTCAAGGCAGAACCGGTGCGTATGCAATCGGCTTGATTTGTGTACCCATTTGTGTACATAATAGGAGATAGGTAATGGCCGGCGCGGAACTCGTATTTGAGTGGGACGAGGCCAAAGCCAGAATCAACCTGGAAAAGCACAGGGTTTCGTTTCTCACCGCCGCCGCGATCTTTTCGAACGAGCGATTGGAGCGCGTCGATGACCGCGAAGAATACGACGAGCTGCGCTGGATCGCTCTGGGGCGAGTGGATGAACAGGTATATCGGGTTGTCTACACATGGCGCGGCGAGAATTTGATTCGCCTCATCAGCGCCCAGAAAGCGAGTAAAGATGAACGGGAAATCTACTATCGTGAAACGCTCGCTTAGCGAGATCGGCGCCATGCGCAAGCGCGGCGAAGACCGGACCAGCATCGACGCGCCGGAAGCTGAGTCGCTGGGTGCGGAGTTCTGGAAATCCGCGCGCGTGGTTCTGCCGAAAGGAAAGACCTCCGTTCATCTGCGCCTCGACAACGATGTTGTGGAATGGTTCCGAGCGAGTGGCAAAGGACACCTGACACGCATGAACGCTGTCCTCCGAGCCTACGTCGAAGCAAAGAAGCGAAGCGCGTAGTTCGCCAAGGGAGCGGGAGAGTCAAAGATAGTAGAGTTTCAGCGTAGCCAACCCACTAGCTTCAACCCCGCTTTTTCATCGCCCACGCGATAACGCCGGCGGACAGCACCGCACACAGCCAGGCGAAAACATCGCCGTGCTCGGTGTAGAAGGTGATGTCATCGCGGAAACCGAACTCGGCGGGGAGCGCATCAACCTGGTGGCGCGGGATGCTCTCGCGGACACGACCATAGGGGTCGATGGCCGCGGTGATCCCGTTGTTGGTGTCGCGCAGAATCCAGCGGCGGTTTTCGATAGCGCGCATGCGCGCCTCGTTCAGGTGCTGCCAGGGCGCGCTGGTGTCGCCGTACCAGCCGTCGTCGCTGATGTTGACCAGCACCTGGGCGCCGTTGCGGGCGAAGTGCCGGACCTCGTCGGCGAAGACCGCTTCGTAGCAGATGAAGACGCCGTAGCGGTGCGGCTGGCCGTGTTGATCGACGATGCGGAAGACAGACCGGTCGCGGCCGCGGGAGAAATCGCTGACCTTGCCGGTGAGCTTGTGGGCGAAGGTGAGCAGGTTCTGAAAAGGAATGTATTCGCCGAAGGGAACGAGGTGGATTTTGTCGTAGCGGCCGATGCGGGAGCCGTCTGCGCCGAAGAGCATGGCGGAGTTGTAGTCGCTGAAGGTATTGTCCGCGCCTGAGACGTCCACGCCGATGCCACCGACGATGAAGGGGGACTTCTCCGATTGGGCCAGTTTGGACATTGTTTCCCGAAAACGCGGATCAGACTCGATAAAGGAGAACGCCGGAGCTTCAGGCCAGACGACCAGGTCAGGGTGGGTCGCGTAGGGCGGGCAGACGATCTCGCCGTTGGGCGCGCCGGTTTGCGGGATACCGGCGATGTAAGTCTTGCATTGCTCGTCGGCCAGGTGCGCAAACTCCGCCATGTGCTGGTTCCAGACCTGCGGGGCATCCCAGAGGTTGTCCTGTTCGGCGAGGACATTGAGGTTGGGCTGCACAAGGACGGCGGTGGCGGTGGTGGATGGCCGGGGCGCGTGGTCGAGCAATCCGGCCGAACCGCCGGCGAGAACGACGAATCCCACTGCGCCCGATATGACTCTTTGTCGCAGGGACGGCAGAACGAAGCCGCCGGCGAGGAGGGCGTTTGCGGAAACGAGAAGGAAGGTGATTCCATAGACGCCGGTCCACGGGGCAAGGGCGGTGACCACGGCATTGTCTACCTGCGAATAGCCCAGTTGGTCCCAGGGAACGCTGGTGATGCGGGCTCCGGCGAGGTCCAGGGCGACCCACAGGAAGGGGGCGGCTATCAGGGCCGGCGCCACTCCCAACCGTTTGCGCAGGGACGCGACGCCGAGTCCGAAGACTCCGAAATAGCCGCCAAGCACCAGGCTGAAGCCGAGAAGCAGCAGCGCCGAAACGGCCGGCGGCAGATCGCCGTGGATCTTCATGGTTGGATAGATCCAATAGCAGTTGCCGGCGTACCACAGGACGCCACAGACGTAGGCAAGCAGAAACGCTCGCCGGCGAGGGCGGGCGGCGGATTCCGAGGCTCGGAGGACAGCCCAGAGCAGCGGCGCCAGCGCAAACCAGGCGAAGACGCTCCGCCACGGCGGCATGGGGCCGGCCAGGGGAAAGGGCAGTTCCAGCAGTCCGGCGGAAAGCACAGCCGCGGCCCAGTATCTCCATTCCTTGCGGTGCATACGGGTCCGAGTTTACTGCACGCAGCCGAGTGGAAATGAGATGAGGGAACTGGCCCGGGATTCGTGTCTTCCCGCCGTCGACAGGAGGAACTCGCGAGGACGGGGCACGGAAGGTCCTTGGCGCGAGCACAGGAAGGGCCCGACGGAAATTCCCTTATGCTGTCCTGATCCGTGTCTTGAGGTTTCGCGATAAGATTGAGCCATGCCCATCGCCATCTTCGCCATGCGAGTACTCGAAGCGATGTTTTTTGTGGGCCTGGTCGGCTCTACAATCGTGGTGCTCATCAGCTTTGTTGAGGACGCCAAGGAACTCTTCGGAGAGGATTAAACCTCGCCGTTTGTTGAACCTGCGGTACTGTGCAGGAATCGTATTGACACCCCCGCAAATCGGCACTAGACTCACCGCAGAGCGCCGGACGCACGAGCATAATCAGTAAGGCAGAATCAGTACTCGAGGAAAACAAGCAGCCGGATTCGCGCCGGCACCCTTTGTGATGGCATCCAACCGAACGACCGCAGCCCCTCCATCCGACCGCGTGCGTCTCATCGTGGCATCTTCCGTGATGCTCACGTTCATCTCCTTCTGGCGCGCGGCAGCCATTGTTCTCAACGATCTTGGATCCTCAGCCTTCTACGCCGGCGGTATCGCCGAGCAGGCGGTTGGCGCGGCTGCCCCGTGGTTCATCCTCGGCATCATGCTGTTCAGTTTCGCGGTGCGCGCGGTGTATGTGGAGAGCTGCTCCATGTTCACGCGCGGCGGCGTTTACCGCGTGGTGAAGGAGGCGCTGGGGGGCACGTTTGCCAAGTTGAGCGTTTCGGCGCTGATGTTCGACTACATCCTGACGGGGCCGATCTCAGGGGTGTCGGCGGGGCAGTACATCGTCGGGCTGATGAACGAGCTGATGACGGTGGGAATGACCCACGGCTGGCTGCCGCCGGCGCTGACAGACGGCCACGGACACGCCTTTCAATTCGATGTGAACCTGACGTCGGCGGTGTTCGCGGCGATTGTGACCATTTATTACTGGTGGCAGAACATCAAGGGCATCGAGGAGTCCAGCGACAAGGCGCTGCGCGTGATGCAGATCACCACCGTGATGGTGATCATCCTGCTGATTTGGGGCGTGTACTCGGTGATGATGAAAGGCGCTTCCCTGCCCCCGCCGCCGACGCCGTCGAACCTGCACTTCAGCGAAGACGCGCTGGGATTTCTGAAGGGATCGAAGCTGATCCCGATGTTCGGCCTGTTCGGCATCATCATGGCGTTCGGGCACTCGATCCTCGCCATGTCGGGCGAGGAAAGCCTGGCGCAGGTGAACCGCGAGATCGAACATCCGAAGCTCCGCAACCTGAAGCGCGCGGCGATCGTGATTGCCATTTACAGCCTGATTTTTACGGGCGGCGCCACGCTGCTGGCCTCGATGCTGATCCCCACGTATCAGCGGACGCACATCTACCAGGACAACCTGATCGCCGGCCTGGCGATGTACATGGTCGGTCCGGAGATGCTGAAGATCGGGTTCCGCATCTTCGTGGTGGTGGTTGGCTTCCTCATCCTGTCGGGGGCCATCAACACGTCAATGATCGGCTCGACGGGCGTGCTGATGCGCGTGGCGGAAGACGGCGTACTGACCGACTGGTTCCGCAAGCCGCACCTCAAGTTCGGCACCAGCTTCCGCATCGTGAACCTTGTCTTCGGTTTGCAGATGTTCACGATCATCGTGACCCGCGGCAACGTGATCACCCTGGGCGAGGCGTACGCGTTTGGCGTCATCTGGTCGTTCACGTTTAACTCGCTGGCCATGCTGGTGCTGCGATGGAAGTATCACGGGGAGCGCGGGTGGAAGGTTCCGCCGAATATCCGCATCGGCAAGACCGAGATACCGGTCGGACTGTTTTGCGTGTTCCTGGTGCTGCTGTCGACAGCCATCGTGAACCTGTTCACCAAGTCGGTTGCCACCGTGTCCGGCATCGCCTTCGCGGCGGCATTCTTTGTCATCTTCACCATCTCCGAGCGGGAGAACCAGAAGAAGCACGCCATGACCGCGCGGCAGATGAAAGATCACTTTCAGCTGGAGCACCAGGACACGATCAGCCGGCAATCGCTGGACATCAAGCCTGGCGGAATCATGGTGACGATGCGCGACGCTGCCAATCCCTTCGCGCTGAAATGGACGCTGGCGCGGCACGCCAGCGACGACACCGACATCGTGGTGCTGAGCGCCCGCATCATGGGTGTAGGCGGTCCGGAGTTTCTCAATCCTGAGGAACAGAGCTTCAGCGAGCACGAGCAGATGCTGTTCACCAAGGCCATCTCGGTTGCCGAGAGCTTTGGGAAGACTGTCTCGCTGCTGGTGGTGCCCGCCGGCGACATCTTCGCGGCATTGGCGCAGAGCGCGAACTCGCTCGAAGTGGATTCGGTGGTGTCGGGACTCTCCACCAAGATGTCCGCGGAAGAACAGGCCTACTACCTGGGCCAGGCGTGGGAGGCGCTGCCCGACCCCAAGCGGCAGTTCAACTTCTACGTCATCGATGGCGACGGGCAGGCCAAGGTGTTCTACATCGGACCGCACGCGCCAAACCTTAGTCCGGACGACGTGCAGCTGGTGCATCGTTTATGGCTGAACATGCGCCGCGATCCGTCGGTCAGCGACCTGCATCACAGCGACATCATTACCTACGCGCTGACGCGTCTTGCCGGGCAATATGCGCGCGAGAAAGTCGACATTTTGCGCGACCTGAAGAACTACCGCGCCGCAAACCAGTCAGCGAATGCGTTGCCGGCGCCGCCGGCGGCGACGACCACCTCGGAGACAACCCGAGGACCTGGATCGCCGCCTCCAGGCCGCTGAGCCCGGCTCGATCCCACTTCCGTCGCGCCGAAAAGCGAAAACTCGTTCATCCGAAGGGCCAGAACTTCGCGGCTTCCCATCCTTTCGCCGGAAAGAAGGCGAAAGGATGGGGCGCGGGGTGCTTTAAACCGCTCTAGAACGAGTCGCCGGGGTTCCACGACACCACGCGTACGGCCGCATCCACCATGGTGGCGAGTTCCGCGGGCGTTCCCACCAGCGGCGGGAAGGTGCCGAAGTGAATGGGCAGGATGGTCTTGGCGCCGATGAAGCGCGTGGCCACCGCCGCCTCCTTCGGGCTCATGGTGAAGTGGCCGCCGATGGGCAGCAGCGCGATCTCCGGCTGGTAGAGCTCGCCGATCAGGCGCATGTCGCCAAAGACGTTGGTGTCGCCGGCGTGGTAGATGACGGGGCTGCCGGGAATCGAGAGCACGAATCCAGCCGCGACGCCCACGTAGTGCGTGCCTTTCTTGTCTTGCGCGCCGGAGGAGTGCTTGGCGTCGACCATGGTGGCCGCCACTTCATCGAGCTGCACCGTGCCCCCGAGGTTCATGCCGATGGTCTTCTCGACGCCCTGTTCTTTCACATAATCCGCCAGTTCGTAGATCGCGACGACGGTTGACCCGTGCTTCTTCGCCACCGGCACCACGTCGGAGATGTGATCGCCGTGACCGTGCGTCAGCAGAACGTACTGGATCTTCGAGGGAAGCTCGAACCCTTTTGGATATTTGGGATTGTTCTCAATGAAGGGATCGATCAAGATGTTGGTGCCCTTGGCGGTCTGGATCAGTACGGTGGCGTGTCCAAGCCAGGTGATCCGCGTTTGCTGCTCGCTTGCCATGCGTTTCTCCATTTGTCGGTTGGGTTTGGAATCGGCGGCGTCCGGTCATGGACGCCCAGTCGTCCTTCGCTTGGATGAGATCGCGGCTCCAAGGATGCCGGGAAAGGCAGCGGTTTTCGACGACGTGTTGAGTTGACTGCAAGGGCACCCGCGCGCTTCTCATCATTACCGCTTGACGCTGATTGGTATGCAAGTGTACCGTCTTCGTAAAGGCGAACAAATGGCGAATACAGACACTCTTTTCCCCATTCTCGATTCCGGCCAGCGCCGGCTTGGACCCCTCGCCCGGGCCGCCGAGGGCGCTCCGCTCGACTCGACCGGTTGCGTTACCGAGTACCGCCCCCTCCGGACCCGGTCGATCCTCAATAAGACCGTCTCGCGACGGGGGCTGCCGTTTACGCACGCCATCAACCCCTATCGCGGATGCGAGTTCGCCTGCCGGTATTGCTACGCCCGCTACACCCACGAGTTTTTGGAGCGCACCCCGGAGGACTTCGAGCACAAGATCTACTTCAAGGAGAACGCAGACTGGCTGCTGAAGCAGGAACTGGCGCGTCTGAAGCCCGGTACCGAGATCGCCCTGGGCACGGCCACCGACCCCTATCAGCCCCTGGAGCGACGGCAGCGCGTCACCCGATCCATTCTGGAAGTCTTCGCCCGCACCCGCGGCTTTGCGCTGGGCATCGTGACGAAGTCAGCGCTCATCACCCGCGACCTGGAACTTCTGCAGGAGGTGGGCCGACGGCACAAGCTGACCGTGCACATCACCGTGACCACAATGGACACCGCGCTGGCGCGCACCCTGGAACCCCGCGCGCCGCGTCCCGATCTGCGCATCCGCACCCTGGGACGACTGCGGTCTGCGGGCATTCGCGCCGGGGTGCTGTGCTCGCCACTGATGCCCGGCATTACAGACGTGCGCAGCTCCATTGCCGCGGTAGCGAGAGCGGCGGCCGGCGTAGATGCCAGCTTCTTCGCGGCAGGAGCGCTGTTCCTCAAGCCGTGCTCGCTGCCCACGTTCTTCCAATTCGTGCAGGAGCATTTTCCCGCGCAACTGCCCGCGTACGAGCGACGCTACGGCGCCAGCGCCTTTGTGTCGCCGGAGTACCGCGAACGCATCGCCGCGGTGGTGGACTCGGTTCGCAAGGAGTACAAGTTTGCCGGACGCTACCGGGAGATGCCGCCCGCGGGAGCAATGCCTTCTCCGTCGGTCGAGTTGCAACCGTGGCTGCCGTTCGCGTCCTGAACGGCATCGCCGGAATACAGGGGAACTGGGGGCCATTTAGAATGGCGACTGCTTCGCTTCTCGCCGCCCATGGTACTGATTCGCACGCGCATGCGCCGCCGCTTACTGAGGCACCATCTGCCGCTGCTGCTGGTTTCCGCGGGGTCTGTTGCGGCGCTCTATTCCACGCGCCCGTACCGAGACATCCTCAGCCGCGGCAGCTTCGCCACGGCCTACCCTGCCCTGGCGCTGCTGGCCGTGACCCTGCTGCTGGGCCCGTTGAACCTGCTGCGCAAGCGGACCAATCCCATCTCCAGCGACCTGCGGCGCGACATCGGCATCTGGGCCGGCGTTCTGGGCATCGTTCACACCGCGGTGGGACAATTTGTTCACCTGCGCGGACACCCCTGGCTTTACTACCTTTACGACCCGCACGACAAACACCACGCATTTCCTGTGCGCCACGATCTGTTCGGCTTTGCCAACTACACGGGCGCGCTGGGTGTGCTCATCCTGGCCGCGCTGCTGGCCACGTCAAACGACTACATGTTGCGCAAACTGCACACCCAGCCGTGGAAGCAGCTGCAACGCTGGAACTACGCGGTGTTCGCGCTGGTGGCTGCGCACACGTTTGCGTACCAGGGAATCGAAAAGCAGCACGTGCCCTTTGTGGTGACGGCGGCATTCTGCATCGCGATCGCGATTGGATTTCAGTTGGCGGGAGTCGTGATGAAACGGCGGGCCAGGCCGGCGTGGCTGCGCGCGGCCGGGGACTGAGGCGGCTACCGCGTCATGAGCACTTCCGAAACGCTGTCTTTGGCGAGGAACTGCCGATGTCCCGGCCAGCCCGAAAACAGCCGCTCGATGCTGCGGTTGGTAAATGCCCGCTGAATGGGATACTGCTCGGTCAGCTGCATCTCCACTTCATCGGTGGGAGTGATGTGGAAGCGGCAGGTGACCGTCTCCTCTCCCTGCATGCGGGTGTGAAACAGGGCCAGCACCTGCCCCCCGGGGTTCATGACCTCGTGGAGGCGATTGACCGAGGGCACCACCAGTGGTTCAGGCAGGTAATCGAGCGTGGTCCACAGCAGCACCACGTCAAACAGCTTGCCGGAGAACTCGAGGCTGCTGGCGAGGAATCCGTCGACATCCCAGATGGGATTGCCGTCTTCATCGACGCCTTTTTTCCAGTCGCCCGTGTACGCGTCGCGCACCAGGTCGGCCATGTAGACGCTCTGGCCAAGGCTGGTGAGGTAGTTGATATTCGACGGGGACGTGAAACCCACATCGATCACGCGCAAGCCCTGCTCAGCCTGCAAGCGCTTGCGCAGCGCAGCCCATCCCCCCGAATAGCGGGGAACACGAGGGCCGATCAGGCCCTGAGGGGGCGCGTTCTTGTCTCCAGAGTGCTTCTTCTCAAAAAAACGCCGAATCAAGCTGAACCCTTTCCGGCCAGCGACTGCGCCGGATTCTTGTTAGCTACACGGTGCCGACCACGGGCGGGGCAGCGGGAACATCGCTTCCCTTGCCGGCTCCCTGCGTCAGGTCGACCTTGCCGCGCAGAACCGCGTTGTCTTCAATGGCCAGACGCATAGCCTTGACATCGCCTTCCAGCAGGCAGCCCGCGCGCAATTCCACCCGGCCTGTTGCGGCCACGTTTCCCTTCACTTTGCCCATCACCAGGATGTCCCGGGCCGAGAGATCGGCCGCCACATCAGCATTAGGCCCTATCGTCAACCGGTTGTCGGCCAGTTGAATCGTTCCTTCAACGCGTCCGTCGATGGTAAGGTCTTCTCCACCCTTGACTTCTCCGCGGATTACAACCGTCTTGCCGATGCGTGCGCTGCCATTCTCAACCGCCATGGAGTCTCAATCCTTCCGGGGTAAGCAATTCGAAAATCGTGAATACAGTGTAGCCGCTTTCCCTCGGCCGCATGTTGATTTTTGGCGCTTTGCGCAACATACGCACCCGCAGGGTCCGATGTCGCCTTCGCTCTACCCGCACTATAATCAACCCAGCGGTCCCGCTTCAAACTTCGCATCCACCGGAAGGCTCCGGCGTCTAACCGGTAGTTGCATTCATTATCCAGGGGACGAACGGGCTCATTTGAGTGCGCACTTTTCTTAACCTGATACCGAGTTTTCTGGCTATGGCCGCCGCTGCGCCGGGACAGATCGCGCCCACGCCGACAGGCCAGAATCCCGCCCTGGTGCAGGCCGCATTCGTGAACGAACTCGAGGCTGCGCGAGATTCAAGCCACCCCATGCGCTATCGGCTGCACAAAACCAGCCCTCGCCTCTCCACGACCAAAGAACTGATTGAAACCCGCGATGGATCCGTGGCCATGCTGGTGGCCGTCGATGACAAGCCATTGACCGCCGCCGACCAGGAGAAGGAACAGAGCCGCCTGCAAACTCTGCTGAATGATCCCGGGAAGCAGCGGCATCGCAAGCAGGCCGAGGCGGAAGACACCGCGCGCGCTCTCAAGGTACTTCGCTCCCTGCCTACGGCTTTTATCTATACGGACGCGGGAGAAGTGACGGTGGGCAGTGTCACCGCTGAGAAGTTTACTTTTGTGCCCAATCCCAAGTTCAACCCGCCGGACCTGGAAACGGAAGTATTGACGGCGATGAGCGGCGAAATTCTGATCGACCCGGCGCACGCGCGCGTGCTGCACCTGGAGGCCCGCCTGCAACAGGATGTCGACTTCGGGTGGGGTATCCTGGGTCGCCTCAGCAAGGGCGGTTTTATCATTCTCGACCAGGGCGAAGTGAGCGAAGGCGTGTGGCGGGTGGTGAAGTTCAAGATGCAGATGACGGGGCGTCTGCTCATTCGCACGCGCACCTTCGATACTGTCGAGGAAGAATCCGAGTATGAAGCCGTGCCGGCCGGGCTCGCGTATCAACAGGCCATTGCCATACTTCGAGGCGGGTCGCCGGCCAACGCCACCACAGGCCGCTGACTCACGCTTGATCACGCATTAAACACGAAGCGGCGCCAAAGACGGCGCCGCTACTTGTTGTTCCATATTGATTTACTTGACCTTGGCGAAGATGATGACCAGGGTGAACAGCGTGAGGGACTCGATGAACGCGAGACCCAGCACCAGCAGGAGCTGAATGCCCGCGCGGGCACCAGGGTTGCGAGCCAGCGCTTCGGTGGCCGAAGCCGTGGCCCGGCCCTGACCGAGGCCGCAGAGACCGGCTGCGATCGCCATGCCGATGCCGGCGCCGATTGGCACCAGGTTCACAGGGGCGGCGCCGCCGCTCTGCGCAAATGCCGGAGCGGCAAAACAAAGCGCCGCCAGCGTCATAAACAAGTACTGAAGCTTCTTCATGGTTCTCCTGCTTCCGGAAAATTAGCCGCCAGTGGGTGGTTGAGGCTCACCGTGCTGACATTTTCGGAGACCAGAACCTGTCTCCGAAAGATGTTTTTGGCCCCCTCACGCTTGCGGCCTTTCTGTTTACCCGAAGCGGAAGCGCCTCCGGCAGAAATCTTTGAAACAGTGGACAGTGATCAGTGGTCAGTGATCGCCTTCCGGGCTTTGCTAGCTCCGCCAAGCCTGCTAACTCCGCTCGCTTTAGTGCTCATGCGCGGTCGCGATACCCAGATAAATCATGGCCAGCAGCATAAATACATACGCCTGGATCAACGAAACGCCAGCGTGTAGTCCCAGGAAGATGACCGGCACGCCGACGGGGACCAGGGAAAAGAACACGAGAGTCACGAGATCGGAGGCGAACATGTTGGCGTAAAGACGGATGGTGAGCGACATGACGCGGGCCAGGTTGGAGATGATCTCGATGGGGAACAGCAGCGGAGCAATCCACCAGATGGGCCCGGCAAAATGCTTCATATAGCCCACAAAGCCCTGCTCTTTGAAGCCGTAGAAGTTGTAGTAAAGGAACGTGCAGAGCGCAATGCCCAGGGGCACGACAGGGGCGCTGGTCGGGGTCACGACGCCGGGGATCAGGCCCAGCAGATTGTTGATGACGATGAAAAGAAGCACGCACGTTGTGAACGCCTGGAAACGCTCGTAGTTGTGGCCGATGATCTGGTCGGCGTGGTTCCCCGTAAACTCGTGAATCAGCTCGGCGATTTGCTGCGCCGGGTTCGGCTTTTCGACCGACAGCGTGATCCGAACGATGAGGAAGAAGGCGATCAGGCACACCGCCACAAGCAGTTCGAGCGCGAAGGTGTCTGTGATCGGCGCCGCGGGATTGAAGTGTTGCACGCCCAGCATCGTTAGCAGAGCTGTGACGGCCGGACCAAATAGTTGGTTCAAGAAGTGCGTATACAAACTAACCATCGTGACGGAAGTCTTTCTGTTTCAGCACCCGTAGGCCGCGGAAACGGATTAATCGCGAAGCAGTCGAAGGGCTTCCCACATCATGGCCACAATCGCCAGGCTCAGGCCGAAGAGGAGCGCAATCGCTGATCCTTTGAAACACTTCAGGCTACCATAAATGGCGACGGCAAAGAGGATAAGCCTCAGCAGGAAGAACCCGACGACGGTGACCGCACCTCTGGGTAACTTCTGTTTGTCCATGCGGGCGTTGAAGAGGCGAATCAGCCTCTGCCATTCCAGAATGCTGGCCGCGGAGATGGCCGCGCCCACTGCCAGCATGGCAGCGTCGCGCCAGCTCATGGCAATCCAGACGATCGCCGCCAGGACCGCCCCGAGGATCGCCGTCACGCGCATGGCGCGTTTGAGCATGGCATCGAGCGCCGCATCCGTGAGCCCTGCAATCGGGTGTGTCTCTTCGCTCATAGCGGCCCGCCGCCGCTGCCTTTCGCGCCGTCGTCGCCGCCTGCCGCCAGCACCAGTCGCACCACGTACACGAGTCCTGCGATGCCGCCGAAGGCTACCCCCGCCAGGCTGATCCACTCCTGGTGAAACTGTTTATCGAGCCAGGTGCCCAAGAGCCAGCCGATGAACGCCGCGGACGGCAGCAGGATGGCGATCTGCATCAGCTTTTCAGCCTGTACGAGCGTGGCCAGGCCCCCCGAGTCTCGCCTGGGGCGCTGATCGGGCGGCCGATTGCCGGGAATGGGCTTATTGAAGGGCATCCCTGGTCGTTATACACGCTCAGGGCCACGAGTTGCGAACGACGACGAATCGCCGCTGAAAGTTCGTGCAAAGGGTCCTCGGCCGCTAGTCGGCAACAGACCATCGATGCCGGCGATTTAGCTGAACATCAGGTGCAGCACGCCGCCGATCAAACAAAGGCCTGCACAGACGAAGAGCAGGATGACGCCGAGAGGGATCAAAATATGTTGCCCCTGGGCCACAATCACAAAGAGGACCAGGATGGCAAAAGCGGCGGCGAACCAACGCACTGACTGGTGAATCTTCATACCAAGGCTCCGCTGACTGTGAAAGGCTGATTGTAGTTCCGTTCGCAGCTTGCGCTCTTTGATGGAGATCATATTGCGTGGTTCAAAGCACGCCATTGTCCCGGGATGGGATTCGAGACCCAAATCAGTATCACGGCGCTCGCGCCGATGCTCCCGCACCGCTCCTTCGCCACATAAGGCATCCACTCTGCCAGCCGCTATACTGACCGTTAGACCATTCGTCGCCAAGAAGGAAAACCCGTGTTTGATTCGGATTTTGAGCGCAATCTTGTTGATTTGCGCCGACAAAAGCTGCAAGAGATCGAGAAGCTCGGCCAGGCGCCCTACCCCAACCAGTTCCGCTTTTCCCACTCCATCGCGGACATCCGCGCCCAGTGGGGCGATACGGCAGCCGAAGAGCTCGAAGCCAGTCGCATCACGGTCGCCATCGCAGGCCGCATCATGGCCATCCGCGCGCAGGGCAAGGCGGGCTTCGCCACGTTACAGCAGGAGGGCCAGCGCCTGCAGATTTACGTCCGTCTGGACGCGGTCGGCGAACAGGGTTTCGCGCTATACAAGCTGCTCGACCTGGGCGATCACATTGGGGTCACCGGCTATCTCTTCCGCACGCGTACGGGCGAGTTGACCATCCACGTCGAGCAGATCACGTTCCTCGCCAAGGCTATGCTCGCGCTGCCCGAAAAATTCCACGGCCTGTCCGACGTCGAAATCCGCTACCGCCAGCGCTACGTTGACCTTTTCACCAACCTCGACAGCCGCGAGGTCTTCGTCAAGCGCGCCAAGATTCTGCGCGCCATCCGCCAGTTCTTCGACGACCGCGGTTACCTCGAAGTTGAGACGCCCATGATGCAGCCCATCGCCGGCGGCGCGGCGGCGCGGCCCTTCAAAACGCATCACAACGCGCTCGACATGGACCTCTTCCTCCGCATTGCCCCCGAGCTCTATCTCAAGCGGCTCACGGTCGGCGGTCTCGATCGCGTTTACGAAATCAATCGCAACTTCCGCAATGAAGGGGTGAGCACCCAGCACAACCCCGAGTTCACCATGCTGGAGTTCTACCAGGCGTACGCCAACTACCACGACATGATGCAGCTCACCGAGGAGCTCATCGCCTACGTGGCGCGCGAAGTGAACGGCACGACCGTCACCGAGTTCAACGGGCACACCATCGACCTGGCCAAGTGGCAGCGCCTCACGATGCGCGAAGCGATCCAGCAATTCTGGCCGCATGAGGCCGGCAACAAGCCCGCGCTCACATCGTTTGAATCCCCCCAGGTGCTGCAGGAGCGGCTCTTCTCGGCACTGGGCCTGCTCGATGAGTCGCTGGGCGAAGGCGCAGACACCTCACCCGAAAGACGCGCCGCCCTCAAGCCCATCCGCGACGGGCTCGCGGCTGTCTACGCCGGCTCCATCAAAGGCGCGTCCATCGGCAAAACTGTATATAACCTCTTCGAAGAGACGGTCGAGCCGTTCCTCGTGCAACCCACCATCATCTACGACTACCCAACCGAGGTCTCTCCGCTGTCGAAGGCCAAGCCCGACGACCCGGATCACGTGGAGCGTTTCGAATTCTTCATCGGGGGCTTTGAACTCGGCAACGCCTTCAGCGAGCTCAACGACCCCATCGAGCAGCACAAGCGCTTCGAGCAGCAGTTAGGCGAACGCGGCCGCGGCGACGACGAAGCCCACCAGATGGACGAGGACTACGTGCGCGCCCTCGCCTACGGCCTGCCCCCCACCGGCGGGGAAGGCATCGGCATCGACCGACTGACGATGCTCCTGACCGGCTCGAAATCGATTCGCGATGTGATTTTGTTTCCGCTGATGCGAAAGGCAGTGAGCAGTGAACAGTGAACAGTTAAAGAGCGACTGTGCCAACCGCGGTTCACTCCTCTGAGTTTCGGCGGAAACGTAATGACCAGCTCGAATCTGTTCACTGTGCATTGTTCACTGTCCACTGGAATCCAATGAACATTCTCTTCGTCGGCGACATCTTCGGCAGCGCGGGACGCAAGATCGTCGCCGAGCACATCGGCCACATTCGCGAAGCAAACGCGGTCGACCTCACCGTCATCAATGCGGAAAACGCCGCCGGCGGCTTCGGCGTTACGCCGCAGATCGCCGACGACCTCTTCGACCTCGGCGCCGACGTCCTCACCACCGGCAATCACGTCTGGGACAAGCGCGAACTCATCGATTACATGAACTCCGTTCCGGCCGACAGCCAGAAGCCCGCGCGCCGCATCCTGCGCCCGCTCAATCTCTACCCGGGTGTACCCGGCCACGGGACGTTCGAAGGCATCACCGAATCCGGCATACCCTATGCGGTCATCAACCTCATGGGCAGGGTCTTCATGGCGGGCACCAACGATCCCTTCCACGCCGTCAACGATGTGCTCAAACGGATCACCGCCAAAGTCATCCTGGTCGACTTCCACGCCGAAGCGACAAGCGAGAAAGTCGCTATGGGCTGGCACCTCGACGGCCGTGTCACCGCCGTGCTCGGCACCCACACCCACGTCCCCACGGCCGACGAGCGAATCCTGCACAACGGCACCGCTTACCAGACGGACGTCGGCATGTCCGGACCCTACGACAGCGTGATTGGCGTTGAAAAAGAGATGGTGCTGCACCGCTTTCTCACCGGAATGCCCGGCAAGTTCGAAGCCGCCAGGGGCAACCCCAAGATGTGCGCCGCGCTCATATCGTGCAATCCGCAGACGGGTCGCGCGACATCCATCCAGCGCATCATGCTGGGCGAGTAAACACGGTCCCTTATCTACTGTGGCTTGGGGGTTGTGCCGTCGGGCGGCGCCGTCGGCACCGGCTGTTCCTTGTTGGCAGGCCCCGTGGGAAGCGGTTGCCCCTTTTCGACCGTTGTTGTTGCCGGAATTGGCGTTCCCTTCGGATCCATGAGAGTTGCAGGCAAGGTGTGCACTTCGAGATCGCCAAACGGCGTGTACTCGGTTGCCTCCAGCCGCCCCCCGCGATCGTAGCGTCACTGCCCACCGGCCCGGCGCCGGAGCCCCCACCTCAATCGCCACGGTCAAATCGCCTTTGTCCCCAATCTGCAAGGTGCGCGATCCTAAGGACGTCAGCGTAGTTTCCCCTTGCGGCTCACTCCACCGCTCACTGGTCAGCGCCGCGTAACACAGGCTCATCGCGGACCAGTCCGCCTTCTCCCCAATGTGTTCTTCCGCCCGAATCTGGTTGAAGGCCGCGATGGTGGCCCGGCTCACCGGGGCAGGAGAGATCAACGAATAGCCCCGGCGCAGGATCGGGACCACCCGCACTCGCCCTTCCTTCCCGCGCGGGATCGACGCGACAAACATGCTTACGTCGCCGGCCTCCCGGTTGCGCGTAAACCGCAAAAACAAGTGTTGGGGAAAAGCCGGGCACTCCAGCTGGCTTTCCTGCCAGTCGCCCTCTTCAAATCCAAGATCGTAGAACGCCGCCCGTTCACGAACAGCTGTAACTGCGCCGGCTGCCAGTTCCCTGTCTTCTGGCTTCATCGAGTTCGCGGGATGAACCAACACCCGCATCGGCAGTTGCCCATCGGTATCGAGCCGGGGCTCCAGTAGTTCCTGCCTAACGGGCTTCAACGGCTGCGCCTTTGTGCCGGCCTGTGTCGCCGCTTGCGGAACCGGTACGCCCTCGCCCTGCTGGGAACATGCCGGGCGCCCCGTGACACCAACCGCCAACGCCACAACTATGGATAAATATCGGATCATTCGAATCCAGACTAACACCCAGTCGCTTGTCATTCCCGGTCCAAGAGAAAGGGCAGCCCGCATAGCGGACTGCCCTCAGGATTCCCAGGATAAACGGGCGTACGCCCTTTGACCTTAGTGAGCCGCCGGCTTGTGAACGGGCCGGTGTGTCGCCGCCGGCTTCTTCTTCTCGGCGGGGACGTACTCGCCGTCCTTCAGGACGATCGACGCGGACTGCGACGTCTTGTCGGTCGCCGGCACCTGCTGGTACGTGTCGTAAGTGCCCACCAGCATCGCATCAGGCTGCGTTTTGAACTCAAAGCCCGGCACGACTATCTTCTGTTCCGCCTCGGTAAGGGGCTTCTTCAGGTTGACAATGAAGTCGGGAACCTTGGAATCCTTGGCGTCCTGTGTCACGGCAACCTTGATCTGATCGGCGGTTGCCTCAATCACGATGCCCGGAACCTGGGTTTCCTTGCCTTGCACCAAAGCCCACAGCTTGTCAGCGTCTTCCTTGCTGCCCATGGCGAGCACGGTTTCCTTGTCGGCCAGCGCCAGGGTGTTCGGATCGGTCGATGCCAGCAGATCGTGAATCTGCTCTGCGGGGCTCTTCGCCGGGTCAATGTGGAGGCTGGCAGGCGGGAACGTCGTGGCCTGCGCCTGCTGCTTGATCCCGTCAAGGCCGTCCATGGCACCGTGGTACTTCTTGTAGTAGTAGTTGAGCTTGGGGTCGATCTGGGCCTTGTACTGGGCGGGAGCAAAGTCCCACACTCGAGCGTAGAACCAGACGGCCTTTACCAGGTCCTGCGTGGAGCCCGGCATGCTGTAAGCCTGGGCCAGCAGAAGAGTGTCATTCAGGCCCTGTGACTTGCTCTCGTTGTCGTCGTACATCTTCAACTCGGCCGTGTATTCGTCCTGGGCGCCCTTGTAGTCTTTCTTGATCGTGTCATCCAGAGCCACCGTCGAGTGGAAGATCGGGAACGCCGCGTGCGTCAGCTTCTGCCAGTCCGCATCGGACGTGGCCGCCGGCTTGGATACCTGAAGGCCCTTTTGCGCCAGGGCCGCCGCATCGTCGCAGACCTGCTGATCGCTGCTCTTGGCACATTGGCCCTTCTTGATCAGGACTGAATAGAGGATGGCTTTCAGGTTATTTGGATCCACCTGGAGCAGACGGCTCGCAGAACTCACCACGCCATCGTTGTCGCCCGCCTGCTGGTATGCGTCGATCAAGGCATCCAGCACCAGATTCTTGGCGACGCTTTGAGGGTAGGTCTTGAGAAAGCTCTCTCCAGCCGCAGCTTTCTGCTTGGGATCCGTCTGGGTACTGAACATCTGGTAAGCGTTGAATTCGGTGGGATCCTTGATGGAAAGCGTGCCGCCATCCGGTGCTTGTTGTGCTTGCAGCTTTGGCGCGGTCACGAGGGTCACGCTCGCAAGCGCCATCATTGACGCGAGAACTAACTTCTTCATTCAGTGCTCCTGGGAAATACTGAAGTGGGAATCAATCTTCAAACACTCGCCCGCCGAGGGAACAGTTCTACAGTTAACGGCTGAGTACCGCGGTGAAGAGAATTGCAGTACCACGGCGGTCCGATGCGATGATGGATGGATTATAGAAAGCCCTGCCCCCTCTGACAAGCGAAGTTGCACAAGATCAAAGAATTCCGGTCGCATATTCCCGGGGTTTCCCGTACGCACACTCGCCCTGACGAAATTTCCGCCACCCCCCGACGGCTCGATTTTCACTTGCCGGTCCCCCATCACACCACGCGGCGCTTCCGCGCTCCGCTGCGCACGGTATCAAACCGCATAACGGCATTAGACACCGCGCGAACCAAAACTGTTCCTGCTCCATCGCAGGCTCGCCGTAAAAACCCCTTGACCCAGTCTCCCCGGCCCATGGAATGTCTGATGCGGATTTGGAGCTCATGGGAACCGGTCTGCTACGACAACAATCTCACCAGTTCCGCCTGCTCCGCCAGGAACGCATCATGCCCGTGATCACTGGTCATTTCGCGATACTCCGCCTGCACGCCCGCCGCGCGGATAGCCTCTGCAAACTCGCGCACGCTCTGCGGTGGAAACAGCCAGTCCGAGCTGATGCCCACAAACGTGAGCCGCGCCTTGATTTTCCCGAACACGTCTGCCGCTGACAGGTGTCCCCGTAGGGGGTCCCACGTATCCATCGTGCGCAGAATCGCCAGATACGCATTCGCCTCAAACCGGTCCACGAACCGCTTTCCCTGCTCGTCGAGATATCCCGCAATATCGAACCGCCCGCCAATCAGTCCCCCGCCGCAGTCGTCAAGACCCCACGGGTCCTCGCCGTTACGGTTTGGATTGCGCGCGAACCGCTCGTCGAAGAGCCCGCCTGACTTATAGCTCAGCATGGCAATCTGACGCGCCAGCGACAGCCCCTGCCGCGGCGGCCGTTGCGGCAGGTAGTTCCCGCCCATCCACTCCGGGTCGCGCTGGATGGCTGCCCGCTGCAGATGATTCAGGGCCAGCCCCATTGCTCCCAGCGGGGCCACGCCGATAATCACCGCCCGCTCCACGCGTTCGGGATATAGCACCGTCCACTCCAGCGCCTGCATGCCGCCCATCGACCCGCCCAGCACCAGCCGTAACCGACGCACCCCCAGCGAGTTCAGCAGCCTGGCCTGCGCCCGCACGTTGTCGCGAATCGAGATTAGCGGAAAGTCCGCCCCATACGGCTCGCCAGTCTCCGGATTCACCGACCCGGGCCCCGTCGACCCGTAGCATGAACCGAGCAGATTGATGCAGATCACAAAATCCTGGTCCAGCCGCAGCAGCGCTCCCGGCGCGAACACCTCCGGCCACCACTGCCCCACCAGCGCCGACCCCGACAGCGCGTGACAAACCAGCACCGCGTTGTCTCGAGCCGCATTCAACCGCCCGTATACCGCGTAGTGCAGCGTCACGCCGGCCAGCGTGCGCCCGCATTCCAGAAGCAGGTGCTCGTCGAGCACAAAGTCCCCTTCATACGTCGGCGTGGGATTCGTAATCCTCGCCGGCATGGGAGGAGGCAGTGAGACAGACGCCGCGTGCACAGGCACCGTGGCCCCAGTCATGGACGCGGGCGTCCCGGGTTCCTCGCGTTTGGGGGCCTGGGAGGGATCTGGACCGGACAAAGCTCCCCCACCCCCTGCGCCCGTCGTCTCTTCGGTCATTCCTTTCATTGTGCCGTATGAGCCGGCGTGTTCGCCGTGCCGCTACACGTTGCGCCGTTCGCGGTCTCAATCGCCTGGTCCAGATCGGCAAGGATATCGCGCACATCCTCGATCCCGACCGAAAGCCGCACCAGCTCCGGGGTCACGCCCGTCCCCTTCTGCTCCTCCTCACTCAGTTGCTGATGGGTCGTCGACGCCGGATGAATCACCAGCGACTTCGCGTCCCCGATATTCGCCACCAGCGAGAACAGCTCGAGTGAATCGATCAGTTTCTTTCCCGCCTCGTAGCCGCCCCCCTCTTTTCCAGCCTTGATCCCGAACGTGATCAACGCGCTCTGCCCCGTGGGCAGATACTTCTGCGCCCGCGCGAAATATGGGCTCGACGCCAATCCCGGATAATTCACCCACTCCACACCCGGATGCCCTTCCAGATGTTTGGCCACCGCCAACGCATTTTGCGAGTGCCGCTCCATCCGCAGGTGCAAAGTCTCGATTCCCTGCAAAATGAGAAATGCGTTGAAGGGCGACAGCGCCGCGCCAGTATCGCGCAGCCCCTGGATCCGCGCCTTCAAAATGAACGACAGGGGGCCGAACGTCTGCGTGTACGACAGCCCGTGATACGACGGATCTGGCTCCGTGAATTCCTTGAACCTGTCCGACACCCAGTTGAACTTCCCCGCATCCACAATCACGCCGCCGATGCTGGTCCCATGCCCGCCCAGAAACTTCGTGGCCGAGTTCACCACGATGTCCGCGCCCCACTCGATCGGCCGCACCAGTGCCGCAGACGCCGACGTGTTGTCCACAATGAGCGGAACACCCTGCTCATGAGCTATGGCCGCCAGTTGCTCAATGTCGGCGATATCCAGCTTCGGATTTCCCAGAGTCTCTGTATATACGGCCTTGGTCTTCTCATTAATCACCGCGCGCAGACCGTCAAAATCATCAGCATCCACAAACCGAACGATGATGCCCAGCCGCGGCAGCGTGTAATGGAACAGGTTGTAGGTACCCCCATACAGCGACGTCGTCGACACAATCTCGTCGCCCGCTGCCGCAAGAGTCGTAATCGCCAGCGTCTCCGCCGCCTGCCCTGAAGCCGTCGCCAAAGCCGCCGCGCCACCCTCCAGCGCCGCCACACGCTTCTCCAGCACATCCGTCGTCGGATTCATGATCCGCGTGTAAATGTTCCCGAACTCCTTCAGAGCGAACAGCCGTCCCGCATGGTCCGCATCCTGAAACAAATACGACGTGGTCTGGTAAATGGGCACGGCGCGCGATCCCGTTGCCGGGTCAGGCGACTGACCGGCGTGGACCGCAAGGGTGGCAAGCTGCAGCTTCTTCTCTTCCGACATCTCTCTCTGCTCCTTCACTCGTTCGGTTTGGCGGTTGGCTCGGACTCAATCTGGCGTTTCAACGGGCCAGGATATTTCACGAAGCGGGGTGCCCATCGGGGAGGTTTTTGGGTTAGAGGCCGGGAGGATCGATCGATTTCCCAGCCAGCCATCAAAACAAGAAGGCCCGAATCCTTTCGGGATCCGGGCCGTCCGCTTCCGATTCGTCTGCGTTTATCGCAATGTCGCTTCGAGAGCTTCACGGACCGGTCCCCGGCACATACACATGTGCATGGCCCCCGTTCCGTATTCCGCCCCGAATCCGCATCGGCTCCGCATGTGTTGCAGTATCAGTTCCATCCACCGACGCTGTCAATCGCAATCGCATTCTGACCTCTTTGCTTCCTGTCACAGTCATTCCCTCCGACCGGCGCGCCCCCTCAGTCCGGGACTTCCACACCACATCAATTTTGCAAATTTTCTACAAGCAACCTCATGCAACTTCTTGCATTCCATACCTTCAACAAGTGCTCCGCATTTTGACCTCGGGTTTCTCAGGATGACTGTTAAATCGCGAGCAGACATTGAGTTACAAAATTTTTCTGCAAAACCCGCATTCCGATGGCCCCGAATGCGCATCCATGTAAACGGGACCTTACACGGAGGAAACGTTGAACCTGCAGCGAGCGACCTTCAAAGCTGTCCCCGGCGCCTTCAAGTTGAAGGACACGCGCACTTCCACTTCAACCAGCCCCAAAGAAGTCTTGAAAGAGATTTTTGAGCTCATGGAGGAGTACGGCCCCATCTGGTACACCGAGGAGCTCCACGACCGCGTTATTGCTGCCCTGTCCGATTACCACTAGGACGCGATTCCGATCATCCTCCCGCGCGACTCGGTTCCTTCCGGAGCCGGCCCTCAATGTTGGTGCGGCAAAGTGCGTAATCGCACGCGTCTCGGGTCTTTTTCGAAGACCTATCCAAGAGCGAATATGTTCCTTCAAGATCGTGCGCAGCGAGCTCTTTTTGTTATCAATCTAGAGTTTTTTAGAGTTTTCTAGGGTACGGTACCAAAGTGCTAAATCGTAGTTACTTTCATTGTTCATCGCCTTGTATCCCTCAAATCAGTTGATAGTCTGCCTAAAGGCAGACACGCATCCGACCGTACACAGGCCGCACGAATCAAGCGTAAAAAATGATTTTCCACCTCCAGCAACTGCCAACCGGCGGCAGATCCGTCTCTGCGTGCGTCCAATCTCTTGGAGGATCCTTGAACCGCAAACGTGACACTGTAAAATTTGACCGCCGGAGCCTCAAGAAGCTGGAACCGCCTGGGCGGCCCGAAGGGCTTGAACGCTCGAACGGAGTTACGCGTGGAGATGGACCTCCGCGCACGGAACAGCTTCCCAGCGCCACGCCGCTTGCGGTCTTGAAAGAACTCTTCGATCTCCTCGAGGAGTACGCTCCCGTCTGGTACACGCAGGAATTGTATGAACGCATCCAGGCCGCCCTGTCCAACTATCAGAAAACCGCCTGACACAATCGTTTTTGTACTTTGCTCTTAACCCGGCGTGTCACTTAGCGCGGCAGCAGCGCAAACTGCCGAATTACGATCCGCGGGCCAAGCTTTGCGTGCATCGCGTCCGGAATCAGCACCACCGTCATCTCATTGAAGGACCGAATGCGAGCCCGCACCGGAACGGCAAAGTGCAGCGTCTCAAAGACCGGCGTTGTCTTTTCCGCAAAATGATCTGGCAGGGTGGACACCACCGGCTGCTCGGCGAGCAGCACCGTGTTCGCAGACGGGACGATCGAGTTCGTCAGCCGCAGCTCCATCGCGATCGAACCTGGGGTGTTGTCCCGGTTCATCACGTCCACATCGATCTCGCGGCACCGCGACAGCCGGATCAGGCCTCCCAGCCTTTGGTGCGCCTCCATGATCAGCGGCAGCCTGTTTCCCGACTCGATCCCTACCTTCAGCGGGGTTCCGTGGGCTTGGTGCGCCGTCGGTCCCGGCCGCTCATCGGGAGGCTGCACATACCAGTACGGGCCGTCGAACCGCACCACCAGGGGCCGGGTCGTCCCGGGCGCCAGCAGGCTCTCTTCCAGCTTCACTGGCGGCACAATCTGCTTCTTCTCCGGATACGGCCATAGAATCACGCTCTCGTACCCGCCGATCCCGGACACACCGCCCTTGTGCGCGCCGGGATCATCCCCGCCTCCGGCCGGACGGACCTCCACCACGTGGTTACGTCGCTGAACCCCGTCCATCAGTGCCCATGCCGTCACAAGCACCGCCGGAACCACCACGCACGCCAGCCGCACCGCCGCCCGCCGGTACTCGCTGCCCGCCGTTTCTTCAAAATAAAGCGCTCGCGTCCGCGCTGCCGTCCGCTCCCACGCGAACAAGAATGCCGCCGCAGCGAGCAACGCCGCCGCCGTCATGTTCGATTCCGCGACGAGTGCCCATCCCCCGCCATATAAACAGAGGGCGATGAAGTATCCGCGCACCTCGCCCGGGGGCTCGTAGAGCGATTCCGCAAAGAGCTCCGGTCTGGCTTCGCCCGGCAGACCCAATTCAACGGTGCCGAAACTCATGAGCGTAGTCGACCGCAGCCCCGCGCCCAGCAACAATGCTCCCGCGGCCGCCACCAGCGCCGCAATCCCCGACACTTGCTCAGAGAAGAGAATCATGGCCGGCACCCACAGCCATCCTGCCGCGCAAACCACGGCGAACAGCGCGAAGGGCAACGGGGGGTCTTCGCGGAAGGGACTCGCCGGATTGTTCCAGTAGACCCACGCCCCCATAATGCCCGCAATCGCGCCAAGCGCCACGTAAACCGCAGCGCGCACCACCAGCGAAGCAATTGTCGGCGTGTGCGACGCCGGCAGCCGGCACAGCAGAAATCCCGCGATCGACGCGTTCATCAGTCCCGCAATCACCACAAAGGCAAAGAACCGCGATACCGTATGCGGGTCGACTTCCCGGACCATGCCGCCGCGCCTTCGGCACAGCGGCCGCGCCGTTTCCGAAATCATCCCTTTGCCGGGGCACGCCCGCCAGCCGCGGCACCGAGCGCCACATCGCGCACAACATCGTCACCAGGTAAGGCACACGGATGGCGATGGCCCACGTTCGCACGTCGGCGATCTCGCCGAGCGGGGTCATCGCGCTTCGGTCGATCTCCAGGCCGGGCCACGCGAAGAGGTTCATCAGGACGGTAGTGGCGAAGTATGTCGGCAGAAACAGCCCGGCCGCCACGGCGCAGGCGCGCAGAACGCCGCCCAGCGGCCTCCGGTTGCGCGCAAATCCCGCAAAGTAAACCACTGTCCCAACCCACAGGAACAGAAGCTGGAGCGAGAGCCAGATCATCAATTGTGGCAGCGTCGATAAAGCCGCATGGAAGCTCAGTCCGATTGTCCGCGCTTCCTGCTCCACGCGATCGATCACCGCTGTCCACGCCGGCGCCAGCGTTGACCAAAGCAGCGCAAACAGCAGCACAGACCGCCGCCTCGCAAAGTAGCGTGCCCAAGAACCCAGCCACGCACCAACCGCCTGGCGCCAGAACCAGCCGTTGCTTCGCCCGCCGCGGAACCCTTCGAGGAGATCGCCGGCCAGCGCCTCGTCGTGCTCCGACGGGGTCAGGTGCTCCAGCATCCAGAGCGGCATCGCCGGAGGCTGCATCCGGTTCATAGGCCCTCCCAGGTACGCTTCAAGTCCGGCAGCGTCTCCCAAAGGCCGGTCAGCACGCGCCGCGTCTCCTGCACCTGCCGCAGCCCTTCGCGGGTGACGCGGAAGTAGCGCTTGGCCTTCCCGCCCCGCTCCGGAGTCGGATCGCCCAGGTTCGACTCAACCAGCCCCTTGGCCTCCAGCCGCTCCAGCGCCGCGTACACGCTGCCTACTGAAACGTCCTTCCCTCGATGTGCCTCCAGTTCGCGCGCGATGGGCACGCCGTATGCGTCATCGCCCAGTTGAATCACCGCCAGCAGCAGCATCAGCTCGAACTCCCCGAGATAGGAGCGCCCCGTCATTAATTCATCATGCGCGAAGAAATGGGTGGCGTCAACCGCATTTTGAAAGGGCACGATTGCTGAGCATGTCTCTAGCTTGAATTACTCATCGGCCTTCCAAACGTAAGCGCCCGCCTGGGGAAGTCCGATGTGGGCCAGGACGCGGTACACGAACTGCCGCGCCATCTCCCCAGAGTCGGTGGGCCGGTTGTAGAAAGTGGGAATCACCGGAAAGATTACCGCCCCGGCCTCCGCCGCCAGCGCCATGTTCCGCAGATGAATCCTGTTGAACGGCGTCTCCCGTATGCAAAGCAGCAGGGGCCGTCGTTCTTTCAGCGTCACATCCGCGGCACGAGCGACCAGCGAATCCGCCAAACCGTGGGTGATTGCCGCCAGGGTCCCCATCGAGCAGGGTAAAACGATCATCCCGCTGGAAGGATGGCTGCCGCTGGCGATCGACGCCCCAATGTTCGTATCCGCGTGCTGGATGGCCTTTTTGGGCGCTGTCCCCAGCAGCTTTTCAAGCAGGTCATTGCGGCCGGAAATGCCCAGCTCTTCGGCTATCACCCGCAATGAGTTTTCCGAGGCGACAAAATGGACTTTGCCAACCCGGTCATCGGCCTCGAGCGCGCGCAACATTTCGCGGCCGAACAACGCGCCGGATGCGCCGGTAATTGCCACGGTCAACTCAATTGCTTCCACGATTCCCTTCCCTGTTTTGGTCGTGACTTCATGGCATCTATGGCAAACGTTTTTTACTGCGCAGCGGCAGCCTTCGAATACGTTGTGAGAAAAAGCTTCGTCCACGAATCGCCGGCTTTCATCTCCAGTAGAAAAGTCAGCTTTCCTTCGGCCGGACTCTCGTAGGTGACTCGAAGAACCGGCTCCGGACCGCCCGAATCGCTGCTGAGGACAAGCTTGTTGCCGGAAAGCTCGCCAACGAGCTGGGTCGGGTGAGTGGAGGTGTCATTGAACCACCAGGCCGTATATTTCCCCGACGGCTTGTCATAAGAGATGAAGTGGCGCGTGTCCGTAGGCTTGCGGCCCGGCAGCGTGGTAGAAAGCATTTCGCACAGGTACTTGCCAGCGATGCAGATCTCGACGCGATCCGTCGCATCGCCAACCATCGCCGGTCCGCCCCCCGTTTCAAAGTTCTGCTTGCCAGACCAGTCACCTGTCATAAAGGCCAGGTTGTTCAGGGGATTCTGGGGCGGAGGAGGAGATTGCTGCTGACCCCAGGCCAGCGCACCCGCGCATGCGAATAGCCACGTGGCAATGAGTTTCATTCGACCTCTCCTGTCGAAGAGACGATATCAGCTAGCGTAGCCGGCGGCGAAACGGCCGGCACTGCCAGCGCCCTACTCGCCAAACACGCGCTTGAAGATGGCGTCGACATTGCCCAGCTGACGCGAGTAGTCGAAGGTTCTCTCCAGTCTCTCGGGACTGAGCAGCGCGGCGACCTGCGGATCGCGGGCTACCTCGTCACGAAACACGAGGTCCTCTTTCCAGGCACGCATGGCGTGGGCTTGCACGACACGGTAGGCATCCTCACGCATCATGCCGGCTTCGGCCAGGTCGAGAAGGAGCTGGCCACTGAAGATCAGGCCGCCGGTAGATTCAAGGTTCTTCTTCATTCGCTCCGGATAGACCAGCAGCCGATCAACCAGGTCCGCGGTTTTGGCAAGCAGGTAGTCCACAAGGATGGTCGAATCAGGAAAGATGACTCGCTCCACGGACGAATGGGAGATGTCCCGCTCGTGCCAGAGAGCCACGTTTTCAAAGGCCGCCTGGGCGTTGCCTCTCAAGACGCGGGCAAGGCCGCTGATTTGCTCGCTGGTGATGGGGTTCTTCTTGTGCGGCATGGATGAGGAGCCCTTCTGCTTTTCGCTGAAATACTCCTGCGCCTCGCGCACTTCAGTGCGCTGCAGGTGGCGGATCTCGACGGCAATCTTGTCGAGCGTGCTGCCGATGATCGCCAGGGTGGAGATGTATTCGGCATGGCGGTCGCGTTGAATGACCTGCGTGGCGACCGGGGCAGGCTTGAGGCCGAGGCGCGCGCAGATTCTCTCCTCATGTTCCGGCATCAAATGACCAAACGTCCCGACGGCACCAGAGAGTTTCCCGACGCGCATCGTCTCGGCGGCGTGGTCGAAGCGATCGAGGTTGCGCTGCATCTCGGCGTACCAGTTCAGCAATTTGAGGCCAAAGGTGGTGGGCTCGGCGTGGATGCCGTGGGTGCGGCCGATGGTGGGAGTGTGCTTGAACTCGATGGCGCGCCGCTTGAGCGCGTCCATGAGAATCACGAGGCCGGTGCGGATGAGCTGGGAGGCTTCCTTGACCTGAAGTGCCTGGGCGGTGTCGACGACGTCGTTGGAAGTAAGGCCATAGTGCAGCCACCGGGATTCAGGGTCGAAGCCCTGGGCCTTCAGGCTCTCGGCCACTGCGGTGGTGAAGGCGATGATGTCGTGCTTGACTTCGGCTTCGATCTCATGGATCCGCGCAACGGAGAAACTACTCTTGCTCGCAATGGCTTCGGCCGCTTCGACGGGGATCACGCCGTCTTCCGCAAGCACGGCGCTGGCGGCCGCCTCAACCTCGAGCCAGCAGCGATACTTGTTTTCTTCGGTCCAGATGCGGCCCATCGCGGGGCGGGTGTAGCGATCGATCAACAGAGCCTCCTTCGTCGGCCAGTGGACAGTGATCAGTGGTCAGTGACCGCAGATCGACGACAAGCCCAACCGCTCATTGTAAAGGGGCGGGAGCATCCTACCGCTTCGCTCGACCCAGCTTGGATACTCGAAAATGGCGGAGTCAGGTGCGCGGGATGTTCAGCCGCACGTACATCTCCTCGTAGAGAAGGCCGCGACCGGGCTTGTAGGGCTGGAACCATTCGCCGTCGATCACCAGCTGCGGGATGGCGCGCTTGCCAACGTGGCGGATCACTTCGTCAGAAGCCCTGGGGTCGGCGTCGACGTTGATCTCGGTGTACTCGACTCCGTGAGAGTCCAGAAACTGCTTGGCCGCGCGGCAATCCCTGCACCAGGAAGCCGTATAAACCTGAACCTTCATATCTGTCGTTCATTGTAAATTGTTTTGACTGGTACGATCGGTCCTGTGATGACATCGGCTGAAATCAAGGACTTCTTGAAGCTTTCGCTGCATCCGAAGGAGGGCGGGCACTTTCGGCGGACTTACCGGTCGGCGCTGGAGGTGACGGCCCCCCAAGGCGTGCGGGCGGCGGGAACCGCGATCTACTACCTTCTGGAGGCGGGCACCTTCAGCGAGATGCATGTGCTCGCATCCGATGAGATGTTTCATTTCTACCTGGGGGATCCGGTTGAGATGCTGCAGCTTTACCCGGATGGCGGCTCGACGGTGGTAACACTGGGGCCGGATCTGGCGGCAGGGCAGCACGTGCAGCTCATGGTGCCGGCGGGCGTCTGGCAAGGAACCCGTTTGGTCGGGGACGGCCAGGTAGCTTTGCTGGGATGCACGGTAACACCGGGGTTCGATTTTGCGGACTATCGGAGTGCATCGTTTGAAGAACTATCGGCGAAGTGGCCGGCGCAGTCCGAGCGGATTCGGGTATTGACGCGGAGTTAAGGCCTCAACGAGAGAGAGGTCGAGTTCTTCCGTCTTGCGTTTGAATCGGAATCCGAACATGACTCGACGGTCCTCAACTCATTACGCCGCGCAAAAGCTCCATCGACCCTCCCAACAGGATGCGTGTCTCCTGATCCTCAGCGACCTCGGCGGCGCTTGCAAGGTTTCTTTTGCGGCGTAAAAACCGCGCTGAATCTGTAGCAGACACCCTTGCAATCGAGGAGCACTCGCAACTTTACAAAGCTTTACAAGGTTATTGACCAGAGGCAAGCTGGGGTACTGTTACTGCGCTACGTTGACATTATCGAGCGCACACACTGCGTTCGGTTCCTTCCCTTCGTGATCGTTCGATTGAGTCTTGATAACTCTGCGGGGAGTTGTGCGCTTTTTTCGCAGCGTAGTTCGTGGAGCGTGGTTTCTCTGATTTCTTACCGGCAATCTTGAATATTCCAAATCTCAGGAGTCCGACCATGCTTACCAGCGACAGTATTGCCCCGAATCGCATTTCGGCTACCAGCGCCATGAAACTCACCCGGAACAACATGGAGTTCGCCGGACTGGTGATCTACTTTGCCGCGATCGCGTTTTTCTTTGCGTTCGCATTCATTGTGATGGTGTTTGAACTCGGCGTGGGGCCGAAGGAGAAAGCATCGAACGACAAATCGCCCGTGATGACTTCAAGTTTGCGGAACGGGTAAGCTGCCCATTTCGCGTTGTAGATCGAGGTTGATGGGGAAGGCATGGGGCGTTCCCATCCATTTCGCAAACCTGCGAAAGGATGGGGCTCCCCGACTTCCCGGCGTTCGACTTCAGGCTACGAACGGCGGGTGCGGAAGAAGGTGCGGAGCAGGTCCGCGGATTCTTCGGCGAGGATGCCTTGCTCGACCTGCATCTGGTGGTTGAGGCGAGGGTGGTTGAGGACATTGAGTACGCTGCCCGCGGCGCCGGCTTTGGGGTCGGCAGTGGCGTAGACCAGGCGGTCAATGCGGGCATGGATCATGGCTCCGGCGCACATGGCACAGGGTTCCAACGATACATACAACGTGACGCCGTTGAGGCGGTAGTTGCCAAGGGCAACGGCTGCTTCGCGAAGGGCGACGATCTCGGCGTGAGCGGTGGGATCGTTGTCGCGCAGGACCCGGTTCTGCCCGCGGGCGATGAGGGCGCCGTCGTGGAAGGCGACGGCGCCGATTGGGACCTCGCCCGCTTCCGCTGCGAGCCGCGCTTGCGTTAGCGCCAATTCCATGGCATCCAGGTCCGGCATCATGATTGCGATGGTAGCGCGGCAGGTTGCTGCTGGGTCATGCAGTGGAGTGCCCCGAGTCCCCAGATGAGATCGACGGAGTGGATGCCGATCACTTCGCGATCGGGAAAGAGCTCGCTGAGAATCTGCAGGGCGACGCGGTCGTTGGGATCATGGAAGGTTGGCATGAGCACCAGGCCGTTAGCGAGGTAAAAGTTGGCGTAGCTGGCGGGAAGACGCTGGCCGCGAAAAACCACCGGCCGTGGAAGCGGAAGTTCGACCAGCGTGAACTGCTTGCCGTCGAGCGTGCGGGCGGCCTTGAGACGGGCCAGATTTTCAGCGAGTGGTGCGTGATTCGCGTCGCTTGAGTTGGGTTCAACGACGGTGACGATCGTGGTCGGAGCGACGAAGCGGGTGATGTCGTCGATGTGGCCGTGGGTGTCGTCGCCGGCGACGCCGCGATTGAGCCAAATGACCTGGTCGATGCCGAGATAGTCGTGGAAGGCCTGCTCCAGCTGCTCGCGGCTGACGCCAGGATTCCGCTGCTGAACTTCGCTCAATAAGCACTCCTCAGTTGTGAGGAGGATGCCGTCGCCGTTGGTGTCGATCGAGCCGCCTTCGAGGACGAGGCGATGCTGCTCACCGTTGGCAAGGGCGACGCTGGGCTGCCATTCGGACAGGCCCAGAAGTTGCTGCACGCGCGAGGGCAGCTGATCGTCGTTGTGCCAATCTTCGTATTTGGCCCAGGCATTAAAATGCCAGTTCGTGATGGCAAGCTGGCCCTCCTTGTCACGAACGAATATCGGGCCCGAATCGCGTGTCCAGACGCGGTCGGTGGGCCACTGGTGGAAGCTGACGTTGTCCAAATTGGCGTGCGCGCGTCCGAGGATGCCCCGGGAACGGGACTCTTCTTTGGCATCCTGAACGACCAGGTGGACGCGCTCTTTTGATGACAGAAGCCGAACGATCTCGGCGTAAAGCCAGGGGATGGCCTGGAATTTACCCGGCCAGTCCTGGGGATTGTGCGGCCACGCGAGCCATGTAGCCTCGTGCGGGCTCCATTCAGCAGGCATGCGGTAGTTGAGTTGGCGCGGGGTTGCGGACAACGAATCGGTCATTCCTACTTGGCCTCTCCGTCGGGTGCCCACGCGTAGACGGGGTCGAGAAAGCGCTTGGTGATGGGCGCGTAGGCGTCGATTCGGCGATCTCGCAGGAAGGGCCAGTTGCGGCGCGTGTCCTCCATCAAACCCAGGTCGATTTCCCCAATGAGGATTTCCTCGCTGGTGTGCGACGCCTTGGCGATAATTCGGCCGAACGGATCAGCCAGAAAGCTGCCTCCCCAGAACTCCAGGCCGGGACCTTCGATGCGGTTGCCGAGGACGTCGCCGTTTTCATGGCCGACGCGGTTCACGCCGGCCACGTAGACGCCGTTGGCAATAGCGTGGGCGCGCTGGATGGTCTGCCACGCGTCGTATTGGGCGGCGCCGAACTCTTCCTTCTCAGCAGGGTGCCAGCCGATGGCGGTGGGGTAGAAGAGCACTTCGGCCCCTTGCAGCGCCGTCAGTCGAGCGCCCTCGGGGTACCACTGGTCCCAGCAGACAAGCGTGCCGATTCGGCCGGCAGCCGTGTCGACGGCCTTGAAGCCAAGATCGCCGGGAGTGAAGTAGTACTTCTCGTAGTAAAGCGGATCATCGGGTATGTGCATCTTGCGATAGACGCTGACAATGGCGCCGTCGGCATTCAGCGTGACCGCCGTGTTGTGATACAGGCCCGGAGCGCGGCGCTCAAAAAGCGACGCCACGATGGTGACGCGGGCTTCACGCGCCACGTCCGCCAATTTCGCCGTGCTTGGGCCAGGGATCGCCTCGGCCAGGTCGAATAGCCGTGTGTCTTCGCGCTGGCAGAAGTATTGAGCGCGGAAGAGTTCAGGCAGGCAAACGATGTTGGCGCCGCGCCCAGCCGCCTCGCGGATGTGTTCGACAGCCGCGGCAAGGTTGGCCTCGGGATCCGGGCCCATGCTCATCTGCACAAGGCCTACTTTGTATTTGCGGGTGGTTGCCATTCTTTGACTTTTTCCTTCATCTGTTCGATGCGGCAGGGCCGCGTACGCTTCAGCAGCATCCGCCTTTGGGACAGAGGGAAACTCTTCCCCTGGCGCCGAATGCCATTTTATTTGGACGCGGTTACGAAACGACTAATCTGGCAGCCGGCTCTAGTCTTCCTCGAGAATGAGCACCGCAGCCGCAATGGTGGTGGTCCACAGGCCGTGCTTGTCTCCGATGGCCGATTGGGTAATGTTGCTCGTCCGCACGATCTTGTTGGAGATGCGATAAATCTCCTTCTTCTCGTCCCAGCTTTTATCGGGATCGAACTCCACATCGAGAGTAGTCGCAAGCATTTCGGCGGCGAGGTCCTCCGCATAATCGCCGGCCTGCTGTTCGGTCTCGCCAAAGCTGTGATGTTCGCTGAGGTAGCCATAAGCGTCCTTATCAGCAGGGATGGCCACGCCGATGCTCGAAACGATAAGCCGATGCGGTTCGCGCGTGGAGTTCTCGGCAATCACCGCGAATACGACTTCGCCGTGGTTGAGCATCGCCACGCCTTCCTTGCGGGGGATGACTTTGCAGTGCGGCGGGAAGATGGACGAGACGCGCACCAGGTTCTGCGAGGCGATGCCGGCATCCCGAAGGGCCAGCTCAAACGAAGTCAAACGCTCCCTGTGCTTGCCCACGCCCTTGGTGAAAAACACCTTCTTCGGAACCATTGCCTTGCCCAATTCCGATGTGTCCTCCGCAACCTGCATCGCGCTTTTCGCGAGATGTTCCCGGTTGAGTTTATCGCATTCACACAGCGCGAAACGGCACAAGGCGGATTAATCTCACGTTCACAGTTTGCAGCTAGGAAGTGGAGTGAATTACTCCATTCCGTTGAGCAGATTGGCCTGCAGAAACGCGATCGTGGCGTAGAACTGGAAGTCGCGATTCGGTTTTTTCGCGTATCCATGACCCTCGTCCTTGGCCATCAGAAACCACACGGGCGTGTGCTGCGCTTCCAGCTTCTCCTTGAACTGCACACTTTCCGAATACGGCACGCGCGGATCGTTGAACCCCACAATCATGAACATCGGCTTGGTGACGTTCTGCGTCATGTTCATCGGCGCGGTCCTCTCCATGAACTCGCGCATGGCGGGGTCGCGTTCGTCGCCGTATTCCGCGCGGCGCAAATCACGGCGGTAGCCCGACGTGTGTTCAAGAAACGTACGCAGGTTCGAGATCCCCACAATCTCCACCGTGCACCGCAAACGCGCGTCATATTGCGTGGCGACACTGAGGGTCATGAAGCCCCCGTAGCTGCCGCCGGTCACCACCACGCGATCCTTGTCGAGGTCAGGCTGCTCCCCCACCCAGTCAAGCAGCGCGCCAATGTCGTGCACGGAGTCCTGGCGCTTCATGCCGTTATCCAGCAGCGTGTACTTCTTGCCGTAACCGGTAGACCCCCGCACATTAGGCTCGATGACCGCAATACCCATCTCCTGCGTGTAGTAGTTGAGCGAGCCGCCGAAGGTAGGACGCGACTGCCCCTCGGGACCTCCATGGATGCTGATCATGACCGGCCGCTTGCCCGAAAACCGTGAGGCGGCGGGATAAAGGAAGCCGGAGATGGTGAGCCCGTCCGCCGCCTTCCAGTGAATCAGGCGTGGGGCCTGCATGGACTTAAGGTTGACGCCGCCCGTCTCGCTTTCCGTCCAGCGCTCCAGCTTGCCGGAGTCCGGATCGTAGGAGTAGACGTCATCCGGCTGCGACGGCGTGGTCAGATCGAAGCCAAGCTCATGTCCTTCCCCCCGAAAGCGAAGTTCCCCGACAACCCCGGCCGGGAGTTCGGGAACGTTGATCCGCTTCCCGGTGTCAAGCGACACGATATGGAGCTTGCCAAGGCCGTCCTCGTTGGTGCTGAAGGCCACCAGTTTGCCGTCGTGCGAGAGATCAAAATCCTCCACGTCCCACGGAATGTCGCCGCTGACGCAGGAGCCAAGCTTTCCATCGAACGACAGATGGCAGAGGCGGTGAAACTCGGAGTCCTTGTCCGTCAGGACAAGAAGGTCTTTGCCGTCCTTGCTGAATAACGGCGAATCCCAGCTCACTTGCTGTCCGGCGGCCGCGCTCGTCGGCGTGATGGCGTGCCTCTCACCGCTACCGGCATCGATGAGATACACCGTGCTGTCATTGATCGATCGCCCGTCGACCGCGACGAGGGATTTGCCATCGGGCGACCAGTCGTCGACATTGACCCCGCCACCCGAGAACTGGGTCAGAAGATGCGCCGAGGAAGGATTGGCCGGATCCTCCGTCCAGATATCGACATCGTTGCCGTTGCGGCGGGTCGAAGTGAACGCGATCGCGCCGCCGTCGGGGCGAAAACGAGGGTCCAGATTGCGGCTCTTGCCGTCCGTCAAAAGCGAGATCGCGCCGGTCGCCTGGTCGAAGCGGTAGAACTGGTAGAACTCGTCGCCACCCGTGTCTTTCACCAGCAGCATCCAGCTTGCATCGTGCGGTGGATACCGGGCTCCGGAGACCCGGTCGGGAAAGAAGGTCAGCTGCCTGCGATCGCCCATGGGGTGGGCCACGCGATGGACCTGGGCGGTGGCTCCGAAACGGGTGCTGATCAGCACGGAACGCTCGCCCGGAGTCCAGTCCATGAGTAGCGCTGAGCGGCTCTCCGTGTACGCTGCGGCCTTGTCGGCGATGGCCTGCGGCACCGGCGGAATATGCTCCAAAACGAGGCTCGCCGCGGGTTGATAGACCGATTTTTCCTGGGTGGCGAGGGGCGCGGAAGCCAAGGCAGTTGCTAACAGAAATCCAGCGAAAACAAACGGCTTCATGGGGGATTCCCTCCGTGGGGCGGACGCGTTCCAGCATCGTAGCAGCCGCCGCACAAAACCGCGCAACATTTCCAGGAGGCAGGTGTCTAAGCGCTCATGAAGTACCGAGCCCTCTCCTGCGCCATTCTTGCCGTCTCATTTGCTACCGGATTCTCAGGGGCTCAGACCGCCCAGAACGCCGCCGCCTCCGTCGATACCAACCCGGTGGTGCTGGACTGGGTACCCCCGGCGCTGGCTCAATTGAGCAGCATGGCGGCCGTTAAAAACAGCTTTACGCTCGACCGCGATCTGCTCAAGGTGGCGGCGGGCATCATGCCGGACTCCGACACTCCCACAAAACAGGCGATCGGCAAGCTCGACGGGGTGAGCGTCCACATCCTCCGCTTCGGGCCCGATGGAGTTCCGGATGAGCGCGCGGTGGATGCGATCCGCGACTCGTACCACCTGCGGGGATGGAAGCACGTGATGACGACCGCGCAAGCGGACGGAGCAGCCCACAGCGGGGCGATTCACGACGGCGCAGTTCATAACGGAACCACGGATGTGTGGATGGTCCTCGACGGCATCAATGTGCGTGGCGCAGTGATCCTGGCGGAAACACCCAGGAGCGTAACGCTGGTGACCGTGGCCGGCAATCTCAGCACGGTCGACCTGCTCCATTTGCGTGGACACTTCGGAATCCCGAAGTTCGAGGACGACGGCGGCAACAACGCGGCGCAGCGCTAGTCCAGGTTCGAACAGGGTCAGGTTGCCTCCGTATCCATCGCCGCGGGTCCCCACCACGAAGTACCCCAAGGCAGTTGCCGCCACCGCAGGCGGTTGGCCCCATGGCAGGTGGGGTGTTAGCCTTCCCTTTTGAACGCACGCGGAAGGAAGCCGGAAGACACCATGCAAAGCATCTATAACGGGCTGCAACTGCCCAAAGATGGTCAGCCTATCGAGTACAGCAACGGCCAGTTCACAATCCCGTGACAATCCCATCATCCCGTTCATCGAGGGAGACGGCACCGGGCGCGACATCTGGAAGGCCTCCCAGCGGGTCTTCGATGCAGCGGTCGAGAAGGCTTACGGCGGCAAGCGCTCCATCAAGTGGTTCGAGATCTTTGCCGGCGAGAAGGCCTACCGGCAATTCAGTAACTGGCTGCCCGATGACTCCGTCAACGCAGCCCGGGATCTGCGCGTCTCCATCAAGGGACCGCTGACCACACCGGTAGGCGGTGGCATTCGCTCTTTGAACGTGGCGCTGCGGCAGATTCTGGATTTGTATTCGTGCGTGCGGCCGGTGAAGTACTACCAGGGCGTGCCTAGCCCGGTGAAGCATCCCGAAAAGGTTGACATCGTGATCTTCCGCGAAAACACGGAGGACGTGTACTCGGGCATTGAGTTCAAGCAGGGGTCGGAGGATGTGGCCAAGTTGATCTCGTTCATCAACGACGACCTGCTCAAGGGCGGCAAAAAGAAGATCCGCTCGGACTCGGGTGTGGGCATCAAGCCGATTTCGATCTTCGGCACCAAGCGACTGGTGCGGGTTGCGATCAAACATGCGCTGGAGGCCGGACGCAAGACGGTGACGCTGGTCCACAAGGGCAATATCCAGAAGTTCACCGAGGGCGCTTTCCGCGAGTGGGGCTACGAAGTCGCGACCGAGGAGTTCCGCGAGCACACGGTAACCGAGCGCGAGAGTTGGATTCTCGGCAACGTGGACGCGAACCCGGGCATCAGCATCGAGGAGAACGCCGCGTTGATCGAGCCCGGCCTCGAGTTCGGCAACCAGGCCTTCCGCGATGAGTTGTACGCCGAAATCAAGAAGACGCTCGATTCGATCGGCAAGACCCACGGCAATGGCGCCTGGAAGAACAAGATCCTGGTTAATGACCGCATCGCGGACTCGATCTTCCAGCAGATCATCATTCGCCCGGCGGACTACAGCATTCTGGCGACAACCAACCTGAATGGCGACTACATCTCCGACGCCGCCGCCGCCCAGGTGGGAGGATTGGGCATCGCGCCCGGCGCGAATATCGGCGACGGCTACGCGGTGTTCGAGGCCACGCACGGAACAGCCCCCAAGTACGCCGACAAGGACGTCATCAACCCTGGGTCGGTCATCTTGTCCGGCGTCATGCTGCTCGATTTCATTGGCTGGAAGGAAGCGGCCAAGATGATCGAGAACGCGATGGAGAAGACCATCCAGCAGAAGTTTGTAACGTATGACTTCGAGCGGCAAACCGCCGGAGCCACCAAGGTGGGAACCAGCGAGTTTGCCACGCGGATTATCGGAAACATGTAACGGACGGTGGTCAGTGATCAGTGGTCAGTAAAAGCGGCCGCGGCGAACTCTTGCGATGCACTTGCAACCGATTCGAGGCTATTAATCGTCACTGTTCACTGCCCACTGATCACTGTTCACTGCTTTTGAGGAGAGAGAATGCGAAAGAAAGTAAGCATTGTGGGCGCGGGCAACGTGGGCGCCACGGCGGCGCACTGGATTGCGTCCAAGGAACTGGCCGATGTGGTTCTGATCGATGTGGTGGAAGGCGTGCCGCAGGGCAAGGCGCTCGACCTGCTTGAGGCCATGCCGATTGAAAAGCGCGACGTGCACGTAATCGGCTCGAATGACTACGCGGCCACCGCACACTCTGACATCGTGGTAATTACAGCGGGTATTCCGCGCAAGCCAGGCATGAGCCGCGACGACTTGCTGCACACCAACTACAAGATCATGTCCGACGTGGTGTCGAAGGTGGTGGCACAGTCGCCCGAGTCGATTTTGATCATCGTGTCAAACCCGCTGGATGCCATGGCGCAGGCGGCCTTCCGCCAGGCCGGCTTCAACCGCGAGCGGGTCATCGGCATGGCCGGCGTGCTCGATTCGGCGCGCTTCCGTACTTTCATCGCCGAAGAGCTGAATGTGAGCGTGGAAAATGTGACGGCGTTTGTCCTCGGTGGCCACGGCGATACGATGGTGCCTCTCGCGCGCTACTCGACAGTCGCGGGAATTCCGATTACCGAACTGATCGAGCCAACGCGGCTTGAATCGCTCATTCAGCGTACGCGCGACGGCGGCGCCGAGATCGTGAAATATCTGAAGACGGGCAGCGCCTACTATGCTCCCTCCGCCGCAACGGTAGAGATGGTGGAAGCCATTCTCAAGGATAAGAAGAAGATCCTTCCCTGCGCCGCTTATCTGCAGGGGGAGTACGGCATTGACGGCTTCTACATCGGCGTTCCATGCAAGCTGGGCGCCGCGGGTCTCGAGAAGATCATCGAAATCAAGCTCACCGCGGAAGAGGACGCCGCCTTGAAAAAGAGTGCTGCGGCCGTGAAGGAACTCTGCGCCGTAATCGGAGTTTAAAGGCTCTCATCGCAACACAAGGCGCTCTCGATTGAGAGCGCCTTGTGTTTGTCGCAGACGTGATGACCGGCACAGAGTTCACAACATGCTTCATGGATACTCAATTCTGGCAAATTGGGCGAACTTGGCAGTGGCGCATCGCAGGAATTCGGCAATCTCTGGCATGCGCGGGGTCAGCGCTCAAAAAACACCCCCCTCCCCCCCCCTGTGTAGTATCGCCGTTTCTTCGCCTTGTGTGATCCATCTCACTTCAGTTCTGCGGCCACTATCGGAGAGTCCCAGAGCATCAGGGGGTTCTGGTCCCTGGTCTCCTCGTCCCTATTCCTTCTTCCCTTGGTAAACTCGGTCTATCCCCGCGTAACGGAGCTTTCTTGCACACCGTCATCGAAGAACGCATCATCAAGCCGGCACGCAATGTACTGGGCACCCTGCGGCTGCCCGGCGACAAATCCATCAGTCATCGTTATGGAATGCTGGCCGCGTTTGCCGAAGGCACGTCGCGATTCACCAACTTCTCTACGGGCGCGGACTGTGCGTCAACGCTGCGGTGCATGGAGGCACTGGGCGCGACGGTGCGCAGGTTGGAGGACGGGACGGTCGAGGTCACGGGCGTGGGTGGCCGTGTAACGCCTTCTGCCGAGGCGCTTGACTGCGGCAATTCCGGGTCGACCATGCGCATGATCTCGGGCCTTCTGGCGCCGCAAGCCGGTTCGTTCACACTGGTGGGCGATGAGTCGCTCTCGCGCCGGCCCATGGAGCGCATTCGCAAACCGCTCGCCGAAATGGGAGCGCGGCTGACGCTCACCGACGGCCACGCGCCCATCGCGATCGAAGGCGCTCCGCTGAAAGCGATTGACTTCACGACACCCGTTCCCAGCGCTCAAGTAAAGACCTGCGTGCTGCTGGCGGGCTTGCAGACTCCCGGAATGACCACGGTGCGCGAGGCCGTGCGCACGCGCGATCACAGCGAACTGGCCCTGCGCGCGTTCGGCGCGGAACTCGAACGCACCCTTGACTCCGTTTCGATTCGCGGTCCGCAAAGCCTGCATGCCATCGACGCCAGCGTTCCCGGCGATCTGTCCTCGGCTGCGTTCTTCCTGTGCGCCGCGGCGTTGTTTCCGGGCTCGGGGTTGATCCTCGACTGGCTCGGCCTGAACCCCACACGCGCCGCGCTGCTTGATGTCCTTACAGCGCTCGGCGCGCACATCAGTGTTCTGAATCTCGAAGAGAAGCACTCGGAACTTGTCGGGACAGTCCAGGTAACCGCTCCGACAGACGGCCTTCGCAGCACTGCGATCACCGGCGCGCTGGCCGCCCAGCTCATCGATGAGCTGCCCGTCCTCGCGGCCATCGGTCCTTACACCAGCGGAGGCATTCGCATCCGCGACGCCAAGGAACTGCGCGTGAAGGAATCGGACCGCATTGCGCTGGTGGCGAAGAATCTCCGCGCCATGGGAGCCGAGGTTACGGAGTTCGAAGACGGGCTCGACGTACCCGGGGGCCAAACCCTGCATGGGACCACCATCGACTCCGGTGGCGATCATCGCATCGCCATGGCGTTCAGCGTGGCCGCGCTGCGGGCGGAAGGCGAAACGATGATTCGCGGCGCCGAATCGGCGGCGATCAGCTTCCCGGAATTCTTCGATCTTCTGGACCATGTGGCGGAGCGGTAGCCGCGTCGAATTCGATCACGACAATTCACGTTCCGGGAGTAGAATCCAGTCGTCATCGAAAAAGACGCCCGGGCGAGGACAACTGTCCCCAATCAAAGTCTTCGTCATGAGGTGACATCCATCAGACATCGTCGCCTTTCCCCAGACTCGGCGGGGCCCCCGACAAGCAATGCAGGGAGGAACCGAAGATGATGATCACCTACGGATCAACCGCCAATTTTGTTGTGTCTTACGACAGCACCTTCACAGGCGGCGCGACTGAGCCAGATGGGCCCGCGCTTGCGCAGGGCGTTCTCGATTATTGCGAATACGACTTGACGCGGTTGAGCATGTTGTTCGGCAACATTCTGCCCGCGCCTGCGTCGCTGCCCATTAACATCAACCTGGTGCCGGGGGCGGGAGGCGCCAACAACAACCTGTTGAACAACATCAACTGCTTTTGCAATACAGGCACGCAGGCGGTGGGGTTGCCGGCGCTGGTAGTAGCGGAGGAAGCCGAGATCTTCATGAATCTGCAGGGCAAGGGCTGGATCGCCGGCTGGAGCAACGGCGAAGCACTCTCGCGGGTCTGCGCGCAGATTCTCTACCCCAATCGAAGCTGGCTGTTTTCCACCGGCGACAGTTGGCTCAACGGCCTCGCCTCCTCGCCCAACCCCGCGCGGTCGGACTGGGTCGATAACGTCTACCACAGCGACCAGGATGTGGTGAGTGTAGGATGCGGATCGTTGTTTCTGAACTACCTGGCATACCAGCTTAACTACACCTGGCCGGCGATTATCGGCGCCGGCGCTCCCACGACGAACACACTGGCCGAGACGGCAACGACTCTGGGGGTGGCGAACCCGTGGACGGATTTCATCAACCTGATTACGACCTTTCTCCCACCGGGCAGCTCCCTTCCGGCGGAGCCGACCGGGATCGACCAGCCGCCCGAACCAACGGACGATCCTTACCCGCTGGGGCCGGTCTCCACAGGGGTCCCGATCCTTTACATGCGCCACAACCTGGCCGATGACGGAACATCGCACACCGGATCGTTATCGGACAGCCCGGACATCATCCTCAAAAACAATCCGGTGGCGAACCCGCAAGCAACGTATTCCACCGCTGCTTCGATCGCCAGCGATACGGAGAGCGACCCGGATGTGATCACGGGGCAGGCCAATTACGTGTACACGCGGGTTTGGAACCGCGGCAGCGACGCTGCCAACGTGTTCGCGACGACCTACTGGTCGCCTCCGGCCACCCTGGTCAGTCCTAACCTGTGGACGCTGATCGGAAGCGCCTACTATCCCGACGTGCCTGCGGGAAGCGTTGTGGAGGTTTCGACTCCGGGAGTGACGTGGCCGTCCGACCAGCTTCCGGGCATCGGTCACGACTGCTTCGTATCGGTTGTGGGCAATTCGTACGATCCTGCGCCCAATCCCGGGAGCTTCGCCACGTTTGACGACTACATGAACTACATTTACGCCAACAACAACATCACGTGGCGCAACTTCAACGTGGTCGCTGCTGGGCCGCATCCCATCCGGTTTCCCTTCGGCGAGTTCCTCCCACTGCAATTTGTGATCGCGGGAGCTTGGGATGTTCCGAGGGTTTTCTCGCTGGAGACGGAGGCCGATTTGCCTTTCGGCAGCCGCCTGGCTCTACAGACATCAAGGTGGGTGGTCGACGAGCTGAAACCCGCACCTCAGGATCGTGAAGAGATCGAGGATCCGGATACCGATCCGGACGAACCGCAGCGCGTGCGTGTGCCGCTGCACGCAAACAAACTCCATCCACTTGGTGAGATCGAGCTACGCGCCGGGACGGTGGCGCCGAGTCATCTTCTGGTGCATATTCCCTTCGAATTCCACGTTCGTCCGCACCGAGTCGTGATTCGGCAGATGTACCGCGGGCGAGAAGCCGGACGAATCACGTGGCTGATTTTGCCCAGGCACAAAAGCAACTAACCGGGACTTTCGATTCCGCCCGAGGGCTACTCTTTTTCGGTGCGCACGATCAGCAGGAGAATCGTTCCAGTCGGAAGAGTGAGATTGTGATCGGTACTGGTAAACCTGGCGCTGCATTGCGGGCCTCCTTGAGGCTCGAGCTTCAGGTTCTTGAAGCCGACCACACTTCCCGGACTCACGTGAGACGGCCCTTTGGCGTTCAGGTTGGCATCGTAGCCGGATGTGGATACTGCGGTGTCCGAGATTTGACGAGTTCCTCCCTGAACCTCGGTCGGCGCCGCATTGTGCCCCCTGACTTGCTCCCCGGGCGGCGCGGACACGCCGACCACGAGCAGCTTCATGGGACGCTTGTCGTGTCCGAGGCAATCAGCGGCATAAAATCCGAGCGATAGTTCCGAGGCATCAGGATTCTTTGAAGAAGATGCCGCGGTGACCGTACCGTAGATTGGCGCACCGGCGATCATGTGGCATCCGGGAAAATCCATCTCATAGATTGAATTGACCCACAGCTTTTTGGCCGCCTTTTGGTGGCTCGCGTCCAGCGTACCCGACACTTTGGCTTCAATCGTGGATTTGACCGGAATCGCACCTTCCTCGATGGCAGGGCACACAGGCTGCGGCGCCTCGCTGGTCGCCTTGGCAGGAGCGGGCGGAACTTCGACAACTGGCTTCTCTTGCCCTTGCGCCTGGCCGAAGAGAGCAATCGGGCAAAAAACGAGGAAGACAGAAAGACAACACATTCTAGAGCGGCAATCAATGAGACGGAAAATCAGCACGATCGGGCCCTCCGGAAAACCATCGGAATTCCCTCCGGAGTATACGCGCGGCGCGTTCTCAGATGAATTCTCCGGTGGTGAGGTACCAATTCGCGTTCAAATCGCTCCTGCAGGCCAGCCCACATAAAGAAAGGGCCCGGCGATTCACCGGGCCAATATTGACGACATCGTCAACATCGCGAGGCTTACGAGCGGAGCCGGGGCTAAAGCCCCTCAAAATTGATTTGCCTTATTCGTGAGGCTGAAGCCTCACGCTCCCTCCGGAAGTGCAAAGGCAGGCGTTTCGGATACAGCAAGGGCCCGGCGGAATCGCCGGGCCCTTGCTGTGTTGCGGCTCGTTATTGCTGCTGTGTGGCCGGAGGCCCGGTGGGAGCAACCCTTGTGTCCTTGGCGGGCTGGAGCCCGGGGACCACGGGAACGTTCTTGATTTGGCCGGTGGCGGCATCGACCAGGCTGATGCCGTAGTGTTGCAGCGTCGATGCGAGGATCTGATAGAGCGCCGCACGATCGGTTGCGTAGGTGGCGTTGGCACTGATCAGGCTGTTCTCCGCAATGACCAGGTTGCGTTGCTGCAGCAGAACAGTTGCGGTAGTGGAGGCGCCGAGGTCGAGCTTTTTCTGTTCCGAATTGCGGCTCTGCAGCGCGTAATCCCGTGCGGCGGTGGCGGCCTGGACCTGTGCACGGTCGTTGGTGAGGGCGTAGAGCTTGTTCACCACTTGCATGTGGATCTGCGTGTAGAGCTGCTCGAGATGCATCTCAGCCTGGCGGTATTCAATCAGCGAGCGCGCCTGGTCAGCCTGGGCCGTCCGATTGCGCAGCGGGATATTGAGGGAGAAGGTCACACCCTTGTCGGGCGAGCTGCTGTTCACGAGGCCGTTCAGAACATCGCCGTAACCCGTGGTGGTTGGCGCTGCGCAGCTGAACCCGAAGATGAAGCAGTTGTTGTTGGGGGCACCGCCAATACCCTGTGCTCCGTAGAACCCGGCGATATCGAATATCGGGAGCAGGGCATTGCGGGCGCCGCGGAGGGTGATCTCATCCTTCTTGATGGAGAGCACGGCCTGTTCGAGCTCGGGGCGATTGGTGAACGCTTCCTGTACCAGTTCTTCGGGAGACTGCTTCTCTTCCGGCAATTGCTCCAGGCTGACGCGATCGGTGGGAATGATGGGTGCGTTGACGAGCGCGGGATCGTTCAGGTTGCGGGCGATGGCCTGCTTGAGGATCAGCTGCTGAAAGTTGAGGTTGCTCTGCGAACTGATGAGGTTCTGCTTGTCGGTGGCGACGGTCGACTGGGCGTTGACCACGTCAAGCGGGGCCATGGTTCCAATGTCGAGCTGCTTTTGGGTATCGCCGAGCAGTTTGTTGCTCTGTTCGAGGGCACCCTGCTTGGCCTGCACGTCCTCGTAGGCGCTGACGACCACCCAATAGATGTTCTCAACCTGGTTGACGGTGGCCAGAATCTGCTGGCGGAAAGTGGAGTCGGTGATGCGGCGATCAAGCACCGCTTCATACATAAACCGCTTGTTGACCCAGATACCGGCGCCCTGCAGGAGATGCTGAGTTACAACGGCCTTGAAGCTGGAGGTGAGTGCCGGGCTGAAGCTATTCAGGCCGCCGAAGGTGGTCTGGCGGCTGTTGTTGAATCCCACCTGCATCGAGGTTCCGGTGACGAAACCTTGATTGTAGGTGAAATTGTAAGTGTCCGTGTTCGTAAAAGACCGGGGCTGGAAGATGCTGGTTTCCGGCGACTCGGCGCGCTCGAACTGCACGGTTCCACCGAGTGTTGGATCGATATTTTCCGGTGTGGGTCCGGCACCGTCGGTCGACACTACGATACCCAGGCTGCCGGTGGTGGCGCCCGATACTCCGCCGGGTGCGCCGCTCGCGCTCAGTGTCTGGGACGTGCCTCCAAGAGTGTTTTGCAACACGCTTGCGCCTACGCCGCGGAGCTGCGAGCCCGCCTTGGAGCGAAGGATGTCGGTATCAGCAATATCGAGGTAATAACGCGAAATGGCGATGTCGTAGTTGTTTTCCAGAGCCAGGGCAATGGCGTCAGAGAGGCTCAGGTAGATTTTGCCGTCCTTGACGAGGTCCTTGAGGCGGATGGAGTTCTCGAAGCTCGACTTGCCGATGGTGGTGGGCATGTATTCCCGGAGGGGATTATGGAAAATGTCGCCTGCCGGCTTGGTGAAGTCGCGCGACGAGGGCCGCAAGTAGAGCGGATCCGTCACGGTGGGGGTGGGGGCCGGGGGCAAACTGGATGCGTCCTTGCTCGGGTTTGATTTGCTGGAGGCAGCCTTATCCGGAGTGGCCGCAGTGGGCTGTTGAGCCCATCCTGAGGGCACCCCGGAAGCGATCATGAGCGTGGTCAGCGCGGCTGCCCTTAAACGCATGCCTGCCTGTCCTCGTAACGCGATCTTCCTGTCACCCTGTTGCACAAACACACGTGTACCGTACAAATGCATGATTCCTCTCCAAGACTCTGTTGAGGCATGTGGGGTGCCAATCATCAAGACGCCCGAAGACCGGCCCCGGACGCAAAATACTCAATTGCCGGCGTAGACGCCCGCGCCTCGTATCCCTGAAACAGCCATGTAAAGGCATGTACGCGCAGGGAGTCCGATTCGTTCCCGCCGTTCACATCCCATCCAGCCAGATAGGTTGCAGAAAGCTGAGTATATCCCACTGACGGTCGGGGATGGGTCCGGCTGGCTCTATCGAGTACCCTGTTGAGAAACGACTAGAACCGACTGATAACAGTGAAGGAAATCGACCAAACCGCGCCGGAGCCGGCACCCGGGGAACGAAACTGGAGACTGGTGCTGTCATATGATGGCACCGACTATCACGGCTGGCAGGTGCAGCCCGGCCGCGCGACCATTCAGGGTGAGCTCCAGGCGGCGTTGGGGAGGGTAACCGGCGAGGCGCCTCTGCCGCAGGGATCGGGACGGACGGACGCGGGCGTCCATGCCCTGGGCCAGGTTGCCAGCTTCAGCCTGCGGGCTGCGATTCCCGAGGAAAACCTGCGCCGGGCTCTCAACCGGACCTTGCCGGCCGCGATCCGCGTGATCGAGGTCGGGGTGGTTCCCGATTCGTTCCATGCGCGTCACTCGACCGTGGCCAAGACCTATGAATATCGGGTGTTCCTGGAAAGGCCGACGAAGGGCTACCTGGATGCCGGTAAGGGATCGCTTTGCCCGCCGTTTCTAGCCCGCTACGTGTATGCGTATCCCTGGCCGCTCGACTTCCCTGCTCTGGGGCGAGCGGCCGAACAGTTTGTCGGGACACAGGACTTTCTAAGTTTTACGGCCACCGACCCCGACGAGCGGATGCGGGCCGGTGAGCCTGCGTCGGGCGAAGAGGAGGAAGGCGCCACAGCGGTTCGCACCATTTTCAGTTCTGCCTGGGAGCAGCGCGGAATTGACGAAGGTAAGCTTCTGATCTACCGCGTTCGCGGAAGCGGATTTCTGCATCACATGGTGCGCAATCTTGTGGGAACGATGCTCGATGTCGGTCGAGGATATCGAAGAGTCGAGGAAATCCCGGATATGATTGCGGCTCGCTCGCGCGCGGCGGCGGGACCTACCGCACCGGCACGTGGGCTGTTCCTGCATTCGGTCGAGTATCCGAAGTGAGACCGGCCTCACATGACCTTGTGACAGACCGCAATGGATCGTTGGCCGCTCACTGCTACCCTGAAGAAACGGTATGCCTCTCTCTTCTCGCACCCTCGCGTTTTCTCGTGTCACGGCAATTGCCGCGCAACGTCGCGTTCACGCTGCGTTCGCATGGCTGCATGGGAAACCAAAGACGATCATGGACTGGCAAGCGGAACTCTGTGGGATTCCCGCCCCGCCTTTCGAGGAGCAAGCCCGGGCTCACTGGATTGCGCGGCAATTTGAGGAGATCGGGCTGGAGAAAATCGAGACCGACGCGGCCGGGAATGTGCTCGGGTATCTTCCGACTCCTCATCTGAGTGCGGAGAATACCGGACCGATCGTCGTTGTTTCCGCTCACCTTGATACTGTCTTCCCTGCCGACACGCCTCTTCAGGCCGTGGTGCGCAACGTGGAGGGGGTCGATCGACTGGAGTGCCCGGGAGCCTGCGATAACTGCGCCGGCGTGGCGGGGATGCTCGCGCTGGCAAGCGCACTTGCCGCCTCGGGCATTGAATTACCGTGCTCGCTGCTCTTTCTGGGAAATGTGGGCGAGGAAGGCGAGGGCGACCTTCGCGGCGTGCGCCACCTCTACAGCAGCAAATCCCTCAGCGGCCGAATTGCCGCCCACATCGTGCTCGATGGAGCGGGATCGGACTCGGCCGTGACCCAGGCCCTCGGCAGCCGGCGCTACCAAGTCGTGATCTCCGGCCCGGGAGGGCACAGTTTTACCGATGCCGGCACGCCGAACCCCATTGCAGCGCTCGCGACGGCGTTGGCCTCCATTGCCGCCACGACGCTGCCGGATGAGCCGCGCACGACGTTGAATCTCGGGACCGTCCACGGCGGCACCAGTGTCAATTCGATTCCGGAGAGCGCAACGGCCACGGTCGACTTTCGTTCGACAAGCGACCAGGAGTTGATTCGCCTGGAAGTTGCGCTTCACCGCGCTGCGGAAGACGCCGTGGATCACTGGAACGCGCGTGCCGCTTCTGCCCGAACCCGCGGAGTCCTGACCTTTTCCATCGTCAAGATCGGCGATCGTCCCGCTGCAGTGCTGCCCGACGACTCACCGATTCTCGACACGCTGCGCGCTGTGGATCGGCACCTGGGCCTGCAGACTGGCGTTCGCCTCGGCTCGACGGACGGCAACATACCGCTCTCGCTGGGCATCCCGACGATCTCGCTGGGAGCGGGTGGCGAGGGTGGCGGCGCGCATACGCTGCGGGAGTGGTACTCGGCTAAAGACAGGGAAGTTGGGCTGCGACGAGTGCTTCTTCTGACGCTTGCGATGTTGGAGTGGGCGGCGGAGCAGTAGCATTGAGACTCGGCCAGCGGCGTTGCGGGATGCGCCTCTGCTACACTCCGCGCATGCGGACTTCCTTTTTGGCCTTTGCCGCTTTCCTGACGGCAAATTCTCTCTGCTCATCCCAGGCACCTCAGCCGAGACACTCTGCCGCGGTGATGGTGACTTCGGCGGTCTCGTCCGTGCCCGAAATCATCTACTTCAACGGCGTTATCTATACCGGCAACGGGTTTGCGGAAGACAAGCCTGAGATCGTTCAGGCTGTCGCTGTGGGGGATGGGAAGATTCTAGCGGTGGGCAGCACGAAAGAGGTGAGCCGTCTCGCCGGGCCAAAGACCCGGCTGGTCGACCTGAATAGCGCCAATACTAAAAAGTACATTTTCCCGGGTTTGAACGATGCGCACACGCATCTGGGAGACGCGGGGCGCACCAAGATCACGCTGGACCTGACCGGTGTGAAATCGTTGGCCGAAATGTTGAAGAGGACGGCGGCTTACGCAGAGGCGCTGCCCGCGGGACACTGGATCACCGGCGGGAACTGGGACCACACTTTGTGGGCGGAAAAGGTGCTGCCCACCCGTCAGGATCTGGATAACGTCACCGCGGGGCATCCAGCGTTTCTGGAGCGGATCGACGGGCACATAGCCATCGCCAATACCGCTGCGCTGCAAGCCGCCGGGATTACGGGCCATACAAAGGCTCCTGAAGGCGGTGCGATTGACTTGGACGCCAATGGGGAGCCGACCGGGATTGTGCGCGAATCAGCGAAAGGGCTCTTCGACAAGGTGATTCCGCCACCCACCGCGGCGGAGCGTCGCCACGCAGATGAACTCGCGATCGCGGATGCGTTGGCGCATGGCGTGACCAGCGTTCAGGACTTCAGCGACTGGGACGACTTCCTGGTCTTCGAGGAGTTGGAGAAGGAAGGCAAGCTGAACCTGCGCATCAGCGAGTGGATTCCCTTCCGCGCGCCTCTCGAAGATCTCGAGCGCATGCGCGCTCACCACGACGCCAACGACCCCATGCTGCACACGGGGATGCTGAAGGGCTTTATGGATGGCTCGCTCGGCTCGCGCACCGCGGCCATGAAGGCGCCGTTTGCCGACGATCCGCGCAACTCCGGGCTGCCGCAGTACACGCAGGCGGAATTGAACAAGATGGCGGTGGAGCGCGCGCAGGCCGGATTTCAGCTCGGGTTTCACGCCATTGGCGATAAGGCTACCGCGATGGCTCTTGAAGCGTTTTCGCAACCGGGCGTCTCACCTAAGGCGCGTAATCGGATCGAGCACGCGCAGGTCGTCGATCCCGCGGATATTCCCCGCTTCGCGAAGCTCGGTGTGATTGCCAGCATGCAGCCGAATCATTTGCTGACGGACATGAACTGGGCCGAAGACCGCCTGGGGGCGAAACGAGCGGCCTACTCCTATGCCTGGAAGGCGTTCCTCGATGCGGGCGTGCCGCTGGCATTCGGTACCGATTATCCCGTGGAGCCGATCACCCCCTTCCGCGGACTCTACGCTGCGGTGACGCGCATGAATGAAGCGGGCACTCGAACCTACTTTCCGGCCAACAAGGTGACGCGCGGGCAAGCCCTTTATGCCTATACGCAGGGTTCCGCATACGCTGAATTTTCGGAGAAACATAAAGGCAAGCTGGCGCCGGGATTCGATGCCGACTTCGTGATCGTCGACCGCGATCTCTACAAGGTCGAAGCGTCCGCAATTCTGGGTACCAAGGTTCTCGGGACTTACGTTGCCGGACGCCAGGTGTTTCCGCCTCCTGTTTCGAAATGAGTAATTTTCTCGCTAGTTGATTGCGAGGCAAATGGAGAACTTCGGCGAAACCTGCCGCGTCGATTCTGACGGTGCGACAACTCGTTGGGACGCGGTTCGCATCGAATGTTTTGACTCAATGTATCTGCAGCTATTAGCAGACATTCGATAGATTTCGATAAAGGCAGGCCCCTGTGAAATCTTCAGCTTCAGTTCCCTTGCTTTTTGCATTGCTGTCCACGCCCGCCTTGGCCACTGTTACGGTAACCAGCCCAACAGCCGGATCAACGGTTAGTTCGCCTGTACACTACGTGGCTACCGCTAGTAGCAGCACCTGCGCGCAGGGCGTGGCCGCAATGGGAATCTACGTCAACAATCAGCTCATTTACACCGTCAACGGCGCTTCGCTTAACACCAGTATCAGCATGGCCAATGGGTCAGAGCACACGGTTGTGGAAGAGTGGGACCACTGCGGAGGAGCCACGTTCACGACGGTGAATTTGAATGTTGGCTCGGCGCCCACGACAACGGCTGTGAATGTGACCAGCCCGACCGCCGGGTCGACCGACACCTCGCCCGTCCACTACGTCGCCAACGCCACAACCGCCACCTGTGCAGGCGGGGTCGCGTCGATGGGCATCTACGACAACAACAGCCTGGTGTACACCGTGAATGGCGCGTCCCTGAACACCTCGCTCACCCTCGCTAACGGGGCGCACCATACGGTGGTCGAGGAGTGGGACTACTGTGGAGGCGCTGCCTACTCCACCGTGAATATCAATGTGGGATCCGCGCCCACGCAGACAGCGGTGACGGTCTCAAGTCCCGTGGCCGGCAGCACCGATACATCGCCCGTGCCCTTCGTGGCCAGCGCAACGACCGCCACATGCGCCGGGGGCGTGGCCGCCGTGGGCATCTACGTGAACGGCAGCCTGGTGTACACAGCTAATAGCTCCTCGATCAACACCAGTCTGACATTGGCTGCCGGCCCTCAGCATACAGTCGTTGAGGAGTGGGATCATTGCGGCGGCGCCGCCTACACCACGGTCGATCTCACCGTGCAAGCGGCGCAGCCGCCTTCCGTGGTTATGACCGCGGATTCCAGCACGATTACCGCGGGCAGTTCTTCGACGCTTGTGGTGACCGGGACAAATACTACCAGCAGCGTCACCGTGACCGGATCGGACGGTTCCTCGCATACACTTCCGGCGGCGGGAGGCAAAATCTCCGTGAGCCCCACGGCCACAACCACCTACACCGCGGAAGCCAGTTCCTCGGGTGGGAACCTGTCGGCTACGGCAACCGTCACGGTGATCCCCGCGTCGAGCATCAATGCGATCGGCCACGTGATCTTCATGCTGCAGGAGAATCACACCTTCGATAACTACTTCGGGCTGCTGAACCCGTATCGCAAAGCAAATGGCTGGAATATGGGCGACGATGGCAAGGAGTACGACGTCGACGGCACCGATGACAAGCTCACGACCATCAGCAACCAGGACGACGAGGGAACCGCATATAACCTCTACAAGTTCAGAACGACCTGCGTCGACGACATGAGTTCGTCGTGGCTGGAGAGCTACGGGGACGTCAGCAAGTGGGATAATCTCAGCACGCGCTCCATCTTCATGGACGGATTCGTTCACATCGCGGAAGGCTTCGCAAAGAGCTGTGCCAGTTCGGGCACCTGTTCGGGAGCATTCACCGACACGACGGGCGAGCGCTCCATGGGCTACTACGATCAGGATTTCCTTAACTACTACTACTACATGGCTTCGCAGTTCGCGGTGTCAGACCGCTGGTTCTCGCCGGTATCGAGCAAGAGCGTGCCCAACCGCATCGCGACCTTTACCGGCGGCACCACGCAGGGGCTGGTCTTCGACCCGGGAAGCGATGACCACTTGCCGCAACTCGGCATCAACAATATCTTCCAGGAACTGGACGCCTCGAACGTGTCGTGGAAGATTTACTACACAGGGACCGATGGTTTCTGCGACGCGGGCGACCCCTGCGGCACTGGTAACGCCAACTACCCCGCCAGCACGTTCGAGATTCTGAGCTACTCCTTCAAGTACATCTATCAGAATCCGGGCGGCGCCGCCTGCACCGGCACCACGCAGCCTTCCAGCGTGGTGGGGGATACGACGAACTCGTTCTGCATCGATCCCAACCACATTGCGCCTCTCTCTCAGTACTTCACCGACATCAAGAACAACACGCTGCCGGCGTTTTCATTCATCGAGTCGGGTTCGGGCATCAACGACGAGCACCCCGGTTCCGGCAACTCCATCCTTCTCGGCCAGTCGCAGGTGGCAAACATCGTCAACAGCCTGATGACGAGCCCGTCGTGGAGCAGCTCGGTGTTTTTCCTCAGTTACGACGAGGGCGGTGGCCCTTATGACCATGTGCCCCCGGTGCCGGGCCACTCCAATCAGAACACCGACGCGGCTCTTGGCCCGATTCCCGACATTTCGTCGATTGCGGTGAACCCTGACACCTACAACCCCTGCCTTCCCGCCGGCGGCGTGCCCACCACCCACTGTGACCTGCTCGCCAGCGATCCGGGCGCGAACAGCGCCGACGCACCGGCCCAGTTCGGATTCGCCGCGCAGATTGGATTCCGCGTGCCGAACATGGTGATCTCTCCGTTCACGCGCAAGCACTATGTCTCGCACCTGCCAATGGATCACACCGCCATCCTCAAGTTCGTTGAGAACCGATTCCTGGGCAGTGCCGCCCACCTGACCAACCGCGATGCCGCGCAGCCGGATCTGCTGGACTTCTTCGACTTCACCGCGAAGCCCTGGTTGACGCCTCCCGCTCCCCCGGCCCCCGTGACGCCTACTTCACTCGGCTACAATCCGTGCTCGCCCACGCTGATGGGGCCGTAGCCACCTGCTCCATGACCCCGCCGTATACAGCCATGGCGTCGCAATTCGCGGCGCCGTTGCTGCCTTGACAGCACGGTCATTTCAGCTCGAACGAAAGCCGGCTTGCAATAATGAACCCAGATGAGGCTCCGCGCATACCTTCTTATGCTGTTTGTGGTCGCGGTGTGGGGATCTACCTTTGTTGTCATTAAAGGTGCCCTCGCCGATGCGACACCCGCCGCATTCAACCTGGCGCGCATGACGCTGGCTTTTCTGGTTCTTGCGGTTGTTTATCATCGCTCGTGGCCAGGAATCCGTGGCGGTCACATCGCCGCCGGTGCACTGGTGGGCCTCTGTCTCGCCACCGGCTACCAGTTCCAGACGATCGGCCTGGTGCGCACCACGCCTTCCAAATCCGCCTTCATCACCGGCATGGTGGTGGTACTGGTGCCGCTGTTTTCCTCCATCCCTGGACTTGGTCCGACCGACGGGCGGTCCCTGCGTTGGAACGCCTTCCTCGGCGCCGCATTGGGCTTCGCCGGAATCGTCCTCCTCACCGCGCCCACAGCGTCGGGCGCAACGGGAGCCGCCGGTCTCCTGCCCGACCTTTCCTCTATTAACGTAGGAGACGTGCTTACGCTGGGTTGCGCTGTCGGGTTTGCGTTTCACTGTATCGCGCTGAGCCACACATCGCCGCGCATCGGCTTTCAGCCGTTAGCAATCCTTCAAGTCGGCTTCTGCGCCCTCTTCATGGCGATCAGTCTTCCCTTCATTGAGAAGCCGCACGTGACGCCTACGCTGCGGCTCTTTGTCGCGCTGGCCATCGCCGCTGTTCTGGCCACTGCGGTTGCCTTTTCCATCCAAAGCTGGGCGCAATCCATTCTTCCGTCAACGCACATCGCCCTCCTACTCACCATGGAACCGGTGTTTGCGTGGATCACCTCGTTTCTCGTGACCGGCGAACGGCTTGGGTTGCGACCGTCAATTGGTGCGTTGCTCATCCTCACCGGCATCGCCATCACGGAACTCATCCCACAACCGCACGTGCCTACGGCCCACGAAGCCTAAGACTCAAACAGCGCAGTTTCTTGATCACGGATAGAATGGGTCAATTGCTAATGCCCGGAACCGGCACTCTTTTACTTCTCGCCTTCGCTGCTGCAGTCATCGCGGCACTGCTTTTGCTGTTCCACTTGACGCGTCTTGGCGTACTCGTTCGCAGCACCATTCCCGACCGGCCGCGGCGGCGCATGTTTCTCGCCTCCGTGTCGTTCCTCATCACCTTCGGCGGCGTACGCCTGCTGGTGAGCATGATCGTGCATAACCGGGGACCATTCCAATGGGTCATGGTGCGGGGGCATCATATCCATCACCTGGTGTGGGGCATCCTCATCCTGTTATTGGTCGGGTACGGCTGGCTGCTCGACCTGGGGCGGTCCCACTCACCGCTCTCCATCTTCCTGAGCCGGCTCATGTCCATTAGCTATGGCGTGGGCGCCGCGCTCACTCTAGACGAGTTTGCGCTATGGCTCGACCTGGAGCCCGATGCCTACTGGTCGAGCCAGGGACGCCTGAGTATCGACGCTGTGATCCTGTTCGGAAGCATCCTTTGCGTGGGCGCGTGGGGTGCGCCGTTCTTTCGTGGACTGCACCGCATGCTGACCAGGCCTGGGCAGTCACTCAAAGAACCAGAACCGATTGGGCAATTCCCTATTCGGCGCGTGCGGTTGCTTCGTCGGCGTAGAACGCGGCGACTACCCCCGCGTAACGCTCCGTGATCACGCGGCGCTTCAGTTTCATCGACGGTGTCAGCTCGCCGGAGTCCTGCGACCATTCTTCGGGAACCACTCGGAATCTCTTCACGGTTTCGAAGTTGGCTAGAGCCGAGTTCACCCCTCGCACGACTTCGCCATAGAGCGCAATCACCTTGGGATTTGCGACCAGATCGGCGCGGCTCGCCGCCACAATGCCGTTCTGCGCTGCCCACCCCTCCAGGGCTCCAAAATTCGGCGACAGAATTGCCGAAACGAACTTGTGTTTGTCGCCCACAAGCGCGGCCTGCGCAACAAGAAGATTGGTCTTGAGCTTGTTTTCGATGGGCTGCGGAGCCACCAGTTTGCCGCCAGAGGTTTTGAGGAGTTCCTTTTTGCGATCGGTAATGTAAAGAAATCCATCTGCATCCAGGTGGGCAATGTCGCCGGTACGAAAGAACCCTTCGGCATCGAAGCATTCTGCATTGGCCGCGGGCTTCTGCCAGTAACCGGGAAAGATCGAAGGGCCGCGCACGAGGAGTTCGCCGTCTTCGGCGAGTCTAAGTTCGATGTTCGGCACCGGCCGTCCCACCGCGCCCATTCGATGGCTCACCGGAGAGTTTAATGCGATAACCGGGGACGTCTCGGTGAGTCCGTAGCCCTCCCACACCGCGATGCCGACGGATGCGAACCAGCGCGCGGTGTCGATTCCTAACGGAGCACCGCCTGAAATGAAGATGCGCGCCCGGCCGCCAAAAGCCTCGTGCACCTTGGCATATACCAGTTTTTTGGCTAATCTCCACGCTGCAGATCTTGGCTGGCCCCCTCCGTACACGACGTCGGCATGTTGCCCACCCATTTTCACGGCCATTTTCAGCAGCCGTTTCTTCACCGGACTGAGCGACGCGCGCCGTTCAACCTCCTGGCGAATTTTTTCGTAGACTCTCGGCACGCCTACCAGGACGGTGGGCTTAACCTCTTTCATGGCCTGCGGCAACTTGTCGAACTGGGAGCAGTACGCAACTTGCGCGCCGGACCCGTACATCACGTAATCGAGCGCGCGGGCGGTAATGTGAGACAGGGGAAGAAACGATATGCACGCGTCGGATGGACCGAACGAAAATTCGCGTGCTGCGACATTCTGATTGCTGGCTACATTTCCATGTGTCAGCATTACGCCCTTTGGTTCACCCGTTGTACCCGAGGTGTAAATGAGTGTCGCCAGGTCTTCCGGCTTCACCGCGCGCGCAATTGCGTCGAATTCAGGATCGCGCCGGCTGCCCAGGCTGTCGGCATTTCCAATCAGTTCGCTGAACGGAATCGCACCTGCGGGCGGGTTCGCCCCGTCCATGATGACGATTCGTTCCAGCGGGGTACGGTCGCGCACCGCGGCAATCTTATCGAACTGCTGCCGGGTAGAAACGACGGCAATGCGGCACCCGGCATCCTGGAGCAGCACGGCAATCTGCTCGCCGGTGAGGGTGGGATAAATGGGCACATCGACCGCGCCGAGGGCAAGAACCGCAAAATCCGTCACGGCCCATTCCCAGCGATTCTCGCTGATCAGCGCAATGCGGTCGCCCTTCTTGGCCCCCCAACCGTGAAGGGCATGCGAAACTGCGCGGACTCGCTGATAGATCTGGTCGGAGGAAATCGGTTGCCATGCGCCGCTCGCATCCTGCCAAAGCATCGCGCGCGGGTTCGAGGCGGCAGCGACGCGAAAAAAGAGGTCATTGATCGTGGCGACGGAAGCGGTAGCTGTCATGAGTTTCAGTCAGAGGGGCGGGCATTCGCTCGCCCGAATCAATCGAGAGTGTATCAGTTTCGCATCCGGTCACGCGGCCAAAGCCTTGCATCTATTAAAGATTTCTGTTCCATCCATTCAAAAATGACGGTACACTGAGATTAATTCACTTAGCCTAAGTTCCCGGAACGTAAGTTGGATATTTAGAGGCATGCCCGAGGAGAGTCCAGCAATCGAGTTGCATCCATATAGCACCCACTCGACGTTTCGACTCGTCGCGATACAGATTTTGTGCCTGTCTGGCGTCGGGTTCGCGGCGACACTCGCTTTGCTCGTGTCAATTTTCCAGATATCCGCTCAAGGGGTGACGGCCGAATGGATCACCATGACCTTCGACCCCTTAGTCGCTGCCGTCGGTTGCGGCGTAAGTCTGGCGTTTTCCATCGCCCGGCCTTCAAAGATTCACCTCTCAGCAAGCCGGACCCTCGCGATTGCGGCTGCGATTCCGGCGTTGTTCGATCTCCTTAAGGGATTCCGCGACTCATCTTTGAATCTCGGGTCGCTCTTCAGTCCGGACGGAGTGTCTTCGCCGGTGGGAAGCATGCCACCCGGGGTGGCTTTTGCATTCGTTCTGCTCGCGGCGGTGCTGTGCCTGGTCCGGAAATCCAGAGGTCTTGGGTCCTACGTCGCGGATACGTTGATGTCGGTACTTGGATTCCTGATTCTTAGCCATGGTGGCCGGCTGGCTGTTCGCAGTCGCACATGTCTTCGGAACATCGAATATTGATCGAAATCCGCCTTCGATTCTTTGCATTCTTGCTCTCCTGATCCTAGTAACTTTCAGCATTCGGGCTCAGCACGGGGGTTTCGACATTCTGGTGGGCCCCGGCATCGGAAGCCGCATTGCCCGCGCCCTGACTCCCTTCCTGCTGGTGCTTCCCTTTCTGCGGGAAGCAGGACGGGCGCGTATCATCCGGTTGCATTTGCTGCCGGAACACACGGAAGCTGTAATATTGGCGGCAATTGCCGCCATGATCTCATTCGCAATGCTGCTTGGGATTGCTCGGCATATTCGCAAAATGGAGCGGGAGATTCACCGGCTCAGCCTGCGCGATGAGTTGACCGGGCTATACAACTTGCGAGGATTCCGGCTTCTGGCCGAACAGGCCATGCGGCTCGCCGCGAGGTCGCAAACGCCATTTTCCGTGTTGTTCGTGGATCTCGACGGCCTGAAAGAGATTAACGATACGCTCGGGCATACCGTAGGCTCCGCCCGCCTGGTAGAAACAGCAGAACTGTTAACGGAAAGTTTCCGTGAAACCGATGTGGTTGCGCGTATTGGCGGGGATGAATTTGCCGTGGCCGGCCAATTCAGCCACAGCGGAATCCGCATTTCCGCGGAACGGCTGGAGGAGAAGGCTTCGCAAACCCGACTCGAAGCCGGTGGAAGCAGGCCGTTGAGCCTCAGCATCGGATACGCAACCAACAGGGATTACCGGCGCCTCTCGCTGCAGGACCTGTTGGACGAAGCCGACTCCAATATGTACGACCAAAAGCGCCGCAAGCGTCTGCAAGCCTGTTGACGAGGACGCAGACGAACTAATCGATGGTTGGCTTTTGGTTCAGGCCTGTGGTTTAGGTGTAAGTCGCACAAATCTCGGCGCTTCGCGGTCCCAGTGTTCGAGAATATGCGCGGCGCGCCGACTGCCGGTTTTAGATAGATGCCGTTCGAGATGTTCGTGAACGGATCGTCTGGCCTCAGCGTCCAATTCGTCCCACGTCTGGGGCTGAAGGAAGCCGCGATGGTAGAGATTGTTGGCGAGGAATCTGCCGTCCTCGTCGTAGATCCAGGCCATTCCCCCCGTCATTCCGGCTCCGAAGTTGATGCCGGTCGCACCGAGGATCACCGCCAGACCTCCGGTCATGTACTCGCAGCCGTGGTCGCCCACGCCCTCCACAATTGCGGTTACACCGGAGTTGCGGACTGCGAACCTCTCCCCGGCGCGCCCAGCGGCATACAAGAAACCGGCAGTAGCACCATATAAAGCCACGTTGCCCAACAGTGTGTGGAGAGAGCTGTCCGAGGCAGCCCGACCGCGAGCGCGCAGTATTAGTTCGCCACCGCTCAGTCCCTTCCCCACAAAGTCGTTGGCGAGCCCTTCAAGTTCCAGCGTCATACCCGGCACGGCGAAAGCGCCAAAGGACTGACCTGCCGTACCCCTCAAATGAAAGCACAGGTTCGCTCCGGCCGCGTCCGGATTCCGAGCGCGGTAAAGCGCCAGTTCGCCTGCGAGACGTCCTCCCAAAGTTCGGTCTTCGTTGGTGACGCGGGATTCGACCCGGAGTGGACGTCCCGCCTTATAGGCTTCGAGACCAGGCTCAACCCAGGCATCGTCGATCGGCGCATGAGGCTCGGGACGGTCGTTGCGCCCGCCCTGCCATCGTATTTCCGAATCGGTTGCTGTGGCCACCGACCTCGCGGCGAGCACGGGCTTCAGATCGAGATCAGCATCCCATCGCACCTGCTCCAGCAAATCAGTGCGCCCGGTGGCCGCGGCCAATGACGGAAGGCCGAGTTTGGCAAGCAGAAGGCGGATCTCCCCCGCCAGTTTTTCAAGGAATCGAACCACATGCTCGGGCTTCCCGCGGAACTTGGCGCGCAGTTCAGGACGCTGGGTGGCAATTCCGGTCGGGCAGGTGTTCAAGTGGCATTGGCGCGCCATGTCGCAACCCAGGGCAACCAGGATCGACGTGCCAAAGGCGAACTCGTCGGCCCCGAGCAACGCCGCGATCACGATATCTCGGGCCGTTCTCAGGCCGCCATCGGTGCGAAGCCGCACCCTGCCCCGCAGCCCGTTGTGCACCAGCACCTGCTGAGCTTCGGCGAGGCCCAGTTCCCAGGGATTCCCCGCATACTTGATGCTCGACAGCGGCGAAGCACCTGTGCCGCCCGAGTGTCCCGCGATGACGATGTAGTCGGCGTAGGCTTTGGCCACGCCTGCCGCGATGGTGCCGACGCCGCATCCGGAGACGAGCTTTACCCCCACAGCCGCGCGCGGATTGACTCGCTTCAAATCCCAAATGAGCTGGGCAAGGTCCTCAATGGAATAGATGTCGTGGTGCGGCGGCGGAGAAATAAGCTGCATCCCCGGCTGCGCGTGGCGCAGGCGCGCAATCAACTCGGTGACCTTGTGCCCGGGCAGCTGACCACCCTCGCCGGGTTTCGCTCCCTGCGCGATCTTGATCTCCAGTTCCTCTGCGTGAGCCAGGTACTCTGCGGTGACACCAAAACGCGCGCTCGCTACCTGCTTGATCTTGTTGTTGAGGAGAGAAGGCGCGCCGTCAACGGGCTCGTAGACGTGAGGGTCTTCCCCGCCCTCTCCGGTGTTGGAGCGCGCACCCAGAGTGTTCATGGCGTGCGTGATGGTTTGGTGCGCCTCGGGCGAAAGCGACCCGAACGACATGGCACTGGCTATGAAGGTGCGGGTAATTGCAGGCGTGGCAACAACATTCTCCAGCGCGAGTTCCGGCCCTGCCGGACGAATCTCCAGAAGATCTCTCAGATAGGTTGGATCGGGCTCCACTGCTTGCGTGGCGAACGTGGTGAAGGGCGCGAGCGCCAAGGCCGCTCCTTGTTTAGTGGAGCCCACCACCGTCTGCAAGGCGCGCACCGTCATGGGCTGCCATGCGTGCGACTCGGCCTCTTCAGCCTTCCGGAACCGCACAAAGCCATAATCAGGAAGATCGACGACTCGTGGCTCGAGCAGCCCACCCTCTACGGGCGCAACGTTCGCCGGCGGAGTTGACCAAAGCTGCCGCACGTACGCCTCGATCTGTTCGAAACCGAATCCACCGATCGGCGCGGGAACGCCAGGGAAGCACTTGTCGACCACGTGCTGCGACAGGCCGATGGCGTCGAAGAGATGCGCGCCGCGGTAGCTGTCAACCACGCTGATTCCCATTTTTGACATCACCTTCGCAAGTCCCAATTCGAAGGCGTGCAGCACATTCTCCTCGCCCTGCTCCGCCTGCAGATGGCGGGCTGTCTCAAATGCCAGCCACGGGCACACAGCGCCGGCACCAAAGCCCAGCAGCACCGCCACATGATGAATCTCGCGACAGTCGCCGGCATCGACCGCGAGCCCGACCTCGGCGCGCACGCCGGCCCTGGTCAACGCATGATGGACGGCGCCTGTGGCCATGGCCATGGGCATGGGCAGAGCATCGGGGGAGGCGTCGCGATCCGTTAGCACGAGGAGGGCGGCACCGTTGCCGACCAGTTCCACAGCACGCGCGGCCAGGATGTCCACCGCAACTTCGAGGGAGGTGTCAGCGGAAAAAACGCAATGGAGGATGGCGTGCGGCATGTTCGCCGCCTGTGCATGGTCGCCTACTTTGAGCGCATGCATCTGCGCCAGGGTGATGAGGGGCGTACGCATGGAAAGGCCGGGCAGGGGCTCGCGCAGTTCCAGCATGTGCGGCCAGGGCCCGAGGCGCGTGTGCATCTTGAGCACCACCGCCTCGCGCAGCGGATCGATCGGCGGATTGGTGACTTGTGCAAAACGCTGCCGAAAGAATGCGTAGAGCGGGCGCGGCGCGCGTGCAAGAGGAGCAATGGCCGTATCGTCACCCATGGACCACACGGCGTCCTTGCCCTCCGCCGCCATTGGCCCCAGAATCATGCGCACATCCTCACGTGTGTAGCCGAAGCGATGGTGGAAGCGATTTAAAGCCGACTCCTCAATGCGACCGGGCATATAGTCGGAGTCCTCGAGCGGCGTATCCGCGTGAATCAGATCTTCATAGTTGCGCTTGCGATCGAAGATGCGGAGGATTTCTTCATTCTCGAAAAACTTGTGGAATTCGAGGTCGGCAACGATCATCTGTCCTGGCCCGAGCCGGCCGCTGTGCACGATCCGGTCGGGATCCATGTCGACAAGACCCGCTTCGGATCCAACCACCACCAGGCCCTGATCATCGACTGCGAAGCGACAGGGCCGCAACCCGTTTCGGTCGAGGATTGCGCCCACCTGAACACCGTCCGTGAACGCGAGCGCCGCGGGTCCGTCCCACGGCTCCATGCAATCGCCACTATATTGCAAAAACGACGAACTATTGCCGGGATTGGCCGGCGGCAGCAGCATGCGAACCGCCTCGGCCACCGTGCGGCCGCTGTGGGAGAGCATTTCCACGATTTCGTCGAGGGAGGTGGAATCGGACCCGCCCTCGCTCAATACCGGGTGGAGTTCGAGCGGCAGCGTGGCGGCACGCGCTTCCATGCGTGCACGATTGCCCCAGATGGTGTTGATTTCTCCGTTGTGGGCTAGAACGCGCAGCGGCTGAGCGCGGTCCCAGGACGGCAGCACGTTGGTGGCGTAACGCTGGTGAAACAGCGCAAACGGGGTCTTAAATTCAGGATGTGCGAGATCCGGATAAAAATCGGCCAGCAGGCGACCCGCGCACATGGCCTTGTACACCATGGTTCGAGAAGACATGCTGGCTATATAACCAGGAAGTTGCGTGCCCTCAAACTGCTTCCGCGCGAGGAAGAGTCGGCGATCGAAATCGGCTGCGATGTCTGACGCGATAAGAACATGCCAGATCACCGGGCGCGATGAGTTGGCGATCTCGCCCAGCACCTCCGGGCTCACCGGGACCGGGCGCCACGCAAGAATACGGCAATCCCGCGCCATCAGGGCCGCGGCGATCTCCAGGCGTTGCACCGCGTCGTCTTCCGGCAAAAACACGACAGCGACGCCCAACCGCGATTTTGCAGGCAGCTTGATGCCGGTCTGGGCGAGGAACCAATTCCGTGGGATTGCGGTAGTAACACCTACACCGTCGCTGGATTTTCCGTCGGCCGCGACGGCGCCGCGGTGCTCAAGTCGAGAAAGGGCGGTGAGGGCGTGATTGAGAATCTCGCGCGAGGCCTGCCCAGAGAGCTGGGCAACGAAGCCGACGCCGCAAGACTCCTGGTCGAAACGCGGATCGATCAGCGTACCCTCGAGATGGGCCGGCAGGCGTGGCGGATACGTACCCGCAGCTCTCACCGCCGCGCTCAGGCTGCCAGTAGTATTCGAAAGTTGGCGAAAGACACCCATGAGTAACTATACGACCTTTGCAAGTAAATTCCGAGATTCCCGTGCGTTCCGCCGCGGTTCGAGTTTGAGACTTCGCCCCGAGGCCTTCCCGGCCTGGAAAGGAAAAGAATCCGCTTTGCATAGTTATACATTTGGTTGTATATTTATGCGAGTGCGGCCCGGAAGAGCGAGGGCCGCGCTTTTCATTTGCCTGAAAGAGCGTGGTTGCGATCAAGTTTCAGCGGCACAATGCGATACGGGAACTGGTTGGAAAATCGCCGGTGACCAACCAGGATGAGCTCCGCCGCAAACTGCGACGCCGGGGGTTTGAAGTCACGCAGGCCACTCTTTCACGGGATATTCATGAACTGCACATTTCCAAAGGGCCAAGCGGTTATGCCCTACCGAATGGCAATGGCAGTGGCACAGGAACGCAGGCGGCAAGCGACCGGCCCGCGGCTGCCGAAATGATGGAAAGCTTTGGTTTACGCGTGCGCCGGGCAATGAACCAGGTGGTGGTACGTACCGCGATGGGCGGCGCACAGCCGGTGGCCGCGTCGCTAGACTATGAAGACTGGCCCGAGGTCGTGGGCACCATCGCCGGCGATGACACGGTTTTGATTATCTGCGAAGATGCGCGCCGGGCCACGGAAGTGGAATCGCGCCTGAGGACGATATTGGAGTCATGAGCGAGACGGTCCAGACTGCGATGATCGGAGTGACCGGGTATGCGGGCGCCGAGTTGGCGAGACTTCTGCTGCATCATCCTCGCCTGAGGGGCACACCGCCGGTGTTCGCTGGCCGCGTGGATGAGCATGACGCGGAACGCGGCGGAATTCCTCTGGGTGAAATCCATCCCGCACTTTCGGACAGCAAGGGCGGCGGCAATCTGCGGCTGCAGCCGTTTTCGTGGGAGTTGCTGACGGATCTTGATGTTCAGGTCTTGTTTCTGGCCACGCCGCACGAACAGTCGCGCGCCTGGGTGCCCGAGGCGCTGGCGCGTGGCATTCGAGTGATCGATTTGAGCGGTGCGTGGCGGCTCAATGATGCAGCCAATCGCGCCGTGTATGCCTTTGAAGATGAAGGGTCGGCGCGGGCGGAAGAGATCCAGGCGCAAGCCGTGTACGGAATGCCGGAGTTGCACCGTCGCGCAATTGCGGACGCAAACCTGGTGGCAAATCCGGGTTGTTACGCGACATCGGTGATTCTTGCGCTGAAACCGCTGGTCGCAGGCAGGTTGGTCGACACGGAACATGGCATTGTGGCCGATGCGAAGAGCGGCGTGAGTGGAGCGGGCAAGGCCCCCACGCCGAAGACGCATTTTATGTACGCAGCGGACAATCTGTCGGCGTACGGGGTTTTCACGCATCGTCACACGGGGGAATTGCTGGAGCAGATTGGGATCGGCGCGGAGTCGATGATTTTTACGCCGCACCTGTTGCCGATTCCGCGAGGGATTCTTGCGACGATTTACGTGCGGTTCCGCGCGCCGCAGAAGCGCGCGGCGGTGCTGCATGCGTATCGGTCGTTTTTTGCGGGGAGCCCGATGGTCAGACTGCACGAGCACGGATTGCCGCAGATTCAACACGTGGTGAGGACGTGCTACGCGGACATCGGCTTTCAGCTTTCGCCGGATGGAACGCGCGCGGTGATCGTAAGTTGTCTTGACAATCTTTTAAAGGGAGCATCCTCCCAAGCTGTTCAGAATCTAAACGTGATGCTCGGCTGGGAAGAGTCGGAGGGGCTCGAATGAAGTACGTGGTCAAGCTGGGCGGCGCGGGCCTGGAAACTCCGGCGCTTCTGGAAGGGTCGATGCGGGCGATCGCGGAACTGGTGCGTGACGGCAACCAGGTAGCGGTTGTGCATGGAGGCGGAGTGCAGCTGACCCGCATGCTCAAGGCGCTGGGCAAGCAGAGCGAGTTTGTGAACGGCCTGCGCGTGACCGACGCGGAGACGCGCGACACAGCGCTGATGGTCTTGGCAGGCAAGGTGAACAAGGGTTTGGTGGCGGCGCTCGGCGCACTTGGACAGCCGGCGATGGGTATGTCAGGCGGAGATGGACTATTGTTTCGCGCCCGCAAGAAGCGGACCTCGCCGGACCTGGGCTATGTGGGCGAGATCGCAGCGAGTGATCCGCGTTGGCTCGAGGCGATCTGGCAGCTGAACGGGGTGCCGGTGATCTCGTCGATGGCGCTCGGCTTCGATGGCGAGTACTACAACGTAAATGCCGATGAGATGGCCGCCGCCTGCGCTATCGCGTGCCACGCTGACGCACTCGTCTTCCTGACAGACGTTCCGGGCGTGCGCGGCAGCAATGGCGAAGTGATGCGCTGGTTGTCGATCGATCAGATCGCCGAGATGGCCAAGAGCGCGATCATCTCGGGAGGCATGCTGCCGAAGCTCGGCGCTTGCCGCGAGGCACTGTTGAATGGAGTGAAGCGCGTGCGTATTTTGCCCGCGGAAGCTGCCGGTTCGCTTCCCGATCTGTGCAGTTCGCGTGTGGCGCACGGCACTGAAGTGATGGTGGCCTAAGGAGAATGGCATTGTCAAAGCTGGAACAAATTCGAGCCGCGGAAGATCGGCTGCTGCTGTCAACGTATGAACGAAATCCTATCCTCTTTGTGCGCGGAGAGGGTGTTCATCTGATCGATGAGGGTGGCCAGCGCTATCTCGACCTGCTCAGTGGTATCGGAGTGAACGCTCTCGGTTACGGGCATCCGGTCATTGAGCGGACGATCATCAATCAGAGCCGCGCGCTCATTCATACCTCCAACCTGTTCTTCCACGAGGGACAGGCGGAACTTGCTCTGCGGCTCACCGAGCGGACCGGGCTTGATCGCGTGTTCTTCGCCAATACCGGCACCGAGGCGTGGGAGGGTGCGCTGAAGCTCGCACGCGCCCATGCGGGATTGCTGCGCGGCGAAGGTAAGAAGATCGGGACGAAGTTTCTGGCACTCGAGCAAAGCTTTCACGGGCGCACCTTCGGGTCCGTGTCGACCACCCATAAGGCGAAGTATCGCGAACCGTTCGAGCCGGTTGTGCCGGGCGTGGAGTTTGTCCGCTTCAACGATGTGGCGGATCTTCGCGCGAAGTTCTCGAACGAAGTCTGCGCGATCCTCGTCGAGGCAATCCAGGGCGAGGGCGGAGTACGGCCGCTGACGCAGGAATTCCTTGCCGAGGCGCGGAAGCTCGCAAGTTCCACGGGGGCACTGCTGATCGTGGACGAAATCCAAGCCGGAATGGGCCGAACCGGCAAGTGGTGCGCGTATCAGCACTACGGGATTCTGCCTGATGTAACCACGCTTGCGAAGCCGTTGGCAGGCGGAATTCCGCTGGGCGCGATTGCGTGCACAGAAGAGGCGGCGCGCGCGATTCATGCCGGAATGCACGGAACAACATTCGGCGGCGGCCCGCTGGCGTGCGCGGTGGCCATCGCGGTTATCGACACTATGGAACAGGAAGGCCTGCTTGGCCACGCGGAAGAGGTCGGCGAGTACTTCATGACGCAGCTTCGTTCGCTCGCGGCAAAGCACGAGGCGATCATCGACGTGCGCGGCAAGGGGCTGATGATCGGGGCAGAGCTCGATTCCGCCCAGCTTGCCAAGCTCGCCGTGGCCGAAATGCTCAAACGCCGCATCATCATCAACTGCACCAGCGACACGGTGCTCCGATTCCTGCCGCCCTACACCATCGAACGCGCCCACGTGGATACTGCCATTGCCGCGCTCGACGAGATTTTAACGCAGCACGGCGCCGTGTTCAGCGGCGCGCATTCCACCCAAGCCGCAGGAGGACAACACCGTGGCTAGCAAAGCGACCATCGAGCGCCGGGAATCGGCCCTACCCATTCAAAACGATCCTGACATTATCAACGCGGCGGCTCGCCTGGCCGGTGAGGACCTCTGTTCCATCGCCGACCTCTCGAGTGCCGAAGTCCGCGCCCTCCTCAACCTCGGGCACGATGTGAAGCGCAATCCGCGCCCCTATCGCCATGCGCTCGACGCGAAGCAGATGGTGTTGATGTTTGAGAAAGCCAGCCTGCGTACGCGACTGAGCTTCGAGACAGGGTTCAGCACCTTGGGCGGTAATGCGATTTTTGTCGACCACACCAGTTCGCCTTTGGGGGAGCGCGAATCGATCGCCGACGTCGCCCGAAACGTGGAGCGCTGGGTGGACGTGATCGTGCTCCGCACCTACGCCCACGACACCATCACGGAAATGGCCGCGAACTCCCGGGTTCCGGTCATCAACGCGCTCTCTGACTTTGAGCATCCGTGCCAGGCTCTGGCGGACTTCATGACCCTGCAGGAGCATTTTGGCTCGGTGACAGGTCTCAATTTCACATACGTTGGCGACGGCAACAATGTATGCCACTCGCTCATGCTCACTGGATCGCAACTGGGATGCAATGTAACCGTTGCTACCCCGCGCGGCTACTCGCCTGATATCGAAATCGTGACCAAGGCTCGGGAGATCGCCGAGGCCAACGGATGCGAAGTGCGTTTGCTGCAAGACCCGCAAGCAGCCGTGGAGAATGCCGATGCCGTTTACACAGACGTTTGCGTGAGCATGGGCTTCGAGCACGAGTCTACCAAGCGGGCACCCATCTTCCGGCCGTTCCAGGTAAACGAGACCCTGATGCAGAAGGCTGCTTCGCATGCAGTCTTTATGCATTGCCTGCCGGCGCGCCGCAATGCCGAAGTAACCGATGCGGTCCTCGACGGCCCGCAGTCCATCGTGTTTGACCAGGCGGAAAACCGCATGCACGCGCAAAAGGCGTTGCTGCTGCTGTTGCTGGGCGGGTTGTCGAACGTGGAGAAGTTTAATACTTAGCTACCAGCATCGCGCTGCAGTAGTCATCCATTATTTGCTGGAAAAATCAATTGAGGACCGGTAAGCATGTCTGTGATTCTTGAGTCCCTTCCCATCGGCGAGAAAGTAGGGATTGCTTTCTCCGGCGGCCTCGACACCTCCGCCGCGCTGCACTGGATGAAGCAGAAGGGCGCCCTCCCTTATTCCTATACAGCGAACCTCGGCCAGCCCGATGAAGCCGATTACGATGAGATTCCGCGCAAGGCCATCGAATACGGCGCTGAAGTGGCTCGCCTGATCGACTGCCGCGGCCCGCTCGTCCGCGAAGGCATAGCGGCACTGCAGGCTGGTGCGTTCCACATCAGCACCGCCGGCGTCACCTACTTCAATACCACCCCCATTGGCCGCGCCGTCACCGGCACCATGCTCGTGTCCGCCATGAAGGAAGATGACGTTCACATCTGGGGGGACGGATCGACCTTCAAAGGGAATGATATCGAGCGCTTCTATCGCTACGGCCTGCTCGTCAATCCTGAGCTCAAGGTCTACAAGCCCTGGCTTGACCCCACCTTCATTGATGAACTGGGCGGCCGCGCCGAAATGTCCGCCTTCATGCAGCGGTCCGGGTTTGCCTACAAAATGTCGGCCGAAAAGGCCTACTCCACCGACTCCAACATTCTGGGCGCAACTCACGAAGCCAAGGACCTGGAGCACCTCTCCTCGTCTGTCAGGATTGTTGTTCCCATCATGGGAACCGCCTTTTGGCGGGACGACGTCGAGGTGCCGCGCGAGGAGATTACGGTCCGCTTTGAAGAAGGCTTCCCGGTGGCTCTCAACGGCCGGCATTTCGAGGATTCCGTCGGCCTTCTGCTCGAAGCCAACCGCATCGGCGGCCGTCACGGGCTTGGTATGTCTGACCAGATTGAGAACCGCATCATCGAGGCAAAGAGTCGCGGTATCTACGAGGCGCCGGGCCTTGCCCTGCTCTACATCGCCTACGAGCGTCTCATTACTGGAATCCACAACGAAGACACCATCGAGCAGTACCGCGAGAATGGCCGCAAGCTTGGACGACTGCTCTACCAGGGCCGGTGGTTCGATCCCCAGGCCATCATGCTCCGCGAATCCGCCCAGCGCTGGGTGGCCAAACCTGTAACCGGCGAGGTCACCCTTGAGCTGCGCCGCGGCAATGATTACTCGATCCTCAACACCGAGTCGCCCAACCTCACATTCCACCCCGAGCGCCTCAGCATGGAGAAGACGGCGTCTACCTTCTCGCCGCGCGACCGCATCGGCCAGCTCACTATGCGCAATCTGGACATTACCGACACCCGCGAGAAGCTCCTCACGTATGCCGCAGCAGGACTCCTCACCCTGAGCAAAGGCACGGAGATGCCCCAGTTGAACGATGGTAAGGATAAGAAATAGCTTGGCCGATTGCACATCGGTAGGAACAAGAAGAGGGAACTGAAAACAGATAATGGCGAACGAACAACAATCCGGGAAGATGTGGTCGGGCCGCTTTCGCGCGTCCGTCGATCCATTTTTCGATTTCTGGCAGCGGTCGATCCGCTTCGACTATCAACTGCTGGGCGAGGAAGTTGCGGCCAGTAAGGCCCACGCACTGACCTTGCAGGCCGCCGGCATCCTCACTCCGGGCGAATGTGCCCGGATCTCCGCCGCACTCGACGACCTGGCGAACAGATACGCCGCGAACGATGACCAGGCCCGACGGGATGACCCCGATGCCGAAGACATCCATCATTTTGTGGAGCGACGCCTGACCGAGACGATCGGCGATTTAGCCCTCAAGCTGCACACCGGACGCAGCCGCAACGAGCAGATCGCCACCGACCTGCGGCTCTTCATCCGCTTCCGCATCCGCTTGATTTTGGCGCATCTCGGCGCTTGGGCGGGGCAGCTCGTCGAACAGGCCCAGGCGGCCGGCGACGCGGTCATGCCGGCTTACACGCATCTGCAACGCGCCGAGCCCGTTCTGGTTGCGCACTGGCTGCTGGCTTACGTCGAGATGGTGCTACGCGATGCGTCGCGTCTTGAAGACTGCGTGGCGCGTTTGAACTTTTGCCCCCTGGGGTCAGGAGCTGTGGCGGGCGCTACGCTCGCGCTCGACCGCACCATCGCCGCCGACGAACTCCACTTCACCGCGCCCACCTCCAACTCCATCGACGCCACAAGTGATCGGGACTTTGTACTGGAGTACTTGCAGGCGCTCACGTTGTTTGCCCTGCACGCAAGCCGGTTTGCTGAAGAAATCACGCTCTTCGCTACGGCGGAGTTCGGTTTCGTCGATCTGCCGGAGCAGTTTTCTACAGGGTCGAGCGCCATGCCCCAAAAGAAGAATCCCGATTTAACGGAGTTGATGCGCGCCAAAGTCGGTCGCATTCACGGAGCGGCCGAGACCGTAACCCTGCTGCTCAAAGGGCTTCCACTGGCCTACAACAAGGACATGCAGGAAACCCAGGAGCCGGTATTCGCCGCCACCGGCCAGGCGCACATGATGAGCTATCTTCTGGCGGCGTTTACGCGCGCTCTTCGCTTCCGGACCGACCGCATGCAGGCGGCCTGCGGAACCGGATTCCTGAATGCGATGGCCGCGGCAACCTACCTTGTGCACAAAGGCGTTCCCTTCCGTAAGGCACACGAAAAGATTGGCAACGCCGTTCGTTATTGCCTCGACAAGGGTTGCGAACTCGGCGATCTGAATCTCGAAGAATTGCGGCAGTTCGGAGGCGAGTTTGATCACGACTTTTTCGCGGCCGTTACGCTGGAGGCTACGCTCGATTGTCATGACGTCATCGGAGGAACAGCGCGCCATCGCGTGAAAGAAGCGCTGGCCGACGCTGCAAAACGTGTACAGGCGTTGACCGCAAAATACGGAACAGTGAGCCTGGATTCACCGGACCAGCAGGAGGTTGTTCATGCTGGTGCGTAAGGCGCGGCTTCAGGATGCCTCCAACGTCTACGACCTGGTCAACTCTCTCTCCGGCGACGGCACGCTGTTGAAACGGCCCTTTGCCGAAATTTGCGAGAACATCCGCGATTTCACCGTAGCGGAGTCCGATGGCGGCGTCTTTCTCGGCTGTGGTGCGTTGCACCTCTACGGACCGCACTTGTCCGAGGTGCGCTCCATCGTCGTCAAGCCGGAAGCCAAAGGCCAGGGGGCCGGCGGCCGCATTCTTAGCGCACTTATCGATGAAGCCGAGGATCACGGCATCGCCTCAGTCTGCCTCTTCACGCGTATTCCCGACTTCTTTTTCAAATACGGATTCCGAACCGTGGAAGATAAGACCGAGTTACCGGACAAGATATTCAAAGATTGCCAGGCATGTCCACGCCTGCATCGGTGCGACGAGGTGGCCATGTTGCGAGGGCGTGTTCCACGCATCTCCATCCTTGGCCCGCGAATCGAAGCAGAACAACTCGTGAAGCTTGGCTAGCGCTTTCTCAGAATGGCTGCGGCTACGGCAGCCTGTCCGTAGCTGAGGCCGCCATCACCGGGGCTCACACGCCGATGCTGGACCACGCGAAACCCCTGCGACTCGAGAGCGGCGCGGAGCAGACGACTCAGGCGCCGGTTGTGCATCACGCCTCCGCTCATTGCGACGATCTCGATTCCTGTGGCGGCGCGCGCAGCCACCGCTGCTTGTTCAAAACCGTTCGCGATGCTCGCGTGAAAGCGTGCCGCGATCCGCGATTTGCGCACACCTCGCTCTATGTCGTTCAGCACTTCGCGCCACAGCGCCGCCACGCTTAATCTCGACGGTTCGTGGGGCCAGTTGCCCACGGACAGCAGCACCGGATAGAACCCCACGTCGTCGGGCTCGCCAAGAGCCACGCCTTCCAACTCGATCGCCGCCTGGGCTTCGTAGTCCACTTTGCGCCGGCCCATAATCACCGTCGCAGCGGCATCAAAGAGGCGACCAAGACTCGAAGTCAGCGGCGCGTTCAAACTTCGATTGATCATCTGCGTCAGGAGCCGGGCCTCTTGCGCGGTTGCGCCGAGGAGCCTCAGTGTTGATGTCGATGCCACATCGAGTCCCGCCGCGTTCAGATGGCCAAGAGCCATGCGCCACGGCTCGCGCACCGCTGCGTCTCCGCCAGGCATCGGGACGTACTCGAGATGCGCGAAGCGATCAAATGCATGGAGAGTGCAAACCAGCACCTCCCCACCCCAGATTCGTCCGTCCGTGCCGTAGCCGGTTCCATCCAGCGACAGACCAATCACCGGCCCGTCGAGAGCGTGTTCAGCCATGCACGCGGCAATATGCGCATGATGATGCTGCACTGGAACCAACGGGACGCCTTTTGTTCGCGCCCACTTCTGTGCCCACGCTGTCGACATGTAGCCCGGATGCATGTCGTGGACAACTGCTTGTGGTTCCACCTCGAACGTGTGCATGAGGTGAGTCAGTGATTCCTCGAAAAACGCCACCGCAGTCAGGCTTTCCAGATCCCCCAGGTGCTGGCTTTGAAATGCAAACCGGCCTCGCGCCAGGGTGAAGACGCTCTTCAAATGACCGCCCACGGCCAGTAGCGGCGGTGCTTCGAGCGGCAGATCGATGGCCAGCGGTACATAGCCACGCGCTCGGCGAATGAGTTGCGGCGCGCCGTCCACGACTGCTGCGACGGAGTCGTCACAGCGTTGCAGTATCTCGCGATTGTGCATCAGGAATGCATCGGCAATGTCCGCAAGCCGCGAGCGAGCCTCGTCGTTATCGATCGCGATGGGCTCCTCGCTGAGGTTGGCACTCGTCATCACCAGCGCGCACACGCGTGGGTCTGTAAACAGCAAATGTTGCAGCGGCGCGTATGGCAGAAACAGCCCCAGCCAGGGAATTCCCGGCGCAACCGAAGGCGCTATCCCGCTGTCCTGCCGCGCTTGCGCCAGCACGATCGGTCTCGCCGCGGTCTGCAACAGCTTCTCTTCCTCATCGGTGAGGCTGCACAGGATCCGCGCGGTCTCCGCATCGCGCACCATCACCGCGAGCGGCTTGCCGTAGCGGCGCTTGCGCTCCCTCAGGCGTCTGACCGCCTCCTCGTTGGTCGCATCCACACTCAGATGAAAACCACCGATGCCCTTGATCGCCATGACCTGACCATCCAATAGTCGGTCGATGCACGCGGCGATCGGATCGTCCGCAACAATCACGTCGCCATCAGCGCCCACGAGCCGGACGTGCGGCCCGCATTCCCAGCACGCATTGGGCTGAGCGTGAAATCGGCGATTGAGCGGGTCCCCGTACTCGGCCTGGCAGGCTGCGCACATGGGGAAAGCCGACATAGAGGTGTGCGGGCGGTCATATGGAATGCTGCGTGTGATCGTGAACCGCGGCCCGCAGTTGGTGCAGTTCAGAAATGGATAGCGGTAACGGCGATCGCGCGGGTCGAGTAATTCGCGTATGCAGTCGTTGCAGGCGGCCGCGTCGGCGGGAATCCCTGTACTGACGCGCCCCACAACCCGGCTGCTCACAATCGAGAATCCCGACTCGCCCGTGAGGTCAAGATCAGTCACGTCGATCGAGTCAATGCGCGCCATCGCAGGCGACTCCCCACGCAGCCGCTTCAGAAACGTGGCGACATCCTCATCCGGGCCTTCGATTTCGATCGTGACTCCGTCCGTATCATTTCCGATGGAGCCGGATAAGTGAGAATCAATGGCGATGCGGTAGACGAACGGCCGAAACCCGACTCCCTGCACAACGCCCCGTACTCGCACCGACTTTCGTTTGCGATTGGTTACCGGATGGGGAAGCACTGTGTCTCGCCTTCGAAAGGCAAGCATAGCGCATGTGACCTTCCACGCTCCATCTTCTTCATTCTTCTCGTGTTCGCAAGTGCGGCCATCTTCCCCTAACTCCGCTCTCGGGCAACCAATAGGCGGCACTTGCCATTTAACCTATTAGCGGCTGACGCGAGCCGCGGAAGTTTGGCGGGTAGACTGCCCGTGAAAGCAGTTCCCTTCTGTTCCAACGCGAGGAGAATGAACCAATGAAAAGACAATTGATGGTTATGACTGCGATGCTGGGCGTCGCAAGTCTCGGATGGGCAGCAGGTGACACCCCCCGGGAAGCTGCCACAGACCGCCTCGACAAAGCCGCTGAAGTGTTGCATCAAATCATGGCAGCCGGAGACAAGGGCATCCCGGAAGAGGTTCTGGAACATGCCAAGTGCGTAGCCGTGGTTCCCCACATGGTAAAGGGCGGGTTTGTTTTCGGTGCCGAGGGTGGCCGCGGCGTGGCGACCTGCCGCACTGATCACGGATGGAGCGCGCCAGGCTTCTTTTCGATTGAGGGCGGAAGCTGGGGCCTGCAGATCGGTGTGGAAGGAATCGACCTTGTCATGATCATTCAAAATGATCAGGGCATGGAACATCTGCTCAACAGCAAGTTTAAAGTTGGAGCCGACGCTTCCGCGGCGGCCGGTCCGGTTGGGCGTCATGCCTCCGCTGACACCGATTGGAAGATGAATGCCGAAATCCTGACCTACTCCCGCGCCAAAGGCGTCTTTGCTGGACTCACTCTGAATGGCGCAGCCGTCCACGAAGATCGTGACTCCATGACTGCCGTATACAGCAGTGACGTAACCGAGCGCCAGGTGCTGACCGGCAAGGTTCCGCCGCCGCCTTCAGCCCATGCCTTCCTCCAGGCAGTACGCGGCGCCAAGGCAGAAGCTAACGCCCAGAGGTAACCGCCGCATCTCTATCAATGGATAGGCGGCCATTGGATACCCCATCTTGCGAGCAAGCATCACGCGGGGTGGGGTATCGGTGTCTTAGTCACCGTTATCCGTTCGCCCATGCGGAACCCGTTACGCTTCCCCCCATTGGTAGACTTCATTCAGACTATGTTCGGCATGCGGTGCAAAGTTATCAATCAACTCATATGGACAGCGGTTTGTCTCCTTGGCCTCTCAACCCTGACCATAGCGCAATCGGACGACTCTGCAGTCATCCAGGGGATTGATGCATCCGTTGCCGCCCGCGATGACAACATCGTCTCTTACACGGTTACTGAGCACTATTCCGTTTTTCGCAACCACGACAAGGTGCATTCCGCGGCCGAAATGAAGGTGAAGACGACTTATCAAAAGGACAAAGGCAAGGCCTATCAGATCCTCAGCGAAAGCGGTTCCGAGATCATCCGCAAGCAATTGCTGGGGCGAGTCCTCGAAAGCGAGAGGACCGCGACCCTGCCCGCCAACCGCGGCACGGCTGTCATCACTTCCGCCAACTACATCATGCACGTAAAAGGAAACGAAGTGGTCGACGGCCGCAGATGCATTGCTCTCTCCATTGTCCCGCGGAGAAGCTCTCCCTACCTTTTCCAAGGCGATCTCTGGGTTGACGCCCAGGACGACTCCATCGTGCAATTGGCCGGGGTCACCGTGAAGAGTCCTTCGGTGCTTGTGGGCCCCACACAGGTTGCGCGGCAGTACGCCACCATCGACGGCTTTCCCATGGCGACTCACGCCACCGCCACTTCGCCCAGCTGGCTGCTCGGTCCCACTACCATTGAGATCGAATACACCGGCTACCAGATCGAACGGGCACCGGCACGCTAACGGTCAAGTGACCTTTCCGACCCGCCATCCTGTCTGCAGCCCGTCCTCGCTTCCCTGCTCTATACTTCAGTCGTGATCATCCTTCCGGGCGACTGGAAAATCGACGCCGCGATCGGCTCCTGCCTGGTCCTCGGGTTGCGTCACGGATTCGATTACGATCACCTCGCCGCCATCTCCGATATCACAGCCGTACAGAGCAACTGGAAGAGCGGACTCCGCCTCGGCATAACCTACGCGCTCGGCCATGCCTTTATGGTCGCCATACTCGGGGTAGCTGTCCTCGAGATGCACATGGGCCTTCCTGAAGGGCTCGATCACTGGACCGAGCGGCTCATCGGCCTGACCCTCATCATCCTCGGATTCGGCGTCGTGGCCGGCATCCTGCGGAAAGACGTACACAACCATCATCACAGCCGCATCGAGAGCCGGCTGGCCATCGCCATTAACGGGTTGATCTGGGCTGCGTGGCGCGTGCGCAGACTCTTCAACCCCGCCGTGCATAAGCCGCAGCGTTTCCAGTGGATGTATAACGGAAAATCGGTCTTCCTTATTGGCGTTCTTCACGGAATCGGCGCCGAAACCCCCAGCCAACTCGCCCTGTTTTTTCTCGCCAAGAGCCTCGGCGGCACGGGCAACGGAATGATGGGCCTGGGGGCATTTTGTCTCGGACTCGTCGCCATGAACGGTCTCATGACAGCCTCAATCGGAGGCGCATTCAAGACCGGAGCTTTTCATCCCCGCTTTTATCACGCCATTGCGTGGATGGGCGCCGCCTACAGCTTTATCATTGGGGTAATCTTTCTCTTCGGCATCTCTGACCGTCTCCCCCAACTCGGCTGAACCCGCTCACCTCGCGTTAACCACAGTCCCTGCAAAGGCTTAGGACAGGGACACGAATCCCCTAATTCGTACCGCTAAATGGGATTGACCGCTTGGGCCGTGACACTCGTCACCGTGCAGTTGACAGCGCCGCTTTTACAACAAGAGTAGGCCCGAAGGGCGAATTCCACAGCTGCTACGAAAGCCCGCCCGGGCCCCGCATCTTCGGGAGGAAACGTGCCAGCATTCACACCTCCGCCGCTGCCCAGCGACGACAAACGTTGGAAGATCGTGAACGGCACCATGCGCAAGAATGGCTTTGCCCGTCACGCACTGATTGAAACACTCCATACCGTTCAATCTTCGTTCGGTTACCTCGACGACGATGCAATCCGCTTCGTGGCCAATTCTCTGCGCGTCCCGCTGAGTCAGGCCTATGGCGTGGTCACGTTTTATCACTACTTCAGCCTTAAACCGCCGGGCAAGCACACTATGACCATCTGCACCGGTACGGCGTGCTACATCAAGGGGACTGACAAGCTGGTAGCCGCAGCGGAAAAGCGTCTCGGCATCCCGCAGGGCCAGACCACGAAAGATGGCAAGATCAGTCTCATGACCGCACGCTGCGTCGGTGCCTGCGGACGCGCCCCGGTGGTGCTCACAGACGGTGAACTCCGCGGCCAGATGTTGGGTGACCAGATGATTGAGCAACTGGAAAGGTGGGCGGTGGAATGAACCTGGAAGAACTCGAACAGATTGCCGAATCCGTACGCCTTGAAAACGCGAAGTACGATCACGAAGTCAACGTTTGCATGGGCACAGGTTGCCTCAGCCAGCACTCTGACAAACTCAAGGAAGCACTCGCGGCGGAAGTTGCAGCCTCCGGCAAGCAGGTTCTCGTGCGCCGCACCGGATGTATGGGCCTCTGCGCCGCTGGCCCGCTGGTGCTTGTCGACCCCGAAGAGATCCTCTATCAGCATGTGAACGCCACCCACGCTGCAACCGTCGTTGCCAGCCTCGGTGGCGCGCCGGTTACCGACCTGCAATGCGACCTGCGCGAGCACTTCGATCAACAGGTGCACGTGGTTCTCGAAAACTCCGGCCACATCGATCCCGAGCGAATTGAAGATTACATCGCGCGCGATGGCTACCTCGCCCTGGTCAAGGTGCTCTCCGAACTGGAGCCGAACGATGTGATCAAGGAAATCACCGAGAGCGGCCTCCGCGGTCGCGGCGGCGGCGGCTATCCCACCGGTCTCAAGTGGGGCACCGTGGCAAAGGCCATCGGCGATATCAAGTACGTCATCTGCAACGGCGACGAGGGCGACCCCGGCGCATTCATGGATCGCAGCGTCCTCGAAAGTGACCCGCAGCGCGTGCTCGAAGGCATGGCCATCGCCGCCTATGCCGTGGGCGCCAGCAAAGGCTACATCTACGTTCGTGCGGAGTACCCCCTCGCTGTGCAACGGCTCCAGGCCTGTCTCCGCGATGCCCGCCGCCGCGGTCTGCTCGGCAACAATATCTGCAACACGCCCTTCAGCTTCGATGTGGAGATTCGCCTCGGCGCCGGCGCTTTTGTTTGCGGCGAAGAAACCGCGCTCATCGCCTCCATCGAAGGCAAGCGCGGCCAGCCCAAACCGCGGCCGCCGTACCCCGCCGTCAGCGGCCTGTGGAACAGGCCCACACTCATCAACAACGTCGAGACTTTCGCCAACATCGCACCCATCATTCGCATGGGCGCCAAGAAATTCGGCGAAATCGGCACCGAGAAGAGCAAGGGCACCAAGGTTTTTGCGCTGACCGGCAAAATCACCAACACCGGCCTGGTCGAAGTTCCCATGGGAATGAAGCTCCGCCAGATTATCGAGGGCATCGGCGGCGGTGTTCCCGACGGTCACAAATTCAAGGCGGTTCAAACCGGCGGCCCTTCCGGCGGCTGCATCCCTGAACAACTACTCGACATCGAGGTCAGCTACGAGTCGCTCATTCAGGCAGGCTCCATGATGGGCTCCGGAGGCATGATCGTCATGGACGATACCTCCTGCATGGTCAATGTGGCCCGCTTCTTCGTCGAGTTCTGCAAAACCGAGTCCTGCGGCAAATGTATCCCCTGCCGCGCCGGGACCGCGCAGATGCATACCATCCTCACGCGCATCTGCAGTGGCGAGGGAAGCATGGCCGACCTCGACCTGCTCGTCGATCTGGGGAGCACCATCAAGGAGACCAGCCTCTGCGGCCTGGGTATGTCGGCGCCCAACCCCGTGCTGAGCACGTTGCGGTACTTCAAAAACGAGTACATCGAGCACATCGTCAACAAGCGCTGTCCGGCCGGAGTCTGCAACATTGAAGCGCCGGCGCCTGTCGAGCACCATCAGGAGGTCCTGGCATGAGCCCCGCCGTAGACGTCAAAACACTCTTTATTGATGGCAAGAACGTAAGTGCTCGCGCCGGACAGACCATCCTTGAAGTCGCCAGGGAAAACGGCATCGACATCCCCACGCTTTGCCACCTCGATGGGCTCAGCGATGTGGGCGCCTGCCGCATCTGCGTGGTTGAGGTCAAGGGCAGCCCCAAGCTCTTTCCCGCCTGCGTCACCTCGATCTTCGAAGGCATGGAAGTCACCACCCAATCGGAGCGCCTGCAGAAACACCGCCGCACCATCCTCGAACTGCTTTTCACGGAGCGTAATCATATTTGCTCGGTCTGCGTGTCCAACGGCCATTGCGAACTGCAAACCTTGGCGCAGGAGCAGGGTATGACCCACGTCCACCTGCCCTATCGCAACCCCGAACTTCCCGTCGATGCCTCGCATGAGCGCTTCACCCTCGATCACAATCGATGCATCCTGTGCACGCGCTGCGTCCGTGTCTGCGCCGAGATTGAAGGCGCCCACGTGTGGGACGTGATGGGCCGCGGCATCGATTCCATGATCATCTCCGACTTGAATGAGCCATGGGGAACTTCCAGTTGCACGCGCTGCGGCAAGTGCGTCCAGGTTTGCCCCACCGGAGCCCTCTTCGACAAGAGCAAGATCGGCTCCGATCATCCCAAGTATCCCGATTTCCTGCCCTACCTGAACATGATGAGGGAAGCACAATGAGCAAACTGAAACTGGCAACGGTCTGGCTCGACGGATGCTCCGGCTGCCACATGTCCATCCTCGACATGGATGAACGCCTGATCGAACTGGCGGAGTTGGTTGACCTGGTCTATAGCCCCATCGTTGACGCCAAGGTCTTTCCCGACATGGTCGATATCGCTCTCGTCGAGGGCGCTGTCGCATCCATGGACGATGAGATCAAGATCAAAAAGGTTCGCGCCCACTCCAAAACGCTCGTCGCCATGGGCGACTGCGCGGTGGCCGGCAACGTGCCATCCATGCGCAATCCCATCGGGCCGGAAGCCATCCTCCACCGCGCCTACATCGAGAATGCGACCGTCCAGGCGCAAATTCCGTGTGTGGTCGTGCCCCGGCTGCTTAAAGTGGTCCGGCCCATCCACGAGTTTGTCGACGTAGACGTCTTCCTTCCCGGTTGCCCGCCGTCGGCGGACACCTTTCACTCGGCGCTCGTCGCCCTGGTAACTGGCGGACCGTTGGACATCCCCGCCCTCACCCGCTTCGGAGCGTAGGAATCGAGCCCGAACCACCGAGCCTGAACCAAGGAGTTCCTGATGTCCCAGACCATTACCATCGATCCCGTCACACGCCTTGAGGGCCACGGCAAGATCACCATCCAGCTCAACGGCCAGGGCGAAGTCGAGGACGCGCACTTCCACGTCACGCAAGTCCGCGGCTTTGAACGCTTTTCCGAGGGCCGTCCGTTTTACGAGATGCCCAGCCTCATGGCCCGCATCTGCGGCATCTGCCCGGTCTCGCATCTCATCGCTTCGGCAAAGGCCTGCGAGGCCATCATGTCGGTGCGCATCCCGCACACCGCCGCCCTATTGCGGCGCATGCTCAACCTCGCGCAGATGATTCAATCGCACGCGCTCAGCTTCTTCTACCTGTCCTCCCCCGACCTGCTGCTCGGCATGGACTCCGACCCCAACACCCGCCACATCTTCGGTGTGGTCGCTGCCAAGCCCGAACTGGGCCGTGCGGGTGTCGGCTTGCGCCGCTTCGGCCAGCACATCATCGAGCTTCTCGGCAAAAAACGGATCCATCCCGGATGGGTCATTCCCGGCGGTGTCACCGAACCGCTCGCGGTCGCCCATCGCGATGAGATTCTCGCGATGCTTCCCGAAGCCTATTACGGAATAAAACTAGCGCTCGCCGCCTACAAGCAAATCGCCGATACCTTCCGCCCCGAGATCGCGGTCTTCGGCAACTTCCAGTCCAATTACATGGGCCTGATCAACGAAGACGACTCGGTCGAGTTCACTGACGGCGCGCTCCGCTTCATCGATTCCGCCGGCAACGTCATTGAGGACGGCATTACCGCCAATCGCTTTACTGAGGTCATCGGAGAAGCGGTCGAAAATTACAGCTTCACCAAGTTCGCCTACTACAAACCCCTCGGCTACCCCGAAGGCAGCTACCGCGTCGGTCCCCTGGCCCGCCTCAACATCGCCACTTCCATGGGCACCCCGCTCGCCGACGATGAGCTGGCCGAGTTCAAGCAGCTCGCCGCCGGCCCTGTGCAGAGCTCCTTCTACTACCATCACGCCCGCCTCATCGAAATTCTCCACGGCATCGAGAAGATCGAGCAGATCCTCACCGACCCGCTCATCCTCGACAAGCACGTCCGCGCCAGCGCCGGCGTCAACCGTCTTGAAGGCGCAGGCCAGGCCGAGGCCCCACGGGGCACGCTGCACCACCACTACAAAGTCGACGAGAACGGCCTCATCACCTGGGCCAACCTGGTCATCGCCACCGGCCAGAACAACAACGCCATGAACAAGGGCGTTCTGCAGGCCGCGCGCCACTACGTCAAGGATGGCAAGTTTACCGAAGGCGTCCTCAACCGCGTAGAAGCCGTAGTCCGCACCTTCGACCCCTGCCTGAGTTGCAGCACTCACGCCTTCGGCCAGATGCCTCTGATGTTAACCCTGCTCAACGCTGACCACGAAGTCGTCGACACAGTGGTCCGCGACTAGCCCAGTCTTTAGGAACTCAGATCGCCACCCCAATTCCGCGCCCCATCCTTTCCGCGCTCTTGAGGAAAGGATGGGAAACCGCGAATCTCCCCGACCTCCACCCGATACCATTAGCCAATGGAATCCACCAGACCCCGCTGTCTCATCCTCGCCTGCGGCAACACCCTGCGCAGCGACGACGGCATCGGCCCCTGGCTAGCCGAGTGGGCCGAGAGACAATTCGCCTCTGATCCGCAGCGTCCGCGTCATCTCCCGCCTGCAGTGGACCCCCGACCTTGCCGCAGACATCGCAAGCGGCGGCTCCGTCCTCTTCCTCGATTGTTCGATCGCCTCGGCCCCCGGCGAAATTCGTCTCTCCGCAGTCGAACCAACCGCACCCAACCCCGGCCTTGCCACCCATCACACCGGCGCCCCCGAACTCCTCTCGCTTGCCAAGGAACTATACGATTCGACCCCGCGCACTTCCCTGCTTCTCACCATCGGAGCCTGCTCAACCGAACTCGGCGAATCCTTCAGCCCCGACGTTACCGCTGCCCTCCCCGAAGCCTGCCGAATCCTTGAAGACACCATCCTCAGCCTTCTCCAATCCAATTAACGGGCATACCCCGCCAGCTTGAAAGAGTACGCATAGTCACCTTGCAGATGCTCTGGCAGCGTAATCCGCACCTTTCCATTGTCCCCCTGAACACCAAGCGACTTTCCACTCCCAAGTTCTGTCGCAGCACCCGCGCCCTTCGCCAGATCCTCGAGCGTCAACGTCTTCCCCTTCGGCGTCCCCAACACCGTCACATAGAGGTCATCCCCCTTGCGCGTAAACCGCAGATCATCCCCCTCCGCGCTCTTTCCTTCCGCCCGCGTCCACGGCGTCGTATCGAAAATCGCCTCGCCATTCTGTTTTAGCCACGCCCCCAGCGCCTTGAGCCGCTCCATCTGCACAGGCGGGATGGTCCCATCCGCCTCCGGCCCCACATCCAGCAGCAGGTTCCCGTTCTTGCTCACAATATCCACCAGCAGCGCAATCAGCTCTCCCGGGGCAATCGTCTCCTTCTCGCCCTCCGCCCGGTTGTACCCGAACGACCTTCCCAGCCCGCGGCACTCCTCCCACTTCTTCTCGCTGATCTTGTCCAGTTTCGCGTACTCGGGCGAGGTAAAATCCGCATGCTTGATACCGAACCGATCGTCGATCACCCCATCCGGCACTGCGTTGTAGTAGTCCGCCTCCACCTGGAGCGGCCGTCCCGTCTTGGGCCAGTCGATATCGTTCCATAGCACCGCCGGATGATACCGATCGATCAGCTCATGAATCTGCGCAAACGCGTAATCCCCGTAAGCCTGCGACTCCGGCTTCACCGCCTCGTAATCTTTTTCCGTCTCGATGGGCCCGGTATTGAACGTCCAGTCGTACCCGCCCGAGTAGTAGAGCCCCATCTTCAGCCCCTGCTTCTCTACCGCTTTCGTCAGGTCGCCCACAATATCCCGCTCCGCATGAAGCTGCCCCGCCTTGAGACTGGCGCTCGGGTTCGCCGTCGTGCTCGGCCACAGCGTGAAGCCCTCATGATGCTTGGTAGTCAGCACCACGTACCGCGCCCCCGCCTCCTTGAACACTTCCGCCATCACATCCGGATTCCACTTCTTCGACTCCCGGTTGAATTCCGGCGCAAAGTCGTAATATCCGAAGTTCGCCCCAAAATGCTCCTTGTGATACGCCTCCGTCGGCGACCCCGGAATCCGCAACACATTTAAATACCACTCCGCGTACGGGTTGTACTTGATATAGTCCGCCGATGAAAAATCATGCTCCGGATGACTCAACGGCGCCCACCCCGGCACCGAGTACAACCCCCAGTGAATGAAGATGCCCAGCTTCGCGCCCGCATACCACGCCGGCAGCGGATGCCGGTCCAGCGACTCAATCGTTGGCTCATACTTCCCTGCCTCTTGCGCGCGCAGGCCCGCGCCCAGCGCTAACCCCGCCATCGCCGCCGCGATCCCCATCAGCTTCCGCATCATCCACCCTCCCTGGAAACGTTCCCACCGCATCATAGCCGCGACCCCCCATACGATCAAAGACGCGCACAAAGAAAAGCGGCCGCATCCAACCCGGATGCAGCCGCCAAATTTGATTCAGACAAGCGTTCGTCGAAAGAGCTACAGGCTACCGGCTACAAGCGCATAAAGAGCGCCGAAAGCCAGTAGCTGCTCTCAAAACGCCGCCACAGTCTGCCGCAGACTATACGAGCTCAGCGTCTTGATATAGTTCCCGCGGTCGAACGGCGAAGTGTCCGGCACCGACCGCCTGCTCATGCATCCCCGCGTCTCCGCCAGCGACGCATACTCCCGCCTCTCCAGCCAGTACTGCACATCCGCCAGCACTCGCCCAATGTGCTCGATGCCGTGAATGTGCAGCGCCGAGGCCATCATCGCCACGCTGCCGCCCGCCATCACCGACTTCAGCACATCCTCTGCCGTGTGCACGCCGCCCGTAATCCCGATGTCCGCCTTCAGGTGCCCGTACAGAATCGCCGCCCAGTGCAGTCGCGGCAACAGCTCCGACGGCGTAGAAAAGTGCAGCGTCGGCCGTACTTCCATGTTCTCGATATCGAAGTCTGGCTGATAGAAGCGATTGAACAACACCACCGCCTTCGCCCCCGCATCCTCCAGTCGCGCCGCCAGGTGCGGCAGGCTCGTGAACGACTGCGACAACTTCACCGCCACCGGCGCCTTCACGGCCCGGCACACGCTATCCGTCAGCTCCAGCAGTTGCAGCTCCATCTCCGTCGAAGTCTGCCCCCGGTCCGTCGCCAGCGCATACGTATTCAGCTCGATCGCGTCCGCGCCGGCCTCTTCCATCTCACGCGCAAATCGCACCCAGCCGCCGGTTGTCGCCCCATTGAGACTCGCGACGATCGGAATCCGCACCGCCTCTTTGCACTTCCGGATATGCTCCAGGTACACCTCGTGCGTCATCCGGTAATCGGCCAGGTCCGGCAGATAGTCCAGCGACTCCGGAAACGACTCCGTCCCGCGCGACAGGTCCGCATCCAGTGCACCCGACTCCAGCGCCAGTTGCTCCTCAAACAGCGACGTCAACACAATCGCCGACGCCCCGCAATCCTCCATCCGCCGCACGCCGTCCAGCGTCTCAGACAGCGGCGTTGACGACACCACGATCGGCCCTTTCAGCTTCAGGCCCAAATACGTTGTTCTCAGGTCAATCATTCTTGTCCTCCGGCAATCACCGGTTCCTGTTTCTCTGCGGCCGTCTCTTCGGGAGCAATGTTCGGTGTCTCCCCACGGCCGGGCATCGAGGCCCTTGCCGAGTACACCCGCCACTGCCGCTCCACATCGTCCTGCGCTTCCTTCAGCAGCTCCGCCGCCACTTCGGGATTTCCGCGCGCCAGCATCGTGTACCGCGCCTCCCGGTACGCGTACTCCTTCAGCCGGATTGACGGCGCCTTCGAATCCAGCTGGAACGGATTCTTGCCGCTCTCGCGCAGCTCCGGGTTGTAACGCATCAGCGGCCAGTAGCCCGACTGCACCGCCAGCTTCTGCTGCTCCAGCCCGTGCACCAGGTCGTATCCGTGCGCAATGCAGCTCGAATACGCGATGATGATCGACGGCCCTTCGTGCGCCTCAGCCTCCTGGAACGCCTTCACCACATGGCTGTCGTTGCCCCCCAGCGCCACCTGCGCCACATACACGGAGCCGTAACTCACCGCCTCCATGGCCAGGTCCTTACGGCTGTTCGTCTTTCCGGCCGCTGCAAACTTCGCCACCGCGCCCCGCGGCGTGGCCTTCGAAGCCTGCCCACCCGTATTCGAATAGACCTCGGTATCCAGCACCAGCACGTTCACGTTTTTGCCCGAACCCAGCACGTGATCCAGCCCGCCGAATCCGATGTCGAACGCCCATCCGTCGCCGCCCAGAATCCACACGCTCTTGCGCACCAGCGTGTCGGCAATCGCCGCCAGGTTGCGCGCATCGCTCGACTCCACACCGGTCAGTTTCTCGCGCAGGATCTTCACCCGTTCCCGCTGCGCATTGATCTCCGTCTCCGTCTTCTGCGGCGCCGTCAGCAGCGCCTTCGCCAACTCGTCGCCGATCGCCCCGGTCACGCGCCCCACCAGCATCTCCGCAAATTCCTTCTGCTGGTCGAGCGCCACCCGCATTCCGAATCCGAACTCGGCATTATCTTCAAACAGCGAGTTGGCCCACGTCGGGCCGCGTCCCTGCGCGTTCGTGGCATAGGGAGTCGTCGGCAGATTGCCGCCGTAAATCGACGAGCAGCCCGTCGCGTTCGCTACATAAAGCCGGTCGCCGAACAACTGCGTCAGCAGCTTCACATACGGCGTTTCCCCGCACCCCGCGCACGCGCCGCTGAACTCGAACAGCGGTTGCAGCAGTTGCAGGTCCTTCACCTGCCCGTGCGACAGCTTGTTGCGGTCCACCTCCGGCAGCCCCAGGAAAAAGTCCCAGTTCTCCCGCTCCTGTTCGCGCAACGGAGCCTGCGCCGCCATGTTGATGGCCTTGTGGCTGGCATCGCTCTTGCTCTTCACCGGGCACACTTCCACGCACACCGCGCAACCCGTGCAGTCTTCCGGAGCCACCTGCAGCGTATACCGCTCCTGCTCCATGCCCTTCCACTTCGGCTTGGCCCATTGGAAGCTTGCCGGCGCATCGCTGGCGAAGTCCCCGCTGTACACCTTGGCGCGGATCACCGCATGCGGGCACACCATCACGCACTTGCCGCACTGGATGCACAGGTCCTTGTCCCACACCGGGATGAACTGCGCAATGTTGCGCTTCTCCCACTGCGCCGTCCCCGTCGGGAACGCGCCGCCCGCGGGAATCGCGCTCACCGGCAACGCATCGCCGTGTCCCGAAGCAATCTGCCCCAGCACGTCGTGCACAAACTTGGGAGCCTTGCTCGAGATCACGCCCGTGATGTCAAACTCTGACGACGACGCCGTCGGCAGCTCCACTTTCTCAAGGTGTGCCAGCGCCGCATCCACCGCGGCAAAATTCTTCGCCACCACCGCCTCGCCGCGCTTGCCGTAGGTCTTCTTGATGGCCTTCTTGATCTGCTCGATCGCCTCTTCGCGCGGCAGCACGCCGCTGATCGCAAAGAAGCACGTCTGCATGATGGTGTTGATGCGCGTGCCCATCCCCGCCTCGCGCGCCACCTTGTACCCGTCGATCACGTAGAAGTCGATCTTCTTGCGGATGATCTCTTCCTGCGTGGTCTGCGGCAGATGCTCCCAAACCTCGGTCGGCCGGAAACGGCGAGTTCAGCAGAAACACCGCTCCGGGTATCGCCGGCTCCAGCACGTTCATCTTCTCCAGGAAGCTGAAGTTGTGGCACGCCACAAAGCTGGCCCGCGAAATCAGGTAGCTCGACCGGATCGGCGTCGGCCCGAACCGCAGGTGCGAGGTCGTCATCGAGCCCGACTTCTTCGAGTCGTACACAAAGTAGCCCTGCGCGTAGTTCTCCGTCTCCGTGCCGATAATCTTGATCGAATTCTTGTTCGCGCCCACCGTGCCGTCCGAACCAAGCCCGTAGAACAGCGCCCGCACCGTCCGCGGCTCCTCCGTCGAGAAGCTCGGATCGTACGTCAGGCTGGTGTGGCTCACGTCGTCGTCAATGCCGATCGTGAAGTGGTTCTTCGGCGCCGTCTTCGCCAGCTCGTCGTAGATCCCCTTCACCATCGCCGGCGTAAACTCCTTCGACGACAGCCCGTACCGTCCACCAATCACCGTCGGCTGCGCAAACGGCAGCGCTCCCGCGTTCTCCGCCAGCGCCGTCACAATGTCCTGGTAGAGAGGCTCGCCCATCGCCCCCGGCTCCTTGCAGCGATCGAGAATCGCAATCGACTTCACCGTCGCCGGCAGCGCCTTCAGGAATGCGGAAGCATCGAATGGCCGATACAGCCGCACCTTCAGCAGGCCCACCTTCTTGCCAATCCGATTCAGCGCGTCCACGGCCTCCTCGGCCGCCTCGGCGCCCGATCCCATCACAATAATCACGCGCTCCGCATCGGCCGCGCCGTAGTAGTCAAACAAGTGGTATGCGCGCCCCGTCTGCGCCGCGAACCGGTCCATCACCTGCTGCACGATTCCCGGAACCGCCGCATGGAAGGGCGAGCAAGCCTCGCGCGCCTGGAAGAACACGTCGGGATTCTGCGCCGTGCCCCGAATGATCGGCCGGTCGGGGCTCAATGCGTTCTGCCGGAACTTGATGATGTGCTTGTCGTCCACCATCGCCCGGATCGTCTCGTCGCTGATGGGATAGATCTTGCCCACTTCATGCGACGTCCTGAAGCCGTCGAAGAAATGAATGAACGGAATGCGCGATTCCAGCGTAGCCGTCTGCGCAATCAGCGCCATATCGGCACACTCCTGCACGGAGTTCGAACACAGCATCGCCCACCCTGTCGCCCGGCAGGCCATCACGTCACGAGTGGTCGCCGAAGATCGACAGGGCATGGGTCGCCAGCGTTCGCGCCGTCACATGCATCGTCGCCGGGGTCAGTTCCCCGGCAATCTTGAACATGTTGGGAATCATCAGCAGCAGGCCCTGCGATGCCGTGAACGTTGTCGCAAACGCGCCCGCCTGCAATGCACCGTGCAGCGCGCCCGCCGCCCCGCCTTCGCTCTGCAGTTCTTCCACAATGGGCAGCGCACCCCAGATATTTCTCTTACCCTCCGAGCGCCACTGGTCCGCCCACTCCGCCATCGGCGACGAGGGGGTGATGGGATAGATTGCGACTACTTCGGAAAGTCGATAGGCAACCGAAGCCGCCGCCTCGTTCCCATCCATAATGACCATTTTCTTTTCGCTCATTCCAAAAGCCTCCAACGGCATCGCAGCGCTTGTGCACGCGGTTCAGGTTTCTCGCTCGGTCCATTTCAGTCCATAGATTCAGGACCGCGAAATCACGCAAAATCTGCTACCGTGAGTCTCTTCCTGGAGGTTTGGAGTCGCTGTGATGAGAGACACATGGACCCCTCGAATCCCGCATTGCGGGACCCAGTTTTGAGCGCAGCAACACTCCTGGAGCCCGCTTCGCACTTACCCTCACGCTGTTTTCCTGAGCGGACCCTGAACGCAGTGAAGGGGGAGTCGAAGGATCCGGGTTTGCTCTTGCCTGTGCAACGCCAGGTCACCACGAACCTAACCTCGCCCGCGTAACTTCCGGCTCGACCGTCACTCTCCATCTACGCAAAACGCAGCCTGTCACCCCACGCTGTTTTCCTGAGCGGACCCTGAACGCAGTGAAGGGGGAGTCGAAGGATCCGCGGTTGCTCTTGCCTGTGCAACGCCAACTCACCACGAATCTAACCTCGCCCGCGTACTTTCCACCGCGGCGGTCACTCTCCACCTGCAGCAGAACCCAGCCTGTCACCCCACGCTGTTTTCCTGAGCGGACCCTGAACGCAGTGAAGGGGCAGTCGAAGGATCCGCGGTTGCTCTTGCCGGTGCAACGCCAACTCACCACGAACCTAACCTCGCCCGCGTAACTTCCGGCTCGGCGGTCACTCTCCACCTACAGCAGAACCCAGCCTGTCACCCCACGCTGTTTTCCTGAGCGGACCCTGAACGCAGTGAAGGGGGAGTCGAAGGATCCGTGGTTGCTCTTGCCTGTGCAACGCCAACTCACCACGAACCTAACCTCGCCCGCGTAACTTCCGGCTCGACCGTCACTCTCCATCTACGCAAAACCCAGCCTGTCACGCCACGCTGTTTTCCTGAGCGGACCCTGAACGCAGTGAAGGGGGAGTCGAAGGATCCGTGGTTGCTCTTGCCGGTGCAACGCCAACTCACCACGAACCTAATCTCGCCCGCGTAAATTCCGGCTCGACCGTCACTCTCCATCTACAGCAAAACCCAGCCTGTCATGTTGAGCGCAGCGCAGTGGAGTCGAAACATCCGCAGTTGTTCTTCGCGGAACTGTCCGGACCGTGAATGCTTACTTCCGGTTGCGCGTGACACAACAACTCGACTCACCGCGTGAGGGAACAGGCGAGGCATCCCGGCAAGGCACGAAGTGTCATCCCGTACCCTGAGCGAAGCCGAAGGGCGAGGGTTCCGCAGTTGTTCTTGCCGTTGCTATGGGTAACTTCCGGATAGGCGGTATTTCGCCCGGGACAAGAGTAAGCGGAGTCTTCGGTCTCATGTCGAGCCTCAGCTGTGGTTCGCTGGCTTGGTTTCTCCTGAATATCAATCCAACTTAAGCGCCAATAATGTCGGTTTCTCTTTCTCTTCGAAAACCAAATCCTGGTGTGTGACGGCAGAAGCTCCGATTCTCCATCTTATCGCGGCAGCTATAAGGCAAAGTCCTGCGATGAGTAACGGCCATGTTGCTGGCCGCTCGAGAAGACGCATCTCCAACAGTCCCGCTTCATTGGCCAACGGTAGTCCGACTATTATTCCCCCAAAAAAGAGAACGAGCAGATTGGCCTTGCCGGGCAGCCACGAGCAGGCGAAGGGCACTTTGTGCAGCTTGATCATGGCGAAGTCCACCAGAATTGCGCCAAACAGTGCCAGGACGACAAGGTGGACAATACCTTCCCAGCCGCCACCTACCCATAAGCACACCAGTGCTGAAGCTATCCAGACAGGGACCACGGCAATGGTGAGGAGTGCACGCCGCGAGGCCCTCCAATAGAGTTGCGATGGACTGGCTTGCGTTAACTGGAAAATCCAGTTGGCTTTAAGAAGAACCGGGACCGAGATGACAATCCGCGCCCCGAGGACTGACACACACATCATGATTAGTGTTCCGATGAGAAACGGAACTGTAACCGAATTCACCTTGTGGCCGCTCTCCTGGACAACAGTTGGCGCATGCATATAGAGCGCCATGACGATGAGGCCTACGCTCAGGAAGAAGCCGAGCATCAACCGGTGTTGGCGACTGCGCAACAGGGTACGCATGCTGAAGACCAGCACCGCGCGTCGCAGCGAATCTCCACCCTGCGGGAGGAGCCACGCCCAAGCAGTCCGCGTTGGCTGGATTTCCGGCTCGTCAATGATCTTCGGCATTGCCCGCACAAAGGCGATTAACAACGCGGTTAGTGCTCCCGTTCCCGCGATTGCCAAACCCGTAAGAGAAAGGCGGGCAAGAGTCCTGAATGCCGGAAGCATTGTCCCATTCAGTCCCTGAAACAACCCCAGGAACCAGTAAGACGGAAGGGTATGCAACAAACCTTGATTCCGAGGATCGGTCAGTGCCGGGAGCGATTCGAGCGATGGCTCCAGAACGTAATCTGCGAGCACGAGAATGAGGCCGGCCATCTGTAGCCACGCCGAGGCCCGCAAGAACCATTGACGAGGAAGCAGCAACGAAGCCGCGCCATGTACCAGGACCACACCGAAGAAAACAAAACTGCCAGCTGCCAAGACGGTCGTCCAGTACGCTGCGAAGGAGCGAAGCAGCCCCAGGAATCCGCCGCCTGTCGGCTCAAATAAAATCACCCATCCCAAGCCGGTGAACGCGTTCAGCGCAACGATTGCAAGCAAAAGAGCATTCGCCAGCGCAGAGATCTTAGCGAAAAAAAGCGTGGATCGAGTTACCGGAAGCGGGCCCAGAATCATCAGGTCTTTCCGCTCCGGTAAGATCGATTCCCAACTTACCATCGCGAAGATCCCCGCTACCATCATCGTGGTCGCGATGAGAAAGTGCTGCATACCCCAGATATCCTCCTGGGGTAAGCCGCTGATCAGCAGGAGCGGTAGTGTGATGGCCAGACTAACGGATGCAAGAAGAGTGACGAACTGGCCAACTAACTTTGATGTGTCTCCCTCGCTTGCCAATAATTCAAAATCCACGAGCCGGGACAGAAACACCCGCCGGAGCACGCGGAAGGGCGTGAGGCTCTCAGAGTGTTCAAGCATGTATGAGGTCCGCAATCTGGCGCGCGACCGAATCTGCGTCCTGCTCTACCGCGAGTTCTGAAAATATGGCCTCGAGAGATGGCAGTTCCATCATGGAGCGCAATCGTTCGATTGAATCATCGGCGACGATGCGCCCGCGATGGAGGATCACAACACGGTTGGAAACGCGTTCCACGGTGTCTAGTTCGTGTGAACTGAACAAGACTACTTTGCCGCGTGCGGCCATTTGTTGAATAAGGCTGCGCAGTACCAGTGCAGAGCCGATATCGAGCCCCGAGAAGGGCTCGTCGAGCAAGACGAGGTCGGGGTTATGCAGCAATGCTGAGGCGATCAACACCTTCTGCTTCATACCTTTTGAATACCCCGAGATAGACGAGTGTCGGTCGTCATAGAGGGAGAGCAATCGCAAAAGCCCGTCGATGCGCTCGGCCGATTCTCTAGAAGGAAGACGGCGCAATTGCCCCACCATAATCAAGTACTCAACAGCAGACAGGTGCGTGTACAGGTGTGGCTCTTCAGGAACATACCCCAGGCGGCGTTTGTAGGCGATCAGGTCTTGATGAATCGGCCTGCCGTCGAAGAGAACCTGGCCCGAAGTCATTTCGGTTAGGCCCGTGATCATCTTCATGGTAGTGGACTTGCCGGAACCGTTAGGTCCAAGGTAACCGGTAATCTCGCCAGGTCGCGCGGAAAAGGTCGCGTGGTCGACGACAGCAATTCCCGAGTACTGCTTTGACAGGTTTCGCAACTCAAGCATGATTAGCCACTCCAGCCGACGAAGACGTCATGAGATTGCTTAGCTCTTCGTTAGACACCGTAAGGATTGGGCATGTTCCCGGATTTCCCGCATTTCTTTAGAAATCCGGCTCTCCCCGCGAGATTTGGATGGTCCTTGGTTTTCCGGGTGGATGGTGGGCGACTCGGAAGTAACGAATTCCTGCGGCTGCATGACATGGCTTCCAGGGAAATCTGCAAAACCGACCCGGCTCCGCTCAAACCCGAACAGCTCTCTCAGCACCCACGCTGAATGGCCAGCAGCGTCAAATCGTCGAACAGCGGGCCGCCATTGGTGAACGCCTTCAGGTCCTCAAGGCAGGCGCCGATCAGTTCTGCGGGTTGCCGATGGCGCTGCTGATGGGCGAAACGCGCAATCCGTTCCACTCCATATTCGTCACCGTCCGCGCAGTTGGCTTCCGACAGGCCATCGGTGTAGAGAAACAACGTGTCGCCCGGCTCCAGCTTGTGGCGGGTCGTCGAAAACTCCCCGTCCGCAAACATCCCGATCGGCAACCCCATCGACTCAATCGGCACAGCTCCCTCGCGCCCGGCAACGATCGCCGGGCAATGGCCGGCGTTATAGATTTCCAGCTCGCCCTCGGTCTGCGCAATCCCGCACACGACGGTGGCATACTGACCCGCCATCGCGCTCTCGCACAGAACCCGGTTGGCCTGCGCCACAATCTGCCCCAGCGGCAGCCTGAGCCCCGTCAGGCTGCGAAACAAGGCGTGAAGCTGCGCCATCAGCATCGAAGCCGCCACACCCTTCCCCGATACATCGCCCAGTACGAAGAACAGCTGCCCATCGTAGGGGATCAGGTCGCAATAGTCCCCGCTCACCGGGCCATGAGGAGCGTAGTGGTAACTGGTCGTCCATTCGCCGGCACGCAGGTTGGCCTGCGGCAACAGGTGCCGCTGCACCTCCGCACCCAAGTCGAGATCGCGCTGTAATGCTGTGCGCTGCACCTTCGTCAAATGGTCCAGGCAATAGCGCACCAGGGGGTTGGCGAGGAGCCGGTCCGTCTCCACCGATTCGTGGCACTCCTCGCAGAATCCGTACGTGCCCTTGTCGATCCGCTGCAACGCCGAATCCACCTCCCGCAACAGCGTCGACAACTTGCTGTCTCTCGAAGACAGGGCAATTGCCTGTTCCAGCCGCTGCTTCCGCTTCTCCAGCTGACTCTGCAGAAAGGTGATTTCCAACGTGGCCACGGTTTCCCTCGCTCTCCTATTCTAGATGCGACGTGGAAAAGAACGCTTCTGGATTTGAGCCCCTCGGCTTCGGCCAAACCTGTGTTTCCGGACCTACCCTCGTGGGTGCCCCGCCTCCAGTTCCGCTGGGCCGCGAGAGCAACTCACCAACTCGAAGACGTCCCGTTACCAAGGTCACCTCCTCGATAACAATGCAGCGGCTGAGTCTTCCGTGCTATTGCACAAACTCCCTTCTTACCCGATAATTCTTTCAACTTTCCCTGTCAGGTGCTGGTGCCAGATCGTGCTCAAAAGTTAGTGCGTGGGGGTGCATTGACCTCCGCGGCCCTCGTGCTACTGCTGTGCGGGCTCGCGCTCTATTTTTGCCGCCAGTTCCTTGACGCCACGTCGTGGGTCAATCACACCATTGCCGTGATGGGAGAAATTCGCGCCACCCGCACTCTGCTCGGTCCGGCATCCATCTATGAAAAGGGCCAGAAAGTCCCTGTCAGCGTCGCCAACGTGTTCAACCAGCTTGACCGCTTCGCCCAACTGACCGAAGACAACTCTCTTCAGCAAAAGAATGTGCAGGATTTTCGTGCCCTCTTCACCCACCTCGGTGGCCGGGACGCCGTGTCGGCGGATCCGGAAACCCTCGACGCCGCCCACACCCTGCTCGGCCGCATGCAGGCGGAGGAGTATCGCCTGCTCAGCATGCGAACCCAGAGTCTGGCCGAAGTCTCCCGCAAAGCCGCCATTGCCGTCTCCGCCCTGTGCGGCGCGCTTTTGATCGTGGGATTAATCATGGCGCAGGCCGCGCACCGGGAGTTCCGCCTGCGCGCCATGGCCGAGGAAAAGCTCCTGGCCGAAAAGCAGGATCTTACCCGTTACTCACGAGAATTGGCCCTGGTCTCCGCGGGAAGCGAACTCATTCAGGCCGCCCAGGACGAAACGCAGCTGAATTCGGCCGTTGCCCAGATTCTGCACGAAATGTTGCCGGATTCGAACGGCTACTGCGCCCTCGTCAGTCCCTCCAAAGACTTGGTTGAGATCTGTGGATCCTGGGGCTCCGCGCCGACCCCCGAACCCTTTCCTCCCTCTGACTGTATCGCCCTCCAGCTGGGTCGGAAGATTCACCGCAACGACTCGCTGGTTCCCATTCGCTGCAAACACGTCAAAACCGACTCGGACTGCATGTGCGTACCGCTGCGCAGCGCCACGGGCTTCCTGGGGGTGATTCATGTCCAGTCCAGCAGCGCCATTCCCGTCAAGTGCGCCGACTCCATCGGGCTGTTCGCGGCCCAGGTGACCCTGGGACTTACCAACCTGCGAATGCGCGAGGCCCTGCGCAGTCAGTCCGTTCGCGATCCTCTTACCGGCCTCTTCAACCGCCGCTACTTCGACGAGACGCTCCAGCGCGAACTGGCGGCCTATCGCCGCGATGGCTCTCCCCTCTCCATCCTGATGCTCGATCTGGACCACTTCAAGCGGGTCAACGACAGCTTCGGCCACGCCGCCGGAGACGACGCCCTGCGCGCGCTCGGGCGCCTGATGCGCTCCTCGTTTCGCGAGAGCGATGTAATTTGCCGCTACGGGGGCGAAGAGTTCGCCGTCATCCTCCTGAACTCCGACCTCGGCAGCGCCTACACCAAGGCGGAGAACTTCCGCCGCGCGGTGGAACAGGCCGACCTCAGTTGGAACGGCCGCGACATGGGCCGCATGACCACTTCCGTCGGAGTAGCCTGCTGCGCCGAGTTCGACGGCCCCGATCAGCTGGTGCAGGCCTCGGACGCGGCGCTTTATCACGCCAAGCGCATGGGGCGGAATTCAACCTGCGTGTGCAGCAGCCAGCCGGGGCCCATGCCGTCGGTGCCGGCGCCGGTGACACCGGAATCTATCTGGCCGAATGTATCAGCCGACTCTCCCTCCACCAGCGAGCGGGCCGCCGGGCGCGGATCGCTCTCCCGCGTGCATCCCATCAACGAGCTTCCTTCGCGGCCAGCCTGACCTTCATTACCCACCCTTGACCGCGGTCAGCCCTTCCACGAGGGCGAGCCATTCCTCCTGGAGCGAGGGGCGGAAAAATCTGCGGCCGGCGCGGTGGTACCAGTAATCGGCATTCGATGCAGCACCCTCTTTGCGATGCAGATAAGCATGAACTGCCATGCTTTCCGGCGTCTCCAGTTCATCGACCAGGCTGTGAGCGTGCTGCCAGTCGCCTTTCGCGTCCCACCACAGTGCCGCGAGAGTCGGCCTGGTTCCCTGCGGCGGGGCTTCAGCTGCGATTGACTTTTGAAATTCCTGTGCGGTCATACGAGTACTGTCTCCAGGAGATCTTTTTACAGCATTGCCGAACCCCGCTGGGCCCGTAGGCGCGCACACTGTCAGAAAAAAAACGGTCATCCTCTTTCGATTGATGCGATTACACCCCAAAAAGGGGGGAATTTGTGCTGACCGTGATTTGAATCACAAAACAGTGAAAAGTGAAGAGTGAACAGTGAACGGAGAACGAATGCCAAGAAGTGAATCAGTGAAGAAGTGAAAAGGCAGGACATCGGGAGTCGGTGACGCACTGGTAAGTGAAAGAGCCCTGTGCCAGGCTCGAAGTTGTGCGGTGTTCCATCTTGTTCTCCTGACCTACCTTCGCAATGTAAAAAGCCCGCTGGTTGGCGGGCTTTTGTTCGACTGTTTCAAGTATGACAGGTTGAAATAATTAATACCTAAATTGGGCAAAGTTTTTTGTGCTGATTCTAAAGAGGGTTACAAACTATTTTTCATTGGGGGCCTTGACAAGATTTTTGGGACGGCCGTGATGCAGCGTTTTAGAGAATCATTTTGCCTTCTTCTTTGCCTTGGGCTTTGGCTTGAGGGAGCCTGCGTACTCATAGCTGAGATCGAAGAAGGTTTTCAGCTCAGAGGTCTTCGCCAGCAACGAGTCGGGTACCACGACATATTCGGGTTGAACCACTCCGTAGGCTTCACACAGCGTGGTTTTGTATTTCTTGAGAAATGCCTCTCGCGGGCCGGCAGGGAGCCGCAGGGCCAGCGCCCCCTCTTTGCTCAGATAGCTGAACATGTGACCGTTGAGAGACGTGTAGGGAACCGTTGCGCCCTTTCGTTCGACGTGCGGATTGGTGGCCACCAGTTTTTCGTAGAGCAGGAGGTTGTTTGAGGGGGCGGCTTCCTTTGTCATGAAGGTGTCCTTCGGTGAGGCCTGGAGTGACATTTTAAGACGGAATCCCTGGATTGCCGACCGTCGAGTTTTCCACAGTGGTCAGGAGGAATGGAGCATGTAGGCGCGGCAGAAGGTCTCGGCGGTTTCGGGGCCAATGTCGCGGCATTTTCCCCGAGGCCCCTTGGCGAAGATGTGGTTGTAAAGCATGGGGCCGAGGAGCAGCGCCATGGCCAACTCCATGTCGAGGTCAAAGCGTAATTGGCCGCGGTCGATGGCGCGGCGCAGGATCTTCTTGAGACACAGGCGGGGCGGGTCCATGACACGGCGACGCCACTCGGCGCCGAATTCCGGATGGACGGCGGAGTAGGCGATGAGGGTGGGCATCATGCGATTGCGGGTTTCTTCGAATTCGCCGGGGGGCTTGCGGCTGAGGACGGTGGCGAGGTCGCGCTGGAGGTCGCCGGTGTCTACGTCTTCGGGCTCGCGGTGGAGTCCGTTGACGTAGAGCATGACCTCGAGGAGGAGTGCTTCCTTATCGTGCCAGTGGTTGTAGACGGTGGCTTTGCTGACGCCGGAGGCGCGGGCGATGGCGTCCATGCTGGCGGCCTCGATGCCGCGCTCGGCGAACAGAGTGAGCGCGGCGTGGATGACCTTTTCGTGGGCTTCGAGGCTGCGGGTACGGACCATTTTTTTGTGAGTTTGTGTGGGACGACGTGGGTTGTGGATACCTTCGGGCCGACCATCCGGGTTAACCCCCGAATGGCGGGCCGGGAATAAAGAGTGGGCTGGGGCTGCCGGGGCTGAAGCCCCGGCCCACCTCCCGGATGAACTTCTCAGCAAACCGCAAAGTCGCGGCTCGACGCGTTTTTCCGAGCGGCCCAGGTTGGGGTCAGATCTCGATCTTGTTGAATCGGTCGGCGCCAATGATGAGGAGAATTGCGCCGACCACTACGAGGACGAGGAGATCGAGGTTGGGGTTGAACGCGGCGTTGGGTGAGCCGAAGACGTTGCGCATGCCGTCAATGCCGTAGGCGAGGGGGTCGGCGCGTGTGACCCATTTGAGGATGACGCCGAGGCCCTTGAGGGGAAACAGGGCGCCGGAGAGGAAGTAGATGGGGAGGACGAGGAAGTTCATGATGAGCTGAAAACCCTGCATGTCCTGAAGGCTGGAGCCGATGGCGACGCCGGCCGCGGAGAAGAGGATGGCGATGAGCACCATGAATCCCATGGCGATGGGGATGGAGAGCAGGCTGGGCGGACGGAATCCGGCGATGAGGCAGATGATCATGACCATGAGGCCCTGGATGACGGCGATGGTGGCGCCGCCGAGGGTGCGTCCGATCATGATCTGCAGGCGCGAGACAGGCGCAACGAGGGTCTCTTTGAGGAAGCCGAACTGGCGATCCCAGAGGATGCCGAGGCCGGAGAAGATGGACGTGAAGAGCACCGACATGCCGATGATGCCGGGCGCGATGAACTGGAGGTAATTGCCGTTTCCGGCGCGCTGAAAGACCGGTCCCAGACCGAAGCCAAGGACCAGCAGATAGAGCAGGGGCTGGCCGAGCGAGGCGATGATCTGAGCGCGGGAACGGACGTAGAGCTTGAGCGAACGAAGCCACAGAGCGTAGATGGCGTTCATGGTTTGTTACCTCCTCCACATTTTGGCGAACTGGCGCATCTGGTCGGCGGATCCGGCGGATTCGTCGCGGATGGATGAGCCGGTGAGTTTGAGGAATGCGTCTTCGAGCGACTCGGTTCCAGTCTGGTCTTTGATTTCGCGGGGCGTGCCCTGCGCGACCAGGCGGCCGTGGTCGATGACGCCGATGCGGTGGGCGACCCGGTCGGCCTCATCCATGTAATGGGTGGTCAGGAAGACAGTGACGCGCTCGGCTTCGTTGACCTTTTTGACATGAGCCCAGAGCTGGTTGCGGCTCTGCGGATCAAGGCCGAGGGTGGGTTCGTCGAGGAAGAGGATGCGCGGCGTGTGCAGGAAGCCGCGGGCGATTTCAAGCCGGCGCTTCATGCCGCCGGAGAACTTCTTGACCTGCTCGTTGCGGCGCTCCCAGAGTTCAAAGAGCTTGAGGAGTTCCTCGGAACGGTGGCGGGCGATTTTGTGCGGAACGTGATAGAGGACTCCGTGGATCTGCATGTTTTCCCAGGCGGTAAGGTCGCCGTCGAGGGAGGGATCCTGGAAGACGATGCCGAAGCGTTTGCGGGCTTCGTTCTGGTGGGTCTGAGGATCGAGGCCGTCAAGCCGCATGGCGCCGCTGGTGGGGCGCAGAAGCGTGGTGAGCATCTTGATGGTGGTGGTTTTTCCGGCGCCGTTGGGGCCGAGGAAGGCGAAGATTTCGCCTTCGGCGACGTCGAAGGAGACGTCGTTGACGGCGGTGAAGGTGCCGAAGGTTTTGACGAGGTTTTGGACCTGGATCATGGAGAGAGTTGACCTCCGAAAACAATACTGAACGGTTTAGTTCAGTTATGTCAAGGCTGTTGAACGAGACGTCGGAGAATCATCCGCGCGCGAACTGGATGCGGACACGAGGGTGAGGCTATCTGAGTGTGGGCAACGGGCCTTCAAGGACTGTTCCGAAATCAGACAGTAGCAAAGGAACGTTCGCGAAAACAGACTGTTTTTCGTTTGTGGCTCTTGGTAAGATTTAAGTAGAAGATAAGTCGTCGTTCCCTTCCCGAAGTTCCGAAACGCCCACACTCCTCATTGGGATGTGGGAGTGCACTGGTTTCACGGAATCGCGGATCGGCTTACGATCCGCGGATGCCGGGGCGGTAGGTTTAAAGCAGATGCCTGGGAGTGCTGGGAATCGGTCGTGAGCTGGCGCGCTCGGTGGCGCGGCAACTGGTGCGGCTGGAACCCTTCTTCAGCTCGACCAGATGGGGGAGAGGGCGCGGCGCGAGTATGCTCAAGGCGCTCGAGACGACAATGCGGGCGTCTGACAGGAAGCTGGCATTGCACATGTAGCAGCGATCAAGCCTCTCCTTAAGAGGGGCGATCTGTGTCTTGTAAAACGTGTCGATCCGGTCCGCGTCTACGGCGGCAAGGAGCTTCTCTTCCTGACGGAATTCGAGCGAGGCGCGCCCCGTGACGCCGGGACGGTAGGGCATATTGGCAATCTCGGTGTGTTGGGGGAGTTTCGGCCGCGGTCCGACAAAACTCATCTCACCGCGCAGGACGTTGTAAAGCTGAGGGAGCTCATCGAGTTTCAACTTGCGGAGATAACGGCCGAGTGGAGTAATGCGGGGGTCGCGGTCGCGGGTGCGGGTGGGTCCTGACGGGGCGTCTGCGTGGACCATGGTGCGGAATTTGTAAATGGGGAAGAGCTTTCCTTTCCGGCCCTCACGCTGTTGGACAAAGATGACCGGGGCGCCGGAGGTGAGCTGGATGAGGGCCGCGATGAGGAGCAATAGCGGAGACAGGAAGGCCAGCGCGAGGACTGACAGCGCCAAGTCGACCAGCCGCCTGAGGGGAGAGGCAACCCACGTGCTCGAAGGAGGGTGTTGCCGACAGCTGGAAAATTCCTCACAACTTCGCGGCGAAAGGAGCGAAATATAACGCGACGAATTCTGGCGTTCGTCGGGAGAGATTCTTACTCCGACGTCCAAAGCACACCTTCTTGAATCGAATATTGATTCGCGGAGCAGGCAACTTGTATTGCAATCGGGAAGACAAGGGCGCTCTTCCACGTTTCGAGCATATCTTCCAGGACGGCGGTTTCCTTTGTGACGATTGTCACTGGAATGTGTTTCCTGGAGCGACGCGATCCAGTTAGAAAATGTCGGAGATCCGAGGACACGGCCGGGAACCGCCCGTCGAACCGGTGGGGGATACGGAATCGGCGCCCTTACGATCGACGCGACGGGGGCCGGCGATTGTGCGGATCAGTATTCTTCCGGCGGCCCGTCAGGGTTAGCGGGACCTACGGGCTGGGCGGCCAGGGGTTCCTGAGGACGCAGGTCTTCGGGATCCGGGTCGACGGTTTTGCCGGTTTTGGGGACGGATTCGAGGGCTTCTTTCTCCGGTGGAGGTGTTGCTGCGGACTCGGACGCGGGATCGGGTTTGGACGTCCCGGATCGCGGCGGCTCGGGCTCGCCGGTTTCGAGGAACTTGTCGAGGCGATAGCCCGCGGCTTCGAGAGTATCGAGGGCGTGCTGAATCTTTTTGCTCATGACTACGGCGTCGGCACGGTGCGGCGTGGGCGCGGCGGCCATGCGGAAGAGGGCGGGCAACTGCAGCCACCAGAGGAGCTCTTCGTAGGGTTCGCGGACAAGGTAGGTCTTGTGGTCGGCAACGTGCGCGCCGGTGAGCCAGCAGACGTCGGGGTCGCCCCAGTATTGAGGAGGGACGAGGAGGTCGGCGGCTGAAAGCTGGGGCCTGTTGGTTGGCGGGGTTGAGCTGCCGGCAGGCGTGAGCGAAGTGGACGTGGCTTCGGAAGCCAGGGCCTCGGCGGCGATCGATTCCCTTGCCTTGGTTTCGCCAGAGGCTGAAGCCGGGTCCAGATCGAGAGCAGATTCGGTCTGCGGGGCGGACGATACGTCTTCGTTTGAGGCTTCGAGGTGCGGGATCGGGTCGGCAATCCTCTCCGCCGCGCTCGTTGCAGGCTTCAAGACTGGGATGCGCTTTGCTTCGCAGAGATCGCACTCGACGAGGAGGAGGGCCTTGACGCGGGCGGCGGCGCGCCAGCCGTCTTCGCCTTCGAGACCGAGGGCATGGAAGGCCTGCGCGAGTGGATCGCGAAGGCGGAGGCGGTCGAAGGCCTCGACAGCGACGCGCTCGGGTGCGGCGGAGTCGATGGATTCGGCCATGACCTGAAGTACGATCCAAGCCAGCACCGGGCCCCAGAGTGCCGTCGATGAGAGATGGGGATCGACGCTGGGCAGCACGCGGCGCGCGGCGCGCGGCCAGGGCTTGGGGAAGAGCGCATTCATGTGAGGGAGCAGCATGGCGCCGCGCAACATCTTGCGGAAGACGGGGGCCATGGAGTCGACGAACGAGGTGTTGATGGGACCTGTGTCGCCGGCGCGGCGTGCGTAGGCAGGAAGGGCGAGGTTGAGGAGCTGGGCGCAGGCCGACCATGCGCGCTCGAAGAAGACGCGTTGCGCCTTGGTTGCGGTTTCCTTGCCGGGCGTGGCGGGAGCATGGGTGGGCTCGGCGAGTTCAGCGAGCATGTGGACGAGGCTGGGCTCGAGGGCGGCACGCACGGCGTCGTGGAGTGGTCGCAACTCGAGGTTGATGAGGGCTTCGTCGAGGCTGGGAACGCCGCGGCCGGCCAGGTAGTCGCAGAGACGGTCCCATGGTTTGGAGGCGGTGGCGTGGAGCTCGCGCCAGTCGAGGAAGACGTAACTCTGATAGGCATGAAGCTCGATGCGGAGGCCGCGCTCGCCAATTTCGTTGGCGCGGCGCAGATACTCGAGGCCGGTGAGGGAGTCGCGGAAGCCGAGGATCGAGCCGGCGTCGTTGAGGCCGAGGCCTTCCCAGAGCGAGCGCTGGCGCAACTGGCCGGAGCCCTTGTCAGCGTACGCGGCCGACATGCGGATGGTGCCCTGCGTAGAGCCGTAGACATTGTTGTAGACAACCAGGGCGCGCTGATCGTTGACGCGGTTCGAGTAGGCGAAGACGTTCTCGTCGACTGCGCCGGAGTCGTGGAAGAAATCGTAGAGCAGGAAGTTGTAGCTTTCAGCGAAGAGCCAGCGGCGTTTGAGGAGCGGAGCAATTTCGCGGTCGTGGCGCTCGACGAGCCACCAGTCGGGCGATTCGTCGTAGCGCGGGCTTGTAGTACTCCATGCCGTATTTTTCGGTGTAGCCCTCGATCTGGCCGTGGCCGAACATGGGGAGGCCGGGAAGCGTGGACATCATGACAGCGACGCCGAAGGACTTGTCCCCCTTGCCGTACTGATCAATGGCCGTTCTTTCATCGGGATTGGACATGAAGTTGACGTAACGCTTCATGATGTCGGGATCGAATTCGAGGGTGTTCTTGAGCACCGAGCGGTACTTGGCATTGTCCTCGTCGCGGGTCATCACCATGAAGGCGGAGTTGTAGACGCGATGCATGCCGAGGGTGCGGACGAAGTAGCCCTCCATGAGCCAGAAAGCTTCGGCGAGAAGGAGGGTGCCGGGAACTTCGGCGGCGACGCGATCGACGACCTCGCGCCAGAATTCGTGGGGCATGATGCGATTGAATTCCTCGTCGCTCATGGAGTACTCGGCGCGCGAGGGGATGGCGCCGCTGGAGCCGGGGCCGGGAAACCAGAGGCGATGGAAGTGGCGCTTGGCCAGGGTCATGGCGGCGTCAAAGCGGATGACCGGAAATAGCCGCGCAACGTGGAGGATGGTCTGGATGACCTGTTCGCGGACGGCGGGATTCAGGTAGTCAAGCTGCGCGGTGTCGTTCCAGGGGAAGCTGGTGCCGTCGTTGCCGTGGTAGATGAAGCGGGTTTCGCCGGTTGATTTGTCGCGGCGAAGGAAGGTGACGGCGGCGTCGGTCTGGGTGAAGTAGTGGTCGTCGATCTTGATTTCGACGCGGCCATCGGCGGAGAGGTCGGGGCCGTTGTAACTGTAGGCCGGGTACGGCGGCTCCCAGCGGGAGATGAACCACTCGGGATGCTCGACGACCCACGGCGAGTCGATGCCCATGTGGTTGGGCACCATGTCGCTGGCGAGGCGGATGCCGTGGCGGTAGGCGCGATCGCGAAGATTGATGTAGGCCTGTTCGCCGCCGAGGTCGTCGGCGATGCGGTAGTCGAAGAGCGAGTAGGCGGAAGCGACGGCGTCGGAGTTGCCGCAGAGAAGCTTGATGGTTTTCGAAGCGCGGCTGCGCTCCCACACGCCGATGAGCCAGAGAGTATTGATGCCGCGGTGAGCCAGGGTGGCGAGCTCTTCATCGGGAATATCGCTGAGGATGCGGATATGCCGGTTGAACTGGCGGCTGAGCTGATGGAGCCACACGTAGGTGCTCTTGGCGATCATCACGGTGGTGGGCATCCACGCGGTGTCGGGCGAGAACTTTTCGTATTCGTGGGCGGGGTCGCCGAAGGTAGGCACGTCGGCGGTGCTGACGATGGAGGGCCATTGCTGCTCGCCTCGTTCGCGGCGAAGGCGGGCTGCTTCTTCGGCGGCGGCGCGGGTCTTGGCAGCGTCTGGATTGAACTGCATCCAGATGGCCATTTCTTCTTCGTGCAGGATTTCGCTGGCGATGAGCAGGAAGCGCTCGAGGGCATCTCCCAGCAGGGGCTTCCAAAGGTTGCGCAGGATCTCAAGTTGATCGCGCAGCGAGTTGGGCGCGGCGGTTGCGGGACGGCGCAGCAGATCGAGCAGGTTGACGGGGTCTGCGTTGGGCAACGGGATCAGGGGGCGGGTGGCGAAGTAGTCGGGGAGCTGCTGGGTGACCTGGCGATAGACAGTCTTTTCGGCGAGTGACTTGTCCTCGAACAGCTCGGCGAAGGGCTTGAATGCCTCATTCTTGTTGGCGGTCCAGAGGAGCAGGAGTTCCTCGAGGGCCGCTTCGCGGTTGGGTGTGCCGTCGGTTGATTTGGCGAGCCATTGCTGCGGAGTATCCTCGCCGCGGATGATCGTAGATCCGGGGAACTGCTCGACGAAGGTAAGGAGCATCTTGTCGAGCTGGTCGGTTCCGACCTGGGAACCGAACCATTGCAGGGCGTCAGACAGCACGCGGGCGTCGTATTGCTCGCGATAACGGGCCATGATGACATGGGAGGCTTCGTCGATGAGTCCCATCGCGTAGAGGGCTCCGGCGTGGACGGCCTGTTCCGGATGCTTTGCCGATTCACGAACCTGATTCATGCGATGCGCAAACGCACGGCAGGCTGCCATATTGGCAAAGACGACGTTGCCGTCATACGAAAAAAGCGTTTCCGGGAATTGATAGCGGTCCCGTGCGCTGCGCGAAATGTGGAATTCCATCGTAAGCACCCTATTTCAGAATCAACTGCTGAGTTTCCCGCCGGGACCGCGCGTCAACCCGGCGCCATCGTTGCCGCTCGGCGGAAACCGGTTGGATGGGTTGGACCACCGCGCCATCAACGGTTTAAGTATCACCGATGGGGACGGGGTGGCCGAACGCGCATCGTGTCGCCGGAACCCTTCGAGCACAGGACTCACAGAGCGTAGTATCCCCTGCCCTTCGGTGTCTATGCTTCGATGCGGGTTTGCGAACAGAGGTCGCTGGGGGCAACGGGTCGAAAAGGAGGCTGAAAACGAGGGATTTGGCAGGGCTTATTGGTAGCTCATTGGGCCGCCAGAGCGATTGCCGCTACGGCCACGCCGATCACCAGACTCATGCGATCGGTGAGTGCGAAGACCACCGGGTCTTCATTCAATTCCCCTCGTGATGCGAGAAGCCAGACGCGGCAGAGCCAGAGGATAAGCAGGGGCACGACCAGCCAGAGGAGTCTCGGCTGGTGGTACAGGGCCATCACATCGAAGCTGCTGATGTAGTTGGCAAAGACCACGACCGCCGCAAAGGCGCTGGCGGTGCCGAAGCTGCGCATCTGCTCGATGTCGGAGAGCTGATAGCCGCGGCCATTCTTCGGGGTGAGCCCCACCTCGAGCGAGTTGCGCAGTTCGGCGAAACGCTTGACGATGGCCAGGGACAAAAACAGGAAGATGGAGAATCCGGACAGCCAGTGGGAAATGGGAGTAGTGGTTGCGGCACCTCCGGCAAGCAGGCGCACGGTGTAAAGACCGGACAACGCCAGGACATCGACAAGTACAACGCGCTTGAGCTTGAAGGAATACGCGAGGGTGACGGCGAAGTACATGCCCAGCCAGAAGAGGAACGCGGCGGGAAGAAATGCCGCGCAAACTGCGGAAAGGACGATCAGCAGCGCGCTGATCGCAATGCCACCCAAGACAGGAAGGTCTCCGGCGGCGAAGGGGCGCATACGCTTTTTCAGATGATGGCGGTCGGCCTCCATGTCGAGGAGGTCGTTGATGAGATACGTTCCCGAGGCGCAAAAGCTGAAGCAAAAAAAGGCCAGCCACGCCAGCCGAGCCACGTCGAGATTCCACTTGTGGCCGAGAATGAAGGGCAGAAAGATAAGAACATTCTTCGCCCACTGATGGACCCGGATGGCGCGGATCACGCTGGGAACGAGAGGAGCGCGATCCTGGAAGGATTGTTCGATGTGGATTCCCCGCGAGCGAAGCGAACTGCGCAGCGCCACGCTGGGGTTAGCCAGTTTGGGCTCGACGGAAGCCGCAAGAAGTTCTACGTCCGGCATGGCGTTGCCGATGTAGTCGAACGGGGCATTCTGAAAGAACTCTCGGAACTTTGCGAGCTTCTTCTTCCCGGTGAGGTTACGGTCACCGTCGCTGGCCAGGACGCCATCGAAGAGGCGGAGGTGCGCGGCAACCCTCTCGGCGAGAATCCGGTCCGCCCCCGTGGCCAGGTAGATGGGGCGACCACGTTCGCGCTGATCGTGCAGGTACGCGAGCAGCGCCTGGTTGTAGGGAAGGCGCGAGACGTCGAGGGTTACAGCGCGGGTGAGGTGGGCCTTGAGATTGGCCTTTCCGCCCGCCAGCCAACCGGGAAGCCGCAAAAGGGCCCGCGGACTCTTCCGCACCAGCAGCATGACGCTGTCGTAGAGCGTATCGACCTTGGTGAGGGTGCCATCAAGATCCACGCACAAGGGACGCTGTACGGCTTGCGCGGGATCGGCGATGGCGCGACTCATGGTTTCACCAGTGTGAATTGAATCAATTGAGATACTGCTCCATAGCGGCGCCGGGGCCTACACCGTCGGCTTCACTCTTCCAGAGGCCGGGACATGAGGAAAACGAACTTCCAAGGATCTGCTGGAACCATGTTAGAACGCGCGCCCGTTCCCTTCAACGATAGAGGACTGGAATTTCGACCTTGGGATCCGAGCCTTTGGGCGGGCTGACAACACATCGGGCCGACCACAGGGCTCTGCTCGCGGGAGGGCGGTCCGCTACCGCAGCATACCGCGAACACAGGTTTGCAAAACGGATCCTGGACCCTCCCCGTGAGCAAGCGTAGAATGTCTGCTTTTATTTACAACTCATCGTAAGGTATTGAAACTAAATATTAATAGTCCAGTTGATTCCCCTTAAATTACGTTTTGTTCATCTACTTTGATCTGGAGCAAGAAGTCTCGCAGAATCGGCGCACATATTGTTTTCAGGTTGACGAAGAAGCGCGGTGCAAGTCAGAACTCCCCAACTGCTCGCCGATGCCACTGCTCCTTCGCCCGTGTTTTCCCATTGGCTCCGTGAACCAGGCAAGCAGTCTGGTCGCCATCGCAGATGTCACGCGAAGGAACCAAGCAGCGGACCAACAATCTCAACAGGATTTGACGCTGCGTTCACCGCGTGGAGTCGTTTTGGAGCAGTATGCGCCCTGACCTCCCTGGTGATCTGCGTAAGAACGTACACGTTCGCATAACACATCAAGTTATGCACCGGCCACGTGCGGCTACTCAGCGCCTGCGGCACGTCCCGCCGTTCGACGCGTCTTTCGCAAACAACACGGTGTATGGGAGGACATTATGCGGGGCGAGGCCACCATCTCGAACACCAATCATTCAACCTCGTTGTCCTTTCGTCCTAAACACGGGACTGCGGCCGTTCAGGACTCTCCTTCAGGATCAAGCCCTGTGCAATCGTTCTGGCCGCGAGAGGCGAACCCGATCGACAGATCAAACTCGCGAACCCCGTCTTTGCAACGGGTCATCGACCTGCCGCAGACGCGCGATAAACATGCGCCAACCGCCGGTTCTGTCAACTTCAAGGAGTTTGTAAACCAAAAATTCATTCCGGAATACGCCGCAGGGAGACGGTCCACCGGCCGAGCACACTTTCATGCGATTCTCAAGCTTGTGCTGCGCCCTGGTCCTGACCAGTGCCACGACCCAGACGGATCGAATCGCAGGTACCGGGCGAACGAAGACTGGCCATATATGGATTCCCTTCGCCTGAGTGAAGTGACCGAAGAGCGAATCCGCCATCTCACAACCGTTGCGATAGGGTCTGGGTATTCGATTCAGACGGCCACCCATGTTCGCAATCTCATTCGAGCAATATTCTCCCACGCCATAGGCTCAGGTTTTCACACGGGAGAGAACCCCGCAAAGCGAGTGGCGCTACCAGCGATCACTCGCAAGGAAGGACATACTCTCACGCTTCTACAGCTCAGAGAGATCGTTCCAGTCCTGCGCGATCCCGAACTGGGTGTCGCACTTTTTTCTCTACTCACCGAAATGAACCTTGCCGAAATCTGCGGCCTTCAGTGGAAATACGTGAATCTTCTCGACAAGGCGCAGCCCGTCGATACGTATCGGATCCCTCCGAAGTCCGTTGCTGTTAGAAATCAGTCATACCGAGGCAGGTTCGAGCCAGTGTTGGTATGCCGGCGCAGGTTTCTTCCCCTGCCTAAGACTCTTTATTCCATGTTGATCGATCTCAGGAGTCGCAGTCCGTTCACCTCGCCGCATGATTTCGTGATGGCTTCCCGTGCAGGTACTCCTATCCATCCCGAGAACATTGCGGCGCGCCGACTGAAAGAAATCGGAAAGTCGATGGACATACCGTGGCTCTCCTGGTCAGTGTTTCATCGAACCAACAGAAGCTTGAAGTCTCGTTTCGGGAGCGACTTGCAACAAGAGTACGAAAGGATTTTCATGGCATCCCACTCAATCGCACCTGGGGATCCAGAGCCGGCGCGAGAAAGAGGGCGGCGCGAATTGTGATGTTCGGCAGCCATGGGCGGCCGGTGACGGAAACTAACATTCCCTCCCGAGGACGGCAAAACCTACCTCATATCGCGGGAGGAACAGTAGTCAACCACCCTGCAACGATGAACAAGACTGCAGATCAATCTGCGTGGGCACGGCCACCGGAGGCTGACGGAATCCCCGGAGGTTGCGCTCAATTGCCAGTTTCGGTGGTTTTTCGGTATGAGAGCTCCCAATGCAGACAACGTCGCTTAAGACGAACTTGTCAAAGACCGGACCAGAGATGAACCAAACCTCTTTGAAGGGTCTAACGAAGCCAACTCGACGGCGGCCCGGCGATACTGATCGATCTCAAACCTGAATGGGCCAAATGAAGAATAATCGCGTTCCGGCTTGTTGGGCTGCCTGAAGCCGTCCCAAATTATCAACGTCCCGCTCCTTACTATGCGGGCCGTCAAGGACCAGCAGCTCAGTTCACCGCAAATGCACCCTAGCAGGTAAAAGCCGGTCCGCTGGGTTTCTCTGCCCGGAGCTTCGGCCATGAAATAGTGGTCCCACGCTCCAAAATTGAATGACCTGCGGACCAATCCTGCAAAACCGCCTGCCGGCAGATTGCCGACTTTAAAGTCGTGGCTTTCGACCAACTTCGTCAACCTGTCTCCGTCCACGACCGGAATCACAGAAAGATACCGGGCGCCCTCCACGGGCGGTTCGATGACAAACGATAGTGTCGATATTCCCCGCATCCAGGCTACTTTCTGAGATAAGGAGTGACAATTCCTTCCGCTCCCGTTGCCGGCTAAGCCCGCTCCGCATTAACGGCGAGACGAGTGAATTGACCCGCGCCCTGCCGCGGGGAATTCAAAGCCCAGGAAGCGTACGTAGAAAGGAACTGGAAATGATTGGCGCCATCCGCGCGGCCTTGCCGTGGTGAAACCCACCGCGGGCCATGGAATGACAGCGTCTTAATTTGAAGAAATTGGGAACGCCAGGATCAGGCCGTGGGAGGAGGTCTGTTCTCTACGGGCGCCAGGGCGGGAGAATCAACCGTCAAAACCGCAGAAACACTTGGTTCAGCAAATCGCAGGAAACCGAAGGCAATGTTCCCAACCGTCGGTTGGGGTAGGACGACAACCAACGGAAGAGTTTGTTGCAAGGAATGCAACTCCCGAACCTTGCGAAGGCAAGAGTCAGGATCGGCGGGATTCTGAACCGTGAGCAGATCGTCGGTTACCGAGATTACGGGGAACAGAATCAGAATCAGTACGCACAGGGCAACAATCTGGGTTCGCCGGTCCTCAGTCGCGCGGTATCCAAACCGCAGCCACAGACACACGAGGAGGAGAGCCACGAATGCCCCAAGGAGGTTGAGGGTCAGTTCCATACTCATTCCGTCTCTCTGCGAATGCCCATTATCAGTATAGGCGCCACAGTCCCTTCTTTCCTAGAGCCCCCGGTGCAGGACGGAGAATCCACCACTGGTAACGCAATCCCGCAGGCGGCGGCGCTGCTTTCCAACCACCCGTTCGCCGATGCCGGCCGGGGGTCCGAAGTTCGAGGGGCGAGTCGCACGGAGCGTGCATCGGCAAACGGCTGAGCTGTCGCAGGAATCGCGCCTTTCACGTCAGGACTGCCGGTCGCCCTACTCAACAACAAGGACAAGCCGCCCCCGAGAACGATCTCGAACTGGACGGCTGAATCACTATCTGTGGCCGCCGTTTCCGAAAGTCAACCAAACCGACAACGAAGGCAAAGGCTGCAGAATTCACCCCGGAATTTCTGAGGAACGCGCAGCGCGAGGGGTTGCCAACCCCAGGGACCGGAGTTGCTGATCACTTTACGTCAGTTTGCCGAAGAGCACTTCCTTAAGCCAAAGCAGAGATGGTACACTAGCGATACCGGCTAAGTCGTTGTAAACAAAGCGGAGAGGTGGCAGAGCCCGGTTGAATGCACCTGACTCGAAATCAGGCATAGTCGTAAGGCTATCGGGGGTTCGAATCCCTCCCTCTCCGCCATGTACAAGTGCTACAGACGTATCTTAGAGTCTTGCCAATCACGCTCCTGACGCTTGATTGCCCGATCAAAGGTTTGATTTTCTACGCTTGAGGTTTGCAAGAGACCCGCTTCGAACGAGCGTGGCGCTTGCTTGCTAGATCAAAACGATTGTTCGTCCTGAAAAACGCTACAAGGTGGCCGGTATACCGGCGTTGAGTAGAACAGATACATTTCTGCATTCGTCTTGATTGCCCTGGGACGGTTTGCAGCCCTGCCGGGAAAAGTGATACTTAGGTAGGCATGCCTGAACAACCTGGTTCTGCTGTCGTACGTTCCTTGATCAATCGCCGCCACTTCCTGAAGGCTGCCGGTTCGGCGGCGATTCTGCCTGTCGTTCTTCCCGGCCACGCCGCCCAGAGCCCAGGAAATTCGGCCAATAACCGAATCAATCTTGGCGTGATCGGCATGGGCTGGCAGGGGCCGGGCAATACCCAGGCGTTTCTGGCTTTGGATGATTGCCAGGTCGTAGCGGCATGCGATATCGACAAGAATCATCTGCAGGCCGCGGTCAAGATGATCAACGAACACTACGGGAACGAGGACTGCAAAGCCTACCACGATTACAAGGAGTTGCTTGCCCGTGACGACATCGACGCCGTGATGATAGCTGTGCCCGACCATTGGCATGAGATTGTGGCGACAGAAGCCGCGCGCCACAAGAAGGACATCTACGGCGAAAAGCCCCTGGGACACACGATCGCCGAACAGCAGTCGATCGTCCGCGCGGTGCAGGAGAACGGCATCATCTGGCAGATGGGCTCGTGGCAGCGTTCGGTTGCCACTTTTCATAAAGCCGCAGAGATCGTGAGAAACGGGCTCATCGGCGAGGTGACCCACGTGGAAGTGGGGCTGCCGGGCGGAAACTCGGATTTTGACGATGTACAAAAAGAGGCGCTGGCCAAGCTGGCTTCCGCTGGAGAAACAGCTACCAGCCTCGAGCAGGTGGTGACCGGAACAAAGGCCTGGGATCTCCTGGTGTCGGATCCTCCGCCGGAATTGGATTATGAAACGTGGATCGGCCCATCCAAGATGGAACCCTACATCCGGGCGCGGTCCCATAAATCCTGGCGCTGGAATTACAACACGGGGGCGGGCGAACTTCTGGACTGGATTGGCCATCACTGCGACATCGCGCATTGGGGCCTGGATTTCGACAATTCCGGCCCATCGGAAGTGGAGGGCAGCGGCGACCTGCCTCCCGGCCAACGCCGTGTGGAATACCGCGCCAAAATACCGGTTCGAATTGAAGTATCCCCGGGGTATCACGATGACCATCGCGGGCGGTTACCCCGATATTAAAATGGGCGTGAAATGGATTGGCACACAGGGCTGGGTATGGGTTGACCGGGAGGGGTTTGATGCCTCAAATCCCGACTGGAAACAGGGCAAATATTTACCTAGAGAACTCCGCAAGGTGAAGCTTTACACTTCCTCCAATCACCAGCAGAACTTCCTGGACTGCATCCGGTCGCGTCAGGCGACCGTTACTCCCGTGGAGGTGGGGCATCATTCCGCGATACCGGGACACCTGTGTCTTATCTCGATGCTCACCGGGAAGAAGATTCGCTGGGACGTGAAGGAAGAGAAGATCATTGGCGATGCGAAAGCCAGCAAGTTGATGAGCCGCGAATACCGTGCGCCGTGGAAGATGAGCTAACCGTCGGCCGTGTGTCGTTTGTTCCGGCTGAGTGACGGCGGGAACTTCTATTGAAGAGCACTGCGGTTCAACCCTCGCACCTGTTGAGAACAAATGATCGATTCTACTGAAATCAAATTGGAGCGGGCAGGGAAAGTCAACTGGGACTTTACCTTTGCCTTTCTGATCCTGCGCCTGTGGCTGGGCGTGCGCGCCCTGTTTGTGGGCATTGCTAAATTTGGCGTCTATCATTCCGTCGCCATGCCGCTAATCGATCCGGCTACCGGACAGCCGGATGCGAGCGGAGTGATGGTGAACGTGAACGTGAAGTCCTACGCCCTGGCCAATTATGCGGGCATGGCGACTTCGCTTCGAGACAAGTTCGCGCACGAGCCGCTGATGCCGAAATTTGCACTGGTGGCCTTCGACCGAATGCTTGGTCCGGCGTTCATTCTGACTGGAATCATGCTCCTGCTGGGCCTCGGCACCCGCGTGTCACTTCTCGCCCAGGGGCTGATTTATGTTGCTCTGACTGTCGGCCTTGTGTTGATCGATCAGAACGACGGCGTGGCCTGGCTTGGTATCCATGTCGCGCTGGTTGCGGGGGCGTTTGTGCTGGCCCAGAACAATAGATTTGTGGTTCTCAAAAAATGGTGAAACCTCTTCTGAATCGTCGTGAATTCATCGGTGCAACGGCTGTCGCAGGCGCGAGCTTGCTGCTGGAATCGTGCAAAACAGAGTCCGCCTCGCAGCCGGCGATGGCCAAAAACTCTTCGCTGAACAACATCAACATCGCCCTGATTGGTTATGGCGAAGAAGGCAAAGTCCTGCTGGAATCGCTGCTGAATATCGAGGGCGTGAAGCTGGTGGCGCTGTGCGACATCTGGGATTACCACCGCGAGGAAGGCGCGCGCTACCTGGAGAAGCTCGGCAACCAGGTCCGCTCCTATGAAAACTATGAGGATCTGCTGGCCAAGGAGAAGGACCTGCAGGCGGTGTTGATTGCGACACCGGATTTCTGCCATGCGCCGATGACCAACACCTGCCTGAAGGCCGGCTTGCATGTGTACTGCGAAAAGATGATGAGCAACACCATTGACGGAGCGCGCTCCATGGTGAAGACGCAGCGCGAAACCGGAAAGCTGTTGCAGATTGGTCATCAGCGGCGGAGCAATCCACGCTACTTGTTTACCCTGAACCGGCTGTTATTGGACGCGAAGTTCTGTGGCCGCCTTACGGCAGCGCAGGGGCAATGGAACCGTGCCGTGAAGGAAGACTTCGGCTGGCCGAAGAAATACGAGATGCCGGCGAGCCTGCTGACGAGGTACGGCTACAAGGATATGCATCAGTTTCGGAACTGGCGCTGGTACAAGGGATTGGGCGGCGGCCCTTTGTCGGATCTTGGCGCGCATCAGATCGACATATTCAATTGGTGGCTGGGTTCGCCAAAGTCCGTTATTGGCAGCGGCGGCCTGGATTACTACAAGAACCACGACTGGTATGACAACGCAATCGTGATCTACGAATATCCGCTGGCCGAGGGTGTAGCGCGCGCGACCTACCAGGTGCAGACAACCACCAGTTCGGGCGGTGGGTATTATGAGATGTTCATGGGCGACGATGGAACCATCAAGATGTCAGAAGATCCATCGATCTGCGCGATCTACCGGGAAGCGCGCGCCACGGACGTCTCGTGGGATGACCTGGCGCAGAAGGGTTATGTGCGCCTTAAGGAAGCCTCAGCCGACAGTGCGACGAAGGTGGACGTGCGCGAGACTGCGCAGCTGGCGGAGTACGAAATTCCAGTGTTTTTCAACAAGCCGCCACATCAGCCGCATTTGGAAAACTTTTTCAACGCTATTCGCGGCAAGGCAAAGTTGAATTGCCCCGCAGATGAGGCTTTCACCAGTGAGTACGTGATCCATAAAGCAAACGAAGCCGTTGCGGCACAGACGAGAATTGCCATTACCCCCGAGGAAGTGAAGGCTTAAGAAGATGATGAGAGTGTTGATGAGGAAACTTTCCGTGCCGGCCGTATTGCTGGTTGCCACCGCCGTACACGCCCAGGATAAAGTCGTGTTGCAAACCAAATTGCCGCCGCCCCTGTTTGTGGGCACGCCCGTTCCGCTCAATGTACCCAATCTTGAGCCTCCAACGAAGGGCAAGCGGCCAGATTTTTATGTCCCCGCGGGAACCATCAATCTGGCCAGGAACAAGAAGGTGACGGGGAGCGATAACAGTCCGGTCACTGGAACGCTGGACCTGGTCGACGACGGAGACAAGGCGGGCGACGAAGGATCCTGGGTCGAACTTGGGCCGGGCAAACAATGGATCGAGATCGACCTGGCGAAGACGGCGAATATTTATGCTGTACTCGTTTGGCATTTCCATTCGCAGGCGCGCGTATATCACGATGTTGTGGTGCAAGTTTCCGACGATCCGACATTCCATTCCGGGGTGTCCACTGTTTTCAACAATGACTTTCACAACGAACTTGGGCTTGGCGCAGGCAAGGATCTGAATTACATCGAGACGTACCAGGGCAAGCTGATCGACGCCAAGGGAGTGAAGGGGCGCTATGTTCGCCTTTACAGCAACGGGAACACCGCCAACAAGCTGAACCACTACATTGAGGTCGAGGTGTGGGGCAAGCCTGCCGCATAAGTTGCCCCATTGACGTGGCAGCCTGGCAACTGAATGTTCGTGATCAGGGGGGCTCCGAAGGCGAGGAGCCCCTGAGCATCTGGCGTGATGGCGCATCGACGCTATGAGCGCTGATCCGGCTGCACCTCGCTGGCGCTGGATGCGCTGGGTGGTTTTTCCGCTGATCGCACTTCTCGGACTGGCTATTCGCCTGCCCCACCTCAACGTTCGACCCATGCATACGGACGAAGCCGTCAACGCCTACATCGTGGGAGAATTGCTGGCAGGTGGAATCTTTACCTACGATCAGCAGGACCGCCATGGTCCGGCACTGGCTGCGTTTGCCGTGCCGCTGGTCAGAATGCAGGGTGCAAAGTCGTTTTCCGATCTGACTGAACCGGAGTTGCGCTTGACGACGGTTCTGGCCGGGACGGTTACGATTCTACTTTTCGGGGCCGCGGTGGACTTGTTCGGTTTTGTGCCCTGCCTGCTCGCCGCGCTACTCTTTGCCTGCGCTTCCCTTCCCGTCTACTACGACCGATACTTCATCCACGAGTCTCTTTTTGTTGCCGCTACGCTCGGGTTGATGGTGACCGGATGGCGGGCCTGTACAAGGGACTCGACAAGACAGGCTGTGCTTGCCGGCGCGTGCGCCGCACTAATGCTCGCGTGCAAGGAAACCGCGGTTCTTCACTTCTTTGCGCTGGCCGGCGCGGCGCTGTGCTTTCAATGCTGGAATCTGCGCGAAAGAATCCTGGCCGGATGGTGGAGGCCGAAAGTGATCGCGCTCGCGTCCGCCGTTTTCCTGCTGCTCAGCGTAGTGTTGTTCACCTGGTTCGGCAGCAACTGGAAAGCGCTGACCACGTTGCTGACTGCAGTCCCAACTCTCTTCGTTCGGGCGGGCGGCGAAGGACACCAGAAGCCATTCTGGTACTTTGCTCAGCTTCTCGGCGGCGGCTGGTCGGGCTGGCTGATTTTCCTGCTGGCCAGTATGGGGTTCATTCAGTGCGTGAGGAAACGGGATCCCTCGGCATATGGATTTCTAGTCTTCTATGCTTTCTTCCTTGCCGCAATCTACAGCCTGATCCCCTACAAGACTCCATGGCTTGCTCTGAATTTCTGGCTGCCAATGGCACTCTTCGTCGGCGTGGGGATTGAGACGCTATGGCGCGTGCCGATGAAACCCCCCGGTGTTAAGTTGGCCTCTCAGACATTGTGGATTTTGGCAGGAGTGCTGGCCGCGTTTTTGGTCGCTCACGATACGTGGCAGCGCGTGTTTGCGCATCCGGCGGACGACTCGAATCCTTATGCCTATGCTCACACGTCGGAGGATTTGCCTGGACTGACCGCTGTAATCGAAGAGGTGGCGCGTCAGAATTCAATTGCGGCACCGCGGATCGCCGTCATCGCCAGGGATCCCTGGCCTTTGCCGTGGTACCTGCGGCATTATCCTCATACTGGCTATTGGCAGCCGGGCCAGAGAGCCGAAGATGCGGACTTCTACATCACCTCCAGCGATGTTGCGGATCAATTCGGCGATCGACATAGAGATTTGCATGCGGATTTTTTTGGAGTTCGGCCAGGCGTGCTGATCATTTTGTGGTCTCCCGTACCGAAGTGAATCTTATGTCCGACATCCACCAATTCAACGATCGGGCGATGGCGACGTACTTTGAGGTACGCATCGCCGATGAGGAGAGGGTCTATGCTGCGCAGGCAGCGCAGGCTGCGCTTGATCTGCTGCATAAGCTTGAATCGCATTTAAGCCGCTTCCGCGCGAACAGCGACATTGCGCAGATTGCTCAGCTCAGGCCCGGCGAAACGATGCGCCTGAGCGAACCTGCCTTTGCGTGTCTTGAGGTCGCAAAGAAGATGGAGTTGGCTACGCGCGGCGCATTTTGTCCCACGCCCGACGCTTTGCGAACACAGGCCTCTCTGCCGCAGTGGAGCCTTCGATCGGAGGACCTCTCCCTTTGCTGCGAGAGTGGGCGCCTGGAATTCGATCTGGGCGCAATCGGAAAGGGATTTGCGCTCGACCGCATGGCGGATTTGCTTTGCGGATGGGACTGCCGCTCCTACCTGCTGGTCGCCGGTGGCAGCAGTATCCTTGCCGGCGATCCGCCAAAGGACGCTCCGGGCTGGTCCTGCGGCCTGGGTGACGATCAAGCGACACAAAGAGTCACTCTGAAGCAAGCGTCGTTGAGCGGTTCGGGACTGGCGGTGAAAGGAAACCATATACTGGATCCCCGCACGGGGGCCCACGCCTTGCGGCAAAACCGTGCCTGGGCCTTGACCGATACTGCGGCGGAATCGGACGCCCTCTCAACGGCGTGCATGGTTCTGACTGAGACGGAATTGGAAGAAGTGCTGGCTCGAGAACCGTCGTGGCTGGTTTTCCTGGAGACCGGGACGACGGCCCGGATAATCGGAAGACGCGCATTGCCACCGGGAGCTTGACGAATCGCTATGGGGGTTATTGTGCCCGGGCCGGGTCGCTTAGGAATATCAATTCCGAGCTCAATGGAATCATCAGGCGGACGGTCAGACCAGCACCCATCATTTCGCTTCCTGTCATGGTACGATCAGGCGCGCTTCCGTCCTGAAAGTGGAGGCGATAACGTTTTGCGGGGTCGAGGCCGGCGAGCACGAAGCGATGCTCCGCTTCATCGCGAACACTGCCGCGAAAAGCGAACACTACCCCCTGGCGGCGCGCGGGATCCCAATACTCGATGCCATCCCAGTGCATTCCGTCCGGGCGCTCCGAAACATGATAAAGCTGTGCATCGCGAATGAGAGGCCGCAGTTTCTCCTTGTACAACGCAATCGCCTGCCGCGCGGCTTCATGCTGCTCGGCGTTCCAGGCCGTGGTGTCGAGCATGATCGTGATCCATCCCATCATTCCGCTGCGCAGCATATAAAGAAGATTCTCCGGGTGTGGCGTTGGCCACTTCTCCACGTAGCTCTCGAGCATTGCCGGAGGCAGCACATGGCTGGCGTCGAAAAAGGCACGACGATTGGAAAGGGGATCGTAGCTGTCGGTGATCGAGAAGTAATCTCCATGGGCGGCCGAGCCAAAGTCGACCATGCGGCCGCCGTCGTTGCAGATTTCGAACAGCAGGCCGGGATGCTCGCGACGGGTTTGAGCATAAATGTCGTAGTAGGCGCGTACCGCGTGATAGCTCACATCGGTAGAGTTGGACGAGAGCACAATTTGCGAGCTCCCCTCGTGAGACACCCTGATCGCGCTTGGGTTAGGCGGCGCGTGCGGATGATCTTTGCGCATGCATCCCTGTGCGACGAGGTAGCCGTCATGCTCCAGCATGTCGAGGTGATAGTCCTCGACGATGCGCCTCACTTCTCTGCCGAGATAGTCGCGCGCGGCCGGAACGCTCAAATCGACGGTCTGGCCTTTGAATTCCTCCGGTTTCCAGTCTGGTGGCAGATCGGTCACCATCCAGTCGCGCACCTTCGGGTCGCGCACGTTCAAAGCGCCCGGTTCCGTGTCGAGGCCTGCCTGGGTCCAGTCGACCCAGATGCCGAATCGCAGTCCCTGCTTGTGAGCTTCCTCCGCAATCGGCGCCAGGCCGTGCGGAAACTTCCTGGGGTCGGGATACCAGTCACCGACACCGCGGAACCACCCCGCATCAATGTGAAACATCTCCAGGCCCAGGTCCTTCGACTCGCCAATCATGCGCAGGGCCAGCGGCTCGTCCACCTGCATGCCGCTGCCCCAGCTATTGTTCACCGTCAGCGGATAGTGTTCGTCCTTCCATGTGAGGGGATTCCCGAGGGCCTCGCGCACCCAGGGGCGGAGCTGATTCCCTGCCCCATCCGGGCCGCCGGTAAACGCGCCCAGAAAGACCGTGGGTGTTTGGAAACTGCCACCCGGTTCGAGTCGCGTGCGAAATGGTCCTGGCTCAGGGTTTAGACCCAGCACTGTCTTGACGGCGCCGCCCGTGCGCTCCAGCGTGATCCGGGTCCTGCCACTGAATTCGATTCCCGCGTACCAACCCTGCTGAGGTGGCGCTTTCGTGAAAACAAATTCGGCGGGAATGATTTCGCGTGCTTCGCTGTCCGCCGGATGCGCATAAGTGGAGGATGTGCCGGTCCAACGATAATCCTGGGCCAGGGTATCAAGGTGAGTGCCCTGCGACGACGGGCCGCCCGCTCCCTTCTCGACGTAGAAGTTCTGCAGCTCCGTTTTCTCCGATGTCTCGATATTCAGGCGCAAAGAGTCAATCATAGACAGCCAGACTTCCTGCCCACTCAGATTATCGACTGTGATGCGATGCTCGACTGGCCCAGAATCCGCACGCGCTTCCCATTCCCACGAGAGCCTCAGATGTGGCTGCTTCGACTCGTAGACCACCACGAGGTGATGTCGATCTGCGCGATCGAGTTCTCCCTTGTGCTGCCATGAGAGCGGAACCGCGGCTCCGTTCATTTCGACTGCGACGGGCAACGGTTCCTCTGCCCGGTTTTCCAGCCGATAACCGAGCGTTCCTTCTAAACGCGACAACCTTGGTGCGGACCCCTCCACATCGAATTCGAGTTGCACATTGAAGGTCGAAATAGCAGGATGAGACGTGGCAGGCGCGGCGTTCTTCGCCGATATGACGCAGAGCAAGAGTGAAACAGGCAACATTCTGGTTATGCATGCTCTTATCCCGGTTTGTGGGAAAGCCATCATCCCCGGCCAACATAGCGCGTGGCAACATGTTGTTGCAACCCGGCGAAAGTGGACCCATCGGCAAGAGCCCTAAATTCGGAAGCGATACCTTGCAATTTGGCTCCCTTAACCCGGATAAGAGAAGAACGGCCTACAGGTTCCAAGGGTACAACCCAACCCCGCAAATGTTTTGCTAACTGCGAAACCAAACCGTTGTCTAATTGCGCGAATGAACGGAAATGACCACTCCGTCATCCGAGCCGTACTGGCCGGGGACAAGGAAGCATACAGTGCGCTCGTGCGCGCTCACGGCCAAACTGTCTTTCGAGTGGCATTTCGCATTGTAGGCAACGAAGCAGACGCGGAGGAGATTGTGCAGGAGGCGTTTTTACGAGCGTATCAGGGGCTGGCCGGCTTTGAGCGCCGTTCCGAGTTCGGTACATGGATCTATCGGATCGCGGTCAACTGCGCTCTGAATCGGGTTTGCCAGACCGGCGTGGATGCCGAATACCGGTGTGGGGAAGAGAGCGATCCCGAGCAGAGGATTGTGCAGGTCGCGGCCTCCACGGCCGATCCGGAACGATCGGTGTTGAGCCGCGAAATTGGCGCGGCGCACGCACAGGCAATGCAACGCCTGACTGCGACCGAGCGCACTGCCTTCATACTGCGCCATATGGAGGATCGCTCGACGGGCGAGATCGCCGAACTGCTCGGTATCGCTCCGAATGCGGCCAAGCAAGCGGTTTTTCGCGCGGTTCATAAATTGCGGAGAGAACTGGCTCCGCTGCGGGGAAACGCATGACCCATTTAAGCGAAGAAGAATTGATCGCGTTGTACTACGGAGAGTCGGCGAACGACACCGATGCTCGCCGCCACCTGAATCTGTGCCGGCAATGCTGGACGCAATTTGGGGATCTGGAGCAGATTCTTGGAGGGATCCGGCCCCCGGCCAGGCCGCAACCCGGCGCGGAGCTTCTCGAGCGGGTGTGGCAGGGACTCCGGCCGACGTTAACGCCGTATGAGCGACCCGAGCAGCGCGGCTGGCGAGTCTGGATGCGCTGGAAAACGGTTGGGCTGGTGACCGCGTGCCTACTGCTGCTTACCCTTGTGTTTATGGGCGGCCGCATCTGGGAGAGACGAAAGTCGAACACTGCAAAGATCACTGGCCACGCCAATCCGCAGGCCTCGCAACGCGTCATTGTGGTGGTGCTGAACGAACACCTCGACCGGACGGAGCGGCTGCTGGTAACGCTCGACCATGCGAAAGCCGGCGATTCTGTCGAGAACTCCGTGCTGCAGACGCAGGCTCAAGAGCTGCTGGCCTCGAATCGCCTGTATCGCATGAGTGCGAATGAGGCCGGCGATCCGGCGCTGGCGGCTGCTCTCGAGCGGCTGGAGCGCGTCCTGGCGGAAGTTGCCAATGAACCCACTCTTAGCGCGGCCGACCTGGATCGTGTGCGCAAAGAAATGAACACCGAATCCATCCTCTTCGAGATTCGCGTGCTGTTGTCAAAGACGCCCGATGGGATGAGCGGAGCCGAACGAGGAAAGGGAGTATCGATCTGATGAGAAGCAGGCTGGTATTGATATTGGCTATTGCGGTCGTGTTCGCACGCTGGCCGCTGCACGGGATGGCACTGCTGCCATTCGCCGCAGAGGGTGCCGGCGCTGACGATGCCAGCGCTTACGCCGAGGGAACACGCGCCGTCAACGAGAGTCGTTGGAAGGACGCGGTAGGGCTGTTCACGAAAGTCGCCCAGATACATGGCGAGCACGCTGAAGGAGCGCTCTACTGGAAGGCTTACGCGGAGAACAAGGAAGGGCAGCCTGCGAACGCGCTGAGTACATGCGGCGAACTGCGGCGCAGTTATCCGGGTAGCCGATGGCTCAAAGAATGCGGGGCGCTGGAGATCGAGATTCGCGGCAAGAGCGGCGATCCGATGCCTCCGCAGGCTGAACCGGACGAGAATCTCAAGCTGCTGGCGCTGAACGCGCTGATGCAGCAGGACGCGCCTGAAGCTGTGTCGATTCTGCAGAAGATTCTAGGCGGGAATCAATCGGACGAACTGAAGAGTCGGGCGCTTTTTGTGCTGGCACAAAATCAATCGCCTCAGGCGCAGGCTTTGATCGGACAAGTCGCCCACGGGCAGTCCGGGGGCGCGCTGCAGATCAAGGCGATTCGCATGCTTGCCGCCGCCAAGGGCAAGGGTGCGGACGAGACGCTTGCGGATATCTATCAACACAGCTCCGATGCGCAGGTGAAGCGGGCGATTCTGCAGTCGTATCTCATCACAGGAGACTCGGCCAAGCTTCTGGCTGCGGCGCGGCAGGAGTCAGATCCCGATCTGGTGCGTACGGCCGTTCACACGCTGGGCGCGATGAGCGACGGGGCCGATCTGCTGACGCTCTATCGCGCGACAAATAGCTTTCAGACCAAAGAGGAGATTATCAGCTCGCTGATTGCCAGCGGTCACAACGGGGTGGCTCCGCTGACGGAGATTGAGGGTTCGGAGCAAGATGCAGAACTGCGCCGCAAGGCGATTCGCAACCTCGGAATTGCAGGCGGAATGTCGGCCGCACCGGCACTGGTGGCGACGTACGAGAAGAACCCCGACGCGGAGACCAGGCGGGCTGCGGCGCAGGCCCTGTTTCTTGCCAACGACGCGCACGACCTGGTGGCGCTTGCCCGGGCCGAGAAGGACATGGAATTGAAGAAGTACCTGATCGGGCAACTTAGCCTGATGCACAACCGCGAAGCCACCGATTACATGATGGAAATTCTCAACAAGTAGCGAGGAGACGTCCCCATGAAGCAGGAACTTTTCGTCGTGGTCGTTCTCGGGGCGTCGGTGCTGGCGATGGCCTCACAGACGCCAAAGGTAGTGAATGCGCAGTTTCACACTGAGCCGGCCGGCGCAGGACTGTCCGCGACGGTGGACCGATTTCAGCATACAAGTGGACCGCTCTGGTTGGGTTATGAAGTATCTGCTCTTCCGCGGTCGCGTTTCTCTGTATGTTCGGACGACGCTCAGTCGTCGGGTGACGATGGATGTTGCGGTGAATATCGATTAGAGGACTCCGACCACACATTTCGATCCTCCGATGGAGATGATCGGGGCGAAATGAACGTCGATATTCTGCTGCGCATCGATCAAGGAGCTGTGCAGAAGGTTCGTTTTGTCGGGGCCGGCTGCCGGCTTAATGCGGGAGGGCTTCCGTTCACCTGGCTGACGGAAGTCCAACCGGACGACAGCGTCGCCTTTCTTTCCAGCCTGACGATGGCAGGCAAAAGACAGCTAACGGATCAGGCCCTGGCAGCGATCGCGATGCATGCAACGGGGAAGGCAACGGCGGCTCTCGTGGCTTCAGCATCCTCGTCCAACCCGCTGTGGTTGCGGGAGAAGGGGGCGTTTTGGCTGGGAGCAGAACGTGGGCACGACGGTCTACTGGCGCTGGAACACCTCATGGGCGACAGCGATCCGGAATTCCGGAAGAAAGAAACTTTCGACATCTCCATCAACCACGATCCTGCCGCGGTCGACGATCTAATCCGAATGGCGAAATCGGATTCGGACACCGGGGTTCGTGAGCAGGGCATCTTCTGGGTTGCTCAAAAGGCCGGGGCTAAGGCAATCGCCACGCTGAATGACGCGGTTGAGAACGATCCCGAGGTCGCGGTGAAACGGAAGGCCGTGTTCGCGCTGAGTCAGTTGCCCAAGGACGAAGCCGTGCCGCAGCTTCTGCATGTAGCCAAGACGAATTCCAATCCTGCGGTCCGCAAAGAGGCGATCTTCTGGCTAGGCCAGACACACGACCCACGCGCTCTCGAGTACTTTGAGCAGATCCTGACGCATTAAAGCAACCGCGATGGGCGGGCAATTGTGACGAGACCCGCGCGGAGCAGCTCTGAATCTTTGCTAGCCCGCGCGGAATCGATGGGCCAGCTCGCGGCATTCACGATTGAAGTTATCTGGCCGGATAATTCATCTCTCTTCGCGGCGCATTTGTTTGTTAACGTACATTGCGGCATCGGCAGCACTAAGAAGAGTATCTCTGTCTGTACCATCTTCAGGGTAGAGGGCGACGCCGACGCTCGCTGAACCACGGATAACGTAACCGCCGACTGCAAGCGGTTCATCAATGCTGCGTTCAACTCGATGAACGACCTCTTCAATTTCGGCACGGTTGCGGACGTTGGGTAGGAGCACCGCAAATTCGTCGCCCCCAAGCCGGGCCAACATGTCGGTGCCGCGGAGTTGGTGCTTTATGCGCACAGACACTTCCTGTAGATACAGGTCTCCAGCTTTGTGACCGTAGACGTCGTTCACCTGTTTAAAATCGTTCAGGTCGATGTAGAGCAATCCGAAGATGCCTGCACTCTCACGGGCTTGTTCAATCTGCTGATCGAGGTACCTTTCCAGCGAGAACCGGTTGTGGATGTCGGTGAGCAAGTCAAACTCCGAGCGGCGCACAAGGTCCGAATAAAGCCGCCGGTTCTCAATGGCCAGGCTGGCCAGCGCCGCCGCTCTCGAGAGGGTTTCAGACTCGATTCCTGGCTGCGCTTTGAAAAGCGGGTGAAATCCGGCGTAAATTGTTCCATGAGGAGGTCCGGAGCGAGCGGGTATAGGCTGTTGGACGATACGATACTCTTCCGCCTTTTGCGGCCGATTGCCGAGTTGCGCTCCATCCTCGATCCGACACCAGCAGAGAGCATCCGGGAGCCTGCCGGAGACCAAACCTGTAATCTGTTCGATGATCTCGGCGAGAGGACGGGCTCCGTTAATGTCTTCAAGGATTCGACTGCGGCGGCGCTCAATGTAGGCCATGGCCGCATTCTGGCGCCGAATCTTGCGTTCCGTAAGCCATGCCCTGACGCCAGCCGCAACAAGCAGCACCAGCAGGATGGCTGCAAGAACAATGAGATTCCGGACGTTAAGTAGGGACGGCGAGGCAACAACGGCAATATCGTCAAAGGATCGCAGCAGGATGTTGAACGGCACTTCCTGTTCAGTTGGATCGATGGAGTTCGCCTGCTCGCTCATACAGATGCCGGTAAGGCGGACTCTGGTCCCTACGGGAATTGACTTCATGGCCGGGAGCGGCCGGCTGCCGGGCGGGTGGCGATAGATGGCGGTAAAGAGGCGACCTTCGGAGGTTAGGACAAATTCATCTTCCGATCCCGCTCGCACTGCTGCCACCACGTCTCCCTCAAAGGTGACGAGGTCGCTCTGATGACCGTTGGGATCACCGCTGTTCCACGAAGACAGTTGACGCCATGTTGCAGCTTGAGGTTGGATTGGCTCATAGACATTCGTGTCCTTTATTTCGCCGTCCAACATGGTGAGAAATCCTTCGCGGGCATCCGGAAATCCAGTTGCTTCGGCCAAGTCGCCGATTCGCATTGGGGAGCTGGAATGGGTCGAAATCCACAGGCTCATCGAACCATTCTGAAGCACGACCGCGGAGCCAGGCTGGTAGTAAGTGATGGTTCCCTTCACGCGGACCCGGCGCGTGAGGTCATTGGCATAGTAGGCTGACAGAACCTCCGCCATGGGCGTAATCGGGAGAGAATCCAGCTTGACCGCGGCGCGCTTGAGGATCGTCACATCGGCAACTGCGGGAACCTCAAGAAGGATGCCGATAAGTTGCATCTTACTGTCGAATTTCCCCGACACCACTCCGGTGATTTCCACGTCCGCGTCGAGGAGTTCGTCAAGCTTGGCGTCGGTTCCGACGATTGTTGCGTCGATTGAGCCTCCGTCCATCAACAGTCGCAAGTAAGTGCTGTGTACACCGTTTCCGAAGTTCACGACATCCGCACTGCGAACTTTGGCGTGGAGACTTACCCACCGGCAGTCAAGTTGAGAGCGGATGAGTTGTACAAAGTCGGCTGGTACAGGATCAGGTACTACACCGTGGTGAAGGACAGTTACGTTGTCGCTGAGGATGTCGGTCGAAAAGCTTTTACGGGTCTTTCCCTTCACCACTACCCTGTCGCCAGCAACCAGATTCTCGTGGCGTTGCGTCTCCACATAGATGGCCTCGTCGCCATCTTGCACAAAGAGGTCCACATCACTTGGGTTGTAATACGTGACCGTTGCCTCAAAGGCGACGGGGACGCCACCTTGGGCCTCAATCTTGGTGAGGCCATGAATCGCGTGGAGCGAGGTGAGGGGTGATGGCTTGGGGGCGCCTGAAGCCGGCCGGTTCCATACAACTAAGATTGCCACGGCAAAGATCAACAGACGCGTGAGGAAAGTGTCAGCCAAGAATTTCGGCCGCAAGAAGGTTTCCCCGGCGTATTCCATCGCTTGATCCTTCTGTTTTCGCCTGAGGCGCAAAGCGGTCACGGGACGGTCACACAACCGGGCAAACCTCCAAACTTTATGATCCGATCATACTCTCATCTTGTGGTGATAACCTTCTGTTTGGTCGCGCTCCTCCTCCGTTTGCAGACGATTTGATCTACCTTGTATAGATAATGCTAGCCGGAAATGTCTCGGGGAACTCGAGGACCTGGCGATGCTGCGACTCGAGGACCGCGCCTATGGAGTCACTGTTCGGCATGAAATCGAAATCCGCACCATTGGGAGGCTTCGAAACGGGGCGGTCTATGTCACCCTTGACCGCCTTGAGACAAAAGCGTTACGTTCGATCCCATCGCGGTGATCCGACACCGGAACGGGGCGGACGTTCGAAGCGAACCTTTCGTGTTACCGGCGCGCCGAGAACTCCGCAGCATGACAGAAGGTCTTAGCCTCGTCTGAAGCGACCCATGATGCCTAAACATAATCTCGTTACGCCGCGCCGCAGTGCCGCATGGCTTCTCGGTGCGCTTAGGTCGAACGAGACTCCTTTACCAGCCGGCTCATGACAGTCGCTGAAATCTCGTCGTTCTTGAGGCGGAACTGGGCCCTCGGGCAGTTATGACTTGACCAACATCAGGACAGCCAATTCCGGTGACCGACGCTCGCACTGAAGCACCGTCATAAATTGGTCGGCAGTTCAAGTCTTTCTTTTGCCTTCACCCCTGCGACGCATCAGTTTCAGGTTCAATCGCCATCTAGAGGAGCAGGCGAACGACAGAACCCCCGTGTCCCCGCACAGACTATTTATATTAAAGTTGGTGAACAACAATCATGTCCAAGCGTGAATTCCAGACAGAAGTCAGTCAGCTCCTTCAACTCATCATTCATTCCCTTTACTCGCACCCTGAAATCTTCCTGCGCGAACTCATCTCCAACGCGTCGGATGCCCTCGATAAGTTTCGCTACCTCAGCCTGGTCGACGATGCTTATAAGTCACTCCCCTTCCAGCCCCGCATCGATCTCGAACTGGACGAAGAGGCGAAGACCCTGAGCGTCGCTGACACCGGCATCGGTATGAACGAGGAAGACCTCGTTTCTCATCTCGGCACGATCGCGCGCTCTGGAACGAAGAGCTTTCTCTCCAAGCTTTCAGGAGACGCGCGAAAAGACTCCAACCTCATCGGGCAGTTTGGCGTGGGCTTTTACAGCGCCTTCATGGTGGCGGATCGAATCGAGGTACTGACCCGCAAGGCAGGAGAAGACAAGGCGTGGCGCTGGACCAGCGATGGACAAACCGGATTCGATATCGAACCCGCAGAACGCGCCGTGGCTGGCACCACCGTCCTGCTTCACTTCAACGAGGAAGGCAAGCAGTACGCCAGCAGCTGGCGCCTGCAGGAGATCGTCAAGAAGTATTCGAACCACATCGCCTTCCCCATCTTCCTCACCTTTGACAAGAGCGACTGGAATGAGGCCGAGAAGAAATCCGTCAAAACGCGCGTTACCGAACAGGTGAACGCTGCCAGCGCTATGTGGCGCCGGCCGAAGAGCGAGCTCAAGGACGAGGATTACAAGGAGCTTTACAAGTCGATCTCCGGAGACTGGGAAGATCCGCTGTTCTGGTTCCACACGCGGGCTGAAGGGAGCCTCGAATACACGACCCTCTTCTACATCCCCGCAAAGGCGCCGTTCGACCTTTATCAGGCAGAATACAAAGCCGGCGTCAAGCTCTACGTCAAGCGCGTCTTCATCATGGACGACTCGAAGGAGCTTCTGCCTCAGTACTTGCGCTTCGTCCGGGGAATCATTGATAGCGAGGACCTCCCGCTCAATGTCAGCCGAGAGATTCTTCAGCAAAATCGGATTCTCACCACCATCCGGACTGCCAGCGTCAAGAAGATCCTCGGCGAGCTGAAGAACATCGCCGCGAACCAGCCCGATGAGTACGTGAAGTTCATCAACGAATACAATCGCCCTCTCAAAGAAGGCTTGTACGGCGATTTCGGGAACCGTGACGCACTGCTCGAGTTGGTGCGCTTCAAGTCGACCAAAGTCGATGGCCTGACCAGCCTGGCGGAGGTCAAGGCGCGCATGAAGGAAGGGCAAAAAGCCATCTACTACATCACCGGCGCCAATGAGTCTATGTTGCGCACCTCGCCCCTTCTGGAGATCTACCGGCGCAAAGAGATCGAAGTACTGCTCCTGGACGACGAGATCGATGAAATCGTCTTCACCGGCATCGAGAAGTACGGGGACATTGAGATGAAGTCGGTAAACAAGTCCTCAACCAGCGACGACCTCAAAGACGCGTCCGAACCTGACAAGGCGGAAGCCGTCAAGCCCTTGTTGGACAAGCTGAAGGCTACGCTGGGGGACAGGGTCAAGGATGTGCGCGTCTCGGTACGCCTTGCGGAAAGCCCATCCTGTATTGTCTCCGACGAGGAGGAGCCTTCGATGAAGATGCAGCAGATGCTCCGCGCCATGGGGCAAAAGGACATCCCCGCACTCAAGCCCACGCTCGAGATCAATCCTGATCACGAGATTGTCAGGAAGCTGCTGGCGCGCAACAATGACGATCTCACTACGGATGCGGCGTGGTTGCTCTTCGACCAGGCCCTGCTCCTCGAGGGTGTCCCCCTCGAAAAACCAGCCGAGTTCGTGCAACGCCTTAACCGCGTCCTCAACCTTTCCATCTGAGTCCTCCTCGTTGCGCGGCTCCGCCGGAAACTGCCAAAGTAACCGGAGAAACAGGCGGGGCAGCGCCTCCTAGTGGCCCGGGGCGTTTGGGGGCGCGTTGCGCTGGGGAGAGGGAGCCTCGCTGGGCTTTTCCGAAACCGGCTGCTTCCCCGAGGGGGCCTGGGCGGCAGCCTTTTGGCGCTGATCCGCAGCTTTCTGCAATTCCTCGTCCCGCTTGGTTTTCTCCAGGGCGGCCTCGGCGTCTGTGACATAGCGGAATTTCTGGAGGCGCCCCGGTTCCTGCTCGGTAGTAAACACCGAGTTATTCTTGTCGATCGCTACACCAACCAGGGCTTTGAACTGACCCGGCAGCTCTCCATGGCCCTGGCCGATGTACGTAAGCAGCTGGCCTTCCCGGTTGAATACCTGGAGCCGATCCTGCATGGCGTCCGCTACCCAGATGTGGCCGTCACCATCAACAGCAATACCCTTCGGGCGTGTGAAATAGCCCGGCCCGTCACCGGCTTTGCCGAACTGACTGATGAAGGCTCCGTCGGCGTCAAATATCTCAACGCGATTGTTGAGCGTGTCCGTGACATAGACGTTGCCATCCTTATCCACGGCCACGCACTGCGGCGCGCCAAAATCGCCAGGCGTAGTCAGGAAATGGTTCTTGCCGGCGGTGCCAACGCGACGGAGCAGTTTGAGGGTATCCGCGTCGTAGACAATCACCTGGTCCTGCTGAGTATCCACAACATAGAGAAAGCGATTCGTGGAATCGATCGCGAGTCCTACAGGATCCATCAGTCCCTCGGTGATCTGCCCTTCCACATCGTGCTTGGGATTGAAGATCAGGACGCGGTGCGACTTGCCGTCGGAGACAAAAAGACGGTCGTCGTCATCGATGGCGAGACCGTTGATCCATCCGAAGTGGGCTTCGATACCGTTACGAATGAGCTGCGTCTCACGGGTTTCGGTGTTGAAAATAAAAATGGCGCCGACGCGTTGGTCGGCAACGTAAACCAACCCCTTGGAATCGACCGCAATTCCATAAGGACCGATCATCTGAAACGGAAATGTCTTTGCGTTGACCTTTTCAGCATCTGACTGCCCGCCGGCAAGGCGATCCATCCAACTTGCCTTGGGCTTCGCATTCGATTTGGTCGTATAGTCGATCTTCGCTCCGGCAAAATAATCCACCCAGTGAATACGGGCGATGTTAGGAGGACTCGGCCATGCCAGTCTGGTGGGGTCGAACGGGAATTTACGCGGCCCCGCGTCCGGTGCGGTCGTCGCGGCAGCTTTTTTGTTTTTTGCGGCACTTGACAGCGGCAACGCCAGGCTCAGCCCCAAGGCGAGCAACAGGGCGATTTGTGCGCGAATAAGCTTTGACTTGAAGAGGAAGCGAAACATCTCAATCTCCACTTAGTTTCCAGGCGTTGTGTCTTTCATGTTCAGACGATTCTTATGGCAGTTGTCGCAGAACTGAATGTTGTTGGACTGGTCTTTGACGAGCAGGTCGGCTTGCGCTGAAGCGTGCGACTGATGGCAGGAGAGGCAGCTAAGCGGGGTTTTCACCTTGCTCTGGTTTGCCGGATCCATTACGTCGGAAACGGGGTGATATTCCACCGGATGTCCCAGGCCATAGCGCAACGGTAGAATTGGCACTCTGTTCTTCTGGTAGTAGTCATCTGGCAGCTTGACTGTCCCGTTAAAGATCGTAAGCAGGTGCTCTTCCTTGTTCTGCTGCGGAGCGGAATCCGGGCCGTGGCATTCCAGGCAGAGTGCATTGCCCTTTGCACGCAAAAGATGGTCGTTCTCGCCACCGTGCGGCGTGTGGCACGTCGAGCAACTCTGTCCGAAGACCGGTTGATGATGCACCGCCTTCTTGCGCAAATCGTCAATGTCGCTATGGCACCCAAGACAGATATTCACTCCGTCAGTCTTGGGCAAGCCAGGCTGTCTGCTGGCATGGGGGTTGTGGCAATCGGTGCAATCGCCAGCTGCTCCAGGGTGGGGGATTTTGGCGGTGTCGATCAGTTTGCCCTTGTCCTCATGGCAGGTCAGGCAAAGCGCCTTGGTGTCAGCCTGCACCAACACTACCTTTCCGTCCTTGGCCGGTGCATGGCAGGTATCGCAGCCGTTTCCCTGGAAGGGCACGTGCTGATATTTCGCCATCAGCTTGGGCGAGTCCGATTGATGCGGATCGTGGCACTGGACACAATTGGCCGTGGCAAATGGCTGGTTATTGTGCGCTTTTTGGAGCGCTTCGTCTTTCGCGTCATGGCAGTCGAGGCAGAGCGCGGGGGATGCCTTCGTCAAGTGAAAATTGTTCTCCTCAGTCGGATCCGCGCCTGTCTTATGGGTTACGTGGCAGGTTTCGCAGCCCATATCGAGAGCCGCGTGACGACTGCCCTTCTCAGGGACATGAAGCCCCGTCTGATGGCAGCTGCTGCAAAGGTTCTCCTTCTCGCCCTCCCGAAGTCGGTTTCAGCAACTGATTCTTATTGGCGCTCGCATGTGGATCGTGGCAATTCAAGCAATCGCGAATCGCGGGAGAATGTACAGTCCCCTTGATATCTGCCGCTTTCTTGTCGGCATGACAGGTGACGCAGAGGCTCGACGGAGTAGCGGTAATCAGCTTGACGTGGGTGACGTTTCTATTGACGCGAACCTCGTGACAGCTTAGACAGCCAGTGGCCATCGCGGAATGCACTGAGGCGCCCTTCGTCTTGTCCTCATGGCACTCGAGGCACTTCTTGGCGTCGGTGTTCGGCTCCAGCGGAACGGGATGGACTGCCGCCAAAGCGGGGGCCGCCAGCACTACCAGAAAAGCGATGCAGAACCAGACATCCCGACCTGGGGTATGGTGACGGTGAAGAGTTCGGAACCAGGTACTGTGAGGAAGCAGATTCATGGGGACTCCGAAACACGGTGTTGCAAGACCATCGCCGTAACCCGAATACCCGGCTCATTTTCTGACACGTGCTCGTAACCTCCTGTGGAAGCGCACGTTGGAAGGCTTAGTGTATCTGCGGTTGTAATCGCAGCTTGTGATCTGGCGCACATCGTGGGGATTCTGCCGCAAGCGACTCGGTCAAATTCCCCAATCCCCCGCGAGATAGATAGTTTTTAGGCGAATCTCGCCGCAACGGGCTCGGCTTTAGATGGCGCGTGCTCGATGTGTGAACACGCGCCTGCTCGGGCAGGAGTTCCACGTACAGTGCCCGCAGGATGTGTGAAATTCCCTGATTCCCGGCCTCGAATTGCGCGTTTTTGCACAAAGCTGTTTTCGCCCGATTGAATAATCAAAAGCTAAGCTTCGCTGATTCCACGGGTTACGCTCCATTTTGTTTCTGGAGCCACAGTTGCATACCAAGCCACTGAAGACCCGGCTAGGAGGGGTGGTCGGAATGGGTGCGGTGCGCGTGAATTGGCAGCTCAAAGCGATCCTGCCGGTTGTCCTCGTCTTGCTGGCGGGCCTGCTGCTCTTTACTGTTGCGACGCTCTCCTTGGGAAATCCAGACCGCCATCGAGTGCTCATCGTCGCGGGATCGGGAGCAATCGTCATCTGCGGAGTCAGCATTGGCGTCCTGGCGTACTTGATTCAACGCCCGATAGTCGAACTGCAGGAGAGAGTGGCGCTGGTCAGCGCCGGAAATATGGACGTTGCCGTGAGTTTCGCCGGAAGAAATGACGAAATAGGAGATCTTGGCCGCAATTTCAACCACATGATGCAGCAACTACGAGAGAGTCGTGAGGAGATCGAAACCATGCATCGCACGCAGATGTCTCGGGCCGAGCACCTGGCCACACTGGGAGAACTGGCCACGGGTCTGGCACACGAGATTCGCAACCCACTGGCCGGCATTGCCGGGGTGATCGAGATCATCGGCCGCGATCTGCCCCCAACCAGTCCGGCGCGGGAAATGGTGAAGGACGTGCGCCTGGAGATCAATCAGATTAATCGCATCCTCACCGACCTGCTCGAAACAGCGCGGCCTCATCCTCCCCAGATGATGCGGAGCAACCTCAACACTACGGTAGAGCACGCCGTCATGCTGGCACGCCAGCAGGTGCTCAGCCGGCCCATCAAGATCGAGCTTGAGAAGGCCGCGGCCATCGACGAAGTGGAGCACGATAGCGATCAGATTCACCAGGTGGTGCTGAATCTTCTGCTGAATGCTGTACAGGCCATAGAGGGAGATGGAATCGTGAAAGTGGCGGTCGGGTCATTGGATGGCTATGCCTGCGTCACCGTCGCCGATACGGGTCGAGGCATCCCGGAGCAGCAGCTATCCCAGATTTTCCGGCCGTTTTACACCACCCGCGGCAATGGCACCGGGCTGGGTCTCTCGCTGGTGCGCCGCATCGTCGAAGAGCATCACGGCCGAATCAACGTGACCAGCGAGGTGGGCAAGGGCAGCTCGTTCCAGGTTCTATTTCCCTTCACCGCCTGCTCGGTCGAAGTCGAAACATTGTCTTAGACATCTCTGGATTCGGGAGGAAAGAAAGCCAGCCCGAGGAGATTATCCTTACCGTGCGAGCCTCTTGCGCCGATGTGAGGCCCACTTTCGGGACACAGCTGATCTCCAAAGCGCGTCTCCCGGCCCCCGGATCCCCGTTCGCCGCGGCAATTTGCTGCCGGCGTGCGTCCTTTTCCCCTAGCACGTGACCTAGATCACAGGCGATTACCTGTTAATGCCCCTCTAATATGTCCAGCCATGTATCGCGAATCACATCAGTACGACCTTGCGAGTGCGGCGGAGGTCAACCCGCCCGGCGATCGCAGCTCCAAAACCGGACCGAAAGCGTCGCGTTTTGCCAGCGCCGCAAACGCCGCTATGGCGATGCCGGGCCAGAGAGTTTTGATCGTCGACGATGAGCGCCTGGTGCGGTGGTCGCTTCGACAGAAATGCGAAGAGTGGGGTTTCGCGGTGATGGAAGCCGACTCCGGAGCCGCGGCACTCCGGTTGGCGGAGCGGGAGTCTCCTGACCTGATCCTTCTCGACGTTCGCCTGCCGGATCTGACTGGGATTGAAGTTCTGGACCAGCTGAAGAAGAACGGGGATGCTCCCTCGATCATCATGATCACTGCCGATCCGCAGCTTGATGACGTAAAAGCCTCGCTGAAACTGGGCGCCTACGATTTCATTGGCAAGCCCATCGATTTCGACCAGTTGCAATCGTCGATTCAGGATGCGCTTGACGCCGCAAGCATGCGCAATGAAATGCAGGCTCCGCGTGCCAAGACGCGTGGAGGCGGATATGAAAACGTTGTAAGCGTCTCGCCCAAGATGACGGAGCTCATGAATTTCGTCAAGAAGGTCGCTTCGTGCGAGGCCTCGACCATTCTTATCCAGGGTGAAAGCGGAACTGGCAAGGATTTGATTGCCAGGACGATACACTGTGAAAGTTCCCGCCACGACAAGCCCTTTGTCGCCATCAACTGCTCGGCGATTCCCGAAACTTTGATGGAGGCCGAGCTTTTTGGACACGAGAAGGGCGCTTTCACCGACGCCAAGCAAATGAAGAAAGGGCTATTCGAGGCCGCCGATGGCGGAACGCTTTTTCTGGATGAAATCGGCGAACTTTCTCCACTACTTCAGGCGAAACTGCTGCGCGTGCTCGAAGACCAGATTATCCGGCGCGTGGGCGGACTGCGCGACATGCAGGTGGATGTGCGGGTGATAGCCGCATCGAATCGTGACCTTGAAAAAGCGGTTCGCGAAAGTCAATTCCGGCAGGATTTATATTACCGTCTGGCGATCATCGCGATCTTTATTCCGCCGCTTCGCGACCGCAAGGAAGACATTCTCCCCATGGTCGATTTTTTCATCGATCGTTACAATCGCCGCTTCAAAAAGTCCATACGAGGCATCACCGATGAAACCCGCTACCTGCTGCTGAGCCACAACTGGCCCGGCAACGTTCGCGAACTGAAGAATACCATCGAACGGGGGATGATCCTGGAAGAGGAATCGTTCCTCCGCCCGATCTATCTGCCTTTTTCAGTGGGTGAATCAGGTGGCCGGACACTGTTTGAGCGCACCTCGCTGGCCGAAGGTGGTCAAAAACTGCCCAATGGCCGCTTCCTTCCGCGTCTCTATATTCCCGAATGCGGGACGTCGCTGGAAGAAGTGGAACACTCGATGGTGGAGTTGGCCATGAACCAGGCGGGCGGCAACCAGACGAACGCCGCCAAGCTGCTGGACATAAGCCGCGATGCACTGCGGTACAAGCTGAAGAAATTCGGACTGGTGCGAGGGGACGAAGAGAACTAGCTTCTAAATTCCTTTTGCCTTTCGATACTGTCTCTCCCGACGGCCCTCCCGGGCGCGTGAGCGAATCCTAATTTCAATCACAACGCAGACCCCCCTTTTGCGTGTGCATTTTTTCATTACAACTCCTGCAGCCGGACAGGCAAGACTCGTGCCCATCTCGGGCGGCGATGGGGGCACATTTCCGCTGACCGATCAGAAGGGCCGCTCAAGGTCCCGGACACTCGCGCCGATGAAAGGCGCAGTGAGGTTCTCATTCATGAAGCGGATTTTCATCGTCTTCCTGACGCTATTGGCGTCAACGTTTTTTGCGGCTGCCCAGACCACGACCTCAACGAACGATGTCCTCGGCGCGCACCTGAATTATGGCCGCGGCTGCTCGGCCTGTCATTCGCCGCATAGCGGCTCAAACGGCAATGGGGCGACAAGGTCCGCCACCACCTCCGGAATGGCCCCGCTTTGGGGTGAAGACGCCACTGGACTTTACGGCAAGACGATCGTGACAGGAGGTGGCAAATTCGCCGAAGTGCTGCCCACCAGCATGACGGCAGATACTCCCGATGTGGCCGGTATGCTGACCTGTCTTGGATGTCATGACGGCAATTACGCACCGAAGGCCATGATGAAAAACCACACCTATGAAAAGCTGCCTTTGACCTACGGATCAGCCAACTCGGTCCCGACGTTGATGGGGACCAGCGGAAGCAGCTATCTGAATGATCACCCGATGGGATTGAGCGCGCGAATCAACTGCGGAGGTTCAAACTGGGATTGCGTCCAGGCCAACGGCGCAATCCGGATGAACGGAGCGAAATCCAGTCAGTTTGTTGCCAACTACGGCTTTTTCGTCAAGCCGGGCAGTTACGGTAACGCGGCAGTGATCGTATGCACAACCTGCCATGACCCGCACTCGATGAACGTAGTCACCGTGTCCAGCGGCTCGAATTCAGGCCTGCCGGCGGGCACGTACACCACAATGTTCTTTTTGCGGGCACCCTACAATCCAAACGACACCAATCCGCAATCGAATCAGACAGCTCAATTCTGCCGGCAGTGTCACGCCGATAAATCAAACGAGATGAACGGAAGTTCGGCGAGGACGGTCTTCTAAGGATGTTCACCACAAAAGGGGTTGGACCAGCCCAAGGAGCTTTTCGGCGCGGCCGATTTCAGCGACCATCTTCGCTCACGGCTTGAGATTCTCTTTCGCGACAAACCTACTTCATAACGGTTGGTCGGCGTAAGAAGCGAACATTGGAGACGGTACCGTCCGCGTTATGAGCGGTGCCGTGGCAGACCAGGACGCAGGTACCGGCGGAGCGGTTGTAGGAGATGGGGAGAGTGTTCGGAGCCGTGCCGTTTGCTCCCACGACGTTGAGGTCGAAATTAACCAGACGTTCGCCCGTGATGGACCCACTCGTGGCGCCCATGCCATGAGCCGTATGGCAGACGGAGCAGCTGAATCCCGAATTGATGTGGTCGCTGTGGTGGCTCCAGCTGGTGTTCTTGATCACCTGGTTGGCGAGATCGTGACACTTGGCGCACATCGCGTAAGGGCCGGTCGCGCCCATGTCCGGATTGGGAAAGAGATTCGTAATGGGCTGTCCCGGTAGCGGCGCCTGGCTGAATTCGTACCGTCGTTCCAGGATGTGCAGCCACTGTGAGCCATGCGGACCATTGGCGCCCGCACCCCCCGACTCGCGATTGTCGTCGGAATTGTGGCAATCGGTGCACAGTATCTGGGTACCCATGGCGCGCCCTTGCTTGATCCCGTCGAAGTTCAACATGTTGGGCAGCAGGCTGGGTTGGGCGAGCGAGCTGCTGCGGGGGTGCATAACGGGATGGCTCGACGTGGACGAAACGGAGAATTGGGGAATGAGGTTCAGAGCATCCGGGTCAGAAACCGCGCGATGCGCAACGTAGCCGTACTGGGGCTGGATAGGATTGGTGCCTTTGCCAGTACTGGTGCCGTGGCACCGCAGACAGTTTTCGTACTGGTTGACTGCGGGTTTCATCTCGCTGGTTCCATCCGCAGCGCTGATTCCGGCTGCGTCTTTCTGTGAAACCCGAATCAGCGGTGCCGTTGGGAAAATCTGAACAGGCTGGGAGGCGTGCGCACTATGACAATCCACGCAGGTGGCGTGCCGGTTGTTGTTAAGGAGCGTTTTCTCGGATGCATCGTGGGCGTTGGTCGAGCTCGGGAATGGATGGCCGACTTTCGGCGTTGCGTACTCCGCGAAGACGTTGGTGTTCGCAGCCATGGCAACGTTGGTGGAACCGTTGTGGCAGGAGATGCAGTCCTGTTCATCCTGGCCGCGCAGCAGACGTGCCGAGGCCGCTCCGTTGTGCGGCTTGTGACACGAAATGCAAGCATCCGTGGCCACCGTTGTGTAACTTCCAAGTTGTGCCGCGGGCAAGATCTTGTTGGCCGACACCGCGTGCGCGCTGGCAGCCCAATCCACAAGTGGGTTTACCTGTCCTCCCACCGTACGGGAGGGATCGTGGCACGCCAGGCACAACTGGCCGCCCGAGCCGTCTTTGGCCAGGAAGTTTTGTGACACCTGATCTTTGGCCTGGACGTGAGGATTATGGCAGGAGGTGCACTCGACATTGCCCTTGATCAGCTTTACAGCGCCGGTGGTGTCGGCGGTCGTGCCGTTCGCCGCCAGGGAAGCCACCAGGTGGATATTGTCCTTAAGGGGCGTCACCAGGCTGAACGGGTGAGACGATTGCATCTTGTTACTGAATACATCGGCAGGGGCCATCGTGCCACTCACCGTCACTGTTCCGTAGACAACGGTGGATCCCACGGCAACCGTACCGTCGTGGCAGCTGAGGCACATGTTGCTGGGTGAACCGAGGACCGGCTGGATGCCGCTGTTCTTCTCCGTGGTGCTGGTGTACATCGTGTAGTTCTGGGTCGTCAGCTTCTGATTCCAGAGGCCGATGTTGAGCCCGGAATGGGGCGCATGACAATAGCTGCAAGAGTCAGTCCGCGCGCCGGTCACCGGGGATTTGCTGCCCGGTCCCAGATTGTGCATCCCCATTACATCGCCGACAACCTGCCCGCGGACGGAGGGCGCCGTCAACAGGATCGCCAGGCCGGCGAGCACGATTCCGAGCCTCACTGAAGTGCCTCCCCGGCAGGTCTTTTCACGCCGGCGTATTGAAAGACCTGCACGCGCCGGTTGTACGAATCAACGACAAAGACGCGGTCGCCGCGATCGATAAAGAGCCCCGCCGGCAACTGAAACTCTCCGGCATGGGTGCCTCGCGAGCCAAAGTCGTAGAGGAGCTGGCCTTGGCGGTCGAAGACCTGGACCAAGCCCCACAGTGCATCGGGGATGTAGTAGTGCCCCTCCGAATCAACGCTGACCGCTTTCGGCCGAAACATGGCCCCGGCGCCATCGCCGATCCGGCCTACCGAGAACTGAAATTTTCCGGAGCGATCGAAGACCTGCACCCGGAAGTTCATGGCATCGACGACCATCAGGTTTGGTCCATCGAGGCGCAGTTCGGTGGGAAGATTGAATTCCCCTTGGCCATCACCGCTTTCGCCGAAGGATTGCAACACGGTGCCCTGCATATCGAGGATGAATACTTTGTCACGCAATGTGTCGGTGACGTAGATTCGCTGGCTCGCGGAGTCGACCGCAATACCCGTGGGCCGTTTGAAGTAGCCTTCGCCGCCCTTCAGGTTGCCGATGGTGCGCAGGTGTTTGCCCCCGGGCTCGAAAACAAAGATCTCACCGGCGTCCGAGTCGGTGACGTAGATGTTGTCCTGCGCATCGAGGGCCACGCATTGGGGCGCGCGCATGCCATTCTTCCCATTGCGCTGCAGGAATTTGTACTTGTGCTGTTCGAAATCGAAGATATGCACCCCGGCGGCGCCGGGATCGGTAACGATGACGCGGCCGTGCGAATCCGTGACAACGCTGTATGGGCGAACAAGAAACTTGAATTCGGGATCGCCCGCAATGACATCGAGAAGCTTGTTCCAAAAACCGCGGTTAGGCTTGACTTCTGCCTCGGAGTGGAAGCTTCGCTGCCAGGTGAGAGTGCGGCCGCCATCGAGAGACATCTCCCACTTCTCGGGGGCCGGGGCGGGCTTGGACTTTGCACCGGCGGCGGCAGACAACAGGAGCGCCGCGCCGACCATGCAGATGGTTGCGCCGAGCGATGATCGCTTTGTGATTAGAAAAAGTTGAACCATCGCGATAGCCCCAGGTAATACGAGGAGATGATTTCGGGAGTTGTGCCGGTTACGCTGAAGCCCTGTTGAAGGCGGGCGTAACCGCTTGTGAAGTACAGCTTGCGATACTGGTACTGCACCAGCGAATTGAATTGAGAATTTTGATTTGAGGATGTGGACGTACTGCTGGACGTGTTGCTGATCGCTTTACCGTAGTTGGCCGCGATAATGATGTGTCTCGCGGGAGTGCTGGATAGGCTGAACGCATAGCTGTCACCCCCGAACAGGCTGACTTCGCCGGAGGGCAGGATAGGAGAAGGAACGGGTACCGGTACGAGTCCGGCACCGGTAGCCAGCGCCTGACCGCTTGATTTCGAGTAACTGCCCGTCGCGTTGACGAATCCCCCAAAGCCAAAACTGGCGTTGTACGATTGGCTGCTATTGGCAGTGCCGGCCTGCTGCGTCAAGGCGGTGCGGGCTGCGCTGGCGCCCATGCTCATGTTGAACTGTCCCCAGTTCCGTCGCAGATACCCGGAATAGTTGTAGTACGAATTCATGTAGGTAATGAGTAAGGTTTGCACGTCTTGTGCGTATCCGAATGATCCCGAGAGATGCCAGCCGTGAATCTCGCTGGCGTAATTTTCATAGGTTGAAATCCCTAGCGTGTCCTCGCCCGTGTTGTCGGACTTGTTCGCGGTTAGTGAGAATGAACCACTGAAGGAGCCGTCGAGGAGGCGGTGCGCGTAGGAGGCGCCTCCACCATAGGAGTCGACCCCGTACGTCTCTCCCAGGAAGTCCTGGGTGCGACGCTCGATAAAGACGTTTGTCTGCAGGCTCGCGGTAGGAGTGTAGTTGGCGATGCCCATCATGTCGAGGGAATTTGAGGACTGGTTCAGGTTCTGAGTCGACAACAAGCCGCCAGCCGCAATGATGGACTGGATTAATTGCCCGCTCAAGTTGTCGGAGTAGTTCAAACTAGCGGCGACCGACATACTCTTCATGGGGTGCACAGATGCTAGAGAGTTGACCGTGTCGATGGTGCCGCTTGACTGATAGCCGAGATAGTCGCCCACCCAATGGGAGCGATTCAAGCCGACGGAAAAGGATCCCTGCAAAGGGAGCACATGGTTCATGCTCACCCCGTAAGCGTCGGTATTGGACTGCGTACTAGTTACTGAACCGGCGACAATCTGCGGAATCTCCGCATGGCCGGCGCCGTTGGTGTAGTACGCGCCCATGTGAAAGCCGGCCCATCGATAGCCAGAGTGCAGGTTAAGGGAGTGAAACGTATTGTCCCCCTGGTCATTGGTGCCATAAACCGAGTAGTTGCTTTTGCCGAACTCGTATCCGACGGATAGACTGGGGGCGTCCGGAATCTCTTCGTTCCAATTAATGCCAAAGGTATCGCTGTTGCCGTGCGTAACGTAATTTGCAAGCCCCGGGATGGAATAGTTTCCGTCGCTGTTGTAGGCCTTTGAATAACTGACGGAACCTGGAAAAGCGCTACCTGAGAAGACGTCGACGCTGGCGGTGACCCCGCTCGCATCGGAGATCGATTGAAAGTCGGAGTTTGCGCGCGATTGGTTCAAGTAGGGAGAGACATTGAAGGACAGGAAGTTCGGACTATGGAATGATCCGGAGAAGGTTCCCACGCCGCCCACGGTCCATGAATGGGTAGAGGGTGTCATATTGCCGTAGGTCGCGGTGTAGCCGCTGGAAATGGTTCCATTTCCACTGGCGCTGGTTTCGCCCAGTCGAATTTGTGCGGCGACGGGCATCCCCAGGAGAAGAACTCCGGCCTGCGCCAACCTCGCGAATTGCCAAATCCTCGCCAAAGTATGCCTTCCTTCGAATTCCACTAGCACTACGAAATGCCGGACCCGCTCTTTTTTGATTCACTTGCAACTTCCGATTCAACCGCCACTCTGACCCAGCGCGCGCCGCGCCTGCTTACATTTCCTCGATCTTTGCGGTCTGGCGAAGCTGCTTGTCGAGATTGGAACGGAGCCGATTTCGCTTCTTCTCCTGCATTTCCGTTTGAAGTTGCGACTTCACTTCCTCGAACTTCGCCTTACCTGCCGGCTTGTGCTCCTGCAGGCGAATGATGGTGTAGGCCTGCTCCACCTGGATCACACCGCTCACATCATTTGGTTTCATCATTAAGAGCGTCTTCACCACTACAGGCGGCAGCTCATTGCCTGCGACCGGCTTGTGCTGCCCCATCACCACGCGATAGTCGTCATCGGATACTTTTTCAGCAAGCAGGCCGAACTCTTGTGCCGATTTGGTCGCCTTGGCCTGGCGAAGCGCATTCTCCGCTCGCTCATATCCCTCTTTCAACTGCGCGGCATTTGCGTTGGGAGCGGGAAGAATCGAAAGACTCTGAAACGTAAACATGTCGGGCCGCTCAAAGCGAGCCGGATTCTTATCGTAGTAAGCCTTAGCCTCGGCGGCCGTCACAGTGCTCTTGCTCTCGACCTCGGCCTGCAAGAACGCATCGATTAGCAGCGATCGACGGATCTTCTGCCGGAGCAGTTCTTGCGAACCATGAAATTCGCTCTGTAAAAACGCATTGAATTGGTCAGGCGTCGCGAACTGTTTCCGGAATTCCGCTTCGTTGCTCTGCAATTTGGATCCTGGGACGGTCATCTTCCGCCGCAAGGCTTCCTGATAGGCCAATTCTTCGAAGATGATCATCTTGAGCGCGCCATCGCGGATCTGGGGAGCCAGATCCTTAGGAAGGCCCTCGTGTTGACGGGCATACGGGAAGATCGTGTATTCCTCACGCACCAAGTCGGCGTCAGTGAGGATCGAACCGTTCACGCGGGCGACTGGCTTCGCAGAGGCATTTGGCGCGGCGATCGCCCGCTTACTCTGGGGAGCCTGATTGAAAACCGTTGGGGCGTGTGATGGCACCTGGGCCTGTGACGAAACAAGAGCCAGGACGAGGAATCCCGACACTGACAATATGCGGTTCAAGGTTGACCTCCCGGTTTTTGGGAAAGGCAGGGGAGGGAGATTTTGCCCCCTCCTCTGGTCATGCAATCGAGTGTTAGAACGTGGTCACCGCGGTGCCACCGTTCGATTCGTTGGCCTCGCCCCCGTGGCACTGACGGCAGAATTGCGCCGTCTGATTGCTGCCGGGCGTGGCGCTGGCTGGGTTGTAAGGAGCACGAATGAAGAACATGGTGGCGTAGTTTCCACTGGGCAAACCTGAGGTTCCCTTGACCGTGCCGGTCGTACCGCTGCCGGTAATGGTCACGCCATTGGTCACCTTGACCACGTTCATCAGGTGCTGATTGTGGCAGGTGGTGCAGAGCACCACGGGTTGATTGTTGTAAGTACCCGGTCTGACGAAGAAACCGTAGTTCTGAATGAACTGCGAAGAATTCGGACCATTCATCAGGACTGAGCCGCTGGCGCTGATATTGCAGTCCCAGTTGTATTGACCCCCGCAGCTCATAACAGCATTGAGGCCTACCGGGTGGTCGTTGAGGTAGTTCGACGCTCCGGTGCCGTCGGCGCCGAGAAGAGTCGGGATATTGTTGGCGATGCCATATGTTGCCGGTAAAGTCTCGTAAACCTTGTTCTTCATCATGGCGCCACGGGCATAATTGCCATCGTGGCAGCTCAGACACATCAGAACTCCGGAAACATCCGGTGTCGGTGCATTGCTGGCGGACGGCAGAACTTCGGTAAAGCCCGTCGCTCCGTCAGTGCTGCCAGTAATAAGGCTCTTGCCGAACAAACTGCCAACGTCTTCGCCCCAGAGAGCGATGTTGCCAGAGTTCGGATCTGCAGTTTTGGCGTTGCCGTTACCGTAGGCGCCGCTGTGAGGTGCGTGGCAGGCCGCGCAACCGCGGCCGTAGTTGAGGTGAGCGCCGAGAACGTCGGTCGTGGGATTTGTTGGTTGAGCCGCAGCGAAACCCGCGGCCGCCATGAACGTCAGGGCGATTAAAAAGTTCCGCTTCATGAAAACAGCCTCCTGTTGCGTCTTGCAAGTGCGCGCCTGAACCTCGACACATGGACCTTGGTGGCTTTTGTTGCAGTTCAGTCTCGCCATCGACAGTGCACGAGTCATGCCGTTGCGCGGGTAGGTACCCCAGTTCTCGCGGCATTCTGTAAGCCCTTGCGATGAAACGACCTGGCCACAGTCCGTAGCGGAGCTCACGGCGCTCGGAACAAGAATGGAGGCCGAGGATGGGCGTTCTCCCGCAGTGGCAGTGGTGAAAACCCCCAAAGAAGAGTGATGACTGTCACGTTTTTGGACCCTTCAAGAATGATTCCCGTGACGAGCTGGCTGACCCCATAGAATGGAGCGCACTCATGTGTGATTGCCATCACGCCCACACATCAGAAGGTAGTGGTTTCCTATCCTTTGGTGCTTTTCTGACGCCGAGAAAAACTCGGCTTGCGTGACTTCCCTTTCGGTGCGTCACGAGCTCGCATGAGTTCGTCACATGACGCTCGTGCGGGTAGAAAATGGCTTGGACGCAGGAACAGCTTGGACCCGCTGGAGGCTACTCGGATGGCGCAACTACTCACCTTGGAACCGCCGGCAACCGAATCATTGCAAGCGAAGCATGTCTATCTCATGGCGATCATCTGCCTCGTTCTGGGCCTCGGAATCGGATACGCCGCTCGCGGATCTCAAGCAGGATCATCTCCGACTATACCGACCGCCACGGCAGCTTTACCGGGACCCGCATCACCGGCGGTCCACCCGCACCCGCTCAATCTCGACCAGATGAAGCAGATGGCGGATAAGCAGGCGGAGGCGCTGCTCTCGAAATTGAAGGCGAATCCAAATGACACCGCGTTGTTGATTCAAGTGGGCGCGATTTACCACGGCAATCATCAGTTCAAGGATGCAGCCATCTATTACGGCAGGGCCGTCCAGAATGAGCCGAAGAACGCCGCCATCCGCACCAAACTGGTTTCAAGCCTGTACCGCAGCGGGGACGTGGACGGGGCCATTGCCCAACTGAATCAAGGTCTGAGCTATGACCCGGCGGACGCCAATTCCCTATTCAACCTGGGGATGATCCTGCTGCAGGGTAAAGGTGATGGCAAAGGCGCAATTGCGGCGTGGCAGCAGTTGGTGAAATCGAACCCGAACTTGAGCCCGGAGCGTAAAGCCGAGGTGCAAAAACTGATGGCGGATGTCTTGACCACCCTGGGAGAACAACACGAATCCCGAGAAGCAGGGGCAAAATGAGCCACGCGAATGAAACATCCACGGTGTGGTGGACGAAACAACGGGCTACGATCCTGGCAGCCGCATGCCTGCTGGCGGGAATCGCGGGAGGGTGGTCGATTCGAGGACCGCGAGCCGCGGGACCTGCTACGAGCACATCCAGCGTCTCGGCCCCTCCAGCAAATGTGTCCCCTTTGGAAGCAGAACCGACGCCGACGCAACTGGAGCAGATGGCGGATGCGCAGGCTGCCCCGCTGCTTGAGAAGTTGAAGTCCGACCCCGAAAACCCAGATCTTCTGGTCGGTGTCGGAAACCTGTATTACGACGCACGCCAATATCCCCAGGCCGTGGACTTTTACGCGCGTTTGTTGAAGATCAAGCCGGCTGACGCCGCCGTACGCACTGACATGGGAACCGCGTTCTGGTACATGGGAAATAGCGACAGGGCGCTTGCGGAATTCGATAAGGCGCTGACCGTCGTCCCCATCGATCCCAATACTCTCTTCAACCGCGGTCTGGTGAGGTGGAAAGGGAAAGCAGACACGGCTGGCGCGCTCGCGGACTGGAACAAATTGCTCGCGTCATATCCGCAGTACCAAAGAAGGGCGCTGGTGGAACAACTCCTGTCCGAAGTGAAGACACACAGACTCAATACCGTGAAGATCGCAAGATAGAGAATTTACGGCAGGCTTGCAGAGTCAAGCCGCATCAGCGCAGACCGGATGCAATCTCACGTGTCCGCCTGGTGCCGAACCTATCTGCTTACCTCCTCGATTGCAGCCTGCACAAAGCGCTGGTACCAGCCCAGGTACTTAAGCTCGATTCGCTCATCGTTCCCATGAACACCGAGGTTCTCCTCGAAGGTTCGCGGGATCCGAACTCCGTAGGCATTCACGCCCTTCGCGCGGAGGAAGGCCGAGTCGGTGGCGCCCGTTGTCATCATCGGTACCGTAATGGCTCCAGGGAGTAATCTTTTCTGGACAGCTTCGAACGCCGTAAACATCGAGGTGTGGATGGAACTCGAGGGTGCCGACGGCATACTGTTAGTCGTATCGGGCTCGATGATGGTTACCGATGGATCGTCTACGATTTGCCGCATCTGGTTGTAAAACGCGGCCACGTTCTCGTCGGGCAGTGCGCGAATGTCAATCTCGGCCTCAGCCTCCGGAGGGATCACGTTCGACTTGAATCCACCTTTAAGCACCGTGGGAACGACCGTCGTGTGAAGCATGGAGTAATACTGCGGCTGGCTTTTGTGGAGAGCTTTCTGAGTTGCAGGATCCTGGAGGCTGCGAAAGAGGGCTGCCTCGTCCGGTGGAGAGATCCCCGCGAGCCGTGAGAAAAACTCCCGCGTTGTGTCGTTAAGACCGAGCGGGGTCTCCCATGTGCCGAGCCTCGCGACCGCCTGCGCCAGGTGGGTGATCGGGTTGTCCAACACCGGAACGGACGCATGGCCGCTCTGGCCCTTGGCCACCAGGCGGACACCGCGCGGAAGTTTTTCACCGGTGGCTATTCCAAGGAAAGATATCTTGCCGTCCTTGACCTCAGCAGCGCCACCCTCGTTGATGGCGAACTCGCAGTCGAGCTTGTCCCAATATCGATCGACGAGAGTTCGCATGCCCGCGGAGGAACTCGTCTCCTCACTCGCCTCGGCAAGAAAGATCACGTCGCGTGATAGTTTCGTACCGCTGCGGTAAATCTGCAGCATGGTTTCGATGTGCGCCGCGAGCGGCCCCTTGTCGTCAGACGCGCCGCGGCCAAACAAGGTGCCGTCTTTCACTTCGGCAGAAAACGGTTCAACGCTCCAGTGAGATTGATCGACGGGCACAACGTCCTCGTGCGCAAGGAGAAGCACTGGCCGCTTTTCTCCACTTCCCTTCAATCGGGCGACGATACTGGCCCTGCCCGGCGCGGGTTCGAGAAGTTCATAGGGGATCCCTTCCTTTTGAAAAATCGCCGCGACATACTGCGCGACCTTGGATTCATTGCCAGGGGGGTCCTGTGTGTCGATGCGGATCAAATCACGAAGAAAGGCGGACGTCTCTTCAGCAGCCCTGTCAGGCGACAATACCGCGGATTTTTGCGCGTCCGAGGCGGGGGAACTCAAGAGCGCAGCGACGATGGCAACGGGGGCAAGGCGAGCGATCAAGGCGACTCCCTCAAATCCGGAAAACATTCTCCAAGATACTTCCCTATTATGAAACCAGGGGGTGTGGCTTGCCCCAAGAACTTTCGCGATCGAGCAAATTGAATCGCCACCAGGAGGGATGTGAAGTCGTTCTCTGACCTTGAAGCAATAGGATTTGCGCTGGCTGGGTTCACCTTTTGGGTCCTGGCAGATAGTTCCATCAAACTGGTAGGGCAATCCAGGTTGCCAGCGTACGAAATGGTGGCTTTTCTCGGGCTTTTTATGGCCATATTTCTTGGCGCCTACTGCCTGGCGCGCAAACAAGGGCGATTGTTGCGCCCGCATCGGCCGATGTTTCAGGTAACGAGAGCCTGTCTCGATCTGGGAAACAATATATGCGTTGTGATCGCGCTCCGGCATCTGACGCTCACGCTGTTTTACATCCTGGTCTTCACCGCGCCCATGGTCATTGCGCTGCTGTCTGCGATTGTTCTCCACGAAGGGCTTCCATGGCGAAAGGGATTGGCGATAGTCGCGGGGTTTGCCGGAGTCGTTATCGCGGTCGATCCATTCGGGAAAGCAGGTCATGGCGACTGGATCGGCATATCCGCCTGCATTGTTTGCGTGGCGTGCTTCTCAGTCAACATGGTGTGGTCGCGGGTATTGACGCGGACGGAGTCGCCCGAAAGCCTCGCATTCTTCTCGGGACTGGTGTCCGCGGCCGCAGGATTCCTGCTGATGTTGTTTCATGCAGAGCCTTTGACCTCTCGGCTGACTCTGGGGCTCATCGCAATGGGCCTGTTTTGCGCACTCGGAACGTCATGTTTTTACATTGCCGTCAAGCACACTTCCGCGGCGAACGTATCGCAGTATCACTACACGCAGCTTCTCACCGGGGCGCTCATCTCGTACCTAGTGTGGCACGAAAAGCCCGATTTATTTGTTTTGGCGGGTGGAGCGCTCATCCTGGGGTCCGGACTCTACATTGCTCTGCATGCACCGAGCCATGTGCCGCTGACGGAGGGCAACTAAGTTGGCAAGGTGAACCACGGGGCGATCTGTTACATTCCTCCATCGAGGCGATTCATGCAAATACCAAATCCCCTTCCGCTCTCTTCACTCTTCGCTCTGACCATCGTCCTGACCGCCCCCGTAGCCGCCACTCAGCCCGCGCCGGCACCAGCCGCGCCCGTAAAGGTTGCCGTCGATCTTGGTACCCGCATCGGCCCCTTCACGCCAATCTACAGCTGGTTCGGCTACGACGAAGCAAACTACACGACCATGACGCACGGCCGCCAGCTGTTGAATGAGCTCCACGATCTCAGTCCTGTACCGGTGTACATCCGCGCGCACCACCTCCTCACATCTGGCGACGGGCGCGCAGAGCTCAAATTCAGCTCCACCAACATCTACTCGGAAGACAGCAACGGCAGGCCAGTTTACGACTTCAAAATCATCGACAGCATCTTCGACGCATGGCACTCGGCCGGTGTCCGCCCCATGGTCGAGCTCGGTTTCATGCCGCGCGATCTTGCCGCCGTGCTTCCCGATCGCCATCAGCCTTACCAGGTGCACTACCCCGCCTCCACCATCTCGGGCGCCTCCAACAACCCGCCCAAGGACTATGCCCGCTGGCAGGAACTCGTGCGCGTGCTCACGGCGCACCTCGTCGAGCGCTACGGCCGGGACGAAGTGCTCCGATGGTATTTTGAGGTGTGGAACGAACCCGACATCGACTACTGGCACTCAACTCAAGGAGACTACTTCAAGCTCTACGACTATGCCGTTGCCGGTGTGCGTGCCGCGCTTCCTGACGCCCGCGTTGGGGGGCCCGCTACCACCAGTCCGCGCAACGACAAAGCCGCCGCCTTCCTTCGTGACTTCCTCCAGCACGTCGATTCCGGGCGCAGCGCGGCCACCGGCGGACCCGTTCCTCTCGACTTCATCTCATTTCATGCCAAGGGCTCGCCCACCGTTCGCGACGGCGTGGTAACCATGGGCATTCACAGCGAGCTCACCGATGTCGATCGGGGGTTCGCACTCATCGCCTCTTTCCCCAAGTTTCGCCATCTGCCCATCATTCTGAGCGAAGCCGATCCCGAAGGCTGCGCTGCCTGCTCCTCCAAGGTGAACCCGGCCAACAACTACCGTAATGACACCCTCTATCCGGCATACACCGCCGCCGCTTTCAAGGCCCTCTTCGACTTGCAGGATCGCCACGCTGTCAACCTGATTTCCATGTTGAGCTGGTCGTTCGAATTCGAAGAGAAGGACTATTTCGAGGGTTTCCGCTCTCTCGCCACGAATGGCGTTGATAAACCCATTCTCAACCTGTTCCGGATGCTCGGCATGATGTCCGGGAATCGCGTCCGCACCACGAGCAGCGGGGCGGTGCCGCTCGATGCCCTAGTCAGCACTGGTGCTCGCCAAACACCTGACATCGACGCCTTCGCCACACGCGACGGCAGTTCAGCAGCCATCCTTGTTTGGAACTACCACGACGTCAATGAGGCGGCCCCGTCCATGCCCACTTCCATATCGGTCCAGGGCATTCCCGCCGACGTGCATCGAGTCCTGTTGCAACACTTTCGCATTGACGAAACACACAGCAATGCCTATACGGCGTGGAAAGCCATGGGCTCCCCGCAGCATCCCGATGCTGAGCAATACGCCCGCCTCCAATCCGCCGGACAGGTTCAGCTCCTGAGTTCCCCGGAATGGTTGGAAGTCCATGACGGCACAGTGGAAATTTCAACGGACTTACCTCGAGAGTCAGTCTCCCTTCTGCGCCTGAGTTGGGAGTAAGTCGCTTCCCGCGCTAGACAGACCGTACCGAACACCAGATATGCATCTCTAGATCTTGCGCGAGACTCAACCGCTGGCGCCGCTTCCGGCGGCCCGGTCGCGTTTGCCGGCCCCATCTTCCAGATCGAAGGCGGCATTGACCAACGCAATGTGGGAGAATGCCTGCGGGAAGTTGCCGACAAGGCGCTTTCGCCGAAGATCGTACTCCTCGGATAAAAGACCCACATCGTTGCATAGAGTGAGCAGGCGTTCGAAGAGAGCGCGTGCATCTCCCATTCTGCCGATTGCCTTGAGGCTGCTGACCATCCAAAAGCTGCAGGCAAGAAAGACCCCCTCACCCGGAGGCAGCCCGTCGCTGACGCGGGCGGTGTTGTAGCGAAGGACCAGGCCGTTCTTCATGAGTTCGCGTTCAATCGCCTCGACTGTCGACCGCACGCGCGGATCGCTGCCGGGAAGAAAGCCAACCTGCGGCATCAGAAGCAAAGCCGCGTCCAGTTCATCGGAGCCGTAGGACTGGACAAAACAGTTCTTCTGGCGGTTGAACCCACTTTCACAGACTTGGGCATGAATCGTATCGCGAAGATGGCGCCAGCGATCCAATGGCGCTTTAAAACCTCGCTGCTCGGCGAGTCTCACGGCACGATCAAAGGCCACCCAGGCCATCATCTTCGAATAGGTGAATTGCTGCGGTCCGCCGCGAGTCTCCCAGATTCCTTCGTCCGGCTCATGCCAGATCGTCTCGAGGTGCTTGAGGAGGAGTACCAGTACGCGAAAATCATCCTCCCCGTGAACGTTCATGCTTTCCTGCGCGTGAAAAAAGCAATCCAGCATTTCACCATAGATATCGAGTTGCACCTGCTTTGAGGCGGCGTTTCCGATCCGAACGGGCCCCGAGTTTTCATATCCCGGGAGCCAGTCAACCTCCCACTCCACCAGCTGGCGTTTGCCTTTGACACCGTACATGATTTGGACTTGATCAGGGCTGCCGGCAAGCGCGCGCAGCAGCCAATCCTGCCACGCCGCGGCCTCCCGATAATACCCGCCGTTTGCCAGGGCCAGAAGAGTAAACGTGGTGTCACGAAGCCAGCAATAGCGATAATCCCAGTTGCGTACGCCTCCGATATTCTCCGGTAGTGAAGTGGTGACGGCCGCGACGACCCCTCCGGTAGGGCGGAAGGTCAGGGCTTTAAGCGCGATCAGAGAACGTTCCACAGAGTCCCGATACTTGCCGCTGTAGTTAAGCTGACTGGCCCAATGAACCCAGAAGTCTTCCGTATCCCTGAGCGCCTGCTCCGCGTCGATTCGCGCCGGATCGTCTTCGAACGATATTCCATACGTCATGGTGAAGCTGATTCGGACGTTTGGCGTCACGGTAAACTCGGCAAGCGTTGTGAGGTTTTCCCCATGCACTGGAACCGAAGAATGGAGGACGGCAAGGTTCGGACCGGCCACTGCGCGCACCCCATCACTGATCCGGGTAACCCAGGGTACGGTGCGGCCGTAGTCAAATCGCAGTCGAAGCTCCATTTGCATCGGGACTTTGCCTTCGACACCTTCCACGATCCGAACAACGTCGGAATAGCGCTCGCGAATGGGCATAAAGTCGATGAGCTTCACGACTCCATCCGGATGATGAAAAACGGTTTCAAGGATCAGTGTGTGATCGCGGTAGCGCCGTGTGGTGGTCCACTCCCCGTCGGCCGGACTTATCCGCCAGTAACCGTTGTCCTCGGTCCCAAGCAACGCGGCAAAACAGGCTTCGGATGCGAAGTTGGGCCAGCAAAGCCAGTCAATGCTTCCCCGATTGTCAACCAGCGCTCCCGTCTCGCAGTCGCCGATGAGCGCATAGTCCTCTATTCGAGCGGCCATATCTATTGCTCGCGATAGTTGCGCATGAGTCCACCATCCACAACATAAGTTGATCCGGTAACGTATGCGGCATCGTCGGATACCAGGAAAGCAACTAGTCCGGCGACATCGTCAACCGTGCCCAGGCGGCCCAACGGGATGTTGGCAAGCAGTGCGTTCAGTTTGGGCTTGTCCTCGAGGAGAGCCTTGTTGATGGGAGTGTCGATTGCTCCTGGAGCAACGTTGTTGATGGTGATCCCGAGCGCGCCAAGTTCAACGGACAGGTCGCGCATCAACATGCGGAGGCCCCCTTTGCTGCAGCAGTAGGTTGCGAAGCCAGGAAAGACCATGTCCTCGTGTACCGAACTAACGTTGACGATGCGGCCTGGCTTTCTGGCCTCGCGCAGCCGACGAACAAACGACTGGGTGAGGAAGAACGGACCACGCAGATTTACCGCCATCACCTTGTCGTAGTCCGCCTCGGGTGTCTCCCAGAACTCTGACTTCTTTTCCATGCCGGCATTGTTGACAAGGATGTCTGCACCACCGAATCGGTCCCAAGCCGCGCTGACTAAAGCATTGACATCTTCCATGCTGGTAACGTCCGCCCTCACAATCTGCCCTACACCACCCGCTTCTTTGATGGCACGCTCGGTTTCTTCGGCACCCTCGGGCGTTCCCACGTAGTCGACAATGACCTTCGCTCCCTCGCAACCGAGGCGTTTTGCGATTCCCTGCCCGATGCCTGAGCTGGCGCCGGTTACGATGGCCACCTTTCCCTTCAAGCCGCGCATGTTCTCTCCTTTTTCTCTTTTGGGTGTATGTTACCCACGATCAAATGCAGCGCACCTTTTAGCGGGCGGCTTCTTCATTCTGCCTCTCTGTCGCCAGGGATTCGACTGCAGTACGAAGGCTTAGCGCATCGAACGGCGCACGCACCTTGGCGTCGTTGTCGAAATAAACGAAAACATCCCGTGAGATCGCCGGGGGCGCATTGCCTGTTGAGGCCTTTCTTCCATCGGAGACTTCCCTCCCATGAGCCCAAAGAAACACGCGCTGCGCCCACACATTGATAGCATCGGGATCGTATCCGCTGGCGTAAAGTTGCTCGCTGCCGTGCAGCCGGCAGTAAACAAAGTCCGAGGTGACGTCCATCAACAATGGCCATTCCACCGTGTCAGCGACCACCAGCCCCACCTCATATTTACGCAACAAAGCGATGAACTCCTCACACGCAAAGCTCTCGTGACGAATCTCGACAGCGTGGCGTATCGGTCTATCCTCGGCAACCTGTAGCCACGACCGTTCCTCCAGCCATTCACTTTGAAGCCGGCCAAATTTGGCTGCTTCCTGCTGAGTTCGCGGCAGAAGCCTGAAGAATGCCTCGAATCGTTCGGAATCGTATTTCATTTGCGGCGCAAACTGCCATAGAACCGGTCCCAGCTTCTCGTTCAAGCGAAGCACGCCCTGGGCAAAGAAGTTGGCCAGCGGAGTTTCGATCCCTTTCAGCCGCAGCTGGTGGGTCAGGTAGCGCGATCCCTTGACGGCGAATACAAAGTCTCGGGGCGTGTCTTCATACCAGTTCTGAAAGAACTCAGGGCGCTGCAAGGAATAGAAAGTCCCATTGAGCTCGATGCTCTTGAAGCGTTCCGACGCGTAATGCAACTCAGAACGCTGCGGAAGCTTATCTGGATAGAAGGCGCCGCGCCAGCCATCGTATCGCCAGCCGGAGATGCCGATTCGAATTTCGCCCCGAGCCCCCATATGCATCTTGGATGCCGCCAAGTGCCTGGAGCATCAGGAGAAACGTACCCGCCGCGCGGGGGGGACGGAGACTAAGTTTCGACTCCGAATGCGATACCTCCGTTTTCTTGAAAGCTGCATCACAGCGGGAGAACGGCAAAGTTCAAATTATCTAAGGAGAGAAGCATGCTTGCTGTAGTTACAGGAGCGTCGAATGGAATCGGATATGAGCTGGCAGCAGAACTGGCACGAAGGGGATACGACCTGGTGGTGGCGTCTGCTGGAGAGAGGCTCACTCAGGCAGCCCAGAACTTGCGCGCGTTCGGTCGCACAGTCACCGAAGCCAGCGTGGATTTGGCGACGCCGGACGGGGTGGAAGAATTGTGGGAGCACGTGGAGCAACTAGGCCAGCCTGTCGATGTAGCCTGCATCAACGCGGGCGTTGGAGTGGGTGGACTGTTTAAGGATACAGATATCGATGAAGAGCTGAATATGGTGAATCTGAACTGCTCCAGCACCATCCATCTGGCGAAATATATCGTGCAGCAGATGACCGAACGCAACGAGGGCCGAATCCTTTTCACAGCGTCAATCGCCGGCGAGATGGTTGCACCTCGTGAGGCTGTTTACGCGGCCACCAAGGCGTTTGTGTTGTCGTTTGCGCAAAGCTTACGGTACGAGTTGAAGGAAACAGGGGTAACTGTGACCGCCTTGCAACCCGGTCCCACGGATACGGATTTCTTCCACCGCGCGGGAATGGACAATACCAAGGTAGGACGGGAAGGCAAGTCAGAGAGCCAGCCCGAGGATGTAGCAAAACAGGGTATCGATGCCCTGTTTGACGGCAAGGATCATGTCTACGCGGCTTCGTTGAAAACGAAGATCGAAGGCAAACTCGCCAATGCGATTCCAGGTGAAGTCAAGGGCGCCATGCACGAAAAGATGGCTCGCCCCCTGAACGAAAGCAACTGACCGCGCGAAGAACGCCTGATTTGAATGCAGAGGACATTAAACGAATCGAGGAGGAATAAGGATATGGAAAGCGCTTTGAAGGAAGCCCCTCACGCAGAAACCTTGCCGAGCGTTGCCAGTGCTGGTGTGATTGAAGACGGCCGTTACCTGCCCCCGCCGGCAGACGGGAAAGGGCAGACCTGGGTCCGCACCAGCGCGCTTATTCAGTCCAGTCCGCATGAGTGTTACACGCTGTGGCGCGACCTTCCCGGGATTCCGCGTTGGCAGGAACAAGTAAAGGAGGTTCGTCAAACCGGTGACAACACGTCGCACTGGGTGATGGAAGTAAATGGCAAGACAACAGAGTGGGAGTCGGAAATTCTGGCGGACGAACCAGGAAAGCGTATCGCATGGCGAAGCATCAACGGATCTCCTCAGAATGCGGGCGAAGTGGTTTTTGAAGCAGCGCCCGGCGGACGCGGGACCTTGGTAACAGTGTTGCAGGAGTTCGGATTCGGCAAGGTGACAGCTGCGACCGCGACCGTGCTTTCCCGCAATCCGAAGCAGGCCGTGATCGAGAATCTGCGGCACTTTAAGGCGCTCATCGAGACTGGCGAGATTCCGACGACCAAGGGGCAGTCCCATGGACCGCGCGGCGTGAGCGGCAAGCTTAAAGGGTCGCTTTACGGCGAACACATTGAAACGCCCACGGGTGGGCAGCGCAAAGCCAGTTGATTGGGTCCGTGCGCGCGGTCAACTCTCAGCCATCGCTTTTGAACACTAAATAAGGAGTTGGGTAATGAAAGCAGTATGTTGGATGGGAAAAAGCAAATTAGAGACATTGGAGGTACCGGATCCCGGGATCATCAATCCCCATGATGCGGTTATTAAAATTACGCGCACCGCGATCTGCGGATCGGATCTGCATTTGTTCGATGGCTTCATCCCTACGATGGAATCAGGTGACATCCTCGGGCATGAGTTTATGGGCGTGGTCGAGGAGACGGGACCGGAGGTCAAAAATCTCAAGCGCGGCGATCGCGTTGTGGTTCCGTTCACCATCGCCTGCGGCAATTGTCTGTTCTGCCAGAGGCAACTGTGGTCTGCCTGCGACAATACCAATCCGAATGCGCACCTGATGGAGGCGATGTATGGCTACTCCGGGTCGGGGCTTTTTGGATATTCGCACATGATGGGCGGCTATGCGGGAGGCCAGGCGCAATACGCGCGCGTGCCCTTCGCGAATGTGGGTCCACTCCGGATCGAAAGCGACCTGCCAGACGAAAAGGTACTGTTTCTCTCTGACATCTTTCCGACCGGTTACATGGCCGCGGAGAACGCCAATATCCAGGAAGGCGACACCGTGGCCGTCTGGGGCTGCGGTCCCGTGGGCCTGTTCGCAATTGCCAGCGCATTTATGTTAGGAGCAGGGCGGGTCATTGCCATCGACCGCTTCCCCGAGCGCCTGGCTTTCGCTCGCGGCATCGGCGCAGTCACCATTGATTACACCGAGCACGACGTAAGTGTTCTCACGGCACTCAAAGACTTAACCGGCGGCATTGGCCCTGATTGCGCCATTGATTGCGTCGGCCTCGAGGCCCACTTCAGTGATCTTCAGGGCGTTTACGACAAGATCAAGACAGCGCTTTTCATGGAAACCGACCGACCCGGCGTGCTGCGCCAGGCGATCCAGGCGATCCGCAAGGGTGGCACCCTCTCCATTCCCGGCGTATATGGTGGCCTGCTTGACAAGGTGCCGTTTGGCGCAGCGTTCGGCAAAGGTATCACCATGAAGATGGGTCAGACCCACATGCACAAGTATATGAAGCCGCTCTTGGAACGTATTGAGAAAGGACAGATCGATCCATCCTTCCTTATCTCGCACCGCATCACGCTGGACCAGGCCCCGGAAATGTACAAAGTGTGGCGCGACAAGAAGGATCGCGTCACAAAAATCGTAATTGATCCCTGGGCCACTTCCGCCGCATGAAGAACAGCCCTCCACGGTCGAACATCCGAGGAGGGCTGCACAGCTTACTGGTTTTATTCCTATCTTCAGGCGGCCTGCACACGCGAAAGTCGCGCCGGAACCCTCTGAATTCGCGGTTGATTTGCGAGAATTTGCTGATTCGCATGCCAAAATGCGGCGATGTCGCGCACGATCTCTTCGAGGCTTTTGCGTGCTCTCCACGAAGTATCGATGAGGAAGGAACGGTCTTCCGAGCAGGGTTGCGCACACCCGTCCGCAGTTTCCTTGGCAACGATCTCTACCCTTCGATAGCAAATACGTTGGATGAGGTGAATCATCTGCACAATCGTGGTTGAATGCGCACAACCGCCGTTGAGGGTGTAAATATTCCCCGCGGTCTTCCCTATGTAAGCACGCGCCGCGAGGATGGCCTGGATGGCGTCCGACACATGCAGGACGGTATGTGTCTGCGAGAGATCAGTGGGAATGGAACAGGGGCGGTCGCTCAGAATCGCATACTCCAGGCGAGCGACCCAGTCCTGCCCTTCTCCGAACTGCCTGGGCCCCGTGACTGTATCGATGAGCAACGCGACGGCGGGCAGATGGTGAAGCCGCGCAAAATTCTGGAAGAGGCAGTGAGCATTTGCCTGACTTGAGCGCGCAGAGCCATTTCCATCGGGCAGCGGAGCAGGCTTGATCTCGTTCCCGATCGAAGCATAAATCAAAGTAGGATTGCGGCCGGAGTGAAACGCCGCTTCGCACAGATTGGAAATAACTGAGTTGACTGCATCTTGGCTTGATCGAGGCTCATGGTCGAGATATCGCCTCTGTGCCACATGGTAAATCTCATCTGCTCTCGATGCCGCTGCCACCACCCGGGACGAATTGTGGAGGTGTCCGCGCAGGAACTTCAACCGGCCAGCGCCTGCCTGACCGTACAACCAGGTTAGGTTTTGCGTCGACCCCGGCTCCTCGAGGTCATCCAACAGCGTGATGTGAGCGTCAGTGTTGGCAAGCAAATGTGCCGCCAGATGCGCACCCAGGAAGCCAGCCCCGCCAGTGATGAGAACGTCACGAGTGGACTTCCGTGCAATACGGAGCATTTAGACCCCCAACGACTTGCCAACCTGCATCGTTGAGATGCATTCCACTGCCTTCGCGGTTGATTGATGTTTTTTCCGGAGGTCAGACCCAAAACTCAGCGTGTGGCACGCCCGAGGGCTGCAAGCATCGATGTCACGAATGCGAGGCCCCGGCGGGTATCCTTGTGAAACATCCGCCGGAACAACTGCCACATCGACGGCGCCTCCTTCTCGCGTTTGTGCGATTCCATCGCAGCATAAGCTTCCCGCGCGAGGCCGGAGATGGGTTGCGGATCGAAACTGCCGACCATTTTGCCGACGGCGATCACATGGCGCAAGGCATTGATTGCCACCGGGTCGGCGCCGTATCGCGCGGCTTCTGAAACAAGGGTATCCCTTGCGCGTATCGCTCCGTGCAAGGCGTCGAGGATCCCTTGCCGGTGGGCTTCTCCAAGCAAATCATAGGCGACCAAAAGAGCTTCGGCATGCTCAGCCGGAGCCTCGGCCAGACGACGCTGCAGTTCCATCTTCGGGTCGGTCTTCCGCGGCACGTAGGGTAGTGGGTTCGCCATCATTCCTCCTTTCGTGCATCAGAGTTTTGAGGTCTCGATCTGTACGAGTCGATCACCGCGGTCGGTTCCTGGAACTGAATAGTCGCTACGCTTCCACTTGCGTTCGACTTCCACACCGGTTTGCGGGGTTGGATGACCATGACGGAAGTTCTGTCTTGGAATCGGATCAGCCTGCTGCTCGGCAAGGACGGTGAGGCTGACCGAGATCTCTTTGAAGGCCGGCGTGTGCGTGGCGCGATCGACGCTCGATCCCGTGAGCCGATTCACGGGCTGCGTAATGGAATTCATGGGCATATAGAGGTCATCGCCGTGAACGCGATCCGTCACAACCACCGGAACCGTCGCTTCTCCAAAGGGGCTACGCAAGTGGACCACAGAGCCGTCCTTCAGCCCTTTCTTCTGCGCAAGCTCTGGAGAAACTTCCAGCCAGTTCGACGGCGTAATCTCCCGAATCCCCTTGCTACGGTAGGTCATTGAGCCTTGCTCAAAGTGTTCAAGAATACGGCCATTGTTAAGATGGTGGCAGTACTCTTCTGAGGTCTCCTCGCACGGTTCTTGCCAGACGATTGGAAAGAACTTCGCCTTTCCGTCAGGAAACGGAAACTTCTCGGTGAACAGCAGGGGCGAGTCCTTGCCGTCCTTTTCCACGGGCCACTGCAGGCTTTTGTAGCCTTCGAGCCGGTCGTAACTGACTCCAGCGAACAACGGTGTGAGCGACGCAGCCTCGGCCATGATCTCGGAAGGATGCGAATAAGTCCATCCGCCGCCCAGGCGGTTCGCGATCTCCTGGATGATCTGCCAATCGGGTTTGGATTGACCCAACGGCTCGAATGTCTGGTAGAGCCTTTGGATACGCCGCTCCGTGCTGGTAAATGTCCCATCCTTCTCGAGCGAAGGCGACGCAGGCAGTATCACGTCGGCGAAACGCGCGGTCTCGGAGAGATTCACATCCTGCACCACGAAGAAATCGACCATCTGCAGCGCAGCGCCTACATCACTCGCGTTGGCATCCGACGTGATCGTGTCCTCTCCTTTGATGTAGAGCACTTTGAGTTTCCCATCGTGGATGGCGCGGATCATCTCGTGGTTGTCGAGGCCCTTCTTCGGCGGAAGCTTGACGCCCCACGCCTGCTCGAATTTGGAACGGACGGCATCGTCCTCCACTTCTTGATATCCGGGGAAGACATTTGGCATGGATCCGAAATCGCTGGCTCCTTGGACGTTGTTATGGCCGCGCAACGGATACGCGCCCGCACCGGGACGCATGTAATTTCCCGTAAGCAGAAGAAGGTTGGAGATCGAGGTAGAGGTGTCGGATCCGCCGCAATGTTGCGTAACGCCCATGGCCCACAGAATGCACACGCCATCCGCCTTCACAATCTCCGAAGCAATCTGTTTCAAGGTGTCCGCTGGGATGCCAGTGCGCTTTTCCGCGAATTCCATTGTGTATTGCTGGAGCGACTTTTTGTAGTCCTCGAATCCGTTCACCCATCTCGCAATGAAGTCCGGCTTATGCCATCCCTGGTCAAGAATGTATTTCGCAATCGCGTTGAGCCAGACGGCATCCGTCGACGGTTGCGGGCGGATGAAGATGTCAGCCCGCTTGGCCATTTCGTGCCTGCGCAAGTCGGCCACGATCAGGCGCTGCCCGCGATGCTTGTGCGAACGCTTGACCCTGGTCGCGAGCACAGGATGGCTCTCGGAGGTGTTTGATCCGACGATCAGAACCAAGCCGGCTTTTTCAATATCCGCGATCGAACCGCTATCGCCCCCGTAGCCCACAGTGCGCTTCAGTCCCATCGTGGCGGGCGTCTGACAGTAGCGCGAACAATTATCAACATTGTTGGTGCCGACAACCGCGCGGGCCAGTTTCTGCATCAGGTAGCTCTCCTCGTTCGTGCATTTTGAGGAGGCAATAAATGCCAGCGCGTCGGGTCCGAATTTTTTCCTGACACTGCTGAACTTCTGTTCAATGAGCGAGAGCGCTTCGTCCCAGCTGGCTTCGCGGAACGTTTCTTCGCCATTGGGCAACTTCGAGCGAATGAGCGGAGTGACCAGCCGATCCTCAGCATTCACGTAATCCCAGGCAAACTTACCCTTCACACAGGTAGAAATGCCATTTGCCGGCCCCTCCGCCGGTTCGATCTTCAAAATATGCCGATCGCGGCTCCACACGTCAAAGCTGCAGCCGACTCCGCAATAGGTGCACACGGTCTTGGTACGCCGGATACGAGCCTCGCGCATGGCAGCTTCGGCATTCGATACCGCCAGAATCGGACTGTAGCCGACTTCCGGCTCGATCGCCTTGACTGACTCGATCATGTCATCGAGCGCTTTTTTGGGAAGCCCGGTGAGGTAGCCGGCATGCCCCAGCATTGACCTCTCCATTAGAGCGTTGCAGGGGCACACCGTCACGCAATGCCCGCAGGAGACGCACGATGATCCGGCAATCTGCTCGCCGCCATCCCAGAGCACTCGCGGATGGGGCGACTCCCAGTCGATGGTCAGCGTCTCGTTCACCTGCACGTTCTGGCAGGCCTCGACACACCGGCCGCAAAGGATGCACTGATCGGGATCGTAGCGATAAAAGGGATTGCTAAAGTCCTGCTGATAAGGCTTGTTACGAAAGGGCCGGGACTGGTGCTTCACGTCTAAATGTTCCGTGGTATTGTGCACCGTACAGTTGCCGTTATTGTTGTCGCATACAGTGCAGTAAAGCTCGTGGTTCTCCAAAATCCGATCGAAGGCCTCGCGCTGAGCCGCATCCGCGCGGCCGCTCTCCGTCGTCACTTTCATGCCTGCTGTCGCCGGGGTCGAACAGGCGCGAACAAGTTTACCGTCCACCTCGACCATGCAGGTGTCGCAGGTCTGGATCGGTCCCATTTTGGGGAGGTAGCAGACCTGGGGAAGGTGGCGCTGTGGTGATGCGCGGTTGATTGCTTCCACCAGCAATTCGCCGGTGGTGGCCGAAATCTCCGCCCCGTCCACCGTGATGCGGATGTCGAGTCGGTGTTCCAGTGGGGAATTCAGCAGGCGCTTTGTCATAGACATGCGCGCTTGGATGAATAAGCGCGAAGATACGTTATCCAGTGCGGCCCCTCTTGTCAAGATGATGCTTTTCGCCTTCATTTCTCCCCGAATAGGCGCACAAGACCCCCAGCTTTCGGTGTGCCTGCGCACACGGCCAACGCTGGCAAACGCCGAGTAAAATGCTGAAGAGGAGTTTCGGCATTCTATGAAAGTGACTGTCCCCGTTGCTGAGCACGTCCCCGGAAGCAAGGTCCTCACCAGAAACAAGCATCTGATCCGCTGGGTAGAAAAGATCGCCGAACTCTGCCGTCCTGATTCCATCCACTGGGTCGACGGCTCCCAGGCCGAATACGACTTCCTCTGCGATCGGATGGTGGCCGGAGGAACGTTCACCCGCCTGAATCAGAAGCTATGGCCGGGTTGCTTTTACGCTCGCTCGGTACCCAGCGATGTGGCCCGAGTGGAGGACCGCACCTTCATTTGTTCTCTTTCGAAGGACGCAGCAGGCCCCACCAATAACTGGGAAGACCCCTTTGTCATGCGTCGGAGACTTAAGCAGCTCTTCAAGGGCTGCATGAAGGGACGCACGATGTACGTGCTGCCTTTCAGCATGGGACCCATCGGCTCCCCCATGTCCGGAATTGGCGTCCAGCTCACCGACTCCCCCTACGTAGTGGTCAACATGCGCATTATGGCGCGCATCGGGGCAAAGGTCTTCGCCGAAATCGACAAGGACGAGAAACGCGTAGTGCCCTGCGTGCATTCAGTGGGTATGCCGCTCAAGGCTGGCCAGCAGGACGTGCCCTGGCCCTGCAACGACACCAAATATATAGTCCATTTTCCCGAAACCCGCGAGATCTGGTCGTTCGGTTCGGGCTATGGCGGAAACGCCTTGCTCAGTAAGAAATGCTTCGCCCTGCGCATCGCCTCCAACATAGCGCGCGATGAAGGCTGGATGGCCGAGCACATGCTCATCCTCGGCGTGGAAGACCCGTCTGGAAAGAAGACCTACGTGGCCGCGGCTTTTCCATCGGCCTGCGGAAAGACCAATTTCGCCATGCTGATTCCCCCGGAGGCCATGAAGGAGTGGAAGGTCTGGACCGTCGGTGACGACATCGCCTGGATTCGGCCGGACGCCAACGGAAACCTGCGCGCCATCAATCCGGAAGCCGGATTTTTCGGTGTCGCTCCGGGAACGAGCGCGAAAACCAATCCCATGGCCATGGCGGCCCTTTCTCGCAACACCATTTTCACCAACGTTGCACTTACCCCCGACGGCGGCGTGTGGTGGGAAGGCATGACCGAGAAGCCGCCCGCGGAGTGCGAAGACTGGCTCGGCCAGCACTGGACCCCGGAGATCGGCAAGCAGACGGGACGTTCTGCAGCCCATCCTAACGGGCGATTCACCGCTCCAGCCTCGCAGTGTCCCAGCATGGACCCCGAATGGGAGTCGCCTGACGGCGTTCCCATCGAAGCCATCGTGTTTGGCGGCCGGCGGTCGCACACGCTGCCCCTTGTCTACCAGGCCTTCAACTGGAGCAACGGTGTTTACATCGGCGCTACCATGGGTTCAGAAACCACCGCCGCAGCGACCGGGGCTGTCGGCAAAGTGCGTCGGGACCCCATGGCCATGCTCCCCTTTTGCGGCTACCACATGGGCGACTATTTCCGTCACTGGCTTAAGATGCAGCGGGGCCTCGACCGCACCCCTCGCATCTTCCATGTGAACTGGTTCCGGAAAAATGCCGAAGGAAAATTTCTTTGGCCCGGTTTCAGCGACAACATGCGCGTGCTGCGCTGGATCGTCGAGCGTGTCCAGGGCCAGACCCACGGTCGCGAAACACCCATCGGCTGGGTTCCGCGCTACGAAGACATCGACTGGTCGGGCCTCGATTTCCCGCCTGAGGTCTTCAATGAGCTGATGGAAGTTGACCGCGCCGCCTGGCGGCAGGAGGTCATTGGCCACGAGGGACTCTTCATCGAATTGCATGACCATCTTCCTCCCGAAATGATTTACGAGCGCGAACTCTTGATCTGCCGGCTGTAAGCACTGCACTTGAAATTTCGCGGACGCAAGGCGGGATCGTTTTCAGAATTCTCATTTGTCTTGACGAACATTTCGGTTATATTAAAAGGTTCCGGACTACCTTGGAGCAGGCCGTAAACCCACGGCCCGTTGGCAACTCGAAAACCCCGGCGGAACACCGCGCGCGGGCTCGGTATCGTTTCATCGCTCGGCCGGCAACACAATGCACTGCAGGAAATTGCTGTATCCCGAAGCCTTCAGTCACAGACCGTACCTCCAACCGGGGCGGCAACTTGAGGGAATCAGCGGGTACACGAACTCCTGAGCTGCCGTCATTCAAGCCGTCTTATCTGTTTGAAAAGGATCAGCCTATGCCTTCATTGCATCGCCGTCTTCGTGTACCTGCCCCCCAGGGGCTCTACCATCCGGGCAATGAGCACGACGCCTGTGGCATGGGATTGGTGGCCAACATTCGCGGCGAGAAAAGCCACGAGATCATCAGGAAGGGCCTCGAGGTCCTCATCAATCTAACTCATCGTGGCGCCGCCGGCTGTGACCCGGAGACCGGAGATGGTGCCGGTATCCTCATTCAGATCCCGCACGTGTTCTTCGCTCGCGAGTGCGGCGAACTCGGCATGCAGCTCCCCGAAGCCGGCGCATACGGCGTAGCAATGGTGTTTCTGCCCGTCGACAAACACAGCCGCCTTCAGTGCGAGGGAGTGATCGAGCGCATCGCGCAGCAAGCCGGGGCCACCGTGATTGGCTGGCGCGACACGCCGGTAAACGGCGACGCCATCGGCCGCGAGGCGCGCGCCTCGCAACCGTATATTGAGCAACTCTTTGTCCGCCGTCCGAAGGATCTGGACGAGGAGAGCTTCGAGCGCCTGCTCTATCGAATCCGCCGCCGCACTGAAAACGAGATCGATGCATCCGAGATCGAAGGCAAGGAGGACTTCTACGTCCCCTCGTTCTCCTGCCGCACCATCATTTATAAGGGCCTGATGCTGGCCCCGCAAATTGAGAAGTTCTACTTCGAACTCGCCAATCCGCTGGTTGCAAGCGCTCTTGCGCTGGTCCACCAGCGCTTTTCCACCAACACTTTTCCAAGTTGGAAGCTTGCCCATCCCTACCGCTATGTGGCTCACAACGGTGAAATCAACACGATCCGCGGCAACGTGAGCTGGATGAATGCGCGGCAATCGGTGCTCAGCAGCCCACTTCACGGTGATCAGATCGGCGATCTATTTCCCGTGGTCGTGCCCGGCGGTAGTGATTCAGCAGGACTCGATAACGCCGTTGAATTCCTTTACCAGTCCGGCCGCAGCCTTCCCCACGTCATGGCAATGCTCATTCCCGAAGCCTGGTCGGGCAATCCCGATATGGACGAGGAGAAGCGCGCGTTCTACGAGTACCATGCGTCTCTCATGGAGCCATGGGACGGCCCTGCGGCGATCGCATTTACAGACGGCCGCGTGATCGGCGCAACGCTCGACCGCAATGGCCTTCGCCCCGGCCGCTACATCGTCACCAAAGACGATCTCGTAGTACTCGCCTCCGAAGCCGGCGTCCTCGATGTGCCCGCGCAGGACATTCGCAAGAAGGGCCGCCTTCAGCCCGGCCGCATGTTCCTTGTCGACACGGTGCAGAAGCGGATTATCTCCGACGCCGAAGTCAAGAAGCAGCTTGCCTCGCGCCAACCGTATGCAAAGTGGCTGCAAGAACAGCAGGTCACACTCGATCATCTCCCCGAGCCTGCGCGCGTCATCGCCTCCAATCCTGAAACCCTGCTCCGCCGTCAGCGTGCCTACGGCTACAGCGAAGAAGATTTGCGCATGCTCCTGGGGCCAATGGGCGCAAAGGGCGAAGAACCCGTTGGGTCAATGGGGACCGACACGCCACTGGCCTGTCTCTCCGATCGCCCTCAGCCGCTGTTCAACTATTTCAAGCAGCTGTTCGCGCAAGTCACCAATCCGCCCATCGATCCCATACGCGAAGAGATGGTGATGTCGCTCATCAGCTACATCGGCACGGAGCGCAACATTCTCGATGAGGCGCCTGACAACTGCCACACGCTCAGGCTGCCGCATCCGATTCTGACCAACCGAGATCTCGAAAAGCTTCGCCGCGTTTCCTCCGGCGACCTGCTCGCCACCACGCTGCCTGCCTTGTTCCGTGCTCAGGACGGTGAAGACGGCCTGAAGCACGCACTCGACGATCTTGGGTCACGCGCCTCGCTTGCGGTCAATTCGGGGTACACGCTGCTCATCCTCTCTGACCGCGGCGTCGATCCCACCTACGCGCCGATCCCCAGCCTGCTGGCCATGGCCGCGGTGCACAACCGCCTGGTGCGCGAGAAGACCCGCACCCAGGTCGCGCTCATCATTGAGAGCGGCGAGCCGCGCGAGGTTATGCATTTCGCCCTGCTTATCGGCTACGGCGCCAGTGCGGTCAATCCGTATCTCGCCATCGAAACGCTCCATGATATGAAGCGCCGCGGACTCCTGCCTCACAACGTCACCGGTAACCAGGCCGAGAAGCACTTTATCAAGGCCATCAACAAAGGGTTGCTCAAGACCTTCTCCAAGATGGGCATCAGCACCCTGCAGAGTTATCGCGGGGCGCAGGTGTTTGAAGCCGTTGGTCTGAGCAAATCTTTGGCCGACACGTACTTCTCCGGCACCGCATCGCGCATTGAGGGTATTGGACTCGACGTACTGGCGCGCGAAGCGCAGATGAAGCACGCCTACGCCTTCCAACCCCTCACCGATTCCGAAACCGAACTGATGGTCGGCGGTGAATATCAGTTCCGCGTGAATGGTGAATATCACCTGCTCAATCCGCAGACCATTTCAAAGCTTCAGCACGCGGTCAGGGCCAACAATCCAACAACATTCCAGGAATACACCGACCTGATCGACGATCAGAGCCGCAACCTGTGTACGCTGCGCAGCCTGCTCCAACTCAAGCATGCCGATCAGCCTATACCGCTCGAAGAAGTCGAACCGGCCAAGGAGATCGTGAAGCGTTTCACTACCGGCGCCATGAGCTTTGGATCCATCAGCAAGGAAGCTCACGAAACGCTCGCCATCGCCATGAACCGCCTTGGCGGCATGTCGAACACCGGCGAAGGCGGCGAGGACGAGGAGCGATTCAAGCGTGATCCGAACGGCGACTTGCGACGCAGTGCCGTGAAGCAGGTGGCCAGTGGCCGCTTTGGCGTAACCACCAACTACCTCGTCAATGCCGATGAGTTGCAGATCAAGATGGCGCAGGGCGCAAAACCTGGTGAGGGTGGCCAGCTGCCAGGCCACAAGGTGGACGAGATCATCGCGAAGACGCGACACTCGATCCCCGGGGTCGGCCTCATCTCGCCGCCGCCGCATCACGACATCTACTCCATCGAAGATCTCGCGCAATTGATCTACGACCTCAAGAACGTCAATCCGAAGGCGCGCATCGCCGTCAAGCTGGTATCGGAAGTGGGTGTGGGCACGGTGGCTGCAGGCGTCAGCAAAGCGCACGCCGACGTCGTCCTCATCTCCGGCGACAACGGCGGCACCGGTGCTTCGCCGCTGAGCTCAATCAAGCACGCAGGCCTGCCATGGGAACTCGGTCTCGCCGAAACACAGCAGGTACTGCTGCTCAACGACCTGCGCAGCCGCATTCGTGTTCAGACCGACGGCAAGCTGCAGACCGGCCGCGACGTGGTGATCGCTGCGCTGCTCGGCGCGGAGGAGTACGGGTTCGCCACTACGCCGCTCATCACCATGGGCTGCATCATGATGCGCAAATGCCACCTGAACACGTGCTCGGTCGGCATCGCGACACAAGATCCCGTTTTGCGCGCGCGTTTTCAGGGCCAGCCCGAACACGTCGTCAACTTCTTCTTCTTCATTGCGGAGCAGGTGCGACAGCACATGGCCAAACTCGGCTTCCGCACCGTTGACGAAATGGTAGGCCGCGTCGATCGACTCGACGCCGCCATCGCCCACGAGCATTGGAAGGCCAAAGGTATCGATCTCTCTCACATCCTCTATTCGCCCACGCTTCCCTCGCGCGTGGCACGCCGCCGCGTGAAGGCACAGGATCACGGCCTTGATCAGGCGCTCGATCACGCGCTGATCGAAAAAGCAAAACCCGCACTCGAATCCGAAATTCCCGTCAAGGGTAGCTTCGCGATCCGCAATGTACATCGCACAGTTGGCGCAATGCTGGGCGGTGAGATCGCACGCCGCCGCGGTTCTGCTGGATTGCCCGACGGCACCATCCACTACAAGTTCACCGGCTCCGCAGGACAGAGCTTCGGCGCCTTTGTTCCGGACGGCGTAACCCTCGAACTGGAAGGCGACTCCAACGACTATCTCGGCAAGGGACTCTCCGGTGGCCGCATCATCGCATACCCTCCCAAGACCTCCAGCTTCCTTCCCGAAGAAAGCATCCTGGTTGGCAATGTCGTGCTCTACGGCGCCACCAGCGGCGAAGTCTTCCTGAACGGCATCGCCGGCGAGCGCTTTGCAGTTCGCAACTCCGGTGCAACCGCGGTAGTCGAAGGCGTGGGCGATCACGGCTGCGAGTACATGACCAATGGCACCGTGATCGTGATCGGCGCAACTGGACGCAACTTCGCTGCGGGCATGAGTGGCGGCATCGCTTATGTTTACGATGATGCCGGCGACTTCACCACGCGCCGCTGTAACCAGTCATCGGTTGATCTTGAGCCACTCGAACGCGAAGAAGACATTGCACTGGTTCGTGGCCTCCTCGAGCGCCATCGCGAGCTCACCGGCAGCCCGCGCGCCGCGTGGATCTTCGAAAACTGGGAGACCACCCGGCCCAACTTCATCAAGGTCTTCCCGCATGAATACAAGCGCGTGCTCGGCGTCGAGCGCACTGAAAAGACCTACAGCTCTCCGTCCACTCCGTCGCCTCTGGTAGGCGCCACCGAGGTGCACAATGGGTAAAGTTACTGGTTTTCTCGAAATTGAACGCGAACAGGCCACGCGCCGCAAGCCTGAAGAACGCATCAAGGATTGGTTCGAAATCTACGAGCCCTTCTCCGAGGAGAAGCAACGGCAGCAGGGTGCGCGTTGCATGGATTGCGGCGTACCGTTCTGTCACACCGGCTGCCCGGTCAATAACCTCATCCCCGACTGGAATGACCTTGCGTACAACGGCCGCTGGGAAGCGGCGATTCGCCGCCTGCACGCGACCAACAACTTCCCGGAGTTCACCGGCCGCATCTGCCCCGCTCCTTGCGAAGCCGCGTGCGTGCTGGGCATCGATCAGCCTCCGGTCTCCATCAAGCTGATGGAACGTAGCATTGTGGATCGCGCCTGGGACGAAGGCTGGATTCGCCCTGAACCGCCCGAGCATAACACCGGCAAGCGAGTTGCCGTTGTCGGCAGCGGGCCGGCGGGGCTGGCCGCGGCTCAGCAGTTGCGCCGTGCGGGACATTCGGTCACGGTCTACGAGAAGAACGATCGCATCGGCGGCCTGCTCCGCTATGGCATTCCAAACTTCAAGCTCGAGAAGCACGTGATTGATCGGCGTATCCAGCAGATGCGCGCCGAAGGCGTCACCTTCGTCACCAATGCTCACGTCGGCGTCAACGTTCCTGTCGAAACCCTGACAAGTCATTACGATGCCATCCTTCTCACCGGCGGCGCCGAGCATCCTCGCGATCTCAAGATCCCCGGCCGCGAACTCAAGGGCATTCACTTTGCCATGGAGTTTCTACCGCAACAGAATCGCCGCTGCGAAGGCGATCAAGTCGACCCGGCCGGCGCCATCAGCGCCGCGGGCAAGCGAGTCATCATCATCGGCGGGGGTGACACCGGTGCTGACTGCCTCGGCACCACCCATCGGCAGGGCCCAAAAAGCGTGCATCAATTTGAGATCATGCCCAAGCCGCCCGAAATGCGCGCCGCTTCAACGCCGTGGCCACTGTGGCCTCTGCAACTGCGGACCGAGGGCGCCCACGAAGAGGGCGGCATTCGCGACTGGAGTATCAATAGTATTCAGTTCACCGGCGACGAGCACGGCAACGTAAAGCAGCTTCATGCCGTCCGCGTGGGCCCGCCGCCAAAGTTCGACCCCATCCCAGGGAGCGAGTTCACGCTGGATGTCGATCTCGTTCTTCTGGCCATGGGTTTTCTCGGTCCGGTGCGCAACGGCATGATCGAGCAACTCGGCCTCGCCGTTGACGGGCGAGGAAACGTCGCCACCACCAACTACAAGACCTCCGTCGACAATATATTCGCGGCCGGCGATATGCGCCGCGGCCAGTCGCTTGTGGTCTGGGCCATCGCGGAAGGTCGCCAGGCTGCAGCCGCCGTCAACGAGTACCTCACCACGAAAGCTGAGCCCGTAGCCCAGCGGCACCGCGGCACCGCGTAGCTTATCCATGGAAAACAGAACCGGCTTGTTGACGATTTCGTCATCAAGCCGCTTTTCTGTTCCCTGTTTACTGCCTTTCTACCACCATTCCATCATTCGCCCGAACGGTACTTTCGCCGATGACTCCGGCTTGGGTGTGCGCAACAGCAATGTGGGGCAGCTCGCCAACTTCACCAGCTTCTCGGCAACCGATCCGAACACCTGTGGATACCACCCAGACAGCCCATGCGTCGTAAAGACGAGGAGATCTACACCTTCCCGCTCCGCAACATCCAGAATCGTCGCCGCCACATCGCTTCCAATTTCCACGCTCACCGAGCAGGCAATCTTCTTCGCATCCAGCGCGCCCTTTGACACCGAAAAACGCTCGTCCGCCGCCTTCCTCTCCGCCTCGACAAGCGCCTCGTGACTCACCGATTCGGGCAGCACAATGTTTGGGTACTCGGGTATAACATGCAGCAGGATGACGTGGGAATTGAACTTCGCGGCGAGTTCGGAAGCCGCGTCCAGAGCCTGGTGCGATGAGGGGCTGAAATCGATAGGAACCAGAATTTTGGACGGGATTACACTCGCGTGATCTTCGTGTGACATTAACACTCTCCTGTTCAAATCTTTGAGTCGAACGCTTCTTCGATCGCGATCATCCTATCAGGCGATGGACCCCACCGAGGGTGACTCGCGGCACAGCGTCCGACGCAACCGTCCCGTCCAGTGATAATTTGAAGCAATATGAATTCACCCACCGCCAATCTGCTGGGCGAAATCGGGCTGCCTCTTCCCCTTCGCGAAATCTCGGCGAAGACCTGGGACACCATCATAGTGGGCGCGGGCCACAATGGACTTGCCTGCGCAGCCTATCTCTCGCGTGCCGGCCAGCGCGTCCTCGTTATCGAAAGCCGTCAGCGCGTCGGGGGAGCCTGCACGATCGAGGAGCCGTTCCCCGGCGTTCGCATGTCACCCTGCGCCTACCTTGCAGGGCTGCTGCATCCCGTGATCGTCGAGGAACTTGACCTGCCACGCCGCGGCTTTGACTGGACACCCGCAGTCAACGGACTCTACGTGCCCTTCCTTGATGGTTCCAGCATTCAGCTCTGGGACGATGACGAACGTTGTGAAGACGAAGTCCGCGCCCTCGCGCCTGGGGATGTCGAAGGCTGGCGCGCCATGAACGACGTCCTGCGCCGCCTGCGTGATGCCCTCCGCCCCGAGGGTCCCAGCGACCTTTGGCTCAATGAAGCCCCCACGCAGCAAGACTATGAAGACCGACTCGCCAACGACGCGGAAGCCCGCTCGCTGCTCTACGACTGGTCCATGGCGGAGTTCGTTGAGCGCTACCTGGACGACGAACGCCTGCAGACTGCGTATCTCGGACAAGGCGTGATCGGCACCAATGCCAGCCCTTTCGATCCCGGTACCGCGTCCATCCGCTTTCATCACGCCTCCGGCCGGCTCGGCGGCATGCCCGGCATGTGGGGCTATGTGCGCGGCGGAATGGGCATGGTGTCGTTCTACCTTTGTGATGCCGCGCGTGAGGCTGGAGCCACCGTCATCTCCGGCGTGCCTGTCGCTGAAATCATCCCCGCCGAGGGTGTGCGTCTCGAGTCCGGCGAGCGCATCGCCGCACGAACCATCATTTCCAATGCCGACCCCCGCCAGACGCTGCGTCTGCTCAACTCCGCTGCAGATCCCGCTTGGCGCGCCCGTATCGAGCGCGTTCCCATCGAAGGCTGCACAGTCAAACTTAACGTGCACCTGCGTGAACTACCCAACTTCACCGCCCGCCCCGGAACCGACAACCCGCACCACTACGGCCAAATCAACGCGCCGCTCACCAAAGATGAATGGAAAGCCGGTTACGCCGCCGCCCGTCGCCGGTGAACTACCCGATCACCTTTGGTGCGAGCTCTACTTCCAAAGCGTCCACGACAGCTCCGTGGCTCCCGAAGGCACTCACACCATGAGTGTCTTCGCGCAATATGTGCCCTACAAATTCGCGCATGGCGACTGGGAGTCGCGCCGCAGTGAAGTCCGCGCGCTTGCCCTAAAGTCCCTGGCCCGCTTCTGCTCGAACATCGACACTGCCGTTATTGACGCCCAGGTACTCGGGCCGCCCGACATCGAAAAGAAAGTCGGCCTCACAGGCGGTCACATATTTCAAGGCGAGTGCCTTCCGCCGTACATGTACTCCCGCCGCCTCACAGCACGAACACCGATGAAAGGCTTCTATCTTTGCGGCGCCTGCACACATCCCGGAGGGTCCGTCATCGGAGTAAACGGGCGCAACGCCGCAATGGCGGTACTCAAAGACCTCGGCACAATTTAGCTTTGTTCGGTGCGGAATGCGGGCCGCCGTCAAACCTTGCGAAACAGCTTGCCCAGTACCCCGGTCCACTCCACAAGCTCAGCCGCGGGTACGCACTCCCGCTCTGAGTGTGCAGTGTGCATATCGCCGGGTCCCATCACGATCACCTCGTCCGCCACGCGTGCAACCCGGCTCGCCTCCGAGCCGAAGCTGATCCCAGTCGACGCGCGCGCGCCGACCTCCGCGATCTCCGACAGACTCCTGCGTAAACGACCACCAGGCACGGGAGCAAATCCCGCGTCGCCGCGCAGGAGTTCGACCACGATTCGAGCTCCGCGATGCTCCGTCTCGATCTCCGTAGCGATGCGCTCGATTTCCCTAAGTAGCCGTTCCGGCGGGTCTGCAGGAATTGGCCGCCACTCCACCAGAAACGTGCAACGCCCTGCAACGATATTCTTCGCCGACCCACCTTCGATCAAACCCACATTCACCGTCGTGTACGGGGGATCGAACAGCGGGTCGGTCGGCGTTCCGTCATTATCACCTAGTTCGTAAACACGTTGAATCATCGCAGCGGCGGCTTGAATCGCCGACACGCCTTCCACAGGAAACGCCGAATGCGCCTCGACGCCATCAACCGTCACACGTGCCAGCCCATATCCCTTCCCTGCGACGCCGGCACGCAGCGAGGTCGGCTCACTCACAATCGCCGCGCCAATCCGCGGAATACCTGCCGCCAGCAGCCGCTCCATTCCCTTGCAGCCAATCTCCTCATCGGCCGTCAAAATCAGCGCGGCGCCTGCGTTGCACCCATCGTCGCCAAGCGCGTCCAACGCTGCCAAAAAGCAGGCTAATGCGCCCTTCACATCGCACGCTCCGCAACCATGGAAATTGCCGTCTCGCTCCCGCAGTTCCAGAGCCTTTGTCCACTCCACCGCATACGGCACTGTATCCGTGTGGCAGACAAACGCCAGTTCGATCGCCGCGCCGCTGCCCGCACCTACAGGTCGTGCCATCAGGTTCGCCTTCGCAACTCCGTTCTCGTCCGTATAAGGAAACAGCGTCGCGCGCCATCCACGCGCCTCCACAAACTCCTGTACCCATTCCAACAAGGGCACATTCGACACCGCCGACGGAGTCGGAATCGCAACCAGTTTGCGCAGAATCTCCGCCGCGGTCACGGCGTTACTTCCCTGCCCGCGATGAATACCCGCGACCGCGCCGGCGCCGCAATAAAATACGCAAGTTCCCGGTAATCATCGAATTCATGAATAAGAAAATCAGCCTGCTTTCCGGTCTCGAGCGACCCCACCTGTTCGCCCAGCCCCACACTCCAGGCACGCATTGATGGTCGCCGCCGTCAGAGCCTCCGCCGGCAACAGCCCCATCTGCACGCACGCCAGCGACAGCATGAACGGCATCGACGGTACCGGCGACGATCCTGGATTGAAGTCCGTTGCCAGCACAATCGCAAGCCCCATTTCCACCATCTTCCGCGCTGGCGGATACTGCGTCCGCCCCAGCGCGAACACCGAGCCCGGCAGCAGCACCGGCTGCACGCCGGCATTGCGCAGCAGCCGCAGCGTCTCCTCCGTCACCGTCTCCAGATGATCCGCAGTCGCCGCGCCCAACTCCGCCGCCAGCGCCGCGCCTGTACCCGTCCTGAACTGCTCCGCATGCAGCCTCAACCCCAAACCATGCTGCTGCGCGGCCGTCAGCACTGCACGCGTCTCGTCCACGGTAAATGCGTGATCATCGCAAAACGCATCGCAGTACCGTGCCAGTCCTTCCGCCGATGCCGTCGGAATTATCTCCTCGATCACCAGCCGCACATACTCATTGCGCCGCCCCGCAAAGTCCGGCGGCACCGTGTGTGCCGCTAGCAGCGTGGGCACCAGGCGCACCGGTCCCTCTGCATTCAGCCGCGCAATCACCCGCAACATGCGCAGTTCCGTTTCGCGCTCCAACCCGTAACCCGACTTCACTTCCAACGTCGTCGTCCCACCGCGCAGCATCCAGTCACGATAGCGTCGTGCAGCACTCAGCAGTTCATCTTCCGTCGCCTCGCGAGTCAGTTTCACCGTCCGCAGAATCCCGCCGCCCGCCGCAGCAATCTCCTGGTAGGTCGCTCCGCCAATACGCTTCTCAAACTCATCCGCGCGATTGCCCGCAAACACCAGATGCGTATGCGCATCCACAAACCCTGGCGTCACACAACGTCGCTCCGCATCAATCACCCGCACGCCCGGCTCAATCCGCGACTTCAATTCCGAGTACTTCCCCGCCCCCACAACGCGATCGTCTTGAATCAGCATCACCGCATCGTTAATGATTTCAAGCTCGCGCAACTCCGCGCCCACACGTGGCCGCGCCGGCCCTGCGAGCGTCACAAGTTGACCGATGTTTACGACGGCAAGCTGCCCCACCGGCTACTTCCCCGCCATCGGAATTCGCACGCCCCGCTCCCGCGCCGTCTCCTGCGCCAGCTCGTAGCCCGCATCGGCATGCCGCGCCACGCCCAGCCCCGGATCGTTATTCAATACCCGCTCAATTCTCCTTGCCGCGTTTTCCGTGCCGTCCGCCACCGTCACCTGCCCCGCGTGAAGTGAATACCCCATGCCCACGCCGCCACCGTGATGAAAGCTCACCCACGTCGCGCCCGACGCCGTATTCAGCAATGCATTCAGCACCGGCCAGTCCGCCACTGCATCGCTCCCGTCCAGCATCTTCTCTGTCTCGCGATACGGGCTCGCAACACTCCCTGTGTCCAGGTGATCGCGACCAATCGCCACCGGTGCACTCAGCTCACCCTTGCGCACCAGGTCGTTCATCGCCTCGCCCATCCGCGCGCGCTCCCCTAAACCCAGCCAGCAAATCCGCGCCGGCAACCCCTGGTACGCAAACCGTCCCCGCGCCAGCTTCAGCCATCGCGTCAAGATTTCGTTCTCCGGAAACAGCTCCAGCGCCAGCCGATCTGTACGATCAATGTCCTTCGCCTCACCCGACAACGCCACCCACCGGAACGGCCCCTGTCCCGTACAGAACAGCGGCCGAATATACTCCGGCACAAACCCCGGAATCAGAAACGCATCCGCGCATCCCGCATCAAACGCAAACCGCCGAATGTTGTTTCCGTAGTCGAACACAACCGCGCCAGCCCGCTGCAGCGCCAGCATCGCGTCCACATGCACCACCATCGACGCGGTAGACCGCCGCACATACTCCGCCGCATCGCGCGCCCGCAGCCCAGCCGCCTCACTCAGCGACAAGCCCTGCGGCACATACCCATTCAGCGGATCGTGCGCACTCGTCTGGTCCGTCACCACATCCACCTGCACCCCGCGCCGCACAATCTCCGGCAGCACATCCGCGCAGTTTCCCACCAGCCCCACGCTCAGCGCCCGTTTTTCCCGTCGCGCCTCTTCGCACAACTCCAGCGCCTCGTCCAGATCCTCACTCAGCACATCGCAATAACGCGTGTCCACGCGCCGCTGAATCCGGCTGCGATCCACATCAATCGCCAGCACGACACCACCGTTCAGCGTCACACTCAGCGGCTGCGCGCCTCCCATCCCGCCCATGCCGCCCGTCACCACCAGCTTCCCCGCGAGACTTCCTTCAAAATGCCTCTCCGCCAGCGCCGCAAACGTTTGAAAGGTCCCCTGCAAAATTCCTTGCGTCCCGATGTATATCCAACTCCCCGCGGTCATCTGGCCGTACATCATCAGGCCCTTTGCGGTCGAGTTCGTGGAAGTGTTCCCAGTTCGCCCACTTCCCCACCAGGTTCGAATTCGCAATAATCACCCGCGGCGCCATATCGTGCGTCGGGAACACTCCCACCGGCTTGCCGCTCTGCACCAGCAGCGTCTCCTCGTTGCCCAATTGTTCAAGCTCGCGCACAATCGCGTGGAAGCACTCCCAATTCCGCGCCGCTTTCCCGATTCCCCCGTACACCACCAGGTCCGCGGGCCGCTCCGCCACCTCGGGATCGAGATTGTTCATCAGGCAGCGTAGCGCCGCCTCCTGTTGCCAGCCCTTGCAGCGCAACGAATTCCCTCGCGGTGCACGAATTACTGGACTCTCCACCACGCTCATCTCCCCTCCCGCTTCACAAACCTTGCTCAATAAATCTCTTCTGCACCGCGCGATACCGCGTCCGAATCTCCTCGTCCTGAGCGTGCCGGCCATCCTCAATCAGCAACCGCCCCGCCACTGCAACATCGCGAATCGCCGCGCTCCCCAGCGAAATATCGCCTGTGTCGCCAGCGACCCCGCATCCGTTCCCAGCACCGCCATGTCGTTCAAATCGAAAGTAAAAAAATCCGCCGGCTCGCCCTTCGCCAAGCTCCCGCCATTCAATCCCAGGGCACGATACCCCGTCCCTGTCGCGGCCCTTATCAAACGATGCCCAATCTCTTCGTCATGAATGTTGTCCAGAATCCCGCGCTCCCGCTTCATCAGCCGTAGGTGGTACTCGTTCTGGCGCGCATCCTCCAGGATGTCGATCTGCGCCTCGCTGTCCGTCCCGAAGCACACCGGTATCTCCAGTTGCGCCGCCACATCCGCAGGAAACACCCCGTCACCCAAATTACGTTCGGTCGTTGGGCAAGAGCAGATCGTACTCCCGCTCTCTGCCACCAGTGCGAACTCCTCCTGCGTCAGATGAATCGCATGCACCAGCGTCGTCCTGCCTCCGAGCACCTCATGCCGCGCGGTCAGCCTCACCGGCGTCACCCCGTACTCCGCCACGCACGCCTCGTTTTCCGCTGTCTGCTCGCTGATGTGCAGATGAAGCGGCAACCCCAGTGATCGCGCAAACTCCGCAATCTCGCTCATAACCGGCAGCGGCACCGCGCGGATGCTGTGCGGCGCCGCCCCCACCGTCACACCTTCCCACTCCGCCACGGCCCCTATCAGCGCCTCGAGGTTCCGCAGGTACGCCTCACTCGACTCATAAAATCGACGCTGCCCCGCATGCGGCTCTCTCTGAAAACCCGCTCGCAAATAGGCACTGCGCAGCAGGCAAATCCGTATCCCCACCGACTCCGCGGCGCGAATCACCGCCAGCGCCATCGTGTTCGCATCCGCATACGGCCGCCCGTCGCGATCGTTGTGCAGATAGTGGAATTCCCCCACTGCTGTGATGCCCGCACTCAGCATCTCTAGAAATGTTGCGCGGGCCACGTCGTACGCGTCCTCGGGCGACACAAAACCGGCCGCGCGGTACATCTGCTCTCGCCAGGTCCAGAAAGTATCTCCGCCGCTGACGCGTCCCTCCGCCCGACTGCGGAACAGCCTCTGAAATGTGTGAGAATGCCCGTTCGCCAGTCCCGGCAGCAGCGCCTTGCCCGCCATCCGCACGGTGCTTGCACCCGCAGCTTCCTCAGGCCGCACAATCGCTCCGACGAGTCCCGACTCATCAACCAGCAACCCCGCACCTTCGTGCGTCCGTCCCTGGGCAAATAGCAAATCAGGCAGAAACAGTTGTGGCATCCCGGCTCCCGATGACTATCAGGATAGTATCCGGCGGCCACAAAAGGGTGAAAGGTCGAATGCTCCAAAGATTGCTAAGATGAGATGCGAATCCACGGCGCACCTGGAATCCAGCCGTTGAACTCACCAGCATTCCAGCCCTGTACCTGCGAAGCTAAGCGATCTCACACAAACCCGATATCACTTGGTAATTCCGAGTTGGGTCAGCATGAATGCAAACCGCCGGTCGGACTCGCGAATACGATCGTAACGCCCGCTCGATCCCCCGTGCCCGCCGTGCATATTGATGAAAAAGACCAGCGGGTTCTGGTCTGTCTTCAACGCCCTCAGCTTCGCCACATACTTTGACGGCTCCCAATACATCACCTGCGAGTCGTCGAACGACGTTTGCACCAGGATGGCTGGGTAGGCCTTCTTCGTGACATTGTCGTAGGGCGAGTAGGTCAACATGTAATCGAATGCCGCTTTCTGGTTCGGATTACCCCACTCCTCGTACTCGGGCACCGTCAGCGGAAGAGAAGCGTCCAGCATCGTGTTCATCACGTCCACAAATGGCACTTCGCACAGCACCACTTTGAATAGATCAGGACGCATATTGGTGACCGCACCCATCAATAGCCCCCCGGCGCTTCCACCCTCAATCCCGACACTTCCCCGCTTGCCGTACCCCTGCGCCAGCAACCCTTCGGTGGCATCGATGAAATCCGTGAACGTATTACGCTTCGTCATCATCTTGCCCGCATCGTGCCAGGCCTCGCCAAGCTCCCCACCACCTCGAATGTGTGCTACCGTCGTCACCACGCCCCGATCGAGAAGCGGCAGCAGGCTGGTTGAAAAAACATCCTCCATCGGATACCCATAGGAACCGTAGCCATACACGTACAGCGGGTTCTCGCCGCGCTTGAATAGCTCCTTGCGATACACCACCGTCACCGGAATTCCAACCCCGTCCTTCGCGGGAATAAACAGCCGTTCCACCGCATACCGCGCCTTATCAAACCCTCCCGGCACCTCCTGCTCTTTCAATAGAGAGGAAGTCTGTTTTTCCACGTCATATTCGAAAGTCGAGCTGGGCGTAATGGGCGACTGATAGTTGTAGCGGAACTTGGTCGTATCGGATTCCGAGTTGATTGCGGCGCTCAGGAAGTAAGCCGGCTCCGGCACCTCAATTGAACGCGGCGCGCTGCCGTTCCCCGTGTAAACCCGCAGCATCTGCAGACCCTTTACCCTCTCGGTCACCACGTAGAACGTCTTGAATGCGTTCACATCTTCAATCGGCGCTTCCTTGCGCGCGGGTCGAATCTCGGTCCAATGACCCTTCCCCGGTGTCGCCGCCGGAGCGGTAACCAATCGATAGCTCGGATCGGTGTCGTTTACCCGGATGTAGAACGTGTCGTTGGCTTCATCGGCGTCGTACCGGACGCCTTCCTTGCGCGGTTCTATGACCCTCCACTCGCCGTTCGGAGCATCCGCAGCAAGAAACTGCACCTCGCTCGTCACGTGGCTCGCGGACGCCATCATCAGATACTTGTCGTCCCGCGAACGAAACACATACACGTCGTAACGCTCGTCCTTCTCGTTAAAGACCACCGGATCCGCGGCCGCATCGGCGCCCAAAACATGCCTGTGGATCAGATCGCTGCGCTTCGTCTGTGCATCTTCGGTTCCATAGAACAGCGTCTTGTTATCCGCCGCCCACGTCAGCGACGTCACCCGCTCCGCCGTCTCCGGCAGCAGTTTTCCGGTCCGCAGGTCTTTGATGTGCAGCCTGTATTGACGAAATCCCACGTTATCGGTGGTATAAGCAAGCAGGTTCGAGTCATCACTGACTTCGAAGCCGCCAAGTCCCATGAACTTCTCGCCCTTCGCGAGTTCATTCACGTCCAGCAGCACTTCTTCGGGTCCGGTCATGCTTCCCTTTTTCCGGCACCGTATCGGATATTGTTTGCCCTCCTCCGTTCGGGAGTAATACCAATACCCGTGCTGGCGATAAGGCACCGTCGTGTCATCCTGCTTGATGTGGCTGAGCGTTTCCCGATAGAGCGCCTCCGCGAAAGGCTTCTCGTCCGCGGTCACCGCTTCAGCATAGGCGTTCTCCGCTTCCAGATATTCCCGAACGTGCGGATTGGTCCGCTCGCGCAGCCAGCCATAGTCGTCAACCAGCACGCCCCCGTTGATCTGCCGTTCAGTATGCTTCTTCTCCGCCACCGGGGCTGTCGGGGCGGAAGTGCCTTGCGCAAACGCGCCGGCGGACGCCAGCAGAAGGACTGCCAGGAGAACCCTTGTAAATCGCATGCCAGCGATTGTATGACAGCCTTCCGCATTTCGAGACGGAAAACGGCGACACACCTCCTCCTCGGCCGACAATACTCATGCGTTGCCGGGCCGCCGCATCATCTGGCCGCAATCAAGCCGCTGCTTCGTTGTAAGGAACCGCCTTCCGCGCATGTTGCAGCGCAACCGCCCACCATTTCAGTCTCTGCAGCACGATCGCGATGGAACGGGCCGCCGACCCCGCTGGACTTCTCCCCTCGCCGAATTGTTCCCACGCATTCGCCAGGCTCACGGTGTCACGGATGCTCACCGCATGCAATTCGGCAAACACCTGCCTCAGGTGTTCGACTGCTCGGATGCCGCCGGAGACGCCCCCATAGGAAACGAAGGCCACCGGCTTGGCCTGCCATTGTTCGTACACTCCATCGATCAGCAGCTTGAGTGCCGCTGGATAACTATGGTTGTACTCCGGAGTCACGACAAGAAATGCGTCTGCCTCCGCGATCGCCTTGCGCAGGTCGTCAAAGTTGCCTCCTTGTCCGTTGCTTCCTTGTCCGGCATTGCCCGACAGTCCCGGGTAGATCGACCTGGGATCGACCACGCTGATCTCGAATGTCGCATCCGCTTGAACCTGCGCCGCAGCCCATTCTGCCACCTTGTCGCACAAGCGGCCCTCGCGAGCACTGCCGTAAACCAAAGCCAGTTTGAGTTTCTCCATCGCCCATCCCCTGTCTGTCTTGCTTGATTTTCTTCCTCTGCTTCGATTAGGCTATAACCTCAAGTTAACTTGAGGTCAAGTGCAACATGACCACACCAGACAAATCGTTCACCATCCTCACCGTCGGAGAAGTCGCACGGCGCAGCGGCGTCGCCGTCTCGACCCTGCACTTTTACGAGCAGAAGGGACTGATCCACAGCGAACGCAATGCCGGCAACCAACGGCGCTATTCGCGCGAGGTACTACGCAGGGTCGCCATCATCAAGACCGCGCAGCAGTTGGGCATTTCGCTCCGCGCCATCCAGGAGGCATTCGCGGAGCTGCCCGACGACCGCTGTCCCAAACGCCGCGACTGGTCGCATTTATCCACCGTGTGGCGCGCCGATCTCGACCGCCGAATCCAGAAGCTGGTGCAACTCAGAGATCAAATGGACCAGTGCATTGGCTGTGGGTGTTTGTCGCTGGAGCAGTGTCCGCTGCGCAATCCAATGGATAAGTTTGCGGCGCAAGGCCCCGGCCCGGCATTGTTGCGGTAGCGCTTCCGCAGACACGCCTCAGATTTACAGCCAGAATGCACCCATCAATTCGCGGCGACATGCCCGGGTGAGCGACCAGCGCGCGGCTATCCAGATCCGTTGAGGCAATCGAAGTCTGCCCGCCTTCTACACTTCTTTCAGGAGGGGTAATCGCCATGCCGACACAGACTGAAAAGGGGCGCGCCTTTCGTCACCTGCACGAACGGGAAGGCGCTTTCATCATCCCCAACCCGTGGGACGCGGGCACGGCACGCCTGCTCGCCGGTCTTGGCTTTGAGGCGCTGGCCACCACGAGCGCGGGCTACGCATTCTCCATCGGACAGCGGGACAACACCGCGGGCCGCGACCGGATGATGGACTCACGTGGCGCAAATCGCCGCCGCCACCGATTTACCGGTGAGTGGCGACCTTGAAAATGGCTTCGGCGATACCCCGGAGATCGTTGCCGAAACAATCAGGCTAGCCTCTGAGGCGGGGCTCGTAGGGTGCTCGATCGAAGATGCAAGCAGTCGTCCCGACCAGCCAATTTACGAACTCTCGCTTGCCGCCGACCGCATCCGCTCTGCAGCCGAAGCTGCCCACTCGCTCGCCATTCCATTCACCCTCACCGCGCGCGCAGAGAATTTTCTCCACGGGCGCCCGGACCTCGAAGATACAATTCGCCGCCTGCAGGCCTATCAGGAAGCCGGTGCGGATGTGCTCTATGCCCCCGGCCTCACCCGCATCGAGGAAATCAAAGCCGTGGTAAGTTCCGTCGATCGTCCCGTGAATGCCTTGATGGGAATGGCGGGCAGTCCGATAACCCTTTCCGACCTGTCGGCAGTCGGCGTGAAGCGCGTCAGCGTCGGAAGTGCCTTGGCTCGAGCCGCTCTTGGCGCGTTCCTTCGCGCGGCCCGGGAGATGCGAAGCAGTGGAACATTCACCTTTGCGGCGGAGTCCGTAAGCTATCAAGACATCCAGGCAATGTTTCCTGCATGAGGGACTCAAAACCATCGTTGCCCTGCAACAGATAGCGCCCGCTTTACCAGACACATTCCCCTTGACATTCGACAAGGGAGAACGGTAGCCTTCTGTCGAACGTCATAGGGGAACAATGCCGCCATCGACCGACTTGCTTCAGGGCACCCTCGATATGCTCGTCCTGCGCGCCATCGCCAATGAGCCGCAACATGGATGGGCGATCGCCCAGCGCATTCAACAAGTCTCCAACAACGTGCTCCAGATCGGGCAGGGCTCCCTGTACCCAGCCCTTCATCGGTTGGAATACAAGGGTTGGATCCGCGCCGAGTGGGGCGCCAGTGAGAACAACCGCAAAGCGCGCTTCTACTCGCTCACCAAGCCGGGCCGCAAACAACTCGAGGCCGAACTCGAAAACTGGACCCGCCTTACCGGTGCCGTGAATCTCGTGCTGCACGGTATCTAGCAGGTTGCGGAAAAACTCGTTCGGGCGGTAAGCCCGGGATTTATCCCGGGCAAAAACCAAGGTGGAGCAATACGGGCTTTAGCCCCTGCGGCATGCTTTTCGGGCTTTAACCCAAATTCAGGCGTTTTTCCGCAGCCTGTTAGGAGGCTACCGATGTTGCATGAATTCCTTTCACGCCTTCGCTTCGCCCTCCGCCGGAAACGGCGCGTCGAAGTAGATGAAGAACTCCAGTTCCACATCGATCGCCAGGTTGAATCCAACATGGCCGCCGGCATGTCCGCTGAAGAGGCGCGCCGCAAAGCGGGTATCGCTTTCGGAAGCCGCGAACGAGCCTTGGAACGCTGTCACGAGGTACGCCCCTCGTGGACCGTGGAACTCGTGCTGCACGACTTGAAACTCGGCGTGCGCGGCTTGTTCCGCAATCCCGGATTGGCCTCTGTGGCAGTATTGACTCTTGCCCTGGCCATCGGCGCCAACAGCACCATCTTCAGCCTGCTGAGTCAGGCGCTCTTGCGCGCGCTGCCTGTGCGCGATCCGGCCCAACTCGTCATACTCAGTTTCGCCGGCCCCGCCTCGGGACACATTCACTCCGATGGCGGAAACACTCCTGGGCATCGCCACGAGTTTTCCTATCCCATGTATCGCGACCTGCGCGACCGCAACCATGTGCTCAGTGGGCTCATCGCCGCTGCATCCACCGCCGTCGGAGTCACCTGGAACAACCGCGCCGAAGCTGCATCGGCCGAGATGGTCAGCGGCAACTACTTCGACGTCCTCGGCGTGCACCCGGCTCTTGGCCGCTTGTTCGGAGCCAGTGATGAAACGGCGCCCGGCGCCAATCCGGTCGCGGTGCTCAGCTTCGATTATTGGAAGACGCATCTGGCAGAGGCGCCGGTCGCCGGCAAGACCCTCCTCGTCAACGGCTCTCCCTTCACCATCGTGGGCGTGGCGGCGCCGGGATTTCGCAGCATGGTGTGGGGACGGGTACCCGACCTGTATGTTCCCCTCACCATGCAGCGCACCGTTGAGCCCGCGTGGGATTATCTCCCTGATCGCCATTCCTATTGGCTTAATGTGATCGGGCGCGTTCGGCCGGAAATAACACCCGCCAAGGCCGAAGCCGCATTCGACCCCCTCTTCAAGGCCCTGCGAACTGGCGAGTTCGCCAACGCTCACGACCAGTCGCCCAAGGCGCGCAACGAGTTCATCGCCAACTCGCATTTGAATCTGGAAGGCGGAGCACGCGGTTTTTCTCCATTGCGCCAGGACGTGCGCACGCCCATCGTCATCATCATGTGCATGGTGTTGCTGGTAACCGCCATGGCCGTCGTCAATGTGGCAAGCTTGCTGTTGGTCCGCGCAGCCAACCGCGTGCGCGAGTTCTCGGTGCGCTACGCGCTCGGCGCCACCAGCGGCCAGATTCTGCGCCAGTTGTTGTGTGAAGGCCTGTTACTCGGCCTGGCCGGAGCCGCCCTTGGACTGCTCCTGGCCCCGCAGGCACTGCGTCTTCTCATCACCTGGATGGCCGCGGGATCCGGCGATTCTTCCGCGTTTACCGCCACCCTCGATTGGCGCGTGTTCGCCTTCACACTCCTGGCCACACTCGCCGGAAGTCTGCTCTTCAGCCTCGCCCCCGCATTTCAGTTCTGGAATCCGCGGCTCGCCGAAGCTCTCAAGCAGCAGACTGGCACGGGCATGGGCGGATCGCTGCGATTTCGGCGGACTTGCGTGGCCTTGCAAATCGGATTCAGCCTGCTCCTGATTGTGGCCTCCGGCATGTTCGTCCGAACCATTCAGAACCTGCAAATGGTCAACCCCGGCTATAGCACCGACCACTTGCTCACGTTTCAAGTGCGGCCGGAGTTGGCGGGCTATCCCGCGGCAGGCGTTGCTCCCGTTGAACTGCGCGCCCTCGATGCAATTGCGAATCTGCCCGGCATGCGAGCCGTGGGCGCCACCAATGACTCCGATCTCAACGGCACCGGTATCGGGGGCGACGTTGTGGTCAGCGGATACAAACCCAAGCCCGACGAGGACTTCGACGTGGAACTGCCCTGGGTGAGTAGCGGCTATCTGCAGGCCCTGGGCGTGCCCCTCGTCGCCGGCCGTCTCTTCAACGCGTCCGACACGGCAACTTCGCAGAAGGTCGCGGTGGTCAACATGAGTTTTGTGCGGCACTTCTTCGCCAGTCCGCAGGCGGCCATCGGGCAGCACGTCGGCCGGCCTGACCGTCCTGCTACCGACGCGGTGATCGTCGGCGTGGTGGCCGATGTAAAGCACTCCTCGGTTCGCGACCCGGCATCGCCCACCAACTACACCCTCTTCCAGCAGGCGGAGCGTCCGGCTGGCCTCACGTTTTATGCGCGCACCTGGCAGCCCCCTCAGGCCGCCGCCGGCAGCATTCGCGCCGCAGTCGCCAACATCGATCCCAAGCTCATCGTCAACAACCTGAGCACCCTGAGAGAACAGATCGATATGGACATCCTGGCCGAACGCACCATTGCGTTGCTTGCCACCACGTTCGGCGCCGTAGCCGCCTTGCTGGCGGGAATCGGCCTCTACGGGATCCTGGCGTACTCCACGGCGCAACGCACCCGCGAGATCGGCATTCGCATGGCTCTCGGAGCGAAACGCGCCAACGTCGTCGGTCTCATCCTGCGCGAGACGCTGGTTCTGGCCGGATGGGCGGTCGGAGCCACCGTCCCCATCGCCCTTCTCGCCACCCGCGCCGTGCGCAGCCAGCTCTTCGGCGTGTCGATTGCCGATCCCCTCGTTTATGCAGCCGGGATTCTCGCCATTGCCCTGGTTGCCGCGCTCGCCGGGTTCCTGCCCGCGCGCCGCGCAGCCAGTATTGAACCATCCCGAGCCCTGCGCATCGAATAATTCGCGAAGATATTTGGCGTTGGGAAACCCACCTCCTTTTCCGTGCCAATGAGCCAGACCAACTCCGTGCCCCATCCTTGCAACTTTTTTCTGTCGCAAGGGTGGGATACCACGAGCCTCAAAGGGACGAAATCACGCGCTCAACAACCTGCTGGCGTTGATGTATGCTCTGTAACGCCTTCGCAGGCTGCGGCAAAACGGTTTCGGGCGGTAGGCCGGGGATTCATCCCCGGCCTTAAAACCGTGCAAATCAGCATAGGCCTTCAGATCATTGGGCCGTCCCGATTTTTCAGTTGCCCTTCCCCGCCTGGTTGCTGATTCGCTTGAACAGGAACTCCCGCAACAGATTGTTCCCCGCGTTCCCCGCCATCTCGATCAGCCCGTTCACCATCACCAGCGATGCCCCGCGGTTCGCCTGCGGATAGTAGGCATTCGAAATGGCGCCAGCGGCAAAGCTGCCCAGCAGGTGTGACGCGTTCGGCTGAGGCTTCCCGTTGTCCCCACGGCACACAAAGACCGACATCACCGCATATCGGGCTCGCTCCATCACTGTCCCCGTACCCTTGTAGAAATACCGCGGATCCTGGTGCAGCACCGACGGCAACACCGCGCTCGACAACATGCGACTGATGACGTCGTTGCCATACGCCGCGCCAAACCGTCTCCCGTATCCCTTCAGGCCCTGCCCGTACTCGGGGTAGGTGTTGTTCGCCTGCTGAATTCCCGCCAGAACCCCGGCCCCGGCGAACGCCACTGGATCCGTGGCCGCATGAAACGCCAACTCGAACTTCTGCCTCCTGCCCAGCGGGGCTGCGTTCCAGTCATAGCTCGTATAGAAGTTGGGGAAGACTCCCAGCACACGCTGCTGGATCTCCACCTGCACCTCTTCCTCCGCAATCGTCTCCGAGTTCGCCGATACCGTCACCGACGTGTTCGCCCTCGCAACCGGCAGCACTACGCCGGACACGATCCGGAACTCCCCTTTTTCCAGTCTGATCTCGGGCGAGGAATAGGTCCCCATATCCGGGCCCGTTACCGTCACCTTGAAGACGCCCGGCGTCAGGCCCGCAAAAGTGAACTGCCCGTCTGCCAGGGTGTCCACCACCAATTGGTGGCCATCGTTGGCCGTGAGCGTCACCCGCGCCCCTTCAACGATGTCGCCGTTGGTGTCCAGCACCGTGCCCGAGATTCGCGCGGTGCCTGCAGAAGGCGCGTCCGGCAGCAATTCACGGGCAGCGGAATTAAGGACCGGGTAACCCTGAACCGGAAGACTCGCGTGCTGCGCGTATCCCGCAAGACCGAAGGCACAAAGCGCTATCAGCAGCCCGGAGACAAACCGAAACCCCACCAGACCTCCTAACCCACACAAGTGCTCGCGCGAGTGCGCAGAAGCCCCGCATGAGCCTCAGCCCCGCTTGAACTCGCCTGATACGGGATGGACGTCTGAATGTCTGGCCTGTAATCAGCTGAATCGATTACATCTCTGTCATATGACGATTGAATGAATCGCGCTTGATGCCCATTTTCGCTACATCTTGTAGCGGCCGAGATCCTCGTCGTTCAGGCCCTCGAGCCAGCCGCGAAGCTGCTCGGCGGAAGCGCTCTCCGCCGGTCCGCTCGTACTCAACCGGGCGCTGTCCATTACCTTTTCCGCCACATAAATCGGGCAATCGAAGCGCAAAGCAAGCGCGATCGCATCGGAGGGACGTGCGTCGACTATGACCGTCTCTTCACCCTGCCGAAGCCACAGAACGGCAAAGAATGTCTCGTCTCGCAGCTCTGAAATCACCACACGCTCCAGCGCGCCGTTCAGGTTCTGGATGAGGTTGCGCGCCAGATCATGAGTCATGGGACGCGGGGCCGCGAGCTTTTCGATCTCGAAGGCAATGCTCTGCGCCTCGAAGATACCCACCCAGATGGGCATCACCGAATCGGAGGAGACATCTTTCAACACCACGATGGGCATGTTGGTGGCCGGGTCCATCATCAATCCGCGAATCCGAACTTCAACATCCATGGGCGTCCTCCTGACTGCTTTTTTGGGACGAGCGCGGTCGATTAGACGGCCTCGCCCACCAGGCTGTTTGGATGCGTTCCCGTGATCCTTACCTGCAAGTATGTACCAGGTGCAGGTGCAATGGGATGCGGCCAGGTGAAGTTTACGGGCTTGTTCTGGCTGCTGCGGCCGGAAATCTGACCGCGCGCAGGATTTGCACCTTCAACCATCACTTCAACTATTGCCCCTAGGTGCCTGGCATAATTGACCCTTTGAATTTCGCGCTGGCGATCGAGCAGAACCTGCAATCGCTGCGCCTTCTCCGCCTCCGCAATCGAGTCAATCATCACCAGCGCCGGAGTGTTGGGCCGGGCCGAGTACTTGAAACCGAAGACGCAATCGTACTGCACCTCCGCCAGCAGGTCCATTGTTTCGATGAACTCCTCCGCGGTTTCTCCCGGAAAGCCGACGATGATATCCGTCGACAGCGAGATCGGCCGCCGCGCTGCCTTGATCCATGAGATGCGTTCCAGGTACCAGTCGCGCGTGTACTCGCGGTTCATCGCCTTCAGCACCCGCGACGACCCCGACTGCACCGGCAGGTGCACATGGTCGCAAAGCGCGGGGAAGGCGTCGATGGCCTCCACGATGTCGCGCGTAAAGTGGCGCGGATGGCTGGTGGTAAAGCGTACACGGCGAATCCCCGGAACCATGCCAACCGCCGCCAGCAACTCCGCAAACGACATCTTGCCGTCCGGATCCCGGTAGCTGTTCACGTTCTGGCCCAGAAGCTGAATCTCGGTGTAGCCCAGGTCCGAGATGCGCCTGGCTTCCTCGAGAACCGACGAGGACGTCCGGCTGCGCTCCTTGCCCCGGGTGTAGGGGACCACGCAGTAGGCGCAGAACTTGTCGCAGCCCTCGATGATGGTGATGTAGCCGCGGTAGGGGTTCTGGCGGGCGGTGAACTCGGTTTCGAAGGTCTCGTCGGTCTGGCGATCGTCCAGACCGGTGATGCGGTTTTCTCCGGCTTCGAGCCGCGATAGCATCTCCGGCAGCTTGCGGTATGAGGCGGACCCGGAAACCAGCGAGACGTAGGGAGCTCGCTCGAAGATCTTTTCGCCCTCCTGCTGCGCAACGCAGCCCAGGACGCCGAAGCGCTTACCCGACTTGTACAGCTTTTTGTAGTCGTTGAGGCGGTTGAAGACCTTCTGCTCGGCCTTGTCGCGGATGGAGCAGGTGTTGTAGAGGATGAGCCCGGCTTCTTCTTCCGACTCCACCTGGTGATAACCCTCACGCAGGAGTGTGCCAATCACCTTTTCGGAGTCATGAGCATTCATCTGGCAGCCGAATGTTTCAAGGTAGAAGGTTTTTTCGGGTGCCATAGCACTCCTGAGTATAACGGAATCCGTATTTTCCCGTAGGGGCACTCACACACGCAAATAAAAAACGGTCATCTTGTTTCGATTGATGGGATTACACACAAAAAAGGGGGGATTTTGTGCTGACCGTGATTTGGATCACAAAAGCAGTGGACAGTGGGCAGTGGACAGTGGACAGAACGAGAGCCTCGTGACGAAGTGAAAGAGTGAGAAGTGAAAGAGTGAAAAATGCCCTGGCGCATTGGCGGAGTGGGTTGGTTTTCAGCGAGTCGGCTGCCACTTCGTGGCTTCAGCAAGTCAGCGGCATGTGTGACGTTCATTTGCTCCCTCCGTAAAGTTCGGCGTGAAATGAAAAAGCCCCTCCGGCGGCTGCCCGGAGAGGCCTTTTTTATGAGTCTGTATTCAGTATGACAGGTTCGAATAATTAATACCTAAATTGGGCAAAGTTTTTTGTGTTGATGACAAAGGGGTTACAAACTATTTTTCGACGAGGGTCTTGACACGATTTCCACAGGGGCCCCGAGCAGACAGTTGGCGGGTTCCAGTTGCGCTCTGCTTGAGGGGCGTTCGAAAACGAACAGACTGAGGCTGGAAGCGGACAGTTCGTAGGGTTCGCGCAAATGGGGTATGTGCGCAGAATGTGGGACTTAGAGCTAACACGCAAATGGCAGGCGTCGTGCTCTAAGTACGACGTTCTTCGTACGAGGAGGACTTTGCGTGGCCATAGAGGTTAAGGGGCTTTCTCCGCTTCTGCAGGTGTTCGACATGCCGAAGTCGATCCGCTTTTACCGGGACGTACTGGGGTTCACGGTGACGGGCAAGTCGAAGGCCAAGTCCGCGGATGAAGACGATGTGGACTGGGTGATGATGGACCTCGGCAATACCACCCTGATGCTGAATACGGCTTACGATCCGGACGATGTGCCGGAGGCGCCGGAGGCCGCACGATGGAGCGGCCACGGGGACACGTGCGTGTACTTCGAGTGTCCCGATGTAGACGCGGCGTATCAGCACCTGGTGGCGAAGGGCGTGGATGTGAAACCGCCCAAGGTGGCGTGGTACGGGATGAAGCAGTTGTATCTGACGGATCCGGACGGGTTCGGGATTTGCTTTCAGTGGAGAGAGAACAATGATCGGTGATCAGTGGTCAGTGATCAGTTTTCCCCGGTGAATCCCTGGCCTGCCGCACGGGTGAGTGTTTCTGCAATTGCAGTTGGGGCCTGATAACTCTTGCTGGTTTCAATCGTTGAGGCGGAGGGGCGGACCATGCGAATCGTGCTGCAGGACCTGCGCTATTCGATCCGGCAACTGGTGAAGATGCCGGGATTCTCGTTGACGGCGATTGTGTCGCTGGCGCTGGGGATCGGCGCTACGACAGCGGTGTTCAGCGTGATTTACGCGATCCTGATGGACCCGTATCCCTATGCGGGGGCGGATCGCATGATCCACCTGCGGATGCTGGACAGGAACGGCCAGCCGCGAGGGTTTGGGTTGACGGCCTCGCAGTGGCAACGCATTCGCAAGTCTCCCGTGGTGGAAGACGCGTTTCTCGCCGATAACTGGAGTCTGACGGTAACGGGGAGCGATCTGCCCGAGGATGTAGAGGCGGACTACTTCAGCTCGAATGCGTTTGCTTACTTCGGGGTTCCGGCGGCGCTGGGGCGGGGGCTGCAGCCCTCCGACGCCATTGACGGGCAGGATCCGCAGCCGGTCGTAGTGCTCAGCCACAAGTTCTGGGAGCGCCATTTTGCAGGAAATCCCGGCGTGGTGGGTCAGACGATGCAGATGGTGCACAAGAACTACACCATCGTGGGGGTGGCTTCTCCGCGGTTCACCTGGGACGACGCGGATGTGTACGTGCCACAAAAGATTACGCAGGATCAGAACAACACGTTCTACGTGGGTGTTCGTCTGAAGCCGGGGGTGAGCCATGCGCAGGCCAACGCGGCGCTGCAGCCGTTGATTGAGACGTTTGCGAAGGAGACACCGAAGCACTTTCCGGTGGGCGCGTTCAAACTCAATGTGCAGGGGCTGAACGACGACTTCATTGCGCAGCTTGGAGGGACGCTGAACCTGCTGTTCGGGGCGGTGGGATTATTGCTGCTGATCGGCTGCGGCAATGTTTCGATCCTGTTGCTGGCGCGCGCGGAGGCCCGGCAGCACGAGTTCTCGATCCGCGCAGCGATTGGGGCGAGCCGCAGACGAATTGTTCGACAGCTGTTGACCGAATCGCTGCTGCTGGCGCTGATGGGGGCCGCTCTGGGCGTGCTGCTGGCCTACAAGGGGCTGGCGGTGCTGGTGGCAAATTTGCCGCGCTACTCATTCCCGCACGAGGCCGCGATCCAGATCAACCTGCCGGTGCTTGTGTTTACGGTGGGGGTGGCGCTGGGGACGGGGATATTGTTCGGTCTGTGGCCGGCACTGCAACTGGCGCGAGCCGACGGGGCCCAGGCGCTGCAGACGACATCGAGGCGAATGGCCGGCAGCGTGCGCGGACGGCGCATGCACAGTGGGCTGATTGCGGGGCAGATTGCGCTAACGCTGCTGCTGCTGGCGGGAGCGGGGGCTGCGATCGAGGGATTTCTGCGGCTGATGAACGTGCCGCTTGGCTACGATCCGCACAACATTATGTCGGTGGGCATTCCGGTACATGAGGGCACCTACAAGACATGGGCAGAGCGGGCGGCGTATTTCGGGCAGTTGCGCAGCCGGGTTGCCGAGGTGCCGGGTGTGACGATGGCGGCGATTTCAACCAATGCCACACCGCCTTCGAACGGGAACAACACGACGTTCCAGATCATGGGCAAGCCATCGCAGCAGGACCAGCCGACGCGGATTAATTACGTGAGCCGGGACTATTTTCCGGCGCTGCGGATTCCGCTGGCGCAGGGACAGGTGTGGGGCGCGGATGAAGAACATCGCGGGGCCGCGGTGGCGGTGGTGAACGAGACGTTGGCGCGGAGGTACTTTCCCAACGAGGGAGCGATCGGGCATTCAGTGAAGTTTGCGGGGCTGCGGAATGAGCCTCCCTTCAACTTTGTTTCGCCCGGGGGCGATGGCTGGATTCTGATTGTGGGGGTGGTCGCGGACAAACGCAACGATGGACTGGGCCGGCCGATCCAGCCCGAAGCGTTTGTGCCCTACACGCTGCAGATGCGGATGTACACGCAGATCCTGGTGCGGTCACAGGGTTCGCCGCTGGCGCTTCTGCACGCGGTGCAGGCGAAGATCAACAGCGTGGATCACGACCAGCAGACCGAAGCGCATGTGGAGGATCTTGAGGGGTGGATCAAGGACCAGGCGGAGTGGGCGCGGGGTCACCTGATCTCGTGGCTGTTCGCGGCGTTTGCGTCGCTAGCCCTGGCGCTGGCGGCGGTGGGGCTGTACTCGGTGGTGTCGTACACGGTGGTGCAGCGGACCGGCGAGTTCGGGATTCGCATGGCGCTGGGCGCGCAACGGGGCCACGTGCTGCGGATTGTGTTGCGCTCGATGGTGACGAGCGTGGGTTTGGGGATTGCCGGGGGCGTTTTGCTGACGGTGGCATTGAGCAAAGTGATGACGCATTGGACGGCCGGCGAGACCCATGCCAGCAACCCATTGCTGCTGGCGGGGGCGACGGTGTCGCTGCTGCTGGTGGCGTTGGCGGCATGCGCCGTTCCGGCGCGCAAGGCTGCGGGGATTGATCCGGTGCGGGCGATTCGGTGCGAGTAACTATCGGACGCGAGTCTGATTCCAACGCGGGACACGGAGTTCTGAGGTATCCCAGGTCTCCAACAACAGGAGACCTGGGGCACCCAACTCTGAGATGAGTTGATTTTCGAAGACGGGCGCTTGGGCCTTTGAGGTTTCCCACCCAGGTTTGTGGGCGTTTCAAAAGGGAGTGGACTATGCGGACGATTTGGCAGGATCTGCGGTACTCGATGCGGCAACTGGTGAAGATGCCGGGATTCTCGTTGACGGCGATTTTGTCGCTGGCGCTGGGGATTGGGGCGACCACGGCGGTGTTCAGCGTGGTGTACGCAATCCTGCTGGATCCATATCCGTATGCAGCGCCGGATCGCATGATTCACATGCGGCTGGTGAGGCCGGAAGGCGGATACGGCGGATTTGGGGTGACCGGAGGGCAATGGCAGTTGCTGCGCAAGTCGCCGGTGGTGGAAGACACCTTTATGGAGGACGACTGGAACCTCACGGTGACGGGCAGCGATCTTCCGGAAGATGTGAGCGCGGTGTACCTGACGTCGAATGCATTCAACTTCTTTGGAGTGCCGGCGGCACTGGGGCGCGGGCTGCAGCCGAGCGATGCGATCGATGGCCAGGATCCGCAGCCGGTGGTGGTGCTGGGGCACACGTTCTGGCAGAGGCATTTTCACGGCGACGCGAGCGTAGTGGGCAAGACCATGCAGATCATGCACAAGAACTACGCGATTGTGGGCGTGGCGGCGTCGCGGTTTACGTGGGGCGATGGCGACGTGTACCTGCCGCTGAAGGTGACGAACGATCCGGCGCGCGGGTTATACGCCGGGATTCGCCTGAAGCCGGGCGTGACGCACGCGCAGGCCGATGCGGCGCTGCAGCCGCTGATTGAACAGTTCGCGAAGGAGACGCCCAAGCATTTTCCGCCGGGGGAACCGAAACTGCGCGTGCAGGGCCTGAACGAGGATTTCATCAAGCAACTGGGCGGAACGCTTTACCTGCTGTTTGGCGCAGTGGCGCTGCTGCTGTTGATTGGTTGCGGGAATGTGTCGATTTTGCTGCTGGCGCGGGCGACGGCGCGAGAGCAGGAGTTTGCGGTGCGGTCGGCGATTGGGGCGTCGCGCAGGAGAATTGTGCGGCAACTGCTGACGGAGTCGCTGCTGCTGTCGTTTACCGGGGCGGCGCTGGGATTGCTGCTGGCTTACCGGATTCTTGCGGTGATTGTGGCGAACCTGCCGGAGTTTTCGTTCCCGCATGAGGCGGCGATTCATATCAACCTGCCGGTGCTGTTGTTTTCGATTGCGGTGGCGCTGCTGACGGGCGTCATCTTCGGGCTGTCGCCGGCGTGGGCGCTGTCGAAGCCGGAAGTGAGCCAGGTGATGCAGTCGAACACGCGCAAGACGACGCGCGGCGTGAGCGGACGCAGGGTGCATAATGCGCTGATCGCGGGGCAGATTGCGCTGACGCTTTTGATGATGGCGGGGGCGGGAGCGGCGATCGAGGGCTTCTTGAAGGTGGCGGGGACGCATTTGGGATACGACCCGCACAACATCATGTCGGTGGGGATTCCCATTCACGATGGAACGTACAAGACGTGGGCGGAACGCGCGGCGTACCTGGAGCGGCTGCACGACAAGGCCGCGGAGGTGCCGGGCGTGACGATGGCGGCGATATCGAGCAACGCGACGCCGCCGGCCAACGGGTTCAACACCAAGTTCGAAATTGTGGGCCAGCCTTCGAATGCGGAGCAGAAATTTCATTTCAACATGGTGAGCAAGGAGTACTTCCCTGCCCTGAAGGTTCCGCTTTTGGCGGGACGGATCTGGGATCACGATGATGAGCATCGCGGGGCGGCGATGATCGTGATCAACCAGACCATGGCAAAGAAGTATTTTCCGAAGGGCGACGCGATCGGGCATTCGCTGAAGCTGCCGGAGGTGGTCGCGCAGCCGCCGTTCTTTCTGACGTCGCCGACTGGCGAGGGGCCGGTGCTGATTGTGGGCATTGTGGCCGACAAGCTGGATGACGGGCTGTCAAAGCCGGTGGCTCCGGAGGGGTTTTCTCCCTACACCATGGCGATGTTTATGGGCACGCAGATTCTGATTCGTGCGGCGGGGTCGCCGTTGCCGCTGCTGCATTCGGTGAGCCTGGCGGTGAATTCGGTTGACCACGATCAGCAGACGTACGGCGATGTGCGGGACCTGGAGCATTGGATCACGCGGCTGCCGGAGTATGCGCGGGGACAGCTGGTGTCGTGGCTGTTTGGCGGGTTTGCGTTGCTGGCGCTGGCGCTGGCGGCGGTGGGGTTGTACAGCGTGGTGTCGTACACGGTGGTGCAAAGGACGAATGAGTTTGGGATTCGCATTGCGCTGGGCGCGCGGCGTGGGCACGTGCTGAGGATTGTATTCAACTCGACGGTGATGAGCGTGGGCGCGGGAATTGTGGCGGGGATTGTGCTGACGTTCGCGCTGAACCGGGTGATGGCGAGTTGGGCGGCGGAGAGCTCGCGCGATCCGCTGCTGCTGCTGGCTGCGACTTGCGGGTTGAGCCTGGTGGCCACGGTGGCGTGCGCGGTGCCGGCGTTTCGCGCGGCGAAGGTTAGCCCGATGACGGCGATACGGTATGAGTGAAGCTTAGGGGCTGGGGACTAGGGACTGAGGGCTAGGGGACTGGGGCTGGGGCGGGTCAGCGAAGGCCGGCGTGCAGGTAGGCCAGCAGCGCGGACATCTGATCTTGCGTGAAGCGGCCGGCGAAGGAGGGCATGAAGCCTTTGCCGGTCAGCACCAGGCGCTGGACCTCGGCGTCGGTTGCGGGGGCGCCGCTGGGGAGTTTGTCGCGGCGGAAAATGCCGTGCAGATCGGGTGGGACTTTCTTGAGAGCCAGATCGTTTTCCTCGTGGCAGTGGGCGCAGCGGCCTTCATAAAGAGCCTTTCCCTGCAACTGCTGCCTGGTGAGCGTGGCTGGACCGCAGCCGCACTGGAAAACAGCGAGAGCCAATGCGGTGATCGCGATCCGGCGCATGACTTCGATTATCGATGGTGAGGCAGGACGGCGCGCCGTTCCGCGGGACAGCCCGGGACTGTCGCACTTTGAAACGCGGCCGGTAAGCGGGCTGTAGGCCGTGGCGTCGGTTATTTCGTGATCACACCGCAGGCAACGCGGTCGCCGGAGTTGCCCGAGGGATCACTGGACAGATCGTCGGGCTTGGCGTGGATGACGAGGGAGGTTCCGCCATCATGGAAGAGCGAATTGGCTCCATCGCCCAGGGTGGCTCCGGGGATCATGAAGTTGAGTTTGCCGGTGCCATTGTCACTGACGGTGAGATTGGGCAGGTCGCCGACGTGCGGATGGGGATCCTGCGCGTTGTGAGTGCCGTGATGGGCGCTGGTGGGGTTGAAGTGGCCGCCTGCGGTGGTGAAGGCGGGGCCTTCACACTTGCCGACCGTGTGAATGTGAATGCCGTGCTCACCGGGAGTGAGCTGCGCGACATTGACTGTAACCTTCACACCGTCTTTCGCAGGGGTAAAGGTGGCGTGCCCGATGGTGGTTCCCTGCGCATTGGCGATGTCCGCGTGAGCGGACTTGGGGGCCTGCGCATAGGCGACTGCGGCGGACGACAGCAGCAGGGTGGCGAGAACGGGAAGCAGGCGGGAATGCATTTTGAACTCTCCTCGAAATGGAGTGAATCCGTTTACGGGGTGGATGGTATCACAGGGATCGTGTCGGGGGCATTGGACGGAGACGGTTGCTTGAAATCCGAGATGCTGGGCCATGAGGGCCGGCGCTGTTTATGCTGGAATCATGAACCTGCCGTCGCTTGACCGGATTCATGAGGCGCAATACGTTTTAAGCCGCTACATGCAGCCGACGCCGCAGCACTCCTGGCCGTTGTTGAACAGGCGGCTGGGGACCGAGGCGTGGGTGAAACACGAAAATCACACGGCGGTAGGCGCGTTCAAGATGCGCGGAGCACTGGTATACGTGACGTGGCTGCGGGAGAGCCAGCCGGAGATGCGGGGTGTGATCGCGGCGACGCGCGGCAATCACGGACAGGGAGTGGCGATGGCGGCGCGGCTGATGGGCGTTACGGCAGTGATCGTGGTGCCGCATGGCAACAGCCCGGAAAAGAATCGCGCCATGAAGGCACAGGGCGCGGAGTTGGTGGAGCACGGACAGGACTTTCAGGAGTCGCTCGAGTTTGCGCGGGGGCTGGCGGTGGAGCGCGGGCTGGTGATGGTGGACTCGTTTCACGAACGCCTGGTGATGGGGACCGCGACCTACGCGCTGGAGTTTCTAGAGGCGGCGCCACAGCTGAAGCGCGTGTACGTGCCGATTGGGCTGGGGTCGTCGATATGCGGCGTATGCGCGGCGCGGAACGCCCTGGGGCTGGTGACGGAGGTGGTGGGCGTGGTGTCGGCGGAGTCGCCATCGTACGCCTTGAGCTTTGCGCAACGCACGGTAGTGGAGGCGCCGGCGCAAACGCGCATCGCCGATGGTCTTGCGTGCCGGATGCCGAATGCGTTGGCGATGGAGGCGATCTGGAAAAATGTGGCGCGGATTGTGGAGGTAAGCGACGACGCGATCGAGGAGGCCATGCGCATCTACTATGAGGACACGCATAACGTGGCCGAGGGTGCCGGGGCGGCGGCTTTGGCCGGGGCGCTGATGGAGAGACAAACGCCGGAGGAGCGCATCGGGATGGTGTTGACGGGCGGCAACGTGGACCGCGATGTGTATAGCGCGGTGCTGGCGGGAGGGGTTTGAGAAGTGGGGATAGGGAAGGCGACGGACGAGAATCTGACTCCGCTGGCGCACGCCGCGCAAAACCGCTGCTTTGGATGCGGGCTGGCGAATCCGATTGGGCTGCGGCTTGAGTTTTTTATGGCCGATGACGGACGCGTGGTCTGCCTGGCCGAGGTTCCCGACACGTTTGAAGGGCCGCCGGGGTACGCGCATGGGGGAATCATCGCGACCCTGCTGGACGAGACGATGAGCAAGGCGGTGCGCTCGCACGGGCTGGTGGCGATGACGCGGCACATGGCGGTGGATTACAAGCGGCCGGTGAGTTCGAAGGCGCCAATCCGGTTGGAGGGACTGGTGACGCGCAGCGAGGGACGCAAGCACTGGACCGAGGCGAAGGTTCTGGACGCCGACGGAACGGTTCTGGCACAGGGGACGGGGCTGTTCATCGAGGTGCAGCCGCGGCGCGAACGGCTGGCGCCTAAAGGTGAATCCAACCCACACGGATGAGTGCGAGCGATCCAGTAGCCACGATGATCCAGAGCACAATGCCCTGAACCATTGGGCGCACGCCGACGCCGCGGATCGTTTTGAGCGACAGTCCGGTTCCGATGAGGTAGAGGGTCACGGTATGGGCGGCGAGACGAAGCCGCTGGCCGCCAGGATCATTCCAACGAAAAATAGCTTCTTCGACATGAACCCAGTGTTGTGAAGCGAGGGATGTTGCGTCCAAGCAGAAGCGTTGATGGGCTATTTGCGTTTCTTATCGCGGACCGGTGCGCGACTCCGTGTTGGTTGGAGACGTGCGTTTGCGCGGGCAAGTAGAAATCGGCGGAATTCCGTTGCAGGTCCGTGCGGCGCCGGACCGGCGGGGTATGCGATGAGGAAAGGTCGCTCGATGCGCAGGCTATCGAGAGCAACGATCTTGAAGATCGGAGTGTGAGAACGACGCGTGGGTGCAAGCGGCGGAAGTCGCCCAGGATGCTGGGGAGGACGTATTGCGCGATGGTGGTGGATGCGCCGAGGGATAACTTGCCGGCGTGTTCTCCGCTGACCGAGGCGATGTCGTGCTCAGCCTGCGAGAGCAGCGAGTGGCCTTGCGCGGCGTAGCGCAGCAGGACTTCGCCCGCAGGCGTGAGAGCGACGTGAGTTCCCGTGCGATCGAAGAGCTGAACGCCGAGGTCCTCTTCGAGCGCCTTAATCTGCAAACTCACGGCAGGCTGAGTGAGGAAGAGGTTCTCCGCCGCCTTGCGGAAGCTAAGGTGTTCGGCTACCGCAGGGAAGACGACGAGACGGAAGTTTTCAAGATTTGCATGCGTGTCAGCGCGCGGCTGGCTGAGATGCCGGCAGACTTCCGAGCCAATCGATGACTCTGCTTTCGAGGAAGATGCGGTGATCGGACCAGCCGTGATCGGTTGCGGCGTGAATGGCAGTGATATTCTTGTTCCCCTTCGCCTGCAAGGCCTTCACGAGTGCATCGGTGCGAGACGCCAGGCCATCGTTGGAAGAGAGCACGAGCATAGGGATTTTGGAGAGGCCATCTTCGGTGCTCGCGAAGTCAAAACTTTTGGCTTTGCCCATGATGTCATCGGCCATGCTCTCCGCGGAGACGCCGGCAAGAGACTCCATGTCGTCCGCCATCATCTTTACGACTTGATCGCGCGGCATGTTCTGGCCCATGGCACTCATGTCCGCGGCGCTGATGAGGATTGCTCCGAGCAGGGCTGGATCGTGTGCGGCCACGTTGGCGGTAACCCATCCTCCCATGCTGTGGCCTGCGAGCGCGATGCGGCCGGTGTCGACGCCGAGGCGTGCGGAGTTTGCCGGGGCTCGGAGAAAAGCGAGCACCGCGGCAGCGTCTTCAATGTTCTGCGCAAAGCGAAACTCACCCGGGCTGCCCCACGAGCCGCGATAGTTAAAGGTGACGGCATTCCAGCCTGCGCGGCGAACGGCCTGGGCGAGATCGAGATTCTTCTCATTGCCGGGGAGGCCGTGGCAGATCACCAGGGTGGGATGCGGCCCAGGGCCGGATGGCGCGTAGAGCAGCCCGTTGATGAGCACGCCGTGACTGGGAATGTGCAGGACCGACATGGTGGCCGGATGCGCAGGATCGGCCGGAGGATCGGTGAAGATGGCCGCAGGAGCGCTCTGTCCGTACATCGCGATGGAGGTGCTGAACATACCGGCGGCGAAGATGGCGATCCAACGCATCAAGAGAACCTCGCTGTTTGAGACTGCAAGGTAACGATAAACCGACGGGGCCCGCTTCGAGCAAGCTTGCTGCGCGGTAGGGCTTTCGGTGTTCGGCAAAAAAATGCCCCGCGGCGAGCGCATAACGCCCAAACCAACGGGGCCAAATGGAGGCCTTGCAGTGCGAAACCCGGATCAATGAATCATCTGGATGGTTTCCTGAGTGATGGTGTCGAAGGTCGTGATGGTTTTGGAGTTAGCTTCGAAGGCGCGCTGGGCGATGATGAGAGCCGAGAACTCGCCGGAGATGTTGACGTTCGATCCTTCGAGAGCGCCATTCTGCATGGTGCCGAGGCCGGCGCTGCCTGATGTGGCAACAGCCACGGAACCGCTGGCCATCGTGGTGCTGTAATCGCCGTTGCCCATGTCGCGCAGGCCCTGCTCGTTGACTACATTGCCCAGGGCGATTTGTCCCACGTTGAGCTTCTGCTGGTTGGAGAAGGTCACGGTGACTGTGCCATCCGAACCGATGGTGAAGTCCTGGTATTGGCCGCTGGCGTAGCCGTTCTGGGTAGTGGCGGATACAGCTGAGCCAGAGCCCGGAGTCGAATTCGATGCGGAAGTCACCTGGGTGATGGTCGGCTTGCCGGCGGCGCCCACCAGGTTCCAGTTCATGGTGAGGTTGTTGGCTTGATCGGTAAGACCATTGAAGCCGACAGGGATGGTTGAAACCTGCCCTGCCGCGGTGCCGACGGCTGTTCCGTTCACAGTTGCCAGGGTGCCGGTGGCGTCGAAGGCCATCGTTCCTGTGACGGGTGTGGAGACACCGCCTGTGTCTACGGCTGGAAGCGCGATCGAGTAATTCCAGGCATTGACGCCGCTTTGCGTATAGGTGACGGTGGCGGTGTGCATTTGGCCGAGCGAATCATATACGTCGACGGTGGCCGGAAACACGGTGTTCGAGCCAGTCCCGTCGAGATTGGCGGTCATGTTGAAGCTGCTGGTGGCCTGGGGCGCCAGGACTTGGCCGATGGGTATGTTGATGGGGGTAAGCGGAGCGGCCGTATTCACGACCCCGTTGACAGCGGGGTAGCCCATGACATTCATACCGTTGGAGGCGATGAGGTTTCCGCTCGAATCGGTGGTGAAGTGCCCGTCGCGTGTCAGCAACTGGCTGGTGGCATTGCTGACTACGAAAAAGCCATTGCCCTGCAGGGCTACGTCGGTGTTGACGCCGGTGGAGTTGGGCGTTCCGTTGGAAAAGTCGGTGGTGGTGGAGGCGACCTGCGTGCCCGCACCCATCTGGATGGGGTCACCGGAGCCGGTGGCGCCGATCTGCTGATAGAACAGGTCAGAAAAGTTGACGGCCTGCGACTTGAATCCGGTGGTGCTCATGTTCGCAAGGTCGTTGGCGATGGTGTTGAGAGAAGTGGAATCGGCGTTAAGCCCGGTGAGGGGGATGAAAAAGCTTGCCATCGAAGGTCTCCTTTAACTCGTGATCGAACGCGGCTCGTTGTGGAACGTGCAGGCGGTGCGATATCAGTCCAGGTTGGCGCGGTGGGTTAATGCCTGGGCCACACGCTGTGCCGCAGGATTCGTGTCGGGTACACCGAGGTTGCCGGCCGTGGCGTGGATTGTCCGGGGGGTGCTGTTGTTCAGCGCCGGTACGGCGGTGCCGGCGGTCGGAGCGGCCGGGCTGGTGAGAGAGGAGAGACGAGGGCTCGCCGGAATGGTGGCGGCAGATGCAGTGGGGGCTGGCTGCATTCCGCCGGTGGCGAGGCGCCAAGGTCGCTGGAGAGCGTTTGGTTGATGTTGATAAGTTGCTCGAGGCTGTTCACCTGCACCAGTTGGTTGATGTATTCGTTGGGGTCGGTATTGGCGGTCGGATCCTGATTCTGCATCTCGGTCACCAGCAGGGTGAGGAAGTCGTTTGCCGAGATGGTGGAACCATCGTTGCTGGTTGCTGTCGACGATCCAGTTGTGGCTGCGGCGGGACGCGCGCTCACGAGAGAGTTGACCGGGGTCGCATGATTCCAAATCCCTGAGGCTGTTCGCCATCGTTCCTCCTCTGCGCCTGTGCGCAGGTTGTTGCCTGCTGTTAGTGGGCCCGCAGACTAGGCCATGACCGAGAGGTGAACTCCGCTTCCGTTTGCCGCGGAGATGATCCCAGACGACGGCGGAGCCGCGACGGTGCTCGCGGAGATCCTGTTTCGGCCGGCGGTGAGGGCGCATTCGTATCGGGCTGCGTTGTTGGTTCTGTCCGTGCGGGCCGTTTCCGGAGTTGTCGCGTTGCGTATTGGCGGAGAACGAATTTGCGGGCTCGGGCGAGGCAACGGTTACGGGGTACGCAGGCCGTGGTGATCGGCGAGAAACGCGTTCAACCCCGCAAGATGATTGCTGAGCGCAGAGGCTGCTTCGGGCGAACCGGGAACGAGCGCGGCGTGCACACCGGAGGCCGTTCCCTCGGCGCGCACGCTCACCCATCCCAGCGAAGGATCCAGATAGCCAGCCTCGGCATGATGTGCGCCGGTGCGAATCCATGCAGTGTCCGGACCGGGTGTCACGGCGTCAAGAGACGAAAAAGTATCGCGGGTCGCGGCCGATTGAGCGGAGACTGGAGATGACAGGTTGGAGTTGAAGGAGAGCTGAGCAGCAGCAGCGTCACGGACTGGAATGGCAATGGCGGCGGCTGACGGCAATGGGGTGTGCGATAACTCGAGATCGCTGCTGCCTGGAAGTGCGAAACTGCGCGCGGCAGATTTGAACGAGCGGCCGGCCAGGGGCGGGGATTCTATGCTTCGGGGTGAATTGGGGCCCGCTCCTGCGCTTTGAAGATGAGCCGAGAATAGTTCGCCAGTTTGGGCGGGAGCAGATGCGGAGGCGGCCCTGCTCGCGACAGGGTGCGAGGGGTTGCGTCGCAGGTTCTAGAGAGCCGGCTGTCGCCCGGGAATGAAATGCGGCCTCGAGATCCGGTGGCAATTCGTTTCCTGGCGCACTGGATGGAGGGGCAGCGGGGCCGGTTTGATTTGACTGATGCTGCGCGGATTCGGCGTCATCCGACCATGCAGGAATATCTGATCCCCGGAGATGCGATGCAGAGTCTGCCGACGACTGAGAAGCAGGCTCGATATGTTCCGGGGCCGCTTTCGCGGCCGGAGGTGAGATGGCGAAAGCGGGCGCTTCGACGGGAAATGCCGGTAGAGGATCGGACTCCGCGTGGGAACCTGCAGTCGCCGCAGCCTCCGATGGAGTTCCCGCATGTGCGCCCTTCTCACGCAACGCGACGCTCGAACCTCGCGCGAGAGAGACGTCTGCCGAGCCTTCGAACGGTAGACTTGGCGACGCAAGCCTGGACTGGACCAGCGCCACAGCCTTCGGCCGCCGAGAACTTTTTGTGCTGTCAAGAGGCGACATTGCCGGACCGGACTTGGTTGAGGGGACGACGACATTCCTTCCGTGCTGCAAATGCGGATCCGAGGCTCGCATGCGATACGCTCTCGATCGAGATTGTGCCGCCGCCTGTCCCGGAGTCCGGTCCACCGGCGGAGAGGAGCGCCTGCAGACCGTCAGCAAACTGCGACGCACCCTGCGCTTCGGGCGCGACGGAGTTCTCAATCGCGGAAGCTCCGCGACTTGAAGAGGCCGAAGTGAAGCTGGTTCCAATTGCGACGGTGCTGGCTCTTGCCACCTGCATGGAGTTGAGGGATGCAGATGGCATGCCAAACCTTCGCAGGGAGTGGGTTAGAGAGTTGTCACAGACCGGGTTTGGTTCCCGAATCCGGAAACGGGGAGAACTCCTATGGCCTTTCCCGCTCAAGATCAGCGGAGAACGGTCGAGAGCGCGCAGGGCTTGCATCATCCCGTGCGATGCGCTCGTGTTCCTTGCGGTGGCGAAGAGTTCCGAACGTTTCATCGAGGTTCTGCTGGTCTTGGCGAGCGGATTCGGCTGTCTCTTGCGCCTCCGCTTCCTCAATGAGGATCTGCGCCTGTCGGCGCTCCAGGCGCTTGTCCAGGTACGCTTGACGGGCCTGCGACACAACCATCCCGGCAGAAGCGATTCTTGGCGCCAGCACCGCCACACAGCGCGCGGCGGTTTCGATTTCGACTTGCGCGGCTTTTCTATCTGAAATCTCGCCGTATTGGAAACTTCTGACGAGCAGCTTTTGCCCAAGTCGCTCCCGGTCCCGGCCATCGGTGAGAGCGTGCTCCAGGGCATGCAGTTCGCTCAGCGCGGACTCGAGCGTCTGCTGCCGCTGCTCTTCTTCCATGGTTCGAACATGCAGCAGGCGTCTGAGCGCACGGGAGACCGGCATGGGCTACACCGCGGCTGCCAGAGCCGCAAGGCCGCGCACCGCATCGGCCAATCGCACCTGCTCATCGGCATCCTGAGCGAGAAAGGTTCGCGTCGGTTCGCGGGCGCGCAGAGCGCGGTCGAGGTCGGGATCGGAGCCGGGCTTGTAAGCGCCGATGCGCACCAGATCCTCAGACCGCGCGTAGACGGCCATGAGCTTTCGAATCAAAGCGGCCTGCTCGCGATGCGCGGGCTCGGTGACCGAGGGCATGAGACGGCTGATGGAGTCGAGCACCGCGATGGGTGGATACCAGCCCTCCGCGGCCAGCGCCCGCGACAACACCACGTGGCCATCGAGCAGCGAGCGCACTGCGTCGACGAGCGGATCCTGCTGGTCGTCGCCTTCCATCAGCACCGTATAAAAGGCTGTAATGGACCCGGTGCGGAACTGGCCCGAGCGCTCGACCAGCCGCGCCAGGCGCGTGAACACCGACGGGGTGTAGCCCTTCGCGGTCGGCGGCTCCCCGGCGGCGAGGCCGATTTCGCGCGCGGCCATCGCGAAGCGGGTCAGCGAATCGAGAACCAGCAGCACGTGCTTGCCCTGCGCGGCGAAGTACTCCGCAACCGTGGTGGCGGCGAGAGCCGCGCGCATGCGCAACAGCGGGCTCTGGTCCGAGGTGGACACCAGCACAACGGAGCGCGCGCGGCCTTCGTCGCCCAGCGCGTGCTCCAGAAACTCGCCCACTTCGCGACCGCGCTCGCCGACCAGGCCGACTACCGTGACATCGGCCTCGGTGTTGCGCGTCATCATGCCGATCAGCGTGCTCTTGCCCACGCCCGAGCCGCCGAAGATGCCGACGCGCTGGCCGCGGCCCACCGTCAGGAGTGCATCGAGGGCGCGGATGCCGGTGCCGAGCGGCGTGCGGATGGCGACACGATCGAGGGGAAGACGAACCTTGCCATCGAGGGCGAGTGTCGCTCGCGTCTCCGGAGATCGACCGCCATCGATAGCATGCCCCAGCGCATTGAGAACACGTCCCATGAGCGCGGGACCCACGTCGATACCGGGGGACTTGCCGAGAGCGGAGACAGTGTCGCCAAAGCGAATGCCTTCCGCGCTGTCAACCGGCATCGACAACACGTTGGCTCCGCGGAAACCGATCACTTCGGCGGCATGGGCGCAGCCGCAACAGTCGAGAATCTCGCAGCACTCGCCCACCGAAGCGAGTGGCCCGGCCGACTCGATGGTCTGGCCCACGGATTCGAGCACCTGGCCGCGCCAGCGCCACGGCTGAGTGCGCGCCAGTGTTGCGAAGTATCCATCAAGCAATGCAGTCACAGATGCCTCCCCGTTCCTGCGAGCTCCCTCTCCGCGGTCGGAGGCTGGCCGTTGCGGTCGAAGAAGCCGCGCTCGATCTCGCTCAATTGCGCGCGAACGCCCAGGTCGACCGTGCCGAGTTCTGTTTCAACCACACAGTCTCCCAGGCGCATGCCGTCTCCCGGCAGGACCTGCGGCTTCACTGCCAGGTTGGGCAGCAGGGCGATCGACTCCTTCCACAGATCGAGTTCGCCCTGCGGCACGCGCAGACGCACGCTGGTGGAGGCGGAGAGCTGCCCGAGAGCTACACGTACCGCACCGGTCAGCAACAACGGATCCATCTGCGCCTCACGGCGCAGGATGCGCGCGGCTACGGCGAGTGCCAGCTTCACCACTTCCGATTCCGCAGCGTGCAGGTAGCGATCGCGCTCTTCGGCAAAGGATGTCGCCAGCCGCTCAAGCTGCGCCGCGAGCCGTTGCTGCGCCGTTCCCTGGGCGGCCCGCTCCGCGGCGCGTCCCTGCTCCAGTCCGTGCTCAAGGCCTTGAACGCGGCCTGCTTCAAAGCTGCGCCGAGACTCCTCCGCAAGCCGTTGTTCGAAATCTGCCTGCAGAGACTCGTCCGGCCTTCTTGCCACGATCGAAACAAATTCAGTCGGACTTTCGTCCGACGCACCACCACCCCAGGACACCCAGTCCGGCAAGCTGGTAGCCGGCAGCTCGGCATAGACAAACGCCTCAATAACCTCCGCCCGCGCACTTCGCTTCCCTTCCGCGATCCGTCCCACGTTCCCTCCAACCGCGGCCTAGGCCAGCATCTCGTCGCCGGTCTCGAGCTTCAGAATCACCTTGCCCTCAGCCTCCAGCCGCCGCGCCAGGGTGAGAATCTCCTGCTGCGCCTGGGCCACCTCGCGCGAGCGCACCGGTCCCAGGACCTCCATGTCCTCTTTCAACATCTCCACGGCCCGCGAGCTCATCGCCTTGAATATCTGTGCGCGGAGTTCGTCGTTGGCCCCGCGCAGGGCCATGGCGAGCTGGCGCTTGTCGACGCCCGAGACGATCTCGCGGATGGTAGCGGGCGGCACGGTGACCAGGTCTTCAAACGTGAACATGAGATTGCGAATGCTGAGCGCCAGTTCGGGTTGGGCATCCTCGATGGTCTCGAGAATGTGCTTGGATTCCTCGGCATTCAGGCGGTTGAGCAGATCGGCCACGGCCTTGAAGCCCGAGTAGCTCTTGCGGCCCGTGTCGCCCATGCTCTCCAGGCGCCGGTGCAGAATGTGCGCCACCTTCTGCGCCATCTCCGGCGAGAACTGCCGCATTTCGGCGAGGCGCTGAATGGAAACCACCTTGTGCTCTTCACTCAGGCTCTCCAGAACCTGCGACGCCTTGCGGGGATCGAGATGCGCGAGCACCAGCGCGATGGTCTGGGGGTGCTCTCCGTCGAGCAGCTTGCCGAGCTGTTGCGGGTCGGTGCGCTGCAACTTGGCCAGATTGCCCTGCGACGCCTCCTGTGAATGCCGCACCATGGCCAGCAGGTCTTCTGCGCGCTGCTTGCCGAAGGCCTCCACCAGCAGCCGGTTGGCATAGTCGAGGCCGCCATGCACCATGAAGTTCTGCGTTTCGAGCAGCTCCCAGAACTCTTCGATGACTTCGGCGGAGAGCTCCGGCGGAATGGTGCGCAGATCGGCAAGCTCCTCCGTAAGCCGCTGCACATCGCCCTCAGGAAGCGTGCGCAGTATCTCCTTGGCCAGATCCTCGCCTACGGCAACAAGCAGGATCGCAGCCTTGCGCACTCCATCGACCTGAGCCGACTTGCGTCGCGGTGCTCCGTATTCGCCTTCCTGCTCCGCCACTGCCTGCTCCTATGGAACTGAGTCCGCGTTCCCCTTTGTTTGTCTGGCCCTTGCCCCGGATCACTCCGAGTGAATCCAGCTCTGCAACAGCCGCGAACTCTGCGCCGGCTCCTTTTTGAGATGCCCTGCCACCTGTTCGAAGATCTCCTGGGCGCGCGTGCGCTCAGCCTCCCCCATTGGCTCGGGCGGATTCAACGCGGGATTGGCCGCCGCCTGGGCAGGCAGCTCCTTCGCGGCCGCCTTCGCCGGGGGGGCCGCTCCCGCGCGCTTCAGCGCAGGCCGCACCCCGAATGCCACCAGCACCAGCATCGCCGCCAGCAGAGCTGCGTACTTGATCAGCTCGGGCGAGCTCTCCGCTTCTTTCATCACCCGGGACAAGGGCGACACGACGACCGGTGTGCGGTTCTCATCAAAAGCTAGATCCTGTACGGTGAGCATGTCGCCGCGCGTGGTGTCGAACCCTACTGCCGCCTGAGCCAGCAGATTCAGGTTGTGCAGCTCATCGGCCGATCGGGCCTGCCAGACCGCCGCCTTGCCCTTGGACGCGGGCTGCAACTGGCGGTCGTTGACGACGATGGCCGCGGTGAGCCGGCGCACGCGGCCGGGATTCTCGATGACGTGGCGCACCGTCTTCGACACGCCATAGGTGCTGGACTCGCTCTTGGCGGACTGCGGCGGCGTGTTCTGCTGCGGATACACCGGCAGGGCTTGCGCATTGGGGGCATTCGAAGCCGTTCCGGGAACCCCCGCGGCAACGGTCTGATTGCCCGCCGTCTGCTCGGTGCGCTGCATGGAGAGCGTGGCGCTCTGCTCGGGATCGTAAGTCTCCTCGGTCTGCTCGGTGGCCGAGTCGTCGTAGTCGAGCGTGACGGAGGCGCGGACATTACCTGCGCCGGTGACGGGTTCGAGGGTGGCGATCAGTTTTTCTTCAAGAGACTGCTCCGCAGTGAGGCGCAGCGCGTCCGCCGTCTTGGGTCCGAGGGGAAGGTGGCCCGCCGCGTCGACTACTACGACGCGATCGGGCGTCAATCCATCGACGGCCGAGGCCACCAAATTGCGAATCGCTTCGGGCTCGCCATCGACCAGCGAACGATGCCGCAGCTTGAGCACGACCGATGCCTTGGCCGGACGCTCCTGCTCGCGGAACAACGAATCGTGCGGCATGACGAGGTGCACGCGCGCCGACTCGACGTCGGCCAGCGAGCCCACCGTATGCTCGAGCTCGCCTTCGAGAGCGCGCTGGTAGTTTACCTGTTCGTCAAACTCGGAACCCACCCAGTTGGGCTTGTCGAAGAGCTCGAAGCCGAGCCGTCCGCTTTTCACGCCGCCCTTGGCCGCGGTGGCCAGGCGCGCCTTGTCGAGTTGCGCTGCCGGCACGCGCAGAACTCCGTTGGCTGCCACGTCAAAGGGAATCTGCGCCTGGGTCAGCGTCTGGCTGATCTGCCGTGCGTCTTCCGGATCGAGGTCGGCGTAGAGGATGCGCCAGTCGGTACGCAATACATTCCAGAGCAGAAACGCGGCCATACCCGCCAGCAGAGCGGCGGCAACGACAGACCAGGTACGCTGCCGCGGCTGCATCCCTGCCCACTGCACGCGCGCCCGCGTCCACAGGGCGTTCAGGCCGGCCGTCATCGGAACCTTGCCGGGAGTCATCGGCAGTGCGCTTTTCTCCAATTGTGTGCCCGTGGCCATGGTTCCCGAACCCCGTTACCTTCCAGGAAGACAAAACGCGTGACAAGGTGAAAACTGCATACTCAGAACTGCATGCTCATGACCTGCTGGTAGGCCTGCACGGCCTTGTTGCGCACCGCGAGTGCAAGTTCGAATGCCATGCTCGCTTTCTCGGTGGCGATCATGGCCTGGTGCACATCGACACCCGAGCCCGTCATCAGCCCTTTTACTGCCGAGGCCGCCTGGTCCTGGAGCACATTCACATCGCCCACTGCGTCGGTGAGCAGGTCGGAGAACGGCGCGGCATCTCCGTCTTTTGCGGCTGCGTGGACGCCTGTCGAGAAGCCGCCCCCCGGGGGCGAAGGAATCGAGGCCGCGACTGCCGAGATAGGTTGAAAGGGATTCATCGATACACCTGTCGTTTCGCTACAACTCTGTGGTCTTTTGCGCCGCAAGTAACAGTCCTGCCGGCTAGGTTTTGGCGATCTCGAGAGCGGCTGTGATCATGCCCTTTTCGGCCTGCACCGCCGAACCGTTGAGGCCATATGCACGCGTTGCCCCCATCAGATCCACCATCTCTGTGAGTGGATTAATGTCCGGATATGCGACATAACCATCGAGACCGGCGTCGGGGTGCCCGGGATCGTAGCGCTTGAGCGGCGGGGCGGGATCTTCAATAACCTGGGCGATGTGCACGCCGCCGGCGGGTTGCGCCGGGTTCGACGCGCGGCCAAAAAGCGGAAGAGCCGCAACGGTAGGTGAAGACGCGTTCGAGAACGACTCGGCAAAAGACGAATCGCCGCCATTGGCCTCGAACACCACATGCTGGCGGTGATACGGACCGCCGGCAACGGTGCGCGTGGTTTCGGCGTTGGCCATGTTGGCGGCCACCACCTCGGCGCGCATGCGTTCGGCCTGCATCGCGCTCCCCGATGTTTCCATCAAGCCAAACAGATTCACAGGATCCTCCGATCCGTGGCATGCCGGCGCTTGCTATTTGCCGTCGGCGTGAATGGCATCCATCGTCATCTGGTACTGCTGCCGCAGCAGCGCGATGCCGGTCTTGAACTGCAGCTGCGCCTCGGCCAGGTTGAGACTTTCGCGATCCATGGAGACGTTGTTGCCGTCAGGGCGCGCAACCAGCCCGTCCTCGAACCTGACATGCACGGGTTGCGCGCTGCTGCCGGCCCCGGCGCCGCCGCCGGATTCCGAAGCGCCTATGGCGCTCTTCATCTCGGACTCGAAGTCCATCCCCACGGCGCGATAGCCAGGAGTGTCGACGTTGGCCATGTTCTGGGCAGAGAGCTTGGCTGCGCTGCTGGCTAGATCGAGATAGCGCGCAACCTGATCGCTGGTAAGTGTCTCAATGCGCATCGCTGATCCTCCCTTCCGTTTCAGGTCAATTGACCGACAGGCCGAAGTCAATCTCGCGCGCGGTGATGCCGGTGTCGTCTCCGGAGAGAATTGCAGCCCGCTCCAGCACGTGCTCGAGTTCGCGCACGTTGCCCGGCCAATCGTGCTGCTCGAGTTTCGCCATGGCCGTTGCGTCCATCCGCTTGACAGGCTCGGTGCGGCCCATCTTCTCGAGGAAGTGGCCCACCAGCAGCGGCAGGTCTTCCATGTGATCAACGAGCGCGGGCGTGCGGATGAGAAACACCGCGAGGCGATAGTAGAGGTCGGAGCGGAAGGTGCCCTCCTGCGTCCTTCTGGCCAGTTGGCGATGCGTGGCAGCAACGATTCGGACATTGACCTTGACCGTTTCGTTGTCGCCCACTCGCTGCAGTTCGCCGCATTCCACAAAGCGCAGCAGCTTGGATTGCAATGCCAACGGCATTTCGCCGATCTCGTCGAGAAAGAGCGTGCCCCCGTCGGCGGCTTCAATGCGGCCCATGCGGCCCTGCACTGCACCGGTAAATGCCCCGCGCGTGTGGCCGAAGAGTTCCGCCTCCAGCAATGCCTCGGGGATGGCGGCGCAGTTGATGGCGATGAAAGGCTTGCGGCTGCGCGTGGAGAGCCGGTGAAGCGCCTCCGCGACCAACTCCTTGCCGGACCCCGTCGGCCCCTCGATGAGCACCGGCGTCGAACGTGGCGCCACCAGGCGGATGCGGCGGCTCACGTCAAGCATGCTGGCCGCATTGCCCACCAATTCCGGGAGCCGCTCCGAAACACTCAGTTCGCGTTTGACCGCCGGTGCCGGGGCAACCAGAACCGGTCCCACCACGATCTCGACGAGATCCGCGTCTGCGATTTGTGCCTGCACTCCGACCGATGCCGGGGGCTTCCTGACAGCCTTCGCGGGCTGGGCGCTGTCGAGAGCGGGAGCCGCATTCCAGGCCGCCGTGTCTGTATCCTGACTGATCCGCAGCGCGTAGAAGATCTCCTGGCGGTAGGGGCTCCGCGGACCGTCGCAGGCGGTCGACCCATTGGCATCGATCACGTCCGCCTGGGGGAATGAGTGGCGGAAATCGCGCAGGAACTCCTCTACATCAAGATCCGGAAGCCATGAGTCGATGATGACGGCCTCAGGGACGCAAGTTTCCGCTTCGGCCCACGCCCGGGCTCCGGTTTCGGCTTCGCGTACCTGCCAGCGAAGCCCTGTGAGCGTGGCATTGAGCCGCTGCCGGAAGCTCGAATCGGAACTTGCCAGAAGGGCGGTGCGAGAACGGGTACGCACGGCTGGTGCGGATGCAAGACAGGGTACGGATAAAGTGGCCGACACGATTTGTTCCTCCTGATGCGATACGAAATATGACTTTGTGGTTATGTATGAGGCGCTTGATTCAGAACCAGTGAGCATCAACGCGACACGCTCAGGTCTCCGTCGATCAAGCGTGCGCTGGTCTCTTCCCGCCCCGTGAGCAGAACTGGAATGGGCACGGTCTGCTGGGCCGGCACCAGGTAGCCCTGACCGCGCACGGTGCGGATGAGTTGCCCCGGCGCCGGGTCCTTCAATTTGCGACGGAGATAATTCACGTAGACGTCAACAATGTTGGTGGTCTGAGTCGGTTCCATGTTCCATACCGAGTCGAGAAGTTCGATGCGCGACACGCACTGCCCCCGGTTCAGAACCAGGTGCTCGAGCAGGGCAAACTCCTTGTTGGTGAGCGGAACCGGCTGGCCGCCGCGGCGGACCGAGTGCTCCATGCGATCCAGCTCGAGATCGGCGGTGCGCAGCAGCAGACGCGCTTCGCGCTTGCGGCGCAACAAAGCCCGACAGCGGGCACGGAGTTCGTGCAGGCTGAAGGGCTTGGTCATGAAGTCGTCAGCGCCAAGATCGAGGCAGCGTACCCGGGTCTCCACCTCTTGCCGCGCGGTAAGCACCATCACCGGAAGATCGACCTCCAGCTGCCGGATCTGTTCGAGCACCTGCTCGCCGTCCATTACAGGGAGGCCAAGGTCCAGGATGGTCAGATCGGGCATGTCCTGGCGAAACGCGTCGAGCGCCAGCCCGCCATCGGTCACGACGCGCACCCGGTGTCCGTCGGCTTCGAGTCCCCGGGTCAGGAACAATCCCAGCGCGCGATCGTCTTCCGCAATCAGCAATCTCATGTCGTTTCCCTCAGGCGGCGCCATCTTTCAATGGGCCTGCCCGTTTCCGAGCCACTTCACTTAGCACTCGCTAATGTGGCGCAACTCCACCTTCGCCCCGATTGGAGGGGAAGACAAGATCGGGGAGTGTCGAAATCGATGCGTTGTCCCGGGTGCAGGAGCAGCGCTGCCAGAATCCCTCAACGGGATTCGTAACCATGTTTCTGTGATGGCGGACACGGAGAGAGGATCAGTCGTATTTCAGGAGAACGGTGGCTTCGAATGCCCGTAAAGGCTATGCCACATCCGCCAGGACGGCGCAAGAGGGGAATCATGTTGGGAGTTTCTTACCAACGGATCACGACGGTCTTCGCGCCTCGGTCCTGCGTGCGGCGGGCTTGTTTCCATACATCGCGGCATCGGCGCGATCGATTAGTTGGTTCATGGTGTCCGACGGCTTCAATTCCGCCAGCCCAATCGAGGCGTGAATACGCAACACCAGCGGGCGATCTTCGCGTTTGACCGTGTAGCTGCCGCACACCCATTTGCTCACCCGCTCCATCTGCGCCCGCGCCAGAGCCGCCGGGCAGTCCAGGAGGACCAGGAATTCGTCGCCGCCCCAACGGCCCACCAGGTCGGTCGATCGGCATGCCGCTTTGAGTTCCGCCGCAAATTGCCGGAGGATGTCGTCTCCGGCAACGTGTCCATGCTCATCGTTCACCGCCTTGAAGCCATCGAGATCGAGCAATGCCACGCAGAAACGATCCGCTGCCGCGATACGCTTTTCAATCTGCGATTCCATCCAAAGACGGCTGCGCAGTTGAGTGAGTGCGTCACAAGAGGAGATCTGCTCCGCCTCGGCCAGCTTGGCTTCAAAGGTAGCCACCTGCGCGCGAAGCTGGCCGATCATCGCCCTGCCCTCCGCGGACATGCGATCGATCGACCCCTTCAGGTCAGCGGCGCTCTTCTCGATCGACGAGCGAATCAGCGATATATCCTCCAGGGTGGCGATGCTCTTCAGGCTGGCCGTGACCTCGTTGAGCTGCTGTGCGCAGCGTAGATCGCGTTCGCCCACCGATTCTCCGGCTTGAGCCATCGCCAGCAGAATGGCCTTTGCGTCTGCCGCTTTCTGCTGATAGTGGCGTGCTGTTTTGCGGCCCCAGTTCTCCACCTCGGCTCTCACGCTCGCGTCAACGGCCATCATGGTTTCGTGCGAGGGCCTGGCTGCCAGCGACTCCGCGATGGCGACGAGGGCTCTATCGAGTGTGGTGCCGAGGGTTGGACAGGCCTCCACACTGGCATGGCCCATACCGAGCAGAGCCGCGCAATAAACCTCGATGCAGGGAGAGCGTTGCTCATCAGCCTGGCGGACCGGTTGCGGCCCTGCAACTTCGGGAACGATGACAGCGGGCTCGGCATCGAGATACTTTCGGATCGAAATCATGGCTCCTCATCACACGAGTGTCGGCCGGGTGGGACACCCTGACCCGCTTATCGGCAGCGACCGGCCCCGGCAAGAGTGCCGATGATAGTTCCCGAATAGATACCTTCGAGTCCAATATTTCGCGAAAAGAGTTGCCGCAGTTCGCTTTTCCTTCGCTATAATTCGTCGCATGGCTGTCACACGGCGACAAAAAGAAATCCTCGATTTTCTCGAATCGTTTGTGACCCGCAACGGCTACTCTCCGTCGTTTGAGGAGATCGCCCGGGGCATGGGTCTCAAGAGCCTGGCGACGGTGCACAAGCACATCACCAATCTGGAAAAGAAGGGGATGCTCGATCGCGTACACAACCGCAGCCGCTCGATCGACGTACTGCCGCCGGGCGCGCGGACCCGCTCCAGCGACCGGCTGCCGCTAGCGGGGCGCATTGCCGCTGGCCTGCCGGTGGAAACATCGGAGCAGTCGGAGAGCATTTCACTGCACGACGTGGTGGGCAACCGCGATGTGTTTGCGCTTGAGGTGCGCGGCGACTCCATGCGCGACGAACACATTATCAGCGGGGATTACGTGCTGGTAGAGCGAACCCGCACTGCGCGACAGGGCGAGATTGTGGTGGCATTGGTGCACGGAGCGGAAACCACGCTTAAACGCTTCTACTCCGAGGGGAGCGTGATCCGGCTGCAACCCTCGAATGTGGAGATGGAGCCAATTTACGTGCCCGCCGCGCAAGTCGCCATCCAGGGGAGGGTTCTCGGCGTACTCCGCAAATACCACTGATTCTCTGATTTCGCGCGCAACATGACAAAGGCCCGGCACGTTGCCGGGCCTTCGCGCGTCATTGCGCTTTAGGCGACGGCGACTCCCAGCAGGCGCTGAACCTTTTGCTCGATCACGTCTTGCGGAACATAGCCGACGATCTGGTCGGCCACTTTGCCGTCTTTAAAGAACAGGAGAGCAGGGATCCCGCGAATACCGTAGCGCGAAGGCGTTGCACCGTTCTGGTCCACATTCACCTTCGTCACTTTCAGCTTGCCGGCGTACGCCTCAGCGATGCTGTCCACGGCTGGACCAATCATCTTGCATGGGCCGCACCAGCCCGCCCAGAAATCCACCAGTACCGGTTGCTCGCTCTTGAGCACCTCCTGGTCAAAGTTTGCATCGGTTACTTCCATCACGCCTGCTCCCGCCATGTTCCTCCTTGCCTGCCCTTCTAAATCAGTTTACCTGCGAACGACCTTTAAGTGAGATGCGCAGGGGTGTGGAAAGTCGCATGGGGGCCGAATCGGTCAACAGAATCGCCAGGAAGCGATTTGTCCTCAGCAGCCCCGGCAGATCGGTTTTCGACGGATCGGAGTGAGTCGGTGTCAGAACGGAAAACAAGGCTCAAAATCAGAAGCGCCCGGACTCCTATCAAGGAATCACGGGCGCTAGAGCAGCCCTCCCCCAGAACTGCCCACGATGTGAGATTAGGGGTAATAGGGATGAAAGGCAAGGAATCTTAGGTAATTGCCGCGGTGATCACCAACGGGGTAGTGTCCATTTGGATACTACTGAGGACGCATGGGTTAACTGTTCCTATACAGGCAAAAAGGGCCCTTGGCGTGGATGGCATTCAGGTTACGTTGGTTACAGAAAATCGACTTGATTCGCCCCCTTCGCTTCGAAGCAGCAGACGAGAAGTTCCGGCTCTGCCAGTCCCTCGAGCGCGCTGCGGATCGCAATGGACGCCTGGTCGAGGTTCTTCTCTCCGTCGATGACAACCAGGACCGCCGGTCCCGCGCCGCTGAGCGCCACTCCCAGGACTCCGTGGCTGCCGGCCAGCGGCAGCAGGCGCGGCAACTGGGGACAAATGACCTCGCGATACGGCTGGTGGATGCGGTCGTACATGGCGGCTTGCAAAAGATCGCCGCGTGCTTGCGCGAACGCCAACCCCAGCATCGCGACCGATTGCAGGTTCGCAACCACGTCGGCGCGCCCGTAGAACTCCGGCAGGACAGCGCGCGCCTTGCTGGTGGCAAGGGGTTCGTGCGGGAGCACTACGACCGCCCGCCATGCCCCCGGGGGAGCTACCCTCGCCACATGGACTCCGTGGACATTACTTGCGGCGGCAACAAAGCCCCCCAGCCAGCACGCCGCGACGTTATCGGGATGGCCTTCCAGGGCCGATGCCTCGGCAAGGAAGCGATCGCTTCCCCAACCCAGATTGCCGAAGTGGTTGGCGAGCGCTATGGCAGCCAGCCGGCCTGCTGCCGACGAGCCGCAGCCCATTCCCAGAGGGATCTCGTTGTGCATACGAACGGCCAGGGGAGTCACAGGCCGGTCATTCTCGGCGAGCAGTATTCGATAGAGGTCAAGGATCAGGTTGTCTTCGAGTCGCGCGCATCGCTCGGCATCGCGGCCTGTGGCAGCGATCGAAAACTCGTCGGCCGGCTCGGCTTCGACGTGGAGATAGAAATCGAGCGCGACCGCCGCCGTATCGAAGCCCGGCCCCAGGTTCGCTGAGGTTGCGGGAAGCCGAAGGCGCAGCCTGCCGGGCATCTCGCTCATGCAGCGGAGTCTTTCATGGCAGCGAGCACGGCGGCAGGCGTAGCGTCCACGCTGCGGGCATTCCGTCGCAGGCCGTCAATCTGCGCCTCGAGGCCGGCCGATTCCTCGGCGCGGAGCAATGTGCCGCGATGAAAGTCGATGGTGTAGTCAGCGTCCTTGAGCGTGTGCCCGGTCAGCACCAGCACGACTGTTTCGCTGCCGGCGATGGAGCCGTTGGCACGAAGCTTCTTCAGACCTGCCAGGGTCACCGCCGAAGCCGGTTCACAACCCAGCCCCTCGGAGCCCAGTTCCGCCTTGGCCATAGCGATCTCGGCCTCGCTGACGTCGAGGACGAAGCCGTCGGTATCCTGTACCACGCGAGCGGCCTTGCGCCACGACGCCGGATTGCCGATGCGAATGGCGGTGGCGCGCGTGTGCGCTTCGACCGGACTTATCTCCGCTCCGTGGCTCTCTTTGAAGCTGCGCACCAGCGGGTTGGCGCCCTCGGCCTGAATCACAGAGATGCGCGGCATGCGCGACGTCAGCCCCAGCTCGCGTAGTTCGCGGAAGCCTTTGCCCAGCGCCGAGCTGTTGGCCAGGTTGCCGCCCGGAACGATCAGGTGATCCGGCACGTTCCAGTCGAAGGCCTCGGCAATCTCGATCGCCGGGGTCTTCTGCCCCTCAAGCCGGTAGGGGTTGACCGAATTCAGCAGATAGATCGGGGCTTCGCGCACAATCTCCGTCAGAACCCGCACGCACCCGTCAAAGTCGGTCTTCAACTGGCAGGTCACCGCGCCGTAGTCCATGGCCTGTGACAGCTTGCCCCAGGCGATCTTTCCCTCGGGAATCAACACCAGGCTGCGCAGCCCGGCGCGTGCCGCGTACGCCGCCATGGCCGCCGACGTATTTCCGGTGGACGCACAGGCGACCCATTGAAATCCGCGCTCGCGGGCAACGCTCAGGGCAGAAGTCATTCCCGTGTCCTTGAACGAGCCGGTGGGATTCATGCCCTGGTGCTTGGCGAATAGCTGGTCGATGCCCAATGCCCTGGCGGCGCGCGGCAGGGCGTAGAGCGGCGTGTTGCCCTCCCGCAGGGTGACCGCGTTGCCGAAACTGTCGAGGATCGGCAGCAGTTCGCGGAAGCGCCACACTCCGGAGTGATCCAGAGCCTCAGACGAGCAGCGTCGCTCACGCCACAGCCATTTCAAGGCGCCCGCGTTAGGCCGATCGTGGCTTTTCCGCTGCGCCCAACCCGGGTATTCCACCTCAAACAGGTCGCCGCACTCGGCGCAGCGGAAGTCGGGTTTCACCTCGCTGCCGGAGATGCGCGCACCGCAGCCGAAACAACGCAATTGATGCAGATTGTCGTTCATGCCTGGTGTTAGCGTACCAGTGTAGCCGCCCTTTGCGGGCAGCCGCACTTTTGCGACGAGGGGGAATTTGCGATGAAGCTGAGCCTCGGGCCAGCCGCCGTTATTCTGACCACCTGCTTCTTGCCGGCATGGGCACAAAACACGGTGCGCGTGGCCGCGGCAGCTGACCTGGAGCCGGTGTTGCCCCCGATTCTGGAGCAATTCCAGAAAGAAACCGGTATTCACGCCGAAGCGACATATCAGGCGTCCGCCGCCCTGACCGCACAGATTCAGAACGGCGCCCCGTTCGATGTCTTCCTGTCTGCGGACCTCGGGTACCCGCAAAAACTGATCGCGGCGGGCCTCGCGCAGGGGCTCGGAGACGGCACCGGGGGAACGCCCATCACCTACGCCCGCGGAACGCTGGTGCTGTGGACCCGCAAGGACTCGCATCTGCCCGCGCCATCGCTCGAACTGCTTCGCCGGCCTGAGCTCCAGACGCTCGCCATCGCCAACCCGGAGCGAGCGCCGTATGGGCGTGCGGCAGTTGCAGCCATCAAAAAGCTCGGCTTATATGAAGCGCTCAAACCCAAGCTGGTAACGGCTGAAAACATCGCCCAGGCGGCCCAGTTTGTCGACTCCGGCAACGCCCAGGCTGGATTTATCTCCCTTACTTCGGCAAGCACCCCGCGGCTGGCTGCGGATGGCCGTTATTTCGTGATTCCGGCCGAGGACTACCCACCCCTCGAGCAGGGTGCGGTGCTGGTAACGAAGGCCGAACACCGTGTGGAGGGGAAGAAGCTCCTCGTGTTCCTCATGTCCACACCCGTTCAGCAGGAGATGCCGAAGTACGGGCTGAAGCCGGGTAGGGACGTGCCCCCCGCTCCATAGCCTGAACGATTCAGCACGAAAAGAGCGATTCCGGGAAGTATTCTGTTCTGGAACGCTATGGATTGGCAAGCACTTACCCTGACGCTTCGGTTGGCGTCTCTTACAACAGCGATCCTGTTGCTCATCGCCATCCCCCTCGCGGCAATGCTCGTGCTGGGCCGCAGCCGCTGGCTCGCTGTGCTGCAGGCGCTCACGGCGCTCCCGCTGGTTTTGCCCCCCACGGTGCTGGGCTTCTTTCTTCTCGTGCTGCTGGGGCCGCGCACCGCCGTGGGTCGTGGCATTGCTGCCCTTCTGGGACATCCGCTGGCATTCTCGTTCTCCGGCCTGGTGGTTGGATCGGTCATATATAGCCTGCCCTTCGCCGTGCAGCCTGTCGTGGCTGGATTTGCAGCGATCGATCCCGCGCTTCTTGACGCGGCGCGCCTGCTTGGGGCCGGGCCTGCCCGCCTGGTCCTCACCCTGTTCATGCCGCTGGCGCGCCGGTCCGTCATTGCCGCCGCCGTGCTCACGTTCCTGCACACCGTGGGTGAATTTGGCGTCGTTCTCATGCTCGGCGGGGACATTCCCGGCGCCACGCGCACGCTGTCGATCCTGCTCTACAACCAGGTGGAGAACTTCGATTATGCCGCCGCCAGCCGCACCGCGGCCCTGCTGCTCAGCCTGAGCCTGACCGCGCTGATCGCAATCTATGTTGTGGGGCAGGCACAGAGAACTACTCAGGCACCGAGGGCTCGCGGAGGCCGCCGTGCTTGAGATCGCGCTTGAGGCCCAACGCGGCAGCTTTCACTTGCAGATCGAGGCCCGGTTCAAATCCGATTGGACGGTTATCTTCGGGCCCAGCGGATCGGGAAAGAGTACGCTGCTCCGCCTTCTCGCGGGGCTCGACCGCGAAGCCGCAGTCAGCCCCGCGCCACGCCCGCATCACCTTCAACGGACGGGCGCTCACAGACACCGCATCGCGGCTCTGGCTTCGCCCCGGACATCGCGACACCGCGCTTGTGACGCAACAGCCCGCGCTCTTCCCTCACCTGAGCGTCGCCGAGAACGTGGCCTACGGAATTTCCCATCTTGAGCGCGCCAAACGTGACGCGCGGGCCAATGAGATGCTCGATCTGCTCGACGCACGGGAGCTTGTGCGCCGCCACCCGCGGGGTCTCTCCGGCGGCGAAGCGCAGCGCGTGGCGCTCGCTCGCGCGCTGGCTCCGGGCCCGCAACTGCTGCTTCTCGACGAGCCCTTTTCCGCGCTCGACGGCGCCACCAGCGACGCGCTGCTCGACCGCCTGCGCCAGTGGGTGCTGGCCCAGCGGATTCAGACCGTGCTGGCCACCCACGATGCCGCCGATGCATTTGCCACTGGGGCTGAAGTAGCGCTCCTGAACGAAGGACGGCTGGTCGCGCTCGGCCCCGCCTTGCAGGTTCTGAGCAAGGAACGCGACCGCCTGATGAATCGGCTCAAAGAGTAGCCGCGCAGCCCCGCTTACGTGGCCGCGATCACCAGCAGGGTTGCGTCATCCTGGAAGTGCGAACCGCAGTATGCGTCCGCCTCATCCAGCAGCGTGCGGTTGAGATCCGCCGCGGTGGAATCGTAATGCGCCTCTGCAAAGCGCGCGACACGGTCTTCTCCGAACTCAATCTCGTCATCTCCGCACGCTTCGGTAATGCCGTCAGTAAACAGCAGCAGCCGGTCGCCGCGCCGCATGCGAATGCTTTCGTCGGCGTACTTCCACTCTGGAAAAACGCCAAGCACCGCACCGCCGCCATCGAGGTCGCGCGCACATGCCTCTGACACGAGGATGGGATCGGGATGCCCGGCATTGCACCACGCCCACGAATGTGTTTCGCAATCCAGAATGCCAAAAAGAAACGTCACGAACTTCCCGGTGGCGATGTTCTCGCACAGCAGGCGATTCACTTTGCCGCAAACACTGGCGGGGCTTTCTGATTCCGCGGAGAACGCACGCACGGCCGCCTGCACGTTCGCCATCAGCAGCGCCGCCGACACGCCTTTCCCCACCACGTCCGCGATGCAGAGTCCCATCTTGTTGTCGCCGAGGCGAAACACGTCGAAGTAGTCACCGCTCACTTCGCGCGCCGGCCGCCAGGCTGCAGCCACCTCGAAGCCCGCGATCTGCGGGATGCTCTTCGGCAGCAGCGATTCCTGGATCTCCCTGGCGCGCTGCAACTCCTGTTTCTGCACTTCGAGCTGCGCCGTGCCGGCCTCCATTGAACGCTGCAATTCGCGGTTGCGCCGCTCCAGCCGATCTTTTGTGGTGTTGTACAGGAACTCCAACGAACTGAAGACAACGATGATCAGTGCGGGGAGTTTCCACCCCGTCCTGATCAGGTGGCCCAGCGTCTGGGGGCTGGGAGGGGCGAGCCACCACACCACCACGCTGCACAACGTAAACACCGGGCCAACCAGCACCAGAACAATCGTCCAGAACCACACCCAGTTCCACGGAAATGGCCGCCTCCAGTAAAGACCGCGCATCGCCTGCGTGAGTGGCGAGACGATGTTGCCGAAAAGTATCGAATACAGAAAGATCGTTACAGGGTTGGTGCGCTGGCCGATAGCCCAGAAGACCGCGGACACCACAGCCGCAAGCGACAAGTAGGCGATTTGCTGCTGGAGCAAGCGGAACACAGAGGAACGACTTACCTTCATGGCGTCACGCGATCAATCTGACTTGATTGGCAGCGAAGATTCTACCGCGACGCCTCCCAGGGATGTCCGTAACCGGCGTCACGCCCTGAGTGGCTTCAAACGGAGTCAAAACCCAGCAGAACCGGCTCCCGTTCCAGGCGAATCCCGAATCGCGCCTCGACCGCTTCGCCAATCCGCTCCGCCAGCGCCAGCACGTCGGACGCAGTCGCGCCCCCGCGATTGATAAGCGCCAGCGTGTGCCGCGACGAAACCCCTGCCGCACCCATCGCGAACCCCTTAGAGAAACCAGCCTGCTCAATCAGCCAGGCGGCCGGCACCTTCACCTGGCCCTCTACCCCGGCCGGGAAGCGCGGCGGTTCCGTGCCGGCAGCGGCCGCGATCCGCTGCATCTGCTCCTCGGCTACGATCGGGTTTTTGAAGAAGCTGCCCGCGCTGCGGCAGTCGGGATCGCCCTCCACCAGCAGCATTCCCTTGCTCTGACGGATGCGCCGCACCGCCTCGGCCACCGCCGCCAGCTTGGGCTGCGCATCCTCCGCGAACGCCCGTTGCAGGTCTGCATAGCGCAGGGTTGGCGCGCCATCGCGCTTCAGCCGGTAGTCCACCCGCGTCACCACGAACCGTCCGCGATCGGTTGAATTGAAACGGCTCTTCCGATAGGCGAACCCGCATTCGGCGGCTGCCAGCTCACCGTACCCCTGATCGATCAGGTCGAAGACCCGCACGCGCTCGATCACCGAGCTGACCTCCTGCCCGTAGGCCCCGACATTCTGCACCGGTGTTCCGCCGGCGGTTCCCGGAATTCCTGCCAGGCACTCGATCCCGGCGCAGTTCTCTTGTAAAGCGCACCCAACGCAGTGCTCCCAATCTTCTCCGGCGGCCACTCGAAACAGCACGCGCCCGCGATCCTGTTCCTCGACGTCGATTCCCAGCAGTCCCACGTGCAACACCAGCCCATCAAACCCGGTGTCCGCCACCAGCAGGTTGCTTCCGCCGCCCAGCACGAACAGCGGAACTCCACGCTCCCGCACCCATTCCACCGCCGCAGCCACGTCGTCCTCGGTTCGCGCCTCAGCGAACCACCGCGCTGGACCGCCGATGCCAAACGTCGTGAATGGAGCAAGCGCTTTGTTTTCCTCGATCCGCACAGACTCCAGCCTAAATCAGCTCGAAGACTCTCTCAGGCCGCTTGGAACCTTCGCAACCTTGTTCCATGGCCACTTCGCGTCCATGGCAAATGTCGCCTCTAAAACCTCTGGATTGAGCACGCCGTCGAAATCCCGGTAAGATGGAATGAGGCAATACGTTGCCGGAGGAATGCATGTACCCAGAGCTTATGGTCATCCCCATGCGCGAAGAACTCACCCGCGCGGGAATCAAGGAAACCCGGACCGCCGAGGAAGTGGACGCGGCGCTCGCCACCCCCGGAACCACTCTCCTGGTGGTGAACTCGATCTGCGGCTGTGCGGCCGGCAAAATGCGCCCCGGCGTGCGCCTGGCGCTCTCCAACGCCACCACCCAGCCCGACCAGAAGATCACCGTCTTCGCCGGCCAGGACCGCGAAGCCACAGAGCGCGCCCGCGGCTACTTCGAAGGCAATCCGCCTTCCTCGCCCGCCGTCGCCATTCTCCGCGACGGCAAGCTCGTCTACCTGATGCAGCGCTACATCATCGAACAGGCCACCGCCCAGCAGATCGCCGGCGAGCTCATCCGCGCCTTCGACGAGTTCTGCGCCAAGACCACGGCGTAACTAGACTTTTCGGATCGGACCCGGATAGCGTGCTATGACTGGGTCGGCCGTGAGCAAAGTGATCCCTTCGACCATTGCCTGAGCAATCAGGAGGCGGTCGAAGGGATCTTTGTGTATCGGTGGAAGGCTTGCGATGGCCAATACGTGTGGGCCTCGTACATCCAACTCGGTGTACCAGTTTTGCAACGCCGAACTCCGAATCAGGCCAGGATCGGATCGAAAGCTGGAAAGGCCTTTGCCGTGCTTGATCGCTATTTCCAAAATACTGATCACGCTAAAGACCAATTCATTTGAAGGATCGGCGATGAGTTCGATTGCACTGGGCGATAGCCGGGGCGATCCCGCCAACGCCCAGAGCAGTAGGTGCGTGTCCAGGATCAGCTTCATTCTTCCCCGTAGAACATCTTCTCGATCTCTTCAGCGAACGGTGTCTTGATGTCGTCAGGAACCGTAATCTGCCCCTTGAGAAACCCGATGCGGCGGACCGGCTTAGCATCGTCCTCATCGATGCGGGTCACCTTCACCTTGGGTTTCCCTGCTTTCGCAATGATGAAGGATTCACCCTTCTCGGCTTCATCGACCAAACGCGAAAGATGAGTCTTGGCCTCGTGGATATTGAACATGCGCATCTGGGTTTTGGACCTCGGCATCGCGCTCCCGATTTAAACTAAGTTCACTTAGTTTAGTCCACTGATTGCTGCCTCGACAAGGGGGCTTGCTAAATAAAAACGGCCTCCCGCAGGAGGCCGTTTCTATTTGCTCTCAACCTGCAATCAGTCTCCGGCGACCGTTGCCTCCGGGGTCTTCTGCACCTTGCTGTGCTTCAGCGAATAGGTGAAGTAAATCACCAATCCGATCAACAGCCAGCAGATCATCACAATCCACGTAATGCGCTCCAGCTGCGTCATCAGATAGATTGCGGAGGCAATCCCCAGGAACGGGACCAGCGGTACCAGCGGCGTTTTAAACGGACGCTTCAGCTCCGGCTGCCGCACGCGCAGAATCCACACGCCGGCGCTGACAATGGTGAACGCCAGCAGCGTGCCGATGTTCACCAGTTCCGCAAGCTTGCCGATGGGCAGAAACGCCGGCATGATGGCCGCAAACGACCCGAAGACGATGGTGGTGATCCACGGGGTGCGGAACTTGGGATGAATCGCCGAGGCCCACTTGGGCAGCAGCCCATCCTTTGACATGGAGTAGAACACCCTGGTTTGGCCCAGCAACATCACCAGCATCACCGTGGCCAATCCGAACACCGCGCCCACCTTCACCAGCATCGAGCCCCAGCCCACGCCCGTCGCATCCATGGCCAGCGCCACCGGAGCCGAAACGTTCAGCGTCTTGTAGCTCACCAGGCCCGTCAGCACCAGCGAGACCAGGATGTAGAGGATCGTGCAGACCACCAGCGAACCCAGAATGCCGATCGGCATGTCACGCTGCGGATTCTTGGCTTCCTGCGCCGCGGTCGACACCGCGTCAAATCCGATGTAGGCGAAGAAGATCGATGCCGCCGCCACGGGAATCCCGCCCCAACCGAAGTTGCCGTGCCCGTCGGGCGGCGGCACGAAGGGATGCCAGTTGCTGCTCGCGACTTGCGGATGATTGAACAGGAACAGTCCGCCGACCACGATGAAGACGCCCACGATAACCAGCTTGATAATCACGATCGCCGAGTTGAAGTTCGCCGATTCCTTGATGCCGATTACCAGGATCGTCGTCACCACCATCACGATCAGTATCGCGATCAGGTTGAACAGCCCGGTCACATGCGGAAGTCCTGCATCGGTCACGCCCGGCGGAAGCGACATCCGGTCCATCCAGATCCCCTGGTACTTCACCAGCACGTTGCCCGTAGTGGTGGTCAGCGCAGGCGGGATGACGATACCAAGCTGCTGCATCATGCTGTTGAAATAGCCCGCCCAGCCCGAGGCCACGGTCGAGGCGCCGAAGGCATACTCCAGCGTCAGGTCCCAGCCGATGATCCAGGCCACCAGTTCGCCCAGCGTCGCATACCCATAGGTGTAGGCCGAACCTGCGATCGGAATGATGGAGGCGAACTCCGCATAACACAGACCGGCAAATGCGCACGTGAGCCCCGCCACCACAAAGCTCAGCGCCACCGCGGGCCCGGCGTGGAGAGCCGCGGCCTGCCCCGTGAGCGTGAAGATACCCGCGCCAATGACCGCGCCGATACCGAGCGTGATCAGGTTCAGTGCGCTGAGCGACCGCTTGAGCGTATGCTCGCCCTGTTCGGCGGCCTCCTCGCAAAGCATCGACATGGGTTTGATACGAAGCAGTCTGGACATGAGTGGGGCAACTCCTCCTGAAACAGTCTTTGGAGCAAATTGACGAACAGATCACGAACGAAGCAGAAAGACGACGAGCCAATCAAAAGAGAGAATCTAGTTGTTGTCTGCCGCCGCCGTGATTCGGCGCGACCATAAGAAATAGACGGGAATGCCGAGCAATACGAGCACAAGGCCCGGCCAGGTGTACTGGGGCTTGTAGCGCAATAATACGATACAAATCCATCCCGCCAATACGATATACAACGCTGGCAGAACCGGATAGCCGAACGCGCGGTAGGGCCGCGGCGCTGCCGGCCACTTGAATCGCAGCACGAACAGCCCCAGGATCGTCAGGATGTAGAACACCAGAACCGCGAAAATGATGTAGTCCAGCAACTGCCCATAAGAGCCTGAAACACAGAGCACGGCCGTCCACAGCGCCTGCACAATCAAGCCCGCCACCGGCGTGTGATATTTGGGATTGCAGCTTGCCCACCGCCTTGAAGAACAGACCGTCGCGGCTCATGGCGTAATAGACGCGCGCGCCCGGCGAGCGTCAGGCCGTTGGCACAGCCGAAGGTGGAAATCAGGATCGCCGCGGCCATCAGTTGCGCTCCGCCGGAGTGGAAGATCTGCTCCAGTGCAGCCGTGCCGATCCGGTCCTCCGTGGCATGTTGCACGCCGCGCGCCAGCACCGTCGCCCCATTCGGATCGCCGTGCATGGGCAGCACAAGAATGTAAGCCAGCGACGCCAGGAAGTACGCCGTCAGCACGAAACCCGTCCCCAGCACCAGCGAAAGCGGAATGTTCCGCCTGGGGTTTTTGACCTCACCGGCCGTGAAGGTAATGTTGTTCCACGCGTCGGACGAGAACAGGCTGCCCACCTGCACCACCGCCAGCACCACCAAGCAGGTTCACCAGCACGATGGGTCCGCCCACGCCCACCTGCACCGGGTGCAAATCGTGCCAGCCGGAGTTCGCCCAGAACCTGCTCCAGTCGTCGCCAAAGTTCGCCTGCCACGCCGTCGCGTTGCGCCCCACTACCAGCGCCAGCACAACCAGATCCCGCAAGCGATAAGGCCTTGGCCGATGTAAACACGTTCTGAATCATCGACCCCAGCTTGACGCCAAAGACATTCACGAAAGCCAGCAGGAAAACGATGATGATCGCCACCAGGTTGGCCGTGTTGACGCCGATGTCCATGTTGCCCAGCACCATGGGACCCAGCGGAATCGCCGGCACATGCGCAATGTGCCACAACCAGTGCGTCGTCGAAATAGTGGGGAAGAACACGCCCAGAAACTTGCCGAAGGCCACGCAAACCGCGGCGATGGTGCCCGTCTGAATCACCAGGAACAGCGTCCAGCCATAGAGGAATCCCCACACCGGCCCAAGCGACTCGCGCAGGTAGACATACTGCCCGCCGGCTTGCGGCATCATCGCGGCCAGTTCCCCGTAACTGAGGGCAGCGATGATGGTCAATACGCCGGTCAGCACCCAGGCGCCCAGATAGAGCGCGGGCGAGTCCGTGACGCGGGCAATGTCGGAGTCGACCAGGAAGATGCCGGAGCCGATCATCGACCCGATGACCAGTGCCGTCGAGCTGAAGAGTCCCAGGGTCGGGACCAGTTTTGAAGTGGTGGTCGTTGCTGCCGCGGCGGCCTCGGGGCGGGAACTGATGTGTTGGGTCGTCACTTGGAAGATTCTTACTCGAATTTGGCTCGCTTGTCTCTACATTTCCAAAACCGCGTCCATTTCGTGGAAACTCGTCGGGGTCAGCCTAACCTTCCCCGCCACCGGCGAAACTCGGCCGCCGGATCGGCGTTCGCAAAGATCGCCGCCGCCACGGCCACCGCGCTCGCGCCCGCCTCGATGCACCAGCGGAGCCGTCTCCAGCGTGATCCCCGCCGCCGCCGTCAGCACCGCGTCGGGACCCGCCTGCACCCGCAGCCGGCGCACGCCCTCCACCCCAATCGGCTGCTTATCCGTCTGCTTGGTCGTCGTCCGGAAGACGGGTCCGATCGCAAAGTAATCCGCCGGCTCATCGAGAATCCCTGGCAGCAGCGCATCACTCCCGGCAAAGGTCCCTACAACCCGTCCGGCGCCAACGATCCGCCGCGCCTCCCGGACAGGCACGTCGCCGGCATCCACGTGCACGCCGTCAAATCCAACCACTTCAACAAGATCCGCCCGATCATCAAGAATCAGCTTTACCTGTTCTTCCGGCATCGCCGCCCGCAACGACTCAGCGTCGGCCCGCAGTTCAGCGTCCGATCCGGTCTTGTTGCGATACTCCATCAGCGTGACACCGGCGTCGGCCAGCGATGCACCCAGGTCGCTCAGGAACTCGCGCCGGCCGCTGGCAGGAATGTAGGAGGCATCCAGAATCGGGTAAATCCGTGGAAATGGAAAGAGCATGGCTCCAGCCTAGCCTACCCCACCTCGGTGTTCCCCGTTTCTGGATCGCAAACGGCACCGGCCACGCCCACTTCAGGACATGGCCGGCTTTAAACTCCCTGGTCCGTGGCCCCTAGTTCCTGGCCCCTGTCTTTTCACATCTCGTCTGCCGACGGCCCGTACATCCCCGGAATCTTCTCGCCGAGCAGCCGCAGGTAGACCCCCAGTTGCGCCCGGTGATGAATCATGTGGTTGATCACCCACTGCCGCCACACACCATACTTGGAGTCGTCGATCCACGTCTGGTCGCCGGCGACAAACTTCCAGTTCGAATCCCATTTTTCCGGAGTCATCGCGGCGAGAGCCGGCTTCGCGACGGCCACGCGCTTATCAAAGTTCTCGAGAATCTGCCGATTTGGCCGTCGGCGGGGCCTGGTTCATCGAAGGATCCCACACCAGCTTGTCCGTAGTCAGCGTGTGCACGGCCCAGTCGCCGGCTGTATCGGCGACATGGCCCGCCAGCCTTCCCAGGGTCATCGACTTGTCATGCGGCTTCCATGAGAAATCCGCGTCTTCCTTTATTGCTTCCAGCAACTTGCGCGTACTGGCCGTCTCGCGCTCGTACTCCGCCACCAAATCTTTTTGGATGTCCATTCGTGCAACCTCCCTGTTGCGAGGCAAGAATATCCGAAGATAATCCAAATAGGCGAACAAAAAGCGATAATTTGCAGGAAATTCTTTGAAGCGGCTTACCCATCCCCCCAGCCGTCCACCAGACAGTTTGAGTGCCCGGAAAATGAAGAGTCCGTCATCCCCTCCCGCGAGCACCTTAAGCTGCATCGAAGCGATTGAGATGAAACACTATATTCACATCTTATTTCTCGCCTTGGCGGTCGCGCCCGCAACGGGTATTTCGCAAACATTTGCTGAAAACAACCTCCCTGACGCCCCTTCCCCCTCAGCCGGCTCGGTCGCCTCCGCGCCGGCCGAACGCGAAACCACCTGGCGCACCCTTCCCGGTGACTTTCTCCACGACCAGAAGGACATCTGGCTCTTCCCGGTGCAGCTTGCCAAGGGACATCACTGGATCCCAACGCTCGTAGTTGCCGGAGGCACAGCCGCATTTCTCGCCGCGGATCCTCACGTCGCCTCGTACTTCCGCTCCCACCAGCGCAACGTCGACAAGCTGAATGACGTCTTCGATCCCATGATCGCCACCGGAGAGGTGATAGCCCTGCCCGCGTCCCTTATGGCAGCCGGCTACATTCGCCACGACCAGCGCGAGGTGAGCACGTCCCTTATGGCAGCCGAAGCCTATGGCGACAGCGCCATCGTCGATCTGGTCATTAAAGCCATTACCAGGCGCCAAAGGCCCTCGGACATCCCCGCGGGGCAGCCGTTCACCAACACCTTTTTCAACGGCGGCAAGTCGCCCTTCAAGGGAAGCAGCTTTCCCTCCGGGCACGCGGCAGCGGCCTTCTCGGTCGCCACCGTGGTCTCCAACCGGTACAGCCGCCATCGCTGGGCTCCGATTCTCGCCTACGGGCTGGCGACTGCGATCAGCGTCTCCCGGGTCACGGAAAACGCGCACTTCACCTCGGATGTCTTTTTGGGCGCCGCACTCGGCTACACGACCGCCAAATACACCGTTCTCCGGCCGCAATAACGGTCGACATCGCCGTCAGAAGTTGAAGAATTTCTCCCGAAGTGCGTCTTCGTAGGCCTTCTTGGCCGCCTTCGCCTTCTGGCGCAGTTCGTCTTCGTTCATGCTCGCCCGCTCCCAGGCATCCACCTGGGCAAGATCATGGTTCACTGAAGCCAGGGCCTCTTCGGCCCGGATCGCGGCTACCCATTCGTCAACAGCTCCCTTGTAGCTCTCTTGCAGCTGATCCAGTTTCGCCAGTTCAACGGCCATTTCGTGCACCCTCCCTTGGCACACCATAAGCAGATGATGTGAAGCGGAGGTTACGATGACCTACTGGATTCAGGGCAGGGCGAACGCCACGTAAGCCCCGCCTTGCGGCGTCTTCGGATCGCGCGCCCCGCTGGCCCCTATCACGACGTACTGCTTGCCGCCCACCATGTAGGTCGCCGGTGTAGCCACGCCGCAATAGGGCAGCAGCGCTTCCCACAACAGCTTGCCGGTCGAGGTATCGAAGGCGCGGAATTTGCGGTCGTGAACCGTGGCCCCAATGAACAGCACGCCGCTCGCGGTCACAATTGGCCCGCCGTAGTTCTCCGAGCCCGTATCCTTCATGCCTTGCGCCGCCAGCTCCGGAAACTCGCCCAGGTTCACCTTCCACAGGTATTTCCCGGTCTTCAGGTCGATGGCGTTCAGCGTGCCCCAGGGCGGCTGAAACGCCGGGTAGCCATCCGGGTCGAGAAACTTCCGGTACCCGGTGAAGATGTAATCCGGCGGCCCGGCAGGACCGTGTGCTTCTTCGCCGCCGTTTACTCCCAGGTACTTCAGAAGCGACTCGAGTTCCTGCCCCTTGCAGGTTCGGCATCGGCGGCATCCGGCCTTTGCCAACATGAATGAACTGCGCGGTCTGCTCCGCCGACATGCGGGCGCCCAACCCGATCAGCATGGGAAACGACGGCGGAATCCCCTCGCGATTGTCGCCGTGGCAGATGGCGCAACGGTTCGCGTAGACAGCGCGGCCGGCGGTGTCCTCCTCATGCGCCTTGGGCGCCGGCTGCTGCGCGTCCGAGGCCATCTCCTTCTTGTCGGCCGCAGCCTTGGCCGGCGTGTGCAGAAACTCCAGCAGCCCGCCGATGCGCTGCTCGCTCAGGTTTGGAAACGAGGGCATGCGTCCCACGCCCTGCTTCACGGTCTGCGCGATCTTCTCGTCCGTCAGCCGCTTGCCCACATCGGTGAGCGCGGGAAACGCCGGCGGCGATCCGCTGCGATCGAGCCCATGGCAAACCGCGCACTGCTGGCGATAAACCTGCTCGCCCGGACTGCCCGCCTGCCCCACCGGCGTGAGCCCGCCCAGCCACACCATCTCGTTGGCATTCACAAACAGCACGTTGTGCACCGGATCGATTGCCGGGCCGCCCCACTCCGCACCGCCATCAAAGCCCGGAAACACCACCGTCTGCTTTTCCAGCGCAAAGGGCAGAAACTGTCCGCCACTGCGAATGTTGTTCTGGAACTCCTTGACCGCCCACGCATGGGCCTCCGGCGTGCGCGTGGTGAGCATGTCCTCGGTCAGCCGCTGGCGCGCGAACGGCTCCGGCCAGTCCGGCAGCGGCTGCGTTGGCGCGGCCACTTCGCCGGGCACCGTGCTTGCCGGATAAGGCCGCTCGTGAACCGGGTACAACGGCTTGCCGGTACTGCGGTCGAAGAGATAAACGAACCCCTGCTTCGTGGTCTGCGCCAGCGCTTCGATAGTCTTGCCATCCCGTTGCAGCGTGAACAGTGCGGGCGCCGAGGGGAAGTCGCGATCCCAGATGTCGTGATGCACGCCCTGAAAGTGCCACAGCCGCTTGCCGGTGTTCGCGTCCAGCGCCAGCAGCGTGTTGGCATACAGGTCGTCTCCCACGCGATCGCCGCCATAGAAATCCATGACCGCCGAGCCGGTGGGCACAAAGATTACCCCGCGCTTCTCGTCGAGCGCCATGCCCGCCCAGTTGTTGGCCGCGCCCGCATTCTTCCACGCATCGGGCGGCCACGTCTCGTAGCCCTTCTCCCCAGGCCGCGGGATGGTGTGAAACACCCACCGAAGCTGGCCGGTGCGCACATCGAAGGCGCGGATATCCCCCGGCGGCGCCGGATGCGTCTCGGGATTGCGCCCGCCCACGATGATCATGTCTTTGTAGATCATGCCCGGCGTAGTCAGCACGATTGACTGCTGCTCGAATGGCTCGCGCAGTCCCTTGCGCAGGTCCACGCGCCCGTTCTCGCCAAACGACGCAATCGGTTTGCCCGTCGCCGGGTCGAGGCAATACAGAAAGTTCATCACGCCTGCGAAGAGGCGGTTCTCCCTGCCATCGGTCCACCAGCTGAAGCCGCGGGCCGGCTGCGTGCCCTCCATGCCGGAATCAAACTTCCACTTCAATTCGCCGGTCGCCGCATCCAGCGCGACGACCTTCAACGTCGGCGTGTAGGCGTAAAGAATTCCGCCCACGACCAGCGGATTGGCCTGGATACTTCCTTTCTCACCGCTGTCAAACGTCCACGCCACCTTCAGTTCGTGCACATTCGTCTTGTCGATCTGCGTCAGCCGCGAATAGTGCTCGCCGTCCTTGCTGCCGTTGTAGGCAGGCCAGTCGACAGCTTGCGCAACGCACCGGTTGCCGCACGCAACAGAAGTGAGGATGAAGAGGAAAAGGACGGAACCAACCGAAGCCCGATCGTGCATGAACGCCGCGGCTCCCTTGTCGCGGCTGGTCAAGAATACAGGGCAGCGTCCACCCCACGCCAACCGGAGCCGCCTTGCAAAAATCAGTTTTAAGTTAGATCTTCAACCGACCGGGCAGGCTCCAGCGTGCATTCCACGGCGCAAACCATTCACCTGAACCCAAGGGGCTATGCGAGGCAAAGTCTGGAATCTCGTCCGCGCCGCTCGTCACAATCTCGTCTTGTATGTCCTCCAGCCACGACAGGTCGCAGTGCGTCTGGACATCCGGGTCGGTCCACTCGCACGTGATGCCGCCGTTCACCGCCTGCCAGGAAGTTTGCATAAGGCGACCTCCCACGCCCGGAATTGTACTCCGGAAACACGCAAGCCCGTCAACCTCCCTGCGAGTCCGCCTCCTGAGCCCTCAGCCGATGCCACGCCATCAGAATTATCGGCGTCATGCCGAACAACGACACCAGCACGCACACCATGAGAATGTCCATCGTCATCCACTGCCTTCCCGTGGCGTCAATCACCGCGAGTGGAAACAGCCCCGGCCTGAAGATGAGCAGGTTCCCCACCGCGCAAACCGCATAACAGACGATCGCGGCCCGCCAGTAACCCCGCGACAAGACGCGCATCTCGATCCGATTCGCCCTGCCATAAAGTGCGAAGGCCTGGTAGAAGAGAAACGCCGTGAAGTACCAGCCCAAAAAATTGCTCATGGGAACGCCGTAGAAGCGTCCGCCATCGCGCCAGATCCACGCCTTATCGATCGTCGACCAGATGGCCTCCATGGAAACGTCCCACGCAACCATGATCAAGCTCGCAAGCAACGGCAGCGTCACTACTCCTGCCCCGCTCACCCGCTTGTTGCGATAGCCCAGAATCAGCAGCGCCAGCACCCACGAGCAATAGCCGATCCCGAGATATGCAAGCACCAGCAGGATCGGGACCTGGAGCACCTTCGGCCCCATCAGGTCGGTGAATATATAGTGCCCGAACGGAAAACCCGTGCGCAGGCTCAGGCTCTCGCACAGCGCTCCAGCCCCAAGGCAAAACCCCGTGAACGCCGCCATCCCCCACACGCCGTACAAAATACTTCCGTGGATCAGCGCGAAGATCGCCGGCGGCGCCACCTGCATCAGCACGATCAGCTGTATCGAAATCCGGTCAGGGTATTGCTGGCAGATGCGGCCCTGCGCGTACACCATCAGCGCCGTCCACAAGAGGACGGTCTGCCATCGGGCAATGCCGGCACTCGTCCTCATCGGCTTCTCCCGCTCAAAAAATACGCGGCAACTACCCCCGCTCGGCCAGAAACCTCTCCATGAACTTGGTGTCGAACTCGCCCCGGCGAAACCCCTCATCGGCAAAGATCGCCTGGTGCAGCGGAATCGAGGTCTCAATTCCCTGCACGATGAACTGGCTCAGCGCGCGCTCCATCTTCGCAATTGCCTCGGCACGCGTCGGCCCGTGCACAATCAGCTTGGCAATCAGCGAGTCGTAGTACGGAGGCACCACGCCCTCGGCATACTGCGCCGTATCCACCCGCACGCCGTTGCCTCCGGGCACGTTAAACGCCGTAATCTTCCCCGCGCTGGGCGTAAACTTCACGGGATTCTCGGCGTTGATGCGGCACTCGATCGAGTGCCCCTTCATCTCCAGCTTCGCGGGCAGAATGTTGCTCAGCTTCTCGCCGCTCGCAATCAGCAGTTGCGCCTTCACCAGGTCTACGCCGGTAATAAACTCCGTTACCGGATGCTCGACCTGGATGCGCGTGTTCATCTCGATGAAGTAAATCTGCCCGTCTTCGTCCATCAGAAACTCGACCGTCCCCGCGTTCTGATAGCCGATCTCGGTAAGACAGCGCTTGAGCGTCTTGTCGATGTCTTCCCTGATCTTGGGCGTCACCTTCAAGCTCGGCGCCTCTTCAATCAGTTTCTGATGCCGGCGCTGAATCGAGCATTCGCGCTCAAACAGCGTGGCCACGTTGCCGTGCTCATCGGCCAGCACCTGGAACTCGATGTGGCGCGGGCGCTCGATGAACTTCTCCATGTAGAGTTCGCCGTTGCCGAACGCGTTGGCCGCCTCGGAGTTCGCTGCGTGGTAAAGATTCGGCAACTCCTCCGCGGTCCGCACAATCCGCATGCCGCGCCCGCCGCCGCCCGCCTTCGCCTTCAGGATGACCGGGAAGCCTACCTTCCTGGCCCACTCCTGCGCCTCTTCCTCGTCCGCCAGCACGCCCTCCGATCCAGGAAGAATCGGCACCCTCGCCTTCTTCATCGCCTGGCGCGCCTTTTCCTTCTCGCCCATCAGCCGCGTCACCTCCGGCGGCGGCCCAATAAACTTGATATTCGACGCGCGGCAGACTTCCGCAAAGTTCGCATTCTCGCTCAGCAGGCCATACCCCGGATGAATCGCGTCGACATCCGCGATCTCCGCCGCCGAAATCACCGCCGGCACGTGCAGATAACTATCCGAAGGCCGCGGCGGCCCAATGCAGATAGCCTCATCGGCAAAGCGCACATGCAGCGAGTTGCGATCCGCCTCGCTGTACACGGCGACCGTGCGCACTCCCATTTCCTTGCACGCGTTGATCACGCGCAGCGCGATCTCGCCGCGATTGGCAACCAGTACCTTACGAAACATTCGTGTCCTTTAGAAAAGTAAAGCGGAGCTAGCGGAGTTAGCCCCGTTAGCGGAGTTGCTTATGCCGTCCTCACTGAAAACAGGGGCTGGCCGAATTCAACCGGCTGGCCATTCGACACCATGCACTTGACGATCTCCCCCGACGCGTCCGATTCAATCTCGTTCATCAGCTTCATGGCTTCTACAATGCACACCACCTGGCCCTTTTCCACGCGGTCGCCCGGCGCCACAAACGCCCCAGCGCCCGGAGACGGCGATCCATAGTAAGTGCCCACAATGGGCGACTTGATTACGTGCAGGCCCTCATCGGGATCAGCAGCCGGAGCGGCAGGCTGCGGAGGAGGAGCCGCCGCCGGCGCGGTCACCATCTGCAGTGGTGCAGCCACCGCCGGCACCATGTGCGCAATGGGCGCGACCGCGGCGACAGGCTGACTGAACTTCAGCCGGATCTTCAGATCGCCGCGGTCCAGATCGAACTCCGCGACGTCCTGCTCCTTCAAAAACTCCACGAGTTGCTTCAGATCCTGCATATCTTGATTTTTCATTCGTTCCTTTTATCCTTCACCCTTCGTTGGGGAGAGGAGATCAACGCCTCACAACTCGATCAGGGCTTTGGGTGCCGGCGTCAGCACCTGCCCTCCATTCCGCGTCACAGCCACCATGTCTTCAATGCGAATTCCGAACTCACCCGCCCAATAAACGCCGGGCTCGATCGTTACCACCATTCCGGGTTGCAGCCGCGCCGTCTGTCCTGCGCCCAGCCGCGGTGCTTCATGAATCTCAAGTCCCACACCGTGCCCCGTTGAGTGCGTGAAAGCATCTGCCAGCCCGGCCTTGCGCAGCACCGAACGCGCAGCCTCATCCACGTCCCCGCACTGACACGCCGCCGCTCACTGCCGCAACCCCGGCTTCCTGCGCCTCCAGCACCGCCTGATAGGCACTGCGCTCCTTCGGTCTGGGCGCCCCGAAGTACACGGTGCGCGTCATATCCGAGCAGTAACCATCGTGGATTATACCGAAGTCAAGCGTTAGAAACCCCCGCCGCGGCAGCCGCGCTGTTGTCGCCCGTCCGTGGGGCAGCGACGACCGCACACCGGAAGCCACGATGGTTTCAAACGACATGCCCTCGGCTCCCAGCAACCGCGCCTGGTATTCCAGTTCCGCCGCCACTTCGGTCTCCATCAAACCCGGCCGCAAAAAGCCAAGCATGTGGTCAAAGAGTTGGCAGCCCATCAGCGCTGCCTCCCTCATAATGCGCAACTCGTCTTCGTCCTTCACCACGCGCAGAGCTTCCACCATGGGCGCGGCCAACGGCGCCAGAAAGCTCTTCCGCAGGCGCGCCGGCAGCGCCTTCTTCCATCGCGCCAGGTCCGCCACGCTGGTCCACGCTCCATCGAAGGCGGCGAATTCCACACCCGCCTGCGCCGCCAGCCATTGCACCGCCGCAACAGCCGGACCACCCGACACAATCTCAACTTGCGCGGCCTTCACCTCTTCACCGGCCTGGGCCGTGTAACGGCCATCGGTAAACAACCGCGCGCTCCTTCGCGTCACCGCCAGCGCGCGCGCTCGAGCCCGTGAAACCGCAAAGGTAGCGAACGTCAGGAAGATGCGTTATCAGGAGCCCGGAAAGGCCTGCGCGTGTCAACTTGCGGCGCACTGCGCCCATGCGGCGTTGATGGTCCACCGCTCAGTTTTATCATGTGTCGCCAAGCTCTCCGGAGCGATACTCCGGGACTTCCCTCCCTGAAACAATCACACATCCTCGCCACGCTAATTCCAAAAGTGCGCATCCAAGGGGTTGGAGGAATATTGAATGGGTCACTCAGTTCTCGCGTGGATCGTCATTGGAGTCATCGCCGGGTGGATCACCGGAAAGCTCATGAAAGGCTCGGGCTTCGGGTTCATCATGGACATGGTTGTGGGTTTGGTCGGAGCTCTCATCGGCGGCTGGATCTCGGGCATGCTCGGCTTCGGCACCACCGGCCAGCACGGCATGATCGGTAGCATCATCATCGCCGTCATCGGCGCCGTCTTGCTCACCGTCCTTGTTCGCCTCATCTCTGGAAACCGATCAGCAAATCTTTAGCACGGGCCCATTCAAAGCGTGAATTCCAACCCGGCTTGCGGCGGACGTTGCGGATCTCAACCGCGCCGTCCGCGTGCGAGTTGGTACGCTTCCGCCAGCCACTCGATGGCGGCATGCACATCCCGATCTTCCCGGATCAGGAAGAACCGCCACTTCCGGCCTTCGGATTTCGAACTGCGGCCGGTGGCCAGCGCCGCCGAAATAAAGTGCGGATCGCCCTCGATGCGCTTCATGAGCGCCGGCTTCTCCTCGGCAAACTTCAGCATGATCGCGTCCTCGTGGTAGATCGCCTTTGTGTCCGGCAGCGCACCGAAGACGGTCTTTCCTCGATAGGCCAGAACCATGCCAAAGGCGCGCTTCACGGTCACGCCCGGCCACTGCTCCAGTTCCGCCCGTAAACCCTCGGCCAGGATGCGCACCCGCTCCGTCGCCGGCTTCATAGCCGAGCGCTTTTGGACCTTTCCTTCGGATGGCCCTTTGGCGTTGAATGGGGAAGACTTTTTGGCCTTGGCCACGGAAAACCTCCTTCAACCCCTCCAATTGCTCGCTCCTAGTAAACTGGATATGAGGTTTGTATGCCAGAGATTCAGCGCAGAAAGACCCCGACGGTCCGGATCGGGCAAGTCCGCGTAGGCTGGGAAGTTCCGGTCGTGGTGCAGTCGATGACCAACACCGACACCGCCGATGTGGCAGGCACCATTGAGCAGGTCGCCGCACTGGCGCTCGCCGGCTCCGAGATCGTCCGCGTCACGGTCAACAACGAAGAGGCCGCGGCCGCCGTTCCCGCCATCGTCGAGGGCCTCGACAGGCGCGGCATCACCGTCCCCATCGTCGGCGATTTCCACTACAACGGGCACCTGCTGCTGAAGAAGTATCCCGCCACTGCCCGCGCCCTGGCCAAGTACCGCATCAACCCCGGCAACGTCTCCGTGGGCCGCAAGAACGACGACAACTTCCGCACCATGGTGGAGTGCGCGGTTGAGAACCAGAAGCCGGTGCGCATCGGCGTCAACTGGGGCTCGCTCGACCAGGCGCTGCTCACGCGCATGATGGACGAGAACAGCCGCTCGGCCAATCCGCAGCCGGCCCGCGACGTGATGATGGAAGCCATGGTGGTCAGCGCGCTCGATTCCGCCAAGGCCGCCGAGCACTACGGCCTTCGCAAGGATCAGATCATCCTCTCCGCCAAGGTTTCCGGCGTCCGCGACCTCATCGATGTCTACACCAACCTCGCGGCCCGCTGCGACTACGCCCTGCACCTTGGCCTGACCGAGGCCGGCATGGGCGCGAAGGGGCTGATCGCCTCGACGGCTGGGCTCGCACCATTGCTGCTCGCGGGGATCGGCGACACCATCCGCGTCAGCCTGACTCCCAAGCCGAACGGCGACCGCACCGAAGAAGTGCAGGCCGCGCAACAGATTTTGCAGTCGCTGTCCATCCGCAGCTTCATGCCGCAGGTGACGAGCTGCCCCGGTTGCGGCCGCACCACCAGCACCTATTTCCAGGAGCTGGCCGAGCAGATTCAGGGTTACCTTCGCGCCTCCATGCCGGAGTGGCGCAAGCAATATCCCGGCGTCGAGGAGTTGAAGCTGGCGGTCATGGGATGCGTGGTCAACGGCCCCGGCGAATCGAAGCACGCGAACCTCGGCATCAGTCTTCCGGGCACCTTTGAAGACCCCGTGGCTCCGGTTTACGTCGACGGCAAGCTGCACACCACTTTGCGCGGCGACACTATCGTGGCGGAGTTCAAGGAGATCCTCGACCGCTACGTGGAAAGCCACTACGGGAAGAAGAGCGCGGAGCTGGTGGAAGCCTAGGCGCGATCCGATTCAGCTTCCGACTGTCGGTTCGACTCCTCGGACCCGTCCAGGAAGCTCATCAGCATTGCCGGATTGATATTGAGGCCTGACTGCCCTGGAGGGCGCATCCATTCGATGGCGTCTCTTCGGCGCTCGTCGAAGTCACGCAGGGAGACGCTGAAGACTCCTTCCGGGTTGCGGATGAGGTCGATTTGGTCTCCTTCGCTCAGGCCCAATTCGGCGACGAGCGATGCCGGGAGCCGGACGGCGAGGCTATTTCCCCATTTAGCGACCTTCATGCGGACTCCTGATGGATATACAAAAAGCGAAGGCTAAATGAACGGCTCGCTTGGAAGCCTTTGAAACAGTTGCCTTTGCGGAAGGGGCTTCGGCGAAGATTTTGCTACATAGGGGGGGTGGGTAGCGCCCTCCTCTTTCTGTGTCCCCGGAGTTTGGGAGGGACAGCTTTCCTCCCGGTTTCGGGAACCTTGGATGAGTATGTGCGCCCGGAAGAGCGGCCGGCTGTATTGGCCGTCACCAACCGCCGTGATCAGGACCACCCGCTGACCTTCGACGTCGGGGATGACGGTTCTCAACTGCGCGACGGCGGGTACAGCCGTATCGAACAACCGATCCCACACTCGTTACTCCAGCACACCCCCGCATGGATGGTGGGGATTGTCTTGGGGACGCGAGGGGTCGTCTTCCAGCGGCGGGGCAAAGCGCGTACCGGCCAGCAGAATGCCCGCTGAGACCACCAGCGACACGAGCGTGAGCCCCAGCGCCAGCCGCAGGTTGGTTCGATCGGAGACGGCCCCGATGATCTGCGGGGAGAACGTGTCGCCGAAGAAGTGAATGAAGAACAGGTTCACCGAGATCGCGGTGGCCCGCACCTTGAAGGACACCGAGTTGACGATGGCGGTATTCAGCGGCCCGGTGTTGAGGAAGAGGAAAAACTCCGCGACAAACAGCGCCGGCACTGCCCACTTTGGGGGCCCGAAGAAGACCAGCGCGCCGCAAGGCAACGTGAGGGCGACGCTCCAGAACGAGACCAGGTAGAGGGCGCGATGGTTGGTGCGCAGCCAGCGCTGCGCGATCCATCCGCCGGCCACCGTGCCGGCAATGCCGTCGATCACGGTGATTCCGCTTACCACCAGGCTCGAGTTGGCCACGCTCAAGCCAGCCGAGCGATGCAGAAACGTCGGCACCCACGCTGAAATGCCGCCCATCGCAAAGGTCAACGCCGCCAGCCCGAGCGTCGCCGTGAGGAAGGCGCCATTCCGGAACAGCCCCAGAAACGTGGTCCGATTCAGGGTCGGCTTCACGTGGTCGGTGGCGCCCCGGTCGGGCTCGCGCCCGAGCCATCCGTACAGCGCGGCCACCAGCAGCCCCGGAATCGCGCAAAGGAAGAACGGCGCGCGCCATCCGTACAGCGTTCCCAGTTCCCCGCCGGCGAGATAACCGATGGCTGCGCCCACCGGAATCGCCAGGTAGAAGATTGAAAGGATCCGGTTCCGGTCGCGTTCGGGGTAGAAATCGGCCAGAACCGCGGGCGCGAAGATGCCGAACGTCGCCTCGCCCACTCCCACCAGAGCGTGGCGAAGGTAGAGCGTCCAGTAGTCGTGCACCCAGGCGGTGCCGAGCGTGGCCAGGCTCCACAGCACCGCCCCGCCAATAATCAAAGGCTTGCGGGAGATTCGATCGCCCATCCAGCCGGTCAGCGGCGCCACCAGCATGTAGACAACGAACAGCGCCGTGGTTAGAGCCCCCATGCGCTGGTCGCTCCAGCCGTACTCCTTTTGCACCAGGGCCTGGGCGCCGGGGAGGATGTAGCGGTCGATGTAGTTGAGCAGGTTGAGGCAGATGAGGAGAATCAGCGTGCCGAGCGCCGGGTTGAGACGCGAGCGGGTGGGCTGGAGCGCGGTCGGCATTGGCACCCAGCATATCGGGATCGGCGGAGCGTGTCACACGCGATCGATGAGGCGGGGGAATCTCGGCATTCGGAGAGGAGAAAGAACAGAAAAAACCAGCATGCCTTCCGATGAGTTTGAGCGGCCGGATGACCGCATACGTCTGCAACGAAGAGGAAAAGGCGATGGGTTGGTTCTTTGGCGTCCCACGCGGGATCTGCAGTGCGGCGACCTTTGCCCTGGTGCTGACGCCGGCGGTTTGCGGCGCGCAGTCGGCTACGGCCGGCGAGGGAAAATCAGGCCCGGCCGCGGACGTATTTGACGTGGCTGTGATCCGGCCGAATCCCGGGGAGGACCGGCCCGGCAGTTCTCACTCGCACATCTGGAGTGCGCCGACCGATGGGCATTTCAAGGCGCAGAACGTCACGGCGCTGGCGCTGATCCAATGGGCATTTGGCATGGCGGAGACACGGATTGACGGCGGCCCGGCGTGGATGCGGGCCAAGAAGTTCGATATGGAAGCGAAGGCGGACCCGGCGGTGGATGAGCAGATGCGCGCGCTCGATTCCGGCGAGGCGAGGCAGCGAAAACAGCGCATGCTGCAGGCGCTGCTGGCGGACCGGTTTGCTCTCAAGACGCATGAGGAGACGCGCACTTTGCCGCTCTATGCGCTGGTGGTGGCGAAAGGCGGACCCAGGATTGGGGCGCCGAAGTTGAACGGGACAGTCATCAACACCGGCAACTCGACGCTGACTGTACAGGGAGAGCACTCGCTGCAAATGCTGGCCGAGCAGTTGTCGCGCACGCTGGGGCGCGTGGTGGAGGACAAGACCGGGCTCGATGGCCGCTTTGAGTTGAAGTTGAAGTGGGCGCAGGACGACGGCGCCGCGCCAGGACAGAGCGCCGAGAGCGGACCGTCGCTCTTTACGGCACTTGAGGAGCAGTTGGGGCTGAAGCTCGAGCCGGGCAAAGGGCCGGTGACGATTCTCGTGGTCGATCACATTGAATTGCCTTCGGAGAATTAGATGAACGGCGAAGGCAACGTTGCTGGCGCCAGGTGATCTTCAAGGACAGTTAACACGGACGGTTAACAGCTTTATTCATGCGGCATTCCTCGAGAGGTATCTGACGCTTCGCGGCAGTTCAGGCTTTGGCGCTGAAGTATAGTCATGGGCAATGCGCGATTTCCGGCAGGAGATCGAGCAACGAGGAGCCTTGATGAATCGTCGTCAGTTCGCAGCTCGTTCTCTGGCCGCAACCGCGGGCGTAGCACTCAATCCGTGGCGCGCCACGGCCGCCGGCCCGGCCACCTTCAACCAAGCGCCAGGGACCGTGTCGGACGCGTTGATCAAGGAAGCACGATTCCCCGATGGTTTTCTCTGGGGCGTGGCCACGGCCTCTTATCAAAACGAAGGTGCATGGAACGAGGATGGCAAAGGCGAGTCGATCTGGGACCGGTTTACGCACACGCGTGGGAAGGTGCGAGGTGGGGTGACGGGCGACGTGGCCTGCGATCAGTATCACCGCTATTCGCAAGACATTGCACTTGCCAAAAGCCTGCATCAGAAGAGCTATCGGTTTTCGGTCTCGTGGCCGAGGATTCAGCCCACGGGGATTGGCGCTCCCAACAGGAAGGGGCTCGATTATTACAGCCGCTTCGTCGATGCGCTTCTCGCTGCCGGAATTCGCCCATGGTGCACGATGTATCACTGGGATCTTCCTCAAGCGCTGGAAGACAAGGGCGGCTGGCCGAACCGGGACCTGGCCGGCTATTTCGCCGACTATGCCGGTATTCTTGCCAAGCATCTGGGGGATCGCATCACGGTCTGGGCACCGTTCAACATGCCGTGGGCAATTGCGTTCATGGGGTACGCGGCGGGTGCGTTTCCGCCCTGCCGCACAAGCTTCAGCGATTTTCTGAAGGCGGCGCACACCCTGGGGCTGGCGCAGGGCGAGGCGCACCGCGCGGTGAAGGCCGCCTCGGCGCAAGCGACGGTAGGGAGCGCGTATGAGATGGCTCCTGCGTATCCGAAGACCGACTCGGAGGATGACCGCGCCGCGGCTGCCCGGTATCACGCCATGAACAATGTCTTCTTCCTGGAGGCGGCCATGAGCGGCCACTATCCGAAGGCCTTTGTTGGCGAGCCTCCGTACGAAGTGATGGGCTTCAAGGCAGGCGACGAGAAGCTTTTATACGCGCCGCTGGACTGGGTCGGATTTCACTATTACACACGCCGTATTGTGTCGGACGCGAGCAAGGAAAAGTTTGAGAGCGGCGGCAACTTCAGCGGCACCGAGATCGAAAATAATTCGCCGGGCGGACGCGATCCGTATACGCGCTTCCGTGCCGCGATGCCGGCGGAAGGTCCGCTTACCGAGGCCGGCCTGGAAGTGTGGGCGCCGGGAATTTACGACCTGGTCACTCAAATTTCGAGGGAGTACAACCATCCCATCATTGAAATTACCGAGAGCGGTTGCGGCTATCTCGATGGTCCGGAGGAAGAGGCAGGCGGCAGCATTCCAGACGGGCGCCGCATCCAGTGGTACCGAGAGACGCTCGCGGAACTGGCTCGCGCAATCGCCGGGGGAGCCCGGGTTCGCGCCTACCATGCCTGGACCTTACTCGACAATTTTCAATGGGCGGAGGGCTTCACGGAACGATATGGATTGATCTACACCGACTTCAGAACCCAGAAGCGCACGATCAAAGATTCGGGACACTGGTACGGCCGGGTTGCTGCTTCAAATCGACTGGATGTGTGAGGCATGTATCGGGAGGTCTGGTCTCCCGCCCTGATGGAGTCAGGGCGGAGCACCGGGGCAGCCTTGGAGGACGCGCCTTAATAAAGCCGGAAGTTGACGGCGATGGTGATGATGACGGGGACGGGCTTGCCCTGTTTCATGGCGGGCTTGAACTTGTACTTCCGCACCGCTTCGAGGGCCTTTTCGTCGAGTCCCATGCCCAGCGGCCGAACCACACGAGGATTGATGGGATTGCCCTGCGCGTCGACGATGAGGGTGATCATGACCTCGCCCTGGTACTTGGCGCGGCGAGCTTCATCAGAGAACTCGGCCTCAGGCGTGAGCAGCGGTACGGGCGCGGAAACCAGGCCGCCAACTCGCTCCACTCCGCCGCCGGTGTTGCCACCGGTTCCGGGACCGTAGCCATTGCCGGTTCCCGAGCCGAGGCCGCCGCCGGAGCCAGTGCCCATGCCGCCGCCGGTTCCCTGCCCGTTGGAGGCCAGGGTGACGTTGGCGGAATTATGGACCCCGATCATGGGGAGGTTGGGGTTATCGGGTAGCTTGATGTCGTTTTGCACGGCGATGGCGGAGTCAACGGCAAGCTTGGGCTTGTCGAGGATGGGAACCATGGGAGGCGTGACGGGCGCCTTGTCGAGCTTGGGCAGCTTGCCCTTGATGGGATCAACCAGGGAGTGGTCGCCGCCGCCGCCACCGCCGCCGGCCTGCTGCTGCGACTTGGGGGCATCGATCTTGAATTCGCCCACGTCGATGGGGGTTACCTGGGCCTGGGTGATGTGCTGGATAACGACGCGCGCCCCCATGAACAGAATGATCGCCAGGATGGCGCCATTCACCACGGTGGCGGTGCCGACGGCCCAGGGATTGGTCTTGACGGCCATGCGGTCGGGGACCGGAATGGGCGTCGAGGTGAGCTCGAGGGGCGGCAGCTTGGGGGGGAAAAAGGTGTCGTGGAGGCTCTCGTAGAGCCCGGTCCAGATGGGCTTTTCTTCAAAAGCCTTCCCCAGGAACGAATCGAGTTCGTGGCCCTCGATGCCTGAAACGGCAGATGAGCCTTCGGTATCTGGCTGAGTCATAAGTCTGTTGCCATCTTCACGGGAGGCTGGGCCTCCCGCTCTTGCTGGGGACCGGTACTGACGCCCCCGGCCCAATATCTCATTATGCTCGACCTCGCGGGGATTTGTCCCGCTGTATGTCAAAGAGGAGGAGCCGGAATCCGGAGAGGGCGAAGCAGGAGCTGCCCCGTTTCCGGATGTGTTGGGTGCGCGCCGCTGGGCTTCGCGCTCCAGAATCTCATAATCCGCTGGGTTGTTGAATCCCATACACAATAGACGACCAGGGGTATTGGTTTGTTACCCAAAAAACACTTGCGGCGGCAGTTACACTAAAAATGAACGGCTTTTGACCCGTAATGGAGCGATGATGTCCTCTGCGCCGGAACTGAAGGCGACTCTGACCTTGCCTCAAACGACCTTCCCGATGAAGGCCAATCTTCCTCAAAATGAGCCACTTCGCCTGAAGCGCTGGGCGGAAATGCGCCTCTATGACGCGCTGCGAAAGGCGGGCGCCGGAAGGCCGCCCTACATTCTTCACGACGGGCCGCCGTACGCCAACGGGCCGATCCACCTTGGTCATGCGCTGAACAAGGGATTGAAGGACTTTGTGGTCAAGTCCAAGACGATGGCCGGATTCGATGCGCCCTACGTTCCCGGATACGACTGCCATGGCCTTCCCATTGAGATCAAAGTGGATGAGCAGCTCGGGCGCCGCAAGCTCGAAATGCCCGTCCCAGAAGTTTTGGATGCATGCCGGGCGTACGCGCAGAAATATATTGACCTGCAGACTTCGCAATTTGAGCGGATCGGGGTATTCGGGCGCTGGGAAGACCCCTACCGGACGATGTCGCGGCCCTACGAGGCGCGGACTTTGGAGGCTTTTTACGGATTTCTGGAGAAGGGGTTTGTGTACCGGGGGCTGAAGCCGGTTTACTGGTGCACCCATGACCGGACGGCGCTGGCGGATGCGGAGATCGAGTACGAGATGCACACCAGCCCCTCGATCTACGTGCGCTACAAGATGACGTCGGATGCGGGCTCGCTGGACGCGGCGCTGGCCGGGCGCGAGGTTTACACCATCATCTGGACCACCACACCGTGGACGCTGCCGGCATCGCTGGCGGTGACGTTTCATCCGGACTTTGAATACGTGGCGCTGGCAACGGCGGACGAGGGCGGAAAGCCAGGCCCGGTGTATATCGTGGCGGCAGAGCTGGCGGAATCGGTGATCGCGGCCTGCAAGCTGGAAGGGGCGGAGGAGATCGCGCGCTTCAAGGGCAGCCGGCTGGAGAACACGACTTACCAGCATCCGTTCCTGGAGCGCAGCATCCTGGGAGTGCTGGGCACCTACGTAACTGCCGACACCGGCACGGGCGCGGTGCACACGGCTCCGTCGCATGGCGCGGACGACTTTTACACCGGCCAGAAGTACGGCCTCGACCTTACTTGCCGGGTGGACGCGGGGGGGCGGATTCACGCCGATCCCGAAGCGTGGAGGCTTGCTACCCCGGCGCCTTATGAAGGGAAGACGGTATGGCAGGCGAACCCGATTATCGTGGCCATGCTGGAGGAGAATCGCGCGCTGCTGGCGTCAGGAGATCTCAATCACTCCTACCCGCACTGCTGGCGCTGCCATCACCCGGTGATCTTCCGGGCTACGGAGCAGTGGTTCATTGGCCTCGAGACGCCGGTGAAGCGTGCGGACAGCACCGAGACGACGTACCGACAGCTGGCGATCGAGGAGATCGACAAGGTGGTGTGGGATCCGGCGTGGGGCAAGGAGCGCATCACCAACATGATTGCGACGCGGCCGGACTGGTGCATCAGCCGGCAGCGGATCTGGGGTGTGCCGATCGCGGTGCTGATGTGCACGAATTGCGCGAAGCCGATTGTTGACGCGGCGCTGAATCGCAGGGTGGTGGATCTGTTCGAACGCCAGGGTGCGGAGGCGTGGCACACGACTGAGGTGGGAGCGCTGCTGCCGGGCGGCGCAGCGTGTGCGCACTGCGGAGGCAAGGAATTCCGCAAGGAGACGGACATTCTGGACGTGTGGTTCGACTCGGGCACGAGCTGGTTCGCGGTGTGCGAGGCGGATGGGGACCTGAGGGCGCACTACGCGAAGTTTCAGAAGGAAGACGCGGTGCCGGTGCTCTATCTCGAGGGCGGCGACCAGCATCGCGGGTGGTTCCACTCGTCGCTGCTGACCAGCGTGGCGTTGCGCGGGCGGGCGCCGTATTCGCACGTGGCGACGGCGGGCTGGACGCTCGACGAACAGGGGCGGGCGATGTCGAAGTCGCTGGGCAACGGCGTGGATCCCGTGGACATTGCCGAGCGCATGGGCGGGGACATCGTGCGGCTGTGGGTGGCGTCGATTGATTTCCGGGAAGACATGGCGGCGAGCGAGAACCTGATGGCGCGCTGTGCGGATCTGTATCGCAAGCTCAGGAACACGTTTCGGTTTCTGCTGGGGAACCTGAACGGGTTCGATCCCGCGCGCGATCATGTGCCGGAGCACGAGTTGCAGCCGCTCGATCGCTACATGCTGGCGCGCACGCGCGACCTGACGGAAAAGATTCGCGGCTGGTATGACGCATTCGAGTTTCATCGCGTCTATCACGCGGTGAATGAGTTTGCGATTGTCGACTTGAGCTCGTTTTATCTGGACGTGCTGAAGGACCGCATGTACACCTTTGCACCGTCGAGCCTGGCGCGGCGCTCGGCACAGACCGTGCTTTGGAAGATCGCGGAAGCGCTGGTACGGCTGGTGGCGCCGATTCTGAGCTTTACGGCCGACGAGGTTTGGGATTACATGCCGGAGGTGGCGGGGCGCGAGAAGAGCGTGCATCTGGCGTTGTTCCCCAAGCCGGAGGAGGTGTTCACGCAGGAGCCCGGGACGCTGCTGGACGAATGGAAGCAACTTTTCCAGATTCGCGACAAGGCTCTGATTGTGCTGGAAGAAGCGCGGCAGGCGAAGCGCATCGGCAAGGGGCTGGAGGCGGAGCTTGAGATTGCGGCCTCGGGCGACGAGTTGGCGTTGCTGAGAAAGCATGCGGACGGGCTGAAGGAAATTCTCAACGTGTCGCGCGTGACGGTCGTGGATGGTTCCGAGTTGACGGTTACGGCGCTGCCGGCAAGCGGTCACAAGTGCGCGCGCTGCTGGAACTTCATGCCCGAAGTGTCGAACTACGGCATCTGGGAGAATGTGTGCACGCGCTGCCAGGGGGCGCTTCGCGAAATGCAGATAGCTCCGCCCCACCCGGAGCCAGTCGCATGACCTTCCCTGCCCCGCGGAGGCTGCCATGGCTTCTGCTGATTTCGCTTGCCGTGTTCGTCGCCGACCGGCTCACCAAGGTATGGGTGTCGGCGCATGTGCGGCTGGGCGGAGCCATTCCGATCATCCCGCAGGTGTTGCGGATCACGCATTGGACCAATGACGGCGCGGCATTCTCGCTTTTCGCCGATTCGGCGTCGCCGCACGCGGTGCGCTGGGCATTGGTGACCTTTACGCTGCTGGCCGCACTGGCCATGCTCCTGGGCCTGGTGCGGCTCGGCAGCCGTTTCACGCTTACCACGGTTGCGCTGGCGTTGATCTTCGCGGGCGCACTCGGCAACGTGCACGATCGCATCGTTTACGGCTCGGTGGTGGACTTCATCGAGGTGCACATCTTCAGCTATCACTGGCCGGACTTCAACGTGGCCGACAGCGCGGTGGTGACGGGCGCCTGCATGCTGCTGCTGGATTCTTTGCGAAATAGAGAGCAGCACAGCGAACTGATCGCGGAAAAGTGACGAGTGGCGCGAATTGTGTGACGAACGGATTGCGTAATGGGAATTCCGCTCATATTGCGATGGGCCAATGGCGATTTGATGGTCTGCTACCTGACCAGAACCAGATATAAGAGACAGGGCCACTCGCTGCAGTCGGACAGCCTATGCCGCCAAGTGCCCATCTGCCCTAAAATGGACGGTCGGCGCATGTCGCGCGGCTCTTCGATCCAGTCTTCACCACGAGGAAACGTATGATTCGTTGTTCTTGCATCTCCGCGCGCGCCGCGTTTGCAACCGCGGCCGCATTCACTTGTTTGTTGCTCGTTTCCTCACGCGCCGCCGATGCGCAGCGTCTTCCCAAAACCGTCATTCCCGAGCACTACAGCCTGTTGCTCACGCCTGATCTGAAGGCCGCGACGTTTACCGGCGTGGAACAGATCGATGTGGATATGAAGGAGGCCTCCACGGCCATCACGCTGAATTCGGCCGAGATCGAGTTCCAGAGCGTGACCGTGCGGGCTGCGGGGAAGGCCGCGGGCAAGGAGCAGACGGGCACCGTGGCGTCAGACAAGGAGAAGGAGCAGACCACCTTCACCTTTCCGCAGCAGATTCCCGCCGGCAAGGCGACCCTCACGATTCACTACACCGGCATCCTGAACAACGAGTTGCGGGGCTTCTATCTTTCGAAGACGGCGAAGCGGAATTACGCGGTAACCCAGTTTGAGTCAACCGACGCGCGGCGGGCATTTCCAAGCTTCGACGAGCCCGCGTTCAAAGCCACATACGATGTGACGCTGGTGGTGGACAAGGGCGACACCGTTATTTCGAACAGCCCCATCAAGAGCGATACGCCCGGCCCGGGCGACGGCAAGCACACCATCGCGTTCGATTCGACGCCTAAAATGTCCACCTACCTGGTCGCTTTTCTGGTTGGGGACTTTCAATGCACCGGCGGAGAACAGGATGGCGTGCAGATTCGCGTGTGCTCGACGCCCGACAAGGTGGAGCTGACCCACTACGGAGTCGATATCGCCAAATACGTACTGCACTACTACAACACCTACTTTGGAATTCCCTATCCGCTGAAGAAGCTTGACCTGATTGGGCTCCCGGATTTCGAGGCGGGAGCGATGGAGAACTTTGGCGCCATCACCTACCGCGAGACAGATCTGCTGATCGACCCGAAGACCGCTTCAGTGGGATCGAAGAAGGGGGTTGCGGAGGTGATCGCGCACGAGATGGCGCATCAGTGGTTCGGCGACCTGGTCACCATGCAGTGGTGGGACAACATCTGGCTGAACGAAGGCTTTGCTTCCTGGATGGAGAACAAGCCGGTGGCCGCCATGCATCCGGAATGGAACATCGACCAGGAGGTGGTGGCAAGGAGAAGACGGCACGCTGAACCTGGACGCGCAACCAACCACGCGCGCGATCAAGGCGAAAGCCGATACGCGCGAAGAGATCGAGCAGATGTTCGACGGCATCTCCTACGGCAAGGCCGGCAACGTGCTGCTGATGGTGGAGAACTACCTGGGCGAGGAGACGTTCCGCAAGGGCGTGCACGCGTACCTGGCTGCGCACCTATACGGCAACGCCACCGCCGAGGACTTCTGGAATGCGCAGACGGCGACCAGCCACAAGCCGGTGGACAAGATTATGTCGAGCCTTGTGGAGCAGCCGGGCGAGCCGATTCTCACGTTCGAGAAGCCCGCACAGGGCAGTGTCCCGGTGACGCAGAAGCGCTTCTATCTCTCTCCCAGCACGAAAGCGGAGGGCTTGCAGAAGTGGACGGTGCCGGTGTGCTTCCGGACGGAATCAGATGGCGAATCGTGCGAGTTGCTGACGCCCGGCGAGGCAAGCCTGAAGGTTCCGGATGGGGACCCATTCTTCGCCAACGCGACGGGAAAGGGCTACTACCGTACGGCGTACCCTGCTGAAGTGTACGAGAAGCTGGTTGCCCACGTGGAAACAGATCTGAAGCCCGCTGAGCGGATCAACCTGATCGGCGATGAGTGGGCGCAGGTGCGAGCGAACAAGGCCACCGTAGGCGATTACATGGACCTGGTGAGCGCCGTGAAAGCCGACCACAGCGCGGCAGTGCTCGGCTCGGCGTTGGGCAATGTCAATACCGTTTATCAGCGGATCGCCGCCACCCAGGAGGAGCGGGACGGGATCGCAGCGTGGCTTCGCGCCACTTTCTCGGCGGAGTACGCGAAGCTGGGACCGCCCTCGGAGATGGACACCCCGAACACCCGCGAACTGCGCGCCCGCTTGTTTGGCGTGCTGGGCTACTTCGGAAAAGACCCGGCGGTGCTGGCACAAGCAAGGGAGATTGCCGCAAAGTACATGGCCGACCCGGCATCGATTGACGCAACGCTGGGCCAGGCGGCGCTTTCGATTGCGGCCCGCAATGGCGACACCGCGATGTTCGATCACTTGCAAAAGTTCTACGAGACGTCGAGCAATCCGGAGTTGCAGGAAGGCGCACTGCGGCTGCTAGCGCAGTTTGAAAACCCGGAACTGGCCACGCGTTCGCTGGATTACGCGCTAACCAGCAAGGTACGCAACCAGGACGCAGCGATCCAGTTCGCAATTCCTTTGCAGATTGAAGCCACCCGTGAGCTCGCCTGGAAGTACATTCAGGACCACTGGGACGCAATTCATGCGCTGTTGACGCCGGAGATGGGCAACATTCTGGTCAGCTCCACCAGCGCCTTCTGCACAGAGGAGTCGCGCGACCAAGTGAAGGAGTTCCTGTCCGCGCACAAGGTGGCGTCGGCCGATCAAGCGGCAAAGCACGCCATCGAGCGCATCAACGGTTGCATTGAAATGCGCAAGCTGCAGGAGCCGAACCTGCAGAAGTGGCTCGCACAACGCGAGCATTGATTCGGTTTTCCGCTTCGGCGGATCGTCCCTGCTTTCGACAAAGGACGATCCGCCCGTCGTCATCCCCCCATTACACTGAAGACATGATTCGTGAACTTCGTCCGGTCCCGGTCGACTCCATCAAGCTGCTGGTCTTCGATCTGGATGGAACGCTGATCGACTCCGCGCGCGACCTTTGCAACAGCGTAAACGCGGCCCTTGAACACATGGGGCGTCCTCATCTTGACGACGACATCATTGCCAGTTTCGTGGGCAACGGGGCTGCGTTGCTCGTTCGGCGCTCGCTGGCGGTCGAAAACAGCGTCTCGCCGGACGAGGTTCATGACGAAGAACTGGCCACCGCGTACACGTTTTTCCTGGATCACTATCGCGAGCACAAGCTCGACTACACGTATGCGTATGAGGGCGTGCTGGAGTCGCTGGCGGCGTTGCGCAGTCTTCCCAATGGTGGCACGCGTCCCATGGCGGTGCTGACCAACAAGCCGGTTCGGCCGGCGCGCGCCATCTGCGAGGGGCTTGGCATGGGCGATTTCTTCTTCCGCATCTGCGGGGGCGACAGTTTCCCGCTCAAGAAGCCCGATCCCATGGGTTTGCGCTCGCTGATGGGGGAAGCGAACGTCCGTCCCGAAGAAACCCTGATGATCGGCGACAGCAAGGTAGACGTACTGACCGCGCGCAATGCCGGCGCCTGGAGCCTGGGATGTCAATTTGGGTTCGGTCCGCAGAACCTGATGGAGGAGCCGCCGGACCTGGTTGTTGACTCCGCTTTTGACTGGACGACGGCCATCATCCCTGCGAAAATCGATTAAGCGGTAGATCAGTAAAGTCTCAGCCACGGTTTGGGTGTTCCGGCACAGAGCACGCACTCTGGCGGTTGCGTCATTCGGATTGCGGACTCCGCGCCGAAGACGTCTCTCCCCGTTTGATTCGGTCGGCTACAGGCATTTGCAGGGCGGATAAGGGCTCTGCGCCGATGTAAACCTTTTCGCTCGTAACCGCTTTGTAATGTGAACCGGTCGCGAGCTTTGCTTTGGAGATTCACATGATTCGCCCTCTCGCCCTGGCATTGTTTTTGGCGCCTTGCGCCCTTCTCGCCTCGACCGGTCCCAACCCCGGACTGCCTTCGACCCCTCCTATCACTGGCGTTGTTGCCGACCCGACGGGCGCCATCGTTCCTGGAGCGGAGATTGACCTGCTCGACGCGAACGGCGCCACGGCAGGCACCTATCACTCCAGCGGCGACGGCAGCTTCCAGGTGGTTCCTCCGCATCCGGGCAACTTCACCCTGGTCATCTCCGAGCCTGGATTCGAGACCATTAAGACGCCGGTGGTGATCGCGGCGCCGGTTGCGGCAACGTCGGCTGCCGGGCCAAGCAAGCCCTTTGCCGTACCGCTAAAGATCGTGCTTCCGATTGCGGCGCTGTCGACCAACGTGAGGGTCAACGCCGACACGAACGACGATCTGACTTCTTCCGAGGAGAACCAGGACGCCTCGGTGATGACGGCGGGCGATCTCAAGGCCCTGCCCATTTTCGACAACGATCTTGCCGGCGCGATGAGCGCCTTTCTGGACGACAGCGCGACCGCAACGGGCGGCTCCGGCCTGATCGTCGATGGAGTCGAAGCCAATCGCTCCACGGTTTCGGCTTCTGCCGTGCAGGAAGTCCGCATCAACCAGGATCCTTATTCCGCGCAATACTACTGGCCGGGCCGCGGGCAGATGGAGATCATCACCAAGTCCGCCGCCGACCACTACCACGGGCAGTTCAATTTTCTGTTTCGCGACTCGGCCCTGAACGCGCAAAATGCGCTGGCGCCGGTGAAGCCCCAAGAGCAGCGCCGCGTGTATGAGGGGCATGTGACCGGCCCCATCTTCTTTGCACCGAAAAGCAGCTTCCTGGGCTCCTTCAATCGCGCGGAAGAGGATGTGGACGCGGTGGTATTTGCCAACCTGCAGCCCACGGCCGGCAACCCTTCGGGGTACTTCAGCGCCAATGTGCCGGCTCCCACGCGCGACACGGAGTTCAGCACCCGTGCGGCGCACCAGTTCAGCGATCGGCACTCGGCTTACGCGGAATACAGCTACGAAGACTGGACGGGCCAGAACCAGGGCGTCGGCGGCCAGTCGATGGCGCAGGCCGGCTACAACAATCGCTACCACGAAGACGACCTGAAGTTTCACGTCGACTCCACGCTCTCCGCGGTTCTGCTCAACCAGTTCTCCATCGTCGGCGAGCATGACTTCAGCCATAACGTAAACACCAGCGAGGCGCCGCGCGTGAGCGTCGCGGGCTACTTCACCACCGGCTCGGCGCAGAACGACGCCCTCTCCACCGACTACAACCTCCGCATCTACGACAGCATGACGTGGACCCACGGCCGTCACTTCGTCAAGTTCGGCGCAGGCGTGCCGCACCTCAATCGCCGCGCTTTCGACGACAACACGAACGCCCTCGGCTCTTACCGCTTCGGCCCCACGCTTGCGGCTGACGGCGTTACCGTGCTGACCACGGCGCTCGAGAATTACCAGAACAACCAGCCCTCCGGCTACTTCCAGAACTCTGGCGACGTGCATTTCGTCTATCACCAGCAGGAGGCGGGCGCGTTCGTCCAGGACCAGTACAAGGTGAACACGCGGTTCTCCATCACGCCGGGCCTGCGCTACGACTGGCAGAATTTTCTGGCCACCAAGCGGCTGGCGTTCTCGCCCCGCGTTTCCTTCGCCTGGGTTCTCGATGAGCATTCCAAGACCGTGATCCGCGGGGGCGGCGGCATCTACTACGACCGAACCGGATCCGGTTCCCTTCTTGACCTGGTCCGCTACGAAGGGGTTCAGCCCCGCCGCCGTGCCGTGACGCTCTCTCTCAATCCGGTCACCGAGCCGGCTACGGGCTGCGTGCCGATCAGCAACTGCGTCAACGTGGCGGCCCAGCCCGTAGCACGCGTCGAGCTTTCGCCCAATCTCCGCATTCCCTACCAGATGCAGTACGGCCTCTCCATCGAGCGCCAACTTGGGGAGAAAGCTACCGGCGTGGTCAGTGTCTACTCCATGCGCGACATCGGCACGTTCCGCTCGGTAGACATCAACGCGCCCACACCGCAGTCCGGCTACACCGAACGCCCCGACCCGACGTTTGGCCGCATCCGCCAGATGCAGCCCGCCGGCTTCCTTGAAGGCACGGGGATGGACATCTCCTATCGCGGCCGCCTCAACAAGTGGTTCACCGGCTGGGGCCGCTATACGTGGTCGCACTACGAGTCAAATACCGACGGCATCGGATGGTATCCCCAGAACCAGCTCGCCCCCAACGACGAGTGGGCGAACGCCAGCTTCGATCGCCGCAATCGTCTTGGTTTCTACGCCATGTTCCATCCCGAGAGCGTATTCAACCTCTCCGCCGGCATCTTCGCCAATGCAGGAGTTCCCTGGACACCCACGACGGGTACCGACCCCTACGGCGACGGCTTCTTCAATGCCCGGCCCGAAGGCGTGGCGCGCAACTCGGAAAACATGCCGTCTTACACCGACCTTGACCTGCGCTGGGGACACGACTTCGCCTTTACTCCCAATAAGGAGGACGAAGCACCGCACCTTGGATTTTCGGCATCGGCCTTCAACATTCTGAACCACGAGAATGCTTCGGGCATTGATACGATTGCGACTTCATCGGGCTTCGGAGAGGTGACTTCGGTAAGCGCACCCCGGCGGCTGCAGCTCGGCATGCGGTTCGAGTTCTAGAAACTCCTCCGGCGGGCGTTAAACTGATTGCGCCAACTCCAGCTAACTCCGGGAACCATTCGATGCGAATGCCCGTATCTGGAGGAAGGAGGCTTCATGCGCTCTCGCCTGCTGCCCGTCACCTTGCTCACCGCACTGGCTTTGTTCGCTCTGCCGGCCCACGCCAGCAAGGATGTGGTCCAGTTTGGCTCCAATATCGATATCGCGCCGGGGAGCTCTGTTCACGACACGGTGTGCTTCTTTTGCAGCGTCGACGATCGCGGCTCGGTCGATGGCGATATCGTGGTCTTCTTCGGCAATGTGCATGTTGACGGCCACGCCAATCATGACGTGGTCAACTTCTTCGGCAGCGTGACGGCGGCCGACGGCTCCAACGTGGGACAGAACCTGGTAAGCATGTTCGGTACGGTCCGCCTGGGCGAGAATGTCTCGATTGGCAAGGACATGGTGGCGATGTTTGGCGCGGTGCGATCCGCATCCACGGTCACGGTCGGCGGCGATCGCGTGATCCAGCCCGGCTGGGTGTTCTGGGGACCAATGCTGGTCTTCGCCCTGGTGATCAGCGTAATCGTGCGGGAGATCCGCCACCAGCGCCGCCGCCGCGTTTACATGGGGAACTACCCTTACCCTCCGCGGTAGGACTCCTCGGCCTGCGTGGCTCGCCGCGATAGGCTGAGAGCATGCACTTCGCCTCAGCCGCCTCTGTCCGCCCTCTGCGCATTGTGATTCCCGGCGGCAGCGGCCACGTTGGCGTCCTGCTCGCGTACTATCTCCAGGAACGCGGCCACCATGTGACGGTGCTCACGCGGAGCCCCTTCGCGGCCTCGTGGAACACGGTGCACTGGGACGGAGAACATACTGGCCCCTGGACCGAGCATCTGGAAGGCGCGGACGCCTGCATCAATCTTGCCGGCCGCAGCGTGAATTGCCGCTACACCCCGAAGAACCGCGAAGCCATCTATCATTCGCGAGTCGACACGACGCAGTTGCTGGGCGACGTCATCGCCGGACTGGCCGATCCTCCCAAAGTCTGGCTCAACGCATCCACGGCAACCATCTATCGACACTCTCCGGACCGGCCCATGGACGAGTTCACCGGCGAACTGGGCGGGAACGAAATGCTCACCGCACGCCGGCGCGTACCGGAGACATGGAACTTCTCGATTCGCGTGGCGATGGATTGGGAGGCAGCATTCTTTGCCGCATTCACGCCGCGCACGCGAAAGGTTGCCATGCGCAGCGCGATCGTCATGAGCCCGGAGCCCGGCGGCCCATTCGCGCTGCTGCTCAACCTGGTTCGATTCAGCCTCGGTGGCGCACAGGGTAACGGCCGTCAATTCGTCTCATGGATCCACGGGCTTGATTTCGCCCGCGCGGTGGAGTTCCTCATCGCGAACGAAGAGTTCGACGGACCGGTCAATCTGGCGGCGCCTCGGCCCGCTGCCCAATCGCGAATTTATGGCGACGCTGCGGGACGCATGGGGGATGCCAAACGGAGTTCCTGCTCCCGCGCCACTGCTCGAACTGGCCGCGGTGTTTCTGCGAACCGAATCCGAGCTGGTGCTGAAGAGCCGATACGTGGTGCCGGCGCGCCTGCTGCTGGCTGGGTTCGAGTTCGAATTCCCCACCTGGGCCGAAGCCGCAGGAGATCTGGTGCGCCAATACCGCCAGCGCAACGCGGGTGCTTTTCGTCTAGCCTCCAGGTCCTAGCCCCTAGTTGCCTTTCGGCGTAATTTCAGTCACCGGCAGATCCCAGTGCGCGAGCAAGATCTCGAATCTCCGCTGCTCTTCGCGCTTGTAGGTAGCCTGGTCGGGCCATAGTTCGCGCATCATGCGCTCTTCGTCAGGATTGGTGGTGGTGGCGAGAGTTGAATTCTTGAATCGAATGGTCACGCGATAATCCCACCGGCCGTCTTCCGTGGTGTGATATGCCGGCGACTCGATCTTCACGCTCAGCATGCGGCCTGTCGATACGATCTTCTGGAGCAGCGGGTAGTGGTTCTTGAGAAACAGGTCGAGGAATTCCTGCTGATGTCCCCACTGCACCTTGTAGTAGTACTCCACGGTGTAGGGCTGATCGGCTCCTCCCTGGGGTGGAGCGCCTTGAGCGAGCAACGACGGGGCGATGCCACCGGTTGCAAGCAGGCAGATGACGGCAAGCAGGAATTTGCGCACGGAGCCTCCTCAAGCGGAAAGATGACTCCGATTGTAAGGCGCGAACCCAGGAGAGATTGCAGAATGTATGTTGCCCGGACCCCAGGGTTGGCGCACTGCAGCGTCCGGGCGCCGCTGCAGTACCTGAATGCCAGTGAATCTACGGTTTAAACATCTCTAAACGTCTCTATATATCCCCCGGTTCAACGCGCGCCTTCCCCCGCGATGATCTGAAAGACTGTCGGTTGCCGTGCTTTTGCGATTACGCGTTGGCGTAGGTCGCGAGAGCCGTGCGGCTGGGAATCTCCAGCATGGAGCCGCGGAACGACACCAGCTGGCGGTGCTTGAAGTTGCTGAGAGTTCGCGTTACCGTCTCGCGCGAAGCTCCGATGAATTCCCCAATCTCTTCATGGGTCAGCGAGAAGCGAACGCGGCCGCCCATCTCATTGGCATGGTCTGTCTCGCTCCAATCGAGCAACAGGCGAGCCAGCTTCTCGGGGGCCGATGCCGAAAGAGCAACGGTCCTCAGTTGGTCGCAGGCCATCACCATCTGACGGCTCAGTTCTTCGGTCACGATCGGGTATACCTGAGGATGGCGCGCCAGGTAGGCGAGAAACTCGGGGCGGCCTACGTGGGCAACCTTCGCCGGGTAAAGGGTCTCCGCCGTCATTTCGTACGGATTGCCTGTGAGAGCCGAAGACAGGCCGAGGATGTCGCCTTTGCGCGCAATGCGCAGGCTCAGCCGCTTGCCGTCTGTTGAATTGATCGAAAGTCTGACTTCTCCTTCGAGAACGACGAATACGCCTCGCGCTGCTTCCTTTTCCGCGAAGAGATTCACGTTCGGACCGTAGGAGTGAGGAAACTCCATCGCGGTCCAGTCGTCCAACAACGCCGGAGACAACTTTCTAAAGAACTCGCTCGTGCGTTTTACCTTGTTTCCCTGACCGTTATGGGGGTTGTCTATCGCTTCCAAGTTAGGCCTCCGCTCTATCACCTGTGGTCACGTTCCGTATTTCGTTTGCTAGATACTGGCTCCAGGGTGAACTCGTAACTATTTCCGCGCTCGTCTCCCTGAAGATTTCGCGCAGAAGCTGCTTTCCCGCAGCGTCTGAATAGGTAAGGTTCCGCAGATCTAAAGACAGTCTTCTCTCGCGCAGGCGCGGAGCCGTTTCTCTCCACGTCCGATTGAGTTCGGCGACCCACGGTCCAGTCAGGCGTCCTTCCAGCACTAATCCGACCGTGGTGTCATTTTCCTGTATCGAAATTCGAAGCGTATGCTGGCCCGTCCTCTGCCACGCCTTTAGTTAAAGCATTTAGCGTGCCAAAAACCGGTGCTTGCAGTGTTCCCCGTGCGCAGACTGGAATGAAACGAGTTAAGCAAAATACAGCAAGTAAATCGGGCTAGTGACGAATTGATGATGACAACTGACGAAGACGCTATTTCGTCACGAGACTACATATAGTCACGTCGTTCAATTCTGAGCTTCTTGATTTTGGAATTCAGTGTTGTGCGTTTAAGGCCCAGGCGTTCAGCGGCCCCGTCGGCTCCGCCAATCAATCCTTTACACTCCCGCAGCACGCGCAGAATGTGTTCGCGTTCGGCGGCATGGAGGGTGGGATTGCCCGACTCCTCCGGATCATCGTCGTCATCAATTTCCGTCTCCAACTCCGCCAGCGGAACGTACAAAACCGGTCCCTTGGTCAGGATCACCGCCCGTTCCAGGAAGTTCTCGAGTTCGCGGATATTGCCAGGCCACTTCCAGCGGGTGAGCGCATCCATAGTGGCGTCCGGAATGGTTTCGATAGTCTTGCCCATGCGACGGCAGTGAGTGGAGACAAAGTGCCGCGTCAGCATGGGAATATCGTTGGCGCGATCGCGCAGCGGGGGCGCGAAGATGGGGAAAACCTTCAACCGGTAAAACAGGTCGGCGCGGAACTGCTTCTCCTGCACCATCTTTCCCAGATCCCGATTGGTGGCCGCAATGAGCCGAACGTTTACAGAAATGGCGCGGGTTCCCCCAAGGCGCTCAATCTCCCTCTCCTGCAGCGCCCGCAACAACTTCGGTTGCAAGTCCAGGGGCAACTCGCCCACTTCATCCAGGAAGAGCGTTCCACCGTTGGCCAGTTCCAGCCGTCCCATTTTGCGGGCGATGGCGCCGGTGAATGCGCCTTTCTCGTGCCCGAAGAGTTCGCTTTCGAGCAGGCCGGCCGGGATTGCGGCGCAGTTCAGCTTGATAAATGTCCGGTCGTGGCGCGGGCTCAAACGGTGGATGGAGCGGGCCAGCAATTCCTTTCCAGTGCCGGTTTCGCCTTGGATCAGCACGGTGGCATCTGTTGGCGCCACAGTCTCAATCTGTTTCAACACCTGCTTGAGTCCGGCGTTTTCGCCCACAATGTCGTCAAACCGGTTGTCGAGGTTAATTTCTTCCTGGAGGTATTGTTTCTCCTGGTCTAACCGGTCGCGCGACTCGGCCATATTTTTGAAGGCCACGGCGTTGTTGACGGTTACAGCCACCTGGTCCGCAAAGTCCGAAAGCATGTCGGCATCACGAGCAGTGAACGCATTTTCCTTGCGGCTGGATACGTTCAGAGTACCGATGGCCTCGCCACGATAGATCAACGGCACCCAACAGCCCGACTTCATCCCGAGGGAGGTGAGGTGTCGCAAGCCCTCCATGCCAAAGCGGGACTCCTGCATGTGTGGCAGGACGATCGTGTCTTGATGGCAAAAGGCTTCGCCCGCAGGCGATCCACTCAGGGGGAGGCGCACATCGCTGGGGCGAACGACGCCATCGCCGCTGAGGAACTGAACCGTGATTGACTCGCTGTCGGCGTCGTAGATTCCGAGCGTTGCCGCATCGTGGGGAATCAGATCGCCGATGCTTGCGGAGAACGCGGCAAGCAGCTTGCTGGTGTCGGTGGTGGGCATCAGCGCGCTGCTCAACTGGTGCATCACGGCTTCTTCAGTGCGCTTGCGATCGGTGAAGTCGCGGGTGACCTTGGCAAAGCCAGTCACGTCGCCAAGATTGTCTCGGATTGCGGTAAGCACGCTCTCGGCCCAGAAGCGGGAACCGTCCTTGCGCACGCGCCAGCCCTGGCTTTCTACCCTTCCGCGCTCGGCCGCCTGCTTGAGCATCGATTTGGGAAGCTCGCGGTCCAGGTCCTTCTGGAGAAAGAAGCGCGAGAAGTGCTTGCCGAGGATCTCTTCCGTCGCGTAGCCGTGAATCCGCTCCCCGCCCGGGTTCCAGGTCATGACATGCCCGTCGCGATCGAGCATGTAGATAGCGTAGTCGTGAACCGTTTCCACGATAAGGCGGAGCTGCTGATCCTGGCGGCGGAGTTCGTCCTGGGCGGCGCGCTGCTCGGTGGCATCGCGTATGAAGGTGAGGACGACCGGGCCGGTTCCGGTGCCGATGGGCCGAAGCATGATGTCCACCGGAAACTCCGAGCCATCCTTGCGCAACGCGAAGAGATTCATGGCCGCGCCCATCTGGCGGGTACGGGGGTGCGCGTTGAAGTTTTCGCGATGGACCGGGTGGCGTTCCCGGTAGCGCTGCGGAACCAGGTTTTCTATCGCCATTCCGATAAGCTCCGTTCTCGTATATCCAAACATCTCCAGTGCCCGAGGATTGGCCTCGCGTATGGCACCGCTTGCATCCGATATCAGAATCGAGTCCGGGGAAATCGCAAAATGGTTCTCAATAACGATCCGAGCGAACTCTGCGCGAGACTGCCGCGCCAGAGCCGCCGCGTCCTGCTCCGGGGAATTAGAGGGCCGCATCCGAGATAACCTAGACGCACAATATTGTGTTCAAGATCACACAGCAATACACATTACGTGTTACGAAAGTGCATAGTTGCTTCAGAGCAATACTAACCCCTCTCGTTTCCCTTATGAAAACGACTTCAGAGAAGATGACAATTTGTTCATGAAGGTTTGCTTGCAGCACCAAGGTAACCTCTAGACAGCAGTCTGCACTCGCGTACCGCTCGACTCTTTCCACTTCGTGCGCCGACAAATGTGACAATCGCGTGAACCAGATTACGAAAGCCCTGCCGATTCCCTGAACCTTCCGCCCGAGCCTCCAGAATCCAAGCCAGCACAGGAGAAGGAACCTTCATGGCAGAGAAGATTGCATTCATTACGGGTGGAAATCGCGGCATTGGGCTTCAAACGGCGCAGGATCTCGGATCGCTTCCAGGCATCAAGGTGATCATTGGCTCGCGCGATATTGGCCAGGGGCAGAAGGCTGTTCAAAAGCTCCGCGCAGCAGGCGCCAATGCTGACGTACTGGAGTTCGATGTCGTGAATCCGTCCCACTACAAGGCCGCTTATGACTTTTTCAATTCCAACTTCGGGCGGCTTGACATCCTGGTGAACAACGCGGGAATGGCGGCCGGTACCTTTCCCGGCAAGGGGCCGGAGCACACCGCCAGCGAGGTACCGCTGGACTTGCTTCGCCGTGTCTTCGATACCAACTTTTTTGCGCAGGTGGCGGTCACGCAAACGCTGCTGCCGCTGATCCGCAAAAGCCCGGCGGGACGCATCGTAAATCTCGCCAGCATCCTGGCCTCGCTCACTTTCCACGCCGATCCCAAGTCGCCCATCTACCACGCGAAATCGTTTGCCTACGACGCGTCCAAATCCGCGCTCAATGCCTTCACTATTCATCTGGCTTACGAGTTGCGAAATACCAAGATCAAGGTGAATTCCGCGCATCCAGGATGGGTAAAGACGGACATGGGTGGGGAGCAGGCCCCCATGGAGATTACGGATGGCTCGAAGACCAGCGTGGCGCTTGCTACGCTCGCCGAAGACGGACCCACGGGCGGCTTCTTTCATATGGGCCAACCTCTTCCCTGGTAATCCTTTCCAAGGCTGTAGTTCGTGGTGTAGCGCGGGGCGGTGATCTTGTGATCGCCGTCCCGCTGTTTTACACTCCGAGCGAATCCAAGCCCGTCTTGGGCCCAGGAAGGAACGCCATGCGAAAGACTTGGGTCAAGGTGATTGTCGCGCTCGCGGGATTGGTCCTGCTCCTCCTCATTCTCATTCCATTCCTGGTTAACGGCGAGACGTTCCGTCCGACGCTGGAAAGCCGCCTCTCCGCGGCTCTCGGACGGCAGGTCACGCTGGGGCATCTGTCGTTTTCGCTGTTTTCAGGCAGCCTGGTGGCGGACAACATCACCATCGCAGACGATCCGACATTCAGCATGTCGCCCTTCATCCAGGCGAAGGAACTCAAAGTAGGGGTTGAGCTTCAGCCGCTTATCTTTAACAAAGAAGTGCGCATCACGCGACTCGATATCGACACCCCTGCCATCCAGCTGGTCCAGAATCAGGCTGGCAAGTGGAACTTCTCCTCGATCGGCGGCAACAGCACTTCTCGATCCCCGCAAACGTCCTCCGGGACGCCGGAGTTCAGCGTTGACGAGTTGAAGATCACCAGCGGAAGCGCCACCGTGGCCTCGGTTCCCCCGACGGCGCGGCCGTTTGTGTATTCCGGCGTGGATCTGGACGTCAAGCACTTCGCTTTCACCAATAACTTCCCCTTCGACCTTTCCGCCAAGCTGCCGGCCGACGGTGCCCTCAAGCTGACTGGAACGGCCGGTCCAATCGCGCAGAAAAACGCGCAACAGACTCCGGTGCACGCCACCCTTCATATTGCGCACCTCGATCCGGTTGCCTCGGGAATTGTGGACGCGAGCAAGGGCATCTCCACCGTGGCAGACATCGACGCGCAGCTGAACTCGGACGGCGCCCACCTGACCAGCAGCGGAAAGATCAAGGCGAACCGGCTGCAGCTGTCGCGTGCCGGATCTCCCGCGCCCAATCCGGTCGAAATTGACTACCAGGTTTCGAGCGACCTGGTGGCAAGGAACGGACGGGTCTCGGACATCGCGTTGCACACCGGCTCCGTGGCCGCGCACGTCACGGGAACTTACCGGATGACGGCGCAGGCGATGCTCCTGGATCTTCACCTCGCCGCGCCGAATCTTCCTGTGGACCAGGTGGAGCAGTTGCTGCCCGCGGTGGGCATCAAGGTTCCCGCCGGATCGTCCCTGCATGGGGGAACGCTCAACGCCAACATCGCGATCACCGGGCCCGCAACGGAAACGACCCTTACAGGCCCCGTGGAACTGGACAATTCCAAGCTGGTGGGATTCGATCTCGGCTCCAGGATTCAGGGTCTCAATCCGTTTGGCGGAACGAGCGGAGGCACCGATATCCAAAAGCTGGCCGTGGTGGTCGATTCGTCGCCGCAGATCACAAAGCTGACGAACATCGAGGCCAACATGCCGCAAGTTGGGACGGCGACTGGAGCGGGAACAGTGTCGCCGGCGGGCGCGCTCGACTTCAACCTGGTCGCGACGCTGTCTTCCAACAATGTGGTGGGCGCGCTCGCGAACCAGGCTGTGAATACGGCCGTGAGCCAGGCCAAAGGCATCCTTGGCGGCTTGCTGCACTCAAACTCAACGCCCGCGGCGGCGTCCAGCGCGAGCCGGGGCATTCCCCTCACCATCACGGGAACCACCACGAGCCCGGTGATCCGCGCCAACGTCAAGGCCCTGTTCAAATAGCAAAAATGCGCGGACAGTCCAGCTGCCCGCGCATCGTTCCGTTGAAGCAATTTCCGCTTATTGATCGCGGCCGAAGGTGAAGTCCGGCAATGCCGGCGTACCTTCAAGGCGCACACCGTCGAGTTGGTTTGGATCCATGCCGAGAACGCTCAAAACCGTCGGGGCGATCTGCAGAGTACCCACTTCGCTGAAGATGGTGCGGGATTTGATGGCCGGGTTCGAGAGCAGCAGCATAACGTTTGTATCGTCGTGAGCAAAGCCGCCGTGCTCCATCTGCTTGGTGTTGCTGCCCGTGTAAGTTACGCCAGGAGTCGGCGTGACGATGATGTCAGGGGTGCGGGGATCCTTGGTGGGATCGTTGTAGTTGAGGGCGAGGCTCGCGCCATAGTAGATCTGGCCGCCACCCCAGGTTGTGCGATTGGCTTCGAGCAAGGATACAGCCGCGTCGGTGTAGGACGAGTTGGTCAACCACAGCAGCGAAACGTCGTCTTCGGTGGCGCCCACGCCGGTTCCATTCGGATCCTCAGACGGCGGCATGGCAGCGTGAAGCTGGTCTGAGATCAGCGTCGCGGGCGACATGCCGTTCCCGGTCTTTCCGGGGACCGCATTGTATTGGTTGGGATCGATTGGCGACTGGCCGTGTTTCGCGGTGATAATGATCAAGGTCGAGTCGAGAAGACCGCGGCCTTTGAGTGCCTGAATCATTTCGCCAATGGAGTCGTCGGCAAACACGATGTCGCTCACAAGGCTGGCGGTCGGCGTTCCCGCCGCGTCCGTGTAGCCACCCTTGAGGCCGTTCTCAATGTACTTCTGACCCACGCTTACGGCTTGGAAATTCATGCCAAAGATGGTCGGCGTCTGCGGCGCCGGACCGCCAAGGTGCTTTTTGCCGTTAATCCAGTTCAGAACCGCGTTCACCTTCAGGGTGTCGTAGCACTTGATGTTGGTGAAGCTGTTGGTCCACGCGGTCAGGTCAGCAGCGGTGTCGGGAATGGATGAGCAGTTCACTCCATCCGGCGTCGTAACGCCCGGAAGCGCGACCACGAGCGAGTTGATCTCGGGCCCGTAGAAATCGTCAAGGGTGCCGCCGTGACCGGCAACCGACGAGTACGACGGGTGCTTGTCAGACCATGCCACGTAGCCGCCGGCATCGTGAATCAGGCCGAAGATGCTGTTGACGCGGACAAAGTCGGTGGGCAGCACCGGAGCGCACCCCTTGGCGGGATCGCGATCCATCCTCGTCGGATCCAGCGAGGCCTGGGTGCCGTCGGTCAGGCTCGCACCGGGCGCGCCGCCGTTCAGCTTGGTGTAGTCGATGTCGATGGCTTCCTCATACTCAGTCGTGAACCCAGTTGGCTTGCCCCCCGGGGTGCATGGCCCGGGACCATTTCCATACCACGTGGCGACGGCCGGGCCATCGAGCGAGCGATCGTAGGCCACGTCGTAGTAAATGCCCATGGTGCGGGGCGTGGCGCCGGTCACAATGGTCATTAGCCCTGGGAACGAGTCCGACGTCTTCGACGTGCTGGCATTGACGTAACTGATGCCGGTCTTGTTCAACCTGGCCAGATTCGGGCAATAGGGCTCGCCGTTGTTAACACCGGTGACTCCCTTCACGCAGTTCGTAAAGTCGACGGCGTGCATGCCGTCGATGCTGATCAGCATGATGTGCTTGATGGAGCGGCCGTCCCGATCCTGGGCATGCGCACCCACGGAAAGAAGCGCGGCGGTAATGGCGAGTACGGGGAAACGATGCTTCATGAAATAACCTCCTGGACATGACATATGCAGTACAGCGTTAAGTGGCTGGATATTGCCGGTGCCGGGGCCTGTGGGAAGAAGAGCCGCATCGAGCGGAAGGCCGGCGAGCATCCCAGCGCGCCGGCCCTACGAACTTCAGCGGTTCTTAGTGAGCGCTGAACAGGTCCGTCATCGGCTTCACGTTGGAGTCGCAGGCATGGTTGAGGCAGGAAAGGCCGAAGGCGTCTTCCATGGTCTTCAGCAGCGAGTAGCTGTCGTAGAACTTGCTGCTTTGAAGTCCATGACGTCCGTAATTGGTGTCGACCGTGAGAACGACCCGGTTCTGATTCTGGGGCGGAAACAGTCCGTTGATGACTTTGGTGCTCCCGCTGTAGTCGTTTTCGTCCCAGACGATGACGATGGCGCTGCGGCTATCTGATTTCCACAGCGGGGACCCGTGAATGGCGGTCACGAGGCGCTCGATGGTGACGTCGCCCTGTTGAATCAGGCCCGGGTTCAATCCCACCTGGGTGCCGTAGGTATAGCCGCTGGCGTTCTCGCCATAATCGAAGGCGCAGAACGCGTCAGCGTTGCTTCGGCCGTGCTGGTCATCGCACTGGTTGGGCACGATGAAAGCCAGATTCGGGACTTTGCCAGTGGCGAGGTCGGAATACAAATCATTGAAGCTGACGCTATTGGCGAGGCTGTTGTCCGGATCCGTACCGTCCTGGACGCTGGCGAAGTAGGCAAACGGGTTGTGCTTAACGGCATAGTCCTGCACAACATTCGCCGTGGTAAGGGGAGCCAGATCAGTGAAGCTGGTCAGATTGGTCACTGTGCCGTTGCTGTAGTTGACGCCAAAAATGGAACCCAACGGCAAACTCTCCTGGTACGACTTCCAGGACATGCGGGCGGCAGCCAACTGGTCGCCGATGGTCATACCCACGGTGCGCGCCGCCGGGACGGATTTAACTCCGTCGATATCGGCAAGGGCGACAAACGGACCACCGACTTCATTCCAGGTATCCACTGCCGGAGTTTCAGCGTCTTTGCCGCTGCCGAAGATGGGGCAGACATTGCCGGTATCAACCGGTACGGGCGCATTGCCGCCGCCGTTGTCCGCGTTGACCACGCCGGTGACGATGTTTGGCGAGCAGGTGGTGCTACCCCAGGCGGGGGCGTTGTCGCTGCGAACGCCAAAGTTGGAGCCGCCCACGATTTCCAGGTAATTGGTAAGGCTGGGATGCCCGACAGCAAAGTAGTTGGTAGCCAGGTTGACTTTGCCGCTTTTGATGAGGCTGTTCAGATATGGTTCGTTGGGATTGCCGAAGACCTGTTCGTACCCATGATTTTCCATCATGATCACGAACACGTGATCGAGTGCCGGAATCTTGTGATCATCTTCCTGAGCCACGGCTGCGCCGGCCGTCATTGCGGTCACGCCGAGCAAAAGAGCTGCTGTCTTCAACGTCATTTGGATTTGTCCTCCAGAGGGGAAAGGGGTTCGTTGGCAGTTTTGAGACGCAAGATCCCGGCACATCCGCAGCGCGAATGTGGGCGCCCCAGCTTGTCGGGTTGAGGACGGAGATTCCCTTAGCGAGAGAGGAACGGGAATCTCTCTATCCCGGCAGAACTATAGGGGTCGAAGATCATTCCTTGGGTTACGGTAACGTTACTGGAATGTAAATTCTGTTGGAGACTCAATTGAGTCAAGAACGGTGCCGAGCATGCATTGTTTTGTATCAATTGATGGGCGCCGGAAGCGCCAGAAGGCCTCTTCTTCAGGCGGCGCGACTCAGTGCACTCCGGGCTTGGGGACTGTGGTGGGAGTCAAATGCAAAATGAGCCCCAACGCGGCCAGCACTGCCACAAAGTAGAGCCAGGTCCGCCAATCGTCCTGCTCGGGCTTGTCTTTGGTGAAGAGGCGCCAGCCGACACCGAGGACCACGAAGAAGTAGACAAACTCCCCGGTATACGCCCAGAGCCCGAGGGCAGCCGCCAGCAGGCCCATCCGCTCCACCATGCCGAGCGCCCGCATTGCCTGCGAGCCGTCCAGCGTCCACACAGGAACCAGGTTGATGATGTTGAGCCACGCGCCGGTGCGGGCGAGTGCGGCCCAGACCGGGTCATGGGTACTGAGGTAGAGCCAATAGCAGCCCGCTGCAGCCATCCACCCGGCGAGCGGACCCGCAAGGCTGATTTCAGCGATCTGACGCCGGGTCACCCCCAGCGCATTCCAGCGCACGTAGGCGCCGAATCCGGGCAGAAAGACCGGCATCTCCGCAGGCAGGCCGCGCCGCTTGATGTCGACGAAATGCCCCATCTCGTGGATCAGGATGCAGGCGGCGAAGCCGGCCCCGTAGCGCCAACCGAACAGCAGGACATAAATCCCGATGAAGGAAAAGAAGCTCAGCAGGAATTTCAGCTTGAAGATGGCAAACAGCAAGCCCTTGCTCTTGGCTAGCACGATGGCAATGGGAGCCAGCGGGCCGAGCCGGCGCGCCCAGGGATGATCTGGCTTGGCACCGGGCGGAGCGGGCAGGGCCGCCTCCAGCGCCTGCAGCCGTTCGCGTACCCACTCAGCTTGTTTCGAGTCAGGCGGCAACAGCGCGAGCGAGCGGTGCCACAGTTCGCGCGCCTCGGCAAGTTCGCCTTTGCCTTCGAGATCGCGCGCCTGGCTGACCAGTGTGCTCAACTCCTCGGCGTGCACCAGCGTGTGACACTCCGGGCAAGCCAGCACGCCCAGATCGAGGTCGTGCCCACACTGCGGGCACTTCCGAACCACCGGTTCCAGCAACGTCGACAAGGAACCCTCTCAGGACGCCGCAACGCGGTAGGGTCCATCTACATCCAGCGGCCGGGCCGCCGTGAGTTGGAATGCGATACGAAGGCCCACAAAAAGTATCACCAGGCCGATCAGGCCGTGTACCGGATCCTGCAATTCCATGAACGGCGAAGCCAGTCCAAGCATGAGCAACTGCAGCAACAGCCCTCCGAGACCGCCGCTTTGCCTGGACGCGCTCTGTGCATCCTCCACATTGTTGGAACCATCCGCCGGGACCGCTTCATTGGCCGGCGCCGCCGCTGCCGGCTTCTCCTTCTGATGCTTGATGGCGCCGGCAATGCCGATGGGAACAGCCGCCACGGAGATTGCAATGTACGTCAGCAGCACCGCGGCAATCTGGTACCTGCGCCCGCCAATGCCGTTGGAGCCTTTCAGCATGGCTTTCGCCACCAGCCACCCCACGCCGAGAGCGATGTAGCCGAAATAGAAGTTGGTAGCGATCGTGAACCCAGCGTAGAGAATCAGCCCCAGAAAAGCCGCCCCGCCACCCAGCAACAACGCCCGCGCGAACGCGGCATGGCTGTCAGAGGGCTGCCCCTCGCGCGCCTCCCCAGCGCATTTGGCACAAGCCATCTGGTTGTTGACGCGGTAGTAGTCTCCCGAAATAAAGCTGCTGCAGATCCGGCAGCGCTCCGTACCCGGAATGTGTGCGTACTCGGCAGTCGCAAACTGGGGCACGTCCGACCCCAATGCGGGAGTCTTCTCAGTATCCTGATCGTTCGGCATACTGGCCGGAGATTACCACACGGCCGAAAGCACGCGCGATCAAAAAATGGCCCGGATGGTTACGAGAAAACCATTGCCAAAGCTTTATCTTTCAATGCCAACCCAAAGGGGGCTCGGGGCTCTGTCCGGAAAGGCGAAGACAGGGCAGCCGTTTTCGCAAGTCGATTCAACCCATTAGGATGAATTGCGATGCGTAATCGTACATTCACATTTCTGCCCCGCCTTTTGCCGTTACTGTTTCTGATCTGCGTTGCGACCGCGCTTTGCGCTCAACCGGAGACGACGCCCACCCATTACGAGATCTACGGGGGCTACAGTTTCCTCTCCAATTCCTTTAACGGGGTGCCCGGCTCGCGCCAGCCGCTGAACGGCTGGGACGCGTCATTGGCGTTCGCCTCGTGGCATGGACTGCGCTTCAAAGTGGAGACCTTCGGCTATAACGGAACCAATCTCAATGCGCCGCAAAAACCGCTATTCATCCTGGCCGGAGGCCAATACAGCCACCATGTGCGCAAGGAAATAGTCTTTGTGGAAGGCATGGCGGGCGACGTTGGCTTGAACCAGAACTGGGGCGCCAATCAATCCACGGGCGAAACCGCTTCCTTCGCCACGGTGCTGGGCGGAGGTTTGGACACGCCCATCTCCCGGCATTTTGTCTACCGGGCGAGCGGCGGTTTTGTGTACGAAAACGTGGCCCTGCAAGGTCCAAAGCCGCTCATCATTCCGTACCGCATCCCGGGGCTGCCGAATTATTTCGGACGGATCTCCACCGGCGTTGTCTGGCGTTTTTGAGAAGCTACAAATGGCCAGTACAAAGGGTGGTTTCCCTTTTCCTCTGATAGACGTCCAAAACGCATCCGCGCCTTAAACTGGATGCTGAGGTATTTCGTGCGTTTTTCCGCATTGTTTCTGCTGCTGGCCTTCTCCGCTTTGCCCGCGCACGCGCAAACGGATGTGCCACCGGTTCAAGCTTCGCCAACTTCCGGTGTGAACCAGGCTGTCCCGTCTCAGGTAGCGGAGGCGGAAGGCGTGATCGTCAAGGCGGATTGGAAAACGGCGGAGGAGAAACTGGCGAGTTGGTTGACGAGCCATCCGGACGACGCGCGCGCCCTCTTTGACGCCGGCTACGTTGCCGACGCGCAGAACAAGCTTGACGAGGCATCCGGCTTCTACAGCCGCGCCGTCAAAGCCGATCCAAAGAGCTTCGAGGCACAGCTTTCGCTAGGCCTGCTGCTGGCACGACAAGGCAAGCTTGACGAAGCGCGGCCCGCGCTGGCAGCGGCAACCGATTTGGACCCGGGCGAGGCAGGGCCGGCGATGAAGGCCCGGGCGTGGCGGGCGCTGGCGCAGATCGACAGGGCCAAAGATCCGAGCCAGGCTTCGAACGATCTGCTGGAAGCGCTGAAGCTCTCACCGGAGACGCCGCGCGACACCCTGCTCGCCGCGGAGTTGGCTGAGGCCACCCGCCAGTTTGACGAGGCCGAGACGGCGTACCGGCGCGTCCTGGCCAAAGACGCGAAGAACTCCGAGGCCACCGCCGGCCTGGGCCACGTGCTCATCGCACAAAAGAAATATCCCGAAGCGGAGACGGTTCTCCGCGCGGCTCTGGAACAGGCTCCGGACGATCCGGCCCTTACCGCCGAGTTGGCCAGCGTGCTGGTGGCACAAAATAAGGGCGAAGCGCTCCCGCTGCTCCAGAAGCTGCACGAAGCCCATCCCCAGGACGACAATGTGACCCGCATGCTGGCAGAGGTGCTGGCTGAGGCCGGGGACTCGCCGGGGTCCGATCAATACTACTCGGCGTTGCTGGCGACCCACCCGAACGACCCCGGATTGCTCATCGGGCACGGGCAAAACCAGATTCGAGAGCTGCATTATGCCGAGGCAATGCAAGCATTCAAAAAGGCCACAGCAGTGGACCCGAACGATCCGGATGGATGGAGCGGATTGGCGTTTGCGGCCTCCAAGCTGAATCAGCCTTCCATCACGCTGCAAGCTCTTGCTGCCCGATCAAAGTATCTTCCAGACAACCCCTCTACCTACTTCCTATGGGCCACATCCTACGATGTGTTACACGATCGGGGAGCCGCAATCAGGTACTACCACCACTTCCTGGAGGCAGCGGCCGGCAAATTTCCCGATCAGGAATGGCAAGCCCGCCAGCGTCTTCTTTTGCTCGAGAAGAAGCCATAACCGGGCGAAGATCCTAAATTGATTTGGGGCAATCTGCCGCAGCATTGGGAAGCGGGAAAATAGACAATCTGCTGACATTTTGCTTGCATATTGTCTCCAAAGCTCCTATATTCTCGGCCCAAGAGTGCACTTCGTTCCCAGCTCTCCGGTGGGTAGCCGTTTTGGACTATTTAGGTCCAAAAACTTTCTGCCGCAAAGCTGACGTGTTTGTAGAGGGAACATAAAAAAATCGATGCGAATACCGCGGGTGCGGAGGTTCGTTATGCGTATTTCCCCGGCTGTACTAATACTATTCGGCGCACTCTCAATCCCCGCTTGTGCGGCGTCCTTTGACGACAAGATTCCGGATCAGCAAGCGATTGATGCCCTGGAGCAGCGTGCCAGCAGTGCTCAGCCCAAGGAACAATGCTTCCTCTACGCGCAGGTTGTCCACCAGATGATTGAACTCAGCGCCCGCCAGATCGCGACCGGCGACGTGGAACGCGCGACCGGATTGCTGAAACGGGCACAGGAACTTACCCACCGAATTCACATGGCTCTGGCCGGCAACGACCGCAAGTTGAAAGACGCGCAGATTCTTCTGCGCCACACAGCGTTTCGCCTGGCGGAGATGTTGCATGAAGGCAGCTTTGAAGACCGGCCTCTCGTAGAGCAGACATTGGCCGGTCTCAACCAGGCCCAGAACGACGCCATGCTGCAGGTCTTCAAAAAGTAAATCCCGCCCGTCCGGCCTGGAGTGCACGGATCGCAAAGCACCGCGTGCAACCGTCGTTCCGGTTCCTTCTCGAAGGTCTTTTCTGGAACTCCCCAGCTGTGTTCCAATGAGACCCGTCGGGGGTTCCCGGGAAATGCGTGCGTGCCACGTTTTGTTGATCTGTTTCCTGAGTCTCGTCGGTGCGAATCTGCTGCCGGCGCAGAAGGAGCAGCGCCAGCCTCTCAGCGAAGAACAGATCGAGAAGATCCGCGAAGCGGGCATCAATCCCGATGAACGCATTGGCCTTTACACCAAGTTCATGGATGAGCACGCCGATACCATCAAGAGCCTGACCAATCGCCGCGAGTCGGTGGCGCGCGGAAAGCGCATCGACGACGAACTTCTCGATCTGACGTCCCTGATGGATGAAACGGGAGCCAACCTCGACCAGTATTCCGAGCGCAAGGCAGATCTTCGAGGAGCGCTCAAAAAGCTCAATGATGCGACTCCTCGCTGGCTGGGAATTCTGCGCACTCTCGCCGGTGAGCCCGCGTTCGATGAGGCGCGGAAAGAGGCGATCGAGGCGGGAGAGGATCTCGCGGACGAGGCCAAGCGGCTGCTCGCGGAGCAGACCGCTTACTTCGAAACCCACAAAGATGAAAAGGGGCAGGAGCGGGCCGAGCCGAAATGATCTGACCTTGTCTCGCATCGCGCAACCGCAGCGCCTGTCACACATTTTCGTTTGCCGGTCGTGCTAAAGTGCACCTTGGTGGCTTCCGAATTCATCCCAATTTTTCAGGAAGAGTATCGAGCGTTGCGCCCGCGTGCGCCGATGCCCCCTATTTCCATTCGATTCCGCCGCTTCGTTTCGCTGAACACGACTATCCGCCTGCGCGAGGGGCACGTCCACGTGTCCCTGTCGGACATCCTCGAGGGCGCGCCTGAAAGTGTGATCCGCGCCATCGCGCACATTCTTCTCGCCAAGCTCTACAAGAAGCCCATTGAGCCGGCACAGAATCACCGCTATAAGCGCTTTGCTTCCAGCGCCCCTGTAACGCGACAGACCGAGTTGATCCGCAGCGCCCGCGGGAGCAAACGCTACTTCGGGCCTCAGGGTCACTTCTACAACCTTGAGGAGGTGTTCGACTCCATCAACACGCGGTTCTTTGGCGGCCTGCTGGGCCGGCCGGAGCTCACCTGGAGCGAGCACATGGCAAAGCGATCTTTGGGCCACTATGACGCCGCCCACAACACGATTGTGGTGAGCCGGGTGTTCGATCGGCCGTCGAGCCCCCGTTACGCGATCGAGTATCTGCTGTATCACGAAATGCTGCACCTGAAGCATCCCGTGAAGATGAACGGGATCCGCCGCTGCGTGCATTCGCGCGAGTTCAAGGCGGAGGAGAGGCAGTTCCCGCAACTCAAGGAAGCGCTGGCGTTCCTGAAGCGGCTTTAAGGCCGGTACGGGGGCCCAGAATCAGGCCGTCTTCTCAACGGCCATCGCCGTTGAATCCATCGCCGTCACGCGACGCGTGCTGGCCCACAACAGTAGCCCCGCGCCCACGATAACGGATCCGATGCTGGCTAACTGCGCGTTCGATAGACCCCACAGAACATGTGGGTTGCGGCGCAGAAACTCGACCAGGAACCGTGCCGTCCCGGTCAGGACGAGGTACTCGCCCAGAATGCTGCCGGTTGGCCGGACCTTGCCGCCACGGAACCACAGCCACGTGCCGATGAGCAGCCCGCCGCCCAGTTCGTAGAGCGGCGTGGGATGCACCGGGACAAGCACCGGCTCAATTCCGTGCGGAAAACTCATGCCCCATGGCAATTTGGTAGGAATGCCGTAACAGCCGTCGCCGGAGAGGAAGCACCCGATTCGTCCGACACCGTAGCCAAACGCGGCAGCCGGAGCCGCCAGATCCAGCGTCCGAAGAGCGCCGATCCGGGCCATCACTCCCTGGATCACCAGCGCCGAAATCCCCGCCACGAGGCCGCCAAACCAGGCAAAACCGCCCGTATCCCACAGAACTCGCCAGCCTTCCTCCCGGAACTCGGAGGGGGTGTCGAGGACATGCCACAATTTTGCGCCAATGATGCCCGCAACAACGGTAATCGCAACCATTCCGATGGCGTCCGCCGAAATCCCGGCGCGACGAAAACTGCGGTCCATCACAAAACCCCCAACAACGGCCGCCAGCCACAACATCAACCCGAAGGTGGGGATATTCAGTGATCCAATATGGAGATAAGGCAACATCTCTATCCAGTATAGACGGGCCTCATGTTGTCCGCGATTCGGGAGTGGGCCGAATTTTACACATGCGGGCTTGCTTCCCTGCCCCGCCTTCAGGCGATACTGGGTGCATGGCCACCCTCATTGGACAGGGACTTCAGATTCTTTACACCCGCCAGCAGATTGCTGACCGGGTTGCGGAAATGGGCGCGGACATTACCCGCGACCTGAACGGAGAGAAGCTCGTGATGGTGGGGGTGCTGAAGGGCGCCGCGCCATTCCTGGCCGACCTCGCCCGCACCGTGCAGGTGGACGCAACCTTCGACTTTGTCGCCGTTTCCAGCTACGGCAAAGGCCAGCGCTCCTCCGGCGCCGTCAAGCTGATCAAGGATCTGGACGAGCCCATCGAGGGCAAGAATGTTCTTATCGTCGAGGACATCCTGGACACCGGCCTCACGCTTTCCTACCTTCGCAAGATTCTGCTCCAGCATCATCCCAAAACGCTGCGGATCGCCGCCCTGCTCGACAAGCCGTCGCGCCGCATCGAAAAAATCGATGCCGATTACGTCGGATTCTCCATCCCCAACCTGTTCGTCATCGGCTATGGCATGGATTACGCGGAGCGGTACCGCAACCTCCCTGACATCTGCCTGATGACTCCGGACCATCCGGAATAACGAACGAGGATCAGCCATGCCGGACCCGCGCGACCTGCTAACAGGAGCCTATCGGGAATTCAACGCCCGCGCGTTGGACGCCGTGCTGGCACGCATGCATCCTGACGTCGAGTGGCCGAACGGCATGGAGGGCGGCTTCGTCTATGGAGTGCAGGCCGTTCGCGACTACTGGACGCGCCAGTGGGCGATTCTCGATCCAAAGGTCGAACCGATCAACATTACCCAGGATGCGGCCGGGCGATGGGTGGTCGAGGTTCACCAGGTCGTCCATGACCGGGAGGGAAAGTTGCTGCTCGACACATTAGTCCGGCACGCGTACCGAATCGAAGACGGGCTCATTGTCCGGATGGACATTGAGTAATCTGGCAAAGGAGCCGGCCACCTGGCAATCTTCGGATTTTGAATCGAAGGCGGGAATCCCTGACGCCGTCTTTCACGTCGAATGATGTGGCGGCCATCACGTGGCCACCGCGCAACAAAAGCTCTATACTCTTACCCCGGGACCCGTACGGAAGAGCGCCAGGAGAGCGCTCAAGGAAAAGGAGCCTCACGATGGCAGCAATCATCCCTGTTCCAGACTCGGACGTTGACTTTGATCATGGAAGTTTTGACGCGCCAGCTTTTGCGGCGCAAGCGCTATCCAGCTGGCAATCACTGGCATCGGTCATTGATCACACCCTGCTGAAACCCGACGCGACGCGCGAACAGGTTGAGAATCTGTGCGACGAAGCGCTTCGCTATCGATTTGCCTGCGCCATGGTCAACCCAACCTGGGTACCTACCGCGGTGGCGGTGCTATCCGGTACCGGCGTCCCCGTAGGGGTGGTGATCGGATTCCCGCTCGGGGCGACGCTGGCGTCGACGCTTCGCCAGGAAGCCGCGGCGCTCACCCGGCTGGGCGCCCACGAACTCGACATGGTCATTCCCGTTGGCCAACTCAAGAGCGGCAACCATCACGCGGTCGAGAATACGATTCGCGCCGCCGCCTCCATGGCCCACCATCACGGCGCGATTCTGAAGGTGATATTGGAAACATGCCTTCTCAGCGTGGAAGAGAAACTGCGCGGCGCGGAGATCGCCATCCAGGCCGGCGCTGATTTTCTGAAAACCTCCACCGGTTTCTCGACTGGCGGGGCGACTTCCGCCGACGTAGCCCTGTTGCGCGGCGTGGCTGGCGGCCGCTGCGGTGTGAAAGCCTCAGGTGGAATTCGCACTCTGCACGACGCGCGCACCATGCTCGAAGCCGGCGCAAACCGCCTCGGCGCCTCAGCCAGCGTATTGATCGTGAGGGAGCTGGGAGCAGATTGAAGAGACAGGGGCTCGGGTCTAGGGACTAGGGACTAGCCGAGCAGAGGAGTTTTGCGGTTTTCTAGTCGCTAGTCCCTAGCCCATGCCTTTACCGACGAAGCTTACTGATCATCGCGACCAGCATGCGGCCAATCTCGTTTGCCAGCCCTTCGGCTTCCAGACAATCTGCCTCGGTCCCCAATCCGAGGGCCTTCGCAATGACAAGTTACGTTTGCACTTCGCAATTGGAACCCCTGGCGTGGCCAAGGAAGAGAACGTACTCCCCTTTCGTGGATTTGCCATACCCTTCTGCGATGTAGCTGGCCACTGATACCGAAGCCCGACGAAGCTGATTCGTCAACCCAAACCGTTCGGAGTCAGGAAATGACGTGGTCATTTTGTAGATCGCCAGAGTTAGCTCTATCGCTCGCTTCCATACGATCAAATCCTGAAATGCCGGATGATCACTGATAGCCTTTACTTATGAGTTCGAGGTCGTCGCTGAATGTTAGATGTAAGATCGTCGTCTACCATGTGAGGCCCAACACTGCATCACGGCCTGCGGTCCCTAGCCCCTAGAGCTCCGCCGCATCGCGATGAAACCTCTCCGCCGGCCTGTCAGCGTACGAACTTAGGGCGTCACGGCACCTGCAAAAGTGGGCCGCACCCTTAGTCCCTTCTCCCTAGCCCCTTTATCCGCTATCATTTCCCTTCGATCCTCATGCCCTCTTCCCCTCCACCCTCGAATCCGGATTTGGAGTTTGAAGGCGACTACCGGCCCGCGGCCGGCTCGCACCTCGACCCCACCAACGTCCGCGTGGAACCGGCCGACCTCACTTATCTGGTCCAGATGGCCGATGCGCTGAACACCACTCTCGATCTGCAGACCCTGCTCAATCGCACCTCGGAACTCGTTCGGGCGATCATCCATTACCGCATCTTCGCTATCTTTCTTCTCAATGACCGCACCCATGAACTGCGCATGCGTTTCCAGATCGGCCACACACCCGAGGCCGAGCGCATGCGCTTCCCCATCGGCAAGGGCGTGATCGGGCAGGTCGGGCTGACGCGTATGCCCATGCTGCTGAACGATGTGCGCAAGGAGCCCACGTACATCGCTGCGAATCCTGATGTTCGCTCCGAATTGGCTGTTCCGCTGATCGCCAAAAACCGCCTGATCGGCGTCATGGATATCGAGAGCGAGCAACTCGACTACTTCCGCCCCGAACACCTGCACCTGCTCACGCTGACCGCGTCGCGCATCGCGCAGGCCATTGAAAACGCGCGCCTCTACAGCAGGGTTTCCCGCCAGGCGCGCACCCTCACGGTGCTGAACGAGATCTCCATCGAGTTGACCTCGATCCTTGAACTCGACCCGCTCCTGGAACGCGTAGGCCAGCTGTTGCGCCGCCTCATCGACTACCAGATGTTCACCATCATGTTGCTCGATGAGAAGGGCGACGTTCTCATCACGCGCTACGCATGGCGCTTCGGCTACACTCACGCTCCGCGCAGGCGCATTCCCATCACCCGGGGACTCGTGGGCGCCGCGGTGCGCGAGTGGCGTGTGGTGAACGTACCGGATGTGCGCCGCGACCCGCGCTACCTGGAAATGAATGCCGAAACGCGTTCGGAGTTGATCGTGCCCCTGTTCTACAAGGGACGCGTAATCGGCATACTCGATCTGGAACACACGCGGACCGGCTACTTCAACGAAGAACATGAGCGTATGCTCACCACGCTGGCGGCGCAGATCGCCATTGCGATTGAAAATGCGCGGCTCTACCAGGCGGTGCGCCGACAGGAGCGCCAGCTGGAACGCGACATCGCCATGGCGCGCGAGGTACAACTTCGCCTCCTGCCCACCGATCCGCCGCAGCACACAAATGTCGAAATGGCGGTGCGCTTTCTGCCCGCGCGCACTATTGGCGGCGATCTGTACGATTTTCTCGAATATGGCCCCGACCAGAGCGCGATCGTTTTAGGAGACGTGAGCGGCAAAGCAGCTCCGGCGGCATTGTTTGCCGCGCTTGTCAGCGGCATCATGCGCTCGGCGGCGATCCAGCGGCTGCAGCCGGCGCAGATGCTCGCCCAGCTCAACGACGCGCTGCAGGAGCGGAAACTCGACTCGCAATACGTCACCATGCTCTTCGCGCTTTGGAACGATGAGTCCCGCGTCTTGCAGGTATCGAACTCGGGAGCGGTACAGCCCATCTTTTGCCGCGACGGAAAATCAACCGTGATTCGCGCCGAAGGTTTCCCCCTGGGCATGTTCGCCGACGTCACCTACGACGAACACCGCCTGGAGGCGCAGCCCGGTGATGCGCTCGTTTTGATTTCCGACGGCATACTCGATGCGGAGAACTCGCAGGACGAGATGTATGGAGACGAACGCCTCGCCGGCATGCTCTGCAGTCACCGCCAGCTATCAGCAGGGGAGATCGCCGAAGCCATCCTCGCCGACGTGAGCCGCTTCCAGGACGGCCAGGATCGTTTCGATGACGAGACGATCATCGTGCTTAAAGTGCGTTAAAGCTGGGACGAAGACGCAGGGACCAGCAGGCTGCCAATAACTCGTCCGGCGGTAGGCCTGGGCATCTATCCCGGGTATAACGCGAGGCAAAAGCAACGTGGGCTGGTAGGGATGGGTTCAACCCATCCATTTATCCCCCGAGGCATGATTTCGCGTTCTGACCGAAGTACGAAAGAAAGCGCTCAGCTTTCTCGCGCGGCCGCTTCCAGCACGGGCAGGTCCATCTTGACCATCTTCATCATCGCTTCCATCGCTTTCGGGTGACTGATTAGCTCGCCAATATTGCGGGGCACAATCTGCCAACACAAGCCGAAGCGGTCTGTGAGCCAGCCGCATGCCATGGGTTTGCCGCCGTCCAGCAACTTGTCCCAGTAGCTGTCGATCTCTTCCTGGGAATCGCAGCGCACGAAAAACGAGAAGGCGGGGTTGAGCTGATACGAGGGGCCGCCGTTGAGAAAAACCATCTCCTGATCTTCGAGTTCGATCGAGATCGTGGCAATTTTGCCCGCGGGCCACGGGCCGACCCCTTTGGAACGCACTTCATCGAGCCTGCGAGCATGTGGAAAGATGCTGAGATAGAACTCGGCGGCTTCTTCGGCGTTGTCATTGAACCAGAGGAACGGGGCAAGTTTCTTCATGGCTGGCATCGTACCAGCCGGGAGGTCCCTTCCGACAGGTTGGGCTTCGAGGGGACAATGGGCGCTTCCGAACGCAGTAACCATTCGCGCTTACGAGGTCTTTATTTGCCGGACACCCCTCCCCCCTCCTTTATCGCCCGTTGTTCGCCCTATCACCGAAGGAGGGGCCGCTATTGCTTTAGAAAGCTCTGGACCTCCGGCCCGATGCGGTCGGCACATTGCACCGGGGCCAGATGGCCGCAGCCTGCCGCGACATAGAGTTGCGATTGGGGAACGAGCTGATGCATCTTCTGCCCCTGGGACAGGGGGATGATCTGGTCGAGATCACCCCATACGATCAGCACCGGCATCTTGAATTGCGTGAGCAGGTTGTCGGTCGCATCGCGGCCGCTTAGCATCGAGTCCAGGGCGCGATGAATGACGCGGGTATGGTCGTGCGCAATGCGCAGGATGTCGTGGGCAATGAACCCCGGTACCTGCGGCGGATGGGGCATCAGCAACGCGTCGAGTTGATCGAGCTCGACTTCCGAAGTGGGGGAAAACAGCCCGGTATTCCATGCCGGCTGCTCGTACAGCCCGGCACTATCGAACAACATCAGCTTGCGGATGCGGTCAGGATGATCGGCGGCGACTTTCTGCACGATCCAACCGCCCATGGACCAGCCGCCGAGATCGACCTGCTTCAATCCCATGGCATCCATGAAGGCCACCACGGCGTTTGCCTCGTCGGGAATGGAGTAGGAAAAGTCGGCGGGCCACTCGCTGCGGCCATATCCGAAGAGATCGGGCATGTAAACGCGATAGCCCGCCGCGCGAAGGAAGGGAGAAAGGTTGCGCCAGTCTTCGGCGTGTCCGCCGAGGCCGTGCACGAGCACCACGGGAGGACCGCCGCTGGGTCCCGCAACGTCGTAGTGCAGGCGATGGCCGTTGACGGTAACGTCGCGGCTGTGCGCCCCGGCGAGAGCCATTTGCAGGTACAGAAGGCCGTTGAAGTAGCTGACAGGCCGTTCGTAAAAGCTCACTCCGACGGCAATCGCGAGAACGGCCAAAATAGTCAAGGACCACAATAGTTTCCGAATCGGCTTCAAGGCTCCCCCGCTTGCTTTTCGAGCGCTTCGGCGCGCTGCCACCCTGCCTCGATCACGCGCACCGTGATGGGATCGAGGACTATGGCGCTGTGGCTATTCCACTCTGCACGCTCGACCCATCGCACCGCGTCCGCGTCGGAAGCGGCCTTCAACGTTCCACCAACCACCCGGCAAAGGTAATCGGCGATGACGTAATGGTAGCGAACACGATCGCCGTCGCGATGGATGCGATCGAGCAGTTCGACTAATTCGACGGGCTCGATTTCCAGGCCCGTCTCCTCGCGTACTTCGCGCACAACAGCTTCGATCAGCGACTCCCCCACTTCGATGAGGCCGCCGGGAATGGACCAGCGACCGCGAGCCGGTTCGGTGCCGCGCTGGACGAGCAGCACACGCCCGTCCTTCACGATCACCGCGCCGACGCCAATGAGCGGAGCGGCTGGGAACTCACGCTGCAGCATACATCTACGATAGCGCCAAGGCGCGAATAACTCGATCGAAGGTTGGAGATCAACCCGTCGAAATCGTGCCTCGATGAATCTTCATGCGCAAAGTGTCATCATTGAGAGAGAGGATCCAGATGTCCGAGTTCACATTACGTATCGACGGGATGCACTGCGGGTCGTGTGTCCGGCGCGTCAGCCAGGCGCTGTCGCAGACCCCGGGAGTGACTGTGAAGGAAGTGCGCGTAGGAGCGGCGCGGATCGAGAGCGAGCGTCAGTTCGCCCCTCTGGATGAGGCAATCGCGGCCCTGGCGCGTGCGGGTTTCACGGCCCATCCCGACCCGAGCGAGGTCTCCGCGTCAAATTGAAATGTCCAATCCAGCCACAGAATCGGTAACACTGCCTGTCGTGGGCATGACCTGCGCCTCGTGCCAGCACCATGTGGAACATGCCTTGCGATCCACTGCCGGCGTGGCGGAGGCGCGCGTGGACCTGATGGCGCACCGTGCTCGGGTCACATTCGACCCCACGGTGGCGCAGCCGGAATCGCTCGTGGCCGCGATCCGGCAAGCGGGTTACGATGCCGTGCTGCCGCGGTCTGGCCGTGGGGCATCCGGTGCCGAGGAGTCGAACGCAGTATCGGCAGTCAAGGCATACACCATGCTTGCGGCGGGGGCACTGGCAATGCTGCTTGCCATGCCGCTGGGATCCGAAATGGGGGCGGCGGATCACCTGTTGATGCGTGTTCTGCCGTGGCTTTACGCAATCCCGCCGAGCGCACTGCGCTGGACGCTTTTGCTGCTTACCACCGTTCTGGTGCCATGGGCGGGGCGAGGCATCTTTTTGAATGCGTGGCGCGGGATGCTGCACCGCACCACCAACATGAATACGCTGGTGGCCCTGGGCACGAGCGTCGCCTTTCTCTACTCGGCCTACGCAACGCTCTTCCCTTCCCTTGGCATGCAGGTCTACTACGACGCGGTTCTGCTGATTCTGGGATTCTTGCTGCTGGGCAAGACGCTGGAGGTCCGCGCCAAGCGCCGCGCGATGGCCGCGCTGGACTCGCTGAGCCGCATGAAGCCGGTAACGGCGCGGCGGATTGTAGATGGCATTGAAATGCTGGTTCCGCTCGAGGAGATCCAGCCGGGCGACAGTGTGCTGGTGCTGCCAGGCGAGAGATTTCCGGTAGACGCGACGATTCTGGATGGGCGCACCACAGTGGACGAATCGATGCTCACCGGGGAATCGGTTCCTCTGGAAAGAGGGCCGGACGGACGGGTGCTGGCAGGGTCCCTGAATTACGACGGCGCTGTCGTGTGCCGCGCGGAGTCGCTGGGCGAAACGACGGTGCTCGCGCAGATTACACGAATGGTGGAACAGGCGCAAAGCTCGCGCGCGCCGATGGAACGGCTGGCCGATCGCGCCAGTGCCGTCTTTGTGCCGGTGGTGCTGGGGCTCGCATTGATCACGTTTCTTACGTGGCTAATTGGGGCACGATCTCTGCCGCTGGCGCTGGCAAACACGGTTGCGGTGCTGGTGATCGCGTGTCCCTGCGCCATGGGACTGGCCGTGCCCGCGGCGTTGACGGTGGCGGTTGGACGCGGGGCGCAATTGGGTATCTTGTTCAAGGGCGGCGAAGCGCTGGAGCGGCTCGCGCACCTGGACGTGGTGGTTCTCGACAAGACCGGTACGCTGACCGTCGGGCGACCAGTGTTAGAGGCAATCCATCCGCTGGCCGGGCGCGATCCCAACGAGCTTCTGCTGATCGCGGCGGCCGCGGAGGAGCGTTCAAACCATCCACTCGCGCATGCAATTGTGGAGTATGCACGTGAGTTGGGACTTGCGTGGAAGGCGGCGGAGGCAGTGCAAGTGCTACCCGGACGCGGGTTAGTGGCGACTGTGGGCGGCCATGAATGTCTGCTCGGCAACGAGTCGTTGTTTGCCGAGTTTTTTGTGGCGCTGCCCGCGGACGTTGCGGCACCGGCTCCCGGTGTGACACGGCTGTGGATGGCAATTGATAACCTGCCGGCAGGATACTTCGATGCTCGTGATGCGTTGCGACCGGACGCGGCCGAAGCGGTGTCGGCGCTGCGGCGGAGTGGGCTGCGGGTCATGATGCTGACTGGAGATTCGGCGGCGGCAGCGGCGCCCATCGCCTACCAGGCGGGGATCGAGGAAGTGGAAGCGGGGCTCGATCCGGCGGGCAAGCTTGCTCGGATCCGCGCGCTGCAGCAGAGCGGATTGCGCGTGGGAATGGTGGGCGACGGCATTAACGACGCAGGCGCGCTGGCGCAAGCAGATGCCGGGATCGCCATGGGCACGGGAGCCGACCTGGCCCAAGAGGCCGGCGATGTGCTGCTGCTCCGCGCCCAGCCCGCGGTGATTCCCGCAGCGTTATCGCTGGCCCGAGCGACGCTGCGCGTGATGCGGCAGAACCTGGGCTGGGCCGCCGGATACAACCTGCTTGGGATTCCTTTGGCTGCCGGGCTGCTTTACCCTGCCTTTCACATCCTGCTCAGTCCGTGGGTCGCCGCAGCGGCCATGGCGTTCAGTTCCGTGAGCGTGCTGGTCAACAGCCTGCGCCTGCGCCGCTGGAGTCCGGCGAGGTTGGCCGCACCTGTGACGCGCTAGAATCGCAGTAGGCTCTATCCGTGCGCATCCTGACCCGTTACATTCTCGGCGAGATTCTGTCTCATGCGCTCATTGGGTGCGCGCTGTTTACCTTTGTCCTGTTCATGCCGCACCTGCCGCAGATTCTGGAGACGGTGGTCCGCAACAGCTCCAGCTTCACCAGCGTGCTTGAGATTTTTCTCTTCACGCTGCCGAATCTGTTCTGGGTGACGATTCCCATGTCGGTGCTGGTGGGGATTCTGCTGGGGCTCAGCCGCCTGGCCGCCGATAGCGAGATTGTTGCCATGCGGGCGGCGGGGCTCGGCATCGGCTACTTTGTCGGAGTCTCCTCGATTGTAGCCGTGGGGGGCGCGCTGCTTGGCCTGGTGAATTCGCTTTACATCGCCCCGCGCGCGAACCAGGCGATTCTGGATATGGAGCAGTCGCTGGCTGCTTCGCAGGCCTCGTACCAGATTCAGCCACGAGTCTTTTATGAAGACTTTCACAATGCTGTTCTCTACGTACAGAATGTGCGTTCCGGCACCGGGGCAGCCAACTGGGATCAGATCTTTATGGCCGATGTCACCGACCCTTCAGCCCCGAAGATCATTACCGCGGCTTCAGCGACGGTGGCCAACGACTCCTCGCAGGAACTGCTGATGCGGCTGCGCAACGGCCAGCAACACGAGGCGGCAGCCGGCCAGCCCGACCAGTACAACGTGTCGACGTTCAGCACCACCGACCTGCCGCTGCGACTGAGCCCGCAGAGCGATGTTCACCTGGGCCGGATGGATACCGCGATCTACGCCGTGCCCACGCAAGCGCTCCTCGAGCGCATTCACGGACGCGACGGCAAGCGATTTCTCATCGAGCTGAACAATCGATTCTCGTATCCAGTGGCATGTCTTGTGCTCATGCTGGTGGGGGTGCCGCTGGGCGTGGTGTCGCGTCGCGGCGGCAAGAGCTCAGGGTTCGTGTTTACCCTGCTTCTGGTGATTTTGTACTACATTCTTTCGTACACGGGCGTTGCGCTGGCGCGGCAGGACAAACTTCCGGTGATCCTCGCCGTGTGGCTGGCCAACGTGCTGTTTGCGGTCGCGGGGGTATTTCTATTGTGGCAGATGGCCAGCGGGGGCCGGGTGCTGAGCGCCATCGTCAATCTCACCGCTCGCACGCCGAAAGTCCGTCCCGGGGCCTCGCATCGTACGAACGGCTCCATGCTGAACAAGATCATCGACCGCCTGCAGCCGCGTGCGGTGCGCAAGACGCGTAGTGCCTTTCCGCGCATTCTGGACGAGTACGTGATCCGCCAGTTCCTCGGGATGTTCATCATGGTGCTCTGCGGGTTCGTTCTTCTGATGCTGGTTTTCACGTTCTTCGAGCTGGTGGGCGACATCATCCGCAACCGTATCCCACTCACAACCGTCGGGGCATACCTCATCAATCTGACGCCGAGCATGCTCTACACCATCGCGCCGCTTGCTGTTTTGATCGCAGTCCTTGTCACTTTCGGGGTGCTGAACCGCAATAGCGAAATCATTGCGATGAAAGCCACGGGCATCAGTCTTTACCGGCTGGTGACACCCATCGTTTCGATCGCCGCAATTCTGGCGGTCACCCTGTTCCTGTTCGACGAGTTCTATTTGCCGCAGGCCAATCGCCGCCAGGAGGCACTGCGCAACTTCATCAAGGGCCGCCCGCCGCAAACGGTGCTGCATCCGGAACAGACATGGATCTTCGGCCACCCGCGAGCCGGCGAACCGGCCCGCATCTTTTATTACAAGTTCTTCGATCGGGATCAGGACGAGTTCGCGAATCTGTCGGTGTTCGAATTTGACCCATCAACATTCGCTCTGTCCCGTCGCATTTTTGCCGCGCGAGTTTTCTGGGACGACGATGCGAGCGTGTGGAGATTCCAGAACGGCTGGGAGCGCGATTTCGAGGGAGCAAATCAGAAAAACTTCCGACAGTTCATCAACACCACGTTCTCTGAGATTCGTGAAGAGCCAAGCTACTTCAAGAAAGAAAGCGTGCAATCACAGGAGATGAATTTCGGGCAGCTCGATCGCTACATTCGCGACCTGCGCCAGAGCGGATTCGACACCATGCGCTTGCGCGTGGCGTTGTGGCACAAGCTGGCGTATCCATTGATTGCGGTGGTGATGGCCATGCTGGCGATCCCGTTTGCCCTCTCCATGGGACGACGAGGATCTCTGACGGGCATTGCCGTAGCCATTGGAGTTGCGCTGGCCTATTGGGTGGTGGACGGTCTCTTTGCCGCGATGGGCAACGTGAACTATCTGCCTGCCCCTCTCGCGGCGTGGTCTTCGGATATTCTGTTCGGCCTTACGGGGGGATATCTGCTGTTGAGGACTCCTACCTGATGTGCAGGTCACGCCTTGATCGAATTCTGCGCCTGCAGGCGATCGATCATGTTCTGGAAGCTTTTGTCGAGCCTTGGATCGGCCGGCAGAAACTCAAATCCGGCGCCCATTCCGGGGCGTACCATCATCACTCGAGCAAGTGCCGCCTGTTTGTGTCCGCAAGCCGTGAAGCGAACCTCGACCTCGGCCAGACGCGGCAGGTTCAGACGCGCGCGCGTCTCGATGTAGCACCCCGACTGGCTGATATCTCTAATTTTGCCTCGGAACAGAACATTCGAGCGAAACGCGATCACCTCGGCGAATCCCTCGCAGGGGAACCTGCTGTGGCGCCGTCGCTCGCTTCCGTTCCCGTTGCCAAGATCATCCATCTGGCTCGCATCCGTCCGCTGTTGTCGCGGCTATCTCCCTCCTTTATCGGCCGCTTTGAGTCGGTCCATCAACAATGTGGTCGAAACTCGTCTGCTGCATCGCTGCTGTGAGGGCAGCCCGCGGCTACAATAGAACCATGCTTCGCGATCTGCGCCCCCTCTTTGCCTACATGCGACGCTACCGCTGGAGCTACCTGTGGGGCAGCCTTTCCGTCATCGCGACGAATGCGGTTTCAGTACAGTTTCCGCGCGTGGTTGGCCGGGCAATCGATTACCTGAAGGATCCGGGCGCCACACACAGTCGAGTTCTCTTTTACGCGGGGATCCTGGTTGCCATCTACATCGCGAAGGGCATTTTTCTCTACGCGCAGCGCTGGATTCTGATCGGCATCTCGCGTGAGATCGAATTCGATCTCCGCAACGACCTCTTTCTTCACCTGGAACGGCAGGACACCGGCTTTTACCATCGCTATCGCACCGGCGACATCATGGCCAGGCTCACAAACGACCTGAACGCAGTGCGCATGCTGCTGGGGCCCGCCATCATGTACAGCGCCAATACCTTGATGTTTACGGTGGGGGCGGTCTTTTACCTCATGCGCGTCAGCCCTTATCTGACGCTGGTAGCGCTGGCGCCAGCTCCGTTCGCCAGCATCCTGGTTCAATACCTGGGTCGCCGCATTCACGATCGGTTCGAACGCATTCAGGCAAGTTTCTCAGAGATCTCGGCGCAGGCCCAGGAGAACTACTCGGGCGCGCGCCTGGTGCGCGCTTTCGCCCGGGAAGACTCGCAGATAAGCCTGTTTGAGGACTTGAACCGCCAGTACATCGGGAGGGCTCTCCGTCTTGTGCAGCTGATGGGAATGTTGTGGCCGACGCTCGAATTCATCCTCGGCGTCTCCATGATCATTACGCTGCTGGCCGGGGGACACCTGGTATTGCAGCACCGCATCAGCGTGGGCCAGTTTGTGGAGTTCAACACCTACATGATTCTTCTGATCTGGCCCATTATCGCGGTGGGTTGGGTGGTGAATATCTTCCAGCGCGGCACCGCCTCAGTCAAGCGTATCGATGAGCTGCTGCAGCAGCTGCCCGCGATTGACGACAGTGCCGCCGACACAACAATTGCGCGGAACACTGTTCTTGGCGGCGAAATCGAATTCCGCAATCTCGATTTCAGTTACGGAAGCACACCCGTTCTGCATGACATCTCACTGCACATTCCAGCGGGGTCGAGCCTCGCGATCGTGGGACCTACGGGCTGCGGAAAAACTACATTGGTGAACCTGCTGGCCCGACTGTACGAAGCTCCGGAAGGCTCGCTTTTGATTGATGGACGGCCGGTGCGCGACTACCCGCTGTCGGTGCTTCGCCGCAATATCGGCATGGTTCCCCAAGAGACATTTCTATTCAGCGAGACCATTCGCGAAAATCTCAAATTCGGAGCCCCGGACGCGAGCGTCGAAGAGATGCTGAAGGCCGCCGAAGCCGCGCACATCCGGCAGGAGTTCGAGGAGTTTCCACAGGGCTTCGAAACTATGGTGGGGGAGCGGGGCGTCACGCTTTCCGGAGGACAGAAGCAGCGCACGGCCATCGCGCGTGCTTTGCTGAAGCGCCCATCGATACTCATTCTGGATGACGCGCTGGCATCGGTTGACACCTATACGGAAGAGCGGATTCTGGGAGGATTGCGCGGCTACACGACCGCTTCGACAACGATCCTCATCTCCCATCGCGTGTCGACAGTGCGCAACGCCGACCAGATTGCGGTGCTCGATGACGGCCGCATCGTCGAACTCGGCCGTCACGACGACCTGTTGGCGCTTGACGGCTATTACGCCGGGCTGTATCAAAAACAGCAGCTCGAAGAGGAACTAACGGTAGACGGCTGATATTTGATCCGCGCTATTACGCGTTCCAACGCGAACCGGATGAGCCGGCCGAGGTGTATTCCCTGTCAGGCAAGTGGTTCTGCGGAGGCACAGGATTTACGGCTGGATCGGCAGCCACCTGCCGCCAAGCGTCCCGCACGTTACATACACATTCGATGGCGTGCTCAAACTTCGGCCGGGAAGCGGCTTGCGACGCCTGCAGAATCTGCGCGAACGTGGCGGCGTAGAATTCGCTGAGCGCGTGCGCGGGTGCGCCGCCGACATCCATGCGCAGACGCGATTGCAGATGGAGAATGATATCCATCGCGCGCTTGCACGCCGTGCGGCGAGCATCCGTGTCGCCGCGATCCACCGCGTCGCAGGCTGAATAAAGGAAACGGATGATGCCGTCGTAGAGCGCCACGACCAGATCGACCGGTGAAGCGCCTTCGAGCCCGTAGCCTTGGTAGCTTCCCATTTTGAATCGCTCCTTAGCCGTTTGAATTCTGGTTGTAGCCTGAGATAGCGGAATAGAGCTCATTCACACCTTGTAACTGAGTGGGAATCTGCTGCAGGATCTCGTTGGCCTGATTGAGTTCCGCCATGAGCGTTTTCTGCTGCGTCGCGATGATGGCGTCCTCTTTGGAGACCTCGGTGTTCAGATTCGACTCGATATTGCTGTTCGAGCTTTCTGCCAGGGATAGTATTCCTGTGGGCGAAGTCGTCCCTGCGCTGTTGAGGATGGAGGAGAATATCTGCCCCCAACTATTGGAGTTCTGGAAGAAGCCGAGCACGGAGCTGAAATCTGAATTGAGTGCGGAGTCGAGCGTGCTCTGGTCAAAGATGAGAGTCCCGTCGTCCTTGGTTGAAGCCGTGATTCCAAGATTTGCCAGTGTCGAAAGATCGGATGAACTCGTGTAGTTCAAGTCAGTGGTCGTCGAGTTCGAAGTAGCGGAGAGATTGGACTGAACGTCCAACGCGCCCGTGGTGCCGGCGGTCTGTGACTGTAGTGTCAGGGTCGACTCTCCATTTTTGGTGACGACCGCCGCCGTGACGCCGATGTTCGCCCCATTGATGGCCCCCGCGAGCCCCGAAAGCGACGTATCGTTAGCGGGTACATTAATGCTTTGTGCCGTGCCGTTTCCAACCTTGATGGTGATCGATCCCGAAAGTGTGGCTCCCGACCCGGCCGGCACCGAGTCGATGTATCCATTGGGATTCTCCGTGTTGCTCGCCGTCATCATCTGCTGCTGTAGAAGTGCCAGAGTGGGAGAACCGAAAAGAGGCTCCGGATTGCCGGAAGAGTCTTTGCCCTCCTGGGTGTTCATAGCGGAAATCAATGCGTTGTAGTCAGTCACAAACTGATTGACGGCTGTCTCCACTCCAGAATTGTCATTGCCGACGATGACCTGAACCTGTTCCAGGCTTCCATCCGACGCCGCTGCGCTGGGCGCCAGCAATTGAAAGGTGAGCCCCGGAATGAGGTTGGTGACCGTGTTTGAGGCGCTGGTGAGGTCTACTCCGTCGACGTTCAGTTGTGCATCGACACCTGTGATGACGGACTTGTATGTAAGTTGCGCGCCGGAATTGCTCGTATCTGTCAGCGACGGTGTTACGGTCAGGTTTCCGCCCGCGCCCGAGGTGGCTGAAACCAGGCTCAGCCTCGATCCGTTTGCATCGGTCAAAACGCTTGCTGTCACGCCAATTCCCGCCGCATTGATGGATGCCGCCAGCCCCGCCAGTGTATTGTTCGACGAGTTGATATTGATGGTGTGCGCGGTTCCGGTGCCCACCGCGATCGCGATCGACCCGGAAAGTTGGTCGGAGCCATTTGAAAGCGCAGTCAAATATCCGCTGGAAGTCTTGGCCAGGCTCGTGACAGCGATGGTGTGTGTTCCAGCAGTAGCAGAGGAAGAAGCCGAGGTCAGCTGCACTACGTTGGTGTCGGAACTGGAGCCGGTCTTTTGCGCCATGACTCCGGTGAAGTCGGTCAGATTTCCGAGATCGGTCGACACGGTTGAAAGCAGAGTACCGAGGTTCGAGAGAACCGCATCCTGGCTCTTGAGCGAGGTCAACTGGTTGTTCCAGGGCGTTTCCACGTTCTTCAGGTTGGAGACGATCTGCGAGACCGTGGCGTTCACGTCGAAGCCGGCGCCGCTGGTGGGCGATCCGAAGCTCAATCCTACTGTACCCATCGCATTCTCCGTGGAACTCACCAGCAGCCTGAAGGCCAGTGGCAGACGAAATGAATTAGAAGAAACTCAATGCGACGATAAGACGAGGAGGGCGTCCGGGATCCGGACGCCCTTCGGTTGGGCAAAGGAGGCAAGCTGGACTTACTGCAACAGCTTGGTCACCATCTGCTGCATGCTGTTGGCCTGGGCCAGGGCCGAGATGCCGGTCTGGCTAAGGATCTGATACTTCGACATATTGGAGGATGCCGAGGCGTAATCGGTCGCCTGGACGGCGTTTTGGGCCGCGACCACGTTCTGTTGCTGGGTGTTGAGCACCTGGCCGACGGCGGTGAGTGTGTTGATCTGAGCGCCTATGTAACCATCCTGGGACGCAACGTCTGCGATTGCCGAGTTCAATACAGTCAAGGCGCTCTGGGCCTTGGACTGGCTCGACAGGTCGTATGTCGTCAGATTTGCGTGGCCATTGGCGTTGGCGGTGTAGCTAATCATCGCGCTGCCCGCGCCGGTGGCAGACGCTGTATCCGCTGCCGATTGGCCAGCGGTAGCGTCATAGAGGGTGGTTAAAGCGGTCATTCCCACCGGGTCCGACGCTTTTGCGGGTGTACCGCCGACCAATATATTGCCAGTGATCGCGATGCCGGTTTCGAGACCCGCGGCGGTTCCGGCTCCCGCTCCGGTTGCCTGCGCGGAAGTCTCCAGGCTGGCCGATATGCCAAGCCCTGCGCTGTTCAACTGGGTGATGAATTGATTTACGGTTTCCCCGGCCGCGGCAGTTTGCGTTACGGTTTGGGCCGAGTTCGTGGTTGCATCCCAGACCTTGAACGAGATTGCCCCGGCACCGGCGGCAAACGTATCGTTTCCCGTAGCATTAGTTGTCGTGCCATTCGACAGGTTGAGGAATGCTCCTCCGCCCGTGCTGTAGCCCATTGCGCCATTGGCATCGCCCACTGTGGAGGACGAGACAGTTGCGAAGTGCAGGTTATCCTGCGAGGCGCTCTGTGTGGATGAATCGCCGGTGTAGATCGCCACGTCCGAACCACCGAAAACCTTCTGCTGGTTGTAGGTCGTTGTGGATCCGATATTGTTGATTTCCGAGAGGATGGAATTGTATTCCTGATTGGCCGCGGTTTGCTGCGATCCATTCAGGGTGCCGTTCGAAACCTCGGTGGCCAACGTCACGGCACGGTTGAGCAGGTTCGTCACTTGCGAGAGGGCGCCATCGGCGACTTGCAGAAGACCGACGCCTTCCTGAGCATTAGTCTGCGATTGCGTGAGGGCCGTTGAATTTGCCGCAAGACCGTTGACGAGCGAAAGGCCAGCAGCATCATCGGCGCCGGAATTGATCTTCGATCCGGAAGATAGCTGTTGAAGAGTCTTCGAAAGGCTGCTCTGCGTATTGTTCAGGTTACTTTCCGCATACATCGCGGAGAGGTTATTCAAGACACCCAGGGACATGGGGTTCTCCTTGCGATGCGTTGGATTGCGGCCCTTCCCCGGACGCGTGCTCCCATTTCTTTTTGTTGCCCTGGGCTGCTGCTGCGGGGTACTGCCGTCGCATCTGGCCCATTCTTCGGCGTGCACATGCTTGACTTTATCCAACGCTTGGGAGTGTCGCGGCGCGGGACACTTTGGACCCATTACTTTTAATTTTGGAACTTTGGCACTCCGCGCCGATAACCGTTAAGACAGGAGTTGCGGAACATGATTGAACTCACGCGTCTCAACGGCAACCCCATGGTGTTGAACAGCGACCTGATCAAAACAGCGGAAGCCTCTCCCGATACGATGCTTACCCTGGTGAACGGTGAAAAGCTGATCGTGCGGGAGACCTGCAAGCAGGTAACGGAGCGGGTTCTGGCATATCGGGCGCGCTTGCTTGCGGCCGTGTCCCGGCGATTGGCTCCGAGGCCCGAGTTGCAGCGTGTCGTTTCGTTGACGACCCTCGGTCTGGCTGACCAATCAGGCAGTGGCCCTGTTGCAATGCGAGACAAACAGCCTTCCAAACAATAGAGAAAAGGCGAGGATTTCCCATGGATAAATCCAGCATTGCCGGGGTGGTTCTGGCCATAGCAGGCATTATCGCGGGACTGTTGATGGAGGGTGGCAACCTCGGACAGATCCTGCAGCCGACTGCGGCGCTGATCGTATTCGGGGGCACAATCGGGGCGGTGCTTCTGCAGTTCCCTCTCTCCACCGTGGTTTCCGCGTTCCGCTCCATCGCGCATGTATTCGCAGCGCATGGCAAGCAGAATGATCAACTCGTACGTGTCCTGGTCGCTTTCGCCAACAAGGCGCGGCGCAACGGCGTGGTTTCACTCGACGCCGACCTGCAGACCATCCAGGATCCATTTCTGAAGCAGGCATTGATGCTTGCGGTCGATGGAACCGAGCCCGGCGATTTGCGGAATATCATGCAGGTTTCGCTCGAATCCACCACCGAAAGCGAGGAACGGCTGCCATCGGTGTTCGAATCAGCAGGGGGATTCTCGCCAACGATCGGCATTCTGGGCGCGGTCCTGGGCCTGATCCAGGTGATGCAACACCTCGACAATATCCAGGAAGTGGGGCGCGGCATCGCGGTCGCGTTTGTCGCAACCATTTACGGGGTGGGCATCGCGAACCTGTTCTTTTTGCCGCTCTCCGGGAAGATGCGCATTCGTATCCGGGAAGATTGTCAACGTCGTGAAATGATGCTCGAAGGAGTGATTTCCATTCTCGAAGGCATGAATCCACGCATGCTGGAGGTGAAACTCGCCGGCTTCCTCGATCGGCCCTCCAGCAAGACGCAGGAGCGCGCAGCATGAGGTCACGTGTGCCCCGCAGCCGTGTCACGCATGACCGGTGGCTCGTCTCGTATGCCGATTTCATCACGATGTTGTTCGGCTTGTTTGTGGTCCTCTACGCGTTTGCGCGAACCGATCAGAAGAAACAAGTGCAGATTCCGATGGCAATCGACGCCGCATTCAAGTCTCTCGGGCTGTTTGCCGACTCGACACGGACGCCTTCGCGCAACCGCGACCACTCGGCGGGGAAGGAACAGCCGGAGATACCCATGAACATTGTGATGGGCGAAGATGTTCTTTCTCCCGCGCGCGTAAAGAACGATCTCGAGGCCATTCGTCGCGATCTTCAGCAACGCCTTTCGGACCAGGTCGCCCAACACACCGTCTCCCTCCAAATGGGTCGCGACGGTCTCGTGATCAGCCTGCGCGAGGCAGGCTTCTTCAATTCCGGGTCGGCAATTCCGAAGCCTGAAACAGTCCAGACATTGCGGCAGGTGGCAGCCGCCCTGGGCCGGACTCCCTACGATCTGCGTATTGAGGGACACACCGACGATGTGCCCATCCACACTTCCGAATTTGACTCGAATTGGGAGCTTTCTTCTGCGCGCGCCACCCACATTGCGCGGTGCCTTCTCGAGCTTCACGCCATGCCCGCCGACCGCCTCTCGGCTGCCGGATATGCCGAGTTCCACCCGGTTGACTCCAATGCCACACCGCAAGGACGAGCGAACAACAGGCGAGTTGACCTCGTGGTTCTTCCACGCTCCCGAATCAACTTTTCTCTCCCCAGTTACCCCAAGTCCGGAGGGCCCTGGCGCAAGATCACCGATGGCGACTGACACGCGTGCCTCTTGTCTCAAACCCGCAAACTAAACACGGCGGACAAGTTAGCCAATACCAGTCACTCGACCCCAAGAACCTTGACGATCACTCGCTTCCGCCGCTGGCCATCGAATTCGGCATAAAACACACGCTGCCAGGTTCCCAGATCAAGTCGGCCGCCGGTTACGGGGAGGGTGGTCTCATGGTGCAGCAGCAGGGATTTCAAGTGGGCGTCCCCATTGTCTTCGCCGGTTTGGTGATGCTTGTAGTCAGGCCTCGCCGGAGCCAGTTCCTCCAGCCACTTGGCAATATCCTCAATGAGCCCGCTCTCCAGGTCGTTGACGTAGACGGCAGCCGTGATGTGCATGGGGCTGACGAAACACAAGCCGTCTCTAACCCCGCTTCGTTTGACAACCTGTTCCACTTGGTCGGTAATGTGCACCATTTCCCGGCGCTTTTTGGTTTCGAATACCAGGTACTCGGTATGGGTTTTCATCACTTCTCCTGAACAATTGATGTAGGGCAAACCATTAACCCTGACGTGCGTCTATCATCCTAGAATCATGGCGTCCCTTGCCGATTCCCGCGCCGCTGAACTTCTCTCGCAACGAGGACTCGACCTGCTGGAATCAGGCCGGCCCGCGGAAGCCGTACAGGCCTTTCGAGCCGCAATCGCGTCAAACGAAAAGTATTTTGCGGCACATCACGGTTTGGTGCGAGCGCTCCGCGACGCCGGCCGGCTGGAGCAGTCCATTGCCGCAGCGCTGGCATTGACGGTACTGAACCCACACGATCCGCTGGCCCATACGGCTCTGTCGGTTTCCCTCCAGCGCGCCGGTCACATGAAAGAAGCCGAAGCGGCGGCGGCCCACGCCCGCGTCGTGCAATGGTCGCTGGAGCTGCAGGCGCCACCGCGCGAGACCTGGATCCATTGAAGCGAAGGCCGAACCTGCGGTCCGCTGAGCGGCTTCGCCGCATGCACGATGATCTTCTCGCAGCATACGGTCCCCAATCGTGGTGGCCAGCTCAAACAGCCTTCGAAGTGATTCTGGGCGCGTATCTGACTCAGAACACCGCATGGAAGGCAGTCGAGCGCTCGCTGGCGAATCTTCGCGCAGCGGGCGCTCTGACTGTCGAAGGCTTACGGCGTGTCTCGATGGACGAGCTTCAGAAGTTGATTCGGCCGTCAGGTTTCGCATTGCGAAAAGCCGCGGCACTAAAGGCGTTCCTGGGCATGCTCGACGCGGAGTTCTCCGGTTCCCTCGATGCCTTGGCTGGCCAGTCCACGCCGGTCCTGCGTGCGCGTCTGTTGGAACTGCCAGGAGTCGGCCCGGAGACCGCCGACGCAATTGTGCTCTATGCACTGGGGCATCCGGTTCCTATGGCAGATGAGTATCTTCGCCGCATCGTTGAACGCCATCGATTGCTCGACCCGCCGCCGATGCGCAACGGACGCGGATATCGCGCACTAATCGAGCTCACTGCGCAGGCATTCGCCGACGATCCGGCCGATAGCCGCACACGGCTCTTCAACGAATTTCACGCGTTGACCGTCGCGGTGGGAAAGGCTCACTGCGGCAGAATCGCCCGATGCGCTGGCTGCCCGTTAGCCGCCGATCTGGTGCTTACAGGAGTGGATCGAGAACATCCCGCGACTCGTCCCTGACGGCGTTACTTCATCGTGTAATCCCCGTTGCTCGTCTTGGCTCCGACCTGCGCGGGGGTGGGCAACTGCGAGCGATCCCAGCCGCCGCCCAGTTCCTGCACCAGCTGAACCGAGGACAGCATCTCATTCACCTGCAAAGAATTCAGCGTGACCTGGTTGCTCAACAACGTGGTCTGCGCCGTCACCACGTCCACGTACGGGTCAACGCCTGACTGATAACGCTGCATCTCCAGATCGAGGAACTGCTGAGCCGACTTGACTGCATCTTCCTGAGCCAGGATCTGCTGGGAGTAGACCCGCGTTGCGGAGAGCGAATCTTCCACCTGCTGGAACGCAGTGAGAACGGTCTGCCGGTAGGTGGCCAGGTCAGCGTTATAGATGGCCTCGTACTGATGCAGCTGGGCACGATAGAGGCCGCCGTCAAACACGATCTGCGACGCCGATGGTCCAATCGACCAGACGCGGCTGGGCCAGTCAAAGAGGTGCTTGAAGAGCGAACTTGAAAGTCCGGCGCTGCCCGAGATGGTGACCTGAGGGAAAAAGGCGCCATAGCCGATACCGATTGTGGCGTTCGCGGCTGCCAGAGTGCGTTCTGCGGCTGCCACGTCGGGTCTGCGCTCCGCCAACTGCGACGGCACGCCTGTGGGAATGGGGGGAGGCGTATAGATCATCGGCTTGACGGGAATTGAAAAGTCCGTGGCGATTTTGCCGGTCAGCATCGCAATGGCGTGCTCGTACTGTGCCCGGAGAAGGCCCACATTGATGTCTGACGACTGCGCTGACTTGAGAGTGGCTTTTGCCTCGACCACGGAGATGTAATCACCTGTGCCGACGTCATAGGCGCCCTGCGCAGCGTCGACTGCCGCCTGATCGGCCTTGACGGTGCTGTCGAGAATCTGCTGCAACATGTCCTGGCCACGGATCTCAAAGTAGAACTGCGCCAGGGATGATTGCTCGGTGAGCTTTTCCAGTTCCAGATCGGCCGCGCTAGCCTGACCCGTGTTCTCGGAGGAGCGAACCTCATTTCGAATCTTGCCCCAGAGATCGGGCGTCCAGGAAGCGTCGATCGGCAACGACCAGAGCGTCGAAGTCGCCCCCGTGTTGGCCTGCGTGGAATTGCGCAGGTTGCCGGAGGATTTCGAGCGGTTCCACGACGGACCCAGCGTAATCGTTGGCCAATATTGCGCCTTGGCCTCCGCCACCACTGCACGGGCCGCCATGAAGTTATTGAACGAGACCTTGATGTTCTGATTGTTGGAGTTGAGTTGTTCTTCAAGAGCATTTAATTCGGGCTCGTGGAATATCTCCCACCAATTGCCGCGAATCATGGCATCCTGCGGACTCGCAACCTTCCATCCGTCCGCATCTTTGAAATTGACCGTTGACTCCTTATAGTTGGGCGCCGTAACGGCCGGGGGGGCCGGGGCAACGTAGCGGGGGCCGACGCGGCACCCAGACAGAATAGCCACCAACCCGAGCGCACCCGCGGCTGCTGAAGTCCAGGTACGTCGATTTCGATGGGATGTTTCCATGGTCTCTCCCCTCATGAGGCGGCTCCGGCCGGCTCGTGCGCGAGCGGATCGCGGGATCGCCCAAGTGCCCGGAGGCGTAGGCGGTCCATGGTCATGTAAACCACCGGAGTGGTGTAGAGCGTAAGAAGCTGACTGAGCACCAGTCCGCCCACGATCGTGATCCCGAGCGGCCGGCGCAACTCCGAGCCTGTACCGGTGCCAAACGCCAGCGGAAGGGCGCCAAAGATTGCCGCCATTGTGGTCATCAGAATAGGGCGAAAACGCAGCATGCACGCCTCAAAAATCGCGTCATAGGTATTCTTGCCGTCCTGGCGTTCCGCCATGAGCGCAAAGTCGATCATCATGATGGCGTTCTTTTTCACAATGCCGATCAGGAGGATAATCCCGATGATCGAGATGACATTCAGGTCCATGCTGAACAGAATGAGAGCAATCATGGCGCCGACGCTGGCCGAAGGCAGCGTGGTGAGAATCGTGATGGGATGAACCAGGCTTTCGTAGAGGATACCGAGGACAATATAGACGGCAAGGATCGCGGTGATCACAAGATATTTTTCGCTGGCCAGCGACTGCTGAAAAGCCTGGGCCGTTCCAGCAAAGAAGCCATGCACGGTGGCAGGCATCCCAAGGCTGGTCTCCATCTCTGTGATTTCGCGCGTGGCATCGCTGAGTGACACGCCGGTGGCGAGATTGAAGGAGACGGTCACCGAGGGAAAGAGACCTGTGTGGTTGACTTGCAGGGGCGTGGTCCCGGTCTTCTGTTTCATTGTGCTCAGTAATGGAGATACAGAGCTGAGGCCGGCCCGGCCGCTGGTTCCACCGGGAGTGAAGTAAAGACTGTTAAGCCCCGACGGGTCCTGCCAGTATTGCGGCGCGACCTCCATCACCACATAGTATTGATTCAGCTGGGTATAGATGACCGATACCTCAGACTGCCCGAAGGCGCTGTAAAGCGACCGATCGAGAGATTGGGCTGTCTGGCCGAGGCGCGCGGCGGTCGTGCGGTCGTAGGTCAACATTTCCTGAAGGCCGCCGTTCTGCTGGTCACTGTTCACATCCTGAAGGCCGGGCAGTTTTCTCATATTTGCCATCAGCACCGGTCCCCAGTGGGCGAGATCAGGCACGTTCTCGGTTTGAATCGTGTATTGATACTGGGCGGCACTTCCACGCCCGCCGATGCGCAGGTCTTGCGCCGCCTGAAGAAACGCGGAGGCCACCGGCAGCCGGTTCATCTTAGGCCGAAGGCGATTGATGATGGCGAACGCGTCCTCTTTGCGCTCCTTGCCGAGCGGCTTGAGCGCCATGAAGATGAATCCACCGTTCCCTTGCCCGGTGTAAGCGTTGACGTGAGCGACTCCGGGATCGGTCTTGATAACGCCCACTAGTTCCTTGACGGAAAAGTTCATGAAGGGGAACGAGGCGTCCTGCGGTCCCTGCACCATGCCCATGATGACGCCAGTATCCTGTTGCGGGAAGAAGCCCTTGGGAATCCGGACGATCACTACGACGTTGAGAGCAATGGTTAGAATCAGCACGATGATCGTGAGCAGTGGGTTGTCCATCACCCAGGTGAGAGAAACACGATACACCGCAACCAGGCCGTTGAGAGTTCTCTCGCTGGTGCGATAAAACCAGTTGTGCCGTTCCCCCTCCTGATGCGCCTTGAGCAGATGCGCGCACATGGTAGGCGTAGTGGTGAGGGAAATGATCATGGAGACGAGGATGGCAGTGGACAGCACCACGGCAAACTCGCGAAACAGGCGGCCGATGATCCCGCCCATCAGCAGAATGGGGATGAAGACGGCGATCAGGGACATGCTGATGGAGAAGACGGTGAAGCCGATCTCCTTTGCCCCCTGCAGCGCGGCGGCGAAAGGCTCCATGCCATGTTCGAGGTGGCGCGTGATATTTTCCATGACCACAATTGCGTCGTCTACCACGAACCCCGTGGAGATGGTAAGCGCCATCAGCGAGAGATTGTCGATGCTGTACCCGAACAAGTACATCACCGCGAAAGTGCCGATGAGAGAAACCGGGACGGCAACGCTGGGGATGAGCGTGGCGCGAGGGCTGCGCAGGAAGAGAAAGACCACAAGGACAACGAGGATGATGGATCCGATGAGGGTTGTCTCCACGTTGTTGACCGACGCGCGAATGGTCGTGGTTCGGTCAAGCACAACCGTCGTCTTGATGCCCTTGGGAAGTACCGCTTCAAGGAAAGGCAGTTGCGCCCTCACGCGGTCGACCGTTTGAATGATGTTCGCGCCCGGTTGGCGGAAGATGACGATGAAGACGCCCCGGATCCCGTCCATGTACCCCGCGGTGCGAATGTTCGAGGTGGAATCGACAACTTCCGCTACGTCTGACAGTCGCACCGCGGACCCATTGTGATAGCCGACAATGAGTGGGCTGTACTCAGACGCGTGGGATATTTGATCGTTGGTGATAATGTCGGCCATTCGATCGCCGTCAGCCAACTGACCGCGCGGCTCATGCGCATTTTGCAAGCTGAGCACCGATTGCACGCTGCCGAGCGTCATGCCGAAACTTTCCAGCTTTTTGGGATCGACTTCGACGCGAACCGAGGGCGTTGAACCGCCGTTAACACCAACCTGGCCGACACCTTGAATCTGCGATATCTTCTGCTGCAGTACGGTGGAGGCAATGTCGTAGATCTTGGTGATGGGATAGGTGTCGGAGGTCAGAGCGAGCAACATGATTGGTGAATCGGCGGGATTCACCTTGCGATAGGAGGGATTGGAAGGAAGGTTAATGGGCAGATAGGTGCGCGCCGCATTGATGGCCGATTCTACGTCGCGGGCAGCACCATCAATGTTGCGGCTCAGGTCGAACTGCAGGGTGATACTGGTGCTCCCGAGTTGGCTGGACGAGGTCATCTCGGTGATGCCGGCAATGTGCGCGAACTGACGCTCAAGGGGCGTGGCAACGGACGCCGCCATGATATCGGCGCTTCCTCCGGGAAGACTCGCCTGGACGCTGATGGTGGGAAAATCGACCTGCGGCAGTGGCGATACCGGCAGCACGGTGAAGGCAATCGCGCCTGCGATGGCCACCGCGATCGTCAGCAGTGTGGTGGCCACGGGCCGGTGAATGAACGGGGACGACAGGCTCATGCGGGCTCCGATTCAACCTGCGGAGGCTGGTTTCGTGGAGCCGTATGCGATGGGCTGCGACCAGTGAGTCGTTGGCCGAGATTGTCGAAGAAGATGTAAATCACTGGCGTGGTGTAAAGAGTGAGGACCTGGCTCAATAGCAATCCACCGACCATGGAGATGCCGAGCGGACGGCGAAGCTCCGAGCCCAAACCGGTTCCAAACGCGAGGGGAATGCCTCCCAGAAGGGCGGCCATCGTGGTCATCATGATGGGGCGGAAGCGCAACAGGCTGGCCTCATAAATGGCTTCTGTCGAGTTCTTTCCCTGCTCCCGCTCTGACTCAAGCGCAAAGTCCACGATCATGATGCCGTTCTTTTTGACGATGCCGATCAAGAGAATGATGCCGATGATGGCCACCACACTGAGGTCCTGATGAAAGAGCATCAGGGCGAGCAAGGCGCCGACACCGGCAGACGGCAGCGTGGACAGAATAGTGATCGGGTGGATGAAGCTCTCGTAAAGGACGCCCAGTACGATGTACACGGTGACGAGTGCGGCAAGAATCAGCAGCGCCTCGTTGGAGAGCGAGTTGCGGAACGAAGCGGCGGTGCCCTGGAAATCCGCCTGCACGGTAGCCGGAAGATTCAGCTGCTTGGCTAGGTCGTCGATTTTGGTGATGGCGGTTCCCAGGGAAGCATCGGGCGCCAGGTTGAAGGAGACGGTAACCGCAGGAAACTGTCCCTGGTGAGTAATGGCGAGCGCTTCCGTGGTATCCGCCATGTGCGTGAACGCGCTCAGAGGAATGGCTTTCGCTCCGACCGATGAGACGGTAGTATTGGGGGTCGTGCCCGCAGAAATGCCGGCCGCGGCCGACGATCCGGAAGTTGATGTTCCGCCGGCGAGGACGGACGCCGGAGGATTCAGCGAATTGGCCGAGGGGGTGTACTTCACTGACGTCGTAAGAGCGTTGGATCCGGCCGATGCCGAGGCTGAAGAAGAGAAACTCGTCGATGCACCCGCGCCGCTCGCGCCGGATGACGCATTCGACTGGATATAAAGCGAGCCGAGGTTGCCGGGATTACGCTGCCACTCGGGCGCGGTCTCGAGAATGACGTGGTACTGATTGGTCTGCGTATAAAGCGTGTTGATTTCGCGCTGCCCATAGGCGTCGTAGAGCGTGTTGTCGATGGTGGTGGGCGCAACCCCGAGACGCGACGCGGTGACGCGATCGATCATAAGAGAGACGGCGCGTGCCCCGGTTTGCTGGTCGGTTGCGACGTCTTCCAGTTCGGGCATCTTTTTCAACTCGCCCACAAACTTGTCCGTCCACATGTTCAATTCGTCGATGTCAGGGTCTTCGAGCGTGTACTGATATTGCGTGCGGCTGATGCGATCATCGACGGTGATATCTTGCACCGGTTGCATGTAGAGCCGAATTCCGGCGACTTGCGCGAGGTTATTCTGCAGCCGGCGGATTACGTCGGCAGCGCTCAGATCCCGTTGGTCGAGTGGCTTGAGATTGATCGAGATTCGGCCGCTGTTCAACGTCGTGTTTTGACCGTCGGCTCCAATGAACGATGAGAGACTCTCCACCGCCGGATCCTGAAGGATGATCTGCGCGAGTTCCTGCTGCTTTCTCGACATTTCTGGAAAGGAGATGGATTGCGAGGCCTGCGATATACCCTGAATGACACCGGTGTCCTGCACCGGAAAGAATCCTTTGGGAATCAGAATGTAAAGAATCACAGTCAGGACCAGCGTGGCCGCTGCCACCAGCAATGTGATGGTCTGGAAACGAAGGACGAATTTGAGCGTGCGGCCGTAAAAGGCGATCATCCGCTCAAACATGGATTCAGACCAGCGGTAGAACCGACCCTGCTGATGCGCCGGATCGTGGCGCAGAATGCGCGCGCACATCATGGGAGTCAGCGTCAGCGACACTACGGCGGAGATGATAATGGTAACCGCCAGCGTGACCGCGAACTCGCGGAACAGGCGCCCCACCACGTCGCCCATAAACAGAAGGGGGATAAGAACGGCGATAAGCGAAACCGTCAATGATACGATCGTGAACCCGATCTGCCCGGCCCCGGTGAGGGCCGCCTCCATCGGCGGCATGCCTTCCTCGATGTAGCGCGATATGTTCTCGATCATCACGATCGCGTCGTCCACTACGAATCCCGTGGAGATGGTCAGCGCCATGAGCGAGAGATTGTCGAGACTGTAGCCGAGCAAATACATGACGGCAAATGTGCCCACCAGAGACAGCGGCACCGCCACGCTGGGAATGATAGTCGCCGAAAGGCTGCGCAGGAACAGGAAGATGACCATGACCACCAGTCCGATGGTCAACATCAATTCGAACTCGACGTCGTTGACCGATGACTGAATGCTCGTGGTCATATCGGTCATGGTGGTGACTTTGATTGCGGCGGGAAGGTTGGCCTCAAGCTGCGGCAGAATCTGCTGAATGCGCTTGACGACCGTGATGGTGTTGGCGCCCGGCTGACGCTGAATGTTCAGAATCACGGCAGGGGTCTGATTCATCCACGCAGCCTGCCGTGTGTTCTCCACCCCGTTGACGATGTCGGCCACGTCTTTTACGAAGATCGGGGCGCCGTTACTGTAGGAGATGACGACGTTCTTGTAGCCGTTGGCCTCGGTAATCTGGTCATTGGCATCGATCTGATAATCCTGACGCGCACCGTCGAAATTTCCTTTCGCGGAATTGACGCTGGCCTGCGTCAACGCGGTGCGCACATCCTCCATGTTGAGCCCGTGAGCCGAAAGCTTGGTCGGATTCACCTGGATGCGGACGGCTGGCTTTTGACCCCCGCTGATGCTCACCAGGCCCACCCCGCTCAACTGCGAGATACGCGGAGCGAGGCGCGTGTCCACCAGGTCCTCAACCTGCGCAAGAGGCATGGATGGTGAGGAGACCGCGAGCGTGAGCACGGGTGCATCAGCCGGGTTGGTCTTGTTGTAGACCGGCGGCGTGGGCAGATCCGCAGGCAGAAAAGACTGCGAGGAGTTGATGGAAGACTGGACTTCCTCCTCCGCTACATCGAGACCGAGCGTGAGGTTGAACTGCAGCACGACGACCGAGACGCCGCCTGCGCTCGTCGAGGTCATCTGGCTCAAACCCTGCATCTGCCCGAACTGCCGCTCAAGGGGAGCCGTCACTGTGGTTGCCATCACGTCAGGGCTGGCGCCGGGATAAAACGTGACAACCTGGATGGTGGGGTAGTCGACCTCAGGCAGCGCCGATACCGGCAACTGAAGGAACGAGACAATTCCCACCAGCAGGATGGCGGCCATCAGCAGCGCAGTCGCCACCGGCCGCAGAATGAATGGGCGGGAGGGATTCATGGGGCCATACTCGTCGGTGTGTCGCCGCCTGAAGGCAGCTTGATCTTTGGAAAGCGAAACCTGCGAACCGTTCTGCAGCTTCTCAAAGCTGCTGTTGGCCACGACTTCTCCCGCCTTGACGCCCTGAACCGCGGTTTCGCCTTTATCGGACAATCCCGATTTGACGGTGCGCTGCTCCGCCTTGTTGTTTTCAATGATGAAGACGAAGTCCGTGCTGCCGTTGTGCTGAATGGCGGAAGACGGAACGAGAACCTGGTCCTCGAGCGTATTGACCAGCATGCGAGTATTCACAAACTGGTTGGGAAAGAGAACGCCGCCCTTATTGGAGAATTCCGCGCGCAGCTTCACCGTTCCCGTCGTCGTGTCGATCTGGTTGTCGATCGAGGTGAGCTTGCCGCGGTCGAGCAGTCCTTCGTTGGTGCGATCGTAGGCTTCCACCTTCAACTGCTGATTGCCTCGGGAGTGATGGAGCACCTGCGGCAGGTTATCTTCCGCCAGCGTATACACCACCGTAATGGGCTGCATCTCCGTGACAACCAAAAGCGTGGTGGTCGAGTTCGCTGTGACCAGGTTTCCTGGATCGACGAGTCGCAGGCCAACGCGGCCCGTAATGGGCGAGGCAATATGGCAGTAACTGAGCTGAACCTCGTCGTACTTAACCACACCCTCATCATTCTTGACAGTTCCCTCTTCCTGCAGAACCACCTTTTGCTGGTCTTCCAGAGTCTGGCGGGGAATCGCGTTTTTCGACCACGCCTGCTGGTACCGGGTGAGATCCATCTTGGCTTCTTCCAGCAGGTTCTGATCGCGCTCGAGCGTACCCTGCGCTTGCTGTAACGTCGCTTCGAATGGGCGCGGATCGATCTCGATCAACGGGTCGCCCTTTTTTACCATCTGCCCTTCCCGGTAGTGCACATCCGTCACCAGGCCGGTTACTTGCGCCGTAATGGAGACTGTGTGGAGCGGGGTCACCGTCCCAATCGCATCAAAGTAGACATTCACGCTGCCGGTGCGAGCCGTAGCCACCGTGACAGGGACCGTGCCGCCGGCCCCGCGACGGCCACCGGCCATAGCCGCCGTCTGGCTCTTTTGCTGATGCTGAATAACCCAGTAAAAAAGCAGTCCAAAGAGAATCAGGACGACGGCCCACACCCAGCGATGTCGGCGCTTGTGAACTGGTTGTGGCGCATCACCGGCAGACTGGCTCGCCGGAATTTCGTGCGATGCAGATGTTTTCGGGTCCATGTTTTCTCTTATGATTTCCTGCAAAAGTTCGTGGAGTTTTTGGAGCAGGCGAACAACATCCCTGCGGTAGGCAGAAGTCTCTCCGAATCGCCAAGTTTACCACTCAAGCCAGCTCCTGAGCCGGGGTGTCCCGGTCCGGCCGCACATGCGAACCAGGACGAAGAAAAGCCCGGGATTCAGGCAGGATGCCGGCTATCGCGACGCATTTTGTGTGACGGACAAATCAGTGAGATAGTTGCAGTTTAGCCTCGCGGGGTCGTCGAGTTGGGAAGCCCGTCCGCCGGGCATTGAGGCAGAGATCGGCTGGCTTCGCCAAGTCGCGGATTACCTCCACGCGGGATTTCGCCGACCCTCCTGGTCCGGCCAGCGATTGTCGCGTAACTTCAATCCTTCGAGAGGCCAACGGGTCAACCAACCCCATCTTCCGGGCATCTGACCGGGGGAGGACCTCCAGCCGGTGTCGCTTAGGAACATCATGCACCTGAAATCACCCATACCGAATCCCCGAAGTGTGACTTTGATCTCACTTCTCGCGGTTTTGGGCCTGTTTGCCTGTGTGCCAACCCAGGCTCAAGAGCCTCAGTCATCGAACGACGTTCCCCGGACGCCGCCGTCGGCGACGCAAATGTTCACATCGTACGAAGGGCAGAACGTCGCAACGATTGAAATTGCCGGCCAGCCCTCGATCGATGGCGCCGACTTCTCTTCCATGTTTGTCCAAAAGGCGGGACAACCCTTCAACAAAGACAGGGTCGATCAAACCGCCGCGGCCATCAAGGCCACAGGCAAGTTCAAGGAAGTACGCATACAGGTCGATCCCGAAGCAAACGGGGTTCGAGTGCTCTTTATTCTGGAGCCCGCCGACTATTTTGGCGTCTTCGGCTTTCCAGGCGCCGAGCGCTTTCCCTATTCCCGTCTGATCCAAATCGCCAATTACCCGACTCAGACGCCTTACAGCGCGGGAGAAGTGGAGCAGGACCGGCAAAACTTGTTGAACTTCTATCGCCAGTCGGGATACTTTCAGGCCGAAGTCAGTTCCCGCGTCAAGGTCGATGCGCCGCACAGCCTTACCAACATCGAGTTTCCTGCTAAACTTGGCCGCCAGGCCAAATTCGGCGAAGTCATTATCACGGGTCTTCCAAACGATGAACAGCAGCACCTGCAGCAAAGCCTCAAAACCCTGCTTGCGCGTGCTCGCACCGCCGCCATTCGCCCCGGCAAAACTTACCATCACTCCACACTCGCCAAGGCAACGCAATACCTGCAAACGGAATTGCAGAAGAAGGGCCTGCTGGGCGCTCAGGTTACGCTCTCGGGCGCCGAGTACCATGCCGATACCAATCGAGCCGACATTCATTTCAACGTGAAGCCTGGTCCGGAGATTCGCGTCGACATCTCCGGAGCCCACATCTGGAGTTGGACCCGCAAGTCGCTCCTACCGATGTACCAGGGTGTCCCTGCCGATCCGGAGACCGTACAGGAGGGCCGCCAGGCGCTCGCGTCTTACTTCCAGGCGAAGGGCTTCTTCGATGCAAAAGTCGATGCGAACTTCAAGGCTACCCCCAAGGGAGACGTCATCGAATACCACATCGTTAAGGAGAAGAAGCACAAGGTCGACGACGTAACCGTGACCGGCAACCGCGAATTGAAGACGGAAGAGCTCACCTCCCATATCCCCATCGAAAAGAAACATCTCCTCTCTTCCGGCAAATTCAGCGACCAACTCGTCCGCACCAGCGTGAAGAATCTCAAGGCTGTCTACGCTTCCGAGGGCTTCAGCGAAGCACAGGTCGTGCCCGTTGTCAAAAACTCCGGCGGAAATATCGATGTGACTTTCACCGTAACCGAGGGGCCACGCGACATGGTCGCTTCGCTGAAGGTGGAGGGCGCCAGCACATTTCCTGCCTCCAGGTTCGCACCGCAAGGCTTGAAGACCGCCGTCGGGCAGCCCTATTCGGCGTCTCATGTTTCCGACGACCGGGCAATGATCGTCTCCAATTACCTCAAGGCCGGATATCTGACATCCAGCTTCCGGGAGACCGCAACCGAGGTGTCGAAGGACGACCCGCACCAGATCAACGTGGTCTATCACATCTACGAGGGACCCAAGGTCGTAACCGGCGATGTTCTGACCCTCGGGCGCGTCCAAACCCGCCAACGCTTTATCGACAAGGACGTCACGGATTTGAAGCCCGAAACTCCTTTGACAGAAACCAGCCTTCTTACAGCCGGCTCCAAACTGTACGACCACACGGGCGTATTCGATTGGGCCGAGGTCGATCCTAAGCGCCAGGTCACAACTCAGACCACAGAGGATGTGCTCGTCAAGGTCCATGAGGCGCAGCGCAACAGCATCACCTACGGCTTCGGCTTTGAAGTCATCAATCGCGGCGGGAGCATTCCCAGCGGAACGGTGGCTCTACCCAATCTTCCCCCGGTCGGACTTCCCTCAAACTTCACTACCAGTCAGAAGACGTTTTACGGACCTCGTGGAACATTCCAATACACCCGCAATAACATTCGCGGCAAAGGAGAGTCCCTCAGTATTACGGGCTTCGCGGGCCGCCTCGATCAGCGCTTTGCCGTCTTTTATATTGATCCCACGTTTCGCTGGTCGCCGTGGAAGGCCACGCCATCCATCTCTTACGAAAAGAATGAAGAGAATCCGATTTTTTCGTCGCAGCAGGAACAGGCGACTTTCCAGATTCAACGCCCCATCGACGCCGCCCATCAGACAACTGTCTTCTTCCGCTACGGGTTCAGTCAGACAAACCTGACCCATGTCCTCATTGATCAGTTAGTGTTACCGGCCGACCAGAATGTTCGTCTCTCCACGCTCTCGGCGAACATTACCCGCGATTCGCGCGACAATCCACTCGATGAGCATCGCGGCCTGCTTCATTCGCTCGAACTCGACTTCAATACCAGCAAGCTCGGATCGAGTGTCGATTTCGTCAAGCTGACAGGTCAAGCAGCGTTCTATAAGCAGAAGTTTCACAACGTCGTCTGGGCTAATAGCCTCCGTCTCGGGCTGGCTCAGCCTTTCGGCGGCAGCCGTGTCCCGGTAAGTGAAGCGTTCTTTACCGGTGGCGGCAATTCGCTGCGCGGTTTCCCGCTTGATGGCGCCGGTCCACAGCGCCAGGTTCAAGTCTGCAGTAGCGGTTCCAGTTCCTCGTGCACTGAGATTCAGGTTCCCGCGGGTGGAAACGAGATGCTGATCATCAACTCTGAAGCACGCATTCCGTTGCCGATCAAGAAGGGCCTGAGCCTCGTTCCCTTCTATGACGGTGGCAACGTGTTTCCGCGAGTGGGCTTCAGTCAATTCACTTCTCTTTATTCCAATAATGTGGGCCTTGGGTTACGATATGCCACACCCATCGGACCCATCCGACTCGACATCGGCCAGAACCTCAATCCCGTGCAGGGCGTAAAGGCAACCCAGTATTTCATCGGCATCGGCCAGGCATTCTAAAGAGGATCTAGATGATGAGCACCGCGCGGCCACTCTTCGCTCCCGAACCTCCAGAGAATCCAACTCCCCAACCACCCGCCCGTCCTCATCATACTTGGAGAAGCGTCGTCGCATGGATCGCGGGGGCAATGATGCTCCTCACCCTGCTTGTGTGCATTACCATCGCCGTGTTGCTCAATAGCAAACGATTCCATGACTATGTGCTGAACAAGGCGCAAAGCATTGCCACCGAGAGCCTGGGCGCGCGCGTCGAATTGCAGAACTACGCCCTGCACTTTTCGCCCTTGGGGCTGGACGTGTATGGTGTCACCATTCATGGCGCAAGTCCCTATACCGATCCCCCGCTGCTGCAGTTGCAGCATGCCCAGGTCGGCGTTGGCATTGTCTCGGTTCTGCACAAGAAGTGGTACCTGTCCAGCGTTCGCCTTGACCACCCGGTGGTGCAGATATTCATTGACAAAAATGGCGTATCAAACCTTCCCAAGCCGAAGAGCAGCGCAGACAACAGCAACAACACCAGCATCTTCGATCTTGGAATACGCCATGCGATCCTCGATCGGGGAGAGGTCTATTACAACGCGCAGCAGAGTGCTCTTTCCGCGGACCTGCACGACGTCAACTTCCAGGCATCCTTCAATGATTTGCTGAAGATGTACTCCGGCCGGCTCTCCTATGACAACGGGCACGTGCTCTTCGGCACGTACCAGCCGTTCGAACACAACTTCGACGCGCAGTTTGACCTGACGCCCACGACTTTTCAGTTGCACCACGCCACGCTTTCAAGCGGATCGACGAACGTGAACCTGGTGGCCACCGCAAAGAACTTGAGCGCACCCACGGTTGATGCCCAGTATCAAGTGGCGATCGACGGCTCGCAGTTCGCAAGGCTGACGAAGAACCCGTCGATACCGGCCGGCATCATTCGCGGAAAAGGATCGGCTCATTATCAGGACGTAGCGAACCAACCGGCTTTAAACACGCTGACCGTCGACGGCGATCTGCTCAGCCAGCAACTTATCGTCAAAACTCCTTCCCTGCGAGCAGCAATCGACAACATCGCCGCGCATTACTCACTCGCGAATGGAAACGTAACTCTGCGTGATTTCCGTGCTGGCGTACTGGGTGGCCAGATCACCGCTCAAGGGACAATGAAAGATCTGGGCGGCAACTCGCATACCGAGGTGACCGCAAACGTTCGCGGCATCTCACTAGCCGATGCTGCCCAACTCGCGGGGTCGAGGAATTCTCCTCCCGTCAAGGTCACTGGAGTGCTCAATGCCGATGCCAAGGCATCATGGGGCAAGACCCTCGATGACCTCGTCGCCCACGCCGATGCGACAATTCACGGTGCCGCGGCCAGCAAGAGCCCTGCATCGGCTCCTCCGGCGACAACCGGCAGTACGGCTCCGCCTCTTCCTGACTCGCTGCCCATCGACAGCGAGATCCACGCCACATACACCGGCGCAAACCAGCAGATCGCTCTCCAGCAAAGCTACATTCATTTGCCGCAGACAAGCGTCACCCTGAATGGCGTAGTCAGCAATCACTCTAGTCTCGCCGTTCGGCTGCAGGCGAATGACCTGCGCGAAATCGCAGCAATCGCCAACCTCTTCAGCGCTCCCAAACCCGGGCAGCCGCCACAGCCGCTCGATCTAGCCGGCCAGGCCAGTTTTCAGGGAACCGTGCAGGGGTCCACGACCACCCCACATCTAGCAGGCCAGCTCAGCGCTTCGAACCTGCGCGTCAATGGCACATCGTGGAAAGTATTCCGAACCAATGTTGACGCCAGCCCCTCAGGCGCAAGTCTTCGTGGAGCCGACCTTGAGCCTGAACCAAAGGGCCGCATCACATTGAACGCCAGCACCGGGCTGAAAAAATGGGCATTCACCAAGGACAGCCCCATCCAGCTCGACCTCAACGCTTCGCAGTTGGACGTCGCTGACTTAACCAGGCTTGCGGGACAACAGATCCCGGTCACCGGCACGCTGAACACGCATGTGACGTTGCACGGCACTGAACTCAATCCCGTCGGCAACGGCAATCTGTCTCTCACCAAGGTCGTCGCCTACAACGAACCCATTTCCTCCATTCAAGTGACATTCGACGGCACCGGAGACGAAGCCCACGCGGTCCTGAACGTTGATCTTCCAGCGGGCTCACTGAAGAGCAATGTGAGCGTCCGCCCCAAAGAAAAGACCTACACCGCACAATTGACCTCCAGCGGCATCGATCTCACCAAGCTCGAAGCTCTCAAGGCGCAGAAGCTCGATGCAACAGGAGTTGTAGCGATTAACGCCCATGGTCAGGGCAGCTTCGACAATCCGCAGCTGAATGCCTCCATCCAGATTCCGACCCTGGTTATTGAGAAGCAAACCGTGAAAGACCTGAACCTGAACATGGATATGGCCAATCACGTCGGCAACGCAACGCTGACTTCCTCCGCGATCAACACCTCCATTCAGGCCAAAGCACGCGTCAACCTGACGGGTGATTACGACGCGGATGCGTCCATTGACACGCAGGGAATCCCGCTACAGCCATTGGTCGCTGTCTACTCTCCGGCTCAGGCCACATCGCTCTCCGGTCAGACGGAACTCCACGCCACCCTCCACGGCCCGCTCAAAAACAAGCAACAGCTTGAGGCGCACCTTACCATTCCTTACCTCAATGTGGACTACAACAACACCATTAAGCTATCCGCGGCTCAGCCCATCAAGGCTGACTATAAGAATGGCGTCCTCAACCTCCAGCGCGGCGCCATTCGCGGCACGGAAACGGACCTGCAGTTCGAGGGATCGATCCCCATTCTCGATCGCACCGAGCCCATGTCGCTGCTTCTGCAGGGCAATGTAAACCTGCGCCTCGCACAGGTCTTTGACCCAACCATCCGCTCGTCGGGCGAATTGAAATTCAACATCAATTCCAGGGGAACAACCGGGAGCGACATTGCGGGCGAAATCGACGTGGTGGATGCCAACTACGCGTCCGCTGATCTGCCCGTCGGACTGCAGCACGGCAACGGCGTGCTGACCCTCACCACCGATCGCCTTAATATCAAGTCCTTCCAGGGAACCGTGGGCGGCGGCACCGTAACTGCACAAGGCGGCGTTGCGTATCGACCCGCGATTCAATTCAACCTGGGGCTGTCGGCACGGAACGTTCGCTTGCTTTACCCGCAAGGGATGCGCGAATCCGTCGACGCCGACATCCATCTCGCCGGCAGCACCGATAACGCCTCTCTCGGTGGGACCGTCAATCTCGCAGATATTTCCTTCACGCCGGCGTTCGATCTCAACAGCTTTATCGGGCAGTTCTCCGGCGGTGTTGCCGCTCCGCCATCGCAAGGATTCAGCCAGAATGTCAATCTCAATCTCGCCGTTCACTCCACCAACAACGTCAACCTGGTTAGCCGCGCGCTGAGCGTCAACGGATCGGCAAATCTCCAGGTGCGCGGGACTGCAGCCGACCCGGTGATTCTTGGCCGCATCAACCTCGACGGTGGTGACGTGATCCTGAACAACGACCGATTCGTGCTCACCGGCGGATCCATCCAGTTCGTCAACCCATCCGAAACGGAACCGGTGGTCAACGTCGCCATCACCACTACGATTCAGCAGTACAACATCAACATGCGATTCCAGGGTCCGACAACACAATTGCAAACTCAATACAGCTCTGATCCTGCGCTTCCGCAAGCGGACATTCTAAATCTGTTGGCTTTCGGTTCCACCTCCGGCGCGGCCGCCGGGCAGGTCGCCAGCAACGAGCCATCGACTCCTGCCACCCAGCAGGCGGAATCGCTCATCGCATCGCAGGTCTCAAGTCAGATCACGAGTCGCATTTCAAAGGTGGCCGGCATCTCGCAGCTATCCATAAGCCCGGTGCTCGGCAACACCAACAACCAGGGGGCAGGCGCCAACATTACCATCCAGCAGCGCGTCACGGGAAACCTGTTCATCACGTTTTCAACCAATACCGCTACAACCCAGAGCGAAGTCATCCAGGGCCAGTATCAGATCAGCCCCAAGGTTGCGCTCAGCGCCACACGCGATCCCAATGGCGGGTTTGCGGTGGATACACTCATCAAGAAAAGCTGGTAGCCGGAGTCTACTTCGGAATGTCCCGGTGCAGGGCCTTCACCCGATAGCCGGCTAATTTCAACCGTTTGGCTATTTCTTCCGCCATCATCACGCTGCGATGCTGGCCGCCCGTGCACCCAAATCCTACGGTCAAATAGCTCTTCCCTTCGCCCACGTAATGCGGGAGAAGATAGAGCATCAGGTCTGAAACCCGGTCGAGAAACTCTTCAGTCTGGGGGAAACTCCGCACGTATTCCGCGACCTTCGGATCCTTGCCCGTTTTCTTGCGAAACTCCGGCACAAAATGTGGATTCGGCAGGAACCGAACGTCGAACACGAGGTCTGCATCGAGTGGTACACCATTCTTGAAGCCGAAGCTCAGACAACTGACCAGCAGGTGTTTGGCGCGATCTTCTTGTCCAAATCGCGACTGGATGTGAGCACGCAGTTCGTGCACGTTGAACGTCGAGGTGTCGATCAGGGTGTCGGCCACGTTGCGAATCGGATCCAGCAATTGCCGTTCTTCCACGATGGATCGCGAAACCGTTTCCTGCCTGCGGAGCGGATGCGGCCTGCGCGTTTCAGAGTACCGCCTCACCAGAACACCGTCCTGCGCGTCAAGAAACAGCACGCGCGTAGGCAGCACTGTCTTCACGCTCTTGAGAATATCGGGTAATCGGTCGAGTGTTTGGCCTTCCCGCACGTCGACCACAATTGCGGCACTTTGTATCTCGGTGGACTTGGCCACGAGTTCCGCAAAATCGACCAGCAGTTCCAGCGGAAGATTATCGACAGCGTGAAATCCAAGATCCTCGAATGCCTTCAGTGCTGAAGCTTTCCCCGCGCCCGAGATCCCGGTCACGATCACTAATTCCTTGCCCTGAGGTCGAGCAATCTTGGCAGGTCGGGGAGCGCGCTCCCGCGTGGATTTCCTCGATTGTGCCATGGCTCATCGTACAACGAAGCGGCGAGTTGATTGTCTATCTTCCCACACCGGAAGCAATCTGCCGCAGGCTGCGCGAAGCCAGACTGTGGGCCCGCGCCGGCTCCAGCGCGTGCGCCAGCAGGTACCCCTGCCCCATTTCACACCCCAGTTCCTGCCAAACCCGCAGCTGCTCATGGGTCTCAATCCCCTGCGCCAGCAACTGAACGCCCACCGATTTGCACACATGAATCAGTGACTCGACCAGCGCCAACTGGCGCCCCGAGCCGGTGGCCGCGATCGTGAGCTTGGGATCCAGCTTCACCACGTCGACAGGCAGCCGGACCAGGTGGTTCAGGGGGGCAAGATTCGCCCCGAAGTTGTCGATTGCGATCCGCACTCCGCAATCCACCATGCGCTGCATGATTGCCAGGGCGCGGTCAGGACTGTCGTTGATCGTACCCTCCGAAATCTCGAACATTAGCCGCGAGGGGGCAACGCCTGTCGACTCCAGTACCCTCATCAACTGGCCCACCATATCATCGTGGTAGAACTGGCGCTGGGTCACGTTCATGCTCATGATCAACGTATTGCCGGGAATGGTCGCGATCCAGCTTTGCAGTTGTCGACACGCCGTGTCGATTGTGTCCCGTCCAATGCTGATTGAAAGCCCGGTATCTTCCGCCACCGGAAGAAGGTCGCGAAAACTGTCCACCGACCCGTCCGCCCGCCTCCAGCGCAGCAGTGATTCAAATCCTTCTACGTGCCCGCTCGCCAGCCGGAAGATCGGCTGATACCACAGTTCGAATTCGCGCTTGGTCAGCACATGCCGTAGTTCGCGCTCACGTTCCTGCTGCACCGTGACCCGCAATTTCATCTGGCGGTCGAAGATCTCGCAGCGATGGCCGCCTTCCTGCTTGGCGCGATACATCGCAAAATCCGCATCGCGAATCAGCAGTTCCGCCGAATCGTGATCCGTGCCTGCCATCGCGGCGCCCACGCTCGCCACCGCCCGCACGCGGTGTCCCAGTACCTCGAATGGCCGATCCATTTCCGCAATCACCCTCTGCGAAATCGTCTCCATGTCGTTCGCGGAAGTGATGTTCTCCACCAGGATGCCGAACTCGTCTCCTCCAAATCGCGCCGCTGTATCCTGTGGGCGCAGAACAGCACGCAGCCTTTGCGCCACCGCAATCAGCAGCATGTCTCCCGCCGCATGTCCCAGGGTGTCATTGATTTTCTTGAAATCATCGAGATCGAGAAACAGTACTCCGCAGCCCTGGTCGCGCCGCCGCGTTCTCCTGCTCAGTGCAAGTTGCAGGCGATCGTAAAACAGCGCTCGATTGGGCAAACCGGTGAGCACGTCATGCATGGCGTCATGCTGCAACTTCGCTTCCACCTGTTTCCGCTCGCCAATATCGCGGTAGGTGAGCACATGGCCTGACACACCACCGTTCACCAGCAGGGGTGCAATCTGCATGGCTACGTCGACCAGTTCCCCCGCCTTCGTCATGCGCACAGTTTCCACGCAAACGCGGCCCTGCTCGTTCAGCATCTTGTTCAGCGTTGCGTTCTCGTGCTGGCGCGTCTCCGGCACAATAAAGTCCCGCAGATTCCCCCCGCTTACCTCCTCGGGGGCAAATCCAAACATCTGCGTGAATGCGGGATTTGTATACAGCACGTGCCCGCCATGCACAATCGCCACTGCTTCCGGGATGCTGGACAACACATCTTCCATCAGCCGCGGCTTCGATGACCGGTCGCGAGCCGCTAGATGCGCAACAATCACTCCCTCGCGCAACTCAGGATTCAGGATGCTGTAGGTCCCTTCGAGCGCCGTCATGCCGCCCTTGCAGGCCAGGGTCGCGTGGAACTGGCTGCCGGCTTTTCCCCCGGATAACATCGTCTGCGGCTCGGCCTTCCCGGGAAAAAGACCCCAGACCACGTCCTCCACCGGCTTCTGCACCCATTCCGAATCGCTAAGGCCCATCGTCCGGCGCGCTTCTGCGTTGGCAAACACAATCAGTCCGGCGCGCTCCAGAAACACGAGCACGGGCAGCGCATCCAGAACCTCCCGCTGCTGGGTCGAATTCGCATTTTCAGGCAGATTCACTGTGATTTCGCTCCCGGCAAGCGTCGCCGCTACGCAGACCCGCTCACGTCAGTGGCGGATGCTGCGAAATTCCTACCCAGGGGAAACTGGGGCCCAACTTGCTGAATCCAGCCCGGAATACAAGGCCCCTGTCCGAATCCTAGCCCCAGCGATTCGGCCCATCTATCCCTCTAAGTGGGTAGGAAGCCGCACAAAGGTTGGCTGCCTGAGAAGCAAGCACTTACTCGGGAATCCGGTTGCGCAAAATCGTCCGCGAAGCGAAGAAAAAGCAAAGAAGAAACCCCGCGTCGACCTTCCGCTCCATCATGGAATCTCCACCAACTCCATCTGCCCGTCACGCCGGCGGTGCAGAACAAATAATTCTCCTGCCTGATTTCGGAAGACCAGCAAGTCCCTGTCCCGAAACTCCGTCTCCTTGACAGCTTCTTCCAGCGTCATGGGACGCAGGGCAATTGCTTCGCCGCTTTTGACGATATGCGGCTCAACCACCGTGGGCCGCGCCGGGAACGAATGCACCGCGATCGATGCTCGCGGCTTGGCCGCCCGTCCTGACCTTTCCGGCAGGCCATTGCCTTCCTCCACCGGGGTAGGCCGCGTCTTCGACCGCGTCACCGGAGCGGCCGACATCATCTTTTCTTCCTTGGGCAGCCGTTTGCGCGTGAGGTGCCTGTCCCGATAGCGCAGGGCCTGGTGCTCCGCATGGGCCAGGGCGTCCCGAAGGGCGCCCTCCTGCGTATCAGCCTGCCCGGTGGCGGCAATGGTCTGCAACCGGGCCTTCACCGTGACCTCTGCAATATGCAGATGGCGCTGAACCCGAAACGTAATGGCCGCGCTGGTTGTTTTCCCCATAATTCGGGCAATTCGATCCATTCCCTCTTCGGCCTGCGCGCGCAGTGCCTTCGAAATCCTGACTTGCCTGGCGGTCAACTCCACTTCCATGGTCAGCCTCCGCTCTATCGTTTTCTCACGCCTTTCATTCGACGGAGAATCTACGGATTCTATAGCATCCAGCCGATTCACGCATTTATCACCGCAAGGGTTCCTGATTCCGACGCCGCATAGAATTGCAAATCTCCGCGAATCCGCAGTCGCATAAACGCAGAAAAGCGCACGGCCAGTTCTCAGCCGTGCGCCCGGTCTTCGCAGACTTCCCTACTTCTTGACCGTCACCGTGGTTCCCCATTCCCCGCCCGAGGTGCCAAACGAGAAATCGATTTGGTTCCCGGTAGCCGGTCCCTTGAAGTTCAACTGGTAGGTCTGTCCCTGATAATCGGTGTTCACCCAGAACGTCACCAGGCCGCCATCTACCTTCCCATCGTGAATCTCGATTGGCGCAGGCCCAAGTCCCTCCGCCGTCCCCGTGACCGCGGCGCCGGCGCTCTTCAGATTCAACACAATCGGCATGCTGGTTCCGTTCAGGTCGAATGCACCCTTCCATGCCCCCGTCACATCCATCGCAGCCGGGGGCGCCGGAGCCGCGGGCGTGGCCGGAACTGCAGGCGCTGCTGGCGACGTTGGTGCCGCAGGCGAGGCAGCCCCTGCCGGCGTTGCGGGAACTGCAGCCTCATCTTTCTTCACCGTAAGATCCGTACCCCAGCTCCCATCTTCAGTGCCCATCGAAAAATCGATGTGATCGCCAGCGACCTTCCCCTTGTACACAACCTTGTAGGACGTCCCCTGGTAATCCACGTTGATCCAGAATGAAATGTTGTCTCCGTCGACTTTGCCCTCGTGAATCTCGGCGGGCGCAACCACCTGGCTCTCCACCGTGCCGGTCACGGTCGCCCCGTCAACCTTCAGGTTCATCGCCGTCGGAACGGTGGTTCCGTTCAGGTCAAACGAGCCCTTCCACTTCCCGTTCGCGTCCGCGGCCCCGGCCAGGGGCGCCACACACAACATGGCCGCTAATCCCATCCATCCAAGCACAGCCTTCATGTAGAAAATCTCCTTCACGAAACAACGCCGAGTTTAGCATGGAAGACAAATCGCGCTTCCATCCGACAAACTTCTCCGGTCCGCCGCCGGTAGATATCTTGTTTACGATAGAACCTATGCCCCAGTTCCCTTCCGGCCAGACACTCCTGATCGATGCCGACGACACCTTGTGGGAAAACAACGTCTATTTCGAACGCGTCATCGCAGCCTTCATTGGATATCTCAACCACCACGCCTACACGGCCGAACAAGTGCGCCAGACCCTGAACGCTGTGGAGCGCGAGACCATCCTCGCCCATGGCTACGGACTCACGAGCTTCACCCGCTCCCTGCTCACCTGCTATGAACGCCTCAGTCCCGACCCGGTTACGGAGGAGAATCGCGATCGGCTTCGCGCCCTGGCACAAACCATCTCCAACCAGGAGATCGAGCTTCTCCCCGGCGTCCAGAACACCCTGGCCTCGCTTGCCGCGCGCCACCGGCTCATTCTTATGACCAAGGGTAACCATGCCGAGCAGGCGGACAAGTTTGCCCGATCCGGGCTCCAGCCGTTTTTCCACGCTGTGGAGATCGTTCCCGAGAAGGATCCGGCCGTCTACCAGGAGGTCATCGCACGCCACCAGCTCGCGCCCCACACCAGCTGGATGATCGGCAACAGCCCCAAAAGCGACATCAATCCCGCGCTGGCAGTTGGTCTGCACGCCGTTCATCTCTACCACAAGGACACCTGGGTCCTCGAGCACGCCGAGTTAGCCATCCCCGCGCCCGGCCAGCACCTCATCGAGCTCGAATCCTTCGCCAAACTCGGGGATCTCTTTTAGGATTTTTTTGTCAGCTGCTTGTCTTCCCGTCCGCTGCTTGTTTTCCTGAGCGAAGTCCGGCGCATCGCGCCGGACACAGTCGAAGGATCTGTGGCTGTTCTTGCCTTTGTTTTATCCTTGTTCCCCCACAAACAGGGATGCCCGGATCTCGACTCCGATATCCGGGCAAGCACATGCATCAGGTCGGTAGCCGAATTTACCGATCCACCTGCAACTCCTGGTCGCACAAGAGAAAAGGCACCGGTCACTTCATGAGCCGGTGCCTTCCAAATCTCAACGGGCAAAATTTCGCTTCAAGCAGCGCGCCCGCATCACTTCGACTGCAAAGACTCAATGTACCGGACAACATTGCTCGCCCGTTGATCTTGCTCCATCGAACTCAAACTGTTCATGTTCGCAAAGATCGTACCCCAGGCCGGCATTACCGAGCGATGTCCGGTGCCTTCGTCGCCGAACCGCAGGATAGCTGCGACGTGCGTGTCGGGGAACTTGCCATTGTGGGCCTTTGCCAGGCCGGTAAGGTCGGTCACATTCGACTTCAGCGCCGCCGCTGCGGGGCCATGCCCGCGGCCGTCCACGCCATGACACGGTGCGCAATAACTGGTAAACATCTGCTTGCCATCGGTGGGATTCGTGCGGTGGATGGGGATAACGACCTTCGATGTCGGGTTGTCCAGGGCATGGCCCACGTTGACAACAAGTGCTGCTGCCAGAGCTGTAAAAATCAGACGTTTCAGCATAAACTCCTCGGTTCCGGACCTGCGTCCGTAGAAGACTTTACGCCCGGCGCAGGGCGAACAGGCTGTGACGGCAAACACACGATTTTTACTTAATACACGCGATATAAAACGCCTTAAGTATTTCGAACGTTAATTAGTAACTCAACATTTCCTAAACTAGTTAAGTTTTGACCCCAATCGGAGATCTTCTCACTCTCAGCCCCACTCCCCCCTCCCCATCCTCTAAAACTTCTTCGATCCACGGACCACTCACCTCGGAAAACACGTAGTTATGATGAAAATGATTGTCCTGCCGCACCCAATCGCGGCATTGCCAAAGTGCCAGGGGCAATCGCCGGAGAGATTCCAATGGCCGAATTTGTACGCGTCTGTTCGCAATCCGAACTACCCCAGAGCGGGACGGTTCACGAGTTTTCCGTGGCAGGCCGCGCGCTGTGCGTCGCCAACGTTGACGGGGCTATCTGTGTGCTCGACGGCACCTGTCCGCACGAAGGCGGCCCGCTTGGCGAAGGCACTATCGAAAACGGACGCGTCGTTTGTCCCTGGCACGCATTCGCCTTTGACGTGCTCACCGGCGAGGCGGAGGACGACCCAAGCGTCAAAGCGGAAGTCCTCGAGGCCAGGGTGGAGAACAGCGAACTGCGCGTCAAGCTGTAAAGCCGCCAGCCCAGCGGGGACTGACCGGGCGCTCTCGATCATGCCGCAGCTTGCGGCAAACGTCAGAGGTTCACGGAGATGCCGCCCCAACTCTCAGGCTCCACATCGGCGATCGTCTCCGTGAAGTCCCATCGATGACCGTGGAAGTCCTCTGCGTTGTACTGACGCTCTCCGTACATGTGGTCCGTCGGCTCGGTCAGGATCTTGGCGCCCGCCCGTCGCGCGCGCTCGCAGTGACCTTGCGCGTCCTCGATCCGCACCTGCACCATAATCGAGTTGTTGGGCGCCACGTCGCCCTCGGCGATCGTAAAGCAGCCCTCGCCGGCACGCATCTGAATCCGGTGATTGCCGATACGCAGTCGAACGGTGAAGCCGAAAGCCTTGCCCAGCCACTCCGCCGCCGCTCCGGGGTCAGGGTAACGGAGCACGGGAATCACGGGACAAGGAGGAACGGAACGGTTGTGTCGCATCGGTATCTCCGGCAAAACGCGCGCTCAGATTAGCATGGCAGACCCGCCACACCCCTTCCTATCCGAGCCGAACCCACCCCCAGCCATCAACGCTCGTTCAGGAAAGCCTCAAGCTTACCCGCATTGAATGCTCGAATGAACGAGGAGTTTGTTCTGCAGAATGCGTGCCGCGCACCCTCGGCTCATTCAACGCGCAATGCCCGTACCGGGTCGACCGAGGCCGCGCGGCGCGCCGGAATAATCCCGGCAATGGCGGCCGCAAGCACCAGCACACCGGTGGCGATGGCCATCACCGGCACATTCACGCTCGTGATCTCATAAAGCTGCGACTTGACATACCGCACGCAGAAGATTGCCACCGGGACGCCGATAACAAGGCCGGCCACGGCCTGCAGCATCGCCCCACGCATCACCATTCCGATGACGCGGCTGCGCGCCGCTCCCAGCGCCATGCGAATCCCGATCTCCGGGGTGCGCCGCACTACCGTATACGCCGTTACGCCATAAAGACCGATCGAGGCCAGCAGAAGCGCCAGCAGGCCGAAGAGTGAAGTCAGGCGCGCGATCAGCCGCTCCTCGATGAACCGGTCGTCAATCTGCTGCTGGAATGTCTGGAACTTTACGATGGTGAGGTTCGGATTGATGCTGGCCAGGGTGTCGCCAACGATTTTTTCGAAGCCGGGAACAGGGCGGCTGGTTTGGATAACCAGGGCTCCGGCGTACATGGACTGGTCTTTGTCGATCGAATCGGTGGGGTCGTTCGCACTCCCCGCGAGCTGTGTGAGCGGCAGGAAGTACATGGCGTGGTTCTTCCAGTAGACGCTCGTGTAGGTGGTGTCCTCTACCACGCCGACGATCTCGTGCGCTCCATCCAAACCGGCCTGGCCGGGGCCGGAGAAGCCGAAGCGATGGCCGATGGGGTTCCGGTTGCCGAAGAACAACTTCACGAATTCCTGGTTGACGACCGCGACGGGCGGCGCGTTCAGCGTGTCTTGCTGGGTGAAGCCGCGGCCCATCACAACATGCGTGCCAACGGAGTCGAAGTACTCCGGGGTCCCCTTTACCCACGACGCGCCCTTGTTGATGTCGGGTTCGCCCTGAATCTTTACGCCCGATCCCCAATTGTTCTCCTCCATCGGCGTGTAGGTGGCGAGGCCGACTTTGACTACGCCGGGGATGGCATGAAAGCGATCGACGATGGTCTGGTAAAGGGGCTCGACCTCGGTATTCTTGTAGCCCGCCGCCTGCGGGTTAATGTGGGCAATGTAGCGATTCGTCGCATCCAGTTTCATGTCCACGCTCTGGGCTTTGTTCAGGCTCTGCGCAAACAGGCCAGCGGCCACCAGCAGCACCAGGGAGAGCGCGGCCTGCAGCACAACCAGTGCGCGCTGCAGCAACGACGCCCCGTGCGCGGTCGTTCGCGCGTTGGCGCGCAGGGCTTCAGCGGGTTGCGTGCGCGCGGCCATCAATGCCGGCGCAAGGCCAAACACGATGCCCGTGAAAAGCGAAAGCGCAAACGCAAAGCCGATCACCAGCGGCGAAGGCAAAGCAGTCACCGGCATGTTGTGCTGATCGGGAAACGCCAGCGCGAGCAGCGCATGCGCGCCTGAATAGGAGATGGCCAGACCCAGCAGGCCGCCCACCCCCGACAGTAGAACGCTTTCCGTAAGAAGCTGACGCACAATACGGCTGCGCTGCGCGCCAAGCGCTGAGCGGATGGAAAGCTCCGCGCGACGGCTCATGCCGCGCACCAGCAGCAGGTTGGCGATATTGGCGCACGCCACCAGAAGCACCATCGCGGCGATCCATTGCAGCAGCTTCAGGTGGTCCTTGTAGCCGTCCTGCATGCTCTGGATCCCGCCGCCGCCCGGACTGAGCACCACGTGGGTCAGAGGGAGAACCTTCTTGGCGCGCTGATCGGTGAACGTCTTGAGCGGCGCAAACTCCTGCTTGAGCAGCGTGCTCGCCTTGGCCTGGAGAGCCGGCAGCGATGTTCCCGGCTTGACGCGGCCAATAATGTAAGCCCACTGCGTGTCAGGGTCTTTGAAGTACGGTGCCCCAATCACTTCATCCATCGAATTCATGGGAAGAAAATACTTCGGTGGATTCGTGTCGATGCGGTCCCCGTAAAATCCCTTGGGCGCAACACCAATCAACGTGGCCGGCTTGGTGTTGACGTAAAACGAGCTTCCCACAACGCTCGGATCGCCCGCATAATCCTGCTTCCACGCTTCGTAGCTCATCACCACGGTAATGGGCGCGCCCTTCTGGTCGTCGCTGTCCGCAAGCAGCCGGCCAGCCGCCGGCGAGAGACCGAAGACGCGAAAGTAGTTGCCGGAGACGAACGTTCCCATCACGGATTTCGCAACGGTCTGCGGTCCCGCGCGGCGAACGGTGATGGGCCGCCAGGCGTAGCCCGACTCCATCGCCGCCAGCTCTTCAAACTCCGGCAGACTCTTCTTGAACATGTAATAGGTGTCCGTGGCAAACAGCGAGTAGTCCCCTTTGTCGTGCCAGCCGCCGTTCACGCAGCAGTCGTCGCTGTCTCCAATGCGGATGAGGGTTTTCGGATCGGTTACCGGCAGGTTATGCAGAAGTATGGCGTTCACCAGCGTGAAAATGGCGGAGTTAGCTCCGATGCCGAGCGCGAGCGTCAGCAGCACAGTAGCGGTAAATCCTGGCGTCTTGCGTAACTGGCGCAACGCATAGCCCAAATCCTGGAGCAGAACCCTCATCCTCAACCCTCCGCACGCATAGTTTTGCAACAATGCTACAGCACGTAACATACCAGGGTGAGAACGGCGCCCTCTGTTTTAAATCAATAGCTTGGAGCCCCCGGCATCGGGGACCCGCGTTCACAACTGAGAAAGAGTGTTCAAAGTCGGACGCTTCTGAATCGAGTAATTTGAAGCGACGGATCGATTCCAGATGGCTTTCCCCGGATCCATAAGTTCCGGTTTTGCGGCCTTGCCCTCAAGCCTGGTTCGGCCTCCCCGGAACCTTCCGGCTCATTCGGAGCTGGGGTGCTCCGCAGCGCCCGACCCGGAAAGGAATCGCAGCATCCACGCTACCAGTGCTCCCACCCCGGCGCTCAAAGGCACCACGGCAGTGTGCCACACAAGCACGTGCGCGGCCTGGAAATTCGGGCAGTGCAACTCCAGCACTCCCACGCCTGCCAGACCTCCCAGCGCGCCCGCCACCAATCCTGCGGATACCGGGTTCACCGCAAAGCCGCGCCGAAGCAGCAACCAGGCAAGCAAGGCTGCCGGGATCGCGTGGATGAAGCCGGTCACCAGGCACACGATGCCGATGGAGAAGAAGTGGTCGACTTGATAATCGCGGAACACAAGGCCAAACACCCCCAGCAACACTGCGCAGCCGGATCCCAAAAGCGTCCCCGGTGAGACCCGGCGCAGGCTTCCCGGAATCATTTCCTGCACGAACGCGCCGCCCGCCACGCAGGCAAGGATAACCAGGGCGGGGAAGATCAACCAACGATCCAGTAGATCCATCTTTGCGAATCCAAAGAAACCCGCGCGCGCTGCACCGGCCAGAGAGACGGCCGCACAGGCCAACACCAGCCCGCCCGTCATCAACCACGCTGGCGGCAGCGGGCGAACCGGCCGCAGCGACGGCTTGATCGAATCCGCGATGTGTCGCAGCATCTCGGGCTTCACATCGTGCGGAGAGCGCGCAGCCTGATTCAGGACATCGTCAATGTCTTCATCTTTCACGAAGTTTCTTCGCTCTGTCCCTTTCTGAACCCGCCTGGGCTCATCGTTTCGCGCAGCTTCTTGTATGCCCTGTGCACCTTTTGCTTCACTGACCCCACCGTGGATGAAGTGGCGCGCGCCACCTCATCCAACGACATTCCTCCCACTTTCAACATCTCGATCACCTCGCGCTGGCTCTCGGGAAGAGGCGCCAGCAGCGCCTCCAGTCCGGCAGCGTGATCGGATTCTGCGGGCGTAAATGTCATATCCTGCGACATCGCGTCCAGTTTCCGTTCGCCAACTGCGGTGCGCATCGATTTCCGATGATGATCGACGCGAATGTGCCGGGCAATCGCGTAGAACCACGGAAGGGCCGGCTCGCCGGGCCGATACGTGTGCCGCACCTTGTGAATGCGAAGCCAGGTTTCCTGCAGCAGATCGTCCGCGTCCGCGCGGCTGCCGGATTGTGCGACGAAAAACCGATGCAGCTGCGGGCTGACTTGCTCGATCAGATCGGTAGCCGCGGCGAAATCGCCCTGTTGATAGCGGGCCATCAATGCTTCGAGATTGCTGTCAGGACGCATTCGTTGGAGTGTCTTCTTGCCATCTTTATCAGTGCCGGCGTCTTCGCGCAAATCACTCCCAGCCGTCACAAACAATCGCGGACCCGGTTCAATCCCATATCGCTTTATTCGATGGATAGCCCTAAAAAGTTACGCTCACCCAGTCTAAATTCAGAAGCTTTTTATCCTCACGTCGCCGAGCAAGCCGACCGTAACTTTTCGCAAGCCCAGATCGAATAGCTATCTGTGAAAATGCTCCGCTTGCACCACGATTCACCGACGTCGAGCTCGGGGGCACTTTCAACATAGACTCCAAGGAGATTGCAAATGGATTTTCAGTTGCTCCCGAAATCTGGCCTGTGGCGCCCCGGCATTACGCTCGTGGCCCTGTGCCTCACCAGCGCGCTGGCCGTCAGCGGCCAATCGGAACGCACCCCGCTGGTGATCACAAGCACGAATGACCCAGGCGGAAATGCTGTCGAGGTGTTCAAGCTCAACACCGCGGGTACACCCTCGCTCGCCTTGGCGCAGACGGTGCACACCGGCGGCAAGGGGGGCGCCAGCACCAATGCCGGAATTTTGCAGTTCGACGACGATCTCGGAGCGGTGGCAAACTTCGGATCGAACACTGTGAGCCAATTGGTGCGACGCGGCAATTCCATCGCCCTCGGAAGGACAATCGGCCTGGCGCCTGACTGCGTGAAACCAGATTCTGTCGCTTTGACACCTGGACATCTCTTTGTGGTGGGCGCAAATTGTGCGGAGAGCCACGCATGGCCTTCGGGCTCTGTCGACGGGCCCGTCGTCGCTCTCTCCGATCCTTCGGCGGCGCAGATAGCGGTGGGTAAAACCTGGTCGGCTGTCACCATGAGCTCAGGATCGCTATTGCAATTGCCGCTGACCCAGGAGGACGGGGTATTCAACGGGACGAGCACCGCCATTCCGCTGCCCAGCGATGCCGACATGGTTCCCCTGGGGGCCGCGTTCTGGGGCAACGTTTTAGGCTTCACCCCGGCCCATAGTCCTGACAGCTTTGCGATTGTGGACGAAGATCGCACTCTCAACCCGATCGCCGGACCAACACCTTCCTTTCCTGTCAATGCCCCGTGCTGGGTGGCCAAGGGACCGGGGAACACCTGGTACACGGGCAACTCCCCGGGTCACGCGATCTCCATCTTCTTCAGCGACAGCCAGGGCGGAGTGTTCTACAAATCTGTGCCGTTGGCGGGGGCACCGACGGATATCACCGTATCTGCTGACCGCAAGTGGCTGGCCGTCATTTACTCCGCGGGCAGCGACTCTTATGTCGCCGTCTTCTCCATCGACGGCCATGGCGACCTCACGCAGGTGGCGACCTCCAGTTCAATCGGAGTCGCATCCTTCAGTGGCGTGGCAATCAGCCAATAGCCAAGCTCTTCATCCCCGATTTGCCCGGCGGGCATCGTCCGCCGGGCAAGACTTTTGCCGGACCGCGAAGGCCAACTCGGATCTTTCTCATTTTCTCGCCCCGAACTGCTTGCCTGACAACACCAAACGCCTGCGGACGTGGTCGCCACCGTGTCGCACTTTCTTGACTTGCCACCCAAATCTCTGCTCTACTTCGATCAACGTCATGCAGATACGCTGGCCCAACGCGATCAATCAAACCATCGCCGCCGCGCGTGTCATTCCCGCCATTCGAATTAGCGTTCACAATGTGCGCGCGGGAATCGGAGCCTGACGGAAAGTTTCTAGCAGTCCAAGCAGTACCCAGGCCACCACCCCCAAGTCGGGCTGGTGGCTTTTGTGTTTTGCATTGAATTCCAACCGAGAAGGCAGCCGAGCAACGATGTATACGCCAAAATTCAACCAGGTGACTGACCGCCATGTCCTCATCGAGGCCATGCGGGCGTACTCGTTTGCCATCCTCTTCGGACCGAACAACTCGCAACCTGAAAGTGGCCTGCGCGCCACGCACCTGCCCCTGATTGTGAAGGACGAAGGCGAGCACGGCCTGCTCCTGGGCCACTTTGCCCGCGCCAACCCGCATTGGGAAAAACTCTCCGGCCAGGAGACCTTGGTGGTATTCCCCGGCCCTCACACTTACGTCTCGCCCACGTTCTACACCGAGCCCCTCTCCGTTCCCACCTGGAACTACATCGCCGTCCATGCTTACGGCACGCTCCAGCTCCTGGAAGACCCGGCCGTCAAAAACGCCCTGGTTGAAGAGCTGATCCAGGTTCACGAGCCGGGTTATCTCGAGAAATGGCGCAATATGCCGGAAGGCTTCCGCCGCACCATGCTGGCCGGCATCATGGGCTTCCGCATCCCTGTTTCTCGGCTTGAGGGCAAGTTCAAAATCAGCCAGAACCGCGCGCCGGCGGAGCGCCACAACGTTCAAGCAGCCCACGCCGGCGGCTCCTCGGACCAGCAGGAACTGGCCCAATGGATGCAACGACTCATCCCGGAAGCCTGATCCCGATTGATTGGCCTTTTTTCGTACCGCATAACGTTTGAAAGCAGGAATGAATGAACCAGCACATTGTTCCGCAAGTCGAGCTCTTTGACACCAGCCTCCGCGACGGCATGCAGCAGCCCAATCTCGAGATCTCGGTCCCCAACGCCGTCAATCTCCTGCAGCGCATGTCCGCTTTCGGCGTGCACTACGCGGAGATCGGTTTCGCCGGGGCGCATCAGTTCGTCGGCGACCTGACCCACGCGCTCGAAAATGTCGACACCGGCGCCATGAAGCTGGCGCTCTTCGGGCGCTCGCGCGGCCGCGGCATGCGCGTCTCGGAATGGCCCGACGTGCAGTTCATCCTGAAGCACAAGGAGCACATCCCGGTAGCCGTGATTGTGCTCAAATCGCGGCTGCTCGACGTGGGCAAATCGCTCGAAACCACCCCCGAAGAGAACCTGCTCATGGCGCAGGAGACGGTGGCCTACCTGCAGGATCAGGGCCTTGAAGTGATCGTCGATCTCGAGCACGCCATGGACGCAGCCTGGGGACGCCGCGAGTGCGGCGCCAGGTGCGACGCGGATTTTGCGACCCAAACCCGCAACTACTTTCACGAGGTGGTGGAGCAATGCGCCCGTCAAAAGGTAAGCCGGATCGTGGTCTGTGACACCACCGGCGGCGCAAGCCCCGAGGAGGTGTCCCACACCATCGGCCAGCTGGTGCATAACCACCCCGGCATGCGCTTTGGCTTCCACGGCCACACCGACCGCGGCTTTGGAGTGGCCAACTCCCGCGCCGCCATCCAGGCCGGCGCCTGTCACGTGCAGGGCACGCTGCTCGGCATCGGGGAGCGCTGCGGCAACGTCAACCTCACCACCCTGGTTGGCAGCATGCAGCTTCGCGGCGAGGCCGAGTTTGTCCCTGCGGCTTCCCTGCCCGGCCTCACCAGTCTTGCCCATTCCGCCTACTCGGCCTTTTCGCTCGACGTGCCCCACGGAGCGCCCATTGTCGGGGCCGGCGCCTTTGGCACATGGGCCGGGATGCACGGATCAAGCGAACGCAAAAACCCCGGCGCGTACCTTTGGTGCGACCCTACACTCGTCGGCGCCACCCCTGCCATCGGCGTCAACCGCCAATCGGGCAAGGCCAATATTCTGCTGCTGTCGGAGTCGCTCGGCGTCCCCCTCAACTCCGCCCAGGCCCAGGACTTGATGGACGCCAACCAACCCATGATCGAAGGCGGCGGCTTTACAGCCAGCGAAGTCTCCTTCAAGCTCGCCTGCCGGAAGGCTCTCAAGACGCTTCCCGACCTGTTCACCGTGCGCACATGGCGTGTCTTCGACGAGTCGGATGAGGCCGGGACGCGCTTCGTGCAGGCGTTCATGTCCCTTGGGATCGGCGAGAAGACCATCGTAACTACCCGCGCGGAGGGCGCCGGCCCCGTCGACGCCATGACGCGCGCCCTGCGCCTTGAACTCGAGAAGTGGTACCCGGCGCTGCAGCAGATGCGCCTCGGCCGCTTCAGTGTCACGGCCATCGACGTTTCGGCGCACGACTCGGCGGCTTACGTCCGGGTTACGGTGAGCTTTCAGGCGGACGGCCACGAGCCCTGGGTGACCGCCGGGGTCAGCAGCGACATGAACCAGGCTGCCCTGATGGCCATTGTGGACGGCTTCCATTACTGGCTGTTGCTGCAGCCGGAACACGCCGATTCGGCGAACGTTAAGGATGTAAATGCACCAGGTGTGGTGAAAAAGGCACTTTCGCACGCAAAATAAAAAACGGCCATGTTGATTGGAATGATTGGTTTATGTCCCAAAAAGGGGGGAATTTGTGCTGACCGTGATTGAGATCACAAAAGCGACGTGAAAGAGTGAGAAGTGAAAGAGTGAAAAGTGCCCTGGCGCATTGGCGGAGTGGGTTGGTTTTCAGCGAGTCAGCAGCCACTTCGTGGCTTCGGCAAGTCAGCAAGTCATCGTTCATTTGGTCCGTCCGTAAAGTTCAGCGCGCAATGAAAAAGCCCCTTCGGACAGCGGTCCGGAGAGGCTCTTTTTTGAGGCTGAATTCAGTATGACAGGTTGAAATAATTAATACCTAAATTGGGCAAAGTTTTTTGCGCTGATTCTAAAGGGAGTTACAAACTATTTTCGGTCGAGGGGCTTGACATGATTTCCACAGGGCGCGGTTGCGAACCGTCGGATCCCTCCGCTTCGGTCGGGAAAACACGGCATGGGGTGAAAGGCGAGGGCTGCGCATCCATAATGGAAGACACACAGATTTAGGAGCCGCCATGCGCCGCCGTTTCGTCGTGATGCTGCTGTTTGTCGCCGCTTCGCTGGCCGTTTCCGCTCAATCCCCTGCCCGTCCTGACTGGCGGGCGGCGCTCGAGGACGAGTTGCCTCTTCTCGGGCATCGCAACTGGATCCTGATTGTCGACTCGGCGTATCCGCTGCAGGCTTCGCCCGGGATCGAGACCGTGGAGACCGATGCGCCGGAGATCGAGGTCCTTCGCCATGTTCTGGGGTCTCTGGACCGGTCGATTCATCTGCGGCCGGATATCTTCCTGGACAGCGAGCTTTCCTTCGTTGCCGAAGAGGATGTTTCGGGTGTGTCGGCCTACCGGCGCGAACTTCACGGAGTTCTCGAAAACTACACCGTGCAATCGCTTCCCCACGAGCAGCTCATCGGCCGGGCGGACGAGGCCGGCAAGACCATGCATGTGCTGGTGCTCAAGACCAGAATGGCGGTGCCGTATTCCTCCGTTTTTATCCGCCTGAATTGCAAATACTGGGGGGATGACGCCGAGAAGCGGATGCGCGCGAGGATGGCAAAGGGCGAGGCGGCCGACCGTTGAGGGCGTGCCGGAGGCGTAGAGCCCCCGCCTCCATGTTTTCGCGGCCTACGGCCGATTTGGGCCCCTTGCCTTCAAGGGAATAGCACCAAACTGGCAGGCTGATCCCCTGCTCGGCGGCGCTTGAGCTCTGATATACTCGTGAAGTTCACCCAGCGCGGAGGTGGCGAAATTGGCAGACGCACAAGCTTGAGGTGCTTGCGCCGCAAGGCATAGGGGTTCAAGTCCCCTCCTCCGCACCAAGTTTCCGCCAGAAAGTAGCTCAAAAAAATGAATATTCTTTTCTATTTCGTCGTTGCGGTGCACGTGATCGTGTGCCTGTTTCTGATCGGTGTTGTGCTTCTCCAGCAGGGCCGCTCCGCCGACCTGGCCGGAGCCTTTGGCGGACAAGGTTCGCAGACCGCATTCGGTCCCCGCGCCGCTGCCAACGTGCTGACCCGGCTGACCACCTGGGGAGCCGCGATTTTCATGATCACGTCGTTGAGCCTGACCATTCTCTACATGCGGTCGAGCCAGAGCCATTCGGTTCTTTCGGGCACCGCACCGGCCTCGTCGGCTCCTGCCAAAACGGGCAAGTAGAGTCGTTCTGTCAAAGATCGCTGGCGGCAGGCCTTCGGGCCTGCCGTTTTCGCATGCGCGCTTTCCTGATGCGGAGTTGAACTTACGCTTCCCCCGCACCGATTTTTCCGCAGCATGCAAAGTGCCGTTTCACAAGCGGTGGAATTGCGAAGTTGACGCGTTACTCACGGTGCGGAAGTAGCCACGAAAATCCCAAAGAGCAACCGCAGGTCCTTCGACTTCGCTGCGCTGCGCTCAGGAAAACAGATCCGATATCCCATTGCGCTGCGCTGTGGGCAACAGATCGGAACTACCCTGCGCTCTCTGGGAAACCTAAGCGGAAGTGAGAGCCGGTGGATCACGCTTAAGAAGGATGAAACGGTTCACCCCTCTCGCGTCACTACTGGAGTCAGGAGGAATACGATGTCATTCCGCGAACGTGAGATTGTAGTAGCCCATGAATTCGATGCCGCCTGGATTATTGCCTTATGGAAATTTATCCATGGCGGAGACCCCGCACCCGAAGCCATAGCCGCCGAGGCGATCGCGGCTCTTGCGCAGTATCTGCAATTCAGCCAAGCCTCGTTCAACCTGGAACAACTCAAGACCCAGTTCGCTGGTTTGGGGATTCAGGTGATGGAGAATGGGGCCGCGGCTGCGTCGAAGGCCGGCGCGGGAAACGGCGCCAAGGTGGAAATGCTCCAGGAAAACAATCAACCGTACCGCCCGCCGTATTGCTTCAAATTCAAGGGCGAGACGATTTGCATCGAGCGGCCGAGGCTCCTTCAAGCACAGTTGGTGCCCTGATTCTCGCGCGGCTCCGGCTCTCGAAAGTTTGAGCCGCGCGACCGCATTTTCAGGGTTGAACGGGCCGCTGAATCTGGCAAAGGGCGCGAAAGCATGCCTCAGGGGCTAAAGCCCGCATTGATCCTGCCTGGTTTTGCCCGGGATAAATCCCGGGCCTACCGCCCCGAACGGGGTTTTTCGCAAACTGCGAAGCCCCGTGTTGATTTTGCGGCTTCTTGCCGGGGATAAATCACGGGCCTACCGCCCGGGAGGTGTCTTTCCGCAGCCGGCTCTCTTCGTGAATCAACCTGTTCACTCTCGATCGCAAGCGGCAGGCCAACCAGCCTGCCGCTTCGGCTTGTGCGGCGTCGTGACCCCTGCCGAAATTCATAGAGCCTTTTACTCGGATGGCTCGTAGAACTGACTGTTGACATTATTATCTGACAGATATATCTTTCAGATATGAAGCAACTGCCGCGTACTGCTTACGTTTTGTTGGGACTGCTGGCCATTGAACCCAACCGCTCAGGGTACGACCTGCGCAAGGCAATTGAATCGAGCGTGGGGTATTTCTGGGGCGAGAGCTACGGCCAGATCTATCCGACGCTGAAGATCCTGGTTGCCGAGGGTTTGATCGCGACCAGTGGAGTGCGTGCCAAACAACGCCGCCAGGAATTTTCCATTACGGAGGACGGTCGAAACCGCCTGCGGGAATGGCTCGCGCTTCCCTTTCAGAACGATCCTCCGCGAAACGAGTTTCTGCTCAAGTTGTTTTTTGCCGGAGAGGCTTCGCCCGCCGTGGCGGTGGGACACATTCGCGACTTGAACCAGAGGAATCGCGCCGCCCTGGAGCAGATGCTCGCGATCGAGCAGATGGCGCCGCGCGCGAATGCGGGCCACCCCGACCTGCCTTACTGGATGCTCACCCTGGGTCTGGGAATTGCCATGACCCGGGCGGCCCTGGAATGGGGCGAGCAGGCGCTCGAGGGTCTGGAATCGTCCTCATACGCTGTTTCGCAAGCTCAACGGAAGTGACCGCAGGAGACCCGCATGATGACTGCATCGCAACTCCGATTGCGCCAGGTTGTTTCCTGGCTTGTGGTTGGCGTGTTTGTTGCCGGCTTCTTTGTGACGCCCATCGGCGCCGTTACCGGGCCCACGCTGGGGCTGTGGTTTATCGGCACGCAGAGGCCGCGGCGCGGGCTGGTTTGGATGCTTGGGTTTTCGCTGGCGCCTGACTTGATTCGCCACGCCCGAGAACTGTTGTCAGGCCAGGCGGGCTCTGGGTTTCTGCTCGCGGGAACGCTGGCGCTTTCTGCCATCTTCGGCGTTTTGCCGTTCCTGTTGCATCGGCTCATTGGCCCTCGGCTCGGTGGGGCGTGGGTGATTTTCCCTTTCCCGTGCGCAGTGCTCTCCTTTGCGTGGATGGCACATGCGGTACTTCAGGGTCGGTATGCGGCTCTGGCTCCTCGCGGGCCTGGCATGCAGACATTTCTGGCGGCAGGCTGCGCCGCTGCGCTGCTTTGGGCATGGAACCAGCCTTCTTTTCGCGCGGATCGCTTCAAGAACGTTACCCGATACGCGACAGTCTTCGGGTTCCTGATTCTTTACGCGGCAACGCCCGCAAATCTGCTTTCCGCTGCGCAGGCGCCAGCCGTTTTCGGCGCGATCGGAACGGCGGCTTGCGGGATGCTGGGGATGTGGGCCCTGCGCGTGCGCGGAGGGGACGTACGGTGGAGTGCCCGCTCCGAGTCAGTGGCGTTGCTCCGCAGCCCCATCAGCGGCGAGCCGCTCCATGTCGAAGGGAACGGATCGCGCGAATTTCTCATGAGTTCATCGGGCGAACGCTTTCCGATTGATGGCAACATACCGGTTTTTGTCCGGCAACAGGATGTGGCCGGGCCGAATTTGAAATACAACCATCTTTACCAGACGATCGGCGGGTTCTACGACGACAGCCAGCGGGTGGTTTGCGCGCTGACCGGCATGAACCGCGACGCTTATGTGATGAAGTACCTGGGACGCCTCGAAGTGCGACCCGGCGACCTGGTGCTGGAAACATCGGTCGGGACCGGACTCAACTTCCAATACCTTCCGCGCGAGATTCGTCGCATGGGGCTGGACCTCTCGGCCGCAATGCTGGACGCGTGCCGGCTGAATCTCCAGCGATGGAAGATGGACGCGGATCTGGTGCGGGGAAACGCCGAGTCGCTTCCTTTTGCCGATGACGCGTTCGACGTGGTGTTTCACGTGGGCGGCATCAACTTCTTCTCCGACCGAGGGCGCGCCATCCGGGAGATGATCCGGGTGGCGAAACCGGGCAGCCTGATCCTGATTGCGGATGAGACGGAGGAACACGTGCAGCGGGCTTACGAAAACATTCCGGTGACGCGGGAATACTTCAAAGACCGGACGGAAGCGGTGGCAGCGCCGATGGACCTGATTCCCGAGGGGATGGAGGAGATTCGGCTGGAGACGATCCAGAACGGACGTTTTTACGCGCTTACGTTTCGGAAGCCGCGGGTTTCGGGTCAGGCGGTTGCGCCGGCGAACAGCGCGTGCGCGAGCGCATTAAAATGAAATACATGATCCTCGAGACATTTCCGGTGGGCTTGCTGCAATGCAACTGCACCCTGCTGGGCGACGAGGAGGCGGGGGAGGCCATTGTCATCGACCCTGGTGACGAGATCGGGCGCATCCACCGGCGCCTCACCGAACTCGGGCTTAAATTGAAGCAGATCCTGGTGACCCACGCGCACATCGATCACGTGGGCGGTGCGCTGAAGCTGAAGCGGCTGACGGGGGCGCCGATCCTGCTGAATGAGAACGATCTGCCGCTGCTGAAGATGATGGACGAGCAGGCGGCCTGGATCGGAGGCCCGACTCCGGAGGTAGCGCCGCCGGATGCAAGCCTGGCCGAGGGGATGACGGTGGGGCTCGATCGCTATCCTGCCCAGGTGCTTCATACCCCGGGTCACACGCAGGGATCGGTGTGCCTGCATTTCGCTCCCCTCAAGATGGTGATTGCGGGGGACACACTTTTTGCGGGAAGCATTGGCCGCACCGACCTGCCGGGCGGGAACGGGCGGCAGATCATCGAGTCCATTGAGACCCGGCTGCTTGCTTTGCCGGACGAGACGCGGGTAATTCCAGGGCATGGTCCCGACACGACCGTTGGAGACGAGCGGGAGGGTAATCCGTTCTTGCGCACGCGTTAGTGTCGGGGCGCAATCCCACAAAGGTTGTAAAGGGCGGTTTTACTTGCGCGGGCGCAAACAAAACCGGGCCCACGCAGCGACATACACCGATAGTAATCACAACTAAACACAAATTAATGTTGACTATATATCTGATAGCTCAAGTGCTTGTTGAAGCACTCCCGTTATTTGCGTTACCTCTATGATACGTATCAAAATAGTCAAGAAGAAGGGTTACTCCCGTAACGAATTCCGGCTCGGGACCCAGCAGACTCAGCACCAGCCAGCCTGAGCCAGGCATGCCGAAGAAGTGTCCCGGATGTACCCAGACGCCCCGGTCCAGCAGGTCCGCGACGGTGTGCTCATCCTGCTCGACGGCGGCGATCCGCAGGACCGCGTACCAGCCACCCTCAACGTCCAGCCGACTCACCATGTGCTGCTGTGCGAGCCGGCGATCCAGTTCGGCAAGATTTGCCCGGACTCGCTCCTGGATCTGGGACTGAATCCCTTTGCGATTCTCAAGCCATTGCGGAAGTGCCCATTGGACCGGGGCGTTCATGGAGAGAAAGGTGTCGGCGATCACCTCGAGCCGTTCCATGGCCTGTTTCCTGCCCGGGCCGGTGGCGACGATCCAGCCTGCTTTCATCTGGGGCAGGCCGCAGATTTTGCTGAGGCCGCTCACTACGAAGACCGGCACGTCTTCAAGCCCAGCTGCAAAAGTGAGGTGGCGATTTTGCGGAGGTGGATTGCCAGGGGTGTTCCCGGGAGTGAGCGGGTAGTCGAGAAAGACCTCGTCCACGATCAGCGACAGGCGGAATTCGCGGCACAGTGCTGCGAGTTCGTTGGCCTCCCATTCCTTGGTGAAGTGGCCGGTTGGATTGTTGGGGTGGACCAGAACGATTGCCCGCGTTTCCGGGGAGATCGCTTGCCGGATTCCCTCGGGATCGATCTGCCATCCGTGGTCGTAAACCAGCGAGGCGGGTTTGAGCCGCACATCGTCGAGAGTGGCAAGGAAATCAAACAGCGGGTATCCGGGCTGAAGGGACAGGATCTCGTTTCCCGGGTCGCACAGCAGGCGAAACAGGTAGCTGTACGCCTCGCTGGTGCTGGTCGTGAGCACGACTTGCCCGGGTACGACGGCGGCACCGTGATCGGCGTAGTAGTTGCAGACTGCCTGGCGAGCCGATGGCAATCCCAGTGGCTGAGGATCATAGTCCAGGGCTCGCGGATCGGTCAGTGCGGCAAGGAGATTGACGTCGTAGCGGAATCCGCAGCGGGTTGGATTCGAGGCGGTCAGGTCCGCGATCGGCAATCCCGCGCCGGTGCGGTCGCGGTGGGCCCGCGCCAGTATGCTCTCTTCGGTGTTCCAGTTGGTCCGCTGTGAAAACGGCATTCTAGGCTCACCCTGATCGTGAACTTGTCGTTGAACGAGTCCGCGGTCCCGGATGCCACAATGGAACGAGGCGTCCTTTTTTCACGATACAGGGCACGATCGACGGAGGAACATTGGTTCTACGCGCGGTTGTTTTCGACTACGGGATGGTTCTTACCGGCCTGCCGAATCAGCAGGCTCACGCTGCAATGGTGCAAATCACGGGGCTGAGTCCGGAACGCTTCGAGGAACTCTACTGGGCCGATCGCCTGGCCTACGATGAAGGCAAGCTCAATGGAGTCGCATTCTGGCAGAACTTCGCTCGGGACAGCGGCCTGAGGTTGACGCCGGATGATCTCGACCAGCTCAACACACACGATGTGCGGATGTGGACGACGCAGAATCCGGCGATGGTGGCGTGGCAGCAGCAGCTCAAGGCAGCGGGGCTGCTCACGGCGATTCTGTCGAACATGGGCGACACCGTGCTGGCGAGCATCGAGAAGGAATTCGCGTGGCTGGCCAACTTCGACGTTCTGGTGTGGAGTTTTCAGCTCGGGATTGCCAAGCCCGACCCCGCGATTTATCGCTATGTGCTGGACAAGCTCGGGACGCGGCCCGAAGAGACGATGTTCATCGATGACAAGCGCGCCAACGTCGAAGCCGCCGAGGCTCTCGGGATGATCGGCTTCGAATTCACGACGATCGAAAAGCTGCGGGAGGATCTTGTTGCGGCCGGCCTGGCAGCGTCTCTGCCTTTGCCCGCGGAGCCCTAGAGTTCACTTCGAAGCGGGCTTGCCCAGGTGGTAACACAGGCCGCCGTTGTACGACATCTCGTCGATGCCGGGGTTCGAAGGCACCATGAAGGCGTTGGAGAAGTGGAAGTCGCTGACGCCCACCCGGAAGTCCCATCGCGACGTCACCTTGAACTGGACCCCGAGAGCCTGCTGCAAGCTGAAGTTCTGATACGACGCATACTCGGAGAGCGATTTCTGGGTAAACACGATCAAGCCGCCCTTGATGGTGTAATACGGCTTCCACTTCTTGCCGTCGCGCCAGATGAGCCGCATGCCCACGGGGGAGATGCCAACGCCCACATTGGTTTTGTGTGCGGTGTTGAGCGGATCGCCGAACACGTCGGTCTTGGCGGGCTGTCTCAGGATTGCGACGGGGAGGATCTCGGCAACATAGTCGCGGCGAGCTCCCAGGAAGCGGTCCCAGGAATGGCGGTCGTATTCCAGGCCGCCGACGTCGAGATAGCTCCACCACGAATACGCGAAGATGTGGTAGTGGCCGAAGGAGCCGAGTCCCTCAAAGATCAGTTCGCTCTCCGGGGGGTTATGCGATCTGCCATTCGCCGCAGGGGCGCTCCCTTCCTGCGCAGAGGCCGAGGACGTGCCCAACGCCACCAGTGTGAGAACGAGCAGAAACGCAGGTATCCATGACGGCCGGGATTTTGTCAGTTGTTGTACCGGGGACTTTCTGAGCATGTTGCGCAAGACTGGGAAGAAAAGGGCAAACGTCCGCATGTGCTCCTGACTGTTTCAATGAGGACTAAGAAGAAGTCGAACCTGTTTATTCTACCCTTGCCTATGACTCGAGATCAGTCCTGTTCAGAGTCGGCCATTCTGTTATTGGCCGACCCTCGGCCCGCGAAGGTGGTACACAATGCCGAGGTTGGCGTTCATGACATCGAGGCCAGGATTGACGGGAACGATGAAGGCGTCGGAGAAATGGAAGTCGCTGAACAAGCCGAGTCGCACGTCGTAGCGGCCGGTGATCTTGACTTTGATGCCGGTGGCCGACTGCATGCTGAAGTTTTCGTAGGTGGCGTGTTCGGAGAGGGCTTTCTCGGTGAAACCCACCATTCCGTATTTTCCTTCCAGATAGGGCATCCAGGCCTTTCCATCGCGCCAAAGCAAGCGGAAGCCGATGGGTGAAAAACCGAGTCCCGGAACGATGTGATTCCCGGGCGCCTGCGGCGTTCCCCAGATATCCGGCTTGTTGCCTTCATTGAGAAGAACGACAGGCAGGATTTCGGCAACGTAATCAAACCGCGCTCCCAGAAGTCGGCCCCAGACGTTGCGGTCGTATTCAACTCCGGCGGTGTAGAGAAAATCGCCGGAGCCACTGGCGAAGATCTTGTAATGCCCATACGAAGCCATCCCCTCATAGATCAGTTCGCTCTCGACCGGCGGACGGGGCGGCACAGTTCTCCGGGTAACCATGGCGGTGCCGGAATCCAAGGCTTCAGCGGCACTTTGGCACCTGGCTCCTCTCCAGGGCCCCAGCGTCATCAAAATCGCAAGAACGAGAAGACAATATCGGACGGCGAGTCTCGCAAGTGTCCTGTGCAAGAACTCATCCATTCGCCCGGTAGTACACATGCGGCCTCCAGGGAGGAGAAGCAAAGTGGGATTTATAAAACGCGGAGCATTTTGCGATGATATCGGCGACCAGGCGGGGTTGCAAATAGCCGGGTACGCGCAGGCGCGGCAACACAACGCGTTGGGCTTTCAGGATGGTACACTTCTTCGTTCTTCGAATAGTCCTGTTCATTGATTACGCGTCAGCTCGGATTCGGAAGGCATGGAGGCCATTCGAGGACACCCAGGAGGCACCCGTGCCATTCAAGTCAATATCGAAATACTTCGCCGCGATGTTTTCTATTTTGTCAGGACTTGTTGTGTTCGTTGCCACCGCGCAGTCGGTACCGGTGGTAACGGGCGACGCGCGGGTGGACAAGTTGCTCAGCCAGATGACCCTCGAGGAGAAACTCACGCTGATCCACGGAACGCAGGAGGACGCCAAGGTTTACCAGGGCCAGGCGGGATTTCTGGCCGGAGTGCCGCGTCTCGGGATTCCTGGACTGCGCTTTGCCGATGGGCCTCCAGGAGTACTGACGCGGCATCCCTCGCAAGGCGAGACGGCAACCATGGGTGTCGCCGCTACATTCAGCGCAAAGGACGCGGAGGACAATGGCGCCGTCATCGGGCGAGAAGCGCGCGCGCTGGGCATCGACGTTGCTCTGCAGCCTTTCGTGAACATCGATCGCGACCTGGAGTTCGGCCGCGGCTACAACACATTTGGCGAGGATCCTTATCTCACGTCGATCATGGGCGCAGCGGAGATCAAGGGCATCCAGGCGCAGCACGTGATGGCGCAGGTGAAGCATTTCGTCGGCTACGACTCCGACAGCGGCAGCACGTTCATCGACGATCAGGCGCTGCACGAGGTCTATGTCGCGCCGTTTGACGCGGCCATCAAGGCCGGTGTCTCGTCGATCATGTGCTCGTACAACCGCCTGAACGGCACCTTTGCCTGCGGGAACAAGGACTCGCTCACGACGATTCTTCGCGACCAGATCGGCTTCAAGGGATTTGTCACGTCTGACTGGGGCGCGGTGCATGCGGTGAACTTTATCAACGCCGGCCTGGACATGGAGATGCCGGGCGAGCCGACTCCCGGCGCGCCATTCAGTATTCCTTCTTTCTTCGATTCCAAGCCAATCCCACCGCCCCCCGCGCCGCGTTCAGCGGATGCCAACGCGGCGATGTTCGGGGGACATATTCCGGAAGAACCGACGCCGAAGCGGGGCAACCACGGCGACTTTGGCGTGAAACTCGACCCCAAGAAGATGACCGAAGCGTTGAAGGATGGCACCGTAGACGAAGCCACCGTCACGCGCGCCGCGGGTCGGGTGCTCTACGAAATCGTCCGATTCGGTTACATGAACGGGATGCAGAAGCACTCGGTGACCAAGCAATCCATTGCCGAGAACGCCAAGATTATTCAGAAGACCGGCGAGGACGCGGCGGTGCTGCTCAAGAACGAGGATCACGTGTTGCCTCTCAAATCGGACCAGCTTGACTCGGTGGTTCTCATTGGCCCGACAGCCGGCCAGGTCGATTCCATCGGAATCAATGGCGAGCGATCGGTCGGCTTGCCCGAGCGGCAGGTGGGACCGCTGGCTGCGATGAAAAAGATCTCCGGCAACCAGAATATTCAGTTTGCCGTGAACGACGACATGACAGGAACGCCCGTTCCTGCGAGCGTGCTGGCCCATGACGGCAAGCCGGGGCTGCTTCGAACGGGTGGAGGGGCAAGTCAGACCGACCAGCAGATCGACTTTACGGCGAAGCAAGGGAATCCCCTGGCACCTAATTCCACGTTGACCTGGAAGGGCACTCTCACGCCGCCGCATGCCGGCACCTATTGGCTCTATCTGCAAGCGCTCGGCACCAATGCCTCGATTTCCCTCGATGGCAAGCGGTTGGCCGCGACGGGAGCGTTCCAGGGCGGGATCCACGGCGACATTCTCCAAGCGAACCAGGACAACGTGGTTCCCACTCAAGACGGCCTCGATAACGTGCGTCGCGCTGTCGAACTCGCTGCCGGTCCGCACCCCATCGAGATCACAACCAGTCCGGACAGTTCGAATTCGCCAGTACAGGTTCGCTTGAACTGGTACACGCCCGAGCAGCGCGATGCCGATCACCGTGCCGCCATTGCTGCCGCAAAGAAGGCGAAGGTTGCCGTTGTGTTCTTGTGGACGCGGCTGCAACCTGTGTTCGGCTTGCCGGGCGATCAGAACAAGCTTGTCGATGAGATTGTAGCGGCCAATCCCAATACCATTGTGGTTCTCAACACCAGCCAGCCGGTCGCTTTGCCATGGGTCGACAAGGTTAAGGCGGTACTTGAAATGTGGTGGCCAGGCGACGAGGGCGGGTGGTCAACCGCCAACCTGCTGCTGGGCAGAGTGAGCCCCGCCGGACGGCTGCCCGTGACCTGGGGCAAGCGGCTTGAAGACTACGCGGCCACCGATCCCAGCCATCCCGAACGCTCGAAGGCTGGCGTGGATCACAAAACCACGTTCAGTGAAGGAGTCAACGTGGGCTATCGGTGGTTCGACAAACAGAACATCGAACCCTTGTTCCCGTTTGGTCATGGTCTCAGCTACACCACTTTTGCGTACTCCGGCCTGGGGGTATTGCGGGCTGGCGACGGCGGGCTCGATGTGGATGTGAGTATCCAGAACACCGGCAGCGCGGAATCCGACGAAGTGCCGCAGGTGTACATCAGCGCTCCCGCCGATGCTCCGGAAGGCGTGCAGTTCCCCGTTCGTGCCTTGGTGGCGTTTGACCGCATCCACCTGGCGCCGAGCGAGACCAGAACTCTCAGCCTGCACGTGGAAGAGCGCCAATTGCAGTACTGGTCCACCAAGGATCAGAAGTGGGTGATGCCAACCGGCAAGCGCACGGTAAGCGTGGGAGGCTCTTCGCGCGACCTGAAGGTGAGCCAAGACTTCGACTAGTCAGCCAGTCTGATGCGAACCGCTGCGAGATGCCGGAGTTCAGAACTCCGGCATCTTGCGTTTTCGAGACTACTTTACTGCCGCCGTGAATTCATACGATCCTGCATCGAGCCTCGCCCCTGGTTCGCCGTTCGGGCCTGGGGCCGGCCTCATGCTGCTTTCGTTCTGCGGCGCCGCCTTCAGACGGGACGCGGACTTTTCAGCGTCGCTTAGCCAGCCTGTTGCATTCGCCGGAATCGTCACATGCCACACCACGGTACCGCCTTGAACTCTCCAATCCGACCGGATCACTCCGTAGGCCGAGGGATAGGTGAAGTCGACCGACCCAAGGCGCGCGTCAAAGAGAGGGTGCAGCACGACGGTGTGGAAGCCCGCGTCCAGCGGCGATGCATCCACGCCTGCGGCGTAACGATAGATCCAGTCTGCCACGGCACCGTATGCGTAGTGGTTGTAGGAGTTCATGCTGGGATCGTTCTTCATCTGATCGCCGTTCCAGCGTTCCCAAGTGGTGGTGGCGCCGTGTTCGATGAGATAGCCCCACGAGGGATACTGCGTGTTGAGAAGCAGCTTGTAGGCGAGGTCTGCGTGGCCCGCCTTGGTCAACTCCTCCAACAGGTAAGGAGTTCCCAGAAATCCTGTCGCGAGCAAGTCATGATTGGCGTGAATCTTGTCGGCAAGTTTTTGAGCGGACGCGGCGCGCAGTTGTTGGGGAAGCAAGTCCATATGCAGAGCGAGCACGTAGCCGGTTTGCGTATCGGTGACGTTGGCGTCGGCCGGATGCGCTCTTTCTCCAAACTCCGTCGGCTGGTGACTCGCACCTTCTACGAACCCGTTGTCGTGCACGAACTTCTTTTGAAATGCCGAGCGGATCTTGTCAAAAAGCTCACCGAATCTCTGCTCGTCGGCGGTACGGCCGGTGGCATGAGCCATCTGGCGCAGCAAAGTGATGTCGTAGGCCCATTCCGCGGTCGCGATCAGTGTCTGGTCAGTCCTGCCTTCCGGAGAGAGCCAGTCACCGAAGGGGATTCCCTGCTGATTTACCCAAAGGCCGTCGGAATTATCCGCCGCGATGGCGTCAACATACTTCGTCATCGCGTCCCAGTTCTGATCGATGATGCTGGTGTCGCCGGTTTGCAGCCAGGAGGTCCAGGGAATAATGACGCCGGCGTCGCTCCACCCCGCGCCCCAGCCGGCGTTTTCCTTCACGGTGCCCGGGGAGTAGATGCCGTAGAGTGCCGTTCCCACTTGCGTGCCGCGCATGTCGCCGCCGAACTTGCGCGAGAACGCGGCCAGGTCCATGTTGTAGCTTGCTGTCCGCCAGAACACCTGGGCATCGGCCATCCATCCCAGGCGCTCATCGCGCTGGGGACAATCCGTGGGCACGCCGACAAAGTTCGAGCGCTGACCCCACACGATGTTGCTCCAAAGCTGGTTTACCATCGCGCTGCCGGTCTTTAATTGAGCGGCGAATGGCGCGTTGGTGTGGATGACGAGAGCGGCGAGGGCATCCTTTGGCGGAGCCGACGGAAGCCCGGTGATCTCCGCATAGCGAAAGCCGTGGAACGTGAACTGCGGCGTGAACTCTTCCACGCCTGTTCCCGCGAGAATGAAGTGGTCGGTGGCTTTGGCGGTGCGCAGATTCTCGGTGTAGAGCGTGCCGTCGTCGTTCAGCAGTTCCGCGAAACGCACTTGTACGTCGGTTCCTTTGGGACCTGCAACACGGATTCGCTCGACACCGGCAAGATTCTGTCCCAGGTCGAAGACATAAACGCCGGGCTTCGGCTGCGTCATGGTCTTTGCCGCCACTTCGCGTTCGATGCGAATCGGTTGATAATCCTGCGACTCGATCTCGATGGGTTTCGGATTGATCGCGACAGCGGGCATCCAGCCGGCGGCGGCTCTTGCCTTGGCGGTGAGACCCGCGAACGTCTCCGCTTTGCGCCGCGCATCCTGCGTTTCGCCGTCGTATAGTTCCGCCTGCAGAATGTGCGAAGTCACGGCCCGCCAGTTTTCGTCCGTCGATATCCAATCCACGCTACCGTCGGTGTGCTCGATGCGAAGTTGTGCACGGAGGGCCGGCGGGGTGTCTCCGTAATTGTTCGGCTGCTGGAACCATTCCAGCGGCGTGGAGTACCAACCGGGGGCCAGGAGCGCACCGATCACGTTACTGCCCGGGGCCAGTTGCGCTGTGACATCGTACGCCTGGTACACAACGCGTTCCCGATAGTCGGTCCAGCCAGGTGCCAGCACATCCTCGCTGACCCGCTTGCCATTGAGAAACATCTCGTAAGCGCCGAGCGCCGTGGCGTACAGGCGAGCCGATTTGACCGGCTTAGTGACGTCGAACTCATTCCTCAACGCCTTCACCGAGTCAGGAATCCAGGGATGACCAAGTGGGGGGTTTCTGGGATTAGGAGCCGGTTTCCAGGTTTCGGCAGCCTTCCAAGCCGAATCGTCAAAGCCCGGCTGCTGCCATCCGGAAGCGCCCGTGACGTCGCATTTCCAGCCGGATTCGCTGCCAAATGCTTTCATGGAGCCATCGGCGTATTCGACCACGAGCGTGGCGATCATCGGGGGGGCTTCTTTTTGAGTTGCGGTGTACCGCACGGTCTGGATTGCCAGCAGGTTTGCGCCTTGCTTCACGTTCCCGGTCACGTCAGCGCGGACGAACTTCTTCCATGGCATCTGGTGCCAGGGGGGGAACGAGGCGGCTTCCAACGATTGCTTTCCGTTGACCCAGGCCGCCACCGTGTCCTGCCCGGTGGCATAGAGGGTGGCCGTTTTCACCGGCTTATCCAGAGTAACTTCGACACGATAGGCGACCCGCGATTCGGCGTCCTTTGCCGTCGTCATCGCCTGCGGATCGGGACTGGCAATCCAGGCGGCCGGGGCGTGGCGTACCTCGGACTCTTCCTTCGTCTCAAAGCCGATCCATTGCGCTTTCCACGCATCCTTGCTCATCAATCCGGTCTCGAACCAGCTTGCGACCATAGCGGAATACGGCTTGCCGCCCGCACCCCAGACTTTCACGCTCCACCAATATCGGGTTGAAGCCTTGAGGGCCGGTCCCGTATAGCGCACATTCAACGACTGAGCGGACTCTTTTCGCGCGCTCGACCACACATCCGGATGGCCGGAATCCAAAAGGGCACGCTGCGAAGCCACGCTGATTTCGAAGGCCGTTTGCCGGGCCCCGCGGGCAGGGTCGTTCAGTTGCCAGGAAAAGCTGGGTGCCGGGTTGTCGATCCCCAACGGGGTTTCCAGGTTGTCCACGCGCAGTTCGACCGGGCCGGTGTGCGGCAGGTTCTGAGCAAGGGAGGCAGTTCCGTTCAGCGTGAGACTGATCGCTCCGCCAAAAGCCAAACCCATCGTGATCCACCGAACACTCATGCGTCTCTCCTGAATCTCTCCGGTATGCGTTTGTGAACCGGTTCAATTGCTATATGCGGAAACAAATTGCCTTTTGAAATTAGGGAACGCCGCCGAGAGTTGTCAAAGACTTTCTCCAGACGAGACCGCGAGCGGACGCCACACCAGTAGAATCCGTGCATGGCCCTTCGCCTCTACGCCGCAACAACCAGTCAGGGTAAGTTGCGCGATTTTCGCACCGCCGCAGCAGCGTATTCCATTGACATTGAACCGATGCCGGCTCTTTCCACCGCGCCCGCTCCTGAAGAAGCCGGCGCGACGTTTGCAGAAAACGCAATCCTGAAAGCCGTCTACTATTCCCGATTTGACCCGCGGGCGTTGGTTCTCGCCGACGACTCCGGGCTTGAAGTCGACGCACTCAATGGAGACCCCGGCGTCCGCTCCGCGCGATTTGCCGCCGACGCCGGCGTCACAGACTCCCCCGACGCTGCAACCGATAATACCGATGTGTGGAACAACATGGTGTTGCTGCAGCGCATGGCTACTGTTCCGGCAGAACAGCGTGGCGCCCGATACCGCTGCGTACTTGTAGCGGCCCGCGACGGCCAGGTAGTCGAGTCAGCCGAGGGCAGTGTCGAGGGTACGATTCTGGAAGCCCCGCGCGGCACGGGCGGCTTTGGCTACGACCCGCTCTTCTTTTTGCCTGAACTGGACCGCACCATGGCCGAAATCGATCTCGAAACCAAGCTCTCCCTCAGCCATCGCGGACGCGCACTCGTAGCGTTGCTGGCGAAGCTTAACGCCTGATTTTTCACAACCCCCGCGCGGGAGCCCACCATGGTCCTTGGCGCACCGACTCAGTCGCGCTGGATGAGAAGAGAACCGCGGACTTGCCTTCCGGAAGACGCGATCGAAAAGATTCTTGTGCGCGCCTTTCCGCATTGCAATTTGGACCAGTTCAGCGCGCTGAATGGCCTGCGCAACGCCAACTTCAAGCTTCAACTGGACCGCCCTCCCCACGCAGTCGTCCTGCGCGTCTACGAGCATGACGTGTCGATTTGCAGGAAAGAAATCGACCTGCTGCAGCGAATCAGAGCGATCGTCCCTGTTCCAGAGATTCTGCACGCGGAGCCTGATGGCCTGGATGAAATTCCTCCCTTTGTGCTGACGCGCTACATCGAAGGCGTGACCTTTCAACATGTCAAGCGCAATGGCGATGCGGATGAAATCGGACAGGCCGCCTTTGCCGTGGGCGAGGTTCTTGCCCGGCTTGCGCAGGTCTCCTTCGAACGCCCGGGCTGGCTCGGCCCGGGAGCCCAACCTTCGGCGCCTTTGCTCGAAGGCGACAGTCCCATTCCACGCTTTGTCGATGTCTGCCTGAGCGAGCCCCGCCTTCAAGAAAGAGTGCACGCGACGATACGCTACCGAATGCATGATCTCGTATGGTCGCAAGCGCGGCTTCTGGCTGAGGTCAACGCGGAGACAAGGCTGGTTCACGGAGACTTCGGCAAGCGAAATGTGCTGATGAAACTCGATCGCGGTCGATGGCGCGTAGCGTGCATCCTCGACTGGGAATTCGCCGTCTCCGGCTCGCCGCTCATCGACATCGGCCACTTCCTTCGCTACGAACGCACTAGCCGACCCCTCCTTGAGCCGTGGTTCAGCGACGGCTTCGTCCGGAACGGCGGCGTCCTGCCGCAGAACTGGCGATCACTGGCTCGCATTGTCGATTCCGTTGCTCTGCTTGAAAGCCTTACCCACAACGACCTCTCGGTAGAGGTCACAGCAGAATTAGTCGAATTGCTCCGTGCCGCCGTATACGGCCACGACCCCCAACTGGCATGAGCGTTTCTATTTGCAATGAGCCCGTTGATCGAGCTGCAAAACCGGGCAGCCCAGCTCTGTATGCATAGAGGCAGTTTCTGATGACAGAGACGAATACTGTATCGCTCGCCAGCCGGCCATCAGGAGGGCGTGTTCGCCTGCGACAATCCCGGCAGGCTGTTCACGAATCTCCGCCGAAAGTGGTAGATGGAGGCTCGGGTGCGGATCCCGCGCGATCGCTCTCTCTTTCAAGTCCTGAAACCGCAAGTTGGACACGTGCTTGACGATACTTGCACGCGTTCCGAATAATGCTTGGGGTAACCTGCGTCACAACTTCGTCTCTCAATCTGGAACGATTCACCGCGCAGACACGCCGCAACACAGCTCGAGGAGCTCAAAACTTCATGGCCACTGCCCAAAATCCTGCCACCCCGAAGGTTCGGGGAGGCGTACAGCCGCTTCGCGCCGGCCAGGGAACCTCGTTTATCTGGCGCCGGCTGCACTCGCTCCTCGGCATCGTGCCCATTGGCGCGTTTCTCCTCGAACACCTGCTTTCGAACTTCGAGGCGCTGAAGGGGCCGGTGGCCTACGCCGAGCAGGTGAAGTTTCTCAATTCCCTGCCCCTGGTGCGCGTGCTCGAGTGGACTTTCATATTCATCCCAATCCTCTACCACGGCATCTACGGGGTCTACATCTGGCTGCGAGGCAAATCTAACGTGGTCTATTACCCCTTCGCCGGCAACTGGCTGTATGTGGCACAGCGCTGGACGGGCCTTATCGCCTTCGCCTACATCTTTCAGCACGTGTTGCGGCAGCGTTTCCTGGGTGTGAGCCTTCCGGAGAACCCCGGCGCCTCGTTTGCCAAGGTGCAGCATGAGCTCGCCAACCCTATCATGCTCGCGGTTTACATCATTGCGATGATTGCCATCTGCTGGCACTTCGCTTACGGAATATGGCTGTTCGCCGCGAAGTGGGGTATCACTCCCGGCGAAAAAGCCCGCAGCCGCTTCGGGTGGGTTTGTCTCGCCTTCGGCGTCGTACTCACGGTATTCGGGCTCGCCAGCATCTGGGCTTTCATCGGACCCAAGTACCAGAATGCTCCCGAAGATGTACCCGTTACCACGTTGATCGCTCCGGCCAGCCACGGCGGCTCCGATCTGACTCGCTTCAGCGTTTAGCCAAAGCTGACAGCTGAAAGCTGTTTTGAAAGGAAAGATCGCTCAATGGCAGCATCACCCAGAATCATCGTGGTTGGCGGAGGCCTCGCCGGGCTCGCAGCGGTTATCAAGATCGCTGAAGCCGGAGGCAACGTCGACCTGTTCTCGATCGTCCCGGTCAAGCGTTCGCATTCGGTCTGCGCGCAGGGCGGCATTAATGCCGCAAAAAACCTGAAGGGCGAAGGCGACACTACCGCCCAGCACTTTGACGACACAATCTACGGCGGCGACTTTCTCGCCAACCAGACGCCGGTCAAGGCGATGTGCGAGGCTGCGCCCGCCATTATCGACCTGCTCGATCGTATGGGTGTGCCCTTCAATCGCACCCCCGAGGGCCTGCTCGACTTCCGCCGCTTCGGTGGCACGCTCTACCACCGCACTGCCTTCGCCGGTGCAACCACGGGCCAGCAACTCCTGTATGCACTCGACGAACAGGTGCGCCGATACGAATCCGAAGGCAAAGTCAAGAAGTACGAGGGCTGGGAGTTCCTTTCCGCGGTCATCGACTCAAAGGGAGTGGCTCGCGGCATTACGGCGCTCGACCTCCGCACCATGGAGCTTCGCGCCTTTCCCGCCGACGCCATCATCCTGGCTACGGGCGGCATTGGGGCAATTTTTGGAAAATCCACCAACTCCGTGGTCTGCACCGGCTCCGCGCAAGCAGCTGTCTTTCAGCAAGGCGCGTACTACGCCAACGGCGAGTTCATCCAGGTCCACCCCACATCCATTCCCGGTGAGGACAAGCTCCGCCTGATGTCCGAGTCCGCCCGCGGCGAAGGCGGCCGTGTGTGGGTGCCGCGCAAACCCGGGGACAATCGACCCTTCAAACAGATTCCCGAGTCGGAGCGTTTCTATTTCCTGGAGGAGTGGTATCCCAAATACGGCAACCTCGTCCCGCGCGACGTGGCCACCCGCGCCATTCACAAGATTGTTTACGAGAACGGCCTGGGCATTGACGGCCAGCCGATGGTCTACCTCGACCTGACCCACATCGATCGCGAGACGCTGAATCGCAAGCTCGAAGGCATTCTCGAAATCTACGAGAAGTTCGTCGGCGACGATCCGCGCGAAGTGCCCATGAAGATCTTCCCCGGCATGCATTACACCATGGGCGGCCTGTGGGTGGACTTCAACCAGATGACCAACATCCCGGGTCTGTTTGCCGCCGGCGAATGTGAGTATCAGTACCACGGAGCCAATCGTCTGGGAGCGAATTCGCTGGTGAGCTGCATCCATGGCGGCTTTGTCGCCGGCCCCGTCGCCCTGAAGTACGCCAAGAACCTGCCCGCTGCAGATGGCGATGGCGGAGCTGCAGCTGAAATCGCCCGGCAGGCCGAGATCAACAAGGCTCTCATGAACAACGAAGGAACCGAGAATCCCTTCCGCCTGTGGCGAGAACTGGGCGCTGCCATGACTGAATACGCCACGGTCATCCGCTACAACAAGGGATTGAAGCAGGCTGATGAGAAGATTGTCGAGTTAATGGAGCGCTACGACAAGGTGAACCTCAGCGACAAGAGCCAATGGGCCAACACAAGTTTCGCTTTTGCTCGGCAGTTGAAGAACATGTTGGAGCTTTCGCGCGTTGTGGCGCATGGCTGCCCTATTGCGAGACGAGTCGCGCGGAGCGCATTACAAGCCCGACTTCCCGGATCGCAACGACGAGAAGTTCCTGAAGACAACCAAGGCAAGCTTCACGGGCGCGATTGAAGGCCCGCGTTTTGAGTACGAAGACGTCGATACGCAGTGGATCAAACCGCGCCCGCGCCGTTACGACGCTGCGAAATAGGTCTGCATGAGTTTCGGAGGGACGCGGCTCCAGCTCTGCCGATGCCGCCCAGAAAGTTAGTCGCACCGCAGATGCCCACGAAAGGGACCATGGCAAATAAAACCGTAGCTTTCGAAATCAAGCGCCAAGCGAGCCCCGACGCACCCGTTGTCTGGGAACGGTTCGAACTCGAGTGGCGCCCCGGCATGAACGTTATCTCCTCCATGATGGAGATCGCCGCCAATCCCGTGACGGCCGAGGGCAAGCCCACGACGCCGATCACTTATGACTCCAACTGCCTCGAGGAGATTTGCGGCTCCTGCGCCATGCTCATTAACGGAAAGGCCCGCATGGCCTGCTCTGCCCTGGTCGATAACCTCGAGCAGCCCATCAAGGTAGCGCCGCTTTCGAAGTTTCCACTTGTCCGCGACCTTGCCGTCGACCGCTCCGTCCTGTTCGAGAACCTCAAGGCTGTCAAGGCATGGGTGCCTGTCGATGGCACCTATGACCTTGGCTCTGGGCCCCGAGTCTTCCCGCAACAGCAGGAGGTGAATTACCCGCTGAGCAATTGCATCTCTTGCACCTGCTGCATGGAGGTGTGCCCGCAATTCAACGAATTGACGGGATTCGTCGGCGCGGCCACAATCGCGCAGGTCAAGCTGTTCAATAATCATCCTACCGGCAAGGTCTTCAAAGAAGAGCGGCTGCGCGCTCTCGGTGGAGACGGCGGCATTCAGGAGTGCGGTTACGCTCAGAACTGCGTGGAAGTTTGCCCCAAGAATATTCCTCTCACCGATGCCATCTCGGACGTGGGGCGCGACGTTCTCATCCAGAAGGCAAAGGACCTCCTGCGCAGTTAGATCGTCCTGCTTATAGAGAAGATTGTTTCGCAGAGGAAAGCTCCTACGGAAGGGGGCTTTTCTGTTGCGATGGCCAGTTCCACGTTCCTGTCCGCGACACTCCCCGCTCACTTAGAACGGAACAGCGTCTGTCTTAGGAGGCTCAGCTTTCGCTGGGACGGCCTTCTTTGCGACGGCTTTCTTGGCCCTCGCGGGAACGGCCTTCTTCGCCGTGGAACGAGCAGTCTTCTTGGCGGCTTTCTTGGCCGCCTTCGCCGGAGCCGCAACTTTAGCAGCCTTCTTCGGCTTCTTGACCGCCGCCCACCGCTTCCGCTGCGCATCCGCGATCCGCTTGCGTGCCTCCGGGCTGAGCACCCGCTTGGCGGTCTTGCGCGGCTTGGCTCCCGCTTCCTTCTTGACCGTTGATACCACGTTATCGCTCTGTGCCAGCACAGCGCGCGCTTGATGCAGCAATTCCAGTTCGGCATCGAGAGCAGCGATTATAGATTGAGCGTCCATGAACTCTTAATCTCCTTTGTCTGGATTGTAAACTCGCTGGTTCGCATTGGGCGACACCACCTTTTGCGACCTATACCCGTGGAGTTGGTGACTTGTCAGGCCGTGCGCTCACTTAGCCCCGAAATCAGGACAATTCAGAGCGAAGTTACCCTCGATGGAAGTACCCGGGATCATCGTCCAAGTGCTCGCGCCTTGATTTCGGCTAGGTCCCCACGGCCTCGTTTTTGGTGGAGACAAGATGGCGCCCCTTCGATTCGATAAGCCGCTTGGCGTCCCGGCGGGAGTGCTGCCAGACCGATCAACAAAACGGGAACCCAAAGCCTCCCCTTGTCAAACTAGGAGAGATTCTGCTAGTTTCCTAGGTAGACTAGGAGTCCGCCCGCAAACATTGGAGAGACGATGGAACTGCTCCCAGGCACCCTCGACATGCTGATTCTCAAGGCTGTGTCCCTCAGGCCGTTACATGGATATGCCGTGTTGCAGCGAATCCGGCAAATCTCGGGTGAGGTTTTCGACATTCCGCAGGGGTCGTTATATCCGGCGCTCTATCGCCTCGAGCATCAAGCTCTGATCGCGGCCGAATGGGGTCAAAGCGAGAACAATCGCCGGGCCAAGTACTACACGCTTACCGCTGCGGGGCGCCGCAGGCTGCGTGAAGAGACCGCGGGTTGGAACCGCCTGGCATCGGGCATCGCGTCAGCATTGAACACGCGACCTGAGGAGGTGTGAGGTGATTAAGCGTCTTCGTTCCTTGCTTCGCATGTTGGTTCATCGGCGTGACTTCGAGAAGGATATGACCGATGAACTGAGTTTTCACATTGAGCAATACAAAGAAGAGCTCATTCAGTCCGGAGTGTCGCCGGCCGAGGCTGCCCGACGCGCGCGCATAGAGTTCGGCGGTCGCAATAGCATTGAGCGAGATTGCCGTGAAGCGCGCAGACTGGACTTGTTCGATGAGCTTGGCCGCCAATTGCGTTACGCCTACCGGATCTTGCGGAAAGCACCGGGATTCACGATCACCGCGCTTTTGACTCTGGCCGTTTGCCTGGGCGCGAATCTGACTATCTTCGCCGTGATCAATTCGATCCTGCTGCGGCCGCTGCCATTTCCGGAATCCGACCGGTTAGTAACCATCTTCAATACTTATCCCAAGGCAGGCGTCGACCGTGACGGCGCCTCGGTGACTAACTACTATGAGCGCCGAGGTCGGATTCCGGCATTCGCCTCGATCGCAATTTATCGCGAGAGTACGGCGATCATCGGTGAGAGCGGCTCAACAGAGCGCGCACAGGTTATGCGAGTCTCTCCGGACTTTTTCTCGACTCTTGGTCTCGGTCCTGTTGTGGGACGCGCTTTCGAAGATGAAGAGACGTCGTTTGACACCGACAACGTTGTTGTGATCACCGATGGCTTCTGGCGACACGATATCAATGCAGACCCATACATCATCGGAAAAAAGATTCGTGTGGACGGTAACGCCACCACTGTCATTGGAATTCTGCCAGCTAACTTTCAATTTCTTTCTTCCGAGGCGCGTCTTTTCTTTCCCTTGGCATCGAGCGCTGAAGACCGCGCACCAACTCAGCGGCACTCCGGGGGGAACTCCATCCAAATGATTGCCCGGCTCAAGCCCGGCATGAGTCTATCCCGGGCACAGGAACAGATCGATGCGCAGAACACCAGATTGGAGGCAGACGACCCCCAGCGCAAAATGATTGCTGATGCGGGCTTCCGGTCGTTGATAGTACCGTTGCATGCCGACCACGTTGCAGCCATCAAGCCTACGCTTCTGTTGCTGCAAGCGGGGGTGTTCACTCTTCTCCTCGTCGGCGTGGTCAACCTGGGAAATCTATTTCTTGTTCGTGCCGCCAGTCGGGCCCAGGAACAGGCAGTGCGGCAAGCTCTAGGTGCGAGCCGCAAACACATCGTCAGCGAAGTGCTGGTAGAAACAACTTTGCTCACCTTGGGAGGAGGATTGCTCGGACTTGCGGTTGCCGCCGGCGGGATTCGCCTGCTCAGCGTGTTTGGCGGTGAGCGGCTGCCATTGGGGAGCCAGATTGCCTTCGATGCTCGCCTGGCACTGGTTGCGTTAGCGGCGGCAATCACGATGGGGATGTTGTTAGCGATACCGATCGCGTGGCTCAATCTTCGACGCTCCCTGAGAGATGCTTTGCAATCGGAGGGCCGATCCGGAACCAGTGCCCGGGCTACTCAATCTTTGCGCCAGAGCTTCGTCATCTCGCAAATCGCATTGGCCTTCATGCTGTTGGCGGGCACCGGCCTTCTTGGAGTCAGTCTGCAGCGTGCGATAAATGTTTCTCCTGGCTTCCGACCCGATCACATCCTCACCGGTAAGATTTCGCTTCCCTGGAAGACCTATTCAGACCGTACAACTCGCGTTGCCTTCTCTGAAAAGCTGGTCGACAAGATCGACCATTTGCCTGGGGTTCTCTCCGCGGGCATCGCCACAAACGTGCCTATGAGTGGATACAGTGGCAAAAGTTCAGCCACGATTCAAGGACGCGTGGCCAAACCTGGCGAGTCACCCCGCGGTAACTACGCATACGGAGTCGGCGGCGATTATTTCAAGACGATGGGTTTCTCACTGCTCCAAGGCCGATTCCTCACCGAAGCCGATTCGCGCAGCAATCAGCGAGCCTGCGTTGTGGACCAAGACTTTGCTCGGTACTACTGGCCAAGTGGTGACGCTCTCGGGCATCGCCTGTTCGAAGGTGGCGGCCCGGGCAAAGATGCAGAAGCTTTCACGATCGTTGGCGTTGTTGGAAGTGTGAAACAGGCAGGATTGACGGACGAAGCAGCGCAGGGCGCGATCTACTATCCCTACGCTTTCCACGGCGATGACATTTATGTGGCCGTCCGCACCAGCCTTCCGCCAGAATCGCTTGGATTGACGCTACAAGGGGCCGTCCGGCAAGCTGACCCGGACTTGCCCGTCAACGACGTCCGCACTATGGAAGCGCGCGTTGCCGACAGCCTTGTTGCTCGACGTACGCCGGCTCTTCTTGCGGGAGTATTTTCGGGCATCGCCCTTCTGCTCATTGCCATCGGCAGCTACGGGGTATTGAGCTACGCCGTCGAACAGCGGCGCCGCGAGATTGGCGTGCGCATGGCGCTGGGGGCGCAACCCGGACAAATCCGCGACCAGTTTCTCTTACTCGCATTACGCCTCCTCGCATATGGTGTGATTCTCGGCGGAGTCGGAGCATGGCTGTCCGGCCGAGCGATGCAGGCGCTTCTCTTCCACGTCCCGGCCTTCAATCTGGCCGTCCTCAGCGGGGCCGCGGGGGTTATGGGACTTGTGTGCATCGCTGCTAGTCTCTTGCCCTCCTATCGCGCAGCGCGAACCTCGCCAGTCGAGGCGCTGCGCGAATCGTAGCGACTCCGCTCGTTCTTGGCTGGTGTGCGTCAAAAGCTCGCAATAAACGACTCGCAACAAGGCTCTGCTTCGCCGCAACAGGCAAAAACGAAGAACACTGGAGTTCGCCGTGATCGAATAATGCTCGCGCAAAAACAGAAGCCTTATTCCTTGTTGCTGACAAGAGAGAACATAGCTCCCTGAGCATCCTGACCGTTAATGATCCAGCTCCCGCCGGGTACCTGCATCGGACCGTTCAAGATCTTCCCGCCGCCGGTTTCAACACGTTTAATGGCCGCATTGATCGAGTCAACGTTGAAATAGAAATTCCAGCATGAGACGGGAATATGCGGCGCTTTGGTCATCATTCCGCCGTCTCCCATTTCCGTGTGGTCGCCCTGGTCAAAGATGCGGTAGGTGCCCATGGGTCCCATGTCCATGTCGCTAACCTTGGTCCAGCCAAAGACCTTGCTGTAGAAGTCGAATCCCGCCTCAAGGTCAGTGGTGTAGAGTTCGTGCCAGCCAATGGTGCCCGGGGTCGGTGGCGCAGGGCGTTGCGGCGACGGCATGCTGGGGTCGGGGGTGAAGACAACTATGGCAGCGCCCTGAGGATCGGACAAAACGGCGAAGCGAAGCATTCCTGGAATGTCAGTGGCGGGTTTCCATAGTTTGCCGCCGGCTGCGACAATCTTATCGATGTGAGAGTCGACATCATCGACGGAGATGTAACCTACCCACGCGGTGTGGCCGGCCATGTGTAACATTCCGGCAATTCCAACATCCCCAAGGTTGAAGGTGGTGTACGGAAGCCCATCCGCAGACGGCATCTCTCGCGTAGTCCAGCCCACAACATCCGAATAGAACTTGCCTGCAGCTTTGGTATCGCTGGTCATCAGTTCGTACCAGCTAAATTTTCCTTTGGGCGTGAACATTGCTGAAGTTCTCCTTGTTAGCGAGACGCGCCGAAGAAGTGGCGCTTAACGCTCCTAACGTTGATATCAACTCAATCAACCGTGTGTCAATCCAGTCCCAGGTTAATTTTCGGTTCAGAGACTCCGCCTGTGGCCATCGCATGACCGCGACCCTGCCCTGGAGGCAATCTCTCGCTGGACCAACGGCTTCGGGATACCGTTGCGTTACAAAAAGCCGGCCATAGTGTCGTCGATTGAAATGCGCAAGGCGGGTGTGGCATCGATCAACCCGCGGGTTGTTTGCGTACGGTATTTAACGCCCATGCCATTGTTCAGAGCTCAGCGCGTCCAGCACCGCAAGATATTCTTGCCGCCGCCTGTGGATCGTTCGTCAAGTTTCAGTCCGCCATGCGGCTTAGCAAGAAGTTACAGCCTAGGATCTCAATTCCAGCTACGCATAAATATCCTCTATATCTCTTAACGACCTAGACGGATTGCCAAGTCCATTTATGGATTGTCAATTGTTATGACAATCGATCTTCTCTCCATCGCATACGCATGAATTGTCATGTCTCTGCAAATTGGAGGCAGAGATTGACCAAGCGCAACCGTTGATTGACTCTCTCGAATGAATCTTGGCAAGCACGAAGTGGTGCAAGCGAGCCAAATCGCGTGTAGCTGCGCCATTCGCACCAAGGAGGAAAACGCATGTCGAGGAGAATGTGGAGTGCTTGTATGTTGGGGCTAATTGGAACTGCGGCGGTAACTGTATCTTCGCAGTCGTTTCGAGTTCAGTGTCCGGCTACCACAATCACGCATCCAGGGAGCAATAACTCAGAACCGGCTTACAACGGTGCGAGCTACACGGGTACAAGTGGCTATCCAGCGAAGCCCTCAACCGTAAACGGTGCGATCAAGTGCCAGCAGATTTCCGGGGGCGACGGGTACGCCACCATGGGCGATGGCACGCAGACCTACATGTTCTCGTTTGGACCCTTGTCGGGTCTCGCGGACATAGCCGCCGGCAGGCCCGGCACAGAGTTTCCGTCTACATTCAACGCACTCTATTCGGGCTCTAACCCACTCACCCCGGGCGATCCTGCCACCACGGATGGAATAACGCCCGACCTCACGAGGTTCACGTTCAACGGAGCCGTGGGACTGGCGCCTGACACCGATGCCATGGCGGACGGAAAGTGCACGGGTAGCGCTTGCATCGATGGCCATGTGGACCCACGCCCCATCATGGACGTTGGCGTGATGAACGGAAACATTCCGGCTCCGTTGATGGCCATCGACGAAGACGACGAGTTCTTCCTGACGCTTACCAACGTGGGCATGATCATGCGCCCGGATCTGTTTGAGCAACACACTGTGCATTTTCACGGCTATCCGAACGCTTCCGCGTTCTACGACGGCGTTCCCGACGCGTCAGTAGCTATCAATATCGGCGGCAGCTTTACTTACTATTACCTGGCTCCCGATGCCGGCACTTATTTCTGGCACTGCCACATCACGCCGCCAGAGCACCTTCAGATGGGCATGGTAGGCCAGATCTATGTGCGGCCGCGTCAAGACCGCGTACCAAGCGGCACTAGCCTCTACGCCGCGCTTCAGACACAACAGTTGGATTTGCGTACCAAGTGCGACGCCAACGCGGACATCCTCTGCACCAATCCGCTTCCTAGCAGCGGAGATACCGGGGCAACCGGTGGATTTGCGAACGGTGAGCCGACCAAGATGTACGCCTACAACGATGGCGACGGTTCAACTCAGTACGATATCGAGTATCCCCTTCAGATTCACGGCTTCGATCCGAACTTTCACTTTGTTGGCATGACCTTCAACCCCGAAGGGTTCGCCGACATGAAAGACAAGTACTTTTTGTTAAACGGGCGGAGTTATCCCGACACCATTCACGATGGCCCGATGCAAACCCAATCCGCAGATGGCTCCAGTCACTTTTCGCAGCCGCTGCCTTCGATCATCAACCTGAAGGTCGGCCAGAAGGCGCTGCTCCGAATCTCGGATCTGGATGTAACTGAGTACCAGACGCTGGCCTCCCTGGGCATTCCGATGAAGGTGATTGGTTATAACGCGAAGCTCTTGCGCGACCAGGAGGGGAACAACATGTATTACTCCACCAACTCGATCACGCTGGCTGGCGGTGAATCACTCGATGTGATTTTGGACAGCGCAGGCGTCCCGCCCGGCACGTATTACCTGTACACCCCCAATCTTGATCACCTGTCGAACGACGCCGAGAACTTCGGCGGATTGATGACCGAAGTGCACGTGAATTAGGAGAGCAACTATGAGGCAGACAAATATGCAATACGCCTTGTTAAAGACAAGAATCATGCTGGCGATGATCATCTCGGTGGCTCTTCCTGCCGCAATGGTTCACGCAGCCGCTCCCGGTATCACCGGCCCGAGCTTCAGCTTGACGGCTCAACCCGCTTACCTCACGCAACCGGATGGACAGTCGATATATTCCTGGGGATACGGATGCAGCGCGCAGCCCGCGGGTTGGGCTCCATCTGCCATTGCTCCGCCGTCCACCGGATGCCCAAAGATGCAGGTTCCAGGTCCGACCCTCATCGTAAACGAAGGTGACACGGTAACGGTGGCGCTGACTAACAATCTCCCCACATCGGCTGGAAATACGTCCATTCTGTTTCCCGGGTTCACCATGCTTCCGTTCTCCGATGGAACGCCCGGACTGATCACGCAAGAGGCGGCTCCGGGAAGTACCGTCACTTATTCATTTGTTGCCTCCACACCCGGAACGCGCTCCTATTACAGCGGCACCCAGAGCGATTTGCAGGTTGAGATGGGTCTGTATGGAGCCGTCATCGTATTGCCGAAGACTGTGCCCACCTCTTGCGAAAGCGGCATCTTTTCGTCGAACCAGAGCGCGCGCACGCATTGGGGTGAAAAGAACTACCGGCTTGCCGACGCCGCGTACGATAACCCGAAGACCTGCTATGACCGCGAGTATCTGTTTCAGTTCTCTGAAATAGATCCAAACATTCACATTCAGGCTGAGAGCCAGGTTAGTGCCTGCGCGGCGCCTAATGCGCCTTCGCCATGCTCTCTCCAGGTCCCTACGGAGCCGTACCATCCCGCCTATTTCATGATCAACGGGCGCTCCATGCCGGACGACATGGATCCAAACTACGCGGCGGAGTATCCGCATCAGCCTTACAACGGGAATCCGCACATGCATCCAGGTGAATTGGTGCTGTTGCGCATAATTGGCCAGGGGCGGTGGCAGCATCCCTTCCATGAGCACGCCAACCACGTGCGCATTCTTGCGCGCGATGGCAACCTGATTCTCACTCAAGATGGAAAGGGGCTTGCAGGCCCGGCACTGTTTACCACAACCACGACTCCGGGTCTCGCAATGGACGGCATTTTTTATTACACAGGACGCGGCCTGAACTGGGACATGTACGGGCACAATCCGAAGTCGCCGAATGTGGCAACGGATCCTTTAGTGGACCCTCCATGCGTAGCCGATGCAAACGGGTACAACACGGGAGATCCTACCGCGGTCAATTATTTCGAGTGGTGCCAGGATCACGAAAAGCCTGTCCAAGCGGCGCCGTTCGGCGATGTTGCTGGGGGTGGCCCAGTTACGCTGCCCGATCCCAACATTCTGACAAATGGTGCATGGTATGGCGGAAGCCCCTACCTCGGACCAAATGCAACGGGACGCGCAGTCGGCATGACGGGGACCACTCCGCCTGCTGGAACGATTGCGAACTCTCCCGGCGGGGAAGCTGGTTTTGCGTTCATGTGGCATTCCCACAATGAACGCGAGATTACAACCAATAATGCATTTCCGGGCGGAATGATGATGATGATGCTGATCGATTCCCGGGAATTCGTAATCGACGAATCTAACTAGCAAGGAGAACAGAAATGCAAATGAATATTCTCAAAAAGATAGCCAAGACAGCAGCCCGGGGAGCAGCTGTTCTCCTGTTTGGCATGGGAATCATTGAGGCGCAGACGGCGTCGGTCAGCCTGACGGCCGCCCCGGCGGCGGCCACTCTGCCGGATGGTTCGAATGTTCCGATGTGGGGATATACCTGTGGAGCAACTGCAGGCGGATCCTGCGCTTCCCTCAACCCGGCGGCGAACCTTGGTAGCTGGTCTCCTGTCGTGATTACCGTTCCGTACGTCGGATCGTCAACCAGCCTCGCAATCACGCTGACTAACAATCTGCCGGCACCTGTTCCTACTTCGATCACGATCGTGGGACAGCTTGGCGGCGGGTTGGGAACTAACATAACCAAGAAGCCGAGCCCCCTTCATGATAACCAGGGGACTACGTGGCCGATCGCGAGTGCAGGTCCGGTGTTCACGCCACCTGCTCAGCCAGATCGGGTCCAGTCGTTTGCCACAGAAGTTGCTTCCGGTAGCACAACTACGACTCCGCTGACATGGAACAACCTTCGGCCGGGCACTTATCTGCTCGAGTCCGGTACGCATCCTTCAATACAAGGGTCGATGGGATTGTATGGCATCGTTGTAGTTACGGCGGCCCCAACCGGATCTGGAAACACAGCGAGTCCTGGCACAGCTTACAGCGGCATTAGCTACAACGCGGAAATTCCGCTTCTTTTCAGCGAGATCGATCCGGTTCAGAACAATGCCGTCACAGCGGCCGTGGCTACAGCCGGCTTCAGTGAGACATCGACGGTGGGCGTGTTAACGGCTGGTCCGATCGCGTCGATCAACCTGACAAATGCGGGAACTAACTATGCGTCAGCTCCGACGGTTAGTTTTGTCGGGGGTAACCCGACGCCTGGAGGAAACGCGGTTGCGCAGGCAGTGATTGACAGCGATCCTACGAGCCCAACCTTTGGGCAGGTCACAGCGATCAATGTTACCAATGCTGGTAGCTATACGTCGTCACCGACCATCCAAATTACGGGAGGGGGCGGCAGCGGTGCAACGGCGATCGCGGCTTTGCAGCTGCAGTCTAACGCTAGTTCCCATTGCAGCGGGGGGGCTGCAGCTTGCTACCCGCCGGTCGTGAATTACACTCCGCTTTACTATCTGATCAACGGCGTGCCCTTTGACAAGACGAAGGCCTCCGGCTCCCTTTTCCCGGTCTCCCCATCATCAATAGCGGGTGGCAACGTCCTGGTGCGCATGGTGAATGCGGGATTGCGTATGCACGTTCCGACAATCGTGGGAGCGCAACCCTCGTCTCTTTCCCCCGCGGCTCCAGGCGCGGGTGGATTCACTTTGATCGCGGAGGACGGCAATGTGTTGCCGGGAGTACCGCGCATTCAGAGCGAAGTTTTCATGGCCGCAGGTAAAACCTATGACGTCATGATCAAGGCCCCCTCGGGCGGGACGGCGTTGCCGGTATTTGACCGCCAGCTCAGTCTCTCGGGCAATGCCATTGCGCGCGATGCGGGTATGGTGGGCTACATCAGCGTCAACGGCGCAGCCGTTCCGGCGCCCAACGCCGCGGCGAAGGCGAACGCCGATACTTACAACGCCATCATTGCCGGACAGACGCTGTCCGTTCCGGATCCCGGCAAAGGTGTCCTTGCAAATGACCTCAATATTTTTGGAGTGAAGGTAACAACTCCACCGTCCCAGGGAACCCTCATTCTCAATGCGGACGGCACGTTCACTTATGCCGCCAGTTCGACCTGGAGCGGCTCTGACTCCTTCGGTTACTGCGGGAACGGAGCTACGAGCGGCGATGCATGCACAACGGTCACTCTTGGCGGAGCCGCAATTGAGGATGCCTCTGGCATTGCCTGCTCTGCTCAAAGTTTCACCTCGAGCATGGCCACGAGCCTGAAGATCAATGCTCCGGGAGTGCTTGCGGCATGCTCGGACGCCAAAGGATTTCCCCTTACGATAAACGCGGCGAGCGTCACGCCTGTCTCGGGCCTCACCCTAACGGTTGACGCTAACGGCGCTTTTAAAGCCGTCGTAACCTCCTCGGGAACCTATACGTTCAGTTACAAGGCACAGAACGCGCAGGGTACGGTAGCGTCCAACGCCACTACCGTCACTCTGACATTTCCGCAGCCGAGCCATCTGAATGTAACGGTCTTTGACGGGGCAGACAAGACGACGAAGATCTCCGATTACCGGTGGATCATCGAGGAAGACCGCACCTTCTTTGTCGACCCGAAGTGCACGCAGAACCCGCCTCCGGCGGGATGCCCCGGCAGCGCGGCCGGGGTTGTTCCGAACTTCGGCACGAACTTCCACACAAGCTACATGCCGGTTATTGCGTCCGGATGCACTTCGGATGTGTCATGCGGCAACAACCAGACTGTGCTGGGCCAGCCGGCGCCACCGCAGACGCCGACCTTGCCTGGCGATGTGGCGCTGTGCGATGCAGCCACGCCGCAGATCACGAACTGCCTCGACCCGAACAAGCGGTATTACATCTCCGTGTTGCCCGGCGATGCGGCACAGCCGTTCATCAATGGATACGCAGGTGCGCCCGACTGCTCGGCCGCGGGTGTTGCAGCCGGTAGCTGCGGACATGGCATGGGCGGAGCCCCAATACCAGTTGGTCCGCACAGCAATCAGGCTGTGACGATTCTCACGGAGCCGAGCCCGTACCCACCGGCCACGTTGTCGGCTTTCGTGTTCGAGGACGATTACCCGCTCAACGGCGAGGTCGACACCGGCGGCGGCATCGATGTCCTTTCACCCAACGAGCCTGGTCTCGGTGGATTCCAGATCACAATATCCGACAATGCGGGTGGCACAGGAGACGCAACCGGAACACCCACTTACGACATGTTCAACATGCCGCTAAGCAATAGCCTTGCTGGGACCCTGGATCCGGTCACGGGTATGGACGCGTGCCCGATTTCGACCCAGGCTACACAGGCATCGCAGGCCGGTGACAACACTCAGAACGGCATCGTCGGGATGATCATCACCTGCCCGAAGTACGAGTCGGATGGCAAGACGCTGTCCCCCCTCGCCGGCCAGGTGGTGGTGAAGAACCTCTATCCAGGTCGATACGGTATAACGGCAAACCCCGGCGCAGACCGCATCGCAGCCGGTGAGGAATGGCTCCAGACCAACACCCTGGACGGCCAGAAGGCTCACGATTCGTTCATGCGTATCGGCGAGCCGGGCTACTTCCAGGAATTTGGACCAGCTGGATATCATGTCACGATCGGCTTCGCGAATCCCAAGATCATCAACGATCGCAGAACGACGCTGTGCGGCACGGGCTCCGATTGCACTCATGAGGTCAAAGGCCACGTAACCACCGCGCGCATGAGCCGGACACCCGATGAGCGGCTCTACGGTAGCGGAACGCACGATGCTTATTCGTTTACCCAGTGCTACATCAGCCTGGGCGATCCCGATGGAGCGGATTTCGCGTTCACAAAGTGCGATGACAACGGGAATTTCGACTTCAAAGGGATTCCCGCCGGCAATTGGAAGATCACAACCTTCGACCAATGGAACGACCAGGTGGTAGACGGTATCACCACTCCAGTCGGGATGTGCGATCCGGGAACAACCAACAATTGCTTGAGCGTGGTCGACCTTGGAGAGGTTGCGGTTCACCAGTGGCAGGCCAACATTTACACACGCACGTTCTTCGACACCGATTACAGCGGCGTCTCCAACGACTCCAAGCCGGGCTTGGCGCTTGTTGACACGAACATTCGCTTCCGCGACGGCAGCTACTCGAACTTCAACAGCACTGACCTGAACGGCTATGCCACCTTCAACGAGGTGTTCCCGCTGTTCAACTGGTATGTAATCGAAACCGACTCCACGCGTTACAAGAACACCGGTACTCACGTGGTTTATGACGCGGGTGGTCCGGACGATGGCACCTCGCCCGCTGGCGTTTCGTGCTCCTCCGGAGGCGGAAGTTCCAAGCCTTGCGGAAGCTCTGCGATTGCTGCCAACCTGGCGAACACGTACGAGCCAAATCCGCTTCCGGCTGACTTGTCGATCCCCGGCGCGGTGTATTGCGCCGAAGGCGCCGACTGCGGCAGTTCCTCCATTGCCAACGGCCCCAAGCCTAGCGACATCACCAACCACTCCACTGGCCGAATCGATCCGGCATGGGTCAACTCCTACGGATGGCAGGGATTCTCGGGGCAGAACTCCTTCCTGGAATTCGGAAAGAAGCCGTTCGCTGACGGCGAAAACGGGGGCATCCACGGACATGTCGTCTATGCCTCCACGCGGCCGTTCGATGATCCGCAGTTGCTGCTGCAAACCAGCTGGGAGCCGCTGGTGCCACACGTCAGAATCAACCTCTATAAGGAAGGTGTCGCCGGCGACGGCATCACGCAGACTTTGACGCTGGTCGATCATACCGATACCACCAGCTTCGATGATTGGGCCCAGGGATTCCGTCCCGACGGCATTCCGAACATGAACTGCCCTGGCCAGGGAACGGATACGAGCACGATAGCGCCTGATCCTTACTTCTGGTTCGGTTTGAAAGATCAGCCGCAGTGGCTGGATCTCTACAACAATGGCGGTACTCCCAGCCACACCATGCCGCACGACTCTCAGTTCAAGTGCTATGACGGCATGCATAACTGGAATCAATTGCAGCCCGCACCGTACGACGGTATGTATAGCTTCCCGAGCGTCACCGCGCTCAACCCGACGACGGGCAAGCCGGCGGGCACCAATTGCACCGGCTGCACTACCAACCCTGACCAGACCGATCCCTATCGCTTCGGCACGCCCATGCTGCCAGACGGAAAGTATATCGTCGAGGTAGTCGTGCCGCCGGGGTATGAACTGGTCAAGGAAGAGGACAAGAACATCCTCATCGGCGACAACTTCATCGCGCCCGTGACGCAACAGTTTGCAGGGTTGGGATCCATCTTCATCCTCCCCGACCAGGCGCAGATTTCGTCCGCCTACAACGCCAACAACGGACAGAACTCAACCAACAGCCTGGGACGTAACTCCAACCTTCCCAGCCACGAAGCAGATACAGGCTCAGTCGAAACCTACTGGCCCTGCGTAGGCCAGGAGCGCGTCGTTCCTGACTACATCAGCCTCTTCCCGGGTTCTCAAGAAGTCGCACCCTTTGCCGGAGCCAAGCGGCATCTTTGCGATCGCAAGGAGGTTACGCTTGCCGATCAGACTGCCGTTCTCACCAAGTTCTACATCTTCACCCCGACCCATACCGCAGCGCACTTCACAGGACAGATCACGGATGACTTCGCCGCGGAATTCGATCCTTTCTCGCCTGCGTTCGGTGAGAAGTTCGCACCTGCTTATCTGCCGGTATCGATCAAAGATTGGGCCGGCAATGAGATCAACCGCGTGTACGCGGATGAGTGGGGTGTTTACAACGGCTTGAACTACTCCACGTGGGAAGTCAATCCGCCGAACCCGACCGGATATGGCCCAACCATGATGGTGACCTGCATGAATGACCCCGGTCCTATCGCTGATCCCAACAATCCGGGCCAGACCATCACCGATCCCCTGTTCCAGAGCGGTTACAGCGATTTCTGCTACGAGTTGCCGTTCATGCCGGCGCAAACGGGCTACTTCGATACACCGGTGGTGCCGACCTCAGCATTTGCCGGTGGATACAACACCCCCGATTGCTCCTACCCCGATGCCACGCCGGCTATCAGTGAAGTGGACGGCGATGGAACCGGACCGTGGGTGGCCGGTCTCAAGGGCGCGGTTACAAAGGTGACCGTAGGTGCCGGCGGCAGCGGCTATTCCAGCAGCCCCGCAGTCACCTTTAACAACTCAGGCACCGGCGGAAACGGCGCGGCTGGAACGGCCGTGGTCTCTGGCTCCGTTACTCGCGTGTCAATTAACAACAGCGGTCGCGGCTACACGACCGCTCCCTCGGTAACGTTCACCGGCGGTGGCGGAAGCGGTGCAACCGGAACGGCGAACATGACCTCTTCGGTCTCTTCGGTAACCATTAACAGCGGCGGCTCCTACGGTGGAACGCCCACAATCACGTTCTCGCTGCCCGCAGGCGGTACCAGGGCAACCGGCACGGTGCAGAGTGCTCCAATCGCCGGTGGGAGACGGAGAATCACCGGAGTCACCATCACCAATGCCGGTTCCGGATACACCGGTGCGGCGACGGCAACGTTCTCCTTCAACGGAACGCCCAGCGCCACCTTCACCGTGAATATGGCGCAGTCCGTAGCCTCCGTCACCATCACGGCTGGTGGTTCGGGTTACACGACAGCTCCAGCCGTAGCCTTCGGCGCAGCGCCGCAAGGCGGAGCCACCGCCACCGGCACCTCGACCGAAACCGGTGCCGTGGTGGCAGTCAACATCACGAACGCCGGCACCGGTTACACTTCGGCGCCGACAGTCACCATCGCACCTCCCACGAGCGGCACTACCGCAACAGCCAGTGCATCGATTGAATTGAGTGGCACACTCACGATCAATTCACTCGGCGATCAAAACGTAGACAACTACGCGTACTCCGGGCCGTCAGCCGGGGTAGCGCCGTTTAACCAGCAGAAGATTAAACGTCACTACGGCTTCGGCACGCAATGCACCGCAGCCACTTCAACCAGCACCACCTGCAATACGCTCTCGAGCGTCACGATTGGCGGTATCTCGGCTCCGATCGTGTCCTGGAGCGACACGCAGATCAAGGTAACGGTCCCGGCGGGCGTGCCGGCTTGCGCTGTGCAGCAACAGGCGCAATATGGCGGCTCCAATGCGCAGTGCGGCCAAATGGTGATCACTGCGGGCAATGGCAAGCAGTCTGTTGACGCCGTGAGCGTCACGGTTGGCGGTAAAGCGCCGACGGTGATGACCGCCGGCCAGACGATTCAGAGCGCCATCGACGCGGCTGCGCCGGGCGACCTGATCATCGTTCCTCCAGGCACATTCAGCGAAATGTTGCTGATGTGGAAGCCCGTTCGTCTACAGGGCGTCGGCGCGGCCTCGAGCATGATCGATGCCAATCCCCACCCTGCCGGAAAACTGGATCCGTGGCGCCGCCAGATCGTGTGCCTCTTCGGTCTGTCGATGACGGGTACCCCAATCACGAGTTCGAATGTCTACGATTCGACAAGTACGTTTACCTGCAGCCCTGACATGCAGTTCGCTGTCGATCGCCTGCCGCTCGAAGCAACTGTGGGCTGGGATGCCACCCTCAATGGGAACCTTGCGGAACAACTGATCGAGCCCACGATTATGGGAGCCTACGAGGGCGCAGGTATCACGGTGCTCGCCAAAGGTGTGAAATTCCCGGCGGGGTCCAATCCGTTTGCTTCTGACGTATTCCCGGATGGGACTTTGCTGCTCACGAAGGGCGATTGCGTTGACTCGACCGGCAAAAACCCCTTCCCGAGCAACTTCCTCTGCAACCCGTCAGGCATTGACGCGCTTACAGTGAAGAACAGCTCGCAAGGTGGTGGCGGCATCATGGTTCACGCATGGGGCCATAACCTCCAGATCGCCAACAACCGCGTGCTCAATAACCAGGGCACACTGTCGGGTGGCATCACGGTGGGCCAGGGCGAGCACCCCGATGCCTTCCTCGCCGGAAGCACAGCCAATACCGTTCCGGGTTCCTGCATCACGCCGGGCCCGAACGTCCCGGCAAATCTCACCCTCCCCTACTGCAACAACATGGATGTGAACGTCCACAATAACCTGGTCGTACAGAACTCCTCCCTTGGTGACGAACTCTTCTCGTCGACCCCGGCGGGAGCGGGTGGCGTTACCTTCTGCAATGGCAGCGACTACTACAAGTTCAACTACAACTGGGTCTGCGGTAACATGAGCACCGGCGATGGAGCCGGCGTCGCCCACCTCGGTTTTAGCTACGACGGTGACATCGAGCACAATACGATCCTGTTCAACCAAAGTACGAATCCGACGATCGTCACAAACGGGGGTGGCCTGCTCGTCATGGGCGCACCCGACGTCGATCCTCCATGCGGCCTCTTGAGTGACCAGGATTGCGTCTCCGCCCCGGGATCTATCTTGCCAAGCGATGGCGCTGGTCCTGGGCTGGTAATCAACGCCAACCTCATTGTGGGCAACGCTGCGGATAGTGGTAGCGGCGCAGGCCTTCGGTTGCAGCACATCAACGGAACTGAAGTACTTAACTTCCCCAAGGGGAACGCAAGCACCTCGTGGCCAACCATCACGGGGCATTCAACGCAACCTTCGTTCCAGTTGGCAACCCCCTGGAATGCTATCCAGGTAACCAACAACATCATCGCCAACAATGTGGCCGGCCTGGATGGCGGCGGGGTTTCCCTGCTGGACGCTTTGGCAGTCGACATCGTCAACAACACCATCGTCTCCAACAACTCCACCGCCTCCTCGGGAGTGCTGTTGCAAACCTTGTTCGCTCCGTTGGCCAGCACGCTAGGCACCAACTGCACCACCAACAACGGGGCTCAGTCTTGCCCGCAGGTAGCCGGTCTCGTCAGTATCACTGACACCGCCGTGCTGACGGCAAACATTGCCCTGTTGCCCAACGGCGCAAACTCCATCACCTGCCCGACCAATCACGGCACGAACCGGTCGTGCGTGAAGTACTCGGTTCCGGTCTTGTCGAACGACTTGTTCTGGCAGAATCGCTCGCTGTTCATCGGGGTCGGAGGATTGAACACCGGCTTCCAGAATCAACAAAACAAGGTCACGCTGTACAACCCCGGATTCGGCAAGACCGCAACAACTGCGGCCAACCAGAAATCCACCGGCGCTTGCGATGATCCAGGCGCCAGCTATTGGGATATCGGGATCCGCGGAGACACTGCGCCGGGCAACCACTCGTCGGGCGGCACTCTCGCTCCGGCGTACTCGTTGCTCACCAATAATGGGACACTGGCTGAAAGTGCCGACAGCACAAACATCCTCGCTCCGGGCACTGTCCTCTCCAATGTCTATTGCAATGGGTCCCGTCTTCCAATCGAAGCGTCTGTGCAAGCAGGCGTGTACGGATGGCAGGTACCTCCGGGAACCAACGAATCCAATGCGCTTCCCGCGCCCCCATTCACGCTGACTGCCGCAGCCACGGTGGACGAGGGCAACAACTGGATCAATCTCCGCTGGGGTCCGCTGGCCTTGAACTTCGTCAATCCGCAGACCGGTCTTCCGGTTTATACCTTCAACCCGTCGCCGGCAAACAACTCGGCGGCAATCGACAAAATTCCCGTCACCGTTTCGCACCCGTCAACGGACTTCTTCGGAAATCCGCGGCCTGATGGTTCCGGGGGAAATACGTTCGATATCGGAGCCGTTGAATCAATTACCACCGCGCCGGTCGTGTTCAGCCTGGCCGGAGGCACCTATCACTCGCCGCAGCAGCTTACCCTCTCCGACATAACGCCGGGAGCGGTGATCTACTACACCACCGACGGAACCATGCCCACAGCGGCATCGACGCTGTACTCGGGGCCAATCACCATCGCATCCACTGAAACCGTTATGGCCATCGCAATCGCACCGGGATTCAAGCCAAGCTCAGTGAGTTCGAAGGCTTACACCTACGTCCCGCAACCTCCTGCGGCGGCGCCGATCTTCAGTTTGGCTGGCGGCACCTATAACACTCCGCAGACACTCATCCTGACCGATACAACACCTGGTGCAACCATCTACTACACCACCAACGGGACTTCGCCGACCACTTCGTCGACCAAGTACACGGGACCGATTACCGTCAGTTCCACAGAATTGGTGGCGGCAGTCGCGAGCGCGCCTGGCTTCACGCTGAGTCCGGTCAGCTCCAAGCAGTACACCTACATTCCATTACCAGCAGCAGCAGCACCGGTCTTCAGTCTCGCGAGTGGTCTCTATCACACTCCACAGACACTCATCCTGACCGATACAACACCCGGTGCAACCATCTACTACACAACTAACGGAAGCACGCCGACCACTTCGTCAACGGTCTACAGTGGGCCCATCACAGTCGCTTCCTCAGAAATCGTGGCAGCGATCGCGATTGCGCCTGGCTTCTCCCTCAGTTCAGTTAGTTCGAAAGCCTACGTGTACATCCCGCTTCCAAAGGCAGCCTCGCCGGTATTCAGCCTGGCTGGCGGGCACTACACAACGCCTCAGACCTTAACCCTCACGGATACGACCCCGGGAGCAACCATCTACTACACCACGAATGGCACGACACCGACGACGAGCTCGACCGTATACTCGGGACCAATCACCATCAATACGAACGAGACCGTCATCGCCATCGCCGCTGCACCGGGTTACCAAAACAGCAACGCCTCATCGAAGGCCTATACCATTCCGTAGCGGAATGAACAATCTGCAACGAAGAAATCGGGACCTCCTCGCTAACCGAAAGGAGGTCCCGATCTCGGGTCGCACTTCAGTCACATCGCTCATCGCGCGAGTTTTGCCCAATCGCCTGTTAAGCAGAAGAGAGAGCTTCGATGAACGTTTTAATCAAAACCCTCGCAAGACGACTCGTCGAGGCCACAATGATCGCCAGCCAGGTTGCCTGCGGCGGTGCAGGCCTCAGCCAATCGCCCCAGCCTGCCCATTCATTGCCGGCTTCGCATCCCAATGCTCAGGCTGTGCCTACCAATCCGAGTCGCTACGCACCAAGTCACTTCCCGAAGCGAGCACTGATGTACTACCAGAACGTCTGGGGAATTGATTCGCTCACTGTGCGGGCAGCAGAATCGGGAGAACTCATTCGCTTCAACTACCGCGTGCTCGACCCAGTCAAGGCCAGGCAGCTCAACGATAAGAAGTTCGATCCTTCGCTGGTAGACGTTCGGGCCGGCGTAAGACTCGTCATCCCTTCGCTCGAAAAGGTCGGGCAGCTCCGTCAGAGTATTACTCCCGAAGAAGGAAAGATCTATTGGATGGCTTTTTCGAACCCCAGGCGTACCGTTAAGCCCGGAGACCGCGTCAACGTCGTGATCGGCCGTTTCCACGCCGACGGGCTCATTGTCGAATAAGCCTCAGCATTCTGAACCCGCCGGCGTAGCATCAGACGTCACCACATTTGGAGGGAACATGGATCAGGATTACAGTGCCACAGCAAATGAGAGCGATCTGGCACACCCTTCGTGGATGACCCTCGGGACGTTCGTCAAGGAGAAATTCGCGCCCGAGCATATCGGGCTCATGCGATACGCAGGCCAGAATTTCTATCAGTCCATCTTGAAGCATGTGATTGCGCCAGAAGAGGTCGATCGAATATTTCGAAAGAACCCCTCCGACCCCCGCAAGACACTCAGAGCATTGCACGATTGGCCCTATCTGACCGATGTGCGATTGTGCGACCTCTGCCCTGACGACGTCATGCGGCTAATCGAGTCCGCCGCGAATCGTGGATACTCCGTTGAAACGGTCCGGCATATTCGCAATGTCCTCGGTGCAATCATTGCGCACGCAATTCGAGAGAAGTTCTTCATCGGGGAAAACCCCGTTAGCCTTGTGAAGCCGCCCCGCAAACGTAACAAGGAGGAAGAGCCCTTGAGCCTTGATCAGGCAAGGCTCGCTCTGAGCATGATGAGGTACCCCGAAAAGGAGTTTATTCTGATTGGGGCTCTTGCCGGAACCAGTCCCTCGGAGACGGTCGGCCTCCAATGGCGACAAGTCAATTTGACCGGCAAAGATTCCCCGCAGAATCAATCCGTGGTTCCACCCATGACGATCGCGATCAGGCAACGTTGGTACAGGGGGCAATTGGACGTTGTCAGAAAGAACGCCCAACGAGATGTGCCAATTACCCCACCCCTCTTGAGTATTCTGATGGAGATCAAGAGTCGATCGCGCTTCACGGCTCGCGGCGACTTCGTACTCACCTCTCAGATCGGCACACCCGTCAGTCATGACAACCTAATGACTCAGCGTCTTCGACCCATCGCCAGGCGTCTGGGGGTTCCAGCCATCTCCGCTCACGCCTTCCGACTCGTTCGCATCCAATTGGGAAATCAACCTGGAATACAGTTCCGCATCGAAGCCAGGACCGGCACCGAAGCCGAAGGCGGACTCGAGAATGTGTCCAAGGCAAGCTGACCAACTCGATAAAGGAAGGGCGGCGTTCAAATAGTCTTCACGCCAAAAGTCCTTTCCGTGGATGATGCCGTTTCTTGACAGGAGACACAACAACAGAAAGGATGGGTGCAGTCATCGTCGTACTCAAAAGACATTGACCACGGCGTTCGCACGTCTAAATGATGGGCAATCAAGACTCGCAACCACGATGTCCAGCGCTGCGGCATCTACAATCATTCGGCTCGGGACCACGGAGAAGGGGAATTGCGGATATTCCAAAAGAACGCATTCAACATAAGAGTCTCCCGGAGCGCCGGGATTCGATCTTTCTTTGCGTTTTGGTCAACCGCACTGATCGCGATCGCGGCCTTGCTCGTCACGGTTGCCGTTCTGCAATATCGTTGGACCGATCAAGCCAGTAACGCTGAGGAAATGCGCATCGGATCCGAACTCGAGTCGCTGATGATGAAGTGGCACAGCGACCTGTACAACGAGTTTTCCGCGATCTGCGTTGCGATTCAGGTAGGGCCGGACTTCGGCGCGAGGGATACCTGGAACGACTATCTTGACCGTTACGTGGAATGGAACTACGCGCAACCCCACGAGACGTTGCCAAGTGTTTATAGAAATCCGGACCTGGTTGGGGAGATTTATATCCTGGAATCAAATCATCAACCCCAGTTCCGTGTTGTTCACTTGAACTTGGATACGAGGAAAATAGAAGGCGCCTCGGTGCCGCTGGAGTTGACAACTCTCGTCGCTCGACTGCAGGCGAATTCAGCCAACCTGTCCATGGCTCTTCACGCCTGGCAACTCTCTGGTCTTCATGATGATCGGAGCTCCCCATCCGAGAATAATCCTAGTGAAATGCAGTCAGGAAGCGATTCAATAACGGGATGGCAGTTTGATGAGAATGTTCCCGCGATCGTGCATCCCATACTGCATCGCAGCGCGGGTAAGGCACGCGACAGCCAGAGCCCGGTCGACTGGATCATCATTACTGTGGATCAGAATGTCCTTCAGAAGAAGACCCTGCCTGAACTGGCGAACCGGTATTTCGGTGGTCTCGATGGTCTCGACTACAGAGTTGGCGTTGTTGCAACCGGAACCCAACCCCGGACGATCTATTCGTCGGATCCGGGGTTCGGAGAGCAAAGTATGGCAACGGCCGATTCGGCGATGGAGATCTTTGGACCAACATCGGGGGCCATGAGCGCCGTACGAGATAAAGCGATGCCACGCCATCCTTTGAAAAGCGCAGAGTGGCGAAGCTTCATCGGCCCCGCGTGGTTTCCGGTGATTGAATATAGCCAGACACCCAGCACCTGGGTCTTGAAGCTGCAGCGCCGCGCGGGCCCACTCCAGGCGCTTGTCAGTCGAGTGAGGCGGCGAAATCTGGGGATGAGTGCTGCTGTGCTCCTCCTCCTCGCGGTAAACATCGCTCTTCTTACCAGTGCCGGATATCGCGCCCAGCACTTCGCCAAGCTCCAGATGGAATTCGTCGCGTCCGTGTCTCATGAGTTGCGCACGCCGCTATCCGCAATTTTTTCCGCCGGCGAAAACATCAAGGATGGCGTCGTTACTGACAAGCCCGCGCTTAAACAATATGGGTCCATTATCTTGAGCCAGTCTCGTCAACTGATGGACAACATCGACCGAATCCTGCTTTTCGCATCAATACGCAGCGGCAAGGACCGGTACAATGTGCGGTCGCTCGACGTGTCGGAAATCTTTCGACGAGTTCGCAACAACACGGCGACGCTTTTGCTGGAGGAGTCGTGCGTTCTCGATCAAAACATCGACTCCATTGTGCCTCGTATACTGGGTGATCCAGGGGCAGTGTGTGGCTGCCTCGAAAACCTTGTTACCAATGCCGTCAAATACAGTCGAGACGATCGCCGGATCCATATGTCCGCCTCTCGCGAATGGACCGAAGCCCAGGGATATCGGGTCGCGATCAGCGTTGAGGATCATGGCATCGGCATCAGAAACTCAGACCTGAAGCATATCTTCGAACCGTTCTACCGAAGCCCGGAAGCGATCGCCGCTCAGATTCATGGGACTGGATTGGGCCTATCTTTGGCGAAGCACCTCGCGGAAGTGATGAACGGAAGTCTTTCCGTAGTCAGCCAACCCGGCATCGGAAGTGTCTTCACTTTGCATTTGCCCGTATCGGTCCAAGAACAACAATCCCTGGTGACAGTAGCTTCAGCAAGCAAAGAGGTTGGTGAAAATGAATGAGAGCATTCTCCTGATCGAAGACGAACAGGCTCTTCGCACAACATTGAGTGACCGCCTGCGTGCCGAGGGCTACGTCGTCGATTCCGCCGCCGACGGAAATACCGGCTTCGATAAAGCCTCCAGCAACCCCTTCGATCTCATCATCATGGATCTCATGCTCCCAGGTCGTAATGGACTCGATATTTGTCGCGATCTTAGAGCCGCCGGGATGGCAACACCCATTATGATTCTCACCGTACGCAATGAGACGGTCGACAAGGTCGTGGGACTCAAGCTTGGTGCCGACGACTATGTCACGAAGCCATTTGAGGCTGCGGAACTCCTCGCACGCGTCGAAGTTTTGTTGCGGCGGATCCCCTTTCACGCTGGGCAAGGGATTTATGACTTTGGGTCGTTCCGACTGGACATCCGTCAGTCGCAGGTTACCCGAAATGGTAAGCCCATCTATTTGACAGCACGAGAATTCCAACTTCTTCGCTACCTTGTTGAACGTTCAGGAAGCACCATCCCTCGAAGTGAGCTCCTGAAATCAGTTTGGGGATACAGCACGGACAGTTTCACCCGGACCGTTGATACGCACCTGTTCAGCCTACGCAAAAAGTTGGAAGAGAATCCCAAGGAGCCCGAACTTTTTCTGTCCGTCTCTGGGGTTGGCTACAAGTTTGTTGGAAAGAATCAAAAGGTAGCCCGATAAGCCAGGTTAACGGTTCAATGAGCCCGAGGCGGCTTCTGGAACCAGGTTTCGCTGATCTCTCCGAGCGGAAGCGGGTCCAACCGCAGGGTCTCGCTGATCGGTCAGAGAATAAGTACCTTTACATCAACGGCCGCCCCGAATGAGTCATCCTCCACTTGCAATTCGCATCATTCAGCCGGTTATATCTCGCCGCAAAATCTCGACGGCGAACCTGACCTCGAAATCATCGAGCCCGTCTTCCACTCTGTTACTGTTCGATTCCGAACGCAGGTTTTTGATTTCGAACAGAGAAACCTCATTCGTTTTCCCTAAAGCCCTTGTTTTGAGCCAGACTGCTCGGAGAGAACGGCCAAGGTCGTGCATTTGCCATGCCGATCGCGAATTCAAAAGACCTGATCAAACCTGAGTGAGGAGAGAACGAATGCTGTCGGACTTACGCGACGCGTTGCGGCAATTGCGGAAAGCACCCGGGTTTACGGCAACGGTGGTGATCACGCTGGCCCTGGGAATCGGAGCCACCACGGCCATCTTCACCCTGGTGCACCAGGTGATGCTGAAGTCGCTGCCAGTGACAAGGCCTGATGAGTTGTGGCGGATCGGAGACAAGATCCGATGCTGCAATTGGGGTGGGTACACGCAGGGAGACGACGGCGATTTTTCGCTTTTCTCCTGGGAGGCCTACAACAACTTCCGTGCGCATACGCCAGAGTTCGTCGACCTCGCAGCCCTGCAGGCCGGCAACTCTCCACTCGGCGTGCGCCGCGCTGGCTCGCAGGCCCCCGTGGACACCTTCAACGGACAGAATGTTTCCGGGAATTTCTTCCACACCCTCGGCGTCCAGCCCTGGATCGGAAGGCTGATGACGGACTCCGACGACCGCGAAGGCGCACCGCTGGTTGTAGTGATGAGCTACCGCACCTGGCAAACAAAATATGCATCCGACCCTTCGGTTGTCGGCGCAAGTTTCCAGATCAATGGCCACGCATTTACCGTCATCGGAGTCACTCCACCGGGATTCTATGGGGCCAAGCTCGCCGGCTGGGGCATGCCGGACTTCTGGCTCCCAATCACCTCCGAGCAGACGCTCGCCGGGGTTGTCTCGCGGCTCAAGCGGCCCAATGGTAACTACCTTGACCTCCTGGGCAGAGTCCGGCCTGGCGTCAATCCGCAATCGCTTGAAGCCAGGCTGCGCGTCGAGTTTCACGACTGGCTCGCCAGCCACGTCCAGGATATGGAGCCGGGAGAAAAGCAGACCTGGCAACAGCAGACCCTCCACTTGATTCCCGGTGGCGCGGGCGTCGCCGCCATGCGCGACGAATACAAGGATGGCCTCAAACTCTTGCTTATCGCCGCGGGATGCGTGCTCCTGGTGGCTTGTGGCAACCTCGCCAACATGATGTTGGCGCGAGGATTGAGAAACCGGGCGCAAATCTCCGTCCGGGTAGCGCTGGGAGCTTCGCGCATCCGGCTTGTGCGCGGGGCTCTCGTTGAAAGTGTGATGCTCGCCGTGGTTGGCGGCATTTTTGGAATCGCCGTGGCCTATGCGGGAACCCGCCTGATCCTCTATCTCGCCTTCGAGATGGGAGGGCCGAACAATCATGTTCCCGTGAATTCTGCACCATCCTGGCCGGTCCTGCTCTTTACCATGGGAATTTCGATTTTGACCGGACTCGTCTTTGGGATCGCTCCAGCGTGGATGACCTCGCATGCCGATCCGGTCGAAGCCCTGCGCGGAGCGAACCGTTCCGTCGGTGGCCGTCGGTCATGGGCTCAGAAGTCCCTGGTCATCGCACAGGCGGCAATGTCGCTGGTGCTGCTCTCGGCGGCTGCATTGCTAGCGCAGAGTCTGCGCAACCTCGAGAATCAGAATTTCGGGTTTGAGTTGCAGGGCCGATACATTGCGTCGATCAATCCCACACTCAGCACTTACAAACCTGAGCAGATGGAGCAACTCTTCCGCCAGATCGACGACCGTTTGCAGCATACTCCCGGAATCAAGATGGCGGCTCCCGCGCTGTACGCGCCCATGACCGGCGATAGCTGGAACGAGGGCATTCGCATCCAGGGCAGGCCGGAGCCTTCGCCCAAGGAGGACACGGGCGCAGGTTGGGCACGTGTAATGCCCGGATTCTTCGAATCGCTCGGCGCCAAAATGCTGCTGGGGCGGCCCATCACCGACGACGATACTGCGAACACTTTCAACGTCGCTGTCGTTAACGAGGCTTTCGCCAAGCGGTTCTTCAAAAACCAGAACCCCATAGGGGAACACTTCGGGATTGACCGCATCCGGTATGCCTCTACCTACCAAATCGTCGGTGTCGTCAAAGACATGCGCTACATGACGTGGGACTACAAAGACCCCGTGGGGCCAATGTTCTGGGTGTCTGAAAAGCAGACTGTGCACTATGACGATCCGGTCTTTTCAGATGGCGAGAAGTGGTCTCACTTCCTCTACAACATTGTTATCTGGGCTTCGGGCGATCAGGACGGGGTGGAAGAGCGCGTGCGCCGAGCGCTTGCCACAGTCGACGCAAGTCTCGTGCTCAATAGTGTCGACCCATACAGCAAAGTCATCAGCTCGGACTTTCAACAGCAGAACATGATCGCAACGCTCACCTCTCTCTTCGGGCTGCTTGGTCTTGTCCTGGCAGCCGTCGGACTCTACGGTGTCATGGCCTATACGGTCGAACAGCGCACCAACGAGATCGGGCTTCGGATGGCTCTCGGCGCGGACCGCAAACACGTGATCGCGATGGTGTTGCGTGGAGCGCTATGGCAGGTTGGCCTTGGCTTGGGCCTCGGAATTCCGCTGGCTGTCCTGGCCGGAAAGTTGATGAAAGACCAGTTATTCGGCGTCGTTCCATGGAACCCGGTTATGCTGGCAGGCTCAGCCGTGCTCCTCGCGCTGGCCGCGCTGGTGGCTTCGGTCATGCCAGTTCGCCGCGCCGCAGGAGTGGAGCCGATGATCGCGCTACGCAACGATTAGCCGGGACCGCGAGACGCGAAAAATGCCACTCATTCCCAACGAATTCTTCGCCCAGTCACTCGCCGAGGGGGACAAACCCCAACCCGGCAAGGCTCTCCTGGCCGGCTGGCGCTCAATCGGGCGTTTTTCCAGTACTGGAAAATATTAGCTGCGACCATTGTGCGACAACGGCTGAACAGCAAGCCGGTCCAAACAAAAATGGCGTTCGCTTTGGCTTAAGTCCATGGTTAACAGCTGTGCACGTCGTCCTCATCTCTGCTGTTACCGGTTGCCCATTACTACGTTCAGTGAATTGCGGCCGCTCTCCTGATCGATGACAGCGAAATGCTTCAGATCACCGATGACCTGTTCGGACTGGACGCCGCGATCGAAGTTACCGGCCATAGTGCAACGAGATGTTCTCGTCCAGAGTCAGCGAAGTCCTTCTTAGATACCTTTCGATGGGGTCTGACCCATTGCGGAGCAGTGAGAGATTCCTCGGGCCGCGTGGTGCAGCTACGTTGAGTAGTCCGCATTGATGTGGACATACTCCGCGGTCAGGTCGGTCGTCCAGAACACGCACTTTCCCGCGCCCTGGTTCAGTTGAATCGCGATCGAAAATTCCGCCTTCTGCAGATACGCATGGGCCAGCCTCTTCGTCGAACTCTTCCGCGCGCCCGCCATCCCGGCAAATGCGAAGCTGACCGAACCAGATATCGATGCGCTCGGGATCGATGGCCGCGCCGGAGTAGCCGATGGCCGCCACCAGCCGTCCCCAGTTGGGATCGCTACCGGCCCATGCCGTCTTCACCAGCGGACTGTGCGCAATGGCCTTTGCCACCTTCAGCGCGTCCGCATCGCTGGCCGCGCCATCGATGCGCAACTCCACCACATGCGTGATTCCTTCGCCGTCGGCGACAATCTGCCGAGCCAGCGAGGTGCACACGTGCGTGAGCGCCGTCTTGAATTCTTCGTTGCCCGACCCAATTTTGGCGCCGCTCGCGCCTGACGCCAACAGCAGCACGGTGTCGTTTGTTGACGTGTCGCCGTCTACCGAGATGCGGTTGAAGCTGAGCTCGATGGCCCCGTTCAGATACTCCTGCAACACCGCCGGCTCAACCTCAGCATCCGTCAGGATGTACACCAGCATGGTGGCATGCGGCACCAGCTGCGGGTGAATCATGCCCGAGCCCTTGCAAGTGGCGGCCATGCGCACTTCGCGCGCTACGCCGTCCGCGCCATGTACCTCGAACCGCGCAAACGCCGTCTTCTCCACCGTATCGGTGGTAAGAATCGCCAGCGCTACCTGTTGAAAGTGATCGGACTCCGAGCCCAGGCTCGCAGCCAACGCCGGCATCGCCGCCAGTAGCTTCTCCGACGGCAGCGGCACGCCGATGATCCCCGTCGACGATGGAAACACTTCTTCGGGCCTGCAGCCAAACACTTCGGCCGCGCCCACGCACGTGGCCCGTGCCGCGTCCAGCCCCGCCTGCCCTGCCGCGCAATTGGCGTTGCCGGCGTTGATGGCCACCACGCGAACCCTACCGCCGGTCGCGCGCAGGTTTTCCTTGTCGACGGCCAGCGGCGCCGCGCTCACGCGATTGCCGGTGAACGCCGCCGCCGCACTGGCTGCCCCGTTTGCCACAATCAGCGCAAAGTCGGTGCGCCCGCTGGCCTTCAGCCCCGCCTTGGTCGCACCGAACCGAAAGCCTCTGGGAATTACAAAGTGAGAAATCTCGCTCATCGTCCTTGCTTTTACGCGCCTTTCTGTCTTCACGGCCGCGTGGGTTCAACAATTTAATCTAGCAGCTTGGGGGTGCAATGCCCGAAAGCGAGACCAGCAGCGACGGGAAGGCCGCGGACCTCGATCCGCGCCACTTTCTCAATCTCAAAAGCGTCAACGTTGCGCGCGGCGACCGCGTGGTGCTCCACGATGTCAATCTCTCCATCCGCACCGGCGAGCACGTCGCCATCCTCGGACCCAACGGCTGCGGCAAATCCACGCTCATTCTCACCATGACGTGCCAGATCTATCCCATGCCCGATGCGGAGATGTCGGTGCGCATCTTCGGCCGCGAACGCTGGGATCTGACGCAACTCCGCAGGCACTTCGGCGTCGTCGGCGCTGGTCTCACCGGGCAGGAGCTCCCCGGCGAGCGCACCGCCGTCACCACCGGTCGCGACGCAGTCACCGCAGGCTTCTTCTCCGCCTCAACGCTGTGGCCGAATCTGCATGTGACCGAGGAGATGCGAGGCCGCGCCCTTGAAGCACTCGAGCGCATGGACGCGCTGCACCTGGCCGACCAGCTTGTGGGCGAAATGTCGGCCGGCGAAAAGCGCCGCATCCTCATCGCCCGCGCGCTGGTGCATCGTCCGCGGCAGTTGCTGCTCGATGAACCATCGAACGCCCTCGACCTCGCTGCACAGCGCGAACTCCGCGAAACCCTCCGGCGCCTCGTCTCCGAAGGCACCGGGCTCGTCCTCGTAACGCATCACCTGGCTGACATTCTTCCGGAAATCGAGCGCGTCATCCTCATGCGAAGCGGACGCATTGTGGCCGACGGCCCGCGCCACCAACTACTGACTGAACTCCGACTGAGCGAGCTGTTCAGCGCCCCCATTCGCATCGGCCGCGATGAAGAATGGCTGCACAGCTGGTAGATCAGGGGTTGGCTCCCACCGCTTGAGCCATACGGCCTTTGCCAAGCGCCGCTCCGACTGCACCAAACACCAGCGCAATCAACGGGGCCATGATCAAGTGCGACGTGATCGAGTCAATGGTATTCGCAATCGCAAACGCGGCCAGATCGTTCCATCCACTGCGCTGAAACTCGGCCCATCCGCGCATCGATTCAAGCGGCACAGGCGCTACATACCATTCAAAGACCGTTCCGAGACAGACCGCAATCGTCATCGTTACGACTGCGCTCAACACCGCCGTTCCGCAGGCGGCAACAAACGACGCGCCCAACGCGCGTGCCTTCCGCGCCGCCCATCCCCAGCAGGAAAAAGTCGCCAGCATGAACGCCAGCGACACCAACCCGCCCGCACGCCCCGGCAGATCGAAAAATCGTTCCTGCAGCAGATGAACCATCTCGAGCCCCGCCGCCAGCAAGCCGATCGTGAGCGCATAGCGGGCGAGTTTCACGCCCGGCAACGTCAGCACGGCCAGGTACGCGGCCAGCAGCAAGAACGCTTCTGCGACCGACGCCCTCGCGCCCGGCAGTGCGAAATAATCCGCGTGTCTAAAAGTCCGGTTCACCACCAGGACCGCGGTCCCCGCCAGAGCGGCCATCAGGCACACCCTGACCGCGTAGGGGACCTTCCCCCTGTTCATGCCTTCAGCTCCGCGCCGAATGGCTCCAAAGCTGGTGAGTCCCGGTCAACCTTCATCCTGTTTGGCCCCGGGGAGTCTCTTCCGCAGCAACGCAATCTGACCCGTGTGATGCGCCTCGTGCTCGCACACATGAAACCACTTGCAATACGTATTCGTCGGACCCCACGGCCAGCTTTTATCCACGGCCATCAGCCAGGCGTCATCGCGCTTGGCAAACTCCGCCAGCGTCTTTTCCCGCACCTCATGCAGGATGCCGACATAATACTCGCGGTCGTGTCCTTTGATCGTCTTGCGCCCTGCGTCTCCGAGATTCATGGCAGCATCCCACTTGTTTTTCACCTCGTCAGGCCAACTGCCCCACTTCATGCCGTCGAAGGTATGCAACCCGTAGTAGGTTTCGGTCGCGGCCAGGTGCAGCATCAACGCGCCAATGGTGTTGGCATGCGCGTCAAACAGCACATCCAGATCGCTCTGCGAAAGTCCTTTGGTCGCGCTCAGCACGCCGTTGGCGTCGCGCATCCACGTCAGCATCGAGACCAGTGAGCCCACGTGCGGCGAGTAGCCCGCCTTCGGCCCGATAATATCGAGACCTGGCGCGTCAGCTGGCGCTGCTTCGGCCACGGGTAGCGGCGCGCAGACCGCTCCGACGAGAGCCGTTGCCGCGCCTCCCAGAAAACCTCGCCTGCTGGCAAGAAGCCGGCTCTTCAAGAAATTCGTTTCGCTCAATTGGTGGGCACCTCATTGGGAATGTGCACCGCGGCCGCAACCTGCGAGCGCGGTGGGCGCCAGTATACCGTGCCTGCTCAACACGGCGTTCAAGTATTCATGGAAGCGGCGTCGAGTGCGCATGGTCGGACCGGTGCATGACTTTCAAACGGGCCGGGCGGAGAGAGCTTCGGCATGCGCGGGTTGGACAGACTTTGCGGCGGTCAGGATTGCCATCAATAAACACGCGGCGATGAGAATCTCCGTAATAACCGGCGCCAGGAAGAAATAGGCGTTCGAGTTGACCGCCATAGCGAGATACGCTAGCAAAAGCGTCGCCATCACGGGCCGCAGGCGCACCGCATCGGTTTTCGCCAACGACCCAAGCTGCCACATGACGATCCCTTCCGCCGTGAGAAAGATCGAAACGGCAAGCCCCATCCCGCGATAGAACTCCCAGTAGCTCCGCACGTGGCCCAAAGCCAGAAACAGGTTGGCCTTCATGGCCTCCGCCGCAACCGCAGCGGGTCCCGGCGGAATGGAGCCAAACACTCCGCCAACCGTGTGCAGCACCGCGTGAATGAGCGTCAGCACCGCAGCAATACGCAAGAAGATCACAGGCTTCATATTCGGCACCTCGAAATGGAATCAACCGTTCGCATCGCTCAACTGCCCGGTGTCCCATCCCGCAACTCGGTTGTCGCAAGGATGGGACAGCACCAACCACAGCTTTTGGGGCCAGGCCTACTCTTCCATCTTCTTCGCGAAGTGCGCCAGGATCCCTTCCCAGGCGCCGGGTCCGTCGAACATGTCGCGCAGCTGCTCGGCTCCCTCACCGTGTTTCTCGATCTTGCTGTGGGTCAGCTCCACCAGCGTCGTTCCCGGCCCTTCGGCTGTGAAACGGATCTCCACCTCGCTGGCCTTCGCCATGTCCCCATCGAACTTCCATTCCGGCGAATCGTGCCCCGGCCCCACATGCCACGAAAAGGTCACGCGATGCGGCGGATCCCATTTGAGCACCGTGCCCCAGTCGCAGATCTCGCCCTTCGCGTTGCGCTCGTACCACCGGCCGCCCTCGCGCGGCTCCACAAAGATCGCCTCAAACGGAGTGCTGCCGATGTGGTGCGTCGCCGGCCACCACGTCTCCATCTGTTCTACAAACACGTTGAACGCCCGCTCGATAGGCGCCTTCACGCGAATGCTCTTAAACACGCTTAGTGCGAGTTCTGCCGTCTTTGCCATGCTTTCCTCCAGTCGGTGGTGTCTCTACCGCGTCTTTGAAGGCGCTCATGGCCTTCGTCCACATCTGATCGAAGTGCGCGCGCAGCCGCGCCACTCCCTCCGGATCCAGCTGATACAGCCGCCGCGTACCCTGCTTCATGTCCGTCACCAATCCGGCATCCTTCAGCACCTTCAGGTGCTGCGACACCGCCGGCCGGCTCACCGGCAAATGCCGCGCCAGTTCATTCACCGCGAATGGCCCGTTGGCCAGCTTCTGGAAGATCGCCATCCGCGTCGCATCGCCTAACGCATCCAGTCCGGCTTGTAGGTAAGCGTCCACTAACCGTAAGCTACCACGAACCAATGGCCGCGCGTCAAGATCTTTTTTGATTTATTTGCACGCCTTTTCGACCGCCGAAACGAAAAGGGCACAAGGTCTGCCGACCCTGTGCCCTTCGCATTGCAGCCTGGTTAGAAATCTTAACGAGTCTTGATCACCGTCAGTGAATCCGAACCGGTATTGCCCACATACAACAGTGCCGCAAACGGGTCGATATCCATGTACTCCGGGTTCGCTCCCACCGGAACCGTTCCAACCACGGTCTTGGTGGTCGAATCCACCACGTCGACCACATTCGAGGCAAAGTCGGACTGGAATACCTTCTGCGTCACAGGGTCAACCCGAATGCCGGTTCCCTCCGTCGACGCCTGCACCGTCCCGTTCAACGAGTTTGTGGCTCCATTGAACAGGCTCACGGTTCCGGACTGGGCACCCAGGTCAAACGTGTTGTGCAGCACGTCAACCGTAACGTCATTACCCAGGAATCCACCACCGCTCTCCGTGGTGACGATCTTGTTGTTCTTTCCGTTGATTACCGTAACCTGTGCTGGAAACGTGTTAATCGCGGCATAAATCCTGTCGGTCACAGGATTCACGGCCAGGTTTGTGATCGCGTTCACGGTCAGGGTCTTATCAATGGTGTTCGATTTGCCATCGATCACATAAAGAGTCTGATTGAAGTCGGAGACATAGATTCTGTCGGTCTGGGGATTGACTGCAACCGCGAAAGCATCCACGTTGACATAGCCAACCGGCAGATAAGTCGTCGGATCGACGACGTACAGGCCGGCGTTCTCGGCGGCCACGTAAATCAGGCCCGTGGCCGGATCGGGTATTGCGGTGGTGATGTAAGAAGTGGTCGGGAGGTTGAAGCTGGCCACGACCGTATTGGTCACTTCGCTGATGACTTGCACCTGGTTGCCTTCAGCGACATAAACCCGCTTGGCCACCGGATCGACCCCAATTCCTGCAGGCGAGCCGGCCAGGAGTATCGTGGCGATGGCGGTTTGTGCGTTCAAACTGGCGGAAGCGGCGACTAAAGTGCAGGCACACGCCAAAGCAAGGGAGAATTTTCCCTTCAGCATTAAGCTACTCATATTTACTCCTAATCGATTCCCAGAATTAAGGTTTGGCTTGCAATGACGGTATAGATGCCAAACCTGTCGGCAGGAGTTGTAGCGGCCATCTCGTCGATCCTCGCGAGTACAATCGGTTCACTCGCTTTCAGCCTTCATTCAGCACGGATACGAGATGGGCAAACGAATCATTTTCTGCGCCGACGGCACCTGGGAGGACCAGTTCCCGGGATGACGAACGCGGCACGGTTTTTCAAGCGATTGTCCCGCTGTGAACCAACTTTGTCTTTCGACGGCGGTACCGGACCAAACGGTCTCCCCTTCGCGAAGCTAACAGGCAACTCAGGTGGGCGAATGCCTGCTGCAAAAGGTGCAAGACGGCTACGCCCAAATTGCCCAGGACTATCAACTTGGCGATGAGATCTTCCTTTTCGGCGGCGGACGCGGCGCCTACACAGCTCGCTCCATCGCTGCCATGATCGCCATCTGCGGTATTGAGCCCGGAGTTTCCGGACCCTTCGTTCGTGGCAGCCGCTCTTCGGCGCCTATCGTGACCCCACCATTCGGTCCGACTTCCTGGCCAGTAAAAAAGGCGCGTTCGGGTCCTCGATTCTCCTGACAACTGTCGATGAAAATGCTGGGGGTCTGGGACACGGTCGGCTCCCTCGGGATACCCGCACACATCTCTGGGGATGTTTCACTGATCCCGTACGGCTTTCTTGATACTTCGCTTCATCCGGGCAGTCTTGAATGCGTTCCAGGCCTCTCGCCATTGACGAAAGAAGAGCGTCCTACGTTCCCACGCATTGGACCTTTTCTCCCGCTCCGGGGCAGGTGGTACAGCAGGTCTGGTTCTCCGGCGTCTCACCTCGACGTTGTTGGAGGCGCCGACACAGTGCAAGGTCCTTCCCTGTCGAATGTGAGTCTTGGGTGGATGGTCGATCAAGGCCGCGACTTTCGGTGCTGAATTCAAGCCTGGCACAATCGACCTGTAACATTCCTTTCACCGAGCATGCCTTTCTCGCACCCATCCATGAGTCGTGGTCTACCCTTTGGAGCACCCCGCATTCCCTCGATCCATTTCGATCGAATCCTTCATCGCCAATAGCGTCGGATATCGCTGCCGCAAAATGGAATCTTACCGGCCAGACAATCTGGTCATCTCCGGAGGCAGCCTGGATTCGGCCTACCAGATTGAAGAAGTAATTCCCGAGGATGCACTCGTCGACTCCCCCGCCGACGCCGACCGGAGTGACGTTTCCGACCGGGGTTAGATTTCAACAGGCGCAGTCCCCGGAAGCCACGCCGAGCCACTCGTTCCCTTCCGAGCCACCTACCCCGCCTTTGAGGGCGACCTCGTCGGCTTCGACCAGCAAAGTTTCCTGCAACCACTCCGGGACTCGCTCGGCGCCGAAATCTATGCATCCCACCTCGCGCAGCTGATTGCCGCCCGAAAAACCCCACTCCCTCTCTCCCTCGGCCTCTTCGGCGATTGGGGAGCCGGCAAAAGCTACTTCATGCGCCTGCTTCATCAACAGATCGCGGATCTCACCAAGCGTGCGGACGACGTCTTCTGCAAGAAGATCGTGCAGATTCACTTCAATGCCTGGCATTACCTCGACACCAACCTCTGGGCCAACCTCGTCTCTGAGATCTTCGACAGACTCTTCGCCGACCTCTCGGACCGGCCCGACACTAAGCACAAGGTCGAAGCTCTCAAGAAGAAGCTCGCGGAAGAAGGCGCGCTCGCCCTTGAGGCTAAAAAGGCGCTGGCCGATGCCTCCCTCTCTCGCGTCGATGCCGAGCAGAAGTTGCAGGACGCTTCCCAGAAACGCAAGAAGGCCGAGTCGAGCTTCGCCGGCTTCTTTGACAACCTCAAAAACATCGTGGCGCAGGACCCGGCAGTCGGAGCCCAACTCAACACGCTCTCCTCCGAACTGGGAATGAGCGGCCTCAACTCTTCGTTCACACAGCTTGAGGCAAGCGCGCTGGAAGCGCGCTCCGTCGCCGGCCGCCTCCGCACCCTCTTCCTCGCCATCTTCAGCCCGCAGGGCCTTTACCGGCGAATCGCCCTGCTGCTCGCCGCGCTCGCAGTGCCTGTGTTGCTTGCCTGGCTGCTGGCGCACGTTGGTCAAAACTACTTCCATGAATTGGCCCGCTGGATCGCCGGCACCCTGACCTTCATCGCCACCTTCGGCGCCTGGGCCTCCGCGCAAATCAAGCGCGGATCAAGCGTCGTTGGCAGACTCGAAGAGGCCTACGAACGCGTCCGGAATGCACAGCAAAAGTTGCAGTCGACCGATAAAGGCACAGAGCTACAGCACGATCTGTCAAAAGCTGTCGAACAGGAGGCCGACGCAACCCGCAGGCTCAATGAAACCCAGGCGCGCGTCCGCGCGATCGAGTCGGACCTGCAGGACCTGACCCCCGGCCGAAGGCTCCTTCACTTCCTCGAGCAGCGGAGCGAAGCCAACGACTACCGTCAATATCTGGGCCTCGTAAGCCTGGTCCGCCGCGACTTCGAACAGTTGAGCGTTCGGCTGCGCGAGGGCGCGGAGTCCGGCGCCGCCGGCCAACCGATGTTGGACCGCATCGTTCTCTACATCGACGATCTGGACCGCTGCAAGGCCGATCGCGTGGTCGCAGTTCTTGAAGCGGTTCACCTTCTTCTTGCATTTCCCATCTTCGCTGTTGTTGTGGCCGTCGATCCCCGCTGGCTGAGGCAGAGCCTGATGGAGCACTATCCCCAACTCCTCGCGCAAGATGGGAACGCGCCTCGCTCGTCTTCCCTTGATCCACCCGAGAGCCCCGCCAGTCCGCAGGATTATCTTGAGAAAATCTTCCAAGTACCCTTCCAGTTGCGGCCGCTGGAGGAAAAAGGATTCGGAGCCTTGATCGCGCAGTTACTTCCCGTCGCGCCCTCGAAGAACGATTCAAGCCTCGATTCGGGCCCTGCGGCAACGAGTACGCTTAAAGCTTCCCCGGCCAATCTCGTTGCAGCCTCACCGCCCCCGCCCGCCGCGCAGGCACCGTTCCCTCAGGAGACACCGCCCCGGGCCCCGGCTTCTCCGCCAGGCGCCGCGGCAGTGCCTCCAGTTGAGCCGATTTCCCGGAACATTCCCACCCCCGAAACTCCCGCACCCGTGGCTCCGGAGCGCTTGCTCTTGGGATCGCTGGAACAGGCCGCGGTCATGCGGTGTCACCCCCTGTTTCGCACTCCGCGCGCGGTCAAGCGACTCGCCAACACCTACTGCCTGATTCGCGTCGGCGTTGAAGGATCCGAATGGCCTCAGTTCCTGGGGTCCGCAGGTGCGCTCGGAGAATACAGGACTCCCCTGCTCATGCTCGCCGTGGCAGCCGCCTACCCTGCATTGGCACAAAAATGGTTGGATGCCGTGGTCGTGAAAGGTACCTGGACACCCGAGTTCGCTGACGCCCCGGGTTTGGGCATCGCAGGCGGCAATCCGCGGCCTTCTCCGGCCTGGAACGATCTGATAGCCGCCGTCGTTCAAATGCGCGTCGAAGAGTTTGCTCCCTTCGACAAAAGCGTTGTCCAGAGGTGGGCTTCAAGAGTAAAGCGATTCACTTTCTGAGATCGCACTCGAACCACAACCCACCGCGCCGCGCGTGAATTGTGACAATCGGGCTTCCGCCGCTTATTCCTGCGTGTTACCATTCCCGCAATTGGCTCCCCGGCCAAATCCCCGGAGGTTCCTGCATGAATGGCTACTCCAGACGCGATTTTCTGAAGACCGGCATCGCCGCCGGAACCCTCGCCGGCGTGGGCGCTCCCCTTATCGCCGAAAAGCGCACCGCGCTCGACAAAGTGACGCTCGGCAAGTCCGGCATCCAGGTCACTCGCCTCGCTTTCGGCACCGGCAGCAACAATGGCCACGTGCAATACGCGCTCGGCCAGGAGAAGTTTTCCAAGCTCATTGCCTACGCTTACGAACGCGGCATCCGCTTCTATGAGACGGCCGAGGCCTACATGACCCCCGCCATGCTCGGGGAGGCTCTCAAGCCTTATCCCCGCGACAGTTACACGCTCATGACCAAGGTTACTACCGACACCGGCGTCGATCCGCAGGAGCGCTTTGAGGAGATGCTCCGCACGTCGAAGACCGACTACTTCGACATCATGCTGCTGCACTGGCAGCACGACGACAAGTGGGTCAGCGAGACCAAGCGCTGGCAGGACGGCATCGACCAGTTCAAGGACAAAAAGACCATCCGCTCCAACGGGGCAAGTCGTGCACGGCCTCCCTGCCCTGCGCCAGATGCCCGGCAACCCCTGGCTGCAGGTGGCCATGATCCGCATGAACCATAACGGCACCCGCATGGACGGCCCGACGTACGCCGACAACAACAATCCGGACCACGTGCCCGAAGTCGTGCAGCACGTGCACCAGGTGAAGAAGGACGGCATGGGCGTCATCAGCATGAAGCTGGTGGGCGACGGCACCTTCACCCAGCATTCCGATCGCGTATCGGCGATGCGGTACGCCTTTCAGACCGCGGGCGTCGATTGCGTCACCGTGGGCTTCAAGAGCAACCAGGAGATCGACGAAGCCATCGACAACCTCAACCTGGCTCTAACCTAGCGGCCCGGCGTCTTCGATTGCGCCCCGCGTCCGGCTCGAGGCGGGGCGTTTCGCTTTTGCTGCGCCTATTCCCATTTCCTAGCCCCGAGTCCGTAGCCAAAGGATTTGACTCCCTCCCTGTCCCGCATTAATCTGGCTTTACACGGGAAAGGAGGTTGATCCAGCTGATGAAAAGTGATTGTTCTAGTTGCATCGTACGTGAGGTGACTGAGGCCTAGGGCATCGCGCCCCAGACCCCTTTGTAACACCCAGCGGACACAACCGCCGGGCCTAATGGACTCGCGGCAGCGCGATGGCCTTAGTCCAATCCCAACAGTTCACCGGCAACGGCTCGGGACACTCTCCCGGGCCGTTGTTGCGTTTGCCCGCAAGCGGCGCAAGCGAGTCAGACCCGAAAACTGTCCGAAAGCGGACACGCGCCCCGCCGAACGGACAGCCACGCGGACAGACGCCAGGCGAGCCTCATCCGTATGTTGCTGGTGGCTTTCTTTAGATTCATTTGTGCTTTGGAGCACTGCATGCACGGTAGCAGGGCAATACTCTCATTCCCCAAGAGCAAAGTTCCGATAGGAGTCGGTCATGACAGGATTGGTCCTGACAGGTCTGCTTCAGGATGTTCGCTTTGCCTTGCGGCAGCTCCGCAAGAATCCCGGGTTCCTCATCACAGCCACGGCAATGCTGGCCGTCGCAATCTGCGCCAACAGCACCGTCTTCAGCTGGATTGACGGCACCATGCTGCATCCCATTCCAGGGGCGCGGGATCCCGGCGACCTGGTGAGCGTGATGCGCGGGCAGTGGAATCCCTCGCCGTCTCCGCCGTTGTCTTATCCCGATTATCGCGACCTTCGCGATCAGAATCACAGCCTCACCGGGCTCCTCGGGTACAACCATGACTGGCTCACGCTCACGGGGGGCGCGCAACCGGAGCGGATTTACATCTCCAATGTGTCGTCGGATTACTTTGACGTGCTGGGGATCAAACCGCAGCTGGGGCGATTCTTCCGCCCGGAAGAAGAGACACGACCGGACGCCGTTCCCTACATGATCCTGAGCGACTCGCTGTGGAGGACGCGTTATGCGGCCGACCCGGCGATCGTCGGCAAGTCCATTGAGATTGCGCGGCATCCGGTCACGGTCATCGGCGTGGCCCCGGCGGGTGTCACCGGAGCGATGCCAGGGATCCGCGAGGATGCGTGGCTGACTCTTAATCCCGTCGGAACAAATAATTGGCGGATGACGCACCGCGGCGTACCCTTCCTCAACGTGGTGGGAAGGCTGCGCCCCGGAGTGAGCCGCGAAAAGGCCAATCAGGACCTCGAGACCATCATGCAGCGCATCGTGGCCGCTTATCCCAACGAGCACCTCGGTGTGAACACCATCACCCTCGACCCCATGTGGCGCTCGCCCTTCGGCGCCAACGGCTACATGGCGTCCACGTTGCCCATTTTGCTGGCCATTGGGGGCGTGGTGCTGTTGCTCACGTGCGCCAACGTCGCCACCCTCACGCTGGTGCGGTTTGTGTCGCGGCGGCGCGAGACCGCGATCCGGCAATCCCTCGGCGCCAATCGCATGCAGCTGGTGCGGCAGATGCTCCTCGAAGGCGTCATCCTCTCCCTCTGCGCGGGCGCAGCAGCCTTGATGCTCACCTCGTGGACGGCGAAGACCTTCGCCTGGTTCATTCCGCCCAGCTCGAACCCGATCGCGCTGAACGGAACTATGGATCGTTACGTGGTGCTTGGGGTCGTTGCGTTGGCGCTATTGGCCAGCATGTTGTGCGGCGCGCTTCCGGCCTGGCGGTCGTCCCACGTGCCGGCCGTAGAGGTCCTCAAGGAAGAGTCGGCCAGCGTCTCCGGCGGCTCGCGCAATCGGCGCCTGCTCAGCGGCCTGGTGGTGGCGCAGATCGCGCTTTCGCTGGCGCTGCTGGTCAGTTCCGGGCTATTCCTGCAAACCCTTCGCAACCTCTCCGAACGGCAATCCCGGCTTCCAGCAGGATCACATTCTGACTGCATCCGTGGGCCTGAGTATCGCGGGCTACAGCAATGACGAAGCGCGGGTGATCCGTCAACGGATCCTTGACCGCGCGGCTGCATTGCCGGGAGTGACAATTGCGTCGCTCACCGACTGGGTCCCCATGAGCTTTAACCGGAAAACGGTCGATGCCTACCCTCAGGGGTATGTTCCTCGCCCGCACGAATCCCTCGAGGTGCGCCGGGCGGATGTGACGCCGCAGTATTTCGAGACCCTTGGCATCCCCCTCATCAAGGGACGCGAATTCACACAGGATGACACCGGGAAATCGCCCCGTGTGGTGATCGTGGACGATACCGCAGCACGGCGCTACTGGCCAGGGCAGGATCCACTTGGAAAGAAGCTCACGATCTTTGGTCAACCATTTACAGTTGTCGGCCAGGTCAGGAACTCAAAGCACCAATTCATGAATGAGCGTCCCGAACCCATGGTCTACATGAGTTATTTCCAGGAATCGGACCCCGAGACGATCGTTCAGGTTAAGACCAACGGCAACCCGGCAGATCTCGCTCCGGCGATGCAGTGGGCAATCCACGAAATCGACGGACGGCTGCCCGTCTTCGATGTACGCTCCTTGCGCGAGACAACTCAGATGGCGAGGATCTTCGCCGTCATGCAGAGCACATTCGCGGGCATGTTCGCGGTGATCGCGCTGTTCCTGTCGGCTACCGGCATCTATGGGGTGGTGGCCTATCGCACCCAACTACGGACCCACGAGATCGGCGTGCGGATGGCGCTTGGTGCTTCGCGCACCAATGTGCTGCGCCTGGTGCTGCTGCAGGGACTGAGTCTTACCCTCATGGGGCTCGCGCTGGGGCTGGCCCTTTCCTTCGGACTGACGCGCTTCATCGCGGGGCTGCTGTATGGCGTCAGCGCCAACGACCTGATGACCATAGTTGGAGTGGTGGCGCTGCTGGGAGCCATGTCGCTGCTGGCATGCTACCTTCCGGCGCATCGAGCCATGCGCGCCGACCCGGTAACCGCCATACGCGAGTTGTAAGTCCCGGGATTGCGATGCAATTCTCCCGGGCGTATAGTGATAAACCAATCAACCATCTTTAACCTGGCAACCAATCCGAACACGCAACTGTCTCAGCTTGTAGCTGTTTTCCGCGTCGGATTCGCAAGAGGGTCAACCCATGAATCGGCAATGGATTGGTACCATGCCAGGTTTCTCCTTTCCGGCACAGATTTCCGGGTTTGTCCTCATTATTAGTTCGCTGCTCGGAGGGTTTCCGGCTCACGCGAGCCGCGTGTCGACGAACACCACACTCACCGTCACTTCCGGGGGAAGCGCAGTCACAACCGTCACCTCGGGCGCCGTGGTCACATTCACCGCCACGGTCAGCGCAGGCGCCAGCCCCATCACCACAGGGCAGATTGCGTTTTGCGATGCCACGGCGACCCTGTGCTCGGATATACATCTGGTCGGCATGGCTCAATTGACAAGCGCGGGAACAGCCGTCTTCAAGTTCAGGCCGGGCCTTGGGAGCCATTCTTATAAAGCGGTCTTCATTGGAACGGCGAGCGACGCACCCAGCACATCCAGCACGGCGCCCCTCCTTGTCTCCGGTGCGCCCCTGACAACAACGTTGATTGCCCAGAGTGGATCCGCTGGCAATTACCAGTTGACGGCCACGGTCGTTGGCGCTGGGACTGCCGCTCCAACCGGGACGATCGCGTTCCTCGACTCCAGCAACAGCAACGCGGTGCTCGGTACGGCGCCTCTGGGCACTGGCGCTTCAGGGTTCGCCCTCGTAAATTCCTGGACAGGAAAAACTGGTCCCTTAAGTTCCTTTCCGTTGGTGGGTGATCTGAACGGTGACGGAATCCTGGATTTGGTCGTCTCGGATGACGCAAACTTTTACGTTTTCCTGGGCAATGGAGACGGAACATTTTCGTCCACCGCGACCTATGCATGGGGGGCCTATGCTGTCGGCGACTTCAATGGCGACGGAATCCTGGATTTGATGGTGCCGTCGGCGACCGGTCAGGGCACCCCGATTACCGTGTGGCGGGGCAACGGCGACGGAACGTTCACACCGACGGGAACTGTCGCGTCGCTGGGCCCCGCCGGGAGCGATCTTCTCTCCGTAACCGTCGCTGACGTGAATGGAGACGGCATCCCGGACCTGGCAGCGGTCCTGCTCGGCCCGGGAGGAATTGGAAATTCGTTGTCCGTGTTGCTGGGCAATGGCGACGGAACATTTTCGCCTGCCAAAACAACCCCGTTAACAACTGATGTAATCGCCCTCGGCGATTTCAATGGAGATGGCGCGCTCGACCTGGCCACACCGAGCACAAACAATTCTCTGTCGATCTTGCTGGGCAACGGGGACGGAACCTTTTCGCCGGTCACGGCCTCCCCGGCAACCGGCAACGCGCCCGGCGACATCGTGGCGGGAGATTTTAACGGAGACGGCAAGCTGGACCTGGCCGTTTCGAACAGCAACGGCAGCACGCTGACCGTGCTTCTGGGCAATGGCGACGGTACCTTTACGCCCACTGCATCGAGTCCGGCGACCGGCATGTTCCCATTCACTCTTCTGGTCGGGGACTTCAACGGGGATGGCAAGGCGGACCTCTTTGTTTTAGCCAATCAGGGCGTTGTTTCCGTTCTGCTGGGGAACGGAGATGGAACCTTCACTTCCACTAACGCGAGTCTCGTGGAAATCGATGCCCCTCAGTCGCTTGCGGCGGGAGACTTCAATGGGGATGGTCGCACCGACGTGGCGGCGGTGGATATTTATGGTGGCATGACGGCGCAACTGGCGGAAGATCAGTCTGCGACCACAACGGCGGCACAAGTTTCCGTGCCCGTAGCCACCGGTAGCCATCAGGTTGTCGCCAGCTATCCGGGCAACAGCAACTTCAAAGCCAGCACCTCGGCACCAACAGCACTGGCCTCGGCAATGGGCACACCCACGGTGGTTGCCATCCCTTCGGTGAACCCGGCGACCTACGGTGCAGCCGAGACGTTGACGGCAACTGTCACGGGTAGCGGACTCACACCCACGGGTACAATCACTTTCGTCGATGGCACCAAGCAATTGGGGGCCGGGGTCTTGAACAGCAGCGGCACTGCCAAATACTCGATCGCAACGTTGTCCGCCGGATCCCACTCCATCACAGCCACCTACGCGGGCGACAGCAACTATGCCGGCGCAACTTCTGCGGCCGTCGCCCTCACCGTTGCGGTTCCTACCGGCACGGTTGCTTCCACTCTGACAGCAACGCCTTCAGCTACCACCATCAATAGCCAGCAGGCCGATACCGTTACGGTGACGGTCGCAGGCGCCGCGGGACAGTCGGTGCCCACAGGGGTGGTCGCGCTTACGAGTGGCTCGTTCAGTGCGGTGCAGCCGCTAGCCAGCGGCGCCACAAGCTTCGCCATAGCCGCCGGAACTTTGAACAACGGCGCAAATACGCTCACCGCTACATATTCGGGCGACGCAGTGTACGCGAGTTCCACCGCGACCACTACCGTTACGGTTACCGCAATAGTAATTACGGTTTCGGCTCCATCGACGGTGTCTCCCGGAACCAGCGCAACAGCCAACATCACCCTCGCGGCAGATGCTACCTACTCCGGAACGATGAACGTGAGCTGTTCCCTGACGGGGTCTCCCACTGGTGCGCAGAGTTTGCCAACTTGCAGTTTGAATCCTGCGGCGGTCGCGATTGCCTTGGGCGGGAGCGGAACCAGCGTGTTGACCGTGAACACTACAGCCGCTTCAGGCACAGCCTTCTTCATGCCTTCGCGCATAAGCCCGTGGCAGGTTGGCAGCGGAGCCACGCTTCTGGTGGGTTTCTTGCTCGTTGTCCCGCCTTCGCGGCGACGCCGTTGGGTCACAATGCTGGTTTCTCTAGCGGCCTTCGCTGTCGTGTTGGCAAACGGCTGCGGCGGAAGCTCCAGCCCGAAACTCCCCGCCACGCCGGCGACCACCTCGGGCAGCTACGTGTTTACAGTGTCGGCGAGCGATTCAGCTAACGCCAAGATCTCAACCTCAACGAGCGTCACGATCGTAGTGCAGTGAGCCAGTCGCGCCTGCCGCGGAGGAACCGCGAAATTTTCGGCCTGGTCAGAGGGCATGTAACCGCGCTGCGTCCGTTGTACCCATCGCAAGCAGTCGACCAATGCATCACCCCCGCTTGGAGCGCTACGTCAAACGGCGCCGAACAGAGTTTGGCTATTCTTCCTCCCCGGCGAATTCATGTTGGAAAGTGTTTGACTGGACAAGTCACGTTCATTTTGCCATTGAACGCCATCAACGAAGGTCCGACTTCACGTGAAGACGGTTTCATGCCAAACCCTGAGACTTTCGTCGTTCAATCTCTTTCGGCGCAGGTTCGCCGCATGAAGATTCGGCGTGTCATGCAGGTCTCGAATGATAACGAGAACCTTCTCCCCGCCGGCCAGTTGAGCAACAAGTTTCAGGGTTGTTTCCGGCATCGGGGCATCGGTCCCTTCACTCCGCGCGCAGAATCTGGGTAGGGTCGGTGCGCAGTGCCCGAAGCACGGCGGGTAGTGTGGCAACGAGAGCGGTGAGGAGAATGGCGCACGCTGGCAGTGCGATCATATCCGCGTCGGTTGCCTTGACCTGGTAGAAAAGCGACGCGACATAGCGGGCCGCGCCGAATCCGAGCGCGACGCCCGCGACAGCTCCGAGCGCGATCATCTGGAAGACATCGAGAGTGACAATGCGGACGATGCCGGCACGAGAGGAGCCGATCGCCATGCGGATACCGATTTCGCGGCGGCGCTGGAGGACGGAGTAGTTGAGGACAGCGTAGAGCCCGATGCCGGCGAGGAGCAGCGCGACGGCGGCAAAGAAGGCGGCGAGCGTGGCGATCATGCGCTCGCGAATTGTCTGGTCGCGGACCAGATCGAGCTGCGTGGTGACGTTGGAGACGCGAAGGCCGTTGTGGCGCTGCGCGATGAGCTGGCGGAGGGAGTCGGCGAGGGCGAGCGGGTTCTGGGCCTCGGTGTGAATGACGAAGGTGGCAAAGCCTTCAACCGTGGGGGCGGATTTACTGTCGATTCCGGCGAAGGGGACGTAGAAGACAGCGCGATTGGGCTCGCGCAGGTCGTGGTCTGGGACGTCGGGGGTGACGCCGACGATCTTGTTGAGGGGTCGATTCGCGCCGCGCGAAAAAGTGCGGCCGACGGCGTCAGATGTACGGCCGACGCCGGGGAAGAAGGTCTTGGCGAACGTTTCGTTGACGACGGCGACTCCCGGCGAGTTATCTTCCGGGCGAAAGTCGCGACCGGCCACCAGGGGAATCTTCATCGTCGAGAGCCAGCCAGGGGAAACGTTCAGGAAAAAGGCGGGAGTCGGATCGGGGGGCGCGCCGTTGATGGAGATGTCGCTGTTGATTTTGATGCGTCCGAGTATGGGCCAGCCCGAGATAGCGACCGAGTCGACGCCGGGGGCGGCACGAAGCGCCTCCGCAGTTTGATTCCACACGACGGGGAGCTGGCCTTTGCCGGCAACGGTTTGGAGCAGGAGCAGACGGTCGGTGGAGAAGCCGAGGGGTCGTTTCTCTAGCCGCTGGAAGGAAGTGACAAATAGCGAAGACAGAAAGAGGACCAGGAAACAGAAAGCGACCTGAAGACCGATGGCTCCACGCATGAGGCGGCGTGTAGAGTGCGGATCTTCACCACCTTTGAGGGCCGCGACGGGCCTGACGGCAGAGACACGGAGAGCAGGAAGCAAACCGAGCAACAGAACGACGAGGATAATAAGCGCGAAGCCGAAGAGGAGCACACGCCAGTCGGCGGGAAGGATGAGGCGCGCAGGGTTGTCGGGCGGATTGACGAGGCTGAGCACAAAGGGCGCGGACCACGCCGCAAAGAATGCGCCAAGGACGGAAGCCAGGAGAGCGAGCAGCGCGCTCTGGCACAGGATGAGTTGGACGAGGCGACGACGGCCCGCGCCGATCGAGATGCGGAGAGCCATCTCATGAGCGCGGGCGGCAGCCTGTGCGGTCATCATGTTGGCGACGTTGACGCAGGCGATGAGCAAAACGAGAGCGACCAGAAGACCGAGGATGCCGAGGAATCGGCGATAGTCCTTCTGGAGATCGGAGATGCCGGCACCGGCGGGATTGAAGAAGAGCGTCTGATTGAGAAAGCGGTCGACATCCACCCGGGTCATGCCGCGGAGGCACTCGGAGCATTCCGCTTCGAGGGCGCGACTGACGGCAGAGAGGTGCTGACGCAGTTGTTCGAGTTCGATGGCCGGCTCGAGAGCGGTGGCCTGCTTGACGCCGGGCTTCAGCATTAGAAAGATGAGGTGCCAGGTAATGTCGTCCTGGCTGGCGAACCTGTTCATGCTGACGGGCAGAAAGATGTCCGTGACCGTTCCCTTTTCGGTTCCGGTAAAATCACGAGGGCCGACGCCGATGATTTCGAAGGTCTGGTCGCCGATGTGGACGGAGTGGCCCAGGACATGCGGATCACGACCGAAGCGGTGATTCCAATAGTCCCAGGAGAGGACCGCATAGGGATGTTCACCGGGGCCGCGGTCATCGGCGGGCGTAAGCAGGCGGCCGAGCGCCGGCTCAAGGCCGAAGAGGGGGAACATGTTGCCGGAGACATAGGCGACGTGGGCCTTCTCTATGTCGTCATCGGTTGCCCAGGTGATGTCCGCGCGGTCGCTGTCGCTGATGGCGATGAGGTCGGCCTGATCCTTGACGGCATCGCGCATGACCTTGTACGCCGGCGTGGCCCAGTGTCCGTCCTCGACAGGCTTGCCGTACAAGCCGGTCATCTTGCGGGAGAGAACGTAGAGCCTGCTGGAACCGGAGATAGGCAGCGGGCGCCAGAGCAGGGCGTCGATGAGACGGAAGGCGGCGACACAGGAGCCGATGCCGAGGGCGAGGGAAAGCACGGCGGCCGCGGACGTGACCTTGTTGCGGCAGAGCTGCCGCCATCCGAAGCGCACATCGACGAGGATAGACTCAAGCCATCCGGCAACGCGAATGCTGTGGCCCGCCTCGCGCTGGCGCGATATCGAACCGAAGGTACGGCGTGCTTCGTCGGGGTCGCGTCCCGAGGCAATGGCTTCTTCAATGTGCAGCTGCAGCTCTTCCTCGATCTCGCGATTTAGACGCTCACCGCGCACGGCATTCGAGATACGCGACCATAACGACATGTCATGCCTCCCGGAGAACCCGATTGATGGCCAGGCTGACTGACTGCCAACGCGACTCTTCCGCGCCCAGCTGCTTTTTGCCGGCGGCGGTCAGTTCGTAGACGCGGGCGCGGCGGCCGGTGTCTTTCTTGATCCACTCGGCGCGAATCCAGCCCGCTTCCTCCATCCGATACAGCGCAGGGTAAAGCGAGCCCTCTTCGGCGCGCAGCACCTCGCCGGATGTATTGGCGATGGCAGCCATGATGGCGTATCCGTGGAGCCGCGGGCGCCGCGACAAGATCTTGAGGACTAGCAAATCGAGGGAACCTTGGAGAGAATCGGTCCTGGCCATATTCAGATGTCTTTATATAGACATCTGAATATGAAGTCAAGCCCATGCTCATGCGATCCCCCGGAGACCAGACCGCTCTCCAGATTGGGCTTGGGACTACCACTTGGTTCGTAACGAAAAAGCGCGTGTGCCGCCAGGAATGCTCTTCGATCGGCGCTGAATCGCAAAAGGCGCTCCCTTCGCGAGCTAGGAGTTCGTTACGTTCGCAAAGGATTGCTCGTACCACCGCAGGACACGGAGAGCCCGCAGTGTGTTCCAGCGGCTTGGCTGGTTCACCTCCTCATTCATGGGGAAGGCCAGTCCCTCGTCGTAGCTGGCATCGAGCAGCCACCGTCCATCGGCCTGCCGCTTGCTGCGAACTATGCGGACCGCGTGCGCGATCCGCGTGTCGGGCGCCGACCCGGTAGCGCGGAAGTAGTCAAGTGCGCGGAGCAGATCGTAGTGGTAGCGAGGCGGAAAAGCGAACTCCAGGAATTCGGGATTTGCCGTTTCGCCGGTCGAGAGCCTGCGATGGAGAGCGCGCTGCAGCAGGTACTCCTCCCCTCGCTTTCGGGAGGAAGCCACTTCTGGCGCGGACCCGACTGCGCGCTCGTACTCGAGAAGGCCCTCCAGCACGCAGATCGTGGTGTGGAACGAAGAGCGGATGCTTTTCGGTGCTTCGCAGTTCCAGCCTCCATCCTCCAGTTGTTCGTTGAGCAAACGGCGCATGAGGCTTTCGCTCGGGCGTTGAAAGTACGATCCCGCGGCGAGCGCGCCTCCATTGATGCATGGTTCCTCTTCGCCTTCGAAGAACGTGTTCCCACCGGTCTCTGGGGCACGCAAATCCCAGCAGCCCCCCTGGTCGTTCCAGCGCAGGCGCGTTTCGAGACGCGCCACTGCCGCGGCTACAGCCGGATCGGCGGGGTCGATGCCGGTGGCGCGCAGCAGCTGCAGCGAAAAGAGGGTTGTCAGCCACGCGGGAGCACCGGCGCGGCGCCACGAACCGTCCCCTGCTGCAGGCTGAGAATCTCCGCACCTATCCCTTCGCGGGAGACGCGAGCGCGATCGGGGCCAATGGCCGCAGCGAATGTCACCCGTGAGATCGCGCATTGCCTGCCATCGCAGGGCCGGGTCCGAATCGAGGAGCCATCTTATGGTATCCACGACGCGATACTATCGCATTCGATTTCTTCTTACTCGGACCTCAGAGCGCGCATGGGGTCGATGGAGGCGGCACGGCGTGCGGGGATGAACCCGGCAACCGCGGCAGCGACTGTCAGCACCAGCGTCCCTTCCAGGTAGGCCAATGGGTCGTGCCCGGTCACTCCGTACAGCAGGCTGGAGACGAGGTGCCCTGCGTAGAAAGCGGCGGGAACGCCCAAAGCCAGGCCCATGAGGATTTGACCGAGTGCGCCCCGCAGAACGGTGGAAACCACGCTGGAGCGCGAGGCGCCCATAGCCATGCGAATGCCGATTTCGCTGGTTCGCCGTGCAACAAAAAACGACACGACGCCATAGAGCCCGACGGAGGCCAGGGTCAAAGCGAGGACGCCGAAGAGACTGGTGAGGCGTGCGATGAGGCGATCCTGGTTGAAGTTTACGGCGACCTGCTGATCGTAAGAGGTGAAAGAGAAGATGGTCAGATTTGGGTCGATTTCGGCCAGCGCGCGGCGGATCATCGTTTCGGCGTCCTGGGGCGGGCGGACGAACTGGACGATCATGGAATCGACGAACATGGAACTGGCTTCAGACGAGATGGCTTCGGGGTCGGTGTAGCCGAGGTATTGCTGCGCCAGGGGACGCAGAAAAAGCGGCTCGGCGTCGCGACGGGGGTCGGACATTTTGAAATCGGCAAAGACCCCTACGATTTCGAAAGAGCCGGAGTTCTTTGGGGACACGAGCCCGAAATGCTGGCCGATGGGATTCTGGTTGGGGAAGAAACGGCGCGCGAAAGCCTGGTTGACGAGAACTACCGTGGTTGAGGTCTGTGTGTCCTGAGCAGAGAAGTTACGGCCGCGCACAATGGGCACGTCGATGGACTGGAGAAAGCGGTTGCTGACGCGATCCCAGGAGGAGAAGCAATTGTCGCCTGCTCCTGGATCAGGGTGTCCTTCTTGAACCACACAGCTTCCCCAGGTATTGCCGTCGAGCGGCGTATAGCGTGCAAGGCTCACATTCGCGGCGGCCGGCAAGGAGGAGAGACGGTCTTCGATCTGGCGGTATAGCGCGGGGAGCCGCTCGAGGGAATAGCCCGCGCCCTGCGGATCGAATGACACGACGAACCGATCGGCGGTGGCGATGCCGAACTTCTGATGCTCGAGGTTGGCGAGCGACCGGGCCATGAGAAATGCTCCCGAAAGGAGAACCACCGAGAAAGCCACCTGCAGGACAACGAGGGCCTTTTGCGGAAAGGAAGACTGATTGCCGGCAGAGCGATTGGCGCCGCGCAAGGCTTCAACCGGCCTGGCGTGGGAACCCAGCCACGCCGGAGCGGTGCCGAAGATGATTCCGGTAAGCAGGGAGACCAGCAATGCAAACGCAAGCACCGGCAAAGTCGGGCTGGCGTGGACGGGCATGTTGCGGGCATGCGGGAAGGCGAGGGCAAGAATCATTTGCGATAGCGCGTAGGCCACTCCCAGCCCCACTGCTCCGCCAATGAGGCTGAGCAAGACACTCTGGGTGAGGATCTGGCCGATCAGCCTTTTGCGCGCCGCGCCAAGCGCCATGCGCACGGCTAACTCGCCACGGCGTGCGGTGCCACGCGCCAGCAGCAGGTTGGCGACGTTGGCACAGGCGATGAGCAGGACGAGGCTGGAGAGAATCATGAGCATACGCAGGCTTTTGCCGGTTTGCTGCTGCAGGCGCTGAATCCCGGCGCCTCCCGGGGTGATGACTACGTGCTGCAGAGGGATACGAGCCGCGCCGCCGTGGGCTGTATAGGAAACGTGCGCAGACATCCACTGGCGCAACTCACCGGATAGCTTTGCCTGCAGAACCGCGATGTTTGCTTGCGGCTTGACCCGGCCCAGGATGTAGAGCCAGGCTGTGTCCTCTTCCCCCTGGGGCCAGAGGGAGGTGCCGGCGCCCTCGATGGTGGGCTCATGGGCTAAGGGGATCCAGACGTCGGGGGGGCGGTCGATGATCCGATCGCCAAAGAAACCAGGCGGGGCAATACCGGCGACTGTGAAGGGATGAGTCTGCAAATAGACTGTGGAGCCGACGATGCGCGGGTCGCCGGCGAAGTCGGCCTGCCAGGCGGGATAGCTGAGGACGATGACCGGCGCGGCGCCGGGTTTGTCGTCGGTGGAGATAAGGGGGCGGCCCGCGTAGGTGCCGACACCGAGGGTGGCGAAGTAGTTGCCGGAGACGAACTCCGAGCGGAGCGGCTTGGCGGGGGACGAACCATTGCGCACACTGAGTGAGGACCCACCGGCTTGCACCGCGGCAAGCTGCTCAAACCCCGGCGAAACACGCTGCAGCTGAAGATAGAGATCGTAGGGAAAGAGGTCGAAATCGCCATTATCGCTTTCAAAGCCGTCGTAGTAACAGCAGGTACCCATATCGCCGACACGATAGAGGCGGGAAGGATCGGCAACCGGAAGGGAGCGCTCGAGTACGCCGTGAACGAGGGTGAAGATGGCGGTGTTGGCGCCGATGCCGAGGGCGAGCGTGAGGATGACCGTGACTGTGAACCCGGGCGAGTTGCGGAACTGGCGCAGGCCGTAGCGGATATCCTGCGCCAATACTTCGAGGATCGGAAGCCCGCGGGTGATGCGGAATTGTTCTTTGGTCTGGGTGACGCCACCGAATGCGCGCACGGCGGCCTGCCGCGCCTCTTCTTTCGACATGCCACGGGCCAGATGCTCCTCGACCGCGAGATCGATATGGGAGCGGAGCTCTTCGTCGAGGTCGTTGTCTAGCTCTTTTTTGTGAAAGAGCGATGCGCACCGGCTGAAGAGAATGCGTATCCAGTCCATTTCCAACTCCTGATTTGGTTCGTTTATGGAAGAGACAGCCGCCGGTTATTCGGTACGCAGCGCCCTCATGGGATCGATGGACGCGGCACGAGCGGCCGGAATAAACGCGGCGAGCAGGCCGGCCAGGGTCACACAGGCCACCACGGATACGAGAAGAATCGGGTTCCTGGGTCCGGTACCGTACAGCATCTTCGCCAGGATCGGACCGGAAAGCAGCGAGCCTGTCAGGCCGATGGCGATGCCGGCAGCCAGCAGCGCCGCCGCGTCGCGAAGGACCATGCGCAGGACAGATGCGCGCTGGGCACCGAGAGCCAGGCGCAGCCCGATCTCACGTGTCTGCCGCGCAACAGAGTACGCCATCACGCCGTAAAGTCCCACCACGGTGAGAAGCAGGGCCAGCCCGGCGAATGACCCCAGCAGCACCATGGCGAAACGCGATTGAGCAAGCTGGAGCGAAACCAGATCCTGCATGGTACGCACCTCCGTCACCGGAATGTTCGAGTCGAGCGATGAGACCAGTTCCCGCACGGGCGTCTCCAGGCTGAGGGGAGAGACGGAGGTTCGCATCACGGTGCGCAGACAGCACCAGGTGGGGAGCTGGTCAGCGGGCAGGTACATCACCGGGCTCATTTCGCGCTGCGTGGCGGAGTGGCGGACATTGCCAACAACTCCGACAATCTGGCGCCAGGGCGGCCCTCCTGCCGTTCCATTGCCGGCGCCGGGCTTTAATTTCTTGCCGATTGGATCTTCTGCTGGAAAGAACTGGCGCGCGAACGCCTCGTTAATCACCATGACCTGCGGAGCCTGCATGTTGTCGGCGTCGGTGAAATCGCGACCCTCCACCAGAGGCACCTGCATGGCGGCGAAGAAGCCGGGGCTCACCGGGGATAGCTCCGCATTGGGCTGCAGTCCCTCGGCGACGGGCTGCTCGGGGTTCTCAAATGAGATGTGGGCGAGGTCGTCGGTCATGGGCAGAATCATGGCTCCGGCCGCCGCCTGTACCCCGGGTAGCGCACGCAGCCGCTCAAAATACTGTCGATAGAATTGCGGACGGGTGTCCCGGTACCCCGGGTCGGGCGTCTCGAAGTTGAGTGTCAAAAGGTTTTGCGGATTGAAGCCTTCATCGGTGTGGGCAAGCGTTACAAAGCTTGTCGCGAGCAGGCCCGCCGCCGCCACCAGCACGATACCCAATGCAACTTGCGCAATGATCACGGCCTTCCGCATCCAGTCGCGTCCGGCCACACGGGTGGGTCCACCCTGTTGCAATACATGGGCGAGGTCGGTCTTCGAGGCGGTCATTGCCGGCGCGAGGCCGAAGACCGCTGCGGAAAGGAATGTGACGGTCAGAGCAAACCCTAGCACGCGCAGATCGACTCCGGCATCGGCGGCGCGAGGAACGGAGTCGCCCAACAGGGCGAGCACACCCGGGACGGCTGCGAATGCCAGGCCGCATCCAGCGAGTCCGCCGGCGAGGCTCAACACCACGCTTTCTGTCATGAGCTGACGGATAATCCGGGAGCGATCGGCGCCCAGCGCGGATCGCATCGCTATCTCGCGCTGCCGCTCGCGAACCCGCGTCAGCAGGAGATTTGCGATATTGCCGCAGGCGATAAGCAGCACGAGGGCAACCGCACCCAGCACCACATCCATCAATAGACGGCTGTCGCCGAGAAGCGATCGCAATTCGGTCTCGACTCGACACGAATTGTGTTTCGTGTTCGTTTTTGGATATTGCTTCGCCAGATCGGCGGTGATGGCCTGCATCTCCCGCTCAGCCTGTGCCACGGAGACGCCGGGCTTGAGCCGGCCCATGACATTGAGGAAATGATCGCCGCGGTTCGCGAGGGCGGGGTTGGGGTCGTGCGGGTCGTCGTCGACCGCAAGCGGCGTCCAGAAGCTGTTCAATGGCGCGCTTACCGGAAAGCGAAAGGTCGCCGGCATGACGCCGATGACTGTAAACGAGTCCCCATTGAGGTGGATTGTGGTTCCCACAACCGAGGGGTCTGCTCCGAACTGCGACTGCCAGAAGGCGTGGCTGATGAGCAGCACGCGGGTGCCGCGTTTCTCCTCATCGGCGGTGAATGATCGGCCGAGTTCCGGACGGACACCGAGCATGGGCAACAGGTCCCAGGAAACAACCTCGCCGTCCAGATGCACGGCGCGCGTTACTCCGGTCAGGGTGTAGGACATGTCGTGATAGGAAACCAGGTTCTCGAAACTGCCGTGCGCGCTTGCGCCAATCGAAAAAGTCGGGATAGGATACGGCGCGCCCGACCGGATTGCGGGAGTCGATCGAAGTAAGCTCGACCAGCCGTTCCGACTGCGCGTAGGGTAGGGGGCGAAGCATCACCGCATCCACAATGCTGAAGACGGTGGTGTTGGCGCCGATGCCCAGCGCCAGGATCGCCACCACGGTGACCGCAAACGCCGGCGCGCTCCGCAGTTGGCGACCGGTCTGCCGAAGGTCCTGCCCAAGGACCTCGAAGAATGGTACCCCGCGCTGCGACCGATAGCGTTCCTTGATCTGCGTCACTCCGCCAAAAGCTCGAAGTGCCGCCGCCCGCGCCTCTTCCAGGGCCATGCCGCGCTTCAAATTCTCGAGGATTGCAAGATCGATGTGGGCGCGCAACTCTTCGTCGAGGTCGGCATCCAGGGTCTTGCCGCGGATCAGGCCGACGCAGCGGCTGAGCAACATGTGAATCCAGTCCATGCTGAAGCTCCTAATGGGAGGAGGTGTCGGCGGGAGCGAGGAAGCGGGCCATGGTCGACGCGACCCGCTCCCAGTTTTCGGTCTGCTCTTGAACCTGTTTGCGGCCCACGCGGCTCAGGGAATAAAACTTGGCGCGGCGGCCAGTCTCCGAGATGCCCCACTCGGCCTTGATCCATCCCCGTTGCTGCAGGCGAAGCAAAGCGGGATAGATGGTGCCCTGATTCATGCTCACGGTGTTCCCGCTCACCTGCTCGATTCTTCGCGCGATGCCGTAGCCATGCAGCGGCCCCATCGACTCCAGGGTCTTCAGCACCATCAGGTCAAGGGTTCCCTGCAATACGTCGGATTTGTTCTCGCCCATTAATTCCACCTGTTGTCTTTCCACATATAACCTGCAGTATCGACCAGTGGAATGTCAACAGGTACCCGAAATGCGAGGGTTTCGACACCTGTCTTTAACCAGCCCAAGTTCTGCAATTTGGGAGAGGATCGCTTCCGGGCAAACGATTCATTCCGAAAGGAATGGATGGAAGGTCTAGTCGTCGAGGGATGCGTCTGCGCGGAGCTGGCGATTTACCATCGAAAGAGATGAACATGGGATCGAAAAAACCGGCGGTCGTACTGCTGAGCGGGGGTCTGGATTCCGCCACTGTGGCTGCGATTGCGGCCAGCGAAGGGTTTCAGGTAAACGCGCTGTCGTTTGACTATGGACAGCGCCACCGTTGGGAACTGGAGGCGGCGCGGCGCGTTGCGCAATCGCTAGGCGTCGCGAATCATCGCATCGCCACCATCGACCTGCGCGTTTTCGGCGGCTCGGCTCTTACCAGCGACATCGAAGTTCCCAAGGGGCGCGATAGCGCCGAAATGGAGCATGGCATTCCCATCACCTACGTGCCGGCGCGCAACACCATTTTTCTCTCGTTCGCGCTGGCGTGGGCCGAAGTCCTGGGCGCAAGCGATATCTTCATCGGCGTGAACGCGCTCGACTACAGCGGTTATCCTGACTGCCGGCCGGAGTTCATTGCGGCGTTCGAAAAGATGGCCAACCTGGCCACCAAGGCGGGCGTGGAAGGTACACAAATACTCACTATCCATGCGCCTCTCATGCAACTTACTAAGTCTCAGATCATTCGCAGAGGAATTGAGTTAGGTGTTAATTACGGCCTCACCAGCAGTTGCTATGACCCGGACGAAAAAGGCGCGCCGTGCGGGGAATGCGATTCGTGTTTTTTGCGCAAGAAGGGCTTTCGCGAAAACGCGATCGAGGATCCATTGACCTACCGCGACGCGCAGGTTGCGCCATGAGTTACGCCGTCAAGGAGATCTTCTACACACTGCAGGGCGAAGGTGCGCAGGCTGGACGTGCAGCGGTCTTTTGCCGCTTTGCAGGGTGCAATCTGTGGTCGGGGCGCGAACAGGATCGCGGTAACGCAGTCTGCCGGTTCTGCGATACGGATTTTGTGGGCGTGGACGGGCCGGGTGGCGGAAGATTCGCGTCCGCGCCGGCGCTCGCAGAGGCGGTCGCGAGCAAGTGGCCGGACGACGATTCGCGCGGAAAGCGATTCGTGGTTTGCACCGGCGGTGAACCGCTGCTTCAACTCGATAAGGCTCTGGTCGATGCGCTTCACGCGAACAATTTCGAGATTGCCGTGGAGACCAATGGCACTGTAGAAGCGCCCGCCGGCATCGACTGGATTTGCGTGAGTCCAAAGGCAGAGGCGAAGCTGGTGCAGCGAAACGGGCACGAATTGAAGTTGGTGTTTCCGCAGGCGAACGCGGAGCCATGGCGGTTTGAAGACCTCGAATTCCAGCACTTCTTTTTGCAGCCGATGGACGGGCCCGAACGCGCCGCAAACACCGAGCACGCGGTGCAGTTCTGCCTGGATCATCCGCGCTGGCGACTCAGCCTGCAGACGCACAAATTTCTCGGAATTCCTTAAGGATACGATGGAGATTTTTAAAGAGTTCACAATCGAGGCCGCCCACTGGCTGCCCAATGTTCCGGAGGGGCACAAGTGCAGGCGCATGCACGGGCATAGCTTTCGCATTCAGGTTTACGTGCAGGGCCAGGTCGATGAACAGCTTGGGTGGGTGATGGATTTTGCGGATCTGAAAGCCGCGTTTCAAACGATTGAAGACCAGCTCGATCATCGCTGCCTGAACGACGTGGAAGGCCTTGAAAACCCCACCAGCGAGAACCTCGCGCGATGGATCTGGACGCGCTTGCAAACATCATTGCCGACTTTGGCAAAGGTCGTTGTGCGCGAGACCTGCACCAGTGGCTGCGTCTACGCAGGCCGGTAGACTACGCGGTCTAGCGACGGACTCGGAGACGTACGCGCATATCGGTTCACCATACCTTTCGCAGTTTCCTGAGTCGATAAAGAACGTCCCAGATTGGGCAGTTTGCGTGGCCTCGGGAGCGATGCGACCGGCGATCCGAATCACTTGTTTTTTCCTCCCCTTTTGCCGGCTTTGTGCGGTGATTTTGGCTGCGGAAGAGTACCCCCATTCACCCCCCACTCGTTCGGATATCCAGTGCAAATTGAGGATCTCGGCTTCTTTGTCTCACGCCTTTTGGCGTTTGATTCCGAGCAACGCGATTTGACACAGACTTTACATCACAAGCAATCAGGTCAGTTGGAATTGATGGCTTGTTGTGTGCACAAACTATCGAGTGCGGAAGCAGTTCCCCTTAGAACAAACTTGGATTGACCATATTTGAATGCTTGTTGCGCAATAAGCGTTCGCGTTGATGTCGCGGAGTCTCGCGCATTCTAAATTTCCGCAAACTAGAAACTTTTAGCCGTTCTTGCGGATTACAAAGACTCCTTGCGCTCAGGCAACCTTTCGGAAGCCCCAGTAAGAAAAGACTTGCTGACAGGAATAAGACCGCGGCAGAAACCCCCAGAAACAAGAACTGACGCAGTCAGCGGTAGGAGGAGAACGCATGTCGAGCAGAATCGCGCGCACCATTCTGGCTCTCTCGGTGCTCATTTTTGTCGGGACTTTTAGTGCAACCGCACAATCGTTCCGCGTCCAATGCCCCACCAGCACGATCACGCACCCAGATCCGAACGGCGCCGGCATCAACAACGCTGAACCGGCGTACACGGGTCCCACGACGTTCACAACCAACGCGCAGGGATTTGTCACGCCAACTGCGGGGACCGTGAACGGAGCCATCAAGTGCCAGCAGGTTTCAGGCGGCGACGGTTACTCGACCATGGCCAACGGCGTACAAACGTTCATGTTCTCCTTTGGGCCGCTGTCGGGGCTCGCGGACATCGCGAATGGCCAGCCGGGCACTGAGTTTCCGTACGTATTCAACACGACGGCTCCGCAGGTCTTGCTGCCAGGCGACCCTGCGACTACCGATGGGGCAACGACTACCGGGCCCGGGTCTACTGCTACCGGATATCCAAACCCGAACCCAACGGGCGCCTTCACGTGGAATGGCGCTGTGGGTCTGGTACCCGATATCGCGAATCTCGTCAGCATCTACGACATCAACCTGGAAACCGGACCGACTGCCCCGGCCACGCCCACAGTTATTGTTCAGGCAAACGCTCCTCTGGGACTACAGTCCGGGCAAGTGGTGAACATCTGTGGAACAGGGACGTACACGGCGCCGCCCATGCCCCCCTGCGGAACGGGTACCGCTACGCTCAACGGCTACGACGGCCAATGGAAAGTCAGCAACCCCAACTTCATGTTTCCAGTTCCCGTTCCCCCTTCTGGCGTCAACCCCGTTTTCAACGGAGTGACCAACTACGGCTTCACTCCCAACTTCAATTTCACATTTACCCTCGCTTCCGCAGCCCCAGCGATTGCCGCGGGCGACATTCTCGAATCTCAGACTGCAACCGCAGCGACGCCCCCGGTGCTTGACGGACACGTGGATCCCCGGCAAATCATGGACGTCGGCGTGATGAACGGGAGCATCCCGGCGCCGCTGATTGCATTTGATGAGGACGATGAGCTGTTTCTCACCCTCACCAACGTCGGCATGATCATGCGGCCCGACCTCTTCGAGCAGCACACCATCCACTTCCACGGCTATCCGAATGCTTCTTCGGTGTATGACGGTGTGCCCGACGCGTCGGTTGCCATCAACATCGGCGGCAGCTTCACGTACTACTACCTGTCGCCCGACGCCGGCACGTATTTCTGGCACTGCCATATCACGCCGCCTGAGCACTTGCAGATGGGCATGGTCGGGCAGCTTTATGTGCGGCCGCGGCAGAATCGCCTTGCGCCCGGCGCCAGCCTCTATGGGGGTCTACAGTTGCAAAACGGAACCGCCCCCGGACAGACGGCTGTAGACCTTCGCACTGCCTGCAATCCCACATACGACATTCTGTGCAGCGCTACCTTGCCTGCTATCAATACCGGTGCCGTACAGGGCAAGGACCTGCTGGGTAACTCGCAGAAGTACACCTACAACGATGGCGACGGCTCCACCGCATACGACGTCGAGTATCCGCTTCAGATTCACGGCTTCGACCCCAACTTCCACTTTGTCGGCATGACCTTCAACCCGGAAGCGTTTGCCGACATGAAGAGCAAGTTCTTCCTGTTGAACGGCCGCAGTTACCCCGATACGGTCACCCCTGGCCCCATGGCGACGCAAACGTCGGACGGCAGAGTCCACTACTCACAGCCGCTGCCCGCCATCATCAACATTCCCGCAGGCGGCAAAGCTCTTCTGCGCATTGCAGACTTGGCCGTGGATGAGTACGCAACACTGGCCTCCCTGGGAATCCCGATGAAGGAAATCGGCTTCAACGCCAAGCTGCTCCGCGATCAGATGGGGAACAATCAGGCGTTCTACACCAACTCCATCACGCTTGGCGGCGGCGAGTCCCTGGACGTGCTGCTGGATGCCAGCGACGCGGGCTGCGGATCCACAGGCTGCGCGAAGCAGTTGTACCCAGCAGGCAGCACCTTCTATCTCTACACCCCGAATCTCGACCATCTTTCCAACGACCAGGAAAACTTTGGTGGACTCATGACCGAGGTTCACATCTGCAACAGCGTGACCGGCGGCAACACGTTCGGCAACACCTGCAATTAGGAGAGCGGCAATGAGCGCAATGAACCTGACAAAATCGATCTCGATCGTACGATCGCTTCTGGCGCCGGCGCTGGGTTTGTTCCTGGCGGCAGCGGCTCACGCTGCCGTTCCCGGAATCACCGGCCCAACTTTTAACCTGACGGCGCAGACGGCCTTCCTCAACCAGCCCGACGGAGACACGATCTACGCCTGGGGCTACGGATGTAATGGAACCCCAACCGGTACCGCGCCTGCGGCGATTGGGACAGTCCCTTGTCCAAACATGCAGGTTCCCGGCCCCACACTGATCGTCACGGAAGGGCAGACGGTCACTGTCAACCTGTTGAATGGCCTTCCCGCGGCCGCAGGCAACACCTCCATTCTCTTCCCTGGCTTCGTAGTTACTGCCTCGGGCGGCACACAGGGCCTGCTTACACAAGAGGCGGCTCCTGCCGGCACAGTGACCTATACATTCGTCGCTAATTCGCCGGGCACGCACGCTTACTACAGCGGCACCCAGGGCGACCTGCAGGTCGAGATGGGACTGTATGGCGCAGTGGTTGTGCTTCCGAACGCCGTTCCGGCGGTTTGCACTACTGGACTGCCCCTGGGCCCGAACGCTGGCAACAACGCGGCGGCCAAAGCGTTCTGGGGCGAACCGGATTACCGGCTTGCGCCGGCGGCCTTCGACAACGCCAAGACCTGCTACGACCGGGAGTACTTGTTCCAGTGGTCGGAGATGGACCCGAACATTCACAGGGCCGCACTGGCGCAGGTAACTGCGTTGAACGGGTGCACCGCCGGAGCGGCGGGATGCAGCCTGGACGTCCCTACTGAGCCCTACCATCCTGCTTACTTCCTCATCAATGGCCGATCGATGCCTGACCTGATGGACGCCAACTTTGCATCGGAGTATCCCCACCAGCCGTATAACGGGAATCCGCACATGCATCCGGGCGAAATGACCCTGATCCGGACGATCGGCCAGGGCAGGTGGCAACACCCGTTCCACGAGCATGCCAACCACGTCCGCATTCTGGCCCGTGACGGAAACATGCAGCTCGCGCCGGACGGAACCGACCTCGCGGGACTCTTGATGTTCAACACCGACACCACTCCGGGTGAAGCATTCGACGGCATCTTTTACTTCACCGGCAGAGGGCTGAACTGGGATGCGTACGGTCACGTTCCTGTTTCCCAGGTGGGGGACCCGAACGCCACTCTGAGCTGCACGCCGGATGCCAACGGCTATAACACCGGAGCCCCCACGGCGATCAATTATTTCGAGTGGTGCCAGGACCACATGAAGCCGCTCGAAGCGTCTCCGATCGGCGATGTCGCCGGCGGCGGCCCGGCGACTCTGCCCAATCCCAACATCTTCACCAATGGTCCCTGGTATGGGGGCACTCCGTATCTGGGACCGGATGCGACGGTGCGCGGCGGCGGGACGCAGAACTGCCTCAACGGGCCTACCGGTACGACCGCTGCAACATACGGTTGCAGCCCTCTGCAACCCTCCAATATCCAGGCGAACCCGGCCAATGAGCGCGGTTGGGCTTACATGTGGCACTCGCACAATGAGCGCGAGATCACCACGAACAACGTCTTCCCGGGCGGCATGCTGATGATGATGCTGGTCGATAGCCGTGAATTCGTGATCGACGAATCCAAATAGCAAGGAGAACAGAGATGCGAATGACCTACCTCAAAGCAATTTTTAAGAGAGCTGTTCAGGGAGCGACTGTTCTCCTTCTGGGAGCTGCTGCGGCTAGCGCACAGCAGCAGATCAACCTGACGGCCGGGCCGGCCACTGCGACCATGCCCGACGGTTCGACCGTGCCGATGTGGGGTTACTCCTGCGGTGCGCCTGTGACTTCGCCCGCGCCTTCGAGCGCGACGTGCGCGCCCCTCAACCCGAATGCCGGTTCCGGCGGTTGGTCGCCGGTGGTAATTACAGTCCCCACAGGCGCAGCCGGTGGGCTGACAATCAACCTGACCAATAACCTGACGTTTACTCCAACCACTCCGGCAGGCGCGACTGCGAACAAGGTGCCCACGTCGATCATGATCGTGGGACAGGTCGGCGGCGGTCTCGGGATGGGTGCAACAACCGTCGCGAGCCCGGATCATTCGAACCTTTCCTCGAATTCTGTTTCGTGGCCGGTTGCCGGAGCTCCGGGGTCGTTTACACCTCCGCCACAAGGTCCCCGCGTGCAATCGTTTGGCACGGAAGTAGCTGCGGGAGCTACGACCGCGACCGCGCTCAATTGGCCCCTCCTCAAGCCAGGCACTTACTTGCTTGAGTCCGGTACGCACCCGTCCATCCAGGTGCCCATGGGCCTTTACGGAATTCTGGTGGTCACCGCCGCACCGACGGCCACGTCCGGCGTAGAGACGGCATCCGGAACCGCCTATCCTGGCATCAGTTATGACGCCGAAGTTCCGATGGTGTTCGGCGAAATCGATCCGGTGCAGAACAATACCGTTAGCAGCGCGGTCAATACAGCAGGATTCAGCGAAACTGCCGTATGGTCTGGCCAGCCCGGGGGTTGCGGCAACCCGGCTTCAGGTCCTGCCTATCTGACGTGCTATCCACCCGCGGTCAACTACACGCCACTCTTCTATACGATCAATGGCGTCCCGTTCAATAGCACGAGCGCACAGAATTCGCTCTTCCCCGTCACACCGGGGACCCTTGCGAATCCTCCGTCCACCTCGCTCCTAACTGGCGGCTTACCCACGGGGTCGGTCCTGGTGCGCATGGTCAACGCGGGATTGCGTATGCACGTTCCCTCGATCGTCGGATCGCAGGTGGCCGGCGCCACTGGAGCCACGAATCCAATCGTTACCGGTTTCAAGGTCATCGCCGAAGACGGCAACCCTCTTCCCGGTGTGCCCAAGATCAAAAGCGAAGTGTTCATGGCGGCAGGCAAGGTCTATGATGTGATGATTAATGGATCCTTGACCTCCGGGTCCACCATCACGCCCTACAGTACATCAACCCCCGCGCTCGCGGTCTTCGACCGCGAATTGAGCCTTTCGGCGAATAAGATTGGGCGCGACGGCGGCATGCTGGCCTACATTGGCATCAACGGCTCTGCAATTGCCGCGTCCAGCGCTGCCGGAGGTCCCCTTGCCCCCGCGGTAGCCCGTCCGGATACCTACAACGCGCTGGTTGCGGGTGTGACACTCAACGTGTCAGATCCGGTGAAGGGTGTAATCGCCAACGACACCAATGTCTATGGCGTAACTCTCCTCGCGGGAGCAACCAATGGAACAGTAACCCTGAACAGGGACGGAACATTTACCTACGTTCCGACTGGAACCGCTACCTCGGACTCGTTCTCCTATTGCGCGAACGGCACTGTGACCGGGACGTCCTGCTCATCAGGCATCACCGCTACCGTGATGCTGAAAGCATCGAACATCGCGGACAGCGGCATTACTTGTGTGGGCAGCACGTTCAACGCAAGCATTGCCACGTACCTGGCCATCAAGACGCCGGGCGTCCTGGCGGCTTGCACGGACGGGGCGAAGCTGCCACTCACGGTAAAAACATCGACTGTCACAGCGACTGGAATGACGGTTCTCCCCGACGCGAACGGCGGATTCACTGCCTTCGCGCCTGGCGCGGGCACCTACTCGTTCACCTTCCAGGCGCAGAACACTCTGGGCACGCTCAGCGCGGCCACAAAGGTATCGGTCACTTTCCCCCCGGGCAGCGGCCTGACGGTCAAGGTGCTGGATGGTTACGACAAGACCACCCAGATTACCGACTACCGCTGGGTTATCGAGGAAGACCGCACCTTCTACGTCGACCCGAATTGCCAGGGGAATCCCCCGGCCACGGGTTGCCCGTCAGCAGCCTCGGGAATCGTTCCAACGCTGGGCACCAACTTCCACACCAGCTACATGCCGTATGTGGCACAAGGCTGCACTGGTCCACTGTCCTGCGAAGGCGGCCAGACGATAGTCGATCCGGCCACGGGTAACCACAACCCGGCTGTGTGCGACGTGGGCAATGGCATCTGCCGGCCTGATACAACGGGCAACGGCATGACGGCCGTACTTCCCGGCCAGGTCGCGCTTGATCCAACCAAACGCTACTACATCTCCGTCCTTCCCGGCGACGCGGCCCAGCCTTTCATCAATGGATATGGCGGCGCACCGACCGGTTGCTCCTCCACAGCTACGGCCGAGGCATCATGCGGCCATGGCATGGGCGGCGCTCCGATCGCCGCGGCACAGACGTCAGTCACGGTGCTCACACAGCCTTCCCCCTATCCGCCAGGCAAGCTTTCCGTCTTCGTCTTCGAGGATGACTTCCCGCTCAACGGCGAGCAGGATGGCGGCGGCGGCGTCGACGTGTTGTCACCCCAGGAGCCCGGTCTGGGCGGCTTCCAGCTTCACCTCTGGGACGCCATGGGCGGCAACGGCGACTTCACCGGTCAGATGACCTACGACATGTTCAACCAGCCGCTGACCAACAGCCTGGCGGGGACAAAAGACCCGACGAACGGCAACGATGCGTGCCCAATCACGGCAAATAATCCGGTGGTTGGCGGGAATGGAACGACCGATCCCACCGCGACTGGCATCACCGGCATGATCGTGACCTGCCCCAAGTACGAGTCTGACGGCGTCACGCTGTCACCTCTCGCCGGCCAGGCGGTCATCGCCAACCTGATGCCCGGACGCTGGGGCGTAATTGCCACCCCGGCCGCTGACCGCATTGCCCGTGGGGAAGAGTGGCTCCAGACCAACACGCTGGACGGCCAGAAGGCCCACGACGTGTTCACCCGCATCGGCGAGCCGAGCTACTTCCAGGAGTTCGGACCCGCCTCCTACCACGTGAGCATCGGCTTCGCCAACCCGGCGATCATCAATGCCCGCAAGCCGTACCTTTGCGGCGGCACAGACCCCAGCAGCCCGCAGCCCGGTGCACCGTACGCCTGCAACAATACGATCACAGGCATGGTAACGGCCGAGCGCCTGAGCCGCACCCCGGACGAGCGACTCTATAGCAGCGGCAGCCACGATGCCTACTACTGGTCGCAGTGCTACGTCAGCTTCGGCGACCCGGACGGCGAGGACTTCGCGTTCACCAAGTGCAATGGCGACGGCACCTTTACGCTCTCGGGTCTTCCCCCTGGCGATTGGCGCGTCACGGTCTTCGACCAATGGAACGACCTGCTCGTCGACGGTCTGTCGACGCCTGTGGGAATTGCCGGTGGCGGCCAAACCGTCAACATGGGAGATGTCGCGTCAACCCAGTGGCAGACCGACCTCTACACCCGCACCTGTATCGACGACAATGCTGATGGCATCTGCGGAAAAGATGACGACGGCATTCCGTTCGCCAACGTTGCGGTCCGTCTCCGCGACGGCAGCCTCGAAAACCTTCTCGTCACGGACTTCACCGGCACCGCCAACTTCAACGAGACATTCCCGTTGTTCAGCTGGTACGTCGTTGAGACAGACGTGACCCGCTACAAGAACACCGGCACGCACGTTGTCTATGACGTGGGCGGCCCCGCCGATGGTTCCGCGTCCTGCGGCACTGTAGGCTATCCGCCGTGCGGCAACTCTACGATCGGCAAGAACCTGGCCAACACCGCGGAAATTGTCTCCGTGCCCACCAATCTGCGCATACCGGGCTCGGTCTATTGCGAACGGGGGATGGAGGGCAGACTGCACGGGCAAGTCGATTCAGAACCCTGGCAGCAGCGATCCGCCCAGCGTTTGCAGCACGACGGCCGGCAACCCCACCGCCAACCCGCCGGTTCCACCGATCACAAGCTGCTCCACCCAACTCTCCTCGGGCCGTATCGATAACCCGTGGACTGGCGGCGTGGAAGGATGGCAGGGCTTCCCTGGCCAGAACAGCTTCCTCGAATTCGGCAAGGAACCCTATGTCGCCGGTGAAAATGGCGGCATCAAGGGACACGTCGTCTATGCCTCAACCCGTCCGTTTGACGACCCAATGATGTTGGTTCAGACGCAATGGACGTCTCTGGTGCCGAACGTGACCATCAACCTCTATCAAGAGGGCTTGGCATCCGATGGCGTGACGCCAACCTTGACTTTGGTGGACACGACCCAGACCAGTAGCTGGGATAACTACGCGCAGGGCTTCCGCGCCGACGGCGTGACACCCAACATGAACTGCCCGGGACAAGGCGCCAACTCCGGCCCGATTCCGGATCTGTTCTTCTACTCGATCTACAACCAACCCAACTACCTGGACTTCTACAACTCGCAGCACGGCGGCCCCGCAATTACGCCGCTGCCGGATAACTCCCAGTTCAAGTGCTATGACGGCATGCACAACTGGAACCAGGTCCAGCCGGCGCCCTACGACGGCATGTACAAGTTCCCCAGCGTGACGGCAACAGATGCCAATGGTAAACCTACTCTTCGTGGCACCAATTGCACGATCTGCGTCCCGGACCCGGTGGCTGCGCCGGATCTGTACGCCGGCGTGCCGATGCTGCCTGCCGGAAAGTATGTGGTGGAAGTGGTTCTGCCCCCGGGCTACGAGCTAGTCAAGGAAGAGGACAAGAACATCCTCATCGGCGACAACTACATTGCCCCGGTAACGCAGGAATTCGGCGGGTTGGGCAACATCTTCATCGTCCCCGACCAGGCCTCAGTGGCCACGTCTCAGCAGTACCCCGGACCCGGTTACAACGCCAACAACCCGCAGGATCCCACCCAGAGCCTCGGAACGGTCCCCTCGAACAACATTGTCCCGGGCTTTATTCCTGAGCCCACGTGGCCGTGCGTCGGAGAAGCACGCATTGTTCCCGACTACCTCAGCCTCTTCCCAACAGCGAAGCAGGTTGCGCCATTTGCCGGCGCCACCCGCAACCTCTGCGACCGCAAAGAAGTGACCCTGGGCGACCAGATGGGTGCGATCGCCAAGTTCTACATCTACACCTCGACGCACATCGCCTCCAAGTTCACCGGCGGCATCACGGACGATTACACGTCGGAATTCGATCCCTTCTCTCCGCAGTTCGGTGAGAAGTTCGCTCCGCCAAACATGCCCGTTTCGCTCAAGGACTGGGCCGGCAACGAAATCTCCCGTGTGTATTCCGATCACTGGGGCAGCTACGACGGCATGACCTACTCCACCTGGGAAGTGAATCCGCCGAACCCGACGGGATATTCGCCCACCATGATGGTCGTTTGCATGAACGATCCCGGCCCGATCGCCGGCCCCGGCGGAACCCTGATTCAGGATCCGTCGTACGCCGTGGGCTACAGCCAGTTCTGCTACGAACTGCCGTTCATGCCCGGAACCACACAGTACCTCGACACCCCGGTTGTACCTACGTCAGCCTTTGCGGGCGCGGGCTACAACAACGTTGACTGCTCATATCCGGATGCAACGCCAGCTGTTTCGGAAGTCGACGGCGACGGAGTTGGACCCTGGGTGGGCGGCGCCACTGGCTCGGGTGCACTGAGTTCGGTGACCCTTACCAACGACGGCAGCGGCTACACCACCGCGCCCACTGTTTCGTTCGCCGGCACCAATCACGCTGCGACCGCAACGGCGATAATCTCCGGCTCGGTGCAATCCTCGACCCTGACCCTTACTGCCGGTGGAACCGGGTATACCACTGCTCCGTTGGTCAAGTTCGTCGGCGGCGGCGGCAGCGGCGCAGCGGCAACCGCGGCTCTCACGAGCTACGTTGCCACGGTTTCCGTGACAGCCGGAGGCTCGGGCTACTCAACCCCGCCAACGGTGACCTTCGACAACACGGGGACCGGAGGAACGGGAGCAGCTGGAACGGCTGTGATCTCCGGAACCGTAACAGCGGTGAACGTGAGCAACGGTGGACGCGGTTATACCGGCCCGGCGACAGTGAACTTTACTGGCGGCGGCGGCGGCACCGGCGCAACCGCAACGGCCACCATGGTCAGCTCGGTGTCATCCGTCACCATCACGAATGGCGGCGTCTACTCCAGGTCGGCTGCACTCCCGACGGCAACCTTCACCGGATGCTCTGGTGTGGTTGACACCGTGAATACAACCAACCTCAGCTCAACGACGCGCCGAGTAAGCTCGGTCACTATCACCAACGCCGGTACGTGCACAGGACCCGCGACAATCGCCTTCTCCGCCGGCACGACAACAGCGACGGGAACGGTGGCTGAGGCTCAGTCCGTGGGCTCTGTGACCATTGTCAGCGGAGGTTCGGGATACACGGCCCCTCCAACCCCTGTCTTCAGCAATGCACCCCTGCGGCGGCGCCCGTGCGACGGGCACGTCCACCGAAACAGGATCGGTCGTCGGAGTGAACATCACGAACGGCGGCTCTGGCTACAACACCGCACCGGCATCAGCTTTAGCGGTAGTGGAGGCGCAGCCGCGAGTGCCAATCTCCTGGGCAAGGTCAGCATGTTGACATTTGTGTCAGGCGGATCTGGCTACTCTGCCGCACCGCAGGTGCAGTTCGTGAGCACCGACGGCAACGGCAGCGGGGCAACAGCAACCGACACGATTGCGGGACCTGTCGTCTCGATTGTGCTTAACAACCCTGGCTCCGGCTACACAACCGCGCCGACAGTCACGATAACGGCGGCGGCGGAAATGGTGCATCGGCAACGGCATCCATCACTAGCGGCAGCCTCACCATCACCGCTCTGGGCGACCAGGTCATTCCGAACTACGCTTACTCGGGACCGTCGGCCACAACAGCTCCGTTCAACCAGAAGACCATCACCCGCCACTATGGCTTTGGCGGCACCCAGGGGACCGGGTCCGTCACCATCGGCGGCAAGACGGCTGCCGTCACTTCATGGAGCGATACCTCCATCAAGGTGACGGTGCCCACGGGGTGGCCAATTGCGCCGTGCAGCAGCAGGCCCAATACGGCGGCTCAACCGCACAGTGCGGACAGCTGGTCATCACCGCCGGCAGCGGCAAGCAGTCGATCGATGCCGTCACCGTAACCATTGGAGGCAAATCTCCGACCCACGTCTCCGCATCGGGGTCCATACAGACCGCGATTGACCAGGCGGCACCGGGTGATCTGATCATTGTTGACCCGACCTGCAAGGCCGCAAGCGGCGCGGTTTCGTGCCAGCAGCCTGCAACCGGTGGCGCCACCATTACCGGCGAGACCACTGCAGCCCACAACGAGTTGTTGCTGATGTGGAAGCCCGTCCGCCTGCAAGGTGTCAGCGCGGCCTCCAGCATCATCAACGCCAACACTCAACCCGCCGGCAAGCTCGATCCGTGGCGTCAGCACGTCAACTGCTTGTTCGGCTTGAGCCTCCAGGGGACTCCCCTCACGCTCAACCAATCCGTACGACCCCTCGCAGGTGGATAGTTGCCCGGCAAATGGGTGGAATTACTTTGTTGAGAATTCCGACAATGCCCAGGTGGATCCACTGCCGTCGGAGGCGGTGATTGGGTGGGACGCCTCGCTGAACGGCAACCTCGCCCAGTTGTTGCAAGAGCCATCCCTGATGGGCGCCCTCGAAGGTGCGGGAATTACCGTGCTGGGTAAAGGCGTAAACTTCCCGACAGGTTCGGGCGGCATCGGAGCTCCCGGAGCCACGGAGGGAACGTTCGCCGCTGGGACTACCCTGCTGACAGGCCCGGTATCCGTTTCCGGTGCCTATCAATCTGGCACGGGCGATGCGAATCCGCTCTGCCATACCAGCAGAAGCAATACGACCAATCCATTCCCAAGCAACTACATGTGCAACCCCTCCAGCATCGACGGGTTGGGCATTACCGACAGTTCCCAGGGCGGCGGCGGCATCTTCGTCCATGCATGGGGGCATAACCTGCAAATCGCCAACAACCGGATCTCCAGCAATGCGGGAACGCTCTCCGGCGGTATCAACCTTGGCCAGGGCGAGTTTGCTCCTGAACAGATCGCGGGTGCCGCCACCGTCCTTGACCCCGGCTCCTGCGTGAACTCCGGCGTTGCTGCCAACGGTCAGTTGCCCTATTGCGAGAATTTGAATGTCAACATCCACAACAACTACATCTCGCTCAACTCGTCCACCGGCGACGAACTGTTCTCCGGTACACCGGCAGGCGCAGGCGGCATCAGCATCTGCACTGGCGCCGACTACTACAAGTTCCAGTACAACTGGGTATGCGGCAACCTGAGCAGCGGCGATGGCGGCGGTGTGGCCCACATGGGCTTCAGCTTCAACGGCGACATCGAACACAACTCAATCCTCTTCAACCAGAGCCTCAACCCCACGATCCCGGCCAACGGCGGCGGTCTCCTCGTGATGGGCACTCCCGACATCACGCCGACTTGCGGCACGACGACCGATACGGATTGCATCTCTGCTCCAGCCACCCTCCTCCCCAGCGACGGCATCGGTCCGAACCTGATGATCAATGCCAACCTCATCATGGGCAACGCTGCGGAATCGGGCAGCGGCGGCGGTTTGCGCCTCCAGAGCGTCAACGGCTCGGATGTGCTGGCCTTCCCCACAACCCCCGGCCAGTGGTTCTCGCCCCAGATCACCAACAACATCATCGCGGACAACGTAGCGGGATGGGATGGCGCGGGTATTTCCCTCCTCGACGCCCTGAACACCAACATCATCAACAACACGGTGGTTTCGAACTCGACCACGGCATCGGCCGGAGTCCTGTTCACGACCATCGGGGCTCCTCTCGCCAGCGCGGAGGGAACCAACTGCATCATTGGCACGGAAACCTCGTGTCCTCAAGTCGCCGGACTGGTGAGCGTTCAGAACAGCTCGATCCTGGTAGCGAATCTTCCGACTACCGGGGTGACCTGCCCGCCGGGCCACTACCAGACAGCCGCACACAACGGAACATGCAGGAGTTACTCGTACCCGCTGTTGGAGAACAACATCTTCTGGCAGAACAGCGCGTACTACATCGGCGTGGGTGCTCTCAGCGCGCAGTACCAGCAGAATGTGGTCTCGCTCTATAACGCCTTCACCACCACCCTGGCCCCGACTCAGCCGCAAACCGGCAGCACAGCCGCAAACGGCGCGGGGATAACCATCACCGGTGGCACCGGAGCCTGCGTAGCCGCAAGCTACTGGGACATCGGCGCACGCGGCGACATGACCGTAAACGGCCATGAATCGGGCGTAACGCTGGCCCCGACTTACTCGGTGATAACCAGCACCGCCGGATACGCCAGCACCAACACGGCAAGTAACCCGAACTTCGCCAGCCAGTACTGCGACGGTGCTCGGACTCCTCCGGAGTTTGGAGCATCTGGCTGGGACGTCCCGGCGGGCATCTCCGACGCCTCCGTTCCCAACCCCATCTTCAACCTCACTCCGGTTGCCACCGTCGACGAGGGCAACAACTGGATCAACCTGCGCTGGGGACCGCTGTCTCTTCTGAACCCGGTCACCAATACGGTGCTCGGCAACTATGCGCTGACAGACGGCACACTTGGCATCATCCCAGTTTCACAACCTCACCCGGCCAACGACTTCTTCAACAACCCGAGGCCGACAACAGGCAACTTTGACCCAGGTGCAGTTGAATACGTTGTTCCTCCCAATACGCCCATCTTGAGCGTCACTGGCGGACCGCTGAACTTTGGCAACGTTCTGGATGGAACCACCAGTGCTCCGCAGACACTGACACTGCACAGCACAGGCACGGCGCCAGCAACGGGCATCACGCTTACGTTCACGACGGGCTTCTCGCGGTCAGCCGGCGGGTGCACAACAGCACAGTTGCTTTCCTTGGCTGCCAACACGGCCTGCACCATCAATGTAGTATTCACGCCGACCGCGCCCGGAGCGGTCAATGGCTCGCTCACTGTAGCGGCCACCAACGTGACAGCCTCCGGTTCACCGGTCACGCTCAGCGGAACGGGCGTGGTTCCAGTTCACTCCGCATCCGTAAGCCCGAACCCGCTCGCCTTCGGAAACTGGGCGACTGGGACGACGAGCAACTCGCTAACCTTGACGGTGACAAATACCGGCAACGTAGCACTCGCTGGCGGCACCTTCACCCTCGGCGGCGGAACGCCTCAACCGTTCTCGCGGCCTACTGGCGGCGCGGGCGGAACCTGCGGTGCAAACCTCAACGTCGGCGCGACTTGCACAATCAACGTGCGATTCGCTCCAACAACCGCGGTTGCCTACAGCAGAACGCTCACGGTGGCTTACACGGGTGCAACCGTCACGCCGACACCTGTAACGCTGACTGGTACAGGAGTCGCCGCAAAGGGCACCTTGACGATCACCCCGCTCACCATCACTGTGCCGTCCGGAACTCTCTCGGGATCCGGAACCGTCACGGTGACAAACAGCACAGCAGCCGGTGGATCGGATGTTGCGATTACCGCCGACACGGTCAGTGGGGCAGGTCTCATCTGGGCCTTCACCAAGGGGACCGATGGTTGCGCCGGAACGAACCTGGCTCCAGGCGCAACTTGCACGGTGCAAGTCAACTTCACCCGGCTTGGATCCGTCGGGACCCACGTCGGATCGATCAGCTTTACGGACACCGCGACGGGTTCACCGCAGTCCGCAGTGCTAACCGGCATTGCCCAATAACGATGGGCTAAGCCAAGACAAGAAATGCTGCTCGCGGCAACCACCGCGAGCAGCATTTCGCAGTTTGAGGGGTACTTGATCCGGGTTCGCGGCTGAACTCCGCGCTGTTTGCAACAGATCAAGTTCGCCCCGCCGCCTCGTTCGGTATCCTGTGTGGGCGGTTGACACGTCGATGCCTCGCAACAGCACCCGAGATAGGATATGGCCATGAAGATCAATCGTTCCATCCTGTTAGTCGCTGCACTCGTCATTCCACAGTTGGGTGGCGCGCAGTTGCCAATCCCGAATGATGCATTCGCGAAGTTTGAAGGAACCCTGGATTTCTGCGCCAACGCGAATCCAAATGACTCCGAAAAGTACGAGAAATTGAAGAAGGAACTGGTGAAGGGCGCGTCCGAGAAGGAAGTGGCAGACGTGCGCAAGACCCAGGACTACAAAGACGCGTACGCCGATGCTAAGAACGAGTTCGCCAAGATGCCCAAGGACAAGGCGATTGAAATGTGCTCCGTTTCAATGGCTGGCGGCAAATAGGCTGCCGGCCGGACAGGAATAAGGGTCTTATGCTCAGGAAGTCAACAACAGCAAGTGCAATCATCCTTGTATGCGCCGCCCTGTCGGGCAGTCATGCCGTTTCCAATGCCCAGGCGCAGTCGCCTCAAAGCCCCGGGACCAGTGGGGCACCTTCGGCCGGAAAACCTGCCGCACCTTCGGCTGTCTACCGGAATCAACCCGCTCGGATCGCCAACCGAGAGGCGGCAATTTTCGAAGCGGTGTGGGGGATTGAAGCACCGAGCGTCAAGGCGGTGGAGTCGGGAATCATTCTTCGCTTCAACTACCGCGTTCTGGACCCGGCAAAGGCCAAGACACTGAGCGACAAGAAGTTCGAGCCCCTACTGCAGTGCCCGGAAAAGCGCGTGGAGCTGGTCGTCCCGACGATGGAGAAGGTCGGGCAACTGCGCCAGGCCCCCCACGAGATCGAGGCCGGCAAGACCTACTGGATGGCGTTCTCGAACGCCGGACGAGTGATCAAGCCCGGCGATCGCGTCGACGTTGTGATTGGCACCTTTCACGCGCGCGGACTTATGGTGGAATAGCGCAGGGATCATGCCGCGCGCGGTTCTAGGGGATTGCAGGGACGGATCACAACTGAGCAAGTTCCCTTTCGGTACCCCTGCGCTGACCGGTAATTGTGATTCGCAACAAAAACTATCTCAATTGCGGAAAAGAGTTTGCTTATGGCCAAGATTCGAATTGCGAACACATTTGTCATTGCTGTTGCACTCCTCTTCATGATCGCGGTGCCGGGGCCGGCTCGCGGCGACACCGATCAACACCCCGCGGGTCCGCCTTCAAGACCGGTTCCCGCCGGCGATCCCGTGACCAGGAGCGCACAACCCGGGGACGATTTCGAAGGGCTAGACTACACCGATGAGGAGAAGGCGCAGATTGCCAAGATTCACCAGGATTCTGAGTCAAAGAAAGCCGTGGTCGCCAAAAGCGAAAAGCTGACCCCGGACCAAAAGGATGCGATGATCCTGGGATACACCCGTTTGGAGTACGGGGAGATCTTCAGAGTGTTGACACCGGCGCAACAGAAAGTAGTGCGGCAAAAGATCGCGGCGCGAAAAGCAGCAAATCAAGCGTCGAAGAAGCCTCAGCACCCCTAAAATCACTTCTGCCTGCGCGATGAGGCTTTTCTCGCCGCAGACGGCGCCTCTAACCGCTCGCCGCGGGCCGCTAACGCGGCCGCGGCTATACCGTGGCATAGCCAACGACTCTGCCCGGCTGACCGGGGGCATACCAGGCCGAGCGAGCCACTTTTGTAATTCCCGATCACTGGCTTGAACCAGCGAATCCGTTGGCCTCTTTATTCAGTTCTTCCATCCCGGGTTCATGCGTAAGCAGCATGATTCTGTAGCGAAATGTCGCGGTCTGATCCTTCTCAAGAGTGAAGTTGAGGGGAGGACTCTTGGGATCGAAGATGCTTCTCCCCAGCGGATTGGCGGCAAACAGGCCATATCCCCGGGCGTGCCAATAAGTGGGATAATCCGGATTCCCGGGATGATCCAGGATTGCGATCGCGACCGTGCGGTTGCCGGTGTGGCCGGTGAGCGAACACCATCGGCCACGCGTGCCCCACACCGCCCCGCCTTTAATTCCCTCACTGCTGCGATAGACTCCGCTTGCGTCGGTTTTCTCTTTCGCTTCAACCTTGGTTGGGTGACCGTTCGCATCCAGGAAGACTCCGCCCTTTTCCTCCGGCGACTCGAGCCAGCTTGCAACGCGGAGGCCTAACAGACCCTCCTTATCGTCGTGGAACACCGCGCGGTCCAGCGCTTTGAGAGTTACAACCTGATCAATGATTCGAGTGTTGCCCCGGCGGATAAAGACGTAGCGGGTGGTTTCAGCGAGGATTTTCTTATCCTCGCCCGTTACCCAGACAGATTCGACCACGAGTTCGCCGCGGTCTACTCCGCTTTTGGCGGAGATGATGGCGGTGTGGAGAATCGAACCCATCTTGGATCGATCTTCAGGCTTGATGGCGTCGGAGTTATTCCAGAAATCAAACCCGTTCACGTTGCCATAGTTGAACCACAGGCCGGCATGGTGCGGATGATCGACGCGCTCATTCGGCCGCGGATCGAGCGGGTATCCGCGCGTAACGGTGATCTGTTGATCGGCAATGAGAGGATAGAGTACCGGCTTCTTGAGCGAGGTTGGCCAGATATACGAGGTGAATGGCATGCCGTCGATTGTGATGTCGACACGACGCTCCGACTCGTTCTCAACTACCTGGACTCCGTGAGTGGAACTGGCGCAGCGAGCATGACCATTCACGAACATGGCGGCGGCCACCAATCCGCAAATGGCCGCTCTACGCATGCACCTTTCCTCCCACCATCACCTGCTGAGTCTTGTCATCGAACGTTACCTTCTGGCCGGTCTGAATTGCGGCGACGTTCATGCACAATGCGATGGAGTGGCTGTAACCGGCTTCAATGGGGGCGTTCGGAGTCTTGCGCGATCGAACGCACTCCATCCAGTTGCGCATGTTCGCCGACGTTTGGGGATCCGCTCCCGTGTCAGCAGCGGTCGATGCCGCCTCGACGTGGTCGACCAGCGAGAAGCTGGATAGCTGATTCGCTTTCTTACCCATCTCTGCCGCTGACTTGGCCGTGAGACCGCCATCCGGGGTGACGCGCTGCTTGTCCATGTCAAGCATTCCGCCGTTGGAGTAGTAAAGCTCTTTAACGCCTCCAGCCGAGTTAGTAAAGCGCGAAGTGTACTGCACTTGAAATCCCTTCGACATGTCGTCGAGCGGACCGTAATCAAAGACAGCGGTCATGGTGTCCCAGTTCTGGCGTCCGTCTTTCCAAAGATAGATCCCTCCATTTGCAACCACGCTGCGCGGATGAGGCAAGCCTGTGAACCAATGAACGGTATCGATCTGGTGAACCAACCATTGGTCCGGAATGCCGGATGAGTAAGGCCAGAACAGACGGAACTCGAGGTATTTGCGAGCATCAAAGGGTTCGTGCGGGCGGTTGAGGAGATAACGTTGCCAATCGGTGTCCTGTTCCTTTAGGAGAGGAACGACGTCGGGCCGGCGCCAGCGTCCGGGCTGGTTGACGTTCCAGGTCATCTCAACCATCACGATGTCGCCGAAGGCACCGGACTTGATATATTCGGCGGCCTTCTGATAACTGGGTGTGCTGCGCCGCTGCGTTCCGACCTGAACGATCTTGCCGGTCTTTTTAACCGCTGCCAGAAATTTGCGCGCATCGTCCATGGTGTGGGCGGTGGGCTTTTCCACGTAAGCGTCGCGACCGGCGTTAACGGCTTCCACCCCGTGCAGGGCGTGCTGAAAGTCTGCTGTGGCAATCAGCACCGCGTCGACGTCTTTGCGCCCATAGAGCTCGTCGTTATTCCGGACTGCCGCAACCGAAGATCCGCCGAGCTTTTGAATGTATGCAGCGCCTTCTTCGCGACGGCGGTTCCAGATATCGGAGACCGCGACAAACTCAAAATTCATCTCCTTGGCATGTTGACAAAAAGCTGGAATCAGGGCTCCCTTCATGCGGTCTCCGCAGCCGACGACACCGACTTTCACGCGGTCATTGGCGCCCACGATAGCGGCATAGCTGGAAGCGTTCCACGATACGGCGGTCCCCGCCAGTGCGGCGCTGCCCACTTTCACAAAATTCCTGCGGCTCGAGTCGAAAAATGGCATGTTGCTCCTTTACCGGTTATTCTCTCGCGGACTGTTCCCTTCCCCACCGTCAACGTGCGAAACCGGCATGTATCAACAATTCGAGACCGATTCCATTGAATGCAATTGACCGTTGCGTCTCTAGAATATGAGCTTTACACTCCCCTGAAACACTCTGGCGGCGTTGCCTGTGGCTGTAGCCGAGACCTGGCCGAACGTCGAAGATGTCAGCGTCTGGGGTGTCGTCAAACCGAAATCCGGATGATTCAGGACGTTGAAAGCCTCGAGACGCAGATCGAGGGTGAGGCTTTCGCGGATAGGAAACAGCCGCGAGATCTGGGAATCGAGTTGGAAGAAAGGGGGAGTCCTGAAGGCATTCCTGCCCACATTTCCGTACGTTCCCAATTGGGCACAACCGTTGAGATTTGTGCCGCACGGTGCTGTAACCTGCGCAAACGCGGCTGGGTTCAGATATTCGCGGTTTGCCTCGCCGCTAGCCCGGCTGAACTTCACCTCAGCGTAAGGGTTGACTCCCGGAACTAGATTAGGGCGATCGTTGCTAACATCAGTGAGCGAATTATCTTGTCCAGAGGTGACATTCAGCGCGGTTCCACTTGTGATGTGCATGAGGGGCGCAAGTTCCCAATCGTTGACCACTGCCCGCCCAAATCGATTGAAGCGATGAACTTTACTCTTGGCCACAATCACAAGGTTTTCTACATGGCGGTAATCAAAACCGCAGGGACCATAGTCGAGCCTTGGATTGTTCGGATCCTCAACGTTCGTTCCCGCAAGGTCCCCCTGGCCATCCGCAATGTCCAGGCATTTCGACCATGTCCAGTTGGCAAGCAGGCTGAAGGTCGATGAAAGCCTATGCTGCATTGTTGCAACCAGGCCGTTGTAGTTGGCGGTTCCCTCATCACCAACAAGCGCCGACCCGGCACCGCCTCCCAGCAACTGGTTTCCCTGTGCCGGATTAGCGATGGTCAGCGCAAAGCGCGAAGCCTGGTTTTTCGTGGTGGAACAATTGGTTCCCGCCGCACCCGGCTTCACTGCGGCGGGTCCAGTGGTTACAATCCCCGAGCAACCGCTGCCATGGGCCCCCCACACTCCGGGAATGAACACAGCAGGACTCAGGGGAAATCCAAGAGGATCATGACGGGTGGTATTGCCAATGTAATCGAGCTGCATCTGCCACCCGCGATCAAACTCGTGCTGCATGCTGAAGGTCCATTGCATCGTATACGCTGCGTGAAACTGCTGGGGCATCACGATGTACTGGGACTGCGCGAAGAACTGCGCTTGAGCAGGAGTGGGAATGATGGGCTGAGGGAATGGATCGCTCGTAATGGAACCGACAGACCACGGACTGCTAAAACTCAGCGGCCCTGATGAGGATGTTTGCAAATTGCTGATGGCAGTAGCAAACGGAGGGTTCTGCTGGGTGCGCTGGCCGGTGAAGAAGTTCGGCTTGTCGTAGGCCAATTGCATTCCCGCGCGAAAGACGGTCTTGCCGTCTCCTCGAGGATCGAATGATGCACCCACATTGGGGGAGAACTGCCAGGGTGAATTCGCGGTGAAACCTCGCGGAACCCCTTTGTCTCCATAGAACAGTATTCCTGCGGGAGCATTGGGGTAGACCGAACTGACTGTATTAGAAAGAAAGTCGGCCATATTGAACACGCTTCCGCGATTGAAATAATCCACCGGCATGAAATTCGGGCCCCAGCGAAGGCCTGCAACCAGAGTCAGTCGGTTGGTGGCGTGAAATGTATCTTGCGCATACAGGCTGGGGATCGGTCCGCGCAGCGCATTTTGCTGCTGCTTGCTTTGCTGGAATGCGCTCAACGTGCCCCAGAGGAAATCCAGATTCTGATCGCCGATGACGCTTCCGCCGTTCGGCCCGCTGCCGCTATACTCCCCGTTGAACGTGAAAACCCCGTTGGATTCGTAGGCATTGCCAATGTTGAGTTGGTTCTGAACCCACTCCCCGCCGAAAATAATTTGATGTCTCCCGTGCACCCACGTCACCTCGTCATCCAGGGTGAGGGTATTGTCGTTGAAGTGAGACACCGAGTTCGTGCCGCCGCCGATCGTGAACTTTCCTTCAGTGATTTGCAGGCCGTTCGGCACCGCCTGGTAAATGTTCACGCCTAGTTTGGAAGCATTGATATCGCTGCTCGCGTATCCGCGATTGTTAACCCGCCGAAGAATCGTGGCATGAGCCGCGTTTACCAGGTTTGGGGTGATAGTGTACGCCTCCCCCAGAGTGAATGATTGCACTCGCTCGATATTTCCGGATTGCGTGGTGATGAGAATATTGGTCGGAGAAAAGAACGCAGGAGCCTGGTAGCCGTCGACGAGATATCGCCCATACAGATTGTTCTTGGGGTTGATGGTGTAGTCGACCCTGGTCACAAATTGGTTGTCGAAGGTTTCTGATGGAATCGAGTAAGAGACGAGCCCGCACCCCTTTGTGTCCACCGCCGGGTCGATTTTCGGCAAGTAGTTCTCTAACGCCAAAGCCTGCGCATTATAAGTGGGTTGAGTGGGGTATTTGTTTCCCGGCAATGCCGCGCCAGTCAACGGATCAACGAGTTGAACTGTCTTGCCGGAAGCTTCGCAATTGGGTCCGTCTGTCACCGAAAAATCGCCGGCCAAATTTGCGGCGGTGGGCACAAATGCTTCAGTGCTCGCTTGAGACTGATCGGCTTTGAGATGTTGGTATCCGGCGAAAGCAAATAGCTTGTCACGGATTATCTTGCCGCCGAAAGTACCGCCGAATTGGTTCTGATGCAACGTGTCCTTCGATGTGGAATAGAAGTTTGTGGCGTCGATGAAATTGTTGCGGATGAACTCGAACGCTTCGCCGTGGTAGGAATTGGTTCCAGAACGGGTCACGACATTGACCATGCCGCCCGTATGCTCACCATCCTGCGCTCCCAGCACCGAGGACTCTACGCTGAACTGGCTGACCGCGTCAGGGAACGGAAACGGTAGATTTCCGTTGCCCATGTAGTCCTGATTATCTCCCCCATCCAGCCGCCACAAGGTTGTGTTCCCGTTGCCGCCCGCAACAGAAACGGCAATGGTCTGGTAAGAATACTTGCTTCCAGTGAAGTCATTCCCGGGAGCCGGAGCGGACCCACCCGAAAGCGTAATCAGGGCCGTCATCTGTCTGCCATTCAGCGGCATCTCCGTTACCGCCTCCTGGTCCAAGGTCTGCTTAAACGACGGGTCTTCGGTCTGAAGGGAGAGACCCTCCGAATGAACTTCCACTCTCATCTCCGCAGTGCCGACGGCGAGAGCTGCGTTTATTGCAATGCTGCTGCCCACTTCGAGCACGATTCCGGTCCGAACATAAGTCTTGAATCCTGGCGCCGTGACTGTAGCGTCATAGCTTCCGATCGGAATCCCGGGGAAAACATAGACTCCGGCGCTATCACTCGTGGTTTCGTGCGTTACATGAGTGGATTCGTTGGTCAGGATTATTGCGGCTCGCGGGACCACGGCTCCGGTGCTGTCAATCACCGTTCCCTGAATATTGCCGGTGCCCGCAATTTGAGCTTCGACGCGTGCGCCGAGCATCAGGATGGCCGCATAGAAGAAGATGATTGTTTTGCGGACTGACAACCCATGTGATTTGAAGCATGGCTTTCGCATGAGGCCTCCAAGCAGACGGGAACGGGGATTACGGGGAATCTGGGTTTTAGAGTGGTCTGACCACTTGCACCGCGCGAGAATATTTACAGACCCTCTCAGGGATTGTCAAGTGGCCGTCGTTTCTGCCACATTACCTTGAAAGGCTGCCCTGTTCGAACAAATGCGGCCGCTCGGAGAAGCATACGGTGCTTGTGGTCTAACCATCCCAGTAATCAAGGGTTTCGGAATTACTCACAGATGGCACCCGTTTTCTGCAACATAAATGCGTAATGAGGAGTACCCTCGAATCCAGCACGCCTCACAAACCCTAGATCAAGGACTGTTTCGAATGTGTCCGATTCACCTCTCTGAGAATTCGAAAGTATCGCCTGACCGACATCGGACCATGCAAGTGGTCAACCACGTCCGATCTTTGCTCGAGAATGGCACGTTGCAACCGGGAGACAAGATTCCACCAGAGCGTGAATTAGCGCGAACGCTCAAGATAAGTCGCGCGAGTCTTCGAGCGGGCATAGGCTATCTGGCAGCAATGGGCGTAATGAAGATCAAACACGGAGTGGGGACATTTGTCTCAGACGGACCACCTGAGTTTGGAAAGACGTCTCTGAGCCTGATGGGCGCATTGCACGGCGTTCAATCGTGGCACATGTTCGAAGCACGCATCCTGCTTGAGACTAACTTGGCCGCACTGGCGGCCGAGCGCGGAAAGGAAGAACACCAGCTGGCCTTGGCGGAAGAAGTTGCGGAGATGTTCGCCTCGATGGAGAGCCCTGGAGAGTACCTCATTCACGACGTGTTGTTTCACCGCATCATCGCACAAGCTTCAGGGAACCCTATTCTCGCGGCCATTATGGAGACCGTTACATCATCGATGTATGATAAGCGTCGCAAGACGGTGGAGCGCGCCACGGATCTTCGAGAATCCGCAGAGATGCATCGCGAGATCTATCGAGCAATTCGTGCCCGTAAGGCGGACGAAGCAAGAAAACTCATGGAAAAGCATTTGCAAATGGCGCAGACTGCTCAAGGAATGGAGCGGCCAGTAGATCGAAAACCAAGATGACTTTTTGTGCCACTTGAGTTCCTCGATTCAGCGCAATGAAATCTGCGCTCCGGCGAGTTTCATAATCGGTGCTCCTTCCTGAACCTTGATCGATACGTCTTTGCCTGACACCTCAGCGTAGCCAACTGTCAGCCCCGTTCGGGCGTTGATTCTCACGTTTTGCAGAACAACACTTGAGATGGGAGATTCGGGAAGCCCAACGATCACGGCCGCCGAGTCGCTGCCCGTCGCGGTGATATTTTCGAGCCTGATGTCGTGAAAGTGAGGCGTGAGGCGAGTAACTGGTTGCGCCTCTTCAACGCTATCCGGCAGGATTTTCGGATAATACTCACTGATGATCAACGCGTTCTTCACATTTTTCATATCGACGTCGCGAAAAACAAGTTGGCTTACATCATTGCCGCGATCTCGGTTTGCCTTTATCCGAATGCCATTGTCAGTACCCTCGAGGTGAATGCGTTCGACCCGGATGTTCTGCGCACCGCCGGCAAGCTCGCTCCCGACAGAAATTCCATGCCCGTGCAGAAAGGTGCAATCGGTAATGGTAATGTCGCGGCTCGGTGAATCAGGCCCGGGAGAGTTGATAGCTCCAGACTTGATGGCAACGTCATCGTCCCCAACATCAGCAAAAACATGGTCGATGATGACGTGGGACGAGGAGAATGGATCGATTGCATCGGTGTTGGGGGAATTTGCCGGCGCAACGACTCGAATGTTGCGAATGTTGACGTCGTCAGAGTAATAAGGGACCACGTGCCACATCGGTGAATTTTGGACTGTGATTCCCTCCAGCAGAACATGCTTGCAATGATCGAAGATGATAAGTTTCGGGCGGGGGTGCCCGGTGCCAAGAATCCCATGATCTTTGATGCTTCGAGCCTCCTGCCACCAGCTTTCACCCGCTCCGTCAATCGTCCCTTCGCCTGTGATTGAGACGTTTTCAGCATTGATCGCGCTAATGAGCGGCTGCAGGTCAGGAAGGCGAAACTCCGTCCTTGACGGATAATCCTGATGTTTAGCAGACCCCCGTAAAGTTGCTCCCTTTACGAGCGACAAGGTCACGTTGCTCTTGAGGACGATGGGACCGCTCAAATAAATGCCCACCTTTAGGCTGACCGTTCCACCCGACCCTCGCGCGCATGAATCAATCGCCGCCTGGATTGCGGCCGTGTCGTTCGTGATTCCATCTCCCTTTGCCCCGTAGGCGCGCGGATCACACATGTTTCGTGCGCGGAGAGTGGTCCCTGAAGCGAGTATGAACAGGAAGAGCGATGCTCGGGTGAAGAAAAGAAGTTCTCTGGAATCCTGCTTGGCCATAGGAGACTCGTCTGGAGAATGAATCTGTCGCTCGTCCATCGTATGCCACAACGGCAGAATGATCACACCTGGACCTGCGGTGATTGAGAACTAGAGGAAGGAGCACCATTTGAAATCCACTTGACGATTCCCGGCACAAATCCGGTAGATTAGTGTCTGCGCGTGGTCAGTCCTCTACAATCTGTTCGTCAGGAGAAGCTTGAAACATGAATTTCCTTTTGAAGATCGCGGCGTCGGGCTTGCTTGTGCAAGGCGCGGTCGTGGCTGCCCTGGCGCAATCAGACTACTTCAGCAATTGGCCTGCGGGATCTTCACCGCAGGAAGTGGGTCACCGTGTTGCTGCGCATTTCGTGAGCAGCCCGCATCAATATACCGCCACGATTCACTATTCAGAAGCGGCCACATGGTATGGAGCGTTGACGTTTGCCCAGTTGACTCATGATGACGCGCTGCGCGAAGGATTGATCCACCGCTTTGAACCTCTGATGCCGGGTGGAGCGGAAGCTTCCCGAATTCCCATCCGCCATCACGTGGACGATTCAATTTTCGGAATCATTCCGCTGGAAATCGGAATTCAAACCAAGATCCCGAAATATCTGAGCTACGGACAATCGTGGGCGGACCGCCAGTGGGAGAATCCCCAGGCCGACGGGCTCTCTGCGGAAACACGCTACTGGGTCGATGACATGTACATGCTCACGATCCTGCAGTTAGAGGCCTACAGGGCCACAGGCAACAAAAAGTATCTGGATCGCGATGCCGACGAGATGGTTTCCTACCTCGACAAACTTCAACAGCCAAATGGACTCTTTTATCATGCGCCAGACGTCCCGTTTTTCTGGGGACGCGGCGACGGTTGGTTTGCCGCGGGAATGGCCGAGATGCTGAGTGATCTCCCTCCGGACCACCCACGCCGTGCTCGGATTCTTCAAGGCTACATGAAAATGATGGCGGCCCTGCTCAAGTACCAGGGCGCGGACGGGATGTGGCGGCAACTGATCGATCACGAAGAGGCATGGCCCGAAAGCTCAAGTTCGGCGATGTTTACTTTTGCCCTTATCACCGGCGTCAAAAAGGGGTGGCTCGACGCCGGCTCTTACGGACCTGCAGCCCGCAAAGCCTGGATTGCGGTCGCCGGTTACATCGATCAAAACGATGATGTGACGAGCGTTTGCGAGGGCACGGGCAAAAAGAATGATTTGGAGTATTACCTGGAAAGAAAGCGAAGAACTGGAGATTTTCACGGGCAGGCGCCGATTCTCTGGGCCGCATCCGCCCTGCTGCGTTAATTGTTTGACGCCATCCCAAGACTGGGCAATCCGCGCGGTCATGTCGGTTTGCGCACAACGAACTGACCTGGCACCTGGATTCAACTCCGTTTCAATATGCTTCTGATCCCAGGAAAGGAGTTACGATGGCCAAGAAGAGAGTTGCGGACCTGTTAGTGGATGTTCTGGCAGCGGCTGGAGTTCGGCGAATTTACGGCGTCTCGGGTGATTCGCTCAACGGCATTACGGACTCCATTCGGGCAACCCGACAGGTCGATTGGATCCACTTGCGCCATGAAGAAACAGCGGCCTTTGCCGCGGGAGCGGAGGCCCATCTCACCGGACGGCTGGCGGTCTGCGCAGGAAGTTGCGGTCCCGGTAATCTGCATTTGATCAACGGGCTTTACGACTGCCATCGAAGCCGGGTTCCCGTCCTTGCCATCGCCGCACAGATTCCCAGCGACGAAATCGGGAGCGGTTACTTTCAGGAGACTCATCCTGAGCATCTCTTCGCGCAGTGCAGCCATTACTGCGAACTGGTTTCTCATCCCGAACAGATGCCCAGGATACTCGAGATCGCGATGCAGACCGCCATCTCGCGCCGGGGTGTCGCCGTTATTGCCCTTCCTGGAAACGTCGCTTTGCAAGACGCCGTCACAGCGGGTCCGCGCCTGCAATTCCATGAGGCAAAGCCTACCGTTTGCCCGTCCGAAGATGAGATCGCCGAGCTCGTGTCCACGCTCAAGAAATCCCGCAATACCACCATACTGGCGGGTGCTGGCTGCGCCGGCGCTCACAGTGAGTTGATTGACCTGGCGAGCAAACTGAAGGCACCCATCGTACATGCCCTGCGGGGAAAGGAGTTCATTGAGTACGACAACCCGTTCGATGTGGGCATGACGGGGCTTCTCGGTTTCTCTTCCGGCTATCACGCCATGATGAACTGCGACACGCTGCTGATGCTGGGAACGGATTTCCCATATCAGCAGTTCTATCCGGAAAAAGCCACCATCATTCAGATCGATATCCGGGGTGAACAGATCGGCCGTCGCACCAAGGTTAGCCTGGGTCTGGTCGGTGACGTCAAGTCCACCCTCGCCGCGCTGAATCACAGGCTTGATGTCAAATCCAGCGATGCACACCTGACTGCTTCGCTCCGTCACTACCGCGAGGCGCGCAAGAACCTGGACGATCTGGCCACCAGCGGATCTGGAGAGAAATCGATCCATCCCCAGTACGTTGCCAAGGTTCTTGATGAACTCGCGTCAGAGGATGCGGTATTCACCTGCGACGTGGGAACCCCGACCATCTGGGCCGCGCGCTATCTCCGCATGAACGGCAAGCGCCGCTTGCTTGGGTCCTTCACGCACGGCTCGATGGCAAACGCGTTACCGCAGGCCATCGGCGCGCAGGTCAGTCATCCCGGCCGCCAGGTCATCTCGCTATCAGGGGACGGCGGGTTCGCGATGCTCATGGGCGATCTGCTTTCGCTGCGCCAGTTAAAGGTTCCCGTCAAGCTGATCGTCTTCAACAACGGCTCACTTGCCTTCGTTGAACTGGAAATGAAGGCGGCCGGCATCCTCGACTTTGGCACCGACTTGCAGAATCCGAATTTCGCAAAAATGGCTGAGGCGGCCGGCATCCTCGGCCTCCGCGCCGAAACGTCGGATCAAGTCAGGCCGATGATCGAGCAGGCACTCCGGCATGATGGACCGGCACTGATTGAAGCAATAGTTAGCCGGCAGGAGCTATCCATGCCCCCAAGCATTACCGTCGATCAGATCAAGGGTTTCAGCCTGTTCATGATCAAAGCCGTTCTTGATGGCCGCGGAAATGAAATCATTGATCTCGCAAAGATCAACCTCAGGCGCTGACGAATCTATTCGTGGTGCATTGGGCTTCAAATCGTGAACCTGGTCGGCATGCAGAGCATCACTGGATCGAGATTCGCTGCCCGGCGGGCGCAATCGGTGCGGCGATCACGGCCGCCAACGTCAGGCGTAGCGTCGTCCCAGCCAGCATGATCGAGGCACCCGCTTTCCTCTCATAAAGTTGACTCGTCCACAATTGAGATCCTCTGTTCGGACTTGAACAGCGGTGACGGGTATTTTTCCGCCTCGCTGGGACCGTTCCCTCAGTCAAAAAACAAGTTGATCGGCCGGCCGCGTATACATCGTATACATTTTAGGTATACAATGTACACATGACGATAACGACGACAAAGAAGATCGCCGGCGCCGCCCGCGGCCTGCTTGATAAAGACGGGGCGGAAGGGGTGACAATGCGCCGCGTCGCTTCTGCCGTTGGCACGACACCGATGGCGCTCTATCGGCACTATTCGAACCGTGACGCTCTGCTGAATGCGCTGGCGAATGACGGGTTCGAGGAGTTGGCGGAAAAGCTAGCGGGCTTGCGGCTGGCGGGCGGGGTCGAACGACAGCTGCTCACGATCCTCGATGCTTTTCTCGATCACGCCTTTGAGAAGCCGCGTCTATTCGAACTGATGTTTCTCACCAGGCGGGAAGGCGCGCGGCAGTACCCAGAGGATTTCAGAGCAAGGCGGTCGCCCACGGCCAATGTCTCCGCGGATGTCATTGCACGTGCCATGGAGACGGGGTACTTCCGCAAGGACGATGTGTGGGAGGTCGTCTTCGAGACGGGCGCGCTGATGCAGGGCCTGGTGATGCTGTACCTCGGCGGCCGCGTGGCGATGTCGCCGGAGCACTTTCGTGCCTTTTGTCACCGATCGTTTAGGAGGTATTTGAATGGCATTCGCAGTTAACTACCGCCGTTTGGCAGAAGCGGTTTTATCCATCGCCGCAACAGGAGCCATGTATTACTTCGGCAACGGTCTCAACCCGTTGTGGCCGCTGATGTGGATTGCTCCGCTCCCAGTGCTTGTGTTCGCGCTGCGCAATTCCGGTTGGGCCGCAGCGATGGTGACGGCGATTGCGATGCTGTTGGGCAGTCTGAACATGTGGGGTTACCTTACCCAGACAATTGGCACCCCGGGGCTCGTATGGTTCGGTATCTTCCTGGCTGCGAGTGCTGTGTTTGCAGCAGGTGTGCTGTTGGCTCGCGCACTCGTCTTGTGCGGGGAGGTATGGAGCGGGCTTCTTGCCCTACCCGCGATCTGGGTTACGAGCGAGTTCGTCCGGAACCTCACGACGCCACATGGATCGGCGGGCAGCCTGGCCTATTCTCAACTGCGTTTCCTTCCCTTCCTGCAGCTGGCTTCGATCACTGGGCCATGGGGGATGAGTTTCGTGCTGCTGCTGTTCCCCGCTGCCCTCGCGATCGCGCTGCATTTGCGAAAGACCTCGCCGAAGCGTGCGCTCCAAGTGGCTGTTGCAGGCGTCATGGTGGTCGCGGTGGTGCTGGTGTTCGGTGCGGTGCGGCTGTCGATGTCGCCAACGCAGATGGTAAAGATCGGCCTGATCACCTCCGACGTAAAAGGGAACGCCACGGTCACCGATCCGGGCGCCGATACCGAGCGCTTGTTTCACGATTACGCTCGAGTGGCGCGGCAACTAGCGGCGAGCGGAGCTCAGGCAATCGTTATGCCGGAGAAGCTGGGCGTAATAGAGGAGGGCAGGTCCGCAGATACGGATGCGACGCTGCAGGCGGTCGCGAACCAGACAGGAGTAACGATCGTAGCAGGCGTTGTGAATGTGGACTCTACGGTGAAGTACAATCAGGCCCGGATTTATGAGCCGGGTTCGGAGGTGCGGCGATACGACAAGCAGCACATGCTGCCGCCGTTCGAATCGAATCTGAAGCCCGGGGCAGCGTTGACGGTACTGTCACGGTCACCACAGAAGTGGGGCGTGGCTATCTGCAAGGACATGGACTTCGCGTCACCGGCTCGTCTTTACGGCAAGTCCGGCGTGGGGCTGATGCTTGTTCCGGGCTGGGACTTCGTTGTGGACGACACTTGGCACGGTCATATCGCAGTAATGCGCGGCGTGGAAGACGGGTTCAGTATCGCGCGCGCCGCAAAGAGTGGATTTCTTACGGTGAGCGACGACCGCGGCCGAGTCGTAGGCGAAGTGAGGAGCAGTTCTGCCCCTTTTGCAACATTGCTGGTCAATGTCGCGGACTCGCATAGCAGGACGGTGTACCAGGTGATGGGCGATTGGTTTGCCTGGGTAGCAATTTTGCTGCTGGTTTTTGTGTTGGTGCGGTTGATGTGGAAAAGCAACCGGGCCAAGATCTGAGAATTCGAACCTGTCTCAAGAATGGATGGTCATCTTTTCAGCTGGGTTTCAGTGACGAGCTTCAGCTAAGAGGGCGCTTGGAATTTGTGAGAGCGACAATACCCTGTCCACTGCCCCCTTTCGAATCGCCTCTTTCGGCATTCCAAAGACGACGCAACTCTCTTCATCCTGACCGATAGTTCGGGCTCCTGCTTTTTTCATCGCCAGCATTCCCTGCGCTCCGTCTGAGCCCATGCCCGTAAGAATAGCTGCGGTGGCGTTGGGACCGGCAGCCTCGGCAACGGAATGAAATAGTACGTCGACGGCAGGTCGTTGGAAGCAAACCATGGGACCGTCTTTTACCTCCACTCGGTAGCCGGACGACGAACTTCTGAGCAGCAAATGAAAGTTTCCGGGGGCGACCAAAGCCAGGCCTGGCTCAACTCGATCGCCGTCTTGTGCCTCCCGTACTCGAATGGCGCAGAATTCATTCAGGCGATTTGCAAAAGACCGGGAAAAGACCGCGGGAATGTGCTGGGTAATCACGATGCCTGGGCAATTCTCCGGCAACTCGACCAGAACTCTCTGGATGGCTTCGATTCCTCCGGTGGAAGCGCCAATGGCAATGACGGCGAGGGGCGGGAACGCCTGCTCTGCCTTCCATCGCATTGCATGTGAGGCCGTCACGGGCCGCTCATGCGCAATCGTCCTGAGCCTGGATACCTTTGCCGCCCTTATCTTGGAAGCAAGGCTCAAGCGCAACTCGCCCACTGACTGCGGTCCACCTGGCTTGGCTAAAACATCAATGGCGCCGGCTTCCAACGCTTCAAGCGCCGCTCGGCTGGACGCGCCACCTAACGAACTGATAACGATCACCGGCAGCGGACGGTAGTGCATCAGCTTCTTCAGAAACGTAACTCCATCCATGCGCGGCATTTCAATGTCCAGCGTCAGGACGTCGGGGCTCAGCGCCATAATCTTATCGCGCGCAACGAAGGGATCGGGGGCGGTCCCCACAACCTCTATATCCGGTTCGCAGGAGAGGGCCTCCGTGAGCACCTTGCGCACGATTGCAGAATCGTCGACGATCAAAACTTTGATTTTGCTGCCATGACTCATGCGCGCACCCCCACTCGCCGTACAAACTCCTCCCCATTCACCCGCGGCATGTTGACGTCGGTCAATGTAAGATCGATCCAGCGCTCGTGCAGCGACGTGAGCGCTTCTTCGCCATCTGCGGCTTCACTGCACTCTCCCATATAGGGCCCCATGAGGGCGCCTTTTCCGGGAATTGAGATTTGCCTAACCGGTGAGTCATCAACCACCATGATATTGAGCGGCATCGATCATCTCCTCGATTAAATTGAACGTCGAACGTGCGGATTCATTTCCTTCCGTTGTCCATCCGGCGTTTGCAGCCACACCCGGCCAGTGCCCACTTCGAAACGAACCGTTCTTATCGCGGTTCCCCCTGTTTCCTCGCACTGGGTAATCAGGCCAAACTCCCACAAAGCTTTTCGCAGGGCCAGGCAATTACGTTTGCCAACGTCGAACAGGCTTTTATCATCCATCACTTGTGCACCACCGGCCGCGGAGATGACCAGGCGGCGCTTATCAGCACCTTGTGCCAGGGCAGAGCACAACAAATGCGGGATCCCGGTGTCTGCGAACATCCAGGGACGGAGACGCGCGTCTACTTTGGGCGACGAGGACTCGGGAAGCAGGAAATGGGCCATCCCGGCCACCTTTGCTACCGGATCATGCAGCATGACGGCAACGCACGATCCCAGAGCGTATGTCACCAGCACAATCTCCGGGTCCCGGCTTACCTCGCCGTCGCCCACACCGACTACCAGTTGTCTCATTTCCTTATACCCGCTTGCGATAGATCGCCGGTTGAACGTACTGAAGACCGTGCTGAATTCCGGTCAGACTTTCAGAGTGACCTATGAATAAATAGCCGCCGGGCTGCAGGCAAGCTTCCAGGCGTTTCACCAATTGCTCCTGGACGGAACGCCTGAAATAGATCATCACATTGCGGCAGAAGATGACGGCGAACGTCCCCACCTCGGGGAAGGCATGGATCAGGTTGATACGTCGGAACTCGACCATGGACAAAATCTCCGGACGCATCCGGTACCAGCCCTGGCTGGGCCCCTCACCGCGGAGCAGGTGTTTTCTCAGCCAGGGTGCAGTTCCGCCGTCGAAGCGCTCGGCTTTATAAGTTCCCTTACGCGCCGTCTCAAGCGCTCGCGTGGAAACATCCGAAGCTAGAATTCGTGGCAGGTCTCTGCATTCCACCCCTTTATGCTCACGCGCAGTAAGAGCAATGGTGTACGGCTCCTCACCGGTTGAACAGGCGGCGCTCCAGATGCGCATCGAACCGGCCCCACTCCACTCGGGAAATACCCGCCGCACAAGGAAGTGAAAATGCTCTCGTTCGCGAAAGAAGCCGGTGTGGTTGGTGGTTAGGACGTCGATCAACTCGATCAGAGCCTCACCCGTCTGATCATGCTGAACGTACCGGTAGTAATCGCGGAACTGCGCGAAGCCCAGGCGACGCGCAAGCTTGCCCACGCGAGCGGCCACGAGCGATTCCTTGCCCGGGCCAAGTTCCAGTCCGCACTGCTCGCGCGCCAGCGTGGCGATCGTCTCGAATTCGTTCGCCGCCAGCGAAAACGGTCTGGGAATCAGGCTTGTTTCCAACTCCCCGAGGGACAGGCCCGTGGGCGCAGCGGTCATTTCCCACCTCGGCCATCGATACCCTCAAGATCGAGGATCAGGCCAACACGCCCATCGCCTAAAATCGCGCCGCCGGCGATCCCGGGAATATCTTTCAGACTTTCGCCCAGGCTCTTGATGACCACCTCCTGCTTGCCGATCAAGTCATCCACCATCAGGCAGAAGGATTTGCCGGCCGCTTCGGCCACGATCAAAAGGCTTTCCGAAGCTTCCTCCGAGCGCGGTTTCACTGCAAACCGCTTATAAAGCCGCACCATCGGCAAAAGGGTGTTGCGCACCAGAACCATTTCCTGCTCGCCTGCGACTGTCAGCACCATGTCTGCGGAGGGCCGTAGCATTTCGCGCACGGAAAAAATCGGAAGGACATACCGTTCGGCGCCCACGCCTACCACCAACCCGTCGATCATGGCCAGCGTCAAAGGCAGCCGCAATAAGAACGATGTCCCTTTGCCAGGCACGGACTCGATATCAACGTGCCCTCGCAGCTTCTGGATTTGCTTTTTCACAACATCCAGGCCCACTCCGCGGCCGGATACGTCCGTTACCTCCGTGGCGGTGGAGAATCCCGGATGGAAGATGAAGTTGAAGACCTCCTTTTCCGAAAGGTCGGTACCCCCTTCAAACAGGTCCATGCGCCGTGCCGTCTCCAGGATCTTTTCGCGAATCAGTCCCCGCCCGTCGTCGGCAACTTCAATCACGATATGACCTGCCCGGTGGCATGCGCGGAGACGAATTCGTCCAATCGGATCCTTGCCCGCTGCGCGTCGCACTTCAGGTGTCTCCAGCCCATGATCGGCAGCGTTACGAACCATGTGCATCAACGGATCGGCCAACTCTTCCACCACGTTACGATCGAGTTCAGTGTCTCCGCCGACAGTCTCCAATACGGCTTGCTTGCCCGTCTTGCGAGCCAGGTCCCTCACCAGTCGGTTCATCCTTTGAAACAAACCACCAATGGGCACCATCCGCATCGACATGGCTGTCTTTTGGAGATCGCCCGTGATGCGTTCCAGTTGCGCCAGGCTGCGGAGGACCGCGGGACTCCGCAACGCGGCAAGCTCGGGGTGATGGCGGACCATGGACTGGGCAATCACCATTTCCCCTGCCATGTCGACCAGGAAGTCCAGTTTTGCCGTGTCCACCTTGACCGAGCGGGTTTCGGTCCCGTCGGTTCTCCTTTCTGCTCCGCTCCGCCGTTCAGCCCCGGTCCACCCGGGGGGAGGCGCTTCGCGCCTCTCAACGCTGCGACCGTCGGCATCGACGACTAATTGTGGTTCTGATTCAGACGGTGCAACGTCGAGTTCTCCGTTGCAGCTGTGGCGAATCCTCTCCAATAAATTCAACTTCTCTGGCGCCGGTCCGGGCTCGCTTCCCGCCAACCTTTGCTCCAGACGCTTCACCCAGATCTTCAGAAAATCGGCCGCACCCAGAACGACATCAACGACCTCCGGGGTGATTGTCAAACTGCGACTGCGTGCCCGATCCAGAAGCGTCTCGGTTTCGTGGGCGATCTCCCGGATATCATCGAGGTCCATGAAGCCCGCGAGACCTTTGATGGTATGAAATCCGCGGAATACGCAGTTGATCGATTCTTCATCCTCAGGATCCTTTTCAAGCTTCATCATCTGGACCTCAACCTCAGCCAAATGTTCGCGGGATTCGAGAATGAAATCGCTGACCAGTTCTCGGTCTTCGCCCAGAGAGAGAGGGGCCGACACGGACGCTGATGGGGTGCAGCCTTGATCAGTCACCGCAAAGGACAAAATCGCATCTCCGCCGGAGGCCAGGGCCCGCTGAATACAACCAATTGCAGTCGAAAGGTGTCCGTCAAAAGCGACGGCGTCCGCGGTCTTGGAAAGGACATCGAGGGCATCGGTGGCGATCCGCGCCACCTCCACCCGGCCGGCTGCCTGAGCCGCGGCGCAGATGTTACTCAAGCCGGCCATCCGCTCGGCCCTGTCCAGGTTGCCCAGTACCATCTGAACAGCCATCTCCTCCACGCACTCCCGCAGAGTCTGCGGGGGTCGGTCTTGTCCTGCCGTGGTTTCGCGAACCTTCGACATATTGCCCGTTCTCTCGGTTCAAAGCGGTAAGTCTCCCGGCCCGCCCGTTGCGCCTGCTGCGCGGAAGGGCCCGAAGGAGTGGAACGTCTCGCTCTTTCCAGCCGGGTTACACCATTGCCTTAAAGTCCTGGTCCATCGGAAATGAGTCGGCTTTTACGGTCGGCGGCTTCGGAACCTTACCCTTCTCCGCGCTCGTTTGCCGCTTGTGTAAGGCGAAGGCAGCTGAAGCCTGCCACGTGGGCCGCGCAGCGTAGTGTCTCTCAATCTCATGATGACTTCCGACCATGCAACTCAACTGGTGCACTACCTCCATCAACGTGGACGCCTGCGCGGTAAGTTCCTCTGCCGCCGCGGCGCTCTCCTCGGCGCCAGCCGCGGATTGCTGCGTAACTTGCTCCATCTGCGTCAATGCCTTGGCCACCTGCTCGATTCCGCGCGTCTGCTCCTGGCTTCCCAGAGTGACTTCGTCCACCAGCGTCTTCACCTTCACCGATTCCTCGGTAATGGCGCGGATCGCGACCGCCACCTGATCCACCTTTGCCTTGCCGTCATTGGACTTGCTGATCGACTCTTCAATGAGGGCCGCCGTGTCCTTGGCGGCCTGGGCGCATCGTTGCGCCAGATTGCGGACCTCGTCAGCGACGACCGCGAAACCCATACCGGCTTCTCCGGCGCGCGCCGCCTCCACTGCTGCATTTAACGCCAGAATATTGGTCTGGAACGCGATCTCGTCGATCACCTTGATGATCTTCGACACCTTGTCGCTGGATGTCTTGATGTCGCCCATCGCTAACACCATGGTTTCCAGAGAATGGTTGGTCTCCACGAACTTCTGTTGCGATTGCGTCACGAGCCGGTTGGCCGTCTGCGAATTTTCAGCGTTCTTACGTGCCATGGAGTTGATTTCTTCGCTGGAGGCGGATGTCTCTTCGAGAGACGCCGCTTGTTCTGACGCACCTTGCGCCAATGATTGGCTGGACGATGCAATCTGGCCCGCTGCGCTCGATACCTGCCCGGCGCCCTCGGCGAGCTCCCCGATTGCCCGTCGCAACGAGGCGTTGATTTGCCGAACCACCATTACGGTCACGATCCCGACAACGAGCGCAAAGAACACCATCGTGATCGTCATCCAACGACCGAACGACACTTGTCCTGCTGTGGTCTTGACTTCCGTTGACATGAGGTCGACTTGCGTCTGTTCCGCTTTGCCTGCCAATTCGCCGATGCGCACCAGGAGCGGCAACTCACTTTCTACGAAGAACTTGGTCGCTCCTTCTGCATTGCCTGCGGATGCAAGCTGGTAATAATCTTCATGTACACGGCCCATCTCTTCATATGCTGCCCGCAGCTCTTCCAACTGTTTCCGCGCCTCGCTGGTTTCAATCAGAGGGCTTAAATCATCCATGTTCTTTTTCCACTCCGCGTAAGTGCCCTTGAAGTTCTGGTTGTATCGGCCGGCGCTGCCTAGATCCTTCATATACACCCTGAGTAAGAGAGCTCGCTCTGTCGAAGCCATCTCCGATTCGTCCAAACGGATCTCGGCGACCAGGTATTGCTTCCTGGCATTCACGCTCACCAACTTGTTGATCGTGGTTCCCAGGCTGCTGATGAGCCAGATGCACGTTGTCCCTACGATCAGCGTCAACAACAGCGACGCGCCGAAGCTCCCGAACAGTTTTTTGCCAATTGCCATTTGCGATGCCATACCCCAATCTCCCTCTTTCCCGTACCGATCAGAGCTGCGCGAGGGCATCCAGCCCTTGCAACTCGCGGCCGCTCAACACCCGATCGATGTCCAGCAGGATTTTGACTTTGCCTTTTACCTTGGCCATTCCCAGCAGATAACTCGTAACCGAGGCACTTCCCTCTCCAAAATCGGGGGTATCCTCGATATCCGCGACGGCCAGGTTTAATACCTCCGAAACCTCGTCGACAACGATGCCGGTGTGCAGGAAGACGCCTGCCGCCTGCACCTGAACGACGATGATGCAGGTTCGCGGTGTGTATTCGACTTCAGGCAGGCAAAACTTGAGCCGAAGATCCACCACGGGAATCACCTTGCCACGCAGGTTGATCACACCCCGCACATATCCGGGCGTTTGCGGCACGGCGGTGATGTCCTGAATGCCCATGATTTCCCTCACCTTTAAGACACGAATGGCGAATTCCTCGCGCCCCAGCCGAAAAGTAAGATACTTCCCGGCGCGAGAGTCAACGGTAGTAGTCCTGACCTCTTGTCTCCCGCTGCCCTGCGGCTGCTCGTCCACACTGCTAGCCTTCGCGGCGGGAGCGGCTTCCCTCTCTACCATCACCGCATCTGGCATAAGCCCCCCTCTCGTTTGTGTACTCCTGAAATGTCCACTCTTCCTTGCAGGCGGGAATCGATGGCCACTGCGCCGTGGGAAGGCGGAAACCCAATTCCACTCGCTTTCGCGCCGTCGGCGTACGGATACGCACGGCCCGAAGCCATCGCTAATCAGGGCGCGCACATCGAGCAGGTCGTTCTTCCTCGAAATCCTTATCGGCAGATTCCGCGCATTCGATCAGTGCGGGACCGCATGAAAAGGCAAACCGGACCGTTCTGGCGCTTCAGGATGGGGCAAGAGTGTAGGTCTACGGTGACGCCTCTCGCATGGCGAAAGACCGGCATTTAAATCTTCACCTCAATCGTGAAGAGGCGGCCGCCACAGCATCTCAGTTGGCCGAAACTCCGTTCAGACAATGGAAAGAGAGTATGGATATCATCGAGACCCTACTGATCTCACGGCGAAATCACGATCGGCGCCCGCCAGAAGTTCGCCTTCTGCGTCGAGGAGTCAAGGATGGTAACCTGGCAATCGTACTGCCCGGCCGCAAGCTGGCTCAATCCCAGATCAAAGTTCAGCGGGGTAACCCCCAGCCGCGAGGCAGCGTTGGGAGCAACCGCGATGGGCGCGCTCTCAAAAACCTCGGTCCCGCCGGAGTAGAGACTCACAAATGCAACCACGGGCTGTGCGGACGGGGCCGCCCCTGCTGCACTTTGGCGATAGGCCTGCAGATATACGTGCAGCTCACGATTCGAACTGAACACGCGCGTCACGCTGGGAATGAGCTTGCGGCCGTCCGCTACAAGTGGATTGACCGCATCCTCTTTGTCGCGGTCTTTCGTCTTCGCCGCGTCGTAGATCGCCTGCTTTTGTTCCACCCGCTGGCTGCTTAGAACCACTGAACTGATAGGAACCCGCTTCTCTTCCTTGTTCAGATTCGGGATTACAAACGTCGTCTGAAAGGTACCGATTCGTCCTGTTTCATCGTCGCGCGCCAGGAATTTGATCATGTACTTTCCCGGCAGAAGCGTGAATCCCGTGTCGTATTCGATAGGCCTGTGCGCCAGTTCCGCAGCCGTCGCATCGGACAACTTGATATTGGCGTGGTCACGCACATTGGTGACGGTGATGCCCCCCACCAGATCCTTGATCTCGCCAACAAAATCGATCAACGTGTGTTCCGCGCCGCCGCGCTTGGCGAGGGCCAGTTCGCGGCCCGGAATCTTCACTACGATGGGCACAAAATACTCCGCGCGATTGAGCTGAAAGTGGTCGATCTCCATGGCAATGGACAACTCCGTTATGGGATCGTCCAGCATCAGCGCGTCTTCCAACTGCCTCTCTTTGTCCACCGCAGTGAACTTTGCGAACTCCTTGTCAGCGTAATAGCCTTGTCGATATTCAAGTTTCGCCTCGGCGTTTCCTGCCAGGGCTATCTTGACGCGACGGAATTTTCCATCGCGACTGGCATTGGTGGTGTAATACCCGATTACGTAGTAATCAGAGATCGACTCCTGCGCCTGCACGATTCCATGATCGAGATCGTTGGAATCGAACATCGCCTTGCCCCCCGTATCGCCCGCCAGGGCATAGAGAGTATCTTGCGAGTACTGAAAATTGGTCCGCACCGCGTTCGCCGCTGCGCCCGTGTAGACTCCCGCATTGCCTTGAGAACCCTGCGTCGCGTCGCCAAGCGGCGCCTGGGCCACAAGGCCGCGCGCGTCGATAGGCCAGAATGAGACACCGGCCTTGATCGCGGCATCGACGGTGGCATGCAGTTGCGCCTGGTTGTCCACTCCATTGAGCCGCAACCCACCGGCGAAGTAAATAAGCGACTTCTTCTCTGCCACCTGCCCCAGCATCTTCGCCGCGGTTTCGAGCGCGGAAAGTTGCCGGTCCGTATTGAATATGTTGAATTCGCTGTCGTCCTGCCCGAACGCCGCCCCCGTGTCGGCGCTGCTTGCATCGTCCACATCTTCCGCGGACTCCTGCCCTTCTCCCACGATCATGGTTTGCAGAATACTCAGCAGCTTGTTGCGATCCGAGGTGAAATCCTGCAGGATATCCACGGACGCGCTGTTGTAGCGCATGATCGCCACCAGGTCGACGGTCGTCATCTGGGTGCGAATAAACTGCTCGGCGGCGCCCAGTGCGCGCATCTGGTCCGCGGGCCGCATGGCCGACATATCGAAGTACAGCGCCAGCAACCTCCGATTTTTATAACGTTCTTTTTCTGGGGACTCGGGTGCGATCTGCGTACGCGCCAGCTTCTTGTAGATATGGATGTCCTCTTCGCCGGATTTGGACGCGACCAGGGGCTCGGCGTTTTCGGCGAGATCCTGATGCTCGCAGATTTTGATAGTTTGCGGCACACCATCTTCTGTCAGCGCAAAGTCTTTCGCGCCCAGGCCGTGAATGGCTTTTCCCTGCTTGTCCTTCACGACCACCGACTCCACAACGAGCTGCACCTTCATGGAAAGCGTGAAGTTGTCCTGACCCTGCGTCGACTTGTTCTGGCCGATCTGTTGCGCACTCGCCACGGGAGCGATTACCGCGGCGATGAGCATGGCGAGCAGTCTATGCATTATCAGAACCTCAGCCGGAAGGTGCCTTGCACGCTGCGCATGGGATTGACAGACACGGGCAGCCCAAACTGCGTGTTACCCAGGGTCGTGTTCCAGCTTGAGTACACCGCATGATTCATCAGGTTCGTCGCATCCAGGCGGGCATCAAGAAAATATCGTTTGCCCGCGCGAAACGTCCGCTGCAGCGCGCCGTCGAGACTGAATTGCGCCGGCCCCGTGATCGAGTTGCGCCCCGCTGTTCCCCACGTGCCCGCCGCCGGCGCAGTGTAAGCACCCGCGTTCACGTGGGAGGGGCCCGTGGTTGCCTTTACCGGCGACCCCGTCAGCGAAGGACGCATTGGACCGATCCATCCAGTGCCCGGCACAGAGACTGGATAGAGGGGGGACTCCGGCATCCCCGTGCCCGTGCTGATCTGTGTGAGCAGCGTCCACTCCTTCAGGGCACGGCCACGCCATCCACCCAGCAGGGTGCCTCCTTCCAGCCCCTGCCCCGTGGTGTATTGCGCCTGCACGTTCAGCAGATGCCGTTGATCGAAGCTGGACAATGAACGCTCGGCACCCAGGTTCAGCCAGTCCTGCGCAATCACGGCAGTTTGCGACGGCGCTGCATTGGTCGACGTCGAAGTCGACATCGAATTCGATGTCGCTTGCGAATCGCCCTGAGTGGCACTCGACGTATGTCCCTGTCCACCCAGCATCGCGTCGTCGTCAATTGACTTCGAGTAAGTGTAAGTAAGCGACGCCATGAGCCCGGCCCGCAACCGTCGCCTGAGTTGAACCTGCGCCGACTGGCGCGTCGAGTTGCCCCCGGAAGTCTCGTACACAAATCCAGCGGGACATCCAGGGCACGGGTTGGTCTCGCCCAGCGGATAGCTATTGGGCAAAAACTGCTGCACCCCGTGCGTTCCTTTTACACCGAGATAAGTGACGGTGCCCTGCATGGCAAACGGCAGGTCACGCTGCACGGACAGTTGCCATGTTTGCGCATACCCAACCCGAAAGTTCGGATCCATGGCGAACGTCTGCGCCGTCGTGGTGCCGCATTGCGTGAATCCGTCAGCAAGCGTCAGCGGACATGCGACACTGTTTTGCTCTTTTACGCTCTTGGAGAGAGGTGCCTGCTGTGCGAGTTGCAGCACCGGATTGAGATAAACCGAAGTATCGTGATAAATCCCGTATCCCGCACGGATCACCACGGTCGACGCGGGAATTGGCCTCCACGAGATTGCAATGCGCGGTTCCACGCCCAGCTTGTCCGGCCGGATTAAGGAACTGGGATAGCGAGACCCGGTGAGCGAACCTACAGGATCGCCCGCCAGCACCGGCGCGACGTTTGTGAATCCATGCGCCACATCCAGGTTCACCAGCCGGTCGCGCAACTCCGTCATCGGCGCTCCGTATTCCCAGCGAGCGCCTGCATTGATGGTGAGTATGGGCAGCACCCGCCAGTCATCGGTGGCGTAGGCGTCATACACTCTTTGCCGAAGATATTTGTCCGCATTGCCATACGCAATTGAACTTGCGTCCGGAATTCCAACCAGAAAATCTGCCAGGTCCGATCCTGTCGCCGCTCCGGTAAAAGTGAACGAACCACGAGGGTCCTGTTCGGAGTTTTCATTGAATTGCTGCCAGCGCACGTCGCCACCAACGGTAATATTGTGGCGGCGCCGATAGATAGCCGCCGATGCTGAAACTCCATCGGTGCGATTGCGATTGAACGCGCTCTGGGCGTCGCTGAGTGCCGCAATGCCCGTGGAGAAATTCAGCGCGGGTGGTCCCCACTGCGCGGGATCCTGATCGTCACCACCGATCCCCGCCTCTCCCGCAATGTTTTCACGATGTTCAAATTGCGGGCGCTCCAACGTTCTCAACCGGCTGAATCGATAAGTCAGATATCCAAATACGTGCTGATTGAATCGGTGCGCCCAATTCAAATTTGTGTTCAGTCCCAACGTGTCCGTGGTGTCAACAAAACGGAACAAACTCACAGTATCCGCTCGCGTGCTCTGCAGATTGAAGTTTCCAAACAGCTGATCTTTTCGTCCCAGTGTCTTGTCAAGGCGCAACTGCACCACGTCCTGGTGGCTGGAATTCAACACGGGCGCCTGGTAGTTATACAGCGGATTGCCGGACACGTTGGGCAGCGGATAAAGCGCAAGCAGCGCCTGCGCCTGCGCACTCACTGGAACCACGCTTCCCGGGTAGGGCAGCCCCGTGGCCGGATCCAGAATTATCGACGGCTGCCCGACGGCATTCGCAAGGTTCCCGGCGCGCTCAGCCTCTGTGGGTACAAGCGCTGAATTCGTGAGTGCATCGTGATCGCGCGTCCCCTGATACGTAAAGAAGAACGTCGGTCCGCGCGGAAGGATGTGCGGAATCTTGAGCGGTCCACCCACCGTAAATCCGGCCGTAATCCGATCGTAGGCTGGCTTCGGCGTATTAAAACCGCTCAAAGAATACTGCCGCGCATCGAGCGCCGAGTTGTCGAGATTCACGAGAAATCCGCCGTTGTAAAGACCGCGTGAATTGGGGCGACGATTTCCGAATGCCTGGTTCAGAGAGTATTGCGACGTCGCCGCGTTGTTCACGCTGCCATTCACCAGCAGGCCATCGGCACTCAGCTGATTGGCGTCCTCCGGAGGCTTTGGGATGTCAACCGGCGCGTTTGCCGCCTCCGGCTTCTTCTCTGCAGGCGCCTGCAGCGTCGGTTGAGCCAGCACGCGCGGCTGAACTGTCTTCGCCAATGCCTTCAAATCGTCGAGCGGCAATGCTGTCAATTCGAAGTTGCCCGGTGTCATACCCGCCGATATCTTCACGTCAGTTCGGATGGGCTGGAACAGCTGTAGCTTGATTTCAATCTGCCAGTCACCGTCCGGCAGGTCGGCAAAACGATACAGCCCGCGTTCGTCGGTCGTTACGGAAACGGTCTTCGATCCATGCGTCGCCGTCACCGTCGCGCCCGGAACTGGCACGCCGCCAAATGTCACTTGGCCGTAATACTCCGCTGCCCGCGCAACCCCGAGGACGGCATTCACCAATAAGCAACCCAACAGTAGAGTTCTGGCCAGCCAAAGCCGCATCCACTCACTCCCAGCGAGGCGTTCAGTTTGCCGACGGCAAATCAAGATGATCGATCACAATTACATCCACTGAGCCCTTTGTCGATTCAAGCTTCAATCCCAATTGCTCCTCGATGGCCGTAAAGAGCGATGGGCCGCCCGCCTGCGCAGCGCTATCCTCGTGTCCGGGGACGCCTCCGGGTACGCTTCCAGGACCGCCCCCCGGGCCGCCCCCGGGCCCACCCGCCATCGGGCCTGCACCGTCGTCAAGCGTCCATTCGAGCGTGTAGTCATACCTGCCCGTGAGTCCCGTCTTGTCGATCACGGTATGACCCAGTTGTGGAGAAAGCGAATGCGCGAGCATGTCCAGCGTCGTACCCTGCGACTCCAGGTGGCCCGGCATCATTCTCATCATGCCGCGTGTATCGATGCCGTGGGGAGAAGGGGCTGCCCCAGTGAAATCCTTGGGAGCAGAGGCTTCATCACCCTTTGACTCGACGAGTTTGGGGCCGCCCTTCGCCACGACCAGCGTGTACATTGGCAGTTCTCGAGTCTCGTGATGATACTTCAGGTTGAAGCGCTCAGCCAGAAGAGGTATTAGCATCGTGCCTCGATCTTCGGCCTTCAACTTGTCGAGCCGGGGTGCATCTTCGGGTGCAACCTTCGCTTCAATGTCATACCGATTCGTCTGTGCCCAGGAAGGAGCGCCAAGAATACGGTCGGCTTCGACCCCGAACGCAACGCGCAACAACATTCGCATCGGAATGCCATGTATCGACGTGCCGTCGGGAGTGAACTGCAGCATGGACCGTCCATCACTGGTAGAAGCGGGCTTGACGGAAGCTACATCATACTTTGGCAGGTCTCGGGACCCTTCAGAGCTGGGCCGATCCTGCACCGGTGTCGCTTGACCGCGCACCATCCCGAAGCCAACGGGCAGCGCAAGCACCAGGACCGTAGCCGCTCCCAGCAACGCTCTTCTGCCGATCGTGAGCGCAACCCCGGATCGATAATTCATGATGCGCAGGATTCGCGTCTTCAAATCCGACCCTGAAACCCCCGCGACGCAAGGCAACGGTGACTCCAGACAGAAGGCGCATACGGTGAGAATGCTCCGTGCATACTTCTCTGGTTGCGCGCTCTGCTCGATGACGCTCTCGTCGCATGCGCGTTCCCGTTCCTCGCTCATCTTCGTTCCCATCCAGTGCACGACTGGATGAAACCAGAAAAGTGCCTTCACAAGTGAGTGAACGGCCGCGATCAGGTTGTCGCGACGGCGAACGTGTTCGAGTTCGTGCGTCAAGATGGCCTCAATTTCCTGATCGTCGAGCTGTTCTGAAAGCCTGTCCGGCCACAGCAGCACCGGCCGAGCCACGCCGAAGACACCTGGCTCCATCGCCCTGGTCGTGACGACAATCGAGATCGGCTTGTAAGCTTGCCTTTTCGCCTCCACGCGGCGTAATGCACGAACCTCACGCCCCTCGTCTGCCCGCACCGCATCCTCGATCACTCGCCGCGCGCTCCTCCATTCGATTGCCCATCGCAGAAGCATTACCAGGGCCCCGCAGGCCCAAAGCGCCGCGAGCAATATCAATCCCGAAGCGCGGATGTTCGCCGAATGCTGAATCGCGGTTCGACTTGCTGCCGGCGCAGCATCTGATGCGAACGACTGGCTGAATTCCTCAATCAGCGTGTATTTTGAAACGCGAACATGAGGTTGAAGGTTTGCCTTCGCCCAATGCGCTCCCAGGCCAGTCAGTAAAGCGAAAGGAAGCAGAAATTTGAGCGACGCAACCATCCACACAGAGAACCGCACGCGTGCCGGGTATCGATGCAGCACCAGCGCGACCACCCAGGCAATCGCCGCGAATGCCGTCGACTCACACAGGTGTCTCACAAGAGCGGTTGTCATGCTGGCATTCGACGCAATCAGGATCGTCATGATTTACTCTCCTTTGATTGATCGCGCAGGAGTCGTTCCGCCTCTTTCACGTCATCGAGCGATATCTTGCCAGTCTCGATCAGGTGCGCCATTACAGGCTGACCACGTCCGCCGAAGAGCACCAGTATGTCGTCGATAAGACGTCGTTGCGCCGCCTCTCGAGAAATCGCCGGCGCAAACAGATGGAAATTGCCAACCTTCCTCACTCGATGAACGACGCCCTTGACTTCCATGCGATAGACCGTCGTCTGAATCGTGGTGTACGCCGGTCGCTTCTTCGCTGGGAAAGCCTCCTGGATATCCCGAATGGAGCTCTCGTTTTTATCCCAGAGCGTTTCCATGATTTGAAACTCGAGCTTCGATAGCCTTGGCGGTGGCACGCTTCCTCCTACAACTGTAGTAACAAATACCACTGCCGTTTGTTTTCGTCAAGCCGCCTTCATAGTAGCCACACTCGAGATCCTGCCCGGACGCGATTGAGTGCCTGACTCGGTATCGCAATCTGCAAGCAGGCAAGCTGGCCCGACCCCTTAATTCGCGGTTGGCTTGTCCACGTGGTCCACTACGATAACGTCGTCGGGCGCCTTACCCGGCCCGATTTTCAAACCAATCTGTTCTTGAACCGCCGTGTACAAAGACGGCGGCGCGTTGGCATCGTCGGCCGGCGGTGTCGGCACCGCGCCCGTCCCGCGGAACTGCGCAAACTGCGAGTCATCCGGCGTCCATTTCAAGGCAAAATCGTACTTGTCCGTGAGCCCGGTTTGATCCACGACCGGTCTGTCCATCACGCCCGACTGCATCCAGCTCGCGAATTCCTTGATGTTCATGTTGCGCACGCGGAGATCGCCCAGCGCCCTGAACCCGAAGCCCTGCTGGTCGTTCGGCCCCGCCGACGTCTTGGTCAATTTGGGTCCTCCCGGCGCCACCGTGATGATGTACACCGAAAGCTCGCGCTGATCGTGATGGAAGGTCAATTTGAACCGGTCCGCCAGCAGCTTCTGTACCATCATCCCCATCTGCTTCAGACTTGGCTGACCCTCGACGTCGGGAACGCCATCGATATCGAACAGGTCCGTTGCAAACCAGTCCGGGGCCCCGACAATCTGCTTCGCGTGCATCCCGTAAGCAAATGCGACCAGGTCGTTCACGTTGGTGTTAAAAGTGACGAAATGTCTCCCCCGGAAGCCGAATCCTTTGCCTGGCCTGCCCGGCGTGCTGGGCTTGATGGTTGCCACGTCGAACCCGGGATTGGCATCGGCGGCCATGGGTTTGGGCGGCTCCGGAATCACCCACGCGGCATCCGGTGTAGTGCGGTCCATGTTGAGCGGCAGGCCGTTCCCGCCCTGCGTCCAGGTCCCCACGATGGTCTTGCCATCGGCTGACATCTTGCCTTCGTACTTCCCTTCGATCGGGTCGATGGAATATTTCAACACGCCGTCTTCAAAGGTCGCCTTGTTTGCCGGCAGTCCCTGACCACCCTGGTCGATGCTGTAATCCATCACCTTCAGCTCGCCCTTGTCATCCTTGCTGATCTTGTTCACGATCCGCAGATCGCGATTAGCCGCGGCAATATGCAACGTGCCCTGCCAGATTCCGACGATATCGCGCAGCGCGGGCGCAGCGCTCGGGGCTGGGCTGGGAGCCGCGGCCGGCGCCGCCTGTGCCATCCCCGCGGTCACGCAAATGGCACATCCAGCCAGCAAAGCTGCGGCGACGACGAACTTGAAACCGAAATCTTGCGCGAATAGAAAGCGAATCTTCATGCAGATCGACCTTTCAGCGACAAGTGGAATTGGAACGAACGATCGACGGGAGACTGACGATATGACGTTTCTACGCCCTCTTTGTTGCAAACGTTCCCCGCATTTTCGCAAATTCCCTCCAGGCACCATTCCAATCTGGCAATCCAGACCTGGCATGTTGGCACCGGCTCGGCACGATTTCCGGGTCGCAATCTGTTTACATTTACCTTGCCCCGCTCGTCTTGAAGCAGAGAGGCCCATTCATGATCCCAAAGGTGATTACCCGCTGTGTGGTCCCTGCATTGGCCCTGGCGTTTCTGTTCCGAACCCTCGTTTCCCAGACGCCGCCGACAACTCCGAGCTTCGATATCGCCGATGTTCATCCCAGCCCACACGTCACGTTTCCTTTCATGAACGGCGGCAACCTCCGCGGCGATCGCTACGTGCTACGCCAGGCGTCCGTGGCAGAAATGATTGCCACTGCGTATGGCCTCGACCCTACCAGCGTGCAGGCCGGCCCAAGCTGGCTTGAGATGGATCGCTTCGAGGTCTATGCCAAGGCCACCCCTGGTACATCCGCCGACGATCTGAAGCTGATGCTGCGTTCCCTGCTCGCCGAGCGATTCCGTCTAGTGGTGCACAATGGCACGGCGCCCTTACCGGCCTTCGTTCTCGCCGCCGGCAAAGAGAAACCCAAAATGAAGCAAGCGAGCGGAACCGGCGATGCGCGGTGTGAAGGTCAGCCGCCGCCGCCCAACCAGCCCGCCAGCACGATTCCGTCCATTCTTGTCCTTTGCCGCAACATCTCCATGGACCGTTTTGCCGACCAACTCCACGAAATGGCGGGAGGCTACCTCGACGTCCCCGTCATCAACTCGACCGGTCTCGCGGGCTCGTGGGACTTCGATCTGAAATGGACCCCACGTGGCGCGCTCGATCGCGCCGGCGCCGACGGCATCTCCATTTTTGACGCCGTCGATCGCGAACTCGGCCTCTCGCTCACCCGGCAAACCGCGCCGCGCCCGGTGCTCGTGGTCGACAGCGTCAACGAGTCGCCCACTCCCAACCCGCCGGACATCGAAAAGAAGATGCCCCCTCCGCCGCCTGCGCAGTTTGAGGTCGCGGTCATCAAACCCTCCAAGCCGGACACGTCTCTCAGTGGCAGAATCCGCGGCGGCCAGGTCGACGTTCACGGCGTCTCGTTGCGCTTCGCCATCAACTTTGCCTGGGACCTGAACCCCAACGACAACCAGCTTATCGTCGGCGCTCCGCCGTGGCTCGACTCCGACCACTTTGACATTCTGGCCAAGGTGTCAACCGACGATCCGGACGTCGCGGCCGGCCGCTCGCCGGACATTGACCAGGAGGAGCTTCGCCAGATGCTGCAGGCCCTTCTGCTCGATCGTTTCAAAATGAAGGTCCACACGGAAGACCGCCCCATCAACACCTACGCGCTCATGAGTTTGAATCCCAAGATGACCAAGGCCGATCCGTCCAGCCGCACTCATTGCATCGAGGGTCCAGGGCCCGACGGAAAAGACCCCCGTCTCGCAACGCCCGTGCTCAATCGTCTTGTGACCTGCCAGAACATCACCATGCCGCAGCTCGCCGACCAGTTCCGCATGATCGCAGGAGGCTACGTCTACGGGTCCATTCTCGATGACACCGGACTCAAGGGCAGCTGGAATTTCACCCTGAGTTTCAGTTCCGTCGATCGTGTGCAAGGTTCGGGAGGCGCCGCCCCCGGCACTTCTTCCGGTGATGCTGCATCTTCTGCTGCAGCATCGGCGTCGGCTTCTGATCCGAACGGCGCACTCTCGCTTTTCGATGCCGTCAAACGCGAATTAGGACTGAAACTCGAGAAGGTACGCCGTCCAGTACCCGTGCTCGTTATCGATCACATAGAGGAACACCCGACGGAAAATTGAGGGTATCAGGGAGACCATTACCCGCCCGCTGCGTATGTTGACAAACCTTTCTGGACCAGCGTAGCGTTCACCCTTGTCGTTAGCAGTTTCCGCCTCCGGCAGTCGAGAAGCGCTCCCCGCTTGCTCGACGACGCAAGGCACCAAAAATCATCGGATCGATCATCGCACCGAAGTACGTACCCCGCCGTCCCCAGGGGTCGAGAGGATCAAGCGATGTGTCTCGCGATTCCAGGAAAAGTAGTGGAGACCTTTCCGGCAAACGGCATGCGGATGGCTCGCGTGCAATTTGGCGGCGTCGTGCGCGAGGCTTGCCTCGAATACGTCCCCGAAACATGCGTAGGAGACTATGTTCTCGTTCATGTGGGATTCGCGATCAGCCGGGTCGATGAGGAAGAAGCCCGGCGTACCTACAAGGCTCTGGCGGAACTCGATCAACTTGGGGAGTTAGACACGCCGGAAGTCGAAGAAATCGGTAGCAGCCAATCGCGAGGAGGCGGCGCGTGAAGTACCTCGATGAGTACCGTGATGGCGCCATTGCCACCAAGCTGGTGGATGAGATCAATCGCGTTCAGACAAAACCATGGGTCATCATGGAGGTCTGCGGCGGACAAACGCATTCCATCGTCAAGCACGGAATCGATTATCTGTTGCCCAAGGGCGTGGAACTTGTGCACGGCCCCGGGTGCCCCGTATGCGTGACGCCCCTCGAGATGATCGACAAGGCACACGCGATCGCTCGCCGGTCCGACGTCATCTTCTGTTCTTTCGGCGATATGCTGCGCGTCCCCGGTTCGGACGGCGATCTGTTCAGCATCAAGTCCAAGGGCGGAGATGTTCGCGTCGTCTACTCGCCTCTCGATTGCCTGAAAATCGCGCGCGCAAATCCCGACAAGCAAGTCGTGTTCTTCGCCATCGGTTTCGAGACGACAGCACCCGCTAACGCAATGCTCGCCTGGCGGGCCAGGGCCGATGGGGTCAGGAACATTTCGCTGCTGGTGTCGCATGTGCTCGTTCCCCCGGCTGTCGAGGCAATTCTTTCCTCTCCCCAGAATCGAGTGCAGGGGTTCCTGGGTCCCGGACACGTCTGCGCCGTGGTCGGTTACAGCGAATACGAACCGTTGAGTGCGCGCTTCCATGTCCCCATCGTCGTCACCGGGTTCGAGCCGGTCGATATTCTCGAAGGCGTACTGATGGTCATCCAGCAGTTGGAGTCGGGACGCGCGGAAGTGGAGAACCAATACACAAGGGTCCTCGACAGGCAGGGCAACACGACCGCCGTCAATCTGATCGGCAAAGTCTTCCAGGTGGGCACCCGCAAGTGGCGCGGGGTGGGAACAATTGCGCAGAGCGGGTTTCAGCTTCGCGAGGAATTCCGGGAACTGGATGCGGAATACCGCTTCGACGTCGCCGCCATCGACACGGACGAACCGGCAGTCTGCATCGCCGGCCTGATTTTGCAGGGCCAGAAGAAGCCGCATGACTGTCCGGCATTCGGAACCCAGTGCACTCCCCAGCATCCTCTCGGGGCAACCATGGTTTCGGCTGAAGGCGCATGCGCCGCATACTACGCATATGGCCGCCACCTCACCGAATCCGACCTGGTCACCATCGGAGGACGAGAGTGATGCCTGCCGTAGACGCCAGGGAGCAGGAGACTGGAATTGCGCCCGTCGCATTTGGAGAGTGCCCTCTCCCCATCTTCAATCATCCGCAGATTGTGATGGGCCATGGCAGTGGCGGCAAACTGTCGGCGGAGCTAATCGAGAAAGTCTTCGTCAGCAGCTTCCGCAACCCCACCCTCGAGTGCATGAACGACCAGGCCGCGCTCAACATCGACGGCGCGCGCCTTGCCTTCACCACTGACTCATTCGTAGTCACTCCCATCTTCTTTCCGGGCGGGGACATCGGCTCCCTCGCCGTGAATGGCACTGTGAATGACCTCGCCGTCGGAGGCGCCAGGCCGCTCTATCTTGCCGCCGCGTTTATCCTCGAAGAAGGCTTGTCAACCGACGATCTCAAACGCGTGGTCGAGTCCATGCGCGTCGCTGCCGCCATGGCCGGCGTGCAACTTGTCACCGGTGATACCAAGGTCGTGGATCGCGGCAAGGGGGACAAGATCTTCATCACCACCACAGGCATTGGGGTTTTCGATCGCGCTACCCGGATATCCGCTGACCGCGCGAGACCTGGCGACAAGGTGATTCTGAGCGGCACCATCGGGGACCACGGCATCACCATCCTCTCGCAGCGAGAGAACCTGGAGTTTGAAAGTTCATTGGCGAGCGACTGTGCGGCGCTCAACGGTCTCGTCGCCGAGATGCTCGATGAGGCCGAAACTGCCGGCAATCTCGAGTCCATTCACTGCATGCGCGATCCAACCCGCGGCGGCGTCGCCACCACCCTGAATGAAATTGCAGGTCAGTCGCATGTTGGCATCTCTTTAAGCGAGGACGCAATTCCAGTCCGCGATTCGGTCCGCGGAGCTTGCGAAGTCCTTGGGCTCGACCCGCTGTACGTCGCGAACGAAGGCAAACTCGTGGCCATTGTCGCTCCGGAGGTCGCCGAGCAAATGGTACGCAGAATGCAATCTCACGACCTCGGCAAAAGCGCCTGCATCATCGGCGAGGTCGTCCAAAAGCACCAGGGGATGGTCGTGATGAACACCTCAATCCGCGGAACCCGGGTCGTCGATGTCCTCTTCGGAGAGCAACTTCCCCGAATCTGCTGAAACGACACTCCAAGTGCAGTCCATGACCTGCGACAGGCATCCTGTAGCATGAACGGTTGCATCGAAATCTCGTTAATCGATACGCGCGCCGCGGGCGGCGTAGAAATCCAAAGATATCAAAGGAGTCACGATGAAGAATTTCAGATGGATGCTGATTGCCGCTGGACTGCTTGCTGCGGGAAGTCTCGCTTACTCATTGGCCCCTGACCTTTATCGCTACCTGAGAATCAGATCGATGTAAGAGTATCCCGCAGTAAGTCCGCAATGCTCCTCTCAGGTCGCCGGGCAGCACTACGGCTCCATCGAAGTCCCCTGCGATCCGCCGCCCGACTCCGCCAGTAGTCTCAATCCCCTTTAGAGTCCTTCCGCAAAAACGCCCCCCAAAACGTGCCTCAATGAATCTTCCTGTGTCGTCAGGTCGAGAGTTCCGCTTGACGCTGTCACGAATTGGCTCCACTTTGCACTATGAGAAGTGAGGCCCCCAAAAGACCAGTCTCGGTCACGATCGCGGTCCCGGGCTAGCGGGGGCTGCAGTCCGCGACTTGCCTCAAATCCTCGCCCACCGCGGCTGCCAACAATCATTGCTGTTCATAAGGCGATTACTCACTTAGAATGAGCGCACATGACGCTTCCCCGCTCGCTTCCGTCGCTCGTTTACTCCGATTCAAGCGGTGAGCACATCATTCCGCTGGAACGCCCCTCCACGTCCATCGGCCGATCTCTCGATCAGGATCTGGTACTGGCCGAAACATTCGTCTCGCGCCGCCATGCCTTAATTCACCGGGTGAACAACCACTATGAAGTGGCCGACCAGAAGAGTTCGCATGGCACGTTCCTGAATGGCATCCGCATCGATTCCGCCCGCCTGAAATCCGGAGACCTCCTCCAGTTCGGATCTCCCACCGCACCCTCGTACCGGTTTCAGAATCAATACGTCACCGAGGCGGTCTCAACCGAGTCATTCACAGCTAGTATTCTTCGGGCTTTCTCCTCCCTCGCACCCAACGAGCCCTCGGGCGCTCACCAGATGGAGCAGCTGAGTTTCCTCATCAACTCGGCTCGCCGACTCAATTCGGTGGGCGCCATCGATGACATCTTGCGGGTCTTGCTTGAATCTTCGATCAAACTTACCGGCGTCGAACGCGGTTTCGTCTTTCTCTGCGAAAACGGGCAGATGCGCCTTGCGCTGGGCCTGCGCGGAGACGGAGGCGTCGTACAGGAAGACTCCACCATCTCGCGCAGTGCCATGCAGAAAGCCATCGAAAGCGAATCGAAGTTCTGGATAAGCGACACATTCGCCGATGCAGGAGCTTCCGCGTGGGCCAGCGTCGTCGCCAACTCGATCCGCGCCATGTACTGCATTCCCCTGCGCAAGCACACGCCCGCATCGCAACCCAATCGGCTACTGGGGTTGCTCTACCTCGATAGCCAGATCGGGCCTGGTCACCTCAGCGAGATCGATCACCAGGTGTTGGAGATGGTCTCCGTCGAAGCCGCCACGCTGCTCGAAAACGCCCTGTTGGCGCAAGCCGAGTTGAAAGCCCGTCTCGCCGCTGAGGAACTCGTGGTCGCCGCCCGCATTCACGCGAGCCTCATGACCATCCAGCTTCCTACGGTCTCCTTCGCCTCCCTCGAGGCCAGAACACTCCCCTGTCGCGCCATCGGCGGAGACTTCTTCGATGCCGTCGCCGTCGACAACTGCATTTGCGCCGTAGTCGCTGATGTATCCGGCAAAGGCGTCGCGGCGTCCATCGTCGCCGCCACTCTGCAGGGCATCATCCACGCTCAGCTCCTCACGCGTCAGGAACTCTCTGACCTCGCCGCCGTGGTCAACCAATTCCTCTGCGAACGGGGCGTGGGCAAGTATGCAACCATGATTCTCCTCAAAATCTGGCCCGACGGAAATGTCGAGTATCTGAACTGCGGCCACATCCCTCCCGTCGTCGTCACCTCAGCGGGAACATGCCGGCTCGAGGAGAGCAATCTCGTGGTCGGACTTCTTCCCGGCGTCCATTACAGATCGGGTTTCTCCGCATTGGCTCCCGGCGACCGGATTTTGCTGTTCACAGACGGCGTCACCGAGGCCGAAAACCATCGCGGGGAGCAATTTGGAGAAGCCGAACTCGAAGCGATGCTGCCTCGCGCAGGACTCGACCAGATCCTCCATCGCCTCTCGAAATTCCAGGGGCAGCAGGAGAGCCAGGACGACTGCACACTCTGCGAACTCGTCTATCGCGGCCCAGACGCGCGTGATCCGGCCGGCGCCAGCCCGTTCATCTCCCCATCCTGAGAAATCTTCAATCGACGTTCATTTTCGAACAGTCTTTATCGATTCTGAACAAACCCCGCCAAACCTTACAACCCTCCCCCATCTATCTCATTTCATATGAACAAGTACGCCCACGCCATTTGGCAAGCCACTTGCCATCAGAGAGGCGCGCGGTTCTTTGCGCGGAGGTCAAGATGGCCGCTTTTCTCCAGGATCTGAACTACGCTCTCCGCCAACTGCGTAAAACCCCGGGGTTTACCGTCACGGTGCTTCTCACGCTCGCTCTCGGCATCGGAGCAAACGCCGCCATCTTTACCCTGGTCAACTCCGTCCTGTTGAGAAAGCTTCCCGTCACCGATCCCGCATCCTTGGTGCGCATCGGCGATACCAACGATTGCTGTGTAAATTCGGGGTTCAATAAACAGGGCGACTACTCACTTTTTTCCACCGACACCTACCAGCGCCTTAAGAAGGAATTGCCCGAGTTCGAGGACCTGGCCGCCATGGAGGCCGGCTTCGGCTTCCGGCCCGTGGTGATGCGCCGCGAAGGCGCCCAATCCGATGCGCGATCGGTCATCGCGGAGTTCGTCTCCGGAAACTACTTTCGCACCTTCGGACTCCAACCCAGCGCTGGTCGGGTATTGATCGACTCTGACGACGTGCAGGGTGCTCCCCCGGTGGCCGTCATGAGCTACGAAGCTTGGCAGCACCAGTACAACGGCGATCCCACGATTGTGGGCAGCACCTTCCGCGTCAATACCAAACCCGTCACCGTGGTCGGCGTGACCCCACAGGGCTTCTACGGCGATCGGCTCGCAAGCGCGCCTCCGGAGTTCTATCTCCCCCTCCAATCCCTGCCGCCAATCGCCAACGCGCCCTACGTCCACGACCCTGAAGTCGACTGGCTCTACATCATCGGCCGCCTCAAGCCGGGCGTCGCGCTGGGGCCGCTGCAACTCAAGATCAGCGGAATGCTCCGTCAACAGTACGCAACCCGTAAAGCTCTATCCACCGATTTCGGCAAACCGTTTGTTGCCAAAACCCACGTCGTGCTGACTCCCGGCGGCTCGGGAATCAAGGCGCTCCAGGAGCAATATGAGTCGCACCTTCGCCTACTCATGTGGATCTCCGGCGTTGTCCTGCTCATAGCCTGCGCCAACATTGCCAACCTCCTGCTGGTGCGCGGCATGGGTCGTAAAACGGAGATGTCCGTACGCACAGCTCTCGGAGCGCAGCGCCTGCGGATCGTGCGTCAGCTTCTCACGGAAAGCATCCTGCTCTCCGCTCTGGGCGGGCTCGCAGGGCTGTTTGTTGCCTTTGCCGGCGCGCGCATGCTGCTGATGCTCGCTTTCCCGGAAACACCGAACGTCCCCATCGGAGCCAGTCCGTCCCCGCTCGTCATCGCCTTTGCGTTCGGGCTATCCCTGGTGACCGGTATCCTCTTTGGCGTAGCGCCCGCATGGATCGCCGCGCAAGCACGCCCCGCTGATGCACTCCGCACCGGTACGCGCACAACTGCCGCCGGAGCATCCTGGCTGCAGCGGTCCTTGGTCATCCTCCAGGCCGCGCTGTCGCTGGTCTTGCTGGTCGGCGCCGGGCTCTTTTCGCAAAGCCTCAACAAGCTGCAAAGCACCGATATGAAGCTCGACTCCACAAACCGCTACATCGTGCACTTCAATCCCCAGGCCGCTGGATACGCCACCACCCAGGTGGAAGCTCTCTATCGCACCATTGAAGAACGCTTCCATTCCTTGCCGGGAGTCGCGAAGGTCGGCATTGCCACGTACACGCCGATGGAAGACAACAACTGGAGCAACAGCGTTCAGATCCAGGGCCAGGACGACCTCCATGACGGCGCATCATTCGTCAAAGGCAATGCCGAATATTTCGACTCCGTGGGAACTCGCGTCGTAATGGGACGCGGCTTCGGCCCGCAGGACACCTCAACCACCCCGCCTGTTGCCGTGGTCAATCGCACCTTTGTCAAGAAATTCTTCAAGGGTGGCTCTAACCCCATCGGTCATCGCATGGGCCCTCCCGGACCCAAGTCGGCGGGAGACTTTGAGATCGTCGGCGTCGTCGACGACACCACCTACACCGCCGTCCAGTGGAAAGACCATGCCATGTATTTCATCCCCATGGTGCAGCGATTCGCAAGCGATAAGACTCCGATTGAAGACGACGGCTCCCTCTATGCCGGCGCCATCGTCATTCAGACAACGGTCCCCGTCAACAACATGGAGAAGCTTGCACGCGCCACCCTGTCCGGCATTAATCCCAACCTGACCGTAGTGAAATTTCAGACCTTCGATCAGCAGATCGCCGACCGCTTTATCGATGAGCGAATGATTGCGCGGCTCACCATGCTCTTCGGAGCCCTCGCGCTCCTGCTCGCCTCCGTCGGACTCTACGGTGTAACCGCCTATGGTGTTGCGCGTCGCACGTCGGAGATCGGCATTCGCATGGCGCTCGGCGCGGAACGCCTGGGCGTGATCGCCATGGTCATGCGCGGGGCCATGATCCAGGCCGTCATCGGCTTGATGATCGGCATCCCCGTCGCCATGCTTTGCGTGCGCTTCGTCAAAGCACAGCTCTACGAGATCACCAGCGTCAACCCATTCGTGATGATCGGCGCAGTCGCCACGCTCGCCGTCGCTGCTGCAGTCGCAGGCATCATCCCTGCCCGTCGCGCTGCATCCATCGATCCCGTCAGAGCCCTTCGCGTCGAGTGAGGCCAAGCCCTTCGAAACAGCGTAGCCAGCGCCGGTCCGTCGAGAGACGTGACGCCTCTAAAGTTGAGCTTTGATCCAGCGGTCGATGCGGGCGTCGAGCAGGTCGAGCGGCAGAGCCCCTCCCGACAGGATCTCGTCGTGAAACGTCTTGAGGTCGAATTTTTGCCCTAACTGCTGTTTCGCGCGTTCCCGCAGCTCCCGGATCTTGAGTTGCCCGAGCTTGTAGCTGCAGGCCTGGCCGGGGCCGCCGATATAGCGGTCGGTCTCCGACTGGATCGTCGGTTCATCCACCGCGTGCGAGTTGCGCATGTAGTCCACTACCTGCTCGCGGCTCCATCCCATGTCGTGAATGCCGGTGTCCACTACCAGCCGCACCGCCCGGAATAGTTCGGAACGCAGGCGCCCGTAGTCGGAACCAGGGTCCTTATAGAAACCGATCTCCTTCCCAAGCTCCTCCGCATACAGTCCCCAGCCTTCGGTATACGCAGAGTTTCCGCCGTGCTTGCGGAACTCTGGCAAACCCGTCAGCGATTGTTGAATCGTGATCTGCAGGTGGTGTCCGGGAACCCCCTCATGATAGGCAACCGCTTCGTCGTTGATGTAGCTGCGGTGGGTCGGGTCGGATACAGCCACGGACACTCGGCCGGGACGCTTGCCATCGGGCGTTCCTCCCTGGTAGTGAGTCGCGGCCGCAGCCTGGAATGGCGGGATGGGCTCGACGGTGACGGCCGTCTTGGGAAGCAGATTGAAGAGTTCAGGCAAGTGCGGCTGCATCTGGTCGATGTACTTGCGGAAGTCCTCGACGATCGCGTCAGCGGAGACTGCCTGGTACTTGGGGTCGTTTTCGACGTGTTCCCGGAAGGAGCCGAGGTCCTTGTAGCCGTTGGCCTTGGCCAGAGCCGTCATCTCCCCCTCGATTCGGTCAACCTCCTTGAGTCCGATCTCGTGGATCTGGGCAGCGCTGAGGTCCGTGGTCGTGAAACGGCGGAGGGTTGCCTGGTAGCGGCGCTTGCCGCCGCCTAGCGAGTTGATCGAGAGCGTCGTGCGGGTGTAAGGGATATAGTCCGAGGTGATAAAAGCAGCAAACTGCTTGTACGCCGGGAACACTTCATTGTTGACAGTTGCAGTGATCTCGTCGGTGATACGCTTCTTGTCATCCTCAGAGAAGCTGGCTGGAAACTTCTTGAGCGGAAGAATGAAAGGATCAGCCGTGATCACTCCTTCAGCCTGCACAGGAATCTTTTCGGCAATGAAATGGACGGGCACGAGGTGATCTTTTACGCCGGCGCGGAGAACTTCTTCGGTCTGGACGAACGCCTTGGGGATCGCGTGCAGTCGTGCAATGTAATCCTCGTAGTGCTTCACGGTGTCGAAGGGCATGGACAGTGGGAGGTCGGCGAGATTGGCATGAATCCCTCCGCCGCCGCCCGACGAGCCGAGAGGCATCTCGTACTCCTTCAGGTCGAAGTCCTCGACGCGCTGCTGAAGCTGGCGAAGAAAGAGGTCGTGGGAAATGAGATCCTGTTCGGGAAAGCCGGTCGCATCGATGGCCTTGATCCGCGCAAGGTCGGCGAGGTCGCGCTCATGCCGGGCGGCAGAGGCGGCCAGTGAGTAATCTCCAAGCTGGTCGTTGTATCGGTAGTCACCGACCGCGGTGGCCAGCGTCGGATTCATTTTGAGGGTGGCTTGCCACGAATCGTCGAACAGCGCATTCTGGTCGGCAAGGCGTGAAGCAACGGAAGTGGGCGCCTGTGCTGAGGTGAACAAAGATACAGAGGCCACGCAGAGAGCGGTAACGACGAGAAGCAATTTACGCATGCGAACTAGGGTAGCAGAACGATTGGATTCCCCACACTTCCACCAGATCACCACCGCGTCAACCCAGCTGCCTGATTTCCCTTACTGCTCGATGTTTCCGTAGATCCAGTCCTCATCCGCTGCGCTCAGGCGGTAATGCAGCAGCATGCTGTCCCCGTCGACCCATGTCGCGCTCGTCGAGTCGTAAGAAGCGAGCACCACCATCACATCCGCCCAGTTACCCCCAATGCCGGCGGCGCCACTCGACAGGCTCGAGATGGGAATGATCGCTTCTATCCTTCCGGTTGCCGAATCCCATTGCGGATTCATCACCCAGCCAATTGTCTGATCCGCCACCCATTCCCCGCCCGAAACACTCCAGTGCTGGTAAGTATTGGCGTCGCTGTGCCGCTCCACCATGAAACTCATCGGCCGCCGCAGCGGCGCTCCCGTCAACCCCAGGCTCGTACTCCCTGCATTCCCCCCAAAATCCTGGCTGTACACGCGCAGCGCAAATGCAGGCTGCGCCTGGTAGGCCGAAAACGTCCCCGCCACATTGTCGACCCGCAGATAGAGATTCGCACTATCGTTGGTCAAATACGCCCGCTTGATCCGGCACATCGTCGAGCCCGATGCCGTCTGCGGCCCCACAAAATACGGCACGTTACTCCACTGGCTCCAATCCCCGCCCGTGGTAAAGCTCACCCCCACGCTCTTCCACGTTCCCGCGTTATAGACTGGCGGAATAACACCCACGGAGTACTGCCCCTCGTACACTAACGCCGCGATCACGAATGAAGATGCCGTCAGCGGTTCGCACATCGAACTCACCAGCGGCTGCATGGTCACGTTTGAAACCGCTTCGCCCGGCGGCATGTAGCCGCGGCCAAAAATACTCACGCACCATTGCAACCGCGCCAGCGCCGCCGCAAGCTGCCCGGTCAGAATCTCGTACACCGCTACCCACACGCTCATCTGCGGCCACGAAGGCTCAGGCCCAAGCGCCTCGTTCCCGCCCGGACTCCATGCGCCGGTGTAATAGAACATATCGCCGAGATACCGGCACAATCCGTAAGTCTGCTTTTTAAGAGTATTCACAACCGTGTTGACGTGACTCGCCGCCCTGCCGGATTCATGATCCACCACTCCCAGCGCAATCAGCATGTTCGACGAAGAATCAATCATCGGCTGCACGCTGTCGTCGGCGTTCACCGCTCGGTTGTAATACGCCGCGGGATTCCACATTCCAGGCGGATTCCACGTCGACGGCCGCTGCATCGCCGTCATAATCGACCCCGCCCCGCCCGCATACCACTCCGACAACACAGTCTCTCCAACCGCTTCTGCCAGCGCCGCCGTGGCGTACAAGCCCGTCACATACCAGGACTGTGTGTACGTGTTGTGCTCCAACCCATTCGACATCTCCTCCCATATGCTGTAATCGGCTTGCCCCAGGCCATTCGGCTGGATATTATTCACAATCCAGTCCGCCGCTCTCTTCACGTTGGGCCACAGGTCGCTCAAAAACTGCGCATCGCCCGTCAGTGCGTGATGCTTGTAAACCCCATAAATGAATGCGCCGATCGAGTCATACTCCGGCTCCACAAACGGCACATAAGTGCTGTCCCACATGTTATAAGTCGTCTTCCAGCTGCCATCCCCTCCCTGAACGCCCGCAAGCCAGCGCAAATGGCTCTCTGCCTCCGCGGGATGCCCGCTCGCATCCAGCGCAATCGCGGTAACCGCGCTGTCTCGCACCCAGTCCTTGTAGCCGTACGCATAGGGGTTGGTCGTTGCGCAGAATGCCCCGCTCACTGGATTCTGCACATTCTTGATCACCAGCAGCGCGCGGTCGTACACCTGGTTGATGCCATCATCCGCAAAGTTCACGCGACGCCCGCTATTGCCGTTCGTCAGCCATGCATTCCACGCCGCCGCGGTGGTGCTGAACCAGCCATCTCCCGTCGAGGATCGCGCCGTTGTAATCGCCGCGCTGGCCGCAGCCTGCGTCTCGCAAACGCCAATATAGAAATAGATCGACTGGGTAGCACCCGGGCCCACGACAATCCGATTATTGAACGCCAGATCGACATTCGCTGCCGTAAGATCGCCGTTCTTCATCAGCGTCCCGTTGGCGTCAAAGCTGTACCAGCCCGCCACGGTCGCGCTGCCGGGCGATGTAACAGACTCGTCGCCGGCCTGGTAGCCGTCCGCAGCCTGCAACGCCCCCAGAATCACGAACAGCTGCCCTGACGCCGTCATGTCCGCAATCAGTGCGTTGTTCGTCGTGTCGTACCACGCGTGCACATTCTTGCTCATGTCCACGTTATTCAAATGGACCTGGTCGAGAATGTTGAAAGTAGTTACTCCAGCGGTCGGATTACTGACCGTGTACTTCACTACGAAAAACGGCTGATTCGGCGGCGCGGCAAATGACCTCGACACTTGAAGCCCGGACTGCAGCGGCGCCCCGTTGTAAGTCAGATAGTTGGTAGTAAGTATCCCCGCGTTGGCCGCCCCGCTTTCGTACCAGCCCTCCGCGTCGAAGGCCCACACCTCTGTGTACTTCTCGTCGTTCGTCTCATCGCGAAAGAAACCCGTGTAGTCGACGATCTGATTCACGCCGCGGCGCGCCAGTGAGGAAGGCAGGTAGTGCAGTTCGCCAAGCCGCGGTCCCGCACCGCTGGGATCGAGTTGGGTGAGCTTCCCAGCCTCCCAAAGCCCCATCATGTTCTGTGAATTCGAAAGATAAAGCGCACGCGTCGACGTATTCGAAGGATTCGTGGGATTCATCGGTCACCTGCCGCTCGAAGGCTGGAGTTGGCCCGGTTCACCCCAATCCGCAATCAGCTCGCGGCACGCGCACGTCGGCTTATTGCGTTGATCGGTCTGAAGGAAAGAAGGACGGTATCAGGAACTTAGGCAACACAACGCAAGGGGAAACGCTGCCGGCCACCTGAACTTAAGGCCCAGGCTATTCCCCTCTACCTTCCACGAAAGCTCGCACGATGTCAACCTTGTTGCCGCGTCAAATTGAAAGTCCGCGCGTCCCGCGCACCAACCATCGTCACGCAACACTATCGCGGCATTTGTGTGAATAATCCGAGAACGGAAAAGGCGATGCGGCCAGGCCCGTCGCCAGCCCTGCCAACATCGCGCAGTCTCTATGTCCTCAACATGGCTTTCCATCTATTGCGGATTACGAAAACAAATATTCTCGCCGTCAAGCTGGTACTCGGCTGAACAGAAATCGCCGCCACAGATCATCGGCTCGCCGCCGCAAAGTTGCCGCCGCGTAATCAACCCCATCGTCCCGCAGCGCGGGCACGACATCACGGCTACGAAGGGGTTTTGTGCATGCCCAAGCGTGGTCTGGTTTTCAAGCACGAAAACCGTGCCGGGATCCATCCTCTCGGGAATCCATTCTTCCAGAAATTGCAAGTCGGCTGACATCCTGCCCTCCAGTGGTTGAGATGCACCCGAGCCGGTATATGGCGTTTACGCCAAGGGCTCCGTTAGTACAGCAACTGCTGGTTGCAAGGTTCAACCCTGAGAATTGGACGCCTCGGGGTCGAATTCAGTGTTGACGCTTCCCTTGCTTTCGTCAATCGGAATCGCGTTTAAGTCTTGCTCTTAAGGGTTCCCCTGGTCTCAAACTGACCCGAAAGTTGTATCTTCCTATTTCGAAACCCGCGCCACCGCGCTTGTCTGCGTACCAGTCGTCCCATCGATCCCACGATAGATCTCTTCGTTGCGCAAAATTGCCTGCACGTAATCCCGCGTTTGACTGAATGGGATGGACTCAACAAATTCGTCGATCCCGTGGTAAGGTCCCGCCGACTGCCAGTCCACCACCCGCGATTCCCCGGCGTTGTACGCTGCTAGTGCATATTCCTGCACGCCGCCGAATCGGTCAATCATCTGGCGCAAATACTTCGTGCCCAGCCGAATATTTATCTCCGGGTTCAGCAGCTGGTACGTCTGAAAATTCGCAATCCCTTCCTGCCGTGCCAGCGACTTCCCTGCCGAAGGCTCAATCTGCATCAGCCCGTACGCATTCGCATACGAAATCACCGATGGGTTGAACTCCGACTCCTGCCGTATCAACGACGCCACCAGGTACGGATCCAGACCGTTCTTCGCCGACTCCGCCTTGATCGTGTCCCACCACGGCTCCGGGAACAGAATCCGCCAGTACGCCAGCGGAATCGAGTTGATCGGCGCCGACGTCGCATACGGCAGCGCGCGCTTCAACGCCTTCATGGCCCGATACGTCTCGCCGAACGACGCGTAAATCTGCGCCTCCACCAGCGCGCCCCATGACTCCGAATCCGGATCCGCCGCCAGCTCCTGCGCAATGTAATCGTTCAATCCCGCGTTCGCAATTAACCGCGCCTTTGCGATGTGCGGGCTATCCGCCGGAAAGGTATCCGTCAAATGCGGAATCGGCGGGGCTTTGAATCCTTCAATCTCCGTCTGCGCCACCGTCATCGGCTGCCCCAAAGCCGACAGCCGCTGCCGCGACATCTGCGCATAAAAGTAATGTTGATAGCGCGAAACAACCGTACGATAATTGGCCGCCGCCTGCGCCGGCTCATGCTCTTGTAACTCGTAAAGCCGGCCCCGCCAGTACAACGCCGCCGCGCTCTCCGTCGCCGTTGGATACAGCTTGATCTGCTCGTCAAACATTCGCGCCGCGTCCGGGAACAGTCCCTGCCGATAGCTCAGCCAGCCCGCACGCCAGTGGGCCGCCGCCGCATTCTTGCTCTGCGAAAAATGCGTTGCAAGATAGCTGTAATAGCCCACCGCCTGCGGATAATCCCGCCGCAGCATGTACATGTTGCCGCTCGAGAACAGGGCTTCCGCCAGCCATTGGCTCTGCGGGAAACGCTGCTCCAGTTCATTCACCAGCCGCTGTTGCTCGCCGTCGTTATCGCGGTTGCGCGCCAACTCCATCAGCAGGTACAGCCGCCGCGCGCCATTGTCATCATTGGTGTCGGCAAGCGCCTGCGCCTCGCCCTCGGTTAGCCGCTTCAGCTTCAGATCGCACGCCGCCGCTGCCACCGCAAACCCGTTCCGGGTGTTTGCATCCAGCGTCGCATTGCGCGCCAGTGCGTGATATTGCTCGGCGGCCAGGTTGTAGCGCCCGCCGCTATAGTACGCGTCGCCCAGGCTGCGCAGTTCCGTCGGCGTCAGGCTGCTCTCCGCACCCATCGCCGTCAGCCGCGCCCGCGCCACCTCCGCCTCTGGGGTCAGCGGATGCCCCAGCAGCAAATGCTTGAACAGCCGTTCGGCCTCCTCATTCTGCTGGATCGCAAACGCAATCTTCGCCGACGTCAACTCGAAGTTCGGCATGTCATGCGCGTCATCGGCTATCGTCAGCAGCACACGCTGCGCCGCGGTCGCGTCCCCCTGCGCCAGCAGCACGTTCGCTTCGAGTTCCGGAGCCTCGATGTCAAACACGCTGTCCGGATAGCGCGTGTTGAATCCCTTCAGCAGCGCCTCGGCCGCCGCCTCGTTCCCGGCCGCATGCTCGCACTCCGCCGCCAGGTAGTCTGCATAATCCCCCAGCTCCTCGCTGTGCAGCTTCGTCTGGCGCAGCGCCGCCGCCGCATCCTGGTATCGCTTGTCAATCTGGTACGCGCGCCCCAGCGACAAATACGCCGCCGCCGCCGCGTCGCCGGTGTGCCTCTGCGCGTAGCTCGTCACCCCCGCGTACGCTGCCGCCGTGCGCATCGTCATCAGCTGCTGCGCCATCGGCCGCAGCTCCGTCGACGCCACAAAAGCCTGCTTCAGCCGCGCTGTCCGCGCCCGCCGCTGCGCCGGAGTTCCACGGTGCCGCCGCCGCGACGACGTCCGCGTGCTCTTCTTGCCCGCTTTGCTGCCCGACGCCCCGGTCGTACTGCTCGTTTTAGTGGTCGTCGCCGTGGGTTCTGTCCCGCCCAAACCTTCACCCGCCACAGGACCCACGCCAATCAAGATACAAAGCAACCCACTCAAACACCGCAATGCGATGCCCGAGTGGGGAAACGGGGATTTATATACCCTCATACGTTCACTCTAAGCGGAAACCGGCCGCGCATCAGCGTCATGCATCACTTGTGTCACTAGCTCCGCACTTTCTTTGACCCTGCTCTCGCGGGAAATCCTCTATCCTCCGCGATCCACCGCTCCATGATTGGACGCTCCAGCCCCTGTTTTGATCTTGGATGACCGGCCACCCAAGTCGCCATTTCACCTGTCTCACACGGTGCGGTCTATCCGTTACACTGGAAGCAGAGACCCCGGTCCACCCGGGGTCACGGTTTTTCGCAACCAACGCGCATGGCGACCATCCAACCCATAGCTGGACAAAACGAGGAGCAGCACCCCGACGTAGCCCTGGTCGAACGGGTACGCGCGGGTGACGTTTCGGCTTACGATGAGCTCGTCCGCAAATACGATCGTCAGGTCTTCCGCATTGCGCAGCACATCACGCAAAACCGCGAAGACGCTGAAGATGTGATGCAGGACGCGTTCCTCAAAGCCTACGAAAAGCTCGATCAGTTCCAGGGAAACTCGAAGTTCTATACATGGTTGGTTCGAATCGCAGTCAACGAATCCCTGATGCGCCTCCGCAAGCGGCGCACCGGCAAAATGGTCTCCATCGACGAGGATGTGGTGACCGACGACGGCAGCGTCCCGCGCGACCTGGCCGACTGGGCGCCCGATCCCGAGCAGAACTACACCCAGTCCGAACTCCAGAAAATCCTCGAGAAGACCATCAAGGGTCTGCCCCCGGGGTTCCGCGTCGTCTTCGAACTGCGCGACGTCCAGGGGCTCTCGACCGAGGACACCGCCGAGGCCCTCGGCCTCAGCGTTCCCGCCGTGAAATCCCGTCTTTTGAGAGCCCGCCTGCAGCTCCGCGAGCGCCTCAGCCGCTACTTCCGCAGAAAATCCACTCGTTCCGCGGCACAATCGACCGCTTCCGACGGGAGAAAGGGGTAGAGAAATGACCTGTACCGAGTTTCTTGCCCTGCTCGACGACTTGATCGACGACACCGCCTCCAGGGAGATGCGTGCCGATCTCCAGGAGCACGTGCGCGGCTGCGAGCATTGCGAGGTTACCCTCTCAACGACCCGCAAAACCATCCAGATCTACCGCTCGCACCAGCTCTACGAGATGCCCTCCGGCCTGCGCGAACGCCTCCACGCCGCCATCATGGCCCGCTGCAAAAAAGGCTGTTGAGCCCTATCAACCTCCACAATCCAGAAATACCGGGTGCCCCGGGTCCCTCGCATTTGAGGACCCGGGATGCCACTCCCTTCCCCTGTCATTCGGGATCTGCGCTTGTTCCCGCATGGCTTTAATGTGGCAATTGCCGCAAGGATTTCCGCTTTGTCAAGCTGGGAAAAGATCCAGTTCTCGTAAAGAAATTCTTACGATACCGTCCCTGCAGAGGTGCTGAACCAAATGCACATTCCCGCAGTGCAAGAGCGGGTTGGGCTGAGAAATGTTCCAGGAATCTACCTGGTTCTGGAAGTCGATCCGCACTGCGAAGTCGCGGACCTGGTCTGTCTCGAGGACGGCCAGTGGCCACGCATGGAGCTAGGCGTGCCTTTCTTCAACATTCTGCGATTGGATCAGGAAGTTTCGTCCACGTCAGCCTGGTTGCAGTGAGCCAAACCCTCTCAATGCGTCATGTGTTTCGGGACCTGCGATAGCGCTCCCCTTCCCCAGCCAGCCCCCCAACCTATTCGTTGCGCAGAGCCACCGAAGGTTCCACTCTCATCCCCGAAGACGCAGGAATGAGAATCGCGATCAGCGCCACCACCCCCAAGAGCACCGGAACCCCGATAAACGTCACCGGGTCGTAGGCGCTGGTCTGAAACAGCAGACTCTTCAGCATCCGGGAAGTTGCCACGGCCGCACCCAGCCCCAGCGCACCCCCGGCCACAACCATGCGCAGCCCGTCACTCGCAATGAGCCGCAGAATAATCCCTCTGGTTGCGCCCAGCGCCATGCGCACCCCGATCTCCTGGGTCCGCTGGCTGGTCATGAACGCCAGCAGGCCATACAGCCCTACCACGGCCAACATCAACCCGGTGAACGCAAAAAATCCCAGCAGCGCCGTCTCGAAGCGCGGGCGATCAGCCAGCGTGCTCACCGTCTGGTTCAGCGGCTCCATCTCCACGGGCACCGTGCGATCGAGCGATGAGATTTGCGCTCGAACCCAAGGCTCGATGCTCCCGCCAGGCAGAACCGAGTCAACGAGAAGAATCACCCGGTTTCCACCCCAGTCGTCGCTGACACTCCGCCGCAGCGAGTAGATCTCCGGCAAATCCTGCTCCGTGAGCCCGCTGTTTTTAACGTTGTCCGCCACCCCCACCACCGTCGCCCCCGCGCTGTCGCGAGTGCCCTGCATTCGCTTTCCAACCGGATCTTCATCCGGGAACAGCCGCGAAGCAAGGAGCCGGCTCAGTATCACCTCCGGCTCGGTTCCCGTCCTCTCCAACTCGCTGAAATTGCGGCCATGAAAGATTGGAATACTGAGCGCTCGAAAATAGTCCGGCGTTACCCGGCGCCCCACGACCGTCCCTCCCGTTCCCGGCGCCGTCCGCGGCCTGCCTTGCACCTGCAGGTCTGCGTAACGAAAGTCGCCCTGCCACCCTCCCGGCGGAATCGAATCGGCCATTCCCACCGCCCGAATCCCGGGCAGCCGCCGCAAAGCCGATTCCAGGTTGAGATAAAAGTCCATCGCCTTCTGGCTGGAGTTATAGCGGAACCAGGGCAATGCCACCTTCACCGTGAGCACACCTCCGGTTTGCATTCCCAGGTTCTGCTGTTCGATCTTCGTAAAACTCCGCAGAAGCAGCGCCGCGCCCGACAGCAAAACAAGGCTCACCGCGATCTGCAGAGTCACAAGGCATCGCCTCAGAAACGCGTGGCTCCGGGAAATCGCCGTCTTCGCATTCAGGTTCGCGGAACCGGGCCTCTGCAGCGCAAACGCCAGCCCAACCAGCGCTCCGCAAGCGAAAGAAAGCATCACCGCAAACGCAGCGATGCGCAGATCCAGATGCGCTTCCATGAGAAATGGAATCCCCGTCGGAGCCAGCCCGATAAAGACCGCAAGCAGCCCGCGCGCAATCCCCAGACCCGCAATGGCTCCCCCGCACGCCAAAAGCAACGCCTCCGTCAGCGCCTGTCTCATCAGCCTGCCGCGGCTTGCCCCCAGCGCCGAACGCACCACAAGTTCCCTGCCGCGCGAAGCCCCGCGAGCCATCATTAAGCTCGCCACGTTGGCGCACGCAATCAGCAAAACCGCGAGCACAAATCCCAGCAGGATCCACGCAACCGACTGCACATCCTGCGTCTCGCGATCGCGCAACGACCGAATGCTCAGCCGCATTTCGTTCTTCGCCGCAGGTGGAAGCCACTTCAGGTCCTCCTCGAACAGCGGCTGCATCTGCGCGTATGCCCCCGCAAGGCTCACTCCCGGTTTCAGCCGCGCAAAAGCGCGCATCGGATTGCCGAATCCACCGTTCACAGTCTGCTGAATCGCCGGGTCGAGCGCCATCGGAAACACAACATCGGCAGATTCCAGCGTCGGAAATTGAAAGCTCGCCGGAAGGACACCGACAATCCGCACCGTCTTGCCGTCAATGTCGATGCCGCGATCGAGAATGTGCGGATCCCCGCCGAAATGCCCCTTCCAAAGCGCGTACGAGATCATCACTACCGGCGGACCGTTGGGGCGATCTTCCTCCGCCAGAAAGTTCCGCCCCACCAGCGGTGAAATCCCCAACAGGGGAAGAAACCCCGCCTGGAACGAAATGCAATTGAGCTGCGCCGGATTATTCTCCACCAGGTCGCAGGGATGCGTACCCGTACTCTGGCCGGCGACCGCAGAGAAGGGCTTCTGATTGTCCTTCCACTCCAGGTAGGAGCGTCCCATCAGGAACTCCTCGTGCTCCAGCGAATGCACCATGCCCAGCGACACAATCCGGTCGGGATCCTGGTAAGGCAGCGGCCGGAACAGGACGCGATCCACCACGCTGAACACAGCAGTGGTTGCCCCGATACCCAGCGCGAGCGTCGCCACCACGCTGATGCTGAAAACCGGATTCCGCCGGAACCCGCGCAGCGCGTAGCGAGCATCCTGCAGCACGGTGCCCAACCACCAGCCGGTACCCTGCGTTTCGAATTGCTCCCGCGCGTCTCCCCCTTGTCGATTCAACGGATGGTTCTCCTGTTTTCATTTCATTCCAAATTCCTACCCTATGTAGCATTCGGCATGGCGCAGAGTCAAACCTCCTCCGCCGTTGCTTCCAGGTTGTTGACAATGCCATCCCGGCCGCGGGCACGATTCCGAGTCAATGCGGAAGATGGACCCGCCGCAACAAATCGTGAAAACGTTCATCGCCGCGAATCTTGTCGAGCCGCGGATCAGAGGAAAGATCGAAGACCGTGATGCTGCAGCGTTTGTCCAGATCGCGATCGAACCAGCGAAATGCCTCCTTTGGATTGCCAAGGCGCACGTAGCTCATCGCGAGGTAGTTTATGTCGCATTGGTTCACGGACCGGGGCCGCAAAAACTTCACCCGGGCTTCCTGGTAGGCTTTCCATCCCCCGATCGCAAATGCCGATCGGAAACTGCTAATGTCATCAGGAGAAAGCTCCGACACCTCCTCTTTCAAATCGGCTGCGAGGGCCTCGCTATATCGGCCTTGGATCTCGTAATTGCGGGAGTTCCAAACTTCAACAACCTGGAACTTGTCAGGTGCGATCTCCGAGGCTCGTTTGAGGGCAGCGAGAGATTCGTCATAGCGGCGAGCATAGTAGAGCATCGAGCCGAGAAGCCGATTGACCCAGAACGAGAGCGGGTCCAGCGTGACGGCGCGTTGCATGGCGTTTACCGCTTCTGCCGGCCGGCCTACCGAAGTGAGATAGACTGCGTACCAGGTTTCCGCGTCAGAACTGCTTGGACTGAGCTCGATGCCCTTGCGAAGGTTCCGCTCCGCCCCGGTCCAGTCGCAGAGATAATTGGTGTCGATTGCACCCAGGGCGGTGTACCCTTCGCCACTGTAGGGATCCAGTTCGATAGCTCGCCTCGCAGCCGCTGTCGCGACCGGCATGATTTCAGCAGCATCTTTTGCGCTGGCTATATACTGTGTCACCAGGGCCTCTGCCAATCCCGCGTTCGCCGCTCCGTAGTCGGGTTCCAGCGCAATGGCCTTCCTGAAGTAAGACGCCGCCAGGTTGCCCTCACGCCGCTGGATGAAATAAAGGCCTCGCAAATAGGCGTCGTGGGCCTCCGGGTTAACGTGCCTCGCGTTGGTCATTTCCGCCCGCGCAGCGGGTGTCAGCACAGAGCTGGTTTGCTGCGCAATCTCGCGCGCCACACTGTCCTGCAACGACAAAATATCCCCCAGCGGCCCTTCAAAGCTCTGTGCCCATAAATGCTTGTCACTTCGTGTGTCGATCAACTGGGCGGTAATCCGGGCGCGGTCGCCCGACCGTACCACCGATCCTTCCACAATCGCGTCGACATCCAGCTCCCGCGCCATCTGGGCAAGTGACTTGCGAGCTCCCTTGTCCTGCATCACCGATGTCCGCGAGACCACGCGCAGGCCCGGGATGTGCGCCAGCTCGGTGATCAGCTCATCCGTCATCCCGTCGGCAAAGTACTCTTCGTTGGGGTTTCCAGAGAGGTTCTGGAGCGGAAGCACCGCCAGCGAGCGGATGGGCTCGGCAGGATCACTCTTGTGCGCCCGGAACCTGAGGACTAAAGCGACCAGGAGAAAACAAGGCAGGATCAGCGCAAGCATCCATCCCACCCGGCGATACCCCGGTCGCCGATACCAGGTTCGTCCGGCAGCTGTCACAACCGCCGGTTCGCGCGTGTCCGATCCGTCCGGCTCCTCGACGTCGGGCACGGCTGCCGCTGCGCGCTCCTCATCGGGGGTTGACTCGCCAGGCAAGGAGGCGTCCGTCCCGCCCACCCGGACGGGGACCACTACCTCCACGTCCGCGATGAACCGGTACCCTCGCCGGGGAGCCGTCTGGATGTACCGCGGCGAGGCCACGGAATCGCCAAGCGCCTCCCGCAACCGGTTCACGGCGTTGTTCAGGCCATGGTCGAAGTCCCCAAACGTGTCACCCGGCCATAACTGCGAGCGCAATTCCTCCCGCGTCACCAGCTCCCCTCGCCGTTCCACCAGCAGCACCAGCAGCCGCGCCGGTTGCACGCCCAGCCGCTCCTGCCGGCCGCCCCGCGTCAGGCTGCAGGTCCTTAAATCCAGTTCGAAGGGGCCGAATCGCACCGCTTTCGCTTGTTGTGGGGGAGGGATCACAGCGCGTCCTCAAGCGTCGCAGATCGCCCTCTGAGCATACAGGAACCTCGCCTGCGGGCCACCCGCCAATCTAAACCCCTCATAAGCAGCGACTTGGTCGTGGAGAATTCGGGGACATTTTCAAGACCGTGCCGTGATTGCATCCCGCTGGCGCTTCGCGCATGGTGATCCCCTCCGACAGGAGACCAGGAGCTTCCCCATGAAAATGTGCGTCCCCGTATCGCTACAGTCCGCCCTCCGCCTCACGCCTTCCCTCGCAATCGGATTCGCCGTCATGCTGCCCTCGCAAGCCCCGGCGCAAAACGTGGTGACGCAGTGGAACGACATTGCCATCACCCAGGCTCGCGCCAGCACCGAACCCGGCGCCACTTCTGCGGGAGCCACCAGCCTTTACGTCGCCTACGTCCAGCTCGCTGTCTACAACTCGGTCGTCGCCATCGAAGGCCGCTTCCAGCCTTATGTGTACAGCGTCCCCGCTCCCAAAGATGCCTCCCCCGACGCCGCCGCGGTCGAGGCCGCCTATCGCATGCTGCTGCATCTGCTGCCTGACCGGGCAACGGCCCTCACCGCAGCCTACGACGCATCGATGACGGCAATCCCGGACGGCCCCGGCAAAACCGATGGCCAGACGGTCGGCCAGTCTTCCGCCAACGCCCTCATCGCTCTCCGTGCCGGAGACGGGCTCGGCGTTCCATGGCCGTATACCTATCCCTCCACTCCCGAGCCCGGCGTCTACATCCCCACCCCCGGCGTCACGTCGCTGGTAACCCCGTGGGCAGGCCAGATGAGACCGTTCACCTTCAGTAACCCCGCCCAGTTCCTGCCGGATGAGCCGCCTCCCTCCTTGAAGAGCCGCGTATGGACTGAAGACTACAACCAGGTGAAGTTGCTGGGCGCGGCAAACAGCACGGTCCGCACTCCGGCACAGACCGAAATCGGCCGGTTCTGGACCGATCACACCACCACCCAGTACGGACACATGCTGCAGTTGCTCGCCACGCAGCAGAACATGAGCCTGCTCGACAGTTCGCGCCTCATGGCCATGTCCTTTACCTCGCTCGCCGACGCTTACATAGGCTGCTTTAATGCCAAGTACCACTTCAGCTTCTGGCGCCCGGTCACGGCGATTCAAAATGGGGACATCGACGGCAATCCGCTGACGGTTGCCGACCCGGCGTGGACTCCCCTCGGCTCTACACCCGGCCATCCCGAGTACCCCGCCGCGCATGCGTGTCTCACCGGTTCGCTCGCCAACACGCTGGAGCAATATTTTGGAACGCCCAAAGTAAATCTCACCGTCACCAGCGCCGTCACCAACACAACTCACTACTTCACCAACGTTTATGACCTCGAAAGCGAGGTAGAGGGCGCACGCATCTACGCAGGCTTCCACTACCACCACTCCCTCGTGCAGGGCTTCCTTCTGGGGCACAAAGTCTCTCAAAACGTCACCTCCAACTACTTCGCCCCGGTCAAGCACCACGATGAGTGACCCCGATTGAGAGCGGATCCATCGTTAGCACCGATGCCACCCAACTAACAACGATTGGCGAAAGCCCTGCCGCTGCCGGCGCTGGTGCGTTCCTCAAAGGGACACATGTCTTGGCCGGGTCGAAAGAAACCCGTTCATCCCCTTGTCTCGTACAAACGCCCAGCCGCCGGATGTCCCACGTAAAACACGGACCCTCGGCGACGAAATTCCTTTGGCAACGTCGGGCCAACTTTATGAGCAACTCAAAAGGAGGATTTATGCGAACAGACCCGCAGCAAATGTCAATCGACCAGCAAGAAAATGCCGGCCGAGTCATCCGAATCTGGCAATCCGGCAAACATTTCCTCAACGAGCTGGTTCAGCGCCCGGCGACGGGAAGAAACCATCGTCTGGTCACCACGATCACGGTCGCCGCCGCACTGATGATGATCGCCTCTTATCCAGCCAAAGCGCAGAACTCCTTCATCAATTTGGTCTATGCGAGCAACAAATGTCTTCAGCCAATTAACAATTCCACTACTCCCGGCGATGAGATGGTCCTACAAACATGCGACCCCCAAAACACGGCTCAGGTGTGGATCACATCCGCGTCTTCGGGCAAAGTTCATTTCATCAATTACAACAGCAAGCTGTGCCTGGACGCGCGGGGAGGTGCCGCAACGGGAACGCCTATTCAGCAATGGACCTGTGATTCCATCACCAACGAGAACTGGTGGGGTCCTGGCAACCTCAGCGGCCAGCTCGTCTCGGCGATATCGGGCACTTCTAAGTATTGCTTGATACCGTTGGGGGCTCAAGACGGTGCCAAGCTGCAACTGATCGCCTGCGCTAATAGTTTTTATACTGCGTTGCTCTGGCTCCGCACTGCAGTGCCCAATCCCAATCCGCCGATTTGCAAGCCGACTAGATCCCACCCGTGCCCTTGATTCCTGCTTCAATGGCTCTGGCTCTAGTTCGGTTGCGCCGCGCCGATCCTGTCTGATCTGTCAATCTAGAGGGCTGATTATTTGCTTTCCATGGGCAAGATCCGAGGCACCTTCAAACCTTGTCAAGCCCCCGTCCTGTGGAAAAACGAGCTAAATCATTGATTTCATGTGTAAAATTATTTTTTGAAAATTAGGTATTAATTATTCGAACCTGCCATACTTGAAACAGTCGAAAAAAGCCCGCCCCCGAGCGGGCTTTTTTCGTTGCGCAAGCAGGTCAGGAGCAGAAGATGGAAGCACCGCACAATCTCGATTTCCAAGCCCTTCACTTGGCTTTCGCTGCCCACCGATCACTGTTCACTGCCCACTGTTCACTGTTCACTGCCCACTGTTCACTGTTCACTGCCCACTGTTTCGTGATCCAAATCACGGTCAGCACAAATTCCCCCCTTTTTGGGGTGTAATCGAATGAAAACACAGGTCTTGCTCGTTTTTTTTTGCGCGTGTGCGTGTCCCTACGGGAATTCGAGCTACAAGCTCCCTTCCTCCGCCACTTCGCTCTCCGCTGTCACCTTGCGCAGGCTTACATTTTCCAGCTGCGCCCAAACCAGCCCCACGGGAACGATGCCCAGGAAGGTGATCAGCAGCAGCATCGCCGCGCAAGCCGTCGCAGCTTCGGGCGACACGCTGAAGAACCCGGTAATAGCCGCCGCCACCAGCCCGATCTGCGAGAACCACCCAATGACCGGCAGCTGCACAACACTCGCTCCGCCGCTTACCACCATCAGCAGCACGCATTGCCCCGGCGTCATCCCGGCCAGTTGGGGGCTGTGGACGAACGCCTGCGCAACATTGAGGTATGCCGCCGTGATCAACACCCACATCGCCAGCGAAAGCACCAGCACCACTGCGAAATCAGAGAACGAGCGAATCGTATCCAGCCCGGTCTGGAAGGTGCGGATCTTGTGCCCCACGGCATGGCCCAGCTTCTTCGACAGAACGCCCAGCGCCCGTTCGAATCCAGCCGCCAGCGTCTCCCCGGCCAGCCGGATCGCGACCAGAAACAGCGCCCCTCCCACCGTGGCCGCCAGTCCCCAGTACCCCGCCTTCTTCACGAGTTCGGCGTGCGGCATGGCACCGGCGGGTGTCAGCACGATGGCCGCCGAGAAGATCAGCGCCATCGCCCCCGCGTCGGAAAGCCGCTCCACGATGTACACGGCAATCTGCGAGCTGACCTCCGTCCCAGTCTTCTTCGCCACCAGGTACGGGCGCACCAAATCCGCCACGCGTCCGATCAGCGCCACGGCGGTAAAGCCCATCACCTGCGTCCCCACCAGGGACAGGACCGGAACCCGGCGGTTGTGGCGCAGCAACAGCGCCCAGCGAATGGAGCGGAAGACATAGCCCACATAAATGCAGCCCAGCGCCAGGGCGATCTTGCGCCAGTCGGCCAGCGCCACCTGGGCGCGAAACTCCTCAAAATCGAAGTGAATCCGGTGCCGGCCCCAAATGACCAGCCCCACCAGAATGGCCAGCACGACCAGCCCGGCAATCAGTTGTTTCTTCTTCAAGACTTCTCCCGAACGTACCCTTCTGTTCAAGTGTACGTGGGTCGTGTTTCAATCCGTCCGCTTTCCGAAACCGGCGCTCAGGCCTGGAGCTAGAATGGAAGCGATTTCCATGCGTAAATCCAGCGCTGTTCCTCTTACCCTGCTGGCCACCGTGGCTGCATTCGCTACCGGCTGTCACGATACGCCCGAGTCCCGCAACTGTGTCGACGCCCAGGTATCCCCGGTCTCAAACTCGAGACCGGGGGCACCCGGCTGATGTGGTTGGGATGAGAAAAGCAATGGCAAGAACAACCGCGGATCCTTCGACTCCGCTGCGCTGCGCTCAGGAAAACAACGCATCGAAGGTGGTTCGAGAGATGGGTTTGAGGTGTCCCACCCTTTCACGATAGGACCGTGAACGGATGGGGCACGGAGGAGTTTGGGGAAGCTGGAAAAAGCAAAGGCAAGAACATCCGCGGATCCTTCGACTCCGCTGCGCTGCGCTCAGGAAAACAAGGCATCGAATCCCCGTTCCCTGCATGAAGGGTCCGGTCGGGAAAACACCGGCGGGAGGTTAGCGGCTGGTTCCTGAGGCCTGGGGGCCGGGGGCGGGCGGCTGTTTTTCGCGCTCGCGGACGCGGCGGTTGAACTCGTGTATTACGCGCGCGATGTAGAGCTTTGTCTCCCGGTAGGGGGGAACGCCGTGGTACTTGTCGACCGCGGCGGGGCCGGCATTGTAGGCGGCGAGGGCCAGGGAGAGATTGTCGTTGTACTTGGTGAGCAAGGCATCCAGGTACGCCGATCCGCCGCGCACGTTCTGCTCGGGGCGGAAGCTGTCCTGGACTCCCAGATCGGCGGCGGTGCCGGGCATGAGCTGCATGAGGCCCTGGGCTCCGGCCCGACTCACGGCGCGGGCGTTTCCGTTGCTCTCCGCCTTGACGACGCTGGCCAGCAGGTCCTCATCGACGTTGTGGGCGGTGCCGGCTTTGGCCAGCATCTGGTGCAGGTCGGCGGGCGTCAGCTTCACCTCAACGGGATTCGTGGCCGGAGCCGCGGCGTTGGCTACAGGAGCTGGTTTGACAACGGGTTCGACGGGCTCCGGCGGCGGGTCGGGGGCCCATTCGATTCCGGCGATCTGATCGACCGGGAATTCGATATAGCTGCCCTCATCCTTGCTGGTGTAGAGGCGGTACTTGCCTTGCACGAACTCGTGGTGGTCGCAAATCTGCGCAAAGCCGTTGCTGAGCGTGACGCGCTCCGCTGCGCGCGCCGGGACGGCCATGGCGGCAATGGCAGCCGCCGTGAACACGAGTTGAGTCTGCCATCTCACCAAATCAGTTCACTACCCCGCTACGTTAAAGCTTTACCTCAAGTGCCGCAACGGGTTTTTGCTGTGCGACAAGCCGCTCCAGCACAACCGCTACGCCATCCTCATCATTGGGCGGAGCCTGCTTCCATCCCCGCATCTTCGCCATGGTGCGGAGTTCGGCGGCGGCATTGCCCATCATGACGCCCTGAGCCGCCCACTCCAGCATTTCCACGTCGTTCCAGTTGTCGCCAATGGCCATGGTTTCCTTGCGATCTACCCCGAGCCTTTGCGCCAGCCGCTCGAGGGCCCATCCTTTGGAGACTCCCGGCGGCAGCAGGTCCAGAATCGACAGGTCGCGGGCCGGGTACTCGGTGCGCACGCACTCGCAGTGGGCCTGCCACTCGCTTGCTTTCAGCACTTTTTCGGCCGCCTTCATCCGTTCGATGCCGCCGGTGACCATTCCCTGGATCGGGTCTTCCCCGTCCGGAAGGGCCTTCTCCAGCGGCACGACCACTTCAATGGCGTTCCGGTTGGCCTCGACCCAGAGGGAAATCTGGCCTTCGGCCTGGGGCAGGTCTTCGAGGACCAGTTCGCCGCGTCCCGGGCGGTCAAAGGTGTAGACGACGGTTCCGAACTTTCGCATGAGCCCGCAGATTCCCCGGGCGACGCGCGCCTCAAGCTGACAGCGGTCGATGGATTCGCCGCCGAGGGTACGCGTCACTGCTCCATTGGACGTAATCAGGGGGGTGTCCGCTCGCAGCCGCAGCCGCTCGAGGAGGGGAGCCGTGTAGGCGGTGCGGCGGCCGGTGGCGATGGCCACGGTGATTCCGGCGGCCTGCGCCGCGCGGAGGGCACTGGCGGTGCGGTCGCTGACTGCCTTTGCAAAGGTCGGCAGGAGCGTGCCATCCACGTCGATTGCTACCAGCCGAACCGGAGGGTGCATATTCCCAGTCTACCGGAGGGGGGATTCGGCGGGGTTATGGCTAAAACCTGCGTTCGAGGGATCCCACCCTTTCACGATGGGACCGTGAAAAGATGAGGCATGGTGAATGTGTGCGGAAGGCGCGAAGAGCAAAAGCAAGAACAACCGCCGATCCTTCGACTCCGCTACGCTGCGCTCAGGAAAACAAGTCAGCGGAAGGCGGGGCTCGAGGGATCCCGCCCTTTCACAGTGGGCATTTGCGCGTAACACGCGAAAGTCAGCACGCTGCCAGGTCACTCGGCCCGCAGCAGTTCCTGAAGCCTTAGCGCGTTCATGAAGGCCATGCCGGCGGCTGTATTGTCGAAGATCACCCAGGCCCGCTGCCTTTGCGCCAGCTTCGCAGAAAGATCGGCCAGAAACGGTTCCTCGTAATCGGAGTAGTAGGTGCGCGGGGACCCGTGCAGACGGTAGTAGACCAGGCTCGTGTCTCCCCCGGGGTGAGCGGCTTCCGGGCCGCCTTTCGGTGGATCGGCGGCCACGCGGGCGACGCCGAAATTTCGCAGCAGCGCGTCGGGCTCCGCCCGCAGCCAACTCCCGTGGCGAGGCTCCAGCGCTACCTCTCCGGCAAACAAGCCGCGGATTGTGGCGAGAAACGCCTGAGCCGCTGCGGGATCAAACTGCAGCGAAGGCGGCAATTGAAACAGGATCGGCCCCAGCTTCTCGCTGCAGAGGCTGCACTTCGTCTCGAAATGCCCGCAGGAGCGCCTCTGTGTCTTGCAGCTTTTGGTCATGGGTGATCGTTTTGGGAGCCTTGACGGCAAAGCGGAAATTTTCCGGCGTCTCCGCCGCCCACCGCGCCCAGGTGGCCGCCCGGTGACTTCGGTAGAAGCTCGAATTGATCTCTGCGCAGCGCAGCTTCCGCGAGTAACGATAGAGGTGCGAGCCCGGCTCCTTCGGCCCGGCAGACACGCTCCAGCCTGCGGTTCCAACCCAAACCATGGCGTCGCTCCGCTTTTTAGTTGGTGGGCTCCAGGCCCGGCGGATTCTTCCAAGGGTCTTTCAGGAGAGAGCACAGCCCCAGGTCGTTGTCGTAGCGCTCGACTTGGACTGCGGCCATGCGGATGGGGTGCGCCATTCCTTTGAAGGCCGGAACCGCGTCGGAGCCAAGAATCTGCGGAGAGACGAAAAGATGGACGCGGTCGACGAGGCCCGCCGCCAGGAGCGCCGTGTTCAACCGCGTGCCGGTTTCCGTGATCACGCTCAGGATGCCTTCGGCGCCCAGCCGGTCGAGCAGGGTTCCGAGCGGAACCCGGCCAGCTTCGGCGGGCAGGACTTCGACGCGCACGCCGCGCTCGCGCAGTTCGCCGGCCCGCTTTTCGTCCCTGGAGACGGTGAACACGACTACGTCGTTGTCGGCGGTCTTGACCATTTTGCAGTCGAGCGGCATGCGCAGGGCGGAATCGAGCACCACGCGGAGCAGGGGGCGGCGCCGGCGCAGGCCGCTGCGGTCGGTGAGCATGGGATCGTCGGCCAGCACGGTATCAACGCCGGTGAGGGCCGCGTCGGCTTGCCAGCGGAGCGGCTGCACCTGGCTCCGGGCCGCCTCGCAGGTGATCCAGTAGGGCGCGTGGGCGGTGTGGACGCCGGCTGGAGGGGCGATCCGGCCGTCAAGCGTCATGGCCACTTTCATAAGCACGAGCGGCCGCTTGTGCTGGATCCACTTGGCGAACCCCTCGTTGATGCGCTGCGCTTCGGGCTGGCAAACGCCGAGGGTGGTTTCGATGCCCGCCGCGCGCAGTGTTTCGAGGCCGTGGCCTTCGACGCCGGGGTTGGGATCGGCGGTGGCGGCGACTACGCGTTTTACTCCCGCGGCAATCAGCGCCTGGGTGCAGGGGCCGGTGCGGCCGGTGTGATTGCAGGGCTCGAGCGTGACGTAGGCGGTGCCCCCGCGCAGCCGGTCCCTGGTTCCGGCCGAGGCGGCATGTTGGCGGGCTTCGTTGAGCGCTACCACTTCGGCGTGATCGAGCAGGTCGTACTCGTGCCAGCCTTCGCCGATGACCTGGCCGGCGCAGTCGAGGACCACGCAGCCTACCGCCGGGTTGGGCGACGTGAGCCCGATTCCTCGGCGCGCCAGCTCCAGCGCCCGCGTCATCCAGTATGTGTCTTGATCTTGCATGTTCATCTTTTCGACTCTCGCCTTACTGGAGCACGAAGCCCCGTTCGTCGTCCAATCCCTTCCGGCTGAGACTCCGGCATGGCTAAGATAGATCGCGGAGACTGCCGATGCCCAGTCCTTACCGGAATGCGCAACTGAACCTGACGCTGTTCGATCTTCGCCGTGAGCCGGTACTTCGCGAAGCGCGGGACTGGTTTCTCCGCGACTTCAATCCTGACACGTTCGAGGATCTTCTCAATGCGGTGCGCGGGGAGCGCAATGCGTCGTTTCGGATGGTTCTGAGCTACTGGAACATGGCGGCTTCGCTGGTAACGGATGGGGCCATCAGTCCGGAGGCATTTCGCGCGGCACATGACGAAATTTTTGCGACGTTCAGCAAGGTCTACCCGCATTTGGCGCAGCTTCGGGCGGCGGCGGGCGAGCCGGATTTCTGCAAGCACATGGAAGCCGTGGTGCTGGGCGCGCCGGATGCGGAAGGGATTCTGGAGAGGCGTCGCAGGGTGATTAAAGAGGCTGCTCAGACGAAACCTGGCCGGCAATCTGCGGCGTCGAAGCGCAAGACGAAATAGAACGGACTCTACCCCAGCAGCGATTCCACAAAGGCGTCGGCGGAAAACTCGAGCAGGTCGGTCATTTTTTCACCGATGCCGACAAAGCGGACGGGGAGATTCAGTTCGCGGGCGATGGCGACGGCGATGCCGCCCTTGGCGGTTCCATCGAGCTTGGTGAGCACGATGCCGGTGACGCCCGCGGCCTGGGTGAAGAGCCGCGCTTGCTGGAGGCCGTTCTGGCCGGTGGTTGCGTCCATTACGAGCAAAACTTCATGTGGTGCTTCAGGTATCAGCCGTGCTGCCGTGCGGCGCATTTTTTCGAGCTCGTCCATCAGGCCGGTCTTGGTGTGGAGGCGACCGGCTGTGTCGACGTAGAGGTCGGAGGTGCCGCGGGCTTTGGCGGCGCTGACCGCGTCGTAGAGAACCGCCGCGGGGTCGCCGCCCTGCCTGGTTTTGATCATCTCGACGCCGGAGCGGGAAGCCCAGATTTCGAGCTGCTCGATGGCGGCGGCGCGGAAGGTGTCGGCGGCGCACAGGAGCACCGTGTGTCCCTGGGCGCGGGACCAAGCGGCCAGCTTGCCGCTGGTGGTGGTTTTGCCGGTGCCGTTGACGCCGACGAGGAACGTGACCCGGGGAGGGGCTGCGGGCGTGACCACGGGGCGCTGCGGGGCATTGAGGATTGTGATCAGTTGTTCTTTCAGCAGCTCGCGCAGCTCCGAGCCGCCCTCGATGGCCTTGCGGCGCGCGCGGTCGCGGAGCGCGTCGAGGATCTCGGTGGTGGTTTGCACGCCGATATCGCTCGAGAGCAGCGCGGTCTCCAGCTCTTCGAGGTCGCGCTCGTCCACCGTGCGGGTGATGGCCACGATGCCTTCAATCTTCTGGCTGAAGGATTCGCGAGTGCGCGTGACTGCCTGCTTCATGCGGCTGAAGAAGCCGGACTTCTTTTCGTCGGGCTCCTGCTCTTCAGGCTTTTCGGGTTCTTCGTTCAAACTGCCAAACAGGCTGATGATTTCCATAGACAACTCAAGTCTAGAGCACGGGCCGAATTTGCTGAGGGTTCAACGTGCAGGATGCGGCGTTGGCGAAGTTCGCGGATCTGGGAGGCCGATCGTCGTCCCGGGGCGTTTTGTTTGGTACAATTTGAATCACGGGACATGGACAGATGTTCTGGGTTGCGGTTCGCCTGCAGCAGCATCGATGGCACGATTTGATGCTGTCCATTCATCGCGGAAGCCGGTTAAATTCCGCGAAAGTGGAGCGAGAGCGAATCGACAAAGGCAAAAGACAGCAAGTTCTTTGGCATGCCTTGTGTCGAAGAAGAAAAGCTGGGGACGTAGCTCAGTTGGTTAGAGCGCTGCCCTGTCACGGCAGAGGTCGCGGGTTCGAGCCCCGTCGTCCCCGCCATACATTCCAAAAGACTTATGGAACGTATGGACCTAAAGTGACAATCGAAATCTGGGTTCGATATGGGTGCAATAAGAAATCTACCGCCCATTTTGAGAGTGTTTTTCATCCTTCACTTTCACCCAGATTTGGAACCATCATCTTCACAACCTTGCTCTGTGCTGCCCGCTTGTTCGTGCTCAATGCTTGTGTGTAAACATCGAGCGTAATCCTGCTATTCGCGTGCCGTAAGAGCTCCTGGACGGTTTTGACATCCTCTCCGTTCGCCTTCAGCAAAGTGCCGAAGGAATGCCGGAATGTATGCCAGCCGATGTTCTTGTTGATGCCATTTGCCCTGGCAACTGGCCGGATATGGCGCTTCATCAAGTTGTCAGGCCAATAGGGCTGCTTGCCCTTCATGGTCTCGCTTGCGAAGACGAAATCGTCGTCTGATGCGTAGTCACTCTGGCGTCGCCACCGGAGAAGATCCTCCGCCATATAGCTGTCCATCGGGACAGGCTTGGCCGAGGCTTCTGTCTTGCAGTTGCCGACTACCTGATGCCAGATCGATCGTGTGACATTGAGCTCCAGATTCTCGAAATCGACGTCGCTCCAGCGAAGTGCAAGCAGTTCACTGACCCGAAGTCCGGTTGCCGCGTCGAGAAGAGCCAACGTGCGCTCTCGGACGAACAACTTGCTGAGGAGGAGTTGAAGTTCGAAAAGTTCGAGAACCTCAGGCACCTTCTCCCTCTTCGCGCTTTGACGGACGAGTTTGATTGGGTTGCGGTCAACCCACTCGTACCTCATCGCGTGATGGAAGATTGCGCTCATGATGTTTCGGATCTTCGCTCTCGTCCCCTTCGCCCGCTTGATGCTGTCCAGCCATTCTTCAACTGCGACTGACTTGATCTGATCGATCCTGAGATCTCCCCAACGAGGAAGAATCCAGCGATTCAGGTAGCATTCGTATGCGGCTCGCGTGGAAAATGCTTTGCGTCCCTTGCTTCTCACCGGCCAACTCTTTGAGCCGGTAATGAGCAATCAGTTCGGCAACACTTCTCGGTCCGCTTTCCGCGTGCGGGGCTTGTTGGTTGGCGTCGATGCGCAACGCTTGAGCTGCTTTTAGGGCCGAAGTTTCGTTGGCAAGAGTTGCGACCGTACCGACGATAGCCTTTCGATACTTGCTCGTTCCGTCAGTTCCGGTCTCGTACCATCGGTAAATCCAAACATCCGATCCGCTGAGCCGCTTCTCGCGTTGCACGCTTCCTTGCTGATACCGTGTTCGCCTTGACATGAATACTCCTTGTTAAGGCGCAACGGATGGCTGTCTTACAGCGTACCGCGGCGCGGGGCAGAGGTCGAGCGTGCTCCCGCTGCGTTCCAGGCGGAAGCCTGCGAGACGATTTGTGTGTTCGAATCCTTTGACGGAAGGGAATTCGGTCAGAAAAGGATCGAGGACAGGAGTCTTCAGGGATCGATCTCAACTGGCCCGTTCCTGCCGATCCAGCCATGCATTCAAGTCGGAGGCGCGGAAACGCCACATTTTTCCTACATGGGAGCCGTGAATCTCCCCACGTCGTGCCAACTTCTGCAGGGTCTTGTGATGAATGTCTAAGAGCTGTGCGGCCTGATGGCTGTTGAGCAGAGGTTCAAAATCAGGAATGCCGAATGAATGATTGTCGACTGAGCGAGGGGGAAATTTTGCGACCACCTGTGCCATTAGCGACCTCCTTTTCCACGAGAGTGCCCCAAAATTCCACAGGCGTCCAAGACCTTTTTCGTCAAGACTGATGCTCGACAGGCATCAGGAAGGCACATTCAGGCACCTTCAGAAATTGAGAGGAACAACCAGATGGGCGAGAAGGGTTACCAGCCGAGTGTGGGAAGGTGAGTTGGCGGAGATAAGCGGCCAATCTTTCGAACGTCGTTGGTCAGCGGAAACCCTGATCTGGCGCGGGGTTAGATGTGTTCTATTATCTTTCAGCTGGGTTTCTTATGGTTTGACGAAAGCAGCCCAGTTCGCAATGGCGAACTTACCCTAGCGGCCGCAGACTGGAAATCATTTGAATAGAGCGCCGACCCTCCAGGAGCCAGCCAAAGCGCAAAAGCCACACCCCTGGCGGAGATCGCAACTCGAGTGACCGAGAGCTTTGGAACGGTCAATGGTTCAGTTCACCAAGCTGGGGCAACATAGCCCACGACGAACGCTCTATTTTACACACCATCAAAACGAGAAATCATTGGCCGCTTATGGCGATAATGCTCTCATTGAGCATCAGATCCTCTTATCGCAACACGCAATGGCAGTACAGAAACTGCTGGATTGTTCCAAATGGAGTCTCGTGCATTTGCCGAGACGAAGAGATCAGACGAAAACTCGATCCGAACTCTGCGTGAAGAGATCGCGCGTCGTAACGAACCACCTCGAGACCACTGCATCGAATTGGTCCTTCCGGCCCGAATGCACTGATAATGACGTGGCCGCCGAGCTTTACGGAGTTAACCACTTGGCGAATATAAGCCCGACGGTTGGCTGCTGCAGTCAGAAAGTGAAAGACAGCGCGATCATGCCAAATGTCGTAGGCATTGGGTTCCAGTTGAGCCTGCGTGATATCGGCGACGATCCAATGAACCCGTTGCGCCGCACGCCCCAACCGCTTCTGGTTGGCTGCAATGGCCGCCTGCGAGATATCGAGTACCGTGACATTGGAATAGCCTCGACCGAGGAGGTCGTCCACAAGCGTTGATTCGCCCGCGCCGACATCTATGATGGCCGCCGATTGTCTCGCACCAACCTGAGCGATCAGTGCGAGAGACGCCTCAAGATGTGGCCGGTACCAGCTGACCTGATCCTGCGCTTTCTCCTTATAGATCCGATCCCAATGGTCCTGCGCGTTCATGAAGTCCAATCTTCGATTCCAGCCGATGCTTGTCAACCCGGGGCTTACGCTATCTTTTTCCCACTCCATTCCAGGTACGATTTCCATTCACTCTGGCCCGGCATGCGCATTTGGAACTTGCCGAGCATCATGTCGCCCTTTCGCTGATACACGAGCCGGCACTGTGGCCCCGGCTGCGAGCCGTCAGAGAGGAACACGGCGGTCGTTGGAGTGGGCGTTGAAATCTGATACTTGATTACATGCCCTTCATTGTCGAAGTAGATGGCTTGAAGTGGCTGACCCAGCTCTCCTGGATAAATGTAGAGGAGGTCGCTGTGATTGCAGTCGTAGCTTTCCGGCCCCTTGCACGATTCCTTGCTAACGGATTGGCGGGCCATGATGTGGTTCCGCAGTTCCAATTCAAACGAATACGTTCCAATAGAGTTAACCCCGGAGCTGCTGTCGGTCTTGGCCTCCCAGGGTCCTTGCAAGAAGGACAGGGGTTGGAGCGGGTCTTTTGCCGCAGGCGACTGAGCCCTCACCCCAAATGCAAATAAAAATGAAAGGGTGAACGCGATGATGCGGAGGGTTTTCATAGCTCTCTTCTCAGATCATGCCAGTTTATTGGCAAACACTCTGCTAGGGCCAGTCAAAGAGGCCAAGAAAGCACCTGAGGTATCAGCTCAGCGATACCCGCGCGAAAGAAGGTATTTTGCACCCGCCTCAAAGGCCTTGGCAGGCGGTACGCAAAAACCAAACGAGTCGGCAAGCCGCCCGATCACATTGAAACAGAAGCAGACTGCGAGAGCGTCATCTATCTGCTGCGGAGAGGCGCCGGCTTCGAGAACAGCTCGCATATCGTGGTCGTCAACCGCATTCTCCCTTGCCAACTTGCCCAACATGAGCAAAGTCGCCCGCAGTGGTTCGCCGACTGCGGGGTTGTCGAGATCGCACAAAATGGCAGAAACCTGTTTCTCCCTACCGTAGCGCAAGATCCGCAACCGCTGAGTGCGCCTTTGTGCAGAACTCACACTCATTGGTCTTTGCGATGAACGCCGCCATGAGCTCCCGATCACCGATCGACCAGGGAGAAGGCCCACGCATGACCTCCTGTGTCACATCCGACATCGGCGTGCCGTAAAAATCCGGGCGATACTTGACCAGCTTGATCACATCGAGGACCGGCTGACGCGAGACGGTCCGAATGAGGGCGAAGAGCGCCTTGCTACCGAAGCTGTGACCACTGTCGAGGATCTGGAGCCGCATGTTCGCTTCCCCCGCGCTTGCTTCGAGAGCCGCTTTCGCTGAATCGTACTGCCTGCACGCTTGTCCAATCGCGGCACAGACCACGATTTCGAATATCTGATCTTCGCTAAGATCCCGATTGCCTGGCCCGGTTGATGTCCTCTTCGGCGATGCCCGAGCGCTTCCAGCTACCTTGTTGACCAGCTGACGCAGTGGTTCGGCGAGGACGCTGTTGTTGAACGCAGCCCGGCGATCAGATAGGATGCTTTCCCCTTCCTTCAAGAACTCTTCGCAACAGCGCTTTTCGTGCCTTGTTCGATGTTCGCCATGTAATCACCCTTCCTTCCAATTCGCGGCGACGCCGGCGAACGCTTCGAGGAGTTTGCCCCAATCGCCTTGGGTATCGTAGATATGACGCATTTCGTCACGTCGAGCGCCGTAACGGTCGAGCCGGCGGTGCTCAACTCCACTCGCGTACGTTTGCTTCCTTCGTCGATGAAGCGCACCTCGATTTCGGTGTTCAGCTCGGGGTCATACTGCCAGTCAGCATTGATATCCCACGAGAGCACCGACGCGTCGGGAGGCTCCCACGCAAGCACGCTGCCCCATTGACAGGTGCTGGAGTCTTCACCGCGCTCAAACCAGCGGCCTCCACGTGGGGCTCGATAATTGCGTCCACCGCGTTTGCTTTTCCGATCTTGTAATACGCAAGCGGCCACCATGCTCCCATCTTTTCCGTGAATACTTGCCACGCGATGCTCTGCTCGGCTTCAACGACAGTCATTTTCCTGATGCTGTTGGGATCAGCCGATGCCTTGTTCCACCATGTCAGTTCTCCGATCGCTTCTGCTCCAGCTCTGCTGCTCGTTTGAATTCCGCCAGCGTGGTATCCCAGAACCCGTCCAACCACTCCTTGAGCGCTTCAATACCCTTCGGATCAATGCCGTAAAGACGACGCGCCCCTTCGACCTGAACCACCACTAGGCCGGCGGACTTCAGCACCTTAAGGTGCTGGGACACGGCCGGACGGCTGACGTCCATGCCGTCGGCGATCTCGCGCACGGAGCGATTGCCTTTGCGCACGCGTCTGAATACCGCCCGACGGGTAGGGTCGCCAAGTGCGTCGAATGCCTTTTCAATTCTTTGAGCGGTTGCCATTGCCGTGACGCGAGAGCCGCGGACCCTGGAGCGGGCCGTTAGCTCGTGCTTACCGTAAGTGTATACTTACCCCATTGATCGCTTGTCAACAGAATTGTCGGGGAACCTCAGTCTGAGAGTTGAGAATCGTTAAAGTGGGGGTCCGGTCCGCAGCTTCCTCGATCGGTGCCCGCTCAACTGTCGCCAACAGGCCGAGTCACTCATTGACATTGAAGGGGCCGGGGTCGGTTCGGTCTTTTGAAGTCGATGAAATCGGGGCCTGAAAACCTCGGACTCTAGAAGATTTGATCTAACCGTCTGATCTTTGGCATTATTGGCTCAAGGGTAATGGTGCGCATTGCGATTCAGAGTCTCCCCCACTCTTCGCATCGCTGCCGGATTGATCCTGGCTGTCCTGTTGGGTGTTGTTGGATATCACGTCCTCCATTGGAGGATTCCGGGCTCCTCAGAGGCGTTGCTGGAACAAGCCGACGAGAAGTCGTGGGTCAACAACTGGATCGCGGCAGAACCCCTCTACCGACAAGCCGAACTCGGATTTATTCAGAAGCATGAGCCATCGAAGGCTCTGTACGCGCACGTCAGCGAAATTCCCGCCCAGAGTGAATCGTCGATTAGTGTTCCGGCCCAGCTTGCGGAACTGACAGCGGATCTTTCTTTGCCGCAAGCCCAGGACCCTGAGACAAGACTTCGCATCCTGACGATCCTTGGGATGCTGGAAGTGAATTACGACTCCGCGATGGCACGAGCCACGTGGGCACAGGTGGAAGCTCTCGCAAGGCAACGACATCACTACTTGCTCGCCTCCAGAGCAATTGGCGAGCAAGGGATCGCGGCATTCCTTCTGGGAGACATTGCCACCGCGAAAAAGAACGTGGTCAAGGCGTGGACCGTGGCGAAGGCTTGCGATCCTGCTGCTCACATTCGATACGCGAGTGTCTATGGCACTGGTTTGGTAGAACTGCAAAAGTACGGCGAAGCTCTTGGACCGCTCGACGAGGCAATTAAGGTGTCGAAGGACAAGCCGGACTTTGCGTATCCGACCATCGCAATCAATGCGAAGATCGAAGCCTTGAGCGGGCTGGGGCGAAATCAGGAAGCACTGGCTCTGGCTTCCGAGGCAATGCAACGTGCGTCCAATTACCACCTCGCCGGACATCTCTACGAGCTCTATCAAGCACGAGCTGGTGTGTACGGACGAATGGGCCACTGGGATCGTGCCTGCGGATGACTACTCGCGAGCAATCCAATATGCAAAGCAATTGTCGTATTGGCGAGGCATGACCCAGGCGGACGGGTCTGTTGGCGAAGGCCTATCTCCAGCGAGGGCGAGTTGCATCCCGCTCTTGCAGCCGTTGAAGAAGCAATTGAAGCCAACAAGCAGATTCCCGATGAACTCTATTTTGTGCCGCGGAATCTTGCCATAAAGGCAGAAATTCTTGCGAAGCTTGGAGATTCCAAGGCTTCGGATGAGCTCTATCAGAAGAGTACGGATCTCATCGACGCACTCGTTGTCGAAAGTGCCGACACCGACCGTCGAGCGTCAACTGCTCGGGCAATTGAGCGATGTGTATGCCGGATATTTTGCCTCGCTGAGCAACCGAGGTAAGAACAGCGAAGCATTTCGAGCGATCGAGCGCGCCCGAGGCAGAGTCGAAGCGCAGGCACTTGAGGATCACGAACCGGTCGCACCTCACGAGCCAACGACTGCCGAACAGCGTCTTACGAATCTCAACTTGAGATTGCTGGATACCAGCGATGTGGGTCGAGACAGAACATTCTGCAGACAATCTATGACACCGAACAACAGATCAATCCCAACTTCAAACCGGATCATTTCTCGACAGAGCCTGTGGGACTGAATGAGCTGCAAGGCGACCTGCGGCCATCGGAGCTTATGTTGGAATATGTGCTGGACGAGCCAAATTCGTATGTGCTCGCTATTAGCAAGACATGCTGTGAAGCGGTACACGTTGAAGGCAAAATCTGAATTAGAGAAAGAGGCTGCAGATTATCGATCCGAAGTGATGAAGCAGAAGTCAGACGATGGTTTGGCCCAGCAGCTATTCAATGATTTGCTCAAACCGATTTCGAATACAGACAAGTGCAATCGGTTATCGTCGTGCCCGACGGAAAGCTTCATTTGCTTCCGTTCTCGGCCTTGTCGGACGAGCGCAAATATGTGCTGGCTTCTCACTTGGTGACGGTGGTTCCATCAGGGACCGTATTCCACATCCTCCGGCATCGGGAGCAGAATTTAGCGGTTCAGCCAATGCCGTATCTGGGAGTAGCCGCCTGGACATTCAACAAGCCAAAGAAAACGCTGTTTTCCGGCATCCTGCGTAGTACTTCGGGTCCAGAGAGAAGTGAACTAATCGCATTACCGGAAAGCCGAAATGAAGTCGAATCGATCGCTTCTGATCTTCCAAAGCCCGATACCGTCCTCTTGGGAAGCGCTGCGACTGAAACTCAATTCAAACGTCTGCCGCTCAGCCGGTATAACGTTTTGCATTTGGCGCTTCATGGCTACGCCGATGTGGAGTATTCCGATCGCTCGGCTCTCGTGTTTGCCCCGGAAGAGCACGGACCAGACGACGGACTTCTCCAGATCCGCGAGATTCGCAATCTTCCGTTGAAGGCAAATCTGGTGACCCTGTCCGCGTGCGACACAGGTGTTGGGCCGGTTGGCGAAGAGGGAGTTGCTAACGTCGTGAATGCATTTGTCGAAGCGGGGGCGCAAACAGTTGTGTCTACCCTTTGGGAGCTGGAAGATCATTCGACGGCACATCTGATGACCGTCTTCTACGAGCACCTTGGACGCGCTGAAGAAAAGGGACAATCGCTCAGAGAGGCACAGCTTGAAATGATCGCATCCGGTGATCCGCCGTATTTCTGGGCTGGTTTCGAGGTAGTAGGAGATCCGACCGGCAATCTGTTCGATCGACCCGATCAGAATTCAATTGTCAGGAGAACTCAATGAATGATAATCAGTCGGCGACTTTGTCTGCTGATAAGCGGAAGAAGGTGCTCGATCGTGTTCTCGCGGCGCTACAAAAGCGTTTCTATGAACCGGAGAAATTGAACAGCGACTGGCAAGCTGCAGTAGAGCGGCATCGACCATTGATCGAATCGGCAAATACGCCAGCCGACTTTGAGAAAAAAGTCAGTGATCTCTTGAAGGAACTCCAAACTTCGCACCTCGGATTTTTCCATCGCAGTGCGCGCAGGGCGTCGAGTCGTGCAGCTCTGAGTGCAACCTACCTGGAGGACGAGACTGAGTACGGCAAGCGCTGGATCTTTCAGCATGTGCATTCAGGTGGGGCAGCATCCGCTGCTGGTATCGAGCCAGGAGATATTCTCCTTAGCGTCAACGACCAGAACATCATTCCGCCGGAACACCCTGTGTTCACGATGGGAGAGAAGACAAGCGTTGAGGTGGTAGGAGCAGATGAGAGGAAGCGCAAGGTGGTCGTCGATGTGGGCCGGCCAAAAGGGAAAAAGCTACACTTCGTCGAACCGAAGTTGGTTGAGTCGCGACATTTGAGCGATGGTGTTGGGTATCTGAAGATCGCCATGTTTCCCGGAATGGTAGGAGTTGAAGTAGCAAACGAGATCTCGCGGTCTCTCGCGGCAGTGGGAGAAATTCGAGAGCTTGGTGATCGATCTCCGCGGGAATACCGGAGGCGGGATTGGGGCTCTACGGGTGATGAGCCTACTGACGCCGACTAAACTTCCTGTCGGATTCGCGCTTGCGAAGAATCGGGTAACACCGAACCTGGACACGTTGAAGCACAGGTTTCGTCGCTTCGATAGTATTCCGGAATCGAAGGGCTCTCTTTGGCTGCTAGCTGCCAAGTTCGGTCCAGCGATGTTGTCGAGGTCGCCGATCGTGCTTGAATCGGAAGGCATGGGGCCAAAGAGATTTCATGGCAGGGTCGTCCTTCTTGTGGATCGCCATACGGCGAGCGCAGCTGAGATGATCGTGGCGTTTGTTCGCGAAAACAAGCTCGGCACGATTGTGGGCGAGCCAACGGCCGGCCGGCTGTTGGCCGCGACCTCTGTGAAAGTCGGAGAAGGGTATAGATTGGCCCTGCCCACGGGAGCCTACTACACGTGGAAAGGATCAGTTCTTGAAGGGACACCCATCGAGCCGGACGAACTTGTTGAATTCGACTGGAGAGAACGGAGAGGCGGAGTGGACGCGCAACTGAACAGGGCGATTGAATGGCTAAGAGACAGAAGTTTGGCACAAGCCAGTTGAGCATCAAAATTGATCCATCATTCGCTGGCCGATTTGTGGCAACAAGCCGAGTCAATCTGGAGTGATCAATCGGGCAAAATCTTTTGACCTTTCCCCAGGTCAAAAATCGAGACCTCGGCTGTACTCGCCGGTCGGCGCTTTTATACTTCCATCGATGCCACCGCCATGCATTTTCTGCGACCATGACTCCGGGAGCCCAGAGCATCTCTGGCCGGACTGGATGCACAACACCGTCAAATTCGCGCCGATCAACATGCAGGAAGCGGACGGTCCGATCATCACCGGCCAGGACCCCGAGCAGACGATCACCACAGTCTGCCACGACTGCAACACCGGCTGGATGTGCCTGATCGAGAACAGGGCCAGCACCCGGCTGAAGCCGATGCTTCTCAATCAACCCATCGAGATCGACCGCGGCGGGATGAAGTTGCTGACTCAGTGGGCCTTTCTCAGGGCGATCGTCTTCGAGTCGATCAAGCCGAAGAGCGGCAACGAACAATTCTTCACTCGTGAGGAACGGATCGCTTTCAAAGCAAATCAGACCATCCCTGAGCGGACGCGGGTGTGGGTCGGCGCGCTCGAGAATTCCCATATCGGGTATCACGGCACCGACTACGCTATCTGGAGGTCCGCCACTGATTGCACACGGATCGGAACCGGAAGTGTCGGCACGATTTATGCCGGCCACATCATCATGCAGACCGTCACCGAGCACATTCATCCGCCCTATGTAGTGCAGCCGGGACCGGTCATTTCTCCGTTGCCCGGACCTGCGGACGAGCGCTTCGTTGAGATTTATCCCAATGAGCCAAAGAGGGTAAATTGGCCGACGAAACCATTCACCGATGATGGTCCGACGGGCATTCTCGCGGTGCGAGATCGGTGGCATCAGGGCGAGAAGGTTTCGCAGATCAAGAATGCGTAATCAGGATACAAAGTGAAGGACGAAGACGAACTCAAAGAGCATCTAAGGGGAACGAAATTTGAGCCGGTTCTTGATCGCCTGACAAAGCGAGCGGAGAACGGCGATGCGAGGATGCGCAACGGGCTTTCAAAAGCGGATAAACATCGGATGCTTGAGAAACTTCAAGGTCTGAAAGAGGAACTGGAATCGCTCAGGCTTTGGGCCGCGGCAGATGAAGTTGGGGCGGCAATAAACCTTGTTCGTCGTCGCAAGTCGTATTAGGTTTATGCTTCGCTGCCTGTGCCCGATTTTGGTATCGCCCGCACATGTCTGCAAGTCTAGCGCCCGGGAGCGCTCATCCCCCGATCACTCGCTGTAGGATCTTTCGTGCCAAGCTGACACTGTCCGCGATTGCTGCATAGATTCGCGGGGACGACGAACTGATGTCGTCCCGAGCCAGCCGCACCGCCGCAATGATGGCCGCGGCGATCACAACTGTACTCGCAAAACGATCCTGATTTTTTCGTTCCTGCTCCTCTCGGGCGATTGCCCGCCTCATTTCGCCCATTTCTCGCCTCCTGTCTTCCGAGTTTTGGTCACGAGCTCGCGGGAAAGGCGCCCCTGAAAAATGTCGGTGGGCAGATATCGCCGCGGCACGCGACAAAGTGGGCACACCGCGATAATCCATGAGTCCGGCATCGTTTCAACCGGTGCCGGAATGTTTTGATGGCATCCCTTGCAAACGATGACAAACGGATAAAGGAGGCCGGAGGTAGGAGTGAGGTAACACAGGAATCAGTATAGGCGAAGAAAAGGCGAAACTGTCAAATGCGCGTCCGGATGGAAGTCCGGGCCGTACCCTTAAGTCTTGAGCAATGCCGCGAATCAGCCAAATCTCGATTCCGTTCACGCGACCGATGGAATGCCTGCCGGTTGCGAGAATTCCGGAAGGGGAGGAGTGGATTTATGAGCTCAAGCTCGATGGCTACCGCGCACAGGCTATCCGGGACAACAAAGGCGTTCGGGTTTTGTCGAGGAATGGCAAGGATCTCACAAAGAAGTACCCGCTATTGGTGCGGGGTCTCAACGAAGCGATTGCGGCGGATACCGCTCTCGATGGTGAACTGGTGGCGTTCGACGACGCGGGTCTTCCGAGCTTCAATGCCCTCCAGAATGCAACGCGCGAGACGAATGTCGTTTTCTTCGCCTTCGACGTTCTTGTGAGCGAAGGACAAGATGTGAAGATGCTCCCGCTGCGGGCGAGAAAAGACCTTCTCAGCCGGGTTTTCCGTGCAAATGGTCACATCCAGCTTTCAGAGCATTTCGGCGGGCCGTTGGCCAAGTTCATCGAGGGCGTGAAAAAGATCAACGGAGAAGGGGTCGTTGCAAAACGGCTCGATTCGCCGTACGAGCCCGGTCGAAGGAGCGGATCGTGGTCAAAGAAACGAATAAACATCGGCCAGGAGTTCGTCATCGGCGGGTTCACACCCGGCAGCAATGGAATTGACGCCCTGGTTGTGGGATATTACGAGGGTCGAAAACTGATATACGCTGCTCGGGTCCGTGCTGGCCTGGTTCCGGCCTCTCGTCGTGAGCTTTACGGTCTCCTCAAACCGCACATCGTCACGACCTGTTCATTCGCAAACCTGCCCGAAGCTACGAGCGGCCGATGGGGGCAAGGGCTCACCGCCGCGAAGATTGAAAGAGTGTATTTGGGTAAGACCGCGACTCGTTGCCAATTTTGAGTTCCTGGAGTGGACGGACACGAATCACGTACGGCACATCAAGTTTGTCGCGCTACGCTCCGACAAGGATCCGTTATCGGTCGTCCGGGAATGAGGTGGCAAACCGCGATCGAATCAATGATGTTCATTTGAGTGCCCGGAGGTCAGGGGGAATCCACGGAATCTAGTCGCGTTCGGCAATTAAGCGTGCGCGAACCGCCCTTATTGCTTTGAAGCACGGGATCGGCCGGATCGCTTAGGGATTGCGCTCTTTGGCAATCGCGGAACAGCCTGGACGCCGGCCCAAAGCGTTGCGATCGTTTGCTCGACCACGAGAGCCTGGTCAGGCAAGTCGGGCACAACCCCCTGTATAACAAAGAGTGTGGCGAGGCCAAAGATCGTGAACCACCAGGTGTGGGCTACTACCATGTCATTCCTGCTTGGCAATCCTTCATCCCTGGCAACATCGAAAAACAGCTCCACGAAACGCGTGAACAATGGCGCGCCAAGGTCGTTAATGTATTGACCCGCGCGAATGCCGTTGCGGTTCTCAGGCCCGAAGAAGACGTTGCGAAACTGCTGTGGATGGGCGGTACAGAACTGGATCAAGCCGCGTGAGGTGGCAAAAAGGCGATCCTTCGACCGAGGATGTTTCGCGGCAATCGCGTCGAAGTTCTGAATCATCAGCCCAATCGTCTCGCGGCTCAACTCGGCAAGAATATGCGCTTTGTCGGGGAAATGCTGGTAGATCACTGCGTGGGTGTAGCCGATCTCTTCAGCGATGGCACGCAGCGTCACAGCTTCGTAGCCGCGATCGGCGAACATTTTACCTGCAGCCGCAAGGATTTCGCCCCGCAACCTCTCTTTGCGCTCTGCGCGGCGACTTGGTGATTTGGATTTCACTTCAATAGTTTAGCCTCTTTGGGCGATCTTTGCGACCGATTGTCGATTTATAACCATTGGTTGCAACGCGCCACCTCTCATGGAGTTTGGGTTGCTGTGTTCACCATAATAAACCACTGATTATTTTGCAACCATTGGTTACTGTAGACCTCTAATTGGCAGGTCGCGCATTTGGATAGGCGGCCACATTCGAGCCAAAGGAGAACACGAACATGTATCTAGTCATGGGAATTACCGGAAAAGTTGGAGGCGCCACCGCGCGGCATCTGCTGAAGCAAGGCAAACAGGTGCGAGCACTTGTGCGCGACCGCGAGAAAGCGGCGAAGTGGGCAAACCAGGGCGTGGAGTTGGTGGATGGAGACTGGAACGAAGCGACAGCCATAGCAGAGGCGCTCAAAGGCGTTGAGGGCGCGTTTGTTATGTTGCCGGCTGTTTGGGCACCCTCGCCTGATTACAGAGAAGCAAAGGGGGTGATTGCGAACTATGTGGAGGCACTGGCCAAGGTAGTGCCCCCGCGGGTGGTAGCGCTCTCGTCGATGGGAGCAAATAGAACAAGCGGGGTGGGGAATGTCACGGCCCTATCGCTTTTGGAGCAAGGTCTTAGCAGCTTGTCGTCTCCGGTCGCATTTGTGCGCGCTGGCGGCTTTTTCGAAAACTTTCTTTACGGATTACAGGCCGCCCAAGGCGGAACACTACCGGTCTTCTACAATCCTACAAACCGAAAATCGACAATGGTCGCGGCAGAAGACATCGGCGCAGAGGTGGCAACGCTTCTGACCGCGCCGGCGTGGTCAGGGCATCGCATCATCGAGCTGGGTTCGATGGTAAGCGCGGATGAAGTGGCCGGACAATTGGGTGAAGTTTTGAGACTCGACGTGAAAGCTTTTGCAATCCCGCGTGCAGGGTGGCCGGAAGCATTCCAGCAGTTCGGCATCCCGAAGGGCCACACTGGGCCAGCTGAAGAAATGTTTGAGAGCGTCAATGCGGGATGTATGGACCTCGGAATCACGGGCACGGAGCACGTAGAGGGTACGACGCCCGCACGTGATGTGTTCGCGGCCGCACGGAACACCGTCAACGCATAGGTCCGGGCCAAGCTGCATCATCGCCCTTGGTGGGCGGGAACAGCCAGCCGTGGCCACACCGGCCTCGTGTTCGACCGGCTGTTCCTGCCTTTGCTGCTCAGTCATGGCCGACTCATTCCAGAAATGATCTAAGCCATTTAACTCGGAGAAGAGGATCACTTTAAATATGAAAACTGCACACACAATCGATAAGCCCGCACGGCCAGGTCGAGCAATTCAAATCGCCGCGATGGCAATCACCGGCCTGGTCGCCATCATCTGGGTGTACTTCGGAAGGTTATATCTAATCCACGATCCCGGCGAATGGAGGATCGCCAATCAGCAGCTCGGATACCCGCTCTATATCATCCCTCTGATTGGCGTAACCCACATCCTTGGTGGCGTGGGCCTGCTGATCCCCAATGTGCCTCGATTGACTCAGTGGATTTATGCCGGTCTCTCGATCGATCTCTTACTCGCGTTCTATTCACAACTGAATGCGGGCGGCAGCGCCTGGGATACATTCGATCCGATTCTCGTCATGGCGTTCGTCTTTGCTTCGTATGTATTGAGACGCTGCATGCGCGCGAACAGATGGTCGATATGAAGAACACGCTCGGCGAGTCCTCATCGCGAAACTTAATTGCCTTTATTGCGAGTCCCGTTATCGGCAGTGCTGTGTGTCTGAACGCGATACGAATGGTGCTGTGCCATCGCAAAGGGGTTCTTTCCTTCCAGAACCGAATAGCCAACGTATCCAACCCATAGCATCGCTGCCAGTAAGCTCCAGGCAACAACTACGGGCTTCCAAGGAACGAGAATCAGCATGAGTCGACCTCCGGGGATTGAGAGCAACTTGCGACTCAACTACCATTCTACCGCCGAAAACTTTCAGTATTCACGCGCGGTAGAGGAATTCGCGAGTTCCTATCGGATGTCGAGCGGATAGTAGTAGGAGGCTTCATCCTTCTCCCGCGTGGTCGATAGAAAATGCGGGCCGGTCGTTGCAGATCGAAGGTCTAGAGTGACAGTAATCAATTCGCGACTTCCGTCGCTCACGGCCGATCCTATGCCTTTGGCCACAGGATCATTCCCAGATTGATCACGAGTCACGGCCACGAGGTATTGTCCAGGTGTGCTGTAACGCGGGAGGACAATTGTCACTTTTACGAGGGCAGTCGGCAAGGAAACAGATTGCAACGGGGCAGGCTGATCTCCTCGATAAGAGCCAGCATTGGACAAGTCCAGAGTTCTGGAAACTACCGCAACGTTAGGCGCCGGCAGAACCTCGGCGCGATCTGCGACCGGAAATCCATACGACCGTCGCAACGAGCAGCACACAACAGGCAATGATGGCAGTGAGCGCCACTCGGCGAGCATGGTGGCCTTCTCATTCCGAAGAGCTAGCAGTTTCCTCATGCAAAGAGGGCATGAGGCCGCATGATCCACACGCGGATCTGAGAGATTAATACTCCTGGATTTCCGAGCGAGATCGCGAAGAAACGAATCGTCGGGGCACGGCCCTTGCGGAGCTTCGACTTGCCCTTCAAGAATTGACTCCTGCCGCTTTCGGTTGAACCATTCTTCGAAACGATCTTCGGCAGGTGGAGAGTCTGGCTTTCTCCACATCATTTCCTGCCTCCCCTGGATCGGGAAAGCTCGTTAAGCAACGTCTCTACTTCTCGGAAATATGCGCGTCGAACGACTGTGTGATCCATTTCAAGAGTATCGGCGATTTCTCGCCATGAATATCCCAACCAACGACGGTTCGCGATGGATCGAGCGAACGGCGACAAGCATTCAAGAAGCTCTTTCGCATAGAGCTGCTGTTCCGCCTCTGGTTGGCTTACGAGAACATTTTCCAAATCAGCCAGGGAACCCGACTGAACCTCGAATCGCCTCTTCGCAGCTTGTTGCTGCGCTCGGCGCTTGAGGGTACTCTTCATGCGCCATTTCAACTTCTCTACGGGGAAGTCAGCATGTCGCCCGGCGTAGTCCCGCGTGTTTTCAATCGCGTGATCCATGAGGTCGTGAGCAGCATCGTGATCGTTCAGATAGGTCCAGGCGTACAGGAGGGCGTAAGGCCAAGCTGCTTCAGCAGCGGCCGCCAGCTTCTGATCAGAAGCGAGGTGCCCGGTCGAGAAGGCCCAACTCCACGTCAGCTCTTGCCATATGCGACCTTTTGGGGGCATGAGGAAATCACTGTCTACTCAAAAGTAGCCAAATCACGCACAGTGTCAAAAAATGTCCCTCTTCGCAAAAAAATTCGTCTGGGACGCCCCAAACGCACGTCGAAAGTGCCTTTAAGTAGCAACGGAACCCGCCCTCGGAACGGATTCGCGCGGGTTGAGAAAGTGACACATTTTCGTCAAAGGCAGCCAAGAGTATGAGCATCCCTCCCCCGCTCAGAAAGCTGCAATACGTGTTGGCCGTCGCCCGGGAGCTGCACTTCCGCAGAGCCGCCGAACGCCTCAACGTGTCGCAGCCATACATTAGCCGTCAGATCAAGGAATTTGAGGCAGATATTGGCTTCAATATCTTCCGGCGAGATCCCGTGTGCCTCACCGCATCCGGCCAGGAATTAGTGGTCAGGATCAGCGAGATGTTGAGTCGCCTGGACGCGGACTTCCGAATTGCCGTCGATGCGGCCAGAGCCGTTAACCAACGACAGGCAAAGGAGTTCACTATCGGCCACTGCGCCTGCACTTCCCCTCAGTTCCGGCGTCAAATTCGCGTCGTCCAGAAGGTCAGGTTCCCCAAACTTCGTATGCGATTCCGAATTTTGTCCGTCTTGGATATGTTCGACGCGCTTGAGTCTGGGCAGATACAAGTGGGCATCACATTCGCGCCACTCGGACGAGACGACTTGCGGCAAATCCCTCTGCGATCAGAGCGGCTGTGTGCCATCCTTCCACGGCGCAATCCTCTATCCGTTGAGTCGTCTCTCTCGTTGGCGGACCTCAGCAAGCGAGCCCTCGTAACGGCCGACTTCAGGCGCACTCATCCGGCACTGCATCAATGGCTGAATGAACAGTGTCTAGCTACCGGATTTCGTCCGGCTTTCGTGGAAGAAGTGACCTCTACTCAGGAGGCTACCGATCTAGTGCAAGAAGGCGTTGGGATTGCTTTGCTTCCTGAAGGTGTTTGCCGAAACGACACGCAGGATGTCTGTGTGATTCCAATCCGAGATCTCAAGCCGCTGGAATTGGTGCTCGTCTACCGCAGCAATTGCTCTCCGATTGCAGAAAGGATTGCGATTGGTATTGCTGATTCCATTCGCAGTGATGAATTGGCACGAACCGGCTAAAAACTTTTGCTGCAAACAGACTCCACATTTGCCACGTAATGTCCTTCCATTCCCAACAGAGACCGAACGATAACCGGAAGGCATTGGCGATGACCAAAAAAGTCTTGGACAGAAAATTTGGGTGAGATCAATCTGTCCCCACGACTTGCTTGTGCGGGGTCGAATTCGCAGAAATGGAGCTCCCCATGAACCTCTCGCCCAAACAGCGAAAGTGGATCCGCAAATTGCCGAAATCAGTGTCAATCGCCACCATTCTAGTCTTAGTGCCCGTCGCCGCTTTGGCACAGAGCGGTTCACCGTTCGACACGGGCTTTACCTCTCTCCAAACCCTTTTCACTGGAACGGTCGCCAAAGTCGCAAGTCTGATTGCGATTGTCATCGGCGGTTACGGCTTCGCGCATGGTGAGCCTGGCGCGAAGAAAGCACTAGCCGGCGTTGCTGCAGGAACCGGGATTGCCGTTCTCGCTGCGAATGTACTGAGTTGGCTCTGGGGCGTGTAGATACATTGCCCAACCATCTTCAACCACCCATTACAGCGAGCACAGAGAGGGGCGTATGACAGACATGAAGCCACAAACACGACGGACAAACCGAGTCTTCAAGAGCCTGCATAAGCCCCTCACTTACCTGGGTGTCGAACGCACCCTGTTTTACTTCGTTTGCGTCGGTGCTGTCGGAGCTTTCAATCTCTTCAACTCCATTCTCGCCGGAATAGCCGTCTTCATAGGCGGATTCGCATTCGGTCAATGGGTTACGAACAGTGATCCGGCGTTCTTACGAATTCTCGCCAGGTCCGAGCGTTACAAGGCCCGTTATGACGCCGCGAAACAAAGCGTTCCCCGCGTGGAGGTGATCTAATGCTGCGCCTCGACAAGATCATCAAGCCGTGGAAGGAGAGCGCCGCTCTCAATGACCACATCAATCTTTACGGCTTCTGGAATGAGACTGCATTTCTCACGAAGTCTGGAGACCTCGGGATGGTCCTGCAAGTTCAGGGCGTCGACTATGAAAGCCTCGATACCGCAGGACAGGAATACGCAGTGAAGCGGTTGGAATCCGCTCTCAAAGCTTTTGGGCAAGGCTTCCACGTCTACCAGTATCTTTTCAAGGCAAACCGTCCGGAAATCCCGTTTGCCAACTACGACGATCCAATAGTGGAGGCCGCTGTCGAGCAGCGTCGTCGGTTTTTCGAATCGAAGCGCGACAACCTCTACCAGATCGAAATCTTCTACGTCATCCTCCTTGAAGGCGCGCGATCGAAACGAGGGATTGGGACCGCCATTGCTCGTCTCTTCTCCGACCCATCAGGAGCTATCGGAGAACTTCAAGCTCAGTTCTCGAACAATAGTGTGAAGACACTGCTTCGACTGCAGATTGAAACCGACCTGGCCCGGCTCGATCAACGCGTTCAAGCCTTCACTCGCCAGCTCGCTGATTTTGTGAAGATCACGCTCCTCGACCAGCAGGGACAATTCACGTTCCTCCGCCGACTACTCAATTTCGACTCTTGGCGCATCGCCGGCAAGCCTCAAAGCACCCAGTTCCTTGACTATCAAGTGGTCAATTCGAATATCGAAGCCGAGCGCGACCACTTGCGAGTTGGGGATCACCAGGTCCGCATATTGACTATGAAAGAGGCCATCACAGAGACTCGGCCGCTGGTACTTGATTCACTGCTCAAGATTCCGGCAAACTTCATCGTTTGCACGGAATGGATACCTCTACCGGCGAGTAAAGCACGAAAGGAAGTAAACAAACGGCGCCGGCATTTCAATATGTCGAAGACGGCCTTCGTTTCCCAGATGGGGAATGACGCCACGAAGACCAACCCGCGCGATGTGTTGGTGGAAGAATCAAAACAGGCGGACATTGAGAATCTGGGCGATTGCCTTCGTGCTCTGGGAGACGGTCAATCGCTTGGCGACTTCTCCCTCTCGATTGTTCTCTATGGCGACTCAAAAACCCGAGTAGATGAGCTCGTCGGCGAGTTCGTCAGTGTGTTCACGAATGCTGACGGGAATCTGTTCACCGAATCCTACAACCAGCTAAACGCATATTTCGCGACCGTACCGGGCAATTACGCCCTAAATCTGCGAAGGCTGTATCTGCTGAATAACAACTACGCCGACCTCAGCTTTCTCTTTACCATCCTGCCAGGCGAAACACGCAATGAGCATCTCGGAGCCG
>CAVUSR010000003.1:0-74948 GCA_963744185.1 uncultured Acidobacteriota bacterium | reverse complement strand
CCTCCGCCATCTATGTATCCCTCTGTAAACAAAAGAAATCCCGGTGGGTAAGCGGCGGGGATTTCACTGTGGCCAGACAATGGTGATGGGGCATGGATCGACCTCACAGGTCTGGCGAAGAATAGGCGTCTTCGGCGGTGACCACCGTTTGGGTTTTCGCCGCTTAAGTCTCAGTTTCGTCCCGCCCGCATTCTCGATCATCCCTCCCGCAACTGGATCTCTCTAGTCTCAGGGAATCAGGCTACTCTGGCAGAGTTCGCCGACTTTTCCCGCTAGCACCGGAGCCAAAAAATCATGCAGAGCCGCACCCTCGCATCCAATCTCGGCATCTACGCTTACGCCGCCGGCGCTATCTTTCTCGGGCTTCTCGGCCTGGCTTCGGGTGATTTCGCGACCACATGGCAGCACGTCGGGCAAAATATCCTCTTCCGTCGACCCCTTGCCTACACAACCGCTTTCATCGAGCTCTCAGCCGGACTCGCTCTTCTCTGGCCTCGAACTGCTCGCGGCGGCGCCCTCACGCTTACCATCGTCTACTCCGTTTTCACGCTCGTGTGGGTGCCGAAAGCTTTTGAAAACCTGCGCAATTTCGACCCCACGGGCAACTTCTTTGAGGAGTTATCGCTCGTCGCCGCCGGAGCCGTCCTCTTCGCATGGTTATCGCCGGCCAACTCACCCATCTCGCGCGGTGAGTCCCTCTTTGCTCGTCTCTACGGCCTCTCCTGCATTTCTTTCGGGATAGGCCACATTTATTTCATGCCTGGGATGTTGGCTTGGATCCCGAAATGGATTCCACCTTCGCAGCTGTTCTGGGCCTACGTCACAACCATCGGCTTTTTCCTCGCCGCCGCAGCCATTCTTTCGGGAATCATGGCTCCGCTCGCCTCGCGCCTCGTCACAGTTGAGATCGTCGGGTTCGAAATACTGGTCTGGATCCCCAAGCTTCTCGCCGACCCTCATGACCATTTCAACTGGGCGGGCAATGCCATCTGTGTCGCTCTCGCCGGCGCACCATGGGTCGTCTCAGACTCCATCTGCAGGACTGCCAAACGAGCCCCGGCCCGCACAGAATCCCGCTCCGAAGTCAGCATCCCGGCCTGAGCGAATAGGCGTATTGCCCCGGGGACAGAAGACGAAAGATTCATCCGTGTCGGGTTGTGCAAAGATTATGGTTTCCGGCGAAATTGGTTGGGCGCCCCGGCGGTGGGAAGGTTGTCTACAACCTGCGCACCATTGGCATGCGCACGGGCTAGCGGAGCGGTCAGCGTGATCCCTGTGCCGGAGACTTGCGCACCCGGCGCGTGTGAATGAGTGAGTGGCGCGCTGACATTTATTGTAGGGCTTCCAAACACCCTGGCGGAGACTACTACCGCCGTCTCAGAGTTCGCGCCGTCGTCAATGGTGATGGTCTGGCCGTTACGAAAACCAACTGCGTTGGTGACTGGGATAACTGTCACTCCCACACCGGTGGCGGAGCCCACGGTGGTGGCGCCGGCCGTGCCAACCGTGGCGATCGAGGCGTTCTCGAAGTTCGCGCCTGTATCGATCAGAATCTTCTGACCGGAGCTAAAGCCTTCTACGCTGGTGACTTTGATATTTGTTGCGCCGACGGGCGAGGCGGCCGACAAAGAGGCAGCTGCCTGTGTGAGGAAATCATCGCAATTGCTGTCGGTATCAGCGCCGTCCGGAAACCGGCCTGTGCTCGAGTTGGTTCCACTCGCTGTCGCGGGCGCTGGCCCAGAGCCAAAGCCCGAGCCCGGCGCGGGAACGTGGCAGCCACTCTTCCCTGATCCGGATGAGGCTTGGTAACCCTCGGCGGCCCATGGGTCGACGAGGCCGCCGTAGTTCAGGCTGTCAACAACCAGGCCAGAGGCGTCCCGCAGGACCATGCTGCCATCTCTGAGTGAGATTGTTGATCTTCCGAAAGCGACGGCGTTGGTCGTAAGTTCGGGGCCGCCGAACCACTGGTTGGGCGTGGGCGGCCCTTGATAGCCCGCAGTTTTGACTGCTTCATCAAGCACAACCGCGTCGGTCGCATGGTCCTTGGCCAAGGGGCTGTCGAGCGTTATACCCGTGCCGAGCGCCCGGACGGGCTCGTTGCTCGAGTGGGCAAAGGCCGTTGCCGGCTGGAAGCTGATCCCCGTTCCACGATTGCTGAAAGGGAGGTTAGCCGCGTGGCTGAAGTGCAGCGGCGCGGCCAGGTCGAGGCCCGTGCCAGGATCGATTGCCAATTCTGCGCTGGCGTGGTTGTGCTCGAGGGCCGAGCTAAAATCGATGCCAGTTCCGGTCGGACCTGAAGTGCCAACAGCGGTGACCGTAACCGTCTGATGATTAGCGGGGGTGCCGACTGTGATTTTGTCACCCACAGAGAATCCGCTCACATTACGGACCTTGATATTGGTCGCGCCTGCGCTCGCATTCGCCGACAGATTCGTGCGGCTGGCCTGCGTGCCGACGCGTGTGACCACGACGGTTTCAATCCCATGGCCGACACTATCGATGTCCAACCTGATCTTGTCCCCGACCGAAATGTTGCCGACGGACGTCACCTGAATATTGGTTGCGCCGGCGGGAGCGTCCACGGCCATGAAGGCTTGCGTGCCCGGCTTGCCCACCGCAGTTACCGTAGCCACCTCGTACCGCTCCAGTGTTCTTGCGACGGACGGGTAGGTGGCACCATAGCCGATTGCGATCCTCTCGCCGACAACGAAGCCGGACGTGCTCGTGACAGGTACGTTGGTCGAGCCGATCGGGACAGTGATTGCCGGGCCGTCGGGGAGGGGTTGCCACAGGGTAGTACTGGTGCCTGCTGATGTCCCTACACTCACAATTTTGCGGGTCTCAATGTTGGCGCCGGTGTCGATGTCGAGCGTATCCCCGACTGTCATGCCGGTCGTGTTCCTGACATTGATGGCCGAATCGTGCGAGCGCGCGGGAGCTGCCAAACCGGAATTGGAGAGTCCGAGCAGGTAAAAGCCCCGCGCCGCCAACTTCGTCCCGGCCGGTATCTTCACCGTCGAAAAGATGGCCTGTTGGGTCGGGTGCTCAGTCAGGGTCCAATTGGAGATGTCGACGTCATGGCTGCCCGCATTGTAAAGCTCAATAAACGAGTCCGTGGCGTTAGCGGGACTGGAGCCAATGCGGAATTCGTTGATCTTCACCGGGCTGACGTTCCGGACCTTCTCGGTCGTACTCTCGGATCGCGTCCTACGATTGATCGAGTCGGTCCATGAGGCAGTGCCGACCAAGTCGCCATTGAAGGCCGCCGGACCCGAGGTGATCTTGAAAGTCGCGCTCACGCTCGCGCCCGACGCCACAGGGGTATCGAACGTCTTGGATGTCTCAGTGGTGCCCGAAACGAAGGAAGTCCACTGCTGACTGGGTACCGAAATGCTCAGCTTCACGGCAGCTGCGGGCGTACCCGTGGTATTTGTGAAGGTCACCGTCGTATCTTGCGAAGATCCCGGTGAGAACGTTTGCAATCCTGGCGGACTAGAGATTGCGGAAGCTGGCGCAAGACTCAGCGGCTGTACATCGTACCTTGCCTCAACGATGTTGCCTTGCACCAGTTGGTCGGTGGCGTCGGTTGGAAAGGTGCCCGCGGCGGTCATTGCGCCTTCGTAGAAAGTTCCCTGCGAGCTGTTGCTGTTGTCACCGCCGTTACCCAGCAGAATGGCTCCCTGCTTCCGCATCGGGTCATAAGTGGCGTTCACGCGCGGGCCGTCGAACATTACCGACAGTGCGCCCCGTTGTGCATCGCCCCCGAGAGAGGCCCAGTGGTGCGGTTCGCCCTTCGCCATAGCTGTCACAAATCGCCAGGTGATGCTGGGGAGGTCTGCGCAGCCTTTTGATCCATCCGGGTTAACACAACCGACCAGGTTGTTCTCCTGGTCCGTCATGATCCACGGACCATGCCCACTTCCGCTATACCACGGGGTGGCGTTGCCGAAGTACGCCGTTTCCATGGTGCCGTTGTCGTCGTCGCGGCTGTCGATCTCAGCGTTGCCATAGTCGAAGCAGCAGCCGGAGTTGAAGTGGTGGCCGTTGATGACCCAATACTGCCCTTCCGCCTGGTCGTCGACCGCAGTGCCTTTCACGTCGTTCTGGCGCAGGCCCATGCCGGGCTCGATAAAGACTCCGTAGACCTTGTGGCCCATGATCGTAATCGGCGCCATATCGGCGAGAGGCAGGTTGTTAAACCCTCCCATGGCCGGGCCGCTGAATCCTCCGCGGGGTGCCTGGACGAGGTCGTTGTGTTTGGGGGATTGGTCGAAAATGGTCGTGATCCAGCAATAGGTGTTGGCGCAGAACGCATCCTGCTTGGCCGCGTCGGCATATCCGCCCGCATCTGGAAACGGCGACGAGGCTGGCTGGACGACGCCGATGTCCAGGGTCTTGCCGTCCGACTGCCGCAGCACCTGGTAGAGGGGACCGCTGTAGGAGGCGTACAGCGCGCGCGTGGTGCTGTGGGCTGCCACACAAGGGTCGCCGGCGGCTGCATAGATGTCGCATGGGCCTTTCGGCTTGGGCGGAACCCCATGGAGATTTGCAACTTGGGCGGTCGTCAACGCGGCGCCAATTAGAGAGAGCGCCAAAGCGAGCATGAGTTGAGAACTAATTCTCGTTTTCATAGCTATCCTGTCGGCCTTGCCGGATTGTGTCGGGCATTCGCTAGAAACGGGTTCAGGATGTTTTACTTCTTCGATCTGGCCTTCGAGAATACGTATACCACTAACACCTACTGAGACGTTCTTTCCTTCTGAACCTGATGTCCGGGAATACGTATACCACCGACATCCTGCAATGAAATATGGGGGAAAGGAGGAGTTTGGTGCGGTCTGCCAGAAATTCCTCGAAACCGCGGGTGGTCCTGAACCGATTGATTATTAAGAGTCCTATAACCAGCACCCCAGGTTTGAATGGGTAAAAACGCGAAGCATTGCAATGGTGTGAGCCGGTGATTTCGATGAATCAGCCGGGTTGATAGCGAACCGCGTGACTATTAGAATTTCGTCATGAGCCATCTGGGTTCCGCGGTCACTCCGATCATTGTGATCGATCGCGACGCGGGCATGCCGTTGCACCGGCAAGTCTATGATGGGTATAGAGAAGCAATTCTTCGGGGCGACCTGGCTCCAGGACAAAAAATCCCCTCAAGCCGTGAGCTGGCTTCCGAAATCCGGGTTTCGCGCTTTCCCGTTCTGCACGCATATGCTCAGCTTTTAGCCGAAGGATATTTCGAAAGCCAGGTCGGCTCTGGAACCTATATCTCGACAACGCTACCCGAGCAGATGATGTGTACGGGCCATCGGACAGCATCGTCCGCGGAGAGTCTATCGGGCCATCGGCCGACTGCGCGACGAAATCTCGCCTATCCGAAGCGCGAAATGGAATCGGTTCTTCGGGGTTTCGGTTCGTTCGGGCTTCATCAACCCGCGTTTGATCAGTTTCCCTTTCCGGTGTGGTCCGCACTGGTGGACCGTCACAGCCGCAATCCTGCCATCGGTGCACTTCATCGCATTGATCCAATGGGATCCAAACGATTTCGGCAGGAAATCTGTATCTATTTGCGCACGGCACGAGCCGTTAAATGCGAGCCGGAGCAAATTATGATCGTGTCCGGCTCGCAGCAGGCGCTCGACATTGCGGCGCGCGTGCTTCTGGATCCCGGAGACGCGGTCCTCGTGGAGGAGCCAGGATACGATTTGCAACGAACGTTGCTAACGGCTGCCGGTTGTCGATTGAGATTGATCCCGGTAGACAACGAAGGAATGGATATACCCAAGGCGGCTGCGCACAAGGGAGCGAAGGCCGCGTTTGTCACGCCGTCCCATCAGTTTCCGCTTGGGTACACGATGAGCGCGACACGCCGCCTGATGCTGCTAAATTGGGCGCAGAGCGCTGGCGCATGGATCGTCGAAGACGACTACGATAGCGAATATCGTTTCGACACCAGACCTATCGCCTCGTTACAGGGGCTCGATGTTAACTCGCGCGTAATCTATATCGGCACCTTCAGCAAGATCCTGTTTCCTTCCCTCCGAATCGGCTATATCGTGGTTCCGCGCGACTTGGTGGAACACTTTGCAGCAGTCCGTTTTGCGATGGATATCTTCCCTCCTTATATCTACCAGGAAGTGTTAGCCGATTTCATGGAATTGGGCCATTTCGGCCGGCACGTGCGAAAGATGCGGCAGATTCTTGGCGAGCGACGGACTATACTCGTCGACTCGATTCGAAAAGAGTTTGGGGACTTTCTCGAAGTCCATGGCTCTGACGCTGGAATGCATGTCTCTGTCACTCTGCCGGCGGGGTTCGACGACCTGGAGATCTCGGAACGGGCTTCAAGGGAGCGGCTGTGGCTCTGGCCGCTCTCTCGATACTATGCCGGTAAACGGCCGCGCCACGGCTTCGTTCTTGGATTTGGCAGCACGCCGACTGAACAAATTACAACCGCAGTGAAGCGCATGCGAACAGTCGTGTTGGGCTCATCCGCGGACTGACGACGCATTCTCGGCAATAAATCTCATTTGGCGATCCACGAATCTCCCGAAGAGTCGCGCCAAAGCGAAGCCCCGCGAACACCCTGCTCGCGAGGGTCAGTTCTCCAATGCGAAGACTTGGAGAAAGGGTAAAGGAACAGTCAACTACGGCACGAGAAATGGCGTGCGCGTCCCTGCCAGGATTAGTTCCTGCCGAGGCCGGCAGTGGTTATAGCTTAACTGCAGAAGTGGGTATGGCCGACGTTTCCACCGGAACGCAAACTATGGGACGAACCTGGCGTAAGCCTGGGTTCGAATCGGTTTGCTGGAGAAAAATGAATGAATTTGAGGTTGGATTCAAATCTTTTGAGGCTGATTGTCGCAAACTCCGATACCACCGGACGGAAATGGCATTTCAAGCGGTACGCGTTTCTCGCCGTGGTTGTCGTGCTCAGCTCTAGCTGCGCACTGGCACAACAGGCCACTCTTGTTGGAACGGTGACTGATCCTTCTGGTGCGTCGCTGCCCAACGTGACCATAACCACAACCGATACCGACTCGGGGGCGATCAGAAACATCCAGACTAATGCGGCGGGACAGTACGTAGTTCCAGATTTGAATATTGGTCACTACAGTGTGCGAGCCGAAGCTACGGGCTTCAAGGCCGCGGAGAAGAAGGATGTGGTGCTGCAGGTCGGCGACCGGGCCCGGCTCGATTTTCAAATGGAAGTCGGCGGTGTGCAGGAGGTCGTGACCGTTGAAGCAAACCCGGTACGCGTGCAGACAGATTCGGGCGAACAAAGCAGCGTCATCACCGGGCAGCAGATTTCCCAGATAGCCGTGAGCGGCCGCTCCATGTACCAGTTGGCCGCTTTGGTGCCTGGGGCCTCTAGTCAGATTGGCGGCGGAGGCATGAGCTCCGGAGAGGTGAACACGCCGGTCGGCGGGGATGCAAGCGTTGAGTTCAACGGTTTACGCCAGAACCATAACATTTACCTGCTCGACGGCGGGGAAGATGATGATCGAGGCGGCGCAGGTGGCATGAGCATTGCCCCATCGAGCGACGCCATAGCAGAGTTTCGTACTCTCACGTCGAATTACAGTGCGGACTATGGCCTGTCCTCGGGTGGCACCATGGCCATGGTCCTCAAGTCCGGAACCAACAAGTTCCACGCTTCGGCGTGGGAGTTTAATCGCAATGACGCCTTCGACGCGCGCAATTACTTCAATCCCGCGCCGCAAAAGGTGGCCGAACTTCGGCTGAATGTTTTCGGCTTCAATGCCGGCGGCCCGGTTACCCTTGGAAAGCTATACAACCCCGAACGAAAGCGCACCTTTTTCTTCTACAACATGGAGTGGCGCCGCTTGATCCAGGGCGGTTTGACGAATCAAACGGTGCCCGCGACTTCGACTTACGGAGGCGACTTCGGAAGCCAGGTCATCCGTGTCCCGAGTGCGTCCGCCGTTGCCCCGTCGGTCCTCGCACGGAATTGCCCTGGTGGTGTGTTACCTGCGGGCGTCGTTCAGGGAGCGCCTTTTCCGAACAACACCATTCCGGCCTGCATGATTTCGCCCAACGCGACATCGTTGCTGAAGGCTGGCATCTTCCCCGCGTCCAATACGGTGAATGCAGGCGGCGAACCTACCTTCATCGGAGGAAACAACTCTCCGACCAACCTGAAGGAAGAGGTGGTGCGCATCGATCACAATTTCACCAGCAAGTTCACGATCTTTGGGCATTTCATCGCCGAACAGGTGTCACAAGGGTTCGGAGTCAGCCAGTGGAGCGGTGCCAATGTTCCTACGGTCGGCGATACATTCAGCAACCCCTCGTATAGTGCCGTTGTGCACGCGACGTACGCCATCAGCGCCAACCTGCTGAACGAAACGGCTCTCAATTACAACGGCAACCGCATCAATATCATTCCGTTCGCGGGATCGGGTTTGAAGAGTCTTACCCTCCCCAGCGACTACAACTCCTCAACCTCCAGACTTTTCTCTGGCCCGAACAACGATAGCCGCATTCCCAACGTCGACCTGAACGGATCGCTGGGCACGCACTTCGAAATCTCAAGTTGGCCGTGGAACAACAAGGCCGACGACTACCAGCTTCGCGACGACCTTTCCTGGACGAAGGGTGCGCACCAGTTCAAGATGGGGGCGAGTTGGGCACTCTACAAAAAAGTGCAGGATCTCTTCGGGGAGACCCAAGGAGGCTTCAACTTCGACGGCACTTATACGGGGAGCGACTTTGCCGACTTCCTGCTGGGCGATGCGAAGAGCTACTCCGAACTTGCGGTGCAGGATCATGGTGACTGGAATAACGTTTCGTGGGCCACTTACTTTCAGGATAACTGGCGCGTGAATCGTAAACTGACGCTGAACCTGGGATTGCGCTGGGACGGTGTGCCCCACACCTATGAAGCCAATGACCGAATGGGCAGCTTCTACCCGTCCCTTTATAACAAGGCTGATGCACCAATTCTTCTTCCAGACGGCACAATCAGCCCCGCCAGCCCAGGACTAGGAACGAGCCCGAATCCGATTCTGGCCGGTGTCCCGCTCTACCTCAATGGAATCGGCATTCCCGAAAAAAATGGCATTCCGAAAGGGCTTGTTAACAACCATTGGGCGGCGTTTGGTCCTCGCGTGGGATTTGCTTACGACATCACGGGATCGGGCAAGACCGTGGTGCGCGGCGGATTCGGCATTATGTACGAACGCGTTCAAGGCAACGATATGTACAATGCCGGGCCTAACATACCCTTCAGTCTCAACGTCACAAATAACAGCGTCACGCTCGAAAATCCGAGCGTGCTGCTCTCAACAGGGACGGTCGCTTCCAAGCCGATCAATCCCGCAAGCATCACCGGCCTCGACGTCGATCACTACAATCAGCCCGCCAGCTACCAGTACAGCGCGGGTGTTCAGCGCCAGTTGAACCCTCATTCGGTTCTGTCTGTCTCGTACGTGGGCAACCAGAATCGGTATCAAAACGATTACCGACAGGCCAATCTGCCCAGCGAGAGTTATCTCCCCGAGCTGATTGGCGGTGCGCAATATAACACCGCGCCGGGTCTACCCTACTACGGATTCAACTCCATCGACATGTCGACCAATGAGGCAAACTCGCACTACAACTCTTTGCAAGTCGACTTCACATCGCGAGTGCGCGATCTCACCCTGCGCGCATACTACACCCTCTCGCGAACGGTCGATCCAACCTTGGGTGGAAACGGCGGAAGTGACCTCAGCAATGTGTCCAATCCCTACCTTGGATGGAGATACGACAACGGACCGGGAGGCTACGATAGGACACACAACGGCGCTGTCAACTTTATTTATGACATTCCGTACTTCCGCAACAGCCCAAATCGACTTGTATCCGCGATCGTGGGCGGATGGGAGGTTTCCGGCATCGTCACCATGACCTCCGGACTGGCGATTAATCCGCAACTCACCGGTGGCCAAAGCAGCAATGGCTTGCCAAATGCCACTAACCGTCCGGACCTGATCGGCCATGTCTCCTACCCGCACAAGGTTGGAGAGTGGTTCGACACATCGGCGTTCACCAATCCGGCGGTCGGGGCGTGGGGTAATGCGGGGTTCAACTCGCTGCGCGGCCCTGGACGCGATAACTGGAATCTCTCGCTGTTCAAGAGCTTCGGCTTTGGTGAGAATCGGCGCTTTGAACTCCGGGCGGAAAGCTTTAACGTCTGGAACCATACCGAATTCGACCAAGTGAGCAACGGACTCGGCTCAAGCAACTTCGGCCAAGTCACGTCCGCGTTTGATCCCCGGGTCTTCCAGTTCGGCGCAAAGCTCTACTTCTGAGCCACCAAAACCAACTTTCTTCCACGTCCCGTTTTTCATCGCCAGATGTGAACGGGACGTCTTTTTTGAGCCCCCTCATTGGTCTCGTTGGCTCGGGCGAAAGTGCGACAAGTGGTTATTGGCCTGCTGCACAGCCCCGGCGTAGACTATTCGGTGTGAATCATCATCCTCCCGCGTCTCTCGTGGCGTCGATGGCCCTTCTATTGCTGTGCGGCGTTCGCCATGAAGGCGTCCTGGGAATATGCCAGACGGCCGAGAAGGCAACCGCTACGTCTTCTCCACACGTCCAAGGCAACCCGGTCCTTCTTGAACTCTTCACTTCCGAAGGTTGCTCCAGTTGTCCGCCCGCGGATGAATTCGTAAAGAGGCTGGATAGCCTGCAACCCATAGCGAATGCACAGCTGATTGTTCTCAGTGAGCACGTAGACTACTGGGATCACGATGGATGGAAAGATCCAAACTCATCCGCTGCTCTCACTGAGAGGCAAGCAGCCTACGAACGCGCGCTGGGACTGAGCACACCCTTCACTCCGCAAATCATCATCGATGGATCCAGCGAAATGCGCTTGGCTGACGCGAAAGTAGTCGAAAAAGCGTTGCAGGACGCAGCCGCGGCGCCAAAGATTTCCGTGCGGCTCGACGCGGTGAACGTCGATCCTGCCAATCCCGCGTTGCTGCGGGCGCGCGTCGTGGCCGACCCCAATACCGCCAAACACAATGCCGATGTTTACCTCGCCGTCGCTCTCGATCACTTCGACTCGCAGATACTACGGGGCGAGAACGGCGGTCGGCACCTCACCCACACCGGAGTCGTGCAACAAATAGTGAAGATTGGGAAGATCGAAAAGGGACAAGGGTTCGCGCAGGATGTACAGGTTAAGCTCAAACCGGAAATCAGGTCGGATAACCTTCGCGTGATCGCCTTCATTCAGATGCCGGGACCAGGTAAGCTGCTTGGAGCAGCGCTCTGGAAACCTGCTCATTAGGCAAACACGCGCCGTGACGAATCGCGGTCGCAATTCACTCTCCTCACTTAATCATCATCTCAGTTGTTCGGATCACTCGAGCCCGGGTTCGAGACTTCTCTCCGTTGCTCTGCAATCAGTATGTGGCGGTTCTTCTGCGGCGCGCCTATATTCGAATTCAAGAAATGCATGTGGCTCTCTGAGGGACGGATTCTCCACCTTGAGGTGTTTCAATGGACACTATCCTGCAGGATGTCCGATACGCCATTCGTATCCTGCTGAAGTCTCCCGCATTCACGGCGATTGTGGTATGTACGCTGGCGCTCGGCATTGGCGCAAGCACGGCGCTGTTTTCGGTGGTGAATGCCGTGCTTCTGAACCCTCTACCTTACCCTCACGCGTCGCAGCTTGTTGCCCTCTACGAGAGGAACGCAGGGATGACTGAAGCGCCCATCAGCTATCTCAATTTCCTTGACTGGCAGCGTCGGAGCAGGAAGTTTTCTTCCATGGCGATCTACCGGCATGAAGACTACAACCTGACCGGGGGCGGCCGCCCCATGCGCGTGAACGGTCTCATGGTTTCAGCCGCTTTTCTGACCACGCTGGGCGTGAATCCTGCGCAAGGACGGGACTTCAACGCGAGCGACGATCGCCTCGGGGCGCTGCCGGTGGTGCTGCTCAGCGACGGGTTCTGGCATCGGCGCTATGGCGGAGATCCCAGTGTGATGGGCAAGTCCCTGGAACTGGACGGCGAGACTTACACGATTACCGGAATTCTGCCCGCGGGGTTCAGCTTCTACGGTGTTGACCGCGATGTGTTCGTTCCTGTTGGCCAGTGGGCTGACCCCTCGTTTCTAGACCGCCGCGTCGACGTGAGTTCCCATGCCATCGCACGCCTTGCAGCAGGAGTGACGGTCCCCCAGGCCAGCGCGGAGATGGACTCGATTGCTAGCGGTCTTGCTGCCGCGTATCCCGAGGCGGACAAGGGCGTGGGCATCACCGTGATTCCCTTCCGCGAAGATATTGTGGGCAATGTTCAGCCGGTGCTGCTGGTTCTTCTTGCCGCAGTGGGATTTTTGCTGCTGATTGCGTGTACAAATGTCGCAAACTTGATGCTGGCTCGATCCATGCGCCGATCCGGCGAATTTGCATTGCGCGTGGCGATTGGTGCGCGTCGTGGACGAATCGTCATGCAACTGCTTACCGAGAGCCTGATCATTGCTGGCCTGGGGGGCGTGTCGGGTGTTCTGCTTGCGCTATCCGGCACCAGGACCGTTCTGCGGATTCTGCCCGCCGCATTACCACGCTCCGGCGATGTGACGATCGATGCACGCGTGTTGCTGTTTTCGTTGGGCCTTTCGCTGTTGGGTGGAATCGGGTTCGGCCTCGCGCCGGCATTCAAGGCGTCACAGGTGCGGCTGCAGCAGGTTCTGCGCCAGAGCGCGCGCGGAGCGGGAAGTGCCGGCCACGGCTTGCAGCGCGCGTTGGTAGTTATTGAGTTGGCCATGGCTCTGGTGCTGCTGGCGGGCGCCGGGCTCATGCTCCGCTCGCTTGCCGCACTTTGGCGCGTGAATCCCGGCTACAACCCCGACCACGCCATCACGTTTTCCATGTCGCTTCCTTCCAGCGCAAAGACCACCCAGGCCGAGACTCGCGAGCTGCTGCGGCATTTTGACGCTAGCATCCGTGCCATCCCAGGCGTTGAAGCGATCTCCGTCACTTTGGGATCGCGCCCCATGATTCATGACTCCGAGCTGCCCTTCTGGATCAAGGGTCAGCCGGAGCCGGCCAGCAACAATGACATGCCGCAGTCCATGTTCTACCTGGTTGAAGCAGGATATCAACGGGCAATGGGCATCACGCTCCAGCGCGGCCGCTTCATCAATGAGATGGATAACGAAAATGCTCCCGTGGCTATCGATATCGACGACGAGTTCGCGCGGCTATATTTTCCGAACCAGAATCCTATTGGCCGGCACATTCATATTGCCGGGTTCGATGTGGAAGCCGAGATCGTTGGGGTGGTGGGGCACATTCGGCAATGGGGACCCGGCGCGGATCCAAAATCCGCTATTGAGGCGCAGTTCTTCTACCCGTTCATGCAGTTGCCTCCCAAGCTGATGCGGCTGGTTGCCAACGGCGTCGCGGTGATTCTGCGGACGCATGACGATCCGGCGTCCATCATGGAGTCCGTGCGCAACGGCGTGGCGTCCTTCAATCCCGGGGCGGTCATCTACGCCGAAGAAACGATGAACGATGTAATCTCGCGTTCGCTGGCGGCGCGCCGCCTTTCCATGATCCTGCTTGGAACATTTGCGGCCATCGCGCTGGCGCTTTCCTGTGTCGGTATCTATGGAGTGATCTCGTACCTGGCGGAAGAGCGCACGCGCGAGATTGGTGTCCGCATGGCGCTGGGAGCCCGCCCACGCGACGTTTTGCGGCTCGTTCTCAGCCAGGGTGCGTTGATGGCGATCCTTGGAATCGGGGTCGGTGTGCTCCTGGCCCTGGGTTTGACTCGAATGATCAGCAGTCAACTTTACGGCGTCACGCCTCACGATGCGCTTACATTTTTGAGCGCAGGACTCACTCTCGCGATAGTTGCGTTGGCGGCCTGTTATATCCCTGCAAGAAGAGCAACAAGAATTGACCCCGTGGTCGCGCTCCGATGTGAGTGAAGCAAGCGACTGTCCAGGTATTTCGGGGCGCCTGGTCAGGTAGACGCCCGCTCTTTGATCGCGATAGAGGGGCACAAACGGGAACGGCCTTCAACGTCATCGAAAGCGCGCATCAGGACATCCTGTTCGTCGTTCGAGCCGCATGATCTTTACTCCGCCTTGGATTCTGGACGATGCGGGCCGGCTCGTGCTATATCGCGGTACGGAGCCTCACCCCGCCAGCAGATTGCACAAAGATTCTGGGAGCCGATTTTTCCCCAACGTCATGGTGGACGGCGATCACGATCATCTCCGCTTGGGGCCAGGACTATTCGCTGACAATGAGTGAAATCGCGACCAAATCTTGGTTTTGCTATAGACTCGTCATACGCGACATCCCCGAACGCGCAAAGACGCAATGAAAAAGGGTACGCTTCCGACTCTTAGCGAAGTGGCGCGAAAAGCTGGCGTTGGCAATACCACTGTTTCGCGCGTTATTAACGGCGGTGATCGCGTCAGCCCGAAGACGCTGGCGCGGGTGCGTCGGGTTATCGACGCGCTGGGTTACCGGCCGAACCAGGCGGCGCGCGTCCTTAAAGGCGATCGAACCAAAACCATCGGCCTGATGATACCCAGCCTCGCGGATCCGTTTTTCTCGAGCTGCGCCGAGGGAGCTCAGGCGGTAGTGCGCGCAAATGACTCTCTTTTGTTCGTTACCGCAACACAAAACGATCCCCATACAGAAATCGAGAACCTCAACGTCCTTATCAGTCATCGCGTGGACGGGTTACTGATTGCGCCAGCCAACTCGCGAAGCCAGGCGCTGTGCGACCTGGTTAATCGCCTTTCCATTCCGATTGTGGCGATTGATCGGCCAATTTTCAATTCCTCCATTTCCTCGGTTGTCACGGATAACTTCAAGGGGGCACGCTCGGCTACTCAGCACCTGATCGAGCATGGCTGCGAACGCATTGCATGTCTTACCGGGGAAAGTACACTCTTCACCATTCAGGAACGTATCCGAGGTTATCGCGCAGCGGTCAACTCCGCCGGACTCACGTGCACGCTCAACACGTCGATCAAGGACTATCGATCCGCGGAGCACGCGATTGAAAGCCTGCTTGCCGGCCCCAACTGTCCCGACGCGTTGTTTACCCTCAAGAACATCACCACAATTTACGTTTTCGAGGTATTGCAAAAGCTCAACGTTGGCATGCCAAAACCCATCGCTCTGGTGGGTTTTGACGACTTTGAGCTGGCGACGACCCTTCGCCCGTCGGTAAGCGTCGTGCAGCAGCCGGTGGAAGACATCGGACGGGCTGCCGCTGAATTGTTGTTTGAGAAGTTTCTTGGCTCATCAAATGCGGGTACGGCAACTCGCGGGACGAAAACCCGGCAGGTCCTGCTTGAAACACAACTCATCCGCCGAAGTTCGTGTGGCTGTTCCACGCATCCTTCGTAAGGACTTTGGGCCCCCTGCATTTCCATGCGCGCGGCCGAGGTACGTGAGTGGCCGATTCCTGAAACCCTGATGTCGCAATCTATTTTTGACGATTTGGAGCCGTACAGTTATGTTTGAGCGCTGACGCGGGTGTCGCCGGGCGCAGCGCCAAAGCTGCTTTGCGCCTCACTGGGGGAGAATTCTCTGCAATCAAGGCAGGTTGTAGAATGGTCGCTGGGCAGCCGGGCTTGCGTAATTACAATGGCGATCCGACTTCTCCGTATCGAGTTGAGAAGCGAATCAAAACTGGCGACCATGTCAAATTCGAGGAGAGGTTCGTTGGCGCAATTCCGCAAGTCGCATGCTTGCGCATTCGTCGTCTTCGTCCTTCTTTGTTTTTCGGAACCGAATCGCCCGTTCGCGCAGAATTCTCCGGATCAACACGGCAGCGGAGCAGCGCATGCCGGCGCTGTTCCGCCCAATGCATTACGTAAGGTCCCGATTACAGCGGATGGTATTGTCGATTCGGGGCCAGTGGTCTTCCAGGACATCGCGAAATCCTCGGGACTGTCGGTCTGGAACCACACCATGGGCGCGGTAAACAAAGGATTGATCTGTGATGTGAATGGTTCGGGAGTGGGGCTGCTCGATTACGACAATGACGGCTGGCTCGACATCTATCTAGTCAACGGATCCAACTTCAACGCGATGGACGGGAAGCAGGAACCGCCGCACGCCGCTTTATTTCACAACAACCATGACGGGACGTTTACCGACGTTGCCGCGAAAGCGGGTGTAACCAACGATCGGTGGGGATTTGGTGTGGCCATAGCCGACTATGACAATGATGGCTGGCCGGATATCTTCGTAAGCAACCTGGGGAAGAATCGCCTCTACCACAACAACCACGACGGTACGTTCACAGACGTCGCCGAGAAGGCTGGGGTTACCCTGGGGAATTGGTCGGCGGGCGGAACGTGGGGCGATTACGATGGCGATGGGCGGTTAGATCTGTTCGTCACCGGATACGTTCATTTCGACCGCAACAACCTTCCGTATGAGAAGACAAAAGCGGTGGGTTTTTCCTACTGTGAGTTCCGCGGCTCACCGGTTATGTGCGGACCCAAGAACATTGAGGGGGAACCCGACCATCTGTTTCATAACAATGGAGATGGCACGTTCACCGATGTGAGCGCCAAAGCAGGCGTTTCAGACGAAGCGAATCGCTATTATGGCTTCACTCCGGTGTTTGTAGACGTGAATAACGACGGCAAGGTTGATTTGGTGGTTGCCGATGATTCCACCCTGAGCTACCTGTACATCAACCGCGGCAACGGCACATTTGAAGATGCGAGTTATGTCTCCGGCTTCGGACTGAACGAGGATGGACGGGAAGTGGCGGCTATGGGTATCGCAGTAGGCGATTATCTGAACAATGGACTGGTGGATTTCGCGATCAGCGATTTCTCCGATGAAGCGAAATTGTTATTTCATAACGATGGCAACACGAGCTTCACTGAGATGTCCATGCGGTCGGGAATCGGGAAGAAATCGATTCCGTTCCTGGGGTGGGGGACGGGCTTCCTCGACTACGACAACGATGGCTGGCTCGACCTGATGTTTGTGAACGGACACATCTATCCGGCGGCAGACAGGTCGGACTGGGGAACGTCGTACGGTCAGAGGCCGTTGCTGTTTCGAAATATGGGAGATGGAAAATTCGAAGAAGTGCCGCCCGTACGGGGCTCCGGGCTGGCCAAGATCATTTCGGGGCGAGGGGCAGCATTCGGCGACTTGTTTAACGATGGGAAGGTTGACGTCGTAATCAGTCCCATCGAGGGACCGCCTGTACTTTTGAGGAACGTGTATCCCGATCATCATCATTGGGTGGAGTTGAAGCTTTTGGGAGGGCCGAGGAGCCCTCGTGACGCGGTGGGCGCGACAGTGTACCTTACGGCCAACGGCATGCGGCAGAGGCAGGATGTGATGAGCGGTGGCAGCTATGTTTCGAGCAACGACCAGCGGCCCCACTTCGGGCTGGGCGATGCAACCAATGCGGGCTCGGCCGAAATTCATTGGCCGTCAGGAGAGAGGGAGACAGTGAAATTGCCGGCCGTGGATCGTATCTTCACCATTACCGAAGGCCGGGGCGTTACCGGAGTATTTTGCGGCAGGGACACCTGCTCTGTGACCGCGCCCATCGCCGAACGTGCTGCTCCCCGGAGCCAGCCCTGATGCGGTTGCGCGCACTAGTTGGTGCCGCGTTGGCCGTGGCGTGGCTGCTGGGATGGACGGCCGTCGCGTGGTCACAGACTGCCGCGTCGCCGGTGCGGCCGAGTTCACCCGCGCCTTCCACGTCGATGGTTCCCGGCAGGTTCGTTGATATCACGCAGAAGTCCGGAGTGCATTTTCAACATCAGGCGCTGCACACATCACGCAAGTATCTGCTCGAGACCATGGGTTCCGGTGTTGCGCTTTTCGATTGCGACAATGACGGAAGGCTTGACCTCTTCCTGGTAAATGGTGCGCCGTATACCGATCCCACGCCGCCGGGCTTCATTCCAAGAAAGGCATCGGCGCAGGACTGGAATCGCTTGTATCACCAGAAGGCGGATGGAACGTTTGAGGACATCACAGAGAAATCGGGAGTGAAGGGGGTCGGCTACGGGATGGGCGTTGCTGTTGCAGATTATGACAATGACGGCTACGAAGACCTGTTTGTTACGGAGTACGGATCGAACCGCCTCTATCACAACAACGGCGACTGCACGTTCACCGATGTCACCGAGAAGGCGGGAGTCGCCGGCGCCGGGTGGTCAACTTCGGCTGCCTGGATCGATCTCGATCGTGACGGGCTTCTCGACCTGGTGGTAGAACGTTATGTGACTTGGGACTGGAACGATGTTTGGTGCGGGGAGCACCGGGAGGGGTATCGCGGGATATGTCATCCCGATGTTTTTCCGCCCATCAGTATGCTGGTGTACCACAACGATGGCAATGGCCACTTCACCGAGGTGGCGCATAAGCTTGGGCTGGACAAACCCGCCAAGGCCCTGGGGATTGCAACTGCCGATTATGATCGCGATGGGCGTTCGGACATTTTTGTTGCAAATGACTCGATGCCCGAATTTATGTTTCATCAGAAGCCGGATGGCACGTTCGAAGAAGTTGGGTTGGAGTCAGAGACCGCCGTGAATTCGGAGGGCCAGACCTTCGCCGGGATGGGGGTGGACTTTGCGGACTACGACAATGATGGATGGCCCGACCTTGTCATTACAGATCTTGCGAATCAACGATATGCGCTTTACCACAACAATCGCGACGGAACCTTTGATTATGCTTCGCTGGCGAGTGGTATCGGGAGCATTTCGCAGTCTCACTCCGGCTGGGGAGCGCGATTTGTCGACTACGACAACGATGGTTGGAAGGATTTGCTGATCGCCCAGGGCCACGACATGGATAATATCGACCTGGTTTCTCCGCAGTTTCACTACCGGGAGCCGTTGTTGCTGGTCCGCAATAATGGTGGTAAGTTCGTCGACGTATCGGGGATTTCCAGCGATATTTTCCACGATGCGTGGGTCGGGAGGGGGCTGGCAATTGGCGATATCGACAACGATGGGCGTGTCGACGCGGTTCTCACCACAAATGGCGGCGGAGTTCATATCCTGCGTAATGAGACGGTTACCGCGAATCATTGGATCACGTTGCGGCTGGTGGGGCACAAGAGCAACCGAGACGGGGTCGGCGCAGTTGTCAAGTTGACGACTGCGCAGGGATCGCAATGGGTGACGGTTACAACGTCCGGCAGTTATCTTTCGGCGAGTGATGCGCGTGTGCACTTTGGGATGGGTAGCAGCCCTGTTGCCCCGAGTATTGAGATTCGATGGCCGAGCGGCATCGTCCAGTCTCTGACCGACATAAGAGGGGACCGGGAGGTGCAGATTGATGAACCCGCCGCCACCTCTTCAAGCCTGTCACGATAGGCACGCCTCTGGTGCGGGCCGATGGGGAGTCAACTGATTTGATCGCCAAGTCTTAGGGGATAAGGTCCAGAAGTTGCATGTCTTAACCCTTGCCTTGAGTCGAGCGCTTCAACATTGCACACATTAAGAGGCGGATTCTCCAGAATCTCTCAAGGCGCACCTCCATGTACGCCGCTGAAATAGAAAGGTTTAAGGATTTCCAGAATCTCCTTGACAGTCCAGATTCCGTGAAAGTATATTTGCGCCCAATGGAATCGATACCACGAGAAGTGGAATCGATTCCATCAATGCGACAAAAGAGCTAACCCCAAAACAGTCGCTTCCCCGAAACCCCTTTTCAATCACGGTCTGAAATCGAGGCTTCAACCCCTGTGGAGCACCATTAAGGAGACCCAGTGATCCCGCTACACACACTTCAGGAGACACGCAGGACACAGGCGGCAATCCCAGTTCGATGGATTGTCTTCGGAGTTTTAATCACAGGCATCGCACTACTTGCGCCTCGACAGGTTTCGGCACAGGCTAGTGCGGGTATAACGGGCACCATCACGGACACGAGCGGTGCTGTGGTCGCGAACGCGAAGGTAACCGCGACGGACATAGCCACTTCTGCCGCCAGCCATACGGTTTCGAGCACCGCGGGAACCTACGCTTTCAAAGGCCTGAATCCTGGAAAATATAATGTGACCGTTGAAGCATCAGGATTCAAGAAGGCGGTGCAGGAGAACGTTTCGGTCGAGGTCAGCACCGTGGCAACAATTGACGTTGTTGTTTCAGCGGGAGCGGCGACTGAAACGGTTCAGGTGACGTCCGACGCGATTGCGCTCAACACGACTCAGCCCGAGCTAGGGAGCACGATCGAACCGGTAGTTGTTGCGGCGCTGCCGGAAGAGGTGTCAGGGCGCGGTCGCCAAATCGACCAGCTGCAGTTCACGGCACCGGGAACAACGGGCAGCACCTTCTCGCACCGCGTCAGCGGGGGCGTCGACTTCGAACAAGAGATTGTCTACAACGGTATTCCGGCTCCGCAGCCCGAAACCGAGGGTTACACAACGAACTTCAACCCGCCATTCGAACTGGTACAGGAATATCGCGTTGAGAAGTCGACATTCTCAGCGCAGTTCGGCCTTGGGCAAGGCGCGCTTACGTATCAGATGGCGTCCGGGACCAACGCGTATCACGGCGACCTGTTCGAGATTAACCGCAACAGCCTCTTTGATTCGGTAGGCTTTTTCAACGGCCCGGCCTGGGGCGGCAAGACTACCCCACCGCCGGATCACGAGAACAATTACGGTTTCAACATCGCAGGCCCCATCCGGATTCCCCACGTCTATGACGGCCGCAACAAGACGTTCGGCCACTACAGCCAGGAGTGGTACAAGCAGAATAACGAGGATACTGACGTTTCCACGGTGCCTACCGTGCAGGAGAAAAAAGGCGATTTCAGTGACCTTGTGGATTCTAATGGCAAGCTGATTCCAATCTACGACCCGACAACGGGCCAGCCATTCCCGGGCAATGTGATTCCAACGGGACGAATCAGCCCGCTATCCTCGTCGATTCTGCAGTTCATTCCCGATCCTGACCGTCCAGGCTCGGGCCCGGGCGGGCTGCTCAGCAACAAAAGCTTCGCTCCCTTCATCAATCCGATCATTCAGCATGTGTGGGGATTCGTTGTCGACCAGACGCTGACGTCAAAGCAGATGCTTCACTATAGCCAGTGGAGGAACAGCTACAGCACACACAGCTTCGACTACCACCCGCTGGTCCTGGCGCCTAATCCGCTCAATAGCCAGAAGGCTGAGCCATCCCTGGGCAGCGTATTCCTGCTGAACTACAGCAATGCCTTGTCTTCCCACTTGGTGATGACCGCCGGATTCGGCTGGATCGGCGAAATCAACAACCAGTTCAATATCACCAAGGGAGCTACGTTTGGTGCCGTAGCGAATGAGAACATTCCGCCCAACATCACCTTTGGCACCAACAGCGACCAGTGCGATAACGCCCGAACCTACACTTGCTGGGGCACGAGCGGTTCGTGGTTCCAGTCGATCAACCGCAAGCTGGGAATCGCGGTTGTGAACAATTGGCTATGGACGAAAGGACGAAACACCTTCAACATGGGCGTCGAGTTTCGCCGCTCCTACCAGGACGACAACGAGGAGCAGACCGAGGGCGGACATTTCAACTTCAGTAACTCGCAAACCTCCATCCCGAATCCGAGCGACCCAAATTTCGCGAATTATGGGAACCCGTTTGCCAGTTTCCTTTTGGGTCTTCCGGATTCGGCAAATCGGAGTAATTCCCAGGAACTGGAACTGCGCAACTGGGATCTGTCTCCTTACGTCCAGGATGACATCAAGTTATCGCCGAGGCTTACGGTCAACTTCGGCCTTCGTTGGGATATTCAAGCGCCGTTCACTGAGAACCACAATCTGATTGTCTTTTTCAACCAGGACAACCCCGGAACATTTCCGGATGGCGGCATTCCTGGCTCGGCGAGCAAGTTCGGCAGCTGTGCCGGCTGCGCGGGATTTGATCGCGGTGACATCCACTATGGCCATTTCGGCCCGCGCTTAGGCTTCGCATATCAGCTGAGCAAGAAGATGGTAGTGCAAGGCGGCCTGGACGTCGCGTTCCTCGATGGCGGTGCCTATGAATACGGCACCAACAAGGTTGCGGTGAATTACGGCAACTTGTTGACCGGCTCCTTTACGCGGGGAACTACTGGTAGCTTCACCTCCTCGTTCGGCAGTTGGGATACCAATACGATCCCCGCTGTGAACCCGACGCCCTTTAGCCCCGGGCTTGGAGCGGGAAACACGATCAACGCATTCAGCAAGAAGAAGGACGGCTACGCTCCGTACAGCCAGCAATGGAACGTTAACCTGCAGCGAGAACTTCCCTACAACATGTTCATCACGGCCGCCTGGGTCGGCAACCGCATAATTCATCTGCCCAGCCAACTGAATGAGATCAACCAGATGAATCCTACGTACGATGCCTCGCTGGGCTCGCTACTTGCAGACACATTCGGCCCTGGCCAAACCAGCGTGGATGGAGTTCCGCTGCCGTATCCCAACTTTGTGAATGACTTCGGAGGGTCGGCGACGGTCGCCCAGGCGCTTACACCCTATCCACAGTACTCGAAGATCTTCAACAACTTTGAAGGGTACGGAACCACCTACTACCAGGCCGCCCAAATCGAAGTGGAAAAGCGCTTCACCAATGGCTTGTCCTTCCTCGCCGGCTATACCCTTTCGCGCCTGATGGACAATACCAGCAGCGGATTCTCCAGCTTCACTGCGGGAGGCATCAACAAATACAACCAGAAGCCGGAGTGGGCGATCTCCAATGCCGACGAGCCGCAAACTCTGAAAGCCAGCGGGACTTATGAACTGCCGATCGGCCCTGGAAAGCGTTTTGTCAACAACCACACCCTGGGCAACCTCGTTGGCGGATGGCAAGTCGGCTGGATTCTCGACTACGAGTCCGGAACCGCGAATGGGCCCGGCGAGAACGGGTCGCCCTTCCCCAACGGCTTCGAACGCCCGGATCGAAACAGTTCGGTTGGCCTGAGCACGGCTTCTTACAGCCGAGTGCGCGATTACTTCGTCGGCAAGATAGGTGCCGCGCAAATGTTTAATCCCGCCGCCTTCACCAAGACTCCATCCCAGTATGTAATCGGGACTGCCCAAAGGAATTATGGGGGCATGAGGAACGCCCCATTAGCCTTGGAGAACCTGAATGCCAAGAAAAATTTCTACATCGGAGAGCGATGGAAGGCAATTCTGTCGGTGGACTACTTCAACGCTTTCAATCGAACACAGTTCAATGGTCCCGACAACAACATAAGCGACAGCACGTTTGGACAGGTAACCTCGCAAGGATCGAACATCTCGAATCGACAAGGGCAAGCCACTTTCCGAATAGAATTCTGACGCGTTTGCTCTCATGTGCCTGTCGATTTGTAGTACGTGTACGTCTCCTGAACTCGCCGGGATGCCTTTTGGGCATCCCGGCTTTTCTTTCGTTGTTGGCAACCTGAATTAACCCGCACTCCGGGTAGAATTCGATCGTCTATAATCACATGCCATGAGCAAGGGCTGGCCGGCATCTTCGTCCCGATGGACTCAGCATCTGCTGTTGGCATTACTGTTCAACATCGCTGGTTCGTATGCCCTCGCTTCGCAGGTCCATGATGAAGTCACTCCTGATGTTCAAAACCTGTATGAGCAAGCCAGAGCAGCTCAGCAGCGTGGAGACAGCGCAACTGCAATCGAGAAATACAGGGAGATGATCAAACGCGCGCCGCATCTGGCCGCGGCTTACAACAACCTGGGCATGCTCTACTTTGATGGCCACGACTATGCTCGCGCCGTCGACGTTCTTCAGCGGGGTATCGAACTCAACCCCAACATGCCAAGCGCAGCGGCGATGCTCGGGATGAGCTATTCCCAATTGGGAAGCAGCGAGAAGGCGGAGCCTTTTCTTGAAACCGCACTTCGCGCAAATCCGAAAGATGATCAGGTTGAGATGGTTCTGATTCACATTCTGATCGGTTCGAAGAAACTCCCGGAGGCGGTGTCGCAACTCAACAAATTCCTGGCTCGCAATCCCAAGAATCAAGAAGCATGGTATCTGCTCGGGAAGACTTATCTCCAATTGTCTGAGGGCGCGCTTACGAAGATCAACGAGATCGATCCGGACTCAGCAGTCGCGCATGAAATCGCCGGCGAAATCGACGAAAGCATGCATAATTATGATCTTGCCCTGGTCGAATACAAGAAGGCGATTGATAAGGCTCCGCAGATGCCGGGAACGCACATGCATATGGGAGAAGCGTTTTGGAACATGGGCAAGTGGCAATCCGCGCAGTCGGAATTTCGCGCCGAGCTAACCAACAGCCCAAACAATTGCCTCGCGCGCTGGAAGTTGGCGAATGCGATTCTGGAGGCTAACGATTCAACCGAGGAGGCGAATTCCGAGTTGAACAGTGTTATCGAACGCTGTCCGACTCTTATGCAGGCCCGGGTTGATCGCGCGCGCGCGCTTGTCAGGCTGGGTAAGCACGCGGAGGCGCTCCCCGATTTGCTGATGGCCGAAAGCGAGAGCCCTCGCGAGCCGACGATTCATTTTCTTCTCGCTGCGGTGTACCGGGCCCAAGGCAAGGGCGCCGAGGCACAAGCGGAAATGCAGACTTATAGCAAGCTCCAACGTGAGGCTAGCGCCGCGGTGGCCGGAGCGGCAAGCGACGCGAATGCCATAAAAAACAATGCTAACTAGCGCCAAGCTCCTCCTGGCTGCAGAATGCGGTTTGCTGACTCAACTGCTCACAACGACACGAGCGACAGCTCAACGGCCTACGCCAGTGCGCGAAGTAAATGCGATATCACTCAGATGGGAAACTGTCGGACGCCAGGTGCAAAGAAGTTTTGATGATCACCAGGATTTATGACGCCGTGCGATGTCTTTTTTTCGCTGCCATTGTATGTATGGCTTCGGCCGACTGCCAGACAGCGGTGGATCCTCTAGCCGAGGCGCGCTCTCTCTTAGATGCTGGGAGGATCCAACAGGCCGAAGTATTGCTGCGCAACCACCTGGCAGCAAATCCTTCGGCCGCAGACGCACACTTTCTCCTGGGTTATGCGCTTTTCCGCGACCAAAAAGCGAAGGAATCCCTGGTTGAATTCACAACGGGCGCCAAATTCCGTCGGCCTCGTGCCCATGAGCTAAAAATTGTGGCGGCGGACTACGTAATGCTTAGCGACTATAGCGATGCCGATAAGTGGTTTTCGCAAGTGGTTTCCGAGACCCCTGATGATGCAGATGCCTGGTACCTTCTGGGTCGCACGAAGTATAGCGAGAGCGAATTTGCCGCTGCGATTTCAAGTTTCGAGCACGCTCTGGTTTTGCATCCAAAGAACGTCGAGGCTGAGAATAATATCGGATTGTCCTGGAAGGAACTAAACGATCAGGGAAAGGCACAGGCGGCATTTCAGACCGCAATCGAATGGCAGGGAAACGCCCCCGTCGATGCGCAGCCTTTTCTGAATCTCGGCACGCTTCTCGCCGAGACCAATAAGCAGGGTGAGGCGATTTCGTACCTGACTAAAGCCGCTGCTCTCTCTCCCACGAATCCCTCAGTTCACGAGGAACTGGGCAAAGTCTATCTACTGACAAACAGACTTTCAGATGCGCAAATCGAACTCGAGAAAGCGATTGTCCTCGCCCCCGACGCTTCGGCGCTTCACTACAAACTAGGTCAGATTCTCCGCAAAGAGGGCCTGACGGACCGCGCGCAGCAGGAATTTGCGATTTGCGAGCGTCTCAACGGAAGCCATTCATCTTCGAAAACGCCGAATCCCCCTTCGTTGAATCCCGCTGAACCGAGGTAATCATGCTGGTGCGATGATGCGGCGTCAAACCGCTGCTGGCGACAGCCGAGTCACCTCTGAACCCGGCGAATCACAAGCGGAATGGCGGATGATATGCGAAAAGACGGGCTTCGCGAAGGATCGGATCCGTCCGGCGGCGGACCAATCGCGGGGCGGTGCCCTGTCGCAATCGCCGGCGGAGCCAATGGGAAGCCGAGATCGACCTTTCGCTGCAACTCGATCTGATCGGCTTTCATCGTTCCCGAATACGTGTTGTTTCCGGCTTTGAAGGAAACATTCTGGCCGTCGATTTTGCCGTCCGTGATTGGCGCGGGCGTGTCGCCCCCTCCAAAGAAGCCCCCGCCTGTGCCCTCGACGGTTCCTGTGAGGACGCTACCCTCCTGCCGAAGTGTGAAGAGCATCGTGCCGCCGCCCACCAGCATGGCAACAGTGCCAGCATTGCCGCCGCTCTCGGGCAAAGGCCTCCACAATCCTGTAATACCCGAACCGGTTGGAACGTCACGCTCCCACACCGCGACTTGTGGGCGCAATGTCGTTGCTTTGGACGTGATCGTGATACTGAGCAGGTTCCAATCCGGGACTTGTTGCTTCCACGGTCAAGTTTCCGGCGGTCTTGCTGGTTTGAACCAAAGCCATGCAGAGGCCGGAGAAGGCTTTGCGGGACGTCCCCTTGTCGGGTTCCTGATTGGTAGGGTCGCCATTACCCGTGCCAATGAGTCTGCCCTCGCCAGAGATGCGAAAGTTTACAGAGTTATCGGTGACTGGCACAACGCGGCCCTCGGCATCGTGAACTTCGACCGAGAACATGGCCACGTCTTCCCCGTCCGCCAAAATCTCCTGCCGGTCAGCCTTCATTACCAGCTTTGCCGCGGCTCCGGTCGTCTCTCGTTTCGCGGTCATCGCGACCTGACCGTCTTTGTAGCCGCGCGCCTCAATCTTGCCAGGAGCGTATTCGACAATCCAGGCTAGGTGAGAATCCTTCTTCATGTCTTTCGCACCCAGGCTCACGCCATTCAGAAACAATTCCACTTTCTCGAGATTCGAGTAGACCCACACAGCAATTTCTTTTCCTTCCAGCCCCGGCCAGTTCCAATGAGGAAAAACGTGCAGGACTGGTTGCGCGGTCCACCAGGACTGGTAGTAGTAATACGTGTCTTTCGGAAAACCGCAGGTGTCGATGATTCCATACTGCGAGCTGATGTTGGGCCACTCATTCGGTGAGGGCTCTCCGCGATAATCGAAGCCAGTCCAAACGAATCCGCCTGAACACCACGGCCGCGCATTGCAGAAGCTCCACCATCCTTCAGCGGAAGCTCGGCCGGTGGTGGTGTACGGGTCGTAGGATCCCACATAGCCTTTCTCATACTCGGTAATGTAGATTCCGCGCGTTCCCACCGCGCTGACTGTTTCGGTTCCGATGACGGGCTTGTCAGGATGTGCCTTGTGATACGCCTCAGCGCCCGGATCCATGTAGTTGTAGCCCATTACATCGCACTCGACGAGGCCTCCTACACCGATGGCTCGAATAGGTGCGATCGACACAGGGCGCGAGCCATCGAACTGCTCCGCAACGGCCTTCATCGCCGTCAGAATATTGAGCCCCTTGTCGGTGTTCGCCTGTCCTTCTTCGTTGCCCATCGACCACATGAACACGCTGGGATGATTGCGATCGCGGCGCACGAGGTTTCCGAACTGATTCAATCCTTCTGGGTTGGACGACATCATGCGCGTTTCATCGAAGACCAGCATACCCAGTTCGTCGCACGCGTCCAGCAACTCGGGAGTTGGGGGATTGTGCGATGTGCGCCAAGCGTTGCAACCCATCTCCTCCAGGGTGCGCACACGGTATCCTTGCACAGCGTCAGGCACAGCGGCCCCCACACCGGCGTGGTCTTGGTGATTGCATGTCCCCTTCAGCTTGACGGATTTGCCATTCAGGAAGAAGCCCTTCTCCGCGTCAAAGGCTACGGTGCGAATACCGAACCGCGTCTCGTAACGATCGACTACCTCGCCCGCCGCCCGAACTTCAGTGATCAGCTTATAGAGATTCCGTTCTTCGAGAGACCACAGTAGCGGCCTCCTCACCACCAACTGCTGCGTGTACGTCTGTTCACCACCTTCGGCGATCGACATGACGGGGGTGACTGCCTTGCCAACTTCAGAGCCCGAAGGATCGAGGATCGTGGAGATGACGATGCTGTTCTGAGCAGCGTTCGAACTGTTCTTCACCTCTGTCTCAATCGAGAGCGCCGCCTCGGCGGTCTTTACCTTCGCGGACACGAAGGTTCCCCACTGCTTGACATGGACGGGGTGTGTCTTCACGAGCCAGGTGTGACGATAGATACCCGCCCCTTCGTAAAACCACCCGTCGCTCGAAGTCGCGTCCACACGGACAAGCAGAACATTCTTTCCGCCAGGGGTGGCAAAGTCGGTTACGTCGAAGGCAAATGGGTCGTAGCCGCCGCTGTGACGGCCAATGTAGAAGCCGTTGAACACCACCATTGTTTCGCGATAAGAGCCGTCAAACTCAATGATGATGCGCTTGCCCGCGTCTTCTGATCCAAGTTCGAACACGCGCCGGTACCAGCCCACGCTGGTTGCCGGGTAGGCGCGCCCCAATGGGTAATATCCTTTGCTGGCAAGTGCCGGATCTTTTTCAAACGGCAATTCGATAGCCCAATCGTGGGGCAAATCGATACTTCGCCACTCAGAATCATCAAATGCCAGCGTTCCCGCAGGAAGAAAGTTTCCCGTCTTTTGAAAAGTGCCGGCTCTTCCACTACCGAACCCGAAGTCCCTTGCAGGGTCGTTCGCATTACCCAGGTGAAAGCGCCATCCAAAATCAAGCAAGAGGCGTTCGCGCCGAGCGCCGGGATTCGGTGTCACGTGCGGTATATCCGAGGCAGCGATGGCAGAGCTCGCCTGCGCAGCCTGAACGGAAGGGAGAGAGCCCATCCCATGGGCGGCGACTGCTGCAGCGGGCGCCAACAGGCTCGTTTTCAAAACATCGCGACGTGAAAAGCTTTTCATTTCGAACTCCTATTTAGGCCGACATCTGACACGCAAAGGAGGTAGGGTTGGAATTAAGCGCCGAGTTCAGATGCGCCTTCTTGAGCGACGGCAGTATACGACACCCCGAGTTCCCGAACCAATTCTTGCGGACTCGAGTCAGGAATCGTCGCCGAGCCCTCTTTTTCTTTTGCTCGCCCGATTACGGAAAGCGCACCTTCTTCATGACAGGAGTTCCCGGTCGTCTTTGAGAAGACGCAGACGGTCCGATGCTAGACGGTGATGACCTTGACGCCATTGGCGGCGAACTTGGCACTCATTTCATCGGAAATCCCATCGTCTGTTATGAGCAGGTCGATCTCCTTCTGATCGCAGACGACCGCGGGGCTGACGTGTCCAACCTTACTTGAATCCGCGACTACAATGCGTTGACGAGCCTGTCGAACCATGGCGCGGAAGACGGCTGCTTCATCTGGCTGAATGATGGTGGCACCGCGTTCCGGGTCGACGCCGGTCGCTCCAAGAAACAGCTTGTCCATGATCACGTAGCCGAGCGCTTCGATGGTAGCGTGTCCAACCAATGAGAATGCTCCAGCCCAACGCAAACTGCCGCCGGTGAGCGTAGTCTGGACACGTTCGCTGGAACTCAACTCCATCCCGATGTTCACGGCATTCGTGATGATGTGAAGATTTCTGCGGTGCGTGAGTTGTCGGGCAACGAGCGTGGTCGTGGTGCCGGCAGCAAGGCCGATGGTTTCGTTCTCCTGGACCAAGGCTGCTGCCGCTCGCGCAATGCGGTGTTTTTCCGCGGCAAATCGATCTTCGCGCACTTGAAATGCGGCGTCGAATCGGAAAGGTTCGTAGACCGAGGTTCCATTGCTGGCGAGCATGGCTCCCCCGTGAGTTCGGTGCACAAGTCCCTGCTTCTCAAGGCGCACCAGATCACGGCGAATGCTTGCCGGGGAAGCTTGCAAGCTTGCGATCAGTGAGTCGACAGAAGCTTTGCCATCGCGGAGAAGCAGGTGCAGAATCTCTTTCGCGCGTTTGTCGGTCTTGAGCGACATGAGAAACGAAAGGCTCCGTGCTTCCCGAATTGCGATGGTTATCCTGAGACGATTTTACTCAAGCCACAGGCGCAATTGTTATTCATTTTTCAACTCCGGCCCGCATCTCCGGCACGATAGCGTCAAGCGTTTTTCGCAATTTTAGTACATCGCCGTTCGTGACCACATAGTGTGCCGGACCAGCGTCCGCGCCGAGCACGGCGTCGATGTGCTGGGTCTGGGCACGCGTCTCGGTGCGCGATCGAAGGGACGTATGTATCTCGGAGACACCAGTGGTACCAATGAAGTCACGAACATTGGATTGCCGAATGCCCCCGGCTCCGAGGATCTTGATTCGACGTGCGGCTCGCGTCACCAGTTCCGCGATGCGCGGTGCTCCCTGCATTCCCTGCCGCTCGCCTCCCGAGGTTAAAATTCGGTCGGCTCCGGTCCGCACAACAGCTTCGAGAGACTGATCCAGGTCGCTGGAAACGTCAAATGCGCGATTGAAGGTCACCTGCATCGGCCTGGCAAGTCCTATCAAGTCCGCCGTCCTTCCCACATCGACCGCGTTGTCATGAGTCAGCAAGCCCACCACTACTCCATCAGCGCCCAGATCGCGAACACGTTGTAGGTCGTCGAGCATGACTTCGAACTCAGTCGGGGAATAGCAGAAATCGCCACCGCGCGGACGAATCAGCACAAAGAGTTCGAGCGGGAACGCGCGGCGGATGACATGAATGAGACCGGCGCTTGGGGTAAGGCCGCCTTCCCGTAGGGCGCAGCAAACCTCGATACGATCGGCTCCCCCGGCGTGGGCGGCAAGTGCGGACTCCACGGAATCTACGCAAATCTCGAGTGCAATCGACATAGGAACGCGAACCTTTCCGGGGTGTCAACCATTCCGGGCGCCGACACGATGGTAGGCTTTTCAACCAGTGTACTTGGCCGCCAACGGAGAAAGCTGCCCTGCATCAAGTGCCTGGCAGCCTTCGTACCTCAAAAGTTGATTTGTCCGGTGAGTTGAATGGTGCGCGGGTTCCACAGAGAAACTGCCCCGTAATTCGGATTCACGAGCGAGCCAAAGTTGGAATCCGTAACCGTGGAATCCGGAAAGAGCAACCCTGTGTTTGAGTGCCAGGTCGACCCAAGATTGAACACGTCCGCCCGTATGAGTAACGAGGCTCGCTCCCACAGCCGCGTTGTTTTTCCGAAGTTCGCGTCAAGATTGGTGAAGTAAGGCGAGCGTTCCGGGCTCTTGTTGGTATTCCCGTAACGGCCCAGAGCGGGAGTGGAGTACTTCGACGTGTCAAAATTCTCGGAAAGGGAATTCTTGAACCCCGAAGAACCCTGATAAGTGGAATTGGCCAGAATACGGCTTGCATAGAATTCGCCCATTTGGTCCGCCGACTCACCCCCGTAGATGGCGAAGGGAAATCCGCTTGCAAGCTGATAAACGCCGCTTGTGTTCCACCCTGCGAGCAGCCAGTTCAAGCCGCGAGCACGGAAGCGCGGTACCTGGTAGGAGTAGGTGGCCACCATCCGATGGGTTTGATCCGACGCCGATAGTCCGTACGCCTGGTAGGGATGGTGCGGATCCTGGATGAGGCTTGGTTCGCCGTTAACCAGATTAATGCCCGAAGTGAGATCCATGGTTTTCGAATACGTGTAGTTAACGTGATACGTGAGTCCGTGAATCATGCGTTGTACCAATTGCACCTGCAGGCCATTGTAGGTGGATTGGAAGCCGTTGCGGTTGCCGTACAGATAAGGCGGCATATTGGCGTATGGTTCGCGCGTGTCGATGGGCTGGAAGTTTGGGTCCGACAAGCAGTTTGAGGGAGCAACCGATATATCGACGATCGAGTTGCAGGGATCGCCCGCAACCGTCGGCGGAGTAGCAGCCCCGAGAATATCCTGGCTGGGTTGGCGCAGCCCGTGATCGCCCACGTAGCCGATATCCAACATCAAGGTGGGAGTCAGCTGGTACTCCGTGTCCAGCGACCATTGCTCGTCGTAAGGATTGTGGTTTGTTGGCCAGTTGACCTGGTTGAAGGGAAACTCGTAGCCGGGTGTGACAAAAAGCTGGTCGGCATTTACCGGAGCCGCCCACAAGTTTTTCACCACCGCCGTGGATTGCGTCTCGGTTCCCGAGGGTGCGTTGTATGGAGCGGCGGACTCGTTATAAAGCGAGTTCTTGTCGTACTGTGTTCCGTCGTAATAGCGGTTGTAGAGCCCGTAAAACATTCCGAAGCCTCCGCGAACCACAAACTTCTCGCTGAATGGCGGGCGGTACGAGAAGCCGATGCGCGGAGCGAAATCCTTGTTATCGATGGGGACCAGAGTGTTGCTTGCTCCGCACTGCAGGAAATTCGGATTGCCTCCGGCTGCCAGAATCGGCTTCACGAAGCTACAGTTGGCCCAGACGAACTGCCCGCCGTTGTTCGGATTGAACGCATACCCGTCGCTGTTCTTGCTGTGTAGATTGGCGGGCCGTTCCCAGCGCAAACCGGCACTCAATGTCAGCCGATCGGTAGCGTGCACGTCATCCTGTGTGAAGAGGTTCCAGTTGTTTCCCCAGAGGATGAAGTTGTCGGAGGCAATCGGCGGGGGCCCATTGGCGCTGCTTGTGTCTCCAAGCAGAAAGTCTGCGAGTGCGTTGCCCTGGTAGGGCGCTGTCGCACTGTAGGTGCCCCCACTGCCGAGAGAACTTCCTGCAAAGCCAGGCACCGCAGCCGTGAATTCGCCGTTAAAGCTCAACGACCCCGTACCACCATAATTGTCAAGTTCGAAGAGTTGGAGCCTGCGCACGTCGATGCCGAAGTTCAATGTGTGCCGCCCGCGAATCAGCGTGACGGTGTCCACGCCCTGGTAGATGTTGTCGGCGTAGGTTGTCGGCTCGCCGCCCCCAAAGCCCTGGTAGTTGAAGATGTTCACCTGGGGCAGGTCATAGGTGGCGGGATTCGGGTTCGTGTTTGCCAATCCAACCAGGGCAGAAAGATTCGGTCCGTACGCCGTATTCGTCCCGTTTAGGTAGTGGTCACGGCTATAGCCCAGCGTCGCCTGGTTCAGAAAGGTGGGGCTGAAGGTGTGGGTCCATGTACCGCCAAAAAGCTTGGGACGGGTATAAACCTGGCCTCCCTGGCCAGCGCGGATGCTGGTGTTGGTCTGCGACAGCACTCCCCAGTTCGCGGTGAGATATACGTGGTCGGCCTGGCCAAAATACTGATCGATCCGGCCGGTGCCGATCCCTTGCTTCTTCGTCCCTTTCGTATCGGCCGAATAGTTGTTGCAACCCGTTTGCAGGCGGCCGACCTGGGAACAACTACTGATATTGACGGTGTCAAAGAACGCGCCCAGCTTTGCAGCCACCGGGTCGATTTCACCCGTGGGAATCTTGTTTCCAGCGAAAGGCTGGCGGATCACCGGCGAGTTGGTGGGGCTCTCCGGGATACTGGAGTTGTAGGCAGGATTGGGGATCGTGGTGCTCGGGTCGTAGATCGGAAATGGGTAAGCACTGAAATCGCCTGAAAGCTCCGCTGCCGTCGGAACAAAATCCGACGAAGGCGTATTCACTTTGTTGTAAAGGCCTTCATCGTAACTGATGAACCAGAAGGTTCGATCTCGTCCGTTGTACAAATGCGGAATCGTCAACGGGCCGCCCACAGCCCCCCCAAATTGATGCTGATGGAACGGCGGATTGACGGGGGCGGTGCTGCCGGGGTTTGCTGCATTCACCGCTTCCTGATACTTGCTGTCCGGCTGCAACCAGTTTGCTTCCAGCGCCTCATAGACGCCGCCGTGAATGCTGTTCGTGCCGGACTTGATATCGACATTCACCTGCGCGGCACCTTGTCCGTACTGCGCCCCATACATCCCGTTCATCATCTTGAACTCCTGGATTGCGAGTTCATTGGGGATATTGATCGGCACACTGAAAAAGAAATCCGCGTCGTAGATCCCGTCGATGCTGTAGCTGGTAGATTGGGCCTGCGCCCCGTCGGCGCTCACCTCCATGTACTCCTGATTCAAACCGTGATACCCCCAGTCGGTGCCGGACCCGCCAGGCGTGATATTTGTCCCCACGTTGGTGAGCATCAGGTTTGTGAAATCGCGGCCGTTCACCGGAAGAGCTTCAATCAGGTCGGCGGAGAGAACCTGGCCGATCGTCTGATCTTCGGTATGGAGCATCTGCGACTCGGCCGAAACCTCCACGGTGTTGGTAACATTGCCAACCGCGAGTTTGAAGTCCCGTCGAAGCGTCTGCTGCACCTCCAACACCAGGTCGTTCGAAACTGCACGGCTGAAGCCAGGCGCCTCAACTCCCACAGAGTAGTTGCCGGGGTTGAGCGCCGGAGCCGTATAGTCCCCATCGGCGTTGGTCTTCAAAGTGAGCGCCACACCGGTTTCCCGGTTGGTCACCGTTACCGTGGCCCCAGGTACAATCGCGCCACTCGGATCGGATACATGGCCCACAATCGTGCCCTGCGCGTTTTGTGCCGCAAGCGGCGTTCCCGTCAACAGTACAAATGTACCGACTGCCGCGAGCAGCGCGGCGAAGAGGAGTCTATTGGTTTTCATCGTTTCCTCCGGGGATCAAGAAATGGAAAACGCGACCGACGTCCTCGAACGCGCCGTCGCAGGCCTCCAAGATATGAAGAAACGATAGTTCAAAGTGATCGTATTAAACAATAAAAATGTTAATTATGATCACTTCAAGGCAAAACGGCTACCCAACTAGGAGCACGAGGTGGAGACTTAAGTTGATGACTTTGGGGTAAGATTGTGGTTGTAAATATATGATATTTATAGGATTATATTCCATATTTACAAATGCAGACAACGCTTCTTCGTGGTATTAATCGAGGAAACCGGAATCGACGTCTGTCGTGCGCGAAAATAGAATTGATCACTACATTCACCTTTAGGGGCACCCGACAACACTCGCTATAAAGCTGATACGCGCGATGCTCTAGAATTTTCTAGTGCGAATCCACACCCTTCAAAAAATCCTCCTGGCGGCGTCTCTCTGCGCCGTCGGCACCGGTTGCGCTAAGCCGTCCGTGGACATTCCCGCTGCCCTGACCAGCATCGGACAAGCGACCCCCGTGTCCGTGCATATCCACGATCCCCACGGCCTGGCCAAGGTGACCGCAATTCTGGAACAGAACGGCGCACAATACCCGGCTTGGCAGACGAACGGCGCAACCAGGGGACCCGAGGACACGTTCAATTTCAATGTGGGCGCCAAGACAACGCCCCAATTGCGGGACGGGCACGCCCGTCTGATCGTCGAAGCCACCTCGGGCGGTCTCTTTCACAGCACCACCCGCCTGGAACGCGATGTGAACGTGGTCACTCAGCCCCCTGTTGTGAGCGCAGACTCCGACCAGCACTACCTGTATCTGGGCATGGCCGACCTTGCCACTTTGAATGTGACCGGATCGTATACCTCGGCCGGCGTCCGAGTAGGGGATCAGACATTTCGTGCTTGGCCCATGCCCGGTGGCAAGTCCGGCCTTTTCTCGTTGTTCGCTTTTGCCTGGAACATGCCCTCCGGCACGATACCCGTGGTCTATGCCTCCAATGGCGCGGGGAACGATGTCACCACGCCGCTGACGGTGATTTTCCCCAAGAAGGAGCAGCCCGTATACACCCAGCACCAGATCCAGGTCACTGACCAGTTCATGCAAAAGGTTTTGGGCGAACTCGATCCGAACGGCACCGGCGATCCGGTGGCGCGCTTTGTGAAAATCAATACCGAGATGCGAAAGGCCAACAACAAGACCCTGTCTGACTTGCGCTTCAAGACTGCCGATCGATTCCTTTGGTCCCAACCCTTCACGCGTCAGAGCCACTCGCAGGCCGAGGCAACGTTCGCCGATGTGCGCAGCTACTTTTTCCATGGAACGAAGATCGACCAGCAGGTACACCTCGGCTACGATCTTGCGGTCACCCAGCACGTGGGCGTCGAGGCCTCCAACGACGGTCGAATCGTCTGGGCCGCTCCGCTGGGTATCTACGGCAACTGCGTCGTAGTGGACCACGGGTATGGCCTGCAAACCATCTACGGCCACATGAGCCGGATCGATGTCCACGAGGGGGATATGGTCAAGCGCGGCCAGATCATGGGTTTGAGCGGCATGACCGGCATGGCTGGCGGAGACCACGTCCACTTCGCCATGCAACTCGACGGGGTCCAGATCGACCCAAAGGAGTGGTGGGATCCTCACTGGATAAAGGACCATGTTGCTCGCCGAGTAGATCTGCCCGGCTTCGGCAAATGACGACCGGAAGGCACTGTGGATCAGTAGATTGGCTGTCGTCCGCGAGTCCGCATTTCCGTCCACCACCACCCCGCGCTGACAGCGGCGAGCACTAGAATGATGCACTGCGAGATCACGCAGTAAAGGCACCATACCGTCAGCACATCCTTTTCTATGTGGCTCAGATACAGCGCGAATGCCAAACCGACTGCGGCTGTAACCGTCACCAGCCCGCGCCGCTTCAACAAGGCAAGCCCGCCAAGCGCTGCGTATCCGGCGATCCCAATGGCTGCCACCGGAATCGGCCCGATCATCGCAAACGGGCTGTGATTTACCACGCCGCAATCCCAGTGCTCGTTAATGTCGCAAGCCTGCGCATCATCCGAGTAGTGAACCCGCAAAGCAAGGTACGAAACCACCAGTCCGGCCATTGCGAGCAGTGCGATCAGGTAGCGCATAATCTTCGTCTGAGATTACTCCATCGGAACGACAACCAGATTGACTTGCATCAGTTCCCGGCGACCTCAACTTGTGCTACATTTCTGTCGAATCCGGGTCCATCTTACTTATAGGGCAATTCTGTCATGCTGAAGATAAGACTGAGCACCAAAACTCGTCGCACTATCCAGTCATTCGTGGTTCTTGCATCGCTGTTTCTTATTCCGGGCGCGCAAAGCCGGATCGATGCACAGACCACAAACGTCCTTGACAACTCCGCGCTGCATCCTCCCGCCGGCGCAAACCTGGCCATTGTGGAGTTCAGCGATCCAGAATGCCCCGCGTGTGCGCGGGTCAATCCTTTGCTCAAAGAGGCAGCCGCAAAGTACAAGATACCGTGGATCCGTCACGACCTGATCATCCAGGCACATCCCTGGAGCCTGTCTGCGGCCGTTTATGCTCGCTGGTTCGAATCCAAGGGCAACGGCCTAGGAGACACGTACCGGGATGCCGTCTTTGCCAATCAATCGTCCATCTACAACGTCAAGGTCCTCGATCAATTCACACAGAATTTTGCGCGCAGCCACAGTCTGGACCTTCCCTTCGCCCTCGATCCGCAGAACAAGCTAGCGACCGCGGCCAAGGCGGACAGCGAGCTGTCGCGTCGGACTGGCGTGACGCATACCCCCACGATCTACATCGTAACGGCGCACTCCAAGGGAGCGCCGTACATCGAGGTTCAGAATCCCGACCGCGACCTCTATCGCACGATCGATCAGGCGCTCGCGGATACCAAAACCGACCTGCCCCAGCATCGAACTTCGCAGAAATGATGTAGTCCCAAGCCCTCCGATGACATGTCGGCGGACGACATCCCGCTCGTCCGCCGGTTCACCTCTTGCCGACCCCTCCCCTCGCGCCGGATTCTCCGCGATCTCAAACTGAGGCTTAACCCCGTTCCTCGCTTCATGGCGGAACGAGGCCGGATTTCGCCCTCTTTTCCCCGGGACGCGGAACATCAGACGAACCCGTGGCGTATTCCATGCTGGTGGAATTAACAATTCTGCCAACACAGCGTCATCCCTATGAACACTAAAGACCGTGGACCGATGAGCGCCGCTACTGCACCTCTTCCGAGGAACGAACACCACGACCATCTCGCGCGACTGTTCGCAGAGCATTACCGGCGCGTGCTGATGGCGGCCTATCGCATTGGGGGCAATATGGCTGATGCGGAGGATGTTGCGCAGGCGGTATTCCTGCGGCTTGGCACCGGTGCAGGTCCCGAGGTGACGAACGCGGGGAGCTACCTGTACCGCGCGGCCATCAACGGTTCTCTTGACCTGATACGGCGTCGCAAGACGGCGGCCACGGAGTCTCTGGATTCAGCAGCCGGCGTTGTCGCGACGGAGCCGGCCGCGTATCCGGAGGCAGAGGTATCGAGCAGGGAATTGGGCCACCTCCTGCGCCGGGCGATCGGCGAACTGGCACCGCGCGCCGCGGAGATGTTCGCGTTGCGCTACCTGGAAGAATTGGGCAACCGCGAGATCGCGAAGTTGATGGGGACCTCGGCGGCCGTTGTGGCCGTAACGCTTCACCAATCGAGATCCAAGCTGAAGAAACGGCTCACTGAGTTGCAACGGGGGACGCGATGAAACAGAGTGACAGGTCAATACTCGATCAAGCGACACAAATGCTTAAGTCCGATGTGCCCGATGCGGAATCGATCAGTGCTTCGGCCGCCAGAACCGCTCACTTCCTGGGGATCGAGAACAATAGAGACCTCTTCGCGGGCACAATCCGCGGTTGTGATGATGTTCAGGGTCTTCTGGATTCCTACCGCACCGGTGCTCTTCCGGAGGCTCGAGCGCTGCTGGTCCGGGCGCATTTGCAGGAATGCGGTGTGTGCTTGCGACGCCTCCGCGAAGGCCGCCAGAACGCGGGACTCGATTGGGCTGCGCCTCGTATCGAAGAGAATGCCCGCCGCCATCCCCAGGCGTGGGGATGGGCACTGGCGCTTTCCTGCGCCCTGGTGGTTTCCGCGCTCTTTGTCTACAAAGCGTACTGGCAGGTTCCGCCTGGCGTGCGCGCCGAGGTTCAATCGATCGAAGGCTCGGCGTACCTGATTGCCGGCAGTGGAAGTCGTCAACTTGCTCCTGGCGCGGAATTGCGCGAAGGAGATGAACTGCGTACTTCGGGCCAGTCGCACGCGGTCCTGCGCCTTTCCGATGGCTCGGTCGTGGAAGTGGATCAGCGCAGCACGCTCGGCGTATCGGCTCGGGGACGCAACACGACGGTCGCGCTCGATCAAGGCGCCTTGATCGTGCAGGCCGCGCATCGCACCTCCGGTCATTTGTACCTCAGAACGCGCGATTGTCGCATTGCCGTCACGGGTACCGTGTTCTCAGTCAACGCCGGGATCAAAGGCTCGCGGGTTGCCGTGTTGCGTGGGTCGGTAGACGTGGCGCACTCCGGGGTCCACTCGGTACTGCGTCCCGGCGATCAGATCGCCACCAGCGACAACCTCGCACCCGAGCCCTTGGCTCAGCAGTTCGCCTGGAGTTCCGATCGCGAGCAGTATGTCGGCATCCTGGCGCAGCTGGCGAACGTGGAGCACCGCATTGCGCAGATTCCATTTCCGCAGTCGAGATACAGCAGCGATTTGCTCTCACGCGTACCTGCGGACACATTGCTCTATGTCAGCATTCCGAACCTGGGCGATTATCTGAGCCAAGCGAATGCGATCTTCCAGGATCAGTTGAACCAGAGCCCGGAGTTGCAGCAATGGTGGGCTCGCGGCCATAAGGGAAATACCGAAGATCTGAATGCCCTGGTGGGCAAGATTCACAATGTGAGCCAGTATCTGGGCGATGAGATCGTCATTGCGGCAAGCGGCGAAGCCGATCATCGTGGCGGTGCTGTACTCGCTGAGATTCAACGGAGCGGTCTGGCTGCCGAACTGCGGCAGGAGTTTTCCAACGCCAACAGCGGGCTGACAGTGCTGGATGAGGCTTCATTGGCTGCAGCCAACCCTTCGGCCACACCCCTCAAGGGCGGTTTTGCGCTGGTGCGCGAACACGAAGTGGTGTTTTCCAACAACATTGCAACGCTGAAGGAGTTCAACGCGCAGTTGGATGCGGGCAACAGCGGATTCGCCAACGGCGACTTTGGAAAGCAGATTGGCGCGGCCTACCAGCGCGGTGCCGGCATCATTCTTGCAGCCAATCTTCAGGCTATGATGCAAAGCGGGTTCGACCGTGTCGCCGAAAGGTCGCGGCGCAAGGCGCGCGCCCTGGAAAGCAGCGGACTCACCGGCGTTCAATATTTGATAGCCGAGCACCGCGAAGCCAATGGCATGCCTGAGAATCATCTGAACCTGCAGTTTGCCGGGGCGCGCCAGCGAGTGGCGTCCTGGCTGGCCAGCCCGGCGCCAATCGGGTCTCTCGACTTTGTAAGCCCGAACGCCGCGATCGCCGTCGCAAGTCTCTCAAAAGACCCAGCAGCGATAGCCGATGACATCATGGAGATGGCTTCGCAATCCAAGGGTGAAAAAGTGGATTGGAGTGAGATCGATGCCAAGCTCCAGATCAACGTGCGCGATGACCTGATGGCGAGCTTGAGTGGGGATTTTCTGGTCGCCCTTGATGGCCCGGTTCTGCCCACACCTTCCTGGAAGCTTGTCATCGAAGTCAACAATCCGGATCGACTGGAGACCACGCTTGAGCGGTTGGCACAAGCGGTCACCAACCAGTCGCAAGGAACCAAGGCACACGCGGTCGCCATCGAACCGAGTACCGTTGGATCACAGCGCTATTACGCGATCCGCGATCTTGCCACCGGCCTCGTGAAAGCGAACTATACCTTCTCCAATGGCTTCATGATCGTGGCTCCTGACCGAGCCCTGTTGATGGATTCGTTGCAAATCCGCGCCAGCGGCAACTCCCTTGCGCGCTCAACCAGCTTTCGGGCAATGCTTCCCCACGATCAAAACGAGAATTACTCAGCGATTGCCTATCAGAATTTGAGCCCGGTGTTGACGCCGCTGCTCAGTCAGTTTAGCGGTAATTCTGCCGATGCCATCCGCAAGCTCGCCGCCGACTCCAAGCCCACGGTTATTTGCGCATGGGGGAAGGACAGCCGCATTGAGGTCGCCAGCGATAGCAGGCTCTTCGGATTCGATTTTCTGACTCTCGGCGCTCTTCTCAATTCACGGAACAAGTCGGCCTCGGAAATCGTAAACAGATGACATGAGTGTGATCGAGCTTGACGGCCTTGAAGTACGTCTCGGGGGGCGAACGGTTCTCAATGGATTAACGGGCGTACTGGACGGAAACGCGATCGGCCTGCTGGGGCCTAACGGCGCGGGAAAGTCCACGCTCATTAACACGCTGCTGGGGTTCCATGAGCCGTCTCGCGGGATAGCCCGCGTGTTCGGCCTTGATACTCGGCGCGAGCGCTCCCGCATCCGGCAGGACATCGGCTACATGCCGGAGAACGATTCGTTCATCGGAAACATGACAGGGGTAAGGTTCGTTCGCTTCATGGCGGAGCTTGCGGGTCTGCCTGCCGGTGAAGCCCTCGAACGCGCTCACGAGGCGCTCTTTTATGTAGGGCTGGGAGAGGTGCGGTACCGAACTATCAGCACTTACTCGCTGGGCATGAAGCAACTCATCAAGCTCGCCCAGGCGCTGGCGCATGGCCCGCGCCTTCTCATTCTCGATGAGCCCACCAACGGCCTCGATCCCATGGCTCGCCAACGGATGATCCAGACCATCCAGGAGATTCGCAAGGCAGGCAGCATTCGGTTGTTGATCTCGTCGCACCTGCTGCGCGATATCGATGAGACGTGCGACGAAGTGATCATCCTCAAGCAAGGACGAATCGCGGCATTGCGCAACATCGAGGAGGAACGACGATCGCACCGAAACTTCATCGAGTTGGAAACGGTGGGATCTATCACCGAATTCTGCGAGGGCATCCGCCAACTAGGCTGCGAGTGCGCCTCTTTCCCCGATGGCCGTATCAAGCTTGTGATGCCGGATCGCATTGAGCCTCGCGACCTTTATGTCCTGGCGGCCGAATGCAACGTGCAGATCCGCCGGATCCACCGGCGTCGCGATTCGCTTGAGGACATTTTTCTCAGCGCTATGGAACAGGAACCGATAGGAGGGGAACTTGTCCGTCTATAAGCACGAGTACCGCGCCTATTCGGGCCGTGTGACCCCACTATGGTCACGTGTGGGTGTCCTGGCCCGCTACGGATTCGCGGAAGCCTGGTCGTCGAGGATCACCGTGGGCCTGTTCACGCTGTCAATGCTTCCCGTAGTCGTCTACATCGTCATAATCTACCTTGCCAATAATCCGTTGGCGCGCGCTCTCATCGTGCGCGGGAATTCGGCGGTACTGGCGATCGATGCCTCTTTCTTTCTGAAGGTGCTTGCCTCGCAGTGCTGGCTTGCGCTGGTCCTCACCGCGTGGATCGCGCCGCGCCTGGTTTCCTTCGATCTCTCCGATAACGCCCTTCCCATTTTGCTCAGCCATCCCATCTCGCGGTTTGGCTATGTCTTCGGAAAGTTCATCGCGTTGTTCTCGTTTCTCTCCATGGTCACCTGGATTCCGTGCCTCCTGCTCTTTGCCTATCAGGGATACACGTCAGAACAACCGTGGATGGGCCTTAACATGCGGGTGGCCGGCGGGCTGCTGGTCGGCTCGGTGGTCTGGATCGTGCTTCTCTCTTTCCTCGGGCTGGCCCTGTCCTCCTGGGTTAAATGGAGAGTGGTGGCAACCGGCATCATCTTTGCCGCGGTCTTTGTTCCTGCGGGCGTCGGGGGCGTTGTCAGTGCGATTTTGCGGACAAAGTGGGGGTTCTTGCTGAACTTGCCGTTCATGATGTCGGAACTTTGGCAGCGCCTGCTCGGCGCGCCTGCTTTCTTGCGCTTTGATCGGGATATTCCCACAGCAGCCATCGCGGCGATGCTGGCTCTTATTTGCGCGGTGTGCGTTGTCATGCTGAACGCGCGAATCCGGGCCCGCGAAGTGGTGCGAGGATGACTTCGATGAGCGATCGCATCATTTTTGACAACGTGTCCAAGTTCTACGGAGAAGTGCTGGGTGTGAACCGAGTCTCGCTCAGCATTCCTCCCGGTGTGACCACGCTGGTGGGTCCAAACGGGTCGGGAAAGACCACGCTGATGAACCTGATGACGGGGTTGGTTCAGCCATCGAGCGGCTCTGTCTCCGTCCTCGGCCTTGTCCCAGGCGATGCCACGCAATTCTTCCGCGAGGTCGGTTACTGCACCCAGTTCGATTCCTTTCCGCGCGGATTAACGGGATGGGAGTTCTTGATGGATGGCCTGCTCCTGCACGGCATGAGTGGAGCGGAAGCGTTTCGGCTCGCCCAGGAGGCAATCCAGAGAGTCCAGCTTGGCGATGCGGCCGGCCGCAGGATCGCGGGCTACAGCAAAGGAATGCGCCAGAAGATCCGTCTCGCCCAGGCCATCGCGCACCATCCTCGCGTGCTGGTGCTCGACGAACCTCTGAACGGCCTTGACCCCATGGCCCGAGCCGAATCGCTGGCATTGTTCGAGGAACTAAGCCGGCAGGGTATGCACCTTGTCATCTCCAGCCACATTCTTGACGAAGTGGACAGAATCTCCGATCGCGTGGTTCTGATCACGGGTGGCTATCTTGTCGCGGAAGGTAACATCCACCAGGTGCGGCAGGAGGTGCGCGACAAGCCGATGCAGGTGCTCATCCGCTGCGATCGCCCGGAACTACTGGCCTCGCGGATGTTCTCTATTCATCATTGTGTCGAAGCAAGGCTTCATGTCGATGGCAAGGGCGTCTTCCTCCGCACCGCCGATCTCGACGAATTCTATCGGTTACTCAACGGAATCGCTGTTGAAGGGTTAGTCCAGATTGAAGCGGTTGCGCTCGCCGATGACGATACCCAGGCCATTTATCAGTACCTGATTGGCTCAGACGGGAGTGCCTCGTGAGAGTAGAGACAAGTGGTAGATTTACCCAGTCCGTTCTGCAACAGCCCTGGTCCTTATGGTGGCTGCAGGCTCGCCGCCTGGTGCGTATTGAAGTGAGAAGAAACTTGTTCTCGTGGAAGGCAAGCTGGATCTACTTCCTCGCCTTCGTCCCCACGGTCATCATCCTCATGCACCTTCTTTTCGAGTCGCATCCCGCTTTGGCACTCGGGGACGATACGAACGTGCTGGCGGGAATCGTGCAGTTCTACTACATCCGCCTTGGTGTTTTCTTCGGCTGCCTGGGTATCTTCGCGCGCCTCATTCGCGGAGAAATGATCGAGCGGAGTCTGCACTTCTATCTCCTGTCGCCGGTGCGCCGCGAGGTGCTGCTGCTCGCAAAATTTGTTGCTGGATCGATTAGCGCGCTCGCTCTCTTCGGTACCGCGATCATCGCCGACTTTGGCCTGATGTACGTCGGATTTGGCTCGGCCGGGCAGGAATATATCTTTCATGGCCCCGGACTTGGCCAGCTTCAGGCCTATCTCGCGATCATCATTCTGGCCTGCCTGGGTTATGGAGCGGTCTTCCTGCTCTTGAGCATGATGTTTCGAAATCCCACTCCCGCCGCGATGCTGGTTCTGGGTTGGGAAGCCATCAACCCGGTCATGCCATCGCTGCTGCAAAAAATCAGCGTGGCTTCCTATCTGCGGCATCTGATGCCCATCACGGTGCCCGGCGACGGCATCTTCGCCCTTTTGACAGTGCAGACGGAGCCGGTTCCGGCGTGGGTAGCGGTTGTAGGGCTGCTCATTTTGATTTCCGTGGTGCTAACGTACTCCTGCATTCGAATCCGCCGCCTTGAGATCCGCTATACAACCGACTGATTCCCGCGCAAGACATGTTTCAGATTTCGTTGCGACCTGGGATCCGGTTCGCCTCGCTGTTGATCGCCTGACCGGCGCATTGCCGCGGACCGATTCTAAGGCTGTTTCGTTTCCCGAGCCGATTGCGATATAAAGGAGCCGCTATCTGCTTCGACATCGGCGTGCAACACACGGGAGAATTCATGACCAAACGCATCGGCATCTCTGCACAAATCCTTCTGGCCGTCAGTCTGATCGTTATCAATATCGCTGCCGCATTTGCGCAGAAGCCAGCTAACTCCGTTCCCGCCCGCCATGCGATCGACCTCACTCTGCATTCTCCCGAAAGTGTCGGTTTCAGCTCCGAACGCCTTCAGCGCCTGCATACCGCCATGCAAAAGACAATCGATGACAAGCAGATCGCAGGCATGGTTACCCTTCTGGCTCGTCACGGAAAGATCGTCGACTACCATGCCTACGGGGTGCGCGACCTGGCATCTGCAACGCCCATGACCAAAGACACCATCTTTCGCGACTATTCCATGACCAAGCCCGTTACCGGCGTGGCCATGATGATGCTCTACGAAGAAGGCAAATGGCTGCCCAACGACCCGATCGCCAAGTTCATCCCTGAGTTTGCTCATCTCAAGGTCTTCAATGGCACCGACGCTGACGGCAAATTGATCCTCGTCGATCCTGACCACCAGCCGACCATGAGTGAACTCATGTCGCACACTGCGGGCTTTACCTACGGCTTCTTCGGCGACACACCCGTCGACCACATGGTGCGGGACGCCCACCTCTTCCAGTCGAAGGACCTGCAGGAATTCATCGACAAGCTTGCCAAAATCCCACTGCTCTATCAGCCAGGCCAGGGCTGGACTTACTCGCTCTCCATGGACATCGAAGGATATATAGTGGAAAAGCTCTCCGGCCAATCGCTCCCAGACTTCATGCGTGAACGCATCTACCAGCCCCTCGGCATGCGCGATGCGGGGTTCTTCGTGCCTGAGGAGAAGCGGAGCCGCTTCGCCACCCTCTACTACTGGAAGCGCGAGGGCGGCGGATTGTCCACCGATCCGCAGGCCCCATCGAATCCGCACGATTACGATAAACAGCCCAGCCTCGCCTCCGGTGGTGGCGGCATGGTATCCACGACCGAGGATTACTACCGTTTCGCCCAAATGTTGGCCAACGGCGGCGAACTCGACGGCAAGCGCCTGCTCGCTCCGGCCACCATTCATCTGATGACTTCCAACCACCTTGCGCCAAGCCTTCTCACCGGCCAGTATGGTATCGGGGCACAGCACATGCGCGCGGGCTTCGGGTACGGTTACAACTGTGCCGTTGAGTTCGACCCGCAGACGGCCAACCTGCCCGATGGCAAAGGTACTTTCCTTTGGGACGGAGCGGCCGGAACGTGGTTCTGGGTCGACCCGACCAACGACCTTGTCTTCATCGGCATGATTCAGCGCATGAACGGTGGCGTGCCTAATGTGCAATATCTCAGCCGCCAACTCGTCTACCAGGCGCTGATCGACCCGTCAAAGTAGCCCGCAGGCGCAAAAACCTGCGCATGGCACGAAGCGGATCGACGGCTAAGGCTGTGCGTCCGTTTCCGGCTGGACGAGAAACAACAGCACCAGGCCGGCGACAGCAAACATCCGAAATGCGGCTTCCTGACCGTTCCAGGTGTGAGACTGCCACATCAAGAACCACTCCGCGCCGATGGAAAGAAACGCAACCAGGAACATGAGCATCGCGAGAGTAAGACCGAGGATTGCGATCCCTTTGGCACGGTGAAATACAGGTTTGTGTCGCCGCAGAGCACGAAGCAGACGCAGGGAGCCCCACCATAGCAGGACTGTGGTTACAATCTCCCAGAAGATGATGCCAATGTAGAAAAGCATGTGGGCGGCCGGCCATGGCACTGCGCGCCATCTGCCTTGATTGCTTGGGAAGGTAGAGTCCATGGTCAGCACGTGGCGAACAAATTGATAATTGGAGTCAAAATCAGTCAGGTTATTGAAGACCACGAGCGTATAGAGAAGCGCAATACCACCCACCAGCAGGAGCTTCGAAGTTCGAATGATCATTGTGGCGTCGCTCCTCGCAATCTCCAGCTCATCGCGGGCGCCGCGGAATGCCGGCGACGCGATCTTCGCTCCATCGTACCGTGATCAACTGCAGCGTCCAAGCTGAAATCGATCGAAGCGTGCTAGATTCAATTGGAAATGGTCATCCAACCGGCGTAAGTACCGTATAGATGCTCCAATGCCAAGGCAGTTGAAGACAGAATGTTTGGTAACAGCATACCGGATCCCAGAAGATGCTTGTCCCGGACCTCGATCGAGGCAGAGGCTTGATCGAGCCGATTGGAGGCTCAGCATGTTGATTGACGCTCATCATCATCTCTGGAAGCATAACGAGCGCGACTACGACTGGATGAACAGTGATGCTCTTCGTCCTCTGCGCCGGGATTTCCTGGTGGATGATCTGGTAACGGCGACGCAAAGCTCTGAGGTACACCGCACCATTGCTGTGCAGGCTTGCCAGAACGTCGTTGAGACCAACTGGTTGCTGGATGTGGCTGCGCACAATCCATTGGTGGGCGGGGTCGTGGGCTGGGTGCCGTTGTGCTCTCCTGATCTGATGGGCGTTCTTAACCAACTCGCAACCGAGCCGAAGTTGAAGGGAGTTCGACATGTACTTCAGGACGAACCCGATGAATTCTTCATGCTGCGAGACGATTTCAATCGTGGAGTGGCCTGCCTGAAGGATTTCGGGATGGTTTACGACATCCTCGTTTTCGAGCGTCACCTCGCCCAGTCAATTGACTTTGTGGATCGGCATCCCGAGCAAGTGTTCGTGTTGGATCACGTTGCCAAGCCAAGAATCAGGGAGGGCATTCTCTCCCCATGGGACCAGCGAATCCGCGACTTGGCGAAACGTGAAAATGTGTATTGCAAGGTATCGGGTATGGTTACGGAAGCCGACTGGCTTGGTTGGAAAGTGGAGAAATTGCGGCCTTACTTCGATGTGGTGCTTGGCGCGTTTGGCCCGACGCGCCTGATGTTTGGTTCCGATTGGCCGGTCCTTAACCTGGCCGGCGACTATAGTGCATGGGTCGATTCATTCCGAGCTCTGATTGCAGATCTGTCCCCCGATGAGCGGGAGCGCATCTCAAGTGGAACCGCGCGAGAAGTCTATGGGGTTTAGCGCAGGCTCTGCAGCCGATATCGCAATAGGGCAATCTCACTCCACGGAGTCGATCAGCCGATTCATCTGATCCTCCTGCTCTTCAATGGACTCGAGTAGTTTGAATTGTGCACGGCAACGATCGAGGTTCTGGCCGGGACGATGGACCTTGTAGTAATTGTCCCCGTTGAGGTAATCGGAAAGAAAGCGAACGCCGTTCTCAAAGGTGATGACCTTGCCCGCACCTGCAAGAAGCCGCTTCTCTCCAAGGGTCAGCAGATCGCCGGCCGGCTGAAGATATCCGCGCAAGAGTGCTTCGAACATTGGGAATTGCATGCAGATGCGCGACAAATCGCGCTCGTCCTCAGCGACGGGACTAGTCATCGACCGTACCATGTCGCCAAAATCGTATAGCGCCAGGCCGGGCATGACGGTATCAAGATCGATTACGCACAGTCCTTCTCCCGATATCGTACTGACCAGGACATTGCTGCTCTTGCAGTCATTATGCGCGATCCTCTCAGGCAGGTTCGCGTGGAGCAGCAGGGAAGCCAGGGGCTTTCGTGCCATCGCGAATGCAATCTCGGATTGTGCGGATTGAGCACGGTTCGCGACATCGGATTCAACGGCTGTCTCCAGTACCGCGAAACGTTTTGGGGTGTTGTGGAAGTCCGGGATTGTGTCATTGAGCCGCGGCGGCGGCAGACTTGCCACCTGTTGCTGGAATCGACCGAATGCCGCGGCGATCTGGAACGCTTGCTGCGGTGAGTCGATCCGCTCCAGTGCCTCCGTTCCCTCGATGAACCGCATCATCCGCCAACAGCCGCCATGCGGGTCCGAGTGAAAGGACTGGCCATCCCGCGCCGGAATGAGAACAAGCAGCCGCCGATTATCTTCGGGCGACCCATCGCTGAGACTCGCGATATGCGTTGTGACGCGCTCCATGTTTTGCATCAGTGCCACGGGGTTTGTGAATACCCGGGTGTTGATGCGCTGCAGCAGGTAGCGGCTGTCCACGTCTCGATCGCGGAACGCGACGCGGTAGGAGTCGTTAATATGCCCGGTTCCAAATGGCTCTGCGCCCACGAACTTTCCGGTAACCTGGAACCACTGGGCCGCCGCCGCAGCCTCGAGATTTGCGCTCATGACCAGAGTTGCGCAGGATACCGGCCAGCCGCGACGAGGTGGGCTATGTTGTCGACTACGCGGGGCCGATCTTCCCGATACGTCACTCCAAACCAGGAGTCGGAAGACCGCAGAACCTTCACGCGCGCTAGTCCCGCTGCAACCAGTTCGTTCACGGCGGAGGGAACATAGCTCTCCGTCTTTAGCTCCGTGCCACTCCGTTGAAGGAAGCCGTGAAACAGGTCGCGCAGCTGACCGAAGACCTGGGGCGTGAACCCCCACATATTCATCGAAACAGCTTCGTCACCGGTTAGCTTCGTGATTGCGCCTGAAGGGGCAGTGTTCCGGGCGTGCTCGCCATCGCGTTCAATGCTGGTGAGTTCCTCCACCGTTTCGAGGTAACCGCTGGCATCAACACGGCACACGCCTCGCGCCACCGAGCCGAAGTCGGAAAGCGTGTTGCGAAGGATAAACCCGACCATGGCGTAATCACTCGACCCCGACTGCAAATGCTGGGCGAGCACCCGGTAGCTCTCCGCGCCGTAGAAGTCGTCGGCATTGATCACGGCAAAAGGCTCGTGGATCGCATCCGCAGCCATGAGCACCGCCTGCGTGGTGCCCCACGGCTTGGTACGGCCCGCGGGAACGGAGAATCCAGGCGGGAGGCTCTCAAGTTCCTGGAAGACATATTCGACGGGCATGCGGCTCTCGAACCGCGCACCGACTGTGTCCTTGAATGCCCGTTCGATGTCTTTGCGGATCACGAATACGAGCTTGCCAAACCCGGCACGGAGCGCGTCATAGATCGAGTAATCAATGATCGTCTCGCCGGAAGGTCCGACCGGATCGATCTGCTTCAGTCCGCCGTAGCGGCTGCCCATTCCGGCGGCCATCACAAGAAGAGTAGGTGCTTGCATTGTCCTCATCCAATCAGGGTAAAATGTCGCGAGTTCAAGGCGCAGATCCGGGATTCATTTCCAGAGTCAACACCTCAAACGGAGCCATTTTAAACTCGTGGGGTTGCTGGGCCTGAATCTCCATTGCGGCACTGCTCGAATCACCAGCCCATGGGCTGTGCGCGGAGTAAGTTTGTGCAGCGCCATCCGGCAATTCGAAGGCGTCGCGCAGAGTAAGCCGAATCGACTGCGGATGATCACTGGGATTGCGAAGAACGAGTATGCCCTTGTGCGGCGACCAGGATGCCCAGCCATAGATCTCTAGCCAGGCGGGATTGCCTCCGATCCAATGCGTATCCCTCAGCACTTCGGCATTGGCCTTCGACCACTTTGCCGCCTCGGCCAGATCGTCCCAGTTGTCCTTGTTGAGCAGCGAAGGAGTGATGTACATCTCCTGCAATTGGGTGCCGGTCCCGAAATAGGAGCGAATCTCATTGCGAAAGTCGTTTTGAGGATCCTTGTTGAGCTCGCGGTGATGCTGCGCAAAAATCATGCCGTGAAGCATGAGGGAATTGAGTGGAAAGAGCGGGCCACGTTGCACTACGTTTTCGTAGGTGGCCGCATCGCGGTAGGTGATCCATCGCTCGCGGTACGGCCCCACTCCCGCAGTGGAATCATCTTCGCCGCCCCGCCAGATCGAGTCGGCGTACATTAACCAGAACGGCGAGGGCCACGTTCCCGTAGTCAGGTTCACAAAAAGATCTGGCTTGGCCTCCCGCAGTTCTCCGATTAGATGGATGGCGGCCGAAAAATCGCTGTCAAACTGACTGCCCGGCACAACCGAATCGACATTGCCGGTGCCATCGAACTTGAACTGATTCACGCCGTATTTCCGGATCATCTCCAGGCAGACATCGCGGAACGCTGCGTAGTAGCGTTGCCCCGACAGCGCGTAGCCGCCGCCGACAATCTCATAGCCCGCCGACTTGCCGAAAGCAATGCGCTCCTCCTTCGGCTTGGAGTAGCCGCCCCAGGGTGACATCCAGATTCCGGGTGCGGCGCCGTACTTCTCGGCCGCTTGCTTTACAGGCGTGAAACCGTCAGGAAAACCCGTATTGAACTTCCAGAGCGATGCATGGTTGTCCCATCCATCGTCAAAGAGGAAGGAATTCAACTTTGCACCGCGCTGCGTCAGTTCGCGGCCAAAAAAGTTGACGCGATCGAGTGCGCCCGCCTGGTCGTAGGCATTGAAGTACCCCAGATCGTACCAGGAGTTATAGTGCAAAAAGGTTCGGTAAGGATGCGCCCGTTCCCGCTCGACGTAGGCGAGAAAATCGCGGCGCATCTGCCCGGCTCGCGCAAACCCGATTACGGAGGAATACGAGACCGACTTCTCGGCGCGCAAAGGAAGGTCGCGTTCGAGCCAAGCGGTGGCAATGCCTGCCGTCACGCGCGCCTTGGAAAGCGGGTGCTCGAACCCCAGGAACAGATCCCCCGCGACGATCGGCGAGCCGTCGACCAATCCCGCCACATGCGCTTCGGGAAGTGGCAGGTCGATCATTTGCACCCGCTGAATGGGGACATCTTGTTGACCGGCAGTCAGATTCAGGCTCTGGCGGATATACCCCGACCCGTCCAGCAGGATCAACGACCACGCGAACCGTAGCGAGTGATCGGCGGATTCGAGTGGCACATCCAGTTCCGCGCCATGGATCCGCTCCGCCATGCGCGACGCCTCAGCGCGCGCACCCAGTTCGCGCAAAGTTGGGACCCCCGCCAGTTGCAAATTGCTGGCCCTATAAATTTCCCCGCTTTTCAACAGTATCTCGAATGGATCTTCGATTGGTAATTCCGTATTGCGCATGCGATCAGTGACTACAAGACCCAGAAGTTTTTCTCCCCGGGTCGAGACCGTTGCTTTGATCCCCCGGCATTCGAGAACAAAGGTGTCGCCGGAATGAGTCACAGCCACTCGATCTTCGACGCCCTGCTGCGCGTCACAGTATCGACTCGCGAGCGCGATCAGCAGCACAGACGCGCACTGTACGGCGGCGATGAGGGCTTTTCCCTTGCAATGCATCACTGACTCCAGATTCAGAAAGCTAAAAAGGCGAAGGCAACAGAATTGCCAGTGTAGCGCGCTTCCTTGATACCCACCCCCGTGGATCTCGTTTCCTCGCGAATTCCGCACAAGGGGCGCGGTTGGCAGGCTTGCACTTTGCGAAAGTGCTACATAGCATTACATTTGCTAACCAATTGAAAATAAATACGATGGCCGCGTACACCAAGTACTTGGCCAAGAGTTCAAGCCATTCTTCACGTTGCGTTTTCAGGCGGGCTAAAGGTGATGCGTGTCACTGCCGACCCCCGGACCCAAGTCGCAACATCGTACGGGCTCCTGGAGGACAACTGCGCGGCACATTGCGAGACGCTCCAGTTCGCTTCCGAATAAGTGAACTTCCGCCGGGAAGGGCAGCAGATGACAAGCGCAACAAAGCAGGATCGGGGTTTGCTCCGCGTAAAAGAGGACGAGTGCAAGGGGTGTGGTCTGTGTGTCGTAGCTTGCCCTCCGAGTGTGATCAGCCTGAGTGATAGGTTGAATCATTTTGGCTATCGCACCGCTACCTACGCTGGCACCGGTTGCACCGGGTGCGGAATCTGCTTTCTAGCGTGTCCCGAGCCAGGAGCGATCACCGTGTTACGTCTCCGAAGTACCGATGAAGCGAATCGACTTGGACGCGTCATTCAAATGCAAGGAGCACCCCGATGCGCAAGCAATTGATGAAAGGAAATGAAGCGCTGATGAAGAGCGCCATCCTTTCCGGGTGCCGCGCTTTTTACGGCTATCCCATTACCCCTGCCAGCGAAATCGCAGAGGTGGCCGCGCTCTACATGCCCCTGACCGGCGGCGTGTTCCTGCAGGCCGAGAGCGAAGTGGCCGCGATCAATATGCTTTATGGCGCTTCGTCGGCCGGCGTGCGTTGCATGACCGCTTCCAGCGGACCCGGCATCAGCCTCATGCAGGAAGGCATGAGTTACCTGGCCGGCGCCGAACTCCCTTGCGTCGTCGCTGACATCACCCGCAGCGGGCCGGGATTAGGCAACATCGCTGCCGAGCAGAGCGACTACAACCAGGTAGTAAAAGGCGGCGGCCATGGCAACTACCGCACCATCGTTCTGGCGCCGCATTCCGTTCAGGAGATGGCCGACCTGACAGCCCTCGCATTTGAATTGGCTGACCGCTATCGTAACCCGGTCGTGGTGCTCGCCGACGGATTCATCGGCCAGATGATGGAGCCCGTGGAGTTTCCGCAGGCGGCCACGGAACCGCACATGCCCGACTGGGCTGTTGCCGGATCGGCCGCTACCCGAGGCAATCTCATCAACTCGTTGCACCTTGATTGCGATGAGATGGAGGCCCACAGCCGCGCCCTCGAAGCCAAATATCGCGTTGCCGAGCAGAACGAAGCTCGCGCCGAAGAATGGTGTACGGACGACGCCGAAATCGTCCTCGTGGGGTATGGCATAGTGGCCCGCATTCTGAAAGCAGTGACCGCAGAAGCACGTGCCGAGGGCATCTCGGTCGGCGTTCTTCGGCCCATCACCTTGTACCCGTTTCCCGTTTCGAACTTCCGCAACCTCGCCAGGACCGCAAAAGTCTACGCGGTAGTCGAGATGAGCAACGGCCAAATGGTCGACGACGTGCGCCTGGCGCTGAACGGAGCTCGGCCCGTCGAGTTCCTCGGCCGCGGCGGGGGAAATGTTCCTTCCCACAATGAGGTTTTGACGCTGGTCCGTGAACTTGCCTGCAAGGTCGGATTCGGGATCTCGCGACCAAAGGAGCAGATGGCTCATGTCTAACGATTCCCTCGCGGAGTACACCGTCGCCCAGGGCAAGGCCAGTGCGTTTTATGACCATTACGAGCGCAAAGGCGAATTGCAGCAGCAGACGCACTACTGTCCCGGCTGTGGGCACGGCAACATCAGCAAGATGCTGGCTCGCGCAATCGACGACTTGGGGATCCAGGATCGCACCATTCTTATCAATCCGGTCGGCTGCTCCGTCTTTGGCTACTACTACTTCGACGTAGGCAACGTACAGGCCGCGCATGGGCGCGCTCCCGCGGTAGCTACTGCAGTCAAACGAAGCCATCCCAACTCGATCGTCATCAGCTATCAGGGAGATGGAGATCTTTCAGCAATCGGTTCCGCGGAGATTCTCCACGCCGCCAATCGCGGCGAAAATATCACTGCCATCTTCGTCAACAATGGCATCTACAGCATGACCGGCGGTCAGGTAGCGCCCACCACGCTGCTGGGCCAGCGCAGCACCACAACCCCCGGCGGCCGCAGCGCGGCAAACGAGGGCTACCCGTTGCGCGTCAGCGAGTTGCTTTCCACCCTGGAGGCGCCGGTCTACATCGAGCGCGTGGGGCTGGGAGACAACCGGCAGATCGCCCAGGCTGCGCGCGCCATCCGCCGCGCTGTTGAAAACCAGGTGCGCGGACTTGGCTTCTCGCTTGTGGAGATCCTCTCGCCATGCCCCACTATCTGGAAAATGAGCCCCGTCGACGCGCAGCATTGGGTTCACGATGTCATGGAGCAGACTTACCCATTGGGAGTGTTATGCGATCGCACGAAAGAAGCTCAACCGCGCCTGTGCCATCCGCCGTGCCCGCCGCTTGAGTCGATTCCTGTCCTGCTCGACATCGCTGACGCAATGCATCTTGTCGACGAAGCGCCTGCGACTCCCGCTGATATCGATCTGCACATTCGCATCGCGGGATTCGGCGGACAAGGCGTTTTGTTGCTTGGCGAAGTCCTTGCGGAAGCAGGCCTGAGTGCCGGTCTCGAAGTCTCATGGCTCCCCTCGTACGGGCCGGAAATGCGGTCTGGAACGTCAAACTGCCACGTGCGTTTGTCCCGCGCGCCGATCGATTCGCCGATGGTTACAGCCCCCAGCGTGCTTGTCGCCATGAACGAGCCGTCGCTGCGAAAGTTTGCCCCAGCTGTAAGGCCTGGAGGCTGGATTCTCTATAACGGCGATGTCCTCCCAGTGGACTGGGCGCACCAGGATGTTCACGCGCTGGCCATGCCCTTCACGCGACTAGCCGACGAACTCGGCGACGCGCGTATCACGAACATGATGATGCTCGGTGCGGTACTGGAGATAACCAATGCCCTTCCAAAGCCCAACGTCGACGCCGCATTGCGCCGTCTTGTAAAACACGCAGGCTGGCTGGCTCTGGATGAGCAGGCGATTCAGCGTGGGCGCGCGCTGTTCTGCGAATGGCGCAATGCGATGCGTGAGGTCGACGTCGCTCTATGAGTCTCAATGGAAATCGTGCGAACGCATATCCGCGCTCGTAATATTCATCGCAGTCAGCCGCTGCGCCTTGATATGAATCACGCCTTCCTGGTGCTGTAGCGGGCCCTCAACCAGTAGAAAGCGGCTCCGTGTTGCAACCACGCGATTCTGTTCAAATACATCGGGCGTCAGAATTACGTTCGTGATGCCCGTTTCGTCCTCCATGGAGAGAAACACGAATCCCTTCGCCGTACCGGGACGCTGGCGCGCAATAATGCACCCCACCACACGGACATACTCATGATTCGCACAACGCGTCAGGTCATCCGCGGAAAGCATTCCTTCCTTCTTGAACGCCTCCCGGCTATATGCCAGAGGATGTGGGCCGGTGGTGAGTCCCGTTCCTGCATAGTCGGCCGCCAAACGCTCATCAGTTGTCATCTTTTTAAGAGGCCTATGCTGTCCATCGCAACCGTTTTCGGCGCCTCGCAGCAGCGGTCCAACCCGCCTTCCAGCTTGTTCCACCTGCCATAGAGCATCGCGGCGATGCTCCACCTCTCCCACCGAGTTCATTGCACCAATCCGAGCCAGCCCAACAAGTTCCTTCCGATTCAACTCCTGGACGCGCGTGGCAATATCGTCAACGGATCGAAACGCCCCATCCTGCTGGCGTGTCGTGAGAAGCGCTTCCGCTGTTGCTTTCCGCAATCCCTTCGCATAATTCAATCCGATGCGCAGCGATAGCGACCCATCCGCCTCGTCCTCCAGCGTACAGAGCCACTCCGATCGCTGCACATCGATGGGACGCACGCGCAGACCATGCCGCTGCGCATCCTTGATCAGCACCGCGGGCGCATAAAAACCCATCGGCTGATTGTTGAGAAGCCCGCATGTGAAGGCCGCCAGAAAATACACCTTCAGATAGGCCGATGCATAGGCAATCAATGCAAAGCTGGCCGCGTGCGACTCCGGAAAGCCATACATCGCAAACGAACTGATGCCCTGAACAATATTGTCCTGCGCTTCCTTCCCGATGCCATTTTGCGTCATACCCGCGCGCAGCCGGCTCTCCAGGTCTTTCATCCTCTGCATCGAACGACGCATCCCGACAGCTCGCCTTAGCTCCTCCGCTTCCGCACCGGTGAAGTTCGCCACCACCATCGCCATGCGCAGAAGTTGCTCCTGAAACAACGGCACGCCCAGTGTGCGTTCCAACACAGGTTGCAGCGAAGGATGCGGATAAGTCACCTCTTCCTTCTTCTGCCTGCGCCGCATGTACGGATGCATCATCTTGCCCACGATCGGTCCGGGTCGAATGATGGCAACCTGTACGACAAGGTCGTAAAAACGAGTGGGTGCGTTGTGCGGAATCGACGCCATCTGGGCGCGGCTCTCCACCTGGAACATGCCCACGGTATCGGCCTTGCGGAGCGTCTCGTACACCAGCGGATCTTCGGGCAATGCGCCAAGGTCGACGTGTTTGCCGTAATGCCGCGGAATCAGTTCGATTGAATCCTTGAGCACCGCCATCATGCCCAAGCCCAGCAGGTCCACCTTGATCAGGCCAAGATCGGCGCAGTCTTCCTTGTCCCACTGCACCACCGTGCGTCCTGGCATCGAGGCACGTTCAATCGGCACCACGCGATTCAGCATTCCCGCGCAAATCACCATCCCTCCCGAATGCTGACCGAGATGCCGCGGCAGATCCTGCATGCGCATGCAAAGGTCGAGATAGTGCGCAATGCGCGGATGATTCACATCGAATCCTGCCTGGGCAAAATGCCTGGCCATGGTGTCATTTGCCCCGCGCCATTCCCAGTGGCCCACCAGCCCTGAAAGCCGCGCGATTTGCTCCTCCTCGAATCCAAGCGCCTTGCCCACTTCGCGCGCCGCGGATCGAGTGCGGTAACTGATGACGTTCGCCGTCATCGCCGAGCCCAGTGCCCCATAGCGCTCATAGATGTACTGAATTACCTGTTCGCGATGATCCCCGGACGGCAGATCGAGATCGATGTCCGGCCACTCGCCGCGGTTCTCGCTGAGAAACCGCTCAAACAGCAATTCCATCCCCACTGGATCGACAGCTGTGATCTCCAGCGCATAACAGACCGCCGAATTCGCGGCCGAACCCCGCCCCTGCACCAGGAACCCATTCCACTGGCAGTAGCGAATGATGTCCCACACGATCAGGAAGTACCCGGCGAACCCGAGTTTTGCAATCAGAGCCAACTCATGCCGAACCTGGGCGCGCGCCTTGAGGAGCAGATGTCGCTTGGACGGTATGCCGTATCGTTTGCGCACACCCTCTTCCACACGCTTGGCGAGAAAGCTATCCATGGTCTCGCCGCTCGGCAAAGGAAATTTGGGGAATTCATAGCCAAGATTGTCGAGTGCGAACTCGAGCCGCTCGCTTACGATGCGCGTATTGGCGATCGCTTCAGGAATGTCACGGAAGAGCACAGCCATCTCCCCCGTGCTGCGCAAAGAACGTGCCGCGTTCGTGGTTAATAGCCTGCCCGCGCTGTCCAGCGAAGTCTTATGCCGGATCGCCGTAAACACATCCAGCAACTCGCGATCCTTCTCCGCCGCATACCGCACGCCGTTCGTGGCGACGAGCGGCAATTGCCGCGACGAAGCAAGACTTAAAAGTGCCTGGTTGCGGCACTCCTCCTCGCGTAGTTGATGCCTCTGCAACTCCACATAAACATTTCTAGAGCCGTAGATGCCTGCGATCCGATCGAGTCTCTCGCCGGCTTCTTCCGCTCCTCCGGCTGCCATTGCGGATGCCAGTGGCCCCTCGTCGCCGCCGGTCAGGCAGATCAGGCCCGCGGAGAATTCTTCCAGGTCCTCGAGTGTAGCCGCGCCTTCAGTTTTGGTACTCTCCCTCATCTTGAACCGCGTGATGAGCTGGCACAGATTCTGATAGCCGGTCGGCGACGCGCACAGCAGCACGATCCGTGGCGGCTCCTCGGCAACTTGATTCGGAAGCCACGCAGGTGGCGTGAGCCTGCTCCCGAACGAGGTGACTGCAATCTCCGCACCAATGTGCGCCTTGACTCCTATCCGTTTGGCAGCCGTGTGAAACCGTGCGGCGCCATACAAGCCATTGCGTTCGGCCAGTCCCATCGCGCTCAATCCGAGCTCACTCGCACGCTCAATCAACGCATCCGGTTGCGACGCTCCCTCCAGAAAACTGAAAGCGCTGGACGCGTGCAGTTCCACGTATTCTTCAGAACTTCCATTGCGCTCAGTCATAAACAGCTTCCAGTTGCCATTCGTGGCGGTTCTGATCGCACACCAGCAGGCACGCAATGCTCGAGCCATCACTCCGCTCGGCAAGAATGTCCCATTCTTCAAGATTCCAGTCATTTGAAGACCACCAGCAGCCGCTTGTCTTCCATGGCCCATAAGCTGCCGTGATCTCAAACAGGCTTACGCCATCCCGAAAGGCCGCAGGCTGATAATCCCGCATCGCCACACGCACCGGAACCGGCGGCCGCATGCGCCGTAGCACCATGCGGGGGCTCTGCGGTTCATCGCATGTACTGCCTTCAATCGCAAGCAGATCCATGCGAAAGCTCCCCGGGCGATGCGTGTCTTCCAGAAGAGGAGCGCCGACACGATCCTCCCCGACGATCGCCTTGATGCGTGCCATGGTCACATCCAGCCGCGAGGGCTCCGGTGTCTGCGGTGTGAACAACCCCAGCTGCACGGTATTGCAGTGCCCCGCCTCCGCACTCAGTTCAAGAGCAAGCACTGCGGCCCGCGGAGGATGCGCAGCAATCTCCAGTTGCAACAGTTTCAGCAGAAACTTTCGATCGGTAGAGGGAATCGCGGGACGCAGCACAAGTTCATGCAAACCCTCTCCTTCAAGCTTCATGCGCGCGGTCAGCAGCGCCAGTGAGAGTGCACGATCCGCTGCCCGCGCAACCAGGCTGTCGATCATGCGCGCGCCCATAAATAGCAGGGAGTCCATTTGCTCGACTGGCGTCTCGAATTCGCAAAACTCCTGAAGCTTAAACTCAGGCTCCATGGGCCGAAACAAGTGAGTGAGCTTGCCCAGGGCAGCCCCGCGCCATGCCCGTGCCTTCTGGCCAAGGCGCGCAATCAACTCCACCTCAGGCAGTGCGGCAAGTTCTCCCAGGGTACGAATACCCCAAATGGCAAAGGTCTCCTGGTGCTCTTCTTCCAGATTCAGCGCCGCGATCGGCAATTTGGCGAGCGCCAAAGCCTCTGCTCCTTCAGGAATCACGTTCACCCCGTGCGAGGCCGCTGCCTTCATCCGCGCGGTGTCGTAGTTCGCGCTTACAGCAATCGATACGCGGAACCCTGCCGATGCGAGTTCTGTACGCAGCCTCTCCGCCAGGCTTGCAGGCGGTCCAAACAGTCGTTCCGTGCCGGCAATATCCAGCACAAACCCGCAGGCTGTACCTTCGCTGACCTCCTCAATGCGTGGCGAGAATCTTGCCGCACACTCCAGCAGCACGGCCCTTGCATTGGCTTCCGTCTCGAGCGAGCGCGCCAGCAAACGCAGCCCCGTGGTGCCTTCCGCATCCAGCCGCGTCATCCCCAACGACGCGCCGCATCGAAACGCTGCCTTGTTCATGGCGCACACGAACTCGTGCGGAGCGCGCCCTTCCAGCACAACTACTGGGTCACTCTGCAGGTCGGAGCGGAGACGAAGCAAGGCCTGCGCGGGAAAGTCCGCGGCATGGACGCAGGCAAACAGCGTTTTCATGCCCTCCGCTCCGCTTCCCAGGGAGTGCCGGCGGACCAGGTTGACGCCGGCGGCTTGCGCGCGCCACGCCGGATGTCCAGGGTGCCCGGTGCAAAGCGCTGTCGCCCCCGGCGTAATTCATAGGTGAATCCGCGGAGAACCTTTCCTCCAGCGGTCTCCGGATGCAACGGGGCGCACTCAATGACCAGCGCGGCACTCGACTGCGCGTAGGATGCCCTGCCCAGCACCAGCAAGCAGCAGCGGGTGCGGTCCGCGGCCTGGCGGAAGCGGAACCAGGTGGCCAGGGGGATTCGGGTCGCATGCTCGGGTGCCGTGTCCGCCAGATCGAGGACGATGGCCGCGAAGCCTCCCGCCTGCAGCAGCAGATCGGTGGCGCGTATGGCCTGGTCCAGCCGTGTCCATGGACGCGATTTTCCTGCAGGGTTCTGGACCGCATCCCGGCAGCGGACCCAGAGCAACTGCTTAAGATTCACTCCATTTGCAGCCGCCGACTCGGGATCGAGAGAGTCATGGACATCGACCCACGCGCATATGCGAGCTTCGGAGGTACACCTGGCAATAAAGGACAGCGCAAAGGCAGTGCGCCCGGAAGAAGCCGGCCCAGTGATTTCGCTGATTGCGCCGACCGGCAAGCCGCCATCCAGCAGTTCGTCTGCCGTCTCGATTCCTGTGGAGGCGACCTCGCAGACGGTACGCGGAGCCGGGGTGAGGGCTGCAGGAAAGCGGCCTTCTAGGTCATTCTCAATCTGGAGTCGGAGAGCGGCAGCGGAGGGCATATTTCGCCTTTTCTTCGCTTAGATTCGCTCAATTCCTCATCTGTTGTCAAAGGCTCTTTTTCAGTTTCACAGGGGCACCCCTCCTCCCCCCATCATGCACCATTTTCGGTGCAAATTTAATTATCCCCTTTGACCACAATCACTTCGCCATGAGATGCCAGAGGGAATGCCCCTGGGCCGGGAACTAACTCTGGGACAAGTCCTGTGGACGGTGGATGTGCTGGATATCACATGCCAGTGGGATCCAGAGTGCTCTCAATTAAGTATTTCCTACGGACCAGCCGCGACCATGGCTCACTCCATTATAATCAAGAAAAGTTGACACTATCTCACTCAATGATGCATCTTATAGAGGTCAGTATTTCATTGCGGGAGCCAAAACATGGCAAAAATTATCGGGATTGATCTCGGGACCACCAACTCATGCGTGGCGGTCCTCGAGGGCGGAGAGCCCAAAGTCATTCCAAATGAAGAGGGTCAGCGTACGACCCCCTCGGTTGTTGCTTTTTCCAAGACCGGCGAGAGGCTGGTCGGCCAGGTCGCCAAGCGCCAGGCCATCACCAATCCGGAGAACACCATTTTCTCCATCAAGCGCTTTATGGGGCGGCGCTACGACGAAGTCAACGACGAGATGAAGATGGTCCCCTACAAGGTCATGCGGCAGGGCGACCACGTCGCCGTCGTGGCCCAGGGCAAGGAGTACACGCCCCAGGAAATCTCGGCGATGATCCTCCAGAAGCTCAAAAAGAGCGCTGAATCTTACCTGGGAGAGACCGTCACCGAGGCCGTGATCACCGTTCCGGCGTATTTTAACGACGCGCAGCGTCAGGCCACCAAGGATGCAGGCAGGATTGCCGGCCTGGACGTGAAGCGCATTGTGAACGAGCCCACAGCCGCCGCACTGGCCTATGGGCTCGACAAAAAGAAGGACGAGACCATTGCCGTCTACGACTTTGGCGGCGGCACGTTCGATATCTCCATCCTCGAAGTCGGCGAAGGCGTCATCGAGGTGAAGTCGACCAACGGCGACACCCACCTGGGCGGCGACAACCTCGACCAGCGCATTGTGGATTGGTTGATTGCCGAATTCAAGCAGGAAGAAGGACTGGACCTGAGCGCCAAGGGCAACGAAATGGCCCTTCAGCGCCTGAAGGATGCGGCCGAAAAGGCCAAGATCGAGCTCTCGACCACAGTCGAAACCGAGATCAACCTGCCCTTCATCACCGCCGATGCCACCGGCCCCAAGCACCTGGTTCGCAAACTCACGCGCTCCAAGCTCGAACAGCTGGTGCAGGACCTGCTCGATCGTTCTCTCGAGCCGTGCAAGAAGGCGATGGCGGACGCAGGCGTCAAGGCCAGCGATATCGACGAAGTGGTTTTGGTCGGCGGCCAGACCCGCATGCCCAAGATCCAGGAGATGGTCAAGCAGCTGTTCGGAAAAGAGCCCCATCGCGGGGTGAACCCCGACGAAGTGGTGGCCATTGGTGCGGCTGTCCAGGCAGGCGTTCTGGCCGGCGAGGTCAAGGACCTGCTGCTCCTCGACGTGACCCCGCTCACCCTGGCAATTGAAACCCTGGGCGGCGTGGCGACCCCGATGATTCCGCGCAACACCACCATCCCGACCAAGAAGACCGAGACCTTCTCGACCGCGGCCGATTCGCAGACTGAAGTCGAAGTCCACGTGCTTCAGGGCGAGCGGCCCATGGCAGCGCAGAACCGCACCCTGGGCAAGTTCAAGCTGGCCGGCATTCCTCCGGCGCCACGCGGCGTGCCGCAGATCGAGGTCACCTTTGACATCGACGCCAACGGCATTCTGAATGTCACGGCAAAGGACATGGCGACGGGCAAGGACACGCGCATCCAGATCACATCGAGCTCGGGCCTGAGCAAGGACGAGGTCGAGAAGATGGCCAAGGAAGCCGAGGCGCACGCTGCCGAGGACAAGGAGAAGCGCGAGGAGATCGAGGCCCGCAACAGCCTGGACTCGCTGGTCTACAACATCGAAAAGATGTTGAAGGACTCGGGAGAAAAGGTGCAGGCGGCGGACAAGTCCGAGGTTGAGTCGGCCTTGGCCGAAGCCAAGAAGACCCTGGAAGGTTCTCCGAAGGCCACCGAGATCAAGGCAGCTCACGAGAAGCTTACGGCCGCCAGTCACAAACTCGCAGAGGTGCTCTACAAGGCCAACGCGGCGCAGGCTGCCAGCGCGCCGGGCACCGACGGCGGCCAGCCGAACGCCGAGCAGAAGAAGGACGAAGGCGTGATCGACGCCGAGTACGTCGACGTCGAAGACAAGAAGTAGCGCCTGCGGTGCGGCGGACTCGTCCTTGGGGCGGGAAACAGATCGGGGTGGGCGACAGAACGTCGCCCACCCCGCGTCGTATCGCTGACTCGTTGAAGTTCCATGAGCTTTACGCCATGTAGACGCTTAGGGTTCGGCAGGGCTCATGCACGGGATTTCCGTGCATTTTCCGATTTAAAGTGAGATAAGAAAATACTCATGGCGACGACGACCAACAAAGACTATTACGCGATGCTCGGGGTCAAGAAGACGGCTACTGCGGAGGAGATTCGCAAGGCCTTCCGCAAGCTGGCCCGGAAGTACCATCCGGACGTAAACCCCAACGACAAAAAGGCCGAGGAGAAGTTCAAGGAGATCTCCGAGGCCAACGATATTCTGAGCGACGAAAAGAAGCGCAAAGTTTATGATCAGCTGGGCTTCTACTCCGACCAGATCGACCCGGCGCAGGCCGAGGCGTATGCGCGCCAGCAGCAGAGTGGCGGGGCCGGCCCGGTCGACTTCGGCGGATTCGACTTCTCCGGATTCCAGGGTGGCGGCGGTAGCGCGACGCAGAGCGGCCCGGGGTCGACGGGATGGGGCAGCTTCAAGGACATCTTTTCCGGCATCTTTTCCGGAGCGCAGCAGCAGCCGGGACGGCCTCGCGGTCCCCAGCCCGGTACCGATCTCGAATACCAGGTTACGGTCGATTTCTGGACCGCGATTCGCGGCGGCCAAACGCGCCTCCAGGTGACTCGCCAGGAGGTCTGTCCCACTTGCCACGGCCAGGCGCATACCGGTGGCCCCATTACATGCCCGGAGTGCAACGGCGCTGGCCAGGTTACGCAAATGGGCGGCCGCATGAAGTTCAACATTCCCTGCCCGCGCTGTAACGGCACCGGCCGCATCTCAAATGATTGCCCTGCCTGTCACGGCGAGGGCGTTGTTGAGCGTACCGAAACAGTTGACTTCCGCATCAAGCCTGGGACTCGCGACGGTCAGCGAATCCGGCTCCAGGGCAAGGGCAATGCCGGCCTCAACGGCGGTCCCGCGGGCGACCTGTTCTTGATTGTCCGCACCGGCACGCATCCGGTCTTTACCCGGCAGGGAGACGACATTCTGATCAATGTTCCGGTGGCTGTGCCTGAAGCGTCGCTGGGGGCAAAGGTCGACGTCCCCACCATCGACGGCCGTGCACAGCTCAAGATTCCACCCGGCACGCAACCCGGCCAGAAGCTGCGCATGCGCGAACGGGGCGTCGAGAGCGCGCAGCGCCCGGGCCAGCGCGGGGACCAGATCGTAACGGTGGAAGTGGTGGTTCCCCACTTGCAGGACGAGCGCAGCCGCGAAATCATGCGCGAGCTGGCGAAACTGAATCCGCAAGACCCGCGGGAAAAGCTGTTTGAGAAGCTTTAGTGGTGCGTTCTTAGTGCAATTTCGGTAAGCTGGTGGCGCAAACTCATGCCTGCAAAACGCAAATCGAAGGGTGCCTACATGATCTCGGCTGTAGCCGAGATGTACGAAATCCATCCGCAGACCCTGCGCCTCTACGAGCGTGAAGGGCTGCTTAAGCCGTCGCGCACAGACGGCAACACGCGGCTCTATACCGACGAGGATCTGGAGCGCCTGGAGTTCATTCTCAACCTGGCGCGCGACCTGGGGGTAAACATTGCGGGCATCGCCATCATCCTCCAGATGCGGGAGCGCATGGAGGAGATGAATCGGCAGATGCAGAACTTCGTGGAGTATGTTCGCTCGGAGATGCTGTCGCGCTATCAGCAGGCGGCACAGGGCTCTGCCGGGGCTATTGTTCCGATGCGCAAGCCGACCGTGGTCAAGCCGGTCGTAGCCGCGAAGACTTCCCGAAAGCCATTTCGCTTCGACGGGTGACCGGAACAAGAACAGTTACAACCCTGCGTGACGTGGCCGCGAGCGGGTATTCTTGAAGATCGGATGTTGTACGCGCTTTTAGCATTTGCGGTCTTCGGTCTCATTACCTCCAGCGTCTTTACCGGTATGGCGCTGGCCGCTGTGCCGCGCTTTTTACGCGAACGCCGCGAAGCCTACGCGGCGATGGACCGCGAGCCGCGGTTTGCACCGCCGCTGAGCCTGCTCAAGCCGCTCCATGGCGCCGAACCTGGCCTTGAGGCCCACCTGTCCACGTTCTTCGAGCAGGATTACCCTTGCTACGAGATTCTCTTCTGTACCGGATCCTCCGAAGATGCGGGACTTGACCTCGCGCGCGGGGTCGCCGCACGCTACCCAGAGATCCCAGTGCAGTTTCTCTCCACCGGCGGTGCGCCCGATTACATCAACGCCAAGGTGGCTTCCATGGAGTTGATGGAAGCCGCTGCCCGGCACGACATCCTGGTGATCAGCGACAGCGACGTCCGGGTCACGCCGGACTACTTGCGATCAGTGGCGCTGCCCTTTGCGAATCCGCGCGTGGGTGGAATTACCTGCGCCTATCGCGGGGTGGCGGTCGAGGGCGGTCTATGGGCGCGGCTTGAGGCAGTGGGCATGTCGGTGGAAATGACAGCCGGCGTGCTGGTGGCGCGCAGCCTGGAAGGCATGCAGTTCACTCTCGGCCCCACCATGGCATTCCGGCGCGAGACCATCCGCCGCATGGGCGGTTTCCGCGTCACGGCCGACTATTGCTCGGACGACTTCATCCTCGGCAACGAGACGTTCAAGCTAGGACAGAGCGTTGTCCTCAGCCATCATGCCATCGACCACATCGTCATCAACTCCAGTTTCTGGCAGTCCATGCTCCACCAGGCTCGCTGGATGAAGTCAACCCGCTTTTCGCGCCCCAAGGGCCACTTCGGCACCGCCCTTACCTTCAGCCTGCCATTCGGCCTTCTCGGCTTCTGTGCGGCGCTGGCTCTTCACCACGTCGGAATAGCCGTCGGGCTCCTTGCCTGGGCTATCGCGTCGCGCCTGGCGCTCTCCATTGCGGTCGGCAATTGGGTCGTCCGCGACCCAAGCTGGTTCAATCTGCTTGTGCTTTACCCCATTCGCGACCTGATGGGGTTCTTCTTCTGGGCGGCGAGCTACACCTCCAGCACGATCCACTGGCGGGGGCGCAAATTCCAGCTTCTCCCGGGGGGGAGAATGCGCGGCATCAATTAGCCGGGCATGCTGTCGGGCGTCAAATCCCGCCGTCGTCTGTTCCTTTACAATCAAAGCAGTTATGATCCGATTCTCGACTGCCGGGGAGTCTCATGGGGAGGCTCTGATTGCCTTGGTTTCCGGACTTCCCGCCGGCGTCCCGGTCGATCTCGACTTCGTCAACAGGGAGCTTTGGCGGCGCCAGCAGGGGTACGGCCGCGGCGGGCGCATGAAGATCGAAACCGACAAGGCCCATGTGCTCTCAGGGGTTCGCCACGGCAAGACGATCGGTTCGCCCATCGCCATCGAGATCGTCAACCGTGACTGGAAGAATTGGGAAGAGAAATTGCCCGTCGAAGCGGGTGATCCAGCGAAACACCAGCCGGTGGCGTCGCCGCGCCCCGGCCACGCCGATCTTGCCGGCGCCCTCAAATATAACTTTCCGGATGCGCGCTACGTGCTCGAACGGGCCTCCGCACGCGAGACCACCGCCCGTGTCGCAGCGGGCGCATTCTGCAAGCTCATGCTGCGCGAACTCGGCATCGAGATCTTGAGCCACGTCATCCGCGTTGGCCGCGTCGAACTCGGCCGCACCGCAAGCTGGGAAGAGATCGTTGCCGTTTGCAACAAAGAGGATGTGCTGCTGAGTTGCGTCGATCCCGATACGGAAGCCCGCATGAAGCAGGAAGTCGAGGAGGTCTCTCGCACCGGCGACACGGTTGGCGGGGTCTTTGAAGTGGTGGTCCACGGCGTTCCGGCCGGTCTTGGCACCTACGCTAATTGGGACGAGCGCCTCGATGGCCTGCTCGCCTGGTCGGTAATGAGCCTGCAGGCGGTGAAAGCTGTCGAAATCGGCCGCGGCGTCACCGCTGCCGAATCCTTCGGTTCGCAGGTCCACGATCCCATTCATTACGCGCAGCAGGATACCGGCCGGCCCACTCGTTTTATCCGCGACCAGAACAACGCCGGCGGGATGGAAGGCGGCGTCTCCAATGGCGAGGACATCGTGGTGCGCGGCTATCTCAAGCCCATCTCTACGCTCCGACGACCGCTCGAGTCGGTGCGCTTCGACACGCGCGAGGCAACCAGCGCGAGTTACGAGCGCAGCGACATCTGCGTGGTGCCGGCGGCCGGCGTGGCTGCGGAATCCATGGTGGCGCTCACTATCGCCACGCTCGCCCAGCAGAAGTTCGGGGGCGACTCGGCGCTCGAGATGAAGCGAAACTTTAACGGGTACATCGAACAGATCAGGAGTTTTTAGCAGTTCATGATTCTGAAAGTCGTCAAATATCCAGAGCCGGTTCTTTCGCAGCCCGGGGAACCCGTGACCGAGTTCGATAACGAGCTGCGGAAATTTGTGGCCGACATGTTTGAAACCATGTACGCCGCGCAGGGCATCGGCCTGGCTGCTCCGCAAGTGGCCGTCGCCAAGCGCATTACGGTCGTCGACCTCAGCATGGGCAAAGATCCCAAGCAGAAGCTGGTGCTCATCAACCCCGAGATCATCTTCCGCGAAGGCAAGCAGTATGAAGAGGAAGGCTGCCTCAGCTTTCCCGACATCCGCGAGAAGATTCAGCGCGCCTTCAAAGTCAAGATCCGCGCCCAGGATGAGCGCGGCAAGTGGTTTGAGATGGACGGAGAAGAGCTGCTGTCGCGTGCCTTTCAGCACGAGATCGACCACCTCGATGGCGTTCTCTTCATTACCCGCATGAGCCCGCTCAAACGCGACCTGAACCTGCGCAAGATCCGCAAGATGCAGCGCGAAGGCACCTGGTAAGCCGTGAAGCTCGTCTTCTGCGGAACGCCGCGCTTTGCCGTGCCCACGCTTCAGGCATTGAAAGCCGCCGGACATGATATCCCTCTCGTGGTGACGCAACCGGACCGCCCTGTCGGGCGAGCGCAGGAGTTGACGGCGCCACCGGTGAAAAAGCTGGCTGTTGAGGCAGGAATTCCCATCACACAGCCCGACAAGATTCGCAACAACGCCGAGTTCCGCACGCAACTCGAGTCCATCGCGCCCGACGCCATTATTGTGGTTGCCTACGGTCGCATCATTCCTGCCTGGATGCTCACACTGCCGCGGTACGGTTGCATCAACCTGCACGCATCTTTGCTTCCCAAATACCGCGGCGCGGCGCCCATTCAGTGGGCAGTAGCGATGGGGGAGACTATCACCGGCAACACCACCATGCTCCTCGAGGAAGGCCTCGACACCGGCCCAATACTGTTGCAACAATCCATGGCTATCGGCCCGGAAAAAACCGCGGCCGATCTCTTCGAAGAACTAGCCACCGGCGGCGCACCGCTGATGGTCGAGACGCTGGCCGGCCTCGAATCAGGCACGATCGTGCCTCAACCGCAGGACCACGCTCGCGCCACACTCGCTCCCATCCTTCAGCGCGAGGATGGTCGTATGGACTTTGCCGCACGGACTGCGGCCGAGCTGAAAAATCGCTGGCGTGGCTTCCAACCGTGGCCGGGAGCATTCACAAGCCTCAAGGGAAAGAACCTGATTGTGCATCGCATGGATGTTCCGAACGTTTCGGTGGGAGCCGGCTCGGAATCGGCCGTACCCGGACAGATCGTCGCGCGCAATGCGCACCTGTTTGTGGCGTGCGCAAAGTCCACCTGGTTAGAACTGCTCGAAGTGCAGATCGAAGGCAAGAAGCGCATGCCTGCATCGGAGTTCCTTCGCGGTCTTCCTCTGACCCCGCAGTCCGAAATCCGGTTGGGTTAAGACGGTGGCTCAAGTCGCGCCAGCCCGAAAAGCTGCATTCGAAATCCTGCGCACACCTGGAACGCGGACAGGGACACTCCGATGATCTGTTGCGCGGCAAAGCGGTCTCGGCACTTGCCGCGCATGATCGACACCTCGCCACCGCGCTCGTGCTGGGGGTGTTGCGCTGGCAACTCGAACTCGATCAGCAATTGCGCCCGCTTCTCAAGCGCCCCAACGCGAAATTGGATTCCGAAGTCCTCATCGCTCTTCGCCTGGCAGCATTTCAAATCCTGCATCTCGATCGCATCCCGGCGCACGCCGCAATCGACGAGAGCGTCGAGCTAACCAAGCAATCGGGCCATCGCTTCGCATCGGCCATGGTTAACGCCGTGTTGCGCAAATTGGCTGCGCATCAGAAGGATGAGGTCGCGTCGCCACCGAACTCATGTCGAGAGCTGCAGGCCTACCCCAAGTGGATGCGCGACCGATGGGGGGCCTTCTTTGGCGAAGAGACCGCCTGTGCCATCTGCGCTCATGGCCAGTTGCAGCCAACGCTCGCGCTCCGGATTGAAGACGCGCAACTCGAAGACGAACTCACACAAGCGGGGATCGGGCTTGCCGCTGGAGCCATGCTCACGCGCGCCTGCTTCGTTGTCTCCGGCGATATCACAGCGACAACTGCATTTCGTGACGGCCGCGTTCGCATCCAGGACGAAGGCTCGCAACTCGTCGCCGAAATCGCGGGGCAGGGAAGTCACATCCTGGATTGCTGCGCGGCTCCCGGTGGCAAAACGCTGATCCTCGCCGAACGCAATCCGGAGGCGCGAATCGTAGCTCTCGAATCAAGTCCGCAGCGGTTGGATGCCTTGCGCGATCGGCTTGAGGCGCTTGCCGAGCGAATCGAATGCCGTCTCGCCGACGCAACCGCGTTGAGCGATGAATCTCGTTATGACCTTGTCCTGGCCGACGTCCCTTGCAGCGGCACGGGCACTCTGGGGCGCAATCCCGAAATACGCCATCGCCTTCAGCCTCAGGACTTCGCTCGCCAGGCCGAGCGCCAGCTTGCAATCCTCATTGCCGCTTTCCATGCGGCGCGCCCGGGCGGCCGAATCGTCTACTCGACTTGTTCGCTGGAACCGGAAGAGAACGAGCAGGTGGTCTACGCGGCGCTCCAACAAAACCGCGGCGCACGCATCCTTCCCCTCAATGACCGACTGCAAGAGATGCGCACAGCCGGCATACTCACCCAAAGTGGAGCGGACAAGCTGCGCACATGCCTTACGCCGGAAGGTTACCTGCGCCTCTTCCCCGGCGTTCTTGGAACAGACGGATTTTTCGTGGCGATGCTCGAAAAGTCCCCGTGAACTCTACCCCATAGCCAACTTGAGTTCCGAGTAATCGCGCCCCAGAACCGCGCACAGCGCCTCAATCACCAGTTCATGGTCCTCGCGCATCGGCAACCCCGAAACGGTTGCACTGCCCACTACTCCCGCCCCCACCACGCGTAGCGGAAATGCTCCCCCATGCGTTGCGTATTCGGCAAGCGGAAGTCCCTGGGTTTCGGACAGCGTCTGCCCTTTGATCTTCTCCTTGATACCCGCGAAGTAAGAGCTTTGATGAAACCGCGCCACCACGTTATTCTTGCGCCGCACCCACTCCACGTTATCCGGCGTCGTGCCTTCCATCGCTGCGTAGAACAGCGGCTGCCCGAATCGGCGCACGTCAATCACCACTGCCAGCCCCCGCTCATGCGCCATCGAGCGAAGTCGCGAGCCGATCTCCCATGCCACATCCGCATCGAGCTTCGCCAACACCAGTTCCCGCTCCTGCAGCGCGATCCGTTCCAGATCTTCGTTCCATCCCATCGCAATCGTTCCTCTTATGTTGTGTAATTGCTTATGTGGTCCCCAGCGTTGAAGGAGCCGCGCTGGCGCCTCTCTCCCATCCGGAGACCACATAAGTGGAACGCGGTTAGATCGTACGCAAGAACTGCATCAGTCCTCCCGATGAGTCCAGAGTTGTTCTTTTCCAGTCAGGAGTTTGGCATTTTTCCAGCGCGCGGGCCTTTGCTTCGAGATCGATCTCTGCATAGATCTGCGTTGTGTCGAGCGATACATGACCCAGCCACGCGCGGATCGTATTCAGATCAACACCTGCCCGCAGGAGATGTGTCGCCGTGGAGTGGCGTAGCGTGTGTGGGCTGATGCTTTTGGTGAGTAGTGAGGGCGTTCGCTTTGCCTGCCTGGGCGACGCACGTTCTGATTAGCGTATGGATGCCGAAGCGAGTCAGCGGTTCCCGGCGACGATTCAGGAAGACCCGGTGTTCCGGTGATCGATTCTTGATGAGTTGCTCCAGTTCCAGCGCGGTCTTTTGCCAGAGCGGGCATCGTCGCACTTTCCCACCTTTCCCCAGGATGCGCACGCTTGCGGTGAGTGGTTGTCGCGTATCAAGTTCCAGATCTGCGATACAGAGATTTGCGGCTTCACTGGCGCGCGCACCCGAGTTGTAGAGGAACAGCAGTAGCGCATAGTTGCGCTGTCCATGGGCGGTTGTTCGATCCGGCGCGGCCAGCAGCGCTTCGACCTCGTGTTTGTCGAGGTAGGACACCAGCTCCCGCACCGTCTTTTTGAACGGCACCGTTCGCACCTCTCCCGCCCATGCCACATGCTGTGGACTATGTTCTGCGATGAAACGTGCCAGCGCATGGATCGCCGCCAACCTTTGATTGCGCGTGGTGATACTCACCTTGCGGGCCTGCTCAAGATGGGTGAGGAAGGCGCGGACCCGGTTTGCGGAGACATCGACCACCTGGAGACGGTCCAGTGGCGTTTTTGCTTGTTCCGCCACGAACGGAAGCAACATGGTGAGTGTGTCCCGATAGCTTTGTTGGGTGTTGTGCGACAGGTTGCGCTCATGAACCATGTGCTCCAGAAGGAACCGGCGGAGCCATGGCCCCAGCAACTCGCGCTTATCCATGAAGCACCTCCTGCGCGTAGCCCTCGAAACGGAGCGATGCCTCTGCCAGCAGCTCAGGCGTCATGGTCAGATAGCGTTGCGTGCCTTTCAGGCACAGATGGCCGAGATGGGTAGAGAGACCTGGAAGCAGACTCTGCACGTCCGCGCCTGTCCGATACCATGCCGTGAGGCGATGTACTGCGAAGGTGTGGCGGAGATCGTGCAGCCGCGGTTGATAGCGAGCATTCTGGCGCTTCACACCCACATGATTGCGGAGCCGGAGGAACGCATCTTCCAGAACGAAGCGCGCTACGGCGCCGCCATCCTTATAGGTGAAGAACGGTGCGGCATCGCTGCGATCATGCTCCTTCTGCCGGCGATTGTGGTCGTACTCCGAGAGCACGCTGCATAGTTGGGTATTTAGAGCGATGCGCCGAGTCTTGTAGAACTTGCTCTCGCGGATTGTCAATGTCGCGCCGGAAGATCAACGTCCGCGCACGTCAGATGCAGGGCTTCGCTGGTGCGCAGACCCGCGCCATAGATCAGTAGCAGCATGGCCCGCAACGTGATTGGCTCCAGCTTCAGCCACTTCTTCTGATAGCTGGTGACTCCGTCCAGCAGCCTCTTCAGCTCTTCCCGTGAATAGATATATGGTACGAAGCGAACCGGCTCTTTGGCGCGACGAACTGGAACCGGAGAGCGATCCGTATAGCCTCGGCGGATGGCGAACTCCCAGAAGCCTTTGAGTGCGTCGTGTTTCCGATGCCAGAACAAGGTCACTGGTCCTGCTTTTCGACCATTCAGATAGCGAAAAACATCCTTGGATGTCACCGTCGCCACGGCAACCGCATCGCCCATTTCTTTACGAACGCACGGAGGATCGCTGCTTCTGTCTCGAACCTCATGCCCATGGACTGCTTCAGAGCGACATACTCCAGAGTGGCATGTTTGAGGTTCATAGCAGGCCTCCCAGGTCAAGTTCCGCTACTTCCCGCAGCCGTGGCATGTCCACCTTCGCGTATACGCGCGTGGAGTCGGCTGAACTGTGACCAAGATGCCCTCCACCTCCGTTAACGTCAGGCCTTGAGCAAGCAGGTGAGTTGCACAGGCGTGCCTGAGGCAGTGAGGGCCGGTGCGCGGAGACTCGATCTTCAGCCGTTTCATCCGATCACCGACGACGCCATACAGCCCACCAGGTGTGAACGGCCGATGCGGAGCGTGGAGTCTTAGGAAAAGCTCTTCATACGCACACTTCGGTCGTACTTCTCGCACGTATCGCTCGATGGCTTCAGCCAACGCCGGGATGACAGGACAGATCCGCGCCCGACGTTGCTTGGTGAGTGGGATGGTCAGAGTTCGGTTCTCCCAGTCCACATCGCACAGCCGGATGCGCCTTATCTCGCCGATGCGCATTCCATACACCGCAAGCAGCAACAGGATCGCGCGGTCCCGTATATCGTAAGGATGATCAGTTTCTGTACTCGCCAGCAGGCGCTGCACATCCGGCCATGATGGCCCCAGCGGAAGGAACTCCCGGCGATACACGCGCGGGCCATGGATTTCAGCGCCGATGCCTGGCTTTGTCCACTTTTGCGTCTCACCGTATTTGAAGAAGCCGCGGATGATGTGCGCCATGCCATTGATCCCATGCCGCGTCCATCCCTTCTTACCGAGATGTGCGAGGAAGGTTCGACATCTGCCAGCCGCATCTGCTTGAGCGTTTTTCCGGCGTGTATCTTCAGGAACTTGGGTAGCTCGCTCCGCGCGGTAGTGACGGTCGCTTGCGCCAGGCCTCGCTCTTCTGTCATGTACCGACAGTACGCATCGAGTTGGCCTGATGCGGAGTTGAAGGAGAGCTGGCTCTTGCAACCGCCCGGCAAAACGTAGCCAGCAGCAAGTGACCAGTCGAAACTCCCTTTCGGTTTGCTCCGGCCCTTTCGCCATTGTGTTTTGATAGTGACGATGCGCCCACGCCCTTGCTGCTTCCTCAACTGCCGCGCGCTCTACCGGACTGCTTTCATCCAGATTCATGTATACAGCGGAACGATAGATCACGCCCGCTGGCGCGCAGGTGTGCAGTGTAGCACCACCCGCAGCCAGAGTGCTGCAGATAGGCCAACCGTGACTGCGCCGCAGGGCCGCTTTCATGCCGAGCAGCAGTGCGCGCGCAACGATATAAGGTTTTGAACATGTGATTCCTCCTATTAGAGATCACCCGTCACATGCCCGTCTATTTATGTTGTGTTTTCCCGCGATTCGCTGCTATGCGGCGCCATGCCGGCGCGTTGCTGCCAACACCCGGTCGAGGCGAAGTTCCCGCATAGAGAAGTGTGGGCGGCAACCCAGGCGCTATCCAATCGGGCCAAGGGTCATCCGCTGGCCGATTCGGATCCGAATTGCTATTCTCGGAGCAGCGATGTTTTCACCAGATACAGAAGGCGACGATAGATTTCTTTTGATGGGGTCGCAGCCATTTCCTCGGTCCGTCTTCATTGAGTCCGATCGGATTGACGATTGTATGGACTACGCCCTGCGAAATCATTCGGGACGCATTTCAATCTCTCCGCTCAGTGGGTTCAAGTTCCCGAATTTGTCCTTTCTCGCTCGTTTCCCCTGGGTTGAGCGCCTAACGATCCTGCATTCCGAGATGATTGATATTTCTGCCGTTTCTTCTCTCGGGCAGCTTCGCTATCTCCAAATCTCAGGATCAACAAAACAGTCGCTTGACTTAGTGAACTTTCCTTTGCTGGCAGAACTTCGAGTTCAGTGGTGGCCCAAACTGCGATTCGGAGATGCCTTGACATCACTGCGTGCGCTCAGTTTGAGTAACTATGCCCCCGGTAGTGGCGGCCTCACGGCCTTACCCCAAATCCCAGGACTGGAGGATCTTGATCTTGTTCAAGCGCGTAGTCTGACACTTTCAGGTATCGATCATTTCCCGGGCCTTAGGAGGCTGACCGTTGCCTATTTCCCAAGCCTGGTTGATCTTTCTCCACTCATTGCTTTCTCGAATGGTGTTCTAGGGATCCTAGAATTTGGGAACTGCCCGAAGCTTGCTCGTCATGATCAGGTGAGGGTGATTCGGTCCCTCAGACGGTTGGCATTCAATAAATGTGGCGAGATTCATTCACTGGTTTTTTTAAACGACTTGCCGGCACTGGAAAGCTTCTCGTTTGTAAACACCAATATCGTCGACGGCGATTTGACGCCATGCCTGAGACTTCAGTTTGCAGGATTCCTCGACAAGCGTCACTACTCTCATCGCAGCGCTGACTTTCCCGCCGCAAGCACGTCAACGAAGTTGACCTCGCGGCCGATCTGACTAGGTCCTTCCGTCATCATGGGTATAAAAAGGTAGATATCCCGGATTACCGCCAAACGGGCAGTGACTAGCTGATTTGGATTTCGAATCGCGTCCCCGCGGGCTCACACTCGATCCCCACATAAGCAAATTGGCAACATAAGACCACTTATGTGGTCAACCACATAA
>CAVUSR010000002.1:0-12647 GCA_963744185.1 uncultured Acidobacteriota bacterium | reverse complement strand
TCCCGTGGCCAGCACCGTTACCGCGCTCATGCGCGATACACGGAAAGTCCGCATTCCCTTCGGCGTGTGCGCCACCAGGTACCACGTTGAGCCCTTCGCCACCAGGCCCAGCGGTTCCACGGTTCGAGGGCCCGTCTCGCCATCCGCGCGCACGTAATCGAAGGTCAGCTTTCGTTCCCGCATCACCGCATCCTGTACCAGCGGCAGCCCGGAGACATCCTCCCCCGCATCCCACCACCCGGCCGGATCCACCAGCAGCCGTTCGCGCATCACCGCTGCTTCTTCACGCATCGACCCCGGCAGCGCCGCCATCAGTTTATTCAGCGCGCTCTCCGCCGCCGCGCGCAGCCGCGGGTGACCAAGCGCGCGCGGCTGCGCCATCAACAGTGCCCCCAACTCGCTCGCATCCAATCCCGGCACCTGCGTCTTCCATCCCTCGGCCAGTTCCCAGCCGCCCTGCGAGCCGCGCAGCGCCAGAACCGGAACATTGGCCGCGCTCAGCGCCTCCAGATCGCGATGGATGGTCCTCTGCGATACCTCCAGCCGCTCCGCAAGTTCTTTCTCCGTGGCGCGCCCCTTGGCCTGCAGCAGCAGAAGCACCGATAACAGCCGATCCGACTTCATAAATAAACTTCCTCATTCATCACATTTTCAGAATAGTTTGTCATATATGACACCGCTTGTCATATATGAAACCTCATTCTGGATTTGTCGAGAGGAAACCATGGAAAACTGCACCGTGCATCTGTTCGTTTTCGACGGCATGGCCGACTGGGAAGCAGCCTTCGCCGTAGCGTCCATTCAGAATCCGCAGTTTCAATCCAATCCGGGCCGCTTCCGCGTCACCACCGCCGCTCGCTATCACGCTCCCATCACCACCATGGGGGGTGTGCGTATTCTCCCCGACATGACCATCGACGAGGTTTTCCCCGGGGACAGCAGCCTCCTGATTCTTCCAGGAGGAAAGCCATGGGAGCCCGGCGGCAATCTCGAAGCCCTGGAGAGAGCGCTCGCCTTCGTAGAAGAGGGTGTGCCGGTTGCCGCCATCTGCGCTGCCACGCTGGCGCTGGCCCGCACCGGCCTGCTCGACAGCCGCCTCCACACCAGCAATGACCCCGCGTACCTCGCAACCAGCGGCTATCGCGGCCGTCGGCACTACCGCTCCGTTCCCGCTATCACCGACCGCAACGTCATCACGGCATCCGGCACCGCACCGCTCGAGTTTGCCTACGAGATCTCCAAACTGCTTAGCCTCTACTCGTCATCCACGCTGGACGCCTGGTACGCGATGTACCGGCACTGTGACTCATCAAGTTTCGGCCAACTGCTGGCGCGCACTGCGTGACCATCGCCATCAATCAAAAAAACACAACCGAGGAGGATCGATATGGAACTCAAGGATTATTTGCTCGCACAACTCGATCGCGAAGCCGTCCTCACGCGCAAAGCCATTGACCGCGTACCCGAGGGTCAAAACGACTTCAAGCCGCACGAGCGCTCCATGGCGCTCGGTTACCTCGCCGCGCTGGTGGCCAACATGCCGGGATGGATCGCCCTCATGATCGATCGCGATGAGCTCAACCTCAACGACTCCGACAACAGCTTTCGCCCCAAATTAGCCGCAACCAAAATGGAGTTGCTGTCCGCCATGGACACCCAGGTTGCCGATGCGCGTCGCGCCCTGACGGCCACGAACAACGAACACTTGCTCACCCCGTGGGCCTTCAAGATGAACGGACAGGTCGTCGATCAGCGTCCGCGCCATGTCATGATCTCCGACGCGGTCTTCAGTCACCTGGCACATCATCGGGGTCAGCTCACCGTCTATTTGCGCCTCAATCAGGCCGCTGTTCCCGCGCTCTACGGTCCCTCCGCCGACGAGCGCTTCTAGCCGCGTTTCCCATCCCCCGGGGCGGCAAACGTCGCCCGCCGAGTGCACATACTAGGTCAACTTTTACCTGCTAAACTTTGTGGAGTGATGCCCCTTGCAAGCCTTTGGATCGTCATCCTCGCTTACCTGCTCGGGTCCGTCCCCGTGGGATACCTGCTGGTGCGCATCTTCCGCAAGCAGGACATTCGCTCCTTCGGCAGCGGCAACATCGGCGCCACCAACGTGCTGCGCTCCGGAGGCAAAGGCCTTGGCGCCGCGACCTTCCTTCTCGACGTCGTCAAAGGCGCTGCCGCAGTCCTTCTGGGATCCTATTTAGCCGCACCGCTGTTGCCCGGAGTGCCCCAGCGAAATGTTGAAGCTCTCGCCGCACTCTGCGCCGTCATCGGACACATGTTCCCCATCTGGCTTGGATTTCGCGGCGGCAAGGGAGTCGCCACCGGCTTTGGCGTGTTCCTGGTCGCCGCGCCTGTCGCCGCCCTGGCGTCCATCACGCTCTTCATCCTCGTCTTCGCACTCACGCGTTACGTCTCGCTGGCGTCGATCCTGGGCGCCGCCAGCTTCCCCATCTTCGCCTATTTCACGGTTTCCGGACCGCGGCCCGCTTTCTTCATCGCCGTGCAGTGCATCGTCGCACTCCTCATCATCGTCAAGCATCATCCCAACATCCGGCGTCTACTCTCCGGCACCGAACACCGCTTCGGGACGCCCAAAACCGCATGACCGTTCTCCCCATCTCTCCCCGCATCATCGTGCTCGGCTCGGGAGCCTGGGGAACCGCGCTCGCACTTTCTCTCGCTCGCAATGGCCGCAGCGTCACCCTGTGGGCGCATAGTCCCGATGCCGCGCAGGAGATCATCGACGCCGGCGAGAATCGCCAGTTCCTCCCGGGCTTTCCGCTGCCTCAGGAGATCACCGTCACCGGCGACAACGCCGCCGTCGCACCCGCTGACATCATCCTCTCCGTCGTCCCCTCCGAATTTCTGCGCCCCACCATGGCACGGCTTCGTCCCCACATGCACGACGCGCAAATCCTCGTCAGCGCCACCAAGGGGGTGGAGAACAACACCTTCCTGCGCATGACCCAGGTCATCGCCTCCAGCGTTGCGGAAGTGGGCCTGACCCTTCCCATCGGCGCCTTCAGCGGTCCCAGCTTCGCGCAGGAAGTCGCCGAGGGTCAGCCCACCGCCGTGACCGTAGCCTTTGACGATCACGCCATCAGCTCTCTGGTTCAGCGCGAGTTCTCGTCGGAGTCGCTGCGCCTCTACACGTCCTCCGACGTCATTGGGGTGGAACTCGGCGGTGCCCTCAAGAACGTCATCGCGATTGCCGCCGGCATTGCAGCCGGGGTGGGCCTGGGGTACAACTCCGCCGCCGGCCTCATTACGCGTGGCATCGCGGAGATTACGCGCCTCGCCGTCGCCTGCGGCGGCCGGCGCGAAACCCTCGCTGGGCTCTCCGGCGTAGGCGACCTGGTGCTCACCTGCACCGGCACCCTGAGCCGCAACCGCACCGTGGGCTATGAACTCGGCCAGGGCCGCAAGCTTCCCGACATCCTTGCCTCGCTCGGCGGCAAGGTCGCGGAAGGCGTCCACACTACCCGCGCCGCTCTTGGCCTGGCCCGCCAGCACCGTATCGAAATGCCCATCGCGGAACAGATGGAGCTCATCCTCGAAAAAGGGAAGGACCCGCGCGAGGCCATCAAGGACCTCATGCTGCGGCCCGGCAAGCACGAGCACTGAGGCTGGATTCCGCGACACGTGGTTTGGCGACGGATATACAAAAAGCGAAGGTTCTGTGAACGCTTTTCCGTTAAGTAATTGAATTCATGCGGGTTGCTGTTTTGCCGAAGGCGAAGATCCGGATATACGGGGGGGGGAGGGGGTGGGGTGGTCTCTTCCCTTTTCGCAAGACCGAGTAAAGAGACACAACTGCCCTCCGGCTTCGCGAACCTTACGAAGAGTGTGCGCCGGTTTCAGGGTGGGTGCCGGTGACAGCGGTCACGGGTGGATGTGAGGCCGGTTGCGGGAGAATCACCGCCGATGGGGAAGCTACAAGGACAGCCGCAGGTCCTTCGACTCCGCGGCGCTACGCTCAGGAAAACAGGCTGAGAAGAGTTGGTGGTATCCCAGGTCTCCAACTGCAAGAGACCCGGGGCACCCTCGGGCCGTGCGTGGGGAGATCGCGCTCACAGCTCTTCCGGCAGCAAAATTACCTCGCCGGACAAATCATCATCCTTCGTCTCCCGGATCATCAGCAGCCCCACGAAGGTGAGCGCCGCCACTGCCGTCAGGTAGTACCCCACATACTGCAGGCCGTAATGCGTTGCCAGCCAGGTGGCCGCATACGGCGCGAGTGAGGCTCCCAGAATCCCTGCAAAACTGAACGCCAGCGAAGAGCCCGTATACCGCACATTGGTGGGAAACATCTCGGACACCACCGTTCCCAGCGGCCCGTAGGTCACACCCATCAGCGCGAGGCCGACAATCATCATCGCCAGCGCGCCGTTTTGTCCCGCGGTGAACAACGGCGCCAGCACCAATCCAAATGCCGCGATCAGCACCGTCACCCCGAACATCACCGGACGCCTTCCTCGCTCCGCCAGCCACGCCGATATCGGGATGGTCACCGCGAAGAACAAGATGCCAATCAGCTGCAGAATCAAAAATCGTCCGCGATCGTAGTGCAGCGCGGTCGTGCCCCACGACAGCGCGAACACGGTCATCAGGTAGAACAGCGTAAACGTCGCCAGGCACACAAACACGCCCGCCACCACCGTCCGCAAATGATGCCGAAGAACCGTAAACATGGGCACACCGGCGGGGTCCGCGCGCTTGGCCGCAGCTTGAAACACCGGCGTCTCGGTGATGGAAAGTCGCACGTAGAGGCCCAGCAGCACCAGGACGGCGCTGGCCAGGAACGGCAGCCGCCACCCCCACGCGAAGAACTGCTCGTTGGTCAGTAACCGCGATAGCGCCAGAAAAATACCGCCCGACAGCAGGAAGCCCAGCGGCGCTCCCAGTTGCGGAAACATCCCATAGAGCGCGCGTTTCGAAGGGGGCGCATTCTCCACTGCCAGCAGCACTGCGCCTCCCCACTCCCCGCCCAGCCCGATGCCCTGCCCGAACCGGCACAGCGCCAGCAGCACCGGGGCCGCCAGTCCGATGGCCTGGTACGACGGCACACACCCGATCACGAACGTGGAGATGCCCATGGTCGACAGCGCCAGCACCAGCGTTCGCTTGCGCCCGATGCGATCTCCAAAGTGCCCGAAGATGGCCGACCCGATGGGCCGCGCCACAAACGCAATGCCGAACGTCGCCAGCGAGGCCAGCGTCGAGGTTGCCGGATCTGTCGCGGGAAAGAACAGGTGCGGAAACACCAGCACCGCGGCGGTGGCATAGATGTAGAAGTCGAAAAACTCAACAGCTGTGCCCACGAGGCTGGCGAACAGAACCTGCTGCGGCGTATTGATTTTCTTGTGGGGAACCTGATTGCTCATGCGCTCGTTGCATTGTATCCAACGATCCCAACCGCAAGTGGAACCTGGACGGGGCACCAGCTGCGACTACAGCCGCTCCCGCAGGAAGCTGATTACGTGGTCCGCCTGCACCACGCCCACCATGCGACCCTGCTTGTCCACGACCGGCAGCGCGTGCAGATTGTATTTGTCGAACATCTCCGCCAATTCGTTCTGGTGCATCTCCGCCGGGCATGACAGCACCCGCGGCTCCGCCAGCACCGCCAGCCTTGCTCCCGGCTGCGCCATCACCATCCGTGCCAGCGAGACCGACCCCTTCAGCATTCGCTTCTCATCCAGCAAATAAATCTCGGTAACGCTCTCCGGATCGCCATCGAAGCTCTGCAACGCCTGGACTGCCTGGCCCACCGTCGCGTCCACGCCCACGTAGACGAAATCAGTTGTCATGGAGCCCGCGGCCGATTTCTCGTCGAACTCCAGCAGTTCTTCCACTTCCTGCCGCTCTTCCGGCTCCATTTCCTCCAGAATGGCGTCCGACTGCTCCTCCGACAGCTCCGCCAGCAGGTCGGCCGCCGCGCCAGGATCCATCTCCTCCACAATGTCGGCGATCTTCTCTTCGTCCAGCTTCTCGAGCAGCGCTTTTTGCAGCCTGGGCTCAACCTCCTCCAGCGTCTCGGCCGCCACCTCTTCATCCAGCGAGGTAAAAACCGCCTCGCGCTCTGCCGGCGGCAGGTCTTCCAGAATCTCGGCCAGGTCCGAAGGGTGCATCTCGGCCAGCCGCTCGTACTCGATGCGCAGCTTGACCCGCCGCGCCGGATCCACCTCGATCACATCCACAAACGCCCAGGGAATTCCGTTCGCCGCAAACCGCCGCGACATCGTCTCCAGCGTGGCCCGCGGCACAATCCCCTTGAACACGCGCCGCATCGCCCCGCGCATGCCCACTTCCACCTCGGCCACGCGCAGCAGGTGCACCGATCCGTGACCTGCCCACTCCAGGTCCACGTCGTTGACCCGCACCACCTTGCGGCCCTTCACGTCGATGATCTGCCGGTCCACCAGGTCCTGCGCCAGGTAGAGGTAGTTGCCCTCATCCTTGAGTGGCACCAGCGCGCCCGGCGATTTCAGTTCCAAGGTGCCTGCCGGCGTCTCCATCACGTCCTGCGAAGGCACAATGCAAAGCCCGGTGCGCGTCTTCAGCACCAGTCCCGCCACCTTGCCGGCATCCGGGCCGGTGGCCACTGCAATATCCTTCAGCCGCCCGCGCAATTGCCCCTGCGAGTCGGTCACCGGCGTGCCGAGCAGCGCCGTAAGGCTCACGCGTGCTGAAGTGTGTGTTTCCATCACTGATGAGTGTAGCCGCTTCCTCCGGCCTTCTGCCGCGCGCAATCTCACACTTGGTTCGAACTCCAATGGCCCTCAGAACGCCCTGCTTCTTGACACAATGAACCCCAGCCGTGAAACTTCCCCATAGGTTGCTGTGGCAGCGAGATGTACAGCGCACCGCGATCGCGCCGAAAGACACGGAGTTCCGATCGATTTGAGCGAACCGAACCCAGGCAGGCAGACCGTCTCCCTCCCCTCCACCATGGACAGTGTCGCCGAGTTGGAATCCATGGCCGAGAAGCTGGCCACCGACGCCGGCCTGGATGAGGATGAAACCTTTCGCGTCTCCATGGCCGCGCGCGAAGCCGCCGTCAACGCTGTGCTCCACGGCAACGAATACGACTCTGCCAAGCACGTCACCGCCAGTTTTGAAAACACCGGCGAATCCATCGTCATCACCATCGCGGACGAGGGCAAGGGACTTGACCCCGCTCACCTCCCCGACCCCCGCGAACCTGAAAATCTGCTGCTCGGCACTGGCCGCGGCATCTTCCTCATTCGCTCCATGATGGATGAGGTAAACTTTCGTCAACTGCATCCTGGCACCGAGCTCACGCTGGTAAAACACCTGGCGCGTTCGGGGGAAAATGACCTGGCATCCGCGGGGGCCGAATGAAGAAGGCAGGCGTGGAAAGAGGCACGGGCGCATCACACCCATTCCGTTCCCCCTCCGCACACTCCTTCCCGCATCCCCGGCTGATGCTGTAACGTTGGTACCTGACAAGGAGGAACATCCGTGGCTCTTACTATTGCTTCCCGTGAAGTGGACGGCGTAACCGTTCTGGACCTCAGCGGGCGGATCACCCTGGGCGAGGGCAGTGTGCAGTTGCGCGAGGCAGTTCGCGACCTCATCAGCAAGGGCTCAAAAAACATCCTGCTCAATATGAGCGACGTGAACTACATCGACAGCTCGGGCCTCGGCGAACTCGTCAGCGCCTTTACCACCGCCAAGAATCAGGGCGCCGCCGTCAAGCTGCTCGGCCTCACCAAGAAGGTCAAGGACGTGTTGCAGCTCACCAAGCTCTACACCGTCTTCGACATCTACGACGACGAGGCCAGCGCCATCGCATCCTTCAAATAGCCCTCGGCAGGTTCCACTCCGAGCCCAAAGGCCATCCCCAGCGGATGGCCTTTGTTTTTTTGAGAGCTCCTCGATTTACCCAAACTTAATTCCGCGCCGAAAAGCTTCGCTGTATATCTATCCCAGATAGCCTCCTAAGAACGTAAAAATCCAAAGACTGGACGGGCCCCGCCATGCCTATAAGACACGTGTGTCTTGCCTCCTGCCTGCTGTTTGCAATGGTCTCTGCCGCACAGAACGTCCCGCGGTCCTCGCACATCTGGATGATCGCCGAAGAGAATTCCAGCTACGAAAACATCGTCGGCAGCACGCAAATGCCGTACTTCAACCAGCTCATCAGCCAATATGGACTGGCCACCCAGTTCTACTCCGATCAGCACAGTTCCCTTCCCGCGCTGATGTGGTTTGTCGCCGGGGCCCCCGTCGAGCTGAACAACGACACCGTCTCCTGCGAGCACTCCGAGGACAACATCGTCCGCGAACTCCTCAAGCAGGGCTACACCTGGAGAGCCTACGAGGAGGAATTGCCCTACGCCGGCTACCAGGGGCTCTACGCGGGCACAACCAACATTTATTACCGCCGCCACAACCCGCTCATCGACTTCACCGACGTATGCGCCGGAACAGGCCAGGACACCAACAGCGTGCCCTTCACTCAAATGGCTGCGGACTTCGCCCAGGACCACATCCCCAACTACGCCTACATCACCCCCGCCGGCCTCGACGATGCGCACGACGGCACCCTCCAGCAGGCCGACCAGTGGCTCCAGGCCAATGTCCCCGCCATTCTCGCCCGCCCCGAATTCGGCCCCGGCGGCGACGGCATTCTCTTCATCGTCTGGGATGAAGCCACTCTCGCCACCGACAACCGCTGTTCCGCCACCGTTTCCACGGGATGCGGCGGCCGCACCGCAACGCTCGTCATCGGCCCGCAGGTGAGGCCCGGTTATCAGTCCACCATCACCTATCACAACGAAAATGTGCTCAAGACCGTGTGTGCCGCCATGGGTCTCGCCACCTGCCCCGCCGCCGCACAGAACGCCGCGCCCATGTCCGACTTCTTCAAATCGGCGTCCTACGCTCCCGCCAACAACATCGTCATTTCCACTCCGGGCAACGGCGCCACCATCGTCGGCGCCGTCCATCTCATGGCCAGCGCCTCTGAGAGCCAGACAATCAGCCAGACGCAAGTCTGGGATAACGGCGTAAAGCTCGGTGTGTATGGCGATCAGATCGACGCCATCTACAACCTTGCCCCCGGCCCGCACACCACCTGGGTCCTCGACCTCGACACCTCCTACAAAATCATCCACGAGGCCTCGGTAAGCTACACCGTCCAGCCGCTCGTCAACGGCGTGCAAATTATCGCGCCCAGCCCCGGCGAACTCTTCAACCTCACCACCGTGCACGTCGTCGCCCAAGCCAGTGAGTCGGTGCCCATCAACCAGGTGCAGGTCTGGGATAACGGCATCAAGCTGGGCTGGTATCCCGGCGCCAGCGTCAACCAGTACTACACCCTCGCTCCCGGCTCCCACACGCTGACCGTGATCGACCAGGATAACAACTACAACATCCTCCACGAATCCAGCGTCTTTTACACCGTGCAATAGCCCGCCTCGGCACGATCCAAAGGTGTCTCATCCTTCGGATAGCTCTACCGTCCGAAGGATGGATACCACCGCTATCCTCTATGAGATCTCGACAAGTGCGATCGGCCTCTGTCTTCCGCTAAGGAACCTGCGTTCGCGATCCGCAATCCAGCGAAGAATTGTCTGGACAGCGCTGAAGCACAGAAGTATGCTCCCGTCGTAATCGCCGGGCAGGGCTCTTCCTGCACGATGATTCAAAGCAGACACTCACCTCTAAACAATTGTGTGAAATTCTCATCGCGCCTTGAAACCCCAGGCGCTGTCCCCCAAGGAGGTCTCGCATGAAACTCCCCAGAATCCTGAGAGCGGCCGCAATCGCTGTCTCCGCTGCTGGAATCGTCGGCCTCGCTGGCATGCAGCTGGTTTCCCATAAAGTGCTCGCCGACGACGAACATGAGCAGGACGCGCAGCTGGCCGAAATCGGGCTGAAGATCGCCCCTCCCTTCATCAACATGCAAGGCAAGGATCCAGCTCTCGTGGGCCTCGGCAGCTTCATTATCCACGCCCAGGCGGACTGCAATGGCTGCCACGGATCCGACCCCGCCAAGGAGTATCTTGGAAACGGCAATCCCTATTTCCTTCCGCCGCTCAACCAGCCCGCGCGCTTCAACCAGGCAACCTACCTGAACGGCGGCCAGAATTTCGGTCCCGTCGGACCGGGAATCGTAAAAGACGCGACCAGTCCCCTGTACGGCGGCCCTGGACTTGGGCCCAACATCATTTCCCGTAATCTCACTCCCGACAACACCGGAAATCCGGCAGGAGGAGTCGACCTGGAAAGGTTCATCAAGATCATGCGCACTGGCCACGACTTTGACGAGCTTCATCTCAGCTGCGGTCCTACCGTGACCGACAACTGCTACTCGTTCCCCGTCAATGGCTCGCTGCTGCAGGTCATGCCCTGGCCCAATTTCCGGCACATGACCGATCATCAGCTCACCGCCATCTGGACCTACTTGAGCACCGTGCCCTGCAACGCTCACAACGACGCGCTGGGAGACACCTATCCCTGGCTGAAGAACAACTGCTAGCGTCGTTGTAAAGTCGTGAGGCTACTCCTGAGTCCATATAGCAAAAAAGGGCCATCCACGATCGAGGATGGCCCTTTGAATGACTCGATAAGGATGAATCAGCGGAAATCAGAACTTCACGGCCGGCGCCGTCCGCGACCCCTCGCTCGCCTGGAAGTACGCGGTATTCTCGTGGAATCCCAGCATGTTCGCCCAGATGCTGTTCGGGAACTGCCGCACAAACGTGTTGTAGTCCTGCAGCGTCTGGTTATACCGGCGCCGGGACACCGCAATCCGGTTCTCCGTCCCCGACAAATCGTCCTGCAGCCGGATGAACTGGTCGCTCGACCGTAGCTGCGGATAGTTCTCCGTCAGCGCCAGAAGCCGCCCGAACGCCGAATCCAGGGTTCCATTGGCCGCAATCTTCGCCGCCGGTCCCTGTGCGTTCAACAGGCCCGCCCGAGCGTTCGCGATATCGCCGAACACCGTGCTCTCTTCCTTCGTGAATCCCTTCACCGTCTCCACCAGGTTCGGGATCAAGTCCGCACGCCGCTGCAGGTCCACATCCACCTGCGACCACGCCGACTTCACCGCCTCGTCCTTCGACACAAGCTGGTTCTGCGCGCTCTTGAAGCTTCCATACACAAACAGCGCGGCTAACAGAATCACTCCGATGATTACCACAAACACCATCGATCCACGACGCATACAGTCCGTTCTCCTCCGGCCCCCTCAGGAGCCCCTTCCAACCTCGTTCGTTCTTTCCGATCCCTGCAACTCGGCTAGCCAGCCGCTAGTCCGATCACTGATCACTGACCACTGATCACTTTTCTCACCAACTTCCTCCCGCCCCGCCGCCGCCGGAATCCCCGCCGCCGAAGCCGCCAAATCCACCGCCGCCACCGCCGCCACCACCCCAACCACCGCCGCTTCCCCAGCCACCACCGCCCCAGCCGCCGCCGCGCCACCCGCCCCCCAGGGAGTTCAACAGCAGCCCCCCAAACAGCAGCCGGAAGATCCACGACCCGCCAAAGAACACCAGCAGAATGATCAGCAGAATGAGCCCGCCGAACGGCGAGCTGCGGTGGCCCCGACGCGGCGCCATCTGCGGCGTCGCAGGCTCGTCATTCAGGGTCACGTGCGCATCATCGGCAATCACCTGACCCACTTGACTGACCTGGGTGAGCACTCCCTGGTCGTAGTCCTTCGCTCGCAGATACGGCACGGCCGAGCGCCCGATATCGCCCACTTTGCCGTCGGGTAATATCCCTTCGAGCCCAAATCCGACTTCGATTCTCCGTTGATGATCGTCGACCGAAAGAAAGATCAGGACGCCGCGGTCCGATCCCTTGGCCCCGATCCCCATCTGGTGGTAGAGCCGGTTGACGTAGTCGTCGCGGTCTTCTCCATCGATGTTGTGAACCGTTACCACCGCAATCTGCGCATGCGCCGCGGAGTGGTCCAACTGGCTGGCAATCTGGTCAATCTGCGCAATGGCCGCCGGCGACAATACATGCGCGTAGTCGCTCACGTAATCGGTAGGCTTGGGAAGCTCTTCCAGCTTCTCCGCCACGGCCAGCGAGCCGCAAAACACCAGCAGCCCCGCCACCATCAACCGGAGCCCGTACCCAAGAGGGCAATATAAGGCTTTCATCGCTCTCTATTCTACGTCGCCGGTCCATTGAAAGTTCCCTGTGGCAGGATGCGAGTGACGGCGACGAACCCTCGCGGAGAGCGCGGGCTCGCTTCGCAACGGTCCCCTTCGCGCGATGCATTCTGCGGCGAACCGGCGTTTCTGAGGTTCCACCGCCAGAACCATCACCGTCTCGACCAGCGCGACGATCCCTTTGACCGTTCAACAGGCATAGCCCTGATTGGGATTCTCGCGTAAGAGCGATTGGGCGGGAGAAGCTCTTCAGCTTTCCCGCCACCGCGAGCGAGCCGCAAAACAACCACCAGCCCGCAACCAACAACCAGTGACTGGAGGGCGATGTGAGGCTTTCGTCGCTCTCTATTCTTGGTGAGCTGTCGGCGCACACTTCCCGCAGATCGAATGCTGTCAGCGGCGCAGGTTATTCCGGCTTAATAAGCGCATCCGCCTGGAAGCAACAAATGAGATCTCAGTTGCCGGCGGATCGCTGCACCCTGGCCG
>CAVUSR010000001.1:0-22715 GCA_963744185.1 uncultured Acidobacteriota bacterium | reverse complement strand
ACTCCTTCTCCATCCCGCATCGCGCCCTTCCATTTTGACTTCGCACGTCTGTGGCTTTATAAAAGTTGATGTCACTGAAATCGACTTCATGACATGGAGCGGTTCGCCCGGCAGATTTACTTCGTCCCGCGACACTGCAAAACAATTCCAGAAATCGCCAGGATGCTCGGGAAAGCGGTGAAAACCCGCTACTGCCCCGCAACTGTGAGCGCCACTGCCGCGCCGGTCGTCAACCGGTCTGGGCAGGACACCAGTCAGGCTCCCCGCAAGCGGAGCCCGCCAACCACTGAGACCGGTTTACGTCGATCTTGGGAAGGGGACTGGACAAGGCGCAAGTCAGGAGACCGGTCCTCGGCGCCTTAACCCGCTTGCGTTCCGAGGGGAACGAAGGAGCCATCATGCTTGTTGCACCTCTGCGCGACCGCGTGTCCCGCGGCGTTTCCCATCTGCGAAGTCTGGTCATCCCCCTCAGCTCGATCCTCGGTCTGGTCCTTGCGGTTCCTGTCTTTGCCGCCTCCGTGCGCGGTTTGGTAACCGATGCCTCCGGGGCCAAGGTCACCGGCGCCACCGTTGCGTTGCTCCAGAACGGCACCGTGGTGGGCTCGGCCGTCTCCGCCGCCGACGGCAGCTTCCAGATCCTCACCGGCACCAGTGGCCGCTTCTACATCGTCGTCTCCGCCAAAAGCTTCCGCCAGCTTGAAACCCCCGGCTTCTACGCCGGCCGCCTTGACTCGATCGAGCGCAACATGGTTCTCGAGCCTGAGTGGGTGCGCGAGTCCATCGTGGTTACGGCCACCGGCACGCCCACGCCGCAGCCCCAGACCAGCGCCGCTACCAATGTGATCGGTCCCCACGACCTCGATCTCCCTACCACCCTCGTCAGCGACCTTCGCCTCATGCCGGGCACCGCGGTGCAGCAGATCGGCCAGCGCGGCGCGCAGACCTCACTCTTCATCCGCGGTGGCGATTCCGACGACAACGACATCCTCATCGACGGCGTGAAGGCCACCGACCTTGGCGGACGCTTCGACTTCGGTACTCTCCCCACCACCGCCGTCCAAAGCGCCGAAGTCTATCGCGGCACGAACTCCGGCCTTTACGGCGCCGACGCCGAAAGCGGCGTCATCAATCTCACCACGCCGCGCGGCACCACCAGCTATCCGTCGTTCTTCCTGCGCGCGGACGGAGGCAACTTCAACACCTCGCGCGAAGAGGCCTCGATCGCCGGCGCCTACAACAAGCTCGACTACCTCGCCGCCGCCAACTGGTTCCAGACCTCCAACGCGCTGCCCCATGACGAGTACCACATCGGCACCGCGGCCGCAAACCTGGGCTGGCAGCCCACCGGCTCTACCCAGATCCGCGGCACCGCGCACTACAACATCAGCGCCACCGGCGTTCCCAACGCATGGGATTTCTATCACGTCGCCGACAACGCCACGCAGAAAGACCAGGACCTATACGCGAGCGGTTCGATCGACAACCAGACGACCGCTGCCTTTCACAATTCGGTTCGCTATGGGCTTACCCGCAAGCGCGAGCAGTACTCCCTGTGGCAAATGAGCGGCAGCGGCACCTACGACGCGTTCGGCGATTCGCTCGGGCAGGTCGTCACCATCAGCGGCGCGAACGGCGCTTCCGTCACAGGTCAAGCGGTCCTCGACTACGCGCAGACCTACCCTTACCAATCCCAGCTCGTGTCGAATCGCGATCAACTCGTCTACCAGGGCGACTACACGGTCACGCCGCATCTCGCAGCCCTCATTGGCTTTCACTTTGAAGACGAGCGTGGCTCCGAAGTCATCCCCGCCTACGCCATCAGCGAGTCCACCGAGCGCACTAACTACGACTACCTCGCCTCCGTCCACGGCGACTTCAAGAGCCGCTTCTTTTACACGCTTGGCGGCAGCCTCGAGCATTACTCGCTCTTCGGCGTTGAGACTACCCCCCGCGCCGGATTCACACTTTACGCCCTGCGCCCCCGCGCCGGGGTCTTCAGCGGCACGCGCATCCTTTTCAACTATGGCGATGCCGTCCGCGAGCCCGCATTGACTGACCAGTTCGGCTCGCTCTACCAGTTCTTTGCCGCCAACGGCCTGCAGTCCACCGCGCAGCAACTCCACATCACGCCGCTCGCCGCACCCACTGCGCGCATGTACGAAGGCGGCATCGAACAGACCTTTCTCAGCGAGCACATCCTCTTCCGCGCTTCCTACTTCCACAACGAATTCGGCAAGCAGCTCGAGTCCGTGGACAAGTACCTCCTCCCCAACCTGCTCACCAATCTCACGCCCGCTCAGCAGCAGCAATTGAGCACCACGCTGGCTTCCTACCCCAACGTCTTCAGCTTCAGCGTCAACACGCAGGCATTTCAGGCGCAGGGCATCGAATCGACCGTCGAAGGCGGCATCGGGCGCAGCATCTTCCTGCGCGGCGGATACACCTGGCTCCAGGCCCAGGTCCAGCGCTCCTTTGACAGCGACAACGAGGCCCTGACCGGCGGCTATGCTCCCACTTATAACGGAATCCCCATCGGCGCCATCTCGCCGCTGGTCGGCGCGCGCCCATTCCGCCGTCCGCCGCACACCGGATTTGCGTCGGCGACCTACTCTCACGCGAAGATATCGGCGATGGTGAACGCGGCCTTCGCCAGCCGGAGCGACGACTCCACCTACCTCGAATTCGCCGACGCCAACGGCGGCAACAGCCTGCTGCTGCCCAATCGCAATCTCGACTACGGTTTCGCCAAGATCGATGCGGGGGGCAGCTTCGATCTCTTCTCGTGGCTCGGTCTCTACGGCATCGCTGAGAATCTCACCAGCAACCAGCACATCGCCCCGATTGGATACCCCAGCCTGCCGTTCAACTTCCGCGCCGGACTGCGTTTCCAATGGAGCAAGGGAACCGGCCGCTGAAACCAGCCCGGCCAGTTCTCCACTCAGGCGGAGGGGTTCTTTTCCAGATCCCTCCGCCTTTTTTGTTCTTGAGCAGCCTTCGCCCGGTTGATGATCCTGCCCCGTTTTCCACCGCTCCTCTTCTACAAAGTGAAAGATTTGCGATTTTCATGTTGCCTTCCGGCGCGAATGTAACAAACTAGACTCATCAGTCTTCCTTGCTCTCTTGGCCTGATCAAACCTCTACTGGTAAGCCCTACGTATCTCCCAACCCGGACTTTGAAAGTCTGCGAGGAGCCTATGAACCCGTCTCTCCGGATGTTTTTCCTTTCGTGCGGCCTGGCACTTCTGGCCGTACTTGCCTGTATCTCGCCAGTGTCTGCTCAGCAAACCCTCGGATCCATCAACGGCACCGTCCTCGATCCCACCGGGGCCGCGGTTGTCGGCGCCAAGGTCACCGTGTCGTCCGCCGCTATCGGAGTCGCGCGAACCACCACCACCCAATCCACCGGTTTCTTCCAGATCTTTAACCTGCCCGTAGGTTCCTACCAGGTCGAGGTCAAGCACGAGGGGTTTGAGACCACGCTGTTGGAGGGAATCGCTGTGCAGGAGGCGCACGCCGCCACCGTGAACGCCACACTCAAACTGGGTCAGGCCACGGAGTCCGTTCAAGTCACGGCAAACCCGCTGCTCAATGCGACCGACGCCACCAATGGCTACACCCTCGACAGCGCCCAAATTGACCTCACACCCCTGGCAACCGGCAGCTTCACCCAGGAGGCGGTGCTCTCTCCCGGCGTGAATGCGGAGCTGCTGTCAAATCTGGATTCGAACGCGGGTCTCGGCAACCAGCCAATCTGGGCTAACGGCCAGCGCGATACTTCCAACACATTCCAGGTTAACGGTGTCGATTCCACCAACCTGTTCAATGGCAAAAGCTCCAGCGGCAGCTCCTCGCAGCGCTACAACTTCAATATCGGAAGCGCGCCAACGGTCGGAGGATCGTTCTCAGTGGGCACCTCGGTCTACGGATCGAACGGCAACAGCCTGCCTTCACCACCTCCCGAGTTCACACAGGAGATTCGCGTGAACGCGTCAATGTACGACGCGCAGCAAGGGGCCACGAGCGGCGCGCAGATTGACGTGAACACCAGCAGCGGTACCAATAATTGGCACGGCCAGCTCTATGGGTCCTATGCCAACAACCTGCTCAACGCGTCCCCCTACTTCTTCAACCAGGCCTATCAGCTCACCCAGAACGATGGGATTGGCGTTTTCCCCAGGTCGCTGGTCAACCCCTGGCTTCGTCGCTGGGATTCCGGAATCACCGTGGGTGGTCCCATCGTCAAAGACAAGCTCTTCCTCTTCGCTGCTTACCAGCGCAGTTTGAATGAAGACAACGGAACCGGCCTTTCCGAAATGACCGTCCCCACCGGGTTAACCGATGACCGCTCTCTTGCCGGCCTGCAGGCGGCCGACCTGTCATGGGGCGCCGACACCGCTCCCACCAGCATTGATCCGGTCGCATCGCAGCTCCTGAATACGAAACTGCCCAACGGTCAGTACCTCATCCCCTCGTCGCAGAATCCGGGTGGCCAGTACAACCCCAGTGTGCCGAACGTGATCCTCATTGGAACCTCCCGCTTGAAATCCGATCAGGCCAACGTTTCGCTCGACTACGATGCGGCAAAGAATGATCGCGTCTCAGTGAAGTACTTCTATCAGAACGCTCCGGTGACTCGCCCCTTCGGCTTCTCGGCGACGGCCGGGTTCCCGGTCACGGCACACAACGGCGCGCAGGTCTTTTCGATCGGCAACACCATCTCCATCGGTCAGAAGCTGAACTGGGAGCAGCGGCTCGGCTTTGTCCGCATGGGCTCCTTCACCAACTACACCCAGGCCTTCTCCGGCGGCAACCTGGGAGTTTCAGCCGCGCAGACTGACAACCTGGTTGCCAATGTGCTGCCCGGTCTCGAGATCAAGAACTTTGGCAACTTCGATCAGTACTCGCCAGCTCTCGACATCGGCCCAGCCGGAACGCCTGGCGCCTTTGTAGACATGGGCTACTATCAGAACCGCCTGAATCCCTCAACCAACGTGATCTTCACAGCCGGCAAACACACCATCGTCGCCGGTGGCGGCTACAGCTATACCCAGCTCAACATCACCAATAACCGTACCGGTCATGCCCAGCTTTCCATCAGCGGATTTGACAATTTCCTGCAGGGGGCGGTGCACAGCTCCAGCGTTGTGGAGAGTATCGATCCTAATACCCACCGAAACGCCGCCGACCGCTACTATCGCACCAATGAATACAGCGGCTACGTGCAGGACAAGTGGCAGGTCGAGACCAACCTCAGCATCACCGCCGGCGTTCGCTACGACTATCACGGCGGCATGACGGAAAAATACGGCGACATGTTCAACTTCGATCCCAAGCTTTACAACGTGACCGGGACGACCACCACCGGATTCAACGTTGTGAATTCAGGATTCGTGATCGCCGGTAATAACAAGGAGAACCCGACGCGAGGCGTTTCCGCTTCGACCCTCACAGGACGCCAATGGGGTATTTCGCCCCGTGTTGGTTTCGCCTGGGCCCCCAAGGCCTACCACAGCAACCTCGTCATCAACGGCGGCGCCGGCATCTATTACGACCGTGGGGAACTCTTCAGCTATCTCTCGCAACCTGCGGGCGGTTCTATCGGCGGTCCCTTCGGCGTTACCGAATCCTCGCCCCTGGTGAGCGTTGCTACCGGCAATACCGACGCAGACGCTGGTCTTACCCTTGAAAACCCCATGGGCGACTTGGCCTTCAGTACGCCCGCGCAGGGCGGCATCTACACACCGCCAAGCGCGGACCCGGGTGTCGTGGGCGCCGCCCTGCAGGCTCAATTGAACGAGATGACCGGACAGCCTTCCGGCGGCTATTACGCGCAGTTCGGAAAGAACTGCAGCGGCCTCCAAAGCCAGGAAGGTTACTTCCTCTGCACCACGCCGCTCAACTTTGGTGTTTACGACAAGGGCAACGTGCTGCCATACACCATCAACTACACCCTGAATGTGCAATGGCAACCGGCCAGCACCATCGCGATCACCCTCGGATACGCCGGCAATCGCGGCCGTCATTCCGTGATCCCGATCCCCATCAACGAACCCGGAATCGCCACATCCACCAATCCGATCTGGGGTGAGACCTCAACCTATGGCATGGAGGTCATGAACCAGAACAACGAGGTCGGTCCCAACTACGACTACGCTCCGATCTCCGTTGAGCCCTGGAATACCTTCGACGCCGGAAACACCGACTTCCGAACCCCGTATGTCGGATACAGCCCCAATGCTGCGGACTTCAAAACCGTCGGCATCTCGGCCTATGACGCCCTGCAGGCGCACGTAGAAAAGCGGCTCGCACAACACTTCCAGCTGGGCGCCAGCTATACCTGGAGCCATTCGCTCGATGAGCAGAGCGACATCGGCCTGTTCTTCACCGGCGACAATCCGAATCACCTGCGCGACTCCTGGGCCAGCTCCGACTTCGACCGCAAGCATGTGTTTACCGGTAACTTCCAGGTGGAAGTGCCCAACGCGATCAAGACCCACAACTTTGCCTCCTACCTCACCAACGACTGGCACCTGACCGGCGTCGGAACCCTGCAGAGTGGCGAGCCATGGTCGCTTTACGAGTTCTATGGCGCGGTGGGCAGCCTGAACTTCGGCAACTTCCCAACCCTCATGAACCCGGTCCTCGGCATCAAGGACCCGAGCCATCCCAAATCCGCTCTCACCGGCAACCCCGGAAAGTTCCGCGACGCGGGCGGCAACTACATCCCCTACGTCGATCCGAAGCAGATCGCCATCCGCTACGTGCAGCCCGGCACCAACGGCGTGCCGGTTTCCACCGGCGATGATCCGCAGGATATCTACCAGACCGCCTTCAATGTGGGCCAGCGCAACATCTTCAGGCAGGCATTGCAGAAGCGCCTTGACCTTTCTCTGCGGAAAGGTTTCCGGATCACGGAGAGGGTCAGGTTCCAATACGAGCTCAATGCCTTCAACGTGACCAACACCACCAGCCCCGATGTTCCTCAGGACCAGGCGCAGTTTCGTCAGAACAATGGATGCTCGGCTTCCGCCATCAGCGAGGGCTACAACAATTGCAGCACCTACCGCAGCTTCCTCGGTTATGGTCAGGTTGTCACATCAAGCGATCCCGTCGACCAGCAGTCGGCATTGGCTAACCTGGATCAAGTCCCCGTCTCCACCGGTTCGGGGAAGGGAACGCAACTGCCTCTCAAACTTGCCGTCGGCCAGGGCACTTGCACGGCGGCCTTGACCGTGACCAATCAAACCTACTGCCCCAACAACGCTGCCAACTTCGGCTCGGTGACCGGCACCATCGGCGGAAACCGCGCGTTCACCATGGGCTTCCACATCACGTATTAGAACAACTTTCCGAGCGGGTCCGTCTGCATCACGAACGCTGCGGCCGGACCCGCCCGATTCTCCGCCAGGGCCGGGCACCCCGTAAAATCACAATCTAACAACTTGTTCATATCGGGTAAACTTATTTTTACAGCATCAATGCCAGTTTTGCATCGAAGCAACCTTTCCCAAAATCGCGGCGTATCGTTCAAGTCAGCGCTTGATCCCTGCCAAACAGGCGCGTTGCCGTCCGTGGTAACCCTTGAGGTAGTCCTTCTCAAGAAGAGATTCAACAAAGCCCCAGAGGTACGCGTGTGATCTGCCCGAAGTGTCACTCCGATGCAGTCGCAACAGTTCCAGCGGAGATTCGCCTCTATCGCAATTCTCCGCGCACCCTCAGCCACCCGCCCATGACGCCCTCGCCGGATGTCAGCGTTTGCATCGATTGCGGCTGGTCCGTTTTCGCCGTTCCCGACGCCTGGCTCTCCGCAGGCTGGCTCCGCCCGCTCAAGAAGCAGCAGACCGCGACCGTTACCTCCATCACGTCGGCCCGCGTCGCATCCTGATTCGGTTTATTGCTTTCGCCTCGCAGGGTTGAAGCCACTGGCCCTCGTGGATCGCCTTTTCCCGTGGATCGCTGTGTTGGTTCTGCGCAACAAAAAGGCCTCCAGCTTTCGCCGGAGGCCTTTCGCATTTTCTGATCACTGCATCACTGATCACTTGCTCAGTACATTCCGTCCATGCCGCCGCCGCCGTGGCCGCCGCCCGCAGGCGCCTGCTTCGGCTCCGGCATCTCCACCACCAGTGCTTCGGTGGTCAGCAGCAGTCCGGCAATCGACGCCGCGTTCTGCAGCGCAGTCCGCGTCACCTTCGTCGGGTCGATGACACCGGCCTTCACCAGGTCCTCGAACACGCTGGTCGCCGCGTTGTAGCCATAGTGCGGATCCTTTGACTCCAGCACCTTCGCCACCACCACCGCGCCCTCTTCACCGGCATTCGCCACAATCTGGCGCAGCGGCTCTTCGAGCGAGCGGCGCACAATCTGCGCACCGATCTTCTCGTCGCCTTCCAGCGTCTTGATCAGGTCGTCAACCGCGGGGATCGCACGAACCAGGGCAACACCGCCGCCCGGGACAATGCCTTCCTCCACAGCCGCGCGCGTCGCATGCAACGCATCCTCAACGCGAGCCTTCTTCTCCTTCAGCTCGGTCTCGGTGGCCGCGCCAACCTTGATGATGGCAACGCCGCCCACCAGCTTGGCCAGCCGCTCCTGCAGCTTCTCCTTGTCGTAGTCCGAGGTCGTCTTCTCGATCTGCGACCGGATCTCCTTCACGCGCCCTTCGATCTCGCTCTGCTTGCCCGCGCCGTCAACAATCGTGGTGTTGTCCTTGTCGATCGTGATCCGCTTGGCCTTGCCCAGGTCTTCGAGCTTGATGCTTTCCAGCTTGATGCCCAGGTCTTCCGTGATCGCCTTGCCGCCGGTCAGGATCGCGATGTCGCCCAGGATGGCCTTGCGGCGATCGCCGAAGCCCGGAGCCTTCACCGCCGCCACGTTCAGCGTGCCGCGCAGCTTGTTCACCACCAGTGTCGCCAGCGCTTCGCCTTCCACGTCTTCCGCAATGATCAGGAGCGGCTTGCCGCCACGGGCAACCTGCTCGAGAAGCGGAAGCAGATCCTTCATCGCCGAGATCTTCTTCTCGTAGATCAGGATGTACGGATCGTCCAGCGCAACTTCCAGGCGCTCCGCGTCGGTCACGAAGTACGGGCTCAGGTAGCCGCGGTCAAACTGCATGCCGTCCACGGTCTCGAGGCCGGTGTGCATCGTCTTCGACTCTTCAATCGTGATCACGCCATCCTTGCCCACCACCTTCACGGCATGCGCAATAATGTCGCCGATCTCCTGGTCGCCATTGGCGGAGATCGCGCCAACCTGCGCCACGGAACCTTCGTCAACCGGCTTCGACAGCTTGCCGAGTGCGCCTTCGGTCGTCCACTTGCCGTCCTTGTCGCGCGTTCCGATGATGGCGCTTACCGCCTTGTCGATGCCGCGCTTCAGCGCCGTCGGGTTCGCACCCGCAGCCACCGTCTTCACGCCTTCGCGGAAAATCGCCTGCGCCAGTACGGTCGCAGTCGTCGTGCCGTCGCCGGCAACGTCCGAGGTCTTCGAAGCCACTTCCTTTACGAGCTGCGCGCCCACGTTCTCCAGCGCGTCCTTCAGCTCGATCTCCTTGGCCACCGTCACGCCGTCCTTGGTGATGGTGGGCGATCCAAACTTCTTCTCGATTACGACATTGCGCCCCTTGGGGCCCAGCGTCGCCTTCACTGCGTCCGCGAGCGTGTTCACGCCCCGCAGGATCGCCTGGCGGGAATCTTCACCGTGCAGAATCTGCTTAGCCATTACTATCTCTCTCCTAAAAACAGTTGTCAGTGCTCAGTGGTCAGTGATCAGAATCGCGTAACCACTATCAATTCGCTTATCCAGCGGCCAGAGATCTGTTGTTCAATCACGCGCTCTGCGCGGGTCGTACTGACCACTGAACACTGATCACTGACCACTGCATCGTTACTTCTTAACGATGCCCAGTACTTCCTCTTCGCGCATGATCAGAAACTCTTCGCCGTCGATCTTGATCTCGGTGCCGGAGTACTTGCCGAAGAGAATCTTGTCGCCCGCCTTTACGTCCAGCGGGAAGACCTTGCCTTCGTCGTTCGACTTGCCCTTGCCCACGGAGATCACTTCGCCTTCCTGGGGCTTTTCCTTGGCGCTATCGGGAATGATGATGCCGCCACGCATGGTTTCGCCCTCTTCCAGACGGCGAACCAGAATCCGATCGTGGAGCGGGGTGAAGGTCGTTGTTACTGATGTTGCTGCCATTGCTTCGCTTCTCCTTCACACGCGGACAGGCTCTAGCCCGGGCCGCGGAGTTGTAGATTGGAATGGACTGCTGAATTTCTCGGCAAGGCGTGCGCCGAATGCAGGGCGGGCCACCTCAAAAGCAACCTCGCCAGACAACTGCTAGCACTGTCGCCTTTCAATTGCTAAAGATAGGCAAGCACCTTGCTCTTTGTCAAGCGCCATTTTTAGCAATCTGAGTGTTTGTCACTCACTTTTAATGATAGTCGATCCGAAACCGGGTATCACGGCCCCGGCCCTGATCCTCAAAGCTGCTCTTCTCAGCCTGACGAGCCACAAAGCCTCCGTGCCCCGTCCTGCGCCTTTTTCTGCGTTAGCCGGGTTGGCCCTTTCGGTGTCACCTTAAAAACCGCAGCCAGAGAACAAAAATCTCCCCGGCCACAAAGATCGACCCGAACAGCGCCTTGTTCCAGCGAGCCACCCACCCCGGCAGGTAGATATCAAATGCCGGATGCCTCTCAGCGGTGAATCGGGACGCCATCGGCGTCAGCGGGCACACGCCCCGATTAAGCACCAGCACCGCGCACTCCACCAGCACCACCCCGGTCAGGATCCAGGCCAATTCGAATTGCCCCCTCCATCCCGCCAGCGGAATCGCCAGGATACAGGTCACAAAGAACGCCCAGATCGCCGTGTGCGCAACCTTGATCGCAACGAGAACACGGTTGCGCGCCGCTTCCGTCGCCAGAACTGTGTTGGTCATCGCCCGGCCACCGCAAACATGGCGTTCAGCCTCCCGGAGTCAGGACAAGCTTAAGGCATTCCCGATGGCGGCATCTGTGACGGTCACGATAGAATCGAAGGCATGCTTAGCAGTCTCAAGCTTCGTTTGGCCCTCCCTGCCATCCTTCTCGGATTGACTGTCGTAACCCTCTCCGCCTCCGCCCAGAGCACCGACAAGCGCGGGCGCAAATACAAGGCGCCCCCGGCGACCGCCAGGCTCGAGGTAACGGTCCTCCGCGACGTCGATGCCAAGCCCATCGAGAACGCCGCCATCGTCTTCCATCCCATGGTCAACGGCAAGGACGAGGGCAACATGGAGCTCAAGTCCAATGAGGACGGCAAATGCGTCATCGACGTCCTTCCCCTGGGCGACACCGTCCGCCTGCAGGTCATCGCCAAGGGCTTCCAGACCTACGGCCAGGACTACAAGGTGGACAAGGATCAGATGACGCTTGAAGTCCGCATGAAGCGCCCCGGCCAGCAGTACTCCATCTACAAACCCCACGAAGACGCGAAAAACAAACAGGAAAAGCCCGACGACAAGAAGGATTCCGACAAACCTTCCGACACTTCCAAGCCCAACTGATCCGCCCAGTCATCAATTCCGCCATAAGGGCCGCTTCGAAGAAGAGTTGTTTTCAATAAGGTTCTTTTCAATAAGGATTCTTTCAAAGAGAAGGTTGTTTTCCTGAGCGCAGCGAAGGACCTGCGGTTGTTCTTGCCGTTGTTCTTCGGGACGCCCAACTCACCACAAGCGCAGAGTGCCCCATCTCAAACGCGCATTCTGCGTTCAGGTGGGAAAGCACGAACCCAACCGTCATGTCAGACCATCCCCTCCTCGGTAAATCCGCTCTCATCACCGGCGGCGCACGCCGCATCGGCCGCGCTATCGCCCTCACCCTCGCCGGTGCCGGAGCCGACGTCGCCATAACCTATCGAACCTCCGCCGACGACGCTGTGGAAACCGTCGACGCCATTGAGCAGCTCGGCCGTCGGGCATACGCCGTCGAGTGCAACGTGCGCTCCGAAGTCTCGGTCAGGGAAGCTGTCGCCGCGGCCCGCGAACGACTCGGCCGGCTCGACATCCTCGTCAACAATGCCGGCCTCTTCGAAACCGCGCCTCTCGACCAGCTCAGCGTCGCCCAGTGGGACGCCGTCTTTGAGACCAACACCCGCGGCCCGTTCCTCGTCGCCCGCGAAGCCCTTCCGCATCTGCGCGCCGCACGCGGCCGAATCATCAACATGGGCTCGCTCGGCGGCCTGCGCCCCTGGGCCGGCCACGCCCACTACTGCGCCTCGAAAGCCGCCCTCCACATGCTCACCCAGGCCATGGCCAAGGCCTTTGCCCCCGAAGTCGCGGTCAACTGTGTCGCCCCCGGCTGGATCGAGATGGAAGAAGAGCAGGGAACGGACGCCCAGCGTTTTGCCGCGAAGACTCCCCTGCAGCGCAACGGCACCGCGGACGACGTCGCCAGGGCCGTCCTTTACTTCGCCTCCGCCGCTTCGTTTATTACCGGCCAGATCCTCACCGTAGACGGCGGCCTTGGTTTGTAGAGCTACTTCGCCGCCAGGGCGCCGACCATGGACTCGAAGATCTTCCAGCCGTCGGCCGAGCCCAGAATCTGCTCGCTCGAGCGGTCAGGATGCGGCATCATGCCGAGCACGTTGCGGCCTTCGTTCAGAATGCCGGCAATGTTGCTCAGCGAGCCGTTGGGATTGGCCGCGGCCGTCACTTCCCCCGCCGGGGTGGCGTAGCGGAAGGCGATGCGATCTTCGGCCTCGAGGCGCTGCAGGTCTTCGGGCGTGCAGAAGTAGTTGCCTTCCATGTGGCCGATGGGAATCTGCAGCACGTCGCCCTTCTTGAGGGTGCTGGTGAAGGGACTATCGGTGGTTTCGGTGCGCAGGTTCACCTGCTTGCAGATGTACTTCAGGCCGGCATTCCGCATCAGCGCGCCGGGCAGCAGGCCGGCTTCGGTGAGGATCTGAAATCCGTTGCAGATGCCCAGCACCAAACCGCCGCGATTCGCGAACTCTTTGACCGCCCCCATGACCGGAGAGAAACGCGCGATGGCGCCGGTGCGCAGGTAGTCGCCGTAGGCAAATCCGCCGGGAACCAAAACCGCATCCACACCCTGCAAGTCTTCCGAGTCGTGCCAAAGAAAGGTGACGGGCTGATGCGCGATCTCCGCGATCACGTTAAAGGTGTCGTGGTCGCAGTTGGAACCGGGAAATACGAGGACGCCGAATTTCATGTCTTTAGCCTACCAAGTTCACTGAAATTGGGGGAGATTGGATTCTCCGCGACTGTTTTGCAACGTATCTGATTCATAAAGGCACTCTCACACACAAAATAAAAAAAGGTCATGTTCTTTGCTTTCATCTGATTACCCACACAAAAGGGGGGAATTTGTGCTGACCGTGATTTGAATCACAAAGGCAGTGAAAAGTGAAGAGTGAAGTGCCTGAGGAAGTGAAGAAGTGAAAAGGTGAAAAAAGTTGGCGAGTTGGCGGAGTGGGTTGGTTTTCAGCGAGTCAGCAGCCACTTCGTGGCTTTGGCAAGTCAGCAAGTCAGCGGGATGTGTGGTGCGAGTCGTGTTCATTCAGTACCCTTCCCCCCGAAATGAAAAAGCCTCTTCGGACGGCTGTCCGGAGAGGCTCTTTTTTAAAGCTTGTATTCAGTATGACAGGTTCGAATAATTAATACCCAATTGGGGCAAAGTTTTTTGCGCTGATTCTAAAGGGAGTTACAAACTATTTTCATTTTTGCCTCTTGACACGATTTCCACAGGGGTCATGCGGGCGAGAGGACGGAGACGGTGCCTGGCACGGTGGATTCTTCGCCGACGGGAAGGCGGGTGAGGGTGAGGACGGTGATGTCATCGTCCTGCCCGAACAGCTCCGCTGCTTTCGCGATTTCGGCGGCGGAGTCTGTGGAGAGGGCCGCGGTGCGTTCGAAGCCGAACAGTGCGCCGTTCGCCGCACGCGCTTCCACCACGCCATCGGTGAGGAGGGTGAGCTGGTCTCCCGGCGCGAGTTGAAAGGTGGATTCCGTGTAGGCGGCGTCCGCGGCGAGGCCGAGTGGAAGGCCGTTTTCAAGCGGGAGTTCCTTGCCGGCAAGGTAGGGGGCAAGGTGCCCCGCATTGGCGACAGTGAGCGTGCCATTGGTGTTGGCGTGGAGGACGAGACAGGTAGTGAATCCACCCTGGCTTCGGCCCAGCACGCGCTGGTTCATCGCAGTCAAGATCGCGGCCGGGCTCTCGAGGAAGTGAACCAGGGTGCGAACGGTGCCGACGAGCAGAGAGACCATCATGGCCGCGGGCATGCCCTTGCCACTGACATCGCCGATGACGATGAGGACCGAGGCCGGCTCGGATTTGGGGAGAAAAAACTGTCCGGGGCTGAAGCCCTCCTGATCTGTTGCCGGGGTGAGGGGCCTGAAGGCCCCTGCTCCCTCCGTCGAAGCAATGGGCAGGATCTGAAAGAAATCGCCGCCGACTTCGCCGGCCGGTTTGAAAAGGCTTTCGATGGCAAACCCCGGCACCTGGGGAATGGCATCGGGAATCAGCACCTGCTGCACGGCTCGCGCGTTGCGGTACTCCTGCTGCATGGCAGTTTGCCGCTGGTCTTGCAGAACCATGTAGCGATAGACGGCGTAGACGATGGCGCAGACCAGCAGCAACGAGAGGATAGTAGGGATGGAAACACCAATTCCATCGATCGTGAACAGAGGGCGGGTCATGGAATTGTAGAGGGTCCATCGGGTGAACCGCTCGCCCTGTTCAGCCGTGTGGGCTACCACAAAATACATGTCGGAAAGAAATGCAGCGACGGCAAACAGGCGTGCGGGGTTCATCCGCTTACGAAAGGCGAGAGCGATCAGGACGAGGGGAAAGATCTCCGGCAGGGAAAATCCGATTGTGGCAACGGCGTCGAGAGACTCAAACGCCAGGGGATGGCTGTCTCTGGCGGGCATGAGAAACACGAAGTCGTCAAAGATGGCCGAGAAGAAGGTGATGGAGGCGAGTATGCGGGTCCAACGCACGAGCCCGGGGTATCGATCGAGGTCGAGCAGATAAAGGAGCAGGTACCAGAGGGCGATGTCCTCGAGGGAGTGGAAGGTGGGCCCGTAAAACGCGCAGGCCACGGGGCTCGACAGCAACCACGGAAAGAGGACCGGATCCAGCGAAATCCAAAGGGTGTGGGAAAGGAGAAACGCGGACATCCAGAAGAGCAGTTTCTGGTTGCGATTGCGCAGCCAGACGAGCGCTCCAAGCAGGAACAGTTGCCCGTAGATGAGGATTTGCACGATCTCAAGGAATTTTTCCCGGATCGCCGTTGCATGTTCGTACGCGGCAAGGTTGCCGATGGACTCGATGTTTCCGACGCGCGGTGTGGCGATGGAGCCAAGTTGATTGCCCGCGGTGGTGGAATCGAGGGGCGTAGTGGAGACGCGAAAGGCGAGCACGCCATGCGCCGGCAGGCCGAGCGGAAAGATCTGCGCCGTGGACTGGTTGATGGATGTGGGCGCGGGCATGCGGTCGGTGCTGCCGATGAGGCGGCCGTTCCAATAGACCTGGTAGGAACAGACGGCGCCGGGCACAAACAGGGCCAGGCCGGTTGTGTCGCCGGGCGCGCCCGAGAAGTCGATGTGCCGCCTGTACCAGGCGCGGCCTGCGTAGGCCCAGTGGCCCTGGTCTCCCCAGGGACGGCTGATGTCGACCTGTTCCCAGTTTGAGTCGTCGAGGTTGGGGCCGGCCCAGGCGGTGTTGTCGCCGGTGTGGAACTGCCAGGGACCATCGAGGGGGACGGTTGCTTTGCCGAGTCCGGCCACGATGAGAGGTGCCGTGGCCTGGGAACGCGCGTTGAACAGGGGCAAGCCCACGAGCAGAATGCACAGGAATAGATCGCGGAGCGAGCGGGCGCGGGGCATGCGGCAAGGATACGTGGACGGATCATCCGGCGAAAGGAATTTGTGCTGAAGAGGAGCAGGCGTCGAGGCACGACATTGATCGAGGGAGAGATGGCGAAAGCACGCCTCAGAGGATAAATGGATGGGTTGAAACCCATCCCTGCCAGCCCGGTGTTGATTTTGCGTGCTTTGATGCCGGGGATCAATCCCCGGCCTACCGTCCCGTTCTGCTGCAAATGCCGGAGGTCAGCGGGTGAAGAGGGTGAGGGGGATGGCGGTGGCGAGGGCCTTATAGCCGGCGGGGGAGGGGTGGAGGTGGTCGCCGCAGTCGAAGGCCGGGAGGAGCTGGTCGGGGTGCTGGGGATCGCGAACCACGGCGTCGAAGTCGAGGACGGCGTCGAAGTGGCCGGCGGCGCGAATCCACTGGTTGACGGCCTGGCGGTCGGCTTCGCTCAGGGGGCCGGGGTGGTAGTAGCCGCTGCCGACGTACGGGGTGATGGTGGCTCCATAGACGCGCAGGCCGTGGGCGTGGGCTCGAACGATGATCTGCTGGTAAGCAGCGAGGACGTGCTGAACCAGTGCGGCATGATCGGCGGCGGGGACTTCGCCGTTGCGGGCGAGACCGCCGAGGTCGTTGACGCCTTCAAAGACGATGAGCCATTCGACGCCGGCGGGGGCGAGGACGTCGCGATCGAAGCGGGCGAGTGCGCTGGGGCCGAGGCCGTCCGTGAGCATGTGGTTGCCGCCGATGCCCTGGTTGGAGACACCGATGTTGCTGGTGGCGGGCGAGGCCTGGAGGCGTTCGGCGAGGATGTCGGTCCAGCGGTCGTTGCCGTTGGTGGTGGCGCCGTGGCCGTCGGTAATGGAGTCGCCCAGGGCTACGATAGCGGCTGCGCCGGCAGTGGATTGCACGTCGATTTCAGAGACCTGGTACCAGTGATCGACGGACTTGGGGGCAGGTTGATCCGGCTGGGCGAGAGTGGCGGCGGTTACGAAGTCGCCGTGGAGGTAGTACGACGTTGCGCGCGAGCCGGGATGGCCTGTCTCGCGGGCGGGGGGCGCGTCGAGGTGAAACGAGACAGCCAGGTCGGAGAGCGGCGCGACGGGGAAGGGGATTGGGTCGGAGACGAATTCGGCCCCGGGAGGGATGGTGACGTCGGGGTTGCCGGCAAAAGAGAGCGGCCGGTCGCTGGCGGGATCGATGGCGGAAGACGCTGGAGAGACGGGGCGGGCGATGTGGACGGAAGTGAAGTGGAGGGCCTCGGTGCCGAAGGCGTTGGAGAGGTGCATGCGTATTACAGAGCCGCCGATGGAGAGATGGAAGATCTGGCGCACGGTGGCGTCGCGAAGGTCTTCGGGTGGAAGCGCGTTGGCCGGTTCGGGGACTTGTTGCGAGGTTCCCCAGGTGGCGACCCAGTTCGAAGTGGCAGGGCGGGGCGCCTGTGCCGGGCAGGATGCGGCGAGGACGGCGACAGCGACGATGGGGAAGAATTTCCGTGCAAGGTTCATAGGGCGCGGTTTAGTATGGGTCCCGAAGTAAATCGTTTTTCGAGCCAAGCCAGCATATCACCGAGGGAGCGTGCGCGTGCGTCGATTGTTCAGGTCGGGTGTTTTGTTTCTGTGCCTGGGAAGTGGGGTTTGTGTTTGCCTTCGAGGGCAGGATGCGGCGAGCAAGCCGCCGGTTAGCTTTACGGCCGACCAGGATCACCAGAACATGATGGAGCAGCTGGGGATCAAGGCATTGCGACCGGGGCCGAGTGGGAACGAGAAGGCACCGAACCATGCCAACTACGACGAGTCGCTGGCCAATCCTTATCCCAATGTGCCCGATCCGCTGACCATGAACGATGGGCAGAAGGTGACGACGGCGGCGATTTGGTGGGACAAGCGGCGGCCGGAGATTGTGGAGGGGCTGGAGAAGTTTGTCTATGGGCGCGTGCCGAAGAACGTGCCCAAGGTGACGTGGACGGCGGGGATTGTGGATCACGAATTCCTGGGGTTCACACCGGTAACGGCGAAGGAACTGATTGGCGAGGTGGACAACTCGGCGTATCCGGCGATCCCGGTGAAGATGCACGCGATTGAGGTGCTGCCGGCGATGGCGAAGGGTCCGGTGCCGGTGCTGATCATGTTCGGGCCGGCGCGGTTTCCGAATCCCAATGAGCCGCGGGGCGAGGAACTGGCGCGGGTGAACCAGGCGATGAAGACGTTGATGCTGCAGCAGGACCCGTCGCTGAAGGAGGTGTTTGAGAAGCACCCGGCGTGGGAGCCGATGAAGGAGCCGCCGTTCTTTCAGAGGCCGGAGCCGAACGAGGATGGCGATCCGCCGAACATGTGGCAACTGATCGCGGCGGGATGGGGCTTTGTGTTGTTTGACCCGGCGAGCGTGCAGGCGGATAACGGCGAGGGGATCACGCGGGGGATCATCGGGCTGGTGAACAAGGGGCAGCCGCGTACGCCGGAGGACTGGGGGGCGCTGCGGGCGTGGGGCTGGGGCGCGGGACGGGTGCTGGATTATCTCGAGACCGACAAGGCGGTGGATGCGAAGCACGTGGGGATCGAGGGCGTGTCGCGCTACGGCAAAGCGGCGCTGGTGACGATGGCGTTCGATCCACGATTTGCGATGGTGCTGGTGGGGTCGAGCGGCAAGGGCGGGGCAACGCTGCTGCGGCGCAACTTTGGCGAGGCGGTGGAGAGCCTGACCGGCGGCGAGTACTACTGGATGGCGGGGAATTTCATCAAGTACGGAGCGAGCGAGGCGACGTTCGGCAAGATGACGCCGGGGGATATTCCGGTGGACTCGAATGAATTGATTGCGCTGTGCGCGCCGCGGCTGACGTTCATCAGCTATGGGATCCCACAGAAGGGAGACGCGAAGTGGCTGGACCATGAGGGCAGCTTCATGGCGACCATCGATGCGAACCGCGTGTGGAAGCTGCTGGGGGCGAAGGGACTGGATCTCGGGGAGGACTATCGCACGGCGAAGATGCCGCCGGTGAATGAAGGGCATCTGGATGGGGAGCTTGCGTGGCGGCAGCATGATGGGGGACATACCGATGCGCCGAACATGAAGTGGTTTATCCAGTGGGCGGATCAGCACATTGGGCACACGCCGGGACAATAGCCGCGGCTCCCTTCGCGGTATCGAGACATTTGCGGGTTCGCGCTCTTGCGGCAGGAAAAGGCCCGCAGGATGGAGTACGGCGTGGGGGCGGGCGGCGGTTGTGCGTCGTGTAGACTGGCGTCACTTTGACGACCCTGGGAGGGGATGGATGAAACCCTTCGCGACAACAGCGTTGGCATTGGTGGCTGTGTATTGCGTGGCCGTGCAGCTGGCCGCGCAGCAAGTGGCGCCGGAAATCAAGTTTCATGCCCAGACGGATTTCCTGAAGCTGCCGGTGGATCTGTATTTCGGCGAGGTCGCGGGCGTGGCGGTGAATTCCAAGGGACATGTCTTTGTGTTCTCGCGTGGCGGCACCAGCGGCCCGGCTTATGGGGCGGCGGCGGCGCAGTTGCTCGAGTTTGACGGCGACGGGAAGTACCTCCGCGAGATTGGCCATGGTTTGTATGCGTGGAGCTATGCGCATGCGGTGAAGGTCGACAGGAACGACAACATCTGGGTGGCCGACAAGGGCTCGGATATGGTGATCAAGTTCAGCCCGGAAGGCCGGGTTTTGATGGTGTTCGGGCGCAAGCAGGAGGCGTCTGATGAAGGCACGGGGCCGCTCAAGCATCCCAAGCCGCCATTGCCGCCTGTCGATGGCTTGTTTCGACAGGTCACCGACATGGCGTGGGATCGGCCGGCAATACGTACATCAGCGACGGGTACATCAATTCGCGGATCGCCAAGGTTGATAAAGATGGCAACTGGGTGAAGTCGTGGGGGGAGCCGGGGGCGGGGCCGGGCCAGTTCAGCACGCCACACAGCATCGCGGTGGATGATTCCGGAAAGGTGTATGTGGCCGACCGCGGCAACGGGCGGATCCAGGTGTTCGATTCAGACGGCAAGTATTTGCGCGAGATCCATATTGATGTTCCCTACGATCGCACGCTGCATCCCTGGTTTGGGAACGCGCCTTCCGCAACTCCGGCCAGCGCAGAAGCGCCCGCGCCTTTGAACAAGACGCTGATGAATGGCTCTCCGTGGGCGATCTGCATTACGCCTGGCCCGCACCAGGTGCTGTACGCGGCGGATGGGTATCCGGGGCGTATTTACAAACTAACGCTGGACGGAAAAGTGCTGGGCGTGCTGGGCACGTCTGGCCACGGCGTCGGGCAATTTGGGTGGATTCACGAACTGGCGTGTCCGGCGGAAAGCGTGCTCTATGCGGCCGAGTTGCTGAACTGGCGCGTGCAGAAGTTGACTCTGGAACCGATCCGGTGACCGCCGAACCCGAGGGTCGAGCGATGCGCATTGCTGGCGCGGGTCACGTGGTGTTTGCGGCGGCCATGATCGCACTCGGGGTCATAAGCCTGATTAAAGGCGATTTCACCGTGATTTGGGATCCGGTGCCCAAGGGTGTGCCCGCACGCGAGGCGCTGGTTTATCTCTCCGCGTTCGTCTCCCTGGCAACCGGTGTCGGGTTGCTGTGGAGGCGGACGGCGGCGCTCGCGGCGCGGGTGCTGCTCGTTTTTCTTACGCTTTGGTGGCTGCTGTTTCGAGTGCCCGCGGTCTTCGTCGCGCCGGGTTTGGATACCTTGTGGGCAGGACTCGGGGAGACCCCGGTGATGATGGCGGCCGCGTGGGTGCTGTATGTCTGGTTTGCCACTGCCTGGGACAGGAAGCGGCTTGCTTTCGCCACTGGCGAGTCGGGGTTGCGCACTGCGCGCGTGCTCTACGGCATGGCGATGATTCCGTTTGGCGTGGCTCACTTCCTGTATCCCAAACCAACCGCCAAGATGGTGCCCGGCTGGCTGCCGGGGCATATGGCCTGGGCGAATTTCACCGGCGGCGCCTTTATCGCGGCCGGTGTGGCGATATTGATCGGGGTGTATGCGCGACTGGCAGCCACGCTCTCGGCTTTGCAGATGGGCCTGTTTACGCTGCTGGTGTGGGTGCCCATTATCGCGGTTGCCGGACCCAAGAGCGCCTATCAATGGAGTGAGACCATCGATTCCGCGGTGCTGACAGCGGGGGCCTGGGTGGTGGCCGATTCCTACCGCGGGATGGCTTGGTTTGCGGTGGGAAAGCGCTGAGACTAAGGAATCTGAAGGTCGATTTTCCGAGTGCAAAGTGGCTGGGGATCGTGGTGCTTTTGTGGCGGACATAAAACCGTTGTGCGAGTTCAGCCGGAATGAGGCTGGACTGCGTGGCGCATGCGGAGGTGGGACTCTCCGGCGAAGCGGTGCTGCATGAGGCGAGTGAACGGATAGGCGAGTTGCGCGAGAAGATGGCGAGGGCGGGAGATGGCTTCTATTGAGTAGGTGACGACTTCGGTGTTGGGATCAAAGCCGAGCAGGAAGCGCTCCCGGCCTTCTTCGACGTGAACGCGAGTGGTGGCGTAGATGAAGCCGAAGAGAGTTGGCGTGTTGACGGTCTCGTCGATTCGGCTGAGATTGAGGGACCAGAGGCCGGCTGCGTGAATTTCGATTGCAACGATGGTTCCCGAGCGAATGGGAGCGGCGGGATTGGCGACACGAACCCATCCGAGGTCGAAGTGAACCCATGTCGAAAAAGCCTGGCAAGCGCGTTGAAAGACCTCGCGTCCGCGACCGATCTCGGTAGACGAGACGTCATGAACAAAGCCTCGGGGCGGTTCTGGTGCGATTGGACCGCGGTGGAGCGTGAGCAGCGCCGGGGTGGCTGCAGGCAGGTCGCGGGCGATCGCGATCGCGTTGTCGATTGCGGCCGGCGTGGGTCTGATAAGGGAAAACACCGGGTAAGTATGACAGAGAGGCCGCGGGAAGGGAGTGCCGTCCATGTATCGAAAGGCGACGACCTGGGCACTCGAAGTCAGTGCGGCGACTTCTTCTCCGTGGCAGTTAGCTTTTGCTCCAGTTCCTCGAAGGAGGAAAGGAACCAGAGTTGGGCGCCTCGGTTGGACTCGCGGATGAAGGCCTGGAGGGACTGGCTCTCGGAGGCTTCCCTGGTGAGGTCGCCGAGGATGGTGAGGCGCAACTGGTAGTTGACGAACTTCTGCAGCAGGTCGCCGGCGAGACGGGTGCGCAGTTGGAAGAACTCCGGGGCGAAGCGCGTGGTGGGGACGACGACCATGTCGGCGGAGTGGGAGCGGCCGTCGGCGATGAGGTCCATGATGGCGCGGTCGTTGCTGAGGATGGGGCCTTCGGCGGGATACTCGAGGACGCGGATGCCATGGATGGTGCGGGTCTCGGGCATGAGATCAGCGTAGCAGGATTTGAGGTTCGTAGAGTTCGGTCAGGTGAGTGTGCGGCCGTCTCGCCCTTGCGATCAGACTTCTCGCAAGGACGGGCGCGGTGTGGGTTGCGTGGGTGAGTTAAGCAAAGACAAGAACAACCGCAGATCCCTCCGCTACGCTGCCGGATGACAACGCATTGGTTGGGAAAGTTCTGTGCACCCGGGCCGCCCTCGTTGCTCGCATCTTGCGGGTTACGCGCTACTGACAACTATGGGGACGCCGGCTTCCACCAGCTCTGCCGTGTTGCATTTGAAGATGGCGTTGAGGTTTCGTACTTTGCCTTTGACGAAGTCCTGGACACTGAAGACGACGCCGTCGTCGCCCTGCCAGGGATCGCACCATACCGCTTCGTCGCCCCAGGTCTTGAGGTGTGTGAGATCGCTGTTTGCCGCGCGCCCGATGATGACCCAGACGTGATCATAGCCAGGAGCGGAAAACTGCATGTAATCAATGGGGGAGATGTGGGAGGACTT